>NZ_DASYHA010000012.1:0-295137 GCF_035999205.1 Allobosea sp.
GAATTCGGCGGTGGCGGAATCGACCACTGCATTGATCTCGTTGATGCCGGCGACCAGGCGCTGCATCTGCTCGTCGGCCTCGTCGATCTTCAATCGCGCCGAGAAATCTCCCGCCGCCGCAGCCGCCACCACCTCGCCGACGTCGGAGACCACCGCCTCCATCGACTGCGCCCGCGCCAGACGCGCCGCAGCGGCGGCCTGTTCCTGCTGCTGCAGCAGCGCCACCTGCTCGCTGCTCTCGCGCAGCACCGAGACCGCACGCGCCATCGCCCCGATCTCGTCCTGGCGCTTGAGATGCGGCACCGCAACCTGCAGATCGCCACGCGTGAGCGCGGCCATGACGTCGCTCAGATCCAGCAGGGGGCGGGTCAGGGAGCGCTGGGCGAAGAAGAGCGCGATCGCCAGCGAGCCAAGCAGCATCACGCCGAGCACGATCGGCAGCAGGATCTGCGCCGTGCGGGTGAAATCGGCCGCATCCTGGCCCAGCGCCTCGCCGGCTGCCTCATTGCTCTTGGCGAAGGCGACGAGCAGATCGTTCAGGGCCTTGCGGTTGGCGCGGTTGAGCTCGTTGTTGCCCTGTTCGTTGGCCGCCGCCGTCGAGACCTGCCGGCCGAGACGGATGGTCTCGGAGCGGAAGGAGATGAAGTCGGCGATCGCCTTCTCGATCTCGCGGGTGCGGCTGCGCTCGGCCTCGGGCGCCGTGCTCGTCAGGTTGGCGGCCAGCGTCCGCAATTGCGGGAAGCGCGCTTCCATTCCCTTGGCGAAGGGCTCCGCCTCGGCTGCCGTCTTCGACATGTAGATGCCACGGGCATCCATCACCACGCCGAGAACGTGGCCGTTGATCCGGTCCGTGATCAGGGCAAGGTCCCCCTGAACGGAGGAGCGCTGGTTGAGGTCGCCCGAGCGCGACAGCGCCCACATGCCGAGACCGGATGAGATGAGCGCGCCGAGCGAGATGATTGCCAGGATCGCGACGATTTTGATGCGGATCGATTTCAAGGCCTGTTGCCTTTTTTGCTTCGACGCCGTGGGGGGCGCTGCGTTGTTTCGAGAGGTCGGCATCGGCTGCGACGGCGGCAGCCGATGGGGTCCGTTCCCTCGATCACGCACGCGTCCAGTCGAGCATCGACGCGAAACCGCTTAAATTTGATTAAAAGTGAGGCAGTTGGCTATTGCACCCCGGGCCGCGCCGGCAGGCTCGCTGCGTCGTTCAGCCCCGCCCGCGCGCGCTGACGCTCTGCCTGACCTTGAGCTCCACGAAGTTCCGGAGCTCGGTGACGCGCTTCGCCGGGTCGAGTACCTCCTCGTCGAGGCCATGGGCCCAGGCGAGGTCGTGGCGCGTCGGCTCGGCATCGAGCGCCTCGACATCGGCGAGCCAGCTCTCCGCTGCCGCCTCGTCGCGGCAAAAGCCCTCCGCGACGAGCTGGGGCGTCATTCGCCGCAGCAGCGCGGCGAGCTGGCCGAGCGAGAATTCGGGATGGTACTGCACGCCCCAGAACAGCCCGCCATCGGCGGTGATCTCGCAGGCATGGACGGCGCTGTAGGCGTTCGAGGCCAGGACGGTCGTGCCTGTGGGCGGCACCGCGATGGTGTCGAGATGGATTGCCGGCGCGTCGAAGGCGCCGGGGCGCCCGGCGAGCAGGGCATGGCCGTGCCCGGCCTGCGTCAGGGTGATGCGCCGGGCGAAGCCGATCTCGCGCCCCCGGGGATTGGCGACGACGCTGCCGCCGGCCGCCACCGCGCCCATCTGGATGCCCCAGCAGGAGCCGAAGCAGGGGGTGCCGCTGGCATAGATCGCGCGCATCAGCTCGATCTGCCGCGTCACCGCCGGCTGGAGATCGTAGATGTGCAGGGTCGAGCCGGTGAGGAAAATGCCGTCATAGCTTTCCAGCCCCGCCGCATCCGGCAGGTTGGCCCCCTCGTCGGCGGGAAAGCAGATGTCGGCGGTCGCGTCGGGTGCGATCGCCTGAACCTCCTGCGCATAGGCCTCGCCGAAGCAGATTCCGCCGAAGGCGCGGGTCTGGTTGTCGCGGTCCGCCCGTGTGTTTCCGTCGACGAAGAGCAGGCGCAGGGAGCGCGGCGTGATCTGGAGCATGGTTCGCGGTAGCTTCGTTGGGACAGCGGGGATGCGCCGGGCGATGGTCGGACCTGCGCCTCATCTCATAGGAGGCGAAGCGCACGCAAGGCTATTGCAATGGCCCCGCTTCCCCGGCAGGACCGCCATGACCATGAGCAAACTCGACACCGACCGCCTGTCGGTCCAGCAGCGGCCGGCGTTGGCGCAGCGGCTCTGGGGTAATCCCTATCTGCTGCTGGTCCTGACGACGTTGATGTGGGCCGGCAACTCGATCGCCAGCAGGCTTGCGGTCGGCAACATTCCACCGATGGCGCTGACCTCGCTGCGCTGGGTGTTCGTCTGTGCGGTGGTGCCGTTCCTGCTGCGCAAGCAGCTCGTCGAGCACTGGCCCGCTCTGCGCCAGCGCTGGCGCTTCATCGCGGCAATGGGTGTGTTCGGCTTCACGGTCTTCAACGCGCTGATGTACATCGCCGGCTACTCGACGACGGCGATCAATATCGGGATTCTGCAGGGCGCCATCCCGATCTTCGTGCTGATCGGCGCCTTCATCGCCTATCGTACGCCGATCGCGCCGCTCCAGGCGCTGGGCGTCGTCGTCACGCTGGTCGGCGTCGCGGTGACGGCGAGCCGCGGCGACATCCATGTCCTGGCGAACCTCACCTTTGCCAGGGGCGATCTCTACATGATCATCGCCTCGATGTTCTATGCTGGCTACACGGTCGCGATCCGCAAGCGCCCGCAGGTCCCCGCGTTCGTCTTCTTCGTCGCGGTGGCGAGCTTCGCCTGCCTGTTCTCACTGCCGCTGCTCGGGCTGGAGATCGCGACCGGCCATTTCTACTGGCCGACCGCGCAAGGCTGGGCGATCCTCGCTTTCGTGGTGCTCGGTCCTTCGCTGCTGGCGCAGGTCATGTTCCTGCGCGCCGTCGAGCTGATCGGACCGGGGCGGGCCGGTGTCTTCGCCAATCTCGTGCCGGTCTTCGCGCCGGTACTGGCGGTCGGCATCATCGGCGAGACGCTGGCGCTCTACCACGCGGTGGCGCTGCTCCTCGTGCTCAGCGGCATTTTCATCGCCGAGCGGGTGGGAAGGCGCTGACGTTTCGCCGCCTGGCGCCGCGGTTTCGAGACTAGCGAAGCGCCGCGACGGCCGCTTTTGCCACGGCGGCATGGGCGGCCTCGCGCTGCTTCGCATCGGCGGTCGAGCCCGAAAGATAGACAGCGATCGCGAAGACGCGGCCATTCGGCAAGGTGACGAGGCCGATGTCGTTGGTGGCGTGGTTGACCCCGTCCATGGTCAGGCCGAGGCCGGTCTTGTGGGCGAAGCGGGCGCCCTCGGGCAGGCCGGCGCGGATGCGCTCGGGGCCGCTCCTGGTTTCCGTCACGACCTTGTCGATGAAGGCGCTGTGCGCCGGATCGCGCAGCCAGTTGCCCTTGGCCTGGGCCTCGACGAACAGGACGCTCGCATCCGGCGTGGCGCTGTCGCGCTTGTCCTTCAGGGCGGCCTGCAAGGCGGCCTGGCGCTTCTTCGGATCGAGCGCGGAGAGCTTGGCCCGATAGGCCCGCTCGTCGATCACGTCGGTCCATGTGAAGCCGGGTAGGCCGAAGACCTCAGGCTGGAATTGCCGCTCATAGCGATCGACGGAGATGCCTTGCGCGCCACCGGCCTTGAGCATGGCGGTCACGGCCTTCGGCCCGCCGATCTCCCGCATCAGGATGTCGGCGGCGGTGTTGTCGCTGTCGCCGGCCGCGAGCGCGATCAGCTCGCGCAGCGGATAGGCGTTGCTCTCGCCCTTGAAGGCCTTGGCGAGCGGGCTGTGATAGAGCGAGAACTCGCTGCGGCGGATCGTGATCTGGTCGTCGAGCTTGAACTTGCCGGCCTCGACCGCCTGCAGCACCGCGATCGCCAGCGGCCATTTGAAGACGCTCTGCATCGGGAAGGATTCGGTGCCGCGATGCGACCAGGTCTTGCGGTCCTTCAGGTCGAGCAGGGCGACGCCGAGGCGGCCCTTCGATTGCCGCTCGATCGCGACGATCTCCCTGTCGAGTTTCGCCTTGTCCCAGTCGGCGAAAGCGGGCGAGGCGGCAAGGCAGGCGAGGGCGGTGGCGGCAGCGTAGCGAAGCATGGGCATATCCTGTGGCGGCGGCGCACAGGACAGCGCGATTGCGGCGTCACCGCGGCGGCAATTCGCAGCAGCCGAAGGCGAGTTCGTCGTTGCACATCTCGAGTTCGATCGGGCAGTCGCAGTCGAGTTCGAGGAAGTCCGGCACGAGCTGCTTCAGGCGCTCGCGCAGGGCGTCGAGCGTCTCGGCTTCGGTGACGATGCCGCTGTCGTCGGTCGCGACCGCGTACCAGACGCCGGCCTCCTCGTCGCGGCGGACCTCGAACTTGATCGGCGCCATGGCGGCATCCTTGCGGGATGCGACCATGGCGCGAAGACCTGCGAACTTCATTGCGTCAGAACCGCAGCCGCCTTGCCCGCTTGACCATCGGGATCTCGTGGATCTTGTCGAGCAGCTCGTCCGAGATCGGCTCGTCGACGGCGACATAGCAGATCGCGTCGCCGCCGGGCTTGTCGCGGCCGAGCGAGAAGGTCGCGACATTGACGCCGGCCTGGCCGAGGAGCGAGCCGAAGGCGCCGATGAAGCCCGGCTTGTCGGCATTGCGGACATAAAGCATGTGCGGCGCGAATTCGGCGTCGACCTGGATGTCGCGGATCTCGACGATGCGCGGCTTGCCGTCCTGGAAGACGGTGCCCGAGGCGTGGCGCGGCATGTCCTCGGCATCGACGACGATGCGGATGACGCTTTCGAGATTGCCGGCGACCTCGCGCGTCATCTCCTCGACGACGATGCCCTTCTCCTTCGCGACCATGGCCGCGTTGACCATGTTGATCTCGGGCAGGAAGGGCCGGAGCACGCCGGTGATCGCGGCGGCCGAGATCGCCTTGAGGTTAAGATGGGCGACCGCGCCCTCATACTCGATGCGGATGCCCTTGACCGGTGCCTCGGTGAGCTGGCCGAGGAAGGAGCCGAGCTTCTCGGCCAGCGCCACGAACGGCTTGATGCGCGGCGCCTCCTCGGCCGAGATCGAGGGGAAGTTCACCGCATTGGTGATCGCGCCCTTGAGCAGGTAGTCGCTCATCTGCTCGGCGACCTGCAGGGCGACGTTCTCCTGCGCCTCGTTGGTCGAGGCGCCGAGATGCGGCGTGCAGACGACGTTCTCCAGCCCGAAGAGCGGGTTGGTCTCGGCCGGCTCCTGCGAGAACACGTCGAAGGCGGCGCCCGCGACGTGGCCGGACTTGATCAGCTCAGCCAGAGCCGCCTCGTCGACGAGGCCGCCGCGGGCGCAGTTGATGATCCGCACGCCCTTCTTGGTCTTGGCGAGGTTCTCGGCCGAGAGGATGTTCTTCGTCTTCTCGGTCATCGGGACGTGCAGCGTGATGAAGTCGGCGCGCTTCAGCAGATCGTCGAGCTCGACCTTCTCGACACCGAGAGCGACCGCGCGCTCGGGCGAGAGATAGGGGTCATAGGCGATGACGCGCATCTTCAGGCCGATGCCGCGCTCGGCGACGATCGCGCCGATATTGCCGCAGCCGATGAGACCCAGCGTCTTGGCGGTGATCTCGACGCCCATGAAGCGGTTCTTCTCCCACTTGCCGGCCTGCGTCGAAACGTCGGCGGAGGGGATCTGGCGGGCGAGCGCGAACATCATCGCGATCGCATGTTCGGCGGTGGTGATCGAATTGCCGAAGGGCGTGTTCATCACGATGATGCCGCGGCTGGTTGCGGCGGGAATCTCGACATTGTCGACGCCGATGCCGGCGCGGCCGATCACCTTCAGGTTCTTGGCGGCTTCGAGCAGCTTGGCAGTCGCCTTGGTGGCCGAGCGGATGGCGAGGCCGTCATACTCGCCGATGATGGCGGCGAGCTTGTCCTTGTCCTTGCCGAGGTTCGGATCGAAGGTCACGTCGATGCCGCGATCCTTGAAGATCTGCACGGCGGCGGGGGAGAGGGCGTCGGAAATCAGGACTTTCGGGGCGGTCATGAGAACCTCCATTCCCCTCCCCCTTGTGGGGAGGGGCTAGGGGTGGGGGTAGAACGACCGGGTGCTCGCGCATGACGAAAGGCGCGACGGCTCGACCGGCGTCGGTGCATGATCGGAGAGGGCGAGATCGCGTTTGCGACCCCCACCCCTAACCCCTCCCCACAAGGGGGAAGGGGGACGGGTCGAGCTTACGCTGCCTTCTTGCCCAGCGAAGCCTTCGCTTCCGCGAACGCATAGGCGATCCAGGGCAGCAGCGCCTTGACGTCGCGCGACTGGACGGTCGCGCCGCACCAGATGCGCAGGCCGGGAGGGGCGTCGCGGTAATGGCCGAGGTCGAAGCCGGCGCCGGCCTTCTCGATGATCGAGACGACCTTCTTGGCGAAGGCGGCCTGGTCATCGGCCGAAAGCGCCGTCACCGCCGGGTCGGTGAACTTCAGGCACACCGAGGTGTTCGAGCGCGTCTTCGGCTTCACCGCGAGGAAGTCGATCCAGTCGTTTTCCTTCACGAACTTCGCGATGGCGCGGGTGTTGGCGTCGGCGCGCTTCACCAAGCCGTCCAATCCGCCAACTTTCTTCGCCCAGACCAGCGCGTCGATGTAATCCTCGACCGCGAGCATGGAGGGCGTGTTGATCGTCTCGCCCTGGAAGATGCCCTCGATCAGCTTGCCGCCCGAGGCCATGCGGAAGATTTTTGGCAGCGGCCAGGCCGGCTTGTAGGTCGTCAGCCGCTCGACCGCGCGGGGCGAGAGGATGATCATGCCATGGGCGGCCTCGCCGCCGAGCACCTTCTGCCAGGAGAAGGTCACGACATCGAGCTTGGGCCAGTCGAGGCGCTGGGCGAAGGCGGCCGAGGTCGCGTCGCAGATCGTCAGACCCTCGCGGTCATCGGCGATCCAGCTCGCGTCGGCAACGCGCACGCCCGAGGTCGTGCCGTTCCAGGTGAAGACGACGTCGCGGGTCTTCGTGTCGACCTTCTTGAGGTTCGGCAGCTCGCCATAGGGCGCCTCGAAGGTGCGGACATCGGCGAGCTTGAGCTGCTTGACGACATCGGTGACCCAGCCGGCGCCAAAGCTCTCCCAGCTCAGCATGTCGACGCCGCGGGCGCCGAGCAGGCTCCACAGCGCCATCTCGACGGCGCCGGTGTCGGAAGCGGGCACGATGCCGATGCGGTAATCCGCCGGCACCTGCAGCACTTCGCGGGTCAGGTCGATCGCGAGTTTGAGCTTGTCCTTGCCGACCTTGGCGCGATGCGAGCGGCCGAGCGGGGCGTCGGAGAGGTTCTTGAGGGCCCAGCCGGGGCGCTTGGCGCAGGGGCCGGACGAGAAATTAGGCACGCGCGGACGCGTGGCAGGCGCAGTGTTCACCATCGATGTCTCCATCCTTACAGATGGGCGCGCCCCGTTGGGGGGGCGTGTCCCGTCGATGGGGGTAAGGCGGAGGGGTGGGGTGAGTCAAGAGCGATTAAAAAATAGCTGCGACGTCGTTGATTAATCTGGCGCAATTGTAAGTTTTATTTGTATAATTGAGCATTTACTCCCCTCCCATCTGCAGGCCTATTATTTCGCTTAGTTTACTTCCCTGCCTATTATTGTTTACAATAGCTGCAATAACTTCACTTCGCCATACGACGCCTATTTCCGATATCTCGTCGCGTGCTCGCTGTGCGATAGTATCATTGACGATAGCGCTTGCGCCTAGGTCTTCGGGTAACAGTCTGCCCGAATAGACGCCAACAAAAGCGCCGGCGCGACCGAAGACAGGCGATCTGCCAACGCCGAGCGGTTGACCAGTAGCGGGACGCGTTGCAAGGACCGGACTTCCCGACATCCCACTTGCTGTTCGGCAATCAATTAAGAATCGCGGCAGGCCGGCTTGGGACAAGGTTGGCTCAGAAGCTATTGTACCTCGCTTGTAAATGGGTAGAGCGTCGCCGCCGCCTCTCAGGCCCCAAGGATACCCCAAAACGAACGCGTCGTCGGTCACCCTGGTGGAAAAGAACGGATTCAAATCCAAGAAATTTGGATCGCCGACTGCCCTTAATACAAGGCCTTTCCCGGATGGATGCGCTATTTGGCCCATGCGCAACGCGACGACGTCGACCCTATGTAAAAACGTCGGATGCTCGAACCAGCGCGGGCGCTCACCGTCCTCATCGTTGATCGGTAGTTCAAAATGCACAACCCGATCTTCATGAATAAGCGGATCTGCCGATTTACCTTGTCCAACTTCTTCATGGATCATCCCATGTAATGAAGTAGGCACTGCACCAGTCTCGCTGATATTTGGCGCCGATGGTTTTCTTCCCGTGACAACGTGCCAGTTCGTCACTAAAAATAACTCGCCGTCAGGTTGGCGGCGATACCAAAATCCTGTGGCGGTGGACAAGGTATTCCCCTGTGCGTTCTTTACGAGCAGAGGTGTCGTCAAGGTCGATGTGTTCATGAGCATGGCGAGGGATGATGCCTCACCGGAAAGGCATGGGGAACCCTTGTCCTGGGAGGGGAGGGTTCCCCATGTCCCCGTTTGCCAACGGTGCCGGGTCGCGAGTTCTTTCCCCGCCGCTGCGCCAGTTCCATAATCCCACCACCTCATCCCCGAGGGGCAGCCATCCGGAAGTGTGCCGTTGGTGTGGTATTCGCGGCGTCTGCGGCGGGTCTCACAAGCCGGACTCGGGAGGCTGCGGGAACCGCCGAAAGCCGCCGCTTGCGGCGGCGTCTTCCACTCAAGGTGATGCAGACTGCGCAAGCTTGTCTGCATGGGATACTACGGCCCCTGTGCGAGGAGCTCGCTGGAAGGTTCGGCGGTCGAGGGCCGTGGCGTCGGGCGGATGACGAGGCGATGAGCCGAACTGATCCGCAACGTGCCCGGCCGGGGACAGCCCGACCGTATAAGCGCGGCCCGCAGTCAAAAATCGCCGACGAGCGGAGCGCCACGGGGCGTGCGGATGGTGGCTCAATCCATCCGCGCCGCATTCTGGCTCAATGGATGCGGAACTCTACCCCCGCGCCTCGCGGCGCTCCGCTGCCCCTCATCAATAACCGCCGCGCGGAAGCGCGGGCGGGGATTTGGCGCGTTCTCAACGTGAGGCGCGGGGAACCCCTCTCCCGAATGGGAGAGGGGCAGGGGTGAGGGACCGCCGCTGGTCGTTGGAGCGCGACGGCACCGCTGCGGCCTTTATTGCATAGGGCAGGCCCTCATCCCTGCCCTTCTCCCACACGGGAGAAGGGTTCCCCGTGCCTTTCCCGGTTGGGTTGAGCCGCTGCCGGCTTCTACGCTCAGAATAGTGATCTCGGGCGGGGCCCGAGATCAGTGAAAGGGGCAGGGGTCAGGGAGCGCCGTTGATCGCAAAGGCCACCGCGTCCAACATCCACTCCCGATGACAAGCGAACGGCGCCAATTCGCCCGACAACTCAGGCAGCGGGCAACCGAGCCGGAAGACGTGCTGTGGTCGCTGCTGCGAAACCGCCAGCTCGACGGGCTGAAGTTCCGTCGGCAGGTGCCCTTGCTCAGCTACACAGTCGATTTCATCTGCATCGACCGAAAGCTGGTTATCGAGGTTGATGGTCGCCAGCATCGCTGGGAGGCGGACTACGATGCAGCGCGGACGGGGGAGATTGAACGGCACGGCTTCAAGGTCATTCGCTTCAGCAATGCCGAGGTCTTGAATGACAGGGATGCTGTCGTTGCCGCTATTCGCAAGGCGGTTGGTGGATAGGTCGCGCCCTTATCGGCAGCGGCAGGCCCTCATCCGGCGCTCCGCGCCACCCTCTCCCATCCGGGAGAAGGGAGGAGGCGTCGCGGCTCCGGTCCCTCAATCCCCCGTCATCGTCATCTCGGCGTCGCTGGCCTTCATCTTCGGGTTGGCGGCGCAGAAGGCCCTGATCTTCGCCCTGATGGTCGTGGGATACTCGCCCGTGCCGTGGGCGCCGGATTTCAGCCATTCGGCGCAGCTCAGATCGCGATCCGTGATCCGGGCCGTGGCCGGGGCAGCGAACAAGAGGCCGGCTAGCGCGGCGAGCAGGATGCGGGAGAGGCGGGGCCGGGAACAACGGAGCATCGTGGTGACCTGAAGGAGCGGCCGAAGCGCGGCCGGCATTGCCGCCGCTCCTGCCCTGCGTCGCCGCCGCATGCAAATGCGATTGTCGCGGCCCCGATGTGCGGGCAGGGCAGGGAACAAAGCCTATGGTCGCCGCGCGAGGCGTTTTCGTGATAGGCAGCGGCCGAGATCGCAACAGGTTAAGAGACCATGGCCAAGAAGACGCCCGAACAGCTCGCCCGCGAATTCGAGGGCCGCAAGGCCAAGGGGCTGGCCAAGGGCGCGGCGGCGTTCTGGCCGAACATCATCGCCAATGCCGTGCTGAAGCTGACGGCGGCGAAGGCGGAGATCACGGTCGCGTCCCTCACCGAGCTGATCGCGAAGGACGCCGAATCGAGCGATGTGACGCTGAGCGCCGGCGCGAACGAGGCGCTGGCGCGTCTGCGGCAGGCGGTGGCGAAGGCGGAAGGGTAGTTCCGCCGGAACCTCTCCGTCATCCTGGGCGACCGCAGGTCGTCCCGGGATCCATCGGAGGGCTCCGGCGTCTTACGATGGATCCCGGAGCTGCGCGGCTTCGCGGCTTGTCCAGGATGACGGTGGTGGTTCCGGCGGGTGTTCCTTACCCCGGCTCGCCGGCGATGACGCCCTTGCGCAGCAGGAAGCAGCCATAGGGGCGGGGATCGCCGACCTGCATCACGGCGAAGGCGCGCCGCGCCGCCTCGTAGAAGGCGAAGCGCTCGATGCCGGCGGCAGGGCTGGCCTTGCCCAGTGCCTTGTCGAGTTCGCGCTGCACCGCCTGCTGCACGGCGGGAATCGCGGCGGGATCGCCGACGACCTGCATGCGGCGCACCGGCTCGGGTTCGAAATCGTCGATCGGCAGCACGGAGAGGATGGCCCGCGCCGCACGCTCCATCGTCAGCCCGGGCAGGCGGATCAGCCTGCCGCTGGTGGTGGCGCTGGCGATGGTTTCGGCCGGGTGGTTGGCGTCGACCAGCGCGAGATCGTCGCCATGGCCCATGGCGGCGAGCGTCCAGAGCAGGTCGGCGGAGAGGACGGGGTCGAGGTTCTTCAGCATGGTGATCGGCTCATGTCGGTTGCCGCCCGCGACGGGCGAGATAGAGGCGGGCGGCGTTGCCGCCGAAGATGGCGTCGCGCTCGGCGGCGCTGCAGCCCGCGAGCAGGGCGGTCGCGGTGTCGTGCCAGCGGGAGTACTCGGCCCGCAGCGTCACGACCGGCCAGTCGCTGCCGAAGATCAGGCGCTCGGGGCCGAAGGTCGCGAGCAGGTGCTCGACGACCGGGCGCAGCGTCTCGATCGTCCAGTCGCTTGCTGCTTCGGTGACGAGGCCGGAGAGCTTGCAGAGCGTGTTGGGATGAGCGGCGAGCGCGGCGATGCCCTCGCGCCAGGCGGAGAGATCGCCGGGGACGAGGTCGGGCTTGCTGAGGTCAGGCTTGGCAGCGTGGTCGATCACCACCGGCAGCGTCGGATGCCGGGCCAGCATGGAGAGCGCGGCGGGGATGTGCTCGGGCTTGAGCAGGGCGTCGAAGACGAGGCCACGGGCGATCATCGCCTCGAAGGCGGGCGCAAGTTCGGGCCGGGCGAGCCAGTTCTCGTCCTCGATATCCTGCACCATCGGGCGCAGGGCCACGAGCAGCGGGTCGACGGCGAGAGCTGCGATGCGTCGGGCGATATCGGGTGCGTTGAAATCTGCCCAGCCGACGACGCCCGCGACGAAGCGGGTCTTCGCGGCGATGCCGAGCAGGAAGCGCGTCTCGGCCTCGGTCGGCGCGGCCTGGACGAGGATCGTGCTCTCGATGCCGTGGCGGGCGAGCAGGGGGGCGAGATCGGCGGGGCCGAAATCGCGGTGGATCGGCCCCAGCGCCGGGGTCAGCCAGCCATAGTCGCCGCGCGCGATCTGCCAGAAATGCTGGTGGGCGTCGATGCGGGGCGCACTCATGCCGGCACCGGGACTTCGGCGCCGAGCAGGCCTTCCGCCTTCAGGTCCGCCCAGAGCGCGGCGGGGACGGGGCTGTTCAGCTCCGCGATCTGGTCGGCGACCTCGGCCGGCGAGACGGCGCCCATGACGAGGCTCGCCACGGCCGGGTGGCCGAGCGGGAAATGCAGCGCTGCGCGGCGCAGGGGCACGCCATGGCGCTGACAGACCGCCTGGATCGCGGCGACGCGGGCGAGGATTTCCGGCGGTGCGGGGTTGTAGTTGTATTTCGCGCCGGCGACAGGGCCGGTGGCGAGGATACCGGAGTTGAAGACCCCGCCAAGCATCAGGCCGATGCCCTTCTCCTGCGCCAGCTTCATGAAGGAGGCCAGCGCCGGCTGCTCCAGCAGCGAGTAGCGGCCGGCCAGAAGCATGGTGTCGAAGTCGCCGGCGCGGGCGAAGCGCTCGCACATGTCGGCCTCGTTGACGCCGACGCCGATCGCCTTGACGGCGCCGGAGGCGCGCAGCTTCTCCAGCGCGCGATAGGCGCCCTCCATCGCCTCGGAGAAGCGCTGCTCGACCATCGCCTCGCCGTGCGTCCAGACATCGACGTCGTGGATCAGGACGATGTCGATCCGGTCGGTGCCGAGGCGCAGTGCCGATTGCTCGAGCGAGCGCATCGCGCCGTCATAGGAGTAGTCGAAGCGCAGGCCATGCGGCAGGCCGCCGAGATAGCCCGAACCGTCACCGCGCCCGGCGAAGGGTTCGGCGACGCGGCCGATCTTGGTCGAGAGGGCGAGCCCGTCGCGTCCGGCCCGGCGCAGGGCCGCGCCGATGCGGTGCTCGGACAGGCCGTGGCCATAGAGCGGGGAGGTGTCGATCAGCGTGATGCCGCCGGCAATCGCGGCCTCGACGGTCGCCACCGCCTGCGCCTCGTCGAGCCTGGCATAGAGATCGCCGAGGGGTGCCGCCCCGAATCCGAGCGTCGAGACGGAGAGCGCGCTGCGGCCAAGCGGGCGCGGCGCGAGGGCGGAGACGGAGAGCATGCCAGGCGTTTCCATTATCGTTGGCGACACTATGTGCATACCAACATGTTAGCTTGCAACCATCCTCGAACCGGATTAGCGTCCGCCGCAAGATGGTGGTGCGGCCGGATCAGAACCGGTGCTTGCCGTTAGGTCAACAGGCCCGGAAAAGGGCTGGATCACAAGTCCTGGGAGGACGATCGATGAGCGAGACCATTCTCAAGCCGACCCGTCGTGCACTGATGCGCGGCGCCGCAGCCCTGGGCGCTGCCGGCGCCATCGGTTCGCCCCTGGTGTTGCGCGAGGCGCGTGCGCAGGCGGCATTCAACTGGAAGCGCTTCTCCGGCACGAGCATCGACGTGCTGCTGGTGAAGAATCCGCGCTCCGACCTGTTCCAGGCGGCTGAGAAGGAGTTCACCGAGCTCACCGGCATCAAGGTTTCCTCCGAACAGGTGCCCGAGCAGCAGCAGCGCCAGAAGGCAGTGATCGAGTTCGCCTCAGGCAAGCCGAGCTTCGACGTCAGCGGAATCTCGCTGCATGTGCAGAAGCGCATGGCCGCAAAGGGCAAGTGGTTCGCGGATCTGGCGCCGATGATCAAGGACGCGTCGCTGACCTCGCCCGACTTCAATTTCGACGATTTCGGCGCCGGCGCAGTGTCTTACGCCCGCCAGGCCGACGGGGCGCTCGATACGCTGCCCTTCTTCGTCGATTACTGGATGGTCTACTACAACAAGGAGCTCTTCGAGGCGAAGGGCGTCACCTTCCCGAAGACGATGGACGAGATGGCGGTGGCCGCCGCCAAGCTGCACGATCCCGCCAAGGGCGTTGCGGGCTTCGTCTCGCGCGGCCTGAAGAACGCCAACGTTCCGGTCTGGGCCTGCCTGCTGCTCGGCCAGGGCATCGAGACGACCTCGCCGGAAGGCAAGCTGCTCACCGATACGCCGGAGGCGATCTGGGCCGGCGAACTCTACAAGAAGCTCAACAAGGATACCGGCCCGGCCGGCCAGGTCGGTTTCAACTGGAACGAGTGCCAGACCACCTTCATGCAGGGCCGCGCCGCGATGTGGCTCGACGGCATCGGCTTCGCGACGCCGCTCGAGGATCCGAGCAAGTCGCGCATCGTCGGCAAGGTCGGCTACGGCATCACCCCGCCCGGTCCGAAGGCGCATCACGCCGGCATGTTCGGCGACGGCATCGGCATCTCGCGCGGCTCCCAGAAGAAGGAGGCCGCCTGGCTCTACATCCAGCACATGACCAACAAGGCGCAGCAGCTCGCCATGCTGAAGGCCGGTGCCGGCGCGCCGGCACGCTCCTCGGCCTATTCGGACACGGCGACGATCGAGGCGTCGAAGTTCGGCAAGCAGTACTTCGACTGCCTGCTGGGCTCGGCCAAGATCGCCCGCGCGGCGCTGCCGCAGATCGTCCCGGTCACCGAATTCCGTGACGTCTTCGGGGTCGGCCTGACCAACATGATCGGCGGCGCCGATGTCGCGACCGAACTGAAGAAGGCGACGGAAGCCTTCGCGCCCGTGCTCGCCAAGAGCGAGCAGGGCTGAGCCCCAGGCGTCTTGGCCGGGCTTGCCCCGGCCATCTCGTCACGCGTGTTCAGTTTCATGGAGATGCCCGGGGTATGCCCGGGCATGACGTCCCCCGCATGACCACAACGACCCTGTCACCGACGATTGCGAATGCGCAGCCTGCGTCATCCACGCAGTCGGCCGATTTCACGCCGCGCTATTGGCTGTTCGCCGCGCCGGCCGTGCTGGTCGTGGCGACGGTGATCGTGTTCCCGTGGCTGTTCACGCTCTACATGTCCGGCCACGACTGGAAGATCGGCGCCGGGCCGGAATTCGTCGGGCTGGCGAACTTCGCCGAGCTTTTCCGCGATGCGCGCTTCATCGAGTCGATGGGGCACACCTTCTATTTCACCTCGCTGGCCGTCGTGCTGCCGATCGTTTTCGGCACGGCGGCGGCCTTGGTCTTCCACCGTGAGTTTCCGTTCCGGGGCGTGCTGCGGACCATCTTCGTGATGCCGATGATGGCGACGCCGGTCGCAGTCGCGCTGGTCTGGACGATGATGTTCCATCCGCAGCTCGGCGTGCTGAACTACCTTCTGTCGCTGGTCGGCATCGGCCCCTCCGCCTGGGTCTATTCGCCGGACACGGTGATCCCGACGCTGATCCTGGTCGAGGTCTGGCACTGGACGCCGCTGGTCATGCTGATCGTGCTGGGCGGCCTCGCCGGCCTGCCGCGCGAGCCCTATGAATCCGCCCTGATCGACGGCGCCAATGACTGGCACATGTTCCGGCACATCACCCTGCCGCTGGTCTGGCCCTTCATCATGGTGGCGATCGTCATCCGCACGATCGATGCGCTGAAGGCCTTCGACACGATCTTCGTGATCACGCAGGGCGGGCCGGGGACGGCCTCGGAAACGCTGAACATCTTCCTCTATCTGCAGGCCTTCCAGTTCTACAAGATCGGCTACGCCTCCGCGGTCGTGGTGATCTTCTTCGTCATCATCATCATGCTCTCGCTGCTCCTGCTCTATGCGCGGCAGAAGTCGAAGTGGAACGCGTGATGACCCGCCTCCTCAAGAAACTCGGCTTCTTCGCCTCGGTCTTCGTGCTGGTCTCGCCGGCGGTGCTGGTCTTCCTCTGGATGATCTCGCTGTCCTTCAAGAACGAGCTCGACAACACCGCCTTCCCGCCGGTCTTCATCCCGAACCCGCCGACGCTGAAGAACTATGTCGATGTCTTCGCGCAGAACAATTTCGCGCTCTATCTCTGGAATTCGGTGCTGGTCACCGGTGGCGCTGTGCTGACCGGCCTCGCGGTCGGCGTGCCGGCCGGCTACGGCATCGCTCGCGGCAAGGCGACGAAGTTCGCGATCCTGATCCTGGTCGCGCGGATGACGCCGGCCCTGTCCTACCTGATCCCGCTCTTCCTGCTGTTCCAGATGACCGGGCTGGTCGGCACGATCACGGCACTGGTGATCACCCATCTCGTCATCACCATCCCGATCATCGTCTGGATCATGATCGGCTACTTCGAAAACGTTCCCATCGAACTCGAGGACGCCGCGCGGATCGACGGCGCGACGACCTGGCAGGCCTTCCGCCATGTCGCCTTGCCGCTGGCGCGCCCCGGCATCGTGGTCGGCGGCATCCTCGCCTTCATCTTCTCCTGGAACAACTTCATCTTCTCGGTGGTGCTCGGCGGCAAGAACAGCCGCACGCTGCCCTCGGCCGTCTACAACTCGCTGACCTTCGAGCAGATCTCCTGGGGGCCCCTCGCTGCCGCCGCGCTTCTCGTGACGCTGCCGGTGCTGCTGGTCACCGTGCTGGCGCAGCGTGAGATCGTCGCCGGGCTCTCGGCCGGAGGGCTCAAGGATGGCTGAGATCGCCTTGTCCAGTGTCTGTCATCTGACTAACATGTCAGTATCCCCCTCGCTCAACGCCTCACTGTCCTGAAAGACTGTTCCCATGCCCCTCGATCGCAATCGCTTCGGCCTTTCCTGCGCCATCACCACCCCGATGCGGGAGGGCGGCGGCGTCGACCTGCCGCGGCTCGTCAAGCATGCGCGCCATGTGCTGGCGCAGGGCTGCGACAGCGTCACCCTCTACGGCACGACCGGCGAAGGCGCGGCGCTCGGGCTGCCGGCGCGGGGCGCGATGATGGGCGCGCTGATCGGCGCCGGGATCGATCCGGCCAGCCAGATCTATGCCGGCGTCGCCGCCTCCTCGCTGCATGAGGCGGTGGAACAGGGACGGCTTGCGCTCGATGCCGGCGCCAAGGGGCTGCTGGTCGCGCCGCCCTTCTATTTCAAGGGCGTCAGCGACGAGGGGCTCTATCGCTGGTTCTCGCAGTTCTTCGAGAAGCTCGGCGGCTCGGTCCGCAATGTCGTGCTCTACCACATCCCGTCGGTCACGGCCGTCGATATCAGCGTCGGCCTGGTCCAGCGGCTGAAGACGGCGTTTCCCGGGATCGTCGTCGGGGTGAAGGATTCGTCCGGCAGCTACGCCAACACCGAGGCGCTGCTGAAGGCGCATGGCGAGCTCGCCATCCTGGTCGGCGACGAGCGCCAGCTCGCCAAGGCGGTGCGCAACGGCGCGCAGGGCACGATCTGCGGTGTCGCCAATCTGGTGCCGCATCTGCTGCGGCCGATGGTCTATGAGGGCACCGACAGCCCGGTCGTGAACGCACTGGTCGACGAGATTTGCTCGCATCCGGTGCTGCCGGCGGTGAAGGCGCTGGTCGGGCATTTGCATGGCGACGCGGGCTTTGGGGCGATGCGCGCGCCGCTGGAGGCGCTGGACGAGGGCACGCGCCAGCGGCTCTTCGCGGCCTTCGACCGGATCACGCAGGCCAAGGCCGCCTGAGCAGGTCGCCTGAAAGGAGACGACGTCTTGAACCAGCCCGAGCAGGATCCGCGCGAAGGCGAGCCGCTGAAGCTGAGGGAGCGCGCCTATGCCTCTTTCACCTAGCGGCTGCTGGCGCGCGAGATCAAGCCCGGGCAGTTCGTGACCCAGCGCGAGCTCGTTGCATTGACGGGCCTGCCGCTCGGCGCGA
Source organism: Allobosea sp. (assembly GCF_035999205.1). Taxonomy (GTDB): domain Bacteria; phylum Pseudomonadota; class Alphaproteobacteria; order Rhizobiales; family Beijerinckiaceae; genus Allobosea. Next base: position 17,683 of record NZ_DASYHA010000012.1, read on the forward strand.
TCCGGGAGCTGATCCCGCGGCTCGAGGCCGAGGGGTTGATCAAGACCGTGCCGCAGCGCGGCATGCAGGTCGCCCATGTCGATCTCAACCTGATCCGCAACGCCTTCCAGTTCCGGCTCTTCCTGGAGAAGGAGGCGACGGCGCTCTATGCCGCGAATGCGAGCGATGCAGAGATCGCAGAGCAGCGCGCCCGGCACGAGGCGATCATCGCCCGGGCCGAGGCCGGCGGCGATCCGACGCTGATCGAGGAGGCCGAGGATGTCGACCGGCTGATGCATGAGGCGATCATCGACCATCTCGACAACGACATCGTCTCGAAGGCTTTCCGCGTCACCTGGCTGAAGATCAGGCTGATCCGGCAATACGAGACGCGCATCCACAACAGCATCATCGTGCCGGTGATGCAGGACCATCTGAAGATCATTTCGGCGATCGAGGCACGCGACCCGGTGCGGGCCGCCGAAGCGATGAGCATGCATATCGGCAACGCCCGCACGCGGGCGATGAACTACTGACGAGGCCTGAAACCCAACATCACCCGCAGACATTCAACGAGCCGGGCAAACCGGCCGTACCCTGGAGGGAAACGACCATGACCAAGCTGACCAAACGCGAATTTCTGGCCGCGTCCGCCGCCGCGGGCTCGGCCGTGTTCATGCCGACGATCCTGCGCGCGCAGGCGACCGTCTTGCGCTGGGGCGAGATGCTGCCGGCGACCCATCCGCAGGTGCAGATGGTCGAGCGCATCGCCAAGCAGGTGAAGGAGAAGACCTCGGGCCGCGTCGACATCCAGGCCTTCCCGGCCGGGCAGCTCGGCTCCGGCAAGGATATGATGGAATCGGTCGCATCCGGCGCGCTGACCATGACGACCGATGGCGCGGCCGCGCTCGGCGCCTTCCTGCCGCAGCTCTCGGTGGTCGAGGCACCCTATCTCTGGCGCGACGCCGCCCATATGTCGAAGGTCGCCAAGGCGCCCGTCTTCGCGCAGATGAACGCGGAGCTGGAGAAGAAGCGCGGCATGCGCATGGCCGCCGTCACCTATTACGGCAAGCGCCATCTCACCACCGGCTCGAAGGCCGTGAAGAGCGCCGCCGACGTCGCCGGCCTCAAGCTGCGCGTGCCGCCGGTCGACACCTTCCGCGCCATGGTCGAGGCCTGGGGCGCCAAGGCGACGCCGGTCAACTTCAACGAGCTCTATCTGGCGCTGAGCCAGGGCGCGGTCGACGGCCAGGAGAATCCGCTGCCGACGATCCACAGCGCCAAGCTGCAGGAGGTGCAGAAGCACCTGATCCTGACCGGCCACATCATCACGCCGCGCCTCGTCATCGTGAACACTGATTTCTGGAAGGGGCTGAAGGACGCCGATCGCAGCCTGCTGGAGGCCGCCATTGCCGACGGCGTTGCCTGGCAGGACGCCGAGCTCGCCAGCCAGGAAGGCAGCCTCGTCGCGACGCTGAAGGGCGCCGGCATGACCGTGACAGAGCCCGATCTCGAGAGCTTCTCCAAGCCCGTGCTCGCCAGCCTGCCGAAGCAGTTCGAGAGCAAATGGGGCAAGGGTACCTGGGACGCGCTCGCGGCGCTTTGAGCGCCGCACGCTTCGTCAAACGGGCGCGGGGAACCCTCTCCCATAGGGAGACGGCAGGGTGAGGGGAGGGCCATTGGACGCCGTGGCCGTGAACTCACCGTCGCTTCCCGACAACTGGTGCTCGACTGGTCGATCGGCCGACACCTCACCCCTACCCCTCTCCTGACAGGAGAGGGATTCCCCGCGCCTCTCGGACGGACGCCGATGAAATCCCTTCTCCACCTTTCCGATCGCATCGTGCGCTGGTCGGCCGTGGCGCTGCTGCTGGCGCTGCTGGCGGCGGTGCTGCTCGGCGTGCTCTCGCGTCAGCTCAACGCGCCACTGGCCTGGACCGACGAACTCGCGCAGTACCTGCTGGTCTGGGCCGGCTTCGTCGGCTGGATCCTTGCGGCGCGGCGGCGCTCGCATATCCGCATCACCGTCTTCGCCGACATGCTGCCGGAGAGCGCCGGGAGAGTCCTCGAGATCGTCACGCAGCTTGCGATCATCGCCTTCGCGGCTGTGCTGATCCGCTATTCCTTCGGCCTGATCGAGCGCAACTGGGACGTCGAGTCGATTGCGCTGCCGATTTCAACCGCGGCGCTCTACATCGTCATGCCGCTGGCCGGCCTCGCGCTGATCCTGCAGGCGGTGGCCGAGATCGCCGATGTGCTCGCGGGCCGCAAGTTCTCCGCGCCGGAACCCGGGAGCCAGCCGCTATGACCGCGATCATGCTGCAGATCCTGCCGTTCTGGTTCGCGGCACTCCTGATCGGCGTGCCGCTCTTCGTCTCGATGGGGCTGGCTGCGGTCGCTTTCGCCTTCCTGGGTGGGTTCCCGCTCGGCATCGTGCCGCAGAAGATCGCGCAATCCGCCAATTCCTTCCCCCTGCTGGCGGCGCCGCTCTTCATCCTGATGGGCAACATCATGAACTCGGCGGGGATCACCGACCGGATCTTCGCCTTCGCCACGGCTTGCGTGGGCTGGCTGCGCGGGGGCCTGTGCCACGCCAACATCCTGGCCAGCGTGATCTTCGCCGGCATGTCCGGCTCGGCGGTGGCGGACGCCGGCGGCGTCGGCACGCTCGAGATCAAGGCGATGCAGGACGAGGGCTACGATGCCGAGACGGCGGCCGCGATCACCGCGGCGTCGGCGACGATCGGCCCGATCATCCCGCCCTCGCTGCCGATGGTGATCTATGGCGTCTCCGCCGACGTCTCGATCGGCGGCCTGTTCCTGGCCGGCGTCATCCCTGGCCTGCTCATGGCAGGCGCCTTGATGGCCATGGTCGTCCATGTCGCGAAGAAGCGCGACCTGCCGCGTCATCCGTTCCCCGGCGCGGCGCAGCTCTGGGTCGCCTACAAGGAAGCGCATTGGGCGCTGATGACGCCGGTCATCCTGTTCGGCGGGATGATGGCCGGCATCTTCACACCGACGGAGGCGGCGGCCGTCGCCACGGCCTATGCGCTGGTGCTCGGGCTCTTCGTCTATCGCAGCTTCTCGCTGGATGATCTGCCGGCACTCGTCGTCCAGACGGTCGAGACGACCGGCGTCGTGCTGGCGCTGGTGATGACCGCGGCGGCACTGGGCTGGTGCCTGTCGATCTCGCGCATCCCGCAGGTGGTCGGCCCGATGCTGGTCGATCTCGCCGGCAGCCCGCTGATGTTCCTGCTGATCGTCAACCTGCTGCTGCTCTTCGTCGGATGCTTCATGGAGGCGCTCGCCGCCATGCTGATCCTGATCCCGATCCTGACGCCGGCGGCCAGCCAGTTCGGCATCGACCCGATCCAGTTCGGGCTGATCTTCGTGCTCAACCTGATGATCGGGACGATCACGCCGCCCGTCGGGGTGGTGCTGTTCATCACCTCGAAGATCGCCAATATAAGCTTCGAGGCGATGTCGCGGGCGATCGTGCCGTGGCTCCTGCCGCTGCTGGCGGTGCTGGTCGCGATCACGCTCTGGCCGCCGCTGACGACCTGGCTGCCGAACCTGGTGATGGGGCGCTGAGCGCGGCGGCGCTCAGCTGTTCCCGTTCTCGCCGCCCTTGTGCAGGTATTTGTCGACCTCGACGACGATCTTGCGGTCGCACTCGCCGATCGCGGCCTCGTCCTTGCCGTCATAGGGGATGGCGAGGAGGACGTGGCGGATCGCGCTCAGCCGCGCCCGCAGCTTGTCGTTGCCACGAATGACATGCCAAGGCGCCCATTCCGTGCTGCTGCGGGCCAGCATCTCGTCGAAGGCATCCGAATAGGCGCCGAAGCGCGGGATCGCCTCGAAGTCGATCGGCGACAGCTTCCAGCGCTTGAGCGGGTCATGCCAGCGGGCATGCAGCCGCAGCATCTGCATTTCCGGGCCGATGGTGATGAAGAACTTGATCAGCCGGATACCGTCGCGCACCAGCATGCCCTCGAAGGCCGGTGCCTCATGCAGCAGGGTTTGCGTCTGCTGCGGCGTGCAGAAGCCCATCACGCGCTCGACGCCGGCGCGGTTGTACCAGGAGCGGTCGAAGAAGACGATCTCGCCCGCTGTCGGCATCTGCGCGGCGTAACGCTGGAAATACCACTGCCCGGCCTCGGTGTCGGAGGGCTTGGCCAGGGCGACGACGCGGGCCTGGCGCGGGTTGAGATGCTGGGTGAAGCGGCCGATCGTGCCGCCCTTTCCGGCGCCGTCGCGGCCCTCGAAGACGATGACGATGCGCTCTCCGGTCTTTTTCGCCCAGCTGGCGAGCTTCTGCAGCTCGATCTGCAGTGCCTGCAATTCCCTGTTGTAGCGCTTGCGCTTCATGCGCTTGCCATAAGGGTAGTCGCCGCTGCGGAAGGCGGCGTCGACGATCGCGTCGGGCAGTTCTTCGGCCTCGATATCGAAACCTTTCGGGGCTGCCGCCTTTGGCGGCTTCCCCGTCCTGGCCAGCGGAGGCACCTGTGTGTCCGTTTCGGAGACGAGCCGGATCGCTCCCTTCGCACGGCTCTCGGAAGCCTTCTTCGACATCGCATCGGTCCTCATGGGTGGGCGCCAGCCTAGACCGCGGTTCGGCCGAAGGGAATTGACGCGCGCCGGGCTTGCGATCAGGAAGGGCGGCCCGCGCTTCCGGCCGACCGGTCGGTGTGGCGCAGCGCGCCGAGGTTTCCTGCATGCCTGCTGCCGTCGATCCCGCTGCCCCCGCGACGCATGCCATGGTCGAGGCAATGGGCTCGGCTGTCGTCCTGCTCGACGTTCACGGCGTCGCCCAGGTCCTGAGCCCGGCGATGCGGGGGCTGATGCCGGCGCTGGAGGTCGGGCAACAGCTGACGCTGGTGATGCGCGATCCCGATCTGATCGAGGCGATCGACGGCGTCGGCCGCCAGGGCGGCCGGCAGGTCATCGAACTCGTCGAGCGTGTCCCGGTCGAGCGCACTTTCCGGATCCACATCGCGGCGCTGGAGACGACAGGCTGGCGTCGGCCGGTTCTGCTGACCTTCGAGGATCTGAGCGAGCAGCGCGTCACCGAACGGATGCGCGTCGATTTCGTCGCCAATGCCAGCCATGAGCTGCGCACGCCCCTGGCCTCGCTGCTCGGCTTCGTCGAGACGCTGCAGGGGCCGGCGCGCAACGATGCTGGCGCGCGCGACCGCTTCCTCGCGATCATGCGTGAGCAGGGGCTGCGCATGGCGCGCCTCGTCGACGACCTGCTCTCGCTGTCGCGGATCGAGCTGCGCGCCCATCTGGCGCCGGAAAACCCGGTCGATCTCGTCGGCATCTCGCGCGAGATCGTCGATTCGCTGACCTTGATGGCCCGCGAGCGCGAGGTGACACTGACGCTGCGCGTGCCGGCCGAACCGGTGCAAGTCGCGGGCGATCGGGACGAGCTGCTGCGGCTCATGGAGAATCTCGTCGAGAACGCGATCAAATACGGCAAGCGCGGCGGCGAGGTCGTGATCGATGTCGAGGACGGTCCGCTCGAGGCGAATGTCGGGGTGAAGGATGACGGGCCAGGGATCGCACCGGAGCACCTGCCGCGGCTGACAGAGCGCTTCTACCGCGTCGACACCAATGCCAGCCGGGAGGCGGGCGGCACGGGGCTCGGCCTGGCGATCGTCAAGCATATCGTCCTGCGCCATCGCGGGCGCCTGACGATCGAGAGCGCACTCGGGCAGGGGGCGACCTTCCGCGCCGTGCTGCCGCGCTATGGGGCGCCGCCGAGAAAGGCTTAACAAATGCTTTGTGACAGAATGCGTGACGGATTGTCATGAAGCTGTCATGCAGAGGGTGTTCTGAACGGGCCGCTAAACGTGCGATCCAGAGAGGACATCTCATGCGCAAACTTCTCATTCTCGCGGCCGCTTCGATCGGTCTGTCTGGCGTGGCTCAGGCCGCCGACATCACCGGCGCGGGCGCGACCTTCCCCTTCCCGATCTACGCCAAATGGGCTGAGGCCTATAAGAAGGAGACCAATGTCGGTCTCAACTATCAGTCGATCGGCTCGGGTGGCGGCATCCGCCAGATCAAGGCCAAGACGGTCGCCTTCGGCGCCACCGACGCCCCGCTCAAGGGCGAAGACCTGACCAAGGACGGCCTGATCCAGTTCCCGACCGTCATGGGCGGCGTCGTCCCGGCCGTGAACATCGCCGGCGTCGAGCCCGGTAAGCTCAAGCTCTCGGGCGAGATCATCGCCGAGATCTATCTGGGCACCATCAAGAAGTGGAACGACCCGAAGATCACCGCGATCAACGCCGGCCTGACCCTGCCCGACGCCAACATCAACCCGGTCTACCGTTCGGACGGATCGGGCACGACCTTCGTGTTCACCGACTACCTCTCCAAGGTCTCGGCGGACTGGAAGTCGAAGATCGGCACCAACACCGCCGTGCAGTGGCCGGTCGGTATCGGCGGCAAGGGCAATGAGGGTGTCTCGGCTTCGGTGAAGCAGGTCGCCAACTCGATCGGCTATGTCGAATACGCCTATGCCAAGCAGAACAAGCTCGCCCATGCGCTGGTGAAGAACGCCGAAGGCAACTTCCCGGCTCCGGACGACAAGTCCTTCCAGGCCGCCGCCGCCAACGCCAACTGGAACGAGGCTCCCGGCTTCGGCATCTCGCTGAACAACCAGAAGGGCGCCCAGGCCTGGCCGATCACCTCGGCCACCTTCCTGCTGGTCCATGCCAAGCCGGAGAAGCCGGAAGAGGTTCAGGCTGCCCTGAAGTTCGTCGACTGGGCCTACAAGAGCGGTGACCAGCTCGCCCTCGACCTCGACTACGTGCCGCTGCCGGCCAACGTCAAGGATCAGGTTCGCAACGCCTGGAAGGGCGTCACCGACCCGGCGGGCAAGCCGATCTTCTGATCGGGACCGAAACGGGCGAGGCGGGTTTCCGCCTCGCCCATCCAACCCGCCTAACAGGCCTTCATCCTGAGGTGCGCCACCGGCGCCCTTCAGGATGAGGGCCGAGGCCGCCCCCGGGCCGACCGAACGGTCCGCGGGCGTCATCGGCAACGAAACCGGAGCTTCCACGGATGACCGCCGTGACCGAGATGACCAGCATGCCTTCCGCGCCCGCGACGCGCAGGACCCCGAAGGCGACCTTCGACGTCGTGTTCCGCAACGCCAGTTTCCTGGCAGCGCTGCTCGTTCTGGTGCTGCTCGCCGGCATCATGCTCTCGATGGTGATCGGAGGCTGGCCGGCTTTCCGCGAATTCGGCCTGGGCTTCGTCACCTCCAGCGTCTGGGACACTCAGAACGACCAGTATGGCGCCTGGCCGGCGATCGTCGGCACGATCTCGACGGCGCTGATCGCACTCGTGATCGGTGTGCCGCTTTCGCTCGGCATCGCCGTCTACCTGACGCAGCTCGCGCCGCCGTGGTTCAAGCGGCCGGTTTCGACCGCGATCGAGCTGCTCGCCGCGGTGCCCTCGATCATCTACGGCATGTGGGGGCTGTTCGTGTTCGTGCCGCTCTTCGCGGCCTATGTCCAGATCCCGCTCTCGAACGTGGTCGAGGGCATGCCGATCGTCGGCACGGTGCTCTATTCGCGTTCGCCCTCGGGCCTTGGGATCTTCACGGCCGGCATCATCCTGGCCTTCATGATCATCCCCTTCATCGCCTCGATCACGCGCGATATGCTGGAGCAGATCCCCTCGGTGCTGCGCGAGAGCGCCTATGGCATCGGCGCGACGACCTGGGAGGTCGTGCGCCATGTGCTGGTGCCGCAGGCCGGCGTTTCGATCATCGGCGCGATCATGCTGGGGCTCGGCCGCGCGCTCGGCGAGACCATGGCGGTGACCTTCGTCGTCGGCAATGCAAACCGGCTATCGGCCTCGATCCTCGATCCCGGCTCGACCATCGCCTCGCGCATCGCCAATGAGTTCAACGAGGCCATGGGCCTGCAGCTCAACGCGCTGATCGCGCTCGGCTGCATCCTGTTCTTCGTCACCTTCGTCGTCCTCGTCATCGCGCGCCTGCTGGTCTCGCGTGTGAAGCGCTACTGAGCGAAAGCCCGACCCATGACCATGACGAGCGCAACGCCCGGTTCTTCGATGCCCAAGTCTCTGCCCCACGCCGAATGGGGGCGGGTCCGCTCCGGTCGCCGGACAGCCGACCGCGCCATGAAGGTGATCGCGACCGGCTTCACCTTCCTCGCCATCTTCGTGCTGTTCTGGATCCTCGGCATGCTGATCGTGAAGGGGCTGGGCGGGCTCTCGCTCGCCACCTTCACGCAGGTCACGCCCGGTCCCGGGACCGAGGGCGGCGGTCTTGCCAACGCCATCGTCGGATCGATCGTGCTGACCTTCCTCGGCATTCTGATCGCAACGCCGATCGGTGTGCTCGCCGGCACCTGGCTTGCCGAGTATGGCCGCAAGTCGCCTCTCGCCAACCTGATCCGCTTCATCAACGACATCCTGCTCTCGGCGCCGTCGATCCTGATCGGTCTGTTCGTCTATGTGATCCTGGTCGAGCCGTTCCGCGGCTATTCCGGCTGGGCCGGCGGTGTGGCGCTCGGCATCATCGCGATCCCGGTGATCGTGCGGACGACCGAGGACATGCTGAACCTCGTGCCCGGCCCGCTGCGCGAGGCGGGCGCCGCACTGGGCGCACCGCCCTCCGTGGTGATCACCTCGGTGACCTGGCGTGCCGCCAAGGCCGGCATGGTCACGGGCATCCTGCTGGCGCTCGCCCGCATCGCCGGTGAGACCGCGCCGCTGATCTTCACGGCGCTGAACAACAACTTCTGGTTTTCGCCGACGCTGGTCGGCGGCGTCTCCAACCTGCCGGTGACGATCTACCAGTTCGCCTCGGCTCCTTACGAGAACTGGCAGCAGCTCGCCTGGGCCGGCTCGCTGGTGATCACCATGTCGATCCTGCTGCTCTCGATCATTGCCCGCCGCATCGTGCGCGGCTCGAAGTGATCGCCCTCACGTGAACGGCCAAACTGAACCCTCGTCGCGTTCGATCTGAAGGAAAATGTCGATGCTTTCGACGCTGGAACTGAGCCCGCAGACGCTCGATGCCGACGCCCCCGTCCGGATCGCGGTGAAGAACCTCGATTTCTACTATGGCGAGCACAAGGCGCTGAAGAACATCAATCTCGACTTCCGCGATCGGCACGTCACCGCGCTGATCGGCCCGTCGGGCTGCGGCAAGTCCACGCTGCTGCGCATCTTCAACCGGATCTACTCGCTCTATCCGGAGCAGCGCGCCACCGGTGAGATCCTGCTCGACGGGCGTAACGTCATCTCGAGCGACATCGACGTGAACGAGCTGCGCTCGCGCGTCGGCATGGTCTTCCAGAAGCCGACGCCGTTCCCGATGTCGATCTATGACAACGTCGCCTTCGGCATCCGCCTCTACGAGAAGCCGCCGAAATCCGAGCTCGACGACCGCGTCGAGGCGGCGCTGCGCCGTTCGGCCCTGTGGGACGAGGTCAAGGACAAGCTGAAGAGCTCCGGCATGGGGCTTTCCGGCGGCCAGCAGCAGCGCCTGTGCATCGCGCGCACCATCGCGCAGCGTCCGGAGGTGATCCTGTTCGACGAGCCGACCTCGGCGCTCGACCCGATCTCGACGGGCAAGATCGAAGACCTGCTGGAGCAGCTCAAGACCGACTTCACCATCGTCATCGTCACCCACAACATGCAGCAGGCGGCACGCATCTCGCAGTACACCGCCTTCATGTATCTGGGCGAGGTCATCGAGTTCGCGCCGACCAACACGATCTTCATGAACCCGAACAAGAAGCAGACGCAGGACTACGTCACCGGCCGCTTCGGCTGAACCGCACGCGCTGCACAGGGACTAACGCCGATGACCGACCATATCGTCCGCTCCTACGACGCCGAACTCGAGGCGCTGCGCCGCAGCCTCGCCGAGATGGGCGGCATGTCCGAGCGCATGCTCGGGGACTCCACCGTGGCGCTGGTGCGCCGCGACACCACGCTCGCCCAGAAGGTGATCAGCGCCGACCAGCGCCTCGACAACCTGCAGCGCGATGTCGAGGAGCGCGCGGTGCTGACCATCGCGCGCCGCCAGCCACTCGCCCAGGACCTGCGCGAGCTGATCTCGGCGATCCGCCTCGCCTCCGATATCGAGCGTGTCGGCGATCTCGCCAAGAACATCGCCAAGCGCGCCGTCGCGATCTCCGGCCAGTTCCAGCCGCCGCACCGGGCCGTGGTCGGGCTCGAGCATATGAGCCGGCTCGTCCAGGCCCAGCTCAAGGACGTGCTCGACGCCTATGCCGCGAGCAACGAGCAGAAGGCCATGGAGGTCTGGCATCGCGATGGCGAGATCGACGCGCTCTACACCTCGCTGTTCCGCGAACTCCTGACCTACATGATGGAGGATCCGCGCAACATCACCTTCTGCACGCATCTCCTGTTCTGCGCCAAGAACATCGAGCGCATCGGCGACCACACCACCAACATCGCCGAGACGATCCATTATCTCGTCACCGGCGAGTCGCTCGACCTGAACCGTCCGAAGCTCGACACCACCGACATCAGCGTCGAAGCGGTGACGGGGAACTGAAGAATACCCGCCGCCTCGTCGTCATGGCCGGGCTTGTCTGGCCATGACGGTGTGCGTCGGCTGAATGTCATCAACGGAAACGCGCCATGCCCGCACGCATCCTGATCGTCGAGGACGAAGAGCCGCTGACGCTGCTGCTGCGCTACAACCTCGAGGCCGAGGGCTTCGAGGTCGACAGCGTCGCGCGCGGTGACGATGCCGAGCTTCACCTGCGCGACTCGACTCCGGACCTCGTCCTGCTCGACTGGATGCTGCCCGGGCTCTCCGGCATCGAACTCTGCCGGCGCCTGCGGGCGCGGCGCGACACCGAGCGCGTGCCGATCATCATGCTGACCGCGCGCGGCGAGGAAACCGAGCGGGTGCGCGGGCTCGCCACCGGCGCCGATGACTATGTCGTCAAGCCGTTCTCCCTGCCCGAGCTGATCGCGCGCATCCAGGCGCTGCTGCGCCGGGCGAAGCCCGGCCATGTCGCGGGCCTGCTCACCGCGGGCGACCTCGAACTCGACCGGACGACGCGCCGTGTGCGCCGTTCCGGCGAGGAGCTGCACCTCGGCCCGACCGAATTCCGCCTGCTGGAATTCCTGATGCAGGCGCCGGGCCGCGTCTATTCGCGCGCGCAGCTGCTCGACGCGGTCTGGGGTCGCGACGTCTATATCGACGAGCGCACTGTCGACGTGCATGTCGGGCGCCTGCGCAAGGCGATCACTCCCGGCGATGCCAAGGACCCGCTGCGCACGGTGCGCGGCGCCGGCTATGCCTTCGACGAGACCTTCGCGCGGGCTTGACCGCGCTCCTGTCATTCCGGGCCGCGGCGAAGACGCGAGCCCGGAACACACGATCGGGCGGGCGACGCCGAAAGCAGCGCGACGCCCTGCACCGTTACCGTGGCCCGGCGATGATCACCGCCGCCCCTGCCAGGCAGATCGTCCCGCCGATCAGGTCCCAGCGATCCGGCCGGAAGCCCTCCGCCGCCCAGAGCCAGGCCAGCGAGGCGGCGACATAGACGCCGCCATAGGCGGCATAGGCCCGGCCCGCCGCATCGCTTTCGACGAGCGTCAGCAGCCAGGCGAAGAGCGCGAGCGAGACCATCCCGGGGATCAGCCACCAGATCGGCTTGCCGAGCCGGAGCCAGCCCCAGAAGGCGAAGCAGCCGGCGATTTCGAAGAAGGCGGCGCCGATATAGGCGGCGATGGTCGGCATGGGCGGGCTGGACTCCGGCTGCGAGGGTTACGATTGCGGCCGTGACAGTCTATGCCGTCATTGCGGGCGAAGCGAAGCAATCCGGGAATGGCCGCGCCCGAGCGGTGGATTGCTTCGCTCCGCGCGCAATGACGGGTAAGCGCCAGAGCCGTTATGGCATGGTGCCGGAGAAAGAAGCATGCCCTCGCGCGATATCGCCATCATAGGCGCGGGCCCGGCCGGGCTGATCGCGGCCGAGCGGCTGGCGCAGGCCGGGCATCGCGTCACGATCCATGAGCGGATGCCGTCGCCGGCGCGCAAATTCCTGCTGGCCGGGCGTGGCGGGCTGAACCTGACCCATTCGGAGCCGCTGGATGCCTTTCTCGGCCGCTACGGCGCCGCTCGGGACTGGCTCGAACCCGCGATCCGCGCCTTCCCGCCGCAGGAGCTACGGGACTGGGCCGATGGGCTCGGCGCCGAGACCTTCGTCGGTTCCAGCGGGCGTGTCTTCCCGAAGGCGATGAAGGCCTCGCCGCTGCTGCGCGCCTGGGTCGGGCGGCTTGGCGGCATGGGCGTCAGGCTCGAGACCGGCCGGCTCTGGACCGGCTGGGCGCCGGATGGTGCGCTGACCTTCACGGGGCGCGACGGCGGCATCTTGACCACCACGCCCGATGCGACCTTGCTGGCGCTCGGCGGCGCGAGCTGGTCGCGGCTGGGCTCGGATGGCGGCTGGGTGCCGCTGCTGGCGGGCAGGGGCATTGGCCTCGCGCCGTTGCGGCCGGCCAATGCCGGCTTCGCCGTGAGCTGGTCGCCACAGCTGCGCGAGCGTTTCGCCGGCGCGCCCTTGAAGCGGATCGTGATCCGCTTCGAAGGGCAGGAGGTTGCCGGTGAGGCGATGCTCGATCTGGCCGGCATCGAAGGCGGCGCGGTCTACGCGCTCTCCGGGCCGCTGCGCGAAGCGATCGAGCGCGTGGGCTACGCCGACATCACGATCGACCTGCGGCCGGACCTCGACCCGGCCCGGCTGGCGGAGAAGCTCGGCAAGCGCCGCAAGGGCGAGACGCTCAGCAACCATCTGCGCAAGGCGGGCGGTCTTTCGCCCGCGGCGGTCGCGGTGCTCCGCGACAGCGCCGGTGCGACGCTGGACGAGGCGCCGCAGGCGCTGGCGGCGGCGATCAAGTCGGCGCCCTTGCGGCTTCTCGGCCAGATGCCGATCGCCCGCGCCATCTCGACGGCTGGCGGCATCCTCGCCTCCGAGATCGGCGCGGATTTCATGCTGAAGCGTCTCCCCGGTGTCTTCGTCGCGGGCGAGATGCTGGACTGGGAAGCCCCGACCGGCGGCTATCTTCTGCAGGGCTGTTTCGCGACGGGCGTTGCCGCTGCGGCAGGAATCCACTCCTGGCTGGATCGCAACGGCTGAAACCTGCCGGCAAGTCCGGGCGTTCGATCCTCCCCGTTCGTAAAGTCCGAGCTAACCATCGACGCGGAAAAGGCTGGCGATTGCAAGGGTTTGGTGCGAGCACCGCTGCGGGCAATGCGCGCTTGGCGCGATTGGGGGATTGATGGAACCGTCTTCGAGCGTAGCGTCCCTGGACGCGCTTTTTTCATCCGTCGGTGTGGTGCCGCGGCGCCGTTTCCTGACCGCCGGGGCAGGGATCGTTTCCGCTGCGATCGTGGGAGCCGGAACGACGGCTGCCGAGGCGCAGAGCAAGGCGCCCACACCGGTGACCGACCGCGACCGGCAGCATATGAGCCAGGCGATCCAGCTGATGCGACAGGCCGGCGTGATCGACAAGACTGGTGGCCCGTTCGGTGCGGTCGTCGTCCGTGACGGCGAGGTGCTCGCCGCCTCCGGCAACAGTGTCCTGCGCGACAACGACCCCTCGGCCCATGCCGAGGTCAATGCGATCCGGATGGCCTGCAAGAAGATCGGGCAGCCCAACCTGCGCGGCGCCACGCTGTTCACCAGCTGCGAGCCCTGCCCGATGTGCTACGCGACGGCCTATTGGGCCCGGGTCAGCCGGATCTACTATGCCGCTGCCTGGACGGATTATGCCGATCTGTTCGACGACTCGAACATCAACCAGGACACCAAGCGGCCCTATCCCGAGCGGACGGTGCCGGTCGAGCAGCTGATGCAGAGCGACGCGCAGCAGGTCTGGCTCGAATACCGCAAGATGCCGGAAAAGACCCGCTACTGACCCGGGAGGGTGCGGGGCGGACTGAACCAATTCCGCCCTGCCTCGTTGCCTCCGCAGAGTGAGCGGAGGCAACGCATGACCGAACCACTCAAGCCCGGCACGGCCGTCACCTGGGCCTGGGGCGCGCACCGTGCAAAAGGCCGCGTCGAACAGGTTTTCACGTCCCCCGTCAGCCGCACGATCAAAGGCACGCGCGTGCGCCGCAATGCCTCGCCGCAGAAGCCGGCCTATCTGGTGACACTGGCGCGCGGCGGTTACGCGCTGAAGTCGCATAGCGAGCTCGACCGGCTGCAGTGACGCTTCCGAGCTGAGCTCGTCCGGCGACGCGCCGAGGTCGAGACCTGCCTCGCGGGCCAGCGATCTTCCTCCTGTCAACTCCTGTCACCAATCAGCCCGGCAATGCGTCCGGCCCTCTCGCGCGGAGGCGGCATCCGCCCCATATTGCGGCGATGGCCAAAACCTCCGACACAACCGACGCCGCGAAGGCGAAGCCCGCCAAGAAGCCGTCCTCCGCGCGTACGCCGAACTCCAAGGCGACCAAGCCGGAGCTGAAGCCGCTGGAGGGCTATCTCGCCGATCTGCTCAACCCGGCGATCAATCGCGGCAATGCCGTGCCCGGCGGCGCCTCGGGCTTCAGCGACCAGCCGCAGGCTGGCTACGAGGCCGAGGCACGGCCCGGTGACGGCAAGCCGAAGAAGAAGCTCTCGAAGAAGGCCGATTCCGCCTTCATCGGCGCCGAGGGCGCGGCGGCGGCGACCGCGACCTCGCTGCAGCATCTGCTGGAGACAGGCAGCCCCTTCATCACGCCCGGCAAGCCCTGGACGCCGCATCGGCCCGAGCGGCCGGACAAGTCGGAAGGCGGCATCCGGTTCAAGATGCAGTCCGAGTTCCAGCCCTCGGGCGACCAGCCGACCGCGATTGCCGATCTCGTCGACGGCATTTCGCGGCAGGAGCGGGACCAGGTGCTGCTCGGCGTCACCGGCTCGGGCAAGACCTTCACCATGGCGCAGGTGATCGAGCGCACGCAGCGCCCGGCGCTGATCCTGGCGCCGAACAAGACGCTGGCGGCGCAGCTCTATGGCGAGTTCAAGAGCTTTTTCCCCGACAACGCGGTCGAGTACTTCGTCTCCTATTACGACTACTACCAGCCGGAGGCCTACGTCCCGCGCTCGGACACCTATATCGAGAAGGAATCCTCGATCAACGAGCAGATCGACCGGATGCGCCATTCGGCGACGCGCTCGCTCTTGGAGCGGGACGACGTCATCATCGTGGCCTCGGTTTCCTGCATCTACGGTATCGGCTCGGTCGAGACCTATACGGCGATGACCTTCGGCATCAAGCTGGGCGAGCGCGTCGAGCAGCGCCAGCTCATCGCCGATCTGGTGGCGCTGCAATACAAGCGCACCCAGCACGACTTCACCCGCGGCACATTCCGCGTCCGTGGCGACAATATCGAGCTGTTCCCCGCCCACTATGAGGACCGCGCCTGGCGCATCGGGCTGTTCGGCGACGAGGTCGAGACCATCCACGAATTCGACCCGCTGACCGGGCAGAAGACGGCCGAGCTGGAGTTCGTCAAGGTCTACGGCAATTCGCACTACACCACGCCGCGCCCGACGCTGACCCAGGCGGTGAAGTCGATCAAGCAGGAGCTGCGCGAGCGGCTCGAGGAGCTCAACCGGATGGGGCGCTATCTCGAGGCGCAGCGGCTCGACCAGCGCTGCACCTTCGACATCGAGATGATCGAGGCCACCGGCTCCTGCAACGGCATCGAGAACTATTCGCGCTATCTCACCGGCCGCCGCCCGGGCGAGCCGCCGCCGACGCTGTTCGAATACCTGCCCGACAACGCCCTCGTCTTCACCGACGAGAGCCATGTCACGGTGCCGCAGATCGGCGGCATGTATCGCGGCGACTTCCGCCGCAAGGCGACGCTGGCCGAATACGGCTTCCGCCTGCCCTCCTGCATGGACAACCGGCCGCTGCGCTTCGAGGAATGGGACGCGATGCGGCCCCAGTCCGTGCATGTCTCGGCCACCCCCGGCGGCTGGGAGATGGAGCAGACCGGCGGAGTCTTCACCGAGCAGGTCATCCGCCCGACCGGGCTGATCGACCCGCCGGTCGAGGTCCGTCCGGCCAAGCACCAGGTCGCGGACCTCCTGGATGAGGTCAAGGAGGTCACCGAGAAGGGCTATCGCACCCTCGTCACCGTGCTGACCAAGCGCATGGCCGAGGATCTCACCGAGTACCTGCACGAGAACGGAGTGCGCGTGCGCTACATGCACTCGGACATCGACACGATCGAGCGCATCGAGATACTCAGAGACCTGCGCCTCGGCGCCTTCGACGTGCTGGTCGGCATCAACCTGCTGCGCGAGGGCCTCGACATCCCGGAATGTGGCTTCGTCGCCATTCTCGACGCCGACAAGGAGGGGTTTCTGCGCTCGGAGACCTCGCTGATCCAGACCATCGGCCGCGCCGCCCGAAACGTCGACGGCAAGGTCATCCTCTATGCCGACCATGTCACCGGCTCGATGGAGCGGGCGCTGGCCGAGACCACACGCCGGCGCGAGAAGCAGATGGCCTACAACACCGAGCACGGCATCACGCCGCAGACGGTGAAGAAGAACATCGGTGACATCCTCGGCTCGGTCTATGAGCGCGACCACGTCACGGTCGATACCGGGCTAGCCACGCCGGCCTCGGGCCACAATTTCAAGGCGGCGCTGGCCGATCTCGAAAAGCGCATGCGCGAGGCCGCCGCCGATCTCGAATTCGAGACAGCCGCGAAGCTGCGCGACGAGATCAAGCGCCTGCAGGCGACGGAACTGGCGATCAGCGACGACCCGCTCGCCCGCCAGGGCGATGTCGAGGCCTCGGCCGGGAAATACAAGGGCGAGCGGTCCTACGGCGCGAGCGCCAACCTGCCGCCCACCCGCGCCCGCAAGCCGACCGACGAGGACATGGGCCCGCATAACTGGGGCGGCGGCGAGGGCAAGCCGGTCGCGCGCGTGGCGCGGCCGAAGAAGCCGACGCTCGACGAGATGGGGCCGCGGCCGGAGTCGCGACCGAAGGGGGCGGGGGAGCGGCGGGGGCGGAGGTAGGTCGCGCGCACGGCGCGCGAACCGGGCTCTCGACGTGGAGAGGGACTGCCGCCGATCGTCAAGCCGCAGCGGAGCCGTCGAGCCTGCGGCGTGAGAGGCCGGCCCTCATCTGGCGCTTCGCAGACAAAAAGGCGTTGCGGTTCGGCAGCCTGCTCGGTCTGAGCCTCAGGCGCCGTCGAAAGCCGCGTGATAGCGCACCGTGCCGGCCGGCACCTCCCCGCCGAAGGCGAGGCGCATGAAGTAGTCCGGCGGCACGTCCTCCAGCACGAGCGCCGGATCGGCCGCGAAGCCGAAGCGGCCGTAATAGGCGGGGGCGCCGAGCAGGACGCAGCCGCCGGCGCCGCGCTCGCGCAGGCGCCGCAGCCCCTCGCGGATCAGGCCCGAGCCGATGCCGCCGCGCTGCCGGCCCGGCCGCACCGAGACCGGCCCGAGCCCGAACCAGCCGCGCTCTGCCCCGTCGATCGTCACCGGCGAGAAGGCGACATGGCCGACGATCTCTCCATCTTCGACGGCAACGAGCGAGAGCGTCAGCGCGCCGACCGCGCGCAAGCCATCGACGATGCCGGCTTCGGTGCCGCTGCTGTGCGGCGCCGTCGCGAAGGCCTCCGTGGTCAGGGTGCGGATGGCGTCGACGTCGCCCGGCTCTTCTGCTCGGATCTGCATGCGGTCTCCTTCGGCGGCGCTTATGCCATGCGTCAGTTGCGCGCCTCAATCATCGCGGCCCGCCCGAACCATCGCGGCCTCCGGGCGTTGTATAGGCGGGGCGATCATTGAAGGAGTGTGCCATGAGCAAGCACCCGCCGATCCCGCCCGCCAATCGCAGCCCGATGGGGCCGGGCGAGCCGGACCATGCCAGGCAGGCTGCGAACCCCGCCCAACACAGCGAGCGCCATAACGCCGATCCGGCGAACAAGGGCCAGCAGGCCAATACCCGGATCAACACGACCCATCAGGGCCATCAGCAGGATCGCTGAACGGAGGGTTGCATGTCGACATCGACCAAGGCACCCCAGACCATCCGCCACGGCGGGCCGGGCTCCTCGCATGAGAACGCGAAGGCGCCGCTCGCACTGAAGGCGTTCGCGGCGGAGGAGGATGGCCGCAAGCGTTCGCGCATCTCGGGCGGCGGCGGCGAGCGCGACAGCCACCACCGCCACGATCCGGAGATGAAGGGCGGCAGCAGCCGCAAGGTGTAGGGCTTGCGGCGTTTTCCTCGGCGGCACGGCGCGATCCCGGTCAAGGTGTCGCGGTCGCGGGGAGGTGCGTCGCGGATCCGGCAAAAACTTATCCCCGCGCTATCGCGCCGTGCCTAATCTCGCCTCGCTCCACCCGACCAAGGGGGCTGTCGCGAGGCGTCGTGCGGCCGGGTGGAGTGCGGTGTTCAGGCAGGCGGCCGTCGCGGGCCATCCCTGCCTGGAGGGGCTTCGTCGCCCGGGTCGTCAGCAACCCGGTCCGTGAGGGACGTAACGGCGGCGAGTGACACCAAAGACAACCGCGCGCGGGGCGGGGTGGCGGCTGTTGGCGCTGCTTCGACTAAGACATTCGACATCGACATCGGCACGCAGCCGTCGACTGCGACGCCCGCTCTCCCCGCGCATCCCCTTGGATACGAATTCGCCCGAAACCCCGCGGCCATGAGGCCGGACGGGGCTTTCGGTGCGTGAAGCGGGTCAATTCGAACGCGGGGAGCCCCTCCCCACAAGGGGGAGGGGTTTGCCCGTAGCGGGGTTGCCGTGCGGGCGGGGCTGCCGTAACCGGGAGGTCCCCGCATCGCAGCATCGCTGGCCCGCCGCTCATGGTCTTCCTGCCCGCATGACAGCCTCGATCACCGAACGCTATGCCGCACTGGTCGAGTCCGGTGCCATCGAGCGCGATCCGGCGCAGGTCGTCGTGGTCAAGCGGCTGGAGGCCCTGGCGAAGGCGCTCGCGGCGCACCGGCTGGCGCGCAAGAGCAGCGCGCTCGGCTGGCTCTTCGGCAAGAAGGCCGATCCGAAGGATCTGCCCAAGGGGCTCTACATCTGGGGCTCGGTCGGCCGCGGCAAGACCATGCTGATGGACCTGTTCTACGATTCCGTCGCGGTGAAGCGGCGCCGGCGGGTGCATTTCCACGAATTCCTGGCCGATGTGCATGGCCGGGTCCATGCCTATCGCCAGCGCCTCAAGACCGGCGAGGTCAAGGATCCCGATCCGATCGGCCCGATCGCGGCGGAGATCGCCGAGCAGACCCGGCTGCTCTGCTTCGACGAGTTCACCGTCACCGACATCGCCGATGCGATGATCCTCGGGCGGCTGTTCACGGCGCTCTTCGCGTCCGGCGTCGTCGTGGTGGCGACCTCGAATGTCGAGCCGTCGCGGCTCTATGAGGGCGGGCTGAACCGCTCGCTGTTCCTGCCCTTCATCAAGCTGCTGAGCGAGAAGGTCGAGGTGCTGAAGCTGGAGTCGCGCACCGATTTCCGGCTGGAGAAGCTCGGCGGCGCGCCGGTCTATCATGTCCCGGCCGATGCGGCGGCGCAGGCCGCGCTCGACCAGGCCTTCCGCAAGCTCTCGGGCGCGTCGCAGGCGCAAAGGCTCGTACTCGACGTCAACGGCCATGAGCTCGTCGTGCCGCAGGCCGCCGGCGGCGTGGCGCGGGCGCGCTTTTCCGATCTCTGCAGCAAGGCCTATGGCGCCTCGGATTTCATCGCGCTGGCGCAGCGCTTCCACACGCTGGTGCTGGACGAGATCCCGGTGCTGGCCGACGACCAGCGCAACGAGACCAAGCGCTTCATCATCCTGATCGACGCGCTCTACGAGCATCATGTGAAGCTGGTCGCATCGGCCGAGGCCGAGCCGCACGAGCTCTACCGGGCCAAGTCCGGCCGCGAGGCGTTCGAGTTCGACCGGACCGTCTCGCGGCTGATCGAGATGCGCTCCGAGGATTATCTCGGCCTGCCGCATGGCCGGGCCGACTCGGCGGCCAGCGGCGACAGCGGCGGGCTGGTGGAGACCTGACCGCCATGACGATGCGCGAGCCGAGCGAGACGCGTATCCTGACGGTGGCCAGCGAGCATCTGCGCCAGTTCGGCCTGAAGCGCTTCACGGTGGTCGCGGTCGCCGACGAAGCCGGCATGACCCATGCCAATGTCTATCGCTACTTCCCCTCGCGCGCCGCGCTGGTCGATGCCGTCGTCGACGCCTGGTTGAAGGCGACCGAGCGGCGCCTCGCCGACATCGCGGACGGGCCCGACCCCGCCGACGACAAGCTTGAGCGCCTGATCCTGGCGCTCGCCAAGGCCAATCGCGACCTCCTGACCGAGGAGCCGCACCTCTTCACGGCGCTGTCCCAGGCGGTGGCCAGGCGCCATGCGATCAGCCGGCGCAATCGGGCTCGGGTGCGCGCGCTGTTCGAGCGGGTGATCGACGAGGGCATCGCCTCGGGCGCCTTCGAGCCGCGCGACCGCGACCGGGCAATCGCCTTCGTCATCGACACGACGCATCGCTTCATCCATCCGGCCGCGCTGGAGCTGGATTCCGACGTGCCGCAGGCCTCGATCGACGTCCGCCTGGCGACGCTGATCCGCGTGATTTTGCGGGTGCTGGCCGGCGGCATCGTCTGAAAATTCCTGTGACGAATTACAAAATCTGTAAATTGTAATTGCGGCTTTCTCGTGCAATTCTTGGTGATGGGCTCGGCAAGGGCCGGCCAAGCCGTTGAAAACGCTCGCGGCGCATCAGGCTCGCCGAATTCGAGCAGGCTTGCGCGGGCGTCCCCGAAGGCGCAGGGCAAGGGTTGCGGCAAAAGGGCCTCTTGGGCCAAAGAAGCCCACGGTTTCGCCGGTTCTCCGGCATTTCGCAGCGTCAGGACAAAGGACTAGGCAATGGCCCGCAAGAAGATCGCGCTCATCGGGGCCGGCCAGATCGGTGGCACGCTCGCCCACCTCGCCGGCTTGAAGGAACTCGGCGACGTCGTGCTGTTCGACATCGCCGACGGCATCCCGCAGGGCAAGGGCCTCGACATCGCCGAGTCCGCCCCGGTCGACGGCTTCGATGCCGGCTACAAGGGCACCTCGTCCTATGAGGACATCAAGGGCGCCGATGTCGTGATCGTCACCGCCGGCGTGCCGCGCAAGCCCGGCATGAGCCGCGACGACCTGATCGGCATCAACCTCAAGGTGATGAAGGCGGTCGGCGAGGGCATCAAGACCTATGCCCCCAAGGCCTTCGTGATCTGCATCACCAACCCGCTCGACGCGATGGTCTGGGCCCTGCAGAAGTTCTCGGGCGTGAAGCCCAACATGATCTGCGGCATGGCTGGCGTGCTCGACTCGGCCCGCTTCCGCCACTTCCTGGCCGATGAGTTCAAGGTCTCGGTCAAGGACGTCTCGGCCTTCGTGCTCGGCGGCCATGGCGACGACATGGTGCCGCTGGTCCGCTACTCGGGCGTCGCCGGCATTCCGCTGCCGGATCTCGTCAAGATGAAGTGGACGACGCAGGAGCGTCTAGACGCCATCGTCGAGCGCACCCGCAAGGGCGGCGGCGAGATCGTCAACCTGCTCAAGACCGGCTCGGCCTTCTACGCCCCGGCGGCTTCGGCGATCGCGATGGCCGAGAGCTATCTCAAGGACCAGAAGCGCGTCCTGCCGGCTGCGGCCGCGCTGAAGGGCCAGTACGGCGTCAAGGACATGTTCGTCGGCGTGCCCGTCGTGATCGGCGCCAAGGGCGTCGAGCGGGTCGTCAAGATCCGCCTGAACGGCGCCGAGAAGGAGATGCTGGCGAAGTCGGTCGCCTCGGTGCAGGGCCTGATCGACGCCTGCAAGGCCATCGATTCGTCACTGGCGTGACCTAGAACGGGCGGAGTGACGGCGCGCGACCAGCGCGCCCGCCATCCCGCCCATTCGCCACCCGAAATACGCTTCCAGGGAAACCGAGCACATGAACATCCACGAATACCAGGGCAAGGCCGTCCTCAAGGAGTTCGGCGCGCCCGTCTCCGCCGGCTTCCCGGCCCTGACGGTGGCGGAGGCGGTCGAGGCCGCCAAGAAGCTGCCCGGACCGCTCTACGTCGTGAAGTCGCAGATCCATGCGGGCGGCCGCGGCAAGGGCAAGTTCAAGGAGCTCGGACCCGACGCCAAGGGCGGCGTGCGCCTGGCCAAGTCGGTCGAGGAGGTCGAGGCCCACGCCAAGGAGATGCTGGGAAATACTCTCGTCACCGTGCAGACCGGCGAGGCCGGCAAGCAGGTCAACCGCCTCTACATCGAGGACGGCTCGGACATCGAGAAGGAGTTCTACCTCTCGGCGCTCGTCGACCGCGCGACCTCGCGCATCGCCTTCGTGATCTCGACGGAAGGCGGCATGGACATCGAGGCGGTCGCCCATGACACGCCCGAGAAGATCGAGACCATCACCGTCGATCCCGCGACCGGCATCATGCCGCATCACGGCCGCGCCATGGCGCGCATCCTCGGCCTCTCCGGCGACCTCGCCAAGCAGGCCGGCACCGTTCTCGGCCAGATCTACGCGGCGTTCGTGGCCAAGGACATGGACATGCTCGAGATCAACCCGCTGATCGTGACCAAGCAGGGTCAGATCAAGTGCCTGGACGCCAAGATCTCCTTCGACTCGAACTCGCTCTATCGTCACCCCGACATCGTCGCGCTGCGCGACACGACGGAAGAGGACGAGAAGGAGATCGAGGCCTCGAAGTATGACCTCGCCTATATCGCGCTCGACGGCACGATCGGCTGCATGGTCAACGGCGCCGGCCTCGCCATGGCCACGCTCGACATCATCCAGCTCTACGGAGAAAGCCCCGCGAACTTCCTCGACGTCGGCGGCGGCGCCAGCGAAGAGAAGGTGACGGCGGCGTTCAAGATCATCACCGCCGACCCGAAGGTGAAGGGCATCCTGGTCAACATCTTCGGCGGCATCATGAAGTGCGACGTCATCGCGCGCGGCGTCATCGCCGCGGTCAAGGCGGTCGGCCTTCAGGTTCCGCTGGTCGTTCGCCTCGAAGGCACCAACGTCCAGGAAGGCAAGGACATCATCTCGTCCTCCGGCCTCAACGTCATTCCCGCCGATGACCTCGACGACGCCGCGCAGAAGATCGTCGCCGCGATCAAGAAGGCCTGAGGAGCAACCATGTCCATCCTGATCGACAAGAACACCAAGGTCATCTGCCAGGGCTTCACCGGCAAGAACGGGACCTTCCACTCCGAGCAGGCGATCGCCTATGGCACGCAGATGGTCGGCGGCACCTCGCCGGGCAAGGGCGGCTCGCTCCATCTCGGCCTGCCGGTCTTCGACAGCGTGCTCGAGGCCAAGCAGAAGACCGGCGCAACCGCGTCCGTTGTTTACGTGCCGCCTCCGGGCGCCGCGGACGCGATCTGCGAGGCGATCGACGCCGAGATCCCGCTGGTGATCTGCATCACCGAGGGCATCCCGGTGCTCGACATGGTCAAGGTCAAGCGCTCGCTGGTCGGCTCCAAGACCCGCCTGATCGGGCCGAACTGCCCGGGCGTCGTCACCGCCGGCGAGAGCAAGATCGGCATCATGCCCGCCAACATCTTCAAGCCCGGCTCGGTCGGTATTGTCTCGCGCTCCGGCACGCTTACCTATGAAGCGGTGTTCCAGACCACCCGCGAAGGCCTCGGCCAGACCACCGCCGTCGGCATCGGCGGCGACCCGGTCAAGGGCACCGAGTTCATCGACATGCTCGAGATGTTCCTGGCCGACGACAAGACGGAGTCGATCGTGATGATCGGCGAAATCGGCGGTTCGGCCGAGGAAGACGCGGCGCAGTTCATCAAGGACGAGGCGAAGCGTGGCCGCAAGAAGCCGATGGTCGGCTTCATCGCCGGCCGCACGGCGCCTCCCGGCCGCCGCATGGGCCATGCGGGCGCGATCATCTCCGGCGGCAAGGGCGGTGCCGAGGACAAGATCGCGGCCATGGAAGCGGCCGGTATCCGGGTCTCGCCCTCGCCGGCGCGCCTTGGAAAGACCTTGGTCGAGGTGTTGAAGGGCTGAGGCAAGGCAGGGGCGTCACGGTCGGTTCAGCCCGGTCTTTTCGCCCCTCGCCAGACGTCAGTATCGGAATGAGATGCTCGGGCCTGGCCCGGGCATGATGCGGCAGCAGGCAGGCAGGAAAAGGCAGAAACGACCATGGCTCGCCAGGACATCAACGAGGCTCTCGCGCAGACGGGTTTCCTCTATGGCGGCAACGCGGCCTATATCGAGGACCTCTACGCCCGCTACCAGGCCGACCCGAAGTCGGTCGACGAGCAGTGGCAGGGTTTCTTCGCCGGGCTGAAGGATGATGGCCAGTCCATCGTCCAGAACGCCAAGGGCGCCTCCTGGACCAAGCCTAACTGGCCGATCCATGCCAATGGCGAACTTGTCTCGGCGCTCGACGGCAACTGGGCCGTGGTCGAGAAGGTCGTTTCCGACAAGCTCAAGGGCAAGGCGCAGGCCGCCGGCACGACGCTGTCGGCCTCCGACGTGCAGCAGGCGACGCGCGACTCCGTGCGCGCGATCATGCTGATCCGCGCCTACCGGATGCGCGGCCATCTCCATGCCAAGCTCGATCCGCTCGGCATCGAGAGCCGGACCGACCATGAGGAGCTGTCGCCGGCCGCCTTCGGCTTCGGCGAGGCCGATCTCGACCGCAAGATCTTCATCGACAACGTGCTCGGCATGGAGTTCGCCACCATCCGCGAGATGGTTGCGGTGCTGCAGCGGACCTATTGCAGCACGGTCGGCATCGAGTTCATGCATATCTCCGACCCGGAGCAGAAGGCCTGGCTGCAGGGCCGGATCGAGGGGCCGGACAAGGAGATCGCCTTCACCAAGGAAGGCAAGAAGGCGATCCTGAACAAGCTCGTCGAGGCCGAAGGCTTCGAGAAGTTCATCGATCTGAAGTATACCGGCACCAAGCGTTTCGGCCTCGACGGCGGTGAGGCGCTGATCCCGGCGCTGGAGCAGATCATCAAGCGCGGCGGCGCGCTCGGCGTGCGCGACATCGTCTTCGGCATGGCCCATCGCGGCCGCCTCAACGTCCTGACGCAGGTGCTGGGCAAGCCGCACCGCGCGCTCTTCCACGAGTTCAAGGGCGGCTCCTTCGCGCCCGACGACGTCGAGGGCTCGGGCGACGTGAAGTACCATCTCGGTGCCTCGGCGGACCGCGAGTTCGACGGCAACAACGTCCACGTTTCGCTGACCGCCAACCCGTCGCATCTCGAGATCGTCGATCCCGTCGTGCTCGGCAAGGTGCGCGCCAAGCAGGACCAGTTCGGCGACATCGTCGAGCGCTCCAAGGTGTTGCCGCTGCTGATCCATGGCGACGCGGCCTTCGCCGGCCAGGGCGTTGTGGCCGAGTGCCTCGGCCTGTCCGGGCTGAAGGGCCACCGCACCGGCGGTTCGGTCCACTTCATCATCAACAACCAGATCGGCTTCACCACCTATCCGCGCTATTCGCGCTCCTCGCCCTATCCGTCCGACGTGGCGAAGATGGTCGAGGCCCCGGTGTTCCATGTGAACGGCGACGATCCGGAGGCGGTCGTCTTCGCCGCCAAGATCGCGATCGAGTTCCGGCAGAAGTTCCACAAGCCGGTCGTGGTCGACATGTTCTGCTATCGCCGCTTCGGCCATAACGAGGGCGACGAGCCGGGCTTCACCCAGCCGCTGATGTATCGCAAGATCCGCGCGCACAAGTCGACGCTGGAACTCTACGCCGCCAAGCTGGAAGCCGAAGGCGTGCTGGCCGCCGGCGAGCTCGACGAGGCGCGCGCCGCGTGGAAGGCCAAGCTCGAGGTCGAGTTCGATGCCGGCCAGGCGTTCAAGCCGAACAAGGCCGACTGGCTCGACGGCCGCTGGGCCGGCATGAAGGCGATCCGCGCCGACGAGGACGATCCGCGCCGTGGCGCGACCGGCGTTCCCGCCGCCGTGCTGAAGGAGATCACCGAGAAGATCACCGCCGTCCCGCCGGGCTTTAACGTCCACAAGACGATCCAGCGCTTCCTCGACAACCGTCGCAAGGCGGTCGAGACCGGGCAGGGCATCGACTGGGCGACCGCTGAGGCGCTGGCCTTCGGTTCGCTCCTGCTCGACGGCAACCCGGTCCGCCTGTCGGGCCAGGATTGCGAGCGCGGCACCTTCTCGCAGCGCCATTCGGTGCTGATCGACCAGGAGACGGAAGCCCGTCACACCTCGCTCAACCACATCCGCGACGACCAGTCCCGCTACGAGGTCATCAACTCGATGCTCTCGGAGGAGGCGGTGCTCGGCTTCGAATACGGCTACACCCTGTCGGAGCCGAATGCGCTGACGATGTGGGAGGCGCAGTTCGGCGACTTCGCCAATGGCGCGCAGGTCGTGTTCGACCAGTTCATCTCGTCGGGCGAACGCAAGTGGCTGCGCATGTCGGGCCTCGTCTGCCTGCTGCCGCATGGCTATGAGGGTCAGGGTCCGGAGCACTCCTCCGCCCGCCTCGAGCGCTTCCTGCAGATGTGCGCCGAGGACAACATGCAGGTCGCGAACTGCTCGACCCCGGCGAGCTACTTCCACATCCTGCGCCGGCAGCTGAAGCGGGACTTCCGCAAGCCGCTGATCCTGATGACGCCGAAGTCGCTGCTGCGCCACAAGCGCTGCGTCTCGGCGCTCGACGAGCTGGCCGAGGGTTCGACCTTCCACCGCGTGCTGCACGACGATGCCGAGCGCGGCAACTCGACCACCAAGCTGGTCAAGGACGCGAAGATCCGCCGCGTCGTGCTGTGCTCGGGCAAGGTCTATTTCGACCTGCTGGAAGAGCGCGAGAAGCGCGGCATCGACGACGTCTACCTGATGCGCGTCGAGCAGCTCTATCCGTTCCCGCTGAAGTCGCTGGCGCAGGAGCTGTCGCGCTTCAAGGGCGCCGACGTCGTCTGGTGCCAGGAGGAGCCGAAGAACATGGGCTCCTGGACCTTCGTCGAGCCCTATCTCGAATGGGTTCTGGGCCATGCCGGCTCGAAGTCGAAGCGTCCGCGCTATGTCGGGCGCCCGGCCTCGGCCGCGACCGCGACCGGCCTGATGTCGAAGCACGTCGCCCAGCTCAACGCCTTCCTGGACGAAGCCTTCGCGGGCTGAGCTCCAGATATCCGAACGCCAGACCAAAGACACGAAACAGAGGCCTGACATGGCGACCGAAATCCGCGTACCCACCCTCGGCGAATCCGTCTCCGAGGCGACCATCGGCAAGTGGTTCAAGAAGCCGGGCGACGCCGTGAAGGCCGATGAGCCCCTGGTCGAGCTCGAGACCGACAAGGTGACGCTCGAGGTCAACGCGCCGGCCGCCGGCGTGCTCGGCGAGATCGTCGCCAAGGAAGGCGACACCGTCGGCGTCAGCGCGCTGCTCGGCACGATCGCGGCCGGCGACGGCAAGGCCGCCGCTGCCGCCCCCAAGGCCGACACCGCCGTGGCCCAGGCCGCGGGCAAGGCCGGCGAGGCGACCGTCGCCGCCGCCGAGAAGAAGACCGGCGAAGTCGCCGGCGACACCCAGATCAAGCCGGCGACCAAGGCGGCCGATTCCGGCCCGGCGGTCTCGCGCCTCGC
This sequence comes from Allobosea sp., assembly GCF_035999205.1. GTDB lineage: Bacteria > Pseudomonadota > Alphaproteobacteria > Rhizobiales > Beijerinckiaceae > Allobosea. The sequence goes on from NZ_DASYHA010000012.1 coordinate 45,282, forward strand.
CGCCGAGAGCGGCGTCGACCCGTCGAGCGTCAGCGCCTCGGGCAAGGATGGCCGCGTCACCAAGGGCGACATGCTGGCCGCGATCGCGACCGGCCCGGCGATCGCCGCTGCCGCTCCGGCTGCGCCGGTTCAGGTCCGGGCGCCGTCGGCTCCCGATGACGCCTCGCGTGAAGAGCGCGTCAAGATGACGAAGCTGCGCCAGACGATCGCGCGCCGGCTCAAGGAAGCGCAGGCGACTGCGGCCATGCTGACCACCTTCAACGAGGTGGACATGACCAACGTCATGGCGCTGCGCAACCAGTACAAGGACGTGTTCGAGAAGAAGCACGGCGTGAAGCTCGGCTTCATGGGCTTCTTCGTGAAGGCCTGCGTGCAGGCGCTGAAGGAGATCCCCTCCGTCAACGCCGAGATCGACGGCACCGACATCGTCTACAAGAACTACTACCATGTCGCGGTCGCCGTCGGCACCGACAAGGGTCTCGTCGTGCCGGTCGTGCGCGATGCCGACCAGCTTTCCATCGCCGGTGTCGAGAAGAAGATCGGCGAGCTCGGCAAGAAGGCCCGCGAGGGCAGCCTCAAGATCGAGGACATGCAGGGCGGCACCTTCACCATCTCGAATGGTGGCGTCTACGGCTCGCTGATGTCGACGCCGATCCTGAACGCGCCGCAGTCGGCGATCCTGGGCATGCACAAGATCCAGGAGCGTCCGATGGTGGTCGGCGGCCAGATCGTGATCCGCCCGATGATGTATCTCGCGGTCAGCTACGACCACCGCATCATCGACGGCAAGGAGGCCGTGACCTTCCTCGTCCGCATCAAGGAGGCGCTGGAGGATCCGGCGCGCCTCGTCCTGGACCTCTGAGGAGCACCCGCCATGCGGGATGGCGCATCGATGGCGATCCTGATCGTCGCGAGCGTCATCCTGTTGCTGCTCTATCTCGCCGTGCAGGTGAGGTCCGTCACCCGCGAACGGGGCTCCGCCTGGAACACCGGGCCGCGCGACGAGGGCAGCCAGCCAACCGGGGTTTTCGCGGGACGGGCCGACCGGGCCTTCCGCAATTACCTGGAGACATTTCCCGCCTTCGGGCTGCTCGCGCTGCTGCTGATGGTCTTGCAGCGCGCGGATGGAATCGGTGTCGCCGGTGCGCAGCTCTGGCTGGCGGCACGCGTGGCCTACCTGCCTCTGTACCTGGCCGGCGTGCCCTATCTACGCACCCTGGTCTGGATCGCATCCATCGTCGGTCTCCTGCTGATGGCGATACGCGCGGTCACCTGAACTGGAAGGAGACGTTCATGTCCTCCGTTACGGATATGCCGGCGTCCGGCAGCGTGGTCCCGACCCTTTCCCGATCCCTCGTCTGAACCCATCGAGAGAACCAAGATGTCCTACGATCTCGTCGTCATCGGAACCGGCCCCGGCGGCTATGTCGCCGCCATCCGCGCCGCGCAGCTCGGCCTCAAGGTCGCCGTCGTCGAGAAGCGCAAGACGCATGGCGGCACCTGCCTGAATGTCGGCTGCATCCCCTCAAAGGCGCTGCTGCACGCTTCCGAGATGTTCGAGGAGGCCGGCCACACCTTCGAGAAGCTCGGCATCGTCGTCGGCAAGCCCAAGCTCGACCTGAAGGCGATGTTCGCCCACAAGCAGGAGACCGTCGATGCCAACGTCAACGGCGTCGCCTTTCTGCTGAAGAAGAACAAGATCGAGCCCTTCCACGGCACCGCCTCGATCCCGGCCGCAGGCAAGGTCGTCGTGACCGCCGAGGACGGCAAGACGCAGGAACTCGAGACCAAGAACATCGTCATCGCGACCGGCTCCGAGGCGATGGGCCTGCCCGGCGTCGAGATCGACGAGAAGACGGTGGTGACCTCGACCGGCGCGCTCGAGCTGAGCTCCGTGCCGAAGGAGCTCCTGGTCGTCGGCGCCGGCGTGATCGGGCTCGAGATCGGCTCGGTCTGGAGCCGCCTCGGCGCCAAGGTCACCGTCGTCGAATATCTCGACCGGATCCTGCCCGGCATGGACGACGAGATCGCCAAGCAGTTCCAGCGCATCCTGACCAAGCAGGGCTTCGAGTTCAATCTCGGCTCCAAGGTGACCAAGGTCGAGACCGGCAAGAAGGGCGCGACCGTCACGGTCGAGCCGGCCGCCGGCGGGGAGGCCAAGACGCTTTCGGCCGATATCGTGCTGGTGGCGATCGGCCGCCGTCCGAACACGGACGGGCTCGGGCTTGATGCGGTCGGCGTCGCCACCGAGCGCGGCCGCGTCGTGATCGACGACCATTTCAAGACCAATGTCGCCGGCATCTACGCCATCGGCGACGTGGTGCGCGGGCCAATGCTGGCGCACAAGGCCGAGGACGAGGGCGTCGCGGTCGCCGAGATCATCGCGGGCAAGCACGGCCATGTGAATTACGACGCCATCCCCGGCATCGTCTACACCGCGCCTGAAGTCGCCGCGCTCGGCAAGACCGAGGAAGAGCTGAAGGCCGCGGGCATCGCCTACAAGGTCGGCAAGTTCCCGTTCACGGCGAATGGCCGCGCCCGCGCGATCCGCCATACCGACGGCTTCGTGAAGGTGCTGGCCGATGCCACGACGGACCGGGTGCTCGGCTGCCACATCATCGGACCCCATGCCGGCGACCTGATCGCCGAGGTGACCGTGCTGATGGAATTCGGCGGCTCGTCGGAGGATCTCGCGCGGACCTGCCACGCTCATCCGACGCTGGCCGAGGCGGTCAAGGAAGCGGCGATGGCGGTCGAGAAGCGCCAGATTCATATGTGATCGGCTGGCGGCACTTGCCCATTGCGCAAGCGCCGCCGGTGGCCATCATCGCAAGCTGTTCCAGAAGAGCCGCCCTGTGCGGCTCTTCTTCGTTTCGGGGCTCAGTCTCGCCGCGCCTTGAACGCCGTCAGCGTGTTGCGCAGCAGGCAGGCGATCGTCATCGGGCCGACGCCGCCAGGGACCGGGGTGATGGCGCCTGCGACCTTCACCGCTTCAGCGAAATCGACGTCGCCGACGAGCTTGCCGTCGGGCATGCGGTTGATGCCGACATCGATGACGGTGGCGCCGGGTTTGATCGAGTCCGCCTTGACGAAATGCGGACGCCCTACGGCCGCGACGACAATGTCGGCACGGCGCACGACGCCGGCCAAGTCCTTCGTGCGCGAATGGGCGATCGTCACCGTGCAGTCCGCCTGCAGCAAGAGCTGCGCGGCGGGGCGGCCGACCAGTTCGGAGCGGCCGATCACCACGGCCTCCAGCCCCGAGAGCGAGGGCAGGACATGCTTCAGCAGCAGCATCGAGCCGAGCGGCGTGCAGGGCACCAGACCGCCAGCCTTACCGCCGGCCAGCCGACCGGCATTGACCGGGTGCAAACCGTCGACGTCCTTGGCCGGGTCGATGGCGTCGACAATGGCCTCGGTGTCGAGATGCTTCGGTAGCGGCAGCTGCACGAGGATGCCATCGACGGTGTCGTCGGCGTTGAGTTCGGCGAGCTTGGAGAGGAGATCGGCCTGGCTCGTGTCCGCCGGCAGGCGGTGCGCGACCGAGTTCATGCCCGCTTCGGCGGCGAGCTTTTCCTTGGAGGCGACATAGACACGGCTTGCCGGATCATCGCCGACGAGGACGACATGCAGGCCGGGCACGAGGCCGCGCTGCGCCTTGATGGCGGCGATCTCGGCCGCGATCTCGGCGCGCAAGGCGGCGGCGATGGCTTTTCCATCGATCAGGGTTGCCTGCGGCATGAGCTACGTCTCCATCGGCGGGAAGCCGCCCTCATGCGCGATCGGCGCGCGCACGACAAGCCCGGAAGCGACGCCCGCTGTCTCAACTGCGCCGCCGGCTTGCCCGCGCCCATGGCGGCCGGTATCGATCGTGCATGGCCAAAGCCGATGGAGACGCCGATGGAGACACCGACCCCGTGACGACCGGCTTCGCTGCGCTTCCTGCCTCCGACGGTTACCGTCTGACACGCGCCCGCGCCCCGCTCTGCCTGCTCGATGCCGGCGGGCTCGCCGCCGACCGGGACGGCCTCGCCCTCGTCGACATTGCGGTGGAGGCCGGCCGCATAGCCTCGATCCTGCCGGCGGGAACCGATGGGCTGCATGACGATGGCCACGCCGTCGATCTGGATGGCGGCATCGTTCTGCCGCGCCTGGTCGACTGCCATGTCCATCTCGACAAGGGTCATATCTGGCCGCGCCGGCGCAACCCGGACGGCAGCTTCATGGGGGCGCTGAACAGCGTCATGGCCGACCGCGAGGCGAACTGGTCCGCGCCGGACGTGCGGGCGCGGATGGATTTTGGGCTGCGCTGCGCCTTCGCCCACGGCACGGCCGCAGTTCGCACGCATATCGATTCACTCGGCAAGCAGATCGGCATTTCATGGCCTGTCCTTGCAGAGCTCAGGGCGGAATGGGCGGGGCGCATCGCGATCCAGGCCTCGCCGCTGTTCGGCATCCAGTTCGCGCTCGACGAAGCCCATATGCGCGATGTCGTCGCGGCGGTGAAGGTGCATGGCGACGGGCTGTTCGGCTGCGTCAGCTACATGATCCCGGAATTGGACGATGCCCTCGACATCGTCTTCCGCACGGCGATCGAGAACGGCTTCGATCTCGATTTCCATGTCGACGAAACCAACGACCCCGCGGCGCGCTCGCTCGAGAACATCGCCGATGCCGCGATCCGGCATCGCTTCTCGGGCCGCATCCTGGCCGGGCATTGCTGCTCGCTGGCGCTGCAGGAACCCGAGGTCGAGGCGCGGATCATCGCCAAGGTCAAGGCGGCCGGCATCGCCGTCGTCTCGCTGCCGATGTGCAACATGTATCTGCAGGACCGCGCTCCGGGGCGGACGCCGCGTTGGCGAGGCGTCATGGCGCTGCATGAGCTGAAGGCGGCCGGCGTGCCGGTGATGATCGCATCGGACAACACGCGCGACCCGTTCTACGCCTATGGCGATCTCGACCTGATCGAGGTGCTGCGCGAGGGCACCCGCATCCTCCAGCTCGACCATGCCGGAAACGACTGGGCCAATGCCGTGGCGCGGACGCCGGCGTCGGTCATGGGCGAGGAGGGCCGGGGCGTGCTGTCGCCGGGCGGGCCGGCCGATCTGATCCTGACGCGTGCCCGTGACTGGACGGAGTTCTTCGCCCGCCCGCAGGCCGACCGGACCGTGCTGGTCGATGGCAGGGCGATCGATACGACGCTGCCGGATCATCGCGAACTGGATCACCTGATGAGCAAGAGCGCATGACCAGCCGCTACGACATCGCCGCCCTCAAGCAGCGCCTAGGCGCGATCAAGACAGAGGACAACCCGGCGCTGGTGAAGCAGAAGAGCCGCGACTTCTTCTGGTACTCGCCCGTGCTCAAGCGCCAGCTCGAGCAGGTGACCGCCGACATCGTGGTCTCGCCTTCGAGCGAGGCGCAGGTGCTGGAGGTGCTCTCCGCCTGCCATGCGCTCGATATCCCGGTCACGCCACGCGGCACGGGCACCGGCAATTACGGCCAGGCGATGCCGCTGTCGGGCGGGGTGCTGCTCGACCTGTCGGGCTTCAACAAGGTGCTCGACATCCAGCACGGCCGCTATGTCGCCGAGCCCGGCGCGGTGATGGCGCGGATCGACGAGGAGACGCGCAAGCACTCGCAGCAGGAGCTGCGCCTGCATCCTTCGACCTACCAGACGGCGTCGATCGGCGGCTTCATCGCGGGTGGTTCGGGCGGCGTCGGCTCGATCAAATGGGGCGGACTGCGTGACTGGGGCAACATCATCCGGCTCAAGGTCGCGACGATGGAGGCAAGCCCGCGCATTCTCGAACTGAGCGGGGAGGATCTGCACAAGGTCGCCCATGCCTATGGCACGAACGGCATCATCACTGAGGTCGAGATGCCGCTGGCCCCGGCCTATGACTGGGTCGATGCGATCATCGGCTTTCCTTCGCTTCGGGCCGCGACCGAGTTCGCCAATCAGCTCGGCGAGCAGGACGGGCTGGCGCTGAAGAACCTCTGCGTCGTCGCAGCCCCGGCGCCGCACGACTACTTCCTGCGTCACCGCAAGTTCCTGCCGCGCGACAGCCATCTGGTGATCGTGATGGTCGCCGATTTCGCGGTCGAGTCGCTGCTTGCCTATGCGCGCCGGTTCAAGGGTTCGGAGCTGCTGCTGCGCTCGGACAAGCTTTCCGTAGAGGAGGCCAAGGGCCTGCCGCCGGCTTACGAACTCGGCTGGAACCACACGACGCTGCGCGCGCTGCGGGTCGATCCGTCGATCACCTATCTGCAGGTGCTCTATCCGTTCCCCGACCAGGTCGAGCTGATCGACAGGATCCATGCGCGCTTCGGCGACGAGGTGCTTTGCCATCTCGAATTCGTCCGCTTCGACGGCAAGGTCACCTGCTTCGGCCTGCCGCTGGTGCGCTTCACCACCGAGGAGCGGCTGGAGGAAATCATGGCGATCCATGAGGAGATGGGCGCGCCGATCTTCAATCCGCATCGCTACACGCTGGAGGAGGGCGGCATGAAGCAGACCGACGAAGCCCAGCTCGCCTTCAAGCGCGAGGCCGATCCGCAGGGCCTGCTGAACCCCGGCAAGATGATCGCCTGGGAGGATCCCTCCTACGACTACAAGGCTGGCGGCACCTTCCTGTTCCGCAGCCTGTCCGAAGCCGGGGTCGGCTAAGGATGCGCGTACTGGTGCTCTACGCCCACCCGAATCCTGAAAGCTTTGGTGCGGCCCTGCATGCGACGGTGGTCGAGAATTTGCGCGCAGCCGGCCACGAGGTCGATGATTGCGACCTCTATGCCGAGGGCTTCGATGCCGTGTTGAGCCGGGCCGAGCGCGTCGGCTACCACGATCTCGCCACCAACACGCAACCGGTTGCCGGCTATGTCGAGCGGGTGCGGCAGGCGCAAGCGCTGGTGCTGTGCTTCCCGGTCTGGAATTTCGGCTATCCGGCGATCCTCAAGGGCTTCTTCGACCGTGTCTTCCTGCCGGGCGTGTCGTTCAAGATGGTCGACGGCAAGGTCAGCCCCAATCTCTGGAACATCAGCAAGCTCGCGGCCGTGACCACCTATGGCGGTTCGCGCTGGCGTGCCTTGCTGATGGGCGACCCGCCGCGCAAGGTAGTCTGCCGGGCGCTGCGAGCGGTCTGCCACCCCACCGCACGGCCGCGCTATCTGGCGAAGTACGACATGAACCGCGCGACGCCGGAGGCTCGTGCCGATTTCCTGCGGTCGATCGCGGAAAAGATGCGCGCTCTGTGACAGCTGGCCTATGATCGTCATCACACTGTCATCTTAGCGGGCGAACAGGCAGCCGGCGAAGCGACTTCCTGATCCGCATAAGGATCGAGCCAAGGAAGTGGCCAGGGGATCGAGCACGATGACCAAGGCACTCGAAAAGAGCGTCGGCCGGGCCTTGCTCGTCACGGCGCGACTGCATCGGGCCCGGATGGGCGAGAGGCTGAACGCGCTCGGTCTGTTTCCGGGACAGGAGCAGGCGCTGAAAGCCCTGCAGCCGGCGCCGATGACCATGGGTGAGCTGGCGACGCTTCTGCGCGTCAAGCCGCCGACCGTGTCCAAGACCATCGGCCGGCTGTCTCTGCAGGGGCTGGTGACGCGCGAGGGCGGCGGCCGGGACGGGCGGCTGGTTCAGGTCGCCTTGACGGAGGCCGGCCACAAGACCGCCACGGCGCTCGATGCGGTCTGGACGCAGGTCGAGGACGAGCTGCTCGACAAGCTCGACGGCAAGGAGCGCAAGCAGCTCCGCAGGTTGCTGCGCAAGGCGGCCAAGGGCCTCTCCAAGGCTGGTGTCGAGGTCGATGATCCCGATGCCGATGGCGACGAGGCCGATAGCGACGCCTGATGCTGGGCGTAGCGTCGCACGACTGCCCTGCGACGCTTGCGCCGACCCTGAAAAGCGCATGGAACGCATGCATCCAGCCGCTGGCCAGAGGCAATAAATCGGTTAAATCTTGATCCGTCATTCTGCCGGCGCATGACGGAATTCACCTTGCCCCCTGCCTCGTCCCATCTTCCGGAAACCGGCCGGACGCGCCTGATGGCGATCGGACTGATCTGCGCCGCGGTGCTGTGCTTCGCCCTGCTCGACACCAGCGCGAAATGGCTGTCGGGCCATATGGACCCGGTCCAGGTGGTGTTCGCGCGCTATGCCGGCAGCATGGCTCTGGTGCTGATGCTGCTGAATCCGTGGAGCCGCCCCGGCATCCTCCGTACCAAGCGGCCCTGGCTGCAGGGAATTCGCTCGCTGCTTCTGCTGGGCTCGACGGCACTCAATTTCGTCGCGCTCAAATATCTCCAGCTCGCCGAGACCGTCTCGATCATGTTCGCGGGGCCGTTGCTGGTGGCGCTCGTTGCCGGACCGATGCTGGGCGAATGGCCCGGGCCACGCCGGCTCGCGGCGATCGGCGTCGGCTTCCTCGGGGTGCTCGTGATCACGCGGCCGGGCATCGGCGGCATGCATCCGGCGGCCCTGCTCTGCGTCTTCGGCTGCATTTGCTACAGCTTCTACGCGTTGGCGACCCGGCAGCTCGCGGCCTATGACCCGCCGGAGACGACGATGGTGTATTCCGGCGTCGCCGGGACGCTGGCGGTGCTGCCGCTGATCCCGTTCTTCTGGTCGACGCCGCAGACGCCCTTCGTCTGGCTGGTGATGCTCGGCACAGGCGTCTTCGGCGGCTTCGGGCACTGGCTCCTGATCCTGGCGCACCGACTGGCGCCGGCGACGGTGCTGGCACCGTTCATCTATTCCCAGATCGTCTGGATGATCGCGCTTGGTTGGTTCGTCTTCGGGCAGTTCCCCGATGGCTGGACCTTCGTCGGCGCGACCATCGTCATCGCGTCGGGGCTCTACCTGCTCTACCGCGAGCGGGTGCGGAAGTTGCCGGAGGCGGCCGCGCGGCTGGATTAGGTGCGCACGATTACGGGGCGACTGGTACGCAGACGTCCAGGTCCGACCGCAGCACCGTTACCACTTCCTGGCAATCCGGCTGGCCAAACTCGCGCTCCGCAACTGCCACGCCGCCGTCATGCAGCCGCTGGAGCGCTCCGGCCCAGGGCGAGGCGGCGACGTAGACGGGGCCGGAGCGAGCCAGGTTGGCGACCTGAGCGCGAGCCTCGAGCGTGCTGTAGGCCGCATAGCCAGACGCAATGACCGCCATGAACCCGGCATTGGCGACGAGCACGACCAGCAGGGCGATGCGAGCCACCCGGCCGATCGGCCCCAGTTCGGCACGATGCAGGAAAGCGGCAATCGTCAAAGGTATCAGCCACAGATGCGGCACGTATCGAGCCCACCATGCTGCTGGATTGACCATGACCAGCCCGACCAGCACGACCAATGATATGCCGAGTGTCATCGAGGCGGCTCCGGCTCGCATCGAGACAACCAGCAGGATCGCTGCGAGGAGCAAGGCCGCCGAAAAGAGCGGGCCGAATCCGCCCGTCCGCGGGTCCGGGATCGTCGCCCCCCTGATCTCCGACTCCCGGACGACGAACGGAGGTTTCAATCGGCCGGGATCGCATTTGCGGCAGGAGTTGGCGGTCTCGGACGCAAGCGAGAGCGCGAGCTGGGCCGCCGCCGGATATCCGTCGAGGGGGCTAGGCGTTGAATCGCTGATGCCGAGGATGTCGATCTGTCGGTCGCCCATGACGGGGTGGAAGATGTGATCGCCATCGAGCATGTTGGTCACGTAGGGGTTGTAGCCAGGCCCCACGACCGCAAGCAGACAGGCGAGCACAGGCAGGGCGCCGGCGAGCCGAGTGCGGCGCCGCAGCAGCGAGACGGCAAAGACCACCGAGCCGAGCAGCAATGCATAGACGAGGCCTGTGAACTTGACGTTGACGAGGCAGATCGCCGCCGCACAGATCATCAGCAGGGCGAGCGGCGATTGCCGCCTGGTCCAGATGAGGGCACCGGCGGCCATGATCGTCAGCAACGAGCCGAGCAGGCCATCGACGTAGTACTCCGCCATCTGGACGGATGCGACCGGATTGGCCGCCGCCAGTGCACCGAACAGGAAGCAGGCCCACTTCGGAGCGTGAACGACGGCCGAAGCTGCGCTGAAGACCGCGGCGCCGGCCGCAATGGCGAGGACAAGGTTCGTCGCCTTGCCGGCCTGGTAGCTCCCGACCATGGCCTCGATGCCGGTCGCCCAGATCCACGATGCTTTCGGGTAATGGTTCAGCCAGGTCATCGGCGGAACGTTCGGCGTCAACTGGTCGCGAAACGGGTTCCAGCCGTCACGCAGATGGCGAATAGCGAGAGCGTGATAGGTCTGGCCGTCATAGGAGAGGGAATCGAGCGCAGCCGCGTAGATGAGTGCGACGCCCCATGTCGCGAGCAGCAGCGCGCTCCCGATGATCGCTGTCGCTCGTATCGCAGCCTGGGAACGACCGGCCAAGATGCAGCCGGCGACGGCGATCAGGAAGGCCAAGACGGCGTCGCTCGGGTGAAGGTCAGCGTCAACCGCCAGCCGGAGCGATACGATGGCCAGCCAGAGCGCCAGGTGCACCGTGGCCAGCGCGGCCATGAAGGAGAGCGCTGCTTCCAAGCGAAGCTGCGGCTCGCCGGCCTGCTCGCCACGACATTCGCGCGAAGGCGACAGACGCTCATCTGGCTGCCTGGCAAGTCCTAGGTCCAACGGCCATTTCCCCCGTTCCGCGGTGCATCGTCAGGCGGGTCGTTTCGGCGGCTCTGGTAGGCACATCGAGCAGCATACCGGGGGCGAACAGGGGGCGTTTGCGCCCTCTCTATCGCTCCGCTGCACTATGCGGTCCAGCTACGGCGTCAATTTTGGTGTCGATCTATGAGGCCGGTGCGTGGCGAAACCGTCAAGTTGCCACGCGGGATAACGGCCTCCCCCTTTCGAGGTAATCCGAACGGGGCATGAGGCAGGAAATCGGGAAGGCAGCTTGCTGCGGGTGGCTCGCCAGCCCGGTACGGCTCAGGTCGGCAGGCTCGGCCGTCTTGGTATCGCACGCCTTGGTGGCCATGCCGTGGAGCCGGCCACGAGGTGGCCCGGCGGATCCGAGCTGGACGCGATCCGGCCAGTCCCTGATCGGCCGGGCAATGTTGGTCTTCACCGCAGCATTGCCCTTGGCAGGCCCGACTGCGACGGTATCGGCCAGCTCAGACGGTGACCTGCGTTCCGACCTCGACGACGCGGCCGGTCGGGATCTGGAAGAAGTTGGTCGCGTCGGTCGCGCTCTTGGTCAGCGAGATATAGAAATTGTCCTGCCAGACCGGCATGCCGGATTGCGGCGAGGGCTTGATCGAGCGGCGCGACAGGAAGAACGAGGTCGACATGATGTCGAACTTGAAGCCCTGCTTGCGCAGGATCGCTAGCCCCTTCGGCACGTTCGGGCTTTCCATGTAGCCATAGACCATGTCGACCCGCCAGAAGTCGTCGGTGATGCGCGAGAGGCGGACCCGCTCCTCTTCCGGGACGCGGGGCGTATCGGCCGAGCGCACGGTCAGGATGACGTTGCGCTCGTGCAGGACCTTGTTGTGCTTGAGGTTGTGCAGCAGCGAGGCCGGGGCGGTCTCCGGGTCGCTGGTCAGGAACACCGCCATGCCCTTGACCCGATGGGGCGGGCTCTTGGCGAGCATGCCTACGAGTTCGAGCAGCGGCACATCGGTCTTGCGGGTCTTGTCGAACAGGATCTTGGTACCGCGCACCCAGGTCCACATCAGGAGCACGAGAACCGCCGCCATCATCACGGGGACATAGCCCCCGCTCAGGAGCTTCAGCATGTTGGCGGCGAAGAAGGCGACGTCGATGATCAGGAAGGGCGCAATCACGGCAGCGGTTGCCGCCAGCCCCCAGCGCCAGCCCTTCCAGATCACGATGAAGGCCAGCAGGGAATCGACCACCATCGCGCCGAAGACTGAGATGCCATAGGCATGCGACAGGTTCGAGGAGGAGCGGAAGGTCCAGACCAGCAGCAGGACGACGATCAGCAGGATCGCGTTGATGCGCGGGATAAAGATCTGGCCGGAGGTTTGTTCCGAGGTGTGGCGGATCTCGAGGCGCGGCAGCAGGCCGAGCTGCACCGCCTGCCGGGTCAGCGAGAAAGCTCCGGTGATGACGGCCTGGCTGGCGATGATCGTCGCGACCGTCGCCATGATGACGAGCGGGAGGATGAAACCCTGCGGCGCGAGCTTGTAGAACGGATTGTCGATGGCGGTGGGGTCGGAGAGGATGAGCGCACCCTGGCCGAGATAGTTGAGCCAGAGCGCCGGGAAGACGAGGTAGAGCCAGGCGCCGCGGATCGGGCCGCGACCGAAATGGCCCATATCGGCATAGAGCGCTTCGGCGCCAGTCACCGCGAGACAGACCGAGCCGAGCACGGCGAGCGACACGCCCGGATGATCGAAGAAGAAGCGCAGGCCCCAATAGGGGTTGATCGAGGCGAAGACGCCGATGTCGTCGGCGATATGGTAGATGCCCAGGCCCCCGAGCGTCAGGAACCAGATCATCATGATCGGGCCGAAGAAGTTGGCGACCTTGGCCGTGCCGCGGCGCTGGACCAGAAAGAGCGCGATCAGGATGCCGGATGCGATCGTGACGACGTAATCATCGAGCGCCGGCGTCACCAGCTTCACACCCTCGACGGCCGAAAGCACCGAGATAGCCGGGGTGATGACGGCGTCGCCGTAGAAGAGTGCCGCGCCGGCCATGCCGAGGAATAGCACAACACCGCCGCGGGTCCGCCCCAGCGCGCGCTGGGCAAGGGCGACGAGGGTCAGCGTGCCGCCTTCGCCGTTGTTGTCGGCGCTGAGCAGCAGCACGACATATTTGAGGGTGACCACGACGACGAGCGACCACAGGATCAGCGAGAGCACGCCGATGATGATGCCGCGCGGGATCGGTGTGTTCAGAGCGATATCGACCGCGCCGCCATGGCCGCCCGAAGCCATTCCTGTCGCCGCGAGCACGGTTTCGCGCAAAGCGTAGAGAGGGCTGGTGCCGATATCGCCATAGACGACGCCGAGCGCGCCGAGCGCGAGCGCCGCATAGCCGCCGTGATTGTGGCTCGAGCCACTGGCATGGCTTGCGCCATGGCTGTCGTCCAGGCCGAAACGGGAATCCTCCATCCGCTTGGTCGGGGGATTCGTCTGGTCATGCCCCATAGGGGATCTCCGCGCGCGCTGCGATGCAGCGAAAGGCCGGGGCCTCTAACACAATGCCGTCAGCACGCAAAGGCACCGACTCGCAGCGGATGCTTTGGAGACGAAGTCACTCCGCCGCATTGGCCTGCCCGCCGTAGCGCCGCGCCACGTAGTCATCGACCATCACCTTGAAGTCGTCGGCAATGGCCGGCCCGCGCAGGGTCCTGACCTTCTTGCCGTCGACGAAGACCGGTGCCGTCGGCTCCTCGCCGGTGCCCGGCAGGGAAATCCCGATATCGGCATGCTTGGACTCGCCGGGGCCGTTCACGATGCAGCCCATCACCGCGACATTGAGGTTCTCGACGCCAGGGTAGCGCGTCTTCCAGTCGGGCATGGAGTCGGCGATCCATGTCTGGATGTCCCGCGCCAGCTCCTGGAAGACGGTCGAGGTTGTGCGGCCACAGCCGGGGCAGGCCGCGACCTGCGGAACGAAGGCCCGGAAGCCCATGGTCTGGAGCAATTCCTGCGCTGCCTTGACCTCGAGCGTACGGTCGCCGCCGGGCTCGGGTGTCAGAGAGAAACGGATCGTGTCGCCGATCCCCTCCTGCAGGAGGATGCCGAGCGCGGCCGAAGAGGCGACGATGCCCTTGGAGCCCATCCCGGCCTCAGTCAGGCCGAGATGGATGGCGTAGTCGGAGCGCTGCGCCAGCATGCGGTAGACGGTGATCAGGTCCTGCACGCCGGAGACCTTGGCGGAGAGGATGATCTTTTCCTTGCCGAGGCCGATCTCCTCGGCGCGCACCGCCGAAAGCAGGGCCGACTGCACCATCGCCTCGCGCATGATGGCGCGGGCATCGAGCGGTCGGGGCTGGCGGGCGTTCTCGTCCATCAGCGCGGTCAGCAGCTCCTGGTCGAGCGAACCCCAATTGGCGCCGATGCGCACGGGCTTGCCGTGCCGGATCGCGATCTCGACGATCTGGCCGAACTGGCGGTCCTTCTTGTCCTTGAAGCCGACATTGCCGGGGTTGATCCGGTATTTCGCCAGGGCCTCGGCGCAGGCCGGATGATCGGCGAGCAGCTTGTGGCCGATATAGTGGAAGTCGCCGATCAGCGGCACGTCGATGCCGACACGGTCGAGCCGCTCGCGGATCTTGGGCACGGCGGCGGCAGCCTCGTCGCGATCGACGGTGATGCGGACCAGCTCGGAGCCCTGCCGGGCGAGGGCCGCAACCTGGGCGACCGTGCCGGCGATGTCGGCAGTGTCGGTATTGGTCATCGACTGGACGACGATCGGCGCGCCGCCGCCAACCGCGACATTGCCGACCATCACCGGGACGGTGAGGTGACGCGCCAGCGGGCCGGAATGCTCGGCCGTCAGGCAAGGGAAAGCCCGCTCGTTCATCGGATGCGCGCCGCCTTCTTCAACCCGCTCATGCCCTGTTCTCCCGGCAATGCTCGCAACGGCCGACGATCTCGACGACCTGATGCGACGGCGAGAACTGTCTCGTCTCGGCGATGGCTGCGACAGCCTTCTTCATCGCGGGCGAGGAATCCTCGTCGACGCCGCCGCAAGCCTCGCAGATCAGGAAGGCGACGACCTCGTCGGCGCCATGGCCGTGCAGGCAGGCGATATAAGCGTTGCGCGAGGAAAGCCGGTGGACGAAGCCCTGCTCGACCAGGAAATCGAGCGCGCGGTAGATCGAGATCGGCGCCAGCCGGCGCCCGCCGGCGGGCGAGATCCGGTCGGCCAGGTCATAGGCGCCGACGGGGCGGTGATCGGCGTGCAGCGCCTCGAGCGCCTTGGCGCGGATCGGCGTCAGGCGCAGGCCGCGCTCGCGGCAAATGCGTTCGGCCCGAGCCAGGGCCTCGGCGGCATGGGCGCGGTGGTCATGCGCGTGACGACAGACGGCATGGTCATGGTCGTCATGCACGTGGAGATGTGGCTGCATTCTGGTCATGTTGCGTTGCAATGGCACATCGGGCAACGTGCCGCCTCGGCTCGGTCCTGTCTCGGCGGCGCCCGTTCGGACCCGAACCTAAGCATTTTCTCACCGATTGTCAGGAGCCTTGAAGCCGATGTTCCTCAAAGACCGCGCGGCCGTCATCACGGGATCGACCTCCGGCATCGGGCTCGCCTATGCGCGGGCGCTGGCCAAGGAAGGCGCCCATCTCGTCATCAACGGCATCATGCCGGCGGCGGACGCCGAAAAGCTGCGCTCCGACCTCGCCAGCGAGTTCGGCGTGAAGGTGCTGTTCTCGCCCGCCGACATGACCAAGCCCGAGGAGATCGCGGGCTTCATCGCGCAGGCCGAGGCGGAATTCGGGGCGGTCGACATCCTCGTCAACAATGCCGGCATCCAGCATGTCGCGCCGGTCGACGAGTTCCCGCTGGCGAAATGGGACCAGATCATCGCGATCAACCTGTCCTCGGCCTTCCATACGACGCGCGCCGCGCTGCCGAAGATGAAGGAGAAAGGCTGGGGCCGCATCATCAACACGGCCTCGGCGCATGCCTTCGTCGCCTCGCCCTTCAAGTCGGCCTATGTCGCGGCCAAGCATGGCATCGCGGGCTTCACCAAGACGGTGGCGCTGGAGGTCGCGACCAAGGGCATCACCGTGAACGCGATCGCGCCGGGCTATGTCTGGACGCCGCTGGTCGAGAAGCAGATTCCCGACACGATGAAAGCGCGCGGCCTGACCAAGGAGCAGGTCATCAACGACGTCCTGCTGGAGGCCCAGCCGACCAAGGAGTTCGTCACGGTCGATCAGGTGGCGGCGCTGGCCGTGTTCCTCTGCACCGACGCGGCGAAGTCCATCACCGGCGCGACGCTGCCGATGGATGGCGGCTGGACCGCGGCGTGACCGGGCGCAAGAAGGCGCCCGGTCATCGCGTCGGCCTTGCCGGGCCGAAGGCGGAGAAATCGGTCTCGCTGGCGCTCCAGGGCGGCGGCGCGCACGGCGCCTTCACCTGGGGCGTGCTCGACGCGATCCTCGAGGACGGCCGGCTGGCGATCGAGGCTCTGTCGGGCACGAGCGCCGGCGCGATGAACGCCGTGGTGCTCAGCGAGGGCTGGCTCGAAGGCGGCGCCGAGGGAGCCCGCGCCAAGCTCGAGACGTTCTGGCGGGCGATCAGCGTCGACGGCAAGTATGGCGGCTCCGAGCGCTCGCTGATCGACACCATGCTGGGTGCCTGGGGCGGCACCAACGGCGTGCCGCCCGGCATGATCTGGTTCGAGATGTTCTCGAAGGTGGCGAGCCCCTACGACATCAACCCGCTCAACATCAATCCGCTGCGCGGCGTGATCGCCGACCTGATCGATTTCGACAAGGTCCGGGCCTGCACCGGCGTGAAGCTCTTCATCGCCGCGACCAATGTCCGCTCGGGCAAGATCAAGGTGTTCAACGGCCCGGAGCTGACGGCCGACCACCTGATGGCCTCGGCCTGCCTGCCGATGCTGTTCCAGGCGGTCGAGATCGCGGGCGAGGCCTATTGGGACGGCGGATATATGGGCAATCCGGCGCTGTTCCCGCTGTTCTACGAGGCCGTCGGCGACGACATCCTGCTCGTCCAGATCAACCCGCTGCTGCGCAGGGAGCTGCCGACGAAGGCACGCGACATCCAGGACAGGCTGAACGAGATCACCTTCAACGCCTCGCTGCTGCGCGAGCTGCGCGCGATCGATTTCGTCAACCGACTGATCGATGGCGGCAAGCTGCCCAAGGACGAATACAAGCGCGTCCTGATGCACCGGATCGACGGCGGCCCGCCCCTGGCGGAGATGACCTCGTCGTCGCGGCTGAACGCGGACTGGGATTTCCTCCTGCGATTGCGCGACATCGGCCGGGCGGCGGCGCGGCGCTGGCTGAAGCGCAACTACGAGGCGATAGGCAAGGTCGGAACGCTCGACCTGAAGGCGGCGTTCTCGTAGACATCTGCGCCGGCCGGAAATCCGAGAGGGGGGCGCAGCCCTCGCCGTGCGATTCGATGCACCACTGAACGGAAAGACCGTCGTCCCATGTCCGAGATCATCGTCACTGCAGGCCCCTTCACCTTCGGGGCCAAACTGGAACGCGAAGCCGCGCCGAAGACCTGCGAGGCGTTCCTTCGCCACATGCCCTTCACCAGCAAGATCGTGCATGTGCGCTGGAGTGGTGAGGGCGTCTGGGTGCCGCTCGGCGATCTCGATTTCGGCGTCGGCTACGAGAACAATACGGCCTATCCGGCCCCGGGCCACATCATCCTGTATCCGGGCGGCGTCAGCGAGACCGAGATCCTGCTCGCCTATGGCGGCGTGCAGTTCGCCAGCAAGGCGGGCGTGCTCTCGGGCAACCACTTCCTCACCCTGACCTCAGGTCTTGAGAACCTCTATGCGCTCGGGCGCAAGACGCTCTGGGAAGGCGCGCAGGACATCAAGTTCGAACTGGCCTGAGACGGTTTTCGCGGAACCACGCCGTCATCCCGGCCGCAGCGAAGCGGAGATCCGGAATCCATCCTAGAGCATCGCTGCCCTTCGATGGATCCCGGGGCAAGCCCGGGATGACGGTGTGGATCCGAGGAGAGTAGCCGGCCTTAGGCGGCCGGCTGAGGCTCCGTCGCCGGCGGTGGCTCCGGGGCTACGCAGAGCGCCAGCATGGCGCGGGCGATCTCGGCCTCGCCCATGATCGTCAGCGTCGCGCCGCACTTCGTCAGATGTGCCACCTCTGCGTCGGAATGGGCGCGGGCGACGATCGGCAGCGCCGGGTTGTCGCGGCGTGCCTGCTCGCAGACCTGGCCGGCCTCGAAGCTCTGCGGGATGGCTACGAAGAGCCGCCGCGCCCTGCTCAAGCCCGCCGCGGCCAGCACGGCGGGATCGGCCGCGTTGCCGAGCAGGAGTTCGGCGCCATCGCGCTTGGCGGCCTCGACCGGGCCGCCCTGCTCCTCGATGACCAGCACCTTCTCGCCGCGCGCCAGGAGGCCAGCGCCGAGCAGGGCTCCGACCCGGCCATAGCCGACGACGACCATGTGATCCTCGAGCTCCGTCGGTACGATGTCGAGATCGGGCCTGGCTTCCGGTACGGTCTCCGCCGCAGTGCTCGTGTCGGCCGCCGTGCTCGGCTTGGCCTTGGCGGGGATGGGCTCGGCGGCGAAGCGGTCGACCAGGGCAAACAGGACCGGGTTGAGCAGGATCGAGAGGATCGCGCCGGCGAGGATCAGGTCGCGGCCCTGCGGCGGCAGGATCGCGAGCGAGACGCCGAGGCCCGCCAGGATGAAGGAGAACTCACCGATCTGGGCGAGCGAGGCCGAGATCGTCAGGGCCACGCCGTTAGACCTGCCGAAGGCCCGCACGATCAGCCAGGCGGCGACCGACTTGCCGATGAGGATAATCGCCAGCGTCGCCAGCAGCGGGCCGGGCGCGCGCAACAGGATGCCGGGGTCGAACAGCATGCCGACGGAGACGAAGAACAGCACGGCGAAGGCATCTCGCAGCGGCAGCGATTCCTCGGCGGCGCGTTGGCTGAGCGGCGATTCGCTCAGGATCATGCCGGCGAAGAACGCTCCAAGCGCGAAGGAGACGCCGAACAGCGTCGCCGCGATGAAGGCGACGCCCAGCGCGACGGCGAGCACGGCCAGCCGGAAGAGCTCGCGCGAGCCGGTATGCGCGACCCAGTGCAGCACCCAGGGAATGACGCGCCGGCCGACGACGAGCATGAAGGCCATGAAGGCGACGACCTTCATCAAGGTGAAGCCGAGCACACCCCAGAGGCCGAGATCGAACTGTCCCGAAAGCGGCGTCGGTACGCCGGGGCGTGAGCCGTTGAGTGCGTCCGCGACCGCCGGGATCATGACCAGGGCGAGGACCATGGCGAGGTCCTCGACGATCAGCCAGCCGACCGCGATCTTGCCCTTCTCGCTCTGGACGAGCCGGCGCTCCTGCAGTGCGCGCAGCAGGACCACGGTGCTTGCGACCGAGAGCGCCAGGCCGAAGACGAGGCCCGACACCCATGTCCAGCCCATCAGCAGGCCCAGCCCCATGCCGAGCAGCGTCGCGACGCCGATCTGGACGATGGCGCCGGGAACCGCGATGGCCTTCACCGACAGAAGGTCCTTGAGGGAGAAATGCAGGCCGACGCCGAACATCAGCAGGATGACGCCGATTTCGGCCAGCTCGTTGGCGAGATTCTGGTCGGCGACGAAGCCGGGCGTAAACGGTCCGACGGCGACGCCGGCGACGAGATAGCCAACCAGCGGAGAGATACGGAAGCGTTGGGCGAGTGCCCCGAAGACGAATGCAAGGCCGAGGCCCGCGACGAGGATGGCGATCAGCGGGCCGTGATGCATGGGTCTCCCAGATGGATGCGCGACGAAAGGCTAATGGAAAGGCGTAACGGACCATGCCGGCTGCGCCCGGTGATTTCAACCGCTTAGCTGTCGCAGCGGGCATTTTCGCGTATGTGGCCGGCGCGTGCTGCCAGCCCCGCTCAAGCACCCGCCGGAGTGCCTGGGCGGCCTGGTCGGCGCAGTGTCAGGCCTTGGGCTTCTCCAGCAGGATCTGACCCTGCTTCTCGACGCCGATCTTGAGCTTCTCGGCGAAGACGGCGAGCACCCAGGGCAGCATCACCTCGATGCGCACCAATGCCTGCTCGACATCGAGCCGGCCGCGCACGGTGTAGCCGAGGGCAGCGACGCCGAAATGCAGGCTGTCGCCCTCCCAGCGTTCCTCGACGAGCTGCATCTTCACCATGCCGAGCCGGTCGCGAATGCGGTCGATACCGTCGCGCAGGCGCGCCAGGGCACCCTCGCGGCCGAGATCATGGGAGACGGTGATGCTGACGGGCTTGGCCATGGGGCTCCCTTGGCACGGACATGTCGAGACCCTCAGAATGGTGTCGGCGGTCGGCGATTTCCAGAAGGGGCGGGGCGGCTCGAGCGCCCCGACAAACAAAACCGGCCGGCGCGAGGGGACGCGGCCGGCCGGAGAATTGGAGGAGAGGGGAGATCTGCGTCACACGTCGCGTTCGTGCAGGCGCCGCTGGCCCCGTTCGGTGATGCGCCAGCGCTCCCCGGTGGCCTCGACGAGGCCGCGCCCCTTCAGGACATGGAGCATCGAGACGTCGAAGACGAAATGGTTGGTCTGTTCCTCGATGCTCTCGAGTGCGATCCATTCGGGATCCGACATCACACAGGGATGCTGGATCAGGAGGTGCTGAGCTTCCATGAGCGTCTCCTTGTCATGCGAGTGGAGCGGCGATGACCTCGCATTCAATCTTGGCCTTGTGATGACCGCAGGCGGTGCTGCGATGGCCGCAAGGGGCTGCATCTCCTGGTGCGACAGCTTTCTGGAGTGAGGCTGGAACTCTCGCGCCGCTGTGCTGTTCTCTTCCAAGGAGCCCGCATGCCACGCCGGCCGATGCCTGCCGGAAACGGGTCCAACGAATCCGACCGCGTCCGCACAATGGAGACACCGCGATGGCGACCATGAACACCTTTCCGCCCGACATTCCCAAGAATTCCGACCTGCCGAAGGACCGCGACGAACTCCGCGACGATATCGAGAGCACCGTCGGAACCGTGCGAGCCAAGGCCTCCAACCTGGCCGAGAAGGCGACCGAGACCGTCCGCGACGGCTATTTCCGCGCCAGGGACGCGATCACCGAGACCGATCCCGCGGAACTCGCCCGCGAGAGCGGTGAAGCGGTGCGGGACGCTGTTGTTCGCCATCCGCTGGCGGCGTTCGGGCTCGGCGCGCTCAGTGTCGGCCTGATCGCCTGGGCCAGCCTGCGCGGTTCCTCATCCTCGCGCTTCGAGCGCTACGAGCCGGATTACGGCCGCTGGAGCCGCATGCTGCAGAGCTATGGTAGCGATGCTGCCGAGGCCGGGCAGAGCATGCTCAAGAGTGGCGAGAAGTGGCTGCGCAGCAATGGCGACGTCGCACGCGAGCAGGCGCGCGACTATGCCGGCCAGGCGCGTGACTACGCCGATTACGGCGGACGCATGATCGCCAAGCGCGCCGAGCGCGAGCCGATCGCGGCTCTGCTCGGCGTCGGCATCGCGGTCTATGTGATCGGCTCGCTGCTGACCTCGGCGAAAGCGAGCGAACCGGCGCCGGCCCGCAAGCGCGCCACCAAGCGCTGACGCGAGCCGCCGGCCGGCGCAGTTGGCCCTAAAGAAAAACCCTGCCGCATCTCTGCGGCAGGGTGTTCTACAAGATGGCGAGAGCCGCAGCGTCAGGCTGCGGCCACGCGGGTCTCACCACCAATAGCCACCGTAATAGGGTCGGCCATAATAGCCCCGGCTCGCCGAAGCCGCGATTGCGCCGCCGACGACGCCCGCCGCCACGCCGGCAGCAACGGCGCTGCTGGCCTCGTTCGAAGCGCGACGGTTTTCGACATAGTTCGCCGAGCGGCACTGCTGATAGGCACGTGTGCCGGGGCGGAAGCCCTGAGCCTCACAGGTGACTTCAGCATCGGCCAGCGACTCCTGCGCAGTCTGGCAACCGGCAAGCATAGCCGCCATCGCCCCGACGATCAGAATTGCACGCATTCTTGGTCCCTTTTTGCAGCCTCCCAACGGCCGCCGGGGAATAGAATGCAGGAGCCGGGACAGGTCAAGCTAAACAGTGCAGTTTAAGTTAAATCGGTGTGAGAAGCGGTTGAAACACTACGTCAATCGCATTTTCCAGCCGTTTTGTCAGGCTTTGCGCGCCGGCTTCTCCGCGGGCTTGCCGGAGCGTGTGAGGCTGGCGATCTCGAGCGGCGGCATGCCGGACTTCTCGGCGATGGCCCGGTCCTGCTCCATGATCGCGTCACGCGCCGGTTCGTCGCCGTCGAGCCCGCCGAGGATCGCGCTCGGCACCCGCCGGTTCGAGCGGCGCGAGCCGTCGGCATAGACGACGTCGAACATGACGAATTCGGCATCGAGCGGCTTTGACTTCTTGCGGGCCATGACAGGCTCCTCTTCGACTGAGGTGTCCGGCGCCGCCTGGCGTGGTCGCGAAGGCGCGTCGCGAAGATCGCGCGCGGCGCAGGCGAAAAGCGGGTCCGGAGGATGATGCGGCGAGGCCTAGACCATGGCGGGGCGTCGCGCAATCCGACCCTGTGCCGCGCCGGGCTGGGCAGAGCCTTGAAATTGCGGCAAAGCGGCAGATCATGGCCCCTATCGATTTGCTACCGCCCGAGGACAAGCCCCCGATGTCGCATTCTCTGCTGCTGCGGCCCATGCTGATGGTGCCGGCCCTGATGCTCGGCGCCTGTGCGATCCCGACGTCGCGCTCGAACATGGTCGTGCTGACGGACAACAAGGCCGTGGTCGAGTCCTGCAAATCGCTGGGCGAGATCGACGGCGCCTCGGAGCTGCACTCGGTCCTGGTGCTCGACAAGGCGCGCGACGCGACCTTGTCCCGGCTGAAAATCCGGGCGGCGGATCTGGGCGGGACACATGTCCTCACCGATGTCGCAGACATCAAGTGGAAGGGGCCGTCGACGGCCGGAACCGTCTACAAGTGCGGGGCGTGAGAGGCGCCAGCCTCTGTTATCGCCTGACCAGTTCGACCCTGCGGTTGAGCGCCCGGCCGGCCTCGTCGGTATTGGAGGCGACGGGCCGGCCCAGGCCCTGGCCGAACGGGTTCAACCGGGCGCGATCGATCCGGTAGCGCAGCGACAGTTCGGCGACGACCGAGAAGGCGCGCATGTCCGAGAGCTTGAGGTTGTCGCTGGCGCCGTCCTGGTTGTCCGTATGTCCGACGACGTCGAGCCTGAGGTCGGGATTCTGCGTCATCAGATCGGCGATAGCGGCGAGCTGCGATTGTGATTCCGGCTTGATGTCGGCCGTATCGGTCTCGAACAGGATGCCGTAGACATTGGTGCGGCCTCTCGCGTCGAGGTCCTTGCAGAGCTGGTTGGCATCGGTGACCCTGAAGATCTGGGTCTCCGTCCTGCGGGCGTCGATGGCCTGGCCGGCCCCGACAGCGGCGTTGGCCCGCGGTTGGTCCTGGGCGGCAACGGCGTCCGGCGCCAGCCCGGACAGTGCCAGTGCGAGCAGGAGGAGGGCGGTCTTCATCGGGCTTTCCGAGTCCCTGGAACAAGGGCCGCCGACGATGGCGAGGGCGCCGCGCCCTCGCGTCATCCATTCGAAGGACCGCTCGCGCTCGGAGCAGTTCCGTGTTTCCACGAGCCTCGGAACCGCTCCGAGGTCTTGTCCTGCCGCGTCTTCTTGACGTGGACCGGCGTCCGCTTCGCTCGAGAATGCTTCAGAGCCTGGTCAGCCACTCATGCTCGGTGGCGTTGTGGAACTTCCAGGTCCGCTTCGGGCCGGCCATGACGTTGAGGTAGTAGAGATCGTAGCCGTGGCAGGTTGCGCAGGGGTGGTAGCCTTTCGGCACCAGCACGACGTCGCCATCCTCGATCGCCATCGCCTCGTCGAGACTGCGATCGTCGGTGTAGACGCGCTGGAAGCCGAAACCCTGCGGCGGGTTGAGGCGGTGGTAGTAGGTCTCCTCGAGATGGGATTCCTTGGGCAGGTCGTCCTGATCGTGCTTGTGCGGCGGATAGCTCGAGGTGTTGCCGGCGGGGGTGATCACCTCGACGACGAGGAGCGAATCCGCCGGCTCGTTCTCGGGCAGGATGTTGGTGACGTGACGGGTGTTGGAGCCCTTGCCGCGCACCTCCTGGCCGAGATCGTCGGGGCCGATGACGCGGACCGGCAGGCCGCCGTTCAGGCCGGGCGCCGTGCAGACGGCCAATTCCAGATCCGTGGTGGCCACGACCGCCCAGTCGGAGCCCTGCGGGACATAGACCGACCAGGGCTTGCCCTCGAAGGGGGACATGCGCTGGCCGAGTTCGCCCAGAGCCGTCCCGCCGGCCGTGACCTCGCCCTTGCCGGTGACGAAGACGAGACAGGCCTCGCGATCGCCGGTCTTCGCCGAAACCGTCTCGCCGGGCTTCAGGCGATGCAGGTCGAAGCCGACATAGGTCCAGCCGGCGCTGTCAGGCGTGACATGGCTGACATGGCCGTGGGTGCCCTTGGGCTTGATCAGGAGGTGGGACATCGCGCTTCTCCATTCAGGCCAGGCCGGCTTCCCTGATGAAGCGCGTCAGGTTGGCGTGGCCGAGTTTCGCGTAGGTGGCGGGCTCCGCCTTCTTCGGGTCCTGCTCGGCTTCGACCACGATCCAGCCGGAGTAGCCCTGCAGTTCCCGGAGCACGCGGACATAGTCGATCAGGCCGTCGCCCGGCACGGTGTAGACGCCGGCCAGCACGGATTCGAGGAAGGACCAGTCCTCCTTGTTCGACTGCCACATCACCGCCTCGCGGATGTCCTTGCAGTGGACATGATGGATGCGGGGCTTCCAGTGGCGGGCGATGCGGGCCGGGTCGCCGCCGCCCCAGGTGGCGTGGCCGGTGTCGAGCAGGAGGCCGACCGGCTCGCCGGTCACCGCCATGAAGCGGTCGATCTCGGACTCGGTCTGGACCACCGTGCCCATATGGTGGTGGTAGACGAGCTGGAGGCCGTACTCGGCCTTCACGGCTTCCGCGAAGTTGGTATAGCGCGCGCCGAAATCGGCCCAGCGATCCTTCGGCAGGACGGGGCGGGCCGAGAGTGGCTTGCCGATATCGGAATGGATCGCGTTCGAGGTTTCGGCCGCGATCAGCACGGAGCAGCCCATGTCGCGCAGCAGCGTCGCATGAGCCTTCACGGCCGCCATCTCGGCGGCGACGTCGCGGACGAGCAACTCGGTCGAATACCATCCGGAAACGAGGGCGTGGCCGTGCGCGTCGAGGATCGGCTTCAGCTTCGCCGCCTCGCGCGGGAACTTGTTACCGAGCTCCATGCCGGAGAAGCCGGCCGCGCGCGCTTCCGTCAGGCAGGTTTCGAGCGGGATGTCGCCGCCGATTTCCAGCATGTCGTCATTCGACCAGCCGATGGGGTTCGCGCCGATGCGGATCATGTGTCGGGTCTTTCTTGCGTATGGAAACGGCTTCAGTTGCCGACGGTCTGACGCTTGCGTCGTTCGTCGTAATTCGCCCGTGCCGTGCGAACCTGCTCACGCTGGCTCACTTCGGGCACCGCGACATCCCACCAGGCTCCGCCGGCACCGGTCGAGATCAACGGGTCAGTGTCGATCACGACGATGGTCGTGCGGGTGTTGGCCTTGGCCTGCGCCAGCGCGGTTTCCAGCTCGGCGATCGAGGCGGCCTTCGTGGCGATCGCGCCCATGCTGGCGGCGTGGGCGACGAAGTCGATCTCCGGCAGGGTCTCGTGCCGTGCATCCTTGAGCAGGTTGTTGAAGGATGCGCTGCCGGTCGCGTTCTGGAGGCGGTTGATGCAGCCGAAGCCGCGATTGTCGAGCAGGACGATCGTAAGCTTCAACCCCAGCATCACCGAGGTCGCGATCTCGGAATTCAGCATCAGATAGGAGCCGTCGCCGACCATGACGACGACCTCCTTGTCCGGGCGGGCCATCTTGGCGCCGAGACCGCCGGCGATCTCGTAGCCCATGCAGGAGAAGCCGTATTCGCCGTGATAGGATCCGGGCGGGCCGGCCTGCCAGAGCTTGTGCAGCTCACCGGGAAGGCCGCCGGCGGCATGCAGCAGGACGACGTCCGAGCCGAGCGCGCGCTGGACGGCGCCGATGACCTGCGCGTCCGAGGGCAATGCGGCATTGGTCGCGGCGGTGGCTTCGTCCGCCTGCCTGCGCCAATCCGCCTTTCCGTCCCTGGCGTTTGCGACCCAGCTCTCGGGCGCCTGCCAGTTTCCGAGTGCGGCGAAGAGTTCCGTCAGCCCCTCGCGGGCATCGGAGACGAGCGGCAGGGCGCGGTGCTTGCCGGCATCGAAGGCCTGGACGTTGAGGCCGATGATGCCCTTTTCCGAAGCGCCGAACAGGGCCCAGGAGCCGGTGGTAAAATCCTGCAGCCGCGTGCCGACGGCGAGAATCAGGTCGGCCTCGGCGGCAAGGCGGTTGGCGGCGGAGGTGCCGGTGACGCCGATCGCGGCCATGTTGAGGGGAGCGTCGTCCGGCAGGGCCGATTTGCCGCCTTGCGTCTCGCAGACGGGAATGCCGGTCGCGGTCGAGAACCGGGCCAGGTCGTCGGAGGCGCCGGAATAGAGGACACCGCCACCGGCGATGATCAACGGCTTCTTCGCAGCCTTCAGTGCGGCGGCGGCAGCCTGAAGTTCGGTGCGGTCCGGGCGTGGGCGTCGCGGTGTCCAGAGGTGCTCGGCGAAGAAGCTCTCGGGGTAATCGTAGGCCTCGGCCTGGACATCCTGGCAGAGCGCGAGCGTCACCGGGCCACATTCGGCCGGATCGGTCAGCACCTGCATGGCGCGCGCGAGCGCGGGGATGATCTGCTCGGGGCGGGTGATGCGGTCGAAATAGCGCGAGACGGGGCGGAAGCAGTCATTGGCCGAGACGGTTCCGTCGCCGAAATCCTCGACCTGCTGCAGAACGGGATCGGGGACGCGGCCGGCAAAGACGTCTCCGGGCAGCAGCAGCACGGGCAGGCGGTTGACATGGGCGAGCGCGGCGGCGGTGACGAGGTTGGTCGCGCCGGGGCCGATCGAGGTGGTCGCGGCCATGAAACGCCGGCGCATGTTCGTCTTGGCGTAGGCGATGGCCGCATGGGCCATGGCTTGCTCGTTATGCGCCCGGAAGGTCGGCAGGCGCTCGCGCTCGTGCCAGAGCGCCTCGCCCAGCCCCGCGACATTGCCATGGCCGAAGATCGCCCAGACGCCACCGAAGATCGGCAGGCGCTGCCCATCGATCTCGGTCATCTGCGCTGCGAGATAGCGCGTCAGCGCCTGCGCCATGGTCAGGCGGATGGTGGCGGTCATGATGGTCTCCGGGCAGCGGAAAGCTATGCCGCCTTGCGGCCGCGCGTGGCAAGCCACAGGTCGGTCAGGGCACCGAAGCGCCGTGCCATGTCGGCCATTGCCGCCTCGTCGTCCAGCTTGCCGGAAAGCCAGCCTTCCGCAGCGGTCATGAAGATGGTCCGGCCGACCGCGAAGCCCCTGACGATCGGGGCGGCGGCCGTGGCCGCGAAGCCGGCTTCGAGCTCCTCCGCCGGGGCGTCGAGACCGAGCAGCAGCACGCCGCGGCACCAGGGATCATGCTTCGCGATGGTCGTTTCGATCGCTGCCCAGGCCGCCGGCGAGGCTTGCGGTTCGAGCTTCCACCAGTCCGGCTTGATGCCGAGCGCATAGAGGTCCTGAAGCGCGCGGGCGATGGTGTCATCGCCGAGCGGGCCGTTCCGGCCGGCGATGATTTCGATCAGCAGCTCGCGGCCGACCTTGCGGGCCGCCTCGAACAGGCCGCGCAGCTTCTCCTGCTGGGCCAGCTTCAGGCCCGGTTCGTCATCGGGGTGGTAGAAGCAGAGCGCCTTGATGCAGTGGTCGACCGGCCATTCCGGCAGGAGCGAGCCGATGTCCTGGCTGGTCTCGAAGCGCAAGGGGCGCGAGCCCGGCAATTCGACCGGACGGCCGAGCCAGGAGAAGGGATGGCGGGCGAACTCGAACATCGCCTCGCGGCCATGCTTCTCGTCGAGGAGCATGCCGTAACCCGGCCGGCCGGCGGCGACGCGGGCTGCCGCCTTGACGGCGAGCACCTTGAAGTCGCGGATGCGGGCGGAATCGGCGCCGACCTTCCGGGCCACGTCCTCGAGCTGGACGCGATGGTCGCAGGCAAGCGCCATCAGCGAGGGAATCTCGCGCCGGCGCGTCGTCGCCCAGTGGATGTGGTTGATCGCCTCGTCCTTGCGCAAAGCCCGATGCGGGCTGCCGTGCTTCAGAAAATATTGCAGTTCCTCGAAGGTCGGGCTCTCGGGCGAGCAGAGCAGGCGCGAGACCGCGAAGGCGCCGCAGGCATTGGCCCAGGTCGCGGCGGTCTGGAGGCTCTCGCCGCCGAGCCAGCCGCGCAGGAAGCCGGACATGAAGGCGTCGCCGGCGCCGAGCACGTTGTAGACCTCGATCGGGAAGCCTTTGCCGACGATACCGGCCTCGAGATCGTCGGAGATCTCGCCCTCATAGACGATGCAGCCCATCGGGCCGCGCTTGAGGACGATCGTGGCGGAGGAGAGGGCGCGGATCGTCTTCAGTGCCGGCAGCAACTCGCTCTCGCCGGAGGCGATCAGGACCTCCTCCTCGGTGCCGATGATCAGATCGCAGCCCGGCAGGACGGTCTTCATCCGCTCGGAGACGGCCGCCGAGGCGATGTAGCGATTGTCGCCCTCGGCATGGCCGGCGAGCCCCCAGAGATTGGGCCGGTAGTCGATGTCGAGCACGACCTTGCCGCCTTGCGCGCGCATCAGGCGCATCGCCTTGCGCTGCGCGGCCTCGGTGTTGGGGCGGGCGAAATGCGTGCCGGTTACGACGACCGCGCGGGCGGTGGCGAGGAAGCTCTCGTCGACGTCGTCCTCCTCCAGCGCCATGTCGGCGCAGTTCTCGCGGTAGAACAGCAAGGGGAAGGACTTGTCGCTTTCGACGGAGAGGATGGCGAGCGCTGTGAGCCGCGTCGGGTCCGTCTTCAGCCCGTCGAGGTTGACGCCCTCGCGGCCGAGCTGCTCGCGCAGGAAGCGACCGAACTGCTCGTTACCGACGCGCGTCAGCAGGGCCGAGCGCAGGCCGAGCCGCGCCGTGCCGATGGCGATGTTGGCCGGGCAGCCGCCGACCGACTTGGCGAAGCTGGTGACGTCCTCGAGCCGCGAGCCGATCTGCTGGCCGTAGAGATCGACCGATGCACGGCCGATGGTGATGACGTCGAGCGCGTGGCCCGGCCCGCCCTGCGATCCCGCCATGTGTCTCTCCCGGCTTTCCATATCCATCGCCCGCCGGTTGCCCGATGGCTCCGGCGATGCCTCGTCTATGAAATGATAATTCTATGTGTCAGTCAATTCGGAACGTATGTTCCTGACAGCTTTATCGCGAGCGGGGCGGAGCTCGCTTCCGAATCGTCGTTCCTGAAAACCTTGTTCCGCGCTTCGGGCTAAGTCCCTAGCCCTTGCGGCGGTCCTTGCCGGGTTTGCGTTCGCGCCGCGCTTCGCCGATGCCGACGGCCAGCGCCATCGACAGGGCCATCGTCGCCGAGAGCGTGCGGAAGCCGCCGAAATCGGCCTCTGCGACCTCGAACCAGATCGTGGCGAACTGAACCAGAGGCGAGAATGCGCTGTCGGTGATGGCGATGACGGGTACGCCGCGCTCGGAAAGCAGGCGCGCCTCATCGATCGTTTCGGTGGCATAAGGCGAGAAGCTGACGGCCAGCGCAATGTCGCGCTTGCTGGCGAAGGAGAGAATCTCGGGGCTCAGGCCCGCCGCCGATTCGACGAGCTGATAACGTACGCCGAGCTTGCCGAGCGCATAGGCCATGTAGCTCGCGACGGGATAGGAGCGACGCCGGGCAAGGATGTAGATCGTCTCGGCCCCGGCGAGCGTGGCGATAGCGCGATCCAGCGCCGCTTCGTCCAGGGATCGGGCCATCAGGTCGAGCGAGGTGCCGGAGGCGGTGAGGAAGCCTTCGAGGATGCGGTGGTTGGCGCCGTTGCCGCCGACATCGGCGCGCAACGCGTTGAGACGCTCCTCATAGCTTGAATTGCGTTCGCGCAGGCGCTCGCGAAAGACGGTCTGCAGGCTGGTGAAGCCATCGAAGCCGAAATGCTGGGCAAAGCGCACCAGCGTAGAGGGTTGGACGCCGGCCGCGACTGCGATGCTGGCCGCGGTGCCGAAGGCGATCTCGTCGGGATT
This sequence comes from Allobosea sp., assembly GCF_035999205.1. GTDB lineage: Bacteria > Pseudomonadota > Alphaproteobacteria > Rhizobiales > Beijerinckiaceae > Allobosea. Next base: position 75,111 of record NZ_DASYHA010000012.1, read on the forward strand.
GTCGAGCGAATAGGCGGCGACCTGGGCGATGCGTTTCGGCAGCGACTGGCGGCGGCCGAGGATCAACGTCCTCAGTCCGTCGAAATCACGCGGGAGCTCCGGGGCCGTCCCGTCATCCATCAATCACGCCTTTGCATCGTTGGAACGATTCTCATCGTTCTGGCAGCGTCGATGAAATGGATCAAGTGTTCCATGATTGGAACATTGTTCGCGATCGCCGCGGCGCTGGACGCTCTGGCGAAGATACCCCGCTTCGGAATTCATCGGAGGTCAGCGTGTGCTGTGATGGGTTTCGGGTCTGCGCTGCTTGCCCGAAATGGCGTCGAGGTGACGGAGTCGGCGAAAGCTCGCCTCACCCCATCGTCCCGACCGAGCAGGTCTGGCCGCCATCGACGGGCAGGCAGACGCCGGTGATGAACTTGGCCTCGTCGGAGGCGAGGAAGACGGCGGCGTTGGCGATGTCCCAGGCGGTGCCCATCTTGCCCATAGGCACGAGCGCGTCGCGGGCGGCGACCATCTCCTCGGCCGAAGCGTATTGTCCGGAGATCTGCTTGTAGATCATCGGCGTGTCGATCAGGCCGGGCATGATGCAGTTCGCCCGGATGCCCTGTTTCGCATATTGCAGAGCGAGCGCGACCGTCGCCTGGTTCACGGCCGCCTTCGTGGCGTAATAGGCGAAGTAGGGGTAGCCGACCCAGCGGATCGCGGCGATCGAGGAGATGTTGACGATCGCACCGCCGCCTCCGCCAAGCATATGTGGGATGACGGCCTTCGAGCAGCGGTAGACCGGGCCGAGATTGAGATCGAGCGCCGCCTTGAACTGCTCCTCGGAGAGCTCGACCGGCCCGCCCATATGGGTCACGCCGACATTGTTGTGGAGGATGTTGATGCGGCCGAAGCGCGTCATCGTTGCTGCGACGGCGGCGTCGATCGAGGCCTGCCGGGTGACGTCGGCGGCAAGCGCGATGGCGATGCCGCCCTCGCCATTGATCAACGCGGCGGTCTCGTCGGCAGCTTCCTGGCTGATGTCGATGCAGGCGATGCGCGCGCCTTCGCGGGCGAACGCGACGGCGGCCGCCTTGCCATTGCCCCAGCCCGGACCGGAGGAGCCGGCGCCGAAGACGATGGCGATCTTGCCCTTGAGCCGATCGGCCATGGTGTGTTCCTCAACTCAATCAAACGCCGTCACTCCGGGCGCAGCGAAGCGGATGCCCGGAATGACGGCGGATATGTCAGGTGACGATGATCAGCTCAGCGAACCGCCGACGGCCTTCTCCAGGATGGCCCAGGCTTCGTCGCCGTACTTCTTCTTCCACTCGGCGTAGAAGCCGGCCTTGCGCAGGGCGTCGCGGAACGGGTCGGCCTTGGCCTCGTTGATGACCATGCCCTTGGAAGCGAGATCATCGCGCAGCCCGGCATTGAGCTTGGCGACGTCGGCGCGCTCCAGTTCGGCGGCGGCGTTGAGGTTCTTGGCGACGATGGCGCGCAGATCCTCGGGCAGGCGCTCCCAGGCGCGCTTGTTGCCGAGGAACCAGAAGCCGTCCCACATGTGGTTGGTCAGCGAGAGATACTTCTGCACCTCGAACAGCTTGGCGGTCGAGATGATCGCGAGCGGGTTCTCCTGTCCGTCGACGACCTTCGTCTGCAGCGCGGTGTAGACCTCGGCGAAGTTGATCGAGGCCGGGGCCGACTGGAAGGCCGTGAACATCGAGGTCCAGAGCGGCGAGACCGGGACGCGGATCTTGAAGCCCTTGAGGTCGTCGGGGGAGTTGATCGGCCCCTTGGACGAGGTCATCTGGCGGAAGCCGTTGTCCCAGATCTTGTCCATGACAACGAGATTGGCCTTGGCGATCTGGCCGCGCACATAGGCGCCGAGCTCGCCATCCATTGCCTTCCAGACGGCGTCGTAGTTCGGGAAGGCGAAGCCGATGCCGGAGACCGAGGCGTTCGGCACCAGCGTCGAGAGGATCAGCGGCGAAAGCGTGAAGAACTCAACGCCGCCGGAACGGACCTGGCTCAGCATGTCGGTGTCGGAGCCGAGCTGGTTGTTCGGGAAGATCTGGATCGCGACGCGGCCCTTGGTCTCCTCCTTGATCTTCTCGACGGCCTCGTTGGCGCGCACGTTCATCGGATGCGCGATCGGCAGGTTGTTGGCGTATTTGTAGCTGAACTCGGGCGTCTGTGCGAAGGCGCCGCCGACATGGAAAGTGCCGATGGCCGAGGCGGCAGCGGTGCCCTGCAGCAGGGTGCGGCGTGAAATGGTCATGGTCGTTTCTCCCGGAAATGCATTGTCGTTCGTGAATCTGCCCGGTCGTTCCCGGGAAGTTGGTCGCGGCATGGCGCAGGCGTCGCGTTTCTCCGTCACAGCACCCAGGTAGAGAGCCCGGGGACGAGGGCGATGACGATCAGGCCGACGATCAGCGCGATGAGATACGGCCAGATCGCGCCCATTGCCTCGTCCGGCGAGACGTTGCCGATCTTGCAGGCGATGTAGAAGCCGATGCCGATTGGCGGCGCCATCAGGCCGATATTCATCGCGGTGACGACGACCATGGAATAGTGCACGTCGTTGATGCCGAGATTCTTGGCGATCGGGAACATCAGCGGCGCCATCAGCACGATCGCCGGCAGGCCTTCGAGCACGCAGCCGAGGATCATGAAGACGACGATGGTGACTGCCATGAAGGTGAGCCAGCCGCCGGGCAGGTTCGCCATGAAGGTGGCGAGGTCGCGGGCGAAACCGGTCTGGGTCAGCGCCCAGGCCATGGCGAGCGCCGTGCCGAGAATGACCAGGATCGCGCCTGAGAGCGCCGCGGTCTCGACCAGCATCTGGTAGAATTTGCGCAGGCTGATGCCGCCATAGAGCACGATGCCGATGACAAGCGCGTAGAGCACCGCAATCGTCGAGACCTCGGTCGCGGTGGCGACGCCGCCGCCGACCGCGGCGCGGATGATGAAGGGCAGGACGAGGGCCGGCGCGGCGACGAGCGCCACCTTGCCGATCACCGCGAGCGGAGCGCGGCGAACGCCCTTCATGTCCTCGGCGGCCGCCTTCCAGCGGGCGAGGCCGGCAAGCGCGACCAGCAGCACGCCGGCGATGACGAAGCCCGCATTGAACAGCCCGGCGATCGAGACGCCGGCGACCGAGCCGAGCACGATCAGGACGATCGAGGGCGGCACCGTGTCGGCCATGGCGGCGCCGGTCGAGAGCAGCGCGATCAGGTCCTTGGGCTTGTAGCCGCGACGCTTCATCTCCGGGAACAGTGCCGGTGCCACGGTCGCCATGTCCGAGACCTTGGAGCCCGAGATCCCCGAGACGAGATAGAGCGAGCCGAGCAGGACGTAGGACATGCCGGCGCGGACATGGCCGAGCAGCGATGCGAGGAAATCGACGATCGCCTTGCCCATGCCGGTCGCGTCGAGGATGCAGCCCAGCAGCACGAAGATCGGCACCGAAAGCAGGATGAGGCTCGACATGCCCTCGTCCATGCGCCCCACCATGACGATCAGCGGGACATTGGTCGAGAAGGCGAGGAAGGCGAGGGTGCCGAGGCCGAAGCAGAATGCGATCGGCACGCCCGCAATGAGGCAGGCGGCGACGACGCAGACCAGGAAGATCAGGATGTTGTAGTAGCCCAGTCCCTTCAGCGTCGGCCCGAGCAGCCAGAAGGCGAGGCCGAACCCGCCAATGACCAGTGCGGAGGCCGCGATGTCGGCCGGCCGTGCAGTCTTCAGGGCGTAGCGGATCGTTAGCAGCAGCATCAGCACGATGCCGACGGCAATAGCCGAAACCCGCCAGCTGACGGGGATGTTGAGCGCGGCCGAGGTGACGTAGCTTTCCTCGATCGCGTAATCGATGGCCGGGTAGGCCATGGCGGCCAGGAAGGCGGCGACGGCGAGCAGCGCCAGCGTCTCGACGAATTCGCGCAGGCGCTGGGGCATCATGCCCACGAAGAGCGTCAGCCGCAGATGCTCGTTACGGTCGATAGCGATGGCCGCGCCGAGCATGGCGAGCCAGATGAAGGAGATCGAGGCGACCTCGTCGACCCAGACGAAAGGCAGCGCGAAGACATAGCGCGAGACCACGCCCAGCAGCAGCACACCGATGATGAAGGCGACCAGCGCGGCAGCGACCGCCTCGACCGGGCGCATGATGGGGGAGCCGGGGCGCGCGTCCTCGTTCTCGCTCAGGTTCTCGGGGATATGCAGCGTATCGACGACATCGACCATGCGGCAGCCTCAGATGCCGGTCGCCGGGCGTACTACGCCCGCTGCACAGGTTGGCTCGGGGGCCATCGTTCCATTCCTCCCTTCGCGCCGATCTTGTGATGTCGTCGGCGTCGATTGCGGTCCACACTGTGAATGGTCAGGCAGTGGGATGGCCGGCAGATTACACGAGGTAAGCGGCATTGCAATCCGCAAAGCGCCCATCTACGGTTGGGAGATAAGAATAAGGTCCACATCATGGACCGCTTGGAGGAGCGCTTGCCGCAGAGTTCCGTGCCGGAAACAGCAATGTCCGGTTCGCAGAGCGTTGACCGCGCTCTGCGGCTGTTGGCGCTGATCGGCCGGGAGCCGGCCGGCGGGCTTCCACTCACGGAGATCGTGGCGGGCAGCGGGCTCAACAAGCCGACAGCGCGGCGGCTCCTGCTCGCGCTGATGCGGGCAGGGCTCGTGGAGCAGGAGCCGCAGTCGCGTCATTACTGCCTCGGCGAGGAGGCATTCGTCCTCGGCGTGCTGGCGGCGCGCCGGCACGGGCTTCTCGAGCTCGCGATGGAAAGCCTGCGGCGCCTCTCGGCTGTGACGATGGATACGAGCTTCCTCTCGATCCGGCGGGAGAACTACGCGGTCTGCCTGCATCGCGAGGAGGGCACCTATCCGGTGCGGACGCATGCGCTGCAGACCGGGCAGCAGCATCCGCTCGGCGTCGGCGCGGGCTCTCTCGCCATGCTTGCGGTGCTGCCTGACGATGATGTGGACCGAATCATCGAGACGAATACGCCCACCTTGCTGGCGCAGTATCCGGGCTTTGCGCCGGAGCTGATCCGTGGCGATCTCGCCCTGGCGCGAGAGCGCGGCTTCGCAGTGAATCCCGGCCGGCTGGTCGCGAGCTCCTGGGGCGTCGGGGCCGCCTTCCGCTATCCCGACGGGCGCGTGGCCGGGGCGCTCAGCCTTGCCGCAATCGACAGCCGCATGCAGCCGGCACGGCAGGAGGAACTCGCCGGCCACCTCGCGCAGGAGGTCGCCCGGATGGAGCGGCTGCTGGCCGAGATGTTCGTGTCCGGACGCAAGACGGCGAGCCGGGCGGTCGGGCGGCCCGCGGCCGCGACGGCCGAGGCGAGGCGAGCCTAGTGCGCGGCTGGCAGCAGAAGGCGCTGGTCGTCCCGGGCGACCGTAGGGAGACCCGGGACCCGCTCCGGGACGGTTCAGCGATGGATCCCGGATCGTCGCTGCGCTGCGTCCGGGATGACGGCGCGGATTTTCAAGCAGCCGAAGCGAGCGATCGGCCAATCGGCGGCAATCGATATGGGAGTGCCTGACATGGCAGCATCGAAGTCCCCCACTGCTCCCGCTGGCGGCGTCATCCCGATGACGCGGCGGGTGATGAATCTCGGCCATATCGCCGCGCAGAATGCGCGCCGGCTTAGCGCCCACCCCGCCTTCATCTGGGGCGATCTGACGCTGAGCTGGGCCGAGCTCGACGCGCAGGTGTCGGCGCTGGCTGCTGGCCTGCGGGCGCGCGGCATCGGCAAGGGCGACCGCATCCTGGTCCATTCCAAGAACTGCGACGCCATGTTCGTCTCGATGTTCGCGACCTTCCGGCTCGGCGCGGTCTGGGTGCCGACGAATTTCCGTCTGCTGCCGGACGAGGTCGCCTATCTCTCGACTTCTTCGGGCGCAAAGGCCTTCCTCTGCCATGGCGATTTCCCCGAGCACGCGGCGGCCGTTTCCGCGGCCTCGCCCGCGCCGGAGTTCACCTGGCGGATCGGGCCGGGCAGCTTCGGCGAGGCCGATGTCAGCGAGGTGATCGCGCGCCATCTCGGCGAGCGCGTCGTCGACGTTGCCGTCGAGCATGACGACCCGTGCTGGTTCTTCTTCACTTCGGGCACGACCGGGCGTTCCAAGGCCGCAGTGCTGACCCATGGCCAGATGGGATTCGTGATCACCAACCATCTCTGCGACCTCGTGCCAGGCACGACCGAGGCCGACGCCTCGCTGGTCGTGGCGCCGCTGTCGCATGGCGCAGGCGTGCACCAACTCATGCTGGCGGCGCATGGTGCGACGACGATCCTGCTGCCGACCGAGCGCTTCGACATCGACGAGGCCTATCGGCTGATCGCGCGCCACCGCGTCACCAGCCTCTTCACCGTGCCGACGATCCTGAAGATGCTGGTCGAGCATCCGGCGGTCGACACGCATGACCATTCCTCACTGCGCTACGTCATCTATGCGGGCGCGCCGATGTATCGCGAGGACCAGAAGCGGGCGCTCGCCAAGCTCGGCAAGGTGCTGGTGCAGTATTTCGGACTGGGCGAGGTGACCGGCAACATCACCGTGCTGCCGCCCGCCCTGCACGAGGCCGAGGACGGGCCGCAGGCACGGGTGGGAAGCTGCGGCTTCGCCCGCACCGGCATGCAGGTGCAGATCCAGGACGACGAGGGCAGGGAGGTCGAGCCCGGCGTTCAGGGCGAGATCTGCGTGATCGGCCCGGCGGTCTTCGCCGGCTACTACGACAACCCCGAGGCCAATGCGAAGTCGTTCCGCAATGGCTGGTTCCGCACCGGCGACCTCGGCCATATGGACGAGCAGGGCTATGTCTTCATCACCGGCCGGGCCTCGGACATGTATATCTCCGGCGGCTCGAACATCTATCCGCGCGAGATCGAGGAGAAGATCCTGACCCATCCGGCGATCGCGGAGGTCGCGGTGCTCGGCCTGCCCGATCCGGTCTGGGGCGAGATCGGTGTCGCGGTCTGCGTCTGCCGCGGCGGCGAGCGCGCGAGCGAGGCCGAGATCGCCGGCTTCCTCTCCGAGAAGATCGCCCGCTACAAGATGCCGAAGCGCTTCTTCTTCTGGGATGCCCTGCCGAAATCCGGCTATGGCAAGGTGCCCAAGCGTCTCGTCCGCGATGAGCTGGAGGCACGCGGCGAGCTTGAGTGGCTCAAGGGGAAGGCGTCGTGAGGCGGATCGAACAGCCCGGCACCGGCACGGCCGAGCGCATCCAGTCGGCCGAGTGCCATGGCCTGCGCTTCCCCATGACGCTGGAGGCGGGGCTGCCGCTGCTGGAGGCCGTCAGGCGCAGCTTCGCGGCCGCCGGTTTCACCTCAGGCGTGGCGAAGCTCGACGGGCTCGCTCTCTCACCCTTCGCCTATGTCATGCCGGCGCTGTCGAGCACGCCGGAGCATGCGGCCTTCTACAGCGAGACCTTCCGCCCTGCCGGCACCGCCCGTATCGAGACCGGCGCGATCACCTTCGGCCAGCGCGACGGGGCGCCGTTCTTCCATGCCCATGCGCTCTGGCTGGAAGGCGACGGCAAGCGTAGCGGCGGGCATATCCTGCCGGACGAGACGATGGTCGCCGAGACGATCACGCTGCCTGCCGTCGGGCTCGACGGCGCGGCCTTTGTCGCCGAACCAGACAGCGAGACCAATTTCAAGCTGTTCGGACCGAAGCCGGCGGAGCTCCTCGGGGCGACGCGCGAGGGCCGCTTCTTTGCGCTCAGGGTCAAGCCGAATGTCGATTTCTGCGGGGCGCTGGAGCGTTTCTGTGCCGAGCGCGGGATCGCACGCGCGACAATTCATGGCGGGGTCGGGTCGACGATCGAGGCGCGGTTCGTGGATGGCGACGGGGTGGAGAGTTTCGCCACGGAGGTCGCGATCACAGCGGGACGGATCGCCGATGAGGGGGCGGGACCGCAGGCGCAGATCGATGTCGCGCTGGTCGACTTCACCGGGTCGATGGCGAGCGGACGGCTCGTGCGCGGCGACAATCCCGTGCTGATGACCTTCGAGCTGGTGCTGGAGGTGGGTTAAGTCAGGCGCTGCGCTGCCTCTCGATTTCCATCTCCCGGAGATTCTTGCGCTGGATCTTGCCCGTCGCCGTCATCGGCAATTCCGTCACGAACTCGATGGCGCGCGGATACTGGTAGGCTGCCAGCCGGTCGCGCACGAAGGCCTGGATTTCGGCAGCCAGCGCATCCGAGGCTTCGACGCCGGGCTTGGGCAGGATGAAGGCCTTGACGATCTCGGTGCGCACCGGGTCGGGGACGCCGATGACGGCGACCATCAGCACGGCCGGATGGCGAATGATGCAGTCCTCGATGTCGCCGGGGCCGATGCGATAGGAGCCGGACGAGATGATGTCGTCGTCGCGGCCCTGGAACCAGAAATAGCCGTCCTCGTCGCAGGTGCCGGTATCGCCGGTGAGCAGCCACTCGCCGGCGAATTTCGCGGCGGTGGCTTCGGGCTGGCGCCAGTATTCCAGCATCATCACGGGATCGGGTCGGGCGACGGCGATCAGCCCTGCTTCGCCCGCCGGCAGTGGTTCTCCTTCAGGCGAAACCACTGCGACGCGATGGCCCGGCACGGCGCGGCCCATCGAGCCCGGCCTGATCGGGAACAGGCTCTCGCAATTGGCGACGAGCAGGTTGGCCTCGGTCTGGCCGTAGAACTCGTTGACGGCGAAGCCGAAGGTCTCGCGGCTCCAGTCGAGCATATCGGCGCCGAGCGTCTCGCCGCCGCTGCCGATCGAGCGCATCGCATAACCGAAGCGGCGTGGGTCGCGAACCTGTCGCATCAGCTTCAGCGCGGTCGGCGGCAGGAAGGCATTGCGGACCCCGTGCCGTGCCATCAGGTCGAAGGCCGCTTCCGGATCGAACTTGCGGGCGCGCGAAGCCAGGACCGGCACTCCGCAACAGAGGCTCGGCAACAGCACATCGAGCAGGCCGCCGATCCAGGCCCAGTCGGCCGGGGTCCAGAACAGGTCGCCTGATTGCGGAAAGAAGGATTGCGGCACCTGGACGCCGGGCAGATGGCCGAGCAGGACGCGATGGGCATGGAGCGCGCCCTTCGGTTTCCCGGTCGTCCCTGAGGTGTAGATGATCAGCGCAGGATCGTCGGCGCGGGTGTCGACGGGCGTGAACGCGTCTGAGGCTTTCGCCATTTCGGCCGCCAGATCGAGATGGCCACCTGCGCCGTCGATGACGAAGATGCGCCGCAGGTCGGGCAGGGCGCCACGGATCGCCTCGATCTTGGCGAGGTTCTCGGCATCAGTGATCAGGGCCGCGGCGCCGCTGTGCTGCAGCCGGTGCTCCAGAGCCTCGGGACCGAACTGGATGAAGAGCGGCAGCGCGATGGCGCCCATCTTGTAGACGGCGAGATGCGCCATCGCCGTTTCCGGCCGCTGCGGCAGCAGGATACCGACGCGCTCGCCTTGTCCGATGCCATGGCCGCGCAGCATGTTGGCGATGCGGTTGCTCGCCTGCTTCAGCTCGTCGAAGCTCAGGGTCGCGACGCCGGTCGCCTCGTCCTCGTAGATCAGCGCCGGCCGGCCGCTGCCATCGGCATGGCGGTCGCAGGCGGCGACGCCGATGTTGAAATGCGCAGGGATGTTCCAGGCGAAGCGGTCGACGGTTTCGCGATAGGTCGCACGGCGTTCGAGCACCGGGACGTTCCTCCTCATCGTGTTGCGTTTTCGGCGATGTTGCCCGGCGCCCCTGTCGGCTGACAAGCCCGGCGGAGGCCGCCTATGGTCGCATCAGGCCGGCACACGAATGACCGGCGTGAGGAAATGCTTGCATGACGACGCCGATCTGGATCGAGGCCGCGATCAACGGTCCCTGGGGCAAGGAGCGCCAGCCCGGCATTCCGATCACGATACCCGACATCGTCGCGGACGGCATTGCTGCCGTCGAGGCGGGCGCCGCGATCGTGCATCTGCATGTCTACGATGTGGAGACCGGGCGGCAGCGCGACGATTGGGAGCTTTATGCGCAGGCGATCGAGGGTATCCGCGCCAAGGTCGATGCCATCGTCTATCCGACGATTCCGATCCTCGGCTCCGGCTATGCCGGCGACATGATCGGTTCCGGCCGCTACACCCATCTGGAGGAACTGGCGAAGCGCGGCCTCGCGGAATGGGGCGTTCTCGACCCCGGATCCTGCAACTGGACAACCTTCGCCGGCATCCCCTCGGGCGAGCCGGGCTTCATCTATCAGAATCCGGGCGAGCATATCCGAGAGGGGATGGAGGCGGCGCAGCACTACCGGGTCCATCCGAGCTATGCGATTTACGAGCCCGGCTTCACCAGGCTCGGCGCCGCGCTGGCCAAGGCCTATCCCGGCATGCCCTGCCCGATCTACCGGCTGATGTTCACGGATGCCTTCGCCTGGGGCTTCCCGCCGCGTGACTGGGCACTCGATGCGCATCTGAAACTGCTGGCGGAAGATGCTCCCGATGCTCCGGTGATGATCGCGGGGCTGGGCGTCGACCTGACCGGGCTGATCCCGGTGGCGGTCGCACGCGGCGTGCATGTCCGCGGCGGGCTCGAGGACGCACCCTTCGGAGCGACGCAGACGAATGCCGCGCTGATCGGCCGGACGGTGCGGCTGGTCGAGGCGGCGGGCGGGCGCCCTGCGAGCGCGGCCGAGGTTCGCGGGGATCTGGCGCAGCGCGAGACGAAGCGCCGGACGTAGCGTCAACCCGATCATTCGTGCCAGACTGGTTTGCCGGCGCCTCGGGGCATGCCTCAACCGGCATGCAATGGTCAGGTTTCAACCATGAGCCCCATCGGTGTCGGCGCGATCGCCTTTGTCTGTGTGTTCGGCGGAGCCCTCGTGGGCATGTATCTGCGCTCGCGCCTGCCGGATCATCATCTCGCGCAGGAATCGCGCGATGCGATCAAGCTGGCGACGGCGATCATCGGCACGCTTTCTGCCCTCGCGCTCGGCCTCCTGATCGCCTCGGCCAAGCGGACCTTCGACGATGCCAGCGCCGATCGGCGGACATCAGCGGCGCGCATCGTGCTGCTTGACCGAGTATTGGCGCAGTACGGCCAGGAGACGGCCGAGCTGCGTGCAAAGCTCAAGGCGATCGTCCAGGTACGACTGAAAGCCGAGCAGGACGACGCCGGCGGCGACCATCCGTTCAGTGAAGGCCTCGAGATCGAGGCGGCTCAGGAGCGGCTGAGAAATCTAATGCCGCAATCGGAGTCTCAACGTGCCTTGCAGCAGCGTGCGCTTCAGCTCAGCGGGGACCTTGCCGAAGCGCGTTGGGTTCGCGCGGAGAGCGAGGTGGGGGGCTTCCCGACGCCCTTCCTGGCCGTCCTCATCATGTGGTTCACACTGCTCTTCGCTTCATTCGGCCTGCTGGCGCCGGGCAATGGCACGGTCGTGGCGACGCTGTTCATCTGCGCCCTCTCGGTGAGTGCGGCGATGGTCCTGATCATCGACATGGACCATCCGCATCTCGGCTTCATCCGCGTTTCGGACGTGCCCTTCCGCTGGGCCATCGAACGGATCGGCCAGCCCTGACCTCGCCCTGCGGGTTTCAGGCAACAGCCGCCTTCGGGGCGTTGGCCTCGTTGCTGCCCTCGAATGCGGCCATCGCGGCCTGGACGCCGCCGCAGCGATGGGGGACGCCGGCTGCCGCGAGCCCCATCTCGACGCCCGACAGTGCGCCGAGCAAGGCAAGCTGGTTGCACTCGCCGAGATGGCCGATGCGGAAGACCTTGCCGGCGACCTTTCCGAGGCCGGAGCCCAGCGAGATGTTGTACTTCTCCAGCGTGATCTTGCGGTAGCGGTCGGCGTCATGGCTCGGCGGCATCAGTACCGCCGTCAGGACCGGCGAATGCTCGGCCGGGTTCTGGCAGAGCACTTCCAGTCCCCAGGCCTGGACCGCAGCGCGGCAGGCGGCGGCGAGGCGCTTGTGCCGGGCGAAGACGTTGTCGAGCCCTTCCTCCTGCAGCATCGCGAGCGCTTCCTTGAGGCCATAGAGCAGGTTCGTCGCGGGCGTGTAGGGGAAGAAGCCGCCGGCGTTGATCTTCACCATCTCCTGCCAGTCCCAGTAGGAGCGCGGCAGGCTGTTGGCCTTGGATGCAGCCATTGCCTTCTCGGAGATGGCGTTGAAGCTCAGGCCAGGCGGCAGCATCAGTCCCTTCTGCGAGCCGGAGACGGTGACGTCGACCTGCCATTCGTCATGGCGGTAGTCGACCGAGGCGAGCGAGGAGATGGTATCGACCATGAAGAGGGCCGGGTGGCCGGCGGCGTCGATCGCCTTGCGGATCTCGGCGATGCGGCTGGTCGAGCCGGTCGAGGTCTCGTTGTGGACGACCATCACGGCCTTGATCCGGCGGGCCTTGTCCTCGGATAGCTTCGCCTCGATCGCGGCAGGGTCGGCGCCACGGCGCCAGTCACCGGGAATGAATTCGACCTGGATGCCGAAACGGGTGGCGATCTGCTTCCACAGCGTCGCGAAATGGCCGGTCTCGGCCATCAGTACGGTGTCGCCGGGCGATAGCGTGTTGACGATGGCGGCTTCCCAGGCGCCCGTGCCCGAGGCTGGGTAGATGACCACGGGCTGCGTCGTCTTGAAGACCGCCTTGCAGCCTTCCAGCACATGCTTGCCGAGTGCCGCGAATTCGGCACTGCGGTGGTCGATGATCGGCATCGCGATGGCGCGCAGAATGCGATCGGGAATCGGGCTGGGACCCGGGATGTGCAGGAAATGCCGTCCCTGTTGCGCGCTCATGCTGTCCTCCTTGGCCCTTCTTCAGCTTCGGGCTTTTCGCTGCCATCGGCACCGCGTCACCTAGTTGCGCAAAATTGCATTCATTTTTTGCTTTGGCAATCTCATGATCGCGCTCATAATGGGCCGGATCACACTCGACAGCGCTACCTGCTGAACTAGCGATGATTCATGGCGGAAACCGTTCTGGACAGGTTGGCTGACGATGGCGCGGGCGCGGTCTTGACGGCGCCCGGCGAGTTGCCGCGCGCGTCCGCCACGCTTCACGGTGAGTTGCTGGCGGCGCTGCGCGACTACATCGTCGAGGGTAATCTCGAAGACGGCGCGCGCGTTCCCGAGCGCCTGCTCTGCGAGCGCTTCGGGATTTCGCGCACGCCATTGCGCGAGGCACTCAAGGTGCTGGCGTCCGAGGGGCTGATCGATCTCCTGCCCAATCGTGGCGCGCGGGTGCGTGTCCTGAGCGCCGACGATCTGCGCGAATTATTCGACGTGATGGGCGGTCTCGAGGCGCTGGCGGGCCGGTTGGCCTGCGAGCGGATCAGCGACGAGGAGATCGCCGAGATCGAGCGGGTTCATCACGAGATGTACCGCTTCTATCTGCGTCGCGACATGCACGGCTATTTTCAGTGCAACCAGGAGATCCACCGCATGATCGTCGAGGCGGCCGGCAATGCCGCATTGAAGGCGACCTATGCGGGCTTCGCCGGGCGGATCCGGCGGGTGCGCTATTCGGCGAATCTCGCGACCGATCGAGATCGCTGGGGCGAGGCGATGCGCGAACACGAGGCGATTCTCGATGCGCTGCGCCGTCGTTCCGGCAGCGAGTTGAGCGATATCCTGTTCCAGCACCTGCGCAACAAGCGCAAGGCGGCGCAGGCTGAGGACGTCGGCTGATCGGTCGTCATTTCGGTCGCGCTTATTTTCAGATTGAATGCAGTATACTTTGCGTTAGGCTCTCCCGACGGCGCCGTCAGAGCGCGACTTGGGAGATGACGATATGGCCAAGCCACGACCGGGCGCCGGCGATGCTGCAGGCCGGTGATGAACCAGCCGGCACTGGCCAGATCCCATGCCCGCAATCTCGGCCTCGAACGCCGTCTGGCGCATGCGTTGTCGGGCGAGGTTCGCTTCGACGCCTTCACGCGCGGGCGCTACGCGACGGACGCCTCGATCTACCAGATCATCCCGCAGGGTGTGGCCTTCCCGAAATCGGAGGCCGACATTGCCGCTGCCCTGACGATCGCGGCCGAGCACGGCGTGCCGGTAGTCGCGCGGGGCGGTGGCACCTCGCAGAACGGCCAGCCGATCGGCGATGCGCTGATCCTCGACATGAGCCGGCACTTCAACGCGATCCGATCCTATGACCCGGCGGCGCGCACGGTCTCGGTCGCGCCCGGCCTCGTGCTGGAGGCGCTGAACGCGCATCTCAGGAAGGACGGGCTGTTCTTTCCGGTCGAGCCATCGACAGCAAGCCGCTGCACGCTTGGCGGCATGGCCGGCAACAACTCGTCCGGTGCGCGCTCGCTGCGTTACGGCAAGATGGTCGACAACGTCATCGCCCTGAAGGCGATGTTCCATGACGGCGAGGCCTTCGCGCTGGGTGAAGGCGCGATCGGCGACAATGCCTCGGCCCGCGCACGGGATCTGATGACGCGGATGCTGGCGCTGGCGGAGGGGCAGCGCGCCGAGATCGAGGCGATCTTCCCGAAGGTGCAGCGGCGTGTCGGCGGCTACAATCTCGACGAGCTTCTGCCCGCGCAGCCCAATCTCTCGCATCTGCTGGTCGGCTCGGAAGGCACGCTCGCGATCACCACCGAGGCGACGCTGAAACTTTCGCCCCTGCCGCAGCATCGCGTGATGGGCGTCTGCCATTTCCCGAGCTTTCGCGCCGCGATGGAGACGACGCAGCATATCGTGGCGCTGGGGCCGGTTGCGGTCGAGTTGGTCGACAACAACGTGCTGGTGCTCGGTGCCGATATTCCGCTCTTCGTGCGCACCCTCGCCGATATCACCAAAGGCCAGCCGAACTGCCTGCTGCTGGTCGAATTCGCCGGTGACGACCTCGCCGCGCTGAAGCGCGATCTCAAGCGGCTCGACCAGTGCATGGCCGATCATGGCTTTGCCGACGCCGTCGTCGAGGTGGTCGAGCCTGCCCGGCAGAAGCCGGTTTGGGAGGTGCGCGAGGCCTGCCTCAACATCATGATGTCGATGAAGGGTGACGGGAAGCCGGTCTCCTTCATCGAGGATTGTGCCGTCCCGCTGGAACATCTCGCCGATTATACCGACGCGGTCACCGCGCTGTTCGAGCGGCATGGCACGCGCGGCACCTGGTATGCTCATGCCTCAGTCGGTTGCCTGCATGTCCGGCCGATCCTCAACATGAAGGAGGAGGCCGGGGTCAGGGCGATGCGCGGCATCGCCGAGGAGGCCTGCGACCTGGTGCGGCGCTTCAAGGGCTCGTTCTCGGGCGAGCATGGCGACGGCATCTCGCGCTCGGAATTCGTCGAGCCGATGTTTGGCAGCAAGCTGACGCGCGCCTTCGAGGAGGTGAAGGACGGGTTCGATCCCGACAATCGGCTGAACCCCGGCAAGATCGTGCGGCCGCCCCGGATGGATGATCGCAGCCTGATGCGCTTCGCTCCGGGCTACGAGACGCGGGTCCCGAGGCAGACGGCGCTCGACTGGTCGGATTGGGGCGGGTTCGGCGGCGCGGTCGAGATGTGCAACAACAACGGCACCTGCCGGAAGATGTCGGGCGGGACGATGTGCCCGTCCTGGCGCGCGACGCAGGACGAGACGCATGTCACGCGCGGCCGGGCGAACAGCTTGCGGCTCGCGATCTCCGGCCAGCTCGGCCCCGACGCGTTCACCTCGCCCGAGATGAAAGAGGCGCTCGATCTCTGCGTCTCCTGCAAGGGCTGCAAGCGCGACTGCCCGACAGGCGTCGACATGGCCCGGATGAAGATCGAGTTCCTGAGCCATTATCATGCACGGCATGGGCTGCCGCTTAAGGAGCGGCTGATCGCGTACCTGCCGCGCTATGCGCCCTGGGCGGCGAGGCTGGCGCCGCTGATGAACCTGCGCGACCGGATCCCGCTTCTGGCCAAGTTGAGCGAGCGCTGGCTTGGCTTCTCGGCGCGGCGCTCGCTGCCGGTCTGGCGCCGACCGTGGCGGCAGCTGGGCAGGCCCGCCGGTGTTGCCGATGTGAAGGGCGACGGGCGCGACATCGTGCTCTTCGGCGACAGCTTCAACCGCTATTTCGAGCGCGAGAATCTCGAAGCGGCCGAGCGGGTGCTGGCGGCAGGCGGCTATCGGTTGCACCGCGTCGAGCCCCAGGATGGTGGCCGGCCGCTCTGCTGCGGGCGCACCTTCCTCTCGGCCGGGCTGGTGGACGAGGCGCGCAAGGAGGCGCGGCGTACGCTTGACGCTCTGTCGCCCTATGTCGCCAAGGGCGCGCGCATCGTCGGGCTGGAGCCGTCCTGCCTGCTGACCTTCCGCGACGAGTTCGCGGCGATCCTGCCCAGGGCCGAAGTCGCGCCCGTGGCCGACGCCGCGTTCCTGTTCGAGGAGCTGCTCGCGACCGATCTGAAGACGGGTGCGACGACGCTTCCGTTCAAGGAGCAGGGCGCGCGCGTCGCCCATCTCCACGGTCATTGCCATCAGAAGGCCTTCGCTGCGATGGGGGCGGTCGAGGCGACCCTGCGCGCCATTCCCGGCCTCGAGGTGCGCCCGATCGAATCGAGCTGCTGCGGCATGTCGGGCGCCTTCGGCTATGGCGCCCAGACGATCGAGGTATCGATGGCGATGGCCGAGCTCTCGCTGCTGCCGGCGGTGCGCAAGGCCGAAGCTGACGATCTGCTTGTCGCCGACGGCACGAGTTGCCGCCACCAGATCCATGACGGAGCCCAACGCGAGGCGCTGCATGTCGCACGCGTGCTCGACATGGCGCTGGGCGATCGGGCGGGGGATGAACGCGTCGGCTCGTGACGCTGACAGGGATGGGAACAACGAGGCCGGGTGAGGCGATCAGTTTGCGAAACCGGCCCGAGCAGGGAGGATGTGAACCATGGCGCTGCCGCTCGAAGGCATCAGGGTGCTCGATATTTCGCAGGTCATGGCCGGGCCGTTCTGCTGCATGCTGCTGGCCGATATGGGCGCCGACGTGATCAAGATCGAGCCGCCCGGCACGGGCGATTCGACCCGGCAGTCGATGGGCTTCCGGCTCAAGGGCGCGGACAGCCCGGGCTTCCTGGCGCTGAATCGCAACAAGCGCAGCATCGCGCTCGACCTCAAGCAGGACGCCGATCGCGAGGTGCTCTACGCGCTGGTTCGGACGGCCGATGTCCTGATCGAGAATGCACGCCCCGGCGTCGCTGCCCGGCTCGGCATGGACTACCCGACGCTGCGCTCGCTCAATCCGCGGCTGATCTATGCCAGCATCTCGGGCTTCGGCCAGACCGGGCCGTGGTCGCAGCGGCCGGGCTTCGACCTGATCGCGCAGGCGGTCTCGGGCGTGCTGAGTTCGAACGGTCTGCCCGGCCAGGAGCCGGCCAAGAATTCCATTCCCGTTGCCGATCTCGGCGCCGGGCTCTTTACCGCCTATGCGGTGCTGAGCGCCGTGATCGGCCGTCAGAACTCCGGCGAGGGGCAGTTCATCGATGCCTCGCTGTTCGAGGCGGCGCTGGCGCTCTCGGTCTGGGAGACGACGGAGCTCTGGGGCACGGGCAAGACACCTGAGCCGATCGGTTCGGCCAACCGCATGTCGGCGCCCTATCAGGCCGTCGAGGCCGCCGATGGCTGGTTCGTCATCGGCGCAGCCAATCAGGGGCTGTGGCTGAAGCTCATCAAGGTGCTCGGCCGCGAGGAGCTGCAACTGGACGAGCGCTTCTCGACCAATGCCGCGCGTCTCGCCAACCGGCTCGCCCTGATCGACGCGATGGCGCCGACCTTCGCGAGCCGCACGAGGCAGGACTGGATCGACGGGCTGCTGGCGGCCGGCGTGCCGGCGGCACCGATCCTCGACTATGCGGAGGCCGTGGTCAGCGAGCAGGCCGTGGCGCGCGAGATGGTGCAGATGGTGCCCCATCCGGCCGAGGGGGCGTTCAAGGCGCTCGGCTTCCCGGTCAAGCTCAGCGCCACGCCGCAGCAGATGCGTCGGCCGCCGCCCTTGCTGGACGAACATGGCGACGAACTTCGCCGCGAGCTGGTTGAACTGGGGCTGCTGGCCCCGGAGGCGGGAGCCGGAGCATGAGCGAAACCACGAACCGTTCGCGCATCGGCTTCATCGGCATCGGCATCATGGGCGAGGCGATGGTGCGCCGGCTGCTCGATCTCGGCTTTCCCGTCACGGTCTGGAATCTCGAGCCGGAACGGCTGGCAACGGTCGTGCCGCATGGCGCGGTCGCTGCCGCGACGCCGGCCGCCGTCGCCGCAGCGAGCGACATCGTCATGCTCTGCGTGCTGCACATGGCGGCGGTCGAGCGCTGCGTTCTCGCCGAGGACGGGGTCGCGGTCGCGGGAGCCGGCCCGACGCTGGTGATCGATTTCTCGACGGCCGATCCGGAGGGAACACGGGCTGTCGCTGCCAAGCTGAAGGCGCTGACCGGCGCCGGCTGGGTCGATGCTCCGGTCTCGGGCGGGCCGCAGCTCGCCCGCAATGGCGGCATGACGGTGATGGCCGGCGGCTCGCCGGACGATTTCGAGAAGGCAAAGCCGATCCTCGCGCAGATGGCCGGCAACCTGACCCTGATGGGGCCAGTCGGCGCGGGGCAGACGACCAAGATCATCAACCAGGCGATCGTCGGCACGGGCTATGTCGTGATGGCGGAGGCGCTGATGCTGGCCGAGGCGGCCGGGATCGATGCGGCACGGCTGCCGCAATGCCTCGCCGGAGGACATGCCGACAGCAGCCTGCTGCAGCGGCTCTATCCGCAGATGCAGGCCCGCGCCTTCGAGCCGCCATCGAGCTATGCGCGGCAATTGCTGAAGGATTTGAAGGCGGTCTCGGCCTTCGCGCAGGGGCTCGGGCTCGACCTGAAGGTGATCGAGCAGGGCGTAAAGCGCTACGGCGACTATGTCGCGCTCGGCCATGAAATGTCGGATTCGGCCGCCGTCGTCAGGCTCTACGAGCACGATGCCGCGAAGCGAGGCGAGGTGCGGTCATGAGCGAGCTTCCGCAACGCCCAAAGGCGGTGATCGACGCGCATCACCATGTCTGGGACCTCGCCAACGATCTGCCCTGGCTGAAGCATGAGCGCGTGCCTTTCCGCTATGGCGACTACTCCCCGATCTGCCGCGACTACATGCCGGCCGACTACCGCGCCGACACGGCCGGCTGGCCGGTGGTGGCCTCCGTCTATGTCGAGGCGGAGTGGGCGCGCGAGAAGGCGGCCGAGGAAAGTCGCTGGGTTGCTGCCGTGTCGAAGGCGGAAGGGTTGCCTTCGGTCGTCGTCGCCTGGTGCGACTTTGCGGCGCCCGAGGCCGCGGCCCTGCTCGCCTCGCATGCGTCGGTGCCGATCGTGCGCGGCGTCCGGCACAAGCCCGCCGCGACGCCGAAGCCGGTGGAGGCGAGGAGGGGCGCCCCGGGCTCGATGGACGATCCGGCATGGCGCGATGGCTATGCGCTGCTGGAACGCCACGGCCTGTCCTACGACCTGCAGACGCCGTGGTGGCATCTCGAAGCCGCTGCCGATCTTGCCAGGGATTTCCCGGCGACACCGCTGATCATCAATCATACCGGCCTGCCGGCGGACCGCAGCTCCGAGGCGCTCTCCGCCTGGCGGCGGGCTCTGGGTAAAGCCGCGGCCCAGCCGAACGTCGCGATCAAGATCTCGGGCATCGGCCTGCCCGGCCAATCCTGGACGGTCGCGAACAACGGGCCCGTCATCCGCGACGCCATCGCCATCTTCGGGACCGACCGGGCGATGTTCGCCAGCAATTTCCCGGTCGACAGTCTCGTCGGCGCTTTCGACACGATCTTCTCGGGGTTCCTCGAGGCAACGGCGATGTTTCCTGAAACCGATCGGGGCAAGCTCTTCCACGACAACGCGAAGCGCATCTACAGGATCTGAGGGCAGGCGGCGGCTTGGTCTGCGCTGCGAGGCGCCCTACATGTGGGGCGACCCGTTTCGAAAGCGCCGAGCCCATGTCCGACCGCGATACCGAAGCCAATCGCTTTTCCGCCCGCGCGGCGCGCTATGCCCGCGTCGGAGCGAATGTCGGCGGGGTCGCGGCGCGGATTGCCGGCACGCGGCTGCTTGGCCTCGACGGGCGCAACGCGTCCAATGCCGAGGCGCTGGCCAAGGCGCTGGGCGGGCTGAAGGGCCCGATCATGAAGGTCGCGCAGCTCGTCGCCACCATCCCCGACGTCGTGCCGCCGGAATACGCCGCCGAACTGCAGAAGTTGCAGTCGCAGGCACCGCCGATGGGGGCCGCCTTCGTCAAGCGCCGGATGATGGCGGAACTCGGGGCGAGCTGGCGCGAGCGCTTCGGCGAATTCGACCTCAAGCCGGCGGCGGCGGCCTCGCTCGGCCAGGTGCACCGCGCCACGACGCGGGACGGCGCGGCGCTCGCCTGCAAGCTGCAATATCCCGACATGGAATCGGCTGTCGAGGCCGACATCGCCCAGCTCGAAATCCTGTTTGCGCTGCACCGGCGCATGGACCCGATCATCGACACCACGGAGATCGCCAAGGAGATCGGCGCCCGCGTCCGCGAAGAGCTCGACTACCAGCGCGAGGGCAAGCACATCGCCCTCTACCGGGACATGCTGGCGGATACGCCGGAGGTGCGTGTGCCGGCACTGGAGGCTTCGCTCTCGACGCGGCGGCTCCTGACCATGCACTGGCTCGAGGGCGACGGCATCCTGACCCACAAGCA
This sequence comes from Allobosea sp., assembly GCF_035999205.1. Taxonomy (GTDB): domain Bacteria; phylum Pseudomonadota; class Alphaproteobacteria; order Rhizobiales; family Beijerinckiaceae; genus Allobosea. The sequence goes on from NZ_DASYHA010000012.1 coordinate 95,733, forward strand.
GGACGACCAGCAGGCGCGCGACCGGATCTCGACGGCGATGTTCAGGGCGTGGTGGCGACCCTTCAGCCATCACGGCGTCATCCACGGCGATCCGCATCTCGGCAACTACACGGTCTTCTCGGAGGGCGGGGCGGCACAGGGCATCAACCTGCTCGACTATGGCTGCATCCGGATCTTCCCGCCGTCCTTCGTCGGCGGTGTGGTCGATCTCTATCGCGGCCTGCTGGAGGGCGACGAGGCGCGCGTCGTCCACGCCTATGAGACCTGGGGCTTCAAGGGGCTGACGAAGGACCTCGTCGACACGCTGAACATCTGGGCCCGCTTCATTTACGGGCCGCTGCTGGAAGACCGGACGCGCCGTATCGCCGAAGGGGTGAGCCCGGCCGAATACGGACGCCGCGAGGCTTTCCGGGTGCACCAGGCTCTCAAGCAGAAGGGACCGGTGACGGTGCCGCGCGAGTTCGTCTTCATGGACCGCGCCGCGATCGGGCTGGGTGGCGTCTTCCTGCATCTCGACGCGGAGCTGAATTTCCACCGCCTGTTCGAGGCGGAGATCGAGGGGTTCAAGGTCGAGAGGATCGCTGCCGATCAGGCCTCTGCAATGGCCCGGGCGGGGCTGGTGGCGAGCAGCTGAGGCATTTCCGACGAGTTTGGGCCGGCGCAGCCGATTCGGCGCTTGCTTCGGCGGCATTTGCCGGTCTAGATCGCGCGCTTCCTCCACAGCGTTCCGGAAGCGCTCCCTGCCATGGCCACCACGTCTTCGCCCGTCGCCATCATCATGGGCAGCCAATCCGACTGGGCGACGATGCGCCACGCCGCCGAGACGCTCGATACGCTCGGCATCGGCCATGACGACCGCATCGTCTCCGCCCATCGCACGCCGCAGCGCATGGTCGAGTTCGCCACCGGTGCCAAGGCCGAAGGCTTCAAGGTGGTGATCGCCGGCGCTGGTGGTGCTGCCCATCTGCCGGGCATGACGGCCTCGCTGACGCCGCTGCCCGTCTTCGGCGTCCCGGTCGAATCGAAGGCGCTGTCGGGGCAGGACAGCCTGCTCTCGATCGTGCAGATGCCGGCCGGCATTCCCGTCGGCACGCTCGCCATCGGCCGCGCCGGTGCGGTCAATGCGGCCCTGCTCGCCGCTGCCGTTCTGGCACTTTCCGACGAAGCCCTGGCGGCACGCCTCGACGCCTATCGCGCCCGCCAGAGCGCAGCCATCGCCGAGCGCCCCGTAAAGGACGAAGCGTGAGCGCGCCGGCTTTCGTGGGGCTCGCGCCCGGCGCCGTTCTCGGCATCCTCGGTGGCGGCCAGCTCGCCCGGATGATCGCGCTCGCCGCGGCCGATCTCGGCATCAAGAGCCATATCTTCGCCCCTGAGCCGGAGAACCCGGCCTTCGATGTCGCCGCAGCCCATACGGTCGCCGCCTATGAGGACGAGGCGGCGCTGGCGCGCTTTGCCGACGGCGTCGATGCCGTGACCTACGAGTTCGAGAATGTCCCGGCCGCGACGGCGGCCTTCCTGGCGGCCCGCAAGCCGCTGCATCCCGGCGCACGCGCGCTGGCGGTGACGCAGGACAGGCTCAGCGAGAAGAAGTTCGTCGCCAATCTCGACCTTGCGGTGGCGCCGTTCCGCGCCGTCGATTCGCTGGCCGATCTCGAATCGGCCGTCGTCGCGCTTGGCCGGCCGAGCGTGCTGAAGACGCGCCGCTTCGGCTATGACGGCAAGGGGCAGGTCAAGATCCAGCCGGATACCGATCTCGCCGAGGCCTATGAGGCGATCGGGCGCTCGCCGGCCGTGCTGGAGGGCTTCGTCACCTTCGAGCGCGAGGTCTCGGTGGTCGCGGCGCGCGGGGTCGACGGCAGCTTCGCCGCCTTCGATCTCTGCGAGAACGAGCATCGCGACCATATCCTGGCCTTCACTCGCATCCCCGCCCAGGTCTCTGCCGGGACGGAGGCGACAGCGATCGAGGCGGCACGACAGATCGGAGCGGCACTCGGCTATATCGGCGTCTTCGCGGTCGAGATGTTCATCGTCGGTGAAGGGGCGGACGAGCGCGTCGTGATCAACGAAATCGCGCCGCGCGTGCACAATTCGGGGCATTGGACCAGCGAAGGCGCCCAGACCTCGCAGTTCCACCAGCATGTCCGCGCCGTCTGCGGCTTTCCGCTCGGTTCGGCCGAGCGGCGTGGCCGCGTCGAGATGGAAAACCTGATCGGCGATGCGGCGTTGCGCTGGCGCGAGCTGCTGGCCGAGCCCGGCGCGCATCTGCATCTCTACGGCAAGCGCGCGGCGCGCGCGGGCCGCAAGATGGGCCATGTCACGCGGGTTTGGCCGGAGACGCGCTGAGGTTGGCGGAAACCTGAGGCGGGGCTTTATTTTCAGTTCCTTTTCGGGCTCCGCGGCGTGGACAGCCAGAATGAATTCTGTTATCGGCACGATCCTCCGGGCGTTCTGCATGGCAGGGCGGCTCGCCAAACCTTTTTGACCAACACGCTAAAGACGGACAATCACGTGCAGGTTCTCGTTCGCGACAACAACGTCGATCAGGCTCTCCGCGCTCTCAAGAAGAAGCTGCAGCGCGAGGGCGTCTTCCGCGAGATGAAGCTCCGCGGCCATTACGAGAAGCCCTCCGAGAAGAAGGCCCGTGAAAAGGCCGAGGCCGTGCGCCGCGCCCGCAAGCTGCAGCGCAAGAAGCTGCAGCGCGAAGGCCTGCTGCCGGCGCCGGTGAAGCCGAAGCGTCCCTGATTTTTGTCGCTGCGGCAGCACTCGCGCTGCCTCGTGACGATGCAAGGCCCGACTGCGCCTGGAGCCTGCTCCGGGCGCAGTTGCATTTCCGGCGGCGTTAACCAAACCTTTGGCACAAAGCGGGCGTTCTCTTCACCGGGGCGCTGTCGGTTGGGGGAGCGCGATGACGTGGTGTCGGTCCGGCAGGGGCCGCGCCGCAGATGAAGCACGGAACCAGACCGATGGGACAAAGCATGATGCGTGGCAGGAACTGGCTTGCGGCGGCGGGCATGGCGCTGGCGCTGGCGGGCTGCGACACCGTTTCGACCATGACGGGAGCGCCCGTCGCCGAACTCGACACGGCCTCGGCGGCCGATGCCAACGTCAATATCGGCTCGCTCTCGGAAGTGGTCAGCCGTAATCCCAACGATCCCGGCCCGTACAATACGCGTGGCGCGGCCTATGCCCGGATCGGCCGGTTTTCGGACGCGATCGCCGATTTCACCAAGGCGGTGCAACTCGACCCCAATCTCGGCTCGGCCTACACGAATCGCGGCCTCGCCCTGCGCCAGAGCGGCCGCGCCGATGCGGCGCTGGCGGATTTCAACCGCGCCACGACCGTTTCGCCCAATTACGCCCCGGCCTATATCGCGCGCGCCAACCTGCTGCGCGCCCAGGGCAACAGCCAGCAGGCGCTGACGGATCTCAACACCGCGATTCGCCTCAATCCGGAATCGGCCGAGGCCTTCCATGCCCGCGGTCTGGTCTACCAGAAGGAAGGCCAGCATCAGCACGCGATCTCGGATTTCGATTCGGTGATCGATCGCAATCCCTACAACGCACCGCCCTATATCGCCCGTGGCCAGAGCCTGAACGCGGTCGGCAAGTATGACGCTGCGATGGAGGATTTCACCGCCGCGCTCAATGTCGACAACCGCAATGCCGATGCCTGGGCCGGCCGCGGCTTCGCCCAGGAGAAGCTCGGCCAGCGCTCGGAAGCCTCCCAGAGCTATCAGCGCGCGCTCGGCCTCGACGGCAACAACGCCACGGCCCGCGCCGGGCAGGGCCGGCTGGGCGGCGGTGGCGGGCTCTTCCGCAGCTGAGTTTCGGAGCCGTCATGCTCGGGCTCGACCCGGGCAGCTCTTCCCGTAGACTCTCGGGTCTGCGCTGCGCTCTGCCCGAGAGTGACGGCTGAGTCACTCTCCGATTGTTCGGCTGTCGGCGCCCGCCAGCGTGCCGCGCGAGAGCTCGGCGAGGAAGCGCCTGATCTCCGGCAGCGCGCCATGGGCCGGCAAGTCCTCATGACGGCCCTGGGGGAAGCGCAGGAAGCGCTTGGGCGCGTTGGCAAGCCCGTAGAGCGCCTCGCCCTGGGCAAAGGGTATGACGCCGTCACGCATGCCATGCAGCACGAGCAGCGGCGCGCGCACGCGTCCGATCACGGCCTGCGACTGGAACTGATCCAGCATCAACAGGCGGACCGGAACGTAAGGGTAGATGCCCTGCGCTACCGCGGCGGTCGAGAGATAGGGCGCCTCCAGAATCACGGCCGCCAGCGGCGCCTCGGCTGCGAGCTTCAGGACGACGCCGGTCCCGAGCGATTCGCCGTAGCCGACGAGCTGGGCTGCGCCGAAACGTTCCGCGGCTGCGCCATAGGCGGCGCGGGCGTCCAGATGCAGCCCTTCCTCGGTCGGGCTGCCGGTCGAGCCGCCATAGCCGCGATAGCTGACGGCGAACAGGCCGGTGCCGTCGTCGGTGAGGGCCTTGAAGCGCTCGAGGCGGCCGGGGCCGCCGAGATTGCCGGCATTGCCGTGGAAGTAGAGCAGCACCGGCTTGCCGGTGCGCGGCGGCACGACCCAGGCGAGCAGCCGTTCACCGTCGGCGGTGGTCAGCGTGATCTCTTCCGCACCTGGCAGGCCGGCTTGCGCGATGTCGGCGCGGGCGGGATTGCGCGGGAAGATCAGCTCGCGCTGCCGCAGATAGAGCAGGGCGAGCACGGCGATATAGGTGCAGGCCGCAGCGGTGAGACCGAATTTCAGCACTCGCAGGAGCATGGTCGCGGGCCGCCTGAAACGAAAAGGGCCGGCGATGAAGCCGGCCCTTTGCAGCGATGTGATGACAGGATGCTCGCGCTCAGTGCGCCATCGCCTTGACGATCTCGTCGGTGACCTTCTTGGCGTCGCCGAACAGCATCATCGTGTTGGGGCGGAAGAACAGCTCGTTCTCGACGCCGGCATAGCCGGCGGCCATGCCGCGCTTGATGAAGAGCACGGTCTTGGCCTTCTCGACGTCGAGGATCGGCATGCCGTAGATCGGCGAGGACTTGTCGGTCTTGGCGGCCGGGTTGGTCACGTCGTTGGCGCCGATCACGAAGGCGACGTCGGCCTGGCCGAATTCCGAGTTGATGTCCTCGAGCTCGAAGACCTCGTCATAGGGCACGTTGGCCTCGGCGAGCAGCACGTTCATATGGCCGGGCATGCGGCCTGCGACCGGATGGATGGCGTATTTGACCTCGACGCCTTCCTTCTTCAGCAGGTCGGCCATCTCGCGCAGCGTATGTTGCGCCTGTGCGACCGCCATGCCGTAGCCCGGCACGATGATGACCTTGCCGGCGTTCTTCATGATGTAGGCGGCATCGTCCGACGAGCCCTGCTTCACGGGACGCGCTTCGACCGCGCCCCCGGCGGCCGCCGCGGCATCGTCGCCGCCGAAACCTCCGAGGATGACCGAGATGAAGCTCCGGTTCATCGCCTTGCACATGATGTAGGACAGGATCGCGCCCGACGAGCCGACCAGCGCGCCGGTGATGATCAGCGCCATGTTGCCCAGCGTGAAGCCGATACCGGCCGCGGCCCAGCCCGAATAGGAGTTGAGCATCGAGACGACGACGGGCATGTCGGCGCCGCCGATCGGGATGATCAGCAGCACGCCCAGCGCAAACGAGACCAGCACGATCAGCCAGAAGACGACATGGCTTTCCGTCTTCAGGAAGATCAGCAGCAGCACGACGAGCGCGATGCCGAGGCCGATATTGATGCCGTGGCGCTGCGGCAGCATGATCGGCTTGCCGCTCATGCGTCCGTCGAGCTTGAGGAAGGCGATGATCGAGCCGGTGAAGGTGATCGCGCCGATGGCGACGCCGAGGCCCATCTCGAACAGGCTCGCGCCCTTGATCTGGCCGACATTGCCGATGCCGAAGGCGCTCGGGGCATAGAGCGCGGCTGCCGCGACCAGCACCGCGGCCATGCCGACCAGCGAGTGGAAGAAGGCGACGAGCTGCGGCATCTGCGTCATCTGGACGCGCTTGGCCATATAGGCGCCGATGCCGCCGCCGATGGCGATGCCGGCGGCGACCAGGATCCAGCCCGAGAAGCCGGACGGCGGGAAGAAGACGATGGTCGTGGCGATGGCGATGCCCATGCCGACCATGCCGTAGAGATTGCCCTGGCGGGAGGTCGTCGGATGCGACAAGCCCCGCAAGGCCATGATGAAGAGGACGCCGGAGACGACGTAGAGAAGGGCGGACAGATTCGCGGCCATCGGCGCTCAGCCCTTCTTCTTGTACATGGCGAGCATCCGCTCGGTGACCAGGAAGCCGCCGAAGATGTTCACCGAGGCGAGGATCAGGGCGAGGAAGCCGAAGATCTTGGCCCAGACCGGGCCATCGCCGAGGGCGGGCAGCGCTTCGACGCCGACCGCCAAGAGCGCGCCGACGACGATGACCGATGAGATCGCGTTGGTGACCGACATCAGCGGCGTATGCAGGGCCGGCGTCACCGACCAGACGACGTAGTAGCCGACGAAGACGGCGAGCACGAAGATCGCGAGGCGGAACACGGTCGGGTCGACGCCGACCGCGGCGCCGGCGGCATGGGCTGCCTGCTCGGCATAGCGTTCGGCGAGCTCGGCCGCCTGCTTGGCCAGCGCGGCGGCGCTGCGCGCCTGCTCGAGGGCCTGTTCGGGTGTCGGATTAGCCATTGTTGACGCTCCCCTCGGCGACAGGCTCAGGCTTGGATGCGGGCTTGGCCGCGAAATTCGGATGGATCACGGCGCCGTCCTTCGTCAGGGCGGTCGCCTTGACGAGTTCGTCCTCCCAGTTCACCGCGAGCTTCTTCTCCGTCTTGTCGATCAGCGTCTCGACGAAGGCGAAGAGGTTCTTGGCGTAGAGCGAGGACGAGGTCGCAGGGAGGCGGCCGGGCACGTTGAGATGGCCGACGATCTTCACCCCGTTCGCAGTGGTGACGACCTCGCCCGGCTTGGCGAGTTCGCAGTTGCCGCCGCGCTCGACCGCGAGGTCGACGATGACGGAGCCTGCCTTCATGCTTTCGACCATCGCCGCCGAGATCAACTTCGGCGCCGGGCGGCCGGGGATCAGCGCGGTGGTGATGACGATGTCCTGCTTGGCGATGTGGCTCGCCGTGAGCTCGGCCTGCTTGGCCTGATACTCCTTGGACATTTCCTTGGCGTAGCCGCCCGCCGTCTGCGCCTGCTTGAACTCGTCGTCCTCGACGGCGAGGAACTTGGCGCCGAGCGATTCGACCTGTTCCTTGGTGGCCGGGCGGACGTCCGTCGCGGTCACGATCGCGCCGAGGCGGCGTGCGGTGGCGATGGCCTGGAGGCCGGCGACGCCGACGCCCATGATGAAGATCTTCGCGGCTGGCACGGTGCCAGCCGCCGTCATCATCATCGGCAGGGCCCGGCCATATTCGGCGGCGCCGTCGATCACGGCGCGGTAGCCGGCGAGGTTGGCCTGGGAGGAGAGCACGTCCATCACCTGGGCGCGGGTGATGCGCGGCATGAACTCCATGGCGAAGGCGGCAACATTGGCCTTGGCGAGCGCCTCGAGGGCCGCCTCGTTGCCATAGGGGTCCATCGTCGCGACGACGAGCGCGCCTGCGGGCAGCGCGGCGATCTCGGCCTCGGCCGGACGGCGCACCTTCAGCACGATGGCCGCGCCCTTGAGCGCGTCCTTGGCGTTCTTGGCGATGCTCGCGCCCGCAGCCTCATAGTCCGCGTCATTGATGCCCGAGGCGAGGCCCGCGCCTTTCTCGACGACGACCTCGGCCCCGAGGCCGATGAATTTGCGGACGGTCTCCGGGGTCGCAGCGACGCGGGTTTCCGCCCCCTGCGTTTCGGCTGGCACGGCAATGCGCATGGCGGCGAACCTCTCGGGCGCTCTGGGGCAGGTTCAGTGGGAGGTGGGCAGGAGCAGCAGCGCCAGCAGCATGAGGACCAGAGGCACTGCCGTGGCCTTCCAGCCGATCGACTTCGAGGCAATGCCGACGCCGGTGGTGACGAGCGTCAGCAGCGTGCCGATGATCGCGGTGCCCCAGGCATGCTTGGTACCGCCGACGGCGAGCGCGGCCACGATGGCGAGGCAGGCGACGGTGCCGACTTCGGCGAAGTGCACGAAGCCCTGATAGGTGCGCTCGTGCTCGCGATAGTCCATCTGCGGAATGTCGTCGGCGTGGTGTCCGTGGCTGGCCATGGTCTGATCCCAATAAAACGGTCGTCCCATGCCTGTAGCGCACCTGCGGGAGGTCGGCAACGGAGTGCCGGGCACGCCCTTTCGCAGGTAGGCGTCGAGGATATGGCGCGTGCTGCTCTACAGCGGCCTTGCCGCCATGTAAATCGATTTAAATAGACGAAATCTCTCTTTAATCCGCCAAAAAGAGGATTTCCTACGCGATGATGTCGGGCGTCAGCGCGTCCTCGATCTGCGAGATGCGGTCCTTCAGATAGAGCTTGCGCTTCTTCAGCCGCTGCACCTGGATCTGGTTGATCGCGCCGACGCGTTCGAGCGCGTCGATGGCGCTGTCGAGATCGCGATGCTCCTCGCGCAGGCGCGCCAGTTCCGTGGTGAAGGTCTCGATCTCGTCCGGGCTGAGCTCGAATCCCATGAAGCCATCTCATCATCGCCGTTATTGGCCGCGACTATGCTGAGACGCCGTCCGCGCCGCAAGTGTGGTGACGCACGGCGTGGGGCCGTCACGTCATATTCGTGACGCCCGGGAAAGGAGCCGGTCACGATCACAGAATCTCATGTTGCGGTGCGAGATTGGCCCGCAGACGTGAAGCCGGCTCTATGTCAGAGTGCCTCTGTCAACCGCTCATCAGGAGGATCCAGATGTCGCTGCAGACCCATCTCGTCGAACTCGAACGCAAGCATCGTCAGCTTGAGGAAGCCATCGCGCAGGCCGTGGCCAGCCCCTCCTCCGACGGTCTCTCCGTGGTCGAGATGAAGCGGAAGAAGCTGCTGCTGAAGGAGGAGATCGAGCGCGTGCGGCAGACCATGCCGGACCGAACGCTGCATTGACATGCAGCGCCGGGCAGATGCGGCCCGGTACTCAGAACCATCAGAGAGGTTTCAGTCGGCCCCGAAAGGGGCCGCTTTTTTTTGACCAGAACGCCGCTGCTACCGGGCGAAATCCGACCCTGGGGCAGCTTCGGCTCCGCTTCGCCACAATTGTGGCGGCAGAATGGAACCTCCAGGCGGCTGCGGCTGTTCTGCAGCGGAATGAGCTCAGCAAGGGAGGGATGCCGTGGGCTTCATCTGGACCATCATCATCGGCTTCGTGGCGGGCGTCATCGCCAAGTTCATTCTGCCTGGTTCGAATGAGCCGGCCGGTTTTGTGCTGACGACGATCCTCGGAATCGTGGGCGCGATCGTCGCGACCTATCTCGGCCAGGCGCTGGGCTGGTACGCGCCGGGCGAGGGCGCGGGGCTGATTGGCGCCGTCGTCGGCGCAATCGTCGTGCTTCTGGTCTGGGGGATGGTGTCCGGCCGCCGAAGCTCCGTCTGATCCGATTTCCCCACCTGTCAGGAGTGACATCGATGGCTGACGATTCGAGCAGTGGATTCCCTTCGCTGACGGCCCTGCTCGGGCTGCTGGCGGTCGCGGGCTACCAGAACCGCGACAAGATCGGTGAATGGCTGAGCGGCGCCGCGCAGCAGGCGCAGCAACCGGGTGGCGCCGGCGGCGCTCGTGCACCTGCCGGAATGGGCCAGGCCGGGCAGGGTGTCGGTGGCATCCTGGGCGGCCTCGGCGAACTGGTGGACAAGTTCACGCAATCCGGCCAGGGCCAGAAGGCGGATTCCTGGGTTCGCCAGGGCCCGAACGAGGACGTGGCGCCGAGCGATCTGGAGCGGGCCCTGGGGCCTGATCTGATCGCCGCGATCACGCGGCAGACCGGGCTGTCACGCGACGACCTGCTGGACCGGCTTTCCGCCGTGGTTCCGAAGGCGGTCGACAGTTCGACGCCCGACGGAATGCTCAGGCGCGGTTGATCCCAAGGCCATCGGATGGCGCCGCGCTCACAGCGCGCGCGCCATCTCGCGCAGCCGGAACTTCTGGATCTTGCCGGTCGACGTCTTCGGAACTTCCGTGAAGACGACCGTCTTGGGACATTTGAACGAGGCCAGCAGTCCCTTGCACCACGAGATGATCTCGGCCTCGGTCGCGCTGGCTCCGGGCTTGAGCTCGACGAAGGCGCAAGGCGTCTCGCCCCATTTCTCATCTGGGCGCGCCACCACGGCGGCCGCCTGCACGGCCGGGTGCTTGTAGAGGGCATCCTCGACCTCGATCGAGGAGATGTTCTCGCCGCCGGAGATGATGATGTCCTTGGAGCGGTCCTTGAGCTGGATATAGCCGTCCGGATAGCGCACCCCGAGGTCGCCGGTGTGGAACCAGCCGCCGGCGAAGGCGGCCTGCGTCGATTTCGGATTCTTGAGGTAGCCCTTCATCACGACGTTGCCGCGCATCATCACTTCGCCCAGGGTCGCGCCGTCGCGCGGGACCGGCTGCATCGTCTCGGGATCGAGCACGTCGAGCCCCTCGAGTGCGGGATAGCGCACGCCCTGGCGGGCCTTCAGCGCCGCCTGTTCGGGGGCGGGCAGGGCGTCCCACTCGCTGTTCCAGTCGTTGACGACGGCCGGGCCGTAGACCTCGGTCAGCCCGTAGAGATGGGTGACCTCGAAGCCGGCCTGCTTCATGCCGGCGAGCACCGCCTCGGGCGGCGGGGCCGCCGCGGTGAAGAACGATACGGTCTGCGGAAAGTCGCGCCGCTCCTCCGCGGGAGCATTCAGCAGCGCCGACATCACGATCGGCGCGCCGCAGAGATGCGTGACGCCATGGTCTGCAAGGGCATCATACATCGCCTTGGCGCGGACCTGGCGCAGGCAGACATGGGTGCCGGCAACGACCGAGATGGTCCAGGGGAAGCACCAGCCATTGCAGTGGAACATCGGCAGCGTCCAGAGATAGACGGGGTGCCGGCCCAGATTGCCGGTGATGATGTTCGAGGTGGCGAGCAGGTTGGCGCCGCGGTGATGGTAGACCACGCCCTTGGGATCGCCGGTCGTGCCGGAGGTGTAGTTCAGCGTGATCGCGTCCCATTCATCGGCTGGCATCTGCCAGTCGAAATCCGGGTCGCCGCCAGCGATGAACGCCTCGTATTCGATGGTGCCCAGCCGCTCGCCCGGCCCGTCATAGACCGGGTCGTCATAGTCGATGACCAGCGGCTTGACCTTGCAGAGCGCCAGCGCCTCCTTGATGGTCTTCGAGAATTCGCGGTCGGTGATCAGGACCTTCGCCTCGCCATGGTCGAGCGAGAAGGCGATGATTGCGGCGTCGAGGCGGGTGTTGAGCGTGTTGAGCACGGCGCCTGCCATGGGCACCCCGTAATGGCATTCGAGCATGGCCGGCGTGTTCGGCAGCATGGCGGCGACGGTGTCGTTCTTGCCGATGCCGTGACGGGCGAGCGCGGAGGCGAGCCGGCGCGAGCGCGCGTAGAACTCGGCATAGGAGCGCCGCAGCGGGCCGTGGATGATCGCCGTGCGGTTGGGGAAGACGGACGCGGCGCGCTCCAGAAAGGGCAGCGGCGTCAACGGCTGGTGGTTCGCCGGGTTGCGATCGAGGTCGGTGTCATAAACGGAGTTGGTCATCGAGGCGTCCTTCCCAACGGCTCGATCTAGCCCGCTCGAGCGGCGCTTGTAACTAGTCATTCTGGCGAAGAGGCCGCTCGTGCCGAGCCCGTCGCCGTTCAGCGCGGCACCGCCAGGCTGCGCCAACCATAGGCGAGTTCGACGAGAGCCGTCGTGCCCCTTCGATCCTCCTTCTCGCCGATGACTTCGCCGCCCAGGGCCTCGTAGAAGCGGCGGGCGGGCGCGTTGTCGCGAAGGACCCAGAGGCTGGCCGACCGGAAGCCCGCTTCCGAGAGCGCGCTGAATGACTCCGTCATCAGCCGTGTGCCGAGCCGCTCCCGCTTGCAACGGGCCAGCAGGTAGATCGCGCTGATTTCGGCCGGGAAGCCCGCGGCTGCCAGTTCAGGGTCGCGCTGGGCACCGCAAGAAGCGAAGCCGACGATCTCGCCGCCCTGTTCCGCGACAAGCACCGTTGTCAGACGGGCGGCCGGCAGGTCGGACAGCATCGTATTCCAGCTGCGCTCGCGCATCTCGACCGAGAGCGCGGCGAGCATGGGCGCCGGCAGCAGCCCGCCATAGCTTTCCCGCCACGCCGCGACATGGACCTGAGCGATCGCCCCGGCATCTCGGGCCTGGGCGGTGCGGATGATGGTCCCGGGGGCTGCCGCGGTCATGGCAGCAGGGCCCTGATACCCTCGAAGATGAGCTTCGCGCCGACCGCCAGCAACAGCCAGTAGATGATGCCGTAGAAGCGTTCGGCCGGCACACGCCGGACCAGCCAGACCCCGGCGAAGGTCGCCGCGACCGCGACCGGGAGCAGAGCCGCCGAGGCCGTGAGGTTCTGGGCACTGAACTGGCCGAGTGCGATGTAGGGAATGACCTTCACCACATTGATCGCGGCGAAGAAGATCGCGCCGGTGCCGACGAAGACGGCGGGCGGCAGCTTCTGCGGCATGACGTAGATTTGGAAGGGGGGCCCGCCGGCATGAGCGATCATGCTGGTGAAGCCGCAGACGAAGCCCCAGAAGCCGCCGGCCGGCCAGCTCGTCTGCTTCGCCGCCGGCGGGGTGCCCTTGCCCGCGAGCATCCGGCGCAATGCGAAGCCGACCGAGATCAGCCCGACGGCGAGCCCGACCGCGGCATCCGATACCTTGGCTGCCAGCAGATAGCCCGCGAGCACCCCGAGCAGCGCACCCGGCGCCAGGGTCGCGAGAACGCGCCTGTCGAATTCGCGCCGGTAGGACCAGACGGTCACGACATCCTGCGCCATCAGCAGCGGCAGCATGATCGCCGCGGCGGCCACCGGCGAGACGACGAGCGCCATCAGCGGCAGCGAGAGCAGGCCGAGCCCCGAGAAGCCGCCTTTCGACAGGCCCATCAGGATGACGGCCGGAACCATGGCGGCGAAGAAGGCGAGATCGAAGGACATGAGCGAAGCCGCGCCGCGAGGTCTCTGGGCAGGATGGGATGGGCGAAAGTCGTAACCGCGAAAGCTTGCCTCACGGCGGGAGGAGTGCGCAGGATTTGCGCCAAACCGCTCCGCCAACGCCGGCTCGCCGCGGGGCTTTAGGATGAAACCCGGCGCAGAGGAACGCTCCCCATGAATGGCTCCCATGCCGTACCCGCCCGGCCCGCCGAAGGCTATCGCGAGACCTATGCGCGCTGGCGGGCCGATCCCGAGGCCTACTGGCTGGAGATCGCCAAGGGCATCGACTGGATCAAGCCGCCGCAACGGGCTTTCGATGCCAGCCAGGGGGCTTATGGGCGCTGGTTTCCGGACGCGACCTGCAACACCTGCTTCAATGCCCTCGACCGCCATGTCCAGGCCGGCCGCGGTGACCAGATCGCGCTGATCCACGACAGCCCGGTCACCCGGACCAAGACCACATTCACCTATGCCCAGATGCTCGACGAAGTGGCGACGCTGGCCGCCGTGCTGCAGGATCTCGGCGTCGCCAAGGGCGACCGCGTCATCGTCTACATGCCGATGGTGCCGGAGGCGGCCATTGCAATGCTCGCCTGTGCACGCATCGGCGCGGTGCATTCGGTCGTGTTCGGCGGGTTTGCCGCGAAGGAGCTGGCGACGCGCATCGACGATGCCGAGCCGAAGGTGATCCTGACGGCCACTTGCGGCATCGAGCCGACGCGCGTGGTCGAGTACAAGCCGCTGCTCGACAGCGCGATCGAGATGTCCAGGCACAAGCCTGCGACCTGCGTCGTGCTGAATCGCCCGCAGGCGGAAGCCTCGATGCATGCGACGCGCGACAAGAACTGGCGCATGCTGGTCGCCGCCGCGAAGGCGGCCGGCCGCAAGGCGGAGTGCGTCGAAGTCGCGGCCACCGATCCGCTCTATGTCCTCTACACCTCCGGCACGACGGGCCGGCCCAAGGGCGTGGTGCGTGACAATGGCGGGCACATGGTCGTGCTCAAGGCGACGATGGACCAGCTCTACGATGTCGGACCGGGCGAGGTGATGTTCACCGCCTCCGATGTCGGCTGGGTCGTGGGGCACGGCTACATCGTCTATGCGCCGCTGATCCAGGGCGCGACCAGCGTACTCTACGAGGGCAAGCCGGTCGGCACGCCCGACCCCGGAGCCTTCTGGCGCGTCGTCGCCGAGCATGGCGTCAAGGTGCTTTTCACGGCACCGACCGCCTTCCGCGCCATCCGCAAGGAGGATCCGGAGGGCAAATATCTCGCCGGCCACGACCTGTCGCGCTTCAGGGCGCTGTTCCTTGCCGGCGAGCGGGCCGATCCCGAGACGCTGAAATGGGCCGAGGATCTGCTGAAGGTGCCGGTGATCGACCATTGGTGGCAGACCGAGAGCGGTTCGCCCATCGTCGGCGACCCGCTCGGGCTCGGCCTTCTCCCGATCAAGCATGGTTCGCCGACCGTGCCGCTGCCGGGCTGGGACGTGCAATGCCTCGACGAGGGCGGGCAGCCCGTGAAGCCGGGCACGATGGGTGCGATCGTGCTCAAGCTGCCGCTGCCGCCCGGCGCGCTGCCGACGCTGTGGAAGGACGATGAGCGCTTCCGCGAGGCCTATCTCACGACCTATCCGGGCTACTACAACACCTCGGATGCCGGCTTCATCGACGAGGACGGCTATGTCTTCATCATGGGCCGCACCGACGACATCATCAATGTCGCGGGCCACAGGCTTTCGACAGGGGGGATGGAGGAAGTTCTGGCCTCGCACCCGGCCGTCGCCGAATGCGCCGTCGTCGGGATCAGGGACGCGGTCAAGGGCGAGCAGCCCTGCGGCTTCGTCGTGCTGAAGGCCGGCGTTTCTCAGAGCCCGGATGTCATCGAGCGCGAACTGGTCGCGCTGGTGCGCGAGAAGATCGGCCCGGTCGCCGCCTTCAGGCTGGCGCTGACGGTCGGGCGGCTGCCGAAGACGCGATCCGGCAAGATCCTGCGCGCGACGATGAAGAAGATCGCCGATGGCGAGAGCTACGCCATGCCCGCGACGATCGAGGACCCCGCCGTGCTGGACGAGATCGGGGTGGCGCTGAAGGGCAGGGGGATCGGGTAGAGGCGGCCGCCCTTCTCGGGCAGCGCGTGGCGCTGACCCGGGAAAAGCTTGCCGGAGATGCTCGGGTCGGGCCCGAGCACGACGCCATGAGAAGGCGCCAGGAGCCTCAGCTCACTCGTCGTCCTCGTCGACCGGACGCTTCATCTGCTTGAGCTTGGCGAAGACGGAATCGACGTCGATCGCCGCCTCTTCCTCGCGCTTCGGCTTGCTCATGTCGGCGAAGGGCTGGCTCTCGCTGCGCACCGGCTCGGGGGCCGTGGTCTCCTCGGCGGAAAGCAGGGTCGAGCCGGCCTCGGCCAGCGCGGCCGGACGGTCCTTGGCGGCGCGGCCGACCTCGAAGTCGAGATCGATCTGCGAGCACAGGCCGAGGCTGACCGGGTCGATCGGCGTCAGCGTCTGGGCGTTCCAGTGGGTGCGGTCGCGGATCTGGGCGATGGTCGACTTGGTCGTGCCGATCAGGCGGATGATCTGCGCGTCCTTGAGCTCGGGATGGTTGCGCAGCAGCCAGAGGATGGCGTTCGGGCGGTCCTGACGCTTGGACACCGGAGTGTAGCGCGGGCCCTTTGCGCGCTTGACCTCGGGCACCTTCACCTTGCGCTCGGCGAGCTTGAGGTGATGGGCCGGATTCTTGGCGGCGCGCTCCAACTCCTCACGGGTGAGCTGGCCGGAGGTGATGGGATCGAGACCCTTGATGCCGGCGGCGACTTCGCCATCGGCGATGCCGCGCACTTCCAGCGGGTGGAGTTTGCAGAAGTCGGCGATCTGCTCGAAGGTCAGGGACGTGTTCTCGACCAGCCAGACCGCGGTGGCCTTCGGCATCAGCGGGGGATTCGACACGGGCTGTCTCCTGAATTTCGAAAGCCGGCGATCGGGCCGGATCGGCCTCGCGGACAAGGGTTCTGGACAAGTGTTCTCATGCGCCGACCGGCCTCCCCGGCCGGCCATCCAAATCATCGTCGATGAACAGGATGGCGCGCCTTATAGGCGAGGCAAGAGCGACTGTCCAAGAAAAAGCACGTCATTGCCCGGTGGATTCCGGCAGTGGCGTCGCCCGGTCATCGGTCCTAGTGTGCGCGCCGTCTTGAGTGGAGGGAGGCCCCGATGTCGCTGTTTTCCGACGATGACCGTCCGAAGCCCAAAATGGTCCATGAGATCGGTCAGGACCTGTCGATGCTTTCGCTGGCCGAGATCGACCTGCGGGTCGAGGCGCTGAAGGCCGAGATCGAGCGTCTCGCCGAGGCGAGAATCAAGAAGGCTGCCTCGCGAAGCGCGGCAGACGCATTCTTTCGCAAGACCGATTGAAAAAGCGGCAATTTCCGGCCGCGTTAACGCGCGCTTAACGATTCCAAAGTATGAATCGAGAGGTCCAGATTGTCTGGATGTGAGTGGCTCCTGCCCGCTCTGTTTGACGCCTCCCTGTTGACCTTCGAGCCGCCCCCGGGCGGCTCTTTTTTATGGTGTGTATCCCCGTTAAGGTTAACCACACCTTACCGGCGCGGCGCCGGCCCATCGGCGCTATCTTTGCGACATCGGCGGCATGAACCGCGACGTGTGCCATGCGGACACGGCGTTGTGCCGATGGGAGACACCGCAATGAACGATCTCATGTTGCTCGAGCCGGCTGCCGACGAGGGCGCGATCTCCTTCGCGCGGGGCTTCGTGAAGTCGGATGCCTTCATGGCGCTGTTCCGGGAGGGGATGGGGCTCGTCGAAGAGACGGCGGCCTATCTCGACGGGGACGGCCGGGCGCAGTCGGCGGCGCTGCCGCGCGAGGTCGCCCTGTCCTATGCGACCGAGAGCATGCGCCTGACCACGCGACTGATGCAGATCGCCTCCTGGCTTCTGGTGCAGCGCGCGGTCGCCGAGGGCGAGATGACCGCCGAGCAGGCCCGCGCCGAGAATGACAAGGTGCGGATTCCCGAGCAGATCGTGTCAGCGGTCGAGACCGAATTCGAGCGACTGCCGCAGGGCCTGCGCGACCTGATCGAGCACTCCTTCCGACTGCAGGGCCGCATCCGCCATCTTGAAGGCCAGATGGCAGGCAAGGCGCCGGCTGCGCCAAAGGCCAATCCAGTCCAGGACCAGCTCGCCAGCCTCCAGGCACGCCTCGGCCTGGCGTTCTGAGCGGTCGCCGTTTCCAAGCTCGTTCGCACGGCCTCAAAATGAAGCCGTCATCCCGGGACTTCGCCGCTTTGCGGCTTGTCCAGGACGACGACGTCGCTTCGGACGGGCAAAGCCTTCTAACGTGCCGCAACGCAAAAGGCCCGGTCGAAAGACCGGGCCTTTTTTGATTCAGATCAGCGCGGGCGAGGCCGCCCGCGGCCAGATCACTTCTTGCCGAGCGAGCCGATCGCGGCGAAACGCGAATTGAAGCGCGAGACGCGGCCGCCACGGTCCAGCATGTGCTGGGTGCCGCCGGTCCAGGCCGGGTGCGTCGTCGGATCGATGTCGAGGTTGAGGGTGTCGCCCTCCTTGCCGAGCGTCGAACGCGTGAAGTATTCCGTGCCATTGGTCATGACGACCTTGATGGTGTGGTAGTCGGGGTGGATGCCGGTCTTGGCCATGGCTGAATCCTCAAACGTCTATAAACGGGCGTGGTCGACAAGCAGGCGAGCCTGCCCGGCCCGTCGAAAAATTCGTATGAGCCTGTCGTGAAGTCGCGTGCACATATCGCAGCCGGGCCGACAGCGCAAGCAGAACAGGACGAAGACGCGTGCCCGAAGCTGAAAAAGACGAGAAGAAACCGCGGCCAGACTTTCGTTCGCTCGCATCCTTCTGGCCCTACGCGCTGAAGCACAAGGGGCGCATCGGGTTGGCGCTGCTGGCTCTGGTCGTCGCCTCGGTCGCGACGCTTGCACTGCCTGTCGCGGTGCGCCGGGTCATCGATGTCGGGTTTTCCGGCGGCGAGCAGCGGCTGGCCAACAGCTACTTCATCCTGCTGACAGGTGTCGTCGCGGTGCTGGCGCTGGCGAGTTCTGCCCGCTTCTATCTCGTCATGACCGTCGGAGAGCGCATCGTCTCCGACCTCCGTTCGGACGTCTTCGCGCATCTGACGCGGCTGGAGCCGGCCTTCTTCGATTCGAGCCGCGCCGGTGACCTGATCTCGCGGCTGACGGCCGATACGACCCAGATCAAGTCGACCTTCGGCTCGACGGCCTCGATCGCGCTGCGCAATGCGATCATGACCATCGGTGCGCTGGCGCTGATGATCGCGACGAGCCCGCAGCTTTCCGCGATCGTGATCGGGGCGATCCCGCTGATCGTGCTGCCGCTGGTCTTTTCGGGGCGTTCGGTGCGCCGTCGCGCCAGGGCGGCGCAGGATCGGCTGGCCGATGCCTCCGCTTTCGCCGCGGAGGCGGTCGGCGCAATCCGGACCATGCAATCCTTCGGTGCCTCCAAGGAGACGGCGGCGCGCTTCACAGCGGTGTCCGACGAGGCCTATGGCGCCTCGCGGGCGGCCACGGCCTCGCGGGCGGTCCTGTCGGGCGTCGCGATCTTCCTGGTCAGCGCCAGTGTCGTCTGGGTGCTTTGGACCGGCGCGACCGAGGTGTTCGAGGGGCGGATGACCGGCGGGCGGCTGTCGCAATTCGTGCTCTATGCGGTGCTGGCGGCGAGCTCGCTCGGCCAGCTCTCCGAGGTCTATGGCGAGATCTCGGCGGCTGCCGGGGCGGCCGGCCGGCTCGGCGAGATTCTCGCCACGAAACCCGCGATCGCGGCACCGCCGCATCCCTCGCCGATGCCCGAGCCGTCGCGCGGCGAGCTTTCCTTCGAGAACGTCTCGTTCAACTATCCCGGCCGCAGTGTGGAGGCCTTGTCTGAGCTCAGCTTCACGGTGAGGCCGGGCGAGCGCGTCGCGCTGGTCGGCCCGTCGGGCGCCGGGAAAAGCACGGTGCTGCAGCTGGCGCTGCGCTTCTACGACCCGAGCCGGGGCCGCGTCATCGTCGACGGCGTCGCCGGACCCCAGGCCGATCCGGAGGCATGGCGGCAGCGTTTCGCGCTCGTGCCGCAGGAGCCGACCGTCTTCGGTGTCTCGGTTCGCGACAACATCGCCTATGGCCGGCCCGACGCATCGCCGGAACAGGTCGAGGAGGCGGCGCGTCTGGCCGCGGCGGACGGCTTCATCCGCAGCCTGCCTGATGGCTACGACACGATTGTCGGCGAGCGCGGCGTCACACTGTCGGGCGGACAGCGCCAGCGGCTGGCGATCGCCCGCGCGGTGCTGAAGGACGCGCCGATCCTGCTGCTCGACGAGGCGACGAGCGCGCTCGATTCCGAAAGCGAGCGCGCCGTGCAGGATGCGCTCGATGCGCTGATGCAGGGGCGCACCACGCTGGTCGTGGCGCATCGGCTGGCGACGATCCTCTCGGCCGACCGCATCCTGGTGATGGAGGACGGCCGTGTGGTCGAGGAGGGGACACATGCCGAACTGACGGCGCGCGGCGGGCTTTATGCCCGGCTAGCTGCGCTGCAGTTTGGGCTCGAGGCGGCTTGAGGCGCGGCGCTCAGGAGGTCAGGTTGATCGTGTACTTACCCGCGTTCGGGACCGTGCCCTTGAAGCCGACGCTGCGCTCGCCTGTCGCGCAGGTTCCGCCGACGATCTCGCGGGTGATCGCCCGGCTGGGCACGCAGAAGGTCTTGTCGACGCCGGATGCGGCAGGCCAGTGCAAGGTCCGGCCTTCCTTTTCCGCATAGTAGTAGAACAGCGCGGTGTTCCAGCGGCCGACGCTCTTGCAACTGCCGGCGGGAATCGTCTGCCAGGCGGTCAGCGTCCATTTCCGGGTCGCCTGTGGGACATGGGCCAGCGCGGTGAAGATCTTCGAGCCGGTCTTGTTGCAGAAGAAGACTTCGGTCTGCTGTTGCTGGGCGACGACCGGCGTGCCAGCCGACATCACGGCGGCGAACGCCGCCAGGCCTGCTATCCTCATTCTGCTTCCCCCCGGAAACCGGTTTTCCGTATCGCAACCATCTGTCTTCCGTAGGGGCATGCTTGTCAAACGACGCCCGGACGGCTGTCAGAGGCCATGCGTGCGGGGATAGGCGCTCGGCTCTGGCGCCTTCCAGCCGGCCAGCAGCTCCGGCTCCGTCCTGAAGATCTCGACCTTGAGCGGGTAGCAGGCCGCGACGTCGCTGGAATGGGTCGTGCTGCAATCGCCGCCGGGGCAGGCGGAGAGCGCGCCCAGCAGATCGATCTCGGCGAAGAACTCGATGAAGTCGCCCGGCCGCACCGGGCTCGCCTTCATGAAATACTGGTGCGTGTCGCGGGTGAAGCCCGTGCACATGAAGACGTTGAGCACGTCATGGACATGCATCTCGGCCTCGCGCACCGGCAGGCCCTTCGCCTTGGCGAGCGCGCGCGTCAGGTTGGAATGGCAGCAATGGTGGTAATCGTCGCCGGAGAGCAGGCGGTTGGTGTAGGGGTCGCAGCGCGTGCCGATGACGTCGTGGATGCCGCCGCCATCCGCGTCCCAGCCATACCAGGCCAGCGTATCGTGAGTGATCGTCGCCATGGGGCGCAAGTTGGGCAGGCTGCTCCAGAGCCGGTCTCCGGTCGAGACATGGGTGGCGTGGAGCTGGCGCGTCTTGCCGCTGAAGAAGCGCTCCGAAAGATCATGGGCGTTCCAGAGGTTGAGATCGCCGACCTGCGGGCCCTCGATGCCGACGATCCGGAAGAAGTGCCCCTTGGGTACGCGGAAGGACGCGGCGTCGCGCGGGGCGACGATGACCTCGTCCGTCTTCGTCAGCCGATCGCGGGCGCGGCCGAGCATCGCCATGTCCGGCACCGGCAGGGCGTCGACCGGATAGCAGACCACGGCGGGTCTAGCGCGGCGCTCGGCCGCGTCGGCGGGTTCGATGGGCGGCATCGGTGCGCTCCCTTTCCTGACCTGGTCGCTCAGCGCGGCGGCAGCGCCGCGTAATAGGCGGCGAGGGCCGCGATCTCCTGCAGCGACATGGCGCGGGCCATGTAGCGCATCTCCTTGTGAGCGCGCCTGCCTGAGCGGAAGGCGAGCATCTGATTGTAGAGGTAGCGCTCGTTCTGGCCGGCGAGATGCGGCACCTCGGTGTCGCGCGCGATGCCGTCCTCGCCATGGCAGCGGGCGCAATCCTCGATGGTCGAGGTCCGCGGCTCGGCCAGGGCCGGAGCTGCGACGAGCCACACGGCAAGAGCGAGCGCGGCCCGACGCGCCGGCCGCTGGCCGCACCTGCGATAGTTCGACATGCGGTCGGTCACCGTTCGGTGATCTTGAACTCGATGCGGCGGTTGCGACGCCAGGCGTCGTCGTTGTTGGCGACGTCCAGCGGCTGGTATTCGCCGAAGCCGGTGGCGGCGATGCGGTCGCTCGGCAGCCCCTTGCTGATCAGGTACTCGACAACGGCGATGGCGCGGGCCGAGGACAGGTGCCAGTTCGAGGGGAATTGCGGCGAGCGGATCGGCCGGTTGTCGGTATGGCCGTCGACGCGCAGGATCCAGGGAATGTCCGGCGGCATCTCGCGACCGAGATCGATGAGGATCGCGGCCAGCTTGTCGAGTTCGCCACGGCCTTCCGGCTTCAGCACGGACTGGCCGGCATCGAAGAAGACCTCTGACTGGAAGACGAAGCGGTCGCCGACGACGCGGATGTCGGGCCTCGTGCCGAGAACCTGGCGCAGGCGGCCGAAGAAGTCCGAGCGGTAGCGCGCCAGTTCCTGCACACGCTGGGCCAGCGCCACGTTAAGCCGCGAGCCGAGTTCGGAGATGCGGGCCTGCGAGTCCTTGTCCTTGGCCTCGGAGGCGCTGAGCGCTTCCTCCAGTGCGGCGAGCTGGCGGCGCATCGCGATGATCTGCTGGTTGACGAGGTCGACCGTCGACTGCGCGCGGGCGGAGAGCTGCTTTTCGGCCTCGAGCGCCTTCTGCGCCTCGCCGAGCTGGGCGGCCGAGTTCCCCGGCTGGGCGTTCAGCATGTCCTGGATGCGGCCGCGCTCGGCTTGTTCCCGCGTCAGCGAGGATTGCAGCAGGGTCAGGTTTTCCTGGGCCTGGCGGCTGGTGGACCGCTCGAGCGCCAGCAGGTCGGTGAGCTCCGAGATCTGCTTGTTCAGCCGTTCGAGGGCGGTGTCCTTGCCGGTCAGCTCCTGTGACAGGAAGAACTGGCCGAGCACGAAGACCGAGAGCAGGAAGACGATGCCGATCAGCATCGTCGACAAGGCGTCGACGAAGCCCGGCCAGAAGTTGAGCTCTTCGCGACGGTGCGAGCGGGAGAGGGCCATCGCGGTCAGGCTCCTGCAGGTTGCACGGCGGCAGGCATGGGGAGCACCATCAAGGCTCCATCACATTGTCGGCGGTGAGGCGCTCGAGCAACCGCTTCAGATCCTTCTCGCGTGCCGCCTGCGCCTCGACCCAGTCGCGGATCAGCTGTTGCTCGGAACGCATGTGCTGGACGAGGCCCTGGATGCCTTCGGCGAGATTGGCCAGGGCCTGCGTCGCGGCCCGGTTGTTGGCGCCGCTCTCGGCCATGGCGGCTCCGAGCCGATCGAGCCTGTCCGAAAGCGGGCCGCCGGACAGGGGCTGGAGACCGACCATAGGGGTGGCGGCGATGGTTCGGGTGCCGAGCCAGCTCTCGACCTCGTTGCGGAAGCGGCGCTGCGCCTGGGCGACCTGCAATTCGAGGAAGCCGAGGATCAGCGAGCCGGCGATGCCGAAGAGCGAGGACGAGAAGGACAGGCCCATGCCGGCGAGCGGGGCGGCAAGGCCGGCCTTCAGCTCGTCGAACAGCACGCCGGCCTCGGCACCGGTGCGCAGCGACTTGATGACGTTGCCGACCGAGGAGACGGTGTCGAGCAGGCCCCAGAAGGTGCCGAGCAGGCCGAGGAAGACCAGAAGCCCGGCGAGATAGCGCAGCACCTCGCGCCCGTCATCGAGCCTGACGGCGATCGATTCGAGCACGCCGGCGGCTTGGGACGGCTCGAGGCTGCGGTCGTCGAGCGCCGTCAGGACCGGGCCGAGCGGCGCGATGACCTGCCCGCGCTGGACCTGGGCCAGGGCGGGGGCGGCAGCCAGCCGCGTCGCGGCGCGCGCCTCGCTGTGGAGGCGCCAGAGTTCGCGCAGCGCGATCAGCACACCGACCAGCAACGCGCCGAGAATCAGGCCGTTCAGGCCCGGATTGGTCATGAAGGCCGAGATCAACCCGGCCTGGAGAATGAAGCAGAGGAAGCCGATCAGGGCGAGGAACAGGATCGCACGGATGGCGTAGCGCAGGGGTCGCGAGAAGCGGGTTTCGTCCCGCACAGGCGCGGCCGTTTCCGCCTCGGCCGCCAAATCCTCGTTCGCCATGCTTCGTCTTCCGTTCGTCGCTACAAGTCGAAGAGCGAAAGCATGATGTTGCCCGAAAACCGGTTCCCACTTTTCGGCATCATGCTTTTCCGCGGCGGGAACTGTCGCCTCCCGTGCCGCGATGATCAAGCGCGAAAGATCAAAGACATATGACGAGCTGTCGACGGCCGCAGGCCGCCGGCCCGGATCAGGCCGCCTTGAGGGCAGCCCGCAGCGCCTGCTCGCCGATCTCGTTGCCGCAGATGACGTCGCGCGCCATGGTCGGCTGCTTGCCGTCGAGCGTGCCGAAGGTGCCGCCGGCCTCGCGGATCATCACGGCGCCGGCCGCGAAATCCCAGGTGTTGAGGCCGCGCTCCCAATAGCCATCCATGCGCCCGGCCGCGACATAGGCGATGTCGAGCGCCGCCGAACCCATGCGCCTGACGTTCGAGAAGTGGGGCATGACTGCGCCGAGCTCACGCAGGAAGAGCGCATGTCCGCCCTTGCCGATATGGGGCACGCCCATGCCGATCAGCATCTCGGCCGGCTCGCGACGGCCCGAGACCCGCATGCGGCGGTTGTTGACATAGGCGCCCTTGCCCTTTTCGGCGATGAAGAGCTCGTCCTTGGCGGCGTCGTAGACCACGCCGGCGATGAACTGGTTGTCGCGCTCGAGCGCCACCGAGATGTTCCAGTGCGGGATGCCACGCAGGAAGTTGTGCGTGCCGTCGAGCGGGTCGATGTGCCAGCGGTTGCTTTCGTCGGTGCCCTGGACGACGCCGCTTTCCTCCATCACGAAGCCGTAGCCAGGGCGGGCCTTTTCCAGCGCGCCGCGAATGATCTCCTCGGCCTTGTGGTCGGCCTTGGAGACGAAGTCGCCCGGCCCCTTGGCGAGAACCTGCAGGTTCTCGACTTCGCCGAAATCGCGCTTCAGCGAACGGGACGCCTTCATCACGGCGTCGGTCATCACGGTCATCAGGGGGGAGCGGATCATCTCAACCTCGTTCGCGCCATCCGGCGCCATCCTGCGGCGCTCAAGCCCGGGCGCCCGTCAGTTCATCACAATTCAGCCGGTCACTTGCTCGCCTGTCAGGGCGACGTCAAGGCCGCGCCTTCGATCCGGCTGGCCGCAAGGCGCGCGGCACGGCCCTGCTGTTCGGGCGTGAGGCGGTCGAAGAGCTGTTCGAGCGCCGGGTCGTCGAGGCCGCGTGCCCGCGCCGCGAGATACCACGCGGCCGCCTGGATCGAGTCCGGCGGAATGCCGCGGCCGATCTGGTAGAGCCGCGCGATGCGGTTCTGCGCGATCGGGTTGCCCTTGTCGGCGGCGCGCAGAAAGAGCTTCGCGGCGGCGGTCTCGTTGGCTGCGACGCCGGTGCCATTGAACAGCATGATGGCGTATTCGATCTCGGCGGGGACATGGCCGACAGCGGCCGCCCTGGCCATCCATTCGGCCGCCGCGACGTCGCTCTTGGGCAGGCCGCGCCCCTGCTTCGCCAGCGTGCCGAGCGCGTGCATGGCGTCCGGGATGCCGGCATTCGCCGCGATCTGCAGGCTCTTCACGGCGGCCTCGTCGTCAGTGGCCTGTCCGGTCGCCAGCAAAGCGAGGGCGAGGTTGTAGTTGGCGGCGGCATGGCCTGCGGCTGCCGCCTTGCGCAGCAGGGTGCCGGCGCGGGCCGTGTCACCACGGCCACCTGCCTCGCCGAAGAGGGCGATCGCCAGCGCATAGGTCGCATTGATGTCGCCGCGCGCGGCAGCGCGCTCGTACCATTCCGTCGCGACCTTCTGGTCGGGGGGGACGCCGAGACCCTGCCGGTAGAGCTCGCCGACCAGCGTCATCGCGGCAGCGTCGCTGCTATCGGCCTCGATCCGCTTCAGCGCCTCGCTGAGCGCACGGCGGTAATGGCCGGTCTGATAGGCGGCGTAGGCGGCATCGCGCTCGGCTGCCGTGGCGGGAAGCGTCAGGGGCAGGCCGGCGAGCAACAGCAGGGCGGCAAGGCCGCGGTGCATGCGCCTCATCTCGCGGCTTTCCGCGCGATACGGGCGGCGATGGCCTCGTTTGCCTCGGCGACGAGGGCGCGGATGTCGCGGCCTTCCTCGAAGGCCCAGGCTCCCAGTGCGACGAACTCCGCGCCGGTCTCGACCAGCGCCGGCACCGATTCCGGGTCGGGCGCATAGGCGACGCAAGGGGTCTCGAAGATCTCGGCCCACCAGCCGGCGCGTTCGATGACGGCCGGCAGCGGCGGCACGCTGCCGTCGGGCCGTGGCTCGCCGAACATGACGTAGTCGACGCCGGCCTCGCCGATATCCATGGCGTCGTGCCGGGCGCGCAGGCCGCCGGCGCCGATGATGCGGTCGCCCTTGAGGCTGGAGCGCGCCTCGGCGACGGCCTCGACGCCGCCGGTCAGGTGCATGCCGTCGGCGCCGCCGCGCGCCACAACCAATGCGGAGGCCTCGACGACCAGCGCGACATTGGCGGCCTGGACAGGACCTGCGAGGCGCTTGACGCGTTCGATGCGGCTGCGGTCGTCGCCTTCGGCAAGGCGCAGCAGCACGGCTGCGAGATCGCCGCCGGCCTGAGCCTGCATCAGCTTGAAGGCCATCGCGTCGGCATCCGCGACGAGCGGGGTGACGAGCATCAGGCGGGTGGTTGGGTTCTGGCTGGTCATGATCTTGCGCGCAAACGGCCCGCGACTGCGTCCAATGTCAAGACGCTGAGGCCGGCGACGAGGCTCCAGAAGGCCGATCCCACCCCGAACAGCGTCAGGCTGGAGGCGGCGACGGCAAAGGCGATGACGGCGGCGACGCGCTCCTTCTCGGAAGCCATGGCCTGGCCGAGCGCCCCCGTCAGCGAGCCCACCAGACCCAGCCCCGCGACCGCGACGATCAGCGCCTTCGGCATCGCGAAGATCAAGGCCAGCAGGAGACCCGCGCAGGCGGCGATGGCGAGGTAGGCGAGCCCGTAGAGCACGCCGGCCTTCCAGCGCTGGCCCGGGTCGGGATGCGTGTCGGGGCCGGTGCAGATCGAGGCGCTGATCGCGGCCATGTTGACCATATGGGCGCCGAAGGGCGCGGTCACGAAGGAGGCGAGCCCGGTCACGAAAAGGCTCGCGGTCGTCGGCGGCTTGTAGCCGGCCGCACGCAGGACGGCGAAGCCCGGCAGGTTCTGCGCCGCCATGGTGACGAGATAGAGCGGGACGCCGACGCCAAGCATGGCTGCCATATCAAGGCGTGGTGTGACGAATTCGAGGCCGCTGAACGCGAGCGGGCCCGTCGGCCAGTTCGCCAAGCCGAGGCCGAAGCTGAGTGCGATGCCGGCGAAGAGCGCCGCGATCACGCCGAGAAACGGATTGATCAGCCGCGCCAGCAGAAAGACAGCCAGAAGTGGCAGCACGAGCCCGGGCGAGACTCGCATCTCGTCGAAGACCGCGACGACGAAGCGAAAGATCACGCCGGCCAACATCGCGGCAGCGATCGGCATCGGGATCTTCTCGATCAGCGCACCCAGCGGACGGAAGGCGGCGGTCAGCATCATCAGCGCCGCCGCGACCAGGAAGGCGCCGACGGCGGCTGCCATGTCGAGCCCGCTGGTCGCGGCGATCAGCGCGGCGCCGGGCGTCGACCAGGCGCAGATCATCGGCATCCGGTAGCGCCATGACAGCCAGATGCCGGCCCCGGCCTGCGCGATGGCGAGACCCGCGATCCAGGAGATCGCCTGCCCAGGCGTCGCGCCGACGGCCTGCGTCGCGGCAAGCACGACCGCTACGGAGGCGGAGAAGCCGACAAAGGCCGCGACGAGGGCCGAAAAGACGATCGACATGCGGAACCTGCGGCGTAAACGGCCGGATGCGGCGAGGCGGGTGCATCCTTCAACCAGAAAGTGCCTCGGGCCGGAAGGGCCTGTGCGTGCGGCGGGCATGTCCGAGGCGCCTTGCGGCAGACATTGTCACCGCAGCGTCACCGCTGCCGCCTATCGCTCGATTTCCTCCAATGACAATCTGAAGCTTCGTCAGGACCGGGCCCATGAGCGACGAAACCAAGAGCGACGAGACGCAGTACGAATCGACCTTTGGCGCCAGCATGCTCGAGCATGAGGATGCCGCGCCGCAGAACCCGACCGACAATCCGACGATGGGCGAGCTGATCTCGCAGCGCTTCTCGCGCCGGGGGCTGCTCAAGGGCGCGCTCGCGGTCTCGGCGATCTCGGCGACGGTCGGCACGCTCGCGCTGGAGACGGCCGAGCAGGCTCAGGCGCAGGGCATTAAGACGGCCTTCGCCTTCAAGGAGGTCGAGGCCGGCGTCGATGCCGACCACCATGTCGCAGAGGGCTACGACGCGGACGTGCTGCTGCGCTGGGGCGATCCGATCACCGCCGGTGCGCCCGCCTTCGATCCGGCCGGGCAGACACCGGAAGCCCAGGCCCAGCAGTTCGGCTACAACAACGACTTCGTCGGCTACCTGCCGATGCCGGGCGCGGCCGACCCGTCGGCGCATGGCCTGCTCTTCGTCAATCACGAATACACCAACCCGCATCTGATGTTCCCGGGCGTCGTCGAGATCAAGGACGGCAAGCCGGTGATGAAGAATGCGACGCCGGAGCGCTTCCGCATCGAGGCGATGGCGCATGGCGCGACGATCGCGGAGATCCGCCGCACCGACGGCAAATGGGCGCTGGTCAAGGACTCCAAGTACAATCGCCGCATCACCGTGGCGACCGAGATGCAGCTCTCGGGGCCGGTCGCCGGCAATGACCGCGTCAAGACGGGGGCGGATGGCAGCGGTCGCAAGGTCTTCGGCACGCTGAACAACTGCTCGGGCGCGATGACGCCCTGGGGCACCTTCGTCACCGGGGAGGAGAACTTCCACGGCTATTTCTCCGGCAAGCTGCCGGAGGGCCATCGCGAGGAGGCGAACTACAAGCGCCTCGCCGTTCCGTCCTCGCCCTATGCCTGGGGCCGCTTCGAGGAGCGCTTCGATCTGGCGAAGGAGCCGAACGAGGCCAACCGCTTCGGCTGGGTGGTCGAGGTCGATCCCTTCGATCCGAATTCGGTGCCGAAGAAGCGCACCGCGCTCGGCCGCTGCAAGCATGAGGGCGCCGACAACATCGTCGCGAAGGACGGCCGCGTCGTGGTCTATCTCGGCGACGACGAGCGCTTCGACTATGTCTACAAATTCGTCACGGCCGGGCGCTTCGACCCGAACAACCGTACCGCCAATCTCGACCTGCTCGATTCCGGCACGCTCTACGTCGCGAAATTCGCGGCGGACGGCGCCGTCGAATGGCTGCCGCTGGTCTTCGGCCAAGGCCCGCTGACGGCGGGCAACGGCTTCCAGAGCCAGGCCGACGTGCTGATCGAGACGCGGCGTGCCGGCGACCTGCTCGGGGCCACCAAGATGGACCGGCCCGAGGACATCACGCCGAACCCGGTCACGGGCAAGGTCTATGTGATGCTGACCAACAATACGAGCCGAAAGGACGGTGAGGTCGACGCGGCCAATCCCCGCGCCAAGAACGCCTTCGGCCACATCATCGAGATCATCGAGGATGGCGGCGACCACACCGCGACCAAGGGCCGCTGGGAGATCCTGCTGAAATGCGGCGATCCGTCCGTCGCGGAAGTCGGCGCGAGCTTCTCGACCGACACGACGAAGAGCGGCTGGTTCGGCATGCCGGACAATGCAGTGGTCGATTCCGCCGGGCGTCTCTGGGTCTCGACGGACGGCAACGGTCCGGATGTGACAGGCCGCACCGACGGGCTCTGGGCGGTCGATACCGAGGGCGGGGCGCGGCGGACCTCCAAGCTGTTCTACCGGGTCCCGCATGGCGCGGAACTCTGCGGCCCCTGCTTCACGCCGGACGACACCACGGCCTTCGTCGCCGTGCAGCATCCGGGCGACGACGGCCCGGACTGGCCTGCCTTCGGCCGCCGCTCCTATTACGAGGACCTGTCGACGCGCTGGCCGGACTTCAAGCCGGACATGCCGGTGCGGCCCTCGGTGGTGGCGATCACCCGCAAGGGCGGAGGCAAGATCGGCGTTTGAGCGGGCGAGGCCGGCTCAGCCCATCAGGAACGCGAGCCGAGCGTCGGCGCGGCCCGGCGCGATTTCGAGGATGTCGGCGCTGACGACATCCTCGACCACGAACGGGTCCTTCCCGAGGCGGGCTTCGAGTTCGGCACGCGTCACGCCATGGGCGAGCACGACGCCGCCAAGACCGGGCTTCAGGCTGCCGGTCATGAGGAAGACGCCGTCATCGAAGCCGTCCCTGATCCAGTCATTGTGGGCCGGCATCAGGGCAGGGGCCTGGGCCTTGTTGGCGGAAAAGCGCAGCGTGACGACGAACATGGGAGCCTCGTGCTTCAGGTTTCCGGCGGGAGCGGTGCGGCGGGGCTCAGCGACTCCAGCCAGAGACTCATCGCCTCGACTTCGCGCCGGATGAAGGCTTCGTCGCGGAAAGCGGCAGCGAGCGTGGCGACGCCCTGGCTGCGCATGAGCAGATGCATGGCGAGGGCGTCGGCATCGGCCGCCCGGCCGAGAAGGCTGAACTGACCCGCCAGCCACTCCCGGAACAGCGTGAAGAGCTCGCTGGCGCGGCTGCTGGCGATATGGTCGAGCTTGGCGAGTTCGGCGCACAGAGTGCCGACGGGGCAGCCATAGAGCATGATCTCGGCCCGGTTGCCTATCAGCATGGCGATGAAGCTGCGGATGCGTTCGACAGGAATGTCGGCTGCGGCCAGCCAGCCGGCGAGAAGCAGGCGGATGCGCTCCAGCCGGAGCGTGATGACGGCGTCGAGGATCTCGTCCTTGGCCTTGAAATGATAGTAGAAATTGCCGCGCGAAAGGCCGGTGGCCGCCGCGATGTCGGCGAAGGCGGTCGCCTCGAAGCCGCGCTCGTAGAACAGCCTGTCGGCGGCTTCGACAATGTGTTGGCGCGTGGCAGCTGCGGCCATTGCTGGGTCCCTTCGGCCGATTGGCTTGCCGGTTCGATCCAGGCTTAGGTCGATCGTCCTAATCGCGTTAGTAGGACGATTGACCTAAAGACGTCAAGCGCCCACCGCCCGACAACGCAGAACGCCGCCGGGTGAGCCGGCGGCGTTCTGGTCGATCGGCGAATGGCTGTCGAAAGCTGCTGTCGCAGCCAGGCCGGTCAGGCCGCCTTCTGCGAGCCGAAGGTCGGGTCGAGCTCGCCCTTGGCGTAGCGCTTGGCCATCTCGGCAGTGGTCGCGACGCGCTTGATCTTCGAGGCCTGGCCGGCGGTGTTGAACTCCTGCAGGCGCAGCGTGCAGAGCTTGGTCATCGCCTCCATGGCGGGCTTCAGATACTTGCGCGGGTCGAACTCGCCGGGATGCTCGGAGAGAATCTTGCGGATCTGGCCGGTCATCGCCATGCGGTTATCGGTGTCGATGTTGATCTTGCGGACGCCGTGCTTGATGCCGCGCTGGATCTCCTCGACCGGCACGCCCCAGGTCTGGGGCATCTTGCCGCCGTACTGGTTGATGATGTCCTGAAGGTCCTGCGGGACCGAGGAGGAGCCGTGCATGACGAGGTGCATGTTCG
This sequence comes from Allobosea sp., assembly GCF_035999205.1. GTDB lineage: Bacteria > Pseudomonadota > Alphaproteobacteria > Rhizobiales > Beijerinckiaceae > Allobosea. The sequence continues at coordinate 126,747 of NZ_DASYHA010000012.1, forward strand.
GCAGCTTCTTGTGGATCTCCTCAATGACATGCATCGCCAGGATCGCGCCGTCAGGCTTGCGGGTGAACTTGTAGGCGCCATGCGAGGTGCCCATGGCGATGGCGAGCGCATCGACCTTGGTCTCGGCGACGAACTTCACCGCTTCCTCGGGGTTGGTCAGGAGCTGGTCGTGGGAGAGCTTGCCCTCGAAGCCGTGGCCGTCCTCCTTCTCGCCCTCGCCGGATTCCAGCGAGCCGAGCACACCGAGCTCACCCTCGACCGAGATGCCGCCGAGATGGGCCATCTCGGTCACCGTGCGGGTGACGCCGACATTGTAGTCCCAGTCGCCGGGGGTCTTGCCGTCGGCCTTGAGCGAGCCGTCCATCATCACCGAGGTGAAGCCAGCCTGGATCGCGGTCATGCAGGTCGCCGGCTCGTTGCCGTGGTCGAGATGCACGCAGACCGGGATATACGGGTAGATCTCGGTGACCGCGTCCATCATGTGCTTGAGCATGATATCGTTGGCGTAGGAGCGGGCGCCGCGCGAGGCCTGGATGATGACGGGCGCGTCGGTGGCATCCGCCGCCGCCATGATGGCCAGAGCCTGCTCCATGTTGTTGATGTTGAAGGCGGGGACGCCGTAGTCGTTTTCGGCGGCGTGATCGAGCAACTGGCGGAGCGTAATACGGGCCACGATGGAACTCCCCTTGAAGGCAAATGGATGTGGGGAGGGTTTAGCGGCGAACTGCGACGAAGGTAAAGCGAAAGCGGGAAAAGCGCTTAAGATCAGCGCACGCGCGCCTCGAGTACGCGGACACGCTCCTCCACAGCGGCCAGTTCCTCCGCGAACTGGCCTGCGGTGGCCTTCGCCATCACGAGCAGGCCAGCCGTATCGCGGCGCTGCTTGCGGACGAGGCCTTCCAGCCCAACGAAACGGTTCTCCACCTTCTCGAAGCGTGCGCTCGTTTCCACGCGAAAAGCCGAGAGGTCGGCCTGAATACTCTTCAGGATCTCGAACATCGCCGTCTGCACGTTCTCACTCACGGTGACCTCCCGTCTGGCGATGAGAACATAGCATAAACACGCGCTGCCGCAAGGGCAGCGCGCCGTTGTCGATCATGCCTTCCTGAGCGCCTCGACGCCCGGCAGGGCCTTGCCTTCCATCCATTCGAGGAAGGCGCCGCCGGCGGTCGAGACATAGGTCAGGTCGTCGGCCACGCCGGCATGGTTCATCGCCGCGACGGTGTCGCCGCCGCCGGCGACTGCGACCAGCGTGCCGTCCTTCACTCGCTTGGCGGCCGCCTTGGCGACGGTGACGGTTGCCGTGTCGAAGGGCGGCAGCTCGAAGGCGCCGAAGGGGCCGTTCCAGACCAGCGTCCTGACGGTGTCGAGCTTGAGCACGACCTCGGCAACGCTGAGCGGGCCGGCGTCGAGGATCATCTCGTCGGCCGCGACCTCGCCGATCTGGACGACGCGATGGCCGGGATGGGCCTTGAACTCGCGGGCGACCATGGCATCGACCGGCAGCAAGATCTCACAGCCGGCGGCCTTGGCCTTCTCCTCGATTTCGCGGGCGGTGGCGGCAAGGTCATGCTCGCAGAGCGACTTGCCGACATCGACGCCGCGCGCTGCGAGGAAGGTGTTGGCCATGCCGCCGCCGATGACGAGCACGTCGACCTTCTTCACGAGGTTGCCGAGGAGATCGAGCTTGGTCGAGACCTTGGCGCCGCCGACGATCGCCATGACCGGGCGGGCCGGGTTGTCGAGGCCGGCGGAAAGCGCTTCCAGCTCGGCCTGCATGGTCCGTCCGGCATAGGCCGGCAGGACATGGGCGAGGCCCTCTGTCGAGGCGTGCGCCCGGTGGGCAGCGGAGAAGGCGTCGTTGACGAACAGGTCGCCATTGGCCGCGAGCGCCTTGACGAACTCCGGGTCATTCTTCTCGTCGCCAGCGTGGAAGCGGGTGTTCTCGAGCAGCAGGACCTCGCCGTTCTTCGCGGCCGAGACCGCCTTGGCGACGTCCTCGCCGACACAGTCGGCCACGAAAGTGACGGGCGTCCCGAGTGCATGGGCCAATGCCGGCACGACCTGCTTCAGGCTGTTCTTGTCGTCGCGGCCCTTCGGCCGACCGAAATGCGCGAGGAGGATGACCTTGGCGCCCTTGGCCGAGATTTCGCGGATCGTCGGCAGGATGCGGTCGATGCGGGTCGCGTCGGTGACCTTGCCGTCCTCCATCGGGACGTTGAGGTCGACGCGAACGAGGGCACGCTTGCCGGCGAGGTCGGCGTCGTCGAGCGTCTTGAAGGCGGTCACGGCAGCGCTCACGGCAAGAGCTTGGGCATGAGGCCCGGCACGCCGAAGCGCAGGACGAGAATGGTCAGGATGACGGTGAGGACGGCGGTGACGATCGCCGTGGTGAACAGGGTGGCGGCACGCGGCGTCGCGTCGACGCGGTCACGCAGGCCCGCGATCTCGCCGCGGATCGCCGCGAAATCCATCGTACCGGCCGCGGCGTCGACCTTGTGGGCGCTGCGCTCCAGCGAAGCTTCGGCGCGGGTCAGGACGGCCTCGTAGCGGGCGAACTTCTCCTCGATGCGCGCTGCCTTCTCCTCGATGCGGGAGAGCTGATCGAGCTGGCGTGGCTCCTTGGCCGGTGGGGCCTCGGTCGCGGGCGCGGCGCTCCCGACGACATAGGGCGCGCCATAGGCCGGTGCGGGCGTGGCGGTCGTCGGCAGGGAAGCGTCGCCTTGCGACGCGACGGTCGGCTCGATCTTGGCCATGGTCGTTCCGTTCGTTTCGGGAAAGGAGCGAGGCCGCGCCAGGCTGGCGCGACCTCGAAAGAGCGTCAGCTCAGAGCAGCTTGCCCATGGCGACGGCGGTGTCGCTCATGCGGTTCGAGAAGCCCCACTCGTTGTCGTACCAGGACAGCACGCGCACGAACTTGTCGTCCATGACCTTGGTCTGGTCGAGGGCGAAGGTCGAGGAATGCTGGTCGTGGTTGAAGTCGATCGAGACGTTCGGCTGGTCGGTGACGCCGAGGATGCCCTTCAGCGCACCGCGCTTCGACGCCTTGATGATGGCGTCGTTGATCTTCTCGACGGTGGTCTTGCGCTTCGAGATGAACTTGAAGTCGACGACCGAGACGTTCGGGGTCGGGACGCGGATCGAGGTGCCGTCGAGACGGCCCTTCAGCTCGGGGATGACGAGGCCGATGGCCTTGGCGGCGCCGGTCGACGTCGGGATCATCGACATCGCGGCGGCGCGGCCGCGGTAGAGATCCTTGTGCATCGTGTCCAGCGTCGGCTGGTCGCCGGTGTAGGCGTGGATCGTGGTCATGAAGCCCTTGTCGATGCCGACGGCGTCATGGAGCACGCGAACGACCGGCGCGAGGCAGTTCGTGGTGCAGGAGGCGTTGGAGACCACGAGGTGGTCCTTGGTCAGCTCGCCCTGGTTGACGCCGAAGACGACGGTCAGATCGGCGCCGTCGCAAGGGGCGGAGACCAGGACGCGCTTGGCGCCGGCGGCGAGATGGGCCGAGGCCTTCTCCTTGGTGGTGAAGATGCCGGTGCATTCCAGCGCGATGTCAACGCCGAGCGCCTTGTGCGGCAGATCCTTCGGATCACGCACGGCAGTGACCTTGATCGGGCCGCGGCCGACATCGATCGTGTCGCCGGAGACCGTCACCGTGCCGGGGAAGCGGCCATGCACGGAGTCGAAGCGGAAGAGATGGGCGTTGGTCTCGACCGGGCCGAGATCGTTGATCGCCACGACCTCGATGTCCTTGCGCTTCGACTCGATGATCGCCCGCAGAACGTTGCGCCCGATGCGGCCGAAGCCATTGATCGCCACCTTGATCGTCATCTCAATCCTCTCCTTCGGGCCTAGACAGGGCGCCAGCACGCCATTCATGCGGGCAATTCGGCCAAAGCGTGGCCGGACGCAAGTGTTTCGGTGAGAAAATCGGGATGATGCCCGATTCTCTCACGCATCCTGGGTGTGTCAGGCGTTGTGACGCTTGATCGCAGCCTCGGCCACGGCCTCCGGCGTGATGCCGAAATGCTTGTAGACCTCCTTGTAGGGAGCGCTCGCCCCGAAGGAGGACATGCCGACGAAGATGCCGTCATGGCCGATCACGGCATCCCAGCCGAAGCGGACACCAGCCTCGATCGCGATCTTGACCGGGGCCGTGCCGATGATGGCGGCCTGGGTCGCCTCGTCCTGCTGCAGCAGCAGTTCGAGCGAGGGAACCGAGACGACTCGCGCCTTGATGCCCTTTTCGGCGAGCAGCTTGCGGGCGGCCACCGCGATCTCGACCTCGGAACCCGAGGCGAAGAGCGAGACCTGCGCCTTGCCGCCTTCGGCCGCCAGCAACTCGTAGCCGCCCTTGGCCGAGCGGTTGGTCGCTGTCGCGTCGGTGCGCAGCTGCGGCAGGTTCTGGCGGGAGAGGGCGAGCACGGTCGGGCCGCTCGTGTTCTCCAGCGCGAACTGCCAGGCCTCGGCGGTCTCGATCGTGTCGGCCGGGCGGAAGACATGCATGTTCGGCATGGCGCGCAGCGAGGCGATCTGCTCGATCGGCTGGTGCGTCGGGCCGTCCTCGCCGAGGCCGATCGAGTCATGGGTCATGACGTAGACGACCGGCAGGCCCATCAGGGCAGCGAGGCGCATCGAGGGGCGGGCATAGTCGGCGAAGACGAGGAAGGTGCCGCCGCCGGTGCGGAAGCCGCCATGCAGGGTGATGCCGTTCATCGCGGCTGCCATGCCGTGCTCGCGGATCCCGTAGCGGACATAGCGGCCCTTTGGGGTCTTCGGGGTGAAGTCCAGGGCGGCCTTGGTACGGGTGTTGTTGGACGGGGTCAGGTCGGCCGAGCCCATCACCAGCTCCGGCATCACCGAGGTGATGGCCTCGAGCGCCAGCTCCGACGCCTTGCGGGTTGCGACCGCCTGCGGCGCGGCGACCAGCGCCTTCTTGTGGGCGAGGATGGCCTTAGCCAGCTTCACCGGCACGCCATGGGTGAGGCGACGCTCGAACTCGGCGCGCTTGCGCTCCGAAAGGGCGCCGAAATGGCTCTTCCAGTTGGCGTGGGCGTTCGTGCCGGCCGCACCATGGCCGCGCCAGGCCTTGAGGATGTCGGCCGCGACCTCGAAGGCGCCACCGGTGATGCCGAGCGCCTTCTTGGCGGCGGCGAGTTCCTCGGCGCCGAGCGGCTCGCCATGGGCCTTGGAGGTGCCGGCCTTCTTCGGCGCGCCGAAGCCGATCACCGTCTTGCAGGCGATCATGGTCGGCTTGCTCGACTTCTGGGCGCGGCGGATCGCAGCCTCGATGGCGTCGGGATCATGGCCATCGACGCGCTCGGCCCGCCAGCCGCAGGCCTTGAAGCGGGCGACCTGGTCGACATTGTCGGTGATCGAGAGCGGGCCGTCGATCGAGATGCCGTTGTCGTCCCAGAGCACGATCAGCTTGTTGAGCTTCAGGTGGCCGGCGAGCGCGATCGCCTCCTGGCTGATGCCCTCCATCAGGTCGCCGTCGGAGGCGAGCACATAGGTGTGGTGGTCGACGACCTTCTTGCCGAACTCGGCAGCGAGCATGCGCTCGGCCATCGCCATCCCGACGGCGGTGGCGAGACCCTGGCCGAGCGGGCCGGTGGTGGTCTCGACGCCCGAGGTCATGAAGTTCTCGGGATGGCCCGGCGTCTTCGATTCGAGCTGGCGGAATTTCTTGAGGTCGGCGAGCTCCATGCCGGGCGTGCCGGTGAGATAGAGCAGGGCGTAGAGCAGCATCGAACCGTGGCCGGCCGAGAGCACGAAGCGATCGCGGTCCGGCCAGCGCGGATCGGCCGCATCATACTTCATCACGCGCGTGAAGAGCACGGTCGCGACGTCGGCTGCGCCCATCGGCAGGCCCGGATGGCCGGATTTCGCCTGCTCGACCCCATCCATCGCGAGCGAGCGGATGGCGTTGGCGAGCTTGTCGTGCTGGACACGGTCGATCGTGGTCATGAGTCTCTCAGGCTCCGTCTGGCGGGAGGACGAGGCCGCGGCCAAATCCTGCGCGGGCGGCAGGCCGGGACGGTCCGAAATTCCGATAATGCTCGTATCGCTACGAATGGTGGCTCGATTAGGCTGTGGGGTCGCTGCGAGTCAATTCGCCCAGACGCAGTCCCGACGAGCAAAGCGATGCCGCGTTTTCGCCTTGCTGCAACCGCGAAGTCAGCAAGAGGGGCCAAGCCTTTGGGATCGGGAGGCATCTTCGCGGTCCCGATTCCCGTTTTTGCGCAATTTGGTCTAGGATTCCGAATCGTGTGAGCCGGCTTCGATCTGAAGGGAGAGCGAACGTGGCGAGCCTGATGCTGGAGAATGCCCTGATGCGCCTCGACGGCGCCCTGGCGCAACTCGAGGCCGCGGCGCGGCGGCGTGTCGAAGCTGAACGCGGCCGGGCCAATCTGGAGACGGAACTGGCGCTGATGCAGGACGACCGGGCGAGGCTCGCAGCGGAGCTCGACGGCGCGACGGCGAGGCTTGGCGATGTCGAGACCGCCGCTGCCGATGTCGACCAGCGCCTGCAGCGTGCGATGAACGTCATCGGCGCCGTGATCGCGCGTGCCGAGGCCGAACCGGTGGAAACGCCCGGCCCGGAACAGGACGAAACTGAAACAGACTATCCGGAACTGGCCGAGGCCGGTTCCGGTGGCCGGGAGCATTGAGCGGGGAACGTCATGCCGCAAGTCAATGTCACGATCGCGGGCAAGGCCTACCGCATGGCCTGCGGCGAGGGCGAGGAGCCGCATCTGGAAGGCCTCGCCCGCATCTATGACGGCAAGATCCAGGAAATGCGCCAGGCTTTCGGCGAGATCGGTGACATGAGGCTTCACGTCATGGCCGCGCTGATGGTGGCCGACGAGGTCTCCGAATTGCAGCGGCGGGTCGTGAGGCTCGAAACCGACCTTGCCCTGATCCAGGGCGATGCCGGGGCGGCCGACCGACGCCTCGGCGAGGTCGAGGACCGTGCGGCGGAGGCACTGATCGTCGCCGCGGAGCGGATCGAGGGCGTGGCGCGCAGCCTGATTCCGGGCCCCGTGGGCTGAAGCCTGTCATTGAGATCGACGCGAGATATCCAGTTGATGACCACCAGATTGCGGGTTGCTGTTCTCCTGGGCGGGCAATCCGCCGAGCACGACGTCTCCATCCTCTCCGCCGGCAATGTCGTGCGGGCGATCGACAAGGCGAAATACGAGGTCGTGCCGATCCTGATTAGCCGGAGCGGGGAATGGAGCCTGCTCGAGCTGCAGAACGGCGTCCTGCCCGACCCGATCCCGGAGGGCGGCGCCGAGATCTGCCTGCTGCCGGGCGGCCGGGGCCGGCTGCTCTGCGTGCCGAAGGGGCGCGCGCCCGAGGAACTGCCGGCCGTCGATGTCCTGTTCCCGGTCCTGCACGGGCTGAACGGCGAGGACGGCTCGATCCAGGGGCTGGCGCAGATCGCCGGCGTGCCGCTGGCGGGCTGCGGTATCCTGGGGTCGGCCACGGCGATCGACAAGGAAATCGCCAAGCGCCTGTTGCGGGAGGCCGGGCTTCTGGTCGCGCGCTCGGTCACGGTCCGACGCGGCGAGGCCCCATCCTTCGACGAGGTCAGCGCGGCGCTCGGACTGCCGCTCTTCGTCAAGCCCGCGCGGCAGGGCTCGTCCGTCGGCGTCAGCAAGGCGACGACCGCAGAGGAGTTCGGCGCTGCGCTGGCCGAGGCCTTCAGGTTCGATCAGAAGGTGCTGGTCGAGGAGTTCATCCAGGGGCGCGAGATCGAATGCAGCGTCCTCGAGCAGGTCGATGGCGAGACGGTCGTCTCCGTTCCCGGCGAGATCGCGCCTGCCGCGAGCCACGGCTTCTACACCTATGAGGCCAAATATCTCGATGCCGACGGCGCGGCGATCAACATCCCCGCCGACCTGCCGGTCGAGGTCGCAGAGCGGATCAGGGGACTGGCGCTTCAGGCGTTCCGGGCGCTCGGCTGCGACGGCATGGCGCGCGTCGATTTCTTCGTGCGGCCGGACATGAGCGCCGTGGTCAACGAGATCAACACGATCCCGGGCTTCACCGATATCAGCATGTATCCGAAGGCCTTGGCGGCAAGCGGGATCGCCTATCCAGACCTGATCGACCGGGTGATCCGGCATGGGCTGGCGCGGGCCAAGGCAGCGGAGAACGTGGGCAAGGCGTAAGCCAGCTTCAACTCGCCTCTGGCGCTTTGCCGGCGCATTCCCTACATTGGTTCGGCTGGGCTGCCTGGTGCGTGCGAGTCATGTATTCCCGGGCCCATACGACTCCCTAGGGAGCTGTCCCTGACCAGGTCCCTGGACCCGGACACACGGCGCCCACCTACTTTAGTAGGTGTCCCGGGATCGAAATCTCCACGGCCGAGGTGGCTCAGCACTGTTCCCATGACGGACACGCCTTTCCCTCCCGAAGCAGCCCGCCGCAAGGCCGCCTTGCGCGAGGCAGCGCTGGCGCGGCGTGACGCGCTCGAAATCGACGACCGGCTCGAATGGGATCCGGTGATCGCCGGGCGGGTTCTGGCGCTGCCGGTCTTCGGCGAGGGGGCCGGTCCGGTCTCGGCCTATTGGCCGATGCAGTCGGAGGCCGATCCGCGCCCCATCCTCGAGGGGCTGCATGAAAGCGGCTTGTCGCTTTGCCTTCCCGCGATCGTCGCGAAGCGGATGCTGTTCCGGCGCTGGGCGCCCTATGAACCGATCGTGCCCGGCGGTTTCGGCACGCTCGTGCCGCATCCCGCGGAGCCGGAGGTCGTGCCTGCGATCCTGCTGGTCCCGCTCGCCGCCTTCGACCGGCGCGGATACCGCATCGGGTACGGCAAGGGTTACTACGATGCGAAGCTCAGCGAACTCGGCCCTGTCGTCAGCATCGGCATCGCCTATGCCGCGCAGGAGATCGACGCGGTGCCCGACGAGCCGCATGATCGGCGCCTCGACTGGATCGTGACCGAACGCGAGACGATCGCCTGCGGTTGACTGGCGCCAGTTGATTCCAGGCGATATTCGGGCGACGGAAGGTCTTTGCCTCTTCCGGACCGTCTTCCCATGCGTTTTCTCTTCCTCGGTGATGTCGTCGGCCGCCCCGGGCGGACCGTGGTGCAGGAGCGCCTGCCAGGTCTGCGCGATGCCTGGGCCCTCGATTGCGTCGTCATCAATGGCGAGAACGCAGCGGGTGGCTTCGGCATCACGGAGGCGATCTGCGACGAGTTGCTGGCGGCTGGTGCCGATGCCGTCACCCTCGGCAACCATTCCTGGGACCAGCGCGAGGCGCTGGTTTTCATCGAACGCCAGGATCGGCTCGTGCGGCCGGCCAATTATCCGAAGGGTACGCCAGGGCGCGGAGCCGCGGTGATCGAGGCGCGGAACGGCGCACGCGTGCTGGTGGTCAACGTGATGGGCCGCGTCTTCATGGATGCGCTGGACGACCCCTTCCAGGCGCTCGAACGCGAACTGACGGCTTGCCCGCTCGGCGAGGTCGCAGACGCCGTGATCGTCGATTTCCATGCCGAGGCGACCAGCGAGAAGCAGGCGGTGGGCTATTTCCTCGACGGCCGCGCCAGCCTCGTCGTCGGCACGCATACGCATGTCCCGACCTCCGACACGCGCATCCTGCCGGGCGGCACGGCCTACCAGTCCGACGCCGGCATGTGCGGGGACTATGACTCGGTGCTGGGCATGCAGAAGGAGGAGCCCGTCAGGCGCTTCCTGCAGAAGACGCCGGGCGTGCGTTTCGAGGCGGCAACAGGCGAGGGCACGCTGACAGGTGTCGCGGTCGAGATCGATGACGGCACGGGGCTGGCGAAGGCGGTCTGGCCCGTGCGGCTCGGGCCGCATCTGAGCGAGGCCGTGCCGCCCTGGGCATTGGACTGAGTGCAGCCTCAGGCAGCGCGGCTGCGCTGCATCAGGCCGTCGAACGCGGCCGAAAGGGCGACGGCTTCCCGCGCGAGCGTTCCCGCCACATCGAGCACCTCGCCAACGCTGGTGCCGGCGGAGATCGCCAGGTCACTGACGCCGCAGACGGTCTGCGCCACCTCCTGCGTCCCGACGGCAGCGAGATCGACGCTGCGGGCGATCTCGGCCGTCGCCGAGCGCTGCTCCTCCAGCGCACCGGCGACGGTGGAGGTGGTGTCGTGCATCAGCCGGACGAAACCGACGATGCTCTCGATTGCCTCCACGGCCTCGCGGGTCGCGGCCTGCATCGCGGGCACCTGGGCGGCGATCTCGTCGGTCGCCTGGGCCGTGCGGGCCGAGAGCTGCTTGACCTCCGTCGCGACCACCGCGAAGCCCCGCCCCGCCTCGCCGGCGCGGGCGGCCTCGATCGTGGCGTTGAGCGCGAGGAGGTTCGTCTGGGCCGCGATCGTCCGGATCATCTCGACGATCGAGCCGATGGTCTGGGCGGATTGAGCCAGGCTCTTGACGATGATGTCGGTCTTGACCGCCGCCAAATTGGCATCCTGCGCCATGGTGGCGGCGCGCGTCACCTCGTAGGCGACATGGTCGAGCGAGGCCGAGAGCTGCCCGGTCGCGCTGGCGACGTTGTGGACATTGGCGGAGGCCACGTCCGAGGCGCGCGCTGCCGCGATCGCCTGGCTGCCGGTGTCCTGGATGACATGGTTCATCGTGCCGGCCAGCGTCTCGACCCTGCCGGCGCCGGCATTCACGGCCGTCACCACCTGGCGGACGGTGACCTCGAAGGCGGCGATCTCGGCGCGCGTCCGTTCCCTGCTCTGGCGCTGCACCTCGGCATAGGTCTCCAGCAGCAGCTCGAGATCGAGCGCGGCGGCCTTGTTCAGTGCGGAGCGGAGCGCGATGCGGCGGCGGATTTCCTTGCTACGCCAGGCGCCGAGGCGTGAAAGCGAGTCGCGGTCGAGCCCGAGCTCGACGCCGACACGGTTGGTCACGATGGCGTGGCAGATCGCCACCGCGTAGGCCGGTACCTCATGCTGGTGGAAGGCGGTGGCAAGGCGATGCGCCGACTCCACGAAGCCGTCCTGCAGTTCGCCGGATGCGAGCCTGATCCAATGGGCCAGGCGTGCGTCGTGGACCGCTGGGATGCGCAGGGCCCGTGCCGTTTCCGGCCAGGGGGCGAACTGGTCGTGGAGGTCGACCAGCAAGGCGGGCAGGCAGGTTCGGGCAAACTCGGCCTGGCCACGAAGCGCGGCAATGTCGTCCGGCCCGATCTGAAAGGCATGGAAACGCGGACCCTGATCAGCGATCGCAACGTTGGAGGAAGGATTCATACGAGCCTGCGCCTTCGACGCCCTCGATGGGCGCTACCGTCATGCGATGACATTGAAAGCGTTTGGCAAACGATGACTTAACGAAATCCAGAATGCTGATGCGATGGAGCGTCGCGAACCGATGGCGCGTCGCGGCTTGCTAGCCGGCGAGGGCGGCGCTTATAAGCCGGGCTTCGCATGCCCGGTCGATCGACGACGTTCGGGCGGCTTGCATCGACATGACAGCAGAGGCTCGGGTTCCATGGCCGGTCATTCCCAGTTCAAGAACATCATGCACCGCAAGGGCAAGCAGGACGCGGTGCGTGCCAAGCTGTTCTCGAAGCTCGGGCGCGAAATCACCGTCGCCGCCAAGATGGGCATGCCCGACCCGGCGATGAATCCGCGCCTGCGCATGGCCGTGCTCGCCGCGCGCGCCGAGAACATGCCCAAGGACAACATCCAGCGCGCCATCAACAAGGCGGCGGGCGGCGAAGGCGACAATTACGATGAGGTCCGCTACGAGGGTTACGGCCCGGGCGGCGCGGCCGTCATCGTCGAGGCGCTGACCGACAACCGCAACCGTACCGCTTCCGCCGTGCGCTCCTACTTCACCAAGGCGGGCGGGGCGCTGGGCGAGAGCAATTCGGTCTCCTTCATGTTCAACCGCGTCGGCGAGATCAGCTATCCGCCGGAGGCCGGCGATGCCGACAAGATCATGGAAGCTGCCATCGAGGCCGGCGCCGATGACGTCATCACCGACGAGAACGGCCACACCATCCTGTGCGCCTTCGACGCGCTGAACGAGGTCTCCAAGGCGCTCGAAGCCGCGCTCGGCGCGCCGGCCTCGGCCAAGCCGGTCTGGCGGCCGACGACCTCCGCCCCGCTCGACGAGGAGAAGGCGGCCTCGATGATGCGGCTGATGGAAGCGCTCGACAACGACGACGACGTCCAGAACGTCTTTGCCAATTTCGAGATCGCCGACGACATCATGGCGAAGCTCGGCTGAGGCTTGCCTCACCGTCATGGTCGGGCCTGTCCCGACCATGACGTCTCTGCTGGCCGCGCGCCGTGTTCAAGACGTGGATGCTCGCCACGAGGGCGAGCATGACGTGCCGGGCTCTACCGCCCTACCACCGCATCCCACAGCGGCAGGCTGACCAGCGCGCTGGCGAAGATCACCAGATAGGCGATGCGGCGGAAGGTGATCTCGTTCGCGAGGCGGAAGCCATGCGTTCCCGCCCACATGCCGGCCCCATAGACCGCCATCAGCGGCAGGGCCATCGTCAGCGCAGTCATCGTCAGGATGCCGTTGCGCCAGAGGATCGCGCCGCTGACCAGCGTCGAGATGCCGAAGAAGGTCTGCAGATTGGCACGCGTCATGTGCCGGTCGTTGCGCTGGGCGCCGAGCCAGAAGACGGCGAGCGGCATGCCGCCGATCGAGGCCATGCCGTTGAACAGGCCCGACAGCACGCCGACGCCGAGCGAGAGCGGAATGCCCGGCCGGCCGTGATAGCGCCAGCCCGAGGCCATCAGGCCGACCGCGGCCAGGATCAAGACAGCCAGAATCCAGCGCATCGTCTCGCGGTCGAGCCAGATCAGCAGCCAGATGCCGGCGGGCAGGGCGAGCGTTGCGGTCAGCAGCAGTGGCGCGACCTCGCGCCATTCGGCCTGCCTGGCGTTGCGGGCGGCGATCGGCAGGGCGAATGGCAGGTCGATGCACCAGATCAGCCCGAGTGCCGCCACCGGCCCCAGCACCATCGAGGCCAGCGGCATGAACACCATGGCGAAGCCGAAGCCGGTGAAGCCGCGCACCAGGCCGCCGAGCAGCGTCGCACCGATCAGGACGGCGAGGCCGGACAAAGAGACGCCGGGGAACAGGTGGCTGAGGAGATCTGTCATACTGTCCGGCGGTGCGAGAGCGGATCGACGTTCTCCGCACCAACAGGCTAGCGGGCGCCTGGACAACCCCTGTCAGTGTGATGCGACCGATGCACGGCGTTCATCGACGGGCGGCAGATGGAAGGGGATCGTTAGGATGATGCATGGAACAAAGCGTGTCCAAGGTCTAGGTTGCTCCCGACATGAACCCACCGATTCGCATACTTGGCATCGATCCCGGCCTCCGGAAGACGGGCTGGGGCGTCGTCGTCTCGGAGGGCAGCAAGCTCGGCTTCGTCGCTTGCGGCTGCGTCGAGAGCGAGGCCGGGCTCTCGCTGGCTGAGCGGCTGCGGCAGTTGCATGAGGGGTTGACGCGGATCGTCGGCGCCTTCGGTCCGGACGAGGTCGCGGTCGAGGAGACCTTCGTCAACCGCGATCCGCAATCGGCGCTCAAGCTCGGCCAGGCGCGCGGCGTCGCGCTGGTCGTGCCGGCGCTGGCCGGCCTGAGCGTCGCCGAATATGCCGCCAACCTCGTCAAGAAGACGGTGGTCGGCGTCGGCCATGCCGACAAGAAACAGGTCCAGATGATGATCCGCGTACTGCTGCCCAAGGCCGAGACGACATCGGCCGATGCGGCGGATGCGCTCGCGGTCGCGATCTGCCACGCACAGCATCGCGGCATGCGCTCGCTGGTCGCGCAGATGCGGGCGTCTTGAGGGGGATGGGGTGATGATCGGCAAGCTCAAGGGCGTCGTCGATTCCTATGGCGAGGATCACGTCATCCTCGACGTGCAGGGCGTCGGCTATGTCGTGCAGTGCTCAGGCCGCACGCTGCAGCGTCTGCCGAAGCCCGGCGAGGCAGCGGTGCTGGCGATCGAGACGCATGTGCGCGAGGACGCGATCCGGCTCTACGGCTTCATGTCCGACAATGAGCGCGACTGGTTCCGGTTGATGCAGATGGTGCAGGGTGTGGGCGCCAAGGTCGCGCTCGCGATCCTCTCGACGCTCGATGCGGGCGCGCTGGCGACAGCGCTCGCGACCAACGACAAGGCGGCGATCGCACGCGCGCCTGGCGTGGGGCCGAAGCTGGCACAACGCATCTGCGCAGAGTTGAAGGACAAGGCGCCGGCCTTCGGCCATGTCGATCCTTCGGTGGCGACGCTGGCCGGGGCTCTTGAAGACAGGAAGCTGCCGCAGGCGGTGGCGGACGCGGTCTCGGCGCTGGTCAATCTCGGCTATCCGCAGGCGCAGGCGGTGGCGGCGGTCGCCGCTGCGTCGAAGGCGGCCGGGGAGGGCGCGGGCACGGCGCAGTTGATCAAGCTCGGCCTGAAGGAACTGGCGAAGTGAGCGCCGGCCGCCTGAGTGTCAGGCCGGTCGAGGACAAGAGCGCCTTTCTCGCTCTGATGCTGGCGAGCTGGGGCTCGCACAGCATGATGATCGATCTCACCGTCTATGACTGCGCGACGCTCGATCTGCTTGGCGTGGCCGGAGAGGATGGGGCCTTCATGGCCTATGCCAGCTGGACGATGCGCGGCGATGTCGCGCTGCTCTGCGCCCTGCATTCGGTCGCGCCGGGGCAGGGTGCGGCGATCCAGCTGCTCGAAGGCGTGAAGGCGGCGGCAAGGGCCCGTGGCGCGCATCGATTGAAGGCGATGCTGACCAACGACAACATGCCGGGGCTGACCTTCTACCAGAAAAGCGGATTTCGATTCTCGCGGCTGCATGTCGAGGCGATCGACAACTTCCGCTCGGTGGTTCCGAGCATCGTGCGAACCGGATACATGGACATCCCGATCCATGACGCGATCGAGCTGGAGATCGCATTGTGAGTGAAGCCCGCCGTCCCGGCCTCCTTTCCGCCGACAAGCGCGACGACGACAGCGAATCCTCGCTGCGGCCGCTGTCGCTCGTCGATTTCACCGGGCAGGCGGCGGCGCGGGCGAATCTCCAGGTCTTCATCGAGGCGGCCAAGGCGCGCGGCGATGCGCTCGACCATGTGCTGTTCGTTGGCCCGCCGGGTCTCGGCAAGACCACGCTGGCGCAGATCGTGGCGCGCGAGCTCGGAGTCAGCTTCCGCTCGACCTCCGGGCCGGTGATCGCCAAGGCCGGCGATCTCGCGGCGCAACTCACCAATCTCGAAGAGCGTGACGTGCTCTTCATCGACGAGATCCACCGCCTCAACCCGGCCGTCGAGGAAATCCTCTATCCCGCGATGGAGGATTACCAGCTCGACCTGATCATCGGCGAGGGGCCTGCGGCGCGCTCGGTCAAGATCGACCTGCCGAAATTCACCCTCGTCGGTGCGACTACCCGCGCCGGGCTGCTGACGACGCCGCTGCGTGACCGCTTCGGCATCCCGATCCGTTTGCAGTTCTACACGGTCGAGGAGTTGCAGGGCATCGTTGCGCGCGGCGCGCGGGTGCTTGGCGTGCCGATGTCGGATGACGGCGCGAACGAGGTCGCGAAACGCTCGCGCGGGACGCCGCGCATCGCCGGGCGGCTGCTGCGGCGCGTGCGCGACTTCGCCATCGTCGACGGTGATGCCATCGTGACGCGCGCGGTCGCCGACAAGGCGCTGAAGCTGCTCGATGTCGATCCGATCGGCCTCGACCAGATGGACCGGCGCTATCTCACGACCGTCGCGATCAATTTCGGCGGCGGGCCGGTCGGGATCGAGACGATCGCCGCCTCCTTGTCGGAGCCGCGCGACGCGATCGAGGAGATCATCGAGCCCTTCCTGCTGCAGCAGGGCTTCATCCAGCGCACCCCGCGCGGGCGCATCCTGACGCCGCACGCCTTCCGTCATCTCGGGATGCCGGAGCCCAGTCGCGAGACTGCGCAATTCGGGCTGTTCGGGGATGGAGAGGAGTAGGCGGGCGGTTCGCCGTGCCGCCATCCCGCATTCGGATGACGCGCCTTGGGGCGGCAGCGGTTTCCCTCGTGGGAGGGATGAGGGCATGGATCGAGGTGTGGCGATGAAGGGATCGATCGCGATGATCGGGGCAACGGTGGGCGCTCTCCTGCTCGGCGCGCCGTCGGTGCAGGCGGCCGAGCCCGGTCCGGAGGCTCCGATCCGCGCGGCCTATGCCATCACCGCCAAGCAACTCGCGTCCGCCGGCTCCAAGCCGGTGTCGGCGCCCTGGCAGCCGCCGCATCGCGACAGGCTGATGAGCAAGGCGTTGGCGGCGCTTTTCGCGCGCGACGACCTTTATCAGCAGGAAGCCGGCGAGATGGGCAATCTCGGCGCCGATCCCTTCCTCAGCGGGCAGGATGGCGAGATCAAGAGCCTGCGCGTGACGGTCACGGAGGCGCCCGCCAACGGACGAGCGCTGGTGACCGCCGCGTTCCGCAGCTTCAGGCAGCCGGTCAGCGTGCGCTTCCGGATGGTCGAGGAAGGCGGCGCCTGGCGCATCGACGACATCATCAACCGGATCGACGGCAAGGACTATCCGGTGCGCGAGGCGCTGTCGCAGCCTTATGAATGCGGCTCCTTCATGAACAAGCCCTGCAAGCGCTGAGCTTGCAGGGCCTTTCCCGGGGGCGGCTAACTCACCTCGCGAATTTCGACCGGTGCATCGCCGAGCGCTGGCCGGCATGGTCGAGCGCGCCCGATTTCGCTGTCTTGCGGGTCGGGAGCGATTTCATGCCCTTGTCGGCGGTGCGGCTCTTCGGCCGTTCCGCGGCGCTCTGACGCTGCTTCAGGGCGAGTGCCTTGCGCGCGATGCTGCGCTGGCTCGGCGCGCGCAGCTTCTCGGCACGGCGGGTCTGCTCGGCGCCGACACGCTTCAGCGCCACCGTCAGGGCATCGGCCTTGGCCTTGGTCCCCGTGTTGTCGGAGGCCGGGCGCGTGCCCTGCGGCGGCACCTTGCCGCGGAACTCGCGGCGCTGCTGCCGGGCGACGGTGCGGGCCTTGTCGCGTCGGTCGCGCAGCGTGCGGGCGAGGTCGCGCAGTTGCTCATCCTTTTCGTCGGCGAGCTTGCCCCTGCGGGTCCGGGCGACGAGATCGAATTCCGTCTTGTCGAGCAGGCGCTCCAAAGCCTTTGCCGATAGCGACATATGCGTCTCCTGTGTTGCCCCGCCCCGCTTCATCTCCGCCGGGTGCCGCTTGTCTTGCGCATTTGCCTGCTGCGGCTGTCGCGATTATTCCGGCGCGATGAGCAAGGTCCACCAGATCCCCGTCCGCGTCTACTACGAGGACACCGACTTCTCCGGCGTCGTCTATCACGCCTCCTATCTGCGCTTCATGGAGCGCGGGCGCACCGAACTGATCCGCGCGCTCGGCGTCGAGCAGCGCGAATTGTTCGACGGCGACACCGCCCTCGGCTTCGCCGTCCGGAGCATGCAGATCGAGTTCCTGCGCCCGGCCGTGATGGACGACATGCTGACGATCGAGACGCGCTCGGTGGCGGCGCGGGGGGCGACGATGGATGTCGAACAGCGCGTCCTGCGTGGTGAGGAGGTGCTGGTCACGGCGAATGTGAAGGTCGCATGCGTCGGCGGCGGGCGGGCGCGGCGCATCCCTGACGGCCTGCGCTTGCGGCTGGGCATGCCGGACTGAGCGGCGAAGCGGTCGACGGCCGCAGGACGCCATGTTAGCGCTCTTCACATGAGCTGGAAACGCGACAAGCCCGAGCAGCCGCCGCGCGGCTATCACCATGGCAACCTCAAGGAGGAGCTGGTGCGTGCTGCGATGGGGCTGATCGGCGAGAAGGGGCCGAACGGCTTCACCTTTGCTGAGGCCGCGCGGCTCGCGGGCGTGAGCCCGGCTGCCCCTTACAGGCATTTCCGCGATCGCGACGAGTTGCTGGCCGATGTCGCGACGCGAGGCTTCGTCGTGTTCGAGGCGACGCTGGCGCGGGCCTGGGACCAAGGCCGGCCCGATCCCGAGACGGCCTTCCACCGGCTGGGACGGGCCTATCTCGCCTTCGCCCATGACGAGCCGGCCTATTACTCGGCGATGTTCGAGGCGGGGGTGTCGCTCGACGCCAGTCCTGAGCTGCGCGCTGCGGCCGACCGCGCCTTCCAGAACCTGCGCGGCGCATCGGAGGCGCTGATCGCGCTTTTGTCGCCAGGAAAACGCCCTCCGGCGCTGATGATGGCCTTGCATGTCTGGTCGATGTCGCATGGCGTGGCTGCGCTGTTCGGCCGGGCTGATGGCGGCCGCAGGCCATTGCCGATGTCGGCGGCCGAGCTGCTCGAGGCCGGCATGCTGATCTATCTGCAGGGCCTCGGCCTCGGCCCCGGCGAGCGCCCGACACCGCGCGACTGACGCAACGCCATGGCCGGAGCTTGACAAACGGACCTGTCGGGGCCATCTATGTAAATGTGATTTACATTCACGCTTTGTCACGGTGAGGGAACGATGCCGATTGTCGAGAAGCTCGATGAATATGGGAAGGGAGCCTGGATCGCCTTCGCGGTTCTCGGCTTCATCGTCTTCTGGCCGCTGGGTCTGGCGACCCTGGCCTTTCTTTTCTGGAGTGGACGCATGGGTTGTGGATTTGGCGCTGACCGCTACGAACACAGGATGAACCGCCTGCAGGGCAAGATGGAGCGTCTGCGCGAGCGGATGGCGGGCCGCGAAGGCGGTTTCGGTGGCTTCGGCGGGGGCGGCTGGCACCGCGCACCCTCGAGCGGCAACCGCGCCTTCGACGAGTACCGCCAGGAGACGTTGCGCCGGCTCGAGGACGAGCAGCGCGAGTTCCAGGATTTCCTGGGCCGCCTGCGCATGGCCCGCGACAAGGCCGAGTTCGACCAGTTCATGGCCGACCGCCGCGCTCAGCCGCAACAGCCCCCGGCCACGCCCGACGCGGCATAAGCAGCACACGGCGAAAGCCTGGCGAGAACGACACCCGCTCCGGGAAACCGGGGCGGGTGTTTCGCATTGCGGCCCCGTCATGCGGCATCGCGAAAGCGCCTGCGTATACCCGGCATTAACCTTGCTGGAGGCTTAACTCGAACGCGAGCATGCGTTTCGCAGGAAACCCCGTTTCGGCCCATCTTTCGCCGGATTCAAAGGCGATTGACGGATACGGCATTCCCCGGATCGCAGAATCGGGCGGCGTCGTGGGGTCACCCGCGACGCGTATGGCGAGGCGTTGTCCGGGAAACCGGCTCGAACCGCCAGGGCAAAAGGAAGACAGGATGAACCCCGCCGACGTCGCGCAGGCCGCGCCACAGATCGACATGTCGTTCTGGACCCTGTTCTGGCACGCTCACATCGTCGTGAAACTCGTGATGCTGGGTCTGCTGGCAGCTTCGGTCTGGTGCTGGTCGATCATCATCGACAAGACGCTGCTCTACCGGCGCACGCGTAAGGAGATGGATGCCTTCGAGGAGGTGTTCTGGTCCGGCCGCTCGCTGGAAGAACTCTACCGCGAGCTCGCCGCCAAGCCGGTTTCCGACATGTCGGCCGTCTTCGTCGCGGCGATGCGGGAATGGAAGCGCTCCTTCGAGAATGGCGGGCGTTCGGTCGCGAGTCTGTCGCAGCGCATCGACAAGGTGCTCGACGTCACGATCCAGCGCGAGACCGAACGGCTGGAGTCCAAGCTTCTGGTGCTGTCGACGATCGCGTCGGCGGCGCCCTTCATCGGCCTGTTCGGTACGGTCTGGGGCATCATGAACTCCTTCACCGCGATCGCGGTCTCCAAGAATTCGTCGCTTGCCGTGGTGGCGCCGGGCATTGCCGAGGCGCTGTTTGCGACCGCGATCGGGCTCTTCGCCGCGATTCCGGCGCTGATGGCCTACAACAAGCTCCAGGCCGAGGTTGCCAAGTCCTCGAGCCGCCTCGAGGCCTTCGCCGATGAATTCTCCGCGATCCTGTCGCGGCAGATCGACGAACGGCTGGCGGCCTGAGGGAGCGCTGAGATGGGCATGTCCGCAGCATCCGGCGCCAAGGCCGGGGGACGGCGCGGCCGGCGCGGCCGCAGGCACGGAGCCATCGCCGAGATCAACATGACGCCGTTCATCGACGTCATGCTGGTGTTGCTGATCATCTTCATGGTCGCGGCGCCGCTGATCGCGACCGGCGTGCCGCTCGACCTGCCGCAGACCGGCGCCAAGCCGATCAATGTCGACCAGAAACCGATCACCATCGCGATCGACGGCAAGGGCCAGATCTTCCTGCAGGACCAGCCGACGCTGGAACCCGATCTGGTGACGAAATTGCACGGCCTGGCGAAGCAGGGCTTCGACGAGCGGATCTATGTGCGCGGCGATCGCATGGTCGATTACGGCCGGGTCGCCTCGGTGATGTCGACGATCACCTCGGCGGGCTTCAAGCGTGTCGCGCTGGTCACCGAGCCGGCGACGAAGTGACGACGGATATGGCGAGGGTTTTTCGGTCGTGAAGCTATCGACCTCCGAACCAGGCATGGTGATGTCGGCGCTCGGCCACGCGACGTTCCTCGTCGTGGGGCTGCTTGCGTTCTCATCGGCTGCGCCGCTGCCGGAGAACGAGGAGGCGATTGCGGTCGAGATGGTCGATGCCAGCGCGCTGAACCAGGTCACGCGCGGCGAGCGCAAGGCCGAGAAGGTCCAGGAGCAGCCGACCCCGCGGGCCGAGCGCAAGTCTGAGATCGTCGAGCGCAAGGAGGAGGGCGAGGCCAAGCAGGACGCGCCCGCGCCGCCGACGCGTCCGGTCGAGCTCAAGACTGCCGACGACAACGCCGCCGCGCCGCTGCCGCCCTCGCGCGCTGCCAACCTGCCGAAGCCGGAGACGAAGCCGCCCGAGCCGGTGAAGCAGCCGCAGAAGGCCGGCCCGAGCGCAGCCGAGCTCGCCGAGCAGAAGCGCGAGGAACTGGCCAAGCTCGCGGAGGAGGCCGAGCTGGCTTCCAAGGCCAAGCAGGCCGAGGAGGCGGCGAAAGCCGCTGCCAAGGCGAAATCGGAAGCCGAAGCCAAGGCACGGGCCGAGGCCCAGGCGAAGGCCAAGGCGGAAGCGCTGGCCAAGGCGGAGGCAGAGCAGGAAGCCAAGGAGAAGGCGGAAGCCGCCGCCAAGGCGAAGGCCGAGGCCGAGGCGAAGGCCAAGATCGCCGCCGCCGCCAAGGCCAAGCAGGAGGCTGAGGCCAAGGCCAAGCGCGAGGCCGAGATCGCCAAGAACTTCAATCCGAACGACATCTCCAAGCTGCTGCAGTCGAAGGAGCAGGCCCAGTCCACGGGCGCGGCCGCGCCGCAGGTCAACCGCACGGCATCGCTCGGGACGGAGCGCGGCGCATCGCAGAAGCTCAGCCCTTCGCTGCGCGGCCAGTTGATCGGCATCATCCAGGACCAGCTGATGAAGTGCTGGAACGTGCCGATCGCGCTAGCCAATGCGCGAGGCGCCGTCGTGCCGCAGGTCCGGATGAAGCTGAACGCCGATGGCTCGCTCCTCGGCCAGCCCGGCGTCGTGAATTCCTCATCCGATCCGCTTTTCGCGGTCGCAGCCAGCTCGGCCCTGACCGCAACCCGCCGCTGCGCGCCTTTGCGCATTCCGGCTCAATTCGCCGCCTATTATGACGACTGGCGCGATGTCGTCGTCAATTTCGACGCAAGGGACGTGCTGTGACCCTGATCGACCGTAGTTCTCTTCCCCTCATTCCGGCTGCGCCGACGCGCCGCCGGATGCTTGCCCTGGCCGGCGCGTCGCTGCTCGTTCCCGCAGCCGTGTCTCTGGTGCCTGCGGCCGCCCGGGCCGAGCTCGTGATCGACCTGCGCGGTGGCTCCTTCCAGCCGCTGCCGATCGCCATCGCCGATTTCGGCGGCGAAGGCGGAATCCTGGTCTCGGGCGTTATCACCAACAACCTCAAGCGCTCGGGCTATTTCGCGCCGATCGACAAGGCGCGGCATCCCGACAAGAATCCGCCCTTCGACGCCGTACCCGAATTCGGCGCCTGGAAGGCTTCGGGCGTGCAGGCGCTGGTGACAGGCCGCGTCTCGCGCGACGGCTCGGGCCGGATCAAGGCCGAGTTCCGGCTCTGGGACGTGACCACCGGCACGCAGACCGATGGCCAGCAATATTTCACCGACCCGAACAACGCCCGCCGCGTCGGCCACATCATCTCCGATGCGATCTACACCAAGATCACCGGCGTCAGCGGCTTCTTCGATACGCGCGTCGTCTTCGTCGACGAATCCGGGCCGAAGGAGAACCGTCGCAAGCGGCTCGCCATCATGGACCAGGATGGCGCCAATGTGCGCTATCTGACGAATGGCGACGTCTCGGTGGTGACGCCGCGCTATTCGCCGGTGTCGCAGGAAGTGACCTACATGTCGCAGCGCACGGGCGAGCAGCCGCGCGTGCATGTGCTGAACATCGAGACCGGACAGCGCCAGATCGTCGGCAACTTCCCCGACATGACCTCGAGCCCGCGCTTCTCGCCCAATGGCGGACGCATCGCGCTCAGCCTCCAGCAGGGCGGCAATGCCAACCTCTATGCCATCGACATCGGCTCGCGCACGACGATGCGCCTGACCTCGACGGGGGCGATCGACACCTCGCCGTCCTATTCGCCGGACGGGACGCAGATCGTCTTCGAGAGCGATCGCGGCGGTTCGCAGCAGCTCTATGTGATGAGCGCCGGCGGCGGCGAGGGCAAGCGTCTGTCCTTTGGCTCGGGCTCCTACTCGCAGCCGACCTGGTCGCCGCGCGGAGACCTGATCGCCTTCACCAAGCGCGGCGCCGGCGGCTTCGCCATCGGCGTGATGCGGGCGGATGGTTCGGGGGAGCGCCTGCTGACCGAGGGCTTCCACAACGAGGCGCCGAACTGGGCGCCGAACGGCCAGTACATCATGTTCTTCCGCGACCCCGGCGGACAGTCCGGCGGCAAGCTCTACATGGTCGACATCACCGGCCGCGTCGAGGTGCCGGTGCCGACGCCGGCCTTTGCCTCGGACCCGACCTGGTCGCCGCTGCTGAGCGGCGCGCGCTGAAGCAGCCGCCGGTCTGAATTTGTCCAGAAGCCGTCCGGCCATCGCCGGGCGGCTTTTCTGATTGTGCGGCAGGGGCCACCCGCCGAAACGGCGGATTTGCACGCCTTTTCCGTGGCGCTGACGGGCTGTCCCGCATTGGTCCGGCCAATCTCCTGCCGAAATGACCCATTTCGAATCGGCGCGGGCGATGCGGCAGTCCCCGCCGTGCAAGCGGCAAGAGCGGGCGCCTCATTGATTGACAGATCAGGTCACAAAGATGCCGAAGTCATTAACCATATCGCATGTCGAGTGACGCGCAAATTCGACGATGCGGAGCAAGAGAATCGTTGACGTTAAGTAACATCAGAAATCCAGTCAGCTTAAAAATTAAATTCGACTTCAAACATCCGCGGATCGCGCGCTTGCGATCAAGGCATTGTCTCCGTTGACGCTGCCCGGCCCCGCGGTCGGCGATCGATTGATCGCTCCCCGGGTCGCTGAAAATCTAGCGACAATGCCTGCACTACGGAGCCTGGCATCGGCTGCGGATTGCCTGGTTTTCGTGGCCCATGCGGGGCTTTCCCGCGCGCCGACGCACGAAAACGCGCCTCTGGTGGAGCGCTAGCCCCCACCGAACTCACCCATCCCTCAAAATAAGACCCCGTCGAAAGAGCCACCGATGCTGCCGCCGGTCGACCGGCGCCGCGATTGCTCGGCCTGACCCTTGCCCCGGAGTAGACCCCATGAAGCGCAACGCCCAGGCGGCGCTGCTCGCGCTCACGGCCTTTGCCGTGCTGCCCGCGAAATCCACACCATCAACCTCGCACACCCTTGCGCATGCTCCCATCGGGATCGGCGGCGATGCATCGGCCAAGAAGCGGAAAGCCGTTCCTACCAGCGGCATCGATGGCGAGGACATCGCCGATCTCGGCAACACCGACGACCTGCCGGGGTTGATCACGGCCAGCTTCTCCCCCGATGCGATCCGCGGCGGGCTCCAGCCGCAGAGCGCACCCGGCCTCGAGCTCGATCTGCATGAAGAGGGACGCTCCGACCCCACCCTGCGCGACGATGCGCGGTCCCAGGACGCGGCGCTGCCTGCCGGCGATGGCGTGACCCCTGCGACCCCGCCCGTGCAAAACGCGGCCCCGGCCGAGACCGAACCCACTGCCGGCGTCGACGCTCGCGAGACGCTGCCTGAGATCAGGACCGAGCGCGAGAACGCCCCGAAGCCGCGGCTGACCTATATCGGGCTGATCAAGCCCGAGCACATCGTGCGCGAACAGCGCTGCCTGGCCGAAGCGGTCTATTTCGAGGCTCGCTCCGAGCCGGAAGACGGGCGCGCCGCGGTCGCCCAGGTTGTGCTCAACCGGGTCAAGAGCGGGGTCTATCCGGGGACGGTCTGCGGCGTCGTCTATCAGAACCGCCACCGCAGGCTCGCCTGCCAGTTCACATTCGCCTGCGAGGGAAAGGCGCTGCGCATCACCGAGACCAGGTCCTGGGAGGTGGCGGTGCGCATCGCGCGCGACGTCTACGAGGGCAGGATCTACCTGGCGGAGGTGGGTGTCGCCACGCATTACCATGCCGACTACGTCCAGCCGAGCTGGGCGAAGAAGCTGAAGAAGATGGACGTAATCGGCCGGCACATCTTCTACAGCTAAGGCCGAGTGACAAGATGGCCATGAACCAACGGTCAAATGGCAGGGGGACGCGTACGTCGTTCAACGGGAGACCGAAGTTCAACGAGAGACCGAAGCGGACTTGAAAGCCCTGCAACGCGTCGCCGAGGCGCGTGAACGCCGACAGCCCCATGGCTGTTCGACAACTGTGCACAACTTGGCCGGTTCGCTTGATCATTTGCTCGTCGGGTGGTGCAATCCTTGCTAGGACAACCAATGCGCCTGGGGGGGCAGCATGGAATCCAACACGAGCACGCTCCGTTGCGATGGCTGTGGTGACGCAACCGTCCGAATGCCGGAATGGCCCCACGACGACGCCGAGATCTTCTGCACGGGATGCGGAGAGCCCGTGGGAACCATCAAAGGTTTGCGGGAACTGCTCACGGCCGCAATTTCGGACGAACCGGCCGACTTCGCGGACAACGACAACTGACAAGCGCAAGCGGCAGCCTGAAGCTGCTGGCTAAACCCGGGCGAGCGAAAGCGCGATCAGCCGTGCTTGCTCGACTAGCCGAGGCAACTGCTCACTATCCGCGCTAATGTGCAGTATTGGGCATAGACGCCGCCAGATTGCGGGCGCCTGCTGTATTTCTGCCGACTACCCCCGCTTGGGCGGTTAGCCATCTCAGTTTCCGCACCGCGCGCGGACGATTGGCGAAAACCTTGAATCCCTCAATGAACGCGTACTCAGTCGCCATGTTATGGACGACCGGACTTCTACCGGCTCCTTGAGCTTGCGGCAGACCGCGCCGATATGACGGCCGATTACGATGTCTGGTACGAGAAGGCATCGGCTGTCGCCAGGGATTTCCCGGCACGTGGTCAGGCCCTTCAGATCATCGCGATACGGACCGATGACTTCCTCGCCTGGCTGGAAGAACAAGGCGGGACGAACGACGCCTCCAATCGTCTGCGATATGTTAAAATGCGCGCTGCTGCCGCAGCGCAGACAGTCGGCGAACTCGCCCAAGCCGTGAATACTGCAGTCGCTCTCATCGCGCTTCGAGCAGGCGTCATCGAAGATGAACGAAGACCACTCGACATGCAAAACTGAACGCTGTCTGTCATTTGACGTTGCGTGGCGACCGGGCGGGCAGAGACTGCGGAATGAGGAGGATGCCTCCCATGCGCAAAAACCCTGATCACCACATGCAATGCGTGGACTTTGCCATCACCAACCCCGATCAGTTCAGGGAGGCGGTGGCGCGGTTGCGCTCGCTGGAGAAGGCTGCCGAATTGTCCTCGTTGGGCCGCGAACGGGCCTCACTGGAGCATGCCGTGTCCCAATATTTGTGCTCCCGTGATCGCCAGCCCAACTGACAAGTGAGGCCATGAGCCTCGTCTCGGCTTGACGGAAGCAGCCCAGTCGGAGGGGCGCCGGACCCGCCGCAGTGCTGGATGATGGCGTTCCGGCTCAGCGCGCCGGTCCAGACGCCGGCACGACGTTGATGAACGACCTTCGACAGGGGCGCGAGCCAGGCAACTGCGTCCTCTTGATCATTTCTTCGTCGGATGGTGCAATCCTTGCTAGGACAACCAAATGCGCCTGGGGGGGCCGCATGGAATCCGACGCGAACGCGCTCCGCTGCGACGCCTGCAGCGACGCGTCAATCCAAATGCCTGGATGGACCCACGACGGCACCGAGCTCGTCTGCTCGGCATGCGGAGCCCGTCTGGGAACGATAAAAAGCTTGCGCGAGCGGCTCACGGCCGCTGTTTCGGACGAGCCCGACGCCTTCGCTGACAACGACAACTGATGAGCCCAAGCGGCAGCCCTGGGGGGGCGCTGACAATGTCATACAACTGGCGCGACGCGACTGTCGTGGTCGAACACAAGGGCTTCAAGATCACCAAGAACTATGTCGGCTTCGGCCTGCGAACGGCCGCGGGAGAAGATCTCCTCTTCCAGATGAAGTCAGCCGATCTCAAGCGAATGGCGCTGTCGCTGTTGCTCACGGCAGGCACGGCTGCGGCCGTCGAAGCGAGTCGTGAGAACTTTGCACGCGTGGAAGCGGATATCCTGGTCGACCAGGTCTCGGCCACCGTGAATGAGACCCTCGAATTCGGGATCCTTGCTCTTGGTGGTGGCGAGCTGGGTGCGGGATCGCTCAGCGTGCCGATCTCGGACGAGTCGATCAGGCTGCTCATCCGCATCCTGCCCAAGATTCTCCAGGCGATCGCGCCGCCCCACACGGCCTGAACGAGCAATCCCGAGACCGCCAGCTCCGGATCGGGCGGAAAGTCCCGTCCGGGATCGCCCGAGCTTCGGCAGGAGGTTCAAGCTGATCGGGTAGGCGCCGTGGCTTCTACGTGCCGGCCGTGCCGATGTCCGCTTCAGCCTGATCGTCGCGTGCCGCTCGCGTCGGTGCCCGT
Source organism: Allobosea sp. (assembly GCF_035999205.1). Taxonomy (GTDB): domain Bacteria; phylum Pseudomonadota; class Alphaproteobacteria; order Rhizobiales; family Beijerinckiaceae; genus Allobosea. The sequence continues at coordinate 153,792 of NZ_DASYHA010000012.1, forward strand.
CCGCCGTCGACCCGCGTCGCATCCTCGGCCGTGAGCTGCCTGTTCTCATTGGCCGGCTGAGGCGTGTCCCGCTTCCGCTTCCTTTGCGACTTCGAGTCGGTGAGCATGCCGCGCAGTTTTTCCCGCCTGGCGTAGTACGACATAGAGCGATGTTTCTTCATCGTGCCTGTCCCGTTGCCCTTACGGTACGCTGACGCAGGCTTTGCGGATGCGCATCCTTCAATCGGAGGATATCGGGTGATTCCCCCCCCGTGAGCGCGATGGGAGCCACACGGCAGTATCGACGGGGGAGGGGCCTTGCAGATCGGGCGGCTCGCCGACGTGCCGCCCCAGGCTGAGGCGTCTGTTGCGGCCCGGCAACAGCAAGGCGGGCAAAATGCCTTTCATCATCATTGGTTAACCATATGCCGCAATGCCGCCACTTCGCCTTGTTCTGGCAAGGTCTCGTTTAGGTTGACGCTTCATTGATGCATTCAAGTGCTTTGCTGCCTTGATCCTTCAACCTCGTCCGTGAAACGCGCCTCGCATCGATCGAACGCCCCGGAGTCCATCATGTTCGCCACCCTCTTCCCCGCTGGCCGTGCCGTCCGTTTTGCCGCGGCAATCGCCGCCACGCTGGCGCTCGGCGCCTGCGCCAAAGACCAGAACGCCGATGGCGGCTTCGGCGCCGGCGGTGCCGCGACGCCCGGTAGCGCGCAGGACTTCGTCGTCAATGTCGGAGATCGCGTCTTCTTCGAAACCGATTCGACCGACCTGACCCCGACGGCAGTCGCGACTCTCGACAAGCAGTCGGCCTGGCTGCAGCGCTATCCGCGCTACACCTTCGTGGTCGAAGGCCATGCCGACGAACGCGGCACCCGCGAATACAATTTCTCGCTCTCGGCGCGCCGGGCCCAGACGGTGCGCGACTATCTGTCGTCGCGCGGCATCCAGGGCAACCGCATGCGCATCGTCTCCTACGGCAAGGAGCGCCCGGTCGCGGTCTGCAACGACATCTCCTGCTGGTCGCAGAACCGCCGCGTCGTGACGGTGCTCGACGGCGCCGGCGGCGTCTGACACGTCGCTGCGGAACGATCCAGGGCCGGCATCTTCCTTTTGGGAAGGTGCCGGCCCTTTCATATTTTGGCCGTGGTCATCACGTGTTATAGGCGCGTCTTCACGTTCAACCCCGGTCTTTCGAATGATGCTCCGACAGTTTTGCCTCGACCGCAGGGTCCGTTCCGGGCTCGCCGCTCTCGCGCTCGGGGCGGCGGTGTCCTGCCTGAGCCTGCCCGTGCGGGCGCAGGATGCCGCCGATCTGGTGGTGCGGACCTCGCGGATGGAGAACCAGATCCGCCAGCTCTCGGGGCAGATCGAACAGCTCCAGTTCGAGAACAGGCGCTTGAGCGAGCAGCTCCGCAAGTTCCAGGAAGACGTCGATTTCCGCCTGAACGAACGCGGCGGCGGCGGACGCTCGAGCGGGGCGGCCGCACCCGGCAATGCCGCGCCGCAGGGCGGTGCCGCGCCGCGGGCGCAGCCACAGCAGCCGCAGCGGCGGAGCGATGCCTTCGATCCGAACCAGCAGCAGGCGGCTGCCGGCGCTCCCCGCCCGCTCAATGGCAGCATCGGCGCGATCATCGAGGATGAGTTCGCCGAGGGCGGCGCAGGCCAGGGGCCGCTCGACCTGCAGGGTGTCGGGCGCAACGTGCCGCAGGGCGCGCTGCCCCAGACCGCTCCACGCGGACCGAGCGTGGCCGCCGCAAGCGGCCCGGCGACTGCCAAGGAAGCCTATGACCTCGCCTATGCCTCGATCCTGCGCAAGGAGTACGAACAAGCCGAGATGGGCTTCCGGCAATTCCTGCAAAGCTATCCGCGTGACCGCCTCGCCATCGACGCGACCTATTGGCTGGGCGAGAGCTATCTCCAGCGCAAGCGCTATCGCGAAGCCGCCGAGCAGTTCCTGAAGGTCAGCAGCGACGCGCCGAAATCGACCAAGGCGCCCGAGAGCCTGCTGCGCCTCGGGATCGCCCTGAACGGTCTCGGCGCCAAGGACCAGGCCTGCGCGACCTACGCCAAGGTCGGGGTCGATTACCCGTCGGCGCCGAATTCGGTGCGGCAGGGCATCGAGCGCGAGCGGCGGCGTTCGGGCTGCGCTTGAGCGCCGTCCCCCAGATCAGCCGCGATCATCCCCCCCTCGGCGGCCGCGAGGCCGCCGAACTGTTTTCCGGCCTCGCGGCCGAGCCGAGGCTGCTCGTTGCTGTCTCCGGCGGGCCGGATTCGGTGGCCTTGCTCGCTCTGCTCGCCGAATGGGCGCTGGAGCCGGGCCGCCCGGTGCTTCATGCGGCGACAGTCGACCACGGCTTGCGTGCCGCCTCGGGCGAGGAGGCGCAGGGCGTCGCCTGCCTGTGCGACCGGCTCGGTGTTCCCCACCGCATCCTGCGCTGGGAGGGGGCTAAGCCCGGCACCGGCCTGCAGGAGCGGGCGCGCGCGGCCCGCTATGCGCTTCTGGCCGCCGAAGCGGAGCGGCTCGGCGGCGCCACGCTGGTCACGGCACACACGCAGGACGACCAGGCCGAGACGCTGCTGATGCGGATGGCGCGCGGCTCCGGCCCGTCGGGGCTTGCGGCGATGCGGGCTCGGGTGCGCAAGGGGGCGATCACGCTGGTGCGCCCGCTGCTCGGCGTGCCGAAGGTGCGGCTCGTGGCGACCGTGCAGGCGGCGCGGGGCCTCGCCTTCGTCACGGACCCCAGCAATGCCGATGCGCGCTTCGAGCGGGCGCGCTGGCGGGCGTTGATGCCAGACCTCGCCGATGCAGGCTTGAGCGCGGAGCGCCTGGCGCTGCTGGCGCAGCGCATCGCGCGACTGGACGCTGCCGCGGCCCAGCGTGCCGAGGCCCTGCTGTTGGAACTGCGCTTGCCCGTGCTGGCCGGCGTCGCGCCGGTGCTGCGTTTGCCGTTCGCGGCGCTGTCGGCCGAGCCCGAGGAGATCGTGCTGCGCGTTGTCGGGCTGGCGCTGGAGAAGGTCGCTGCCGAGAGCGGCGGCACACCCCGGCTGGAACGGCTCGAGGCCTGCGTCGAGGCGCTGCTCGACGCCCTGAGGACGGGGCGTCGCGTTACCCGAACCCTGTCCGGCTGCGTGCTTTCGCTGGGGAGCGACGGAGTCCTCACTCTGAGGCAGGAAGGGCCGCGCAGACGCGGTGTTCACCCTGCGACGCCATAGGGTGGCGGTACTCCTCTGTTTCCCTTGGCAAGGGCCCCCGTCGCACCTAGATTAGTCGAGCAATCAAGTTTGAACTTGCAAACTCCTGGCCTCTTCCGGTTGGTCCGGCAGGCCTGATCGGACTGGTGATGAATCCGAATTTTCGAAATTTCGCCCTGTGGGTGGTGATTTTCCTGCTGGTTCTGGCGCTCGTCACGCTGTTCCAGAGCCCGAGCCAGCGCACCAGCACGAACGAGATCCCTTACAGCCAGCTGATCAACGAGTCTGAAGCGGGCCGGATCTCGAACGTCGTCGTCGCCGGGCAGGAAATTTCCGGCACCTTCTCGGACGGCCGCAGCTTCGTGACCTATGCGCCCTATGGCGATCCGGCACTGCTCAAGACGCTGGCCCAGAAGGGCGTGCAGGTCTCGGCCCGCGCTCCCGCCGAGGGCACGCCGTGGTTCATGGCATTGCTGGTCAATTCGCTGCCCTTCGTCATCTTCATCGGCCTGTGGATCTTCATGTCCCGCCAGATGCAGAACGGCGCCGGGCGCGCCATGGGCTTCGGCAAGTCCAAGGCCAAGCTCCTGACCGAGGCGCATGGCCGCGTCACCTTCGAGGATGTCGCGGGTATCGACGAGGCCAAGGAAGACCTGACCGAGATCGTCGAGTTCCTGCGCGATCCGCAGAAGTTCCAGCGGCTGGGCGGGCGAATCCCGCGCGGCGTGCTGCTCGTCGGCCCTCCCGGCACCGGCAAGACCCTGACGGCGCGTGCCGTCGCGGGCGAGGCCAATGTGCCGTTCTTCACGATCTCCGGTTCGGACTTCGTCGAGATGTTCGTTGGTGTCGGCGCCAGCCGCGTCCGCGACATGTTCGAGCAGGCCAAGAAGAACTCGCCCTGCATCATCTTCATCGACGAAATCGATGCGGTCGGCCGTCATCGCGGCGCCGGTCTCGGCGGCGGCAATGACGAGCGCGAGCAGACGCTGAACCAGCTCCTCGTCGAGATGGACGGCTTCGAGCCGAACGAGGGCGTCATCATCATCGCGGCCACCAACCGGCCCGACGTGCTCGACCCCGCGTTGCTGCGTCCGGGCCGCTTCGACCGCCAGATCGTGGTGCCGAATCCGGACGTCGCCGGTCGCGAGAAGATCCTCAAGGTCCATGTCCGCAAGGTGCCGATGGCGCCGGATGTCGACCTCAAGATCCTCGCCCGCGGCACGCCCGGCTTCTCAGGCGCCGACCTGATGAACCTCGTCAACGAGGCGGCTCTGCTGGCGGCTCGTCGCGGCAAGCGCATGGTCACCCATGCCGAGTTCGAGGACGCCAAGGACAAGGTCATGATGGGCGCCGAGCGCAAATCCATGGCGATGTCCGAGGAGGAGAAGAAGCTCACCGCCTATCACGAGGCCGGCCACGCCATCGTCGGGCTTTATGTCCCCGCCGGCATCCCGGTCCACAAGGCGACGATCATCCCGCGCGGTCGCGCGCTCGGCATGGTCAAGTTCCTGCCGGAGGGCGACCGCTACTCGATGAAGTACAAGGAGTTCACCTCGCAGCTCGCGGTCGCCATGGGCGGGCGCGTGGCGGAGGAGATGACCTTCGGCCGTGAGAACGTGACGTCGGGCGCCACCGGCGACATCCAGCAGGCGACCAAGATGGCCAAGGCCATGGTCACCCAGATGGGCTATTCCGACGAACTCGGCATGGTCGCCTATGGCGACAACCAGGAAGAGGTCTTCCTGGGCATGTCGATGGGGCGCAGTCAGAGCGTGTCCGAGGCGACGGCCCAGAAGATCGACGCCGAGGTCAAGAAGCTGGTCGACAACGGCTACCAGGACGCCAAGAAGATCCTCACCGAGCATCACGAGCAGTTCGTGGCGGTCGCCGAGGCGCTGCTCGAGTTCGAGACGCTGACGGGTGAGGAAATCCGCGACCTGATCGCCGGCAAGCGTCCCTCGCGCGATATCGACGATACGCCTTCCGCCCCGCGTGGCTCGGCCGTGCCGAGCGCCGGCAAGGGCCGCAAGCGCGGCGAGCCGGATGCCGGACTGGAGCCGCAGCCTCAGGCGTGAGGGCGGAGCATCAAACCCGATCGGGAAGGGCGCCTCGCAAGGGCGCCCTTTTTCGTTGAGGGGCTGGGGTGGGCTGAGCTTCTTCTGAACCGCGGCGTCATCCCGGGCTTGCCCCCGGATCCATCGGAGGGCTCCGGAGGTCTACGATGGATCCCGGAGCGGCGCTGCTTCGCGGCTTGTTCGGGATGACGGAGGGGTTCCGTGACGCCTCAGCGAGCGCGGACAGGCTCCTCGAGGCGCGCCTCGTCGTAGACCACGAAAGTGTCACGGCCGCTCTGCTTGGCGCTGTAGAGCGCCGTGTCGGCATGGCCTGCGGCCTCCACCATCGCCTGATCGGGGGCGACGAGGCAGGCGCCGATACTGACCGTGACCGGCAGCGCCACGCCCTCGACCACGATGACCGGCCTCTCGCGCATTGCCACGAGGATCTTGGCGGAGACCTTGTTCAGAGCGTCGAGGCTGGCGTCGCCGAGCAGCACGAAGAATTCGTCGCCGCCCCAGCGTGCGCAGAGGTCGTAATTGCGTAGCAGCGCGGTCATGCGCCCGACCACTTCGAGGATCACCCGGTCGCCGGCCTGATGGCCGTGGATGTCGTTAATCGGCTTGAAGTTGTCGATGTCGATCAGCAGCAAGCCGACCTGCCGCCCGGTGCGCCGCGCCCGGTTCTGCTCCGTCGCGAAAGCGTGCTCGAAGCCGCGGCGGTTGAAGATGCCGGTCAGCGGGTCGAGTTGGGCGAGGCGCTCCAGCTTCTGCGTGCGTTCGCTGACCATCTGCTCGAGCCGGTCCGTATTGTCGCCGACCGCCCTGGCCATTTCGCTGAAGGCGCGCGCGAGACGGCCGATCTCGTCATTGCCCTGATCGGTGACGACGCTGTCGAAGCGGCCCGCCTGGACGCGCTCCACCGCCGCCTCGACGCGCGCGAGCCGGTCGAGAACGCTGCGCTTGAACAGGATGGTCATCAGGACCGCCGCGGCGAGCAGGATGGCGCCGAGGAGCAGCGCGATCGGGGCAAACAGCCGTCGGTCGATGATTTCGTCGACGTCCATGATGGTGACGTTGAACCAGCCGAGCCGGTCGAGATAGCCTACGCCGACCAGAGCCTCGCGGCCATCGATCTCCATGAAGCGCGAACGGACCAGCGCGCCCCCGGCCGAGACCTGCTGCATCATGGTCGCAAGCGCGCCGCGGTCCTGCTCGGTATCGAGCTGCTGGAAGATCGTCTTCTTGGACTTGATGTCCTTGGTCAGGCTGTGAAAATCGACGAGCTTCGGATCGCGGTGGGCCTGCACGGCGCCGGTGCGATCGACGAACATGCTCTGCACGCCGGTCTGGGGGATATCGACGACCTCGCGGATGAACTGGCTGAGGTCGACGCCGGTGCCGATGATGCCGAGAACGCTCTCGCCGCGCCGGATGATGCAGTTGATCCAGACCTTGGTGACCTTGAGATTGTCATCGTGGTCGACATTGAGATGGCAGCCGGAGCCGAGCGCGGCGGTCTTGTAGTACCAGCCGTCACGCGGGTTATCGCGCGACAGCGTGTAGCGCTTGCGGTCGCGCTCGAAATTGTTGTCCTTGTCGTTGAAGTAGTAGTTCCCCGAGCCGCCGAGCACGACGAAATAGCTCTGGTCCTTGAAGGAGAGCCGGTAATGCTCGAGTTCGGCCAGGCCACGCTCGGCCTTGGCCGGATCGGCTTCGTCCTGCGCCCATTCGAGGATGGCGGGCGAACGGGCCACGGTCTCGGCAAGCGAGACCTCGCGCATCAGCGATTCGAGGCCGCGATAGCGATCGAACAGGATCTGCTTCTCGGCGAAGAGGGTGCCGAGCTTCACCACCGTGCTGTCCACCAGCCAGATGAAGGCGCCAGCCGCCGGCAACGCGATCGCGACCAGAATCGCCAGCGTCCAGGCGAGCACCCGAGCCCTGAGGCCGCGGGGCAGCCGGATGGCTCCGGCGGTGGTTTTCATCGATCTGACGCCTCCTTGCGCCCGCGGCTTCCGATCCAGGCGGGCCGCGAGCGGAAATCCTGTTGGTCAGGGTTTAAGAAACCGCCAACGGCCTCGGCTGGCGGCCGTCGCTCGCGTCAGGACAGCCCCTCGATCCGCCCCTGCGCGTCGATATGGATGCGCTCGGCCGCGGGTGCGCGCGGCAGGCCGGGCATCGTCATGATGTCCCCGCAGATCGCAACGACGAAGCCGGCGCCGGCCGAGAGCCGGACCTCACGCACCGGGACGATGTGACCCGTCGGGGCGCCGCGGAGGGTCGGATCGGCCGAGAAGGAGTATTGCGTCTTGGCGACGCAGACGGGCAGGCGGCCATAGCCGCCCGCTTCGAGCTCGGCGAAGCGGGCGCGCACTTTGGGATCGCCCGAGATGCCGGCCGCGCCATAGACCTCGCGGGCGATGGTCTCGAGCTTGTCCCAGAGCGGCAGGGTATCGGGATAGAGCGGCTCGAAATCGGCCTCGCCGCTTTCCGCCAGGGCGACGACGCGGCGTGCCAATTCCTCGGCGCCGGCGCCTCCTTCGGCCCAGTGCCGGCAGACGACCACCTCGACGCCGAGATGGTTGCGGCAATAGTTCGCTATCAGCTCATGCTCGGCCGGCGTGTCGCTGACGAAGTGGTTGATCGCAACGATCGGCGGCACGCCGAACTTGCGGATGTTGCCGACATGCCGCGTGAGATTGGCGAGGCCGGCCTGGAGCGCCACCAGATCCTCCTGGCCGAGGGCCTCCTTGGCCATGCCACCATGCATCTTCAGCGCCCGCACGGTCGCGACGACGACGGCCGCGGCGGGCTTGAGCCCGGTCTTGCGGCACTTGATGTCGAAGAACTTCTCGGCGCCGAGATCGGCTCCGAAACCGGCCTCGGTCACCGTGTAGTCCGAGAGCTTCAGGGCGGCGCGGGTGGCGATCACCGAATTGCAGCCATGGGCGATGTTGGCGAAGGGGCCGCCATGGACGAAGGCGGGCGTGCCTTCGAGCGTCTGCACCAGATTGGGCATGAGCGCATCCTTGAGCAGCACGCTCATCGCGCCGGTCGCCTTGAGCTCGGCCGCCGTGATCGGCCGCTTGTCGCGGGTGCGGCCGACGACGATCCGGCCCAGCCGCGCCTCGAGATCGGCCCGGTCGGTCGCGAGGCAGAAGATCGCCATCACTTCGGAGGCGACGGTGATGTCGAAGCCGTCCTCGCGCGGGAAGCCGTTGCCGTTGCCGCCGAGCGAGGAGACGGTGCAGCGCAGGGCCCGGTCGTTCATGTCCAGCACGCGCCGCCAGGCGATGCGCCGCGTGTCGAAGCCGAGCGCGTTGTCCCAGTAGACATGGTTGTCGATCATTGCAGCGAGCAGATTGTGCGCGCTGGTGATGGCGTGGAAGTCGCCAGTGAAATGCAGATTGATCTGCTCCATCGGCACGACCTGGGCATAGCCGCCGCCGGCGGCGCCACCCTTCACCCCGAAGCAGGGCCCGAGCGAGGGCTCGCGCAAGGCGATGACGCAGCGCTTGCCGATGCGCGAGAGGCCGTCGCCGAGGCCTACGGTCGTCGTGGTCTTGCCCTCTCCCGCAGGGGTCGGGCTGATCGCGGTGACGAGGATCAGCTTGCCTTCGGGCCTGTTCGCGAAGTCCGGGATCTCGTGCGTGTCGACCTTGGCGATGAACTTGCCATAGGGGTGGAGGGCGGCTTCCGGAATGCCGGCGCGCTCGGCGATGTCCGCGATCGGCCGAAGCTCTCCCGCGCGCGCGATCTCGATGTCAGTCGGCATTCCTGTCCCTCTGCTGCGCCTCGTCCGCCGTCTGCGTCAGCAGCGGAATCGTTTCGGCGACACTGCCGCGAAACCGGATATGCTGCCACTGCTTTCGCGGGAACCGGAGGTGCGTATCGAGCGTATGAGGGCGGGGGATATGTCATTTGACGTGTATCGTATCGGCTGAGCCTGCTAGCCCTGCCAAATGGTGGCACGCCGCACGGACCCGATATCGGGCGCGCAAGGATGCCGATCTGCCGGGGGGATACGGCCATGGCTGAGCGATCATGGCCCGCTGGTGGCGGCGGGGTGGGGACGATCCTGCGCTCCTGGACCGGTGCCGAGACCACGCTGGGGCCCGTTTCGAGCTGGCCGGAGCGGCTGAGGTCGGCCCTGCAGCTCGTACTGGCCTCACCGACGCCGATGGTGATGTTCTGGGGCGAATCCGGCCTGCTGCTCTATAACGACGCCTATGCGGTCATCGCCGGCGCGAAGCATCCCGGCATCCTTGGGATGAGCCTCTGGGAGGCCTGGCCGGAGGTGACGGATCTCCATGTCGAGGTGATGAGGACCGTCTTCGCGGGCGGGCGGCCGCTGTCCTATCGCGACCTGCCGCTGGTCCTGCATCGCAACGGCATGCCGGAGGATGTCTGGCTGAATGTCGATTACAGCCCGATCTTCGACGATTCAGGTACTGTGCTCGGCGTGCTCGCCGTGGTCATCGAGACGACGACGCTGGTGGGCGCTAGGCGCGAGCGCGACGCCGCCGAGCAGGCACTGCGCCGCCGCGAACAGGAACTCGCCCAGGTCCAGAAGATCGGCAAGGTCGGTGGCCTCGAGGTCGAGTTGCGCGACGGTTTCCGCAACAGGCGCTCGCCGGAATACCTGCTGATCCACGGGCTGCCGCCCGAGGCCGTGCATGAGAGCCATGAAGATTGGGTCAGGCGTATCCACCTGCAGGAACGGGCGATGGTCGAGAGCCATTTCCGCGAGGCGGTCGCGGGGACTGCGCGCGACTATCAGGCCGAGTACAGGATCATCCGACCGTCGGACGGGGCCGTGCGCTGGATATCGGCGATCGCCCAGATCGAGCGCGACGAGACGGGGAAGGCGGTGCGCCTGATCGGTGCGCATCTCGACGTCACCGAACGCAAGGAGGCGGAAGCACAGCAACGCCTGCTGATGCAGGAACTGGCCCATCGGGTGAAGAACACGCTCGCGATGATCCAAGCCATCGCCTCGCAGACGCTGCGTGGCGCGACCTCGCTGGAAAGCGCCAACGAGGCCTTCAGCGCCAGGCTGGCGGCGCTGTCGCGCGCGCATGACCTGCTCGTCGCGGGCCAGCGGGCCAATGCGCCGATGGCGGATATCGCCGGCAGCATCGTTGGTATTCAGGGCGACCCGGCACGGTTCAGGATTGATGGGCCGGATGTCGTGCTAGGGCCGAAGTCCGCGCTGGCATTGACCCTGACGCTGCACGAGCTGGCCACCAACGCCGTCAAATACGGCGCGCTCTCGAATCCGTCGGGGATCGTCGCCTTGTCCTGGCGCGTCGATGAGATCGACGGCGCGGCCCAGTTTCGCCTGCGCTGGCAGGAGAGCGGGGGGCCGCCAGTCGTCACACCGACGCGGCGCGGCTTCGGCTCGCGCCTGATCGAGCGGAGCTTTCCCGCCGCGCACGCTCGGGCGGAAAGCGCCTACCTCCCCGGCGGTCTCGTCTTCACGCTGGATGCTCCGCTCGACGCGCTCAAGGACGGAGGCGGCGAGAACGGCGAGCAGGGCTGAGGCACCTGCTCGGCCTCGTCACGAAGCCTGGCCGGCGAGATGGGCGTTCTGCGGGAACAGGAACTTGCGCGCCTCGTCGTCGAAATCCGTCTTGAAGGCGAAGGCGTCCTTGAGCGCGACAGCGCGCTGGGCGGCCGGGCGCGCCGAGATCTCGTCGAGATGGCGTTTGACATGCGGGAACATGTCGACCCATGCGTCCCCGACGGCGAAGCCCAGCCGCGTCGCCCAACCCCAGACCGACATGTCGATCAGCGTGTAGCTGTCGCCGAGCATGTAGCGGTGCTTGCCGAGCTGGGCATCGATGATGCCCCAGTGCCGCTCGGCCTCGCGGGCATAGCGGTTGATCGCATAGGGGATCTTCTCCGGCGCGAAACGGCTGAAATGCACGGCCTGGCCGCAATAGGGCCCGATGCCGGTCGCGACGAACATCAGCCAGGACAGCATCTCGCCGCGCGCCTTAGGCGTGTTCTCCGGCAGGAACTGGCCGGTCTTCTCGGCGAGGTAGAGCAGGATCGCGTTGCTGTCGAAGACCGTGACGTCGCCATCGGTCAGCGCCGGCGTCTTCGCGTTGGGGTTGATCGCCAGGAACTCCGCCTTGAACTGCTCGCCCTTGCGCGTATCGACCGGGACCATCTCGTAGGGCAGGCCGGCTTCTTCCAGGAATAGGGCGATCTTCGCCGGGTTGGGCGAGGGGTGGTAATAGAACTTGATCATCTCGGGCTCCTCGGGCGAAGGCGGGCTGCGAGACGGATCATCCCCGAGAGGGGCCATTCTCGCGGCCGGCATAGGAGACGAGATCGGTCAGGGCCGCAATGGTGACGTCGGCATCGAAGCCGAGTTGCTCGGGCCGCATCCGCAGCGCCTTGAACAGCTGCGCTGGGCCGAGCGGGCTGCCATCCTGGAGTTCCCGGTGCAGGACATCGGGAGGCAGTCGCGCGATCCGCGCCACCTCGAAGCCATGCGCCTTGGCACCCGCGATGTCGAAACCGTTCGAGGAGACGAAGAGGATGTCGTCCCGCCCCAATCCGAGACGCGTCTCGACATGCCGGTATCCGCGCGGATCGGGCTTGTAGACGCCGATCTCGTCGACGCTGATCACGGTTTCGATCAGGCTCTCGATCCCGGCCTGGGCGACGAGCCGCTCGAGCATGGCGGCGCTGCCATTGGAGAAGATCGCAAGCCTCAAATGCCCAAGCTGTTCGAGGGCCCGGCGCGCCTCCGGATAGAGCGCCAGGGCATCGTAGGCTGACGCGATTTCGGCGATGCGTTGCGGCGTGGCGAGGAGGCCGAGCGTCTCCAGCGTGTAGGCGAGCGATTCCCGGGTAACGGTCGAGAAGTCCTCGTAGGCGCCCATGAGGGCGCGCAACCAGCTGTATTCAAGCTGCTTCAGCCGCCAGATCTGGGTGATGACCTCACCGTGCCCAGGGAAGGCGATCTCGGTGACGGCGCCGACGGATTGCACGTCGAACAACGTCCCGTAGGCATCGAAAACCACTGCCTTGATCGCCATACGCGCTCTCCCGACGCAGCCCACGCACCTTCTTAGCACTCGCATTCGCGCTGGGCGGCGTGATACTCGCACAAGAGCTTCCACGAATGTTCACAGGTCGGCCATGCCTCTTCGCCCCGTCATGCTGATGATCCTCGATGGCTGGGGCTGGCGCGAGGAGAGCGAAAACAACGCGGTGCGCCTGGCGAAGACCCCGAATTTCGATCGGCTCTGGGCGAGCTCGCCGCGCGCCTTCCTGAAGACATCTGGCCTCGATGTCGGCCTGCCACCGGGCCAGATGGGTAATTCGGAGGTCGGCCATCTCAATCTCGGCGCCGGCCGAGTGGTGATGCAGGACCTGCCGCGCATCAACCAAGCGATCGAGGACGGCTCGATCGCCAAGGCTCTCTCGGCTTCGGGACTGATCGCGGCGCTCAAGGCCAGCGGCGGCGCCTGCCATCTGCTCGGCCTCGTCTCGCCCGGCGGCGTGCATGCGCATCAGGACCATGCGGTGGCGCTCGCGCACATCCTGGTGGAGCAGGGCGTCCCGGTGCGCGTCCACATCTTCACCGATGGGCGCGATACCGCGCCGCAATCGGCCGCCGGCTTTGTCCGCGATTTCATCGCCGCCCTGCCGCCGCAGGCCGAGATCGCGACGGTTTCGGGCCGCTACTTCGCGATGGATCGCGACAATCGCTGGGAGCGCGTCGAACAGGCCTGGCAGGCGATGGTGCTGGGCGCAGGGCATGTCTTCCCGGACGCGCCGGCGGCGATCGCGAGCGCCTATGCCGAGGGCATCAACGACGAGTTCATTCCGCCAGCGGTGATCGGCGGCTATGCCGGCATGCAGGACGGGGACGGGCTGCTCAGCTTCAACTTCCGCTCCGACCGCATTCGCGAAATCTTGGATGCGGTGCTGTTTGCCGATTTCACCGGCTTCATGCGGCCGCGTCGGCCGCTGCTGGCCAAGGCGGTCAGCATGACCTCCTACAGCGCCGAGCTCGACCAGATCATGCCGGCGCTGTTCGCGCCGCAGACGCTGGCCAATGGGCTCGGCGAGACGGTCGCCAAGGCCGGCCTCGCGCAGGTGCACATGGCCGAGACGGAGAAGTATCCGCACGTCACCTATTTCTTCAACGGCGGCGAGGAGACGCCCTATCCGCGCGAGGACCGGATCATGGTGCCGTCGCCGAAGGTCGCGACCTATGATCTCCAGCCCGAGATGTCGGCGCCGGAACTGACGGAACGGGCGGTCCAGGCGATCGGGTCCGGGCAATACGATCTCGTCGTGCTGAATTTCGCCAATCCCGACATGGTAGGGCATACGGGCGTGCTGAGCGCTGCGATCAAGGCCGTCGAGACCGTCGATGCCGGGCTCGGGCGCATCGCGGATGCGATCGCGCGGGCGGGCGGGGCGATGCTCATCACCGCGGATCATGGCAATTGCGAACTGATGGTCGATCCCGAGACCGGCGCACCTCACACCGCCCACACGACCTTTCCGGTACCGGTGATGGTCGTTGGCAGCCAAGCCGCGGGGCTGGCGGACGGGCGCCTCGCCGATGTCGCGCCGACACTGCTGGCGCTGCTGGGAGTGGCGCAGCCGGCGGAGATGACGGGCCAGTCGCTGCTGCGCTGAGACGCTCCCCCAAGTCTCAAACGAAAGCAGCTCAAACGAAAGCAGCGCGGACCGGGGTCCGCGCTGCCGATAATATAGCGGTCGTTGCGCTCAGTACTTGCGCACGGTCGGCGCGTAGGCGATCGGCTTCTCGACCGGGCCGCAGCAGCTCGGGTCGCTGAAGTTCCAGCGCATGCCGATCCGGATGTCGTGGCTGTCGATGTTCTTGAAGCGGACCGCCGAGCTCGGATTGGCGAGCAGGCCGTTGGCGCCGCGCAGGCCGACGGTCGGACCATCGCCCATGTTCAGGTAGCGATAACCGATGTCGAGCTTCAGGTTCGAGGTGACGTCATAGGACACGCCGGCCATCAGAGCCCAGGCGAAGTCGGTCTTGTCGGCCGAAGCGCCGTAGGCGTAGGAGACGTTGGCGAACGGCGCGCCGACCGCCTGGTTGATGCCGTTGTCGGAGAGCCCGTTCACGGTGTGGTTGGCGAAGCCGATGCCGACGCCGAGATAGGGGGTCAGGCAGTTCCAGGTGCCGAGATCGACATAGGCGTTGACCAGGCCGACGAAGGTCGCGATGTCGGCGCGGTAGATGTTGGTCTGGTTGGTCGCGACGCCGAAGTTGTAGGACAGCTGGTCCTGGCCGTTGAACGAGGCGCCGCGATACTCGCCGGTCAGATCGAAGCGCAGCCAGTTGTTGAACTGGTAGCCGATGCCGACGCCGGCGAAGGCGGCGAAGTTGCGGTCTCCCTTGATGGTGCCGAAGGAGGTGACGCCGGCCGTGTTGATCACCGGGGCGCCGTTCAGCGTCACATCCAGCTCGTCATAGCCCTGCGAACCGACACCGATGTCGCCGCGCAGGTAGAAGCCGCTGCTGATCGTGCCCTTGAGGACGGGCGGCTCCGCGGGGAGCGGCTGCGGGTAGGCGAGGTCAGCGGCAGCGGCGGCGGATGCCCCGAGCGCCAAGGCGCCTGCCAGCGCAAAAGTTTTCAGGCTGCCCATGGCAGTGTCCCTCGAGTTTTTGCGCAGCGCCAAGAACGCGACCCGCGCGAGTTACCGACAGGATGACAATGCCAGTGATTTCTTAAGCGAGAATTAAGCTTAGCAGTTAACCTCAACGAGGCGTGAAGATGTGCCGATGTCTTAACGATAGGTGAATGGTATTGGGCACTGCAGGCGGTGCGGCTCGCCGGAATTCTTGCGGAGCAACGCGGGTGAAGCGGGCAGGCGATTACTCGCCTGCCCGTCGACGTCGAGGAACCGGCTTTTGCGCCGAGCGGTGATCCGACGGAGGAGCCCGGCGCCAGTCGCGCAGGATCGAAGTCGCTCGTTCCCTGGCCTACTGCCTGGAGAGCGTCGTCGTCATGGCGTCGGGCCCGGTGTTGTCGGTGTACCGGAAGGAGACGGTACTGCCTGCGGCCTTTGTCATGACGACCTTGCCCTTGTTCGGGCCCGCCACGTCGAAAGAGACGCGATTGCCGGAAACGCGCCCCCCCGTGATCCCCTGAGGGCGGCCCTGGAAGTAATACGATGTTGCCTGGTTTCCGGAGATCGTGACGCTCAGCGCAGATCCTCTCGGCGTCGACCCTACCCACGTTCCCTCGAGGGCCTGGGCGGCCGCGGGGGCGGCACTGAAGGGCGTCAAAAGCAAAGCGGTGATCAGAAGGTTTCGCATGGTAGCCTCAGCCTGAATCAGAAGAAGTCGCCGACGCGACCGTAGCGTCAGCCACCTTCCCCTGAGCAAACTCTGCGCCAAGCGATGCGTCGCCCCAGATATTCTCGGGCGTGAGTCTTCCGGCCGATAGCCAACGGGCCGCTCGGGCTGCGTCGGAAGCCATGATCGCGCGCCTGTGCCGAGATGGCTTCCGGCATCCGTCGAGCTGCCCCGCGAACGACGGCGCGTGGGCCCCGGCGGCGAGAGCTAGACAGCCGCCGTCGTTACGGCGTCGACGATGTCGTCGACCGCACGCATGACGAGGTCGGCGTCGTCGCCCTCGGCCATGACGCGGATCACGGGCTCGGTCCCGGAGGGGCGGATGACGAGGCGCCCGCTCTCGCCGAGCAGCTGCCGGGCGGCCTCGATCGCGCTCACGACCGGCTTTTCGGACAGGGGCTGGCCCTGCTTGTAGCGGACGTTTTTCAGGATCTGAGGCAGCGGCTCGAAGGCGTGGCAGACCTCGGAGACCGGCCTGTCCTGCCGCTTCACGGCCGCCATCAGTTGCAGTGCCGCGACGAGGCCGTCGCCGGTCGTGCCGAAATCGGAGAGGATGATGTGGCCGGACTGCTCGCCGCCGAGATTAAAGCCGTGGTTGCGCATGTGCTCGAGCACATAACGGTCTCCGACGGCGGTCCGGGCGAGGCTGAGGCCCAGGCCGGCAAGATAGCGCTCAAGGCCGAGATTGGACATCACGGTCGCGACCAGGCCGGGCTGCGACAGGCGGCCATCCTCGAGCCAGTCGCGCGCGATCACGGCCATGAGTTGGTCGCCATCGACGACATGGCCGAGCTCGTCGACGATCAGCACGCGGTCGGCATCGCCATCAAGCGCAATGCCGATGTCGGCGCGCAATTCGCGCACCTTGGCGATCAGCGCATCGGGAGCGGTCGAGCCGACGTCCTTGTTGATGTTGAAGCCGTCCGGCTCGACGCCGATCGCAATGACCTCCGCTCCGAGTTCCCAAAGGGCCTCGGGCGCGACCTTGTAGCCGGCGCCGTTGGCGCAATCGATGACGATGCGCAGGCCTTCCAGGCTCATGTTGCGCGGCAGGGTGCGCTTGGCGAACTCGATATAGCGCGATTGGGCACTGTCGATGCGCTTGGCGCGGCCGAGGGCGGGGGAGGCGGAGAGGCGGGGGCCGAGGTCGGAATCGATCAGCTTGGCGATTTCGCTCTCGACCTCGTCGCTGAGCTTGTAGCCATCGGGGCCGAACAGCTTGATGCCGTTGTCCTCATAGGGGTTGTGCGAGGCGGAGATCATCACGCCGAGATCGGCCCGCATCGAGCGGGTCAGCATGGCGACGGCGGGCGTCGGCATCGGGCCGAGCAGCATCACATCCATGCCGACGGACGTGAAGCCCGCGACCATCGCGTACTCGATCATGTAGCCGGAGAGGCGCGTATCCTTGCCGATCACGACGCGGTGCCGATAATCGCCGCGGTGAAAGGCCAGGCCCGTCGCCTGGCCGACCTTGAGCGCGAGGTCCGGGGTGATCACGCCATTGGCGCGTCCGCGGATGCCGTCGGTTCCGAAGTATTTGCGTGTCATCTTTGCGTTTGCCCAGCTCGGGCGGCGAGCCCGTTCAGGCGCGTTCTATAGCGGGAATTGGTTTCCGCCTTCTCACATTTTGTGACGGATCCTATCCGGCCGCTCCGCGGCGGCCGGACGGAACCCGCAGAGTTGCACGGATGCGGCTCAGCCGAAGGCGAGCTGGACCTTCATCGAGCGCGACTTGTCGGCCGCAAGGTCGAAGGCCTCGACCGCCCGCTCGACGGGAATCGTCGCCGTCAGCAGGGGCGAGAGGTCGATGGTCTTGGAGCCGATCATCGCCACCGCCCAGTCGAACTCCTCGTGGAAGCGGAAGGAGCCGCGCAGGTCGAACTCCTTGGCGACGACGACGTTCATCGGCAGCGTGAAGTTCCCGCCGACGCCGATCTGGACGACGGTGCCGCCGGAGCGCAGGACATCGAAGGCGCCGGTCAGGGCATGCTGGTTGCCCGAGGCCTCGAACATCACGTCGAAGGCGCCCTTATCGGCGCCGTACTCGGTCTTGAGACGGTCCGGCTCCGCCATGACGTTGATGGCGCGGCTCGCGCCCATCTGGAGGGCCGTCGGCAAGGGGCCGTCGACCACGTCGGTTGCGACGATCTCTGCCGCGCCGGCTGCCTTGGCGGCGACGATGGCGAGGATGCCGATCGGCCCCGAGCCGGTGACCAGGACGCGCTTGCCGAGCAGCGGGCCGGCGCGCTTGGCGGCGTGGAGGCAGACCGCCAGCGGCTCGGCGAAGGCGGCTTCGGCGGCGGTGACATGGTCGGCCACCTTCACCGCCTGACGCTCCTCGATCACGAGCATCTCGCGGAAGCCGCCCTGGACATGGGGGAAGCGCATCGCGCTGCCATAGAACAGCATGTCGGTGCAGTGCTGCTGCAGGCCCATCTGGCAATAGCGGCAATGGCCGCAGGCGCGGCTCGGATTGACGGCGACGCGATCCCCGACCTTCACGCGGGTGACCTCGGAACCGACCTTCTCGACGCGGCCGGCGATCTCGTGGCCGAGGATCAGCGGCTCACGGACGCGGATCGTGCCGAAGCCGCCATGCAGGTAATAGTGCAGGTCGGAGCCGCAGATGCCGCCGGCCTCGATCTTGACGCGGACCTGCTGGGGACCGGGCTCGCCGATGGCGACCTCGTCGACGCGAAGGTCCTTCTCGGCATGGATGACGACAGCGCGCATGGCGGCTTCTCCCTTGATCGTCGGTGCGCCCCTCAGCATGGCTGCGAAGCGTTCCACCGTCGTGATCGGTGTTGTCTAATCGTTTGAAAGCTGCTTACCCAGTTTCAATGGGCCGGCGCAAACCTAAAGATGCCGGTCGTATCAATCGTCGCGAGGATCGGCCATGTCTCTGTCGCTGTTCAATCTCGAGGGCAAGATCGCCCTGGTCACCGGCTCGGGGCAGGGCATCGGCCTCGCATTGGCCGAGGGGCTCTCGGAGGCCGGCGCGCATGTCGTGCTGAATGGCCGCGACAAGGCCAAGCTGGAGCGTGCGGCGCAGGTGATTTCGGCGGCCGGCCGCAAGGTCTCGATCGCTCCCTTCGACGTGACGGACCATGCCGCCGTCGAAGCCGGGGTCGCGATGGTCGAGGCCGAGATCGGTCCGATCGACATCCTCATCAATAATGCCGGCATGCAGAAGCGTGCGCCGATCACCGAATTTCCGGTCGAGGGCTGGCATGAGGTGATGGCGACCAATCTGCATTCGGTGTTCTACGCCACTCAGGCGGTGACCAAGCGGATGGTACCGCGCAAGCGCGGCAAGATCATCAATATCGGCTCGGTGATGAGCGAGCTCGGCCGCGCCACGATCATCCCCTACACGGCTTCCAAGGGCGCGGTGAAGATGATGACGCGCGGTCTGGCGGCCGAACTCGGCAAGCACAACATCCAGGCCAACGCGATCGGCCCGGGCTATTTCACCACTGAGATCAACAAGGCGCTGATCGCCGACGAAGCCTTCACCGCCTGGGTCTGCAGCCGCACGCCGGCCGGGCGCTGGGGCGAGACCAAGGAGCTGATCGGTGCCGCGATCTTCCTGTCCTCGGCCGCGTCGGACTATGTCAACGGCCACCTGCTGATGGTCGATGGCGGGCTGACCGCGGTGGTCTGACGCCTAGCGTTTCGTGCAGATCGGCGTCATCCCGTAGCTGCGCGGCTTCGCCGCTTGCCCGGGATGACGCACAGCTCCGCGTGAAGCCGTTAAAGTTCAGGCAGCCGAGCGGTTCTCACGCGCCTTCGCCGCGCGCCGCTCGAATTCCGCCCGGAGCGCTTCCAGCTTCTCTTCGTCCAGTTCCTCGAGATCCATCAGCTCCTCGCGCGCGCCCTCCACCTTTGAGAGGAGCTCGTCGAGCTTGATCTGCATCGCCGCGGTGTCGCGGTTCTGGCTGTTCTGGATGATGAACACCATGAGGAAGGTGACGATGGTGGTCGAGGTGTTGATCACCAATTGCCAGGTGTCGTTGAAGCCGAAGAGCGGGCCCGAGAGACCCCAGACGACGATCACGGCGAGCGCGATGAAGAAGGTCTGCGGCTTGCCGGCCCAATGGGCGGTCGCCTGGGACATTCTCGTGAAGAGGGAGCGATCGGCCTGCGGCAGTGGGTGCTTCGCCATGGCATCGATCCTCCGCGAGCGCTGCGGCTGATCAACGCCGGGGTGCGGCGGGCGTTCCCGCGGCTGGCCTCAGCCCGTCAGTCGCTGGGCATGCCAGGCGATGTGCTGGGCCATGAAGGTCGAGATGAAGTTGTAGGAGTGGTCGTAGCCGTCGCGCATATGCAGCTCGAGCGGGATGCCGGCCGTGGCGCAGGCGATCTCGAGCAGCTGTGGTCGCAAGCCTTCGTCGAGGAAGCCGTCGGCGGTGCCCTGATCGACGAGCAGATCGCGGACGCGATGGCCGTCGGCGATCAGCAGGGTCGAGTCATAGGCGCGCCAGGCGCGCTCGTCGGTGCCGAGGTATTTCTCGAAGGCGGGGCGCGACCAGCCGGCCGTCGAGGGCTGCGCGATCGGCGCGAATGCGGAGACGGAGGTGTAGCGCTGCGGATTCTTCAGCGCGAGCGTGATCGCGCCATGGCCGCCCATGGAATGGCCGAAGATGCCCTGGCGGCCCATGTCGACCGGGAAATGCCGGGAAACGAGGTCCGGCAGTTCGTCGCGGATATAGCTCTCCATGCGGTAGTTCTTCGCATAGGGCTCCTGCGTCGCGTCGAGATAGAAGCCGGCGCCCATGCCGAACTGCCAGTTGTCGGGTTCGTCGGGAATGCCTGCGCCGCGCGGCGAAGTGTCCGGGCAGATGATGGCGATGCCGTTGGCGGCGGCGGCGGCGCGATACTCGCCCTTGTCCATGGCGTTCTGGTGCGTGCAGGTCAGGCCCGAGAGATACCAGAGCAGCGGAACCGGCCCGTCCTCGATCTGGTGCGGCAGGTAGATCGCGAAGGTCATCGGGCAGGCGCAGGCCGCGCTGTCATGGCGATAGACGCGCTGCGATCCGCCGAATGCCTTCGAGGAGGAGAGGAGTTCCATGCAGGGTTCCTTCGTTTCGCTGGTCTGCGCGACTTCCGGACAACGCGTGTCGGCCGATAATGTCATGCTCGGGTGGCCCCAAGAATCCACGTCTTGAACACCGGTTTCGCCCAGCGAAGACGTGGATGGTCGCCACAAGGGCGACCATGACGTGTCACTGCCCGCGGAATAAGGCAGCGAAGCGGCGTGGTCAGTAGACCACGACGCTGCGGATCGACTTGCCCTCATGCATGAGGTCGAAGCCGGTGTTGATCTCGTCGAGCGAGAGCTTGTGGGTGATCAGGTCGTCGATGTTGATCTTGCCCTCCATGTACCAGTCGACGATCTTCGGCACGTCGGTGCGGCCGCGGGCGCCGCCGAAGGCGGTGCCCTTCCAGACGCGGCCGGTGACCAGCTGGAACGGACGGGTGGCGATCTCCTTGCCGGCCTCGGCGACGCCGATGATGATCGACTCGCCCCAGCCGCGATGGCAGCATTCGAGGGCCTGGCGCATCACGTCGGTATTGCCGGTCGCGTCGAAGGAGAAGTCGGCGCCGCCGCCGGTGAGATCGACGATCGCCTGCACGACCTTGTCGTTGCCAATCTCCTTCGGGTTGACGAAGTGGGTCATCCCGAACTTCTCGGCCATCGCGCGCTTCGACGGATTGATGTCGACGCCGATGATCTTGTCGGCGCCGACCATGCGGGCGCCCTGGATGACGTTGAGGCCGATGCCGCCGAGCCCGAAGACGACGACATTGGCGCCCGGCCAGACCTTGGCCGTGTAGATGACCGCGCCGATGCCGGTGGTGACGCCGCAGCCGATGTAGCAGATCTTGTCGAAAGGCGCGTCCTCGCGGACCTTGGCGAGGGCGATCTCGGGCAGGACGGTGAAGTTCGCGAAGGTCGAGCAGCCCATGTAGTGGAAGACCTCTCCGCCGTCGCAGGAGAAGCGCGAGGTGCCGTCCGGCATCAGGCCCTGGCCCTGGGTGGCGCGGATCGAGGTGCAAAGGTTCGTCCGCCGCGACAGGCAGGACTTACAGTTGCGGCATTCCGGGGTGTAGAGCGGGATGACATGGTCGCCAGGCTTCAGCGTGGTGACGCCGGCGCCGACCTCGCGGACGATGCCCGCGCCCTCATGGCCGAGGATCGCCGGGAACTTGCCTTCGGAGTCTAGGCCCGACAGCGTGTAGGCGTCGGTGTGGCAGATGCCGGTTGCCATGACCTCGACGAGGACCTCGCCAGGCTTCGGGCCGCCGATCTCGATGGTCTCGATGGTGAGGGGCTTGCCGGCTTCCCAGGCGACGGCTGCACGGGTCTTCATCGGGAATATCCTTCTTCTCGAGCGTTCACTTCAGATAGGGACGGATGACGCGCATGATCTCGGCGATGGAGTCCGGGCTTTCGTCGCTGCCTTCGGCTGGACGGCCCGGTGCCTGCATCGTTTCACGCAGATGCATTTCGAGCACTTCCGCCATCAGCCCGGTCGCGGCGCCGCGCAGGGCGGCGAGCTGCTGCAACAGCGCGCCGCAATCCTCGCCGCGTTCGACGGCAAGGATCAGCGCGTCGGCCTGGCCTCTGATCCGGCGCAGGCGGGTGATGGCACGCCGCTTGTCATCAGGGCTGTGGGGCATACGGCAACCATACTGGGGTGGAGTATCTCAAACGGCTCGCTGATAAGATACTGCCCGGGAGTATGTCAACGTGATGGCGGCCCGTGCAAAGCAAGAAGGGCGCCCGCGTCGCCGCGGGCGCCCCTAGAGCAGATTGACAGGGTGGGGCGTCAGAAGCTGTAGGCGGCCTTCACCTTGACGAGGTGCTGGCTGAAATTGGTCAGATCGAGATTGCCCGGCTCGTTCTTCGCCTTGCCCGCGACCTGGACGTTGTAGGCGGCGGAGATCGCGAACTGCTTCGTCGCCTGCCAGAACACGCCGGGACCGGCGAAGGTGGCGTAGCCGGCCTCCTTGCTGAAGCCGAGCGTGTCGTAGGCGCGCTGGTGACGGACCTCACCGCTGAGATAGACGCCGTCCAGCACCTGCCAGGCGAGCGAACCGCCGACCGTGAAGGTCGAGGAACGGGCGTAAGGATCAGGCCCTGTCCAGGTCATGTCCTGCGAGACATTGAGCGCGGCGTAGAGCTTCCCGGGAATGAGCGTCCTGTCGGCGAACAGGCGCAGGCCCGTATTGTATGTGGTGAAGCGTCCGGCGCCATCGGGGTCGTTGCGGTTGAAACTCGGGTCGATCACTGCGGTCAGGCCGATGCCGTGCCTGTCGCGGCCGAGGAGCTTGTACTTGGTCTCGATGCCGGCGCCGAAGCTGTTCGCATCGGCACTGATGCCGGCGAAGGACGAGCGCGAAAGGCCGCCGAGCAGATAGGGGCCGACCTCGAGGCAGGGCGCGAGGCCATAGGAGCCCTGGAGCTGCAGGCCATGGCCGCTGGCGGAGCCCAGTCGGGTGCCATAGGCGCCGCCATAGGTCAGGCTGGGGCCGAAGGAGCCGGGGTCGGCGACATCGGAGCCTGTGGTGAAGCCGAAGGCATCGGTCGGGATGCCTTCGCTCTCCGAACAGGCGGAGGCGACCGGCGTCGCGGGCGGTGGCGGTGGCTTGCGGGCCGTCAGGTCTGCGGCGAGCGAGGCGGTCCCCACGCTGGAGAGGAGGACTGCGACGGCAAAGTGCTTCAGCGACATCAGTGGCATCCGGTTGACGTCCAAGGGATCTAATGCAAATGCAAACGAGTCGCAATAGTGACGTCGAGTGCGCCTGAGGACGACCCGCGACGCTGATCGCTATCCGGCGATCCGCGAGATGACAGCGGCGAACATCGTCCTGGATTCGATGACCCAGCCTGTTGCTTCGATCGGCCTTCCCCGAGACCACATTCCGCTGGCCGTGCAGATGCCCTAGCCCGGCGGCGTCAGGCCTCGAATTCGCGCGAGTGCGAGGGGGGCGATGTCCTCGAGTTCGCGCAACGGCTTCCAGGCCGCGGCATGGACCTCTTCCTCCTGCGCCACCAGCGGCAGGTCAGGCGGTGCAATGAAAAGATACTGCAGGTCGTGGTGAATATGGGCGGGCTCGTTGCGCGAGGGCTTGCCGGGCACGTCATGGCTGTCGATGAAGAAAGGCAGGTCGCCGCCGCCGTGCCAGGGGTGCAGCGCCATGCCCCGCACGCCGGTTTCCTCGAGTGCCTCGCGAGCCGCGGAGGCTGCGAAAGTCGCCGCATCCTCCCAATGGCCGCCAGGCTGGAGCCAGCGGCCGATCACGACATGGTCGATCAGCAGGATGCTGGCATGGTCGGGCGAGAGCACATAGGCGCTCGTCGTGACGTGGCCGGGAAAGGTGTCGCGCCGGTCGAGCGCGTCGCCCTGGCTGATCTGCCAGCGCAGCAGCGCGAGGTGCTCGCGCGGGCCGGCGACATCCGCCCTGTAGCGCGAGACGGCCTCGCTCAGGCGGCCGAGGAAAGCGGTGCTCTTGGGGGCGTCCGGGGCGATGCTCATGAACCGGCGATAGACGATTCGGCTTCACTGTGCAGCCACCGCATCGGCTCTGGACTTTGGTCCGACTGACCAACTGCGCAATTCTGGTAAGCTTCCGTAGCTGTTTTCCCGTGATTTGCTTGCGTCGCGCCGAGAGTTGTGGCTTTGAGCGTGCGCTCTCCAACAAGGCTTCGGATTTCGGTGCAGGATCAACTCGTCTGTCCCTATTGCGATGCCGTGCTCAATGGCAGCGCATTGTCGTGCCGCTGCTGCGGCCGCGACCTGACGCCTGTGCTGCCGCTGCTGCGCCGTCTGAACGCCGCCGAAGCCCGTCTCGCCAGTCTCGACGCGCTGGAGGTACGCCTCGTCAGCCTCGAGCAGGCAAGCGAGAGGCGTCGTTTCAAGGCCGAGGCCGTCGAAGCTACCGAGGCCAGCGCGGCGGCGGAAGCGGAGACAGCGGTCGAACCCCCCGGCACCTTCCAGGCGGCGTTCTCCCGCCGACGTTTCTGGGTGCTTCCGATCGGCTTTGCCGTGCTGCTGGCGGCCTACTGGACGGTGGTGCTGGGGCTCGACCTGTCGCTGTCCGTGCTGCGTTTCGCCTCGATGGCAATCCCATTCGCCACGGGGCTGGCCTATTTCGGCGTTCGTCCGCGCCTGTCATGGCTCGATGCGAGCATCGCCGTAGTGTTCGCGCTTTTTTCCGTTGGGGCAATGAACGCATTGCTTGGTTGGATCGACAACATTCCGTTGCTGCCACAGGGAGTCGCCGCCTGGCGCGAAACGTCGTTCTACGCGCTGAGCATTGGCGCTTCCATGTTCGCCGGCATGTTGCTGCGGGTGACGCAGGCCGCCTTGAGCGCGAAGGGGCTCGCCTCGGTGCCGGCACTCCGGTCGGCGCTGCTCTCGATGAACGGCAAGATGCCCATGGACACGCTCAAGGCAATTGAGATGACCATCCTCATGGCCAGCACCGCATTGACCATCATGACCGGCCTGATCGCCGGCCTTCTGGGAGTGAAGTGAAACGATGACCAACACGACGTTGATCCGGCTCATCCTGCCTGCCATCCTGGTTTCCACGCTGGTGCTGGGCGCAGCACAGGCATCAGAACCGGTCCAGCTCATCACCCGCGAGGAAGCCGGCTTGCCGGCGCCGGACGCGACCGGCGGCGCCGTCCGCAACCTGACGCGCGGCCCCGGCGTCGATACGCAGGGCACGCTGGGCTCGGTGGTAGCGGGCAAGCCGCTTCGCCTTGCGGTCAAGTTTCTGCCGAGCAATGGCGTGCCGGTCGATCCCGAGAGCGTGCGCGTGATCTATCGCCGCCAGCCGGCGCTCGACGTCACCACGCGCGTCAAGGCCTTCATCACGGAGAAGGGCATCGAGGCGCCGGCCGTGCTGGTGCCTCCCGGCAAGCACGTCATCGAGATCCAGGCCGTCGACAAGGAAGGGCGCACCGGACGCGGCCAGATGACGCTCAACGTCACGCCGGCGCCATAAGGCGTCGGCGCCTCTCCCGGAGGCTTATCCGATGAGCCCGACCATGCCGACGACCACCGGGCCCATGAGCGGCAGCAGCACGTTCGAAATGGCGTAGGTGACGGTGTAGCCGATCACGGGTGTGGAGTTGCCGGCGAGCGAAACGAGCGCGCTGATCGTAGGCGTGCTGCAGTGCTGGCCTGCGATCGCACCGAGAAGGATCGGCGCCTCGATCTTGAGCAGGCGATGGCCGATGTAGAGCGAGGCCAGGGCCGGGACCGCCGAGACCAGAACCGACAGCACCGGCAGGACAAGGCCGTATTGCTTGAGCAGCGCGAAGGCATCGGGACCGACCGAGAGCCCGACCGCGGCGATGAAGGTCGCGAGGCCGAAATCCTTCATGAACGCGGCGGCGTCGGTCGGGATCGCGCCATATTGCGGTCGGTGCATGTGCAGCCAGCCGAAGAACAGGCCCGAGACCAGCGCGCCGCCGCCGGTGCCGAGAGTCAGGTTGAGGGCGCCGATCTGCAGGCTGAGCTCGCCGAGCAGGAGGCCGGCGACGATGCCGAGCCCCAGCATGACGAAATCCGTCGCCGCACTCGCCGGGAGCAGATGGCCGAGTTCGGGCGCAGCGCGGATAATCGCATCTTCGGAGCCATAGAGCGTCAGGATATCGCCCTGCGCCAGCACCGTGCCGGGCAAGGCGGGGATGCTCTGGCCGAGCCGGTGAATGCGCGAGATAAACACGCCGCGCCGTTGCTCCGAGCTGGCGAGCCGGCGCAGGTCGCGGATCCGGAGTCCGGCGACCTGGCGGCGCACCAATACGATCTGGCGCTCGACCAGCGGGACGTTGTCGCCGGCCGGCATCGGCACCTCGGCGCCGAGTCGCTCGCTGATCGCGATGACGGAACGCCGCCGGCCGATCACCAGAACGATGTCGTCGGCCTCCAGCACGGTCTCGGTGGTCGCCTTGCTGAAGCCGCCGGCGCGCCCGACCTGTTCGATCGTGACCACGCCGTTGACGCTGTTCTCGAAGGCGCCGACGCTGCTCCCGGCGATCGGGCCGGCACGGAAGCTGCGCGAGACGATCTCGGGCACGCCATTGCCGTTGCCCGCCTCGTCCTCGGCGCCGAGTTCGCGGGCCAGGGCCGCCGAGGCTTCGCGCACATTGATGCCGAGCAGAAGCGGAGCGATCTGCGTGGTGAAGACCACGATCGCGACGAGGCCGAACAGATAGGTGACGCTGTAGGCGGTCGCCATATTGGACTGCAGCCGATCGATCTCGGCCTTCGGCAGGGCGAGCCGGGCGATCGCGTCAGAGGCCGTGCCGAGAACCGCCGATTCCGTCGCTGAGCCGGCAAACAGGCCGGAGGCCGTGCCGTGGTCGAGGCCGAAGATCACGATCGCTGCGGCGAGCAGCAGCAGCACCGTGCCAACTTCGACGAAAGACAGGATGCCGTAGCGCCAGCCGCCCCGGATGTTGTTGAAGAACTGCGGTCCGGCCGTGAAACCGAGCGCGAAGATGAAGAGCGCAAAGGCCACGTTCTTCAGATCGGGACTGATGGTCACACCGAGCTGCCCCAGCGCCAGCGCGACGAACAAGGTGCCACAGACGCCACCGATCTGGATCGAGGCGATCCGGAGCTTTCCGATCAGATATCCGAGGGCGAGGGAGAGGAAGAGCGCGACAACCGGTTGTTCGATGAATGACACGGTGGCATCCAGTCCGGCAGCAGTCAGATGCACTAACTATCGGGCGCATCGGCGAGGCGCGCAAGGCTGCTGCACTGCAGTCACGCGATGCGTGCCCGGCAAAGAAAAAGGCGCCACCTTGCAGTGGCGCCCTTGCATCTTCAGAGGCCGATCCTTCAGCCGAGCTTGCCGTAGGCCGGCACGGTAAGGAAATCCTCGAATTCCGGCGCGAGCGACAGCTTCGAGAACAGGTCGATCGCTTCCGGGAAGCGGCCCTTGTCGTAGTTCTCGGCACCGAGTTCGCCCCGCACCCGCTCCATCTCCTCGCCGAGGCAGCGCTTGAACAGTTCGGGGGTGACCTTGGTCTTGCCGTCGACCTCGACACCGTAGCTGACGAACTGCCAGATCTGGGCGCGGCTGATCTCGGCGGTCGCGGCGTCCTCCATCATGTTGTAGATCGGGACCGCGCCGCGGCCGCGCAGCCAGGCTTCGAGATACTGCACGCCGACGCGGATGTTCTCGCGGAAGCCCTCCTCGGTGCGCGTGCCCTGATGGACCTCCAGAAGGTCCTTCGTGCCGACCTTTACATCCTCGCGCTTCTTGTCGAGCTGGTTCGGCTGCGGCATGAGCCGGTCGAAGACCTCCATGGCGACCGGGACGAGGTCGGGATGGGCGACCCAGGTGCCGTCATGCCCGTCGCCGGCCTCACGCTCCTTGTCGGCCTTGACCTTGGCGAAGGCGGCGGCGTTGGCCTCCGGGTTGTTCTTGACCGGGATCTGCGCCGCCATGCCGCCCATCGCGAAGGCGCCGCGCTTGTGGCAAGTCTGGATCAGCAGCAGCGAGTAGGCGCGCAGGAAGGCCTTCGACATCACGACCTGCGAGCGGTCCGGCAGGACATAGGCCTTGTTGCGGGCGAGCTTCTTGATGAAGGAGAAGATGTAGTCCCAGCGGCCGCAGTTGAGGCCGGCCATGTGCTCGCGCAGCTCGTAGAGGATCTCGTCCATCTCGAAGGCGGCCGGCAGGGTCTCGATCAGGACGGTGGCTTTGATCGTGCCGAGCTTCAGGCCGAGCGCCGTCTGGGCGGCGACGAAGACGTCGTTCCAGAGGCGCGCCTCAAGATGGCTCTCGAGCTTCGGCAGGTAGAAGTAGGGGCCCGAGCCCGCCGCCAGCGCGGCCTTGGCGTTGTGGAAGAGATAGAGGCCGAAATCGACGAGCGCGCCGGATGCGATCTCGCCGTCGATCTCGATGTGGCGCTCGGGCAGGTGCCAGCCGCGTGGGCGCACGATCAGGACGGCTGGCTTGGCGCCGACCTTGTAGGCCTTGCCGGAGTTGGGATCGGTGAAGTCGATCCGGTTGGCCCAGCGATCCTTTAGGTTGATCTGGCCCTCGACCATATTGGCCCACACCGGCGAGGAGGCGTCCTCGAAATCGGCCATGAAGACCTTCGCGCCCGAGTTCAGCGCGTTGACGATCATCTTGCGATCAACCGGGCCGGTGATCTCGACGCGGCGGTCGAGAAGGTCGGCAGGGATCGGCGCCACCTTCCAGTCGCCTTCGCGGATATGGCGGGTCTCGGCGAGGAAATCGGGCGTTTCTCCGGCATCGAAGCGCTTCTGGCGCTCGCTGCGCAGCGAGAGCAGGCGCTTGCGCGTCTCGTTGAAGCGGCGCTGCAGCTCGGCGACGAAGGCGAGGGCGTCATGGCTCAGCACCTCGTCATAGCGATCGGCGATGGCGCCCTTGACGACGACGCCCTTCGGCAAGGTGAGGGAAGGCTGCGACATGACCGGTTCCTTTGCGACGCGATGTTGTTGGCAGGGGTGCCGCGGTTATGAGGCGAAAATTGGCTTCTCGAAATCCGGAAAAGAGCGAGATCACCTTTTCCAAAATCGAAAAGGTGATCTCGGTTGGCCGAGAGTGTGCAGCCGTCCTCGGCGCAAATTCGAACTAAAATCGTGGAAAAATCCGACAAATCGACGGATTGCAGACAATTCGACCGATTCAATTCAGCCCCACGCAAGCCCTGCAGGCGCGTCCTTGATGGTGGAAGACCATAGGGGGGAATAGGCAATGGGTCTGAAAGGCTTGCTGCTGAAGCGTCTGCGTGCGCTGCGTTCCGACGAACGCGGCAACGTTCTGATCACGTTCGGTTTCGCTATGGTCCCCGTTATCGGGCTGACCGGCGCATCGATCGACTACTCTCGAGCGGCCACGGCCCGCCAGGTGCTCAACGCGGCGCTCGACTCGGCGGCGCTGATGGCGGCGCGCGACGCGGCCAAGCTGTCGGACACGGAGGTTCGCAGCCGGATCACCAAATGGATCACGGCGAACCTGCATGGCGACAGCGCGAAAGGTTTCACCAGCGCCAACACGGTGATCGACCGCACGGCGCGCACGATCGCCATCGAGGCACAGCTCGACATCGATACCAGCCTAACACGGCTGATCGGCCAGGCGTCGATGACGATCAAGAGCAAGTCCCAGTCGACCTGGGGGACGAACACGATCGAGCTCGCACTGGCGCTCGACAATACCGGCTCCATGGACTCCTCGGGCAAGATGACCGCGCTGAAGACGGCGGCGACCAACCTGATCGACATCATGAAGGATGCGACGACGGAGACCGACCAGATCAAGGTTTCGGTCGTGCCCTTCGCGACGCAGGTCAAGATCTCGACCGGCTTCAAGGACGAGGCCTGGCTGCGCTTCGACCAGACCAAGACGACCTGCACGACGAGCAAGGGCAAGCAGACCTGCACCACGACGCCGATCACCAAGTCGACCTGGACGGGCTGCGTCAGCGACCGCGACCAGCCCAACGACGTGAAGGACAATGAGAGCATCCTCGCCTATTCGACGCTGTATCCGGCCGATTTCTGCGCCCAGTCGACGCTGGCGCCGATCCAGCCGCTGACCGCGGATTGGGCCGTGCTGAAGGCCTCCATCAACGGCATGACGCCGGTTGGCAACACCAACGTCACCATCGGCGCGATCTGGGGCATGGCGACCCTGACTCCGGGGGTTCCCTTCACGCAGGCGCGCCCCTACGCGACGCCGCGCCTGAACAAGTACATGATCCTGCTGACCGACGGCGAAAACACGCAGAACCGCTTCACCAGCGACGGCGCTGCGATCGATGCCCGCACGAAGCTCGCCTGCCAGACGGCCAAGGACGCCGGCATCAAGGTCTACACCGTGCGTGTGATCAATGGTGACCGAACGCTGCTGCAGAACTGCGCCAGCGATCCGAGCATGTATTACGAAGTCACAAGCGCCGCGCAGCTGACGCCGGTGTTCCAGCAGATCGCACGTGAGATCAGCCAGGTGCGCTTGACGCTCTGACGCCTCGCATCGGCAATGCCTTCGCCGTGCTCAGCCCGGGCTGAGCGCGGCGAAGCGCGCTAGGAAACGGTCCTGCGCAGCCTGCGTATCCAGCGGCACGAGCAGGGCCGTGACGGTGCGCGGCAGCGCCTGCGGCCGGCCGAAATAGCGCAAGGCCTCGTCGCGGGCGAAACCGGCAAGCTCCGTCGCCTCCAGGAAGGCGGCGATCGTGTCGGCCTCCTTGGTCTTGCGCTTGAGCAGCGCCGGCGGCGCGGCTGGAAGGCCGAAACGCAGATGGATCGCGCCGAGCAGCCGCATCTCCACAGCCTTGTAGGCGTCGCCCATCACCACCTTGAAGGGCGAGATCATGTCGCCGATCACGTACTCCGGTGCATCATGCAGCAAAGCCATCAGCCGCCAGGAATCGGACCAGTCCGGGTTGAGGTGATCGGCAATGGCCTCGACCAGCAGGCTGTGTTGGGCGACCGAGAAGGAATGCGGCCCTTGCGTCTGGCCGTTCCAGCGCGCGACGCGGGCGAGGCCATGGGCGATGTCCTCGATCTCGACATCGAGCGGGGAGGGGTCGAGCAGGTCGAGCCGGCGGCCGGACAGCATGCGTTGCCAGGCGCGAGGCGGGGCGGGAGTGCGGGCCATCCTCAGGCGGCCGGCCGCACGTCGCGCGCCAGCGCGGCGCATTCCTCATAGCGGAAGCAGCCGGTGAGATGGTCGTTGACCAGGCCGCAGGCCTCCATGAAGGCATAGACGATCGTCGGGCCGCAGAAGGTGAAGCCGGCCTTCTTCAGCTCCTTCGACATCGCCTCCGACACATTGGTTTGGGTCGGCACCTCGCCCTGCGAGCGGAAGCTGTTCTGCAGCACGCGGCCGTCGAGATGCTTCCAGACGAAATTGGCGAAGGGCTCGCGCTCGCTGACGGCGAGATAGGCACGCGCGCTCTTGATCGTGCCCTCGATCTTGCCGCGGTGGCGGATGATGCCGGGGTCGGCGAGCAGCCTCTGAACGTCGGCCTCGGTGAAGCGGGCGACCGCCTCTGGCTCGAAGCCGGCGAAACCGGCGCGGAAGGCGTCGCGCTTCCGCAGGATGGTGATCCAGGACAGGCCAGCCTGGAAGCCGTCGAGGATCAGCTTCTCCCAGAGTGCGCGGGAATCATATTCCGGCACGCCCCACTCTGTGTCGTGATAGGCGAGGTAGAGCGGGTCGGTGCCCGGCCAGCGGCAGCGGAATTTGCCGTCCGGTCCCTCGATGGCGACGCGATCGTCGCTCGCTCGGACTGCATCGTTCATGCGGCGGCTCCGAAGCCGGCCTCGCCGGGGAAGGGGAAGCGGATGAAGTCGGGCTTCGCCAGCGTGAAGGCGAGGCCGCCGCCGAGCAACGGTTCGCCCGCGGCAAGCGCATCCGCGACGCGGTCGAGCCGCAGCAGGGCCAAAGCGCGACCATTGGCGGCCGAGCCGACCTTGCCCAGCGGCTTGCCGCCGGCAACCGCCTCGGCGCCGGTCTCCGCCGCAATGCCCTCGCTGAAGACGACCGGCACGACGCGGGTGCGCGCCGTTCCGCGATGCTGCATGCGGGAGACGACCTCCTGGCCGATATAGCAGCCCTTCCTGAAGGAGACGCCGCCGAGCTGGTCCAGCAGCGCCTCATGCGGGAAGGCGTCGCCATAGGAGAAGTCGCGGCCGCCATCGGGCACGCCCAATCCGATGCGCCGGGCATGCCAGTCCTCGGCCGGCACAGTCGCGATCTCGGCTGCGCCGTCGCGGTCGGTCATGGCGCGTTGGCCCAGGCCCGGCAGGCGCGGATCTGTGTAGACCAGCCCGGCATCCTCGGGCAGGGCCGAGCCGTCGCTCGAGGCGATCACCGCCGTCGCTTCGGTCAGGTCGTCGAGCGCGACCTTGCTGCGCAGCTTGTAGAGTTTCAGGCGTTTCATCAGATCGGCCGTCTGGAGCAGGGGCGCGTCGAGGAGGAAGCCGCCTCCCTCGCCCTCGGGGATCGCGACGATCAGGAAATCGCTGATGATCTTGCCTTGCGGTGTCAGGAGCGCGCCGTAGCCGGCCTGATCCGGCGCCACAGGGTCCATGTCGTTGGTGACGAGGTTCTGCAGGAAGTCGCGTGCATCCTCGCCGCTGACGCGGATGACGCCGCGATCGACCAGATGGGTGGCCGGCATTTGTGATCTCCGCTGCGCCCGTCATGACGGTAGCGCTTGCAAATGGTTCTCCGGCCGATAGGTAGGCCGTGTCAGCCGCTCGCTCAACCCGGAGACCCGCCATGCCGCAAACCTTCGACGTCATCCTCAAGGGCGGCACGGTCGTGAACCATGACGGGCGCGTGCAGCGCGACCTCGGCATCAGCGACGGCAAGATCATGGCGCTGGGCGATCTGTCGCGCGCCTCGGCCGGCGAGGTCGTCGACTGCACCGGGCTGCACATCCTGCCAGGCGTCATCGATTCGCAGGTGCATTTCCGCGAGCCGGGCCTCGACCACAAGGAGGATCTGGAGACCGGATCGCGCGCCGCGGTGCTCGGCGGCGTCACCACCGTCTTCGAGATGCCCAACACGATCCCGCAGACGGTCACGCCCGAAGCGCTGGCCGACAAGATCCGGCGCGGCCGGCATCGCATGCATTGCGACTTCGCCTTCTGGGTCGGCGGCACGCATGAGAACGTCAAAGATGTGCCGGAACTCGAGCGTCTGCCGGGCGCTGCCGGCATCAAGGTGTTCATGGGCTCCTCCACCGGCGACCTGCTGGTCGAGGACGATGCCGGCGTTTCCGAGATCCTGAAGCGCACGCGCCGGCGCGCCGCCTTCCACTCCGAGGACGAGGGCATGCTGCGCGAGCGCATGGGCCTGCGGGTCGAGGGGGATCCGGCGAGCCATCCGGTGTGGCGTTCGCCGGAAGTGGCCTTGACCTGCACGAAGCGGCTGGTGCGGATAGCGCGCGAGACCGGGGCGCGGGTGCACATCCTGCACATCTCGACCGGTGACGAGATGCTCTTCCTCAAGGACCACAAGGACGTCGCGACCGTCGAGGTGCTGCCGAACCATCTGACGCTGGTCGCCCCCGATTGCTACGAGCGCCTCGGCACCTATGCCCAGATGAACCCGCCGATCCGCGACGACAGCCACCGCCAGCGCATCTGGTGGGGGGTGGAGCAGGGCATCGTCGACGTGCTCGGCTCGGACCATGCGCCCCATACCCACGAGGAAAAGCACCACGCCTATCCGGCGAGCCATTCCGGCATGCCGGGCGTGCAGACGCTGGTGCCGATCATGCTCGACCATGTGAATGCCGGCCGGCTGACGCTGGAGCGCTTCGTCGACCTGTCCAGCCATGGGCCGCAGCGCATCTTCGGGCTGGAGGGCAAGGGCCGGATCGCGGCCGGCTACGATGCCGACCTGACCATCGTCGACCTGAAGCGCCGCGAGACCATTACCAATGCCTGGGGTGCCTCGAAATGCGGCTGGACACCCTATGACGGCGTCACCGTCACGGGCTGGCCGGTCGGTACCTTCGTGCGCGGCAACAAGGTGATGTGGGAAGCCGAGATCGTGACGCCCGCGCAGGGCGAGCCGGCCCGGTTCCTCGAGGCGCTGCCGCGCGGCTAGCGGCTGCGGCCACAGTGGCGGGAGCGGCTTTGGCGCTCCCTCAGGCCAGCATCGCCGTCTCGACGATGTGCCATTGGTCGATCGGGACGTCCTGGCCCGAGGTGACGACGCAGAGCCGGTCGAAGTTGATCGACCGGCTTGCGAGCAATGCTGAGATCTCCGCGGCCGCTTCCGCCTTCGGCCCGGCTGCGACCGGGCCATAGAGCAGCGAGACATGCGGGATGAAGGGCTCGCTCGCCTGAGCGTCGAGCCGCTGCTTCAGCGTGGCGAGAGCCGGCGCGATGGCGAAGCGCGCATAGAATGAGCGGAAGTAGGTCTCGCTCGTCTCGATACCCGCGACGACCTCTTGAAATGCTGCGACCTGCCCCGCCGCTTCCGCGATCGCGGCGGCGAGTGCCGGCAGGGCCATGTCGGTATCGCCCTTCACTGTCAGATGCGGCGTGAACAGCGGCGTGCCGAAGCGGCGCGAGAGATCGGCGACGATACCGGAAAGCAGGGCGCCGTCGGCGGCGTTCGGCATCAGCCAGATGGAATGGATCGGCGCTGTCATCAGAGGTTCACAAACCTATTGCACACGGTCGCTGCGGGGCGTTATGTTTGCTCCAAGCGTATCGGAAATGGAAGATACATTCCATTCATCCGGAAAAGTTCGCGGTCAGGGAGATGGCATCTTGCCAACGGATTTGCAGAGCGGGCCGCGCAGCGGCGCGGCCATAGCCGTGCGTGATCTGCAGGTCGCCTATGGCGGCACGCGCGTGCTGCACGGCGTCAGCATCGACTTCACGCCGGGCAGCTTCACGGCCCTGCTGGGCTCGTCCGGCTGCGGCAAGACCACTCTGCTGCGCTCGCTTTCCGGCTTCGTGCCGGTCGAGTCCGGCTCGATCATCGTCGGCGGCCAGGATGTCGCCTCGCTGCCGCCCGAGAAGCGCGGTATGGCGATGGTGTTCCAGTCCTATGCGCTGTGGCCGCACATGACCGTGCTGCAGAACATCGGCTACGGGCTGAAGCTGCGTGGCGCCTCCAAAACCGAGATCGCGGCCAAGGTCTCGCAGATGCTGAGTTTCCTCGGGCTCGCCGGCTATGAGGATCGCAAGGTCACGGCGCTCTCCGGTGGTCAGCGCCAGCGTGTCGCGCTCGGCCGGGCGCTCGCCATCGACCCGGGCATCCTGCTGCTGGACGAGCCGCTCTCCAATCTCGACGCCAAGATCCGCATGACGATGCGCCACGAAATCCGTGCGATCCAGCAGCGGCTTGGCTTGACCGCCGTCCATGTCACGCATGACCGCGAGGAGGCCATGACCATGGCCGACCGGCTCGTCATCATGCAGGCGGGCCGGATCGCGCAGGTTGGCACGCCCGAAGAGGTGTATGATCGCCCGGCGACCGCCTTCGTTGCGAATTTCATGGGGGCGGAGAATGTCCTGCCGCTGCGCATCGAACGGTCGGAGGCCGGCGCCTCGCTCAACATGGGCGAGGCCTCGGCGACGCTCGCGGCAGAGCCCGCTCAGGCCCTGCAGACCGGCGAGGCCGTCGCCTATTTCCGCGACGACGTCGCCCGGCTCGATGCCACGGATGCCGCCGCGGGCGGAGACCTGCTGGTGCCCGGCCGGATCGCCGCGCGGGCCTATCCCGGCGGCGTCTACCGCTACCGCGTCGAGGCCGCCGGCCGCCAGATCACGGTCGACGACAGCGACCGCCACGAACTCGGAACCACGATCGGCCTGCGCATTCCGCTGCAGCGCCTCCACATCTTCCCGGCATCCGAGGCCGGGATCGCCGCCTGAACACAGGAGCCAGACCCATGCGCATCCTTACAATCGCTTGTTCGCTCGCAGCGCTGATGGCGGCGTCGCCGCTCTCCGCACAAACCCTCAACGTCGCCTCCGCCGGCGACCAGAACATGGTCGACTACGTCAAGGACTATCTCGGACCGATGTTCGAGAAGGCCAATCCCGGCGTGAAGGTCGTCTCGGTTGGCACCGGCCCGGGCGATTCCGGTTCGCAGAAGATCTATGAGAAGCTCGATGCCCAGAAGGCTGCGGCCACGACCGACTTCGACGTCGTCGTGATCCACCAGAAGGCCGCCGGCCAGATGGTCAAGGAAGGGCTGCTGAACAAGTACACCGGCAATGTCGACACTGCGAAGCTCGCGACGGGCGACAATGCCAAGAACGCACTCGGCACCGACGTGACCGGCTTCGTCATTCCGATGTTCCAGTCGCAGACGGCGCTCGCCTACAATGCCGACATGGTCAAGACGCCGCCGGCGACCTTCGCCGAGCTCGCCGAATGGGCCAAGAAGAACCCGAAGCAGTTCGGCTATAACGGCATCAAGGGCGGCATGTCCGGCGTCTCCTTCGTCGCCGGCTGGGTCTACGCCTTCGGCGGCGATGCCGACAAGCTGATGAAGGGCCCCTATGACGCCGCGACCAAGGCGAACTGGGACAAGGCCTTCGCCGATCTCAAGGCCTTCAACGCCAACGCCGTGATCACCCCCGGCAACGCCGGCACGCTCGACATGCTCAACCGCGGCGAGATCGCGATCGGCCCGGTCTGGGTCGACATGTTCTATTCCTGGCAGGCCGACGGCAAGCTGCCGCCGAACATGAAGCTGAAGCTCGTCTCGCCGGGCATGCCCGGCCAGCCGATGTATTACGCCGTGCCGGAGAAGTCGGCCCAGAAGAAGCTGGCCGAGGCCTTCATCGCGCTCGCCACCTCGCCGCAGGTGCAGGCCGACGGCATCGTCAAGAAGTTCAACTGGTATCCGGGCATCGATGCCAAGAACCTCGAAGGCAAGCTCGACAAGGCCGCCTGGGACAAGCTCTTCACCGACGTCACCCCGTCCGAGCTCGCCACCAACGGCAAGCCCTTCCCGATCGCGCCCTACTTCAACGACATCCTCGAGGGCTACGAGAAGAAGGTCTCGAACTGAGATCGCTCTTGCCCGGGATGGCGCGTGGAAACACGCCGTCATCCCGGACAAATCGCTTCAGCGACGCCGATCCGGGATCCATTCCTGAGCCGTTCCGGAATGGATCCCGGATCTCCGCTTCGCTGCGTCCGGGATGTCCCGGTGCCACGTGATGAGACGCAGTGGAATGAGCCTCTCCCAACGCCATCTGGCGCTGTTCCTGATCGCACCCGGCCT
Source organism: Allobosea sp. (assembly GCF_035999205.1). Lineage (GTDB taxonomy): Bacteria > Pseudomonadota > Alphaproteobacteria > Rhizobiales > Beijerinckiaceae > Allobosea. The sequence goes on from NZ_DASYHA010000012.1 coordinate 191,173, forward strand.
CTTGCTGGTCGTCGCGCTGTTCCTCTATCCGCTCGGCTTCTCGCTGATCTCGGCCTTCACGAAAGACGGCTCCTTCACGCTGGAGTGGTTCGCCAAGGCCTTCGAGCTCTATTCCACCGACATCGTCTTCACGATCGTGATCGTGCTGACCTCCTGCGCGCTGACGGCGATCGCCGCCGTCGCCATCGCCGGCACGCTCACGCTCGGCGAGAACCGCTGGATCGTCGGGACGCTGAAGGCGCTCTATCGCTGGCCGCTGTTCATTCCCTTCATCGTCGCAGCCCAGTGCATGCGCACCTTCCTCGCCAAGAACGGGCTGATGAACAACACCTTCGTCTCGATGGGTCTGATCGAGCCCCTGCAGGCGGTGAGCTTCCTCGACTGGCGCGGCATCATCGCGACGTTCGTCTGGAAGCAGACGCCCTTCGTCGCGCTGCTGCTGGCGGGCGCGCTCGCCTCGATCGACCGGGCGACTCTCGAGGCCGGGCGCAATCTCGGCGCCTCGCGGCTGCGCGTGCTGCTCGAACTGGCCCTGCCTCAGGTGATGCCGACCCTGCTGGTCGCGCTCGTGCTGTCCTTCGTGACGATGCTCTCGGTGCTCTCGGTGCCGATGATGGTGTCCGGCTCGCAGCCGACCATGCTGACCGTCGACATGGCCTTCCGCATCAATGCCTATGGCGACTATGCGACGGCGAATGCGCTTGGCGTCATCACCTATCTGATCTCCGCCGGCGCCGCGATCCTCTACCTGAAACGCGGCATGTCGCAGGAGGCGCCGCGATGAGCCGGGTCGTCTCCTCCGCGCGGATGGTGCTGGCAGCCTCGCTGCTCGCCGCCTTCGCCTTCGTCCTGATCGGCCCGCTGCTCAATCTGGCGCTCTGGTCCGTCGCCGAGCGCTGGTACACGCCCTACAAGCTGCCGGTGACCTATGGCACCCGCTACTGGGAGCAGGTCTTCCGCCCCACGGGCGATGCCATGGCCTCGCTCGGCACCTCGGTCTGGATCGCGGTGCTGACGGTCGTGGTCGCGCTCGCGCTGTCGATTCCGGCCGGCTACGCGCTCGCGCGGCTCAGGCTGCCGATGCGGGCGCTGTTCATGCTGATGTTCCTGCTGCCGCAGGCGTTTCCGTCGGTGGCGATCTACATCAACGTGGCGCGGATCTTCTACGGTCTCGGCATCAACGGCACCGTCTTCGCGGTCGTGCTCGTCCATGCCACCCATGGCCTGGTGTTCTCTGTCTGGATCGCGGCAGCAGCCTTCGCGGCGGTCGACAAGGATCTCGAACTCGCGGCCCGCAACATGGGTGCCTCGCCGCTGCGTGCCTTCTTCACGGTGACGCTGCCGCTGGCGGCGCCGGGCATCATCGCGAGCGGCATCTTCGTGTTCCTCGAGTCGCTCGACGAGTTCACCGGAACCTTCTTCGTCGGCGTGCCGCAGGTCACCACGCTGCCGCTGCTGCTTTACAACGCGGCGATGGGCGGCAACTACCAGGTCGCCTCGATCACCGCGCTGATCCTGCTCGTGCCCTCGGTGCTGTTCATGCTGTTCATCGAGCGCTTCCTGCGAGCCGACGTGCTGGCGAAGGTCGGCGCCTAGCGCTGCCCTTTAGAGCGCAGGCCGGCTCGCCGTGGCCTGCGCGGCGATCTCTCGGATGAAAGCCTGCAGGGCGGGGCTGCGCTTCTCGCCCTTGCGGAAGGCCAGCGAGATCCTGCGGCGGATCTCGGGGACGACCTTGCAGACCCAGACGTCCTGGAGGTGGTGGCTGGCGCGCAGCCCGGGCAACATCGAAATCCCGCAGCCCTCACGGATCAGTGCAACGGTGACCTCGAAGCCGCGGCAGCGCGCCACGATCTGCGGGGTGAAGCCTGCGGCCTGACAGGCGGCGGCCAGCATCCGCGTATAGGTGTCCGAGGCGGTGTCGATCGCCCAGCGCTCGTCGCGGAGTTCCTGCAGTGTCACGGTCGCGCGGTCGGCGAGGGGGTGCTGCTTCGGCACCATGACGTTGAAGACATCCTCCATCAGCGGCAGCGTCTCGACATTCGGGTCGAGGGCGCCCGCGGGGATGTTGAAATCGTCGATGATTGCGATGTCCGTCTGCCAGCTACGCAGGGCGGCGAGGCTCTCGGCCGGCTCCATCTCGTCGAACTGGACGATCAAGTGGGGATGCAGCCGCAGCAGCTCGCGCACCGTCGCCGGGATCAGCGCCGCCGCGACCGAGGGAAAGGCCGCGACGCGGATCTCGCCGGCGATCAGCTTCTTCAGCTCGGCGATGTCGGCGCGCGCCGATTCCACTTCCGCGAAGATGCGCTCGGCCCGCTCGACGAGGTGCTGGCCGGCCAATGTCAGGTGGACGCCGCGGCCGCGACGCTCGACGAGGGCGACGCCCAGCTCCTCTTCCAGAAGGGCGATCTGCTGCGACACGGCCGATGGCGAGACGTGGAGCGCCTCGGCGACCGCCGCCATGGTTCGGCGGAACGACAACTCGCGCAGCGCGCGCAATCGCGCGAGGTCCATCGTCGCCCCCTTTCCAATGATCAAATCGTTAGCAAAACTGCACACATGAGCAAGTATTATTGACTTTTTCTGGCGCGATGAAGCCGCTAGGGCTGCTCCGACGCATTCGCCGCAGGCTCCCGGAGGCCGCCATGACCGATCAGACGCAAGCCTTCTTCACCGCGGCCGTCCATGAACGCGATCCGCTCATCGCCCAGGCGCTGAACAACGAGCGCAAGCGTCAGCAGAACCAGATCGAACTGATCGCGTCGGAGAACATCGTCAGCCGCGCCGTACTCGACGCGCTCGGCCATGAGATGACCAACAAGACGCTCGAAGGCTATCCCGGCAACCGCTTCCATGGCGGCGGCGAGTTCGTCGATGTCGTCGAGCAGGCCGCGATCGACCGCGCCAAGGAACTGTTCCATTGCGGCTACGCCAATGTGCAGCCGCATTCGGGCAGCCAGGCCAATCTGGCCGTGTTCTTCCTGCTGCTGAAGCCGGGGGACAAGGTGCTGTCGCTGGATCTGGCGGCCGGCGGGCACCTCTCGCACGGCATGAAGGGCAACCTCTCGGGCCGCTGGTTCGAGGCGCACAGCTACAAGGTGAATCCGCAGAACGAGGTGATCGACTATGACGACGTCGAGCGCACTGCCGAGGAGGTCCGCCCGAAGCTCCTGATCGCCGGCGGCTCGGCCTATCCCCGCGAGATCGATTTCGAACGGATGGGCAGGATCGCCAAGAAGGTCGGCGCCTGGTTCCTGGTCGACATGGCCCATATCGCCGGCCTCGTCGCCGGCGGCGTGCATCCATCGCCGTTCCCGCACGCCGACATCGTGACCTGCACCACGACGAAGACGTTGCGCGGGCCGCGCGGCGGCCTGATCCTGACCAACAACGAGGACTGGTTCAAGAAGCTGCAATCGGCCGTCTTTCCGGGCGTGCAGGGCTCGCTGCACAGCCAGGTACTGGCGGCCAAGGCGATCTGCCTCGGCGAGGCGCTGCGCGACGACTTCAAGGTCTATGCGGCGCAGGTGAAGGCCAATGCCAAGGTGCTGGCGGCGACTCTGATCGAGCGGGGCGTGCGCATCGTCTCGGGCGGCACCGATACGCATCTCGTCCTGCTCGATCTGTCGAGCAAGGGGCTGAACGGCAAGCAGGCGGAGGTCGTGCTGGCGCGCGCCAACATCACCTCGAACAAGAACCCGATCCCGAATGACGGCCCACGCCCGGCCGACTGGGTCGGCATGCGCCTCGGCGTCGCGGCAGCCACCACCCGCGGCATGAAGGAGGATGCCTTCGTGAAGCTCGGCAACATCATCGCCGACCTGATCGAGGCCGAGGCGAGCGGCAAGGCGGACGCCGTCGTCGAGGCCGCCAAGGTCGAAGTGGCGAGGCTGACCGCCGCATTTCCGGTCTATGGCGGCTGATCTCCGTCACTCCGCATTGCACCAGCCCGGGCCGCCCGATGGCGGCCGGGCCAGGCCGGGGATTGATCCAGATCAAAGTTAGATTCGTTCGCAGGACGTAACTGGACAGTCATGGTCTTCGGTCAGTATTCTCTCATTGGAGAAACTCGAAACCAGTGACGTCGGGGCATATGGCCCCGCCGGCTAGCGAATGGGATCGTGTGGAATGGCAGAGGTGTCTGATACGCCCCCGCCTGTTCAGGCCAGCAAGCGCGACGAGTTGCGCGCCTTCCTCATCCTGGCAGTCTTCATCTGGCCCGTCATCGCCGTAGGAATTGTCGGCGGCTACGGCTTTCTCATTTGGATGTCCCAGATCGTCTTCGGGCCTCCGGGCCCGCCGCGTTGAGGGCCGCTCATGTCAGCCCGCGAGCATGGCATCGATCGCCGCGATTTTCTGACGGGGCGTGTCGCGTCCGGTGAGGGAGCCGGGCAGCCCGGCCCCGCACGTCTTCTCCATATCGCCAGCGCCGTCGTGACGGCTCGTGCCGAGGATTGCCCGGAGATCGCCCGCCGCATTGCGGAACTGCCGGGCACGGAGATCCACGGCATCGAGGGCACGAAGATCATCGTGGTGATGGAAAGCGAGAACAGTGGAGAGATCGGCACCCGCCTGACGCAGATGGCGCTGATGGACCGCGTCTTCTCAGCCAATCTCGTCTTTGAGCAGATCGAAACCCTGAACGAGCATGGAGGCGACCGATGACGGTCTCTCGTCGCGACATCCTCAAGGCTCAGGCGGCCGGCATAGCGGCGCTAACCGCCAATGTGAGCGGCGTGGCCGAGGCGCAGCCGGTGGCCGGCGGCGTCGATGCGCTGCAGATCAAATGGTCGAAGGCGCCGTGCCGCTTTTGCGGCACGGGCTGCGGCGTCATGGTCGGCGTCAAGGAAGGGCGCGTGATCGCGACCCATGGCGACATGAAGGCCGAGGTCAACCGCGGCCTCAACTGCGTCAAGGGCTATTTCCTCTCCAAGATCATGTATGGCGGCGACCGGCTCACCCAGCCGCTGCTGCGCAAGAAGAACGGCGTCTATGCCAAGGATGGCGAGTTCACGCCGGTCTCCTGGGAAGAGGCCTTCGACACCATGGCCGCCAAGGCCAAGGAGACGCTGAAGGCCAAGGGGCCGACCGCTCTCGGCATGTTCGGCTCGGGGCAGTGGACGATCTTCGAGGGCTATGCCGCGACCAAGCTGATGCGGGCGGGCTTCCGCTCCAACAACCTCGACCCGAATGCCCGCCACTGCATGGCCTCGGCTGCCTTCGCCTTCATGCGCACCTTCGGCATGGACGAGCCGATGGGCTGCTATGACGATTTCGAGCATGCCGACGCCTTCGTGCTCTGGGGCTCGAACATGGCGGAGATGCATCCGATCCTGTGGACGCGTCTGACCGACCGCCGGCTCGGCCATCCCCATGTGAAGGTTGCGGTGCTCTCGACCTTCACCCATCGCAGCTCGGACCTCGCCGACATCCCGATCGTGTTCAAGCCGGGTACGGACCTGGCGATCCTGAACTACATCGCCAACCACATCATCTCGACCGGGCAGGTGAACAAGGCGTTCGTCGAGAAGCATGCCACCTTCGTCAAGGGCGCGACCGATATCGGCTACGGCTTGCGTGCAGACGATCCGCGCGAGATCAAGGCGCGCAAGGCTGCCGACGTGACGGCGACGACGCCGATCGACTTCGCCGCCTATGCCGACTCGGTCAAGGATTACACGCTGGAGAAGGTCTCGGCCCTGACCGGGGTCGAGCCGGGCTTCCTGCAGCAGCTCGCCGAACTCTATGCCGATCCGAAGCGCAAGGTTATGTCGCTCTGGACGATGGGCTTTAACCAGCATGTGCGCGGCGTCTGGGCCAACCAGATGGTCTACAACCTGCACTTGCTGACGGGGAAAATCTCGGAGCCCGGCAATAGCCCGTTCTCGCTGACCGGGCAGCCCTCGGCCTGCGGCACGGCACGCGAGGTCGGGACCTTCGCCCATCGCCTGCCGGCCGACATGACGGTGGTGAACCCCGAGCATCGCAAGCATGCCGAGGAAATCTGGCGGATTCCGCACGGGATCATTCCGGAGAAGCCGGGCTACCACGCCGTCGAGCAGGACCGCATGCTCAAGGACGGCAAGCTGAATTTCTACTGGATCCAGGTCAACAACAACCTCCAGGCGGCGCCGAACAGCAGCAACGAAACCTATCCGGGCTATCGCAACCCGGAGAACTTCATCGTCGTCTCGGACGCCTATCCGACGGTGACGGCGATGGCGGCCGACCTGATCCTGCCCGCCGCGATGTGGGTCGAGAAGGAGGGCGCCTATGGCAATGCCGAGCGGCGCACCCATGTCTGGCACCAGCTGGTCAACGCGCCGGGCCAGGCGCGCTCCGACCTCTGGCAGCTGATGGAGTTCTCGAAGCGCTTCACGACCGACGAGGTCTGGCCCGCCGAGATCCTCGACGCCAATCCGAACTATCGCGGCAAGACGCTGTTCGACGTGCTCTTCAAGAACGGGCAGGTCGACAAGTTTCCGCTCTCGGAGCTCGACCCGGGCTACGAGAACCAGGAAGCCAAGCAATTCGGCTTCTACGTCCATAAGGGGCTGTTCGAGGAGTACGCGGCGTTCGGGCGCGGCCACGGCCATGATCTCGGCCCCTACGACCTCTACCATGAGGTGCGCGGACTGCGCTGGCCGGTTGTCGACGGCAAGGAGACGCTCTGGCGCTATCGCGAGGGCCTCGATCCTTACGTCAAGCCCGGCAAGGGGGTCGAGTTCTACGGCAACAAGGACGGCAAGGCCCGCATCATCGCGGTGCCCTACGAGCCGCCCGCCGAGGTCCCCGATGCCGATTTCGACCTCTGGCTGGTCACCGGCCGCGTGCTGGAGCACTGGCATTCCGGCTCGATGACCATGCGCGTGCCCGAACTCTACAAGGCCTTCCCGGGGGCGCGCTGCTTCATGCACCCCGACGACGCCCGCAAGCGCGGCCTCAATCAGGGCGCCGAGATCCGCGTGATCTCGCGCCGCGGCGAGATGCGCACCCGCGTCGAGACTCGCGGGCGCAACCGCATGCCGCCGGGCGTGGTCTTCGTACCCTGGTTCGACGCCAGCGAGCTGATCAACAAGGCAACGCTCGACGCCACCGATCCCATCTCCAAGCAGACGGATTTCAAGAAATGCGCGGTCAAGATCCTCGCGGTCTGAGCCTGATGCGCAGCCTGATGCGCAGCTTGACAGGTTCCTGGACCGTTCTCGCGGCCGCTGCGGCGGCCTGCCTCGTCCTCGCCTTCGGCGCAGCCTTCTCGCAGGAGGGCGGTGTTGTGAGGATCGTGCCGCGGGTGACGGGCAACGCCCAGCCCATGGCACTGGAGCATATCCCGCCGCTGGGACGCCCCGTCGTCGACGACGTCAAGCGCATGCGGAACTATCCTGAGCAGCCGCCGATCATCCCGCATTCGATCGACGGCTATCAGCTCACGCTCAACACGAACCGCTGCATGGACTGCCACAAGCGCGAGTTCACGGAAGGCTCGGGTGCGCCGATGATCAGCGTCACCCATTTCCAGGATCGCGACGGGCAGGTGCTCTCCGACGTGACGCCGCGGCGCTATTTCTGCACGGCCTGCCATGTCCAGCAGACCGACGTTCAGCCGCTCGTCCGGAACACCTTCCAGGACGCCAAAGATGTCGGGCGCAAGCCTTAAGCGGGGCGGATCATGGCCAGGCTCAAATCCCTCGTCCGCTGGTGCTGGGGCGTCGTCGTCCGCTTCTGGCATATCATTAGCCGGCCAAGCGCCTATCTCAGCCTCGGCTTCCTGACGATCGGCGGCTTCATCTGCGGCGTGATCTTCTGGGGCGGGTTCAACACCGCGCTCGAGGTCACCAACACCGAGAAGTTCTGCACCTCCTGTCACGAGATGCGTGACAACGTCTATCAGGAGCTGACGCAGACGGTGCACTTCTCCAACCGTTCGGGCGTCCGCGCGAGCTGCCCGGATTGCCATGTGCCGCATAACTGGACCGACAAGATCGCCCGCAAGATGCAGGCTTCGAAGGAGGTCTGGGGCAAGATCTTCGGCACCATCTCGACGCGCGAGAAGTTCCTCAATCATCGGCTCGAGCTCGCCAAGCACGAATGGGCGCGGCTGAAGGCCAACGACTCGCTAGAATGCCGAAACTGCCATTCCTCGGTGGCGATGGATTTCACCAAGCAGACGCGGCGCGCGGCGGAGATCCATGGCCGCTTCCTGATCTCCGGCGAGAAGACCTGCATCGACTGCCACAAGGGCATCGCGCATCTGCTGCCGGACATGACGGGCATCGAGCCGGGCTGGAAGGATGCGCCCGAGCTCCAGGGCAAGGGCAGCACCACCTGGCATGGGCCGGAACGCGACGTACGCTCCTATCTGGCCGAGATCGAAAAGCGCTGAGCGGATTGCGCGGCGTCCACGCCACGCGGGGTCCGAAGCTGCTGTTTGATTCCGGGCGCTGCCTGTCGCGGGGCCCCAGCACAGTCCTTGCCGCCCGACAAGGGCCGCGGTGAAAAGGCGTGCATGCAGCCAGACGGATGGCCAATGGGCCGCCCGATCACGCAGATAATCGAAAAAATATGGCCGCTGCGCTGACACGCGGCCGAGGTGGGGAACATAGCGAATGGCTCGACGCGTCCTGATCGCGGAATTCATGCATGAGACGAACACGTTCAGTGTTCAGCTCACCGACGAGGCCACTTTCAGGGCCCATGGCGTCTTCCTCGGAAACGAGATTCCCGATGCCTTCCGCGGCACCCGCACCTCGATGGGCGCGGCCTTCGAGGCCGCCGACAGGTTCGGCTGGAGCCTGACGCATCCGCTGGTCACGGGCGCCAATCCTTCGGGACGCGTGACAGACGCCGCCTTCGACGTCTTCGCCGGGCATATCGTCGGGGCCGCCGCCGGTGTCGACGGTGTGTTGCTGCACCTGCATGGCGCCATGTCGACGGAAAGCTCGGACGACGGCGAGGGCGAGCTGCTGGCACGGCTGCGCAAGAAGATCGGGCCGGACGTGCCGGTCGTCGCGATCCTCGACCTGCATGCCACGGTGACGCAGCTCATGGCCGACAACGCCAACGCGCTGATCTCCTACCGGACCTATCCGCATATCGACCAGTATGAGCGCACGTGGCAGGGGGCGGAGCTGCTCGAGCGCGCGATGAAGGGGGAAATCCGGCCCAAGGTCGCGCTCGCCCGGCGCCCAATTCTCTATGCACTGGACGGAGGGCGCACGACGTCGCCACCCTTCAAGGAACTGCTGCGCCGGGGCGATGCGCTGGAGGCGTCCGGCGATGCGCTGGTCGTAAGCGTCCAGGCCGGTTTCTCCTCCGCCGACGTCCACGATATCGGCCCGTCGATCGCGGTCACGGCCGATGATCGTGGCAAGGCTCAAGGCCTCGCCGAGGAGCTGATGGACTATGCCTGGGAGCAGCGCCATTTCTCCTCGATCCATTTCACGCCGCTGGCGGAGGCGGTTGCGCGCGCCAAAGCCGGGGAGGCCGATGCGGGCAAGCCCGGCTACAAGCCGCTGGTGATCTCGGACTATTCCGACAATCCGGGTTCCGGCGCCTATGGCGACGCCACCAACCTGCTGCGCGCCGTGCTGGCGGCGAAACTGAAGAATGTCGGCTTCCACGCGATCTGCGACCCCGAGGCGGCGCTCGCGGCGCAGGCGGCCGGCGTCGGCAACCGAGCCCGGATCAGGCTTGGCGGCAAGGTCGATCCGAGCATGGGTGGCGGACCGCTCGAACTCGACGCCCATGTCGTCGCGATCACGGACGGGCATTTCATCTGCTACGGCCCGATGGCCGGCGGCGTCTGGCGCAATTACGGGCTCTCGGCCCTGCTGCGGGTCGATGATGTCGAGATCGTCGTCATCACCCATAACGGCCAGGCGACCGACCTCGCCCAGTTCACCTCGCTGGGCGTCGATCCGACGCGGAAGTCGACGCTGATCGTCAAGTCGATGCAGCATTTCCGCGCCGCCTTCGAGCCGATCGCCCGTGAGGTGCTGGAGGTCGACACTGGCGCGCTCTCGACCCGCAACTTCAAGGAACGGCCCTACAAGAAGGTCCGCCGGCCGATCTTTCCGCTCGACGATATCTGACACCGGCCTGCGAGAGCCGGCGACAACTGACAAACAGGAGGCAACCATGGCTGTGCATGCCGATATCGTGCTGCGCAACGGACCGATCTGGTGCGGGCGCGAGGATGGCGTCGTCGACGCCCTGGCGATCTGGCAGGGCAGGGTGCTGGCGACCGGCAAGGACGACGAGATCGCGCCGCTCGTAGGGCCGAAGACCCGCGTGATCGACCTGAAGGGCCGCCTCGCGACGCCGGGCCTGAACGATTCCCATCTTCATCTCGTCTCGCTCGGCATGACGATGGGCTGGGTCGATTCCAAACCCGATGCCGCGCCGACGCTGGAGGCGCTGCTCGCTGCGATCTCGGCCCGCGCCGCGACGCTGAAGCCCGGCGAGTGGATCCTCTCGCGCGGCTACGACCAGACCAAACTCGATACCGGCCGCCATCCCTATCGCGAGGAACTCGACCGCGCGGCACCGAACAATCCCGTGATGCTGGTGCGCACCTGCGGCCATGTCGCGATCTGCAATTCGGAGGCGCTGCGTCTAGGCGGGATCGACGAGAGCTCGCCGACCCCGCAAGGCGGGCTGATCGAGCAGCAGAACGGCCGCTTGACCGGCCTGCTCGCCGAGAATGCCCGCGCTCCCGTCCAGGCCGCGATCCCGGCGCCGACCGAGGAGGACCTGATCGCCGGCATCGAGCGCGGCGGGCGCTATCTGCTCTCGCTTGGCATCACCAGTTGCATGGACGCGGCCGTCGGCCAGAAGGGCGGCTTTCGCGAGATCGGCGCCTACCACCGCGCCAAGCGCGACAGCCGCCTGCCGGTCCGCACATGGCTGACGCTGCTCGGCGATGACGGCCGCTCGATCGTGCCGGAATGCCACGCCGCCGGGCTGATCTCCGGCACCGGCGACGACATGCTCATGATCGGCGCGGTCAAGCTCTTCCTTGACGGCTCGGCCGGCGGGCGCACCGCCTGGATGACCGAGCCTTATCTCGGCGAGGACAAGACCACCGGCGTCTGGATGTGGGACGATGCCGAGCTGGAGCGCATGGTCCTCGACGCCCATGTGAAGGGCTACCAGCTTGCCTGCCACGCTATCGGCGATGCCGCGATCGAGCAGCTGATCACCGCCTATGAGAAGGCGCTCGCCGCTCATCCCGATCCGGACCGGCGCCACCGCATCGAGCATTGCGGCTTTTCGACACCGGCGCAGCATAAGCGCATGGTGAAGGCCGGCATCTATCCCTGCCCCCAGCAGGTCTTCATCCATGATTTCGGTGATGCCTACGTCAAGGTGCTCGGGCCGGAGCGCGCCCTGCCGAGCTATCCCTTCCGCACCTGGTTCGACCTCGGCCTGAAGCCGGCGACGGGCAGCGATGCGCCGGTCTGCGACCCGAACCCCTTCCCGAACTTCCACACCATGCTGACCCGCAAGACCTGGAAGGGCACGGTGATGGACGAAAGCCAGCGCGTCTCGATCGAGGAGGCGTTGCAGGCTTATACCGAGTTCGGCGCCTTCTCGCAGAAGCAGGAGACCGTAAAGGGCCGCCTCGCGCCGGGCTTCCTGGCCGATGTGGCGGTGTTCTCGCGCAATCTCCTCACCGCCGATCCCGCCGACATTCTCAAGGACACGCGCTGCGATCTCACGATCCTGGGCGGCGACGTCGTCTTCGAGCGGGGAGCGGCTTGAGGCAGCCGGGCAGGGGCCCGATGGCAGCCGGGGATCTGCCAAATAATTGAGCATGAGGGGAAGACATGAACGGCAAAGCCGTTATGGTTCCCCATAGAAGCAAACAACTCCGGATCAGCCGGAGTGGATGGCCAAACGGGAGGAGTAGATCGTGTTGTTGAAGAAATTTGCCTTTGCCACGGCGCTGACGCTGGCGGCTTTCACGGTGCAGGCCCAGGCACAGGAGCCTCGTCGCGGCGGGACGATTCGGTTCACGGCGCCCTACGGCGCGTCCTTCGTCAGCAATGACAGCCACGTCTCGAACCAGATCCAGGACGAGATCTACGGCTACGCGCTGCACAGCATGCTCTACAAATGGGATGCGAAGAACGGCAAGCCGGCGCTGGATCTCGCCAAGAGCGTCTCCGTCTCACCGGATGGCAAGGTCTACACCTTCAAGCTGCGCGACGACGCCTTCTTCCACAACGGTCGCCAGATGACCGCCGACGACATCATCTGGACCTATACCCGCCTGATGGATGGCGCGAAGAACTATCCCGGCGCGCGCTACATCGCCCGCATCCAGGGCGGGACCGAGGTCCAGAAGGGCCAGGCCAAGGAGATCTCCGGCCTCAAGAAGATCGACGACTTCACCCTTGAGATGACGCTGACGGCCAAGGCCGATCCCGGCTACTTCCTGTTCCAGGCGACGACCGCGATCCTGCCTGCCAAGGAGGCCCAGGCGCCCGACTTCTTCAACAAGCCGATCGGTCTCGGCCCCTTCAAGTTCGTCGAGCATATTCCCGGCTCGCGCATGAGCTTCGAGCGCTGGGAGAAGTACTACCAGGCCGGCAAGCCCTATGCCGACAAGCTGGTGATCTCGCCGATGGGCGAGGCGGCTGCGCGTGACGTCGCCTTCCGCAACAAGGAGATCGACGTCTCGATCCTGGGCGCGACCCAGTACGTCGCCTACAAGGCCGATGCGAACCTCTCGAAGGGCATCCTGGAAGTCGCCGAGGTCTTCACCCGCAACATGGGCATGAATCCGACATTCAAGCCCTTCTCCGACAAGCGGGTTCGCCAGGCGATCAACCATGCCATCGACAGCGAGCTGATCATCAAGCGCCTGGTTCGCGACAAGGCCTTCCGCGCGTCGAGCTGGCTGCCGCTCTCCTCGCCGGCCTTCGACAAGGATGCCAAGCCCTACGCCTTCGATCCGGACAAGGCCAAGAAGCTGCTCACCGAGGCAGGCTATCCGGATGGCTTCGAGTTCGAATGGACCGCGACGCCGAACGAGAGCTGGGGCATCCCGATCGTCGAGGCAACGATCCCGATGCTCGCCAAGGTCGGCATCAAGGTGAAGGTCAAGCCGGTCGAGACCTCCGCGCTCGGCGGCGTCGTCGTGGGCGGTGACTTCCAGGCCTATATCTGGTCGAACACCTCGGGCCCGGACACGCTGACGGCGCTGAAGTGCTTCCACTCCGCGACGCCGCGCTCGTCCTGCAACTACACCACCTTCAAGAACGACGCCTTCGACAAGCTGATCGACGACGCCACGGCCGAGACCGATCCGGCCAAGCAGCTCGACCTGCTGAAGAAGGCCAATGCCCTGTTGCAGGAAGAGGCTCCGGTCTGGTTCTTCAACTACAACAAGGCTGTGATGGCCTATCAGCCCTGGTTGCATGGCCTCCAGCCGAACTCGACCGAGCTCGCGCTGCAGCGCTACGAGGACCTCTGGGTCGACGCCTCCTCGCCGGCGGCGAAGTAAGCTCGCGCTGCGCTCCCGCCATCCGGCCTGTGGGCCGGATGGCGGGAGCCTTTCCGCATTCGGTCGTCACCGACGACACGTGCAGCGGCGCTCAGGAGCCCTCGCCATGTTGCCTTATGTCTTTCGCCGCCTGCTGCAGGCGATCCCGATCCTGCTGGCGGTCGCGGCCCTGATCTTCGTTCTGTTCAGCGTCATCCCGGGCAATTTCGCCAGCACGCAGATGGCTGACGGGCGCAGTGTCGTGGACGCCGCCACCATCGCGCGGATGAACGAGCAGTTCGGCCTCAACGATCCGCTCCATCTCCGCTTCGCCAAATATATCGGCGACCTCGTCACCTTCGATCTCGGCAACTCCTTCCGGACCCGACAGCCGGTGGTCTGGGCACTCGCCGAACGGCTGTGGCCGAGCCTGCAGCTGGCATTCGCGGCGATGTTCTTCGCCATCGTCATCGGCGTGCCGCTCGGCTTCCTCGCAGCGCTCAAGCCGGGAAGCTGGATCGACATGCTGTCGATGATCTTCGCGGTCTCCGGCCTGTCGCTGCCGATGTTCTGGCTCGGCCTGCTGCTGATGTACGCCTTCGCACTGACGCTGGGCTGGTTCCCGAGCTTCGGCTATGGCGACGGCGACCTGCGCTACATCGTCCTGCCGGCGATCGCGCTCGGCGTCTCGCCGCTGGCGCTGCTGGCGCGCACCTCGCGCGCCGCGGTGCTCGAGGTGATGAACGCCGACTTCATTCGAACCGCCCGCGCCAAGGGGGCGAGCGAGATCAGGGTCATGCGCTGGCACGTGCTGCGCAACGCGCTCGTCATCGTGCTGACGACGCTCGGCCTGCAGTTCGGCTCGGTCATCGGCCAGGCCGTCGTGGTCGAGAAGCTCTTCGCGTGGCCTGGTCTCGGCTCCCTGCTGGTGGACAGCGTGACGCTGCGCGACATTCCGGTGGTGCAGGGCTGCATCCTGACGATCGTGCTCTTCTTTCTCGTCGTGAACATCGCCGTCGACGTGCTCTGCGCCGTCGTCGATCCGCGCATCAAGTACAGCTAGGCTTGCCGATGAAGTTCCGTGCCAATCTCTGGATCGGCGGCGCCTGCTTCGCGCTCGTCGTGGCAGGCGGCGTCTTCGCCCCCTGGTTCGCCCATACCGACCCGGTCATGGACGCTAACCTGATGAACGCCGAGGTTCCGCCCGGTTCCGAATTCTGGTTCGGCACCGACGCGCAGGGCCGCGACATCTACAGCCGCGTGCTCTACGGCGCCCGGATCTCGCTCACCGTCGGCATCGTCTCGCAACTGATCAACACGATCATCGGTGTCTCCCTCGGCCTCTCGGCGGGCTATTTCGGCGGCTGGTGGGACGATTTCGTCAACGGCCTGACCAACATGATGCTGGCGATCCCGTCTTTGATCTTCGCGCTGGCGATCATGGCGATCCTGAGCCCCGGCCTGACCAGCCTGCTGATCGCGCTCGGCCTGACCAACTGGTCCTTCACCTGCCGGTTGACGCGCGCCGCGACGCTTTCGGTCAAGGCGATGGGCTATGTCGAGGCCGCCCGCTCACTGGGCTACGGCACCTTCCGCATCATGGCGACGCAGATCCTGCCGAACATTGCCGGCCCGATCATCGTCATCGGCACGCTCGGCATGGGCGGTGCCGTGCTGGCGGAAGCCTCGCTCTCCTTCCTCGGCCTCGGCATCCGCCCGCCCTTCCCGAGCTGGGGTTCGATGCTGTCGGATGCGCGCGACCAGATCTCGACCGCGCCCTGGATCTCGATCTTCCCGGGGCTGGCGATCTTCCTGACCGTGCTTGGCCTCAACCTGCTCGGGGACGGACTGCGCGACATCCTTGACCCGCATTCGCGGACGCGTCAGGCCTGAGCCTCCACATCACCATCAGGATATCTGCAGATATGCCGACCCAGCCAGCCGCACCGGCCTGGACCGTGCCCGCCGACGACCACGCCCCGCTCGAGAGCGTACGCTTCCATGGCCTGAAGGCCGGGCCGAAGCTGCTCGTCCTCGGCGCCGTCCACGGCAACGAGACCTGCGGCCCGAACGCGATCGCCCGCATCATCGAGGATTGCCGCAGCGGGCGCCTGCTGATCCGGCGCGGCGAGGTCACCTTCGTTCCGGTAACGAACGCCAAGGCCTACCGCCAGAACACCCGCGAAGGCGACCGCAACCTCAACCGCGACATGTATGAGCGGCCGCAGCCGGTCGACAACGAGGACAGGATCGGCGCCCGGCTGACCGCCCTGCTTCGCGAGCACGACATGCTGCTCGACGTGCACTCCTTCCGCGGCGAGGGCGTGCCCTTCGTCTTCTTCGGGCCGGAGAACAACACCGGCGAGCTCGAGCCGTTCCGGCACGATGCCGCCGAATTGGCGCTGGCGGCCTGCCTCGGCGTCCCTGTCGCGATCCATGGCTGGCTGGACAACTACGTCAAGATCATCGCTGCGCGCGAACGGCTGAAATTGCCGCCGCTTGCCGTGACCGAAGGCTACGGCACGACCGAGTTCATGCGCTTCTCCGGCGGTTACGCCGTGACGCTCGAATGCGGTTCGCATGAGGACCCGGCTTCCATCGAGGTCGGCTATGCCGCGATCCGCAACACGTTGGCGCATCTCGGTCTGATCGATGCGCCGCCGCCACCCTCGGCCCTCGACACGATCATCCACATGACCGAGGTGGTGATCTGCGAGACCAAGGGCGACGTGGCCGAGGGCGGCTGGAAGACCGGCGACGCAGTGCCGAAGGGCGCGGTGCTGGCGCGGCGTGCCAACGGCGAGGCCGTGACCGCGCCGAGCGACGGCTTCATCATCTTCCCGAGTATGACCGCCAATCCCGGCGAGCCGCTCTATCATTTCGGCGTGACGAGCCACCGCAAGGGCTGAACATGCCTTCGTTTGCTCGGAGTCCCCGGCCCGGCGGCCGGGGCTCATGCATTCGCAGTCCCCAATCTCGGGCGGGACTGGGTTTCCCGGACGTCCCGCGTCAGTCGATGGCGATCATTACGTCGGACGCCTTGACGACCGCATAGGCCTGCTGGCCCACAGTGAGCTTCAGGTCGTCGACGGCGGCATTGGTGATGGCCGAAGTCACGATCGTGCCGCCGACATCGAGCCGGACATGGGCCGTGGTCGCCCCCTTGGTGATCTCGACGATGGTGCCCTTGAGCTGGTTGCGGGCGCTGATCTTCATGGGAATGCTCCTTCACAAATCGGGCGGGTGCCTGGCTGGTATCGACAGTCTCGCTGCGCTGTCCAGTTTCCCCCGAGAGGGCCCTCGACGTTTTGCGCGGCTCGCTATATCCATTCGTAGCGAACGATTGGCAATGTGACGAGGACGGGAACGATGATCATCCGACGCAATGTGCTGGGCCTAGCTGCCGCATTCCTCCTTGGCCTCTCGCCCGTCATCGGTGCCGCCCAGGCTCAGCCGAAGGAGCTCGTGATTTTCGCTGCCGCCAGCCTGAAGAACGCGCTGGACGAGACCGCCGCCGCCTGGGTCAAGGAGACCGGCAAGCCCGCCCCGAAGATCTCCTATGCGGCCAGCAACGTGCTGGCCAAGCAGCTCGAGCAGGGCGCGCCGGCCGATCTTTTCCTCTCGGCCGATCTCGACTGGATGGACTATGCGGCCGGCAAGGGCCTGATCAAGCCAGATACCCGCATCACATTGCTGGCGAACCGCATCGCCCTGATCGCTCCGTCGGATTCGACCGCGAAGCTGACGCTGGCGCCGGGCGCCGACCTTTCCGCCGCGCTCGGCCAGGGCAAGCTCGCGATGGGCAATGTCGACTCCGTCCCGGCCGGCAAGTACGGCAAGGCGGCGCTGGAGAAGCTCGGTGGCTGGGACAAGGTCAAGGACAAGGTCGCACAGGCCGACAATGTGCGTGCCGCGCTGCTCCTGGTTTCGCGTGGCGAGGCTCCGCTCGGCATCGTCTACACGACCGACGCCGCTGCCGATCCGAAGGTCAAGGTCATCGCGACCTTCCCGGAAGATTCGCATCCGCCGATCCTCTATCCGGTCGCCGTGACCAAGGATTCGACCAATTCGGACGCATTGGGCTTCCTGACCTATCTGCGCGGCGCCGGCCCCAGGGCAGCCTTCGAGAAGCAGGGCTTCACCGTCCTGAACAAGCCCGCGAACGCGACCTGATCGCGTTGTCGCGGGGGGGTGAGGAAACCGGCAGGCGGCGGGTCCGTTGAGCGACTGGCTTTCTCCGGAAGAGTGGACGGCGGTTCGTCTTAGCCTGATCGTCGCGACGACGGCCATGCTGGCAAGCCTGCCGCTCGGGCTTGCGGTCGCGTGGCTGCTGGCGCGCGGGCGGTTCTGGGGCAAGTCGATCCTCGACGCCATCGTCCATCTGCCGCTGATCATGCCGCCGGTCGTGACCGGTTACCTGCTGCTGATCTGGTTCGGCCGGCGAGGGCCCGTCGGCCAATTGCTCTACGACTGGTTTGGGATCGTGCTGTCGTTCCGCTGGACGGGCGCCGTGCTCGCCAGCGCGGTGATGGGTTTCCCGCTGATGGTCAGGGCGATCCGCCTCTCGATCGAAGCCGTCGACCGCAAG
This sequence comes from Allobosea sp., assembly GCF_035999205.1. Lineage (GTDB taxonomy): Bacteria > Pseudomonadota > Alphaproteobacteria > Rhizobiales > Beijerinckiaceae > Allobosea. The sequence continues at coordinate 209,250 of NZ_DASYHA010000012.1, forward strand.
CTCGAGGATGCGGCCGGAACTCTCGGCGCCAACCGGGCCTGGGTCTTCCTCGTGGTGACGCTGCCGCTTTGCCTGCCCGGTATCCTCGTCGGCATGATCCTGTGCTTCGCCAAGGCAATGGGCGAGTTCGGCGCGACCATCACCTTCGTCTCCAACATTCCCGGCGAGACGCAGACCCTGCCGTCGGCCATCTACACCTTCACCCAGGTCCCCAATGGCGATGCCGGCGCGATGCGGCTGACGCTGATCTCGATCGCGATCTCGGTCGCCGCGCTGTTCGTCTCGGAATGGCTGGCGCGGCTGGTCGGGCGGCGGATTTCCGTCGAATGAGCCCCGTCCTCGAAGTTGCCGTCCAGCATCGGCTCGGCCAGTTCGCGCTCGATGCAGCCTTTTCGTCGGACGGCCGGCTGACGGCGCTGTTCGGTCGATCCGGCTCGGGAAAGACCTCGCTCGTCAACATCATCGGCGGGCTGATTGCGCCGACGCAGGGACGCGTTGTGGTCGATGGGCAGGTGCTTGTGGACACGCACGCCGGCGTGTTGGTGCCCAAGCACCGCCGCCGGATCGGCTACGTGTTCCAGGAGGCGCGGCTGTTCCCGCATCTGAGCGTGCGGCAGAACCTGCTCTTCGGGCACTGGTTCGCGCCGCGCGCCGCCAAGGCCAGCAGCGACCTTGCGGGTGTGCTCGAGTTGCTGGGCATTGGCCATCTGCTCGAACGGCGGCCCGGCGCACTCTCCGGCGGCGAGAAGCAGCGGGTCGCGATCGGCCGCGCGCTGCTCTCGAAGCCGCGGCTTCTGCTCATGGACGAGCCGCTGGCTTCGCTCGACGAGGCCCGCAAGGCGGAGATCCTGCCCTATATCGAGCGCCTGCGCGACGAGGCCGGCGTCCCGATCGTCTATGTCTCGCATTCGGTTGCCGAGGTCGCGCGGCTGGCGACGACGCTCGTTACCGTCGACCAGGGCCGGGTCACGGCCTGCGGCCCGATGGCCAGCGTGATGTCGCAGCTCGACATTGCAGGCATCTCCGGGGCCGCCGAGGCTGGCTCGATCTTCGAGGCGCGGGTGGCCGGCCATGACGACGCATACAGCCTCACCTCGCTGGAAACGGCGGCGGGCACGTTTCAGGTCGCGCGCAGCGGCCTTCCGGTCGGAGCGCGCACGCGCGTTCGCATCCTCGCCAGCGACGTTCTGATCAGCCTGGGCGCGCCAGTCGGCGTCAGCGCCTTGAACATTCTGCCCGGCACGATCGCCGAAATCGGCCAGCGCCACGCCGGCGGGGCTGTGGAACTGCTGATCGACTGCGGCGGGGAGAAGCTCCTCGCCCGGCTGACCGCCAAATCCGTCGACGGACTGTCGCTCGCCAAGGGCAGGGCCGTCCATGCCGTGATCAAGAGCGTGTCGATCGACACCCCTTGATGATGGTCGGTCGGGACAGTGCCGCCGCTCGGAAATGGTCTAGAGTGGATGCATGTGTAGAGGATGCGGACATGGCTGAACCCACGCGGCAGAGACCGGATGCGCTGCTCAGCGTCAGGGTCGATCTGGTGCCGACCGGACGGCTGGGGCCAGGCAAGATCGATCTGCTCGAAGCGATCGAGGAAACCGGCTCGATCTCCGCCGCCGGCCGCTCGATGAAGATGTCGTACCGCCGCGCCTGGCTGTTGATCGATGATCTCAATCGTATGTTCCGACGTCCCCTGGTCGAGGCGGCGCCGGGCGGCGCCAATGGCGGCGGAGCCCATCTCACAGCCATGGGGCGCGAAGTCGTCGCCCATTATCGTGCGATCGAAAGCAAGGCGCTGAAGGCCGCTTCCCTTCATATCGAGGCGCTGCAGGAGGCTGCGGCGGAGCTTCCAGCCACGCCGTGAGCGCGGCCGCCTCGCAGACGGCCATCCGGTTAGCCTCAGGCATGGCGGGCATCGCAGCCCAGCGTCGCGTCGCGTTGCGCTGGGCTCAGAAAAATATAGCGTCGCAGCCGTCACGGGCAGCGCAATCGCCTGGTTCGCCGCCGCCTGCGCAGGCAGGGCAGGCGGTCTCGGCGCCAAAGATCACCCGGTCGAAGACCATTCGTGTAAGCCTCAGGAGGCCTTCTCAATGTCGCACAACCTGCAATTCTACATCGACGGCGAATGGGTCCAGCCGTCAGGGTCCAAGACGCTGGAAGTGATCGATCCCTCCACCGAAGAGGCCATCGCCACGATCGCGCTCGGCAGCGAGGCCGATGTCGAGAAGGCCGTAGCGGCTGCGCGCGCCGCCTTCCCTGCCTTCGCCGCGACCTCCAAGCAGGAGCGCCTTGCCCTGATGCGGCGCCTGCTCGAGGTCTACAAGTCGCGCTACGCCGAGATGGCCGAGACGCTGTCGCGCGAGATGGGCGCGCCGATCGAGCTTGCCACCAGAGCCCAGGCCGGGATGGGCACCGCTCACCTCGCCAAGATGATCGAGACGCTGGAGAACTTCGAGTTCGAGGAGGTTCGCGGCACGACGCTGATCGCCAAGGAGCCGATCGGCGTCGTCGGCATGATCACGCCGTGGAACTGGCCGATGAACCAGATCATGTGCAAGGTCGCGCCCGCACTGGCCGCAGGCTGCACCATGGTGTTGAAGCCGTCGGAGATCGCCCCGCTCAACGCGATCCTCTTCGCCGAGATCGTGCATGAGGCGGGCATCCCGAAGGGCGTGTTCAACCTCGTCAATGGTGATGGGCCGACGGTCGGCGAGGCGATCTCGCGCCATCCGGGCGTCGACATGGTCTCCTTCACCGGCTCGACGCGCGCCGGCATCCTGGTCGCCAAGGCGGCGGCGGATACGGTCAAGCGCGTGCATCAGGAACTCGGCGGCAAGTCGGCCAACATCATCCTCGACGATGCCGACCTGAACCGCGCCGTGAAGCTCGGTGTCGAGAGCGTGATGCGCAACAGCGGCCAGTCCTGCAATGCGCCGACCCGGATGTTCGTGCCGGCCGAACTGCACGACAAGGCGGTTGCCATCGCCAAGTCCGTGGCCGAGCCGCTCAAGGTCGGAGCTCCCGCCTCGAACGACACCTTCCTCGGCCCGGTCGTCAGCGAGACCCAGTACAACAAGATCCAGAAGCTGATCGAGGCCGGCATCAAGGAAGGCGCCGATCTCGTGGTGGGCGGTCCGGGGCGTCCCGAGGAACTCAATCGCGGCTACTATGTCCGCCCGACGATCTTCGGCAACGTCACGGACGAAATGACGATCGCGCGTGAGGAAATCTTCGGCCCGGTGCTCTCGATCCTGCCCTATCAGAGCGAGGACGAGGTCGTGCAGCGCGCCAACGATACGCCCTATGGCCTGGCGTCCTATGTCCAGTCCGGCTCGCTCGACCGCGCCCGCAAGGTCGCGGCGCAGATGCGTTCGGGCAATGTCTACATCAACTACCCGGCCTGGGACGCGGGCGCTCCCTTCGGCGGCTACAAGCAGTCCGGCAATGGGCGTGAGTATGCGGATTTCGGGCTCGAGGAGTTCCTCGAGATCAAGGGTACGGTCGGCTACGCGGTCGCGTGAGCCATCCTGGCGGCCGGCACTGCGCGTGCCGGCCGCCAGTCGCCACGAAAAGGCGTCGATACAAGGCGTGGGCTTCACGACGCACTTCACGGCCATCCCCAAACGGCGCTAAGTCAGCCTTTCCCGCGCTTGGGCGCGTGCAGCTGACGTGGCATGGCGTGAATCTCAAATTTCTCGAAACCTTCGTCTGGGTCGCCAGGTTGCGGAACTTCTCCGTCGCCGCCGACAAGCTCTGCACCACGCAGGCCGCGGTCTCCAACCGCATCGCGACACTGGAGCGCGAACTCGGCGTGCGCCTGTTCGAGCGCGACCTGCGCAATGTCGGGCTGACACCGCATGGCCAGCGCGCCCTGCCTCAGGCAGAGGCGATCATGCGGATGGTGGCGGAGCTCGAGCGCTCGATCGCCGATGCCGGTCAGATCCGCGGGACGGTGCTGATCGGCACGGTCGATTCCGTCGTCTACGCCTGGCTGCCGCGGCTGATCGAACGGGTGAAGGAAACCTATCCGAACGTCGCTGTCGATCTCAACGTCGACACCAGCCTGAACCTCGCCCGCCAGATCCAGGACGGCCAGATCGATCTCGGCCTGATCATGGGCCCGGTGGTCGCGCCGCATATCCGCAACATCGAACTCTGCGTCTTCGACTGCCTCTGGATCGGCTCGCCCAAGCTCGCGCTCAAGCCGGGCCCGCTCGCCATAGCCGATCTCGCCGCCTACCCGATCTTCGCTTACTCGAAAGGCTCGCAGCCGCATCATGCGGTGCTGCGCGCGATCGAGACGTCCGGCATCGACACCGAGACGGTGCGGGTGTTCAACTCGAACTCGCTCGCCACCATCACGCGGCTGATCCGCGATGGCGTCGGCGTCGCCGTGCTGCCGCGAGTGGTGGTCCAGGAGTTCCTCGATACCGGCGAATTGCATGTGCTCGATGTCGAGCCAAAACTGCCGCCGCTGCATTTCCACGCCGTCTTCAACGACAATCCGGGAAACACGCTGCCGGCCCTGATCGCCGATATGGCAGCGGAAATCGCGGCGTCGTGAGGCGGCCGCGGCGCCCATGACAATCTGCCTCGACAACAGGCAGGCACTGGTCACGCCGCTGTCATAAGCAATTCTTGTCAGGGCGAACAAGAATTTCGCGTTTGCCGGCCTGCCGCGCGTTTGCTCTCCTGCCGCACCGACAGCGGGGAGAAATGCCGATGAAGGTCTCACTCATCCAGATGAACTCGCAGGACGACAAGTCCGCGAACCTCAAGACGGCCCGGGCCATGGTCGAGAAGGTCGTAGCCGAGGACCGGCCCGACCTCATCGTCCTGCCCGAGTACTACGCGTTTCTCGACGGCAGCCCGGCGGCAATGCGCGAGAGCGCCGAGACCTTCCCGAACGGCGAGAGCTATCGCCTGATGTCGGGCCTCGCGGAGAAGCACGGCGTCACCATCCATGCCGGCAGCGTCGCCGAGCGCGACGGCGACGACTACTTCAATGCGACGATTGTCTTCGGACCCGACGGCAAGCAGATCGCGCATTACCGCAAGATCCATCTCTTCGACGTCGATGCGCCCGGCGGCGTGAGCTATCGCGAGTCCAACATGGTGTCGCGCGGGCGTGACGTCGTCACCTACAAGGTCGGCGAAACCACCGTCGGCTGTGCCATCTGCTACGACATCCGCTTCCCGGAGCTCTTCCGCAAGCTGCGCGACGCCGGCGCCGACGTCATCGTCCTGCCCGCCGCCTTCACCCTGATGACCGGCAAGGACCATTGGGAACTGCTGGCGCGGGCGCGGGCCTGCGAGACGCAGACCTGGTTCCTCGCCACCGGCCAGACCGGCACGCACGCCCAGGGCAAGAATGCCTGCTACGGCCATTCGATGGTGATCAACCCCTGGGGCCACATCACTGCCCAGGCATCGGACGGCGTCGGCACGACCAGCGGCCGGCTCGATTTCGACTATACGGCGAAGGTCCGCGCGGCGGTGCCGGTCGCCAACCACCACGACATCGCCTGATCGGGAAGCCTTCCATGTTCATCGTCAATCCCATGCCGGCGCAGATCTCCGGCGATCTCGTTACCCTGCTGCAGCAATGCGAGGTCGCAACCATCGGCCATGTCCTGCATTCGGGCTTTGTCGACCGCGAGATCAAGGCGGTGCTGCCGACGAAGCGCATCGCCGGAACGGCGGTGACGATCCGCATCCCGCACGCGGATTCGACGGCACTGCACTACCTGACCAAGCTGGTGCGCCCCGGTGATATCGTCGTGATCGACCGCTGTGGCGACACCAAGCATGCCTGCTGGGGCGGCGTCGTCACCCATGCGATGAAGAATGCTGGCGTCGCGGCCGGCGTCATCGACGGCCCGGCCACGGACTTCTCCGAGATCGTCAAGACCGACATGCCGATGTGGTGCCGCGGTCCTTCGCCGATCACCACCAAGATCCTTGGCACGGAAGGTGCGATCAACGTGCCGGTTAGCGTCGGCGGGCAGACGATCGAGCCGGGCGACGCGGTGCTGTGCGACGAAAGCGGCGTCGTGGTCCTGAAGGCTGTTACGGCGGAGGCCTATGCGCGAAAGGCGATCGAGATGCAGCAGAACGAGCTCGTGCTGCTCGAACGCCTGCGCAAGGGCGAAAAGCTGCCCGACATTTCCGGCGCGACCGCGCTGGTGGAGGGCAAGCTCGCGAAATCCTGAAAGACCCGATCAATCGACCAGACCTGACGACGGGCGGAGCACCGCCCGCGCAACAACAGAGGGGATTGAACATGCAGACATCGACGAAGCTCACCATGGCCATCGCGCTGGCCGCCGGCCTCAGTGCGCAGGGTGCATTCGCCCAGCAGCAGACCGTCACCGTCATGGCCTATTCCGGCCTGTTCCAGGAGCGTTACACCAAGGCGGTGATCGAGCCCTTCATGAAGGCCAATCCCGGCATCAAGGTCGAGTACTTCCCGCTGCCGAACTCGGCGCAGATGCTCGGCAATCTGCGCGCCCAGAAGGCGGCGCCCCAGGCTGACGTCGTCATCATGGACGTCTCGGTCTCCAAGGCCGCGACCGACGAGAAGCTGCTGATCAAGATCGACGACAAGGTCTCGAAGAACGTCGCCGATCTCTATCCGAACGCCCGCATCGCCGATGTCGACGGCGTCGCGGTGACCTTCGACAACCTCGTCATGCTCTACAATTCCGACGTCGTGAAGGAGACGCCGAAGAGCTGGATGGACCTCGCCAAGCCCGACCTCAAGGGCAAGGTCGCGATCCCCGGCATGCCTGACATCCAGGGTCTGTCGCTCGTGCTGATCATGGACAAGGCGCGCGGCGGCGCCGACTACCTCAAGAACGTCGACCAGGGCATCGCTGCGCTCGGCGAAATCGCCCCCAACGTGCAGACCTGGGAGCCGAAGCCGGAAGTCTATCCGGTGATCATCTCCGGCCAGGCCGCTGCTGGCGCCGGCTGGAACGCCCGCGCGCAGGTCAATGCTGACGCCTCCGGCGGCAAGCTCAAGGCGATCCTGCCGCAGGAGGGCAGTGTCTTCCAGATCAACACGATCAACTATGTCGCCAATGGCCCCGGCAAGGATGCAGGCGCCAAGTTCATCGACTACGCGCTGTCTCCGGAAGCCCAGAAGTCCTTCACCGAGACGATGTTCTACGCCCCGACCAACGCCAAGGCGCAGATTTCGGACGCTGCCATCGCCCGCACCGCGGTGAAGTCGATGGACAAGGTCATCCCCGTGGATTGGATCGCCCTCGCTAAGGTCCGCGAGCCGATCATGGAACAGTGGCGCCGCAAGGTGATCCCGCTGAGCCGCTGATCCGGGAAGGAATGACCGTCATGACCGACACCCGCACGGCGCCTAGCCAGGGCTTTCTCTCCATCCGGGGGCTGACCAAGCGCTATGCCGGCTTCACGGCGGTCGACAATCTCGACCTCGAGGTTCCCAAGGGCGAGCTCGTCGCCTTCCTCGGCCCGTCGGGCTGCGGCAAGACGACCTCGCTCAGGATGATCGCCGGCCTCGTGCCGGCGACGTCGGGGCGCATCGTCGTCGGCGGGCAGGACCTCACCGAGGTCGCGACGCACCGCCGCGACATGGGCCTGGTCTTCCAGAGCTATGCGCTGTTCCCGCATATGAGCGTGGCGAAGAACGTCGCCTTCGGCCTCGAGATGCGGAAGGTGCCAAAGGACGAGATCGCCAAGCGCGTCAAGGAAGCGATCGCGCTGGTGCATCTGACCGGCAAGGAAGAGCATCGGCCGGCGCAGCTTTCGGGCGGCCAGCAACAGCGCGTGGCGCTGGCGCGTGCGCTCGTCATCCGGCCCTCGATCCTGCTCTTCGACGAACCGCTCTCCAATCTCGATGCCAAGCTGCGCGACGAGATGCGCAACGAAATCCGCGACATCCAGCAGCGGCTCGGCATCACCGCGATCTTCGTGACGCATGACCAGAGCGAAGCGCTGACGATGTGTGACAAGGTCGTCGTGATGAACCAGGGCCGGCTCGAACAGCTCGGCACGCCGGTCGATCTCTATGAGCGGCCGAAGACCGCTTTCGTCGCGAGCTTCGTCGGCCGTACCAACCGCTTGAAGGCAGTGGCGAAGGACGGCTTCGCCGACTTCGCCGGCCAGCGCATCGCCGCGCCCGCCAGCCTGTCCGGCCCAGTCGAGGTGATGGTCCGGCCGCATCGCGTAACCCTGGCTCCGGCCGGCGGCGAGGGCATCCCCGGCACGATCGCGCGGGCGATCTTCGCCGGCGATATCCTTCAATACGATGTCGATGTCGCCGGGCAGATCGTCTCCATCGAGCTCGCGACGCGCGGCGGCGAGACCGTGCTCGCGCCGGGTGCGGCGGTCACCCTGTCCTGGCGGCCGCAGGACGTCTTCGTTTATGGGGCCGCGGCGTGACCGCGGCGATCACCATGCCCGCTCCGGTGGCCGAGCGGCGCTCGAACGGGCTTGCGCTGGTCGTTGCGCTGATCGCGCCGATCGCGCTGGTCAACGCCTTCGGCTTCCTCGCACCGGTGCTCAACCTCGCGCGCATGTCGTTCTACGAGGTCGAGCCGACCGGCGCGATGCACGAGGCGTTCTCGCTTGCGACCTGGGCCAAGGTCGTCGCCGACACCTTCTACGCAGAGCTGATCGTCAACAGCATCACAGTCAGCCTCGGCATCACCCTGCTGACGCTGATCTGCTCCTATCCGATCGCGCTCTATCTCCACCGCTCCAGCGGGACCTGGAAGACGATCCTGCTCGTGCTGGTGATCTCGCCGCTGCTGACCTCGGCGGTGGTGCGGACCTATGGCTGGATCGCGATCCTCTCGGAGAACGGCCTGGTCAACAACCTGGTCTCAGGCTTAGGCCTCGAGCGCCTGCGGCTGATGTTCAACAAGACCGGCGTGGTCATCGGCCTCACCGAGATCCTGATGCCCTACATGATCCTGGCGCTGCTCGCCGGCTTCGGGCGGCTCGACCCGCGCGTCGAGGAAGCCGCATCGACGCTGGGCGCGCCGCCCTTCACCATCTTCCGCCGCATCATCCTGCCGCTGACGCTGCCCGGCATCGCGCTCGGCTGCCTGCTCTGCTTCGTGCTGGCCGTCTCGTCCTTCATCACGCCGAAGCTGCTCGGTGGCGGGCGCGTCTTCCTGCTGGCGACCGAGATCTACGACCAGGCGATCGTGACGCTGAACTGGCCGCTGGCCGCCTCGCTCTCGATCCTGGTGCTCGTCATCTTCGGCGCTGCGCTCGTGCTCTATACCCGCGCCTTGCGCGCGATCCTGTGAGGGAGGCTGGTCATGGATGAACGTCCCGTCTCCCCCGCGCTGAAGCTGCTGGCGTTCCTGATGTTCGCCTTCCTGCTGGCGCCCCTGATCGTCGTCGTGCCGATCTCCTTCTCCGGCGACAGCTACATGATGTTCCCGCCCTCGAGCTGGAGCGTGAAGTGGTATCCGGCGATCTTCGCCGACGGGAAGATGACCGCTGCCTTCTGGACGAGCCTTCTGCTCGCCTGCGTCGTCACGGTGCTCAGCCTCGTCATCGCCCTGCCGGCGGCCTTCGCGCTGGTGCGGCTCAAGCCGCGCGGGGCGGAGGCGCTGTCGAGCCTCTTCACCGCGCCGCTCCTGCTGCCGACGATCGTGCTCGGCCTGGCCATCCTGATCGTCTTCGCCCGCTTCGGCCTGCTCGCGACGTTCCCCGGTCTCGTCGCCGCCCATCTCGTGGTGACGTTGCCCTATGCATTGCGCGTGCTCGCCACGGCACTTTCGACGCTGCCGATCGCGGTCGAGGAGGCCGCGTCGACGCTCGGCGCCTCACCCTTCACCGTCTTCCGCCGGATCACGCTGCCGATGATGAAGTCGGGGCTGATCGGCACGACTGCGCTGTGCTTCCTTGTCTCCTTCGATGAGGTCGTGCTCTCGCTGTTCATGACCGGCCCGCGCATCCAGACGCTGCCGGTCGCGATGTATCACCATGTCGAGCAGCAGGCGGACCCGCTGGTGGCGGCGCTCTCCGTGCTGCTCGTCGTGCTCACCCTGCTCGTCGTGCTCGTGGTCGACCGGACCTCGGGCCTGGCCAAGACCTTCGTGAAGTGACCGCCTTGTTGACCCCATTCGGAACCGCGCCGAGCGCGCGCTAACTCGAACGAACACCGACTTCTGATCAACCCGACCCGCTCGCCGCGCGCGAGCGGGAACACTGGAGCCTTGCCTGATGGATCAGGACATCCGCATCGCCGTCGATATCGGCGGCACCTTCACCGACATCGAGATCCTCGATGCGACCTCCGGCGCGATCCACCAGATCAAGACGCCGAGCACGCCAGCCGATCCCTCGATCGGCCTGCTGACCGGCATCAAGCAGGCGTCCGAGCGCTTCGGTTTCCCGATGGAGGCTGTGCAGTACCTGCTGCACGGCACGACGATCGCGACCAATGCCGTGCTCGAGCGCAAGCTGCCGCTCGGCGCCGTCGTCACCACGGCCGGCTTCGAGGACGTCATGCAGATCGGCCGCCATGGCCGCACCGATGTCTATGCGATCACGCTGGCCCAGCCCGAGCCGCTGGTGGCGCGGCGGTTCTGCTTCGGCGTGAGCGAGCGCGTCAATGCCGCCGGCGAGATCACCGTGCCGCTCGACGAGGCCGGTGTCCGTCATGTCGCGGGCGAGCTCGCCAAGGCGGGCGTCAAGTCGGTTGCCGTCTGCCTGCTGCATGCTTACGCCAACCCCGCGCATGAGCGGCGCGTCGGCGCGATCCTCGCCGAGTTGCTGCCGGGCGTCGCGATCACGCTCGCTTCCGACATCTCCCCCGAAATCCGCGAATATGAGCGGATGTCGACGACCGCGCTGAACGCGATGCTGGTGCCGATCGTCCAGCGCTACACCGACCGGCTTGCCGGCCGCATGAAGGAGGAGCTTCCGGAGGCGCAGGTCTATCTGGTGCAGTCGAATGGTGGCGTCTCCGGCCTCGCCAAGGCGGGTCGCGAGCCGGCGCGGCTGCTGCTCTCCGGACCGAGTGGCGGGGCTGCGGCGGCGAAGCGGCTCTCGGCCGAGCTCGACGAGCCCAATCTCGTCGCTGTCGACATGGGCGGCACCTCCTTCGACGTCTCGGTCGTGCATGACGGCGCGGTCTCGATGGTGAACGAAGGCGAGGTCGACGGGCTGCCCGTGCGCCTGCCGATGATCGAGATGCGGACGATCGGTGCGGGCGGCGGCTCGATTGCCTGGGTCGACGAGGGCGGACGCCTGCGCATCGGCCCGCATTCGGCCGGAGCGGATCCCGGCCCTGCCTGCTATGGCAAGGGCGGAACGAGGCTCACCGTCACCGACGCCAACCTCCTGCTCGGCCGCCTCGACGGGGCGAGCTTCATGGGCGGCGCGATGCCGCTCGACCGGCAGGCGGCGCAGAAGGCCGCCGAGGAGATCGCGAACCGGCTCAAGCTCTCGGTCGACCAGGTCGCGGCCGGCGTCATCGACGTCGCCAATTCGGCGCTGGCGACGGCGACCCGCCTGTCGCTCTTCGAGAAGGGCATGGACCCCGAGGATTTCGCGCTGCTCTCCTTCGGCGGCGCCGGCGGCGTCCATGCCTGCGAGGTCGCGGAAGAACTCGGCATCCGCCGCGTGATCTTCCCGGCCCATGCCTCGACGCTCTCGGCCTGGGGCATCCTCTGGTCCGACATCGCCCATGACCTCAGCGCCACGCAGATCGGCCTCTTCGCCGAGCTCGCGCCGGGCCTCGGCGAGACCACCACGCGCCTCGTCGCGGAAGCGCGGCAATTGCTGACGGAGGATGGCGTGGCGGACGCGGCGCAGGACTTCGAATGGGCAGTCGACCTGCGCTATGCCGGCCAGGCCTTCGACCTGCGCGTCGCGCTCGACGATGCCGATTTCTCGCCTGCGGGTGTCGCCAAGGCGACTGCAGGTTTCCACGCCCTGCATCGCCAGCGCTTCTCCTATGACGAGCCGGAGGTCCCGGTCGAGATCGTGGCGCTGCGGCTCAAGGCGGTCGGGCGCCTCGCCAAGCCGGTGCCGACGCAGGGCATCGCGACCAAGACCGGCGAAGCCGCCCCGACCCGACCGGTCCATGGCCGCCATGGCGCGGTCGCGACGCCGGTGCGCGAGCGCGACGCGATCAGCCGCACCACGCCGGTCGCAGGCCCCGCCATCGTCGAGGAGCCCTACACCTCGATCTACCTCCCCGCCGGCTGGACGATCCTGACCCATGCGTCGGGCGCCCTGATCGCCGACCGCGCCGACAGCCACTGAGGTTCAAAGACCATGACGAAGCACATGACCGATCTTCAGCCGGCGATCGATCCGATCCGCCTCGAAGTGATCCGCAACGCGCTGGTCGCGGCCTCGGAGGAGATGAGCATCACGATCTGGCGCACCAGCCGCTCGACCGTGGTTCGCGAGATCCTCGACTTCTCGACCGCCGTCTTCGACGCGGAAGGCAACAACATCGCCCAGTCGGCGCGCATCCCGGTCCATCTCAACTCGATGTCGGACTGCCTGCGCACGATCCTCGACCGCTTCATCCCGCTCGAGCAGTGGAACGACGGCGACGTGATCGTCACCAACGATCCCTATTCCGGCGGCCAGCATTTGCCGGATATCCAGACCTTCCGGCCGGTCTTCGTCGACGGTCGGCGCGTCGGCATCGTCGGCACGCTCTGCCACCATGTCGATGTCGGCGGCGCCGCCGCCGGCAGCTATTATGCCGCCGCGACCGAGGTGTTCCAGGAGGGCATCCGCATCCCGCCGCTGCGGCTCGTCGAGAAGGGCGTGCTGAACACCGGCGTCTTCGAGATGCTGCTGCACAATGTCCGCCAGCCCGACGAGACGCGTGGCGATCTCAACGCGCAGATCGCGGCGCTCGGCATCGGCGAGCGTGCCGTCGCGCGCATGGCCCGCAAATACGGCTCCGACTCGCTGGCCGCCGCGATGGCAGCGATCCTAGACGGCTCGGAGGCGATGATGCGCGCCGGGCTGAAGGCGCTGCCGGATGGCGAGGCCTCCTTCGTCGAACTCGTCGACGATGACGGCCAGTCCGACGAGCCGATCCGGCTGGCCGTGAAGATCACCAAGACAGGCGACCGGATCGCGCTCGATTTCGCGGGTTCGAGCCCGCAGGTCAGCGGCCCGGTCAACAACACCCGCGCCATGACCTGTTCGGCGGTCTATTACGCCCTGCTCGCCGCGCTCGGCGGCGACATCCCCGCCAACTCCGGCTGCTATCGCCCGGTCACGGTGACCTTGCCCGAGGGCAGCGTCGTTGATGCCGTTTTCCCGGCCCCGGTTGCGGGGCGCATGGTGATCAACCACCGCATCGCGATAGCCGTATTCGGGGCGCTGGCCGAGATCGCGCCCCAGCGCATCCCGGCGGCTTATTACGCGATCTCCTATGTCTATGCGCTGCAGACGGTCAGCCGAAAGGGCAAGGGCCAGGTCTACTTTGACATCGAGGTCGGGGGCTGGGGCGGCCATGCCGGCGGCGACGGCGCGAGCGCCCTCTCCTGCGGTCTGCACAACAACACCAACGCGCCGATCGAGATGGTCGAGGCGAAGTATCCGGTGACCTTCACGAAATACGGGTTGATCCCGGATTCAGGGGGAGCCGGGCAGTTCCGCGGCGGGCTTGGCCTCGTTCGGGAATGGCGGCTGGAGCAGGATGCCGGCAAGCTCGGCGCCCATTTCGAGCGATTCAAGTTCCCGCCGCATGGTGTCCATGGTGGCCAGCCCGGCTCGCTCAGCAGCATGACGATCACGCGGCCGGACGGCTCGCGGACGCCGCTGCGCTCGAAGATCTCCGGCATCCCGCTGAAGCGCGGCGATGTCGTCACCATCGAGACCTCCGGCGGCGGCGGCTTCGGCGATCCGCTGAAGCGCGATCCGCAGCGTATCGCCAAGGACCTCGCCGACGGCATGATCAGCCCTGAAAAGGCGGTCTCGCTTTACGGCTACACCGAGCAGATGGGAGCCGTCGCATGAACGCTCACCAGCCGGCCGACGGTGTCCATCTCAGCCTGGCGGACGTCGAGACGCTGACCCGGCGGGCGCTGATCGCCTGCGGAGTCGATGCGCGCAACGAGCCCGCGATCACCGCCTCGGTGGTCGCGGCGGAGGCCGAGGGCATCCACAGCCACGGCCTCGCGAGGCTGCCGACCTATTGCGAGCATGCCAAGGTCGGCAAGATCGACGGCAAGGCCCGGCCGGTGCTGGACAGTCCGCGGCCCGGCCTCGTCCGTGTCGACGCCAAGGGCGGCTTCGCCCACCCGGCGATCGATTTCGGTCTGCCGGCCCTGTGCGAGGCGGCCAAGGCGCAGGGCATCGCGGCGCTTGCCGTGACCAACTCCTATAATTGCGGCGTGGTCGGCTACCATGTCGAGCGTCTCGCCCGGGAAGGGCTGCTGGCGCTCGCCTTCGTCAACGCCCCGGCCTCGATCGCGCCGATGGGCGGCACGAAGCCGGTGTTCGGCACGAACCCGATCGCGCTCGCCGTGCCGCGCGCCGGGGCCGATCCGCTGGTGCTCGACCAGTCGTCGAGCGTCGTTGCAAAGAGCGAGATCGTGGTGCATCAGCAGCGCGGCGAGCCGATCCCGCTCGGCTGGGCACTCGACCGCGACGGAAATCCCACCACCGATCCCCAGGCGGCACTGGCGGGCGGCACCATGGTTCCGGCCGGCGGCTACAAGGGCGCCGGGCTCGCGCTGATCGTCGAGATCTTTGCGGCCTGGCTGACCGGCGCCAATCTCTCGGTCGACGCCTCATCCTTCGCCGATAATCTCGGTGGATCGCCGCGCACCGGCCAGTTCTTCATCGCGATCGATACCGGAGCGATCGCAGGTCCCGGAGCGGCCGAGCGGCTGGAACGCCTGTTCGGCGCCATCACCGAGCAGGAGGGCGCGCGCCTGCCTGGCGGACGGCGCAGTGGCGCCCGGCTGCGGACCGCTGCTGAGGGGATCACCATTCCCAAGGCCCTGCACGAGAAGCTGCAGCGCTACGCGGCCTGAGGGTTGGATCGACGCCCGTCCTGGCATCGCGGGACGGGCACGGACGCGAGGGCTTGTGCCGCCGTCTCGGGCATTGCGACGATTGCGTCGCACGCCTGTGTGCAACAGGCGCCATTTCGTGGAGCTTTTCCGCCTATTCCCGCAATGGCTGCGAAGGGCCGCTACGGATGGGCCGCCGCGCGCGCAGCTAAAGTCGGCCCGCCATTGCTGATCCGCCACGGCGAGGATGTGCGCCGGCTGTGGGCCCAATGACCGATCAGCGTTCTCGATCGAATTCCTGAGACGCTCGCCTTTGATCCCAACTTTGCAAAGAACCTGATTGTTAAGCCACATGGCGGAGACGGCCTCGCGCCGGCCGCCATGTTGCCTCCATGGCGAAATGCCGAGCGTGACGCGCACCGAATTGCCGGCGATCAAGCCGGTTGGATCAACTCGCTGCCCGCGACCATACGCACGGCCTCCGTCAGTCGATCGAGGATACTCGCGGCCAGGCGCGTGCGCTGCCAGTAAAGCTTCACGCGGATCCGCTTTCCTGACGGCATCTCGACCAGTCGTTTTGCTGCGATCAGCGGCTCTGCGAGGGGGAGGGGGGCCATCGACCAGCCCAGCCCTGCAAGCGTCATGTCCAGCATGCCCTGTGTCGATGGCGTCCAGTGTGTCGGTGGCGAGATCCGCGCACCGCACGCCTCCTGCGCCCAATTCGCCTGAAGTTGGTCGCGCCGGTCAAAGCGCATCATCGGAGCGCTCTGAAGCCTGTGCACATTGATGCCAGCCGGGAAATGCCGCCGCATGAAGTCGGTGGCGCAGATGGCGACATACTCCATTTCGCCGAGAGCATAGGTTCGACACCCGGCGACGGGAGCCGCGTCGGCGGTCACAGCGGCAAGGACCTCCCCAGTGCGGAGATGCTCGGCCGTATGGCCTCGTCCTCCAGGACAAGCTCGAGCAGGGCGCCGGTCTGAGCTGCGAAGGCGGCCGCGGCCCTTGTGAACCAGGTTCCGAGGCTGTCGGCGTTCACGGCGATCCGCAGAGACGTTGGAGTGGCCTCCAACGACGGCGAGCCCGGGAGCTCGCCGACGAGCTCGCCTTCCAGTAGCCGCACCTGTTCGACATGGGCGCAGAGCTTCGCGCCGATCTCCGTCGGGCGGCAGGGGGCGCCTCGTGTCAGGAGGACTGCGCCCAGGCGTTCTTCAAGCCCCTTGATCCGTTGCGAAACGGCGGAAGGGGTCACGCCAAGCGCGGTGGCGGCCTTTTCGAAGCTGCCCTCGCGCGCGACAGCAGCCACTGCGGCGAGAGACAAATAGTCGAGCATTAGAAGTCCTAATGAGCCTTTAGGTGATTTAGCTAGACTACATCAACGCCCCTGGCCATCAAGCGCACATGACAAGCGCCATCATCGCCCCCGCCGCCAAGGGCTTTGCCCTCTCCGCCGGCCTGATCGTCGCCATCGGTGCCCAGAACATGTTCGTGCTCCGCCAGGGTCTGAAGCGCGAGCATGTCTGGCCCATCGTGTTGTTCTGTGCGGCAGCCGATGCCGCGTTGATCGTTGCCGGTGTGAACGGGCTGGGCAGTGCCCTGGCGGTCGTTCCGGGCCTCGCATTCGCGCTGAGCCTCGGCGGCTCGGCCTTTCTCGCCTGGTACGGCATTTCGGCGCTGCGCCGGGCTGCCAGTTCGTCGGCGCTGATCGTCGAGCAGGCTGCAGGCATCAGCCTGAAGGCGGCCCTGGCCGGGACCGCCGCCTTCACCTTCCTCAACCCCCATGTCTACATCGATACCGTGATGTTGATGGGCGCGGTCGGAACAAGCCTTCCCGTGGCTGAGCGCACGCCGTTCATGATCGGCGCAGCAAGCGCCAGTTTCGCCTGGTTCGCTGGGCTGGGGTTCGGAGCTCGCTTTCTTGCGCCGTTCTTTTCACGGCCGGCAGCCTGGCGTGGCCTCGATGTCGCGATCGGGATACTCATGCTCGCGCTCTCGGTCAGCCTGTTCCACAGCGCGGTTACGGGCTGACGGGCAAGGACGGCGTGCCGAGCCGGACAGGTACGAAGGCTTTTGATCAAGCAGGCCTGAAACAGGCGGATTGTGCGGGGGTATGATGACTGACGGATCGATCTTCAAGGGACTGTCCGCATTCCCGCTGACGCCCGCCGACGCAGACGGCGTGGTCGATACGGAGGCCTTTTCACGCATGCTCGACCGGCTGGTTGCAGCCGAAGTCGATTCCATCGCAATTCTCGGGAGCACCGGTACCTATGCCTATCTCGACCGCGGCGAGCGATCGCGGGCTTTGGCGGCTGCGGTCGAGACCATCGCCGGCCGGGTGCCGCTCATCGTCGGCGTCGGGACGATGCGGACGTCATGGGTCATGGAACTGGCCCGAGAGGCAGAGCGCATGCATGCGGACGGGCTGCTTCTGGCGCCCGTTTCCTACACCCCGCTGGCGCAGGATGAGGTCTTCGCTCATTTCGAGGCGACCACCGCCTCCGCGGGTCTGCCAGTCTGCATCTACAACAACCCTAGCACGACGCATTTCGTGTTCTCGCCGGAGCTGATCTCGCGGCTGTCGCGCCTGCCAACTGTTGCCGCAATCAAGATGCCGCTGCCGTCGGACGGCGCCTTCGAAGCGGAAATCGGCCGGCTGCGCGCATCCTGCAAGGACGGCATGACGATCGGCTACAGTGGCGACTGGGGCGCCGCCTCGGCGCTGCTTGCCGGGGCGGACGCCTGGTACAGCGTCGTCGCCGGCCTGCTGCCGGAAGCCGCACTTCGTCTCACCTGCAACGCGATGGCGGGCGATCGCGACGCTGCGCTCGCGATCGACCATGCGTTCTCGGGGCTGTGGACGCTGTTCAAGGCTCACGGGAGCCTACGGGTGATGTATGTGATCGCCGATCAGCTCGGCCTTCGCCCCGGCGCGCCGCCGCTGCCAATCCAGCCGCTAGCGAGATCCGTCGATGAAGCCGTTGCCGAAGCGCTGCAGCTGATATCGAGAGTTGCAGATCCGCGGGGCTGAACGGCGGCGCGCGGCATGCGCGGAGTTTGGACGATGGCCCGGCCAGACATCGCCGGGCCATCGATCTGCAGGCGTCAGAACATGTGGAAGGGCGGCTTGGCGTCGTCCGGCAGCAGCGCCTTGTAGGGCGTCCGGGTCAGGCGCTTCTCGAAATCGGCCTTGGCCTGTTCCAGCAATTCCGGCTCGGCGAGCACGTCCACGGCGACGCCCGCCATGACCTTCGCAACGTGAACCATGCCCTTGTGAGCCAGCGGCGACTGCCCATGGGCCGTCAACTGCCAGGAATGGCCGGGTGTGCCGATCGTATAGGTCGCACCGCGCGCCTGGACCGTCGGTACCGCCCAGGAGACGTCGCCGACATCGGTGGAGCCCATCATGCGCGGGCCCGGCACCTCCTTGGGCGCAATCGCGTTGCAGAGGGGGAAGTCCGTCGCCGGAAGCCCCGAGCGGCGGAATGCGCTTTCGATATGGGCCGGCGTCACGGTCTTCTGCATCCGCCTGGCGAAGGCGACGTCGTCTGCGTCGAAAGGCGGCGGGCCGAGACGGTCGAAATTGCGTTGCATGGCATCTTCGAGGGGCGTGTTCGCCAGCAGGCTGCTCATCGCACTGACGACTTCGTCGGTGACGGTGGTTTCCGTCATCAGCGCCGCGCCTTCGGCGATCTTCCGGACGCGGGCGAGGAGTTCATGGACCTGGGAGACCATCGTCGCGCGCACGACGTAGCGCAGCTTCGCCTTGGCCTGCACGACGTTCGGCGCGATGCCGCCGGCTTCCAGATAGGCGTAATGAATACGGGCGTCGGACGGCATGTGCTCGCGCATGTAGTTGACGCCGACATTCATCAGCTCGGCGGCGTCGAGTGCCGAACGGCCGAGATGTGGCGCGGCAGCGGCATGGCTGGCCCGGCCGGTAAACTCGAAGTCGATCGTCGTGTTGGCGAGCGATGAGGCTGCCGTCACCGCCGCGAAATCGGCCGGGTGCCACGAAATCGCGATGTCGACATCCTTGAAAGCGCCCTCCTTGACCATGAAGGCCTTGCCCGCTCCGCCTTCCTCGGCCGGGCAGCCATAGTAGCGGACCCGCCCCTTGAGCCCGCGCTCCGCGAGGAAGTCCTTGACTGCAGCGGCTGCCAGCATGGCGCCGGCTCCGAGAAGGTTATGGCCGCAGCCATGGCCGGCGGGCTGGTTCGGAAGCGGCTGATGCTCCGACACGCCCGGCGCTTGCGAAAGCTCCGGCAACGCATCGTACTCGCCGAGGATGGCGATCACCGGGCCGCCTTCGCCCGCCTCGCCCATGACGGCGGTCGGCAATCCGGCAATGCCCGTCTCCACGCGAAATCCTTCGCGCTGCAGTTGCTCGGCATGGGCGGCGGCTGACTTCACCTCCCGGTAGTTGAGCTCGGGCATTTCAAAGACGCGGTCGCTTAGCTCGATATAGTCAGCCTGCTTGGAATCGACGATCGTCCAAATCTTATCGGTATTCTGCACAGCCTTCTCCCGAGATGGCATCCGCGCCCTTAGGCGGCCAAGGGCCGCCGTCCCTACGAGCGTCGGGTGTCGGCAGCTCCAGCGTCGAGAGGCTACTACAGGGCGGGCGGCAGAATGGCTGAATTTTGCTCCGAAGAATCGGCGTTTGTTGCAGGTCGGCGTTGGCGCGTTCCCTCCGGGATCACGCCGTCTGGCCTGATCCGCTCCGGTTTTTGCGGCGCATTCTTGGAGATCTGTGTTCTGGAACCCGGTTCCCTGGCCGAAGCCAGGCGGCCCGGTGGAGCGGACCGCAATGGCAGGTTGCCCCGCTCCAGCGGCGCAACCCAGCGAGCGCGTGGAGACTGCGGAACCTGCAGCGCAAGGAACCGCCTGTCGCGCAGAATTCAGCCTGTCGTCAACGCAATTGCGTCCGATTT
Source organism: Allobosea sp. (assembly GCF_035999205.1). Classification (GTDB taxonomy): domain Bacteria; phylum Pseudomonadota; class Alphaproteobacteria; order Rhizobiales; family Beijerinckiaceae; genus Allobosea. The sequence goes on from NZ_DASYHA010000012.1 coordinate 229,180, forward strand.
CAATGTGGCCGTGAAGTATGTTCCAGTAACGATCAGCTCTCTTTTCCCGTCAGGCTTGATATGAAGCACGCTGCCGTCTTCGTTCAGGATATAGGCCGAGAGACCTACATTTCGCATTTGTTCAATCGTCTTGCGATGGAATTGCTGCATCCTCTGCTCGAAAGTCGCGGGCATGTAGGGCACTCCCGGCTTCAATGGGGTTCCCTATGGATACCCAGTTCCGCGCATCTGAATGTGATGTGGCTCACACAGCCGAATTCGGCCTTTGCTGCGCTTCCGGAGCGTAGGGTGCGCGTCCCGGCAGGCGATCAGGACGGGCCAAATGCAACTCGCCCCGCGAACCGGGTTCGCGGGGCGATCGTGTTACCGTTCCCGGCCGACCATGCAGCCGCGGACGATTGAGGGCGCTTACTGGCCCTGGTTCATGACGATGGGCTTCAGCGCATTGCTTGGCAGCCCGTATTTGGCGATCAGCGCGTCATAGGTTCCATTCGCCTGAAGACGGTCGAGCGCGCCCTTCACCGCATCGCGCAATTGCGTGCCCTCGGCGGTCTTGGGGAACGGGATGCCGGTCAGCGAGCGGGTGAAGGGCTCGCCAAGTGTCACATAGGTGTTCGGCTCGAGCTTCTGGTTGTGGCTCATCGTCTCGCTGCCCTGGACACCGCCCTGGAGGCGCTGCGTCTTGAGCTGCGTGCGCGCATCGATCGAGCCTTCGGTGCCGACGACGGTGATCGCCGGCTTGCCCTTTGCGACGCAGTTGGCCTCGCTCCACTCGCCGATCTGGCGGGGCCAGTTGGTCGAGCGGCTGGCGCCGACCGTCTTGCCGCAGAGATCCTCGGGAGTCTTGATCGAGCCGGCCAGCGCCGTGACGGTATAGAACTGGGCGCCCGAGACCATGTAGTCGACGAAGTCGGCCGTCTCGCGACGCGCCGGCAGGTCGCTCATGCCGGCCATGACCATGTCGACGCGGCCCGTCATCAGCGAAGGCAGCATCTGGGCGAAGGCCGTCTCCTGCCACTCAACCTTGACCCCGAGGTCCTTGGCGATGGCCTCGCCGAGATCATAGTCGAAGCCGGTCATCGTGTTGGTAGCCGGGTCCTTGTAGACGATCGGCGCGTAGTTCGGCTGGGTCGCGATGACGATCTTGCCGGTGTTCTTGATGCGCTCCGGCAGGGCCTGGGCCTGGGCAGACAGCGCGGTGGCGGCAAGCAGCGTGGCTGCCAAAGTGAAACGAAGCATCGGATTCTCCCTTGTGAACGGCTATTTCAGAACAGCGGCGATGAAATCGCGGGTGCGGGCCTGTTGCGGCGCCACCAGCACCGCATTGGGCGGGCCGCGCTCGACGATCTCGCCCTTGTCCATGAAGACGACGTCGGTCGCGACCTCGCGGGCGAAGCCGAGCTCATGCGTGACGACGATCATCGTCATGCCGCTGGCGGCGAGGTCGCGCATCACGGCAAGCACCTCGCCGACGAGCTCGGGGTCGAGCGCCGAGGTCGGTTCGTCGAACAGCATCAGCTTCGGCTTCATCGCCAGCGCCCGCGCGATCGCGATGCGCTGCTGCTGGCCGCCGGAGAGCTCGATCGGGTAGGCATTGCGCTTGTCGGAAAGCCCGACGCGGGCGAGCAGCTTCTCGGCCTCGGCAATCGCTTCCTGGCGAGGCCGCTTCAACACCGTGACCGGGCCCTCGATGATGTTCTGCAGCACCGTCATGTGGTTGAACAGATTGAAGCGCTGGAAGACCATGCCGGTCGAGAGGCGCTGGCGCGCGATCTCGGCGTCGCTCAGTTCGTGCAGCTCGTCGCCCTTGATGCGATAGCCGATCAATTGGCCATCGACCCAGATCGCGCCCTGGTCGATCTTCTCGAGCTGGTTGATGCAGCGAAGCAGCGTGCTCTTGCCGGAGCCCGAGGGCCCGATGATGCATTGCACGCTGCCGGGTGCGATCGTCAGCGAGACGTTGTTCAGCGCGCGCAGCTCGCCGAAGCGCTTGGTGACGTTGGCGGCTGCGACGATCGCGTCTGTGGGGGAGGCGCTCATGCTCCGGCCTCCTCGACGACCTGCGGCTTGGCGCGGCGGTCGCCGCGGCCCTTGGAGAAGTAGCGTTCCAGGAAGAACTGGCCGATCTGCAGCAGCGTGACCACGATCAGATACCAGCCGGCGGCGACGATCAGGAGTTCGATGACGCGGGCATTGGCATAGTAGATCGTCTGCGCATTGCGCAGGATCTCGGAGAACTGGATCACGCTGGCGATCGAGGTCAGCTTGACCATGCTGATCACCTCGTTCCCGACCGGTGGGATGATGACGCGCATCGCCTGCGGCAGGACGATGCGCCGGAGTGTCGTTAGCCTGGTCATACCGATCGACTTGGCGGCTTCGGTCTGGCCGACATCGACGGAGAGAATGCCGCCGCGCACCACTTCAGCGGTGTAGGCACCCTGGTTCATGCCGAGGCCGAGCAGGGTCGCCATGAAGGGGCCGATCACGTCGATGGTGCGCCATTCGACCAGGCCGGGGATGCCGATCGTCGGGAAAACCAGCGCCAGGTTGAACCAGAGAAGGAGCTGCAGCAGCAGCGGCGTGCCGCGGAAGAACCAGATGTAGAACAGCGCGACACCGCGCAGCACCGGGTTCGGCGACATGTACATGATGGCGAAGACGACGCCGAGCACGATGCCGAGCGCCATGGCACAAGCCGTCATGATGATCGTGTTGACGAGCCCGTTCAGGATCGCGGGGGCGGTGAAGAACTGCCCGACGACCCGCCAGTCGATCTGGCCTTCGGCGAAGGCCTTCATCACCCAGGCCAAGGCCAGGATGATCAGCGCGGCAGCGACCCAGCGTCCGTAGTAGCGGCGCGGCACGAGCTTCAAACCCGCGACCCCGGCCAGGTCACGACCTATTCCAATTCCGACTGTGCTGGTCATCGCGACGCTCCGCCGGTCCAAACTTCAAACTCCGCGAGCCAGCTTCGGAAACGGGCGATCTGCTCGGTGACGCGCGCTGGCGCTGTGCCGCCAAAGCCGCTGCGGGCGGCCACTGCGGCATCGAGCGTCAGACAGGCCCTTACATCCTCTCCGAGGCGCGGATCAATGGCGCGGAGCTCGACCGGCTCGAGCTGTTCGAGGTCGCGCTCCATCTCCTCGCAGTAGCGAACCAGCGTGCCGGTGATCTCATGCGCCTCCGCGAAGGGCACGCCCTTGCGCGCGAGATAGTCGGCAACCTCGGTCGCCAGCGCGAAGCCCGCGCCGGCCTGCGCCCGCATCACCTGCGGATGCGCTTCCATGCTGGCGATCAGTCCGGCGAATGCCGGCAGCACCTCGCCAAGCACGTCGACGGCATCGAAGGCGGCGCGCTTGTCCTCGGCGAGGTCGCGGTTATAGGCGAGAGGCAGGCCCTTGAGTGCGCCGAGCATCGCGACGAGATCGCCGGTCAGCCGCGCCGCCCGGCCGCGCGAGATCTCGGCGATGTCCGGATTCTTCTTCTGCGGCATGATCGACGAGCCCGTGGCGAAGGCGTCGTCGAGCGTGATCCAGCCGAACTGGCGCGAAGTCCAGAGCGTGACCTCCTCGGCCAGGCGCGAGAGATTGGTCGCGAGCATGGCCGCGACGAACAGGAATTCCGCGACATGGTCGCGTGCGCCGACGGCATCGACCGAGTTTTCGCAGGGGGCGTCATAGCCAAGCGCCCTGGCGCTGAGTTCGGGCGTCAACGCGATGGCCGAGCCGGCGAGGGCGGCTGCGCCGAGCGGCGACTGCCCCGAACGGCGCTCCCAATCCTGCAGGCGCGTGGCGTCACGCGCGAGGACCTGGCCATGCGCCATCAGCCAGTGGCCGAATGTCACGGGCTGGGCGCTCTGCAGATGCGTGAAGCCCGGGCAGACCGAGGCGGCATGGGTTTCCGACTGGGCCGAGATGGCGTCCAGCAGCTCCGCCAGCATGCCGCCGATCAGGCGAACCTGCTCGCGCAGATAGAGCTTCAGATTGTTGGCAGCCTGGTCGTTGCGGGAACGGCCGGCACGGAGCTTGGCGCCGGCGTCGCCGATCCGGGCGATCAGGACGCGTTCGATGAAGGTATGGACATCCTCGTCATCGGCGCTGGGGCTCAGGCTGCCGGCCTGGACCTCCTGCGAGATGGCTTCGAGGGCGGCGATGATCGCCTCCATTTCGGCGGCGGTGAGCAGTCCTGCGCGCAGCAGTTCTGCGGCATGGGCCTTGCCGCCGGCGATATCCTGGGGTGCGAGACGGGCATGGGCGCTGGCCGCGCTGGACAGCCGCATCAGCCGGGGATCCGGCGGCTTGCGGAAGCGGCCGCCCCACAGGCGTGTCGTCTGGTTCATCGCTTTCCCCATTGGTCTTTTGCAAAGACTGCCTCTTGACCATGCTGCCAGCAAACGAAACGATCTCCGGCGGGTAGTCTGAAATGGAATAGCCTTGATGACCGGCAACCGCCTCCCGCCATCGACCACGGGGCTCCGGGTGTTCCTGGCGGTCGCGCGGCTTGGATCGACGGCGAAGGCGTCCGCTGCGGTCAATCTGACGCAGAGTGCGGTCTCCAAGCAGATCCAGGCGCTCGAGGAGCATTTGGGGACAACGCTGTTCGAGCGCACGCCGCAGGGCCTGAAGCTGACCGAGGCCGGCTCGATCTACAACCCTTACGCAGAGGCCGCGATCGAGCAGATGGAGCGCGGTGCGCGCCGCCTGAGCGAGCGCGCTGCCCAGGGCCGCCCGATCCGCCTGCACATGATCGCCATCGCGGGGGAGCGCTGGTTGATGGAGCGCTTTCCGGTCTTCGCCCAGGCCCATCCCGAGATCGACGTTCAGTTCACCAATTTCGTCAGCGAGGAGGAGACGGAGGAGCCGGATATCGACATCGGCCACCGGACCGGGCCTCAGGCCGGACGCGAGTCGCATTATCTCTTCGGACGTCAGGTCGCCCTCGTTGCCGCGCCTGCCCTGGTCGAGCGGATGGGCGGTTTCCTGCGTCCGGCCGATATCCAGAAGATGACCCTGCTGCAGCATTTCCAGATGCCGACCTTCTGGGCGGAGTTCACCGAGGCATTCGGACTGCGCGGCGCCGTCCCGGCGCATACGGTGCGCTACGGCTATTATTCCGTGATCATCCGCGCGGCGATGGCCGGGCTCGGCGTCGCCCTGGCGCCACGCTGCTACGTGGCGGAGGAACTGGCTTCGGGCGCCCTGATCAACCCGCTCGGCCTCGATTTCGAGAGCGCAACAGGCTGCTGGCTCACCTTAAGCGCCAACACCGAACATCGGCCGGGCTTCGAGGCGCTGGTCGCCTGGTTGCGCGAGGAGGCGGCCATATTTGAAGCCGCGACGCTGGCCAAGGCACCGAGCCTCTCGGCGGCGAGTTGAGAGCTGCGGGCGGGTTTTGGTACTTCGCCCCCAGCGGGCTGCAGAAGGCGAGCGCGCCACGCGTGATGGAAACCCCGATGGCCAGGCGCCGGGCTGCTCCGACATAGCCTGAGGCGGCGTCGCCACGACGGGGAGACACAGCGAGGAAATCTCCGGCTTGCAATCACGTCGGTGATGTGTACGTTTGCGTCATCAATTAATGTATGCATTATCGGATGCGATGAACGCGATCCCGACCCCTGACGCTCCCCACCAGCCCCGGCGCTCGACCGACGCGGTCTATGCGCAATTGAAGCAGCACATCCTCGACAACCGCTATCCGCCCGGCGCGCAGATCCTCGAAAGCGAGATTGCGGCTGAGCTGGACGCCTCGCGCACCCCGGTCCGGGAGGCCTTCGTGCGGTTGCAGCAGGAGGGGCTGCTCGAGATCGTGCCGCGCCATGGCGTGCGCATTTCTGCGCTTTCGCCGAGCGACATGCGCGAGATCTACGAGGTGCTGATGTCGCTGGAGCCGACGGCCGTCGAGCTTCTGGCCCGGCGAAGGCCGGACAAGGCCGAGCTCGCCAAGCTGATCGCCTCCTGCGACGCGATGGAGGCTGCGCTGCAGGGCACGCCCGACCTGCAGGCCTGGGCCGCCGCCGACGAGGCCTTCCACCTCAATCTCGCTCGCCTCTGCGGCAACAAGCGCCTGGCGGCGATGATCATGCAGGTCTGGGACCAGGCCCATCGCGCCCGCATGTTCACGCTCTCGCTTCGCCCGCTGCCGGTGCAGTCCACGGCCGAGCACCGCGCCGTGGTCGAGGCCATCCTCGCAGGCGACGTCGAGCGCGCCCGCGAGATCTACCACGAGCATCGCAAGCGGGGCGGCCTCGAGCTGACCACCATCATCGAACGACACGGAATCCAGAGGCTATGACGTCGAACTCATTCCATCTTGCCGTGATGCCCGGCGAAGGCATCGGCATCGAAGTCATGGAGGCTGCGGCCGTCGTACTCGACGCGGTCGAGAAGCGCTTCGATCTGTCTTTCCGCCAGGAGCACATCCCCGGCGGCGCGCATCACTACAAGGAAACCGGCGCGATCCTGCCGAAGGACGGCCTGGAGCGCGCCGGCAACGCGGACGCAATCCTGTTCGGAGCGATGGGGTGGCCGGACATCCGCTTCCCGGACGGGACCGAGATCGCGCCGCAGCTCGACATGCGCATGGCCTTTGGCCTCTATGCCGGGGTTCGGCCGATCCGCGCCATCCCGGGCACGCCGCCCATCCTCGCCCATGAGCGCTGGAAGGACATCGACTTCGTGATCGTGCGCGAGTCGACCGAAGGCATGTTCGCCTCCCGCGGCAAGGGCGAGATCATCGACGACCGCGAGGCGCGCGACACCCAGGTCATCACCCGCAAGGTCACCGAGCAGCTCACCGCCTTCTGCTGCGACCTCGCGCGTCGGCGGCGCGAGACGCGCGGCACGCCCGGCCGCGTCACCCTGGTCGACAAGGCCAATGTGTTCCGCTCCTTCGCCTTCATGCGGAAGGTCTTTTACGAGACCGCGGCCAAGCACCCCGATATCGACGCGCGCCATCACTACATCGACGCGATGGCGCTCGACCTCGTGCGCCGGCCCTGGGATTTCGATGTCCTGCCGACCGAAAACCTGTTCGGCGACATTCTCTCGGATCTCGGTGCCGGGCTGATCGGCGGCATGGGCTTCGCGCCTTCGGCCGACATCGGCGAAGCGCACGGCATGTTCCAGCCGAGCCATGGTACGGCGCCGGACATCGCCGGCAAGGGCATCGCCAATCCGACGGCAATGATCCTCTCGGCAGCAATGATGCTGGACTGGCTGGGCGAGCGTCACGGCAGCGCCGCGGCGCGCAATGCCGCGCGGGCGATCGAACTCGGCGTCGACCACGCCTTCGGCAAGATGAACCTGCGCAGCTACGACATCGGCGGGCGCCACGGCACCCGCGACATCGGCGGCACCATCGCCGAGCTCATCGCGAGCGGCAAAGCCGACCCGCAATGACTCTGACTGTCGCTATTGCGGGTTGCGGCTATTTCAGCCGGTTCCATCAGGATGCGTGGAGCCGGATGGAAGGGGTGCGCGTCGTCGGCGTCGCGGATCGTGACGCCAGCAAGCGAGGGGCCGCCGCCGCCTTGCTACAGGGCGCGGCGACCTTCGAAGATGCGGAGGCGATGCTCGATGCGGTGCGCCCCGACCTGATCGACATCGTCACGCCACCACAAACACATCGGGCGCTGGTCGAGGCGGCCGCGCGCCGTGGCGTGAAGATGATCTGCCAGAAGCCCCTGGCGCCGACCTTCGATGAGGCCCAGGAGATCGTTGCCATCGCGGAGAAGGCGGGGGTGATGCTGGCGGTGCATGAGAACTTCCGCTTCATGCCCTGGTTCATGGAGGCCAGGCGGCTGGTCGCCGACGGCGCGATCGGCACGCCTCTCAACATCAATTTCCGGCTGCGGCCCGGAGACGGCCAGGGGCCCGAAGCCTATCTTTCGCGACAGCCCTATTTCCAGAGCATGTCGCGCTTCCTCATCCATGAGACCGGCATCCACCTGATCGACGTGTTCCGGGACGTGATGGGGGAGATCACCGGTGTCTTCGCGCGGCTTCGGCGGATCAACCCGGTCATCAAGGGTGAGGATGCCGGGCTCGTAATCTTCGATTTCGCCAGCGGTGCCGCGGGCCTCTTCGACGGCAACCGCCATGTCGATCACCCCGCCGAGGACACGCGCATGACCAATGGCGTGCTGATGGTCGAGGGCGACCGCGGGGTGCTGCGGCTCGACGGCTATGGCCGGCTGTTCCTGCGCCCGCTGCGTGGCGAGGAGCGCGAGCACGCCTATGCCTGGGAGAATCGCGGCTACGGCGGCGACTGCGTCTACGGCCAGAGCTGCCACGTCGTCGAGCACCTGACCAAGGGTACGGCGCTGGTCAATTCCGGCCGCGATTACCTGCGCAATCTCGCCATCGAGGAAGCGATCTACCGCTCTGCCGAAGAGGGACGCTTCATCGCCATCTGACACGACATCTCGATCTGAACCACGAGAAGGCGGCCGTCGAAGCCGCCCGGTTGGGCAGGAAACACACACAAGGGAGGTTACCATGCAGAACAGACGTCATATCCTGAAAGCCTCGGCGGCGCTCGCCGGCGGCGCGATCACCGGCTTTCCCAACATCGTCCTGGGCCAGAGCGTCCGCACGCTGCGCTTCAGCCACACCGATACGTCGGTCGGTGCTGCGAACGAGGCCGCGATGCGCTTCGCCGCAGCGGTCGAGAAATACACCTCAGGCCGTTGCAAGGTTCAGGTTTTCCACTCCGGCCAGCTCGCCAACGACGCCAAGTCGCTCGACCAGCTCCAGGTCGGCGGGCTCGACTTCGCTCTCACCGGCGTCGTCACCTTCACACCCCATGTGAAGGACCTGTCGCTGATCGCCTTGCCTTATCTGGCCGAGACCTATGAACAGGGCTGGAAGCTCTACGACACCTCGAAGTTCATCAAGCAACAGGCGGATCTGCTGCCCGCCAAGGGCATGCGCATCGTCGGCAACTGGGAGGCCGGCTTCCGCAGCTTCACCACGAACTTCCCGCTCAACAGCCCGGCCGATGCCAAGGGCAAGAAGCTGCGCATCGCTCCGGTCGAAATGATCCGCTGGATCATGGAATCGATCGGCTTCTCGCCTGTCGTGATGCCGGTGACCGAAGTCTATCTCGCCATCCAGCAGAACACGGTTTCCGGGCAAGAGAACCCCATCGACACCATCTACTCGCAGCGTTTCTACGAGGTCGCCAAGCACGTCACCCTGTCGCAGCACGTCTATTCGCCGCGCTGGGTCGCCATGGCCGAGCGCACGTTCAAGAGTCTCAGCGCGGCGGATCAGGAGGGCGTCCTCAAGGCGGCGAAGGAAGCCGGCGACTGGAACCGCACCGAAGTGCGCGCCAATGACGAAAAGCTCTTGGCCGAGATGACCGCCAAGGGCGCGACCATAGTCAAGCCGGATCTCTCAGCCTGGCGGAAGGCGAGCGAAGGCGCCGTCGAGCGTGCCCGCAAGGAGTTCGGCGCAACCGCGGTCGACCAGTTCATCGCCGAGGCGGCCGAGATCCGCAAAAGCATGAGCTGAGCCCCGTCGAGAATCATCACCGGAGGCCGGCATGCGTTTCCTCTATCGCCCGGACCTGCCCGAGCCAGCGCCTCTGCGCTGGCTCGGAGACATGGTCGATGTTGCCCTGACGCTGCTGGCCGCCATGCTGCTCGTCGTGATGTTCGCCAATGTCGCGGCGCGCGTGGCGCTGAACAGCGACCTCGCCTGGAACACTGAATTCGGCGAGTTCGTGCTGCTCTGGGCGACCTTCCTCGGCGGGGCTTCGGCCGCTCGCCGAGGCGCGCATATGCGCATCACCGAATTCACCGACAAGATGCCGCCCACTCTGCAGAAGGTCGTCGAGCTCGCCACCCGGCTCGGTGTGGTCGCCCTGCTGACGCTCCTGATCTCCTATGGCTGGAACATCACGGAGAGCACGATGGGGCAGGAGCTGACCGTGCTCCATGTCCCGATGGGGCTGCAGTATCTCGCGATGCCCGTCGGCTCCGCGCTGGCGCTCGTCTTCGTGCTCTACGAGATGGCGCTGCTGCTGCGTAACAAGCCCCTTCCGCAAGAAGCCTTCCAGGACTGACCCATGGTTCTCGCCGTCATCTGCGCGGTCTTCTTCGCGCTCGCCCTTCTCGGAATGCCGCTCGTCTGGGCCCTCCTGCTGACCACGGTCGCCACGATCGGGATCTTCGGCATGAGCTACCCGCTCGAGGCGATCTTCCTTTCCTACATATCGAGCCTGGAGCCGCTGCACCTGGCGGCGATCCCGCTCTTCATCTTCACCGGGGAGCTGATCACCCATGGCGGCGTCGGCCGCCGGCTGATCGACTTCGCGCGCTCGCTCCTGGCTTTCATGCCGGGCGGGCTCGGCGTCGTCACCGTCTCGGCCTGCACCATGTTCGGCTCGGTCTCGGGCTCGGCCGTTGCGGATTCAGCGGCGATCGGCTCGATCATGGTGCCGCGCATGGCCGAGCGCGGCTATCCGCGTGCTTTTGCAGCCGCTCTGATCGCGGTCGCCGGCACGATCGGCGTGTTGATGCCGCTCTCGATCCCGCTGCTGGTCTATGGCTTCGTCGGCAACGTCTCGATCCGCGAGCTTCTCGTTTCGGGCGTCTTCCCGGCCTTCACCCTCGCTTTCGTCCTGATCCTGCTCTGTGTCTGGAAGGGCCGCTCGCTGGGCTGCGATCTCGGCGGAGCGATGCCGAGCCGGGCCGACATCTGGAAGAGCTTCCTGGCCATCCTGCCGGCCTCCGGCATGCCTGTCGTCATCCTCGGTGGCATTCTGACCGGCATCTTCACGCCGACCGAGGCCGCTTCGGTCGCGGTGTTCTACGGGCTGATCCTGGCGCTGTTCGTCTATCGCGAGATCAAGCCGGCGCAGGTCCCCGGCATGCTGCTGCAGAGCTTCCGCACCAGCGCTGTCGTCATGCTCGTGGTCGGCGCCACCGGCGCGCTGTCCTGGCTGATCACGGTCGAGCAGATCCCCGCCAATCTGGCGCAGACGATCCTGAACATCGCCGAGAACAAATACGTCTTCCTGTTCCTGCTCAACCTGGCGCTGATCCTCGTCGGTATCTTCCTGGAGCCGTTGCCCTCGCTGATGCTGACGGCGCCGCTCTTCATTCCCACGGCCAAGGCGTTCGGCATCGATCCGGTCCATCTCGGCCTGATCATGGTGTTCAACCTTGTGATCGGGCTCTACACGCCGCCTGTCGGCGGCACGCTCTTCGTGGCGGCCAAGATCGCGCGTGTGGGCATGGTAGCGATCTCGCGCGAGCTCATCCCGATGTTCATCCTGGCGATCTGCGTGCTGTTCCTCGTCACCTATGTCGAGGCGATCCCGATGGCTCTGGTCTGGTTGATGCGCGGATGACGCTTTCTCTCGACGACGTCTCGCTGATCGGCTCCGGCCTCAGCCGCCCCGAATGCGTCCTCGCCACGGCGAAAGGCGATCTCTACACCGCCGACTGGCGCGGCGGCGTGGCCCATCTCCGGCCCGACGGCACGCAGACGCTCTATACCGGCCAGACAGCCGACCTGCCGGAAGGCCTGCGCCCGAACGGTATCGCGCTAGAGCCGGACGGGTCCTTCCTCCTTGCCAATCTCGGCAGCGAGGCCGGCGGCGTCTGGCGCGTGACGCGCGATGGGCAGGTCGCGCCTTACTGGACGCAGATCGACGGAGCCCCGATCGCGCCCTCGAACTATCTGGTGCGCGATCATGTCGGCCGGCTCTGGCTCACCGTCTCGACGACGATGGTGCCGCGCTCGCTCGACTACCGCAGCGACTCGAAGAGTGGCTTCATTGCTGTCATGGACGAGAAGGGCGCGCGCATCGTCGCGGATGGGCTCGGCTTCACCAATGAATGCCAGATCTCCCAGGACCGGCGCTGGCTTTATGTCAACGAGACCTATGGTCGGCGGCTGAGCCGCTTCGCGCTACGCGACGACGCCAGCCTCGGCCCCAAGGAGGTGATCCACGAGTTCGGCGAGGGGCAGTTTCCGGACGGTCTTGCCTTTGACATCGAAGGCAAGATCTGGATCGCGGGCGTGATCTCAAACCAGTTGATGCGCATCGATCCGGAAAGCGGGCATTGCGAGATCATGTTGAGCGAGACCGACCCGGCCCATGTCGCCTGGGTCGAGCAGGCCTATCAGGCCAATGCGCTGGGGCGGCCGCATATGGACACCAATCCGTCGACGAAGCTGCGCAATCTTTCGAGCATCGCCTTCGGCGGGCCTGACCTGCGGACCGGCTATCTCGGCTGCCTGCTCGGCGATGCGATCGCGGTGACTCGGCTGGATGTGGCGGGCGTGCCGCCGGTGCACTGGCTGTATTGATGAACGGCCACTATCGCTCGCAACGGAACTGGGGCGTGAGGGTCAACCATGTCGTCTGGCATGGATTGGACGTTCTCGTGCTGGAGAACGAGCGGCTGCGCGCGAGCTTCGCCGTCGGGCGCGGTGCCGATCTCATCGAATTCCTTCACAAGCCCAGCGATACCGACTTCGTCTGGCTGTCCGCCAACGGGCTTCGACATCCAGCCCTGCGCGCGGTCACCCCACCCGATCCCCGCATGGCGTTCTATGACAGCTACCCGGGCGGCTGGCAGGAGGTCTTCCCGGTGGGGGGCGCCCCGTCCGCCGGGCCCGGGCTTCCCTTCGGCAGCCACGGCATGCACGGCGAGGCGTGGCACCGACCCTGGGACTGGCGGATCGTGGAGGACGCGGCTTCGGCCGTTCAGCTCGAATTGAGTGTTCGAACGGAGACGCTGCCTTACCGCCTGACACGAAATGTCAGGCTCGAATCCGGATCGTCGTCGCTGCTCTTCGAGGAAGTCGCGATCAATGAAAGCGACATCGATTTGCCGCTCATGTGGGGACACCACATCACATTTGGGCGGCCGTTCCTCGGGCCTGGGGCCGTCATCGAGATGCCGCCGGGTGTGGAGATCGTGACAGGCGACATCTCGCGCACGCACCCGCAGCGGCGCCTCGCCCCCAACCGGATCATGGCCTGGCATGATGCCGTCGACGCCGATGGCCGGGCGGTCGAGATGTCGCTCCTGCCGGAAGCCGGGACGCCGGGCGAGATGAGCTATCTGCGTGGCTTCCGCGAGGGCCGCTATCTGGTCCGGAATGGCCAAGGGCTAGCGCTCGAAATCGCCTGGGACGCAGCGGTGATGCCCTATGTCTGGTGCTGGCAGGAATTCGGGGCGATGCGCGACTACCCCTGGTTCGGGCGCCACTACAATATCGGCCTGGAGCCGTTTACGAGCATCCCGCGCGAGGGACTCGCCACAGCCGTCGAGAATGGAACGGCCTCACGTCTCGCCGCTGGAGAGCGCAAGGCATTCTGGCTGCGCGCGACGGCGGGCGGCTCCTGAGTGTGATGCGCTGGACCGCCCTTGACCGGCTGGATCCGCCTCGTGTCGGCCGCGCGGGAGGCGGCCGTGTACCCCCCTACGTGCGAAATGGCGTCAGAGGTACCCTGTGCCTGTGCAGCGGATTCAGCCATTTTCAGGGATTTGGAAGAGGCTGGCTGGGGCGGGAGGATTCGAACCTCCGAATGGCGGTACCAAAAACCGCTGCCTTACCACTTGGCGACGCCCCAATGCGCCGCGCCTTCTAGAACGCGTCGGGGCCTTGCGCAACCTGCCAGATGATCATCGCAGGACTTGTCCGATCCGGCCCGATGGGCCGACGACAGATCCTGCGGATAATTCGACATCGATCGGCTCGAGGGCTGTTGCGCCCGGCCGCGGTGCTGGCTATAAGCCGGCCACCAGTTGATCGGAGTGTGGCTCAGCCTGGTAGAGCACCTCGTTCGGGACGAGGGGGTCGCAGGTTCAAATCCTGCCACTCCGACCACTGGATTTCCCGAGACTTGTCGACGTCTTGCGAAACAGGCCCTTCGGGGCCTTTTTCTTTTTCGGGCCGTTTGGGCCCGCGACGCTGTGGTGCGCCCGTCGCCCTGTCTGCCCGCGGTGGTCAGCGCCGTGATTGCTCTCTAGGGTAGATCACCACCACCAGCGGAAACGATCATGAAGCGCGCCTTCCAACTTCTCGGTATTCTCGGACTGGCGACGCTGCTCGCAGGCTGTGACAAATGCGGCAATATCGGTCCGTTCTTCACCGGGCCCGAGCAGAAGACCTGCAGCAGTTCCACGCCGAACGGCTGAGGCGTTCCGGGCTCGCGATCCGAGCGATCGACATGAAAAAGGCCGGGGCGACGCCCCGGCCTTTTTCATGTTCGGACCTGCGGAAGGGTCAGCCGCGGCGTTGCAGCACCGACCAGCCGGCGCGTGCCAGGCAGGCGACCAGAGCGAGCTTGACGAGATCGCCCAGCAGGAAGGGCTGGATGCCATATTCGAAGGCCTTGGCGAAGCCGACACCGGTCGCGCCCGAGGCCATCTGGGCGCCGAAGGCGAGCCAGGCGAAGCCGAGCAGCATCATCACGACCTCGGCCGCGACAAGGCCGCCGACCAGGCGCGGCAGCGAGGCATTGCGGGCGGCAGCCCAGCCGGCGATGGCGGCGGCAGCGACGAAGCCGACGAGGAAGCCGCCGGTCGGGCCGACCAGATAGAGCGGGCCGGCGGCAACCGGCGGGGTGTTGGTGAAGACCGGCAGGCCGGCCAGGCCATAGGCGATGTAGAGCGCGACCGTCGCGGCGCCGAGGCGCGAGCCATAGGCGGCGCCGAGGCCGAGAACGGCCAGCGTCTGCAGCGTCATCGGCACCGGCCAGAACGGCACCTTGATCTTGGCGGCGAGGACCAGCAGCAGGCTGCCGGCGACGGCGAGCGCGACGTTGCGCAGCAGGGTCGCGCGCGGGCCCGAGACGGCCGGAAGGGCCGCGCCGGCCAGCGTCGGGGCTTGAAGGGGGAGCGTCTCGGCCATGGGCATGTCTTCCTGTTCGCATGAGGCCGCGCCGCGCGACCGTCTTTTCCGTCTATAGAAAATGCGGCAAAGCCCCACAAGCGGCGCGCGGCGGGCAGCCGCGCCAAGCCGGAATGCAGGATCGCGCATGAGTGACGAGATCGAATTCGACCGTAGCGCCACGACACCGCCGGGCGAGGTCGCGACGTTGTCGCCGCTAGTGCGGCGCGTCATCGCCGGCAATGGCGGGCCAATGACCTTCACCGGCACCTGCAGCTATATCGTCGGGCAGGGCAGGGTTGCGATCATCGATCCCGGCCCCGACGATGCGGCCCATGTCGCGTGCCTTCTGGCCTCGGTCGCCGGCGAGACGGTGAGCCATATCGTCGTCACACACACCCATCGCGACCATTCTCCGGCCGTGCCGGCTCTGAAGGCGGCGACGGGCGCGATCGTGGTGGGCTGCGGGCCGCATCGCGCGGCGCGCGAACTGGCCGAGGGCGAGGTCAACCGGCTCGATGCCGCCGCCGACCGTGACTATGCGCCGGACGAGGAGATGCGCGATGGCGACACGGTCACCGGGCCGGGCTGGAGCCTTACCGCCGTCGAGACGCCGGGCCACACCGCGAATCATCTCGCCTTCACGCTGGCAGAGGAGGAGACCCTGTTCTCCGGCGACCACGTAATGGCCTGGTCGACCTCGATCGTCGCCCCTCCGGACGGTGCGATGGCCGCCTACATGGCATCGATCGAGAAGCTGCGCGGCATGGATCATCGCCTCTACCGGCCGGGGCATGGCGGCCCGGTGACGGAACCCCAGCGTTTCCTGCGCGGGCTTGTGCAGCATCGCCGCCAGCGCGAGGTGGCGATCCTCAACCGGCTGCGGGCCGGCGATGAGCGAATCGCCGAGATGGTGCCGCCGATCTATCAGGGCCTGCCGCCGGCCCTGCACGGTGCGGCGGCCCTGTCGGTGCTGGCGCAGCTCGAGGATCTGGTGCTGCGCGGGACCGTCGGCTGCGACGAGTCGTTGCCCTCCCTGACGAGCCGCTATCGGCTCGCCTGAGCTCAGCGCGTGTCGACGAGAGTGTCGACCTCGTCTGCGAAGGCCGCGATCCGCGCGGCGTTGATGCCGAGGTCATGGCCGCCGAGGCGGGTCGCCGAGCGGATGTCGATGCGGCTGCCGTCAGCGCGCGGGCGGATGCGGATGGTGATGTCCTCGGAGGTCTGCAGGATGCGCGAGCGCGCCACGGCCTCGATGCGGCCGGCACCGGTGCGTCCGCCCGGCCGCGAGGATTCCAGCACGCGCCAGCCGCGGGCCAGGGCGGCGCGGCGGGCGATGTCGAAGGCGATTTCGGCCGGCACCTCGAGCACGATCGGCACGGCCTTGGGATAGGCCTGCCGCTGGACGCGACGGCGTTCCGGCGGGACATCGGGCGGCACGCGGCCGTTGCGGGCATCGAGCGCAACGCGCGAGCGGCTGAAGGCCGGCGGATCTTCGATGTCGGTCGAGACGTCGGCCAGCGCCGGCAAGGTCGCCAGCCGGAAGCCGACATAGGCCGCCGGCGCCAGCATCAGCACACAGAGCAGGAAGGCGCCCGCGGCCATGCCGACGCCGCGATGGCCTGACTGCCAGATCCGGGCGAAAGCGAGCAGCGACAAGGTCAGCGCCA
Organism: Allobosea sp.; assembly: GCF_035999205.1. Classification (GTDB taxonomy): domain Bacteria; phylum Pseudomonadota; class Alphaproteobacteria; order Rhizobiales; family Beijerinckiaceae; genus Allobosea. The sequence continues at coordinate 245,708 of NZ_DASYHA010000012.1, forward strand.
GGAGCACGACAAGATAGGCCGCCGCGACCGGCGCCAGGCCCTGGAGGCTCGGCTCTCCCGTCCGGAAGACGAGGAGCGCGAGACATAGCACCGCGAGCGAGAACCAGGCCAACCGCCGGCTCCAGCGCGCGGTGCGCGACACGGGTTCCTCGAAGACGAGACGACGATGCATCGGCCATAGGTGACGCTGCGGCGGCGCGAAGGCAAGGATCGCGTGAGGGCAGGGTTTCCGCGAGGGTGGCTTGCGGGCCGGGCGCATCTCGCTTCGAACGGCGAGATGGTTTAGGTCTGACCATTCGTGATGGGGGCAGGGCCGTGCCGGATTCGAAGACAGCGCTGCGCGCGGACACGACCGAGCCGGATCGCGTCTGGTTCCGCTTCATGCGTCTGCACCAGCGCATGCTAATGCAGATGACGGCGCGCATCCGTGCCCTCGGCCTGTCGATCCCGCAATTCGACCTGCTTTCCACCCTGACGGAGCGCGAGGGCATCAGCCAGAACGAACTGGCAGAGCGGCTCTATGTCACCAAGGGCAATGTCTCCGGCTTGGTCGACCGGCTGGTTCAGGCCGGGCTGGTCGAGCGCCGCGCCATCGCCGGCGACCGGCGCTCCTACGCGATGCATCTGACCCCAGAGGGCCGCAGGCTGGCGGAAGCCGGCATCAGGACGCAGCGCGAATTCGTGGCGCAGACGCTGGGCAAACTGCCGGAGGGGGACCTGGTGGAACTCGACCGCCTCGTCCTCGCCTGGCGCGACCTCGCGCGCGCCGCCGACGAGGCGTAGGACAGGGGCGCGGGGCCGAATTCTCGGTCAGGCGTTCGGGCGGATCTTCTCAACGGCCTGCCTGCCGCCGGGCAACTCGCGCAGCACGAGCCGCTCACCGGCGCCGACCTCGCCCAGCACCGCCTCGCCACTGGTCGTCAGGACCGTGGCGAACTTCCTGACGAAGATGACGACGGGCCGGTTTCCAGCTGCGGCCCAACGCTTGAACTGGCCGTAATAGGGTTCCTTGCGCCAGGCCTGGGCGGCACCGGGGTCGGCCTGAACGAACAGCCAGCGCGTCACGGCATCCATGGTCAGGACGAAGCGGGCCTTGTCCGGTTTCCACTCGGGGCCGAGAAAATCCTGGGTCATCCAGAGGCACAGGAAGGCGCGACACTGCTGCGGGCGCGACTCATAGATCTTGCAGCCGCGGCCGGGCAGGCAGTTCGGGCACCAATTGCCTGCCGTCGCTCCCGCATCTGGTACGTCATAGACCTTGCAGCAGAGGGTGCAGCTGCCGCAGGCCCGGCCGGGAGCGGGCAGGCTCGTCATCGCCGCCGGGTCGATCATGCCGTGTCTTTAAAGGAGTTCCAAACGGCCTGAGCATGGCCGGGCAGAAGCGGGCTGGCAAGCGCACATGCCATGCACGCTGGAAGGATCGCGCGGCCGTCCATGGCCCTGCGGCAGAGTCTGCGGTGATGCGCGTTAAAATCGCTCAGCGCTTGCGGTGCGCCCGAACTATGATGGCGGTAGCAACCATCGCATCAGGAAACCGCACGATGCTGTCCAACCTCGCCGTCCGCGACATCGAGACCCTCGTCCATCCCTATACGAACCTCGCGACGCACCGCGAGACGGGGCCGCTCGTTCTGGAGAGCGGCAAGGGCATCTATGTCTACGACACGGCCGGCAAGGAATATATCGAGGGCATGGCGGGGCTGTGGTGCACCTCGCTCGGTTACTCCAACCAGGAGCTGATCGAGACCGCCTATGAGCAGATGAAGAAGCTGCCGTTCCAGCACATCTTCGGCGGTCGCAGCCATGACCCGGCGATCGAGTTGGCCGAGAAGCTCAAGGAAATTTCGCCGGTCCCGATCTCCAAGGTGTTCTACGGCGCGTCCGGCTCGGATGCGAACGACACCCAGGTCAAGATCGTCTGGTACCTGAACAATGCGCTCGGCCGGCCGCAGAAGAAGAAGATCATCTCGCGGCTCAAGGGCTATCACGGCGTGACCGTCGCTTCGGCCTCGCTGACCGGCCTGCCGAACAACCATATCGACTTCGACCTGCCGCTGCCCGGCATCCTGCACACCTCCTGCCCGCATCACTACCGCTTCGCCCAGCCGGGCGAGAGCGAGCAGGATTTCTCGTCGCGGCTGGCTGCGGAACTCGACGAGATGATCCAGCGCGAGGGGCCGGACACCGTCGCCGCCTTCATCGCCGAGCCGGTGATGGGCGCTGGCGGCGCGATCACCCCACCGGAAGGCTATTTCGAGAAGATCAACGCCGTCCTCGCCAAATACGACATCCTCTTCATCTCGGACGAGGTGATCACCGGCTTCGGCCGCACGGGCAAGATGTTCGGCACCGAGACCTACGGCATGAACGCCGACACGATCTCGCTCGCGAAGCAGATCACCTCGGCCTATTTCCCGCTCAGCGCCGTCATGATGAACGAGAAGGTCTACGAGGTCCTCGTCGACCAGAGCCGCAAGATCGGCACCTTCGGACATGGCAACACCTATGCCGGCCATCCGGTCGGCTGTGCCGTCGCGGTCAAGACGCTGGAGATCTACCAGCGCGACAAGATCGTCGAGCACGCCGCCAAGGTCTCGCCGACGTTCCTGCGCCGCCTGAACAAGCTCGCCGAGCATCCGTTGGTCGGCGAGGCGCGCGGCGTCGGCCTGATCGGCGGCGTCGAACTGGTCAAGGACAAGGCGACCAAGGCGTCCTTCGAGACGAAGAAGGGCGTGGGCCCGAAATCGGTGGCCTTCGCCCAGGAAGAGGGCCTGATCCTGCGCGCCATGGGCGACCGCGTCGCCTTCTGCCCGCCGTTGGTCATGCAGGAGGCGGAGATCGAGGAGATGTTCAACCGCTACGAGCGCGCCCTCGACAAGACGCTGAACTGGGCCAAGGCCGAAGGGCTGCTCGCGGCCTGAGGCCAGCGAGGCACGTCCACAATTCCTGCGCCGCCCTGTCCGGCCGACAGGGCGGCGTTTCTTTTCGGTCTGTCGTGCGGGTTGGTCTCGTGCACGCCGAGGCGCGAGCTTTCGTTCACGATTGTGGCGTCCGCTTACGAAACGACACAAATCGCCTTGAACAGATCACGATCGCGCCGTGGCGCCGTCCCGATCGCTGGTCAGGGTGCGGACATGGCGATGGCCAGGAACCATCGCCATCTGTTGTGGCCAAAGAAGTCGAGACCCATGACCTCCGCCGATCCGCGTCGCAAGATCCAGACGAATGCGAGCTTCCACGATTCAGCCGCGAGGGAGGCTTACGCTTCCTGGTTCCGCCCGATCGCACTTCCCGCGCTGGCGGCTGGAACCAGAAGGCCGGATGCCGCGTTAAAGATGCGTGCGAAGGATGAACCATCCCGGCTTGCCGGGGTCCTTCGTCACGGTTTTGACGACTGAGCCTCGTAGACGCTTTCTCGAGACCCTAAGCAATTGACCGGCGCAGAGCGATGAACGCTCTCGCCGGTCATTTTTTGTTTTGGGCCGCAGCAGATGCCGGCGGTCGGCGGCACCCGCGACTCTCATCTGCGCGAAACTTGGTCGCAACCGCAGGGCTCGTGGGCGACAGGTGAAGGCCTCGTCGCCCCGCTGCCTCAGGTCACGATGACCTTCGTGCCGTTGGGCACGCGGTTGAACAGGTCGATCACGTCGATGTTGCGCATCCGGATGCAGCCGGACGAGGCCGAACGGCCGATCGTCTCAGGCTCATTCGTACCGTGGATGCGGTACAGCGTGTCGTGGCCGTTCTGATAGAGATAGAGGGCGCGGGCTCCGAGCGGATTGTCGGGGCCGCCTTCCATGCCGCCGGCGCGCGGCGCGAGGTGCGGCCAGCGGGCGATCATCTCGGCGGGAGGCGTCCAGCGCGGCCACTCGGCCTTGCGCTGGATCACCGCTTCACCGGTCCAGCCGAAAGCTTCGTCGCCGGTCGCGACGCCGTAGCGGATCGCCTTCTTGTTCGGCAGAACGTAATAGAGATACTTCTCCTTGGTATCGACGACGATCGTACCGGGCGCCTGGCCCGTCGGATCGGCGATCTCGTAAGGCAGAAGCGTGATGTGATGGTCGAATTTCGGCACCAGCGCGATGTATTCCGCATCACGGGCCGAAAGAGCCGGCGCGTTCACGCTCTTGTACTGGCACGCCCCCAGAAGGGTCGACATCGCCAGCGCAAGAATCACGGTCTGTTTCATGACGTCCTCTAGAACGGCCCGGAGGCGATCTTTATGGTGAATGCAGGGTTAATGCTTGGTTTCCGCTGCGTTGCGCGGGAGCATCGCCTGTTCGCCGCTGCTCTAGGGCCGAAACCCGGATGGCGCAATTTCGGTTCCGGCCGGGACCGTGGAAACCGGCGTTTCGCAGTGCACCGTGGCTATCCTGCCACGCTCCGTTTTCCTTTCCGCTGAAATGAGGCCTGCCCGGTGACGACGCTCCTGATCACCCACCCCTCGTGTCTTCACCATGAGACGCCACCCGGTCATCCCGAGCGCGTCGATCGCATGCGGGCCGTCGAGTCCGCATTGGAGGATGAACGCTTCTCGGCGCTGATTCGCGAGAATGCCGCGCTCGGCTCGCTCGACCTGGTGACGCTCTGCCACCCCCGCGAGTTCGCGGAGGCTGTCCTCGCCGCCTCGCCGGAACACGGCCTCGTCCAGGTCGATGCCGATACGCTGATGTCGCCGGGTACGGTCGATGCCGTTATGCATGGAGTCGGTGCCGCGGCTCAAGCCGTCGACGAGGTGATGACGGGGCGCGCGACCAATGCCTTCTGCGCGATGCGGCCGCCAGGTCATCATGCCGAAACCGTCAAGGCGATGGGCTTCTGCTTCTTCAACAACGCCGCCATCGCTGCCCGGCATGCGCAGCGGCGCCATGGCGCCGAGCGTGTCGCGGTGATCGACTGGGACGTCCATCACGGCAACGGCACGCAGGAGATCTTCTGGGACGATGCGAGCGTGCTCTACGCCTCGACCCATGAGATGCCGCTCTATCCCGGGACGGGAGCCGTCTCGGAGCGCGGCCAGCATGGCACCATCGTCAATGCGCCGCTGCGGGCCGGCGACGGTTCGGAGATCTTTCGCGAGGCCATGGAGACGGCACTGCTGCCGCGCATCGAGGCGTTCGCGCCGGATCTGATCGTCATCTCGGCCGGCTTCGACGCGCACTGGCGCGATCCGCTGGCCAATCTCAACCTGAAGGAGCCGGATTTCGCCTGGGCGACGCAACGGTTGATGGAGATCGCGGATCGGTCATGCCGGGGGCGCGTCGTCTCCATCCTCGAGGGGGGCTACGATCTCGAGGGGCTGTCCCGTTCGACTGCGGCGCATGTCACGGCGCTGATGAGAGGCTGAACGAGGTTCCTGGAGAACGTCTTTTCTCTCAAACGTTTAGATCGGCTCGCGTCGAACAAGCCGTTTCAGTTTGGCCGGAGTTGGCTCCGCGGCGGCGGCGACGAAGCTGCGTTCATCGCGGGTTCAGTCGTGTCCGAGCATGAGAAACATGCTAGTGGGGTGCCGTGTCGCGGCAGATCGCTCGGCCGGGGGTTTTACCGGACAACGCATCGGCGAGGTGCGCATCCGGATCAGGATGAGGTGCGGGAAGGGATTGCGGCGTATGGAGGGCGCGCGATGCGGCGCGGCTCTTCGATGCGCCAGCCCGACCGCAGCGGGGCGCGATGAACGATATGAGCAAGCCGTCGGCGACGGCAGAGCCGGCGCCTGCGAAGCCGCTCGCCATGATGGCGGGCGCGAAGCGGCCGGATCTGCTGCGCGATGAAGTGCTGGGCGAGATTTTCGCGGCGACCGTGGCCGTGCGCGGCGCGCATGCGGCGCTGGCCGATGCATCGCGCCGCCTGAGCTATGACGAGGTCTGGGCCGCGGCTGGTCGCCAGGCACGTGGACTCGCGCGCGCGGGCGTCGGGCCGGGCGATCTCGTCGGCCTGTGGATGCCGCGCGGCATCGACCTGCTGATCGCGCAGATCGCGATCACGCGCGCCGGCGCGGCCTGGGTGCCGTTCGACGCCGAGGCGCCCGTCGATCGCATCGCCATCTGCCTCGCCGATGCCGAGGCCAAGGGTATCGTCACCGCCGCGGAGTGGCAGGGGCGGGCCGCGGGCGCAGAGCGCAACGTCTGGACGCCCGAGACGCTGGCGGCCGGCGACGATGGCGTCGCCATGCCGGCGCGGGCCGCCGGCCTGACCAAGGATCACCCGGCCTATCTGATCTACACCTCGGGCTCGACCGGCACGCCGAAGGCGATCGTCATCAGCCACCGCAATATCTGCCACTTCCTGCGGTCCGGGAACGCGCTCTACGACATCGGTCCCGACGACGTCGTCTTCCAGGGCGCCTCGGTCGCCTTCGACCTGTCGATGGAAGAGATCTGGACGCCGTATCTGGTCGGTGCGACGCTCCATGTCGCCTCGCCGGAGATGATGGGCGACGCCGAGAAGCTGCCGGCTCTCCTCACCGAAGCAGGCGTAACCGTGATCGACACGGTGCCGACCTTGCTCGGCATCCTGCCGGCCGATGTGCCGTCGCTGAAGCTGATCCTGCTCGGCGGCGAGGCCCTGCCGCCTGCGACCGTGCAGAAGTGGTCGAAGCCCGGCAGGCGCATCCTCAACACCTATGGCCCGACCGAGGCTACGGTCGTTGCCACTGCCGCCGAGGTCAGGCCCGGCGAGACGGTCACGATCGGAAGGCCGATCCCCAACTACACCGCCTACATCGTCAACGAGGCGATGGAGGTCGTCGGGCCGGGCGAGCAGGGCGAGTTGCTGATCGGCGGCCCGGGCGTCGCCAGGGGCTATCATGGGCGCCCGGAGCTGACGGCCGAGAAGTTCATCGCCAACCCGTTCGGCCATCCCTTCGGCAACGATGATCCGGTGCTCTATCGATCGGGCGACGCGGTCAGTCTCGACGAGAACGGCAACATCGTCTTCCACGGCCGCATCGACGACCAGATCAAGATCCGCGGCTTCCGCGTCGAGCTTGGCGAGATCGAGTCGAAGCTCGCCGACGAACCCGGGGTCAACCAGGCCGCCGTGGTGATGCGCATCGATGACGAGATCGAGCGCCTTGTCGCCTTCGTCGTGGCCGAGCCGGGCGTCGCGGTCGACGGTGCGGCGCTGCGCGCAGCGCTGCGCGACCAGTTGCCGCCCTATATGGTGCCGGCGCATTTCGAGGCGGTCGGTTCGCTGCCGCGGATGGTCTCCGGCAAGGTCGATCGCCGGATGCTCAAGGCCGCACCGCTGACGGCGCCGAGCTCCGCCGGCGAGCAGGAGCCGCCGCGCAATGCGACGGAGGCCGTTCTGCTCGAGGCGGCCAAGCGCGTGCTCGGCGCCTCGAGCCTGCCGCTCGATGCGGATTTCTTTGTCGATCTCGGCGGACATTCGCTGCTGGCCGCCCGCTTCATCTCGATCGTCCGCGAGAACCCGGCCTATGCCGGCATCACGCTGCAGGACGTCTATGGCGCGCGGACCTTGCGCGGCATGGCCGCCCTGCTCGACGGGCGTGGCACTGCCGAGGCGCAGGACCTGTCCTTCACGCCGCCGCCCTTCATGCGGCGTTTCCTCTGCGGGCTGGCGCAGGCTGCGGTGCTGCCTGTCATCATCGGCCTCGCGACGGCGCAGTGGCTTGGCATCTTCGTCACCTACATGCTGCTGTCGGGCGAGGATCTGCCGCTGCTGGGGCAGGTCTTCGCGCTCCTCGGCGTCTATGTCGCGATCACCATCATCACGGGCCTGATCGCGATCGCGCTGAAATGGATCGTGCTCGGGCGAACGAAGCCGGGCGTCTACCCGCTCTGGGGCATCTACTATTTCCGCTGGTGGTTCGCCGCCCGCGTCGCTGGCCTGGTCCACATCAAGTGGTTGCAGGCGACGCCGGTGATGCGGATGTACTGGCGCCTGCTGGGGGCCAAGGTCGGGCGCGACGTCATCATCTCCGACTACGAGGCTGGCGCGGTCGACCTGATCACGATCGGCGACGGCACCAGCTTCGGCTCGAAGACGACCTTTGCGAACGGCGAGGCGGTCGGCGACAAGCTGATCATCGGCAGGATCACCATCGGCAAGGATGTCTGTGCCGGTGCCTCGGTGGTGCTCGGCCATGACTGCGTGATTCGCGACCATGCCGAGATCGGCGACCTCACCGCAATCGCGCCCAACGCCGTGATCGGCGAGGCGGAGGTCTGGGACGGCTCGCCGGCCCGCAAGATCGGCATGGTCGATCTCGAGGCCCTACCGCCGCAGGCCGAGGCCAGCCCGCTGCGGCGTGCTGCCATGACGGCGTTCTACGTCCTCATGCTCATCGTGCTGCCGCCAATCAGCCTGCTGCCGATCTTCCCGGCCTTCTGGCTGTTCGACAAGATCGATGACTGGATCGCGACCTGGTCGGAGCTCAGCTATCTCTGGTACCTACCGATCCTGACCTGGCCGACAGCGATCGGGCTGATCGGCTTCACCGTGCTGCTGATGGCCGGCCTGCGCTGGGCGATCCTGCCGCGAGTCACCTCCGGCTCCTATTCGATCCATTCGAGCTTCTATGCGCGCAAATGGACGGTGGCGCTGGCGACCGAGGTGACGCTGGAGACGCTGTCCTCGCTGTTCGCGACGATCTACATGCGCTTCTGGTATCGGCTGATGGGTGCGAGCATCGGCAAGGGGGCCGAGATCTCGACCAATCTGTCCGGCCGCTATGACCTGACTGCGATCGGGGCCGGCAACTTCATCGCGGACGAGGTCGTCTTCGGCGATGAGGACATGCGGCGCGGCTACATGCGCCTCGACATGACCCGCACCGGCGAGCAGGTCTTCATCGGCAATGACGCGGTCGTGCCACCTGGCGCGTCGGTCCCGGACCGGGTGCTGATCGGCATCAAGTCGAAGCCGCCGGCGAACGACCAGATGCAGCCGGGCGACACCTGGTTCGGCTCGCCGCCGATCAAGCTGCCGACGCGGCAGAAGGTCGATCTCGGCGCGGACTGGACCTATCGGCCGTCATGGCAGAAGCAGGTCGCGCGTGGCGCGTTCGAGGCGCTGCACACGTCGTTCCCCGCGATGCTGTTCATCACCTTCGGCACGATCGCGGTCGATCTCGTCCTGCAGCAGAAAATCAACGAACAGGATTGGCTCGGCCTCGTCCTCTCCTTCATGGGCGTGGCGGTGCTGATCGCGGTGACCCAGGCGCTGATCTGCGCTGCGATCAAATGGCTGATGATGGGCGTCTACAAGCCCGTGATGAAGCCAATGTGGTCGTTCTGGGCGATGCGGACCGAAGCGGTCGCGGTGATGTATTGGGGGTTGGGCGGAAAGGTGCTGTTCGACTATCTGCGCGGCACGCCGTTCCTGCCGTGGTTCCTCAAGCTGTTCGGGGCGAAGTATGGCAAGGGCGTCTGGCTCGACTCGACCGACATCACCGAGTTCGACTGCATTACCGTCGGCGACTTCTGCACGGTCAACGCGCACTCCGCCCTGCAGACGCATCTCTACGAGGACCGCGTCATGAAGGTCGGCCGGGTCAAGCTCGGTAAGGGTGTCTGCGTCGGCGCCGGCGCGACGGTGCTCTACGACACCCATGTCGGCGACTACGCTCAGGTCGGGCTGCTGACCGTGATCATGAAGGGCGAGAACCTGCCGGCGCATACGCGCTGGGAGGGGGCGCCTGCCGTGCCGGCCAAGGCCTCCCTGGCGCATTGACCGGCGGGAGCCGTGTTTGACCGTGGTCGGTCGCAGCGACTAAGAGCCTGACGCAGAAACTCGTCAGGCTCAGCCCATGTCCCACAACAGCTTCGGCCATCTCTACCGCGTCACGACCTTCGGCGAAAGCCACGGCCCGGCCATCGGCTGCGTCGTCGATGGCTGCCCGCCGCTGCTGCCGCTGACGGAGGCCGACATCCAGGGCGATCTCGACCGCCGGCGGCCGGGTCAGTCGCGCTTCACCACGCAGCGCCAGGAGCCGGACCAGGTCCGCATCGTGTCGGGCGTGTTCGCCCGTGAGGGCGACGGCGTGCAGGTCACCACGGGCACCTCGATCGGGCTGATGATCGACAATGTCGACCAGCGCTCGAAGGACTATTCGGACATCAAGGACAAGTACCGGCCCGGCCATGCCGATTTCACCTATGACGTGAAGTACGGCATCCGCGATTATCGCGGCGGCGGGCGCTCCTCGGCACGCGAGACAGCAATGCGGGTCGCTGCCGGAGCCATCGCCCGCAAGGTCGTGCCGGGCATGATCGTGCGCGGCGCGCTGGTGCAGATGGGGCCGCACAAGATCGACCGGAACAACTGGGACTGGAACGAGGTCGGCAACAACCCGTTCTTCTGCCCCGACGCCAAGGCGGCTCAATTTTTCGAAGGCTATCTCGACGGGGTGCGCAAATCCGGTTCGTCGATCGGGGCCGTGCTCGAAATCGTCGCGGAAGGCGTTCCGGCGGGGCTTGGCGCGCCGATCTATGCCAAGCTCGATTCCGAGATCGCCTCCGCCCTCATGAGCATCAATGCCGTGAAGGGCGTCGAGATCGGGGACGGCTTTGGGGCGGCGGAACTGTCCGGCGAGGAGAATGCCGACGAGATGCGCGCCGGCAATGATGGCAAGCCGCTGTTCCTGTCGAACCACGCCGGTGGCATCCTCGGCGGCATCTCGACGGGGCAGCCGATCGTGGCGCGCTTCGCCGTGAAGCCGACCTCGTCCATTCTGGCGACGCGCGCGACCGTGACGCGCAGCGGCGGGGAGACGGAGATGTTCACCAAGGGCCGTCACGACCCCTGCGTCGGTATCCGCGCCGTGCCGGTGGGCGAGGCGATGGTCGCCTGCGTGCTCGCCGACCAGTATCTGCGCCACCGCGCGCAGGTGGGAGTGATCGAGCCGCGGTGGCCGTTTCGCGACTGACTGCGATCCTTACATTTCAGCAGTACTGAAAATGCCCATTCGATTCATTGCGGCTGAAGGCTCGTCGTATTAGGTTGCGCGCATGAAGCTCGACGTCTGGCTCTCGCAGAATAAGATCGCACGCAGCGCCTTCGCCAAGCAGGTCGGCCTGTCGCCGGCCAGCGTGACAGCGCTGTGCAATGATCAAGGCGCCTGGATCTCGCGCGAAAGCGCCGAGCGCATCGCGGCCGCCACCGGCGGCTCCGTCACACCCAATGATTTCCTCGGCCTTGTCGGGCCGCGCGAGGCAGCCATGTCGAACAATGTCACCGCCACCATCGAGGCCTTCGCCCGCGGCGAAATCGTCATCGTCACCGATGACGACGACCGCGAGAACGAGGGCGATCTCATCGTCGCTGCCTCGCTCTGCACGCCGGAGAAGATGGCCTTCATCATCCGCAACACCTGCGGCATTGTCTGCGCCCCGCTGACATCGGCCGAAGCGCGGCGGCTGCGGCTCGACCCGATGGTGTCCTCGAACGATGCGCCACTGGGCACCGCCTTTACGATCACGGTCGACGTCAAGCACGGGCTGACCACCGGCATCTCGGCCGAACAGCGCTGCAACACGGTGCGCGCGCTCGCCAATGGCAACATGGGGGCCGGCGACTTCGTCCGCCCCGGCCATGTCTTCCCGCTGATCGCCAAGGATGGCGGCGTGCTGATGCGCTCCGGCCATACCGAGGCCGCGGTCGATCTCTGCAAGCTGGCCGAGCTGCCGCCGGTGGGTGTCATTTGCGAACTTGCCAATGACGACGGCACCGTGATGAAGGGCGCGCAGATCACTGCCTTCGCCCAGAAGCACGGGCTGAAGCAGATCACGGTGGCCGACCTGATCGCCTATCGGCAGTCGCGCGAGAAGCTGGTCGAGCGCGTGCATTCCTTCCCGGTCAAGACCGCCTATGGCGAGATGACGGGCCATGTCTATGTCACGCCCTTCGAGGATACGCAGCACTTCGCCTTCGTGATGGGCAAGCTCGGTGACGGCGAGAAGATTCCGGCGCGGCTGCACCGGGCCAACGTCGTCGAGGACGTACTGGGCGGCGCGCCGTCGATCCAATGCGCGCTGAAGCGCTTCCAGGCGGATGGGCGGGGCGTCCTGGTCTATCTGCGCGACGGCTCGGCCGGCGTGCCGATCAAGGGTGTCGACGACGGCTCGGATGCGCTGCGCAACCAGCAATGGCGCGAAGTCGGGCTCGGTGCCCAGATCCTGCGCGATCTCGGCGTGGCGTCGATCGTCAACCTCGCCTCGTCGCCACGGTCCTTCGTGGGGCTGGGCGGATTCGGCATCGAGATCGCGGACACGCAGCCGCTCGAATGAGCGGGCTGCGTCGCTTCAGACCCAGTCGGCGCGGTTGCCGGTGACGGTCAGGATTTTGCCCTGCCAGATCTCGACCAGCGACGCCTTCTGCGGCGGCACTGCTCCGACGAGGGCCAGGATCGCGCGGGCGACGCCGCCATGGCTGACGACCACGGTCTCGCGCGGCAGCTCCTCGAGGGCCGGTCGGACGCGCTCGGCCAGCATTGCGTAGCTCTCGCCGCCCGGAGGCACGAAGCTCCATTTGTCGCGTTCGCGCAGCTGTGCCTGCTCGCGCTCGGCCTTGCGGATGTCGCGCCAGGTAAAGCCCTCCCAGGACCCGAAGGTGAGTTCCTTCAGGCGGTCGTCGGTCCGGTAGGCGCCGGGCGCCAGCTCCAGCGTGGCGCGCAGGATGTCCATGGTCTCGCGGGCCCGACACATGGGCGAGCCGATGAAATCGAGCGCGGCGAAACCCGGGACCAGCTTGCGCAGACGCTCGGCCGCCTCGGCCGCCTGCTCGCGGCCGAGATCGTTGAGGGGGATGTCCTGCCCGCCCTGCAGGCGGCCCTCGCGATTCCAGTCGGTCTCGCCATGGCGAATGAGGATGAGCCGGTGCGGGAGCGTAAGCGGTAGCATGGCGGGGCTTCTGCACGCTGGCCGGCGCGGCGTCAAAGCGTTAGGCCGGATCGGGGGCATGCGTCGTGGCCATGGCGGCGCCCGCGCGTTTCCATTGGCCTGTTGCAGTGCGGCGGTCTATAGGCGGCACTCCGCCCTTTCGGATGGTTCCCGATGCCGCCGGCACTCACCTTGCCCGATGGTCGCAGGCTCGCCCTCGACGCAACGCCCCTGCTGATGGGGATCGTCAACATCACGCCCGATTCCTTTTCCGACGGCGGCAAGCTGCGCGACGCGGCCGGCGCGATCGCGCATGGCTTGAGGCTCGTCGACGATGGGGCCGAAATCATCGATGTCGGCGGCGAATCGACCCGGCCGGGACATGGCGCCGTCGATGCCGTGACCGAGCTTGGGCGCGTCCTGCCGGTGATCGAGGGACTGCGCGGACGGATCGATGCACCGCTCTCGATCGACACCTGGAAGTCCGAGGTCGCGGAAGCGGCGCTGAATGCCGGCGCCTCGATCGTCAACGACGTCTGGGGTGCGCAGCGCGACCCGGCCATCGCCGGCGTCGCGGCCAGGCATGGTGCGCCGATCATCCTGATGCACAACCGCGAGACCATCGATCCGGCGCTCGACATCCTCTCGGACGTGATGTGCTTTCTCGAGCGCTCGATCGCCATCGCGCTGGCGGCCGGCCTGCCGCGCGAGCAGATCGTCGTCGATCCGGGCATCGGCCTGTTCGGCAAGACCCCCGAGCAATCGCTCCTGCTGATCCGCGAGCTGGCCAAGCTCAAGGAACTCGGATGCCCGATCCTGCTCGGCGCCTCGCGCAAATCGGTGATCGGCGTCATCACGGGGCAGAGCGTGCCGGCCGAGCGCGTCGCCGGCAGCGTCGCCGCCCATCTCTACGGTGCGACGCAGGGCGCCAACATCATCCGCGTCCATGACGTCGCCGAGCATGCACAGGCGTTCAAGGTCTGGGCCGCCATCTCACAGTCCTTGGAGCCTCGCCCGTGAGCGAAACCGGCATCATCCTGATCGAGAAGCTCGACATCTACGCCTATCACGGCTTCTTCTCGGAGGAAGAGCGGCTGGGCCAGCGCTTCGTGCTCGACCTGACCCTGGAGACGGACCTGCGGGCCTCGGCGATCAGCGATGCGCTCGCCGATACCGTGAACTATGGCAAGGTCGTCGGCGTCGTCACGGAGGTCTTCACCACCCGCCGCTTCAACCTGCTCGAGGCCGCGGCGCGGGCGGTGGCCCTGGCGGTTCTCGACGGTTTTCCGCCGGTGACCCGTGTCGAGGTCACACTGCGCAAGCCCGCTCCGCCGATCCATGCGACGCTCGCCAGTGTCGGCATCACCTTGAGCTACCGCCGTGAGTACTGAGGTCGCGCTCGGCCTGGGCGGTAATCTGGGCGACCCGCTGGAGGCCTTCGCCAAGACGCTGCGGGCCCTCACCGACCACCCGGCCGTCACGCTTCGCAGTTCGTCGTCGGTCTATCGGACCAAGCCCTGGGGCCTCCTCGATCAGCCCGATTTCCTCAACATGGCGGCACTGCTGTCGACGGATCTCGACGAGGTCGAACTGCTCAATCTCTGCGTCGAGCTGGAGCTCGCGAGCGGGCGGGAGCGGGGCGAGCGCTGGGGGCCCCGCACCCTAGACATCGACATTCTGACCTTCGGCGACCTGGTGACCGACAGGCCGAGGCTGCAGTTACCGCACCCGCGCATCGCAAAGCGCGCCTTCGTGCTGGTGCCCCTCGCCGAAATCGCGCCGGAGCTGGTCATCGACGGGCATAGCGTCGCGTCGCTTATGGCAGCGCTCGAAACGGACGACGTCGCACTGGACGAGGCGCAGACGCGGCGTCTGCGCGAGATGCTGGGCTGAGTACCCCAGGCGTCGTGCCCGTCACTCGCCCTTGTCGAGCGAGATGTCGGGCGCGGTCGGAACCTTCATGCCGACGACATGGTAGCCGGCGTCGACATGCAGGATTTCGCCGGTGATGCCGCGCGACATGTCGGAGACCAGGAACACGGCGGTCTCGCCGACCTCCTCGATCGTCACCGTGCGGCGCAGCGGCGAGTTGTACTCGTTCCAGCGCAGGATGTAGCGGAAGTCGCCGATACCGGAGGCGGCGAGCGTCTTGATCGGGCCGGCCGAGATCGCGTTGACGCGAATCTTCGAGGGGCCGAGATCGGCTGCGAGATACTGCACGCTCGACTCGAGCGCCGCCTTGGCGACGCCCATGACGTTGTAGTGCGGCATCCACTTCTCGGCGCCGTAATAGGTCAGCGTCAGCATGGAGCCGCCATCGGTCATCAGCTTCTCGGCGCGCTGGGTGACGGCGGTGAAGGAGTAGCAGGAGATCAGCAGCGACTTGGTGAAGTTCGCCTCGCTGGTCTCGACATAGCGCCCGGTCAGCTCGTCCTTGTCGGAGAAGGCAATGCAATGGACGACGAAGTCGAGCTTGCCCCAGAGCTTCTCGACCTCGGCGAAGACGGCGTCGATCGAGGCGCCGTCGGTGACGTCGCAATGGCCGACGACATGGCCGCCGAGCTCCTTCGCCAGCGGCTCGACACGCTTCTTCAGCGCATCGCCCTGATAGGTGAAGGCGAGTTCGGCGCCGGCGTCGGCTGCAGCCTTGGCTATGCCCCAGGCGATCGAACGGTTGTTGGCGACGCCCATGACGAGGCCGCGCTTGCCCTTGAGGAGGTTGGCGGTCGGCCGGGCGACGGCATTGGAATCAGGCATCTGGGACCCGCGAACTGGATAAAGTCGAGGGGGTCTCTTAGAGCATGGCGCCGAAACTGGAAACCGGATTTGGCGCAGCCGCACAGCCATCCGCGGCCAGCGCCCGCCCGACCCTAACGCCTATTCGGCCCGGGCCTTCATCAAAGCCGTCAATTCGGCGTCGCTCTGGGGCATCTCGATGTCGATCGCGACGAAGAGATCGCCAACCGCACCGTTTTCGCCCTTCAAGCCCTTTCCGCGCAGGCGGAAGGATTTCGTCGTGCCTGTCAGCGGCGGGATCTTCATCTCGACCGCGCCGGTCAGGGTCGGCACATGCAGCGGCCCGCCGAGGACCGCCCTGGCAAGCGGGACCGCGACGCGCGTGCGCAGGTCGTTGCCCTCGACCGTGAAGCGCGAATCCGGCTTGACCTTGATCGTCATCAGCACGTCGCCGGCCTGGCCGGAGAACGGGTCGGTCTGGCCCAGACCGCGCAGGCGCATCACCTTGCCGTCGGCGACGCCCTCGGGGATCGTCACCTCGACCTCGCGCCCGCCCGGCAGGCGCACGCGACGCGTCGCGCCGGAGACCGCCTGGGCCAGCGTCACCTCGAGCGTGAAGCTCTGCTCCGGAGGCTTTTGGGCCTCGGCCCGCGCCTTGCCGGCGCGCCTGGCCGCATCACCGAACAGCGAGCCGAAGATGTCGGACGGATCGAAACCCGCGCTGCCGCCGCCGCCCCCGCCGCCGAAGGGATGGCCGCCACCCTGGCCGAAATTGAACTCGAAGCCGCCGGCGCGCCCGCCGCGACCTGCGCCCATGCCCTCGAAGCCCTGGAACTTGGGCTTGCCCTCGGCATCGATCTGGCCGGCATCGAACTGCTTGCGCTTGGTCTCGTCGCCGATGATCTCATAGGCGCCGTTCAATTCGGAGAAGCGGTCCTGCGCCTTCGGATCGTCCCGGTTGCGGTCGGGATGCAGATCCTTGGCGCGGCGGCGATAGGCCTTCTTGATATCCGCCTCGCTCGCGGTGCGGGCGACACCCAAAATCTGATACGGGTCGCGCATTCATGAACCCCAATTGGAAATACTGACGGGCCGGCCGGGACGCGCGTCGGGGCCAACCTTGAACTCTGGAGCCTTATCTGGGAATGGTGTGGCCTGAACGCAACAGCCGGCGGTGATGATATGAGCCGGTGCCGCTCGCGCTCAGGTCGCGCCCTTCCAGGGCTCCATGTCCTTGACCATCCACTCGCCGCCCGAAGGCCGGCAGGCCGTGCCCTGGAGTTTGGCCGGCTTCGTCTGGGTCTGCACGCTGGCGATGAAGGCGCGGCAAATCTCGTCCGAGCGCAGGAAGGGGCCGCCGACGGGGATGAAGGAGCCCTTCACGCCAGTCTGCGGGTTGTCCCAGGAGACCGCCGCGCCGTTGCCCTGCGGGTCGAGCGCGACCGCCATCGCTCCGTCGGCGCGGCGGATATCCTCGGGCCCGAGCTCCGAGGCGAGCGAGGCGAGGGGACCAGGCTTGCTCGTGCCGCGTGCCGGCAGCACCGAAGAGGTCGTGGCGACGTCGTCCTCGGCCTTGCTGGACAGGCCCAGGATCGGGAACGAGACCGAACAGCCAGCGCTGGCCAGAGCAAGGCATGCCGCGCCTGCGGCAGCCAGCCGGCGCATGGCCGAAGCGCGCCGCGGAAGGCTTTGGAACCGCCTCGCCGCTGCCCTATATAGTCGTCCCGGCCTGACCAATATCACCGCTCGCGCTCGCCCAAACGCAACACCTTCAAATTCACCGAGGATTAGACACGTGGAACGGTTAACGAGCGGTGACTTCACGCAGGAGCAGGACCCTTTCGCACTGTTTCAGGAGTGGTTCGAGGAGGCCAAGAAGAGCGAGCCCAACGACCCGCATGCCATGGCGCTGTCGACGGTCGATGCCGAGGGAATGCCCAATAGCCGTATGGTCCTGCTGAATGGGCGCGACGGCGAGGATTTCGTCTTCTACACGAACACGCAGAGCCAGAAGGGCGAGGAGCTTCTCGGCCAGCCCAAGGCCGCGGCCCTTTTCCACTGGAAGAGCCTGCGCCGCCAGATCCGCATCCGTGGTCCTGTCTCGATCGTCAGCGACGAGATGGCGGACGCCTATTTCCAATCGCGCCCGCGCGACAGCCGGATCGGCGCCTGGGCGTCGCAGCAGTCGCGCCCGCTGGAAAGCCGCTTCGCGCTCGAGAAGGCCGTGGCCGTCCAGGCTGCGAAGTTCGGACTTGGCACGATCCCGCGGCCGCCGCACTGGACCGGCTTTCGCATCACGCCGGTCTATCTCGAATTCTGGAAGGACGGTGCCTTCCGGCTGCATGACCGCGTCGTCTTCCGCCGCGGCGCCGCCGGCGAGCCCTGGACGCGCGCGCGCCTTTATCCTTGAGAACACTCCAGGGACACTAAGAGGAAATCTGGCCAGATGGCGATGCCGAAATTCGATTTTCCCAAGACCGAGCCGGGCAAGCGCCCGGTGATGCTGCTGACGGGGGCGAGCCGCGGCATCGGCCATGCCACGGTCATGCAGTTCGCGATGGCTGGCTGGCGGATCCTGTCCTGCTCGCGACAGGCCTTCTCGGAGAAATGCCCCTGGCCGTCGGGCGCCGACGATCATGTCCAGATCGATCTCGGCGACCCCGAGGACACGATGCGCGGTATCGCCGAGATCAAGCGCAGGCTCGCAGCCGAGGGCGGCAAGCTCAATGCGCTGGTCAACAATGCCGGCATCTCGCCGAAGGGACCCAAGGGTGCCCGCCTCGGTGCCGCGACGACCTCCTTCAACGACTGGCACAAGGTCTTCCAGGTCAACTTCTTCGCGCCGATCATGCTGGCGCGCGGTCTGCTCGACGAACTGACCGCGGCCAAGGGCACGATCGTCAACGTCACCTCGATCGCGGGCTCCCGCGTGCATCCCTTCGCCGGTGCGGCCTATGCGACCTCGAAGGCGGCGCTCGCCAGCCTGACGCGCGAGATGGCGTCGGATTTCGGACCGCTCGGCATCCGGGTGAACTCTATCTCGCCGGGCGAGATCGATACCGCGATCCTGTCGCCGGGTACCGAGAAGATCGTCGCGAACCTGCCGATGGGCCGCCTCGGCAAGACCGATGAAGTCGCCAAGGCGATCTACTTCCTGTGCACGGACGCCTCGAGCTACGTCACGGGTTCCGAACTGCACATCAACGGTGGCCAGCACGTATGAGCCGGGACCGCGCGCAATGAGCGGCGAGGGCGGGCAGGTCATCCGCTTCCCCGCGGCGGGCAAGGCACCCGCCCGACCGGTGCTCGCGGCTTCCGTCGCGGTCTTCCGGGACGGCAAGGTGTTGCTCGCGACGCGGACCAAGCCGCCTGCCGACCAGCTCTGGTCCCTGCCCGGCGGGAAGGTCGAGGCCGGCGAGACGCTGGAGCAGGCGGCGCTGCGCGAACTCGAGGAGGAGGTCGGCGTGACCGCGCGGATCGTCGGCTTCAACCGCCATGTCGAAATCTTCGGGCGCGATGCGGCCGGCGACCTCACGCATCATTTCGTCGTCGCCTCCTTCGTCGGAGAATGGCTCGCGGGCGAACCGCAGACCGGGCCGGAAGCGGGTGCTGTGATGTGGGTCGATCCGCTCAGGCTCGGTGGCCTTGCGACGACGCGTGAACTGGCCGATGTGCTTCGCCGTGCGCGCGGTATCCTGATCGGGGCCGGAGAAGGCGCATGAAGCGGGCGGCGCTGTGGCTGCTCGTGCTGCTCGTGGGCCTTCCGACGGAGGAGGTCCTGTCTCAGCAGCGCCCGCCGGCCGCTACAAAGCCGGCAGAACCAGCGCCTGCGCCTGCACCCGAGCCACCGCCACCGCCCTATGAACCGCAATTGCTGAAGCTCGCCGAGATCATGGGCTCGCTGGCCTATCTGCGCACGCTCTGTGCCGGCAAGGAGGCGCAGGAATGGCGCGACCGCATGACCGCGCTGATCGAGGCGGAGGGACGCACGCCGCTGCGCCGCGAGCGCTTGACCAGCGCCTATAACCGCGGCTTTCGTGCCTATGCTCTGACGCATCGCTCCTGCACGCCGGGCACGCAGGAAGCCTCGACGCGTTTGGCAGCCGAGGGCGAGCGCCTCGCCCGCTCACTGGCGGGCCGCTATGGCGGATAGGTGACAGGGCGGGGCGAACGGTCGTTTTGCACCGGAATTTCGGAGTCGCGTTAACCTTTCCTAAACGGCGTAGTAGCGTCCCGCGCTGGCACGGCCTATGTTCCAAATGAAGTCGAGCGTTGCGAAGCGGGCCGAAACTGGCGCGATTCGCACCACGCGAAACGAAATAGCGCGATAGAACGCCCCTTCGAACAAGCCGCAGAGTCTTCGCCTTCATGTCCATCATTTCCGACGATCTGCCGCTCGATACGCCTCTCGCCGAGGACAGCCACGACGCTCGGCGCGTCGCCTATGGCTATGTCGAGGATGCCTTCACGGAAGCGCAGCAGGATGGGCTGGACAGCGATGCGCTGGCCCATGCCGCGCTCTTCGCCGCTTTCCGCACGCTGGTCGACACTTATGGCGAGGAGGCCACGGCCGTCTTCGCCGAGGCGCTGCCGGACAAGCTGCGTACGGGCGCCTTCAGCAGCGGGACGCGGCACTGAGCCCGCCACCACGGCAGGGCTAGCGAGGCGCGCGACGATGCAGCGCCTTCGGCCGACGATCGGTTTCGTTCCATTCTTCTCGGTCGCGCTGCTCGCAGCCACGGTTGCGCAGGCGCAGGAGATCGGCCCCGTCCTGACTTGCGATGGGCCCATCTCGCGGCAGGCGAGCCACGCCTCGTTGTCGAAGGCATTCGGCGCTCGCAATATCTCGATCAGGAAGCTTTCGATCGGCGAGGGCGAGACGGAGGTCGGCAGCGTGCTGTTCGCCTCGGATCGGACGCGCCGAATCGAAGTCCTCTGGAACGACCGCGCCAAGCGCATGCGCCCGCGCATGGTCACCTTCGGCCGGGCGATCGACGCGACCGCCCTGTCGAAAGGCTATCATTGGCGGATCGCCGCCCGTGCCCAGGCTGGGACGCTCAGCCTGGGCCAACCGCTGACACAGGTCGAGGCCGTCAACGGCAAACCCTTTGAGCTCGCGGGCTTCGATTGGGACTATTCCGGCACGGTCAGCGACTGGCGTGGCGGCGCGCTCGCCAAGCCGCCCGGCGGTTGCCGCATCCTCGTGCGCTTCGAGGCCGCCAAGGACGCGCCCGGCGCGGCGCAGGATGCGGTGTCAGGCGACCGCGAGTTCTCGTCCGACGATCCGAAGATGAGGGCGGTGGCCCCCGTCATCTACGAGATGGGCTTCGTCTGGGAGTAGCGGAACCGGCCCTGGCGATTTGCTCTGAGCTTGACGGCGACGCTTGCGCCTCTATCGTGAATCTCGATCACGGTTCCCCGGTCGTTCCGGCCGGGGCTAAGAGGGAATTCGGTGAGGCTTCACGCCAAAGCCGAGGCTGCCCCCGCAACTGTAAGCGGCGAGCTTTCCGTCCATCGTCCACTGGCGCAACCAGCGCTGGGAAGGCCGGGCGGAGCAGGCCCCGACCCGCGAGCCAGGAGACCTGCCCTGATCGACTGAACGGTCCTTCGGGCGGGGTGTCCTGATCGGTCGTGCGCGAACGGGCCGGGCCGTCCAGACCCGCAAGCTCCTCGCGCGCGCCCATCGCATGCCCCCTCAATCGTCACGGGGTTAGCGATGATGCAGACAGCTTTTTCATGGGGTTACCACCGAAGCCTGGATTCCGGGCGTGCGATGCCGCGCGCCGGCGACAGACAATATTGTAATGTTATTACATGTCATATAGACGATGAGGCCAGCGGGGCCCCCATCGCCTCGCCTTCCCATCAGCATTTCCAGCCGGACCTCCCCATGACCCGATCTGCCCGCGGCCTGCGCCAATCCATGTGCGCTGTTGCTCTTGCCCTGCCGTTCCTCGCCGGGGGCGTCGTTTCGGCCAAGGCGGAGGCGACACGCTACCCGCTGACGATCGAGAATTGCGGCCATCAGGTCACCTTCGACAAGGCCCCGAAGCGCGTCGTCGCGATCGGCCAGACGCAGACCGAGATTCTCTACGCGCTCGGTCTCGGTGATCGGCTTGTCGGAACGGCCGTCTGGTTCAGCCCGGTGGCGAAGCGCTTCGAGGCCGCGAATGCCGGTGTGAAGCGGCTGGCCGACAATGATCCGAGTTTCGAGGCCGTCGTCGCGCAGGAGCCGGACCTCGTCACCGCGATGTTCGAGTGGCATGTCGGGCCTAACGGCATCGTCGGGAAGCGCGACCAGTTCGCCAAGCTGAAGGTACCGGCCTATGTCTCGCCGTCCGATTGCGTCGGCAAGGACAACTCCGGCGCCGGTGACGGCGTCCGCACGCAGATGTTCACGATGGAGCTGGTCTATCGCAACATCCGCGAATTCGGCCAGATCTTCGATGTCGCTGACAAGGCCGACACCCTGATCGCGGAACTGAAGGCGCGCGAGGCGAAGGCGGTTGCGGCGGTTGCGGGCAATGGCGCGAAGGATATTCCAGTGACGGTCTGGTTCTCGAGCAAGGACGTCAAGGGCGACGCCTTCCTTGCCGGCAAGAACGGCGTTCCGGCCTATATCCTCGCCAAGCTCGGCGCCCGCAACATCATCACCACGAATGAGGAATGGCCGCTGGTCGGTTGGGAGAGTGTCGCTGCGGCCAATCCCGCCGTCATCGTCGTCGTTAAGATGGACAGGCGCCGCTTCCCGGCCGACGACATCGACCTGAAGCTGAACTTCCTCAAGACCGACGCGGTCGCGAGCAAGCTCGACGCCGTCCGAAACAACCGCATCGTCGTGATGGATGTCGGTGCGACGCGCGCCGGGCTCGACACGGTCGACGGCATCGAGGCGCTCGCCAAGGGCATCGAGAGCTTCGGGCTGGCCAAGTGAGGGGAACCGAAGCGCAGCAGGCGCAACCGGAGCGAAACCCTGTGAGCCGAATCTCGTGAGCCACGCGCCGATAGCTCCCAACTGGCCGGCGCGTATCGCGATCGCGCTCGCTGCGCTGCTGGCGCTGGTGACCGCGATCGCGCTTGCCGTGACCATCGGCGAGATGAAGATCCCGCTGTCGACCGCCTTCCAGGCGCTCGGCAACGGTGTGTTCAATCTCGGCTATCCCGTCAGCGCGATCCAGCAGGGGGTGATCTTCGATTACCGCCTGAGCCGGGCGCTGCTCGCGGCGCTGTGCGGCGGGACGCTGGCCTTGTCGGGCGCGATCTTGCAGGCGCTGCTGCGCAACCCGCTGGCCGAGCCCTACATCCTGGGCATCTCGGCCGGCGCCTCAACCGGGGCCGTGGCCGTGATGATTCTCGGCTTCGGAGGCACCGTCCTGACACTGTCCGGTGGAGCCTTCCTGGGCGCGATCGCGGCGCTTGCTGTCGTCGCATTGCTGGCCACAGGCGCCGGCGGTTCGAGCGATCGTGTGATCCTGGCCGGCGTCGCCGGTTCGCAGCTCTTCAATGCGGCGACGGCGACGATCGTCACCACGCTCGCGAATGCCGAGCAGGCGCGCGGCGTGATGTTCTGGCTGCTCGGCAATTTCGGCGGCGTGCGCTGGCCGGATGTCTGGGTCGCGACGCCGGTGGCGCTGATCTGCTTCGGAATCTGCATGCTGCACGCCAAGGTGCTCGACGCCTTCGCCTTCGGGGCGGATGCGGCGGCTTCGCTCGGCGTTGCCGTGGCGCGGGTCAAAATCGTGCTGTTCGCGACGACGGCGGTGATGACGGCGACGATGGTCTCAATCGTCGGCACGGTCGGCTTTGTCGGGCTGGTCATTCCGCATGCGGCACGGTTTCTGGTCGGGCCGGCGCATGCGCGGCTCCTGCCGACCTGCCTGGTGATCGGCGCGATCTTCATGATCCTCGCCGACATCCTCTCGCGCATCCTGGTCCCGCAGCAGATCCTGCCGATCGGGGTGGTGACGGCGCTGTTCGGAGCGCCGGCCTTCGCGCTCATCCTTTATCGCGCGAGGCGCGCGACATGACGCTCGCGGCGCATGACATTCGCTGGAGCGCGGCGCGAAAGATGATCGTCGACGGCGTGACGCTGCGCGCCGAGCCCGGACGCATTCTCGGGCTGATCGGCCCCAATGGCTCGGGCAAGTCGAGCCTGCTGCGGCTGCTCTGCCGGCTGCGCAAGGTCGAGAGTGGCGTCGTCACGCTCGATGATCGTGATCTCGCGACGATGGCGCGGCGTGACCTTGCCAGACGCCTCGCCTTCGTCGAGCAGCAGGCCTCGACCGAGGTGCAGCTCTCGGTCTGCGACGTGGTCAAGCTGGGGCGGACGCCGCATCGCGGCGCGCTCGCCTCCTGGACCGATGCGGACGAGGCGGCCGTGGAGGCGGCGCTCGAGCGCGTCGATATGAGCGAGCGGCATGACCAGCTCTGGCACACGCTGTCCGGCGGCGAGCGCCAGCGCGTCCATATTGCCCGCGCATTGGCGCAGGAGCCGCGCGAACTCATCCTCGACGAGCCGACCAACCATCTCGACATCCAGCACCAGCTTTCGATCCTGGCGTTGCTGCGACGCCTCGGCGTGACCTGCATCCTCGCCTTGCACGACCTCAATCTCGCATCGCTGTTCTGCGATGAGATCGCGGTGATGCATGAGGGCAGGGTGGTGGCTTCGGGCACGCCTTCGGAGGTGCTGACTGAGGACCTGATCTCCCGGGTGTTCGGCGTTGCGGTCAGCATCCGCGCGGGGGCTTCGGGGCGCCGCCATATCGAATATCTGATCGATCCATCCGATGAGGGCATTGCACGATGAGCGAAGCGACGCAGGACGCCGTCACGGCCTATTGGAGCGCTCGCGCACCGCAATTCGACGGCGTTGCCTCCCATGTCGCACAGCGCGAGACCTGGCGTGAGGTGCTGGCGGCCGCCTTCGAGGCGGAAGGGCCGCAGGATGTCGTCGATCTCGGGACCGGCACGGGCGCGTGTGCCCTCATCGCGGCCTCGCTCGGCCACCGCGTCAGGGGCTATGACGGGTCGGACGGCATGCTCGCGGTCGCACGGGCCGCGGCGCAGGCGATGAACCTCGATATCACCTTCGAGGCGACGGTGATCGACGAAGCGGCGATCGAGCCGGCTTCGGCCGACATCGTGACGTTGCGCAATGTGCTGTGGACGCTGGAGCGGCCAATGGATGCGCTGCTGCAGGCGCATCGAATCCTGCGCCCGGGCGGATTGGTCGTGGTGTCGGATGGGCTCTGGTCGGTCGCCCCGCAATACCGCTCGACCTATGACCCCACGCTCGCGGCCAGGCTGCCGCTGCATGACGGGCTGACCGAGGTGCTGATGCGGCAGATGCTCACGGATGCCGGCTTCGGCAAGGCGCTCTCCTGGCAGCACCTGTTCGCGGCTCCGCCCTATCCAGGCGACGTACCGATGTTCGTGGTGACGGCGCGCCGGCCGTAGGCCCCGAGCTTGGTTGGAGCCGGTTCCGTCCCCATCTGATGCTGCCGGGAACAAGCGCCGGTTCGTGCCGTTCAGGCTCGGAAGGGGACGAATGATGGATCTGGTCGAGGCCCAGCCTGTGGTCGAGAATGTCGCGGGAAGCCGTTTCGAGATGGCTTTTCCCGGTGGAATGGCGTTTGCGAATTTCCGTCGCGACGGCGACCGGCTGATCGTAACGCATACGGAGGTGCCACCTGCGTTCAACGGCCGCGGGCTGGGCTCGCTGCTGGCGCTCGGCATCTTCGAGAATGCGCGGGCGACCGGCCGCCGGATCGTGCCGGCCTGTTCCTTCGTCGCCGCCTGGGCGCGCCGGCATCCGGAATTCGCCGATGTCCTGGCACGTTGAGCCGTGACGTCTCCCATCACACAGTCCTGAACCGTCGATGGCCCGATCCACAGGAGAGCAGGAATTGCGCGCCGCCTTCAGGCGGCTCGAGCGGGACCTGCCGCATCGTCTCGCTTCCAGCCTGCGCTGGCTGCGTCATCCATCCTCGCGCTGGGCGCGGCTGCCGGCCGGGATCGCGCTGATCTTCGGAGGGATCTTTTCGTTCCTGCCGATCCTCGGCGTCTGGATGCTGCCGCTCGGGCTGATGCTGCTCGCGGCCGATGTGCCGTTCCTGCAACGGCCGATGGCACGCTTCACCCACTGGATCATCGACCGGGTCGAAGGCTGGCGGCGGAAGCGCTAGGATCCTGCCCCGGGCGCATGGCCCGGGTGCTGCTTGGCTCGATTTGACGATATACATTATTATGATATGTATAATGATAGATTGAAGGGGCGGATCGATGACCGACGCGAAAATCAGCGAAGCACTGACGGTTGCCGGACAGCCCCCGTTGCGGGCCTTCGCCGGCTTGGCGGACGATGGCTTTGTCGCCGTGGTCAATCTGCGGCCCGACGGCGAGGATCAGGACCAGCCGGGCAACGCTGCCGAGAAGGCAGCGGCCGAACGCGCCGGGCTCGCCTACCGCTTCGTGCCGGTGACCGGGGCGACCATCACGACTGCCGACATCCGCGCCTTCCAGCAGGCAATGCGGGATGCAGGCGGACCGGTCCTTGCTCATTGCAAGGGCGGCACGCGCGCCTTGACACTGCATGTTCTCGGCGAGGTTCTCGATGGGCGCATGCAGCGCGGCGAGGTCGAGGCCTTCGGCCGGAGCCATGGCTTCGATCTGGCGGGGGCGGCCCGCTGGCTGGAGCGAGAGGCGCAAAGGCGCGCCCATGTCGAGGCGTTCTACGAGCCCGGCAGCGGCAGCGTCCAGTACGTCGTCAGCGATCCCGCGACGCGACGCTGCGCCATCATCGATCCGGTGCTGGACTTCGACGAGAAGTCGGGTTCGATCGGTACGGCCAGCGCCGATGCGATCCTCGCCCATGTCGCGCGCGAGGGGCTGGGCGTCGACTGGGTCCTCGATACTCATCCCCATGCCGACCATCTCTCGGCGGCGGATTACCTCAGCAGCAAGACGGGGGCGCCGAAGGCGATCGGCGCGCATGTCACCGAGGTGCAGAAGCTCTGGAAGGCGATCTACAACTGGCCGGAACTCGCGACGGACGGCTCGCAATGGGACCGGCTCTTCAATGAGGGCGACAGTTTCAAGGTCGGTTCGCTCGAAGGGCAGGTGATGTTCTCGCCTGGCCACACGCTGGCTTCGGTCAGCTATGTCATCGGCGATGCGGCTTTCATCCACGACACGCTGTTCACGCCGGATGCGGGCACGGCGCGGGCCGATTTTCCGGGGGGCAGCGCCAAGGCCCTGTGGGCCTCGATCCAGGCGATCCTCGCCTTGCCCGACGAGACGCGCCTCTTCACCGGGCATGACTACCGGCCGAACGGTCGAAACGCGAAATGGGAGAGCACCGTCGCCGAGCAGAAGCGCGCCAATCCGCACGTCGTCGGCATGGACGAGGCCGCATATGTCAGGCTGCGCGAGGCGCGCGACCGGACGTTGCCGATGCCGAAGCTGATCCTGCATGCGCTGCAGGTGAATATCCGCGGCGGCCGCCTGCCCGAGCCGGAAGCGAACGGGCGGCGCTACCTCAAGTTCCCGCTCGACGCGCTGACCGGGGCGGTCTGGTGACGGCGATCGACATAACGCCGCGCGCCGGGATGGCGCCGGCTGATATGGAGGCGCGCGCGAGCGAGGCGGCATCGCTGCTGAAGACACTGGCGCATCCCGCGCGCCTGATGCTCGCCTGCACGCTGGCGGAAGGGGAGTATGCCGTCGGCGAGCTCGAAGAGAAGCTCGGCATCCGCCAGCCGACGCTGTCGCAGCAACTCGGCGTGCTGCGCGATGCCGGCGTCGTCGAGACGAGACGTGAGGCCAAGCAGATCTTCTACCGCTTGAGCGAAGCCAAGGCCGCGCGGCTGATCGAGGCGCTCTACACAATCTTCTGCGCCGACGAGGAGCAGCCATGACTGCCTATTGGCCAGCCCTCCTCGGGGGCATGCTGATCGGCGCCTCCGCCGTGCTGCTGCTTCTCGTCAACGGCCGCATCGCCGGCATCAGCGGCATCGTCGGGGGCCTGCTCGGCGGCCGGCAGGTTCTGGCGAATGGTGCCTTCCTTGCTGGACTCATGCTCGGGCCGCTGCTGCACGCTTTCGTTTTCGGGCTGCTCCCGGACGTGACCGTCGCCGCGTCCTGGCCGGTGGTCGTTTTGGCCGGCCTGCTGGTCGGCATCGGCACGCGCATGGGCTCGGGCTGCACCTCCGGCCACGGCATTCTCGGGCTGGCGCGGCTCTCGCCACGCTCGATGGCGGCGACAGCGACGTTCCTGGCGACCGGTATCGTCACGGCCACGGCTGTGGGGTTGGTCCGATGAGTGCGCAGGTCCTTGCGCGGCTGGCCGTCGCGATGCTGGCCGGCGCGCTGTTCGGCTTCGGTCTGTCGCTTTCGGGCATGGTTGATCCCGCCCGCGTCGTCGGTTTCCTCGATCTCGCCAGCGGCCACTGGGATCCGAGCCTGATGTTCGTGCTCGGCGGAGCGCTGGTGGCGGCTGTGCCCGGCGTCCTGCTGCAACGCCGGCTCGCGCGGCCGGTGCTGGACGAGCGGTTTCACCTGCCGGAGAGAGCTGCGATCGACCGGCGCCTCCTGGCTGGCTCGGCCCTGTTCGGCATCGGCTGGGGGCTGGCGGGCTTCTGCCCGGGGCCGGCGGTGTCGGCGCTGACGCTGGGGCTGTCGTCGGTCTTAGCCTTCGCCGCAGCGATGGTCGCCGGCATGTTGCTGCACGATGTCGGGATCGCGCGCAGGCCGCGCTGACGGCCAATTCTGTCTCGGATTGTGCGTTCAGACCAGGGCCGCCGGCGGGCGTGCGGCCGGCCGATGGGCTCACGGGACTGTGTCTAGGTACGCAATTGCATCCAGATATTGTTCAGCACTTTCGCGCATCCGCTTAGCCGGATGGCGCGTAATGTGGCAAACAACTCACCGCAGAATGCGGATAAACGAACAGGGATTAGGTTCGATGTTGAGGGGGACGGAGCCTCTCCAGATTTGGGAAATCATCTCATCACCCGCTGGCCACGCGGCGCTGCAATACGCCGCCGAAAGCGGGGCTCCGCCGCTGGAGCCATTGATCGGGCTGATCGAGGAGTGGTGGGGCAGCTGGCTGGACGACGATCGCGAGGATCACATCCAGCGCCTGCACAGCATGGTCTCGCGTCTGATGGCGGCCGATGGCTGGGAAGAGGCCGGCGTCCGCCCGGTGCGTGCGGGCCGCTTGATCACCGAAGCGATGACCTTCAGGAAGGCTGGTTACACGACGCTGCAGTAGCGCGGCGACGATCAGGCCGGCACGGCTTCCCGCTGCCGGCTCAGTCCTGCAATCCAGCCGAGCTGGCGGTCGATGCAGCGTTCGCGCTCATAGCCGGACAGGATGGTCGCGCGTGCGGCCCGACGCAACTCGCCCAGCATGGAGCCTCTATGCAGCGCCTCCTCGATCCGCTGCGCCAGCGCGGCCGTGTCGTGGAAGGGGGCGAGCAGGCCGTTGACCCCGTCGGTGATCACCTCCCGGACCGGTTGCGTATCGGAGCCGATGATGAGGCTGCCGCAGGCCATCGCCTCCAGCAGCGACCAGGATAGAACGAAGGGCACGGTCAGGTAGACATGGGCGGCTGAGACCTGGAACAGCCGCACCAGCTGGTCGGGGGCGAGCCAGGGAATGTGCACCACGCGATCCGTCAGACCGGTTTCGGCGAGCATCACCTCGCGCCAGCGACGCCCATCCTCGCGTGCCCGGCCATAGCCCGGCCCGTCGCCACCGACGGTCACGAACATGGCGTCCGGATGGCGCGCGGCGACCCGCGCGACTGCCCGCATGAACTCGGGATAGCCACGATAGGGATCGAGATCGCGGGCGGCAAAGGTGACGACCGGATCGCCATGCCGCAAGACGCGCCCGTCGGGGAGCTGCAGAACAGCATTCGGATCGGGACGGCAGGCGTGCGCGTCGATGCCGTCATGGCAGACCGCGATGCGCGGGCGCAGATGCGCGGGATACTGGTACTGCTGCCACCGCGTCGGGGCATAGGCGGCGTCGAGCGCCTCCAGCGTCAGCAATTGCGCGGCGTTGCGCATGCGGATGCGCTGGCGTTCGGCGTCTGAGATCGTAACCGCGGGATCGAAATCGAGATCGGAGCCCGCGCTGTTGTAGTAATATTCGCAGTAGCCCAGCAGAGGCACGTCCGGCAGCGCATCGCGCGCAAACAGCATTCCGCCCCAGCCGATATGGCCAATGACCACATCGGGCGGGTCGGTGCGGGCGAGCTGGCCCAGCAGACCGGCTACGGCCTCGCCGGTGCGCATGTGATAGTCCGTCGCCGCGAGCGCGACATGCGTCGTGGTCGCTGGGCCGACCGCATAGGTCAGCTGCCTGACGCCCGCCTGCTCGGGCGCCGCATGCTCCGTCACCAGCGTCACCTCCGCGCCCCCGGAAACGAGGCGCGCGATCAGATGAGCGAACTGACCAGATCCGGAGCGATGTACGAATAGGACATGCATGATGCGAGCAGGACGCCTCCAAAACGCAAGGAATCGCTCCACCACTGTTCGAGCTTGCGCAGCGTGTCGTAGGTCGTCTGCAGATCGGCCTCGGCATTGAAGTCGAGGTTCTGGGAGAACGGACTTGAATCGTCGAGCAGACGCAGCCTTTCGCAGAGCATCTGGCCCTTGAGCGACAGGGATATGCGCGCCAGCCGCCGGTCGCGCGGCGAGGCTCCGCGCTCGAGATAGCCGCTCTCGACCAGCTGCTTCAGGTTGTAGGACGCGTTCGATCCGACATAGTGGCCCCGGTCGAGCAGATCGCGGACCGCGATCTCGCCCTGGCCGATGGTGAGCAGCACCATGACCTGCGAAGGCGAGATGTCATCGACGCCGAGCTTGGTCAGCTCCAGCCGCATATGGTCGAGGAAGCGCCGGCTGACGCGCTCGATGACACGCGCGAGGTCGAGCGGGGAGACCCCGGTGCGCGAGGAGGCAGCATCCGCGTCCCGCTGAGGTTCCATTGTTCTGTGATGATGGCCGTTCTGCATTCTGTCCGGGACTTGCTCGCTGCTGTGCGGCTTGGACTGCATTTCCTACTCCGCCTTGCTGTCAAAATGGGTAACCCCGACCCGAACGAATCCCACTTCCGAGGATTAGCCTACACGCAAAGCACATGCCACCTCTGATCGCGAGATTTGTAGACTTTGTCGACAGATACATCCGGGCGAACTGTTTCGATTTTCAAATTGTTTCGATTTTTCGCCTTAATTGTCGATATTAACCCGGATTTATCAGGTGATTATCTGTCATTGTCTTGCCATCTCTGACGTGTCAACCTTCCTATTGGCTGGCGTCAGGTTCTGCTTCGCGGCGGCTCTTTGCCCAATTGCGGGCTTTCGATCCGGAGATCTGAATGAAGGCGA
The DNA here is from genome assembly GCF_035999205.1 of Allobosea sp. Taxonomy (GTDB): domain Bacteria; phylum Pseudomonadota; class Alphaproteobacteria; order Rhizobiales; family Beijerinckiaceae; genus Allobosea. Next base: position 276,687 of record NZ_DASYHA010000012.1, read on the forward strand.
AGTCACCGGCGCCGGATATACTCATCCGAGGCCTGCAGCGCTCGTTCGTGGGAGGCCTGGCCTATGCGGGCTTCCTCAGCCTGTTCGTCAATCTGCTGCTTCTGATCGTGCCGCTCTTCATGATGCAGGTGCAGGACCGTGTGGTCGTCAGCCGCAGCTATGACACGCTGACGATGCTGCTTGTCATCGCTGTCGGAGGGCTTCTCCTCTATGGCGTGGTCGAGTTCGTCCGCTCGCTGACCTTTCAGGCTATGGCGAGTATTTTTGCGCGTCAGCTCAATCTGCCGGCATTGCAGGCAGCGGTCAGTGCCTCGCTCGAGCAGGGCTCCGGTCAGGCGACCCAGGCCATCCGCGACCTCAACGACATTCGCTACTTCATCGCGAGTTCCGCCGTCGCGACGCCGCTCGAAGCGGCCTGGTCTCCGATCTTCCTGGCCGTGCTCTTCGCCCTCCATCCCGTCTACGGCCTCGTCGGCCTCGTCTCGCTGGTGATCCTGCTCGTGCTCGGCGTACTTTCCGACGTGCTGACCCGGCGCGTGCTGAAGGAAGCCAATGCCGAGGGCGTCGCCAGCATCAACGAGGTCGGCGCGAGCCTCCGCCACGCCGAGACGATCGAGGCGATGGGCATGCTGCCGGCGCTGGCCGCCCGCTGGCGCGGCCAGCAGCTTGCGATGATCGAGCATCTCGACAGCGGCACCCAGCGCGCCAAGTTCATCGCGGCGCTGACTCGCTCCCTGCGCATGATGATGCAGCTTGCGGTCTATGCCACAGGCGCCGTGCTGATCATTCGAAACGAGGTCACGGCGGGCACGCTGATGGCGGCGAGCATCCTCCTCGGCCGTCTGCTCGCGCCGTTCGACTCGATGATTGCCGACTGGCGCCAATGGGTGTTGGCGGCGACCGCCTGGAACCGGGTCAAGGAGCTGCTGCAGTCGCGGACCTCGCAGCGCCAGACCGTGCCGACGCCGCCGACACAGGGCGATCTGGTCATCGATCGCGTCGTCTTTGCACCGTCAGGTTCTGAGCAGACCGTGATCAAGAGCGTGTCCTTCACGCTTCAGCCCGGCGAAGTGCTCGGCGTCGTCGGTCCATCCGGGGCCGGCAAGTCGACCTTGGCGCGGCTCATGGTCGGCGTGCTGAAGCCGAATGTCGGCGGCATCTATCTTGACGGTCACAACGTCTATCTGTGGGAGCGCGGTTCCTTTGGCGCGATGGTCGGCTATCTGCCGCAGTCGGTCTCGCTGCTCAACGGCACGATCGCGGAGAACATTGCGCGCCTGCGCAAGCCCGATCCGCACGCCATCCTGGAAGCGGCCCGGATTGCAGGCGTCCACGAGCTCATCGGACGGCTGCCGCTGGGCTACGACACCCATGTCAACGACGGCGATTTCAAGCTGTCCGGCGGCCAGCGCCAGCGCATCGGGCTTGCGCGCGCGCTCTATGGCATGCCCCGGCTCATCGTGCTCGACGAGCCCAATGCCAACCTAGACGCCGAGGGTGAGCAGAGTCTGATCCGTGCCATCAACGCCGCGCGCGAGGCCGGCGCGATCGTGGTGCTGATCGCCCATCGCCCGTCCGTGATGCAGGTGGTCGACAAGATCCTCGTGCTCCGCGAGGGCCGGGTCCAGCAATTCGGGCCGCGCTCCGCCATCGCCGGGATGATCACGCCCAGTGGTCTCGTCGAGATGGACCCCGCCAACAAGCCCTCGGCCCCGGCGGCTGTCGCGACAATCCGCGAGGTGTCGGCATGACCGGGCAGGCTCTGGTCAAGCTGCCGGACCGTGCGGTGGCCTTGTCGGCGCTTCCTGACGAGCAGGAGGAGCGCCGGCCGTCGCTGCGGAATCTGGTGCTGGCCGGCGTGGCGGCGGTCGGCGTCGGTTTCGGCGGCTTCGGCGCATGGGCGGTGTCGGCGAAGCTCGACAATGCCGCGGTGGCGAGCGGTGTGGTTGCGGTCGACAGCAAGCGCAAGACGGTGAGCCATCTCGAGGGCGGCGTGCTGAAGATGCTGCTCAAGACGGAAGGCGAGCGTGTCGCCAAGGACGAGCCGTTGCTGCGGCTCGAGGACGCGCGCGCCGGGGCCGAGCTGCAGCAACTCCAGGGCAAGCGCGTCGGGCTCGAGGCGAAGCTCGCACGGCTCAGGGCCGAACAGGCCGAGGCGACAGAGATTGACTTTCCCGACGATATCGAGCGAGGCCAGACGCCGATCGCGCGCGAGGTCGTGCGCGCCGAGCGGGCGCTCTTCAAGGCGCGCGCGCAGGTCTATGACGGCAAGATCCGCATCCAGCAGCGCGTCATCGAGCAGCATCAGGCGGAGGCAGAAGCGCTTCAGGCGCAGATCGATGCGACGCGCTACCAGCGCACGCTGATCGACGAGGAGACCCGCGTGATGGCGGATCTCTATGAAAAGCGCTACGCCAAGCGTTCGCAGCTTGTGGAACTCCAGACGCGGCAGAGCGAACTCGTCGGCCGCGCAGGAGAGAATGCCGCGCGAAAGGCCAAGGCCGAGCAGCAGGTGGCTGGTGCCAACCTCGAGATTCTCTCGATCGGCCTTGAGCGCCAGAACGAGGTGGCCCGCGAGATCCAGGACAGCCAGCTCATGCTTTCCGAGGTGAACGAGCGCATCGTGCAGGCCGAGGACGTGCTGCGACGGCTCGTCCTGCTGTCGCCGCAGGAGGGCATCGTCGCGAATATCCGGATGCGTACGGCCGGCAGCGCGATCGCGGCCGGCGAGCCCATCCTCGACATCGTGCCGGAGCAGGAGCCGCTGGTCGTCGAGGCCAAGGTCGACCCCCGCGACATCGACGTCATCCGGGTCGGTGCCGAAACGCGCATCCGGCTCACGGCGTTCAATTCGCGCCTGCTTCCCCCGCTGCTGGCGAAGGTGAGCTATGTCGCCCCCGACCAGCTCATCGACGAGAAGACCAATGCGGCCTATTTCGTCGTGCGCGCGGAGATCAGTCCCGAGAGCCTGCGCGAGAATAAGATCGTGCTCCACGCCGGCATGACCGCGGAGGTGCTGATCGTCAACGGCTCGCGCCGAGCGATCGACTATCTGCTCGCGCCCTTCACCGACAGCTTCAACCGGGCTTTCCGGGAAGACTGATTTTCGGCGTTGAATCAACGAGATAGATTGCTTTGATTTCGCTTGCGCAGCATTCGCGCGAAATGTGCTGGCAATTGTATTTCGATTTTCGATACTAATTCGTTTGAAGCTCATAGTATAATGCGGCAGAAATGAAGCTTAAATGGTTGTGCGTCGCAAAATGGTCAGAATTAAACACTTGCTGCACTGCATATATTGAGTACTCTTTGGATCGTCGAGCGATGATGCGCAGCGCGTGTCATCGGAACGGTGTCGGATCTGGCGTGCGGCGATGTGATCGTCGGGCTTCGGCGACACCCTCAGTTCGCCGAGGAGGTGACGAATGGCTACAATCGAAGGAAGTGCGTTCGACGATTTTCTGGTGGGAAGTCGGTTCAGTGACGTGATCTTCGCCGGGGCGGGGCATGACGTCGCTCATGGCGGGAGTGGGAATGACACGCTGTTCGGCGAAGAGGGCGACGATGTTCTCTTCGGCGACAGCGGGGACGACGCGCTGTTCGGCGACGAGGGCGACGACGTCCTCTTCGGCGGTCAGGGCGACGATTTCCTGAGTGGGAGTGCCGGTGACGACGTGCTGTTCGGCGGTGCCGGCAGCGATGTCCTGCAGGGCGGTGGCGGCAGCGACCTTCTCCTGGGCGGCGCGGGTGCCGATATCCTCCAGGGCGGCGCTGGTGACGACGTCCTGATCGGCGGTGCCGGCAACGACATCCTGCAGGGTGGCGCCGGTGACGACCTCCTGATCGGTGGCGCAGGTGCGGACATCCTTCAGGGCGGTGCGGGCGACGACATCCTCCAGGGTGGCGCAGGCGACGACCTGCTCTTCGGCGGCGCGGGCGACGACATCCTGTCCGGCGGCGCGGGCTCCGACATCTTCAGCTTCACCGGTGGCGGCGGCAACGATGTCGTGCTCGACTTCCATGCCGGCGACGACCTGCTGAAGATCTCGTCCGACATCAATGGGACGGGCATCACCTCCGCAGAGGATCTGGCGGCCCGCACGACGACCGTTGGCGGCAATGCCGTCATCGACCTCGGCAATGGCGACACCCTGACCCTGATCGGTGTCACGGCCGACGACATCCAGAGCGACCCCAACTCCTACTTCACGGTCGCCTGACGATTGCCATCCGCGGCGTCGGCTCCAAACCAGCCGGCGCCGCTCTCAGCAGGGTCGAAATTTCATGCTCTCACAGGCGCCCGTCCTCATGGCGGACTCATGCCCGACGCATCTCGAGTTGCACCGGCTCGGCGGCTCGATCTTCCTGTTGTGCTGGACGCGCGAGGTCTCGCCTTTCGGCAAGGCCACGATCGCACTGTCGGGCAATGGCAGGCGGCTCGCTTCAGCCTCGGTCCTGCTCGGCCTGCGCGATGGGCGCGAGCGGCTTGCGGTGGTGTTCCGGCATACCGGACACGACGGCATCGTCGCGACGCTGTCCGACCGGGGCCCACAGGGCGAGGTGACCGCGAGTTTCGATCCGACGCTGGTCCATAGCCTGGCGGAGCCGGCGGAGATCCTCCGCGACTTGACGGGCAAATCGAGGCTGGCGCTTGCCGGCGCGCTGTCCGGGCCATGGCCCGCCCTGTTCGGGCTGTCGACGACGGCGCAATATCTTTCGTTTCTGCGCCACTTCCTCACCGTCCTCTTCCCGAAGATCGCCGCTGCCGCGCCGGTGGCGACGCTGGTCGAGGGAAACCTGCTGTTCGAGACCTCGCTGCAGTCCGATTTCGGAGCGCTGCGCGCTGCCGCGCGGCTCGATGGCGCCGGGCTCACGCGGCTGGACCTGCGCTCGCGACTCGGTTCCGCCGATCGCAAGGGGCGGCACGAATTTCATTTCGTCCTGGACGAGCCGCCCGCGCGCGGTGGCGGCCTGCTGATCCTGCAGGGGGAGGGCGGGCTGGTCGTCCGGACGCTGCTTCCGCGGCAGTCCTCGCAGCCCCTGGGGCGCTGGTGGGCCAGCAAGGCAGCGAGCCGCGACGGCCTGCGCAACTGGCTCGTCGAGCAGCTTGCCGGACTCTCCGAGCAGGGACGGCTGCTCGCCATCGAGATGCAGCGGCGTCTGCCGCTCGCCGTTCAGAGCGTTCACCGCAATGACGATCTGCCGGCGGCAGAACTCGATCTGGCGGTCTGCAACAAGGCCGGCCTGCTGATCGGCGGCTGGCTGCGCGATCGGGACGGTCTGCTCGAGGAGATCATGCTGCATGGTGGTGGGCGCGGGACGATCCCGATGCTCGATCGTTTGCAGAATTTTCCGGCACGATTGCCGCCGGGGCCCGACGGAACGGCTCGACCGGCGACCGGTTTCGCGGCGCTGGCGGCGGGTTACGCGGCAGGTGCTCCCGTGCTGCAGCCACGCTGCGAGGTGAAGCTGAAATCCGGCACCACCCTGATCCTGCGGCCGCCGGTCCAGCCGGCCGATCCCGCCGCCATCCGGGCAAGGGCGCTGTCAGCCATTCCGCCGCAGTTCCTCACGGCAGATGCGCTGGAGACGACGCTCGCGCCGATTCTGGCCGCGTGCCAGGAGGAGCTTCACGAGACCTTGCCCGAGCCGCGGGTTCGCGGCTTCGGCAGGCAGGTTGCGAACCCGTCCGTCTCCGTGGTGATCCCGCTCTATCGCGTCTACGAATTCCTGCGCGTGCAGGTGGCGGCTTTCGCCGGCGATCCCTCCTTCGCGGACAAGGCCGAGCTGATCTATGTGCTCGACTCGCCCGAGCACGAGGCGGAGGTCGCGCATCTGCTCGGCGGCCTGCACCTCGCCTATGGCCTGCCGATGCAACTCGTCGTGATGGGGCGCAATGGCGGCTTCTCGGCAGCCTGCAACGCCGGCGCGAAAGTCGCGCGCAGCCCGGTCCTGGCACTGGTGAACTCGGACGTGATCCCGGCCGCGAATGGCTGGCTGCCGATGCTGAGCGAGAAGCTCAGCCCGCGTGACAGGATCGGCGTCGTCGGCCCGAAGCTGCTCTATGACGACGGCTCGCTGCAGCATGCGGGCCTGTTCTTCAAGCGCGACAGCAAAGGCACTTGGCTCAACCATCATTACTTCAAGGGCATGCCGTCGAACTATGCGCCGGCCAATGTCGAACGGCCCGTGCCGGGCGTGACCGGGGCCTGCATCGTGATGCTGCGCGATCTGTTCCACGATGTCGGTGGCTTCGACCACGGCTATGTCATCGGCGACTACGAGGACAGCGACCTCTGCCTGAAGGTGCGTCGCGCCGGCTTCGGCATCGTCTACGTGCCGGGCGTGGCGCTCTACCATCTCGAGCGCCAATCCATTTCCAAGAGCGGCGACTACATGCGCGGTGTCGCTTCCCAGCACAATGCCTGGCTTCAGACGCGGCGCTGGGACGCCCAGATCGACGTGCTGATGGGCGCGATCGACGAAACGGCGCTGAAGCCCGCCCCGCGCCAGCCGGCGCCGCGGGAGAACGATTTCATTCCCCGCGTCAATCTCAGGAGAGCGACAGCAGCATGACGGCGATAACGGCCCTGAGGCAGATCGCGCCCGAACAGTCGTCCCCGGCTGGCATCAGCGCGGCGGAACTCGACTACCTGATGGCGTCGGTCCAGACCAACCGCTTCCTGCCGCATCCGCCCGCGGGCAGCATCTTCGTCGGCGATGGCGATTATCGCGCGATCGGGGCCGAGTTCCTCGGCCACTACATCCGGCTGGGGCGGCTGCGCCCGCATGAGCGCATCCTCGATATCGGCTGCGGCATCGGCCGCATGGCTGTGCCGCTGACGCAATACCTCGATCCCGAACGCGGCACCTACGACGGGGTCGATCCCGTCATGGAGGGCATCCTGTGGTGCGCCCAGACGATCACGCCGGTCTATCCGCGCTTTCGCTTCCAGCGGCTCGACATCGCCCATCCGCTCTACAATCCGCAGGGCTCGCTGCCGGGGACGGAAGTCCAGTTCGGCTTCGCCAATGGCAGCTTCGACTTCATCACGATGATCTCGGTCGCGACCCATCTGCCGCCGGATGAGCTTGTCGTCTATCTGAACGAGGCCTCGCGGCTGCTCGCTCCCGGAGGACGCCTGTTCCTCACCGCTTTCGCGATCGACGGCACGAGCACCGGCCAGGAGCGGCTCAAGTTCAAGCGCTGGCAGGACGGGCCGGGCTGGTATGCGATCGAGGAAGCGCCGCTGGCAGCGGCGGGCGTCGATACGGACTACCTGCTCGAAGCTGCCGCCGCGGCCGGGCTTGCCTCGGAAGGGTTGCGGCGCGGCCACTGGCGCGGCACCACCGCCGCCCACTACCAGGATCTGCTGATCGCGACGAAGCCTGGAGCCGGGCAATGACGCGCCGGATCCTCGTCGTCGCCCACAACCATCCCGACCTGCATCCCGGCGGGACGGAGATCTTCGCCCATGATCTCGCCCAGGCCTATCGCGAGCAGGGCTGCGAGGTGCTCTTCCTTGGGGCGACCAATGCGATCCATCGCCAGCCGCATCCCGGGACCGCCTTCCAGGCGACGGGAGAGGCGGGCGACCTCCTGCTCTGGAGCGGCCATTTCGACCGCTTCCATCTCAGCCAGATCGACCATTACGGCACGCTCCAGGATCTCGCGACGCTGCTGAACGAGTTCCGACCGGATGTGATCCACATCCATCATCTCGTGCTGATCGGGGCGGAGTTCCTCACGCTGGCGCGCCGGCTCCTGCCGCAGACCGCGCTGGTGATGACGCTGCACGACTACTATCCGATCTGCCACCATGATGGGTTGATGGTGCGGCCGAGCGACAAGCAGCGCTGCACCGGCGCCTCGCCGGGCTCCTGCCACGGCTGCTTCCCCGATATCGGCTCGGATCGTTTCCTGCTGCGCGAACGCTTCCTGAAGACGCATCTGGCTGCGGTCGATCGCTTCGTCGCGCCGAGCCGCTTCTTGCGCCAGCGCTATGTCGACTGGGGCCTGCCAGCCGAGAAGATCGAGGTCATCGCCAATGCGCGGCCGGTCCGGAGCGTTGCGGCGCACCGCCCGACTCGGGGTCGGCGAGGCAATTTCGGCTACTTCGGGAATCTCAATCCCTGGAAAGGCGTGCTGCCGCTGCTCCAGGCGGCGAAGCTCGTCGCGGCCCGGGGCGACGGCGATTTCTCGCTGCGCATCCATGGTGGCGCGCCCTTCCAGAGCGAGGCCTTCACGACGGCGCTCGGCCAGGCGTTCTCGGAGGCCGGCGATGCCGTCACGCAATGCGGGCCCTATCGCCGCGAGGATCTGCCGGAGCTGATGTCGGAGATCGACTGGGTGGTGATGCCGTCGGTCTGGTGGGAGAACGCCCCGCTCGTGATCCAGGAGGCGTTCCAGCATCGCCGGCCGCTGATCGTCAGCGGCATCGGCGGCATGGCGGAGATGGTCCGCGACGGCATTGACGGTCTCCATGTCCGGCCGGGCGATCCGGTCGACCTCGCCCGTGCCATGCGCCGCGCCCTCGAAGAGGACGACCTCTGGCAGCAGCTCGTCGACGGCATCGTCGAGCAGCCGGCGCTTGCGGAGTGCGCCGCACGGCATCTCGCCCTGTTCGACAATCTCAAGCTTGCGGAGGCCGCATGACCGCAACCCAGAATCGCGACGACACGAACCGCGACGAGGCAATCCGATTGCCGAACGTCACGCCGGCACGGCTCAATGGCCGCGTCGATGCCCTCGACGGCAATCGCCTGCATGGCTGGATCTGGGACGAGGCCCGGCCGGAGGAGAGGCTTCTGGTCAGGGTGTTCTGCGATGGTGCGCTCGTCCAGGAGAGCACGGCCGACCAGAACCGCATCGATCTGCGGCGCAACGGCATCGGCGATGGCCGACATGCCTTCTCGATGGAACTCGACGACGCCGTCGTCGCTGCGCGCAATACGCTGACGATCGTCGGCGTGTCCGGCACGACCGGCGTAGAGCTGGAATTGCGCCTCCCGCCGCCGGCCGAGCTGGCCGCGGAGGCTGCGGTCGCCGTGCCGCTGGCGCGCTTCTTCGATCGCGTCGAGGCTCTGATCGCGCTCAACCGGCGCACGCAGATCGCGCAGAAGGAACTGGGCGAGAAGCTGGACCGGATCGCCGCCCAGCTCGAGCAGAACCGGGCGCCCACTCGCGATCCCGAAGCCGATGCGGCCGTGGAAGGGCAGATCGGCCAGCGCCTGGCCGAGATCGACGTCTTCCAGCTCCGCTTCGATGCGACTCTCAAGAGCTTCGACGAGCGCCTGACCACCATTCGCAAGGAGGCCCGCGCCCCGCTGCGGCAGGTCACGGTCATCCTCGGTTTCCTGTCGGGACTGGCGGCGGTGATGTCCTTCGTCACGCTCGCTGTGCTCCTGGTTCGGAGGTGACGCCATGAACGAGGTCATCATCCCCGAGAGGACGCATATCAGCCCGGCCCCGACGGTGGCCTGGACGCCGCTCGGCGAGAACGCGATCCTGATCATGGGAGCGTGCGACGCGATCCCGAGCAAGGTACCCGTCGCCCTCGACGGCAATCCGCGCAACCGCGTCGAGACGATGGCGCTGACCTGGCGCCGGCCGCAGGCCGAGCCCTCCGTCGGCGTCGGCTTCATCTGCCTGGCGCCCGCGCCATCGCCGGATCGGCCGGGCGCGGGAGCGATCCTGCTCGGCCGGCCGGGCCGGCCGCTGCGACTGATCCTGACGCCTAAGCCGCTCGCCTTGCCGGCCTTCCTCGAGGCGCTGGCCGAGGAGGCAGGGCCGGCGTTCCCGACCGTCGTCGACGGGTTGCTCGAAGTCTTGTTGGCGGGCAAGTCCAATCCGCGACGCCTACGCGCAGTCGGACTTCTCCTGCAATCGGTCGCCAAGCCGGGCGGTTTCATCGAAGTGATGGGGCCGCTGGACGAGAGCGTCTTCCTGCAGGGCTGGACCTCGAATTTCGCGGCGGGGCGGACGAAGCTGCTCATTGCGCATGGTGGGCTCTCGCCGGCGGTTCTGGAGGCCGGCACCTTCGAGCGGGGCGATCTCGGCGACGGCGCGCGCGGCTTCTTCGGGCTGCTGGAGGACTGTCCCGTCCGCCACCCGGGCGAGATCGAGCGCCTGTATTTCCGTGGCAACGATGGCTGGCGGGCTCTCGAGGTTTATGAGCGCCATGTGCTGCTAGAAGCGAGCACGGTTCCCGGCCATCTGCGCGACGGCTTGCAGAACGGCGTGGCGCCGCAGGGCACGGCCGAGAAGCTGCGGCGGGCTTCGCAGCGTTTCGACGGGCGCGACACGGTGTGCCTGCTGGATGTGCCGGTCCGTGCCGGCATCGACGATGCGACCGTCATCGAGGATGCCGGCGTGCTGATTATCGGCTGGCTGTTCGACCCTGAGCGCAAGGTCAAGGCCGTCACCTTGCGCAGCGGCGCGCAGGCCTGCGTCGTCGATCGTCTCTGGACGCGCGTGCAACGGCCCGACGTCACGTCCGCCTTCATGGAGGATCCGCGCTTCGGTCCGGCGCTGGCGGCCCGGCGCAACAGCCACGGCTTCATTGTTTTTGCACCGAAGCTCATCCCGGAGCCGGGCCAGCCGCTCTATCTCGAATTCGAGGTCGACGGCACCGGGCCGGCCTTCCTGCCGCTCGATCCGGGCCGCGGCCAGGCAAGGCGAACGCTGGAGCGCATCTTCGGCCTGCTCGACCCGCGTTCATCCACGGCGAGCACTGTCGTGGAGCGGCAGGTCGCACCGGCCTTGCAGGCCGCCGAGATCGCGCCGCCCCGCGCGGTGGAAAATCTCGATATCGGCGCTTTCGACGCCGAGGCGCCGCTGGGCGTCGTGATCGGGCTCGACCATCGGCATCGCGAGCTTTCGGCTCTGTTCGCGCTGCTCGCGATCGACCCCGAAATCCGGCCCTTGCCGATCGTGATCGCGGCCCCGGCCGAGAGCTTCGACCGCACCGGCGCTGAGGCCCGGCGCCTGGCGCGCTTCTACGGGCTCAGCGTGCGGCTCGTCGTTGTCGAGGGCGTCGAGGATGCCTGCGATGCGCTCGAGGCTGGTGTCCGCGCCTGCCGCTTCCAGACGGTGGCGCTGCTTTCGGGCGCAGCCCAGATCCGGATGCCGGGTTGGCTCGGGCGGCTCGAGCGGGCCTATCGCGGGCGCGGCGGGCAATGTGTAGCGAGCCCGACCCTGCTCTTCGAGGACAATTCGATCCGCTGGGCCGGCGCGTGGCTCGAGGGCGAAGGAACGGCACGGCACGTCGTCAACCGTTTCGTCGGCTATCCGCTGGAGGCGATCGGCAATCTCGGCCCGATGGAGGTCGCGGCCGGTGCCAGTGAATGCTGCGTCCTGTCGCGTGCGGCCTTTCTCGAGGTCGGCGGCTTCGCGCGCAACTACTTCACCACGGCTGAAAAGGGGCTCGATCTCTGCCTCAAGCTCAGGATGAGCGGGGCGCCCTCGCTCTGGGTCCCGGAGGTCGAGGTCTATGTCGTCGACGATGGCGAGACGCAGCGGCCGCATATCGACGCCCTGACCCAGCTCGCCGACCGCACCAGCTTCGATCGCCGCTGGGCGCTCGCCATTTCCAACATGAGAGGATGATGATGCGCGTACTTGTGGTGTCCCATGCGCATCCGTCGCTGTCGCTCGGCGGGGCGGAAGTTGCTTCCTATAACCTGCACAAGGGGCTGCAAGCCGCCGATGGTGTCGAGACCCATTACCTCGCGCGAACGGGAGCGCCGACGCCTCGGCATGCCAGCACGGCGCTGATGAGCCTGCGCCAGCGCGGAGGCGAACTGCTCTACTACGCCGAGGATTACGATCACTTCCTGATCTCGAACCGGGCGACCGAGGAGATCGAGCGCGACTTCGTCCGGGTGCTGCGCGACCTGAAGCCCGACGTCGTGCATTTCCACCATTTCATCGGCCTCGGGCTCGAATGTCTGTACGCCGCACGCGATACGCTGCCCGACGCCCTGATCGTCGTGACGTTCCACGAGTATCTCAGCATCTGCCACCATCACGGCCAGATGGTGAAGACCGGGGCGTTCAAGCTCTGCTACCGGGCTTCCCCGACTGACTGCAATGGCTGCTTCCCCGACATCTCGCCGGCACGCTTCCTGGCGCGCGAGACCTTCATCAAGGGCATTCTGGGCCTCGCCGATCATTTCATCTCGCCGAGCCATTTCCTCGCCGACCGTTACAAGGAATGGGGCCTGGCGGAGGAGCGCTTCTCGGTGATCGAGAACGGCATCGACGTCGCGACGGTTGCGCCGCCGAGGCCCCTGCCGGACCCCGCGGCACGGCGCTCGCGCTTCGCCTATTTCGGCCAGCTCACGCCCTACAAGGGGGCTGACGTTCTGATCGACGCGGTCACCCGCATCCCAGACGCCGTCTGGGGCGAGGATTCGATCCTTCTGGTCTATGGCGGCAATCTCGAACGCCAGCCGCAGGCCTATCAGGACAAGTTCGCCAAGCTCGTCGAGAGCGCCGGCCGGCGTGTGCGCTTCTGCGGCGCCTTCCAGAACCACGAGATGCCGAACCTGATGCGCTCGGTCGACTGGGTGGTGATGCCCTCGGTGTGGTGGGAGAACTCGCCGATCGTGATCCAGGAGGCCTTCTTCCATGGCCGGCCGATCCTCTCCAGCAATCTCGGCGGCATGGCCGAGAAGATCACCGACGAAGTCGACGGCCTGCATTTCCGCGCAGGCAGCCCGGAAGATCTCGTCGATTGCATGACCCGCGCGCTGAGCGAGCCCGATCTGTGGGGCCGGCTGCGCAACGGCATCACGCGGCCGCTCAACCATGTCGACTGCGCTGCGACGCATCTGGCGCTCTACCGGCGCCTCATCGCCAAGCGCGGCGCGCCAGTGCCGGAAAGCCGCGTTGCGACGCCGATGATCGCCTGACATCGCGCGGACAAGAAGGGGAGAAAACGAACATGGCCCGCATCCTGGTCATCAGCCCGTCAGGGGAGGTCTACGACCACGACAACGTGCGCTGGTACGACTATGCCAACCTCGCCGCACATATGGAGCACTACCACAATATCGGCGATGCCTTCGTCTTCGATTCCTCGCTCAAGCTCCTGAATTTCGAACAGCTCGAGGTGCTGCCGATCGAGCAGGTCGATCAGGCTGCGATCGACCGGACGAACGCCGAATTCGACTACGTCTTCCTGCGCGGCTCGAACTATGTCCATTCCGAGATGGAATGGGAGCGCGCGCCGGAAGTCCTGCGGCGGCTGAAGATCCCGGTCATCGCATTCGGCATCGGCGCCCAGGCGCCGGTCAGTGGCAAGCTCGAACTGAGCGAGGACACGAAGGCGGTGCTGCGGCTGATCGCGGACTCGACCGCTTCCGTCGGCGTGCGGGGCACTTATTCCGCCGAGGTGCTCGCGAGCCTCGGCATCAAGAACGTGCGCATCATCGGTTGCCCGACGGCGTTTCGCGCCAACAATCCCGAGCTTTCGATCAGGTTGCCGCCGCTCGATCAGGTCAGGACCGCGGGCGTGACGCTGCGGCGCGAGGTGTCCACGACCTATGCGCAGAATATCGGGCGCTACCTCACCTTCCATCGCGACCTCGTCAAGGCGATGGCGGGCCGCTTCGACGTGACGCTGATGGCGCAGGGCGAGGCCGAGGAAAAGAAGCTCGCGCTTGGGACCGCCGAGCAGAAGGAGGAGGCAATCGCCGCGCTGCGCGAGAACGGCTGGGCCGCCCAGTGGTATCTCGATGACGAGATGGAGCGGCTTTATCGCAGCCGGATGTTCTATTCCGACGTCGTTGCCGACTACGAGCAACTCGTGCGCCGGCTCGACCTCGTGCTCGGCTACCGGCTTCACGGCAATCTGATGGCGCTCGCGAACGGCACGCCGTCGATCTACTTCACCTATGACAGTCGCACCGTCGAGTTCGCGGAGACCTACCGGATCCCGAGCTTCGACGTCTTCTCGGGCCAGGAGTTCCGGCTGGAGGAGTATTGGGACCAGGCGCGCTTCGACCGCTTCAATGCTGCGCATTCCCAAGTTTATGCGGCGATGTCCGACTTCCTGTCCGAGAACAAGGTCGACCACAAGATGGTCAAGCGTGCGGCTGCCCCGGAGCGCAAGGTCGCATGACGCTGTCCCGCACATCGCTGGGGGGGCTGTTCGCGGGGGCGCTGGTCGCCGGCGCATCCGTTGCGGCTGCGGCGCAGCCACCGGGCTATCGCGTCGAGGTCGCGCCAGAGGCCGTCGAGGAGACCGTCTTCGACTGGTCGAGCCAGCGCTGCGAGAAGTGGCATATCCCCGATGCGCCATTGCGGGCCTACAGGGACGACCGCAACGAGGTTGTCGCCTTCGCGAGCCACCATCGCAGCCGTGCGATGACCGGCCCCGGGCTGGAACGCCTTTCGACCTCCTGCGCCGTCGCCTTCGAGGGCAAGCATAACGCCGACCCCAGCGCCTACAGCGATTTCAGCTGGATCGGCGCGACTTGGACCGGCAATGGCCGCGATGTCTTCGCGCTGATGCATGACGAGTATCACGCGCAGGATCATCCGGGTGCCTGCCGCTTCAAGGAAGCGATGCGCTGCTGGTACAATGTCGTGACGGCGGCACGCTCGCGCGACGGAGGGCGAAGCTTCGCTGGGACGCAGCCGCCATCGCTGGTCGCCGCCCCCGCCTTCCGGCAGGAGGTGGGGCAGGGACGGCATCGCGGCTTCTTCAACCCCTCGAACATCATCACGCAGGACGGGGCCTGGTACACGCTCATCGCGACGACCGGCGGTGAGGGGCAGAAGCCCGGCGTCTGCCTGTTCCGGACAACGGAGATCGGCGATCCGGCGTCCTGGCGGGCGTTCGACGGGGCGGATTTCTCTCTGCGTGCGATCGATCCCTATCGCGAGGACATGTCGCAGGCGAAGCCCTGCCAGCCGCTGAAGGAGCTGCCGACGACGGTGGGTTCCGTGACGCGGCACGAGGTCAGCGGGCTCTGGCTCGCCATCTTCCATCTCGGGCCGGACCCGGCCAAGGGGATCGAGGGCGGCCGCGTCGCCTATAGCTGGTCGCGTGATCTTCGCTTCTGGACGCCGCTGCAGACGCTCCTCACGCATCCCACGATGTGGAGCAAGGAGTGCGGCGACCAGGTCCGCTACGCCTATGGGGCGATCGCCGATCCGGCCTCGTCCTCGCGCAATTTCGAGACGATGGGCGATGAAGCCTTCCTGTTCATGACGAAGATGCGGGTCTCAGACTGCAAGGTCGGACCGCAGCGCGACCTCGTCCGGATCAGGGTTCGGATCGTGAAGGAGACACCATGAACGCGCCTGTCCGCGAACTCGCCACCGCTGCCTCATTGGAACCGGCCATGAAGATCCTACGTGCAACGACGAGCGAGGTGGTCGTCTCCGTCACCCGGCCCAACGGCGCGGGCTGGCCGGCACTGCGCCTCCTGCTCGACGGGCAGGACTACGCTACGATCCACCCCGGTGCGCTCGTTCCCGGCGATGCGATGGTGGCGGAGCTGAGAATTCCGCTGCCGAGCCTGCCGGAGGGGCGCCTGCGTTCCATCGCCGTCGCGGACGCCGCGACGGGCCTGCTCGCGCCGGGCTCCAATCTGCGGCCCGTTGCGATGACGAGGCCGCTGCGGGCGCTGGTGATCTATCCGGCCGGCGAGGTCTACGACCATGACAAGGTGCGCTGGTATCGCGCGCCGATGGAGAAGCTGCTCTCGGACTACTTCAACATCGGCGACATGATCGTCTACGACTCGACGCTGAAGCTCCTGCGCTACGCGCATCTGGAGCCGATGAAGATCATGAACCCGACCGAGGCGGATATCGAGCGCTACGCCAGCGAGTTCGATTATGTCTTCGTCCGCGGTTCGAACTTCATCCATGAGAAGATGGAGTGGTTCCGCGCGGTCGAGGTGCTCGAGCGCGTCAAGCTGCCGGTCTACGCGATCGGCGTCGGCGCGCAGGCGAGCCAGAACCGCGGCATCGACCTGCCGGACGGCTCGAAGCGCTTCTGGCAGATCGTCGGCGATCGCTGCGCTGCCATCGGCGTGCGCGGTGCCTTCAGTGCCGAGACGCTGCGCCGCAATGGCATCGGCAATGTCGAGGTCGTCGGCTGCCCCTCGATCTTCCGGACGCGCCGGCGCGATCTCGCCATCAAGGTTCCCGACCAGCGCGAGATCCGCAAGGTCGCCTTCAGCCTGCGCCGCGAGTTCGACAATACCTACACCGCCAATCCGGAAGCCTATCTGCGCAACCAGCGCCAGGCGCTGCTCAAGGTCGACAGCCAGAGCGAGATGGTGATGTCCTCGCATGGCGAGCAGGAGGAAAAGGCCTTCTTCCTGCGCGACGACGCCGCCAAGGCCAAGGCCGTCGCGGAGTTCGTCCATAGCGGTTGGTGGGACGGGCCGGACGACGCCCGCATGCGCGACATCTACGAGCGCCGGCTGTTCAGCTTCTTCGATGTCGAACGCTATGACGACTTCGCGAAGAGCATCGATCTCGCCGTCGGCTACCGCGTCCATGGTGTCCTGCCGGCGGTGGCGCATGGCGTGCCCGGCGTGCTCGTCGCCTATGACACGCGCAGCCAGGAACTCGCCGAGACGCTGAAAATCCCGGTCGTGCCTGAGGCTGCTCTGGCCGATGGCGGCTGGCGCGCGGTCTATCAGGAGACGGCGCTGAACGCGCTCTCGAAATCCTATGCGCAATCCTATGACCGGATGAGCGGGTTTCTCGACCGGAACGGGATTCCCCACCGGATGTGAGGCCGAACCATGCCGGCGGAGCAGATTGCTCCGTCGTCACAACCGAGGGGGACCGCGGCGTAGCGTCGGCGGTCATAGCGGCAGGAGAAGACGATGAGGATCGAATATGACGCCGGCACCGCGCTCTCGATCATGCGCGGCAACCCCGTCCGGGGCTGGAATTCCGGCAAGGCGGAGCGCATGGCCAAGGACCGGCTGACGACAGGCGATTTCCTGCAGGTCGATCATCGCGCGAAGTTCCAGATCGACCCGTCCTGGCCGATCTTCACCATGGGCTCCTGCTTCGCGCGCGAGGTCGAGAACGTCCTGATGATGCGCGGTCTGTCGCTGGTCACCAAGGGCCACGGTGTGCCGGCCGAGCATTTCGAGACCTGGAACGCGACGACCGGCCGTGGTGGTGGCGCCGCCGGCGGGGAGCTGAGCCGCGGCGCGTTGAACAAGTATTCGGTGCGCTCGATGACGCATGAACTGAAGCGCGTGCTGCTGGACGAGAGCTATCCGAATGACGGGCTGATCGAACTCGCGCCGGACCAGTGGTTCGATCCGCATGCGAGCGGGCTGCGGCTGCTCGACCGCGAGACCGCCTTCGCCAATCGCAAGCGCCTGACGGCGGCGACCGCGACGATCAATCAGGCGCGGATCTGCTTCTTCACATTGGGCCTGACCGAAACCTGGCTCGATTCTGAAACCGGCCTGGCGATGAACGCCCATCCCGGACCGGCCTGGCTCGCGCGCATGCCGGAGCGGTTCCGCTTCATCGATTACGGCTATGACGAGACGCTCACCGACATGCTCTCGATCATCGACATGATCCGCACGCATTGCCATCCGGAAATGCGTTTTGTCGTGACGGTCTCGCCGGTGCCGCTCGGGGCGACTTTCAAGGATGCCGACGTCATCGTCGCCAACAGCGCCTCGAAGTCGGTGCTGCGTGCTGTGGCGGAAGAGCTCTACCGGCGATTCGACTTCGTCGACTACTTTCCGAGCTACGAGATCGTCCTCAATTCGCCGCGCGCGCTCGCCTTCCAGGAGGACCAGCTCCATGTCGCCCGCGACATGGTCGCGGGCGTGATGAGCGCCTTCGAACGCAGCTATTTCGGCGAAACCGCTCAGACGAAGGCGGCCTGATCGCCAGCAATATCCCGCATCGAATATCCAGCCCGAGTCCGGGCTTCCGCCGCGTGCACAGGGTGCGCGGCGGTGATGATTTGGCACGGACACAAGTCCGCAACGAGGTTCTGCGATGGCGATTTTGGTTTCGGGCGGAGCCGGCTACATCGGCAGCCACATGGTGCTTGAACTCCTCGACCGTGGCGAGAACGTGGTCGTGCTGGACAATCTCTCGACCGGCTTCTGGTGGGCGGTGCCGCCCGAGGCGACGCTCGTCAAGGGCGATATCGGCGACCAGGAACTGGTCGAGCGCGTCATCGCCGAGCATGGCATCACCGAGATCGCGCATTTCGCCGCAAGGATCGTGGTGCCGGAATCGGTCTCCGACCCGCTCGGCTACTACCTCAACAACACCGTGAAGACGCGCGCCCTGCTCGAGAGCGCCGTGCGTGGCGGCGTCAAGCGGGTGATCTTCTCCTCGACCGCCGCGGTCTATGGCGAGCCGGCGGTCAGCCCGGTGCCGGAGGAGATCGAGCTTGCGCCGATCAACCCCTATGGCCGCTCCAAGCTGATGAGC
>NZ_DASYHA010000017.1:0-70544 GCF_035999205.1 Allobosea sp.
AGGAGCCTGTGAGGGCCAGAATGTTGATGAGCCCGGAGACCACGAACAGGAACAGTCCGACCTTGCGGAAATCCTGGGTCAGCACGGCGGCGTCGCGCTTGCGAGCCTGAGACAGGAGGGCAGAGGAGGCCATGGCGGCACGCCCTTGAATATGAATGAAATATGGGAGGCAGCGAAGGCAGGCGGACCGTGGGGTCCGCCTGCCAGGCTTGGCTTAGGCTTAGAGCGAGAAGTTGCCGCCGTTCAGGTTGTGGCTGCCCTTCAGGTCGATGCGGAACTCCTCGCCATCGGCCCCGCTGATATTGCCGCTCACGATCGTGTAGTCGACGCCATCGCGCGTCTCGTAGCTCACCATGAGCTGCCCGGGCCCTGTGAAGGCCGTGCCCGGGATCAGGGTGAAGGACTGATTGCCCGCCACCGCGCTGTTGGCGTCGATGCCGGAGACGTCGAGCCGGTCGCCGGGCTCGAAGTCGAGGATGGTGTCGCCATCGGCGCCCGCCGCGTCGAGGAAGCGGAAGGTGTCGTCGCCGGCACCGCCCTGCATCACGTTCACCGCCGCGCTGGCCGTGATCGTGTCGTTGCCGGAGCCGGTCGCGACATTCTCGATGCTCCACAGCGTGTCGTCGCCGCTCTCGTTGCTGACCGCGCTGCCACGCCCCAGCACACCGTTGCCGAGATCCACCGTCAGATTGGCGGTGATCGCCGAGAGGTCGAGCGTGTCGACGCCGTTGCCGCCACCGATCTCGTCGCCGAAGTAGACGTCATGATCGTCGTACTGACCGGCGACGAAGAGGTCGTTGCCGGCACCGCCGACCACGGTGTCGTTGCCGGCACCGGCGAAGATGACGTCGTCGCCGCCCTGGCCGAAGATCCGGTCCGCTCCGACCTCGCCATGGATGAGGTCGGCATCCGCCCCGGCGAAGACGGTGTCGTCACCGGCCCCGGCCAGGATCGAGTCGCGTCCGGCACCACCGTCGACGAAGTCGGCCCCCTCCCCGGCCGAGATCGCGTCGTCGCCGCCATCGCCGATCAGGACGTCATCGCCGGCAAGCCCGATGATGTTGTCCGCGCCGGCCGTGCCGAGCAGGGTGTCGCCCGAGACCGTGCCGACCCTGGTGGCGCCACCCGAGGGCGACGGAGCAGGCGTACCCGTCTCGTCGTCGTCATCGTCGCAACCGCAGTCGTCGTCCTCGTCGTCTTCATCATGATGGTCGTCGTCATCGCCATGACCAACCTGCGGCGGGCCGTCTGGGGCGGTGAAGCAGATGCTGTGCGTGCCGTTGGTCATCGTCGTCACGCCGCTCTCATCGGTCGTGCTGGTATAATCCTCCGGCACGGCTCCGTCCGGGAGCTCGATCACGTCCTGCGGACGCAACGTTCCGACGATCGTGTCATTGCCGCCATTCGAGCGGAACACGATCCGATGGGCCGAGCTCAAGGCGGAAATGTCGACCGTGTCGTCACCAGCATTGCCATCGATCGTGATGGTGTTGAGACGCAAGCTCGTGCCGGAGAAGTCGCCAATGACTTGGAACGTATCGCCGCCGGCCGTTCCCGTGCCGGACGGATCGAAGCCGTTGATGCGGATTTCCTCGATCTCCGAAAGCTCGGCGATGACGTTGGCGAAGTTCGACCCGTTGCGGGTAATGACAATCTCGGTCGCTGCCGCCAGGGGGGAGTTTCCGTTATTGCCAGGGATCGCATCCCAGGCCGCACGGGTATATATCGTGTAGGCCTCCATCGACGCGTTGCCGTTCACGACGAATGTGTCGCCGAGCGTGCCCTCCGTGCCGCCGTTGACGATATCGCGCCCATCTGTCGGCCCAGTTGCATTGGCGTTCCAGATGATCGTGTCGTCACCGCCCAGCCCAAAGATCGTGTCAGTGCCTTGCAGTCCGATGAAGGTATTGTTGCCGTTGGTTCCGGTCAGTGTGTTGTTGCCGTTCGTGGCACCACCGACGGGAGCGGTCGTGCTCGCCAGAATGAAATCGGCAACGGTGACTTGGTTATTGTTGCCGTTAGTGACCGAAGCCGCGTTGATGCGAATGGTGCCGGCGAGCGAGCCGTCCGCATTGAGGACAGTGGCCAGGACAGCATTGCCGGCAACATTGGCCAGCGTCACGCGGCTGGCGAAGGTTGCAGCCGTGATGCCCAGCCCGCTCAGATCAATGCGGTCCTGGCCACCGTTCGCGGCGTTGGCATCGAAGCTGTTGACGACGTCGCTGCCAAAGCCGGTCGCGTTGTAGACGACCGTGTTGAAGCCGCCGCCAACATCGATCGTATCATTGCCGGCACCGCCGATGATTGTGTCGTTGTCGTCGCCGCCATTGAGCGTGTCGTTGCCGGTTCCGCCGTCGAGCAGGTCGTTGCCGTCATTGCCGGTGAGCGTATCGTCGCCGGCGCCGCCGAAGAGCTGGTTGTCATCGTCATTGCCAGTGATCGTATTGGCCAGCTCGTTGCCGGTGCCATCGATATCGCCGCCGCCGGTCAGAGTCAGGTTTTCAAGGTTTGCGCCCAGCGTGTAGGACGCAGCCGACGAGACGGTGTCGGTACCGCCACCCACGGCCTCGATGATGATGTCGCCGGCGGTGACGACATAGGTGTCATTGCCGCCCAGCCCCGAAAGGGTGTCGATGCCGGCGCCGCCCTCGATACGGTTGGCCAACTCGTTGCCGGTGGCGGTGAAGGTGCCCGCGCCAGCATAAGTCAGGTTCTCGACATTGGCGCCGAGCGTGTAGGCCGCGAGTGTGGTTTCGACCTCGTCGGCCGTTCCACCACCGATGGCTTCGATGACCACGTCGTCGGCGTCATCCACGACATAGAGGTCGCTATCGCCGCCGCCAATCATAGTGTCCGAGCCGAGGCCACCATTCAGCTCGTCAGTGCCCGCACCACCGACGAGCAAGTCATCGCCGGCACCGCCGTCCAAATCGTCATTGCCGGAGTGGCCGAACAGCAGGTCGGCGCCATCGCCACCTGCAAGATCGTCGCTTGCGGTCGTTCCAGCCAGCAGGGTGTTGTCGCCCGTTGCGGCCGATCGCGTACCGTTGTCATCGGTGCCGAGGACATAATCGCCCGCGAGCTCGTAGCCTTCGTAGGTACCGCCGTTGAAGTTGATGAATTCGACGGCTTCAACGGCCTGATCGAAATGATCGACGATGGTGATCTGCTGACCGTTGAATTGGATGGTCAGATCGTCGTTGCCCGCGCCTTGCGTCACCTCGAAGCCATTCAGGCCGCTCAGCGTTCCCGCCGTGATACTGATCCTGTCGGTGCCGCCGGCGTCGATGATCGTGTCGGTGCCATCGGCGAGGCCGAACATGTAGGTGTCGTTGCCGAGGCCGCCATTGAGTGCGTCGCTACCGGCACTGCCGAGCAGGATATCGTTGCCGCCATTGCCATTCAGGATATCGCTACCGGCCAACCCGACGATCAAGTCATCTTGGGCAGTGCCGTTGAGGACGGGGCGGTTGGCGACACCGGGCTGACCGTTGTCGTTGAACGGCGTACCCATGATGACGTTCAGCGTGCCGTCGGTGAACTCAAGCTTCTCGATACCGCGCACGGTGTCGCGACCATCCGAGCGCGGGTTCACCAGCGCTTCCTCTTCCGGCAGGTCGTCGTCAGCCTGCGGTTGAACGAAGCCCGTATGGTCGACGAACAGGCTGCCGTCGCTGTTGAGGCCGAAGCTGTAGTTGGCGCGGACATCCGTGTAGACCGCCGTATCGATATCGCCAGCGACTTTGCCGTCGACGATTTCACGAACGATCGACAGTTGGCTGGGGTTGATTTCGCCCGAGAGCATGCGCGGGGCCAGTTCCGTCAGGCTGTCGACGCTGAAGGCGGCCCAGGTCTGGCCGACGACGGGCGTCACCAGGACGCGGACGTTCAGCCACATGTCGCCGTCGATGACATCGTTGCCAGCTAGGCCCTTGATCCTGTCGCTGCCACCGCCGCCGAGAATGATATCGGAGGCGTCGGCGGTATCCATCACCACCTGTTCGCTGACGCCGTTCTCGCCGATCTGTGTCGTGCGGGTGATATGTGCAACCAAGGCACGAAGCCCGGTGATCAGGTCGACATTCTTCTCCAGCAGCGCGTTGGAATAGCTGTCCAGCGCGGAGTCATTATTGGGAATTGCTGCCGTGCCGGTCGCTTCGGCGCGGGTATTGACCGCGACACTTCGGCCCGTAAGCGTGTCGTTCTTGTCCCACCCCGAGAGGCCTTCGACGAGGTCGAAGCGGTCGCGAAGGATGAAGGCTTCCTGGGTCTCGAAGAGCGGGATGCCCAGATCAGAGACGGCAGCCTGGCTGTCGCCCTTGTGGATCGCCCAGTCGAAGCCGGCCATGCCGTTGCTGCGCTGGATGCCCTCGCTGTTCTGGAACATGATGTCGTCACCGGACTCGCCGTCATAGTCGGTGTCGCCGCTGCCGCCATTGAGAACATCGTGGCCGATGATGCTTGAATTGAAGAACAACTCCGAGTTCTCGCCCGACAGAGTGTCGAACCGCTGCCCGCCTTCGATCCAGTCGTCGCCCTCATTGCCGAGCAGGAAGTCGCCGCCCGTCCCCCCCAGGATGAAGTCATTGCCAGTGCCGCCGAAGGCTTCCTTGCCGTCGGGACCGGTGACGATGAAGTCGTTGCCCTGGTTGCCGAAGAGCAGCGACAGGCCCGAGCCACCATGGATGACGTCGTTGCCTTCGTTGCCGTGCAGGAAGTCGGCCTCGCCGATATCGGTGCCGGCATTGGTGATGATGTCGTCACCCTCGCCGCCAAAGACCTTGTCGACGCCGTAGCCGGCCTCGATGCGGTCATTGCCGCCCCTGCCCCAGATGGCATCGTCGCCGCCACCGGAGACGATGGTGTCGTTGCCCTCGGTGCCGCCGATGGTGAAGTGCTCGTTGCTGTTGACGCGGATATACTCCGCGATGCCGTCATTGTTGGCATCGACGCGTTCGACGAGCTGGGAGAAGCCGCCGAGGAAGGGATCGTCCGAAACCGGATCGGCGCCGAGCTGCTTGCTGATGTCCATCTCGAGCGTCGGCATCTGGAAGGCCGAGAAGAGATTGCCGGGCAAGGCGGTCTGCTCGTCGTCGCCGAGGTCGGTGTTGCGCATCACGAGTTCGGCGAACGTGTTGTTCTCGAGCTCGTTGAGCAGGTTCAGGCCTTGGGTACGCGACAGGTAGTAGAACCGGTCGGCGTCCTGCAGGTTTTCCATGGTCATCTGGAAGACGAAGCTGAAGGTCGAGCCCAGCATGCCGCCGAACGCCATCTTCTTTTCGGCCAGACCGCCCATCCAGAAGTCGACGGTGTTCAGGCCGCCCAGCATATCGTCGTCTTCATAGGCGCCGGTCGCGTTGAGGAAGTCGAGGCGATCGTTGTCGAAGTCGATCTTCTCCTGGCCCGTCAGTGTGTTGTCGCCGAGAACCAGCTTGGTCGCGGCCTCACGCAGCTGCTCGATCGTCTTCGGATTCGCCTCGTTGTTGAGCAGCGACGCATGCGTGCCGTACGCCGCGATGAAGTTGATGATCGAAGCCGGGTTCTTCATGTTGAGGGCGAAATCGGCCCAGCTCTCATACGGCTTGAGCAGCGTGTCGCCCGTCGCGGCAAAGAATTTTTCACGCGCTGCATTGAGCGGCGGCGTGCCGACGTCGCGGCCGCGGGCGATGTTGATGGTCGCAAGGTCGAGCGGAATGCCGAGCAGCTGATTGCGCAGCACGTCGGTGACGAATTCGTCGATCTCGCTGCCGGCCTGGCGGCTCATGCCCCGTATGATGGCGCCGGAGGCCTGCTCGGCCGAGCCGAGCGAGTCATACATGACCGGGTTGAGGAAGCCGTCGAACAGGGTGATGTCGTTCTGAACGGGGTTGCCGTTCGCATCCATCTCGATGACGGCGATGTCCTGCCGCAGCATCGAGTGGCCGAAGCGATACACGACATGGGCGAACTCGGCGGCGATGCTCGGGTTGATGTCGGCCGAAGGCTCGAACACGAAGGCATCGATATCCGGCTGCATCATGCGGCCGAATTCCTCGAAGACGAGATGCTGGTACTCCATCTCGTTGGTGAAGCGGCCGGCCTGGAAAAGACGCTCGCCATCCCAGACAAGCGCGTTGATCGCGTCATCCGTCGTCGGAACGGCGGCCACGTCGACCAGCAGCCACTCGTTGAGGAAGGCAAGATCGCCGCTCTGGAGCACGACGTCCTTGGTATGCTCGACGATGCGGTTGTGTTCGGCGTGGAAGACCTGGTGAACGGCCGTCAGGGCGATATTTTCGTTGGCGCGGCCGTCGCCGGCGATGAAGTGCCGGTCCAGCAGTTCATTGTCATAGGCCGTCGGCCCGCGCTGCCCCTGGGGGCCGGGCGAACCATCTGAATTGGCATAGCCGAGCGCCGAGTCGGTATCGGCCATGAGCACGCCACCGGTGACAATCGGAACCGCCGCATGGGCGATGTCGTCGAGGAAGGCGTGACCGGTTAGCACGACGCCTTGCGCGCTGACGGGAGCAGCCGGATTGCCCTCGCGCAGCACATCGTCTGCGGTGCCAAGCTGGCCGTCCGGACCCATCCCCACGACGAGTTGCGGATAGCCGTTCGCGCCCGGAATGAAATTGCCGTACTCGTCGGCCGCGATCAGCGGGATGTTGCCGACATTGAGGTCGGTCAGTTCGATGCCGAGAACGTCGCGCGCCTGAGCCTTGATGTCGGCCCACGTGGCGAGGCCGCCATTGCTGCCTTCCAGCAGCAGGCCGCTTGCGACCGGCTTGCCGTCCGGACCCGGAATATATTCGCGCATGAAGACCTGCTTCGACGCGGTCGAGCCATAGGTCTGGTTCTGGTCGACCCAGGGCGTGGTGAGGTTCTTCGGCCCGGGACCATCATCGGCGGTTCCTAGAACACCGTCGTCGCCCGGGTTCACGGTGACGCGTGTCAGCGGGATATAGTTCTGCCCGCCTTCGACATAGAGAGGATCGTCGGGCGACAGCGGCACATAGACGGTGCCGTTGCCGCCCTTAGCGACGAGATCGAGGCCGTGGTCGAAGAACTGGCCGAAAATGGTCATCCAGCCGTTGAACGGCGAGGACAGTCCTTCATCGGGCGAGACGTTCGGAAGGTAGACGGTGTTGCCGTCCATCTCGACGCCATGCGTGGCGAGAAGGCCGTCGAGCGCAGTTGTCGCGGCCACGACCTCGGCGGTCACCGCCGCTGCCTCGGCCAAGTCCGCCTCGGCCTGGGTCAGCGTGGCCTGCGCGGCGACAGCCAGTGCTGAGGCATCGGCGGCCAGCCCTGCCGACGCGTCCGCCGTGGCCTCGAGCGCGTCGGCATTCGCCTGCACTAGCGCGTAATCGGCCTGCGCCGCCTCGAACGCGGCAAGGGCTTCGGCGATCTCCGCCAACTCCTCATTGTTCGGGGTCGCATCGGTCAGAAGCGTGGTGTAGGCGAGCAGCGCCGCGTCGCGGGCAGCGGCAGCAGGAGCGACCAGCGCTTCGGCCGTCTCGAACGCGGCCAAGTCCGCAGCCGCCTGGGCCATGGCCGCGGAAGCCGCGGCAGTGGCGTTCGCCAGGGCAAGTTCGGCTGCATCCACATTGGCCTGCAGGCCTGCGATCAACCCTTCGGCTGCTTCGGCCGCATCGATCGCGGCGTCGAGGGCCGCCTTGGCTGCGACGATCGCGCTGAGCGCGTTCATCAGCGGCTGACCGGACAGGCCGGCATGCGTCAGCGCAGCCGCGATCGCGG
Source organism: Allobosea sp. (assembly GCF_035999205.1). Lineage (GTDB taxonomy): Bacteria > Pseudomonadota > Alphaproteobacteria > Rhizobiales > Beijerinckiaceae > Allobosea. Next base: position 7,738 of record NZ_DASYHA010000017.1, read on the forward strand.
CCGGGTTATTCAGTGTCTGGTCGACAATCAGGTTCGAGATGATGCGGGGGTCGGCGTCGATTACAGTGCCGCTGCCCGGGCCGGGCTGGGAGCCTGTACGCGGACCGGCATTGGCGTAGTCGTTGTTGGTGTACCACGTCTGCATGTTGGGGAGCGGGTTGAAGTCGTACCGGTCGCCATCGGCGTCGTTCATGTAGGTCGGGTCGAACAGACCCGGGAAGCTCTGGTCGGAAGCGCCCCAGTTCTCGCGGCCGGGCAGCAGATTGTTGTAGCTGCCGTCGACCGTGCGCAGGCCATACGGCAGCAGGTGAGCCTGGGTCAGGCCGTCATTGCCGTTGTAGCCCGCCACAAGCTCCGCCAAATCCACGCCAGCCGCATGGGACTCGGCGATTTGAATTTGCTTCAAGATGAATTCGAGATCATGTTTGACGAGTTTAACCATATCGCTAACTCCCCATCGAGCCAATTTGATTTCTATTCTTAATGCTACCCACTTTTGGAGGCGCATTTGCTTAGATTGTTGCCTGCATCGCCGTTTAACTGCATCGATGATGCGAACATTAATAAAGCGTTAGGGAGAAGATGATTGATTTTTCAAGGAAATGAATTGATCAAAGTCTGCCAATATTGGGCGACTAAATCGGCTAGGGGACCTCGTCGGGAGGCGGGCTGATACACTAGACCTAAGGCTAGGTCACAGCTCGCGTGGCCGAATCCGTATCTTGTTGGCCGCCACTACCTAGCGATAAATTGCACTTGCCTTATTCTCGATGTCGACCAAGTATTTCATTCCGCATACGAGAGAAGAATGCCGAAAGCCAAATGCGAAAGCTTAAAGTTTGGTGACGCTGCCTGGATAACAGCCAGCCGGCGTCTCTGGCGCTCGATGTCGCTGTCATTACGTTTTGTTATCACCGGCGGCCTGTTGATGCTGGCGGCTATGATCGTCTCAGGCGTCCTAGTGTCTGATATGATCTCCCGCGAAGCGCTCAAAAGCCGCGCTGCAGCAACGGCGCTTTTCGTGCAAAGCCTCGTGGCGCCGTTCGCGCAAGAACTTCGAACATCAGGAAATTTATCGCAGCAGTCGATTGCTCAACTAAATCGGCTATACGCTGACGAAACCTTCGGCAGCCGCTTTCCTTATCTGGAATTGTGGGCTCCTGACGGCAGCATAGTTTACTCGAACACCCCTAAACTCATCGGGTACCGTTTCAGCCCACCCAAGGGTCTCGGCTTGGCCCTTGCGGGGGACGTCACCTCCGACTACGCAGATCTCAATGCTCGTGAGCATACGATCCGCGGGTTTGGCAAGCGGTATTTGGAAATTTACAGCCCGATCCGCGAACAAGGATCTAGTCAGGTCGTTGCCGTGGCAGAGATCCACGAAGATTTGTTGCCATTAAGCGAAGACATGATGCAACTAAGGTTAAGCGCCTGGTTTGTCGTTGCGCTTATGACTTTGATCATCATGTCGGGGTTATTTGGGATCGTCCATCGCGGTAGCCGTACTATAGAGCAGCAAAGCTTCGACCTAAAATCCCGCATCACCGAGATTGAAGAGTTATTGCGGCTCAACCGGAACCTTACGGAGCGCTCCCAGCGGGCTTCGGCGCGCGTGGCCGAGATCAATGAGCAGTTCATTCGCTCGGTGGGGGCTGATATCCACGACGGACCGGCACAATTAGTGAGCTACTCGGTACTGATGATCGATGCCGCTCACAAGGCGCGCACGTCGGCGTCACGCAACGTGCAGCTCGCCAGGGCGGAGACCGCACTCGACGAGGCCTTGCGCGATCTCAGGGCCATCGCACGCGGATTGCTGCTTCCCGACATTGCGGCCCAGCCATTCTCTCACGTCTTGGAACGGGTTGTGCGCGCCCATGAAGTCCGCACCTCCACCAAAGTAACGCTGGCAATGACAGACCAAGTTGATCCGGTTTCCCATGCCGTCAAGATATGCGCCTATCGCTTCATTCAGGAGGGACTAAACAACGCTTTCCGCCATGGCGGCGCCGTCGGACAGGAGGTCAAGAGTTGGATGGAGGGCACAACCCTACGTGTTTCGGTATCGGATGAAGGCGGCAAAGCGCAAAAGGATGACCAGGCGTTGTCCGAAGGCGGGCTAGGGCTACACGGCCTGCGTGAACGAGTGGAGAGCCTAGGCGGAACGCTGACAATGCAGCCGCGAGCAGAATGTGGCAGCACCATCGAAATGGCCATCGATCTCAGCGGAGGACTTCGCATTGCGTGAGAAGACTGCCATCATAGTTGTCGACGACCATGCCATCTTCCGTACGGGCGTCATCCAAATTCTCGCCAGCAGCAACGATCTCGACGTCGTTGGGGAAGGTGCCTCGCAGGCCGATGCGATTGATTTGGCCACGCGGCTTCGGCCTAACATCGCCTTGATCGATATCTCCATGCCGGGCGGCGGGCTCGAGGCCGCGCGCAGCTTCCACTCCAACTGTCCCGATGTGCGCGTCGTAATGCTAACCGTTGCGGAGGATCAGGATGTCGTTCTGCAAGCACTCGACGCAGGCGTTTCAGGCTACGTGCTGAAAGGGGTGCCCGGCTCGGAACTCATTACCATCATTCGATCGATCGCGAAGGGCGAAACCTATGTTCCCCCAAATATGGCGGTAAGCCTCCTGAGCGCCATGCGTGGCCGCATCGATAGCAACTCGATCACCGGAAAGCTCGCGGCTCTCACCCTGAAGGAGCGCCAAACGTTGCGGTTCCTGGCGCGGGGCTTCAGCAATCGCGATATCGCCGAAGCCACTGGCGTCTCATTGAAGACGGTCAAGTTCCACGTCTCGAATATCTTGGCGAAACTCGGATCGAAAAATCGCGTCGAAGCGGCGCTGATTGGACAGAGCCATTCCGTTTATGACGATGCGTAAGCGGAAGGCTTAGCGGCGCTTCGTCGGCGAGCGCTCGGGCTATCGGGTTCATGTCTTTCTGGCAGCCTGGACCGCGGGTGAATGGCGGCACCTCGAAATGGCCATCGATCTAAAGTGGAGGGCTTCGCTTTGCGTGAGAAGACATCCATAATTGTCGTGGACGACCATGCGATTTTCCGCGCCGGCGTCGTTCATATTCTGGCCAGCAGCGACGATCTCAAGATCGTTGGAGAAGGAGCCTCAAAGGCCGACGCAATCGATCTTGCCACGCGCCTTCGACCACAGATCGCGTTGATCGACATCTCAATGCCCGGAGGAGGAATTGAGGCCGCGCAGAGCATCCACACCAATTGCCCTGATGTACGCGTCGTCATGCTTACGGTTTCTGAAGAAGAGGATGTTGTCCTGCAGGCACTCAATGCGGGCGCCTTGGGCTATGCGCTGAAAGGGATGCCGGGGTCTGGCCTGATCGATATCATCAGATCGATCGTCCAGGGGGAGTCGTATGTTCCGCCCCAAATGGCAGGGAGACTGCTGAGCGCCATGCGCGGTCAGCTCGACGGCAACTCGATGGTGGCGAGGATCGCATCGCTGACCGTTAAGGAGCGCCAGACATTGCGTTTTGTGGCGAGGGGCTTCAGCAATCGCGATGTCGCCGAAGCAACTGGGGTCTCGTTACAGACGGTCAAATTCCATGTTTCGAACGTATTGTCCAAGCTCGGAGCCAAAAACCGGGTGGAAGCAGCTCTTATCGGGCAAAGCCACACGACATACGAGGAGATCTGAACCCAAGCGATTTTGGCCGCTGCTGGAAAGGGCGGCTTTCGGGCAGCGACCTAAAGTCCGCTCCTTGCACAACACTGCCCGAGAACTCAGCGAGGACTAAAGCGAATTCGGGCCCCAAGCCGTCAGTCCAATGCGATCACGCTGGGCCGGCTGCTTAGGCGGCGGCCAAGTCGTCAGGAGGCAATACCCGACCGATAATAGCCAAATGCCGGTCGCTGTAATTCACAACCGCAAAGACGACCTCAGCCCCATCTTCGCATTGCAGGGTCAGACGCCCCCAAAACGCAGAAGGGTCAATGTGAGACGTGTCACAAAGCAGGTAGCCTGTGCGCGTGTCATCATAGTCGCCGCCGAACTGGTACTCGACGGCAATGCTGCCCGCATGTCGCAACAGTATCGAGCCACTTCCGGTGATCATGGTGTGTCTCCGCCTGGCGGCGTCACTGCGCGCCGTGAGCGGTCATTTCCAAACGAGGCATGGAGACAACTGCACGATCAGTCATGCTCCTTTCGTGTGGCGTGTCTATGTCATTGTTCGGAGGGTCGGCCATGACGCCGGTGGCGAATGTCTGGTTCCAGGCGGCGAGCCGTTTAGCAAACAGGCGCGTAGGAGAGCGGCGCCGTAGTGCCGCCCTCCATCGACTCACACCATGCACTTGATCTCGGTGTCGGCGCCGTATCGTTTTTCAGGCGGACCGTTACGTCTGCCTTGCCCTCGGCGGTGACGGCCCCTTCGTCATTGGCGACGCCGCGGCCCTGCTTGTGGCGCTTCTCCTTGTTGCGTCGTAGTTCACGACACCACACTCGGCAGCCCAGGAGAAGTTCACCTTGCCGCCAGCTTTCATGGTCAGTTTGTACTCGATGCCTTCGCCGGGCTTGAGCGTGATCACGGTCTCGTCGGAGAGGGTTGCGGTCTGCGCTCTGGCCTAGCCGATGAAGAGCTCGGTGAATACTGTGCCGAGCAGGCTGGAGCGCTGATCCAGGGCAGGCGTCGCAGGTGCCGGCGTCGCGGGAGCAGCAGGCGCCTGTTGGTCGCGCAACCTGTCGGTTTCCGCCTCCGGGGCCAGTTGGGGCTTGATCTCGCCCAACTCGGTGAGCTGGAGCGCCCGGCCGATGCTGTGATCGAATTTTCTGCTGCTCCCCTTATCCCCCCAGAGGGGATATAAACAAGGGATGAGCGAGTCGCATGTCCACAACGGTCATCCCGCCATTATCAAACGCCTGAAACGCGCCGGCGGGCACCTCGCCAAGGTCGTCGAGATGATCGAGGCCGGCCGAGCATGCCTCGAGATAGCCACGCAGCTCCAGGCGGTCGAGAGCGCCATCGCCTCCGCCAAGCGGACCTTGGTGCAGGACCATCTCGACCATTGCCTCGACGAGGTCGTTGGCGACCTCCCGGCCGAACGGCGCCAGCCGATCGACGAGTTTAAGCAGATCACCAAGTTTCTCTGAGGCGACGATGTTCCAGGTACTTTCCCATCGGGTGTATGGTCGACTGTTCTGTGCGCAGGTCATCGCGCTGATCGGAACAGGCCTACTGACCGTCGCGCTTGGCCTGCTCGCTTTCGACATTGCGGGGGCGAATGCGGGCAGCGTGCTCGGGACCGCGCTCGCGATCAAAATGGTCGCCTATGTGACGGTGGCGCCGATCGTCGGGGCCTTCGCCGCGCAGCTTCCTCGCCGTGCCTTCCTCATCGCGATGGATCTGGTGCGAGCGGTGATCGCCTTGACACTGCCCTTCATCACAGAGACATGGCAGGTCTATCTGGCTGTGTTCGTGCTTCAGTCGGCATCGGCTGCCTTTACCCCGACCTTCCAGGCGACCATCCCCGACGTGCTCCCGGAAGAGGAGGACTACACCCAAGCCCCGTTGCTCTCCCGGCTGGCTTACGACCTGGAGAGCATCGTCAGCCCCATGCTCGCGGCAGTTCTCCTGACGGTGATCAACTTCCATTGGCTGTTCGCCGGAACGGTCGTCGGGTTCCTAGTGTCCGCAGCATTGGTCCTGTCGGTCGCGCTGCCGGTCTCGCCGGCAAAGCCGCGTGAGGGCGGCATCTACGACAAGACCACTAGGGGAATCCGGATCTATCTGGCGACGCCGCGGCTGCGCGGCCTGCTGGCGCTCAACATGGCCGTAGCGATGGGCGGCGCACTGGTCATCGTCAATACGGTCGTGATCGTGAAGGGGCGTCTCGGCTTGGACGACAACGCCGTCGCGCTGGCGCTCGCCTGCTTCGGCGGCGGTTCGATGCTCTCGGCCCTGACCCTGCCACGAATACTGGAACGCCACGCCGACCGGACGGTGATGCTGAGCGCGGCCACGATCCTTGCCGCCGTGCTCGGCGGCTTCGCACTTCTACTCTTCGCCCGGGGCTGGACGTTCGCTCCGGGTGCGTCCGCCGCTGGTTGGGCTGCGCTGCTTGTCACATGGGCGCTGCTCGGGATCGGCTATTCGGCGACGCAAACACCATCTGGGCGACTACTGCGCCGTTCCGCTCATGCGGACGACCGGCCGGCGGTCTTCGCCGCGCAGTTCGCACTGTCACATGCCTGCTGGCTCGTGACCTATCCGCTCGCGGGCTGGCTCGGTGCCACCCTGCCGCTGGCAACACTCGCCGCGCTGTTCGGGGCGGCGACGTTGCTTGCCGTCGTCGGCGCCGCGAGGCTATGGCCGGCTGGCAGTACAGAGGCTGTCCTGCACGATCATCCCGAGCTTCCGCACAACCATCCTCATCTGGCCGAGCACGCCGGGCGGCATTCCCACGCCATCGTCATCGACGACCTCCACCCGAGCTGGCCGTCTCGGGCCGGGTGACGGATAGTTCGTCCCGGTCGTGCGTCCAAGGGGGGTATCTCAATGTCCGCAAATGTCGCCAAGGGAACGAGCCCATATGTTGGCCGATGTGCCTCGGTCACGCAGAGGCGAATGAGCCTTAGGCGCGCGCCGAGAGGCGGAGCGAAGGACGGCCCTCTGCAACGGTCGTCACGAAGCCGTGTGCCCCCCTGGCTGACGAGATTTCGACGAATAGCTTCAGTAGGCTGCAACTGGACGGGAAGCTCGTGGCGTTGGCCGACGGGCTATCACTTTGACCCTTGGAGCATGCAATGCTGCCCATTTCGACGACACGCCGCGGTTTGCTGGCTGCAGGCACCGCCTTCGGCGCGGCGGCGCTGACAGCGGGAGCGCCGGGGATCATTCGGCCGGCGCAGTCCCAAGGTTTGGTGGCGACGGATTCGATGCGCGGCGGCGCCAATAATTACCGTCCCGGTGCGCCGACTGTGCAGCGCATCGGCAGCGGCGGCTTCTGGATGTCCGGGACGGTGCGCCGGGCCGGAGACGGCGCGCCGCTTTCTGGTATCCGTATTCAGATCTGGGCCCACACAACCGAGGGCTACGAGACCGATGCGCACAGCCACGGTGCGACGCTGACCGATCCCGACGGTGTCTTTCGCCTCGAGATGCCGCAGATCATCCCGGCCTTCGGGCAGGCGCACGGTCATCTCGCTTATGACGACGCCGCCTTCAAGACCGTGTTCCTGCGTCCGGTTATGCAGAGTCCCCGAGACAAGAGTTTGAAGGCTGATTTCGTGCTCCAGCCGGCGTGAATGGTATGGCGTGGATTAGGGCGGCCCTGATCTGGGCCGTGGTCGCGGGCACGATCGTTGTTTCGCTCGGCGTCGCTGCAAAGAGCCCGCTACTTGCTTGGCGTGGACCAATCTATGTCGTGGCCGGTTTCGCCGGCGTCTTGGCGCTTGCGCTCGTTCTGCTGCAGCCCCTGCTCGCGGCCGGATACCTCCCGGGCCTCCCGGTCCCGCGCGGGCGTCTAGTGCATCGCTGGGTCGGAGCCGCACTCGTCACGGCAATCATCATTCACGTCGCAGGGCTGTGGGTGACCAGCCCGCCCGACGTAGTCGACGCGCTTCTCTTCGACTCGCCAACGCCCTTTTCGGCCTGGGGTGTCGTCGCCATGTGGGCCGCTTTCGCTGCGGCGCTTCTCGCCATTCTGCGCCGGCCCCTGCGCATCAAGCCGCGGCTCTGGCGTCTTGGCCATACGGTGCTCGTGGTGTTGGTGGTGGTCGGTGGGGTCGTCCACGCGCTGCTGATCGACGGGACAATGGGGAGCATGTCCAAGCTCGTGCTCTGCGCGCTTGTCGTCGCGGCGACCGCGGTCGCGCTGTTCAATCTTCGCGCTTGGATGGTGCTGACACGGCGAAAGCCGGAAGACCGGCGCCCATGATCTTCGCGGCTCCCAGCGAGCGCGCATCGGTCGGCCCTCTATCCACCCCGTCGGCCGCGTGTGAGCGAAGCGTGTGACTGCCGCCGCGGATCGGATGCTGACAGCCGAGAAGCGTTGTTCGGATACGCCCCGCTTTCCGGCATCGCCCGAATGTCTGCAGTTGGCGCGGGTTGCGCTCCTACCCGCGATTTTGGCCAAGGGGAGTGAGTGGGTGCAAGCGGGATAAGGCTCGTAGTTGATGAACCGTATCGGCAGCGACCTCAGTTGTCGCGCGAGAGCCGCTGCGGGTCCCAACGCTATTGGTGCAACAAGGGGGTCTGCATGGCAGTGTAACAGCCGCCATTCGGCACGATCTCGTCGATAGACCAAGGTCACGCGAAGTGGCCCGTCCTGCTCCCAGACCATCAATCGCCGTATCCTTGCTCGATCAGATCGCACGGCGCTCGCTAGGCAGGTTGGTGCGATGGATGGGCGCGGTCAATTTTTTTGGAGGGACGGTGAGGGGACTGGGTGACGGCTTTAACTGCTGGCAGGTCGCGTCTGTGATCAGTCGAAGCTTTCGACCTCGTCGCCTTCATCGTCATCTAGCAGCTTCCCAAGCAAGACATATCGGTTGATCGTTGCCGGCGTAACGTCGCGGGTGCACCTTTCCCGGAGTTTGGACGCCTCCTGACGGACGACTATTTGCAGTTCGCGAGGATGGATCCCAAGCAATTCGCTCCACCCCAGCATACGCTGCAAGTGCAGATCCCAAGCGAGACACGCCTCTTGTATTCGGGTCAGAGGTTGCTCGGACCGAGCGGCTCCGAAGAAAGCAAAAGCCGCGCCGATTGCGACCAGTAGCGCCAGACAGTGCCGTGTCGCCATGCGAACGTCCCCCTAGCTGGTCGATATTATCGCGACATTCTGCGAAAGGAGTCATCCAAACAGATGACCCCGTAGGCGCGCCTAGCGGACCCTCATGCCGAGGTTGATGCTCGGCGCGGAACGGGATTATCGCCTGGCGCGGGCTGCGCTTCGGTGTCGTCCATTTTGGACCTGCCGCTCTCGCTACCCGGCTTTCGGGTCAATGCCGTGGCGCCCGAAAACTGCAATAGATGTCGGCTTCGCCTGGCTGGTGGATTGCTCAGACACGAAGGCAATGCGGTACGCACCCAGCGGCAGTAAGCATTCGTCCCCACCAAAGCGATTCTTTGTCGGCCGTCGGGCACCCGTCCGATGTCTGCCCCCAGAGCCCACGGACCCAAGCGACGGAAGGATCACGCCGAACTTTTGGAGAGCTCTCGAGCGCTCTCATCGAGTGAGAGACGAGTGTTGGACAGTTGAGGGGTGGCGATCGACGGCCACCTTGCTTGAGCTGGTCCTTTGGGGCGCGTCGGTAGCCGTAGGGCAGTCGTAAGGCCGTTCTCCCGGAGCCCGTGGTTGAACTCCGAAAGAATCGATTTGAACCGGCCGCCTACGGCTTTAGGACTTGGGCGGAGCCGGGCTGGATTCGTCCGAGCCCGTTGTACTCAGAACATGAAGTCCGAGACCGTGAGGCTGATTTCGCCGACGAGCTCGATCTCGAAATCGGCGACGCTGTCGCCGTCCACATCGCCGGTGACGAACGTGTTGCCGTTCGAGACCTCATACCGAAGCTGACCGGCCTCGCCGCTAAATGTATCCGTCCCTACGAAGACGAATTCCTCGTGCTCGTCGGTGTTGGCATTGGCATCCATGGCCAGTTGGATGTCGTCAGCGCCCCGTGTGAAGTTGTAGATGACGTCGCGTGCGCCTGCTCCCGGCGCACTATCGCTGACACCCCGATAAACGAAAATGTCGCGGCCCAGATCGCCGTACAGGAAATCCTTGCCGCCATCGCCTTGAAGCTCGTCCGAGTAGAAAAAATCGCCGGAGCTATCCCCGCCGCTATAGATCGTGTCGGAACCGGCTCCGCCCATGAGGAGATCGGCGCCATTGCCGCCATCGAGTGTATCGTGGCCGTCGCCGCCGGACACGATATCTCTTTCGTCGCCGCCGTAGATGATGTCGTTACCGGCCTCACCATGGACGATGCCGCCACCGGTCACCACATCGTTGCCATTGCCGCCATAGATCAGGTCATACTGCCCGCCACCCGTAATTAGGTCGTTGCCGTCCCCACCATAGAGTTGATCCACGCCCTCTCCGCCATAGATGCGATCGTTGCCGCCGCCGCCATGAATGGTGTCGAAGCCATCGCCTCCGGACAGCATGTCGGAGTGCGCGCCACCGATGAGATGATCGTCACCGCCGCGGCCATAAGCGGTCCAACCTCTTGTGCTGCTCTCGGCCACCCAGGAATCATTGTCCTCGGTGCCATCCCAACGGTTCTGCAGAACGTTCAGGCTCATGCCTCAAGTCTCCCTGACAGCTGGCCCACCCGTAATGATCGCCAATGATTTCCCCATTGGCAGAGTTGATGCGGGTTGCGACATCATTGTGGCAGATGGGCGCGGCCTAGGAGGTCGCCGGCCGGCAAACTGAAGGCGCCAGCGATTCAGTGGGTTCGGCTTTCGGCACGGGGCGGATATGACCGTCTTATGATGGCCCTCAGTCATCGCTGACCGTTTGCACGCTATGGCCAGTCGAGCCGCCTCGGCATTTAGCCACTAAACGGCCCACCAATCCATCGTGGCTGAACCGTTCTCCATCGGGTCGTGACAGCAATCAGGTCCGCGGGATGAGGCGCAGACGACACCCTTTTCGGATCTTGAATGTGCGGGTTTATCATCCATATACCATCCAGTTGGATGTTCTATGGATGGGTGATGAAAGCTCCTGACAGTGAGAAACTCACAATCAACCTCGGTTTTGTCGACCTCGGTCGGATCGATCTGCTCGTCCGGGACGGGTTCTATTCGAACCGATCCGACTTCATCCGGACCGCCATCCGCAACCAACTGCTGACCCATGCCGACGTCGCGACAAATGCGACGAACCGCCTCTCACTCGAACTAGGGTTGCGGACCTTCACCCGGACAGACCTCGAGGCCGTAGCGGCGGCGAATGAGCACCTGGACATCCGCGTCCTCGGCTTGGCGATCATCGCCGACGATGTCACGCCGGAACTGGCGCGCCGAACGATCGCATCGCTCACGGTCCTCGGCGCCCTCCACGCATCTTCCGAGGTCAAGGCCGCGCTGGCGGACCGCATCTCCTAACCCATCAAGGATGACACCATGACCTTCCGCATCCTGGATGCCGTCGCCGATGCGATGGCCCACCTCAAGACATCCGATGTCGCAGGGGCTACCTCCACACTCCGGGACACCCTGATGGGCGGTGGCGTTCCCGCGCAACGCGCGACGATAGGATATCCTTTCAACGCCCCCATGGCACGAAGGCTGGCGGACGTGTTGAAAGTGCTGAAGGCACGTCGCGGCGAGTTCCCGTCCCTGATGCCTCGGCCGACTCCCAAGTCCCGCGCCGACGATCCCCACTTTACGTCGCGAACGTTGAACTCGGCGTGGGGGACGATGAACTACAAGCTATACGTGCCCGAGCACCGTGCTCGCGAACCGGCTCTCGTTCTGATGCTGCACGGTTGCACGCAGGATCCTGACGACTTCGCGCGCGGGACCAGAATGAACCGACTTGCCGATGAGTTCGGCCTCATCGTCGCCTATCCCCATCAGCCGCGTAGCGCCAACGCCCAGGGGTGCTGGAACTGGTTCGATCGCCGCCATCAGTCCGCCGGCTCCGGCGAGCCGGCGATGCTGGCGGCGCTGGCTCAAACGGTATCTGTCGAATTCGGTATCGCTCCGGAGCGCGTCTTTGCTGCCGGACTATCGGCCGGGGCGGCAATGGCGGACGTTCTCGCTGAAGCCTATCCGGAGGTCTTCTCTCGGGTCGGTCTGCATTCGGGGATGCCGCATCTTGCCGCCCATGATGTGATGTCGGCCTTCGCAGCCATGAAAGGCGGCGGAAAAGCAGGTCGGCGAGGCGCGGCCGGTCGAGCCAGTCGAAAGATCATCATCCACGGAACAGCCGATTCGACGGTTCATCCGTCGAATAGCGATGAGATTTTCGAACGGATGCGCGCGCGGGTCGGAGCGTCGTCCATCATCCTGACGAACGACAAGACCGCGGGCCGCAAGGTCACCCGTCAAGTCTTGATCGGGCCTATGGGCGAGGCACTGGCGGAGCACCTTCTGATCGAGGGGGGGGGCCACGCCTGGTCCGGCGGCGACGGCGGTGGGAGCTACGCAGATCCCGTCGGCCCCGATGCATCCCGCGAGATCGTGGAATTCTTTCTGAGGGACTTTGACACGCGGTCTCAAGAACGAAGCACGGAGGCAATCGGATCCAGTCCGTGAGCGCCGCCGCGCCACACAACGGCGACGAGGCCCCGACCGATCAGGTGTGCAAACGACTGATCGCGCGCGATGGCAGCCTATGACGCAAAAGGGCGGCACACCTCACGGTGGCTGCCCTTCTTCGGGGCGAATGCCGGAAATCCCTCAGATCTCGATGTCCGCCCAATCGAGGTTGTCGAACTTGCGAACGGCTTCGATCCTGGCCTCAACATCCGCCTCGGCAAAGGACACCAGCTCTTCCGAGCTCGGCGCCTTGTAATCAAAGCGAGGCACGTCGATCAGGATCGCGCCATCGAGAAGAGCCCCGTGCAACTCCTTCGGGTACGCCCACGCAGGAAACCGCTGATGGATGCGGCACTGCCGATCGTTGGCAATATCGTCGCCGGCCCAATTCAACAGGTCGATCCGAGAGAAACCCTCGAACCATTCCATCGCATCGACGACCTTCCGATAGATCACCTGCTCAGAGAGCTTCAGGCGCCCGATGAAACGAAGCTCGTCATTCATCACCCGCACACGAGCAAAGGTCAGGTCGATTTCGCCGCGGGCAAGCCGATCCGCATAATACTCCACCGACCAAAGCCGCCGCTCGATAAACGACCAGACCCGGAAGCGCTGGCGCTCCTCCGTAACTTCGCGCTCGAAATGGCTCCGCCGCTTCCAGAAGAAGGCGCGAGCCGACTTGTTGAAGGCCATCTTCTCGTCGAAGCCCGTTACCGGATAATCGATGCCATTGAAGTACGCCTGCTTCATCCAAGCCTGAAGATCCTCCTCAGACATGCCCCGTTCGGGATGTTCCTGGTCGAAAATCGGCTCGTGTCGAGACAGACCAAACCCCTTGAACAAGGCCCGGATCTCTGGCCTCACCTTGCTGGCATCTGCCGGGTCGGTGAAGTCATAGTCATGGCGCTTCGCCCCATTCTGGCCCCGGACCCAATCAGCTTCACACTCGTGATGCTGCTGCCTGTGGGCCAGCAAAAAGGCGCCAAGCACAACCTCTCCATCGGCGGTCAGTTCCTGCCCGCCAACCACCTCGCGCAGAGCCGCAAGCATGCCCTCGCGATGCAGCTCGGACGCCGCCCTTGAATCAAATGCCGGCGCCTCCGGCACTGGCGCCGGGCTCGCGACAATCGCGTTCTCGGTGATCGACACGACCACCTCAGCCGCCGCCACAACCTCCTGCTTCGCCGCAATCGTGTCGACCAGCAGTGCCTGTCCAACGGCCGTCGCAACCTGCGGCGCGACAGACCGGGCAGGGGAGGCGGTCACGGGGGAGACGGTCCCAGAACGCTCACGGGGCTCAGAAGCGCGCGGCCCCCGCTTCGGGAACTGAACTGTCCCCGCACGCAAGCGTCCCGCCGGCGTCTTCGGGCGTGATGGGCGGGGCGGGCGGACATCCTCAGGGCCGTACTTACGCGGGCGACCGCGCCCACGTCGCACCGGCTCACCCGATGTCACCAGGCCGAATTCCACCGCGACCGATGCAGCGACCGCGCTGTCATAGCGCCCGTCAACTGTCGACCGGCGCACGATCTCGATGCGTTTCTGAGACGCCTCAACATCGCGAAGAATGCGAGCGACGACCGCCTCGTACGCTTCGCGCGCCCGCTCGAGAGCCGCCTTTCCATGCACCTCCACGAGCCGCAGATGACGCGCCTCATGAAGCCGCGGAGGCTCCATCCCCCATGTGTATGCGAACCCAGCCATAGCGATTCCCAAACGCGCCGCTCATCCAAAAATCGGCGCTAAATTTAACCGCCATTTTAGCCGACCGCGGGGGACCTCCGTAAGCGGCGTCTGAATTTCTCTGCCTCGAAAATTAGATTCATTCGGCCACGAAAATCGCTGCCCCGGATCAGATCCCGGAATCGACGCCGCGAAACTAAATCTGAATTCTTCCGCCTCGAAAATTGGAATTTCGTGAGCTCGAGACGCGCTGCGGAATCGGCAAAAGTTCTAAATTATATTGCCTCGAAAATTTGGAAATTAAATCGCCGCGGCTCGCTCGCTTGTCTGAATTAGTGTGCCTCGAAAATTAGACAGGAAAATTCCCGCCTATCCCGCCGTGACGAACCCAAGTCTGAATTATGTCGCCTCGTTTTTCGGAGGCGAATTCGCAGCGTCCTCAGAACGATAGAGGCAAGTGAGGCGCATTATCGTGCGATCGTGCCTCTGCAGATCCCGCGCGAGAATGCGCTGCGCGAGGCGCGAAAATTCGGAATCGCACCCGATCCGGTTCCATAATCTTCCTTATGCGAATCAAATCCAGAGGCGAAAACGCATCATCTGGTATGTCGAGCGCTGCTCGATACCCTACCTATTGATTCTCGGTCCGGAACCGCACCCAGCGCTTGTCCTGCGAAACACAGCCCGGCCTGGTCGACGGCCCTCTTGTTGGCGTTTTCCGCGGAAATCCCTGCTCTTCGAGCCATAAACGGACGATTTCCTGCCCGACGAAGCCCAAACCGATCACGACCTCGAGGCGCAAACCCACGATGTCCTGCGGGCGCGGATGCCAGCCTTTCGACCGCGGCAGCTCGTCAGTGAGCGCATGCCATAAGGCATTGAGAAGCCTGCTCTCCTGGTTCCGGTTGAGGCAGTAGCTCCGCAGGTCAGCCATGGCATCCTCCCAGGAGTGAGCCTAGCGCCGGCAGCGGACGGCTTGAAGCCAGTTTCGCGTCCGACACGATCGCGGCCAATGCCGTAGTTTCGGTTATCACCTGACTGCTTAAGCCATTGAATTTGTTGGGTCGACGTACCTGCGCCCTGACCGCTTCGCGCCTCCCTCAGCGTGACAGATCGATGCTCCTTCAGGCCCAGTACCCTAGCTGAGCTCCCCGCTATGACCGCGGCGACCGGCGATCGACGCCATCGAGGCCGCATCCCGTAGTTTTGGTTTACATCACGCCGTCCCCGCGTACCGCCTGGAATCCCCTTGAATCAGCGAGAATGACCTGAAAATGCGCCAAATCGGGCGCCTACGCTTCAATTTTGTGGATCGGCTAAAACCCCGCGGCCGCTATCGACCAGGCCGCTCTCGAGGACAATTCCGCCGGCGGCATCTGCGGGCTGAAGCACTAGCAGCTGCCGCCGGCGTTCCCCACCAAGGACGAGGCTCCCATAGACGGGCTTAAAGACCCCACGGAGCCTCCCTCCCCCGAAGACCAGGCCCTGTCCAGGGCGGACGCTCCCAGGCCGCTCCTGGACGCCTGAGAAGCCCCCGACAAGGACGGGCATAACCCCGGCAATTGCGCAGCCTCGAAGCGGCTGACCCCATCAATGACAGGCCCGAAAACGGGCCTCATCTCCCAAATAAAAAATAGGCTCAATACCGCAGTTTTTATGCAGGCCTTCGCCAGCACAAAAACTGCTAGGTGCCTTCGCACCGATTGAGGTCTCCGACAGTCCCTGGACCGCACCCTTTTCCCCTCTCCCGACCTTGATGCATGCCTGCGCACGCCAGCCCGGGCCTTCGCCCGGTCACGGTTTGGGTTCGGTGGTCGAAGACCGGCCCTTCGGCCGCCTTCTGTTGGTGGTCCAGCGCCTTCGCGCCGAGGGGACTTGGAGACGAGACTGACCTAGATTCTAAGGCAGAGAAATTCGTGGATCACACGCCCCTCAGGCGGCTTTGGAACAGGCTGCCCTCGCCTACGCCGATCAGCCTGCCGTGATCCCTCTGGCGCCTTCGCGCCAGCGATTTTCTCTGCCTTAGGTGTCGCCCTCTGCGGGCTCCAGGACCGGTCAGGTGCGGCGGCCTTCGCCGGCGCATGTTGCTGCTGCTCGAGGGATCAGAGGCTAGCGCCTAGGGGCCCATTAACCAGGGCCCTTCTCTCACTAAAGGTTCGGCTCTCCGATCCCTCAAACCGTACAGCCTGCCTTTGCTGAGCCTTAGGAGATGCTTGGCACTCTACAGGGCAAGGAGGGCTGCCATGGGTATCCGACGTGACCTTGCCGGCATGACCACTTCCCAGTGGGGGCTGCTCTGCGGCTGCGTCTTCGTGATCGCGATGGGCGCCGGCCTCGGTGTCCTGACGCCCAAGCCTCAGCGACAGGCGGAGATCGTCTCTGCTTTCCGTTCGCCCCTTCAGGCGAGCTCGCCCTCTCCGCCCGAGGTCGTGGTGATCAGGGCGGGCCGATCCTCAGCTCCGACACCGACAACCTCGGTCACAACGCCCTTTCCGATCTGCGGCCGCGGCGCGTCGGACTGCGTGATCGATGGCGACACCTTCCAGTACCGCGGCGACAAGATCCGAATTGCCGATATCGACGCGCCTGAAACGGGTGGTGCCAAGTGCGCCAGCGAGCGTGCCCTCGGCGATCGCGCCAAGCACCGGCTGGCGGAACTCCTCTCTGCCGGCGACTTCACCCTCGCCGGATACGGCAGTCGGGACCGGGACCAATACGGACGCGCCCTGAGGGTGGTCTATCAGGACGGGCGGTCCCTTGGTGCGGTCCTGGTCTCGGAGGGGCTTGCGCGCCCCTGGGAAGGCCGCAGGCGGCCGTGGTGCATCACCTGAAGCGGCCGACGGGCTCAGCGCGCAGTCCCTTCCTCAGGGACTCTAGGTCAGTCCAGCAGATCGGCTGGGACCTTGCCGCCGTTCTCGGCAAGCTTCTTGATGACGGCCTTGTGCAACCAGATATTCATCGCGGCGGAATCGTTCGTATCGCCCGTGTAACCAAGCTCATGGGCCAGCTCTTTCCTGGCCGCTAGGCTGCTGTCAATCTTCAACGCCTTAAGCAGGTCGACGATCGAGGTCTTCCATTTGAGCTGCTGTCCGCTTGCCTTCACCGCGGCATCGAGGATCGGTCCCACGTCCACCGCTGGTGCAGGGGCCGCGGCTGCGGTGGCTGCTGTCGCTTCGGCAATCGTCGCACCAGCAGGCGCAGCACCAGGAGAAACCGAAGCGGCCGTTCCAGCTGGGGCCATCGTTGCAGCTTTAGCCTCGCCGAAGATTGCCTTCTTGATGGAATCGAAAATGCCCATCTGAGTTCTCCCATCGAACTGATCGCAGAGCGGCGCGCTCGGCGGAACGAGAACGTCCCGTTTCGGGCCGAGTTCCTGGCGGATCTTGGAACGGCCTCGGAAACGCTCGAACGCTGCGAGGACCGGTAGTTGGTCGCTACTGGGCTCTCAGCGAGCGCAGGCGCTGAATAACTGCGTTCTTCACCGAGATATGGATGGCTTCGGGAACCCCCCTGGGGAGGCCCCCTTCGATGTTGGCGAGCGCGGCCTCGGCGGTAGCGGCGAGTTGTTCGATGGAGTCTTGGACGAGCTTTTTCGGCATGTTGGCAGCTTCGCACGTCTGCAGGAAATGTCGGCCTTGCACCTCGGCGATCCGGTAGTGGTTTCTTGTTCCGACCGACATCGCAAGCTTCATCTGCTTGCGCTGGATTTGGCCAGTATCGAGGCTGGGTTGCGCCGTGAGCACGTCGTAGAGGGGCGTCAGGTGATAGCGACCACCGGGCGCAAGGAAGATGCTGAAATTCTTCGCGTGGCCATCGGTTGCACCAATCAGCCAGAAGAAGATCTGTGCCTTGAGCAGGGTCGCCTGGTCGGTGGCGGGCGTATCGCTGCCTTTGAGCAGATCAAGAAGGTTCGCCAGGCCGGGGCCGCCGTCGCTTTGATATTTTCGCGTCGGCGGAACTGACAGAGCCTGGCAGCAGTCCTCCTGCGGCAGGCGGAGCAGTCGGCCATCCTTCGTCCATCGCCGATCGAAGCGCTCAATTACGAGCGCCTTCGTATTGCCGAAAGCGACAATCTCGGCGTGGTTCACGGGCAGGCCGAAGGCGTTGGCGAGTTTCAGGCAGTAGTATTCATTCTCGACACTGTTCGAGAGATCTATGCCTCCCGGCAGCTCCCCGATCTGTGTCTTGAAAATGTGGGTCGTCGGAGTCGTACCGTGCGGTTTGAGCCACTTGCCGCCGTGGGACAGCAACGCAGTTTTCTCCTGCGCTCCTGCGACGGAGATCCGGAAGTCATCGTCGCGCGTGAGGCCGAGCGGAGCCTGGGCGAGGCCCTTGAGGAGCTTCTCTATCGCTTCGTCGTCGACGACGTCGCCGGAGATGACGTGACCATCGCCATGGCGAGCATCATCGTCGGCGACGAATTGCAGAGCACCGACACAGTCCCTGCCGATGGCTGCGAGCAAGCTATAGGCGTCGGTACCGGCCGCGCCGACCTTTTCCGCCACACGGCGGCGAAGCACGTCGGAATCGGGAAGGAGGTTGTCGAAGACAGCCATGACAGCTGCGCCGCGAAAGGCGTCCTCGCGTAGCGGCAGCGAGAGCGATACAGGCAGGGCATGCTCCCATCCGAGCCAGTTTGGATCGTAGCGAAAGTCAATGGCACCGCTGGCTGCTCTATGGAGATGTCCAACAAGGCGGTTATTCAGCTGCACGCGCAGCGGCTTGTAGCGGGCACGCCTTGGCATCAAAAAATGTCCTCGAGATCGTCCGCAGTGCCTTTCATGCGCGGGGCTATCCGGAACTCGAGCGCCAAGGCAGCCAACACAGCGAGAATGGTCTCGACCTTGGCTGCCGGATGGCCGGTCTCAATCAGCGAGATCGTCTCCTGACGCAGGCCTGCCTGCTCGCCGAGCTGCGACTGGCTGAGCCCTCGCAGCTTGCGAGCTCGGCGGATGAGGTTGCCGATCTGGCTTGGCGTACGGGCGAGGTCGGTCATTGGTCACTCCAGCCTCATTATGCGTCGAATCCGATAATTGATCAATATCGGACTTGACGCATACTGTCCAATTATGTGCCGAAGCTCATAAAATAGAAATATCTGATCTGGCACATAGAAGGGGATTGGTGGCGGCTTTCGAACTCAATCAATCGTCGGTGCTATGAAAATGGCGCACTCGCATTCGAGCACCCGGGCCTGGTTCAAGATTGCGTCAGGGGAGTTGGCCTCAAACACCTTCGATCGAAATTCTGGAACAGATTCAAAGACGCCGTTATAGTAAGATATATTTTGCAACAATTTGAATATAAAATGAGTGATCCACGATCTCCGCCCCATTTCACTGTGACCGCTCTCGATCAGCTCTCAGGAGCAATCCGCAATTCAAAGGAGTTCGGAGCCACCGGCCAGCTGAAAAGCATGGACCCAAGGCGCGCCGGTGCGTTCGCAGCAACCCCTCGCTCGGCCGGTAAGCGGAACGCCATTCAATTGCGCGCCGGCGACTTTCGGGTGAGCACCCAGTCCGCTCACCCCAATATGGTGTTCGCCTACGATAATCCCGGCGTGCGTTTCGGAGATCGAACCAGGTCGACCAGCCGGCCGATCTCGAAGGATGGAGCGACCTCCTTCCATTTCTCGCATAGCTATATGTCCAAGACCTCGCCGATCCACAATTTGATCCGCGAGTTCAATGGCGGCCGCGCCCATTCAAATTCCAAGGCGGGAGACCATCTCGAATATATTGAGCGCGATGGCGCTGCCGAGGAACTCGGCCGGCGCAAGCGCTACGACGGGATGGACATCTTCCTGGATAATTTCGACGCCATCGAAGATATGGTCGCAAAGAGATCATCTCAGGAGCAGCAGGATTATCTGGAGCGCGCCGGCGCCGCCGAGAAGCTCGAGCTCCGCAACATCCGAGACGACGAGATCGACGCTCTCCGAACCGCATCGTTCGGTACGATCGGCGCTACCATCGAGGAGCGTCATCACTTCTGGCGCGAGGTCGAAAAGCTTGAGGCCGATCCGCGAGGCGACAAGGTCCAGTTGCTGATCAATGGCGATCAAGCCATCTGGAGGCTCGCGCTCGCGAACCTCAAATCAGCTCCCGAGCCATTGCGGAAGGCACTCGAAACCCGAGCCGCAGGACCCGTGCCCGAGGTGCTCACCCTCGACAAGGTGCCGACGCCGAAGGCGTTCGCCATCTACAAGTGGGTGTACGGAATCGACCAGAATTTCTCGATCGAGATCGAACCTGGCCGCGGCGGACGGGTGCAGAACCGCATCATTGCGGAGCTGCCCCACGAGCTCGACCCCCACGAGCGCATCACCATCGTGCGCGACTTCACGAACAAGCTCACCGAGAAGGGGCTCCCCTTCTGGGCGGTGATCCACGCTCCGGATGAAAACAATGACCGGCGCAATTACCACGTCCACATCGTCTATTACGACCGACCGGCTGCCAAAATGCCGGATCCCCAGAGTCCCATGAAGCTCATTTGGGATTTCGAGCCGACGGCGACGATCAAATATGGGAGCCGAAATACGCGTTTGGTCCGCCCTTTCGCTCAAAACAAGCTTCGCGAAGCCAGCGACCAAAAATGGATCAAGGACCTCCGCACCCATTGGGAGAAGGTCTCGAACGCAGCCCTGGAGGAGGCAGGGCTGAAGAAGCGTTACGACGCCCGCACCTACAAGGAAATGGGCATCTCGCTCGAGCCGTTGAAACACATTCCATCAAAGACCTTCAACAAGGAGCGGAAGGGCGAACTCACCCCCGACGGCGTATCGCTTGCTCGCCGCCAGTGGGACGTCATCCTTGAAAACGTGGTCTCGGAGAATTTCCGCAGCACGGCGCTGCGCCGGCGGAACGTCACCCGCAACGCCGAGCGCGTTGAGCGCCTGATCACCAGGATGAATCCGAACAAGGCCCTCGCAATCCGCGAGGTGCAGCGCATTGCGAAGATCGCCGACAAGTATGCGGTGCTGCTCGGCATGGCAGAGCTCTGCCAGGATATCACGCGCGTGGTCATCGACCGCGTCGCCTCCCGCGCGAAGCTCGTGTTCCACTCTGCCTTCGGCGACACTGGCAAAAAGCCGAGAGGGCGGCCGCGCAAAAACCCGCTGCCGATCGCGAGCGCAAAACACCTGCCTTCCGACGCCGAGGAGGCGCGCCTCTTCCTGAAGACGATCATACCCGAGGGCCAGCGGCTCGACAGGCGGAACCGCGAGGAATTGAATCAGGTCCGCGGACACTTGGCCCTCTTGTCGCGGCGCCTCGAGCAATTCGAGAAGAATCCCACAGCCCATCCACGCGACCGGCGCGAACCGGCTTACGTCGACCTCGATAAGTTCGACCCGACACCCGCCGAGATTGCACGTCGTCGCGAAGAGGCCATCCAGCGGGTCCAGGAATCCATGGCAGCGTTGGCTCAGCGCAATCTGTCCGAGGCTCTGAAGGCCGCTTTGAACGAAGCTGCGCCCCCGTCTGCGCCGCAGACCCACGCACCTGTCCCGGAACCTAAACCGGAGGCCCCACCCACCGAGCAGAAGCCGGCCCCAGCTTCTACCCCATCGGCTCCAGCGACCGGGCCGGGCAGCCGCCCGGCCTATCTCGATGAGAAAAATCCAAAAGGGACGCGTTTCCGGTACGAGCCCTTCTCTTATCGGCCCGACCGTCCGCAGAAGACAAACTCGCACCGTGGCACCGGCTTCAATACCACGGTAACGCAGACGCCTGATGCAACACCCCTGTCCCCGCCTGAGGCCAGGCAGGCTTCAGGCGGCGCCGTACCTGCGCCCCCAGCCGCTCCGAAGCAGGCGCGCTCGGCGTCGAACCCGCAGGAATCGACAGTCGCAAGCCAGACAAAGAGTATCCCTGTTGATCCGGCTCCTACGCCTGCCAGAGTCATGCCAGATTCAAAACCACTCGTCGCGCCTACTAGTGGGATTAACGTGCCAACTCAACGGCAGGAGCCGACCGCAGCGAAAGACGTGGCCAACAGCAAGGAACCAAGCACGGCGATGCCTGCCGTGCCCTCACAGGCGGCAGCCGAGCGTGCGGGAGGCGAGCCGCGCTGGTCTGTTACCCTCACGCAAAAGCCAGTTTTGCCGGCGCGGTTGATCCAAGGGATGATGATGCAGGGGACGGAACCTGAGCGCGTGAAGATCTTGGATAGCGGACTTGAATCTGGCCGCTATGTCGCAACAAGCCCAACCGAGAAGGGCGACCAGCGAAAGGGGCTGGCCGCCAATGCTGATCAAGCACCTATCCAATCCGACCTTCCACCGAAACCACTGCAAGGCAGGAAGGGCAGAAAGAAGGGCTTCTCCCGCGATGACGGCTACGAACGGTAGTAGGGTAGTTCGAAACCGCGTCCCTCGCGGGCGCAAATTTGAGATCCCTCACCAACCTTGCTGTCGACTTCATCGACGACGCACTCCACTAAGCGAGAGCAGTACATTCCCCCTCCCCTCCCCTCCCCTTTCCCGCGAGCTGCATACGAAGTCACATTGCGGACGAATGGAGCGCCCGGCGCCGTGCCCTCTCCATAAGCGCGCGATAGTCGCTCTCAGGGCAGGATCCGGACACAGCGCCCCTCGACGAAACAAGCGAAGAACACGACCTGCGAGTCCTGCTCGCTCCAGAACTCAATGTCCCCATTCCAAGCCAGAGGGGGCCCGTCCGTGGGGCAGTCGGTAGCAGCAACGTGATGAGCTGGCTCACCCGGCCGGCTTGGGTATGTGAGGACTGGCTCGACGGGGCCGAAAAGGCGCCCGTCTGCTGTAACTCGATAGAGATCGTTGAAAACGCCGTCGAAGGCGCGGGTGCAGAAGATGGTTTCCGGACCGAGTGTGGTTTCCGGCAAAGGCATCTCGCAAAAGAGAAGGTCGTATCCACCCATCGTCTGATTAAACCTCAACGATGCAGAGGGGATCGAACCAGGGATTCTCGCGATCGCCGTGGAGGTTCGGATAGCCAGCCTGATTGGCCAGGACGCGCGTCGGGCCGACCCGATAGTCATGCGATCCGTGATCATGGCCGTGGACCCAGAGTTCCGGCTGGTGCTCCTCGATCAGGGAGCTGAGGTCGGAGACGAAGGCCGGCGACAGCGCGCTCCCCTGGTGTCTCGCCTGGACCGATTGCGGGTGTGGCGCGTGGTGGGTGATCACTACGGTTGGCCCGTCATGCGGCTTCGCGAGTTCGCCACGGATGAAGGCGAGGTCGAGGCGGTGCTCAGCCGCAGCGTGCCATGGCATGAAGCGGCTATAGTGGCCGCCCTCCTCCCGATAGCGAATAAGCCGGTGATCGTTCAGCTCCTGTCCGGCGAAAACCATCGACGGTTTGGGCGTTCCGAGCAGACGGTAGTCCGTCCAAAGCGTGCAGCCGACGAAGCGGGCCTGCCCGATGATCGCGGTCCGCCGCTGCAACAGATGGATGCCGACTTCGTCAGCGAGCTCGCTTCCGGCGGCCAGGCTGCCTTTCATCTCGCTCCTGTAGAACTCGTGGTTGCCCGCGACATAGACGATCTCTCGACCCCGGAGGGGTCCATTCTCTCGCTGCTCCGCCATCCATTTGAGCGCGGCAACGATCGGCTGGTGCATGTCGCCAGCAAAGACCGCGACATCGAAATCCGGCATCGGCTCGGCAAACGCGAACGGGCCGAATTCGAGATGCACGTCGGAAATCACCAGAAGGCGCATGAGCCCCCTCCCCTTCGGGTCAAATGGTTTGCTTGCGGCGATGGAAGCTGGCGTCAGCGGCGCGCTACGCACGACATGATGCCACGCGCTGTGATCCAGGTGAGCCTCGGGTTTTCAGGCCGCAGTGCTGCCTGCGCTGCCTTGGCAAGCTCCGCCCAGTCGATCTCAGTCCCTTCGGTAATCCGGATCAGGAGCGCCTCGTCAGTCTCAGTGAGAAACGCGCAAAGCAGCTGCTTCAGCACGTGATCGTCACTCTCCATGACAGCGGACGGAGTACGCAGGGCGTGCAGCAGCTGGTTCCGATTGTACCTGGTGATCGTGTTGAAGTTGACGTTTGACAGCCCGGCATCGAGCGCCTCCTCCGGCGAATGCGGCAGACGAACGCGCGGCTCTCGGCTGAACTCAGCGAGCGGATCAAGTAGCTCGACAATTGCGCTCGGCGTCGCTGGCGCAGGCCCTTGTGCGAGCGCAGCCTGGAACTCGTCGATACGCATCGCGAACAAACCGGCGCGCTGCGGTCCGAGCACGTCTTCCTCGAGACGGTCGCCGACGAACAGAACATGCTCCGGCTCCTGTCGGAGCTCAGTGCAAACCCGTCGATAGATGTCGGCTTGCGGCTTCAGCAAGCCGACCTGGAAGGATAGGACGAGCGCATCCGGGACGCGCGGAAGGCAGCCCAGCAAAGCGTGTTCATATGGCGACGCAAGGTTTGAGCAAACCCCCACACGCACTCCAATGCGGCGAAGCCCCGCCCAGAGGAGCTCTATGCCTTGCCTTAGCCGAGTCGATGCGAGTTCCGCTGCCAGCCCGGCCTCGAGCGCGGCGACGCGTTCCTCGTCAGGAGCGAAGGAAATGTCACGAGCCAGATCCCGCAGACTGGTCGGTGTGGTCAGCGCTCTGGTCACGAGGTCAGGGTGGGGGTTATCGCCCAGCAGCGCCCTGAACGGTCGACGTTTGTCGCGAATGTCGACGAGCGTTCCGAACCCGTCGAAGCAGACCGCCCGGATCTGCGGGCGAGCATCGTCCCAGATAATCTGCTGCTCCGCGACTGGCGATAGTTCCGGATCGATCTCGATCGGCAGAGCTCCACCCTGCCGGATGTCCATGGCGTAGAGTCGGACCGCGAGTTGGTCATCGAGTGAGCCACGGAGGAGTTCGAGCGGCGCCCTCCCTTCGAAGGGCGCCGCCTTGCGTGCCCGGACCAACCAAGCCCGCTCTTGATCCGCTGATACAAAGAGTTGCTTCAGTTCCGCGAAGACGCCCAGGATCGCTGAGATGCGCATGAGTACGTCGGTTTCGAGCACGAGCGGTCCGTGCGAGCGTGCGATGCTTGCCCACTCGTCAAATTGCTGCTCGTCGCAATCCAAAAGCGCGAGCCGGTCGGCCGGCGACAATTGCCACCGGTCGGCGATGTTCAGGAATGTGCGAAGTACTGGTGCGCTCACGCGAGCGCGTTCTTCGAAATTCGGATCTAACATTCTAGTCTCGCATTGAGACGCTGCAGTTGCGGCATCGATCCAGCAACTCTCTGGTTGCTGTCGTGGGCCTTTGGATCAAATTGAAGGGGGCCAATCCCAGACGAGCGTTGGAATTCCCGGTTCGGCGCATGCTGCCAGCGGCGAGCTCTGAGCGAGATCAAGCAGGCGCCCGGCGGGTCATGCTGCCTTCGCATTGGAAATGCGAGCGAAGAGGTTGATGATTTGCTTGGGGGCGAAGATCGAAGGCCACGATGAGAAAGACGTCTCGAATTCGCTGATCGGCATTGCAAGAGCGCCGGCAGCGACAGGACCGACCAAATCTTCGTCGATGTGATTGCCAACAAACAGAATTTCCGAAATCCGCAGGTCAAGCCGCGAGGCCATCAACCGGTAGATCTCCTTGTGAGGCTTCATCAGCCCGACACGATAGGAGAGCACCAAGCCATCTGGCTGGCTCGGTAGCGCGGCCAATGTCGGTTGTGCATAGGGCAGAGCCAGATTTGAGCACACTCCGATTTGGAGCTGAGCTCGCCGCAAAGTTGCCCAGATCGACTTCATGCCTGGTCGTAGCTTTAGCGAGGCGCACTCAACATTGAGATCCGCTTCCCATCTCGAAATTGTATCCTCGCTGGGCTGCGGCTTGAGGTGTTGACCGAGATCTCTCACCCCCAAGGGCTGGGTCAACGCCCGCACGGCGATTGCATCGTACTCATTGTCGATGAGTTTGCGGTAAGGATGCCGCTTATCGGTGATTTCCAAAACGGTTCCAAAAATACCGAAGCATATTGCGCGAATCTTAGCCACGTTCAAATCAATCCAAATGAGGTCGTCGGCGATGTTTTGAGCGTTCAGTTTTGAATAACTGTACCTAATAACAAGCTCTATAAACCAAGATCGAACGGGGTGCGGTTTTCGACCGGCAAATAATTTGTTATAATGGTACGGTGCGTTGAGCAATGGATGACGAAATACAGAAATTGCTTCTATTTCACTTCGGATGAGGTGAAGAATGTCTTCAAATCTGGGAGCCCCTTGCGCATTCGTTTTTCGCCTCGCGGTTCGCGCCGAGTGGTCCCCAAGCTCATTCGATAATGTGCTATATACGGCAACGCTCTATAATGCAACGCGATAAAACGCGTCGCATCAAACGGCACGCTGGCTCTACCAGTGGGCAATGGATATTCGTTCAATTATTGGAGCCAACGCGCGTGCCTTACGGCTAGCCAAAGGCCTAACCCAGGCGCAGGTTGCCTCACGCCTTGGCATCGACCGTGCCCACGTGAGCGCACTTGAAATGGGCCAACGCAATCCAACAGCTGTGAGTCTTTGGGAGATTGCGCAAGCTCTTGAAGCAACCGTCGGCGACCTCGTCGCTGAGCCACCACGAGAATAGCCCGATCCCTCAGCCAATAGGGCAGGCTTACGTACGGAGCTCATCCCGACGCATATCGCCGTGGAGCCCTTTCCCGAAAGCTCGCGCATGAACTTTGATCGCCGCGAGGCGGGTATTGTTGATCACGGTGATCGCACATCACTGAACCGAGTTAAATTAGGACGAAAATCTTAGATCGCGAACATCCCCCTCCCCATCTACTCGCCCGTCAAAGTGATCTTTGGTCCGTGGCAGTGTCGCCGTTACAACGGCTGCCAACTTTCCAACCATTGATGGGCACCCGCTGCAGCGCCGCATCCTGAGCCGATCTGCAAGGTCTTGCTGATCGCCCTGGCAGGCTACCATGAGCACGTCGCCAGGCGGATCGATCCGCGGCGGCTATCGGCTCGGGCGAAGCGGGACCTGGAACTGAAGCCGCAGATGAAGCGCGTGTTCGGCGAAAACTTCGAGGTCTATGGCGCGCAAGGTCTGGGGCCAGATGTTGCGCGAGGGGCTCGGCATTGCCTGGAGTGCGCCCCTGCTGGTGGACAGGATCAGGCTGCGGTTTTGACCGTGAGCCGGGCGTGTTGATCCTCGAACTGCTGCGGGCTGAGATAGCCGAGCGCGGAGTGCAGTCGGCTGGCGTTGTAGACGTGATCGATGAAGCGTGGAAGGTCGACAGCGACGTCCTCGAAGGTCTCGTAGGCCATGGGATAGACGGCCTCGACCTTGAGCGTCTTCATGAAGCTCTCGGCCTTTGCGTTGTCGTACGGGTTGCCGCGGCGGCCCATCGATCCGACGAGACCATGTTCGGCGAGAGCCTGCCGATAGCGTCCCGCCGCGTATTGCGACCCACGGTCCGTGTGATGGACGCAGCCGGGCAGCGGCTTTCGGCTTTCGATGGCGGAGCGCAGGGCAGCGAGCGTCAGCCTGACGTCGATCGAACGGCCGATGGCATAACCGACAACCCTGCGCGACCAGGCGTCGAGGATGACGGCAACGTAGACGAAGCCGGCGGTGACCGCGACATAGGTGATGTCGGCCACCCAGAGCTGGTTCGGCCCGTCCGGGATCATGCCCCTTGCCAGGTTCGGAAAGATCGGCAGGTCATGATCGCCATCGGTCGTGGCGACATAGCGCTTGCGCCGGCGGGGTTGCAGATCATGGTCCCGCATCAGGCGTCGGACCTTCTTGTGGTTCACGGCAAAACCGCGATGGCGCAGCGCCGCCTGCATCCGGCGATAGCCATAGGCTTCGAAGCTCTGGGAAATCGCGGCCATCGTCTCGACGAGCGCGGTGTCGTCGATGCTCATGGCCGGCCTGTCATAATAGGTCGAGCGCGCGATCCCCATCAGACGACATCCTTCGGCGACGGGGATGCCGCGGGGCCGGTGACGACGGACGTAGTCGCGCTTCTCGGCCGCGGTCCGTGCTTCAGAGCCCCCTTTAGGAACTCGATCTCCAGAGCTTGCCTGCCAACCAGCCGCTCCAGCGCAGCGATCCGCGCCTCGTAGGCTTCGATCGCATCAGCGGCGGCCGACTCGTCGTCGAAGGCACCGGCCTCAAACTTCTGGATCCAGATGCGGATCAGGTTGCGCGAAAGGTCATGTCGACGGGCGAGGCTATGGAGCGTCTCGCCGGCCATGTAATCTGCGCCACCTGGCGCTTGAACTCGATGCTGTGAGTGCGGTGTCTGGCCATGGGCTTTCATCCTTCGAAAGCCCGGCTCTCCGGTCAATTGCTCACCGTCACGCTGTCCGCCTCAAGGGGCGCACTCCATGCCGGATAGGCCATTCAGACCAAAATGGTCACCGGGCTCAGGGTTCCTATACGGATGCATTTTCTGCGGTTCTCACGGGCATTGATGCTCCGAAGCCGAAGTATGTTGCGACAATGCCCGTACGGATCAGTCAGGGCACTTTGCAGTGACGCAGGGGATTCCGAAAATTAGCCGCGGCTAAATCACATGTCGCTAACCATGGCCGCGCATTTCCGAGCGGCTGCCGCGCAAAATTAGCCGCGGCTAATTTTTGGTTATCCAGATAGTCAGAATTCGCCGGCTAGAAGTAAACGCCCGTTAACTCTAATTCTGTTGCCAGAATCATCGAATCGGACATAGTCAAACCAGTTGCGGAAAAAATCGCAATCCCGCGAAAAAACCGCAGCTGCACTGGCGATTCGAACCCGTGATTACAAACGCTGCCAAACCAGCCGAAGTCGTAGAAGGACTGAAGTCGCTCATTCAGAGCCAGTCCGCGATGTTGGCTGCTCAGCTTCAGGCGCACCATCAAACAACGTTTCCACCGAACGCCCAAAAGGGAATCCGCAATCTATCGCCGTCGGAGGTGGCAAAGCTCATTGGCGTGACGGAGGGCTATCTCCGTCAGGTCGCGTCTGAGCTTCCAGACCTGAGCAATATGTCTCCGGGTGGCCGCCGATCCTATTCAGTCGAGTCCATTCATGAGATTCGCAAGCTCCTCGATGCCGGAGCTCGGGGGCACCGTCGATACCTGCCCTGGCGGTCGAAGGATGAGCCCCTTCAGGTCGTTAGTGTCATGAATTTCAAGGGCGGCTCAGGAAAAACCACGACAACGGCACACCTGGCGCAGTTCCTAGCCTTGAGGGGTTATCGCGTTTTGGCGATCGATTTGGACCCACAAGCCAGTCTTTCGGCATTGTTTGGGCATCAGCCCGAGCTGGACGTTGGCGCGAACGAGACGCTCTACGGTGCAATCAGGTACGACGAGCACCGTCGGTCTATCGCAGAGATCGTCCGCTCAACCTACATTCCGGATCTCCACCTGATCCCGGGAAATCTCGAACTGATGGAGTTCGAACACGACACGCCTAAAGCGTTGATGCGTCGCGCTCCCGGGGACACCATGTTCTTTGCCCGAATTGGCCAGGCGCTTTCAGAAATTCAAGATGCCTACGATGTCGTGGTGATCGACTGCCCGCCGCAACTCGGCTTCCTTACTATGTCCGCGCTGACGGCCGCGACTTCGGTCCTCATCACGGTGCATCCACAGATGCTTGACGTCATGTCGATGAACCAATTTCTGGCAATGACTGGCGACCTTCTCGAGGAGATTAGCAAGGCCGGCGCATCGTCGAACTATCTCTGGATGAAGTACCTAATCACGCGCTTCGAGCCGAGTGACGGCCCACAGAATCAGATGGTGGCCTTCCTGAGATCAATTTTCGGGGACCACGTCCTGAATCATCCAATGCTCAAGAGCACTGCAATCTCCGACGCCGGATTGACGAACCAAACCATATTCGAAGTCGAGCGTAACCAATTCACTCGCGCGACCTACGACCGCGCGTTGGAGTCGGTCGAGAACGTCAATGGTGAGATCGAAACGATGATTCGCAAGTCATGGGGGAGGGCGGCGTGAGCCGAAAGATTTTCGCCGACCTTCCTGCGCCAGGTACGCAACCGGCGGACTCTGCCTCGATACCCCGCCGGCAGGCCATGCGTCCGCTTATGGCCGCTTTGGATAATGAAGCGCAGGGGGGCGGTCCGCGATCGCCTGTTGGTGCACTGGGGCAGTCGCTTGGAGAAATGAGCGAGCGGACCAAGCGCGCGGAGGAGATCGAGCGCCTTCTATCCGCAGGGCAAACGATTGTGGATCTCGATGTAGCTAGTATCGAGCCATCCTTCGTCCCAGATCGCATGCAGATCGATGACGAAGCTTTCAAGACCTTCGTTCAGTCGATAAAGGCGGAGGGGCAGCAGGTCCCAATCTTGGTGCGCCCGCACCCCGAGAAGCCCGACAAGTATCAAATCGCCTTTGGCCATCGCCGCTGGCGAGCGGCAAAGGCACTTGAGCGGCCCATCAAAGCTGTTGTTAGGATTCTGACTGACCAAGAGCTTGTCATCGCTCAGGGCCAGGAAAACAATGAGCGACAGGATCTGTCGTATATCGAGAAGGCATTATTCGCGCGTCGGCTGGATCGGCAATTTTCCCGCGACGTCATCACTTCTGCCCTAGCTGTTTACAGCAGCGATCTCTCAAACATGTTGTCTGTCGCTAACCGCGTACCTGACGACTTGATTGAAAGCGTCGGACCGGCTCATTCGGTCGGCCGGCGCAGCTGGATGGCGCTGGCAAATCTCCTCACGGAAAAGCCAAATGTGGAGAAGGCGCGTAAGCTGTCTTCGGAAGCATCGTTCAAGGAGTTGCCGTCGAAGGAGAGATTTGAAGCCCTTCTCAAGGGCATCTCGGAATATTCTCCGACCGGTAGCGAGACCGTGCCCGTCTCACACGCCGGCCGCGAGATCGGACGCCTTTCCGAAACGAAGCAGCGCGTCACGCTTACGGTCGACCGCAAAGCATCGCCGGAGTTCGCCGCTTTCGTTTTGAGTGAATTGCCTCGCTTGTTCGAACTGCATCTCAAGCAGGAAGGCTAGGCGACCAGGACTGCCCGCAACCAGGAGCTATTTCACGCAAAAGAAAAAGGCCCCCGAAACGAGTTCCGGAAGCCCTTCTCTGTCTTCAGCAAACTGAGAATCGCACTTCCTCGAATCACCGTCAAGAGTCTCGTGAGAGACTAAGCGTCGTTTCGGCGAGCGGACTTCTTTTGCCTCAGGGAAGGCAAAGGGAATGGTATCAAGATTGTCGACGACGCCTTTTGGGCGGCGAACGCTGACGCTTGCGCATGTCGCAAGCCAGGCGAACGCGAAAGAACGCCCGCCTGAGAAGGCGGTCCACAAGTGGAAGATCTTCCGGGCGATCTGCACGGCGAAGACGCGCATCGGCGTGACCGAGCGCGCCTTGTCCGTGCTCGACGCCTTGCTGTCGTTCCACCCGGAGACCGTGCTGACGGGCGAGGGGCTGGTTGTTTTTCCCTCCAACCAGCAGCTCTGCCTGCGGGCGCACGGCATGCCGCCGGCGACGCTGCGGCGACACCTGGGCGTCCTGGTCGATTGCGGTCTGATCATCCGGCGCGACAGTCCCAACGGCAAGCGCTATGCGCGCAAGGACGGGGCAGGGGAGATCGAGATCGCCTTCGGTTTCGACCTGTCGCCTCTGGTGGCCCGGGCTGACGAACTCGAGGCCTGGGCCGACGAGGTGGAACGCGAGGAGCGCGCGCTCAGGCTCGTCCGCGAGAAGATCACCATCTGCCGGCGCGATATCGCCAAGATGATCGCCACGGGGTTGGAAGAAGGCGTTCCGACGCGGATCTCAGGGCAGGGCCCAGCTGACTGGACCGAGGTGCATGAACTCTACCGAGGCATTGCCGGCCGGATTCCGCGCACCGCAACACGGCAGGCGCTGGAGCCTCTCGCCGAGGAACTGGCGCTGCTCGCTGACGAAATCCTCATGCTGTTGGAAACACACATTAAAACTCAGAATCTGAGCGGCACAGAGTCTCATTCTGAGCGCCACATACAGAATTCAAAACCAGACTCTCTTACTGATCTTGAACCTGCCTCCACAGAGAGCAGGGGGGAGGTCGTCGCATTCACTCCGGAACCCGGGCGGATGCCAGATCGGTCGTATCCTCTCGGGATGGTGCTCGAGGCGTGCCCAGACATCATCGACTACGTCCGCGGCGGGGTTTCGAACTGGCGCGACCTTCAGGCCGCGGCAGCTGTAGTGCGGCCAATTCTCGGTATCAGCCCCAGCGCCTGGTTTGAGGCGCAAAGAGCCATGGGCGAGGGCGATGCGGCGATTGTGGTTGCGGCGATCCTGCAGCGAAGTGATGCGATCAGCAGTGCGGGCGGCTATCTGCGGGGCCTGACTAGGAAAGCGGAAGCGGGTGAATTTTCGCTTGGACCGATGCTCATGGCGTTGATCAACAGCCGCAAGCGCGACAAGCAGCGGGCCTGATCAAGCAGTACCGTGTCCGGATCTGGCTGTAGTTCGTATGCAGAAGGGCCTGTTCGTCGCGGTACGATTTCACTATCGAGGCGGCGTCGCACGACCAACCATGTTTTGAGGGATCAGCGTGTTCAAGATTAAGGCCGTCATTCGAGGCGGGAAGGTGAGCCAGGGCGCAACGAATGCGACCGAGGCTCTGCAGCGCTACCGTGAACTTCAATCGCGGCCGGGCGTGACATCCTGCTCGGTGATGAGGAACGGCGTCCTGATTGGACACGCCGAGCTCTTGAGTGCGGCAACGGTGGAGGGGTTGAGAGCTCAGTCGGGGTTGTAGTCACGGCCGTTGGTGATCGATCGGTTTGAAAGCCCGATCGCGGTCAATCGCATCACGGATGTGAATCGTTGCGAGCTGATCGATTCAAGCTTTGCGTTGGACCGGTGTCGTCGAGGCGGGCGAAATGTCCGGCATGGACAGCGCGCGCGACACCGACCCTGGCAAACTGCAGATGCTCGTGCTCGAGCGCCGGGATGAGGCCTGCAACATGGCCCGGTTCTATGTGCTCGCGATCGAGCCGACGCTCTTCGGCGATTCCGCTCTGGTGCGAGAGTGGGGGCGGATCGGGGCTCGCGGCCAACGCCGCCTCGAGCTCCATCCCGATCACGTTGCGGCGGCAGAAGCCCTCGAGGTCTGGCTGACCCGCAAAGCCCGTCGCGGCTACCGATTCCGCTAAGGTGCGCGGGCAGGGGAGGGGCGCGGATAAACCGCAAAATCTTTGCTCTTTCGCGCAATTCGGCTAAGCGGGGCGCCCTTTCCAGAAATCAGCGAGATTTTCGATGACCAAGAACGAACTCATTGCGGCCGTCGCCGAAGCCACCGGCAAGACCAAGGCCGATGTCAGTGCCGTCCTAGCCTCGCTCGCCGAGGTTGCCACGAAGGCGTTGAAGGACGGCAGCGACGTCACCCTTGGCGGCATCGGCAAGCTCTCGGCTGCAACGCGTGAAGCACGCCAGGCGCGCAATCCCTCAACCGGCGCAATGATCGACGTCCCCGCAAAGACCGTCGTCAAGTTCAAAGTCGCCAAGGATCTGGCGGATACCGTCGCCTGATCAAGACGATTCAATTGAGGTGCAGTTCTGGACGCGATCGGCGTCTCGGATTTGCACCTCTTTTGCTCATGGCAATGTCGAAATCAGATAGACTTCGCGAGACGGCATCGATAATTCTGGAGTTGAGGGGCCAAATTCAGAAAAATCCTCCAACCCGGAGAGCAAAATGTCCGAAAACGAAAACAAAACAGAACTTCTCGACCTGACCACCTCGATCGTTGCCGCTTATGTCGCCAACAACAGCGTTCCATCTTCTGATTTGGTTGGGCTGATTTCCAGCACCTACGCTGCGCTTTCAGGTCTGGCCTCCGGTGCTGCCGCTATTGCCGAACCGGTTGCTGCGCTGGTGCCTGCCGTCCCGATCCGGAAATCGGTTACGCCGGACGCGATCATCTGCCTGGAAGACGGCAAGAAGTTTAAATCGCTGAAGCGCCACCTGCGCACCGCCTATGACCTGAGCCCGGA
This sequence comes from Allobosea sp., assembly GCF_035999205.1. GTDB lineage: Bacteria > Pseudomonadota > Alphaproteobacteria > Rhizobiales > Beijerinckiaceae > Allobosea. Next base: position 41,635 of record NZ_DASYHA010000017.1, read on the forward strand.
GCAGTACCGCCAGAAATGGGGCCTGCCGGTCGACTATCCGATGGTCGCTCCCGCTTACGCCGAGGCGCGCTCGGCGCTTGCCAAGTCGATGGGACTGGGGCGCAAGGCTGGGGTGGCCGCCGACAAGAAGTCCGGGCCGCGGGCGAAAGCCCCCCGGGCAAAGGTCCCGGCGTAAACTTCCAGATTGGATCGCGGGGGCTCGCGCTCCCGCGATTTTGTCGATTTGCCTGGGAAAGCAGTACGGGCGCCGCATTCCGACATTTCAGTTTGAGGAAAACGTGCTTAGCATGCTCTAGGGGCTAGTAGAGCCGGGGCGTTTCGTGAGTAGCGATCGAATTGAGCTTGCAGTCGAGGCGGCGGCGCGAGCGCTTCACGACTCCGTCCGCCGCCAGCATCAGCTGCGCTGGGAATTGATGACCGAGGATTGGCGCCGGGATTTGCGGGCCTATGTCCGACCCTGCGTTCTGGCGACCCTGAAGGTCGCCGACGCCAGCATTCAGCAACCAAGCCGGCCGACGCTGGGCTCGCGGACCCCTCTGAGGGGGGCCGGACAGCGTTAGCGCTCGGCAGCGGTCTGACGCGCGGTACAAAAAGGGGAGCCGCCGTGCTGGTGGCCCTTTCTGACGGCTGAGCTGCGCCGCGGAGGGCCGCCTCCAGCGTTTTATGAGGCTTTCGTGACAGGTTGCCCGCGAACGGTCTGTGCGGTGGAACAATGGCCTCGCCCCGAAGTTGGCGAAGCGACGTTCCCAGCCTCAAGGTGCCCTATGATCCGCGCGATGCTCGCCACGACCTCTCTCAGCCTCTTTCTGGTGAGCGGAGCCGCGCTTGCGGACCACCAGGGTCATGGCGCCATCCCTGTCGGCACGGGGGTTGAACTCGGTCCCCGCCTCAGTGCCAAGGTCGAGACGACGCTGCAGCAAGACGAGCAGCTGCAGGCGACCGCCGGTCAGCGCAAGGAGTCCGATCCAGCGGGGGGCAAGCCAACACCGCCCCGGAAAGTCCGCGTGGTTTACCCGGCTCTCTGACGAGAAGAATTAGACGGTTGCGATTCGATTCTTCCTCGCTGTGAGCGTAAGCGCGGACGCCGAAGGCTACAGCCCGGCCGCCTTGGTCAGATTGACCCGGAAGCGATCGCGCCGCCGCTGGTAGCGGCGGGTCATCTCGGCGCTGGCGTGGCCGAGCTGCTTTTGGACATGGCGCTCCTCGACCTCGGCGGATGAGGCGAGGCCAGCGCGCAAGGAATGGCCGGAAAACTTCAAGGCGCGCTCGGCCTGCGTGAGTTCGGCGCGGACGCCGGCTTGCAGCACCGCGCGCTTGACCAGGCGGGCCACCTCGCGATCGCCGAGGCGGTGCGGCCCGACATCATGGCCCTGGTCGGTGACCCGCCGGAACAGGGGACCATGGGCGATCCGGGCGAGCTTGAGCCAGGTCTCCAGGGCGACGACCGGACAGGTTGCGTCGGAGGAGCCGCGGCCAATCTCGACCTCGCGCCAGCCGGTCTTGGCCTTCAGCGTGACCAGCATGCCCTTGTCGAGGATCTCGACCCAGCCGCGACCGTCTTCGCTCTGTTGCGGTCCGACGTCGAGCGCGACGATCTCCGAGCGGCGCAAGCCCCCGGCAAAGCCAAGCAGCAGCATGGCGCGGTCGCGCAGGCCGCGCAGCGTGCCGCGATCGAGCGTCTCGAGCATGGCGATGATATCCTCCGGCAGCACGGCTTCCTTCTGCACCGGCGGGCGGCCATGGCTGTTGCGGATGCCGGCCATCACCGTGGCGATATGGCGGTCCTTGCGATCGAGGACCTGGCCCCGCTGCGCAAAATTCCAGGCCAGTGCCGAAAGCCGGCGTTCGATCGTGCTGACGGATGAGGGCTTGCGGTTCGCGGTCGTGGCCCCGGACGCCAGAGCCGTCATGTAGAGCCCGAGGATCTGGGGATCGGCGGCAAGGGCAGAAAGGTTCTGGCGGCGGCACCAGGTCTGGAACTGGCTCCAGTCGGATGCGTAGGCCCGCCGCGTATTGGCCGAGCTGGCGGCCTCGACGTAGCCGCGCGCCCGGTCAGCGAGGCCTTCGAGATGGGCGGGGACGACGGAGTGATCTGGATGCGCATCGCTCGGAACCGGCAGGGGAGGGGCCTCCGTCATCTCAGCCACAAGCGCGGTGCTGGCGAGCCGTTCGTCCTCGGCCGGCGACGCTTCTATGCTCATGCGAGTTCCTGGCAGCGCGTTGAAGACGAAGCCGCCGGCGCCTCTTACGCCGACAGCCTGATCTGCAGGTCCAACTCGTCAAATGGCACCTCGGGTCGCAAAGCGCCGCGCTCTCCGGGCTCAAGTTTGACGATTCCGTACTTTTCCATGAGACGAAGCGTTCTGGACAGACTGGGCACCTTTCGTCCACTGCTCGAGGACAGTGCCTGCAGCGAGGTGGGACGCGACCGCCTGATATGCTCCAGCAGCTCGACGTTCTTGGACGAGAGGATTTTCCCAGCGGCCTCCGCCGACGAAATCCAGACCTTCGGATCGGTCGGGCTCGGCTTCAGCTCACCGCGTGCGATCGCGATCGTGCGCGCCCTCATCTCGGAAACCGGCATGACGCCGATCCGGAGCACTCGGCCGGGCGCAGTGACGCCAGCCTTGCGTATCACCTTAGCCATGGTGCACGTCCCTTTCCTTGAGGACCCCGTCAACTTGGTCCCAGAAGTCTACTAGCAGCGTCGCGGCATCGGCATAGTCGTAGGGCCTGATGGTCCTGAAGCGATGCCTGTGGTCCCACGCGGTCTTCCGGCTTTTCCCGCCTGGCCCACTCGATGCGGCAACCGCGTGGGCGTTGTCGAAACCAACCAGGCGGCTATCCTTCGGGTCGCCGGAATTGGGACCATGAAGGGTCAGCGAATAGTCGAGCCCGTGGGGCTTCTCAGGAGTCACCAGCACACGCCGGACCTCGAACTTGACCCAATAGCTTCCAGCATCGTCCAGAATGAAGGTCAGCCCGTCCAGATCAAGCAAGCTATCGAGGGAAGGGTCGCCCGTTTGCATCGGCTGCACCCTTAACACATCCTGTTAATCCTGTGAAGTCAGAGTGGCCGGCGCCTTCGGGAGCGCGAGACGGTCGATCATCGATCCGCTCGAGCATCCTCCCGGGCGCAAAAGGCCGGAGTTGCCTCCAGGCCACTCAGAGCCTCGTGGGCGGCGATTTGCGGTTTTCCGAGCTTTGCCCTGTCGATGACGTCCGATCGGCCTCTCCGGCCTTCTGACGAGGTCGATAAAACGCGATCGTGCCGGGGCATCAGCCTGTTGGAGCGAAGTAAGCTACCAAAGCGCGCCTCGGCCGTGGCAGGGCGCGCCCAACTTCGCAATCCCTCCGACCATGGTCCGAGAATCAAGCGCGAACCCAGTCCGCTCAATGAACGCGAAATATGACGCCTGGGGCGCCGATTTTGGGGGCTGTCCGGCGGTGAAATGCGAGCGCCAGGGCCATTCTTTAGATAATGACTAGAACGACCGATAATCCAACATTATCGGTCGTTATTATCTGTCTCGGGGCGCGGCGGTTATGATCAATAGGATGGATCTAAGCGCCGTAACACGATAGCCTGCGGCGATGCGCAAGCGTCCCCGCACCCTGCCCGACCCCCCGCTGCTCCGCCCGCCGCTGCCGCGCTGGATCAGGGCGTCGCTCGCGGGCGAAGCGACTGGTGGCATTGCGTTTTTGAGCGGCGCGGCCCTGGCACTGCTGGACGGGCCGGCGCGCGACGAGCACCTGATCGGCAGCCTGTGGCGGCAACGCCTGGCGCTGCGCAGTGGCGCGGCGCTGGCGCGTTTGCAGGGGCGGGGCGAGGACGAAGCGACCTTGCGCGATCATTTTTATTGGACCCGGCCGGGCCATGATCCCGGCCCGGCGGGGCGCCTCCTGACCGCCTGGCGGTTCCTGGGCGAGGCTGCGGCGCTGCGCAGCGAGACGTGGCCGGTCCGCTTGCCGACCCTGTTCGACGGGGTGGGGGACGGTCTCGAGGAGGCGATCGCGATCGCGCGAGCGCCGCGGACCGGGTCGGGCGATCCGGTTGCGGCCGTGGCCCAGCTGGTCAAGGCGACGCTCACGACCCTGCCGCGTCAGCCAATCCTAGCGCTCTGGCTGGCGGACGCCGTGCTGGCGCAACGCCTGGGCTGGCCGGCCGCGGTGCCGCTGCTGGCCACGCAGCTCAGCCGCTCGGATTTGCGCGCCGCGACGCATGATGCGGAGGCCTGGGCCGGCATCTGCCACCGGGCCTATGCGCGGGCCGCGGCCGCGGCGCTCGATCTGCACAGCGAGCTCGCCCGGAACGCACGGCGGCTGCTCGCGGTCGCCCCGCAATTGCGCAGCAAGGATGCCGACCGGATGATTGCCAGACTGCTGAGCGAGGACGCGCTCGCGGCTGGGGCCGGTCCTTCGGCCAGCGACCGTTCGGGGCGACGCCTGTGCGATCGGCTGGTCGCTCTCGGCGGCGTGCGCGAGCTCACCGGGCGCGGCAGCTTTCGACTGTACGGGCTCTGAGATGAGCCGTCGCCCCCGTTCGACCGCACCGCTCGATACCGAACTGGCCGATCTGCCGGCGGATCTGCGCTGGCGCGAATGGATGGGACGGGTCGAGGCGGTGATCTTTGCGTCGCCAGAGCCGGTCACGCGTGAGATGCTGGCGCGGGTCGTTGGCCAAGGTTGCAGCATCGACCTGATCATCGACGACATCCGCGACGAGCTGCGCGGTCGCCCTTACGAGCTCGTCACGGTGGCGGGCGGCTGGCAGATGCGCAGCCGCAAGAGCTTTGCTGCCACCATTCGGGTTGCGACCGGGCTGGGGGAGCAGGTCAAGCCGCTCTCGCCCTCCGAAAGCCTGACGCTGATGGCGATCGGGTATTTTCAGCCGATCACCCGCAGCGAACTCTCCCAGATTTTTGGCAAGGAGGTCAGCCGCGACACCATCGGCCAGTTGCGCCGCCTGGGCTTCGTCGCGGCCGGACCCCGCAGCCCGCAGCCGGGGGCGCCCTATACCTATGTCACCACCAAGACCTTCCTGAGCCATTTTGGCTTCGACACCCTGCGCGACCTGCCGGATATGGAGGCGCTCGAGGATGCGGGCTTGCTCAGCAAGGACAGACTGCTCGCCGGCGAGATCCCCGTGGCGGGGCTGGGCCATTCCAATGCGGATGACGGTGATGGTCACGGTTCAGATGACGCATCTGACAACCAGAAGCCGGCACAGGGGAGGCCAGACGACCGCGCCGCCCCTGGTGATGCCGACGGATCCGGAGCGATGTGATCCTCTGGATGATCGTCGCCGCGCACTGTGCCAAGTGGCTCTGGCGATCGGACAATCGCCGTGTGACCTGCATGTCCATGGTCCCGAACAGGACCAGCAGGCCTTGCTGTTACCATGAGGCGTTTGTGCAGCAAGGCCTCTATTGGCCAAAGTGGCGACATCGTTCGCGAGAAAGCTTCGGCCGCTATGGCCGAAAGAATTTCCGTACTGAGCTTTCCTCCGCGCGATCCAGTCGTTGGCGAGGATGGTCCGCTGCTCCGATTGTGGGCCGATGTCCGGGTTGCCTGACGTCTAGCGCTCAGCGCGGGGACCACCGATGCTCGTGGTTCAGAACGCCGGTTTCGACACCGCGCAGGGCGTCATAGGCGATCGCTACTCTCGCGCTGTGGTAGCAGGCAGGTGACGTTGCTCCAGGCTGCGCACCTTGCGCCTAACGCTAATCTTATTGGCCAATCAGAGGTCTTACCGGTTGACCTCCGGCGCAACCTCGTCACGCATGGCATCAACCTCCTGGCCCTGAAGGACAAGCGATTCCAGATTGGTTCTGCCGTCCTGGAAACCACGGGGGAATGTCACCCCAATCCATCGACACCGCTTAAGTCCGCTAACGTCTGGTGAAAGGCGAGGCAAAGCCAGGGGTTGATAATTGGGACCGCCGTAAGAGCGGTGAGCAGGACGACGCCCGCCTCGGCAGGCCGTTTCATTTATTTCTCAGTGGGCCTCCGACGTGGAACTCGGTCTGGCAATGCGCCGTTCTTGTGAGCATTCCGCAGCAAGACCTGCTTATGGAGCGATCTCCATGAAATTCTCATCATCACCATGCGGATCGCTTCGGCCGAGCGGACGCGCATACCTCGACGATCGCGCCGGCGGGCGCCAGCGCCCAAAACTGCAAACGCGCCGCTGCCAAGCGCCGATTGTTTTAACGAACGACAAGCCAAGAGCCAACAAGGACGACGACGCATCTGGAAGGCCAAGGCGACCCACGGCGGCCAGCAGGTCGGCGTGAACGTGGACTACCGCAGCAACATGACTCGCCAACTGAACAATTTGTCAGGAGCTATGAGCATGACGCGCACTATTACCAAGTCCTACGATGACTTTGACACCGCGAGCGCAGTGGTGGAGAAACTAGATCGAGCAGGCTTTCCCGACAACGAGATGAGCCTCATTGGCCCCCGCGACCTTACGGAGGAGCGCAATGTCGGGGAGGGCGCGGGCATTGGCGCTGGTGTTGGCGGCGATTGCTGCATCCAGCCTTGCCATCCTGCCCCGGCCACGAGGTCTGGAAGCGCGACATGGGCCGCTCCTCGGGCCTTTTCAGCCTTGTACTCAAGCCGGTCGACGAGGCAGCGATGAGCGCGGCGCTGAGCTCGCTGAAGGTCTTCGCCATCGGCGCATCCTGGGGCGGGACGCGCAGCCTCGTGGCGCCGCAGGCCGTGGCGCAGGATCGCAGCGCGACGTCTTGGACCTATCCCGGCCCGCTGCTGCGCATCAGCATCGGTCTCGAGGACCCCGACGAGCTCTGGGCCGATCTCGGACGACTGCTCGGCGTGCTTGGACAAGCGCCGGCCAGCAAGGCGGCCTGAGTAGCATTTCCAGTGTGCAGAACGACCGCGCCCGGAGCTCTGGGCGCGGCAGGGAGAGCTTTGCCTGAACGCCGAGGAATTCGACTGCCAACCATAAAAGGGGATCACAATGAAATTCACTATTGTGGCCGCTTTCATCGGCCTTTTCGCGAGCATGACGGAGACGGCTCAGGCCCAGAGTAGTCCCACGCTGAGCAAGATCCGCGAGCGCGGATACATCATCTGCGGCACCAGCCCCGGAGTCGCCGGCTTCTCGATCCAGGACGGTGCGGGACGCTGGAACGGCTTCGACATCGACATCTGCCGGGCGCTCGCCGTCACGATCTTCAACGATCAGGACAAGGCGAAATTCGTGCCCCTGTCCTCGAAGGACCGGCTGATCGCCTTGCAGGCCGGCGAGATCGACGTGCTGCCGCGAACCACCACCTGGACGCTCTCACGTAATGCCGGACAGGGCGTGACCTTCACGGCGGTCAACTATTATGACGGCCAGGGTTTCATGGTCTCGAAGAAGCTGGGCGTCGACAGCGCCGCCAAGCTCGGCGGCGCCTCGATCTGCGTGGCGCAGGGCACCACTAGCGAACTCAATATGGCCGATTATTTCCGCAAGCTCGGCCAGAAATACGAGCCGGCCGCCTTCGGCACGTCCGAGGAGGCGCTGAAGGCTTATGAGTCCGGCCGCTGCGATGCCTACACGACCGACATCTCGGCGCTTGCCGCAGTCAAGCTCAAGCTGGCCGACCCCGATACCTATGTCATCCTGCCCGAGGTCATTTCCAAGGAGCCGCTGGGGCCATGGGTGCGCTCGGGCGACGATGGCTGGTTCAACATCGTTCGCTGGACAGTCGCCGCGCTCGTCAATGCCGAGGAACTCGGTGTGACCAAGGCAAATGTCCAGGAGATGGTGAAATCAGCCAATCCCGAGATCAAGCGCTTCCTCGGACAGGACGGGAAGCTCGGTGAAGCGATGGGCCTGACCAATGACTGGGTCGTGCGGATCGTCTCCACGGTCGGCAACTATGGCGAATCCTTCGAGCGCTATCTCGGCTCTGAATCGCGACTGCAGCTGAAGCGCGGACCGAATGCTCTCTGGACGAATGGCGGCCTGCAGTACAGCCCGCCGTTCCGGTAACGGATCAAACCGGCCTCAGCGCCGTAACGACGAGCGATCCGTCGGGTGCCGCCGACATGGCCGCATCCACGCCGAAGACCGATGCGACCATGCTTGGCTCGATCACGGCGGCTGGTCTGCCATGGCAGACCAGCTTTCCTGCCGAGATGACCGCGACGGTATCGGCGAAGCGGGCCGCGATGTTCAGATCGTGCAGGATCACGATAGTCGTCAATCCGCGCTGATGCGTCAGCTGACGGACGATCAGCATCACTTCCAGCTGATGGCGGATGTCGAGCGCGCTGATCGGCTCATCGAGCAGCAGCAGGTTCGGCTCCGAAGCCAGCGCCTGCGCCAGGAACACGAGCTGGCGCTGGCCGCCACTCAGTTCGCCGAGATACCGGCCGGCAAGGCCGCCAAGGTCCAGTTCCTGGAGAACCGTTTGGGCCATGGCAAGGTCGTCCGGCTTAACGCGCAGCCCGAGCTGGCCCAGTCGTCCGAGCAACACGGCTTCCAGCACCGTGAGGGCCGCACGGCTCGATATATCCTGCGGCATGTAGCCGATGCGGGGCTGATCGCCATCCCCTGTCTCGAACGCAACACGCCCGCTGCATCGCACCAGGCCTGCGATAGCCTTGACCAGTGACGACTTGCCTGAGCCGTTGGGACCGATCACGGCCATGACCTCACCGGGCTCGGCCGTCAGCGTGATGTCGGACAGGGCCTGCGTCGCGCCGTAGCAGACTGCCAGATCCTCGATGTTGACCCTCACCAGAACGCCCTCCGGCTGCGGATGACGAGCCAGACGAAGAAGGGCACGCCGATGAGCGAGGTGACGATGCCTATCGGCACGACGGCGCCGGGCAGCAGGGTCTTGCTAGCGATCGAGGACAGCGACAGCAGCAGCGCTCCGAACAGGGCGGAGGCCGGCAGCAGACCGCGCTGATCCTCGCCGACGAGCATCCGCGCAATATGCGGCGCCACCAGCCCGACGAAGCCGATCGTGCCGACGAAGGCGACCGCGACGCCGGTCAGAGCGGAGATGATCGCAAAGGAGCGGATGCGCAGCCTCGCGACATCGACGCCGAGTCCCCGCGCGCGCTCATCCCCGAGCTTCAGGGCGGTCAGGCGCCAGGCATCAAGCAGGAGGAGCGGCAGCGAGACGGCAAGCACGGCGCTGATTATCCAGAGCTTCGGCCATGTCGCCTTCTGCAGCGAACCGAACAGCCAGAACACGATCTGCTGGAGCGCTTCGGGCGAGGCGACGAATTGCAACAGAGCCAGCAAGGCCTGAAACAGGAAAAGCAGCGCGATGCCGCCGAGCACCAGCATCTCGGGAGAGGAGCCGCGCAGACTGCCGATGCCGTAGACGCCGGCGCAGGCAATCCCTGAGAACAGGAAGGCCATGGCCGGGATCGCCCAGGCTTCCGGCAGCGGTATCGCGACGCCGAGCACGATGACGAGCGCGGCGCCGAAGCCGGCGCCCGCCGAGACGCCGAGCGTATAGCTCGACGCCAGCGGGTTGTTGAGGATGGTCTGCATGATGCCGCCGGAGAGGCCGAGCGCCGCTCCGACCGCCAGCGCGAGGAAGGCGATCGGCAGGCGTATCGACCAGACGATGGCATCCACCGTGCGGTCCTGCGCCAGGCCGAGAATCGAGCGCGCCACGGCCGGAACCGGCAGCATGGCGGGCCCGGTCGCCACGTCCAGGACGAGCGAGAAAGCGAGCGCGGCAAGGCCCGTCAGCAGGACGATCTGCCGGCGCCAGGCGAGGCGCCGGTAGAGGGCTTCGACGTCGTTGCCTTCAGTCATGATGCCCAAAGTACGGGTCATGGCTTCAGCGTCAGCATCCAGGTGCCGCTATAGGCGATCGGCAGATATTTCTCGTGATAGGCCCTAAAATTCGCGACCGGATCGACATCGGCGAACTGCTCCGGATAGAGCCGCTTGGCGAGATACTGCATCGCGGTGAAGTCGTAGAGCGTGCGGGCGAGCCCATGCTCGATCGCATTGATCTCGCCGGCCTTCACCGCCTTGATGTCGCCCCAGCCCGGCCGTTCGGCATAGGGTCTGAGGCTCGCGCGCGTCTCCTCGGGCTTGATCTCGTAGCCGGTCCTGACGGCCTTGGTCTTGCTGACCCAGGATGAGGAGGCGAACAGGACCAGGTCCGGATTGCCGGCGATCACCGCCTCGGCGTTCAGCGGCCCCCAAGGTCCGGGCAACTTGCCGGTTGCGAGGTTGTTGGCGCCGAGCGTCGTGACGATCGCCCCCCACATCGTGCCGTTGTAGCTGTTGCCGATCGTGTCGGCGCCGTCGCGACCGAGCTCGACATAGACGGTCTTGGCCGGAACGCCCGCCGCCTTCGCCTTGGCAACGCGGGCGAGCGTGTCGTCATACTGGCTCTTGTAGAGCGTCGCGAGTTCCTCGGCACGCGCCTCGCGGCCCATGACCTCGCCGAGCGCCCGCGTCGAGGCGAGATGACGGCCGAGCTGCTGGGCGTTGTAGTCGATCACGACGATCGGGATGCCCGCGCCCTCGATTTGCTGCATCTGGGTCTGGGCGGCTTTGTAGCCCCAGTCGGACATCAGCAGCACGTCAGGCTTGAGGCCGATGATCTTCTCGGCGCTGAGACTGTTGTCCTCGGTGAAGCCGAAATCGGGCATGGCCGCCAGGTTGGGGATCACGGCCTTGTAGCGATCGAAGATCAGCGGCCGCCAGCCTTCCCAGGGCGCACGCGAGATGCCGACGACCTTCTGCCAGCCCTCGACGCCGGCGACAGCGGTGAACTCCTCGAAGTTGAAATTGACGGCGACACGCTTGACCGGAAGGTCGACGGAGACCTTGCGCCCGAGCGCATCGGTGACTTCCGTTGGAGCGGCAATCGCGCTGACAGCAGAAGCGAGGATGGAGAATGCGCCAAGCGCAATCGAGACGAGTTTATGCATGGTAGGATCCCTACGTTCTGCAGCGATGGGAGCGCTCGCAGCAGAGCTACGACACGTCCTTCCCGAGCGAGCAGCATTTGAAGTTAGTTGGTTGCGAGCGCCGGCCGGCTCATGAAATCAGGCCAGGAGCGGCGTATGGCATGGCGCCTGAGTCCGCACTCTCACGGTCGGCGAATGTGAGAAGGTTAGCTTCACGACGACCAGCGGCAGGCTGAAGACAGCCGTCGCGGGCGCAAGCCGCGCCGAACGGCCGCTCAGACCAAGGCGACGGGAGGTGCGCGCGGATTCCTGGGCGAATGGTCCGTGAGGAAGCCAACCGGCCTGTCCAGCCGATGGACGAAGGCGATCAGGTCGGTCGGGCGCTGTGACAGTATCCGGAAATTGGGCTGTCCCGGGTCGCCGCCGACCAGCATTGGACAGCCGGCGGTGCAGCAGCCCATGCCAGCATGGGCCGTGGACTTGTCATGCTCGCCGCTTGCAGTTCCCTCGCCGCTCGGCGCGCAATGCGTCAGGGCGAGCGTTCGGTCCAGGTGGAGCGCATTGGCATAAGCGCCCGCTCCAAGGCCGGCGAACAGCGCTTGAACCACGAGCAGATAGGCCGCGAAAACCGCGACCCAGCTTCTGACGTGTGAACCGTTACGATGGCTCAAAGCTTCGACCCCCGCCACGTCGTTAGCACCATCGGGGCCGGCGTAAAATGGTCTTGCAGTCGCAGCCGCCCTCCTGGGCTTACCCAAATAGCGATCGCACCGCGAGCCGCCCGATCCACTTCAAAAACTGGAACTGCTTACTGGAAAGGACATGACCGTGCAGGCGATCGCGAAAGCAATGCCCGGCAGCGAGGAGACCATAGCGCCAAGGTCGACGGGATCGGTCCAAACTCCGGTAGCCTCGTCTGCAGACTAACTAGGAGTTCGAGCACTTCCGCGCCGTTAGCACGAACATCGGCACGCCGCCGGGATAGGGCGAGACCGCGAACAGGTACGCCTCGCGGATGCCGCGAAAGTTCTCGACCCGCATTTGGACGATCTGCACCGATTCCCATGGGCTCAATAAGACGGGTCAGCAGGCGCACCATTCATGAACCACGGTCGCCCCAAGGGGTGTCCCTAGCGAGATACAGCAGCTCAATGCTGCCTGGCAGCGATCATGCCAACGTCCGAAATCAGGCGGCCGTCCCATGTCCACGGCTCTCCACCCCCGCGGGAGCATAGGCTCTCGCAGAGATGGAGGAGAGCATGGATCAGGCAGTCACGATCGGGTTGGATATTGCGAAGTCAGTCTTTCAGGTTCACGGGGTCGACCGGAACGGCGTCGTCGTGGTCCGTCGGCAGGTTCGGCGAACGCAGCTCCTTTCCTTCTTCGCCCAGCTTCCGGCCTGCCTGGTCGGGATCGAGGCCTGCGCCACGGCGCATCATTGGGCACGCGAGTTGACCGAGCTCGGCCATCAGGTCCGGCTGATGCCGCCAAGCTATGTGAAGCCCTACGTCAAGCGCCAGAAGAACGACGCGGCCGATGCCGAGGCGATCTGTGAGGCGGTGACTCGCCCGACTATGCGCTTCGTCGAGGGGAAGAGCATCGAGCAGCAGAGCATCATGGTGCTGCATCGCGTTCGGCTGATGCTCATGCGCCAGCGCGTCCAGCTCTCGAATGCGATCCGAGGCCACATGGCGGAGTTCGGGTTTGCCGCGCCGATTGGGAGGGAGGGCTTGGGTGCTCTCATCAGGCTCATCGTCGATAACGACGAACGCGTGCCGGCTGAGGCACGAACTTGCCTGACGATGCTGGCTGCTCAGCTCGCCCTGATCAATGATCAGATCCTGGAAGCGGACCGTCGGATCAGAACCAGCGCCCGCGCGACCGAGATCGGTCGCAGGCTGATGGATGTCCCGGGCGTCGGCCCGCTCCTGGCGAGCGCTCTCGTGGCCAGCACGCTCTGGTCGGAACCTCGCCGCGTGGATCGGCCTCGTGCCGCGGCAGAACTCAAGCGGTGGGAAGGAGCGCTTGGGCGGCATCACCAAACAAGGCGACCGCTACCTACGCCAGTTGCTGGTTGTCGGCGCTCTGGCCGTCGTGCGTTATGCGCAGCGAAACGGAACCCGCCGACCATGGCTGGTCCAACTGCTCGCACGACGAACGACAAAGGTCGCGACCGTTGCCTTGGCCAACAAAACCGCCCGCATGGTCTGGGCGATCATGACCACTGGTGAAGCCTATCGCGAACCAATCCTGCAGACTGCGTAAGGATCGAGCGAATCTCACCGATGTAGCTTGGGAAGGGCAACTCGAACGTAACGCACCCTGCCGGTCGAACCGACGAACGGGAAAACCCACTAGCGCCAGAGCGCCTCGAGCGCGTGCAATTGGTTGGGACCCGTCTTCGCGGAAGGCATTATGGCCAGCGGCCTTATGTGCCGCACCAACAGGTCGAACACATGGCCGCACCGACCAGCCCTGCAGATCGCTCGATTGTCCTTGCCAACGGAGAGTCGTCCACACATGGCGCTCCGCCGTCCACGCCAGCCTTGAAGCTCAGGGCGGTGATCTCGCCAACGCCCGGCACGGTCATGAAGCGCCGGCAGATCGTATCTTCGCGGGCGGCCCGCTTCACCCGCCGATCAAGCTCGGTGAAGGTCTCGAAGAGCATCGCCCGCGCCTCCAGCATTGGCAGGAGCGCATGGCTGAGTGCAGGATCGGTCTCGATCGTCTCGCGCACAGCGGCATCGAAAGCGCCTCGGGAGACCCGGAGAGGCAGGACGACGCCGAAAATCCGCAACAGGCCGCGGATCTCGTTCTCGAGGTCGATGCACTTGCGCTGCATCACCTTGCGGCTCGTCAGGAGCGCTCGCATGTGGTGGCTTTCGACGCTCTTCACATGCACTCGGCTATACCACCCCGACCGGAGAATCTGGGCGATGCCGCGGGCGTCATGCTTGTCTGTCTTGTTCCGCATGGCCGAAAGCGCAGCCGCGACCTGACGCGCTTCCATGCAGACGACGTTGTAGCCAGCCTCCGTCAGTCCGTAGGTGATGGGCTGCGTCAGCGCGCCGGCCTCAAACCCGACCTGATGGATCGGCTGACCAAATCCCGCGAGGCAAAGAAGGACATCGGGAACCTCGGAGCGCACCGAGCGCTCGAGGCAAATCTTTCCGTCATGGTCGATGATGCAGATCGCCACCGAGCGCAGCGACACATCCAGCGCAGCGTAGAACATCGCAACGTCCTCCCTCATGGATCTGCCGAGATCCTAACGGGAGCTTGAACCCTCTCGGGTCCGCCCGATTACGCATGCTAGTGGCGCAGGGCTAACGCCTTTGGGACCACCATAGTCCCACACCGAATATCGCGTTGAGCAGTGCGAGCACTAGGAGAGCAGCGAAGGTCCAGGTCGAGCCAGCTTGGTCCAACAGAAGCGCACCCGCAGTTGGCGCGGCCGCCTGTGCAATCAGGCTCGGCCGTGCGAGCCGCCCAATCAGCGGAGCGTACCGATGCGGGCCGAACAGGGCTAACGGCACCGTGCCTTTGGCGATGGAAAAGACGCCGTTCCCCGCTCCGTAGAGGATGATCGCGATCCCGACAGGGCCAACTCCAATCGCCATCAGCGCCAATCCGCATGCCATCAGTCCGAGCGCGGCACTCATGGTCCAGAGCGGATGATGCCGCCCTCCGCCCGCCATCTCGATCACTCGCCCGCCGACCTGCGCCGGACCGACGAGCGCGCCTAGAGCAACGGCAGCCGCGAGACCGATCCCTTGTGCCTGGAGAAGCGTGAGCAGGTGAACGCCGACGATGGCGCTGATCGCGCCGCCGATGATGACGATCCCGGAGAGAAGCAGGAAAGCGCGACGCTCCGCTGGGAGCAGGCTCGATGCCGCCCCGGAAGTTCCCGTCGTCAGTGCGGGCAGTTCCGGCGGAACGCGCGGCAGGATCGTCAACACGAGCGGAAGCGAGATCAGAAACTGGATGGCTGCGTAGACGAAGCAGGTCCCCCGCCAGCCGAATTGCTCGACGAGATAGGCCGACAGCGGCCAGCAGACCGTGCTGGCGAAGCCGCCCCAAAGCGTCAGCACGGTGATCGCCGATCGCGCGCTTCCGCCATAGAGGCGCCCGAGGGTCGAGAAGGCCGCATCATAGAGACCGGCGGCCATGCCTGCCCCCAACACGATCCATCCGAGGACGAATACGGGAAGGTTGGGCGACAGCCCGAGAATGAGCTGCCCCGAGGCGATGAGCATTGCCGCAGCGGCCAGGACCGGTCTTCCCCCGGTTTCCCCGATGAGGCGACCGACATAGGGCGCAACGGCGCCCGCTGTGAGCAGGCCTACCGAGAGCGCGCCGACGATCCACGACAATGGCCATCCGGTGTCGGCAGCGATAGGTGCCGCGAGAACCGCCGGGAGATAGAAGGAGGACCCCCAGGCGAGGATTTGGACCACGCCCAGGGCCGAGATGACCGTCAGCCGGTTTCGATCGGTCACGCGACCTTGCCGCCACAGGAGGAGGTCGTCACGGGTTCCGGGAGCTTGGCGGGGCCGCAACCACAGCTGCCCTGACCATCGGCCTTCGCACGGGCGTCATCGGCGCAACAGGCAGCAACAGGGTCGGGCGCGGGGCCGCCGCAGCATGAGGAGGCGCCGGCCGGGGCCGTCGTGCAGACGCCGGTTTCCGGGAGAACCAGTTTGACGTCGTCCGCGGCCACCATGTCGCCGGCGATGGCGGCGACGACCGATCTAACCTGTTCGAAGCCCGTGAGCATCAGGAAGGTCGGCGCACGCCCGTAGCTCTTGATCCCCACCGTGTAGAAGCCCGGCTCGTGATGCGAGAGTTCGCGATGCCCGTGCGGCGGCACCGACCCGCAGGAATGCAGGTTCGGATCGATCATCGGCCCGAGCATGCGGGTGCTCTCCAGCCAGGGATCGAGTTCGACCCGCAGCTCTCGGGTCAGTGTCAGATCCGGGCGCTGTCCCGTGCAGGCTACAAGGCGGTCGACTGGACCGATCGTGCGGCCTCCTTCCGCTGTCTCGCCATTGATCAGCAGGCGCCCGTTTTCCTCGCGCATGCCGGCGAGGGCGAAGCCGCGAGCGAGCTCGATCCGACCGCTATCGACGACCTGCCGCAGTCGTGCCCCGAGGTCGCCTCGCCCAGCGAGCTGATCATTCGCGCCGCCGCCATAGACCCGGGATAGGTCGCGGCCGCGCGTCACCCAGATCGCTTTCGTTGTCGGATCCTGCTCCGCCAGTTCGACGAGGTCGAGCAACACGTTCGCGGCGGAGTGGCCGGCCCCGAGAACCAGAATGGTTCGCCCCGCGTAGGTGTCGCGGTCTCGGTCGAGCACGTCAGGGATGCCGTAGGCGATCCGGTCCGCAAACGCTTCTTCCCCATCGACGGCCATGCCGCCCGCCCCAGCCGGGTTCGGAGTGGTCCAGGTTCCGGAAGAGTCGATGACCGCGCGGGCCAGCACGCGGCGCGTGCCACCGACCCGGTCGCGAATGACGAGCTGGAACGGGTGAAGTTCCCGATCCCGGCTTACCACCTTGTCGATGCCGCGGCGCCCGATCGCTATGACGCGGGCGCCGTACTCGATGACCGGAGCGAGTTCGACCGTCCCCGCCAAGGGAGCGAGGTAGCGATCGACCAGTTCGCGTCCTGTCGGATAGCCCTGCTTGTCCGGCTCGACCCAACCCGCGGCCTCGAGCAGATTTCGGCTCGCCGGGTCTACGTTGAACTCCCACGGCGAGAACAGGCGAACATGGCCCCAGTCGCGGATGTTGGCGCCGACAGATTCCCCGGCTTCGTAGACCTTCACGGCCATTCGGCGCGCGATGAGATTGGCCGCGGCGGCAAGGCCGACGGGACCAGCACCAATCACGACGACGGGAAGTTCCTTCATTGCGGTATCCTCCGCGCCTGCTGGAAATATGGAATTATGTGGCAAATCGAAAGCCGCTCATGCGGCCTTCCCGGAAGAGGTGGAGCAAGCTTCTTCGATGCAGCATTCGTCGGAAAGGAAGCCAAGCAACGCGTCCATCGCCGGATAGACCGCGCGGCAGATCAGGGTCGTCGCTTGCCGCTCCTGCGACACGAGGCCGTTGCGGATCAGGCGCTGGAGGTGATGCGACAGCGTCGAGGCGGGAATGCCGAGGCGCTCCTGCACCTGCGCGACCGGGAGTCCGTTATGGCCGGCACGGACGAGAACCCGATAAACCTCTAGACGCGTCTGGTTGCCGAGCGCCTCAAGCTGCGCTGCTGCTGTTTCGATATTCATGGAAATAGAGATTCCACGCCGTCGATGGGCGGTCAAGCGATACTTCCATGATCATCGAATTATTCTGCGGCTTGAATCTTCCGGACGCCGTCGCCGCACTCGTACCAGCCCTTCGACCGGTTCACGATCCAGACGACAGTGAGCATGACCGGGACCTCGATCAGCACGCCGACAACGGTCGCGAGCGCCGCTCCGGAATGAAATCCGAACAGGCTGATCGCAGCGGCGACGGCGAGCTCGAAGAAGTTCGAGGCGCCGATCAAGGCGGACGGTCCCGCCACGCAGTGCTGCTCGCCAGCAACCCGGTTCAGGACGTAGGCCAGCCCGGCATTGAGATAGACCTGGATCAGGATCGGGATCGCCAGCAGCGCGATGACCATCGGCTGCGCGAGGATCTGCTCGCCCTGGAAGCCAAAGAGGAGAACGAGCGTCGCCAGCAATGCGACGAGGGAAGCAGGCCCGAGCCTCGCGAGCAGGCGGTCGAGCGCAGCCTGCCCACCGCTCGCCAGCACGCGGCTGCGAATGACCTGCGCGATGATCACCGGGATGACGATGTAGAGCACGACCGAGAGAACCAGGGTCCCCCACGGCACGGTGATCGCCGACAGCCCGAGCAGCAGCCCGACGATCGGTGCGAAGGCGATGATCATGATTGCGTCGTTGAGAGCGACCTGGCTCAACGTAAAATGCGGCTCGCCCTTGGTCAGGTTCGACCAGACGAAGACCATCGCGGTGCATGGTGCCGCCGCCAGGATGATCAGGCCCGCGATGTAGCTGTCGATCTGGTCGGCGGGCAGCCATGGCCGGAACAGCCAGGCGATGAAGATCCACCCCAGCGCCGCCATCGAGAACGGCTTCACCGCCCAGTTGATGAAGAGCGTGACGCCGATCCCGCGCCAATGCTTCCCGACCTGGCCCAGCGCGGCGAAGTCGATCTTTAGCAGCATCGGGATGACCATCAGCCAGATCAGTACAGCGACGGGTAGGTTGACCTTGGCGATCTCGGACGCGCCGACGGCCTGGAAAACGCCGGGCATGAGATGGCCCAGCGCGATTCCGAAGACGATGCACAGGCCGACCCAGACGGTGAGATAGCGTTCGAACGTGGACATGCTGACCTCAGGCGAGAGCCGCGGGGCGACCGGCCGCGTCGACGACGAGTTCGCCGTCCTCCTTGCGGAACTCGTCCCGCTGCGGCGGCAGAAGCGGCAGAACGGCTTCGGATGGGCGGCAGAGCTTCACACCCTTGGGAGAGATGACGAGCGGTCGGTTCATTAGGATTGGGTGAGCCTCGATCGCATCGAGGAGGGCCTCGTCCGACAGGCTCGGCTCAATGAGGCCGAGTTCGGCGAAAGGCGTGTCCTTCTCACGGAGGATTTCCCGGACGCTCATGCCGGCGCGATCGAGAAGCTGCTTCAGCAAGGTGCGGTTGGGCGGGGTCTTGAGATATTCGATGACGTGCGGCTCGACCCCAGCGTTGCGGATCAGCCCGAGCGTGTTCCGCGAGGTTCCGCAGGCTGGGTTGTGATAGATGATCACGTCGTTCGGCTCAGACATTGGCGGTCGCCTTCGGTTGGCAGCACGGGCTCAGTTCGGTCATCAGCGGTGCGCAGATTTCTGGTCGCCCGCCGCAGCAATCCTTGAGCAGGAAGGCGAGAACTGACCGTAGGACATCGAGATCGGCTCGATAGACGATCGAGCGGCTGAACCGCTCGGAGCGGATGAGGCCGGCCCGGCTGAGGATGCCGAGATGCGACGACATCGTGTTGTGCGGGACGTCGAGGCGCCGAGCGATCTCGCCCGCCGCCAGCCCTCGGGCTCTGCGCTCACGAGAATGCGGAAGACGTCGAGGCGGGTGCTTTGGGCCAAGGCTGCAAGCGCGAGGATGACCTGTTCATTTTCCATATGTCGAGACTTATCGACATATTTTTGCCGACGCAAGTGGAGCGATCTTCGCTCAGAGCAGCGAGATCAAAATTGGGGCGCTGGACGTCTGCTTCCTGGAGGTGGCTGAAAGTCAGTTAATGGCGCAAGGTTCGCGCGCGGATGCCCGCCGGCAAGCTTCCAAACCTGCCGGCGAGTTGCAATCACATCATGCGCTTGATCTCGCCATACGCACCGGTGGTTTTCAGCGTGATCGTGACATCCTTCGAGCCGCGGTTGCGCCAGAACCAGCCATGCGAGCCGTCGAACTCGGCGGTGAGCACGCCCTGCTCGCCGGCCGAGCCGCGGCCGTTCTTGTAGCTCTTCTCCTTGGCGCCGGCGCCGGGCGTACCGTGCATGTCGTAATTCACGACGCCGTCCCTGGCGGTCCAGGCAAAGTCGACCTTGGCCCCTGCCTTCATCGTCAGCTTGTATTCGACGCCTTCGGTCGGCTTGAGGGTGATCACGGTCTCGTCCGTACGCGAGGCCGGAGCCTGTGCGAGGAGAAGCCGCTCACCGGCATTTGCAGGCGAGACGAACAGGCCGGCGAGCACGGTCCCGAAGAGGCTGGAGCGCTGGTCGGGCGACGGCGTCGCCGGTGCCTGGGCCGGCGTCGTCTGGCTGTCCTTGAGGCGATCGGCCTCGGCCTCGGCCGCGAGTTGGGTCTTGATTTCGCCCATCTCGGTCAACTTGAGCATGCGCCCGACGCCGGTCGGGTCGATGGCGTATTCCGCCGGCAGGACGATAGTGACGAGGATGCCGGCGGCCGCAACGATGGCGATGGCCGTTGAGCGAAGAAGCTGGGCCGAGGACGGCAGCTCGGCGCGGGTCGGGATATCGGTGTTGTACATGAGAGAAGTCCTTCGATCTCAGGAGACGAAATAGCCGGTCAACTGGTAGCCGACGAGCACGAAGCCGGCGGTCATCATGACCGTGTTGGCGGTGTAGGCGTGGCGCAGGAAGCTCGGCGTGCGGCGCCAGAAGCCCATGGCGATCAGGATGATCGAGAGCGCGACGAGCTGGCCGATCTCGACGCCGACATTGAAGGCGAGGAGGTTGGGGACGAGGCCGTCCGGTGAGATGTTGTATTCGATGATCTTGGTCGAGAGACCGAAGCCGTGGAACAGGCCGAAGATCAGCGTCGCCAGCCTGGTGTCGGGCTGGAAGCCGAGCCAGCGCTGGAAGGCGCCCATGTTGTCGAGCGCCTTGTAGACGACCGAGAGGCCGATGATGGCGTCGATGATGTAGCTGTTGATCCCGACGTTGAAATAGACGCCAAGCAGCATGGTTGTGGAGTGGCCGAGCGCGAACAGGCTCACATAGAGCCCGATATGCTTGAGCCGGTAGAGGAAGAAGATCACTCCGAACAGGAACAGGATGTGATCGTAGCCGGTCACCATGTGTTTGGCGCCAAGATAGATGAACGGGAGCAGGTTCACTCCCGTGATCTCCTGGATATAGCCCTTGTCGCCGGCGGCGACGGCGTGCGCGAACGCAGCGTCGATGCCCGGTAGGACCAGGACGAGCGCGAGCGCGAGGGGAAGGAGCAGGCGCGAGGCTGCATGACGCAGCAGGCGCCGCCCTCCAGTAGAAGGTCGTTGCATGAAGGATCCGATAGTTCGTCGTTGAGTTCTGCCGCGAGCGCGGCGCGGGTTCAGGCGACGACGGATCGCGGCGGACGCTCTAGGCCGGAAAGGGTGCGCGAGGAAGCCTGTTCATGTTCGTGCGGGATCGCGGTCCGCACGAAGCGCGGCGCGCCGAGTTGGACAATGCCGACGACGTTGGCGGTCTCATGGACGTGGTCGGCGGTGTTGTGGCCGTGAACATGGCCGGGAAGGCGCTCGTCGGGCTCGCCCTCCTCATGGGAATGACCGTGCTCTGCAATCGAGGCTGCGAGCTCCGCATGCCGGGCGGCCTCGGCTTGCGCCATGGCATAGGCGTTGTGGCCGGCAGAGACGTGAGCCGCAGACAGAATCATGCCGATCGCCATCGCAAAGGTGATGACGAGACAGGACAGCGCTCTGATGCTGCGGTGCGGCATGATGAACAAGGTGTAGCGGACTTCTTAACGAAAGTTTGACGGAAAGACGTCGCCCTAGAGAACCGCTCCCTTTGACTCATCCTATCCAGGAGGATACGATCTAGCCATGTCAGAGCCTCATGTCCATGCCAGCCACCCCGACATCGCCAAGCGGCTGAAGCGCGCCGATGGCCATCTACGCAAGGTCATCGAGATGATCGAGACCGGGCGAGACTGCCTCGACATCGCGCAGCAGCTGCAAGCAGTTGAGAGCGCCATTGTCGGCGCCAAGAAGACGCTGATCCAGGATCATCTCGATCACTGCCTCGAGCATGCGGCGGGCACGATGTCGCGTGAACAGCGCCAGTCGATCGACGCCTTCAAGGCCATCACCAAATACCTTTGAGAGACTCGCCAGATGCCGTCATTCGCCGAACTGCTGAGCCAGGGCGCCGGCAACGCCTGGCTATTCGTTCCCAGCGCCATCCTTCTCGGCGCCCTGCACGGGCTGGAGCCGGGCCATTCCAAGACCATGATGGCGGCTTTCATCGTCGCTATCCGCGGGACGGTCGCGCAAGCCGTCATGCTCGGCCTGGCCGCGACGCTCTCGCACACCCTCGTCGTCTGGGGTGTGGCGCTCGGCGGCATGTATCTCTGGCGCGGCGTCGCACCGGAGGCGTTCGAGCCATGGTTCCAGCTTCTGTCGGGCGCGATCATCATCGCCATGGCGCTGTGGATGATATGGCGAACCAGGCAGGACCAGCGCCTGGCTCGGGCAGCGTCCGAGCATTCACACGGTCACAATCACGGCGGTCACCATGGCCATCGCGGCCATGCCCATGGCGACGAGACGCGGCGCATCGACACCGGCCATGGCGTCATCGTCGTCGAGGTGTTCGAGGACGGTGCCGCCCCGCGCTGGCGCGTCAGGTCCGAACGCGGCCATGCCTGGAAGGCTGCCGACGTTTCGATCACCACGACGCGCCCCGGTAACTTGGTCCAGCCCTTCGCCTTCGTTGACCGGGGCAGCTATCTCGAATCCGTCGACGAGATCCCCGAGCCGCACGAATTTGAGGCCCGCGTTAGCCTCGGCCATGGCAACCACACCCACGACTACGACTTGAGTTTCGCCGAGGGTCACGGTCACGACCACACCGAGACGGCCGGGCTGGACCTCGGCGGCGAAGGCTATCAGGACGCCCATGAGCGCGCCCACGCCAACGACATCCGCAAGCGCTTCACCGACCGCAACGTGACCAATTGGCAGATCATCGTCTTCGGCCTGACCGGCGGACTGATCCCATGCCCCGCCGCTATCACGGTGTTGCTGCTCTGCCTGCAACTCAAGGAGATCACCCTTGGGGCCGCGCTGGTGTTCTGTTTCTCGATCGGGCTCGCCATCACGCTCGTCACCGTCGGTGCCGCCGCTGCCATTAGCGTGCGCTATGCGTCGAGCCGCTTCACCTGGCTTTCAACGCTTGTTCGGCGCGCGCCGTATTTCTCCGGCGTGCTGATCATCGCCGTCGGCCTCTACGTCGCGATCCATGGCTGGCTTGCGCTCCCTCGCGCTGGCGGCTTTTGAAGGAGCAGCCAATGCTCGCCGTCCTCGCCAACCGCACCTATGGCCGGCTCTTCCTCGCGCAGGTCATCGCATTGCTCGGCACTGGCCTGCTAACCGTCGCGCTCGGGCTGCTTGCCTTCAACCTCGCGGGCGACAGAGCCGGCACGGTGCTCGGCACAGCACTCGCGATCAAAATGATCGCCTATGTCACCGTGGCGCCGGTCGTCGGCGCCTTCGCGGCTCAGTTGCCGCGCAAGGCCTTCCTGATTGCCATGGACCTAATCCGAGCGGGCATCGCGCTGCTGCTCCCGTTCGTCACCGAGATCTGGCAGATCTACATCCTGATCTTCCTGCTGCAATCGGCCTCGGCGGCCTTCACGCCGACCTTCCAGGCCACGATCCCCGACGTGCTGCCGGCAGAGAACGACTACACCAAGGCGCTGTCGCTCTCGCGGCTTGCCTATGATCTGGAGAGCCTGGTCAGCCCGATGCTGGCGGCCGCGCTGCTGACGTTGATCAATTTCCACTGGCTGTTTTCCGGAACGGTCGTCGGTTTCCTCGTCTCGGCCGCGCTCGTCCTCTCAGTGACCTTGCCGATCTCGCCGGCGGTGGTCCGCACGGGCGGCATCTACGACAAGACCGCGCGCGGTATGCGGATCTATCTCGCGACGCCGCGCCTCCGTGGCCTGCTCGCGCTCAACATGGCGGCGGCCGCCGGCGGTGCGATGGTGATCGTCAACACGGTCGTCTTCGTGAAGGGCCGCCTCGGGCTCGGCGACGGTCAGGTCGCGCTCGCGCTGGCCTGCTTCGGCGGCGGCTCGATGATCGCCGCGCTGGCGCTGCCGCGCCTGCTGGAGAAGCTTGCCGATCGACGCGTCATGTTCACGGCGGCGATCTACCTAGGCTGCGTGCTCGTGATCGCGGCGGCGCTCCTGTTTGCGGTCGCGGGAATCGACGTCTCGACCTCGACGACAGTCGCGAGCGCCGGGCTCTGGCCGGGACTGCTGGCAACCTGGCTCCTGCTCGGCCTAGGCTATTCGGCGGTGCAGACCCCCGCTGGACGTCTGCTGCGACGCTCGGCCCATGCCGAGGACCGGCCGGCCGTCTTCGCCGCCCAGTTCGCCTTGTCGCATGCCTGCTGGCTGGTCACCTATCCCCTGGCGGGATGGCTTGGAGCGGCATTGCCCGTCTCCCTGACCTTCGACGTCTTCGCATTGCTGACGCTCGCCTCCGTGGCCGTCGCGGCGAACGTCTGGCCATCCGACGAGATCGGTGACGTTGCTCACCGCCATGACGACCTGCCCGCCGACCACCCACACCTCGCCGGCGTCGAGCACGGTCGTCATGCCCATGCCTTCGTCATCGACGATCTCCATCGGGAGTGGCCCGAGCGGGTGGGCTGAACGAGGGCGCGGCGGTGTGATGGACTGGGCGATCGGCTTTCAGCGTGGCCTTCACACGCAGGCTCTGGCTGCCTTGAAGGCGCTGCCAGACGCCGGCATCGCTGGCATGCCGGCGCTGGTGGTCGCAGCCTTCAGCTTCGGCATGCTGCACGCGCTTCTGCCAGGCCATGGCAAGTCGCTGCTGGCTGCCCACTACGCCGGTGAGGGCCGCTGGCGCGGCGCGATGCTCTCCAGCGCCATCCTGATCCTGACCCATGTCGGCTCGGCGATCGTCATCGTCTTGACCGGCGCCGCGATCATCCAGCGCACCCTGGTCGGCGCCGGCCGGGCGCCGCTCCTGGAGCGCTCCAGTCAGGTCCTGATCGTTCTGGTGGGACTGTGGCTGCTCTGGCGGGCGTTTCGACCGCACCACCACGGCCATGGCCGGTCGGGACCGGCGCTCGCCTTCGTCGGCGGCCTCGTCCCCTGTCCGCTGACGACCTTCATCATGGCCTACGCCGTGGCCAACGGACTCGTCCTCGCGGGGCTGCTTCTGTCGGCGACCTTCGCCAGCGGCATGATCGTGACGGTCGTAGCGTTTCCGCTTGTCGCCATTCTGTTCCGCAGCCGCCTCGTCGCCATACTGGAACGAACCGATGGCCTGCGGCGTCGCATCGGGCTTTGGCTGGAGGTCGCAGCCGCCTTGGCGGTGACAACGCTCGGCCTTTGGCCGCTGATGGCGCGGTAGGCGGGCCAGCACGATCTTGTTGCAAGGGAACGCGCCTTTTGGTTCAAGATTGGCCCAAGGGGTTCTTCGCGACGACCCCGTGAGGCGTCAGCCCAATGTTCGCGTCCACCTTCCTCGTTTCAGGGATGGACGCTCATGTCTTCCAACATCCAGATCACTGCTGCCCAATTGTCCCGGCTCGTCGGTCTCCCCGGGACCCCAACTATCGTCGATGTCCGGATTCCCGACGATGTCGCGCTCGACACACGCATCCTGCCCGGCGCTGATCATCGGTCCCACAAGAACGTTGCGAACTGGGCCCGCGACTACGCCGGTCAGCGCGTTGTCGTGGTCTGCCAGCGCGGCCAGAAGCTAAGCGAGGGCGTCGCCGCCTGGCTCAGGCATGAAGGCGTGGAGGCCGAGAACCTCGAAGGCGGTTTCGAGGCCTGGCGCGACGCTGGAGGCCTGCTGGCCTCAACTGCCAAGCTACCGCCGCGCGACGCCGCGGGCCGGACGCTGTGGGTGACGCGCTCCCGGCCGAAAGTCGACCGCATTGCCTGCCCGTGGTTGATCCGCCGCTTCGTCGACCCCAAGGCCGTGTTCCTGTTTGTCACGGCGGCTGAGGTGCCCGACGTCGCCGACCGGTTCGGTGCCACCCCGTTCGACATCGACAGCGTCTTCTGGAGCCATCGTGGCGAACGCTGCACCTTCGACATCATGATCGAAGAGTTTGCACTGGCTTCGCCGGCACTCGACCGACTGGCCACGATCGTGCGAGCGGCCGACACGGCTCGCCCGGATATTGCTGCCGAGGCACCCGGCTTCCTTGCAGCCTCGCTTGGCCTGTCTCGGATGTTCAGGGACGATCTCGAGCAGCTCGAAGCCGGCATGCTGCTCTACGACGCCTACTATCGTTGGTGCCGGGACGCGACCGAAGAGACCCACAACTGGCCGTCCGGTCCGAAGTCGGCTTGAGGGAGAGAGCCATGACCCTCGCAACCTCACACGACGCCACCATCGCACCTCCATCCATTCCGACCTTCGCGGAGGCAGTCAAGGTCTGGGCCAGGATCGGCTGCCTCTCCTTCGGCGGGCCCGCGGGCCAGATCGCGCTGATGCACAAGGAGTTAGTCGAGGACCGCCGCTGGATCGGCGAGCAGCGGTTCCTGCACGCCCTGAACTACTGCATGCTCCTGCCGGGCCCGGAGGCCCAGCAGCTCGCGATCTATATCGGGTGGCTGATGCATCGCACGATCGGCGGCCTCATGGCCGGTCTGCTCTTCATCGTCCCCGGCGCGCTGGTAATGCTGGGCTTGAGCCTGCTCTACGTCCTTTTTCGCCATGTGCCGCTCGTCGATGCCGTCTTCTTCGGCGTCAAGGCGGCCGTTCTGGCCGTGGTCGTCGAAGCGGGCTTGCGGATCAGCCGGCGCGCCCTGAAGAACCGCGCCATGGTCGTGATCGCGGTCGCCGCCTTCATCGGCATCTATCTTTTCAAGATCCCGTTCCCGATCATCATCCTCGCGGCGGGCCTCGTCGGCTGGCTGGGGCACCGCTACGCGCCGACGACGTTCGCCGGCAGCGGGCATGGCGCCAAGGCCGGCGCATCCGAATTCAAGGGCGTCGTCGACCTGATGTTCGAGCGGGGGGAGCTCGACCACGCCACGCCGTCGGGCGCCAAGGCCCTCAAGACCTGCGCGATCTGGCTGCCGATCTGGCTTGGTCCTGTGCTGGCGCTCTGGCTACTGACGGGCAGCACTAGCGTCTGGACGCAGGTCGGCGGCTTCTTCAGCACCATGGCGGTCGTCACCTTCGGTGGGGCCTACGCGGTGCTGGCTTATGTCGCCCAAGCGGCAGTCGAGACCTTCGGCTGGCTGGCTCCCGGCGAGATGGTCGATGGCCTGGGGTTGGCCGAGACCACGCCTGGACCGCTGATCCTCGTCCTCCAGTTCGTCGGATTCCTCGCGGCCTATCGCTCACCGGGCGGACTCGATCCGCTCGTGGCCGGCAGCCTCGGCGGGCTCCTGACGGTCTGGGTCACCTTCGCGCCATGCTTCTTCTGGATTTTTCTCGGCGCCCCTTACGTCGAGGCGCTGCGCGGCAACAAGGCGCTCTCTGCCGCGTTGACAGCGATCACGGCAGCCGTCGTCGGCGTCGTGATGAACCTGGCGTTGTGGTTTGCGCTCCACGTCGTCTTCCGCGAGGTGCGCTCAGCCGAATTCCTCGACCTCGCGCTCGATCTCCCCGTGCTGTCGTCGCTCGACTGGCGCGCCGCCCTGCTCTCGGTCGCCGCCATGATCGCGATGCTGCGCTTCAAGATCGGCATGATCCCGACGCTCGCTGCGGCGGCGCTCGCCGGCGTCCTGATCAAGCAGGTGGCAGGAGGTTGAGATGGGCAAGCCAACGGCGAGCCTAGCTCTGGCCGCTGTTCTGCTCGTTGGCGCTGGCCTTGCGCCGGCGGCTGCGGAGAGCCGCCCGGAACTGAATGGCTTCAAGCGAATCCATGGCACGGCGATCTCGAAGCTCATGGCCGGCAAGGAGTTCAGCGACGGCGTCCATTGGCGATACAGCTTCCTGCCGGGCGGCGCGCTCACGGAGTATGCCATGAGCCGCCGGTAGGACCTGCGCTGGCAGATGAAGGACGACGCCTTGTGCTGGACATCGGCGCGAGGGGAGGACTGAGGTCTGGACATCGAGCACCGTCCTTCGGCTCCACCCAGTTGGGCCGGGCGTTCCTTTGGATGGAAGCCTGTCACGGCTGGTTCCTTAGCTAATGGGTGCGTCATGACCGTACAAACCTCAGGAAGGATCGCCATCCTATGGCGCGGCGATCGCGAGGCCCGACTGCACGCGACCGCGCGGTATTCCCGCTTCCATCTGATCTTTGAGGAACTGGCGAAGCTCGGTATCACCGCCGAGCCGGC
Organism: Allobosea sp.; assembly: GCF_035999205.1. Lineage (GTDB taxonomy): Bacteria > Pseudomonadota > Alphaproteobacteria > Rhizobiales > Beijerinckiaceae > Allobosea. The sequence continues at coordinate 69,366 of NZ_DASYHA010000017.1, forward strand.
AGTTTACGATGAAGATACGCATGAGGAAGTCCGCGCGCAGCTCCAGCAGGTCGACGGCGTGCTCGTCTGGGTCAACCCGCTCCAGGACGGGAGGACGCGCCTTCGGTTGAACCAGCTCCTCCGCGAAGTCGCGACCGCGCGATGCTGGGTCAGCGCCCATCCTGACGTCATCGCTAAGATGGGCGTCAAGGACGTGCTTTTCCGCACTCGCGGGATGAGCTGGTCCGCGGGCGTCGAACTCTACGAGTCGTTCTCCGATTTCCAGACCAGGTTCCCGAAGCAGCTCGCGCTTGGTCGTCCACGCGTTCTCAAGCAGAGCCGCGGCAATGATGGTCAGGGCGTCTGGAAAGTCGAGAGGGTGGCTTCCGCATCGGGCACGGGAGAGGTGCGCGTCCGAGAGGCCCATGCCGGAAGCGAGCCCACGACGATGGCTCTGGCTCGATTCTTCGCGTCGTGTCGACGCTACTTCGACGATGGCGGCGCGGTCGTCGACCAGCCCTTTCAGCCAAGGCTCCGCGATGGCATGATTCGGTGCTACGTGAGCGAGGACCGTGTCGTCGGCTTCGGTCACCAGCATCCGCAAGGGCTGATGGATCCCGCTGCGATGCATCCGGACGCGGCACTTGGCAAGGTCATGTTCCCGGCCGATGCGCAGCGATTCGGGCGGCTGAGGCAGACGATGGAGGTGGACTGGATTCCGCAATTGATGGCGTGCCTCGACGTCGCCAAGGGCGACATGCCCGTGATCTGGGACGCCGATTTTCTCTACGGTCCGGTCGATGAAGCTGGAGCGGATACTTACGTGCTGTGCGAGATCAACGTCAGCTCGGTGTTCGCCATCCCCGACCAAGCCGCGAGCGCAATCGCAGAGTGCGTGTTGGAGCGGTTTGAACAACGAGTGAGTGAAAGCCGTGTGGCGGCTGCCTGTAGCATCAGAGGTGTGAGATCGCCTGCAATGTTGGCCCCGTGAGGGGCGGTTATCGCTTTGGAGGTTGGGTCTGACGCAATTTCGCTGACGGTCGGGATTATTGCGCGCCGATGAGGCGCGCTTGGAGAAGGTCGATCTTTCCACGGCCGTACATCTGGCGTTTGACAAGCTTGAGACGGGTGATCTGCCCTTCGGTTTGGCCGTTTGACCAAGTCGAGAGGATTGCCGCTCGCACGGCGACTTCGTCGCGT
>NZ_DASYHA010000007.1:0-58954 GCF_035999205.1 Allobosea sp.
GAGCCGGTCGACGGTCTCGTTGATCGCGCCCTTGAGCTCGGCGAACTTGCCGCGATAGGCCGAATCGACCCGCACGGTGAGGTCGCCGCCGGCGACCGCCTGGAGCGCCCGGGCGAATTCGGCGGTGGCGGAATCGACCACCGCATTGATCTCGTTGATGCCGGCGACCAGGCGCTGCATCTGCTCGTCGGCCTCGTCGATCTTCAATCGCGCCGAGAAATCTCCCGCCGCCGCAGCCGCCACCACCTCGCCGACATCCGAGACCACCAGGGCCATGCTCTCCGCCGCACGCAGGCGGCGTGCGGATGCCTCGCGCTCCTGCTCCTCCAGGGCGCGGATCCTCTGGAGATTGTCGCGCAGGATCTGCAGCGACGCGGCCATCTGGCCGATCTCGTCACGCCGATCGGTCCCCTCGACGCCGCTGTCGAGATCGCCGTCGGCGATCCGGTGCATCGTGCCGTTGAGGCCGCGCAGCGGCAGCAGGATGCCGCGGCGCGCGACGAACAGGCTCAGCAGCAGCCCTCCGAGGATGCCGAGCACGGCGACGACGGCCTGGATCGTCAGGAAGCGATCGACGGAGGCGAAGGCGCTGTCGCGTGTCGCCTCGATCGCCTTGCCCGAATAGGTGGTGTAGGCCTTGACCGCATCGGTGACCGCCTTCTGCCCGTCGAGGCAAGCGGCGAGCGCGGCCTCGACCGCGGAACGGTCGCCCGTCGCGCTCCGGGAGGCAGCGACCATCGCGCGGATCTGGTCGAAATAGCTGCCGAGCTTGGCACGGACATCACCGATCAGGCGCTTTTCCTCGGCATCGGCAATCGCTTCCAGGATCGGCAGCCGCGCCAGCATCTCCTTCATGCGCCGCTCGGATTCGGTCGCGAACTCGGCGTGCTTCTCGGGCTGGCGCGCGAGCTGGTAGGTCATCCGGCTGATCGCGATAATGTCGATGCGCAGGTCCATCGCCTCGCGCGCGACGCCGCCGGTCTGCTCGACATCGAGCATCGAGCGCTTGAGCTGGGTCAGCCCGGTCCAGCCGACCAGTGCGATCACGATGGCGACGACGCTCATCACGGCGACGACGCCGATGGATTTGGACACGATGGAGGCGTGCTTCAGCATGGCGGGTCAGCTTTCGCGGCGGGCTGTGCAGGGCAGTGCAGCAACGGGACGGTGGCTCGGTTCGATCGTCGGATCGAGATTGATTGGTCCGGCCGTTTCCCCATCCTCGGATTCCAGGGGGCTGGCGGCCCCGGCCGGTTTCGTCCTGCCGTGCCCGTGGTCCGGGGGAGGGACGTTCCGGTCTTGTGATCCGATCGAATGCTACGAAGCCTTACTGGGGCTGTCTTAACGAAGTTTTGCCTCTCCCCTCGTCCCCGTGGGGGCAGCGCGGGAAAAGCATGGCGGCCGGGCGCGGCCGTGGCTTGCGCGGGGCGAAGCGCGCGAGGCAGTCTCCCGCCGCATCGCGCAATGCGGTTGCGGCCTGGGGAGGCAATCATGTTCTTGACCAATCAGGATGCCGTCGATCTCGTCGCATTCCGGCATGATCTGCACCGCAGGCCCGAAATCTCCGGCGAGGAGAGCGAGACCGCGATCGCGGTGACACGCTTCCTGATGGCCAGCGCGCCCGACCGGATCGTGACGGGGCTGGGCGGCCATGGCGTCGCGGCCATCTTCGAAGGGCGCGAGCCGGGCCCCACCGTGATGCTGCGGGCTGAGCTCGACGCACTGCCGATCGAGGAGCTCTCGAGCGCCGCGCATCGCTCGCAGGTGCCGGGCAAGGGGCATCTCTGCGGACATGATGGTCATATGGCGATCCTGGCGGCGGTCGGCCGCGGCCTCGGCCGCCAGCGCCCGCAGCGAGGCCGGGCGATCCTGCTGTTCCAGCCGGCGGAAGAGACCGGCGCCGGCGCCGCCGCCGTGATTGCCGACCCGAAATTTCCCGAGATCGCGCCCGACTTCGCCTTCTCGCTTCACAACAAGCCGGGCATCCCACTGGGCCAGGCCCGCCTGTCGGAGGGCGCGGCCAACTGCGCCTCGCGCGGCCTGCGCATCGTATTGATCGGCGAGACCTCGCACGCCTCGACACCGGAACATGGCGTCTCGCCGATGCCGGCAGTGGCGCAGCTGATGCCGGCCCTGACCGCGCTCGGCCCGGGCGGGGTGCTCGATGCCGCCTATGCCCTCGTCACCGTGACCCATGCCGTCATCGGCGAGGCCGCCTTCGGCATCGCCCCCGGCCGCGCCGAGATCTGGGCGACGCTGCGCACGGTCGCGGATCGCGAGATGGGAGCACTCTGCGCCCGCGCCGAAGCGCTGGTCAACGAGGCCGCCGCCAGCCATGGGCTGACGGCCGAGATGGAGTATCACGACGTCTTCCATCACTGCGAGAACGACGCCGAGGCGGTTGCGCTGTTGCGGCAGGCCTTCGAGCAGGAACGCATCCAGCACGGTCCGACGGAGCCGAGCCGTGGCTCGGAGGATTTCGGCCTGTTCGGACGGCAGGCGAAGTCGGCAATGTTCGTCTTCGGCTCGGGCGAAGGCTCGCCCCATCTGCACAACCCCGATTTCGATTTCCCCGACGCCTTGATCGAACCTGGCGCGCGCATCTTCATGCGGGTCGTCCGCAACATGCTCGGCTGAGATTTGCGCCACAAGTTCGACAGCTTGCTCGCGCAGAGACGCGATTTCGGTCGATCTTTCTGCCGTCGGCGGCGAGATTGGCGAATGGAAACGGACGCTTCACCCGGGCGTCGTAGGTATCGCTCTGCGCTTTGCTGCTGAGGAGGTTTGATGACATCCACCGTGAGCCCGCTCGCCGGGAAGCCGCTTGATCCCAGCCTCCTCGTGGATGTCGCCGAGCTGACGAAGGCCTATTTCGACCGCCCCGATCCGGCGCAGGCCGCGCAGCGTGTCGCCTTCGGCACCTCGGGTCATCGCGGCTCCTCCTTCCTGCTCTCCTTCAACGAGGCGCATATCCTGGCGATCGCCCAGGCGATTTGCCTGTATCGCAGGGAGAAGGGCATCGACGGCCCGCTCTTCATGGGCATCGATACCCATGCGCTGTCGCGCCCGGCCTTCGAGACGGCGCTCGAGGTCTTCGCCGCCAACGGCGTCGTCACCATGGTCGACGAGAACCTCCGCTTCACGCCGACGCCGGTGATCTCGCATGCGATCATCACGCATAACCGCGGCCGCGCCACGGGCCTGGCCGATGGCGTGGTGATCTCGCCCTCGCATAATCCGCCTGCCGATGGCGGCTTCAAATACAACATGCCGCATGGCGGACCGGCCGATACCGACGCGACCGGCTGGATCGAGCGCAAGGCCAACGAACTGGTGGCGGGCGGGCTCGTCGAGATCCGGCGCATGCCCTATTCCAAGGCGCTGGGCTCGGAATTCGTCCGGCGGCACGCCTATCTCCCGGCCTACGTCGCCGACCTCGCCGCTGTCATCGACATGGAGGCGATCCGCACGGCCGGCGTCAGCATCGGCATCGATCCGCTCGGCGGCGCCGGGCTCGACTACTATGCGCCGATCATCGAGCGCTACGGCCTGAACGCGACGGTCGTCGACACCACGCTGGATCCGACCTTCGGATTCATGAGCGCCGACTGGGACGGCAAGATCCGGATGGACTGCTCCTCGCCCTATGCGATGACCAGCCTGATCGGGATGAAGGACCGCTTCGACGTCGCCTTCGCCAACGACACCGACGCCGACAGGCACGGCATCGTCACCCGCAGCGGCGGGTTGATGAACCCGAACCACTATCTCGCGGTGTCGATCGCCTATCTCTTCACCCACCGCCCCGGCTGGCGCAGCGACGCCGCCATCGGCAAGACCATCGTCAGCAGCGCCATGATCGACCGCGTCGCCGCCAAGCTCGGGCGCCGGCTGGTCGAGGTCCCGGTCGGCTTCAAATGGTTCGTTGACGGTCTCTCGGATGGCAGCTTCGGCTTCGGTGGCGAGGAGAGCGCCGGAGCCTCCTTCCTGCGTCGGGACGGAACGAGCTGGTCGACCGACAAGGACGGCCTGATCCTCGGGCTGCTCGCCGCCGAGATCACGGCTGTGACCGGCTCCGACCCGGGCCAGCGCTATGTCGCGCTGACGAAGGAGCTCGGCGAGCCGCTCTATGCCCGCGTCGATGCTCCGGCCAGCCGCGAGCAGAAGGCTGTGCTGAAGACGCTGTCGCGCGCGCAGATCGCGACCGACACGCTGGCCGGCGAACCGATCACCGCTGTCCTCAACGAGGCGCCCGGCAACGGCGCAGCGATCGGCGGCGTCAAGGTCGTGACCGGCGAAGGCTGGTTCTGCGCGAGGCCTTCGGGCACCGAGGAGGTCTACAAGATCTACGCCGAGAGCTTCCGCGACGCTGCCCATCTGCGTCGGATTCAGGAGGAGGCACAGGCGATCATCAACAAGGCATTTGCGGCCGCGTGAGCGGCGGCTCCGACCTTGCCGTCGTTCTGGACAAGCGGCGCAACCGCGCAGCGCCGGGACCCATTATGGAGCGCCAGCGAGCCCTATGATGGATCCCGGAGCTTCGCTTCGCGAAACCCGGGATTACGTGTTGGGTCAGGCAGGGCGCGCCCGCCACCTCACTCGCCGGCGGCAGCCTTGAGCGGCGGCACATCGTAGGCGTCCGGCGCGATGGCCTCGGTCGCCTGGCGGTTGCGCGACATCGCTTCGATCAGCTGGCGGTTCGAGTGCTCCAGCGTCCCGACATGGTCGATATGGTGGCGCAGGTCGTTGCGGAGCTGGTGGTTCACCCCGGTCAGGAAGTCGGCCTTCGATTGCAGCGCCGAGAGCTTGATGTCGAGGTCGTAGACGCTCTTGTCGCGCTGGGCGATGTCGTCGACGAGCTTGCGCTCTCGCTCGGCAGCAGCGGCGGCCTGGGCTTCGAGTTCCTTGATCGTCTGCAGGGCGGCGGTGATGCGCGCCTGAGCCTGGCTTGCCGCTTCGTTGGCGGCTTCCCGCTCGCCGCTCATCTTTTCGGTGAGCGCTGCGATGTCGCGCTGCAGGCGCTGGTTCTCGCCGCTGGACGCCACGAGATCGGAGCGCAGCATCGCGACTTCGCGCGACAGGTTCTGCGCCGCGGATGATTTCTCGAGCAGCTTCTGCTCGACGACCTGCCGCTCCTCGGACAGGCGCTGCGCCCGCGAATCGGTGCTGGACAGCCGCTGCATCAGGCCGTTGATCTCGCCCTGCAACTTGGCGTGCTCGATTTCGAGCATCGACAGCGAGTTCTGCGTCTGGTCTAGCGCCGCGCGGCTGCGGTGCAGCTCTTCCTCGTAGCGCATCGCCAGTGGGCGATAATGGCCCAGCTCCATCTGCAGGCCGTTGATCTCGCGGTCCTGCCGGCCGCAGACACTGGTCAGCTCCTCGATCTGCGCGGCCTGGTCCTGCGAGGTCTGGATGAATTTCGGCAGGATCTGCTGCATGGTCGCGGTGCGCGTCATCAGCAGGTCGAGCTGGACGGACCAGTTCGAGATCTTGGCGAATTCGGTCTGGAGCTCGTTGGACTGGTCGCTGATCGCGGCCATCAGCTGGCCGACTTCATGCGAGCTGCCCGGCTTCGGCGGAGCCTCCAGAATGGGCATGGGCGCCGGTGGCTCACCGGGCTCGTTGGCGGTGATCGCGGGCGCGTCGAAGGCAGACGCGTCGAGGGAAGGCGCGTCGAGGGTCTTGGGCAGCCGCGGCTCCGGCTCCTCGCTCCTCCCGCCCATCAGGCGCCTCAGACTTGCACCGATCATCGAAGCCACCCCACCTTGCCCCCATGAACGCGGGACGTAACCGCTCCCGGCAGCCCGGCCACTTTTGCGTTCAGGACTGCGCTGGAAACGATGCGCCAGCAGAGGGCGCGCGGTGATTCCTGGCAACCTCCGAACGCGCGCTTCGGGGAGTTGCGAACAACTTCTTTTGCTCAACTGTGCGGCAATTGCTGCAGAAGCGCGACAGCGCGCTCCCCTCGTGATCCGGGCCTCAGCCCGGCCGCCCGATGCTGCCCGTTTGGCGCAGCTTCAGTTCGAGCATATAGGCGCGCTGAACGGCCTCGCGTTCGCGCAGCAGGGCCTTCTCCAGAACGCTCTGCTGGGTCTGCAGTACCTGGTTGGCCCGGTCGAGCGTGGCCTCGGCCTTCTGGGCGCGCTGGCTCCAGTCGTCCTTTTCCCTCGCGAGGGCCTCGAAGTCGACCTGCAGCTGGGCCTTCTCCTGCTGCGCGTCCTCGAGCGACGTCCTCGCCTTCTGCAGGACGCTCAGCAACTGCAGCTGGAGCATCTCGAAGGCTGCGCCGGCCCCCTCCACCAAGGTCAGCGTCTCCTGCGGGTCCGGCCTGCCGGCGGCGCGGCGCACATAGGGGCGCTGCGGCACCGGAGCGGGACTGGCCCCGGTTCGCTCCATAGCCTCTCCCCGGCCCGGCGACCGAAGCATGGCGCGGCTGAGACTGGGAGCCTCCTGTGTCACGGTCAGCCGCGCGATTGCGGGCGGTTGGCCTGCGAGAAGGAGGTGGTCACGGCGTCGTGCAAGCGGGCGAGCCAGGCTTCCGCCTCCAGCGCGCGGGCCTCGGCCTGGCGGGCCCGCTCCTCGGAGCGCCACAGCATCTCGTTGGCGGTCGCGATCTGCGCTTCCAGTTCGCGCATGTTGACCGCCGCCTGCGAGATCGTCTGCTGCAGCCGCTCCTCGAGCTGCGCATAGCGCAGGTCGCTGATCCGGATCGCTTCGCTGGTTTCCTCGATCAGCGCCAGAGCGGAAGGCCAGTCGCGCTGCGGGCCGGCGGGCGCCGGCGCGGAGGCGGGCGGGGCGACGGGCCTTGCGGCTTCCAATGGCGCGGAAGTCGCGGGGAACGCTGTGATCTTGTCCGCGCCGTTCGGGAATGCCTCGGAGGCCGGTGTGTTCTGGCGCAGGTTGGTGACGGTTGCGAGGTCGCTAATTGCAGGCTGCATGGAGGTGCTCCGTGAGAGCCGGACAGGATGGCTGGACCGGCTCATCCTGTTCGAGGGTGTGGGAAGCAGGCAGGGCGGCCGCAGGCAAGAACACGACCGGAAGTAAGGCGTCGTTGGCAGGCGGGGTGTCGCTGGGGTGCAGGAACCGGGTGCCGGTGCCGGACGGGCTGCGGAGCGCGATCCTGTGGTCCGGCGGACGGGGGCCGGTCGGTTGCTGCAACTGGTCCTGCAGCGCGCGCCGGTTGGCACGTGCGAGATCGAGAGCGCGCTGCAGCAGGACCTTGTCGCGCCGTTCGCCCTGCAAGGCCTCCTCGAGGCGCAGGCACTCCCGCTGCAGCGTGTCCGAGGCCGCGTTCTGCTTGTTCCGGGTCGCCCGGAGATCGGCTTCGAGGTCGGCGCCGATATCCTTCAGCCGTTCGATCTCGGCGTTCTTGCCGGCCAGTGCCGTCGCGAGAGCGGCGATGTGATGGTCTTGCCGGGCCTTGCCGAGCGCGGCCTCATGCAGGCCCTGCTTCAGGCGCTCGATCTCGCCGGACGCCTCCTGGCGCTGCAGATCGGCGGCGACGATGGTCTCGCGGTGGCGCTGCAGGGCGCGTTCCGCCACGCCCAGCGCGGTCTGCGCCTGGCGCGCATGTAGACGCTCCGCCTCAAGCAATGTCTCCATGGCGGTCAGGCGGCCGAGCGCGGCCTCGAGCCGCAATTCGAGAAATCCCCGCTGCGCCGGGTCGAGATCCGGAGCGTTCTGTTCGACATGGGGCAGGGCGGGCGTCGCCGGCAGTGCCGCAGCTCCAATCGGCGGCGCCTCCAGGCACGCTGACGGGCCCAGCCAATCGTTCGAGCAGGCAACCGGGAGGGCGTTCAAGTGATGGCCTCGACAATCGCGCCTGAGGAGCTTCGGGAACGCCAACGCGAATCAACGATTCACCGTATCTACTCTTCGGGAATCACATCAATACGAGATTTCGCCGCCTTGCCCTTGGGGTGCCCTGCCGTTCGCATTGGCTGGGGATTGGCTGCGTCAAGCTGCACCCTTTCATTCCGGCGATGCGTCGCCCCATCTTGCGGCGGGACGCATTCCAGCCGAGGCAGGAGGCGGCACCCGCGCAGGAATTGGCCCAGCGAAGGAGTTCAGTCGATGTTCCCGAGCCGCCGCATGGTCGGCGCCGGCCTGCTGGCCGCCCCGGCGCTCCTTTCCGCGCGCATGGCGCATGCGGCCGGCCGGCCCGTCACGGTGGCCTCGCTCTTCGGCGAGGACAAACCAGAGACGAAGATCTGGCGGCGGATCGCCGAGACCTTGAACCGGACGGCGCCCGGCCGCTTCGATCTGCGCATCGTCGGCAACGCGGCGCTGGGCGGCGAGAAGGAGGTTGCCGAGGGCATGCGGCTCGGCTCCGTGCAGGCCTCGCTCTCGACTATCTCGGCACTCTCCGGCTGGGTGCCGGAAGGGCAGCTTCTCGACCTGCCTTTCCTGTTTCGCGACCGCGGGCATCTCGGCCGCGTGCTGGCCGGGCCGCTCGGCGACGAACTCAAGGGCAAGTACGAAGCGCAGGGCTTCGTCGTGCTCGGCTTCATCAATTACGGCGCGCGCCATCTCCTCGCCAAGGAGCCGCTGACGACGCCGGCCGCCATCCGCGGCAAGCGCATCCGCGTCATCCAGAGCCCGCTCCACACCGAACTGTGGTCCGGGCTGGGGGCCCATCCGACGCCGATTCCGATCCCCGAGACCTACAACGCTCTGCGGACCGGCGTGGTCGACTGCATGGACCTGACTAAATCGGCCTATGTCGGCTTCAAGCTGCATGAGGTCGTGCCCTGGCTGATCGAGACCGGGCACATCTGGGCGAGCGGCGTCATCATGGTTTCGGCCGCCTTCTGGAAGGGGCTGTCGGCCGAGGACAAGGCGGCGTTCGCCGCCGCTGCAGCCGAGGCGGCCGGCTATTTCGACGCGCTGATCGTCGCCGACGAGGAGGCCTCGATGGCCAGGGCCGCGGCCGAGGGCGGCAAGGTCGCACAGACCGAGGACCGCCCCGCCTGGGAGGCCGGCGCCCGCAAGGTCTGGGTCTCCTTTGCGCCGAGGCTCGGCGGGCTGCCCCGCATCGAGGCGATCGCCGCCAGCGCCTGATCCACCCGTCCCGCCTGCCTCCGGAGAACCGCCTTCATGCCGCAGTCCATCGACCACATCGTCATCGCCGTCACCGATCTCGACCAGGCGGTGCGCGACTACGAGACGCTGGGCTTCACGGTCCTGCCGGGCGGCGAGCATCCGCGCGGCTCGCGCAATGCGCTCGTGGTGCTGGCCGATGGCGCCTATCTCGAGATCATCGCCTTCTCGCGCCCGGTGCCGGGCTTTCGCTGGTGGAAGGTGCTGGACGAGGCCGGAAGCGGTCTCGTCGACTACGCCCTGCTGCCTGACGAAACGCTCGATGCCGACCTGGCCCGCACCCGCGCGGCGGGCATCGAGATCGACGGGCCGATCGATGGCGAGCGCCTGCAACCGGACGGTACGCGCATCGCCTGGCGTTCGGCGCGACCGCCCGAGCCCGACATCCCCTTCATCTGCGAGGACGTCACGCCGCGTGCCTTGCGCGTGCCGGAGGGCAAGGTGAGAAAGCACGCCAATGGCGTCACCGGCGTCGCCGGGGTCACGGTCGCGGTGCGTGATCTCGCGGCGTCTGTGGCGCGCTATCGCGCGTTGACCGGACTCGAACCCGTCGCCCGAGGCGCGGTGCCGGGCCTCGGTTTCGGCCTCGCGCAGTTCAGGCTCGGGCGGCAGGTGCTCTCGCTGACCGAGGCGCGCAGCGATGCCTGCGAGAGCCTGACCCGTCATCTCGGCCGGCGCGGGCAGGGCGCCTTTGCGATCTCCTTCTTCGGCCCGGCCGATCGCTGCCTCGACCGCGCGCTCGCCCATGGTGCCAGGCTGGAGATCGTGCGCGAGCTCTAGGGTCCGGCGTCGCCGCATGGTGGCGCTACATTCGAATAGTTCTATTTATGCAATAAAAACAACGACTTGATGGTTTTGTTGTTAGCGCCTATCTGTCCCTCCGACCCGATTCAACCCGTGCGGAGGGAGATGACCGATGAGCGGAGTGAGTGAAGCGGATGTTGCCGCCGCGATCGGCCGCATCGACGAGATCATCATCCGCGAGGTCGTTCGCACCGAAGCCAGCCGCCATGAACTGCGGCGCGCGCTCGTCCTGGCGAAGGCGCCGCTCGCCGTCGAGGCGGAAGGCGACCTGTCGCCCCGGATGCAGCGTCTCGTCGATCTGCTGATGGTCGCGCTGCCGGAGCCCGAGCGGCACCGGCGCGATGGCGGCCGCCGGACGGGGAGGGCGCGCCATGCTGCCTGAGCCCGATACGCACAGGTCCGTCGACGATGCCCGGGCTGAAATCCGGCAGGCTGTGATGAACGCCTTCTGCGGGGTCTTGCATGGCACGCGGCTGTCGCCGATGGCGGTTCTGGAACTCGCCGCCGAGGCGATAGGCTCCGTCTACAGGGAAGTCGCCGACGCCCATCTCGGTGACCATCCTTGCCCATGCGGCTGGCATCCGTCGCTTGCGGAGGATCTGGCGGCCTTGCAGGCCTCCCTGGCGCTGAGCGTGGCGCCACCGCCCGGCATCGACCTCGCCCGAGCCGAAGTCGCCGGGCGCGCCTGAGCTCTATCCCTCTGCGCCGGTTCGCGTGCTATGGCGCCCGCTCCAAGGCGGTCGGCGAGGCAGGGATGCGCAAACTACTGATCATCGGCATCGGCGCCGGCGACCCAGACCAGATGACGGTCCAGGCGATCAAGGCGCTGAACCGGGCCGATGTCGTCTTCCTGCCCGACAAGGGTGAGGAGAAGGCGGCTCTGCGCCATCTGCGGGAAGCGATCTGTGCCCGCTTCATCGAGAAGCCCTGCCGGATGGTGACGGTCGGGACGCCGGAGCGCGCCCCCGCCGGAACCGATTATCGCGGCGTCGTCGATGACTGGCATGGGCGCATCGCCGCGAACTATGACCGCCTGTTCAGGGACGAACTGGCCGAGGGCCAGTACGGCGCACTGCTCGTCTGGGGCGATCCCGCGCTCTATGACAGCACGCTGCGCATCGTCGAGCGCGTCCGCGCGGGCGGTCTCGCGCTCGAATGGGAGGTCATCCCCGGCATCAGCAGCGTTCAGGCGCTCGCCGCTCGCCACCGGATCGCGCTGAACCGCATCGGCGAGCCGGTCATGATTACGACCGGCCGCAAGCTCGCTGCCGGTTTCCCGGCGGGGCAGGACAGTGTCGTGGTGATGCTCGACGGCGAGCAAACATTTGCGCGCATCGCGCCGGATGATCTCGACATCTACTGGGGCGCCTATCTCGGGACACCGGACGAAATCCTGATGGCGGGGCCACTGGCCGATCTGGCCGGCGAGATCGCGGCGGTTCGCGCCGAGGCCCGGCGCAAGCATGGCTGGATCATGGACATCTACCTGCTGCGGAGGCAGGCCGCGCGTAGCGGCTGAAAAGGGGACGCGGGCTGGCGGCCTAGCCGGTCCTCATGCGATGGTCGCCGTGGTCCGTCCGGAGTGTCGCATGTCCGTCGTCGCCGAAGAGCCTCCAACTTCCCTCCCGTCCCATCCCGAGGAGATCAGGTCGGCCTTCGAGTTGCGCCTGGGGAAGCACATCACCTTGCAGGGCAGCGCCAGAATCACGCCGGCCGGCGTGATCTGCTCGGGGCTGGCGGTCGCCGCCATGGTTCTCTCCCTGGGCTATCTCGCATCGGCCATGAGGCCGCGCCGATACTAGGCCGCCTGACCGGGAAGCCGGATGGCTTGCCCCGCTCGGCCCGGTCATGTGAGATGCAAGTCACGGAAGTCAGGATGAGCCATGCCTTCGACGAAGCGCGACAGGGCTGCCGAGGATGGCGGCGAGCGAGAGGTTCTCGATCTCGGCGGCTATGTCCCGTATTTCCTGACGGCGATCTCCAACACCTGGTCGCGCAGTTCCTCGCGGCTCTATCTGGAGCGCTTCGGCGTCGGCGTGACCGAGTGGCGCGTGATCTCCCAGCTCGCCATCGAGCCGGGCATCCCGGCGCAGCGCATCTGCGAGGTCATCGGGCTCGACAAGGGGGCTGTCAGCCGCAGCGTCGCGGCACTGGTTGCCGGGGGCTATGTCGCGGAGGTCGCGGATGGGCGGGACGGCCGCCGCCAGCTTCTGGAACTGACACCGAGGGGCTATGTGCTGCATGACCAGTTGATCGCGCTGGCCACCGCCCGTGAGCAGATGATGCTGGAGGGCTTTACTGCCGAGGAGCGCGCACTGTTCACCGGCTTCCTGCGCCGGATCCACGCCCGCCTGCCGGAATTGCGGGATTTCCGTCCGGCCGAGGACGAAGAGGGCTGATCACCAGCCCCGGTAGCCGTAATAGCCGTAGCCGCCATAGGGGCCGAAGTCCCGATAGGCCCAGGCTCGCAGGTTGGCTGCCCGGTTGAGGTCGATGGCCTGCAGGCATTGCGCGAAGGCATCGGTCCGGGCGCGGAAGCCGTAGCCCTGGCATTTTTCGGCATCGAGTGCCCGTTGCTCCTGGGCCGTGACGCAGCCGGCGGCTGTGAGCGACAGGGCCAGGGCTGCGATCAGTGCGATCTTCATCTCCGGCATCCTTCAGTTCGGCGGCGCATCCCCGAGACAATGCCGCAAATGCGTCGAGATTGCGAAGGCGTTTCATGCATAGCGAAGTGCCGCCCTGCCATGCGCCCGTCGCAGTGCCGCGACGTCGAGTCCCGGCACCGCACCGTCGATGACGCGCCAGCGACCGGCGACCATGACCCGGTCGGCGCGGTTGGCGCCGCAGAGCACCAATGCGGCCACCGGATCATGCGCGCCCGAGAAGCGCAGCTCGTCCAGCCTGTAGAGTGCAAGGTCCGCCTGCATGCCCGGCGCGATGCGTCCGATGTCGGAGCGGCCGAGGCAGCGCGCCGAGCCTTCGCTCGCCCAGCGGATCACGTCCTGCGCCGTCACGGCGGTTGCGCTCTCATAGCGCAGCCGGTTGATCAGCAGGGCGTGGCGCAGCTCCTCCATCAGGTTCGAGCCGTCATTGGAAGCCGAGCCGTCGACGCCGAGGCCGAGTGGAGCGCCGGCCGCTTCCAGTTCGCGCGTGCGGCAGAAGCCGGAGGCGAGCACGCCGTTCGAGGTCGGGCAATGGCAGACCCCGACGCCGGCCTTGCCCAGCCGCTCGCATTCCTCGCAGGAGAAATGGATGCCATGCGCCAGCCAGGTCTTCGGGCGCATCCAGCCGGTCTCCTCGAGCAGGTCGAGCGGGCGCCTGCCATAGACTTCGAGGCAATAGGCGTCCTCGTCCTTCGTCTCGGCGAGATGGGTGTGCAGCGGCGCGTCGAAGCGCGCCGCGAGGTCCGCGCTCTTGCGCATCAGCTCCGGTGTCACGGAGAAGGGTGAGCAGGGCGCGAGTGCGATCTGGACCATCGCGCCGTCCGCCGGATCGTGGAACAGCTTCAGCACGCGCTCGCTGTCTGCGAGGATGGTGTCCTCGTCCTGCACGACGCTGTCGGGCGGCAAGCCGCCATCCTTCTGCGACAGGTTCATCGAGCCGCGCGAGATCGTCGCGCGGACCCCGAGCGCGCGCGCCTCCTCGACCGCGATGTCGACGGCGTTCTCCAGCCCCTTCGGATAGAGGTAATGGTGATCCGCCGCCGTGGTGCAGCCGGAGAGCAGGAGCTCCGTCAGGGCGACGCGGATCGCCAGCCGCAGGTCTTCGGGCGTCAGCCTGGCCCAGAGCGGATAGAGCGCTGTCAGCCAGGGGAACAGTTCGCGGTCGATCGCGGCCGGATGGGCGCGTGTCAGCGTCTGGTAGAAGTGGTGATGGGTGTTGATCAGGCCGGGCAGGACGACGTGGTTAGAGGCGTCGAAGACCTCGCCGACGGGCAGGGCAGGGGAGGCGCCAGCCGGGAGCAGCTCGACGATGCGGGGTCCGTCTACCACAATGCCGCCGTCGGCGGCCTGCGCGACGATGCCGAGCGGGTTCTTGATCCAAAGGCGCATAGTGGTTCCAGAGCGGAGGCGGAAGGCGGCCGAGAGTGCCGCGCGCCACCGGGAAGGTAAAGCGCAGTCCCCGCGAACCGGGATTCCGTCAATCCCAGCGCATGTCGGTCTTGCAGCGATAGCCGACGAAGCATTGTGGCGTGTCGCGGCTCGGAATCCAGGCGGGATCCAGTATGTCGCCATGCGGGCAGAAGCTGCTGTCGCGCACGAAGCGGTCGAAGGTGTAGCCACCCGTGCCGAGCACGATCGCCCCATTGGCGAGGACGCTCTGCCGGTTGGCGGCGCAAGTCCTGTCGGGCGAAGACGGGCGAGCCTGGGCAAACGCGGTTCCAGCCGCCAGGATCAGCATCAGGGACAGGGTGAAACGCGTCATGGTGGCCTCCCGCCGGGCTTGATCTGCCAGAGCTTCCGATCGCGACGCTATCCTAACACGGCGCGCGGGCTGTCGTTCCCCCACCGGCCGCAGGATGCTTGACGCCGCCGCCGCCTTCCGCCATCGCTCCCGGGCCTTTGTAACCGCCGGAGCCGTGCCATGTCGCTGACCGATCTCGCCGCCACCATCGACGCCGCCTGGGAGGCCCGCTCCGAGATCGGCATCAACACCAAGGGCGCCGTGCGCGATGCGGTCGAGCAGGCGATCGAGATGCTCGATGCCGGGCAGGCCCGCGTCGCCGAGAAGGTCGGTGCCGAATGGGTCGTGCATCAGTGGCTCAAGAAGGCGGTGCTGCTTTCCTTCCGCCTGACCGACAACATGATCATCGCCAACGGCCCGGGCGAGGGCGTGTTCTGGGACAAGGTGCCATCGAAGTTCGAGGGCTGGGGCGAGAACCGCTTCCGCGCGGCCGGTTTCCGTGTCGTGCCGCCGGCCGCGGCGCGCAAGGGCTCCTTCCTGGCGCCGAACGTCGTGCTGATGCCGTCCTTCGTCAACATCGGCGCCTATGTCGACTCAGGCACCATGGTCGATACCTGGGCGACGGTCGGGTCCTGCGCCCAGATCGGCAAGAACGTGCATCTCTCCGGCGGCGTTGGCATAGGCGGCGTGCTCGAGCCGCTGCAGGCGAACCCGACCATCATCGAGGACAACTGCTTCATCGGCGCCCGCTCCGAGGTCGTCGAGGGCGTGATCGTCGGCGAGGGCTCGGTGCTCTCGATGGGCGTCTTCATCTCGGCCTCGACCAAGATCGTCGACCGCGCCACTGGCCAGGTCCACATCGGCAAGGTGCCGCCCTATTCGGTGGTGGTGCCGGGCTCGCTGCCGGGCAAGCCCTTCCCGGACGGCACGCCGGGCCCGTCGCTCTCCTGCGCCGTCATCGTCAAGACGGTCGATGCGCAGACCCGTTCCAAGACCGGCATCAACGAGCTGCTGAGGGACTGACGCCTCGGTCGCTGAGCGTGATGCTCGGGCTTGTCCCGAGCATCACCTGCAAGAGCTTCTGGGGACTGCGTCTAGCTCTGTCCGAACATGACGCCCGGGTTCAGCCGATCGGCGACGGCGCGCCCGCACCTGCCGGCGCCGCTGGAGCATCGCTGGCGGCCGCCGGCATCGCGGCGTGGGCATCGGCCAGCGCGTCGCGCAGCTTCTGCTCCTTGTCGCGATCGAGCGAGGTCTTCAGCACAGTGCCGCCAGTGCCGCGCAGCGCCTCCAGAACCTTGTCACCGGTCACCTTCTTGACCAGCACGAACAGCGCGGCGTTGCCCGGCCGCAGGCTGGCCGACAATTCCTTCATGAACTTGTCGTCGACGCCATAGTCGGTCAGTGCGCCGCCGAGCGCGCCGGAGGCCGCGCCGAGCGCCGCGCCGGCCAGCGGCATCAGGAAGATCGCGCCGATCAGCAGTCCCCAGAACGAACCGGAGACCGCGCCCATCGCAGTGGTGTTGAGGAGTTGGTTCAGCTTGACCTTGCCGTCCTCATGCATGACCGCGATGGCGGCATCGCCGATCTCGATCAGGTATTCCTTCTGCAGAGTGAAGAGCTTCTGGCGCATTTCCTCGGCGCGCGCTTCGGTCGGATAGACGATGACGACGAGATCGGACATGGGAACACTCCTGCCACGGCTGCGCATCGACCCGAACAATGCGGTTTCGGTAGAAGCCGATGCGAGATCAAAACGCTACAACATCGAACCGCAAACGCCACTCGCTCCGATGAGGTAGGGGTCGAGAATGGGGCCCGTCATGCGACGCCCCTGTGTCAGGCTAGCCGAAAGCGCGATCGGTGTCCTGAGCTGGATCAATCGCCTGCGAGCGCCTTTGCCGCCTCGACGGCGCCGCCGCGCAGCGGCAGTTCCTTCATCCGTACCAGGAAGAACAGCGCGCAGGCGAAGCCGATGCAGGTTGCCGCGAACACGTAGCGGAACAGCCTCACCATCGTATCGCGATCGACGGCATCGAGCTTCAGGGTCTCGTGCGACAGCCCCGCCCCGGAGACGCCGGCGCCGCCGAGCACGATTGCGCCGAACACCGCGACGATCAGCGCCCCGCCGATCTGGCGGAAGAAATTGGCCGTGCCCGTCGCCGTGCCGAGCTGATGCGGCAGCACCGCGTTCTGGATCGAGACGGTGGCGACCGGTAGCATCGTGCCGAGCCCGACGCTGACCAGTCCGAGCAGCACGCAGAACGGCACCAGCGGCATCCGTCCGGCATAGATCGTCAGCAGGGCGACGCCGCACAGCGCCAGCGAAAGCCCGATCACCGGCACGCGCTTGTAGTGTGTCAGCCGCGTCATCGCGCGGCCCGACATCGTCGCGCCCAGCACCGTCCCGCAGGTGAGCGGCAGCAGGCCCAGGCCGGAGTAGGCGGCGCTGAGTCCGGCGATGGTCTCGAAATAGACTGGGAGATAGATCGTTAGCCCGATGAAGGTGCCCATGCCGAAACCGGCCGCGATCGTACCCATCCGCACCACCGGGTTGGCGAGGATGTCGAGCGGGATCAGCGGCTCCTGCGCCGTCCGCAGGCGCCAGCCGAAGCAGAGCCAGAGCAGCAGCGAGAAAGCGACCAGCCCGGCGATTGGGGCGGAACGCCAGGGGTAGGCCGTTCCGCCCCAGGACAGTGCCAGCAGCAGCGTCATCGTCGCGGCGGTGATCAGCAGCGCGCCGAGCACGTCGAGCTTGTGCGGTCGTTCATGACGCGGCAGGCGCTTCAGCGCCGAACTCGTCATCCAGTAGGCGGCGGCCCCCATCGGCAGGTTGATCCAGAAGATTACTGACCAATGCAGCCGTTCCGCGATGACGCCGCCGAGCACCGGCCCGAGCAGCGAGGACGCCATGAAGACGGTGGCGATATAGACTTGGTAGCGCCCGCGCTCCTTGGGGGAGACCATGTCGGCGACGATGGTCTGCGCCAGCGCGATCAGCCCGCCGCCACCCAGCCCCTGGATGAAGCGCGCCACCACCAGGAGCCAGAGCGAGGGGGCGATCGCGCAGGCGATCGAGCCCAGGACGAAGACGACGATGCCGGAGAGCAGCACGACGCGGCGGCCATGGATGTCGGCAAGCTTGCCGTAGAGCGGCGTCACCGCGGTCGAAGCCAGGAGATAGGACGTCACCACCCAGGACAGATGCGTGACGTCGCCGAGCTCCCGCCCGATCGTCGGCATCGCGGTCGCGACGATCGTCTGGTCGAGCGCCGCCAGGAACATCGCCAGCATGATGCCGAAGAGGATGCTGCGGATATCCTCATGGCTCAGTGGCGCATGCTGTGCCGAAGCATGGGTCGTCGTCGCGTGATGCGCGTGAGGGTCGACCCGCTTGTCCATGAAGTTCTGCGCCTGCCTGTGCGTCTTTGTACGGGGACAGACTAGAAGACGACCAATTCATGCGCCAGAGGCGGGGCGAGCAGTGGCGGTCTGGCGGCCATGCTCTCCCCGGATGGAACCGTAGACCGGGCGGGCTCTATAACGGGGCCGGGGCGCTTGGCGCCGCTCATTCGGGAAGGCTCAGCCTCGATGCCCTTGCTCAACGCTGCCGACTCCACGCTGGTAATCGTCGATTTCCAGGCGCGGCTGATGCCCGCCATCCATGACGGCGCTCGTCTTGTCGCCAATGCGAAGAGGCTCGTCGATGCCGCCGGCATTCTGTCGGTGCCGATCGTGATGACCGAGCAGAATCCGGCCGGCCTCGGCGGGACGGTCGCGGAACTGGCTGGCGCCGGGCCGGTCGTGACCAAGATGAGCTTCAACGCCTGCGCCGAACCCGGCTTCCTTGATGCGCTTGCGGGCGATGGCCAGCTCGTCTTCTGCGGCTGCGAGGCCCATGTCTGCCTCGGCCAGACGGTGCTGTCGCTGCTCGGCGATCGGCGCCGCGTCGCCGTGGTTCAGGATGCGACGGGATCGCGCCTGCCGGAGTCGAAGGAGGTCGCGCTGCGCCGGCTGGAGCGCCATGGCGCCGAGATCGTCACGACCGAGATGGTGATCTTCGAATGGCTGAAGAGCGCTCGGCATCCCCGCTTCCGTGAGGTGCTGAAGCTGGTGAAGTAGCCCGTTTGCCCGCGTGTCTGCGCGCCGTCATCCCGGACAAGCCGCGAAGCGGCTCTGCCCCGGGATCCATGACAGAACTCCGGAGCCCTCGGATGGATCCCGGGGCGAGCCCGGGATGACGGCGGTGATTCGGAGCCGAGGCCTCGAAGGTTATAGCGGCTTCCTGATCCACTTGGAGATCACGCCGACGATGCCCTCGCGGAAGGTCATGACGCAGATCACGAAGATCACGCCCTGCACCACGGTAACCCATGCGCCGAGACTGGCGAGGTAGTTCTGCATTGAGACGATGACCAGCGCTCCGGCGATCGGCCCGAACACGGTGCCGAGGCCGCCGACCAGCGTCATCAGCACGACCTCGCCGGACATCGACCAGTGCACGTCGGTCAGCGACGCCAGCTGGAACACGATCGCCTTGGTCGAGCCGGCGAGCCCCGCCAGCGTCGCCGAGAGCACGAAGACCGTCAGCTTGTACTGGTTGGCACGGTAGCCGAGCGAGATCGCGCGGGGCTCGTTGTCGCGGATCGCCTTGCAGACCTGGCCGAAGGGCGAGTGGATGATCCGGTACATCGCCAAGAGCCCGGCCATGAAGATCGCCGCCACCAGCCAGTACAGGGTCCGGTCGTCGGCGAGGTCGATCAGGCCGAAGAGCCGTCCGCGCGGCACTGCCTGGATGCCGTCCTCGCCGCCGGTGAAGCGCGGCGTCTGCAGCGAGAAGAAGAACACCATCTGTGCCAGCGCCAGCGTGATCATGGCGAAGTAGATGCCCTGGCGCCTGATCGCGAGCGCGCCGAACACGGCGCCGAGCGCTGCCGACACACCCGTGCCGAGCAGGATTGCCAGTTCCGGCGTCAGCCCCCAGTTCTTGGCGACATAGGCGCAGACATAGCTCGCCATCCCGAAATAGGCGGCATGGCCGAAGGACAGGAGCCCGCCGTAGCCAAGCAGAAGGTTGAAGGCGAGCGCGAACAGCGCAAAGCACAGCACCTTCATGACGAAGACCGGATAGGCCACGAAGGGGGCGATCACGAGCGCGAAGGCGAGCCCGATCATGATGGCGCGGTGCAGGCGCAGCGTGCCCCTGTCGGCCTGCCCCGGCAGGATCGCGGCGGGTGCGTCGGTGGCGGCGATGTCGGCCATGGTCAGTTCCTCGTCTCGGTCAAGCGGGCGGCCATCACGCGGCCCGTCCGAACAGGCCGGCAGGCCGCACGAGCAGCACCAGCACCATGATGATGAAGATCACGGTGGCAGACGCCTCCGGATAGAAGACCTTGGTCAGCCCTTCGATCAAGCCGAGCGAGAAGCCGGTGACGATGGCTCCCAGGATCGAGCCCATGCCGCCGATCACGACGACGGCGAAGACGACGATGATCAGGTCGGCGCCCATGTTGGGGTTGACCGAGTAGATCGGCGCGGCGAGCACGCCGGCAAAGCCGGCCAGTGCGACGCCGAAGCCATAGGTCAGCGTCACCAGAAGCGGCACGTTGATGCCGAAGGCTTGGGTCAGGGTCGGGTTCTCGGTCGCGGCCCGCAGATAGGCGCCGAGCTTTGTCTTCTCGATCAGGAACCAGGTCGCGAGGCAGACCACGAGCGAGGCGATGACGACCCAGCCGCGGTAATAGGGCAGGAACATGAAGCCGAGATTCTGTCCGCCGCGGAGCTCCGCCGGAATCTGGTAGGGCAGGCCCGACGAGCCGTACTGGTTGCGGAACAGGCCCTGGATGATCAGCGCCAGGCCGAAGGTCAAAAGCAGCCCGTAGAGATGGTCGACATGGGCGATGCGCTTGAGCAGCAAGCGCTCGATCAGGACACCGGTCGCGCCCACCACCAGCGGCGCCAGCAGCAAGGCGACCCAGTAATTGATGCCGAGATAGTTCAGGCACATCCAGGCGACGAAGGCGCCCATCATGTACTGCGCGCCATGGCTGAAATTGATGATGTTGAGCAGCCCGAAGATCACCGCCAGCCCGAGGCTGAGGATCGCATAGAAGGAGCCATTGATCAGGCCGAGCAGGACCTGGCCGAACAGCGCCTGAGGCGGGATACCGAGGAGTTCAAACATGCGGGTCTCGGATCGTTCTTGGTGGCATCAGCAGTGTGCTTTGCCGTCATCCTGGCCGAAGCGAAGCGGAGCGCCGGGATCCGTCGTAGAGCCGATCCTTATCCAGAACGGAGTTCTACGATGGATCCCGGGACGACCTTCGGTCGCCCCAGGATGACGCCGTGTGATATCGAATGCGCGGCGTGTTTGCCGCTCACTTCTTGACGAGCGGGCACTCGCTCTCGGCAAGCGGGCGGAAGGCCTGCTCGGCCGGCAGCACGGCGAGCTGCTTGTAGTAGTCCCACGGACCCTTCGACTCGGCCGGCTTCTTGACCTCGAACAGGTACATGTCGTGCATCTTGCGGCCGTCGGCACGCACCGAGCCCTTGCCGAACAGCGGGTCGTCCGTCGGCAGCTCCTTCATCTTGGCCATCACGGCGGCCGAGTCCTTGCTCTTCGCCGCCTCGATGGCCTTGAGATAGTGCAGCATGCCGGAATAGACGCCGGCCTGCACCATGGTCGGCTTCTTGCCGCCATTGAGCTTGGCGAAGCGCTCGGACCAGCCACGGGTCTGGTCGTTGGTGTCCCAATAGAAGGATTCGGTCAGGACCAGCCCCTGCGCCGTCGCGAGACCGAGCGAATGCACGTCGGTCAGGAAGACGAGCAGCCCCGCGAGCTTCTGGCCGCCGGCGGTGATGCCGAACTCGCCGGCCTGCTTGATCGAGTTGATCGTGTCGCCACCGGCGTTCGCCAACCCGATGACCTTGGCCTTGGAGGACTGCGCCTGCAGCAGGAAGGACGAGAAGTCGGTGCCGGGGAAGGGTGTGCGCACGGCGCCGACGACCTTGCCGCCGTTCTTGGTGACGATCGCCCCGGTGTCGCGCTCCAGCGCATGGCCGAAGGCGTAGTCCGCGGTCATGAAGAACCAGCTGTCGCCGCCGGCCTTCACCATCGCACCGCCCGTGCCCTGCGCCAGCGCATAGGTGTCGTAGGTCCAGTGCACGGTGTTGGGCGAGCAGGCCTTGCCCGTCAGGTCGGAGGAAGCGGCGCCCGAATTGATGTGGATCTTGTTCTTCTCACGGGTGATCTGGTTGACCGCGAGCGCCACCGACGAGGTCGGCACGTCGAGGATGATGTCGACGCCGTCCTGATCGTACCAGGTTCGGGCGATGGTCGAGCCGACGTCCGGCTTGTTCTGGTGGTCGGCCGAGACGATCTCGACCTTGATGCCCTTGTCCGCGGCCTTGAAGTCTTCAACCGCCATGCGCGCGGCGATGACCGAGCCTTCGCCTGACAGGTCTGCATAGAGGCCGGAGCGGTCGTTGAGAACGCCGGCCTTCACGTTGATCTGCTGGGCGAGCGCAGGCGCCGCCATCAGTGCGGCGAACGCGGTCGTCGTCAGAAACGTCTTGAGTTTCATGGTCTTTCTCTCTCCCTGAAATGGCGTCGATTTTCGACTGTGGTCCGATTTGAATCGGATTGGGGGCCGTCGATGCCCGTCCGGAGACGGGATCAGACCCCGAGATAGCCGTGCAGCTTGTCGATGTTGGCGTCGAGTTCGGCGTTCGGGATCATGTCGATCACCTTGCCTTGCTCGACGACATAGTGCCGGTCGGCCACCGTCTGCGCGAAGCGGAAGTTCTGCTCGACCAGGATGATCGTGTAGCCTTCCTGCTTGAGCTTGCGGATCGTCGCGCCGATCTGGTCGATGATCACCGGCGCCAGGCCTTCTGTGGGCTCGTCGAGCAGCAGGAAATGCGCTCCCGTGCGCAGGATGCGCCCGATCGCCAGCATCTGCTGCTCGCCGCCCGAGAGCTTGGTGCCCTGGCTGCGCAGACGCTCCTTGATGTTGGGGAAGAGCGTGAAGATCTGTTCCAGCGAGAGCCCGCCGGGCCTGACGCGCGGCGGCAGCATCAGGTTCTCCTCGACGCTGAGCGAGGAATAGATGCCGCGCTCCTCCGGCACATAGCCGATGCCGAGCCGGGCGATCGCGCGCGAGGGCAGCCCGATCGTCTCGGTGCCCTCCAGCACGACCGAGCCCTGGCGTCGGCCGATCACGCCCATGATCGATTTCAGCGTCGTGGTCTTGCCGGCGCCGTTGCGGCCGAGCAGCGTCACCACCTC
Source organism: Allobosea sp. (assembly GCF_035999205.1). Classification (GTDB taxonomy): domain Bacteria; phylum Pseudomonadota; class Alphaproteobacteria; order Rhizobiales; family Beijerinckiaceae; genus Allobosea. The sequence goes on from NZ_DASYHA010000007.1 coordinate 22,595, forward strand.
GCCGGCATTCACCTCGAAATCGATGCCGTGCAGCACATGCGATTCGCCGTACCAGGCCTGGAGCCCGCGGACCTTGAGCATCGGCGCAGCGGCCGTGGCGGCGGGCGACCGCGCCAGCGTCTCAGTGGCCATGGCCGACTCCCGATCCGATATAGGCCTCGACGACGCGCGGATCCTTCGAGACCGTGGCGTAGTCGCCCTCCGCCAGCACCTGCCCGCGCGCCAGCACGGTGATCCGGTCGGACAGCGAGGCGACGACCGAGAGATTGTGTTCGACCATCAGGATGGTGCGGTTCTGCGAGACCTTGCGAATCAGCGCTTCGATGCGCTCGACATCCTCGCGGCCCATGCCGGCCATCGGCTCGTCGAGCAGCATCATCTCGGGGTCCAGCGCCAGTGTCGTCGCGATTTCGAGCGCGCGCTTGCGGCCATAGGAGAGTTCGACCGCAGGCAACTCGGCGAAGGCGGAAAGGCCGACCGCCTCGACCAGCCGCATCGCCTCCTCGTCGAGTGGCTTCAGCACGTCTTCCGAGCGCCAGAAATCGAACGAGTCGCCGCGTTTGCGCTGCAGCGCGATCCGGACATTGGTCTTGACGCTGAGCTGCGGGAACACCGCCGAGATCTGGAACGAGCGCACCAGGCCCTGCCGCGCGATCTCGGCCGGCTTCTCGCGGGTGATGTCACGGCCGTTATAGACGATCGAGCCCTTGGTGGGCGCAAGAAATTTGGTCAGCAGGTTGAAGCAGGTCGTCTTGCCGGCGCCGTTGGGGCCGATCAACGCATGGATCGTCCCGCGCTTGACCTTCAGGTCAACGCCATTGACGGCCGAGAAGCCGCCGAAATCCTTAGTCAAACCCGAAGTCGATAGAATAATATCCTCAGGCATGCAGGCCGTTTCCGATCGCCATCTTGTTCTTTCTTATTATTGCTCGTTTCCCTTGTATGGCATGCTGCACCGCGCTCATGGCATGAGTCAACGTCGCAGCCGCGCGAAACGGCCTTGTGAACGCCTGCTTATCCCTTTGTCGTAGATGCGGACGCGCCATTCCCTCACCTCATGCAAATGCATGACGCGCGGACGCATGCAGAGGGGCTATCTGCTGCAAGATGCCGGAATGTTCGAAATGTCAGAGTCGACGAAAGGGAAGCTTGTTGACCGTGGGTCAAAGCCGGTTTACGGGCCGGGACGGTCAGGCTAGTGTATCTGTTCTTTTCTCGGCTATCATTAGGCATTCTTGTGGCAGCTATCGCTGGTCGCGCGCATCCGCCCGCGCGAGACCAGGTATTCGGGCAGCGGCGGACCGATCAGGGGAGGGTACCTTGAGCTTCGCGTCTTTCGGTCTGGCGTTCCGCGCCCGCTTCGCTGCCGCACGCGCCGTCGTGCTGGGCGCGATTGGGGGCGGTGTGCTCGGTGTGGCTGTGCTGGCTTCGGCGCTTCCGGCCGAGGCCGCTCCCGATCGCCGCGTCGCACTGGTGATCGGCAACAGCGCCTATACGTCGGTTCCCCGCCTGGCGAATCCGCAGCGCGACGCGACGGCGATCTCCGCCTCGCTGAAGCGTCTGGGCTTTGAGGTCGTCGAGGGCTACGACCTCAAGATGGAAGAGATGACCGGCATCGTCCGGGAATTCGCCCAGAAGCTCGACGGCGCCAAGGCCGGCGTCGTCTATTATGCCGGGCACGGCATCGCGGTCGGGGACGAGAACTATCTCATCCCGGTCGACGCTTCGCTGAAGTCCGAAGCCGATCTCGACTTCCGCGCCGTCAACGTCCAGCTCGTGCTGCGCCAGATGCAGCGCGACGAGCGCGTCAACATCCTCATTCTCGACGCCTGCCGCGACAATCCCTTCGCGACGCAGCTCGCTGCCAAGTCGCGGTCCGTCGCGCGCGGCCTGACCGCGATCGAGACGCAGTCGGCCTCGGGCATCCTGATCGCCTTCGCCACCGACCCGCGCGCGACCGCGCTCGACGGTGAGAAGGACGGCAACAGCCCGTTCACGGCCGCCCTGCTGAAGCATATCGAGACGCCCGAAGTGTCGATCACGACCGTGATGGACCGCGTCCGCGCTGATGTCTGGGAGTCGACCGGCAAGAAGCAGAAGCCCTGGACGAACTCCTCGATCATCGGCGAGTTCAAGATGAACCCGACGCTGAAGCTCGCCGCTGTCGATCCATCGGTGACGATCAAGGCGATCGACGGTGCCGTTCCGGTCCCCGCCACGCCGGCGCCGGTTGGTCTCGACCGCGCCCAGATGGACGTCAAGATGTGGGAGATCGCCGAGCGCGGCAATTCGCCCGGCGACTACAAGGCCTATCTCGACGCCTTCCCGACCGGCCAGTTTGCCGCCTTCGCCAAGAACCGTCTCGCCAAGCTCGACCCTGCGGCCCCGGTCGCTCCGGCCGCCTCGCGCGATACGGCGGCGCAGTCGGCCGGCGTCAGCGACGAGGCCCTGAAGGGCGAGAGCAGCAACGCCGAGACCGAGGCCGCGCTGAAGCTCTCTGCCGGCGACCGCCGCGAACTGCAGCGCCGCCTGACCCTCGCCGGCTTCAAGCCGGGCAAGGCCAGCGCCACCTTCGGCCCGAGCCAGCGTACCGCCATCAAGGAGTGGCAGACGACACGGTCGATCACCGCGACGGGCTTCATGGCGCCGCTGCAGCTCCAGGCGCTGCGCGCCCAGACCGAGCCGGCCTATCAGCGCGCGCTCGCGGATGAAAAGGCCGCGACCCGCACCCGTGCGATCGCCAAGGAGCAACCGGAAGGCCAGCCGCGCACGCGTGGCGGCGTCGCCTACGAAAAGGATCCGGTGATCCGTCGCGATCTCGAGCGCGAGCGTGCGGGCCGGGGCAACAGCTCCGGTGATGCGGCCGGTGCCGCCATCTTCGGCACGATCGTCGGCGGCGCCATCGGCGGCGTGCTCGGCGGTGGCTTCCGCCGCTGACGTTCACGTCGCGACGACAACTGCTTCCGAGAGCCGGCCCCATGCGGGGCCGGCTTTCTTATTGGCATAATGGGTTGTTGCCACTGCGCCGCAGGCTCGGCTAGTTCTGTCGCAAGCCGTCCGGCGACATCCATTTTCGGCAAAAGGCAATGCGATGAAGAAGGTTTTTCCTGACGCCAAGGCGGCTCTCGCCGGCGCCATCAAGGACGGCATGACGATCATGGCCGGCGGCTTCGGGCTCTGCGGCATCCCCGATCTCCTGATCGAGGCGGTGCGCGAGAGCGGCGCGAAGGACCTGACCTTCGTCTCCAACAATGCCGGCGTCGACGGAGCCGGCCTCGGCATCCTGCTCGAGACGCGGCAGATCAGGAAGATGATCAGTTCTTACGTCGGCGAGAACAAGCTCTTCGCCGAGCTTTATCTCAGCGGCCAGCTCGAGCTCGAATTCACCCCGCAGGGCACGCTGGCCGAGCGCATCCGCGCCGGTGGCGCCGGCATCCCGGCCTTCTTCACCAAGACCGGCGTCGGCACGCTCGTCGCGGAGGGCAAGGAGGAGCGCGAGTTCGACGGCGAGCGCTACATCATGGAGCGCGGAATCTTCGCCGACGTCTCCCTGGTCCACGCCTGGAAGGGTGATACCGAGGGCAACCTCGTCTACCGGAAGACGGCGCGCAACTTCAATCCGATGATGGCCACGGCCTCGCGCTTCACCGTCGCCCAGGTTGAGAACCTGGTCGATGCCGGCGAGATCGATCCCGATCACATGCACACGCCGGGCATCTTCGTGAAGCGCATCGTGCACACGCCCCAGAGCGTCAAGCGCATCGAGCAGCGCACCGTCCGCAAGCGCGCGGCCTGAGGAGGACACCATGGCCTGGACCCGTGAACAGATCGCCCAGCGCGCTGCCAAGGAACTGAAGGACGGCTTCTACGTCAATCTCGGCATCGGCATCCCGACGCTGGTCTCGAACTACATCCCGGACGGCATGAGCGTACAGCTCCAGTCCGAGAACGGCATGCTCGGCATGGGCCCCTTCCCCTATGAGGGCGACGAGGATCCCGACCTGATCAATGCCGGCAAGCAGACGATCACCGAACTGAAGACGACGAGCTTCTTCTCCTCGGCAGACTCCTTCGGGATGATCCGCGGCGGCCATATCGATCTGTCGATCCTCGGCGCCATGCAGGTCGCCCAGAACGGCGACCTCGCCAACTGGATGATCCCCGGCAAGATGGTGAAGGGCATGGGCGGCGCCATGGACCTCGTCGCCGGCGTCAAGAAGGTCGTTGTGGTGATGGAGCATGTCGCCAAGAACAAGGATGGCTCGGAATCGCCGAAGCTGCTCAAGGCCTGCGACCTGCCGCTGACCGGCGCCGGCGTCGTCGACATGGTGATCACCGATCTCGGCGTCTTCACGATTGACGAGAACGGCGGCGGCATGAGCCTGATCGAACTGGCCGAGGGCGTCACCCTCGACGAGATCAAGGCGAAAACCGGCGCCGAGTTCAAGGTCGCGGTGTAACCCGGGGGGCGGGGAGCCCCTCCCCATATGGGGAGGGGGACCAAGCTACCGCCCCTTCTCCCAACCGGCCCGCACCAACTCCGGCACGTCGCTCTCTTCTTCTGGCCAGCCGACGCAGAGCCAGGCGATCAGCTTCCATTCGGGCGGCGTGCCGAGCGCTTCGCAGACTGCCTCGGGCTCGAGGATGGAGACCCAGCCGACACCGACGCCTGCGACCCGCGCCGCGAGCCAGAACTGCGTGATCGCGGCGACCACCGAGTAATCCAGTGTCTCCGGCATCGTCCGGCGACCGAGACCATGGCCCCGGGCGGTGGCATGGTCGCAGAACACGGCGATCTGTTCCGGCGCCTCGCGCATGCCTTCGAGCTTCAGGCTGGCATAGAGCCGCGCTCGCTCGCCTTCATAGTCGTCAAGGGCGTCGGCATTGCAGCGCCGGAAGCTCGCTCGCGCCGCCTCGCGCTGCGCTTCATCGCTCACGCGGACCCAGCGCCAGGGTTGCGAGTGCCCGACCGAGGGCGACAGCTCGGCCTGTGCGAGAAGCCGTTCGACCAGCCCCTCCGGCAAGGCGTCGCGCCGAAACCGCCGCACGTCGCGCCGCCAGGAAAGCAGTTCCGCGAACTGCGCCGCGAAGGCGTCGTCGAAGCGGGGAGGAGAGTTCCGGCTCACCCTGCGACCGCGATCGCGTGGAAGAACGAGCCGGTGACGTTCCCGCGCCGGCAGCCGGCCGGGGCAGGCGCCGAGCCATGCGGATCGGTGACCTGCGCCAGCGGCGGATCTTCGCCCTGGCCGACGACCGTCGCATAGTGGAATTCGTGTCCCGTCAGCGCGTCGCCCGCGCGGCCGAGCGGGCCATCGGCTTCGAGCACGGCGCGGCGGTAGCCGAGATTCATCTTCCGCTTGGCGAAGGAGGTCTCGACCGAGAGCAGCCCGGCCAGCGCGTGCGAGACGCCATCGGCATCGATCAGCGTCCGGCCGAGCACCATGTAGCCGCCGCACTCGCCATGCACCGGTCGGCTCTCGGCAAAGGCTCGCAGCCCCATCAGGAAACGCGTCGCGGCCGCGATCCGCCCGGCATGCAGTTCGGGATAGCCACCTGGCAGCCAGCAGGCGTCGCAGTCCTCCGGCGGCGGCTCGTCGGCCAGCGGCGAGAACGGCACCAGCGTTGCACCCGCACGAAGCCAGCCCGCCTCGACATGTGGATAGACGAAACTGAAGGCGGCATCGCGCGCGATCGCGATGCGCCGCCCCGGCGCGGGCAGAGGCGTGATGGATGATGCACCCGCCGGCAGCAGGGTCGGTCCCGCGGCAGCGATGACGGCATCGAGATCGACGGCGGCTGAGACCGCATCGGCGAGTGCATCGAGGCGCGCGTGCAGGTCGGCCGTCTCGCCGGCCTGTACCAGCCCGAGATGGCGCTCGGGCAGGATCAGGCTGGCCTCGCGCGGCAGGGCGCCTAGCACCGGCAGCCCGATCCGTTCCATACCCTGCGCCACCAACCGGCGATGGCGTTCGCTTGCGACCTTGTTGAGGATCACGCCGGCGATCCTGATGCGCGGGTCGTAATGCATGCAGCCGAGCGCGATGGCGGCGGCCGATTGCGCCTGCCCGGAGACGTCGATCACGAGCACGACCGGCCAGCCCAGCAGGGCGGCGATGTCGGCGCTCGCTCCGGTATGGCCTTCGGGGCCGGGGACGGCATCGAACAGGCCCATCGAGCCTTCGGCGATGATGATATCGCTGCCAAGTGCTGCGCCGCTCGCGATCTGTCCGAGCAGGGTGTCGGGCATGGCGAAGGAATCGAGATTGGCGCTGGGGGCGCCCGTCGCGGCGGCGTGGAAGGCCGGGTCGATATAGTCCGGTCCGCATTTCAGCCCGCGCACGGTCAGGCCACGCCGTCTCAGGGCGCGCTGCAGGCCGAGCGTGATCGTGGTCTTGCCTGAGCCGGAGCGCGGCGCCGCGATCAGGATGCCCCGCGCGATCATACCCCGCCCCCTGGCCGGAAGCGTCGATCGTAGCTGGCGGAGTAGAGCGCGCTCTCGCCGAAATCCTGGGCGGCGAGCGAAGGCCCAACCAGGATCAGCGCCGTCCGCTCCAGCCCGGATTCGCGAACCTGCTCGACAATGGTGGCGAGCGTGCCGCGCAGCACGCGCTCGTCCGGCCAGGAGGCACGGAAGACGATCGCGACGGGGCAGTCCGCCCCGTAGAACGGCGTCAGCTCCGCCGCTACCTGCTCGATCACATGGATTGAGAGATGCACCGCGAGCGTCGCGCCGGACGCGGCGAAGGTCGCGAGCTTCTCCTTCTCCGGCGTGGCCGAAGCGCGGCCCGAGGTCCGGGTCAGCACCAGCGATTGTGCGAGACCGGGCAGGGTCAGTTCGCGCTTCAGCGTGGCGGCGGCGGCGGCGAAGGCCGGCACGCCCGGCGTCACGCTGTAGGGGATGCCGAGCGCTTCGAGCCGGCGCATCTGCTCGCCCGTCGCGCTCCAGATCGAAAGGTCGCCGGAATGCAGCCGGGCGACGTCCTGCCCCGCCGCATGCGCCGTCTGCATCTCCGCGACGATGGCATCGAGGTCGAGCGGGGCGGTGTCGATGATGCGGGCACCCGGCGGGCACCAGTCGAGCATCGCCTTCGGGATCAGTGAGCCGGCATAGAGGCAGACCGGGCAGGCGCCGATGAGGTCGCGCCCGCGCAGCGTGATGAGGTCTGGCGCGCCGGGGCCGGCGCCGATGAAATGAATCGTCACGATACGCACTTCATGATGTTGCTCGGGCCAGCGCGCAGGTGACGCGGGCGGTGGCGATGCGCGGCTGCACCAGCGTCCCGCCCGGCCCGGCCGCCGCCAATGCGGCGGCCTCCGCGACCGAGCCGACGCCGTAGAGCGAGGCGATCCGGGTCGAGCGCGTGGCGCAGGCGGCCTCATATCCCTTCAGCGCCTCGTCGGGCACCGCGACGAGCTCGGCTCGGCGGTTGGCGACGGCGGCCATCAGCCCGGGCTCGCCGATCCGGCTCGCCAGCGTCGCCAGACGGGATGGCCTCTCCCCCGCCAGCCCGGCGATCGCCAAGGCCTCGTCGAGGCAGGCCAGGATGTCCGCTTCGCTCGTGCCGGGCCTCAGGCCCAGCCCGGCGACGAGACGGCCGGTCAAGGCTTCTCGACCCGCCATTGCGTCACCGGCATCGCGGGGCGCCAGCCATGCTTGCCGCCGACGGGGGCGAGCCGGTCGATCGAGATCCGCCGCAGCGAGCCGCCATGCTCGGCATGGAGTGCAGCGAGCTTGGCCTCGCCCTCGATCGTGACGACATTGGCGACGAGCCGCCCGCCGGGCTTCAGTGCCGCCCAGGCGGCCTCGAACAGCCCCTCGACGGTCAGCCCGCCGCCGATGAAGACCGCATCCGGCGCCGGCCGCCCGACGAAGCTCTGCGGAGCCTCGCCGACGACCTCGACCGAGAGACCGCCGAGTTCGACCTTGTTTCTGGTGATCCGATGCGCCCGCTCCGGCTTGGACTCGAAGGCCACCGCCCGGTTGCGGACATGGCGCTGGCACCATTCGACAGCGATCGAGCCCGAGCCGGCGCCGACATCCCAGAGCAGCTCGCCGCCGCGCGGGGCGAGCGCGGAGATCGTGATCGCGCGGATTTCCGATTTGGTGATCTGCCCGTCATGGGCGAACCATTCCTCGTCGAGCCCCGGCGTCAGCGGCATGATGCGGGACTCGCGATTGGCTGCGACCTCGACGGCGATGAGGTTGAGCGGCACGACATCGTCATGGGAAAAGGCGTCAGCGCGTGTCTCGCGGATGCGCTCATCCGGACCCGCAAGCTGTTCCATCACGGTGATCCGGCTGGCACCGAGGCCGCGCGCCGTCATCAGCTCGGCGACGGCTCGCGGCGTCGTCTCGTCCCAGGACAGCGCCAGGATGCGCGCCCCCGGCTGCAGATGCGGCACGATTCGGTAGAGCGTGCGGCCATGCAGAGAGACCAGCGCGCATTCCTCCTGTGGCCAGCGCATGCGCGTGCAGGCCATCGAGAAGGAGGACAGCTGCGGGATGATCTTCATCTCCTGCGCCGGGATCGCGCGGGCGAGGCTGTTGCCGATGCCGTAATGGAACGGGTCGCTGGTCGCGAGCACGCAGACCTTGCGGCCGCGCTCGGCCAGGATCTGCGGCAGCGCGTTGCGGAAGGGCTGCGGCCAGGGCCTGAGTTCACCAGGCACCGAGCCGACCAGAGCGATATGCCGGTCGCCCCCGAAGACGATCTCGGCCTGCTCCAGCGCGACTTTCGCCTCGGGGCAGAGGCCGGCGGGCCCATCCTCGCCGAGACCGATCAGCGCGAGCCAGGGCGCGGGCGAGTTGGAGGGCGCAGCCATGCTTCCGCTCGACAGCTCAGCGTTTTCAAGCGTAACTATTGGCATGACCGTGCTCATCCTTGGTGGAACCAGTGAAGCGGCTGCGCTTGATCAGCACCTGGCTGAACAAGCTCCCGATATTCGCGCCATCATCTCGCTTGCCGGGCATACCGTCGACCCCCGTCCATCGAACCTGCCGGTTCGGGTCGGCGGTTTCGGCGGCATCGACGGGCTCAGGCAGTATCTGCGCGACGAGAACATCATCGCTGTCATCGACGCGACGCATCCCTTCGCCGCGATCATGCCCTTCAATGCCGAGCATGCCTGCAAGGCGGAAGGCGTGCCGCTGCTCGCCATCCGCCGCGAATCCTGGCGTCCTCAGGCCGGCGACAAGTGGAAGAGCGTTCCCGACATCGAGGCCGCCGTCGTGGCATTGGGGCGCGTGCCTCGCCGCGTCTTCCTCACCATCGGCCGGCTCGACCTGCCGGACTTCGCCGATGCGCCGCAGCATCATTACCTCGTTCGCGCCATCGAGCCGATCGGCGACCGCCTGCCCGTGCCGCATGTCACGGTGATTCAGCAGCGCGGACCGTTCCATGCCGAGGACGAGGAGAAGCTGATGCGCCGCGAGGGCATCGACGTCCTCGTCAGCAAGAATTCCGGCGGCGACGCCACGGTGGGCAAGCTGATCGCGGCGCGCCGTCTCGGCTTGCCGGTGATCATGGTCGAACGCCCGCCCAAGCCCGATGTCGAGACCGTCGCCCATGTCGATCAGGTCCTGCCCTGGCTGGTCACGCAGGGGCTCTTCGTCACCGAGCGGGGCGTATAGACGTAAGGCCGGTCGCTTCCGCGCGCGATCAACCGGGTGCTCGAGGCGCCGATCGTCACCAGTGTCGCCATGTCGGCGGTCGCCGCCGCAGCGACGGCCTCCGCCAATGTCAGGATGCGCAGGCTCTCATCGGCTCGTCCGACGGCGCGTGCGAAGATCACGGGCGTATCGGCTGCCCGGTGCCGTGCCGCCAGCTCCAACGCCGCTCCGAGCTGCCAGGGTCGCGCCTTCGAGATCGGGTTGTAGAGGCAGATCACGAAATCGGCGGCGAGAACGGCCTCGAGCCGTGCCGTCACGACCTCCCAGGGCTTGAGGTTGTCCGAAAGCGAGATCGCGCAGAAATCGCCGCCGAGCGGCGCGCCGGCCTTGGCGGCCGAGGCGAGCATCGCGGTGATGCCGGGCTCGACCGTGATCGGCAGCGAAAGCCAGGCCGGGTCGCCCGCCTCCAGCGCCTCGAACACGGCTGCCGCCATCGCGAAGACGCCAGGGTCGCCGCCGGAGACGACGGCGACGGTCCGGCCCTCGGCCGCAAGCCGCAAGGCATGGCCGGCCCGGTCGATCTCGACGCGATTGTCGGAGGCGTGCTTGGTCCTCCCGTCCTTTTCCGGGATGCGGTCGAGATAGGGGCCGTAGCCGACGAGATCACTCGCAGCCTCGAGCGCCGCTTCCGCCGCCGGCGTCAGCCAATGCGCCTCGCCGGGCCCGAGGCCGACGATGGTGAGGGAGCCGCTCACAGCCTGCGCCCCTCGCCAGGAACCAGCACCATCGAGAAATACGGCGCATCGTCGTCGGTCTTGTCGCTGAGTTTCGCCACGACCTGCTCCGCCATGGTGGCGCGCTCGACATAGATGGCGCGGTGGATCAGCCCGGCGGTCTTCAACGCCCGGCGCACCTTGGGCAGGTTGCGGCCGAGCTTCATGATCACGGCGGCGTCGGTATCGACGAGCCGCCGCGTCAGCTCGGTCTCGGGCAGCGTGCCGGGCAGCACGGTCATGATGTCATCGCCCCAGGTGATGGGCGCCGCCGCGCGCGTCCAGGCTCCGGCCATGCCCATCACGCCAGGCACCACCTCCGTGGGGAAGCGGTGGGCAAGGCGCCGCCACAGATGCATGAAGGAGCCGTAGAAGAACGGGTCGCCGTCGCAGAGCACGGCGATCGTCCGCCCTGCCTCCATCTCGGCTGCGAGCAGCGCCGCGGATTCGTCGTAGAAGGCGGCGATCGGGCCGCTGTAGCCTTCCTCCTCCACCGGCACTTCGATCGTGACCGGGAAGGCGAGTTCGATCTCGCGCGCGGCATCCGGCGCGACGATGGCATCGGCGGTGACGCGGGCATTGCCGCGTCGGCCGCGCTTGCAGAAATGCACCAGCCGGTCGGCCGTGACGATGATGTCGCGGGCGCGGAGCGTCATGTAGTCGGGATCGCCGGGGCCGAGGCCGACGCCGAACAGCAGGGGCTTGCCCTTGGCCGGTTCGATGCTCACCGGCTTATTCCTTCTCTTGCGCCAGCGCGTTGACGGCGGCTGCCGCCATCGCCGAGCCGCCGCGCCGGCCATGCACGACGAGGAAGGGTACTCGCCCGTCCTGCGCCAGCGCCTGCTTCGATTCCGCCGCGCCGACGAAGCCGACAGGGATGCCGATCACGGCCGCGGGCTTCGGAGCGCCGGCGTCGAGCATCTCCAGCAGCCGGAACAGCGAGGTCGGCGCATTGCCGATCACGACGAGCGCGCCGGCCAGATGCGGCCGCCACAGCTCCATCGCGGCGGCCGAACGCGTCGTGCCCATTTCGGCCGCGAGCGCCGGCGTGCGGGGATCGTCGAGGGTGCAGAGGACCTCGTTGTTCGCCGGAAGCCTGGCGCGGGTCACCCCGTTCGACACCATTTTGGCGTCGCACAGGATCGGCGCGCCGGCCTTCAGCGCCGTCTCGGCGGAGCCGGCGAATTCCGGCGACATCTCCACATCCGACGGGAGGTCGGTCATGCCGCAGGCATGGATCATCCTGACCACGACATTCCCGGCCCGGCCGGGGAAGCGCGTGAGGTCGGCCTCGGACCGTATGATCGCGAAGGAGCGCTCATATATCGCCGCCCCGTCCTGGATGTAGTCGTAACCCGTCGTCAAACCCGTGATCCCGAAAACCGGCCCGCCGCGCTCAGGCGAGCGTGAATCTCCTGTCCGGGCTGCAATCGCGCCATGATCCCGGAAAGGTCAAGCTCGGCGATGGCGTTGTCCCGCGCCGTGCCGCCGATCACCACGCCATAGCGCCCCTCGCGGCCGACGAGAGTGAGGTCCGAAGCCCCCGGCCGCGCGCAGGATTTGACGCAACCGGAGACATGCAGGCTCAGGCCCTCGGCCAACAGCGGAGCGATCGCCTCGGCCAGCAGCGCCGCATCCGCCATGGCCGGAGTCTCTGCCCGCAGGCAGGCTGGAGCCCCCGCGCAGGCCTGCACCGACAGGCGCGGGTCGTCGTCCCGGACGATCAGCCCGAGCGAGCCCGCGAAGCCGAGCAGCGCTGCAGCCCCGGCCTCGCCCATCCCGCGAAAAGCGATGCCGCGCCAGGGCGAGAGGCGAATTTCGGCGCAGCCATGCGCTTCGGCGGCCGCGCCGAGCCGGGTGAGCGCCGCGGTATCCACTCTGCCGAAGGGCAAGCCGATCAGTGCCGCGAAGCCGTCGGGGCCGAGCGCGAACAGCCCGGCGCGTCGCGGCGCGGCGCGGGGAGCGGGAGGCGATGCATGCGGCAGGTCGCTCAGGGCCGCAAGGGCGTCCGGCCGGAGGTCGGGCAGGCGGCGGATCGTGCCGGGCGCCTGCGCCCGTCGCGCGGCGAAGCGGCCGAGCAAGCCGGCGACAATCTCCCCGACCCTGCCGGCCGCCACAGGTCCGAGCCAGAGGCGGTCCGCCAGGGCGATTACGGCACTGCCGGGAGCGATCCCGACGACCCTCATATCGCCGGCGAAGGCGTCGAGCGACGATGCCCCGCCGCCATCAACCACCAGCGAGAATTTCGCGGGCAAGCCGGTCACCGCCCGCGCGCGTGTCTCGATTTCCGCGGCGAGAGCGCGGGCGTCGATCATGTCGCCGGCATCACCAGCCAGCGGCGCGGTCAGCGTCAGCCGCTGCGGGCCGTCGCCGTCATGTTCGTCTACCAGTCGTTCGGCCAGCAGCGCCGCGACCAGCGCCGGATGGCTCTTCGCCGTCACCCCGCGCAGCTGCAAGTTGCCGCGAGCCGAGATCTCGATCAGCCCGTTGCCATGTTTCGCCGCCAGCGCGGCGATGCGTTGGAGCTGCGCCGGCGTCAGTCGCGCGCCCGGCGGATGCAGCCGCACCAGCCAGCCATCGCCGGTCTCCATCGGCCTGAGTGTGCTCGGACACCAGCCGCGCCGCAATTCGTCCTTCGATGGGGCGTTCATTCGGCTGCCTCACGCTCCGGCGGCACAGCTGCGAGGAACGCTCCGACCGAGTTGCGCCGGCTGGTCCAGAGGCCGCGCCGCGCCGCCTCGGCCAGACGGGAGCGGATCGAGGCAGCGGCCGGCGCATTGGCGGCCTCGATCGCCGACCAGACGTTTGAATCGGCGCACCAGGCCTGGAACACCGCGTCGAACAGGCCGTCCGGCACGGCGTCCGTGCTCGCCGCAAAGACGAAGAGCGTATCGAGCGCCTCCGCCAACTCGGCGGCGCCGCGCCAGCCATGGGCGAGATGCGAAGCGATCCAGCGCGGATGCGTGAGCCTTCCATGGACGATGCGGGCGATGTCCTCCGCCAGCGTCCGCGCCTTCGGCGCCTTGGGCTTTGAACTGTCGAGGCTGTACAGGGCAGGTTCGGCACCGAGGGATCTGGCTGCCGCCGCCAGCCCGCCAATGACGTCGGCGGCGCTCGACGCTTCCAGTATGTCGCGCCCGGCGGTGTCGCTGACATGCACGAAGGCGTCCGCCGACCTGATCCGTTCGGCAAAGCTGGCGTCGAGGCTGGCGCTGCCATCCGGCCCGCCATAGGCATGGCTGGAGGCGGCTAGATAGGCGGCGCCGAGTTCATCCTGCGTCGTCCAGGCGCCGTCGAGAGCGCGATCCGCCATCGCCGCGCCGTAGCGCCCCGGCGCGGCGCCGAAAACGCGCGGCCCGGCCTCGCCGCGCCTGCGCGCGGCGGCGGGCTCGTTCCAGTCGTCGGGTTCGTCGAGGGCGGCCACAGCGCGCGCGGCTGCATCGAGCAGCGCGACCTGCTGCGGGAAGGTGTCGCGGAAGGCGCCGGAGATGCGCATGGTGACGTCGATGCGCGCGCAGGTCAGCTTCGGCAGCGGAACGATCGCGAACCCGGTCACCCGCGTCGAGGCCGGATCCCAGAGTGCGGTGACGCCCATGAGCGCCAGGGCATGGGCGATGTCCTCGCCGCCCGAACGGAGGGTCGGCGAGGCCCAGAGATCCATGACGACGCGGCGCGGCGCCTCACCGTGATCCTGCAGATGCCGGTCGATCACGGCCTGCGCCGCGAGTGCGCCGAGCCTTGCCGCCGCCCGCGTCGGGATGGCGCGCGGATCGAGCGTCGAGAGATTGCGCCCGGTCGGCAGCACGTCCGGCCGGCCGCGATGTGGCGAGCCGGCCGGGCCGGGCGGCACGAAACGCCCGTCAAGTGCCCGCAGCAGCCCTTCGCGCTCGGCTCGGGCCGAGTCGGGGTCGGCATCCGACTGCCCGAAGATGTGCAGTCCGTCGCGGAAGGGCAGTTCCGTGATGTCGCAGAGATGCGCGTCGAGCCGAGTCAGCGCGTCGCTCATTGAGAGGTCGGGCGTAATTCCGCAGGAGGCGGCGAGCCCGCTCGTTTCGGCACGTGAGCGGATCTCGCTCGCGACGATGTCGGCCCGGCGCGGGTCGAGCAACTGCGCCTGGCTGAATTCCTCGACGAGATCGCGCAGCAGCGCGGCTTCGTCTGCGGCCTGCGCCTCGGCGAGAGGCGGCGGCAGATGGCCGAGCGTGATCGCAGAAAGCCGCCGCTTGGCCGGCGCCGCCTCGCCAGGATCATCGACGACATAGGGGTAGATCACCGGCAGGCCCCGCGTCACGAGGCGCGGCCAGCAGGCGGCTGACAGCGCCACCGCCTTGCCCGGCAGCCATTCCGTCGTGCCATGGGTGCCGAGATGGATCAGCGCGTCGATGCCGGCCGTCTCGCGCAAGGCGAGATAGAAGGCGAGATAGCCGTGGCCGGGCGGTGCGTCCGGATCGTGATAGCGCGCCTTGCGATCGGGCGTCGCATCGCGCGGCGGCTGCAGCGCGATGGTGAGGTTGCCGTTCTGCACCACGCAGAAGCGGAAGGCACCGTCGCTGAAGGCGGGATCGTTCGCGGGCGCGCCATGTGTTGCGAAAAGCGTGTCGCGGGCGTCGGTGGGCAGGGTCGTCAGCCAGGCCTTGTAGGCGGCGAACGGCAGTCTGAAATCGGCGGAGCCGGCCGTGAGGGCTTGCATCAGCGCTTGATCGCTATTTCGGGAAGCGACCTCGTAACCCGCTTCTGCCAGCACTCCGCGGATCGCTGCGACACTGGCCGGGGTGTCGAGGCCGACCGCGAAGCCGGCACGGCCACCGCGCGCGGGATAATCGGACATCACCAGCGCCAACCGGCGCTGGGCTGCGGGCTTCACGGCGAGCGAAACCCACCCCGCCGCGAGATCGGCCAAGGCGGCGACGCCCTCCGCGTCCGGCACCAGCCGGCGGACATTCAACCCCGTGACCTCGTCTGCGACATCGGCCTTGAAGGCGACGGGGATCGCTCCCAGTCGACCGTCGAATTCGGGCAGCGCGACCTGCATGGCGAGATCGGCGGCCGAGACCCCGCGCGGCGAGGTGGCCCAGGCCTCGCGCGCGCTGCCGACCGGCATCGCCTGCAGCACCGGACAATCGGCTGTGTCGAGGACGAAGTCCGCACCCTCGCGGGCCGAGAAGGCGGTGGTGGTGACGATCATAGCCGGCCGACGCGTCGCGATCAGCGCCGCGAGATCGGCCGTGACAGCGGGGTCCTTCAGGCTGGTCAGGGCAAGGATGATTGGAGCGTGGTCGCGCGCCGCGAGCGCCGCCGCCAGCGCCTCGCCCATCGCGGTGTCACCCGCGCTGACGGCCGAGCGATAGACTAGGATTGGGACGAGCGGCCTGTCGCTGGGAAGGGCGCGCAGTGCCTCGCGCCAGGCGAGAGGTGAGCCGTCCATGCCAAGCGCGAAGAAGGTCGGAAGCACCAGCGGAGCGAGTGGGCTCGGTGCCGCCGGGTCGGATGACCCGAGCGCCGTTGAAATCCGCCGCAGCAGCCGTCGCATGTTCTCGGCCCCGCCGCCGGCATGGAAATAGCCGAGCAGTTCCGCCACCAAGCCGGCATCGACCGTGCCGTACTCGGCGAGCCGATCATCGATCCGGTCGTCGCCGGGCAGCACCGCGAGCGCGATGCCGTGCGCCCGGCAGGCCGCGCTGAGCTGCTCGATACCATAGCGCCAGTAGTCCAGCCCGCCGAGGCAGCGCACCAGCACGAAGCGGCTCCTCGCAGCCGTCTTCTCGATCAGGAGGTCGACCGAGAGCGGATGCCGCAGCCGCCGCAGCGAGGCGAGGCGGACGGCGAACCCGGTGCCGGCGGCGGCCGCCGCAGCAAGCGCCGAGAGGTCGCTGTCGGCATAGGAGAGGATGAGCACATCTCCCGGCGGCAAGGCGAGATCGACGGCGTCCTCGCCATCATCGAGCCTGATCTCGCTGGTTGGGAGCAGATGCATGGCGTTCCCCGGAAGCGAGTCGCCTCAGGCGCCCGCCAGCGCAGCCTCCACCGCCTTCAGGTCGAAGCCCTTGAGGCCGATCACCGTGAGGCGTCCGTCACGCGCTTCACCTTCGCCCCAGGCGCGGTCGAAGTGATGGCCGACGCGCCGGCCGACGCCCTGCACGACCAGTCGCATGGGCTTGCCCGGCACGCCTGTGAAGCCCTTGAGACGCAGCACGCCCTCGGCCTCGGCGGCTTTGGCCACGCGAGCGGACAGCTCTTCCGGGGACAGGCCGGCCGGCAGCGGCAGCGCGACCGAGTCGAAATCGTCATGATCGTGGTCATGTTCGCCCTCGCCGTGATGCGAGGGCCGCGCCGCGAGATCGGCCTCGGCCGCAGCGCCCAGCCCGACGATCAGCGCCGGCTCGACCTTGCCATGGCTGGTCTCGACGATCTTGATCGCCTTCGGCAGATGCTCGGCGATCTCGGCCTTGACGCGGTCGCGCCCGGCCTGGTCGATCAGGTCGCTCTTGTTGAGCAGGATCAGGTCGGCGCAGAGGATCTGATCCTCGAACACTTCCTCCAGCGGATTGTCGTGCTCGACGGAGGCGTCCGCCGCCTTCTGTGCGGCCAGTGCCTCGGGATCATCCGCAAACTGGCCCTCGGCGACGGCAGGCCCGTCGACCACGGCGATGACGCCGTCGACGGTGACGCGGGATCGGATTGCCGGCCAGTTGAAGGCCTGGACCAGCGGCTTGGGCAAAGCGAGGCCGGACGTCTCGATCAGGATGTGCTGCGGCGGGTCGGCCCGGTCCAGGAGCTTCTCCAGCGCCGGCACGAAATCATCGGCCACCGTGCAGCAGATGCAGCCATTCGGCAGTTCGACGACATCCTCCTCGGTGCAGCCGGAGATGCCACAGCCTTTAAGGAATTCGCCGTCGAAGCCGAGATCGCCGAATTCGTTGACGAGCACCGCGAGCTTCTTGCCCTCGGCGTTTTCGAGCAGGTGGCGCACCAGCGTCGTCTTCCCGGCGCCGAGGAAGCCGGTGACGATGGTGCAGGGGATTTTTCCGAGAGACGGATTCTGCGGAGCGTTCATGATGTCATCCTTTGCTGGCGCACCGGCAGGGGCGGCACGCGTGCGACCACGCCCTTGCGGAAGCAGGGCGGGCGCTCTTTCCAGGGAACGATGCCGTTGGCGCTGGCGGCATAGGCCTCCGCCGCGCTGACGATGTCGTCGAGATGGCTTTCGGTTTCGAGGTCGCCGATCAGGTAGGTCCATTTGCCGTCGGCGGCGAGCGCGATGGTGCAGGGCCGCTTGCAGACGGCGAGGCAGTCGGCCGTGACGACCGTGATGCCGTTCGCCTGTCCGGCGAGGCGTTGCGACAGGGCTTCCGCGAGCGCGCTGCCCGGCTGGTCGTAGCCATCCGGCAGATCTTCGCGGACGCGCCTGCAGGCCGTGCAGACATGGATGGTCAGGTCACCTTTGGGCATCGCGCCGGTCGCCCCGCCGGAGCTCATTGCGCCTCGGCGCGGCGGGTGAACCAGGGCCAGAGCCGGCCCACGGCAAAGCCAGTCGCGAGCCACAGCGCGGCCTGGATCGCCAGCGAGAGTGCGGCGAAATGGGCCGCGACCTCGGCCGGAACCTTGCTTTCGGGCGCGGCCGGGTGCGGCGCGCCGATCACGTGCGGCACCAGCATCGCGAGCACCGCGAGCGCGCGCAGCCACGCTGCCTCCATGCGCAGGAAGACGAAGAGTCCGCCGGCGGTGACGAGCGCCGTAACGATCCACCAGAGCTGGCGCTGTTCGAGCGCGGCCGAGGCCGCGCCCGGCAGCTCTGGTGCCAGCCCCGTCGCCGGCACGAGCCCGAAGGCGATGAAGCCGCAGGCGGCCCAGATCATCGCCCGCTTTTCGTCGATGGCGTCATTGGCCGCGATCATGCCGGCGAGCAGCAGTGCGGCGAAGCCGATCGCGGTCGCGATCGTCACCAGCGAGGTGAATAGCGTGCGTTGGAGGCCGTCCTGCGGCTTCCACTCGGCATGATCCGCATGCGCCTCGCCGCCATGGGCAAGGATGATCTTCGCTTCACCCGAGAAGGCGGCTTGCGTCGGTGCGACAGCGCGTAGTGCCGCCTCATAGGTCTCGGCCTTGAGGATCAGCGGGGTTGTGGTGACATGCTGGAGTGCGGCGACGATCAGCCCAGCCAGAAGCCCGGCCAGAAGACTGACCGCGAGAACACGATTGACCATGATGGCTCTTCCTCAGTGGCAGGGAAAAGCGAGGCCGTGGCGCGTATCATGGGCCGCGTTGTGCACGCTGGCCGAGGCGGCGAAGCCGACCGTGTAGACCAGCACGAAGCCGAGCAGGAGGGCGGCAGCAACGGCCTTGGCGCGTTCGGAAACGCTGGCCTGCTGGGTGGAAACGGAGGTCGTCGTCATCATGGGTCTCCTGGCCGCCCCGCCGGCGGCCTGTTGGAAGGCGGATCGATACGACGGCAGGTCTCCTGGCTCGCGGCTCTAGGCATCCTGCACCGCCTTCCCGGGATGTCCCCCAGTGGCCGATGGCGCAGAACTCGCCGCTTACAGTTGCGGGGGCAGCCGCGGAGTTTCACCGCGTTCCCTTTTCACCTCCTCGCGGAGGCACCGTCAGCCGAGATCATTAGCCATCCGGACGGCGCTGTGCAATGCAGTGCGCCGTCATTCTTGGGCGATGCGGATCGCAGAGCCGAGAATCTCTGGCGGGAGATGCTCTGGACGAGCCCGGGCAGGACGGCGGAGGACGCTACCTTGGATATCCCCCACCTCACCCTCGTCCTCGGCGGTGCGCGCTCGGGCAAGAGCCGCCATGCCGAGGCGCTGATCGAGACGCTGCCGCCGCCCTGGGCCTATCTCGCGACGGCACAAGCCTGGGATGACGAGATGCGCGTGCGCATCGCCGAGCACCGAGAGCGACGCCCGGCCGAGTGGGTCACGCAGGATGCGCCGCTCGATCTGCCCGGGGCGATTCGCGGCCTGCCGTCGGGGCAGCCGGTGCTGGTCGACTGCCTGACGCTCTGGCTGACCAATCTGATTCTGGCTGAGCGCGACACATCCGCGGCAGGTTCCGATCTGATCGAGGCCTGCGCGCAGGCCACGGCGCCGATCGTGCTCGTCTCCAACGAGGTCGGCCTCGGCATCGTCCCTGACAATGCGCTGGCGCGGCGTTTTCGCGACGAGGCCGGCCGACTGCATCAGGCGATTGCCGCGCGGGCCCGCCGTGTGGTCTTCATGGTCGCCGGCCTGCCGATGCAGGTGAAGTGAACCGATGACGAAAGGCCAAGGACCCGAGATGACGACCGAGAGCGACGACGCGGCCCGCCACAAGGCCAAGATGGCAAAGCGCAAGGCGGTGCAGGACGCCGAGGTCGCTGCCAAGACGGTCGAGAAGGGCTTGCTGATCGTCAACAGCGGCCCGGGCAAGGGCAAGTCGACGGCCGCCTTCGGGCTGGCCCTGCGCGCGCTCGGCCATGGCTGGCGTATCGGCGTGGTGCAGTTCATCAAGGGCGCCTGGGAAACCGGCGAGCGTAAGGCGCTGGAAGCCTTCGGCGATCAGGTCTCCTGGCATACGATGGGCGAGGGCTTCACCTGGGAGACGCAGGACAAGGCCCGCGACATTGCCGCCGCGACCCGCGCCTTCGACAAGGCGAAAGAGCTGATGGCCGACGAGAGCATCCGGCTGATCGTGCTAGATGAGCTCAACATCGCGCTGCGCTACGACTATCTGCCGCTGGCCGAGGTCGTGGCGACATTGGCAGCGCGCCGCTCGGACCTCCACATCGTCGTCACCGGTCGAAACGCCAAGCCGGAATTGATAGAGGCCGCCGACCTGGTGACCGAGATGACGCTGGTGAAGCACCATTTCGCGGCAGGCGTGAAGGCGCAGGAAGGGATCGAGTTCTGAGAGCTCAGGCCGCCCAGACCAGCGCTGCCCCAAGGCCCGCCAGGCCCCAGAGCAAGCCACAGGCCCGGCGGTAGAGCCGCAGCGCGTGCCGGATGTCGGCTGCCGTCGCCACTGCGCGGCCGTCGCCCATCCAGCCATCCTCGACGACGACCTCGCCATAGATGCGCGGCCCCGCCAGGCGCAGGCCGAGCGCGCCAGCCATCGCGGCCTCCGGCCAGCCGGCATTCGGCGATTTGTGATGGCCCGCATCGCGCCGCACCGCCCGCCAGGCCGCGTCGGCATCGGCCTCGCGGTCGAACGCGGCGGCCGCGATCAGCAGCAGAGCCGTCAGCCGCGAGGCCGGCAGGTTGACGAGGTCGTCGAGCCGTGCCGAGGCCCAGCCGAAGGCGAGATGGCGCGGCGTCCTGTGGCCGATCATCGAGTCGGCGGTGTTGATCGCCTTGTACAGCGCAATGCCGGGCAGGCCGGCGACGCCGAGCCAGAAGGCCGGGGCCACCACCCCGTCGGAGAAATTCTCGGACAGGCTCTCGATCGCGGCCCGTGAGACGCCGGCCTCGTCGAGGCTTTCGGGATTGCGCCCGACAATCATCGCGACGACCTTGCGACCCTCGACCAGCCCGCCGCGCTCAAGTCCCTCGGCGACGGCGGCGACATGCTCGAACAGGCTCCGTTGCGCCAGCAGAGTTGATCCGAGAAGGGCGAGCGGCAGCAGGCCGAGCGGACCGAGCGCGCGGCATAACGTCGTCAGGGCAAGTGCCGCAGCGAGTGTCACTGCGAGGAGGATTACGAGGGCCACGATCCCGGCCGCCTTGCGGGCCGCGAAGCCAGCGTCCTCCCGGTTGAGCCCCCGGTCGATCTGCGAAATCAGGGCTCCGAGCCAGGTGACGGGATGCCCGATCAGCGC
Organism: Allobosea sp.; assembly: GCF_035999205.1. Lineage (GTDB taxonomy): Bacteria > Pseudomonadota > Alphaproteobacteria > Rhizobiales > Beijerinckiaceae > Allobosea. Next base: position 43,776 of record NZ_DASYHA010000007.1, read on the forward strand.
ATACAAGCGCAGCGGATAGCCGATGACCGCCTCGACGATGAGCGCGGCCAGTAGCAGAAGCAGGGTGTCGGGTAGGGCCATGGCGGGCGAGGGTGGAACCGAAGGCATCTGGCATGGCGGCGATCTGGCCAGGGCGCGAACGCTTTTTCCCGATGCGCCGCAACCCTGGATCGATCTCTCCACCGGGATCAACCCCATCCCCTATCCGCTTCCGTCGCTGCCGTTAAGCCTGTGGCAGCGCCTTCCCGGCGCCGATGACGAGGCAGCCTTGCTCGAGGCGGCCCGGAACGCTTATCGCGTGCCGCCCGAGGCGGGGATCGTCGCAGCGCCCGGAACCCAGATCCTGATCGACCTCCTGCCGCGCTTCTTCCCGGCAGCCGTCGCAGCCGGCCCCGTAGCTGTGCTCGGGCCGACCTATGCCGAGCATGCGCAGGCCTGGCGCAAGGCGGGAGGGGATGTCGTTGAGGCAGCCACACCCGCAGAAGCGGCGAAAGCCGCGACTGTCGTGGTCGTCAATCCGAACAATCCCGACGGCCGCAGTCTTCCGGCAGCTGACCTCGTCGCGCTAGCGCGGCACTGCGCTGCTCGTGGCGGCATGCTGATCCTCGACGAAGCCTTCGCGGACTTCACGCCCGAAGCCAGCCTGCTGCCCGCCCTGCCGCCGGCGACGATTGTCCTGCGCTCCTTCGGCAAGACCTATGGGCTGGCCGGTGTCAGGCTCGGCTTTGCCATCGGCGAAGCGGCGCCGATGGCCGCCCTGCGGGCTGCGATGGGGCCCTGGGCCGTGGCCGGCCCGGCGCTGCGGATCGGGGCGCTGGCGCTGGGCGACGGGCAATGGCTGGCGCAGGCGGGCGGAGCTCGCGCCGCCGATGCCGCGCGGCTCGATGCCTTGCTCGCGCCGCTCGGTCGGATCGTCGGCGGCACCACGCTGTTTCGCCTGCTGGCCACGCCCGATGCACAGGCGCTTTTCGCCCATCTCGGGCGTCACGGCATCTATGTCCGGCGGTTCCAGAACGAGGCGAGATGGCTGCGCTTCGGACTGCCCGGCGATGCGGCCGGATGGGAGCGTCTCGAGGCGGCGCTGTCATCGGCAGCCTTGCATCCGCGGTGCGCGTAAGTCTTGCATACGCACCGATCCGGCATGCGCGCGAAGCCGGGACAGCACTGGCGCCGCCCGCTAACCTGGGACCGATCGAGACAGGACAAGCCTTGCCTGAAGGGGAACGATAGACATGCCCGCATTGCCGCCGGAAGGCGATCTGACAATCTGCTTCGCCCATGCCGCCTATCAGTTGCAGGACGAGTTCAAGTCGCGCGGTCGTGCGGCGAAGAGCTTCGAGGTGCGCTCGCTCGAGGAGTTCAAGGCACGCGCCCCCGAGGCCGATGTGGTGGTCGTCTCCGGGCTCTGGCGCAACGAGCTGATCGCGGCCTGCCCGAAGCTGCGCTTCGTCCAGTCGGTCAGCGCCGGCACGGATCAGTACGACAAGGCTGCCTTCGCAGCGGCCGGCATCCGCTTGGCCAGCGCGCAAGGTGCCAATGAGCGCGCGGTCTCGGAACACGCGATGGCGCTCATCCTTGGGCTGACCCGCCAGATCCATCTCGCCCGCGACAATCAGTCGGGCAAGCATTGGCGCCCGATGATCGGCGACCGCGCCCGGCGCGAGGACGAACTCGGCGGCAAGACGCTGGTCATCGTCGGCCTCGGCCGCATCGGCCTGCGGCTGGCGACGCTGGCGGCGGCCTTCGGATTGCGTGTGATCGGCGTGCGCCGCAGCCCCGAGCCACAGCCCGGCATCGAGGCGATCGTGCGCCCCGACCAGCTCCACGAGGTCATGGCGCAGGCCGACATCGTCGCGCTGACATGCCCGCTGACGCCCGAGACCGAGAATCTGATCGATGCCAGGGCGCTGGCTGCGATGAAGCCGACGGCGCTGCTGATCAACGTCGCCCGCGGCAAGGTCGTCGACGAGCAGGCGCTGATCGCGGCCCTGAGCGAGGGCAGGATCGCCGGTGCCGGGCTCGACACCTTCGTCGAGGAGCCGATGCCCGCGACCTCGCCGCTCTGGGCGCTGCCGCAGGTCATCGTGACGCCGCACAGCGCCGGCGAGACGCGCGCCTATGAGACCAATGTCGTCGATCTGCTGGTCGAGAATCTCGGCCGGCTGGCGCGCGGCGAGACGGGGCTGCGCAACCAGGTCGTCTGAGCCGGGTTCAGGCCCGCAGCGACCGCCACCATTGCCGCGCAGCATCCCGGCTGCGCAGCGCGAAGGCATAGGCCGCACTGCTCCTGACCCAGTCCAGCGCCCGGCGCCGCAGCCGGTCGAGCCAGCCCATGGCCCAGGCGAGCCAGCCATAGGTCAGGAGCTTGTCGCGGCCGGCGTGATAGATGCGCTCGACCAGCAGGAAGCTGATCAGATGGGCGAATGCGAAGACGACGAGACCACTCCTGCCCCGCCCATCCGCCATCATCCACAGGCCGAGCAGCTTCAAGGGCTCGGCGATGGCGAAGGGGATCGCGAGCAGGACCAGGATGACGAGGCGCTGCAGCCGCGCGATTGCCATCTCGATGCGCTGGATGATGCGCAGCGACGAAAGCCAGCGGATCAGCGGCCGGTAGAATGGGCGCGCGATCTCGTCGATGACGATCAGGATGGTGAGCACGCCACGCAGGAGCGCGAAGAGGAGGCGGGCGAGGGGGCCGCGCCCGCCATTGTGCTGCAGGGGTTGCCGCATGGTGTTCGGTTCTCGTCCGGTTTCCTCCACCTCCACCCTGTCCTTTCCCCGTTGACTTCGCCGGTGATGAGAGGAGGATGACCCGTCTACGCGTCACCACCGAACACAGGGGACGCCTACCATGACGATCGCAAAGAAGCTTCAGGACTATATCGACGGCGAGGGCATCGCCTACGATACGCTGGCCCATCATCGCACGAGGACCAGCAACCAGACAGCGGTGGCGGCGCATGTTTCAGGCAACAGCCTGGCCAAATCCGTGGTCGTGCACCACGAGACCGGATACGCGCTGGCCGTTGTGCCGAGCACGCATCGGATCGAGCTCTCGACATTGCAGGACGTCATGAACAAGCGGCTCGGCCTCGCCTCCGAGGACGAAGTCGGTACCTTGTTCAGCGATTGCGATCTCGGCGCGATCCCGCCGATCGGGTCGGCGTATAATGTGCCGGTGATCCTGGACGAGAGCCTTGGCAACGCCAGCGACATCTATTTCGAAGGCGGCGACCACAAGACGCTGGTGCGTGTCAGCGGGCCGGATTTCCGCAGCCTGATGAAGGGCGCAAAGGTCGCCCGCTTCAGCCACCCGGCACTATAGGCGCGGATAGGCGAGCCGGGACCGCCGATGGCGGCAAGCCGTCAGCGGCTCCGTGCGTCCTCCAGCATCATCGCGGCACCCTTCTCCGCGATCATCATCGTCGGATTGGCGGTGTTTCCGGAGGTGATCGCGGGCATCACCGAGGCGTCGATCACGCGCAGGCCAGCGACGCCGCGCACCCGCAGCCGCGCGTCGAGCACGGCGCGGGCATCGTCCGCGTGCCCCATCTTCGCAGTGCCGACCGGATGGAAGATCGTCGTGCCGAGCCGCGCCGCCGCGTCGAGCAGTTCGGCGTCGCTCGTCACATTTGGCCCGGGCAGGTGCTCCTGTGGCCGGAAGCGCGCGAGCGGGGCCTGGGCCACGATCCGGCGGGTCAGCTTCATCGCATCGATGGCGACCTGCCGGTCGGCTTCGGTGTCGAGATAGTTCGGCGAAATCGCAGGCGCATCCGCGGCATGCGGCGTCCTGATGTGGATACGGCCGCGGCTGGTCGGCCGCAGGTTGCAGACACTGGCGGTGAAGGCGTCGAAGGGGTGCAGGCCCGAGCCCCAGGAATCGAGCGAAAGCGGCTGGAAATGATACTGCAGGTTGGCAGTGGCATGCTCGGGCGAGGATTTCGCGAAGGCGCCTACCTGCGAGGGCGCCATCGTCAGCGGACCGCTGCGCAGGGCGGCATATTGCAGCGCCATCAGCGGCCGGCGCCAGAGCTTGGCATAGTCGCTGTTGAGCGTGCGGACGCCCTCGACCTTGTAGACCGGTCTGAGCTGGAGATGGTCCTGCAGGTTTTCGCCGACGCCGGGCAGGTCGGCGACGGTCTCGATGCCGAGGCCTTGGAGGTGGGCGCCATCGCCGATGCCGGAGCGTTCCAGCAGGGCGGGCGAGCCGACGGCGCCGGCGCTGAGCACGACCTCGCCCGTGACCACGACCCGGAGCTTCTCGCCGGCATGAGTGAACTCGACGGCCTTCGCCCGGCCGTCCTCGACCACGACGCGCTCGACCAGTACGCCCATCTCGAGCCGCAGATTGTCCTCGCGGCGGTCCAGCACCGGCCGCAAGAAGGCGCGGAAGGCACTCAAGCGGCGGCCGCGCCGCTGGTTGACCTGGAAGTAGGACGAACCTTCGTTGTCGCCGGTGTTGAAGTCGTCGATCTTGGCGATGCCCGCTGCCGCTGCCGCCTCGCGGATCGCGTCGAGAATGGCCCATCGGACGCGCGGATGCTCGACGCGCCATTCGCCGCCGCTCTTGTGCATCCGACCATCGCCCGGCCCGATATGGTCCTCGTGCTTGAGGAAATAGGCCAGCACGTCGTCCCAGCCCCAGCCGGTCAGGCCGAGCTGGCGCCAGCCGTCGTAGTCGGCGGCCTGTCCGCGCATGTAGACCATGGCGTTGATCGCAGACGAGCCGCCCAGCACCTTGCCGCGAGGATAGGGCAGGGCCCGGCCGCCGAGCCCTGGCTGCGGTTCCGTCGCGAACATCCAGTCGGCCCGCGGATTGCCGATGGCGAAGAGGTAGCCGACCGGGATGTGGAACCAGATCCAGTCGTCCCGGCCTCCCGCTTCGAGAACCAGCACCTTCTTCCGCGGATCGCGCGAGAGGCGGTTGGCGAGCACGCAGCCGGCCGAGCCGGCACCGATGACGACATAATCGAAGGTGCCGATCGTTCGGCGTCCGGTATCGTCTGCTTCGGCCATGGCGTTCCCTGCTCGCGGCGGCGGGTGTCGTCCCGCTCTGGTCAGCTAGGGGATAAGGGGAGCGAGGGCGGGTCGCAATGCGTGCGCCGTCGCAAAGCGGATGTGTCGCGGCGCCCAGTCTCGGCCCGCGGCTTGCTTGCGCCGCGTCGAACGGTTGATATGGCGTGGCGGCCTTGGTCGCTTCCGGGAGACGATTGATGGGGTATCGCGTCGCGATCGGCAGGCAGGCCTATGCCTTCGCCGATCTCAAGGAACTGATGGCGAAGGCGACGCCGTTGCGCTCCGGTGACCGGCTCGCAGGGCTGGCTGCCGGCAGCATGGAGGAGATGATGGCGGCCAGGATCGCGCTCGCCGATCTGCCGCTACGGACCTTCCTGCACGAGGCCCTGATCCCCTACGAGCACGACGAGGTCACGCGCCTGATCATCGACGGCCATGATGCGGCGGCCTTTGCTGCCGTCGCATCCCTGACCGTTGGCGAGTTCCGCGATTGGCTCTGCTCGGACGCTGCGACGACGGAAGCGCTCGCCCGCCTGGCCCCGGGCATCACGCCGGAGATGGCGGCGGCGGTCTCCAAGCTCATGCGCAATCAGGACCTCATTCTCGTGGCGCGCAAATGCCGGGTCGTCACGCGCTTTCGGAACACGCTCGGCCTTCAGGGCCGCCTTGCCGTGCGCATCCAGCCGAACCATCCGACAGACGATGCCGCCGGTATCCTCGCCTCGACCATCGACGGTTTGAGCTATGGCTGCGGCGACGCCGTGATCGGCATCAATCCGGCCTCGGACAGCACCCAGCGCATCGGCGAATTGCTGCGGCTGCTCGACGGCGTCATCGCCCGCTTCGAGATCCCGACGCAGGCCTGCATCCTGACCCATGTCACCTCCTCGATCGCACTGATCGAGCAGGGCGCGCCGGTCGATCTCGTCTTCCAGTCTGTCGCGGGCACGCAAGCCGCCAATGCCTCCTTTGGCGTCACGCTGTCCGTTTTGCAGGAAGGGTTGGAGGCCGGCCGCTCGCAGAAGCGCGGCACGGTCGGCGACAACCTGATGTATTTCGAGACCGGGCAAGGTGCAGCGCTCTCGGCCAACGCCCATCACGGCGTCGACCAGCAGACGATCGAAGCGCGTGCCTACGCCGTCTGCCGTGCCTATCAGCCGCTGCTGGTCAATACGGTCGTTGGCTTCATCGGCCCGGAATACCTCTATGACGGCAAGCAGATCATCCGCGCCGGTCTGGAGGACCATTTCTGCGGCAAGCTCATGGGCGTCCCGATGGGTTGCGACATCTGCTACACTAACCATGCCGAGGCCGATCAGGACGACATGGACACGCTGCTCACCTTGCTGGGCACGGCCGGCGTCAACTTCATCATGGGCGTTCCCGGCGCCGATGACGTCATGCTGAACTACCAGTCGACCTCCTTCCACGACCAGCTCTACATCCGCGAGGTCCTCGGCCTGAAGCGCGCGCCGGAATTCGAGGACTGGCTCCGGCGGATGGACATCATCGACGCGGCCGGCCGGCTCAGCGCCGGGCAGGGCGGACAGGCCCTGCTGACCGCGATCCAGGACCGCGCGGCATGAGCGCGTCGGACAAGCCACCGGTCGCGGGCCGCTTCGCCGAGCTCGCCCGGCTGACCCCGGCTCGGATCGCACTCGGCCGCTCAGGCTCCTCGCTGCCGATCCGCGAGGTTCTGCGCTTCGGCCTCGCTCATGCCCAGGCGCGCGACGCCGTGCATGCGCCCTTCCGCCCCGACGAGGTCGTGGCCGAACTTGCCGGCCTCGGGGTCGAAACGCTGAAGGCCGAGAGCGCGGCCCGCTCGCGCGAGGATTATCTGCGCCGGCCGGACCTCGGCCGCAGCCTTTCGCCGGAGAGCGAGGCCGCGCTGGCGGGGCGCCGCGGTGGCTTTGATCTCGCCATCGTCGTTGCGGACGGGCTGTCGTCGACCGCCGTTCAGCAGAATGCCGTGCCGTTCATCACCGCTCTGCTGCCCTTCCTGCAGCGCCAGAAGCTTACCTTGGCTCCGCTCGTCGTCGCCTCGCAGGCGCGGGTCGCGCTCGGCGACGAGGCGGCAGAGGCGCTGGGCGCGCGGATGGTCGTGGTGCTGATCGGCGAACGTCCCGGCCTGTCCTCGCCGGACTCGCTCGGCGCCTATCTGACCTTCGGTCCGAAGCGTGGGCTGACCGACGCCGCGCGCAACTGCATCTCGAACATCCGCCCCGGCGGCCTCGGCTTCCAGCACGCGGCCTTCAAGCTCGCCTGGCTGATCGACCAGGGGTTCCGTCGCGCGCTGACCGGCGTCGATCTCAAGGACGACAGCGACGCCGCGCTGGAGGCCGGCGAAGAACCGGCCCTGATATCCGGGGGCTGACCTCAGCCTGCGAAGCCGCCCTCGGCCAGGAAGGCCTTCTCCTCCGGCGTCGTCGTGCGCCCGAGCAGGGCGTTGCGATGCGGGAAGCGCCCGAAGCGCCGGATGATGTCGCGGTGGCCTTCGGCATGTTCGCGCGCAGCGCCGCCCAGCGGCGTGCTGAGCGCGACCGAGAGATCCTGGTCCGCCAGGTCTTCCGAATGGCAGAAGGGCAGGTGCAGGAAGAGCCGCAGCTCCGGCTCGATCGCCTCGCCATGACCCTTCGCCTGCGCCTGCCGAGCAAAATGCAAGGCCAGCGGGTCGGTCGCATACATATGCGCCGTGCCGCGGAAGCTGTTGCGCGGGAACTGGTCGAGCAGGATCATGAGGGCGAGCGAGCCCGTCGCCGTCTCGGCCCAGCCGTCGAGCTCGCGACGCGCGGCCGCGAAGTGGAGCGGCATGAAGCGCTCGCGAAACAGGACGTCGAAGGCCGCATCCTTCTTGAACCAGCGTTCGGGGCCGGCATCGCGCCAGAAATCGATGACCGTTTCTGCCATCGCGCCGGCGATAGGTTGCGGCTTGTCCGCGACGTCGAACTTCATTGCGTCTCTCCTGTACTGTCCCGCCGCTGGGCCGGATCGGCATGCGCTCCGGTTGATTCGGGCGGAAGGGATGCCATGTGCCCCGCAACGACCCGCGGGGCAACGTGTCCTTGATCCATGCCAAGGCGTCGGGCCGGGGTGGTGGTAAGCCGCACTCGCGGCCTTGGCCATCCGCTGGTATAGACCCGTTGCAATGATGGGGGCCGGCACGGCCTCCGGGGTAGGTAGTTCTTCGATGCTCCTGAAAATCGGTACGCGCCGCAGCCCGCTCGCGATGGCCCAGACCAACTACATCGCCGAGTTGATCAAGGCGAAGCATCCCGACACCACGTTCGAGCTGCATACGATCGCCACGATCGCCGACAAGGACCGGGTCTCCGAATTCCACCAGTTCGGCATCATCGGCGTGTTCTCGACCGAGCATGAGGAGCAGTTGACCTCGGGCGAGGTCGACATCGTCGTCCACTCGCTCAAGGACCTGCCGACGACGCTGCGCGAAGGACTTGTCCTCGCCGCCGTCCCCGAGCGCGCCGACCCTCGCGACGTGCTCTGCGGTTCGACGCTCGCCGATCTTCCACAAGGCGCACGGGTCGGCACCGGCTCGCTACGCCGGCGCTCGCAGATCCTGAGCCTGCGGCCCGATATCGAGGTCGTGCCGATCCGCGGCAATGTCGGCCCGCGCCTCGCCAAGATCAACGGAGACGATGGGCTCGACGCGGTCATCCTGGCGCAAGCCGGGCTGCAACGCCTGGGTATCGAGGGCGCGACGGAGGTGCTCGATCCCATGCTGTTCCCCTATGCGATCGGGCAGGGTGCGCTCGGCGTGCAGGCCCGCGCCGCCGACAGCCATATCCTGGCCATGCTCAAGGACATCGAAGATCCCAAGGCGCGTGCCGAGGTCGATTGCGAGCGGGCGATGCTGCACGCGCTCGGCGCAGGCTGCAGCCTGCCGGTCGGGGCCAGCACGGCCTGGGACGGAGATCGGTTGCATCTGCATGGCCAGATCACCTCCTTCGACGGCTTGAAGCGCCTGACCGCGAGCCTCGATCGTCCGGGGCGGGAGGCCGTGGAACTCGGGCTGGCGACGGCCGAGGCGCTCCGGCTCGCCGGGGGCGTCGATGTCCTCGAGGCGTCCTATCGCAGCGTTGGCGCCCACTTCAAATATGTCGGCGCCTGAGTGGCGGCGGCCTCGCGTCGCCACTTGATCGGGCGCACCGGCCGACCTCAGATGGCCTCATGAAGAGGCTCTCCGAGTCGCACGCCGTCGGATCCGCTCATGCGCCGGCCGATTTCGATTTCGTCAGCCGCGATGTCGGCGAGACGCAGTCCTGGCTGGTCGGACGGCTGCGCCGCGATCTCGTGCTCGAGCCGCTGGGCCGGCCGGGCTTCGAGGCCCGCCTGACCGCGCATGGCTTCGCCTCCGCCCAGCTTGTCCATGCCGCCTATCCCCTTGGCATGAGGCTCGGGCGAGGCCTGCCGCACGACAACCTGACTCTCCGCCTCGTCAGTGCCGGCGGCACGCTCTACTCGGTCGGCCGCGAGACGTTGGCCGCCGTGCCGGGTCAGTGCCTGATCCTCAACACGGCCCTGGCCGATCGCGGAGAATATGCGGAAGGGAGCGTCCATGAGACCGTGACGCTGCATGCCGGGGAGGTCGCCCGCACTCTGCAGGACGCCTTCGAGCGCCCGGTGACGGAGCGGCTCGACATTGCGATGTCATTCGACGCCGGTTCAGCCACCGGCGCCGCGGTCGCGGGGATCGTGGCGGCCATCGCTGGCGGGTTTCGCGGCGAGGCTGCTCTGGCGGAGGCACCGTATGCCGCGAGGATGCTGCGCAACGCCCTGATCATGCTGATCCTCGAAAGCGTCCCGCATCGCTACTCGTCCTGGTTCGAACGGCGGGCAGTGGCGCCGGCGCCCTGGCAGATCAGGCGGGCGATCGACTTCATCGACGGGCACATGGCAGGCCCCCTCACCGTACAGGACGTCGCCGGCGCCATCGGCATCGGGCTGCGCTCGCTGCAGGAGGGCTTTCGCCGCCACAAGCAGATCTCGCCGCATGACTACATCAAGCGGGCGCGGCTGAACGGTGTCCGCGAGGAGCTGCTCAACCCGCTCTCGTCACGTTCGATCGAGGCGATCGCGCGGCATTGGGGCTTCGTCAACCGCGGTCATTTCGCCCTCGACTATCGCCAGGCCTTCGGCGAGCAGCCTTCCCAGACGCGTAAGAGGCGCTGACGGCCTCGGGCCGGCCGGCTTTCGCATTGCAGCACCACAATCACCAAGGTGGCCGGTCATGGTTACCAGAGTGCTGACACGCGCCCTGGAGTTGACTCGCGAAGCGCAAGCCCGACTCAAGCCACGCATGATACTCAATAGAGTATGAACGTAAAAAACCCGACTGTTAAGTGAATTATAAGTGAATCGCCTTATATATCTTAGCGAAAGGGTCGTTAGTTACTGTGGTGTTTGAGTTTTGGTGTGATCGATATGAGCAATGCTGGTGCGGGAGCTGTCGCAAAAGTTGACCTATGGTCAGATTGTGCGCTTCGAAATGCAAGATCGATAGCCTCTTCTTTGGTCGACGTGGTTAATTCGGGGTCCGGCGTCGCGATCGACTGTGCCGGCATAGAACAGGCCGACATCACCTTCGTCCAGACCATCGTCAGCGCGGAACGCAGCTTCGCCGCGCGCGGCCTGCCTTTCACCATGCTTGCGGCAACGGAGAGCGTCCGTTCCGCCTTCGAGCGCGCCGGGGTGACGCTGCCCGGCGCTTCGCATTTCGCACAGTCCGGGAACTGATCATGGCCAATATCCTCACCGTCGACGACTCCCCGAGCGTCAGGCAGATGATCAAGCTCGTCCTCGGACCGGCCGGGCACAATGTCGTCGAGGCCGGCGACGGTTCGGAAGGGCTCGCCAAGGCCAAGGCGCAGAGCTTCGACCTCGTCATCACCGATCTCAACATGCCGGTGATGAACGGCATGCAGATGATCAAGGCGCTGCGCGGATTGCCGAGCTTCATGGGCGTGCCGATCGTCTTCCTGACCACGGAATCCGACGAAGCGGTGAAGCAGGAAGCCAAGGCTGCCGGCGCGACGGGATGGATCACCAAGCCGTTCAAGCCCGAACAGCTTCTCGCCGTCGTCGCAAAGCTGGTGAGAAGCTGATGGAACTCGATCCCACGGAAACCTTCCGCCAGGAAGCGGCCGAACTGCTCGACTCGCTCGAGACCGTGCTGCTCGACCTCGGCCAGACTCCACAGGATCGCGACCTGATCGATGCCGCCTTCCGGGCGCTGCACACGATCAAGGGCTCGGGCGCAATGTTCGGCTTCGACAAGGTCGCGGCCTTCACCCATGATTTCGAGACCGCCTTCGATCTGATCCGCAAGGGCAAGATCGATGCGAACCACGACATCGTCACGGTCTCGCTCTCGGCCAGGGACTATATCCGCACGCTGATCGAGGATCCGGATTCGACCGATCCGATTATCGGCGACGCCATCGTCGAGGAGCTTCAGCGCCTGATCGGCGGCGGTTCAGCCGCGCCGCGCGCCGACGCCCCGGCCGGCGTGGCCGAGATGGCCGAGGAACCTGACACGGCCGAACCGGCCCAGGCTGGCTGGACGATCGAGATCGCCTTCGAGCCGGAGATCCTGCGCAACGGCACCAACCCGCTGGTCCTGCTCGACGATCTGCGGGCGCTCGGTCCCTGCACGGTCCTGGCCGATCTCGACAAGGTGCCCGAGCTCGATGCGCTCGACCCCGAAAGCTGCCTGATCACCTGGACGGTGGCGCTGCAGAGCGGCTGCTCGAAGGATGAGATCGAGGACGTCTTCATGTTCGTCCGCGACGAGATGAAGCTCGACATCACCCCGCTGGGTGAGCCTGCCGCACCGATCTACGCCGAACTCGATATGTCGATGTCGGCTGAGCAGCCGGAGCCTGCTGCTGTCGTGCCGGTCGTCGCGCCCGCGCCCGCGCCTGCGCCGCGCGTCGCGGAGCGCCCTGCTGTGCCCGCCTCCGCTGCACCAGAAAAGGCCGACCTGAACCGCCGCTCCGAGGACAAGACCTCGACGGTCCGCGTTCAGGCCGAGCGGCTCGACGAGCTGATGGACCGCGTCGGCGAACTCGTGATCGCCCAGGCCCGCCTCAGCCAGATCGCCCATTCCGGTACCGATCTCGCGATCAAGGCGATCGCAGAGGAGATCGAACGGCTGGCGTCGGGCCTGCGCGATTCCACCATGGGCGTGCGCATGGTGCCGATGGGCTCGCTTTTCAGCCGCTTCCGCCGCCTCGTCCACGACCTCTCGCGCGATCTCGGCAAACCGGTCGACTTCGTCACGGTCGGCGAGGACACCGAGATGGACAAGACCATGATCGAGCGTCTTGCCGATCCGCTGGTCCATCTGATCCGCAACGCCATCGACCATGGCATCGAGAGCGCCGAGGACCGCGCCAAGACGTCGAAATCGGCGACGGGGCGCATCGAGCTCGCGGCGCGCTATGTCGGCGCGCAGGTGCTGGTCACCGTCCAGGATGATGGCGCTGGCCTCAACACCGCCCGCATCCGCGCCAAGGCCGAGGAGAATGGCCTGATCCAGCCCGGTGCGAATCTCAGCGAACACGACATCCACCAGTTCCTGTTCCATCCGGGCTTCTCGACCGCCAAGACCATCTCGGCGCTGTCGGGCCGGGGCGTCGGCATGGATGTGGTCAAGCGCACCATCGAGGCGATGCGCGGCACCATCGACCTGACCACGATCCCCGGCCACGGCTCCTCGGTCACGCTGCGCCTGCCGCTGACGCTGGCCATCATCGACGGGCTTTTGATCCGCGTCGGCGAGGGCCGCTACATCATCCCGCTCTCGGCGGTCGAGGAATGCATCGAACTGACGGCAGCCGACGAGGCCCGTGCCAAGGGCCGCAGCTTCCTCAGCGTGCGCGGCGAACTCGTGCCCTTCCTGCGCCTGCGCGAGCTCTTCGAGGCGGATGGCGAGGCCGACCCGCACCAGAAGGTGATCGTGACTTCGATCGGCGACGTCCGCGTCGGCCTCGTCGTCGATCAGATCATCGGCAGCCACCAGACAGTGATCAAGTCGCTGTCGAAGCTCCACTCCGACGTCACCATGTTCTCCGGCGCCACCATCCTCGGTGATGGCTCGGCCGCGCTGATCCTGGACGTCGCCCAGCTCGTGACCCTCGGCCAGGCCCGGGCCGAGAGCGACAGAACGCCGGAGGCCGCGTGATGAACCAGGTTCAGTTGGACGCGACTTCGGCGGGGACCGCCGGCCTGGTGCCGGCAATGGAGACGAGCCTGCAGGTGCTGATGGTCGGGCTCGGCAACGAGATCTTCGCCGTCGAAACCGACATGGTCCGCGAAATCATCGACCCGGTTCCGGTGACGCGCGTCGCCGGCGCGCGCGCCTTCCTGCCCGCGCTGATCAATGTGCGCGGCAACGTGATCCCGCTCGCCGATCTGCGCATTCGCTTCGGCATGCCGAAGAATGCAGCGACGGCCGACACCCGCATCGTCGTCGTCGAGGTCGAAATCGACGGTGACCCGGTCACGCTCGGGCTGCTCGCCGACAAGGTCTACGAGGTCACCGAGGTCTCGACCCGGCACGCCCAGCAGACGCCGCGCCTCGGCAGCCATTGGCGCCCGGAGTTCATCCGCTTCATCACCAAGTGGAACGACGAGTTCGTCATTGTTCCCGACATGGCCCGGATCCTGGGCTGAACGCGTTCGAGACTGGGGGGACGATGATGCGTTTCACGATCAAGGCGAAGCTCGCTTCCACATTCGGCGTCATCATCGCCTTGTCGATGCTGGCCGGCGGTGTCGCCTATTACGAGCTGACGGAAGTCGCCCGCGCCGAGATCGAGATCATCGATCAGGGCAAGCGCATCAGCAAGGTCGCCGCGCTCCAGCATGAGCTGCAGGGCCAGATCCGCGCGGAAAAGACTTTGCTGCTCTCCAGCACCGACAAGGAGATGGAAGCTGCGGCCGCCGAAGTCGCGACGATGCGCCAGCATGTCGCCAAGCTGGCCGGCGAGATCCAGTCAGCCGCGAGCGCGCAGGGGAGGGGCCTGATCGACGAGGCGATGGCTCGCGCCAGGACGCTGAACGAGCTCCAGGACGAAACGATCCGCAACGCCAGGCTCAACTCGGGCGATCGCGCGATGGCGATCTGGCGGACCGACGGCGCGACCGCCATCGCCGGCCAGTCGTCTGCCTTCGACGCGATCCTGGCCGAACTCGACAAGGACCCCACCTCTCCGGAGCATATGGCCGCGTCCCGACTGGTCTGGGCCGCGCGCTTCGAGGCCGCGCGCACGCTGCGCATGATCGTCGAGACCTTCAGCGCGGATTCGATGACGGAGCTCGAGGAGCGTCGCCGCGTCGCCGAGACGGAAATCGCTGCCGGCAAGCGTGCGCTCGCAGCGGCGCTGGCGGCGCTGAAGCCGCTCGCCGTTCCGGCGCAGGGTTTGGAAGCGACAGCGGAGAAGGTCTTCGTACTCGCCAGCCGCGTCCTCGACGTCGCCAAGGAGGGGGGCAGCATCCGGGCGATCGAGATCAGCCGCGGCGAGGGCCAGAAGGCGCTGGCCGGCACCATCGCCGCCTTCGACGCCTATGCCGCGCTGGCCGAGAGGCAGATGGGCGAGATCGGCGCGAAGGCCATCGAGGCGGCGAGCTTTGCCAAGACCTTGCTGATCAGCATCGTCCTCGCCTCGCTGCTCATCGCCACCATCGCCGCGAGCTGGATCGCGATCAGCATCGGCCGTGGCCTCAGCAGCGCCGTCGGCCTCGCCAACGCGGTCGCTGCGGGAGATCTCACCCGGACGGTCGTCGCGAAGACCAACGACGAGGTCGGCGATCTCGTGACCGCCCTGAACGGCACGGTCGAGAAGCTGCGCCAGGTCGTTGGCGACGCCCTCCAGGCGGCGGAGGCCGTCTCGTCGGGTTCGCAGGAGCTGTCGGCGAGCGCCGAGCAGCTGTCGCAGGGCTCGACCGAGCAGGCCTCGTCGACCGAGGAAGCTTCGTCCTCGATGGAGGAGATGGCCGCGAATGTGAAGCAGAACGCCGAGAATGCCGCGACCACCGAGAAGATGGCGGGCCAGTCGGCGAAGGATGCCGAGGCTTCGGGCATCGCCGTCGGCAAGGCGGTCGACGCGATGCAGACGATCGCGGCGAAGATCAACATC
>NZ_DASYHA010000013.1:0-32699 GCF_035999205.1 Allobosea sp.
GCCCACCGCGACAGAAGGCTTCGGAAGCCGCCTTGTCAAAGCAACGACAAGTCAACTCGGCAGAATCAACCGCGTTTGGGAACCCTCTGGAGCGGTGATCGAACTCGCCATCGAAAAGAGCCGCCTTACTGAACAAGAGTCTCGCGTTTCGGACCAATAGGACTGCAAGCGTGCCACACGGCTGCTGACAGTTCGCGAAACCATTTCGGTGAACGAATACGTGAACAAGGGAGAGCCTCCAGGAGCCGCCGTTGGCCGCCACCAAGCTCACCAAGCGCGCGGATCCGATTAAGCGCGCGCTCGGGTGTTCGCCAGGTCTACACTGCCCGCGCCGTGACTTTGCTTGATGCGGGGAATGGAGTGCGACGAGCACCTAACCGGTCGCGAACACCAAAATCAGATCTCTATTGGTCCCACTGATTATCGGGCTGCAAAAAAGCGAACGATTGCGCCCGCAGCAGCAGCCCATGCAATCGCCCTCGACCGCACTGTTCGACTCAGTACGGGCTACTCGCGTGAGATCCCCGGCAACTATCCCAAGTTCCGGGAGGCCGCGCTCCTCAGTGGCGAGCGACCCCTGAATCTACCAATAAAGCTTCATCAAGAGCGGAAGCACGAAGAAGGACCACTGTCTTCGAAAGCATATCGGCGATGCCAAAATTATCGTTGTTCGCCTCTTGATTGCTTTGCGCGGCGTTAAAATTGCGAGGTCGGTTGATGTTTCCCAGAATGATCTTCCTGAGCCGATCCCGCCTCGCATAGTGGGCCGCCGAAAAAACTCGCTTCATTGTCCTGCCCCATTCCCCCTCCCCCGGAATTGTATAGAAAATCCTAAAGATGTACGCAGCCGACCTTTGTCGGTCGTTTCGACCTCCTTACGTCCAACCGCACTCGAAGGCCTGAAGGGTACACCCATCGCCCCGGCAGCTGTCGCTTGGCGGCGTTCCACAGCCATAACCGCAAAACGGCGATCCGAGCCTTGGGCGCCTCATCCGCACTCCGGCAATGTTAGATCGAAGGCGCGCCGCACGGTCCCGCGGCCCGGTGGAACATCCGGTCTGCCTGTCCGTACAGCTTCGGCAAACGTCTTTCTCGACGGTGCCCAAGATAAACACTTCCCATTCGAGCAAGCCTGCCGGGCTCGCCGCGCTCGCAATCGCGGCCATGACGACATGGACCTCGCCCTCAGTGGCGCTGACGGCAACCGAGATCAATGCTGTGAACTTCGCTGACCGGAACAAGGTGGTCGAGCCTGGGCCCAACCCTTTCATCGTCAAGGCCCAGATTCTGCTCAGTCGGCGGAGTGTCTCGCCCGGTGTGTGAAGCGATGTCCGGACATGTTCCTTTGACCGCGCAGGCAGTCGAGGACGACATCATTGACCTGGGCTGGAAGCGCTACATCCCCGAGGACAACGCCGTATGGGTGTGCTGTTCGAGCGTCAGCACCGGACCATGAGAGGCCATATGTGCCAGGACTATCTCGATGGCCTCACCGCGCTGGGCATCGGCGCCGAAGGCGTGCCGAATGTTGCGCATATGAGGCCGACGAGCGTCGTCCACCGTCGGTTTCGATCAGACGCTGACGACCTCAGGCGCTCTTAGCTCCGCCTCCATCTCCTTCATGTCCTCGAACCGGTCTGCAATACGCGGATGGGCCCGGCCGCCATCGGAGGCGCCGATCGCGACGACGATCTCGTCGGGTCCGGGGGCATCGGCGATCTGGAACGTCGCCGTGATGAAATGCGAACGCTTGCCGGTCTCGCTCTTGTGGATCATCGGCAGCGAGATCAGTGCACCCGGCGCAGTGCGTGTGTTGGTGAAGCTCAGGAAGGCGGTTCCCGAGACGGCTTCGCGGAAGGTGTTGCCGAAGCGCAGCGTATGGATCAGCGCCGAGCCATGCTCGATCTCGCCGTTGACGCCGACGATCGCAGCCTTGCCATAGGCCTCCACGCGCTCGTCCGGCAGCACGGCGATCAGCCGGCGCGTCATCTCGAGCCCGAGCGGGCGTGCGATCCTCAGGATCTCGGGGCGAAGGTTCTCGACGAAGCCCTGGCCCGCCCAGGGGTTCTTCACCACTGCGGCGACGACCGTCATTGTAATCGGCCTTGGTGCGGTCTTGCCGCCCTCGATGATCGTCTCCTCGACGAAGGTCGCGATCTTGCGCACCCCGATATCCATGGCCTTCTCCCGACAGCTCAGTGGCGATGATGGACGAAGCTAGTGGCCGGGCGCCGGATGTCTTCCTATGGTCTTGAGGAAGATCGGAGCCTGGAATGCTGCGAGGCTGCGCAAGATAGGAATGGACAGGGTGCATGCTTACACCGATCTCGCAAATGCGTTCGCTCAGGGAGGTGGCCAGCCGGATCAATTCCGGCGTCGATCTCCCCGGCATCCTGTTCGATCTGGTCAAGGCCGCCTGCGAGCATGGCGGCTGGAGCATGGGCTCGATCATGTCCGTCGACGTGGCGCACGGCTACGCTCATGTCTCGGTGCGCCATGACCCGACATTGCTGCGGCGCCCGCTCGAGGATCGCTGGGAACTGGCGACGAGCCCGGCGCTCGTGGCGCTGCGGACCGGCGAACCGGTCTATATTCTCGACGCGCGGGCGTCGGAGGAATTCCCCGGTTATCGGCGCGAGGCTTTCGAGCGCGACTATCGCTCGGTGCTGGTGATGCCACTGACCAGCGTCGATGCCGAGGGGCGCCCCATGGTGTTGAGCCTGGTGTCGCGGGACATCAAGCCGCTGCCTTCCGACGACATCGCTTTCATGGGCATGATCGCCCATCTCGGCGCCATCGCGGTCGAGCGCGAGCATCGCCTGCGGGCCGAGCGGCGCGCGGGCGAGGAGCAGCGCCGCGCGCTGCATGCCCAGGGCGCGCTCTTGCGGGAGGTCCTGTCGGGCGGATCGGCCGAAGCCCTGGCGACCCGGCTCGACGAGTTGCTGCGATGCGCAGTGCTGGTGGTCGATTTCGCCGAGAACGGGCTGGTCGCCGCAGGCTCGCCCTTGCCCGCCTCCTATGACGAGGCAGCATGGCGAACCTTGCTGGCGTCGGGGCAGGCCGAGGCCATCGTCGCGACAGTCAGGGCCGCGATCGGGGGCGGCGAGGCGAAGGTGGTCGCAATCACCGTCGAGGCCGGCGACGGAAAGCTGGCATTGCCAGCCCTGATCGAGCCCCTGAGCGTTGATGCCGAGGTCGTCGGCGCGCTCGTCCTGTTCGACGCCGAGCCGGGCGACGATCTGCGACGCCTCATGCTCGACAGCGCCAAATTCGCCTTGAGCGTCCAGATGATGCGCAGCGTCATCCAGTTCCGCTTCGAGACCCGCACGCTGACCGAGTTGTTCTTCGAGATCGTCGAACGGCGCTGGCGCGATCCGGAGGACATCGCGCGCCGCGCGCGCCGTCTCGGCCTGCCGCTGTCGCGCGCACTGCGCATGCTCGTCGTCGATCTTCCCGGAGCCGCCGGCGGGGAACGCGATGTCTCGCAGGAGGCTCATCAAAGCGTCCAGCGGCTCGCGCGTCTGCACGGCCTGAGCTGCCACGTCATAGCGATCGGAACCGGCCTGGTCTGCCTTCTGCCGGCGCAGGCCGGTGAGGATCGGGAGCGGCTCGATCGTTTCGCGCAGCGCCTGGTCGAAGCGCTGCGCCACGGCCTCCGTGGCGAACCCATCGCCGTGATCGGCGGCATCTGCGACGGGCTCGACGACTATTCCGGCGAATGGGAGCGAGCCTGGCGGATGTTGCGGATCGCGCGCAGCTTCCGGCGCGGAGGCGTGCTCTCAGCGCTCGATTTCGGTCCCTTGCCAATGCTGATCGGCGCCGCCGACTCGGCCGAGGTGCGAACCTTCGTCGAGGGCAGCATCGGCCGTGTGGCAGCCCATGATCGCGAGCATGGCACGCCCTATCTGGAAACGCTGACGGCCTATTTGCGCGCCGGCTGTCGCAGCCAGCCCTGCGCCGACGCGATGCAGCTGCACGTCACCACGCTGCGCTACCGGCTCGCCCGGATCGAGGAATTGTTCCAGATCAATGCGGACACGCCGGATAGGCGCTTCACCTTGGAACTGGCGCTGAAAATGCACGACGTCATCGAAAGCCGAACCGCCGCCCACCCCTGAAGCGGCGAACGCTTTTGCGCGCCCATCCTCCGGTTCGGAGGAAGAAAGGCGGCAGGTGCCTGCCTAGCCTCATCCTCATTGGTGACGAGCACCGAAGAGGATCGCCATGCTGGCGACGGCGCCCCAACATTCCGCCACGATCGATCCCGTCGCTCTGCGGCGGGCTTTCGGGACTTTCCTGACCGGCGTCACGATCATCACGACGCATGACGCCGAGGGTCGCCCGCGCGGCATGACGGCGAACTCCTTCACCTCCGTCTCGCTGGATCCGCCTTTGCTGCTGGTCTGCGTCGGCAAGGGAGCGTCGAGCTTTCCCGCCTTCGACACGGCGGATTGCTTCGCGGTCAACCTGCTGCAGGAGAACCAGAAGGATCTCTCCAACCTCTTCGCTTCCAAGTCGCCCGACAAATTCGCCGAACTCGCCTATGACAGCGTCCACACCGGCGCGCCCGTCCTCGGCGACTGCCTGACCTGGTTCGATTGCAGCCTGCACCAGCGCGTCGATGCCGGCGACCACATCGTGCTCATCGGCCAGGTGCAGGCTTTCGGCACCAGCCCCTCCGCGCCGCTCGCCTTCTGCCGTGGCCGATATGCGGCGGTTAAGGATCCGCTGCCGCCGGGCTGGCTCGCCTCGAGCAGCATGATCGTGAACTACCTCGTCGAATCCGAAGGCAAGCTTCTGCTCTGCCGCGAGGGCGGTGGCGGCTGGGCCCTGCCCCAGGCGACGCGCCGAATCCTCGACGGAAGACTCCCGCTGGCCAATGGCGAGAGCCTGCCGCTGCTGGCGGAGGATACCTTCCTCTATTCGGTGTTCGACGTCGCCGATGGCGATCCGGGCCATCTCGTCTACCGGGCACGGCTCGCGGGCGATGCCAGCGGCATCTGCCTGCCTGAGGGCGTGCGCTTCTTCGGCTTCGACGAGCTGCCCTACGAACAGATCCTGACGCGCGAAACCCGCAGCGTGCTCCGCCGCTACGTCAGCGAGAGCAACGGCCGCCGCTTCGGCATCTACATCGATTCCCATGATGGCGGGCGCTTCGCAATGGTCGAGGACACCAGGCCCTGGGCCGGCATTCCGCAACTCTGGGAGCGCGGCGGCGCATCATGAAGACGACGGTCGAAACCCTGCAGGGCTCGCGCATCGGGCATTTCATCGATGGCGCCTTCGTGGCGCCGCAAGGCGGCGCCTATGCGCCGAGCTATGATCCGACCACCGCCGAGCCCTGGTATGAATTCGCGCTGGGCGATGCGCGCGACGTCGATGCGGCCGTGCGCTCGGCCCGCGCTGCGCTGATCAACCCGGCCTGGCGGCGCATGACGCAGACCGATCGCGGCAAGCTGGTGCGCCGGCTCGGCGAACTCGTGCTGGCCCATGCCGAGGAGCTGGCCCAGCTCGAATGCCGCGACAATGGCAAGCTGATCAAGGAGATGCGCGCCCAGATGCGGGCGATTCCAGACTCCTACGGCTATTTCGCGGGGATGGCCGACAAGCTCCAGGGCGACACGATCCCAGTCAACAAGCTCGACACACTGAACTTCAACCTGCGCGAGCCGATCGGCGTCGTCGGGATGATCATCCCCTGGAACTCGCCGCTGATGATGCTGACCGGCACGCTGGCGCCGTGCCTCGCCATCGGCAACACGATCGTGGTGAAGCCCTCAGAGCATGCCACGGCCTCGGCGCTGGCGCTGGCGGAACTTGTCATCGAGGCCGGCATTCCGCCGGGCGTGGTGAATGTCGTGACCGGCGACGGCATGATCACGGGCGATGCGCTGACCCGTCATCCCGGCATCGCGAAATACGTCTTCACGGGCTCGACCGATACCGGCCGCAAGATCGCCGGCAACGCAGCGGGCAATCTCGTGCCCTGCCAGATGGAGCTCGGCGGCAAGTCGCCCCATGTCGTGTTCTCGGATGTCGACATCGAGCGCGCCGTCAACGGCGTCGTCTCCGGTATCTTCGCCGCGGCGGGCCAGACCTGCGTCGCCGGCTCGCGCTGCTTTGTCGAAAAGCCCGTCTATGACCGCTTCGTCGAGGCCTTGGTCGAGCGCACCAGGCGCGTCAGGGTCGGCCACCCCATGGCCGAGGACACCGATATCGGGCCGCTGGCTCTCGCGGCGCAGCTCGACAAGGTCGAGCACTTCGTCGGCTCTGGTGTGCGCGAAGGCGCCAGGATCGCCGTCGGCGGCCGCAAGCCGCAGGACGAGGCGCTGGCGCGCGGCTGGTACTACGAGCCGACGGTGCTGACCGATGCGCGCAACGAGATGAGCTTCATGCGCAACGAGATCTTCGGCCCCGTCGTCGGCGTCGTGCCCTTCTCGAGCGAGGAGGAGATGATCTCGCTCGCCAACGACACCGAATACGGCCTCGCCTCCGGCATCTGGACCCGCGACATCGACCGAGCCATGCGCTTCGCCCGCAACGTCGAAGCCGGCACGGTCTGGATCAACACCTACCGCTCGGCCGCCTTCATGTCCGCCAATGGCGGCACGAAGAAGAGCGGCTACGGCCGCCGTGGCGGCTTCGAGGTCATGCGCGAGTTCTCGCGCCTGAAGAACGTCGTCATCGACTACTCGGGTGCCATGCAGGACCCGTTCGTCATCCGCCTGCGCTGATGCGCTGTCCCGCACGTTTGCACGGAGGCAAGCCATGAAATTCGCTCTCTCGATCAATATGGAGCGCTTTTCTCCTGATGAATCGATGCAGGATGCCATGTCCAACATGCTGGCGCTCGCCCGCATGGCCGATGAGGGTGGCTTCGAGACGCTGTGGACCGCCGAGCACCACACCATCGAATGCACGATTTCGCCGAACCCGTTCCAGACGCTGGGCTGGCTTGCACAGCATACGAGCCGGATCCGCCTGGGTACCGCGACGATCGTAGCGCCCTACTGGTCGCCAATCCGGCTCGCCGGCGAGGCTGCCCTCTGCGATCACCTCACCGGCGGCCGCCTCGAATTCGGCATCGCACGTGGCGCCTACCAGTACGAGTTCGACCGCATGGCCGGCGGCATGCCCCAGCAGGAGGGCGTCGCCTATATGAAGGAGCTCGTCCCTGCCGTTCAGAAGCTCTGGGCCGGCGACTACGCCCATGACGGGCATTACTGGAAATTCCCGCTCGCGACCTCGGTGCCGAAGCCGCTGCAGAAGCCGCATCCGCGGATCTGGGTCGCGGCGCGTGATCCCGGCACCTTCGACTGGGCCGTCGGCGTCGGCGCCAGCATCCTGTCGACGCCGCTTTCGGCGCCGGTCGCGGAGATCGGCGTGCTCGCTGAGAAATTCCGCAAGGCCTGCGCCGATCATCCCGAGCGTCCTCGCCCGAAATTCATGATGCAGCGTCGCACCTGCGTCTATGACAGCCGCCAGGATTGGCAGGAGATCGTCCGCTACAGCGTCGATTACGGGCGCTACTTCGAGAACCTGATGCAGAATATCGGGACGGTGACGAACGGCTTCCCCGAGGCCGTACCGTTCGAGACCGTCGCCAATCGCGGCAACTACGATCCCAAGGCGATCCGCGACAATCTCGTCTTCGGTACGCCAGACGAAGTCATCCCCAAGCTCGAGGTTTACGAGGCCGCCGGTGTCGACCAGTTCTGCCTCGGCCTCTCCTACAACCTGCCCTTCGAATTGCAGGTCAGGACGCTCAGGCTCTTTATCGACGAAGTGATGCCGCACTTCGCCGCCCGCGAGCGCGAAGCCGCCCGCCCGCGGCTCGCTGCCGTCGGAGCCTGACGGCGATGGCCGACGCAGCGACCCTGATCGAAGTGCATGGTGACGGCGGCAGCTTCGTTCGCGACGGCGTCGAGCTGAACTACCGGCTGAGCGGTTCGGGCCGCCAGCCGCTCGTGCTGGTTCATGGCGTCGGCTCCTATTGCGAGGCCTGGGACGGGGTGATTGCGCGGCTGTCCGACCGCTTCCGCATCCTGAGCTTCGACCTGCGCGGCCATGGCCGCTCGGCCCGGATCAAGGGCCGCTACGAGATCGATGATTTTACTGGCGACGTGCTCGCGCTCGCCGATCATGCTGGCTTCGGCCGCTTCGACCTCGCCGGTTTCTCGCTCGGCGGCCTGATCGCGCAGCGCCTCGCATTGACCCATCCCGAGCGGCTCCGGCGGCTCGTCCTGCTCTCAACCGTCTCAGGCCGGACCGACGAAGAGCGTGAGCGCGTGCTGGCGCGCCTCACCGCGCTGAAGGCCGGCGATCGCGGCTCGCATTACGACGCCTCGCTGTCGCGCTGGCTGACCGAGGATTTCCAGGCGCGCAATCCCGAGCTGATCGCGGAACTTCGCCGCCGCAACGCCGAGAACGACCCGGATTGCTACGCTTCCGCCTATCGCGTGCTGGCCGAGACCGATTTCGGCGGGTTGATCGACCAGATCCGGCTGCCGACACTGATCGCCACCGGCGAGCATGACCAGGGCTCGAACCCGCGCATGTCGCGCTACATGCATGAGCGCATTCCCGCCTCGCGCCTGCACATCCTGCCGGGGCTGCGCCATTCCCTGCTGAACGAGGCTCCGGATCAGGTCGCGGCGCTGATGCGGGACTTTCTCACCGAAGCCGACGAGGGGAGCCGCGCGTGATCGTCGAGGAACGCATTTATCGCATCCGCACGGGCAGGATGGGCACCTATCTCAAGCTCGTCCGCGAGGAGGGGCTGGCGATCCAGCAGCCGATCCTCGGGCGCCTCATCGGCTATTTCACCACCGAGATCGGTGCCCTCAGCCAGGTCACACATCTCTGGGCCTATGAGGATCTGGAGGACCGGCGGAGCAGGCGCCAGCAGCTCGCCGACGATCCGCGCTGGCAGGCCTTTCTGCCCAAGCTCTCCGAGAACATCGAGCAGGCCGAGAACAAGATCCTGCTGCCGACCGACTTTTCGCCGCTGCGCTGACGGCGCGGCGCTCTCGGGAGAACGGGCGGAAGGCCGACCCCACCGGACAATCACAAGGGGAACAGCGGTGAGCGAAAGGCTGCGTATCGAGAACCTCTACAAGGTTTTCACCAAGGACCCGACCGAGGCGCTGCAGATCCTGCGCGGCGGCGGCACGAAGGACAGCGTCTTCGCCAAGCTCGGTCAGGTGGTCGGGCTGGACGACGTCTCGCTCAGCGTGCCCGCAGGCGCGATGTACATGATCATGGGCCTGTCCGGCTCGGGCAAGTCGACGCTCGCGCGCTGCGTCAACCGGCTGAACGAGCCGAGCGCCGGGCGTATCCTGCTGGACGGGCAGGACGTTGTCCCGCTAGACGAGAAGGCGCTGCGCGAGGTCCGGCGCACGCGCATGTCGATGGTCTTCCAGCATTTCGCGCTGCTGCCGAACAAGCGCGTCATCGAGAACGTCGAGTTCGGGCTGAAGCTGCGCGGTGTCGCTCCGGCGCAGCGCCGCCGACGCGCCGAGGAGGTGCTCGCCGTCGTCGGGCTCGCGCGCTGGGGCTATCACCTGCCGCATGAGCTCTCGGGCGGCATGCGCCAGCGCGTCGGGCTCGCCCGGGCCCTCGCGACCGATGCCGACATCCTGATCATGGACGAGGCCTTCAGCGCACTCGATCCGCTGATCCGCACCGAGATGCAGGACGAGCTGCTGCGCCTCCAGCGCACGCTCAACAAGACCATCCTGTTCATCACCCATGATTTCCAGGAGGCGCTGAAGCTCGGCACCCGCATCGCGATCATGTCCGAGGGCAAGCTCGTGCGCGAGGGCACGCCGCAATCGATCGTGCTAGCGCCCGGCAGTGACTATGTCGCCGCCTTCACGCGCGAGATCGACCGGGCGCGGCTGTTCGATGCCCGCTCGGTGATGAAGTCGCCGGCCGTGGTTTGGCGAGGCCCGGCAGGCATCGTGGTGGGCGGCGCCGAGGGTGGCTTCCTCCTCGACCAGCAGGAGCAGGTCGTCGCCGGGCTCGCCGGAGCCGAGATCGCCCGGCTGCAACAGACCGGCGAATTGCCGGCGGGACGCGGCCCCTATGTCTGCGTGCCCGAGGCGACCAAGCTCGTCGACGTGGCCCGCTGCTGCCGCGCCGATCAGGCGGTCGGCGTCATCGACGAGGGCGGCAAGCTCGTCGGCCTCCTCGGCGCCGACGAGATCCTCGCCCGGATCGCCAACTCACCGTCCACGGGAGCCGCATCATGATCAAGGCGGACGATCTCGCGATCTTTCCGATCGACCAGTGGATCCAGGACGGCGTGCGCTGGCTGGCGCTGAACCTGCGCCCGCTCTTCCAGGCGATCAAATGGCCCGTCGAAAGCCTGCTCGGCTTCAACGACTGGGTCCTGCATGCGATTCCCTTCCCGGCGATGCTGCTGCTGGTCGGCCTGATCGCCTGGCGCAGCGCCGGCCGGGGCGTCGCAATCTTCAGCGTCGTCTCGCTGATCGTGATCGCGATGCTGGGGGTTTGGGCCGAGGCGATGACGACGCTGTCGCTGATCGCGACCGCGATCGTCTTCTGCGCGGTGATCGGCATCCCGATCGGCATTCTCTGCGCCCGC
This sequence comes from Allobosea sp., assembly GCF_035999205.1. GTDB lineage: Bacteria > Pseudomonadota > Alphaproteobacteria > Rhizobiales > Beijerinckiaceae > Allobosea. Next base: position 10,610 of record NZ_DASYHA010000013.1, read on the forward strand.
AGCGACCGGGTCTGGAACGTGGTGCGGCCGATCCTCGACATCATGCAGACCACGCCGACCTTCGTGTACCTAGTACCGGTGGTGATGCTGTTCGGTGTCGGCACGGTGCCGGGCGAGGTCGCGGTCGTGACCGCCGCGGCGCCTCCGCTGATCCGATTCACCAATCTCGGCATCCGCATGGTCGAGCACGAGATCGTCGAAGCCGGCCTCGCCTTCGGCGCCGATCGCCGCCAGTTGCTCTGGGAAATTCAGCTTCCGCTCGCGATCCCGACTATCCTCGGCGGCCTCAACCAGACCGTGCTGACCGCGATGGTGATGTCGGTCGTCGTTGCGATGATCGGGGCCGAAGGGCTCGGCCTCGTCGTGCTCCAGGGCCTCGGGCGGCTCGATGTCGGCCGCGCGGCCGTGGGCGGCATCGCCATCGTCCTGCTGGCGATGATGCTCGACCGCATCACCCAGAAGCTCGCCGAACCGAAGCGCGGCCAGCATACCCCGCTGCTTCAGGTGCTGACGCGGTTCCTCCGGGGGGAGCGTCGTGAGGAGATCACCGCGTCCACGCCGCCTGAGGCCAGCCGCCAGGCAGCCTGACCGAACCATTTCGTCGAAGAACCCGCCCGCAAAGGGCGGACAGGGGACAAGACCAGTCATAACCGAAGAGGAGAACGCGATGCTCAGCCTGTCAGCCAGACCGTTTATCAAGACCGTTGCCGCGGCGGCGCTCGCCGCCGTCACCCTGCAGGGAGCGGCCTTCGCCCAGGCCCTGCCGGGCAAGGGCAAGACCGTGCGTTACGCCCAGAGCGACAGCCTCGGCGCCAACTACGTCACCGCCCAGATCGTCAGCCGAGCGATGAAGGAACTGGGCTACGAGGTGAAGATCTCGACGCTGAACACGACGCTGTTCTTCCAGGCTGCCGGACAGGGCGATCTCGACCTCGCGACCGACGTCAACATGCCCCAGCGCGAGCCCGCCTTCCGGGCCGTCGAGAAGCAGGCCGAGCTGCTCGGCACCGGCATGATCGTCGGCGGCGGCATCAACGGCTACCTGATCGACAAGAAGACGGCGGCCGCCCACAACATCACCACGCTCGTGCAGATGAAGGACCCCAAGATTGCCGCCCTGTTCGGCAAGGACGGGCGCGCCGACCTGATCAACTGCGACCCGGGCTGGAGCTGCGGCGACGTGGTCGACTTCCAGCTCGACAAGTTCGGCCTCAAGGACACCGTCCGCTCGGTGCGCGGCAAATACGAGACACTGATGGTCGAAGCGGTGGCGCGCGTGAAGCGCGGCGAGCCAGCCTTCTTCTACGCCTGGAGCCCCTCCTGGGTGAACAATGCGCTGATCCCGGGCGAGGACGTCGTCTGGCTGCCGACACCGGAGGACGCGCTGCCGCCGAACGTGCCGAACCGCGGTTCGGCGTTGGTGCCGGGCGTCAAGGGCTGCGCCGGCGGTGCCGATCCCTGCCGGATGGCGATGTCGTCCTGGAACTGGGCGTCGGTCGCGAACAAGCAGTTCGTCGCCGCCAATCCCGCCATCAAGACTCTGATCGAGCAGATCAAGTTCCCGCTCGCAACCTGGTCGGCCTGGGAGTTCAACATCAACAAGAACGGTGCCAGCAGCGCCAACGTGAACCGCATGGCCGACGAGTGGATCTCGCAGAACAAGGCGACGTTCGACGGCTGGGTGGTGAAGGCCAAGGGCGCCGTCTGATCTTAATTTGCAGGGGAAGTGACACCAGTTCGAAATCCCCCACTCGGCTTGGGATGTCTCCAGGGAAGGCTTCTGGAGGCATCTCGAGTCTGGGACCATCCCCGTCCGCTCGCCCACGAGCGTCAGCGTTCTGGCAATACGACAACGTCAGCTCCTAGCGCATCTCGCCTGAGCATACGGCCGACCTTAGGTGTCACCGGCAGGCGGCAGGGACCGCTCCGAGGACGGTGTCGCAAACAGCGCGGGATCGTTTGGATCTGCGCCGCGAAGCTCCTATCTGGAATTGGCATTACTATAAAGTATTGATTTTACGACATTTTTGCTTGTCGCAAGATCGATTCTGGCGGCATAAGCGCGCCAATTTTCACGAGCCGCGCGGGTATGAGCGACAAGACTGCCGGGATCGCCGCCATCTATTCAGCCGAGCAGCACAACTTGCGTCTGCGGCTGATCCGGCGTGGCCTCGATGCGCAGCAAGCCTCCGACGCCGTGCACGACATCTTCCTGCGCCTGCTGCGATTTCCGCCCGACGACCTGCGTGATCCCGGTGCCTATCTCCGCCGATCGGCGGATATGATGGCCATCGACCACTGGCGGCGCCAGCAGCGCCATGTCGCCCTGTTCCAGCCGCTTGTTGTCGATGCGTCCGTCGCCTCCGACGAGGCCCCGTCAGCCGAGGGGCAGATGCTCACAGGCGAACGCGACGCCCGCTTGCGCCGCGCGATCGAGGATCTGCCGCCGCGCAGCCGTGAGGTGCTCCTCCTGCACAAATATGAGGGACTGAGCTATGCCGAGGTGGCCTTGCGGCTCGGCATCGCCCGCAACACCGTCATGGTCCATCTCGCCAACGCGATGCGAAGCTTGCGCGCCGCCCTGCGCACCGCCGATTAATGCTTTCGGCTCCACGGATCGTCTATTGAGAAAAGGGCTCGCGCCGGCTTGCCACGGAACGGCTTCTGGCCGCAGTGGTCGATCCGGCCCAGGACATCGCAATGGAAGATCAAGCCGAAGAGACGCCCGACGAGACGGCGCTGCAATGGTTCGTGCGGCTGCGTGACGGCGAGCTCGATAATGCCGAGCGAGAGGCCTTCGACGACTGGCTGGCCGCCAGCCCCGATCATGCGCATGCCTGGGCTGAGCTGGAGACAATCTGGCGCGATCTCGACGGCGTCCGCCCCTCCGAAGAGCCAGCTGTCTCCGGATTGCCGAGCCGGGCGATCGCGAAACCGCGGGCATGGCGACCGCGCCTTCTCGGGCTCGCGGCTTCGCTGCTCGTGGCACTCGGCCTGGCCGGTTTCCTGATGCGGCCTGACTGGATTGCCGACCACCGGACGGTGGCCGGCGAGCGCCGGACCATCGCTCTCGCAGACGGCTCGCAGGTTGAGCTCGCACCGGCCTCCGCCATCGATGTCGATCTGACGGCGACGCGGCGCAGTATCCGGCTGCTCTCGGGACAGGCCTTCTTCACGGTCGCCCGGGATCCCGGTCGTCCCTTCTCGGTGACGGCACGCGACGGCACGGTCACCGCGCTGGGCACCGCCTTTGACGTCAAGCTCGGGCTCGGCTCGGCGGTATCGGTCGCGGTCGATGAGAGCCGCGTCGAAGTCCGGGTGCCCGGTGCGGCCGGCGTCGTCGTCGCAAGCGGCCAGGGGGTCGGCTATGACGGCAGGACGATCTCGCCGCCAGCCGCGCTCGATCCGGGCGAGATCGGTGACTGGCGCCGGGGACGGCTGGTCTTCCACGATGTGCGCCTGGCCGAAGTCGTCGCCGATCTCGAACGCTATGGCGGCGGCCGCATCCAGATCCTGTCCGGCGATGCCGCGCAGCGCCGTGTGACGGCGGTGCTCGATGCGCGCGACCCCGCCGCCGGGCTCGACATGCTCGCCGGCGGCCTCGGCTTGCGGGTGGTGCGCCCCTTCAGCTGGCTGACGCTGCTGCTGCCCGTCTGAAAAAGTTCAGCGACACGATAATGACTCTGCCGTCCGCCGGCGTCTTACCCTTCCGAGGGGCCTGAATAGTCACGACCCTCGGAGCGATTGAGGATCGGCGATGGGTATTTGGCTCGGGGCGCGGTTTGTCCGCCAGGCGAGGTTGGCTGCGGCCCTGTGCGGAACCGCTCTTGCGGCGGGCCTCGTCGCCGTTCCGGCAATGGCCCAGAGCACTCGCTCGTTCAACATCCCCGACCAGCCGGTTTCCTCGGCGCTGATCGCCTTCTCGCGCCAGACCGGCCTCGCCGTCGTTGCGCCGGCCTCCGCGACGGCCGGCAAGCGTTCGTCCGCGGTCAGCGGCGCCTTGTCGTCGGAGGCTGCGCTGGCCCGGCTTCTGGCGGGCACGGGGCTCACCTTCCGCTTCACCAGCGCCACCAGCGTGACCGTCAGCGCAGCGGCGCCAACGGCGGCGACCGGTGGAGCGCTGCCCGAGGGCACCATCGCGCTCGATACCATCGACGTGACCGGCAACCCGCTCGCCCGTGGCGGCGTGAGCGAGATTCTCATCGGTCCGCGCGAACTCGAGCGCAAAAACCCGTCGGATGCGCGTGACGTCTTCTCCGGCGAGCCGCGCATCAAGGTCGGCGGATCGACGCCGATGTCCCAGAAGATCTACGTCAACGGCGTGGAGGAGACCAACCTAGCGGTCACCATCGATGGCAGCCGGCAGAACAACAAGGTCTTCCATCACAACGGCACGACCCTGATCGATCCCTCCTTCCTGAGGGCTGCGCGCGTCGATGCCGGCGTCGCTCCGGCCGATGCCGGCCCCGGCGCGCTCGCCGGAACGATCGCCTACGAGACCAAGGACGCGCGCGACTTCCTGACCGGCAACGGGGTCGGCGCTTTCGCGAAGACGCAGTTCAACAGCAACGGCAGCATCTTCACCAACAATCTCGCGGGCTTTGCCCGGTATCATGGCTTCGACATCCTCGGCTATGGCACGATCGGCAAGGGCAGCAACTACAAGAACGGCGATGGCGTCGAGGTGCTCGGCACAAAGACCGATCTATTGAGCGGCCTGCTCAAGCTGGGTTGGGAGGCACCGTCGGGCGATCGCTTCCAGGTCAGCCATGAGCGCGTCCGCGACGACGCGCTCCGGCCGTTCCGCGGCAATATCGGCTTCATCACCGGCCGCCCGGTCTGGGAGCCACGGGTTCGCCGCTACGAGATGGACCGGCAGAACACTGTATTCAGCTATAGCCGCACTTCCGCACTCGGCTGGTGGGATCCGAAGGCGGTCCTCGCCTATAGCCGCACCGACGTCGACACGCCGATCTTCGAGCGGCCGGTCGGCGCCAGCCCTCTGCCCGTGACCTATCCCGGCACCGGCATCACCGACAGCTTCAACGGCAAGTTCGAGAACCGCTTCGGCTTCGGCGATTTCGGCGGCATCACGGCAGGCGTCGACTTCTACAAGGACAAGGCGCTCTACAAGGACCGGAACTACCGCGTCGACGAGAAGGCCAGCAATCTCGGCGTCTACGCGCAGGCGCGGCTGAAGCCGTTCGAGCGCGCCCGCCTCTCCTTCGGCCTGCGCGGTGACCGGCAATGGTTCACCGGCACGACCGGCGAGGAGTTCGACGATGGCGGCCTGTCGCGCAACATCTCCGGTGAGTTCGACCTCATTCCCGAGCATCTGACGGTCCGGGCCGGCTATTCCCATGTCTGGGGCGGCATCCAGTTGGCAGAGAACTTCATCATGAATCCGGCCTGGCGTTACGGCAACGGCATCCGCCCGGCCACCTCGGACAATGTGATGGCCGGCCTCGTCGCCCGCTGGAATGGCTTCACCCTGGAAGGCTCGGTGTTCCGCACCGAGGTTGAGAATGCCCGCGCCGCACGCTTCGCCGTCGCCAGCGCCACCCTGCTGCGCGACATCGAATCCCAAGGCTACGAGATCGGCCTCGGCTATGCCTGGGAGGATGGCTTTATCCGCGGCAAGTATGCCAGCGTCGACGTCAAGATCGACGGCCAGCCCGCCGATTCCGACACCGGCACCTATCTCGCGACACCGATCGGCGACGTCTTCACGCTGACAGCGGCCCACACCTTCAGGCAATGGGGCGTGACCGTCGGCGCTGATGTCGAGATCGTGCGCGACTACAAGAAGGTCGCGCCCGGCAATCTGCCGCTGAAGGGCTACGAGGTCGTCAACGTCTTCACCGAATACAAGCCGCTGCAACTGCCGCATCTGACGTTGCGCGCCGAGGTCAAGAACCTGTTCGACCAGAACTATGCGGATCGCGCCACCTACGGACAGGAGTTCGGCACGGTGACGCCGCTCTACCAGCCCGGCCGGGCCTTCGTCCTCAGCGCATCGGCCCGCTTCTGATGCGCCTGCTGAGCGTCCTCGCACTTCTGGCTCTGCTCGTGCCGGCAGCAGCCGCCGGCCGGGAACTGGTCGACCTCGCGGGCCGCAAGGTCACAGTGCCGGACAGGGTCGAGCGCGTCATCATCGGCGAGGGGCGTTACCTGCCGGCCCTCGCCATCCTCGACCGTGCCGATCCCGTTGCCCGGCTCGTCGGCATGATGGGCGAGTACGAGGCCGTCGACCCCGTCAGCTATGCCCGCTATCGCGAGCGCTTTCCTGCGCTCGACCGGGTCAAGCGCATCGGCCGGGTCGCGCGCGACAGCTTCAGCCTGGAGCAGGCCATCGCCGCCAGTCCGCAGGTCGCGATATTCGGCATCGGCGGCCACGGCCCCGATACACGCTCAGGCGAAGTCATCCGCGCGCTCGAGGCGGCGGGCGTCGCCATCATCTTCATCGACTTCCGCAGCGACCCGCTGGTCAATACGCCGCGGTCGATGGAGTTGCTCGGGACTTTGCTCGGCCGCGAGGCCGAGGCTGCGGAATTCGTCGCAGCCTGGCGGGCGGCACTCGCCGTGGTGACGGATCGGCTGGCCGCGGCGCGGCCGACGCCGGCACGCGTCTTCGTCGAAAGCCGTGTCGGGCTCGGGAATGGCTGCTGCGAGACCATGACGCGCGGCATGATGGGTCGTTTCGTCACGGCCGCCGGCGGCGTCAACATCGCCGACGCGCTCATTCCGGGCGAGGCTGGCGTCGTCAGCCTCGAATGGCTGGTCGCCAATCCGCCGGAGGTCTATATCGGCACGGCGATCGGCAGCGGCGTGCAGCGCGACGAAGCGCCCTGGCTCGCGCTCGGCCCCGGCGTCGATGTGACAACGGCGCGCGAGCGCCTCGCCAGATCGATGACGCGTAATGGCATCGCCGGGTTGGATGCGGTGCGGCAGGGCCGCGCCCATGCCGTCTGGCACCACTTCTACAACTCGCCGTTCAACGTTGCCGCAGTCCAGGTCTTTGCCCAGTGGCTGCATCCGCAGCTCTTCGCCGATCTCGACCCGCAGGCGCTCCTCGCGACGATGCAGCGGCGCTTTCAACCCGTGCCGCTCGACGGCACCTATTGGACGAGCCTGCGCTGACATGGACCAGACCACCGACGCCGCCGGCAGCCGGCACAGCCATGCCGATGTCGTGACCGACAACGCATCCCGCTATCTCCAGCAGCTCTGCAAGCACTTCTCGCACAAGGTCGAAGTGACGTTCGACGAAACGGCCGGGCACGTGATCTTCTCGATCGGGCATTGCCGGCTGACGGCGCATGCAGGGCTGCTACGGCTCGCGCTCGGTGCGCCCGATGCCGAGGCCCTCTCCGAGCTGGAGCAGGTCATCGAGCGTCACCTCCTGCGCTTCGCATTCCGCGAGACGCTCTCGATCGCATGGTGTCGGGTTCACCAAGTTGGGGCCGACAGCCACGGAGCCGCACCTCGACTGCTGCCCAGGTAGGGAGGCCATGGTGACGCCCGACCTGCATCGGGAAATGGCCAGACTGGCCCGTGGCTGACTCGTTGCGTGTCCGGTTTACGGCAGTTCGGGTTGGCGATCTCGCGAAGCCGGAGTGACGCCGGGCGCTGACGTCGAGCAGCCCGTTTGCGCGGTCCGATCCATCTCAGGCAAGAACATCCCAGCAGGTCCGGGATAACCTGCCGATTGCCAGCATCGCGGCCGCATAGCCCGGCATGCCGTCCGGCAGGGTCGGCGCGACATCGTAGGCGTAGGCGGCGATCGCGAAGAGCGGCCTGCCGTCGCGATAGACGATACCGGCATCCATCTTGCCGTTCCGCCCGGTTCCAGTCTTGTGGCAAACGCGCGCGCCGTTTGGCAGCAGCAGCGGGATCATCGTGCGATAGGCCTGCCAGCTCAGCATATCCAACGCCAGCCGGCAGAGCTCGGCGGAGCAGCCGAGCTTGCGCAGCGCAGCTGCATTCCCTTCGCTGCCGTCGAGGATGAGCCGGAGCAGCGTGACCTGATCCGCCGCTGTGGTGGAGGCCACAAAATCGAAGGATACGTCCTGCGGCATCTCGCGCGGCGGTACGGTGAAGCGGATCTCTGTGCCGATCATGCCGACGGAGCGGCAGAAGGCGGTGATCTCCTCCGCAGGGAGCCGCTCGCCGACGATGGCAGTACAGATATTGTCGCTGGTCACGATCATCTGCATGATAGCGTCGCGCAGCGGGAAGGTTAGTCCCGGCGTCATGTAGTAGAAGGTGCCGGACGGAATACCCTCCTGGAAACGGGCCTCCGCGACCACCGGCTCGTCGAGCGAGAGGCGCCCTTCGTGGACGGCACGGAACGCCGCCATCATGAAGGCGATCTTGCGGGTGCTGGCCGACGGCACCTGGCGCTCAGCCTCGATGCCGATCCGGCTGCCGTCGCGCAGATCCTCGATGGCGACCGTCATCGGGAAGTGCTGCGCGGCCGTGATCTCCCGCAGAAGCGGCTCGATGTCTGCAAGAGGTCCCTTCGCCAGCGTGGACGGAAACAGTCCCGGAAGGCCGCTGTGGATTGCGCTGGCCATGCCTCAGACCTCGCCGGCGCGCGGGGCAAATAGCAGGAAGTAGTCGCAGACCAGTCGGGCGATGTCGGCGATGGCGCGGTCGCGCTCCTCCACCTGCAGCGGCGAGCCCTTCACATAGGTAATGAGCGCCACCGTGCCGGCGCCGTCAGGCAGGGCGAGATAGCCGAGGTCGTTCGCTGTGCCGGTACCGCTACCCGTCTTGTTCAGGACTTGCACCCCGTGCGGAAGGCGGCTGCGGATGCGGCTCGGCGACGTGCGGGTGCGCGACATCATGTCAATCAGCCGTTCGGCCCCCGTTGGTTCGATCCCCTCGCGCAGCCAGAGGCGCCGGAGCAGCTCCAGCATCGCGTCCGGCGTGCCATGATCGCGCTCCTCATGGCGGTAATCCGCCTCGCCGGTGCTGGTGCGGCTGCGCGCCGCGAGCTTCTCCGGTGGCAGGTCCGCCAGCGCCCGGCGCATCGAGACCTCGGCCGGAGGCGGGTCGATCTCATGCATCACGCAGAGGGCCGCGCGCATGGTGCGACCGACCTCCAGCGCGCCGAGTCCAATGCCTTCAAGATAGGCGCGAACGGCTGCCGGGCCGCCGACGAGCCGGAAGAGCACGTCGGTTGCGGTGTTGTCGCTACGGGTGATCGTCGTCTCGAGCAGGTTCGCAAGCGAGAGCGCCACGCCGGGATGCGGGAACTCGTCGCCGATGGAGCCCAACGGCGTCATTTCCGCCTCGTCGATCTCGTAGAGCTGCGTCCAGGACAGCGCGCCGCGCGCGACGGCATCGATCACGGCCAGCGCCAGCGGCATCTTCACCGTGCTCGCCATGGGGAAGCGCTCGTTGGAGCGCCAGGTCAGATGCAGCCCGCTTTCCAGATGCAGGGCGGCGACGCCAACCGCGCCCGCCGTGAAGGTCGCGATGCGGCCGATCTCCGCCGTGGCGCGACGCTGGAGCACTCCGGACTGCTGCTGGATGGCGTTCATGATGGTGTCCTGTGCAGGACCGGCCGCCGGGGCGGCCGGCGTTTCTCACTTCTTGGTCTTGTGGACGTCGAGCGCGAAGGTCATCTCGTCGACGCGCGGGTCGTAGCGCAGCGTGCTCTTCGTCGCCCAGATGTTCTTGAAGTGGTAGAGCGGCAGCATCGGGAGATCGGCCGCGACCATCTTCACCGTCTCGACGACGAGGGCCTCGCGCTTCGCATCATCGGTCTCGCCAATGATCGACGCGGTCAGCGCATCGAGCTTGGGATTGCTGTACATGCCCCAGTTGTAGAGGCCCCAGCCGGTCTCCTGGCTCTTCGTGCCGACGAGATCGCGCAGCAGGCTCGTCGCCTCCATCGAGGCATTGCCCCAGCCACCCATATAGGCGGCGAATTGGTTCTTGGCGCCGCGTGAGGAGTATACGCTGAAGGGCATCGCATCGATCGCGGTCTCGACCCCGATGCGGCTCCACATCTGGGCGATCGCCTGCGCGACCTCGACATTGTAGGGCGTGCGATCATTGGCGGTCGACAGCGTCAGCTTGAAGCCGTTCGGATAGCCGGCCTCGGTCAGGATCTGCTTGGCTTTCTGCGGATCATAGGCCGGGACAGGGGTCTTGGCGTCATGGCCGAGAACGCCGGCCGGCAGCCACTGGCCGGTCGGCGTCGAGGTGCCGAGCATGACGCGGTCGGTCAGGCCGACGCGGTTGATCGCCATGGACAGCGCCTCGCGCACCTTCTGATTGGTCAGAGGCGAGGGATCGATCTTCGCGCCGCTCTTGTCCGTCGTCGCCGGAGCGTCGGCCGCCGGCTTGAACATCGGCACGACATAGTTGACGCGCAGGCCCGCGACCGAGGCGACCTTGATCTGGGGCGAGCTTTCCAGCCGTGGAAGGTCGCTGGCGGACGGCGCGTCGATCACGTCGAGGTCGCCGGCGAGCAGGGCTGCGGTGCGCACCGCGACATTGCCGATCAGCCGCAGCGTAACGGCATCCCACTCGCTCTTGCCGCCCCACCACGCGTCGTTGCGGACGAACTCGATCCGCTCGCCGGGGGTGTAGCTGACGAGCTTGAACGGGCCGGTGCCGATCGAGGCCTTGCCGCTGTTGTAGTCGGCGGTCGTGGCGTCGCCGCCGGCATGGCGCGAGACGATGGCGATGCGGGTCAGGTCGCTCGGCAGGTTCGGGGTCGGGCTCGCTGTCGTGATGCGCAGCACCGTTGGGCTGACGATCTCGACATTGGCGATCGGCCGCAGGATGCCGGCGAAACCGCCGAGATTATTCGGCACGTTGAGAGCGCGCTTCAGGGTGAAAGCGACGTCCTCGGCGGCAAAGGGCTTGCCGTCATGCCAGGTCACGCCCTCGCGCAGCTTGAACTCCCAGATGGTGGGCGAGACGGAGCGCCACTCGGTGGCGAGGCCGGGCGTCAGCTTGCCGTCGAAGGACCGATGCACCAGCCGGTCGAAGATGTGGAAGGCGACCAGGTTGTTGGGCGTCGTGCTGTAGAAGTGCGGGTCGAGCGAGTTGACCGAGCCGCCGATGCCGATGGTCAGCTTTTCGGCTTGGGCATGGGTCGCGGTCACCAGACCGAGCGCGGTGACGGCGAGAAGGGCGCCACGCATGCGGCGCTTGAGTTGAGCGGTCATTGCGATCCCCGTATTATTGGTATGTAATATTGAATATTTGAAGACAATTTCACGATGCTGTCAAGGCGGCGCAACCCGTTCGACAGCCATGCGTTCGCCGCGGGCGCGCGCAGCGCGCATGCCGACGCAGCACCGCCACAAGCGGCGTTGCGTTAGGCCGGGACGCAAATACGTCCCGAACTGGACGGAAGTTCAGGAGATCAGGGCGGCAGAAGCCTGGCGGGCAGCCTCGACGACCAATGGCGCGAGTTGGGTGATCGCCGTCTCGCGGTCGTAGCGCATGGTCAGGCTCGACAGGTTGATGGCGCCGAGTGCGCGGCCGGCCCTGTCGTGAACGGGCGCGGAAACGGAGATGCTGCCCTGCTCCATGTTCTTCTCGGTGACCGAGAAGCCCACCGTCTTCACCTGCTCGAGGATGCGGATCATCGCGCCGGCATCGGCAGCCTTCGTGCGTGTGGCGACCGAAGGATCCGAGATCGACCAGACCTTCTCGACATGGGCCGGCGACGAGTATCCCAGCAGAACCTGGCCGGAGGACGAAGACAGCGCCGGAAAGCGCGTGCCGACCGGAAGGTTGACCGAGGAAATCAACGTGCTCGGGACGGTGGCTATGATAACGATCTCGGCGCGGTCGACCTCGACCCATGAGATCGTCTCTCGCGTGCGCTCGTTCAGGGCCCGCATGAACGGGTAGGCTGCATCGAGACCCGCATTGGCCGAGAGCGCATGCTGAGCGAAGCGATAGACCTTCTTCGACAGCATGTAGCGCTTGGAAGGCTCGTCGCGATCGAGATAGCCCAGTCGCTCGAGCGTGTAGATGAATCGCTGCGCGGCGCTGCGACCGAGCCCGGTGCGGACCGCGATGTCGGACAGGCTCAGGCTGGCGGCGTCCTTGTCGAAAGTCTCCAGCACGCGCATCGCCTTCGCGACCGAGGCGACGAAGAGGCGCTCGTCGATATCCTCGGCGCCCACCGGCCGCTGCCGGGCGCTATCAGCAGTGCCCACGATCGCTGATGGGCTGGAGGTTATCGGCGCTGTCATCCACGTCCCAAGCTCAAGCCTGACTGATTTCGGGTTAGCATCTTTGCCGGCGCGCCGAAACCCGCGGCTTACCCAGCGAAACTCTCGAAAAATCGCTGCTTCAACAGGTTCTTCTGGATCTTGCCCAGAGTGTTGCGCGGCATCTCGGGCACGATCTCGATCCGCTTGGGCACCTTGTACCCAGCGAGCTCCCGCTTGAGCCTGACGATGGCATCCTGCGGGTCGAAGGCCGTTCCCGCGCGCAGTTGCACGACCGCGACGACCGCCTCGCCGAAGTCGCGATGCGGCACGCCGATGACTGCCGTTTCCATCACGCCGTCAAGGGCATTCACGGCGGTCTCGATTTCCTTGGGATAGACGTTGAGACCGCCGGTGATGATCAGATCGGCGCCGCGCCCGAGCACGCTGAGATAGCCGTTCGCGTCGAGGCGGCCGAAATCCCCGGTGATGAACCAATCATCCCGGAAGGCGGCCCGTGTCTTCGCTTCGTCGCGCCAGTAGCCCAGGAATGGATAGGGTTGCAGCAGTTCGATCTTGCCGACCTCGCCCGGTGCAATCTCCTGCCCCTGCTCATCGACGACCCGCAGCCGCGAGCCCGGCAAGGCAAGGCCGGAGGTGTCGGGTCTGCGGGCATCGGCGACCGTGTTCGAGCTCACGATAAGCGCCTCGGTCAGGCCGTAACGGTCGAGCAGCACATGTCCGCTGCGCTCAGCGAACGCTGCAAAGGAATCCGCCCGCATCGGCGCCGATCCGGTGACGAAGAGGCGCATCCCGGCGCAGAGCGTCGCGTCGAAGCGCGGATCGGCCAGGAGGCGGCTGTAATAGGTCGGCACGCCGGAGAACATCGTCGCGCGCGGCAGTTGCCTGAGGACGGCTTCGGTCTCGAATTTAGGCAGCAGGATCATTGCGGCGCCGCCCGCCAATGCGGGGGTTGTCGTGCCAAAGAGCCCATATGCCATCGGGTTGGCGTGAAGCAGCGTGTCGCCCGCCGTGATCTGCCACGCCTGCGCCAAGGCCCGCGCATTCCAGATCACGGCGCCACAGGAGATCAGCGCACCTTTGGGCTTGCCAGTCGTCCCGGAGGTATAGACCATCGCATTGGGCTCGGAGGGCGCCATGACGGCGAGTTCTTCGATCCCGTCGAGCCCCTCGCTCTCGCTGGCCAGCGTACCCGTGCCGTCGCTGGCGAGGGTCAGGATGCGGGGATGGCCGGCGGCACGGACGGCCCCCTCCCGCACCGGGTCGCAGACGACCGTGATCGGCTCCGCATCGGCCAGGATATGGGCAATCTCGCCATCGGTGAGGCCGATATGCACGGGCAGGTAGATCGCGCCCAGGCGACTGGCCGCCAGATAGAGCATGATCGCTTCGGGCGACTTCTCGAGAATGCCGGCGACGATGCGGCCGCGGGAGACGCCCTGCCGGGCCAGCAGAGCCGCGAAGCGCGCGGTGGCGCCCGCAATCGCGCCGAAGGCCACCGTGCGGCCGGTCTCCGTCTCGATGAAGATGCGGGCTGGATTCTGGTTAGGATCGATCAGCGCCGCATAGACATTGGCATCATCAGGCACTTCGACGGGGCTGGTCATCGTCGCGATCTCCCGCTGCGCTTCAACGTCCGGTGAAGACGGGCTTGCGCTTCTCGGCAAAAGCGCGCGCGCCTTCCCGGTAATCCTCGCTCCGGTCAGCCTTGTCCGACAGCGCGGCGACCTCGGCCGCGACCACGGCGCTACGGCCCGAGACAGAGGCGTCGCAGGCGATCTTGGAAGCGAGGATCGACAGCGGGGCGTTCGCGGTCATCGGCTCGACGAAACGCAGTGCTGCGGCGACGGGATCGCCCGTGACCAGTTCGCTCACCAGCCCGCAGGACAGGGCCGCCTGCGCATCGATCAGCTCTCCGGTATAGAGCATGCGCCTGGCGGTGTTGGCTCCTGCCGTCGCGACCAGCAATTGCGTGCTGTCTGCGGGATAGACCAGTCCGAGCTTGGCCGGCGGCACGCCGAAGCGAGCCGTAGCGTCGGCAATGCGGAAATCACAGCGCAGGGCCAGTGTGCAGCCGCCGCCGACGCAGGGACCGCTCACAGCCGCGACCACCGGTACCTGCGAGGCCGACACCGCCGCATAGGCGGCCATGATCGAGTTCCAATAGACCTGCCGAGCAGCCGGATCGTCCCGCAGGGACGCAAAGGCGCCGATGTCGTCGCCGGCGCAGAAGGCCCCGCCACGCCCCGTCAGCACGATTGCGCGCACCGTCTCGTCCTCACGCAGCCGAACGAAGCTGTCGCCGAGATCCTTCCAGGCGAGACCGTTCAGCGCATTGCGCTTTGCCGGGCGGTTGATGGCGACGATGGCGACGGCGCCGCGGCGTTCCAGTTCGATATCAGACATCGCAAATCCATTATTGTATATCAATATTGATTATTTCAATGTGCGCGCGCTGTCAATGATGGGCGGCGATCGAAGCGCTTGACAGGCTGCCCGACGGAATATCAATATTCAATCTACGTTATTGCATTTCGATTTTCAGAAGCGCGTTACGCGAAGGCGCAACGCACTTCGTTCCCACCCGGACAGACCCGATGCAGACCGACGACATGACCATCGCAGCGCTCTGGGAGCGGCGCGCCGCCATTGACCCCGGGCATGTCTATTGCCGCTTCGGTGAGGACAGCTTCACGATCGGCGCATTGAACGAGCGCATCAACCGCCTCGCCAACGGATTGCTCGCTGCCGGCGCGAAGCCCGGCGACCGGGTCGCGGTGATGCTGCCGAGCCACCCCGACCACATCGTCACCATCTTCGCCCTGGCCAAGGCCGGGCTCGTCCGCATCCCGGTCAACGTCCATCTCAAGGGCGCCGCGCTGGATTTCGTCTTCGACCGTTTCGAGCCGCATTGGTTGATTGCCGACCGCGACTATGCCGCCGTGCTGGCTCCGGCCACCGCGCGGCTGCCCGGCCTCTCGGTGCTCTGGCGCGGCGGCGACGAGCCGGCTGGCTTCGCCGGTGTCATCGCGGCGGCGAACCCAGCCGCTCCGGCCGTCAAGGTTGGACCCGACGACGTCATCGCGATCACGCCGAGCTCGGGTACGACCGGCGAGCCCAAGGGCGTACTGAAGACCGACCGCAGCCTGCGCGCAGGGCCGATGGGCACGCTGGCTCTGACCGGTGCCAAGGCCGGCGACGTCTTCCTGCTCTGGGAGCCGCTGCATCACGGCGCCGGCGTATCGGTGCTGATCGCCGCGCTGATGCAGCCGTTGACTCTCGCCCAGGTCGACCGCTTCAGCGCCTCGCAGTTCTGGGACCAGGTCCGGCGCTACGACGTCACCCACATCCATTATCTCGGCGGCGTGCTGCCGCTGCTGCTGAAGCAACCTGCGAGCGCGCGCGACCGCGAGCACAAGGTCCGCATGGCCTGGGGCGGCGGCTGCCCGCTCGATGTCTGGAAGGCTTTCGAGGATCGTTTCGGCATCCCGCTGCACGAGGGTTACGGGCTCTCGGAGATGACGACCTTCGTGACCATCAATCCCGAGGGGCGCGTCGGCTCCTGCGGGCGGGCATTGCCCTTCTACGAGGTGGTGCTGCGCAGCGAGGATGGCGCCGAAGTGCCGGTCGGCGAGGCGGGCGAGATCACCGTGCGCCCGCTCGAAGCCGGGCTTTCCTTCATCGGCTATTTCCGCATGCCGGAGGCGAGCGCGGCCCTGATGAAGGATGGCTGGTTCTCGACCGGCGACCTCGCAAGACGCGACGAAGACGGCTTCCTGTTCTATGCCGGGCGCAAGAAGGACAGCGTCCGCCGACGCGGCGTCAACATTTCGGCCTGGGAGGTCGAGCGCATCCTGCTGACCCATGACGACATCGAGGAATGCGCGCTTGTCGGCGTGCCCAGCGAGATGGGCGATGACGACCTCAAGCTGTTCATCCGGCCGACCGGAGGGCGCGAGCCCGATCCGCTCGACCTGATCAAGTGGTGCGAGAGCCGGATGCCCTATTTCCAGATCCCCCGCTACATCGAGCGCATTGAGGAGTTCCCCAAGACGCCGACGCAGCGGATCAAAAAGAGCGACCTGCCGCGCGGGGTGGAGAACGCGTTCGACCTCGAACGATCGGGCTATCGCATCGGGAAATGAGTGCGCCACGCGGCGCAGCACGGACATGGTCGAGAGGCGGCGGTCTCCAGAGCCCGGCAAGTGCCGAGGCCGCCACGCGAAACGGGAGAGTGAAATGGATCGCAGGACCTATTTGGGCTTGATGCTGGGCGGTCTGGCTGCCGCGTTGCCTATGCATGGCGCTCGGGCGGCCGACCGGACGCTCAGGATGGCGCTGACGACAGGACCGACTTCGCTGGATCCGCATTTCCACGACGCCTTCACCAGCGCGCAGGCCCTGCTGCAGATCTACAGCCCGCTGATCAGCCAGGATCCGACAGGGGCGCTGATCCCCGGGCTGGCGACGAGCTGGAAGGCGCTGGACGACACGACCTGGGAACTCAAGCTGCGCGAGGGCGTCACGTTCCATGACGGCACGCCGTTCGAGCCCGAGGACATCGAGTTCAGCTTCAAGCGCGCCGCTAACATCCCCAACAGCGTCGCCTCCTTCATCTCGAATGTCCGCGACATCGTCGGCGTCGAGATCGTCGACCGGACGACGGTGCGGATCAAGACGCGCGAGCCCGACCCGATCTTCGCCTACAAGCTCTGCCCGGTCTGCATGCTGTCGCGAAAGCTGCACGCCGAGGCGACGACCGCCGCGATGACGGCCGGTCCACTGGCCATCGGCACTGGCCCCTATCGCTACCGCAGCTTCGCGCCGGGCGAGCGCCTCGAACTCGTCGCCAATCCGGAGTTCTGGGGCGGCAAGCCGGGCTGGGATCAGCTCATCATCCGCTATCTCAGCGACCCCGGCGCACGCGTCGCTGCGCTTTCCACGGGCGATGTCGACATCATCGACGGAGTGCCGGTCCAGGACGTCGCCAAGCTCCAGAGCGACCCGAAGATCGAGATCGCCAGCACGGCCGCCTATCTCTCCGTCTATCTCGCGCTCGACACCTCCCGCGAGACCACGCCCTTTGTCTTCGACAACGGCGGCAAGCCGCTTGCGAAGAACCCGCTGACCGACATCCGCGTGCGCCAGGCGATCGCGCTCGCCTTCGACAGGCAGGCGATCGTCGACCGCCTGATGGCGGGCCAGGGCACGCCGGCGAGCCAGCTCGTCAGCACGGCCGCGTCCGACCATGCGCGCGGGCTGAAGCCTCTGCCGGTCGATCTCGCGAAGGCGAAGGATCTGCTCAAGCAGGCCGGATACCCGGAAGGCTTCCAGCTCACCGTCCACGGCCCGAACGGCCAGTTCGCCAACGACACCGCCGTGCTCCAGGCGCTGGCCCAGGGCCTGACCCGGATCGGCATCCGCACCACGGTGGAAACGGCCCCGATGGCGCCGTTCCTGTCGAAGGCATCCGCCCGCGCCTATTCCGCCTTCATGGCCGGCTTCAACTCGCCCTACGCGTTGATCACGCTACGCTCGCTTGTGATGACGGCCGATCCCAAGCGCGGCCTCGGCAGCTCCAACCGCGCTGCCTACTCGAATGCGAAGGTGGACGAGCTTGGCATCGAGGCGCTGCGGACTATGGACGGGGCCAAGCGGCAGACGCTGATCGACCAGGCGCTGAAGATCCTCAACGACGATGCCGGCATGATCCCGATCTTCTACACCCGCGCCAACTGGGCGACCCGCAAGGGCGTCGTCAAATTCAACGCCAATCCGATGTCCCGGACGAGCGCCTTCTACGCCGAGCCAGTGGCATGACCGGGCTGGAGGCGCTTGCGACCCGCGCCTCGGCGCTGGCACTGGGAGATCTTCCCGAGGGCGTGCGAGCCGAAACGAAGCGCATGCTGCTCGATATGCTGGCCTGCGTGGTCGCGGCGCAGGCGACCCGCGCCGGCGACATCTCCGCGCGGGTCGCAGCCGGCATGGGTCATGCGGCAGGCCGGACGTCGCTGATGGGCGACGCCTATCTGCTGGCGCGGCTCGGCGACGCGATGGATTTCGAAGAAGGCTGTGCCGGCGCACATTTCGGCTGCGGCGCTGTCGCCGCCGCTCTGGCGCTGGCCCGCGTGCATGAGACATCGGGAGCGGATCTCCTGCTCTCGATCGCGACCGGCTATGAACTAGCCGCGCGCCTCTCGGCCGCGACCGGCAGCTATTATGTTGCTGATGCCGAGGGCCGGCAGGTCTTCGCACCGGTCTGGGGAATCGCGGCACCGGTGGTGATGGCGGCTGTCGGCGCTGGAGCGCGCCTGCGGGCGCTCGAACCTGCCGTCGGAGCCCAAGCCTATGCCCATGCGCTGTCCAATGCGCCCGTACCGATCGGCGCGAAATGGAATCTGGCGGTCGATCTGCCGGATACGAAATACTGCGACACCGGCTGGTGCGCGCTTGCGGGGCTTGGCGGCGTCCTGGCGGCGGAGGCAGGCTCGACCGCCCTGCCCGATCTGGTCGATGGCGATAACGGCTTTTTCCGCATGTTGTCGGCACCGAACGCTCGCCCTGAGCGCCTGACGGCGGCCTGGGGCGAAAGCTGGGCTATCTCCGGCATCGTCTACAAGGACTGGCCGTGCTGCGGCATGCTGCTGCCGGCAATGGCGAACCTGACCGATCTCCTCGCCGAGCATGCGATCGAGCCGACGGAGATCGAGGCGATCCACCTGACCACCGGAGCCGCAGCGACCTCGGCGCGTTTCGCCAATCAGGAACCCGCTACTTTCGCGAGCAGGCAGTTCAGCTTCCCGCACGCCTTCGCCATGCTTTGTCTCGGCGTTCCCGGCGGTCCGGACTGGCTGTCGGACGAGACAGACCGCCGCGCCGATGTGCAGGCATTGCGCCGCAGGGTCACCGTCGGGGAGCACGATCCTCATGCCGCAAACGGTCGCGTGCTGCCCTTGCGGAGGAGGCCGAGCAGCGTCACCATCAAGACGGCTCGCGGCAGCTTCTCCTGCGAGACGGATCTCGATACGCCGGTCGTCGCCCGCCACGAACGCCGCTGGACCGATGCCGACGCCGAGAGCAAGTTCCGCGCACTTGTCGATGGGCCGGAGGCTGACACGATCATCGACGCGATAAGATCACTCGAAACATTGCCGAGCGTCCTGCCGGTGATCAAAGCGCTTGACCGCGCGCGGCCGATAGCGGCCGCCGCCAGCAACTTGTCGGAGCAACTCCCGTGACAGGCTGGGCTTTCGTGCGCCTGGGCCAGGCGCTCTTCGTCGTCCTGGCGATGACCGTCATCGTCTTCATCGGAATCCACGTGATCGGCGACCCCGTCGAGGTTCTGATCTCGCCGGAGGCGGACCAGGCGGAGCGCGCGCGCGCCATTGCCGCCTTCGGCCTCGACCGACCGCTCTGGCAGCAGTATTTCGCCTTTCTGGGCGGCGCAGTTCATGGCGATCTCGGCCGCAGCTTCGTCTACAACGAGCCGGCATTGAAGGTGATCCTGCAGCGCATGCCGGCAACGCTGGAGCTCGCCGTCGCAGCGATGCTGCTGGCGATCACGATCGGCATTCCGCTGGGCCTTTATGCCGGCGTCAAACCGCAATCGCGGATCTCGAAGGCCATCATGACCGGCTCCATCCTGGGCTTTTCGCTGCCGGGATTTTGGGTCGGCCTCCTGCTCATCATGGTCTTCGCCGTCCAGCTTGGCTGGATGCCCTCAGGCGGGCGCGGCGAGACCCGCGAGCTGTTCGGAGTGCCGTGGTCGTTCCTGACACTGGACGGACTGCATCACATGATGCTGCCGGCGCTCAATCTCGCGCTGTTCAAGATTTCTCTGGTGATGCGCCTGGTCCGCGCCGAAACGCAGGAGATCGTTCCGCAGGACTACATTCGTACCGCCAGAGCGAAGGGACTTGCGGAAAACCGCATCATCTTCGTGCATCTGCTGAAGAACATCCTGATCCCCGTGGTCACGATCGTGGGCCTGGAGTTCGGATCACTCATCGCCTTCTCGGTCGTCACCGAGACGATCTTCGCCTGGCCCGGCATGGGCAAGCTGATCATCGACAGCATCCACGTGCTCGATCGGCCGATGATCGTCGCCTATCTGATGATCGTCGTCCTGATGTTCGTGCTGATCAACCTCATCGTCGATGCGCTCTACACAGCGCTCGACCCCCGCGTCCGGATCGGCAAATGACCGCGATCGATCGCTCTTCCGCCGCTGCGCCCGTAACTCCGTTTCAGCGCTTTTGGCGCGCCTTCAAGTCGTCGCGCTCGGCGATGGTCGGCCTCGTCGTGCTCGCTTGCATCGTCCTGCTCGCTCTGCTGGCACCATGGATCGCACCGCAGAACCCCTATGATCTGATGCAGCTCGACATCATGGACGGGCGGCTGGAGCCGGGCGCCAGGTCGGCGACGGGCATGGTGTACTGGCTCGGCACCGACGATCAGGGCCGCGACATGCTGTCCGGCATCCTCTACGGGCTGCGCATCTCTCTGGGCGTCGGCGTCGCGTCCGCCGTTGCCGCCGCCGGGATCGGAGCGACGCTCGGCCTCGTTGCAGCCTATGTCGGCGGCAAGCTGGAAGCCGCGCTGATGCGGCTGGTCGACCTCCAGCTTTCATTCCCGACGATCCTGATCGCGCTGATGATCCTGGCCTTCCTGGGCAAGGGCATCTTCAATGTGGTTCTCGCGCTGATCATCGTCGAGTGGGCGGCCTATGCGCGGACTGCGCGCGCCAGCGCACTCGTCGAAAGCCGCAAGGAATATGTCGAGGCGGCGACAGCGCTCGGCGCGTCGCCGACCCGCATCCTGTTCCGGCATCTGCTGCCCAATTGCCTGCCGCCGCTCATGGTCATCATGACCGTGCAGGTGGCGCGCGCCATCGCGCTCGAGGCGACCCTGTCGTTCCTCGGCCTGGGCGTGCCGGTCACCGAACCCAGCCTCGGGCTGCTGATCGCCAACGGCTATCAGTACATGCTCTCGGGCAAGTTCTGGATCAGCTTCTACCCGGGCCTGGCACTGCTCGTGACCGTGGTCGCCATCAATCTCGTCGGAGATCACCTGCGCGACATCCTGAACCCGCGCCGGCAGAGCTGATCGCATCATCCCTGGAGAATATCATGAAGGATTCCGTTCTCAGTGAGATCCGCGGGCCGGTCGGCATCCTGACGCTGAACCGACCGCAGGTTCTCAACGCCTGGAACGCGCCGATGCGGGCGCGGCTGGTCGAGGCTCTGGACGAGCTCGAGGCGAACGAGGCCGTCCGGGCCATCATCCTGACCGGCGCCGGTGATCGCGCCTTCGGGGCGGGGCAGGACCTCAACGAGACCAAGACCTTCGATGCCGACCGCGCCGAAGTCTGGATGGGTGAGTGGGAGCACCTCTACGACCGCATCCGCTCGCTCTCCAAGCCGATCATCGCGGCGCTGAACGGCGTCGCCGCCGGCTCGGCCTTTCAGGTCTCGCTGCTTTGCGACCTGCGCATCGGCCATGAGGGCGTCACCATGGGCCAGCCCGAGATCAATTCCGGCATCGCCTCGGTGACCGGCCCCTGGATCATGCGGGAGATGATCGGCATCGCCCGCACCATCGACCTGACGCTGACCGGCCGGATGATGGATGCGCAGGAGAGCTTCCGCATCGGCCTGATCAACCGCATCGTGCCGCAGGAGCAGGTGATGGAGGCCGCGCTCGCGCTGGCCACCGAACTCGCCGGCAAGCCGCCCGTTGCCATGCGCCTCAACAAGGCCCGCTTCCGCGAGGTGACGGAGGCCAGCTTCCGCGAGTGCCTGGCCGCCGGCATCCGCAACCAGCGCGAGGCCTACGCCACCGGCGAGCCCGCCCGGATGATGGAAGAGTTCCTCGCCAAGCGC
>NZ_DASYHA010000015.1:0-258023 GCF_035999205.1 Allobosea sp.
CTCAAGACCAGGCCCAAAAATGCCTGGAAACCGGTTCAAGCCCTTGTCGCGGGGTGGAGCAGCCCGGTAGCTCGTCAGGCTCATAACCTGAAGGTCGTCAGTTCAAATCTGGCCCCCGCAACCAAAACAAGCCAAACCCCGTCTCCAACCGAGGCGGGGTTTTCGCGTTCTCCGCGCAAAGCACCAGACCAAGCCCGCTCGCGAACGGCCGGCCAGCCCGCCCTCCAAAAGCCAACCGCGAGCGGAACACTCCCGCTCGCTGACTGGCGAGCCCCAACGCACGCCAACGACGACGCGCGGCCCTAGGCCGATAGCTGCTCGCGTGACAGTCCGGCCGCCATCATCAGGGGGAGGATGTCATTCTCCGCGGTGAGTTCGCGCCCATAGAGAGCGGAGAAGATCGCCAAGCCGGCCGCATGCAGCGGCATCGGCACGCCTGCCATCCGCCCGAGCTCGCTCAACGGCAACAGGCCGAACGGAACGTCCTCCAGCGTGTAGCGCGTGTCGATCGTTGCAGGCCCGAGCGTGACGGGCTGCGTTTCGGCGAGCATCCGAGCGGTCTCACTGAGTGGTGCGTCTGGCACGCCGTAAGTCAGCGAGTAATGCTCGCGCATCGTCCGAACCGTTACACCGAAGGCCGAAGCGAGCGCGAGCCGCTCGGCATCGATGGCCTCGAGCAGCCGGCCGACGGACGCCGTCATGTGCTCGCTCTGGCCCCAGGCCTCGGCCTGTTCCATACGGGTGAAGTTGCAAAGTGCCAGCGCCATGTGGCTCTGCGGATTGACGTTGCTCAGGGCCACGGCAAGGAGGCTGTCGACCTGCCGGAAACGCTCTCCGAACAGCGCATTGCAGAGTTCCAGCCCGGCCTCGCCGAGGCGCTTCGGCAAGGTGGCGAGATCGACCTTGCTGCGGATGGTGGCGATCTTGACCTCGGTCTCGCCGATCCGGCGCGCCCGCAGGACGGTCGTGCTGAGAGCGATGATCGGCAGCTCAACGCCGCGCTCTTTCAGGCGCTGCGCCAGATAGAAGCCGCCCAGCGAAGCATGCGAGGAGATGACGACCGCCTGGCCTGGGGTCAGGAGCGGAACCATCGCGTCCATGACGAGCTTGTGGCCGTTGGCCGGCAGCGCGATCAGCACCACGTCGGCACCGGCCAGCGCCGCTTCACAGCTCGCTGCGACGACCGGACGGAACTCGCCGCTAATCTTGCCCTGGCTGAGCAGCGGCTGCCCGGTTGCAAGGGCGGCCGTGCTCTTGCCGGAAGGAGACCAAAGCACGGCCTCGTGGCCGCGCTCGATCAGGAAGGCCGCGCTGGCGAAGGCGACGGCACCGGCTCCCATGATGGCGACACGCATGATCGGGCTCCGTTCAGTTGAAGAAGCGGCTCGGGCGGAACTCGGCGAGTTCCTCGCGCGAGCGTCCGTTGACGAGTTCGTCGGCGACGGCCTCGCCGAGGAAGGCGCCCAGCGTCACGCCGCTATGGGTCACGACGGCGTAGTAATTCCCGAGTCCCGGCACTGGGCCGACCGCGGAGTAGCTGTCCTTCGGGATCGGGCGGGTCGCGATCCTGACGGCCTCGACCTGCACTTTCGCGAGCGCCGGGATCGTCTTGGCCGCGCGGCGCATCAGTTCCTGCGCCTGGGGATGAGCGGGAACCGCGCCCTCATCGGTCTCGAGCAACCGGTCGAGCTCGTTCGACCGGAGCAGGAAGCGGCCGCCGCCATCGGGGCGCATGTTGACCAGCGGCGTCCGCAGTGCGCTGTGCAGCCGCGCGCCCGACGGCGGCGTGTAGGCGACGATGCCGAGGGTCGGTGCCAGCGGGATCCGGTGCTCCGGCCGCTCGATGAATTCGTTGAGCCAGCGCCCGGCGCAGTTCACGACCACATCGGCCGTCAGAGCGCGGCCATCTGCCAGTACGATGCCCTCGCAGCGATCGCCGGCAAGAACGAGACGCTCGGCCCTGCCCTCCATGAACTGTGCGCCATGCCGCTCGATCGCGGCGCCGACCAGGGCACCGGCATAGGGCACCGGGTCGAGCCAGCCGTCCTGCGGATAATGGATGACCGGCGCGTTGCCGATCGCCTCCGGGGCGAGGTCGGGCTCCAGCTTGCGGACGTCATCGAGGCTCAGCACCTCGGCCGGATAGCCCCATTCGACGAGCTGACGCAGCTTGGACAGCGGGTCTGTGCCGTCACGGCCGCCAGCCTCGGCCTCGGCATCCTGCCACTGCAGCACGCCGGGCCGGTGATACCAGTCCGCCCCGGGAAACTCCGCCAGGATCGCTTCATGCGCCTGCCGTCCAGCGAAGTTCAGGCGGAAGTAGGCATGCGACGTCAGCTTCTCGCAGGCATTGACCCAGGCATAGGTCACGCTCGAGGTGCCGCCGCCCGGCCGACGCTCCTCGACGATGGTGACATCCGCACCGGCCTGCGCAAGGCGATAAGCCACGGATGCGCCGACGACGCCGGCCCCGACCACGATCGCTTTCATGGGATTTGTCCTCAAAGATCAGAAATGTCCGGCAGGGCCCTCAGCCCTTGCCCACCAGGATGCGGTCCAGCCCGTAGATGCGGTCGACGATCGCCATGAGCAGGAAGGTCAGGAGGATCACGACGGTCGAGACGGACGCGACCAGCGGATCGATCGATTCCTCGATGTAGTGGTACATGCGCACGGGCAGCGTCATCGAGGACGGCGTGGCGACGAAGACCGTCATCGTCACCTCGTCGAAGCTCTGGATGAAGGAAATCATCCAGCCGCCGGCGACGCCCGGAATCATCAATGGCAGCAGCACCCGGCGGAACACGGTCCATTGCGAGGCGCCGAGTGAGATCGCGGCGCGCTCGATTGCCGGGTCGCTCGTCGTCAGGGCGGCGAGCACCAGACGCAGTCCATAGGGGAAGATCACCAGCACATGGCTGCCGAGCAGGCCGATGAACGAGCCGGTCGTGCCGATCTGCGTGAAGAAGCGCAGGAACGCAACGCCGAGCACGACATGCGGGATGATCAGCGGCGACAGGAACAGCGCCACGAACGCGTCCCGCCCCGGAAAGCGGTGCCGCGCCAACGCCAGCGCGGCGGGGACGGCGAGCAGCATCGCGATGGTGGCGGCGATGACACCCAGGAGGATGCTGAACCAGAACGCCTCGAGGAACTGCGAATGGCCGAGGATCGCGCGGAACCAGCGCAGCGAGAGCTCCGTGGTCGGCAAGGAGAGCAGGTTCGATGGCGTCAGCGACATCCACATGACCACCGCCAGCGGCGCCAGCATGAAGGCGACGAAGAGGCTGTGGAACAGCACCGCGAAAGGCCCATTGCGGCTCATTGGGCAAACCTCGAATAGCGGCGCTCGACGATGCGGTTGTAGGTCAGCATGATCGTGGCGTTGACGATCAGCAGGACGACCGCGACGGCCGCGCCGAGCGGCCAGTTCAAGGTGCCGAGGAACTCGTCATAGGTCGCCGTGGCGACGACCTTGAGCTGCCGGCCGCCGATGATCGCAGGCGTCGCGAAGGCGCTCGCCGCCAGGGCGAAGACGATCAGCGAGCCGGAGAGGATGCCGGGCGCGACCTGAGGCAGCACGATGCGCCGGAAGATCGTGAATTCGCTGGCGCCGAGCGACTGCGCGGCCCGGATCACCCGCGGATCCAGCCGCTGCAGTGAGGCCCAGACCGAGATCACCATGAAGGGCACGGCGACGTGGACCAGCGCGATGATCACGCCGTGCACCGTATAGAGCATCGGGATCGGCCCCGAGGCGAGTCCCAGCGCCGCGAGTACCTGATTGATCACGCCGTTGCGGCCGAAGAGAAGCGCCCAGCCAAGCGTACGAACGACGACCGAGATCAGCAGCGGGCTCAGTGTCACGATCAGGAAGATCGAGCGCCAGGGCGCCTTCATGCGCGAAAGGAAATAGGCCTCAGGCGCACCAATCAGGATGCAGACCAGCGTCGTCGCCAGCGCGATGCCGAGTGTCCGCAGGAAGATGCCGTGATAATAGGAATCGCCCAGCGTGTCGGCGTAGTTGCCGAGCGTCAGCCCCTCGATGCGGCCGGTATTGAGATCGTAGGCCTGGAAACTCAGCCCGACGATCATTGCCAGCGGCACCAGCAGCAGGGCCGCGAAGATCAAGAGCGCCGGCAGGCTGAGGAGATAAGGCGCGCGGCGGCGCGTCGCGTCAGCCATGGCCGCGCTCCGGTACGACGGCGGCATCCTCTGCGCGCCAGCTGACGGAGACGGCGTCGCCCTCGGCGAAACGCGGCACGCCGCGATGCGGCTCGGAGGCCAGCACGGCGCCGACCGGGGTCTCGATCGCGAAAAGCCAGGCATTTCCCTGGAAAACCCGCGAGGCGAGGCGTCCGTCGATCGCCCCTGTTCCAGCGGCTGCGACCTGCACCTTTTCGGGACGCAGCGCGATCAGCACGGACGAGCCGCCGGGCAGCGCCCCGCGGATCCGGCCGCCGACCGCGTCGGACACGCCATCGATCCGCAGGCTCGCTACATCGCCGGACACCGAGACGATGGTCGCGGCGAACTGCGAGGAACGGCCGACGAAGGCCGCGGCGAAGCGGCTTGCCGGCGCATCGTAGAGCGTCAGCGGATCGGCGAACTGGACGATGCGACCCGCATCCATCACCGCGATCCTGTCACAGGTCGCCAGCGCCTCGGCCTGATCATGCGTGACCATGATGGTCGTGGTGCCGACCCGGCGCTGGATCGCCCGGATCTCGATCTGCATCTCCTCGCGCAGCTTGGCGTCGAGATTGGAAAGCGGCTCGTCGAGCAGGAGCAGCGCCGGCTCGATCGCCAGCGCCCGCGCCAGCGCGACGCGCTGCTGCTGGCCGCCGGAAAGCTGGCGCGGATAGCGATCCGCCATCGCCGAGAGATGGACGAGATCGAGCGCCTGGCGAACCTTGCCGTCACGCTCGGAGCGGCCGATGCCGCGCATCTCGAGCCCGAAGGCGACGTTCTCCGCCACCGTCATATGCGGAAACAGCGCATAGCTCTGGAAGACGATGCCCATGCCGCGCTTGCTGGCAGGCACGCCGACCAGGTCACGGCCATCGAGCAGAACGCGCCCGCTGCTGGGCTCCTCGAACCCCGCGACGATGTTGAGCGTCGTCGTCTTGCCGCAGCCCGAAGGGCCGAGCAGGCCGACGAACTCGCCGGGCTCGATCGCCAGATCGATGCCGGCGAGCGCGGTGAAACTCGCGAAGCGCTTGGTGAGCGCCTCGAGCGCAATTTTCGCCATGATCAGCACATTCCGTTGGAAAGGCCTTCCGGCCGGGCTGAGCCGGCCGGAAGGGACAGGCGCTCAGCGCTCGATTTCGCGGTTCCAGCGCTGCGTCCAGGCGGCGCGGTTCTGGTTGACCGTCGGCCAATCGATCTTCGCGAGCTTGCCGACCGCTTCGTCGCCAACGGCGAGCCCGGCCTTCTCGTCCTCGCTGAGCTCGGTCTTGCGGTTGACCGGGCCGTAACCTGCCTTGGCGAAGGCCTTCTGGATCTCGGGCGAGAGCATGTGCTGCACGAATTTCTGCGCCTGCGCCGGCACGTCGCTGTCGACCACCGGGCACATCGTCACCATCAGAGCGGCGGCGCCTTCCTTCGGCTCGACCGTTTCAAGCGGCAGGCCTTCCTTCTTCAGCGCGACCGCGCGGGAGCGCGAGACCACGGTCAGCGCGATCTCGCCGCTCTGGAGCAGTTCCTCGAGCTTCGGCGCCGACGGCGCAAAGGTCACGATGTTCGGGCGGATGCCGTCCTTGAATGCCTTGAAGCCGGGCTCGATGCTGGCTTCGCCGCCGCCGGTCGCGCGCGCGACCATGATGAGCCCGTGCAGGCCGGTGGTGCTGGCCGCGCCGAGCAATGCGAGCTGGCCCTTATAGGCGGGATTGCCCAGATCGGCCCAGGAGGTCGGTACCGGCAGGCCCTTCTCCTTGAAAATCTTGGCGTTGTAGACCGGAGCGGTGACGCCGATGCCGAAAGCCACCGCCTGGTCGGCCAGCTTGGCGATCGGATAAACGTCGTCGAGAACCGGCGCCTTCTGGATCGGCGCGCAGAAGCCGAACTGCACCGCCTGATACATCGGACCGTCATCGACGATGGCGACATCGATCTCCTGTTTGGCCCGCTGTGCCTGGAGCTTGGCGAGAGTTGCGGTCGACTGGCCGGCGACATACTCGACCTTGACGTTGTTCGCCTTCTCGAAGGACGGAATGACGGCTTCGCGCATCAAGCGCTCGAACGAGCCGCCATAGCCCGCGACATACATCGTGTCCTGCGCGGCGGCGTGGCTCGCGGCCAGGCCGGAAACCAGCAGGGCCAGGCCGATCGTGGCCGGACGACGGTAACGCTTCTGCATCTCGATATCCCCTCGCTCTTGTCCTGATTGCAGTCAGGGTTCGGGTGCGAGGGGGTATCTGTCAATTGACTAAGTATGGATCGGTCGATCCGGATTTGATATGGGCATGCCTCATCGTTCAGCCGGCGGGTGCTGCCGGCCGCGTCGTGCCCTGGTAAGTCCTTGGCGGATCGAAAGCGGGAGTGCCTTGATTTGGCGCAAATCAGCCATAAGCACTGGGAAGCCTTCAACGCGGTGCTGCATGTCGGCAGCTTCACGAAGGCGGCGCGTCTCTTGCGCACCTCCCAACCCTCGGTTTCGCGGCTGCTGAAGGAGCTGCAGGAGCGATTGGGCTTCGCGCTCTTCACGCGCGTCGACGGCATGACGTTGCCCACGGCCGAAGCGGTGGCGCTTCACGACGAGGTCGAACGCAGCTTCATCGGGCTTGATCGCATCTCGGAGCGCGCGGCGCAGATCAGGCAGCAGCGGGTCGAGAATCTGCGGATCGTCAGCATGCCGGCCCTCGCGCACCGCTTTCTGCCGACGATGCTGGCGCGCTTTCTTGAAACCCGGCGGGGGGTCGCGGCCAGCTTGCAGGTCCAACGCTCGGAGACGATCGCGTCCTGGGTCTCGACACGGCAATTCGACATCGGCTTCGCCATGCTGCCGATGGAGAAGCCGGGGGTGGAGATCGAACTGTTCGATCCGGCCCATGGGGTTTGCGTGATGCGCCCCGAGCATCCGCTGGCCGCGAAAAGCATTGTGACGCCCGGCGATCTCCACGGCCTCGCCTTCGTGGGCAAGGGGCCGGACAGCTATGCCCATCGCGCGCTCCAGCAGGCGTTGGACGAGGCCGGGGCAGTACCGGATGTCAGAGTGGACACCTCGATCGCCGCCGTCGCCTGCGAGCTCGTCGTCAATGGCGTCGGGGCGACCATCGCCGACCCGTTCACGGCGCAGGCATTCGAAAGCCGTGGCTTGGTCTGGCGTCCGTTCAGCCCGGACATCGCCTATAATTTCGGCGTGCTCTTTCCGTCCCACAGCCTGCGCTCCGCGATCGTGGATGACTTCGTCGCGTTTCTTCGAGCGCAGGCAGCCGCCGTGACGGTCAAGGCTTAGCCCGCAGCGAGGCCGATGCGATCTGCGGGCGTGCGCCCATGGACTCAGGGGAGCGGAGCCTTCGGATCAACCAGATTGGCCTCGCGCAGTTCGCGCCAGAACTGGCTCGGTACGACCTCAGCAAGCGCGGCGCGATCTTCGGCGATGCGGCTGGGCTGGCTGGCACCCGGGATCACGGCCGCGACCGCCGGATGCGCGAGCGAGAATTGCAGCCCCGCAGCCTTCATGCTGACGCCATGGCGGTCGGCAATCGCCTTGATCCGGGCGATCCGGTCACGGATCGCCGGTGTGATCGGCGCATATTCGAAGTTCGGCCCGCCGACGAGCGCGCCCGAGCTGTAGGGGCCGCCAACCACGATGGACAGCCCGCGCTCCTCGACCATCGGCATCACACGCTGAATCGCCCGGGAATGATCGAGCAGCGTGTAGCGCCCGGCGAGCAGGAATCCATCCGGCCGGGGGCCGTCGAGCGCCAGCAGAAGCTCGATCGGCTCGACGCGGTTGACGCCCAGCCCCCAGGCCTTGATCACGCCTTCGTCGCGCAGCCGGTCGAGCGCCTTGAAGGCCCCCTTGCGCGCCATCTCGAAGACGCCGAGCCAGTCGTCCCCATAGAAGTCCTGGGCGACGTCGTGGACGAAGGCGATCTCGATGTGATCGGTCTTGAGGCGCTTCAGGCTGTCCTCGATCGAACGCAGCGTCGCATCTTCCGAATAATCGTTCACGATGCGGTTGGGACGTCCATGTTTGAAGACCTCGCCTTTCTCGCCGAGGTCGCGGGCGCTGACATCCTCGACCTCGTCGAGAATGACGCGGCCGACCTTGGTCGAGATGACGTATTCATCGCGCGGCTTGTCGGCGAGCGCCTCGCCCATGCGGATCTCGGCGAGGCCAGCGCCGTAGAACGGAGCATTGTCGAAATAGCGGATGCCGTCGGTCCAGGCGGCCTCGACGGTCGCGAGGGCCTCCTTCTCGGGAATGTCGCGGAACATGTTGCCGAGCGGCGCTGCGCCGAAGCCGAGCTTGCCCGGCAGGATGTCTTTCAGTGCCATGATCTGAATCTCCGGTGGGATGGGAATGGGGTTTACGGCTCGAGCGGCGCCGTTTTTGATTGTGTCAGGCAACGTCGATGGCCGCGAGCACCAGCGCCTTGCGCTCGGCGAGGTCGGCGATGCAACCGAGATAGGTCCTGAAGTGAGGCGTCGTCCGGTGCGCGGCGATGGCGTCGTCGTCGGTGTACAATTCGTCGAGCACGAAGTGCCCCGGATCGGTCTGGTCCTGCCAGATGTCCCAGCGCAGATTTCCCGGCTCCGCCCGGCTGGGTGCGACCATGCCGAAGAGCAGCGCCTTGAGCTCCTCGGCTCGTCCGGGGCGCGCCGTCAGGCTGGCTACGATCTTCACTGGAGCAGACATCGATACCTCCCTGGTGGCAGGGCGGAGCATCGGCGGGCTCCGGCCCGCCAGAAGCCCGCCGGTCCTGCGCAGGCTCATGCCGAGACGGCGCGGTCGAGCGCTGCGACGAACCGCGCCGCGAGCGGATGATCGGAACGCGGATTCTGACCCGTGATCAGTTCACGGTCCTCGACGACATGCGGCTCGAAATCGACGGCGCCGGTCACCACCTCGCCGCCTGCAAGCGTGAGCGCCTCGGGCATGTTGAAATACATCTTCGCATGCAGGATGTGGTCCTCGACCACCCTCTCCTCGGTCGCCGAGAAGACGGTCATGCGATAGCCGGCGTACTGCCAGTCGGCGGCCCACTCGCGCGCCTTTGCCGGAGCACCGGCGATCAGGGCCGAACGGAACTCGCGCGCATGCGGCATGGCCGCCGCGACCGCGATCGGTCCGTGGCAGAGCAGGGCCGTCGGCTTGGCGCGCTCGTGGAAGTGGCGCAAGATTTCGCCCAGGGCGGGATCCTGCATCAGGTCGACCACCGGAGCCTGACCGCCGGGCACGAACACGCCGGCATAGCCGTCGAGCCCTTCCTCGACCACCGAGAGCAGCGTACGCACCTGGTTCATCGCGGGGTCCTCGGCATAGAACGCCTTCGCGCGCCGATAGGCGGTCTCGTCGCCCTCGAAATGCTGTGCCGAGTCCGAAGCCTCGTCGATATGCGGCTTGGTCCCATTAGGCGTCGCGAGAACAACGTCGTAGCCGGCTGCGATCACAGCCATGGCGGGTACGACCGTCTCGTTGAGATACTGGCCCGTCGCCCCGGTGCCGCCGCCCTGGATCTCGATCCGGGTGGCATTCGACCCGACAACAAGCACCTTGCCCTTGCTCATGATGACCTCCTGAAAAGTCGTTGGCGTCCTCTGACACCGCCACCATGCTCGGGGACAACATATTTCAGAAGTTTATTTCTATGATTTTAGATATTCATGGTAGATTATGACTGATGCGGTACGACCTCAACCTGCTGCCCATTTTTGTCGTGCTCATGGAGGAGCGCAGCGTCACCCGCGCCGCGCAGCGCCTCGGAATCACGCAGCCTGCGCTCTCGAACGCGTTGACGCGGCTGCGCGCGGTCATGCGCGACCAGCTCTTCATCCGCGAGCGCTATGGCATCCAGCCGACGCCGCTGGCGCTGGAGCTCGCGCCGGCGATCGCCGCGGCGCTGGCGACGGTCGATGACATCGTGCTCGGCCAGCAGGACTTCGATCCGGCACGGGCCGAGCGGCTGATCACCATCGCGCCCAACAGCTATGTCGAGTTCGTGCTGGTCCCGGCGATCGTTTCGCGGCTGCGGGAGATCGCGCCGGGCATCAGGCTGCGCCTCACCCCCTATGGCAGCGACGTCGTGGAGACCGGGGTGATCTCCGGCGATACGGCGATGGTTCTCGGCCGGATCGTCGACCCGCCGGACAGCCTCGTCGTGCAGCATCTGATGGATGACGGCCTTGCATGCGTGGTGCGGGCGGATCATCCCGAGATTTCGGAGACGATGTCCCGGGAGCAGTATGAAAGCCTGAAGCACATCAACATGCTTCCTCCCGGGCGATTGCGCGCCGGCCTCTTCCAGGCCCTGGATCGGCAAGGCTTGAGACGGGACATTGCGGTCTCCGTCACGCATTTCCTGGCAATTCCGGAATTGATCGCCGTCACCGACTACTGCAGCACGTTGCCGAAGCTGATCTGCCGCCATCTCGCCGGGGATCCACGGCTGAAGATCGTGCCGTCGCCGGTCGATCTCGGAAGCTTCCCGGTCGAGATGGCCTGGCACGTCCGCTATCGCAACGATCCGGCCCATCGCTGGCTGAGATCGCTGATTGCCGAGGTTGCGAGCGAGGTTGCGGCAAGTTGAGGCTTCCGGAGCCGGACAATCCCGGCCATTCCAGCGCGCTTGCCTTCGGCCGCATCATCCGGCCGAGCGGGCTGCCCTCCGAGGTGAGGCGCCTCGGCGCCACCCGGCGAACCGGCCAGCGTAATGGACGGCAGCGATGACCGCTCCCGAGACCGCGACGCAATGGACGAAGAAGCCGAGCGCGGAAGCTTCGAAATCCCACCAGTCGAGCGTCATCTGCATCGAAAGCCTGGTTCCGAGACCAAGCCGCCAGCCGCTCCATGCGCCATGGAAGACGATGAGTAAGGCAAGGCAGCGGAGCAGCAGCACCCGGGACGCGCTGGCTTGCCTGATCCCGCAGACATGGCGCGCCACGCCCATGATCATCGGCCAGCGCAGGCCGAGATGGATCGAGACGATGATCAGCGCCCAATAGGCTGCGAGTGTATGGATCTGACGGGCGGTGAACCCGCCCTGGATCGGAAGAATCGGCGAAAGCGCTTCCGAGATAAGGATGCTGGTCCCGAGCAGGACCAGCATGACCGCAAGCAGCCCCATGGTGACGCCGATGTTGAACAGGCTGCGCGGCTCCCGGCCTGCCGCGGCGAGCCGGCCATACCAGCGCCGGTTGAAGACGTTGTGCAGCATGAGCAGGAGGAACATCGCGGTGCCGACGATCTCATGCACGGTGTTGCCGAGCCACCAGTAGGACAGCCCGAGCAGGAGCAGCCCAGCCGCGAGGGCGTCGAGCAGCAAACGGGCGAGGAGTGTGTGGTTCACGAGGGCGCCAGCAGCCTATTCGACCGGCTTGCCGTCGAAACGCGGGATGCGGTTGCCTGTGAAGAGATATTCCCCAGCAGACTGGCTGCCGTGGCAGGATTGGCAGCGGGCGGTGTTCTCGTTGAGGTTGACCGAGCGATCGGGCCAGAACCACTGGAACTGCCAGTCGCCGGTGCGCCGGCCCGCGGCGTAGTCCGCTCCCCAGCTATCGCCCTTTTCCATGACGAAGTAGCGGAAGACCTTGCCGTCCCGGTGATCGACCAGCACGAAATGCGTACCGGCGGCGACCGGCCGGTTGGCCTTGATCGCCTGCATGGCCTCCGGTGTCGTCATGATGTGCTCGGTGACGTTGCCGCGACGCACGGTGGTGTAGTGCACGAGCTTGTCGATCTCCGGGAATGTCACCCGATTGGTCTCGGCATGGACCTGCCAGCCGACGACCAGAGTCGCGATCATCGACAGTGCGACGAGCCCCGCCGGCATGACTGAACGTTTCATGGAGTTCCTGTCGGCTTGAGTCCGCGGGTTTCGCCCGGCCATCCTCACTTCGATCCCGCGCGGTAGGCCTCGTCGGAAACGAGCTCCATCCAGCTCACCGCGCTGCCGTTCAGCGCTTCCGCGATGGCGAAATGCGTCATCGGCTGGTCGGCAGTCGCGCCGTGCCAATGGCGGAGGTTCGGCGGGATCCAGACGACATCGCCCGGTCCGACTTCCTCACGCGGGCCGCCTTCCTTCTGCACCCAGCCACGCCCGGAGACGACGAACAGCGTCTGGCCGAGCGGATGCGTATGCCAGGCGGTGCGTGCGCCGGCGGCGAATGAGACCGTGCCGCCGCCGATGCGGGCCGGCTCGTCGCCCCGGTAGCGACCCGAAACACGGACCTGGCCGGTGAACTGGCTGGCCGGGCCGATTGCCATCTCGCTCGTTGCCGACCGCACGATCCGCAGATCGGCATTGGACGGCGCGGCGCCCGCTGGCGCAGCCTTCGCCTCACGGGCTGCAAAGACCTTCTCAAGCACAGGCACCGCCGACATCGCGCGCGGCCAACCGGCGTAGAAGCCGATATGGGTCGCCACTTCCGCGGCTTCGATCCAGCTGAGGCCGTTGTCCATGGCGCGATTGGCATGGAAGGGCAGTTGCTCGGGCTGCCCGATCGCGATCAGCGCGGCCATCGTCACAAGGCTGCGATCCCGCGGCGCGAGTTCCGCCCTGCGCCAGAGATCGCCGAAGAGCACGCGATCCGTCAGGTCCGCGAGAGCCGGGGCGATCGGTGCCACCGACTTGTTCACGGCCGCTGCCCGTGCCGCCTCGGCAACGGCCTCGAGTGCAATCGGCTCGGCCTTGCTCTCCGCCACGGGGCCGATCTTGCGCTCGTCAAAGACGCGCTTGACCTCCGTCACCGCTGAAATGGCATTCGGCCAGCCCGTATAGAAGGCGAGATGGGTGATCAGTTCGCCGATCTCGCCCGGCTGAACGCCATTGTCGAGTGCCCGCCGGACGTGCCCCGGGATCTGGCCCGTCTTGCCGGTCGAAACCAGTGCAGCGACGGTGACGAGGCTACGGTCGCGCGGCGCGAGCTCCTTGCGCAGCCAGACCTCGCCGAACAGCACGTCGTCGGTGAAATGACCGAGCCCGGGCGAGACCTCGTAGACAGGGGCCGGGGCGACGCGACTACGGCGGTTCTCCTGCGCCTCGACGCCCACCGCGGCGAGTGCCGAGATTGCGATCCCGGCCGCTACGTTCTTCATGGTCGATCTCCTTCGATGACGGCGCTCGCGCGCATGAGGGCTCGTCCTCGAAACGGATCGCTTCGAGTTCCAGCCAATGCTGGCGCCTTGGTCCAGATGCGGATGCTGCGCCGGTGCCGGGGCGTCGCCCGGCGCCGGCCGCTATTGCTGCGTCAGGTGCTGCCGAGGTCGATGTTCTTCAGCGGCATATGGCGGACCCGCTTGCCGGTGGCCGCGAAAACCGCGTTCAGCACCGCCGGTGCCGCGACCGCGATGGTCGGTTCGCCGACGCCGCCCCAGAATCCGCCCGAGGGCACTGTTATCACTTCGACAGCCGGCATCTCGTCGAGCCGCATGACGTTGTAGGTGTCGAAGTTCTGCTGCTCGATGCGGCCGTCCTTCACTGTGCACTCGCCATAGAGCATGGCGGAGAGGCCGTAGACGAAGGAGCCCGAGATCTGCGCATCGATCTGCTGCGGGTTGAGGACGTGGCCGCAATCGGTGGCGGCGACGATGCGGTGGATCTTGAGCTTGCCGCCGGTCACAGAAACCTCGGCTGCCGCGGCGACATAGCTGCCGAAACCCATGACCTGGGCGAGGCCGCGATGCACGCCTTCGGCCGGCTTGGTGGTCTCCCAGCCGATGCCCTTCGCCGCCGCCTCCAGGACGGCGAGATGCTTGGGATGGCTGGCCATCAGCTTGCGCCGGAAGACGAGCGGATCGGCACCCGTCGCATGGGCGAGCTCGTCGATGAAGCACTCGAGATAGAGCGCGTTCTGGTTGAGGTTGACGCCACGCCAGGCGCCCGGCCGCACATGCGGATTATGCATGGCATGGTCGATCAGCAGGTTCGGGATCGAGTAGCCGATCGCCATTTCCGCGCCGCCCGGCATCAGCCCCTGGAAGGTCACCGGATCGCCATTGGCGGTCATGATCGAGGGCCGCATATAGGCCATGATCGACTGGCCGGAGATGCGCATATGCATCGCCTCGACATTGCCCTGCGCGTCGAGCGAGGCGCGCAGGCGGCATTGCGTCACCGGATGGAAGCGGCCCTGGGCCATATCTTCCTCGCGGCTCCACATCATCTTGACCGGCGTGTTCGGCACCTGCCTGGCGATCCGCGTGGCCATGGTGACGTAGTCGACCATGAGGCGCCGGCCGAAGCTGCCGCCGATGCGCATGGTGTGAACCTCGCAGGACTCGCGCGGCAGGCCCGCCGCCGCGGCGACCGCGTCCAGTGCCTGCTCCGGGACCTGGGTCGGGCCCCACATCTCGCAGCGCTCGGGCGTCCAGCGCACCGTCGCCGACAGCACCTCCATCGGCGCATGGTTCTGGTAGGGGTAGCTGTAATCGGCCTCGATCACCCGCGAGGCCTTGCCCAGCACGGACTTGGCATCGCCGACGCGGTTGCCGACGAAATTGGTCTCGGCCGCCAGGCCCTCGCGCAGTTTCGCCGCGATCGTCTCGCTCGAAACAGAGGCTCCCGGCCCCTCCTCCCATTCGATCGGCAAGGCTTCGAGCGCCGTCTTGGCGCGCCAGAATGTGTCGGCGACCACGGCGACCGTCTCGTCGTCGACGCGCAGCACATGCCTGACGCCGCGCATGCCCTGGACAGCGGCCGCATCGAAACTCTTGAGCTTGCCGCCATGGACAGGACAGGCCTTCGGGACGGCGACGAGCATGCCGTCCATACGGATGTCGGTGCCGTAGACCAGCGAGCCGTTGAGCTTGTCGAGGGTATCGATCCGCTTCACCGGCTTGCCGGCGATGGTCCAATCCTTGGGATCCTTGAGCGTGATCTCCTTCGGCGGGGTCAGCGTTGCCGCCAGCTGCGCGACGGCGCCATAGCTCGTCGTGCGGTTGCTGGCCTTGTGCGTGATCACGCCCTTCGCCACGCTGCACTCGGCCGGGTTCACGCCCCAGCCCTGCGCCGCGGCCTGAACCAGCATGTGGCGCGCGGCGGCTCCGCCCATCCGGACATATTCCTGCGACCCGCGGATCGCGCGCGAGCCGCCCGTCGACTGGTCGCGCCAGAGGTTCTGGCGGCGACGGTTCTCACCGGGCTTGACCAGCTCGAAGCGCACCTTGTCCCAGTCGCATTCGAGTTCCTCGGCGACGAGCTGGGCGAGGCCGGTCAGCGAACCCTGGCCCATCTCGATGCGAGCTATGCGGATGGTGACGCTGTCGTCGGGCCGGATCACCACCCAGCCATTGACGTCCGGCGC
Organism: Allobosea sp.; assembly: GCF_035999205.1. Taxonomy (GTDB): domain Bacteria; phylum Pseudomonadota; class Alphaproteobacteria; order Rhizobiales; family Beijerinckiaceae; genus Allobosea. The sequence goes on from NZ_DASYHA010000015.1 coordinate 15,472, forward strand.
GGCGGCCGGCTGCGCCAGCGCCTTCTGCGGCATCGGGAAGGAGAAGCCGAAGCTGAAGGCGCCGGCCGTGGCGCCGGCGAGGAAGCCGCGGCGCGAGGGACGGGAGGAGGCGCTGGTCTGCTGTTCGATGCTCATGCTCGCCTCCGTCAGCCCTTGTTCGATGCCATGCGCTCGGAGGCGAGCTTCACGCCTGCCAGAACGCGCCCATAGGTGCCACAGCGGCAGATATTGGTGATCTCCGACCGGATCTCGTCCTCGCTCGGCTTCGGGTTCTGGGCGAGCAACGACGCCGTCGCCATGATCATGCCGACCTGGCAGTAGCCGCATTGCGCGACATCGAGCTCGGCCCAGACCTGCTGGACCGGATGCGGCTTCTCGGCGCCCAGCCCCTCGATCGTGACGATCTTCTGGTCCTCGGTCACAGCGCTGAGCGGAAGCGCGCAGGAGCGCGTTGCGACGCCGTCGATATGGACTGTGCAGGCACCGCACTGGGCAACTCCGCAGCCATACTTGGTGCCGGTCAGGCCGACATGATCGCGGATGACCCACAGCAAGGGCGTGTCATCCTCGACATCGACATCCACGACCTTCCCGTTGACGTTGAGCTTCGTCATCCTGCTTTCCCCTGTGAGATTGCTGCGTTCAGTTGGTCGCGGTCAGGCCCTGCAGATAGGCGACGATATCGCCGCGGTCGGCTGCACTCGGGACGCTGAGGGCCATGGTCGTGCCGGGAGCGACACTGCGGGGATTGGCGAGGAACGCGTCGAGACGTGTCGGGTCCCAGTTCGCTTCGAGCTCGCTCAGGCCCTTGGAATAGCGTGCGCCTTCGACGCTGCCGGGTTTGCGGCCGACGATGCCGGAGAGATGCGGCCCGATCCGGTTCTGCCCGGGCTGAACGGTGTGGCAGGCAGCACAGCGCTGGCGAAAGAGGCGCTCGCCAGCCGTCGCATCCTGCGCATGGGCCGGCCGGACAATGACAAGCGACGCGGTCAGGAACCCCGCTGCAAGAACGGCAATCTTCATCGAGCCATATGCTCCGCTAACGGATTCCGACACGGCATGCCGACGCGGGCCATCGCGCGCGCCGCCGCCCGGCGGGCCGGGGCGGTCGGTATCCTTCCAGTCTCGACGGACAGGCTAGGGGCAAAGGCAGGGGGCGATTAGCCGGTCAATTCCGATTGAGGCTATATTGGAATTTCATCAATCTGGGCTGGCCGCTGGGCCGCAGCTCAACCCCGATAGCGCAGGGCCTCCACGAGCAGCGCGAAGGCGGCCGAGGGCTGGCGCCGGCTCGGATAGTAGAGATGATAGCCGGCGAATGGCGGGCACCAGTCGTCGAGCACGCTGACCAGGCGCCCGGCTGCGATGTCCTCCTGCACCCGGTCCTCCATCACGAAGCCCAGCCCGAAGCCGCTCTTCGCGGCGCGGACGATCATCTCGACCTCGTTGAAGGCGAGCTGGCCCTCGACGCGCACGCGCAGCTCGTGCCCATCCTTCTCCATTTCCCAGGCATAGAGCCCGCCCGAACTGCGCATCCGCAGATTGATGCATTGGTGACCGGCGAGATCATGCGGCGTCTGCGGAACCGGCCGTGTCGCGAAATAGGAAGGCGCGCCGACGACGATCATCCGGACCTCGGGTCCGATCCTGACCGCGACCATGTCCTTGGCGACGGCCTCGCCCAGCCGTACGCCCGCGTCGAAGCGCTCGCTGACGATGTCCCGCAAGCCGGAATCGATGCTGAGCTCGACATGGATGTCCGGATAGTCGGGCAGCAGCTTCTGGAGCGCCGGCCACAGGATCGTGACGGCCGCATGCTCGGCGGTGGTGATGCGGATCGTCCCGGCGGGCTTGACGCGCAATTCCCTGAGCGCATCGAGTTCGGAGCCGATGCTGTCGAGTGCCGGTCGCAGGGTGCCGAGCAGCCGCTCCCCGGCTTCGGTGGCGGCGACGCTGCGGGTCGTGCGGGTGAGCAGGCGCACGCCGAGACGGGTCTCGAGCCGCCGGATCGTGTGGCTGAGCGAGGATTGCGAGGTGCTGAGGCGAGCCGCCGCTCGCGTGAAACTCTGCTCCTCCGCGACGACCAGAAATGCATTCAGATCGACCAGCTCTTCGCGCCGCATTCATGAACCTCGCATATAACCACATGCGGCTTACAGCAGATTATCATCACAATGGCCTCAAGATAGCGTGTGATCCGGAGGGTGAAGGGGCGCCCGTTTCAGGAATCACAGATGGACCTCGTTCGCGAAGCACGCGTCACCGGCGCCGCCATTCCACATCGCTTTACCGGCCGGGTGGACGTTGCCGCATCCTTCGGAGGCGCAGCCGGCCAGTACGGCGCGAGGATGACCTTTCACCCGGGCGCACGGACGGCCTGGCATAGCCATCCGGGAGGACAGACCCTGCTGGTGATCGAGGGCGAAGGGCTCCTGCAGCGCGATGGCGGCCGGCCCGAGCCGATGCAGGCCGGAGATGTCGTCTGGGTCGAGCCAGGGCGACGCCGCTGGTTCGGCGCCGCCCCCGACGCATCGATCGCCCTCATCGCCCTCGCTGCCGCCGATGCGGTCTCGGACGTAGTCTGGATGGAACGCGTCGATGAGCGCGATTACCGCGCCGCCTGACCCGAGAATCGCCGCAGATCTGCGAAATTCTCGCCGCCGTGGCGGCCCTTCATCACCGAACGGGAACAGACTGTCATGCTTGGAACGATGCTCTATGGCGCACGCGACGTCCGTTGCGAGGAGGTCCCGGAACCGACGATCCTGCGTCCGACCGACGCGATCCTGCGGCTGTCGGCGACCTGCATCTGCGGATCGGACCTCTGGCCCTATCGCGGCCTGAACGAGGTCACCGCGCCGATGGCCATGGGCCACGAATATTGCGGGATCGTCGAGGAGGTCGGCAGCGCGGTCACGACCGTCAAGCCGGGGCAGTTCGTGGTCGGCTCCTTCTGCCTGTCCGACAACACCTGCCCGCATTGCCGCTTCGGCTTCCAGTCATCCTGCGAGCAACGCGAATTCATGACCGCCGCGCAGGCACCACTGCTGCGCGTTCCGCTGGCGGACGGCACGCTCGTTGCGACGCCGGAACTGCCGCCGGACGATCTGATCCCGAGCCTGCTCGCGGTCTCGGACGTGCTCGGCACCGGCTGGTATGCGGCTTACGCGGCGCGGGTGCAGGCTGGTTCCACGGCGGTTGTCGTCGGCGATGGCGCCGTCGGCCTCATGGGCGTGCTCGCGGCGAAGCAGATGGGCGCCGGGCGCATCATCGCGATGAGCCGCCACAAGACACGCCAGGACCTCGCCCTCGAATTCGGCGCGACGGACATCGTCTCGGAGCGTGGCGATGCCGGCATTGCGCGCATCAAGGAACTGACCGCCAATATCGGAGCGGACGCCGTGCTGGAATGCGTGGGTACGCAGGAGTCGATGCAGCAGGCCATCGAATGTGCCCGGCCCGGCTCGATGATCGGCTATGTCGGCGTGCCGCATGGCGTCGAGTTCGACGGGCAGCAGCTGTTCTTCTCGCAGAGGGGGCTGCTCGGAGGCCCTGCGCCGGTGCGGCGCTTCCTGCCGGACCTGATCGAACTCGTGCTGGAACGCAAGATCGAGCCGGGCAAGGTCTTCGACCTCGAACTGCCGCTCGCCGATGTCGCGGAGGGCTACCGCGCCATGGATGAAAGGCGCGCCATCAAGACGCTGCTGCGCGTCTGAGCGCGGCACCTAGGCCGGCTGCGCCCGGCTCGCATCATTCATCGGATCGAGGGCAGCTCCTGCCCCCGGTCCGATATCGCTTTCTATGGACCAACGACATGAAGCCCCACGTCATCTGCCACATGATTTCGTCGCTGGACGGCGGATTGCATCTTAGCCGCTGGAGCAAGAGCCCGGGCGGGGAACGCGCCGCCTGGTCGGCGGCCTATGAGAAGGTTCACGAGGAGCTGGAGGGCGACGCCTGGATCGTCGGCCGGGTGACGATGGCCGAATTCAGCAAGGCGTCCGCGCATCCGCCGGCCAATCCGGCGGCCGTCGATCGGTGGCGCCATATCGCCGATCGCGAGGCCAGCAGCTACGCCGTCGCCCTCGATCCTTCGGGGAAGCTGCATTTCGACGATGCCCGCATCGGAGACGACCATATCGTCGTGCTGCTCGGCCCCGACGTCCCGGACGCCCATCTGACCGAGCTCGCGGCCGACGGCGTGTCCTATCTCGTCGCGAATGCGCTGCCGATCGATCTTGCGGCCATGCTCGATGCCCTCGGCCGGGAGTTCGGCATCCGCAGATTGCTGCTCGAGGGTGGAGCCGGCATCTGCGGCTCCTTCTTCGCTTCTGGCCTCGTCGACGAACTGAGCCTGCTGGTTGCGCCGGCGCTCGACGGCCGGGCCGGGCATCAGAGCTTCGTCGAGTTCGGCGAGGCGGGCCTCGCCGACAAGGTGCAGCTGTCGCTCAGGGGCTGCGAGGCGCTGCCGCACGGGCTCGTGCATCTGCGCTACGCCGTCACGTCGCCTTGACGGCTGCGCTCCGGACCAGCCCCATGCAGCACAGGCTGCCGACGCCGCAAAGCGCGATCACCAGGCCCATCGGCCACGGCGTCCCATCCGCGAGCGCTCCGACGAGGGCCGACGCGACGATGCCGCTGCCATAGTGGATCGCGCCAACGAGTGCCGAGACAGCTCCCGCACGCTCGGGAAAGTCCGCCATCGCGCCGGCGATCGAGTTCGCGACGATCAGGCCGTTCAGCGACAGGAAGACGAAGAGCGGCAATACGAGGCCCCAGAGACCGCCCGCGTCCGTCCCGGCGGCAAAGCCCACAGCGATGCCGCTCGCGGCGACGAGGAGCGCGCCCAGGCCGAGCAGCCCGTCCGGCCCGAAGCGCGCCACCAGCCGACCATTCAGCATGTTGACCGCCATGATGCCGAGGATGCCGAGCCCGAACAGGAAGCCGTAGAGCGAGGACGGCACGTGATGATAGGTGATGTAGGCGAAGGGCGAGCCGGCGATGAAGGCAAAGGCGCCGCCGTAGAAGAAGCCGCCGACGCCCGCATAGCCGAGGACGCGCCGTCGTCCCAGCAATTCGACGTAGCGTCCGAATGCCCGGCTCAGGGGCTCGCGATTGCGCCGCTGCGCCGGCAAGGTCTCCGGTAGCGTGAACAGGACGGCCAGGGAGCCGAGCCCGACGACGACCAGAACCCAGAAGATCGCCCGCCAGCCCGCGAAGGCGAGGATCTGCCCCCCGAGAAGCGGGCCGATCAGCGGCGCGATCGCCATCACCGTGATCAGGGTCGAGAGCATCCGTGCCGCACCGGGACCGTCATAGAGATCGCGGACCATGGCACGGCTGAGCGCGACGCCGGCGCAGGCGCCGACTGCCTGCACGATGCGCCAGCCGATCATCGCCTCCGGGCCCTGCGCGAGAGCGCAGCCGGCCGAGCCGAGCACGAAGAGGACGATGCCGATGGCAACCGGCGGGCGCCGTCCGTAGCGATCGCTGATCGGGCCCCAGAAGAGCTGCCCCAGGCTGAAGCCGATCAGGAAGCCGGACACCGTCAGTTCCATATGCCCGGCATCGGCGCCGAGCGCTTCGCCCATGGCGGGCATCGCGGGCAGATAGAGATCGGTCGAGATCGAGCCGAACCCCATCAGTGCGCTGAGGATCGCGAGCACCCGCCGCGGCTGCCGTTTCTCGGCGATGCCCGAGGGCAGGTCTGCATGAGCGTCGCCCAATTGAGCCTCAAGGCCGGGCCGTGGCTCTGCCTCGGCAACGGTCCCGGCACGATCGGTCGAGTTGGAATTCATGGATCTTGCGTCGCTTCTGGTGTTTCACGCCGCCGGGCCGGGCGACCGCGTGCGGGAGCGCCGTGCGGCGAGGCATGCCTTGCTGCGGCCCAGCCGACACGCGCGCGGGGCGTCAGCGCCCGGTCGTCGCCATCAGATGGGCGGGGTAGCGCTCACCCTCGACCTGGATCGCTGCGGCGGCGCTCTCGATCCCGGCCAGATCGACCGCCGTCAGTTCGACATCCACAGCGCCGAGATTCTCTTCGAGACGATGCAGCTTGGTCGTGCCGGGGATCGGCACGATCCAGGGCCTGCGGGCGAGCAGCCAGGCGAGTGCGATCTGCGCCGGCGTGGCGCCCTTCTGATCGGCGATGCGCTTGAGGAGATCGACCAGCGCCTGGTTCTTCTCCATCGCCTCCGCGGTGAAGCGCGGCAGGATGCTGCGGAAATCGCCCTCGCCGAGCCTGGTGTCCTTGCTCATCGCGCCGGTGAGGAAGCCCTTGCCGAGCGGGCTGTAGGGCACGAGACCGATCCCGAGCTCCTCGCAAGCCTGCAAGATGCCATTGGTCTCGACGCTGCGCGTCCACAGCGAGTATTCGTTCTGCAGTGCCGTGATCGGCTGGACGGCATGGGCGCGGCGAACGGTCTGCGCGCCGGCTTCCGAGAGCCCGAAATGCCTGACCTTGCCTTGCGCGATCAGATCCTTGACCGCGCCCGCAACCTCCTCGATCGGCACGTTCGGATCGACGCGATGCTGGTAGAAGAGATCGATGACGTCGATGCCGAGCCGCTTCAGCGAGCCGTCCGCAACCGCCTTGATGTGCTCCGGCCGGCTGTTCATGCCGGACTGCTTGCCGTCGACGATGTCGAAGCCGAATTTGGTGGCGATGACCACCTGATCCCGGACCGGCCTCAGCGCTTCGCCGACCATCTCCTCATTGGTGAAGGGGCCATAGACCTCCGCGGTATCGAAGAAGGTCACGCCGCGGTCCACCGCCTGGCGGATCAGCGTGACTCCTTCCCCTTTGCTGACCTTGTTCGCGTAGCCGAAATCCAGCCCCATGCAGCCATAGCCCAGGGCTGAGACTTCGAGCCCCTTCGTCCCGAGAATCCGCTTTTTCATCGCTCGATCTCCAGCGTTGCAGGCGAGTTCGCCTTGTCGAGCGCAAGATAGAGGCGATGGCGGATATCAATTATCCGCTACAAACGACATGAAGTCATATCCAAGCTTCATGAATGTGGACAGACGACATGCCGGCCCAGCGAGAGGAAACCCTCGAGCAAGTGGCCCTCATCGGTAGATCGCGGCTGGAACGCTACACGACGTCTGCACCGGGCAGGCGTCCAGGCGGGATCACCAGAACCCCAGCAGCTTCCACCAGATGCCTCCGATGACGGCGAAGATGACCAGCTCGATCACGCACATGACGAGACCGACTGTCCACCAGCGGCCCATGGTGACGTAGCCGCTGCCGAAGATGATCGGAGAGGTGCCTGTCGCGTAGTGGGTGAGCGTCATCATGATCGCGGAGGCCGCGACCATCATCAGCACGAAGAAGCCCTGATACTCGCCCGGGATCAGCGCGATGCCGACGGCGAGGAAGGCCAGCATCATCGCGCTGATATGCGCGGTGGTCGAAGCGAACGCATAGTGCGAGAAGGTGAAGATCAGCACCAGCACCGCCGCCGTCAGCGCCCACTCCAGCTTTGCCGACTCGATCGTTCCCTGCATCAGGCCGGAGAACCACGTGACAACGCCGAGGCTGTTCAGCTGCCCGGCCAGCATGACGAGGGCGCCGAACCAGATCAGCGTGTCCCAGGCGCTGCGCTCGGCAAGGACGTCGTTCCAGCTGATCGTTCCCGAAACCAGCAGGATGAACAGGCCGAGCAGCGCCACCGCGGTCGGGTCGAGCTGGAAGGCCGGTCCGAGGATCATCGCCGGCACGTTCGCCCAGAGCAGAAGCAGCAGGGCGAAGGTCAGGAGCATGACGATCTCCTTCGGGTGAAGCGGCCCCATCGCGTGCAGCTCGCCTCGGGCGAAGTGCACCGCGTCCGGCGTGTGCTTCAGTTCCGGCGGAGAGATCAGGAAGATGATGAGCGGCATCAGCAGCAAGGCGACGAGCCCCGGCACCAGCATGGCGAGCGCCCAGGCTCCCCAGGTCAGATCGACCGCGCCGCCGGTCGCCTCGGCCACGAAGCTGCGCACCAGCGGGTTCGGTGCGGTCGCGGTGATGAACATCGCCGAGGTGATCGGGTTGGCGTGGTAGTTCACCAGCGCCAGATAGGTGCCGACCTTGCCCTCGGTGCCTTTCTCGGGGTCGGAATCGAAGGCGCCGGCGATCGATTTCATGATCGGATGGATGATGCCGCCGCCCCTCGCAGTGTTGGAGGGCGTCACCGGTGCCAGCAGGAGTTCACACAGCGCCAGCCCGTAGCCGATCCCGATCGTGCGCTTGCCGAGGGCGGCGATAAACAACATGCCGAGCCTGCGCCCCAGCCCGGTCGTCCGCAGGCCGATCGAGATGAGGATGGCGGTCACGATCAGCCAGATCAGCGGGCTGGAGAAGCTGGAGAGCGCATCCGAGACGGCGCCGGTCGAATTCTCGGCCGTCACCTCGGAGAATGTCAGGATGACCATGGCCATCAGCGCCATGACCCCGATCGGCATGACCTTCAGGATGATCGCGACGATGGTCGTGAGGAAGATGGCGAGCATCGTCATGCCGTCCCGCGTGAGCCCTTCCGGCACGGGCAGGGCGAGCAGGATCAGGAGCACCGCGGTCGTGATCGCCGCCGGGACGATGCGGAACGGGATCGCTTCGCGAAGATAGGTGAGGAAGTTCCTCATCGGCGCTCATGCCCCATCGGTGAAGGTCCGCTGGCAGGAATGCACCTGCCGCGGCGCAGATTCAAACGGTGGCTGCCGCCCGTGCGCGCGGCCACCGCGATGCGCAGGTGGCAACGAAGGTCAACGCCCAAGGAAGAACGTGATCGCGACGACGTTGACGAGGTCGACGAAGAAGGCGGAAACCAGCGGCAGGATGATGAAGGCATTGGGCGACGGCCCGTAATGCTTGGTCACTGCGGTCATGCTCGCGATCGCGGTCGGTGTCGCCCCGAGCGAAAGACCGGTGAAGCCTGCGCTGAGCACCGCCGCCTGATAGTCGCGTCCGAGCAGTGGGAAGATCGCCAGCAGGATGAAGGTCACGGCCAGGAGCGTCTGCATTGCGACGACGACGAGAAGCGGCCCGGCGATTTCTGCCAGGGTCCAGAGCTGCATGCTCATCAGCGAGATGGCGAGAAAGATCGACAGAGCATAGTCGGAGATGAGCGCCAGCGAGGGCGAGCGCGCCGGCCAGGGCAGCTTCGGGAAGATCAGAGGAATCGTGTTCGAGAGCACGATGCCCATGATCAGGCAGGGCACGAAGAGCGGCAGCTTGATGCCGGTCGCCGTCAGGGGTCCGTGGACCAGATAGCCGAGGATCACCGCGACGTTGACCACCAGGAGCGCGTGCATGATGCTCAGCTTGTCGATTGGCGCCGCATCGGCCTCTGGAGCGAGGCCACCCGGGCCCATGTCCGCGGCCTCGGGGGCGAGCTTGCCCCGTTCGATCAGGAGCTTCGCGATCGGGCCGCCAAGCAAGCTTGCGACGACCAGTCCGAGCGTGGCGACGGCGGTGCCGGTTTCCATGGCGGCCGGGAAACCATGCTCGGCGGCAATGGCCGGCGCCCATGCGATCGTCGTTCCGTGCCCGCCGACAAGCGCGACCGAGCCCATAATCACGCCGGCAGCTGATGGCAGGCCGAAAATCGACGCGCCGAGCATGCCGACAACGTTCTGCAGGAAAACGAAGATCACCGTCAGCACGCAAAGGACGATCAGAGTCTTGCCGCCCTCCAGCAGGTTGGAAAGACGGGCGTTGATGCCGACGGTGGCAAAGAAGATGACCAGCAAGCGGTCTCGCGTCACCATCTCGAAGGTGAGGCTGGAACCGGTCGCAGCATGGAGGGCCCAGATCGCGAGAGCGGCGAGGAAGCCCCCGGTCACTGGTTCCGGAATATTGTAGTCGCGCAGGAACGCGATCCGGCGCGTCAGCAGCACCCCGACGAAATAGACGACGATGCCGAGGGTCAGCGTCAGGAAGTCCGGCGCCACGAAGGGTTGGGAGCTTTCCGTCATGCAGCCTGGCCTCCGCAGGGCAATTCAACGCCGGGGGCACGCCTGCGGGTGGCTCTCCCTGCACAGCTAGGTACCTAACACCGGGCGGGGAGGGAGGCAAAGCGGGAGAGGCCTGGCTCTGCGTGTGGAGAGCACATGATCCGTCCCCGGTCGCTGTCGGCATTACTGAAGCTGGATGTCGAAACTCCGCTCCAGGACGACGCCGCCGTCCTGGATGACGGCATAACTCGCCCGATAGGTGCCTTGCGCCCAGCCGGCTGCCGGTTTCCTGGTCCCGGCGAAGACGAGGCTCTGCGCCTGGTCGCGTTCGAGCGGCTTGGCTTTCTGCTCGGCGAGAATCCGCCCCGAGGGGTCCTTCACGGTCAATGTCTGCACATCGCCGATCTTGAGACCGATCCCGCGGACATAGGCGACGAGCGCGGGCGTATCGAGGCCGGGCCGCTGCCGCTCGGCATCTCCCGCCTCCAGCATCGCCATCGTCACCGGTGCGCCGGCAAAGCCTTCGTTGAGAACGGCTCGCTTCCTGTAGGCGAGCAAGGGCTGCAGCGCGGGCTGCCAGAGGCTCCGGCCTCCTCCGCAGGAGCCGGACGGGGCCCCGTAGGCGAAGGGGTCGACGACCTGCCCGCGATGGCGGACGGTGAAATGCAGATGCGGATACTCCGTCAGACCGGAGAGACCGATGCGCCCGATTGCCTGGCCGGCCTTGACCCGATCGCCGACCTCCACGCGCAGGCTGCCGCGGGCCATATGGCAATATTGCGTCTGCCAGCCATCGGCATGTTCGATGATGACGGCGTTGCCGCATTCGGAACCCTGCACGGCGGACCTGCCGGCCTCACGGACGGAGACGTCCGCCATCCCGTCGCGGCGCCGGAGCACGCGACCTTCGGCAGCGGCCAGCACGTCGACGCCCGCCATCTGCGCGGACATCGTCGTGAGCCGGAAGTCGGTCCCGTTGTGGGCGTCATAGGATCGGGTGCCGCATTCATAGTCCTTGGCCGACGCGGTGGGGTCGGAGTCGACATAGTTCTGAATGAAGCAACTCCGCCCAATCTCGCATGCGACCGGCATCTGGAAAAGCGGCGGTTCGTCGGCGGTCGCAGAGGTCGCGAAGGCGAGCACGAAGGCGAGCCCGGCTGCGCCCGCCCAACTCGTCCTGGTCATGCGATCAGGCTCCCTCGTGGCGTGACCGATCCAGCCTAGCATAACGGTCGCGGAGCGCCATTTCGTCCGGAAGAAGCTGCTCGCGGAAGCCATCGACGAAAGGCGACAATGTCAGGATGTAGAGCAGGAAGAACTCGATCTGACGATTGATGCCGAGCTTGAGCATGATGCGCTTGATATAGGTCCTGACCGTTGCCTCGGTCAGGTCCAGCGTCCGTCCGATCCGCCAGGGCGGCTCGCCGCGCAAGATGCGGAGCACGATCCTTTCCTCGGCCCAGGGCAGGCCGAACGCGGTCGCGATGCGCTTGGCGCCGGCGGCGGGATCGATCTGCGGGATGATGATGAGCAACCGGTCCATATGCCGCTCGGAGGGCGCAGCGCCGATCCAGGCGAAGGCAAAGGCGCGATGGTCCGTCGACAGCGGAATGATGGTGTTTGCCCAGGTCCGTTCGGAGCGAGAGGCTGCCGTATCGCGCAGGGCCTGCTGCAGCAGGTTGTTGACGAGAGAGTTGGGGCCGACGAGGGCGCCGTGGTCGAGGCGAACGGGGCTCTTGGCCAGAAGCAATTGCCGGCCCGCGTCGTTCGTTTCGAGAACGCGCAATTTGTGATCGACGGTGAAGGCGGGAAAGGCCAGTTCCTCGACGAGCTTGTCGAGACTCGGATCCTCGGGCCGATGCTGCGCAAAGCCCTGCGTCGTGGCCCAAATGATGCTCGTCGCCCGCGAGATGCAGGCGATCTCCGCGGCCGAGAGCGGGATCGATCGCCAGCCCGCGAGGAAGACCAGGTCGTTGCCGTCGCCGGCGGACAGGCGCCCCGCCAGCGCATGCGCGGGCTCGTCATGCTCCCGGCCCAGCAGTTCCGTGGCGAGCGTGTCGGCCGGGTCGATCGCGAACAGGCTGCCGCGATGCCATTCGGGCCGGTGTGCCAGGCGCGTGATCACATCCGCCGACGGCTGCACCTGGCTGTCGAAGCCCACGCGAGCGGCCTGCACGGCAAACCCGCTCGATCGTGACAGCGCGAGGACGAAGCATCGCTTGCATTCGAGTAGTCCGAGCATCGCCCGTCCGAAGGCTTCGAGAGCCAGAAGCATCGCCGCCCCCTCCCTTCCCGGCTGGGCCGGGGTGGTGGAATCGTCCCGCAACATCGGTTCCTCCCTCTCAGGCATTGATTGCCAGTCGGCTTGGTTCACCCCTCCTTGAAAGCACGATGCATGCGGACCAGCAGCGGCTGCAGCAGGTATTCCGCGAAAGTCCGCCGGCCGGTCTCGATGAAGATCTCGACCGGCATGCCCGGCTGAAGCGAGGCGACGTAGGAGGCGATTTCCGGCGTCTGCTGGAGATCGACCTCGGTCTTGTAGAACGACTTGCCCGACCGGGCTTCAACGAGCGCATCGGCCGTAACCATCGTGACCGATCCGGTGAGCATCGGGGCGCGCCTCGCATTGAAGGCGAGGATGCGTATGCGCGCCGGCTGTCCGGGCCGAACCTCGTTCCGGTCGATGGGTTTGACCTCGCCTTCCACGATCAGACGATCCTGCGTCGGAACGATATCGAGCAGGGTCTCCCGGGGCGCGAGTATAGCGTTCAAACTCCTCGTGTTGAGGCCCACCACGATACCTCTTTCGGGGGCCTTGACCTCACTCCGAAGGAGTATGTCCCGGGCCGCAGCAATGCGATGCCGCGCGTCGGCGATCCGTTCGCGCGCCATGTGACGCTGCTTGGCGACATCCTCGAGCCAATCATAGACGACCTGGCGGCGCTTCTCCGCGAGCTCGGCGATCTTTCCCCTCGACTGCGCGATGGACGCGGCATTGGTCCCAATCTGCGCTTCGGCATCGGCTTCCGCCCGCTTGAGAGCGAGGGTCTTGGGCTTGCGAGCGAGGCCCTTTGCCGTGAGAAAATCCGAATCCTTGATCTCCTCGCGCAGATAGCCGAGCTGCCGCTCCAGGCCTCTGGAGCTGTTCTGAAGACCGCGGATCGCGTCGTCGAGCTGCAGCGTCTGCTGATCGATCAGGTTGCGCTGCCCCTGAAGCGAAGCCGCCCGGGCGGCGAATTCGGAGAGCTGGGCCGCCATCGACGCCTGCGCCTCCCGGTTTGCCGCCTTGCCGTGGAGCTCGTCCGGGAACGAAACCCTCGCTGCACCGGCTTGTTCCGCCTCGAGGCGCGCTTCCATCGCGAGATCGGCGAAGAGCTTGTTTTGGAGGACGCCGAGGTTGGCGTCGATCTGCGTCGTATCGAGCCGCGCGAGGAGCTGGCCACGCTCGACCTGCTCGCCTTCATGGACAAGGATCGCCTTGACGATCCCGCCTTCAAGGTGCTGCACCGAGCGGCGCTGGGACAAGACCTTCACGACGCCGGGTGCGATGACCGCCCCGGCGAGCGGCACGGTTGCGGCCCAGATGCCGAGGATGCCGAACAGAAGGATCACGAGGGAGGCTCCCCACATGATCAGCGGCCCGGCATTGGCGCGAGGGCGCTCCAGCGCTTCCTCCGGATAGAGGCTCGCACTTCTTCGGCCCGATGGGGCCGGCAGGCCGCCGGGCACGACGCTGGGGACCCATCGCGATCGGCTCTGAAGGTCGATGCCGGGCATCAGCGCCTCCCCTCGATAATGTCAGGCCCGATGATGTCGGGCGTGCTGGTATCGGGCTTGGCGATATCGGGCCTGGCCTTTTCGCCCGGACCCGGGCGCGCCTGCCGCATCGGCGTGGCGCCGGCCATGGTCTTGGGCAGCACCTCGTCGGGCGTGCCGAAGGCGACCTGGGTGCCGTCCCGCAGGAACAGGATCAGATCCGCGACTGTGAAGAGGCGCGGTCGGTGCGTGACGATGACAAGGGTGGTGCCGCGCGCCTTCGCCTGCCTGATCGCCGCACAGAGGGCCTCCTCGCCATCGGGATCCAGGTTGGAATTCGGTTCGTCGAGCAGGACCAGCTTGCGCTGGCCGAAGAGAGCGCGGGCGAGCCCGATGCGCTGGCGCTGCCCGCCCGAAAGCTTGCTGCCGTCGCGGCCGATCTCGGTCTCGTAGCCGTTCGGCAACGCCAGGATCATCTGGTGGGCGTTCGCCTGTTCGGCGGCGGCGACCACATCGTCATCCGTCGCCGATTCATCGAAGCCGGCGATCGCCTCCGCGATTGTCCCGCCCAGCAGCTCGACGTCCTGGGGCAGGTAGCCGACATAACGCCCGAGCTGATCCGGGTCCCAGTTGTCGAGCGAGGCGCCATCCAGCCGGATCGAGCCCTGGGTCGGCCGGTCGAGCGCTGCGATCAGGCGCAGCAAGGTCGACTTGCCCGCTCCTGTCGGCCCGATCACGACGACGACGCTCGCCGGCGCGCAGCGGAAGCTGATGCCGGCCAGAGCAGGCCGCCTCGAATTCTGGTTGCGGAAGGCAACGGCAGTCAGATCGAGCGCCCCAAGGGGAGGTGGCAGCAGCGTTCTGCGCTGGCTCATCAGGGCGGCTGCGGTCGCGCCGCAGATATGTGCCCAGGCATCGCGCGCCGAGGTCAGTGTGCGCAGGCCCGCGACGAGATGCTCCATCGGCGCGAGCGTGCGGCTGATGATGATCGAGCTTGCCATCAGGCTGCCACTGAGGACCTCGTTCTGCAGCACGAGCCAGGCGCCCGTGCCAATGGCCGCGACCTGAGCGACGACCCTGACCAGGCGGGCGACGGATGCGATCATGGCGACGCGCTCATTCGCCTTGACGACCGGGACCAGTGCCTCGTCGTTGAGCCGGACGAATTCGCGGACGGCCCCATGCGTCCATCCCATTGCACGAACGAGATTGGCATGCCTGGTGATGCCGTCGAGGGCGCGCTGGGCGCGGATCGCCGTGCCGGATGCCTGCGCCAGTTCGGAGCGCGCCACGCGTCCGCTCACCACGGCCAGCAGCAGCAGGAGCAGCGAGCCGATCAACGCGATCGTCCCGTACCAGGGATGAACGAGGTAGAGCACGGCGATGAAGGCTGGCAGGAACGGCGCATCGATCAGGGTCGAAAGGGTGCCGCTCGACAGCATGTTCCTGAGCTCTCGCACCCGAACCATGCCGTGGGGGCCGGTCTCGGTCCGCCGTGCCGGATCCGTGATCGACGCCTTCAGCACGAGAGGGGCGAGGAACTGTTCGAAGCCGACAGCGAAGCGACCGAGCAGGCGATTGCGGAGAACCTCGAAGCAGGCATTGAAGCCAAGCGCCACGACGACGAGGAGCGTCAGCCCGACCAGCGTCTCGACACTGCCGCTCGTGAGGACCCGGTCGAAGACCTGGATCGAATAGAAGGGCAGGATCAGCAGGAGTGCATTGATTGCGACGCTGAAGATGACGGCCCAGAGCAAGGCGGATCGTCCCGGGATCGCCATGAAGAGAGTGCGACCTCTCAAACCGGCAGTCTCGGCAGTGATCCTGGTCTGGCCCCCTGAAGTCGTACGACTTGCAGACGCGTCGGACATGTATCCTCGGGACTGGATAAAATGTTGTTCCACGTCGCCAGGGCATGATGCCGAAAGTTTATAAGTAATTTTCGGACGTATTCATGCCCCAGAGTATCAATAACATAAATTGGTGCTTTAGAGCGATGTGCATCGCTTCAGAATTTGTAATCGTTTCGATGTCCGCAACTGGGGCCCATCCCGCGACAGCATCGCCATGGCTTCGCCTCCCGTGAGCTTCTGCGAACCTCTCCAGTGATCGCAACCATCAGCCTGGGTGCGGCACGTCGTTGCCGGCCGGGAGCAGCCCGGAAGCAGGCAGGCGAAGCTAGGGAAGGTCACCCGCGACCATAATCCCCATTTGGTGACAGAAATGGTTTCCGGCCATCGACGCGCGCGGGCCGGCTCAGATGAGCTTGCCTGAATGGAGCGCCGCGCTGCCAGGCCGATGTAATTCGCTATATTTTTGAAGGTAAACCCGAGGATTCTGCGGGGCCGGAACAGAATAGCCTCGAAGACGGAGGTCTTTTGTCTCCAAATGGGGATTGTTCCCCCCCTGGCCTCTCCGTAGCGTCCTCCACCTTCGCAGGCTTTTCGGTCCGTGACGATCGATCCCAATGCGCATGACCGCGCGCAAACGCGGACATGCGCCTCTGCGAGGTTCACCTCTCAACAGGGAGCACCCGCTATGGCACTTATCAATGGTACGGCTGGCCCCGACGTAATCCCCCCGCCAGATACGAGCGGCGACGACCTCATCAACGGCTTCGCCGGCAATGACACGATCGACGCGGATGGCGGCAACGATGTCGTCAATGCCGGGGCCGGCGACGACTTTGTTCTTGGCGGTGTCGGGACCGACGAGCTGAACGGCAATGCCGGCGACGATACGATGAGCGGAGGCGACGACGACGACGTCGTGAATGGCAATGCCGGCGCCGACAATCTGTCGGGCGATGCCGGCAACGACACCGTTGATGGTGGCGCGGGCGACGACACCCTCGATGGCGGCGAGGGCGACGATACCATGACCGGCGCTGCAGGCGTCGACACGCTGAACGGCGGCGACGGTAACGACACCATGGATGGCGGCGCCGGCGCCGACACGCTGAACGGGGACGCCGGCGACGACACGATGAATGGTGGCTTTGCCGATGACACCCTGAATGGCGGCGACGGCGACGACACGATGAATGGCGGCACCGGCGCCGACACGGTGAACGGCGATGCCGGCAACGACACCATCTCGGGCAATAGCGGCGATGACACGCTGAACGGCGGCGACGGCGACGACACCCTGAGCGGCAACGCGGGGGATGACATCATGGATGGCGGCGCCGGGCTCGATGCGCTGAGCGGCGGCGACGGCAATGACACCATGTATGGCGGCGACGACGACGACACGCTGGACGGCGGCGACGGCGACGACTGGGAGGAGGGCGGAGCGGGCGCTGACACGCTCAATGGCGATGCCGGCGACGACACGCTGGATGGTGGCGACGGCGCGGACACGGCCAATGGCGGTGACGGCGATGACACCATCGCCGGCGGCGCTGCTGCGGATGCGCTCAATGGCGACGCTGGCGATGACGAGATCGCCGGTGACGCCGGCGGCGACGAGATCCATGGCGGTGACGGCGACGATGATCTCGACGGCGGCGGCGGTGCCGATGACCTGTATGGCGAGGCCGGAGACGACCTGCTGACGGGCGGTGCCGGAACAGACACCTTCCACTTCGGCGACGGTGCCGACACTCCGTTTGGCGATGACGAAGTCACCGATCTCGACAGCGGCGACGAGGACGTCATCGAAGTCGATGTCGTCGATCCGACGACCGTCGTGGTAACCATCGACGATAGCGGCCCCAGCGTCGTTCTCGATTTCGGCTTCGGCGCGATCCAGATCGACGGCGTGTCCGGCGGCGGGACGTTCACGTCGATCGACGATATCAACGACGCGCTCGGATATGACGCCATCGTCCTGGTGTGACGTCGTATTGCCCAAGGATGGCGGCGCGGTGCGCCGCCATCTCATGTCGAGGCGAGACGCAACGGCTTCGACCTCGCGATCGGCGACGGCCGTGGCGCGCCGACCGGTCGCTCGCGGCAGACGGAGGCGAGGCCCTAACGAAAGAACCCGGCGGTGGCCCGCCGGGTCCGATCGGATTAGAAAGCTGTCGCCGGGATCAGGCGGCCTCTTCCTGGATGTCGTCGTTGTCGCTCTCGACGTCGCCATCGGCGGCTTCCACGACCTCACCCTTGGCCGGGCGACGCGGCGACTTGGCCAGCTGGGCCTCGATCTTCTTCAGCGCCTCGGTCTCGGTGACATCGTCGACGACCGCGATTTCGCGGGTCATGCGATCGACCGCCGCCTCATAGAGCTGGCGCTCGGAATAGGACTGCTCCGGCTGGGCCTCGGAGCGGTAGAGGTCGCGAACGACCTCGGCGATGGCGACGAGATCGCCCGAGTTGATCTTCGCCTCGTATTCCTGGGCGCGGCGCGACCACATCGTGCGCTTGACGCGTGCGCGGCCGGTCAGCGTGGCGAGGGCCTTGGCGACGCTCTCGGCATCGGCGAGCTTGCGCAGCCCGACGCTGGCGGCCTTGGCGGTCGGAACGCGCAGCGTCATCTTGTCCTTGGAGAAGCTGACGACGAAGAGCTCAAGCTTGAATCCGGCGACTTCTTGTTCCTCGATAGCCGTGATCTGGCCGACGCCGTGGGAGGGATAGACGACAAATTCGCCCGTCTTGAAACCCTGGCGCACGACAGCTTTCTTCACCGTTGACATGCCGATTAGACTCCTGACCGGACCGCTGGACGCGGGCTCGCGATTTTCAGACCCCGGCCGGATGACCGGAGACACTCCGCCTGACGCGGGCGGGCTTCGACCCGCCGCCTCACGCTCCCTCAGCCGCTCGTCTTTTGTGTGCCGCCAGGCAAAGACATCGATTGCTCCGGCACGGGGGCCGGCGACCTTCGCTATCCTTTTCTAGGGGGCGCCCCGTTTGTGGAAAACCTCGCAGGGGCATGCGGAACGAATGCGACCGAGCCTATTCTGTAGCATAAAAAACACGCCGAATCAAAGGTAAACGCAAACTCCGGACAAGCCTGCGCCCGGCGGCCGGGGAATGGTTAACGCTCCTCCGGCGCCGCGACGGACAATTCCGTCCGCGTCTCAGTCGCCCTCGCCGGGGTTCGGCGAGAAGTGGGCCTCGAGCTTTCCGGGGATGCCGTCGAAGGCCTTGGCGTCCGCTGGAGGCTCCTTCTTCTGGCTGATGTTCGGCCAGCTCGCGGCATATTTCGCGTTCAGCTGCAGCCAGCTTTCCAGTCCCGGCTCGGTGTCGGGCTTGATCGCCTCGGCGGGGCATTCCGGTTCGCAGACGCCGCAATCGATGCATTCGTCGGGATGAATGACGAGCATGTTCTCGCCTTCATAGAAGCAGTCGACCGGGCAAACCTCGACGCAATCCATGTACTTGCACTTGATGCAGTTGTCGGTGACCACATAGGCCATGTCGCAGGTCCTTCCAGTCTGCTCGCCGGCCCCATAAACCCCTGGCGGGCTCAGGTTTCAAGGCCGTTTCGGCCCCAGCAGATAGCAGCTACTTCTCTTCGTCAGGCGTTTTGGAGAACGACGTTCCCATCGTTCCGGGAAGTCAATTCATTTGTATACAAACGATCTGCATTTTTAGCCGTCGCCACCATCCTCCGCAAGCGGCTGATCGCCGCGCCCGCCCTCGTCCAGCCGCTCATAGAGCAGTCTGGCCTCTTCGTAAGGGCCCCGCCGCTCGCCCAGCGACAGCAGGCGTACCACAATGGTCGCATGCGCCAGCGCCAGCGTCAGGACGTCACCGAGCTTCAACGCCTGGGCGGGATTGTCGACCCGCCGACCCGCGACACGGACATGGCCGTCCTCGACCAGACGCACGGCGGCGGTCCGCGTCTTGGCGAAGCGCGCGAACCAGAGCCATTTGTCGAGGCGCTGCCGATCGTCCCGCATATCCGGCCTGCTGTCTCAGTGTCCGGAGCCGCATCCCGTCCGCGTTGAAACAACCCGATCGGACCCGACTCCAAGATATCGTTTGAGAACGCGCGATCCGGTCAGATTGCTCCGCGGTCCGATCGGGCGCGCTCCGGGCGCGGAATGCCTCAGTTCTTGCGCCCTTCGAGCTGCGCCTTGAGGGCCGCGAGCTTGGCGAAGGGCGAATCCGGATCCGGCTCGCGGTCGGCCGGGCGGGGCCGCTGCGGCTGCTGGAAGCGCTCGCCACCACGGTCGTCGCGCTCGCGCCGCGGCCCGCCACCACCACCGCCGGGGCGGCCGTCACGCTTGAAGTCGGGCCTGGGCCCGCGTCCTTGCTCGGGGCGGCCCTGGCCTTCGGGGCGCGGACCGCGCTGGCCGGAGCGGGGCCGCTCGTCGCGTCGCGGCTCGCGTTCGGGCCGTGCGGCTGGCGCAGCACCTCCTTCTGCTGCGGCGACAGGAACCTGCGTCTCGCCGTCGCGACGCGGACCGCCCGGGCGCGGGCCACGATGGGGCCTGTCACCACGGCGGCCGCCGGGCTGGCGTTCGCCGGCTGCGCCTGCGCCCTCGCGCTGGCCGCGATGGGCCTGTTCGGGCCTGCGCCCGCCCTGATGGCGATGCGGGCGCCAGACCTCGATCAGCTCGGGCTCGGCGGTTGTGGCGGCGGCTTCGCCGGTCGTCGTGAGCGCTTCGCCATGAGCTTCCTCGGCGCCCTTCTCCATCGAAGGCTCGGCCGGGGCCGGAGAGAGCGACGACAACATGTCGGCAGGAACGGGCTCGTGAGCCGGTTCCTGGTCGGCCTGCGTCAGGACCGGCGCGTCAGGCGTTTCCGAGACGGTGGCATCGGTGGCGAGGGCTGCTTCCGTGGCTGCGGGCTCGGCGCTCTCGTTGAGCTCAGCGGCGGTGTCGGGCCCGGCATCGGCGCTATCCGTCTGCGCGTCGGCCGGCAGCATCGCATCGGCGGCGGACTGTTCGCTGGCGGCATCCTCGGGCTTGGCATCCTCTGCCTTGGCAGGCTCGGTCGCGGCCGGCTTGGCCGGCGGCGCGGCGAGCGGCACCGTGATGGCCGGGCCGGGACGCTTGGTCGAGACATAGCCGAGCGAGCGCAGGATCGAGGCGAAGTCCTCGCCGGCGCAGCCGACGAGCGACGTCATCGCGCCGGTCACGACGAAGCCGTCCTGATCGGCCGCGCCGGTCGGCGGCACGCCCTGGGTCAGCCCGGGGCGATAGGCGATCGCCGGGCGGATCAAGTCGGCGAGGCGCTCGAGGATGTCGACGCGCACGGCTCGCTCGCCGCAGACGCGGTAGCCGGCGGCGCGATAGAGCCCCTTGGGAACGGCCTTGTCGACCGGGAAGGAGGTTCGGCCGGACGAGGCCAGATGGGAGATGTCGTCGAGCCCGGCCTGTTCGGGCGAGCCGTGCTTCAGGGCCCAGAGCTGTGCGGCCAGCGCGCGCGGCGCAGGCTTGAGCAGCGCGGGAACGTAGAGATGGAAGGCGCCGAAGCGGATGCCGAGCTGGCGCAGCGCGGCGCGGCCCTCCTGGTCGAGCGCCTTCATCTCCTCGCCGACCTTGGTCCGCTCGAGCACGCCGAGCGACTCGGCTGCCTGATAGGCGATGCCGCGGGCGATGCCCGTCAGCGTGGTCGCATCCTCCAGCAGCTGCAGGGCACCAAGCAGGCGGGTGACGTGATTCTTCAGCCAGAGCGCGAGCCTGGCTTCGACCTGCTCGCGGGCCTGGCCGGCAAGATGTTCCTCGACCAGCAGGCGCAACCGCGGCTCGATCGCCTTCTCCCCGGCGACCAGGCGGGCCACCGGCTCGCCGACCCAGCGCAGCAGGCCGTCATGCGACAGCACGAAGGCGTCGTCTCCGGCGAGGACGACCCGCGCTGCGCGCGCCTCGATCTCGGCGCCGAGCGCCTTCATCGCAGCCATGTTCAAGGCTTTCGCCTCCGGCCCGCCGGCCTTCGGGTCCGCCGTGAAACGGAATCCCTGCAGCATTCCGACGTGCTGGCCCTCGACGAGCACGTCGCCCGTCGCGGTGACCTCAGCCTCCAACATCGCATTCTCCCGCAAACGGCGCAGCAGGACACTGGTGCGCCGGTCGACAAATCGGCTCGCAAGACGCTCGTGCAGAGCGTCCGAGAGCTTGTCCTCTACAAGACGCGCCACCCCCTGCCAATGCTCAGGATCGGGCAACCAGTCAGGACGGTTCGCCACGAAGGTCCAGGTGCGGACCTGCGCGATGCGCGCGGACAGGGTATCGATCTCGCCATCGGTGCGGTCGAGCGCCGCAAGCTGGGTGCGATACCAGTCGATATCGAGCCTGCCATGGCGCATCAGCCGCAGATAGAGCGTCGTTGCGAGGTCGGCATGCTGTTGCGGGGCGATCTTGCGATAATCCGGCAGGCCGCAGACCTCCCAGAGCCGCTCGACCGCCGGGCGGCCCTGGGCGAGGGCCTTGACGTCCGGGTCCCGGGCCAGGATTTCGAGCGTTGTCTGGTCCTCGGCGATCAGCGCGCGGGTCAGGCCGGATTCGCTGGGCTGGACGTTCAGGCTGTCGAGCAGCTGTCCGACCGAGCGAAAATCGAGATCGCTGTTGCGCCACTGCAATTGCCGGATCGGCTCGAAGCGGTGGTTTTCGATCGCTTCGACGAGCTCGGCCTCGAAAGGCGGGCAGCGGCCCGAAGTGCCGAAGGTGCCGTCGCGCAGATGGCGGCCGGCGCGCCCGGCGATCTGGCCGAACTCGGCCGGGTTGAGCTTGCGAAAATGATGGCCGTCATATTTCCGCTCGGCGGCGAAGGCGATGTGCCCGACGTCGAGATTGAGCCCCATGCCGATCGCATCGGTCGCGACGAGGTAGTCGACATCGCCGGACTGGTAGATCTCGACCTGCGCATTGCGCGTCCGTGGCGACAAGGCGCCGAGCACGACCGCCGCGCCGCCCTTCTGCCGCCGGATCAGTTCGGCGATGGCATAGACCTCCTCGACCGAGAAGGCGACGATGGCTGAGCGGGCCGGCAGCCGCGTGATCTTGCGGTCCCCGGCGAAGAGAAGCTGGGACAGGCGCGGCCTGGTCACGACATTGATGCCGGGGATGAGCTGCTCGATCAGCGGCTTCATCGTGCCGGCGCCGATCAGCATGGTCTCTGCCCGGCCGCGCCGGTTGAGCAGCCGGTCGGTGAAGACATGGCCGCGGTCGAGATCGGAGGCGAGCTGGATCTCGTCGATCGCGACGAAATCGACCGCGAGATCGCGCGGCATCGCCTCGACGGTGCAGACCCAGAAGCGCGGCCGGGCCGGCTTGATCTTCTCCTCGCCGGTGACGAGGGCGACCGCATCGACGCCGGCCTTCTCGACGACGCGGGCGTAGACCTCGCGCGCCAGCAGCCGCAGCGGCAGGCCGATCATGCCGGTCGGATGGGCGACCATCCGCTCGATCGCGAGATGGGTCTTGCCGGTGTTGGTCGGGCCCAGCACCGCGGTGACGCCATTGGCGCGGACCGAGGGAGGGAGGGAGCGGTGAGGGATCAAGTCTCTGCCGATCGTAACGTTGCGCCGCTCGCCGGGTCGCGACGCCGATCAGGGCGTCCTGCGACGGCGCGCGGAGTGACTGTGAGTTTAGAGCGGGAGCACGGCCTCAGCGAAGAATCGGCCTTGCCATTTTCGCACTGCCTTCCGGAGAACAGAACGAGTCCGGAACGAAGCGGGCCCGAATCGCTGACTCCGACAGAATCGGGTTTCGTTCCCTATGAAGACTTGCCCGAGCGCGGTCGGCCCGGCGCAGGCTGCTGGCGGTGCGCTTAGGCGTCGCAGCGTCAGTAATCGAAGCATCGGCATGGCCTGCCCTTTTTCTCCGCCGGGATCGGCCGCCATCGGCCGCGTCCCGCGCGCGAGACTATCTAAGCGCTCTTCGCCGTGAAACGAGGGCCTTCTCTCGCGAAGCCGGGGGCTGCCCTGCCGATTAGCCGAAAAACGCCGCGAAAACCTCGGCCGCCTCGTCCGGTGCCTCGACATGGACGAAATGTCCGGCGCTTTCGCAGAAGCTGACTTCGGCTTCGTCGAAATGTTCGGGCACGAAGGCCGCCCATTCGGACTTCAGGATCGGGTCGTGCCGGCCCCAATGGACCCGGGTCGGTTGATGGATGCGCACGGAAGGAGTGGGATGCCCGTCGATCGCCGCGAGCCGCGCGGCGTTCTGGCTGCGATACCAGTCGAATCCGCCGCGCAGATTGCCCGGCTTCATGAAGTTGTCGACCCAGAGATCGAGCGCCGGGTCGAAGGCTTCCTTGCGATGGCACCAATGCGACAGGAAATGCGAGAAATACAATGCGCAGTTCTGCCGGCTGAGCCCGACGAGCGCCTCGGCCAGCGGCAGCTGCTGGAAGGACTGGTACCAGACCTCGTTGACATGGCCATCATGGACCCAGCGCTCGGCGATGCTCTGGGTCGGGCAATTGAAGAAGAGCAGCCGGTCGACGAGCTGGGGGTGGCGTCTTGCCAGAGCCTGGGCGGCATAGGCGCCAACATCGTGGCCGACGATGCCGACTGTTTCCAGGCCGAGCGCTACGATCAGCGAGGCCATGTCGTCGGCATGGCTGTTGGCGCCGACATCGCTGCGCGGCGTGGCGGATTTGGCGCTGTCGCCGAAGCCGCGCAGATCCGGCGCGATTAGGCGGAACTCGCCATGCAGGCGGTTCATCAACGGCAGCCAGGTTGCCCAGAATTCGGGCCAGCCATGCAACAGCAGCACAGGTGTTCCGGAGCCAACCTCGGCGACATGCAGCGTCGTGTCACGCACCGCGATCTGGCGATGGCGCAGACCGCGCGGAGTGGCGAAGTCGCTGGACATGATGTCTCCCGGGGATTCTTTTGCGCAACGCTAGCGCCTGCGCCAGCGACGCCGCAATCGGCGCTGGGCGCATGAGGGCGATGCAGCCATGCTTCTCCACAGGCGCCGGCCGCCTGGCGCCGCACTTTCAGTGCTTTGCATGGCTGCACTGTGCGTGGTCGGCGAGCGCCTCGATGATGGCGCAGTCGCAGGCGGCGACGCCGCCGGAGCAGGTTGCAGCGATGCGCTCGAGCTCCTTTTCGAGCGAGCGCAGCCGGGCGATCTTATGGCGGACCTCGTCGAGATGGGCGACGGCGATGGCGTGAGCGTCGTCACAGGCCATGGTCGGATTGTCCGAGAGCTTGAGCAGCGCTCGGATCGCGTCCACGGCGAAGCCGAGATCGCGCGCATGCTTGATGAAGGCGAGGCGCTCGACATGGCGGCGGCCGTAGCGGCGCTGGTTGCCCTCCGAGCGTTCGGGCGGCGGCAGCAGCCCGACCTGCTCGTAATAGCGGATGGTCTCGACCTTTACGCCGGTGCGCTCGGCCAGCGCGCCGATCGATACCACGCGTTCGATGTCCGCCGTCGGCCGCATGATGACCCCATCCCGAAGCTCTAGTCGCTATAGATCCTAGATGGTGTCGCCGATGGTGGCGTCAAGCCATGCCGGGATGCCTCAGAACGACGGTGGCGTGCAGGCGCTGACGACCTCGCAGGCGGCCGGCCCGACGCAGCGGAAGCGGTGCGGGCGGCGGCTTTCGAAGTAATAGGCGTCGCCCGGTCCCAGAATCCGCCGCTCGTCATCGACGGTGACCTCGAGCCTGCCGCTGAGCACGATGCCGCCCTCTTCGCCCTCATGCGTCAGGGGAACGCGGCCGGTGTCGGTGCCGGGCTCGTAGCGCTCCTTCAGGATTTGCAGCGCACGGCCGAACAGGTTCTCCCCGACCTGGCGATAGGAGATGCCGCCCTTGCCGATCTCGACCAGTTCCTCCGCTTGGTAGAAGGCCTGGCGCGGCCGATCCGGCTCCAGGGCGAAGAATTCGGAGAGCCCGATCGGGATGCCGTCGAGGATGCGCTTGAGGGCGCCGACCGATGGGTTCACGCCATTCGATTCGATCAGCGAGACCGTCGAATTGGTGACGCCGGCGCGCTTGGCCAGCGCCCGCTGCGAGAGCCCATGGCGCATGCGCAGATAGCGCAGCCGCGCGCCGACATCGGTGTCGCTCATAGCGAGTCGTTCTCCTTGTTCGGAATCTGCAACGTCGAGTCGTCGAGGCTCCAGAAAAACAATGCCTTGCGAGCATATTGAAACAGACTTGTTGGCCTTGGCAAAACAGTGCTCCGTGCCGGGCAGAGGAGATCATCATGACCGTCGCCCCGCCGCTGAAATCCGTGCAGAACGCCCGTTCGCTCGACAGCTACTGGATGCCGTTCACGGCCAACCGGCAGTTCAAGTCGGCGCCGCGGCTGCTCGCCTCGGCGCAAGGCATGCACTACGCCACCGAGGACGGTCGCAAGGTGATCGACGGCACGGCGGGGCTCTGGTGCGTCAATGCCGGCCATGGCCGGCAGCAGATCACCCAGGCAGTGGAGCGCCAGCTCTCGACATTGGACTACGCGCCGTCCTTCCAGATGGGCCATCCGATCGCCTTCGATTTCGCCGAGCGGCTTGCGGCCATCGCGCCGGGCGAAGGCGAAGCGAAGCTCGACCGGATCTTCTTCACCGGCTCGGGTTCGGAATCGGTCGATACGGCCCTCAAGATCGCCATCGCCTATCAGCGTGCGATCGGGCAGGGCACGCGGACGCGGCTGATCGGCCGCGAGCGCGGCTATCACGGCGTCGGCTTCGGCGGAATCACCGTCGGCGGCCTCGTCAACAACCGCCGTGTCTTCCCGCTATTGCCGGGCGCCGACCATCTGCGCCACACCCATGATCTCGAGCGCAACGCCTACAGCAAGGGGCAGCCCGAACACGGCGCCGAGCTCGCAGACGATCTCGAACGCATCGTCGCGCTGCACGGCGCGGAAACGATCGCGGCGGTGATCGTCGAGCCGATGGCCGGTTCGACCGGCGTGCTCGTGCCGCCCAAGGGCTACCTCCAGCGCCTGCGCGAGATCGCCACGCGCCATGGCATCCTCCTGATCTTCGACGAGGTCATCACCGGCTTCGGCCGGCTTGGCACGGCCTTCGCCAGCGAGTTCTTCGGCGTCATGCCTGACCTGATGACGACGGCGAAGGGCATCACCAACGGGGCGATCCCGATGGGCGCCGTCTTCGCCAGCCGCAAGGTGCATGACGGGCTGATGGCGGGGCCAGAGGCCGCCATCGAGCTGTTCCACGGCTATACCTATTCGGGCCATCCCGCTGCCTGCGCCGCTGGCATCGCGACGCTCGACATCTATGCCGGCGAGGGTCTCCTGACGCGTGCCGCTTCGCTCGCCCCTCTCTGGGAGGAGGCGCTGCATTCGCTCAAGGGCGCGCCACATGTCATCGACATCCGCACGATCGGCCTCGTCGCCGGCATCGAGCTCGCCTCCCGTCCCGGCGCCGTTGGCGCGCGCGCCTACGACGCTTTCGTCGACTGTTTCGAGAAGGGCCTTCTGATCCGCGTCACCGGCGACATCATCGCGCTGTCGCCGCCGCTGATCTGCGAGGCGTCGCAGATCGACGAGATCGTCTCGCTGCTGCGGGGCGCGCTCGGGCGGCTCGCCTGAGCCGACCGGGCGGGCTCATTCGTTGATGTTTCGCGTACCCTGCGACGCAGCGTATTTGGCGCCGCAGAAATTGCGGGCATTGTCGGTCCACTGGCCGAAGCCGGTCGCGACCATGTTGCGGATGACGGTGCAGACATAGCGATGCTGGGCCGGGTTGTTGTGCGGCCCGGCATGATAGCGTGCCACCGCCATCGTCCAGGTGTCGTGGCGCGCCTTCAGGCGCTTCAGGAACTTGGCGGAGTATTCGACGTTCAGCGCCGGCTCGAACATGGCGTCGAGGCTGGGGAACTGGTCGCGGTGGTAGTGGTGGTTGATCTGCATGCAGCCGATGTCGATCAGCTTCTTGCCCTTGGCGCGGGAGGTCTCGAATTCCGCCATGGCTTCGGCCTTGGTCGCGCCGAAGAAGGCGCGGCCATGGATGTTGAGCGCATAGGGCTGCAGTGAGTTGCGACGCCCGCTTTCCGTGAGCCCGACCGAGTAGAGCACGCCGACGGGGATGTCATAGGCCTTCGAGACGCGGATCATGTGCTCCTCGCACACGGTCTGTGCGAGGGCTGGGGCCGCGACACTAAAGGTAGCGATAAGGATCGCGGCCAGGGCGGCTGCTCTCGCGCGGCTCATGGGAGTCCTCCTTGCTGGTTGTCGCATCCTGCCGCCAGTCGCGCCGCTGGGACTCGCGCTCCTGGCGTTCGCGGGATTGATCGAAGCTGCGGCCCTCGCGGGCGCCGGACCGTTGATCGGCTGCGCCGTCCCTGCCACCATCCTGCCCACCGGGGCGCGGATCGGGTCCGGCCGCATCGACATGGATAGTCTCGACCGAGACCTGATCGAGCGCATAGCCGCTGGCCTTGACGATCTCGCGCAGCGCCTCGCGGTCATTGGCGAGCATCTGGGCGGTTTCGGTGCGGCTGGCCTCGAGCCGGATCTCCATGCCGCCCTGAGAGATCCGCATCTTGACGACGATGCTGCCCAGTTCGACCGGGGCGAGCTGGAGATGCAGGATCTTCGTCGGTTCGGCGATGCCGGCCGGCTTGTCGGAGGCGAGATCCGGAACGACATCGGAGCGGGCGCTAACGAGTTCGGCTGCCGCCTGGCGGATCGGCTCGGCGACCTGCTGGAGCGGCGACAGGCGCATGACGGGCGGGAGATGGGTCTCCTGCCGCACGACCGTGATGGACATTGGCGTCTCGGGTAGGGACCCCTTGGAGCCGGTTTCGGGTTTGCCCGGGACGTTCTCCGTCGTGTCCGTGAGGGCTGCGAGGTCGGCCAGGCCCGGCAGGTCGCCGGGCGCGGTGGTGTCGCCGGGCATGGCGATACCCGCTTCGCCCGTTGCGGATTTCAGGGCTGCCGTTGCCGTGTCGGCGCCGGCTCCGGCCTTCGCGAGCGCATTGTTCAGCGTGGCGAATGCGTCGCGCCGGGCGGCGGGTTCCCTGCGGCCATCGGCCTGGGCGTCGCGTGCCGGCGCTTGCAGGGCACCGAGCAGAAGACGGGCCGCGTCGGTCGTGCCGGTGGCGGATTCGGGCGGAGTGGCTGGAGCCATTGCATCCAACATCAGCCCAGCCGCGCTGGCCTCGGCGGTCTCGAGGTCTTCGGCCGGAGCGGCATCGGCGGCCTTGTCCTGCGCTGCGGCCGCTGGCCTTCCGGCTTCCTTGCCGGCGGCCTTGTCGAGGTTCTGAAGCAGGCTGCGGAAGGCCTGGCCGCGTTCGTCGCGACCTCCTGGCGTCAAACGAGCCTTGGGATCCTTAGCCGTGGTCGCACCGGCTGCTCCGGGCGCCCGGCCCGGTGGCAGGAAGGGTGTTTCGAGTTGGCTCATGGCTTGGCGTTCCCCTGCTTGCCGTCTGCCCGCCTGCCGGCCCCCTGGTTCGATCCGTCCAGCAACGTCTGCGCCTCTGCCAGGCTGCGCTCGGCCGCCGTGACGATGCGCTTCACGCGGGGGTCGAGATCGGCGGGCTCGGGCGTGGCGATCGGCGTTTGGGTGGTGCCGGCGGGGACATCGATGATGTGCGAGGCGACGCGCAGCGCCGTCTGCAGAATCTCCTTCTCCTCCGGTGGCAGCCGCTGACCGTCGATCTTCTTGAGGGTCTCCAGCGCCCCGTCGGCCTTGTCGGTGCCGATGCGCGAGGCCGCCCTGTAGAGAGAGGCGCGCGTGATCGTGGCCTGGTCGGCGCCGGGAATCCGCGCCACCTCATCGGCGGCGCGACGCGCCTGCTCGAAGCGGCCGCGGACCAGCGCGTCACGGGCGATGATCAGGAGCACGGCGCGCTGCTGCTCTCGATCGAAGGCGCGCAGCGTGGTGACGAGGCGGGGGAACTTCTCCGGGTCGCGGCCGATGTCGAAGCGGACCAGCCCGGTCGCGAAGGCCTGTCGGAAATTCTCGGCATAGACCGAGCGGTCGAAGCGGCGCATGTACTGGGCGGTCGCCTTCTCCAGCCGGTCGAGATCGTTGATCTCGGCGGCGATGAAGACGGCGCGCCGGAGCGCGCCTTCCTCGACCAGCGAGCCCGGCGACGCCAGCCGTGCCTGATCGAGCAGCTGCAAGGCGCGCTTCTGGTCATTGCGCAGGATGAGCGTGGCCTGGACGAGGGCGAGATGCCCGGCCAGCGATTCATGCAGGCTGGCCGGGTCGAGCTGCATCAGCAACGTCCGCGCCTGGCCGTTGTCGCCCATGACATAGGCCAGGGCGCCTTCGCCCAGCCCCTTGGGCAGCCCGGCCGGCTCGCCGCGCTTGAGGAGTTCGGCCAGCACGCCGGGCTGTCCGCCGCTCAGGACGTACTGGACGGCGGCGCGCGTGTTGCGCGGATCGTCCCAGACCTCGGGCGGCTGCGCCAGCATGGCCTGTTCGACGTCGCGCAGCAGCTTGCTCTGGGCCGCATGGGCAGTGCGATTGCCCGAGGCAGCCTCATTCTGCAAGGACTGCAAGGTTCGCACGAGCTGATAGGGCTGCGCGTGCGCGGATGCTGCAGGGGCAGGTTCGGCCTGCGCATGGGCGAGAGGCGAGGCAAGCCCGAGGGCTGCTGCCACGTAAAATCGGAGCATGCGGCGTGTCATCCCTGGTCCTGCCGTCATGCCCGCTTCTCCCGAATCAGGATTTCGATGCGGCGGTTCTCGGCGGCGTTCGGATCGGTGGCGCGCGGCCTGCGGCTGGAATGGCCCTCGACATGCTCGATGCGGGCTTCGGTGATGCCGCCCTGGATGAGCAGGTCCTGGGCGGTATGGGCGCGGGCCGTCGAAAGCCGCCAGTTGTCGCTGCGTCCGTCGCGGAAGGGCCGCGCATCGGTGTGACCGCGGATGACGATCGCTCCCTCGCGCTGGTTCAGCACGGTTGCGACGCGCTTCATCGCTTCGACGGTCTGCGGATGCGGCTCGGCCGAGCCGATGCCGAACATGCCGAAATTGGCGTTGTCGGTGAGGCTGATCAGAACGCCCTCATCGGTCTGGCGGACATCGACCTTCGGCTGGTCGGTGCGCTGGCCGGGGCCGTTGCCGCTGGCGATGGCGGCGGCGATGGCCGAGGCGACGGCGTCTTCGGCCCGGGCCTTGGGTGTCGGAGTCTCTGCGACGGCGGACCGTGGCGACATCGGCACGGTGGCGGCAGATGGCGGTGCGGGTACCGTGGCGGGCTGGGCCGACGCGCCATCCTTGGCCTGCTGCGCCTGTTCGGCGGGCTCTGCAGCGACGGGCTCGGCCTTCGCGGCGACGGGCGGGGCACTCGCAGCCGGGGCAGCCGGCTGCGCCACCGGGGCCGTCGCCTTCGTCGCGGCTGGCGCGGCATCGCCCGCAAAGGCCTCCTGCTTGCTCGGCTTGTCGGTCTGCGGTGTCTGGCGCCAGAAGTTCGGATCGAAGGGATCGCGCAGCGCCTCGCCGCCATTCATGCCGGGCTTGCCGGTGGCGCCCAGGGTCAGGGTCGAGGCCCGGTCGGAGCCCGGTTCGGGCTTGGCGGCGGCGACCTCGGCCAGGACCGCATAGGGATCCTCGAAGGCCGCCTTGCCCTGGTGGGCGTCCTTCAGCGAGGCACTCGGCTGCCGGTCGGATCCGGTCTTGGCCGCGCCGACCTCGTTGCCGTCATGGCGGCTCGTGCTGTCGACCTCGCCGGGCTCGGCGTCCTGAGGATTGCGGACGCCCTTGCGATCGGAGGTCGTGTCCGAGAGCTTGATCGGGTTGAAATACTGGGCGACCGTGGTGCGTGTTTCGCGGTTGGTCGAGTTGACCAGCCAGAGCACGAGGAACAGCGCCATCATCGCCGTCATGAAGTCGGCATGCGCGATCTTCCAGACGCCGGTCTTGATCTGGTCGGCCTGTCGGCCCGCGCTGCGCCGGACGATGATGAAATCCTGACGGTCGTTGTCCATGATCGCTCGTATCCAGGTTGCGGGAGGCTGCCGGATCAGGCGGCGCGCCGGCGGCGCCGGTCGGGGCCCCTGCCTTCGAGCCTGGCGACCCAGGCCTCGATGCGGGTTTGGATGGTGGTTTCGCCGGCCACGATGCTGACATCGGTGGCGTCGTTCTCGGTGAACTCGACCGCGCAGCCGGCCGGGAAGACGTGGCGCAGCGTGTCGAGCAGCCGGGCCGGGCCGCTGACGCGGATCAGCACCCCATCCTCGCCGGCCAGCAGCGGCCGGATCTGGTCGATCAGCGCGCGGCAGGCGGCGTCGTGGAGCTCGCCGTCCAGGAAGGGACGCAGCAACCGCCCGGTCACCTCGGAGAGCCTTTCGCCGAGCGCCTCGAGCGCCTCCGGGATCTGGCCGGAAAGCCGTGTCGCGACGTCGTCGGCCCAGGACTGGCGGGCCAGCTCGAGGGCGTCGGCAGCCTCCTGGTTCCGGCGGGCCAGCTCCGCCTCGGCCTCGGCGCGCGCCTCGGCGAGACCCGCCTGGCGGCCGCGCTCGAAGATCGCGTCGAGATCCGGGGGCGGCTCGCGCGGCGTCTTCGGCAGGAACGACGGCAGCTCGATCTCCTCGGCGCCTGCCTCGCCCGTCACCGCCTCGGCGAGGTTGCCGAGCTCGACCTCATCGAAGTCGAAGCTCGGGATGAAGTCTCCGGCCGGACGATGCTTCACGCGTGCTCTCCCTCATGGATCCACTGCTTCAGGATCGCGGCGGCCTGGACCTCGTCGAAGTCGATGAGCTGTTCCAGCTTGCGCAGCGGCGAGCGCTGCGAGGCACTGGTCAGGTCGCCGATCAGGTTGAGGCCGATCTCGGTGCCGGCGATCTGGAGCTGCGGGTCGACGGCGGCGACGCTGGCCTCGTCGACGGTGGCGGTCACGGCGGCCGGGGCAGGACGCTTGAGGATCGCGTTGATAGAGGGTCGCAGGCCGAACCAGATGATCAGAGCGGCGAGGGCGAGGATCGTCACCGCATTGATCAACGTGCCCGACTGGCGCAGCAGCGTCTCGCCGATGCCGATCGGTGCGGCCGGCTCGAGCGTGCGGCTGCCCTGCAGGAAGTCGACGGCGAGAACCTTGACGTTGTCGCCGCGCTGGCCGTTGACGCCGGCGGCCGAGGCGACGACCTGTCGGACGTCCTCCAGGCGGGCGTCGATGGCCTCCTGCGTCGGAGAGGGGCCGAGCGATTCGACCAGGCGCGGCCGGTTGATCAGAACGGCGATCGACATCTTGGCGACCGAATAGCCGTCGCTGATCGTCTGCGTCTTCTTCGACGAGATTTCGTAATTGGTCAGCTCT
The DNA here is from genome assembly GCF_035999205.1 of Allobosea sp. Classification (GTDB taxonomy): domain Bacteria; phylum Pseudomonadota; class Alphaproteobacteria; order Rhizobiales; family Beijerinckiaceae; genus Allobosea. The sequence goes on from NZ_DASYHA010000015.1 coordinate 48,252, forward strand.
TCGCGGCGCTGCTTCTCCTCGCTCGAGCGCTGGCCGCCATCGGCACGCACGGCGCGCTCGGGCACGTTCTGCTCGACCGTGGTCGGCTCCTGGGTCGCGGCGTTCTGCGAGCTGTCGTTCTCGCGCACCACGCGCACCGAACGCTCGACTTTCGAATCCGGGTTGAAGACGGTCTCGCTGGTTTCCTTGCGGTCGGTGTTCAGGTCGGTGGCAACGCTGATCTCAAAATTCTCGAGGCCGAGATAGGGCGTCAGCGCCTTGCGAACATTGTCCTGGATCTCGCGGTTGACGGTCTGCTGCAGGCCCGCCAGCTTCGAGGACGCCATCTGGCCGGGTTCGCCACCGGTGGCGAGCAGGGTGCCGTCGGTGTTGAGGACAGTGACCTTCTCGGCCGAGAGGCCAGGCACGGCGGAAGCGACGAGGTGGCGGATCGCCTGCGCGACATTCCCGGCGCCCGAGGTCTCGGTGCGGACCACGACGCTGGCCGAGGCGGGCTGCTGGTCGCGCCGGAAGGAGCCCTTGTCGGCCAGCACGAGATGGACGCTCGCCGCCTTGACGCCGCGCATGAGCTGGATTGTGCGGGCAAGCTCGCCTTCCATGGCGCGGACGCGGGTGATCTCCTGCATGAACGAGGTCAGGCCGAGCGAGCCGAGCTTGTCGAAGAGCTCGTAGCCGCCGCTGGCGCTGCGTGGCAGGCCCTTCTCCGCTAGCAGCATGCGCGCCTGCGCGGCCTGGGACGGCTTGACCAGGATCTGCGAGCCGTCGGCGTTGACGTCGAAGACGACGCCGGCTTCCTGCAGGGCGGCTCCGATGCGGTTCACGTCCTCGCGCTGGAGGCCGGTATAGAGCACCGACATCTCGGGGCGGCTGAGATAATAGGCGCTGACGCCGATCGCGGCGAAGACGAAGAGCCCGATCGCGACCAGCGCAGCCAGGCGCTTGTGACCGAGTTGCTGGAGATTGAGCCAGATCTCTTCAGCATATTGGCGGCCCGGCATCTGCGTTCCTTTGAGCATGGGACGTTATGACGGGGAGTGTGCTTGCCCAGCCTTGCGCGAGCATTGCGGGTTGGGCCAGTGCCGGCCGAGCCTTGGCGCATCAAGGGAGCGAATGCGAAAAGGCCACGCTCCGTGAGGAGCGTGGCCCTGTCTGGCGTAACCGTGTGCCGTTCGCGTCAGCCGCGGAAGAGCGACAGGATGCTCTGGCTGCCCGAGTTGGCGATCGACAGCGCCTGGATGCCGAGCTGCTGCTGCGTCTGCAGAGCCTGGAGGCGGGTCGATTCGGCGTTCATGTCGGCGTCGACGAGCTGACCGACACCGCGATCGAGCGAGTCCTTCAGGGCCTTCACGAAGTCCTGCTGCAGGCCGATGCGGTTCTTGATGGCGCCGAGGTTGGTGGCGGCATCGGTGATCGTGCCCAGGGCATCGTCCACGGCCGAGATGTAGGTCTCGAGCTTGGAGAGGTCCGCGGCGTTGTCCGTCAGGGCGCTGATGTCGAGATCGGCGACGCTGAAGGTCTCCCAGGAGGTTCCGTTGAAGGCGTCGTAGGACTTGTCCAGGATGCCCTTGCCGGTCTCGGTCGCCGGAGCCGTGGCGAGCGCCGCCGGAGCGGTCAGACCGCTGTTCAGCGTGATCGTGACACCGGCCGGCGCGCCGTTCTCGGTGGCGCGGTTGGCGAACTGGAGCTGGCCGCCCGAAGAGACCACGGTCAGACCCTCGATGCCGAGCTTCATGATGTCCTTGGCGATGCTGTCGACCGTCGAGTCGACCGTCGTCGCGACGTTCAGCGTGGCGCCGGTGCCGACCTGGACCGTGATGTTGCCGGCGGCCGCCACAAAGGTGCCGGTGCTGGCGCCGGTGACCACGTTGGTCGCAGGCGTCGCGTCGGCCTTCTTGTCGTAGAGCTTGATCGCCTCGAGGTCGACCGTGACCGTGTCGATCTGGACGACGCCGCCGGCGCGCGAGAAGGACGAGACGACCGACTTCGTGGAGTTGTAGCTCGCCGAGTTGGAGTCGACCGAGATCCAGTTTTCACCGTTGAACACGGCCGAGTCGCCGGTGTTCTTGAGCTGGCTCTGGAGCTCCTTGATTTCGCTCTGGATCTTGTCGCGATCGACGCCGGGCGTACGGGCGGCGGTCAGCTTGGCCTTGATCTCCGAGACGACTTCGACCGTGCCGTTCAGGCCGGTATACATCGTGTCGATGGTCGCGGCGCCGAGGCCGAGAGCGTCCTGAACCGCGCCGAGAGCCTTGTTGTCCGAACGCATCGTGGTGGCGATCGACCAATACGCCGCGTTGTCGGAGGCGGTCGAGACACGCTGGCCGGTGGCGATGCGGTTCTGCGACTGGGCAAGGTTCTTGTTGGTCTGCGTCAGCGTCTGCAGCGCAGTCATTGCGGAGGTGTTGGTGAGCAGGCTGGTCATGATGATGTTCCTCAATCAGAAGGGATTGTTGGGAACATTCCGGATTTTAACCGGGATGGCAGGGCGGCTTCATGCCTTTGACCGTGTGGGGCGCACCCATCGGAGCGGTCAACCTTCCATGTGATGAGGTGTAGCGGACGAAGCTTGCGCGAAGCTGACCGGCCTTGCGAATGCTGAATCCGTGTCGTGGACGGAAGAGGTGTGGCCGATGGCGACCAGTCTGCGCCCGTGCGTCGCTGTTCAGGCCAGAAAGTGACCTGGGGGCGAGCCCGCTGGACCATCCGAATGGAGCGCAACCAAGGCGGCCGAGGAAGCGGGCGTTGCATGCAAGGCGGCGAGCGGGCGGTGATCGGCGGGACGGGCTTGCTGGCCGGGGATGGCCATTCGCTTTGCGAGGGGTTTTGGCGGGCGAGCCGACATCATGCGCGGATGCGGGTCCCACATATTCTCGTTCTCGCCCCTGTGCGGGCTCACGAGAATGACATCGAGGTCGAGCGGCCGGTGGTCCCGGCCTGGAGCCTTGTCGCGTCAACTCGTCCGCATTCTCGGATGATCCAGCGGGTGCCGGAGCGATCCGGCGCATCGTTCGAGAAGGGCGTCGCCGCTTCTCAGAATGGGGGGCTGCCGTTGATCAGCCTCGACGACTTGGCGGCTCACGCCACCTTCTTGGCGTAGACCATGCACAGCAGCTCGGCGACGACCTTGTAGAATTCGGGCGGGATCATCTGATCGAGCTGGACCGCGGCGTGGAGCGAGCGGGCGAGCATCCGGTCCTCGACCACGGGGATGTCGTTGGCCTCGGCGATCTCGCGGATCTTGAGCGCGATCAGATCGGTGCCCTTGGCGAGCACGAGCGGCGCGCCGCCCTCCTCCTGCACATAGCGCAGTGCGACGGCGTAGTGTGTCGGGTTGGCGATGACCACGGTCGCGCGCGGCACGGCGGCCATCATCCGGTTGCGGGCCCGGTCGCGGGCCAGCGACAAGCGACGCGCCTTCTGGATCGGGTCGCCTTCGGCCTGCTTGTGCTCTTCCTTGATCTCCTGCTTGGTCATGCGCAGCGAGCGGCGCCAGAACTTCTGCGTCCAGACCAGGTCGATCGCGACGATGACGATCGTCGCCACGCAGGTCGCGGAGAGCAGGCGGATCGCGATCGTCAGGATCAGCTCGGGTATTGCGCCGGGGTCGCGCAGCATGGCCGTCACCACAGTGTTCTTGTCCGATTTGAGGATGAGCCAGACGGTGACCGTGATGGCGGCGAACTTGGCCAGGGATTTGCCGAACTCGACAAGCCCCTGCTTTCCGAAGATGCGCGTGAAGCCCTTCGCGGGAGACAGTCGTGACCATTGCGGCTGAATGCGCTCGAGCGAGAGCTGGGGCGGGTGCTGCAGGAAAGCCGCGCTCAGGCCGAAGACGAGGAAGAGCGCAAACAGCGGCCACAGGAACAGGCCCGCCTGCATCGCGATATGCGAGAGCAGCGACGTCGTATTGATCCGTGTCGAGATGTCGAAGCCTGCGGGATCGGCCAGGAACTCCGACAGGAAGCGCGTCATCTCGCCGGCGCCGGCGCGGACCAGGAAGACGCTCCCAATCAGCGTCGCCGCGATGCTGGCGAAGATCGGCGCCTCCTTGGAGGAGGGCGTGTTGCCGCGCTCGACCGCGTCGCGAACCTTCTTTTCGGTCGCTTCTTCGGTTTTGCTTTCCTGGTCCTGCTCGGACACGTCTCGTCACCTGCTCGCGGAGATGAGGCTGCTCACTGGAAGTAGGCGCCCTCTTCCCGCTCTGGATTGAGCTCGATCTCGCCGCGGCTCGCCATTTCGAGTGCGACATCGGTGATGGCGCGACGGGCATCGACGACCTCGCGCTGGAGCGCCGGCTCGCCGTTCTCGAGATCCTGCTGCACGATGCGCCGCGCGCGGGCGGCGAGCGAGGAGAGGATCTGGTCCCGGAACACGGCCTCCGTGCCCTTGAGGGCGAGCACGAGCCGGTCGGTCGGAACCTGGTCGAAAATCGCCATCCGGGCCCGGGCCGACAGCTTGACGATGTCCTCGAAGGTGAAGAGCAGCCCCTTCAGCATCTCCGCCGATTCCGGCCGGACGCGCTGCAGGCTGCCGAGGGCCTCCTCCATGTCGTGGCTGTCCATCTTGTTGAGGATGTCGGCCATGCGGGCATGGGTGTCGGCGCCCTTGTTGCGGGACAGGTTGAGGGTGAAGCCCTCATAAAGTGCCTTCTCGACGATCGCGGCGGGCTGCTCGGCCACGGGCTTGAGGTTGAGCATGCGGCGCATGAGCTCGTGGCGCTTGTCGGCGGGCCACTGTGTCATCACCCGGGAGGCGCAGGACGGCTTCAGCTTGGAGAGCACAAAGGCGGCGGTCTGCGGATGCTCCTTGGCGAGATAATTCGCGAGCGCGCTTTCCGGCATCTGCGAGATGCGGTCCCAGATCGAGCGGTTGGCCGCGTCGGCCGTCTCGCCGATGATCTCGGTGATCTCCTCGGGCGGCAAGACGCCGGTGAGCAGCTTCTGGACCTCGGCGGGCGAGCCGATCAGGTTCATGCCGCGCGAGAACTGGTCGCTGAACTCGTCGACGAGATCGGTGATGTCGGCCGCGCCGACCGGTCCGAGCTCGGTGGCGCGGCGCATCAGCGCGCGGATCTCGGCCGTGTCGAGATGCTTCAGGATGCGCCCGGCGAGCGGCTTGCCCATCGCCAGCACCAGCACGGCCGCCTTGCCGGCGCCGCCGAGCTGCTGCGGGCGCCCCGTCACGACGGACGTTGCGGCAGCACTGCCTCGGTTGTCTTTCGCGGTCACCGTCATCGACTGCACGGCCTCACTCTTCGAACTTGGCCTGGACGCCGACGATCTCGGTCAGCGACACGCCGAAGCGGCTGTTGTCGTCCTCGACGATCACGACTTCACCCCGCGCGACGATGCGACCGTTGACGACGACATCGACCGGCTCGCCGACGCGGTGGTCGAGCGGCACGACAGCGCCGCGGCGCAGCTTCATCAGATTGGCGACCTGCATCGTGGCGCTGCCGAGGACGACCTGGATCGTCACGGGAATGCGCAGCACGGCGTCGAGGTTGAGCGGGTCGTTGGCGACGGCCGGCGTTTCGCCACCTTCGTCGAGCTCGGACGCCGTGGCTTCGGTTTCGATCAGCGTGGCGTCGGCGGGCGCCTCGGCGAGGGCGAGGTCGGAGAGCTTCACGGGCTTGCTCGGCTTCTTCATGGCGGGCTCCTGGAGAGAATGATGGCGCGAAAGGACTGCTTCAGGCCGCGCTGGCCTTGCGGCCGGTGCGGGTGCCCGGCGCTTCTGCATTCGCGCAGACGAGCTTGATGTCGCTGACGAGGCGGCGTCCGGCGTCGATGCGCACGCCCAGCTCCTCGACGACGTCGCGACCGCTGGCCTGGAGGTCGCGGACTGTCGCCTGGATCGCGCCCAGCGCGGCCTCGGTCTTGCCGAAGACCTGCTGGAACTCGGCGTGGTAGGCGCGCATACGCTTCAGCTCGCTGCGCATCCGCAGCACCTGCAGGCTGGTGAGCAGCAAGGCGGCGAAAAGGACGGCTTCACCGAGATAGAAGATCATCGAAAAACTCCTGTTCCTGGTTGGCGCTGTCCTGGATGCGCAGGACGTAGGATCCGTCGCGCTGGCCGAGCTGGCACCAGAAGACGGTCTCGTCGTTGCATTGCAGCTGGATCGGGGAGCGAGGCGAGGATTGCAGCTCGATGACCTGGCCGACCTTGAGCTCGCTGATCTCGCCGAGCGTCATCGGTCGCTCCTCGAGAATTGCCTTCAGCTTGACCTCGGTCTTATGGACCTCGGTCTGGATCTGCTTCGTCCAGCGCTGGTCGCGGACCGTGGTGTGGCCCGAGACGACGCGGGAGAGGTTCTGGCGGATCGGGTTCAGGGCGGTCTGCGGGATGATCAGGAACATCTGGCCGCAATTGTCGAGGCCCTGGACCAAGAGCTGCGACTTCACCGCGAGGTTGCTGCGGCTGCCGATGGCGGCGAAGTACATCCGCGTCTCGACCTGCTCGAAGATGAAGCTGACGTCGCAGACCGGGCTGAAGGCCGCCTGCAGGTTCTTCGCGGCGAGCTCGAACAGCGCCTGCGCCACCTGGATCTCGATAGGGGTGTAGGGCCGCTCGTCGTCGGGAAAGTCGGGCTCGTACTTGTAAGGCCGCTCGCTGCCATCGGCGCCGAACAGCACTTCGATCAGCGTGAAGATGAAGTCCCGGTCGAAGCCGATCAGGATGCGCGCATCCCATTCCGGCGAGTGGAAGATGCCTGCGATGGTGTTGTGGGCATGGGCGTTCAGGGCGTCGCCGATGCGCTGGCTTTGGACGTTGGCGACGGAGATGTAGGTCGGCGAGGTCGACATCTGGCGCAGCGCGTCGGCGCAACCGGTTGCGAGCCGGTCGAAGATCGTGCGCAGCATTGGCAGGCGGTCGATGGAGATGCCCGTCGATTCGAGGAGCTTGTCCTCGCGGATCGCTTGTGCGGCGGTGCTCATCAGGCGGCTTCCTTCTGGGCGCGGTCATTGGCGGGCGTGCGCTGGCCCGCGCCGCTGATCGTCTTGTCTTCGACCTCGTCGATGGAGGGCCGCTCGGAGGCCGAGATGACCTTGCGGCCATATTCGAGGGCGACCTGCGGGGCAGCGCCATTGATGAAGGCGAGGAGGGTCTGCTTCACGACGATGTAGACGCGCGCCTGCTTCTCCCGGGTCGCCTTGATCTTCAGCGAGATCGGCCCGATCACCGCGTATGAGAAGAAGATGCCGGCAAAGGTGCCGACTAGGGCCGCGCCGATGAAGCCGCCGAGCAGGGCCGGCGACTGGTCGATCGCGCCCATCGCCTTGATGACGCCGAGCACGGCGGCGACGATGCCGAGCGCCGGCAGCGCCTCGGAGACGGTGCCGAGCGCGTAGTAGGGCTTCAGGCGGTCCTGGAGGTGCCCGCCGATCTCCTCGTCGAGCAGGGCCTCGACCTCGTGGGACTGCGCCTTTCCGACGATGATCAGCCGGAAATAGTCGCAGATGAAGGTCGTCAGCTCGCGGTTGGCGAGAACGCTGGGATAATTGCCGAACAGCGTCGATTCATAAGGCGTTTCGATGTGCTGCTCGATCTCGGCGCGGCCCTTGTTGCGGAGTTCGCGCATCAGGGCATAGAGCACGCCAAGGACCTCGAAGTAGTGGGCCTGGCTGGGCGTGGCGTTGCGCAGCGCCTCCATCACGGCGGTGCCGGTGTCGGCGACCATCTTCACCGGATTGGCGATGATGTAGGTCCCGACCGCCGTCCCGAGGATGATGACGAGTTCCCAGGGCTGCCAGAGCACGGCGACATGGCCACCCATGGCGGCGAAGCCGCCGATGAGCGAACCCACCGCAATCAACAATCCGATCAGTACGCTCAACGCGCCGCTCCTTCTCGCAAACCGCAGATGCTCGGAAACTGCAAGTTGAGAGCTAGACGAGCTGGCTTGCGCGAAGCTGAAAGGTCAGATCCGGCACCGCGTCAGGTCCGCGCAAGCCTTGCGCGGGAGCATGGCCAAAGAAGATTGGGATCGATCTTGTTGCAGCGGGGGCAGCGATGACCACGACATTGATGAGTTATCAGGCGGTCACGCGCAACATCACGCAATCGCTGGCGCGCACGGCGGCGCAGCCCGCCGTCGCGGCGAACACCGCCTATTTCGAGAAGAACATCGCCAAGGTGAAGACGCTCGACGACTTCATGAAGGACGATCGGCTCTACCGCTATGCGGTGGATGCGTTCGGCCTGGGCGAGATGGCCTATGCCAAGGCCTTCATGCGCAAGGTCCTGGAGGGTGGCGTCAGCGATCCCAACAGCTTCGCCAACAAGCTTTCGGACAAGCGTTATCGCGAATTCGCGGCCGCGTTCGACTTTGCTGCCGAGCAGACCGAGACGAGCTATTTCCAGGCCAACATCGCCAAGGTGAAGACGGTCACCGCCTTCACCTCCGAAAGCGCCTCGCGGATGTTCGACTATGCCATCGAGGCGTTCGGGCTGGAGTCGATCGTCGATACGCCGAAGGAAAAGGCGGCCCTCACCGAGGCTCTGCATGTCGGATCGAAGACGCCGCTGCGCTTCGACGACCCGGCGATCGACACTCGCTTTCGTGCGTTCCTGGAGGCCTTCGATTTCGCCGGCAAGGGCCTGAAGACAACCGCCGACAGGGCGATGATGCAGCAGACCGTCGATCGGCATAACAGCGTCGTCAGGGCTGATCAGACGAAGGTTACAGTCGAGAAATTCACGCGCCAGCAAATGGAGCTCGACGCTGGAGCCAGCAACGAAAGCGTCCGGCTCGCGCTGTATTTCCAGCGTAAGGCGCCGGACATCACCGATCCCTTCCAGATCATGGCCGATCCCGCCTTGCTCAAGGTCGTGCAGACGGCGCTCGGCCTGCCCAAGGAGGTCGGCGCGATCGATCTCGATCAGCAGGCCGAAATCTACAAGAAGCGGATCGACTTCGCCGACTTCAAGGACCCGGTGAAGCTGCAGGCGTTCATTTCGCGCTTCACTGCCCTGGCCGACGCCCAGAACGGCAGCTCCGTCGCGGCGTCTGCCGTCTCGATCCTCGTCGGCCCGCCGACGGCGGCAGGGGTGAGCATGGACGTCCTCTTCAGCATTCAGAATCTGCGCCTCGGGGGCCTTTGACCATGCAGCCATCCATCTATGTCGGCCTGTCGTCGCAGCTCGTGCTCGAGAAGCGGATGGAGACTCTGGCCCGCAACGTCGCCAACATGAATACGGCGGGTTTCCGGGCCGAGGAGGTCAAGTTCAGCACCTTCCTCTCGAAGAAGGGCGCGGACGCCGTCAACTTCGCATCGGCCGGCGAGACCTTCGTCAGCCGGGTCCAGGGTGGGCTCGACAAGACCGGCAACCCGCTCGACGTCGCCGTCGAGGGCGATGGCTGGCTGGCGATCAGCACCCCGGCCGGGACCGTCTACACGCGCGACGGCCGCATGAAGATGACGGCGCAGGGCGAATTGCGGACCCTGTCGGACCACCCGGTGCTCGATGCGGGTGGTGCGCCGATGCAGCTCGACCCCGAGGGCGGCCCGCCAACGATCGCGAAGGACGGCATGATCTGGCAGGGCAACCAGCAGGTCGGCGCGATCGGCCTGTTCGCGATCGATCCGGCCGCCAAGCTGCAGCGCCATGACAATTCCGGAGTCATTCCGGACCGGCCCGCGACGCCGATCCTCGATTTCATCGTCAATGGCGTGCGCCAGGGCTTTGTCGAGGGCTCGAACGTCAACCCGATCCGCGAGATGACCAAGCTGATCGCGGTGACCCGCGCCTTCGAAAGTGCCGCCAATGCGATCGACAAGGGCGAGAAGGCCGTCGATGGCGCGATCCGCTCGCTTGGCGAGAGCTAAGCCGCCGTCCGCTCCCGCCATCCGGCCGTTCCGCCATCGTCCGCGGGCCGCCACCCACCATGATCTGACTGGATCGCGATGAACGCGCTGACACGTCTCGAACACTCGCTTGCCGGCGGCCCCTTGCCTCATGATCTCGTTCAGGTCAGCGGCAGCGTCTCCGAGGTCACGCCGGCGGCGCTGCGCGTGCGCGGCCTCTCGCGATTCATCCGGCTGGGCGAACGCATCGCGCTTTCGACGAATGGCCGGGAGGAGCTCGGCGAGGCGATCCGGATCGACCGCGACGGCGTGCTGGTGAAGCCCTTCGCGACCACGGTCGGCGTCGGCCTGGGGGCGCGCGCCAGCGTCGCCGGGCCACTGAGCCTGCGTCCGACCCAGAGCTGGAAGGGGCGCGTCATCAACGCCTTCGGCGAGCCGATCGACGAGGCTGGGCCGCTGTTCCCCGGCGAGGTGGCGATGCCGGCCGAGGGAGCGCCGCCGGAGGCGATGAAGCGGGCGCGGGTGACGCGGCCGATCCGCACCGGCGTCAAGGTGATCGACCTGTTCACCCCGCTTTGCGCCGGACAGCGCATCGGCGTCTTCGCCGGCTCCGGTGTCGGCAAGTCGAGCCTGCTCTCGATGCTGGCGCGGGCGCCCGGCTTCACGACGATCGTCATAGGCCTGGTCGGCGAGCGCGGCCGCGAGGTGCGCGAATTCCTCGACGACACGCTCGGTCCGATGCGGGCCCATTCCGTCGCCGTCGTCTCGACGAGCGATGAGAGCGCGATGATGCGCAGGCTCGCGCCGAACACCGCAATGGCGGTGGCCGAGTATTTCCGCGACCAGGGCGAGGACGTCCTGCTCATCATCGACTCCGTCACCCGCCTCGCCCATGCCGCCCGCGACGTTGCCCTGGCGGCGGGCGAGCCGGCCGTGGCGCGCGGCTACACGCCGAGCGTCTTCAGCACCTTGCCGAAGCTGCTCGAGCGTGCCGGGCCCGGTGTCGACGGCACGGGCACGATCACCGGGATCTTCTCGGTGCTGATCGATGGCGACGACCACAACGACCCGGTCGCGGATTCGATCCGCGGCACGCTCGACGGCCACCTCGTGCTCGATCGCGCCATCGCCGATCAGGGCCGCTATCCGGCGGTCAACGTGCTCGGTTCGGTCTCGCGCCTGGCGCATCATGTCTGGACACCGGAGCAGCGCGGTCTGGCCTCGCGGATGAAATCGCTCGTCGCACGCTTCGAGGACACGCGCGATCTGCGCCTGATGGGCGGCTATCAGGCGGGCGCCGATGCCGAACTCGACAAGGCGATCGTGCTGGTGCCGAAGATCTACGAGGCGCTGCACCAGGACATGAGCGCGCCGTTGAGCCAGGATGCCTTCAAGGACCTGGCGAGCACGCTGCAGGGTTGAGTCCGCTCGCTCCCGTCAGTTGCTGGCGCATCGAAACGCGCCGTCATCCTCGCCGAAGCGCAACGGAGCGCCGGGATCCATCGTAGGGCGCGTGGCCTGCGATGGATCCCGGAGCTGCGCCGCTTTCGCAGCTGGTCCAGGATGACGGCGTGTTTCCGAGTGACTTGGTCAAGGTGGGGAGGCGAGCGAGAGTTCTTCGCCGAACCGGAGCGTCAACCGCGGAGCTGGTCCTTGCGGACGTAGTTGAATTCCTTGACCAGCACGTCCTTGACCAGATCGCCGCCAAGACGACCGTTGACGCCGGCCTTGACGGATTTCAGCACCGCGTCGATGTCGGCGCGCTCGAGGCGCGAGAAATCGACATTCGCGTTCGAATAGATCGCCCGCAGCGCCTCGTCGCGCACATAGGGATGAGGTTTCACCGTCATCTGGCGCAGGGTGCGCGCATCGGCCGTGAAGACGAACTGGGCGGCGACATAGCCCTGGACCTCGCCATTGGCGATGATCGGCACATGAAGAAGGGGCGTCTCCTCATATTCGAGGCCCTCGAAGAACGCGGCCTCCGGGGCCGGCGGGGTCTCGGCGCGCCAGGTCAGGGCGAGATGCCCCGAGAGCAGGGTGACGCCACAGACCCACACGCCGAGGACGAGGAGCCGTGCGGTCGTCATGAGGCCTGGGCCTTGGCGTTCCGGGCGCCGGCGATGCGGGAGTTCGCCGAATAGGTGCCGTCCGATTCCGCATCGATCAGCGTGCTCGTCATGGCCGAGGCGATCTCGCGCACCGCATCGAGATGCATGCCGATAGCGAGGCGGTTGTGCTCCAGCTTGAGGCGCAGCGTCGAAAGACGCGCGATCAGTCTGCCGTCCGCGACCTCGTCGCGCATGGCGCGCATGGCTCGGCTGGCGTCAAGGAGCAGGCGGCTCTTGATCTCGTTGAGACGGTTGAAATCGGCGCTGCGCAGCGCCATCAGTTCGGCGGTCTCGTGATCCAGCGCCTGTTCAAGGCGGTCGAGAACGGACCACATCGCGCGCGAAGCGCCCGATGGGACGTCCGGCTCAACAGGGTGTTCTTCCACCATGGTGACGAGCGGGGGCACCAGGGCCGGCAGGCCCGATGGCGGCGCCTCGCTGGGACTCGGAAGGTCGTTGTGGTCACTCATGATCGATCAGGCCTGTCGGAAGTTGGAACGCGTCACTCCGCCCGTGGTGGTGGGCCGCGTCAGGTTGAGAAAGCGCTGTTCGGCCGCGAGCGGGATGCCGAGATCGCGGGCATTGGCACCGGCGATCTTGCCGTCGAGCAGCTTGTGAGCGGCGGCGACGGCGCTGCCGGAGGTGGCGGTCGCGCCAGTGTTGTTGCGCCCGGCGATCGCGGCCTCGACCTTCTCGCGGATACCGAGGCCGCCAGCCTTGGCGATCTGGTTGGCGATCTGCTCAGACAGCATCGAGCGCCAGACGCCGCCGGCGGTACCGCTGCCGAAGTTGTTCGCCGAGGCTTCCGGCATCATCTGCTCGATGAAGGTCGAGATCACCTGAGCCTCGAACTGCTGTGCCGTCTTGGCGCTCTTGGTTTGCGCCGCATCGGGGGCATTACTCAATTTAGCCGGCGCAAGGCTTGCAAATTTCTCGCGAGCACCGGCGAGGCCGGGGGCGGCCGAGGTCGGCGCGGCCTCGTCCACGGCAGCCGCGAACTGGGTTCCGGCGACGCCCGAGCCCATGCGCTGGAGCCGCTCGAACGCGACCTGCTGACGGTTCGGGTCGGCGGCGCGCGCCACGTCGAGAACAATGTCCGACGGAGGGGAAATCGCCATTGTCACCTGCCATGTTCGAGGGATGAGACGGGTCGTCGAACGATCTAGTATCAGCTTGCCCGATCAGGCTTATTCCAGGCTTGCGCTCAGAGGGCCGATGTCTCGCGCCCGGCCGCGCGCTTGCCTTCGAGCGCGTCCATGATCTCGACGAGCGCGCCATCCTGGTCGGCGCGCAGCTTGATCTTGCGGACATGGTCGACCAGCCGGGCGGTACGCTTCTCGCGCCCGGTTTCGGTCAGCACATGCCTGGCCTGTTCGGCCGCTGCGGCGTCGAGCTCGCCGATCGAGACGGCGACGCGGTGCAGGCGCCTGGCGGTCATGTCGGAGAACAACCCGCCTGTCGGCCCGTCGCCATTGAGCGAGACGACAAGTGCGCGGGATTCCTCGCGGGCGGCGTTGGCCTTGATCTCGATCGCCTTCTGGCGCCATTCGGCGAGCTTGCGGATACGCGACTGGATCGCCAGCATCCGCTCGATCGATTTCAGGTGGTTGCCCGGCATGGCGGGTCAGCCTCGGGCGAGCCAGGACGAGAAGGCGGTGATGAACAACCGCAGCGTCTCCGGGCCGGTGAAGTAGAGCAGGAACAGCCCGCCGGCGATGACGTAGGGCAGCGAGATGAAATAGACCGGGATCTGGGGCGTGAGCTTGTTCATGATGCCGATCGCGAGATTGACCACCACGCCGTAGATCATGAAGGGGCTGCCGATGCGCAGCGCCAGGGTGAAGGTCTCCGAGGCCCGGTCGGCGATCTGGATCAGCCCGGCCTGGGCATCGAGCGCCGTACCCGGCGCGATGCGCGTGTAGGATCCGGCGAGGGCGCGGATGACCTCGGCGTGTTGATTGGTCACGAACATCAGCGTGACCGCCGTCATGGTGATCAGCGTGACGAAGGGGCCCGAGGCCTCGGCCTCGTCGATCGGCAGGCCCGGCAGCTGGCCGAGCCCCGCTGTCGCCGCCATGGCGGTCGCGATCGTCTGCAAGGCGAGGAAGAAGAAGCGCGCCATCAGCCCGATCAGGGCGCCGGTCATCGTCTCCGAAACGATGACCCGCAAAAGGGTGGCGGGGCCTGGCTCAGCAAAAGGCGCGAAGGCCGGCAGGACGAAGGGCGCCAGCGCCAGGGTGACGCCGACCGCGATGAAGAGCCTGAACCGGACCGGTACGCGCGGGCTCGAGAAGCCCGGCATCAGCATCAGGCAGGCGCCGATGCGGCAGAAGATCAGGAAGGCGTGCAGCAGCGTATCGGGCGTCACCGGCATCAGGAGATGGTGCCCAGAAGATTGACCTCGAGCCCGCGCGCGATCTCGACATGCGAGAGCACCGGCAGCGCCGGGAAGATGCGCTCGACGATCATGCGGACGTAAGGACGCGCATCGGGGCTGGTGACGAGCACGAAGCTCTGGCCCTGGTCCATGCGGGCGCGCACTGCCGTCGTCGCTTCCGCCGCGAACTCCTCGATCAGGCGCGGGTCGATGTCGAACTCGATGACCTCGCCCTTGGAGTCGCGTTTCAGGCTCTCATGGAAGGCGAGGTCCCAGCGATTGCCGAGTCTCAGCATGTTGAGCACGCCGCCCTCGGTCAGGTCGCCGCAGATCTGCTGGGCCATGCGCATGCGGACGTGTTCGGCGATCTGCTCGGCACGGCGGACATGCGGGGCGATCTCGGCGATGACCTCGAGGATCAGGTGCAGGTTGCGGATCGAGACCCGCTCGGCGAGCAGCAGGCGCAGCACGGCCTGTAGGCTCGACAGCGACATATGCGCCGGGCAGATCTCGTCGAGCAGCTTCTTGTATTCGGGCCCCAGCCGGTCGAGCAGCGCGCGCATGTCCTTGTAGGACAGGAGCTGGCCGAGATTCTTGCGGATGGTCTCGCTGAGATGGGTCAGCAGGACCGAGAGACGGTCGACCGGCTGCATGCCCTCGCGCTTGACCTCGTTGGCATAGCTTTCGGAGACCCACATCGCCTTGACCCCGAAGGCCGGCTCGCGGACCTCCTCGCCCGGAAGATCCGGCATGCGGCCGTCGCCGACGACGACGAGCATGCTGCCCGGACGCATCTCGCCGGTGGCGGCGACGGTGCCGTGGATGCGGAACTCGTAATTCTTGGGCGGCAGCCGCAGGCTGTCGGTCAGCTTGATCTCGGGAACGACGAAACCGTATTGCTGCGCGAACTTCTTGCGCATCTTGCTGACGCGATGCGCCAGTTCGCTGTGGGAGTTGAGCATCTCGGCGGCGAGCTGCTTGCCGAGGCCGAGCTCGATCTCGGCGGTCCGGAGCGATTCCTTGATCGTGTCCTGGGTTTCGCGGGCGGCCTCCTCGGCCTCCATCGCCCGCATCTCCTCAGCGGCGGCGGCGCGCTCGGCGTTGCGCTTGGGGATCGTGTAGCCGACGAAGGCCATCATGCCGCCGAGCATGGCGAAGGGCAGGAGCGGCAGGCCGGGCATCAGCGCCAGCAGGAACATCAGGCCGGCGGCGACGAAGAGCGCGCGCGGATAGTTCCCGAGCTGGCCGAGGATCGCCTGCTCCGCCGTGCCGCGGGTGCCGCCCTTCGAGACGAGCAGGCCGGCGGCGAGCGAGACGATCAGGGCCGGGATCTGGGTGACGAGGCCGTCGCCGACGGCGAGCTTGACGAAGACGTCGGCGGACTGGCCGAGCGACAGGCCGTGGCGGGTCACGCCGATAATGATACCGCCGAGGATGTTGACGGCGGTGATGATCAAGCCGGCGATGGCATCGCCACGCACGAATTTCGAGGCGCCGTCCATGGCGCCAAAGAAGGAGCTCTCCTCCTCCAGCTCGTGACGGCGGCGCTGGGCTTCGGAGGCGTCGATCAGGCCGGCCGAGAGGTCGGCGTCGATCGCCATCTGCTTGCCGGGGATGGCATCGAGCGTGAAGCGGGCGCCGACCTCGGCGATGCGGGTCGCGCCCTTGGTGATCACGATGAAGTTCACCGTGACGAGAATGATGAAGACGATCAGGCCGATGACGAAGTCGCCCGCGATCACCAGCCGGGCGAAGCCGTCGATGATGTAGCCAGCCGCATGCGAGCCCTCGTTGCCATGCGAGAGGATGACGCGGGTCGTGGCGATGTTGAGCGAGAGCCGCAGCATCGTGACGACGAGCAGGACTGTCGGGAACGACGAGAATTCGAGCGGCTTGTTGATCCAGAGGGCGACCATCAGGATCAGCACCGACAGCGCGATCGAGAGCGCCAGGCCGAGGTCGATCAGAAAGGCCGGGATCGGCAGGAACAGGATCGACAGGATGGCGACGATGCCGATCGCGAAGCCGATGTCGCGGCGGCTCGCCGGCGGGCCGCCGGCGTTGGCTGCAACCTTGCCGGTGATGACGTTCTGCGTCGCCATGCTGAGCTTGTGTCCTATCGTCGGAAAATGCGGCGAGGGCGGTGCGCGTGCTCTAGAAGCCGCGCTCGATCCGCGCGTAGACGCGTTCGGTGAAGGCGAAGATCTGCGCGCCGGTGAAGGTGCCGGTGGTCGCCATCACGATCAGGATGACGAGGATCTTCGGCACGAAGGTCAGCGTCGCTTCCTGGATCTGAGTGAGGGCCTGCATCAGGGCGATCGCGATGCCGATCGCCATGGCGGCGGCCACCGCCGGTCCGGCGCCCAGCACGATCGCCCAGACGGCGTCGCGCATCATGTCGAGAGCATCGGCCTCGTTCATGGCCGGGTGCTCAGGCTTCGGTCGTCGTGGGCTTCAGCGCGGCGATGCCGGCGATGATCTGGTCCAGCTTGGCATTGGCCTTCGCGGACTGCTCGACCTGGGAGAGGGCGGCGAATTGCTGAACATACTGGGCCGGGTCCGTCGGATTGGTCGGATCCTGGTTCTTGGCCTGTGCGATCAGCAGCTGCAGGAAGGTGTTGTAGTCGCCCATGGCGCCGTTGGTGCTGCTGGTGCCGGACGAGCTGCTGCTGCTGGTGCTCGTCGTGCTCGGGATGCTGGTCACGTCCATGATCGCCTCTGCAATGTTGGGGGCCAGGCGCCTGCCACCGGTAACGGCGTTCGGCGCCAGGCCTTAAGCGACGTGAGCTTCGAGCCGCATCGGTACGATCGGCAGGTTCGGGCTCGTCTTCTCGAACATAGGCTCCCGAGCCTGCCCGGAGCTTGCGAGGATCGCGGCCTCGGCCGGGTAGAGCGCGCGCAGCTGCTTGAGCGCCTCGAAATAGCGTTCCTCGGCGATCAGCTTGTCGATGTGCTGGAGACCGAGGAGAATGGCTTCGTCCTCGAAAATGCAGGCCGTCGTCAGCAGCATGCGGTCGAAGAGCAGCCGTGCCGTGCCGGCATTCCTCGGTTCGATCAGCATGGTCTGGACGACGAAGTAGAGCTGCCGCAGCGGCGTCGTCGTCTGGTCGGGCTGAAGGACATGGGTCTCGAGCAGGAAGGTCGCATCGTTCATCAGTTCGAGGCTGACCTTGCGGTCGAATCGCAAGATCGCCCCGTTGATGTAGATCTTCTCGTTGGCGCGAAGGGAAAGGTTCATCGTCGTGGTTGTCCTTTGCGTATCAGGCCAGGCTGTCGCGGATCATCTTGTTGACGTCGATGACCGATTCGAAGTCGTCGGACTGGCCCAGGCGAAGCGCCTCGCCCTGCCTCAGCGCGAACATGCCGATCGAGATCAGCGAGGCCCGCAGCGCTTCCGGCAGCGCATTCTCGGCGCTGCCGAGGTCCTCGATCAACAGGGTCCAGAGCCGGCGAAGGAAGGTCACGGCCTCGATCGTCTCCGGCGATGCGGAGCCGGTCGGGCGGGCCTCCTCGAGCAGGCCGACGGCGTGGTCGAGCGCACGCCATTCATTGGCGCGCGCCAGGGCGAAATCGTCCTCGGCGACGGCCGCATAGGAGCTTTGGTACATGGAAGCGTCTCCGGACTGGTTGGAACGGGATCGGTCGGAACGGGCGCGCGCCTGCCCGGTCGCACGGGCGCATGGCCGGGCGGTGGTTCGATGCGGCACGATGAGCGGGGTGCCCCGGCGGCGGTCGCGGCCGGGGATCGTCGTCAGCGCATGTATTGCAGGATGTTCAGCTGCTGGATCCTGACGGTGAGCGCGTAGGCGGTGTCGAGCTGGGTCGTGAGGTCGGTGACCCGGACATTCGCCTCGTAGGGATCGACATCCTCGAAGGCCTTGATCTGCTTGGCCGTGATGTCGCGCTGGATCGTCAGCCGTTCGCTCGAGACCTTGACGCGTTCCTCGGTCGAGCCGAGCTGCGCCTGCGTCGCGGTGATGCCGAGGATCGCCTTGTTGATGCTGTCGATGCTGGCGTCGACGACTGCCCGGAAGGCGTTCGAGTTCAGGTTGTCGCCGAGCTCGAAAGCCATCGTGTAGGCCTGGGCCAGGTCGCGCATCGCCTGGGTGTTGGCGTTGGTCGAAACCTCGACGACCTCGCTCAGCGAGATCCGGCTGGTCATGTTCTGGTTCTGTGCAGAGGACCAGTTCGTGCCCCAGGCCGGGTCGGCGAACTCAGCCGGCAGCACCGTCTGCAGGAAGGTCGTCATGTCCGCCTGCGTGATGCTGGCAGCGGCGGGTGCATTCTGCGCGAAGCCGAAATGGCCGAGGAAGGCGGCATCGATCGCGGCCTTGTTGGTGGCGGCCGGTGTCGAGAAATAATCAGTGACCGGCCGGTCCTGCGTGTTGATGCCGGCGAAGATGAACTGCCCGCTGGCCGAAGCGTTGAGCGAGGCGGTCATCGCCTGGAGGTTGTTCTTGGCCTCCGATTTCAGGACATCCGCACCCTTGTCGCCGTCGCGGATGCTGATCAGCGTGGCCAAGAACTTCTCCGCCGTCTCACGCATGCCGTCGAGCGCCTTCTGCGTGACCTCGAGGCGGGAAGAGACGAGGCCGTTGGTATCGACGATGCCGTTCAGCCGGTTGTACTGGTCGCGCAGGCCGACGGTCTTGCCGGTGCTGCCGCCAAGCGTCAGCCCGACATCGGCATGGCGCAGTGTCGCGGATTCCTTGGTGGCATCGGCCAGGCTGTCGCGCGCCTTCGCCACGGCATTCCGCAGCGTGCCCGAAAGCGAATAGTTGGAAATGAAGCTCGTCTTCATGGCGTTACCTCACAGCGTCGAGCAATGCCGCCAGCATCCGGTCGATGGTGGTGATCAGGGTCGAGGAGGCGTTGAAGGAGCGTTCCAGCTCCATCATCAGCGTCATCTCCTCGTTGATGTCGACGCCGGTGACGTTGGAGAGCGCCGCCGTCGTCCGCTGCAGCAGAGCGGTCTCGTAGCCGAGCGTCTGCGTCGAAGTCTGGCGCTTGGCCTCGAGCCAGCCGACCGAGGAGCCGGCGAAGCCGACGAGCGTGTCGGTCGGGTCCGAGCCGGTGACGGGGTCGAAGCTGCGGCCGGTTCCCAACTCGGTCAGCAGGCCCTGGATGCGGTCCGGGAAGCCGGCCGCGCCCGAGGCGTTGTAGTTGTAGTCGGGGTCGGCCGGGTTCGAGATGCCGCCGTCCCGCAGCAGATCGAGATCGCCGCCCGTCGACGGGTTGACGTTCTGGTTGATCCGGATCGAGCTCGCCAGCCCATTCGAGAGCGTGCCCGTGGCGGGAACGCCCATCGGCGGGTCCACGGCCGGAGGGATGGGGGCCGCCCCGTAGGTGAAGAGACCGGCCTGTGCCGGACCGCCGCCGCCGGACTGGTCCTGCTCGGCGAATACCTCGATCAGCCCGCGCGCGATCTCGTCGAGCTGGCTCTGATAGGTGACGGTGATCTCGTCGCGGACGATGGAGGAGCCGTAGATCTGGCCGGATTTGAGCGGCATGATCGCGTTCGGGCCGGTGACCGGCACGCCGTCGACATAGACGGCATTGCCCGCCGTGCCGGCGCCAAGCGCGTAGTTCGGCGCCATCGAGACCTTGCGCGGCACGGTCTCGAACAGGGTCACGCCGCCATCGGTGTAGATGACCATGTCGTTGTTGGGCCTGGTCACCACGCTGATTCCCATCTCCTCGGAGAGCTGGGAGAGAACGCGGTCACGTGTGTCGAGCTGGTCAGTGATGTCGGCGCCCGACTGGCTGCCCTTGACGATCGCCTGGTTGGCGACCTCGAATTCGGCGAGCAGGCTGTTCACGCGGTCGACGCCGAGCTTCATGTCGGCATCGGCCTGCTGACGCACGGTGCGGACGGTCTCGCTCGCCTCGTTCAGCGTGCGCGCCAGTTCCGTCGCCTTGGTCAGGACGTTCTGGGCCAGCAGGGGATCGTCCGGCGTCACGCCGTACTGCTGCAGCGCATTGGTCAGGTCGCCGAGCTTGGCCGCCAGGGACTGGTCGAGCTCGGGGTCGTTGACGGTCGCCTCAAGCTGGTCGAGCGCATCGACGATGGCCTGCTGGCCCGAGGTCGTCGCGGTCGAGCCGAGCTTGGCGGCGAAGAGGACCGAATCCATCGCCCGGCTGATCGAGGCGACCTTGACCGCGCCGCCATAGGTCGTGATCACGGTCCCGGACTTGCGGTTGTAGTTCGGGTCGTCGGCGCCGGCGACGTTGCGCGAGAGGACGGAGGTCTGCGTCGAGGTTGCCGTCAGCGAGGACTGCGCCACGTTCAGGGCTGATGAAAGGCTCATGGGATCGTCCCCGTCTCTCTCGCGCCCTGACTCAGCGCTTCAGGTTGACCAGGACGTCGAGAATTTCGGACCCGGTCTGGAAGACTTTCGAGTTCGCGGTGTAGCTGCGCTGCGACTCGATCATCGCGGTCAGCTCGGTCGCGAGATCGACGTTCGACTGCTCCAGCGCGCCAGCCCGGATCGACCCGAAGCTGCCGGTCTCGGGAAAGCCGACGATGACGTCGCCGGACTTGTTGTTGACCGAGTAGACGTTGCCCGACTGCGGCGTCAGCTGATCGGGGCTCGGCACCGTGGCGAGCGGGATCTTGTAGGTGGCGCGGCGGGCGCCATTCTCGAACACGGCATAGACCGTGCCGTCGTCGGCAATCTCGACCGTCTCGACCGCGCTCGGCGCGTTGCCGTCGACGGCGAGTTCGAGTGCGGTCTCGCCAGTGGCGACCTGCGAGACCTGGCCGAAGTCGATGGTCGCGGTCGAGCCGCCGGGGATCGCCACGGTGAAGGTCGCGGGCGCGGTGGTGAGCTGGCCGGTGGGCCCGAAGGCCAGCGTCGCGGTCGCCAACGGGCCGCCGGCATAGGGGAAGCCGCCCGCTGTCGCGGTCGCTTGGTCGAAGACGACGGCCTGCCAGGTATCCGGGCCAGTGCCGGTCTTCGCCATGTAGACGTCGAGCATCTTCTTGTTGCCGAGATTGTCGTAGGTGACGATCGAGGCCTTGCTCGAATAGGTGCTGCCGGCAACGTTGTCGGATGGCAGCGTACCCGCGGCGATCACCGCCGAATTGGAATCAAGCACGCCCTTGAACGAGCCGGAGACGGTCGGGTTGGCTTCATAGGCGACATTGGCGAGGTTGATGCGCTCGAGCCCGTCGAGGCTGTTGGCGACGACGGTCGGCTGGCCGTTCTGGATCGGGTAGCCCATCAGATAGAAGCCGGCGGAATTGACCAGTTCCTGGCTGCCGTTCTTCACGAAGGCGCCGGCGCGGGTCATGTAGGGCGTGCCGCCGGCGTCGGTGACGACGAAGAAGCCGTTGCCCTTGATCGCGAGGTCGGTCTTCGAGGTCGAGCCCATGATCAGGCCCTCGTCGGAGATCGCGTAGCGGGTCGTCGTCTCGACGCCGCCGGAATTGTATTCGCTGTGATTTCCTTCGGAGATCAACGACGAGAACTCGGTCGAGGCGCGCTTGTAGCCGACCGTATTGACGTTGGCGATGTTGTCACTGACCGCGCCCAGCTTGCTTCCCTGGGCAGCCATGCCCGAGACACCGGTTCGCATGATACCGAAAATGCTCATCTGCCAATCTCCAACCTAAGCTTTCGATTGGCATTCGACAGCGATTTGCTTGCGTGAAGCTGTCGGAATACGTCGTGTAAACGTTTAGTAAAATTTCTATCTTGGCGAATGCCCATCCGGCCGTGATTCCACTCATTATACTATAGGGATCACGATCAAGCTCCTCTGGCGTCCTGAAACGGTACGTCGGCGACCACAAATCCGGTTGCGTTCGAGGCTGCCTCAGCTCCTCAAAAATGGATTCCAATTTCGGCTAATTTTTTATGGTAAACAAAAAGTATATCTATTCAAATAAATCCGTATACGGGTCTTTAATTCAGGTTTCCGCAGTGTTTTATCTCGCGACGCGCTGCAGCATTTCAGTGTTGACCCTGACGATGGCGCTCCATAGCGTTATTCTGCTTCCAACTCGTCCGAGGCGGAGCAATTCCGGAGTTGGGGGAAGTTATGTATATCGTGATCGATGATCGTGCGTTGGTGACGGAGGGCTATCAGTCCCTGTTTACTGGCGAAGGCGTTCCTGCCATCGGCTTCACCCCGTCGCGCTTTCAGGAGTGGGTCGAGGACACGCCGGTCGATCATCTCAAGACCGTTGAAGCATTCCTGATTGGCGACTGTGCCGAGCGGTCGACCTTCCCGACGATGATCCGCCGCCGCTCGCAGGCGCCGGTGATCGCGATGAACGAGGCCAGCTCGCTGGAGAAGACGCTGGAGCTGTTCGCGGCTGGCGTCGACGACGTGGTCCGCAAGCCGGTCCATGTCCGCGAGATCCTGGCCCGCGTGAACGCGATGCAGCGCCGCGCCGAGAAGCGCCGCTCGAGCGACGAAGAGGTCACGGTCGGTGAGATCAAGGTCCATTTCGACGGCAGCGATCCGGAAATCGCCGGCGAACTGATGCCGTTGCCGCGCCGCGAACGCCGCATCCTCGAATTCATGATGCGCAACCGCGGCCGCTGGGTGACGAAGACCCAGGTCTTCAACGCGGTCTACGGCCTGTTCGACGCTGAAGTCGACGAGGCTGTGGTGGAGAGCCATGTCAGCAAGCTGCGCAAGAAGCTGCGCGCGAAGCTGGGGTATGATCCGATCGAATCCAAGCGCTATCTCGGCTACACGATCTCCTGACGCTCCGGTCCCGGCACAAATGCCGGGAGCGCCTAGCCGCCTGCATGGCGGCTGCTTTGTGTTCTCAGCGCGCAGGCAATTCGCTAAGAGATCATTACTACAATTGCCGACAACAGCTTCGCGCAAGTCAATCCTCCTAGTGTTGTGTTGCAACAACCACGGAGGCTTCGGGTGGAGCCGATACATCTCTTCGATCTAGCCGCCAAGCAATCGCATTGGCTCGCCGTTCGTCAGAACGCCGTCTCGCAGAACATCGCGAATGCCAATACGCCGCGCTACACGGCTGTCGATGTCGAGCCCTTCGAGGCCATCGTCCGCAAGACGACCCTGTCGGTCGCGGCGACCGCACCGAACCACATCACCTCGACGCCGGCCGAGACGCTGACGGCCCGGCCGCGCAAATCTGACGGCTGGGGCACGGTGCATTCGGGCAATTCGGTCAGCCTGGAGCAGGAAATGCTCAAGGCCGGCGACATCAGCCGCAACTACGCCTTCACGACCAACATCGTGAAAAGCTTCCACCGCATGATGATGACGGCGATCAGGGGCTGACCAGCTCCACGCAAATCTTGTCAGGCGAATTCTTGCCATAGGTGAGTATAGACGATGATCGACCCGCTCAATGCTTCGCTTCGGATCGCAGGCGCTGGTCTCCAGGCCCAGTCGACGCGCGTGCGCGTCGTCTCGGAGAACCTCGCCAACGCGCAGGCCACGGGCACAACGCGCGGAGCCGATCCCTATCGTCGCAAGACCGTGACCTTCGAGAACACGATGGACCGGGCGCTTGGCGCCTCGCTGGTCAAGATCAAGGGCGTCGGCGTCGACAAGGCGCCATTCCGCGTCGAATTCGAGCCGAGCCATCCGGCCGCCGACGACAAGGGTTACGTCAAGATGCCGAACGTCTCGCTGCTGCTCGAAATGGCGGACATGCGCGAGGCGAACCGCTCCTACGAGGCCAACCTGCAGATGATCAAGCAGGCGCGCTCGATGCAATCCATGACCATCGATCTTTTGAGGAACGGCTGATGCTCAACGCGATTTCCGCTCTCGCCCCTGTCGCGAGCCAGGTCACCAAGGGACTGCAGGGTCTGCAGGGTCTCGGCGCCGCCGGCGTCGGCTCCGGCCTCGGTGCCAGTGCGGCTTCCGCCAATCCGGGCGCCGATTTCGGCTCGGTCTTTGCCGGCGTCGCCCAGAACTTCGTCGACAACCTGGCGCAGGGCGAAGCCCAGGCCGTTGCCGGCGTCCAGGGCAAGGCCGCGGTGCAGGACGTGGTCCAGGCCGTGATGTCGGCCGAGCAATCTCTGCAGCTGGCGATGGCGATGCGCGACAAGGTCGTCGCTGCCTACCAGCAGTTCGTTCAGATGCAGGTCTGAGGAAGCATTCCCATGAAAGTCCTTGCCATTGCCTCGACCGGCATGACTGCGCAGCAGCTCAATGTCGAAGTCATCGCCAACAATATCGCCAACATCAACACAACGTCGTTCAAGCGGGCGCGGCCGGAATTCACCGATCTGCTCTACCAGACCGAGCGTTCGCGCGGCGTGCCCAATCGCGGCGGCGACGGCTCGATTCCGGAGGGTGCCTCGCTCGGTCTCGGCGTGCGTGCCGCGGCGATCCGCAACCTGCACATCCAGGGCGCGATGACCCAGACCGGCAACCGGCTCGACCTCGCGATCGACGGCCGTGGCTGGTTCAAGATCACGGCGCCGGAGGGCGAGACGCTCTATGCCCGCGCCGGCACCTTCAACACCAATGCCGATGGCGATATCGTCACGGCGGATGGCTATCTGCTCGATCCGGCGATCCGCGTTCCGGCCGATGCCGTCGATGTGACGGTCAATGAATCCGGCCTGGTGATGGCCAAGATCCCGGGCGAGGTCCAGCCGCGCCAGCTCGGCCAGATGACCCTGGCGAACTTCGCCAACGATGCCGGCCTCGAGCCGCTCGGCGGCAATCTCTACCGCGAGACCGTGGCCTCGGGGCAGCCGACGGACGGCAACCCGACCAGCATCGGTTTCGGCAAGCTGCGCCAGGGCTATCTCGAGGCGTCGAACGTCGATCCGGTCAAGGAGATCACGGCGCTGATCGCGGCGCAGCGCGCCTACGAGATGAACGCCAAGGTCATCAGCGCCGCCGACCAGATGGCCGGCACCGTCTCCACCGGCATTCGCTAAGGGAATTCGCGCCATGGCCTCTCCGTCGGTCCGCTCCGCGCTGCTCGCCATCTGGCTCGGGCTGTGCGCCTTCAGCCCGGCGCAGGCCGCGTCGGAAGCCGTCATGCTGCCGGTGCCGGCGGTCACGCTCTATCCGGGCGACGTCATCAGCGACGCCCATCTGGTCGACCGCGCCTTCCGCACGGCCGCGCGGGTGTCGATCGACAACCGCCTGGCGATCATCGGCAAGGTGGTGCGGCGCACGCTGCTGCCGGGCCAGCCGATTCCCTTGAATGCGGTCGACGACGCCAAGGTGGTGCGGCGCGGCGTGCCGACGCAGGTCGTGTTCCGCGAGAACGATCTCGTCATCACGGGCATCGTCGAGCCGATGCAGTCGGCCTCGGTCAACGAAATGGTCAAGGCGCGCAATCCCGATACCGGGCTCATGGTCGTCGGCGTCGTCCAGGCGGACGGCACCATCCGCGTCGGGAGCGAATGATGAAATTGATCCCGCGACTGCTCGTATTCGCCTGCGCGCTGGCGATGGCGCTTCAATGCGTCGCGCCGGCCCAGGCGTCGGTGCGCATCAAGGACATCGCCGGCCTCCAGGGCGTGCGCGACAACCAGCTCGTCGGCTATGGCCTCGTCATCGGCCTGCAGGGAACCGGCGACAGCATCCGCAATTCGCCCTTCACCGGGCAGGCGCTTCAGTCGATGCTCGACCGGCTCGGCGTCAACGTCCGCAACTCGGCGCTGCGCACGCGCAATGTCGCGGCGGTCATCGTGACGGCGGATCTGCCGCCCTTCGCTGGGCGCGGCAGCCGCATCGACGTCAGCGTCGCCTCGATGGGTGATGCGACCTCGCTGCTCGGCGGCACGCTGGTCGTGACCTCGCTGCTGGCGGCGGACGGGCAGACCTACGCGCTGGCGCAGGGACGGTTGAATGTTTCGGGGTTCTCGGCCCAGGGGGAGGCCGAACGTCTGACGCAGGGTGTCGCGACTGCGGCACGCATTCCCGGCGGCGCCCTGGTCGAGCGCCAGATCGCCGATCAGCTTTCGAACCTCCACGTGCTCTCGCTCGAGCTGCGCAATCCTGATTTCGTCACGGCCGAGCGGGTCGCGGGCGCGATCAACGCCTTCACCCGCGATCGCTACAAGTCGACCGTCGCCTTCGCGCTCGACCATCGCACCATCAGCCTGACGCGACCGGCGAACATGTCGACCGCGCGCTTCATCGCGGAGATCGAGCGACTGACGCTGGAGCCGGATGCGCCGGCCAGGGTCGTGGTCGACGAGCGCACCGGCACGGTCGTGATCGGTCGCGACGTCAAGATCTCCACGGTGGCGGTGACGCACGGAAATCTGACGGTGCGGGTCACGGAGGCGCCGGTGGTCTCGCAGCCCGAGCCCTTCGCCCGGGGACAGACGGCGGAGGTTCCGCGTACCACGATCGAGGCGCAGCAGGGCAATGGCCGGCTCGCCATCATCAACGGCGCCAACCTGCACACGCTGGTTCGTGGCCTCAACCAGATCGGCCTGAAACCCGCGGGGATCATCGCGATCCTGCAGGCGATCAAGACGGCAGGGGCGCTGCAGGCCGACCTCGTGGTGCAGTAGCGCCGATCCCTTCCGGCCGGCCGCTCCCACGGGGGCAGGCCGGCCGAAAGCTGTTGTGACGACTTAGCGGTTCCCTGTGGTCCGCATTCCCTGACCCATGGTCTCGCCGATGGCTTCACTGGACGAGCGCTGAGGACCGCGAGCGGTCGAGCAGACGTCAGCCTCGCGAAAGCAACGCCAAGTAGATTTCCAGAACATCATCCAGGCGAGTTGCCAAGAATGCTGCCGAAAAATCCTTTCGCTTCAAGGTCCCTGCTCGTTCTGCTGCTGATGCTGGGTGCGGGGCAGGCCGGGGCACAGACCCAGACGCCGACCGTAGCCGTGGCCTCGACCTCGGATGCGGCGAGCTTCTGCTCGGCGCTCCGCGATCCCGCGGCGGAGGCCCGCTTCGCCTGGCAGGCGAATACGCTGAAGGGGCTCGAAACCAAGCTCGCGGATACGCTCAAGAAGCTGGAGGAGCGCAAGGCCGAGCTCCAGCTCCTGACCGACCAGCGCGCCGCCGAGGTCAAGCAGGCCGAGGCGCGCATGACCGACATCTTCGCGCGGATGCGCCCGGACGCCGCCGCACTTCAGCTCGCCGCGATGGACCAGGCGACCGCGGTCGCCGTGCTCGGCAAGCTGCCGCCCCGCGCGGCCAGCGCCGTCCTCAACGAGATGGAGGCCTCCCGTGCCGCCCAGCTCGCCGAAGTGATGGGCGGCCGGCGGCCTCAACTCAACAACGGAATGCCCACAACCGGAGCCCAGACCCGATGAAGGCCATCATTCTCGCAGCTTGCGCCGTCACCCTTGCCGGTTGCGGCATGGATATGTCGGAGCTCAATCGCGAGCCGCAGCTCTCGCGCGTCGGCAGCGGCCTGGTGAAGCAGCGTGACGCCATCCCGCTCGGCACGCCTCCCGGCCGCGGGGTCGATGTCGCCTTCAACTCGATCTATACGCGCCAGAGCGAGGATCTCTTCCGCGACAACCGCGCGATGAAGACCGGCGATGTCGTCACGGTGAAGATCTCGATCAACGACAAGGCCAAGCTCGACAACAAGTCGGACCGCTCGCGCAACTCGGCCGCGAAGTTCGGCCTGGATTTCCTCGCGAACTTCAACGGCGCCTCCGGCGATGCCGGCATGAGCGCGAGCGCGAATTCGGATTCCTCGTCGCGCGGCAGGGGCATGACCGACCGTTCGGAAGAGGTCGAGATGTCGGTCGCCGCCGTCGTCACCGAGATTCTGCCGAACGGCAACCTCGTGATCAATGGTTCGCAGGAGGTGCGCGTGAACTACGATATGCGCGTGCTCAACGTCACCGGGATCGTGCGTCCGCGGGACATTACCGGCAACAACACGGTGTCCTATGAGAAGATCGCCGAGGCACGGATCGCCTATGGCGGACGGGGCCGCGGGATGGAAGTGCAGCAGCCGGCCTGGGGGCAGCAGATCTACGACAAGGTCACCCCCTTCTAATGGCGGCAACCCCGAAACTGCCGGGCCCGCGCAAGCGTCGCGGCGCCTCGCGGCGCACCTTGCTGGCGGTCGCGCCCTTCGTGATCCTGACCGCGCTGGCCGCTGGCGCTGGCACACTCTGGGGCACGCGCGTCATCGGCACGGTCGAAAGCACCGTGATGAAGCGGATGGAAGCCGCGACGCCCGACCTTGCCGTCAACGCGCAGATGACCGGGACGCTGGTGCTGAAGAAGCTCTCGCCGATCGTCACCAACCTCGCCGCGCCGGCGAACACCTGGGTGCGGCTCGAAGCGGCGCTGCTGCTTGAGCAGAAGGCGGCAGCGACAGCCGATCCGCTGGTCGGCGCCATCACCGAGGACATCCTCGGCTTCCTGCGCAGCGTCACGGCGCGCCAGATGGAAGGCGCGGCCGGCCTGCGCAACCTGCGCGAGGACCTGCTCGAACGCGTCGCGATCCGCTCCAAGGGCCTCGTGCGCGACATCGTCATCGAAACCCTGGTTGTGCAGTGACCAAGCTTCTCTCCGCGTTCCTTATCCTGCTGGCCAGCGTCGCCGGCGCGCAGGCACAGTCCTTCGGGCTGGACGGCCTGCTGCCGCAGGGCGGCGCCTCGGCCTCGGGCCGCATCGTCCAGATCGTGGCGATGCTCACGGTGCTTTCGGTCGCACCGGGCCTGCTGATGATGGTCACCAGCTTCAGCCGTTTCGTGATCGCGCTGTCCTTCCTGCGTTCGGGGCTCGGCCTGCAGAGCACGCCGGCCAACCTGATCCTGATCAGCCTGGCGCTGTTCATGACCTTCTTCGTGATGGCGCCGACCTTCGACAAGGCGTGGCAGGACGGAGTGCTGCCACTGGTCGAGAGCCGGATCAGCGAGGGCGAAGCCTACACCAAGATCACGGCGCCATTCCGCGACTTCATGCTGGCGCAGACGCGGCCGCAGGATCTGCGCCTCTTCGCCGACATCGCGCCGCCGAGCATCCGCCCGGTCGACCCGGCGCAGGCTGTGGATCTGCGCGTGCTGATCCCGTCCTTCATGATCTCGGAACTGCGGCGCGCCTTCGAGATCGGCTTCCTGATCGCGCTGCCCTTCCTGGTCATCGACATGATCGTGGCGACCATCGTGATGTCGATGGGCATGATGATGCTGCCGCCGACCGTGATCTCGCTGCCGTTCAAGGTGATCTTCTTCGTCCTGATCGACGGCTGGAACCTGCTGATCGGCGGGCTGGTGAGATCATTCAGTTGAAGCGTTCGATGGTTGCGCCGCGGTCATTCCGGGCTCGCCCTGCGAACGCCCCGGAATGACCTTGCGTCGGCGCCATCAGGCCCACTCGCCCTTGCGGAAGACCGGGACGCGGCTGCCATCGGCGTGGACGCCGTCGATATCGACCTGATCGGAGCCGATCATCCAGTCGATATGGATGAAGCTCTTGTTGCCGCCCTGCGCCGCGATCTGCTCCGGCGTCAGCTTGGCGCCATCGAGGAAGCACTTCGAATAGCATTGGCCGAGCGCGATGTGGCAGGACGCGTTCTCGTCGAAGAGCGTGTTGTAGAACAGGATGCCGCTCTGCGAGATCGGTGAGGAATGCGGCACAAGCGCCACCTCGCCGAGCCGGCGGGCACCCTCATCTGTGTCGAGCACCTTGGCCAGCACGTCCGCGCCGCGCGCCGCCTTCGATTCGACGATGCGGCCGCCCTCGAAGCGCACCTGGATCTGGTCGATCAGCGTGCCCTGATAGGAGAGCGGCTTGGTGCTGGAGACATGGCCCTCGACGCGGCGGGCATGCGGCGTCGTGAAGACCTCCTCGGTCGGGATGTTGGCGTTGCAGGTGACGCCGTTCTTGGCCGTCGAGGCGCCGCCCTGCCATTCATGGCCGTCGGCGAGGCCGACCGTCAGATCGGTGCCTGGCCCCGAAAAATGCAGCGCCTGGAAGCGCTGGCCGTTGAGCCATTGCGTGCGGGTGCGCAAGCTCGCGTTATGCGCGGTCCAGGCCGGGACGGGGTCGCCGCCGGCGACGCGAGAGGCGGCGAAGATCGCATCCGCCAGCTTGGCCACCGCGACATCCTCGGAATCGCCCGGGAAGACCCGGCGCGCCCAGGCGGCGGTCGGATAGGCCAGTATGTTCCAGTTGATGTCGAAGCCGGCGATCTTTTCCAGCGCCGGCTGATAGGCGACGGAATTGGCCTTGCTGGCGCGCGAGACCTTGGCGGGATCCTGCTCTGAGAGCAGCATCGGGTCGTCGCCGACGATGGCGAGGCGGGCCGTGTTGTTCGAGAATGCCTTGGCGACGCCCTCATGCAGCCAGCCGGGGGCACGGTCGAAGCTGTTGTCGCTGGCGTAGCGATAGCGGGCGAGCGTGACCTCCTCGTCGGAGAGGATCGGCGTGACGAGGCCGGCTCCGGCCTTGTAGGCGTGCTCGGCGATCTTGCGCACCAGCGGCAGCGCCGCGACCGGGGCGGTCAGGAACAGGTCCTGGCCCGGCTGCAGGTTCAGCCCGACGCGGACGGCGGCCTGCGCCAGCCTGTCGAGCTTCTCTGGGTCGATCGATGCGGGAATGCTGCGCTGATGAATGGTCATGGGAACGCCCGTGCTGACGATGTCGAGCGAATCTAGAGCAGGGCGGGGCGTGAGCCAATGCACTGGCCCGTTCCGGACATGCCGCGATGCCTGAGCCGCATGGCTGTTCCCGCTTGCGGAGCGCTAGCTGGGAGCGTACATGAATTTCAGAAATTTCTGAAAATTCAGATCGACCGGAACATCGATGAAACTCTCGCCGCTCACCCAGGCCTTCGTTCTGCACTTCGGTGAGATGGGCAGCCGCTGGGGCATCAACCGGACGGTCGGGCAGATCTATGCGCTGCTCTATCTGTCGTCCGAACCTCTCTGCGCGGACGACATCGTCGAAAGCCTCGGCGTTTCCCGCTCGAATGTCTCGATGGGCCTGCGCGAGTTGCAGGCCTGGAACCTCGTGCTGCTGAAGCATCTGCCGGGCGACCGGCGCGACTTCTTCACGACGCCTGACGATGTCTGGCAGATCCTGCGCACGCTGGCCGAGGAGCGGAAGAAGCGCGAGGTCGACCCGACGTTGTCGGTGCTGCGCGAGATCCTGATGCAGAACCCGGCCGACGAGGCCGAGCGGCATGCCCAGGCCCGGATGGCTGAGATGCACGGGCTGATCGAGCAGCTCACCACCTGGTACGACGACGTCAAGACGCTGGAGACCGACCGGCTCGCGATGCTGCTGGGCCTGGGCGCGCGCGTCACCAAGCTGCTCGAGGTCAAGGACAAGATCGTCTCGATCGGCCGTCCGCGGCGCCCGGGGGCACCGGCATCATGACGGTCGCCGCCGAAAGCCTCCCGGCCGAGATCGCTGGGGATCGGGGCAGCCGCGTGGCCATGCTGATGCAGACGGCGGGTGCCTTGTTCTGGCTGCCGCAGGCCGGGCTGATCGCCTTCATCATCGGTGGCATCGCCGAAGGCAGGGGTTTCCGAGAGGCGCTGCTGCCGGCAGCGGGCGTGCTGGCGCTCGGCGTGGTGCGTACGACGTTCGAGGCGCTTGGCGCGCGCAAGGCCTTCCTCGCGGCGCGAGCCAGCCTGTCCCGGCGTCGAGGCCATGCGGTCGCGGCGCTTGCGGCCGGCTCGCCGCTCGACCGGGCCAGGCCAGCATCGGGCCAGGCGGCGAGCGTCGTCACCGAACAGGCCGAGGCGCTGGTGTCCTACCTCGCGCGGTTTGGCCCGGCCCGCTTCAAGGCCATGGTGGTCCCGCTCGTCATCCTTGGCGCCGTGCTGCCGCTCTCCTGGGTCGCGGCGCTGGTGTTGCTGCTCGCCGCGCCGCTGATCCCGATCTTCATGGCGCTGATCGGCTGGCGCGCCAAGGCCGCGAGCGAAGCACAGCTCGCCGAGACCGGCAATCTGAACGGATTCCTGCTCGACCGCCTGCGCGGGCTGGCGACGATCCGCGCGCTCGGCGCCGTCGATGCGACAGCGCTGAGGCTACGGGCCAATGCGGAAGACCTGCGCGCGCGAACCATGACGGTGCTGCGCATCGCCTTCCTGTCTTCGGCGGTGCTGGAGCTGTTCTCGGCGCTCGGCGTCGCCCTGGCCGCGGTTTATGTCGGCTTCCACCTGCTCGATGCGCTGCCCTTTGGCGCCTGGGGTGAAAAGCTCAGCCTGGGTGAAGGGCTGTTCATCCTGCTGCTGGCGCCGGCCTTCTTCGAACCGCTGCGTGAATTGTCGGCGGTCTGGCACGATCGCGCCGCCGGGCAGGCCGCGATTGCGGCACTGGACGACGTCTCGCGCGGTGGTCTCGCGTTGGTCGGAGGCGCGCAAGCCGATCGGGAGGGCGGCGCTGTTGCGAGCGGTGCGGTCGATCTGCGGATCGAGGGTCTACGCTTCTGCCACGCCGGTAGCGGCGAGGCAGTCCTGGATGGCTTCGACCTCAGGGTGGCGGCGGGCGAACATGTCGCGATCCTCGGTCCCAGCGGCTCGGGCAAGACGACGCTGCTCGCCCTCGTCGCCGGGCTCGCGCCTGCGGATAACGGCGAGATCAGCGTCGGAGGGACGAGACTCGGGCCGGAGAGCGCGGCCGGCTTGCGCCGGCGCATGGCCTGGATCGGCCAGCGTCCGCATCTCTTCGCCGCGACGCTGGCCGGCAATATTTCACTGGGCCGCCCGGAAGCTGACGCCCAGGGCGTCACCGAAGCGCTGCGGATCGTGGCGCTGGACGGGCTCGCCGCCGCGCGGCCCGGGGCGGCGATCGGCGAAGGCGGTGCCGGCCTGTCCGGTGGCGAGGGGCTGCGGCTGGCACTGGCGCGCGGTGCCGCCAACCCGCGGGCCGGCCTCATCCTCGCGGATGAGCCGACGGCCCATCTCGATGCCGGCACGGCGCGCGCAATCACCGAGCGGTTGCTGGCCTTCGCAGCCGGGCGCACGCTGGTCGTCGCGACCCATGATCCGGTGCTGGCGGCTCGAATGGACCGGGTCATCAGGCTCGATCTCGAAAGGCTGGAGGGTGCGGCATGACGGTTGCCTTCCAGCATCTGCGGCCGGTTCTGGCCTTCTTCATCGGCCAACGACGCAATGCGCTGCTGGGCGGGGCGCTGCTCGCTGCCGTCACGGTGCTGGCTGGCGTTGCGCTGCTCGGGCTTTCCGGCTGGTTCATCACCGCGACTGCGATCGCCGGGCTGTCGTCGGCGACGGCGCTCGCCTTCGACGTCTTCGCGCCCTCGGCCGGCATCCGCCTGCTCGCGCTCGGCCGCACCGCGTCGCGCTATGGCGAGCGGCTGGTGACGCATGACGTGACGCTGCGGCTGCTGGCCGGCCTGCGCGAGCGCCTCTTCCGGGGCTGGGCCGGGCCTGGAGCGGCGCATCAGCTGCTGCGGCGCCCGGCGCGGCTGCTGTTCCGCCTCACCGCCGACATCGACGCGCTGGATTCGCTCTATCTGCGCGTGCTGGTGCCGATGGCGGCGGCGCTTGGCACGGCGGCCGTGGTCGCCCTGGTGCTGGCGCTCCTGCATCCGGCGCTGGGCTTCGGCGCCGGCGCCTGGCTGCTTCTGGCGGGCCTCGGTCTGCCCATCCTCGCAGCCCACCGGGCGCTCGCGCCGGCGCGCCGACGGGCTCATGCCAGCGAGGCGCTGCTGGCCCGTGCGATCGATCTGGTCGCGGGCCAGACCGAACTCGTCATGGCCGGCCGCCTTGCGGCCCAATGCGCGGCGCTGGCCGGCGCGGATCGACGGCAGGCGGAGAGCGACGACGCGCTCAACCGGATCGAGACCGGTGTGGGTATCGGTTTCGGCCTGGCCTCGGCCGTGCTCCTGTCGGGCACGCTGTTGGCGGTGACGGCGCTAGCCGAGGCCGGGCGGATCGGCGCGCCGGCCGCAGCGCTCGGCGTCCTGGTCGCGCTCGCAGCGCTCGAGCCTTTCGCGGGCCTGCGTCGCGGCGCGCTCGAGCTCGGCCGCACGCTGTTCGCGGCGCGGCGGATCGGGCCTCGGCTGGCGCCTACCGAGGCTGCGCCAGTGAGCGCTCCCCCGTCGATCCCGGGAGTCGCCGCCTGGCTCGATGGTGTCGTGGTCAGGCATGACGGCGCGGCGCGGTCTTCTCTCACCGGGATTTCGCTGTCGCTGCAGGTGGCTGAGACCGTTGCCATCGTCGGGCCGAGCGGTGCCGGCAAGTCGACGCTGCTCAGCGTCATCGCCGGCGAGATCGGGCTGACAGCGGGCCATGTCGAGGCCCTGCCGGCGACGCTGCTGACCCAGCGCAGCGAACTGTTTCAAGACAGCCTGCGCGACAATCTGCGGCTGGCGGATCCTGCTGCCAACGACGCCCAACTCATGGCCGCCCTGGCTTCGGCCGGCCTGCGCGCCGATGTCGAGGCGCTGCCTCTGGGGCTCGAAACCCGCCTGGGCGAGAACGGGCTCGGCCTGTCGGGCGGCCAGGCACGGCGGTTGACGCTCGCCCGGCTGGTCCTGCGCGACACGCCGCTCTGGCTGCTCGACGAACCCACCGAGGGCCTCGACGGGGCGACGGCGCGCGACGTCATGGCCCGGCTGCGCGACTGTGCGCAACGGCGCTGCGTGGTCATCGCGACCCATGTCCGGCGCGAGGCCGAGGCCGCCGACAGGCTGATCGTCATGGAACACGGGCAGATCGTTGCGACGGCGCGGCGTGGCGAAGCTGGGTTCGCGGTGGTGCTCGCCGGCTTGCGGCCGGACTGAAGACGCAATTTGGTTTGCCGGCGCGGCAGCCCGCTGCGCCGGCGGTCATTGGAGGCTGGGGAGGACGGATATGGACCTCGACATCGTCGCGCTGTCGCGCCTGCAATTTGCCGTCACGGCGCTCTACCACTTCCTGTTCGTGCCGCTGACGATCGGGCTCTCGGTCCTGCTGGCGATCATGGAAACGGTCTATGTCATGACCGGCCGGGTGATCTGGCGGCAGATGACGAAATTCTGGGGCGTGCTGTTCGGCATCAACTTCGTGCTCGGTGTCGCCACCGGCATCGTCATGGAATTCCAGTTCGGCATGAACTGGAGCTATTACAGCCACTATGTCGGCGACATCTTCGGTGCGCCGCTCGCGATCGAAGGCCTGATGGCCTTCTTCCTGGAAGCCACCTTCGTCGGGCTGTTCTTCTTCGGCTGGGACAAGCTCTCGAAGATCGGCCATCTCGCCGCGACCTGGGCGGTGGCGCTCGGCTCGAACTTCTCGGCGCTGTGGATCCTGATCGCCAATGGCTGGATGCAGAACCCGGTCGGGGCAGCCTTCAACCCGCAGACGATGCGGATGGAGGTCACCGATTTCGCCGCCGTGCTGTTCAACCCCGTCGCGCAGGCCAAATTCGTGCACACGGTCTCGGCCGGCTACGTCGCGGCGTCGTTCTTCGTGCTCGGCGTCTCCGCCTGGTACCTGCTGAAGGGGCGCCATGTCGAACTGGCCAAGCGTTCGATGACGGTGGCCGCCTCCTTCGGTCTTGCCGCCTCGCTGTCGGTCGTCGTGCTCGGCGACGAGAGCGGCTATCTCTCCTCCGAGCACCAGAAGATGAAGCTCGCCGCGATCGAGGCGATGTGGCACACCGAGCCCGCGCCTGCCGCCTTCACGCTGATCGGCTTCCCCGACGACAAGGCCCGCGAGACCCATTTTGCCGTCCGCATCCCCGCCGTCATGGGTTTGATCGGGACGCGCTCGCTGACCCAGGAACTGCCCGGCATCAAGGAGCTCGTCGATCTCGCGAAGGTTCGGATCAAGGAGGGCATCGTCGCCTTCGACGCGCTGCAGACAATCCGGGCCGCCGGCAGCACCGGTGCCGTGCCCGAGGAGGCGCGCAAGGCCTTCGAGGACAATGGAGCGAGGCTGGGCTACGGGCTCCTGCTGAAGCGCTATATCGACGATCCGCGCCAGGCTACACCCGAGCAGATCGACAAGGCGGCCTGGGACACGGTGCCGATGGTCGCGCCGCTGTTCTGGACCTTCCGCATCATGGTCGGGCTGGGAATGTTCTTCATCCTGCTGACGGCGGTGTTCTTCGTGCTGTCGGCGCGGCGCATGCTCGACCGCTACCCCAAGCTGCTCTGGATCGCGGTGTTCTCGATCCCGCTGCCCTGGGTCGCGATCGAATGCGGCTGGTTCGTCGCCGAGGTCGGCCGGCAGCCCTGGGTCGTCGAGGGCGTGCTGCCCACCGCCGCCGCCGTCTCGAGCCTCGGCGCCGGGACGGTACTCGCGACCCTCATCGGCTTCGTCGTGCTCTACACGATCCTGATCGTCATCGAGATGAAGCTGATGCTGGCGGCCATCCGCAAGGGGCCGGAACCTGATGACGAGCCGGAAGCCGCGCTCGCCCCCGCCCATCTCGTCGCAGCGGAGTGATGCCATCATGATCCTTCATCAGCTCATCGACTACGACACCCTGCGCCTGATCTGGTGGCTGCTGCTCGGCATCCTGCTGATCGGTTTCGCCGCCACGGACGGGTTCGATCTCGGCGTCGGCATCCTGCTGCCCTTCGTCGGCAAGGACGACGTTCAGCGGCGGGTCGTGATCAACACCGTCGGCCCAGTCTGGGAGGGCAACCAGGTCTGGCTCATCCTCGGGGGAGGGGCGATCTTCGCCGCCTGGCCGCCGCTCTACGCGGTCTCCTTCTCGGGCTTGTACCTCGCGATGTTCGCGATCCTGATGGCGCTGATCCTGCGTCCGGTCGGGTTCAAGTACCGGTCCAAGCGCGACAGCGCCGCCTGGCGCAACGGCTGGGACTGGGCGCTGTTCATCGGCGGCTTCGTGCCGGCACTGATCTTCGGCGTCGCTGTCGGCAATGTGCTGCAGGGCGTGCCGTTCCGGCTCGAGGACGATCTGCGGATCTTCTATGACGGCAGCTTCTTCGGCCTCCTCAATCCCTTCGCGCTGCTCTGCGGGCTTCTGTCGGTGGCAATGCTGACGATGCACGGCGCCGGCTGGCTGATGCTGAAGACCTCGGGCGAGGTGTCGGAGAAGGCGCGGCGCTATGGCAGCCTCGCGGCGCTGGCGACGATCGTGCTGTTCGCGCTCGGCGGGCTCTGGCTCTGGCTCGGCATCGACGGCTATAGGATCACCAGCGCCGCCAACACGACCGGCCCTTCCAACCCGCTGTTGAAGACCGTCGCGCTGGACGGCAAGGCCTGGTTCGCGAACTACGCCGCCCGGCCCTGGCTGCTGATCGCCCCGGCGCTCGGCTTCCTCGGCGCGGCGGGTGCATTCCTCGGCCAGCGCAGCGGGCGCAGCGAGGTGCCGACGCTGCTTGCCAGCAAGCTCTCGATCTTCGGCATCATCTCGACGGTCGGCGTCTCGATGTTTCCCTTCATCTTGCCGTCCTCGATCCAGCCGAAGGCGAGCCTCACGGTGTGGGACGCGTCCTCGAGCCATCTGACTCTCTTCATTATGCTGGTCTCGACGGCTATCTTCCTGCCGATCGTCGTGGCCTACACCTCCTGGGTCTACCGGGTGCTGTGGGGCAAGGTCGAGGAGCAGGCGATCCGCGACGAATCCGGCCACGCCTACTGATCCGAAAGGGCGAGAACGCCATGTGGTACTTTTCCTGGCTGCTCGGCCTGCCGCTCGCCGCCGCTTTCGCGGTGCTCAACGCGATGTGGTACGAGCTGATGGACGATGAGGCGAAGCGCAAGCAGGAGGCTGCGGCGCCAAAGCGGCTCTGAGACACGGGCCGCGCCCGACTGCTCCGGCCGTTCGCTCCGACATGCCCCATCGGCATGGCCCCCGGCCGATCCGGCTGGCGCATTCGTCGCGGCGCTCTGTCATATATCTTCCTAGAATCGCGTCGCGACTCCGCCGATCGTCGGCGGAGTCGCGACATGCTTGCGCTTGATGGGGGAGTAATCGCCGATGGCCGTTGTCGATGAGGTGCCGTACCGCACGCAGAACTGGACGCTGGGTAAGCCGATGGCGAGCGGGCGTAACGGCATCGTCGTTTCGCAGAACCGCGAGGCGGCCGAGGCCGGAGCGGCGATCCTCGAGGCCGGCGGCAATGCGGCTGACGCGGCCGTCGCCGCCTGTTTCGCGCTGGCTGCCGTCGAGCCCTGGAACAGCGGTCTTGGCGGCATCGGCTTCGCGGTCGTGCTCAAGGCCAACGAGACGCAGGCCAAGGTCGTGGATTTCGGTCCGGTCGCGCCGCGCCGCGCCAACCCGGCCGACTATCCGCTGACCGGCGAGATGAAGAAGGATCTGTTCACCTGGCCCGAGGTCGTGGGTGATGTGAACATCCACGGCCCGCTCTCCTTCGTCATCCCATCTTCGGTCGCAGGCTATGCCAAGCTGAAGGAGAGCTTCGGCACGAAGATGCCGGTCGCCGAACTGCTGGCGCCGGCGATCGCGCTGGCGAAGCGCGGCCTGGCGCAGGATTGGTACACGACGCTCAAGGTCGCCTCCTCGGCATCGGTGCTGCGGCTTTATGCGGAGAGCGCACGGATCTACCTGCCGAACGGCCTGCCGCCGGTGCCGCCCTATCAGGGCAAGCCCGGTTTCTTCCGTCTCGGCAATCTGGCGGCGACGCTGGAGCGCCTCGCCACGGCCGGGCTCGACGACTTCTATCGCGGTGAACTGGCGGACCGGCTCGCGGCCGACATCAAGGCGTTGGGCGGCGTGGTCGATGCCGAGGATCTCGCGGGCTGCCAGGCCATTGTCCGCGACGCGCCGACGATCGACTGGCGTGGCAGCCATCTCGTCCACACCGCCGGCGGGCTGACCGCCGCGCCGACGCTGGAGGCCGTCGTCGAGGGCATGGCTGCGACCAAGCCCGCGCCGACCGGTCCGGATGCGGATTGGTTCGCGACCCTGTCGCGGGTCATGCGCGAGGCCTATGCCAGCCGCCTCGAAGGGCTCGGCGCTGCGACGGCGGCGACCGAGCCGGGCGACACCTGCACCACCCATCTGACGGTCGTCGACGGCGAGGGCACGCTCGTCACCGTGACGACGACGCTGCTCTCCTCGATGGGCAGCCGCGTCGTGCTGCCCGAAACCGGCGTGCTGATGAACAACGGCATGATGTGGTTCGATCCGCGCCCCGGCAGCGCCAATGCGATCGCGCCCGGCGCCCGGCCGCTCTGCAATATGTGCCCGGTGATCGTGACCCCGAAGGATGGCAGCTGGCCGCGCTTCGCCGGCGGCGCCTCGGGCGGCCGGCGCATCCTGGCGAGCGTCTACCAGATGCTGGCCTGGACGGTGGATTGTGAATTCGGGCTCGAGCAGGCGGCGCATCTGCCGCGCATCGACGTCTCGGGCCCCGACCAGACAAGTGCCGACCTGCGCCTGCCGGCGGAGACGCTTGCCGCGCTCGAGGCCGCTGGCCCGCTCGTCGTCGTCGAGCATGGCGTGCTGCCTATCAACTTCGCCTGCCCGAACCTGATCAGAGTGAACAGGGATGGCGCCGAGGGCATCAGCGACGTGATCTCGCCCTGGTCGGCCGCGGTGGCGGCGAAGGGGTAGGCGGTGTTGGTTTCCTGAGGAAACACGTCGTCATCCTGGGCGACCAGAGGTCGTCCCGGGATCCATCATAAAGCTCAGCTCCCTACGATGGATCCCGGATCGGCGCGGCTTCGCCGCTTGTCCAGGATGACGGTGCGGTTCAGCGCGGAGCTGTCGTCACACCCGCTTCAGGCCCCACGGATAAGGCGCCGAGCCCTTCTGCATGCCGGTCAGGCTCTTGCGATAGGCCGTGCGGATCTGGAAGACGCCGAGCGGAATCGTCGCGGTCTCCTCCAGTGCCAGCCTGCCGAGCGCGGCAGCCGCCTTCTTCTGCGCGGCTTCGTCGGGGGCATACAGCCACTCCTCGGCCAGCGCTTCGGCCTTGGCGCTCTCATACCAACCGAACCAACCCTTCGCTCCCTGTCCGCGGACGAGATAGGACAGCGCCGGATTGCTCCAGCCCGGTGCGGAACCGGTGGTGTGGAAGATGCTCCAGCCGCCCTTCTCGACCGGCTCGCGGCTGTTGCGGCGCTGGATCACGGTGCCCCAGTCGCTTGCGACGAACTCGACGTTCATGCCGATCTGCTTCAGCAGCTCATAGGTGACATCGCCGAGCGGGCCGATGTCCGGGAAGTCGGTCGGGCTGATGATGACGACCTTCTCGCCGTTGTAGCCGGAGTCCTTCAGCGCCGCCTTGGCCTTGTCGACGCTCTGCGGCATCAGGTCTTCGAGCTCGCCATCGTAGTAGGTCGTGCCGCGGAACCAGAGATTGCGCGAAGTCTTCCAGACCGACGTGTCGTCGCCCTGGGTGGCGCGCATGTAGTCCTCCTGGTTCACGGCCATGCGGACGGCGGCGCGGACCTTGGGATTGTTGAAGGGCGGGTGCAGGTGGTTCAGGCGCATGATCGCGCCGCGGCCGCCTTCGTCGGTGACCTCGCGGGTGATGTCTGGGCTCTTGGCCAGCATCGGCTGGAGGTCGCTGAGCGGGCGCTCCCACCAGTCGACCTCGCCCTTGATCAGCGCGTTCGCGGCGGTCGCCGGATCGGGCAGGATCTGCCATTCGATGCGCTTGAAGTTGGCGACCTTGCCGCCGGCGTTGCGGCTGGGAGGCTCGCTGCGCGGCTTGTAGTCCTCGAACTTCTCATAGGCGACCTTGCTGCCAGAGACGAACTCGGCCGGAATGAAGCGATAGGGGCCCGAGCCGATGACCTCGGTGATCTGCTTGGTCGCGTCGGTCTGCGCCAGGCGTTCCGGCATGATGAAGAGCGGCGAATCCGCCTTGGCGAGCACGTCGAGCATCATCGGGAAGGGCCGCGTCAGCTTGATCTCGAAGGTCTTGTCGTCGATGGCGGCCGAGGATTCCATGACCTTGGCCAGGAGTTGGCCATAAGGGTCGCGCTGGACCCAGCGCTTCAGGCTCTGCAGGCAGTCGGCGGGCTTGACGGGGGAGCCGTCATGGAAGGCGAGCCCGTCGCGCAGCGTGAAGCGCCAGCTTTTGCCGTCGGCGGCGACCGCGTGGCTCGCGACCATCTGCGGCTGCGGCTTGCCGGCGAGATCGAGCCCGTAGAGCGTGTCGTAGACGTAGTAG
Organism: Allobosea sp.; assembly: GCF_035999205.1. Classification (GTDB taxonomy): domain Bacteria; phylum Pseudomonadota; class Alphaproteobacteria; order Rhizobiales; family Beijerinckiaceae; genus Allobosea. The sequence continues at coordinate 89,517 of NZ_DASYHA010000015.1, forward strand.
CCGTGATTGCTGGTGACCGTCGCTGTCGTCCAGACCGGATCGAGCGCCGTCAGATTGGCCTGCGGCACGAATTTCAGCGTGGTTGCCGATTGCGCGGCGGCGCGCCCGATCGCGGCCGGCCCGGCCAAAGTGAGGGCGGTCGCCCCCTTCAGGAATGTGCGGCGCTTCATTGATGTCGACCCCTCTGCATTTTGTTCAATGACGGCATGGGACATGCGCGCCGGGACAGCTGTCTTGGACGTTTCGGTCGTCCGAGCCGGCGCGCGCGCCGATCGCTTAGTCGAAACCCATGAAGCCGGGCGTGTCGCTGATGCGCGGCCCTGCCATGAGCTTCGCGATGTCGGGTACGGGGCGTGCCGTCAGCGCATCGCCGGCGAGCGCCTGTTCGAGAGCGGCCGCCACCGCCAGCACCTTGGCGTCGCCGCCGCGCGGGCCGACGATCTGCAAGCCAAAGGGCATGCCGTGGTCGTCGAGACCGACGGGCAGCGAGATCGCGGGATGGCCGACGGTCGTCGGCGCATAGGCCAGCGCCAGCCAGTGGAAATAGGTCCGCGTCGGCCTGCCGTCGATCTCGGCCGGATAGAGCTCCGACCAGGGCCGCGGGCTCAGCGTCACCGCGGGCGACAGGATGACATCGTAATGCTCGAAGAAGCTCTGCCAGCGCAGGTAGATCGCGGTTTGCTGCTTCAGGGCGCGAGTGATGTCGAGCGCGCCGTAGCGCAGGCCTTCCTCGACATTGGCGCGGACATTGGGGCCGACCAGCTCGGGCGTGTCGCGGACCCGGTCATGCATGTTGGCAAGGAATGAGACCGCTCGCAGCACCTCGAAGGTCTCGTCGGTGCCCGAACAGTCCGGGGTCGCGTTCTCTGCGGCCGCGAAGAGCGAGGAAAAGGCGCCGACCTTCTCGGCGAAGACCTTGCGGATGTGCTTCTCGGTAGGAGCGAAGCCGAAATCCGGCGTCACCGCGACTTTGAGCGAGGCGAGGTCGATGGCGGCCGGGACTGCGAAATCCTCCGGCCGGCGGACGGTCTTGCCGTGGATCGTCGTCGAGAGGGGATCGGCCGCGTCGTCGCCAACCATGGTCGAGAGCAGCAGGCAGAGATCGGGCACGGTGCGGGCCATCGGTCCCAGGACCGAGAGCGGGTTCCAGCCGAGCGGGCGCTTGTCGCTGGGGACCAGCCCCGGCGTCGGCCGGAAACCGACGATGCCGTTATAGGCGGCAGGATTGCGCAGCGAGCCGCCGGTGTCCGAGCCAGTCGCGATCGGCACCATGTTCGTCGCCAGCGCGACACCGGAGCCGCCGGACGAGCCGGCGGCGCACTTGGCTGGATCGAAGGGATTGCCGGTCGCGCCGTAGACGGCGTTGCGGGTGTTGGCGCCGGCGCCCCATTCGGGCGTGTTGGTCTTGCCGATAACGATCGCGCCGGCCGCGCGGGTCTTGGCGACGATGAGCTGGTCCTCGGCCGGGATATGGTCGGCGTAGAGCTGGCTGCCATAGGTGGTGCGCAACCCGGCGACGTTCTCCAGATCCTTCACGCCGAGCGGCAGGCCGTGGAGGGCGGGCAGCGGATCGCCGCGCATGGTTGCGGCGTCGGCCGCCTTGGCGGCGGCGCGGGCGCGCTCGTCATCGCGGGCGACCATGGCGTTGACGGCGGGATCGACGGCATCGATGCGTCGGATGCAGCTTTCGAGCAGTTCGCTGGCGGAGAGCTTCTTGGCTCCGATCAAGGCGCGGGCCTCGACGGCGCTGAGTTCGCAGGGTTCGGTCAAGTGGGTAGGCCTTTCGCTGACGGCCGAGCGACGCAAGAGGCGTGCCTCGCTCGGGCTGGGGCAGTCTAAGCAAAAGGTGGCGGCCGTGAAGTGCTGACGGTGCGGGGATCGCGCTCGCGGGGTGCGCCTGACGCAGGCAGCTTCAGCTTCCCTGTCCGCTCATCGCAAGCCCGAGGAAAAGGGCCGCGCCGAGCACGGCGACGAAGGCCGCCGCCAGCAACTCCAGCGTCGCGATGATCCGCGCGGCACGGAGCGAGGAGCCGCCGGCGAGTTTCAGCGCCGCGAATTTGAAGAAGACGGCAAGTGACGCCAGTGCGCCCGTCGTCAAAGCGGTTCCGAGCGCCATCGCGAAGGTTGCAGCGATGCCGGCCCAGAGCAGCCCCTGCGATGCCGCGAAGACCAGGATGATCAGCGCACCCGCGCAAGGCCGCAGCCCCGCCGCGACGACGACGCCGGCCATTTCGCGCCAGTTCCGCAGCCGGGCGATCTCGTCGGGGCCGGGCATATGGACATGGTCGCAGGACGCGTCATGCGACTGGGCGCCATGGCCGAGCGCCAGCAGTGCGCCAGCCTTGCGCCAGAGCACGAACGTGCCGACCAGGGCGACCAGCGCAAAGCTCGCGGTTTCGACGACATCGGTGGCGATCGACATCGTCTTCGCGGTTGCGTTGAGCGCGATCGTGAACGTGCCGACCAGCGCGATCGCGACCAGCGCCTGCAGGATGGCGGCCGCGAAGCTCAGGCCGAGCCCGCGCCGCAGGCTCCTGTCGTCGGCGACGATGTAGCCGGATATCACCGCCTTGCCGTGGCCAGGACCGGCGGCATGGAAGACGCCGTAGCCGAAGGCCAGACCGAGCAGGCCCCAGAGTGCGGCAGGATTCGCCGCGACGGCCTTCAGCGTTGCCGTCAGCTCGCGGTAGAACGCAGATTGCCAGGCAAGGATCATCCCGCCGATGCCGGTCGTCGCGGGAGCGGCCTCACGCGGCAGCGGAACGCCGAAGGGATTGCGCGGCGGCGGGGGCGGCGGCGGACTCCACGCCGCGATGACCGCGGCAAGGAGCGCGAAGGCGCCCGCCACCACGGCGAGGGCAAGCGCCATCAAGATCAACCGACGCGAGAGGGCCGGCCAGGGCAACAGGGTCGGGCGGGGCGTGCTCAGGGACATGAGGCCGGATCAGGGGCACGCAACGAGTGCGCGCGTCGTCACCTGCAGTCCGCTGGTGTCGGGCGTGGCGGTGACATCCTCCTGCGCCAGCTTCTGCTGCACGGCAGGGTCGAGCTTCGGCGGTCTGGCGATGCGGACGATGCAGCCCTTCGGGGCATCGCGCGTGATCACGGCATCGGGCGCGTCGACGATGTCGAAGGCGACGAAATAGCTGGGGTCACCGATCTCGATGCCGAAGGAGCGATTGGCATGGGCCGGCACCTTCAGCGGCAGCGTATAGGTCAGCGTCAGGATCTTGTTCTCGAAGACGAGGCCAGCCTCGTTGGGCAGGCCGAATTCCTGCGCCTTGCCGTTGGCCTTGGCCGTGGTGAAGAAGCCGACATCGGGTAGGGATTCGACATTGACCTTGGCGAGCTCGGCGAGTTCGTCCGGCGTCAGCTTGCCGTCGCCGTTCTTGTCGAGGCCCTGGGTGATGAAGGCCGAGTAAGCCTCGTCGAAGCTCCAGATATGCTTCAGCGCCCTGACGGTGCCGTCGGGAGCATAGAGGATTTCGGCGCGGGCGCTGACGAAGACATGCGGATGCGCTGCGGCAGGCGCTGCGAGGCCGAGGCAGCCGACGAGCGCGAGCAGGGCGGAACGGGCGGACCGCAGCGTCAAGACGGACATCCTTTGCATGCATCAAAGCTGATGCGGCGTGGTTAACGGATGATGAACCAAGCCGCTCCAGTGCATTATCGCACCAGGCTGCGTCGCCCGAAAACTGGGCCAAATCGCGGCGCTGGCACTGCGCCGTCGGCAAAAGTCGCACTTGCTCTGGCCGCCCGGTATGGTGTCCTCTCGCCCTGGCCGCCCGGCCCAGCAAAAGGTGACACGTCGATCGTGATCTCGCCCGAGGAATTGCGACGTATCGCCGCCTGGTCACGCGATCTGACCGGGGAGGAGTTCGAGGAGGCGCGGCGCGGGATCTCCTTCAAGAGCTATGGCAAAGGCGCCAATATCTGCCATGTCGGCGACCGGATGGAGGCCTGGACCGGCGTCGCCGAGGGGCTGGTCAAGATGTCGACGACGTCGAAGACCGGCAAATCCGCCACGCTCGCCGGGATGCGCGCGGGCGCCTGGTTCGGCGAGGGCACGGTCATCAAGGGCGAGCTGCGCCGCTACGAGCTGGTGGCGTTACGCGAGACGAAGCTGGCGCTGATGCGGCGCTCCACCTTTCTGTGGCTGTTCGAGCATTCGGCCGCGTTCAACCGCTTCCTCGTCCACCAGTTCAACGAGCGGCTGGCCCAGTTCATCGCGCTGGCCGAGACCGAGCGCACGCTCGACTCGACGGGACGGTTGGCACGCAATCTCGCCTGGTTGTTCAACCCGACGCTCTATCCCGACGAGGGCCGCACGCTCGAGGTGAGCCAGGAGGAACTCGGCCTGCTCGCCGGCATGTCGCGCCAGATTGCCAATCAGGGGCTGCAGAAGCTCGCCGATCTCGGCCTGCTCGAGGTCGGGCACGGCAGCGTGACGATCCTCGATGTCGAAAGGCTGGCGCGTTACGAAGGCTGAAGCCGGAGCGCTCATCCACACAGCAAAAAGGCCAGCCTGAAAGGCCGGCCTCGTCGCATCTTCTGCCGTGCGCCGCTTACTCGGCGGGGGTCATCTCGACGGTGTAGTGACCGCACCAGTCGGTCGCGCCGACCACCGGCCAGAGTCCTCGCGCATCCGGGCCCGGCTGCGACACTGGCGGATTGTAGCGGCACAGGCCTTCGGCGCGCTGCGTCGAGCCCGTGTTGGACTTGTGATCGTCGAAGAACTTGCAGCTCTCGCAATGCGCGGTGGTGGCCATGTCGGGCTCCTCAAGGCGGGTGTCATATCGTTGCCTGGATTAGAATTAGAATGACTCTAAACTAAAAGTCAAGCGCCTGTGAGTTTGCGCGCGAGTGCCGCCGGCGACCGGGCACTCCCGCTCCCGCGGTCCGGAAGGCTGCCGATGGGCCGCACGGCGTTGCGCCTGCGAGATGTCGCGAGCCGGAGCGTTGGGCGGCAATGTCAGGGGACTGGTCGAGCGCGGAGCGTCAGCCCGCAATGACCCAAGACAATAGTCGTCAAAAGGCGAATTGTCTGTCAAGCCCACCCTTGCAAAGCTCATGCGCGGCTGCGAGGCTTGCATCAACGACAAGGGCCGAATGGCCCGAACGAAGGCTGGTGCAATGTACGCCGGCCGCTCAGGGTGGAGACGGACGATGGCAAGCGCGAGCGCCGGCCAGGCGGATACCTTTCCGAAATTGCTGCTGCGTAACGAGCGCGAGCGGCCAGGCCGTGTGGCGTTCCGCCACAAGGACCTCGGCATCTGGCAGTCCTGGAACTGGGCCGAGGTGGCCGAGCAGATCCGCAGTTTCGCGCAGGGCCTGCAGAAGCTCGGACTGAAACGCGGCGAGAAGGTCGCCATCATCGGCTACAATCGGCCGCGCCTGTACTGGTCGATGGCGGCTGCGCAGTGGCTCGGCGCCGTGCCGGTGCCGGTCTATGCCGACAGCGTCGCCGACGAGATGGCCTATGTGCTCGATCATGCCGAGTCAGTCTTCGCCGTGGTGCAGGATCAGGAGCAGGTCGACAAGATCCTCTCCATCGCGGACCGCCTGCCGAACCTGCGCCATATGCTCTATGACGAGCCGCGGGGCTTGCGCGACTACGACCACGGCAAGCTGCACGCGATCGACCAGGTCATCGCAGCCGGCCGCAAGGACCTCGCCGCGGATTCAGCGGCCGCCACTGCGCTCGAGCGCGAGATGCAGGCCGGCAAGGGCTCCGATCTCGGCATCATCCTCTACACCTCGGGCACGACCGGCCGGCCCAAGGGGGTCATGCTCAGCCATTACAACGTCATCACGGCGGCCGAGATCGGCTGCCAGTTCGACGGGCTGAACGAGAGCGACGAAATCATCGCCTATCTGCCGATCGCCTGGGTCGGCGACCATGTCTTCTCCTATGCGCAGGCGATCGTCGCCGGCTTCTGCGTCAACTGTCCGGAAGGACCGGAGACGGTGATCGAGGATCGGCGCGAGGTCGGCACGACCTACGCTTTCGCGCCGCCGCGCGTGTTCGAGACCATGCTGACGCTGACCATGGTGCGGATGGAGGATGCGGGCGCGCTGAAGCGGAAGATGTTCCACTACTTCCTCGGCGTCGCGAAGAAGCATGGCGAGAAGATCCTGAACGGAGAGAGCGTGCCGCTCGGCGGGCGCCTGCTCTACATGCTCGGCGACGTGCTGGTTTACGGCCCCCTGCGCAACCGTTTCGGCCTGACCAACATCAAGGTCGGCTATACCGCCGGCGAGGCGATCGGCCCGGAGCTCTTCCGCTTCTACCGCTCGATCGGCGTCAACCTGAAGCAGCTCTACGGACAGACCGAGGCCGGCGTCTACATCACGATGCAGCCGAACGGCGAGATCAGGGCCGATACGGTCGGTCGCCCGGCGCCGCTGGTCGAGATCCGCATCGACGACAATGGCGAGGTGCTCTACCGGTCGCCCTCGATCTTCGGCGGCTACTACAAGGATCCCGACAAGACCGCCGAGACGATGACCGCCGACGGCTATGTCCGCTCGGGCGATGCCGGCTTCTTCGACGACGAAGGCCATCTCAAGATCATCGACCGGGCCAAGGATGTCGGAAAACTGAACAGCGGCGACCTGTTCCCGCCAAAATACATCGAGAACAAGCTGAAGTTCTATCCCAACATCAAGGAGGTCGTGGCCTTCGGGCAGGGGCGCGACTACGCCACCGTGGCGCTCAACATCGACCTGACGGCGGTGGGCAACTGGGCCGAGCGCAATAACGTCGTCTACGCCTCCTATCAGGAGCTCGCCGGGCACGATCTCGTCTACGACATGATCGCGGAGCATGTCGACGAGGTGAACCGTTCGCTCGCAGCCGAGCCGCTGATGGGGGGAGCGCAGATCAAGCGTTTCCTGATCCTGCACAAGGAACTCGATGCCGATGACGGCGAACTGACGCGGACACAAAAGGTCCGGCGCGGCTTCATCGCCGAGCGTTATGCGCCGCTGGTGAACGCCCTCTATGACGGCTCCGATGCCGCCGACATCTCGACCGAGGTGACCTTCGAGGACGGGCGCAAGGGCCTGATCTCGGCGCGGGTCAAGGTGCGTGACGCCAAGACCTACCCGGTGAGCGCGCCCGAGCGCCAGATTCCTGCGAGGGCGGCATGAACGCGGCAACGATGAACGTGACCGGCGAACCGATCCGCGAGAAGGGCGAGGTCCTGCTCGCCGTCCAGAACGTCTCGCTCCGTTTTGGCGGGGTGAAGGCGATCTCGGACGTTTCCTTCGACATCCGCAAGGGCGAGGTGCGGGCCATCATCGGCCCCAACGGCGCCGGCAAGACCTCGATGCTGAACTGCATCAACGGGTTCTACCAGCCCCAGGAGGGGCAGATCACCTTCAAGGGCGAGCGCCGGCACAAGATGAAGCCGCATCGCGCAGCGGCGGCCGGCATTGCCCGCACCTTCCAGAACGTCGCGCTGTTCAAGGGCATGTCGACGCTCGACAACATTATGACCGGGCGCACGCTGAAGATGAAGCGCGGCTTCTTTTGGCAGGCGCTGCGCCATGGTCCGGCGATGAACGAGGAGATCGAGCATCGCAAGGTGGTCGAGGACATCATCGACTTCCTGCAAATCGAGCACATCCGCAAGCTCCCGGTCGGCAAGCTGCCCTACGGCCTGCAAAAGCGGGTCGAGCTCGGCCGGGCGCTGGCGATGGAGCCCGAACTGCTCCTGCTCGATGAACCGATGGCCGGCATGAACCTCGAGGAGAAGGAGGACATGTGCCGCTTCATTCTCGACGTGAACCAGCAGTTCGGCACCACGATCGCCCTGATCGAGCACGATATGGGGGTCGTGATGGACCTCTCCGACCGTGTCGTCGTGCTCGAATACGGCCGCAAGATCGCCGACGGTACGCCCAGCGAGGTGAAGGCCGACCAGAAGGTGATCGATGCCTATCTGGGAGTGGCGCATTGATGAGTGCCGCCATGCAGCCAGCCTTTTTCAGCCGTGCCGGGTGCAACGGAGCAAACCCATGAGCGACGTCGCCGTGCGGCCCATGCCGAACCTCCTCGCCAATGGCTGGATCAAGGCCGGGCTGATCCTTGCCGCTATCGTCGTCGCCGCGATCCTCGGGGCGCGGCTCGACGGCTCGGGCACGCTCCACAAGATCTTCATCGACCCGTTCGACCAGATGGTCGCAGCGCCCGATCTCCTCGCCCAGACGGTCTGGGAGGGGCTGGTCTCCGGCGTTCTCTACGCGCTGATCGCGCTCGGCTTTGTGCTGATCTTCAAGGCGTCGGGCGTGTTCAACTTCGCCCAGGGCATCATGGTGGTGTTTGCGGCGCTGACGCTGGTCGGGCTCTACGAGAAGGGCGTGCCGGCGTTCCTGGCGGTGATCCTGACGCTCGGCGTGATGTTCGTGCTCGCGGTCGCGATCGAGCGCGTGGTGCTGCGCCCGCTGGTCAACCAGCCCGACATCATCCTGTTCATGGCGACCTTCGGCATCACCTATTTCCTGATCGGGCTCGGCGAATCCGTCTTCGGCGGCAATCCCAAGCAGATGATCGCGGACCAGCTCTGGCTGCCCAAGGGCGCGGTCGATCTGAAGCTGTTCGGCGGGCTCGTCTCGCTGCAGAAGATCGACATTGCTGCCGCGATCATCGCCTCGGTGATGATCGCGGTGCTCGCGGCCTTCTTCCAGTACACCCGCATCGGGCGGGCGCTGCGCGCGGTCGCGGACAGCCATAAGGCGGCGCTCTCGGTCGGCATCTCGCTGAACCAGATCTGGGTCATCGTCTGGTTCACCGCCGGCATCGTCGCGCTGATCACCGGGATCATGTGGGGCGCGCGCTCGGACGTCTCCTTCGCGCTCGAGATCGTGGCGCTGAAGGCGCTGCCGGTGCTGATCCTGGGCGGCTTCACCTCGATCCCCGGCGCCATCATCGGCGGGCTGATCATCGGCATCGGCGAGAAGATGGGCGAGTTCTACTGGGGGCCGCTGGTCGGCGGCGGCATCGAGAGCTGGCTCGCCTATTTCATCGCGCTGGGCTTCCTGCTGTTCCGGCCGCAGGGCCTGTTCGGCGACAAGATCATCGAACGCATCTGAGGGCCGGGACATGTTCTACCGCGAGGCCGGCCAGTTCAAATCCACCTACCAGGCCGACATGGCCGTGTTCCCGATCCGGCAGGACCGGATCGGCCTGGCCATCATCCTGGCCATCGCCTTCATCGGCATCCCGATGCTCGCCAATGACTTCTTCATCACCTCTGTGATGATCCCCTTTCTGGTGTTTTCGCTGGCGGCGATCGGACTCAACATCCTGACCGGCTATACCGGCCTGATCTCGCTGGGAACGGCAGCCTTCATGGGGGTCGGTGCCTATGCCTGCTACAAGCTGACGACGTTCTTTCCTGGCGTGAACATCATCGTCCTGATCCTGGTGTCGGGGCTGTTCTCGGCCGGGATCGGCGTGCTCTTCGGCCTGCCCTCGCTGCGGATCAAGGGCTTCTATCTCGCCGTCGCGACGCTCGCCGCGCAGTTCTTCCTGCAATGGGCCTTCGTGCGCGTGCCCTGGCTGTTCAACTACAACGCATCGGGCGCGATCGAGGTGCCGCAACGCCTGCTCTTCGGCATTCCCGTCACCGGTGCCTCGGCTGCGCCCGAGACGCGCTACTTCGTGTGCCTCGTCCTGGTCGTGGCGCTGACCTGGTTCGCTTCGAACCTCGTCCATGGCAAGATCGGTCGCTCCTGGATGGCGGTCCGCGACATGGACATCGCCGCCGAGCTGATGGGCATCAAGCTGCTCAACGCCAAGCTGCTCGCCTTCGCGGTCTCGTCCTTCTATGCCGGCGTCGCCGGGGCGATGATGATCTTCCTCTGGTATGGCGGCGGCGAAGCGAACGACGTCTTCACCATCCGCCTCTCCTTCAACATCCTGTTCATGGTCATCATCGGCGGGCTCGGCTCGCTGATCGGCTCCTTCTTCGGGGCGGCCTTCATCGCCAGCCTGCCGACGATCATGAAATTCGGCCTGCCCGCGCTGGGCGTTCCGATGTCAGGCGCCACCGCCGAACACGTCACCTTCATGCTGGTCGGCGCGCTGATCATCATCTTCCTGATCGTCGAGCCGCACGGGCTGGCGCGGCTCTGGCAGATCGGGAAGCAGAAATTGCGGACGTGGCCGTTCCCTTATTGAGGCTGAGGGTAACGACCCAAGAAACGACCGGCGACGCTGAAGCGCCGGCGCTGAAAGACCGATCCGGCAAAAGCCGATCGGGAGGAAACGAACGGAGGAACTCGATGAAGACCAGCAATCTGATGAAGGGGGCGGCCCTCGGCGCCCTGCTCGCTGCGGCTGGCGCGGTCGCTCCGGCCGCGGCACAGGACAGCGTCTATTTCGCCAACAACGCCTACCGCACCGGCCCCTTTGCCGGATCGGGGATCCCGATCGGCGACGGCATGCGCGACTACATCACCATGATCAACGAGCGCGATGGCGGCGTCGGCGGCGTCAAGATCGTCTATGAGGAGTGCGAGACCGGCTACGACACCAAGAAGTCGATCGAGTGCTACGAGCAGGCCAAGTCGAAGAATACGATCGTCTATTCGCCCTGGTCGACGGGCGCGACGCTCGCCGCCATCCCGCGTGCCCATATCGACAAGATCCCGATCCTGTCGATGGCCTACGGCCTCTCGGCCTCGGCTGACGGCAACAGCTTCCCCTGGGTCTTCATCCCGCCCTTCACCTATTGGGACGGCGCTTCGCTGATGGTGAAGCACATGGCCGCCGAGCTCGGCGGCATGGACAAGCTCAAGGGCAAGAAGCTCGGCCTGATCCATCTCGACGCGCCCTTCGGCAAGGAGCCGATTCCGGTGCTCGAGAACCTCGCCAAGAAGTACGGCTTCGAGGTCAAGCTCTATCCGGTGGCCGCCGCCGACATGCAGAACCAGGGTTCGCTCTGGCTCTCGATCCGCCGCGACCGGCCCGACTACCTCTATAACCAGGGCTGGGGCGCGATGAACCCGACCGCGGTCAAGGAGGCGATCAAGAACAACTTCCCGATCAACAAGCTGGTCGGCGTCTGGTGGGCTGGCGGCGACGACGACGCACGCGCGGGTGGACCGGAAGCGAAGGGCTACAAGTCGCTCAACCTGAACGCGGCCGGCACCAATTTCCCGGTCATCCAGGACATCCAGAAATACGTCGTCGACAAGGGCAAGAGCCTCGCGGCGAAGGATAAGGTCGGCGAGAACCTCTACAACCGCGGCGTCTACAACTCGATGCTCGTGGTCGAGGCGATGCGCAACGCGCAGAAGCTGACCGGCAAGAAGGTCGTCAACGCCGAGGACATGCGCCGCGGCCTGGAGACCCTCAACATCACCGAGGCTCGTCTGAAGGAAATCGGCATGGAGGGCTTCGCCACGCCGACGACGATCTCCTGCTCCGACCATTCCGGCCACAGCAAGGCCTATGTCGCGGAGTGGGACGGCACGAAATGGACCAAGCCCGGCGAGTGGCTGGAGCCGCTCAAGGACGAGGTCCGGCCGCTGATCGAGGCCAACGCCAAGGACTACACCGACAAGGCCGGCAACTGGCCGAAGCGGACGGAGTCCTGCGAGAAATCGTCCTGACGTGACGAGAGACTGAACCCTCTCCCCTCGGGGGAGAAGGTGCCCGCGAAGCAGATGGATGAGGGCCGGCTCGCTCTGCCCTCATCCGTCCATCCCTCATCCGACCCGGCAGACGCCGGGCCACCTTCTCCTGCGAGGGGGGAAGGAAGGAGCGCGAGATGTCGACCGCTACACTGGAACAACCAGCCGCCGCGACCGCCAGCGACAACATCCTGTCGCTCAACAACATCGAGGTGATCTACGATCACGTCATCCTCGTGCTGAAGGGCGTTTCGCTGCAGGTGCCGCGCAAGGGCATTGTCGCAATCCTCGGCGCCAATGGGGCAGGCAAGACGACGACACTGAAGGCGATCTCGAACCTGCTCAAGGCCGAGCGCGGCGAGGTCACGAAGGGCTCGATCGTGTTCGAAGGCGAGCGCGTCGACAGGATGTCACCGAACGAGCTCGTGCGGCGGGGCTGCATCCAGGTGATGGAGGGCCGGCACTGCTTCGGCCATCTCTCGATCGAGGAGAACCTGCTGACCGGAGCCTTCACCCGCCGCGACGGCAATGCCGCGATCAAGCGCGATCTCGAGAAGATCTACGAGCTCTTTCCGCGGTTGAAGCAACGCCGCAATTCACAGGCGGGCTACACCTCGGGCGGCGAGCAGCAGATGTGCGCGGTGGGCCGGGCCATGATGTCGAAGCCGAAGATGATCCTGCTCGACGAACCGTCGATGGGCCTCGCCCCGCAGATCGTCGAGGAGATCTTCGAGATCGTCCGCAGGCTCAATGCCGAGGAAGACGTCTCCTTCCTCGTCGCCGAGCAGAACACCAACATGGCGCTGCGCTACGCCACCTATGGCTACATCATGGAGACGGGCCGCGTCGTCATGGATGGCGAGGCCAGGATGCTGCGCGAGAACGAGGACGTGAAGGAGTTCTATCTCGGCGTCGCCGAGGGCAACAAGAAATCCTTCCGCGAGGTCAAGAGCTACAAGCGCCGCAAGCGCTGGCTGTCATGACCGATGGGCCGGCAGGCGCTATAGCGCAGCGATGCTCTACGCCATCCTCGCCATCGCCGTCATTCTCCTGATCTTCGGGCCGCAAGCCTGGGTGCGCAACGAGATGAGCAGACACGCAACCCCTCGCCCCGATCTGCCGGGGACTGGTGGCGAACTGGCCCGGCATCTGCTCGACCGCTTCCAGCTTGGCGCGGTCAAGGTCGAGAGCACGGCGGCCGGCGATCACTATGATCCGATCGCGCAGGCGGTGCGGCTATCGCCGGAGAACCATGACGGGCGCTCGATCACGGCCGTCGCAGTTGCCGCCCATGAGGTCGCCCATGCGATCCAGCACGCCCAGGGCAGCACCTTGTTCGCGCTCAGAACCATGCTGGCGCGCTTCCTCGGTGTCTTCGACAAGATCGCGATGGCGGTGCTGCTGACGGTCCCGCTCGTCATGGCGATCACCCATGTGCCGGCGATCGGGCTGATCCAGTTCGGCATCGCGATCGCGATGCTCGGCGTCGGGCTCGTCGTGCATCTGGTGACGTTGCCGCTGGAGCTCGACGCCAGCTTCGGCAAGGCGCTGCCGATCCTCACGACCGAGGGCTACCTCGATCAGGCCGACGTGCCGGCGGCGCGCGGCGTGCTGCGCGCTGCGGCCTTCACCTATGTCGCCGGTGCACTGATCGGCCTGCTCAATTTCCTGCGCTTCCCGCGCATTATCCGCTGAACCGGGACGAAACCCATGAGCGCGCATCACGACGATCTGGAGACCCGCTCCCCCGACGCTCGCGAGGCCGACCTCTTTGCGAGGCTGCCAGCCGTGCTCGTTGCCGCGATGCAGGCGCCGGCCTATGCCGAGCGGCTGGCCGGCATCGATCCCGCGGATATCACCGACCGCAACGCGCTCTCGACCCTGCCGGTGCTGCGCAAGGCCGAACTTCCGGCCTTGCAGAAGCAGGCGCTGCCCTTCGGCGGATTCGTTCCCGGCCAGCCTGGCGCTTTCGGGCGGCTGTTCACCTCGCCCGGACCGATCTTCGAGCCCGAGGGCACCGGCCGCGACCCCTGGGGCGCGGCTCGGGGCCTGTTCGCGGCGGGCTTCCGGGCCGGTGACATCGTCCTCAACACCTTCGGATACCATCTGACGCCGGGGGGCTTCATCATGGATTCGGGTGCGCGGGCGCTCGGCTGCGCCGTCATCCCGGCCGGACCCGGCAATACCGAACAGCAGATGGAGGTGATCTCCGCCTACAGGCCGAGCGCCTATACCGGCACGCCGGATTTCCTGAAGATCCTGATCGAGGCGGCCGAGAGCCGCGACATCGACATCTCCTGCATCAAGCGGGCGGCCGTCTCGGGAGCCGCCTTCCCACCCTCGCTCCAGGCCTGGGTGCGCGAGCGCGGCATCGACGCCTATCAGCTCTATGCAACTGCCGATGTCGGCATCATCGCCTATGAGACGTCGGCGCGGGAGGGGATGGTGCTGAACGAGAACCTGATCGTCGAGATCGTCCGGCCCGGCACCGGCGATCCGATCGAGCAGGGCGAGGTCGGCGAGATCGTCGTCACCAATCTCGACCCGCATCACCCTCAGATCCGGCTCGCCGTCGGTGATCTCACGGCGGTGATGGCCGGCGCCAGCGCCTGCGGCCGGACCAACGCCCGGATCAAGGGCTGGATGGGCCGCGCCGACCAGACGGCCAAGATCAAGGGCATGTTCGTGCGGCCCGAGCAGGTCGCGGAGATCGCCAAGCGTCACAGCGAGATCCACAAGCTCCGGCTCGTCGTCGGTCGGGCCGACGAGGTCGACACGATGACGCTGAAGGCCGAAATCTATGCCGAGCCCGAAGGGTTGGTCGATGCGGTTTCCGCCAGCCTGCAGCAAATCACCAAGCTGCGCGGTGCGGTCGAAATCCTGCCGCTCGGGGCACTGCCGAACGACGGCAAGGTTATCGCCGACGAGCGGCCGGTGGGCTGACGGATCGCGGATCCGGCAGCACTGTCCGCCGGCCTCACCAGTCGATCGACTTCTCCCCCTTCGCCGTCAGCCAGGCATTCGCCTTGGAGAACGGCCGTGAGCCGAAGAAGCCCCGCCGCGCCGAGAGCGGCGAGGGATGCGCCGAGGCGATCACCAGATGCCGGCTCTCGTCGATCAGGGCGCGCTTGGCCTGGGCCGGGCTGCCCCAGAGCATGAAGACGACGTGGGGGCGGTCGCGCGAGACTGCGGAGATGATCGCGTCGGTCACGGCGCCCCAGCCCAACAGGAGGTGCGAGCCGGCCTTGGATGCACCCTCGCGGACTGTCAGCGCGGTGTTGAGCAACAGCACGCCCTGTCGCGCCCAGGCTGTCAGGTCGCCGTCGGTCGGCGGGGCGAGGCCCAGATCATCGCTGCGCTCGCGATAGATGTTGACCAGCGAGCGCGGCAGTGGCGGCGGGCCGACATAGGAGAAGGCGAGCCCGTTGGCGTGGCCCGGCGTCGGATAGGGGTCCTGCCCGAGGATGACGAGGCGGACGCCGTCGAGCGGTGTCAGCGCCAGCGCGGCGAAGACGCGTTCGGGGGCCGGTGCGACGACATGGCCGGCCACGCGCTCGGCATCGGCGGCCGCGCAGGCACGTTCGGCCTGGGCGCCGGGTGCGAAGACGGGAAGCCGGCGCCAGTCCCTGGCCTGCTCGCTCGCGAGAAAGGTCGCGAGCGCGGTCGAGCTGCTCACTTCAGGACGGCCCGGCCTTCGACCTTGGCGTCGATCGTGCCCAGCCTGCGCAGATAGACCATCACCTCATTGGCCATCAGCTTGCCGTCGGTGAGACCGATCAGCGTCTTGCCGCGCGCCAGCGCGGTGTAACCGTCGCCGCCCTCGAGCATGAAGTTGTTCGACGCGACGGTGTATTTGGCGGCCGGATCGATCGGCTTGTCATCGACCGTCACAGCGGTGACGCGCGAGCCCTGCGGCTGCTTCAGATCGGCCTCGAACTTCAGGCCGGAGACCACCGGAAAGCGGCCCGCACCCTGCGGAGCGTCGCGCAGGCCGTTCTCGATCGCATCCTTCACGTCCTTGCCGGTGATCTCGACCATCACGGTCGCGTTGCCAAAGGGCAGCTCGCTCAGCACGTCGCGGCGGGTCAGCTTGTGGCCGATCGGGTACTGCTTGTTGGCGCGGATGCCGCCGGCATTGGTGATGGCGAGCTGCGCGCCGGTGCCGGAACGGATCGCGTCGGCGATCAGGTTGCCGATCGCGGCTTCCTGCGTGCGGATGACGCCGGTGCGCGAATCGAGCGGGGCGGCGAGCACCGCAACGTCGACATCGAGTTCCTTCGACAGCTCGGCCTCGTAGCCCTTCACCAGCGCCGCGACGTCGGGATCAGGCGTCGCGCCACGCGAATCGTTGACGCGGAAGGTGGGCGTCCAGGACACCTGGCGGGCGGCACCCTCGCCGCGCACGCTGACGGCGATGTCGATCGCGGTGACGTAGTTACCCTCCTCGTTCGACTCGACCATCACGACCTTGCCGTCATAGGCGATGGCGAGATCGTGGTCGTGGCCGGTGAGCAGGATGTCGACGACGCGCGAGCGCACGATCTCGTTGTCCATGGCACGGTCGGCATGGACGACGGCGACGAGGATGTCGGCGCCCTGGCTTTTCAGGGTGCGGGCCTCGCGCCGCAGCGCCTCCATGGTCGAGGAGAATTTCAGGTCGCCGGAATTGGAGATCTGCGGCGTCGGGTCATAGGCGGTGCCGATGACGCCGACCTTGACGCCGCCGAGCTCGAAGATCTGGCTGTCCTTGTGGCCAGGCAGAGGTTGGCCGGCGGCGTCACGCAGGTTGGCGGCGAAGGTCGGGTAGCTTTGTGCCGCCACGAGCTTGAGATAGTTTTCCTTGCCGAAGTCGAACTCGTGGTTGCCGGGCACGAAGACGTCGATGCCCATCTTGTTCTGCATCGCGACGATATGGGCGCCCTGGTCGAAGCCCGACATCAGCGAGGGCGAGTAGCAGTCGCCGGCATGGCAGAACAGGACCGGCACGCCCTTGGCGCGTTCGGCCCTGGCGATGCCGGCAGCGCGCGCGAAGCCGCCGCGGCCCTTGTCGTCGCTCATCTTGTAGATGTCGTTGAGCAGCAGCAGCGTGAAGGCCGGCGCGGGCGTCTGGGCAATCGCGGCTGGTGCGGTCGCGGCGAGTGTCGCCGGGGCGGCGATGACGCCAAGCGCGTTGCGGCGAGTCAGCTTGGTCATGAGTGATTTCCCCAGCGAAGGCGCGATGATGTGACGTCGCGGGCAATATCGCAGTGTCGAGCCGTTCCAATCAAGCGGCTCGCCGCACGGCTCTAGCGATTGGTCATCTGGCTACGGATGGTGTTGATCTCGTCGCTGACGTGGGCGTAGTTCGCGGCCGAGTCGCGGATCCCGGCGCGGCGATTGCGCTCGGTCAGCCATGGCCCGTCCCTGAACCAGACTGTGAGATTGTCCTTGCGGATGTAGTGCTCGAAGGTGGAATCGGGCAGCTCCTGCGCCCCGATCAGGTATTTGCGACTCCATTCATCCTCGCGAACCTGGCCAGGCAACCAGTCCCGGACGATCTCGATGTCGTCGAGCACGTGCAGCAGCTCGTGCTCCCAGATGACGGCGAAGAGCTTCTGGCTCAGGCGGTCCTTGTCGAGGGGGCGATCATCCTCGAGGACGTGCACCGAGATCGTCACCTCCAGAACGACCTCCCCGCCCTGGAAGCGCCATGTGACGCGGTTCTGGGGGCCAACGCTGCGCAGCCATTGCTTGTCGATATCGGGAAAAGCCACTGCGAACTCGGCGGTGACCAGACCGTGAACCGAGGCAAGCTGGCCCGGATTGTTCTTCTGCGTGCCGCTCAGGAGCTTCATCATGTCCTCGCGCCGAACGAATTTCGGCAGGCGCAGGTCACTGGCGGTCAACCCCTTCGGCGGCTTGATGGCGTAGCGTCCCTTGGGCACGACCACCGTATTTGCGTGGACAATCCGGCTCTTGATCTCGAAAGCGGGGCCCTTGGCTGTGGGCGGCGGCATGGCATCCCTCCCTGCGCATCGGGTATCGGGCTGGCGACCGATCGATGCTCTGCCCGTTCCCCGCTCTGTGCAAGACCGATCGCCGGTGTCGCACCTGCCGCGACGGCATTGGACGAAGGCCGGAACTCGTCTAAATCACAGGTCCATGAAAGCCCTGGACACGACCTTCGAGGCCAAGCCGGCCGCCCTGCAACACGAGATGCCGAAGCCCGCCGACCATCCGGTGGTGCGGGCCGGGCGGATCGGCGTCCTGTTGATGAATCTCGGCACGCCGGAGGGCACCGGCTACTGGCCAATGCGGGCCTATCTCAAGGAATTCCTCTCCGACCGGCGCGTGATCGAGGAACCGCGCTGGAAATGGTGGCCGATCCTGAATCTGATCGTCCTGACCGTGCGTCCCGGCCGCAAGGGCAAGGACTACGCCTCGATCTGGAACACCGAGCGCGATGAGGGCCCGCTCAAGACGATCACGCGCTCGCAGACCGAGCAGCTTGCGGCGCGGCTCGCTCCCGAGTTTGGGGATCGCGTCGTCTTCGACTGGGCGATGCGTTACGGCTTTCCCGATGTGAAGAGCCGGCTGAAGGCGCTGCTCGAACAGGGCTGCGACCGCATCCTGATGGTCCCGCTCTATCCGCAATATGCGGCGCCGACCTCGGCCACGGCCTGCGACCAGGCCTTCCGTGCCCTGATGACGATGCGCTGGCAGCCGGCGGTCCGGGTTGCGCCGCCCTATTTCGATGATCCGGCGCATATCAAGGCGCTGGCCGCCTCGATGCGGGCGTCGCTCGCGAAGCTCGATTTCGAGCCGCAGGTGATCCTGTGCTCCTTCCACGGCATGCCGAAGGAGTATCTGCTCAAGGGCGATCCCTATTACTGCCAATGCGCCAAGACCTGGCGGCTGCTGCGCGAGGAACTCGGCTTCAGCACCGAGCGCTTCCGGATGACCTTCCAGTCGCGCTTCGGCCCTGATGAATGGCTGCAGCCCTATACCGACGAGACGGTGAAGGCGCTCGCCCAGTCCGGAACCAAGTCGATGGCGATCGTCGCGCCGGGCTTCTCGGCCGATTGCCTGGAGACGCTCGAGGAGCTCGATGGCGAGAACCGCGAGATCTTCCTGCACAATGGCGGCGAGAAGTTCGCCTATCTCCCCTGCCTGAACGCTTCGCCAGAGGGCATCGACACGATTGAGGCGGTCGTCAGGCGTGAGCTGATGGGCTGGGTCTGACCCGATCGCCGGTCGGCCCGTCCGGCGACGAAATCCGCGACGGCGGCCGCGACATGGCGTGATTGCAGGATGCGGCGGTGGCCGAGCCCCTGCAACGCTTCGAGCCGCACGAAGGGGCCGGCCCCGGCCAATTCCTCGGCATGGGCGAAGGGCACTTCGCGGTCATCGCGGCAATGAAGCAGCAGCGTCGGCTTGCCGAAGCGCGCGAGCTGATCGGCGCCCTCGAAGGCCGTGACGGGCACGCCGGCGACGCTATGGATACGTGCCTCCAGCGCCCTCTGTCCGGTTCGGCCAAGCCCGATCGCCGTGCCGAACCAGCGCGTGACCTCCGCCATCGACGCGGGCGGCGAGATCATCGCCAGGCGCTCCGCCATGACGCGCGGCTGCGCGGGGATGGTGCCGGCGAGCGCCGCAAGCGCGATCGAGCCGCCGAAGGAATGGCTGACGATCGCATGCACGGGGGCAAAGGCTCGGGCGACGGCGGCGAGGCTCGCCACCCCGATCGGCAGGTTGAGCTCGGCGCCGGTCGATTGCCCATGGGCGGGCAGATCGAAGGCAACGACCCGGAAGCCGGCGCGCAGCAGCGGCGTCACGAAGGCGCTCATGAAGGCAGCCTCGCCGGTCCAGCCATGGAGCAGGATCACACTGGGGGCCGGCTCGGCCTGGCCTTCGGTAGCCGGCTCGAACAGGTGGGCCGCGACCGAGCCGCATGGATACGGCACCGATATGTGCATCGCGGCGTCGAGCCGGCTAGCGGCGGGCTTGACCGCGGGCGTGCGATTGGTTCCCTGCTTGCGGCGGGGCGGCGTGCAGAAGGCCTTGAAGGCTATGCGGCCGGTCAGGCCCGGCGCCACGATGCCCGAGACGTGGACGATAGGCCTGAGCAAGCGGAGGAGCGAGGTGGCCATGGCGTCAACCCTGATTTGTTCAGCCATGAACGAGTATGTTCATTCATGAACAAAAAGCAAGAGACGTCTATGCCTCAGGAGAAGGCCCGCCTTCTGCCCTGGGAGCTGCCGCGCTTCCGCAACTGGATCGCGGTCGCACGGGTGCATCAGCTCTGGAAGAAGGTGTTCGGCGAGGCGCTGGCGCCGCTCGGAATCCAGCTCGCGCATTACGACGTGCTCGCCAATATCGCGCATGTGCCGGGGCTGACCCAGCAGGCGCTCGCCGAGAAGCTGCTCGTCGGCCGCAGCGCCATGAGCATGCTGCTGCCGGAACTCGAGCGCCGCGGGTTGATCGAGCGGCGCAGCGACGAGACCGACCGGCGCGTCCGGCGGCTCTGGCTGACGCCGGAGGGCAATGAGCTGACCGAGAAGGCGATGGCCATCCATGTCGCCAGGCTCGAGGCGATGATGACCGTGCTCAGCGACGCCGAATGCGATTCGATCGGCGAGATGATGCGCAGGATTGCGGCTGCGCTCGAGAAGTGACTGAGGCAGCCGGGCCAGAATGGAAAAAGGCCGCTCTTGCGAGCGGCCTTTTCGATTCCTGAGGCAGGCTCGGCCGAGAGGCGGCCTGCTGCGCAGGCGGCTTACTTGGCCGGAGCGAAGATGCCGACGCTGCTCGCGGTGATGTCGAAGGACAGCGTGCCGACGACGGTCGCGCCGCACCACTTCGACCGGCCCGTGCCGTTGTTGATGCCGCGCGGATCCGCCGTCAGGAGGAAGCAGTCGGCCTTGGAGAGGTCGGTGTCGTGGTAGCGAACATCGGCGGTGATGTTCTTCCAGGTGTAGGAGATACCGGCGTTCCAGTAGGTATAGTCAGGCAGGTTGGTCGGCGGCGTGGTCGACCAGATCGCCTGATTGGTCGTGCCGAGCCAGTAGCGGCCGAGCTCGCCGGAGACCGCGAGGCCCTCGAGGAAGGGCAGGGCATATTTCGCGGTGATCGAGCCATAGGTGCCCGTCGCGCCGGTACCGAGCCAGTCCCAGGCGTAGAAGACATTGGCGCCGACCGTCAGGCTGCCGCCGAAGGTGTAGGAGAGCTTGCCGTAGACTTCCGTGTAGTCGGTGTTCTTCGGGGTCCAGTGCACGCCACCGGCGTCGATCAACGCCTTCTCGGCCGGATAGTAATACTGCCAGACACCGAGATCGACGGTCAGATCGCCGAACTTCGGACGGATACCGCCGTAGAAATCGATCTCGGCGTCCGGACGGGTCGCCAGGTCGACATTCGAGGCATAGACGCCGAGGTAGAACAGGTTGTCGTAGATCTGCAGCTCGGCGCCGCCCTGGACGGCGGGCTTGCGATCGGTCTGCGAGATACCGCGGAAGTTGTAGTCCGTCATGCCCTTGATGCTGACGGCGACATCGATCCAGGTGATGCTCGGCGGGATCGGAGCGACCGGCGCATCCTTGCGGCTGGGAAGATCGGCGGCTTGCGCAGCGCCAGCGAAGGCAGCGAGCGATAGGGTTAGGCCAGTGACCGAAGAACGGACGAAATCGAAGACCATTAGATGCTCCGTGCCAGTCGGGCCGCGAATTCCGGCCCGTTTCCGCCACAATCTAGGCGAGCGATTTTGATTCTCGGCAAGGCAAGCTTTTCGGCAGGATGCATAGTTCTTAAGCAAAAGGCCCCGCGGAGCGGGGCCTTTGCGCCTGAGAAATAGTCTAAGCCGACAAAGCGACGTGATGTTGCATTTCCGTCACGTCGCGGTCGTTCCTAGCGGGTGATCCGCTGACTGGCGAACGCTGCATCCGGCTGTTCCAGCTGCGTCGTGCGCAACTTGTCGGTGCGGCGCGGCGGCAGGGGCGCGCGGACATTGGTCGGCGTGGACGGCACGACCGAAGCAACCGGCGCGGAGGCCTGGGGCTCGGCGGGGGCCGATCCGCCGATCAGCGGCACGAAGCTGAGGGCGCGGCGGTAGAATGGCACGCTCTCCTCGGAAGCCGTCGCGAAACCCGTGGACGCGGCGGCGGCGGGGAGCGGCGCGGCATTGCCGGGCAGGACCCGCGCGACCTGAGTCGCGGCCGTGCCAGCGGCCGGCTTGGGCGCGGCCTGCGCCTTGGCCGGCTCCGGCTTTGCAGGCTCGGGCTTTGCCGGCTCGGGGGCAGCCGCCGAGGCGGCGGCAAGCACGGCGTCGTTGTCGGCCGAGGTTGCACGGAAGGTGGCCGTCGTCTTGCCCTTGTCGTCGAGAACGGCGACGCGCGGTCCAACCGTGAGCGCGTCCGGACGGCTGATGCCGACATCGCGCGAGCCCCAGGAGGCCGAGCGGTTCAGGGACTCGGAGCCGTTCGCGACGAGGGCGCTCTTGAAGGACGAATGCTGATCGCCATCGTCATAGACCAGCTTGACGGCAGGCGTGCCCTTGGCGACGAGCGCTGCGATCTCGGACTCGTCCTGCTGGCGCTTCTGCTGCACAGCCTGGGCGACGGCCGCGCCGCCCCCATTGAAGACATAGCGACCGCCGGTGACGCCGACCTGCGGTTCGTCCCTGGTGATCTCGAAATAGTCCGTGCCTTCCTTCAGGTTCTTCCAGAAGGCGATGTTGGAATCGAGCCGGTGCTTGGCGAGGTTCTGCGGCGTCATCCGGAAGGGCAGCGCCTGCATCTGCACGGCCTTCTGGCCGCCATTATGGGCCTCGCGGACGAGCGCATAGATCTCGCCCATCTGGTCGTCGGTCATCGAGTAGCAGCCGGCCGAGGAGCAGGCGCCGTGCACCATCAGATGCGCGCCGGTGCGGCCATAGGAGCGGTCATAGGCGTTGGGATAGCCCATGTTGAACGAGACGTAGAAGGACGAGTTCGGGTTCATCTGCGCCGGGGTGATGGCGTAGAAGCCCTCCGGCGCCTGGCGGTCGCCCTCGCGCACCTTCGGGCCGAGCTGCCCCGACCAGCGGCACATCGGATAGGTCTTCAGCAGGGCATACTGGCCATTGGCCTTGCGCTTCCAGATCTCGAGCTCCGACTCCTTCTTGTAGGAGCGGATGAGGATCGGCTGGTCCTTGCTCATGCCCTTCTCGGACATCAGGGCATAGGTCGCTGCCGGGATCGGGATGTTATGGCGGGCGGAGCCGCGATAACGGTCCTCCTCGCAGGCGCCCAAGGTCAATGCAACAAAAGCCACGAGCGCGAGTTGCTTGAATGCCACGTCGTCAATCCCATGATGGGTCGCCACGGAGGAGCGCGACCTGTGACTTCGCAAGACGGCCAAATTGTGCCCGTCCTGCTGTTCTAGAAGCGTTAGGCTTGAAGCTTCCTTACCACAGGGGCTGCCCTTAAGGCCACATGGTCAAGGGCAGGTTAAAGCCGTGTGCCTTTGGAGCGCGCCAAGCGCCGTCCCGCGGCGTCAGAGTGTGCGCCCGATCGCCAGGAATTTTTCCGCGCGCCGGTCGACGATCTCGTCCTGCGACAAGCCCGCCAACTCCGAAAGCGACGCCGAAATCGCCTCGCCGGCGCGTCCGATCGCGGCCTGCCGATCGCGATGCGCGCCGCCCGTCGGTTCGCTCACGATCCGGTCGATGATGCCGAACTTCAGCAGGTCCTGCGCCGTGATCTTCATGCCGGTGGCGGCGTCCTGGGCGCGGCCGGTGTCGCGCCAGAGGATCGAGGCCGCACCTTCCGGCGAGATCACCGAATAGATCGCATGCTCCATCATGATGACGCGGCTGGCCGCGGCGATCGCGATCGCGCCGCCCGAACCGCCCTCGCCGATCACCAGCGCGATGCTGGGCGTGCGCAGGCCGAGCCAGGTCTCGGTCGAGCGCGCGATGGCTTCCGCCTGGCCGCGTTCCTCGGCCTCGATGCCGGGATAGGCGCCGGCGGTGTCGACGAAGCTCAGGACGGGAAGGCCGAAACGGTCGGCGAGCTCGACCAGCCGGACGGCCTTGCGATAGCCCTCGGGCTTGGCCATGCCGAAATTGTGCCGGATGCGGGTCTCGGTCGAATCACCCTTCTCCTGGCCGATGACGCAGACCGGCTCGCCGCGGAAGCGGCCGAAGCCACCGACGATGGCCTCGTCCTCGCCGAAGGCACGGTCGCCGGCCAGTGGGGTGAACTCCTCGATCAGGCCGGCGCAGTAATCCTTGAAATGCGGCCGCTGCGGGTGGCGTGCGACGAGCGTCTTCTGCCAGGGCGTCAGAACCGCGTAGAGCTCCTTCAGCGCCTGGCCGGCCTTGGCCTCCAGCCTGTCGATCTCGTCGGAAAGCGCGTAGCCGTCGCCCTTGGCGTCCAGGGCCCGCAATTCATCCGCCTTCGCCTCGAGCTCGGCGACCGGTTTCTCGAAATCCAGATAGCTACGCATCGTGATCCAGTTCAGGTTTCGCGCCAGGTTGGTCCCTGCGCATCAAAGCGTCGTGTGGAACCGGCTTGCGAAAAGCGGCGGACCTTGGTCGCGCGCCGGCTTTTTTGTCAACCCGGCGGCTTGCCGTCACGGGTGCTGTCGGTCCGTTGCGTCGGGCTTGGCTGGGGCAGCAGGATCGGGCGGAAGGCGAAGCTGCGACGCGTCGCGCGCAGCGGAATGCGGCGATAGACCTGTTTGGTCGCGTCGATCACATGCACGCCGGCGAAGGGCAGTGCGAGCCCGGCCCCGATGCGCTCCCAGGCGGCGGCCGAGCGCATCAGCAGGCGCCGCCGCAGCGGCGGCACATAGAGCGCCTCGGTCCAGTTCTCCGGCGAGAACTCGCCGGCGCGCATCAAGGCCTCGATCTGCGAGCGGCTGAACGGGCGACCCTGGCCGAAGGGCGTGCCGTCCATGCGGGCCCAGAGGCCGCGCCGGTTCGGGACGACGAGAATCATCCGGCCTCCGGGCGAAAGCACGCGTCCGACCTCCTCGATCAGGTCGTCGGGACTTTCGGTCTCCTCCAGCGCATGGACGAGCACGACGCGGTCGATCGAGGCCGTTGGCAAGGGCAGCAGCGTCGGCTCGACCAGCGCCGAGGCGGAGAGCCCGTCGGAAGGCCAGTTCACCACGCCCTGAGCCGCCGGCATGAAGGCGATCACCCGCTCGGCATTCGCGCCCAAGACCGAAAGATAGGGCGTCGAGAACCCCAGACCGAGCACACGCTGGCGGGCACAGTCGGGCCAGAAGCGCAGCATTGCCGTGCCGATGAAGCGCCGCGCCACATGGCCGAGCGGGCTGGCATAGAAGGCGCGCAGATCGGCGACGTCGAGGGACATGGAGCCGCAAGATGTGGTGCCGCGCCGATGCGCGCAAGGCCCAAGCGGCAGCCAGGCTGCGGGCAGGGCCGACCGGTAGCCCGGTGCAAGGCTGGCCTCTGCCGACGCCATTCGCTATGCACCGAAGGGTCAGCCGCGTTCCGGAGCCCCCCATGCCGCTCGATCTCCAGATTTTCCGCACTCTCAGCGATAACGCCGGCGCGCTGCTCTACGATCCCGTGGCGAAGGCGTGCGCGGCGGTCGATGTGCCCGATGCCGGCCATGTTATGGCCGCGGCGAAGGCCAGGGGATGGGCCATCACCGACATCTTCGTGACCCATGCCCATCACGACCACACGCAGGGCGTGGCCGAACTGAAGCGGGCGACCGGTGCCAGGGTCTGCGGACCGGCGGATGCGGCGGCCTCCGCCCCGCTCGACCGCATTCTGAAGGAGGGAGACAGCGTCTCGTTCGGCGGCGAGAGCTTTGAAATCTGGCACACGCCCGGTCATTCCGACGGGCATCTCAGCTTCGTCTCGCTCGGGGCGAGGCTCGCGCTGGTCGGCGACGTCGTCTTCGTGATGGGCTGCGGGCGGGTGCAGCCCGGCCAGATGGCGGCGATGTGGACCTCGCTGTCGCGCCTAATGGCGCTGCCTGGCGATACCCGGCTGCTCGGCGGCCATGATTACACCCTGTCGAATGCCCGGTTCGCCGCTTCGGTCGATCCGGCCAATGCCGTGCTCAAGGCGAGGTTGGCGGAAGCGGAGGCGGCCAAGGCCCAGGGGCGCTTCTGGGCGCTCACGACGGTCGCCGAGGAGGCCGCGACCAACCCCTTCTTCCGGGCAGGCGAGAGCGCTCTCGCCGCTGCCGTGGGCCTGGTCGGCGCACCTGCCGGCGACGTCTTCGCCGCGTTGCGCGAAGCCAAGAACCGGTTCTGAGCGACGCCATGAACGCGACGCTCAACGGCCTGACCGCTGCCGAGGTCATCCGGTTGCTCGATCTCGAGCCCCATCCCGAGGGCGGACACTACCGCGAGACCTTTCGCGATCCGCGCGAGGCCGAGGGGCGTAGCGTCTCGACGGCGATCTACTATCTGCTCGACACGGGCGAGACCTCGGAGTGGCACCGCGTCGATGCCGCCGAGATCTGGCATCACTATGCCGGGGCGCCGCTGGTGATCAGCGTCTCGCCGAATGGCCATGACGCTTCGGCGCACCATCTCGGCACGGATCTCGCCGCCGGGCAGCGCCCGCAATTCGTCGTGCCGGCCGGCTGGTGGCAGAGCGCGACCTCGCTCGGTGCCTGGACGCTGGTCGGCTGCACGGTCGCGCCCGGCTTCGTCTTCGAGGCTTTCGAAATGGCACCGCCGAACTGGCGGCCGACGCCGCGCCAGCCGACAGGGGGTGCATGATGACGCAGTTCCAACCGGGCCTCGGCCAGCCGGAGATCGCCGCGGACGATCTGCACCTCGTGCTCGATTGCGAGCGCCGCATCGTCAATGCCTGGCCGTCTCCGGCGACGCTGCTGATCGGCGACTGGGTGGTGCGTTTTGCCGGCGGCTATTCCGGCCGGGCGAATTCCGCCTCGCCGCTGAAGCCGGGCGCTGAGCTCGACGAGGCGACGCTGGACCTGATCGAGGAACTTTACCGGGCCGATGGGCTGCCGCCCTGCATGCGGCTGACCCCGCTCGTCGGAGAGGCGACGCGGGCCATGGCGCTGGCGCGAGGATACCGGGTCAAGGACGCGTCCTTCGGCCTGATCCGGCAGCTCGCCGACATCGTGCCGGAGGTCGAGCCCGAGCTGCAGATCGAGGCACGCCCGAGCCAGGAGTGGATCGCGGGGGTCGCCTCGCGTCAGCCGGGCATCAAGGCCGATGCCGACAAGCTCGCCGCCATCGTCGATGCCGTCCGCCTGCCGGCGGCCTTCGCGACCTGGCTGGTCGCGGGCGAGCCGGTCGCCTTTGGCATGAGCGTGGCCGAGCGCGGCATGGCCGAAATCGGCAGCATCGTGGTCGATCCCGCCCATCGTGGCCACGGCTTCGGCCGGCGCCTTGTCGTCGGGCTGATGGGCTGGGCGCGGGCGATGGACTGCGACAGCGCCTATCTTCAGGTCGACCAGACCAATGCGATCGCGCTCGGGCTCTATCGCAGCCTCGGCTTCCGCCGGCTTTACGCCTACGAGACGCGGATTCTCGACCTCGGGGCGTGAGGCAATCCGGCATTCTCGGGCGTAGCGAAGCGCAGGCCCGAGAATCTCTTGTCAGGCGATGCTCGGGTCGAGCCCGAGCATGACGCCTGTTGCCTTCAGCCCAGGCTCGCCCGCTTCATGAAGGCGCCGCCCTTCATGATGATCGGCATGTGCTTGCCCTGGCGGGTCAGCAGCGAGAGGTCCTTGAGCGGGTCGCCGTCGACGACGATCAGGTCGGCATGGGCGCCGGCCGCGACCGTGCCGATCTTGCCCTCGAGCTTGAGCAGCTTGGCTGCGACATGGGTGGCGGAACCGATCACCTCATGGGCCGGCAGGGCGCGGCCGCGGATCACGAACTCCTCCGACTGGTACTTGTGCATGTCGCCGAGAAGGTCGCTGCCATAGGCCATGGCGAGCCCGGCCTTCTTCATGACGGCGAGCGAGTTCATGCCGGCCGAGCGCACGACGTCGACCTTGGCGACCGAATCCGGCGGGAAGCCGAGCTTGGGGCCGTCCGAGACGAGCTTGTCATAGGTAACGAGCGTGGGCACCGCGACCGCGCCCTTCGACGCCGCGAGCTTCGCCGTCTCGGCCTCGATCAGGTTGCAGTGCTCGAGCGAGTGGACGCCCGCCTCGACGCAGCGACGGATCGCCTGGTCGGTGTAGACATGGGCCGAGACATAGGTTCCGGCCATCCGCGCTTCCTCCACGATCGCTTCCAGCTCGCTGACGGAAAAGCCGAGGAAATGGATCGGGTCAGTCGGCGAGGCGCAGCCGCCATTGGCCATGATCTTGATGAAGTCGGCGCCACCCTTGATTTCCTCGCGCGCGGCGCGACGGACCTGGTCGAGACCGTCGCAGACGCGGCCGAGCGCGCCGAGCCGGTGGCGGATGACCGGCGCCGTCGCGTCGTCATAGCGACCGCGGAAATCGGCATGGCCGCCGGTCTGGCTCAGCGCCTTGCCGGAGATGACGAGGCGGGGCGTCGGGAAATGGCCTTCTTCGGTCGCCTGCTTGAGTCCGAAATCCGCGCCGCCGACGTCACGCACCGTGGTGAAGCCGCGCATCAGCATCTCGCGCATGATCACGAGCGAACGGACGGCGACGAGCGAATCCGGCAGGGCCGCGTTGCGACCGAGATCGGCGACGCCGGCGACGACGTGGACATGGGCGTCGATCAGGCCGGGCATCAGCGTCTTGCCCTTGAGGTCAACGACCTTGGCCTTGGCCGACGTCACTGACTTGCCGACCTCACGGATCGTGCCGCCCTCGACGAGGACGCTGACGGGTGCGCCGGCTTCCGGCGCGGTGCCGTCGACGATGCGGGCATTGGTGAAGAGTGTGCTGGCCATGGTGATGTCTCGACTGGAGTTCTGAAAGTTGAAGTTCAGCGGGTGAGCAACGCGATAGCGTAGAGGCCGATCGCGAAGACGGTGTGGCCGATGATGTTCATCAGGCGCAAGGTGTTGGCATTGGAGCGCTTCGAGGCAGCGATGCCGGCGCCCATGCCGGGCTGCAGGATGAACCAGCCGCAGCCGACGGTGGCGAGGCCGACGATCAGCGCCGGCAGGAAGGTCGGGTTGTAGGCCCAGCCAATGCCCCAGATCGCCAGTACGATGCCGGCGAAGAGGATGCCGACGAGGTAATGCGCGATCCAGCCGATGGCGAGCTCGTTGGCGACCGGCTCGGCCTTCGCGATATCCTCATGAATGAAGCGACCACGCGGGAGATGGGCGAACCAGCGCCCGACCATCGCCCAGTTCGGCGCCGGTAGGCCGAAGGCGTGCTTGAGGAACTGCGCCCAGAGATCGAGCAGCGCGGTTGCTCCGACGCCGATCAGCGCCGCCCGAACGATGTAATCCACCATGTCATCCCCCGGGAGCGCGGATCGCCGGGCCCCTTCACGCGCCGGTTCGCGGCGTCGCTTGCAGTCGGGCCCATGGAGCGGTGATCCGGTTGGCGGGTCAACCGGCAGCGGTACCGAATGCACCGCGACCGGCGCAGGCGCGCCATGCGTCGGGCGCCGCCGCGGAGCTCTCAGGCGGTGCTCGGCCGCATCGTCACGGAACCTCGCAGGGCATCCGGGGTTGCCCTTTCGACGCACTTCAGGGGGAGGATGCCATGGGCGCCGCTGCGGCAGGGACGACACGGAATCGCGAGGGGCGCCCGCACGGCCTGCATGGCGCACCCGAACTGCCGTCCGTCAGCGTCACCAGTTACAATCTCGAGATCCGCGACGAGGACGGCTTCGTCGGCGACAAGGCGAGCCGCAGCGCCTTCGTCGAGCACCTCGACGCGCTTCGCCAGCATCTGCGTGAGCAAGGCGGCGATCCGTTGAAAGGCGCGACGGCGGAGGTCAGCAAGAAGCAGCTCGATGCGCTGCTGAAGGACGGCGACCCACATGAGGCGGCGCTCGTGCTTAGCGCGATTGAGCGATTCGCGCAGTCGCTCGCCTTCGTCATCCGGCGCTTCACCCGCCTCAAGAGCTGGGCTCCGGTCGAGCGCATCGTTATCGGCGGGGGCTTTCGCGAGAGCCGTGTCGGCGAGCTCGCCATCGGCCGCGCCGGCATCATCCTGAGCACGGACGGGCACAGGATCGATCTCGTGCCGGTCAGCCATCATCCCGACGAGGCGGGGCTGGTCGGCAGCGCCCATCTGGCGCCGAAATGGATATTCGAGGCCTATGACAGCCTCGTCGCCGTCGATATCGGCGGCTCCAACATCCGTGCCGGCATCGTCGAGCTGCGCCAGGACAAGGCCGCGGATCTCAGCAAGGCGCGTGTCGCATCCTCCGAGCTCTGGCGGCATGCCGATGAAGAGCCGCGCCGGGACGAGGCGATCGCGCGGCTCGGCGAGATGCTGCAGGCACAGCTCAGGCAGGCGAAGAAGGACGGCCTGCGCGTCGCGCCCTTCATCGGGGTCGGCTGCCCCGGCCTGATCGAGCCCGATGGTGCGATCGACCGCGGCGCTCAGAACCTGCCGGGCAACTGGGAGAGCAGCCGTTTCAACCTGGTCGACAGCATTCGCGAGCTGGTGCCCGAGATCGGCGATCACGAGACCCAGGTGACGATGCACAACGATGCGGTGATCCAGGGGCTGAGCGAACTGCCGGCGATGCAGGATGTCGAGAACTGGGCGGTCCTGACGATCGGGACCGGGCTGGGCAATGCGAGTTATCGCAACCGGAACGCGCCGAAGCGCAAGGCGGCCGGTAAGGACAAGACTTCCGACAAGGACAAATCGGAGGCGAAGGGCTGACGCGGCAAGCGGGGGCAAGCCGCATTGTTGCTCCCGGCGCCATGATGATGACCCGTTTGCGGGGGATTGAGGGGCCGCCCATATGCCGCTTCGGCAGCGCGGGGCGCCGGTTCCCATCTCCAACCTTGCAGACAGGTCTTGCTCTTGCCCTTCGATCGATCGCGCTACGCCCCGCCTGGGGCCGCTTGCCTTGGGAACGGAGCTGTGGCGACGGTCGAGCCACACCCGAATCACCATCCTGAGCGAGGCCCGACCGGAATGGCTGTGCGCATGAGGCAAGCGCCCGCACCTAGGCATCGTCTTGGCGGTTTCGTGCTCGTTCTCGCGATGCTGCTGCTGGCGGCCTTGTCCGGCGCGGGACAGGCCCTCGCGCAGCAGCCGGCCGCCGAGCCTGCGCCCGCGCGCGCCCGGCTCGATGCGATCCGCATCGAGCTGTCCCAGATCGAATCCACGCTGGCCGCTCCGAGTGCGACGGAGGCCGAATTGCAGCGCCAGCGCGTGCGGCTGCAGCCGTCGCTCGAACAGCTTCGCCAGATCGTCGAGGAGCAGACCCCGCGTGTCGAGCAGGCGAAGCTGCGCCTCGACCAGCTCGGCCCGAAACCCGATGCCTCGGCGCCGCCCGAGAGCGCCGAGGTGACGCGCGAGCGCGAGGCGCGCCAGAAGGCCTTCACGGACGCCGACGAGACGATGAAGATTGCGCGGGCGGCGTTCCTCCAGGCCGAACAGCTGCAGGCGTCGATCGGAGACCGGCGCCGCGAGCTCTTCGCCAAGGTGCTCTTTGCGGCGGGCCCGAGCGTTCTCAGCCCGGACATGTGGGGCAGCGCGATCGCGACGGCGCCGGAGGATCTGCGTGCCTCCGGCTACATCTTCGGAGGCTGGCTGTCGGGTGTCGCCGAGGCGCTGTCGGGTGCGCGCGGCGCGCTGGTCGCGCTCGCTTTCATCGGGGCGGGGCTGCTCTATTTCGCGCGCAGCCGCTATCTGCCGCGCTTCAAGGCTCGTTTCAGCACCACGCAGGATCGCGACAGCCTGCATTCCCTCTACATCGCGCTGGCCCATGTCGTGGCCGGCGCGGCGCCGCCGGCACTGGCGAGCTGGCTGATCTATGCCGCGCTCAACACCGCCGGGCTGCTCCCGCTCCGCATCCAGCCGGTGATCGCGGCTGCGGTCGCCGGGCTGGCGATCGTCGCCTTTGTCCAGGCACTGCTCGATGCGCTGTTCGCGCCGAGCCAGCCGCAGCGACGGCTGGTCAGCGTGATGGATTCGACCGCGCGCATCGTGGTCTGGATGGGAACCTCGCTGGCCTTGGTCCTGTCGATCAGCAAGGTGCTGGAAGCGTGGCTGACGGCGATCGCGGCAGGCCTCGCCGTGTCGATCATCCTGCGCAGCATCCTCGTCATCATCTTCGCGGTGACGCTGGTGGCGGGGCTCTATCGCCTTCGCGACGACGAGGAGGTCGAGGAAGAAGCCTGTCTCGGCCCCTATGTCGCGGTCGACGGCGCGAGCCTGGGGCCGATCCGCATCTTCGGCTGGATCATCGGGTT
This sequence comes from Allobosea sp., assembly GCF_035999205.1. Taxonomy (GTDB): domain Bacteria; phylum Pseudomonadota; class Alphaproteobacteria; order Rhizobiales; family Beijerinckiaceae; genus Allobosea. Next base: position 121,462 of record NZ_DASYHA010000015.1, read on the forward strand.
CGTGATGTCGCTCGCGGTGCTGAGCGGCTACGTCATCTTCGCCTCCTTCCTGACCGAGCAGGTGCTCTGGGTCGGCATCGTCGCCTGCGTCTTCGTGATCGTCTATCAGCTCGTCGATCTCGGCATTCCGCAGGCGCTGACCGGGAAGGGTCGCCTGGCGTTGACGCTGAAGGCCGGGCTCGGCATCCGCACCGGCACGCTGGACAAGATCGCGGTCATCGCGGCCGGCGCGCTCAAGCTCGTCCTGATCGTCATCACCTTCCTGATGGTGCTGGCGCCGTGGGGGCTGGAATCGGCCGACTTCCTGTCGTCGCTGCGGGCGGCCTTCTTCGGCTTCCAGGTCGGCGGCGTCACGATCTCCCTGTCCTCGATCTTCATCGCCGGGCTCTTGTTCGCGGCCGGGCTCGGGGCGACGCGCTCACTGCAGGGCTGGCTCGAGACCAAGTTCCTGCCGACGACGCAGCTCGATACGGGCTTGCGGAACTCGATCACCACGGCGGCGGGCTATGTCGGCTATGTCGGCGCCGTCGCGATCGCGGTCTCGGCGCTTGGCCTCAGCCTGGAGCGGCTGACGCTGGTCGCATCGGCGCTCTCGGTCGGTATCGGTTTCGGCCTGCAGTCGGTGGTGTCGAATTTCGTCTCGGGGCTGATCCTGCTCTGGGAGCGGCCGATCCGCGTCGGCGATCAGGTCGTGGTCGGCGACGCCGAGGGCATCGTCAAGAAGATCAATGTCCGCTCGACCGAGATCGCGACCTTCGACCGTGCTTCGGTGATCGTGCCGAATTCGAACCTGGTCTCGGGCGTGGTACGCAACCGCGTCCGCAACGACCGGACGGGGCGCATCCTGATCGCCTTGTCCGTGCCGCGCAGCCTCGATGCAGGCGATGTCCGCGGCATGCTGAGCGAGGTCGCGACCGGCCACGGCGACGTGATGCAGAAGCCGCCGCCGGCGGTCATGTTCAAGAAGATCGGCACCTCGACGATGGATTTCGAGCTGGTCTGCGTCGTCGCCGATGTCGACATCGTCGGCCGCGTCACCAGCGACCTCAATTTCGCGATCCACAAGCGGCTGACCGAGATGGAGCCGGCCGCAGCGACGCCTGAGCTTCTGGTCAAGGGGCTCGAAGGCGTCGAGCAGTCACTTGGCAGCATTGCCGCGGCTGTCACCCGCGAGGGCAAGGCGAGCGCGGACAAGGCAGGCGCAGGCAAGACGAATGGCAGCAAGGCGAGCGGCGAGGCCAAGCTTGCCTCTCCGAGCCGCGCCCGCAAGACATCGCCCGCTCCCCGCGACGAGGGTGAGGAAGACGAGGCGGAGGAAGCGCCGCCCGCCCGCGCTGCGGCGCCGGAGCCGGCCAAGGACGACAGCAAGGAATGATGCGATGCTCAGCCTCGAAGGCGGCGCGGCGAGAGCCCGCTCGATGACCTGTCCCGCCCTCGTAGCAGGCGCACTCGCGCTCATGGGCGTCGCCGGCTGCACCGAGCCGGTGCGCCAGAGCCAGCCGGCCTTCTATCGCGATCTCGGCTCTCCCTCTGCGCAGGTCGATGCGAACGAAGCCCGGGCGATGATCTCGGCCTACCGGCTGAATGCCGGGCTGAACACGCTGACGCTCGACCCCGCCCTGGTCGCGGCGGCACAGCAGGAGGCGAGCGCGATGGCGGCGGCCGACAAGCCGGTCCAAGCCGAGGCGGTCAAGACGCGGCTGGCGCGCAGCGGGCAGCCCGGGGCCGAGGCCAATCTCTCGGCGGGGTACCGCCGGCTGGCGGAGGCCTTTTCGGGCTGGCGCGATTCACCGCAGCACGACCGGGTCATGAAGACGCCCGGCGCGACGCGAATGGGCATCGCCACGGCCTATGCTCCGGGCTCGAAATACCAGGTCTACTGGGCGTTGATCCTGGCGCCGTGACCGGCGCCGCAACCCGCTGCCCTCAGGACATGAGTCCTGTCGGCAGCGATGGCGCACCCGGTTTCAGCGCGTTCCGACACGGCGATTGCAGGGCGGGTAGGGGCTCTCCCTGACCAGCGGCTCGGTGTCGCCCTTGCCGGTGACGGCGGCGAAGCGGTCGCTCGGCACGCTGCCATTTGTGAGGATCTCGCGGACCGCCGGCGCGGCCGACCGGGAGCTCCAAGGGATCACCCTCGGGCGCGGCACCGGGCCGCGGGGTCGCGGTGTGCCCGGTGATCGCGATCTTGTTGGGCATGTGCCGCAGCCTCGGCGCCGGCAGCTTGCGCATGCGGTCGCTCGGCAGGTCCTTGCCGTCCGTGAACAGCGCTCGGCCTTCCTGATCGTCGAGCTGAATGTCGATGCCGAGCTTGCCCGGCGCGCACCGTCCGCTAAAGCTAGGCGCGATGTCGCTGTTCTCTCTCTATGCACGCGTGCTGGGCGCGCTCGGTCCCGAAAGGCGGCTGGGTATCGTACTGGCGCTCGCCAACATCCTGCTGGCCGCGGTCTCCTTCGCCGAGCCGATGCTGTTCGGCGCGCTGATCGACCGGCTCACCACCATCCAGACAGCCGGCGGGACGGTGACCTGGGGAAGCATCGGAACGCTGATCGGTGCCTGGGTCGGCTTCGGGCTGGCCAATATCGGCATCGGCGTCTTCGTCGCGCTGCATGCCGACCGGCTGGCGCATCGGCGCCGGCTCGCCGTGATGGCGGAGTATTTCGAGCACGCGCTGTCTCTGCCGCTGGCCTATCACACGCAGACCCATTCCGGCCGCGTGCTCAAGGTCATGCTCGACGGCACCAACGCGATGTGGGCGCTGTGGCTCTCCTTCTTCCGCGAGCACTGCGCCTCGATCGTCGCGCTGTTCGTGCTGCTGCCCTTCACGATCTGGAAGAACTGGCAGCTCGGCCTGCTGCTGATCGGGCTGGTCGCGCTGTTCGGCTCGCTCACCGCCTATGTGCTGCGCAAGACCGACAAGCTGCAGAGCAATGTCGAGAGCTACCATTCGAGCCTCGCCGAACGGGCCTCGGACGCTCTCGGCAACGTCCCAGTGATCCAGAGCTTCACCCGCGTCGAGGCCGAGGTCCGCGGCCTGCGCTCGACCATCGCCAGCCTGCTCGACGCGCAGTTGCCCGTGCTGTCCTGGTGGGCGATCGCGACGGTGGCGACACGCGCCTCCGCCACCTTGACGGTGCTCGCGATCTTCGTCGTCGGCACCTGGCTGCTGATGCGGGGCCTGACGACCGTCGGCGAGATCGTGACCTTCATGGGTTTCGCCACCATGCTGGTCGGGCGGCTCGAGCAGATCGTCTCCTTCGTGAACTTCATCTTCATGCAGGCGCCGAAGATGCGCGAATTCTTCGAGGTGCTCGATACGTTGCCGAGCGTGCGCGATCCGCATGGCGCCGCCGATGCCGGCAGGCTTTCGGGCGCCGTCGCCTTCGAGGACGTGTCCTTCTCCTATGACGGCAAGCGCGCCGCGGTGCAGGACGTGTCCTTCGCGGTTGCGCCCGGCGAGACGATCGCGATCGTCGGGTCGACCGGCTCGGGCAAGTCGACCACGCTCGGCCTGCTGCACCGTGCCTTCGATCCGCAATCGGGCCGGATCACCGCCGACGGCGTGGACATCCGCGAGATCTCGCTGCTCTCCCTGCGCCGGAACATCGGCGTCGTCTTCCAGGAGCCGATGCTGTTCGCGCGCTCGATCCGTGAGAACCTGACCGTCGGCAAGCCGGATGCGACCGATGCCGAGATGATGCAGGCGCTCGACCGGGCACAGGCGACAGAGGTGATGGCGCGCCAGCCCGACGGACTCGACACGCTCGTCGGGGAGCGCGGCCGCACGCTTTCAGGCGGCGAGCGCCAGCGTCTCTCGATTGCCCGGGCGCTGCTGAAGAACCCGCCGATCCTGATCCTCGACGAGGCGACTTCGGCGCTCGACGCAGCGACCGAGGTCAAGCTGCAGAAGGCGCTGGAGGAGGTGATGAAGGGCCGTACCACCTTCGTCATCGCCCACCGTCTGGCCACGATCCGCAATGCCGACCGCATCCTCGTGTTCGAGCAGGGCCGGGTCATCGAGATGGGCTCCTTCGAGGAGCTCGTCGCCAAGGGCGGGCGCTTCGCCGCTCTCGCACGCGCGCAGTATCTCGTCACCGACAAGGCCCCAGCACCCGCCACTGAAGAGCCCGTGAGCGCGCTGGCCGCCAAGATCACGCCGGACTAGGCAGAGGCACGCTTGCCTCGATCTTGCATGGAACCCGCGGTTCGAAGCGGGGGCCGCTCGTTGCCTGTCCCGCGATCACGAGGGACATGATCATGCGCTGGTTCATCGCGGGTTTCCTGCTTTCGGCAGTCTCCCTGGCAGTGCCCGCCGGGGCGGGCGCGCAGACAATCTGGGAGATGCCGACCGAGTATCCGGCAACGGCCATCCCCGGAGAGGGCGTCACGGCCTTCGCCCAGTTCGTGAACGAGAAATCCGGCGGGCGGCTGACGATCAAGCCGAGCTTCGACGCAGCCCGCGGCATCAAGTCGGCCGCGATGATCGCCGCGGTGCAGAAGGGCGAGGTCGTGGCAGGAGACGCCTTCGCGGGGGCGCTCGGTGCGGTCGATCCGCTGTTTGGCCTGTCCTCCCTGCCTTTTCTCGCGACCTCGATCACGGATGCCCGCAAGCTGACGGAGTTGGCCCGCCCGGTCTATGACCGAAAGCTCGCCACCTTCGGCCAGAAGATTCTCTACACCACGCCCTGGCCGGCCTCGGGCATCTGGTCGAAGGAGCCGCTGACTGCACCGGCCGCCCTCGCCGGCCTCCCGATCCGCACCTATGACGCGACCTCGACCGCGGTGCTGAATGCGGCGGGCGCCAAGGCGAGCAATCTCTCCTTCGCCGACGCCATGCCGAAGGTGAAGGATGGCAGCGTCACCGCCGTGCTGTCCTCGGGCGATGGCGGAGCCGGGCGCAATCTCTGGGACTTCCTGCCGAATTTCGCCGAGGTGAACTACGCCCTGCCGATCTCGATCGCGACGGTCAATCTCGCGGCCTATGAGGCGCTGCCGGCAGATCTGCGCCAGATCGTGGACGAAGCCGGCGCGGCGACCGAAAAGAGGCAATGGAACGCGATCCGCACGCGGCTCGACGAGAACTATGCCCGCATGCGCGCCAACAAGGTGGCGATCCAGACCGATGTGCCACCGACCGTCGCGAAGGCGCTCGCGGATGCCGGCAGGAGCGCCGTTGAGGACTGGCGCCAGAAGGCGGGCGCGGACGGGGCTGCGGTGCTGGACTCCTTTCGCAAGCCCTGAACGAGAGGCGGGGCGTCTGCCGCGGCGATTCAGCGAACAAAACCAACTCCGGATGCGTTAGGCTGGGACGAAGGCTGCTTCGGCGGCCCGCTTTCTTGCGCCCTTTTTTCAAGCCACGACATTCCGGGATGGACCATTGAGCACGCTGATCCTCCGCCTCGCCTGTGCCTGGGCGACCGTTGCCGCCTTCCTGCTTTTCGGCGATGGGCTGCTGGCTCAACTTGGCGCGCCGCTGATCTCGGTGGTGATCTTCGTCTGGCTGCTGGGCGTCATCATCTGGGCGGCGTTCGGGGTCGTGCACGAGGCGGAGATCCTGGCGGGTCGGCTCGGGGAGCCCTTCGGCACGCTGATCCTGACGCTCTCGATCGTGATCATCGAGGTGGCGCTGATCTCGGCCGTTATGCTGGGCGCCAAGGGCGCGCCGACGCTGGGGCGCGACACCATGTTCGCGGTGCTGATGATCGTGCTCAACGGCGTCGTCGGCATCGGCCTGCTCGTCGGCGGCCGGCGCCATTTCGCCCAAAGCTACAATCTCAAGGGGGCCGCCTCCTACCTGTCCGTGATCACTCCGCTGACGGTAATCCCGCTGGTTCTGCCGAACTTCACCACATCGACCGCGAACGGCACGCTGACGACGCTGCAGTCGGTCAGCTTCTCGCTATTCACCGTCGCGCTCTATGGCGCCTTCCTCGTGCTCCAGACGGGCCGGCACCGCTCCTTCTTCCAGGAGCCGACCGGCGACCAGGCACCTCTGCCACGCACCGCCACGCCCGAAATCGAGGCCGGCGAGGACGATCACGGCCATGAGGACCCGGGCGGCGCGACCCTGACGCATGTCGCCCTGCTGCTCGCCAACATCCTGCCGATCGTCATCCTCTCGAAGAGCCTCGCGGCGGTGCTCGACTTCGGCATCATCCAGCTCGGCGCGCCGGTTGCGCTCGGTGGCATCCTGATCGCGATGGTGGTGTTCACGCCGGAATGCATCGCGGCGTTGAGGGCGATCAACGCCAACCAGCTCCAGCGGGCGATCAATCTCTGCCTCGGCGCCGCCGCCTCGACGCTGGGGCTGACGGTGCCGGCGGTGCTCGCGATCGGTCTCTGGACGGGGCAGGAGATCGTGCTCGGCCTGTCCGGCACGAACATGGTCATCCTGGCGATGACGCTGCTGCTCAGCACGCTGACCTTCACCGGCACGCGCACCACGATGCTGGAGGGCGCGGTCCATCTCTCGGTCTTCTTCGTCTTCCTGGTCCTGGTGTTCAGCCCATAACGTGGCCGTGCGGACGCGTGACAGGCCGGCCAAAGTGGTTACGCTACGGCAGTCATGGCCGATACCGCGCCGGGGAGATCGAGCTTGCATCCAGTTTCCTTGCCGGGCTTGCTCCTTGCGCTCGCGCTGTGGGCATGTCCGGCTCAGGCCCAGGACGGAGGCGATATGGGCCTCTGTGCCAATGAGCGTGTGAAAACGACGATGCTCTCGCCGGCGGAACTCGGGGCGGCCGAAGCCGCCTGCGGACGCATCCTGGCCGGAGGTGCCGACGAAGCGGCTCGCCAGAGAGCCAGCTTCTTCAGGGGGCTGATGCGCTTCCTGCAGGTGGTCCAGAAGGGCGCGGCGCAGGCGGCGAAGAACGATGGCTCGGTCGCGTACAAGCCGCCGTCGCTCGCGGAGGTGCGTCCGGCATTGCAGGACGTCCAGGTGGCAATCGACGCCGAGGGGCCGCTCAAGGGCGAGGCCCTGTCGCTTCGCGTCACGATCAACCAGACGATCGGTCGGCCTGGGGATGCCCGTGCCGATGTCGAGCAGGCCATGAAGGCGGCGCCGCAGGACGCCACCCCCTTTGTCCAGCGCGCTCTCGAACATCAGCGAACCGGCGATGTCGGGGCGGCGCTCGCCGATCTCGACCGGGCAGTGGAGCTCGATCCGGCCGCTGCGACGGCGCTGTGGGCGCGCGGCGACCTGCTGCGCCGGCTCGGGCAACTCGATCGCGCACGCGCCGATCTCGCCGCCGTCTCGGCGCTCGGGCCGCCGCTTGCCAGCATCGCGCTGACGCATAAGTCCGAACTCGAGCTGCGCGCGGGCAACCTGCAGGCCGCTTATGACGACCTCATCGCCGCCTCCCGCGCCGGCGCCGACACGCCGAAAGCAGAGGCGTCTTCGGCGCGGGCGGCCTTGCTGGTCCGCGCCGGGGATCTGGCGCTCGACAAGCTGAAGGAGCCGGATGTCGCCGAGAAGCATTTTCGCGATGCCTCGCGGCTCGACCCGAAGAACTTGAGCGTGGCGCTCGGCCTCGCCCGCGTCGAGGAACGGCGCGGCCAACGTGACAAGGCGATCGCGATCTACAAGCGCATCCTCGCCTCGACCAAATCGACCCCCAGGCTCTATGAACGCATCCTGGCATCCTTCCGCCTGAAGGAGCTGACCCGGCCGCCACGCCGCGACGCCTCCTCGCTGTTCCGCAGCGGTCTCGATGCGGGCATTGCGGTCGGCAGCGGCTCTCCGGATGGGCTCAGGCGCGTCGCCTTCGTCATCGGCGAGGGCGATTACGACCAGCTCACCAGCCTGCCGAATGCCCGTCGCGACGCGGCGGTGATGGCGAGCGCGCTCGCTGAAATGGGTTTCGATGTCGTCGAGGTCGCCGAGAATCTCGGCAAGGCCGAGCTTCGCAAGGTGCCCGCGGTGATCGCCGAGCGGGCGGCAGAGGCGGATGTTGCCCTCGTTTTCTATGCTGGCCATGGCGTCGAGACCGCCGGCCGGAACTACCTGATCCCGGTCGATGCATCGCCGGGGAGCGACCAGGAACTGGACAGCGATGCTCTGGCGCTTGCCGATCTCGTGGCGGCGGCCGGCAAGGCGCGTCGCGGGGCTCTCGTGATCGTCGACGCCTGCCGCAACGACCCTTTCGTCGAGGCGCGCGCGGTGGCTGTGTCGCGCGGGACGGGCAGGCGGGCGCCGGCCGTGCCGGAACGCCTGCGCAGCGGGCTGGCGGCAACGCCCGTGGCTGCGCCCAACAACGTGGTGTTTCACTCGACCCAGCCGGGCCAGACCGCGCTTGATGGCGATGGGCTCGAAAGCCCGTTCCTGCGTGCGCTGCTGGAGACTCTGTCGAAGCCCGGCCATCCGCTGGATGCGGTGGTGAGGGAGACCAGCGCACAGGTGTCGCAGCGGACGAATGGCCAGCAGCTGCCGGCGAGCTACGGCAACGCGCCGGCGATCGCACTGCTGCCGCCTGCGGCCAGGCGGTGAGGCCCTATTTCGGTGCCTCGACCGTCAGCGTGATCTGACCTCGCCCGAGACGCCCTTCCTTGTCGGTCGCCTCGACTTCGATGAGATGCCGGCCCGGCGGCACGAGCACGGCCGCCGCGTCGATGCCGTCTGCGGTGATGAAGGATTTGATGCGGGAGGTCAGGTCGACATCGAGCTGGCGGCGATAGGTTACCCGGACGGTCGCGGGATCGATCGGCACGCCGTTGCGCGGCTTGAACTTCACGGCGAAGCGAAAGGGTTCGCCGTTCATGCCGACAGCCGGCGGTGCCAGTCGATCGACACCTGGGCCGCGCGTCAGGTTGCGTTCCTGGCTGCTGGCGGCAGCTGGCGGCGGAAAGCTCGCTTCCTGCCTGGTGATGAGCTGGATCGGTTCCGCAGCGCTGGGTGTCGAAGATGCACAAGCCGCAATGAACAGGCCGAGCAGAGCTCGTCCGGCCAATCTCGTCTTCGCCATGCGGTCGGTCCTCTCCTGATGACGCCGGACCGGCTTCCGGATCCTGCGTCGCGGGGGCTGCGTGCCGCAAATAAATGGCAGTGACGGCTGTCGCCCGCAATGGTCGCGCCGCGGCATTCTGCCGTTGCGTCATCGCCGTCGTTCCCGAGCCGCCAGATCCGTGAGATCTCGGCCGGCGAAGCGGGTCAGTGCGCCGGGCCGTTGGCCGCCAGCTCGGTCTCGATGAAGGCCTGAACCTCCTCGGCCGCGACGCCATGGGCGATGAAGCTCTTGCCGATGCCGCGCGCGAGGATGAAGGTCAGCACGCCGCGCCGGACCTTCTTGTCCTGACCCATCGCAGCGACGATCTCCGGCGCGCTGCCGGCGCCGCCGGGCACCTGCTGGAGCGTGCTCGGCAGGCCGACCGCGTCGAGATGGCGCGAGACGCGGATGGCGTCCTGTCCGGAGCAGAGACCCATCCGCTGTGAGAAGCGGAACGCCAATGCCAGTCCGATTGCGACCGCCTCGCCATGGACGAGCCGGTCGGAGTCGTATTTCGTCAGGCGCTCGAGCGCATGCGCGAAGGTGTGGCCGAGGTTGAGCAGGGCGCGGTCGCCTTCCTCGCGCTCGTCGCGGGCGACGATGGCGGCCTTGGCCTTGCAGGCGACCGCGACCGCATGGTCGCGCTCGGGGCCGCCGGCGATGATCCGGCTCCAGTTGACCTCGCACCAGTCGAAGAAACCGGGATCGTCGATCAGCCCGTATTTCACGACCTCGGCATAGCCTGCCTTGAACTCGCGCTCGCTCAGCGTGTCGAGCAGCGCGGTATCGGCGATGACCAGCGCTGGCTGATGGAAGGCACCGACCAGATTCTTGCCATGGCCGGAATTGATGCCGGTCTTGCCGCCGACCGAGGAATCGACCTGCGCCAACAGGGTCGTCGGCATCTGCACGAAGCGCACGCCACGTCGCAGCACAGCGGCCGCAAAACCGGTCAGGTCGCCAACGACGCCGCCACCCAGCGCGATGACGATGTCGTCGCGCTCGATCTTGGCCGCGAGCAGCGCGTCGCAGAGCGCGATGAACTGGGCATAGGACTTCGTCGCCTCGCCCGGCGGCACCGTGATGCGCGTCGAGGTGATGCCCTCCTGCTGCAGGCAGGCCTCGAAGGCCGGGGCATGCAGGGCGGCGACGCTCTCGTCGGTGACCAGCGCGACCTTGGCGCCGGGCGCGAAGGCGGCGATCAGGGCGGCAGCCTCGCAGAGCTGGTGGCGGCCGATATGGATGTCGTAGGCACGGCCCTCGAGCGCGACCGGAACCACGATCCGGGCGCCCGAGCTGTCCTTCGCAGGAATGGTCATGGCATCCGCTTTCTGTCGGTGTCGGCGCGCAGATGCCTCTCCAGCGCCGAGATCGCGCCGGTGACGACGACATCGTGGGGCTCGTCGCGCGAGACCAGCGTGAGATCGGAGAGCGCATAGACCGGTTCGCGCTCGCCGAGCATACGGCGCAGCGTCCCTTCCGGATCGGCGGTCTGGAGCAGCGGCCGCTTCGTGTTCTTGCGGACGCGGCGCATCAGCACCTCGGGCTCGGCCTTGAGCCAGATCGAGATGCCGAGATCGGCGATGCGCGCCCGCGTCTCGGTGTTCATGAAGGCGCCGCCGCCCGTCGCCAGCACGAGCGGGCTGCGCGTCGTAAGGATGCGGCTGATGACACGGCGTTCGCCGTCGCGGAACTCGGCCTCGCCCCGCTGTGTGAAGATCTCCGCGATCGTCATGCCGGCGGCCGTCTCGATCTCGGCATCGGCATCGACGAAGGGCAGGCCGAGACGTGCCGCCAGGCGCCGGCCGACCGAGCTCTTGCCGGAGCCCATCATGCCGACGAGCACGATCGCGCGGTTGCCGAGCGCGGCGCGCAATGCGTCAGGGTTCACGCGGAGTTCTTTGTTCTCGGGTTGGTCGAGCGTTTCGACGATGGTCATTGCGGCGTTGTCCTCAGCGCCCGTTTAGCATGAGCCAATATGCTGCGTCATGTCCGCAGGCGGCAGTTTTTGGCCGGCCTGTGGCCTTGCCGCCCTTGCCCGCGCCCGCCATCTTCCGAAAGATGTCGTCATTCGACGTCGCGTCGATCGATCTTCTCGAGGGTTCAGCTTCTCCGTGCCGACGCTGTTCAGATTTGTGGCGTTCCTCGCCTTGCTCGGCGGGCTCGTCTTCGGCTGCATGGTCGCGCTGGTCACCTTCGTGCAGCCGGTACCGCGCGAGATGGTCGAGACGGTGCCGCCTTCCAAGCTGCTGCCGAAATGAGCCGGATCGCGAGGGCGCGGCTGAACGGCTTCCTCGATATGCTCGCGGCCGAGCGCGGGGCCGCCCGTAACACGCTCGATGCCTATCAACGCGATATCGAAGACTATCTCGCCTTCCTCGGCGGGCGGGCGCTCGACGTGGTCTCGGCAGACGACATCCGCGCCTGGCTCGCTGAAATCTCGGAGCGCGGGCTGAAGGCCTCCTCGGCCGCGCGCCGGCTGTCGGCCGTGCGCCAGTTCCACCGCTTCCTCTACACCGAGGGCTTCTCGCCTGGCGATCCATCGGCCGCGATCGAAGGGCCCCGGCAGGGGCGGCCGCTGCCCAAGGTGATTTCGGTCGCAGATGTCGACCGGCTGATCGAGACGGCGAGGCTGGCCTGCGAACGGGAGGGCGCGACGAGGCCCGCGCGGCTGCGCGCGCTCAGGATGTGCTGCCTGATCGAGATGCTCTACGCAACGGGCCTGCGTGTCTCCGAGCTGATTGCGCTGCCGCTCTCGGCCGCGACGACGCGCGAGCGCTTTCTGGTCGTGCGCGGCAAGGGCGAGAAGGATAGGCTGGTGCCATTGAACGAGGCTGCGCGCGAGGCTGCGCGCTCCTGGCTCGGCGCATTGCGTGAGAGCGGCGGCGCGGAGAGCCGCTGGCTGTTCCCCGCCGACGGCGAGAGCGGCCATCTCACCCGCCAGGCCTTCGCGCGCGACCTCAAGGTCCTGGCCGGGGCAGCGGGACTGTCCGCGAGCCTGAGCCCGCATGTGTTGCGCCACGCCTTCGCCAGCCATCTGCTGCAGAACGGTGCCGATCTGCGCGTGGTCCAGGAACTGCTGGGGCATGCCGACATCGCCACGACCCAGATCTACACCCATGTCCTCGACGACCGCCTCAAGAGCATGGTGCGAGACCTGCACCCCCTGGCGGACGATGCCTGAAGCGAGCCGATCATGACCGAACCCGCAAGCACCCGGCCGACCCTCACGCCGCTGGCGCCGGAGAGCTTCCGCAGCAAGCCCTGGAAGAATGGTGGCGGCATCACGGTCGATATCGCCGATGCCTGCCAGGCGGGAGCCGATCCGGCTGGCTGGGAGGGGATGGTCTGGCGGCTCGGCCGAACGGCGATCGTCCGGCCCGGCCCGTTCTCGGACCTGACCGGCTATGAGCGGCTGCAGACGGTGATCGTCGGCTCCGGTCTCGTCCTGGACGGGACCAACGGCGAGATCGATCTGCGCCAGCCCTTCACGCCGGTGCGCTACGATGGTGGCATTCCCCTGGTCAGCCGGCTGGAGAATGGGCCGGTCGAGGTCGTGAACCTGATCGCCGACCGATCGCTCTGCGCCGTCGACCTGGTCGCACCCGTCGCGGGAGAGCGCCTGGTCCTGACCCGCGGGATCCACATCCTCTACGCGCCAGGCGCTGCCGTGAGCGGGCGCTGCGGCTCTGAGGCGTTCACCGTTCCCGGCGGCCACGCCCTGCGCATCGATGTCGATGCCGAGGGCGTGTTGGCTGTGGAGGGGGGACATGCGCTGCTGGCGACCATCCAGCTGCGCTAGGCAAGTCCGGCCGAATTCTCGAAGCTCGGTCGTCATCCCGGTGCAAGGCCGGGATGACGCCGTCATCAGAGCAAACGCGACAGGACTCAGGTCGCTCCCGTCTCTGCGGCGAGGAAGGCAACCGACCGTTCCCATGCCTGCTTGGCGGCGGCGGCATTGTAGCGCTCGGCGCTGGTGTCGTTCATGAAGGCGTGGTCGACATCCGGATAGACGATGGCTTCGTGGCGGATGCCCGCCGCCTTCAGCGCGGCCTCGTATTCGGGCAGTGCCTGGACAAGGCGCGTATCGCGGGCGGCATGCTGGATCAGCAGCCGCGCCTTGATCTGGGGCACGCCGGCGAGATTGGGCGATCGGCCGTAGAAGACCACGCCCGCCGAGAGTTCGGGCGCCGCCACGGCCAGATCGTTGACCACGCCGCCGCCCCAGCAGAAGCCGATCGCGCCGGTCTTTCCTGACGCATCCGGTCGCGAGGCCAGGAGCTTCAGCGCTGCCCGGCCCTGTTGCACGACGTCAGCCGCCGGCAGACGCGGGAACAGCGCCCGGGCCTCGTCCGCATCCTTCGGCGTGCCGCCGAGCGGCGTCAGGAAATCGAGCCCCAGCGCGGTGAAGCCGGCCAGCGCCATGCGCCGTGTGACGTCCTCGATATGCGGGTTCAGGCCGCGATTCTCGTGGATGACGAGCACGCCACCCCGACGGCCGGCCGCCTTGGGGGCGACGAGATAGCCCTTGAGCGCGACGCCATCGACGCTCGTATCCAGCCGCTCAGCCGTGACCCTCGCGTCATCAGGTGCGATCTGCTGGGCCTGGGCGTAGTTCGGCTCGAGCAGGGCGAGCGCGGCCTCGGCTGCGGCGGCCGAGCCGGCCAGCACCATGAGGCGGTTGAAGAAGATGCGGCGGTCGAGCGGCTTGTGGGTGTATTCGTCGTAGAGTTCGACGATCCGGCGATCGAGCGCCATGGTGTCCTCCCGCGTGATGTTGCGCACGGATTGCAGTGTTCTCTCACCCCGGCAAAGGGCGGAGACATCCTAGCGACCTCTGTGGAGTGCGGGAGGGACCGGCCGGCTCATCGCGGCTTCGTGAAGATCGGCCTTCGGGGCGCGTTATTCCGCGATGATCTTGTAGCGCTGGCCTGGAGTGAGGGCGCCGCCCCGTTCGATGCCGTTCAGCACCATGAACAGCTCCCGCGCGCGCTCCTGGTCCGGCATCCGCGCGGCCATCGTCGCGGGCGTGTCGTCGGCAGCGGCGGCCACCGTCCGGACCTGCATCGGCTTGACGGTGTGCGCCTCCTCGGCGCTCAGCACGCGGAAGCTGGAGAGCAGGGCCCGCATCGGCCGCTCGGGATCGCCACCGCGTGCCGCCAGGATGAAGCGATAGACCCGGTTTCCGGCCTGGACGGCCGCGAGACGGAAGGTCCAGTCGGTGCCCTTTCCGACCGCGATCACGGCCGGCTGCCCGGCAATGTCGAGCGACTCGATGGCCGTCGTTTCGACGCCGTCGATCCAGCCGGCCGCGACATAGGATTGCAGCGTCTGGCCGGCCTTCAGCGAGACCGAGTCGAAGCGCAGCGCCTGGGTGCCGTTGGCGCTGACGCCGATGACCATGTCGCGGGCGGCCTCGAGCCCGAAGCCTTCGGGGGCCGTGAAGCCGATGCGCAGCGCGCTGTTGAGATATTGTCGCCCGCGCACGACGCCGTCGCGCGGGTCGTCGCCATAGGCGATGCCATCGATCGCCGACAGCCAGCGCCCGGCATCGCGCTCGCCGATCCCCGGCGCGCCGATCTGGCGCGCGGCGGCGGTCACGGCGGCGATGCGCTCGGGCGTCTGCGGATGGCTCGACAGCATGTCGAGGCGCTTGTCGTCGGAGCTCTGATTCTGGCCAGAGCTACGGAAGGCGGTGTTGCGGCCGAGCGCGGCGAGGAAGCGCCCGGCGCCGTAAGGGTCATAGCCGGCGCGCGAGATGTTGCGCACGCTGATCTGGTCGGCGGTCAGTTCCTGCTGCCGCGAGAACTTGGCGAGCGAGAGCTTCGAGCCGGCCTGCACGGCCGCGCCCTGCGCCGGATCCTTCAGGACCTGCGAGACGACCTGGCTGACCAGCGCCGATTCCAGCTCGCGCTCGGCCCGCTCGACGGCATGCTGCGCCGTGACATGCGCGATCTCATGGGCGAGAACCGAGGCGATCTCGGCGGTGTCGTTGGCGAGGGCGAGCAAGCCCCGGGTCACGTAGAGCCGGCCATTGGGCAGCGCGAAGGCATTCACGGCCGGCGAATTCAGGATGGTGATCTCGTAGGAACCGATCTGGCCCTCGCCGGCCTTCGACAGCCGCTGCACGACCTCGTCCAGGACGGCGCGTGCCTTGGGCGCCCGGTACTCACCGCCGAAGGCGGAGAGCAGGCGCTGATGCTCGCTCTCGGAGGCGCGCTGCACCGTGCTGACCCGCGGCGCGATCTCGCCATCGGTCGCGCCCTGCGACGGCAGGAGCGGGCTCTGGTCGCTCGTGCAGGCGACGAGCAGCATGGCGGGAAGCGCGAGCGCAGCCAGCCGCTTGGGACAAAGCAGAAATCCGTGTCGCCAGAACGCCAGCATTCCGTCAGTCGACCAGTTCCAGGGCGAGCTTCGAGGTCACGTCGAGCAGGAGCCCGTCGCGCCCCGAGAGGACACCACGCGCCCGCAAGCGTTTACCGCTCACCCCGGTCGCGGTCCAGCCGCCATCCTGCATCTCGCGCCACAGCGTCTTCGACAACACGATCGACGCGGCCTCCCCCCGCCGGCGCGAAAAATTCAGATAGGTCCGTTGCGCTCGCTCGCCGACGGAGGCGATTCGCCCTTCCAACAGCACGAGACGGCCTTCTTGCGCCTTGAGCGCGGCGATATCATGACCGTCGATGGCGGGTCCGCCGGCTGCCGCTGCCATCGGAGTCGCCGGTGGTTGTGGCCTTGCGCGCTGACGGCTGGTTCGTGCGGGGCGCGCGCCGCCATCGCATCGGGCTGGCCTCGCCTCCGGCAGCGGCAAGGCGGCGCCCTCGCTCAGGAGCGCGGCGGCGAGCTCGCGCGGTGCGTCTCCGGGTGTCGCGCCCGCTTCATAGAGCCTTGCCGGGAGGCGGCCCCAGCGGTCAGCCTCTCCGAGCAGGACGAGTTTCAGCTCACGCTCGCGCCAGCGCCCGATGCCATCGGCGAACCGGGCCGCTTCCGCATCGTCCTGCCGCGGCGCGAGGCCGACGAGGCGGAGCCGGCGCCCGTCCACGAGAACCGGGTCGCCGGCTCCGTCCAGCCCGGACAGGCGCACCACCGGACTGTCGGGCGCAAGCTCGGAACAGGCGTCGCTTGCCACGGCCATCCCGGCGAGAAGCGGCCAGGCAAGCAGCGTCGCGAAAACCAACACAAGAAGAGGCTTCACCGGCATGGCGATTATGCTACACGGTTTGACGTGCGTCCCGGTAGCTCAGCAGGATAGAGCAACGGTTTCCTAAACCGTAGGTCAGGGGTTCGAATCCCTTCCGGGACGCCAAAATCTCGAGAAATCACCAATCTGCAGCGCGGTATGCCAGGGCGGTTCGCCGCCTGCTTCTCGGCGCGGCTTCTGCCGGCCCTGGCAGGACGCTTCCGTCCGGCCTCCCTGCCGTGACGCTCGGCGACAGGTTGGCCGTGTCTGGCGCGTCACCATCTCGATGTCGTCCGAGTCGTTCGCGGCATCATGACGTAGAGTTTGGCGCGGGCGGCAGGCGCCGGCTGGACTTTCTGCTCAATGCTGCAACATGCGGCACAGTAATGGGTTGTGGCATGGGCCTTCATGCCAATCGGGGAGGTGAGCTACCCGCAACCTTCAGCTCCGTCGCCTGGTCCAACATTCGGCGAAGCGTCTCCGGATCGCGCGGGCTTGATGTTTTTGTTTTTCTTATCAATGATTTATGATTGCAAATGGTATCGACGGGGCGCGCTTGGCTAGCGATGCCCTCCCGGCACTGCCTGTGCCGGTCGGCGCGGTCCATATTATCGCCATCGCATTGCGGCGGGCGAGTTTGATGGCGCCAGTGTGTCGAACCGGTCACCGAATCAGACAAAACGTCGGGAAATTCGGCGTAAGTTAACATTAAATTTCAATTAAACATCGAACCGATATTGCATTTCGATGCCGTTTGGATATCGCATGGAATGCGGCGCTGACTGACTAAGAGTTTCTCTGGGGCGGGTCTCGATGTTACGAATCTTGCGATGGGCGGCAGTGGCCGCTTTCATGACGAGCCCCGTTGTGTCTCAAGCAATGTCGCTTGAGCAAGCCATCCGAGAAGCCGTCGCGACCAATCCAAGAATCGGCGAGGCGGCGGCTAACCGCCGGGCTGTCGATTTCGAGGTCCGACAAGTTCAAGGCGGTCTTCTCCCGCAGGTTCGCGTCGTCGGTGAGGCGGGTTTCGAACGCGGCCGTCGCTTCGACAGCATTCCGACCGCCAACGATGACAAATGGCGTCGCGGCGCCGAGGGCGGTGTGGTCGTGCGCCAGCTGCTGTTCGATGGCGGCTCCACGATCAACGAGATCTATCGGCAGATGGCGCGGTCGGACGCCGCGGCCTGGAGGACTTTCGAGCGCGCCGAGCTGACGGCGCTCGATACCGTCGAATCCTTCGTCGACATCATCCGTTATTCGGAATCCTTGGCCGCCGCGCGACGTAACATCCAGGTCCACCAGGCGCTGGGCAAGAACGTCGAGTCCCGTTTCGAAGGCGGCCGGGCCGGCGTCGGCGATCGTGACCAGGTTCGTGAGAGGCTCGAAGCCGCCCTCGCCATCGAGGCCGAGCTGAAGATCCGGCTGGAGGACGGCAAGGCGGCCTTTCGTCGGACCGTCGGCAAGGAGCCGCAGGCGCTGAAGTCGCCGCCCCGGATCGGTGGCCTGCCCGGTTCGAAGAAGGAGGCGCTCGAGCTCACCTTGGCGAGCAACCCGACCCTTCTGGCCTCGCAATCCGACGTGACCGCCTCGAAGCGCGCCTATGATGCTGCGCTCGGGCCGATGCTGCCGACCGTCTCGCTGGAGGCTGGCGCCACGCATGGCCGCAACTCGAGCGAGCGCACCGGCCGCTTCGACGATGCCAGCGCGAAGGTTGCGATGAACTGGGACATCTTCGACGGCGGTACGCGCGCGGCCCGCCGCAGCGAGTTGTCCGAGCGCGTGACCGAGCAGCAGATGCGGCTCGATGCACTGCGGCGCTCGGCCTTCGAGAGCGTCGACCGCGCCTGGGCGGCCCGTGCGAACTCCGGCGCCCGCGTCAGCTCGCTGGTCGCGCAGGTCAAGGCGGCCGAGACGGTCGTCAAGGCCTATCAGTCCGAGTACGAGCTGGGACAGCGGACCCTGCTCGATCTGCTCAACGCGGAGAACGGCCTGTTCAACGCCAAGCTTTCGCTGGCTTCGGCCCGCATGGTCGCTGTGTTCGCGGATTATCAGCTGCTGGCAACATCCGGCCGGCTCCTGAGCCGCCTGAACATCACCCCGCCGGACGAGTCGCGTTTGCGCCTCGAGCAGCAGCGCAACCTGTTCCCCGACATCTTCGCGTCGCCCCTGCGCTGAGATCGGCTTTAGCAATCATCTTAACTATTTAGTAAGAGCGCAGAAAATGCGTCGAAAAATGTGCAATAGTGACGTCAAGGAGAATCCTTGATGTCATTGGCGGAAGTGATCATCGAACCGAGAGAGGATCGGCATAGCGCTCAGCCGAGAAGTCTCGATCCTCTCTTGCAGGCGCTGCTCGTCGTTTCTTCGCATTACGGCCGTTCTGTTGGCGCGGAAGCGATCCGGGCCGGCCTTCCACTTGTCGACGGCGCCCTCACCGCGGATCTCTTCCCTCGCGCGGCCGGGCGAGCCAATCTCGAGGCCGTCGCCCAGGCGCGGGCCCTTCCCGATATTCCCGCGCTGGTGCTGCCCGCAGTTCTGGTGCTGATCGACGGCATCGCGGTGCTGAAGGCGATCGATCAAGAGGCCGGCCGCGCCCAGATCGTCGATTGCTCGGATCCCGACGCCCGGCTCGAGGACATTCCGCTCGCGCTCCTGCAGGCGCGCTATTCGGGGCTCGCCTTCTTCGTGCGACCCAAGCCCCTCGCTGCCGGCCGACGCGAGGTCCTGAAAGACCTCGCCGGAGCGCACTGGTTCTGGTCGGTCGTCGGCAAGTTCCGCTCGAACTATGTCCATATCGGCCTCAGCGCCTTCCTGATCAACATGCTGGCGCTGGTCTTCCCGCTGTTCGTGATGGCGGTCTATGACCGGGTCCTGCCGAACTATGCGGTATCCTCGCTGGTCGCGCTGGCCATCGGCGTCGCCTTGTCTTTCGTCTTCGACGTCGCGCTGCGGATCGCTCGCAGCCGGATGATCGACCTGACCGGCAAGCAGGCGGACGTCGTCCTCGCCTCGAACATCTTCGAGCATGTCCTGGGCCTGAAAATGCGGGCGCGGCCGAACAGCGTCGGCGTGCTTGCCAACCAGATCCGCGACTTCGACAGCGTCCGGGAGTTCTTCACCTCCTCCTCGCTGATCTCGTTGACGGACCTGCTCTTCGCCGTCCTGTTCGTGGCGATCATGTTCCTGATCGTCGGGCCGCTCGCCTGGATTCCGGTGCTGTTGCTGCCGGTGATCATCGGCATCGGCCTGTTGATACAGCGCCCGCTGGAGCGCGCGATGAAGGAACTGCAGGCCGAAGCGGCGGCGCGCCACGGCGTGCTGGTCGAGTCGATTGCGAGCCTCGAGACGGTGAAGGTGCTCGGTGCCGAAGGGCGGATGCAATCGGTCTGGGAGCGTTCCGTCGCGGCCTCGGCCCGCTCGGGTGAGGCGGTCCATTACTGGTCCTCGCTCGCCCTCACGCTGTCCAACGCCGCCCAGCAGGTGGCGCAGCTCGTCCTGATCGTCGTCGGCGTCTTCCTGGTCATGAACAACACGATCAGCGTCGGTGGCCTCGTCGCCGCGAACATGCTGATCGGGCGCATCCTGTCGCCCCTGACGAACATCGCGGCGATGATGACGCGCGGCGCGCAAACCTCGCAATCGCTCCAGGCGATCGACCGCATCATGGCGCTCGACACCGAGCGGCCCAAGGACAGGGTCTTCGTGGCGCGCCAGGTCGCCAAGGGCTCGATCAGCTTCCAAAACGTGTCCTTCAGCTATCCGGGGACGAAGACGAAGGCCCTCGACCGCGTCAGCTTCACGATCAATCCCGGCGAGCGGGTCGGCATCGTCGGCCGCATCGGTTCGGGCAAGACGACCGTGGGCCGCCTCCTTTCGGCGCTCTACGAGCCGGATGAGGGCCAGGTCCTGGTCGATGGGGTCGATCTGCGCCAGTACGATCCGGCTGACATCCGCTCCGGCATCGGGATCGTGCTTCAGGACGTCCAGCTCTTCTTCGGCACCGTCCGGGAGAACATCGTCGTCGGTCGCCCGGCATCGACCGATGCCGAAGTCGTCGAGGCCGGGCGCCTCGCCGGCGTCGAGGATTTCATCGGGCAGCACCCGGACGGCTATGACATGGCGGTCGCCGAGGGCGGGCGCAGCCTCTCGGGCGGGCAGCGACAATCCGTGGCCTTGGCGCGCGTGCTGATCCGCAACCCCAAGATCCTGTTCATGGACGAGCCGACCAGCGCGCTCGACATGAGCAGCGAGTCCGAGTTCTGCGCCAGGCTGAACACAGTGCTCGGCCGGGACAGCACCTTCGTCGTCAGCACGCACCGCGTCTCGCTGCTGCGTTTCGTCGACCGCCTTATCGTCTTCGAGCATGGCCGCATCATCGCGGATGGCCCGCGCGACCGCATCCTGACGGAACTGGCCAAGTCGAACCGCGGCCAGCAGGGAGGCGCGGCGCATGCGGGCAACTGACTTCGATTATGCGAACGACGTCCGCGCCGCGATCGAGCTGCGGACGCCGAAGACCTATCGCATCCTGATCCGCGTCTGCCTGGCCCTGCTGGTGGTGGGGCTGGCCTGGGCCTCCTTCGCCGTGCTGGACGAGGTGACGCGTGGCGAGGCCAAGGTGGTTCCCTCGCGCCAGATCCAGATTTTGCAGACGCTCGAGGGCGGGATCGTCGAATCGATCGATATCCGGGAGGGCGCGATCGTCCAGCGTGGGCAGGTGCTGATGCGGATCGACCCGACCAGCTTCGCCGCCCAGCTGGGCGAGGTCAGCGAGCGCCGCGGCGCCCTCGTCGCCCGCGCTGCCCGCCTTGCCGCCGAGGCGAGCGGAGCGGAGAAGCTCGCATTCGATCCGGCGCTGGAGCGCGACTTCGCGCGCGTGGTCGCGCTCGAGCTGTCGCTGTTCGAGGCCAGGGCGCGCAAGCTCGCCCAGGACGTCGAGGTGCTGCGACAGCAGGAAGAACAGCGCCGGCGCGAGCGCGACGAGCTTCGCGCCCAGGAGCAGCGCCTGAGCGCGACCGCCGAGTTGCTGGCGCGCGAGGTCACGCTGACGCGACGTCTCCACCAGTCCAAGGTGGTGCCGGAAATCGAGATGCTGCGGCTCGAGCGACAGGTCACCGATGTCCGCGGCCAGCTCGACGTCGCCAAGGCATCGCTTGCCCGCATCGAGCTCGCGATCGACGAGGCCTCCTCACGCAGGGGGAGCGCGACCGCCACCTTCCGCGCGCTCGCCGAGGAGGAGCTGGTCAAGAGCCGTGGTGACCTGGCCGTTCTCGACGAGACCATCAAGGCAGCGCAGGACCGCGTGAAGCGCACCGATTTGCGCGCGCCGGTCTACGGCATCGTCAACAAGGTCAATGTGGCAACCATCGGCGCCGTGCTGCAGCCGGGTCAGCACCTCGTCGAGATCGTGCCGCTGGATGACACCTTGCTGGTCGAGGCGCAGGTCCGGCCGGCCGATATCGCCTTCATTCGCCCGGACCAGCCCGCCGTGGTCAAGATCACGGCCTATGATCCCACGATCTACGGGTCGCTTCACGGCAATGTCGAGCGCATCAGCGCCGACACTTCGTCCACCGACAAGGGCGAGACCTTCTATCGCGTGACCGTGCGCACGACGAAGAACCATCTCGGCAGCGAGAACGCCCCGTTGCCGATCATCCCGGGCATGGTCGGCACGATCGAGGTCCTGACCGGACACAAGAGCGTGCTGGCCTATATGCTGAAGCCGGTCACGAAGGTTCGGACCGAGGCGCTGCGCGAACGCTGAAGGCCGGCAAGCCGCACCCTGCATCGCGAATTTCGCGGGCGGCGCCCCAACGGGCGCCGCATTTTTTTAGTGCTCGAGCGGGCGCTCGGTGTGCGGTGAGTCTTGCACCTGAAGCCCGGAATGGCTTCCGGCAGGGTCGAGGCCTCCGCCCGGGCGCTCTGCCGACACAGCCCTGCTCGCCGCTTGCTCGCGCATCGGCCGCCCTTCACGAGCAGCTATGCCTGGCAGGGCTCGCCCGTGCTTCATGGCACAAGGTGCCCCCAGCCTTGCAGGTCAGGCTCTATAGCGCGCTGATTCTTTTTCTTAACCACTCTTTCGTCCCGGGCTTGCCCCGGAATCCATTCCGGAAGCTGACCGATCAGCGCTCCGGAATGGATTCCGGATCTCCGCATCGCTCCATCCGGGATGACCCGCGCTCCCATCAAGACCAAGCCCGCTCCAGCCGCTCAAGCTACAGTGCCGAAGGCTTCGCGGCGGCGTCCAAGAAGCTTGCGCCACTTCGATCGCCGATGCAGCGCTGCTTGGGCGCTAGGCGATGGTTGGTCACAAAAGAAAAGGCGGAGACCCGGTGGGGCCTCCGCCTCGTCTGCCTGTTCATCCTGCGAGGGGTCAGGCGCGGATGATGTCGTTGGCCGTCACCGTCGCGCCGTTCTCGAGCTGGGCGAGAAGGACACGGTCGCCGCCGGCGCTGGTCGGCGTCGGATCGTAATAGAGCAGCGACGGATTGCTGCCGCCGGTTCCATCGAAGAAGATGAAGTGCTGGTCGGCTAGGAAATTCCCGCTCTGAGCCGCGCTGGCCGTGGCGGCGGACCCGAACGAGCCGGTGTTCAGCGCGGAGCCGGCGCCGCCCGAGAAGTCGGACGCCGAGAGGTTCGCGAAGCCGGAGATTTCCACCTGGATCTTGTCGGCGTTGCCGTTCTGCTTGAAGTCGGTGATGCGATCGCCGCCTTCAGCCATAGAGCGATAGCCGAAGATGTCGGAGTCGGACTCGCCGGTCAGGATATCGGCGCCCAGACCGCCAAACAGGATATCGGCGCCGTTGTTTCCATTCATCGTATCGACGCCTGCGCCGCCCTCTAGGATATCGCTGTCAGTGCCACCGATGAGAGTGTCGTCGCCGTCGCCACCCAGCAGCACGTCGCTACCGTTGCCGCCTTCCAGCGTGTCATTCCCATCGCCGCCAGAGAGGAAGTCGGTGTCCGTGTCTCCGCGAAGAGTATCGTTGCCGGCTCCGCCGTAGAGCGCGTCGCTGCCGTTGCCTCCGTCAAGAATGTTATTGAACCCGTTGCCGATCATCACATCGCCGTTCGGGCCGCCAAGGACGGCGGTCGTGATCGCCTGCGCGGGATCGAGAATGATCGCGTCGCCTCTGTTGTTGTTCTGATAGCCGGGGTCGTTGCTGCTCGTGATGGTGTACTTATCGCCGTTCGCATCGAGAGCTGAGAACGCGACATAAGTGCTTGCGACCTGGCCGAGGCTGTCGGTCGCCGTGATCTTGGCGACATAGAGGCCGACTTGGCCGTTCGTCGGATCGCCGCTGATCACCGAGCCGTTGATCTGCTCCCATCCCCAGATCGCGCCCCCGGCGATGTGCTGCACGGTGTAGGTCAGCGCGCCCTGCCCACCGCTGAACAGCGACGCCATGTTCAGGTTGAACTTATCCGGCGTCGGAACGCCATCGACGAACGCGTATTGCGCGCTCGCAGACGCCACCGTGATCGGCACCGGCGTCTCGTTGACGTCCGTCACCTGAACGATGAACGTCTCGGTCCGGCTCAGGCCGCCGGCATCCGTCGAGGTCACGTCGATCGAATAGCCGCGCCCGCCATCCTGTAGCAGCGGCGCGGTCTCGAAATCGAGCGGCCCAGCGGCGCGCAGTTCACTGCCCGAGATCGCGAACAGCGAGGCGTGGGTCCCCGACAGCGTGTAGCTGTGGGTGTCGCCGGTATCGACATCCGCCGTCGACAGCGTCCCGATCACGGCATTCGCGGCGTTGTTCTCCGCAATGCTGCTGGCCGAAAGCGAGATGTCGTGCGGACGGTCGTTCGCACCCTGAACCGTGAACGAGACCGTCCCCGTCGCGGTGCCGCCGCGCCCGTCGGACACGGTGTAGGTGAAGCTGTCCTGCAGCGTGTCCGAGGGCAGGCGCAGCGCGTTCAGCGCCGCAACGGCCGTCGGGTCGTAGCGCACCTCGTTGCCGACGATGGTCACGGCGGCGCCGAGCGCGCTGAGGCCGGAGACCCCGGTGAGGTCCAGCGTATCCCCGTCCAGATCCGTGTCGTTGCCGAGCAGAACCGACTTCAGGATGGCCGCGACGGTGTCCTCGTTGGTGACGAAGGTGTCGGGATTGGCCACCGGCGCGTCGTTGATCATCTGCTCCAGCGTCAGCGTCTGGCCGCTGCCGGCGAACTCGAAGGTCTCGACATTGGTGGTCTTGACCGTCGCGCCGGTCACGCGGTTGACGATGGTGTAGACGTCGCCCGCGCGGCCGACGGTGTAGTCCTCCCAGGCGCCGGCGAGCTTGACGAGATCGCTGTCGCCCGAGGTCACGACGTCCTGGTCGTTGAAGACGACCGTGCGCCCTGCGAGATTCGCCGTGCTCAGGTCGAGCACGTCGTCGCCGGCGCCGCCGTTGAACACGATCGTCGACATCGCGATGGCCGTGTTCTCGATGTTGCCGATCGTCAGTGTGTCGCCGGCGTTGCCGGCGTTGAAGACGACGCGCTCGATCTCGTCGGCGCGGATGCCGCCGCCGGCATAGCTGACCAGGATATCGGTCGCGTCGCTGCCGGTGCTCGGCAGGATCTCGTCGCCGCCGATGACCCGCGACAGCGTGTAGCTGCGCGCGGTGGCATCGCCGTTGACGACGAGGACGTCGTAATCGGGGTAGGCGCTGCCGGTTTCGGAACCGCCATCCACCCGGTCATAACCGTCGCCCGTGGTGTGGACGATGGTGTCGTTGCCCTCGCCGCCGATCAGGATGTCGTCGCCGCCACGGCCCTCGATCAGGTCGTTGCCGGCGCCGCCCTGCAGGATGTTCGCCGCCGAGGAGCCGCGGATGGTGTCGTTGGCGCTGGTTCCGGTCGCATTCTCGAAGTTGGTGATCAGATCCGTCGCTGTCGCGCGGATCGCCGTGCCGGCAGCAAGGTCGATCGTCACGGCGCCGTTGACGATGCCGTAGTTCGCGTGGTCGGTGCCGTCCCCGCCATTGACCACCGCTCCGGTCGTGTGCGAGCCGCCATAGACCTCGTCATTGCCGTCGCCCAGATTCGCCGTGACCGAGCCGATCGCCGCGAGCTGGTTCAGGAACAGGCCGTTGCCCTCGGCATTGCCTTCGACATGGACGTCGATGCCGGTCAGGTTGCCGGTGAGGACGACCTGCTCGTTGCCCTTGAGCTCGATCTCGACCTTCTCGACCCGGGTGGCGACGAGCGTCGCCTCGGCCGGGCCGGAGAAGTTGTTGACCGTCAGATTGAAGCCGCCAGCCGTCGCGGTGACGTCGTAGCGGTTCTGCTCGGCCGCCAGACGGGTGACCTTGAGCTTGTCGGTGCCGGTTCCGCCGTCGATCACATCCGAGCCGTCGCCGACGATCCCGCCGCCGTTGCCGGGGTTGTAGACGAAGAGATCGTCTCCATCCCCGCCATTGAGCGTGTCGTTGCCAGCGCCACCGATCAGCGTGTCGTTGCCGGCGTCGCCGTTGAGCGTGTCGGCGCCTGCACCGCCCCAGAGCTCGTCGTCGTTGTCGCCGCCATTCAGCGTGTCATCGCCACCCAGGCCCGAGAGCAGGTCGTTGCCGGCGCCGCCCAGCAGGGTGTCGGAGCCCGCACCGCCGCCGAGCGCGTCATTGCCGGTACCGCCATCCAGGACGATGCCGCCGCCGGGGTTGTTGCTGGCATAGTTGGCCGGCACGAGAATGATGTCGTTCCCGTCGGTGCCGACGATGCTCTCGATGTTCTGCAGATAGCTCGTCGCCGTGTAGGCGTCGTAGACGAAGCCCGAACCCGCGCCCTTGTCGAGCAGGATGGCGTCGCTGCCTGTGCCGCCATCGGTCGGGTCCATCGTCCCGGCCAGCCCGGCCACGCTCAGCGCGCGCTTGCTGCCGTCGCCGAGCTCGATGTCGCGGGTTCCGCTGCTCAGCACCAGGTCAGCGCCGAGGCGGAAGATGTCGTCGCCGCCGCCGCCGGAGAGCGTGTCGCCGGCATTGCCGCCGGCGATCTCGTTCGCGCCGTCATTGCCGGCGATCACGTTGCTGCCGGCATTGCCGACGACGTTGATCGGGGCCGTGCCGGCCAGCGTGACGTTGTTCGCGCCGGCGCCCAACGTCAGCACGATACCGGTGTCGTCCGCCTGACCTTCGACGACGAGGTTGTCCTTGGTCAGGGTGGCCAGCTCGCCGACGATCGTGCCGGCGATCAGGATACGCATGCCGGCCAGCGTCGTGGGCGCGTCGTTGGCCTGCTGGATGCTGGCATAGGTGCCGATCAGCGTGGCGCCGCTATAGACCTGAACGGGCGCCGTCGCGGGGTCGAGGTTGAAGTCAACATCGCCGTCGCCGTCGAAGTCGATCCCCTCGATGCCATAGAGCGTGTCGGTGTTGGCACCGCCCGGATCGTATTCGGGGGCGGAGGCCAGCGCCGTCACCTGCCAGGCGCCGAGCCCAGCGTTGAAGGTCACGACGTAGCTCGTGGCCGGCCCGCGATAGACGGCACGGTCGTTCTCGCCGGTGGTCGGGCCGAGATCGGAGCCGGTCGGGTTCAGCGAGAAGTTGTTGCCGTAGAGCACGTCGCTGCCGGCGCCGCCCTCAAGCAGGTCGTCGCCACCGCGTCCGACCAGGATGTCGTTGCCGGCATTGCCCTGCAGCCGGTTGACGCCCTCCTCGCCATAGATCGTGTCGTTGTTGATCGTGCCTTCGGCGTTCTCGAAATTGACGATCCGGTCCGTCGCGATCAGCGCATTGGTGGCGTTGTTGAAGCGATCCGCCGTCCCGGCATCGAGGTCGATGACGACGCGCGGGTTCGAGAGCTGGCTATAGGAGACGAAGTCGATGCCGGCGCCGCCGTCGACATCCGCCGCGACGCTCTGGTTGCCCGCACCGAAACTGTCGTCACCGCCCTTGAGGTCAGCGACCAGCTTCGTCGCCGAGGACAGGTAGGCGCTCGACAGGACGTTGCCGGTGTCGGCACCGGTCACGCTCACATCCGTGACGCCGGTCAGGTAGCCGCCGGCGCCGCTGGTGCCGATGATCGCCCACTCGTAGTCGCCAAGCGTCAGCTCGACCTTCTCGACGCCGGTCGTCGTCACCGTGCCTTCGCCGACGGCCGTGGTGCCGGCCTGGTCATCGCTGACCACGGCGGTGAAGCCGGTCGCGTTGCCGCTGAGATAGGTGTTGCGGCCCGGGCCCGCAGGATCGCCCTTGGCGAGAACGAGCGTGTCGATGCCGTCGCCGCCGGAGACGGTGTCGTCACCGTCGCCCTGGGCATAGAGGAAGGTGTCGTCGCCGCCCTTGCCCTCGAGCACGTCGTTCCCGCCGCGCCCCTCGAGCAAATCGCTCTGGTCGCCGCCGATCAGTTCGTTGGCGTTGGCGTCGCCGTGGAACTCGACATGGATGCTCTCGGGATTGCCGTTCTCAAGCCGTTCGAGATTGGCGATCTGGTTGCCGGAGCCGAGATAGACTCCGCCCGTGATCGTCCCCGCAGCCATGTCGGCGACGACCGTCTGTCCGGCCGACAGGCCCTTGACGATCATCCGGTCGAAACCGTCGCCACCGTCGAACAGCGAGTTGGTATAGCCGGAGGTACCGGCGTCGAGACCGCCCTCGATCGTGTCGTTGTCCGCTCCGCCGTAGACCTTGTCCGTGCCGCCGCCACCGCGGAGCGTGTCGTTGCCTTCACCGCCGTACAGGGTGTCGTCGCCGGCCATTCCGTAGAGCTGGTCGGCGCCACCGAGCCCGTGCAGCTCATCGTTGCCGCCATTGCCGGTCAGGACATTGGCTTCGCTGCCGCCGAACAGGATGTCGTCGCCAGCGCCGCCGATCGCATTCGCGATTCCGGCGACGTTGTCGATGCCGACGATCTTCGGCGTGGCGCCCTGCAGGTCCGTCGCCGTATCGCCGGCGACCTGCTGCCCGTTGCCGCCGATATGCGCGATGCCGTCGAGATTGACGAATACACCCGTCTGCAGCGCCGCATAGTTGATCGAGGAGATCGAGCCGGCGGCATCGATGCGCACTGCGAAGCTCGTGGCGGCCGTGTCACCGTCATTGTCGGTCGCCGTCACCGTGAAGCCGAGTTCGATCGGCGTGCCGGCCGCGCCGGAATGATCGAGCGGCTGGCGCAGGGTGAAGACATAGGAGCCGGTTCCCGCAGCCGAAAGTTCGACCGAGAGGACGACCCGGGCATCCGACAGGCTGGTCGGGATGGTCGTGCCGACATAGCCGACGAGGACGCCGTTCAGGTAGCCGAAGGAGACAGGCTGGCCGCCGGAGCTCAGGGCTGCGCCCGAAGCCAGGCCGCTGACCGCGACGCCGGTCCCGGCGACGAGCGACCGCGCGCCATCCGCGCCCCAGGCGACGGTGAACGTGCCGCTTTCGCTGACGACCCCGCCGACGGCTGCGATGCGCTCATCCTCGTCGATCGTGCCCAGGGCCGGCGCGGCGCCGACCACGGGGGTGTCGTCATCGACAACCAGACGGATGGTGCCGTCGGAGGTGTCGCCGTCGGCGTCGGTGACGCGATAATCCAGGTCGAACCCGACCTCGTTCTCGTTCGCGCCGTTGCCGTGCCTGAGCGCCGCGTGCTGCACGACGGTATAGGCGCCGGTCTGCGGGTCCAGGGTCGCCGTCAGGACATGGACCGTCGCTCCGCTCTGGAGCTGGAAGATCTTGAGCTCGCCGCCCGAGATCGTCGCGGAGTAGGTGGAGTTGCTGCTGAAGGTCGGCGCGATCCAGGCGACCGTGCCGCCATCCGCGCCGAACTTGATTGCCAGCGTGCCGCTGGTGTTGGTGGCGTCGCCGCCGTCGCCGGGACCACCGGGGTTGCCGCCTGCAAGCGCGTCGTCGTCGAGGCCGACCCGGACCTCTCCAGGCGCCACCGGCACGTCGTCGACGATGTTGATCGCGAAGGAGCCGTTGATCGAATCGCCGTCGCCGTCGGTCGCGACATAGCCGATGCTGATGCCCAGCGTATTTTCGCCGTTGTCGCCCGCGCCATGCGCCAGCGCGTTGTCGAGCAGCGTGAAGGTGTAGGTGCCGTTGCCGTTCAGAACGACCTTCCACGAGCCGTCATTGGCCGCGAGCGTCTGTGTCGCCGCGGTCCAGGTCGCGCCCGCCGCGCTCAGCGCGATGGAGCCGTTCAGCGTGCTCGAGCCGTTGGCGGAATCCGCGCCCAGGCTGATCGGCAGCGAACCGGTCGCCGAGAGCGCCTCCTTGGTGCCGTCGGTGCCGCCCGCGAGGTCGTCCTCGTCCAGGGTGAGACCGGTGGTCACCGGGCCGGTCAGGGCCGGCATGTCGTCATCGACCACGACACGGATGACGCCGTCCGCAATGTCGCCGTCGCCGTCGGTAACGCGGTAGTTCAGGTTGTAGGGGACCTCGTTCTCCTCGGCCGCGTTCGGGTGCTTCACGGGCGCATTCTGTACGACCGAATAGGCGCCCGTCTGGGGATCGAGGGTCGCGGTCAGGATGTTGACCGTCGTCGTCCCCTGGAGCTGGAAGATCTTCAGCTCGCTGCCCGAGATCGTGTAGCTGTAGCCACTCGTGATGAAGGTCGGAGCGGTCCAGGCGACCGTGCCGCCATCCGCACCGAACTGGATCGCCAGCGTGCCGCTGGTGTTGGTCGAATCGCTGCCGTCGCCGTCGCCACCGGGGTTTCCGCCCGTCAGCGCGTCGTCGTCGAGTCCGACCCGAACCTGCTCCGGCGCCACCGGCACGTCATCGACGATATCGATTGTGAAGCTTGAGTTTGCGGTGTCGCCGTCGGCGTCCTTGGCGACGTAGCCGAAGGCGAGGGCGAGCTTGGCGCCGTTGGCGCCGAGATGGTCGAGATTGTCGGAGAGGGTGAAGCTGTAGGAGCCGCTGGCGGCGTCCGACAGCTGAAGGGTGAAGATCGTGCGGCCACCGGCGGTCGCGGTCAGCAGGGTGCTGCCATTGCTCAGCGCATAGCTCAGCGCCTGGCCGTTCGAGGTCAGGCCGAGCGCGTTCAGCGCCGAGACCGTGTTGCCGGCGAAGGCGATGCTGCGGTCGATCGTGCCGCTGTTCGGGTTGGCGTCGTCGGCGCCCCAGGAGATGCCGAGGGCGACGCCGTTCAGGCTGGCCGGGGTGAAGACGTTGCCGCTGGCCGTCGAGGTCGCCTCGGTCACGCTCTGGGTGGCGACCGGCGCGATCGAGGGCCGGCCCTGGTCGTCGTTGATGGTGACGCTGAAGTCGTCGCTGGCGGTGTCGCCATCGGCGTCGCGGGCGACGAAGTCGAAGTCCAGGCGCAGCGAGCTGCCCTGCTGGCCGAGATGGTCGACATTGTCGAGCAGCTCGAAGCTGTAGGAGCCGTTGTTGGCGTCGGAGAGCGTGACGCGGAAGACCTGGCGGTCGCTCGCGTCGAGCGCGCCGCCATTGTCGTTGGCGATGCCGAGGATCTCGGTCGCCGAGACCCGCAGGAAGCGCACCGTCACCCCGTTCGAGGTGAGCGTCGCACCGGTGCTGGTGCGCACCGTGTCGCCGGTGTCGATCGAGGTGGAGAACGAGACCGAGCGGTCGATCGCACCGCTGTTCGGATTGGCGTCGTCGGCACCCCAGGCGATGGCGAGCGAGCCGCCGGCGCTGGCCGCGACGAAGACCTCGGCGCCGGCCGGGCCGCTGGTGTTCTCGGTCACCGCGCTGGCGACCGGGTTGCCGATCTCGGGCCGGTCGTCGGCGATGGTGATGTTGAAGCTGTCGGTGACGCTGTCGCCGTCGGCGTCGGTGGCGCGGAAGCCGAAGTTCAGCGTACGGCTGTCGTCGTTCGGGCCCGAGACGGCGTGGTCGATGTTGTCGGAGAGCGTGAAGGTGTAGGAGCCGCTGCCATTGTCCGAGAGCGTGATCGTGAACACCGTGCGCGCCGGGCTGCCGGCGCTGGCGGTCAGGGTCAGGCCGTCGGCGCTGAGGCTGTAGCTGATCGCCTCGCCGTTCGAGGTCAGCCCGGCCGGTGCCGCGCTCGTGGTGAAGGCGACGCTGCGGTTATGGGTCGCGCCGCTGTTGTTGTCGTCCATGCCCCAGGCGATCTCGAGATCGCCCGTGTGCACCAGCGAGTCCTTCGGCGGGTTGTCGTTGCCGTTGGCGAGGTCGTCCTCGTCGACGAACTCGCTCTCGGGATTGCCGATCCGCGGGGCGTCGTCGTTGACCGTCACCGAGAAGCTCGCATCGACGCTGTCGCCATCGGCGTCGGTCGCGCGCACGCCGAAGTTCAGGACGATGTTGTCCTCGATATTGGCCAGCGGGTGGTCGAGATTGTCGAGCGCCTCGAAGCGGTAGCTGCCGCTGTCCTCGTCGGAGAGCGTCACCCGGAAGACCCGGCGGCCGCCGGCGCTGACCAGCCCGTCATTGTCGTCGTCGGCGATGCCGAGGATCTCGGTCGCCGAGACCCGCACGAAGCGCACCGTCGCGCCGTTCGAGGTCAGGGTCGCGGCGGCGTTGCCATAGGTGACGGCCTGGTTGTTCGCCACGTTCAGGAAGGCGACCGAGCGATCGGCGGCGCCGCCATTGTTGTCGTCCATGCCCCAGGCGATGTTGAGGTCGCCGCTGGCGCTGGCGAAGTCGAAGAGGACGTCGCCAGGATAGTTGTGCTCCAGCCCGGTATTGCCGGACGCGTTGATGAACTCCTCGTCGACGGTGCGCGCATCCGGGGCGCTGGTGAAGCGCGGGCCGTCGTCGTCGACGCTGACGGTGAAGCTCGCGGTCGCGCTGTCGCCGTCGGCATCGGTGGCGCGGAAGCCGAAGCTCAGGACGATGTCGTCCTCGCTGCCGGCGACCGGGTGATCGAGATTGTCGTGCAGCGTGAAGCTGTAATTGCCGGTGGTGTCGTCGAGCGTCACGGTGAAGACGCGCTGCCCCGTCGAGGGCGCGGTGTTCGCATTCGGCGGATTGCTGCCGACGAAGCCGTAGAGCGTCGTGCCGACCACCCAGATCTTCACCTGCTGGCCGTCCGAGGTCAGGTTCGTGCCCGCGCCATAGGTCGCGTTCTGGCCGTTGACGAAGCCGTTGAAGGCGAGCGAGCGGTTGGCGCTGCCGCTGTTGTTGTCATCCGCGTTCCAGTCGACCCCGAGCGAGGCCGTCACCGTCGTCGCGGTGCCCGCGAGATCGCCGGGATAGCTGTGCTCGCCATCGCTGTTGCCGCTGCTCGACAGACCCTCCTCGTCGACGAAGCCGGCGACCGGGTTCGTGATCACCGGCACGTCGTCGGTGACGTTGACGGTGAAGCCGGTGTTGACGCTGTCGCCATCGGCATCGGTCGCGACGACGGCGAAGCCGAGCGCCAGGCTCGCCGCATTGGCGCCGAGATGGTCGATGTTGTCGGAGAGCGTGAAGCTGTAGCTGCCGTTGCCGGCATCCGAGAGGCTCACCGTGAAGATCACGCGACCGCCGGCCGAAGCCGTCAGGACGGTGTTGCCGCTGCTCAGCGCATAGCTCAGCGCCTGGCCGTTCGAGGTCAGGCCGAGCGCGTTCAGCGTCGAGACCGTGTTGCCGGCGAAGGCGACGCTGCGGTCGATCGCGCCGACACCCGGATTGGCGTCATCGCTGTTCCAGTCAATGTTCAGCGAGATCGCCGACAGAGTCTGGGCCTGGAACGCGTTCGAGCCGCCGCTCGCCGTCACTTCGGCCAGCGTCTGCGCCGCGATCGCAGCCGCGGTCGGGACGTCGTCGGTGACGTTGACGGTGAAGCTCGACGGCACGGCATCGCCATCGGCATCGGTCGCGACGATCGCGAAGCCGAGCGCCAGGCTCGCCGCGCTCGCGCCGAGATGGTCGATGTTGTCCGAGAGCGTGAAGGTGTAGGCGCCGTTGCCGGCATCCGAGAGCTGGACGGTGAAGATCGTCCGGCCACCGGCGGTTGCCGTCAGCAGCGTGCGGTCGGCGTTGAAGCCGTAGCTGATCGCCTCGCCGTTCGAGGTCAGGCCAGCCGGCGCCGACAGCCCGGCCGCGAAGCCGACCTTGCGGTCGATCGTGCCAGCGTTCGTGTTCGCCTCGTCGCTGTTCCAGTCAATGTTCAGCGACGAGGTCGCGATGGCGGTGACGAAGGAATCGTCTTCCCCGCCGGTCGTCTCGGCAATCGTCTCATCGGCGATCGGAGCTGCGGTCGGGACGTCGTCGATGACGTTGACGGTGAAGTTCGACGGCACGGCGTCGCCATCGGCGTCGGTCGCGACGATCGCGAAGCCGAGCGCCAGGCTTGCCGCGCTCGCGCCAAGATGGTCGATGTTGTCCGAGAGCGTGAAGATATAGCTGCCGTTGCCGGCATCGGAGAGCTGGACGGTGAAGATCGTGCGCCCACCGGCCGAGGCCGTCAGCAGGGTGCGATCGGCGTTGAAGCCGTAGGTGATCGCCTCGCCGTTCGAGGTCAGGCCCTCAGGCGCTGAAACGCCCGCCGCGAAGGCGACCTTGCGGTCGATCGTGCCGCTGTTCGGGTTGGCGTCGTCGCCGTTCCAGTCGATGTTCAGCGACGAGGTCGCGATCGCGGTGACGAAGGCATTGCCTTCGCCGCCGGTCGTCTCGGCAACCGTCTGCGCCAGGATGACGCCAGCGGTCGGAATGTCGTCGGTGACGTTGACGATGAAGCCGGTGTTGACGCTGTCCCCATCGGCATCGGTCGCGACGACGACGAAGCCGAGCGCCTGGCTCGCTGCGCTGGCGCCGAGGTGGTCGAGGTTGTCCGATAGCGTGAAGGTGTAGCTGCCGTTGCCGGCATCGGAGAGCTGGACGGTGAAGATCGTGCGCCCACCGGCCGAGGCCGTCAGCAGGGTGCGATCGGCGTTGAAGCCGTAGGTGATCGCCTCGCCATTCGAGGTCAGGCCCTCAGGCGCTGAAACGCCCGCCGCGAAGGCGACCTTGCGGTCGATCGTGCCGGCGTTCGTGTTCGCGTCGTCGCTGTTCCAGTCGATGTTCAGCGAAGCGGTGACGTCGCTCGAGATGAAGGCGTTGCCCGCTTCTTCACCCTCGCTTTGCCCCTCGCCCTGCCCTTCACTCGGACCTTCGGCTTCGCTCTGGCCCGCCGTCATTTCGGACAGGGTCTGCGCCGCAATCGCGCCCGCAACCGGAACATCATCGACGATATTCACGGTGAAGCTGTTCGGAACGGTGTCGCCGTCGGCGTCGGTCGCGACAATGGCGAAGCCGAGCGCCTGAATCGCGGCACCGGCACCGAGATGGTCGAGATTGTCGAGCAGGGTGAAGGTGTACGAGCCGTTGGCGAGGTCGGAGAGCTGGACGGTGAAGATCGTCCGGCCGCCGGCCGTGGCCGTCAGCAGCGTGCGCTCGCCATTGAAGGCGTAGCTGATCGCCTCGCCGTTCGAGGTCAGTCCGGCCGGCGCGGAAACACCTGCCGCGAAGGCGACCTTGCGGTCGATCGGGCCGGTGTTCGTGTTGGCGTCGTCGCTATTCCAGTCGATGTTCAGAGACGAGGTCGCAACGGCGGTGATGAAGACGTTGCCTTGCCCGCCGGTCGTTTCGGCAAGCGTCTGCGCCGCGATCGGCGCCGCATCGGGGGTATCGTCGTTGATCGTCACCGAAAGCGAGCCCGCGGCACGATCGCCGCTGCCGTCCTGGATGATGAACGGAAGTTCGATCGTCAGGCTGTCATCGGCATTCGCGATCGGATGATCGAGCGGCGCGAGCAGGGTGAATGTATAGTCGCCGGTCAGGAAGTTCGTTATGACCAGCGTGAACACGGGACCGTTCGCCGTCGCGCCGGTCAAGGTGAGGTTCGCCTGATCCCAAGTCAGCGTCACCGGCAGGCCGGCGGATGTCAGGCTGGTCGGACCGTCCGTGAAGATGATGGGCGTGGTCGACGAGGCGCCGTCGGCGCCGAACGCCAGCGTGATCCTGCCATTGACGACCGTGGCGGTGCCCGCGACGTCGCCGATGCCGCCATCGGAGCCGCCCAGACCATCTTCGTCGACGATGATGGCGCTCTGCGTTGCTGCGATCGAGGGGATGTTCTCCTCGGCGAGAGGGGTGATCTCGGGGCCGCCGCCCGCGCCTTCGTCCGCAAGCAGGGCGGTTCCATCGCGCTGCGTGATCCCCGGGCCGAAATTCGGATCGGTGACCGCCAGCGCCGAGCCGACCGAACCTGACGAGGAGGCAGGCCCGGCCGCCGGCAGGACGGACTGATCCGTCGAGATCGGAAACAGGCCCGCGAACTGCGCGCCGGAGATGTTCTGGCCGTTGCCAACTTCGATGCCGACGCCATCCGCGGGGCGGCCGAGCGGATCGAAGAACTGCTGCAGGACGAGCGCCGACTGATCCTGGAAGAGGATGATGAGACGGTCGCCGGAGCGAACCATCACGATCTGATCGTTGGCGATGCCCGAGAAATCGAGCCGCGTACCCGGGTCGACGCGCAGAACCACCGCGGCGCCATCTGAGGGCTTGACGAGCTTCACGCTTGCCGTCGGGGCGGCCGAAGTGCCCCCAGGCACCGAGGCCTGAGCCAAAATAAACGGAGCGTTCATCACGCCATCCCCCCGATACGCACAGCCGAACCAACTTTAGCTGGTGTCTTAACGTATTGTTTACGATTGACCATTCGTCAACAGTTCGGCGGCGAAAGCGCTAAACCCGTGTGAATAAGAGTTAATTCGGGCTCGAGAGCGAAGGCCGGTAAAAGCCCGGCATTCCCGTCAACAAAGCATTTACCCAAGCGTTTCGGGTTGAAAGAAAAATAAAGCAATTTTTCTCGCGGCTTGTTCACCTCATCCCGAGATGCCCGCTTTGTGACGTCAGTTCTTAACTCAGCGAGAACTGCGCCCATTGTTCCTTGTTGCTGTCGAATAGAGACGAGTCACAGGCAGAAGCCTGGAGAACCACTCAAGTGGTCGAGGTCTCGTCGCAACAGGGACCATAGAATATGGATCGGCTGTGCTTTGTACGCAGCGTGATGACGCTTGCCGGCGTCGTCGCTGCATTGGTCTTCATTGGCGACGCTGCTGCGAGCGACACGCGCTCGAGTCGGCCCGTCAGGCGCACTGCCGTGCCGCCTGCGCTCTCGACGGGTGTGCCGACGTTCTTCTCGATCGCCCAAGTTCTCTCCCGCCGCAACGGCATCGTCGAACCGCAGCCGGCTCAGAGCAGCGCCAATGAGGGGCTCCGGCTGGCTTCGACCGATCCTTTCGGGGGGCATGTCGCTGCCGAGATGCCGAAGCGCGACCCCTTCTCCCATCGCGGCTATGTTCAGTTCGGCACGACCAACGCGACGGTCGTCGCGAAGTGGAGTGCGGCTCAGAAGGACGTCGCTTCCGATCTGGCTGTCGTCGATCGCTGCGGCGCCGCGCAGGCGGATTGTCCGGCGGCCGCGCGCACCCTTCTCAACATCGCCAACGAGGCCCAGGCGCTTGCCTCGGACGAGCGGGTCGCGTTCGTCAACCGGACGGTCAATCGCGCCATCCGCTATGCCAGCGACCTGTCGCGCCATGGCGTTGTCGATGTCTGGTCATCGCCGCTCAAGGTTATCGGGGGCTTCGGTGATTGCGAAGACTACGCCATCGCGAAATACGCCCTCCTGCGTCGCCTGGGCGTCAGCGCCGACGACATCCGCATCCTGCTCGTCTGGGACCAGCGCGCGCTTGAGGATCATGCCGTCCTCGCGGTGCGCCGGAACGGCAGCTGGCTGATGCTCGACAACCGGTATGATGAGATCGCCGAAGATACCGACGCCACGCATTTCCGGCCGATCTTCGCGCTGCAGGATGCGGTTGTTAGCCTCTTCGCCGCGCCGATGACAAACATGATCGACCACGACAACGTGGCTCCGGCGAGCGGCTGGGCCGGGGAGGAAGCGCTCGCGCACTGACCCCGGCCGCAAGGCTGCGACGGATCGCCCACGGCCATCGGAAGGCCGGCCCGCGCAGGGGGCGACCGATCGGGTTCACTGAGCCGGCGTGCGCTCTAGTCGCAGCGGATCGGCTGAGCCTTGCGTGGCAGTTCGCCGATCGCGGGAACGAACTGGCCGGTCACGGGGTCAAGGATCATCAGCACACCCGTGGCGACGGCGAAATAGGCGCCATGCAGATGCAGCTTGCCCTTGCCCTCAAGGATCTGCACGCAGGGGAAGCTGCGCAGATTGGCGAGCGACTGCTGGATCGAGGCGAAGGCCAGGCGCTCGACATAGCCGTCCAACGTCTCGTGGCGCCCGCGCCCGCCGGAGCGTTCGGCGGCGGGGCCGATCAGCGTGATCCATTTGCCGATGAAGTCGCCCGAGGAGAGCGGGCCCTGCGTATCGTCGGCGAAGGCGCGGATGCCGCCGCAGCGGCCATGGCCGAGCACGACGATGTGCTCGACCTTCAACGCCTGCACCGCATATTCGAGCGCGGCAGAGGTGCCGTGGAGCTGGTCGTCGGGCGAGAAGGGCGGCACGAGATTCGCGACGTTGCGGACGACGAACATCTCGCCGGGCCCCGCATCGAAGATGACTTCCGGCGAGACCCGCGAATCGCAGCAGCCGATCAGGAGGATCTTCGGGGTCTGGCCGCTTTCGGCGAGTTTCTCGTAGCGATCCTTCTCGCGGTCGAAACGATCGTCGAGGAAGGCGCGGTAGCCTTCGGTCAGCCGATCGGGAAAGGGGGCTGCTGGCTTGTCCATGGCTCCTTGGAACAGGAGGCGCGCGGTTTCGTCAAGCGCATGCTGCAGCGCGGAAGGCTTCCGGGGACGTCATCCGAGCGCGATCTTCGCCTTCAGCCGGCCGACGAGGCTTTGTGCGTCGCCCGTCAACGCCACGGTCTTCAGGCGCGCAGTTGCGCCCGCGACAAGGGCGACGCCCGAGCGTGGCAGGTCGAGTTCACGGGCCAGAAGCGCGATCAGCGCGGCATTCGCCTCGCCGTCGCTGGGCGCCGCGCGCACCCGCACCTTCAGGATCGGGCGGCCATCGGCGAGGGTCTCGACACCGTCGATCGCGTCGCGGCCGCCGCGCGGGGTCAGCCTGACCGTCAGGCGCAAGCCGTCGTCGACGGCGGTCCAGGGCGCGGTCACGCCGTGCAGCGAACCGCCCTCAGAAGACGTTCGGGTAGATGTAACGGACGATCACGCTCTGGATGAAGAAGATGCCGAGCAGCAGGATGATCGGCGAGATGTCGAGGCCGCCGAGATTGGGCAGCATGTTGCGAATCGGGCGCAGCACCGGTTCGGTGACCCGGTAGAGCATGTCCCAGACGGTCGCGACGAACTGGTTGCGGGTGTTGAGGACGTTGAAGGCGATCAGCCAGCTCAGCACCGCCGAAATGATCAGCAGCCATGTGTAGATGTTCAAGGCGAGCATCACCACGTCGAGAACAGCACGCATCGGCATTCCTCTTGATCGTCGTTGAACAGCCGCGCTCCGTCCCCACCCGGCCGGTGGAACTCGCCCGAGAAACTCTCCTGAGAAACTCATGGCGAGGGCGATTGACAGACACGCGACGCAGGGCCTAGAAGGCCAGCGCCTCGGGGCTGTAGCTCAGTTGGGAGAGCGCTGCAATCGCACTGCAGAGGTCAGGGGTTCGAATCCCCTCAGCTCCACCAGGCCGCACGTAACGTGCTGATCTCCCACAATTCGCTTGAAAGCGGCGCCTTCGCGTGCCGTTGGGCTGTGGACGCCGTGCTCAGGCGTTTCGTGCGGGCGCGATCCTGGCGTGCGCCTGCCGCACCAGCGAGGACAGGGCCGAGGCGTCTTCCTCGAAGCCAGCGCGGAAATCCTCGCGCATCCGCTTGCTCCAGAACTGGTTGATGTGATCGGCGATCGCGGCGACCGCCTGCTGTTCCGGGTAGGCCTTGAAGTAGTCGCCGATCTGGTTGGCCATGCGCGCGAGCTTGGCGTGCTTTTCGCCCGCATCGTTTCCGATCATCGATTGCCGTCCTTCGTCTTGGTCATCGCGCCTGCGCCTCGGCGGTCTCAGCGAGGTGACCGGCGTAGAGCGTCGCGCCGTTGCCGCGCGCAGTGCAGATCAGCGTCAGGCCGAGCGCCCTCGCACGCTCGATTGCCAGCGAGGTTGGCGCCGAGATCGTAACCAGTGTCCGTGCCCCGAAGATCGCCGTCTTCTCGATCATCTCGAACGACGCGCGGCTGGTGACCAGGATGAAGCCGTTGCCGGCCTCGTGGCCGGCCCTCAGCCGGGCGCCGATCAGCTTGTCCAAGGCGTTGTGCCGGCCGACATCCTCGCGCGCGGCGAGGATCGTGCCGCGATTGTCGCACCAGGCCGCGGCATGGACGGCGCGGGTCAGGCGATGCAGCGGCTGATGGCGTTCGAGCGCGGCCAGCGCTGATGCGACGGCTTCCGCCCGTATCGGTGGGAGGGGCGACATGCCGCCCCGGGCGACTGGCATTTCGGCAAGCGTCTCGACGCCGCAAAGGCCGCAGGATGTGCGGCCTGACAGGTTGCGCCGGCGCGCCAAATGTTCGCGGAAGCGGCCGGGCACGAGATCGACCGTCACGACGATGCCATCGCGCTGCGGCGCCACCTCGATGCCCCTGATCTCTCCGGCTTGGGCGACGATGCCCTCGGTCAGGCTGAAGCCGGTGACGAAATCCTCGAGATCGGACGGCGTCGCCATCATCACCGCATAGGGCTGGTTGCCGTAGACGATGTTGATCGGCGCCTCGACGGCGACCTCGGCGCTCACCGCCGCGCCGGGCCCGGTGGCAAAGCGCACCGGTGCCGCCTCGACGGCCCAACTTGCCGGGGGCTGGGCGGGCGAACTATTCCGCGGCATCCGGCAGCCGTCCCGTGTTCTTGCCCGCGATCCGGCGCAGCGAGACGTCCTCTTCGCGATTGCGCTCCTGCCATTGCGAATAATAGTTCGTGCGCCGGACCTCGACGGCGGTCACCTTGTATTCCGGGCAGTTCGTCGCCCAGTCGGAATAGTCCGTCGTGATGACGTTCGCGCCGGTCTCGGCATGGTGGAAGGTGGTGTAGACGACGCCGGGCTGCATGCGCTCGGAGACCTCGGCGCGCAGCGAGATGTCGCCCGATCGGCTGGTGAGTGCGACGAGATCGCCCGTCTTAACGCCGCGGTTCTCGGCGTCGAAGGGGTGAATCTCCAGCACGTCCTCGTCATGCCAGGCACCGTTGGCGGTACGCCTGGTCTGCGCGCCGACATTGTATTGCGACAGGATGCGTCCCGTCGTCAGGATCAGCGGGAAGCGCGCGCCCGTCCGTTCCTCGGTCGGCACGAACTCCGTGATCATGAACTTGCCCTTGCCGCGCACGAAGCGGTCGACATGCATCAGCGGCGTGCCGGCCGGCGCCTTTTCGTTGCAGGGCCATTGCACCGAGCCGAGCCGTTCGAGCTTGTCGTAGCTGACGCCAGCGAAGCTCGGTGTCAGCCTTGCGATCTCGTCCATGATTTCGGAAGGGTGGGAATAGGCCATCTCGTAGCCGAGGGCCCGGGCGAAATCGAGCGTGACCTGCCATTCGGACTTGCCCGAGAGCGGCGCCATCACCTGCCTGACGCGATTGATGCGGCGCTCGGCATTGGTGAAGGTGCCGTCCTTCTCCAG
The DNA here is from genome assembly GCF_035999205.1 of Allobosea sp. Classification (GTDB taxonomy): domain Bacteria; phylum Pseudomonadota; class Alphaproteobacteria; order Rhizobiales; family Beijerinckiaceae; genus Allobosea. Next base: position 162,097 of record NZ_DASYHA010000015.1, read on the forward strand.
GAAGGAGGAGCCCGGCAGGAAGACATGGGCGTATTTCGCGGTCTCGTTCAGGAACAGGTCCTGCACCACGACACATTCCATCGCCGACAGCCCGGCCGTGACATGCTGGGTATTGGGATCGGACTGGGCGATGTCCTCGCCCTGGACGTAGAGCGCCTTGAAGGTGCCGCCGACGGCCTCGTCGAGCATGTTGGGGATGCGCAGGCCCGGCTCCAGATCGAGCGTCACGCCCCACATCATCTCGAAGACCTGCCGCGTGGCATCGTCCGAGACGTGGCGGTAGCCGGTGAACTCGTGCGGGAAAGAGCCCATGTCGCAGGCGCCCTGGACATTGTTCTGGCCGCGCAGCGGATTGATGCCGACGCCGTCGCGGCCGATATTGCCGGTCGCCATGGCGAGGTTGGCCATGCCCATCACCATGGTCGAGCCCTGGCTGTGCTCGGTGACGCCGAGGCCGTAATAGATCGCGCCGTTGCCGCCCCTGGCATAGAGCCGCGCCGCCTCCCGCACATCGGCGGCGGGAACCCCGGTGAACTGTTCGCTGGCCTCGGGGGAATTCTGCTCCTGCGCGATGAAGCGGGCCCAGATCTCGAAATCGGCGAGGTCGCAGCGCTCGCGGACATAATCCTCGTCGATCAGCCCCTCGGTGACGACGACATGGGCGAGCGCGTTGATCAGCGCGACATTGGTGCCGGGCTTGAGCTGGAGATGATAGTCGGCCTTGATATGGGGCGACTTGACGATGTCGGTGCGGCGCGGGTCGGCGACGATGAGCTTCGCCCCCTCGCGCAGGCGCTTCTTCATGCGCGAGGCGAAGACCGGGTGGCCGTCCGTCGGGTTAGCGCCGATGACGAGGATGACGTCGGCCTTGGCGACCGACTTGAAGTCCTGGGTGCCGGCGGAGGTTCCCAGCGTCGTCTTCAGCCCGTAGCCCGTCGGCGAGTGGCAGACGCGGGCGCAGGTATCGACATTGTTGTTGCCGAAGCCGGCGCGCACCAGCTTCTGCACGAGGAAGACCTCCTCATTGGTGCAGCGAGACGAGGTGATGGCGCCGAGCGACTCCCGGCCGTATTTCGCCTGGATGCGCTTGAACTCGGAGGCCGCGTGCTGAATGGCCTCGTCCCATGACACTTCGCGCCAGGGATCGGTGATCTTCTCGCGGATCATCGGCCTGGTGATCCGGTCGGCATGGGTGGCGTAGCCCCAGGCGAAGCGGCCCTTCACACAGGAATGGCCCTCATTGGCCTTGCCGTCCTTGTAGGGCACCATGCGGACGACCTTGTCGCCCTGCATCTCCGCCTTGAAGGAGCAGCCGACGCCGCAATAGGCGCAGGTCGTGACTTTGGAATGCTCCGGCTGGCCCATGGCGATGACGCTGTTCTCCATCAGCGTCGCGGTCGGGCAGGCCTGTACGCAGGCGCCGCAAGAGACGCATTCGGAGCCGAGGAAATCGGTCGGGCCGGGGGCGACGCGCGAGTCGAAGCCCCGCCCGGTGATCGTCAGGGCGAAGGTGCCCTGTACCTCCTCGCAGGCCCGGACACAGCGGTTGCAGACGATGCATTTGGTCGGGTCATAGGTGAAATACGGGTTCGAGCTGTCGAGGCCGAGCCAGTTCTCGTTGGCGAGGCCGTCGGCCGTCTTGGCGAAGACGTGGTTCTCGCCCTCATAGCCGTAGCGAACTTCGCGCAAGCCCACGGCGCCCGCCATGTCCTGCAATTCGCAGTCGCCATTGGCCGAGCAGGTCAGGCAATCCAGCGGATGGTCGGAAATGTAGAGCTCCATCACGCCCTTGCGCAGGCCGGAGAGATTCTCCGACTGCGTGCGGACCACCATGCCGTCCTCGGCCGGCGTCGTGCAGGAGGCAGGGGTCCCGCGCCTGCCTTCGATCTCGACCAGACAGAGCCGGCAGGAGCCGAACGGCTCCAGCGAGTCGGTGGCGCAGAGCTTCGGGATCTTGGTGCCGAGGCTCATCGCCGCAGCCATCACCGAGGTGCCGGCCGGCACCGTGACGCTTTCTCCGTCGATCGTCAGCGTTACCGTCTTCTCCGAAACCCGGATCGGCGTGCCGAAATCGATCTCCTTGATCAGGCTCATGGCAGGCTCCTTACTCGGCGGCCAGCGGGAACGTCTTGGACGGCGGCGGCCGGTCGAAATCCTCTGCGAAATGGTTCAGCGCGCTCATCACCGGCATCGGCGTCAGGCCGCCCATGGCGCAGAGCGAGGCGTCGGTCATCAGCTTCGACAGGTCGCGCAGCACGGCGATGTTCTTCGGCCGGTCGATATTCGCGATGATGCGGTCCATCGTCTCGACGCCACGCGTCGCGCCGATCCGGCAGGGCGTGCACTTGCCGCAGCTCTCCTTGGCGCAGAACTCGAAGGCGAAGCGCGCCTGCCTGGCCATGTCGACGCTGTCGTCGAAGACGACGATGCCGCCATGGCCGAGCATCGCCTTCATCGCGGCCAGCGCCTCGTAATCCATGGCGACGTCGAGTTGGGCCGCGGTCAGATAGGCGCCGAGCGGCCCGCCGACCTGCACCGCGCGGATCGGACGGCCCGAGAGGGTACCGCCGCCGAGATCCTCGATGATCTCGCGCAAGCTGATGCCAAAGGCGAGCTCGATCAGACCGCCGCGCTTGACGTTGCCGCCGAGTTGCACCGGCAGCGTGCCGCGCGAACGGCCGAGCCCGTAATCGGCATAGGTCTGCGCACCGTGTTGCAGGATCCACGGTACCGCGGCGAAGGACAGCACGTTGTTGACGACGGTCGGCTTGCCGAACAGGCCCTGCAGGGCCGGCAGCGGTGGCTTGGCACGCACGATCGCGCGCTTGCCTTCGAGGCTTTCGAGCAGCGAGGTCTCCTCGCCGCAGATATAGGCCCCGGCGCCGAGGCGGGCCTCGAGATGGAACGCATGGCCCGAACCGAGCACGCTGTCGCCGAGGATACCGGCGCTCTCGGCCTTCAGGATGGCGCGCTGCAGCGTCCGGAAGGCATGCGGATATTCCGAGCGCAGATAGATGTAGCCACGGGTCGCGCCGACCGCGAGCGCGGCGATCGCCATGCCCTCGATCAGCATAAAGGGGTCGCCTTCGATCAGCATGCGGTCGGCGAAGGTGCCGCTGTCGCCCTCGTCGGCATTGCAGACGATGTATTTCTGCTCCGCCTGCGCGTCATGTACGGTCTTCCACTTGATGCCGGTCGGGAAGCCCGCCCCACCGCGCCCGCGCAGGCCCGACGCCCTGACCGCCTCGACGATCTCCGCTCCGGTCATGCCGAGCGCGGCGTTCAACCCAGCGAGCCCGTCATGGGTGCGGTAATCGGCCAGCGACAACGGATCGGTGACGCCGATCCGGGCGAAGGTCAGGCGCTGCTGCCGCTTCATCCAGTCCAGCTCTTCGGTGAGGCCCAGGCGCAGAGCATGAGGCGAACCGAAGTGGAAGCCGGTCTCGAACAGGCCCGCGACATCCCTGGCTACGACCGGGCCATAGGCGATGCGGCCGTCCTCGCTCTCGACCTCGACGAGCGGCTCGAGCCAGAGCATGCCGCGCGAGCCGTTGCGGACGATATCGACCGCGATACCGCGCGACTGGGCCTCGCGGGCGATCGCCTCTGCGACGCGCCCGGCGCCGACCGACAGGGCCGCCGCATCGATGGGCACGAAGATCCGGATCGGGGCGGCAGCCGGGCTCATGCGTGGGCTCCGTGACAGAGCTCGGCCAGCCTGTCGGCATCGATGCGGCCAACGAGTTCCCCGTCGATCAGTGCCGAAGGACCCAAGGCGCAGTTTCCGAGGCAGTAGACGGTCTCGACTGCAACGGCGCCGGCATGGCCGTCGACGGTGATGCCGTAATCGCGCTCGAGGTGATCGACGAGCGCCTCGCAACCTAGCGCCTGGCAGGCCTCGGCGCGACAGAGTTTGACCACGCGGGCCGGCTGCGGAGCCGTCTTGAAATCATGGTAGAAGGAGATCGTGCCGTGGACCTCGGCGCGCGACAGGTTCAGGGCATCGGAGATCAGTGCTACCGCCTTGGGATCGACATAGCCGAACGTGGCCTGAAGGGCGTGCAGGATCGGCAGTGCTGCGCCTTCAAGATGAGCAAAACCGGCGACGATGGAGCGCGCCTCATCCTGATCCCAGGCTGGATACTCGGCCATCGTCCCTCCGATCTGAAGCGTTCTTCGGCTCCTCGACAGGATGAGAGGGTGGCGAAGTTTAGGATGATTTCAAATCGTTTGTTCCGACTGAGTGATAGGTCACGACTATCAATTCGAGGCAAAGGCTGTGCTGGACGGAGGATGTCCGACTTCCAGAAGGCGCATTCTGCAGATGGCTTCGGGCCGTCAGGTGCCTGCGGTCCAAGTTTGAACCGAATGCGATAGGTCCGGTCTATTTGACGATTGGCCGACGCTGCAGCGCCGCCTCGGTCACGGTGCCGGACATCATCAGCAGGTTGCGGGCCAACGGCGCCGCCGGCTGGCGGTCGGCCATGATCAGGCCGATCGTGCGCTTCGCCCTGGGCTCGACCAGCGGCAACGCCTTGGTGCCGAGCGGCAGGCCGAAGAACTCCAGCAATTGGGACGAGACGATGCTGGAGACGCCCTGGATGCCGGCATGCGAGCAGAGATTGAAGATCGAATTGGTTTCGATCGCCGGCTTCGGCGCATGGCCGACCGAGCGGAAGATGCCGTCGATGATGCGCCGGTTCTGCATGTCCGCCGTGAGCAGGCAGAGCTTCAGGCCCGCGGCCTCGGCCCAGGTAATGGTCTCGCGTTCGCCGAGCGGCCCGTCCTCGCGGGTCAGGAGCACGTAGGATTCCTGATAGATCGGCTTCGAGATGACCCGTTCGAGCGGCTCGTTGTCGAGATAGGTCAGGCCGACATCGAGCTCGAAATTGTCGATCCCGTCCTGAATCTCGGTCGAGGTCAGAGACAGCACCGCAAGCGAGGCGCCGGGGTAGCGTGTCGAGAATGGTGCGGTGATATGGGCGATCATCGGCAGGGCCGTCGGGACGGCCCCGAGCCTGATCCTGCCACTGACGCCCTCGCGCAGTTCCGCGATCGCGTCCTTCATCTGGTCGGCTTCGGCGAGGATGCGGCGGGCGTGGGCGAGCACGACCTCGCCTTCCCGGGTCAGACCCTGGAAGCGCCGGCCGCGCTCGACGATCAGGACGCCGAGCTCCTCCTCGAGCTGCACGATGGCGGCCGACAACGTCGGTTGCGAGACGTGGCAGGCCTCGGCGGCGCGGCGGAAGTGCTTCTCGCGGGCGAGCGCGTCGAGATAGATGAGCTGGCGTATGATCATCGACCAACTGCCGTTACGCGAAGTTGGGATCAGCTATGCCACAATGCCCGCCGGAAAGCGCCGCCGCATTTTGACGGCGCTCTGACGGCGTCAGCCGTGCTCGCACTCGGCGAGGTAGGCGGCTTCCAGCATCTCGCGGCAGGCGGCGGCCTGCTCGCGCACGGCTTCCAGCGTGACATGGTTGCCGATGTCGGTCAGATCGCGCAGCGCGAAATCCACGGCCGAGAGCAGATCGAGCGCGAGCCCGACCGGGGCGACTTCCCGATTTTGCGGCAGTCGAAACTGCAGAACCTGTCCCATCTCACTCTCACTGCTGGCGAATCGCCGGCAGTGTGACGCGAGCGGGGTCAGCAATCGGTTAACGCGGGGGACGGATCGGTTCAGTTCTGAACGAAGTTGGTCGGCAGCGCCCGCACGGCCGGACCGCTGAAGGAGCCGGTCTTGGCGTCGCTCGGCTCGGCATGGCTGAAACCGAGCGCAGCGGCCGGGCTGGGTCCCGCGATCGGAGCGCTGGCATGCGAGGTCGCCTTGGCGCGAGCGGTCGCCACCGTCACGCTGGTGCCGGCAGGGGCGGGGGTGCGCGCCACCGCGGCGAAGAGTGAATCAAGGCCTGTGCGGTCGGCGTCATACTGAGCCACGATCGGCGTGGCGGCATGTCGGGCGGGCGTCGACGCGGCGACGCTCACGCCACCGGTCTGCGGTCGGCTGGGCGGCAGCGGATGGCTGACCGTGACGAGGCGGCCTTCCGGAACGGCTGGCTGCGTCGCCGCGTCCGAGCCGCGGAGGCCCGGCTGGGCCGACAGCGCCTGCGTGGTCGAGTGACTCGCCAGGGCGAAGGGCGCCAGGGCGGTCGGCCGCATCGGCGGCAAGGGTGCGTTGGTCGGCCGGCCGGCGATCACCGTCTCGGCCAGGCCCGCGATTTCGCCCGGCCGCCGTGGCGGCAGGGCCGCGAGGACGAGCTTTTGATCGGCAGGTGCCGGCTGCTGGGCAAAGGCGAGTGCGCCGCCGGCTCCCGGCAGCGCGGCGACCTGGACCGGGCCGTCGCCGGGCTGCTGTGGCAGGGTCAGGCCGCGCGGACGGGCGAGCGGGATCGGGGCATCGACGAGGGACGGCCGGCTCTCCTGCGGCGGCAGAGGCGCCGCAGCGGCATTGACGGGAGCGACCGCCTGGGCCGCCGGCGGCTCGCCGGCGCGGGGCGCCAGCCGGTCGGCCCGCTCGCGTGCCAGGGAGCGCGGGGCGGGTTCAGGAGCCGCCATGGCGACGGCAAAGCGGCCGCCATCGTTGGAATTGTTGTCTTCGTAGCCGCTGTTGGCATAGGCCATGACGGTGGGCTGAGGCCGCGGCGCGGCGCGGCGACCGCGGGTCGGGCGGGCATCCGCCTCTTCTTCGTCGCCGCCGAACAGCGCGGCCCAGAGGCTCTTGCGGCCCGACGAGATCACCGCGCCCTCGTCGAGATCGGCGGCGGCATAGCCGGCGACGGCGCCGCCGCCCGCCAGGATCTCGGCCTTGGCCAATTCATAGCCGCCCAAGGGTTGGCCGTCCGCCGGAAGGTGGACGGTCTTCTCGTCGGGGAACAGGCGAACGAGCTGATCGCGCGTCATGCGCGGCCAGGAGCGAACCGAGCCGGCGTCGAGATGCACGAAGGGGGTGTGGGCGCCAGGGTAGAAGCCGACGCCGCCGCGCTGGAGTCGCATTCCGGCTTCGCGGATGCGGGCGGTCGGCGTGTCCGGCAGATAGAAGTCCATCGCCTTGCCGAGCATGTGCTGGCTGTGCTTGGCGACGGCGCTGGAGCGGCGGCGCAGCATCGAATTGGTGCCCGGCGAGCGATAGGCCGAGACGACATGGAAAGGCTGTTCGGAGCCGACCATGCGCTGCACCTCCCAGGCGACGTCGAACAGGCGCGGATCCATCCGGATCGGCTCGTCGGTGCGCCAGTCGCGCAGGGCCCAGTTCAGCTTTTCGAGGCCTTCGGATAGATAGCGGCCGTCACGCTTGAAGGTGACGGTCGTCTCCTCCTTGGTGTGCATGTGCCGGATGGTCAGCGTGCGGGTGTCGCCATTGGCGATGGCGTCCTGGGTACCGCGCACGCCGAGCAGCAGTGCGCCCGCTGCGACGCCCAGCGCCAGCGCCCGACGAAGAACCGGCTTCGAGCGCGACAGAGGCCGTCCCGAAAGCGTGGCGTTTGACCTGCCCAATCTGCCTGACCCGTCTCGATGCCCCGGCTGAGCGGCGCGAATGAACGTGAACGAACAGTTGCGGAGAAGCGTTAACGATTGGTTAGCAAGCCGGGATTTGGCATGCCAACATTTTTTGCGTTCCGCTGGCTAGCTGTGGATCGTGGCGAAAAGGTGCCCAAATTTCAGCCAGTTGGATCAGCCCTGCTGTTCGAGCGCCTGTCGCACCATGCGGTGGAAGCCATAGAGATCCTCGAAGGTCGTCAGCTTGCCGTCCGCTCCGACGACATGGGTGTTGTAGACGAGGTGGATCGGCAGCGGCTGCGGCAGGTTGATGCGGCGCTCGCCGGAGCCGATCAGGCGCTTGAGCCGCTCATGCGTCCATTCCGCGCCGAGCACCTGGTCGGCGAGCATGAAGGGGTTGTCGACGCGGACGCAGCCATGGCTGAAGGCGCGCCGCTCATTGGCGAAGAGCCGGCGGTTGGGCGTGTCGTGCAGGTAGACCGCATGTTCGTTCGGGAACATGAACTTGATCCAGCCGAGCGCGTTGCGCTCGCCCGGCGGCTGACGCACCGAGATGCCGCCGCCCTTGCTGCGGGTCACGACATAGCCGCGCTTGGCCGCGTATTCCGGATCCGCAGCCAGACCCGGGATGAATTCCTTCTTCAGGATCGAGGGCGGCACATACCAGGACGGGTTGACGATCACATGGTCCATCTTGTGCGAGAAGATGGGCGTCGCGGTTTCGGGCTTGCCGACGATGGCGCGCGTCTCATGGACGACCCGCCCCTGTTCGACGACGCGAACGCGGAACTCGGGCACGTTGACCATGATGTGCTTGGCGCCGAGATCGACGGGCAGCCAGCGCCAGCGCTCCATCTGGGCGACGATATCCTGCTCGCCGCGGGCTCGCGCCGGCGTGCCGAGCGCGGCCAGCGTCTGCGCGCCGAGGATGCCGTTGGCGGGAAGGCCGGCCTGCTTCTGGAAGGCGGCGAGAGCGGTCGCCGTCGAGCGGTCGAAGACCGGCTCTTCGGTCGGGCCGAGGCCGAGCCTGGCGCGCACCAGCGGAACACGCTCGTCGCGCATGCCGAGCTTCAGGGCAGGGCCGGCCGGGATCCGCACCAGCGGCGTATCGTCGAGATGTTCACGGAGCTCCGCGAGCTTGGCCTTGAGGCGGCGATAGCCTTCATGCTGCGGGTTGTAGCCGGCGAGAACGGCGCCGGCATCTGTCGCGCCGCTCAGCTCCGACAGGACCTCGGTGGCCGAAGGCAGAGACAGCGTCGGCGTCAGCAGCTTCGAGAGACGGCGAGGCTCGATGCGGGCGCCGCGCGCATCGCGGGCATAGAGCACGACGAGCGCGGAGAGCCTGACATCGGCCTCCGCGAGGCTGCCCTTGTCGCTGGCCTCGAAGGCCGGCAGCGGGTAGTCGGCCGGGCGCAGCCCGTCCTCGGTGGCGCGGCTGAGCCGTGCTGTCAGGCGCTTGCCGGCCTCGCTCCAGCCCTTGCCGTCGATCCAGAGTGGCTTGTTGCCGTTGGCCTCATAGGCGGCGAGGATGTCGGCGCGCTCGCGCTCGCCGAGGCGCGGCAGGGCCAGGGCCTCGGCGGCACGCTTCGTGATGTCCGCGGCGAATTCGGAGGCCGGGGGCAGATCGACCACGACCTTGGGCAGGTCGGGCGGCGCGATCAGCGGTTCGGCCGAGCGCATCGGCGGAGTCGTGGGCTCAGGGGCGGCTTCGGGCTTGATGACCGGGGTCAGCGCCGGGTCGGCGGGCGGCAACTCGATCTCGGGTATGTCGAGTTCGACGGGCTCGTCCGGCGTCGCGGCCGGCGCTGCGGGCAGGTCCGGCGTGACGAGGCTGCCATGCGGCTGGGCCGAGGGCGTGACCGCGCCGGTCACCATGCCGGGCTCGGAATCGGCGGTGCCGGCCGTCGCAGAGCGGGCGTCGGCGGGTGTGTCCGGCGTCGCCTCGGCCCTGGCCTGCGGCTGAGCTGCGGCCGGCTTTTCACCGTCAAGGATAACGAGCGCAGGCTGCTCCGGCAGCGGAATCCCCAGCGTCGGATCGGTGCCGGCGCCGCCCTCGGCGAGGGCTGCGGCACATCCGAGAGAGAGCGCCAGAGCCGAGACGCAAGCCAGATTCGCCCATTGGCGACGACGCATGGTCGCTATCCCTGAATTCTGCCGAGTGCCGCCATTCCTGCGTGACTCGGTCCGTTACGACAAGATGCGGCAGCGCAACACGCGGCTGCATTCGGTTGGTCGCGGCTCAGGCCGCGTCGGTTTCATCCGCGCCCGATTCAGGCTCGATCAGCCCGTAATCCTTGAGCTTGCGGTAGAGGGTCGAGCGGCCGATACCGAGCTTGCGCGAGATCTCGGACATGTGGCCGCGATAATGCACCAGCGCGAATTTGATGATCTCGCGCTCGAGCTCGTCGAGCTTGCGCATGTCGGAGCCCTCGACGAGGTCGAGAGCATTGGGGTCGCGCACCGGCATCTGGATGATGCGCGGCGACTCGCTGCGCGCCTCCGCCGGTCCGAGCGGCGCGGGCGCCGGCGGGATGCGGACGTCGAAGCCGTCCATCTGCGCCGCGATCTGCGGGAATTCGGCGACGGTGAGCTCGTCGCCATCGGCGAGCACCACCGCGCGGAACATCGCGTTCTCGAGCTGGCGGACATTGCCCGGCCAGTCATAGCCGCCGATCAGGGACAGCGCCTCGGCGGAGATGCCGCGCAGCTTCTTGCCTTCCTCGGCAGCGAAGCGGGCGAGGAAGCCGCGCGCCAGATCGGGGATGTCCTCGCGGCGCTGACGCAGCGGCGGCAGGGTGATCGGGAAGACGTTGAGCCGGTAGTAGAGGTCCTCGCGGAACTCACCGGCCTTGACCTGGTCGAGCAGGCTCTTGTTCGTCGCGGAGATGATGCGGATGTCGACGCGCACTGATTTCTTGCCGCCGACCGGATCGACCTCGCCCTCCTGGATGGCGCGCAACAGCTTGACCTGCGCGTCGAGAGGCAGTTCGCCGACCTCGTCGAGGAAAAGGGTGCCGCCATTGGCCTCGACGAATTTGCCGACATGGCGTTCGGTCGCGCCGGTGAATGAGCCCTTCTCGTGGCCGAACAGGATCGATTCGACGAGGTTGTGCGGGATCGCACCGCAGTTCACGGTGACGAAGGGCTTGCCCTTGCGGTCGCTGGAGCCCTGGATCGCGCGGGCAAGCACCTCCTTGCCGACGCCGGACTCACCCTCGACCAGGATCGGGATGTTCGACTTCGCCGCGCGTTCGGCGAGGCGCACGACGCGGGCCATGTCGGCGCTCTTGGTGGCGAGGTCGCGGAAGCCGAGCGTGCCGGCGTTGCGCCGCTTGATGTGGCGCAGCTCGTGCTCGAGGGCGCCGAGCTTGAGCGCATTCTTGAGCGAGATCTGCAGGCGTTCGGCGCCGACCGGCTTGACGACGAAGTCGATCGCGCCGGCACGCATCGCCTGCACGACGGTCTCGATCGAGCCATTGGCCGTCTGCACGATGACGGGGGTCTCGATGCCGCGCTCGCGCAGGGCGGCGAGCACGCCCATGCCGTCGAGCTCGGGCATGACGAGGTCGAGGACGACCGCATCGAAGCGCTCGCCGCCGGGCCCGGCGATTTGCTGGAGCGCATCGTGGCCGGTTTCGGCGGTGACGACGTCATAGCCGAAGCGCTTGAGCATGGCGTCGAGCAGGCGCCGCTGGACGGGATCGTCGTCGACGACGAGGACGGTGGCTGTCATGACACCTCGGTAGCCGGGCACGGGATGCTGAATGCGATCAGCAGCGGAATCGCTGTTCCGTTCTGGGGCATCCTCGGCCAGAACGGTTAAGCGGTGCTTAAGCGAAGTGCGGCGGCATCACGGCCTCGGCGGCGGCCTGCGACCACGCCAGCCTCACGCCAGCGTTGATCGCGTCACCTCGCCCGCGCATATGAGTGTAGAGCCAGCCCGATCCTGCGAGGTGATTCAGAGATGACGACTGCGTTTGACGGGGCGATGCGCGCCAGCGCCGCCGAGACCGCCGCGGCCCGTGCGGCCAGGGCACTCGGCCCCTTGCCGGAGTGGGACCTCAGCCATCTCTACCCGTCGATGGATTCGGCCGTCCTGAAGGCTGATCTTGAGGGCGCGATGACGCAGGCGCAGGGCTTTGCTGCGCTCTATCGCGGCAAGCTGGCAGCGCTGGCCGAGCGCGAGGACGCCAGCGCGCTGCTGGCCGAGGCCGTCGGAACCTTCGAGAAACTGAGCGACCTGCTTGGACGGATCGGCGCCTATGCCGGGCTCGTCTATGCCGGCGACACCACCGACCCGCAGCGCGCCAAGTTCTATGGCGACACGCAGGACAAGCTGAATGCGGCGGTAACCGAGCTGCTGTTCTTCGAGCTCGAACTTAACCGCATCGAGCCCGATCTGCTGGCGCGCGTCGTGGCGCAGCCGCCGCTGTCGCACTGGAAGCCCTGGATCGAGGATCTGGCCAAGGACAAGCCGCATCAGCTCGAGGACCGGATCGAGGCCCTGTTCCACGAGAAGTCGATGACCGGGCATGCCGCCTGGAACCGTCTCTTCGACGAGACCATCGCCTCGCTGCGTTTCAAGTTCGGCGAGGAGGAGCTGACTCTCGAACTGACGCTGAACAAGCTGCAGGACGCCGATGGCGCCGTGCGCAAGGCCGCCGCCGAGGCGCTGAGCGAGGTGTTCCGCGGCAATCTGCGCATCTTCGCGCTGATCACCAATACGCTCGCCAAGGACAAGGAAATCTCCGACCGTTGGCGCAAGTTCGAGGATGTCGCGGATTCGCGCCACCTCGCCAATAGGGTTGAACGTGAAGTCGTTGACGCCCTCGTTTCCGCCGTGCGCGAAGCCTATCCGCGACTGTCGCACCGCTACTACAAGCTGAAGGCGAAGTGGTTCGGCCGCGAGGAGCTCGATTTCTGGGACCGCAACGCGCCGCTGCCGCAGGTCGAGCAGCGCACGATCCCCTGGACCGAGGCGCGCGACACGGTGCTCGACGCCTATGGTGCCTTCTCACCGGCGATGGCCGGGATCGCGCGGCGCTTCTTCGACGAGCACTGGATCGACGCGCCGGTCCGCCCGGGCAAGGCGCCGGGCGCATTTGCGCATCCCACGGTGCCATCCGCGCACCCTTATGTCCTCGTCAACTACCAGGGCAAGCCACGCGACGTGATGACGCTCGCCCATGAGCTCGGCCATGGCGTGCACCAGGTGCTGGCGGCGCCCAATGGCGCGCTGATGGCGCCGACGCCGCTGACCCTGGCCGAGACCGCGAGCGTCTTCGGGGAGATGCTGACCTTCCGCCGCCTGCTCGACGGCACGACCGACCCCAAGCAGCGCAAGGCGATGCTGGCGGCCAAGGTCGAGGACATGATCAACACGGTCGTGCGCCAGATCGCGTTCTACTCCTTCGAGCGGAAGGTGCATGAGGCCCGCAGATCAGGCGAACTGACGGCCGAGGCGTTGTGCGAACTCTGGATGAGCGTGCAGGCCGAAAGCCTCGGTCCGGCGATCCGGCTCGGCCCCGGCTACGAGCCGTTCTGGTGCTACATCCCGCACTTCATCCATTCGCCCTTCTATGTCTACGCCTATGCCTTCGGCGATTGCCTGGTGAACTCGCTCTACGGCGTCTACCAGAACGCGGCGGAGGGCTTCCAGGAACGCTATTTCGCCCTGCTCTCGGCAGGTGGCAGCAAGCCCTATTCCGAGCTGCTGGCGCCCTTCGGGCTCGACGCGCGCGATCCGGCCTTCTGGCAGATCGGACTCTCGATGATCGAGGGGCTGATCGTCGAGCTGGAGGGGATGGAGTAGGGGGCAGTCGGGGTTGCGTCCCTAGAACTGCACCCGCAGACCCACCTGCGCGACATTCGCCGTGTAGTCGGAGCCCACGGCGGTCGAGTTCAGCCTTTCATGGGTAAAGCTCGCGCGCACCGAGAAGGTGCGCGTCAGCTTGTACTCGATGCGGGCGCCGAGGCTGGCATAATCCTCCCGCGGGTTCGGGCCCTCATAGACGGTGCGGCTGAAGACGCCGATGCCGGTGACGATCAGGTTGCGCCGCAGCGCGTGAGCGATCTCGAGCGCAGCACGGTGGACCCGCGTGCCCGAGGAGCCGGCGATGGTGGTGTCGCCGAGTTCTGAGGTGCCGCGCAGGGTCACGGTCGTCAGCGGCGTCGGCGCCCAAAGGATCGCGGCATCGCCGACATAGCCCTTCAGGTTGCGCAGGCGCGGGTCGTCATATTTGCGGTTCTGGTAGCCGCCGGAGATTTCGCCGGTAATCTGGCGGCTGATCTCGAAGGTCGTGCCGATGCGGCCCGTCGCGCCGTCGGAGGAGCGCTGGTAGCCGCTCGAATCGACCGGCTCGTCGAATTCCCGCGTGTCGATCTCGCCCTGGACGAAGGGCTTGAAGCCGGGAGTGACCTCGTATGCGGCGCGCAGGCGCAGGCCGTACTGGGTCTGGTTGCGATCGGCCTGGCTCAGCGTGGCGCCGCTGATCAGGGTCGCGTCCTCGTAGTCGTACCGGTCGATCGAGCCGCGCAGCGTCATCTGCAGGCGGTTGAAGTCATGGGTGACGCCGGCCGAGCCGCCATACTGATAGACCAGTGGGCGGCCCACCACGGGCGCGTTGAGGTCCGGCGAGCCGGGGCGCTGCGTGTCGAGCCTGAAGCGCGATTCGAGCAAGATGCGAGTGTCGCGCGAGGCATCGAGCCGCAAGTCGAGAGCGCCCTCGCCATCGGGCCGCGAGGCCTCGTGGTTGCGGAAATAGGAGCTGTAGCCGCCGCGCAGCTTGCCCTTGAGCTCGTGGACGTTCCAGTCCGACTGGATCTCGGTTTCGCCGTCGAAGCGGCTGAAGGGCGAGCCCTTGCGGTCTGGGCCGGCGGTGCGCTGCGGATTTGTGTCGTAGCCGATGCCGCTGGTCAGCGCAGGCTTCAGCACGACATTGCCCAGCCGCAGGCCGAGCGGTGCGTAGGGGTCTGTCTCCGTGCTGGCGCGGCGGACGGGCGGTGGCGGCGGCGGAGACGGCGGCAGGCCGGTCACCGTCGGCTGCGGCCGCCGGAACTGGCGCTGGGTGACCCCGCGCACGGATTCGCCACGCACCGACCGACTGGCACGGGGCGGAGCGGCGCGTGAAATCGTCGAGCGCTGTTGCTGGATCAGCGCTGCCGGGTCGCCGATTGAATCGGGCGTCGCCGAGATCGAGGTGGCGACGGGAAATTCCGGCGCGGGCTGCTGGGCGACATAGGCGGGAACGCTCGGCCGCAACGCCGTCCGGCGGGCCTGCTGCGCCTGCACGGCCGTCGCGGCGAGCGCGAGGCTCGCGGCGGCGACGCCGGTCAGAAGCAGGGGCGTTAGGCGGCGGGACACGAGGCTTTCGTCGCTCCAAGGCATGAGCTTGGGCACGCCTGGGAGAGCGCGCATGGTTAACGGAGTTAGAACGAACTCGGTTAACGACGCGTCAATGGATCGGCCTCAGACCCTAATCGGGCCAGCCATTGTGCTCCGAGAAGGAGGGCGGCGGCGCGAACACATAGCGATAGGTGCCGTTGGCTCCGTCGAAGCCAACGCCCCAGGCCTTCTCGGGCCCCGGGCCAACCTTGATCGTCTTCGCTGTGGCGCCGGTATAGTGCTTTTCCTCGCCGCCGGCCTGGCCCCATTCGACGATCTTGGCGAAGACGGTGCCCTTCATGTCCTTCGTCGGCACGTTCTCGGTCACCTGCCAGAGCTCGACGAGGGCGATGTGCTCATAGGGCCTGGTCTTGCTGTGGGTGACGATGCAGTCCCCCTGGCGCACGTCGTTCATCGTCTTGCGACAGCGGGCGGGGACCGCGTAGCTGCCCACCGAGACGTTCGGGATCTTGTTGAGGCCGTAATAGTTGCCGACCAGCCCGTTGCAGTCGAGGGTGAGGAAGCGCTCCATATACTCGCCGATGGTCGAGGCGCCGGCGGCCTGGCCGGCCTTGTCCCGCTTGCCGCCGATGCGGCCGAGGGCGATCGCCAGCCGCAACGTGTCGCGGATTTCGTCCGGGCTGCCCTTGCCGACGAAGCTGTTGATCAGCGTGATCGGATAGAACGCTTCGAGCGAGGGAATATTCCCGAGGGGCTGGTCCTTGAAATAGATCTCCTTGGGCAGTGGCTTGAGCTTGCCGGTGCCACCGCTGAGGTGCTTCTGCAGCGCGGTCTTCAGGGCAAAGAATTCCTGCTGCGCCTTCGGTCCGAGCGTCTTGCGGTTGCAACCCGGCTCCGGGCCCCAGCCCGAACCGTAGCCGGTCAGGCCGGTCGTCACCTGCGTGCCGTCGAGCGGGTGCTTGACGACGATCGTGGTGTAGCGATCGAGATATTCTTTCGGCGTCAGCGGC
This sequence comes from Allobosea sp., assembly GCF_035999205.1. GTDB lineage: Bacteria > Pseudomonadota > Alphaproteobacteria > Rhizobiales > Beijerinckiaceae > Allobosea. The sequence goes on from NZ_DASYHA010000015.1 coordinate 177,949, forward strand.
ATGGCACGATCCTCGCTGGATGCGTTCCTTCAGGCCCTCGCTGCATGGACAAGTCCGTCCCGCGATTTCGACATTAGTGGCGCGGCGCGTCCAGAGGCATCCTCCAAACGGATGACGGGTCGTGGGCTCGCCATGGCGGTGGCAAGCGCGGCAGGGACTGTGCTAGAGCGCGCGCCATGACAGCCGATATTCGCGCTTCCGCGCTCCGCACCATCGCGACCGAACGCGCCGGCCTCGATACCCTTCACGGCGCCTTGGCCAATGGACTGGGCGAGCCCTTCAGCGCTGCGGTGGCGATGATCCAGGCCGCCGGCGGGCGCGTCGTCGTCTCCGGCATGGGCAAGTCCGGCCATGTCGGGCGCAAGATCGCGGCGACGCTGGCCTCGACCGGCACGCCCGCCCATTTCGTCCATCCGGCCGAGGCAAGCCATGGCGATCTCGGCATGGTCCAGCCCGAGGACGTCGTCGTCGCACTGTCCTGGTCGGGCGAGACGGCGGAGCTCGCAGCCATCGTCGCCCATACACGGCGCTTCCGCGTCGGGCTAATCGCGATCACCGCCAATGCCGACAGCGCGCTCGGCCGCGAGGCCGACGTCACGCTGTTGTTGCCTAAGGCACAGGAGGCCTGCCCCAACGGGCTTGCCCCGACGACCTCGACGACGATGCAGATCGCGCTCGGCGATGCGCTGGCGGTCGCGCTGCTCGAGGCGCGCGGCTTCTCGCGCCAGGATTTCTTCGTCTACCACCCGGGTGGAAAGCTCGGTGCGCAGCTCAAGACTGTCGAGACCATCATGCATCGCGACAGCGCCCTGCCGGTGGTCGGGCTCGATGCGGCGGTTCCGGACGTGATCGAGATGATCTCGTCCAAGGGCTTTGGCTGCGCGATCGTGATCGACCCGGACGGAAAGCTCGTCGGCGTGGTCACGGATGGCGACCTGCGCCGCAAGCTGATGGCCGGTGGGGGCATCGCCCAGCGGGCGCGCGACGTGATGAGCCCCAATCCGCGTCGGATTGCGCCCGATGCGCTGGCCGGCGAGGCGCTCGAAATGGTCAACCGGCTGCGCATCACGGCGCTGATCGTGGCCGACGGGCAGGAGCGCCCGGTCGGGCTCGTGCATGTGCACGACCTCCTGTCGCTCGGGGTCGCCTGAGCAGCGCCCGCTCAGCTCCTCTGCGGATCGTTCTCCAGCAGGATCGGCTTGCCATGCGGCGTCGCCTCGGCGGCGCGAGCCCATGAGGCCGCGAGCGCATCGACGCCGTCATGCGAGGCGAGGCCCTTCGCGATGAGCAGGTGCTCCAGAGCCTCGCACCAGCGTTCGTAATAATCCGAGCCGTCGCGGCAGCCGCCAGCAGCGACCGCCTCGCGGATCTCGGCGCCGAGCGCCTGCGCCCATTCATCGGCGCTGAACACGCCCTCGTTCTGCAAGGCGACGACGAGCGCGAAGGCCTGGGCCTGCCAGGGCTCTGCGAAGACCGGCCCGTCGGCGTCGCGCGGAATCGGCGTATCGGCGGCGAGCGCAACCGCGAGGTCCGTATCAGGCCGGCTCAAGATAGCTCTCCCAGGCCTCGATCGAGACCGTCGAAGTCGGATCGGCATCGCGGCCCCAGAGCTCCGGGCCGGTGAAGACAATCGTGTAGAGCCATTGCGCCGTTTCCGGCAGGCCCTGCGAGCCGGTGTCGGGGAAGACATGGCAGCCGGTGATGCGCTCGACGACGCCCAGCTTGCCGCGGGCATAGCGTGGCAGACGGGTATGATGCTTCGGGTGCATCACGAGGGTGCGGACCTTGTCGCCGACGGCGAATTTCGCCGGCGCCTGTGCCTCGCGCTCATAGGGGAAGCCGCGGCGCAGGACGCCTTCGACCTCCTCGCCCTTGAGGACGCGCTTGGGCGGCTTGGCGGGAGCGAGGGGCGTTCCCTGTTCCAGCTCCTGCGGCGTCAGGAAGCCGTGCTGGACGAGCACCTTGTCGAGCCCGGCCAGCCAGATCTCGTAATAAGAGGAGGAGAGATACTGCGCCGGCGGCAGGCTCTCGCGCGCGGCGCGGATTCCGTCGATCGTCCAGGCACCCATGGCGCCGGCGGCGACATTGATCGCGAGCACGCGCTTTTCCCAATCGGCATGGAAGATCGGCTCGTTCGGCTCAGGGTTGACCGGGCCGAAGCCCATCTGCCCGCCGAGATCCTGCCCGCCGTTCACGACAGCTTCTCCTCGGCATCTTCAACGCGCGGCAGCCCGGTTCCGATCATCGCGTCACGGTTGACGATCGAGGCGAGCTTCTCCTCCGACCAGCCTTCGGTGCCGGCGGGGCGCATCGGGATGACGATGAAACGGGTCTCGGCAGTCGAATCCCAGACGCGGATGCGCTGGCCTTCCGGCAAGGTCACGCCGAAATCGGCCAGCGTGCCGCGTGGGTCGATCACGGCCTTGGCGCGATAGGGCGGCGATTTGTACCAGACCGGCGGCAGGCCCAGCACCGGCCACGGATAGCAGGAGCACAAGGTGCAGACGATCAGGTTGTGCTCTTCGGGGGTGTTGAAGCAGGCGACGATGTGCTCGCCGCCGCGCCCGCCATAGCCGAGCTCGGCCACGGCCGCCGAGCCATCCGCCTTGAGTCGTGCGGCATAGGCCGGATCGGTCCAGGCCTTGGCGACGACGCGGGCGCCGTTGCGTGGGCCGATCTTCGTCTCGTAGGTCTCGACGATAGCGTCGAGCGCGGCAGGGTCGACATAGCCCTTCGCGACCATCAGCGATTCCAGAGCCTTCACACGCGCCTCGATCGGGGTGAAGTGGTTGTCGTGATGGTGATCGTGGTCGTGGTGATGGTGGCCACTCATGGCGTCTCTCCCGTCCAGCCCGCTCCAGAGGATGGGGGCTGACACAATCGCTATCAAGCGATCAAGCTATCCGAATGCGGGCCGCCCGCTCCAGGCGGACGGCGAACGCGACCAGCGACTTGTCCGAGCCCTTGGGGCCGATCACCGACAGGCCAAGCGGCGCACCCTCGCGCCGCGCGACAGGGACGGAGATCTGCGGGAAGCCCGACAGACCGGCAAGGCAGAGCAGCCGGATCGCCCGGTTGCGGAAATCCTCGAGCTCCTTCTCGCTGGCGCCGGCGAGGGGGGCAATGTCCGGGACCGTCGGCAGCAGCAGCACGCCGTCGCTGCCGAGCAGTTTGGCGAGTTTGCTGCGGAAGCGCTTTCGCACCATCTCGCTGCTGGCGACATCTGCGTCGCTGACAGCCTTGGAATAGGCGAAGCGCTCCGCGACGCCCGGGCCGAGCGGCATGCCGAAGCGCTCGATCATCCGGCCGTCCGAGGCCCAGGCCTCACGGCCCTGGATGCGGCGCACGGCCCAGTAGAGCGGATCGAGATCGCGCGCGACGGTGACCGATTGCGGCTCGCCGAGCAGCGGCACGATGCGCTGCACCACGTTGCGTAGCAGGGTTTCGGCCTCGGGCACGGCCTGGGCGCAGAGCTCGTCGGCAAGCAGGAGGCGCGGCGTCTCGGGCAAGGTGACCTTGTCATCGCCGAGCAGAACCTCGCCGACGCGGGCGAAGACCTCGCCGTCGCGCGCGAACCAGCCGGCGGTGTCGAGGCTTTCGGCCAGCGGCCAGACGCGCTTGAGAGAGAGCCGGCCATGGCTCGGCCGGATGCCGAAGAGGCCGCAATAGCTCGCCGGCGCGCGCACCGAGCCACCCGTATCCGAGCCGAGCGCGAAATCGGCCAGCCGCCCGGCGACCGCAGCAGCCGAGCCGGAGGAGGAGCCGCCGGTGATGCGATCGGGCGCGGCCGGATTGATCGGCGCGCCGAAATGCGCGTTGTTGCCGTTCAACGAGAAGGCGAGTTCGTCGGTGTGGGTCTTGCCGACGAAGCGCGCTCCGGCGTCGAGTAGCGCCTTCACCACCGGGGCGGTCTTGGCCTTGATGCCGGACTGCGCCAGCACCAGCGGCGAGCCGGCACCGGTCGGGTAGCCCTTGACGTCGAACAGGTCCTTGACCGCGAAGGACAGCCCGGCAAGCGGGCCGGCAGCCGCGTGCTTCACGGGCGCTTCCGGATAGGGGACGAAGCAGCGGAACGGATCGTCGACGAGCATCTGAATTCGGTGTCCTCTAGCAGCCCTTGGCATCGCCGTCGGAGCGCGGGTCGTGCGTCGCCTCGACATGGCCCTTCGGATGCTTCACGAGCATGCCGGCATGACCGAACTGGTCGGAATATGCTTCCGAATATTCCTCGACCGGGTGGCCCGAGCCGGTCAGGCGTGCAAGCAGCATCGGGTCGAAGCGGCTCTCCAGCTTGAGCGAGATCGAGCCGGCGCCCCAGGTTCGGCCGAACAGCCAGCGCGGTGCGTCGACGGCGGCCGCAGGACTCTGGCCGAAGCGGTAGCGTGACAGGATCTGCGCCTGGAACTGGGGCTGGCCGTCGCCGCCCATGGCGCCGTACGGCATGATACGGCCATCGTCGAAGCGCGCGAATGCGGGGTTCAGCGTGTGGAAGGGCTTGCGGCCCGGCTGCAACGGGTTCACTGCCTTCTTGTCGAGCGAGAAGGAGACGCCGCGGTTCTGCCAGTTGATGCCGGTGCGCGGCAGGATGCAGCCCGAGCCGTATTCCCAGTAGATCGACTGGATATAGGAGACGGCGATGCCGTTGCCGTCGATCGCGCCCATCCAGACGGTGTCCCCGTCGCCGGTCCTGAACGGCCAGGCGGCGGCACGCCTGCGGTCGATCGCGGCCGCCTCGCGGGCGAAGACCTCCTCGGTCAGCACGCTCGTCGGGTCGACCGTCGCGAAGGCAGGGTCGGTCACGATCCTGTCGCGGATCGCGAAGGCGCGCTTGGTCGCTTCGACCAGGCCGTGATGATGGTCGAAACCCTCGGCGCGGGTGACGCCGAGCTTCTCGAAGATGCCCAGAATCAGCAGCGCGGCGACGCCCTGGGTCGGCGGGGCGAAGTTGTAGACGGTCAGTTCCGGTAGCCTGATCGAGAGCGGCGCCACGGCACGAGCCTTGAAAGCTTCCAGGTCGGCGCGGGTGACGGGGGCGCCGATCCGCTCGAGATCGGCGGCGATCTCGCGGCCGACATCGCCGCGGTAGAAATCGGCGAGGCCTGCATCGGCGAGCTGGCGGAAGGTCGCGCCGAGGGCATCCGGCTTGCGGCGTGCGCCGGCCTTGGGCTGTTCTCCGCCCGGCCAGAAGAACTCGCTGAAGCCGATCGCCTCCTTCACGGCCTCGACCTGCTGCGGCCAGGTCCGCAGCTCCGACGGGGAGATCTCGTAGCCTTCGTCGCAGTGACGGATGGCGTCCGCCAGAAGGTCCTTCAGCGGCATGCGGCCGCCGAGAGACTTCGACAGCGACAGTGCCGCCTCCCAGCCGCCGATCGCACCCGCGACGGTCACAGCCGAGTCCGGACCGCGCGAGGGGATCACGTCGCAACCCCTTTCGCGGTAGCGCTCGATGGTGGCGAGCGAGCCGGCCGGGCCGCAGGCCTCGATGGCGTGGACCTTGCCGCCGGGCTCATGCACCAGCCAGAAGCCGTCACCGCCGATCGCGTTCATATGCGGGTAGACCACCGAGATGGTCGCCGCCATCGCGACCATCGCCTCGATGGCGTTGCCGCCCTCGGCAAGAACGGCGCGTCCGGCTTCTGAAGCGAGATGGTGGGGTGCGGCAGCGGCGGCCGCGCCAAAGACAGGCGTATCGATCATCAGGTCTTTTCAAACGTGGCAGGAACGACCATCTCGGCCGAGCGATGCGATTTTGTTGCATGCCGCAGCCGCCTTCGCTAGAGCTTGCCCCCGAAAAACGGGTGCGGGCGCACCCACCTCGAGGACAGACAGCATGGCCGAAAGGCGCACCAACTGGCGTAACCTGATCATGGTGGTTTCGCTGGGCATCCTGATCGCGGTCGAACTGTTCGGCGTGGCCCTGGCTTCCGGCTGGGCGTTGGCCGGTCTGTTCGAGCTCGGCGAGATCGTCAGCTATGTGCTGATGGCGGTGTTCTCGGTGTTCGCCGGCTACGCCATGATCAACCTGATGCGCCGCGTGCTCAAGATCGAGCGGCTGACCGAAGGCGGCTGAGCTTCAGCCGCAGGCTTTCAGGACGACCGGATCGGCCTCCGGCGGCAGATGCTGCTCCATCGGCCGGCAGGCTCCGGCGATGCAGATCTGCCAATCCGCCGTCGCGCCCGAACGGCGCATGACGATTTCGCGCTGCGGCGGCAGTTTCGGCGTCCAGCGCCAGAAGCCGTCGATCAGCCTGGCGCCATCGGGCGGATCCATGCCGGCGCCGGAGCCCTCGATCCGGGCTTCCGTTAGGACCAGCCCGGCGGGTGTTTCCCGCCAGACCTCCTCCCACAGCGTCTTCTGCACTGAGTGACGCCAGCGCAGCGTGATCTCGTCGACGCCGAGCGCGACGACGAGTGCGCCGGCGGCCAGACACAGACTCATGCGTGCAGGCTCATGCCGGTCTCGGCGCGGCGGCTTTCGTGCGCCAGAGATGCAGACCGACCAGGAGGGCGCCGAGTCCGAAGCCGAGTTCATCGGTGATCGGCAGCGCCGCGACCAGGAGCGCGGCCGCCAGCGCTGCCCAAATGCGCTGCCAGCCCGGCAGCGGCGCGCGCAGATAGCCGACGACGGCGACGCCCCAAAGCAGCATCGCGAAGCTCGCCTTCGCGACGATGTAGACGACCGAGAGCCAGTAGGCGGCACCGGCCAGCCCGGCGACCGGCTGGAGCATCAGGTTGGGATCGTAGACTGCCATGAAAGGGATAACGAAGCCGGGCAGGGCGATCTTCACTGCCTGCACGCCGATCTTCATGCCAGAGACCTTGGCCATCGGGGCCGCGGCGAAGGCGGCGAGGGCGACCGGCGGCGTCAGGTCCGCCATGATGCCGAAATAGAACACGAACATGTGGCTGACGATGAGCGGCACGTCGAGCTGGAGCAGGATCGGCGCGGCCAGCGAGGAGGTGATGATGTAGTTCGGGATGGTCGGGATGCCCATGCCGAGGATCAGGCTGAAGACCATCGTCAGGACGAGCGCCAGGAACATGCTCTCCTTGCCGATCCCAATCAGCCAGGAGCCGAAGATCGTGCCGATCCCGGTCAGCGTCATCGTGCCGATGACGATGCCGACCAGTGCGCAGGCGAGGCCGACCGGCAGGGCCTGGCGGGCGCCGTCTGCGAGCGACTCGATACAGGCCGTCAGGACCTCGCGGCCGGAGCGGCCGCGCAGCATGTTCCAGACGACCAGCGCCAGGACGACGCCGAGCACGGTCGCGACGCTGATCGCCATCGACGCGGCCGAGACCAGCGCGAAGCCGATCCAGAAGGCGACCCGCAGAGCCGTGGAGCCAAGCCCGGCCGAGATGGCGAGCGCGAGGATCAGCGCCACCGTCAGGGCAAGGCCGATCGCACCGGCGAAGAGCGGGGTAAAGCCCGCGAAAAGCAGATAGACCAGCACCAGCAGCGGCGCGATCAGATACCAGTTCCTGCGCAGTTCGGCGCGTGCGCTGGGCAGTTCGGACTTGGGAAGGCCCGTGAGGCCGAGCTTGCCGGCTTCGAGATGCACAGCCCAGTAGCAGGCGGCGAAATAGAGGATCGCCGGGATGATCGCCGCCTCGACGATCTTGGAATAGGGCACGTCGATGGTCTCGGCCATGATGAAGGCGACGGCGCCCATCACGGGCGGCATGATCTGGCCGCCCATCGAGGAGGTCGCCTCGACGCCGCCCGCGAAGGCGCCGGTGAAGCCCGAGCGCTTCATCAAGGGGATCGTGAACTGGCCTGAGGCCACGACATTGGCGACGCCCGAGCCGGAGACCGTACCCATCAGCGCGGAGGAGGCGACGCAGACCTTGCCGGGGCCGCCCTGCTTGCCGCCGAACAGCGCCATCGAGATGTCGTTGAAGAAGTCGATCACGCCGGCGCGCTCCATGAAGGCGCCGAACAGGATGAACAGGAAGATGAAGGTCGCCGAGACAGCCGTCGGCGTCGCGTAGATGCCCTCGGTGCCGAAGGACATCTGCTCGATGACCTGTTCGAGGCTGTAGCCGCGATGGTCGAACGGCGCCGGCAGGTAGCGGCCGAACAGGCAATAGGCCAGGAAGGTGCCGGCGACGAGCGGCAGAGCGATGCCCATGGCGCGCCAGACCAGCAGGAACAGGACGGCGAGCGCTGCGACCCCGACGGCCATGTCGGCGTCGGTCAGCTCGCCGGCCCGGTTCACCAGCGCGATATAGTTCCACCAGTGATAGAGGCCGACGGCGAAGCCGATGACGCCGACCGCCCACCAGAACAGGCGGCCGGGGCGCGAGGTCTCCTCGGCATTCGCCAGCAGGCCGCAGGCGATCAGGGCGAGGAAGCCGACATGGACCGTGCGCAGCACCTGGTTCGGCAGCGTGCCCGTATAGAGCGAGACGAGCTCGAAGGCTCCGAGCATGGCCAGGAAGGCGATGGCCGGCTCGACCATGGTCTGGCCGCGCAGCGCGCCCAGCACGATCCAGGCGAACCAGAGCACGAAGGCGATCCGGATCAGGGTGATCGGCGTCAGCCAGGCAACGGAGCCGATCAGCCTGAAGTCGAGCGGGATGCCGAAGGCGGTGACCACCTGGAAGGCCGAGAAGCCCACAGCCAGCCAGAACAGCAGCCGCCCCTTCCAGCCCGTGCCGAAGGTTGCGGGCAGGCCGTGCTCGGGATCGTAGGGCACGGCCGCTGCGGGATGGGCGCCGGCAATGTCGGGCACGGCTAGTGGTCTGGTTTCGTCGCGGCTCATGGCGTGTCGCCCCCAGTCTTCAGCTTGCTGGTCGCTACATCATGCAAAAAGGCGAGGCCGGTGCGACCGGCCCCGCCCTTGTCTCGGGAAGAACGGTGGCTCAGGAGCCGACCTTCAGGCCCTTTTCCTTGAAATAGCGGGCCGCGCCTGGGTGCAGCGGCAGCGGCATGCCGTCGAGTGCGTTCTCGAGCTTGATCGAGCGCGCGGCGGCATGTGCGGCGCCGAGATCACCCAGGCTCTCGTAGACCGCCTTCGTCATCTGGTAGACGGTCTCCTCCTTCATGCCCTCATGGGTCACGAGGTAGTTCACCACGGCCGCGGCGGGGACGGCGGCGGTCTGGCCGGTATAGGTGTTGGCCGGGATCGAGACCTTGACGAAGGGCGGGCCCGCCTTGTCGACCACGGCGGCCGGAACCTCGACCACCGTGATCTCGACGGCGGTCGCGAGATCGCGCAGCGAGGCGACACCGAGGCCGGCCGATTGCAGCGTGGCGTCGAGCTGGCGGTTCTTCATCAGCTCGACCGATTCCGCGAAGGGCAGATACTCGATCTTGCCGAGATCCTTGTAGGACAGGCCGGCGGCGGCGAGGATCGCGCGGGCGTTCAGCTCGGTGCCTGATTTCGGTGCGCCGACGGAGAGACGCTTGCCCTTGAGGTCGGCCAGCGTCTTGATGCCGCTGTCCTTCGAGGCGACGATCTGGACATAGTTCGGATAGATCGCGGTGATGCCGCGCAGCTTCTTCAGCGGGCTCTTGAAGCCGGCCTCCTCATCGCCCTTCCAGGCGGCGTCGAGCGAGTCTCCGAGCGTGAAGGCGATCTCGCCCTTGCCCTGCTGCAGCAATTGCAGGTTCTCGACCGAGGCCTTGGTGGCCTGCACGGTCGGCCGGCTGCCGGCGATCTTCTCGCCATAGATTTTGGAAAGCGCGACGCCGAGCGGATAATAGACGCCCGAGGTGCCGCCGGTGAGCACATTGATGAAATCCTGCGCGCGGGCTGCCGCCGGGGCGAACGCGATCAGGGCCGCAACGGTAACGCCGGCGAGTGTCCGGCTGGATACGAACGGTGTCATGCAACCTCCCTGGGGTCTCCACGCCAACATTGCGTGCTGGTCTGTGCCCCTTTTAGATCAGGCCATCGGGAAATTGAAAAGCGCCGGCCCATCCGCCATTCGGCGGATGCCATTCATTCTGCGGATGTCATGGCGGCGTGACGGTTTCGCCACGATTTGGCGCCATCGAGTGATGCTTGCCTTCCCGGTTGCCCTTGCTGCTTGGACAGGCTAGCCCGACTTAACCCTGACGGCGCCGCCGTCGCCATCCCGATGAGCCCCTCCAGCCATGCATTCCCGCGCCAGCCAGCCCCGCCCCGACCGTCGCATGCTCCTGGCCGGCGCCAGCGCCACGGCTGCCCTGGCCGCGCTCGGCTTCGCGCCGGAGGCGCTGGCCCAGCAGGGCCTTAAGCTCGGAGAGGCCGAGGCCTTCACCTTCGAGACTTTGAAGACGCGGGCTCGCGATCTTGCGGCGAAGCCCTATCAGGCACCGCCGAGCCCGCGACCGGACATCCTCGAGCGCATCGACTACGATGCCCATGGCAAGATCCGGTTCCGGCCAGAGATGGCGCTCTGGGCGGACGGTCCCTCGCCCTGGCCGGTAACGTTCTTCCATCTCGGCCGCTACTTCCAGAAGCCGGTGCGCATGCATGTGCTGGACGATGGCAAGGCGCGCGAGATCGTCTATGACGAAAGCTATTTCGACATGCCGGCGGATTCGCCGGCGCGCGAATTGCCGCGTGGCGCGGGCTTCGCCGGCTTCCGCTTTCAGGAAAGCCGCAGCGGCCATCCCGGCCGCAAGGGCGAGAAGCTCGACTGGAAGAAGAACGACTGGGTCGCCTTCCTCGGCGCCTCCTATTTCCGCGCCATCGGCGAACTCTACCAGTACGGGCTCTCGGCACGCGGACTCGCGATCGATCCGGCTGTCGGCGGCAAGGCGGAGGAGTTTCCCGACTTCACCCATATCTGGCTGGAGACGCCGGCACCCGGCGCGGAATTCGTCGTTGTCTACGCGCTGCTCTCGGGGCCGAGCGTCGCCGGCGCCTATCGCTTCCGCATGCATCGCGGCAAGGGCGTGGTGATGGAGATCGAGACGGCGCTCTATCTGCGCAAGGATGTCGAGCGGCTCGGCATCGCGCCGCTGACCTCGATGTACTGGTATTCCGAGACGGCCAAGACGACGGCCGTCGACTGGCGCCCGGAGGTGCATGATTCCGATGGGCTGGCGCTCTGGACCGGCGCCGGCGAGCGCGCCTTCCGGCCGCTCAACAATCCCTCCCGCACCACCGCCTCATCCTTCATGGACGAGAGACCGCGTGGCTTCGGCCTGATGCAGCGCGACCGCGAGGTCGGGCATTATCTCGACGGCGTCTTCTATGAGCGCCGGCCGAGCCTCTGGGTCGAGACGCAGGGAGACTGGGGCAAGGGCGCGGTCCAGCTCATCGAGATCCCGACCGATGACGAGATCCACGACAACATCGTCGCGATGTGGGTGCCGGCAGGGCAGGCCAGGGCGGGCGCGTCCTATGCCTTTCGCTACCGGCTGCACTGGCTCGCCGACGAGCCGTTCCCGACGCAGCTCGGCCGCGTCGTCGCGACGCGCCTGGGCAATGGCGGCCAGCCCGGCACCACGCGTCCCAAGGGCGTGCGCAAGTTCATGATCGAGTTCAAGGGACCGGCGCTGGAGACGATCCCCTTCGGCGTGAAGCCCGAGGTCATGCTCTCGGCGTCGCGGGGCAGCTTCTCCTACATCTTCGCGGAAGCGGTGCCCAACGACGTGCCCGGCCATTGGCGGGCTCAGTTCGACCTGACCGTCGACGGCAGCGACCCGGTCGAGATGCGCTGCTTCCTGAAAGCGGGCGAGACGGTGCTGACCGAGACCTGGCTGTATCAGTATCTGCCGTTCTGAGCGGGGAGGCCGCTCTGACCGTCATGGTCGGGACAAGCCCGACCATGACGGCGAAATGCGGGTATCCACAGACTCCACTTGCTCGCTCTCGCATGTAACATTATATCATCCGCATGGCTCATGCGCATGCCCATCACGTTTCCCCTGCCGCTCCGGAAGATCCGGGCTGGTCGCTGTTGCGCCTGTCGGCGCTCGGGCGCATCGGGCTCGCCGGCGTTGTCGTGGCGCTGGTGTGGGCCGCGACGCTGGCCGTCATTCTGTGAGTGAGTTTTCGTCCGTGTCCGCCATTCGCCTGCAAGATCTCACGCTCGGCTATGATCGCCACCCGGCGGTGCATCACCTGTCGGGCGAGATTGCAGCGGGCAGCCTGACGGCGATCGTCGGTCCCAACGGTGCCGGCAAGTCGACCCTGCTGAAGGGCATTGCCGGCGCGCTTGCGCCACTCGGCGGTGATGTCTCGGTGACGCGCGGCAAGCGCCTGGCCTATCTGCCGCAATCGGCCGAGCTCGACCGGTCCTTCCCGATTCATGTCTACGACCTCGTCGCCATGGGCTTGTGGAACAGCGCCGGCATTTTCGGACGCATCGGCCGCGGCTCCGCCGCCAAGGTCGAGGCCGCGATCGCAGCCGTCGGGCTTTCCGGCTTCGAGCGCCGGCCGATCGGGGCGCTTTCCGGTGGCCAGATGCAGCGGGCGCTGTTCGCGCGCCTCCTGCTGCAGGACGCCGACATCATCCTGCTCGACGAACCCTTCACGGCGATCGATGCCCGCACCACCGCTGATTTGCTGGAGCTGGTGCAGCGCTGGCATGGCGAGAGCCGCACCGTCGTCGCCGTGCTGCACGATATCGAGACCGTGCGCCGCGCCTTCCCGCATACGCTGTTGCTGGCGCGCGAACCGGTTGCCTGGGGCGAGACGGCCGAGGTGCTGACGCCGGCGAACCTCCTGAGGGCGCGCCGCATGGTCGAAGCCTTCGACAGTCACGCCGCCCCTTGCGAGCGCGACGCGGCGTGAGGCCGGCGTCTTTTCGCTTTTTCTGAGACATCCCATGCCGGGGCATCCCGGGAGAGCGCGGGGAGACCCGGGATCCACGCCTGAGCCTCGCCGATCAGCGCTCAGGAACAGGTCCCGACCCTGGTCGCTCCGCCCGGGACGACGGCGCGTTTGAACCGAAGCGCTCACCAATGCTCTACGATCTCCTCATCGGCCCCTTCGCCGAGTTCGACTTCATGCGGCGGGCCCTGGTCGGCATCCTCGCGCTCTCCGTCTCGGGGGCGCCGATCGGCGTCTTCCTGATGCTGCGGCGGATGAGCCTGACCGGCGATGCGATGGCGCATGCGATCCTGCCCGGCGCCGCGCTGGGCTATCTCGTCGCCGGCTTCTCGCTGCCGGCGATGACGCTGGGCGGGCTCGCGGCCGGCTTCGCGGTGGCGCTGGCAGCCGGTGCGGTGGCGCGCGTCACTGTTATCAAGGAGGATGCCTCACTCGCCGCCTTCTACCTGATCTCGCTGGCGCTCGGCGTCACCATCGTCTCGCTGCGCGGCTCTGCGGTCGACCTCTTCCATGTCCTGTTCGGCAATGTGCTGGCGCTCGACGACGAAGTGCTGATCCTGCTGTCATCGGTGGCGAGCATCTCGCTGCTGGCGCTCGCTGCGCTCTATCGCCCGCTGGTGATGGAATGCGTCGATCCGGGCTTCCTGCGTTCGGTCAGCCGTTCCGGCGGCATCGTGCATCTCACCTTTCTCGGCCTCGTCGTGCTCAACCTCGTCGCCGGTTTCCATGCGCTGGGAACGCTGCTCGCCGTCGGACTGATGATGCTGCCAGCCGCAGCGGCACGGTTCTGGACCGCCGACATCACCATGCTGATCCTGCTCGCCAGCGGTTTCGCCATGCTTGCGGGCTACGCCGGGCTCGTGGTCTCCTACTCGGCCGGAGCCAATCTTCCGGCGGGGCCGGCAATCATCCTGGGAGCCGGCGCGATTTATCTTGGCTCGCTTCTGCTCGGTTCGCAGGGCGGGCTTGCGCGGCGCATCTTGCCTCGCCCCCATCTCCAGAGGTAGTGACGTTATAGTGTTTCATCGACTGCTGGAGCTTTCCATGTTCAATCGCCGTTCCGTACTGAGCGGGCTTGCTGCCGGATTGGTTGCTGCCTCCACGCCGTTCGCGACCATCGCACAGGAGAAGCTGCCGGTCGTCGCAAGCTTTTCGATTCTCGGTGATTTCGTCCGTCAGGTCGGAGGCGATCGGGTCAACGTGACGACACTGGTCGGGCCCGATGGCGACGCCCATGTCTATTCGCCGACGCCGGCCGATGCGAAGACGATGGCGACGGCCAAGCTGATCGTCGTCAATGGCCTGAAGTTCGAGGGCTGGATGACCCGGCTGATCAAATCCTCCGGGACCAAGGCTATGATCGCCACGGCGACGACCGGGATCACGCCACTGAAGGGCGATGACGACCACGGCAAGGCCGGCCACGCCCACGGACACGGCCATGACCACGACATCGATCCGCACGCCTGGCAGAGCGTCGCCAATGCCAAGGTCTATGTCGCCAACATCCGCGACGCGCTGGTAAAGGCCGATCCCGCGGGCAAGGACGCCTATGAGGCCAATGCGACGCGCTATCTGGCGGAACTCGACGCGGTCGAGGGCGAGATCAGGGCGGCGGTCGCCCGCATTCCGGCCGGCCGGCGCAAGGCCATCACCTCGCACGACGCCTTCGGCTATTTCGTCAAGGCCTATGGCATCGCCTTCATCGCGCCGCAGGGCGTCTCGACGGAAGCCGAAGCCTCCGCCCGCGATGTGGCGCGGATCATCCGGCAGGTTAAGGCAGAGAAGGTTCCGGCCGTCTTTCTGGAGAACGTCACGAATCCGCGTCTGGTCGAACAGATCGCGCGGGAGAGCGGTGCGAAGATCGGCGGGCGGATCTATTCGGACGCCCTGTCCGACGCGTCGGGCCCCGCCGGGACTTACATCGCGATGATGAAGTACAATATAAGCGAGATCGAAAAGGCGCTCGCCGCCAACCCAGCCTGAGAGTTACCCGCAGGAAACACACTGTCATCCCGGACAAGCCGCGCAGCGGCGCAGCTCCGGGATCCATCATAGGGCATCGCCGGTGCCTTACGATGGATCCCGGAGTTCCGCTTCGCTCCATCCGGGATGACGGTGGTGGATGATCCAGACGGCGTGACAGGCAAGTCGCTGATGAAAACAGGATCGACCATGTCCGAGAAAATTCCCGTCACGGTGCTCACCGGCTATCTGGGCGCCGGCAAGACCACACTCCTGAACCGCATCCTCACCGAGAAGCACGGCAAGAAATTCGCCGTCATCGTCAACGAGTTCGGCGAGGCCGGAATCGATGGCGACCTCGTCGTCGGTGCCGACGAGGAGGTCTTCGAGATGAACAATGGCTGCATCTGTTGCACGGTGCGCGGCGACCTGATCCGCATCCTCGACGGCTTGATGAAGCGCAAGGGCAAGTTCGACGCGATCATCGTCGAGACGACGGGCCTGGCCGATCCGGCGCCGGTCGCTCAGACCTTCTTCGTCGACCAGGATGTCGGCGACGCCACCAAGCTCGACGCGGTCGTGACGGTGACGGACGCGAAGTGGCTGCTGGAACGGTTGAAGGACGCGCCGGAAGCCAAGAATCAGATCGCCTTCGCCGACGTCATCGTCCTCAACAAGGTCGATCTGGTGACGGCTGAGGAACTGGCCTCGGTCGAGGCCGCGATCCGCGCGATCAACCCCTATGCCAAGCTGCACAAGGCGACGCGCTGCGACGTGCCGATCGAGAACCTGCTCGACCGCAACGCCTTCGATCTCGACCGCATCCTCGACATCGAGCCTGACTTTCTCGAATCCGGGCATCACCATCATCATTCCGATGAAGTGCGCTCGATGTCCTTCACGATCCCCGGCGATGTCGATCCCGAGAAGTTCATGCCCTGGATCAACGACATCAGCCAGGCGCAAGGCCCCAACATCCTGCGCTCGAAAGGCATCCTCGCCTTCAAGGACGAGCCGCGTCGCTTCGTCTTCCAGGGCGTCCATATGATCCTCGACGGCGACCTCCAGCGCGACTGGAAGGACGATGAGGCCCGCCAGAGCCGGCTGGTCTTCATCGGGCGCGACCTGAACGAGAACGAGCTGCGCAAGGGCTTCGAGGCCTGCGCGGCGTAAGAAAGCGCGTCATACTCGGGCTCGACCCGAGCATTTCTTGCCGGAGATTCTCGGGTCTGCGCTTCGCTGTGCCCGAGAATGACGGCGCGGTTTTCATGCAAGGCAAGCTGCGCTAGACCCCGCCCATGGACACGATCAGC
Source organism: Allobosea sp. (assembly GCF_035999205.1). GTDB lineage: Bacteria > Pseudomonadota > Alphaproteobacteria > Rhizobiales > Beijerinckiaceae > Allobosea. The sequence goes on from NZ_DASYHA010000015.1 coordinate 194,000, forward strand.
AAACCCGTCTCGTTGCGCGAGCATGTCGTCCCCGTCGAGGCGGGGGAGCATGTCGTCGGCGCCCACTGGCTCAAGACAACGCTGGCGCTGGCGCTCGCCGATGGCCGCGTGCTGCGCTGGACGGACGGGGCGCTGGACGAGGTCGAGGCGCATGCCGGCGGCATTCTCTGCGCGACCGGCGATGGCGAGCGGCTGGTCACGGGCGGCGATGACGGGCGCGTGGTCGCGGTGTCGGCCGCAGGCGAGGCGAGCGAGATCGCCCGCGATCCGAAGCGCCGCTGGATCGACACGGTGACGCTCTCCGCCTCCGGCAGCATCGCCTGGAACACCGGCAGAATCGTCCATGCCCGCGACGACAAGGGCAAGGTCCGCTCGCTCGAAGTCGCGACGACGCCGCAGGGCCTGGTCTTCGCTCCGAAGGGCTATCGGCTCGCCATCGGACAGATGAACGGCGTCTCGCTCTGGTATCCGAACACCGAGGCCAAGCCGGAATTCCTGGAGTGGAAGGGCTCGCATCTCGACGTGGTCTGGTCGCCGGACGGGCGTTTCGTCGTCTCCTCGATGCAGGAGAACGCGCTGCATGGCTGGCGCCTCGGCGACAAGCCGAGCCATATGCGGATGACCGGTTATCCGGCCAAGCCGCGCTCGCTGTCCTGGTCGCATGACGGGCTCTGGCTTGCCTCCAGCGGGGCGGATGCCGCGATCGTCTGGCCGTTCCAGGGCGAGGGGCCGCAAGGCAAGGCACCGCGCGAATGCGGCGCCCGCCATGCCAAGGTCACGCGCGTCGCCTTCCATCCCAAGGCGCTGGTGCTGGCGGTGGGTTATGATGACGGCTGCATCCTGATGATCCGCCTGACCGATGCCTCCGAACTGTTGGTGCGCCCGGCCCTGCGCGGCAGCGGCATCACCGCCTTCGCCTGGGACAAGGGCGGCAAGCGGCTCGCCTTCGGGGCGGAGGATGGCGCGGCCGGCGTGCTGACCCTGCCGGCGGCCTGAGCAGTCCGATGCGCTTCGGGCTCTTCGGCAAGGGCGGGGCCGGCAAGGCGCAGACCTCTGAGCAGGCCGGACGAATCAAACCGCTCGTGCGAGAGCTTCTGGGCTTGCCGGATGCGGCTGCGATCGCGGTCAACGAAATCGTCTGCGCCGATCCCGCCTGTCCGGGCACGGAGACGGTCATCCTGGTGATGAACCCGGGCGAGAAGACCCGCGCCTTCAAATTGCAGATGGAGATGGCGGATGTGACGCGTGAGGCGTTGCAGGACATGCTGAACGCGTCGCCTCAGCCGACCGCCGGGGGCTGAACCCGCTCGATCTCGGCCGTCCTCAGTTGGACCGCGCGCGGCGCCTTGAATCGCAAGGTCTTCGTCGGACCGGCCTGCTCCGTCAGGATGTGCTGGGAGAGGGCAGCCGTTCGCGTCGCGCCGTCGCCCGGAGCCTTGGCCAGAAACGTGCCGGCCGAGACCATGATGATCAGCGCCGTTCTGACGGCTTTGCGGAACATGGCGGCGTCCTTCTCGGGCCGGCGAACCCGTTCCGCCGATGGAGAAGCTGTAGGCAGGGCGGGGCGCAGGCGCTGTTCCCGGAGTGACAGCAGATGGCGGCTGGGTGCGCGGCGAGCAGCCGTAGCCTGCTGACATATCCCTGGACGCAGCCCGCTAAGCTCCGGCAGCATTCCCCTCGGACCGCCCCAGCACAGGCCTGCCATGCCGCCCCGGAAGTCGCGAACGATCACCCTCACGAAGGGCCAGGCCCGCCACATCTGGCTGAAGGCGCAAAGACTGGACGTGGCCGAGCCCTTCGGTGCGGGGCCTGAGGCGACGCGGGCGGCGGTCGAGCATCTCGGCTACGTCCAGATCGACACGATCAATGTGATCGAGCGCTGCCACCATCACATCCTCTACGCCCGCATCCCCACTTACGAGCGCGGGCATCTGGCGCAGGCGCAATCGGTCGAGAAGAGCGTCTTCGAATACTGGACGCATGCGCTCTCCTACGTGCCGACGCGCGATATCCGCTGCTTCCTCGGCGCGATGAAGGCGCATCGCGAGGAGCCCAAGCGCTGGTCGGCTGTGGGGGGGCGCGAGGAGACCCGCAAACTGCTGCGCCGCATCCGTAAGGACGGGGCGCTGACCATCCGCGACATCGACACCGACGTGCTGGTCGAGAAGGCGCATCTCTGGGCGAGCAAAAAGCCGTCGAAGGGCCTGCTGGAGCTGGCCTTCTATGATGGCGAGCTCGTCATCTCGGCGCGCTCGGGGATGCTCAAGACCTATGAGCTACTGGACCGGCATTTCGCCTGGGAGAAGCGGCCGACGCCCGCCACGGAGCGGCAGGTCACGGCCTATCTGCTCGATCGGGCGCTGCGTGCGCAGGGTGTCGTCAGCCTCGACTCGGTCTGTCATCTCGACGCGCCCAGCAAGAAGGCGGTCGCCGAGCTGATCGAGGCGCGCGTCAAGCGCCGCGAACTTGTACCGGTTGCAGTCGAGGGTGCGGGCAAGACGGCGCATTGGGCGAGGCCGGAGGTGCTCGAGCCGGGGTCGCTGCCCGAAGTCGACCTCGTCCATATCCTCTCGCCCTTCGACCCACTCATCATCCAGCGCAAGCGGCTGAAGCTGTTCTTCGGCTACGACCACGTCTTCGAGGCCTATCTGCCGAAGGAGAAGCGCGTCTTCGGCTATTTCGGGCTGCCGGTCCTGATCGGCGACGAGATCGTTGCCGTGCTCGACCTCAAGACGGACCGCCAGGCCGGCAAGCTCCTGATCCAGCAATGGACCTGGCTCGACGGGCAGGAGAGCGCGGAGCGGAAGGCACGTGTCGAGGCGGAGTTGGAGCGGTTCGAGCGGTTCCAGCTCGCCAATGGCAGCGCCGGCGGCGATGCCGAGCCGGAGCAGACCGAGATCGCTCGAGAAGGGCCGTGATCGTTCCGAAGCGTTGACGGATTTCACCGAAGCCGCCGCAAAATCGCCGATTTGCGCAGCGCTGTTTGCATCGCCGAACGGCATGCATATGGGAGCCGTGCGGTGAGCCCCGATCTTCTCGTCCTGATAGCAGCCATCGCTGCGGTGGCGCGCTGAATGCGGCAGATTTCGACGTGGACCGGCACATCATGGACTTCGGTTCCGGCAGCGCTGTTGCTGCATGGCCTGCTGCTCGCGGCGTTCGCACACATGTCCATGCGGCCGCGGATCGAGCTACCTGACCATCCGGAGAGCAGCGTCGACATCGAACTTCTGACGACCGGCGAATTCGACGCGATGATGCGGCCAAAGCCGGCCGAACCGCCGCCGGCCCCGTCACCGGCTGCACCACATGCGACACAGGAACAGCGGCCGTTGGCTGAAGCTCCGCAGGCCGAGCCGGGCGGGATGGTGCGGGCAAGCAGGCTGATGGCGGCCGATGCGCTGGCCAACCCCTTGAGCCGTCAGGCGCGGGAGCTGCTGCCACAACTCGATGCGGATGAACGGGTCGAGCAGCTCTGCGGGCTCGAGGCGATGAGCCAGATCCATGCCTGGAAGGCCGAGTTCACGCCGGACAGGGTGACTGCCTATGCCCGGTCCGAGGCCAAGGTGTCCGGACGAACGCTTCAGGCGGAAGGCGCGGTGTTTCGCAGTGGACGGCGCTGGTACGATCTGCGCTTCCGCTGCGAGTTCAGCCCGGATCGGAGCCGCGTGGTCGCGTTCGAGTTCCGCGTCGGCGAGCCTGTACCGAGGGCGCTATGGCGGCAGCTCAACCTGCCCGAGATTCATTGAGGCCGACAGGGCTCCGGCGGGTCTAGGCCCCGAGCAGGTCGATCAGGTGCGGGATCAGCGGTTCGTCGGCAGGCGGCATGTCGAGCTCGCGGAGCTTGGCGGGGCGGACCCATTTCAGCGCCTGCCCCTCGTGCGAGGCGACCGTGCCTTCCCAGCGCCGGCAGATGTAGAGCGGCATCAGCAGATGGAAATCGGGATAGGCGTAGCTGGCGAAGGTCAGTGGCGCGAGGCACTCCTCCTTGACGGTGATGCCGAGCTCCTCGGCCAGTTCGCGGATCAGTGCGGGCTCGGGCCGCTCACCCTGCTCCAGCTTGCCGCCGGGAAACTCCCACATGCCGGCCAGCGCCTTGCCCTCGGGGCGCTGCGCGACGAGGACGCGGTTGTCGGAATCGATCAGGGCGCAGGCGACGACGAGGAGCAGTTTCACTTGGCGGCTTGTCCTAGGGCGAGGTCTCAGTACCCGGAGAGGATGACCTGGACCGGTTCCTTCTCCTTACCGGTCACGGTCACGCTGTCATAGACCGAGCCGCCCTCGCGAAAGAAGGCGTCCTCATCGCCCCAGATCACCTGCGTCGTGACGAAGTACTCGCCCGGCGCGACGTTCTCGAAGGCGAAGCGGCCATTGGCCTTCGCCTTGGTCGTGCGGGTGTATTCGCCATAGGCGGGATCGGGATTGTCGTCGCGCGGATAGTCGCGATGCGGCACATATTTGCGGCTGCCGTAGAAATTCCGGAAGCGCTCGCGGGAATAGGCGGTGGCCGGTACGAGCCGCACCACTTCGCCGGCCGCGTTGACGACCACGCCGCTCGGCTTGGTGCGGAAAGCGTGGCCGACGACGGCCGTCGTGCCCGGCTTCTTGATGAAGGCGGCTTCCTCGACGGAAAAGGCGACGGTCGCTGGCTGGCGGCTCTGGCAGCCCGCCACGACAACAGCCATGCCAGCCGCCAGCGATGCGGCCGCGATGCGTCCGATCTTCATGCTGTCTTTGCCCCCCGCGGCGCCGTCGTCACCAGGAAGACGCCGAGGAGGATGATGCAACCTGCCGCGACCTGCCGCAACTCCAGCGTTTCCCCGAGCACGAGGACGCCCATGATCGCTGCCACGGTCGGAACGAGATAGCCGGTCATCGCAGCGCGCGTCGGCCCGGCGGCGCGGATCAGCCGCATGAAGACCGTCATCGGAATCGCGGTGCAGATGATGCCGAGCATCAGCATGGCGGCCCAGTGATCGGACAGCACGAGCAGGCTGGCCGGCCCGACGACAATGAGCGTGAGGAGCAGGGCGACGCCGCCCGAGCAGACCTGCTGGCCGAGCGCGAGCCGCATCGGGTCGCCGGAGGCGGCCGGCACGGCGCGGACATAGAGATTGCCTGCGGCATAGCTGAGCATGGTCCCGACCATGGCGAGCACGCTCAGCGTCGTTGCGCCGCCCTCGAACAGGCGAGGGCCGATCAGCAGCGCCACGCCGGCCAGCCCGATCAGGATGCCGGCGAGCCGGCGCCCGTTGAGATGCTCCTCGGCGAAGATCATGTGCGCGACGAGGGCGGTGACCAGCGGTCCCGCGGCCTGGATCATCGCCGCCGGCCCGCTCGCGAGCTGGATCAAGGCGTAGGCGACGAGGATGTTGGGGAGCCAGCCATTGGTCGCGCCGAGGATCAGCCAGTGACGGACCTCATGGCGTCGTGGCAGCGGGCTCTGGCCGAGCCAGCGGATCCACAGCGCGAGCGACGCCGCGCCGAGCAGACCACGCCCCGCCGCTATGGCGAAGGGCGAGACCTGCCCGCTCATCAGCTTGATGAAGAGATAGCTCGAGCCCCAGAAGAAGGAGCAGACCAGCAAGTTTGTGGCGATGAAGCCGCGGCTGGGCTCGAGCGCTGGCGAGCCCTCAGGAGCGATAGTCGCCATTGATCTCGACATAGGCCTTGGTCAGGTCGCAGGTCCAGACCGTCGACTTGCCGCGCCCCAGCCCGAGATCGGCGGTGATGACGATGTGCTCGCCCTTCATGTAGTCGGAGACGGCGGTCTCGTCATAGGATGGGGCGCGGGCGCCCTGCTGCGCCACCATGATCTCGCCGAAGGAGATGTCGAGGCGGTCGCGGTCGGCAGGCTCGCCGGCCTTGCCGACGGCCATGACGACGCGGCCCCAATTGGCGTCCTCGCCGGCGATCGCGGTCTTGACCAGCGGTGAATTGGCGATCGAGAGCGCGACGCGCTTGGCCGAGCGCGCGGAAGCCGCACCCTTGACCTGCACCTCGACGAATTTCCGCGCACCCTCGCCATCCTTGCAGACGAGATGGGCGAGTTCGAGCAGGAGCGAGTTCAGGGCGCGCTTGAAGCCGGAGAGGCGGGCATCGCCGATCTCGGTGATCGCGGGAACGCCGCGGGCGGCAGCCTTGCCGGTGGCGAAGAGCATCAGCGTGTCGGAGGTCGAGGTGTCGCTGTCGACCGTCACGGCGTTGAACGAACCCTTCACGCCCTTCGAGAGCAGGGCCTGCAGCACGGGGGCGGCGATCGGCGCATCGGTGAAGACGAAGGAGAGCATCGTCGCCATGTCCGGCGCGATCATCCCCGCGCCCTTGGCGATGCCGGCGAGCACGACCTCCTTGCCGTCGATCTTGGCCTTGCGGGTCAGTGCCTTGGGGAAGGTGTCGGTGGTCATGATCGCGCGGGCGGCGTCGATCCAGGGACCGTCGGCGACGCGCTTGGCGCAGTCCTGCAATACGCCCTCGAATTTGGTCGCGTCGAGCGGCTCGCCGATCACGCCGGTGGAGGCGATGAAGACCTCCTCCGGCCTGCAGCCGGCGGCCTTGGCCGCGATCTTCGCGGTCAGCGCGACCGAGTCACGGCCCTTCAGGCCGGTGAAGGCGTTGGCGTTGCCGGAATTGACGACGATGGCGCGGGCCGAACCCTGCTTCAGGTTCTCGCGGCACCAGTCGACCGGGGCGGAGGGGCATTTCGAGCGGGTGAAGACGCCGGCGACCTGCGTGCCCTCGTCGAGCAGGGCGAACCAGACGTCCTGGCGGCCCTTGTAGCGGATGCCGGCCTCGGCCGTGGCGAAGCGGACGCCGGGAACCGGGGGAACCTTGGGCTGGCGCTTGGGCGCGAGCGGGGAAACGGGAACATCCTTGCCGGCCATCGTGGCGTCTCCTGTGCGGGAGGCCGGTTTGCCGCAGGCCGATGACGAAAACAAGAAGGGCGGCCGCGAGGCCGCCCTTCCAATTTGACCGAAGCTGCGGCGTGTCCTGCGGCTCAGGGCTTCTTCGGCTCGGCCGGTGCGGCCGGTGCGGCCGGCGTCGCAGGCGCGGCAGGCTGGTCGAGGCGCTCGATCTTGGCCTTTTCGCGCAGGGCGACGATGATGTCCTGCTGGGCCTTGCGCTCGAGATACTGGTCGATCTGCGGCTTGACGGCCGCGAAATCCGGCAGCGGCTTGGTGCGCTTGTCCTCGAGCTTGATGACGTGCCAGCCGAACTGGCTCTTCACCGGCTCGGAGACCTGGCCCTTGTTCAGCTTGAAGGCAGCGTCAGCGAATTCCGGCACCATGCGGTCCTTGGTGAACCAGCCGAGCGAACCGCCTTCCTTGCCCGAGCCCGGGTCCTTAGAGAGTTCGGCCGCAACCTTGGCGAAGTCCTCACCCTTTTTCAGGCGCTCGGCGACGGCCTTGGCCTGGGCCTCGTCCTCGACGAGGATGTGGCGCGCATTGACCTCCTCCTCGGGCGCCATGGCCTTGGTGGTCTCGTCGTAGAGCTTCTTGGCGGCCTCCGGCGTCGCAGCCTTCCTGCCCTCGGCGGTCAGATACTGGTCGAGCAGGACCTTCTCGCGGAAATAGGCGAGGCGGGCGGCAAAGTCCGGGGTGTCGGCGATCTTGGCGGCCGCGGCGGCCTTGGCGCCGAGCTTGAGGTCGACGAGATAGTTGATCACCTCGTCGCGCTTGCGCTCGTCCGGAAGCTGGGCGAGGCGCTCGCCGAGGTCTTCCGTCGCCAGCGCGATCTCGCGCTCGGTGATGTTGATGCCATCGACCTTGGCGATGACCTTGTCGGCCTGTGCGAATACCGGCGTCGCGACGAGGGCGAGGCCGAGCGAGAGCATGCCGAGACGTGACAACTTCATGGGGGCGCCCTTTACGGAGTATGCCGAAAGCGTTGATCGCGGCTGCACTGCCAGTTGAACGCGGCAAAGGCAAGGCGTCTGAGTGCGTTGTCGTGCGCCATCACGAAGCTTTGCCCGAGGGGGCGCCAGCGTTGGCTTCCCTTGCGTCGTGCAGAGACCCGTTGCCGGCGGCCTTGGAAGAGGCGACGGGAAACCTTACATCGGGCACCGTCCGGTGCTCTTTGGCCGCGCGCCCGCACAAGGCGCGTAACGAGTGCAAGGCGGCGCTGGACCGCGCACCCGCACGCGTCTAAACACGCGTCGCATCGAGAATTCAGGGTTTCGGCTGGACGCGGCATCGACGCCGCGAGGCCGGAAACCGATATCACCGAAAGGCCCAACATGCTTGGCGCGCTCGCAAAGAAACTCTTCGGCTCGGCGAATGATCGCCGCGTCAAGGGCTATGGCCCCCGGGTCGCGGCGATCAATGCGCTGGAAAAGGAGCTGGCGGCGCTCAGCGACGAGGCGCTGCAGGCTCGCACCGGCGAGTTCCGGCAGAAGCTGGCCGACGGCGCCAAGCTCGACGATCTGCTGGTGCCTGCCTTCGCGACGGTGCGCGAGGCGGCCAAGCGCGTCCTCGGCCAGCGCCCCTACGACGTCCAGCTCATCGGTGGCATGGTGCTGCATGAGGGCGCCATCTCCGAAATGAAGACCGGCGAAGGCAAGACGCTGGTCGCGACCCTGCCGACCTATCTGAACGCGCTCGAAGGCAAGGGCGTCCACGTCGTCACGGTGAACGACTACCTCGCCCGCCGCGACGCGGAGTGGATGGCGAAGCTCTACAACTTCCTGGGCTTGTCCGTCGGCATCATCGTCCATGGCATCGAGGACGAGGAGCGCCAGCGCGCCTATGCCTGCGACATCACCTACGGCACCAACAACGAATTCGGCTTCGACTACCTGCGCGACAACATGAAGTACGAGGTCGCGCAGATGTCCCAGCGCGGCCACCATTTCGCGATCGTCGACGAGGTCGATTCGATCCTGGTCGACGAGGCGCGCACGCCACTGATCATCTCCGGCCCGCTCGACGACAAGTCGGACCTGTACGTCTCGATCGACAAGGTCCTGCCGGGTCTGGTCGCCGGCGACTACGATGTCGACGAGAAGCAGCGCACCGTCTCGCTGACCGAGGCCGGCAACGAGCATATCGAGGAGCTGCTGCGCGAGGCGGGGCTGCTCAAGGAGGGCGACCTCTACGACGCCCACAACGTCACGCTCGTCCACCACGTCAACCAGGCGCTGCGGGCGCACACGCTCTTCGCCCGCGACAAGGACTACATCGTCCGCGGCGACGAGGTCGTCATCATCGACGAGTTCACCGGCCGCATGATGCAGGGGCGGCGTTACTCGGAAGGCCTGCACCAGGCGCTGGAGGCCAAGGAACACGTCACTGTCCAGCCCGAGAATGCGACGCTGGCCTCGATCACCTTCCAGAACTATTTCCGGCTCTATTCCAAGCTGGCGGGCATGACCGGCACGGCCGCGACCGAGGCCGACGAGTTCTTCCAGATCTACAAGCTCGAGGTTGTCGAAATCCCGACCAACGTCCCGGTCGCCCGCAAGGACGAGGACGACGAGGTTTACCGCACCTTCGAGGAAAAGGTTCGCGGCGTCATCCGCGAGATCAAGGCGGCGCAGGAGAATGGGCAGCCGCTGCTCGTCGGCACGACCTCGATCGAGCGCTCCGAGCTGGTCGCCGAGATGCTGGAGAAGGAGGGCTTCAAGCTCATCGACTTCACCGATCCCAAGGCGCTGGAGCCGATCTACGAGGCCGCGCGGCAGGGCAAGCCGTCCAAGTCATTTGCCGTGCTGAACGCCCGCTTCCACGAGCAGGAAGCCTATATCGTCGCCCAGGCCGGCGTGCCCGGCGCGATCACCATCGCGACCAACATGGCCGGCCGCGGCACCGACATCCAGCTCGGCGGCAATGCCGAGATGCGGATCAACCACGACCTCGCCGGAATGGAGGCCGGGCCGGAGCGCGATGCCAAGGCCGCCGCGATCCGCGCCGAGGTCGCCGATTTCAAGCAGCGCGTCCTGAAGGCCGGCGGGCTCTACATCGTCGGCACCGAGCGTCATGAGAGCCGGCGCATCGACAACCAGCTGCGTGGCCGTGCCGGCCGCCAGGGCGACCCCGGCCGCTCGAAGTTCTTCCTGTCGCTTCAGGACGACCTGATGCGGATCTTCGGCTCCGACCGGATGGACGGGATGCTGCAGAAGCTCGGCCTCAAGGAGGACGAGGCGATCGTCCATCCCTGGATCAACAAGGCGGTCGAGAAGGCGCAGGGCAAGGTCGAGGCGCGCAACTTCGACATCCGCAAGAACATCCTGAAGTACGACGACGTCATGAACGACCAGCGCAAGGTCGTCTTCGAGCAGCGCCGCGACTTCATGAAGCAGGCGAGCGTGCGCGAGACCACCGACGACATGCGCCACGGCGTCTGCGAGGATCTCGTGGCCCGGCATATTCCCGAGGAAGCCTATCCCGAGCAGTGGGATACCGCGGCCCTCAAGGAAGGGGTGCTGCAATACCTCAATCTCGACCTCCCGATCGAGGAGTGGGCGAAGGAAGAGGGCATCGCCGATGCGGAGCTGCGCGAGCGCATCCGCAAGCTCGCGGACGAGGACTATGCCGCGCGCATCGAGCGCAACACCGACGAGGTCATGACCTATGTCGAGAAGCAGGTGCTGCTGCAGACGCTCGATACGCTCTGGCGCGAGCACCTCGTCACACTCGATCATCTCCGGCAGGTCATCGGCTGGCGCGGCTATGCCCAGCGCGATCCGCTGCAGGAGTACAAGCAGGAAGCCTTCGAGCTATTCGACAGCCTGATCGGCCGGCTGCGCGAGCAGGTCACCGGCAACCTCATGCGCATCGAGGTCCGCTTCGAGCAGCCGGAGGAGGTCGCGCCGCCTCAGGACACGCTGCCTTCGCCCTTCGGGGGATATGGCGGCGGTGGCACGCAATTCGCGGCCATCGAGGCCGACACCGCCGTGCTCGACCGCGACCCCAACGACCCCTCGAGCTGGGGTCGCGTCGGCCGCAACGAGCCCTGCCCCTGTGGCTCCGGCAAGAAGTTCAAGCACTGCCACGGGCAGTACGTCTAAGGCTGCCTTTCCGGGGGCATTCGTGACGTCCTTCCGGACAGGCCGCGCAGCCGCGTCGCTCCGGAATTCATCGGAGGTCGCCCAGCTCGACGATGGATTCCGGGCTCTGTTTCGCCGCGTCCGGAATGGCGAGGTCGGGATGGGCCGACCACCAAACCCCTGAGCCTTCGTCGAATCATGGCGGGGCTGGACGCTGGCCGCTGTCGCGTCGCACAATCGCGTACCGTAGCGCAGCGCGAGTGAGCCCATGCCCGGATCGGCCAGCCATCCCCTCCCGAAGACCAGCAAAGGGCGCTTCTTCGAGGATTTCCATCTCGGCGATGCGATCGTGCATGCGACGCCGCGCACGGTGACCGCCGGCGATGTCGCGCTTTACACGGCGATCTACGGTCCTCGTTTCGCGGTCCAGTCCTCGGATGCCTTCGCCCGGGCGATCGGCTATCCGGCCGCGCCGATCGACGACCTGCTCGTCTTCCACATCGTCTTCGGCAAGACGGTGCCGGATATCTCGATCAACGCGGTTGCCAATCTCGGCTACGCCGATGGCCGCTTTTTGAAGCCGGTCTTCCCCGGAGACACGCTGTCGGCGACATCCGAGGTGATCGGGCTGAAACAGACCTCGGCCGGGGATGCCGGCATCGTCTATGTCCGTTCGGTCGGCCGCAATCAGCATGGCGAGATCGTGCTGAGTTACGCCCGCTGGGTTCTGGTGCGAAAGCGTCAGCCAGGCACGCCGGCCCATGCCGAGCAGGTGCCCGAGCTGCCGAAGGCGGTGCTGCCGGAGCAGCTCGGCGGCGGCTGTCCTACGGTCGAACTCACGGCCTATGACGATGCGCTGGCCGGATCGGCCTTTCGCTGGGGCGAGTATGCCGTGGGCGAGCGCATCGACCATGTCGACGGCATGACGGTGGAGGAGGCCGAGCACCAGATCGCGACGCGCCTCTACCAGAACACCGCCAAGGTGCATTTCGATGCGCACGGTGCGCGCGAAACCCGTTTCGGCAAGCGGCTGATCTATGGCGGCCATGTCATCAGCCTGGCGAGGGCGCTCTCCTTCAACGGGCTCGGCAACGCCTTCCACATCGCCGCGATCAATGGCGGGCGCCATGTCGCGCCGCTCTTTGCGGGCGATACGGTCTTCGCCTGGAGCGAGGTTCTCGAGGTGGCGGAACTGCCCGAGCGCGCAGATGTCGGCGCCTTGCGGCTGCGGCTGGTTGCGACCAAGAACCTGCCTTGTGGCGATCATCCGCTGAAGTTGGGTGAGCAGTACGCGCCGGATGTCATCCTCGACCTCGATTATTGGGCGTTGCTGCCGCGCTAGCTCAGGCCTTGTCGGCGCCGCGCCGTGCGGGGAGCAGTCGCACTTAATGGTTTGGAGTCGATCTTCTGCGACAAGGCGCGCGTCTTACCCGTGCGGCGAGCGACAGCTAACGGTAACGAATGACAGATTTTGTATTCTGTCACTTGGCCGGGGGGATGCCGCATTGCAGCAGGGTTCCGGTTTCGTTACAGAGCCAAACACTCTAGAACGATCCCAAATGGATAAGGCCTGCTGACGGGCCACTCTAGTCGGAGAACGATCTTGGCCGAGGTCAAACAGGCGGCGCGCCCGCTCTCGCCGCATCTGCAGATCTACCGTTGGTCCTGGACCATGGCGATGTCGATCGCGCATCGCGTCACCGGCTCCGCGCTCTATGCCGGCACGGTGCTGATCGCGGCCTGGCTGGTGGCTGCGGCGTCGGGGCCGGAGGCGTTCGCGACAGCGCAGGCGATCGCCGGCTCCTTCCTCGGCCGGCTCGTGCTGTTCCTCTATTCCTTCGCGCTGCTGCACCACATGGTCGGCGGCCTGCGCCATTTCGTCTGGGATATGGGCCACGGCTACGACCCGCAGACCCGGATGAATCTGGCCAAGTACAGCGTCTTCGTTTCAGGCGGGCTGACCGTGCTCGTCTGGATCGTCGCCTACGCGGTTCGTTGAGGAGCGAGACGATGCTTTCCAACTCGTCCATGCGCACGCCGCTGGCCCGCGTCCGCGGTCTCGGCTCGGCCAAGTCCGGCACCGGCCATTTCTGGCTCCAGCGCGTCACCGCCGTTGCCAACGTCATCCTGACGGTGATCTTCCTCGGCGTCGTGATCTGCCTCGTCGGCAAGCCCTATCCGGCCGCGATCGCGATCCTGGCGCATCCGCTGGTGGCGATCCTGATGCTGCTCTTCATCATCTCGGGCTGCATCCATATGCGGCTCGGCATGCAGGTCATCATCGAGGACTACATCCATGGCGAGGGTCTCAAGATCCTGGCAGTCATGGCCAACACCTTCTTCGCGATCGCGATCGGCGCCGCCTGCGCTTTCGCGGTGCTGAAGCTCTCGTTTGGAGGCTGATCCGATGGCGATCACCAGAGCCCGCCCGGTCCCGGCCTATGCCGGCCAGGCCTATCCGATCACCGACCACACCTTCGACGTCGTCGTCGTCGGCGCTGGCGGCGCCGGCCTTCGCGCCACCGTCGGCTGCTCGCAGGCCGGCCTGCGCACGGCTTGCATCTCGAAGGTGTTCCCGACGCGCTCGCACACCGTCGCGGCCCAGGGCGGCGTCGCTGCCTCGCTCGGCAACATGGGCAAGGACACCTGGCAGTGGCACATGTTCGACACCGTGAAGGGGTCGGACTGGCTCGGCGACCAGGATGCGATCGAATATCTCGTCCGCAACGCGCCGGCTGCGGTCTACGAGCTCGAGCATTGGGGCGTGCCGTTCTCGCGTACCGAGGACGGCAAGATCTACCAGCGCCCCTTCGGCGGCATGACAACCGAATTCGGCGAGGGGCCGCCGGCCCAGCGCACCTGCGCCGCGGCCGACCGCACCGGCCATGCCATGCTGCACACGCTCTACGGCCAGGCGCTGCGCTACAACACCGAGTTCTTCATCGAGTATTTCGCCATCGACCTGATCATGGACGATGACGGCCATTGCCGCGGCGTGATCGCGCTCAAGCTCGATGACGGCACGATCCATCGCTTCCGTGCCCAGCAAACGATTCTGGCGACCGGCGGCTATGGCCGCTCCTACTTCTCCGCGACCTCGGCCCATACCTGCACCGGCGACGGCGGCGGCATGGTGCTGCGCGCCGGCCTGCCGATGCAGGACATGGAGTTCGTGCAGTTCCACCCGACCGGCATCTACGGCTCCGGCTGCCTGATCACCGAGGGCGCACGCGGCGAGGGCGGCTATCTGACGAATTCCGAGGGCGAGCGCTTCATGGAGCGCTATGCCCCGTCGGCCAAGGACCTTGCCTCGCGCGACGTCGTCTCGCGCTCGATGACGATGGAGATCCGGGCTGGCCGCGGCGTCGGCAAGAACAAGGATCACATCTACCTGCATCTCGACCATCTCGACCCGAAGATCCTGCATGAGCGCCTGCCGGGCATCTCCGAGAGCGCCAAGATCTTCGCCGGCGTGGACGTCACGCGCGAGCCGATCCCGGTGCTGCCGACGGTGCACTACAACATGGGCGGCATACCCACGAACTTCCACGGCGAGGTGCTGACCAAGGTCGACGGCAATCCGGACCAGGTCGTGCCGGGCCTGATGGCGATCGGCGAGGCGGCCTGCGTCTCGGTGCATGGCGCCAATCGCCTCGGTTCCAACTCGCTGATCGACCTCGTCGTCTTCGGCCGTGCGGCCGGGCTGCGCTGCGCCGATACGGTCACTGCCGGCGAGAAGCAGCCGGAGCTGCCGAAGAACTCGGCCGATCTCTCGCTGACCCGCCTCGACCGCTACCGCAACGCCTCGGGCGGTACGCCGACTGCGGAACTGCGCGGCCGCATGCAGCGCACCATGCAGGACAATTGCGCGGTCTACCGCACCGGCGAGACGTTGGAAGAGGGCCACAAGCTGATCCACGAGGTCTGGGCTGGCATCACCGATATCGGCACTACCGACCGTTCGCTGATCTGGAACTCGGATCTGATCGAGACGCTCGAATTCGAGAACCTGATCACCCAGGCCGTCGTCACCATGGACTCGGCGCTGCAGCGTCCGGAGAGCCGCGGCGCCCATGCGCGCGAGGACTATCCGAACCGCGACGACAAGGACTGGATGAAGCACACGCTCGCCTGGATTGACGACGAGAAGCGCACCGTCACGCTCGATGACCGGCCGGTGCACACCTACACGCTCTCGAACGACATCGAGTACATCAAGCCCAAGGCGCGGGTGTATTGAGGACGATCTGACAGATGGCCGAATTCAATCTCCCGCAGAACTCCCGCCTCGTCGCGGGCAAGACCTGGCCGAAGCCGGCCGGCGCCAGCAAGCTGACCGAGTTCAAGGTCTATCGCTGGAGCCCGGACGACAGCGAGAATCCGCGCTCTGACACCTATTACGTCGACCGCGAGGATTGCGGGCCGATGGTCCTGGACGCGCTGATCTGGATCAAGTCCAAGGTCGATCCGACGCTGACCTTCCGCCGCTCCTGCCGCGAAGGCATCTGCGGTTCCTGCGCCATGAACATGGATGGCAAGAACGGCCTCGCCTGCACCACCGGCATCGACGAATGTGGCTCGAAGGGCAAGGTCGCGATCTACCCGCTGCCGCATATGCCCGTCATCAAGGACCTCGTCCCGGACCTGACGCGCTTCTACGCCCAGCACGCCTCGATCGAGCCCTGGCTCAAGACGACGACGCCGGCACCCGAGAAGGAATGGGCCCAGGCCAAGGACGACCGCGAGAAGCTCGACGGCCTCTATGAGTGCATCCTGTGCGCCTGCTGCTCGACCTCCTGCCCGAGCTACTGGTGGAACGGCGACCGCTATCTCGGCCCGGCCGCGCTGCTGCAGGCCTATCGCTGGCTGATCGACTCGCGCGACGAGGCGACCGGCGAGCGCCTCGACAATCTGGAAGACCCCTTCCGGCTCTATCGCTGCCACACCATCATGAACTGCGCGAACGCCTGCCCAAAGGGCCTGAACCCGGCCAAGGCGATCGCTGAGGTCAAGAAGATGATGGTGACGCGCCAGGTTTGAGCGAGCGAAAATCCGCGAGCGCGGCCGTCTGACGCGACGGCCTGCGCTTCCGGTGCTCACGTACTGATGTACGCCCCGCTCCGGCTCTCGGCCGCCACGCCAGCCGACTCACGCTGGCGAATTTACGCTGCGGCCCGCCGGTCGCATATTCAGTTGATATACCGCCCCGGCCTGAATGGCGTCGGGTCGACCGGCGGCGTCTCGCCGCAGACCAGCGCGGCGATGATCTCGGCCGTGATCGGGCCAGTCGAGAAGCCGAGATGCTGGTTGCCGAAGGCGAGCCAGAGGCCGGGATGGCGCGGAGCCACGCCGATCATCGGCAGGGAATCCGGCAGGGTCGGACGGGCGCCGCGCCAGGTTTCGCCGGCGAATTCCTTCAAGGGGAAGGCCTCGCGGGCGCTCTTCGTCACAGCGTCGATCTGGCGGTGTTCGTCGGCGGCGTCGCGATGGCTGAGATCGACGCCGCTGGTGATGCGATAGCCCTGCTCCATCGGCGCCATGAAATAGGCGGCGTCGACGTCGTATACCGGGCGGGCCAGGCTCGCACCTTTCTCCGCTTGAAGATGGCGGTGATAGCCGCGCTCGACATCGAGCTTGCTGTCGAGGCCTAGCGGCGCGAGCAGGTCCATGCTCCAGGGGCCGAGCGCGACGATCGCGATCTGCGCATCGAAGGTGCCCTTGTCTGTCCGCGCCTGCCAGCCGTCACCGTTGCGGGCGAGGGCTTCGACCTTGGCCTGCACGATCCTGCCGCCGCGCTTGGCGAAGAGCTCGGCATAGGCCTGAGTGACGGCACCGGGCGAATCCACCGAGGCGTTCTCGAGGCAGAGCAGCCCGGCGTGGAAAATCGGGTTGAGCCCGGGCTCGACGCCCGAGATAGCCTGCCGGTCGAGCACCTGAGAGGTGATGCCATGGGCCGCCAGGAAGTCCTGCTCCGCCTTGGCGGCGGCGTGTCCGGCTTCGGTGCGCCAGACCTTGAGCGTGCCGGTCTCGCGCAGGCGATGCGAGACACCGGCCTCCGCCATCAGGGCGCGATGGCGCTCGACCGTGCTCGCGGTCAGGGATTCGAGCGCGGCGATGCGGGCGGAGGCCTGAGAGGGGCGCGCCTCCCAGAGGAAACGCAGCAGCCAACCGGGGCGGGTTACGGCCCGCTTCCAGTTCAGGTTCAGCGCCGGGTGGCGATTGCCGAGATAGCTCGCGAGCTTGCCGAACAGGCCGGGATTGTTCAACGGCACGATCGAGGAACGCGCGAGCACCCCGGCATTGCCATAGGAGGTCTCGCGGCCGGGTTTGCGCCGGTCGATCAGGGTGACGTCGAAGCCGCGCTTCTGGAGCGAAAGCGCGCAGGAGACGCCGACCATGCCGGCGCCGAGAACGAGGGCTGTGCGTGTCACGCGGATTCAGTCTCTGCCGGGGCTTTCAGCCAATGGTCGAGGAAGCGGTCGAGCCAGAGCCGGATCGCCGGGTCGTGCTGGTACCAGCCTTCGAGATGCTGGTGCCGGAGTTGGGCGCCGGGCATCAGCGTGCGCTCATGGCCGCGCACGCCCCAGCGGCACATCATCGCCGGGGTGACCTCGGGGTGGAACTGGATGCCGTAGCAGCGCGATTCAGCCTTGATCGCCTGCACCGGAAAATCGCCGCCGGTGGCGAGGCAGTCCGCGCCGGTCGGGCAGTCGAAACCGTCGCGATGCCATTGATACACTGTACCAGGCCAGTCGAAGCCGGCCTCAAGCGCGTGGTCGCGGCCGGCATCGGTCTGGTCGAGCTTGTAGTAGCCGACCTCGGCGCGGCCCTCGCCATGGGTATAGACGCGCGCGCCCATGTGCTTGGCCATCATCTGCGCGCCCAGGCAGATGCCGAGAAAGGCGGCGTCCTCCTTCAGGCAGGTGCCGATCCAGTCGATCTCGGTCTTGACGAAGTCGTCGGGATCATTGGCTCCCATCGGCCCGCCGAAAATAACCGCGCCAGCATGCTCGCGCATGGTCTGCGGCAGCGGATCTCCGAAGCGGGGCTTGCGGATGTCGAGGGCATGGCCGCGCGCCTGAAGCAGGCGCCCGACACGGCCCGGCGTCGACTGCTCCTGGTGCAGGACGACGAGAACCGGCTTGGGGGCTGGCTTGCGCGGCCGGGCGGAACCGGTCCGAGCCTGCCGTGCTCTGCGCGTGCGCACCGGGACGATCGGGCTGGCGAGGAAGGCGTGGTCGTTCATCGCGGGATCAAATGCGTCCGGGCGCGGTCTCGAAGGGTCGGTGGGCAAACACGCCATGCCATGATGGGAGAATGCGGTCGCATGATGGGGGAGGCAAGCAATTAGTGGGCCGTTGCCGCATGGCAAGGCCGCTCGGAATGCATGCCGGAGGCGTGGAACCTGCCACGACTGCGGTCCAACGTCGCTGTTCCGCTCGATTTCGCGCTACGCGTCCCGAATGCGGCGGGCGATCAGTTCGACCAGTCCACGGACGGTCGTCACTTGCTGCAGTTCGTCATCCGCCGGGGAAAGGTCCTTGTCGAATTCACGCTCGATCGCGTTTCCGATGAGGATGAGGTCGTCGGCCGTCAGATTGACATCATCGAGGGCGGCGTCGAGCCGCAGTGCGGCCCGATCGACAAGCCCCTCCGTCGCGATGATGTCGAGGAGGCGCGCAAGCAGTTCAGCTTCCTTGGCGTTCAATTCGGACATCATTGCATCCTCGCGCAGGGCAGGGCGGGCGGGTTTGCTGGTAGCACTCACCAGCCAGTGTCGCTTGGCTACAGCATGTCGGCGCGTGCTGTTCGCGCCATTCGATCATTCGCTGCAGGGAACCAAATGATGCCCCACCAGCGTTCCATTGCCGAAGCCGCTCTCGGGCGGCACCCGGAGCGCAGATCATGTTCAATCTGTTCGAGGCCTTTTCCAACCGTATCGAGGACCAATCACGCGAGTTCGAAGCGACGCTGTCGCGGATCGGCTCTCGACGCCTCGCCACAATCGGCGATGCCTTGCCGATGGTGCCGGCGGCAACGCCCGAGCCCGCTGGCATCGAGCCGGTCGCGACCGAGCTGGTGCAGCCGACGCGCGGCTCGAAGAAGCTCGCGAAAGCGTCGACCGCCTTCGCCAGATGGAGCGACCGGGCAGGCGACGCGTGGTGCGAACGCTAGCGCCACATGCCGCGCATCTGGGCCCGGATGTCGATCCTGGGACCGGCGCTCGCCGATCGGCTCGCCTCGGCGACGGCCCGCGGCCACTGGCAGCGCTCGAACTGCCCCAGCATCGCATTCGGGATGAAGCGCGTGCGATTGGCGTAGACGTGGCGGTCACCGGTCGATGACTGGCCGTGCGTGAAGAACCGTTGCGGCACCATGAGACGCAGATCATCCTTGGCGCGGGTCATCGCGACATAGAGCAGGCGCCGCTCTTCCTCGATCTCCTCGGACGTGCCAACGCCGAGGTCGGAGGGAATGCAGCCATCCACCACATTCATCACGAAGACCGACTTCCACTCCTGCCCTTTGGCTGAATGGATCGTCGACAGGATCAGGTAGTCCTCGTCGAGCAAAGGTATCCCGGCCTGATCGCTGGTGGCATCGGGAGGGTCCAGTGTCAGCTCCGTCAGGAAGCGCTCGCGGGACGGATAGCCGCCGGCGATCTGCTCGAGCTGCACGAGATCGGCCTGGCGCGTCGCAGCATCCTCGTGAATGCGCTCGAGATGCGGCTCATACCATCGCCGCGCGCGCTCGATCTCGCCTGGCCAGCCGGCGCGCGCCGAGCGAAGCTCGGCGACCGCATCCACGAACTCCGGCCAGTCGTCGCCCGCGCGGGGCGGAGCCGGCACCTGGGCGAGTCCTTCGACAAGGTTCGCAGCATCCCCGAGATGATCGAGCACGCGCTGGGCCGATGTCGGCCCAACGCCCGGCAGCAATTGTAGCACGCGGAAGCCGGCGACGCGGTCTCGTGGGTTCTCCACGAAGCGCAGCAGGGCGAGCAGATCCTTCACATGCGCGGCGTCGAGAAACTTCAGGCCGCCGAACTTCACGAAGGGGATGTTTCGCCGCGTCAGTTCGATTTCGAGCGGGCCGCTGTGATGCGAGGCGCGGAACAGCACGGCCTGCTGCTTGAGCGTCGAGCCCCCCTCACGGTTCTCCAGAATCGTCTCGGCAATGAACCGAGCTTGATCGGCCTCGTCCCTGACATGGACCAGTTGCGGCGGCGTGCCGTTCGCCCGGTCGGTCCAGAGGTTCTTCGTGAAGCGCTCGGCGGCGAGGTCGATGACGGCGTTCGCGGCCGCGAGAATGGCGCTGGTGGAACGATAGTTCTGATCGAGGGTGATGATCTCGGCCGCCTGTGCGAAGGCCGCCGGAAAATCCAGGATGTTGCGCACCGTCGCAGCCCTGAACGAATAGATCGACTGTGCATCGTCGCCGACGACGGTCAGTCCCCGGCCATCGGGCTTCATCGCCAGCAGGATCGAGGACTGCAGGCGGTTGGTGTCCTGATATTCGTCGACCATGACGTGATCGAAGCGTTCGCCGATCTCGGCCGCGATCGCAGGGACCGTCATGGCCTGGGCCCAGTAGAGCAGCAGGTCGTCGTAGTCGAGGACGTTCTGTGCCTGCTTGGCTTCGACATAGGCGGCGAACAGCTCCTTCAGTTCGGCCGCCCAGGCCACGCACCAGGGATAGGAGCGCCCCAGCACATCCTCGATCGGTTGTTCGGCATTGACGCAGCGCGAGTAGATGGCGAGGCAGGTGCCCTTGGTCGGAAAGCGTGCCTCGGTCTTCGAGAAGCCGAGCTCATGCCGGACCAAATTCATCTGGTCGGCCGCGTCCTCGCGGTCATGGATGGTGAAGGCCGGATCGAGCCCGAGCCGGTCTGCCTGGTCCCGCAGGATGCGGGCGCCGATGCCGTGGAATGTCCCGGCCCAGGTCAACGCATCCGCCAGCACGCCTGCCCCGTCGCCGAGCACCTTGCGCGCGATCCGCTCGACACGCTTCGACATCTCGGCGGCCGCGCGCCTGGAAAACGTCATCAGCAGGATACGGCGCGGGTCGGCGCCGCTAACGAGGAGATGAGCGACGCGGTGGGCCAGCGTGTTGGTCTTGCCCGAGCCGGCCCCGGCAATGATGAGCAGCGGCGGCGCAGGCGTTGCCCCACCGCCATGCGTGACCGCCCGCCGCTGTGCGGGGTTCAAGGCGTCGAGATAGCTTGGCGCCGCGGTTGGCGTATCAATGGCGAGCATGCCCGGAATCGATCATGATTCGTGCTTTGTTCGCAATGCGGATTCGCTTGCTGCTTGAAACGGCGGGGCATGCGCCGGCGCGCTCAGATTGCCGGGCTCCTCACTCCGTCACGACATAGGAGACGCGATCGATGCCGTGGCGGGCGAGCTTGTCGTAGAAGGTCTTGCGGGGGATGCCCAACATTTCAAGGGTTGCGCGGACATCGCCACGATTGGCTTCCAGAGCATCCCGGATCAGGTTGGCCTCGATCACGTTGAGACGCTCGGGCAGGCTCGCCGCAGCGACATCACCTTGAACCGCCGCCGCCGGCATGTCGGCGACGACACCGAGCGCCACCCGTTCCGCGAAATGGACGAGCTCGCGGACATTGCCGGTCCAGGCGTTCTCGACGAGATGGCGCTCGACGCCGCGGTCCAGCACCGGCACGTCGCGCCCATATTTCCGCGCCGCGCGGGCGAGGAACTGAGCGAAGAGCAGCGGTACATCGCGACGGCGCTCGCGCAACGGTGGAATTCGCAATGTCACGACGTTGAGACGGTAGAACAGATCCTCGCGGAAGTCCCCTCGCTGTGCCGGATCGCCGAGATCGAGTTTCGTCGCCGCGACGACGCGCAGATCGACGCGGCGCCGCTCATTCGAGCCTAGCGGCGTGATTTCACGGCCTTCCAGAACCCGCAGCAGCTTGACCTGCGCCGCCGGCGGCATGCTTTCCAGCTCGTCGAGGAAGAGCGTGCCGCCGCTCGAATGCTCGATCCGGCCGACGCGCTTCTTCTGGGCACCGGTGAACGCGCCGGCTTCGTAACCGAAGAGCTCGCTCTCGATCACGCTCTCGGGCAGCGCCCCGCAGTTGAGCGCGACGAAAGGCTTGTCGCGGCGGCGGCCCTGCTGGTGCAGCAGGTTGGCGACGACCTCCTTGCCCGTGCCGGTCTCGCCCAGGACCAGCACGTCGACATCGACATCGGCGAGATCGCGGATGGTCTGACGCAGGCGCACGATCGCTGGAGCCTCCCCGAGCAGCGCGGTGTCCTCCTCCGGCGCCGCAGCGAGCGAGCGCAACCGCCGGTTCTCGATGACGAGCGCGCGCTTCTCGACCGCACGCCTCAAGGTCTCGACCAGGCGGCTGGTGGAATAGGGCTTGGCGATGAAGTCGTAAGCGCCCTCGCTCATCGCCTCAACCGCCATGGCGACATCGGCGTGGCCGGAGATCACGACCACCGGAATATCGGCGTCCAGCCCCCGCAAGCGCCTGAAAAGCGCGATGCCGTCCATGCCGGGCATGCGCACATCGGTGACGACGACGCCCGCATAGTCCGCACCAATGTGGTCAAGAGCCGACTGGGCCGAGGCGAACGGCACCGCCGCGAAGCCGGCGAGGCGCAGCGCCTGCACATTCGCGTCGCGCAGGTCCGGATCGTCGTCGACGAAGGCGACTTCGATGGCGCTCTGGTCGCTGGCGGGACCGGTCATGTGGCTCTCTTCAGGCGGATGGTGAAGGTGCTGCCCTCGCCTGGGCGACTCGTCGCGGAGAGCGTGCCGCCGAAGGAGGTTACGATGTCGTGCGAGATCACCAGCCCGAGGCCGAGCCCGCGCGGCTTTGTGGTGCGGAACGGAGCGAAGAGCGCGGCCAGGGCGCCTTCATCAAGGCCCGGCCCATTGTCTACGATGGCGATGTCGACGTCCTCGGCTCGTATCGCGACTTCGATCGCGAGCCGTGGCGCTCGTCCGTCGCGCCCCGCCGCCATGGCCTCGATCGCGTTGCGCATGAGATTGACGAGGACCTGCTCGAGCTCGACCGGCCGGGCCAGCACGCGGACCGGCTCGGCCAATGACGGGAGCTTCGGCGCGACGCCCGCCTGTCGAAGCGCGGCGTCGATGATCATCAGCGCGCCGTCGATCGCCTCGCCGAGATCGACGGGGGCATGCGGGCCGCTGCCACGCCTGGCGAAGCCGCGCAGGGTGTCAGTGATTGTGCCGATGCGCTCGGTCAGCCCGACGACCTTGGCCAATGCGCCATCGGCGCCAGCCGCATCGGCGCGACCGAGGAAGGCGCGGGCATTCTCGGCATAGGTTCGCATCGCAGCGAGCGGCTGGTTGATCTCATGTGCGACGCCTGCCGTGACCTGGCCGAGCGTCGCCAGGCGGTTGGCCTTCGCCAGCTCCTCGCGCGCATCGGACAGGCGTTCCTGCGCTCGGGCACGCTCGGCCATCTCCTCGACGAGCCGGTCGTTCGCGCCGGCCAGCGCGACGGTGCGCTCGGCGACACGCCGTTCGAGTTCTGCCTTGACCTGCGCTTCGGCACTGCGCCTGGCGAGATTGACCTGGCGGCGCCACAGGACAAGCGCGCCGAGCGCGGCGCCGGGCATGAGCAAGAGCGCAACGAGGGTCTGCAGACGGACCTGGTCGTTACGGATCGCCGCGTCGACCGGCATGAGCACTTCGAGCTGCCAGTCTGTGGTCGGGATCGGAATGCGCGCGCTGACATGCCGGCCGGCCGCAGCGCCCGCGCCGCGCACGATCTCGCCATCGCGCCGCAAGGGCAGCAGAGTGAGGGGCGCTGCGCCGAACTGCAGCGACTGCCTGATCTCGGCCGCCACCTGAGGGGCGAGTTCGATCTGCGTCCGGAACTGCCAGTCCGGGATGGTCGAGAGCAGCACGACGCCGCGCCCATCGACGACATAGGTCTGGCCGCCTAGGGCCCGCCAATCGGCCTCGACCTGATCGAACTCGACCTTGACGACGATGACGCCGAGCGGCTCCCTGCCGTCATCGACGCGGCTGGTGATGTACAGGCCCGGCCGCTTGCTGACCGTGCCGAGCGCGAACTGCTCCGCCATGCCGCCCGCGACCGCACCGCTGAAATAGTCCCGGAAGGCATAGTCGTTGCCGACGAAACTCGTCGGCTCGCGCCAATTGCTGGCGGCGATTGCGACCCCGTCCTTGCCCAGCGCATAGATTACCGCCGCGCGCGTCTCGCGGGCAATCGCCTCCAGCTTCAGGTCGAGCGCGTGCTTGTCACCGCCTCGCAGGGCCGTGCGCACGTCCGGGTCGCGCGCCAGAATCACGGGCAGTGCGCGCTGCTTCTCCAGCTCGCCACGCAGGATCGCGAGCCCCAGCGTCCCGGCATCCGCCGCGCGGGCGCGCATCGTCGCGATGGCCTGGCTGCGGCCGGCATCGCTCGCGATCACGAAGGCGACGCTGGCAACAGCCACCATCAGAAGCGCCAAGGCGACCCAGAGGCGGCGCCCGGCGGCCCGTCGACCACTCTCGTCCGGCAGCGTTTTGCTCATGACTTATTATGTGCGGAATTTCGCACAGATCAACATGATCACGTGCGGCAAACCGCCATTCGCTCAGCGAAGAGCGATCTTTGAACTCAAATAAGATATTGAAATCAAAAAGCTAATTTCAAAAGAGCAAGTTGGCACAACGATTGCCAAACAGGGCGCAGCGGCGTCGAGAGCAGAAGAACCCGCGAGCACGCCCCAAGGAGGAAATCATGGCGATCACGCTAGACCAGGCGCCGGCCCAGCCGGCGCGTCCCCGCAAATTCTACCAGCACCTCTACGTTCAGGTGCTCGCGGCCATCGCGGCCGGCATCCTGCTCGGCCACTTCTGGCCTGAGCAAGGCGCGGCCCTCAAGCCGCTCGGCGACGCCTTCATCAAGCTGGTGAAGATGATCATCGCTCCGGTGATCTTCCTGACCGTCTCGACCGGTATCGCCGGAATGAGCGACATGCAGAAGGTCGGGCGCGTCGCCGGGAAGGCGATGATCTACTTCCTGACCTTCTCGACACTGGCGCTCGTCGTCGGCCTCGTCGTCGGCAATCTCGTCCAGCCGGGGAGCGGCCTCCACATCAACCCAGCCAGCCTCGACGTGAAGGCAGTGCAGGGCTATGCCACGCAGGCTCATGACGCCAGCGTCGTCGGCTTCCTGCAGAACATCATCCCGAACACGATCGTCGGCGCCTTCGCCTCCGGCGACATTCTGCAAGTGCTGTTCTTCTCCGTGCTGTTCGGCCTGTCGCTCTCGATGGTCGGCGAGCGCGGCAAGCCTGTGATCGACTTCCTTCAGGCCCTGTCGGCCCCGATCTTCAAGCTCGTCGCGATCCTGATGAAGGCGGCCCCGCTCGGTGCGTTCGGCGCCATGGCCTTCACCATCGGCCGCTACGGCATCGGGTCCGTCGCCAATCTGGCGATGCTGATCGGCACCTTCTATCTGACCTCGGCGATCTTCGTGCTCGTCGTGCTCGGCGCGGTCGCCCGCTACAACGGCTTCTCGATCCTGGCGTTGATCGGCTACATCAAGGACGAGATCCTGCTGGTGATCGGCACCTCCTCCTCGGAAGCGGCCCTGCCGACCCTGATGGAGAAAATGGAGGCGGCCGGCTGCAAGCGCTCGGTCGTCGGACTCGTCGTGCCGACCGGTTATTCCTTCAATCTCGACGGCACCAATATCTACATGACGCTGGCCGCCCTGTTCATCGCCCAGGCGATGGACATCCACCTGCCGCTCGGCGACCAGATCCTGCTGCTGCTCGTCGCGATGCTGAGTTCGAAGGGAGCGGCCGGCATCACCGGCGCGGGCTTCATCACGCTTGCCGCCACGCTGTCCGTCGTTCCGGCGGTGCCTGTCGCGGGCATGGCGCTGATCCTCGGCATCGACCGCTTCATGTCGGAGTGCCGCGCTGTGACCAACTTCATCGGCAATGCCGTCGCGACGATCGTGGTGGCGCGCTGGGAGGGGGAACTCGACCAGGATCAGCTCAAGGCGGCCCTCAGCGGCGGCCTGCCGGACCCGCTGGACGAGCCGCTTCTCGCTCCCGCCGAGTGAGCGCGCCGGTCGCCGGGGGCATGACGTCCGTTCAGTGCGCTGCGCACAACGCGGGCGATCAACAGACGGCACAGGGCGATCATCGACTTGCCCTGTGAATGGAATGAAGCGAGCCCAGCACGGGCGTGATCGATGGTCTCCGATCGACAGTGCCATCGCCTCGAGCCCCCGCCGATCGTCGGCAAGGCTTTGCCGGAGATCTGGAGCCCGCCTTGAGCGGGCATCCTGAACTGCCTCGGAGACGACAGCATTCAAACACCGGCGCCAGAATGGTGACCGGTCGGCGTCGGGCGCTCCAGAAGGGGATCTCGCTCCACGTTCCGGTATGTGCCCGGCCGAACAATCGGGAGCTGCTTCACCGGCCAGCGCCCTCAGCGCCTTTCCTGCTGCGCCTTCCAGGCCAGGTATTCGGCTTCGGCCTCCTGGGCGAGCGGGTAGTAGCGGCGAAGGTCGCCGCCCTTGGAGAGCATCATGCGCGAGAAGTCCTCCCACTCGGCATGATGGCTGCCGGCTTCGAGCAGCCTCTCGGCATACGCGATCGGCACGCAGATGGCCCCGTCATCGTCGGCAATGATGATGTCGCCCGGCCTGACATACGTGCCGCCGCAGGCGATCGGCACGTTCACCGCGTGCGGCATCAGAACCGTCTGCGTGTGAAAGTTCGGGCTGACGCCACGCATCCAGTAGCCGATGTCGAGCTTGAACGCCTTGGCGGCATCGCGGATGACGCCGTCGATGACCATGCCTTTCCCGCCCTTGCCGGCGAAGTAGGTCAGCATCATCTCGCCGAAGATGCCGCTCTCCATGTCGCCCCGTGCGTCGACGACGACGACGTCGCCGGCCTCGATGTGATACAACGCATGCCGATGAAGCTGCTTCTCGCGGTCGGCATATTCGTCGTCGCCATAGAGATCTTCACGCTTCGGCATGAACTGGAGGGTCACTGCGGGGCCCGCAATGACCTTGCCGCGCGAGTGGGGCACAGCCCCCGCGATCAAAGGGTTCCGGATCCCCATCTTGTAGAGTTCGCTCGATGCGGTGGCTGTGCCGATGCTGGCGAGCCCGTCGACCAGCGCCTTTGCCGGACGATTGATCTTGGGAATGTCGAACATGTGTCGTTCCTGATGGTTGGCGATGTGATCCGGTTCTCTTGAACGTCTCTTGCGATCGACGAAGTCGCGGGCGGGCCTCTCAAAGCCCGCCGACGACCGGATGCCAGTCCGGCCGGTAGGGGTCCTGGTGGAAGCGGGCGTAGTAGTCGCCCTTCTCCTCGTAGAGCGCGCCGTAATGGCGCATCTTGTCCTCGTCGATCGTGACGCCGAGACCCGGGCCCGTCGGCACGCGGATGGCGCCACCCTCGTACTTCATAAGCCCGCCCTCGATGATGTCGTCGGTCAGGTAGTGGTAGTGGGCGTCGCCGGCGAAGCTCATCTCGGGGATGGTCGCAGCGGTGTGCAGCATGGCGGCGAGCTCGATGCCGAACTCGGCGCCGGAATGCATGGCGACGCCGAGTCCGAAGGTGCGACAGACCGCCGAAAGGTCCTTCACCCCGCGCGGGCCTTCCCAGTAGTGGATGTCGGTCAGCACGATATCGACGGCGCCGAGCCGGATGGCGGGGCCGAGATCGTCGAACTTCGCCGGATACATATTGGTGGCGATCGGCGTTCGGACCGCTTTGCGCACGGCGGCATTGCCTTCCAGGCCCCAGGACGGATCCTCGAAATACTCCATCCCGACCGCCTCCAGCCGCTGGCCGATGCGGATCGCCGTCGGTACGGACCAGACGCCATTTGGGTCGATCCGCAGCCCGAAGTCAGGGCCCATGCGGTCGCGGCAGAGCTCGACGGCGCGCGCCTCGACATTCGGCTCGAAGACGCCGGCCTTCAGCTTCATCGCGGTGACGCCGAGGGTCTCGTGCAGCTCCTGGCAGAGATCGGCCATGTCCTCGGGGTGCTCGTCATGGCCGCCGCCCGGCCGGTCATAGCGCCAGAACAGATAGGCGATCATCGGGATGCGGTCGCGAACCGCTCCGCCGATCAGGTCGCAGAGCGGGCGGCCAAGCGCCTTGCCCTGGATGTCGAGGCAGGCCATCTCGATCGCGGCATAGAGCCGGGCGTTCGAGAGATAGTAGATCGCCCGCAGGGTCTTGAGCTTGATCAGCTCGAGATGGAACGGGTCCATGCCGATGATGCGCGACTTGAGCTTCGTCAGCGCGCCGCGCTGGTCGCCGCCGCCGACCTCGCCCAGGCCGACGATGCCCTCATCCGTCACCAGTTCGAGGATGGTGCGCAGGAAATAGCCGGGATGAACGCCGGTGTTGTGGCGAAGCTGCGCGTTGAGCGGGATCGCGACGCAGCGCACCCTCATGTCGACGATCTTCATCGTTCTCGTTTCTCCCTAGAGATGCATGCCGCCATCGACGAAGAGCGTCGTGCCGGTGACGTAGCGGGCGGCGTTCGAGGCTAGGAACAGCGCGACCTCTGCGCAGTCCTCCGGCGTGCCAAGGCGCCCCGCCGGGATGCGTGCGAGCACGGCGTCGCGATAGGCTGCATCAGCCAGCGCCTCGCGGTTGCGTGCGGTCGCGATCGCGCCGGGCGCCAGGACGTTGCAGGTGACCCCTTGGCCGGCGACCTGCCGGGCGATGTTGCGGACCATGCTTTCGAGCGCGGCCTTGCTGGCGGCATAGACCAGCATCTCGGGATGCTCCCGCACCTGCTGGATCGAGCCGATGGCGATCAGCCGGCCGAAGCCGCGCTCCGCCATGGCGGGCACGAAAGCCTGGATCAGGCGGTAGTTCGCCGCGAGGTTCAGCTCCCATTGCCGGTCGATCGAGGCGCGGTCGAAGCCGTGCCAGGGCTGCCTCTCCTGCAGCGCAGCGTTCAGGACGAGGATGTCGACCCCCCCGAGCGCCTGCCCGGCCGCTGCCACCAGCCGCTCGACTTCTTCGGGCCGAGACAGGTTGGCCGCGATGCCGAGGATGGCGCCGGCCTCGCGGCAGGCATCGTCCAGTTCCGCGCCGGGCGAGGGTGCATTGATGCAGACCTTGGCACCGGCGCCGGAAAGCGCCCTCGCGATGGCAATGCCTATCCCCTGCGACGAGCCCGTGACGAGCACGCGCCGACCCGCGAGATCCGGATGCAGCCCGCTCGCCTCAGTCATTGCGGTCGCCGAGCCTCGCATCGAAGGCGTCGCGCACGGCATCGCCGAGGAAGTTCAGCGCCAGCACGGTCATGAAGATCGCGAGCCCCGGAAAGAAGCTCATCCACCAGGACTGGTAGAACTGGATGCCCGTCGCGACCATGTAGCCCCAGCTCGGCGTCGGCGGCTGGACGCCGAGGCCGAGGAAGGACAGCGCGCTTTCAGTGATCAGAGCCTGCGAGGCCGAGAGAGAACCGTAGACGATGACGTTGCCGGAGACGTTCGGCCAGATGTGGCGAGACAGGATGCGCGAGGGGCTCGCTCCGGCCGCCCGTGCCGCCACGACATAGTCGACCTCGCGCAGGCTCAGCACCTCCGCCCGGACTAGGCGGGCGAAGCCGGGCATCTTGGTGATGGCGATGGCGAGCATCGCATTCATCAGGTCCGGGCCCAGCACGGCGACGATGGACAGCGCCAGCACCAAGAGCGGAAAGGCCAGGAAGGCATCCATCACCCGCATGATCAGCGCATCCCAGCGCCCACCGAGCCAGCCGGACACAAGCCCCAGCGCAGAGCCGACGATCAGGGCCAGGCCGATCGCGAAGACGACAACCTGCAGCGAAACCGTGGCCCCGTGCAGGACGCGCGACAGCACGTCGCGTCCGATCTCGTCGGTGCCGAACCAGTGCGCCGCGCTCGGTGGCATGGAGAAGGCGTCCGGATCGATGTCGGTCGGCGAATAGGGCGCGATCCAGGGAGCCAGCAATCCGAGCGTGACGATGAGGGCGAGCACGACCACGCCGAACTGTCCCTGCCAGGACGTCAGGATGCGGCGCAGGATGATCGCGCCCGGCGAGCGCGGTGCGCGCTGTTCAGGGACGGGCGAAGGCGGCATCGATCCGATCACGGCCACCATCGCCTCAGGCCTCGACCCGCGGGTCGAAAGCCCGGTAGAGCATGTCGGTCAGCAGGTTCACCAGGAACACTGCGATGACGATGAACAGGATCGCCCCCTGGATCACCGGAAAGTCGCGCTGGAAGATGCCGTCGACCAGCATCCTGCCGAGCCCCGGCAGCGCGAAGACCGTTTCGGTCACGACCGCGCCACCAAGTAGCGCACCGACCTGAAGGCCGATGACCGTGATGATCGGGATCAGCGCATTGCGCAGTGCATGGCGGATCAGGACGAGCCCCTCGCTCAGCCCCTTCGCCCGAGCGGTGCGGACATAGTCCATCGACAGCACCTGCAGCATCGAGGCTCGTGTCTGGCGCATCACCAGCGCCGCGAAGGCGGTGCCGATCGTCAGCGCCGGCATCACCATCAATTTCATGTTCTGGGCGGGATCGTCGAGGAAGCGGACATAGCCCGATGGCGGCAGCCAGCCGAGCTGCAGCGAGAACAGCATGATCAGCAGCACGCCCATCCAGAAATAGGGCACCGCCACCGAAGACATGGCGACGAGGCTCGCGGCGACGTCGATCAGCCCACCCCGAAAGCGCGCCGCGAGGATGCCGGCAGGCACGCCGATCGCCACCGCGATCAGGATCGAGAGGGCGCCCAGCTGCAGCGTGACCGGGATACGCGCCGCCAGCATCGCGCCGACATCCTCGCGTGTCCTGAGCGATCGGCCGAATTCACCCTGGGCGACGCGGGCGAGCCAGGTGACGTAGCGAATGGGCGCCGGCTGATCGAGACCGTACTCGACCCGCACGGCGGCACGCTGCTCGGGCGTGGCCTGCTCGCCGAGGATCGTCACCGTCGGATCGCCCGGCAGGAGATTGGTCAAGGAGAAGACGATGACGGTGACGAAGAAGGCCACCGGCAGCATCTGGACGAGCTTCCTACCGAGATAGCTGAGCACGGCCCGTTCCTCAGTAGCGATCGAGCCGGCGATGATCGCGCGCGATCTCGGCGATGACCGCATCGGACACGGCGAAATGCGCGGTCATCGCGGCGCGGGCTGCCGCCGGGTCGCGTGCGCGGATGGCGTCGACGATCGCCTGGTGGCGCGCGACGGTCGCCGAAGGGTCCCGCAGATCGCGCTGCAGGCCGAGCGCGCGCTGGGTGAACTTGATCGTCTCGGCCAGCGCATTGACGAGGTGTTCGAGCAGGGCATTGCCGGAGCAGCGCGCCAGGGAGACATGGAAGGCGAGGTCGCCCTGCAGCCAGCGCTCGAAATCCCCGTCGATATTGGCGCGCATCTTCTCGAGAGCCGCCTCGACCGGCTCGAGCTGCATCGGCGACGCCCGCTCGGCGGCCAGCGAGGCGACCTCGACCTCGATGGCCCGGCGCAGCTCCACTGCCTCGCGCAGCCCGTTGTCGGTCACCCGGACGGCGAGGCGCAGGAATTGATCGAGCGGCGCGACCGAAAGACCCTTCACGGTCGTCGGCTTGCCCTGCTGGATCTGGACGATGCCCAGCGCAGAAAGGCGCCCGAGTGCCTCGCGCACTACCGGCTTCGACACATTGAGGCGCTTCGCGAGATCAGCCTCGGATGGCAGCGAGTCGCCAGGCCGGAAGACGCGCTCCGCGACGCGGTCGATCACAAATTGCGTCACCGCCTCGGTCAGGCGCTGCTTGTCGGGTTGAAGTGCTGCGATGTCGCTCATGACCTATCAGATATCTTGTGACTTGATGCAGGTCAACGGGGTGATCGAGCGCCACCTCTTGTCATGTGCAGCCGCTTTGCCCGGCCGCGCGCGTTGTAGTTTCGCATATGCAGCATGAATTTGACGATCACCATACCGGAGTGAGGCAAAAATCTATTTGCCCATCTCATAACATATCTGATAGGCAATCGCCTGCCGGCGCCATGAAGAGCGCCATGGAAGGAGATCGCGCAATGGAGATGATTTCACGTCGCGGCATACTGCTCGGCGCTTCGAGCCTGAGCATCGTCGCCGGCCTGCCCGCCTTCGCGCAGCAGGGTTCCCCGGTCCGCGGCGGCACCATTGTCGCTTCGATGGATCTGCAGCCCAAGAGTCTCGACCCGATCATGGGCGACGCGCCGACCTCGGATCGCTATGCCCTGATCCAGATGTTCGAGGGCCTGCTGAAATTCGACGTGCAGGGCAATCTTCAGCCCTCCCTCGCGACCAAGTGGGACTGGTCGGAGGACAAGAAGTCGGTCGTCTTCAAGCTGCGCGAGGGCGTCGTCTTCCATGATGGCGAGCCCTTCAATGCCGAGGCTGCCGTCTTCAACATCGCCCGCGTCGTCGCACCCGGCTCGACGGCGCCGCGCAGCCCCGACCTCGCCGACATCGCCGGCGCCGAGGCGGTCGATCCGATGACGGTCCGGATCAACCTGAAGCAGCCTTCGGGTGCGGCGCTGGCCTCGCTCGCTGTCGAGGCGGGCATGATGTGCTCCCCCGCAGCCCTGAAGAAGCTCGGCCAGGATTTCGGCCGCCAGCCGGTCGGCACCGGTCCCTACAAGTTCGCTGAATGGGTCGGCGGCAGCCAGATCCGCTTCGTGCGCAACGAGCGCTACTGGCGTGACGGCGCGGACGGCAAGAAGCTGCCCTATGCCGACGCCGTGACGCTCCGCATCATCCCGACCACGGCCGTGAAGATGGTCGAGGTCAAATCGGGCGGCGTCCATCTGGTGGATGGCGTGACCCCGCGCGATTTCGAGGAGGTCGAGAAGAACGATGCGCTCAAGCTCGTCGCGGTTCCGCCGGGCATCGCGCAATGGCTGACCTTCAACGTCAGCAAGGGCATCTTCACCAATCCGGCGCTGCGCGCGGCCGTCAACCACGGTGTCGACCGCAATGTGCTGATGAAGGGCATCACCCGCGGCTTCGGCGCGGTGACGCCGACCTGGGTTCCGCCGACCGACTGGTCCTTCGACGCCAGCGTCCCTGCACCCAAGCTCGACCCGGCCAAGGTGCAGGCCTTCCTCAAGGAAGGCGGCCAGCCCAATGGCTTCACCTGCAAGCTCTCGATCATCCAGCGCGATCCTGACACGCAGGTCGCGCAGATCGTCCAGGCCCAGCTCAAGCAGTTCAAGATCAACATGGAGATCGAGATCCTGGAACGGCAGGCCTGGGTCCCGAAGGTGCTCGGCCTGCAGCACGAACTGGCGATGGGGCGCGTCAACGTCCCTCGCGCCGACCCCGACCATGTCTTCGGCCCGTTCTTCGGCCGAACCGCATCGCAGAACTGGTCCGGCATCAGGGACGAGGAGGTCTTCAGACTGGTCGATCAGGGCCGCGAGGAAACCGATCAGGCGAGGCGCAAGGCGATCTACAAGGATCTCCAGACAGCCCTGAACAAGAACGACTACTACTCCTGGCTCTTCTTCCGCGAGGCTCGCCATGTCGCCCGCAAGGAGCTCAACAACATCGTGCTGGATTCCGGCGGCGCCTGGCAGCTCGCCGAAGCCTGGCTCAGCAAGGCGTGACGCGAGCGGAGACCTTTGGCTCGAGCTCGGGGACTTCGATGACGGTGAACGCAAACGCCGGAGCGCCCGACATAGGGGACGGCGTCGAGGACGCTCACCGGCCACGGGTCGCCATCCTGGTGCTCTCGAAGGGGGTGCCCGCAGCCACGGTCGCTGCGCTGGCGCAACGCTTCGAGGTTCTGGATCCGGGCGATCCGGGAGGCCTCGATCGGCTCGTTGCGGACCAAGGTGAGCGCATTCGCGGGATCGCGACGACCGGCAAGACCCGGCTCGACCGGGCGTTGCTCCAGCGT
This sequence comes from Allobosea sp., assembly GCF_035999205.1. Lineage (GTDB taxonomy): Bacteria > Pseudomonadota > Alphaproteobacteria > Rhizobiales > Beijerinckiaceae > Allobosea. The sequence goes on from NZ_DASYHA010000015.1 coordinate 227,900, forward strand.
CTGCCGGCGCTCGAGATCGTAGCCAGTTACAGCGCCGGGCTCGACAACATCGATACGGACGCCCTGGCCGAGCGTGGCATCGCGCTGACCAACAGTTCGGCAGCGCTCGCCGACGAGGTGGCCGATCTCGCCATTGCTCTGATGGTGATGGCGCGGCGGCGCCTCGTAGTGGCCGACGCTCATGTTCGTAGCGGCGCCTGGGCGGCCGGTGCCTTCCCACTCGGGCGCTCGGTCCGCGGAGCGCGCTTGGGCGTGCTCGGTCTCGGCCATATCGGCAGCGGCATCGCCCGCCGTGCCGAAGCGATGGGCATGCATCCACGCTACTGCACCCGGCGGCCGGTGGCGGGCTGCGCGTACCCCTACTATCCGAATGCCGAGGCGCTCGCCTCCGACAGCGACGTCTTTGTCGTGGCCTGTCCAGGCGGGGCCCACAATCGCGGCCTCGTCGACGCTGCCGTTCTCGCCGCGTTGGGACCGGACAGCACGCTCGTCAACATCGCGCGTGGCGAGATCGTCGACGAGGCTGCGCTCATCGAAGCCTTGGCCACCGGGAGGCTGGGTTCCGCCGGGCTCGACGTGTTCGCCGACGAGCCGCATGTCCCGTCCAAGCTTCTGGCATTGCAGAACGTCGTCCTGACCCCGCATATCGGCAGCGCAACGATGGAAACCAGAGATGCAATGGGGGAATGCGTCATCCGGTCCCTTGCACAGGCATTCGACGCAAGAATGCGACCCTGAGTCTTTGCCGAGGCGAAGACGCTCACAAGCGTATCACGTCCGCGTCTCGGGACCTTGCTGCTCGATCAGGAGCGAATAGGCGACGAAGTACTTGTAGATGTTGCTGACATACTGGACGGTCTCGCGGCCGACCACCTGCGCGGCCGCGTGCTCGACATTGCCGAACCAGACATTCGGGTCGAGGCCCTTCTCTTTTGCAATACGCCGGAATTTGCGCAGGTTGCCCGGCCCGGCATTGTAGGCAGCGAAGGCGAAGAGCACCCGGTTGCGCGGGTCGATCGCGGGATCCTTGGCGATGTAGGTCTCGGTGATGTGCCGCATATAGGCGGCCCCCGCCTGGATGTTGCGGCCCGCGTCCTTGTCGACCCCGGTGATCCCGATCGGCTTCGCCGCGGCAGTCTTGGGCAGCAGCTGCATCACCCCGACCGCGCCGCGGTGGCTCCTGCGGCTCTGATCCAGCTGCGATTCCTGGTAGCCTTGAGCCATCAGCATCAGCCAGTCGAACTGGTAGGCCTCGCCCTGTGTCCGGAACAGCGAGACGAGGTCCCGGAACCGCTTCCGATCTTCCGGCGAATAGGCGTCCCTCACCACGCGGTCGCTGTCGAAGTAGCGGCGCTTGGTGTCGTTGCCAAAGGCGGTGCCGAGCTTATGCTCGCGCACGAAGGCGGCGAGCTCCTCCTTGAGCTGGGGCGAGTTTTTCCGGAACGCCCAGGCGACCGAGCCGCCACTGTTGATTGCGAGATCGGGACGCACCTTCAACGTAGGGAAGACCAGGGACCAGAGCGCGGCCTTGTGATCATCGACGACGGCGAAGGGCAACAGGCCGGCTCCGACCATCTCGAGGATGTCCTCGTCTTCCAGATTCTCGTCGGCAGGCTTGAGCATGATCGGCTTCAGGCCCTTGGCCTCGAAGCCCTTGCTCATTTCCCGTAGATGGGCGGCGTAGCTGCTGCTCTCGCGCACATAGACTTCACGGCCCGCGAGATCCTCGAGGCTGTTCAGCGCGGGGGCGGACGGGCCGGTGACGACGACTTCCTTGACGTTCGACATCCAGGGCTCGGCGAAATCCGCGAGTGCCAACCGCTCGGGCGTGATCGTCAGGTTGCCGGCGACGATGTCCCCACGCCCCTCCTTCAGTGCGCGCTCGAAGTCGCCGCGGGGCACGGGAACGAAGGCGACAGTGATGGCGAGCGCCTTGGTCTTGTGACGTGCATTGATCCAAGTCTGGAAGCGCTGGCCGAGCTCGGCGACGACGCCGAGCTGTCGACCGCGATCGATGAAGAACAACGTCTTGCTGTAGGGCACGAGGATGCGGATGACACGGCGTTCGAGCATACCGTCGAGATCGCCCGTCCAAGGCTTGAGCTGCGGCAGGCTGGCCATGATGGGCTTCGCCACAGTGGGCTGAGCGAGCGAAGGAGGGGAGAGCCAAACGAAGGCGAGGCATAGCGAAGCCAGCAAGCGCATCAGACCTTTTCCTCCGCGTGGCACGATCCATCCCGCGTCAGGAACAGTCGGCCAACCCGGAGCGGGATGCGCCGAATGACCGCGACGGAAGCGCGACGCCGCCAACCAGCAGCGAGCGGCCAGAACAACCGACCTTCGCTCGCTTTGGTGAAATGCGCCAGAAGCGGACATCGGGTCTTCGGGAGGAAGCTGACATCCCGCGCTTGTTGGGCGGCACCCCCCTCAATCCCCGTCACTGTTTCCTATCGAAGAAAATCTCGCAGGCTGTGGCGACGCGCTCGACGGACGCGTCGCCGAGGTCGAGATGGGTCACCCAGCGCAATGTACCGTAGCGTCCGCTGACGGCGATGCCGCGGTCGCGGAGGAAGGCGGCGAAAGCACTGGTATCCAGCGCCTTTGGTGTCATGAACACCATGTTCGTTTGCGCTGCCCCCGCGCCGAGCGCGGGAAAACGCGCCAGCACCTTCGCGAGATCAGCAGCGCGTCGGTGATCCTCGCCGAGCCGCGCGACGTTGTGCTCTAGAGCATAGATCGCGGCCGCAGCGATCACGCCGGTCTGGCGCATGCCGCCGCCCAGCATTTTCCTAATGCGGCGGGCCTTCTCGATGAAATCCTTCGGGCCGACGAGGATGGAGCCGATTGGCGCTCCCAGCCCCTTCGACAGGCACAAGGATACGGTGTCGAACTGCCCGGCGATCCACGCCGCATCGCGGTTGCTTGCCGCGGCGGCGTTCATCAGCCGGGCACCGTCGAGATGGGTGGCAAGGCCACGGGAGCGCGCGAGCTGGGTTGCTGCCTCCAGATAGGCATCGGGCAGGACCAGCCCGTTGAACGTGTTCTCAAGCGTCAGCAACCGCGTGATGGCGAAGTGGAAGTCGTTCGGCTTTATCGCGTTGGCGATGGCATCGAGAGCGATCGTCCCGTTGGGCTCGTTTGGGAGAGGTTGCGGTTGAATCGAACCCAGCACGGCCGCTCCGCCGCCTTCCAGCCGATAAGTATGAGCCATCTGCCCGACGAGATATTCATCGCCACGGCCGCAATGGGCCATCAACCCGGCGAGATTCGCTTGGGTGCCGGTGGGGAAGAAGAGCGCGGCTTCCTTGCCCAGCCGCTCGGCGGTCATGGATTCCAGACGCTTGGTCGTCGGGCAATCGTCATAGACCGCGTCGCCCACCTCGGCAGCCGCCATGGCGGCACGCATGCCTTCGCCGGGGCGCGTCACCGTGTCCGAGCGGAAGTCATCTACTATCATCGATCCGATCCTCGCAGGCTATCGGCCCACCCTATCGAGAGATCGTCCGGGCCATCATGCAAAAATGGGGCGGCGAAGATCAGAGGATGCATCCCGGAATTCTGGTTCCAGTCCGGTCGCCATTGTCTGCCTCCCACAGAAGCTGGGCATTCCGGAAGCCATCAGGCTCACGGCGGTGTAGCGGCAGGAGTGGACTCAGAGTCGTTGCTTGGAGGTGGGCGCTGCAGCGACACTTGCTCACGAGGTCAGGGCGGCTGCGCCGCGCGATCTCCGCAAGCATGTCCCGCTGCTGCACGCGTCGGCAGGAGTTGACCGCCCCGCTCCGGCTGCATGGATCGCCGCGCCGTGAGCGTGGGTCTCAGAATTCGCCGACCTCGCCCCTCGAACCATCGAGCAACCTTGCATGGCGGAAGGGGCGGGGATCGACGATAGGCGTGTCGCCAGTTGCCAGGTCCGCGGCGAGATGGCCGGCGCCCGGGCCGAGCCCGAAACCGTGCCCGCTGAGGCCAGCGGCCAGGACCAGGCCCTTCAAGCCCACTGTCGGTGAAATCACGGGAACGGCATCGGGGGTGGAATCGATGTAGCTGCCCCAGCTTTCGCGCACCGCAACATTGCGCAGTGCCGGGACCAGCGCATGCGCGCGTTCCAGCAGAGTCGCCATCGCCTTGCGGCTCGGCGTCGGATCGAGCACGCGGATACGCTCGAAGGGCGTCTCCTTGTCGAGGCTCCAGCCGCCGAAAGCTTCGGGGCCGTTGAAGAAGGAGGAGCCGATCCCGAGTTCCACGGCCTTCAGCCGTTTCATGAACATCGGCATGAACTGACGGGCGTAGCGGATACCCTGCGGCGTCAGTTCGAGCGTGCCTTTGCCACTGATCGCGATGGTGTAGCTGCCGTCGGTCCGGCGCGTCAGCGCGATCTCAGGCGTGTAGAAGGCGTCGAGCCAGGCCGGCGCGACTTCGGTGCGCAGGCTGGTCGCGCGAATGGACGCTTGCGGGAAGATGATGCCGTGATGGCGGCAGAAGCCGGACGCCCAGGCGCCACCTGACAGAATCACGGAATTGGTGCGGATCACGCCCCTTTCCGTCACGACGCCGGTGACCGTGCCATTGGTGATATCGAGCCCGCGTGCGGCGCAGCCCTGATGAATGGTCGCGCCATGCTTGCGGGCGCCGAGCGCGAGCACCGGCGCGGCCAGGGCCGGCTCGGCCTTGCCGTCCGTGAACGAATGGACGCCGCCGAGCCATTCGCGGCCGGTCCCGGCCGTCATTGCGGAGGCTTCCGGGCCGGTCAGCATTCGCGTTTCCACGCCGAACTGCTTCGCAGTCTCACGCCAGCGCTCCCATTGCGCAATCTGTGCGGCATCGTTCGTGGCATAGACCAACCCGCAACGGCGGAAGCCCAGGTCCTCCCCGATCTCGCCGGCAAACCCGTCCCACAACTCCATCGAGCGGATCGCGAGCGGCAGTTCGCGGGCATCACGGTTCTGCTGGCGGCACCAGCCCCAGTTGCGGCTAGACTGCTCGCCGCCGACCACGCCCTTCTCGACGAGGGCGACGGACCGGCCGCGCTTTGCCAGGAAATAGGCGGCTGCGGCGCCGACAATGCCGCCGCCGATGACGGCGATATCGACTTCGGCCGGCAGCCGGCTGTCGCTGTCGATGACCTTGATCGTCGGACTCATGCGTGGTCTCCGGGCGGGTCGAAGCTGCGAGGTCTAGCGGGCTTGAACCGGCCTGCCTTGGAACATTTTCGCATCGCTGAGCCCGAGCGGCCGCGAACGAGGTTATGTTGCTGCCGGTTTCGTCCGTCTGCATCAAGCCGACCGGCGCCGCGCTCGGCCGCGGGCACGGCAGGCCGATCGATCAGCGGTCGCGGAAGTTGGCGGTGCCGGCATGGCGCTGCAGAGAGTGCGCCACCGGCGCACCCCAGGGGGCCGGCGTCGTCGCATCCTGACAGAAGCCTATGCCAAGGGCGCCGGTTGAATCGGCATATTCTATGCACCTGCAGCAGACGATCGGTGTTCGATAGCGCCGGTGCCGCATAGCCTGAGAGGAAGGCCGAAAAATCGGTCAACCGCGATCACCTGCCGCAGAAGCAGGCTCGTCGCTCATAACGAGGGGTTTCCGATGACGAAGAATTCCGACCGCAATTCTCGCGGCACATCGAGCCTGGCCTTGCCGATGCCCGCCATCCATCGCCGCGATTTGCTCGCGCTCGGTGCGGGCGGCCTGCTCGCCGCTTCCGGTTTCCGTGGCGCCCGCGCCCAGACCAAGGCCGCGCCCCCGCCGCCGTCCAAGCCCACGGGGCAGGTCGTGGTCGGGCTGTCGCAGGAGCCGACCGCCTTCAACCCGCTGATGCCTGGCATCGAGGTCGACGAGACCGTCTGGATGCAGATCTTCAACACGATGTGGCTGGCACAGCCCGACGGCTCGCTCGTGCCGGATCTGGCGGTCGAGATCCCCAGCGAGGCCAATGGCGGCATCTCCGAGGGCGGCCTCGCCTGGAAGGTGAAGCTGCGCGAGGGCGTGACCTGGCATGACGGCACGCCCTTCACCGCCGAGGACGTCAAATACACGCTCGAACTGATCAATGCGCCGGGCTTCAAGGCGCGCACCCGCGTCGGCCACTCGCTGGTCAAGGACATCAAGGTGACCGGCCCGCTGGAAATCTCGTGGCGGATGGAGAAAGCCTATGCGCCTTATCTCGCGCTGCTCTCCAACACCTTCATCGTGCCCAAGCACCTGCTGGAGAAGGCTGCCGACCCCAACACCGCGCCGTATAACGCGGCCCCCGTCGGCACCGGCCCGTTCAAATGGGGCACGCGCACGCCGGGCGACAACATCCAGCTCGTCGCCAACGAGAAGTATCACGGCAAGGGCCCCTATCTGGAGCGCGCGGTCCTCAAATACGTGCCCGACCAGACGGCGCTCTACGCACAGTTCCGCACCGGGCAGGTCGACCTCATCATCGGCACCGGCATTCCGGCGAACTTCTATGCCGAGGCGGTGAAGCTGCCGGGCCGCAAGGTCATGAAGATCCCAAGCGCCTCGCTCGAGATCCTGATGCCGAACCTCGAGAACCCGGTGCTGAAGGACAAGGCCGTCCGCAAGGCGCTCTACGCCTCGATCAACAAGCAGGCGATCATCGACATCATCTATTACGGCCTGCACACCCCGACGGAGTCCTTCGCGCCGCAAGAGTCCTGGGCCTACAACCCCGGGCTGCCGAAGCAGAGCTACGATCTCGCACTCGCCAACAAGATCCTCGACGATGCCGGCTGGAAGCGCTCGGGCTCGGGCACGCGCATGAAGGACGGCGTGCCGTTGACCTTCGCTGTCTCGACCACGACGGGCGCGGCGCTGCGCGAACAGGCCCAGCAGCTGATGATGCAGGACTGGCAGCAGATCGGCGTGAAGATGACGATCAACAACATGCCGGCCGCTGTGATCTGGGGCGACTTCTACACCCGCTCGAAATTCGACTCGCTGCTCGTCGGCACCGCCTTCCGCACCGTGATCGATCCCGACCCGGCGCATCGCTTCGGTTCGGACGCGATCCCGGCGAAGAACGGCAACGGCGCCAACCAGATGCAGTGGCAGAATGCCGAGGCCGACGCTCTGATGAAGGACGGCCAGACCACCTTCGACCAGGCAAAGCGCAAGGCGATCTATTACAAGCTGCAGGAACTTGTGCGGGAGGAGCTGCCGATCCTGCCGATCTACCAGTACGCTCCGGTTGAGGGCTACAAGGAGGGCCTCATCGGCTACGAGCCCAACGTCAATGCACGCCAGAATACCTGGAACATGGGCTCCTGGTACTGGGCGAAGTGAGCCGATGACGCGCTCCGTCCGGGTGAACGTGCCTCTGCCACATCTCGAAATGGGCTCGTGTCCGACATGAGCTCCTTTCTTCTGCAGAGGCTGATGCAGGCCCTGCTGCTGCTGCTCATCGTCTCGATGATCGGCTTCGCAATCCTGCACCTGGCTCCGGGCGGGCCGATGTCGCAATTCGCGGCCGGCGGCGACATGACCCAGGCCGATCTCGACCGCATCGCGGAACAGCTCGGCCTGAACCGGCCGCTGCCGATCCAATATGCCGAGTGGCTCTGGCGCATGCTGAGCGGCGACTGGGGCAACTCCTATCGCGACCAGCAGCCGGTGCTCCACATCATCGCCAGCCATCTCGGCGCGACGCTGGAGCTGATGCTGACCTCGACGCTGCTCGCCATGCTGATCGGCGCCTGGATCGGGATCATCGGCGCGGTTAAGCGCTATTCGCTGTTCGACTCCATCGCGACCATCGGCACGATGATCGCGCTCTCGATCCCGACCTTCTGGTTCGGGCTCGTCGTGATCTACGTCTTCTCGGTCGGGCTCGGCTGGCTGCCCTCGGGCAACCGTTTCACGATAGGCGACGGCTCCTTCCTGAATCGGCTGCACCATCTGGTCGGGCCCTGCATCGTGCTGGCCCTGGTCTCGACCGCGGTCTGGAGCCGCTACATGCGCTCCTCGATGCTCGACGTGATCAACCAGGATTTCGTCCGCACGGCCCGCGCCAAGGGCGTGCCGGAGCGGCGCATCCTGCTGACGCATGTGCTGCGCAACGCACTCCTGCCGATGATCACCATCACCGGCCTGCATGTGCCGTCGCTGCTCTCGGGCGCGCTGGTCACGGAGACGGTCTTCACCTGGCCGGGCATGGGCCGGCTCTTCCTGGATTCGATCAGCTATCGCGACTACCCCGTCGTCATGGGCATCCTGATGTTCACGGCCGTGATGGTGCTGCTCGGCTCGCTGCTCGCCGACCTGCTCTACGGCGTCGCCGATCCCCGCATCGCCAGGAGCGGCCGATGAGCCTCGAACCCACCGTCGAGGCCCTCGTCGTCCGCGAAGAGGGCTTCTGGAACAGGCGCGGCATGCGCCGCTTCCGCCGCCACAAGCTCGCCGTTTTCGGCGCGATCACCATTGTGCTGATGACGCTGGCCTGCGTCGTCGGGCCGTGGCTGCTACCCTACACCGACACCTTCATCGACATCCGCCAGCGCTTCGCTCCGCCCTTCGCCGGGCCTCATATCCTGGGCACGGATCCGCTCGGTCGCGACATCCTCGCCCGGCTCCTGATGGCGGGCCGGATTTCGCTCTCCGTGGGCTTCTGCGCGATGGTTCTGGCGATGGGCATCGGCATCATGGTCGGACTCACCGCCGGGTATTATGAGGGCGTCCTCGGCGCCGCGCTGATGCGCTTCGTCGATGCGATGCTGTGTTTTCCGTCGATCTTCCTGCTGCTGGCGATCTCGGCGCTGATCCAGCCCTCGGTCCCCTCGATCGTGCTCCTGATCGCGATGACGTCCTGGATGGAGGTGGCGCGCGTCGTCGAGGCGCAGATCCGCTCGCTAAGGACGCGCGAATTCGCTCAGGCCGCGGTGGCGATGGGTTCGAGCAATCTGCGCATCATGATGCGCGAGCTCTTGCCCAACGCGATCGCGCCGATCGTCGTCGCCGCGACGCTGAACGTCGCCCATGCGATCCTCGCCGAGAGCTACATCTCCTTCCTCGGCTACGGCATCCAGCCGCCGACGCCGAGTTGGGGCAACATGCTGGAGAACGCCCAGAGCTACCTGACCAGCGCGCCCTGGCTTGCGATCATCCCGGGCGCCGCGATCACGCTGGCGGTGACGAGCTTCAACTTCGTTGGCGACGGCCTGCGCGACGCGCTCGACCCGCGCATGGATCTGCCGTGATGGAAGCTGGCCTCGCCGGTTCGGTCTCGTCGCTCTGGCGTTACCCGGTGAGTTCGATGGGCGGCGAGCGGCTCGTTCGCGCGCCGGTCACCATGTCCGGGGTCGACGGCGACCGGATCTGGGGGCTGCTCGACGCAGCGAATGAGCGCATCGCCTCGCCGGGCCGGGAGAAGCATTTCGTCAAGGTTCCGCACGGCCATGCCCGCTTCACCGGAGCAGGCGTCGCGATCTCGGCGGACGGCCGGCAATGGTCGCCACCAGACGATGCGGCCGCGCTGCAGGCGTTGTCGTCGCTCTTCGGCTTCATGCCGGTGCTCAGGCCCTTCGCGCCGTTCGGCGGCGAGGGCTTCCGGCCGCGCTACCAGCATGCGCCGATCCATCTGATCACCACGGCGGGCATGCGCAGCCTGGAGCGCGACATGCCGGGCAGCGTGATCGACGAGCGCCGCTTCCGCCCCAACATCGTTGTCGACTGGCCAGATGAGGCCGAAGCGATGCCGGAGCAGGGTTGGATCGGGCGGGACATCCGCATCGGCGCGGTCGTCTTGAGGGGTCGCGAGCCTTGCGGCCGCTGCGGCTTCATCACCATCGAGCAGGAGGCTATCCCGCTCGACGTCGAACTGCTGCGCAACGTGGTGAGGCGCCATGGCCGCAACTTCGGCATCTATTGTGATGTGGTGACGCCGGGCGAGATCAGGCCCGGTGACGCGGTGGCGCTGTCATAAGGGCAACGTCCGCGGCGGGAAGGATCCACCACCGCAATCCCGGCTTGGTCCTCCTTCAGCACTGCAATCGTCGGCTCTTCCTCCTCTCGAACCGCTTCGAGAGGGAGTGGAAGATGGCGCCCCTGCTCAGGCTGCTGCGCGTGGGCGCGCCGCATACAGCACGCCCATCGTTGCCATGGCCAGGAGCCCGCCCAGCATCGCCGCCAAGTAGTCGCCAGCCAGCAAAGGCCAGAGTCCGACCGCGACCATCGTCAAGGCCAGAAGCTCTATGAGCGTCACGGAGATGGGACTCTTCATGCGCCGCCTGATCATGCCGGTCCTCGCCAGTCTTGGTTGATGCCAGATGTTGACGAAGATGCCGCAGGCGATGGCGCATGCGACACCGAGTAAACTGACCAGGCCGGCCCTGGCATCGAATATCAGCAAGAGCATCAACGGCGGTGCGGCGAATGTGACTGCAAGCCAGGAGATGGCGCCGAAACGGGCGCGCTCGCGTAAGCGCGGGTCCAGCGGTGCGGTCAAGGCAAGTTCGGCTGCTTCGTCTGCTGATATCGCGATCCAGGTCAGACCACCGGCAATCTGGCCACACAGAATGATCAGGACCGGCACGAGCGCCGAGGCATCGTCAGCACCGCTCGCGACCCGATAGACTGTCACGACGGCGATCGGGATCAGAAAGATGCATTGCATCAGGATCTGCGACAACAGCCACGGATCACGCAGAATGATGCGCCGTTCCTTGAGCATCAGTGCCGCCAATGGTGACGCACCGAAGGATGCACGACTCCGCCTGGCGCGGGATGGAACTGCAGACGCAGATCCTGCTGCGAGGACCGCATTGCGCACGAAGCTCTCGGCAAGTCCGGTGAACATCAGCACGGCCATCAGCCCCGCGCAGGCAACCACAGCCAACAGGGCAACGACGTTGCCTGTCATGGCGTGGGCAGGCAGCATCGCCAATTGCCAAACAAGAGACTGAGGGTTGGCCACATAGTCCGCGACGAGGGCGTCCTTTGGGCCTGGCCCAAAAATCGCGTCCCACTGCACCATCACAAGCACCAGCAGACCGGCCAGCGCTGCCGCCACCTGCGCGGCGACGCGCGTGCTCCGGATACCGATAAGGCGAACCAGGCCCATTGCCAGTCCGATCGCGATGGCCGTTGCGCTGAGCGCAAGGGCCAGGATCAGGGGCAGGCCAGCCAACCAATGAGGTCCGCGCTGCACCGCCAACAGGATTAGCATCGGCGCGCCATAAAGACCGGCCTTTGTAAGCGTGAAACAAAAGACGTTGAGAGCCCTGACCAGCAGCACCGTTTGCGGAGGCAGGGGCGCGGAGAACATCAGGTCATAGTCGCCGCGCGCGTAAAGCGCATAGGCGGCGGAATCGAGCGCGGCTGAGATCATGAGGACGAACAGGAAGGCGAGATTGATCGTCAACGTGATCTGCAGGCGCGGATCGGCAGGGTCCAGTTCGCCAGCCGTCATCAGCAGAAGTTGCGACACGCCGAAAATGATCGTGCAGACAACAGCCAACACGCCCGCGATGCGCCAGGGACGCGTCGCCGTTTTCGGGCCTGCCATGTCGGCAATGCCGCGCAATGCCAGACGGGCTTCGAGTGCCAGCACGGCGCGGGTTGCACCGGACGCAAGGGCCTTCATCTCAGGCCGCCTCTTCGCGCGCGACGACATCGAGGAAAACATCTTCAAGGGTGGAACCCTGGGAGGCGCCGCCATTGCGCAGTTCGGCCATCGTGCCTTCGCAGACAAGCCTGCCATTGCGAATGATGCCGATGCGGTCACTGAGCCGTTCAGCGACCTCGAGGATATGCGTGGTGAGGATCACCGTCACGCCAGTTGCGACACGTTCCTGAAGCAGTTCCTTCACGTGACGTGCCATCGAGGCATCGAGGCCTGTCAGAGGCTCGTCAAGGATCAGCAACTCGGGTTCGTGAATCAACGCGCCAGCAAGAGCAACCTTCTGGCGCATGCCCTTGGAAAAGCCCTCGCAGCGTTGATCTGCCACGCGGGTTAGGTCGAGGGTCTCAAGCAGGGCGTCGCGGCGCGGCTTTGCGACGGTTGGCTCTACTTGCCAGAGGCCGGCGACAAAATCGAGATACTCGACAGGCGTGAGCTTGTCATAAACCATCGGTTCATCTGGGAGCCACGCCACCACGCGTTTTGCCGCCACCGGATCACGCAGGCGGTTGATCCCGCAAATGCTGATCTCGCCCGCGTCCGGAGAGAGCAGCCCCGCGACAATCCTGAGCGAGGTGGTCTTGCCCGCCCCGTTCGGCCCCAGCAATGCGTATAGCTCGCCGCGCCGTACACTGAGGTCAAGGCTGTTGACAGCTGTGAAGCCGCCAAAGCGCTTCACCAGGCCGCGGACAACCAGCGCGTCATGGCCACTCATTCGAACGCTCCCATCAATGTGGGGCGTTATGCGGCATCGCTGGTGACGTTCAGGTTAAACTGACATCCCCCAGATGGAGCTGGCTCACGATGACTTCGCAGCCTGCTACCAGCTATCGCCCTCGCAAGGCAAAATCCTGCCGGCACTGTCTGCGTTTGAGCTTAGCGCCACTAACGGAACTTGGCTCGCGCCTCGCAAGCAGACATTCCCTCCCGAGAGGACGGAGGGCCAGCTTGCGCCGCCTGCGGACATTGCGTTGGACGCCCGACACCAGTCGCTTACACGTTCAAAAGCCCAGCCGTACTGTGGTCTGCACTGCTCTCGGAGCGCCGGTGCAATCCGGCGAGATCGGATCAATCTATTCGTTCGCAATATGACATCAAGCGCCGGTTGATCTGCCGTGCTCAAACTTGCTTTCTGCTGTTTGGTCGGCTGCAATATTGCTTGAATAAGTCATTAGTGATCGTACTTGTTGATGTCAATTTGGCGCTTGCGTCGTAGAATTCTATTCTATTCGTTCTACAATAAATAACGGGGGAAGGAGTGACTGAGTTGTTGATATAATCACCTCCAAATGCGGGTAAGAATCCTGCGATGAGCATAGCAAATTCGACCATGGCAATGCCTCCTGACGCGTTAATAAATAATAATTTGATATACTTAAAATATAGAGGCGTCGATAATGTGAAATTTGTAGTGTGATTATGGAGTTAATCTAATTCATTTTTAGATTGGCATCTGAATATACGAGATATAATTCATGGTTGGAGTTAATAAATGCACACAATGTCTCGATTAAATTTCTGTCGAGTATTGTCAATCGAAGCTTTCTACCTCATCTGCTTCGTCGTCGTGCAGCATTTTGCTGAGTACAACGTAGCGATTGATCGTTGCAGGCGTAACATCGCGAGTGCATCGCTCGCGCAACTTGGCGGCCTCTTGATGCACGGCTGATCGCAGAGCGTGGGGATGGATCGCATACGCCTCACTCCAGTTCAGCATCTGCTGCAGGTTTAGATCCCAGCTCAGGCAGGCGTGCTGAATCCGTGTCAGGTGCTGTTTCGACGGGCTTGGCTCGGCAGTCGCCAGGGCCGCCCCCGCCGTGAGCAACATCGACCATTTCACGAGCGCGGCAGTCGCGACCAGGCCAGCAGTCGCTCTTCCGCGCCAGGCAGGGAGGCACTTCAGTGATGTCATTGGCGTCGTCTGAAAGACGTCAGGCATTGGGAGCCCCACTGGCAAGCGACTGAACTCACGTTTGCATATCGCCCGAAATCGGCGATGATGATTTTGATGACATGCCGGATTTCGTTGCCGAATTTGTCGATCCGCTGCCGATTTTGTCGAAGGCTGCGCGAGACGCGGGAATGACGACCGGCGCGGGGGATGTCGATGGGGGCGCCGATGACCGATTCCGCCCGACTGGCGATGTTCGATGTTGTCCGGGCGAATGATCCGGAAGATCTGAACGGCCATTTTCGCGTTCGGGAACGGGCCGAACGCTCGAACCGCATCTATACCTATCAACTGCAGGATCGCGCGCTGTGGCGCCGGCGGTTCGAACAGCCGATCTTCACGATCGCCACGCGGGGAACGGGCTCGATCCTGGCGAGCTATGCCGAGAGCAGTTTTGCAACCGACGTGTCCGTCGATGGTGACGATGGCAGCTTGTATTGCTTCACGACGATGCTGGCTGGCCAAATCACCTTGACCAGAGGCGGTGCGGCCACGACGGCTACAACCCGGTCAGGGCTTGTTTGGAGGCCCGGGCCGGGCGGCCTGCTTTCGATCAGCAACGACAATGCGCGCAACAATGTCTTCTTCAAAGTCGCCGATCTGGAGATCGCGCTGGAGCACATGCTGGACGAGCCGCTACGCCAGCCACTCGAATTCGACACCGGCCTCGATTGGAGCATGGGCCTCACGGCCAGCCTGAAACACCAGCTCGATTTCGTCATGCTTGAACTTCAAAGGAAGGACGGTGTGCCCAGCAGCCCGGTCGCCTTGGCATCACTAACCGATTCGATGATCTCGCTGGTCCTGCACGGCGCCCGCCACAACTACAGCGATCGACTCGCCTGCACAGGAGACGCGGCGATCCCAGCCTATGTCCGACGCGCGGAGGATTTCATGCGCGCCCATGGAGCGCAGCCAATTCGAATGGCACATGTCGCCGAGGCGGCCGGCTGCAGTTTGCGAACGCTGGCGACCGTCTTCAAACACTTCCGCAACAAGACCCCGTTGGCCGTGCTCCATGCCATCCGGCTTGATCTGGTGCGAGGCGAACTCACACGAAACATCAGTGACGCGTCGATCACGACGATCGCCCGCCGATACGGTTTCACCAACACAACGCGGTTTTCTGCTGCTTATGGCCGCCGGTTCGGAAAGACGCCCAGCGAGACGGTCCGGAACGCCTCCGCTCGGGCCAAGCCTGAAGTCGGTTGATGTGGCCAAACGGCATTAAATTGAGCCGGTTGCTGGCATGCTGAGCCGTCTAACCGGAATGAAGGTGGCCGTAAGCTTTCGCTCGCGCCAATAAGGAGCCAAGGTTATGGCTCTCGACGCGAGGCCTTGGAGCGCCAGGCTGCGGGTCGAGGCTTCGGATGTCCGCGGTCTGGTTGCCCGCATTCGCTCCCGGGCAACGCAAGATGAGATGCGTCCGGCCCCAACGACGGAAAAGGCGCCGATATCGAGCTCTGTCGTGGGAAGAAGCAGGGGCGTAGCCGGCGCCAAGTGCGGACATTCACTGACTGCCGGGAAGCGGAAGCTTTCGCAGACTAGCTGACGGCTGTCCGTCATTCGACAATCTGAGAATGCTTCGGTGTTTCTGTTAGAAAAACTGCAAGTCCCGCAGCATGCGCTATTTGAAGCTGCGCGGGTCGATTGCGAGCTTCTTCAGGCGAGAGGCCAGCGTCGTCGGCCTGAGCCCGAGCAGTTCGGCTGCGCCGCCGGGCCCGCTGACGCGCCCTCGCGCAGCTTCCAGGGCCGCCGCCAGCGCGGCTCGATCACGCTCACGCCGATCCGTTTCGGTGAGCAGGACGCCGGTCGGAATCAGATGTGACTCGTCCTTCGGCGGGAGCTGCGGCGCTCCCGGCAGGTCGATTGCTAGGCGGCCGTCACGAGCCAGAATGGCCGCGCGCTCGATGACGTTCTGGAGTTCGCGGACATTACCGGGCCAATCATAGGCGCAGAGCCGCATGACGTCGCTCTTCGAAAGCTTTAGCCCGCTCGTGCGCAGCCGGCGTTCCGCCATCGCCAGGAAATGCAGGGCGAGGGCAGGGACATCGTCCAGCCGGTCACGCAACGGCACGGAGACGATCGGGAAGACGGCGAGCCGAAAGAACAGATCCTCACGGAAGCGGCCTTCGCGCACTTCGCGGCGCAGGTCGCGGTTGGTCGCTGCGACGACGCGCACGTCGACATGGCGGGTGCGCTCCTCGCCAATGCGCTGCAACTCGCCCTCCTGCAGAACGCGGAGCAGCTTGCCCTGCAGTTCGAGCGGGATCTCGCCGACCTCGTCGAGGAAGAGTGTGCCCCCATCGGCGAGTTCGAACCGGCCGAGACGATCGCGCAAAGCGCCGGTGAAGGCGCCTTTGACATGGCCGAAGAACTCGCTCTCGAACAGGTCGCGCGGCACGGCAGCGCAGTTGACACGGATCAGCGGGCGGGCGCCGCGCTCGCTCGCCTCGTGGATCGCGCTGGCGATCAGTTCCTTACCGGTGCCGGATTCGCCGGTGATCAGGACGGCGGCGTCGGTGCGCGCGACCAGCTCGACCTGCCTCAGAATGGCCTGGATCGCCGCCGAGCTGCCGATGATGCCGCGATGGCTGCGCTCGCTGCGGATTTCCTCCTGCAGATAGGCATTCTCGTTCTGCAGACGCTCTCGCAGGCTGTCGACCTCGGCGAGCGCGGCGCGCAGCCGCTCGTCGGCTTCATGGCGGGCGGTCACGTCGCGAAATATGATCACCGCGCCCACGAGCCGGCCGCGGTCGCGGATCGGCGTGGAGGTGTACTCGACCCAGAAGCCGGAGCCGTCGCGGCGGAAGAACATCTCGTTTTCGACATGATGCACGGAGCCGTCGCGGAAGGCGGCGTAGATCGGGCATTCCTGATGCGGGTAGTGGCTGCCATCGGCCCGGTGATGATGCACGCAGGCATGCATGTCGCGGCCGACGAGCGCGCCGGGCTCCCAGCCGAGCATGGCTTCTGCTGCCGGGTTGACGAAGGTCGTCCGGCCTTCGTCATTGACGCCGAAGATGCCCTCGCCTGCCGCACGCAGGATGAGCTGGTTGCCCCGTTCGATGTCCTGGAATAGACGCTCGGTTCGCCGCCATTCGGCGATGCCGCCGCGCATGTGGTCCTCGGCATCGGCGTCGAGATCCCGCTGTCGGCGCGCGTCGAGGTCGGAAAAGGACAGCAGGATCGAGGGAACCGGCGCGCCCTCGATCACAGTGCCGAGACATTCGAATGCCCCAGCGAGGCCGTCTGCGCGTCGGGGAGCCAGCGCGCGCGTGACGTAGCTCCCCTTGTGCAGGACGGCCTCGGTGAAGACCGTCAGTGCCGGAACCTGCCCCGGAAACAATTCCACCACGCGAGCGCCGTCAAGATTGCCATCGGCCGCGAAGAGGCGGCGTCCCGGCCCATTGACGGCAAGGATGCGGCCGGACCCGGCCTCGACGGCCAGAGCCGGATCCGAGGCGCTTTCGAAAGACAGCTCGGCGAATGAATGCTCCATGCGGAAGGATTACGATAATTCGTGAATGAGGTCACGGAATATCGTTTTTTGCGAGATTTCGCGATTTCCGAATTTCAAACAACCAGCTGATTTCATTGAATTTGACCGGCGCCTCCGCTCTGGCCCGCTCTTTGCTCAGCAATGCGAGCCTTTTCCGCGGTCGCCGAGGAGACACGTATGTCGCTGTTCAAGAATGCCTTCGACGCCACCCGACGCATCGTCCGCGGCTGCACCTGCGGCCAGCATGACAGCCAGGATGCTCATGAGCGCGCACTGCGGGCCGAATCCGTAGAGGCTGCCCAGCACGAGGAGACGCGCTACGGGCGCATCGTCGAGAACGCCGTGATGCGAGCGCTCTTCCCGCGCGACGCGCAGCGTCGCCTCTTCCTCCAGCAGGTCGGCGCCTCGACTGCGATGGCGGCGATCTCCAGTCTGCTGCCGATCGCAGCGGCCACCGAGGCCTTCGCTCAGGCCGTTCCTGAGAAGAAAGACCTCAAGGTCGGATTCATCCCGATCACCTGCGCGACCCCGATCATCATGGCCCATCCGATGGGCTTCTATTCGAAACACGGTCTCAACGTCGAAGTCATCAAGACGGCCGGCTGGGCGGTGATCCGCGACAAGACGTTGAACAAGGAATACGACGCCGCGCATATGCTCTCGCCAATGCCCTTGGCGATCACGATGGGTGTCGGCTCGACCGCGACGCCCTATACGATCCCGGCGATCGAGAACATCAACGGCCAGGCGATCACGCTCTCGGTCAAGCACAAGGACAAGCGCGATCCGAAGTCGTGGAAGGGCTTCAAATTTGCCGTGCCCTTCGACTATTCGATGCACAACTACCTACTGCGCTATTATCTCGCCGAGCATGGCATCGACCCGGATACGGACGTGCAGATCCGCGCGGTGCCGCCGCCGGAGATGGTCGCGAACCTGCGCGCCGACAATATCGACGGCTTCCTCGGTCCAGACCCGATGAACCAGCGCGCGGTCTTCGACGGCGTCGGCTTCATCCACATCCTGTCGAAGCAGATCTGGGACGGGCATCCCTGCTGCGCCTTCGCGGCATCCAGGGAGTTCGTCACGCAGACGCCGAACAGCTATGCGGCACTGCTCAAAGGCATCATCGACGCCACCGCCTTCGCCTCGAACCCCGATAACCGCAAGCAGATCGCCGAGGCCATCGCGCCGGCGAACTACATCAACCAGCCGGTGACGGTTCTGGAGCAGATCCTGACCGGCACCTATGCGGATGGGCTCGGCAGCGTCCAGCGCGATCCCAAGCGCATCGATTTCGACCCCTTCCCCTGGGATGGCTTCGCGGTTTGGATCCTGACCCAGATGAAGCGCTGGGGGCAGATCAAGGGCGATGTCGACTATGCCGGCATCGCGAAGCAGGTCTTCCTGGAGACAGACACGACCAAGCTGATGAAGGAGGCGGGTCTGACGCCGCCGACGCCCGGCTCCAAGACCATCGTCGTGATGGGCAAGAGCTTCGATGCCTCGAAGCCGGAGGACTACGTCAAGAGCTTCGCGATCAAGCGGACATGACCCTTCCCCTCAATATCCGCGCCTTCGTCCTGTCGCTTGCGATCTTCGCCGTGTTCCTGATGGCCTGGCACGTCGCGACGCAGTCGGGCGGCGGCGCGCCGGCCGCCAACATCGATCCCGAATACGCCAAGCTGATGGGCCAGCAGGTCACGCAGGGCAAATCGGCGATGCCCGGCCCGCTCGATGTCGGCAAGACGATATGGGGCCACCTCAAAGATCCGTTCTACGACAAGGGGCCAAACGACAAGGGGCTCGGCATCCAGCTCGCCTACTCGCTCGGCCGCGTGCTCCTCGGCTATGCGCTTGCTGTGCTGGTGGCCGTGCCGCTCGGCTTCCTGATCGGGCTTTCGCCGCTGATCTCGAAGGCGCTCGACCCCTTCATCCAGGTTCTCAAGCCGATCTCGCCCTTGGCCTGGATGCCGCTCGCGCTCTACACGATCAAGGATTCGAGCATCTCGGCGATCTTCGTGATCTTCATCTGCTCGGTCTGGCCGATGCTGCTGAACACCTCCTTCGGGGTCTCGGCGGTGCGCAGGGAATGGGTCAACGTCGCGCGCACGCTCGAAGTCGGACCGATGAAGCGGGCGCTCACCGTCATCCTGCCGGCGGCGGCGCCAACGATCCTGACCGGCATGCGCATCTCGATCGGTATCGCCTGGCTCGTCATCGTCGCGGCCGAGATGCTCGTGGGCGGCACCGGCATCGGGTACTTCGTCTGGAACGAATGGAACAACCTCTCGATCACCAATGTGATCGTCGCGATCACCGTGATCGGCCTGATGGGCATGATCCTCGACCAGACGCTCGCCCGCCTGCAGCGCGCCGTGACCTATCCGGATTGAGCCATGACCGAGAAGTTCATCTCCATCGAGGGAATTGCCCGGCGCTATCCGAAGGCGGGCGGCGGCACGACCACGGTATTCGAGGATCTCTGGTTCTCGATGCGGAAGGGCGAGTTCGCCTGCATCATCGGCCATTCCGGCTGCGGCAAGACGACCGTGCTCAACATCCTTAATGGCCTCGACGCACCGGATGAAGGAGCGGCGATCGTCGACGGCAGCGCCATCGAAGGGCCCTCGCTCGACCGGGCCGTGATCTTCCAGAGCCATGCGCTGCTGCCCTGGCGCAGCGTGCTCGGCAATGTCGCCTATGCAGTTGCGGCCCGGAACAAGGGTTGGTCCCGGGCGCAGGTCACCGCGCATGCCATGGCCTTTATCGAGAAGGTCGGCCTCAAGGGCTCGGAGCTGAAGAAGCCGTCCGAGCTATCCGGGGGCATGAAGCAGCGCGTCGGCATCGCCCGCGCCCTGTCGATCGAGCCCAAGATCATGCTCATGGACGAGCCCTTCTCGGCGCTCGACGCGCTGACGCGCGGCACGTTGCAGGACGAGGTGCGCCGCATCTGCCTGGAGACCGGCCAGACCGGTTTCATGATCACCCATGATGTCGACGAGGCGATCTATCTCGCCGACCGCATCGTGCTGATGACCAACGGCCCGCAGGCAATGATCGCCGAGATCGTCGAGAACCCGCTGCCGCGCGAGCGCGTTCGTGCGGAGGTCCATCACCACCCGGATTACTACGCCATCCGCAACCATCTGATCGACTTCCTCGTAACCCGTTCGAAGTCGTTCAAGGACGCGATTCCCGAAGGCTACGACCGCAGGCATCCGCCCGTGGTGCGTCCAACCGCCGGCGACCACGGCCCTGATGCCGGCCGCGCGGCGGCCTGATCAACTCTCATCCCATCGCAAGCCGGGCTTCAGGCGCGGCACCAAGGAGGACGAAACCAATGAAGCGCGAAGAACTCACCGAGAAGATCCTCGACATCAAGCGCGAGAAGGGCTGGAGCTGGAAACACATCACCAGCGAAATCGGCGGCATGTCGGAGGTGCTGATCATCGGTGCGCTGCTCGGCCAGATGAAGCTCCCCAAGCCGCTGGCCAAGGCAGCGCGCGAGCTCTTCGGCCTCACCGAGATGGAAGAGCGGATGCTGAACGAGGTGCCCTATCGCGGCACCGGCACGCCGATGCCGCCGACCGACCCGCTGATCTACCGCTTCTACGAGATGGTGATGGTCAACGGTCCTGCCTGGAAGGCCCTGATCGAGGAGGAGTTCGGCGACGGCATCATGTCGGCGATCGACTTCAACATCACCTTCGAGCGGGAGGCCAATCCCAAGGGCGATCGCGTCAAGATCGGAATGTCCGGCAAGTTCCTGCCCTACAAATACTACGGCAACGAGCAGGGCATCCCGGACTACGGCTTCAAGGAAACCTGACCGCTCGGCACCAACCGCGTCGTTCAACCGGCCGAATGGCGCGCCCGCGCAGCCAACAGTTGTTAAGCTCCACGCATATGCAGAATATCGCGTTGCGTTTTGCGCGGGCGTTGGGTCATTGCAGGGAAGCTGAAGTTTGATTTGGGGTGTTCGTGAGACGAAAGCCGATCACCTGCGGCTTCCCGCAATCAGTTGCTCACATCGGAGAGTTCTTCAAGAATTCCGCCTTTGAAAAGTGATTCAACGCTCTCGAATGTCTTCATGTAGTGTGACTGAAGTAAATCGCAGGCATGGCTCGATGTCCCATGCAGGACTGCCTTCATCAAGGCTTCATGCTCGCTGAACCCTTGGCGCTTCTTGTTGCCATAAGCATGTGAGACGAAAACGTAGCGCGTTGCATGGTCTGCAAGGACATCGCAGAATTCGAGCAGCCAGGGTGAGCCACAATTTGCCAGCAACGCGCGATGGAAATTCCGGTGCGCATCCTCCCAGCCTGCCCGCTCGTCCTCCTTGTCCGACCGAAATCGTGACAACCGATGAAGCGCCAGGACAATGGCCTCTTCCCAACTCTCCGTGCGATGAGCCATTGCCTCTTCGAGCGCCTTCGTCTCGAGCCAGCAGCGCGTGCGCACCAGGATCCGCCAGTCTTCGAGCGCAATCGCCGGCACGGCGAAGCCGCGATGTTCGTAACGTTCGACCAGCCTTTCCGCCGAAAGCCGGGACAACGCCTCGCGCACCGCGTTGCTGCCGACGCCATAACTGTCGGCAAGCGACTCGATCCGCATCTTCGCGCCCGGTCGGAATTCGCCCTGAATAATGGCGTTGCGCAGCTTTTGGTAAACTGTCGTCGACAGCGTGGTCTTTTCGCTTGCCTTCGCCATGCGTGTTCTCGGGTTCAAGCCGCTGTTCGTGTCGTCTTAGCAGAGATGCTGTTACTCGAACGCTGCCAGAACACGAACCGATATTGTAGCCAGGAGACGAGGCCGAACATGGCGAGCCCGAGCAGGCTGAGATAGATGATCAGCGAAAACACCCTCGGGGTATCGAGCTGCGAGGCCGCCACGCGAATGAGCTCGCCGAAGCCTGCGCCGCCGCCGAGGAACTCGCCGGCTATCGCGCCCGACACCACACTGATCGCCGCGATCTTCAGGCCGGTGAAGAACTGTGGGAGGCCCGTGGGAATCTTGAGCTTGACCAGCGTCTGCAGCCGCGAGGCGCCGATGCTCTTAAAGAGCATTCGGGCATTCTCGTCCGCCGCATGCAGGCCTGCAGCCGTGCCGACGATGATCGGGAAGACCGAGATGAAAGCAGCCAGCGCCACTTTCGACATGATGCCGAAGCCGAGCCAGGCGACGAAGAGCGGCGCGAAGGCAAGCTTTGGCATGGTGTCGATCGCGACGATGTAGGGCATCACGGCCCGCTCGCCGAAGCTGGTTTCGCCGACGAGGACGCCGAGCGAGACGCCGATCGCCAGCGCCAGGACGAAGCCCCAGACGACCTCGCTCGCGGTGACCCACAAGGCCGGCAGCATGTAGTCGCCAGAGGTGAGGTTGCGACCGACAAACCCGATGTCGCGGATCGTGTCCGCTGGGGACGGCAGGATCAAAGGCGAGACGATGCCCGATGCGGTGACGCCCTGCCACAAGCCGAGAAAGAGAGCGAGCAGCCCGAGCATCAGGATCCAGCGCGGGAGCTTGGACGTGACCGAGACCTTCTCCGCCCAGACGGTGTCGGCCGGCAGCCCGGCAGATGATGTTTCGGCGGTTTGGCTCACAGGAAGGCCCCCTTGTCGAGCAACTCGCGGATCTCGCTGACATAGGCCCCAAATCGCGGAAGGGTCGCCATGTCGAGCGTGCGCGGCCGCGGCAAGTCGATCGCAATGCTGCGGACGATCCGGCCGGGCCGCGCTGACATCACATGCACGATGTCGGACAGGATCACCGCTTCTGCGATCGAATGCGTTACCAGGAAGGCCGAGGCGTTCCGCTCGCGGCAAATCCGCTGCAATTCCATGTTCATGAAATCGCGCGTGATCTCGTCGAGCGCGCTGAAAGGCTCGTCGAGCAGCAGCACGTTCGGCTCGGAAATCAACATCCGGCAGATCGCAGCGCGCTGCGCCATGCCGCCGGAAAGCTGTGAGGGATAGGTCGTCTCGAAGCCCTTGAGGCCAACGAGTTCGAGCAGGCTCTTCGCACGCTGTGCCGCGGCTTCGGCCGCAGCACGCCCTTCGCGTACCTCGATTGGCAACAGGATATTCTGCAGCGTTGTGCGCCACGGAAACAGTGTCGCCTGTTGGAACATCATGCCGATGTCGGCGCGCGCGCCCAGTACCGGCGTGCCCGCCAGCATAACCCTGCCCTTGGACGGGGGCGTCAGCCCGGCCATGATCTTGAGCAGGGTGGACTTGCCGCAACCGCTCGAACCGATGACCGAATGGAATTCGCCTTCGCGCAAGGTGAGGTCGACGCTCTCCAGCGCAACGACCCGCTCCCCATAGACTTTCGATACGCGGCTGAGTTCATAGACCGGCCGGGCTACGTGCCCGGCCGTTGCGACGGAGGCCAATGTCATTTCGGCGCGTTCCAGGCCGCCACGAGATCATTGGAGTAGGCCTTGCTGAGATCGTCGAGCGGCTTCTTGAGATCGCCCGAGGCCAGGAGGGTCTTCTGCCACAGCTCCCAAGCTTCGGGGTTGTTGTATCCGAAGCCCTTGGCGGGATCGAGCGGCGCCGCCAGGCGGTAATAGACGTCCATCAGCGCTTCCGCGAAGGGCATATTCTCGAGCTGCTGCGGATTGCCCATGCGCGCATGCTTCAGGACGGCCGCCTTGTTGGCCGGGTCGAGGCCGAACTTGCTGCCGCGCACCAGAGCGCGACCGAAGCGCTCAAGAATGCTGCGGTTCTCGTCCAGATACTTGCGCGTGACCACGTAGCCGTTGCCGAAGAAGGACTGGAAGCGCGGCGGGGTCAGCGAGCGCAGCTTGATTCCGCGCAGGTTCAGGGTCGCCGCTCCGGCCGTATCCGAGGCATAGGCGTCGATCGACTTCTGCATGAAGCCGGCCACGGCCATGCCGCCTTCGCCCACCGTGATGAACTTGTAGTCCTGTCCCTCCTTCATGCCTTCCGCATCGAAGATCGAGCGAACGAAGGCGACTTCGGCTCCGTCGGCCGTCCCGACGCCGATGACCTTGCCTTTCAGGTCGGTCGGCTTCTGGAAGGAGGAGGTCTCGGGCACGACCAGATTGAACTGGCTGCGCGTGAAGTAATTATAGATGTAGACGAGGTCTTGCCCGCGCTCGCGAGCCGCCATCAGCGGTCCCGGCCCGGGGTGGGCTAGTTGCGCCTGCCCGGCGAGCAGCGCCTGGATCGCAGCCGCAGAGCCGTTGACGCTACGTGGCGTAATCTTGATCTTTTCCTCGGCGAAGTAGCCTTCGCCGATTGCTGCATAGACCGCGAAATATCCCAGACCGCCAGGGCTCGGATAGACAATGGTGAGCTCGTCAGTAGCCTGCGCCAGTGCCTTGGGCGCCGCGAGCGCGAGGGGCAGCGCTGCAGCCCCCTTGATGAACTGCCTACGCTTCATGCCATTCCCCTTACATTTTTTCGTAGCGAAACGATGCATCATCGTGGCTACGTGTCAATTAAATTCACATTCTGCGCCAAATGAAAAAAATATGCATAATCTTCTGGACACGCCGTGTGTCCGCCCTATGCTCCGCGATCGTCGTCAATCAGCCATGGTCGCTCGATGTCCACGCTCGCAGAATTCGCCGTCCCGGCACCTGTTCAGTCCAGCCTTCCGGTCATCGGCTCATCGGCGCGCTATCCCGTGCGGCGAATCTACTGCGTGGGCCGCAACTATGTCGCGCATGTCCGCGAGATGGGAGGCGATGAGACCCGTGACTTTCCTTTGATCTTCCAGAAGCCCGCGGATTCGATCGTGCAGGATGGCGGAACGGTGCCGTATCCCCCGATGACCGACGATTTCCATTTCGAGCTCGAGCTCATGGTGGCGATGAAGGGCGGCGGCTACAACATTCCGCAGGAAGAGGCGCTGTCGCACGTGTTCGGCTATGGCATCTGCCTCGATATGACCCGGCGGCGACTGCTCGATACACCTGATGGCCCGCGCATTCCCTGGGAGTTGAAGAAGTCCTTCGACCATTCAGCACCCTGCGGACCGATCTACCCAGTCGAGACGGTCGGACATCCCGCGTCGGGTGGCATCAAGCTCGAAGTCGATGGCGTGGCGCGCCAGGATTCGGTGCTCTCGCTGATGATCTGGCGCACGCCCGAGATCATCTCGACGCTGTCGAAGTACTATTCGCTGGAGCCTGGCGATCTTATCATGACCGGCACGCCGCACGGCGTCGGCGCAGTCATGCCGGGCAATGTTCTGGTGGGGTCGATCGAAGGGCTTGGCCAGTTGACGGTCACGATCGGCGAGGCCGCCGCCTGATTACGCCAGTGCCAGCACGCGGCTGATCGGACTTGTCTGTATCAGCTTCGCAGCAGCCGCGTTGCCGGGTTCAGAACCAATGCTGGTTCGAAACAGCAATGGGCCGAGCTTGATCTGCCTGCCGTCAGCTGCCCGACGCGGCGAGCTCGCACGGTCGCTCAATCGAACTCCTTGCGGAATTTTTCGCTGACCGTCGCCTCGGCCCGGAAGCGCCCGATCGAGAAGGCGTCGAGCGGCGTCGGTGTGCCGCCGTCGAGAATCATCTCGCTCAGGCAAAGCCCGACTCCTGGGCCGATCTGGAAGCCGTGGCCGCAGAAGCCGAAGGCGTGGAAAAGACCGGGCTGCGTCAGGCTCGGCCCGATGACGGGGATCATGTCCGGCAGATAGGCCTCGATGCCGGACCAGACGCGAATGACGTGGCAATGCGCGAGCCCGGGCGCGACACGTGCCAGCGCCCGCATCGCGGCTAGGGTCTTTGCCGGCGGCACGGGCGCGCGGTTGGAGACCGGGTCGGCCGCCGTTCGCGGATAGCCTGCCAGGATGATGTTGCCGCGCGGAATCTGGCGGAAGATCACCGATCCGTCGATCGCCTGTATGGAGGGTTCGATCTGGTAGGGCACGGGCTCGGTGACGAATTGCGGCGGCCCCGCCGGGAAAAGCGGCGCCGTTTCGCCGAAGCGCTCGGCGATCTCCAGCGCCCAGGCGCCCGCGCTGTTGACCAGTGCGCCGCAGCTCAGCTGCGATCCGTCCGCCATTGTCAGCAGGAAGCCCTCGCCCTGGCGCGCAACGTCGCTGACGCGTGTTTCCTCCCTGATCTCAACGCCCTGGGCCAGTGCGGCCCTGGCGATGGCAGGTGTCGCGAGACGAGGGTTGGCCGTGGCGTCCCGCTCCGAGAAGGTCGCTGCCACGGCGCGTTCGCCGAGCCATGGCCAGCGCTTCCGCAATTCCGCCGGGCCGACGCGCTCGATCTGCAGGCCGTAGGAGTCCGAGACCTTGGCGTAGCCTTCGAGCTTTTCGCTCTCCTCCTTGTCATAGGCGAGGTAGAGATGCCCGGTCCGCGCGAACTCGCAGTCCTCGCCGATCAGGGCCTCCAGATCCTCCCAGAGCGCCTGGGAGCGCAGGGATAGCGGATACTGTGCGGGATAACGGCCTTGCAGCCGCAGATTGCCGAAATTTACTCCGCTCGACTGTGCGCCGACGACGCCCTTCTCGATCAGCGTCACGCGCTGGCCGCGGCGCGCGAGGAAGAACGCCGTCCAGGCGCCGATCAGGCCGCCGCCGACGATGGCGACATCGGTGGTCGCGGCGGTCACGGCGTCTCCTCGGCTGCGACGAGCGCGATCGGCTTGACCGGGGCCTGCCCGCGCAGCCGGCCGCCTGCCTCGACGTCATGACCGGCGGCCGCTGCTACTACCTCCTGCAGAGCCGGTCCGCAGACGCGCCCCTGGCAGCGGCCCATGCCGCAGCGGGTCATCGCCTTGACCCGATTGACCTCGACTGGGCCGAGCCCCTTCGTCATGGCGCCGCGCACCTCGCCGACCGTGACGCGCTCGCAGCGGCAGAGCACGGTCTCGTCCGGCAACGCGCCGATCTGCCGTGACGGCCAGGCGAAGGCGCGCGCCAGCCCGCGCTGGAAATCGCGCAGCCGCTGCACCCGGCGTGCGAGAGGCCGGATCGCGGCGATGTCCTGCTGCAGGCCGAGATCGGCGAGCACCGCATGCGCCGCAAGCGCGCCGCTCGCCTCCGCTGCGTCGGCACCGCCGATCCGGGCACCGTCGCCGGCGAGATAGAGGCCGCGGCGGACGCGCCCGAAGGCATCGGCCTTTGGCAGGAACAGCCGAAAGTCCCGGTCGTAGGCGAATTCTGCGCCGGCCAGATCGGCGAGCTGGGTCTCAGGCTTCAGCCCGTAGCCGAGCGCCACGGCATCGCAGGCGAAGCGTCGCTCGCGGCCTGACGCATCGCGCAGGACCAGAGCCTCGACGCGCTCGGTGCCCTCGACTGCGATTGGTTTAACACCGTTCAGCAGAGGCGTGCCGGCAATCATGGCCTGCGCCGTGTAGGCTAGTCCGCGCAGCAAGGTCCGTGGTGCGCGCAGCAGGGCCGGCGAGGTCGCGATCTTGGCGTACAGAGGGGTGGTGTCGGCGATAACGACGACCTCGCCACCCATCGCCCGATATTGCTTGGCTGCGAGCGTCAGCAGCGGCGACGAGCCGAGGAAGGCGACACGCCGGCCGATCAGGCAACCCTGGTCCTTCAGCACGACCTGCGCGCCGCCGAGCGTGAAGACCCCCGGCAGGGTCCAGCCCGGCAGTGGTGCGATGCGGTCCATCGCGCCCGTGGCGAGCATGAGCATGTCGAACCGGACTGTCCCGGCACGTCCGCCGGTCAGGACATGCAGACGGTCTCCGTCCATCGCCCAGACCAGTGTGCCCGGACGATAGTCAAGCTGCGGGCGCAGGCGTTCGAAGCGGGCATGCAGCCCGGCATATTTGCCAGCCTCGCTGCCCATCAGGCCGGCCATGTCGATGGCGAGGCTGGGCGACGGCCTGCGATAGCCCTGTCCGCCGGCTTGCGCCGCCTCGTCGAGCAGCGTCACACGCTGGTCCTGCGCCACCAGAACCTCCGCCGCCGCGATGCCCGCGGGCCCAGCGCCGACGATGACGATCTCAGCCACGCGCCTGCACCTGCGCTTCGGTGAAGAGCCGCATCCCCTCAGCCACGGGCGTCGTGCAGGCGCGAATCCGGCCGCCGGCCTCGCTCCAGACCCAGCAATCCTGGCAGGCGCCCATCAGGCAGAAGCCGGCCCGCGGCTCGCCTCCAAACTCGAGCCGGCGCAAGATCGGTCCGTGGCTCAGCAGGGCGGCCAGGACACTGTCCCCGGCCGTCGCGCCGATGGGTTCGCCGTCGAGGGTGAGCGTCACCCGAGCGCCGTCGCGCTTCGCGACGCGAAACAACTGAGCGCCGCCTCCGCCCATCGTCCAGAACCCCAGTTTTATTTCAATGCAATAGAGTTGTTCGAATATTGATAGAATGCAGTCGCGCGCTGTCAAGCGGACTTGATCGGCTTCAGATCCGCGAGACGGCGTGGGCGGTGGCCACGACCAGTGAGGAAAAGCGGGAAATGACCTCCTCGCGGCTGAAGCGCGAGCAGGACACCGCAATGTTGACGGCGCCCTCGGGCTGTCCGCGATGGTCGAGGATCGGGGCCGCGATCGAGGCGTCGCTGAGATAGACTTCCTCGAATGCCGTCGCGTAGCCCTGTGCGGCCGCTTGTCGGATTTTCTCCCGCAGCGCGTCACGCTGCCAGACCGTCGAGGCCGTGTAGGGCTTGAGGTCGCTGGCATCGATGACGGCCATCGCCTCGTCCTCCGGCAGGCGCGACAGCATGGCGATGCCGGGGGCCGTGCAGTAAACCGGCATGCGCGTCCCGATGATCACATCCGTGTTGAGGACGTTCCGGCTGAGGAAGCGCGAGACGAAGATGATCTCCGTGCCGTCGCGCACCGTCAGGTTGATGGTCTCCTCAGTCTCCTTGCTGAGGTGCATCAGGTAAGGCATCGCCCGGTCGACCAGGCGGCTGCTGCGGACGAAGTGATAGCCGAGGTCGAGCGTGCGCGCGGTCAGTTCGAAGCGCTTCGTCTGCGCGTCCTTGCGCAGGTAGCCGAGCTTGTTGAGCGTGTGCGTGAAACGCTGGGCCGAGCTGATGTCCATGCCCGTCTCGGATGCGACCTGCGAGAGGCTGAGCGTCTGATGCTGGCGGCCGAAGGCCGAAAGGACGCGGAAGGCTTTCTCGACCGAATTCACCATCAGCGCGTCTTCCTTGCGCGTCTGCTGCGCTTCGTCGGGCGCGGCTTGGCGGCGGGTGCGCGGGGGCGTCTCGGAAATCGACATCGGTGGCTCACTCCTCACCGTTTGAATGGCTGGCCCAATCCAACTTGACAAGGGAGATAGCTCATGTCGAGAATACGATAAGATTTATCTCATAGCGATAAAAACTCAACAGGAGACAGGCGTGAAGGATTCCGTTCTCAGTGAGATCCGTGGTCCGGTCGGCGTCCTGACGCTGAACCGTCCTGACAAGCTGAACGCCTGGAACGCGCCGATGCGGGCGCGTCTCGTCGAGGCGCTGGATGAGCTCGAGGCGAATGAGGCGGTCCGCGCCATCATTCTCACGGGTGCTGGCGAGCGCGCCTTCGGCGCCGGCCAGGATCTCAACGAGACCAAGACTTTCGACGCCGACCGTGCCGAAGTCTGGATGGGTGAGTGGGAGCGCCTCTACGACCGCATCCGCTCGCTCTCGAAGCCGATCATTGCGGCGCTGAACGGTGTCGCTGCCGGCTCAGCCTTTCAGGTCTCGCTGCTCTGCGACCTGCGCATCGGCCATCCCGGCGTCACCATGGGCCAGCCGGAAATCAACTCCGGCATCGCCTCGGTGACTGGACCCTGGATCATGCGCGAGATGATCGGCATCGCCCGCACCATCGACCTGACGCTGACCGGCCGGATGATGGATGCGGAGGAAAGCTTCCGCATCGGGCTGATCAACCGCATCGTGCCGCAGGAGCAGGTGATGGAGGCCGCACTGGCGCTGGCCACCGAGCTCGCCGGCAAGCCGCCGGTCGCGATGCGCCTCAACAAGGCCCGCTTCCGCGAGGTGACGGAGGCCAGCTTCCGCGAGTGCCTGGCCGCCGGCATCCGCAACCAGCGCGAGGCCTACGCCACCGGCGAGCCCGCCCGGATGATGGAAGAGTTCCTCGCCAAGCGC
>NZ_DASYHA010000021.1:0-423673 GCF_035999205.1 Allobosea sp.
CACGGAGATGGTGATGCCGGGCGACAACATCGCCATGGAAGTGCACCTGATCGTGCCGATCGCGATGGAAGAGAAGCTGCGCTTCGCCATCCGTGAAGGTGGCCGCACCGTCGGCGCCGGCGTCGTCGCAAGCATCATCGCGTAACGCGTTTTCGTGAGGGCGTAGGCCCTGCCGGGCCTTCGCCCTTTCACGTCACGAGGAAGAAAAGACCATGAACGGTCAGAACATCCGAATCCGCCTCAAGGCGTTCGACCACCGCATTCTCGACGCTTCGACGCGCGAGATCGTGTCGACCGCGAAGAGGACGGGCGCTCAGGTCCGCGGCCCCATCCCGCTGCCCACGCTCATCGAGAAGTTCACGGTCAACCGCTCGCCCCACATCGACAAGAAGTCGCGCGAGCAGTTCGAAATGCGGACCCACAAGCGGGTTCTCGACATCGTCGACCCGACCCCGCAGACGGTCGATGCCCTCATGAAGCTCGATCTCGCCGCCGGCGTCGACGTCGAAATCAAGCTCTAAGATTTTTGTTCAGCCGGGTCCTCTGTCTCCCGCGTAATGGCGGGATGGACATGACCCCAAAGGAAGGTATGCACCGATGCGTTCCGGTGTGATTGCACAGAAAGTCGGGATGACCCGCATCTTCACCGATGCCGGCGAACATATCCCGGTCACCGTGCTGAAGCTCGATAACTGCCAGGTCGTCGCTCATCGCACGATCGAGAAGAACGGCTATGTCGCCGTGCAGCTCGGGACGGGCTTGGCCAAGGTCAAGAATGTCTCGAAGGCTGAGCGCGGCCATTTCGCCGTCGCCAAGGTCGAGCCCAAGCGCAAGGTCGTCGAGTTCCGCGT
This sequence comes from Allobosea sp., assembly GCF_035999205.1. Taxonomy (GTDB): domain Bacteria; phylum Pseudomonadota; class Alphaproteobacteria; order Rhizobiales; family Beijerinckiaceae; genus Allobosea. Next base: position 852 of record NZ_DASYHA010000021.1, read on the forward strand.
CAGCGATGACGCGCTGATCCCGGTCGGCGCCGAGCTCACCGCCGACCACTTCGTCGTCGGCCAGTTCGTCGATGTCAGCGGCACCACCACCGGTAAGGGTTTCGCCGGCGGCATGAAGCGCTGGAACTTCGGCGGTCTGCGTGCCACGCACGGCGTCTCGGTCTCGCATCGCTCGATCGGTTCGACCGGTGGCCGTCAGGACCCTGGCAAGACCTTCAAGAACAAGAAGATGCCCGGCCACCTCGGTGCCGAGCGCGTCACCACGCAGAACCTGCGCGTCGTCCAGACGGATGCCGAGCGCGGCCTGATTCTGGTCGAGGGCGCCGTCCCCGGCGTTGCCGGCGGCTGGATCCATGTCCGTGACGCCATCAAGCGCCCGCTCCCCAAGGATGCGCCGCTGCCTGGCAAGTTCAAAGCCGCCGGTGAGGCGACTGCAGAGGCTCCTGCGGCCCAGGCTGAGGAGAACGCGTGATGAAGCTCGATATCACCACCCTTGAAGGTGGCTCGGCCGGTTCGGTCGAGCTGTCGGATGCGATCTTCGGCCTCGAGCCGCGCGCCGACATCCTCGCCCGCATGGTGCGCTACCAGCTCGCCAAGCGTCGCGCCGGCACGCACAAGTCGAAGGGCCGGTCGGAAGTCGACCGCACCCGCAAGAAGATCTACAAGCAGAAGGGCACCGGTGGCGCCCGTCACGGCGCAGCCTCCGCTCCGCAGTTCCGCGGCGGCGGCAAGGCCTTCGGTCCGATCGTGCGCGACCACGCCCACGACCTGCCCAAGAAGGTCCGCGCGCTGGCTCTGCGTCATGCGCTCTCGGCCAAGGCCAAGGACGCCGGCCTCATCATCATCGATGATGCCAAGCTGTCCGAGCCCAAGACCAAGGTGCTGCTGGGTCACTTCGGCAAGCTGGACCTGTCCAGCGCGCTGGTGATCGGCGGCGCGGAGATCGACACCAATTTCGGCCTGGCCGCCCGCTCGATCCCGAATGTCGACGTGCTGCCGGTTCAGGGCATCAACGTCTATGACATCCTGCGTCGCGACAAGCTCGTCCTGACGCGCGCGGCTGTCGATGCGCTGGAGGCGCGCTTCAAATGAGCCAGTCCGCCAAGAACCTGGACCCGCGCCACTACGACGTCATCCGTGGCCCGGTGATCACCGAAAAGGCGACCATGCTCTCCGAGCATAACAAGGTCGTCTTCAAGGTCGCCAAGACGGCAACGAAGCCGCAGATCAAGGCGGCGATCGAGAAGCTGTTCGATGTCAAGGTGAAGAGCGTCAACACGCTCGTCACCGAAGGCAAGATGAAGGTCTTCCGGGGCCGGCTCGGCCAGCGCTCGGATGTCAAGAAGGCGGTCGTGACCCTCGAGGAAGGTCACTCCATCGACGTGACCACGGGCCTGTAAGGAAAGATCGTCATCATGGCTTTGAAAAGCTTCAAGCCGATCACGCCGAGCCTTCGCCAGCTCGTGATCGTCGACCGCAGCGAGCTCTACAAGGGCAAGCCGCTCAAGGTGCTGACCGAGGGCAAGTCGTCCTCCGGCGGCCGCAACAATCTCGGCCGTATCACCGTCCGCTTCCGCGGCGGTGGACACAAGCGCACCCTGCGCCTGATCGACTTCAAGCGTCGCGGCAAGGACGGCATCCCGGCCGTCGTCGAGCGCCTGGAATATGATCCGAACCGCACGGCGTTCATCGCCCTGATCAAGTATCAGGACGGCGAGCGGGCCTATATCCTGGCTCCGCAGCGCCTGGCCGTGGGCGACACCGTCGTCTCCGGCCCGTCGGTTGACGTGAAGCCCGGCAACGCGGCCCCGATGGGCACGCTGCCGATCGGCACGATCGTCCACAATGTCGAGCTGAAGATCGGCAAGGGTGGCGCGCTGGCTCGTTCGGCCGGCAACTACGCCCAGATCGTCGGTCGCGACCAGGGCTACGTCATCGTCCGCCTGAACTCGGGCGAGCAGCGCCTGATCAGCGGTCTGTGCTATGCTACCGTGGGCGCGGTCTCGAACCCCGACCACATGAACACGAACGATGGCAAGGCGGGTCGCTCGCGCTGGCTCGGCCGTCGTCCGCATAACCGCGGCGTCTCGATGAACCCGGTCGACCATCCCCATGGCGGCGGCGAAGGCCGCACCTCGGGTGGCCGTCATCCGGTCACGCCCTGGGGTCTGCCGACCAAGGGCAAGAAGACCCGCTCGAACAAGCGGACCGATACGTTCATCGTGTCGAGCCGTCACGCCCGCAAGAAGAAGAACTGAGGTCCGTCATGGCGCGTTCGCTTTGGAAAGGTCCGTTTGTCGACGGATACCTTCTGAAAAAGGCCGAGGTCGCCCGCACGGCGAGCCGGCAGGAAGTCATCAAGATCTGGAGCCGTCGCTCCACGATCCTGCCGCAGTTCGTCGGTCTGACGTTCGGCGTCTACAACGGCCACAAGCATGTGCCGGTTGCCGTGTCCGAGGAGATGGTGGGCCACAAGTTCGGCGAGTTCTCGCCGACGCGCACCTTCCACGGCCACGCCGCCGACAAGAAGGCGAAGAGGAAGTAAGCCATGGGAAAAGCATCAGCACCCCGTGCGCTGCCTGAGAACGAAGCCGTTGCGGTCGCCCGCAACCTTCGCGTCTCGCCGCAGAAGCTCAACCTCGTCGCCCAGCTCATCCGGGGCAAGAAGGTCGCCACGGCGCTCGCCGATCTCGAGTTCTCGCGCAAGCGGATCTCGCTCGACGTGCGCAAGTGCCTCCAGAGCGCGATCGCCAACGCCGAGAACAACCATGATCTCGACGTCGACGATCTCGTCGTGGCCCAGGCCTTCGTCGGCAAGGCGCTCGTGATGAAGCGCTTCCACGCCCGCGCCCGCGGCCGTGGCGCCCGCATCATGAAGCCGTTCGCGAACATCACGATCGTGGTGCGCGAAGTCCAGGCTGCGAAGGCCTGAGGAGAGAACGATGGGTCAGAAAATCAATCCGATCGGGCTTCGCCTCGGCATCAACCGGACCTGGGATTCCCGCTGGTTCGCGCAGAAGGGCGAGTACGGCAAGCTGCTCCATGAGGATATGGCGATCCGCGCCGCCCTGATGAAGCTGCTGAAGCAGGCCGCGATCTCCAAGATCATCATCGAGCGCCCGCACAAGAAGTGCCGCGTCACCATCCACTCGGCTCGCCCGGGCGTGGTGATCGGCAAGAAGGGCGCCGATATCGAGAAGCTGCGCAAGACGGTGATGAAGCTCACCAAGGCCGATGTGACCATCAACATCGTCGAGGTGCGCAAGCCCGAGATCGACGCGACGCTCGTCGCCGACTCGATCGCGCAGCAGCTCGAGCGCCGCGTCGCGTTCCGCCGCGCCATGAAGCGGGCCGTCCAGTCGGCCATGCGTCTCGGCGCCGAGGGCATCCGCATCAACTGCTCGGGCCGTCTCGGCGGGGCTGAGATCGCGCGCCTGGAATGGTATCGCGAAGGTCGCGTTCCGCTGCACACGCTGCGCGCCGATGTGGATTATGGTGTCGGCACCGCCTTCACCACCTACGGCACGTGCGGCATCAAGGTCTGGATCTTCAAGGGCGAGATCCTGGAACATGACCCGATGGCCCAGGACAAGCGTCTCTCGGACGAAGGCGGCCGCTCTGGTGAGCGTCGCGAGCGTCGCGAGCAGGCTGCGTAAGGCTGATCGAGAAGAGCCATGTTGCAACCGAAAAGAACCAAGTTTCGCAAGCAGTTCAAGGGACGCATCTCCGGCGTTGCCAAGGGCGGCACGGAGCTCAACTTCGGCCAGTTCGGCCTGAAGGCCCAGGCTCCCGAGCGCATCACTGCCCGGCAGATCGAGGCGGCCCGCCGCGCGATCACCCGCGCGATGAAGCGCGCCGGCCGCGTCTGGATCCGCGTGTTCCCGGACGTTCCGGTGTCGAAGAAGCCGACCGAAGTCCGCATGGGCAAGGGCAAGGGCGCGCCTGAATTCTGGGCAGCCAAGGTCAAGCCGGGCCGGATCATGTTCGAGCTCGACGGCGTGCCCGAGGATATCGCTCGCGAGGCCCTGCGCCTCGGAGCGGCCAAGCTGCCGATCAAGACGCGCTTCATCCAGCGCATCGCCGAGTGAGGGAGGACGAGATGAAAGCTTCGCAACGCCTGTCCGACCTGAAGGCCATGAGCGTGGACCTGCTCCAGGACGAACTCCTGAAGCTCAAGAAGGAGCAGTTCAACCTGCGCTTTCAGAAGGCCACCGGCCAGCTCGAGAACACCGCCCGCGTGACCGAAGTCCGCAAGGACATCGCCCGCATCAAGACGCTGCAGCGGTCCAAGACCGCGGCAGTGAGCGCCTGAGGAGTTAGACAATGCCGAAGCGCGTGCTGCAGGGCGTCGTCGTCAGCGACAAGCAGAACAAAACTGTTGTGGTCAAGGTCGAGCGGCGCTATACGCACCCTCTCCTCAAGAAGACGGTTCGCCGTACCAAAAACTATCACGCCCATGATGAGGCGCAGGTGGTCAAGGTCGGTGACACGGTCTGGATCGAGGAGTCCAAGCCCATTTCCAAGCTGAAAAGCTGGGTTTTGCTCGACAGCGCTCCCAAGGCGTGAGTCAACGTGCTTCCCGCGCCCGATTCGATCGGGCGTCGGAAAGCAGGGCAAGGTAGAAAGTCGGGCATGTTACGCCGCAAGAGTGGGCGCCACTTTTGCGGATCGTGCTTTGTTTTGAGGCCAGGGGGCGATCGACCCCCGTCAGTCGTAGTCCCGGAGGCACTGATGCTTTCGGGAAACCGCGCTGATACACACTGGAAGGATCAAGGCCATGATCCAGGTGCAGACGAATCTCGAGGTCGCGGATAACTCCGGCGCCCGTCGCGTGATGTGCATCAAGGTTCTCGGCGGGTCGAAGCGGCGCTATGCCCGCATTGGCGACATCATCGTCGTTTCGATCAAGGAAGCCATTCCGCGCGGTCGCGTGAAGAAGGGCGACGTCATGAAGGCGGTCGTCGTTCGCACCGCCAAGGACGTCAAGCGCGCCGACGGCTCGGTGATCCGCTTCGACCGCAATGCGGCCGTGCTGATCAACAACCAGAAAGAGCCTGTCGGCACCCGTATCTTCGGACCGGTTCCGCGCGAGCTGCGCGCCAAGAACCACATGAAGATCATCTCGCTTGCGCCAGAGGTGCTGTGATGGCTGCGAAGATCAAGAAGGGCGACAAGGTCGTCGTGCTGGCTGGCCGCGACAAGGGCAAGGCCGGCGAAGTGCTCCAGGTCCTGCCGAAGGATGCCCGCGCCGTGGTGCGTGGCGTCAACCTCGTCAAGAAGCACACCAAGGCTTCGGCTCAGTCCGAGGGCGGCATCATCTCCAAGGAAGCCACCATCGACCTGTCGAACCTCGCCGTGGCCGATCCGAAGGATGGCAAGCCGACCCGTGTCGGCTTCAAGGTCCTGGATGATGGCCGCAAGGTCCGTTTCGCCAAGCGTTCGGGGGATCTGATCGATGGCTGAGAATCTGCAGGCGGCCCTGACGCCGCGCATGAAGAAGCATTATGACGAGGTCGTTCGCCCGGCGATGATCGCCGAGTTCGGCTACAAGAACGTCATGGAAGTCCCGACGATCGACAAGATCGTCATCAACATGGGCGTCGGTGAAGCGACTGCCGACCGCAAGAAGGTCGACAACGCTGCTGGCGACCTCGCCCTGATCGCCGGTCAGAAGCCGGTCATCACCAAGTCCCGTCTCGCCATCGCCGGCTTCAAGCTGCGCGAGAACATGGCGGTCGGCTGCAAGGTCACGCTGCGCAAGACCAAGATGTTCGAGTTCGTCGACCGGCTCGTCACCATCGCCCTGCCGCGCGTGCGAGACTTCCGGGGCCTGAACCCGAAGTCGTTCGACGGGCGCGGCAATTTCGCGCTCGGGATCAAGGAGCACATCGTGTTCCCCGAGATCAACTACGACAAGGTCGACCAGGTCTGGGGCATGGACGTGATCGTCTGCACGACTGCGAAGTCGGACGACGAGGCACGCGCTCTGCTCAAGCACTTCAACTTCCCGTTCCGGCAGTGAACCTAAGCGTTCATACGCGGAAACCAGGAGAGATCGATGGCTAAGAAAAGCTCCGTCGAGAACAACAACCACCGCAAGGCCCTCGTGAAGAAATTCGCGGGTCGGCGCGCGCGGCTTCTCGCGATCGCTAACGACGAAAGCCAGTCCATGGACGAGCGTTTCCTCGCTCGCCTCAAGCTGGCCGAACTGCCGCGCAACTCGGCTCCGACCCGGGTGCGCAACCGCTGCGAGGTGACGGGCCGTCCGCGCGCGTTCTATCGCAAGCTGAAGATGTCGCGCGTTGCGTTGCGCGAGCTTGGCAACAAGGGGCTGGTTCCCGGCCTCGTCAAGTCGAGCTGGTGAGGAGTACGCAACATGGCGATCATTGATCCGCTTGGAGATATGCTGACCCGCATCCGCAATGCGCAGATGCGTCGCAAGTCGCGCGTTTCGACCCCTGGTTCGAAGCTCCGGGCCCGCGTGCTCGACGTGCTTCAGTCCGAGGGCTACATCCGCGGCTACACCCAGACCGAGTTCGGCAATGGCCGGACGGAGTTCGACATCGAGCTGAAGTACCACGAGGGTCTGCCGGTCATCCGGTCGATCTCGCGGGTGTCGAAGCCCGGCCGCCGCGTCTATTCTTCGGTGGAGACGATGCCGCGCGTGGCCGATGGCCTGGGCGTGACGATCATCTCGACCCCGAAGGGTGTGATGCCCGATCATCTTGCCCGCGAGCAGAACGTGGGCGGCGAAGTGCTTTGCAAGGTCTTCTGACCTTCCGCGCCGCTCGTTTTCAGGAGAAATCCAATGTCTCGTATCGGTAAGAAGCCTGTTCCGGTCCCCGCTGGCGTCACCGCCAACGTCGCCGGCCAGCTCGTCAAGATCAAGGGCGCGAAGGGGGAACTCTCCTTCACCGTGCCCGACGACGTTTCGGTCGTCATGGAGAACGGTGCGATCGCGGTTCAGCCGCGTTCGCAGAGCAAGCGCGCTCGCTCGCTCTGGGGCACCTCGCGCGCCCGTATCAACAACCTCGTGGTCGGCACCACTGCCGGCTTCGAGAAGAAGCTCGAGATCAACGGCGTCGGCTACAAGGCCGCCGTCGCTGGCAAGGTGCTGAAGCTGTCGCTGGGCTACAGCCACGACATCGACTACGAAATCCCGGCTGGTGTCGCGATCACGACGCCGAAGCCGACCGAGATCGTGATCACCGGCATCGACAAGCAGGTGGTCGGCCAGACCGCTGCGGAGATCCGCGAGTACCGTGGGCCCGAGCCTTACAAGGGCAAGGGCGTCAAGTACGCCGGCGAATTCATCTTCCGCAAGGAAGGGAAGAAGAAGTAAGCGCCATGAGCAAGCAGACCGAAAACACTGCGCGCCGCAAGGCCCGCGTTCGCCGCGCGATCAAGGCTGTTGCCAATGGCCGCGCCCGCCTGTCGGTGCACCGCACCGGCAAGCAGATCTATGCCCAGGTCATCGACGACGCGAAGGGGGTCACCCTCGCTTCGGCCTCGACCCTGGACAAGGACATCCGCGCCAACATCAAGTCGGGCGCGAATGTCGAGGCGGCTTCGACGATCGGCAAGCTCATCGCAGAGCGCGCCGCCAAGGCTGGCGTGAAGGACGTGGTCTTCGACCGCGGTTCCTACATGTATCATGGCCGCGTCAAGGCGCTGGCGGAAGCAGCCCGCGAAGGCGGCCTGAACTTCTGATTTCGACCAACCCGGTTTTCCTTCCTCGACGCCGAAAGGCGCCGGGGCAGGGGCCGGGAACTATCTTTTGAAGAGACGTCGTTCCATCAGGAACGCTCGAGCGAGCAGTGCCGGACGATGATCCGGTCGCTGCGCAAGTAAGAGGAAAGAACATGGCGAGAGAGCCGCGTGACCGTCAGGATCGCGAAGAGCGCGATTCCGAATTCGTGGACCGTCTGGTCCACATCAACCGCGTCGCCAAGGTGGTGAAGGGCGGGCGTCGCTTCGGCTTCGCCGCGCTTGTCGTCGTCGGCGACCAGAAGGGCCGCGTCGGCTTCGGCCACGGCAAGGCCCGTGAAGTTCCCGAGGCCATCCGCAAGGCGACGGAAGCCGCCAAGCGCGGTCTGGTCCGCATTCCGCTGCGCGAGGGCCGCACCCTGCATCATGACGTCGCTGGCCGCCATGGCGCCGGCAAGGTCGTGCTGCGCGCGGCTCCGGCCGGTACCGGCATCATCGCCGGTGGTCCGATGCGCGCCGTCTTCGAGGCGGTCGGCATGCAGGACGTTGTGTCGAAGTCGCTCGGCTCGTCGAACCCGTACAACCTGGTTCGCGCCACCTTCGATGCGCTGAAGAACGAGGACAGCCCGCGCGGTGTCGCCGCGCGCCGCAACCTCAAGGTCTCTGCCCTGCAGACCCGCCGCCGCGATGCCGGCGCGGATGCTGCGGCCGAAGCGTGAGGGCTCGATCATGGCAAAAGCTGAAAAGACCGTCGTCGTCGAGCAGATCGGTTCCCCGATCCGCCGCGAGGCGTCGCAGCGCCAGACCCTGATCGGTCTCGGCCTCAACAAGATTCGCCGGCAGTCGACCCTGGTCGATACGCCGTCCGTGCGGGGCATGATCGACAAGGTCAAGCACCTCGTGCGCGTCGTCGACGCGAAGTGAGGGGTATCGTTCGATGAAACTCAACGACATCCGTGACAACGAAGGCGCGCACAAGTCGCGCATCCGCGTCGGCCGGGGCATTGGCTCGGGCAAGGGCAAGACCGGTGGCCGTGGCGTCAAGGGTCAGAAGGCCCGCGCCGGCGTGGCGGTGAAGGGCTTCGAAGGCGGCCAGATGCCGCTGTATCGTCGCCTGCCGAAGCGCGGCTTCAACAACCTGTTCGCCAAGGACCTGAACGAGGTGAACATCGGCCGCATCCAGCAGGCGGTGGAAGCCGGCAAGCTGGACGCCAAGGGCGCGATCACGATCGAGGCGCTCGTCGCCGCCGGCGTGATCACCCGCCAGGCCAAGGACGGCGTGAAGATCCTCGGCGTGGGCGAGCTCAAGACGAAGCTCGCCTTCGAGGTTGCCGGCGCGTCGAAGTCGGCCGTCGAGGCGATCGAGAAGGCCGGCGGTTCTGTGAAGATCCTGGCGGCTGCCGCTTCACAGGCGTGAGCCGAACGCTTACATGACGACTCGCGAACGGCGGCCGGGCCAGAAGCCCAGGCCGCCGTTCGACTGTCTGACGACCGAATGACGACATCACCCAAGGACCAGACGCATGGCATCGGCGGCTGAACAGCTTGCTTCAAACCTGAATTTCGGAGCGTTCGCGAAGGCGGACGAGCTGAAGAAGCGCATCTGGTTCACGCTCGGAGCGCTGATCATCTACCGGCTGGGAACCTATATCCCGCTGCCGGGCATGAACCCCGACGCGGTCGCCGACCTGTTCAAGCAGTCGCAGTCGGGCGTGCTGGGCCTGTTCAACATGTTCTCGGGCGGCGCCGTCGGCCGGCTTGCGATCTTCGCGCTGGCGATCATGCCGTACATCTCGGCCTCGATCATCATCCAGCTCCTCTCGAGTGTCATCCCGACGTTCGAGGCGCTGAAGAAGGAAGGCGAGCAGGGTCGCAAGATCCTGAACCAGTACACGCGCTATCTGACGCTCGTGCTGGCCGTGTTCCAGGCCTATGGCATCGGCGTGGGTCTTCAGGGTTCGGGTAACCTGGTGCTCGAACCCGGCCCGTTCTTCCTGCTCTCGACCACGATCACCCTGGTCGGCGGCACGATGTTCCTGCTCTGGCTGGGTGAGCAGATCACCAGCCGCGGCATCGGCAACGGCACCTCGATGATCATCTTCGCGGGCATCATCGCCGAGTTCCCGTCGCAACTTGCGCAGACCCTCGAGCTCGGCCGCCAGGGCGCGATCTCGACCGGCCTGCTGCTGCTGATCCTGGTCATGGCAGTCTGCGTCATCGCCTTCTGCGTGTTCATGGAGCGCGCCCAGCGCCGGCTCCTGATCAACTATCCCAAGCGCCAGGTCGGCAACCGGATGTATGAGGGGCAGACCTCGTTCCTGCCGCTGAAGCTCAACACGGCCGGCGTCATTCCGCCGATCTTCGCTTCCTCGCTGCTGCTGCTGCCGACGACGATCGCGAGCTTCTCGCAGGCTTCGGGCGGCACGGGCGTGCTGTCGACGATTGCGACCTATCTGGCCCATGGCCGGCCGCTGTTCATGATCCTCTACGCGGCGCTGATCATCTTCTTCTGCTTCTTCTACACCGCGATCGTGTTCAACCCGGTCGAGACGGCGGACAACCTCAAGAAGCATGGCGGCTTCATGCCGGGCATCCGGCCGGGCGAGCGCACCGCCGAGCATATCGACCGGGTGCTGACGCGCATCACCGTGCTCGGCGCCGGCTATTTGACTATCGTCTGCCTTATCCCCGAGTTCATGATCACCTATGCCCAGATTCCGATCATCCTGCTCGGCGGCACCTCGCTGCTGATCGTGGTGACGACGACGATGGATACCGTGGCACAAGTCCACGGACATTTGCTGGCCCATCAGTATGAGGGGCTGGTGAAGAAAGCGAAGCTGCGAGGAGCGAAACGCTGATGCGACTGATCTTCCTGGGGCCGCCGGGGGCGGGTAAGGGCACTCAGGCTACGCGCATCGTCGCGAAGCATGGCATTCCGCAGCTTTCGACCGGCGACATGTTGCGCGCCGCCGTTGCTGCCGGCACGCCGATCGGCGTCAAGGCCAAGGCGGTCATGGATGCGGGCGGGCTGGTCTCGGACGAGATCGTCATCGGCATCGTCGCCGACCGCATCGAGGAGCCGGACGCGAAGAAGGGCTTCATCCTGGACGGCTTCCCGCGCACGCTGGCGCAGGCCGAGGCGCTGGACAAGATGCTCGCTTCCAAGGGCCTGAAGCTCGACACCGTGCTCGAGCTCAAGGTCGACCAGGCCAAGCTCGTCGACCGGATCATCAAGCGCGCCGAAGAGGCGAGGGCGGCCGGCCAGCCGGTCCGCAAGGACGACGATCCGGAGGTCTTCAAGACCAGGCTCGAAGCCTATAACCGCGATACCGCGGTGGTCGCGCCCTACTATGCGGCGCGGGGCCAGGTGATCGATATCGACGGCATGCAGCCGATCGACGTCGTTACGGCAGCAATCGAGAAGGCTCTGGCGGGACACTGATTTCCGCCTTGGCACGATTCTTGGTCGCGGCGGGTTGACTCGTCGCGGCCAAGCGACTAACGACCCCACTTCCGGTTTCATGCGAGCGATGCCGTTACCTTCGCGAGAAGGGGCGACGTCGCATTCCCGCATGGGACGGATTCAACGCTTCGCAGAGGCCGGCCTCCACCGGCGCGAGGGCATCCGATAACCGCCGGTGCGCCAATGGGTGCAGTCGGCCGACATGGAGAGACGATCATGGCTCGTATCGCGGGCGTCAACATTCCGACCAACAAGCGCGTCGTCATCGGCCTGCAGTACATCCACGGCATTGGCGCGGCCAAGGCCAAGGAAATCTGCGAGAAGGTCGGCATCGTCGACGAGCGTCGCGTCAATCAGCTGACCGACGCCGAGGTTCTGCAGATCCGCGAGACCATCGACCGCGACTATCTCGTCGAGGGCGATCTGCGTCGCGAAGTCTCGATGAACATCAAGCGCCTGATGGATCTCGGCTGCTATCGCGGCCTGCGTCATCGCCGCTCGCTGCCGGTCCGCGGCCAGCGCACGCACACCAACGCCCGCACCCGCAAGGGCAAGGCGAAGCCGATCGCCGGCAAGAAGAAGTGATTTCGGCGGGCCGGTTCTCCGGCCCGCTGCTTTGCGCCGCCTGACCCCGCAGGGGCGGGCGGCATCCCCAGCGCCTGGCATCACGGGCGCGTCTGAAGGACAAGAGAGAAGACTATGGCCAAGGAAGCCCAGCGCGTTCGCCGTCGCGAACGCAAGAACATCGTCTCCGGCGTCGCCCATGTGAACGCCTCGTTCAACAACACCATGATCACCATCACCGACGCGCAGGGCAACACGATCTCGTGGTCGTCGGCCGGCACGATGGGCTTCAAGGGCTCGCGCAAGTCGACCCCCTACGCCGCCCAGGTCGCTGCCGAGGATGCCGCCCGCAAGGCCGCCGAGCACGGCATGCGCACACTCGAAGTCGAAGTCACCGGCCCGGGTTCGGGTCGTGAGTCGGCTCTGCGCGCCCTGCAGGCCGCCGGCTTCACCGTGACCTCGATCCGCGACGTGACGCCGATCCCGCATAACGGCTGCCGTCCGCGCAAGCGCCGTCGCGTCTGACGCTGCCTGACCTTCGAGGCGCCCGCACCGGCGGGCGCCTGTCCGGGGCGGCCCGCCGCCGCCATAGAATTCAAGCACGAGGAGTGCGGTCGTGATCAGCAAGAACTGGCAGGATCTGTCAAAGCCCAACAAGCTCGAAGTCAAGGTCGGCGACGACCCGAAGCGTCAGGCGACCGTCATCGCCCGTCCGCTGGAGCGTGGCTTCGGCATGACGCTCGGCAATGCGCTGCGTCGCGTGCTGCTTTCCTCGCTCCAGGGCGCGGCCGTGACCGCCGTCCAGATCGACGGCGTGCTGCATGAATTCTCGTCGATCCCGGGCGTCCGCGAGGACGTCACCGACATCGTCCTCAACATCAAGGCCATCGCGGTCAAGATGCAGGGCGAGGGTCCGAAGCGCATGACCCTGCGCAAGACCGGCCCGGGCATCGTCACCGCCGGCGACATCAACACCATCGGCGACGTCTCGATCCTGAACCCCGACCTCGTGCTGTGCACGCTGGACGAGGGCTCCGAGATCCGCATGGAGTTCACGGTCAACACCGGCAAGGGCTATGTCCCGTCCGAGCAGAACCGTCCGGAAGATGCGCCGATCGGCCTGATCCCGGTCGACAGCCTGTATTCGCCGGTCAAGAAGGTGTCGTACCGCGTCGAGAACACCCGCGAGGGCCAGAATCTCGATCGCGACATGCTGACGCTGAACATCGAGACCAACGGTTCGGTGACCCCTGAGGACGCGCTGGCGCTGGCCGCCCGCATCCTGCAGGACCAGCTCGCGGTGTTCATCACCTTCGAGGAGCCGCGCAAGGAAGAGGCCGTCTCGACCGCGCCGCAGCTGCCCTTCAACCCGGCGCTGCTCAAGAAGGTCGACGAGCTCGAGCTTTCGGTGCGTTCGGCGAACTGCCTGAAGAACGACAACATCGTCTACATCGGCGACCTGATCCAGAAGTCGGAGGGCGAGATGCTGCGCACCCCGAACTTCGGCCGCAAGTCGCTGAACGAGATCAAGGAAGTGCTCGCCACCATGGGCCTCCATCTCGGCATGGACGTCACCGGCTGGCCGCCGGAGAACATCGAAGAGCTGGCGAAGCGCTTTGAAGAGCACTACTGAGCAACACGGCGCAGGCATCCGCCTGCGCCTTTCGGCCCGCCGCATGAGCGTCGGAGCATAAAGAACGGCCGTACCGTGGCACGGCGGCCGTAATCATCGAAGGAGCCAATCATGCGTCACGGTTTCCGCGGTCGTCGTTTCAACCGCTCGGCCGAGCATCGCAAGGCGATGTTCGCCAACATGTCCCAGGCCCTGATCAAGCACGAGCAGATCACCACCACGCTGCCGAAGGCCAAGGACCTGCGTCCGGTCGTCGAGAAGCTGGTGACGCTCGCCAAGCGCGGCGACCTGCATGCCCGTCGCCAGGCGATCGCGCAGATCAAGGACGTCGCCCTGGTCGGCAAGCTCTTCGCGGTCCTCGGTCCGCGCTACAAGGAGCGCAATGGCGGCTATCTCCGCATCATGAAGGCGGGCTTCCGCTTCGGCGACAACGCCCCGCTCGCCGTGATCGAATTCGTCGATCGCGACGTCGACGCCAAGGGCCAGGATTCCGGCCCGGTCTTCACGGCGGAAGACGAGGCGGCCTGAGGTTTTCCTCGGTTCACCGATTTGGAAGGGCGGCCCTCGGGCCGCCCTTTTTCTTTGTTCGGGCCTTCGCAACGCCGCTTGGCCGCGCTCCGCTTCGCGACTAGGCTTCCCGCAAAGACATCGACACGGCGACGGATCGCCGGCAGGGGAGCGCAGACATGAAGATCACTATCGGGGCAGGATTGGTCCTGGCGACCACGGTCGCCTTTGCCGCCCAGCCGGCCACGGCGCAGGACTATCCCTCCAAGGCGATCACGATGATCGTGCCCTTCGCCGCGGGTGGCTCGTCCGACGTGATCGCGCGGCTCGTCGGCGACGAGATGGGCCGCGTGCTCGGCCAGCGCATCGTGATGGAGAACATGGGCGGGGCGGGCGGGGCTACCGCATTGTCGCGTGCAGCCAAGGCGGAGCCGGACGGCTACACCATCGTCATCGGCAACAGCGGCACCAATGCTGCCTCCTACTCGATCTATCCGGACCTGAAATACACGCAGGCCGATTTCGCGCCGGTCGGCCTCGTCGCCAAGACCTCGCCGATGATCGCGCTGAAGCTCGATTTCCCGGCCAAGACGCTGATGGAGTTCGTCGCCTATGCGAAGGCCAATCCGGGCAAGGTCAGCCTGGGGCACGCCGGTGTCGGCTCGTCGAACTACCTGATCTGCCGGAATTTCATCAAGGCGGCGGGCGTGGACGTGGCGCTGGTGAGCTATCGCGGCGCGGGTCCGGCGCTGAACGACCTGATGGGGGGGCAGATCGACGGCGTTTGCGATGCGGCGACCTCGCTCTCGGGAGCCGTCCAGGGCGAGAAGGTGAAGGCGCTGGTTGTTGCGACGCCGTCGCGGCTGCCCAGCCTGCCGGATGTTCCGACCTCGTCTGAGGCCGGTCTGCCTGGCTTCCAGGCACAGGGCTGGAACGCGATCTTCGTCCCGAAGAACACGCCCGAGCCGATCATCGCCAAGCTGAACGGGGCCCTGCGGACGGCGCTGGCGAGCGCCAACCTGCAGGGGCGTTTCAAGGAGCTGTCCTCGGTCGTTCCCGGCACCGACGAGATGACGCCTGCCTTCGTCGCGGCGATGGTGCCGGGCGAGATCGAGAAATATCGCGTGCTGCTCAGCGACAAGTGAGGCAGCACTCGTAACGAGCCGGTCGCGCCGTCGGCGCGGCTGGCTGGAAATCACCTCGCCATCGGCCTATCTGTCCCGTGAGTCGCGCCGATCGCAGAGGAGATGCCAGATGCTTGGGCGAGCCACCTTCACTCGAGGGGCCCTCATGGCCGCAGTGCTGACCGCCGTGTCGGTCGGCGCGCAGGCGCAGCAAAGGCAGGTCCCCGAGTCCCGCCAGGAAATCTCGCTCTCTTTCGCCGGGGTGGTGAAGAAGAGCGCAGGCGCCGTCGTCAACGTCTATGGCGCGCGGGTCGAGAAGCAGCCGCGCAACCCCTTCATGGACGACCCGTTCTTCCGGCGGTTCTTCGGCGATCGCGGCTTCGGCGTCCCGCAGGATCGCGTTCAGCGCTCGCTCGGCTCGGGCGTCGTCGTCGATGCGAGCGGCCTCGTGGTGACCAACAACCACGTCATCGAGGGCATGAGCGAGGTCAAGGTCGCCTTCGCCGACAAGCGCGAGGTCGAGGCGACGATCCTTTTGCGCGATCCGCGCACCGATCTCGCGGTGCTCAAGCTCAAGAGCGCGAAGGATCTGGTCGCGATCGAGCTGGCCGATTCCGACAAGGTCGAGATCGGCGATATCGTCCTGGCGATCGGCAATCCCTTCGGTGTCGGCCAGACGGTGACGCAGGGCATCGTCTCGGCGCTGGCCCGCACACAGGTCGGCGTCGGCGATGCCCAATCCTTCATCCAGACCGACGCGGCCATCAATCCCGGCAATTCCGGCGGTGCCCTGGTCGACATGCAGGGCCGGGTGATGGGCATCAACACGGCGATCTTCTCGCGTTCCGGCGGCAGCCACGGCATCGGCTTCGCCATTCCGTCCGCGATGGTGCGCGTTGTCCTGGAGAGCGCCAAGTCGGGTGCCACGACGGTTCGCCGGCCCTGGTTCGGCGCGCGCCTCCAGGCCCTGACGGCGGATGTCGCCGACGGGCTCGGACTGGACCGCCCGGCGGGCTCCGTCGTCGCCGGCGTCGTCGAGAAGGGGCCGGCTGCCGAAGGCGGCTTGCGCCGCTCCGACGTCATCCTCGCCGTTGACGGTTTCGCCGTCGATGATCCTGAATCCTTCGGCTACCGCTTCGCGACCCGCCCGCTCGGCGGCGTGGCGTCGCTGACCGTGCTGCGCGGCGGCAATCGGGTGACGGTGCCGGTGAAGCTGGTTCCGGCGCCGGAGCTTCGCCCGCGCGCGCCCGTGACGCTGTCTGGGCGTTCGCCACTGTCGGGGCTGACCGTGATGAACCTGTCGCCGGCGGTGGCCGAGGAACTCGCGATCGAGGCGGGGACGGACGGGGTCGTGATCGCGGAGATCGAGGAGGGCAGCACGGCGGCCCGGGTCGGCTTCCAGAAGGGCGACATCATCCAGGCCCTGAACGGCGAGCGAATGGTCAATTCGCGCGATGTCGAGAATGCTCTGAAGGAGCGCAAGCGCGCCTGGGAGGTGACGATCTCGCGCGGCGGCCAGAGCATCACCTCGGTCTTTCCGGGGTGAGCGACCTCTTCGCTGCCTCCGGGCTGGATAGGTCAGGCCCGCGGCCGCTCGCCGATCGCCTGCGCCCGACGACGCTGGCCGAGGTCGCAGGCCAGGAGCACCTGACCGGCCCAGACGGCGCCCTGACGCGCCTGGTGCAGTCCGGCTCGCTCGGCAGCCTGATCTTCTGGGGGCCGCCCGGCACCGGCAAGACGACGGTCGCGCGGCTATTGGCGGGCCAGGTCGATCTCGGCTTCGAGCAGATCAGCGCGATCTTCTCCGGCATTGCCGACCTGAAGAAGGTCTTCGAAACGGCGCGTGGCCGCCGGCTCGGAGGCAAGGGCACGCTGCTCTTCGTCGACGAGATCCACCGTTTCAACCGGACCCAGCTCGACGCC
This sequence comes from Allobosea sp., assembly GCF_035999205.1. GTDB lineage: Bacteria > Pseudomonadota > Alphaproteobacteria > Rhizobiales > Beijerinckiaceae > Allobosea. The sequence continues at coordinate 17,776 of NZ_DASYHA010000021.1, forward strand.
TTCCTGCCGGTCATGGAGGACGGCACGATCACGCTGGTCGGCGCGACCACCGAGAACCCGTCCTTCGCGCTCAATGCGGCGCTGCTGTCGCGCGCCCGGGTCCTCACCTTCAAATCGCTGGACGAGGGCTCGCTGCTGTTCCTGCTCGGCCGGGCCGAGCTGCTCGAGAATCGTGAGCTGCCGCTGACGCCGGAGGCGAAGGCGGCGCTGGCGCGTTTCGCCGATGGCGATGGCCGCGCCGTGTTGACGTTGGCGGAGGAACTGTGGCGGGCGGCCAAGCCCGGCGAGGTCTTCGACGAGGCGGGGCTGGCGGAGGTGATCCAGCGCCGCGCGCCGATCTACGACAAGGCGCAGGACGGCCACTACAACCTGATTTCGGCCCTGCACAAGACGATCCGCGGCTCGGACCCGGATGCGGCGCTCTACTATTTCGCCCGCATGCTCGATGCCGGAGAAGATCCGCGCTTCCTGGCCCGGCGGCTGGTCCGGATGGCGGTCGAGGATATCGGGTTGGCCGATCCGCAGGCGCTGGTCCATGCCCGCGCCGCGGCCGAGACCTATGAGCAACTCGGCACGCCCGAGGGCGAGCTCGCGCTGGCCAACACGGTCATCTACCTGGCGACGGCGCCGAAATCGAACGCCGCCTACACGGCCTACAAGGCGGCGCGCCGTGTCGCCTCCGAGCGTGGCTCGCTCATGCCGCCCAAGACCATCCTCAACGCTCCGACCAAGCTGATGAGGCAAGAGGGCTATGGCGCCGACTACGCCTATGACCACGATGCGCCCGATGCCTTTTCCGGCCAGAACTACTGGCCGGACGCGCTCGGTCGGCAGGTCTTCTACGATCCGCCCGAGCGCGGCTTCGAGCGCGAGATCCGCAAGCGGCTGGAGTACTGGGAAAAGCTCAGGCGTGAGCGGGGCGAAGGCTGAGCACCACCGCCTGATTTGATCGATCGCATGGGTGGGGCGCCGTGGTCGAGATATTGTCGGCGACTGTGCCAGCCCCAAGCATTCCGACCGGAGCGACCATGATCTCCCTCATAGCCCGCATTCTCCTGATCGTGCCCTCGCTGATCGCGGGCTGGTTCGTGTCGGCAGACGATGTCGCCTATTGGGTGATCGCTTTTGCGATCGCGCTGGTCTTCGTCGTCCTGACCATCGCGTTCGAGCTCTATGTCCATCCGCTGCTGAAGCGGGGGCCCAGGCCGTAGCCGGGCGGAGTCGGCTAGAACGTTCTCTCGAAGAAAAGTTGCCCGGAGAGCAGGCGCCCGCCCAGGTTCGCCGGCACGGATCGTCCTTCGAAGGCGATCCGCGACTGGGCGATCGATCCCTCGATGCCTGCCTTGAAGCCGTCCACCGGTGTCCAGACGAGATTGGCCGTCATGCGGTCGACACGGAGCTTGCCCATGGCTGAGGCCGTCAGCGGCACCGCGATCTGGTAGCGGCTGACATAGAAGTTCGTCGCCAGCTCGTCGGTCCATTCACGGCGGGTGGCGAGAACGGTCGAGAAGCCGCGCGACGAATCGCCTTGAACCAGGATCTGTCGGGCGCTGGTCGCATCCAGCGAGGAGCCGATATAGGCGGCGGCATCGATCGCGCCGGCGATCTGGGCGGTGATTTCACCGGGACGCCCGAGGAGCGTGAATTCGTAGGTCGCGCCGACGATACCGGCGCGGCCGAGCTTTGGCACCAAGCCAGGCACCTCGCGCAGCGCGCCCGCAAGGTGCAGCGTCAGGTCGCCTGCGGTGTAGGTCAGGCGCGCGACGCCGTCGGGGACCCGGCCCGTGGCCGCCGGGATCGACCCGGTCGTCCCGGCCGACGGGTCCTCAAGCGAAAGCGCCAGGTTCCAGCGATCGGTGAGATCACGCTCCCAGGCGATGAGGTTCGCGTTTCGGCTGGGCAGGCGGGCGCTGAAGGCGAACTCGTCGCCGGTCCAGAAGCTGAAGCGCGTGGTCGCCAGGCCGAAGGTCATGGTGCCGACGGTCACCGTCGCCTCCTCGAGCGTGGTGGTATCGGGCTGGCTGCCGCCTGGAGTGACCATCATCTCGAAGGCCGTTCCGATGCGCAGACCCGAAGCGAGGTCGTGCGAGGTTTCGAGCCGCAACGACGCGCTGGCTGGCCAGGAGTAGCCCGGTCGCGGCTCGGCGTCGCCGGCCTTGGGAATGCGATAGCTGTCGTATTGCAGCCCGGCGCTGACAGTGCCGGAGATCGCCAGGCAGGTCGTGGTACCCGGCAGGATCAGCCCTGGGACGCTCTCGTCGTCGTCATCCTCATCGTCATCGTCATCCTCGTCGTCGTCCTGGTCCTCGCTGTCCTTTGTCGCTGACGTGCTGGCATTGCCGGTCGCGGGAAACAGGGGCGCGACGTCGGGAGGCTCGATCATGCAGCTGCGGGCAAGCTGGGGCGCCCTGGCGGGAAGACGACGAGGCGAAGCCGCCTCGGCCAGGGAGAGCGCCGCCGGCGCTGCGCCAAGGGCGAGCAGGAGCGCGCAGAGCACGCCTCGACCGATCTTCGCGCCCCCGGGTGCCTCCTGCATGATCTTCGGTCGCCCTCCCGGCCGCTGCGTCGCGGCAGCTTGACTACACTTTCCAGCTTGCCCGGCGCGCGGCAAGGGCCCGAATTCGTTTGTGCGCGCGCGAAGTGCTGGCTATTGCAGAGCCATGACCTCCACCGTTCTCGTTTTCCTGGGCGCCGGCATCGGCGGCATGCTGCGGCATGGCGTCAATTTCGTCTCGCCCCGCTGGTTCGGCACCGGCTTTCCCGCCGGGACCATGCTGATCAACGTCGTCGGCTCGGCGCTGATGGGGCTGATCGCCGGCTGGCTCGCCTTCAAGACGCAGACCGGCTGGTCGCAGCCTGTCAGGCTCTTCGTGACCACGGGCATCCTCGGCGGCTTCACCACCTTCTCCGCCTTTTCGCTCGAGGCGGTGCTGCTCTGGGAGCGGGGCGAGGCGGGGCTCGCCTTCGTATACATTGCCGGCTCCGTCATCCTCTCGCTGGCTGCGCTCTGTGCCGGCCTCGCACTCGTCCGGAGCCTGTCATGAGAACCGGTGGCAAGGGAACAGGTGGCAAAGGACCTGGAGCCGGGCGGGGCGGCAGGCCGCCGGCAGCCGGCGCTCCCAAGGGCAGGCGCCCGAGCCATGATGCGCGTCGTTCCGCGCGGGCCTCGGAGAGGTCTGGCCCGGAGCGCGAGGAGGCGGAGGTCCGCACGACGCGCAACCCGGCGCCGCGCGCGGCAGGGCCGCGCAAGCCAGCGGCACCACGCAAGGCCCCGGTGACGAATGCGCCGACGCGCGCCGAGATCAAGGCCGAGACGGCGCAGGTACTGGCGACAGGTGTGCAGCAGCTCGTGGTCAGCGCCGACGAGCACGAGATGCGGATCGACCGCTTTCTCGAGAGCCGCTTTCCGCAGCTCTCCTTCAGCCATATCCAGCGCATCGTCCGGAAGGGCGAGCTGCGCGTCAACGGCAAGCGCGCCGACAGCAAGGACCGGCTCGAGGAGGGGCAGACCGTCCGCATCCCGCCGCTGAAGCTGGAAGTCGCGGCCGAGCGGCCGCGTTCGGCCAAGGCGGATGAGGACACGATCGGCTTCCTGCGCTCGATCACGCTGTATGAAGATGACGACGTCATGGTGCTGAACAAGCCGGCCGGCCTTGCCGTGCAGGGGGGCTCCGGCACGACGCGCCATGTCGACCGCATGCTGGAGGCGCTGACCGACAAGAGCGGGCAGAAGCCGCGCCTCGTCCACCGACTCGACAAGGACACGGCCGGCTGCCTCGTCATCGCCAAGTCGCGCTTTGCTGCCGCAACGCTCGCCAAGACCTTTCGCTCGCGTTCGGCCCGCAAGGTCTACTGGGCGCTGGTCGCGGGCGTGCCGCGCGTGCGCCAGGGCCGGATCTCGACCTATCTCGCCCGCGAGGAGGCCTATGACGGCGACCAGCGCATGGCGGTGGCCAAGCATGGCGAGGACGGCGCCATGCATGCGGTGACCTATTACGCCGTGGTCGAGACGGCGGCGCAGAAGCTGGCATGGCTGTCGCTCAAGCCGGTGACCGGGCGCACCCACCAGCTGCGCGCCCACACCACCCATATCGGCCATCCGATCGTGGGCGATCCGAAGTACTTCAACATCCAGAACTGGGAGCTGCCCGGCGGCATCCAGAATAAGCTTCATCTGCTGGCGCGGCGCATCGTGCTGCCGCATCCGCGTGGCAAGGGCACGATCGACGTCAGCGCGCCGCTGCCGCCGCATATGCGCCAGTCCTGGAACCTGCTCGGCTTCGAGGACGAGCGTTACGATCCGATCGTCGACGCGCCGGATGCGTGAGGCTTGCAAGGGGGCTGACGCAGCGTAAGAGAATGATTGCGGAACAAAAGGAATTATGTTCTAATTTTGTTCCCATCACTCTGACGCAGGTGTCCCGATGATCCGCTTCGCCTTCCTGCTTGCCGGCCTCGTTCTCACCGCTTCCGTTCCCGTGCTCGCGCAGAGCCAGGGCGCGCCCGCCACGCGGAACGCGTCCGCCTCGGCGGACGAGCCGGTGCCGCGCGCCGAGCGTGCCAAGGCGCGTCAGGACTGTCTGGCCGAACATGTCGCGCTCTCCGGCGACGATCTCCGGGTCGCCATGCGCGACTGCATCCAGGCCAGGTTCCCCGGCGTCCAGCTCTATGCCCGCGACGGTGTGACGCGAGACGGCAAGCCGACAGCGGTCGCGACGCGTGCCGCCTGCAAGGAGGAGGTCGATGGGCGCGGGCTTGCGGGTTCGACGCGCACGGCCGCGCTCGTCGCCTGCTTCAATGCCAAGCGCCCGGATCTCGCGCAGCGCGCCGAGTGCCGCAAGGAAGCGCGCGGCAAGGGGCTCGACGGCGAGGATCTGCGCAAGGCGGTCGAGACTTGCGCCCGCGAGGCGCGCTCCTGACGGCGTTCGGCCCTCGGAGCGGCGGCGGAGGAGCCATGAGCGGAGCGCAATGGATCGCCGTGGCGATCCGCGCTACAGCGCCGCCATGGATCTCATCATCTTCGATCTCGACGGCACGCTCATCAACTCCGAGGCCATCCTGCTCGGCGCACAGGTCGAGACCTTCGCGCGGCATGGCCTCGTCCATCCCGGCCGTGAAGCGGGGCTCGGCGTCGTAGGCCTGACCCTCAACATCGCCTTGATGAGGCTGGCAGGGCTGGCGGAGCCGGACGAGGCGCTGACGGACACCTACAGGGAGGTGTTCGGCGCGATGCGGCGCCGGGCCGAGACGGATGCGTCCTTCGACGAGCCGCTCTTTCCCGGTGTGTCGGAAACGCTGGCGACACTGGCAGCGCGGCCCGGGCTCAAGCTCGGCGTTGCGACCGGCAAGTCGCGCCGTGGCGCCGAGTACATCATCGAGCGCCATGGCTGGCAGGATTTGTTCGCCACTGTCCAGAGCGCCGACGACGCGCCCTCCAAGCCGCATCCCGGCATGATCCTGCGGGCGATGGCCGAGACCGGGGCTGCACCGGAGCGTACCGCGATGGTCGGCGACAGCTCGTTCGACATCGAGATGGCGGTCGCAGCCGGCGTCGTCCCCGTCGCAGTGTCCTGGGGCTTCCAGCCCGCCGCGAGCCTCGTCGCGCTGGGCGCGCGCCATCTGATCACACGTTTCGACGAGGTCGCGCAGCTGACGGCTTGACCGGGTTCAGTCCGAGCGGGGCGACCGGCACAGGTTGCGCCGCATCGAGTTCCTGTTGGCAGGACGCGATGAAGGTCTCGAGTTCGGCGATCTTCTTCGACAGGTCCCGGCCGGAACGGAGCAATGTCGCCTTGTAGCCGTTGAACTGCTCGGTGGTCGCCAGATCATCCTCGATCAGGCCGTCGAAGGCCTTGCCGATCTTGTCGTTGTATTCATAGGCGCCTTTGGCAATCTGGAGGAAGGCGGCGGTCTTGCCCCATTTGGCGAGCTGCGCCGCGCTCGCATTCAGGTCGACGATGTAGAGCGCGCTGCTGCGGATCACCTTCGACTGGTTTTGATGCATCGCGGCGTTGACGACCTCGACCTTGATCGCGGCCGACCGCACGAGCAGTTCGTAGCCCTTGTTGTCGGTCATCAGCGGCGCCCCCTTGCGGACGGAAACCGCTGCCGTGTCGACCCAGTCGACCTTGTTGCCGGCCGTGACGTTGCCCAGCGCATCGGCCCAGGGGGATGCGGCTCCGTAGACGCGGGCTACCATGTCGCTCTGGGCGGCCTGCTTCGGCATCACGACCTTGACGAGGGCTGCCGTCATGACGACGAAGGCATCGGCCGTCGCGCGTGTGAAGCGGGCCACCATCAGGGCCTTATTGATCAGTTCCGCCTGCTTTCGTTCGCTTTCGAGCTCGCGCAGGCTGATATCGAGGCCGCTGCGAAGCTCGTTGAGAGTCGCCAGATGCTTGTTGGCCTTCCACAGGCCGGCGGCGTTGCACACCCGCACGGCATTCGGCTCCACAATCGGTGTCGTATTGGCACTGAGTTCGCCGCTCATCGCTCAACCTCCGTGTTCGGTCATCGGGTTGGCGTCCAGCGCCGATGTTGCTCCTGAACGGCGTGGAGGGATCCAGCGTCCTTCGATCGGAGGAGGTGCTTCGCACCGCTCCGCGTTAGCCCGTGGATGCGGGGCGGCGGCACTGGCGGAAGTCGAGAAGGTCAGCTTAGTAACATCCTCGCAACCACGTCCGATCAGGGCCGTTTAACCTGAACACGCGTTCAGATTTGGCTGTTAACCACCTGATGGCGAGCGTCGATCCATGGTGTCCCTACAGCGGGAACGTACCGGCACAAAACAACGCCGGACAGGGGTCGAACAATGATTGGTCATGAGCTTCGTGAATTCGTTGATCGCGTGATGGATCGTCTCTCTATCAGTGATGAAGACGTCAAGTTTCTTCAGCGCGATATTCTGGACGATGCAGTCCTGACCCGAGATGCGATCGATGTGCTGATCGCCCTCGACCGGGCTGTGCCGGAGCGCTGTGAAGCGTTCGGCGAATATCTGGTCCAGCTCGTGGTCGATTTCGCCGTCTGGCAGAACCGCCCTACCGGCGTCATCGATCGCGACAAGGCCCACTGGCTGGTGACGTCGCTCTCGGCCGGCGAGGGGCCGACAGCGACGGCTCGCCGCATCGCCTTCGAGATCGTGCGCGAGGCGGAGCGCTGCGACGAGCTGCTGATCGGCTTCGCGCTCAACAAGGGCATCGCCGCGCCCATGCGCTTCAGCCCGGAGCGCGTGCTGCTGGCGAGCTGACGGGGCTGGGCGCTGGCCCGCCGCAGCTCGGCACCTTCCGACTTTCGCATCGGTGGACGCCGCGCGCGGCGTCCCATACACCCGAACCCGGATCGACGCGTCAGCCCGGCGCGCCGATCCGGGTTTCGCCATTGGGGCTGTGCGAAAAACCGGTAGCTGGTTTTGCCCGAGATGCTCTAACTGACGTGCTCCAATTCGAGCAGCCAGACGGCCGGGGAGGCGCCACGCATGTTCTCGAAGATCCTGATCGCGAACCGCGGCGAGATCGCCTGCCGGGTCATCAAGACGGCGCGGCGCATGGGTATCAAGACCGTCGCGGTCTATTCGGATGCCGATCGGGACGCGCTGCATGTCGAGATGGCCGACGAGGCCGTGCATATCGGACCGCCGGCTGCGGCCCAATCCTATCTGGTGATCGAGAAGATTATCGAGGCCTGCAAGGCGACCGGCGCCGAGGCCGTGCATCCGGGCTACGGCTTCCTCTCCGAGCGCGAGGCTTTCGCCCAGGCGCTGAAGGACAACGGCATCGTTTTCATCGGCCCCAATCCGGGCGCCATCGCCGCGATGGGCGACAAGATCGAATCGAAGAAGGCGGCTGCGGCGGCCAAGGTCTCGACCGTGCCTGGGTATCTCGGCGTGATCGACAGCCCCGAACAGGCCGTGAAGATTGCCGACGAGATCGGCTATCCCGTGATGATCAAGGCCTCGGCCGGCGGCGGCGGCAAGGGCATGCGCATCGCCTATTCGGCCGGCGAGGTGGCGGAAGGCTTCGCGCGGGCGAAGTCTGAAGCGGCGTCCTCCTTCGGCGACGACCGCGTCTTCGTCGAGAAGTTCATCGTCGATCCGCGCCATATCGAGATCCAGGTGCTCGGCGACAAGCATGGCAACGTGATCTATCTCGGCGAGCGCGAGTGCTCGATCCAGCGCCGCAATCAAAAGGTGGTGGAGGAGGCGCCATCGCCGCTGCTCGACGAGGCCACGCGCCGCAAGATGGGCGAACAGGCGGTCGCGCTGGCCAAGGCGGTGAACTACGATTCCGCTGGCACGGTCGAATTCGTCGCTGGCCAGGACAAGTCCTTCTTCTTCCTCGAGATGAACACGCGGCTCCAGGTCGAGCATCCGGTCACCGAGATGGTCACCGGGATCGATCTGGTCGAGCAGATGATCCGCGTCGCCTATGGCGAGAAACTCCAGCTCACCCAGGACGACGTGAAGCTCGACGGCTGGGCGGTCGAGAGCCGCGTCTATGCCGAGGATCCGACGCGCAGCTTCCTGCCTTCGACCGGCCGGCTCGTGACCTATCGCCCGCCGGCGGAGGGGCCGGACGGGGATGCGACGGTGCGCAACGACACCGGCGTCTATGAGGGTGGCGAGATCTCGATCTATTACGACCCGATGATCGCCAAGCTCGTGACCCACGCGCCGACGCGCAAGGCGGCGATCGAGGCGCAGGCGCGCGCACTCGATGCCTTCGCGATCGATGGCATCCGCCACAACATCCCCTTCGTCTCGGCGTTGATGCACCACCCGCGCTGGATTTCCGGCAATCTCTCGACCGGCTTCATCGCCGAGGAGTTTCCGGAAGGCTTTTCGCTGCCGGCGCCTGAGGGCGAGGTCGCCTTGCGGATGGCTGCCATCGCGATCGCCTGCGACCACAGACTCAACCAGCGTAAGCGCCATGTCTCGGCGCAGATGGAGGGCTGGCGCAAGGTCTCGTTCGAACGCACGCGCATCGTTGTCCTCGGCGGCGAGCGCTTCCAGGGCGAGGTAACGGAGCAGGGCGAGGCTGTGGTGATCGGTTTCGGCTCCCGCAGCCTGTCAGTCGTCAGCGACTGGCGCCCGGGCGAGCCGGTCTGGCGCGGCACGCTGGATGGCGTCGTGGTCGCGGCGCAGGTGCGTCCGATCCTGAACGGCGTCGCGCTCGGCCATGCCGGAGCCTATGCCAACGCCCATGTCCACACCCCGCGCGAAGCGGAGCTCGCGGCGCTGATGCCGGAGAAGGTCGCGGCCGACACCGGCAAGTTCCTGCTCTGCCCGATGCCCGGCGTGGTCAAGGCGATCTCGGTCAAGCTCGGCCAGGAGGTCAAGGCCGGCGAGGCGCTCTGCATGGTCGAGGCGATGAAGATGGAAAACGTGCTGCGCGCCGAAAAGGATGCGACCATCGCCAAGATCCTGGCGAAGGAAGGCGATTCGCTTGCCGTCGATGCCGTGATCATGGAGTTCGCCTGAGCGGAGGCCGATCCGCGAGCCGTCATCCAGAGAAGCAGCGGACGGCTGCGTCTCGCAGGATGCTCAATGAGGGCCCGGCGATAGCTGGACGATCCTTCGAGACGTCGCTTCGCGGCGCCTCGGGATGAGGGTTGGTGACGAGGAGTAGCCGCGCATGCTGACGATCTGGGGGCGGATCAGCTCCATCAATGTCCAGAAGGCGGTGTGGGCGGCCGGAGAGGTCGGCCAGAGCTTCGAGCGCATCGATTGCGGTGGTTCGTTCGGCGGGCTGCGCGAGCCGGTCTTTCTCGCCAAGAATCCGAACGCGCAGATTCCGGTCCTCGAGGACGGCGAGGTCTGCATCTGGGAATCCAACAGCATCGTGCGCTATCTCGCGGCGCGCTACGGTTCCGGCTGGATCTGGGAGGAAGATCCCGCCCTGCGTGCCGATGCCGACCGCTGGATGGACTGGATGCAGTCCTCGTTGCAGCCGGCGATGACGCCGGCCTTCTGGGGCCTGGTGCGCAAGGTGCCGGACTACACCGACCCTGAAACGATCGCGGCCAGCGCGGCCAAGGCCGAACGGCTGATGGAGATTCTTGACAATCACCTTTCGACGCGCAGCTTCCTCGCCGGAGGGCGCTTCGGCATGGCAGACATCACGGTCGGCTGCGGCGCGCATCGTTGGCTGAACATGCCGGTCGAGCGGATCGAGCGGCCGCATGTCCGGCGTTGGTACGAGACGATCTTCGCCCGGCCGGCGGCCAAGCCGGCGCTGCCGCTGCCGGTCACCTGACGGTGATCGGGGCGCGGCTTGATCCGGCTGAGAGGCATGGCAAGATGACCGCCATGCTCTTGCCTAGGCTCATCATTCTTGCGCTCGCCTTCGGCGCCACGCCCTGCTGGGCACAGGGCAGCACGACCCTTGCCGCCGACCGGGCGCAGGTCGCCGCCTGCCTGCGCGACAACCGCACGGCCGCGCCATCTTGCATCGGTGCCATCGCGGTCGCCTGCGTGAGCGCGGCCAGCACCGACCGCCGCGCGGCCGAGGCCGGTTGCGCGCGGCGCGAGGAGGCGGTCTGGCGCGAGCGGCTGATGCAGGCGATGCAAGTGAGCGGGCGATCCCTCGATGCAGGGCAGCGCAGCCGACTTGCGGCGCTGCATCTCGCCTGGGAAGGGTTCATCGCCCAGAAATGCGCCTTCTATGGTGCGACCCAGCGCGAGGGTTGGCAGCTCGGCCGGCAGGCAGGCTGCGAACTGCGCGAGGTCGCCACGCGGGCGCTCGAACTCCAGCGCGCGGCCTTGCCGCAGGCGCCGGCACGTCGCCCGTCATCGCCGCCGCAGATTTTCCGCTGAGACGGCCGTTAGCGAGCTGTCAGCTTTCCGGGGCTAGAAGCGGCTGAACCCTGCGGCCCGGAAGCACGCCATGTTCTTCGCCCTGTCCAAGCTGGTCTGGTTCGTGTTCTCTCCGGTGAACCTGGCCATCCTGCTGGCGGCGCTAGCCGCCCTCCTGTCCTTCACGCGCCTGGCGCGCCCGGCCCGCTGGCTAGGAGCGGCGGCGTTGCTGGCGCTGGTGCTAATGGCGTTCAGCCCGCTGCCGCGCATCGTGATCCGCCCATTGGAGGATCGTTTCCCGCAGCAGGACGCGGCGAAGGGGCCGGTCGCCGGCATCATCGTGCTCGGCGGGCCGATCGGTGTCGCCCGCGGGGATGTGGTGCTGACCTCTGCGGGAGCGCGAATCACCAAGGCAATCGAGCTGGCGCGACAGCATCCGCAGGCGAAGCTTGTCTTCACGGGGGGCTCCGCGAACCTGATCTCGCCTGTGACCAAGACGGAAGCGGATGGCGCGAGACTGCTCTTCACCGGGCTCGGCCTGCCGCCGGAGCGGCTCCTCTTCGAGGACCGGTCACGCAATACGGTGGAGAACGCCATCCTCACGCGCCGGCTGGTCGATCCCAAGCCCGGCGAGCGCTGGCTGCTGGTGACGTCGGCCTGGCACATGCCACGTTCCATGGGTGTCTTCCGCAAGGCCGGCTTCGCCGTGGAGGCGTTCCCGGTCGACTATCTCTCGGAAGGCGAACCGGACGATTTCATCCGGCCTTACATGCGGGCACCGCGAGGCCTGACCATCGCCGATGATGGCTTCAAGGAGTGGGTCGGGCTGCTGGCCTACTGGCTGGCGGGCTATACGGATGCGCTGCTTCCGAAGCCCTGAGAGAGCTTCGGCGCGTGGCGTTCACTCGCCCTCGGGCAACCTCAGCCGGTAGACGCCACGGAAATCGTCGGGGTCGACGGGCCGCCCCTTGCGGGTGATGACGATCCGGCCCTCCTTCATCAGCCGCACCGCCACCTTGCGGATCGGTTGCATCAGCGGGCCCCAGCCGTCGGGATGGTCGCCACCCACGGCGCGCGCCGCATCCGCCGGCGAGACCGTCTTGCCGGGGCCGGCCGCTGCGGTGAGCGTCAGGATCGCGGATTCGAGGGCTTCGGTCTGGTCAGTCATGGCTGCGAGAAAGGCCCGAGCGCGGGATTCGTCAAGGCGCGCCGGGATAGCGGAAGACACGCGCGGCGTCGGAAGCGAATTGGCGCCGGTACATCGCCACCAGCACGGCGCCGGTGAAGAGGATGAAGGTCGTCGGCCCAAGGAACCAGCCCATATAGGCCAGCGCGAAGAAGAAGGCGCGCTGGCCGCGGTTGAAGTGCCGCCCGCCGGCGATGTTCATCTCGGTCGCTTCGTGGACGGCGCGCTCGGCGTCCTTGGCTTCGTGGTTCTTGGCCGGCGGCAGCGAACCCAGCAGGATGACGCAGTAGTTGAACAGCCGATAGCTCCAGGCGAATTTGAAGAAGGCATAGCCGAAGATCAGCGCGAGCCCGATCACCTTGAGTTCCCAGACGGCGCGGGTCGGCGCCGTACCGAAGGGCAGGTCTGAGAACAGCGCGACGACACGATCGGTCGATTGCAGCAGGGTCAGCGTGCCGCCGATCGCGATCAGCGAGGTCGAGGCGAAAAAGGCCGTGCCGTTCTGCAACCCGTTCATGATCTGGGTGTCGACGATGCGGTTGTCGCGTGTCATCGCCTCGCGGATCCAGCGGGCGCGACGCAGGTTCATCCGCATGTTCAGGCTCTTGCCGGCATGCGGGCCCAGCTCGACGGCGTAGTGATAGCCGATCCAGGAGGCGGCGAAGAAGACGACGCCGATGATGTCGAGGTTTTCGAATCCGATCATGCCCATCCCCTGCCGGCAGCTTGCGTCGCCTCCGCGTCCTTGCCAAGGCTTCCCGCGACGCTCGCCCGGATTGACCTGCTTCGTCCGAGCCGACAAGGGTGTTGCCGATGAAAGCGGCGTGCTTGCCGCGCCCGGAACGGTCCGAGTCTGCCTTGTCCCATATCCTGATCGTTCTCGCCGTCGTCGCCTTTCTGTTCCGCAAGCCGCTGGGGCGGTTGCTGGCGCGGCAGTTTCCCAACCGGGCGAAACGCCAGCAGGTGCTCGGAACCATCATCGCGGCCTTTCTATTGGTCATCGCGATCAGGCTGCTGGCACTGTTCTGGTAGGAACATCGGCCTGGCGCATCCGCTCCTGTTGCCACGAAGCCTCATGCCGGCCCTGATCCGCCCGGCCGGCTTGCCAGCCGGATGATCCTGCGGCATTCTGTCCGCTCGCTCACACACGAGACAGGGAGGGCTGAATGAAATTCACGATCGTCGTCAGCTCCCCGCGCAAATTCGCCTTGCCGCGAATGTCCCGCGCTTAAGCCGGACACGCCCGTGGCCCGCCCGAGGCGGCGCCTGAGCTTTCTCCACCGTTTGTCGTCCTTTCGCTGAAGACCGGCGCGTGTCGCCGTCTCCAGCCTGATCCGGAGTCGGCTCCCCTGCGGGCCGAAATCACAGATGTCCCGTCCCGATCGTACCGGGCGGCCCGAACCCTTCCGGGCCGTTCTCGGCTTCACCTTTCGTCACTGGGCCCGCCGGCCCGGCTCCGTCGGCCTTGTCGGCGGTGCGATGATGGCGGCGACCGTCGCCGACCTGTTCATGCCGCTCTATGCCGGCCGCCTCGTCGATGCGGTGGCGGGCGAGGGCCCTGCCGCCCGGGAGGCGGCGCTGTGGGCGCTCGCCGCGATGCTGATGCTTGGCGCCTGTGGCGTGGCGTTCCGCCATCTCGGCTTTATCGGCATCACCGGCATGACGCTGCGCACGATGGGCGACACGGCGAGCGAAGCCTTCGCGCGACTGCAGCGCTTCTCGACCGACTGGCACGCCAACAATTTCGCCGGCTCGACCGTGCGCAAGATCACGCGCGGCATGTGGGCGCTCGACCTGCTGACCGACACGATCCTGATCGCGCTGCTGCCTTCGGTCGTGGTGCTGGTCGGCTCGACGGTGCTGCTCGCCTGGCACTGGCCGGCGATGGGGCTGGTCGTTCTGGCCGGTGCGCTGGTCTATGTCGGCGTGACGGTCGCGCTGTCGCTGAACTATGTCGCGCCGGCCGCACGCCTCGCCAATAGCTGGGATACCCGCCTCGGCGGGGCGCTCGCCGACGCGATCTCCTGCAACCCGGTGGTGAAGGCCTATGGCGCCGAGCTGCGCGAGGATTCACGCACCGCCGGCGTGCTGGCGAAATGGGCGCTGCGCACCCGGCGCACCTGGGTCCGGGGCACAACCTCGGGCACAGCCCAGCAGCTCGTATTGCTGGTGCTGCGGGCGGCCGTGATCGGGCTGGTGATCTGGCTCTGGGCCAATGGCCAGGCTACGCCGGGCGATGTCGCCTTCGTGCTGACGAGCTATGCGGTGGTGCATGGCTATCTGCGCGATGTCGGCCAGCACGTCCATAATCTGCAGCGCTCCGTGAACGACATGGAGGAGCTGGTCGCGATGCACGGCCAGCCCTATGGCGTGCCGGACCGCAAGGGCGCTGTAGCCATGGCGGTGACGGCCGGCGAGATCGCCTTCGAGGACGTGACCTTCCATTATGGCGGGCATGCCGAGCCGCTCTATCGCGACTTCTCGCTGACGGTCCGGGCCGGCGAGAAGGTCGGGCTCGTCGGGCGCTCCGGCTCCGGCAAGACGACCTTCGTCAAGCTGGTGCAGCGGCTCTACGACGTCACCTCGGGCCGCATCACGATCGACGGGCAGGAGATCGCCGGTGTCACGCAGGCGAGCCTGCGCCAGCAGATCGCGATCGTGCAGCAGGAACCGGTGCTGTTCCATCGCTCGCTGGCCGAGAACATCGCCTATGGCCGACCCGGTGCCTCGCTCGCCCAGATCGAGCAGGCAGCGAGGCTCGCCAACGCGCATGAGTTCATCATGCGCTTGCCGAAAGGCTACGCGACGCTCGTCGGCGAGCGCGGCGTCAAGCTCTCCGGAGGCGAGAGGCAACGCGTCGCGATCGCGCGCGCCTTCCTGGCCGATGCGCCGATCCTGATCCTAGACGAGGCGACGTCCAGCCTCGACTCGGAATCGGAGGCGCTGATCCAGGATGCGATGGATCGCTTGATGGAGGGACGCACCACCATCGTCATCGCGCACCGGCTCTCGACGGTCCGCGCGATGGACCGGATCCTGGTGTTCGACCGGGGTCGCGTGGTGGAGGAGGGGCCGCACGAGCTCCTGCTGACGGCCGAGAACGGCGCCTATCGCGCACTGTTCGAGAAGCAGGTGAGCGAGCTGGCCAAGGGGCTGGCGGTGTAGGGCAGCGCGCGGGAACCCCTCTCCCGGATGGGAGAGGGGCAGGGGTGAGGGACTGGCCTGATCGTTGGAGCGCGACGAAGCCGTTGGGCCTAGAGCTGCGACGGCAGGCCCTCATCCAGCGCTCCGCGCCAACTTCTCCCATTCGGGGGAAGGAAGAAGGCGTCTTACTTCGGTGCCAACGCCCGCGGCCTCACGCCCTTCACAGGCCCCGGCGGCAGTTCGCCCGAGTCCTGGGTGAACGACTTCAGATCCAGATTCGGCTTGCTTAGAAAACGATTCAAGCCGGCTACATAACCCTCTGGCAGAGACCAGTGTTTCGCGCTTTCGATCACGGTCTCCATATAGCCCGGTTTCGCCTTCCCGACCTCGCCGGAGCGGCCGATATAGACCAGCGCGCGCTTGGCCCCGCCGGGCACGATCACCGGCTGGCTGATCTTGACGTAGAGCCCGCTGGCCAGCTCCTCGAACTTGTCGAGGGCGCGGACATCGCCGAGCGAGCAGTCCCAGAGCACGCCATGGACCTCCTCGCGCGGGTCGCGGATCACCGAGGCGTACCCGTCGCGGGTGACGATGAAACGGTGGCGCGGCAGGCGGGCCAGGCCGAGCGCCCGCGAATTGGGACAGCGCTGCGCCATCCCGGCGGGGTCCATGTTGAGGCCGTAGGCGAAGTAGAGGGGCATGCGCTGATCGTCCTTGCTGGCGCGCGGCGGCGGCGGACATCCATGCGGGCTCGGCCGCGCGGAATCAACGGGCGATGAACGCTTGCCGAAGAACGCAACCTAAGGTAGTGATTACTAATGTGATGATATCAGGGGTTTTATTGCAGCCGTTCGAGTTTCCCAGGGGACGAGGGGGGAAAGATGCACACTAGACGTTCGGTTTCCGGCCTTGCGCTTGCTCTTGCCGCATCCGGCCTGCCGCTCTCGCGGGCGCTGGCGATCCCTGATCTCGCCGGGCCGCCGAAGCCGCTGAGCCTGGAGCGGGATGTTCCGACGATCGCGGAGGCCCTGGCGTCCGAGGTCGCGACGACCGGCGTCGGGACGCCGTATCAAGGCGAAGTGACGATGGGCAAGAAGGTGCTGGCGGGTGCACCGGCCTCGCAGCCCGGGCGCCCGGTCACGCCACTGGCGGTGGCGCAGTACTTCCTTGATGTCGGTGCCGGCAGGGTCGATCCGGACTGGGCCGGCTATGTCCAGGAATGGCCGGTGCGGGCCAATCCGGTGATACTCGGCTTCTTCGACGAGACGAGCTATCGGCGGCCGGCGGGCGACACGACGCCGTGGTGCGCCGCCTTCGTCAACTGGTGCATGCACCGCGCCTATACTGGACGGGCAGGGTCGGACGTGCTGGCGGGGACACGATCGGCTGCTTCGCAATCGTTCCTGAACTGGCCGGGCAGCATTCGCACCGACGATCCGAAGCCGGGCGATCTTTGCGTCTTCACCAATACCGGCGATCCCGCGCACGGGCATGTCGCCTTTCTGGTCGGCCGGAGCGGCAACTCCCTTTTCATCCTCGGTGGAAACCAGCGCTACCAGAGCGGCTACAACAGCGGCGAGGTCAACATCTCGCGCTTCAACGCCAATTCGCCGAGCCAGCCGCTGACGGCCTTCGTGACCGCCAAGGGGTTGCGTGGATGAAACGTTTCGTCGCCGCGCTGCTGCTCGCACTTGTCGCCGTTCCGTCGCGGGCGGCGGCGCAGGCCGATGCGTGCCCGGCGGCGAACTGGATCTTCGACATCGTCGAGACGAGGCCGGCGCCCGCGCCGCCGCTCAAACGCGGCCTCGCCGTGCCCGTCGACAAGCTCGGCAACTTCATCCTCAACGAGCACGCGCTCGAATTCGATGCGGCCACGTCCTCGCTCGCCAGCTTCACGCTGGTCCGGCAGAGCGATCCTCAGCAGCGCATCCCGCTGGCGTCGATCAATTCGGTCAAGGCCGGCCCGCTGGACTTCCTCATCGTCCATATCCCGGATGCGGTCGGAAAGGTCCATTACGCGCCGAGCTTCCGGGTCGTCGACAGCTTCGAGAAGCTGAGGGTGGTTTCGTCGCAGAGCAAGCGCGTGGTCGTCGCGGCTTCCAAGCGCGAGATCGTGGTGCCGGGGCGGGACGGCGGGGTGCGCTCGCTGGCCTGTCCGACGACGATCGAGATCATCAACATCCCGTCCTACATCCGTGGCGACAGCGGCAGCCCCATCATCGACGACGCCTGCAATCTGGTCGGCATCACCAGCAAGTTCGCGGCGGGCAAGGATCTGTTCCGGAATGCCGACAATTTCGCCCGGATCATGCAAGAGGTCGCCAAGCAGAAGGACGCCGCCGCCGACGCTGCGGGAGGGGCCGGCGTCGACGAACTGATGCTGGTGCTGGGCCGGTACGAGCAATTCTCGGCGCTGCTCGAGCGCACGGGCGACGTCTCGGTCGTCTCCGGCTACTGCATGCTCGCTTCCCATATCGCCATGGGCGGAGCCGTCGACCTCTATCAGCCCAAAGGCGGGTACAGCCGAGCGATGTTCGCCCGGCGCGACCGCGACTTCGACGCGACGCTGGCGGAGATGACGAAGCTGACGGACATCGTGCCGTTCGTGAGCGACGCCGTGCGGGCTGTGAGCAACGGCAGCCGCCCCGAAATGCAGTTTGCGATCGCAAGCCTGCTCAAGCTGGCACATGCCCGCGGGATCAGCCTGGACACCGTCGACGACTTCATCGCGGGCCCGGAGGCCGCCGTCCGAACGCCCGTCAGCCCGGCCGCCGCGGGGGCCACCCCAGCCCCGGCGGCGCCGTCGGCGCCTTCGGGTGACGGCGCCGCAACCCGTGGACCGGATCCCGGCGCGCCCGATGCCGCCGCGGGCAGCGGCGCGGCGCCGACGGGTGGAACGGTTGCCGCACCGCAAGGCGCGTCAGCGGCGGGCTCCGCGCTCATCAAGCACACCGGCACGGTGTCTGATGCGGTCGTCGCCGCGGAAGGCCAGGTCAGCAAGGTTCCGGCCGAAATACCCCGCCTGCTCCTGCGCCTGTCGCCCGGCGAGCGTGTCACGCTTGCCGCCGAGATGGCGGAGATGGCCCAGGCCGTGCTTGCGCGGGCGGAGAGCATCGAACAGGTCGGCGCGGCAAGACGATTGGCGGATGGCAGCGTCGCCGTTGCCGCGCATGTCGCGGGCATGCAGGAAAGTGCCGAGGCGCGGCTGGGGACCAATGCAGCCGCCTATGCGACCATTGCCAAGGCGTTGTCCTTCTATTCCCAGGCCTCGGCGCTGGTGGCGGTCGGGGGGGCAGCCGACGGCGCCACGGCCCTGGCCGCCGCCAGGGAGCAGGCGAAGAGCCTGGTCGAAGCCAACGAGACCCTGAACATTGCCGTGGCGGAGGTGTCGGCGCGAGCGCTGCGACTGGACTGGCAGAATCCGCAGGCCTGGACGAGCTTCGCGCAATCGTCGAGCAATCTCGGCGATCATTTCGGTGCCCTCAAGGCCGCGAGCATCTCGGCAAAGAGCTGCAGGCCTGGCACCGCCTGCCCCGCTGCGGCGATCGCGGAGGCCGCACGGGCGCAGGCGCCGGCCCTGCCGGACGCCGCCACCGTGGGATCGCTCGGCGCCGCCGCCGCGTCCCCCTGGGAGGTCGAGGTCCTGTCGCCGGCCGAGATAACGCGGGCGCCCGCGATCAGCATCGACCAGAAGAAGGCTGTCGAGGCACTGCTGAAGGACGGAGCCTTCGGCCCCAACGCGATCGGCGTCTGGAGCAAGGCGGGTGCCTGCCCGTCTTGCCTGCCGGCACCGCGGCAACTGACCAGCATCGACGCCGTGATCGGCAAGCGCGGCATCCGCTTCTGAGCGCCGGGGCGCGAGGCGTCGAGCGGGGTGCCGGCTCCGCGCGGCATCACTTCACGCTGGCCGGGCCGTCACGCCGGCTTGTAGCGTCACTTCGTCTTCTCGAACAGCTCCCGCCCGATCAGCATGCGCCGGATCTCGCTGGTGCCGGCGCCGATCTCGTAGAGTTTGGCGTCGCGCAGCAGGCGTCCGGTCGGATAGTCGTTGATGTAGCCGTTGCCGCCGAGGAGCTGGATCGCGTCGAGGGCGATCTGCGTCGCCTTCTCGGCCGAGATCAGTATCGCGCCGGCGGCGTCCTCACGGGTGGTCTCGCCGCGGTCGCAGGCCTTGGCGACGGCGTACACATAGGCCTTGCAGGCGTTCATCATCACGTACATGTCGGCGAGCTTGCCCTGGACCAGCTGGAACTGGCCGATCGACTGGCCGAACTGCTTGCGCTCATGGACATAGGGCATGACGACGTCCATTGCCGCCTGCATGATGCCGAGCGGTCCGGCAGAGAGCACGACACGCTCATAGTCGAGGCCGGACATCAGCACGTTGACGCCGCGCCCGACGCTGCCCAGCACGTTCTCTTCCGGGACCTCGCAGTCCTCGAAGACGAGCTCGCAGGTGTCGGAGCCCCGCATGCCGAGCTTGTCGAGCTTCTGGGCGGTGGAGAAGCCCTTCATGCCCTTCTCGATCAGGAAGGCGGTGATGCCCTTCGAGCCGGCCGCCGGGTCAGTCTTGGCGTAGACCACCAGCGTTTCCGCGATAGGCCCGTTGGTGATCCACATCTTGTTGCCGGTGATGACATAGCGGTCGCCCTTCTTCTCGGCCCGCGTTTTCATCGAGACGACGTCGGAGCCGGCGCCGGGCTCGGACATGGCGAGCGAGCCGACATGCTCGCCCGAGATCAGCTTCGGCAGGTACTTCGCCTTCTGCGCCGCGTTGCCGTTGCGGGCGATCTGGTTGATGCAGAGGTTGGAATGGGCGCCATAGGACAGGCCGACCGAGGCCGAAGCGCGCGAGACCTCCTCGATCGCGACGACATGCTCGAGATAGCCGAGGCCGGCGCCACCGTCCTCTTCCTTCACCGTGATGCCATGCAGGCCGAGAGCGCCCATCTGCGGCCAGAGATCGCGCGGGAACTGGTTCGTCTTGTCGATCTCCTCGGCGCGCGGGGCGATCTGCTCCTGCGCGAAGCCATGGACCGCGTCACGGATCGCGTCGGCGGTCTCGCCGAGGTCGAAATTGAAGGGGCGGGGCGCGTTGGCGAGCATGGCGGATCCTCCCGGCAGATCGTTGGGAGCGAGGCTCCCCTTTACGCCGTTATAGCCGGGCCGGCGTCTCTGCGTCAGTGTGCAGGCACGCCCGGCGCGTCTGGGTGTCGGCGCGATGGCTGAGGCGAGATGTACGCGCTCGCCGGACTGGTCGAAGGGCGTTCCCTCGCTGCAGCATGCATGACATTGCGAAAGCCTCGCGCGCGGATTTAGGGTAGCGCTTCCACATCATCAGGCGGGAGCGCGCCATGAACGGTCGGAATGTCCTCGCAGCCGGTCTCGTCGTCGCGCTCGGAGGAGGCGCGCTGGCGCAATTCAAGCCGGAAGGCGCCTATCGCGAGAGTCCCGCCGTGGCGGAGCGCTATCCCGATCCGCAAATCGCCTTCACAACGCCGGCCTTCGCGCCGGGAAAGACCGATTTCACCAGCCAGGCCGAGATGATGAGGTTCCTGACGGAGCTGGCGGCCCGCGCACCGAAAATGACGTTGTCGATCGTCGCGAAGAGCCAGGAAGGGCGCGACATGCCCGCTTTGGTGTTCTCGCGCCACGGCCTCGACACGATCGGCAAGGGGCAGCGGCCAGTGGTGATGCTGATCGGCCAGCAACACGGCAACGAGCCGGCGGGCGGCGAGGCCATGCTCGTGCTGGCGGAGCGGCTCGGCGCCGGCACCCTCGCGCCCCTGCTCGATGCGATCGACGTCGTCATCATCCCGCGCGGCAATCCGGACGGGGCCGACCGCTTCCGCCGGGCCCTGGCCAACGGCATCGATGCCAACCGCGACCATACGCAATTGCGCACGCCGGAAATCCGGGCGATCGCCGAATTGTTCACCCGTTACCGTCCCGACATCGTCCTCGACTGCCATGAGTTTACCGTCGCCGGGCGCTGGGTTGAGAAGACCGGCGGGATGGTCAAGATCGACGGGATGATTCAGGCCGCGACGGTGCCGAATCTCGCGCCGGCCCTGAAGCAGGTCCAGGACGAGGTGGTGCTGCCGGCGCTGCGCTCGGCCTTCGAGGCGGCCGGCGTCAGCTATGACTGGTATCACACCACCGATGGCGCCAATCCGGCCTCGCCCGTGGCGATGGGCAGCATCGGCGCGGATACCGGGCGCAACATCGCCGGCCTGCGAAATGCGGTCAGCCTGCTGCTGGAGACGCGCGGCGTCGGGATCGGCCGGGCGCATCTGGGCCGGCGCGTGCAGGCCCATGTCGTCGCCTCCGAGGCCATCATGAAGCTCGCGGCCCAGCGGCCGGGCGATATCCTCGCTGCCACACGCAAGGCGGAGGCCGAGGTCACGGCGATCAAGCCGGGGACGCCGTTCGTGGTCACGGCCCGGCAGCGGCCGGAGCAGCGCTTGCTGACCTTCATCGATCCGGTGACAGGCCAGGACCGGCAGGTCGAGGTGACATGGCTGTCCTCCCTCGATATCGAGGCGACGATGATGCGGTCGCGTCCGGCCGGCTATGTGCTGCCGGCGAAGGCCGCCGCCGCGATCGAGGCCCTGCAGCGGCTGGGGCTGACGACTGAGACGGTGGCGAACGCCGCGAGGGTGCCGGGGGAACGCTACAGGGTCGTCAAGGTCGAGCTCGGCGCCAAGGAGGACGGGCGCGGCGACGATACCGGCGCCGGTCAGATCGTGAAGGGCAGCTATGTGGTCGAACCGGCCTCGGTCCAGCTTGAGCCGGGGGATGTCTATATCGGCCTCGACCAGCCGCTGGCGGCGTTGCTGCCGGTGATGCTAGAGCCGGAAAGCCAGACGGGGCTCGCGGCCAACAAGGTGCTTCCGGTGAGCGAGGGCGGCGTGCTCGACGTTCTGCGCATCACCGAGCGACCGGGGGCAGCGCTCGCAAAGCCGTGACGGTTCAGCCGCCGATCACGCCTCGGCGCCTGAGCAGCAGGAGCGTCAACAGCGCGGCGCCGAGGCAGGCGAGCGCGACGAAGCCGGCGCCGAGATCGGCCTCGACCCAGGGCAGGCCCTTCACATTGATGCCGAAGAGCCCGGTGATGAAGGTGGCGGGCAGAAAGAGCGCGGTCAGGAGGGAGAGCGCGTAAAGCTGGCGGTTGGTCTGGCTGGCGTTGCGGGCGGCCATCTCGTCCTGCAGCAACCGGGCGCGATCCTGCACCGACTGGACGTCGGTATGCGGACCCTCGATCCCTTGCAGCAAACGGCTTGCACAAGCCCTCATCGCGTCGGGCGCGCCGCGTCCGGAGTTGCCGTCGGCGAAGCGGCGGAGGAGCAGGTGCAGCCCGGCGAGCTGCCGGTGCAGGCGCACCGCCGTGCGCCTGATCGCGCCGATCCGGCTCGGTGCATCCTCGAAGCCGTCGGACAGGACGAGATCCTCGACGCTGTCGGTCTGGTCCATCAGGAGGACGACCGCATCGGTGACGTCGTCGATGATGAGCTCAAACAGGAGCTCGAAGAGGTCGGCGGTGCTGGCGACGCTTTCGCCCCGGTCCAGGGTCTCGGCCACGAGCCGGGTCGAGCGCATCGCCTCGCGCCGGCCGGTGATGACGAAGCGGTCGGTCACGATCCAGTAGAGCGCGCCCACCTCGCCGGAGTTGCGGTCGACGTCCCGGATCAGGTCGTGGGCGACGCCCCAGACCAACCCGGCCGAGTGATCGAGCCGCTGATGGGTTTCGCCCGAAAGGAAGACCTCCTCCGCCGTGGGAGAGAGCAGGCGCGATTGCTCGCCGATCCAGCTCTTGGCGCGGTTGTGGACGAGGTCGAGATGGATCCAGACGAAGCCCTGTTCCGGCGGCAGGGTTGGGATTTCCTCGCGCGGGACGATTTCGGCACGGCCGTCCGCGGCGAAGCGGTAGGCCCAGACGATGCCGGTCTTCGACTGCTCGTCGGCCCGGAAGGCGAAGGCTTGTGTCATGAGCTGGTGGCCGGTCGGGAAAAGGACGGCCGCGAGCCCTGCGCGCGCTGCGCGAAGGTTTTATGACGAAGCGCCTGCGCTGCGCCTCAGTTCTTCGCCTGCACCGTGCGGGAGGGGACGCGCCCCGGTGGCCGAGGCCCGTCGCTGCCGCCGTTCACGAGACGGGCAGGGGGCGTGGGCAGGGCGCGCGGGCCGGCAACCTGGACCTTCGGTTCGCCGCCGCGCCATTTGCGGGAGCCGATGTCGAAACGCCCCTCCCGCCAGGCGGCGAATTCGCGTTCGCTGCCGAAGAAGGCGTTGCGGTCGACGTCGCCGGTGATCCCGGGCACGCGGCCGGTCGTCGTGAACTGCCAGAACTCCCACTTCTCGCGATTGTAGCGGTGGCGCAGCGGGGCGGCGGTCGAGCGCAGCCAGTAGGGATAGTCGTTGAACTCGCCCTCGAGGATGTCCTCGTGGAAGTTGATGTCGGTATAGATGATCGGCTTCTTGCCGGTGTGCTCGTGCAGCGCGGCCAGCATGATCCGCATCTTCTCCAGCGCGTCCTCGCGCGAGACCTTGCGGGTGCATTGGGAATCGTTCTGCCATTCGACGTCGAGCACCGGAGGCAGCGCATCGGGATCGCGCGGGATATGGCGCTTTATCCAGCGCACCTGATCCTTGGCCGGGCGGCACCACCAGACGAAGTGATAGGCGCCGCGCGCGACGCCGGCCCTCTTCGCACCGGCCCAGTTCTGCCTGAAATTGGGATCGAGATGATCGCCGCCTTCGGTCGCCTTGATGAAGGCGAAGCGCGTGCCGGCATCCTTGACCTTCGCCCAGTCGATCTCGCCCTGCCAGCGCGATACGTCGATGCCCTGGATCGCCTGGCGGCGCGCGTCGCGGACGCCGTGATGGGGGGCGGAGTCGCTCTTCTTCGGATAGAGGGCGGCGGCAGGAGCGGCCAGACAGGTCAGCAGGCCGCAAAGTGCGATCGCACCGAGCGTGGCCCGCTCCAGAATCCTCGGTCGCACCGGCATCTCCTTGTCTCGCATCGCCTATCGAGATGCCGAGGGGATGGTTAAGGGCCGGTTAGAGTTTGCGAGAATGCGCCGGGCTTGTTTCAGCCTTGGTTAACCCCGGAGACGGTGCCGTAGCGTCGTTGTGCCCGAAGCTGAGGATCAGTCCGCCGCCGCCATCTCCTGGTCGGCCGGCTGGAAGGCGGACGCCATGGGAGAGACGCTGCCCGGAATCCTGGCGATGGCCGGCGCGGCAGGCCGTTCGGGCCCCGGGTTCGGCGGCACGCCCTTTTCCTTGTCCCAGCGGCGCGTGCCGATATCGAAGCGGCCCTCCCGCCAGGCGACGAACTCGCCGTCATTGCCGAAGAAGGCGTTGCGATCGACATCGCCCTTGATGCCGGGAATGCGGCCGGTGGTCGTGAACTGCCAGAAGGACCAGGGGCGGTTGGCGTAGCGCGTCTCGGGCAGCGCCGCGGTCGAGCGGATCCAGTAGGGGTAGTTGTTGAACTCACCCTCCAGCACGTCCTTGTGGAAGGTGATGTCGGTGTAGATCACCGGCTTCTTGCCGGTGAGCTGCTCCAGCTCCGTCAGCATCAACCGAATCTTTTCCAGCGCCAGTTCGCGGTCGATCTTCTTGGGGCAGCTCTTCGAGTGCCCGTTCCATTCGACGTCGAGCACCGGCGGCAGCGCATCGGGATCGTTGGGGATATGCTGCTTGAACCAGACCGCCTGCTCATGCGCCGGGCGGCACCAGTAGACGAAGTGGTAGGCGCCGCGCGGGATGCCGGCGCGGCGCGCGCCATCCCAGTTGCGCAGGAAGGCGGGATCGACATGGTCGCCGCCCTCGGTCGCCTTCATGTAGACGAAGCGGGTGCCGGCGCCCTTGACCGCGGTCCAGTCGATGTCGCCCTGCCAGCGCGAGATGTCGATGCCGTGGATCGGGTAGCGATGGGCCTCTGCCACGCCAGGGTGGGGGCGCGCATCGCCCTTGGCCGGATAGTGCCCTTCCATGGCGACGCAGCCGCCAAGGGCGGCGATCGCGACGGCGAGCGCAAGAGGGGCCAAGGATGAGGTTTGCATGCGGCGGGCGGTCATTGCCGCAAGATTGAGGAGAAAGCTTGACGACGGGTTTACGTTACCGGTTTTTCCGCAATCGTCAGCTCCGCTGGCGGGTCGGCCCTCCTGCCCGTCAAGCCAGATGCAGCAGCATCGTCGCGATGCCGAGGAAGGAGAAGAAGCCGATCACGTCGGTGATCGTGGTGACGAAGGTGCCCGACGAGATTGCCGGGTCGATGCCGGCCTTGTCGAGCGCCAGCGGCACGGCGACGCCGGCGAGTGCGGCGACGATCAGCGTCAGGACCATCGCCATGCTGATCACGATGCCGAGCATGACGCTGGAGAACCAGACGGCCGCCACGACGCCGGTGATCGCCGCGAAGGCGACGCCGTTCAGCAGGCCGACGATCATCTCGCGTCGGAAGAACCGGCCCATGTTCCAGCTTCCGAGGTCACCTGTGCCGAGCGCGCGCACCGCGACCGTCATCGTCTGGGTCGCGGCATTGCCGCCCTGGCTGGCGACGATCGGTGCGAGCACGGCCAGCGCCACGAGCTTGGAGAGCTGCGCCTCGAACATCGCCATAACCGATGCGCTGACGAAGGCGGCGATCAGGCTGATGAAGCGCCAGCGGAAGCGCCCGAGCGCCACCTCGCGCACCGAATCCGACAGTTCTTCGTCGGCATGCACGCCGCCGAGCTGCTTGACGTCGTCGTCGGCCGCTTCCTCGATCACGTCGACGATGTCGTCGATGGTGATCACACCGACGAGCCGGCCGGCGTCGTCGATGACGGGCGCGGCGATGAGGTTGTAGCGCTGGAACAGTCGGGCCACGTCCTCGATGTCGTCCGTCGCCTTCACGGCGCGGCTGTCCTCGTCGACGAGCTCAGAGACGGAGACGGGGCGCTTGGTGCGCAGCAATCGGTCGAGCCGGACAGTGCCGACGAAGTGGTGCGCCGGGTCCGCGACGAAGATCTCGAAGAAGCGCTCCGGCATGTCGGCCGCCTCGCGCAGATAATCGATGGTCTGGCCGACGGTCCAGAAGGCCGGCACGGCGACGACCTCGCTCTGCATGCGCCGTCCGGCGCTGTCCTCGGGATAATCGAGGCCCTGCTGCAGGATGATGCGCTCGGCCGGAGGGAGCTTGTCGAGAACCTCCTGCTTGTCGGCCTCATCGAGGTCTTCGAGGATGTAGACCGCGTCGTCGGTGTCGAGGTCGCGCACGCCCTCGGCCACCGTCTCGGCCGAGAGTTCCTCCAGGATCTCCTCGCGGATCGTGTCGTCGACCTCGGTCAAGGCGGTGAAGTCGAAGTCGCTGCCCAGCAGCGAGATCAGCCGGGGCCGCTCCTCGGGGTCGAGCGCTTCCAGCAGGGCGCCGAGGTCGGCCTCGTGCATGTCGGCGACGATTGCGCGCAGCGTCGTCAGGTCCGAGAGCAGCAGCGCCTGTGAGACCTGCTCGACGAGCCCCGCGTCGATCGCTCCGTCCTCGTCGCGAATCGGGCGCTCAAGCGTGTCTTCGGGAGCCTTGTGCGTGTCCGTCATCGGCCCGCTCCGCGATTCGCGATTCGAAAGGGGTGGTTTCGGCGATCTGCCCGCCGCCCTTGTGTCAGCGGGTTCGCGTTGTTGCAATGCAACGAAGCGCTTTCGTGGAGGAAAGCTGCGCAGGACAGGTTCCAGAAACACGAACGGCGATCCTTGCGGATCGCCGTTCGTCGGGCCGAGGCCCACAATCTGGTGCGGTCAAGAGGACTCGAACCTCCACGGGTCTCCCCGCTACCACCTCAAGGTAGTGCGTCTACCAATTCCGCCATGACCGCGGCGTCTCGAAGATCCCTGCGCGGTGGCGGAGAACTCCGGAGCGGCGCGGGTCTAGCAAATCGAATCCGTCGCCACAAGTGCCCTGAGAAGGAAAAGCGATCAGGCGGCCGCGGCGACGCTCTGAAGGGTGTAGACCGTCGGCCGTTTCAGCATCTGCGTGATCTCGACGGCGATCCTCGAGCCGTTGACGACGACGATTCCCTTGGCGAAGGGGTGATTGTTGGCGAGAATCTGGACCTCGTCGGTCTCGCTGGCGTTGAGCTCGATGATCGCGCCGCGCCCCATGCGCAGCAG
Source organism: Allobosea sp. (assembly GCF_035999205.1). Classification (GTDB taxonomy): domain Bacteria; phylum Pseudomonadota; class Alphaproteobacteria; order Rhizobiales; family Beijerinckiaceae; genus Allobosea. The sequence continues at coordinate 45,048 of NZ_DASYHA010000021.1, forward strand.
CTTGTAGATCGGCATCCGGGCGGAGCCGAGCACCACCGTCAGTTCGACGCCTACGAGATCGAGATCGGCCTTCAAGTCCTGCCTCCGAAACCCTACTTCAGAATTCCACCAACGAAACTTGCCTGATTCCCCGCCAGGGGGCATGAGGCTGGCCGCCGCTTCGATCCCGAAGTTGGTCGCAACAGGGTTAATGCGCAGTGAAGACGCGCGAGGCGCTTGTCGAAAATTTCCTGCCCGAGGCCGGCTCCGCGCCTGTCGAATGGGTCGTGGCCGAGGGGCTCGTCGGGTACGACGCAGCCGTCGCCGAGATGGAGATGCGCGCCGGCCTGATCGCCGACGGGCTCGCCCGCGAGCGGGTCTGGCTGGTCGAGCACCCGCCGCTCTATACCGCCGGCACCTCGGCGAAGGACGAGGACCTGATCGCGCCGGAGCGCTTCCCGGTGCATCGCAGCGGGCGCGGCGGGCAGTTCACCTATCACGGCCCGGGCCAGCGCGTGGGCTATGTCATGCTCGACCTGAAGCGACGCGAGCCGGATCTCCGGCGCTTCGTCGCGGCGCTCGAATCCTGGCTGATCGCCACGCTCGACGGCTTCAACATCCGCGGCGAGCGCCGCGAGGACCGTGTCGGCGTCTGGGTTCGCCGGCCGGAGAAGGGCGAGGGCGCCGAGGACAAGATCGCGGCCATCGGCATCCGCGTGCGGCGCTGGGTCTCGTTCCACGGCATCTCGCTCAATGTCGAGCCGGAGCTTTCGCATTTCGACGGCATCGTGCCCTGCGGTGTCAGCGACCACGGCGTCACCTCGCTGGTCGATCTCGGCCTGCCGCTGACGATGGCGGATGTCGATGTCGTGCTGCGCACCGAGTTCGAGCACATTTTCGGCGAGACCGTCGCCGCCTGAGGGGCGGTGCGGGTTCCGCCGATTTACCTCTCGTTGACCAAGCTCGCCCATCCTCCCGCCCCAGGACAGACGGAGAGGAAGGGACGAGATGATCAGAATCATGCTCGCAGCCGGCATCGCTGCGTGTCTTGCGGCCTGCACGAACACCGAGACGCGCATTGCCGGGGCGGCGGCGGGAGCCGGCGCCGGTGCGATCGTGCTCGGGCCAATCGGTGCGGTCGCCGGCGGCGCGATCGGGGCGGTGGCCGGGCCGTCCGTGACGGGCTCGATCAGCAAGGTGCAGGAATAGTTCGGCGACATCGAGCAAGCCGGGGCATGGCGGATTTGCGCTTCCGCCTCTGAGCATCCCCGCCGGTTGGCGTTTGCGACGCGGCGCGCCATAACCCGGTGAAGAAAACACCCTCTGGGAGCGCGCCGTGCCGATCATCGAGAGCAAGGTTGATCTGAATTCGGCCGAGACGCGCGCTAACGCCGCTGCCTGGGCCGAACTGCGTTCGGAGTTGCAGGGGCGCCGCGCGGCCGCTGCGCTCGGAGGCAATGCCAAATCGCGCGAGCGCCATACGGGGCGCGGCAAGCTGCTTCCTCGTGAGCGGATGCTGCGTCTGCTCGATCCGGGTTCGGCCTTCCTCGAGATCGGCTCGCTCGCCGCCTTCGGCATGTATGAGGGCGATGTCCACGGCGCCGGTATGATAGCCGGTATCGGCCGCGTCGCCGGGCGCGAGGTGATGGTGGTTTGCAACGACGCCACCATCAAGGGCGGCACCTACTACCCGATGACGGTGAAGAAGCATCTGCGCGCGCAGGAGATCGCGCGCGAGAACCGGCTGCCCTGCATCTACCTCGTCGATTCCGGCGGGGCGAACCTGCCGCACCAGACCGAAGTCTTCCCCGACCGCGAGCATTTCGGCCGGATCTTCTACAACCAGGCAACGCTCTCGGCCGAGGGCATCCCCCAGATTGCGGTCGTGATGGGCTCCTGCACCGCAGGCGGCGCCTATGTGCCGGCGATGTCCGACGAGACGGTCATCGTCCGGCAGCAGGGCACGATCTTCCTCGGCGGCCCGCCCCTGGTGAAGGCGGCGACCGGTGAGGTCGTCTCGGCGGAGGATCTCGGCGGCGCCGACGTCCATGCGAGGCTTTCCGGCGTCGCCGACCATTATGCCGGCGACGACTCCCATGCGCTCGCGATCGCTCGCCGCATTGCCGCCAATCTCAACAGCGTCAAGCGGCCGGATATCGATGTGGCCGAGGCCGTCGAGCCGCTCTACGACCCTGCCGAACTCGAGGCGGTCGTTCCGACCGACCTGAAGAAGCAATACGATATCCGCGAGGTCATCGCCCGCCTCGTCGACGGCTCCGAGTTCGACGAGTTCAAGAAGCTCTACGGCACGACGCTGATCACGGGCTTCGCGCGGATCCATGGCATGCCCGTCGGCATTATCGCGAACAACGGTATCCTGTTTTCGGAGAGTGCGCTGAAGGGCGCGCATTTCATCGAGCTGTGCTGCCAGCGGCGGATTCCGCTGCTTTTCCTGCAGAACATCACCGGCTTCATGGTCGGCCGCGATTTCGAGACGCGCGGCATCGCCAAGGACGGCGCGAAGCTGGTCACGGCGGTGGCCTCGGCGCGCGTGCCGAAGATCACGGTGCTGGTCGGCGGCTCGTTCGGCGCCGGCAATTACGGCATGTGCGGCCGGGCCTACAGCCCACGCTTCCTGTTCACCTGGCCGAATTCGCGCATCTCGGTGATGGGCGGCGAGCAGGCGGCGAGCGTGCTTGCGACCGTCCGCCGCGACAACATCGAGGCCGAGGGCAAGAGCTGGTCCGGTGCGGAGGAGGAGGCCTTCAAGGCGCCGATCCGCGACCGCTACGAGCAGGAGGGCTCGCCCTACTATGCCACCGCCCGGCTCTGGGACGATGGCATCATCCTGCCTTCCGAGACGCGCCGCGTGCTGGCGCTGGCCTTTTCCGCCTGCCTCAACGCCGAAGTGCCGGAGACGAAGTTCGGCGTGTTCCGGATGTGACGTGCCGGTGCGATGGGCCGCCCCTCCCGGTCCGGCCGGGAGGGAGTCCTTGTCCATGCATGGTAGGGAGCCTTCGCTCCCCACCTCCGTTTACGCTGTGGCGGCCGGGCCGCGTGTCAGGCGTCGCCGATGGGATTGACGACGCCCGCGAAGGTCAGGAGATCGGTCATCTCGAACTTGCCCGGCGTGCTGCCGAGGCTGGGCTTAAACTTGGGCGTCGCACTCAGATAGGATGCGGGATTGCCCTGTATGAGGCCGACGAAGACTTCGGCGACGATGGTCGCACCGACTGGGCCGAGATGCTCGCCCGAACCCTTCAGTTCGGCTTCCTTCAGGATGTAGTACCAGAGCGGCGTCGCCTTATCGAAGCCGTGCTTCCGGGCGACGACGCTGTCGGGCTTCGCGCCGCCTCCGATTTCCGCGGGAGTCAACGCCGGAAGGCCCATCTTTTTCGCAACCGCCTGGCCGGATGGCAGGCGCATCATCACGCCGCGCTTGAGATTGCGGAACGGCAGGATGGCGCCCGGCGTGGCCGGATCCACGCCAGGCAAGGTGTGCAGCGCCTCCACGACGAATGGATCGATCGGCTGGGCGAAATTGAACTCGAAGTTCGGCGTGCCGGGCGGCGTCTTGAAATCGAAGAAGCGTCGCCAATCGATCACCCAGTTGCTTGGAAGCACTGGCTGCGGCAGCGGTGTCGCCGGCGCCTGCAGAGCACCCACGATGCGCCCCGATTTCGCGGTGAAGTCGAACAGCAATGGCAGGGTCGCCACGGTGGCCCCGCCCGGCCGGAAGACGAAGTTGTGACTGTAGCCCTGCCGCACCATGCTGTGGCCGAAGCGATAGGCCGCCACGGCGAATTCGATCGGCATGAACGGAAATTTCGCGAAGCGAAAGTGCTTGCGGCCTGCCTTCATGATGCGTTCGGCAACGCCTCTTTCTCCGGTGATCGTTTCCAGGAACTCGTGAAGAACGATCCATTGATAGTGCCATGTCACGAGCTCGCGGGCTTTCGCGAAGACTTCGTTGGACGGCACGCCTTCCGCCTGCAGCTTGTCGACGACCTTGTTGTGGAAATTCATGAGGGCGACGTGCAATTGCGCGACGACCAGATTCTCGTCGTTGCGCGGGTCGCTGATGATCGCCATGCCGGTGACGGGGCTGCGCGGCAGATCATGGCCGACCTGGTCGGGTATCGTGCCCGCCGAGACGATCTTGGCGCTCTCGGCCGCGGTGCCGATCAGCAGCTTTGGGCCGATATGCAGGCCGACGGGATCCCGCTCGTAGAGAAAGGGTGAGCCGTCCTGGCCGAGGCCATAGAGCGAGTCGAGATCGGCGGTCGGTGTCCGGAAATTCTCCTTGCCCTGAGGGTCGGCGATCTTTTCGGAAAGGGATGTCGGATCGAAGGTGATGTCGTGGTCGATGAACTGGCCAAGATAGGTGAAGCCGGCCGGAATCTTCGAGTCGGCGCGCGCTAGGTCTTTCATGGCCTTGGCCAACTCGAGAAGGGCGTCGTCGCTCGCCTCGAGTGGTTGCAGATTGAACAGCTTGCCGAAAAGTCCGGGATTCTTGTTGGCGGGAGAGCTCAGAGAATCCGGTTTCGGATGTCGGCTACCAATTCCATGCATCGGCATAGCGAGACCTCCATGGTTGTGAGGCCTCCCATGTCACGGGAGGTGCGATGCGAATGTAATTGGAGGGCGAAGTTGAGTCGCCATTTTATGTTTACTGAGAATTATACGTACTTGCTAACATTGGTTTATTTTATTTCAAACATTCTCGGTTTCATTATTTCGCGTAGTATATCAATGTTTCACGGCGCGCTGTTGGCTTGCATTCCTTTTGGGTGTGTCGCGATTTCGAGGCGGGTAACGCCAAGGACGCGGCGAAGCTGGTCACGGCGGTCGCCTCGGTGCGGGCAAACACGGCACGTGCGGCCGGGCCTCTACACGATCCCTTTCTGTTCATTTGGCCAACCTTGCGCATCTCAGTGATGGGCGGCGCGCGTGCTCGTCATCGTCCACCGCGACCATATCGAGGCGGATGGCAAGACCTGGTCTGCCGGGTCGCGCGGTCGTCCTGCGACTGGGCTCATACCGGGCCGGGCGGGGGCGCGCGAAACGCCGCCAGGTCCCGGAGCGCAAGCGCGGTCCGCGACTGCGCCTGCCGCCGAAGGATCAGCGCTACCGTTCCCAGCGAGGCGAGCAGGAGCAGGGCGGGGCTGATGATCCAGGTGACAGCCGCGAGGGCGAAATAGTAGCTGCGCAGGCCGTGGTCATAGGCTTCGGCCACGCCCGTGATGATGTTTCCCATCGTCATGGACAGGCGCTCATGGGTGGCGTCGTCGAGGCCGGAGGCCGGAGGGGCCGCGCCGATCACGACGCCGGCGAAATTGGCCTGCCGGATCGCCCAGGTGAAGGATTGAAAGGCATAGACGGCGACGACGAGCACCAGCACGATCTTGATGTCGAGCGCAGTCGGCGCCGGGACCGCCAGCCAGTTGGCTACCGGTGGCTGCGCGCTCCGACCGAGATTCAGGTTGAACAGCACGCCGAGCAGTGCGCCGATCACGATGACCGAGGTCGAGGCGAAAAGGCCTGCGGTCGAGGTGATGACCGTGAGGATGGCGGTGTCGCCGATGCGGATGTCGCGTCTCAGGAGTGCGCCCATCCAGGCCCGGCGATGATCGACCATAGCTGCTGCGACGATCTTGGAATGCTTGCCGCGCCAGCGCAGGAACGGTGCGAGCCCGAGCCAGCAGGCCAGGAAGACCAGGAGGGCCAACACGTCCAATGCCGACAATCCGAACATGGATCTCTCCTGCTGCAATGTCCCGCGGGAGCGATCTTACCAAAGGTCATGACGAATTTGACCAGCGGTGAAGCGCGTCTAGTTCCCATACCAATCGCCGGGATCGACCCGGTCGCGGCGCTCGCCAGCCTTCAGCGTCACGACGATCGGCTTGTGCGAGGGGCATCTGGCGTTGAGGCCGCAGGTCACGAAGTCGGAATAGTAGGCCGGCGGCCCCGACCATTCCGCTGTCGTGGCGTGGACGTGGTAGCTGCCCGGCGGCACCTTCAGCTCGTAGATCGTGGCTCGGCCGCGCTTCGTCTTGCGCGTCGTGCAATGCGCCTCGCGCGTCGCCAGCGAGATGGCGCAGATGCGCATGTCCTGCGGGATGTGGTCGCTCGGATAGGAGAGGCTGCCGCTGATCGTCGCGAGAGGGCTCTGGGCTGCGGCATGACTGGTCGCAAGGCCGAGCAGCGCGATCGCGAGGGGGCGGTGCATCATCCCAGCACGAACGCCTCATGCACGGCGCTCTGCACGCCCCCGCCCATGATCGGTCCGCCGCCGGCGACGTGGATGGCGTCGCCGACGAGCGCCGCACCGAGGCCGTGGCGCGGGGTCAGCATCGGGGCATACTGCTCCCAGCCGTCGCTGGCGGGGTCATAGGCCTCCATCTGGCCAAAGACGCGGTTGGTGCCTTCGCCGCCCATCACGAAGACCTTGCCGCGATAGAGCACGGCGCCATGGCCGGAACGGGCGGTCGGCAGCGGGTTGCGCGGCGCCCATTTGTCGGTCGCCGGGTCATAGGCGTGGTGCAGGTTCGAGTTGGTGTGGAAGCTATCGACGCGGCCGCCGATGACGTGAATCAGGTTGCCGATCGCCAGCGTGCCGGTGTGGTCGCGCGCCGTCGGCATCGGCGTGCGCTCGCTCCACTTGTCGGTCTTCGGATCGTAGACGAGGTGCCAGTCGACCGAGCGCTTGGTCTCGGTGGTCTCGCCGATGGCGCCGCCGATGACGTGTAGCACGCCGTTCAGCCCGACCACGGCGGTGGAGCCGGCCGGGCGGGGCAGGGCGGCGATCTCGGCCCAGCGATCGGTCTTCGGATCCCACACGAAGCAGCGCGGATGCGGCTTGCGGTTCTGCTCGATGAAGCCGCCGATCGCGTAAAGCCTGCCGTCGAGGAAGGCGACGCCGACATGGTTGGCGCCGAGCGGCAGCGGTGCTGCGTCGGTCCAGCGATCGGCCTTCGGCTCGTAGACATGGTGATAAGGCCGGTCGACGCGCTGCTCGGCATAGCCGCCGACGATGTGCATGCGGTCTTCATTGGCCGTCGCCCAGGCCATCTCGGAGCGCGGCATGGGCAAGAGCGCCTTCGCGCTCCAGCGGCCGGGCTGCGCGGCCTTCGGCGCGGGGGAGTCAAAGACGTTTTGGCTGGTTGCCAGTTCCGGCTTCTGGATGCGGCCGGGCTGGTTCAGCCGCTCGTAATGGCCGCCATGGTGCTCGTGTCCGGGCTGCTGGGCCAAAGCGGGGGCGGCGATGGCGGCGCCGGCGGTGGCGAGCAGGCGGCGGCGAGTCAGGCTGGTCATGCGCGTTCTCCCATTTTTCCGCGAGAGTATGGGGGCATGCCGCGTTGGCAAGACACGGATGCGACAGATCGCGATGAAAGCGTGGGGGGCGCGCGCGAAAGCCTGTTCCGTCTGCCGAAGGCGCTGCTATGGTCGCGGCCCACCGATTGAAACGGTTTAGCCGACAAGAAAACTGAGGATACGCCATGTCGTCGCACAACAAGGTCGCCATCATCACCGGAGCAGGCTCGGGCGTCGGGCGGGCCGTGGCGCTCGCCTTTCTGAAGGACGGCTACCGCACCGTGCTGGCCGGGCGTCGCAAGGATGCGCTGGACGAGACGGCCGCGCTGTCCGGCGCGCCGGCGTCGCAGGTTCTGTCGGTGCCGACCGACGTGACCGACAAGGCCTCGGTCGCGAACCTGTTCGCCAAGACGAAGGAAGCCTTCGGGCGGGTCGACGTGCTGTTCAACAATGCCGGCGTCAATGCGCCTGGCGGCATCATGCTCGAAGATCTCTCGCTGGAAGATTGGCAGAAGGTCGTCGACACCAACCTGACCGGCCCGTTCCTGTGCACGCAGGAGGCCTTCAAGGCGATGCGTGATCAGCAGCCGCAGGGTGGCCGCATCATCAACAACGGCTCGATCTCGGCCCATGCGCCGCGGCCGAACTCGGTCGCCTACACGGCGACCAAGCATGCCATCACCGGCCTGACCAAGACCGCGTCGCTCGACGGGCGCAAATACGGCATCGCCGTCGGCCAGGTCGATATCGGCAATGCGCTGACCGAAATGGCGCGCAAGATGACGACCGGCGTGCCGCAGGCCGACGGCTCGATCAAGGTCGAGGCGGTGATGGACGTCGACAACGTCGCGACGACGGTGCTGCACATGGCCGCCCTGCCGCCGGAGGCGAACGTGCTGTTCGTCACGGTGATGGCGACGAACGCACCCTTCGTCGGGCGTGGGTGATCGGGGCTGGCTTACCGCCTTGCCGTCGAACCTCCTCGTCATTCTGGACGCAGCGAAGCGGAGATCCGGAAACCATCGAAGGGCGATGCGTTCTACGATGGATTCCGGAGCGGCGCCGCTTGCGCGGCTTGTCCGGAATGACGGTGTGGGGATGATCGATGCTGGAGCCTGAAGATGGCGGCGTTGGCGTGAGCCGGGCCATGGCCCGCGCCTACACGCTCACCATCTGGGGCATCGCGCTCGGCATCCTCGTCTTCGCCATTGGTGTCGTCGCCTGGGCGCTCGCCGTCGGCAACGCGCAACTGTTCAAGGACGGCGTCGATTGGGTCTATGACGTCGCGCTCTATGGCATCGCGGCGCTCGTGTTCGGGCGCGACGGCCGGGCCGAGCGATTGGCGGCGATGGCGATCGGCGCGGTGATGGCCGTGGCGGGGTTGCACACGTTCTACGATCTCGCCGCGAAGATCATTGCGCCGCGGCCGATCGAGGTCTGGGCGCTCGGCTTCTCGGCCGGCAGCGCTGTCGTCATCGCGATCCTGATCGTCGGCGTGCTCTGGCGCTTCCGGCGCGAGGACAATCCCGTCATCAAGGCGACCTGGCTGTCGTCGCGCAACGACGTGATCTCGACGACCGGCTTCGCACTGCTCGGCCTCGCTGCCCGCGTCGCGCCGGTGCGCTGGCCGGAATATCTGTTCGACCTCTTCGTCGCCGGTATCTGCTTCCAGGCGACATGGGCGATCTGGCGCTCCCTGCGCGGGAAGCCTGCCGATCCGCCTGTGCAGGATAAGGCGGCGACAGGGCAGGCGGCCGGGCTATAAAGGCGGCACGCCTTCCGAGGAATGCCGCCAAGGACTCTGGCCCATGTCGATCGCCGAGAAACTGCCCTCCATCCTGATCGCCAATCGCGGCGAGATCGCCTGCCGGGTCATCCGCACGGCGCAGCGCCTCGGCCTGCGCACGATCGCGGTCTATTCGGAAGCCGATGCCGAGGCGCTGTTCGTACAGATGGCGGACGAGGCCTACCCGATCGGTCCGGCACCGGCGCGCGAAAGCTATCTCGACGCCGACAAGATCCTGGCGGTCGCCAAGCAGGCCGGCGCCGCCTGCATCCATCCCGGCTATGGCTTCCTCTCCGAGAATGCCGATTTCGCCGAGGCCTGCGCGGCAGCCGGCATCGTCTTCGTCGGGCCGCCGGCTTCCGCGATCCGCGCGATGGGATTGAAGGATGCCGCCAAGGCGCTGGTCGAGAAGGCGAATGTGCCTGTGGTGCCGGGCTATCACGGGGCCGAGCAGGGTGCCGATTTCCTGCGGGGCGAGGCGCGCCGGATCGGCTACCCCGTCCTGATCAAGGCCGTAGCCGGCGGCGGCGGCAAGGGCATGAGACGCGTCGAGCGGCCGGAAGATTTCGACGAGGCGCTGGCGAGCGCCCAGCGCGAGGGACAGAACGCCTTCGGCGATGCCCGGGTGCTGGTCGAGAAGTATGTGCTCTCGCCGCGTCATGTCGAGATCCAGGTCTTCGGCGACAGCCATGGCAATGTCGTGCATCTCTACGAACGTGATTGCTCGCTGCAGCGCCGCCACCAGAAGGTGATCGAGGAAGCGCCGGCGCCGGGCATGACCGCTGAGGTCCGCGCCGCCATGGGAAGGGCCGCGACCGAAGCCGCCCGCGCGGTCGGCTATGTCGGTGCCGGCACGGTCGAGTTCATTGCCGACGGGCGCGAGGGGCTCCAGGCCGATCGCTTTTACTTCATGGAGATGAATACCCGGCTTCAGGTCGAGCATCCGGTGACGGAGGCGATCACCGGGCTCGATCTGGTGGGGCTGCAATTGAAGGTCGCGGCCGGCGAGCCGCTGGGCTTCGCTCAGCAGGACGTCCGCGCGACCGGGCATGCCGTCGAGGCGAGGCTCTATGCGGAGGATCCGGAGAAGGGCTTCCTGCCCTCGACCGGCAAGCTCTGGGCGCTGCAGTTTCCCGAGGGCGAGGGCATCCGCATCGATACCGGCGTCGAGGCCGGCGATACGGTGACGCCGTTCTATGACCCGATGATCGCCAAGGTCATCGCCCATGGCGCGACCCGCGATGAGGCACTGGACCGGCTCGGCGAGGCGCTGGGCGAGACCCTGGTCGCCGGCCCGCGTACGAACCTCGCCTTCCTCAAGGCGCTGACCGAGGCGCAGGGGTTCCGTGACGGGCCGTTCGACACAGGTTTCATCGAGCGCAACCTCTCGGCGCTCGGCGCCGAGCCGCAGCCGCTCGACGCGGCGGCGGTAGCGGCGGCGGCACTCCAGCTCGAGGAGGAGCGCCAGCTCGCCGGGCTGACGCTGGCGTCCGAGCGGGCCGATGGCGAGCATCGTTCGCCCTGGCTCGATGCCGACGCGTTCTCTCTGATGCCGCGCCCTCCGCTGGGTCTGCCGCTGAACGTCGATGGCGAGCGCATCGAGGCCCGGATCGAATGGCATGAGGACGGCGCCATCGTCAGCCTGCCGGGCCATGACATCGGTGAGGGCGAGCATGAGGTCGCTCTCGCCGAAGCCGAGCCAGGGGCCTATTTCGCGCTCCATCGCGGGCGGCAGACGGCGGTCTCGCTGTTCGATCCCTTCGGCGTCGATCTGGACGCGGCGGCGGGCTCGGGTGGCGTCGTCAAGGCGCCGATGCATGGCAAGCTGATCGCGCTCTTCGTGTCAGTCGGCGACGCGGTGGTGAAGGGCCAGCGCCTTGCCATCGTCGAGGCGATGAAGATGGAGCATGTGCTGACCGCTCCGCGCGACGGCACCGTCAGCGAGGTCGCGGGCGTGCCGGGCTCGCAGGTGGCCGAAGGGGCCAAGGTGGTGGTGCTGGGGGAATAGGCGAGGCCGTGGAGTCGGTTGCGGTCGTTCTTTCGCGGACTGATTCAGGGCCTCGCAGTGACGGCGAACTTTCTCGCTACCCCAACCGCCCGATGACCGGAAACTGCTCGGCTTCATAGATCTGGCCCGAGACCGGCGCACTCTCGTCCGAGAGCCAGAAGGCGGTGTGGGCAGCGATTTCCTCCGGCTGCATGATGCGCCCGCTCGGCGCGTTGCGGAGCGGCACGTCCTTCTCCCAGCCGGGCTTGCGGCCCTCTCGCTGCTGGGTCGCATCCTCGTTGGCGGTCCAGGTCCAGCCGACATTGAGCTGGTTGACGCGGATGCGCTCCGGTCCGAGCGCGTCGGCCAGGTTGCGGGTCATCGTCATCAGCGCGCCCTTCGACATGGAATAGACGGTCAGGTTCCGCAGGCCGCACCAGGCGTTGAGCGAGCCGACGGTGACGATCGCGCCGCCGGACTTCTGCCGGCGGAAGGCGCGGATGGCGGCCTCGGCGCAGAGCAGCGGGGCGCGGGTGTTGACGGCGAACATGTGGTCGAAGAACTCCGCCGTGGTCTCGCCGATGACGCCGCGCGGATAGATGCCGGCATTGTTGACCAGGCCGTCGATGCGCCCGAAGGCCTGCAAGGTTGCGTCGACGATGGCCTGGGCCGTCATGGGGTCGGCGAGGTCTCCGGTCGCTCCGTGCGTGGAGGATCCGAGTTTGGACACCGCCGCTGCCACCTCTGCCGGGTCGCGCCCGTGGATCAGGACCTTCGCGCCCTCATCGACAAGACGCTTCGCCATCGCCTGGCCGATCCCGGTCGAGGAGCCGGTGACGAGAATGACCTTGCCTGCAAGTCCGAGCATGAATGCCTCCCTGTTTTCGGCATTGATAGCGCAGTCCCGCCCGTCATGCTCGGGTCTGCGTTTCGCTTCGGCGGAGAACGATATGTGCCCTTGCCGCATCTGTGGAGAAATGCCGCAGGTGCTGGCCGGGTCGCCGCGTCGGCATTAGGTTGCGCGGCATGGCTCTCCACCTGCTCAAGCTCTGCGTCGGCGCGGAATCGATCAGCGACCTCGAGGAATGGATCGAGGAGCGGATGGCGCTGGAGCGCCGGCTGGGGCTGCCGCAGGAGCAGACCCACACGACCCGCATGGTGCCCAAGAAGATCGAGGAGATCCTCGATGGCGGCTCGCTCTATTGGGTGATCAAGGGCCAGATCTCGGCCCGCCAGCGTCTCACCGATATCCGTCCCTTCACCGATGGCGAGGGCATCGGCCGCTGCCATCTGGTGATGGAGCCGGTCGTGGTGCCCGTCGAGCCGCGGCCGTTCCGGCCCTTCCAGGGCTGGCGCTATCTCCAGGCCAAGGACGCGCCGCGCGATCTGACCGATCGCGGCAGCGGCCTCGGCGAGATGCCGGAAGAGATGCGGCGCGAGCTTGCCGGGCTGGGGCTGCTCTGAGCGCCGGGACGATTTTCCCTACAACATCTTTATGCCGATCAGGCTCGGCCACCATCGATAACCTATGGAGGTGGTTCTATCTTCTTGCATGCCGCCGGTCGTATCGGCCGGACGCATCAAAGTAGAACACCATGTTCAGAACTCTTGCCGTCGTCCTTTCCCTCGCCAAGCGGCTGGATGTCCGCCTCACCAGCGGCGTCGGGATGCATGGACGTTACCTCACCGGGCTGAACCGGGCCCGGCCTGCTCGGCGCGCCGCCCAGCGCCGCCGGTCCGCGCCGAAGCACTGGCCAACGACCTTCGCGACGCACTGAGAGCGCGGCCTGGCGCTGCCAGAGCCCAACCCGTCACTCCCCGATATTGTCGATCAGGCGCGTGCCGCCAATCCGCGCGGCGACCAGCAGGCGGATCGACAGGGCAGCATCTGACCGATTTCCGCCCTTCACCGGTGGCGAGGGCATTGGCCGCAGCCATCTTGTGATGGAACCGGGCGGGCCGCGTCCGCTCCGGACCTTCCAAGGCAGGCGATCTGCAGGCCAAGGATGCGGCGGCGCGAACTCCCGGGGTGGGCCTGCTCTAGCGGCGTCCTCAGCGCGTCAGGCCGAGGAAGGCGAAGGGCTTGGCAGGCACGAAGCTCGCCGTCGCGTCGCCGGCATAGGTGTGGTCCTGGTCCTGCCCGAGATCGAGCTTGCGGACACCTGCCGCGGGCGCGAAGTCGAGCTTCTTCAGGTCGACCCAGAACGTGTTCGGCGTCAGCGCCGATTCGAAGAAATACAGCTTGCGGGCATGGTCGACGACGGTGCGCCAGCGGGTCGAAGAAATGTTCGGCTGGTCGGGCGTCGTCAGACCGAAGGGCACCGAGGCATTGCGGATGACGCTGAAGACGCTGGCAAGGGCGCGATTGGGATCGTCGAACTTCGGAATGGCGTTGACGTAGAACGAGGCCCGGACGAAGCGGTCCGAGGCGCGGTTGGTGCCGGGCAGCATCACGGTGCCGCCTATCTGTTTCCAGTATTCGGCCAGCGCCAGTTGCTGGTCAAAGGTCGGCGAGTTGGTCATGACCTGGTACTTCCGGTCATGGTGGATCACCTGCCGGCCACCGATATACTCGATGATGGCGCTGTCGCCGGTAGGATCGGACATCGAGAGATGCAGCGTCGTCATGCGGGTCTCGCCCGGCACCGCGTCGGTGACGACGGTGAAGGGCTCCTTGCGCAGCGCCTCGACCGCCTCCGCGACCGTGGCGAAGTTGTCGAGCACATACTGCCCCCAGGCTGCGATGGTGAGGCCGGGCTTCGCGTTGGCGTCAAACTTCGGATATTCGGATTCGACCAGCCAGAGCAGGTTCACCGCGAGCCCCGCCTCGTTGAGGCCATCCGTGGTCGAGACGTCGTAGCCCGAGGCGACGACGCTGCCATACTTCGCAGTCCACTTGACCGAGTTCGGCCCGGCTTCGCCATTGCGCTCGATGCCCCGCGGCAAGGCCCAGAGATTGGTCGCGACATCGACCTTCCAGTCCATCGAGCGCGCGGTCATGACCTGCCCGTTGGCACCGAAATAGACCAACCGGGTGCAGGCCTGAGCGGCTGTGTCCGCGAGGAGTAGCCCGGCGAGGGCGAGCGCCGCGATCCGGCGGTTTGCCCGGTGCCTGAACCCCAGTCGACCTTGAAGCGCTTCGCTCATCATCGTCCTCCTGCCGCGGTCAGACCGGGATATTGTCGATCAGGCGCGTGCCGCCGATCCGCGCCGCGACCAGAATCCGGATCGGCCCGTCCGCCAGCGACGTCACGGGGGCCAGGGACTGGGCGTGGCGCGCTTCCAGATAATCGAGCTCGAACCCGGCGGTGATGATCTCGGTCTGCGCCTCGCTCACGGCTTGGAAGAGCGGATCCTCATTGCGGATGCGGACGGCGAGTGCCTGCATCACCTGATGCAGCAGCGGCGCCAGCGCGCGATGCTCGGGCGAGAGGTAGCGGTTGCGCGACGACATGGCGAGGCCGTCTGGCTCGCGGATGGTCGGCAGGGGCACGATCTCGATGCCGAGATCGAGATCGGCGGCCATGCGCGTTACCACCTTCATCTGCTGGTAGTCCTTCTCGCCGAAGACGGCGAGATCGGCGCGGCTCTGGGTGAAGAGCTTGCAGCAGACCGTGGCGACGCCCTCGAAATGCGTCGGGCGGAAGCGGTCGTCGAGGCCGACGGCCGCCGGACCGAGCAGCAAGACGCGAGTGGCGAAGCCGGGCGGGTACATTTCCTCGACCGGCGGAAAGAAGATCGCATCCGCGCCGGCTTCGACCAGCTTGGCGCAATCGTCGTCGAAGGTGCGCGGGTACTTCTTGAAGTCCTCATGCGGGGCGAACTGCGTCGGATTGACGAAGATCGTGGTGATCACGCGCCGCGCATGGCGCTGCGCTTCCTTCACCAGGGCGATATGGCCCTCATGCAGCGCGCCCATGGTCGGCACGAGGCCGACCTTCTCGCCGGCTGCGTGCCATCCAGCCACCGCGGCGCGCATCGCGGCCACCGTCTCGAATACCGCGATCCCGGTCATCGGCGTCACCTTCTTTCGTGTGCCTGTCGCTTCGCCGGCCCTCATCCCGAAGAGGGCTGTGAAGTGGGACGCGTCGTGTCCGCTGACGGGTAGCAAATGTCCGGAGAACCGCCAATATCATGCTGATGACTGACAAGACCGACAGGGCCCTGGACAAGACTGCCGGCGCGGGCGTTGGCTCCCGCCCATCGGCGCCGGGCGAGATCGACCGCTTCCTCGGAGCCGCGAAGCAATTGGCCCCGCTGGCGACGGGCCAGGCGGGGCGCCTCGTCTTCGCGCTCGACGCGACGATGAGCCGCCAGCCGACATGGGATCTCGCCTGCTCGCTGCAGGCGCGCATGTTCGATGTCGCGGCGACGAGCGGCGGGCTTGCCGTCCAGCTCGTCTATTTTCGTGGCTTTGGCGAATGCCGGGCCTCGGGCTGGATCGGCGAGCCGCGACGCCTGACCGGGCTCATGACGACGATCGCCTGCCAGGGCGGCCAAACCCAGATCGCCCGGGTCCTCAAGCATATCCGCGACGAGGCCAAGGCCGTGCCGATCCGCGCCTTCGTCCTCGTCGGCGATGCGATGGAGGAGGAGGCGGATACGCTGGCGGCGGTCGCCGGCGAACTTGGCCTGCGCGGTATCCGCGGCTTCCTCTTCCAGGAAGGAGACGACCCGGCGGCAAGCGCAGCCTTCGCCATGATGGCGCGCCTAACCGGAGGGGCGCATGCGCGCTTCGACGTGAATGCGCCGCACTCGCTGCTGGAGCTGCTGCGCGGGGCCGCGGCTTATGCCGCTGGCGGGCGCGAGGCGATGATGAAGCTCGCCGGCACGAGTCCGGCCGTACGCGGGCTGCTTGGCGCAATCGATGGAGATCGCCGGTGACGCTGCTCTACGGCATCCTGGCGGTGCTGTTGTTCTGGTGGTTGTCGAAGCTCTTCGCCAGCGCCAACCCGAAGATTCTGGCCAAGGTGGTGAAGAGCGGCGGCGGCGTGCTCTCGCTCGGCGTCGCCGGGCTGTTGATGATGCGCGGCCGGATGGACATGGCGCTGTTCATGGGCGGCATCGGTGCCTGGCTGCTCGGCTGGAGCGCGACCGGCCCGGGTGGAATCCGCTTTCCCTGGGGCCAGGATGCGGCCGCGACGCCCGGCGCGCGCTCGAAGGTCACCTCGGCGCTGCTCGCGATGGAGCTCGACCATGACAGCGGGGCGATGACCGGAACGGTCAGTGGCGGCAGCTTCGCCGGGCGCAATCTCGACGATCTGTCTCTCGCCGAGATCGGTGCGCTGATGCGCGAATGCCTGGCGCGGGATCCGGAAGGTGCCCGCCTGCTAGAGGCATATCTCGACCGCCGGTCGCCCGGCTGGCGTGAAGACGCTGATCGTCACCGCGACGCGGGGCAGGGCCGCGCGCCGGGCACGGGCGCGATGACGCATCAGGAGGCCTACGAGATCCTGGGGCTTCAGCCGGGGGCGGGCGAGGAGGCGATCCGCGAGGCCCATCGCGCCCTGATGAAGCGCATCCACCCGGACGCCGGGGGCACCAGCGGTCTTGCCGCTCGCGTCAACCAGGCCAAGGACGTCCTTCTGAAGTGAAGGGCCGGCGGGGAACAGGGAGGAGGTCTGGTACGTCATATCGGCGTTCCCTATCCTTGTCCGTCAGCCGCGGGTGGCGAAGCAGGCGAAGCCGTCGCGCTTGAGCTTGGCGCAGGCGTTCTGAGCGTCCTTGGATTCCTCGAAGCCGGCGAAGCGGGCGCGGAAGAGCGTCGAGCCGCCCTTCTCCACCTTCTCCGTGAAGCCCGAGGCGACGGCGAGCGGACCGGAGGCCTTGGCGCGGGCGCGGGCGAGGATGTCCTTGGCCTTGGCTTCATCGTCGGTCGCGCCGAGCTGGATGATCCATTTGCCGGCGGTGGCGACGGCCGGGCGGTTCTCGCTCGCCTTCACCGGCTCGGGAGCCTTCTCGGCGAGCTTGGCGAGCGTGGTCGTGCCCGCGTCGCGCGCCTTCTCGGTCGGGCCGGGGAGTGGGGCGGCGGCGGGAGCCGGGGCGGACTTGTGCTCGGCAAGCTTGGCGACCGGCTTCTCCTCGGGCTCGGCCACCTTGGCGATCGAGGAGGTGACGTCGACATTCGCCGGCGGGCGCATGATCTTGCCGTCGGCCGCCGGGGCGCCGATCGACCAGCGCATGGCCGGCGGGGTCGTCGTCGCGGTGACGGGGCGCATGCCCGAGATCTGCAGTTGCTGCGCGTTGGCGCTCAGCGGGCGCGGCGGCGCGATCGGGGTCGTGGTCGGGACGGGCGCATAGGCGCGGGCCGCGGCCGGGACGGGCGCCTCGGCCTCGATGCGCGGACGCGGCACCGGGATCGGCGCAGGCTCGGCCGGGGCGGCGGCCACGACCGGGGCAGCGGCCACGACCGGGGCAGCCGGGCGCTGGCGCTCATGCACGCGCTCCTGCGGCCTCTCTTCCGGCTCAGGGGCTTCGGCGACCATGGTCGAAGCGCGACCGCTGGTGGCAGCCTTGGGCAGGTTGGCGACGACGAGGTCGGCCATGATCTTGTCGCGCGAGGCGCCGGAGCGCCCGCCGAGCACGACCGAGACGACATGGCGGCCATCGGCCTTGGCCGAGGTCATCAGGTTGAAGCCGGAGAGGTTGGTGTAGCCGGTCTTGATCCCGTCCACGCCCTCGATCCGGCCGAGCAGCTTGTTGTGGTTGCGGTAGGCGCCGCCGGCATAGTTGAACACCCGCGTCGAGAACATCGGGTAGTAGCGCGGGAAGCGCTCCTGGATCGCGCGGGCGAGGATGGTCAGGTCCCGCGCGGTCGTGATGTTCGGCGGGCTGTGGGGCAGGCCGTGCGGATTGTAGAAGGTCGAGCTGCGCATGCCGAGCGAGCGCGCCCGGGCGGTCATCATGCGGGCGAATTCGTCCTCGGAGCCGGCGACGTTCTCGGCGATCGCGACGGCGACGTCATTCGCGGATTTGGTGATGAGCGCCAGGATGGCGTCGCGCACCTCGATGGTCTCGCCCGGCGTGAAGCCGATCTTCGAGGGAGCCTGACGCGCCGCATAGGCGGAGACCGTCAACTCGGAGTTCATGTTGAACTTGCCGCGCTCGAGCTGCTCGAACAGCAAATAGAGCGTCATCACCTTGGTGATCGAGGCGGGGATGCGCGGGGCGTCCTCATTGACCGCATGCAGGG
Source organism: Allobosea sp. (assembly GCF_035999205.1). Lineage (GTDB taxonomy): Bacteria > Pseudomonadota > Alphaproteobacteria > Rhizobiales > Beijerinckiaceae > Allobosea. The sequence continues at coordinate 63,309 of NZ_DASYHA010000021.1, forward strand.
TGCGGCCGGACTTCACGTCCACGACCATCGCGGCATAAGGAGGGGCGTAGCCGCCACCGACATGGCGCCGCTTCTTGCGCGCCGCTTCGGCGGGAGACGCGACGGCTGCGACCGCAACCGCGGCGATACCGATCATTCCGACGAGCGCGCGAAAACGCACGCGCCGGGACCCAACGCAACTGAACACCATGGACCTGCCTCAACCAGAACTCTCGTCCCGGTCCCAAGGCCGCATCTGGCGACGTGGCATATGGGACACAGTGAGGGAGGTTAGGACGATGCGGTTACGGAGCCGTTAAAAAGCTAACGATCTCGGCGGGGCGCGCGGATGCGGGGAGCCTGCGTCTGATGCAATGCAGCGTGTCCTTGACATTCATGTTGCGGTGCACAATATGAGGGCAGTCCCGGTGGTGAACGCTTTTCATCTGGCTTTGGGGCGAGAAACCCGGGCCGTCAGGCTCGTCAGCAAGAGGCGGCACTCCGTGCCGAGGGAAGAAACATGATCCAGCAGTTCGAGACGATCCAGAAGGCCTCCAAAGAGAACGTCGATGCGGCCCTGAAGGCTTTCGGCGCCACCTCGAAGAGCGTCCAGACCATCGCCGTCGAGGCGACCGACTATGCCAAGAAGTCGTTCGAAGCCGGCACCGCGACGCTCGAGAAGCTCGCCGCCGTCAAGACCTTCGACAAGGCGCTCGAGATCCAGGCCGACTACATCAAGACCGCCTTCGAGGGCGCGGTCGCTCAGGCGACCAAGATGGGCGAGCTCTACACCTCGCTGGCCAAGGACGCCTACAAGCCGTTCGAAGGCATCGTCGCCAAGGTCGCTCCGGCCACCAAGTGAGCTGAGGTCGCGCCGCGGATAGCGGCGCCGGCTCGCTGATACGATACGAAGCCCGGCCTCACGGCCGGGCTTTTTGCGTTGCACCGATCCGTGACAAACCTGCCGCCTGTTTGAACCGATTGAAAACTGTCGCGAGGAGGCGCATGTCTTGGCGGATCGTCGCGGCGTGCCGCGGCCTGCAAGCCAGTGGTCCCTTCCCATGCTCGACAAAGCGATCCCGCCGCGTACCCTCACGCTCAACGCTGCCGACAATGTCGCAGTCGCCGTCGATCCGATCGATGTCGGTGTCACTGCGGCAGGCGTCACGGCGCTGAAGCGGATTCCGCGCGGCCACAAGCTGGCGCTGGCGCCGATTGCGACCGGCGAGCCGATCCGGAAATTCGGCCAGATCATCGGCTTCGCCACGGTCGACATTCCGCCCGGCGAATGGGTGCATGAGCACAATACCGGCTTCCATTCCTTCGAGCGCGACTATGCCTTCTGCGCCGAGGCCAAGCCCGAATTCGTGCTGCCGGTCGAACAGCAGGCGACCTTCCAGGGCTTCCGCCGCGCCAATGGCAAGGCCGGGACGCGCAATTACGTCGGCATCCTGACCTCGGTGAACTGCTCGGCTTCCGCCGCGCGCTTCATGGCCGAGGAGGTCAAGCGCTCCGGCCTGCTCGCCGATTATCCGAACGTGGACGGCGTCATCGCGCTGACCCACGGCACCGGCTGCGGCATCGACTACAATGGCGAGAGCTTCGAGGTGCTGAAGCGGACGACCTGGGGCTATGCTTGCAATCCGAACATGGCGGCCGTGCTTGTCGTCGGCCTCGGCTGCGAGGGCTTCCAGATCAAGCGCATGAAGGACGCCTATGGCGTCGAGGAAAGCGACGTCTTCCGGACGCTGACGATCCAGGAAACCGGCGGCACCAAGAAGGCTGTCGCCGCCGGAATCGAGGCGCTCAAGGTCATGCTGCCGATCGCCAACCGCGCGACGCGCGAGACGGTACCGGCTTCCGAACTGATGCTGGCCCTGCAATGCGGCGGCTCGGACGGCTATTCCGGCATCACCGCCAATCCGGCTCTGGGCAAGGCCGTCGACATCCTCGTCGAGCATGGCGGCACGGCGATCCTTTCCGAGACGCCGGAGATCTACGGAGCCGAGCATCTGCTGACGCGCCGCGCCGCGACCCGCGAGGTCGGCGAGAAGCTCGTCGGCATCATCAAGTGGTGGGAGGACTATACGGCGCGCGCCCGGATGGACATGAACAACAACCCGTCGCCGGGCAACAAGGCCGGCGGGCTCACGACCATTCTGGAGAAGTCGCTGGGTGCCGCGGCCAAGGGCGGCACCAAGACGCTCGCCGCCGTCTACAATTACGCCGAGCCGGTGAAGTCCAAGGGCTTCGTCTACATGGACACGCCCGGCTACGACCCGGTCTCGGCGACGGGCCAGGTCGCCGGCGGCGCCAATATCCTCGCCTTCACGACAGGCCGCGGCTCGGCCTATGGCTGCAAGCCGACGCCCTCGGTCAAGCTCGCGACCAACACGCCGATGTATCTGAAGCAGACCGACGACATGGACATCAACTGCGGCGATGTCCTCGACGGCGTGACGCTTGAGGAGAAGGGGCAGGAGATCTTCGACTACCTGCTGCGCATCGCGTCAGGCGAACATTCGAAGTCCGAAGAGATGGGCTACGGCGACGCCGAGTTCGTGCCCTGGCAGATCGGCGCGACGATGTGATGATTCACGATATCAATGTTCTGCATGCGGTCGCCTGCAATCCCGGCGCGGTGGCCTGCAGAACCGGGCGCTGTGAACCTCGCTCACTTTAACCTCCAATTTGCAGGCGGGCATGGCGCTGCGCAGCGACAGTCTGTTAGGCACGTCGTCGCCTGTGCCTCGCATCGCTGCAGGGCGCCCATTTCCGACGCCGTGATAGGCGTGGACGCGAGCGCCTGATTTGTCATTTCGGCCCCCAATCTCTCGATTTGGCCGAGCGAAGGCGCCCGCGAGTGCCGGCGGTCCTTACCCTTGGTCATTCCGCCGCTTTGCGGTATCCGGCAGCTTCAGCTTCGAGGACTGCCATGCCGAGTTCGACCGTATGTCGTGAAGAGCATTTTTCAACCGAATGGCATCGGTGCTTTGCCCAACGGCTCGGATTGGGAGATGTCGTCAATCGAAAGGCTTGGGAATTTACGGCGATTACCGCGGCTCTCGACGAGCGCGGTATGCTGCAACCGGGCCGTCGCGGCCTCGGCTTCGCCGTCGGGCGCGAGCCATTGAGTTCGTACTTTGCAGCATGTGGCGTCGACGTGCTCGCGACGGACCTCGGGTTGGGAGCGAAGAGGCCGAGCTGGACCAACCGCGCGCAGCATGCCGACACTCCTGACGCTATTCACTTTCCGAGTATCGTCGATCGAGCGATCTTCGATGAACGCGTCGCGTTCCGCGCGGCGGACATGCGCAAGTTGGACGACGATCTCGGTGTCAGTTCCTACGACTTCCTCTGGAGCGCCTGTGCGTTCGAGCACCTCGGGAGCCTGCGAAAGGGTACGGATTTCGTGCGCGATGCCATGCGTTTCCTGAAACCGGGCGGATTGGCGGTACACACAACCGAGTACAATGTCTCGTCGAATACAAAGACGGTGACGCGTGGACCGGCGGTGGTCTATCGTCGGCGGGATCTGGAAGAGCTGGATTATTCGCTCCGCATGCTTCGCTGCGGAATAGAAAAGATCGACTTCGATGCGGGCACAGGACCTCGGGATCTGAATTACGACGAGCCGCTCAAGACAGGTCAAGGCCGCGATCACATCAAGTTGGCAGGTTTCGGGGTCGTTTTCACCTCGGTGCTGCTCGTCATTCGCAAGGGTTGAAAGCGCGCCGGCGAAGCCTCGCCATGCCGGCTGCAAGCGCTGGAGGTCAGCCCTGCAGCAGCCTGACGCGCGTGCCCCAGGGGTCGGCGCTTTCGAAGCCGCCGGCCACGGGCGCGGTAGCCACACCTGCCGCCGCGAAACGCTCGGCCTTGGCCGTCATCAGCTCCGGCTTCTCCGTCATCAGTGAGAACCAGGCGAGCCCTGTGCTGCTGTCGTCGCGTCGGCCGGCGCCGGCGCTGTTCCAGGTGTTCATCGCCAGATGGTGGTGATAGCCGCCCGAGGACAGGAAGCTCGCCGTATCGCGCCGGCTCGTTGCCGACAGTCCGAGCAGATCCTTGTAGAATTTGTCGCCGGCCGCGACATCGCCGACGCGCAGATGGACATGGCCGATGCGCAGCCCGTCCGGCGCCCTGGCGTAGTTGGTCGCCTGAGTGTCGGTCAGCGTGAGGATGTCGTCGACATCGAGGCGATGCGTCCCCATCACGACGCGGCCGGCCTCCCAGCGCCAGCGCTCGGCCGGGCGGTCGGCATAGACCTCGATGCCGTTGCCCTCGGGATCGTTGAGATAGACCGCCTCGCTGACGCTGTGGTCGGCGAAGCCGGTCAGCGGCGTCTGGTTGCGCGCGACATGCACCAGCCAGCGCGCGAGGTCCTTGCGCGTCGGCATCAGGAAGGCCGTGTGGAACAGGCCGGCCTGCGTCGGTGGCTCCAGGGCAGCGCCGGGGCGGGAAGCCAGCGTCAGCAAGGCGCCGTCCGCAGTGCCGAGGGTCACGGCGCCTTCGCCGCGCGCCAGCACCGAAAGCCCGAGCACGTCCCGGTAGAAGGCACTGACGCGCTCGATGTCGCGCACGCGCAGCGCAGCCTGACCAATGCGCAGCGGCGTCTTGTTGGCGAAGCCCGGTCCGGCCGGCGGCGCCGCGACCGGGCCGCCCTCGGCCTGGGCCGCGCCCGTCATGGCGGCGGTGAGCGAGGATGCGCCGGCGAGGTGCAGCAGCGTGCGACGGGTGAGGGCGATCGTCATCGGGGTCCGGGCTCGAAATGCGCTTGCGGTTCTGCCCTGATGGCCATGGAATCCGGCGGAATGCATCTCACAAGCGCGTGCTTGGCGGGCCCGTGAACCGGGGCGGTCCTTGCCGCGACCAAGAAGCGGACCGGCAGCGCCATCAGGCGCGCCGGCATTTTTGTCCATAGGCTGGGGTCACCATGAAGACTGCATTTCTCGTCACCGTCCCGCGCGTTCTGCTGGGATTGCTTTTCCTCGTTTCAGCCGTCGACGGCTTCTGGTGGATGGCGACCGGCAGCCATCTGATCCATCCTCCGACGAGCGAGCGCGGCGTTGCCTTCGAGGTTGCGCTGCAGAATTCCGGCTTCTTCTGGCCGCTGCTGAAGACGGTCAACCTCGTCGGAGCGCTCAGCCTGCTGACCAATATCGCGCCGGCGCTGGGCCTCGCCCTGATCGCCCCGGTGATGGCGGTGATCGTGCTGTTCCATCTGGTGATCAATCCGCAGGGCATTCCCGTCGCGGTGATCCTCGTCGTGCTCGGCGGCCTGTTGGTCTGGGCCTATCGCGACCGCTACGCGGCACTGCTGCGCTGAAGGCCCGGTATCGAATGCAGGGCAAGCGACGCCGCAGCGCCGGGCAGTTCCCTCACAGGGTGCCGGGGGCGAGCCTGCGAGACGCGTTCAGAGCGAAAACCCGCGCAGCCGATCGCTGAGTTCGCCGATCCGGTCGGCGGCGACATTGGCGATGGCGATGCGCAGATGCTGCTCCTGCCCGGGGCCGAAATAGGGGCCGGGCAGGGCCAGCACGCCGCGCTGCTGGACCAGTTCGCGGACAACATCGGCTGCGGGCGTGCCAGCGAAGGGATGCGCGACATAGGCGAAATAGGCGCCGGCCGCGAGCACCCGCCAGCCATTGTGCGGCGCCATCGCCTCGCGGAACAGTGCGGCGCGGGCATTGATCTCGGTGCGGTTGGCCTCGCGCCAGTCGCGCGTGCCCTCGATGCCCCATGTGATCGCGGCCTGGCCTGCGCGTACCGGGCTGATCTGGACGCAGTCGAGCACCTTCGCGATCTGAGCCATGACGGCCTCGCCGGCCGTGATCGCGCCCAGGCGCCAGCCCGGAACGGCATAGGCCTTCGAGAAACTGTAGAGCCCGATCACGGAATCCTGCCAGCGCGTTGTGGCGAAGACTTCATGCGGTGCGGCAACGCCCGCGGGCAGGAAATCGCGGTAGGTCTCATCGAGCACCAGCCAGAGCCCGCGCCGGGCGCAGAGTTCGGCGAAGGCGGCGATGGTGGCGGGCGGATAGATCGCGCCGGTCGGGTTGTTGGGCGTCACCAGAACGATCGCGCGGGTGCCCGCATCGATCAGCGCTTCCGCCGTGGCGACATCGGGAACGAAGCCGGCTGCAGGGTCGCAAGGCAGGGGCCGGGCCTCGATGCCGAGCATGCGCAGCGTCATCTCGTGGTTGAAGTACCAGGGCGCGGGCAACAGCACGCTCTGGCCGGCCTTGGCCACGGCCATCATCGTCATCACGAAGGCCTGGTTGCAGCCCGAGCTGATCGCGACCTCAGCCGGCCTGAAGGCGGTGCCGTAGACGCGCGAAATCTCGGCCGCATAGGCCTCGCGCAGCGCCGTGTCGCCGGTGATCGGGCCATAGCGGGTGTTGTCGGGCAGGGCGGCGGCCTGCGACAGCCGCTCCAGCAGCGCCGCCGGCGGCGGTGAGCCCGGTACGGCCTGCGACAGGTCGACCAGCGGCCCGAAGCGCCCGTCATAGGCACGTGCCCAGCCCTGCGCCTGCGGGATCGGCGGGGTTCCGGTGTCGAGGAGGTCGGGGTTCAGGGCGGCGGGCGTCGTGGCGAGCATGGCCGGCAGCTTTGGAGCGCGGCCGCCTTTCCGTCAATCGATGTTGGCGCATGCGATGTTGGCGGACGCATGGGCCAACCGCTTGGATGCTCTGCCCGCCTGCGCCATATCTCGACGGCTGGGCAAGCGAACGGAGTGCGCATGCAGGACGAGACCAACGACGCCATCGCGGCGCTGCACGACATGCTCGATCGTGCCGCCTCCATCGTCGCCCTCACCGGCGCCGGCATCTCGACGGAATCGGGCGTGCCGGATTTCCGCTCGCCGGGCTCGCCCTGGATGGTCAACAAGCCGATCCCGTTCGAAGCCTTCGTCCAGAGCCGCGAAGCGCGCATCGAGGCCTGGCGGCGCAAGTTCGCGATGGACGACCATTATGCGGGAGCTGCCCCCAATCGCGGGCACCGGGCGCTCGCGCGGCTGGTTGCGGAGGGGCGTTCCCCCGCCGTCATCACGCAGAACATCGACGGGCTGCATCAGGCCTCGGGCGTGCCCGACGAACAGGTGATCGAGCTGCATGGCAACGGCACCTATGCGACCTGTCTCGCCTGCGGCTGGCGCCACGAGCTGGCGGCCATCCGCCCGGCCTTCGAGGCGACGGGCGAGCCGCCGGAATGCGTGATGTGCACCGGCCCGGTCAAATCGGCGACGATTTCCTTCGGCCAGGCGATGCCGCAGGACAAGATGAGCCGGGCGCAGCAACTGGCTCTCGAGTCGGAGCTTTTCCTGGTCGTCGGCTCGTCCCTCGTCGTCTATCCCGCGGCAACGCTGCCGATCATCGCGAAGAAACAGGGCGCGGAGCTGATCATCGTCAACCGCGAACCGACCGAGCTGGACGAGATCGCCGATCTCGTCGTGCGGGCCGAGATCGGGGCGGTGCTGGGTCGGTTGGCGGAATAGAGTGTAGACGGAGGCGCGGGCACGCCTTCCGCCTCGGTGCCGAAACGGGCGGTGCTTTGCGCTTACCAGGTCAGGCGCACGCCGAGCTTGCCGCCGACGGACCGGACTTCCTGGCCGCTCAGCTCGGTGGTGTAGTTCGCCTTGCCGTAGAGCGCGACGTTCTTGGTGACCTGGGCCGACAGGCCGGCCCCGATCTCTAGCGCGGTCGCGTTGCGGTCCGTCCGGATCGGATAGCCGTTGAACCGGACGGTGTCCGAGCCGTTCCCGAAATCGTGCCAGAGATTGGCGACGAGGAAGGGCTTCACCGGGACACCGTTCCAGTCGAGGTCGCCAACAAGGCGTGCGCCGAGCCGGCCGGTCAGCACATTGGCGCTGTCATAGGAGATCGCCGAGAACAGGTCCCGGTAGCGGTCACCCTGCTGGTGCTGGAAGATCAGCTGCGCCTGCGGTTCGAGCCGCCAGTTTGCCGAGAGCGCGATCGGATAGCCCGCTTCGAGCGAGGCGGAGAAGATCGTACCGCGGCTGTCCCCCTTCACCCCGAAGACCGAGCGCGCGTTCTGGTCGAGCCAGGAGCCCATCACGACGGCGTCGAGATAGGCACCCGAATTCCAGAAATGGGTCCAGTAGGCGCCGACGCTGTAGCTGGAGATGTCGAGCTTGCCGACCGACTGGTTGCGGCGCCCGATCGAGAAGCCTTTCACGTCTCCGCTCGTGTTGTGGTAGCCGAAGAAGATGCCGAAGCGGTCGCGCTGGCCGTTGGCGTGGTCGATGCCGTAGAGCGGCAGTCCGGCCTGCAGGCCCCAGAACGAGCCGTCGAATTTGGGGCTCGCGGTGCCGCGCCAGGCTTCCTCGTGATGACTTCCATAGGCCCGACCCCAACCGAGGCGCAGGACGCCATCGGCCGAGGCGTAGACCTGCTCGCCCTCGCGGTCGTGGAAGGTGCCGAGCGTGGTGCGCGCCGCACTTCGCGCCAGACTGGGAATCGCCGACTGGAGTGCGACTTCCGGACGGAACAGGATGACGCCAGGCCGCGTGCTGCCGCCGCCGCTGGTGCCTCCGCCGCCGCCCGAGCCGCCGCCTCCGGTGCCGCCGCCACCGCCGCTTCCACCGCCACCGTCGCCACCGCCGCCATCGGGGGTAGGATCAGGATCGGGGGGAGTGGGACCGGGATCCGGCTCGAAGTTGCGGAGATACCAGTTCTGCGCCGTGCCGGCAGTCACGCCGCCGCGATATAGCTGGTACTCGAAAGCGCCCGCCGCGACGCGGCCCGAAAGCGAGAACGCTCCCGGCACGGTCGTGCCGCCACTGGTCGCCTCGACGACGAGGATGCCGTTCCCGGTGGTGAGGTCGCCGGTCCCGCCGACATTGGTGATGCCGAGGCTGGTCGTGCCGCTCGCCGCGCCCGATTGGATGACGAGCTTGTCCGAGGGCGCTCCGTCGCCGGCGAGCACGGTGTTCAGCAGCAGGCGCCCGCCCTGGCCGATGTAGTTGCCGCGGATGACGAAGGCGTCGGTGACCGAGGAGCCGGCATTGGTCAGGTCGATCGTGCCGGCGTTCTCGACCGTGGTCAGGAGCCCCGAGGCGAACGGCGCCACCGTATGCGTTCCGTTGCCCGCGAACACGGTGCTGGTGGCATCGATCGTCAGCCTGCCCGTCCCGGTGCCGGAATCGCCGAGCGTGAGGGTCGAGTAGTTGTCGAAGGTCAGCTGCGAGCCATTGGTAAGCTGGAACAGCTCCCAGTTGACATAGCGGTAGACGCCGTCGCCGCGCGTATTGTCCCAGACGAGCTGGTCGGAGCCGAGGCCGCCATCGATGCGCAGGCCCGTCGCCAGGTTGGTCGGCGTCAGGTTGAGGAACAGGGCGTGATCATCCTCGGTCCCCATGTCGATGAAGCCGCTGATCGTGCCGCCGCTCCAGGTCAGGCGGTCCGCGCCGCCTTCGCCCTGGAAGTTCGTCGAAATGTGACCATCTACGATGAAGGCCTGGTCGTTGTCGGGGCCCATCAGGATCGGCGCGTTGACCGTGCCGCCGAGCATGACGAAGATGTCGTTGCCGGGGCCCATCTCGATCGTCCCGTTCTCGACCGGATCGGTGAATCGGGCGAAGGGGCGATTGGTCAGGATGTCGTTTCCGGCGCCGAGCCGAATGGCGACGTTGACCGTGCCGAGGTTGTCGACGACGTCATTCGAGGTGCCGCCCGTCGTGTCGATGCTCTGCATCACGGCGCCGGGCCGGTTGACGATGGTGTTGGTTCCGTTGCCGGTCAGCGTGATGGCGCCGTTGAAGGTGCCGAAATTGTCGATGAAGTTGGACGGGCCGGTCAGCGTGAAGACCCCACTGACCGTGCCGCGGTCGCCTGCTTCGGAGCCGTTGATGAAGCGGTTCTGCAGCGTGCCTGTCAGGGTCGCGCCCGCATTGAGCGTGCCCAGATTGTTGATCGTGTTCTGATAGCCGGTGATGTTGACCAGGCCGTTGACGTTGCGGCCGGCGAAGACGTTGAGGGTGTTCTCGCCGGCCCCGGTAATGGTGATGCCGCCGGAGTTGAAGGTGCCGTTCTGGTTGATGATGATGGTGCCGTCGCCGGAGCCGACGATCCCGCCATTCAGCGTGCCGGTGTTGTTGAGCGTCTTCGTGAAGCCGCTGACGCCGACGAAGTTCAGGGCGGGGCTACCCTGTAGCGTGCCGTCGTTGTTGACCGTGCTGTTGCCCGTCCCCTGGATGTCGACCGTTCCGGCCAGCGTCGTGCCCGAGACGACATTCACGGTGATGCCGGTATTGAGCGGGGCGGTGAAGCCCGTGCCGATGAAGCCGCCGCTGCAGGTCACGGTGTCGCCCGCGGCCGGCACCGCCGGGGCGCATTGCGCCATCGCGGGGCTTTCCAGCGCGCAGGTCATCGCGAACGACGCCGAGGCGCCGAGCAGGAGCGTCCGCAGGCGCGGCCTGCCGGCAGAGGGGGGCGACCCGGCCAAGCCGGACCGCGACGGATGTATGGGGGCGAAGGCCTCGGGCAGGGGAGGTCGTGTCGTCAGGGAATTGGCTTTGGGAGTCTCGGAGCATACGGCGCTCGATCGAATATTGTTCGGGAGCAAATGTCGCATGAGACAATCCGAATAATCATATCGATGCCGCAATTGATGTTCTGTTCTCCCATATTGGTCAACCCGAAGATGTCGCTGGGTGCGTGTCATAATCGAAGCAATTTTGAATCATTATTGTCTAATTGCCTGAGATGTTTGCCGATATTCGGTTTCTGTAGCCTGCCCGGGCGAAGGTGCTGCGGTGCGCTGAGGGCAGGGCCCCCTTGCATTCTGCGAATCGCGGCCCGGGCCAGCGGCGCTCTTGGCGCATGGCGACCGGCGTGCTGCCCGGCGCCGACAACCTGGGGCTCGGCCCGGCGTTGAGGGCGCGTTGATGTGGATGACGCAAAGCCGGCTGTATCGCGACTCCACAGCGATGTTATCCTGAGGCCACGAATCAAGCCATTTCGGGCGGGGGTGGGTGGCAAATGTCCGACGAGTTCGGTGAGAGCGGGCGGCGACCGATGGGACCGATCCAGTCACTCAACCGCGTGATGCGGCTCGACGGGCCAGAAGGGCTCGGTCACGAGGCCGCCGTCGAGCTCAGCGGTCACGTCAAATGGTTCGACGTCAGCAAGGGCTACGGCTTCGTCGTGCCCGAGGACGGCGGCGCCGACATTCTTGTCCATGTCACGATCCTGAAGCGCGACGGCTTCAACGCCATCGCCGAAGGCGCCCATATCGTGCTGGAGGCGGTGGCCAAGCCGCGGGGCCGCCAGGCCATCCGCGTCCTGTCGATCGACACCAGTGCAGCGCGGCACCCCGCCGAGATGCCGCTCGCGCGCACCAATGTGCAGGTCACGCCGACCAGCGGGCTCGAGCGGATGACGGTGAAGTGGTTCAACCGCCTGCGCGGCTTCGGCTTCGTCTCGGCCGGCGAGAACGCCCCTGACATCTTCGTCCATATGGAGACGATGCGGCGCTACGGGCTGGTCGAACTGATCCCGGGGCAGACCGTGCTGGTGCGCTACGGACCCGGACCCAAGGGCCTGATGGCAGCCGAGATCCGGCTGGAGCAGGGCGGGATCGCCAGCTCGCATTGAGACGACCGCAATTCGCAGGTCAGCGGAAGGCGCCCTTGTGGCGCCTTTTTCATTAGGGCCGCCCGATTGGGCAGGAAACCGACATTATCCCCCGGCCATGTCGGGGGCCGGGAAGCCCGAGTACAATCTAAAGCGCGAACGAGGTTCCGCAGCCGCAGGAGCTCGTGGCGTTCGGGTTGGTGATCCGGAAGGACTGGCCGACGAGATCGTCGACGAAGTCGATGGTGCAGCCTTCGAGCAGGTCGAGCGAGGTCTCGTCGATCAGGACGGTGGCGCCGTCACGCTCGATCACGAGGTCGCCGGGGGCCTTCTCCTGATCGACGTCGAAAATGTACTGGAAGCCCGAGCAGCCGCCACCGGCGACGCTGACGCGCAGCATCGAGCCCGGCGGTTCCTTCGCCATCACGGAGAGAATGCGGGTCGCGGCCTTGCCCGTCACGGCGATGCCGCGCGGATTGACCGGCATATCGGTCGTCATCATCAGATGCTCCTTGCACCTTCGTTACGCGCAAAGGTAATTGCGCCGCAACGCCTCTACAAGCAGGGGAGGCGACGGGTCTGCCATGCCGCATCCAGAGAAGCCCTTTTTCACGGCCGGGCCCGATTTCGAGCCTGGCGATCGCTGGCGCGCTCCTTACGCTTGCCGCACCGCGACGAGCCGTGGCCGGCTGATCGCCGAGCCGGCCTCGCCGACGCGCAACCCTTTCCAGCGTGATCGCGACCGGATCATTCATTCGACCGCGTTCCGTCGGCTCAAGCACAAGACCCAGGTCTTCGTCTCGCATGAGGGCGACCATTTCCGCACGCGGCTGACGCATTCCATCGAGGTCGCGCAGATCGCGCGCGCCTTGGCGCGGGCGCTCGGGCTCGACGAGGATCTGGCCGAGGCGCTGGCGCTCGCGCATGACCTCGGCCACACGCCCTTCGGCCATACCGGTGAGGATGCGCTCGCCGAGTGCATGGCCCCGTTCGGCGGCTTCGACCACAATGCCCAGACTCTCAGGATCGTGACGCGGCTGGAGCGGCGCTATGCCGGTTTCGACGGGCTCAACCTGACCTGGGAGACGCTGGAGGGTCTCGTCAAGCACAATGGCCCGCTCTTGTTCCCCGACGGGACACCGACCGAGCGCTACGCCACGACCGGCATTCCGGCGGCCATCGTCGAGTACCAGGCGAAGCAGGACCTCTGGCTGGATTCCTATGCCTCGGCCGAGGCGCAGGCCGCAGCCCTTGCCGACGATATCGCCTACAACGCCCATGACATCGATGACGGCTTGCGGGCAGGACTGTTCGGCCACGCCGAGCTCAAGGCGGTGCCGTTCCTTGCCGGACTGCTCGACGAGATCGAGTCGCTGCATCCCGGGCTCGAGACATCACGGACGACGAATGAACTGGTCCGGCGGGTGATCACCCGGTTCGTCGAGGGGGTGATCGTCGAGTCGCAGGCGCGGCTGGAAAAGCTGGCGCCGGCCGACGCCGATGCGATCAGGCGGGCGGGTGGGCCTGTGGTCGCCTTCCCGGCGGCGATCGAGGCTGCGGACCGCGAGATCAAGGCCTTCCTCTATCCGAACATGTATCGCCATGCCCGGATCGCGCCGATCCGTCGCGATGCGGCGCAGGTGGTGCGCGAGCTCTTCGGCCGCTTCAACGCCGATCCAGCATTGATGCCGGCCGACTGGGCGGCTGGCTGCGAGGGGCTCGACGCCCATCGCCGCGCGCGGCGGATTGCCGACTATATCGCCGGCATGACCGACTGGTACGCGCTCGACGAACACCGCCGCCTGTTTGACGCGACCCCGTCGCTGCGATAGGGCCGGGCATTCCCAAACCCGCCTAGCTTGTCCGTTCGCAGCAGATATTGGCCGCCATGAACCTGTTCGAGACCTATTCCGCCCGTGTCGCCGCCGCGATTTCGGCTCTTGCCGAGCGCGGGGCCCTGCCTGCCGGCCTCGATCTCGGGCGCGTCGTGGTCGAGCCGACCAAGGACCCGGCCCATGGCGATCTCGCGACCAATGCCGCGATGGTGCTCGCCAAGGAGGCCGGAACCAACCCGCGCGCGCTGGCTGCGCTTCTGGTCGAAGAGCTCTCGGGCGATGCCGAGATCGTCAAGGCGGAGATCGCCGGGCCGGGCTTCATCAATCTGACGCTGCAGCCGGCAGTGTTCACCGCGATCCTGAAGGACGCGGTCGAGCGAGGGCTGGAATACGGACGAGGGGCGTCCAAGCCCGAGCCGAAGATCAATGTCGAATATGTCTCGGCCAACCCGACCGGGCCGATGCATGTCGGCCATGGCCGTGGCGCCGTGTTTGGCGATTCGCTCGCCAACATCCTCGCCTTCGCCGGCCATGCGGTGACGCGCGAATACTACATCAACGACGCCGGTGCTCAGGTCGACGTGCTCGCCCGCTCCGCCTTCCTGCGCTACCGCGAGGCGCTGGGTGAGACCATCACCATTCCGGAGGGGCTGTATCCGGGCGATTATCTCGTCTCGGTCGGCCAGACCCTGGCCAAGGCGCATGGCGACGCGCTGCTGGGCAAGCCCGAAGCCGAATGGCTGCCGCTCGTGCGCCAGACCGCCATCGACGGCATGATGGCGATGATCCGCGACGATCTCGCCGCGCTCGGCGTCGTCCACGACGTCTTCTTCTCGGAGCGTTCGCTGCAGGTCGTCGACGGCAACAAGGATGCCGTGAAGGAAACGATCGAGGACCTGCGCTCGCGCGACCTGATCTATGAGGGCCGGCTGCCGCCGCCGAAGGGCCAGAAGGACGAGGACTGGGAGGATCGCGAGCAGACGCTCTTCCGCGCCACCAAGTTCGGCGACGATGTCGACCGGCCCCTGCTGAAGTCAGATGGCAGCTATACCTATTTCGCCAACGACATCGCCTATCACCGCTCCAAGTTCACGCGCGGCTTTCCCCAGATGATCGACGTCTGGGGCGCCGACCATGGCGGCTACGTCAAGCGCATGCAGGCGGCGGTGAAGGCCGTGACGCATGAGAAGGGCGAGCTCGACGTCAAGCTCTGCCAGCTCGTCAAGCTGCTGCGCAACGGCGAGCCGGTGAAGATGTCGAAGCGTTCGGGCGATTTCGTCACGCTGCGCGAAGTCATCGACGAGGTCGGCCGCGATGCGGTGCGCTTCATGATGATCTTCCGCAAGAACGACGCGACGCTCGACTTCGATCTCGCCAAGGTGGTCGAGCAGTCGAAGGACAACCCCGTCTTCTACGTCCAGTATGCCCATGCGCGCTGCGCCTCGATCTTCCGGCAGGCGCGTGAGGCGTTTCCCGATCTCGATCTAGCGCCGGCCGCGCTGGCGCGGTCCGATCTCGCCCGTCTGACCGACGAGGCGGAGGTTGGTATCGTCAAGTTGATCGCGTCCTATCCGCGAATCATCGAAGGCGCGGCGGCCGCTCACGAGCCACATCGCGTTGCGTTTTTTGTTCATGAGCTGGCGAGCGCTTTCCATTCGCTATGGAACAAGGGCAAAGACTCGCCGCAATTACGGTTCGTTAATCAAACTGATCGAGAGTCGACCTTGGCGAGGTTGGCGTTTGTGCATGCAGTGCGCGGCGTCCTTGCTTCCGGTCTGGCTGTCGCCGGAGTTGCGGCGCCGGAAGAGATGCGCTGACGGTCGGTTGGCCCTCAGTGCGCACAAGGTCAGGTTGACGGCAAGACGCTTTGGGCATCCCATGCGTGCGGTCGGCCTGCGCTGGAATGGATCGTGCCATGAGTGAGCCAGCTAGAAACCGTTTCGCGCTCGATCTCGAAGATCTTGAGCGCCAGCTTCGCAACGCCGGGCAGGCGCCGAAGGTCGGTCAGCCCGTCGACCCGCTGGCCGAGCTGACGCGTATCGTCGACCAGGGCGACCCGCTGAAGGACATCTTCGGGCATCGGGGGCAGGCGGCCGCGCCGCAGCGCGTGGCGGCGCCCTGGCAGGCCCAGGAGCAGCCGATTGCCCAGGCTCAGCCTCAGTTTCAGGGCCAGCCCCGGGGCCAGGTCCAGCCGCGGCAGGAACCGGTCTTCAATCCCGTCCAGGAGCTGCAGGCGGCTGTCGAGCAGTCGTCGCCGCCGGCCGAACTTCGCGGCGCGCTCGACGAGTTCGAGGCGCTGTTGCGCCGCACGGATGGCGGCCGGCCTGCACCCTCCCAGGCTGCGCCTGCTCCCGCTGCCGCGCCGGCGCGCACCGAGCCTCGCTTCGTCATCGAGGAAGAGAGCTTCGAGCTGCCCGAGCCGCAGTCCTATCAGCGGCCCGTGGCCGGGCAGGGCATGGCTGCGGCGCCGCGTGACCTCGACGAGGCGCGCGAGCCCTACCCCTATTATGACCAGCAGCACTATGATGCGCACCCGCAGCATGCCGAGCTGCCGGCCGATGACGAGATGCCGGTCCTCGAGCCGCGCCGCTCGCGCAAGGGCCTCTATGCCGCCGCGGCGCTGGTCCTGGTGGGCGTCGTCGGGGGCGGTGTCGTGATGTCGCAGCGCGGCGCGCTGCGCGGTTCGGATGGCCAGCCGCCGACGATCACGGCGGATGCCGGGCCGACCAAGGTCGAGCCGGCCAATCCCGGCGGTGCCGAGATACCGAACCAGAACAAGCAGATCTATGAGCGGCCGGGCGACACGTCGGCCGGGCCGACCAAGGTCGTCAGCCGCGAAGAGCAGCCGGTCGATGTCCAGCAGGCGGCGCGTTCGATGCCGTCGCGCGTCGTGCTGCCGGGGCCGGGCACCGGCACCGCCACGACCCCCGCGGCCAATGCGCTGTCGCAGGCGCCGGCCGTCATCGCGCGCGATCCTGCTCCGCTGGAGCCGGCGCTGACGCCGGTGCCGCCTGTGCCGGGGCTGGGCGAACCGCGCCGTGTCCGCACGGTTTCGATCCGCCCCGACGGGACGCCCGCGCCGGCTGCCAATGGCGCCGCGGGCTACACGAACGGTACCCTGTCGGCGGGAACGGATCCGGCGCAGCCGACCCGGCCGGGCCTGCTTGCCTCGACCGATCCGGCATCGACGACCGCTTCGGCGCAGCCGCGTCCGCGTCCGGCGACGACGCCGGCGCAGGAGGCCGCCAAGGTCCAGGAACCCGCCAAGGTGCAGGAACGCGCCGCGGCGACGACACCTTCCGCCCCGATGCGGGTCGCCAGCGTTCCGCCCGCGGCCCAGGCACCCGCCGCACCGGCACCTGCCACCGCCGCCATCCGCAGCGGAACCGGCGATTTCGTCGTCCAGCTTGGTGCGCCCGGCAGCGAGTCCGAGGCGCGGGCGACCTTCGCGGCGCTCCAGCGCAAATATCCGGGCCAGCTCGGCGGCCAGGCGCCGATCGTGCGCAAGACGGAGCTTGCAGGCGGGAAGACGGTGTACCGGCTCCGCGTCGGTCCCTATTCCCGCGAGGACGCCACGACGATGTGCACACAGCTCCAGGCTGCGGGCGGCCAGTGCTTCATCGCCAAGAACTGACGATCAAGCTCTAGCGGGCTCTAGAGCCCGGACCGTCAGGGTCGATTTCGAAACCGGCGGCGCCTCGCGCTGCCGGTTTTTCCGTTCGCGTCCGGCGCAACCCGTCTCGGCAGGATGGCTAGTGGTCCGCCCTGCCGTTTCATGCGAAGAGGCGCGCGGCAGTGTCGCCTTGAGCCTGCAGGGTGCGGCGACCGAAGACCACAAGAACACCGGAGGATACCATGGACCGTCGCAAATTCGTGAAGACAGCCGCTGCCGGCGCCGCGGGGAGCGCCGCCATCGCCGCTCCCGCCATCGCCCAGTCGCAGCCCAAGGTCGCCTGGCGCCTGACCTCGAGCTACCCGAAGAGCCTCGACACGCTGTTCGGTCTCTCGACGCAGGTCGCCAAGCGCGTCGCGGAAGCGACCGACGGCAATTTCCAGATCCAGGTCTTCGCGCCGGGCGAGATCGTCCCCGGGCTGCAGGCGCTCGATGCCGTGCAGAACGGCACGGTCGAGTGCAGCCACACCCTGTCGAGCTTCTATATCGGCAAGGACCCGGCCTTCGCCTTCGAGACCTCGCTGCCCTTCGGCTTCAACACCCGCCAGCAGAACGCGTGGCTCTATGCCGGCGGCGGGCTCGAGCTGTGCCGTGCCTTCATGCAGAAGCACAACCTCTACACCATCCCGTCGGGCAACACCGGCGCGCAGATGGGCGGCTGGTTCCGCAAGGAGATCAAGTCGCTCGAGGATCTGAAGGGCCTCAAGATGCGCATCGCCGGCATGGGCGGGCAGATCATGGCCAAGCTCGGCGTCGTGCCGCAGCAGATCGCCGGCGGCGACATCTATCCGGCGCTGGAGCGCGGCACGCTCGACGCGGTCGAGTTCTCCGGCCCGCTCGACGACGAGAAGCTCGGCTTCCAGAAGGTCGCGAAGTACTATTACTATCCCGGCTTCTGGGAAGGCTGCGCCAATGTCAGCTTCCTCGTGAACCTCGAGAAGTGGAACGCGCTGCCGGCGTCCTACAAGGCGATCGTCGAGGCGGCCTGCGCCGAGGCCAACGCGCTCTGCGTCGCCAAATACGACAATGGCAACCCGGATGCGCTCGTCCGCCTCGCCGGCACCGGGGCCGAGCTGCGGCCCTTCCCGCAGGAGGTGATGCTGGCCGCGTTCAAGGAGGCCTTCGCCATGTATGGCGAGCTTGCCGCCTCGAACCCGAACTTCAAGACCTTCTATGATTCCTTCCTGCCGTACTGGAAGAAGGAGAACCTGTGGTTCCGCGTCGCCGAGCTGCCCTTCGACGCCTTCAACGCGCAGATGGCCGCGCAGATGCGCTGAGCCCACAGGGCGAGGGGGCGGGACGCTTGACCGGCCCCCTCCGCCTTCCTACGCCTGAGCCATGACCTCACGCGCCTTCATCGCCGGCTGCCTCGGCACGAGCCTGACCCAAGACGAGCGTGCCTTCTTCAGGGATGCGCGCCCCTGGGGTTTCATCCTGTTCCGGCGCAACACGCAGGATCCCGCCCAGGTCGCGGCACTGACCGCCGAGATGCGCGAGACGGTGGGCTGGCACGCGCCGATCCTGATCGACCAGGAGGGCGGGCGGGTGCAGCGCATGGCGCCGCCGAACTGGCCGAAATATCCGCCGGCGCGGGCCTTCCTCGCGATCAACGACCCGCTCCTGCAGCGTGAGACCGTGCGGCTCTCGGCCCGGCTGATGGCGCATGACCTGAAGAGCGTCGGCATCGATGTCGACTGCCTGCCGGTTCTCGACGTGCCGGTCGCCGGCAGCCATGACGTGATCGGCGACCGCGCCTATGCGCATGAGCCTGACATGGTGGCGCGGCTCGGGCGCGCTGCGGCCGAGGGGCTGCTGGCGGGCGGCGTGCTGCCGGTGGTCAAGCACATGCCCGGCCATGGACGCGCGAAGGCCGACAGCCATCACGACCTGCCCGTCGTCGATGCAGGTCTCGAGGAGTTGCGGGCCCATGATTTCCGGCCCTTCCGGCATCTCGCCGACATGCCGCTGGCTATGACGGCCCATGTCGTCTTCACCGCGCTCGACGCCCGGCATCCGGCCACCGTTTCGCGGAAAGTCGTGCGCGAAATCATGCGCGGAGAGCTCGGCTATGACGGGCTGATCATGACCGACGACATCTCGATGAAGGCGCTTTCCGGCGGCTTTGCCGAAAAGGCGCGCGCCGCGATCCGGGCCGGTGTCGATGTCGTGCTGCATTGCCACGGCATCATGGAGGAGATGGTCGCGATCGCCGGTGCTGTGCCCGAAATGAAGGGCGACCGCGCCCGCCGCGCCGCGATGGCGCTGGCGCGCATCCGGCACGAGCCGGAACCGCTCGACGTCGAGGCTGCGCGGGCGCAATTGGCCAGCGCGCTTGCGTTGAGCGCCTGAACCGTCGAACCTGCGACAGGCTCGCGACTTTCGCGTGAGCGAGAGGGGGGCTGCCGGCCATGGCGGCGCAACTGCCATTCGAAGATGATGCTCCGCGTCGCGAGGACGAGCCGGCGCTGCTCGTCGACGTCGACGGCTATGAAGGGCCGCTCGACCTGCTGCTCGATCTGGCGCGCCGGCAGAAGGTCGACCTGCACCGCATCTCGATCCTGGCCCTAGCCGAGCAGTATCTCGTCTTCGTCGAGCAGGCGCGGGCGCTGCGGCTCGAACTCGCGGCCGACTATCTGGTGATGGCGGCCTGGCTCGCCTATCTCAAATCGCGCCTGCTGCTGCCGGAACCACCCAAGGGCGAGGAGCCGAGCGCGGCCGATCTCGCGACGGCGCTGGCGCTGCGATTGCGGCGGCTCGAAGCGATCCGTGCGGCCGCCCGCAAGCTCGCCTCGCGCGAGCGGCTGGGTCAGGATGTGTTCGCGCGCGGCGCGCCCGAGGCGATCGTCGCAGGCGCCAGGCCCGTCTGGGAGGCGGAACTCTACGACTTGCTGTCGGCCTATGCGCAGCAGCGGATGAAGCGGGTGCAGGGGCATATCTCGGTCGGCCAGCGCGTGGTCTGGTCGCTGGTCGAGGCGCGCGAGGCCTTGCAGAGGCTGGTCGGCGAGGCAGGCGACTGGACGCAGATCGACCCCTATCTGACCCGCTACATGTCGTCGCATGGCCTGCCGGCACGCGAGATGACGGCGACGGTCAGGGCATCGGCGCTCTCGGCCATGCTGGAGATGGTCAAGGAGGGCGTGCTCGACCTGCGCCAGGACGACGCTTTCGCGCCGCTCTATCTGCGCCGCCGCTCGGCACGCCCGCCAGTGCTGCCGCTTCTCAGCCGGGACGCGCCATGACGATGGCGATGACGGAGCCATTCGAGGATGACCGGGACGACGGTGGCCTGGAGGCCTTCGCGCAGGCGACGCGTGTGGCCGAGGCGCTGCTTTTCGCCTCCGCGACGCCGCTGACCGCGGAGGAGCTGGCGCATTCGATCCCGTCGGGCATCGACATCGGCCAGGTTCTGGAGCGGCTGACCGAGCTCTATGCGGCGCGAGGGGTCAATCTGCGTCAGGTCGCGGGCGGCTTCGCCTTCCGGACGGCGCCCGACCTGAGCTACCTGCTCGCGGCAGAGGCCGAGCCACCGCGGAAGTTGTCGCGGGCGGCGCTCGAGGTCCTGTCGATCATCGCCTATCACCAGCCGGTGACGCGGGCCGAGATCGAGGAGATCCGCGGCGTCGCCACGGCCAAGGGCACGCTCGACATCCTGCTGGAGGCGGGGTGGGTGCGCCTGCGGGGTCGGCGCCGCTCGCCGGGGCGGCCGGTGACCTTCGGCACGACACCGGGCTTCCTCGACCATTTCGGGCTCGACCGCATCGACGACCTGCCGGGGCTGGAGGAGCTGAAGGGCTCCGGCTTCATCGAGGGCCGCCTGACTCGTGACCTCGCCGTGCCCGTTCCCGACGACGATCCGGACCTGCGCGCCGATGAGGATCCGCTCGGCGACCTGTTCTCGCCGCTTGACGACGGCGACGGCGGCCCGCATGGGGCAGGCGGGTAGGGCTCTTCCATCCGCAGGGCATTTTCGTTGGCCGTTCAGGATACCAAATCACGCTGGCTCAACTGGGGTCGCCGGGGCACGGCGGGAGCGGCCATCCCGATGGCGCTCGCCTTCGATTCCGTGACGCAGCGCTTCGGCGACGTCACCGCCTTGAAGGATGTCTCGCTGTCGGTCGAGCCGGGCGAGATCATCGCCCTGCTCGGCCAGTCGGGCTGCGGCAAGACGACGCTGCTGCGGCTCGCCGCCGGCGTCGAGCGGCCAAGCGCAGGCCGCGTCCTGCTCGAGGGCAGGGACGTTTCCTCGCCTGCCGGTTTCGTCGAGCCGGAACGACGCGGGGTCGGGCTGGTCTTCCAGGACTATGCCCTGTTTCCGCATCTGACCGTCCGTGAGAATGTCCGCTTCGGCCTTGGCGTTCGCGGCGAGAGCGACGCCGCCATCGAGGCGACGGCGCTGCGGGCAATCGCTCGCGTCGGCCTCGCCGATCTCGCCGACGCCTATCCGCACATGCTTTCGGGCGGCGAACAGCAGCGCGTCGCCTTGGCGCGGGCGGTGGCGCCGCGGCCCGGCGTCCTGCTGATGGACGAGCCCTTCTCGAATCTGGACAGGCGCCTGCGCGATATCGTTCGCGACGAGACGGCGGCGCTGCTGCAGGAAACCGGTGCGACCTCGATCATCGTCACGCACGACCCCGAGGATGCGATGCGCATTGCCGATCGGATCGTGCTGATGCGGGCCGGCGAGATCGTGCAGATCGGCACGGGCGAGGAGCTCTACCGCAAGCCCGGCAGTCTCTTTGCCGCCCGATTCTTCTGCGATTTTAACGAGATCGCCGGCCGCGTCGCGCAAGGCGCCGTCGATACGCCATTCGGGCGCTTTCCGGCGAAGGGACTGGCCGAGGGGGCCGAGGCCGTGGTCTGCATCCGGCCACACGGAATCCGGATCGTGCCGAAGGGATTTTACCTGCCGGGCCGGGTGATGACGCGGCGCTTCCTCGGCGAGGTCGACCATCTGCTGATCGCGGTCGAGGGCTTCGAACGGCCGCTATCCGTCCGTGCCTCGCTGGCCGGCGCGACCAGGGAGGGCGAGGATGTCGGGCTCGACATTCCCTCCGACGAAGTTCTTGTGTTCCCCGCGGGGTACACATAGGTTCCGCCACAAGCGACCGGCCGGGGCCGGAATACCCCGGTCGCACATCAATTCGAAGGGGAGTCCGCCATGGGTGGCGTGAGTATCTGGCACTGGATCGTCGTCGGCGTCATCGTGATGCTGCTGTTCGGACGCGGCAAGGTTTCCGAGCTGATGGGCGACGTGGCCAAGGGCATCAAGTCGTTCAAGAAGGGCATGGCCGAGGACGAGACGCCCCCGCCGCCGCCGAGCGCCGCGACCCCGGCCGATCCGAAGATCATCGACGCGCAAGCGACCAATCCCGCTGCGGCCAAGGCCGAGACCAAGGCCTGAGGCCGAGCCGCCCGTCTTGGTCGGATCAGGCATGGCCAGATCAGGCTTGGGCGGGAGGTTGAGAGGACGAGCCGTCGATGTTCGACATCGCCTGGAGCGAATTCATGCTGATCGGGGCGGTCGCGCTCGTCGTGATCGGCCCCAAGGACCTGCCGAAGGCCATGCGCACGGCCGGCCAGGCCATCGGCAAGATTCGCCGCATGGCCGCCGAGTTCCAGGGGCAGTTCAACGACGCCATGCGCGAGGCCGAACTCCACGACCTGAAGAAGCAGGTCGAGGATGTCGGCGGCACCGTGTCCAGTTCGCTGAACACCGATTTCAAGCCTATCGACATGCCAGCCTCGACCGGGCTCGACGATGCGGCGATGAAGGAGGCCGAGGCCAAGCTGGCAGCGATTCCCGCGCCGGATCCGCTGCCACCGGTCGAGATCACGTCAGCCGAGACCGCTTCCGCTGAGGCATCCCCTGCGGTTACCGAGGAGGCGAAGCCCAAGCGTCGTCGCAAGGCCGCGGCCGTCGAGACGGCAGTAGAGCCCGAGCCTCAAGCTGAACCCGCGCCCGCCAAGGCGCCGCGCAAGCGCAAGACCGCCGCGGCCGAGCCGGGCGAAGGGAGCGCTGCATGAGCGTCGCCAATCCGCGCGAGGGCGAGGACGAGATCGAGGCCTCCCGCGCACCGCTGATCGACCATCTGATCGAATTGCGCTCGCGGCTGATCAAGTCGCTTGTCGCCTTCCTCGTGATGTTCTTCATCTGCTTCGCCTTCGCGACGCAGATCTACAACATCCTGGTCCAGCCCTATGTCTGGGCGGCGGGGCCAGGCGCCAATGTCCAGCTCATCTATACTGCCCCGCTGGAATACCTCTTCACGCAGATCAAGATCGCTGCCTTCGGGGCGGGCTTCTTCGCCTTCCCGGTGATTGCCACGCAGATCTACAAGTTCGTCGCGCCGGGGCTCTACAAGAACGAGCGTCAGGCCTTCGCGCCCTATCTCGCGGCGACACCGATCTTCTTCGTCGCAGGCGCGGCGATGGTGTTCTTCTTCGCCATGCCTGTGCTGATGAAGTTTTCCATCGGCATGCAGCAAGCGGCGACGGACGGGCAGGCGGGCATCGCGCTCCTGCCCAAGGTCAGCGAATATCTCTCGCTGATCATGACGCTGATCTTCGCCTTCGGCATCTCCTTCCAGCTGCCGGTGATCCTGACACTGCTCGGGCAGGCCGGCATCATTGATTCGACCTTCCTGAAGGAAAAGCGCCGCTACGCGATCGTCTTCGTCTTCGTGGTCGCAGCCGTGCTGACCCCGCCCGACGTGATCTCGCAGCTCATGCTCGCGATCCCGATGCTGCTGCTCTACGAGCTGTCGGTGTTCTCGGTGCGCCACGTCGAGAAGAAGCGCGCGGCCAAGCAGGCGGCGGACGATGCCGCTGACGCTGCGAGCGAGTAGGGCGCAATGGCAAGCCGCGTTATGTCCGGCCTTGTGCCGGGCATAACGTAGCGGGCTCGCTCCATCACCTTCCCTGTTCCCTAGACATGCATCCCGGTCTAGAGCATCACGCTGTTCCCGAACGTGACGGCGTGGCCTGACGACGATGTACGACATCAAATGGATTCGCGAGAACGCCGAGGCGTTCGACACCGGCTTGAAGCGGCGTGGGCTCGAGCCGCTGTCGTCGTCGCTGCTCGCGCTCGACGACACGCGCCGCGCGGCCATCGCCAAGGCGCAGAGCGCGCAAGAGCGCCGCAACGCCCTCTCCAAGGACATCGGCAAGGCGATGGGTGCGAAGGATGTCGCGCTCGCCGACAAGCTGAAGGCCGAGGTCGCGAGCCTGAAGGATTCGCAGCCGGCGCTGGAGGCGCAGGAGAAGGCTGCCAAGGACGCGCTCGACGAGCAACTCGCGGCCATCCCCAACAAGCCGAACGACGATGTGCCCGAAGGCGCGGACGAGCACGGCAATGTCGTGAAGTCGGTGCACGGCGAGAGGCCGGAGGAGACGGGCAAGCGTCTCGTCGGCATCAACCAGCCCAAGGAGCATTTCGAGCTGGGCGAGGCGCTCGGCCAGATGGACTTCGAGACCGCTGCGAAGCTCTCGGGCTCGCGCTTCGTCGTGCTCAACAACCAGATCGCTCGCCTGAGCCGCGCGATCGGGCAGTTCATGCTCGATACGCATACGGAGGAACACGGCTATACCGAGGTGATGCCGCCGCTGATGGTGCGCGACGACGCCATGTTCGGCACGGCGCAGCTTCCGAAGTTCCGCGACGATCAGTTCCGTGCCGGCGATGACCACTGGCTCATCCCCACCGCCGAGGTGCCGCTGACCAATCTCGTGCGCGAATCGATCGTCGCCGAAGAGGAGCTTCCGCGCCGCTATACCGCGCTGACGCCTTGCTTCCGGGCCGAGGCCGGCTCGGCCGGGCGCGATACGCGCGGCATGCTGCGCCAGCACCAGTTCGAGAAGGTCGAGCTGGTCTCGATCACCGCGCCGGAGAAGTCCGCCGAGGAGCATGAGCGCATGCTCGCCTGCGCCGAGGCCGTGCTGAAGAAGCTCGACCTGCATTATCGCGTAATGACGCTCTGCACCGGCGACATGGGCTTCGCCTCGCAAAAGACCTACGACATCGAGGTCTGGCTGCCCGGCCAGAAGACCTATCGCGAGATCTCGTCCTGCTCGGTCTGCGGCGATTTCCAGGCGCGGCGGATGAACGCCCGCTACAAGACCAAGGACGGCAAGGGGCCATTCTTCGTCCACACGCTGAACGGCTCCGGCACGGCGGTCGGCCGGGCCCTGATCGCGGTGATGGAGAACTACCAGAACGCCGACGGCTCGATCACCGTGCCCGACGTGCTGGTGCCCTATATGCGCGGCGTGACGCGCATCGAGAAGGCGTGATCCGGCGCCTTCGACCTCTCGTTGCTCCTGCTGAAGGCCTGACCCATGCGCATTCTCGTCACCAATGATGACGGCATCCACGCCGAAGGGCTGGCCGTCCTGGAGCGCATCGCGGCGCAGCTGTCGGACGATGTCTGGGTCGTCGCGCCCGAAACCGACCAGTCGGGCGTGGCCCATTCGCTGTCGCTGTCGAATCCGCTGCGGCTGCGCCAGATCTCGGCGCGGCGCTTCGCCGTCACTGGTACCCCGACCGACTGCGTGATCATGGCAGCGCGCTCGATCATGATCGAGAACCGGCCCGATCTGGTGCTGTCCGGCGTCAATCGCGGCCAGAACGTCGCCGAGGACGTGACCTATTCGGGCACGATCGCCGCCGCCATGGAGGGCACGCTGCTCGGCATACCCTCGATCGCGGTCAGTCAGGCCTATGGCCCCGGCGGGCGCGAGAACATCCGTTGGGACTGCGCCGAGCACCATGCTCCCGGCATCATCCGCCGCTTGCTGGCGGAAGGCATTCCCTCCGACGTGCTGTTCAATCTGAACTTCCCGAATGTCGCGCCGAGCGAGGTCGAGGGCATCGCGGTGACCGTGCAGGGCCGGCGCGACCAGGAGTTGCTGCAGCTGCAGCCGCGCCAGGACGGCCGCGGCAACCCGTATTTCTGGATTGCCTTCGCGCGCGGGAAGACGGAGCCGGCCAATGGCACCGATCTCAGGGCGCTGGCCGAGAAGAAGATCTCGGTGACGCCGCTCGAACTCGACCTGACGCATGAGCCGACGCTGACCCGCTTCGCGCGCGTGTTCGCTTAAGTGAACCTGCGCTTCCAGCCGCGTCATCCTGGGCGACCGAAGGTCGGCCCGGGATCCATCATGGGGAGCCGAGCTCTCCGATGGATCCCGGCGTTCCGCTTCGCTTCGGCCAGGATGAAGGCGCGGCTGGAATACACGCCGGCGCGCGCTGAACCATGACCGAGGGCGAGCGCGGCGGAATGGACGAGGAGGCGCCGGCCAGCGAGGGCGAGCGGACCGTCGCCTTCCTGCTGTCGCTGCGGGCGCAGGGCGTGCGTGATCTCACGCTTCTTCGCGCGATGGAACGGATCGCGCGCGAGCGCTTCGCTCCGGCGCGCTTCGCCGATCTCGCCCGGCAAGACGTGTCGGTGCCGCTGCCCTGCGGCCAGACCATGACGGCGCCGCACACGGTCGCCGCGCTTCTCACAGCGCTCGACATGCAGGCCTCGGCGCGCGTGCTCGAGGTCGGCACCGGCTCGGGCTATGTTGCGGCCCTCATGGCTGCGATGGGCGGCGAGGTCGTTTCGCTCGAACGCTACCGGACGCTGGCCTTGGCCGCACATGAGCGGGTCGCGGCGAGCGGGTATGGCGCTTCCGTCGAGCTGCGCCATGCCGACGGCTTCCAGCCGGACCGGACGCTCGGACGCTTCGACCGCATCCTGGTCAACGGCGTGACCCATGCGATTCCCGAATCACTGCTGATGCGCCTGTCGACGGGCGGGCGGCTCGTGGGGGCGCTGCGTGTCGAGGGCGCGGCGCGCCGGGTCGTGGTGACGCGCCTCGCGGATGGCGGCTTCGACCATGCGATGGGCCCGGCCATCCGCCTGCCGCCGCTGGTACCGGGGCTGGCGCGCGCCCTTTGAGGCGGTTTCTCGGAGTCGAACGAAAAAGCAAACGCGAAGGTGTGGCTCGAAACGGTTTCGTAACCTGAACGGGGCTTTAATGCTCCCCATCGAGTTGCGTTGTTCGCGAGTGCCAGTTCCATGCGTAGCCAAGCCGGATCGGTCAAGTTCAGCCTCGTCCTCCGCGCGTCGACAGCGTGCCTGCTCGCCTTGGGCGTCAGTGCCTGCTCGTCCGATACGATGCGGTTCACCGAGACCCCCTTCGCGAATCCCTTCAAGTCCGCCCAGGCTTCGGCCGCGGTGCGCGATCCAGCCACCACCGGTTCGATCGGTGGTTCGGCCAACACGCCGGTCTATTCGACGCCGGCGCCGGTCATGACCGCGGTCCGTTCCCAGCCGCTTCCGCCGCCGCAGTCGGCGGTTGCTCTGCGCAGTGCCGCGCCGCAGCCCGTTGCCGGCAATGCCTCGGGCTGGAGCGCACAGGGCGGTACCCCGATCGTGGTCGCCCAGGGCGAGACGCTCGACATGATCTCGTCGCGCTACGGCGTGCCGCGTGCTGCGCTGATCTCGGCCAACGGGCTGTCCAGCCCGAATGTCGCGCCGGGCTCTCGTCTGACCATCCCGGTCTACAACGCCGCTACCGCCGGCAGCGCGCCGGCGCCGAGGCAGCAGGTTGCGCAGGCCCAGCCCGAAACCCGCTCCGATGCGTCGCGTTTCGGGACCGGTCCCGCTCCTGCAGCGTCGGTCGCCGCGGTTCGCCCGGCTGCGCCGGTGCAGGACGCTCGTGCAAAGGCTCAGGCCGAGGCCAGGGCGGCTGCAGACGCCAAGGCCAGCGCCGCACAGCAGAAGGCGGCCGCCGCCGCTGAAGCCAAGGCGAAGGCGGAAGCCGATGCGCAGGCGATGCGCGATGCGCGGGCCCGTTTCGCAGCCGAGGCCAAGGCCAAGGCCGCCGCGAAGGTGTCCGCTCCTGTCGCTGCCGTTCCCGTCGCCAAGCCCGTCGCAGTTGCCAAGCCGGTTGTCGAGAAGCCCGTGGTCGCCGAGGCCAAGCCGGTTCGTGCTCCCGCTCCGGAGAAGGCCAAGCCGGTCGTCGTCGCTAGCGCGCCTGCGGTGGAGCCGAAGGCCACCGCCATTCCGAAGGCTGAGCCTGAACCCGCTGCGACCACCGCCAGCCTGCCGAAGCAGGAGGAGGCGGGCGAGAAGGCCGATTTCCGCTGGCCCGCTCGTGGCCGCGTCATCTCCGGCTTCAGCGGCCGGGGCGGCAACGAGGGCATCAACATCGCCGTGCCGGAAGGCACGCCGATCAAGGCGGCCGAGGGCGGCACTGTCGCCTATGCCGGCAACGAGCTGAAGGGCTACGGCAATCTCGTGCTGATCCGCCATCCCAACGGCTATGTCTCGGCCTACGCCCATAATGGCGAGCTGAACGTCAAGCGCGGCGAGACGGTGAAGCGCGGCCAGGTCGTGGCCAAGTCGGGCCAGAGCGGCAATGTCTCCTCGCCGCAGCTGCATTTCGAGCTGCGCAAGGGCTCGGCGCCGGTCGATCCGACACCCTATCTGAACAACTGAGCCGAACCTTCATCTCGCATCGGCACTCCCAGAAATCCGGATCCCGGCTTTCGGGCCGACGCTCCAGAGTTCACCCTTCGACCGGTCTCCGCGAGACCCCACCGGTCGGAACAAGGCGGGGCGGTCCCAGGAAAGGCCGCCCCGCCATTCTTTTTGGTTTTCGAGTTGGGGGAAGGGCCGCGCGAGCGGCCTTTTCTGTTTGCGAATGAGGTTCATGCCTCATTCGCCAGTGCGTCGCGCTGCCACCTTCTCCCGGTCGCGAGAAGCGCGGCGCCGCTTATCCCTCCAGCGTCTTGCCCAGGCGTCCCGCCAGATCCTGGATGTACTGCCAGGCCGTGCGGCCCGAGCGGGAGCCACGTGTGGTCGCCCATTCCAGCGCCTCGTGGTGGAGCGCCTCGCGCTCGATCTCCAGCCCGAAATGGCCGACATAGCCGTCGATCATCGCGAGATACTCGTCCTGGCTGCATTTGTGGAAGCCGAGCCAGAGGCCGAAGCGATCCGA
Source organism: Allobosea sp. (assembly GCF_035999205.1). Classification (GTDB taxonomy): domain Bacteria; phylum Pseudomonadota; class Alphaproteobacteria; order Rhizobiales; family Beijerinckiaceae; genus Allobosea. The sequence goes on from NZ_DASYHA010000021.1 coordinate 92,375, forward strand.
CAGCGAGACCTTCTCCTCGATCGCTTCGCCGGGGTTGATCGAGGTCGAGCGTTCGTTCTCCATCATATCGCGCGGCAACAGGTGTCGGCGGTTCGAGGTGGCGTAGAACACGACATTGCCGGGCCTGCCTTCGACGCCGCCGTCGAGCGCCGCCTTCAGCGACTTATAGGAGGTGTCGCCCCCGTCGAAGGATAGGTCGTCGCAGAAGACGATGGCGCGATGCGCGTCGGGGCGCAGCAGCCCCATCAGGACGGGCAGGCTCTCGATGTCCTCGCGGTGGATCTCGATCAGCTTGAGCGGAAGGGCCTCACCCTGCAGGCGCTGGTTGGTGTCGGCATGGACCGACTTGACCAGGGAGGACTTGCCCATGCCGCGGGCGCCCCAGAGCAGCACGTTGTTGGCCGGCAGGCCGCGGGCGAAGCGCTCGGTATTCTCGGCCAGCGTGTCGCGGACACGGTCGACCCCGCGCAGCAGCGAGAGCGCGACGCGGTTGACGCGCGCTACCGGCGCGAGTTCGGATCCGGCGGGATGCCAGACGAAGGCGTCGGCGAGCGTGAGGTCGGCCGGTTTGCGGGCTGGCGGGGCGATCCGCTCCAGCGCGTCGGCGATGCGCAGCAGCGTCGCGAGCGTCTGGTCAGTCTCGGTCGTGGCAGGGGAGGTCATGCTTGAGGTCATGCTGGGCAATATCCTGGCGGGCCTGCGAGAGGGCGATCCACAACAACCGTACCCGGCGGTACGGCAAATGGAACCCTAAACTGTGTGCCGCGACAAAGCGCAAGGCCATTGCGCGAACAGCGGCAAGCCCATAGGTGAGGAACGCGTCCGCGTCAGCGGCCGCGTCCGATTGATTTACCGGCGTCGCTGGCTATAGTCCGCGCGCTTTTTGAGCCTGACGATGGATTTGCCGCAGCCTGCGGCCGGCGGCGCGCCGCGCCGGCGTGATGAAGGAGCCCTTTCGTGATCACCCCCGCTTTCGCCCAAGCCGCCGGGGCCGGTGGCTCCACCGACATGCTGATGTCGCTGGTGCCGTTCGTCCTGATCTTCGTGATCATGTGGTTCCTGATCATCCGCCCGCAGCAGAAGCGCGTGAAGGCCCATCAGGAGATGATCAAGAACGTGCGTCGCGGCGACACGGTCGTGACCTCCGGAGGCATCATCGCCAAGGTCACCAAGGTGACTGACGACGCCGAGCTCGAGGCGGAAATCGCCGACGGCGTAAAGGTCAAGCTCGTCAAGGGCATGATCACCGACGTTCGCGCCAAGGGCGAGCCGGTCAAGAGCTAACCAGCCCCCGGCGGGCTACTCGGGTTCGGCCTCGCCAGGGGCCGGCCTGCGACAACAAGGCTGTTCACGCAGATGCTCCGTTTCCAGACCCGCAAGGTCATCGTCGTCCTGCTCGTGCTGCTCTTCGGCTGCGGCTTCGCGTTGCCGAACCTGTTCTCGCCCGAGACGCGCAAGGCGATCGAGGCAGGCGCTCCCTCCTGGATTCCGCGCATCCTGCTGCCGATCCATGCGATGGTGCTCGGCCTCGACCTGCAGGGCGGCTCGCACGTCCTGCTCGAGGTCGACCGGGCCGATCTCACGCGCAGCCAGGTGACGCAGTTGCGCGACGACGTCCGGCGCATCGTCCGTGATGAACGGGTCTCCTTCCAGGGCGGCATCGTGATGAACCCGCGGGGCGTGCAGATCCGCGTGCCGGATGCTGCCGACCGCGCCAAGCTCCTGCCGAAGCTGCGTGAACTCTCTCAGCCGATCGGGACGCTCGGCGCGTTCGGGCCTTCCGGCAACCAGTCGATCGCCGTCACCGAACAGCCCGATGGGCTGATCCAGCTTGCCGTCACGGATGCCGGCATCAACGAGCGCGTCAGGCGCGCCGTCGAGCAGGCGATCGAGGTCATCCGCCGCCGCATCGACGCGACCGGCACGACCGAACCGAACATCCAGAGGCAGGGGCTCGACCGCATCCTCGTCCAGGTCCCGGGCCTGCAGGATCCGCAGCGCCTGAAGGTGCTGCTCGGCGAAACCGCGAAGCTCGAGTTCCGCCTTGTGGCCGAACCGGGGGCGACCGATGTCGACATGCTGCCCTCGCAGGACGCCGGCGGCCAACTCGTCCCGGTGGCACGTCAGCCGATCGTCGACGGCGCGGACCTGATCGACGCGCAGCCCGCCTTCGATTCACGCACCAGCCAGCCGATCGTCAATTTCCGCTTCAACATCCGCGGGGCCCAGCGTTTCGGCCAGATCACGACCGAGAATCTCGGTCGGGCGCTCGCCATCGTGCTCGACAACAAGGTGATCTCGGCGCCGGTGATCCAGTCACCGATCACCGGTGGATCAGGCCAGATCTCCGGCAACTTCACCGTCGAATCGGTCAACAACCTCGCCATCCTGCTGCGCGCCGGCGCGCTGCCGGCGAAGATGACGATCGTCGAGGAGCGCACCGTCGGCCCCGGCCTCGGCGCCGACTCGATCCATGCCGGCAAGATGGCCACCGTGATCGCGACCATTCTGGTGATCATCTACATGATCGCGACCTATGGCGTGTTCGGCTTCATCGCCTCGATCGCTCTGCTCGTCCATGTCTGCCTGATCCTCGGACTGATGTCGGTGCTGGGCGCGACGATGACGCTGCCGGGCATCGCGGGCATCGTCCTGACGATCGGCACTGCGGTCGACTCGAACGTGCTGATCTATGAGCGCATGCGCGAGGAGGCCCATATGGGCCGCAGCCTCGTCTCGGCCCTGGAGGCGGGCTTCCAGCGCGCCTTCGCCACGATCATCGACTCGAACGTCACCATGCTGATCGCGGCCGTGGCGCTGTTCTCGCTCGGCTCCGGCCCGGTGCGCGGGTTCGCCGTGGTGTTCATCCTGGGCATCCTGACCACCGTCATCACCGCGGTCACGCTGACCCGGATGCTGATCGCGCTGTGGTATCGCTGGGCGCGCCCCAAGACCCTTCCGTTCTGACGCAAGCCAACTGCTCAAGGAGATCAGCGCATGCGTCTGGTTCGCATCGTTCCCGACAATACGACGTTCAAGATCGTCCGCTTCCGGCGGTTCAGCTACCCGTTCTCGGCGGCCTATTCGCTGCTGGTGCTGTTCCTGTTCGCGACCATCGGGCTGAATTTTGGCATCGACTTCCGCGGTGGCACGCTGATCGAGATGCAGGCGAAGTCCGGGAAGACCGAGATTGCCCAGATTCGCCAGACCGCGAACGGGCTCGGCTTCGGCGAGGCGGAGGTCCAGGAGTTCGGCCAGGCCGGCGACGTCTCGATGCGCTTCGCCCTGCAGCCCGGCGGTGAAGCCGCGCAGCAGCAGGTCGTCGTCAAGGCGCGAGAGGCGTTCTCGCAGAGTTTCGATTTCCGCCGGGTCGAAACCGTCGGCCCGCGCGTCTCGGGCGAGCTTGTCCAGGCCGGCACGCTCGGCGTCGTGCTCGCGATCGTCGGCGTGCTGATCTATCTCTGGTTCCGCTTCGAGATGCCGCTCGCCATCGGCGCGATCCTCGGCACGCTGCACGACATCGTGCTGACGATGGGCTTCTTCCTGATCACGCAGCTCGAGTTCAACCTGACCTCGATCGCGGCGATCCTGACCATCGTCGGCTATTCGCTGAACGAGACGGTGGTGGTGTTCGACCGCACGCGCGAATTGCTGCGGCGCTACAAGACCATGCCGGTCGCCGACCTGCTCGATCTCTCGGTGAACTCGACCCTGTCGCGCACCGCGATTACCTCGACCACGACGGTGCTCGCGCTGATCGCGCTCGTGCTGTTCGGCGGTTCGGCGATCGAGGGCTTCGCGCTGGTCATGCTGTTCGGCGTCGTGGTCTGCACCTATTCGGCGATGTTCATCTCGACGCCGGTGCTGCTCTACATGGATGTGCGCAGCACCGCCCAGCGCGAGGAGGCGCAGGAGCGCGCAGCCACCGCCAGCAAGGCCAAGGCCTGATTCCGCACGGCACGGAGGCGTCGGCATGACCCGCTTCGACGGATTCGTGCCCGGCCGGCACCAGCTCGACGCCTTCGGGGCTGGTGGCTTCCGCTTCGCCGGCATGAGCCATCGCGGCTCGGTGCTGGCGACGCCGGCCGGCATCCGGATCTGGCCGGTGACGCGCTTCGCCGAGATCACGCCGGAAAGCCTGAAGCCGGTGCTCGACGAGGCCGAGGCAATCGACTTCCTGCTGATCGGCACCGGGACCGACATCGCCTTCATCCCGCATGAATGGCGCGACCTGCTCAAGGCGAGCGGGATCACGGTCGAAGGCATGGCGACGGGTGCTGCGGCGCGGACCTACAATGTGCTGGTGGCGGAGGAGCGCCGCGTCGCGGCGGCACTGATCGCGGTCGATTAGCGCTACGTCGCGAGGCGTGGCTGCTGGCCGCCAACTCCGTCAAATCGTTCCCGCCATGTCGTTGAGACGTAGCCATGCGCCGCCGGCTCGTCCTACACTGCCGAGGCAGGGGCCAGGGGGCGGGCACTGGATCGAGGCAGGATGATGCCGCAGGCAACCGAAACCGACCGTCGCAGCGAGACCACGCTTTCGGCCTTGCCCCAGGCTTATGCGCATTGCGCGACGATGGTGCGCGAGGCCGACCACGATCGCTACATTACCTGCCTCTATGCGCCGGAATCGCAGCGGCCGGCGCTGTTCGCGCTCTATGCCTTCAGCCATGAGATCGCGCGCGTGCGGGCGCTGGTCAGCGAGCCGCTGCCCGGCGAAGTGCGGCTGCAATGGTGGCGCGACCTGCTCGAGGGCGAGGCGGGCGGCGAAGTGCAGGCGCATCCGGTCGCGGCCGCGCTGCTCGACACGATCGCGCGCTACCGCCTGCCGATCGCGCCGCTGACCGGGCTGATCGAGGCGCGCGTCTTCGACCTGTACGATGATCCGATGCCCTCCCTGCGTGACCTGGAAGGCTATGCCGGGGAGACCTCGAGCGCGCTGGTCCGGCTGGCATCGATCATCCTGGCCAATGGCCGCGACCCGGGCGGTGCGGCGGCGGCCGGCTATGCCGGTGTCGCCTACGCGCTGGCCGGGCTGATGCGCGCCTTTCCCTGGCATGCGGCGGAGGGGCAGGTCTATCTGCCGGCCGACATCCTCTCGCGCAACGGCGTCACCCGCGACGACATCGTGCGCGGGCGCGGCGGGCCCGGCGTGCTCTATTCGCTGAAGGAGCTGCGCGAGATCGCGCGCAGTCATCTGAAGAAGCTGAGCGACCTGCGCAGCACAATCCCCAGCGCGGTCATGCCGGCCTTCCTGCCGGCGGCACTGGTCGAGCCTTATCTCAAGCGCATGGAGCGCGGCGGCTACGATCCCTATCGCACGATCATCACGCTGCCGGCCTGGCGGCGGCAATGGGTGATCTGGCGGGCGGCGCGCCGGGCGGGCTGAACTCGCGGACGGGCCGATATGAAAAAGCCCCCGGCCGAGACCGGGGGCTTTCTGTTGCGGAGGCCGGTGGCGCTCAGACGTGGATCGAGCGGCTCTTGATCACCAGGATGGCGAAGATCGAGAGCGCGCAGCAGGCGACGATGTAGGCGGAGACATAGACCGGGCTGCCGCCGGCCCAGCCGACGAGTGCCTGCGCGATGAAGGGCGTCGGCCCCGCCACCAGCACGCCGTTCAACTCACGCGACATTGCCAGTCCCGAGAAGCGGTAGCGCGTCGGGTAGAGATTGGTCAGGAAGGCGCCCTGTGCGCCGGCGGTCGAGCCGAAGCCGAGGCCGTAGCCGAGCGCGATGCCGACCGTGCACCAGAGCAGGCTGCCGGTGTCGAACATCCAGAACAGCGGGAAGGCGAGTGCGGCAATGACGAGCGCGCCGAAGATATAGACCGTTGCCGAGCCGATCTTGTCGGCGAGGACGCCCATGAAGCCGACACCGACGATGCCGAAGAGCGAGCCGATGGTGACCGCGATCAGGCCATCCGTGCGGGTCATGCCGACGGTGTTGGTCATGTAGCTCAGCGAGAAGGCGCTGAGGATATAGGCGTTGGCGTTGTGAGCCGTTACCGACAGGAAGCCGAAGAGGACTTCCTTCGGACTGTTGAGGAAGAGCTCGCCGAGCGGAACGGACTGCTCATGCTTCTTGGCCTCGGCGCGGGCCATGGCCGCGACATATTCCGGCGTCTCGTCGAGATGCTTGCGGATATAGAGCGCCACCAGGAACAGCACGCCCGAGAGCAGGAAGGGCACGCGCCAGGCCCAGCCGAGCAGCACTTCTTCCGGTAGATAGGAGATGCCGAGGAAGGACAGGGTCGCGAGCATGATGCCGACCAGCGTCGCCGCATTCGGCAGTCCGGTGTAGAAGGCGCGCTTGTTGGCTGGTGCATATTCCGCGACCAGCACCATCGCGCCGGCCAGCTCGGCACCGGCGCCGAAGCCCTGGATCAGACGCATGATGACGAGCAGGACCGGCGCCATGATGCCGATGCTCTGATAGGTCGGGAGCAGGCCCATCAGCACGGTCGCGGCGCCCATCAGCGCAATGGTCAGGATCAGCGCCGGCTTGCGGCCGAACTTGTCGCCGATATGGGAGATCACGATGCCGCCGACCGGCCGGGCGAAGTAACCGACGGCAAATGTCGCGAAGGCGGCCAGCACGCCGGTGCTCGGCGACAGGTTCGGGAAAAAGAGCTTGTTGATGATCAGGCCGGAGGCGGCGCCGTAGAGGGCGTAGTCGTACCACTCGATCACGGTGCCGACGGTGGCGGCGGTCACCGCCTTGCGGATATTCGCGTCTTTCGCAGCCGGACGCGTCTCGGCATGGACATTCATCATGTCGTCGGTCGTTCCTCGACAATCTTCTGATCGAGGATCGGTAATCGACTGGAGCGCCCCCGGCCACGATGCTTGCTGCATTGCGGCATGCATAAAGGCGCTGACCATGGGTCAGAGAAATGAAGACAAAACGCTCAGAATCGACGTTTAACCGTGAAACACAGTCAAAACGCGCCCTGATTCAGCGCGTTTGAAGAGCTATTATGGGTTTATTCGACTTTAGTCGTATGCGTGTTCACGATCCGGTGGGATCGACTATTCCGCAGCCTCGGAAGCCTTGCCACCGGCCCAGCTTTCCATGTCCGCCTTGGCACGTGCCGTGAGCGCATGCTTGCGCGCGACGCTCTTGGCGGGGCCCTTCAGCTTCTTGCCGTCGGGGCCGTGCGTGGCCTGGCCCTCGATATGGGGAAACAGGCCGAAATTGATGTTCATCGGCTGGAAGGAGCGCGGCCCCTCGTCGATGGTGACGATGTGGCCGCCCGTGATGTGGTTGACGAGCGCGCCAAGCGCCGTCGTCGCCGGGGGCAGGTCGAGCTCGCGGCCGAGACGCTCGGCGGCTGCCATGCGCCCGCTGAGCAGGCCGATCGCGGCGCTCTCGACATAGCCCTCGCAGCCGGTGATCTGGCCGGCGAAGCGCAGGCGCGGCTCAGCCTTCAGCCGCAGGCGCTCGTCGAGCAGCTTCGGCGAGTTGAGGTAGGTGTTGCGGTGGATGCCGCCGAGGCGGGCGAATTCGGCGTTCTGGAGGCCGGGGATCATCCGGAAGATCGCGGCCTGCTCGCCGTATTTCAGCTTGGTCTGGAAGCCTGTCATGTTGAACAGGGTGCCGAGCGCATTGTCCTGCCGTAGCTGGACCACGGCATAGGCCTTGACCGTCGGGTTGTGCTTGTTGGTCAGGCCGACGGGCTTCATCGGGCCCCAGCGCAGCGTCTCGCGGCCGCGCTCGGCCATGACCTCGATCGGCAGGCAGCCGTCGAAATAGGGCGTGCCCTCCCACTCCTTGAACTCGGTCTTCTCGGCCGCGAGCAGCGCGTCGATGAAGGCCTCGTACTGGTCGCGGTCGAGCGGGCAGTTGATGTAGTCGGCGCCTGTGCCACCGGGGCCGGCCTTGTCGTAGCGCGACTGGAACCAGGCCTGGTCCATATCGATCGAGTCGAAATGGACGATCGGCGCAATGGCGTCGAAGAAGGCGAGCGAATCCTCTCCGGTGAGCGACTGGATACCCTGAGCCAGCGCCGGCGAGGTGAGGGGGCCGGTGGCAATGATGACCTTGTCCCATTCCGCAGGCGGCAGGCCCGCGATCTCGCCGCGGTCGATCGTCACGAGCGGATGCGCCTCGAGTGCGGCCGTCACGCTTTGCGAAAAGCCGTCGCGATCGACGGCCAGCGCGCCGCCAGCCGGAACCTGGTGCGCGTCGCCCTTGGCCATGATCAGCGAATCGAGCCGGCGCATCTCCCAATGAAGCTGGCCGACCGCGTTGCTGAGCGAATCGTCGGAGCGGAACGAGTTGGAGCAGACGAGCTCGGCGAGGCCTTCTGTCTTGTGGGCATCGGTGCCGCGGACGGGGCGCATCTCGTGGAGAACGACGGGGACGCCGGCCTGGGCGATTTGCCAGGCGGCTTCGGAGCCGGCGAGACCGCCGCCGATGATGTGAACGGGTTCCATAGCCTGCGGATGTGTCCGCCGCGGCCCGGAACGTCAAGTGAGACAGGGGCCAGAAACGCAAAATGCCCGCCGGGGGGCGGGCATTCGCTCTACAACCGGTCTTCGCGAGGGAGGGGAACGCGAGTCCAGGAGATACTACTTGTAGCCGCGCCCGCTTGCGGAGCGCGACGCCTTCAGACGGCAGCGTGGCTGCGCGCGACGAAGGCGATTTCCGAGCGCGACAGGCCGAGATCGTCGAGCTCGCGGTCGGTCAGACGGGAGAGCTCGCGAACGGTCTCGCGGTAGCGCAGGTAAGAGCGGATCTTGGCGGCGATCATGGTGACGAACATTGTGGCAGTCCTGTTTGAGTTCCGGAGCGGGTCGGTGCCCACAGCGATGAATTCGTTGTGCACTGCATATAAGTCAGCCATGCCTGCCCAAATAGGGGCCGTTTGTCAGTTCCGTTATGCGATGGGTGCATGAACCGGCGCCAATGCTGTCATTTTTGGTGTTTTGCCCGCGCTGAGCGGTTAACGGATCGGTAAGATTCGACTGAAATCTGCCTCGCGAATGGGCAAATCATCTCGCGACTGCGAAAAGAGAAGATCGGCTGCCCTTCGGATGGGCGATTCAGGCACCCGAGCGGCCTTCAACGGCTCTGGCGAGCCCGAATCGGCTCGATTCGGGGCGTTGCGCTCTTGGTGCGCCGAATGAGGGTGTGGTTAATGAAGGGTTGGTCCCCCTGGCTGCTCTCACGTGGCTGCGGAGAGCGTGATGCCGGTCCGCACATGCCCTGCCGATCCGTGCGCAGGCCTGCTGGTGGTGCAGCAATGGTGCCTGATGCCGCAGCGGCCAGCGCCGCGGCATCAGGTCAGGCGGTCAGTCGCAGCTTGTGAGCAGCTTCGAGGCCGCGGTCACGCCGGCGAGCGAGAAGGTGTAGCTGGTCTGGTTGCCGCGTGCGGAGCGCGCTTCCACCTCCATCTCGCGTCCGGCCCGCATCGCGGCGAGCAGCTCCGGCTCGCGCTCGAGCCGGCGCAGCCAGGCATTGCTGCCCTGCGTCACCATGTGGAAGCTCTCGTCGCCGATCGTCAGCGTGATCTCCGAGCCGCTGGCGAAGTCGTAGCCGGCCTGCAGGCTCGATTCCGTCGCCTGGGCTCCGTCGCTCGTCTGCACGAAGAAGTGCACGTCGCCATGGCGCAGCGTCGAAGGCTCGGCGGTGGCGGGCGTCGCGAGGATGTAGCAGCGGCGCTCCGCACCGGCGCCATAGGCTGCCGCGTTCCAGCTGCCGAAGCTGCCGAGCGGCGTCGCCGGGGCGGCCAGCGCCGGCACCGTTGCGACGAGGGCAAGCAGGGCGCAGGCGGCGCGGGGGGCGAGGTTGGTCATATCGTCTCCTTTCGTCCGAAGCGGGCAGGGTGGAAAGAAAGGGTTAACGAGGCATGACCGCGGCGCGGCCCTGCGGCACCAGGGCGCAGGCTGGTGGAGGACGTCGCCTTGCCGGAGCGCGACAACAAAACGGCCGGCCACAAGGTAGCCGGCCGGTGTCGCGTCGCGATCTTCAGGGCGCTCAGCCCTTGATGAAGGCGAGCAGGTCGGGGTTCACCACGTCGGGATGAGTGGTGCACATGCCGTGCGGCAGGCCCTCATAGACCTTCAGCGTGCCCTTCTTCAGCAGCTTGACCGCGAGCAGGGCCGAGTCGGCGATCGGGACGATCTGGTCGTCGTCGCCATGCATGACCAGCACGGGGACGTCGATCGCCTTGAGGTCCTCGGTGAAGTCGGTCTCCGAGAAGGCCTTGATGCAGTCGTAATGTGCCTTGGTGCCGCCCATCATGCCCTGGCGCCACCAGTTGTCGATGACGCCCTGCGAGACCTTCGCGCCATCGCGGTTGAAGCCGTAGAAGGGGCCTGCCGGCACGTCGACATAGAACTGCGCGCGGTTGGCGACGAGTGCGGCGCGGAAGCCGTCGAACAGCTCGATCGGCAGGCCGCCGGGGTTCTTCTCCGACTTGACCATCACCGGTGGCACGGCGCCGATCAGCACGGCCTTGGCGACGCGACCCTTCTCGGCGCGGGCGACATAATGGGCGACTTCGCCGCCGCCGGTCGAATGGCCGATATGGATGGCGTTTTTCAGGTCGAGCGCGGCGACGAGCTCGGCGACGTCGGCGGCGTAGGTGTCCATCTCGTTGCCGGTCGCCGTCTGGGTCGAGCGGCCATGGCCGCGGCGGTCATGAGCGATCACCCGGAAGCCCTTGTCGAGGAAGTAGAGCATCTGGTTGTCCCAGTCGTCGGCGCTGAGCGGCCAGCCATGATGGAACACGATCGGCTGCGCGCTCTTGGAACCCCAATCCTTGTAGAAGATCTCGGTGCCGTCCTTGGTGGTGATCGTGCTCATCATCGTATCCCCTTGGCTTCCGGGCGGCAGGAGCGTCGCCCTTCGATGTGGACGTTGTAGGCTTGCTGCTTCATGCTGGCGCTTGGCGGAACCGACATTGTGCAGCGGCAAAACTGACAAGATGACGACAGCCCCGACGATCATCGCCGAAATCGGGATCATCCAATATCCCGACGTTCAGCTAGCGGCGGTCTATGGATTGACCGATCTGTTCCGGATCGCCGGCGAGATGAGCGTGGCATGCGGCGGCCCCGAGGCACCGGTGATCCGGGTTTGCCACTGGCGACAGGCGGAGCACGGCACGGGCATCGAGCGCAGTTTCGACAGCCATCCGGGATCGCCGCACAAGCCCGGCCATCTGATCGCGCCGCCGAGCCTGATCAAGCCCGGCAAGATGCAGCCGATGCAGGGCTTCGCGAGCTGGATGGCGGCGCGCCATGCCGAGGGCACGACACTCTGCTCGGTCTGCGCCGGGGCCTTCGTGCTCGGCGAGACAGGCCTCCTCGAAGGACGCCCGGCAACGACGCACTGGGCCTTCGCCGAAGCGCTCGCCGAGCGCTTTCCCGCCATTCGCGTCGAGACCGACCGCATGGTCATCGATGATGGCGACATCATCACGGCCGGAGGTATCCTGGCCTGGACCGATCTCGGCCTGACGCTCGTCGAACGCCTGCTGGGGCCGAGCGTCATGCTCGCGACGGCGCGCTTCCTGCTCGTCGATCCGCCGGGGCGCACGCAGCGACCCTACGGTGCGTTCGTGCCGCGGCTGGACCATGGCGATGCCGCGATCCTGAAGGTGCAACACTGGCTCCAGGCGACGGGCGCCAAGGATCATGCCGTTCCGGCACTGGCGAAGCGGGCAGGGCTCGAGGAGCGCACCTTCCTGCGGCGCTTCCGCAAGGCGACCGGCCTGCGCCCGACCGAATACGCCCAGCAGATCCGGATCGCGAAGGCGCGCGAGGCGCTCGAACTGAGCAAGCGCCCGGTAGCTCAGATCGCCTGGGAGGTCGGCTATGGCGATGCCGCCGCCTTCCGCAAGCTGTTCCAGCGCATCACCGGGCTGTCGCCGGGCGATTACCGCAACCGCTTCGGCGTCGCGGCCTGAACCGTCAGGATCAGGCGCAGTCCTGCAGGCAGGCGGCCTGCCGTCAGGTCAGCATGTCGCGCACCAGCGGGATGACCTTCTCGCCATAGAGCGCGATGCTGCTGAGCATCTTCTCATGCGAGAGGGGACCGGCGCTGTACTTCATCTGGAAGCGCGAGAGGCCGAGCGTCTTGACCGTCGCCGCGATCTTGCGTGCCACGGTTTCGGGCGAGCCGACATAGAGCGAGCCGTGCTCGACCTCGCGCTCGAACTCGTCGCGGCCCATCGGCGGCCAGCCGCGTTCGGCGCCGATGCGGTCGCGCATGCGTTTGTAGTCGGCGAAGAAGGCCTCGCGCGCCTGCTCGTCGCTTTCGCCGACAAAGCCCGGAGAATGCACGCCGATCGGCTGCACCGGCTCGCCGAGCTGCGCGAAGGCGCGCCGGAAGAGATCGGCGTAAGGCGTGAAACGGGCGGGGTCGCCGCCGATGATGGCGAGCATCAGCGGCAGCCCGTAGCGGGCCGCGCGGACGACCGATTCAGGACTGCCGCCGACGCCGATCCAGGTCCGCAGGCGGCCGGTCTCGATCGGCGGGAAGACCCGCTGATTCTTGAGGGGAGGGCGGATCGTACCCTGCCAAGTCACGGATTCCTGGCTGACCAACGCCGCGAAGAGATCGAGCTTCTCGGCGAACAAGGTCTCGTACTGGCTGAGATCAAAGCCGAAGAGCGGAAAGGATTCGGTGAAGGAGCCGCGCCCCAGGATCACCTCGGCGCGCCCGTTCGAGATGGCGTCCACCGTCGAGAAGCGCTGGAAGACCCGGATCGGATCGTCCGAGCTCAGCACCGTCACCGCCGAGCCGAGCCGAATGCGGCTGGTCTTCGCCGCGATGGCTGCAAGCACCGTCTCGGGGGTGGATATTGCGAAATCGGCACGATGATGTTCGCCGACGCCGAAGAAATCGATGCCGAGACTGTCGGCGAGCACGGCCTCGTCGACGAGATTCCTGATCACCTGCGCATGCGGCAGCAGATTGCCGTCGGCCCCGGATGTGACATCGCCGAAGGTGTCGAGGCCGAGTTCAAGAGTGTCAGACATGGCATGTTCCGATGGCGAAATGGGCGTGGGCTGGCGTCGGGCAGGGCTGGTACCCCCTTCCGTGCCCGCTGACGACACCGGTCACGCGATGGTGTGCGGCGGGCATGCCATCCGGACATGGCGATGAGCGGCCGATCCGGAAGTGATTTTGCGGTATAGGGCCTATGCTGGATTCCCGGCCTGCGCCTGATCGATCGAACGAGGAACGCCTTGCCCACTCCCGAACTCATCGTCGCCCTGGGCGACGCCCGGTACCTTGTCGAGCGGCCGTTTGGCTCCTGGCCGCAGAACGCGGGCTTCGTCACCGATGTCACGGTCGATTCCCGGGGGCACATCTTCGTCATGCTGCGGCACGACCCGCTGACCCAGCCGAACGATCCCCGCGTGATCGAGCTGTCGCCCGAGGGCGAGTATCTCGGCGGCTGGGGAGGCGAACTGATCGCGGATTCGCACATGCTCACGGCGGACGCAGCCGGGCGCATCCTCTGCGTCGACCGCGACATGCACGAGGTCATCATCTGCTCGGCGGCCGGCGAGCGCATCAGCGGGCTCGGCCAGCGCGGCGAGCCGCTGGCGCCCTTCAACCATCCGACCGACGTGCATGTCTCGGACTGGGGCGACATCTATGTCGCCGACGGCTATGCCGCGAGCCGGATCCACCGCTTCTCGGCCTATGGCGTCCACATCCAGAGTTGGGGCGAGCAGGGCTGCGGCGATGGTCAGTTCGGCTGGCCGCATGCGATCTGGACGCATGCCGATGGCCGCGTTCTCGTCGTCGACCGCGCGCATCACCGTGTCCAGATCTTCGACCGCAACGGCAATCACCTCGGGAACTGGACCCATTTCCACGATCCGGTGGCGATCTGGGGCGACGCGGACGGCAACACCTATGTGACCGATACCCAGCCGACCCTCCAGAAGATCGGCCCGAATGGCGAGAAGGTCGGCCGCTGCCGGCCCTTCCTGATGGGCGCACACGGAATCTACGGCATGCCCGGCGGCGACATCCTCCTGGCCGAGAGTAGCCCGAGCCGGCTGACGCGCTTGCGGCTCCTGGACTGAGCAGCCCGCACCTCCCCGCGCCTGGGGCGGGGAGGACTTGCCATCGTGCGACCGAAGGGGAGCGAACCCGATGACCACCGTCAACGCCGCGACCGTCGGCATCGTGCTCCGCCGCGCCAGCCGCGACGATGTCGCCCGCATCGCGACCCTGATCATGCTGGGCTCGCCGCAGCCGCAGCTGACGCGGGAGGAGATTGCGGTCGAGGCCGCGCATCCGAGCTATCTCGACGCCTTCCTGGCGATCGACGCCTCCACGCACAGCGCGTTGTTCGTTGCGGAGGAGGAAGGCGCGGTGATCGGCACGATCCAGGTCACGCTGATCCCGGGGCTGATCGCGCGCGGGCGGATGCGCGCCAAGTTCGAGAGCGTCCATGTCGCGCCGGAGCGGCGCGGGCAGGGCATCGGCGCACTGATGGTCGCGCACGCGCTCACTTTCGCGCGTGAGAACGGGGCCGGAATAGCCGAGCTGACCTCGAACAAGGCGCGCGGCGACGCCCACCGCTTCTATGTCCGGCTCGGTTTCGAGCAGAGCCACGAAGGCTTCAAGATGGTGCTCTGAGACAGGTTTCAGCCGCTTTTGCACCTATATCCACGGCATGACGAGGCTGCGTGGCGCGAATTCGGACGCTCTTTCTCGCGCTGACGAAGAAGCCTACAAGTCGCTCTCCATTGTCTGCACCGTGACCGGAAGCGAAGCATGTCCGCCAGCCAGACCAAGCCGATCGACCTCTACTACTGGCCCACCCCGAACGGGTGGAAGATCACCATCATGCTGGAGGAGTGCGGGCTGCCCTACACCATCGTGCCGGTGAACATCGGCAAGGGCGACCAGTTCAAGCCGGAGTTCCTGGCGATCTCGCCGAACAACCGCATGCCGGCGATCATCGACCCGGAAGGGCCGGACGGGAGGCCGATCTCGGTCTTCGAATCCGGCGCGATCCTGCAATATCTCGGGCGCAAGACCGGGCAGTTCTATCCGGCGGATGAGCGCGCCCGCGTCGCGGTGGATGAATGGCTGTTCTGGCAGATGGGCGGCTTCGGGCCGATGCTCGGCCAGACGCATCACTTCCGGCTCTATGCGCCCGAGAAGATCCCCTACGCCGTCGATCGCTACACCAACGAGGCGAACCGGCTCTACGGCGTGCTGAACAAGCGCCTGGAAGGCCGCAACTATATCTGCGGCGACTATTCGATCGCCGACATGGCCTGCATCGGCTGGGCCAAGGGCTGGGAGAAGCAGGGCCAGGACCTCAAGCAGTTCCCCCATGTCGCGCGCTGGCTCGAGACGATGTTCGCGCGCCCGGCGGTCATGCGCGGCATCAAGGTCGGCGAGGCGCTGCGCAACCCGGCCGGCATCAGCACCCCCGAAGAGAAGGCGATCCTGTTCGGACAGAGAGCCCGCTGAGGCCGGACGCGCCGATAGCCCCGTGCGGCCTGATGGCCGCCGGGTTTCGGGCGAAAGCGTATCCGAGGGGATGCGCGGGGCGTTGTGGCGTCGCAGTCGACGGCTGCGTGCCGATGCCGATGTCGAATGTCTTAAGTCGAAGCAGCGCCGTCAGCCGCCACCTCGCCCCGCGCGCAGGTCTTTGATGCCGCCAGATCGCCTTCTGGTTATCCGTGTCACGGGTCGCGCAGCCTGACTCACCTGCGCGATGGCGATCTGCGCCTCCACCGTCCTCGAGCCCGCAACGGCCTGGGACGACGAAACCCGCAAACCCCGCCCGGCCGCACGATGCCTCGCGACAGCCCCCTTGGTCGGGCGGAGCGGGAAGAGCTTAAGCACGAGGCGGTGGCGCGGGGATAAGTTTTCGCGGGAGCTGTGACCCAAACCCCTTCCAATGACGGGAGGGGCTTCACGCGCCCGTCGTGTCAATCGCGCCGCCGGGTCCCTCAGTCCGCCCGCACCCACTTCACCGAGCGGCAGATCAGCCCGCCCATCACACAGCCCGAGGTCGTCAGCGCGTCGCCCGACAGAGTCATCGTGCCGGAATAGGTCTTGCCGTCCTCGGGGTTGAAGGCGCTGCCGGCCCATTTGCCGTCGCCTGACGGCTTCATGTCGTAGAGGATGCGCTGCCCGACCTTGGCCGGCCCGTCAGTCTTCTTGAGCCAGGTCAGCGTGCCGCACATCGCATCGCCGCATTTGGCGATGCGCACGCGCGAGGCACCGGTATCGCGCTGCCAGGTGCCGGCGACATCCTGCGCCGCGGCGGGCCCGATCGATGCAAACCCGACGACGATGAAGCCGAACCCGGCCAGTGACGCTCGCCGAGCATTCGATCCGATAGGCATGGCATACCTCCCTGTCAGACCACGCTATGTTGCATGGTTTAGATATGAACCATATCCGAGCGCGTAACGCTTTCCAAGCTGCCCTTGCGGCAGGGTGGACACCTCCTTCCGCAAGGGAGGGTGAATCCTCCGTCAACGCGCTCGGTCACATTCGTCGCGAGAGCCATTGAAAAGACTGCGCTTTTCTCAATCCGAGGATGAACGGGGCGTTGATTTAACCGCTCGCTCATCTCTCGTTGAGTTTCGATTCATCGCGAATTTTAGCGGCGCTTTTAAGGGCCGCCGCCAATCTCTGCCTCAACAAGCCGGGCCTTTGGACGGGTGGCCGGCACGAAACGAAGACAGAGGGTGGTTGTCATGGCACGCATGGAAATGAGCGCGATCCCCGCTTCCCTGGTGATCCCGAGCGAGGCTTCGGCCGAGGCCTATTACGAACTTGGCCTGATGCATGCGGCTGGCCGCGGCATCCCCGTCGACCTGGTCGCGGCGCAGAAGTGGTTCAACATCGCCCAGGCCCGTGGTTGCAGCCGCGCCGCGGCGCACCGCCAGGAGCTGGCGCTCGAGATGACGCGCGACCAGATCGCCGAGGCGCTGCGCGAGGCCCGCAGCTTCCTGACGCGTCACTGAGCGCCCCCGGAAGCGCAATCGCCTCCGCCGACGAGCCTTGTGGGGCAGGGAGGGCGCCGCTATAAGCGCGCCGCATTCCCCCGAATTTCCCCAAGGATCGACCGATGGCTGTTCAGCGTACCTTCTCCATTCTCAAGCCCGATGCGACGCGGCGCAATCTCACCGGCGCGGTCAACGCGGTCATCGAGAAGGCCGGCCTGCGCATCGTCGCGCAGAAGCGCATCCAGATGACCAAGGGCCAGGCCGAGACCTTCTATGCGGTCCATTCGGCGCGCCCCTTCTTCGGCGAGCTCGTCGAGTTCATGACCTCCGGCCCGGTCGTCGTCCAGGTTCTCGAAGGCGAGGACGGCATCGCGAAGTATCGCGAAGTCATGGGCGCCACCAACCCGGCGAATGCCGCCGAAGGCACCATCCGCAAGCTCTTCGCCGAGTCGGTCGGCGAGAACACGGTGCACGGCTCGGACGCGCCGGAGACGGCGGCGATCGAGATCGCCCAGTTCTTCTCGGGCAACGAGATCGTCGGCTGATTTCAGCCGATTGCTGAAAAGCACAGAAGGCGGGCCGGTCTCCGGCCCGCCTTTTTCATGTCGAGGACCCGGCATGGCCGGGAGCGAGCCCGGCCATGCCGAAGCAGGGCCTCAGAGCCCGCCCAGGGAGTAATTCGTTCCCGTGTCGAAGGAGTAGCTCGCCGAGAGGCCGATCGTGATCGAGTCGCGCGAGCCGTACGGCCTGACGATCGGCGAGCGGGTGGCGTCGCCGACGAGCCGCTTGTACTCGACATAGGCCGTCGTCTTGAAGTTGTCGGTCCAGTTGTAGGTGAGCTGCGCCAGCGCGCCGACCGAATGAACGCCGGTGTTGAAGCGCTGCAGCAGACCGCCCGTGCCGGGCATGGCCCCGCCGGTGCCGAAATAGGTCCGGACATAGTCGGCCGAGGCGATCCGCATGCGCGGGCCGGCGCCGAGCGTCCAGGCGCCGACAGTGGTGAAGGCGTCGAGCTTCAAGTCGGCCACGACGCCGTCATGGGCGACGATGCCGCGGCGGACATCGGCGCGGGCGCGCAGCCAGGAGGTCGGGTAGAATTCGACGAAGCCGCCGGCCTCGGCGCCGAACTTGGTCGAGGGCACTGCGACGAGCGCCGGATTGACTTCGGCACTGCGCTTCCAGAGCAGGTCGCCCGAGAAGCCGACCCGCCAGCCCTGGCCGGAGAAGACACCGATGCTGAGCATCGCGTCGTCCTCGGCCGACCACCAGGTGCTCTTCAGGCCTCGGCCCAGCGAGATGATCGGCCGTGCCCGAAACACATAGTCATCCGAGCCGGTATAGTCGGGCTGGTAGCGGACACCGGCACCGAGGGTAACGTACCAGTTCTGGGCCGACTGCGGCGAGGTGAGGGTGGTGTAGTCGGGCGACTGAGCCTGGGCTCGATCCGGCGACGACAAGACAAGGCAGGCGAGCAGGCCCGCCAGGAACGCAACGCTACGCATCAAACTGAACTCCAGCGCGAAAGGCGCCTCTCACGAATGGTGCGGGCAAAGTGAAGCATTAGGATTAACCCGAGGTTGATGCCTGGCTGCGGCGGGAGGCCGCGGGTGACCGGCGGCCCTGTCGATCAAGCAAGATGACGGCCACGCAGAGGGCGATGAGACTTGCGCACATTCCACTTTTTCCAATCATGCTCTACGACAGGCGCATGACCGAACTGCCACGCATCGCCCACCGCCCGTCGGTTTGCCCGCATGACTGCCCCTCCGCCTGTTCGCTGGAGGTCGAGGTCATCGACGGGCGCAGCATCGGCCGCGTCCGGGGCAGCAAGCGCCAGAGCTACACGGACGGCGTGATCTGCGCGAAGGTCGCGCGCTACGCCGAGCGCATCCATCATCCCGACCGCCTGCTGCATCCGCTGCGCCGGACCGGGCCGAAGGGCTCGGGCGAATTCGAGCGCATCTCCTGGGACGAGGCGCTGGACGAGATCGCCCGCCGGTTCCTGGCGATCGAGGCCGAGCACGGCGCCGATTCCATCTGGCCCTACTACTATGCCGGCACGATGGGGCTTGTCATGCGCGACGGCATCAACCGCCTGCGTCATGCCAAGCGCTATTCCGGCCAGTATTCGACGATCTGCACGACCACGGCCTGGACCGGCTTCATCGCCGGGACGGGGCGCCTCGCCGGGCCTGATCCGCGCGAGATGGCGAAGTCCGACTGCATCGTGATCTGGGGCACGAATCCCGTGCACACGCAGGTCAATGTGATGCACCACGCCATCAAGGCGCGGAAGACGCGCGGCGCGAAGATCGTCGCGATCGACATCTACCACAATGCGACGCTCGCCCAGGCCGACCTGCCGCTGGTGCTGCGGCCGGGCACGGATGCGGCGCTGGCCTGCGCCGTGATGCATGTGCTCTTCCGCGACGGCCATGCCGACCGCGACTATCTCGCCGCGCATACGGATGCGCCGGACGAGCTCGAAGCGCATCTGCAGAGCCGCACGCCGGAATGGGCCGCGGCCATCACCGGGCTTTCGGTCGCGCAGATCGAGGAATTCGCCGCGCTCGTCGGGACGCGCAAGAACAGCTTCTTCCGCCTCGGCTACGGCTTCGCCCGCCAGCGCAACGGCGCGGTCTCGATGCATGCGGCGCTCTGCGTGCCGACGGTGACGGGCGCCTGGCAATATGAGGGCGGCGGCGCCTTCCACAGCAACAGCGGCATCTATGCCTGGCGCAAGAGCCTGATCGAGGGGCTCGACGTCCGCGATCCACGCATCCGTGAGCTCGACCAGTCGCAGATCGGGCGCATCCTGACCGGTGATGCCGAGGCACTTCGGCAGGGCGGGCCGGTGAAGGCGCTGTTCATCCAGAACACCAACCCGGTTTCGGTCGCGCCCGAGCAGGAGCTGGTCAAGCAGGGCTTCGCCCGCGACGACCTCTTCACCGTCGTGCATGAGCAGTTCATGACCGAGACGGCGAAGATGGCCGACATCGTGCTGCCGGCGACCCAGTTCATGGAGCATGACGACATCTACCAGGGCGGCGGCCACCAGCACATCATGTGGGGCGGCAAGCTGATCGAGCCCGCCGGCGAATGCCGCTCGAACCATGATCTGATCTGCGATCTGGCCAAGCGTCTCGGCGCAGAGCATCGCGGCTTCGCGATGAGCCCGCGCGAGCTCGTCGACTGGACGCTGCGCGAAAGCGGGCGCGGCACGCTCGACGAATTGATCGCGAATGATTTCCTCGACGTGCAGCCGGATTTTCGCACGGCGCATTATCTCGACGGCTTCGGCTATCGCGATCGCAAGTTCCGCTTCAAGCCGGACTGGCCGAAGGTACCAAACCCCAATGCCGGCCGTGTCGGCCCCTGGCAGCAGATGCCGGCGCTGCCCGACTACTGGGACGTGCTCGACAATGTCGACGCCGAGCATCCCTTCCGTCTGGCAACAAGCCCGGCCCGGAGCTTCCTCAACTCGACCTTCACGGAGACGCCGAGCTCGGTGAAGAAGGAAGTCGGCCCGACGCTGATGCTGCATCCCGAGGACGCTGCCCGCCTGGACATCGCGGCCGGGGACGAGGTTGTCGTCGGTAACGCGCGCGGCAGCGTGCATCTCAGCGCGGTGCTGTTTGCTGGCGTCGTCCGCGGCGTCGTCATCGCCGAATCGATCTGGCCCAATGCGGCTCACAAGCACGGGCGCGGCATCAACACCATTACCGGGGCGGACGGGCCCGCCCCCTTTGGCGGGGCTGCATTCCACGACAACAAGGTCTGGATCAAGAAGGCGTGAGCGCACGCGGCGCGACCGGCGCTTTCTAGGCATCTTCCCGCGACGCAACCCCCGGTCGCGCGCAGACCCTTGACGTTTGGGCGGCAGTATGGCCCTTCCGCTGCGCAGGCGGGCCATACAGCGGCGCCAATGCGCCTGCGCGCCAAGGACAACTGAAATCATGATCATGCGGCGGATGGGTGCGGTCTTGCTGGCCGGTGGATTGTCTGTGCTGGCGGGGCTCGGTGCCCATGCGGCGAGCGGCTCGAGCGCCTTGCCGCCGCCCGATCCGACCGCCAAAAACCTGACGCCCTACCAGATTCAGCTGCGCGCCTTCGACGCTTGCCTGGTGACGCAGTCGCGGCTGATGAGCACGACGCGCGAAGCCGTGCACACACCGTGCAGCTGCTACGCCAAGGGCACCGTCACGGCGATGACCAAGGACGAGATCCAGGCCTTCCGCGACACCGGCTACTTCAACGACTCGGCGCGCGAGAAGGGCCTCGGCTTCATCGACCGCTGCAAGCTCAAGCGGCCGGTCTGATCGCTTCCACCTCCGGGAAGAAGCGCTCCCGCATCCGCGTCGCATAGGCGACGAGGCTGGGGCGCGCTTCGATCAGCCCCCGAAGCGGCGATTCGAACAGCGGCGTCAGCCCGGCGATCATGAAGGCGCCGAGCGCGGCGTCGCCGCCGGCAGGCTCGTCGCCCCCGAGATAGGCGCGATCCGCCAGGATAGCGACGATGGCGTCGAGCGCGCGTTCCGCCAGCTTGAGTTTCTCGGCCTGGCTGTGCCGGCCGAGACCATGGCCGTATAGGTTGCGGCGGACCGAGCGTCTGATCATCGCGCAGACCAGCGGGCGCAGCGGCGCGGGAACTGACTTGAAGAAGTTCACCGGGCCGCGCGCGAAATTGGCGTCGTCCATCCAGCGCTCGTCGACCATGATCCAGTAGATCTGCTCCTCGAGCATCTTCTCGACAGCCCAGAGCGTGCCCCTGCGCTCGGCGCTCAGGCCCTTGTCGAAGTCGATGCCGTGCCGGCCTTCGAGGTGAAAGCGGATGAAGCTCGAATCGGCGACGGTCACGCCGTCATCCACGATGACCGGCAGCTTGCGCTTCGGTGCGCGCTGCAGGTTGCCGGTGACCCGCCGGTAGGGCAGTCCCGAAAGCTTCAGCAGCAGTTCGGCCTTGATGCAGAACGGGCTGGGGTCCGGCGTTCCAAAGGCCGGCCCGAAGCTGTGCAATTCGATCATGATCCCCTCCGCAGACCGACCTCGACGAGGCCGGACCCTACTGACACGCTGCTGACAGGAGCTGTCAGCAGCGCTAGAGCATTGTGGCATCGGATAAGCGGAAGCGGGAACCGTCGCCATGCAGCGCGCCGAACGATTGCTCGACATGATCCAGAGCCTGCGCCGCCGGCGCCGGCCGGTGACGGCGGAGACGCTCTCCGCCGAGCTCGATGTCTCCGTCCGCACCGTCTATCGCGATATCGCGGCGCTGGTTCGCCAGGGTGTGCCGGTGCGCGGCGAGGCCGGAATCGGCTATGTGCTCGACGCCGGTTTCGACCTGCCGCCACTGATGCTGTCGCCGGACGAGATCGAGGCGGTGCTCGTCGGCATGCGCTGGCTCGGGGAGCGGGCCGATCCCGTACTGGCGCGGGCGGCGGAGGATGTCGTCAGCAAGGTCGCGGCGGTTCTGCCGCCGCATCTGCGGCCGATCCTGCTCGACGGCGCCCTGTTCGCGCCGGCCTATGGCCGTGACGCACCCGTCGACCAGGTCGATGTCGCCGCAGTGCGCGCCGCCATCCGGCAGGGCCGCAAGCTCGAGATGCGCTATCGCGACGAGAGCGGGCAGGACACGCAGCGCATGATCTGGCCGATCGGCATGACCTTCTACGAGCGGGTCCGCATCGTCATCGCCTGGTGCGAGCTGCGCCAGGCTTTCCGCCACTTCCGTACCGACCGGATCACCGATCTCGTCGCTCGCGAGGAGCGCTATCCGGCACGCCGCGCCGATCTGTTCCGGCGCTGGCAGAAGGAGGAGGAGGCGCGCTGCCGGGAGGAGAGCGAGCGGCGCGAACAGGCTCAGCGCCTGACGACGGCCCCGTCGACCAGCGCGACGCGGCCCGAGGCGACCTCGGCGAGCGCACGGGGATAGAGCAGGTGTTCCTGCACAAGGACGCGCGAAGCCAGCGTGTCCTCATCGTCGCCGGCCTGGACCGGCACCTTGGCCTGCATGATGACGGGCCCGGCATCGAGTTCGGGCACGACGAAATGCACGCTGCAGCCATGCTCGGCGACGCCGGCCTCCAGGGCCTGGCGATGCGTATGCGTGCCCTTGAACAGTGGCAGCAGCGAGGGATGGATGTTGATCAGCCGGCCTTCCCAGCGCCGTACGAACCACGGCGTCATGATCCGCATGAAGCCGGCCAGCACCACGAGATCGATCTGGTTGACGCGCAGGACCTCATCCATGGCGCGTTCGAAGGCCTCGCGATCCTTGTTGAAGGCGCGGTGATCGACGGTCGCGGTGGCGATGCCGAACGCCTTCGCGCGGTCGAGGCCGCCCGCGCCCGGCACGTTCGAGAGCACGAGAGCGATCTCGGCGGGGAAGCCGTCGGCGCGCGCAGCCTCGACCAGCGAAACCATGTTGGAGCCGCGGCCGGAGATCAGAATCCCGACGCGCGGGCGAGCGGTCGCAGTCGTCACAGGGCGAGCTTGCCGCGATAGGAGACCTGCTCCTCGCCCTCAGTCACGGGCACGATCTCGCCGAGCCTGACCGGGGCCTCGCCGGCCGCGACCAGCGCAGCCGCGACTTCCTCGGCCTTGGCGGCCTCGGCCGCAACGATCATGCCGATGCCGCAGTTGAACGTCCGCAGCATCTCGCGCTCGGCAACGCCGCCGACCTGGGCGAGCCAGCCGAAGACGGGCGGGACGGGAATGGCGGCGAGGTCGAGTGCGACGCCGAGCCCGTCCGGCAGGACGCGCGGGATGTTGTCGGGGAAGCCGCCGCCGGTGATATGCGCCAGCGCCTTGATGCCGGTCGTCGCCTTGATCGCGGCCAGCAGCGGCTTGACGTAGATCCGGGTCGGGACGAGCAGGGCCTCTGCCAGGCTGGTGCCGGTCGCGAAGGGGGCGGGCGCATCCCAGGCGAGCCCGCTCAGTGCGACGATGCGCCGGACGAGCGAGTAGCCGTTGGAGTGGACTCCGGAGGAGGGCAAGCCAAAGACGACATCGCCGGGCTGAAGGTCGGCGCGCGGCAGCAGCGAGCCGCGCTCGGCCGCGCCGACGGCGAAGCCCGCGAGATCGTAGTCCTTCTCGGCATACATGCCGGGCATCTCGGCGGTCTCGCCGCCGATCAGGGCGCAGCCGGCCTGCCGGCAGCCATCGGCGATGCCGCGCACGATCTCGACCCCGACCTTGGGGTCGAGCTTGCCGGTGGCATAGTAGTCGAGGAAGAGCAGGGGCTCGGCGCCCTGAACGATCAGGTCGTTGACGCACATCGCGACGAGGTCGATGCCGATCGTCGAATGCAGGCCGCTCTCGATCGCGATCTTGACCTTGGTGCCGACGCCGTCATTGGCCGCGACCAGGATCGGGTCGCTGAAGCCGGCGGCCTTGAGATCGAACAGGCCGCCGAAGCCGCCGATCTCGGCATCCGCTCCCGGCCGGCGCGTCGCGCGCACCAGCGGCTTGATCTGGTCGACCATCGCATTGCCGGCGTCGATATCGACGCCCGCCTGCGCATAGGTCAGTCCGTTCGCGCCCGGCTTGCTCATCTGGTTCCGCCTTCAGTTCCGTTCGCGCGAGCGATAGGGAAGCGGGCGGCGCCTTGCAAGGTTTCTCGCTGCCCCGGGCGGCGAAAGCGTCTGAAAACCGCCGGTGCGGCCGGCTCAGTTCGCGGCAGCGAGCTTGCCGCCAGCGCGCAGGAAGCGGGTCGGATCGACCGGCTCGTCGTTGATGCGGGTCTCGTAATGCAGATGTGGCCCGGTCGAGCGACCGGTGGTGCCGACGCGGCCGACGACTGTTCCGGTCGTCACGGTCTGGCCGACCGAGGCGAGGATCGCCGACATATGGGCGTAGCGCGTGGTGATGCCGTTGGCATGCTCGATCTCGACCATGTTGCCATAGCCGCCAGAATACTCGGCGGTGATGACCTTGCCGGGAGCCGTGGCCCGGATCGGCGAGCCGGTCTCGGCGCGGAAGTCGACGCCGGTATGCATGGCCGGCCCGCGGGTGAAAGGATCGACCCGGTAGCCGTAATTGGAGGTGAAGTCGGCGTCGCCGGCCATCGGCTTGGCGAGCGGCAATTGCTCGACCAGCCCGCGCAGCCGCATCACTGCCGAGATGCGCGGCTGCAAGGCGCTCAGCGTCGCCTCGAAGGGGCCCGCGGCAGGGTCGATCTTGAACGGGACGAACGGGCCGCCGACGCCCTTGGCGATGCCGCTCTGGGCCGCCATCCTGTCGGTGTCGAGCCCGGTCTCGGAGAGGGCGCCGCGCAGGCGCTTCTGCGAGGCGGCGAGCGAGTCATCCATCTCCCTGAGTGCGGCAAGCTGCGCGCCAGTCGTATTGGTGATGGCGCGATCCAGCCGGGTGAGGGCGGCGTCGACACGCTGCGCCGGCGGCTGCGCTTCCGCCTCGCCGGACTTCCAGGGGGCACCCTGATTGTCGCCGGCGCCGCGCAAGACCGGCGAGTCGGGCGCCGGCGTCGGCTTGGTCGGCATGATCGGCGCGAAGCTGGTGACACCGGATGCCCGGATCGGCTCCTCGGGCTTCAGTATGCGCGGCCGCAGGGGCGCCTTGGGCACCGTGACGATGCCGCCGGCCTGGAGCGTATCGGCGAGCGCGGTGACGAGGGATTGCCGCGATTCCAGCTCGGCCTGCCGCGTCGCCAGCTCGTCGACGCGGGCCTCGACGCCGTCCTGGTCGAGCAGGGCCCGGCTGGCGAGGCGGTCGACATCGGCGCGCAGGGCCGCGATCCGGTCTTCATAAGCATATTGGCGCGTCGTCTCGCGGGCGATCAGCCGCGCTGCGAGGTCGTCCTTGCTCAGGACGTACCAACCCGCCGCGCCGCTGCCCGCAGTGGTCAGCGCCAGCCAGGCGAGCCCGGCGAGCAGAGTCGAGCGGCGGATGGTGTAAGTCTTGTGCGTGACCAGGCCGGTGACCGGAAGGGCGGGGCCTGTCGAAGCGGGGTGAGTCATTTACGCGGGACCGGAAATTACGCTGCCGATGCCCCACTAGACCTTGTTAAGGTTAATCTTTCGCAAACCCCGCCTTGTCGCGCTCAAGGAGCTCTGGCCCGTCACAGCGCCTTGGCTGCCGCGAGAACCTCCTCGGCGTGCCCGGCGACCTTCACCTTGCGCCAGATCCGCGCGATCCTGCCGTCGCGGCCGATCAGGAAGGTGGTGCGCTCCACGCCCATGTAGGTGCGGCCATACATGCTCTTCTCGACCCAGATGCCATAGGCCTGCAGGGCCAGCAGTTCGTCGTCCGCGACGAGCGGAAATTCGAGCCCGTGCTTGGCCTTGAACTTGTCGTGGCGTTTGACCGGGTCAGGCGAGATGCCGACGATTTCCGTGTCCGCGGCGGCAAATTCCTTGCGCAGGCCGTTGAAGGCGATGGCCTCCTGCGTGCAGCCCGGCGTGTCGTCCTTCGGGTAGGCGTAGAGGACGAGCTTGCGCCCTTTGAAGTCCGACAGCGACAGGGTGCCGCCGCCATCGCGGCCGAGCGTGAAATCGGGAGCGGGATCACCATCCTGCAAGCTTGCCGGCAATGCCATTGATTCGCCTTCCTTTCGTCGCCTTCGTCCTGCATCGGCCGGCGCGAGGTCGCGAGCGATGATCGAGTACGGTCAGGCCGAGCCATCAGCGCGGCTTGCCGAATCGCCTGGCTCGGCTGCATCGACAGATGACGCCGCCTGTAGCGGATGGCGCCGAGCAACGCAGCCTCTAGCCGTCGAACCCGAAGCGGATCATTTGCCCGAGAGGACCGAGAAGGCCTTGCTGGACCAGGACGCGAACAAGCCGGAGGCCGCTTCGGCACCGATCGCGACGCCGGCTGCCGATTGCGACGTGGCCGAGGTGACGCGACGCGCCAAGGCGGGCCTCGTCACGATCGTGGTTGCGGTCGTGGTCGCGGTCGTGACGCTCGCCGGCGCGGCGGCGACCCTGCTGGTCACCGGCCTCGTGCCGCTGTCGGGGCTGGAGGGGCGCATCGCCCATGCGATCGAGGAGCGTCTCGGCCGTGACTGGACGGTCGAGGCTGCCGCCGCCGAGCTCGGGCGCATCGACGGACATTCTCAGCTTCGCGTGCGGCAGGTGTCGTTCCGCCACAAGAGCGGTGCCGCCATCCGCGCACCCGAAGCCATTCTCGGCTACGAGCCGATGGCGCTGCTGCGCGGCGAGATCCGGCTGACCTCCGTCGACCTGCGGGGCGTCAATGTCCGCCTCGGCGTCAACAAGGACGGCGCGCTGATCGTCAACGCCGATTCCGCTCCGGCCGAGACGCGACCGCCCTCGACCCTGCCCGACGCGGCTCAGTGGAACGCCTTCACCGGAATCATGGCCGCAGTCTCGACGCTGGGCCAGGGCGACGGCCTGCTCGGCGCGCTGGAGACGGCGGGCATGAACGGCGCCCGCCTCTTGCTGGTCGATCCGGATGGCCGTCAGAGGGCCAGTCTCGAGGATGTCGAGATCCGGCTGGCCCGCACCGGGGAGCGAGGTACCCGCCTGACCGCCAAGGGCCGCACCGGCCAGCGCTGGAAGGAGCTCGCGATCGACCTCTCGAGCGCGGCCGACGGCACGCAGCGCGCCGATATCGACATCGTCCGGTTCGAGCCGGCGGAAGCGGTCGCGCTCGCGATGGGGACCGGCGGGCTCGCCATCGAAGGGCTGCCGGTGCGCGGCAAGGCCAGCCTCAGCCAGGCGCCGGACGGTCGCAAGTCGATCGAGGCGCGGCTCGAAGTGCTGCCCGGCACCATCCGCTTCCCCGACAGCCCGGTACCGCCGATCGCCGTCGACGCCGCCCATGTCGAGATCGCCAGCAGTGGCGACCTTTCGACGATCGAGGTGAGATCCTTCGGCCTCAATGCGGGGGCCACGCGGCTGAACGGCACCGGCAGCCTGCGCGCCGATGGCAGTGCCTGGCGCTCCGGCCTGGAGGCGAAGGGGCAGCTCGCAGGCGTCGATGCCGATCCTCCGGTCGCGATCGATGCGCTCAAGGCGGAACTGCGGATCGATCCGGGCAGCAGCGAAGTGCGGATCGACACGATGTCGGTCCAGGGGCCGGGGATCAGGGCGGAAGGCCGTGGTCTCGTGCAGCAGGTCGGCGGCTCGCCCTTGCAGCGCTTTTCGATCGTCGCCACGGATTCCGATCCGCGCGCGGCCCTGGCGCTGTGGCCACGCTGGACCTCACCCGATGTCCACGGCACGCTCTCGCGCCAGTTCATCAGCGGCCGCCTCGCCTCGCTGCGGGTCGACATGGACTTGGCCGCCGAGGACCATGCCCGCCTGATGCAGGGCGCCGGCATCCCCGACAATGCGCTCTCGGTCGTCGTCGATGCCTCGCAGGTGCGCTTCCTGCCCGGTCCGGGACTGCCGCCGCTGATCGATGCCAGCGTGTCCGGGCGGACGACGGGGCGTACGGTCAAGCTCGCGATCAGCAAGGCGACGGCCGATCTCGGCAATGGCCGGCAGCTGCAGCTCAGCGAGGGCTCGTTCGACATCGCCGAGACATGGGTCAAGCGCACGCCAGCGCGCGCGGCGTTCCGCACGACCGGGTCGATGGAGGCGCTGACGGCGCTGTTCGGCTTTCCGGCGCTGAAGGAGTTTTCGCCTGGCGGGATCGACCCGGCGAGCCTGCGCGGCAACAGCGACCTCAAGAGCACGGTCAATCTGGCGCTGGTCGATGATCCGCAGCCGGGCGAAATCGTCGTCACCAGTACGGGCACGCTGACCGGAGTGGCCTCCGACACCCTGCTCGGTACCGAGAAGCTCGATAGCGGCAATCTGACCGTCAATGCTGACCGCAACGGCCTGCAGCTGCGCGGCGAGGCGCGCGTCGGCGGCGACAAGGCCCAGGTCGAGATTCGCCAGGACGCGCGCGGCAAGGGCGAGGCCAACCTGACGCTGACGCTCGACAATGCGGCGCGCCAGAAGCGCGGGCTCGGGCCCGAGGCCGGCATCAACGGCCCCGTCCAGGTGCGGGTGACGAAGGCGCTCGGGAAGGGCGCGGACCTGCCACCGCGTGTCGAGAGCGACCTGACCAAGGCATCGCTCGAAGGCGCGATGCCGGGCTTGAGCAAGCCGGCCGGACGGCCTGCGAAGCTGACCTTCAACTATCTCGCGGATCCCGACGGACCCGATCTCGACGATCTCGTGTTCGACTCGAATCCGGTCCTGATCCGCGGCAAGGTCGAGCTGAACCGCCAGAACGGCTTCGAGAGCGCCAGCCTGTCGCAGTTCCGGCTTTCCGCGGGCGACAACCTCAAGGTCGATGCCAAGCGCGATGGCAACGTCATGAAGCTGGTCGTGCGCGGTGCGGTCGCCGATGTCCGGCCCTTCATCCGGGATATTCAGCAGGCATCCGGCCCCTCCGCCCCCCGCGGCGACAAGCAGGCCGGGCGCGGCGGCGACATCGATCTCGATCTCGATGTGCCGATCCTCACCGGCTTCAACAACGAGGCGATCACCAACGCCACGCTCAAGCTCTCCAAGCGCGGCGGGGACATGCGCAGTGTCGCCTTCCAGGGACGCATCGGTCGGGCGGACGTGACCGCGAAACAGACGAGCGGGGCAGGGGCTCTACTTGTCCAGTCGGAGAATGGCGGCGCGCTGCTGCGGTTCGTCGATCTCTACCGCCGGGCCCATGGCGGCGATCTCATCCTCAATCTCGGTCCGGGCGAGACGCGCCAGAGCGGGGAGCTGCTGTTCCGTAATTTCGTGGTGCGCGACGAGCCGGCGTTGCAGCGCGTCGTCGGCGAGCATGCGGCGCAGGCGCTGTCGGCCGATCGCTCCGACAACAGCGCGGCCCGCGCGCCGATCAACGTCAACGAGGTCGCGTTCATCAAGCTGCGCGCGGAATTCACCCGCTCCGCCAGCCGCCTCGACATCTCGGACATGGTGATCTGGGGTCAGCAGGTCGGCTTCACCCTGCAGGGCAACGTCGACTATGGCCGCGACCGGGTCGATATCGGCGGCACCTTCGTGCCCGGCTACGCCTTCAACAATGCCTTCGCGCAGGTTCCGGTCGTCGGCGCGCTGCTCGGCGGCGGCAGCCAGTATGGCGGGCTCTTCGCGGTCAATTTCCGGATCGCGGGTACCGCGAGCGCGCCGACCATGACGATCAACCCGCTCTCGGCGATCGCGCCCGGCATTCTGCGCCGCTTCGTCGATCCGCTCGGCGGATCGCCTGCGCACCGACCGATTCAGCCGGGCCAGCCAGTGCCGGGGCGCTGAGGCCGACAGCGTGCGTCTTCCCGCACGCGCTGCGGCACGACGTGCTGCTGCGCAGATGCGGGATCGCTCGCGGGAGAGGGCGACTTCTCGTAGCGCGGTCGCATGTCTGCGGCGCATTGCTTCGCGCTGCACCGCGCACGGGATGCCAAGCGGAGAGCTTATTCCGGCCGCAGCAGGACGTGCTTCTTCTTGCCGAAGGAGAGCTTGACCGCGCCTTCCGCCGTGAGGTCGGCGAGGCCGAGCAGCGCGCGCTCGTCGGTCACGACCACGTCGTTCACGCGCAGACCGCCCGCCTTGACCTGGCGGCGGGCCTCGCCCGTCGAGGGCACGAGCCCCGCCTTGACGAAAGCGGTCAGGACGCCGACGCCCGGTTCGATCTCGGCCCGGTCGATCGCGACGCTCGGCAGGTCGGCCGCAAGCGTGCCTTCCTCGAAGGTCTTGCGGGCCGTCTCGGCGGCGGCCTCCGCGGCCTCGCGGCCATGCACGATCGCGGTGATCTCGGTGGCGAGGATCTTCTTCGCCTCGTTCAGCTCGGCACCGCCGAGCGCGGCGAGCCTGCCGATCTCGTCCAGCGGCAGCCGCGTGAACACCTTGAGGAAGCGGCCGACATCGGCGTCCTCGGTATTGCGGAAATACTGCCAGAAATCATAGGGGCTGAAGACGTCGGCATTGAGCCAGACCGCGCCATTGGCGGTCTTGCCCATCTTGGCGCCGGAGGAGGTCGTCAGCAGCGGTGTCGTCAGGCAGTAGAGCTGCGGCCCGCCCATCCGGTGCGAGAGATCGACGCCGTTGATGATGTTGCCCCACTGGTCGGAGCCGCCCATTTGCAGGCGGCAGCCGTAGCGGCGGTTGAGCTCCGTGAAGTCGTAGCCCTGCATGATCATGTAGTTGAATTCGAGGAAGGACAGCGACTGCTCGCGGTCGAGCCTGAGCTTCACCGAGTCGAAGGAGAGCATGCGGTTGACCGAGAAATGCCGGCCGACATCGCGCAGGAACTCGACATAGTTCAGCTTCAGGAGCCAGTCGGCATTGTTGGCCATCATCGCGTCGGTCGGGCCGTCGCCATAGCGCAGGATGCGGCCGAAGACCCGCTTGATGCTTTCGATGTTGGTGGCGATCTCCTCGACCGAGAGCAGCTTGCGCTGATCGTCGCGGAAGGAGGGGTCGCCGACCATGGAGGTGCCGCCGCCCATCAGCGTGATCGGGCGGTGGCCGGTCTCCTGGAACCAGTAGAGCATCGTCAACGAGATCAGGTTGCCGATATGGATGCTGGTCGCGGTCGCGTCATAGCCGACATAAGCCGTCTGCGTTCCCTGCCGGCACAGAGCATCGAGGCCCTCCGCATCGGAGACCTGATGGATGAGGCCGCGCTCGTCGAGAACGCGCAGGAAATCGGACTTGTAGGTGGTCATGGCGGCTTGCGATCTGATGGAGGTCGTTCCGCCGTCGTCTAGAGCATGTTCCGCGAAAGTGGAAACCGCTTTTGCGCCAAAGGCGCCCTTGGGGTCATCCCGGGACGCGGTCGAGCCACAATCCGGCCCGATCACGAGGTCGGGGCGGATCGACGATGTCTCGCGACAGCCCGAGATCGCCTAGTGCGCGCGCATCGAGGAGCGCGAGCGGTCTATTCCGGAATGCGACGCGGAATCCGCGCCGCAGGACTGTGAGCCAGCCCTGCAGGAGGGAAGCATCGCCCCGGGGAGCAAGCGGCGCCGTTTGCGGAAGACAGGTCATGATCCGATCCTCGGAGAGGCGGGCGGTGTCATCCGCCGCATGAGGTCGAATCTGGCGGAAGCGCTGCTCCGTCACAAAGCGGAAGATTGCTGCCTGCCATTAAGAGGGCTTATGCTTCGGCATGCCCGTCCCGTCCTCGCCGCTGAAGTTGCCACCGCTTGCAGCCGTCCGGGTCTTCGAGGCGGCGGCCCGCCATCAGAATTTCACCCGCGCGGCCGACGAGCTCGGCATGACGCAGGCCGCGGTGAGCTATCAGATCCGCCTGCTAGAGGACCGCGTCGGGGCGGCGCTCTTCGTCCGCCAGCCGCGGCAGGTCGTTCTGACGCCGCTGGGGCAGCGCCTCGCCGGGCCGGTCACCAAGGCGCTCCGCGACATCGGGACGGTGTTCGGCGAGATCTGCGAGGAGAACCAGACGGTCCTGACGATCTCGGCCCTGCAGACCGTGGCCATCACCTGGCTATCGCCGCGCCTGGCCCGGTTCCAGGTCGAGAACCCTCAATTCGACGTGCGGGTCCGGACATCCCAGCATCTGGTCGATTTCGCCACGGAAGCGGTCGACATGGCTGTGCGCTATGGGCCGGGCGGTTGGCCAGGGGTGACGGCGGAGAAGCTCTTCGACTGCCACTATGCGCCGCTCTGCACGCCGGAGCTGCGCGAGCGGCTCGGGCTTCGCGAGCCGGCAGATCTGCTGAATGCACCGCTTCTCAGCCCCGGTGATACCAAGTGGCGGACCTGGTTCGCCGATCTCGGCATCGATTCCTGGTCGCCGGCCGGCAGGACGACGATGACCCTCGACATGCAGGCCATGAGCATCCAGGCGGCGCTGCAAGGCCATGGCGTGGCGTTGGCCGCGCCGGAACTGTTCGCCTATGACATCGCCGCCGGACGGCTCACCTTTGCCGTCGGGCACGCCATTCGCTCCGACTGGGCCTATTGGGTCGTCTATCCGCAGGAGCGCCAGCGCGAGCGCAAGATCAGGCTGTTCCGCGACTGGATCCTGGCGGAAGCCGAGGCCGCGCGCATGACGCTTGCCAGGATGGCGGGAAGCCGGGGGATGACGGTCCCGGCTCCCTGAGGAGCAGGCTCAGACCTGCTCCTGCTCGCTCTTGATGATCTCGGGACCGACCATCCGGTCGAGATAGGCGCCGACCTGCTCCATCAGCACGTCGACCTTGCCGTCGAAGAAGTGGTTGGCGCCCTCGACCACGGTGTGCTCGATCTGGATGCCCTTCTGGGTCTTCACCTTCTCGATCACCGCCATCACCTCCTTGACCGGAGCGACGCGATCCTCCGAGCCGTGGACGAACAGGCCGGAGGACGGGCAGGGAGCGAGGAAGGAGAAGTCATAGCGGTTGGCCATCGCCGCGATCGACAGGAAGCCCTCGATCTCCGGACGGCGCATCAGGAGCTGCATGCCGATCCAGGCGCCGAAGGAGACGCCGGTGATCCAGCAGCTCTTGGCCTCGGGGTTCAGCGCCTGCATCCAGTCGAGCGCCGCGGCAGCGTCCGAGAGCTCGCCCGCGCCATGGTCGAAATGGCCCTGGCTGCGGCCGACGCCGCGGAAGTTGAAGCGCAGCGCCGAGAAGCCGCGGTTCACGAAGGTGTAGAACAGGTTGTAGACGATCTGGTTGTTCATCGTCCCGCCGAATTGCGGGTGCGGGTGCAGGATGATGGCCAGTGGCGCGCCGCGCTTCTTGGCGGGCTGGTAGCGACCCTCGATCCGACCGGCGGGTCCGTTGAAAATAACCTCGGGCATTGTCTCGTCGCCTTTTGTTGGGTCGGGGTCGCAAAGAGGCGGTCAAAAGACGGACATCGCGCCGTCAGATAACCCGTTCGCCCTTGACGGCCCCGCCGGTCGCGCCCTACATCAGGCGCTTAGAATGGTTCTAACGGCCGTGAACAAGACGGGAACATGCGAGCAGGTCGCCACATTCGGCGATGCCGCTGCCCCGGCCAAGGCCGGTTCGGACGGGCGGCTATAGCACGGCGCAGGGGTGCGAATTCAAGCATTTCGTGCCGGCTGCCTTCTTGAGGCCAGATTGGGAGCAACTGGGATCGTGATCGCCTCGGCGCGCGCCTATCTCGACCATAACGCCACCACCCCGGTTCGTCCCGAGGTGGTCGAGGCGATGGCGCGCGCGCTTGCGATGCCGGGCAACCCCTCATCCGTTCATGCCGAGGGCCGGGCGGCCCGTGCCACGCTGGAGCGGGCGCGCGAACAGGTCGCCGCCCTGGTCGGCGCCAAGGCCACCCATGTCGTCTTCACCAGCGGCGGCACCGAGGCCAACGCCACGCTGCTTTCGCCCGGGCTGATGGATTGCGATGGCGGTCGTGACTGCGTCCGTACGCCCGCCTCGCTCTTGCTCCATGGCGCGACCGAGCACCCGTGCGTGCGCGACGGCCATCGTTTCCCGGCGGCCGCAGCCGAGGTGATCCCGGTCGATGCAGACGGGCGCGCCGATCTCGCCTGGATCGCCGCCCGGCTGGAGCGCTTCGCGGCCGATCATCCGGGCGCCCGCGCGTTGGTTTCGCTGCATCTCGCCAACAACGAGACGGGCGTGATCCAGCCCATCGCCGAGGTCTCCGCGATCACGAGGCGCTTCGGGGCGCTGCTGCACAGCGATGCGGTGCAGGCCGCCGGCAAGGTCGCGCTCGACATCGAGGCGCTGGGCGTCGATGCGCTGACGCTGTCGGCCCACAAGATCGGCGGCCCGAAGGGCATCGGCGCGATCGTGTTCCGGACGGGAGCGCTCGAACTCGCCGACAAGCCAATTCGTGGCGGCGGGCAGGAGCGCGGCTGGCGCGCCGGGACCGAGAACGTCCCGGGTATCGTTGGCTTCGGTGCCGCGGCTGCGGTTGCGGGAGCCGCGCTCGCAGCGGAAGCAGGGCGCCTCGCCGCCCTGCGCGACCGGCTGGAGGAGGGGCTGCTGGCGCTCGCGCCGGATACGGCGATCTTCGGCCGTACCGCGCTGCGCCTGCCCAATACCGCCAACTTCGCGACCCCCGGGCTTACGGCCGAGACGACGTTGATCAAGCTCGATCTTGCCGGCGTCGCGCTCTCGTCCGGCTCGGCCTGTTCGTCCGGCAAGGTCAAGCGCTCGCATGTGCTGACCGCCATGGGCGTCGACCCCGCCATGAGCGCAGGGGCCTTGCGGGCGTCCCTCGGATGGACCACCTCCGAGGCCGAGATCGACCATTTCCTTGCGGCCTACGCGAAAGTGCTGGCCGCGCAACCCGATCGGAGCGCTCGGGCGGCCGCCTGAACGTTTCCGCACTACGAAGACCAAACCGGCGGGCCTTGAACCCGCGACTGGAGAATAGACATGGCAGCGGTCCAGGAGACCATCGATCAGGTCAAGTCGATCGACGTGACCGAATACAAGTACGGCTTCGTCACGGAGCTCGAGGTCGAGAAGCCCGCCAAGGGGCTGACCGAGGATACGGTTCGCTACATCTCGGCGCGCAAGAACGAGCCGGAGTGGATGCTCGAATGGCGCCTCGACGCCTTCCGCCGCTGGAAGACGATGACCGAGCCGGCATGGTCGCGGGTGCAGTACCCGCCGATCGATTACCAGGACATCTACTACTACGCGGCCCCGAAGAAGGGCGCCTCGCCGAAGTCGCTCGACGAGGTCGATCCGGCGATCCTGGAGACCTACAAGAAGCTCGGCATTCCGCTGCGCGAGCAGGAGGTGCTGGCCGGCGTCGCCCCTGAGAACCGCGTCGCGGTCGATGCCGTGTTCGACTCGGTCTCGGTTGTCACCACCTTCAAGAAGGAGCTGGCCGAGGCCGGCGTGATCTTCTGCTCGATCTCCGAGGCCATCCAGGAGCATCCCGAGCTGGTGAAGAAGTACCTCGCCACCGTGGTGCCGGTGACCGACAACTATTTCGCGACGCTGAATTGCGCCGTCTTCACCGACGGCTCCTTCGTCTACATCCCCAAGGGCGTGCGCTGCCCGATGGAGCTGTCGACCTATTTCCGCATCAACGAGCAGAACACCGGCCAGTTCGAGCGCACGCTGATCATTGCCGACGAGGGCTCCTATGTGAGCTATCTCGAGGGCTGCACCGCGCCCAAGCGCGACGAGAACCAGCTCCATGCGGCTGTCGTCGAGCTGATCGCGCTGGACGATGCTGAGATCAAGTATTCCACGGTGCAGAACTGGTTCCCCGGCGACGCCGAGGGCAAGGGCGGCATCTACAACTTCGTGACCAAGCGTGGCGATTGCCGCGGCAAGCGCTCCAAGATCTCCTGGACGCAGGTCGAGACCGGCTCTGCGATCACCTGGAAGTACCCGTCCTGCATCCTGCGCGGCGACGGCTCGCGCGGCGAGTTCTACTCGATCGCGGTGTCGAACGGGGCGCAGCAGGTCGATTCCGGCACCAAGATGATCCATCTCGGCAAGAACACGACCTCGAAGATCATCGCCAAGGGCATCGCGGCCGGCAAGTCGGACTCGACCTATCGCGGCATGGTCTCGGCCCATCGCAAGGCCATCGGCGCGCGCAACTTCACCAATTGCGACTCGCTCTTGATCGGCGACCAGTGCGGCGCCCACACCATCCCCTATATCGAGGCCAAGACCGGCACGGCGATCTTCGAGCACGAGGCCACCACCTCGAAGATCGGCGAGGACCAGATGTTCTACTGCCAGCAGCGCGGCCTTTCCGAGGAGGAGGCGGTGGCGCTGATCGTCAATGGCTTCGTCAAGGAAGTGCTGCAGCAGCTGCCGATGGAGTTTGCCGTCGAGGCGCAAAAGCTGATCACGATCTCGCTGGAAGGCTCGGTCGGCTGAGTGCCGTCACGGTCGGGCTCGTTCCGACCGGCCACGCCTTTCTACTCAACGCTCAAGTCGTGGATGCTCGGTACAGGGCCGAGCATGACGCGGCAGAAATCCGGACCTGAAACAATGCTCGAAATTCGCAACCTCGTCGTCAAGATCGCCGACGAAGACAAGCAGATCCTCAACGGCCTGAACCTCACCGTGAACGACGGCGAGGTCGCCGCCATCATGGGCCCGAATGGCTCCGGCAAGTCGACGCTGAGCTATGTCATCGCCGGCAAGGAGGACTATGAGGTCCTCGACGGCGAGATCCTGCTCAATGGCGAGAACGTGCTGGAGATGGAGGCCGATGCCCGCGCCGCTGCCGGCATCTTCCTCGCCTTCCAGTATCCGCTGGAGATCCCCGGCGTCGCCACCATGACCTTCCTCAAGGCGGCGATGAACGCGCAGCGCAAGGCGCGCGGCGAGGCCGAGCTTCTGACGCCGGACTTCATCAAGGCGGTCAACGGCGCGGCCGACAAGCTCGGCATCGCCCGCGACATGCTGCGCCGGCCGCTCAATGTCGGCTTCTCGGGCGGTGAGAAGAAGCGCATGGAAATTCTTCAGATGGCGCTGCTT
Organism: Allobosea sp.; assembly: GCF_035999205.1. GTDB lineage: Bacteria > Pseudomonadota > Alphaproteobacteria > Rhizobiales > Beijerinckiaceae > Allobosea. Next base: position 129,692 of record NZ_DASYHA010000021.1, read on the forward strand.
TCGCCCTCCATGTGCATCCTTGACGAGACCGATTCCGGCCTCGACATCGACGCGCTGCGCATCGTCGCCGAGGGCGTCAATGCGCTGCGCGACAAGAACCGCGGCTTCCTCGTGATCACCCACTATCAACGCCTGCTCGACCACATCGTGCCGGATACGGTCCACGTCATGTCGAAGGGCAAGATCGTGAAGACCGGCGGCAAGGAGCTGGCGCTCGAGCTCGAGAAGTCGGGCTATGCGTCCTATGGGGAGGCGGCCTGACATGGGCATCGTCACCCCGCTGAAGACCGCGGCCGAACAGCAGCTCGTCCAGCAGTTCGCCGACATCAAGGCCGAGCTGCCGGGCGGCCCGGCCGTGCGCAAGCTGCGCGAGGATGCCTTCGCCGGCTTCGAGGTTCGGGGCCTGCCGCATCGCCGGCTCGAAACCTGGCGCTATACCGATCTGCGCACGCTGCTGCGCGAGGCCGCCCCGCTTGCGACCGGCCCTCGCACGCTCGACGCAGCGCGGGCGAAGCTCGCCGGACTCGCGCTCGATGCAACGGTCGTCGTACTTGTCGATGGCGCATTCGTGCCCGAGCTGTCCTCCCTGGAGGGTCTGCCCGAGGGGCTCTCCGTGCAGACGCTGGCCGATGCACTCGTCTCCGGTCGTGACGACCTTCCGCGCGTTCTCGCCGGACCGTCCGTCGCCGCCGATGATGCCGGGCTGATGCTCAATGCAGCGCTGATGCGTGACGGCTCCTTCATCGAAGTCGCCGCCGGCGTCGAGCTGGAGAAGCCGCTCGCGATCGTGCGCCTGTTCTCCGGCGAGAAGGAAATCTCGGTCTATGGCCGCTCGGTCGTGCTCGTCGGCGACAGCGCCAAGGCGACGATCGTCGAGATCAACGCCAGCCTCGGCAAGGCGCCGCAGCAGCTCAACGTTGCTCTCGTCATCGAGGCCGGGAACGAGACCGAGGTCGAGCATATCCGCCTGGTCACGGATCAGTCGGAGGGCTCTGTCGGCGTCTTCAGCCTGCTCGCGACGGTCGGTGCTCAGGCCAAGTTCGATTCCTTCGCGCTGGTCTGCGACGCCGCCACGGTTCGCCAGCAGCACTTCGTCCGCTACGCCGGCGAGCACAGCGAGGTCGGCCTGCGCGGCGTCAACCTGCTCGGCGGCACCGAGCATTCCGACGTGACGCTGGTGGTGGATCACGAGGTTCCGCACGGCACCAGCCGCGAGCTCTTCAAGTCGATCATCGGCGGCGAGGCAACCGGCGTGTTCCAGGGCAAGGTGATCGTGCGCCAGCATGCCCAGAAGACCGATGGCGGCATGAAGAGCAATGCGCTGCTGTTGAACGACGGCGCGAGCATGTTCAACAAGCCCGAGCTCGAGATCTTCGCCGACGACGTCGTCTGCGGCCATGGCGCGACTGTCGCGCAGATCGATGGCGAGCAGCTCTTCTACCTGATGGCGCGCGGCCTGCCGCGGCCGCAGGCCGAGGCGCTGGTCCTGCAGGCCTTCGCCGGCGAGGCGGTCGAATTCGTTCAGGACGAGGCGCTGCGCGACGTCGTCATGGCGAAGATCGAAGCCTGGCTCGGTGCGCGTGAAGCTTCCTCCGTGGTGAGTGCCGTCTGATGCCCTACATCAATCTCCAGATCACCAAGGGGGCGACCCGCCAGCAGAAGGCGGAGATCGTCAAGGAATTCACCGAGACACTGGTGCGCGTGCTCGGCAAGAACCCGCAGAACACCCATATCGTGATCCAGGAGATCGAGCGCGAGGATTGGGGCCATGGCGGCGAGCTGGTCGCCGACAAGGCTCCGGCGCCCGGAAAGGCCTGAGCCATGAACGTGCTGGCGAAACCCTATGACGTTGCGGCGATCCGCAAGGATTTCGCCATCCTGGGCCGCGAGGTCTATGGCAAGCCGCTGGTCTATCTCGACAATGCGGCCTCGGCGCAGAAGCCCGAGGTCGTCATCGAGGCGATGACGAAGCTGATGCGCGAGGACTACGCCAATGTCCATCGCGGGCTGCACTATCTCGCCAACGCCTCGACCGAAGCCTATGAAGCGGCTCGCGAAAGCGCGCGCCGCTTCCTGAACGCGGCGCATCTGGAAGAGATCATCTTCACGCGATCCTCGACCGGCGCGCTGAACACCGTCGCATCCTCGCTAGGCCGCCATCTCCAGCTCGGTGAGGGCGACGAGATCATCCTCTCGATCCTCGAGCACCACTCCAACATCGTGCCCTGGCACTACTGGCGCGAGCGTCATGGCGCCGTGATCAAATGGGCGCCGGTCGACGTGGACGGCAACTTCCTGATCGAGGAATTCGAGAAGCTGATCACGCCGCGGACCAAGGTGGTCTCGCTGACGCATATGTCGAACGCGATCGGGACGATCATTCCGATCGCCGAGGTTGCTGCGATCTGCCGCGCGCAGGGCATCCCGCTCGTCGTCGACGGCAGCCAGGGTGCGGTCCACCTGCCGGTCGACGTGCAGGCGCTGGGCTGCGACTTCTACGCCTTCACCGGCCACAAGACCTATGGGCCGACCGGCTCCGGCATCCTCTGGGGCCGCAAGGAATGGCTCGACAGGCTGCCGCCCTATGAAGGTGGCGGAGAGATGATCGTCACCGTCACCGAGGACGAGGTGACCTATAACGACCCGCCGCATCGCTTCGAATCGGGCACGCCGGCCATCGTTGAGGCGGTCGGGCTCGGCGCTGCGCTGGACTACATGATGGCGCTCGGGCGCGAGAACATCGCGGCGCATGAGGCCCGTCTCGGCGCCTATGCCATGGAGCGGCTCGGCGCGATGAACTCGATCCGCATCTTCGGCAAGGCCAGGGAGAAGGGCGCGATCGTCGCCTTCGAGATGAAGGGCGCGCATGCCCATGACGTCGCGACCGTGATCGACCGAGCCGGTGTCGCTGTCCGCGCCGGCACCCATTGCGCCATGCCGCTTTTGGCACGATATGGGGTGACGTCGACCTGCCGGGCCTCGTTCGGCCTCTACAACACCCTGGAAGAGGTCGATAAGCTCGTCGAAGCCCTGCAGAAGGCCGAGAGCCTGTTCGCCTGAGTAGGATTGCAAAGCCATGACCGATACCATTGCCGACGAGATCAAGCCGAACGCGCCTTCCATGGGCGTCGGTTCCAGCCTGCCTCCGGAGGAGATCGACCGCCTGACCGACGACATCGTCGCGGCGCTGAAGACGGTCTACGACCCCGAGATTCCGTCGGACATCTACGAGCTCGGCCTGATCTACCGCGTCGACATCGCCGATGACCGGCAGGTCACCATCGACATGACGCTGACGGCGCCGGGCTGCCCGGTCGCCGGCGAGATGCCCGGCTGGGTCGAGAATGCCGTCGGCGCCGTGCCCGGCGTCGCCTCGGTGACGGTCAACATGACCTTCGACCCACCCTGGGATCAGTCGCGCATGTCTGACGAGGCGAGGGTCGCGCTCGACATGTGGTGAGATCAGATCATCGGAGCGAATATCGTACTCGGTCCGATGATCTAACGCCTTGTTTGGCATCGGCTTTTCTGAAGGCCGCACTACACTTTTCTGGCCGATGCCCTAGACGGCTTCGGCCGTCTCGCGCATCATCGCCGCATGGGCCACACCAAGTGGGACTATATCGTCTTTCCGGTGCTCGCGGCGCTTGCGATCAGCGTGTTCTATGGCGCGTTGCGCCTGGTGGGCTTCTTCGGCCTCGGCATTCTCGGCCTTATCATCGGCTTCATCGCGGTGCGCATGGATCTGGAGCGGGATGCCGCGAGCCATGAGCCGCGCGTGCTGGAAGAGCAGTTCAAGGCGCGGGACCGCATGTCGCGCGCCGAGAAGGCCGATTTCTACGCCGCGCAGCGCGCCCGGCTGAAGCCGCTTTTGATTGCGCAGGTCGTGGCGGCGGGCTTCGTGATCCTCGGCTTCGGCTTCCATTTCCTGCTCTGACGGGCGCCCGCATGGTCTTCGACGAAACCCGTCTCGCCATCGTGCGCAGGGCCTTTGCCCGGCAGATGCTGGCGATTGCCGGCGTCGAGGGTGATATCCGGCTGGAGAACGCTTTCGCGGCCGTGAGCCGCGAGCGCTTCGTTGGACCGCCGCCCTGGACGATGTCGCGCGGAGGTGCCGGCTACCGCGGCCTCGCCTCCACCGATCCGACGATCCTCTATCAGGACATTCTCGTGGCCTTGTCGCCGGAGCGCGGGGTCAACAATGGCAGTCCTTCGCTGCATGCGTATTGGCTGCACGCCGCGAGGCTGCGCGAGGGCGAGAGCGTCGCGCATATCGGCTGCGGCACCGGCTACTACACGGCGCTGATCGCGGAGCTCGTCGGAGAGGGTGGCCAGGTCCTGGCCGTCGAATTTGACGCGGCGCTGGCCTCGCCCGCCGCGGAGAACCTTGCCGATCGCCCGCAGGTGGAGGTGGTCTGCGGCGACGGCGCTGCCCGGCCGCTGGAGCCCGTCGACTGCATCTATGTGAACTTCTCGGTCGAGCGACCGGCTGCTGCCTGGCTGGCGAGGCTGAAGCCGGGCGGGCGCCTGATCTTTCCACTGGGCGTTCCCAATGCCAGACGAAGCGGCCCGCGCGATGGGCGGCACGCACTCCATGGCCTCGGTCTCATGGTCGAGCGCGTCGAGGCCGGCTTCGCGGCGCGCTCGCTCGGCGGCGCCTTTTTCGTCTGCGCGGAGGGCGAGCTCGCGGCCGGGAAGGACGAGCGTGCAGCGCTGATGGCCGCGTTCGAGGGCGGCGGTTCCGAATTCATCCGCAGCCTGCGCTGGAGGGAGCCGCCTTCGCCCGGCCGCTCCTGGTTCATCGGCTCGGGCTGGAGCCTGAGCTATGACGAGCCGGGCGCTTGACCGAGCCGTCCGTCTATCGCCTCATGTGATCGAACGCATTAGGCAGCTTCATTATCGCGCGGCGGCGATCGGTGGCATCAAGGCGCCCGGGCCGCTTCGGACCGCGTCGGGGAGACTGACATGCGCACCTACGCCTATGAGACCGTCGACGTCTTCACGGAAGAGCGCTTCGGCGGCAACCAGCTCGCGGTCTTCACCGACGCGCGAGGCCTCAGCGATGCGGAGATGCAGTCGCTCGCCGCCGAGATCAACTACAGCGAGACCACCTTCGTGCTGCCGCCGGACGATCCGGCGCATACGGCAAGGGTCCGCATCTTCACGCGCACGAACGAAATGCCCTTCGCCGGGCATCCGAATGTCGGCACGGCCTTCGTGCTCGCCCGGCATGGCCGCGCCGAGGGCGGCGTGCTGCGCTTCGAGGAGATTGCGGGCCTGGTCGAGGTCCAGGTCGCCACGAGCGCGAGCGGGGAGGTCACCGGCGCCACCATCGCCGCGCCGCAGCCGCTTTCGACCGGCGTCGAGCTGCCAGCCGAGGCGATTGCCGCCTGCGCGGGATTGGCGCCTGCCGATGTCGTGGTGAGCCGGCACCGGCCTGTTCGCGCCTCGGTAGGCGTGCATTTCGTCCTCGCCGAAGTGACGGGCCCGGCCCTTTCGCGCGCGACGCCGGACCTGGGCCAGTTCCGCGCGGTCCGCGACGCGACGCCGGCGCTCGAGGGGCGCTTCTCGCTGTTCATCTATGCCCGCGACGGCGCGGATATCCGGGCGCGCATGTTCGCGCCGATCGGCGGCACCTGGGAGGATCCCGCGACCGGCAGCGCCAGCGCCACGACCGCAGCCCTGCTCCTGTCCCTCGATGGCGGCGACAGCGCGAGCTTCACGCTGACGCAGGGCGTCGAGATGGGGCGGCCGAGCCTGTTGCGGCTGACCGCCACGCGGGGCCCGGACGGCATCCGCGCGACGGTCGGCGGCACCTGCGTGCCGGTCTTCCGCGGCGAGGCGCTGCTTTAAGGCTTTCGACCGCGCTCTGAACCATCCCGTCATCCCGGGCACCGCAGGTCGTCCGGATCCATCATAGGGCGATGTCGTGCCCTATGATGGATCCCGGAGCTGCGCGGCTTCGCCGCTTGTCCAGGATGACGGTGCGCTTTCTGCCATGGCGGACAGCTAACCGAGGACGTCCAGACCCAGCTCCGCGCGCGCCCGCTTCGTCAGGCCCGCCGCCACCAGCCGGTGGCTTTCGCGCAGATAGTCCTGCAACGCGTCGTCCGGCATGGCCTCGTCGGTCAGGCGCTGGATCCAGCTCATCCCGCGCGAGGCGAGGTAGGGCGCCGGGCGCAGGCCCGGCTGCTCCTTCAGGATGTCATAGCTCGTCCAGGAGCATTTGAAGGTGACGGAGAGAGCCACGCCGTCATCGGTGCGGGCGATCGCGAAGACCTTGTCGCCGACCTTCCAGACATGGGCGCCGCCCCATTGCACGACCGTGCGCGTGGCGGGCAGGCCAGCGCAGAAGGCGTTGTAGTCGTCCAGATTCACCGTCAGTAGCTCTCGGCGTCGATGCCGTGGGCGGCCGCAGCCGCCTTGATCTGCGACCAGGTCTCGTCGTCGAGCGGAATGCCGTTGGCCTGCCGCTCGATCCGGACGGCGCGCTCCTTGTCGCCGGGGGCGAGCACCGGATTGGACTTGTCCTGCGGCTGGGCAGCGCGGACGAAGGCGAGATAGCTCTCGGTCCGGGCCTTGCGCAGCCCGGCATCGGGCTCGAGCCGGGCCGGGTCGATCAGGATGCCGAAGAGCGAGTTGATGACCCAGCTCTTGTGCGGCTTCTCGTCGATGCGGGCGGCTCCCATCAGCCCGGCCGAAAGCAGTTCGGCGATCAGCGAGAGGCCCGCGCCCTTGTGGTCTCCGAACGGCAGGAGCGCGCCCAATGCCTCGTCGCCGACGAGGCCGTGCTGGAAGACATGCCTCGGCTCGATCGTCGGCCGGCCCTCGCCGTCGATGATGTAGCCCGGCGGCACCGGCTCACCCTTGTTCAGCGCGACGCGGGCCTTGCCATGGGCCATCCGGCTGGTGGCGAAATCGAGGATGATCGGGTCTCCGCCGGGCACCGGGATGCCGATGGCATGCGGGTTGGTGCCGAAGCGCGCCTCCCTGGCCGCGTAGGGCGCGACGATGGGCGGCCGGCCGGCGACATTGACCCAGAACAGCGAGATCAGCCCATGCTCGGCCGCGGCCTCGGCATAGTGGCCGATACGGCCGATATGGTGGGCGTCGAGCAGGTTGAGGATCGCGACCCCGCCGGCCTTCGCCATGTCTGCCGCCTGCTCGACGGCGTTGCGGGCTGCCGGCTGGCCGAGCGCAACGCCGGCATCGACGATCAGGAAGGGGGCCGCATCGAGCCGGGGCTTCGAGTGCGAGTGCGGCGACAGGTTTCCGTCCGCAAGCGACTGGAAATAGAGCGGCAGCATGCCGACGCCGTGGCTGTCATGGCCGCTGAGATTGGCGAGGACGAGGTGGTCGGCGGTCTCTCGGGCCTCATCCGGCGTCCAGCCGGCCTTGATGATCATGTCGCTGACGAGGGCGCGAAGCGCTTCGGGGCGGTGCGTGCGATAGGCCATGATGTGATGTCGCCAGATGAGCTGCCGGTTTGTCAGTCGCCACAGTGCATGAGCAGGCAGGGCATGCAACATGCGGCGCGAGAAGAACGCCCTGCGCCGGCCCATCTCGACGTTCCGCTCAGCAATCCTTATGTAGTGGTCTGCAATCTTGCTTCGCCGGGCCTTGAACCCGAACGAGGAGGGACGTGGGATGTTTTCGATACCCGGCCTGAAGGTCGTCTCGCTCACCGACGCGGCGGCCGCGCGCATCCGCGAGATCATGGCGCAATCGGCGGGTGACGAGCCGGCTCTCGGCCTGCGCGTCGGCGTCAAGAAGGGCGGCTGCGCCGGGATGGAGTATACCTTCGAGATCGCGCGCGAGACGGCCAAGGGCGACGAGATCGTCACCGAGAAGGATGCGACGGTGATCGTCGACGCCAAGGCCGTGCTGTTCCTGCTCGGAACGGAACTCGACTTCAAGACCGACCGCTTCTCCTCGACCTTCGTGTTCAACAACCCAAATCAGGTCTCGGCCTGTGGCTGCGGCGAGTCGGTCGAGATCAAGCCGCGCACAGAGGCGGCCGTCGCGCAGTAGCAGCGCATTTCAAGCAGTTCGGATGGGACATAGCGTGCGTTGCGCTCGCCTTGATGCGGGCTCTGCCGCCCAACTCCGCACTCAGGCGACGCGGCTCGTAGCCTCGATCGCGTCCTCCGTCACGGTGCGGTTCCTGCCGCTGCGCTTGGCCGCCATCAGGGCCTGGTCGGCGCGGTCGGTCAGGGACGCCGCCGTGTCGCCGCGCGCATAGCTGGCGACGCCGAGCGAGATGGTGATGCGGCCGAGGTTCTCGTTGGTCGAACGCTTGACGAGTTCGCGCGTCAGTAGCGCCTGGCGCACGGTCTCGGCGCCGAACTTGCCGGCGATGAGGTCGGCGTCGGGCAGGATGATCGCGAACTCCTCGCCGCCGAAGCGCGTGATGATCGCCTTGTCCTTGAACTTGTCCTTCATGGTGCGGGCGACGAGGCGCAGCACCTGATCGCCGGTCAGATGGCCATGGGCGTCGTTGAACTGCTTGAAGAAGTCGATATCGGCCATGACCAGCGCGAAGGGCTCGCGCCGCAGCGTCGCCTGATCGATCGATTTCTGCAGCATCTCCTCGAAGTGGCGGCGGTTGGCGAGGCCGGTCAGCGGGTCGGTCAGAGCCTCGGCGCGGGTGGCTTCGAGGGCTTCACGGAGATTGCGGATCTCGTTGGAGCTGTCGCGCAGCTGCGCCTCGAGCTTGGTCTTGCGCGTCACCTCTTCGCGCGTCGAGAGCACCAGCGCCTCCACCCATTCGCGCAGCTTGGCGCGGTCGGCTGGCGGGGGCACGTCCTCCGACATCGCGCAGAGGCGGCCGTGATAGCGCTCGCTCGAATCCAGGGCCTGGTCGACCAGCGTCATCAGCCCATCGATCTCGCCGAGGACCTGCAGGCTGGTGCGCTCGGCATGGCGGGCCAGGCGCTCGGTGCTGATGAAGCGATCATAGAGATTGTCGATGTCGGCCGCGCCGACCGGGCCGTCATTGGCGGTGATGATCGCATTCATCGCCATGCTGATCGCCGGCATGTCGCCGCTCAGATGGGCATACCAGACCTCGAAGGCACGGGGGTAGCTGGGAGAACCGTGCTGGCGCATGGCTGCGACCACGCGCTCGGCGAGGTCGTCTGACGGGGAAGCCTGAAACTCGCTCATGCGATCGATGGCCCGAAGATGAGCCGACTCACGGCGCGTAGCCATGAGAGCCCCGATTGAAAATCGAAGCGGGACATCCTGTCCGTCACAACGGCGGCATGCGCCCGTCCGTGGCCGCGACGTTCATCGCGTCCATGCGCTGACCCTAGGCAAGGCTAGTTAAAATGCGGTTGATAACCGAGGCTTACCCGACACGAACGGGGCGCAGCAGGAAGGCCGGGACGTGATCGCCGAGGCCCTTGACCTTCGGGCCGTCGTCATCGTCGCGGCGGCGCGCTTCGGGGGCGCGGTCATGCCGAGCCGGCTTGCCGGCGGCGGCTGCCGCGGCGGCTCCGTCCGTAGCCGCGCCCTCGCCACGGATCTTGGTCCGGGTGGGGCCATCGGCCCCGGCGCGCCGGCGGCGCGGGGCTGCATCCTCCTCCCCATCAGCACGCTCGACCCGGATCGGCCGCGGTGCGGATTCGGGCTCGGCGCGCGGGCCGCGCTCGGGTCGGCCGCGACCGCGTTCGCCGCCACGTCCGCGACGCTCGTCGCCGCGCCCGCCACGCCCGGAGCGCTCCTCGCGCGGAGCACCGGGGGGCAGGGCGTCGAGGGTCTGCCCGTCTTCCCAGGTGATGGCCTGGCCGATCAGCTTCTCGACTGCCGCAACGAGCTTCTCGTCATGGCGGGTGACGATGGTGAAGGCGGTGCCGAGCCGCCCGGCGCGTCCGGTGCGGCCGATGCGGTGGACATAGTCCTCGGCATGGGTGGGCACGTCGTAGTTGAAGACATGGCTGACGGCGGGGATATCGAGCCCGCGCGCCGCGACGTCACTGGCGACGAGGATCGGGTTCTCGCCGGTGCGGAAGGATTCCAGCGCCGCCATGCGGGCATATTGGTCCATGTCGCCATGCAGGGAGACTGCCGGAAAGCCGTGCTTCTGCAGGGATTTGTGCAGCGTCGCGACATCGCGCTTGCGGTTGCAGAACACGATCGCGTTCTGCAGGTCGGTCGCGCCCTTGATCAGCTTGCGCAGCGTCTCGCGCTTCTCGAAATCTTGGCTGTTGGAGGCGATCAGCCGCTGGGTGATCGTCGCCGCCGCCGTCGCAGGCCGGGATACCTCGACGCGCACCGGGTTGTGCAGGAACTGCTCGCTGATGCGCGTGATCTCGGGCGGCATCGTCGCGGTGAAGAACAGCGTCTGGCGGGTGAAGGGGACGAGCTTGCAGATGCGCTCGATGTCCGGGATGAAGCCCATGTCGAGCATGCGGTCGGCCTCGTCGATGACGAGCAGCTCGACGCCGGTCAGGAGCAGCTTGCCGCGCTCGACGTGATCGAGCAGGCGGCCGGGCGTCGCGATCAGGACATCGACGCCGCGCGTGATCTTGGCATCCTGGTCGCCAAAGGACACGCCACCGATCAAGAGCGCGACGGACAACTTCTGGTTGACGCCGTAGCGGGTGAAGTTCTCCTCGACCTGGGCGGCGAGCTCGCGCGTCGGCTCAAGGATCAGCGTGCGCGGCATCCGGGCCCGGGCGCGGCCGGTCTCCAGGATCGTCAGCATGGGCAGCGTGAAGGCGGCGGTCTTGCCCGTTCCGGTCTGGGCGATGCCCAGCACGTCCTTGCGGGCCAGGACATGCGGGATCGCCTGCGCCTGGATCGGGGTCGGGTTGTTGTAGCCTGCGGTCGTGACGGCTGTCAGAACCTTTTCACTCAGGCCGAGTTCGGCAAAAGACATCGATGGTTGCGCTTCTTCAGGGTCGGTGACACGTGGCGGGATGACCTACTCAACCGCGACGGTGGCGCGACTTCTCTTTCCTGCGCGCCTTCGGACCCGTGTGCAATGCAGAAAAAGCACGGCAAAGTCAATAATCTAGCGATCGAGGAGCCTGTCTGCACGATGACTGAACCGCTTGTCCTGATTCCCGGCCTGAGCTGCGACGCCAATCTATACGCGCCGCAATGGCCGGCGCTCGCTTCGGGGCGGCCGATCCTGGTCGCTGCGCATGATCGCGACGAGACCCTCGGGGAGATCGTGCAGCGGCTGCTCGCGGTCGCGCCCGAGCGTTTCGCGCTGTGCGGGCTGTCGATGGGCGGCTACGCGGCATTCGAGGTGATGCGCCAGGCGCCGCAGCGTGTGACACGGCTTGCCCTGCTCGATACGAGCGCGAAACCTGCGACGCCGGAAACGAATACTCCGCGCGAGCAGATGATCGCTCTGGCGGAGAAGGGCGCCTACGACAACGTCACGACGCTGATCTGGCAGAGACTCGTCGCGCCGTCTCGCCTGTCCGATGAGCCATTGCGATTGCTGGTGCGCACCATGGCGGACAATATCGGCGCCGATGGCTTCGTGCGCCAGCAGCGCGCGATCATGGGGCGGCCGGATTCGCGACCGGGACTCGCTGCGATCGACGTTCCGACGCTGGTCCTGGTGGGGGACGAGGATCTGATCACGCCGCCCGTCGAGGCGCAGGAGATCGCAGGCGGAATCGGTGCCAATGCGCGGCTGGTGACGCTGCCCGGCTGCGGCCATCTCTCGACGCTGGAGCAGCCGGAGGCGGTCACCTGCGAATTGCAGGCCTGGCTGGGGTGAGCCTCAGCGCGGGACGACGCAAGGATCGAGCTTGGTCTCGTTGGCGGTCTTTCGCAGCGAGCCCGTGATCATCGGGTCGGTCGACTTGCCCTTGGCGGCGGCTGCCGCCACTTCCGCCAGGCGGTCCCTGTCGAGATTTTCGGTCCGGCTCGAGACGAAATTGGCGGCGATCACGGAAAGGAACGCGATGGCGGCGCCGGCCTTGGCGATGTCGGCGACCATGGTACCGCGCTCGTTCTTCCGAAACAGGTCGATGAGCCGCATCGGGCCCTCCCGGGTGAGAAGGGCGGCACAGCGCCCCTGTAGGGTCACCTTGCGACATCAGCCGTAAAAGGATGGTTAGCGAAGCGTTGCCTTGATCGCGCGTGCTGTAACGATCGGCTGGCCGAACGGGCATCCGCTCAGACGGCGAGACCCTCGAGGCGGGCGCGGTTCTCGCGGAAGACTTTGCGCAGCGCCGCCATGACGGCGATGACGGCCGGTCGCTGCCGTGACACCTCATGCGTCACGAGGAAGATATCGTCCGCCGTCCTGTCCGGCGGCGGCTGCAGCCGCAGCAAGGTTTCGTCGGCGTCGGCCATGAAGCAGGGTGCCATCGAGACAGTCCCCGACGATCGGATGCTCTCGTAGCGCGCGGCCGAATCGCCGACGCGGGCCGCGATCGGCCGGCCGGCCGCATAGGCCCGGATGTGCTCGTCGATGCGCGAGGAAGTCTCCCGGCTGACGGAGATGACCGGCGCGGTCGCGGGATCGACGTCGCGGCGGACATAGAGCGCCTGGACGAGCCGCCCGACCTTCTGGCCGAAATAGCCGGGTTCATCCGGGACCTTCGTCATCCGCAATGCGATGTCGGCGTCGCCGCGAGCGAGGTTCAACCGGTCGCGCGTGCTGATGATGACGATCTCGATGCCACCTGCGTCGGCCGAGATCGCTGCGGCATATTTGGTCAGGAACAGACTGATTGATGTCGTCGCCGTGATCCTGACTGGCGCATCGGCGGCCGTGCGCGCGGATTTCGCGCGGCTGGCGAAGCGCTCGGCGGCGGCGGCCACTTTGCCGGCCTCCTGCGCGAGCTCTGCGCCTGTCACCGTCAGGACGAGACGGTTGGCGCCGCGCCGGAACAGCTGCACGCCAAGCCCGCGCTCGAAGGCCTTGAGGCGGCGCGCGATCGTCGCCTCGCTCAGGCCGAGCCGGAGCGCTGCCAGGGCCAGCGACCCGCTTTCGGCGATGGCGTGGAAGATCCCGATATCATCCCAGCCGGGCGATGCCAGATCGCCGTCGCGTCGAGATGGAGGGGGAGCAGGCTGCCCCATGCGATCAGCGGCCAGGGCGCGGAAGAGGGAGCAGAGCGGGCGAGGCGGTCATCGGGGCGGCGCGGTGCGTGGGGCATGGCGGGACCATGCCCGCACCCCGGCGCCATGGCAGCCCGGCATGTTTGGCACCCAACCCCTCAGGAATGCAGGGCTCTGCCATGACAGCCTCGACGATGTGGGCCGGACGGCCGGCCCGCGTCACAGGTCGATCAGCTCGCCCGCGAAGGCGGCGCGCTCCTGGATGAAGACGAAGCGCGCCTCGGGCTTGTTGCCCATCAGCCGCTCGACCGTGTCGGAGGTCTCGTCACGCGCTTCATGGTCGACCATGACCTTGAGCAGGATGCGCTTGCTCGGATCCATGGTGGTTTCCTTGAGCTGGGCCGGCATCATTTCGCCCAGGCCCTTGAAGCGGCTGATCTCCGGCTTCTTGCCCTTGAAGACCGAGGCGATCAGCTCGTCCTTATGCGCGTCGTTGCGGGCATAGACCGATTTGCCGCCGTGCTGGAGCCGGTAGAGCGGCGGCACGGCGAGATAGAGATGGCCCTTCTCGATCAGCCGCGGCATCTGCCGCCAGAAGAAGGTGACCAGCAGCGAGGCGATGTGGGCGCCGTCGACATCGGCGTCGGTCATCACGATGACCTTCTCGTAGCGCAGGTCGTCCTCGCGGAACTGGCTGCCGATGCCGCAGCCCAGCGCGAGGATCAGGTCGGCGAGCTGCTGGTTCTGGTTCAGCTTCTCGCGCGTCGCATTGGCGACGTTGAGGATCTTGCCGCGCAGCGGAAGAATGGCCTGCGTGGTGCGATTGCGCGCCTGCTTGGCCGAACCACCGGCGGAATCACCCTCGACGATGAAGAGTTCGGAGCCGGCTGCGCCGGCCGAACTGCAATCCGCCAGCTTGCCGGGCAGGCGCAGCTTGCGCGTCGCGGTCTTGCGCGAGACCTCCTTTTCGAGGCGGCGGCGCAGGCGCTCCTCGGCCCGGTCGACCGACCAGTCGAGCAGCTTCAAAGCCTGCTGCGGCGCGGCCGCGAGCCAGTGGTCGAAGGCATCGCGCACCGCATTCTCGACGATGCGGGAGGCTTCGAGCGTCGCCAGCTTGTCCTTGGTCTGACCCTGGAATTCCGGCTCACGAATGAAGACCGAGAGCATCGCGGCGCAGGTCGCCATGACGTCGTCCGATGTCACCTGCGCCATGCGTTTGGACTGGCCGATGCGCTCGGCGTGGTCGCGCAGGCCACGCAGCAGGGCGATGCGCAGGCCCTGTTCATGCGTGCCGCCTTCCGGCGTCGGAATGGTGTTGCAGTAGGACGAGGAGAAGCCGTCCTCGCCGGTGGCGAGCCAGGCGACCGCCCATTCCAGCGAGCCGTGGCTGCCTTCCCTGGTGATCTTGCCGGAGAAGATCGGCTCGGCGACGAGGTCTTTGCCCTCGATCTCGCGGCCGAGATAGTCGCGCAGGCCGCCGGGGAAGCGGAACACGGCCTCGGCCGCGACATCGCCCTCGGGCTTCAGCAGCGCAGGCGCGCAGCGCCAGCGGATCTCGACACCGCCGAAGAGATAGGCCTTGGAGCGCGCCATCCGGAACAGGCGGGCGGGGATGAAATGCGCGCCCTCGCCGAAGATCTGCGCATCGGGATGGAAGCGCACGCGTGTGCCCCGCCGGTTGGCCACCGGCCCGACCGTCTCCAGCGGTCCCTGCGGGATGCCGCGCGAGAAGACCTGACGATAGAGCACCTTGCCGCGGGCGACCTCGACCTCGAGCCGGTCGGAGAGCGCGTTCACCACCGAGACGCCGACGCCATGCAAGCCGCCCGAGGTTTCATAGGCTTTCGAGTCGAACTTTCCGCCGGCGTGCAGCGTCGTCATGATGACTTCAAGCGCCGACTTGCCGGGGAATTTCGGATGCGGATCGACGGGGATGCCGCGGCCGTTGTCGGTGACGGCGATCGAGCCGTCTTCCAGCAGTTCGACATCGATGAAGCTGGCATGGCCTGCCACGGCCTCGTCCATGGCGTTGTCGATCACCTCGGCGAAGAGGTGGTGCAGAGCGCGCTCGTCGGTGCCGCCGATATACATGCCTGGCCGGCGCCGCACCGGCTCCAGGCCTTCGAGCACCTCGATCGCCGAGGCATCGTAGCCAGTCTCGGACAGGGTGCCGTTGCGCGGTGGCGGCGCCGTCGGGCTCGGCGTCGCAGCGCTCGCGGGCATGTCCGATCGCGACGGGGCCGGCTTCGGCTCGGCCGCCCGGGGCATCGGCGCTGCCGGCCGCTCCGGTTCCCCGCCAAAAAGATCGCCGTTCTCCGCCATCGTGTCCGCAGGCCCCTGATTCGCGACTGTAAATGTTAGCCCAGATGCGGCTTCGCCGCGCTGCGGCACTTCCTACAGGCAAGGGCGCGCGGAGGGAACGCCTCCCGTCGTCACAGTGTCACGCGATACCGTAAACTGGCGGCGATGGAACCGATCCGTTCAGAGTGCATTAACCCTACAGACTGAAGATTGACCTCGACGATCGAAGGGCTGGGCGGCGTGCCGCCAGCTGCTATGATCACCGAAAAATGGGGGAGGGTGTCGTGGCGTCTGGTGCGTTGGTAGCGAGGGGAAGCGTGGCCGGCCTGGAACGGGCGGCGCGCCTTGCCGGCGAGGCCTTCGGGCATGAGGAGCCTGCCCCGCTGAGCCTGGCCGCG
The DNA here is from genome assembly GCF_035999205.1 of Allobosea sp. Classification (GTDB taxonomy): domain Bacteria; phylum Pseudomonadota; class Alphaproteobacteria; order Rhizobiales; family Beijerinckiaceae; genus Allobosea. Next base: position 145,423 of record NZ_DASYHA010000021.1, read on the forward strand.
ACCGGCCCTTCGCGCTGGAACGCCTGGCTGTCGGCCGGGCTCGCCGCGATTTCGGGACGGCTGACGCTCGGCATCCGCTGATCGCGAACACCCGATCACGAACAGCCGCCATCCGTCGATGACGCGCCGGCGCAAACCGTTCAGGCTGCGGTCTGCATTTTCGCGATGACCGCGAGCAGGGCGTCGGCGCTGCCGGCCCATGAAAAGCGCTGTGCGTTGTCGTGGCCATCCGCGATCAGCCTGTCACGTTTGCCAGGGTTCTCCAACACGGTCCGCATCGCCTGCACCAACGTCTGCGGCTGCATCGGATCGAAATAGAACGCGGCCTCGCCGCAGGCTTCGCGGACTGGCGCAATGTCCGAGGCCAGGACCGGGCAGCCCTGCGACATCGCTTCGAGAGGAGGGATGCCGAAGCCCTCATAGAGGCTCGGGAAGACGAAGGCGGTGGCGCGCCGCTCCAGAGCTGCGATCTCGGCATCACTGAGGCGGCCGGCGAAGACGAGACTGTCGCCGCTGCCATAGTCGCCGCCGTTGAAGACGCGGGAATGGATGCCGCCAACGATCACGAGCTTCTGGCCGGGAGCGGCCAGCGCCTCGAAGGCGCGGATGGCAAAGGCGATGTTCTTGTTGGGCTTGAGCGTGCCGACGAGCAGGAAATAGTCGCCGCCTGCGAGCTCGAGCCGGTCCAGAACGGCCTCGTCCGGAGTCAGGCCGGCGAAATGGTCGGTGGCGTTGTAGACGACCGAAATCCCCTCGGGATCGACCCGGAAGATCTCGCCCAGTTCCTGTCGGGAGAAATGCGAGACCGTCGCGATCGTCGCCATTCGCGTCAGCACGGCCCCCAGCAGGCCATGGAGCAGCCTATAAGAGCGGCTGAATGAGTCCGGGTGACGGAAGATCGTTGCGTCATGGATGACGGTCAGCTGGTGTCGCTTCAGCAGGGGCCCGCTGCCGCCGAAGCCGAGGAGCAGGTCGCGGCGGGCGCGCCAGGCCAGCGCGGTCTGCTCCCAGAGATGGCCGGCCCCGCCGCCGAGGCGCTCGACGCGGATCGCCCCGAGATCGAGATCGACGGCGGCGCCGTCAGGCACGATCAGCCGCCAATCCGCTCCGCGCAAGGCTTCCGGCACGGCACCGGCGCCGATTTTCCGGTCGAGCGCCTGCGTCAGTTCGCGGGCGAAGCGCTGCACGCCCGTGAGCGGCTGGGCCAGGAAGCGGCCATTGATGCTGATCGTGTTCAAGGGCCGCCGTCCTCAGGCCCAGGGGCGAGCCCTGGCAATTCGGCGCACTATGCCCGCCCGGCGTAAAGACGATGTTTCCAGCTCGGCCAGGCCGCCCTTGGCCCGGCCGAGGCGCGGGGTGTGCAGGGGCGCGGACAAAAAAAGCCGGGGCGTCGCCGCCCCGGCTGTTGAGGTGGACCGCGCTAGACCGCGGTCGGGAGGAAAATCGCGGCCGGTCCTTTGCTCTGGCGTCGGAACTTCCCGAAAAGTGCATTCCACTCTTCGATCCGATGCCGGGACCGGCCGAAATCCTCAGTAGGAGTAGTACATCGCGAACTCGACCGGGTGCGGCGTCATTTCGAACTTCGCCACATCCTGCATCTTGAGCTCGATATAGCTCTCGATGAAGTCGTCATTGAAGACGCCGCCGGCCTTGAGATAGGCGTTGTCCTTCTTGAGCGACTCCAGGGCCTCGCGCAGCGAACCGCAGACCGTCGGGATCTTCTTCAGCTCGCGCGGCGGCAGGTCGTAGAGATCCTTGTCCATGGCCGGGCCCGGATCGATCTTGTTGATGATGCCGTCGAGGCCGGCCATCAGCATGGCGGCGAAGGCGAGGTAGGGGTTCGCCATCGGATCGGGGAAGCGGACCTCGACGCGCTTGGCCTTGGGCGAGGTCGTCCACGGAATACGGCAAGAGGCCGAGCGGTTGCGCGCCGAATAGGCGAGCAGAACCGGGGCTTCATAGCCGGGGACGAGGCGCTTGTAGGAGTTCGTCGACGGGTTGGTGAAGGCGTTCAGGGACTTGGCGTGCTTGATGATGCCGCCGATGTACCACAGGCACTCCTGCGAGAGGTCGGCATACTTGTTGCCGGCCATGGTCGGCTTGCCGCCCTTCCAGATCGACTGGTGGACGTGCATGCCCGAGCCGTTGTCGCCATAGATCGGCTTCGGCATGAAGGTCGCGGTCTTGCCGTAGCTCTGCGCGACGTTGTGGATCGCGTACTTATAGACCTGCATCTGGTCGGCCATGTGGGTCAGCGTGTCGAACTTCATTCCGAGTTCGTGCTGCGCCGAGGCGACCTCGTGGTGATGCTTCTCGACCTTGACGCCCATGGCAGCCATGGCCGCCAGCATCTCGCCGCGCATGTCCTGCGCCGAATCCTGCGGCGGGACGGGGAAGTAGCCGCCCTTGGTGGCGATGCGATGGCCGAGGTTGCCGCCCTCGTATTCGGTCTGGCCGTTGATCGGCAGCTCGACGTTGTCGAGCTTGAAGCCCGTGTTGTACGGGTCGGCGGAGATCTTGACGTCGTCGAAGACGAAGAACTCGGCCTCGGGGCCGACATAGATGGTGTCGCCGATGCCGGTCGACTTGAGATAGGCCTCGGCCTTCTTGGCGATGCCGCGCGGGTCGCGGCCGTAGGGCTCGCCGGTGGCCGGCTCGAGCACGTCGCAGGTGATGACCATCGTCGCGGCCGAGAAGAACGGGTCCATGACGGCCGTGGTCGGGTCCGGCATCAGGAGCATGTCGGACTCGTTGATCGCCTTCCAGCCGGCGATCGAGGAGCCGTCGAACATCGTGCCCTCGGCGAAGATGTCCTCGTCGATCATGGTGACGTCGAAGGTCACATGCTGCCACTTGCCGCGCGGGTCGGTGAAGCGGAAGTCGACATATTTGACGTCGTTGTCCTTGATCGCCTTCAGGACATCCTTGGCGTTCTTCATCTCAGCATTCCTCTTAAGGTCGTTTCTCAACTCATACGATCCGCGGGGTCATCAGACCGCCGGGCCGCCGAACTCTTGGGTCGGGATGAGCCCTCAGATCGCGTCCGCGCCGGTTTCTCCGGTGCGGATGCGGATCGCCCCCTCCACCGTCGATACAAAAATCTTGCCATCGCCGATGCGCCCGGTCTGGGCGGCCTTCATGATCGCCTCGATGGCGCCATCGACCATCTCGTCGGCGAGCACGATCTCGATTTTGACCTTCGGCAGGAAGTCGACGACGTATTCGGCGCCGCGATAGAGCTCGGTGTGGCCCTTCTGCCGCCCGAAGCCCTTGGCCTCCAGAACGGTGATGCCCTGCAGGCCGACCTCCTGAAGCGCCTCCTTCACCTCGTCCAGCTTGAACGGCTTGATGATCGCTTCGATCTTCTTCATCTGCCGACCGGCCTCCTCTACGCGCCAATTCGATCCCGGAACGAGCATCCGGATCCTCTGGATCCGCCGGCCCGCTCGCCTGCCGCGGGACGGCGAATTCGTCTCAGATCGCTCATAGCATCGGCGCATTCATGCCGCCATGCGGCAGCGCGGTCGCGGATGCCTGATGATAGGGCAAAAAACAGATGATAAAATAGCCAATTGCTTAAAGCGTGATCATTTCTGGGCTTGGCGGCCCGGGCTTGCTCGCGCGGCCGGGCTCTCCGATGATGCCGGCATGCAAGCGCCTGCCTCGACGAAACTCGCCCTGCTCGACGTTGCTGGCATGGTGGCGGCCGATCGAGCCACGATCGGGGCCGGGACGCCGGGACATGTGCTGATGGAGCGCGCCGGGCAAGCCGTGGCGGACGTCGCCGACAGGCTTGCGCCTGCGGGCGCCCGTATCCTCGTGCTGTGCGGGCCGGGCAACAACGGTGGGGATGGCTTCGTCGTCGCCCGGCTGCTTCGCGAGCGCGGCCGACGCGTCACCCTGGCCCTGGCCGGCGAACGGTCGCGGTTGACCGGCGACGCCGCTGTCATGGCGGGGCTCTGGACCGGCCCCGTCGAGCCGATCGCCGGCTTGCTGCCGCAGGATCATGACCTGATCGTCGACGCCTTGTTCGGCGCCGGGCTGAGCCGGCGGCTCGAGGGGGAGGTTGCCGGCCTTGTCGCCGCCGTCAATGCTTCGGGGCGTCCCGTCATCGCGGTCGATGTGCCCAGCGGGCTCGCCGGTGATACCGGGCGCAGCGAGGGCGAGGTCGTCAGGGCCAGCCAGACGGTGACCTTCTTCCGGCTCAAGCCCGGGCATCTGCTGCAGCCGGGGCGCGCGCTCTGCGGGGAGGTGACGCTTGCGGATATCGGCATCCCGGCGGATCTCGTCTTCACCGCGGAGCATCCCGCGACGATGTTCCGGAACGCTCCCGGGCTGTGGCGGCGTGCCTGGCCGGCCCACGCCGCCGAGACCCACAAATATCGGCGCGGTGCCGTGCTCGTCGTGGCGGGTGGTCTGGCCGGGGTCGGCGCGCCACGGCTGGGCGCGCGCGCCGCGCTTCGCATCGGGGCGGGGCTGGTGAGTGTCGCCTGCCGGCCCGAGGCCCTGGTTGCGCATGCCGCGCGCGGTCCCGATGCCCTGATGCAGCGCTCGGTGGCGACTGTCGAAGAGCTCGGCGAAATGCTCGGCGAGGCGAGGTTGTCCGCCGTCCTGGCCGGCCCGGCCCTGGGACTCGACCTGCCGGCGCGCGAAGCGGTGCAGGCCGTCCTGCGGAGCGCGGTCCCGGCCGTTCTCGATGCCGATGCATTGACCCTGATGGCGCAGGCAGGCGGCCTCCGCCGGCTCATCGAGCGACGCGGCGCACCTTGCGTATTGACCCCGCACGAGGGCGAATTCACGCGCCTGTTCGGGAGCGTGCCTGAAATCGCCCGGGCGGCATCCAAGCTCGACAGGGCGCGGCACGCCGCGGGTCGTTCCGGTGCGGTCGTCGTTCTCAAGGGCTCCGATACGGTGATCGCATCGCCCGATGGGCGCGCCGCCATCAACACGACCGGCTCGGCCGCCCTCGCGACGGCGGGCTCCGGCGACGTGCTGGGCGGATTGATCGCGGGCCTGCTGGCCCAGGGCATGCCGGCTTTCGAAGCGGCCTGTGCGGCCGTCTGGCTGCACGGGCGCGCCGGGGAGGCGCTCGGGTTCGGGCTGATCGCCGACGACCTGCCGGAAGCGGTCATGCGACTGGTGAACGAGGATGCGCTCAGCGACCCGAACGCGACCTGAACGAAGAGGGCCCGCCCTCAGCAGAGGACGGGCCCTCGGGCGCCTCAGGAACTCAACTCGACGGGAACGCTACTCACGCAGAGCGCCCATTCAGTTGCCGGCGTAGCTCACGGCCGGAGCGGCGGTGAGCTGCTCCTTGGTCATGTTGATCTTGCCGTGGTCCGGATACATCGCCGGCGCCTTGGGGGCCGAGGCGCTCGGGGCCGTGGCCATCCCGCCGCCGGAGGCGCTGCCGCCGCCCGCAGGGGCAGGCGCCGGCGCCGCGCTGGGCAACGGCTGGTCGCTGAAGCTGACCTGCTCGAACGGGATCGCAACGTCCTTCGAGCCGATGCCGAGGAAGCCGCCGACACCGACGGTGACCATCTCGATCTTGCCGGCCTTGTCGAACAGCACTTCGGTGATGTCACCCACCTTCTTGTTGTCGGGGCCGTATACGTCGACGCCGATCAGCTTGGTCGCGCGCCACTTGCCCTGTCCGGCGAGATTGTTCTCGGGAACCTTGGCCGGTTCGGTCGCCGGCGCCGGGGTTGCGGCGGGTGCGCTCGGAGCGGTCGGCGAGGGCGTGCTGGTCTGTGCGAGCGCCGTCGCGGCCATGAGTGCGAAGCCAAGAGATGTCGCTGCAACATGTCGTTTGAACATGATGTCCTCCAAAAGTATCCGCTTCACAGCGGCTCGGATGACAAACGTTGAAGATCGCGGATTGTTTCCGGCGCGCTCGCAAATGTTTCGGGTCGGCTCACAACAATCCTGTGCCGTATGGATGTCGATGTTCTTGACGCTGCGCCAGCGAACTCGGCCAGGCCCAGACGGAACGCCGGCGGTCACGGCGTTCCTTCGCAGGCGCGCGGTTCTCCGATATGAATATTGCCGACCTGCCAGCGCCGAAAGGAATGCGCCGATGCCTGGAGCTGCCGTGACCATCATTCTGGGCGAGGCGCAGCTGGCCGCTTTGGACCGTTATCTCCGGGACCACAAGCCGACGCTGACGCGCGAGCAGGCGCTGTCCGAGATCGTGGCGGCCTGGGCGAATGCTCAGCCGGGGACGCCGCCTCTGCCGGCGGACGAGGGCCTGCGGCCGGAAGAGCTCAACGCCAGCAACGACACTTGATGGAGGGCAGGTCCCTGCAGGGCAGGCGCTTGCCGGGGAGGTGCCTGCAGCGGGGGCGCTTCGAGGTCTCCGGCTCGCCGCGGCCCTTCACTCCTCCGCGTCGTCCAGCCTGAGCTCGAAGGCCAGCATCGCCTCCGCGAGAGCCGCGAGCTCCCGCTCCTTGGCGGGACTGTCCGCCGCCGCGTTCAGCTCCGCGACCCGGCGCTGGGCGCGCTCATAGTCTTCGTCGGTGTGGATGACGATGGGCTCTTTCACGGTCAGTCCTTCCAATCTGTCGCGTCGTCGTGCTTGCGGTCCCAGCGCTGCACGGCTTCGATCAGAGCGTCGCGCTCGCGCTGTTCGGCTTCGCCGCGCGTCGCCTTGTCGAGGGCAGCGATCTTCTGCGTCGCAAGCTCGTAATCCTCGATCGTCTCGATCCTGATGCGTATCCGGTCGTTCTCGCCCGGATGCGCGCCGTGCTCGATCGTGGTTCGCATGGTCATTCCCCGACTATAGGCTGAATCCGCAACGGAACTACCCGCGGGCCTGCGTCCGGTTCCGGATCGCTGCGCCCTTAAGACTTCCGCAAGGTTGCCTGCGTGATTCGTTGGGTGTTGCATGTGGTCGAAGGACGGCTTTGCCGTGGAGCGCGCTGCCATGTTCAGGTTGGTCGTCACGCTGGTGTTTGCCGTCGGCGCCGTCGCCGTATCCTCGCGATCCCAGGCCTTCTGGGATCGCTCGCAGGTGTCGCATTGCGCCGACGCCACGACGGATGCCGAGCGGCTCCGCCATCGCTGCTATGAACTCAAGGCCTATGCGGATCCGGGCTGGCCTGCGCTGGGCCTGGGCGAAGGCGTCTATGGCTATCGGGCGTATCGCTACAAGTCGCCGGTGCCGGCGCTGCCGCCCGGGGGGCGCCCGCCGGTGCGTCGTCTCGGCTGAGCGTCGCGTGTACGACGGCCGCAGGGCGCTTCAGGCTGATGGATGCGCGGATTTCCGGCTTGCGGTGGTGAGCGGGGAGGGGATCGAACCCTCGACCACATGATTAAAAGTCACGTGCTCTACCACTGAGCTACCCGCCCTCACTGCGCGCTGACATACGGAGGCGGCGTGGCGTGGTCAACCATGGCGAGGGACTGCCCCCAGGGAAAAGCCTGCCCGCCAAGGACAACGCGAAGGCCGGCGGCGGCCAAAGCGTCAGGCCAGCGCGCCGCGCGACGGGCTTTGGTGCCGGCCGTTAACGCGCGATAAACCAACCCGCCATAGCCTGCGACCATGGTCATCCGCCGCGGCGTCAGATCCGTCCTCATCGCGCTCGCGCTCTACCTCGTGTCGGGCGCGGCGGTGAGCTATTTCATGTTCCATGCCCGGCACGGCGCGCGTGGCCTAGAGGCGCGCGATACCCTGCAGGGCTCGCTGCGCGAGATGGAGGCCGAGCTCGCCGGCCTGACGGCCGAGCGCAAGCTCTGGGAGCAGCGCCTGGCGCTGGTGCGCGACGAGGCGGTCGACCGAGACGTGCTGGAGGAGCGCGCGCGCGAGACCCTCGGCCGCGTCCACCGCAACGACGTTATCCTCATGGGGCGCTGAAAAGCGCTGGAAAACGCCGGCAAATAGTCCCATGCGTATCGATTAACTGGATTTCAGTTACTTCAAGAAAATCCTTTCATTGCAGAGGCTTGGCTCATGCTGCAATGCGAGATAGCCGCCTCGCCAAGGGTTTTGCGATCCTCTACAACCAAGGTCGTATGTTCCTTGGAGGACCGCCGATGGCCGTTGCCGCGCGCAAGACGAAAGCTCCCGCCCAAGCCAAAGCCGCCGCTAAGCCGGCGAAGGCGCGTTCCGGAAAGTCCGGCAGTGAGAAGGCGACGGGGCCAGCGCCCAGCAACATCCCTGTCTTCAGCAAGGACGAGGATCTCCACGCCTATCGCGAGATGCTGCTGATCCGCCGCTTCGAGGAGAAGGCCGGCCAGATGTACGGCATGGGCCTGATCGGCGGCTTCTGCCATCTCTATATCGGGCAGGAAGCGGTGGTCGTCGGCATGCAGATGGCGTCGAAGGAAGGCGACCAGGTCATCACCGGCTATCGCGACCACGGCCACATGCTGGCCTGCGGCATGGAATCGCGCGGCGTGATGGCGGAGCTGACCGGCCGGCAGGGCGGCTATTCCCGCGGCAAGGGCGGCTCCATGCACATGTTCTCCCGCGAGAAGAATTTCTATGGCGGCCACGGCATCGTCGGCGCGCAGGTCTCGCTCGGCACGGGTCTCGGCTTCGCCAACTGGTATCGCGAGGATGGCCGCGTCTCGCTCGCCTATTTCGGCGACGGCGCCGCCAATCAGGGGCAGGTCTATGAGAGCTTCAACATGGCCCAGCTCTGGAAGCTGCCGGTCGTGTTCGTGATCGAGAACAACCGCTACGCCATGGGCACGGCGGTCAACCGCGCCTCGGCGCAGACCGATTTCTCGCGTCGCGGCGTCTCCTTCGGCATCCCGGGCGAGCAGGTCGACGGCATGGACGTCCGCGCCGTGCGCGACGCGGCCAACCGGGCGATCGAGCATGCCCGCACGGGCAAGGGTCCCTACATCCTCGAGATGCAGACCTATCGCTATCGCGGCCACTCGATGTCGGACCCGGCGAAGTACCGCTCCAAGGACGAGGTCCAGCGCATGCGCGAGGAGCACGACCCGATCGAGCAGGTGAGGGGCCGCCTGACCCGCGAGTTCAAGGTCGGCGAGGACGAGCTCAAGGCGATCGACGCCAAGGTGCGCGAGATCGTCAACGACGCGGCCGAGTTCGCGACGCATGATCCGGAGCCGGATGTCTCCGAGCTCTTCACGGACATCCTGCTGGAGCCGGCGAAGGCCTGACGCCTTCGTAACCCCGCCTCTCCCTTTCCGCCTCGTGCAATCATTCCGGGTGCGTACATGCCGATCGACATTCTCATGCCTGCCCTTTCGCCGACCATGGAGCAGGGCAAGCTCGCCAAATGGCTGAAAGCCGAGGGTGACAAGGTCAAGGCCGGCGACATCATCGCCGAGATCGAGACCGACAAGGCGACCATGGAGGTCGAGGCGGTCGACGAGGGCATCCTCGCCCGGATCCTGATCGCCGACGGCACCGAGAACGTCGCCGTCAACACGCCGATCGGCGTCATCGCGGCCGAGGGCGAGGACATCGACGCCGCGGGCGTGCCGGTTGGCGAGGAGAAGGCGACGCCGGCTCCCGCCGCGAAGGCTGCGCCCGCACCTGCCGCGGAAGCCCCGGCCGCCACTGCTCCGGCGACCGTGCCGGCCCAGGCGAAATCCTACGACGCCTCCTCGGAATTCCCGGCCGGGGCCGAGATCGTCACGATGACCGTCCGCGAGGCGCTGCGTGACGCCATGGCGGAGGAGATGCGCCGCGATGGCGACGTCTTCGTCATGGGCGAGGAGGTCGCGGAGTACCAGGGCGCCTACAAGGTCACGCAGGGGCTGCTGCAGGAATTCGGCGCCAAGCGCGTCATCGATACCCCGATCACCGAGCATGGCTTCGCCGGCATCGGCGTCGGCGCGGCGCTGACCGGCCTGAGGCCCATCGTCGAGTTCATGACCTTCAACTTCGCCATGCAGGCGATCGACCAGATCATCAACTCCGCCGCCAAGACGCTGTACATGTCCGGCGGACAGATGGGCTGCCCGATCGTGTTCCGCGGCCCCAACGGCGCGGCCGCCCGCGTCGGCGCCCAGCACAGCCATGACTACGCCGCGTGGTACTCGAACGTGCCCGGCCTCAAGGTGGTGATGCCCTACAGCGCCTCCGATGCGAAGGGCCTGCTGAAGAGCGCGATCCGCGATCCGAACCCGATCATCTTCCTCGAGAACGAAATCCTCTACGGCCGGACCTTCGAGGTTCCGAAGAGCGAGGACTTCCTGGTGCCGATCGGCAAGGCCAAGGTGGTGCGGCCGGGCAGCGACGTCACCATCGTCTCCTTCGGCATCGGCATGACCTACGCGCTCGGTGCGGCCGAGGCGCTGGCCAAGGAGGGCATCGAGGCCGAGGTCATCGACCTGCGCACGATCCGCCCGATGGACATCGAGACCGTCGTTGCCTCGGTGCAGAAGACCAATCGCTGCGTCGCCGTCGAGGAAGGCTTCCCGCAGTCCGGCGTCACCGCCGAGATCGGCATGAAGATCATGGAGGCGGCCTTCGACTATCTCGACGCGCCCGTCGCCCGCGTCACCGGCAAGGACGTGCCGATGCCCTATGCGGCGAACCTCGAAAAGCTCGCGCTTCCGAACATCGGCGAGGTCGTCGCGGCGGCCAAGGCCGTCTGCTATCGCTGAGAGAGGGCTGCCCGATGCCGACCAACATCCTGATGCCCGCTCTGTCCCCCACCATGGAGAAGGGCAATCTCGCCAAGTGGCTGAAGAAGGAAGGCGACACGATCAAGTCCGGCGACATCATCGCCGAGATCGAGACCGACAAGGCGACCATGGAGGTCGAGGCGGTCGACGAGGGGATCCTCGCCAAGATCGTGGTGCCGGAAGGCACGGCCGATGTCGCGGTCAACGAGGTCATCGGCGTGATCGCGGCCGAGGGCGAGGACGCCAAGGCGGCCGCCGCGCCGGCCAAGGCCGAGGCCCCCAAGCCGGAGGCTGCCAAGGCCGAGGCGCCGAAGGCCGCGCCGGCCGCCGCCGCCGCCCCTGCGCCTGCCGCTGCCTCCGGAGAGCGCCCCTTCGCCTCGCCGCTGGCGCGCCGCCTCGCCAAGGAGGCCGGGCTCGACCTGTCGAAGGTGCAGGGCTCCGGCCCGCATGGCCGCATCGTCGAGAAGGATATCGAGACGGCGAAGGCCGGTGGCGGCGCCAAGGCTGCTCCCGCAGCGGCTCCGGCGGCCGCCGCCGCCGCGAAGCCCGCTGCCGCGCCTCTGGCGACCGGCCCGTCGGACGAGCAGGTCAAGAAGCTGTTCGAGCCGGGCTCCTATGAGGAGATCCCGCATGACGGCATGCGCAAGACCATCGCGCGCCGCCTGACCGAGTCGAAGCAGACCATCCCGCATTTCTACGTCACGGTGGATTGCGAGCTCGACGCGCTGCTCAAGCTGCGCGGCGAACTCAACGCCGCGGCGCCGGAAAAGGACGGCAAGCCGGCCTACAAGCTCTCGGTCAACGACATGGTGATCAAGGCGCTGGCGCTGGCGCTCAAGGCGGTGCCGGATGCCAATGTGAGCTGGACCGAGAACACCATGCTCAAGCACAAGCACGCCGATGTCGGCGTCGCCGTCGCGATCCCCGGCGGGCTGATCACCCCGATCATCCGCGACGCCTGCCACAAGTCGCTGTCGCAGATCTCGAACGAGATGAAGGACATGGCGGCGCGCGCAAAGAGCCGCAAGCTCAAGCCCGAGGAGTATCAGGGCGGCACAACGGCGGTCTCGAATCTCGGCATGTTCGGCGTGAAGGACTTCGCAGCCGTGGTGAACCCGCCGCATGCGACGATCCTGGCGGTCGGCGCGGGCGAGCAGCGCGCGGTGGTGAAGGGCGGCCAGCTCGCGGTCGCGACGGTGATGTCGGTGACGCTCTCGACCGACCACCGTGCCGTCGACGGCGCGCTCGGTGCCGAGCTGCTGGCGGCCTTCAAGGGCTATATCGAGAAGCCGATGGCGATGCTGGTTTGAGGGGAGCCTGACCATGGCTGACTACGACATCATCATCATCGGCTCCGGCCCCGGCGGCTATGTCGCTGCCATCCGCGCCGCGCAGCTCGGCTTCAAGACCGCGATCGTCGAACGCGAGCATCTCGCCGGCATCTGCTCGAACTGGGGCTGCATCCCGACCAAGGCGCTGCTGCGCTCGGCCGAGATTCTGCACTATGGCCAGCACGCCAAGGATTACGGGCTTGTGCTCGAAGGCTCGTTCAAGGCGGATCTGGCCGCCATCGTCCAGCGCTCGCGCGGCATCGCGGCCCGGATGAACAACGGCGTCCAGTTCCTGATGAAGAAGAACAAGGTCGACGTGATCTGGGGCGAGGCGGTGCTGACCAAGCCCGGCACGATCAAGGTCGCCCCGACGAAGAAGCCGGCGCAGCAGCCGCAGGTGCCGCCGCCGAAGAACGCCAAGGGCGAGGGCACCTACACCGCCGACCACATCATCGTGGCGACCGGCGCCCGGCCGCGCGCGCTTCCGGGTCTGGAGCCGGACGGCAAGCTGATCTGGACCTATTTCGAGGCGATGAAGCCCGAGAAGATGCCGAAGTCGCTGCTCGTCATGGGCTCCGGCGCCATCGGCATCGAATTCGCCTCGTTCTATCGGACGATGGGCGTCGAGGTGACGGTCGTCGAGGTGCTGCCGCAGGTCGTGCCGGTCGAGGACGCCGAGATCGGCGCCTTCGCCCGCAAGGCCTTCGAGAAGCAGGGCATGAAGATCCTGACCGGCGCCAAGGTCACCAAGGTCGAGAAGGGCGCCGACAGCATCACCGCCCATATCGAGGACGAGAAGGGCGCCAAGCAGACGATCACGGCAGACCGGATGATCTCGGCCGTCGGCGTCGTCGCCAATGTCGAGAACATCGGGCTGGAGGCCGTCGGCGTGAAGACCGATCGCGGCTTCATCGCGATCGACGGGCTCTGCCGCACCAACGTCAAGGGCGTCTATGCGATCGGCGACGTCGCCGGCCCGCCGATGCTGGCGCACAAGGCGGAGCATGAGGCGGTCATCTGCGTCGAGGCCATCAAGGGGCTGCATCCGCACCCGATGGACAAGAACATGATCCCGGGCTGCACCTATTGCCATCCGCAGATCGCCAGCGTCGGCCTGACCGAGGCCAAGGCGAAGGCCGCCGGCCATGAGCTCAAGGTCGGCCGCTTCCCCTTCGTCGCCAACGGCAAGGCGGTCGCGCTCGGCGAGGACCAGGGGCTGGTCAAGACGATCTTCGACGCCAAGACCGGCAAGCTGCTCGGTGCCCACATGGTCGGCGCCGAAGTCACCGAGCTGATCCAGGGTTTCGTCGTCGCGATGAACCTCGAGACGACCGAGGAAGAGCTGATGCACACCATCTTCCCGCATCCGACCCTGTCGGAGACGATGAAGGAAAGCGTGCTCGACGCCTATGGCAAGGTGCTGAACGCGTAAGGTCGCGTCGAGGTCTTTCGCTCGGAGCCACCGTCGTCATCCCGGGCTTGCCCCGGGATCCGTCGGAGGGCTCCGGAGCTCTACGATGGATCCCGGAGCTCCGCTTCGCTGCGTCCGTGATGACGCGGAGGTTCCTCCGCGAAACGGTCCAACGCTCTCGATTTTCGGCCAGACCATCGACATACTCGGTCGATGCCGCCACGCACCCGCAAGCCCCGCGACACCGAGCGCGTCGTCCCCGACGACAAGGTCGAGATCCTTCCGCCTGGCCGCGGCCTCGTGCTCGACTGGCGCGTGATCGCGCCGACGGTCGCGTTCGGCACGGTGGCCGGCTTCGTTGCGAGCTTCGTCGTCGGAGGCGGCGGGTTGCTACGTCATGCGATCGTCGGCCTGCTCGGCATGCTGGTCGGGCAGGGCCTGGTAAGGCTGACCGGCTGGCGGGTCAGCACCGGCAAACGCCTGCTCGACGAGGGCGCCATGGCGGTGATCGGCGCGATCCTCGTCGTCCTGCTGGCACGTTTCATCGCCTGAGGGAACCTCCTAGCATCGTCGCCGTTGTCAGGACGCGCGCGCCGATGTCGGCTGCGACTGGCTTTGGGGGACTACGCAACATGGAAAGCTTCGCCGCCACGATGGCCCAGCCGGGCTATGGCTTCTTCGCGACCATCCTGATCGGCATGCTCGCTGGCTGGATCGCCGAGAAGATCACCTCCTCCGACCACGGGCTCTTCACGAACATGCTGGTCGGCGTCGCCGGCTCCTTCCTCGGCAGCCGCCTCGCGGAGCTGCTGGATATCCGGATCTTCGGCTTCTGGCGCACGCTTGCTGCCGCCATCAGCGGCGCCGTCATCGTCATCGTGATCTGGAACGCGGCACGCGGTCGCAATTGACGCCTCAGCATGCCCGGATGGCGTCAGGCGGGACCGCCCGAGGTTGCCCTGCGGCGCCGGGGCGATTAGCTAGAGGGCGGGCGGCGGCCCCTGAGCCACCGCGATGGATTTGTCCCGATGGCTCTCGTCCTCGATCTGCTCAACCGCGATCCGCGGCCCAATATCGGCAACCCGAAGGCGGAGGCCTCCTCCGCGCCGGCGGAGCTGCGCCATCCGGAGAAGCAGAAGCGGCCGGAGAACCCGATCCTGCGCAAACCGGACTGGATCCGCGTCAAGGCGCCGGGTTCGCCGAAATGGGCGGAAACGCAGAAGATCGTGAAGGCCGAGAAGCTGGTGACGGTCTGCGAGGAAGCCGGCTGCCCGAACATCGGCGAGTGCTGGGAGAAGAAGCACGCCACCTTCATGATCATGGGCGACACCTGCACGCGGGCCTGCGCCTTCTGCAATGTGAAGACCGGCGTTCCCCAGCCGCTCGACCATGAGGAACCCCGCAAGATCGCGGAGGCCGTCGCCAAGCTAGGCCTCGAGCATGTCGTGATCACCTCGGTGGATCGCGATGACCTGAAGGATGGTGGCGCCGAGCACTTTGCCCGCGTCATTGCCGCGATCCGCGCCACTTCGCCCAAGACGACGATCGAGATCCTGACGCCGGACTTCCTGCGCAAGCCCGGTGCGCTCGAGGTCGTGGTCGCGGCCAAGCCCGACGTCTTCAACCACAATCTCGAGACGGTGCCGGGCAAGTATCTGACCGTGCGTCCCGGCGCGCGCTATTTCCATTCGCTGCGCCTGCTGCAGCGGGTCAAGGAGCTCGACCCGACCATCTTCACCAAATCCGGCATCATGGTCGGCCTGGGCGAGGAGCGGAACGAGATCCTGCAGCTGATGGACGATCTGCGCTCGGCCGATGTCGACTTCATCACCATCGGCCAGTATCTCGCCCCTTCGCGCAAGCACCACGCCGTGATCCGCTTCGTCACGCCCGACGAGTTCAAGGGCTTCGAGGCCATCGCCTATGTGAAGGGGTTCCTGATGGTGTCCTCGACGCCCCTGACGCGCTCCTCGCACCATGCCGGCGAGGATTTCGCGCGGTTGCGCGACGCCCGGGCGGCAAAAACCGCCGGCTGACCCGCCATGCCGATGTTCAACAATACCCGCCGGGTGAAGCACACGCCCGAGCAGATGTTCGCGCTCGTCGCGGATGTCGAGAAGTACCCGCAGTTCCTGCCGCTCTGCGAGGGGCTGAAGGTGCGCCGCCGGACGCCGCGCGAAGGCGGCGGCGAGGTGCTGCTGGCCGACATGACCGTCGGCTACAAGGCGATCCGCGAAACCTTCACCAGCCGGGTCACACTTGATCCCGGGAACCTCAAGGTTCTGGTCGAGTATGTCGACGGCCCGTTCCGCTATCTCGAGAACCGCTGGACATTCAAGCCTGACCCCAAGGGCTGCGAGATCGGCTTCTTCATCTCCTACGAGTTCGCCAGCCGCATGCTCGGGCTGCTGATGGGAGCGATGTTCGACAAGGCCTTCCACAAGTTCGCCGAAGCCTTCGAACGCCGGGCGGACCTCGTCTATGGCCGTGACGCAACGAAAGCTTCGGTGACGGCGCCTTAAGCTGTTGCTGCCAATGTTCCCGCGAAAACAGCCGGGGACATCGCATGGATGCGCCAACGACGAATGCGGTTGCCCGGTTCGAGGACCGCCGCCTGGCAGCGACGCTGCCGCTTTACGCCGGCACGATCTTCCTTTCCGCGTTCCTGCTCTTCGGCATCCAGCCGATGTTCGCCAAGATGGTGCTGCCGCGCCTCGGCGGTTCGCCGGGCGTCTGGTCGGTCGCCATGGTGTTCTTCCAGGCCATGCTGCTGGCGGGATATGGCTACGCCCACTGGCTGGTCAGCCGTTGCACCGTCCGCCGCGCGGCGCTGATCCACATCGCGCTGATGGGGCTGGTGCTGCTGACGGCGCTGCCCATCGGCATCGCCTCCGGTTTCGAGCGCCCGCCGCAGCAAGGCGAGGCGCTCTGGTTGGTGATGCTGTTCATGGCCTCCGTTGGCTTGCCGTTCTTCGCAGTCGCAGCGAACGGGCCGCTCCTCCAAGCCTGGTTCGCGCGCACAGGCCATCCGCATGCGAGCGATCCCTATTTCCTCTACGCGGCGTCGAATGTCGGCAGCTTCCTCGCGCTCATCGCCTACCCCTTCCTGGTCGAGCCGTTCCTGACGCTCTCTGGCCAGGCGACGAGCTGGGCCTGGGGTTTTGGCCTGCTGCTCGCCGGCATCGCCGCATGCGCCGGGCTCGGCCTCGGCCGCTCCATCGAGGCGTCGTCGACGGGGGGCGGATCTGCCCTCGTCCCGACGATGGTCCCGGCACGGCAGAAGCTGGGCTGGGTCGCGCTTGCCTTCGTTCCGTCGGGGCTCCTCGTGGCGGTGACAGCCCATCTCTCCACAGATGTCGCCTCGGTGCCGCTGCTCTGGGTCGTGCCGCTCGCGCTCTTCCTGTTGACCTTCGTCATCGTCTTCCAGCGCAGGCCGCTGCTGCAGCCGGGCTGGATGCTCACGGCGCAGCTAGTGCTCGTGGCCGTCCTGCTGCTGCGGATGGCTTTGCAGATCAAGCTCGGTTGGGGCGGCGAACTCGCCCTGCACCTTGGCCTGTTCTTCGCCACGGCGATGGTGGCGCATGGTGAACTCGCCCGACGCCGCCCGGATGCCGCGAATCTGACGCAGTTCTATCTCTGGATGTCGGTTGGCGGCGTCCTCGGCGGCCTGTTCTGCGGCCTGATCGCGCCGGCGATCTTCAACTCGGTCGTCGAGTATCCGCTGTTGATCATCGCCGGCGTGCTGTGCCGGCCGGGTTTCACGACCATCCGCCTGCCGCGCCTCGTGCAGCTCGGGCTAGCCGGCCTTGCGCTCGTCGGCTTCTGCTCGCTCGTCGCCACGGAGCAGCAGCGCACCGACTCGATCCGCTCCTTCTTCGGCGTCAACAAGATCACGGACAGCGCGGATGGCCGCTTCCGCACCCTTGTCCATGGCAGCACTGTCCATGGCGCGCAGCGCCTGCGCAACGATGACGGAACCGAGGTGACCGGCCGGCCTGAGCCGCTCTCCTACTACTTCACGGGCGGTGCGATTGCCGACGGCATCGACGCGGTGCGCCAGGCCCGCGGCGGCAAGCTGGACGGTGTCGCCGCCATCGGCGTCGGGACCGGCTCGCTCGCCTGCCAGATGCGCCAAAGCGAGGGCTGGACCTTCTACGAGATCGATCCGGAGGTCGTGCGCATGGCGACCGATCCGTCCCGGTTCAGCTTCTTCAGTTCGTGCGCGCCCGATGCGCGCTTCGTTCTCGGCGACGCGCGGCTGACCTTGGCCGATGCGGCCGACGGTTCGCTCGACCTGATCGTCGTCGACGCCTTCTCGTCGGATGCCATCCCGATTCATCTGATGACGACGGAAGCGATCGGGCTCTATCTCGCCAAGCTCAAGCCGAACGGGGCCGTGCTGTTCCACATCTCGAACCGCAACATGGACCTCGCGCCGATCGTGACGGCGACCGCTCATGCCAAGAGCCTGACGACCTGGATCAGGTCGCGACAGCAGACCCCTGACCTGCTGGCGCAGATGAAGTACTCGCCCCATGTCGCCATGGTCGCGCGACGCGAGGAGGATGTCCGCCTGCCGGCAGAGCAAGGCTGGGTTCGGCAGGACGCGCCTGGAATCGCCCGCGCCTGGCGCGACGATTATGCCGATGTGATCGGTGCGATCTGGCGTAAGCTCGCGAACTGAAGCGCGCTTCAGGTGTCGGAGGAGGCAACGCGCAGCATCTCGAGCGCGACCAGCACGGAGCGACGCCGGATCTCGTCGCGCGACAGAGGCCCGAAGCGCATTTCCCTGTGCTCGCTGCCATTCGGGCCGCTGCAGGCGAAGTGGACCAGCCCGACCGGCTTGGCGGCGCTGCCGCCTCCCGGCCCCGCGACACCTGTGATCGCTACGGCGTAGGTGGCGGACAGCGCGGCGGATCCGCCCGCGGCCATGGCACGGGCCACCGGCTCGCTGACCGCACCATGGCTTTCGAGCAGTTCAAGCGGCACCGCCGCGAGTTTTGCCTTCGCGGCATTCGAATAGGTGATCAGCCCGCCGAGGACGACGTCCGAGGAGCCGGCTATCGCCGTCAGTGCGCCGCCGACCAGGCCGCCGGTGCAGGATTCGACCGTCGCGACAGTCGCTCCTCTGGCGCGGCAGGCCTCCAGGACCGCGGTCGCAAGGCTTGTCGTCTCGGCGTCGAACATCTGTCAGCCCTCGATTTCCGGCAGGCGGATCGTCGCAGTAGCGAGCGCGGCCAGCCCCTCCTTGCGTCCGGTGAAGCCCATCCGTTCGGAGGTCGTGGCCTTGATCGCGACCTGCCCGATCCGGATTCCGGCTGCCGTCGCAATGGTCTCGCGGATCGCCTCGCGATGCGGCCCGACCTTCGGCGCCTCACAAACGATGGTCAGGTCGAGGAAGTCGATCCGCCCGCCGCGCTGGCGGACGCGGTCGGCCGCGAAGCTCAGGAAGCGATGCGAGGCCGCTCCCTTCCATTGCGGATCGCTCGGCGGGAAATGCGTGCCGATATCGCCTTCGGCCAGGGCGCCGAGCAGCGCATCGGTCAGGGCGTGCAGCGCGACATCGCCGTCGGAATGCGCCAGCACGCCGCGGTCGTGCGCGATACGGACGCCGCCCAGCCAGACATGGTCGCCATCGGTGAAGGCATGGACATCGTAGCCGGTGCCCACACGCACGACGAGCGGCCCCCCGCCGGTCCCGCCGGCCCGGGCGAAGTCCTCTGGATGGGTGAGCTTCACGTTGATGGCCTCTCCCGGAAAGGTGGCGACGACATGCCCGGCCCATTCCATCAGGGCGGCGTCGTCGGTGAAGCCGTCGCACCCGGCGGCCAAGGCGGCGCGATGTGCGGCCAGGAGCGGGGCGAAGCGGAAGGCCTGCGGTGTCTGCACGCTGACGAGCCGGTCACGCGGTGGCGTCTCGACGATGCGGCCGGCCTCGTCGATCCGCTTGATGGTGTCGGTTACTGGCAGGGCCGGGATCGCCGCCAGGGCCTCGGACGCGATCGCCGCGACCGCATTGCCGATCAATGCGGCGGAGACGAAGGGGCGGGCGGCGTCGTGCACCAGAACATCGCCGTCGAAGCCGGTTTTCGCCAGCGCCTCGAGCCCGAGCCGGACCGAATCCTGGCGCGTCTGTCCGCCGGGCGTCGGTGGCGCCAGCCGATCGTCGGCGATGCCGGCGACGGCGTCGGCATAGCGCGCCTCGTCGCCCGAACCGATCACCACCGCGATCCGTTCGATAGCCGGCTGCGCCAAAAACGGCGCCAGGGCATGACCAAGAACCGGTCGTCCCTCGATCAGGCGGTATTGCTTGGGTGCATCGCCTCCGGCGCGAAGGCCGCGACCGCCCGCAACGACGAGGGCGGCTATGGGGCGGGGCGTGTCATGTCGTTCGGCGGGCACGGCTATTGGTCCTGCATGAGGTTCGGTGATAGTCGCCGACGCCGGGATCGCCAAGCCCCGAAAGGGTGCGGCAAGGGTGCGGCGATGACGCAGTGCAATATCCGGAAAGGGCTCTTGCGCTCATGCAGCAATGTCCAATAAATATGCACAATGCAGATTGCCTCAAATGCGGGCGCTGACGTGAGTGTGCTGCCTCTCGCGGGGCTTGCTTCGGGCGCTTTCCTGGCGCCCATGTCAGGCGTGACCGACATCGTCATGCGCCGCATCGCAGCGCGCCATGGCGCTGGCATCGTCGTCTCCGAAATGGTGGCGTCCGACGAGTTCGTCCGCGGCAACGAGGAATATCGGCTCCGGGCCGAGGGGACGGGGCTGTTTCCGCATGTCGTCCAGCTTGCCGGCTGCGATGCGCACTGGCTCGGCGAGGCCGCGCGCCTGGCCGAGGCCAATGGTGCCGCGATCGTCGATATCAACATGGGCTGCCCGGCCAAGAAGGTCACAGGCGGCTGGGCCGGATCGGCGCTGATGCGCAATCTCGACCACGCCCTGTCGCTGGTCGAGGCGGCCGTCGCCGCCGTCAAGGTGCCGGTCACGGTGAAGATGCGCCTCGGCTGGGACGATGACTCGCGCAACGCGCCGGAACTGGCGCGGCGTGCGGTGGCCGCAGGTGCCCAGATGATCACCGTGCACGGGCGTACCCGGCAGCAATTCTACAAGGGCACGGCCGACTGGGCCGCGATCCGCGCCGTGCGCGAGGTGGGCGATTTCCCGCTCGTCGCCAATGGCGACATCCATGACGTTGCCGATGCGAGGGCCTGCCTGTCGCAGTCGGGTGCCGATTTCGTCATGGTCGGCCGGGCGGCCCTCGGGCGGCCCTGGCTGGTCGGCGCGATCGGTGCCGAGCTCGCCGGCCGATCGCCTGCGTCCCTTTCCTTGGCGCAGAAGCTCGCCGTCGCACGCGAGCACTATGAAGGCCTGCTCAGCCTGATGGGGCAGGCGCATGGCGTGCGCCATGCGCGGAAACATCTGGCAGCCTATGCCGACGAGGCGGTCGCGAGCGGCGCTACGGCCGACGCCGACCTTCGCCGCATCCTCCTGACGTCGGATCAGCCGCGTCAGGTCCTCGATGCACTGACGCGGCTGTTTCTCCACGACGACAGCCGCGCTGCGGCCTGAACCAAGGGTAACGCGTATGACGATGGCGTTCGCCGAGAGCGGCGGTAAGGGCAGGGACGAATTCCTGCTCGACCCGATCGAGATGCAGGCCCTCAATGTCCTGCCGATGCCCGTGGTGGTCATCGGCGAGGGCCATGGCATCGTCTACGCGAACACCGCCGCCGAGGATTTCTTCCAATCGAGCGCCGTCGTGCTCAAGCGACAGCGCATCGACGATCTGATCGCCTTCGGCTCGCCGGTCCTCGCCCTGGTCGAGGAGGTCCAGCGCCGCGGCGCCAGCGTCAGCGAATACCGGCTCGACCTCGGCTCGCCGCGCCTCGGCGCCGACCGGGTGGTGGATGTTTTTGCATCACCTCTGCCGAGCCAGCCCGACTCGGTCGTGCTTATGCTGCAAGAACGGACAATTGCTGAAAAAATGGACAGACAGCTGACCCATCGAGGGGCAGCAAGATCGATCACCGCGCTCGGAGCGATGCTCGCGCATGAGATCAAGAATCCGCTTTCGGGCATTCGCGGCGCCGCGCAACTGCTCGAAGCGACCGTTCCCGACGACGAACGCATCCTGACGCAGCTGATCTGCGACGAGACGGACCGGATCGTGAAGCTCGTCGAGCGCGTCGAGCTGTTCGGCGACGAGCGCCCGACCGAGCGTGATCCGGTCAATGTCCACGACGTCCTCGACCATGTGAAACGTCTGGCGCAGTCGGGCTTCGCGCGACATATCCGCTTCACCGAGATCTACGATCCGTCGCTGCCGCCGGTCTCCGGCAATCGCGACCAGCTCGTGCAGGTCCTGCTGAATCTGGTCAAGAACGCTGCAGAATCGATCGGCACGGACGCGATCGACGGCGAGATCACCCTGACCACGGCCTATCGGCCGGGCATCCGCATGCAGCTGGCCGGATCGTCCGGCAGGATCGCGCTGCCGCTCGAAATCGGCATCCGCGACAACGGGCCCGGAGTGCCCTCCGACCTGCTGCCGCACCTGTTCGATCCCTTCGTCACCACCAAGGCGCAGGGCAGTGGCCTTGGACTTGCACTCGTCGCCAAGGTGATCGGGGATCACGGCGGTATCGTCGAATGCGAGTCCGTCCCCCGCCGCACGACGTTCAGAATTCTGCTGCCCTTGCACCAGCTTCGGGCACGGCAGGCAGTTTGAGGCCTACAGGACCACATTGAATGCCGACCGGTAACATTCTCGTCGCGGACGACGACGCCGCGATCCGCACCGTTCTCAACCAAGCTCTCGCGAGGGCCGGATACGAGGTTCGGACCACCGGCCAGGCGGCAACGCTCTGGACCTGGGCAGCACAGGGCTTGGGCGACCTGATCATCACCGACGTGGTGATGCCCGACGGCAACGCCTTCGACCTGCTGCCGCGCATCAAGCGCGTGCGTCCCGAGCTGCCGATCATCGTGATGAGCGCGCAGAACACCTTCATGACGGCGATCAAGGCGTCCGAGCGTGGCGCCTACGAATATCTGCCCAAGCCCTTCGACCTGAAGGAGCTCGTGGCGATCGTCGGTCGCGCCCTGTCGCGTCCGCGCGGCGACGGCAGCCGCTCGCATGCGGCCGAGCCCGACGACATCCCGCTGATCGGCCGCTCGCCGGCGATGCAGGACGTCTACCGGGCGCTCGCGCGCCTGATGCCGATCGACCTCACGGTGATGATCAACGGCGAGTCCGGCACCGGCAAGGAGCTGGTCGCGCGCGCCCTGCACGATTACGGCAAGCGCAAGAACGGCCCCTTCGTCGCGATCAACATGGCGGCGATCCCGAAGGACCTGATCGAATCCGAGCTGTTCGGCCATGAGAAGGGCGCCTTTACCGGCGCGCTGACGCGCTCCTCCGGCCGCTTCGAGCAGGCCGAAGGGGGCACGCTCTTCCTCGACGAGATCGGCGACATGCCGATGGAGGCCCAGACCAGGCTTCTGCGCGTGCTCCAGCAGGGCGAATACACGACGGTCGGCGGGCGCACGCCGATCAAGACCAATGTCCGCATCGTCGCCGCGACGAACAAGGATCTGCGCATCTCGATCGCGCAGGGGCTGTTTCGCGAGGACCTGTTCTTCCGGCTCAACGTCGTTCCGATCCGTTTGCCGCCGCTGCGCGAGCGCGTCGAGGACATTCCGGATCTGGCGCGCCACTTCTTCTCGCTGGTCGAGAAGGAAGGGCTGCCGCGCAAGCAGATCGATTCGGAAGCGATGGACGTGATGCGCCGCTATCGCTGGCCGGGCAATGTGCGCGAACTCGAGAACCTCGTGCGTCGCCTTGCCGCGCTCTACCCGCAGGAAACGATCACGGCGCCGATCGTGGAGGCGGAGCTGCAGCCGGCCAATGCCTCTGCGGGCTTCGCGGGCGGCCCTTCGCAGGAGCGCGCGGAGACCCTGTCGGGCTCCGTCGAGCGCCACCTCAACCAGTATTTCGGCGGCTTTGGCGACAACATCCCGCCGCCCGGCCTTTATCATCGCATCCTGCGCGAGGTGGAGCCGCCATTGATCGCGGCGGCGCTCGCGGCAACGCGCGGCAACCAGATCCGCGCCGCCGAGTTGCTGGGGCTCAATCGCAACACCCTGCGCAAGAAGATCCGCGAACTCGACATGCAGGTGGTGCGCTCGCCGCGCTGAGCCGGCCAGCGGGCGGCGCCGCCTTTCATATGTCATATTTTGACAACACCGTTGCGTCGGCGCATCAGTGCCGCGCAGTGGCCAGACTCACTTCGGAATCTGGCTGCCAAGGAGTTGTCCAAGATCGTGTCTGCCCCCTCCAGCGATGTCAGGATCGTGCCGCGCGCGGATGATACGCCGCGTCGCGTTTCCGGCTGGCTCGGCGCCACCGTCGTCGTTTTCGCGCTGGTTTCGGCGCTGGTCACCTTCCTCGTCCTCTCCGGTGTCACCCCGGTGGTGCCGGTCCATAATGTCGTGGTCGGCGTCTTCGTCATCAACGCCCTCCTGATTCTGCTGCTGCTGGTCGTCGTCGCGCTGGAGACGGCGGTGCTGATCCGGGCGCGGCGAGCGGGTGCGGCCGCCGCCGGCCTGCATGTGCGGATCGTCAGCCTGTTCAGTATCATCGCGGCGCTGCCGGCCGTGCTGGTCGCGATCATCGCGACGATCACGATCGAGCGTGGCCTCGATCCCTGGTTCTCCGACCGCATGCGCGATGCGATCTTCCGCTCGGTCGAAGTCGCCGACGCCTATGCGGGGTCGCAATGCCGGTCGCTCGGCCGCGAGATCCGGGTTCTGGCCGACGACCTTGCCCGCGCCAGGGCGACCTTCGACGTCGATCGGAAATGGTTCGACACGTTTCTGACGGCGCGGGCGACGGCGCTCGGCGTCCCGGTCGCCGCGATCATGCAGCCGCCGGACAAGGTGATCGCACGCGCCAACATCGACGTGCTGCGCGGCGCGCCGAAGCCGGATGAGGCCGCCTTCGAGGATGCGCAGTCCGCACCCGAGCCGATCTGCGTGATTCCTTCGACAGGTCGCATCTTCGGGGCGCTGATCAAGTTGCCGGCCTATGACAACGCATTCCTGCACATCGCGCGCGAGGTCGATCCGCTGGCGGTGGACTTCCCGGCCGTGGCGCGAGCCGCAGCCGCCGAGTACCTGTCCATCGACGCGCGCCGGAAGGGCGTCCAGGTCGCGTTCGCCTCGATGTACGGACTGATCGCGGTGATCCTGCTGCTCTCGGCGGTTTGGTTGGGCCTGAGTTTCGCCAACGCGCTGGTGGCGCCGATCCGGCGGATGATCCACGCTACGGACCAGGTCTCGAGCGGGAACTTCTATGTCCAGGTGCCGATCCGGCGTTCGGAGGGCGACCTTGCCCATCTGGGCGAGACCTTCAACAAGATGACGGCCGAGCTGCGCCGCCAGCGCGACGGGCTCGTCACCGCCAGTGAAGTCATCGACCGCAGGCGGCGCTTCACCGAAACCGTGTTGTCGGGCGTCTCCTCGGGAGTTCTCAGCCTGGACGGCGACGGCCATATCACCATCATCAACCGCTCGGCCGAAAGCCTCCTCGGCACCGGCGGACGGCTGCTCGGCGAATCGATCTCCCTGGTCGCGCCGGAGATCGCCGCCTTCGTTGCCGAGGCGCTGCAGGGACGGCAACGCTTGAGTTCAGGCCAGGTCGCGATCAGCCGCGGCGGGCGTGACCGCATGGTCAATGTCCGGGCGGTGCGTGAAGGCGAGGGCGTCGGGGCCGGGCTGGTGATCACGCTCGACGACATCACCGACCTGGTGTCGGCCCAGCGCACGGCCGCATGGGCGGATGTGGCCCGCCGGATCGCCCATGAGATCAAGAACCCGCTGACGCCGATCCAGCTTTCGGCCGAGCGCATCCGTCGCAAGTTCGGGCGCGTCATCGTCGACGACAAGGATGTCTTTGACCAGTGCACGGCCACGATCGTCCGTCAGGTCGAGGATATTCGCCGCATGGTCGACGAGTTCTCGTCCTTCGCCCGCATGCCGAAGCCGTCGCTGATGCAGGACGACATCGCCGAGACCGTGCGCCAGATCGTCTTCTTGATGCGGGTCGGCAATCCCGAGCTGACGATCACCGAAAATCTGCCGCAAGGGGCCGTGCCGGCCCGCTTCGACCGGCGCTTGCTGTCGCAGGCGCTGACCAACGTCATCAAGAACGCCACCGAGGCGATCGAGGCGGTGCCGATGGAGGAGCGTGGCCCTGGCCTCATCGACGTCACCTTCGAGCGGCGCGAGGACGGCCGGATCGTCATCGACGTGATCGACAACGGCAAGGGATTGCCGGTGGACCAGCGCCAGAAGCTGCTGGAGCCCTACATGACCACCCGCGAGGGCGGCACGGGCCTCGGCCTCGCCATCGTCGGCAAGATCCTGGAGGACCATGGCGGTGGCATCGAGCTGCTCGACAGGCCGGACGCCGGCGAAGGCCGGCGCGGCGCCCGCATCAGGCTCTGGTTCCCCGAGACCGGGCCTTCACCGGATGAGAACCCCGAGGGCAGCCGCAGCGACAAAGCACAAGTCGCTGCGGCAGGACGGGAAACGCAAGATGGGATACGCGTATGAGCGCTGACATTCTGGTCGTGGACGACGAGACCGACATCCGCGAACTGGTGGCCGGACTGCTCGAGGACGAGGGCTACCGCACCCGCAAGGCGAGCTCTGCAGACGAGGCGCTGGCGGCGATCGCAGCGCGGCGCCCGAACCTGGTCTTCCTGGATATCTGGCTCCAGGGCAGCCGCCTCGACGGCCTGCAGGTGCTCGAGCTGATCAAGCAGGGCCATCCCGACCTCGCGGTCGTGATGATCTCCGGGCACGGCAACATCGAGACCGCGGTCTCGGCGATCAAGAGCGGCGCCTACGACTTCATCGAGAAGCCGTTCAAGGCCGACCGCCTTGTGCTCGTCGCCGAGCGGGCGCTGGAGGCCTCACGGCTGCGCCGCGAGGTCCGTGAGCTGAAGAAGGGCTTCGTGCAGGCCAGCCGCATCGTCGGCCGCTCTACGGTGGTCAACCAGCTGCGGCAGACGATCGAGCGCATCGCGCCGACCAACGCGCGCGTGCTGATCACCGGCGAGCCGGGCTGCGGCAAGGAGCTGGCCGCGCGCACGCTGCACGAGGCTTCGACGCGCGCGTCGGGACCTTTCGTCGTGATCAACGCCGCCACGATCACGCCCGAGACGATGGAGGAGGAGCTCTTCGGCGTCGAGGCCGGGGAGGGCCGCTCGCGCCGCGTCGGTGCGCTCGAGGAGGCGCATGGCGGCTCGCTCTACATCGACGAGATCGGCGACATGCCGCGCGAAACCCAGAACCGCATCCTGCGCGTTCTGGTCGACCAGAACTTCCAGCGCGTCGGCGGGGCCACGCGCGTCCATGTCGATGTTCGCATCATCTCCTCGACCAGCCGCGACCTGGCGCAGCTGATCGCCGATGGTCACTTCCGCGAGGATCTCTACCACCGCCTGTCGGTCGTGCCCGTGAAGGTGCCGGCCCTGTCCGAGCGCCGCGAAGACGTGCCCGAACTGATCGAGTTCTTCATGGAGCAGATCTCGGTCGCCTCCGGGCTGCCGAAGCGTCGCATCGGTTCGGATGCCATGGCGGTCCTGCAGTCGCATGAGTGGCCCGGCAACGTCCGGGAACTGCGCAACAATGTCGAGCGCCTGATGATCCTGACGAAGGGCGATCCGACGGCGGACATCACCGTCGAGATGCTGCCGGCCGAGGTCGGCGCCATGGTGCCGACGACGCCGTCCGGCTCGGGTGGCGAGCGACTGATGAGCCTGCCGCTGCGCGACGCGCGCGAGATTTTCGAACGCGAATACCTGATCGCGCAGATTGCGCGTTTCTCGGGCAACATTTCGCGCACGGCGGAGTTCATCGGCATGGAGCGCTCGGCGCTCCATCGCAAGCTGAAGTCGCTTGGCGTCGGCTGAGGTGAAGTCTGTCCGGTGAGGTCTTGCCGGCGATGTCAGGCGCGTTCTGCATGCCCGCCTGCATTCTGCGCAGTCAAATCGCCTTGATACGAAGCAATGTTGCACTTGCGTTGTAGGCTGACTCGACGATCTAATGGGATGTCGGTGTCCCGAAGCGACAGGCGTTCGCCTGCGGCGTGAACGGGACGAAATGGATCGCGGGCTTGAACCCGATCAGCGATCCCAACAACAGGGGCTACCCATGGCCGCAGAGCGGGCACAAAATCTACAGGACACGTTCCTCAACTATGTACGCAAGCAGAAAATCCCGCTGACAATCTTCCTCGTCAACGGCGTCAAGCTGCAGGGCGTCGTTACCTGGTTCGACAATTTCTGCGTCTTGTTGCGTCGCGACGGACATTCGCAGCTCGTCTACAAGCATGCCATCTCGACCATCATGCCCGGCCACCCCGTGCAGCTGTTCGAGCCCGAGGAACAGGACAAGGCCTGAGCCCATGGGCGCCCGCAGCGATGCGGATGAGGCGAGGGCGGCGACCAAGCCGCTCGACGCCATCGAGCGCGATATCGCGGCCAACACCCGCGCCTATGTCGTCGGTCCCTATCAGCAGCGTCGCGGCGCGTCGGACGCCAATGAGCGGTCCTTTGCGGCACGGCTCGACGAGGCCGTGGGCCTCGCCGCGGCGATCGATCTCGCCGTCGTCGAACCGATCCAGGTGCTGCTGACGGCGCTGCGGCCTGCGACCTATCTCGGCAAGGGCAAGGTCGAGGAGATCGCCGAGCGCATCAAGCTCGAGGAGATCGGTCTCGTCGTGATGGACTGCGCGCTGTCTCCCGTGCAGCAGCGCAATCTCGAGAAAGCCTTCGGCTGCAAGGTCATTGATCGCACCGGCCTGATCCTCGAGATATTCGGCCGCAGGGCGCGCACCAAGGAAGGCGCGCTCCAGGTCGAGCTCGCGCATCTGAACTATCAGAAGAGCCGGCTGGTGCGGTCATGGACCCATCTTGAGCGTCAGCGCGGCGGCTTCGGCTTTCTCGGCGGCCCCGGTGAAACCCAGATCGAGGCCGACCGGCGCATCATCCAGGAGCGCATGACCAAGATCGAGCGCGATCTCGAGGCGGTCAAGCGCACCCGTGGCCTGCATCGGGCCAGTCGAAAACGCGTGCCTTATCCAGTGGTTGCGCTGGTCGGCTACACCAACGCCGGCAAGTCGACCCTGTTCAACCGGCTGACCTCGGCCGAGGTGCTGGCGCAGGACATGCTCTTCGCCACACTCGATCCGACCGCACGCGCGCTGAAGCTGCCGCATGGCGCGAAGATCATGCTCTCCGACACCGTCGGCTTCATCTCTGACCTGCCGACGCAGCTCGTCGCCGCCTTCCGCGCCACGCTGGAGGATGCGATCGAGGCCGATGTCCTGCTGCATGTCCGCGACGTCGCCCATGAGGACACGCAGGCGCAGGCCGCCGATGTCCAGACGATCCTGCGCGACCTCGGCATCGATCCCGATGACGGCCAGCGAGTCGTCGAGGTTTGGAACAAGTCCGACCTGCTGGCGCCGGAGGAACGCGAGCGCCAGCTCGGCCTCGCCGGGCTGAAGCCGGAGGTGTCTCGCCCCGTCCTCGTCTCGGCGTTGACCGGCGACGGAATCGGGCGACTGACGGATGCGATCGAGACGCGCATCGCTCGCAGCCGGCCGGTCTACCGGCTGTCGCTCGCGCCCGGCGACGGCAAGTCGTTGGCCTGGCTGCATGCCAATGGTGAAATCCTCGAGCGCGAGGATGCCGAGGATGGCGCGCTGTCGCTGACCGTCCGGCTGCCGCCAGAGCGGGAAGGGGCCTTCGGCGCGCGCTTTCCGCAGGCGCAGCGGCAGGGATAGCACTGCGCCGGACCAGGCGGGCCGCGCCGATCACGGAGACGGCGACGCACCATGTTTGATTTCGCTCAAGGCTGCGTTCGCTGCGACGATTAGCCTGTGCCTCCGTATCGAGGGAGGCGGATCATGCGCACATCATCGAGAGCTGCGCGCGGCATGTCGGCCGGCGTGCCGACGGTGCCCGGCCTCGGCGCCCGGCCGTGGCTCGCCGCCCCGATATCCGTGCCCGCTTCCGGCAACGCCTCTCCGTGACGGCGGTCCCGGAAACCTCGCGCGTCGGGAGCGTCGTCATGGAGCGCGCCTACAAGATCGCGCCGATCACGACCGAACAGGTGGATGCGGGTTACCTGCTCGTCAGCCCCCTCGATCGACGGCTCGATGTCGCCCGCTGGCGCTCCTATTGCGAGAAGGCCACGTCCGAGTTGGGGACGGCCGTTGGCCGTCAGCAGATCGTCGTCGCCACGAATCCGCGCGGCTATCTCCAGGGGCTTTGCGTGCACGCGGTCGTGAAGCATCTTGTCCAGGGGGCGATCCTAGATGTGCCTGTCTTCGTCGTTGCGAGCGCCGCCGATGAGATCGGTGTCGCGGCGGCGCTCTTCGGCGATCTCTGCGCCCTCGCCGAGCGGCTCGACTGCGCCGCGATCCGCATTCGCACCGAAAGCTCCCAGCGCCTGCACCGCCATCTCGAGAGCAGCGGGCGGAGCGCTTGCGAGCGCCGCGTCGCGCTGATTCTCGACCAGCGACCTTTGCTGGAGGCCCCCTGGGCACAATCTCAGGGCGACGGCTTGCCGGTAAAGACGTAGCCGACGCCGCGCACCGACTTGATCAGCGTCGGCTGCTTCGGATCGCGCTCGATCTTCTTGCGCAGCCGCGCGATCTGGGCGTCGATCGTCCGGTCGAAGGCGTCGAGATTGCGGCCATGGGTCAGATCCATCAGCACGTCGCGCGAAAGCACACGCCCGGGATGCCGCGCCAGCACGGCCAGCATGTCGAATTCGCCGGTGGTCAGGATGATCTCGTCGCCTTCGGCCGTGACAAGTTGGCGCCGGCCGAGGTCCAGGCGCCAGCCATCAAACCGGATCGCCTCGCCAGATTCCGCGCGCGGCGCTGCCGCAGGCTGTCGCCGGCGCAGCACGGTCCGCAGACGCGCCAGCACCTCACGCAGGTGAAAGGGCTTTGCGATGTAGTCGTCGGCGCCGACCTCGAGTCCGACGATCCTGTCGACGACATCGTCCCGGCCGGTCAGCATGATGATCGGGACATCCGAGCGCGAGCGCACCTCGCGCGCCAGCGTGAGACCGTCCTCGCCACCGGGCAGCACGAGGTCGAGCAGAATGATGTCGATCGCGTCCTTCTGCAGGCTGTCGCGCATCGCCGTGCCGTCGGCGACACCGGTGACGCGGTAGCCTTCATCCTCGAAATAGCGGGTCAGCATCTGGCGAATGCGGCCGTCGTCGTCGACGACCAGAATGTGCTCGTTGCGGGTAGCGAGGTCAGTCATGTCTAGGCTGTGGTGCGCTTCCTCGTCGCCCGGGCTGTTACAAACCGTCACAGTTTCGCACGGATCGTAACGGTCGCGCCGTTCGGCCGTTACCAGAGTGGGTTCTATTCGCCGCGTCGATCACACACAGGATGATGCGCCGATGATCTCGCAAGCCACCATGTCACAGCAGCACGGCGCTGTCAGGCGTTTCGCGACGGCCCCGTCGCAGGCTGTGAGCCTGCGTAGCCTGTTCGGTGGACAGCCGCTCGAGACCTTCGAGACCGGGATGGCGATCTTCTGGGAAGGCGACGATGCGAGGCACGTCTTCGAGGTCGTCGAGGGCGTCCTGCGCGTCTTCAGGATCCTGAGCGACGGTCGCCGCGTCATCACCGGCTTCCTCTATCCGGGCGATCTGCTCGGCGTCTCGCTCAAGGATCACTACCTCTACACCGCCGAGGCCGTTACCCGGACGAAACTGCGGCGCTACGAGCATGGCCGCTTCCAGGACGAGATCAATCGCTCGCCGGAGCTGCGGCCCCAGCTCTTCGCCTGCCTGTGCGACGAAATGGCCGCGGCCCAGGACCAGATGGTCCTGCTCGCCCGCAAGAGCGCCGAGGAGCGCGTCGCCAGTTTCCTGCTCGTCATCGCCCGCCGCCTCGGGGGCGAGCAGAAGCACCCCGTCGTGGAGATCCCGATGACTCGCCTCGACATGGCCGACTATCTCGGCCTGACCATCGAGACGGTCTCGCGGACGATGACCAGGCTGACCAATTGCGGCGTCATCGCGCCGAGCAGCCGTCACGCCATCGTCGTGCGCAGGCTCGGTCAGCTCGCGGTGCTTGCGGGCGAGGCCGATGACGGGGATAACCATGCCGCGGGAGCGGGGGCGATCCAGCAGGCCGTCTGGCCGAACTGAGCCACATCCGTCGCCAGGTGTCGGACACGACGCATGGCGACGTGTTTCTTTGTCGAAGCATCGGACCTCCCGAAATGCGCTCCGCCATTCGGGGCGATGTCCACAGCGTCGAGGTAGCGCCGGCCATGCGGTCGACCGTCACAAGCGAGTTCAGCCTCGACGAGATCGCACGGGTTCTCGACAGCGCCAACATCATCATCCACGGCTTCGACGGCGTCATCACCCGTTGGACGAGGGGCTGTGAGGCGCTGTACGGCTGGACGCGAGCCGAGGCGCTCGGCCGCGTCGTGCACGACCTGCTCGCAACCGTCTTCCCCGAGCCTTTCGAGGACATCACCGCCGACCTGCACGAGCAGGGCATCTGGAACGGGGAACTTACGCATCGCCACAAGGATGGCCATCCGATCTTCGTGACCAGCCGCTGGGTCGTGGCCAAGGCGGAGGCGGCCTCGGGCTTCGCCATCGTCGAGACGAACATCGACGTCAGCGATCTCAGGGCGATGCAGGCCGATCTCGTCGCACGCGAAGCCCATTTGCGCTCGATTCTCGATACGGTGCCCGAAGCGATGGTGGTGATCGACGATGTCGGCACGATCACTTCGTTCAGCGCGGCGGCCGAACGGTTGTTCGGCTACAGGACGGGCGAGGTGCTCGGGCGCAATGTCAGCGCCTTGATGCCCGAGCCCGACCGGGGCGCTCATGACGGCTACATTTCCCGATACCTGACTACCGGGGAGCGCCGCATCATCGGCTATGGCCGCGTCGTGACCGGCCAAAAGAAGGATGGCAGCCAGTTCCCGATGGAACTGGCGATCGGCGAGGCCCGCGTCGAGGGCAGCCGCATCTTCACCGGCTTCATCCGGGATCTCACCAGCCGCCACCGGATCGAGGAGGAGCTGCGCCAGGCCCACAAGATGGAAGCCATCGGCCAGCTCACCGGCGGCATTGCGCACGACTTCAACAACCTGCTCACCGTCATCAGCGGCAATCTCGAGATGATCGAGCGGCGGCTGACAGACCCGAAGCTCCAGCTCCTGCTGAGCGAGGCGCAGGGCGCGGCCGATGACGGCGCCAAGCTGACCGGACAGCTGCTTGCCTTCGGGCGCCGGCAGCCGCTCAATCCGAAGCTCGCCGATGTCGGGCAGCTCGTCTCCCGTTTCTCCGACCTGTTGCGGCGGGCGTTGGGCGAGGCAATCGAGCTTCGCACCATCGTCTCGGGTTCGCCGGGGCCGGCCCTGATAGATGCCTCCCAGCTGCAGAACGCGCTGCTCAACCTGGCTCTGAACGCCCGCGATGCGATGCCGCGGGGCGGCCGGCTGACGGTCGAGATCTCGGCGACGAAACTCGATGCCGATTATGCCAACCTGCATCCCGGGGTCCGGACCGGCACTTATGTCCTGATTTCGGTCACCGATACGGGCGAGGGCATGTCCGACGAGGTCAGGCAGCGCGCCTTCGAGCCGTTCTTCACGACCAAGAGCGTCGGCGCCGGGACGGGACTCGGCCTGAGCATGGTCTACGGCTTCACCAAGCAGTCGGGCGGCCATGTCCAGCTCTTCAGCGAAATCGGCCAGGGCACGAGCGTGCGCCTCTTCCTGCCGGTCGCGACCGCCGTTCCGTCCGCTGTCCCGGATGTCGCGACAGGTGACGCGCCCGCTACGAAAAACAGCCTGCCGCGTGGGAATGAGACGATCCTCGTGGTCGAAGACGATGTCCGCGTCCGCCGCGTCGCCGTGGCTCGGCTCGAGGACACCGGCTATCGCGTGCTGGAGGCGGATACCGCGGCCCAGGCGCTCGACATGCTGGCGGAGCATGCGGATATCGACCTGCTCTTCACCGACATCGTCATGCCCGGCGGCATGTCCGGCGACGAATTGGCGCGCGAGGCACGTCTGATCCGGCCTGGCATCAAGATCATCCTGACCTCGGGCTTCGCGGAGCCCAGCGTCGCGGTGCGCGAGCTCGCTGCAGCGGCGAGCTGGCTGAAGAAGCCATATACCGCGATGGAGCTGGCGCTGCGTCTGCGCGAATTGCTCGATCCGGCCGAGTGAAGCAGAGGCGCTCGTCATCCAGCGAGCGGTTCCGGCGTCGAACTTGAGCAGCCACGAGCTCTCCAGTCCCCCGCCATCTCCCGCGACACGTTACCCGGCCGCGGCCAGGCTGCCGCCGCTGCATGGCGGCTTCCCACCCTCGATCCGTGCCGCAGCCTTGACACGGGCGGGCGCTTGGGAGAGGCGTACGCCAACGCGTATCGCATTGATCGCAAAGCCTTTTTTTAATTATTCCAAGGAGAAGGCGGTGACGTCCTTCAAGTTCCCGCGCAGGGCTGTGTCGAGGTTCCGGATGCTGCGGGTCCGCCCCGCGGCGGTCGCCCTGATCGTCCTGGCGGCCAGCATCGCGCCCGTCTGGGCCCAACAGCCCCAGGTGCCGGCCTCGCCGCCGGCCCCGCCCCCGGCCGCGACTGCGGCGCCGACCGCCCCGACGCCCGCGCTGCCGCAGGCCCTGCCGCAGCTCGGAATCGCACCGCCGACGGCTGCGCATCCCGCCACCATTCCCTCGGCCGCGCCGGCGCCGGCACCGATCGCCGCCCAGCCGGCGGCCTTGCCCGCCCTGCCGCATGACCTGTCGCCCTGGGGCATGTTCATGGCCGCCGACATCGTCGTTAAGGCGGTCATGGTCGGCCTGGCCTTCGCGTCCGTGGTGACCTGGACGATCTGGCTCGCCAAGGCGCTGGAACTGGCGGCGGCCAAGGCCCGGGCGGGGCGTGCGCTGCGGCAGCTCCAGGCTGCGACGAACCTTGTCGAGGCTTCCAGCGCCATCGCCGGCAAGGGACGCCTGCGCGGGGATGTCGGCCTCCTGCTCGGCGCTGCCCTGGAGGAGACGCGGCGATCCTCCGATCTCGGCGAGGACGGCATCAAGGAGCGCGTCGCGATCGCGCTTTCGCGCATCGAGGCGCGGGCGGGACGCTCCATGACGCGCGGCACCGGCCTTCTCGCTACGATCGGCTCGACCGCGCCCTTCGTCGGCCTGTTCGGCACGGTCTGGGGCATCATGAATTCGTTCATCGGAATCAGCCAGGCCAAGACCACCAACCTCGCCGTCGTCGCGCCGGGCATCGCCGAGGCGCTGCTCGCGACCGCTATCGGCCTCGTCGCCGCGATCCCGGCCGTGATCATCTACAATGTCTTCGCCCGCGCCATCACCGGCTATCGGGCGATGCTTTCCGACGCCTCGGGCGAAGTCCTGCAGCATCTCTCGCGCGATCTGGAGCGCCAGCGGCGCCAGCCCGTGCCCGCGACGGCGGCCATTGCGGGGGTGTCGGCGCGCACGCCGCTGCAGGCGGTCCAGCCGGCGGCGAGCCTGCCGCGCGTGCACGCGGAGTAAGCCATGGGCGTTTCTCTGAAAGACGCCCAGGACGGCGACCTCGGCGAGGTCAGCGACATCAACGTCACGCCGTTCATCGACGTCATCCTGGTGCTGCTGATCATCTTCATGGTGGCGGCTCCGCTCTCCACCGTCGATGTCGCGGTCGATCTGCCGGTCTCGAACGCGCAGCCGCAGCCGCGGCCTGACACCCCGGTCTTCCTGACCGTCAAGGGCGACCTGTCGCTGGCGCTCGGCAATGACGCCGTACCACGCGAAGCGCTCGGCCCGACCCTCGACGCCCGGACCAACAGCGACCGCGAGCAGCGCGTCTTCCTGCGGGCCGATGGCGCGGTCGCCTATCGCGAGCTGATGGATGTGATGAACCTGCTCAGGCAGGCGGGCTATCTCAAGATCGCGTTGGTCGGCCTGGAGGATACGGGGCAGGGCGCCGCCCCGGCCGCTCCCGCCGCTGGGGCGCCCCGACCATGAAGACGCTCGCGGACATGGCTGGCCATCCCGCCAACGCCGGTGCCAGGCTCTGGCCGGCGCTGCTGCGCTGGACATTCGCCATTCTCGTCGTTGCCGGATTCCATGGCACCGCGGGCTGGGTGATCGCGACCTGGCAACGCGCCGAAGCCGCGATGGGCACGCCGCCCGCGGCGGTGATGATCGAGCTCGCGCCGCTGGCGGTCGCGCCCGAGGCGCCGCCGCAGGAGATCGCGCCCGGTCCGGAGATGGTCGAGGCCCAGCCTGAACCGCAGCCCGAACCGGTCGTCGAGAAGCCGCCCGAGCCCGAGCCGCCGCCGCCCGAGCCCGTCGTGGAGCCGCCCCCGGTCGAGCCGCCACCGGTGGTCGAGCCGCAGCCCGTCGTCCAGCCGGAGCCCGAGATCAAGATCCCGGAACTGCCGTCCCTGCCGGATGCAGCTGCCGTGCTGGCGCCGCCGCCGCCCCCGCCCAAGCCGAAGGTCGTCGAGCGCAAGCCGCCGCCGAAGCCGCGCGTGGTCGAGCGTCGCAAGCCGGTGAATCAGGACAAGCCTCCGGCCGAGCGCACGAGCGCGCCGACCGCGCAGGCGCAGGCCGCTCCCAATGCGGCTGCGCCGACCCAGGGCGCATCGTCGGCTCCGTCGGTTTCGCCGGCGAGCTGGCGCGGCACGCTGCTCGCGCATCTCAACCGCTACAAGCGCTTCCCCGGCGGGGCGAGCCCAGGAACGGTGCAGGTCTCCTTCAGCATCGACCGATCGGGCCGCGTGCTCTCGGCGCGTCTCATCCGCGGCTCCGGCGACGCGGCGCTGGATGAGGAGGCGGTCGACATGATCCGGCGGGCGAGCCCGGTTCCGGCGCCGCCCTCGGGGCTGGGTGGCAACACCATCGCGCTGGCCGTACCGGTGAAGTTCTCGCGCTGAGGCGTATCACGCTGTTGCCCAGGCGCCAGGCCCTCTCCTCATCCGCGAGGAGGGGGTCTTCGTCGTGTTCCGATGCCGACCAAATACCCGATCTTGCATCGGTGACGCTGGAATGCTGGATTTGCAGACGGATGGCAGCCTAGCAGCACCGCGGCCTCGGCATCGTATCGCTGTCGCCCCCGTGACAGCCAACTTGTTTCCGATACGGTTATGAAGTCTCGTCGAACTGCGACGGCGGCGGCGTCGATCGTAGACAAGTCATCATGCCGGGGGGCAGGGGACATGACGGATTTCGAAACGCGCTGGAACAACGCGCTGAACCAGATCGAGCATACGCCGTTCGGAAAGAACAAGTTGTTGGCCCGAACGATGGTCAAAGAACAGTTTCGCAACAGCACGTTCATCTACGGCACAGTCGGCCCCAACGCCTTGCACAACGGTTGGGGCGCCACTGGCAATCCAGTCGCCAGGGCGGGTTTGCATTGGATCAACCGGGCGCGCGCACATCCGCACAGCATCTTCAGAAAGCGCATCATCCGGCTTTACGATCCGGGCCCCCGGACCGCCGCACTGGTCAAGGACGGGCTCCAGATGATGGACATGTATTATGGGATGAACAACGATCTGTTTCGGAATCGCAATCTCCACATCGCCGAGTTCGTTCATCGCGTCATGGGCTTTGCCGAGCGTGGCGTTCCCTTCGATCCGAACATGTCGGGGCGGGATGCCTTCCTGAAAGCGTTTCCGGGAGCGCAGGAGGGGTGGTACCAGCAGGGCGTCACCGATGCGGCCTATGGACAGTCGGCCACCAAGGAGATGTCGAAGATCATCCGCGAGGGCATCAAGCGGCTCGGCGGCAAGCTCATCTTCGAGGGAAAGTCCGTCTACGGCGCAGGCATCTTCGATCCACATGCGCGGCAGGGCGACACCGACCTGGAGGCCCAGGAACTGTTCCAGTACCTCGTCTGGCCCGTGACGCCACGCGTGCCGTTCGGGAATGGAACCCTCGAATTCCAGTGGGGCAGCCGGCCGACGACGCCAACGCGCGCGCATTTTCTCAGCAACTGGAATTGGGCCGGTGCCACGACCCACGGTCCACGCAACCGCGTGAATCAGGCCAATGCGAGCGACCCGTGGCAGGCGTACCTCAAGACAGTCCTTGGGAAGCAGCATGGGCTCAGGCCGATCTGGCACAATTTCGCGAACGTTCCCCAGAACTTCCCGAGGCTTGCCCAGGGCAATCAAGCGCTGGAGGATTGGGAGGTCAGCATCATGGAGCGCGCGATCGCTCGCGTGAGCCAGACACTCCACGACACTGCGGCTCCGCCGAAAGTCGGTGCGTATGACCGTGCGACCTGGGCCGGCGACCCGCGACCGCGCGGGCACCGGCAGTGAGATGGGGCGAAAAGAAAAAAGGGCCGCGCGTGAGCGCAGCCCAAGTCTAGGGAGGAAACGCCCAAGGAGGGCGACGCAGCATCGCTGCTGCGATGCGGGATACATAGGTGCGCAGGTGGCCGACGACAAGCGCAAAAGGGCAGCATCATTGTCCTATTTTTGAGCAGCCTCGCCACGCGCCGCCTTGGGGACGCGACAAGAGCGCGCAGAACGCAAAATCACGCCTGTTTGCGGCCATCCAGCAGCCTGAAATGGGTGCAGCCGCTGCCGCGGATTAGGCGTTGACAGCCAGTTTTGGCCTATTCAAATTCGTAGGCATACAAATGATTTCGCCAGCTGACGCACACTCGGCGGCATGCAAATGTCCAAGAGCGAACTTTGTCCGAGAGCGAGTTTGTCAAAGAGCCCGGGCGTCCGCCACCGGGCCAGACATGGGGAACAGCGATGACCATCGACCGTCGGAGTTTTCTGGCCGGTGCTTCCGCCGGCGCCACCATCCTCGCTGCGCCCGGCCTCGCCCAAGCGCAGGGGGCAGGACCCATCAAGGTGGGCGAGATCAACAGCTATACCGCGCAACCCGCCTTCCTGAAGCCCTATCGCCAGGGCTGGGAGCTGGCGCTGGAGCAGATCAATGCCGGCGGGGGCGTGCTCGGCCGCAAGATCGAGACGATCTTCCGTGACGATGGCGGCAAGCCCGAGGACGCCGTGCGCCATGCGGGCGACCTGATCAACGCCGAGAAGGTCGACCTGCTCTCGGGCGGCTTCCTGTCGAATGTCGGCCTCGCCATCGCCGACTACGCCAACCAGAACAAGAAACTCTATGTCGCCTCCGAGCCGCTTTCGGATGCGGTGGTCTGGGCCAAGGGCAACCGCTACACCTTCCGTCTGCGGCCCTCGACCTACATGCAGGCGGCGATGCTGGTCGAGGAGGCCGCCAAGCTCCCGGCCAAGAAATGGGCGGTGGTCGCGCCGAACTACGAATACGGCCAGTCGGCCGTGAAGTGGTTCAAGGAGCTGCTGAAGAAGGCCAAGCCCGACGTCGAGTTCGTCGCCGAGCAATTCCCGGCGCTCGGCCGCATCGATGCGGGGGCGACCGTGCAGGCGCTCGAAGCCTCGAAGCCGGACGCGATCTTCAACGTCACCTTCGGCGGCGACCTGACCAATTTCGTCCGCCAGGGCAACACGCGCGGCCTGTTCGAAGGCAGGACGGTGGTCTCGATGCTGACCGGCGAGCCCGAATATCTCGATCCGCTTGGCGCCGAAGCCCCGGTCGGCTGGATCGTCACCGGCTATCCCCATGCCGATCTGAAGACGCCCGAGCACACCAAGTTCTACGAGGCCTACAAGGCCAAGTTCAACGACTACCCCCGCCTCGGCTCGATCGTGGGTTTCGACACCATGAACTCGATCGCCGCCGCCCTGACGAAGGCCGGCTCGACGGACACGGAAAAGCTGGTCGAGGCGCTGAAGGGGCTGAAGTTCCCGTCCGCCTTCGGCACGGCGGAATATCGCGCCATCGATCACCAGTCGACGCTCGGCGCCTTCGTCGGCAAGACCGCGCTCAAGGACGGCAAGGGCACGATGGTCGACTGGAGCTATCGCGACGGCGCCAAGTATCTGCCGAGCGACGCCGAGGTGAAGACGCTGCGCCCGGCCGGGTGATGCTGGACTCGGACGCCTAGCCGAACCGTTGCCGACATCAGCCGCGTCACCCCGGACAAGCCGCGTAGAGACAGCGCTCCGGGATCCATCGTAGAGCGATCAGCCCTATGATGGATCCCGGGCCTCCGCTTCGCTGCGCCCAGGAAGACGGCGGCGTTTCCGCGCCTCCAATTCGCACGGGCCAAGCATGATCGACCTCATCCTCAACCAGACGCTGAACGGCCTGGCTTCGGCTTCGTCGCTGTTTCTCGTGGCGTCCGGGCTGTCGATCATCTTCGGCGTCACGCGGATCGTGAACTTCGCCCATGGCTCGCTCTACATGCTCGGAGCCTATCTGGCCTGGACGCTGGTGACGCGGTTCGGGCCGGCAGATGCTCTGGGCTTCTGGGGCGGGGTACTGGCCGCCGCCGCCCTGACCGGGCTCGTCGGTGTCGTCATCGAGGTGCTGATCCTCAGGCGCATCTACCAGGCGCCTGAGCTGTTCCAGCTGCTCGCGACCTTCGGGGTCGTGCTGATGATCCAGGATGTCGCGCTCGGCGTCTGGGGAGCCGAGGACAAGCTCGGG
The DNA here is from genome assembly GCF_035999205.1 of Allobosea sp. GTDB lineage: Bacteria > Pseudomonadota > Alphaproteobacteria > Rhizobiales > Beijerinckiaceae > Allobosea. Next base: position 185,422 of record NZ_DASYHA010000021.1, read on the forward strand.
CCACGCGCGCCCGGCTTCAAGAGCTTCGTCATCATCTTCGGCAACCGCTTCCCGACCTATGAGCTGTTCCTGATCGCCGTCGGGCCGGCCGTGCTGCTGATCCTCTGGCTGCTGTTCCAGAAGACGCGCTGGGGCACGCTGGTACGTGCAGCGACGCAGGACCGCGAGATGGTCGGCGCGCTCGGCGTCAATCAGCGCCTGCTCTTCACCTCGGTCTTCGCCTTCGGCTCGATGCTGGCGGGGCTCGGAGGCGCGCTGCAGCTGCCGCGCGAGGCGGTGACCCTGCACATGGACCTCGCCATGATCTCGGAGGCCTTCGTCGTCGTGGTCGTCGGCGGGCTCGGCAGCGTCACAGGGGCCTATCTCGCAGCCGTGCTGATCGGCATCCTGCACGCCTTCGGCATCCTGATCTTCCCCAAGATCACGCTGGTCCTCGTCTTCCTGGTCATGGCGGTGGTGCTGGTGGTGAAGCCCTACGGGCTGATGGGCAAGGCGCCGGTCGGACATGCGCGCGGCCATGGCCCGGCCGAGCCATTGCTGCTGCCGGCGGATGGTCCGACCAAGCTCGCCGGGCTGATCGCGCTGGTGATCCTTGCGCTCGCCCCGCTGGCGACGCCGGACCACATCCTGCTGACGCTGACCGAACTCGTCATCTTCGCGCTCTTCGCCGCCTCGCTGCACTTCATGATGGGGCCGGGCGGCATGGCCTCCTTCGGTCACGCCGCCTATTTCGGCCTCGGGGCCTATGGCGCTGCGCTCGCCGTCAAATGGCTCGGCGCGCCGATGGAACCGGCCCTGCTGCTCGCACCTTTCCTGGCGGGCATCGCCGGTGTCGTCTTCGGCTGGTTCTGTGTCCGGCTTTCGGGTGTCTATCTGGCCATGCTGACGCTCGCCTTCGCGCAGATCGCCTGGGCGACGGCCTTCCAGACCGTCGACCTGACCGGCGGCGACAACGGCATCCTCGGCGTCTGGCCCTCGGCCTGGGCGGCCTCCAAGACGGTCTACTATTATCTGACGCTCGTCGTCTGTGCGGCGGCGATCCTGGTGCTGCGGCTGACAATCTTCTCGCCCTTCGGATACGGGCTCCGGGCGGCTCGCGACAATGCGCTGCGGGCCGAAGCCATCGGGCTCGACGTCGCCCGCATCCAATGGGTCGCCTTCGCGGTCGCGGCCTTCTGCGCCGGCATTGCGGGCGCACTCTTCGCCTTCTTCAAGGGCTCGGTCTTCCCGACCTATATGGCGATACCGCGATCGGTTGATGCGCTGCTGATGGTGCTCCTCGGCGGGGTCCAGACGGTATCTGGCCCGGTCGTCGGCGCCTTCGCCTTCGCCGGCCTCTCCGAGCAATTGATGAAGGCGACGATGTACTGGCGCTTCGTGCTCGGGCTTTCGATCGTGCTGCTTGTCGTGTTGTTCCCGCGTGGCCTGGTCGGGGCGACGCTTGCGCTGCGTGAGCGCAGACGCAAGGAGCCCGAACCGGCCGCAACGCTGGTGGAGGCCAGCCGATGAGCGCCGCTGCAGAAGCGCAGATCGTGGTCGCCGGCGCGACCGCGGAGCCGGTCCTCGTGGTCCGCGATCTCGCGAAATCTTTCGGCGGCGTGCGCGCCGTCGATGGCGTCTCCTTCTCGGTCCTGCCGGGCACGATGCTGGCGCTGATCGGCCCCAATGGCGCCGGCAAGACGACCTGCTTCAACATGCTGAACGGCCAGCTCCGGCCTGACGGCGGCGAGGTCGTGCTGGCGGGGCGGGCCATAACCGGGCTGAAGCCGCGCATCGTCTGGCGCATGGGCGTCGGTCGAACCTTCCAGATCACTGCGACCTTCACCTCGATGACGGTGCGGGAGAATGTCCAGATGGCGCTGATCTCGCACGCGGGCGAGATCTGGAACCCCTTCGGCCGCGCCCGCGATCGCCACCGCGAGGCAGCCGACGCGTTGCTGGCGCAGGTCGGGATGGAGGGCCAGGCCGACCGGGCCTGCGGCGTCCTCGCCTATGGCGACCTCAAGCGCGTCGAACTTGCGGTCGCGCTTGCGAACCAGCCCAAGCTCTTGCTGATGGACGAGCCAACCGCCGGCATGGCGCCGCGCGAGCGCATCGAGCTGATGGCGCTGACAGCCGAGATCGCGGCCGCCCGCGGCATCGCCGTGCTCTTCACCGAGCACGACATGGACGTCGTCTTCACCCATTCCGACAGCGTCATTGTGCTCGATCGCGGCCGACTGATCGCTCATGGCACGGCCGAGGAGGTCCGGCAGGACCCCAATGTCCGCGCCGTCTATCTCGGCTCCGGCGCGACTTCGGGAGGGCATTAGTGCAAGCCATGCTCGAGATCGCATCCCTCGACGCCTATTACGGCCGCGCTCATATCCTGCAGGGCGTCAGCTTCGCGATGAACCGCGGCGAGGTCTTGGCGCTGATGGGCCGCAACGGCGCCGGCAAGTCTACGACAATGAAGGCCGTGATGGGGCTGGTGCCGCCCGCCGGTGGCAGCGTCAGCTTCGAGGGGCGGCGGGTCGACGGCCGCGAGCCCTTCGAGATCGCGCGGATGGGCATCGGCTATGTGCCGGAGGACCGGCGCGTCTTCTCCGAGCTCAGCGTCATGGAAAATCTTTCCGTGGCGCAGCGCCCGGCCCGCGGCGACGCGCCACGCTGGACGCCGGAGCGCTTGTTCCAGCTCTTCCCCAATCTCGGGAGAATGCGGGACCGGCCAGGTGGCGCCATGTCCGGCGGCGAGCAGCAGATGCTGACCATCGCACGCACACTGATGGGCAACCCGAAGCTCGTCCTGCTGGACGAACCATCGGAGGGCCTGGCGCCGGTCATCGTCGAGGAGATGGCGAAGACGATCCTGGCCTTGAAGAGCGAGGGGCTGACGGTGCTGATCTCCGAGCAGAACCTGCACTTTGCCGGCAATGTCGCCGATCGCGCCGCCATCATCGAGAAGGGCATCATCCGCTTCACCGGCACGATGGACGAGTTGAAGGCGAACGACGCGGTCAGGGCGCAGTATCTGTCGGTCTGACCAGCGCGAAACTGCTTTCGCCGACGCTGCGCCATTCATCCGCCACTGATAGCAGCGCGCCCTCGATCAGGCCGTCGCGCAGCAACGCCTCGGCCGTTCTCGCCCCCGAATTGAGTGCCGCTGTGATCGCTTTCGGCGAGAGGGGCCCGACATCGACGGTGACAGGGAGATGCCTGAGATCGCTGTCGGGATCGAGCTCCTGTGCCGGCCGGCGGAGCACCGCGCCATCCTGCACATCCGTCGCATTTGCAATAACCGTCGCTGCCGCATCGGCCTCGGCAGCGCTGCGCGCCAGCACCGTCACGGCATCGGCAATGCCGCGCGAGAACGACCGCCCCCGCCAGCCGCTGGTCGCGATGCCGCGAAAATGCTGCGCAGCATGGGGTGCAGCATGAAGGCGGATGAAGCCCTCCGGCCGGGCCCTCGCGAGGGACGGCACGACGCCGATGTCGAGGGGATGCCCGGGGGTGACGAGGATGGCTATATCGCCGCCATTGTTGACATAAGCGCGCTCGAGCCTCGGTGCCGCCGCTATCATCGCGGCCATGACGGTATCGGCGACCGCGCCCGCCACCGCCGCCATTGGCGTGATGTACTGCGCGCGAAAGGCCCAGCAGGCGCGGGCCATGCGCCGCGCCGTTGCGCCTGTCAGGGCAGGGGGCTGGGCCGCGAGCGGCTGGCGCAGCATGCGCAGCTCACCGGTAAGTTCGGCGAGCAGCCCATCGAAGGCATCCTCGGCTGCGGCATAGGCGCGCTCGGTTTGCGAAGGCCCGCCGAAGGCTGCGATCACGAGATCGCTGGGGCCCTCCTGGAGATGCAGGCGATTGCCCGACAGGCGCGCGACGCGGTGGCTCTTCATCGCTCTCTTGTGAAACGCGCCGTCATCGCGGACAAGCCGCCAAGCGATATCGAGCCGGCAGGAGGGCTCGAGCCGCGGCGCTCTACAAGGCGTCCCGCCGCAACGGCCATGGATTGTCTGCCGCACCGCCCTCGATCCGGGCCTGCCCGCCATGGGCGCGGAGCACCTCTTCGACCGGGACGATCTCGTCCGCATGGCCGCCGGAGGCGAGGTAAAGCTCGCGCGACAGGGTGAATTCGATGGGGGCGACGAGTGCCGGCGTCGGCACATAGCCGAAGGCGTTCTTCGGCATCCGCAGCACGTCGACCATCACCGTGATGCCGCCGCCCGGCCAGACATAGACCGGCGCGCCGCCCATCGTGACCCGGGTCGCGCCAGACTGCACAGAGCGGGTCAGCAACACCGGATTTTCGGTGACGCCGGCGCGCAAGGATCCGCCGGCGCCCGCGACGAAGGTCACGGTGCAGAGCGAGGGCTCGCAGTTTTCGCCGATGCGCTCCACCACCTGCCGGACCACCGCGGGCATCTCCGCCTCGACCGGAAGCAGGTTCTCGTCGAGCACGCAGTAGAGCGAATCCTCGCCCGTCGTGGAGGTCATCAGCAGGCGCATGCCCGGCCAGGCGACGGCCGGATCGATCTTCTGGATGATCGAGAGCGGCTCGGTGATGTCGGTGCCGCCCCAGCCCATGCCGGGCTCGGCGACCTGGAAATAGCGCCCCGGCGTCGATTTGCGGCCGCGCACGCGGATACCGGCCGGGCGCATGTCGAGCACGCGACCAGCCTGGTGCTCGGTCAGCACGCCGGTGATGTGGTCGTCGACGACGATCACCTCGTCGACATGGCCCTGCCACTGCTTGGCGAAGATGCCGATCGTGGCCGAGCCGCAGCCGACGCGCATGCGCGTCTCCGGCTTGCCGTCGACGATGGGGGCCTGGCCGGCCTGGACGACGACGCCGTGGCCGCCATCGATGGTCAGTTCCACCGCCTCGCCATTGCTCAGCTTCAGCATCGCCTCGCAGGTGGCGTTGCCTTCCTTCTTCGAGCCGCCGGTGAGGTGGCGTACGCCACCGAGCGAGAGCATCTGCGAGCCGTATTCGGCGGTCGTGACATGGCCGACCTGCTCGCCATTCGCCCGGACCGCTGCCGTCTCGGGGCCGAGATGCCGATCGGTGTCGATCTTCACCTTGACGCCGCAATAGGAGAAGATGCCTTCCGTCACCACGGTGACGGTGTCGACGCCTTCATGCTGCGACGAGACGATGAAGGGGGCGGGCTTGTAGTCCGGATAGGTCGTTCCCGAGCCGATCCCGGTCACGAAGACGCGCTCCGGGGCGAGCACCGAACCGTCCCAGTCCTCCGCGTTCTCGGCGAAGGGCACGACATGCTGCCCCTCCGTGACGGCCTCTGCGAGCAGCACCACCGGGTCGGTACGCACCAGCAGGCCGTTCTCATTGGCATAGCGGGAACAGGCGCCGGAGCGGCCGGGGCGAATCCGGCACAGCACGGGGCAGGCGTCGCAACGCACGATGCCGTCGTCGCCCTCGGAAACGCCGAACTTGCGCGAGCGCTCGGCGAGCGCCGCATCATGCGCCGGCCGGGGATTGAGCTCGTTCATGGACGGCCCTCCTTCTCGCGCAGCAATTCCCAGAGCCGATGCGGCAGCACCGGCACCTGGCGCGGCGTCACGCCGGTCGCGTGCCGGATGGCGCCGAGGATCGCTGGTGCGGTCGGCACCAATGCCGGCTCGCCGATGCCCTTGGCGCCGGACGGGCCGAGCGGCTCGGGATCCTCGACCAGGATGATGTCGATCGGCGGCACGTCGCCGGCTGTCGGGATCAGATAGTCGTGCAAATTCTCCGTGCGCCCCGGCAGATACTCTTCCAGCAACGCCAGACCGATGCCCTGGGCAATCCCGCCATGGATCTGCCCCTCGACCAGCGTCGGATTGATCGCGCGGCCGACGTCATGGGCGGCGACGATACGGTTGAGCTTGATCGTGCCGAGATCGAGATCGACGTCGAGCGAGGCGATCTGCGCCGCGAAACCATAGGTCGCATAGGGAATGCCCTGGCCGTTCTCGTCGAGCGGCACGGTCGGCGGGTCGAAGCTGCCGATGCCTTCCAAAACGGTACCGTCGAGTTTGGCGGGCAGGGCGGCGAGGTCGATCGTCGCCGTGACGCCGTTCTCTTCGACGCGGAGGGTCGTGCCGTCGAGCGCCAGCCTCGCCGAGGGCCCGGCATTGGTCAGGCGCAATATCTCGGCACGCAGTGCGCCGGCGGCCCGCTCCGAGGCCTTGCCGGAGACGAAGGTCTGGCGCGAGGCCGAGGTCTTGCCGGCATCGAAGGTGCGGGCCGTGTCGCCGATCACCAGCTCGAAGCGGTCGACGGGCAGGCCGAGCGCATCCGCTGCGATCTGCGTCAGCACGGTGGTCGAGCCCTGGCCGATATCGACGGCGCCGTTCCAGAAGGTCAGGCGGCCGTCCCTGGAGAGCGTCACACGCATGGCCGAGGGATTGGACATGCCGGTATTGCCGATGCCGTACCACATGCAGCCGATGCCGACGCCGCGCCGTGTCCGGCTCTCGCTTGCATTGAAGGCGGCTGCGTCCGCCAACAGCCGATCCCAGTGCGGCTTCAGTGCCTCCAGGCATTCGGCGAGGCCGGCACTGGCTTCGAGCAATTGGCCCGATGGCGTCGTATCGCCGGCACGGATCGCATTGATCAGCCGGAACTCGAGCCGGTCGATCCCGGCGGCCGCGGCGAGGTCGTCGAACAGGCTCTCCTGCGCGATCGCCGCCTGCGGCACGCCGAAGCCTCGAAATGCGCCCGAGGGCGGACCGTTGGTGTAGACGGCGCGCGACCGGTTGCGGACATGTGGCACCTTGTAGGGGCCTGTCGCATGCACCGGCACGCGGCCTGCAACAGTCGGGCCCCAGGAGGAATAAGCGCCGGTGTCGAAATCGCCGTCCATCGCATAGGCGACGAGCCGACCGTCGGCATCACAGGCGGCCTTGGCAGTGATCGAGGAGGGGTGGCGCTTCGTCGAGGAGATCATCGACTCGATGCGCCCGAAGACGCAGCGCACCGGCCGGTCGAGCAGCCAGGCCGCGACCGCCAGCATCGGCTGCAGCGAGACGTCGAGCTTGCCGCCGAAGCCGCCACCGCAGGCCGAGGGCAGGATGCGGACGTTCTCCAGCGGCAGGCCAATCACGCGCGCGACCTCGTCGCGGTCCATATAGGGCGCCTGCGTGCAGGCGAAGACCTCGAGGGTATCGCCGACGCGCTTTGCGTAGCCGGCTTCGGGTTCGATGTAGGCGTGCTCGACGAAGCCGGTCTCGAAGCTTCCGCTGGCGGCATGGGCAGCTTCCGCGAAGCCGGCCTCGACATCGCCACGCTCGACGCGGCCGCGGGTCAGCACATTGTCCGGTACGAAGTCATGCAGGGTGAAGGCGGTTCCGGCGAGCGCCGCCTTGCTTCCGATCATCGGCGGAAGCGGCTCCCAGGCGATCGGGAACTCGTCGATGCGGACGGCCTCGACGGCCTCCTTCTCGCCGACGATGGCGAGCACGCACTCGCCGCGATAGCGCGTTTCGCCGGTCGAGAAGACCGGCTGGTCCTTGAGGTGCGGATAGATGCCGAAGGAGTTCTCGCCCGGAACGTCCCTGGCCGTGAGGATGCGCACCAGTCCCGGCCTGGCCGCGACGAAGGCGTCGAGATCGCCCAGCGTGAAGCGGGCGCGCGGATGCGGGCTGCGCAGCGCGCGCAGCCAGAGCGCGTCGTCGGGGGCGGCATCGCTGCCATAGATCTCCGTGCCCGCGACCTTGGGCTCGCCGTCGAGGCGGGCGATGCGCGCGCCGATGGCCGGACGCGTGTCAGGCGTCACTGCAGGGGGCGGCGCCACTTCATCGCCGAGAAAGCGATGCGCATCGCGCACCGCTTCGACGATCTTGAGATAGCCCGTGCAGCGGCAGAGCACGCCGCCGATTGCATCCAGCACAGCTCGCTCGCCGGGGCATGGATCGCGCTGCAGCAGGTCATAGGCGGCCATCAGCATGCCGGGCGTGCAGATTCCGCACTGTGCGGCACCATGAGCGTGAAAGGCCCGCTGCAGCGCCACGCCCAGCGCATCCTCGCAGAGCCCCTCGACGGTCATGACGTCGCAGCCGGCGACCTGACCGACAGGCACCAGGCAGGCGCAGGCCTGTGCCTTGTCGATCAGCACGGTGCAGGCGCCGCAATCGCCGGCGTCGCAGCCGACCTTGGTGCCGATGGCGCCGAGCTCGGTTCGCAGGGCTTCGCTGAGGCGGGTGTCGGCGGCATTGCGCAGAACGACCTCGCAGCCGTTCAGGCTGAAGCCGATGGCATCGCCGGCTAGAGCCGGGGCGAGGGCGGAGCGGTCATGAATATTCACGCTGCAACCTCCAGCGGCGGCGAGAATAGCCCTGCAAGGGCCCGGCGCACCAGCACCAGCGCCGCATCGCGACGATAGGCGGCGCTGGCACGGACATCGTCGATCGGCGAAAGCGAAGCCAGATCGGCGGCGGATACGGCCTCTGCGAGGGCCGGTGTCGGCTCCTTACCGAGAAGCCGATCTTCCAGGCCGGTCAATCGTTGCGGAGCGGCCGAGCAGGCGCCGACCGCGATGCTGGCCGAGCCGATGCGGCCGTCGCTGTCGGTCGCGATCATGGCGGCGACCGATACGATCGAGATCACCAGATAGGTCCGGGCGCCGAGCTTGAGGAAGACCGAGCGCGCCCGTTCCGGCTGCGTCGGCACATGGATCGCGACCAGGATTTCATCCGCAGCCAGTGCCGTCCGGCGGTTTCCGAGCACGAATTCGTTCAGAGGAAGACGGCGGCTGCCACGCAGGCTGGCGAGTTCGACTTCTGCGCCCAAGGCCAGCAGGGGCGGCACGCCGTCCGCCGCAGGCGAGGCATTGCAGAGATTGCCGCCGACCGTGCCGCGATTCTGGACCTGCGCGCCGCCAACCTGCCGGCTCGCTTGCTTCAACGTATCGAAGGCGGGCGGCAGTGCGGCAGAGGCGAGGGCACTCCAGGTCGCCGCCGCGCCGATGCGCGTTCCATTGCTGCCATGTTCGACGCCGCCGAGTTCGGGGATGGCGCTGAGATCGAGGACGTCGCGGCTGTAGGGCTCGAACCAGGCCATGCGATGCGTCCGCACCGGGTACACGTCGGTGCCGCCGGCCAGAAGCGTCAGCGGCGAGGAACCGGCCGCCTCCGCTCGCCGTGCGAGCGCCTCGTCCGGAGTCTGGGGTCGTAGGTAGCGCGTCATGACCCGCTCCTGGGAACGTTCGATAACCTCGCTGATTATTGTTAGTATACAAACAAGGTGGCGCAAGCTGATTTTGCAGGCGGAGCCTGCTCAATCAAGACGCGCGAGCAGACCGAGCAGACGTTCTGATTCTTCCCGGGACAAGGGGGAGAGTGTCGCCGCCGTGATCGCCCGCGCCTTCTCGATCAATCCCGGCATCGCCTCGAGCCCCTTGGCCGTGAGGCGGACGCGCACGCGACGCTGATCCTCCGGATCGGGCCGGCGCTCGACCAGGCCGCGCTCGGCCAGCCGCGCGATCACGCCCTTGATCGTCGCCGGGTCCATCGCAGTCATGCGGCCGAGCTGGTTCTGCGAGATTTCCTCGCCGCCGCTCAATTTCGCCATCGCAGCAAACTGCGTCGGGGTCGGGCCGTCATCGCCCATGATCCGTTGGAAGATCGCGATATGGCGCTGCTGCGCCCGCCGCATCAGGAAGCCGACCTGCTCGTCGAGCACGTAATCGGGTGTCGCGGCAGCCGCCTTGCGCTGCCGCGGTGCAGCATCGGCCACGGGCTCGCCCACTGCCTCGGCATTGCTGCTCTGCCTGCCCGTCATCGTCAGCCTTCGCCTCCTCGGCGCCCCTGCAAGCGGCGAAACGGCGGGCCACGTCCTGCCACTTGCCAGCCGCCACGGCGCTGTCCATGATTGTTATTACACATGCAATCGCCGCTTGTCCCGTGGCGCGGGATCGGTGGCCATTTCGGATACGGAGATCCAGATGGCTCACGAGGTTGCGGTGGGAGCCGCCAAGGGCAAGCTGGTCGTCCGCAATATCGGGCTCCTGCTCTCGGGCGATCTGGCGAAGCCGATCCTCGAAGCCGATGCGATCATTGCCATCGACGGCCGCATCGCGGCGGTCGGCAAGGCCGCCGATCTCGACCTCTCCGGCGCGGATACGACGATCGACGCCAAGGGCTCGCCGCTCTCGCCGGGGCTGATCGATTCCCATTGCCATCCGGTCTTCGGCGACTGGACACCACGCCAGAACCAGCTCGGCTGGATCGAGATGGGCGTCAATGGAGGCGTGACCACTCTGGTTTCCGCCGGCGAGGTTCATCTACCGGGACGCCCAAAGGACGCGGTCGGCGTCAAGGCGCTGGCCGTCACCGCACAGCGCTGCTTCCAGAACTTCCGCCCGGCCGGCGCCAAGGTCATCGCCGGCGCCCCGGTCGCCGAACTCGATTTCGGGCGCGAGGTCTTCGAGGAGCTGAAGGCGCTCGGCATCCGCCATATCGGCGAGATCGGGCTGGGCACCGTCGCCAAGGGGCCGGATGCGAAGCGTGTGGCGGACTGGTGCCGCGAGATCGGGCTCGAGACGATCATGCATACCGGCGGTCCGTCGATCGCCGGTTCGCATTTCGTCAACAAGGACGATGTGCTGGAGGCGCAGCCCGATGTCGTCAGCCATATCAATGGCGGGCCGACCTCGATCGCCCATGCCGACATCCGTGTTCTCTGCGAGAAGGCGAAGGGCGCGCTCGAGGTCGTCCATAACGGCAACGAGAAATCGGCGCTGGTGGCGCTGGAAGCGGCGCTCGCGGCAGGCCGTCTCGCCGACGTGCTGATCGGCACCGACGCGCCGGCCGGCTCCGGCGTCCAGCCGAACGGCGTGTTGCGGATGATCACGCTGCTGGCGAGCCTGGGCAACCTGCCGGCCGAGCAGGCCTTCTGTCTCGCCACCGGCAATGTCGCGCGCAAGCGCTCGCTCGACGCCGGGCTGATCGCCGAGGGCTATCCGGCCGATTTCGTCTTCCTCGACAAGCCGCAGCAGTCCTCCGGCAAGGATCTGCTGGAGGCGGTGTCGCTCGGCGACATCCCCGGGATCGGCATGGTCGTCATCGATGGGCTGGTCAGGACGGGGCGGTCGCGCTCGACGCCGCCGTCCCACACTGCTCCGGTCCTGCTGTGAGGAGAGCCTTCCGATGAGCGACCTGATCGAGATCCGCCGCATCCAGACCTCGGTCGAGGAGATCTTCCACGAGTTCGGCCCGTTGCCGGGCCGGACCGAGCGCATCGCCTCGGTCTGCGCCGTGCTGACCAATCCCTATGCCGGGCGCTACGAGCCGGACATCCTGCCGATGATGGAGGCGCTGAAAGGCGCCGGGCTCGAAATGGCGACGCGGTGTCTGAAAGCGCTCGGCGGCGATCCGAAGACCGTCGAGGGCTACGGCAAGGGCGCGGTCGTAGGCTCGGCCGGCGAACTCGAGCACGGCGCGCTCTGGCATGTGCCGGGCGGTTACGCGATGCGCGAGATCCTCGGCAACGCCAAGGCGATCGTGCCCTCGACCAAGAAGGTCGCGGGGCCGGGAGCTCGGATAGACATCCCCGTGACCCATATCAACGCGGCCTATGTCCGCAGCCATTTCGGCGCGGTCGAGATCGGCGTGCCCGGGTCGCCCCAGGCCGACGAGCTGGTCTTCATCCTGGTGATGACCACGGGCGCGCGGATCCATGAGCGAGTCGGTGGCCTGCGGGCCGACCAGATCAGCGTCTGGGACGGCCAGCGCTGAGACGCCGCGCTTTGCGAAACGAGGACGAACGATGCCCGCGAACATCCGCAAGATTCTGACCCAGGTCGACGAAACCCTTGTCGAAGCCGGCAAGACGGTGGCTCCCCCGACGCGCCGTGCCGTCGCCGTCGCGGTCATCGCCAACCCATTCAGCGGACGCTATCAGGAAGACCTCTCGGAGCTGACCGAGATCGGCGTCGAGCTCGGGGACCTGCTGACGAAGCGCTGCCTCGCCGCGCTCGGCATCGAGCCCGGACAGGCAGAGAGCTTCGGCAAGGCCGCGATCGTGGGCGAGGGCGGCGAACTCGAGCATGCGGCGGCGATCCTGCACCCGAAGCTCGGCACCCCGGTGCGTGCTGCTCTTGGCAAGGGGCCGGCCTTGATCCCCTCGGCCAAGAAGCGCGGTGGGCTCGGCACCCCGATCGATGTGCCGCTCGGCCACAAGGACGCAGCCTTCGTGCGCTCACATTTCGATGCGGTCGAGGTGCGGGTGACTGACGCGCCGCGCGCGGGCGAAATCCTCGTCGCGATCGCCGTGACGGATTCGGGGCGCCCGCTGCCGCGCATCGGCGGGCTGACCAAGGATCAGATCAAGGGCGAGGACGGGCTGCGCTGACGGCCCGTACCGAGAAAGATTGCGACAGGACGAAACCTGGAGACGCGTTCCGGCGACTATTCCGCGAAGCATGACCGCTTCGCGCGACGGAGTCCCCCATGACATTCACGCTGGCAGGCTTCCATCAGGGGAATTTCCTCGACGGAAGCGACCCCGAGACGCGCGGCGGCGTCTGCGTCGCGCTCTGCGATCTCTGGCTGGAATCGCTCTTCCAAGCCCCGGGCGCTGCGCCGCGCCTTCGCTTGCAGGCGCTCGCGGTCGATTTCGGCCGTGCCGAGAACCACCAGCGCCGCTACGGCCGGCTGCGCAAGGCGCTCGGCCGCGATGACGCCCGCCGCCAGATGGGCGCGCGCGTCGGCATCGACTACGAGGAGCAGACCTTCGTCGACATGAAACTGCATAGCGGCCGGGCCGGCATGCTGCAGAAGGTCACCGACGACCTGCGCGCCCCCGGTTCGGCCGCGACATGGTCGATGCGCTTCGCCGGCGGCGGCGGCCATGCCATCGCCGGCTTCTGCCGGATCGAGCCGCGCCCCTACGGGATGGACATGACGGTCCATATCTTCGACCCGAATATTGGCGAGTATGTCGGCGCCTATGGCAGTTGCGCCGAGATCATCGAGGATATGGTGCGCAAAATTCCGCTCTACGCCACCACGACGATCTTCCACCGCACGACGGCGGCCGACGGCCGGTAGGCCGCACGGCCGCCGCCGTCGCGAACTCAGCCGCCGAGCGACATCGTCAGCGGCGGCTTGACCTCGGGCGGCAACGGTGAGGTGTAGCCATCCGCGCCGAGCTTCTTCTTGTGGTCGGCCTTCGCCGCCGCCATCAGGGCGGGGTCGAGCAGCACCGCAGCACCCGTCGCGACCATCGCCTTGGCGACATGCACCATGGCCTTGTGCGCGGCCGGCGTCTTGCCCTGCGACACCACCTGCCAGGTGTGGAACGGGGTGCCGATGGCGACGGTCGGGGCATGGGCCTGCACGGTCGGGACGGCCCAGCTCACATCGCCGATGTCAGTGGAGCCGATCCCAGGATTGCGCTTGGCGTCGAGCGGCACGAGGAAGTCGGCCAGCGGCGCGCCGCTATCGTCCATGCCGATCGTGCGCCAGATCGAGGCGATTTCCTGTGGCGACAGCGTCTTGCGGATGTCGTGCGCAAAGGCGCGGTCGGCATCGTCGAAATGCGGCGGGCCGAGTTCTTCCATGACGCCATGCATGGCCTGCTCCAGCGGCGTGTTGCCGAGGAGGTCGGAGACAGCGCTGACGATGCGCATCTCCATCTTGGTTTCTGTCATCAACGCCGCGCCTTCGGCGATTTTCTTCACGCGCTGGACGAGTTCGAGCATGCCGCGCAGGTCGCGGGCGCGGATCGAGTAGCGGACGCGGGCATGGGCCTGCACCACGTTGGGCGCGATCCCGCCGGTGTCGAGCAGGGCATAGTGCACGCGGGCATCGCTGGGCATGTGCTCGCGCATGTAGTTCACGCCGACATTCATCAGCTCGACGGCGTCGAGCGCGCTGCGGCCAAGATGCGGGGCTGCGGCGGCATGCGAGGCGCGGCCGGTGAAGACGAAGTCGGCACGGGTGTTGGCGAGCGCCAGCGGCGGCGCCACCTCCCAGAAGCTCGACGGATGCCAGGAGATCGCGACATCGGCATCGTCGAAGGCGCCGGCGCGGACCATGAAGGCCTTTGCGGCGCCGCCTTCCTCGGCCGGGCAACCGTAATAGCGGACGCGGCCGGGGATCTTGTTCTCGGCGAGCCAGTCCTTCATCGCCACGGCTGCGAGCATGGCGGCCGAACCGAGCAGGTTGTGGCCGCAGCCATGGCCATGGCCGCCATCCTCGATCGGCTTGTGGCTGGCGACGCCGGCCTCCTGCGACAGCCCGGGCAGGGCGTCATACTCGCCGAGGAAGGCGATGACCGGTCCGCCTTCGCCGGCCTCGCCGATCACGGCGGTGGGAATGTCGGCGACGTTCTTTGTGACCCGGAAGCCCTGGTGCTCCAGCTCCGCGGCATGTTCGGCGGAGGAACGCGTCTCGGTGTAGCAGACCTCGGGCATGCCCCAGACCCGGTCGCTCAGCGCGATCAGCCGCTCCTTGTTTGCATCGACGTGGCGCCAGAGATCGTTTCGGTTGTCCATGATGGTCCTGCCTTGGTCAGGCCGGCATATGATCAACCGCGGCGCTTCGCGTCCAGCCGCCAGATGCATGGCCGGGGCGATTTCGATGGCTGCCCAAGCGTCACTCCGGAGCGCGGATCAGCAGCAGGCGCCGGCCTGGCCGGGTTGCGCCGCGAGGTCGCTCAGGATCGGGCAGTCTGGCCGTGCATCGCCGTGGCAGTGCTCGGCGAGATGGCGCAGCGTGTCCGCCATCGCCTGCAGTTCGGCAGCCTTCGCCTCGAGGTCGCGGACATGGCTCATGGCGAGTTGCTTCACATCGGCGCTGGCCCGGCTCTTGTCGCGCCAGAGCGCCAGCAGCGCCCGCGTCTCCTCGAGTGAAAAGCCGAGATTGCGCGAGCGCCGGACGAAGCGCAGCGTATGGACGTCGTCGGCCTCGTAGACGCGATACTGGGCCTGGGTCCGCTGCGGCGCCTCGATCAGGCCGATGCTCTCGTAGTAGCGGATCATCTTGGCGCTGACGCCGGAGCGCTTGGCCGCCTCGCCGATGTTCATGGCGTCACCTCTCAGGTGCTCAGCCCTGCGGATGCTTGTGGATCGGGTCGACCCAATAGACCGACTCAGGGTTCTCGACTGGATCGACGTCGGTGATGTTGACGACCACCGCTTCGTTGTCCGAACGAACCAACACGCATTCGAGTGGGTTCTCGGGGTCGGCGTTGATCTCCTGATGCGGCACATAGGGCGGCACATAGATGAAGTCGCCGGGGCCGGCCTCGGCGACGAATTCGAGGCGCTCTCCCCAGCGCATCCGGGCCTTGCCGCGCACCACATAGATCACGCTTTCCAACTCGCCGTGGTGATGCACGCCGGTCTTGGCGTTGGGCTGGATCGAAACCGTGCCTGCCCAGATCTTCTGTGCGCCGACGCGGGCATGGTTGATCGCCGCCTGCCGGAACATGCCGGGCGTCTGCGCCGTGTTGGAATCGAGCTTGTCGCCGGTGATGACGCGCACGCCGTCATGTTTCCAGCGCGGCTCATCGCCGTGGTCATGATCATGATGATGATCGTGGTCGTGCGGGTGGTCGTGGTCGGACATCGTGTGCTCCTCCTGCGATCGAGGCGCCCCCAACAGGGCCTTGGCGCCTGGCTCCGGGCTCAGGCCTTGTTGGCCGGGCCTGTCGCCAACGGACGGTCGCTCGCGCCCCATTCGGACCAGGAGCCATCATAGAGGGCGCGCGCGGGCTTGCCGATCGTCTCGAGCGCCGTCGACAGGATCGCGGCCGTGACACCCGAGCCGCAACTCGTGATCAGCGGGCGGTCGAGATCGAGGCCCGCTTCCGCGAAGGCGGCCGCAAGCGCTTCCGGCGACTTCAGCCGGCCGTCCTGGACGATCGACGTGGCAGGGAGGTTCAGCGCCCCTGGCATATGGCCCGAGCGGACGCCGGCGCGTGGCTCGGGCGCTTCGCCACGGAAGCGGTCGCCCGGGCGGGCGTCGACGACCTGTGCCGTGCCCTCGGAAAGCGCGCGCGCGACATCGCCCGCATCGGCCACGGCCGAATGGTCGAGCCGTGCGGTGAAGCTGCGGGCGGCGCGGCTGCGCGGCGGACCATGCT
Source organism: Allobosea sp. (assembly GCF_035999205.1). Taxonomy (GTDB): domain Bacteria; phylum Pseudomonadota; class Alphaproteobacteria; order Rhizobiales; family Beijerinckiaceae; genus Allobosea. The sequence goes on from NZ_DASYHA010000021.1 coordinate 201,497, forward strand.
CGATCGGCCGGTCCTCGGCCTGCCATTTCGGGAAACCGCCTTCGAGGATGACGACGTCCTTGGCCCCGAAGGTCTTGAAGGTCCAGCGCACACGCGGCGCCGAAAACAGGCCGAGCCCGTCATAGACGACGATGCGCATGCCGTCGCCGATCCCCATGGCGCCGACGGCGGCGGCGAAGGCCTCCGGCCGCGGCAGCATGTGCGGCAGTTCGGAGGAGGTGTCCTTCACCGCGTCGATATCGAAGCGCAAGGCGCCCGGAATCCGACGCTCGGCATACTCAGCATGGGGATCGCGGCCATGTGCGGGCAGGTACCAGGAGCCGTCGACCACGACGATGTCGGGCGCGTCGAGGCGCTCCGCGAGCCATTCGGTCGTGACGAAAACATCTGCGCTTGCCATGTCGGACGGTTCCTCGTGGGCTTGGATTCAGGCTTGGACTCAGGCTTGGGTCTGTCGTGTCGGATGCTTAGACGAGTGCAATCCGGACGCGCCGGTTCTGCTTGCCCTTCTTCTCGATGTCGGTGACCGCGACAAGGCCGATCTCGGCAGTGTTGCGGACATGGGTGCCGCCGCAGGGCTGCAGGTCGATGTCGCCGATCGCGACGAGGCGGACGCGGCCGGAGCCGCGCGGCGGCTTCACCGACATCGTCTTGACGAGGCCAGGATTGGCGTCGAGTTCGGCGTCGGTGATCCAGCGTTCGCTGACATCGGCGTTGCGCGCGACCAGGGCGTTGAGCTTCTCGGTGATCTCGGTCTTGTCGAGCCCGCCCTCGGGAATGTCGAAATCGAGCCGGCCGTCGCCGTCGCCGATCGCGCCGCCGGTCACGGGATAGGACAGGACAACGCTGAGCAGATGCAGGGCGGTGTGGATACGCATCCGCTTCAGGCGCCGCTCCCAATCGAGCACAGCGGTCAGGCTCTCGCCGGGCCGGGGCAGGGGCTGGCCTTCCAGCGGCACATGGATCACGCGGCTCTTGTCCTCGGGATCGTAGATCGCGGTCCCGATCGTGATCGTGCTGCCATCGTCGCGCTGCAGCGTTCCGGCGTCGCCGGGCTGTCCACCGCCCGTGGCATAGAACACCGTGCGGTCGAGGATGATGCCGCCGCGCTCGTTCACGGCCTCGACGATAGCCGTCGTCTCGGCGAGGTAGGCATTGTCGCGAAAGAGCAATTCGGTCGCCATCGTCACTGGGCTCGCTGTCTGCACGCCGACGCAGCGGCGGCGGTCTCCTGGAAAGGGAGCGGAGATTGCACGGATCGGCCGGGAGGCGCCACCGTGCTGTCGTGTGGCCGGGGCTGCATCGTGATGATCGCGCCACCGGGAACCGGCCCTTCCGTCAGCCCGAGCCAGGCCCTAGATAGGCTGCCGGCCGAGCAGCACAGCTCGCCGGCCGCAGCCCGGAGGTTCCATGTCACTGCCGCGCATGCAGCCGAGCGACGGCGTCGCCTGGATCACCGGGGCGAGCTCAGGCATCGGCGAGGCCGTGGCGCTGGAACTGGCGCGGCGCGGCTGGACTGTGGCGATCACCGCCCGGCGTCTCGACCAACTCGAGGATCTCGCACGCCGTGCCGAAGGCCTGCCTGGCCGAATCGTCGCCCATGCCGGGGACGTCACCGAAACCGATTCAATGAAGGCCGTCATCGACGGGATCGAGAGCGTGCAGGGGCCGATCGCACTCGCCTTCCTGAACGCGGGCATCGCCCCGAACTCGAAAGGCGTTCTCGATATCGAGGCATTCGAGCGCACCCTCGCAGTCAATCTGGTCGGGGTGGCGCGTGGCCTCTCGGCCGTCCTGGAGCGCATGGCATTGCGCGGGCGCGGCCAGATCGCGGTCAACGCCTCGGTTGCGGGCTATGGCGGCCTGCCTGGGGGCTCCGCCTATGGCGTGTCGAAGGCCGCCTTGATCCACCTCTGCGAGACGCTGAAGTTCACCTGCGACAAGCGCGGCGTCCGGCTGCAGATCGTCAATCCCGGCTGGGTCGACACGCCGCTGACCCGCACCAAGAGCTTCTCCATGCCGCTGATCATGAGCCAGGAGGAGGCGGCACGGCGCATCGTCGACGGTTTCGCGCGCGGCGGCTTCGAGATCGCCTTCCCACGCCGGCTCGCCTGGCTGCTCAAGCTGCTGAACCTGCTGCCTTATCCGGCCTATTTCTGGATCATCGACAAGGCCGCGCGCCGGGGCGGTGCGAAGGTCCTCTAAGGACTAATCCGTCTCGGCGGACCGCGTTGCCGCGAGGGCGTCGAGCGCGCGCCTGCGGCCGAAGTCGAGTTCGACGACCGGGTTCGGATAGGTCTCGCCAAGCGCGATCCCAGCCTTGGCGAGAGCCTGCGAATCGGCCCGCCACGGCTCATGGATCAATGCGTCGTCGAGCCCGGCGAGCTCTGGCACCCATTCACGGACATAGGCGCCCTTCGGATCGAATTTCAGCCCCTGCGTCACCGGGTTGAAGATGCGATAATAGGGTGAGGCATCGGCGCCTGAGCCCGCGACCCACTGCCAGCTTGCCGGGTTGTTGGCCGGATCGGCATCGACCAGCGTGTCCCAGAACCACGCTTCGCCGAGCCGCCAGTCGATCAGGAGATGCTTGATCAGGAAGGAGGCGGCGATCATCCGGACGCGATTGTGCATCCACCCCGTGGTCCAGAGCTGGCGCATGCCGGCATCGACGATCGGATAGCCGGTCAGGCCGCGCTGCCAGGCCTTCAGCGCCGCCTCGTCGCGCCTCCAGGGAAAGGCGTCGAAACGCGGATTGTAGTTGCGCGTCGCCAATCCGGGGTTGTGGAATAGCAGGTGGTAGGAGAATTCGCGCCAGCCGACCTCCGACAGGAACTTTTCGGCATCGGATGATCCGGCCGAGGCTTCCCCGCTCTCCATGGCGCTGCGGGTCGCATGCCAGATCTGGCGCGGGCTGATCTCGCCGAAGCGCAGATGCGGCGAAAGCCGCGAGGTCGAGGCGCGGTCGGGACGGTCCCGGCCTTCGCCATAGCCGTCGAGCGGGCCAGAGAGGAATTCACCCAGGCGCTCGGCGGCAGCGGCCTCGCCGGGCGCCCAGGCTTGCCGCAGCCCGCCGGCCCAGTCGGGCTTGGAAGGCTCCAGCGCGAGCTCGGCGAGGGAGACCGCCATGGCCGCGACGGCGGGTGCGAGCGCGAGCGCGGCGATTCTGCCGGGAGCAGGAATGGGCGCCGGCGGTTCGCCCTTCGAGCGGGCGGCGCGCCAGTAGGGTGTGAACACCTTCATCGGATCGCCGGTCTTGGTCGTCACCTGCCAGGGCTCGTTCAGGAGCGCTGCGTTGAAGCTCGCGACCTTCGCGCCGGTCGTTGTGATGATGGTCTTGAGCCGGCTATCCAGCTCGATCGATTCGGCATCGTAGCGCCGACTCCAGGTGACGAAGTCGATGCCCGTCGCCGCGACGACCTCAGGCAGAATCATTGCCGGATCGCCCCGCATCAGGACGAGTTCTCCGCCCCGCGCCGACAGTGCGGCGGCAAGCGCCTCAAGCGAGCGCGACAGCCACCATCGGCTGGCGCCACCGAGGGGGCGGCGCGCTCCACCTTCGTCGAGGATGTAGAGGCACAGCGTCGAGCCGTGAGCGACGGATGCCGTCAGGGCCGGATTGTCGGCGAGACGAAGGTCGTCGCGAAACCAATGGAGCGATGAGGGGGCCATGCGTGATCGGTAAGGCTGTGTCGGGATATCTGCCAGTCACGCTTGCGAGCCGCGGCCTGGCAACCGGTCGACATCGCTTCGCCTGAGAGCGGCAACCGCCGGGCAAAGGCCCGGCGGCGCTCATCACCTCACCAGCGGTGGCTCCAATAGCGATCATGGTAGCGCCGGCCATAGGCGCGCGCATGCGGCGGCGGCCCGCCATAATAGCGCCCATAGGCATGCCCGTGGTTGCGGTAATGGCGCGGACCGCCCCAATAGCCGTGATGGCCGCTGTAATGACCGTGGCCGTCGCGGACCTGCTCAATGTCGCTCGCCGCCGGCAGTTCGGGCTGCGACGCGAAGCCGGGTGCGGCGAGCACCGTGCCGGGAATCGCTCCCAAGCCAAGTGCGAAGGTCGCCGCGAGAATCATTCTACGCATATCAATCTCCTCGAGGGGATCACGGTGTCGCCGAAGATGCGACGTCGAACGACAACCGGCCATGAAGAGAAAAGTTCGCTCCCGTTCATCCAAGCGGGCGATGGAATCGCGGTCGCCGGGGCCGTGAAGAGCGAATCTGTCCGATGCCGCATGACGAATCGGACCGGCTTCCCGAATCTCGCCGCGGCGTGGCCGGCGTGATTCGTGACAGTGCGGGCCAACGGACGGCAGGCACGAACAATGGCGCACAGAACGAGCGGAAGGGGCGTATCGACATGGGCGGGATGGTGCGTCGCGGGGGCCAGTGCCCGGCCAGCAAAAAGGGCCCGGGCGATCTCCACCCAAGCCCCTGGAAAGTGCTGGCTCCCGGAGCAGGATTCGAACCTGCGACCAATCGATTAACAGTCGATTGCTCTACCGCTGAGCTATCCGGGATCAGTGGCCGCCGTATACCCACGCCTCTTCGACTGCGCAACCCCTTTCGGACAGGATCGAACGGGAATGCGTTGCCGACCATCATTCTGCGAGGTGGCGGTTGCAGCGGGCGCCGGCATGTGGTTATAGGCGGGCCTTCGGGACGTCGCTGCGGCGCGCTCCCGTGGAAGGCCTCGTGGCGGAGTGGTTACGCAGAGGACTGCAAATCCTTGCACCCCGGTTCGATTCCGGGCGAGGCCTCCAAATTTCCCGACCAGAAATGACGCAAGGACACGAGCTCGCACCCTGACGGTAGCCGTCAGGCTGGGGTGTCGCGGCGTCTTGCCTTTTGCGGCGCGCTCGAACAGAAAGCAGTCACAGGCGGCAACGATGCCGGTCAGGGCAGGACGCCATGGGCGCATCCCGCCGACCGTGTCAGAGCCAGGCCACAAGCGCCGCGGACGGAGATTTCGGCACATGGAGAGTTTCGCCGCATTGCGCCGCATGATGGTGGATTGCCAATTGCGGACCTATGACGTCACGGATCGTGCTGTCCTGGCCGCGGCCGACGAGGTTCCGCGCGAGGCCTTCCTGCCGGAAGCGCTGTCGCATCTCGCCTATCTCGATCAGCCGGTCGCGCTGCCCGGGACTGGCCGAGCCCTGATGACGCCAATGGTGATCGCCCGCATGATCCAGGTGCTCGACCTGCAACCGGGCGAGGATGTCCTCGAATATGGTGGCGGGACCGGCTACGGCGCCGCGCTGATGGCCCGGATGGGCACGCAGGCGACGCTCTGGGAGCCCGATGCCGAGGCGTTCGCGCTCGCCGAACCGGCTCTCCGGGCTGCTGGCGCACGGGTATCCGTCACGGCGAAGCGTCCCTCCGCCGATGGCGAATTCGATGCAATTCTGGTCAGCGGCGCCTGTGAAACCGAACCGGAGGCGCTCTTTTCGCTGCTGCGCGAGGGGGGGCGCCTGATCGCGGTCCACGGCCTCGGCCGCGCGGCGCGGGTCAATTTGTACCAGAAGTCCGGGGGGAAGGTCTCGGGGCGTCCGGTTTTCGACGCTGCAGCGCCCGTTTTGGCGGAGTTTCGCCGGGTACCGGCTTTCGTCTTCTGATTAAGTAAAGTGTCGCATTTTTGCGGCACTGTGGAACTCAAACCGATCCCGGACCGCTCTCGACATTGGCGGACAAGGCCAACCGGGTTATGTAATGTTGCGATACTATGCCGAGGCTAGGGCGAGGCCTGGGCGCGACTTGAGTCGGCAGAAGAGGCGTCCATTGATACGACGGTATAAAAACACGAAGACCACCGGGCTCCGCTTCGCCGTCGCGCTTGGTCTTACGCTTGCCTCCGGCGTCTCGTCGACGGTGCTCGCACAGACGATGGACGCTGCGCTGGCGCGTGCCTATTCCGGCAATCCGACGTTGAATGCCCAGCGCGCCTCGGTGCGGGCCACCAACGAGAACGTGCCACAGGCGCTCTCGGGTTACCGGCCCCGCATCACCGCTTCGGCCGACATCGGGGCGAGCATCACCGATGCGAACGTCCCGGGCGTCAACGCAAACTCGGTGACGCGCCTCGCCCCCCGCGGCGGCGGCGTGCAGATCGACCAGAACATTTTCGACGGCGGCAAGACGCGCAGTTCGGTCAGCCAGGCCGAATCGCAGGTGCTGGGTGCGCGGGCGACCCTGCAGAACACCGAGCAGAACGTGCTGCTCGACGCCGCGACGTCGTACATGAACGTGCTGCGCGACACGGCGATCCTCACGCTCAATCGCAACAACGTCGAGGTTCTCGAGGAGCAGCTGCGCCAGACGCGCGATCGCTTCCAGGTCGGCGAGGTGACACGCACCGACGTCGCCCAGGCCGAGGCCCGTCTGTCGCAGGCGCAATCCCAGGCGATTCTGGCCGAGTCGAACCTGAAGACTTCGATCGCGCGCTATCGCCAGAATGTCGGCGCCGAGCCGAGGCAGCTCGCGCCCGGCCGCCCGGTCGAGAACCTGCTGCCGAAGTCGCTGCCTGCCGCATTGAACACGGCCTTGTCCGGCCATCCGGCCATCATCGCGTCGCTGCACGGCGTCGATGCGGCGGAGCTGCAGGTCAAGGTCACGGAAGCCGATCTCTATCCGGTGCTCGGTGTCCGCGGCGCGGTGCAGCAGCGCTATGATTCCACCATTTTCGGCGACAACCGCACCTCCGCCAGCGTCGTCGGGACCCTGACGATCCCGATCTACGAGGGTGGGCAGGTCTATTCCCGCACCCGGCAGGCCAAGGAGACGGCCGGTCAGCGCCGGATCGAGGTCGATACCCAGCGCGACACCGTGCGTGCCGCCGTGGTTTCGGCCTGGGGCGCGCACGATGCCGCCAAGGCGCAGATCACCGCCGCCCAGGCGCAGGTCCAAGCCGCGGAAACCGCGCTCGCCGGCGTCCGCGAAGAGGCCAAGGTCGGCCAGCGCACGACACTCGACGTCCTCAATGCGCAGCAGGAACTGGTCATCGCGCGCTCGACGCTGGTGACTGCCCAGCGCGATCGCGTCGTCGCGTCCTACGCTGTGCTGTCGGCGATCGGTCGTCTCTCCGCGACCACGCTGCGGCTCAAGGCGGAGGTCTATGACGCCCGCAAGCATTATGACCAGGTCAAGGGCCTGCTCTGGGGCACGCAGACGCCCGACGGGCGCTGAGCGCTGCGTCACGGCGCGAGGCGCCGCTCGCGAAAGGCCGTGCGAAGGATCGGCGGCGGATGGCCGTCGAGCTGCGGGCGCAAGCATCCAGCCGGCCTGATCGACATTCGCGCAACAGGCGGAGCTTTCCCTGTGGGCGGGAGGACATGCAGCCTTGCCTGATGAGGGATGCGTGAAATACTCGATAATCGGGCGGCGTTGATTCTTTCGGTGCGCCCGGAGTCGAGTGGTCCGGATCCAGATGAACGCGCAAGCGAAGCCCAACGAACCGTCGATGGAGGAGATTCTCGCCTCCATCCGGCGGATCATTTCGGATGATGAGGTCAAGCCTGCCGAGGCGGCTGTCGAGCCCGCTCCGGTTGCGGAGGAGCCGGCTGCCGTCGATATCGACGCGGATGTCCTCGATCTCGGCGCCGAAGCGGCGCTCGTGCCCGACGCGGAGCCGGAGGCAGAGCCCGTCGACGGTGACGTCGATTTCCTGGATCCACCGGCTCCGGCCCCGGAGCCGCAGCCTGTCCAGGTCGCCCCCGAACCTCCGCCGGAACCGGTCGCTCCGCCGGTCTTCGCGGCAGCGCCCCCTCCGCCACCGAGCGCGCCCTTCGACATGGCGCAACTGCTGTCGGACCAGACCAGCTCGGCCGTGACCAGCGCTTTCGGACAGCTCGCCCATACCGTGCTGTCGAACAACGCCCGCACGCTCGAGGACCTCGTCAAGGACATGCTCAAGCCGATGCTGAAGGGCTGGCTCGACGACAACCTGCCGACGATGGTCGAGCGCCTGGTGCGCGCCGAGATCGAGCGCGTGGCGCGCGGCGGCCGAAACTGAGCGGTCTTCCGTCGTACGCCATCGCTTGACGACTCACAGCTCAGCGGCCGCGCAAGGCCCGTCGCCGTGGCGCCGGGGCACGTTTGACGCTGTCAAACGCGCCGGCCTCGTTGAGGCGCTTGAACGCGAACGCCATCAGCGTCATTGCGGCGGTCGGTGCGCCGAGGCGCGAAACCAGCATCGCCAGACCCACGGCGACGGGGCGAGGATAGCGACCCGACGCAGCTTCTGCGGCGATCCAGGCGCCGGCGGCATGAACGAGCAGGTTCATCACAGCACGACCTTCCGGTTGATGCCGAGATCGGGCTTGACGCCAGTGAGCGCTGCGGCGGCCATCTTGACAGTGGTGACGATCTTGCCGGGGCTCGCCCAGAACTCCGCCATCGAGGGGCGCACGCGCAGCACGCGGATGTTCGGGTCGTTCTCGTCGTCCCAGAACGCCTTGTTGCTGGCGTCCCAAAGATCGTGGACCTTGGCGCGGTCGTCGAGCACGGTCGCGGTGCCCGTGACCGAGACGTAGCGCATGCCGCTGTTGTCGGCGAAGGTCACGCAGACATTGTCGTTGATCTGAATCTCGTCGTCCTTGTGGTGGCGGCGATCGCTGAGGAAATAGATCGCGTCCTCGTCGCGCTCGCCATGGGCGTGCATGGGGCGGGCCCTCAATTCATCGCCCTGGCCGTCATGGGTGACGAGCATCGCGAACTTGATGTCGTCGATGAGGTCCCAGACTTTGTCCTGATCGGTGTGATGGCTCATGGTGAAGCTCCTCGCTTGTCGAGACCTCAACCGACGGACCGTGCGACGGTTCCGTTGCCGGCGCGAAAACGAAACAGGCGCCAGCGATGGAACGCCTTCGGCGCTCATGCGTATCAGCGTCGCGGCTCCTGCCGCGCCAGCCGCACAGAATCCGAGGGACAGATCATGAAGAAGCCCGCATCCAGCCCCGCCATCGCCAAGGCCGCTGCCGGCAAGAATTCCGCGACCAAGCCTTCCGCGGCCAAGGCCGCCAGGACGAAGAGCCTCGCCAAGTCGGCGACGACGAAGATCGTGAAAAGCAGCAAGGTCGACCTTGCTTCCAACACGAAGAGCCAGATCGCCGGCCTCCTCAATGCGCGCCTCGCCGACGGCATCGATCTCGCCCTGCTGACCAAGCAGGCGCACTGGAACCTGAAGGGGCCGGGCTTCATCGGCGTCCATCTGATGCTGGACGGCTTCCGCAAGGAGCTCGACGACCATGTCGACACGGTCGCTGAGCGCATCGCCCAGCTTGGCGGCATCGCGTTCGGCACGACGCAGACGACGGCTGCCTCCACATCGCTGAAGCCCTATCCCACCGAGATCGTCTCCGTGCGCGATCATCTCGACGCGCTGATCGCACGCTACGCCGAGACCGCGAATCTGGTGCGCGAGGCGATCGATGCCAGCGACGAGGCGGGCGATGCCGGTACCGCCGATCTGCTGACCGCCTATTCGCGCATGCTCGACAAGGCGCTCTGGTTCCTGCAGTCGAACCTGCCCGGGTGAACTGTTCCGGCCACGCCGCGCTGTCCGCGCGATGCTGTTGCTGCGGGCGCTATGGTTGACGCGAGGGGTCTGCTTGGGCTCTTAAGTCCTCCGACCTTTCAGGCCTTAAATCCCACGGCCGGGGCTCGCCCCCGGCCGTTCTGCGTTCGAGCGAAGCGATGATGGACAAGACATTCGAGCCGGCCGCCGTCGAGGCGCGGATCAGCAAGGCCTGGGAGGAGGCGAATGCCTTCGCCGCCGGCCGGGGCGCTCAAGCTGGCGCCGAGCCCTATTGCATCGTGATTCCGCCGCCGAACGTGACCGGCTCGCTGCATATGGGCCATGCCCTGAACAACACCCTGCAGGACGTGCTCTGCCGCTTCGAGCGCATGCGCGGCAAGGACGTGCTCTGGCAGCCCGGCACCGACCATGCCGGTATCGCGACGCAGATGGTCGTCGAGCGCAGGCTTGCCGCCGAGAACAAGACCGACCGCCGCACGATGGGCCGCGAGGCCTTCCTGGCCGAGGTCTGGAAGTGGAAGGAAGAGTCCGGCGGGACGATCGTCAACCAGCTCAAGCGGCTCGGCGCCTCCTGCGACTGGTCGCGCGAGCGCTTCACGATGGATGAGGGCCTGAGCGCGGCCGTCCTCAAGGTCTTCGTCGGTCTGCACCGGCAGGGCCTGATCTACCGCGCCAAGCGGCTGGTCAATTGGGACCCGAAGTTCCAGACCGCGATCTCCGACCTCGAGGTCCTGCAGGTCGAGAAGACCGGCTCGTTCAAATGGCAGCGCGGTGGCGAGGACGCTTTCGACGCGGCCAAGCTCGACAAGGTCCTGACCAAGGACCCGAACGGGCATCTCTACTATTTCAACTACCCGCTCGAAGGCGTGACCTACGACGCCGACGACGCCTCGACCTTCATCACCGTCGCGACGACGCGGCCGGAGACGATGCTGGGTGACACCGGCGTCGCCGTTCATCCCGAGAACGAGAAGCTCGGACATCTGATCGGCAGGAATGCGGTCCTGCCGCTGGTCGGCCGCGTCATCCCGATCTTCGGCGACGACTATGCCGACCCCGAGAAGGGCACCGGCGCGGTCAAGATCACCCCGGCGCACGACTTCAACGACTTCGAGGTCGGCAAGCGGCACAAGCTCGCCGTGATCAACATCCTGGATGGCGAGGCGCGCATCCTGCTGGCCGACAACGCCGATTTCCTCGACGGCAGCGCGCCCGAGGCGGCGACGCTCGCGCTACACGGCCTCGATCGCTTTGCCGCCCGCAAGGCCGTCGTCGCCCTCATGGCCGAGCGTGGCCTGCTGGCCAAGGTCGAGCCCAACACGCACACCGTGCCACATGGCGACCGCTCCGACGTCGTGATCGAGCCCTGGCTGACCGACCAGTGGTATGTCGACGTCAAGCCGCTGGCGAATCGCGCCCTGAAGGCGGTGCAGGACGGGCGCACGAAATTCACGCCCGAAAGCTGGACCAAGGTCTATTACGACTGGCTGGAGAACATCGAGCCCTGGTGCGTCTCGCGCCAGCTCTGGTGGGGCCACCAGATCCCGGCCTGGTATGGGCCGGACGGCGAGTGCTTCGTCGCCGAATCCGAGACCGCCGCGCAGGCGCTGGCGGTCAACCATTATGGCGGGCCGGTGCAGCTCACCCGCGACGAGGACGTGCTCGACACCTGGTTCTCGTCGGCGCTCTGGCCGTTCTCGACGCTGGGCTGGCCTGACGAGACGGCCGAGCTGAAGCGCTACTACCCGACCGCGACGCTGGTCACCGCCTTCGACATCATCTTCTTCTGGGTCGCCCGGATGATGATGATGGGCCTCAACTTCATGGACGAGGTTCCGTTCAAGGACGTCTACATCCACGCCATCGTTCGCGACGAGAAGGGCGCGAAGATGTCGAAGTCGAAGGGCAATGTCATCGACCCGCTGACGCTCGTCGACCAGTACGGCGCCGACGCGTTGCGCTTCACCTTGGCTGCGATGGCCGCACAAGGGCGCGACATCAAGCTCGCGACCTCGCGCGTCGAGGGTTATCGCAATTTCGCGACCAAGATCTGGAACGCTGCCCGCTTCGCGGAACTCAACGGCTGCGCCCGTGCCGAGGGCTTCGAGCCGGCCAAGGTGAAGCAGCCGCTCAACCGCTGGATCCTCAGCGAGGCCGCCACCGCGGCCGACGAGATTGCGGCCGGTATCCCGACCTTCAAGTTCAACGAGGCCGCAGGCGCTGCCTATCGCTTCGTCTGGAACCAGTTCTGCGACTGGTATCTCGAACTGGCCAAGCCGGTGCTGCAGGGCGAAGGCGTCGACCCGGGCGAGAAGGCCGAGACGCAGGCGACGATCGCCTACTGCCTCGACCTGATCTGCCAGCTGCTACATCCCTTCATGCCCTTCCTCACCGAGGAGCTCTGGGCGCAGAAGGCAGGCGTCGGCGCTCCTCGCAAGGTGACGGAGGGCGACGACGCGCTCGTCTGCCTGACCCGCTGGCCGGATCTCTCGGCGCTGAAGGACGAGGCGGCGGAGGCCGAGATCGGCTTCGTCGTCGATCTGATCTCCGACATTCGCTCGGTGCGCTCCGAAGTCAACGTTCCGGCCGGGACACAGGCGCCGCTGGTGCTGGTGAACGCCTCCGGCGCGACCCGTGCGACAATCGAGAGCTGGCGGCCGATGATCGAGCGCCTGGCGCGAATCTCGGACATTGCCTTCGAGACGGCCTCTCCGGCCCAGTCGGCGCAGATCATCGTCCGCGGCGAGGTCGCGGCGCTGCCGCTGGCTGGCATCATCGACCTGGAGGTCGAGCAGGTGCGCCTGACCAAGGAACTGGCGAAGCTCGACCAGGACATCGCCGTCGTCGACAAGAAGCTCGGCAATCCCGACTTCATGGCGCGTGCGCCCGAGGAGATCGTCGAGGAGAACCGTGAGCGCAAGTCCGCGGCCGAGGCGCGCAAGCTCAAGATCGCCGAGGCGCTGGCGCGGCTTTCATAAGGGCGCTGCGATCGCGTTCGAGGGGCGGTGGGGGAGGCCAGGATGTTTCGCCGCAACGCCTTCGGACGTTTCGATCCCGACGATTTCGTCACCACGATCGGGACGCCATCGCGCCGGTCGCTGCTGCAGGGGCTCGCCGCCTCGGGCCTGCTGCTCGCGGGCGGACAGGCTCAGGCGCAGCGGCTCTGGGCCAACCCGGTCTTCAAGGCCGATCCGTTCTCGCTCGGCATCGCCTCTGGCGATCCGGCGGCTGATGGCTTCGTGATCTGGACGAAGCTCGCTCCCGATCCTTTGGCCGAGCATGGCGGCATGCCGATGCGGGCCGTCGAGGTCGCGTGGGAGGTCGCCGAGGACGACGCTTTCGCGCGCGTCGTGCAGCATGGCACGGGGCTGGCGCGGCCCGAGCTCGGCCATGCCGTCCATGTCGAGGTCGCCGGGCTTCAGCCGGATCGCTTCTATTTCTACCGCTTCACCTGCGGTGGCGTGCGCAGCCAAGCGGGGCGGAGCCGGACCTTTCCCGCGGCCGGGACTGCCGTCGAACGGATGCGTTTTGGCGTGGTCGGCTGCCAGCGCTACGAGGACGGCTTCTTCACCGCTTTCCGCCATGTCGCGGAGGAGCGCTTCGATTTCGTCTATCACTACGGCGATTACATCTACGAGTATCGCACGATCCGCCCGGGCGATCGGCCTTTGCCCGTCGCCAGGGTGATGCCCGGCGAGACCGACGAGATCTATGCGCTATCCGACTATCGTCGCCGCTACGCGCTCTACAAGCTCGATCCCGACCTCCAGGCCGCCCATGCCTCCGCGCCCTGGCTGGTCTCGTTCGACGACCATGAGATCGACAACGACTGGGCCGGCTTCGTCTCGGAGGAGGCGGGCGTGCCGCCCGAGATTTTCGCCCTGCGACGGGCGGCGGCCTTCCAAGCCTGGTACGAGCATATGCCGCTGCGGCGAAGCGCACTGCCGAACGGCCCGTCGATTCAGGCCTATCGCCGCTTCCGCTATGGCGATCTTGCCCAGATCGATGTGCTCGACACGCGCCAGTTCCGTAGCGACCAGCCTTGCGGCGACGGCTGGAGGAGCGGTTGCGCCGATGCGCTGAAGCCGGAGCGGACGATGCTTGGCCCGGCGCAGGAAGCATGGCTGGGCGAGGGCTTTCGCCTCCCACAGGCTCGCTGGACCGTGCTGGCGCAGCAGGTGATGATGATGCGGCGCGACAACGCCCCCGAGCCGGTCCGCGCCAGCTACCACATGGACAAATGGGACGGCGCGGTGGCGGCGAGGCAGCGCCTGTTCGACACGTTGACGCATGCGCGTGTCGTCAACGCGGTCGTGTTGACCGGCGATATCCACCAGAACTGGGCCGGCGAGCTGAAGGCCAATTTCGACGATCCGGCATCGTCGACGGTCGGCGTCGAATTCGTCGCGACCTCGATCACCTCCGGCGGCGATGGCGCGGCGATGACTCGGGCCGGCAAGGTCGGCCTCGAGAAGAACCCGCATATTCGCTATTTCAACAGCCAGCGCGGCTATATGCGCCACATGGTCGGCAGGGAGCACTGGCAAGCCGATTACCGGCTGCTCGAGCGCGTCACGCAGGCCGGCGCGGAAGTCGCGACCAGGGCGAGTTTCGTCGTAGAGGCCGGCAAGCCTGGCCTTGCACCGGCATGAGCGATCCGGTCGTGCCCGGATCCGGCCACGACTCCGTCTTCAAATTGACCTTCACGTAAGAGAACTCTGGCATTCTCCCGCCGAGACGGTTAGATGCGCGTCAGGTGCAAGCCTGCCATGCGCCTTGAAGCCAGTAACCCAGGACCGGTTGTTTCGTCACGATGCTCAAGCGAGCCTATGACTGGTGCGTCTCCTACGCATCCCATCCCGCGGCCCCCTGGCTGCTGTTCGCCATCACCTTCATCGAGAGCTCGGTCAGCCCGCTGCCGCCGATCCCGCTGCTCATCCCGATGTGCATCGCGCGGCCCGACAGGGCCTGGTTCTACGCCGGCATCTGCTCGCTCGGCGCCGTGCTCGGCGGCTATCTCGGCTATGCGATCGGGGCGCTGCTCTACGACTCCCTGGGCATGTGGCTGATCAGCCTCTACGGGCTGCAGGATAAGGCCGCGCATCTGATCCACACCTCGCAGGACTATTGGTTCTGGGTGCTGGTGACGAAGGGCCTGACGCCGATCCCGTTCAAGATCGTGACGATCATGTCCGGCTTCCTGCATTTCGACCTGCTGAAGTTCACCATTGGCATGGTCGTCTCGCGCGCCACCTTCTTCCTGATGATCGCGGTGGCGCTGCGCTTCTATGGCGACGACATCCGCATCTTCATCGAGAAGCACCTGCCGATGACGGCGCTGGCCCTCCTCGTCGTCGTGGTCGGCGGCTTCTTCGTCCTGCCCCTGGTGCTCTGACGCGCCGGGCCGGCGCGGGCGCTTTTGTGTCATCGGTGCAACAGTTTGGCTGATTGCGTCGACTTGGTCCCGGGCGGCTGGATCTGCCCCGATGCCGCCACAAAGCGCCCGCAGCAAGGAAGCGCGATAAGTCACTGAGATATAGACGAATTAAAGTCTGCCTTGCTGCTGGCGGAATTCGGTTCCGTAATGACTGGGGCAGGGGGGCTGGCGTTGCGCCCGGCTTGATCGGCGTGGCACATCTGCCACGCGCCTCAAGGCGCAGGGTGGGACGAGGAAAAGAAGATGGACGCGCGTGTCTTTGACAAATCCCGGCTGCCCAGCCGGCATGTGAGCGTCGGCCCCGCCCGAGCTCCGCACCGCTCCTATTACTACGCCATGGGCATGACGGCCCGGCAGATCGCCCAGCCCTTCGTCGGCGTCGCGTCCTGCTGGAACGAGGCTGCGCCCTGCAACATCTCGCTGATGCGCCAGGCCCAGGCGGTCAAGAAGGGCGTCGCCTCCGCTGCCGGTACGCCTCGCGAGTTCTGCACGATCACGGTGACCGACGGCATCGCCATGGGCCACCAGGGCATGAAGTCGTCGCTCGCCTCGCGCGAATGCATTGCCGATTCCGTCGAGCTGACCATGCGCGGCCATTGCTACGATGCGCTCGTCGGCCTCGCCGGCTGCGACAAGTCGCTGCCGGGCATGATGATGGCGATGGTGCGCCTCAACGTGCCGTCGATCTTCATCTATGGCGGTTCGATCCTGCCCGGTACCTTCAAGGGCAAGCCCGTCACGGTACAGGACGTCTTCGAGGCCGTCGGCAAGCACTCCGTCGGCGCCATGTCGGACGAGGACCTGCAGGAGCTGGAAGAGGCGGCCTGCCCGTCCTCGGGTTCCTGCGGTGCGCAGTTCACCGCCAACACCATGGCAACCGTCGCCGAGGCGATCGGCCTGGCGCTGCCCTATAGCTGCGGGGCGCCTGCGCCCTACGATGTGCGCGACACCTTCTGCTACACCGCCGGCGAGATGGTGATGGAGCTGATCGCCAAGAACATCCGCCCGCGCGACATCGTCACCCGTAAGGCTCTCGAGAACGCGGCCATGGTCGTTGCGGCCTCGGGCGGTTCGACCAATGGCGCGCTGCACCTGCCGGCGATCGCGCATGAATGCGGCATCGACTTCGACCTCTTCGCCGTCGCCGAGATATTCAAGAAGACGCCGTACATCGCCGATCTGAAGCCAGGCGGAAAATACGTCGCCAAGGACATGTTCGAGGTCGGTGGCATTCCGCTGCTGATGAAGACGCTGCTCGACCACGGTTACCTGCATGGCGACTGCATGACCGTGACCGGCCGCACCATCGCCGAGAACCTCGCCTCGGTGAAATGGAACGACCAGCAGGACGTGATCCGTCCTGCCAACAAGCCGCTCTCCGACAATGGCGGGGTCGTCGGCCTGCAGGGCAACCTCGCTCCCGAAGGCGCGATCGTGAAGATCGCCGGCATGCCGGCCGAAAGCCTGGTCTTCACCGGTCCGGCGCGCTGCTTCGACTGCGAGGAGGACGCCTTCGCCTGCGTCAGCCAGCGCGGCTACAATGTCGGCGACGTGCTGGTGATCCGCTATGAGGGCCCCAAGGGTGGCCCCGGCATGCGCGAGATGCTCTCGACCACCGCGGCCCTCTACGGGCAGGGCATGGGCGACAAGGTTGCGCTCATCACCGATGGCCGCTTCTCGGGCGCCACGCGCGGTTTCTGCGTCGGCCATGTCGGCCCGGAGGCGGCTGTGGGCGGGCCGATCGGCCTGATCCGCGACGGTGACATCATTGAACTCGATGCCATCACAGGAAAGCTCGCAGTCCGCCTTTCTGATGCCGAACTTGAGGAGCGTCGTAAGAGCTGGAAGCCGCGCAAGACCGACTACAATTCAGGCGCGCTTTGGAAATACGCGCAGACGGTGGGCTCCGCCAAAGGTGGGGCCGTCACCCATCCCGGCGGCGCGGCTGAGACCCATTGCTATGCGGATATCTGATCTCACGATCGCAGCATTCTTCCTCGTCCTGGGCGGCCAGCAAGCCTCCTGGGCGCAGGATGCCGTGGGCGGTCGTGGCCCGATTCCGCCGCGCCCGATTCCGGGCATCGCCCTGCCGGAGCCCGAGGTTGGGCCGGGCCCGGTTCCCGGCGCCGCGACCATCGCGCCGGCCCCGAACGCCCCCGCTGCCCACGCCGCGCTGCCGATGGCGCCCTTCAGCAGCGCCCGCGACGCCATCAAGGCGTGGATGCGCGACTCGACGGCCGGCGACCAGGCCGGCGCCGTCCGCGCGCTCGAATATGCAGCCGCGCAGGGGCATCTGACGGCGCAGTTCAAGCTGGGCCGGATGTACGCCGGCGGTGAGGGCGTTGCGGCCAACGATCTCAAGGCTTTCGAGTACTTCTCGAAGATCGCGGACGAGAATGCCGACGCCATCCCCGGCACGGCTGACGGCCGCATCGTCGGCAACGCTTTCGTCGCGCTCGGCGGCTATTTCATGGACGGTATCAAGGGCAGCTATGTGAAGCCCAATATCGACCGCGCCTTCGACATGTTCCATTACGCCGCCTCGTATTTCGGCGATCCGGAAGGCCAGTACAATCTCGGCCGGCTCTATATGAGCGGGCAGGGCACGCGCCGCGATGCCAGGCAGGCGGCGCGCTGGATGAAGCTCGCCGCCGAGAAGGGCTATGCCCCGGCCCGCGCCGTCTTCGGCGACATGCTGTTGCGTGGTGGCGAGGGCGTGCCGCGCCAGCCGGTGCTCGGCCTGATGTGGCTGTCGCTGGCCCGCGAGAGCGCCGACCCCAGCCGCGAGGGCTGGATCATCGAGCGGCATGACAATGCCTTCGCGACCGCCTCCGCAAACGACCGCACGGCAGCGCTCGCCATGATCGAGCGCCAGCAGGTCGCGGGCGCCCGCGCGTCGCAGCGCTGAGCGCAGCCGGACCGAAGCCTCATTCCCGGCCTTGGCGCAGCCCAGGCGGTTCTGACAAACGGCATCGCCGTCGGCCAGGACAACCAAGAAGTCCGACCCTTGCTGCTGATCCCTCCCCGAGAACGGGCAGCGGCGCATCATGTTCCATGATCAAGACGCCGTCGTCTCCGGCCTAGATCGCAACTCGCCGGATGGGGTCTCGTCGGGGCTGTCAGGCCGCCTTGAGATCCACCATCACCGGCACATGGTCGGACGGCTTCTCCCAGCCGCGGACATGCTTGACGATCTGCACGCCCGCGAGCCTGTCGGCCGCCTGCGGCGAGAGCAGCAGATGGTCGATGCGGATGCCGTTGTTCCGCTGCCAGGCGCCGGCCTGATAGTCCCAGAAGGTGTAGAGGCCAACCTCGTCGCTGCTGGCGCGCAGCGCCTCGGTCAGGCCGAGATTGAGCAGGCCGCGGAAGGCGCTGCGCGTCTGCGGCAGGAAGAGCGCATCCGACACCCAGGCGGCCGGATCGCGTGCATCGCGCGGCTCGGGAATCACGTTGTAGTCGCCGGCCAGCACGAGCGGCTCCTCGAGGGCGAGCAGCATCTGCGCATGGGCCTGCAGCCGCTTCATCCAGCCGAGCTTGTAGGGGTATTTCTCGGTGTTGGGCGGGTTGCCGTTGGGCAGGTAGATCGAGGCGAGGCGCACGACGCCGTCGCCCAGCGGCAGCACGCCTTCGAGATAGCGGGCCTGCTCGTCGGCATCGTCGCCGGGCAGGCCGCGCCGGACGTCTTCGAGCTTCGTTCGCGAGAGAATGGCGACGCCGTTGAAGGTCTTCTGGCCGTGGGTCTCGACCTGCCAGCCGGCCTCCTCGATCTCCCGGCGCGGGAAATCGGCGTCGACGCATTTGAGCTCCTGCAGGCAGAGCGCATCCGGCTCCGCCTCCTTCAGGAAGTCGAGCAGATGGCCGAGTCGCTGGCGGACGGAGTTCACGTTCCAGGTGGCGATACGCAAGGGACCGACTCCGAGTCTGACATTCACCGCGAGGTTCGCTGCGTTCAGGCACCGAGGATTCCTCACCGAGGATTTCTTGCACCAAGAACGGCCGCGCACCAAGAAAAAGCCTCCCGGCAGTGCTGCCGGGAGGCTCTCGAACTTGGCTGACCTAGCGGTCAGGACATGTCAGGGGCAGGCGCGAACCACGCCACCGGCGGCGATATAGGTCCCCGTCTCGGGATTGTAGCTGCGGAAGCGACGCGAGCAGTAGGCGACGGCATCGACGTCCTCGGCGCCATAGCCATAAGCACGCGGCGCCCCATAGACCGGAGGCTCGACATAGACGGGTGCGGGCTCGTAGTAGCGCGGAGCTGCGAGGGCGCCCGCAGCGAGCGCGCCGCCGAGCACGCCTGCGGCAATGCCGGCGCCAACGGCCGCGCCGCGGCTCGGTCCACGGTAGTAGCCATATCCGGGGCCGTAGTAGCGGCGGTACTGCACGGTCTCGACGAGGTCATTGCCGCCGGTCGTCAGAGCCGGTGCTGAAGCGGCACCGATCGGGGCTGCGCTTGCGGGCGCTGCCATCAGCGCGCCGCCGACGAGAGCAGCAGCAAGGGCCAGGGGCTTCATCATGGAATATCCTTTCCTCTCGGACGAGAGGAAGCTTGCGCGTTCCTCTGTTGATCTCGAAGTGTAACTCTCACGCCGTGATGGTGGAAGCCTTACGCACGATAGCGTCAAAAATTCGTCGCTGGGCTACGTGCATGATCATGCACGATACTTTTTCTGCCGATGGTTGCACGATAGCGCTTGGCGTCCGATCTAGCCTGCGCATATTTTTCGCCGCACCAGACATTCGAAGGACTTGAGACCCATGCCGCATCCCGGCCCGAAAGCTGCCGACCCCGCCATTGCCAGGGGGCTGCGGCCACTGCCCTTCATGATCTTCGGCTCGCGCTGGCTGCAGCTGCCGCTCTATCTCGGCTTGATCGTGGCGCAGTGCGTCTACGTCTTCCTATTCCTCAAGGAACTGATTCACCTCGTCACCCATGCGTTCGATTTCAGCGAACAGCAGATCATGCTGGTGGTGCTGGGCCTGATCGACGTGGTGATGATTTCTAACCTGCTGATCATGGTGATCGTCGGCGGTTACGAGACTTTCGTCTCGCGGCTGAAGCTCGAGGGCCATCCCGACCAACCGGAATGGCTGAGCCACGTCAATGCGAGCGTGCTCAAGATCAAGCTCGCCATGGCGATCATCGGCATCTCGTCGATCCATCTGCTCAGGACCTTCATCGAGGCCGGCAATATCGGAATCGCTGGCAAGACGGCGAACTACACGGAGGCCGGTGTCCTGCTTCAGACGCTCATCCATGTCGTCTTCATCCTGTCGGCGATCGGCATCGCCTGGGTGGACAGGATGACGGTGCCGGCCGGCAAGGGGCATTGATCCAAGCGGCGCCGAAGCCCATCGAGGCGCCCGCAAGCCGGCCGGGCTACTGCCCCCGGCCGACCCGTGCCGCGAAGCGGATCGCCTCTTCGGCGGCCCGGAACAGGGCCTTGGCCTTGTTGACGCATTCGGCCTGTTCGGAAGCCGGATCCGAATCGTAGACGATGCCCGCGCCGGCCTGGACATGCATGCGTCCGTCCTTGACCACGGCGGTGCGCAGCACGATGCAGGTATCCATTTCGCCGTTCGCGCCGAAATAGCCGATGCAGCCGCCATAGGCGCCGCGGGCATCGTGCTCGAGCTCGTCGATGATCTCCATCGCGCGGACCTTGGGCGCGCCCGATACGGTCCCGGCCGGGAAGCCAGCCGACAGCGCCGCCAGCGCATCGTGGCGCGGATCGACCTCGCCCTCGACGTTCGAGACGATGTGCATGACCTGGCTGTAGCGCTCGATGAAGAAGGAATCGGTGACCTTCACCGTGCCGATCTTCGCGACGCGGCCGACATCGTTGCGACCGAGATCGAGCAGCATCAGATGTTCGGCGCGCTCCTTGGGATCGGCGAGCAGCTCTTCCGCCAGCGCTTCGTCCTCGGCGACCGTCGCACCGCGCCGACGCGTGCCGGCGATCGGGCGAATCGTGACGGTGTCGTCGCGCAGCCGCACCAGGATCTCCGGGCTGGAGCAGACGATCTGGAAGTCGGAGAAGTCGAGATAGCACAGGAAGGGCGCGGGATTGACCCGGCGCAGCGCGCGGTAGAGCGCAAAGGGCGGCAGTGCGAAGGGGGCCTCGAACCGCTGCGACAGCACGACCTGGAAGATGTCGCCGGCGCGGATGTACTCCTGCGCCGAGGCCACCATGGCATGGAACTCCGCCTCGCTCGTATTGGAGACGATGTCCGGATCGGGCAGGGCTGCGATGTCGATCGCAGCCTCCGAAGGCAAGGGGCCTTCCAGCGCCCGCACCACTGCATCGAGCCGGTCCAGCGCCTGCTCCTGGGCCGCGCGCGCCGGCACGCCGGGCTGATGGCGCACCGGGGTCACGACGTGGATCTCGTCGCGCACCGAGTCGAACACGACCATCAGTGTCGGCCGCGTCAGGATCGCGTCCGGCACGCCGGTGCCGGTGTCCTTCGGCTCCGGCAGGCGCTCCATCAGCCGGACCATGTCGTAGCCGAGATAGCCGAACACGCCGGCCGCCATCGGCGGCAGGTCGATCTCGGCGTCCGCGGCCGGAATTGCGCTTTCCTCGAGGAGCGCGCGCAGGCTCTCGAAGGCCGGGCGCGGATCGGCCAGGAAGCTGTCGCCCAGGGCCGGGCGGCAGATCGAGGCCTCGCCGCGATGGCAGCGCCAGATCAGGTCCGGCTCGAGACCGATCATCGAATAGCGCCCGCGCACCGCGCCGCCCTCGACCGATTCGAGCAGGAAGGCCGGCCCGCTCGTGGCGTGCCGCAGCTTCAGGAAGGCGGCGACCGGCGTTTCGCAATCGCCGACCAGCACCTGACGCATCAGCTGAGGCGTACCGGCCTCATAGGCGGCGGCGAAACGCTCGTGATCCTCGGCGCTGGCCATCGTCAGTTCTGCGCGCCGCCGGTGGCGTTGCGGAACGCCGTCTCGTTGATCGAGACGCCGAGCTCTGCCTGACGCACGGCGATGTACTGGGCGAGGATGTCCTCGCTGACGCTGGCACCGAGCTGGCGGGCGAAGTTCTCCGCCTCCTGCGTCGTGCGGGCGTAGCTCGGCACGGTTGCCGCATCGACCCGGAACAGGATGCGCCCGCCGTCGGCCGAGGAGGCTGAATTGCTCTTGCCGGCCACAGTACCGAAGATCAGGCTGATCACGTTGGCGGGCAGTTCGGCGCGCTGCTCCTGGCGGCCGATGCCGCTGGCCTGCTCGACGGTCAGCCCGGCGGAGGCTGCGACCGCGTCAAATGCCTCGCCCTTGTCGAGCCGCTCGACGAGTTCGCGCGCCTTGGCCGAGAGCCGCGTCGCAACCTGGTCGGCGCGCCACTGCGTCTCGACCTGGGACTTGACCTCGTCGAAGGTCTGCTCGCGCGCCGGATCGATCGCCTTCACGTCGTACCAGACATAGCCGGTATCGCGCGGTAGCCGGATCGCCTCGTTGTCGACGCCGACATCGGAACGGAAGATCGCCTGGATGGTGGCATCGCCACCCGGCAGCGCCTGCTCCGTCGTGCCGTCCGCCCGGCGCAGGGCGGGGTCGATTGGCCCGACGCTGCGCAGCGGCAGGTTGAACTCCTTCGCGATCTCGGCGAGCGGCTTGGCGGCGGCGCGCTGGTCCTCGATCTTGTCGTGGATCTCGGTGATGCGGCCCGCAGCGCGGCTGGTGGCGAGTTCCGTCCGCACCTCGGCCGCGACGTCCTCGAAGGCGCGCACACTCTCGGGCTGGATTACGGTGACGCGCAGCAGCACGGGGCCGAAGGCACTGGCCGCCGGCGCGCTGACAGCGCCCTCGGCCAGGGCAAAGGCAGCCTCGCGCACCACCGGATCGAAGACCTGCGGCCGCGTGAAGGTGCCGAGCGTCAGGTCGGCGGCGGCGATATTGCGCGCGGCTGCGATGGCATCGAAGGTCTCGCCGGCCTCGATGCGGGCCTTGGC
This sequence comes from Allobosea sp., assembly GCF_035999205.1. GTDB lineage: Bacteria > Pseudomonadota > Alphaproteobacteria > Rhizobiales > Beijerinckiaceae > Allobosea. The sequence continues at coordinate 224,425 of NZ_DASYHA010000021.1, forward strand.
GGCCTGCGCCTCCTCGGCGTTGGGGAAGGTGATCTGCTGGATCGTGCGGGTCTCGGGCGTGGTGAAGCGCTGCGCCTTGATCTGCTCGTAGCGGGCCTTCGCATCGTCGTTGCCGACCGAGCCGGCATCGGCCAGCGCCTCGGCCGAGATCGCGAGGATGTCGGCGGTGCGCCGCTCCGGCGCGCGGAAAGCGCCTTTGCGCTCATCGAAGAAGGTCTTGAGCTGGGCCTCGGTCGGGGCGGGAATATCGCCCGCGATGCCGGGCGCCATTCGCGCGAAGGTGACGTCGCGGCGCTCGTTGCGCAGGCGATGGCCGAGCTCCTGCAAGGCGCCGGGCGCCTGCACGGCGCCGACGACCATCTCGGCGATCTGCTGGCGCAGGATCGTGGCGCGCTGCTCGCGCACATAGCTCTGCTCGGTGAAGCCGTTCGAGCGCAGCAAATCGTTGAAGCGGGCGGCCGAGAAGTTGCCCGAGGCGTCGCGGAACGTCGGATCGTCGAAGATCAGGTTGCGGATCGTCTCGTCGGAAACCGCAAGCCGCATGCTCTGCGCCGTCTGGTCGAGCACCGATTCCGTGATCAGGCGCGACAGCGCCTGCCGGTCGAGGCCGAGCGCGCGGGCCATCTCGGGCGTGATCTGGCGGCGCTGCTGGCGCGTCAGCGCCTGGACGTCGTTCTGGAAGGCCGTGCGCATCTGCTCGAGGCCGATTTCGGCCTTGCCCACGCGGGCGACGGAGTTGCGACCATAGCCCTGGAAGATGTCGCCGATGCCCCAGATCGCGAAGGAGAGGATCAGGAAGCCGAACATGACGGTGATGATGAGCTTGCCGAGGAAGCTCTGGCCCGCTTTGCGGATGCCCTGCATCATCATGGGGATGTATCTTTCCTTGGGCCTGGCGCGGCGCCGACCTAGCCGCCATCGATTTTGTTCGGCGCTGCTTATAGGAACCGGAGCGCCAAGCCGCAATCACCAGCGCGGATTCGTGTTGGCGTCCCGTCCGGGCGAATGGCTTTTGCGCGAGATTGCGGCCCGGCGCGGGCATTGCTAGACCCGGCGCAGCTTTCTTCGGAGGATCGACGTGACGCGCAGCATCAGGCCGCTGGTGGCCGGCAACTGGAAGATGAACGGGCTGAAGGCCGACCTCGCCATCGCGGCCGAGGTCGCCAAGGGCTATGACGCCGCTTTGAAGGCCGGCGTCGATCTCGCGATCTGCCCGCCCGCCAGCCTGCTTTATCCGGCGAGCGTCGCGCTGGTCGGCTCGCGCATTGCGACCGGCGGCCAGGATTGCAGCACGCAGGCCAGCGGCGCCTTCACCGGCGAGGTCTCGGCCGCGATGCTGGTCGATGCCGGGGCGAACTTCGCGATCGTCGGCCATTCCGAGCGCCGCACCCTGCATGGCGAGACGAACGCGACGGTCAAGGCCAAGGCCGAGGCGGCGCAGAAGGCGCTGCTCGTGCCGATCGTCTGCGTCGGTGAGACGAAGGACGAGCGCGAGGCAGGCAAGGCTCTGGCGGTCGTGAAGAAGCAGCTGCGCGGGTCCGTGCCGGAGGGTTCGACGGCTGCGACGCTTGTCGTCGCTTATGAGCCGGTCTGGGCCATCGGCACCGGCCTGACGCCAACTGCGGCCGATGTCGCCGAAATGCACGAGGCGATCCGCTCCGAGCTCGGCCGCCTGCTCGGCAAGGCAGCTGCTGCCGGCGTCCGGCTGCTCTATGGCGGCTCGGTCAAGCCGTCGAACGCCGCGGAACTGATGAATGTCGCCCATGTCGATGGCGCGCTCGTCGGCGGCGCCAGCCTCAAGGCCGAGGATTTCCTCGCCATCGCACGCGCCTGCACCTGAGATCTCGCGCCGTCGCATCGGCCCCGCGCGAGATCGCACGGGCGGGGTGGTGCGGCCCGCAAACGCGTGCTATGTGCGCCGCCGAGTTCGTTCGCCGGCCTTCGGCGATGACGGACGAAAGGTGCGGGCAGCCCTTGGCGGCGGCGGGCGCCATACCCATTTCGTGAGCCCGTCTCAGTCTGTTGAGAACATGCAGAACGTCATCATCGTCATCCACCTGATCATCGTGGTCGCGCTCGTCGGCGTCGTCTTGCTGCAGCGCTCCGAAGGCGGCGGGCTCGGCATGGGCTCGGGTGGCGGTGGAGCCGGCGGCTTCATGACCGGCCGCGGCCAGGCGAACGCTCTGACGCGGACGACCGCGATTCTCGCGGGGGCGTTCTTCCTGACTTCGATCGTGCTGGCCGTGATGGCCAATCGCGGCCGCGTTCAGCGCTCGATCATCGACGGGGCACCGACGCAGAGTGCACCGGTCACGCCGACCGGCCCGAGCGCTCCCAATGCGGGCGGCGTCTTCGACCAGCTCCAGCGGATGCAGCAGCCGAGCGGAACGCCGCAGCCGCCTACGCCGGGAGCTCCGGCAGCTCCGGCGCCGCAGCAGTGACTTGAGACAGGGCAGGGGCCGGGAAACCGGCCCTTCTCTTTTGTGTGGGGCGCGTTCGCCGGATGGCGGCGCTCTCCTGTGGACAAGCGTGCAGAGCAAGACGGGATTGCACCCTTGGACTTAGCGAATCGAACCCCGTCGCTTAGAGGTGTCCTCCCATGACGCGGTATGTATTCATCACCGGCGGCGTGGTCTCCTCGCTCGGCAAAGGCCTGGCGGCGGCGGCGCTGGCCGCTCTCCTGCAGGCGCGCGGCCACACGGTCCGCCTGCGCAAGCTCGATCCCTACCTCAATGTCGATCCGGGCACGATGAGCCCGTATCAGCATGGCGAGGTCTTCGTGACCGATGACGGGGCCGAGACCGACCTCGATCTCGGCCATTACGAGCGCTTCACCGGCCGGCCCTGCAATAAGGGCGACAACATCACCACCGGCCGCATCTACATGGACATCCTGACCAAGGAGCGCCGCGGCGACTATCTCGGCGCGACGATCCAGGTCGTCCCGCACGTCACCAATGCCATCAAGGAGTTCATCCTCGACGGCAACGAGGACTATGATTTCACCTTGGTCGAGATCGGCGGCACGGTCGGCGACATCGAGAGTCTGCCCTTCCTCGAGGCGATCCGGCAGGTCAACCAGCAACTGCCGCGCGGGCAGTGCATCTTTATCCACCTGACGCTGCTGCCCTACATTCCGACTGCAGGCGAGCTGAAGACCAAGCCGACCCAACATTCGGTCGCCGAGCTGCGCTCGATCGGCATTCAGCCCGACATCCTGCTCTGCCGCACCGACCGCGAGATCCCGCGCGAGGAACGCCGCAAGCTGGCGCTGTTCTGCAATGTCCGCGAGACCGCGGTGATCGAGGCCCGCGACGTCGCCTCGATCTACGATGTGCCGCTGTCCTATCACGCCGAGGGGCTCGACAACGAGGTGCTGGCGGCCTTCGGCATGGATGCCACGGCCGAGCCCGACGTCTCCAACTGGCGGCGCATCTCGGAGCGGGTCAAGAATCCCGAGGGCGAGGTCACCATCGCCATCGTCGGCAAATATACCGGCATGAAGGACGCCTATAAGTCCCTCATCGAGGCCTTGATGCATGGCGGCATCGCCAACCGGGTCAAGGTCAATCTCGACTGGATCGAGTCGGAGGTCTTCGAGAAGGAGGATCCGGCGCCGTTCCTGGAGCATGTCCACGGCATCCTCGTGCCCGGCGGCTTCGGCCATCGCGGCGCCGAGGGCAAGATCAAGGCGGCGACCTTTGCCAGGCAGCGCAAGGTGCCGTATTTCGGCATCTGCTTCGGCATGCAGATGGCGGTGATCGAGGGCGCTCGCTCGCTCGCCGGGATCACGGAGGCGAATTCCACCGAATTCGGCCCGACTGACGAACCCGTCGTCGGCCTGATGACCGAATGGCTGCGCGGCAACGAGCTCGAACAGCGCGCTGCCGACGGCAATCTCGGCGGCACGATGCGGCTCGGCGCCTACGCCTCGACGCTTCAGCCGGGCTCCAAGATCGCAAAGATCTACGGCACGACCGAGATCTCCGAGCGCCATCGTCACCGCTACGAGGTGAACATGGGCTATCGCGACCGGCTGGAGGCACAGGGCATGAGCTTCTGCGGGCTTTCGCCGGACGGGCTGCTGCCGGAGACGATCGAGTATCCCGACCATCCCTGGTTCATCGGCGTGCAGTATCACCCCGAGCTGAAGTCGCGTCCCTTCGAGCCGCATCCGCTGTTTGCGAGCTTCGTCGAGGCGGCGGTGGTGCAGAGCCGGCTGGTGTGAGCCCGCTGCGGCGCCTCTGGCATTGCGCCGCAACTGACGTATAGTGACCCTGCATTTGAGATGCAGGGGGCGCGCGGCGGCATGGCGATCTCGATGGCGGGGCTGCCCGCATTCCTGCTCTACTTCGCCCTCGGCGTCGCACTGATTGCCTGTTTCACCGCCGTCTATCTCCGCCTCACGGCGCATGACGAGCTCGCGCTGATCCGGGGTGGCAACCTGTCGGCCGCCGTCGCGCTCGGTGGCAATACGGCCGGCTTCTCGATCCCGCTCGAAAAGGCGATCGCCCAGGCCAGCAGCATCCCGGACCTCGTGCTCTGGGCGCTGGCCGCGATGATCATCCAGTTCGGGGCGTATGGGCTGGCGCGCGTCTTGATCCCGGAACTTTCGCGCAAGATCGAGGAGGACCGCCTGCCTTCAGCCGCGATCCTCGCGGTGATCGCCATCATCTCCGGAACCCTGGCGGCAGCCAGCATGACGGCCTGATAGGGGAGGCGGCGATGAAGCGCTCGACCCAGATCGGACTTGCGGCGGCGGGGGTCGTGCTTGTCGCGACGATATGGGCGAGTTCGGGTTCGGATGACGAGGAGAGCCTCGTCTACAACAACCTCGCCGAATGCCGCGCCGGTGGCCAGCTCTCGTCGAGCCAGTGCGAGCAGCGCTTCAACGAGGCCTCGGCCAGTCATCTGCGCGACGCCAAAAAGTTCACCAGCACCAGCGCCTGTGAGGCCGAATACGGCTCGGGCTCCTGCCAGAGCGCGGTCTGGAACGGAGCGCAGGTCATCGTTCCGGCGCTGGCCGGCTTCATGCTGGCGCGCAGCCTGACCCAGGGCGGCGGCGCTGCGCAACCACTGCTGCCGCCGACGCGGCAGGCCTGCCCGCCCGGCAGCCCGGCGCAGGAATGCCAGCAGGCGCGTTCCTCGTCATCGAGCAGCGGAAGCGGCGGCTATGGCGGAAGCAGCCGCAGTTCCTCCTCGTCATCGTCGCGCGCCTATTCGACGACCTCCGGCGCGGCGCTGGTGGCGCGCAGCGGCACCGTCAGCGGAACCAGCAGCGCGACGACAGTCTCTCGCGGCGGCTTCGGGTCGACCTCGCGCTCCTACTCCTCCTCGTCCTCGTCCTGACATGCGCCGGGTTTCGCTTCCCCCGCGTCCCGACTGGCAGGATCAGGTCGAACGCCTCGGCTTCGCCTTCCACACCATCGACGGCGAGACCTACTGGGACGAGAGCGCGGCCTATGCCTTTACGCTCGAGCAGATCGAGCGCGACATCGAGGCGCCAACCGACGCGATCGAGCAGCTCTGCTTCGCCTTCATCGAGAAGGCGATCGGCGACGACGAGATCCTGAGCCGGCTCGCTATACCCGACGGGCAGTGGGATTTCATTCGCTCGAGCTGGCAGAACGGCGAGCGCAATCTCTATGGCCGGCTCGACCTCGCCTATGATGGTCGCGGGCCGGCCAAGCTGCTGGAATACAACGCGGATACGCCGACCGGGCTGTTCGAATCGAGCGTCGTGCAATGGGACTGGCTCGAGCAGGCGATGGCGCGCGGCGCGCTGCCTCCGGGATGCGATCAGTTCAATTCGCTGCATGAGCGGCTGATCGGGGCTTTCGCCCATCTGCGCTCGCCTTCGCCCTACCGCCTGCATCTGACCTGCGTCCAGAACAGCAACGAGGACAAGGGCACCGTCGACTACCTGATGGACTGCGCCGTTCAAGCCGGGCTCGATGCGCGCTTCACCTTCATCGAGGAGATCGGCCTGCTCTCGGACGGGCGTTTCTGCGACGGTGCCAACCAGCCGATCGAGACCCTGTTCAAGCTCTATCCCTGGGAGTGGCTGTTCCGCGAGAGCTACGCCAAGAATCTCGCGACTTCGCGTTGCCAGTTCATCGAACCGCCCTGGAAGGCCATCCTCTCGAACAAGGGTCTGCTCGCCTGTCTTTGGGAGATGGAGGCGGGCCATCCCAACCTGCTGCCGGCCTTCTTCGAGGGCGACCCGCGCTGCGCCGGCCTGTCGCCGCGCCATGTGCGCAAGCCACTCTATTCGCGCGAGGGCGCCAATGTCACCCTGATCGAGCGCGGCAAGGTTCTGGACAGCGATGACGGCCCCTATGGCGCGGAGGGCTTCATCCTGCAGGACGCGGCGCAGAACCTGTTCGGCTCGCCCGGGAACTATGCCGTGCTGGGCTCCTGGCTCGTCGCCTCCCAAGCCTGCGGGCTCTGCATCCGCGAGGATGCCTCGCCGATCACCAAGAACACCTCGCGCTTCGTGCCGCATTACATCGAAGCATGATCGGCAGCATATCTCAGTGTGATCGGCGCCGGCCGCGACGGGCATGACCCGCTCCCGCCGACCTGCTAGACCTAAGGGCCCGAGCCTGCCGCAAGCGAGCAAAGCCCATGCCTGACACCGCCATCACCTCTACCCCTCGTGGCCTCGACCATCTCGTCATCGGCGTCCGCGATCTCGATGCCGCCGGCGCCTTCTATGAGAAGCTCGGCTTCACCGTCGGCGCCCGCAACCGTCATCCCTGGGGCACTGAGAACCGGATCGTCCAGTTTCCCGGCTCCTTCCTCGAACTGATCACCATCGCTGACGTCGCCGCGATCACGCCGCCTACTCCACGCGTCTTCTCCTTCGGCAGCTTCGTCCGCGAGGCGCTGGAGCGCGGCGAGGGGCTGTCGATGCTGGTGCTGGAAAGCACCGATGCGAAGGCGGATGCCGCGGCCTTCCAGGCGGCCGGGATCGGCGATTTCGAGCCGTTCTTCTTCGAGCGCAAGGCGCGGCGTCCCGATGGCAGCGAGGTGCGCGTCGCCTTCTCGCTGGCCTTCGCGGCGGACCCGCTGGCGCCGGAATGCGGCTTCTTCGTCTGCCAGCAACATGAGCCGCAGAACTTCTGGAACCCGGCCTTCCAGCAGCACGCCAATGGCGCGAGCGCCCTAACCTCGGCGATCATCGTCACCGACGATCCGTCCGCGCACCGCGAGTTCCTGAGCGCCTATGCCGGTTTCCCAGAGGTGCTGGAGGGGAATGCCGATCTCGTCCTCGACCTGCCGCGCGGGCGCATCGACGTGCTCGACTTCGAGGCGGCCGAGGCGATCTATCACGTCGCGCCGGACCCGACGCCGGCGCGCTTCCTGGGCTTCTGCGTGGCCGTGCCGGACCTCGATGCGGTGGCGAGCAGGCTGGAGGCGGCCGGCGTGGCGCATGCTCGCGGCGACGAACGCGTCGTCGTGCCAGCCGAGGCGGCGCTCGGCTGCATCATTGCTTTCGAGCAGGCTTGAGGGTCAGGATCGGCGTGATCGGCGCAGGGGATTCGGAACGAGAATGATCACGCAGGCCTTGTTGAAGCTTCCGGATTTCGTCCTGTTCTTTTCGGTGTCGCTGGGCCTGGTCGGCATCTACCTGCTGATCTACACGGTGGCGACCTCGCATAACGAGTTCGGCCTGATCCGGCAGAACAACATCGCAGCGGCGCTTTCGCTGGGCCTGAGCCTGACCGGCTTCGCTCTGCCGCTGTCCAGCGCGGTGGTGCATGCCAACACCATTCCCGACCTGGTGATCTGGGGCATCGTCGCGATCGTCGTTCAACTGATCGTCTATGTGCTGGTCAGGATCGTTCTGCCCAACCTGTCGCAGCGCATTGCGGCGGGCGAGCTGGCGGCGGCGCTGTTTCTCGGCGCCGCGTCACTCGCCGCCGGCGTCATCAACGCTGCGGCGATGAGCTTCTGACGAGCGCCCGAGGCGCCCGTCCTCACTCGGCCGTACGACCAGCCGGCAGGGACGCCAGCAGCGCGACCAGCGCCCGGTCGTGCAGCACGACCATGCGCTCCTTCGGCTTCAGCCAGATCGCGGCGTCGTCGATCGTCTCGGCATCGACCAGCTTGGCCTGGGCCAGGGCGCGGTCGGCCTCGATCTCGCCGCGGCGGCGCGGCTGGTTTTCCGGCAGCATCAGTTCGTGCGCCTCGCGCAGCGCCGGGTCGGCGTGCAGCGCCCGCAAGCCGTCGGCATCGTCGTAGCCGGCCGTGTCGAACTCCTCCTGGAGCGCGTTCGCGCGCAGGGCAACCGCCGGCGGATCGCCTTCCTCCGGCGTAAAGAGGAGCTTGCGCCGCTTGAGCCAGAGCCCGATCGCGAGCTGGCCGGACGCCCAGGAGAGCGGGATCGCCAGCACGAGGCCGACGATGGTGGGCGACATCCAGGCGAACAGCGACGTCGCGATCATGAAGGCGGAGATGCCTGCGACGATCCCGAGCACCGTATGGGTGCGGTGCCGGCGGATGATGTCCTTCAGTGGGATCGAGCCGTCGTCGCGGCGCTGCGGATTCCAGCCGGTGTCGCGGCCGAGCAGGATCTGGAACACCGAACCCGACTGGATCAGCATCATGATCGGCGCGAAGAAGGCCGAGAACAGCACCTCGATCAGCGCTGAGACGATCAAACGGATCGCTCCGCCGCCGGCGCGGCGTAGCTTGGTGTTGAACAGCGTCAGCAGCAGCCCGAACAGCTTCGGCGCCAGCAGGATCGCCATCGTCAGGGCGAACAGGTTCAAGGCGCGCTCGGGGTCGAAACGCGGCCAGACCGGGAAGAGCGTGAATTCCTGGGTGAAGTACTCCGGCCGCGCATAGCTGACCTGGAGGACGATCAGGATACCGACCACGAGCTGCATCAGCCAGAAGGGAGAGGCGAGATAGCCCATGATGCCGGTGGCAAAATGCTGGCGCGTCGGCAGGACGAAGCCCTTGGCGCCGATGATGCGCGAGTGCTGAAGGTTGCCCTGGCACCAGCGCCGGTCGCGCACCGAGACGTCGATCAGCGAGGGCGGGCTTTCCTCATAGGAGCCGGTCAGGTCCGGCAGCATGTAGACCGACCAGCCGGCGCGGCGGATCAGCGCCGCCTCGACGAAATCATGGCTGAGCACATGGCCGCCGAAGGGCGGCTTGCCCTTGAGGTCGGGCAGGCCGCAATGATCGGCGAAGGCCCTCGTCCGGATGATGGCGTTATGGCCCCAGTAGTTGCCGTCGCGACCGGACCACATCGCCAGCCCCGTCGCGATGACGGGTCCATAGACCCGCGCCGCGAATTGCTGGAGCCGGGCGAAGAAGGTGTTGCGGTTGATGATCAGCGGCAGCGACTGGATGATGCCGGAATCCGGATCCTGTTCCATCGCCGAGGCGAGGCGCACGATGCAGGTGCCGGTCATCAGGCTGTCGGCGTCGAGCACCACCATATGCTCGTAATGCCCGCCCCAGCGGGTCACGAAATCGGCGATGTTGCCGGCCTTGCGATGATGGTTCTTGGGCCTGTGGCGATAATAGACCCGCGCGTCCGGGCCCAGTCGCTGGCGCAGCGCCAGGAAAGCGCGCTCCTCGGCGATCCAGACATCCGGATTCGTGGTGTCCGACACGATGAAATAGTCGAAATGGCTACCCAGGTCGGTGGCCTCGACCGATTCGCGGATCGCAGCCAGAGCCGCAAAGGTGCGCGCCGAGGACTCGTTGTAGATCGGCATCACCACAACGGTGCGGTGCTTCAGCGACTCGACGCGTCCCGAGAAGCCCTTGTTGAAGAGCAGGCCGAAGAAGCCGAGCACGGCGCTGCTGAAGGCGAGCGCGATCCAGGAGAAGTTGATCGTGAACAGCACGAGCAAGACGTACTGCAGCGAGGTCGTGCGGCTGACCGACACGACATTGTACATTTCCCAGGCGCCATAGGCGGTCAGCGCCAGACCGCCGCCGAAGACGAAGAGCCGTTTCAGCCAGGGCGTCTTCCAGGCTTGGGGCACGACCGGCTTGCGCCGGTCCGACGCATTCCATCTGCGGAAGGACTGGACCGGCATGACGAGCCGGTTCTCAGGCGGTGTCGCCGGCTCCTGACTCGCAACATAGGGCTGTGCCTGCACAGCGGCCTCGCCGGGGCGGGGCGCGGTTACCACGTCCATCGATTCAACCAGGTTTCCGAAACCGGCTGACCGCCGGATTGTAGCACGAGCCTGAGCTCGCATAGGTTTTCCGTGCCCGGATCGACCTCGAACCCGACCCGCATCAGCTTGCGCTCCGGAAAGGGCCAGAGCCGGATGTTGTGGATCTGGCCGGGTTGCGTCGTGATGTTGGCGCGGGTCGAGGCGACGATGCCGGCATCGGCCAGCTTGTCACCGGTGAAGTCGACGATGAAGCGGCGGCGCCGTCCCTGCGACCCGCGTCCCTGGCGGACGCGGGTCGCGAGCGCGAGAGGGGGGCGCTCCGGCGGTTGCCAGCACCAGGCCTGCCGATAGGCGACCACCGTCTCGCTGCCTGGCGCGAGCGGCTGGCGCGGACGCCAGTACATGATGATGTTGTCGTTCACGTCGGATTCGCTGGGAATCTCGATGAGCTGGACCGAACCCGCGCCCCAATCGCCGAGAGGCTCCATCCAGACGCTCGGCCGCAGCTCGAAGCGCTGGTCGTCATCCATGAAGGCCGCGGGGTCGCGCTCGCGCTGAACCAGGCCGAAACCCTTCGGATTGCCGTCCATAAAGGACGAGACCTGGAGCGTCGCCGGATTGCTGACCGGCCGGTAGATCCATTCGTCGGTGCCCGAGCGCATCTGCACGCCGGAGACCTCATGCACCGCCGGACGGACGTCGTCGAATGTGCGCCGGCTCTGCGGCCCCGAAAGGAAGGTGCCCATGGTGCAGCCGAAGCCGATATGGTCGAGCGCTTGTCGCGCGAACAGCGTCATCTCGACGTCGATCAGCGTGACGTCGCCGGGGCGCAGCGTCATCCGGACGGCACCGGTCAGGCTTTCGGAATCGAGCAGCGCGTGGATGACCAGCAGGCCGGAGGCTGGGCTCGGCCGCTCGACCCAGAAGGCGCGGAAAAACGGAATCTCCTCGCCGCGCGTCTCGCCCGGCCGCAGGATCAGTGCGCGGGCGAGGGCGCCGAAATTCTGTCCACGGGCGAGCGAACGGAAGAAGGTCGCACCCTGGAACATCGCGACCTCGAAGGGGCGTTCGAGTCCGGTCGCGATCCGCATGCCGGAGAACTGCAGGTCGACATTCGCCGGCGGCGGCGTGACCCGGCCATAGTCGAACTTGCTGCGGTCGAAGGCGACGCGCCGGACCGTGCCGTCCTCGATGGTGAAAAGGCTCACCGGGTTCGAGAAGACATAGCCGCGATGCAGTGGTTCGAGCGTAAAGCCGCGATTCTCGCCGGCCCAGACCAAGCTTCCGGGCTGGGCCCTGATTCCCGAATACTGATCGAAGGGCAGGGTGGCGTATCCATCCGGCAGATCAGTCGTGACGAGCGGCACGAGCGGACGTTGCGCGAGCGCGCGGGCCGCGTCCACGACGAGCGCGGGATCGAATGTCTTGCCCTCGAACAGGAAGAACTGGTTGATGGCTGCGGCCGGCGACTGCGCCTGGGCACGCGCGGCGCCCGCGGCAAGCAAAGAAGCAGCTGCGGCTCCGCCGGAACCTTCGAGAAACTGCCGACGATTCAAAGGTTTCGACATTATATCCAACATGCGCGGGCGAGGGCCTCGCCTATCCGCGCTTCTAGAGCATTTCCCGGTGACCTGAAAAGCGGCAGTGTCAGCATTTTGTAGTCTATGTTCTGTCTCCTTGCCGGATGATTTCCGCCGCGTGACGCCGGTGGCGATATCGACTTTGGCAAATGCCGGCGGGATCGGCTATCCACGGCACCAGCAACGCCACCATGCGTCGGACCGACCGACAGCGTCCGCGAACGGAACCGCGCGGCCGGTCATTCGCCGCAAAGGGAAACGATAATCATGACCGAAATGCAGCCCGGCCGTTCCTGCCTCGCGATTCTGCTCGCTGCGGGTGAGGGCACGCGGATGAAATCGGCCCGGCCCAAGGTGCTGCACGAAGTCGGCGGCCGCTCCCTGCTCGGACATGTGCTGACCTCGCTCGCCCAGGCGGGCGCCGACGCCGTCGTCGTCGTTGCCGGCCCGGAGCGCCCGGAAGTCGCAAGAGAGGCGCAGGCGGTCTTGCCCGGCGTGGAAATCGCGCTCCAGACCGAGCGGCTCGGAACGGCCCATGCCGCGTTGGCGGCGCGCGCCGCGCTCGCGAAGGGCTATGACGACGTCATCGTTACCTTTGCCGACACGCCGCTGCTGCGGCCGGAAACCTTCGGCGCATTGCGCGCCGAGCTGGCAAAGGGCTCGGCTGTCGTCGCCCTGGGTTTCGAAGCCCGTGACCCGAACGGCTATGGCAGGCTCGTCACGCGCGACGGCGTCCTCGAAGCCGTCGTCGAGCACAAGGACGCCACGCCGGAGCAACGCGAGATCACGCTGTGCAATGCCGGGATGATGGCGCTCGACGGGCACCAGGCCCTGTCGCTGCTGGAAGCGATCGGCAACGACAATGCGCAGTCCGAATTCTACCTGACGGACGCTGTCGCGCTCGCCCGGTCGCGCAACCTCACGACGAGTGCGCTCGTGGCGCCCGAAAGCGAGGTCCAGGGAATCAATGACCGCATCCAGCTGGCGTCGGCGGAGGCCGAATTCCAGCGCCGCAAGCGGCTCGATGTCATGGCCGAGGGCGCGACGCTGATCGCGCCCGAGACCGTCTTCTTCAGCCACGACACGCGCATCGGCCGCGATGTGCTGATCGAACCGCATGTCGTCTTCGGCTCCGGCGTGAGCGTCGCCGACGGTGCCGTGATCCACGCCTTCTCGCATCTCGAGGGCGCTGCCATCGGTCAAGGAGCATTGGTCGGCCCCTATGCGCGGCTGCGCCCGGGCGCCTCGCTCGGAGCCAAGGCGAAGGTCGGCAACTTCGTCGAGATCAAGGCGGCGGAGATCGGCGCCGGCGCCAAGGTCAACCACCTGACCTATGTCGGCGACGCGACCGTTGGAGCCGACGCCAACATCGGAGCAGGAACGATCACCTGCAATTACGACGGATTCTTCAAGTACCGTACCAATATCGGTGCGGGCGCCTTCGTCGGCTCGAATTCCTCCCTCGTCGCCCCCATCACGATCGGGGCCGGCGCCTTTGTCGCCTCCGGCTCGGTGGTGACGGAGGATGTCGCGCCCGACGCGCTTGCGGTCGGCCGCGGCCGCCAGGTCGCCAAGGAGGGATGGGCCAAGGGCTTCCGCGAGGCTTCGCTGGCGCGCAAGGCCGCGGCGAAGAAGCCCTGAGCGGCGGCATTCGCGCAAGGCGCCTTTCATAGTTCGACATTTAGATTGATTTTGCTTGGCAGCGCCGGGCCGCTATGCGGTTTGCCGACGGCAACGGCTGAAGAGGTTTACGCATGTGCGGCATCGTCGGGATTCTGGGCAAGGAAGCGGTCGCGACGCAGGTGGTCGAGGCGCTGCGGCGGCTCGAATATCGCGGCTATGACTCGGCCGGCGTCGCCACGCTGGAGCGTGGCGTGCTCACCCGTCGTCGCGCTGAGGGGAAGCTCAAGAATCTCGAAGTCCGCCTCTCCAGCGAACCGCTCGAAGGCCTGATCGGAATCGGCCACACGCGCTGGGCGACGCATGGCAAGCCCAACGAGACCAACGCCCACCCGCATGCGACGGCCAAGCTGGCCGTCGTCCATAACGGCATCATCGAGAATTTCCGCGAGCTGCGCGCCGAATTGCAGGCGGATGGCTATGTCTTCGCGACCGAAACCGACACGGAAATCGTCGCCCATCTCGTCACCCGCGAGCTCGATCGCGGCGCCAAACCCGTCGATGCGGTGGCGGCCAGCCTGCCGGTGCTGCGCGGCGCCTTCGCGCTCGCCTTCCTGTTCGAGGGCGAGGAGGATCTGCTGATCGGCGCACGCAAGGGGTCGCCGCTCGCGGTCGGCGTCGGCGATGGCGAGATGTATCTCGGCTCGGATGCGCTGGCGCTCGCACCCTTCACCGATCTCATCGCCTATCTGGAGGAGGGGGACTGGGTCGTCCTCAACCGCAAGGGCGCGACCTTCTACGACAAGGCCAACAACCAGGTGCAGCGCCGCGCCCAACGTGTCGCGGCCGGCGCCTTCCTCGTCGAGAAGGGCAACCATCGCCATTTCATGGCGAAGGAGATCTACGAGCAGCCCGAGGTGGTCGGCCACACGCTGACGCAGTATCTCGACATGGCCTCCGGCAGCGTTCGCCTGCCGTTCGAGGGGGCGGTTGACTGGAAGTCGCTGTCGCGCCTGTCGGTCTCAGCCTGTGGCACGGCCTATTATGCCGGACTGACGGCGAAATACTGGTTTGAGAAACTGGCCCGGCTGCCGGTCGAGATCGATGTCGCCTCCGAGTTCCGCTACCGCGAGGCGCCGCTGCCCGAGAACGGGCTGGCGCTCTTCGTCTCGCAATCGGGTGAGACGGCCGACACGCTCGCCTGCCTGCGTTACGCCAGGCAGGAGCAGCAGAAGGTGCTGTCCGTCGTCAATGTGGCGACATCGACGATCGCGCGCGAAAGCGATGCCGTCGCCCCGACACTTGCCGGACCCGAAATCGGCGTCGCCTCGACCAAGGCCTTCACCTGCCAGCTCACCGCGCTGGCCAGCCTCGCCCTGGCGGCGGCGCGCGGACGCGGCACGCTTTCGCAGGAGGAAGAGGCTCGCCATGTCCAGAGCCTGATCGCCCTGCCGGGGCTGATCGCCCAGGCGCTGGAACTCGAGCCACAGATCGAGAAGCTCGCCCGCGAACTCTCCAAGGCTCGAGACGTGCTTTATCTCGGCCGCGGCACGAGCTTCCCGCTGGCGCTGGAAGGCGCGTTGAAGCTGAAGGAAATCAGCTACATCCACGCCGAGGGATATCCGGCGGGCGAGCTCAAGCACGGCCCGATCGCTTTGATCGACGAGGCGATGCCCGTCATCGTCATCGCGCCGCATGACGCGCTGTTCGAGAAGACGGCCTCGAACATGCAGGAGGTCGCCGCGCGCGGCGGTCGGATCATCCTGATCACCGACGCGAAGGGCGCGGCCGAATGCGGCATCGTCCCGGAAGCGACGATCATCATGCCCGACATGGACCCGACCTTCGCGGCCATCGCCTATGCGGTGCCGATCCAGATGATCGCCTACCAGACGGCGGTTTTCATGGGCAAGGACGTCGACCAGCCGCGCAACCTTGCGAAATCCGTCACCGTGGAATGACGCGCTCCCGGCGCGCATTCCCGTACCGGGTCACGCTTCCGGGCGGCTCGCGACATAGATGCCCGCCGCGACCAGGCAGGCGCCGCTGATCCACAGTGCGATCGGTGGCGCCGAGGTCCGGGTCAGGATCGCGAAGCTCAGCAGCATCGAGCCGCAAGCGATGAATTTGACCCGGCGCGCGATCGATCCGGTTGCGCGCCAACGCCGAACCTGCGGGCCAAGCTGAGGGTGGCCGAGCAGCCAGGCCTCGAATCGTGGCGAGGACTGCGAGAAGCACCACGCCGCAGCGATCAGGAAAATCGTTCCCGGCATCAGCGGCAGGATCAGGCCGATCACACCGATCGCCGTGAAGATCCAGCCGGCCACGAAGAACAGTGGACGGCGAAACTTTCGAACGCCGCGCATCATTACCCGTTTGCCCTGCCGATTCGTCCACGTTTTCACTGCTGTGCAAACGAAAGCACCATGTCCGCGAGCCCCGCAAGCCGCTGCTGACCGCGTCGTCCTTGAAATTGGTCCGGGCGACTGGCACGTCTGTCGCATCCTGGTCGTGAAGACCGCTCGCCCGCGGCAAGTCATATCGGACCTCTTGCCATATCGGACCCCTTGAATGACGCCGAGCCCGCCTGATCCACGCCTCGTCATCCAGCCTGATCTGCTGAGCCCGAGCTTCGGCACCCGGCTGAGACGCTATTTCCTGACAGGTCTCGTCATCGCGGCGCCGCTGGCGATCACCGCCTCGGTGACATGGTGGTTCGTCAATTTCGTCGATGGTCTGGTGAAGCCGCTGGTTCCGACGCCCTACTGGCCGGACGCCTATCTGCCCTATCCGGTGCCCGGTTTCGGCCTCATCATCGTGTTGATCGGGTTGACGCTGCTCGGCTTCCTCACCGCCAATCTCGTCGGTCGCTCACTGATCCACGCCGGCGAGGCGCTGCTCGACCGGATGCCGGTGGTGCGCGGCCTCTACAAGGGCGTGAAACAGGTCTTCGAGACGATCTTCTCGCAATCGGGCACCTCCTTCCGGAAGGTCGGCATGGTGCAGTTCCCGCAGCCCGGCATGTGGTCAATCGTCTTCATCGCGCAGGAGGCTGCCCCGGAGATCGCCGGCAAGCTGCCTGATGGCGACGAGCAGATCGGCGTCTTCCTGCCTTGCACGCCGAACCCGACGACCGGCTTCTTCTTCTACCTGCCGCGTCGCGAGGTCGTGCAGCTTGCGATCTCGGTCGAGGACGGAGCCAAGCTGATCATGTCGGCCGGGCTGATCCAGCCCGGCGATCCCGCGCTCAAGGCGAAGAACGGGAGCGAGATTCCGGCCCCCGTCGCCTGAGAAGGCTCAGGCTTTGATCGGAATCCAGATCTCGACCTCGCCGTTGCCGCTCTGCGGATCGAAGCGCTCGTCATAGCGCTCGTAGCAGGGGCCTTCCGACAGGCTGTGTCCCGATTTCGGTAGCCAATCCCGGAAGATCGTGTCGAAGCTCGCCTTGATCGCGCTGATATGCTCGCGATGGGTGAAAACGGCATAGCTCTGGGCCGGAATCCGCACGCGCGCGAAGTCATCGGGCAGGCCATCGAAGTCCCTGACCTCGGTGCCGGCAATGTAGTCGAAGGCGCCGCTGTCGTCGGCATTCGTGCAGACGCCATAGCTCGTCATTCCGCCGAGCTGCCCGGGCACGTGCCCGATATGCGGCACGAAACGCTGCCAGAGCGAAGGAATGCCGGCGGTGCTCGTCTCATAGGTGAAATGGCCGCCGATACCGGCGACGAGGAAGCTCTTGCCCTCGACAAAGCGCGGCGCGGCGAGGGGGCGGGTCGGCATGCTGGTCATGAGGATAGGCTCCACGAGGTTGAGGCCTTCGAGATCGCCCCTGTCACGCAATTGCTCGGGTGTGATGCCGAACTGATCACGGAAGGCGCGGGTGAATGCCTCGTGGGAGCCATAGCCCCAGTCGAGCGCGACCGAGAGGATGTCCGGTGCGCCGTCTGCCAGCCTGCGGGCCGCTTCGGTCAGTCGGCGGCCGCGCACATAGCGCATGACGGACTGGCCGGTCGCTACACCGAAGGCCCGGCAGAGATGGAAACGCGAAATGCCGCCCACCTCCGCGATCTCGTCGAGCGAGATCCCCGAAGCGAAACGGCTCTCGACACACCAGATGGCTCTTGCGACCGGGTCCATGGGCTTCTCACAAAGGCATGGGCGGGACCCTGATCGATGCTCCCGACCGCCGCTTGATCGCGCTTGCTGTCGGCTGCCGGACGCTGAGATCACCCCGCCCGCAGCAGCCTGATGGCGACGTCGCGCTCGAACAGATAGAGCAGGGTCCTGACCGCTTCGCCGCGCGGGCTCTCGAGATGCGGATCGCGCTCGATCAGGAGCCGCGCATCGTCGCGCGCTGCGGCCAGCAGATCGCCATCGACCTCGGGACGCGCGATGCGCCAGTCCGGCGAACCGGATTGCTTGGTGCCCAGGACTTCGCCCTCGCCACGCAGCCGGAGATCCTCCTCGGCGATGCGGAAGCCATCCTCCGTCTCGCGCATGATCGTCAGCCGCGCCTCGGCGACGGGCCCGAGCGGACCCTTGTAGAGCAGGAGGCAGGTCGAGGCGGCCGAACCGCGCCCGATACGTCCGCGCAGCTGATGCAGCTGTGCCAGTCCGAAGCGTTCGGCGTGCTCGATGACCATCACGCTGGCATTGGGCACGTCGACGCCGACCTCGATCACAGTGGTCGAGACCAGGATTCGGGTCTCGCCGGCGAGGAAGGCGGCCATCGCCGCGTCCTTGTCGCGCCCCGGCATCTGGCCGTGCAGCAGGCCGACCTTGGCACCGAAGCTCTCCCGCAGGGCGTCATAGCGCTCCTGCGCGGCCGCGACGTCGAGCGTGTCGGATTCCTGCACCAGCGGGCAGACCCAGTAGACCTGGGCGCCGCCATCGACCGCGCGCCCGACAGCGCCGACGACTTCGTCGAGACGCTCTGACGAGATCGCCTTCGTCGCGATCGGCTTGCGGCCTGCAGGCTTCTCCGAAAGCACGGAGATGTCCATGTCGCCGAACCAGGTCAGCGAGAGCGTGCGCGGGATCGGCGTCGCCGTCATCACCAGCACATCCACGGCCTCGCCCTTGGATCCCAGCAGCAGGCGCTGATGCACTCCGAAGCGATGCTGCTCGTCGACGATGGCGAGTGCGAGGTCACGGAAGGCGACGCCCTCCTGGAACAGCGCATGAGTGCCGACCGCGATGTCGATCTCGCCGCTCGCGAGACCTTCGAGCACGCGTGCGCGACCCGCTCCCTTCTCGCGGCCGGTGAGGAGAGCGAGCTTGAGCCCGGCCCTCGCGGCCAGCGGCTCCAGCCGCTCGGCATGCTGGCGCGCCAGGATCTCGGTCGGCGCCATCAGCACGGACTGGCGCCCGGCTTCGGCGGCCGCGGCCATTGCCATCAGCGCAACCACCGTCTTGCCCGAGCCGACATCGCCTTGGAGGAGGCGCAGCATTCGCTCGGGCTTCTCCATGTCGGCATGGATGTCGGACAGTGCCTGCTTCTGGCCGTCGGTGAGCCTGAAGGGCAGGGCGCTTTCGAGCGTGCGCCGGAGCCTGCCGTCGCCGGCCGTGGCACGACCCGCGATCTTCTTCTGCTGGCGGCGCACGAGCGCGAGCGCGATCTGGCTCGCCAGCAGCTCGTCATAGCCTACGCGCCGCCTGACGATCGTGTCGCCTTCGACCGCCTTGATGTCGGGCGGGTGATGCAGGCTCTGCATCGCTTCGGCGAAGGAGGGAAAGCCGCTCTTGGTCAGGAACGCCGGGTCCTGCCATTCCGCGAGGTCCGGGCATTTCTCGGCGGCAGCGGCCGCGATGCGCGTCATCACGCGTGGGCCGACGCCTTCGGTCATGCCGTAGACGGGTTCGATCGCAGGCATGCTCGCCGCCTGCTTCGGGTCGAGGATGCGGTCGGGATGCACCATCTGGCGCATGCCTTCCCAGAGCTCGAGCTTGCCGGAGATGACGCGGTAGGCGCCGATCGGCATCGTCTGCAGCAAATGCCTGACATCGGCATGGAAGAAGACGAGCGTGACGTCGCCGGTCTCGTCTTCGACGATGATGCGATAGGGCGCCTTCGCCTTGCCGGGCGGGGCCGGACGATGCTCGCTCACTTGCGCCGAAAAGGTCGCGACGCCGCCCACCGTCGCATCTGCGATCGAGGGGCTCGGCCGTCGGTCGATCGCGCCCGTCGGCAGATGAAACAGCAGGTCGACGACGCGTGCGCCCCGGGTTTCGTCGCCGAGCAGCTTGTCGAGCGCCTTGGCCGTCTTGGGGCCGACGCCGGAAAGCGACGTCACGGGGGCGAAGAGCGGATCGAGCAGGGAGGGGCGCAAACAGTCACCAACGCTTGTCAGGAGTGCGAAGATTGCCGCCATCCGGCCGCTGACTTCGCGGTATGCGAGGGCTATATAGCCTGCATCGGCAGGCTCCGCGACGGGGCCGGCCCTATTGTCATTGCACCATCCCGTGGTTTCCAATCCGACCGAGGTGTCCGGAGGTTTCATGAGTGGCTCGTCCCGAACCAGCGCCGATCTCGATCCGCGCCGGCGCAAGATTCTGTTTCGCTCCTGGCATCGCGGCATGCGCGAGAACGACCTGATCATGGGTGGTTTCGCCGATGCGCATATCGGGACGCTGAGCGAGGCCGAGCTCGACGAGTTCGAGCGCCTGATCGAAGTGCTGGACCGCGACCTGCTGAGCTGGATCACCGGTGAGGCGCAAGTGCCGTCGAACTACGACACCGAACTGTTCCGGCGGCTCAAGGCGTTCCACCATCATGAGAAGCCGATTCACGTTTGAAACGGAGAGGCGCCGGTGGCGTTCCCGTCATGGTCGGGTTTGAACCGACCATCTTTGACCAGATGACCGACGATCCCGAGATTCTCGGGACAAGCCCGAGAATGACGCTTTCCCTATGA
Organism: Allobosea sp.; assembly: GCF_035999205.1. GTDB lineage: Bacteria > Pseudomonadota > Alphaproteobacteria > Rhizobiales > Beijerinckiaceae > Allobosea. The sequence continues at coordinate 244,687 of NZ_DASYHA010000021.1, forward strand.
GCATCCCGCCTCCCGCCCAGATCGCGAAACTCCAGAGCGACCGCATCCTCGACGCGCTCAAGCGCGGCGACAAGCCGACGCTCGCATCGGTTCCGGACGGCTTCGATGCCGTCGTGCTCGCGGATCTGACACGTGCCCGGGCGAAAAAGGCCGAAGGCGCCGCCATGCTCGTCTTCGTCGCACGCGACGGACAGCGTCTGCAGGTCCTGGAGAACGCGCTGCAGTTCATCGCGCCCGATCTCGAGGTGGTGTCCTTCCCGGCCTGGGATTGCCAGCCCTATGACCGGGTCTCGCCGGCCCCCTCGATCGTCGCGCATCGCATGACGACGCTGTCGCGGCTCGCCAAGACCAAGTCGGGCGACAGGCCGCGCCTGCTGCTGACCACCGTCAACGCTGCGCTCCAGCGTGTGCCGGCTTTCGCCAAGGTCGCGTCCGAGAGTTTCTCGGCTGCTCCGGGCAACATGGTCGATACCGAGCAGCTGGCTCGCTGGCTCGACATGAACGGCTACCTGCGCACCTCGACGGTGCGCGAGACCGGCGAGTTCGCCGTGCGTGGCGGCATCGTCGACCTGTTCCCGCCGGGCATGCCGGCACCGATCCGGCTCGATTTCTTCGGCGACACGCTGGAATCGATCCGCACCTTCGATCCGGAGACGCAGCGCACAACGGGACAATTGCGTGGCCTCGACCTCGTGCCGATGTCCGAGGCGCAGATGACGAGCGAGAGCATCAAGCGCTTTCGCCAAAGCTACATCACCACCTTCGGCACGCCGGGTCGCGACGACACGCTCTATGAAGCCGTCAGCGAAGGCCGCCGGCCGGCCGGCCTCGAACACTGGCTGCCGCTGCTGGCCGAGCATCTGGACACGCTCTTCACCTATCTGCCCGACGTGCCGCTGGTGCTCGATCACCAGGCCGAGGACGCCGTCGGCGAACGCATCAGCCTGATCAAGGACTATTACGACGCCCGCAAGGCGGCGATGGACCAGCCCAGCGCCGGTGGCATTCCCTACAAGCCACTGAAGCCCGACGCGCTCTATCTCTCGTCCGCCGACTGGCGTGGTGTCATCGACCAGTCGGGCGTCGCATCGCTGACGCCTTTCCAGCTGCCCGACAGCGACGGCAAGCTGATCATCGATCTCGGCGCGCGGCAGGGTCGCAGCTTCGCCGCCGAGCGCGCCGACAATGCCGGCAGCGTCTTCGACGCGGCGGTGGCGCATGTGAAGGCGCTCGAGAAGGACGGCAAGCGTGTCATCCTGTCGGCCTGGTCGGAGGGGTCGCGGGAACGCCTCGCCCATGTGCTGGCCGATCACGGCCTCAAGACCGTGCAGATGACCGGCTCGCTGCGCGCGGCGTTCGATCTCAAGCCCGGCACCACGGCACTTGCCGTCTGGGGCTTCGAGACCGGTTTCGAGGCCGGCAAGCTCGCCGTCATCGGTGAGCAGGACATCCTCGGCGACCGTCTGGTGCGGCCCCGCAAGAAGACACGCCGGCCGCAGGACTTCATCGCCGAATTGTCCTCGCTGTCGCCCGGAGATCTCGTCGTCCATGTCGACCACGGCATCGGTCGTTTCGTCGGGCTGAAGTCGATCGCAGCGGCAGGCGCGCCGCATGACTGCCTCGAGATCCACTATGCCGGCGAGACCAAGCTGTTCCTGCCGGTCGAGAACATCGAATTGCTCTCGCGCTACGGCTCGGAGGACACCGAAGTCGCGCTCGACAAGCTCGGCGGCGGCGGCTGGCAGGCGCGCAAGGCCAAGCTCAAGCAGCGCATCCGCGAGATGGCGGGCAAGCTGATCCAGATCGCGGCAGCGCGCGCCCTCAAGGAAGCGCCACGGCTGGTCCCGCCGGAAGGGGTCTATGACGAGTTCCGTGCCCGGTTCCCCTATGAGGAGACGGAAGACCAGCAGAACACGATCGACGCCGTGCTCGACGATCTCGCGGCCGGGCGGCCGATGGACCGGCTTGTCTGCGGCGATGTCGGCTTCGGCAAGACAGAGGTCGCGCTGCGCGCCGCCTTCGCCTGCGCGCTCAACGGCAAGCAGGTCGCGGTCGTGGTGCCGACGACGCTGCTGGCGCGCCAGCATTATCGCAACTTCGCCGAGCGTTTCAAAGGCTTGCCGGTCAATGTCGGCCAGGCCTCGCGCTTCGTCGGTGCGGCCGATCTGAAGGCTGTCAAGCAGGGCGCCAAGGACGGCACGATGGATATCGTCGTCGGCACCCATGCGCTGCTCGGCAAGGGCGTCGAGTTCAAGGATCTCGGGCTCGTCATCGTCGACGAGGAGCAGCATTTCGGCGTCGCCCACAAGGAGAGGCTGAAGGAGTTCCGCGCCGAGGTGCACATGCTGACGCTCTCGGCGACGCCGATCCCGCGCACGCTTCAGCTCGCCATGACCGGAGTGCGCGAGCTCTCGATCATCGCGACGCCGCCGGTCGACCGGCTCGCCGTGCGCACCTTCGTCACGCCCTTCGATCCGCTAATCGTGCGCGAGGCGCTGCTGCGCGAACGCTATCGCGGCGGACGCAGCTTCTATGTCGTGCCGCGCATCGAGGACATCGCCGACGTCAAGGACTTCCTCGACAAGCAGGTGCCCGAATGCAAGGTCGGCATCGCTCACGGACAAATGGCAGCCGGCACGCTCGAGGACGTGATGACCGCCTTCTATGAGGGGCAGTACGACGTGCTGCTCTCGACGACGATCGTCGAGTCCGGGCTGGACATCCCGACCGCCAACACGCTGATTGTCCACCGTGCCGACATGTTCGGCCTCGCCCAGCTCTACCAGCTGCGTGGCCGCGTCGGCCGTTCGAAGGTGCGCGCCTACGCGCTCTTCACGATGCCGGCCAACCGCAAGCTGACGGAGCAGGCCGACCGCCGCCTGAAGGTGCTGCAGTCGCTCGACACGCTCGGCGCCGGATTCCAGCTCGCCAGCCACGATCTCGACATCCGCGGTGCGGGCAACCTGCTCGGCGACGAGCAGTCCGGCCATATCAAGGAGGTCGGCTACGAGCTCTACCAGCAGATGCTCGAAGAGGCGGTCGCTGCGCTCAAGGCCGGTGTCGAGTTCGAAACCGAGACGCAATGGTCGCCGGCGATCCAGATCGGTGCTCCGGTGATGATCCCCGAGCACTACATCGCCGACCTGACGCTACGGCTGACGCTCTACAAGCGGCTTTCGACCATGGATGACGACGCCGAGATCCAATCCTTCGGCGCCGAACTGGTCGACCGCTTCGGCCCGTTGCCCGAGGAGGTCCAGCAGCTGCTCGAGATCGTCGCGATCAAGGCGCTCTGCAAGCGCGCCAATGTCGAGAAGGTCGAGGCCGGGCCCAAGGGCATCATCGTTGCCTTCCGCGGCAATGAATTCGCCAATCCCGAAGGACTGGTCTCCTATGTCGCGAAGCAGGGGACGCTGGCGAAGGTACGGCCCGACATGCGGGTCGTCTTCATCGACGATTTCGAGACGGCGGAAGCGCGCCTCAAGGGAACGCGCCGACTTCTGACCGACCTGGCGCGGATCGCGGAGCGCAAGAAGGCAGCCTGAGAAGAGGTGCAGCCGGCGCTCAGCGACGGCTCACCGAGATCTCCGCGGCGCTGGTGACGTCGATGTCGACGATCGCGACGTCCTGCCGATCGATCGCCGGCCGGGCCCGGTTGCCGACTGCGCGCTGCACGAAGACGAGGCTCGCCAGGGCGGGGTGGCTTGCGAGACGCGAATGCGCCAGCGCCGGCTCCATCGTCCCGGGCAGCACAAGGTGGACGTTGCGGCCGCCCTCGATGCAGGCCTGAAGGTCGCCGAGGCTGAACAGGCCGAGCGGCAGCAGTTCGACGCCTGTCAGCATCGCCATGGCCGGTCCGCTCGCCAGTGCGGCGAGATCGCCCCCGACCAGCGTCGTGACGATCCGCGACGAAGCCATGGGTTTCAGCAGGCGCGAAATCTCGAGCGCCTTGCCGAGCACCTCGCGCTCGGAGATCTCCAATGGGCCGGTCAGGGTCGCCGCATCGACGACGCGGAGCATCATGCGCTGTTCGACCTCGGGCAGGGGATGCAGCCCGGCGCTGTCCATCAGCGTGTCGAGCGGCCCGATGCCGTCGGGCACCTGCGCACCGAAACCGCCGACGAAGCGCGTCCCGAAGGCCCTGACCGCAAGCTCCCGCAGCACCAGCAAGGGGCGCAGCGTCCCGACGCGGCTGACGCCGATCGCCATCACCGCCTCGGAGGCCTCGATCAGGCGCAGCAGCTCGAGCTCGTTGCCATGCAGTGGCATGAGCATCGGCGAGAGTCCGGCGCGCAGGCAGGCGAGCACCGAGATGATCGCCTCGGGACCGAGCGGCGCGAGGATGGCGACGCGCGCACCGGGCTGCGCCCGGTTGAAAGCGAGCAGGCGGGCAAGCTGGTCGACCTTCGTCTCGAGCTGGCCGAAACTCAGCGAGTTCGGGATCGTATCGCTCCAGCCCTGGCGACCGGGCGGATCGCGCAGCGCCGGCTCATAGCCGCGGCCCGCGGTCAGCGCCCGCAGCAGCGTGTCGAAATGCAGGCCATCGAGCAGGGCGGCAGCTTCGTCCTGTTCGGCCCGCATCGAAAGCTCTTTCAGTTCGCGGGCGCCGGCGCGGCCGGACGGCGCGCCAGGGCTTCGGTGGAAAGGAAATAGGCCGGCTTGCGCGCGGGAAGCACGATGTCGCGCCCATGCGCCAGCCAGGTCTCCGGCAGGTAGTAGAGCGGCACGACATAGAAACCCGAGAGCAGGAGCCGGTCGAGGGTGCGCGCCGCTGCGACGAAATCCTCGCGCTCGCGGGCGGCCAGCAAGGCCTGGATCGTCGCATCGACCGCTGGCGAGGCGACGCCCGCATAGTTCAGCGCGCCCTTGCGTGCGGCATTGGCCGAACCCCAGCGCCCGACCTGTTCGTTGCCGGGCGAGGCGGAGACCGGCCAGGTCCACTGGATCATGTCGAAATCGAAGGCTGCGAGCCGGCGCCAATACTGCACGTCGTCGATCAGGCGGACCGTGACGGCGATGCCGAGCCGGCCGAGCGACTGGGCATAGTTCAGCGCGAGCCGCTCCTGCGGCCGGTTGGTCACAGTGATCTCGAAGGCCAGCGGATCTCCGCCCTTCATGTGACGCAGTACGCCGTCGACCATGCCGTAGCCGGCCTGGTTGAGCAGGTCGAGCGCTCGGCGCGCCTGTTCGCGGTCGCGTCCCGAGCCGTCCGTCGCCGAGGGTGACCAGGTGCCCGCCAGGATGTCCTCGCGTACGGCTCCCGGAAAGGCTGCAAGCAGGGCCTTCTCGCGTGCGTCGGCCGGCACGCCCAGCGACGACAGTTCCGATCCGGAGAAGAAGCTGCCGGCCCGGCGATAGACGCCATGGAACAGGTTGCGGTTGGCCCATTCGAAATCGAACAGGATGCCCAGAGCCTCGCGCACGCGGATATCGGCAAAGAAGGGGCGGCGGGTGTTGAAGACGAGCCCGGTCATGCCCTTTGGCGACTCGAATTCCAGCGTCTCGCGGAGGATCCGACCGTCCCGCACGGCCGGCACGTCATAGCCCGTCATCCAACGCGTCGGATCGGGTTCGACGCGGACGTCGTAGAGACCGGCCTTGAAGGCCTCGAACAGGGCGTTGGCGTCGCGGTAGAAATCGTAGCGGATCTCGTCCGCATTGAAGAGCCCGCGCGTCAGCGGGTGGTCCTCCGCCCAGAAATCCTTGCGCCGCTTCAGCGTCAGCGTCGCGCCGGGCACGATGTCGCTGACGACGTAGGGGCCGGAGCCGAGAGCCGGCTTGAAGCTGGTCTCGCCGAAGGTCTCGGCATTGGTGGCATGCTTGGCGAAGATCGGCATCGCGCCGATGACCAGCGGCAATTCGCGGTTGGAGCCGTCACCGAGTTCGAACTCGACGCGGCGCGGGGAGGGCGCCTGCGCCTTCGTGACGCGGCCCAGGCTGGAGCGGTGGAACGGCTTGCCCTTGGTCTTCAGCATCTCGAAGGTGAACAGCACGTCCTGCGCCGTCACCGGTTTGCCGTCGGAGAAGGTCGCCCGTTCGTCGATCTCGAAGGCGAGCTTCGTCCGGTCATCGTTGAGCTCGACGCGCGAGGCCAGAAGGCCGTAGGCGGTGAAAGGTTCGTCGGCCGAACGGAACAGCAGGCTCTGCTGGACATAGCGCGGCACGGCATCCGGCGCGACGCCGAGAACGACGAGTGGATTCAGGCTGTCGAAGGTGCCCTGCTGGCCGAAGACGATGCGCCCGCCCTTGGGGGCATTCGGGTCGGCATAGGGCAGATGCGCGAAGCCACGCGGCAGCGCCGGCACGCCATGCATCGCGATGGCGTGATCGCTGGCCGCGAGGCCAGGCTGCGGCGAATCGGCACGCGCCAGCGCCCCCATCGCGAGGATGAGCGCAAGCATGGTGAAGATCGTTCCGGCCACGGCGCGTGAAACAGCGCGGGCCACTTGCAGCAGATCCATCGTTCAACCTGATTCCCGCGGTGAGAATAACATGCCAGCGCCCCTGTCGCGCAGCTATTCGGGCTGGAATCCCGTAGCGGAACTCGCTAAAGCCGAGCCAAGGTGTCATGCAAACGCCTCAATCGCCCCTGATGTGCACGGCTTGCGATAGCCGGCGCGGATATGCGATGGGGCTGTCGGTGGTGACGCGCGCGGCTTGCGAAGTCGTGATCCCGAATTCGCCTGATAAGGAAAGACCAGATGTCCGCTTCGTTTCGCCTGTCCACGCGTGTCCTGAGCATGGCCCTCAGCACGGCGATCGGCCTCGCCCCGATGGCGTCCTTCGCCCAGCAGGCGCAGCCGCGCCCTGCCGCTCCGCGCGCCGGCCAGCCTGCGCCCGCCCAGCAGCCGGCCCAGGCGCCCGCCGGCCAGGCCGGAACGGGCCCGACCGTGGTTCAGGTCAAGCCCGAGCCGTCGCAGACCGCCTGGACCAAGGTTTGCGGCAAGGACCAGGCTGCCAACAAGGAAATCTGCTACACCACGCGCGATTTCGTCTCGGATCAGGGCCAGCCGGTGCTGGCGGTCGCGATCTATGACGTCAAGGGCGACCCCAACAAGATCGTGCGCTTCCTGATGCCGCTCGGCCTGCTGCTGCAGCCCGGTATCCGCTTTGGCGTCGACACCGCTCAGCCGACGCCCGGCCGCTTCGCCATCTGCTTCCCGAATGGCTGCTTCGCCGAGGCGCAGGTCAAGGACGACTTCATCAACGCGATGAAGAAGGGCACGACGCTGAGCATCAGCGTCCAGAACCAGGGCGCTCGCGAGGTCTCCTTCGCCATTCCGCTGACCGACTTCGCCAAGGGTTTCGACGGTCCCGCGATCGATCCGAAGGTTCTCGAGGAGCAGCAGAAGCAGCTTCAGGACGAACTCGCCAAGCGCCAGGAAGAGCTGCGCCAGCGTCTCGGCGCCGGCGGCGCCAACGCGGCTCCCGGCGTCCCTGGCGCCGCGCCGGCTCCGGGCGCTGCCCCGGCCGTCCCGCCGAAGCCCTGATAGCTGGGCATCGACCCAAAAGATGAGGCCGCCCGGAAGGGCGGCCTTTTTTCATTCGAGCACCGGAATCGGAAAAGCCGCAGCCGCTGCGTCGGCAGCCCCGGATCTAGTTGAGGCCCGCGCGGTCGATCGTATAGCGGCCCTTGCGGTCGCGCCGGAAGAACTCCTTGGCCTGGGGATGGCGCACCGGGCGGCCGGTCTCGTCGATGACCAGGTTCTGCTCCGAGACATAAGCGACGTACTCCGTCTCCTCGTTCTCGGCGAAGAGGTGGTAGAACGGCTGATCCTTCGACGGGCGCAGATGCTCGGGGATCGCCAGCCACCACTCCTCGGTGTTGGAGAACACCGGATCGACGTCGAAGATCACGCCCCGGAACGGGTAGACGCGGTGCTTGACCACCTGTCCGATCCGGAACTTGGCGGAACGTGCTTCCATAACTGGCGAATCCATACTCGGGCGACGAGAGCGAACGAACGCGGACAAAACTCAAGCCTCGCGCTTGCGTGAGAATTGCGTCGCAAATGCGTCAAAATCAACCGTTCCGACGCAGCTCGCGATCACATCCCGTAATGTCCGGCCAGAGCCGGGTCCCGGTCGGCGACCTGGCGCGCGAGATCGACGATCACCTTGGCCTGTTTCCAGGTGGCGTCGTCCTGCATCTTGCCGTCGATCATCACGGCGCCCGAGCCGTCCGGCATCGCCTCGATGATGCGCCTGGCGAAGGAGACCTCGGCCGGATCCGGGCTGAAGACGCGCTTGGCGATGCCGATCTGGGAAGGATGCAGCGTCCAGGCTCCGGCGCAGCCGAGGAGGAATGCGTTGCGGAACTGCGCCTCGCAGGCGTCGGCATCGGAGAAGTCGCCGAAGGGGCCATAGAAGGGCTTGATCCCGGCCGCCGCGCAGGCGTCGACCATCTTCGCCAGCGTGTAGTGCCATAGGTCCTGCTGGGCGACCGCGCGCGGAGCGCCGTCGGGGGAGGGGTCCGCGATCACCTTGTATTCGGGGTGCCCGCCGCCGACCCGCGTCGTCTTCATCGCGCGGGAGGCGGCGAGGTCGGCCGGCCCCAGGCTCATGCCATGCATGCGCGGCGAAGCGGTCGCGATCGTCTCGACATTCTTGACGCCCTCGGCGGTTTCGAGGATCGCGTGGATCATGATCGGCTTGGGGAGCTGGTGCTTGGCTTCGAACTGCGCCAGCAGCTGGTCGACATAATGGATGTCCCACGGCCCTTCGACCTTCGGCACCATCACCACGTCGAGCTTGCCGCCGATCTCGGCCATGATCGCGGTGATGTCGTCGAGGAACCAGGGCGAGTTGAGCGCATTCACCCGCGTCCACAGCCCGGTCTGGCCGAAATCGACCGCCTTGCCCATCGCGATGAAGCCGTCGCGCGCCGCCTGCTTGGCCTCGACCGGGATCGCGTCCTCGAGATTGCCGAGGACGATGTCGACCTGGCCGGCGAGTTCGCCGACCTTGGCGCGCACCTTCTCCAGATGCGGCGGCACGAAATGAATCATGCGCTCGAGCTTGAGCGGGAGCTCGCGAAAGGGCTCCGGCGCGCCGATCGCGAGTGGGCGGAAGAACTGGCGCGGCGTCTTGGTGGTCATGGGAGCGGCTCCATGCTGCGTCGCGGCAAATGTGACGGAGCGCGCCTGTGCCGTCCATCGTCCATTCGGCGGCAAGGGGCAGGCGATAGGCAAGAAGGCCTAGGATGAAATTCCAGCCATAAATTCCTAGGTATTCTTTCTGCTCATCGCCCGCGATCTGCGGCCACGGCGCCGATGCAGCTTGTGCCGCGGGGCTTAACGGCTAAACAGCGACGAACTCGAATGTCGATCCAGCTGCGGGGTCGGCGCAGCCGCTGGGATTTTCGCCTGCATGGCCGACCTCGCGAACATCGCCAATCTCGTGGCGCCCTTCTTTGGCTTGATCCTGCTGGGCTTCGTTATCGGCTGGCGCAAGCGCCTGCCCGAGTCCGGGCTGATCTGGCTTCAGTTCTTCCTGATCTACGTCGCGCTGCCGCCGCTGTTCTATCGGCTGATCGCCGACAAGCCCGTGACCGAGCTGGCCAATGGGCGCTTCATCCTGGCGACCACGCTCTCGACCTTGCTGGTGTTCCTGCTGTCGCTGGCGATCGGCCTCCGGGCGACGCGGGGGGACCTGCCCCAAGCGGTGATGCAGGGCGTCGCCGGCTCCTATTCGAACATCGGCTATATGGGGCCGCCGCTGCTGCTGGCGGCGCTCGGTGCAGAGGCGAGCGCGCCGCTGGTGCTGGTCTTCGTCTTCGACAGCCTGCTGCTGTTCTCGCTGATTCCGTTCCTGATGGCACTGGCGGGCGTCGAGAAGAAGAGCCCGCTCGACACCGCCCGCCGAGTTGTCTGGCAGGTGGCGACGCACCCTTTCAACATCGCGACGCTGCTGGGCGTCCTCGCGGCCTGGACGCATTTCGAGCTGCCGACGGCGCTCGACAAGATGACGCTGTGGCTCTCGCAGGCGGCAGCGCCCTGCGCGCTCTTCCTGCTCGGCGTGACCGTGGCGCTGCGGCCGATGAGGCGTCTGCCCGTGGAAGTGCCTGTCCTCGTCGCGATCAAGCTCCTGCTGCATCCGCTGCTGGTCTGGGTGGTGCTCTCCGCGATCGGCAGCTTTCCCGATGTCTGGATCTACACGGCGGTGATCATGGCGGCGCTGCCGCCGGCCCTGAACATCTTCGTGATCTCGACGCAGTACAAGGTCGGCATCGAGCGCGCCTCGGCCTGCATCCTCGTCGGTACCATCATCTCGATGGTGTCGCTGACGGGCTTCCTGTGGCTCGTGAAGACGGGCAGGATGGCGGCCGACCTCTTCCCATGACCGCCGGCATGCCGGCTCCATGCCGGGATGCCGATGCTGCCGCTGGACGACCTGACGGTTCTCGACTTCTCCACCCTGCTGCCGGGGCCTCTCGCCAGCCTGTTCCTGGCCGAGGCCGGGGCGCGCGTAATCCGGATCGAACGGCCCGGCGGCGAGGAGATGCGCCGCTTCCCGCCCCGCTTCGGCGAAACCTCGGCGCCCTATGCGGTGCTCAACCGTGGCAAGGCCAGCGTCGAGATCGACCTGAAGACGCAGAATGCGCTGGCTCGGCTGACGCCGCTGATCGCCCAGGCCGACATCCTGATCGAGCAGTTCCGCCCCGGCGTGATGGAGCGGCTCGGTTTCGGCTACGCGGCGCTCTCCCGGATCAACCCGCGCCTGATCTATTGCTCGATCAGCGGCTATGGCCAGTCCGGTCCGCGTTCGGCCGAGGCCGGACACGACATCAACTACCAGGCCGTCGGTGGTTTGCTCGGCCAGTCTCTGAAGCGCGGCGAAACTCCGCCGCTGCCGCCACCTCTCGTGGCCGACGTCGCCGGCGGCACCATGCCGGCCGTGCTCAACGTCCTGCTCGCCCTGCGCCAGCGAGAGCGCAGCGGACGGGGTTGTCATCTCGACATCGCCATGGCTGACGCCATGCCGACCTTTGCATGGTACGGACTGGCTCAGGGGCAGGCGGCGGGCCGCTATCCCGAAGGCGGGGAGGGGCTGCTGACGGGCGGTAGCCCGCGCTACGGCCTCTATGCCACGGCCGATGGCTGGTTCCTGGCCGTCGGCGCGCTCGAGCCGAAGTTCTGGGAGGCGTTCTGCGAGGCGATCGGGCTGGAGGAAGCCCTGCGCGACGATCGGCGCAACCCAGAGTCGACACGCACCGCGATCACCAGGCTGATCGCGGCCCGGCCCGCGCCCCACTGGCGCGAACTGCTCGAGCCGCGCGATTGCTGTTGCACGGTGGTGCGGACGCTGGAGGAAGCGCTCGCCGACCCGCATATGACGGCTCGCGGCCTGTTCGACGCGCAAGCCGAGGAGCCGGGCGGCCGCCGGCTTGTCTCAACGCCGCTGCCGCTCGCGCCGGTGTTTCGCGAGAAGCTGGCGCCGTTGCGGAAGGTCGCCGCCAGCGGTGACGATACGGACGCGCTGCTGTAGGGCGAAATCAGCTCAGCCGCGCATCCCGCCGGCCAGCCCCTGCCGCATCACGAGCCGCCGCAGCGGGCCGATCCGCGACAGCGCCAGGAGACCCGCCCCGCGCAGCAGGTCGGCCGGCAGCAGGTCGGTGAGCAGCGTGCGGTTAAGCGCATCGACCGCGCCGGTACGCAGGCGGACATCCGCCGTCCGCGCCCGGTCATAGGCGGCGACGACGAGCGCGGAACCCGGATCCGCCGCATCCCCGATCGCCTCGCGCAGCGCCATCACGTCGCGCAACCCGAGATTAAGGCCCTGTGCGCCGATCGGCGGAAAGACATGCGCCGCCTCGCCGATCAGCACCATCCGGCCGGCGCCAAAACACTCGACCGAGAGCCCGCCCATCGGGACCCGCCCGCGTGGACCGTCGAGCCGCATCGCGCCGAGCAGCGAATGGGCCTGGGTCTCGACTCGCCGCGCGAAGTCCGCCTCGCCCAGCGCTGCAACGGCGTCGGCCTCATCGGGATCGAGCAGCCAGACCAGCGAGGAGCGGCGGCCGGGCAGGGGGACGAGCGTGAACGGGCCCTTGCGGGTATGGAACTCGGTCGATGCGTCGCGATGGTCTCGGCTGTGGGCGAAGATCGCGGTCAGCGCGCTCTGCGGATAGAGCCAGTCGCGCGCCGCGATGCCGGCCGCGGCTCGCACGCGTGATCTGCGGCCATCGGCGCCGACGACGAGGCGTGCCCGCAACGGGGAAAAACCCTCGCCGGTCAGCGTGACGCCCGCCTCGTCCTGGGCGATGCCCGACACCAGCCCCGGCACATGCCGGATCGCGCCGGTCTCGCGCAGCTTCGACGCGAGCGCCTCAACCAGTTCGGCATTCTCGACGTTCCAGCCGAAGGCATCGAGCCCGACCTCGCTGGCGCGGAATTCGACCGGGGGCTGGCGGAACAGGCTCCCGGTATCGTCGACGAGCCGCATCACGGCCAGCGGCGCCGACCGATCGGCGAGGATTTCGGCCAGGCCGAACTCGGCGAGCAACCGCCAGGAGCCGTCGAGCAGAGCAATCGTGCGGCCGTCACGGGGGGCATTCATCGGCCCGAGGACGGCAACGCTGCGCCCCGCCTGCGCGAGCGGGAGTGCGGCGGCAAGGCCGACGGCGCCAGCGCCCACGATGGCGATATCGACCTGGGTGTCGGCGGGAGTGCTCATCCGCCTTGGCTAGCCGAAGACGCGGGCCTTGGCCACAGGCCGGCGCGTCGCAGGGCGAGGCGAGGGCGGCTCCGCAGGGCAACACCCATCGCACAGACGTGATGCGCCGGCCGCACGGCCATGCCGTTGCGCAGCGAGCCCAAGGCCTTATGGTCCAGCCACGAATTTCGAGGAGAACACGTCATGGTCAAGGCGATCCGCATCCATAAGACCGGCGGGCCGGAGGTTCTGCAGCTCGAGGACATCACGCTCCCTCAGCCTGGCCCCGGCGAATTGCGGGTCAAGAACCGAGCCATCGGACTGAATTTCATCGATACCTATTTCCGCAGCGGGCTTTACGCGGCGGCTCAGTTCCCCTTCGTGCCGGGCAATGAGGGCGCGGGCGAGGTCGTCGCGGTCGGCCCCAACGTCACCGAGTTCAAGCCGGGCGACCGTGTCGCCTATGTCGCGACGCTTGGCTCCTATGCCGAGGAGCGCAATGTCGCGGTGAATTCGACCGTGGCGCTGCCTGAAGCGATCTCCTTCGAGGCCGCCGCCAGCATGATGCTCAAAGGCATGACGGCGGAGTACCTGCTGCACCGGACGTACAAGGTGAAGGCCGGCGACACGATTCTCGTCCATGCCGCCGCCGGCGGCACCGGGTTGATCCTGTGCCAGTGGGGCAAGGCGCTGGGCGCGACGGTGATCGGCACCGTCGGATCGAGGGAGAAGGGCGAGCTCGCCAAGGCTCATGGCGCCGACCACGTCATCCTCTACCGCGAGGAGGATTTCGTCGCCCGGGTGAAAGAGATCACCGGCGGCAAGCTCTGCGACGTGGTCTATGACGGTGTCGGCAAGGACACCTTCCTGCCCTCGCTCGATTGCCTGCGGCCCTTCGGCGTCCTGGCCAGCTTCGGCAATGCGTCGGGCGCGGTCGAGCCGTTCAATCTCGGTCTGCTCGGCCCCAAAGGCTCGCTCTATGTGACCCGGCCGACGCTGTTCACCCACATCGCCAAGCGCGAAACCATGGTCGAGATGGCGAAAAACCTGTTCGGCGCCGTCGCCTCCGGCAAAGTCGTCGTACCCGTCAACGCCCGATTCGCTCTCGCCGACGCCGCGAACGCGCACCGGGCGCTCGAAGGGCGTGGCACCACCGGCTCGACCGTGCTGATCCCCTGATCGATGCCCTGCGAGGCGTGGCGCCGCTGCAACGGCGCCCCGGAATCGTGGCGATGCTGTGGAGCGGGTTGACAGCTGCCGCATTTCCGACACCTTTGTGCCCGCTCAAGGGCAGACGGGGATAGCCTCGTTGGCGCTGACGCGACTCGTCGCCCGGCATTAACGATCCCTTAATGGAATTGACCGAAAACTCTGGCTTCGCCGCGTTGCGGCGTGGCCGGCACAATGTTTTTCGGCGCAGAAAGCGGAACGACGGCATGATGCGAGGCGATCGCCTTTCGGCACCGGAAACCCCTTCCGTCGCGACCGATACGGGCACCGCTCCGTCTTCCAGAGATTTCGCCCGCCGCGCAGCACGAATCGGCTGCGTCGCCCTGGCCGGCCTCGTCCTCGCCAATTGCGCCAACGACCAGGTCGCGCGCCGCAAGTCGAAAGAGATCGGCGCCTTTCCGTCGTCGAAATACGGCCCAGCCAGCCCGCGCGTCATCGCCGAGGGCGAGGAGGTGCCGAAGGGCGGTGGACGCCAGCTCGTCGGCAAGGCCTATTCGGTCGCGGGCAAGCGCTATACGCCTTACGAGAAGCCTGTCGGCTACACGGCGATCGGCACCGCATCCTGGTATGGCGAGGCGTTCCACGGCCGCCGCACCGCCAATGGCGAGGTCTATGACCGCCGCAGCATCAGCGCCGCGCATCCGACGATGCCACTGCCGGCGTATGCGCGTGTGACCAACATGCTCAACAACCGCTCGATCATCGTGCGCGTCAACGACCGCGGTCCCTATCATGGCGGCCGCGTCATGGACGTTTCGCAGGGGACGGCCGAGGCGCTGGCCTTCCGCCATCTCGGCACCGCCCGGATCAAGCTCGAATATCTGGGCCAGGCCTCGCTCGCCGGCTCCGACGACAAATTGCTGCTCGCGACGCTCCGCACCGATGGCCAGCCGGCGGCAATCCCTGGCACGAGCGCTCGCACCATGGTCGCAAGCTCCTCCGGCGCCGCTTCGAGTCGCTCTCAAAGCGCCGACCTCGACGAAACGCCGGCCGAAACGACCGTATCGCGTCCAGTCGCCCAGACCTATTCCACCGCCTCGAGCGAGCCCTCGGCCCGCGCCTACGCGCCGCAGGGCTATTCCACCGCCTCGGCCGAGCCGCTGCGGACGATTTCGCCGAGCACCCCGGTCGCGGCCTCGATGGTCTCGACCGCGTCAGCTGGTGGCGTTCCGGTGCGCGGCGCGCCGATGCCTCCGAGCCGTCCTTTCGACCTCGATACCATCGCCAACGCGAGCAAACCCGTTCTGGTTCCAGCCATGATGCGCTCGACGCTGCCGCCGACCAGAAGCACCGTGGCGAGCCTGTTCACTGCTCCCGATCGCGCGCCGACGGAGCGCTTCTCGGCGTCGCACCCGCTGAACCGCGCCCTCGTGCCGCAAGCGCTCCAGCCGCTGTCGCGGAATTGAACCGTTAGAGCTTGACCGGCCGCGCCCGGCTCTGCTTCAGATCGGGCATGCGCGCGCCCGGTCATCCTGCTGACAGGCTTCGATCCGTTTCGGCCTCGATAGGCGATCGGTTGCGCGTCTGCGCGCTGGTCATCGCGGCGCTGCTGGTGCTGGCCGCGGCAGCCATTTCGGCGCCCCACGCGCTCGCGCAGAGCTTCCAGTCGCCCGCTCCCTTCGCCGTTCTGCTCGATTCGGCCAGCGGCACCGTCCTTTACGAGAAGGCCGCCGACGAGCTGATGGTGCCGGCGAGCCTCGCCAAGATCGCGACCGCGCTGGTCGCCTTCGAGGAGATCGCCCAGGGCCGCCTGACGCTCGACAGCGAGATCGGCATCTCCGAAAACGCCTGGCGCAAGGGTGGCGGCGTGTCCGGCGGCTCGACCATGTTCGCCCAGCTCAACAGCCGGGTGAAGCTCTCCGACATCCTGCACGGCATCATCGTCCAGTCCGGCAATGACGCCTCGATCGCGCTGGCGGAAGCGATTGCGGGCGATGAGGCCACCTTCGCCCGGATCATGACCGAGCGCGTCAGGGCGCTCGGCCTGACGAAATCCGTCTTCCGGAACGCAACCGGGATGGGCGATCCGCAGCAGAAGGTCACGGCGCGCGAGATGGCGCTGCTGTCCGACCACATCATCAAGACCTATCCGGACCTCTACAAGATCTTCGGCCAGCGCGAGTTCACCTGGAACAAGATCAGGCAGCAGAACCGCAACCCGCTGCTGACGATGGATATCGGCGCGGATGGCCTCAAGACCGGCAACATCGACGATGCCGGTTTCGGCCTCGTCGGCTCGGCGGTGCAGAACGGCCAGCGCCTGATCGTGGTCGTGAACGGGCTCAAGACCGCACGCGACCGTGCCAATGAGGCGCGCAAGTTGCTCGAATGGGGCTTTCGGGCGTTCGAAGCGCGCAAGATCTTCGAGGCCGGCGAGATCGTCGGCGAGGCCAGCGTCTTCGGCGGCGAAAAGGGCAGGGTCGGATTGAAGGCCAAGGGCCCGGTCAGCCTGCTGCTGCCACGCGGCAGCAGCGAGCGCCTGAGCGCGCGCATTGTCTATCGTGGCCCGCTGATGGTGCCGGTCCGCGAGGGAACGGAGGTGGCGCGGCTTCTAGTGACGCGCGGCGACGTCAAGACGCTCGACATCCCCCTCTATGCGGCCGAGACGGTGCAGGCCGGGACCTTGCAGAGCCGCGCGCTGGATGCGCTGATGGAGGCGGCGACGGGCTGGGTCCGCAAGGCTCTGGGCCGCAGTTGAGGCAAGCCGTGACACCGGGACGTTTCATCACGCTCGAAGGGGGCGAGGGCGCCGGCAAGTCGACGTTGGCGCGCAGCCTCAAGGACCGTGCCGAGGCGCTCGGCCTGCGCGTGACGGTGACGCGCGAGCCCGGCGGCTCGCCCAAGGCGGAGGCGATCCGCGAGGTGATCCTGTCCGGCCGGGTCAAGCAGCACGGGCCCTTCGTCGAGGCGCTGATGTTCTCGGCCGCGCGCATCGATCATATCGACCGGCTGATCCGCCCCGCCCTGGAACGGGACGAATGGGTGATCTGCGATCGTTTCATCGATTCGACGCGGGCCTATCAGGGGACGCTTGGCCGTATCGATCCCGGCCTGCTCGCCGAACTGGAAGCCGTAACGATCGACGGGCTGATGCCGGACCTGACGCTCATCCTCGACCTCGACCCCACGATCGGCCTCGCGCGCGCTGCGCGCCGCCGGGCACCGGGCGAGGGGACCGATCGCTTCGAGAGTGAGACACTGGCGTTCCATCGCACGTTGCGGCAGGCCTATCTGGATATTGCCGAACGCGAGCCTGCGCGCTGTGTCGTGCTCGATGCGGCGCAGCCTCCGGCCACGCTGGCGCAAGCTGCCTGGACAGCGATCCGCGACCGCTTGCCGATGCCGCAGACCGCCTGACGCGGCCGGGGCTTGCTCTCGCGAGCAGGCCGGATCAAACACGGCGCGAAGCCCGACCAAAGCTTCGCAACAAGGGCCAGCCATGCTCCAGACCAGCGACGAACCCGACCGCCTGCCGAGCGCGCCACATCCGCGCGAGACGTTGGCGCTGGTCGGGCACGAGGCGCAGGAACGAGCCTTCCTGGCGGCGCTGTCATCGGGGCGGATGCATCATGGCTGGCTGCTGGGCGGGCCGGAGGGCATCGGCAAGGCGAGCTTCGCCTATCGCGCCGCACGCTTCGTGCTGGCTGCGGGCGATCCGACCCTTCGAGCGGCAGGAGCAACCTCGCTCGCCATGCCGGAGAACGATCCGGCGACCCGGCGGGTAATGGCCCAATCCCATCCCGACCTGCACCTGCTGCGTCGGATCCAGAAGCCGGACGGCAAGGGCTACACCAGCAACATTCCCGTCGACGCGGTCCGGCGCGTGCTCGATCGCTTCGGCGCGAGCGCGGCCGAAGGCGGGTGGCGGGTGTGCATCGTCGATTCGGCCGAGGACATGGATCGTTCCGCCGCCAACGCCCTGCTCAAGCTGCTAGAGGAGCCGCCGCCGCGGGCGCTGTTCCTGATCGCGGCGCATGCTCCCGGCCGAATGCTGCCGACGATCCGCTCGCGCTGCCGGCTGATGACGTTTGGGGCGCTCGACGAGGCGCTGGTGGCCCAGGCCGGCGAGATCGCGCTGGAGCGGATGGGTGGTCCCTTCGACCCCTCGGCCCTGATGCGCGCCGCCCGGCTGGCCGATGGTTCGGTCCGGCGTGCCCTGACCTATGTCGATCCCGAGACGCTGGCGCTGGTCGAGGCGGTGCGGGCGCGGCTCGACGCCTTGCCGGGGATCGACCTGACCGCGCTGATGGCCTTGGCCGAGGATGTCGCCGGAAAGGCCGGCGAGAGCGACTTCGCGGTGATGATCGAGACAATACAGACCTGGCTCTCCGACCATCTCCACGCGCATGCTGCGGCGCAACCGGCGCGTCTTGCACCGCTGGCGGAGGTATGGGACAAGCTGGGACGCGCTGCCCGCGACGTGGAGACCTACAATCTCGACCGCCGGCCGCTGGTGATGACCATGTTTCATGATCTGTCGGATGCGGTTGCCCGCTCGCGCGCAGCGTGAAGCGAACTTCCGGATCGACCATGGCCACGGCCCCGAAATTCTACCTGACGACAGCGATCCACTACACCAACGGGCCGCCGCATATCGGCCACGCCTACGAGATGGTGGCGTCGGACGCGATCGCCCGCTTCAAGCGGCTCGACGGCTACGACGTCTTCGCGATGACGGGCACCGACGAGCATGGCCAGAAGGTGCAGCGCACCGCCGCCCAGAACTGCCTGACGCCGAAGGATTTCGTCGACGGCATCGCTACGCGCTTCGAGGAGATGGAACAGCGGCTCGGCTGCTCCTTCGACCGCTTCATCCGCACGACCGATGCCGATCATCTGCCCTCGACGCAGGAGTTGTGGCGGCGGATGGAGGCCAATGGCGACATCTACCTGTCGAAATATGCCGGCTGGTACTCGATCCGCGACGAGGCCTTCTATGGCGAGGAAGAGACCACGCTCCTGCCGGATGGAACGCGCCTGGGCGGGCAGGGCACGCCGGTCGAATGGGTCGAGGAGGAGAGCTACTTCTTCCGGCTGAAATCGTATCAGGACAAGCTCCTGAAGCTCTACGACGAGGTGCCGGACTTCATCTCGCCGCCGACGCGCAAGAACGAGATCGTCTCCTTCGTGAAGAGCGGGCTCGAGGATCTCTCGATCAGCCGCACGACCTTCGACTGGGGCCTACCCGTGCCGGGCGACCCGAAGCATGTGATGTATGTCTGGGTCGACGCGCTGAACAACTACGTCACCGGGACGGGCTTTCCCGATCCGGCGAACCCGCGCGCGCATTACTGGCCAGCCGACGTCCATATCATCGGCAAGGACATCGTCCGCTTCCACACCGTCTACTGGCCGGCTTTCCTGATGTCGGCCGGGCTGCCGCTGCCCAAGCGCGTCTTCGGCCATGGCTTCCTGCTCTCCAAGGGCGAGAAGATGTCGAAGTCGCTCGGCAACGTCGTCGATCCCTTCGAGCTGGCGGACATCTATGGCGTCGACCAGCTGCGCTATTTCTTCCTGCGCGAGGTCTCCTTCGGCCAGGACGGCAACTACAGCCATGAGGCGATCGTCGGCCGCATCAATGCCGACCTCGCCAACGACCTCGGCAATCTGGCGCAGCGCTCGCTGTCGATGATTGCCAAGAATTGCGAGGGCAAGGTGCCGGCCTGCGGAGCGCTGAACGAAGGCGACAAGGCGATGCTGGCGCTTGCCGACGGCGCGCTGGCGAAGGCGCGCGACGCCATGCGCGACTTCGCGCTCCACGTCGTGCTTGCCGATATCTGGGCGGTGGTGGCCGAGGCGAACCGCTATTTCGCCGGCAACGAGCCCTGGCGCTTGTCCAAGAGCGATCCGGCGCGGCGCGACACCGTGCTCTTTGTGACCGCCGAGGTGTTGCGGCAGGTTGCGATCCTGGTCCAGCCGGTGATGCCCGTCGCGGCGGCGCGATTGCTTGATCTGCTCGGCGTCGGAGCCGATGCGCGCAGCTTCGCGGCGCTGGGCGAGGGGGGGAGGCTTGCCTCCGGGACGGCCCTGCCCGCGCCGAGCGGCATCTTCCCCCGCTATGTGGAGCCGGAGGCCGGCGAGGGCGCCTGATGCTGATCGACACCCATTGCCATCTCGATTTCCCGGACTTCGCCGACGAACTCGAGACCTATATCGCCCGGGCCGAGGCCGCCGGCGTCGGTCGCATGGTCACGATCTCGACCCGCGTCGCCCGCTTCGCCACCTATGCAGCGCTTGCGGAGCGTTTCCCTTCCGTATGGTGCAGCGTCGGTACGCATCCCCATGGCGCGCATGAGGAGCTGGACGTGACGGCTGAGCAGCTCGTGGCGCTCGCGGCCCATCCGCGCTGCGTCGCCATCGGCGAGGCCGGGCTCGACTATCACTACGACAAGAGCCCGCGCGAGGCGCAGGCGCAAGGGTTGCGCGTCCATATTGCGGCGGCCCGCATCACCCAGCTGCCGCTCGTCATCCACTCCCGTGAAGCCGATGCCGACATGATCGCGATCCTGCGCGAGGAAATGGGGAAGGGCGCCTTCCCCGCGATCCTGCATTGCTTCACCGCCGGCGAAGCTTTGGCGGTGGCCGGCGTCGAGCTGGGGCTCTACGTCTCCTTCTCCGGCATCCTGACCTTCAAGACCTCGGAGGAGTTGCGCCGGATCGCCCGTCTGGTGCCGCGCGAGCGCCTGCTGGTCGAGACCGACGCGCCCTATCTGGCGCCGGTGCCCTTCAGAGGCAAACGCAACGAGCCGTCCTATGTTGTTGAGACCGCCAAGGTTTTGGGCGACGCGATCGGCGTTTCGTTCGATGACGTCGCGGCTCTGACGACGGCGAATGCGCGCCGCTGCTACTGGAAGATGGACCACGCCGCGCCAGTGGCGCGGGTGGCCTGAAGGCAGCAGGCGGACATGACATTCGCGCTGACGATCCTCGGCTGCGGCTCCTCAGGCGGTGTGCCGCGGCCCGGCTCGGGCTGGGGCGATTGCGACCCGTCGGAACCGAAGAACCGGCGGCGGCGCTGCTCCGTGCTGGTCGAGCGTGCGCAGGAAGCCGGCACGACGCGGGTGCTTGTCGACACATCGCCGGATCTGCGCGAGCAGCTGATCGACGCCGATGTGCCCGATCTCGACGCCGTGCTGTTCAGCCACGATCACGCCGACCATACCCATGGCATCGACGATCTGCGTGCGCTCGTCCTGCATAACCGGCATCGCATCGTCGTTCACGCCGACGCGACCACGACGCGTTCGCTGGGCGGGCGATTCTCCTATCTGTTCGAGACGCCGCCCGGGAGCCTGTATCCGCCGATCCTCGACTGGCGGCCGATGACGGCCGGCACGCCCGTCGTGGTCCCGGGCGCCGGCGGCGAGATCGTCGCGCTGCCCATCGCTGTCGAGCATGGCCCGAACTACCAGGCGCTGGGCTTTCGTTTCGGCGATCTCGGCTATGTGCCGGATGTCAGCCTGATCCCGCCGCAGGCCAAGCTCGCGCTTGCCGGGCTCGACGTGCTGATCCTCGATTGCCTGCGTGAGACGCCGCATCCCAGCCACTTCACGGTGACGCAGGCGCTGGCGGCGATCGCGGAGTTGCGGCCGCAGCGCGCGATCCTGACCGATCTGCATTGCGATCTCGATTATCAGCGCCTTCGCAACAGGTTGCCGCCGAATGTCGAAGTGGCGTTCGATGGCATGCGAATCCCGTTTGAAGCCGACATGGATGCAGCCCGGGCCGTCAGGGCATCAGTTTCGGTTCCATAATATGTCTTATGCGAATCGCGGGTGTAGGCGCAAAGTTAGAATGTCTCACCGTGGCAAACTAGAAATGTCACACTCCTCCGCCGTGACGTGCGTTGGAGTCTGGCATGGGCTGGGTGGAGATGAGCGAACGCGAGCTTCGCCGCGCTGAGGTTCTGGCGTCGGTTTTTGCGGGCCGCTTGACGATGACGGCCGCGGCCGAAGCCATGGGCATCACGCGGCGCCAGGCGCACCGTCTGGCGCTACAGTTTGCGGATCATGGTGCTGCCGGTCTGCGTCACCAAGCTCGTGGCCGGCCCTCCAACCGATTGCTGGGGCCTCATATTCGGCAGCTGGCGATCGCGCACATCACCGAGCGCTATTGGGATTTCGGGCCGACCTTTGCGAGCCAGATGCTTCTCGAACGTCATGGCCTCAGTGTCTCGCGCGAGACGCTGCGCAAGTGGATGAGCGAGGACGGCCTCTGGCTTTCGCGCAAGCAGCGGCGTCAGTTTCATCAGCCACGGCTTCGTCGTGACCATTTTGGCGAGCTGGTTCAGATCGACGGCAGCGAGCATCGTTGGTTCGAGGAGCGTGGCCCGCGATGCACGCTGATCGTATTCATCGACGATGCGACGGGGCGCCTGGTCGGGCTTCGTTTCGTCCCATCGGAGAGCGCCTTTGCGTACTTTGAGACGTTGAAGGGCTATCTGACGAGCCACGGACGCCCCCTCGCCTTTTATTCCGACAAGCATTCCATCTTCCGGGTGTCGAAGCCGCAGGCTCAAGGCGGTCAGGGCATGACCCAGTTCGGCCGAGCACTGAGCGAATTGAACATCGAGATCCTGTGTGCGAACTCGAGCCAGGCCAAAGGGCGGGTGGAACGTGTGAACCGCACGCTGCAGGATCGCCTCGTGAAAGAGTTGCGGCTCGAAGGAATCTCGACGATCGAGGCGGCAAACGTCTATCTTCCTGCCTTCATGGCGCGCTTCAACGAGCGCTTTGCGACGGCAGCGGCTCGGCCGGAGAATCTACATCGTCCGCTGGAGCGGGCACCCGGACAGCTCGACACGATTCTGGCCTGGCGGGAACAGCGCTATGTCACGCAACAGCTGGCGCTCTCCTATGACAGCAAGCGGATCATTCTGGACGAGACGCCGCTGACGGCCGGGCTGGTCGGCAAATACGTCGAGACCTACGAGTATCCCGATGGTCGGCTCGAGGTGCGCTGGAAAGGCCTCGCTCTGCCTCATCGCGTGTTCGACAAGAAGCAGCGCGTGACGCACACAGCGATCGTCGAGAACAAGCGGCTTTCGGAAGCTCTTGCGTGGATGAAGGCTCGCCAGGATGAGATCCGACCGGTGCGAACCAAGACGAACAGCGAAGCCGGCGGCTATATCCCGCGCCCGAAAGGACGCCGAGGCCCGATCTCTTTCACCGATAGACACGCCGCGGCGAAAAAAGCCCGTCGCACCGCCTCTGCCGAGGCTGCTGCGAAACATGGGCTCTCCGCAGCCCCGGCAGAGGCTCCGTAGCGCCCTGTGACATTTCTAACTTGCTGCAACCTGAGACATTTCAAACCGGTTGCAACAGCGGGCGAGGCTTTCGCGGGGTGGTCCCTGCGGCGATCGACGGACGGTTGCCAGAACGGCTGATGCCGCCGAGGGCTGAGCTCAGACACGGCTGACCTTCCTGGCCAACGCAAACAGCGCCATCGCCGCGATCGCCGAGAATGCGATCAGCAACAGCATGCTCGGCACCTGCCCCGCGCGCTCGATCAGGATGGCGAAGGCCAGCGGCGCCGCTGCCTTGATCGCCAGGCCTGGCGCCGACAGCTTGCCCAGCATCGCGCCGTAGCCGGCCGGGCCGAACAATTGCAGCGGCACGGTCCCGCGCACGATCGATCCCAGGCCCATGCTGATGCCATAGGCGATCGCGAACAGCCCGGCGAGCGTCGCCGTCATGCCGCCAGCCAGCAGCAGCACGAAGCCGAGCGGCATCAGCAGCGCCGAGGTCCAGGCCGTGGTCACGGGCTGTAGCCCGGTGCCGAACAGCATCTCGACCAGCCGGCCCGCGACCTGCGAGGGCCCGACCATCGCACCAATTCCGACGGCGACGGCCGCGCTGAGCCCCAGCCCCTGCAGCATCGTCAGCATATGGACCGACATCGCCGAGACGACGAAACCCTGTAGCGAAAACGCCAAGGCCAGCAGAGCGAAGGCGGAGCGCCGCGCATCGCCATGGAGGTAGTTGCCCACCGCCGTATCGACCGCTGGGCCCGTAGGCGCTGCGTGAGCGGCGATCCGCGCCCGGCCCGGCAGCACGAACAGGTGCAGCGGCACGCAGAGCACGATCTGCAAGACGGCGTAGATGCGATAGATGCCGCGCCAGTCAAAATCCGCGAGCAGCGCTGTGGTCAGCGGCCAGAACAGCGTCGAGGCGAAACCGCCGATCAGCGTGAGCTGGCTGATGGCCCGCCGCGCACTGCTCCCCCGCGCCTGGGTCAGTGCAGCGAAGGCCGCGTCGTACAGCACCATCGTGGCAACGGCTTCCAGAACCACCATCGCCAGGAAGTAGCTGACCGGCCCCCGCGCCTCGGCGAGCACGAACAAGGCGAGCCCTGCCAGGGCGGAACCGACGCTCATGACCAGCCGCGTGCCGTAGCCATCGATCAGGCGGCCGGTCAGCGGCGCTACGAGTCCAGAAGCAAGCAAGCCTGCGGCAAAGCCGCCATAGGTCCATTCCGGAGCCCAACCGAAGCTCTCGGTCATGCGGGGGGCGAGCACGGCGAACGCGTAGTAGAGGGTGCCGTAGCCGATGACCTGGGTGATGCCGAGCGCGACGATGAGGCGAAGGCCTCCCGGGTTTCGTTGAGCGGGCATGGGGCTGGAGGGGGTGGACATCCGGTTTCGACGAGCTCGCATGCACCGATCGCGTCGTGGCAGGCCGACGCGCTGCAGCGGTGTTAGAAGCCGGACGGAGTACCGGCAAGCGCGCGGGTGGCATGCCGGGGCCAAGCCTGCCACAATGGTCGCAGGCCGCATGGCGGCAAATGCGTCCGAGCGGGGCGTCAGGCCGGCGCGGCCATGCCCCGTCGTCTCAGCGTCAAGGCACGCGCCGATAGGCGAAATAGCGGCCAGGAGGAACGCCCTCTGGCAAGCTGACGGGAGTGAGCGCCTCGTGGGCCAGATCCCAACCGCTGAGCACCAGCGCGCCGGGAGCCGCGAGCGCCGCGACACTCGCGGGCAGCCAGGCGAAGAGCACGCGATCGCGCTCGGGGACGCCGGTCGTGACATCGGCATGGATCAACGCAGCGCTCCCGCCATGGTGCGTCGCAAAGGCTGGCAGCGTCTCGGACATATCTCCCACGACGAGCCTGTCGGCCGGCGGCATCGAGGACGGGTTGGGGCTGACATCGCGTTCGAAGACATGAATGTCGCGCTCCGGCAGGATCTCCCGCAGATGGTCATAGGTCCGGCCATTCCCGAGGCCAAGCTCGAGCACGAGGCCGGGATGTCCGGCGATCTCGGCGGCGGCCCAGTCGAGCATGCGGCGCTGGGCCTCGAGGCGGCGGATGAAGCTGTCGAGACGGCTCATTTGGCAAGTCTCCGGAGGCGAACCGATCCGGCATAGCAGTGCCGACGACGGTGTCGATACCCCCGCCGAACGACAGGCTTGTCAGAGTGATCGGCGAATGCCCTAATTCGGGATGATAGTCGTCTTTCCGCTTCGGCGGGTGACCAGCGGCCGCAAAGAGCCGCTTTCGACACTCACAGGGAGGTATCTGTTTCCATGATCGCTTCACGTTCCCTTGCCGCGCTCGCAGCGGTGGCAGGGCTTTGCATCGCAGCAGCCGGCCCGGCACAGGCCCAGGGTCAAGCGCAGACTTGGCCGCAGCGGCCGATCACCTTCATCGTACCCTTCCCTGCCGGCGGCGGAACCGATGCCTTTGCGAGGCCCCTGGCGGCCCAGCTCGACCAGCAGCTCGGCCAGCGCATCATCATCGAGAACCGCGGCGGCGCGGGCGGCACCGTCGGCGCCTCGGCGGCGGCCAAGATGGCACCGGACGGCTATGGCTTCTTCGTCGGTGCGGCCCATCATGCCATCGCGCCGGCGCTCTATCCGAAGCTCGACTACAGCATCCAGACCGACTTCATCCCGATCGCCGTGATCGCGCAGCCGCCGCAGGTGATCGTCGTGCATCCGAAGGTGCAGGCCAAGAGCGTCGCCGAGTTGGTCGCCTTCGCGAAGGCCAACCCCGACAAGCTGAACTATGCCTCCGCCGGCAACGGCACGACGCATCATCTCGCCGGCGAGCTCTTCAAGCTGCAGACCAACACCAAGCTGACGCATGTGCCCTATCGCGGCGCCGGGCCGGCGCTGCAGGACATCGTCGCGGGACAAGTCGATGTCCTGTTCGACGGTCTCGGCTCCTCGGCGCCGCAGATCCAGAGCGGCGCGCTGCGCGGCCTCGCCGTCGCCGCGCCGACCCGCTCGGACGCCATTCCCGACGTGCCGACGGCGAAGGAAGCCGGGCTCGAAGGCTATGAGGTCGCGACCTGGTATGCGCTCTGGGCGCCCAAGAACACGCCGCCCGAGATCGTGACGCGAATGCGCGCGGAGGTCGCCAAGGCCCTTGCCGCGCCGGTTATCGTCGAGGCCTGGAAGAAGAACGGTTCGCCGATCCCGACGCTGGCCGGGGACGATTTCGGCAAGTTCGTCACGGCCGAAATCGCGCGCTGGGGCAAGGTGGTCAACGAGGCGCAGGTCAAGCTGGAATGAGGGCGGCCGGGCTGTAGCGCCCTGCCCTCATGGTTCCGCGATATCCTCCTCGCCCGCGCCGTCGATCACGGCGCGGGCGATCGTCATCGGGAAGCCCGCACGTGCCAGCGCCGCGAGATCCTTCTGGCGCGACAGCCCGCGATCACCACGGCTCCATGGACCGAGTCGCTTGAGCCGGGCGGTTTTCATCGCAGCCGCCAGCTCCTGCTCGGCGTTGCCCTGGCTTGCCTCCGTCACGAGATCGCGTGAAACGCCCTTGGCGGCGAGACTGGCCGCCACGGCCCGCGAGGAGCGGCCCTTGCGCCGTAGCGTCGCCGCCCGCGCCTCCGTGAAGCGCCGGTCGTCGACCAGGCCGGAGGCGACGCAGCGCGCCACCACTTCGTCCAGCATAGTGTCCAACGCTGCCGGCTCCTGGTCGTGGTGGCGGCAGCTCAGAACGACCTTCCGCGCCAGAACGCGGCGCAGCTGCGCGGCCGGAGCGGCATAGCGCTCGAGGTAGTGCATCGCCGCGCGCTGGAGGTAGTCGGCGGTGATGCGGCGTGGCGCCCGCCGCTCGCGACGGCGTGCATCCACCGAGTCTGACGGTGGCTGCATCAATCGGCGCCCGGCTTGGCGCGCCCCGCCTTGATCGAGGAGCGCTTCTCCTTGGACACCAGCCGGCGCTCCTTGGAAGCCTTGGTCGGCTTGGTCGGCCGGCGCATCTGCGGACGCACCGCTGCCTCGCGGATCATCTCCAGCAGCCGTTCGAGTGCTTCCTCGCGGTTGCGCTTCTGGCTGCGCTGACCTTGAGCGACGATGACGATGACGCCGTCCTGCGTCAAACGACTGCCAGCGAGCTTCATCAGGCGGATCGCGACGTCGTTCGGCAACGAGGGCGACCGCCGTGCGTCGAATTTGAGCTGGACTGCGCTCGAGACCTTGTTGACGTTCTGGCCGCCTGGACCGGAGGCGCGCACGAAGCTCTCCTCGATCTCGCTTTCGTCGATGGCGATGGACGACGTGACTTGAATCATGGGAGGAACCGTAGCCCAACCGACGGAGAATTTCAGCCTTGCAGCCCTCCCGCGACATCGCCCGGCTGATCGAGATCATGGCGGCGCTGCGCACGCCGGGCACGGGCTGCCCCTGGGATCTCGAGCAGGACTTCGCATCGATCGCTCCCTATACCATCGAGGAGGCCTATGAGGTGGCCGATGCGATCGCCCGCGGCGACCGACTCGACCTCAAGGACGAGCTCGGCGACCTTCTTCTTCAGGTGGCCTTCCATGCCCGCATGGCCGAGGAGGAAGGCGCCTTCGCCTTTCCCGACGTGGTCGAGGCGATCACCACCAAGCTGATCCGGCGTCACCCGCATGTCTTCGGCGATGCACGTGACCTGTCGCCTGCCGAGGTCAAGACGCTCTGGCACCGGATCAAGGCCGAGGAAAAGGCCGACAAGGCCAGCGCCCGGCGGGCCGCCGGGCTGCCGGACAAGGTCGAGGAGAAGGGTGTTCTGGCTGGCGTGACGCAGGGTCTGCCCGCCCTCACCCGCGCCTGGAAGCTGCAGGCCCGGGCCTCGACCGTCGGCTTCGACTGGAACGACGCGCGCCTCGTGCTCGACAAGATTCGTGAGGAAACCGCCGAGATCGACGAGGCGCTGGCTTCAGGTGACAAGGCGGCTATCGCCGAGGAAATCGGCGACCTGCTTTTCGTGGTCGCCAACCTCGCCCGACATGTCGATGCGGACCCGGAAGGCTGCCTGCAGGCAGCCAATGCCAAATTCGAGCGTCGCTTCAAGGGCATCGAGCAGGCTCTGGAAGCGCAAGGCAAGGTCGCGGCCGACGCCAGCCTCGCCGAACTCGAGGATCTCTGGCAGGCAGTGAAACGCAGCGAGAAGGCCAAGCCCTGAACAGCACGAGCGCCGCGCGTGACATGACGGGCGCGATGCGACAGATACCGATGCAATGACCCAGAGACGCCCCGAGACCAACCGCGCCCGCCGCATCGAACGGCTCGCAACACTGCCGCTCTTCCACAAGCTGGAAGGGCGCAGGGTCGTACTCGCAGGCGACAGCGAGGGTGCGCTGTGGAAGGCCGAACTTCTGGCTGCGACCGGCGCCGAGTTGCATGTCTTCGCTAGCGGCGGCCCGGAGCCGTTCGAGGCGCTCGCGGCTGCCTCGTCCGGCGGGCGCATTCTCGTCCATGCCCGGAATTGGCAGGCGGACGATCTGGCAGGCGCGGCGCTGGCCATCGGCGATATCGAGGACGAGGCGCAGATCCGGGCCTTCGTCGCGGCGGCAAGGCAGGCTGGTGCTCCGGTGAATGTCGTCGACAAGCCGGATTTCTGCGATTTCTCCTTCGGTACGCTGGTCAATCGCTCGCCGCTGATCGTCGCGATCTCGACGGACGGTGCAGCTCCCGTCTTCGGTCAGGCGATCAGGGCCAGGATCGAGACTTTGCTGCCGGCCGGGCTGAAGGCCTGGGCGCAGGCGGCGAAGGACTGGCGGCCGGCGCTGCAGGCGCGCGAACTGCCCTTCGCGCTGCGGCGCGCCTTCTGGGAACTTTTCACCGGCAAGGCGATGGCCGCTGCCGAGCGGGCGCCGGACGAGAGCGACAGGGCGGCGCTGTTTGCGGCGCTCGACCAGATCGAGGGCAGCGGGGACGGCACCGGCCGGGTCAGCCTCGTCGGCGCGGGGCCCGGCGATCCGGATCTGCTGACTGTGAAGGCGATCCGCGCCCTGCAGAGCGCCGATATCATCCTCTATGACGACCTCGTCTCGCCTGGCGTGCTGGAACTGGCGCGGCGTGAGGCTAAGCGCATGATGGTCGGCAAGAAGGGCTACGGCCCCTCGGTCAAGCAGAGCGAGATCAACGCGCTGATCGTGTCGCTGGCGAGCCAGGGCAAGCATGTCGTGCGGTTGAAGGGCGGCGATCCCGGCATCTTCGGCCGGGCCGGCGAGGAGATCGCGGCCTGCAAGGCCGCAGGGCTCCCTGTCGTCATCGTGCCGGGCATCTCGGCTGCGCAGGGTGCGGCCGCCTCGCTCGGCCTGTCCTTGACCCATCGCGACCATGCGCGCCGGCTGCAATTCGTCACCGGCCATGCCCGCAGTGGCGACCTGCCCGAGGACCTCGACTGGCGAGCCATGGCCGATCCCCATGCCACCACGGTGATCTACATGGCGCGAGCGACGCTGTCTGGCTTCCGCGACAGGGCGCTCGCCGCCGGGCTCGATCCCGCGACGCCGGCAATTGCCGTCCAGGCGGCGACGCTGCCCGGCGAGGCGCGCGTGACCGCGACCATCGCGACCCTGCCCGAGCGGCTGCGCGAGCTGCCGAAGGGCGGCCCCGTGCTGGTGATGGTTGGTCACGCTCTCGGCGAGGCCCATGCCGGGACGTCGTCGCGCTCGGGCCGCCGCAGCGCCTGACGATCGCCCACGACTTCCGCCCGGCTCGCCTCATTGCCGCCAAGTGGCTATCCATAGCTGAATCGCAAGGCAGGAGACGGACCGTGAAAGCACGTGCGAAGTGGGTCGAAGGCATGGCCTTCATGGGCGAGGCCGGCAGCGGACATGCCGTCATGATGGATGGCGCGCCGGAGTATGGCGGACGCAACATCGGCATCCGGCCGATGGAGATGCTGCTGATCGGGCTCGCAGGTTGCACCGGCTTCGATGTCGTGCAGATCCTGAAGAGGAGCCGCGAGCCTGTGACAGGCTGCGAGGTCGAGGTCGAGGCGGAGCGCGCCACGGAGGACCCCAAGGTCTTCACCAAGATCCATCTCGGTTATCGCATCAGCGGGCCGGGTCTTTCGCCGGCCAAGGTCGAGCGTGCCGTCACATTGTCGAAGGATAAGTACTGTTCGGCTTCGATCATGCTCGGAGCCACCGCCGAGTTCACCTACGCGATCGACATCGTCGACAACCTGAAGAAGGAAGCGGCCGAATGAGCGATACTGTATTCTCCGGACTGATCAGCCCCGAGGCGCTGCAGGCGCGGCTCGACGACAGCCATCTCGTCGTGGTCGACATCCGCTCCAGCGTCGATGGCGGCGGAAAGGCGGCCTATGAGGCCGGCCATGTGCCGGGTGCCGTCCACTCCGACTATGTCGCCGATGGCTGGCGCGCCAAGGTCGGGAATGCGCCGGGGCTGCTGCCGCCGCTCGACCATCTCGCCGCTCTCGTCGGCCGGCTCGGCATCAAGCCTCATGATGACGTTGTGATCGTGCCCGCCGGCGTCAGCGCCACCGATTTCGCGGCTGCCGCTCGGGTCTACTGGACCCTGAAGACGATCGGGCACGGCCAGCAAGCCATCCTCGACGGCGGTTTCAAGGCCTGGTCGGCCGATCCGTCGCGCCCGGTCGAGGCCGGCCCCTCCGCCCCCCGGTCTTCGGACCCATACCCTGTCGTGATGCAGCAGCGGCTGCGCAGCACGAGCGATGCAACGCTCGTCGCCTCCCGCAGCAAGCTCGCGACGCTCGTCGATGCGCGCTCGGCCAGCTATTTCGAGGGGCGCGAGAAGGCGCCCGAGGCCACCCGCGCCGGGCATATTCCGGGCGCGGTCTCGCGCGACTACGCCGAGGCCTTCGACCCCGCGACCGGCCGCCTGAAGCCGCCGGGCGCCTTGTCGGCCCTGTTCGACGCTGTGCCGCGCGGACCGGCGATCTCCTATTGCAACACCGGCCATACGGCGGCGTTGAACTGGTTCGTGATGTCGGAGCTGTTCGGCCGCGACGAGGTCGCGCTCTATGACGGCTCGATGACCGACTGGACGCAGGATCCGGAGCGGCCGGTGGCGACGGTAGCCGCCTGAGCGATGGCCGATCGTTCCGGCTTCGCAAGGTCGGATTTGCCAAATTGGCTGAAACGGTTCAAAGGAGGGCGCGCGCGCCATGCCGCGCCGCCCCCTTTCGAAAATTGCCGAGCAGCCAGCCGATGAACGCCGTCGCGCCGAAGATTTCCTTTGTTTCGCTGGGATGCCCGAAGGCGCTCGTCGATTCCGAGCGCATCATCACCTCGCTTCGCTCCGAGGGTTACGAACTGAGCAAGAGCCATGCGGGCTCCGACCTCGTCATCGTCAACACCTGCGGCTTCCTCGACTCGGCCAAGGCCGAGTCGCTCGAGGCCATCGGCGCGGCCATGGCCGAGAACGGCAAGGTCATCGTCACCGGCTGCATGGGCGCCGAGCCCGAGCAGATCCGCGACGTCTTCCCGAATGTGCTCGCGATCACAGGCCCGCAGGCCTATGAGAGCGTCGTCTCGGCCGTGCATCAGGCGGTCCCGCCGAAGCATGACCCCTTCGTCGATCTGGTGCCGGATCAGGGCGTCAAGCTCACGCCGCGCCACTACGCCTATCTGAAGATCTCCGAGGGCTGCAACAACCGCTGCAGCTTCTGCATCATCCCGAAGCTGCGCGGCGATCTGGTTTCGCGGCCGATTGGCGAGGTTCTGCGCGAGGCCGAGAAGCTGGTGAAGGCCGGCGTCAAGGAATTGCTGGTGATCTCGCAGGACACCAGCGCCTATGGCCTCGACATCAAGTACAAGCCGTCGATCTGGCAGGATCGCGAAGTCCGCACCCGCTTCTTCGAGCTGGCGCGGGAGCTCGGCCAGATGGGGGTCTGGGTGCGCATGCACTACGTCTACCCCTACCCGCATGTCGACGAGGTCATCCCGCTGATGCAGGAAGGCCTGATCCTGCCCTATCTCGACATCCCCTTCCAGCACGCCTCGCCCAATGTTCTCAAGGCGATGAAGCGTCCGGCTCATCAGGACAAGACGCTCGATCGGCTGCGCAAATGGCGTGAGATCTGCCCCGACCTCGCCATCCGCTCGACCTTCATCGTCGGCTTCCCCGGCGAGACGGAAGAGGACGTCCAGTTCCTCCTCGACTGGCTGAAGGAAGCCAAGCTCGAGCGCGTCGGCGCCTTCAAATACGAGCCGGTCAAGGGTGCGCCGGCGAACGACCTCGGTCTTCCCCTCGTTCCCGAGGAGGAGAAGGAGGCGCGCTGGCATCGCTTCATGAAGGCTCAGGCCGAAATCTCGACGCGCATCGTCCGGAATCGCGTTGGCAAGCGCATCCAGGTCATCATCGACGAGGCCGGGCCGACGGTCGCCAAGGGCCGCTCGAAATGGGACGCGCCCGAGATCGACGGCAATGTCTATGTGGCGAGCCGTCGCCCGCTCCGTGCCGGCGATATCGTGACGGTGAAGATCGAGCGTGCCGACGCCTATGACCTGCACGGCGTGGCGGTCTAGCAACTGCCGTTGGCGGGCGGCCGCGTTGCGGTCGTGGCTTCGGCGGTGAGGCGCTGCGCCAAGCTGCTGCTCGGCCTCGCCGTGCTGGGCTGCGTGCTGCTCGGCCTGCTTCTCGTGATCGCGGCCGTGACCGGCTTTGCCGACATCCCCTGCCAGGACGGCACTTGGGACGAAGCGCGGAAGACCTGTGTGCCGAGCTAGGCGCTGATGCCGACAAGGCCGCCTCGCGCCGGAGTCCTCAGAGGCTCTGGCAAATCCGGCGGATCGGTTTGCCGTTGCGATCGCGTGCGACGTTGCCGTCGCCCCCGCAGCCCTGCTGGGCCCAGCTCTCGGTCTGCGCTGTCCGGGCGCCCTTCGGAGGCGTATCGCAGATCCCTGCGCGGCATTCGGTCAGGGCGCGGCGCGGCTCGACGAGGCGCGACAGTCGGGCCTTGCCCTCATCGGCAGCGACGACGGCCTGCGTTGCGACGTCGTTGCGGCCCTTGCTGCCGCTCTGCTGAGCGAGGGCGACGGTGACGATGGTCAGGGAGGCAAGGGCGAAGCCGGTGATGCGAAGCGCGCGGGACATGGAAGGTGGTCCGAATGAACATCAGCGATCGCTGACAGCCATTCGTCGCGGCAGCGCAGTATCGGGTTCACTCGCGCGCCGGCGATTTCAGCGGCCGGAGGGCCGGCGCCGAAGCCATCCTTGTCCTGAACGGCTGCAAGAGCACCGCCATCGCGCGTGCTATGGCCGGCGCGGGCGCGCCAAACCCCCTCGCCTCGCGTTCATGGCCCTTGCCAAATCAGCCCATGACCGGCAATGACTGCGGCACCGGAAGGGTGGCCGAGTGGTTTAAGGCAGCGGTCTTGAAAACCGCCGTGGGTGCAAGCCCACCGTGGGTTCGAATCCCACCCCTTCCGCCAGTCCGCGATGGGTAGTCGGAACACCCTCTCGTCGACGCTAGCGGGCTAGCCCTGACGCTGCGGCATAGACCCGCTCAAACTCCTCGGCACAGCGAGACCACGACCGCAGTTCCGCCAATTCACGGGCGGCCCGGCCGAGGCGAGTGCGCAAGTCAGCATCGTCCAGGATGTCGCTGATAGCAGAGGCGATGCTGCCCGCCCCGTCCTCGACGAGCGCGTGAACTCCTCTCTCGATCCCGATTCCTGCTGTTGCGAGAGGCGTCGCCACGATTGGCGCGCCGCAGGCCATCGCCTCAAGCAGCTTGTTCTTGATTCCTGACCCGACACGCATCGGGCAGACATAGACTGCGGCCTGCTGGATCACCGGAACCACGCTGTCGAGTGCTCCCGTGACGCGAACATTCGGGGCACTCAGTTCGCGCACTGCCGCGTTCGGATTTCTGCCCGCGAGAACGACCTGGGCATCCGGGTGCCGTTGCCGGACGATCGGCAGGATGTCCCGGACCAGGAACTGGACGGCGTCGACATTGGGCTCGTAATCCATCGCGCCGTGGAAGACGATCGCCGAGCCGGCGGTGCCGTCGGTTGCCGGGCTGAACTTGATCGTGTCGATCCCGTTCGGGATGATCGTCGGACGCAGCGCCGCATTGAGCCCGCGCAGTACATCGGCGTCGCGTTGGGTGACAACGATGAGTTCGTCGCTGCGAGCGTAGGCCTCGGCCTCGAAGCGTCTGAACCGGGCCGCTTCACGGCGCGCCTTCCAGCGGGCCGTCGAACTGCCGGCAGCGCCGATCCGGGCTGCTGCGTTCAAGTCGTCGGCATCCAGCGGCGCAGCAACCGTGGCAATTCCATCGATGGGCGCGAGCGCGGCCACGGCGCCGGATTGAAGATGAATCACATCAGGCTTGAATGTTTCGACCGCTCTTAGCACCGCATCGCGCAGAGATGAGCGGAGAAGGAAGTCCACGACCCTTGAGCGACCGGTCACAAAGGTCCGCAACTCGGTCAAGGCCCGTGAGAAAAGCGGTTGCTCGTAGGTCAAATCGTATTCGACATGATCGGAGCAAAGCTTCGCCAACTCCAGATCGTCGACGCTCGACTTGGTCGGTCGTGGACTAATGAGCAGAATGTCATGGCGTTGTTTGAGTTCGGCGAGCACCGCATAGAGATGCAATTGCATGCCGTCGACGGGAGGAACCGGGTGGAAGTTGGTTGCTACGAGGATGCGCATTCGCTTCTCGCTGCGAAAGAGATGGTCTCCGCGATCATCTTAAGCAGACCGTTGTCCAGGGTCCAAATGCAATCAGCGCCCTCGATCGGTCCTCGTGGAACGCTCCGATAGCCATCCGACATCACGACTTGGTGTGGGGCATTGGCCGCGCGATTGCCGCGTCTCTGGGACGGCTCCCGCCGCTGCTGTCCTTGTGACCGAATGGCCCACGTCCCACTCGGATGCGTGACGCCCATTTAATCCGCCCGTAACCGGCACAAGGTGCATGCCGGTATAGGGCTCGATCACTCGTCTTTGCTGCCGGAATGGGCCAGCCAAAACATGGCACTCGACGGCTGAGCCGAGCGCAGGCACCGGCCTGCGGAGAGGGAGCGCCTCCGTTGGGAGGCGGACGGCGCTCCCTCTCCAATGCGCGCTGGACCGCCGTCTTCGCCGCGTCAGCGGGGAGCCGAGGTCACTCCCACTCGATCGTGCCCGGGGGCTTGCTGGTGACGTCGTAGACGACGCGGTTGATGCCCTTGACCTCGTTGATGATGCGGGTCGCGGTGCGGCCGAGGAAGGCCATGTCGTAGGGGTAGAAATCGGCGGTCATGCCGTCGACCGAGGTCACGGCGCGCAAGGCGCAGACATGGTCGTAGGTGCGATAGTCGCCCATAACCCCGACGGTGCGGACCGGCAGCAGCACGGCGAAGGCCTGCCAGATCACGTCGTAGAGGCCGGCCTTGCGGATCTCGTCGAGATAGATCGCATCTGCCTTGCGCAGGATATCGAGCTTCTCCTTGGTGATCTCGCCGGGGCAGCGGATGGCGAGGCCCGGCCCCGGGAAGGGGTGGCGGCCGACGAAGGCCTCGGGCAGGCCGAGTTCGCGGCCAAGCACGCGGACCTCATCCTTGAACAATTCGCGCAGCGGTTCGACGAGCTTCATCTTCATGCGCTCGGGCAGGCCGCCGACATTGTGGTGGCTCTTGATCGTTACCGAAGGCCCGCCGGAGAAGGAGACGCTCTCGATCACGTCCGGGTAAAGCGTGCCCTGCGCGAGGAAATCGGCGCCACCAAGCTTGGCGGCTTCCGCATCGAAGACGTCGATGAAGAGCCGGCCGATGGTTTTGCGCTTGGCTTCCGGATCGGCGCCACATTTGGCCAGCTCCGACAGGAAAAGCTCTTCCGCTTCAACATGGACGAGCGGAATGTTGTAGTGATCGCGGAACAGGCGCACGACCTCTTCCGCCTCGTTCATCCGCATCAGCCCGTGATCGACGAAGACGCAGGTCAGCTGATCGCCGATCGCCTCATGGATGAGGACGGCGGCCACGGCGGAATCGACGCCGCCCGACAGCCCGCAGATGACGCGACCGCTGCCGACCTGCTCGCGGATCTTCTTCTGCATCTCGGCGCGATAGGCAGACATGCTCCAGTCCGGCGTGCAGCCGCAGATGTTGACGACGAAGTTGCGGAGCAGCTTGCCGCCATCGGGCGTATGCACCACCTCGGGGTGGAACATGGTCGAGTAGAAGCGCCGCTCCTCGTCGCTGGCCACCGCGTAAGGCGCGTTCTCGGAGGTCGCCTTGACGCTGAAGCCGGCGGGCAGCTGCGTGACGCGGTCGCCATGGCTCATCCAGACCGGATAGCGACCGCCCTCCTCCCAGACGCCCTCAAAGAGCGCCGACGGCGTGACGATCTCGACATCGGCCCGCCCGAATTCGGCGGCATGGCCGCTCTCGACCTTGCCGCCGAGCTGCTGCGCCATGGTCTGCTGTCCGTAGCAGATACCGAGCACCGGCAGACCCGTGGAGAACACTTCCTGCGGCGCGCGTGGCGAGCCCTCGTCGGGCACCGAGGCGGGACCGCCCGAGAAGATCACGCCCTTGGGCTTCAGCCGCTGGAAGGCTTCGGAGGCCGACTGGAACGGGGCGATCTCGCAATAGACGCCGAACTCGCGGATGCGCCGCGCGATCAGCTGCGTGACCTGCGAACCGAAGTCGATGATGAGGATGGAGTCGTGGTGAGTTTCGCTCGTCATCGCGCTCGGTTAAGCCATCGCGCGATGCGGTGCAACGGGCTGTTTCCTGTGTCAGGCCCCGCGCTGGACGCAGGCCAGATAAAAGCCGTCGGTTCCGGTGCGCCGTGGCGAGAATTGCACGCCGTGTTCGGTCGCGAAGCGCGCCAGCAGGCTGAAGTCCCCCTCGGGCGACGCCAGGAGCTGCGGCAGAGGAACCGGGGCGAAGCCGCCATGCTTGGCGAGGAAACCGGAAATGGCCGCGTCGTTCTCGTCCGGCAGCACCGAGCAGGTGATGTAGGCGATGCGGCCGCCGGGCTTCACGAGCCTTGCGGCGCGGGCCAACACTTCCGCCTGGTCCTTGACGCGCTCGGCGAGCGCGCCCGGCCGCACCCGCCATTTCGCATCCGGATTGCGCCGCCAAGTGCCCGAGCCCGTGCAGGGCGCGTCGACCAGCACGAGATCGGCCTGGCCCTCGACATCGGCCAGCGGCTCATGGCCGCGCGAGCGCGGGATCCGGA
Source organism: Allobosea sp. (assembly GCF_035999205.1). GTDB lineage: Bacteria > Pseudomonadota > Alphaproteobacteria > Rhizobiales > Beijerinckiaceae > Allobosea. The sequence goes on from NZ_DASYHA010000021.1 coordinate 281,967, forward strand.
TCTCGGCGATGCCTGCCCCCGAGCGCGCCAGCCGCTCATGCAGCGGGGCAAGCCTGCGGCTGTCGAGATCGGTGGCGAAGAGGCGCCCCTGATTGTTCATCAACGCGGCCAGCGCCAGTGTCTTGCCCCCTGCCCCGGCGCAGAGGTCGATCACGGTCTGTCCAGGCTTTGCGCCGGCCAGAAGGGTGACGAGCTGAGAACCTTCATCCTGGATCTCGAAGCCGCCGGCGAAGAAGGCGGGCTCGGCTTGGAGCGAGGGGCCGCGCCCGTCATGGCCAGGCTGGAAGCGCAGTGCATCCGGCGACCATGCTCCTGTCTCCGGGTTCGCATGAGCAAGCTCGGCCAGCAGCGTCGCGCGCGTGGTCTTGAGCCGGTTGGCGCGGATGTCGATCGGCGCCCGACCGGCGAGCGCCTCGCCCTCCGCCACGGCATCGGCGCCAAAGGCCACGGTGAAGGCGGGCCAGAGCCATTCGGGAACGTCTGCGCGGACCCAGTCGGGCGCACCGGCGAGCGACAGGGCGACGAGCCGATCGACCTCCTCCGCCTCCAGGGGCGCGGGAGCGTGGTTCTCGCCGGAGCAGAGCGAGGCGATCTCCTCCAGACCGAGCCCGCGCAGCCGCGCCAGCATGCCGAGCAGCAGCGCGCGGGGCGCTTCCGAGCCCATGGCGAAGCTGCTCGAAGCCCTGCGGCGCAGTGCATCATAAACGAGCGAAGCGATGGCGGCCCGGTCCTTCGAACCGGCGAAGCGGCGCGACAGGCCCCAGTCCTTGAGTGCGTCGGAGGCCGGGCGCCGGCGCTGGATGATGTCGTCCAGCACCTCGATGGCGGCGCTGATGCGGGCGGCGGGCGTCATGGCGGTGAATTCCGGGGTCCGGACGCTCGTCGAAGCGCCGGCAATTTTGCGGGTCGATATCGAGATTGGTCGATTTCAAACATGACGCACGGTCATAGCGCGCCTCGCGTCATGCTCTTGACGCGGTCCTTCCACAGGCTGAAACACGAGGCAACTGCCTCTTGCAACAAAAGGTCCTGTTCATGCACCGTGCCGGCCATCTCGTTGTCGCTTCCCTGATCGCGCTCGCGCTCGCCGCCTGTGCCGCGCAGCCTGCGCCGGACCTGACCCCGCCGCCGGCCAAGCGTCTCGACGCCAAGACGACGCTGGAGAACGGCCCGCGCCGTTGAGACTTCCCCTCCCCGCAGCTATGGCTGCGGGGAGGCCACCAGGCATTCAATCGCCTGTCAGATCGCCCGATCAGGGTCGCGTCGGAAACGCCGTTCCAAGGATCGATGCCATGATGACGAAAACCCTGCTTTCCACCGGCCTTGCGACCGTCCTCGGCCTCGCCGCATTCGCGCCCCAGGCCGGTCTGGCGCAAACGGCCGCCGCCCCTACGCTGTCTGGCCAGAAGCCACTGATCATCGCGCATCGCGGCGCCAGCGGCTACCTGCCCGAGCACACGCTCGAAGCTTACAAGCTCGCGATCGAACAGGGGGCCGACTTCATCGAACCGGACCTGGTCTCGACCAAGGACGGCGTGCTGGTGGTGCGCCACGAGCCGATGCTGAGCGGCACCACCGACGTCGCGACGAAGCCGGAATTCGCCGGGCGCAAGACCAAGCGCAAGGTCGACGGCATCGACACCGAGGACTGGTTCGCCAACGACTTCACCCTCGCCGAGATCAAGACGCTCAAGGCAAAGCAGGCCTTCGGCGATCGCGACCAGTCGCATAACGGCAAATATGCGATCCCGACCTTCCAGGAGGTGATCGACCTCGCCAAATCCGAGAGCGCGCGCACCGGCCGCACGATCGGCGTCTATCCCGAGACCAAGCACCCGACCTATCACGCTGCGCTCGGGCTGGCTTTCGAAGACAAGCTGCTCGACATCCTCAAGGCGGCCGGCTGGACCGAGAAGACCTCGCCAGTGTTCATCCAGAGCTTCGAGACGGCGAACCTCAAATACCTGCGTCCGAAGACTCAGCTGCGTCTGGTCCAGCTCGTCGATGGCGATGGTGTCGACAAGGATGGGCGCGTCACGCTCGCGGCCCCGTTCGACCGCCCCTATGACTTTGCGGTGCTGGGCGACAGCCGCACCAACCAGGACCTGCTGTCCGCCGAAGGCCTGAAGCAGATCGCGACCTATGCGGACGGCGTCGGCCCCTGGAAGCCCTATATTCTCGCCGGCAAGCAGGTCATCGGTGCCGACGGCAAGCCGCAGGACCTCAACAAGGACGGTGTCATCGACGAGCGCGACCGGGTTCTGATCGCACCGACCAATGTCATCAAGGACGCCCATGCTGCCGGGCTGCTCGTCCATAGCTGGACATTCCGCAGCGAGCCCAAGCGGCTGGCGTCCGATTTCAGTGGCGATCCCGCAGCCGAGTACAAGGCCTTCCTCGCACTCGGCATCGATGGGATTTTCAGCGATTTCCCGGACACGGCCGTGAAAGCCCGCGACGGCAAATAACGCCTGCGTCGGACGCCAGATCTGTAAACACGAAGGCCCGCCCAGCGATCGCAGGGCGGGCCTTTCCGTATTTATCGAACCCGATCAGTCGCAGACGCGCTCAGTGCGGCGGATCTCGCCGCGTGGCGTCTCGCGAACCGTCGTGATGGTCCGGCAATCGCTACGGTCGCGGACACGGTAGTAGCGCTCGCGTTCACGGGCGCGCTCCTCGCGGCGGATATCACGGTCGATGGCACGCTCGCGCGGCGAGCGCGGATCGACCTGAACACCGCCCGGCCCGATGTTGATCGACTGGGCGTAGGCGCCGCCCGTCGTGATCAGGGCAGCCACCAGGGCAGGAATGAACGGCTTCATGTTGGGTCCTCCGATTTGCGAGGACAACCATCGCCTGCCGGTATTGTTCCCCCGCGTCTGCCATCGGTGCCGCGGCGGGCTCGCGAACGGCGATCGAAAATGCAGTGATTTCAAAGAATTGGCGCGCCGGATCGCTCCGGCGCTCCAATTGGGGTTTCCGCCGCGTGTCGTGGCTCAGTGCAAGATCTGGCTGAGGAACAGCTTGGTGCGCTCGTGCTGCGGATTCTTGAAGAACTCGTTGGGCTCGTTCGACTCGACGATCTGGCCGGCATCCATGAAGATGACGCGGTCCGCGACCTGGCGCGCGAAGCCCATCTCGTGCGTGACGCAGAGCATGGTCATGCCCTCGTCGGCGAGCGAAACCATGGTGTCGAGCACCTCCTTGACCATCTCGGGGTCGAGCGCCGAGGTCGGCTCGTCGAACAGCATGATCTTGGGGCTCATGCAGAGCGAGCGGGCGATGGCCACGCGCTGCTGCTGGCCACCGGAGAGCTGGCCCGGATACTTCGCCGCCTGCTCGGGGATCTTGACGCGCTTGAGATAGTGCATGCCGATTTCCTCGGCGTCTTTCTTGGGCATCTTCTTCACCCAGATCGGCGCGAGCGTCAGGTTCTCGAGGATCGTCAGATGCGGGAACAGGTTGAAGTGCTGGAACACCATGCCGACATCGCGGCGAATCTCGTCGATCTTCTTGAGATCGTTGGTGAGTTCCGTGCCGTCGACAATGATCTGGCCCTTCTGGTGCTCCTCCAGCCGGTTGATGCAGCGGATCATCGTCGACTTGCCCGAGCCCGACGGGCCGCAGATCACCAGCTTCTCGCCGCGCGAAACCTTGATGTTGATGTCACGCAGGACGTGAAACTCGCCATACCACTTGTTGACACCGATCATCTCGACCGCCGTCTCGGTGTTGAGCGAGGTCACTTTCAGCGCCGCCGGACGGGGATCCGTCGTCTTCACACTAGCCGTTGCCATGTTCGTGGTCCCTCTCAGCGTCTCTGGCCGGCGGCGAGGCGCTTCTCGACCGCGATCGAGTAGCGCGACATGCCCCAGCAGCACAGGAAATAGAAGACCGCGGCGAAGGCATAGCCCGTCGCGCGGGTGGTCGGCGTTGCCCAGGTCGGATCGACCAGCGTCGCCTCGATGGTCCTCAGGAAGTCGAAGATGCCGACGATGGTGACCAGCGTCGTGTCCTTGAACAGCCCGATGAAGGTGTTGACGATGCCGGGGATCACGATGCGCAGCGCCTGCGGCAGGATGATCAGCCGCATCATCTGCCAGTAGCCGAGGCCGAGCGACATGGCGCCCTCGTACTGGCCCTTCGGGATCGCCTGCAGGCCGCCGCGGATCACCTCCGCCATGTAGGCGGCGGCGAACAGGGCGACGCCGATCAGCGGGCGCAGTAGGCGATCGGGCGAATACTCCTGCGGCACGAACAGCGGAAGCATGGTGTTCGCCATGAACAGCACGGTGATCAGCGGCACGCCGCGCACGAACTCGATGAAGATCACCGAGAGCAGCTGGATCGCCGGCAGCCTCGAACGCCGTCCGAGCGCCAGCATCACGCCCAGCGGCAGCGAGAAGACGATGCCGACCGCCGCGATCAGGAAGGTCACCATCATCCCGCCCCACAGGCCGGTATCGACCCGCGGCAGGCCGAGCTGGCTGTCGAGCATCGCGATCAGCCCGAAGATGACCATCGCCACCAGGATCAGGCGCTTGGGCCGGTAGAAGCGCTTCCAGGGCGGCGCGGCTTCCTCCACGGCGAGCAGCGCCGGACCGGTCCAGAACCGCGCCAGCGAGGGCACGAAGGACAGCACCATGTAGAGCAGCGCGAGCGCGAAGGTGATCAGGATCAGGACGCGCAGCCGGCTCTCCACGGCGTCACCGCCCAGCAGCAGCATGTAGGCGCTGATCGGCAGCATCACGAAGAAGAAGAACGCGCCGACCTTCTTCAGCGGTGCCCGGTCCCACAGCATCCAGACCACGCCGATCGCGAACATCGCGAAGACGATGTTGACCCGCCAGCGCTGCTGCACCGGATAGGAGCCATAGATGAAGTACTGGAAGCGATCGGCGACATAGGCCCAGCAGGCGCCGACCGGACGGCCGGCCTTTTCCGCCAGGCAGGCATCGCGGTTGGCCCCGGTCCAGACCGCGTCGATGAAGTAGAACCGGAACAGCTCCGGCACGGTGGTCACCACGACATAGAGGCAGACCAGCGTCAGCAGCGTGTTCAAGGGCCCGGAGAACAGGTTGTTCCGGATCCAGGCGACGGGCCCCGCCACCGACAGCGGCGCGGCCTCCTGCTCCAGCGTCTCCTTGCGGACGAAGGCGTAGCGTGCGTTTTCGAGCGTTGCGTCGGTCATGTCGGCGCCCTCACCGTTCCACCAGCGCCATGCGCTTGTTGTAGATGTTCATGAACAGCGACGTCACGAGCGAGATGGTCAGATAGACCGCCATGGTGATGGCGACGACCTCGACCGCCTGGCCGGTCTGGTTCAGCACCGTTCCGGTGAAGACCTGGACGAGATCGGGATAGCCGATCGCGACCGCCAGCGAGGAGTTCTTGGTCAGGTTGAGATAGTTCGAGGTCAATGGCGGGATGATCACGCGCATCGCCTGCGGGATCACGACGAGCTTCAGCGTCGGGCCCGGACGCAGGCCGAGGGCATGGGCCGCCTCGGTCTGGCCCTTCGACACGGCCAGGATGCCGGCGCGCACCACTTCGGCGATGAAGCCGGCGGTATAGGTCGTCAGGCCGATCAGGAGCGCGACGAACTCCGGGAAGATCTGCAGGCCGCCGGTCAGGTTGAAGCGGCCCTGCTGCGGAAACTCGAACGAGAGCGGCTGTCCGGCGGCGAAATAGACCAGGAGCGGAACGCCAATGATGAGGCCGGCCGCGATCAGGCCGTTGGGATATTGCCGACCGGTCCGTTCCTGCTGCTTCTTCGACCAGCGGTGGAAGACGACCGCGGCGACGACCGCGAGCAGGAAGGCGATCACCACGGCCATGAAGCCCGGGGCGAACTGCGGATTGGGCAGGATCAGGCCGCGATTGTTCAGGAAGATCGAGCCCGGCAAGGCGATCGAGTTGCGCGCATCCGGCAGCGGCTTCAGCACCGCATTGTACCAGAAGAACAGCTGCAGCAGCAGCGGCAGGTTGCGGATGACCTCGACATAGATCATCGCGAGCTTCGCCAGCACCCAGTTGCTGGACAGCCGGGCGACGCCGACGAAGAAGCCGAGAAAGGTCGAGAGCACGATGCCGATCGAGGCGACCAGCAGCGTATTGAGCAGCCCGACCCAGAAGGCTTCGCCATAGGTCGAGCCCGATGCGCTGAACGGGATGAGCTTCTGATTGACGTCGAAGCCGGCAGCATTGTGCCAGAAGCCGAAGCCCGAAGCGATCTTCTGTGCCCGCAGGTTCTCGATCGCATTGGAAGCGGCCGACCAGATCAGGAAGCCGACGATCGCGATCAGGGCGATCTGATAGACATAGCCTCTGATCCTCGGATCATAGAATAGCGAGGCCCTGCTCGGTCGAACAGTTTCGGTCGGAATGGTCGCCACCTGTTACGCCCTTTTTTGATGCTCGTTGCGGCCCGCGATCCGACGACGGTCAGTTAACCGCCGTCGGCCGTGCCGTTCTTCTTGGGGCGGCGCGACGCCTGGGGCGCCGCGCCATCCGGTCAGCGGATCGGCGGGGCGTATTGCAGCCCGCCCTTGGTCCAGAGCGCGTTCTGGCCGCGCGCGATCTTCAGAAGCGAGCCGGAGCCGACGTTCTTCTCGAAGGATTCGCCGTAATTCCCGACATGCTTGATGATCCGGTAGGCCCAGTCATTGGGCAGGCCGATGGCCTCGCCGAACTTGCCTTCGGTCCCGACGAGGCGCTTGATCTCCGGATTTTCGGATTTCAGCATCTCGTCGACATTGGCCTTGGTCACGCCGAGCTCTTCGGCGTTGAGCATGGCGTTGTGCGTCCACCGGACCACGTCGAGCCAGTTGTCGTCGCCATGGCGAACCGCCGGTCCGAGCGGCTCCTTGGAAATGATCTCGGGCAGGACGATGTGGTCAGCCGGCACAGAGAGCTTCAGGCGCTCGGCATAGAGACCCGAGGCGTCGGTGGTGAAGGCATCGCAGCGGCCGGATTCATAGGCCTTGATCGTCTCGTCCGCGCTCGCGAAGGCCACGACCTCGTACTTCATCTTGTTGGCGCGGAAGTAGTCGGCGAGGTTCAGCTCGGTCGTCGTGCCCTGCTGGGTGCAGACCGAGGCGCCGGCAAGCTTGAGCGCGGAATCGACGCCGAGCTTCTTGCGGACGAGGAAGCCCTGGCCGTCATAGTAGTTGATGCCCGCGAAGTTGAGGCCGAGCGAGGTGTCGCGCGACATCGTCCAGGTCGTGTTGCGGGACAGCAGGTCGACTTCGCCCGACTGGAGCGCCGTGAAACGGTCCTTCGACGAGAGCGGGATGTACTTGACCTTGTTCGGGTCGTTGAAGATGGCAGCCGAGATCGCCTTGCAGAGGTCGACGTCGAGCCCGCTCCAGACGCCCTGGGCGTCAGGGATGCCGAAGCCCGCGAGGCCGGGGCCGACGCCGCAGGTCAGGACGCCCTTGGTCTTGATCTGGGCCAGCAGGCCGGTCTGGGCCTGGGCCCCGCCGACGCATACCGTTGTTGCTGCAGCGACGAGCGCCGCGGCGAAAATTGTCTTCATGCCATGTTCCCCTGTTGGCGGAACGGGTTCCTGCCCGTTCTCGGTTGCCTTGCAAGTCCCGGACCAAGCTCCCCAGCCTGGCGCCTCCTCCTTTTGGCCGAGTCATGGCCTTGATTCGTCACGGAAACCGGCGGGCGCCGCATGCCGCGGCGCCCGCCGAAAGATCTTAGCGAACCGGCGGGGCGTACTGCAGTCCGCCCTTGGTCCACAGCGCGTTCTGGCCGCGGGCGATCTTCAGCAGCGAACCCTGGCCGACGTTGCGCTCGAAGGACTCGCCGTAGTTGCCGACATGCTTGATGATCCGGACGACCCAATCGGAGGTCAGGCCGACGGTCTCGCCGAACTTGCCCTCGGTCCCGAGCAGGCGCTTGATCTCCGGGTTCGGCGACTTCAGCATCTCGTCGACATTGGCCTTGGTCACACCGAGTTCCTCGGCGTTCAGCATGGCGAAGTGGACCCACTTCACCAGGTTGAACCATTGCGGATCGGTGTTGCGGACCGACGGGCCGAGCGGCTCCTTAGAGATGATCTCAGGCAGCACGATGTGGTCGTCCGGCGCCGTCAGCTTGAGGCGCTCGGCATAGAGGCCCGAGGCGTCGGTGGTGAAGGCGTCGCAGCGGCCGGCGTCATAGGCCTTGACCGTCTCGTCGGACGAGGCGAAGGCGACGACCTCGTACTTCAGGTTGTTGGCGCGGAAGAAGTCGGCGAGGTTCAGCTCGGTCGTGGTGCCCTGCTGGGTGCAGACCGAAGCGCCGGAAAGCTGGAGCGCCGAGGTGACGCCGAGCTTCTTGCGGACCATGAAGCCCTGACCGTCATAGTAGTTCACGCCGGTGAAGAGCAGGCCGAGCGACGCGTCGCGCGTCATCGTCCAGGTCGAGTTGCGGACCAGGAGGTCGACCTCACCCGACTGGAGCGCCGTGAAGCGATCCTTGGCCGAGAGCGGAATGAACTTGACCTTGGTCGGATCGTTGAAGATCGCGGCCGCGACGGCGCGGCAGAACTCGACGTCGAGCCCGCCCCAGTTGCCCTGGGCGTCCGGCACGCCGAAGCCGGCGAGGCCGGTATTCGAGCCGCAGTTGAGGATGTTGCGCTGCTTGACCTGGGCCAGGGTCGCGGGTGCCTGCGCCGACACTGTCGTCGCCGTGAGGGCGAACCCGAGCCCTGCGATCGCGGCTGCCAAAATCTTTTTCATAGAACTCTCTCCCATTGAGGTCTCCTGCCCGGCCTCAGCCGGCAGGCCTTCATCGGTTCCATCGCCGGCGAAACTCGAGTTCGCTCGATTGCACACGAAATAAGCGACATCCCCTCGTCGTCGATTGCCAGAGCCCTACATGAGCGTCAAGCAAGGCTCCTCACCGGCGCCGCCCCTTGTCCGCTGCATACATCACATGCGAGTTTGTGGGGGTGGTCAAGCCTGACCCATTCCTCCCAAACACCCCCAGTGCCTACCGGTGCCATGAAAAAGCTGCCCCCGTCCGACTTCGCGCGCCTTAGCGAAAGAACCCGTCTCGTCATGGCCGGCCGTGATCCGGCCGACAGTTACGGCTTCGTCAATCCGCCGATCGTGCGCGGTTCGACGGTGGTCTATCCCAGCACCGAGGATTTCCTCGTCCGCAAGGCGCGCTACACCTACGGCACGCAGGGCAACCCGACGATCGACGCCCTGGTGGCCGCCTGCAATACGATCGAGGGCGGTGCCGGCACGGTGATCACGCCCTCCGGCCTGCTCGCCTGCACCCTGCCCTTCCTGGCCTTCCTCTCGGCCGGCGATCACGTCCTGGTGACCGACAGCGTCTATCGGCCGACGCGCATCTTCTGCGAATCGATGCTGAAGCGCATGGGCGTTGAGACGACCTATTACGATCCCACGGTGGGCGCCGGCATCGCGGAGCTGTTCAAGCCGAACACGAAGGCGATTTGGACCGAGACGCCGGGATCCCAGACCTTCGAGATGCAGGACATCCCGGCGATCGTCAAAGCCGCCCACGCCCGCCAGATCCTGGTGATGATGGACAATACCTGGGCGACGCCGCTCTTCTTCGACAGCCACAAGGCGGGTGTCGACGTCACAGTGCAGGCCGGCACCAAGTACTATGCCGGCCATTCCGACGTCCTGATCGGCACCGTCTCGGCCCGGACGCCGGAGCTCTACAAGCAGCTGCGCGCCAGCTGGGAGCAGCTCGGTGTCATCATCGCGCCGGAGGATGCCTTCCTGACGCTGCGCGGCATGCGCACCATGGCGATCCGCCTGAAGGAGCAGATGCCGGCCGGCATCGCCATGGCGCAGTGGCTGGCGGCCAGGCCCGAGGTCGCACGCGTCATGCACCCGGCCCTGCCGGGCGATCCCGGCCATGCCCTCTGGAAGCGCGATTTTACAGGCGCCTCCTCGCTCTTCGGCTTCGAGCTGGAACCCGTCTCGATGAAGGCGGTGGCGGCGATGCTGGACGGGCTCACCCTGTTCGGCATGGGCGCGTCATGGGGCGGATATGAGAGCCTCGTCCTGCCGTTCGACTGCAAGGCCTACCGCACAGCGACGACGCCGAACTTCTCGGGTCCGACGGTCCGTATCCATATCGGGCTGGAGGATCTCGACGACCTCAAGGCCGATCTCGAAGCCGGCTTCGCCCGGCTGCGCGCCGCCGCCTGAGCGGTCGGAGCGGGCTCGGCGTCGGACCGGGCCCGTTTTCCGGCGCGGGCCTAGCCGGGCCCCGCATTGGTGTCCTCGCCTCTTGCCCGGGCGCGGAGCACGAATTGCAGATTGCGCAGATAGACGAAGACGCCGAAGCCCTGGCCGATGATGAAGACCGGATCGCGCCGGTGCAGGGCGTAGACCAGCAGCAGCATGCCGCCGCCGATCGAGAACCACCAGAACGTCATCGGCACGACGGACTTCTTTGCCTTCTCGCTGGCGAGCCATTGGACGACGAAGCGCATCGTGAACAGCGCCTGTGCGACCACACCGAGCACGACCCACCAATCGAGGTTGTTGACGAAAACCTCGTGGAAGTAGTTGCCGATCTTGTTCTGCAGATCGATCAGCATCACCTGTTCTCCGTGACAATCTGCGGCACGCGCTTGCGGCGCCGGATCAGCCACCAGACCCCGACGAGATCGAGGACGCCGACCCAGAGCCGGTCGAAGAAGCCGTAGTTCGAGACGCCGCTGAGACGCGGGCGGTCGCGCACATCGACATGCACGACCTCGTAGCCCTCGCGTACCATCAGCGCCGGCATGAAGCGGTGCAGGGCGTCGAAATAGGGCAGCGCCAGATAGGCTTCGCGCCGGAAGCATTTCAGCCCGCAGCCGGTATCGCGCGTGCCGTCCTTCAGCAGCCGGCCGCGCACGCCGTTGGCGATGCGCGACTGCAGCTTCTTGAAGCCCGTATCCTTGCGGCCGACGCGCTGCCCCTGGACCAGCCCGGCCTGCATGCCGGCCTTCTGCAGCGCCTCGACCATGGCCGGCAGGAAGGCGGGATCGTTCTGGCCGTCGCCATCGAGCGTCGCGACGATCGGGGCACGGGCGTGCCGCACGCCGCTCCTGACCGCGGCGCTCTGGCCGCAGGATTGGGCATGGGTGACGATCCGCAGCCAAGGGCGGTTCGACGCCAGGGCCGCGAGCGCCGCCGGCGTGCCGTCGCTCGAGCCGTCATTGACGTATACGACCTCGAAGGCACCGAGCGGCGCGCAGGCGGCCTCGATGTCCGCCAGGAGCGGCCCGACATTGCCCACCTCGTTGCGGACGGGCACGACCACGCTCAGCAGCGGGGCAAGGGAAGAAGGTTCGGTCAAAAGAGCCTCATCCGGCAAAATGGCCCGCAACCTGCGTCAGCGAGGCGGACAGGGCAAGGAACTTTCGGGCACGGCGCCATTGCGCCGGTCTCACGGCCGCGCATAGACGGCCATCTCGAGCCGGCGGCCGCCATTCAGGTTGAAGCCGCGGATCGTGGTGACCAGCCGCGGCGTCAGCCCGGCCTGGGCGATCGCCGCCTGGAACGCGGCGCCGTGGCGCGCCTCGACGAAGGCGATGCGGCAGCCCGCCTGGTTCAGGAAGGCGGCAGCCTCGGCGCCGTCCGTCCCCATCGCGAGATTGGTTCCCGTCAGGAAGACGAGGCTCGGCTCGCGATAGCCCACGGTCATCACGGCCGGATCGGCGCAGCCCACGGAACGTGCGGCCTCGGCCAATCGTGGCGAGAGCTTGAGCGAGCGCATACTCTCGATGGCGAAGCCGTAGACGCCGACGCCGAGCAGCAGGCTCGCCAGCACGCAGCGCCGGAGCACGCCCTCGAAGTCGCTGCGGCGGAAAGCGGCGACGGCGCTGGCCGCGACGAGCAAGGTCAGCAGCAGGAACGGCAGCGCGAGATAGGGCAGCGTGCCGTCGAGCGACCAGTTGGCCCCGATGATGACGCCGATCAGGGCCAGCGGCACGAGCACGACGAGGAGCGCGGTCGCGACCGCGCCGCGGCGGAAGCGGTCGATCCCGCCATTGACGATCGCGAGCAGGAGCAGCGCGGTGATCGCCGGATAGAGCGGCAGGACATAGTGAGGCAGCTTCGTCGGTACCGCTTCGAAGACAAGCCAGGACGGCACGATCCAGGCGAGCAGGAACAACACCTGCGGCTCGCGGCGCCTGACCCAGGCGAAGGGAATAGCCATCGCGGCGAATGCCGCGGCCGGCCAGTAGGTGCCGAAGAAGATCAGCAGGTAGAGCCCCGGCGGGCCCCAGTGCTTCTCCTGCCCTTCGGCGACCTTGCCGAGCATGTCCTGGCCCACGCTGGCGGCAAAGAAGCTGCCGCCCGTCTTCCAGGCGATCGCGGCGAACCAGGGCAGCACGACCACGAGGCAGAGCAGCAGGCCACGCCCGAAGCGCAGCGGTGCGAGCCAGCGGAAACTGCGCTCGCGAATGCTCAGGACGAGAATGGCCAGGCCCCAGACCATCGGCACGATCGGCCCCTTCAGCAGGAGGCCGAGCGCGGTCGCGCCCCAGAAGACCAGCCAGTTGCGCGAACTCGGCACGAAGGCGAGCGAGCGCGTCCAGTCCAGCCAGGTGCGCGCCAGGGCGCCCAGGCTCGCGACGGCGCAGGCCGACAGCAGCGCGTCGGTCTTGGCGATGCGGGCCTCGACGCCCAGCAGTACCGCAGCCGCCATCAAGGCAGCGCCGAGCAGCGCGAAGCGGCGATCGACGAAAGCCAGCAAGGCCCAGTAGCTCAGCAGGACGGTCGCGATGGCGCCGATCAGCGAAGGAATGCGATAGAGCCAGATCTGCGTGCGCGCCTGCGGCACGCCGAGCGCCTCGGCGGCGGCGACCGTCGCGCTCTGGAGCCAGTAGATGCCCACCGGCTTCTTGTGGCGCGCTTCGTCCTGGAAGCGGATGTCGACGAAATCGCGCGTCTCGAGCATCTGCTTGCTCGCCTGCGCGAAGCGAGGCTCGTCGCGATCGAGCGGTTGCAAGGTGTGGAAGCCGGGCAGGAACGCGGCCAGCGACAGCAGGAGGAGCAGCGCACAGGCACGGGCATGGCTGGCCGAGGCCATGGCCACGAGACGGTCGAGCGCGGGCGTCAGCGAAAACATCGTGCATCCTCGCGACCGCTCGGGTCGCACCTGTCCTGAAGGCCGGGAATGGCGGGACCGGCTATCCCCGATAAGCCGGCGCCGCGATGACGGGCTTTTCGGGCACGATCAAGGCGAAGCCGCGCCAATGTCGGCCGGCGCGGTTTACGCCGCATGCTGCGTCGCGGCAAGCGGGCGAGGCATTGCGCGCCCGGCATGACAGTTCCCAGCGCGATTGCTAGCCTGCCGTTTCGCAGGGGGCGGGCATGGGCAGGCTGTTCTGGAAGGCGCTGCGCGCCGGGCTGTGGGGCCTGCTGCTTGGCCCACTCCTGGCCGTGATGTTCGTGTTCGGCGCGATGATGCTCGATCCGAAATGCGGTGCGGGCGATTCCGGCGGCTGCGCCATGGGGCTCCTCACCGTTCCCGTCGCGATCGCCCTGCCGAGCTTCGGCCTGTTCTTCGCGGTCAGCCTTCTGCGCGGCCTGTGGCAGCGCCGGCCGTCGGACCCAACCGCCACGATCAGGCGCCTACGCAATTGGGGCCGGGAAGAATGACCTGCCCCTGCCCCTGACTTACGCCTTCTTCAGGAACTCGGTCTTCAGCACGAGGCCCTTGACCTTCTCGGCATTGCACTCGATTTCGCCTGCGTCGTCGGTCAGGCGAATGTTCTTGACGAGGGTGCCGCGCTTGAGCGTCACCGACGTGCCCTTGACCTTGAGATCCTTGATCAGCGTGACGGAATCGCCGTCCTTCAGCAGATTGCCGTTCGAATCCCTGACGTCGCTCATGGTCTCTTCCCGCTTCGATGGGCGGCTTGTAGGCGCCGGCAACCGCCGCGGTAAAGAGCGATCCCCGCCCAATCCGGATGAGCAGCGTGACGGGCGAACGATCAGAGCCCGCCCGGCCTCGTCATCTCAGCGGAACGGCGGGCTGTACTGAAGGCCGCCTTGGGTCCAGAGCGCATTGGGGCCTCGCTGGAGCTGGAGGCGCGACTGCGATCCGAGATAGCGCTCGAAGGACTCGCCGTAATTGCCCACGGCCGCGATGATCCGGACGACCCAGTCGTTGCTGACGCCCATCGCCTCGCCGAACTTGCCGTCCAGCCCGAGGAAGCGCTTGAGCTCCGGATTGGTGGATTTCGTCATCTCGCGGACATTCGCCTGCGTCACGCCAAGTTCCTCGGCATTGACCAGCGCGGCGACCGTCCAGCGGACAAGGTTGAACCAGCCCTCGTCTCCGGTCCGGACCCAGGGACCCAGCGGCTCCTTGGAGATGACCTCGGGCAGGATGATGTGGCTGTCCGGATCCTGCAGCTTGAGTTTCACGGCCGAAAGCGCCGAGATGTCCGTCGTGTAGGCGTCGCAGCGGCCCGACTCATAGGCTTTGAGCGCCTCTTCCGAGGTCCCGAAGGCTGCCGGCTCGTATTTCATGCCGAGCTTGCGGAAATAGTCGGCGAGATTCAGTTCGCTCGTCGTGCCCTGGGCGACGCAGACTGACGCGCCGTCGAGCTTCGTCGCGCTGGCGACGGAGAGCTTCTTCGCCACCATGAAGCCCTGCCCATCATAATAGTTCACGGCGGTGAAGGTGACCCCCTGTCCGAGATTGCGCGACAGCGTCCAGGTGGTTGTCCGCGGCAGCACGTCGATCTCGCCGCCCTGCAGGGCGATCAGCCGGTCCTTCGAGGTCAGGGGAACGAACTTGGCCTTGTCCTGATCGTTGAAGATCGCGACCGCCAGCGCTCGGCAGATGTCGATGTCGAAGCCGTGCCAGCGCCCGGCCGCATCCTGGATCGAGAAGCCGGCGACGCCTGGGCTGGTGCCGCAGATGACATGGCCACGCTCCTTGATCTTGGCGAGCGTGCCGCTCGGTTGGGCCCAGGCTGGCGTGCTCGCGGCCGCGAGCGCCGCCAGGCCGAAAATCCATCGCTTCATGATGTTCCCCTTATTGTTTCGGTTACTTGCAGGCACAGTTCTCCTCGCGCGGCGGGCTTTGCGCCCATCGCGTCGGTTTCGTCCCGGCTCTTGTTGTCGTCTCAGGCGACCTTGGCGGTCGGTTTCTGCTCGAGCGCGACCAGGAGCGCGTCGAGGTCGTTCCAGAGGTCGTCGGCGTCCTCCAGACCTATGCTGATGCGCAGCACCGTACCGTCCGGTGTCCACGGATTGACCGTTCGGTCGCCTTTCATCGCCATGGGGGCGATCAGGCTGCGCGTGCCGCCCCAGGAGGCGCCGATCGCGAAGACCTTCAGCGCGGTCAGCGCCGCTTCGAGCGTCGCGTCCGCGACCGGCTTCAGCACGATGCTGAACACGCCGGAGGAGCGGCCCATGTCGCGCTTCCAGAATTCGTGCCCGGGGCAGGATGGCAGCGCCGGATGCAGCACCTGCTCGACCGCCGGCGAATGCGTCAGTCGCCTGGCGAAATCCTCGGAGACCTTGCCCATATGGGCGACACGCAGCCCCATCGTCTCGATGCCGCGCAGCGCGAGCTGGCATTCATCGGGAGAGACGCCGACGCCGAAGGCCCGCAGCGTCTCCTTCATCTTCTGGCGCAGCCCGATATCCGAGACCGTGACGGAGCCGAGCAGCAGGTCGGAATGCCCGCCGACATATTTGGTCAGAGCCTCGCAGGCGAAGTCGGCGCCGTGCGCCAGCGGCTTGAAGATCAGCGGCGTCGCCCAGGTGTTGTCGCAGCCGACGAGCGCACCCTTGGCCTTGGCCGCCTGCACGATGGCCGGCACGTCCTGCACCTCCATGGTGCCCGAACCCGGCGACTCGACCCAGACCAGCTTCGTCCGATCGTCGATGAGTTCGGCGATGCCAGCCCCGATCAGCGGGTCGTAGACGCCGTAGGCGATGCCGCGCGGCACCAGATAGTCCTCGCAGAAGCTGCGCACCGGCGGATAGACATGATCGGGAATCAGCACCTTGTCGCCGGGCATCAGGACCGACAGCATCACGATGGTCACAGCGGCCTGGCCGGACGGCACCAGCACGGTGCGGACGCCGCCATGCAGCGCCGTCAGCTGCGCCTCGAGCGTCCGCGTCGTCGGCGTGCCATGCAGCCCGTAGGTGTAGCCGTCGAAGCCACGGTACTTCCGCGCCGCGAAGCTCGCCGCGTCCTTGTAGACGATGGTCGAGGCGCGATGCGTCGGCACGGCAAGCGAGGCATAGCCTTCCTCGTCGACGGCCGGATGGTGAACGCAGCGGGTGAGATCATGCATGATGTGTCCCTTTCGAGGACAAGGCGTAAAGCCTTGCTCCGATGAGACAATCAGGCCTCGGGTATCGCTCGATGCCGGGATGTTATGCCGGTCGGGCGCCGCGCTCAGCGCGCCGCCATGAGGCAGTCGATGAAGTCGCGCACCAGCTGCGATTTCGGCCTGTCGAGCGGCAGGATCAGCAGGCTCTTGCTCTGCACCGCCGGCTCGAAGGGTCTGAGCACCAGGCGGCTCGGATCGGCGCCGGCAACGGCATAGGGGCTGACGAGTCCGACGCCGACACCTTCCGCCACCAGCGAGCAGACGGTCGAAGCATAGATCGTCTCGACGACGACATGCGGCGGCGCGGCCCCCGACTCCGCCAGGATCTGGTCGAGCCGCTGGCGCGCTCGGTCCTCCGGTACATAGGCGATGAAGTCGACACCGGCGAGGTCATGCGGCGTGATCGTCTCGCGCTCGCAGAGCGGGTGCCCGATCGGCATGGCGCAGAGCGCGCGCGGCGAGACGAAGGGCTGGTGCAGCACGCCGCTGACATCGATCTCGTCCGCGGCCAGCCCGAGATCGAAGGCGCCCGACACCACGCCGTCGCGCACGTCGCGCGAAGGCAGCACCATCAGCGTCACGGCGATGTCGGGGCGCATCTCCCGGAAGCGGCGTACCGCCCGCGGCACCAGCGAGGAGCCGAGGGCCGAGAGCGAGCCGATCCGGATCTGCCCGGCGCCGTGGTCGCGGATGCGCGCGGCACTTGCCCGCAACCGGTCCATGCCGCGAAAGCTCGCCTCGACCTCGGCATGGAAGAGCCTGCCCTCGGGGGTGGGAACGATGCGATTGCGGACCCGGTCGAACAGGCGGAAGCCGAGGGAGCGTTCCAGTTCGGCGATGGCCCGGCTGACACCGGGCTGGGTGACGCCGAGCAGCTCGGCTGCCCGCGAGACGCTGCCGGCCTTCATCACCGCGGCGAACAACTCGATCTGGCGGTTGTTCATCGCGTCTCCCGGAGACCGAACCGGCTGCCGCAGGCAGCCGGCCGCGCAGCGAGGCGGAAGCGCCGGCCAAGGCGAGAAAATGGCGAGCCCGGCTGGATTCGAACCAGCGACCAGCAGCTTAGAAGGCTGCTGCTCTATCCATCTGAGCTACGGGCCCTGACGCGGATGCCGAGGCCTCCGCTCTCAGTCGCTCAATGCGTCCACTGACCCAGACGCGAGTACTTGAAATTGTCGGAGTAGGCGACTGTCCGGCGCGTCGGCTCATTGGGCTGCTCGACGCGATAGGCGATGCCGTTGCGAGTCGCATAGGCCACCGCCTCGGCTTCCGAGTCGAACCAGAGCTTGAGCTGGCTCTTCATGTCGCCCGACGAGGTCCAGCCCATCAGCGGCTCGATCTGGCGCGGCTGCTCGGGCTCGTACTCCAGAAGCCAGCGCTCGGTCTTGGCCGTGCCGGATTGCATGGCCGTGCGGGCGGGGCGGTAGATGCGTGCGGTCATGGCTCTCGCTCGGCCCTCGCCTGATGTCCTGGATCACGCGATCCGCCGGACGGTCTCAATCCGGGGCGTCCGCACCGATGCGAACCGCCCCCAAACAATCGGTATGGTCGGGGCACCAGGATTCGAACCTGGGACCCTCTGCTCCCAAAGCAGATGCGCTACCGGGCTGCGCTATACCCCGACTGATCGCAAGTGCATCAAATAGCTTGCGAAACCATCGCGCAAAGTCCTCCGGACCTTGCCGCGATGCGCAACCGCATAGCACCACGCGGTCGTTTTGGGAACCGGAATTCCAGACGGAATTCGGCCCCGGCGGGCACCTCTCGTCAGGATCGGGCTGAAGCCGCCGCCAGGCCAGGCCCCTCGGCCCGCAAGCGTCCCGGGGATGCCCGTGACCGTGTCCGGTCGCCGCCTTGGGCCAGAGTTGATCAGTGGCCCCCTCAACGCTTGAACAGGGCGTGTTCGACGCGGTCGCCAGGCTTGATGCCTAGCGTCCGGCTGATGCCGCCATTGATCTCCAGCACAGACAGCACCGGCTCGCCGGAGGGGATCGTGCGCTGCGACAACGGTTCGGTGTTCTCGGCGATGCGGGCGATGGTGCCGTCGGCCCGGATGAACAGCATGTCGAGCGGGATGAAGGTGTTCTCCATCCACATCGCGACCGGCTCGACCCGTACGAAGTCGAACAGCATGCCGCGATCGGCCGGCAGGTAGCGCCGGTGCATCAGGCCCCGGGCGCGCTGCTCGGCGGTTCGCATAACCTCGACCTGGAAGGGGTGGCGCTTGTCGCCGCTGACGATCGACAGCGTCTCCAGTGCCGTAGGGGCTTGCGCAGCAGGCGCGGCCTGCGCCAGCTGGGGCTGCGTCGCGGCAGCCGGAGCGAGCGCCGTCAAAGCACCAGCGAGCATGAGGCCGGCTGCCGCCAGGCAGGCTGCGAGGGAACGGGTCTTGGCCGGCATCGGTCGTGGCTCCATGGCGTTCGCGTCCTCCGAACCTATGACGGCGGAGATGGCGATTCTTCGACAGATACCGGCCAAGCTACCCGGGCGGTCAAGCTTTTCATCAGCATGTCCAGCCTTGTCGTCTTTTCTTCCCGGCCGGCTTGCGGCAGGGTCGCCGCCACAGAACCTGGAGACCACCATGACCGCTCCGCGCCTTCACCGGCCGCACCGCTTCGTCGGGACCGCACTCGCCCTCGTCTTGCTGGTTCTGGCGAGGCCGGCGACCGCCGCCGATTTCCAGCTCGACAATGTCCGGCTCGACTTCGGCGCGATGGTGATCTCGGCGCCCAAGCTTCTGGTCAAGGGTTCGACCCTGGAGCGCGAGGCCTTCTCCGGGCTGCTCAACGGCAGGACGGGCGAGAGCGCCGTGGCCCGCATCGATCGGCTGAACGCCGCCGAGATCACCGCGCCGGAGCTCGTCTTCGAGCACAGCCAAGGCAAGCAGAAGCAGGTCACGACCTATCGCGACGTCCGCTTCTCGGAGCTGCGCGACGGCAAGGTGGCGCGAGGCGAATCGTCGGGCGGCACGCTGACCGGCGAGAGCCAGCCCGCCGGCAAGATCACCGGCACGCTGAAGCGGCTCGGCTTCGAGGGGCTCGACCTGCGGCAGACGGCGCGCGTCATCACCGAGCGGAGCGCGTCAGGTTCGAACGAGCCGGCGCGGCCGCTGTTCCGGCGCTTCGAGCAGGATGGATACACCGTCGACATGGGACCAGCCGGCAAGGTCAGCTTCGGCAAGGCGGTCGGCCGCGATTTCGCCGCCAGCGTCGGTGCGGAGCCGATGGGCGAGGTCGTCAACCGGCTCGTGGCGATGTCGGAGGAGGTCAATGCGCCCGGCGACAAGTCCGACCCGGCAAAGCGCGAGGCCGAAAAGAGCATGGGCCGCTCCCTGCTCGCCCTCTATGACCGCATCGACCATGGCAGCGGCGAAATCCGTGACATGACGATGAATGTCGTCGCGCCGAACCCGGATGGCAAAGCCGGGGCCAAGCCGGAGGCGGTCGAGGTCAAGATCGCTCGCATCGCCTATGGCGAGGACACGCCGGCGAGATCCGGCTTCGCCCTCGAAGGGATGCAGTTTTCGGGCGGCGGCGCCAAGGGGTTGATCGATTCGATCAGCTATTCCGGATTCTCCTTCGCCCCGGTCATCAAGGAACTGCAGGCTGCGCTGGCCAAGCCCGAGACCGATGCGGATACGATCGACTGGCGGCGCTACATCCCGACGATCGGCACGATCCGGCTGGCCGGTCTTTCGGTCGATGCCCCGCCCCTGCTGCCCAGTGGGCAGCCGATCAAGATCGGGCTCGGCACCTTCGAGCTGAAGGCGGGCGAACAGCTCAACGGCATTCCGACCAACCTCGTCGTGACCATCGACAAGCTGGTCGCGCCCATCACCGAGGGCGCCGGCAACCCGGCCGCCCGCGACCTGATCGCCATGGGGATTCGCTCGCTCGATCTCTCGGCCAAGCTCGACCTCGCCTGGGAAGCAGCGCGCAACGAACTTGCCATCCGCCAGATCTCGTTCGGCGGCGCCGGCCTGGCACGGCTGGAGGCCTCGGCCACGCTCGGCAACGTCACCAAGGACCTGTTCTCGAGCGATGCCGCCCTCGCCCAGGTCGCGGCTCTCGGCGCAACCGCGCGCGGGCTCAACGCCAAGCTGGAGAACTTCGGCCTTGTCGAGAAGCTGATCGCGAATGAGGCCCGCAAGGCCGGCCGCAAGCCCGAGGAGATGCGCCAGCAATTCGCGATGATCGCGAGCCTCGGCCTCGCCTCGATCCTCGGCCCCTCGGACGCCGCCAAGGCCCTGACGGCGGCCGTGTCGCGCTTCGCCGCCAAGCCCGGTACGCTGACGATCGAGGCCAGCGCCAGGTCGGCGAGCGGGCTCGGCCTTGCCGACGTCATCGCCATCACCGACCCGACCGAGATCCTCGACAAGATCAACCTCAAGGCTGATGCGCAGTGAAGTCAGAAGCTGATCCGGCAGGCGTGTTGCTGCCGGAGGATATCGAATGGCGCCCCGGCCCGCTGGTACGCTGGTGGGCCGGCCTGCCGAACTGGCTTGCGGGCTCGCTGCGCCGACACTTCAACCCCGACAACCAGACGCGACTGCATCTGGCCAAGCTGATCGCGCGGCGCCCGGGGCAGATCGCAGTGGGCGCCTTCACCTATGGCAGCCCAAAGGTGCGTTTCGCGGAAGCCGGCTCCAAGCTCACGATCGGCCGCTATGGTTCGATCGCTGACGGCGTCGAGATTCTGCTCGGCGGCAACCACCGGCTCGACTGGGTCACGACCTATCCATTCCCCGCCCTGCCCCGGCTCTGGCCAGAGGCCGTGGGCCATGACGGCAGTCACGCCTCCAATGGCGATGTCTCGATCGGCCATGACGTCTGGCTCGGATCGCAGTGCATGGTGCTGTCGGGAGTTACGATCGGGCACGGTGCAGTGGTGGCGGCTCGCGCGGTGGTGACGCGCGATGTACCGCCTTACGCAATCGTGGCGGGAAATCCGGCTCGCATCGTGCGCTCTCGCATGAGCGAGGAGCGTATCGCCGCCTTGCTTGCCAGCGCCTGGTGGAACTTGCCGGACGCCGAGGTGCGCCGGCTAATGCCGGTGCTGATGTCCGACCGGATCGAAGGCCTGACCGAGCGTCCGCGCTGACAGCGGGAGATCTCGAGAAACATTGTAGAAACACATTGTCATCGTCGAAGGCGCGCCCTACCAAGCCTGATCATTCCCTGATCTGGACGTTTGCATGCACGCCTCTGCCCAAGACAAGGCCCGGATCTTTCGCCAGGCCTATCTCGCCGACGTCGAGGCGACGCCACTCACTCTGCTTGATGTCGGATCTGCCATCGTCGACGGCCAGAGCCTGTCCAACCGCGACGTCCTGCAGAACCCCGGCTGGACCCTGCGGGGCATGGATATCGAGCCCGGTCTGAACGTCGATGTTGCCGTGGCCGACCCCTATCACTGGAGCGAAATCGAGTCCGGGTCCGTCGACGTCGTGACCTGCTCGGAGGTCTTCGAGCATGCCGAGTTCTTCTGGATCACGATCCTGGAGATCGCGCGCGTGCTCAAGGGCAACGGGCTCGCCTTCATCACCTCGCCGGGCGGAGGGCCGCGCCACCGTTTCCCGGTCGATTGCTGGCGCTTTTACGACGACGCCTTCCCGGCATTGGCGCGCTATGCCGGGCTCAACCTGCTCGAGGCGCAGGTCCAATGGGTCCCGGCTTACCGCAAGGGCATCCAGTGGCGCGATTCAAGCGCCGTGATGCAGAAGCCCGTGCGCGATCTGGCCGGCGCCCGCCTCGACGCCGCCCGCGGCGCGATCGGTCGCAGCCTGCGTGGAGCCGAACCCGCTCTGGACGAGATCGACCTTTCGCGGTTTCCGCAGGAACCCTGCCCGACCAGCCCCATTCCTGTTCAGAGCGGCAAGAATGCCTTTGCTGCCCGCGAAGCCGAATTGCTGGCCGGCAGCAGCGTGGCGCTCCGCAAGGCGAGGCTGGTGTTGCGGCAGCTGCGCGAGATCCGTCGGATCATCGCGACGCCGATACGTGACCTGCATCTGTGAGGCCTTGACGCTCCAGTGCCGTCGCGCCTCGGCGCCAGGCGATGGCGCCGGCGGCGGAGCCGGCATGGGCCGCCATCTTGGTCTGATTGAGAATCAGGCCGTAACCTATTGCTTTCGCTGTGTTTCGGACGACCGCGGCGAGCGACGGCCGGGCCAGCCCGTACTTGTTCGACACATAGGCCTCTGACCAGGCCAGATGCCAGCGCGCGGTGAAGCGGCGCGAGGCAGATGGCGCGGTCGAGCGGCCGCGCCCGTGCGCTGCCTCCGCCTCATGGACATGGATCAGCGCGTGCCCTGCGTCGCGCATCCGCCGGCACAGGTCGTCATCCTCGTAGAACAGGAAGATCGCGGGATCGAAGCCACCGAGAGACTGGAAGACCTCGCGCCGGATCAGCAGGCAGGCGCCGGAGAGGAACGGCAGGCAGGCATCGCCTTCCGGAACCGGCATCGAGCCGGTGCGGTTGAGATGCGGCGGCGAGAGCAGCGAGCGGGGCTGAAGGAAGACGCGGCCCGAAGGCTCGACGATGCGCGGCGCCAGCATCCCGGCATCGGGATAGCGATCGGCCGCAGCCAGCAATGCCGCGATTGCGCCCGGCCTGATCTCGACGTCCGGATTGACGATCAGCACATAGGGCGTGGTGCTGGCAGCGACGCCGTGATTGTTGGCGCGGCCGTAGCCCTCGTTGCGGGCATTGGCGATCACCGTGGCGCCTTGCGCACGGGCAATATCCGCACTGGCATCGTCGCTGGCGTTGTCGACGACGATGGCGGGAATGCCCTCGGCCGCCAGCGCCGACAGGCAGGCCGGCAGAACCTCGGCACTGTCATAGGTGACGACGATGGCGGTGATCGGGTTTGCGGGAGGCATTGGCGCCTTGTGGCCGCGATGGCTCACCCGACGCAAGCGAAATTCAGCGCCGGGTCAGCGCTGCGACGTCTCGCTGAAGGCTGGCCCGCTCGAATGAGTCGCAGGAGCGCGGCGCCTTGTAGGACTTCACGGCGAAGGCGGCATTGGCCGCCACGAAGCGCTGGCGTTCCTCGCGCGGGAGATTGGCCATGACCCGGCTCCGATCGACCCGGACGCCGCAATCATAGGCGCGCGAGACCTGCGACGCGGTGAACTCCGGCGTTCCGGGCATCGGCCCGATCGTGGTGCAGCCGGCCAGGCCAAGCAGCAGCGGCCAAGGCAGGACGCGTCCGAGGCGAGGAAACGGGACAGGCATATGACGCGGCCAGTTTGCAATCAGAGGGCGCTGAAGTCGCCGGCGCGCACCCGCGTCATCTTGTCCTTGACGGCCGCGCGCTCCTCGGGCGTGCAGGCCTGCGGCCTGATCCCCTGGTTGATCGTCTCGGCTTCGGAGACCGTGACATAGGTCGAGCGGGCGCTCGCAAGCTGCTCGGGCGTCGCACCGCGCGCCTTCTCGGCGGCGATGAAGCGCTCAAGCGTGTTGGCGCGCGGAGCGCCTGCCCGGCAGGCGACCGAGCGCGAGACCAGGCTAGCGAGTTCGGAAGCGCGGCCGGCGCTCGGATTGGCCGGGCCGGAGACGCAGGCGCCGAGCGGCAGCGCGACAAGGCAAGCGAGCGCGAACGGCCGCGCGGCGGGCAGGCAAGGCATCGTGGATCAGCCGTTCTTCTCGGGAGCGTTGATGCGCAGATGCGCCTCGCGGAGCTGCTTGGGCGAGGCTTCCGCCGGGGCGCCCATCAGGAGATCGACGGCCTGCTGGTTCATCGGGAAGAGTGCGACCTCGCGCAGGTTGGTTGCGCCGGCCAGCAGCATGATGATGCGGTCGACGCCGGCCGCCATGCCGCCATGCGGCGGTGCGCCATACTGGAAGGCGCGATACATGCCGCCGAAGCGCTCGATCACGGTCTCCTCGCCATAGCCGGCGATCTCGAAGGCCTTCACCATCGCTTCCGGCTTGTGGTTGCGGATACCGCCCGAGGCCAGCTCGAAGCCGTTGCAGGCGATGTCGTACTGGAAGGCCTTGAGCGAGAGCGGGTCCTGCTCGGTCAGTGCCTTCAGGCCGCCCTGCGGCATCGAGAATGGGTTGTGCGAGAAATCGACCTTCTTCTCGTCCTCATTGTACTCGAACATCGGGAAATCGACGATCCAGGCGAAGGCGAAGGCGTTCTCGTCGATCAGCCCGAGTTCCTGGCCGACCTTGTTGCGGGCAGCTCCGGCGAATTTGTAGAACTTGTCCGGGTTGCCGGCGGCGAAGAAGCAGGCATCGCCCGGCTTCAGCCCCATCTGCTTGACGATCGCAGCGACGCGCTCGGGGCCGATGTTGTTGGCGATCGGCCCCTGCCCCTCGCCGTCTTCCTTCAGCATCAGATAGCCGAGCCCGGGCTGGCCCTCGCCCTGTGCCCAGGAGTTCATGCGGTCGCAGAAGGCTCGCGAGCCGCCCTTCGGGCCCGGAATGGCCCAGACGCGGTTCTTCTCGTCCTCGAGGATGCGGGCGAAAACCTTGAAGCCGGAGCCGCGGAAATGCTCGGACACGTCCTGCATCACCAGCGGGTTGCGCAGGTCGGGCTTGTCGGAGCCGTATTTGGCGATCGCCTCGGCATAGGGGATGCGCGGCCAGTCCCTGGTCACCGACTTGCCGTTGCCGAATTCCTCGAAGATGCCGGTGATGATCGGCTCCATCGTCGCGAAGACATCCTCCTGCTCGACAAAGCTCATCTCGACGTCGAGCTGGTAGAACTCGCCCGGCAGACGGTCGGCGCGCGGATCCTCGTCGCGGAAGCAGGGAGCGATCTGGAAGTAGCGATCGAAGCCCGCCATCATCAGGAGCTGCTTGTACTGCTGCGGCGCCTGCGGCAGCGCGTAGAACTTGCCCGGATGAAGCCGGCTCGGCACGAGGAAGTCGCGCGCGCCCTCGGGCGAGGAGGCGGTCAGGATCGGGGTCTGAAACTCGGAGAAGCCGGATGCCTTCATGCGCTGGCGCATCGAGTCGATGACCTTGGTGCGCAGCATGATGTTGCTGTGCAGCTTCTCGCGGCGCAGATCCAGGAAGCGGTACTTGAGCCGCGTGTCTTCGGGATATTCGAGGTCGCCGAACACCGGCAGCGGCAACTCGCCGGCCGCGCCCAGCACCTCGATCGCGGTCGCGAAGACCTCGACCGCACCGGTCGGCAGGTTGGCGTTCTCGGTCCCGGCGAGACGCGCCTTGACCTTGCCGTCGATGCGCACGACCCATTCGGAGCGCAGCGTCTCAGCCGTCGCGAAGGCGGGCGAATCCGGATCGATCACGACCTGCGTCATGCCGTAATGGTCGCGCAGGTCGATGAACAGCACGCCGCCATGGTCGCGGATGCGGTGGCACCAGCCGGAGAGGCGGACCTGTGCGTCGATATCGCTCTCGCGAAGGGCGCCGCAGGTGTGGGAACGGTAGCGATGCAGGGTCACGGGACTGCTCTCTTCGGAAATCTGGCGGGCGCAACGGCGCGCATGCGGGCATGGTCGCGCGAACGGCTTTCCGCGTAAGCACACGCGGGCGGGCCGAATGTCAAGAACGCCCGCGACATGGCGATGCTCAGTCTGCTAAGAGCCAGCCTCATGAACCTGATCACGACGACCGCCGATCTCGCCGAAGCCTGCTTGCGCCTGGCCGAGCACCCCTTCGTCACCGTGGACACCGAGTTCCTGCGGGAGACGACGTATTACCCCAAGCTCTGCCTGATCCAGCTCGCCTCGCCCGACGAGGCCGTGCTGATCGACCCGCTGGCGCCCGATCTCGATCTCGCACCGTTCTTCGGGCTTATGGTCAACGAGGCTGTGGTCAAGGTCTTCCATGCGGCACGCCAGGACCTGGAAATCGTCTGGATGCTCGGGCGGGTGCTGCCGACGCCGCTCTTCGACACGCAGGTCGCGGCCATGGTCTGCGGTTATGGCGACTCTGTCGGCTACGAGCAGCTCGCCAACGACCTCGCCAAGGCCCGCATCGACAAATCCTCGCGCTTCACCGACTGGTCGCGCCGGCCGCTCAACGAGGCGCAGCTCGTCTATGCCGAGGCGGACGTCACCCATCTGCGCGCCATCTATCTCGCGCTGAAGGCCGATCTGGAATCGACGGGCCGCGAAAGCTGGGTCGCCGAAGAGATGGCAGTGCTGAACTCGCCGGACACCTATGAGGTCAAGCCGGAGAACGCCTGGCAGCGCCTCAAGGGCCGGATCCGCAAGCCGAAGGAACTGGCCGCCCTGATGGAACTGGCCGCCTGGCGCGAGCGCGAGGCGCAGCATCGCGACGTGCCGCGCCAGCGCGTGCTCAAGGACGATGCGTTGATGGACATCGTCCAGCGCACGCCACGCTCGGTCGAGGCGCTGGCGGAATTGCGCTCCGTGCCGAACGGCTTCGAGCGCTCGCGCTCGGGCGGCGAGGTCCTCGCGGCGATCGAGCGCGGCCTGTCGCTCGATCCCAAGACCCTGCCCCGGCTGGAGCGGGAGCGTGGCCGTGGCGGCAACGGCGCCGTGCTCGACCTGCTCAAGGTCCTGCTCAAGGCGGTCGCCGAGGCCGAGCGCGTCGCCCCCAAGATCATTGCCTCGTCAGACGACCTCGAGGCCATCGCCTCCGACGACGGCGCCGATGTGCCGGCGCTTCAGGGCTGGCGGCGCGAGGTCTTCGGCGAAAAGGCGCTGGCGCTCAAGAGCGGCACGCTGGGCTTGCGCGTCATCCGCGGCCGGGTCGTCGTCGGCTGAGCTTTCGCTGCTTTCGACGCGACGAGTACCCTGCGAAGGTCAAATTCCCGCAATCTCGTAGTCGCGGCCGAGCAGTTTCGCGAGCTGCTTCAGCCGGCCGGTGACGCGTTCGCTCGCCAACGGCATGAGATCTTCGGGAAGCCGCAGGATCAGGCGGCCATCGACGCAGGTCGCCGGTATGCGCGGCAGCAAGCCCGCCATCCCGGCCGAGAGCAGATAGGCGACGCGGAAAATCGCGGCCAGCAGCAGGGCGCGCTCCAGGATCGGCGGCGACAGCAGCGCGCGCAGGGCCATCGCGGCCGGCGACGAGGACTTCAGCCCGGCATAGCGATGGAAAATCGCAAGGGCGAGGAAGGCGCGCCCGATATGATCGATCCCGGTGAAGTAAGCGTGGGCGATGACGTTCATGCTCTGCTCACCGCGATAGTCCGGATGGGCGCGCCAGCCGATATCGGAAAGCAGGCAGACCGCCTCGATCATGCGCGGCGATAATCCCGGGTCCGGCAGGTCGGCGGTCTCCAGGATTGTGCGGGTCCACGCGATCAGTTCGGCGGCATGGCGAGGATCGCGCGCCCGCAGATGGTTGTAGTCGCGCGCGGAGCCGAGCAGCGGGTCGGCGGAGCGTTCCTCGGGCGAAAGCTGCTCGTGCAGCAGACCCTCGCGCACGCCCTGTGCCGAGATGATGACGGAGCGCGGCTTGCCACGCTTGATCAGCTCGTCGAGGACGAGAGCGCCATAGGCCAGCAGAGGACGCCGGGCCGAGGAGACGGAATCGATAGAATCGAGCCCCGTCAGGTCGGCCTTCTCCACCAGCTTGACGAAGTCGGCGACGTCCTTGGCCTGCAAGGTGTAGCCGTGCATGACGTTGAGCGGGTAGTTGACCTGATGCATGTGCAGAGTCGCGAGCGCGCGCCAGGTGCCGCCGACGGCGTAGAAGTCGCGGCCCTTCATCGCGGCGATCTGCGGCAGCCGGTCGAGCTCGTCCTTGACGATCTTCTCGGCCAGCTTGAGCGAGTTCTTCGAGCGATCGAGCAGCGCAAGGCCGCCGAGGGGGACGCTCGCCCCCTCCCCGACTTCGCCACTCGCGACGGAAATCAGTTCGAGACTACCGCCGCCGAGATCTCCGACGACGCCGTCGGGATTGTCGAAGCCCGAGACGACGCCCAGACCCGACAGCACGGCCTCGCGGTCGCCGGAGATCAGCTCGATCGGCTGGCCGATCGCCTGCTCGGCGCGGGCGATGAACTCCGGGCCGTTGCTGGCATAACGGGCGGCGGCCGTCGCGATGACGCGGATCTCGCCGACATGCATCGCCTCGCACAGGATGCGGAAGCGCACGAGCGCAGCGATCGCCTTCTCCATCGCGTCGCTGGCCAGCCGGCCGGTGGTCGCGACCTGGCGGCCGAGACCGGCCATCTCCTTCTCGTTGAAGACCTGGGCGGGTGCTCGCGCGACCATCTCGTAGACGACGAGGCGGACCGAGTTGGAGCCGATATCGACGATCGCCAGCGTGCCGGCGCCGAGCCCGAGGCGGCCTGGTGCGTTCAGGACCTCAGCCCTTGCGCCCCCCTCGCCGCGAAAGGGAACGGGGGCTGGAATTCGAGAGTGATTTTCCACGTCCTGACAGACTCGGGTTCGTCATGAAGTACATATGGGCGTTGAACGACTCTTCGTTCGGCGCCGGGACAATGCGTCGGGAGCCACCGTCGGGCAATATCGTCCAACTCTGTTCGTTGTCGAGGAAGTTTGCCAGCATGATCTGCTCGAGCAGCTGCTGATGGACGGTGGCGTTCAGGATCGGCGTCAAGGCCTCGACGCGCCGGTCGAGGTTGCGGGGCATCAGATCGGCCGATGAAATGTACAGCTTCGCCTTGGGCGATGGCAGGCCGTGACCGGCGCCGAAGGCGTAGACGCGGGTATGCTCGAGGAAGCGGCCGATGATCGACTTGACGCGGATGTTCTCGGACAGACCGGGAATGCCCGGTCTCAGGCAGCAGATGCCGCGCACGACGAAATCGACCTCGACCCCGGCCTGGCTCGCATCATAGAGCGCGTCGATGATCTCGGGATCGACGAGCGAGTTGCACTTGCCCCAGATCGCGCCCTTGCCGCCGGCCTTCGCATGCGCGACCTCCTCGGCGATGTCGGCGAGTAGGCGCTGCTTCAGCCCCACCGGCGAGACCGACATCTTCTCGAGTTCGGCCGGCTCGGCATAGCCGGTGATGAAGTTAAAGACCCTGGCGACATCCTGCGACATCACCGGGTCGGCGGTGAAGAAGGAGACGTCGGTGTAGATCCGCGCGGTGATCGGATGATAGTTG
Organism: Allobosea sp.; assembly: GCF_035999205.1. GTDB lineage: Bacteria > Pseudomonadota > Alphaproteobacteria > Rhizobiales > Beijerinckiaceae > Allobosea. Next base: position 311,336 of record NZ_DASYHA010000021.1, read on the forward strand.
CCGGTCGCGATATGGCAGTAGCTGACGAGCTGGCCGGCTTCCCGGCGCACCACCAGCGAGAGCTTGGCGTGGGTCTTCAGCTCGATGAAGCCGTAGACGACCTGGACGCCGGCGCGTTCCATCTCCTTGGCCCAGCGGATATTCGCCTCTTCGTCGAAGCGCGCCTTGAGCTCGACCAGCGCCGTCACCGACTTGCCGGCCTCGGCCGCCTCGGTCAGCGCCTTGACGATCGGCGAGTTCGCAGAGGTGCGATAGAGCGTCTGCTTGATCGCGACGACATTGGGATCGCGCGCCGCCTGCTGCAGGAACTGCACGACGACGTCGAAGCTCTCATAGGGATGGTGGACGAGCAGATCCTTCTGCCGGATCGCGGCGAAGCAATCACCGCCATGCTCGCGGATGCGCTCGGGGAAGCGAGCATTGTAGGGCTTGAACTTCAGGTCGGGCCGGTCGACTCCGACAAGCTGCGAGAGTTCGCTGAGGCCGATCATGCCCTTGATCACGACGACTTCGTCGTCGTCGACCTTCAGTTCCCGCACGATCATCTTGCGCAGGTGTTCCGGCATCCCGCTGCTGATCTCGAGACGGATCACGACCCCGAGCCGCCGCAGCTTGAGCATCGTCTCGAAGACGCGGACCAGATCCTCGGCCTCCTCCTCGATGTCGAGGTCGGTGTCGCGGATCACACGGAAGGAGCCGGTCCCCTTGACGTCGTAGCCGGGAAACAGCTTGCCGATGAACAGCGAGACCGCGTCCTCGAGCGTGATGAAGCGGCGCAGGCTCTCGCGCGCGAGGTCGGGCAACTCGATGAAGCGATCCATCTTGATCGGCACGCGGATCAACGCATCGAGCTGGCGGCCGTCGCTCACCCGTTCGAGCGCCAAAGCCAGTGTGAAGCCGAGATTGGGGATGAAGGGAAAGGGATGCGCCGGGTCGATCGCCAGCGGCGTCAGGACCGGAAAGACGTAGTTCAGGAAATAGTCCTCGAGCCAGACGCGCTCGGGCCCTGCAATGTCGCCGGGGGCGAGCAGATGGATTCGGTTCTCATGCAGGTCGCGCTTGAGCTCGACCCAACGGGCCTGCTGGTCGTCGGTCAGGGCCGAGACTGCCTTGCCGAGCTCGCCAAGCTGTTCGGCCGGGGTCAGGCCATCCTGGCTCGTCGTGACGACGCCGGCCTTGAGCTGCTCGCGCAGGCCGGAGACGCGCACCATGAAGAATTCGTCGAGATTCGCCGCCGAGATGGAGAGAAAGCGCAGCTGTTCCAGCAGCGGGTGGTTGCGGTTGGAGGCCTCCTCCATGACGCGACGATTGAACTGCAGCCAGGACAGTTCCCGGTTCATGAAGCGCGACGGCGATTGCCGAAGCGAAATCGCCTGCTCACTCGGAATGGCTTCCGCGGCTTCGATGACGCTGGTTTGCGTGTTCATGCCCTTGGCTCTCGTTCGGGTCGCTGCTCTGGCCACGTTGGTCTCCTCGGTGGTCTTGAGCCATCCTACCGTGACACTTCGATGACACAGGACACACTATTTGAGCTGCGCTCGCCAGCACTTCGCGCGCCTGCGTCGAGCGGTCCACTTGCGTGCGCCGCTGTGCTCCTGTTTCGTGCCCCGAGCGGGAGAGACCTCCCCGGCGGGCTCGATCGGAGCCGCACCACTCGACCGAGGATCTCTTGAGCAGCACTTCCCATCATGACGAAGGCGACATCGTCTATCCGTCCGCGATCCCCTTCGTCCTGGCACATGTCGCCTGCCTCGGCGCTGTCTGGAGCGGCGTGACCGCGACCTCGGTCTGGCTCGCCATCGGCCTTTACTGGCTGCGGATGTTCGCCGTGACCGGCGGCTATCATCGCTACTTCTCGCATCGGACCTACAAGACCAGCCGGGTCGGTCAGTTCGTCCTGGCGGTTCTGGCGCAGTCGACCGCCCAGAAGAGTGTCTTCTGGTGGGCCTCGAAGCACCGACATCATCACCGCTATTCCGACACCGAGCATGACGTGCATTCGCCGGTGCAGACCTCCTTCGCCTATTCGCATGTCGGCTGGATCTTCAGCCGCGGCCATCACGCATTCGACGATTCAAGCATCCAGGACCTGACGAAGTTCCCCGAGCTGCGCTGGCTGCATCGCTTCGAGCTCGCCCCCGCGATCCTGCTGGCGGTGATCTGCTTTGCGATCGATGGCTGGGCCGGCCTCTTCGTCGGCTTCTTCTGGTCGACCGTCGCGGTCTATCACGCCACCTTCTGCATCAATTCGCTCGCCCATGTGCATGGCGACAAGGATTATGTGACCGGCGACGAAAGCCGCAACAATTGGTGGCTCGCGATCATCACGATGGGCGAAGGCTGGCACAACAACCACCACGCCTATCAGTACAGCGTCCGCCAGGGCTTCCGCTGGTGGCAGATCGACCCGACCTACTACGTCATCCTGGGCCTCTCGAAGCTGCGCCTGGTCTGGGACCTGAAGCAGCCGCCACAGGCAGTGATCGAACGCTCCCAGGCGTTGCCGCCGCGCGTGATCGAGCGCTCCGCGGAGCGGCTGGCGGCCTCCGTGCCGCTCGACCGCATCGTCGTGGCCTTCCGCGAGGCCTATGCCGCGACGCCGAGCCTCGCCGATCTGCACCTGCCGAGCCTGACGCTGGCCGAATTCAAGACGGCCCTCGGCGAGCTGCAGGAGCGCGCCGGCGATCGCCTGGCGGAGATCCAGCAGCAAGCCCAGGATGCGCTGAACACCTACGCGCTGGCGAGCTGGGATGCGTCGCGCTGGCATCTGCCCGTCCTGCCGACGCGCGAGGAGCTCAGCGAGAAGGCAGCCGCGATGTTCGTGAAGACGCCTTCGCTCGATGCGATCGTGACCCGCGCCCACGACCTCCTGGTCGAGGCGATGCATGCGCAGCTGGTCGCGCTGCCGGTCGAGGCGTCGCCCGGCAGACGCTGAGCCGGGCTCACTCCTCCGCCGACAGTCCCACTTCTGCGGAGATTCCTGCCAGGGCTTCGCTCGCGAGCGACCGCGTCACCCGGCGCCCGCGTTCGAGCGAGAGCCGGTCCAGCGCATCCACCAGTGCCCGTGCCGCTGCGAAGGAACGCTCCATTCGCAGCGCCAGCATTTCGATGATGCCGGTGTCGACGACCAGCTGCCGGTCGATGAAGAGCTTGACCAGCACCGCGCGCAGCAGCGTGTCGTCAGGCGGCTCTATCGTCGCATGCGGCGCGAGCCGCAGCCGCGACAGCAGGTCCGGCACGCGCAGCCCCCAGCGATCGGGCGCCTCACGCGCCGTCAGCAGCAGGTAGCCCCCGCGCGCCTTGATCGCGTTCATCAGGTGGAACAGCGCCGCCTCGTCGCGCAGGCCCCGATCGCAATCCTCGACAACCAATGCCCCGCCCGAGATCAGATGCGGCACCTTGTCTTCGATCACCTCGGAGGCCGGCACCGTCCAGGCATGCGAGGTCTTGGCCCAGATCGCCGCGAGATGGGTCTTGCCGGCCCCTTCGGGGCCGACGAGGCGCAGCCAGGCGTCCGGCCAGGCCGGCCAGGCCTCGACAAGCCCATAGGCCGCCTCGTTCGATGGGCCGATGAGGAAATCCTCGACGCCGTAGCGGCTGTCGACCGGCAGGTCGAAGGCAAGCTGGCGCGGTCGGTTCGGAAACTCGGGCATTTCGAATCTCGGATATCTGGCGCCTCAGGCATCGGTCTCGATGCGCGCCCGTGCCGCCGCGGCTCGCGTGGCATCTCCGCCGTGATAGATGTTGCTGGCGAGATACTGCCTGAGCGCAAAGCGGCAGAGCACGCCGATGACGGCCGCCAGCGGTACCGCCAGCAGGAGCCCGACGAAGCCGAACAGCGAGCCGAAGGCGAGCAGTGCGAACATCAGCCAGACGGGGTGCACGCCGATCGAATCTCCGACGAACTTCGGCTGGAAGATATTGCCCTCGAGAAACTGACCGGCAGCGAAGACGGCGAGCGTCGCCAGCGGCCAGGTCCAGTCCGGCCAGAACTGCACGATCGCGACGCCGACCGAGAGCACAAGGCCCGTCAGCGAGCCGACATAGGGGATGAACGACAGGAAGCCCGAGATGATACCGATCAGCGCGCCGAAATTGACGCCGAGCAGGCTCAAGCCGACCGCGTAGAAGATCCCGAGCAGCAGGCAGACGAGGGCCTGGCCGCGCAGGAAGCCGGCGATCGCGACATCCATCTCGCGCAGCAGCTGGCGGATGGTCTCGCGGTGGTCGAGCGGCAGCCAGCTGTCGACCGTCGCACACATCCGGTCCCAGTCGACCAGCAGGTAGAAGGCGATGACCGGCGTCAGCACCAGCAGCGAGAACACGCCGATGATCGCGGTGCCGCCGGTCCAGAGTGATTGCAGAACGCTGCCGACCCAGCTGGTCGCCTGGCCGACGAGATTGCCGAGCGAGTTCTTGGCTTCCTCGGTCAATTGGGCGCCGCCGAAGCGCTCCATCCAGGGCGCGCCCCGCTCCATCACCAGCGCCTGCAGCTTGGCAGCGTCGGCCGGCAGGCGGGCGACCAGCCCGGCCAGTTGCTGCCCCAGCAGCGGCGCCAGCAGCACGAGGCCCAGCACGAAGATCAGCAGGAAGACGAAGAGGATCAGGATCGTCGCCGCCAACCGGCTCATCCCTGCCCGCTCCAGCCGATCGGCCAGCGGGTCGAGCAGATAGGCCAGCGCCAGAGCCGCGATGAAGGGCAGCAGCACATCGCGGAACACCACGAGGAACAGCACGAAAACGGCAAGCGAGAGCAGCCAGAAGCCGATTTGGCGTTGCAGGGTCATTCTCAGGCCTTTCGCGGATCCGGCGGCGCGCGGTCATCAGATAGGGGGTGGCGGTGAATTGTCCAACCGGTGATCGTCGCTCCCGGTCCTGACACGGCGACCTCCGCGCTCGGTCATGCCGCCATGTGGCGCAGCCAGAAGGCGAGATAGGCCGTCATCGAACCGACCGTCAACAGCGTCACGAAGAGCTGTCCAACCTCGATCGCCTGGCCCGGGTCCACGCCGAAAGCTCGTGAACCGAGCACCAGCGCGGCGAAAATCACCTGCGCGCCGGTGTTGAGCTTGCTGACCACGAACGGTGAGATCGCTAGCGGTTTTCCCATCACCCAGGACAGGATCACCGCCGAGATGATCATGATGTCGCGCGACACGACCAGGACGACGAGCCAGGACGGGACCGCGCCGACCATTGCCAGCGTGATGTAGATCGAGACGATCAGCGCCTTGTCGGCGATCGGATCGAGATAGGCGCCCAGCTCGCTCGCCATGCCGCAATTCCTGGCGAGGTATCCGTCGATCGCGTCGGAGACGCCGGCCACGACGAAGACGATGAAGGCGCCCTGCCAGCGCCCGTTCAGGATCATGACGATCACGAGCGGGACCAGGAACAGCCGACCGATGGTGATCAGATTGGGCAGCGTCATGTCGTTCGGCTTCGCGGCGATCCGAGCGCGACGCTAAAGCATCGCACCGGAAAGCGGAAACGCGTGGCGTCAGCGGACCGCGGCGTCATTCTCGGGCGAAGTGAAGCGCCGACCCGAGAATCCCTTGCAGGAGATGCTCGGGACAGCCCCGAGCATGACGAGCGGCAGCCTCAGTCGATGTCCTCGACCTCGACTTCCGTGCCGTAGACGCGCTGGGCCAGCGACGCCTCCATGAACGGATCGAGCGCACCATCGAGCACCTCGGAAGGCGCGGTCGAGCTGACGCCCGTGCGCAGATCCTTCACGAGCTGATAGGGCTGCAGCACATAGGAGCGGATCTGGTGGCCCCAGCCGATATCGGTCTTGGAGGCCTGCTCGGCATTGGCCTTCTCTTCGCGCTTCTTCAGCTCGACCTCGTAGAGACGCGCGCGCAGCATGTCCCAGGCCTTGGCCCGATTCTTGTGCTGGGAGCGCTCCTGCTGGCACGATACCGCGATCCCGGTCGGGATATGGGTGATGCGCACCGCCGAGTCGGTCGTGTTGATGTGCTGTCCGCCGGCGCCCTGCGCCCGGTAGGTGTCGATCCGGCAATCCGACTCGTTGATCTCGATGACGATGCGGTCATCGACGACCGGGTAGACCCAGACCGACGCGAACGAGGTCTGGCGCCGCGCGTTCGAATCGAATGGCGAGATCCGGACCAACCGGTGCACACCGCTCTCGGTCTTGAGCCAGCCATAGGCATTGTGGCCCTTGAACTGCAGCGTCGCGGACTTGATGCCGGCGGTGTCGCCGTCCTGGTACTCGAGCGTCTCGACCTTGAACTTCCGCCGTTCGCCCCAGCGCCGGTACATGCGCAGCAGCATCTCGGCCCAGTCCTGGCTCTCGGTTCCGCCGGCGCCCGGATGGATCTCGATATAGGTATCGAGCATGTCGGCCTCGCCCGAAAGCAGGGTCTCGACCTGGAGGCGCGCGGCTTCGTCCTGGACCGCCTTGATCGCCTGCTCGCCTTCGGTGATGGTGGAGGCGTCCTCCTCCATCTCGCCGAGTTCGATCAGCGTCAGCGCATCTTCGAGATCACGCTCGAGCTTGGTGATGCCCTCGATCTGGGTTTCCAGCGAGGTGCGCTCGCGCATCAGCTTTTGCGCAGCTTCGGCATCGTTCCAGAAGTCGGAACCTTCCGAGAGGGCGTTCAGTTCCGCGAGGCGGCGTTGAGCGACATCCCAGTCAAAGATGCCTCCTCAGCAGTCCGATCGACTGCTTGGCGTTGTCGAGTTGCGTCTGGATTTCTGGGCGCATGCGAAGGGCCTTCCTGAATTGGCTCCGGGGATAGTGCCAGAAGCCCCGGGTGTAAATCCCGAAGCCGCTCAGTGGCCGCGGCGATAGAGATGATCTTCGCGCAATCCAAGCCTGCGGCAGGCCTGGACCGCAGGCGATGAGCGCAGCATCAGCCGATCGGCGAGCTGCCCCGCCAGCCGCAAAATCGGTGTTTCGCCACGACGGATGCCGAAGCCGGCGCCGAGGCCGAGGCGCTCGCGCAACCAGCCCGGCGTCGTCGACACGGCGGCCCGGACCAGCATGCGCTGGAATGGCCGCAGCGGTGCCGGAAAGATCGGTGCGGTGTTCATGATGTCGAGAAACTCGAAGATGATCGGCGAAGGCGCCAGGTCGACGCGCGTCCGCTCGAACAGGGCGTCCATCTCGGCCGTGGATCGCGGAGCCGTTGAAGCTCCATAGAGTCGGGCGGCCGGTACGGATTCCGCATAGAACCTGTCCCGATCCTCCGTGGAGAGCGGCCTGACATAGCGGTGATATGCCTCGCTGAACCCAAATCCCGCCGTCGCCTGGACCCAGTCCAGCAATTCCGGGTCGTTGGCGCGATAGGCAACGCCCTCAGGCGTGCGTCCAGCAACGGTATCGTGCCGCCGGACCACTCCCGCGATCATCGCTTCCGCGGTCGAGCGCGCTGCGTAGACCGTGACCATCGCCGCCAGACCCGTCCGGCGCAGGCGTCGCACCGGCTCCCTCCGGAAGGACGAGTAGTCCCAGACGCCCGTCCGCACACGCGGCTCGGCCAGTTCGAGCAGCACGGCGGCGACGCCGCCGATGAACAGGGCGACGGGGTTCTTGAAGACTTGCCACGAGACCGAATCGGCTCCGCTGAGGGCAGCCTCCCCGGCTGGGGCAGAAAAGTCGACGTCATGACCGCCAGCGGGCTGCAACAACTCGCGAGCGGCCGTATCGAGCTGCCTTGCAAGAGCGCCCGGCAATGGCAGCGGCGACGGCATCAGGATCGGCAGCATGGCTTCCCTTTCGCAGGCTCCGGCGGAGCAGGTGAAAGGGAAACCGGAAAGCGCAGCTTCCGTTCCGGATCCGGCCTGTCAGTACAGCCCGCCCGTTCCTGAGCCGACCGCGCGCCCGCCGCCCGGCGCCACGCTGAACGGTGTCATGCCGTCGCCCGCCGCGCCAATGACCGAGTAGCTGTCCGGCGGCGCCGTACCGGGCTTGAAGGCTTCGAGGATACCGCCCTCGCCGCCCGAGCGCATGCCGGTCTTGGGATCGACGCGGATCAGCTTGATACCGGCCGGGACGCGGAACGGCGTCGCTGGCTTGTCCTTGAGCGCAGCCATCATGAAGTCACGGAAGATCGGCGCGGCATACTGGCCGGCGGTGGCCGAGGTGCCGAGCGACTTCGGCTTGTCGAAGCCCATATAGACGCCGACGGCGAGATCCGGCGAGAAGCCGACGAACCAGACGTCCTTGGCGTCGTTGGTCGTGCCGGTCTTGCCGGCGAGCGGCTTGCCGACCGACTTGACCACCGTCGCCGTGCCGGCGTTGACCACGCCTTCCATGATCGAGACCATCTGGTAGGCGGTCAGCGGGTCGAGGACCTGGTCGCGGTTGTCGATCAGGCGCGGCTCGCGCTGGTCGGCCCATTTGGTCGCGTCGCAGCCTTCGCAGATGCGCTGGTCATGCCGGAAGATGGTGGAGCCGAAGCGGTCCTGGATACGGTCGATCAGCGTCGGGCGGATCTTCTTGCCGCCGTTGACGAGCATGGCGTAGCCGGCGGTCATGCGCATGACCGTGGTCTCGCCTGCGCCGAGCGACATCGAGAGCACCGGCAGCATGTCGTCATAGACGCCGAAGCGGCGCGCATATTCCGCGATCAGCGGCATGCCGACATCCTTGGCGAGGCGCACCGTCATCAGGTTCTTCGAGAACTGGATGCCGTAGCGCAGCGTGCGCGGCCCGGTCGACTTGCCGTCATAGTTGCTCGGCGTCCACATGCCGAGGCCGCCGCCCTGGTCGATCTCGATCGGCGCGTCGAGCACGATCGAGGACGGCGTGTAGCCGTTGTCGAGCGCCGTGGCGTAGACGAAGGGCTTGAACGACGAGCCCGGCTGGCGCAGCGCCTGCGTCGCGCGGTTGAACTCGGACTGGTCGTGGCTGAAGCCGCCGACCATGGCGAGCACGCGCCCGGAGAACGGATCCATCACGGTGATGGCACCGTTGACCTCGGGCAACTGCCGCAGGCGGACCTGGCCCGGACGGTTCTCCATCGGCTCGACATAGACGACATCGCCGACGGACACGGCCTGAGAGACGCGGGCGCGGCGCGTCCACTTGATGCCTTCGGCGCCCAGCGTCACGGTCTCGCGGTCGCTCTTGAGATGGCCGGAGTTCTCGCGCAGCGGGTGCAGGCCAAGGCGGGCCGTGTCGCCGGCGACATCCAGCACGACGGCCAGGCGCCAGGGCGCGACGTCGCCGAGCACCGGCAGGTCGCCGATGGCGAGCCCCCAGTCGCGGGCCGAGAGTTCGAGCTTCTGGATCGCTCCGCGCCAGCCACGCGCCTCGTCGAAGCGCACGAGCCCGTCGACCAGCGCCTTGCGGGCCATCAGCTGCATCTTCGGATCGACGGTGGCGCGCACCGACAGGCCACCCTCGAGCAGCTTCTTCTCGCCGTAGCGATCCTGCAGCTCGCGGCGGATCTCCTCGGCGAAATAGCCGGCGGCGATGTTGTTCGGGGAGACCGTGCGCGGATTGACGCCGAGCGGCTGCTTCTTGGCCGCCTCGCCGGCCTCGCGCTTGACGAAGCCGTTCTCGACCATGCGGTCGATCACGTAGTTGCGGCGCTCGATCGCGCGCTCACGATTGCGGAACGGGTGCAGATCGGTCGGCGCCTTCGGCAGCGCGGCCAGATAGGCCGCTTCCTGCAGGTTCAGTTCATGCACCGACTTGCCGAAATAGTTCAGGGCGGCGGCGGCAATGCCATAGCTACCCTGCCCCGGCGCCGGCGCGCCGAGATAGATCTCGTTCAGGTAGAGCTCGAGGATCTTGTCCTTGGAGTAGGTCGCCTCGATTCGCAGCGCGACCAGCGCCTCGCGGATCTTGCGCTCGATGTTCTGCTCGGAGCCGACGAGGAAGTTCTTCGCCACCTGCTGGGTGATCGTGGACGCGCCCTGCGGCCGGCGACCGGCGGAGCGGTTGCGGAAGTTGGTGATGGCGGCGCGCACGAGCCCTTCCGGATCGACGCCGACATGCTTGTAGAAGTTCTTGTCCTCGGCCGAGAGATAGGCCTCAACGATCAGCTTCGGCACGGCCTGGATCGGCAGATAGAGCCGACGCTCGCGGGCGAATTCCGCGATCAGCGAACCGTCGCCGGCATGGACGCGCGTCATCACCGGCGGCTCGTAATTCCGCAGCTGCGCCGAATCGGGCAGGTCCTTGGAGTAGTGCCAGAGGAATCCACCCGCAACGACGGCGCCGATCACGAACGCGATCGCGCCGGCGGCGAACAACCATCCGAATAGTCGCAGGATAAAGCGCATCTCAGGCCCTGGCCCTTTGCCGTTACCGCCCGTCTTCCCTCGAAGACGGCCTGTCGCAAATCACGTCTATAGCATGACGTAAATGGCGGAACCGTGGCCTTGCGACCACATTCCGTATCGTCCGCAGCCGCTTGCGGCCAGCCTCAGCGCCGGTTCTCCGCCGCCTTGCCGATTGGCGCCCGCGCACCGGTGAAATAGCCCTCGACGGCGGTCGCAACCGCCGCGACAGCCTTGCCACGCCACTCCGCCGAATTGAGCAGCTCGGCGTCCTTCGGGCTCGACATGTAGCCGAGTTCGATCAGCACCGATGGCACGTCCGGCGCGCTCAGGACCCGGAAACCTGCCGAGCGCAGGGGCACCTTGTGCATCTTCACCGAACCGCCGAGCTTCTCGACGAGGTTGCGGGCGAAGACGGCCGAGAAGGTACGAGTCTCGCGCTTGGCGAGATCCATCAGGATGCCGGCGACATCCTGCGTGTCCTCGCTGGCGTCGAGGCCGGCGACGGCGTCGGCCTGGTTTTCCTTGGCTGCAAGTCGCGCGGCTTCGGCGTCGGTCGCCCGTTCCGAACCGGTATAGACGGTGGCGCCGCGCACATCCTGTGCCTGCGTCAGCGAATCGGCATGGATCGAGATGAACAGATCGGCGCCGGCCGCCCGGGCGATGCCGACGCGCTCGGCCAGCGGCACAAAGCGATCATCGTCGCGGGTCATCAGCACGCGGTAGCGCCCGCTGGCCTCGAGTTGCTCCTTGAGCCTGACACCGAAGGCAAGGACGACGGATTTTTCGGAGATCGACGCCACGACAGCGCCGGGGTCGATGCCGCCATGGCCGGGATCGATGACGATGGTCTGGCGCGTCTCGCCGGCCGGCTTGGCTTGCGGCGGAATGGCGGCCGTCGCCTCCGGATCGCGCGCCGGCGTCGCCGCGACGGCGGCCTGGAATTCGGCTCGTGTCGCCTTGCGCAGCTCGATCACCAGCTCGCCGAAGCCGCCGCGCACCGGCCGCACTTCGGCTTTCACCACGACGGCGGGCTGGGCCAGGTCGATGATGATGCGCGCCTTGTCCGCCGTGAACAGGCCGAAGCGGAAGGCGCTGACGAAGCCGGCACTCTTGCGCGCCGCCGTCGGCTGAACCTGGAAATTGGTCGAGGGCATGTCGACGATCACGCGGTCCGGCCCCGCAATCACTGCGGTGGTGACCTCGATCGGGCGCGAAAGCGCCATTGTCAGCCGCACCGTCTCGCCGGACTGCTCCAGCCTGGCATCGGTCGCGACCGGAAACTCGCTCTGGGAGCGGCCGTTGCCCTGCGCGGTGACCGCGCCAGCAAGGCCTAGCCAGGCGCAAAGCGCCAAGCCCGCCAGAGGCAGGGTCCGTGCGAAGCGCATGCTGAATCCGAGACGGCGTGAGGGAGGCGTCAGGTCAATGATCCCGAACTGTCGTCACCAAGGCTTAACCATAGCGACGCGACATCCTAACAGTCGGTTACCACGGTCCAGCTGGGGGGAGAACCGCTGGTACGATACGGCCGGGCGATCTCGGCATGATGTGACTTGCAAATCACTGTCACCTGTCTGTAATGGGGAAGGTTGCTTTGCAAGGCCGCCCCATGGTGCGCATCCGGATCCGAGGGTCCGTCGGCGTCCGGGAACGGCTGCAAAGGGCCAGCTACAACGGATCGTCCGCAGGCGGTCGGAGCCAGGCGCGCGCGTTTTTTGCGCCAGGCCAACGTCTCGCGAGCGTGCAAACGCGGTGAGCCTCGTCTTTTTTGGGCAGGCGCATCGCAGGTCAGGACAGATGTCGGGGCATACGACGCCGCATAGACCATCGGTGAATCGTCAATACCTGCGGGACTGCGCCGGGCTTTTCGCTCGACCGGAATTCCCGAGCCGCCTTGCTGTCTCGATCGAACTCTCCCTCCTCCCAGACGCCGGCTCAAGCCGGCTTTTGCTCCTGCAACATGCCGGCTCCCACCGGCCTATGCGCGGCGCCCCTGCCCGCGGCAGCGGATCGTCATCCGCAGCCCGGCGGGTATCGCTGGCGGCCGCGCCCATGGAAGATTCATATGGCCAACAAGATGCTTATCGACGCGACCCACCCGGAAGAGACCCGGGTCGTGGTCGTCCGCGGATCGCGTATCGAGGAATTTGACTTCGAGGCCGCAAGCCGCAAGCCGCTGCGGGGCAACATCTACCTCGCCAAGGTGACGCGTGTGGAGCCCTCGCTCCAGGCAGCCTTCGTGGAGTATGGCGGCAACCGCCACGGCTTCCTCGCCTTCTCGGAAATCCATCCCGACTATTACCAGATCCCGGTCGCCGACCGTCAGGCCCTGCTCGCCGACGAGGCCCGCGCCGACCGCGAGGAAGAGCGCGACGAGGAGAAGCGCGAGAAGCGCGGCCGCCGCGACCGTGGCCGCCGCGGCGATCGTGACGGGCGGGCCAAGAAGGCTGCCGCGGACGAGACCGTTTCGGCTGAAGTCGAAGTCGACGGCGAGACCGTCCATGTCGAGACCGATGGCAAGGAAGCCGCCATGGTCAACGAGGGCGCGCCGGCCTTCGGCGAGTATTTCGCCCCGGCCGTCACTGAATCGACGAGCGAGGACGCCGCCGAGAACGCCGCGCCCCTGACCTTCGAAACGGTGGCCGTGCCCGCCGGGGAGGCCGCCGAGGCGTCGGATGCGTCGGGCTCCGACGACGAGGATCGCAAGACCGCTCCGGACGAGGACGGCGACGAAAACGGCCAGGACGAGAATGGCCAAGACGAGGACGAGCCGGAGCAGCTTGGCGGCGGCGATGCGCTCGATGACATGCCCGAGCGGCCCCAGCGTCAGTCGCGTCGCCAGTACAAGATCCAGGAGGTGATCAAGCGCCGCCAGATCATCCTGGTCCAGGTCGTCAAGGAGGAGCGCGGCAACAAGGGCGCGGCGCTCACCACCTATCTGTCGCTCGCCGGCCGTTACTCGGTGCTGATGCCCAACACCGGCAAGGGCGGCGGCATCTCTCGCAAGATCACCAACACCGAGGACCGCAAGCGCCTCAAGGAAATCGCGCAGGAGCTCGAGGTTCCCGAGGGAATGGGCCTGATCCTGCGCACGGCCGGCGCCTCGCGCACCAAGGTCGAGATCAAGCGCGACTACGAATATCTGATGCGGATGTGGGAGAGCGTGCGCGAGCTGACGCTCGCCTCGGTCGCCCCGGCGCTGGTCTATGAGGAGGGCAACCTCGTCAAGCGCTCGATCCGCGATCTTTACAACAAGGATATCGACGAGGTTCACGTCGCCGGCGACGAGGCCTATCGCGAGGCCAAGGACTTCATGCGCATGCTCATGCCGAGCCATGCCAAGAGCGTGAAGGCGTATCGCGAGCAGACCCCGCTCTTCGCCTCCTTCGGCGTCGAGAGCCAGCTCGACGCGATGTTCTCCAACACCGTCACGCTGAAATCCGGCGGCTACATCGTCATCAACCAGACCGAGGCGCTGGTCGCGATCGACATCAACTCCGGGCGCTCGACCCGCGAGCACAATATTGAGGACACCGCCCTCAAGACCAATCTCGAAGCGGCGGAGGAGATCTCCCGCCAGCTCCGCCTGCGCGACCTCGCCGGCCTCATCGTGATCGATTTCATCGACATGGAGGAGAACCGCAACAACCGCGCCGTCGAGAAGAAGCTGAAGGATTGCCTCAAGGACGATCGCGCCCGCATCCAGGTCGGCCGGATCTCGGCCTTCGGCCTGCTCGAGATGTCGCGCCAGCGCATCCGCACCGGCGTGCTCGAGAGCTCCTCGGTGCCCTGCCCGCATTGCGCCGGCGCCGGCATGATGCGCTCGACCTCCTCGGTCGCGCTGCAGATCCTGCGCGCGCTGGAGGAGACGCTGATCAAGAGCGCCTCTCACAACCTCAATGTCCGGACCCGCCCGGAGGTAGCGCTCTACGTGCTCAACCAGAAGCGCGCGCATCTCGCCGATCTCGAGGCTCGCTTCAACATCGCGGTGACGATCTCGACGGACGCGGCGCTGCTCGGCACCCGCTATTTCGAGGTCGAGCGTGGCGAGTTCGTTGGCAATGAGGGCCGCATCGTCCCGAGCAGCATCAAGGCCGAGGCTGTCATCTCCGATGCCGATGAGGATGCGCTTGACGCGGCGGCCGAAGCCGCGGCGCTCGACGCCGAGAACCGCCCCGACGAGGTCGACGCAGGCGAAGAGGGCTCGCGCGAGGCCAAGGCCGAGGGCGAGGCCCGCGGTGAAGGCGGACGCAAGCGTCGCCGTCGTCGCCGGCGGCGGCGTGGCGGCGAGCGGGACGCCAATGGGGCCCGTCTGGACGGCGCCAGCGACGAGGCCGATGGCGACGAAGGCGACGAGGACGGTGACGAGCCGGCGAGCGAGGCTTCGTCCAGCGAAGCCGTAACCGCCGCCGTGTCGGAAGAGCCCCCCCCCGTCGTCGCCGAAGCGCCTGCCGAAGCTCCCGAGCCGGTGGCAGAGGAAAAGCCGAAGCGTGCGCGTCGCAGCACCCGCAAGCCCAAGGCCGACGAGCCGAAGCCGGAGGCGGCGGTCGCTGCCGAAGCGACAGCTGCCGAGGTGGTCACGGCCGAGGCCGCTCCCGCCGAGGCCGAGAAGCCCAAGCGCAGCCGCTCCCGCAAGAAGGTCGTCCCGATCACGGAAGACGGCCAGGCGGCGGAGCCTGTCGCGGCCGAGCCTGCTCCTGTACCGGAGGCTCCTGCTGCCGTGGCTGTTGAGGCTGCTGCGCCGGAACCCGCTCCCGAACCGGCCGCGACGCCGGAGCCTGCGCCACGCGTCGTCGAAGAGCCGGTCGCCGTCGTGCTGACCCCGCCCGACCCGGACCGTCCAAAGCGCGGCGGCTGGTGGAACAAGCTGGCCGGCCGAGGCTGAATGAACACAGGGCCGCTGCGGGAGACCGCAGCGGCCCTTTTCATGTGCGACCTTGCGTTACGGGCGACGGAAGCATGCCGCCGCCCCGCCGGCTGGAGCGATCGATCGTGATGGCGCCGTGCCTAATCGCGCTGGCGGGCCTTGCCTAGCTCGCTTTCGGCATCGTCGGTTGGCTCGGCGTCGGCACACTCGGGCTGTTCGTGCTGTTCGTCGCCATCAGCATCGACCTCGAGGGTGATCGGCCGATCGGCCCTCAGATGACGCCCGGGCTCCATGCCAGCCAGTATCGCGCCGAGGCGCTCGCGAACCAGCGCGACCGGGCCGCGCGGCGCTCCGACATTTCGGCGATGCTCGCGGCAACGCGGCTCGCCATGCTGGCCGGGGCCGGGCTCGTCGCCATCGGCTTCGGCATGCTCTTCCTGGCCTGAGGCGGCCTCAACCCGCGGCGGGCGCCAACGGGTTTGGTGGCAGAGTGGCCATGGTCGCGGCGGCCCCGGATGGTGCCCCGCCTTCCCCGCCCCGCACCGTGACGGCATTCGAGGCGAAGGGGATGTGGGCCTCGTTCAGCGCGCGATAGACCCGTTTCAGCGACTCGCGCTGGAGCATCGAGGAATAGGCCGGCTTCGAGGTGAACTTCAGCCGGATCACGACGGCCGTGTCGGTGATGTCGGCGACGCCCTGCATCTTGAGCTGGGCGATGAAATGTGGCCCGAATTCCGGATCGTCGAGCAGTGCCAGCCCGACCTTCTTGATCGCCTTGCGCGCCTGTTCGAGATCGGCCGAGTGATCGAGCCGGACATTGAACTTGATCGTCGCCCAGTCGCGGCTGGCATTGGTGAGCGACTGGATCTGGCCGAAGGGAATGGTGTGGATCTGCCCGCTCTGGTGGCGCATCTGGATCGAACGCAGCGAGATCTTCTCGACCGTGCCCTTGAGCCGCCCGGTGTCGACATATTCGCCGACACGGAAGGCATCCTCCAGCATGAAGAAGAAGCCAGAGACGATGTCGCGCACCAGCGCCTGCGAGCCGAAGGAGATGGCGAGGCCGAGGATGCCGAAACCGGCGAGCAGCGGGCCGATATCGACGCCGAGCCGCGACAGCACGACCAGCCCCGTCAGGCCGACGACGGCCGCGAGGACGACGCCGCGCAGCACCGGCATGACCGTCGCGAGCCGGGACGGGACGCTCGCCTCGACCGCGGCGTCCTCGTCGATCGGCCCGCTCCCCGGGCGCCTCGGCGTGTAGGCGTCGAAGAACGCCCGGAGGAAGACCATCGCGACCCAGCCGAGGAAGACGAGCAGCGCGAGGCCCGCGGCCTGGCGCGTGAAATCGGCGAACTGCGCCGAGCTGACACCGAGCAGGAAACCGGCCCAGAGCCGTGCCATCACGTAGAGGCCGCCGACCCAGATCAGCCCGCCAGCCGCCGCCCGGAACGCCGTCCCCGCAGCCTTCGTCATCGGGGATGGCGGCGCGATGGCTGCCTGCTTCGCTTGACGGCATGCGATCAGAGCGGTCACACCAACCGCCACGACCGGCGCCAGCACGATGATGATCTGGCTCAAGCTGGCTGCCTCGACGAAGCGCCCGCCGCCGGTCATCATTGGCGCCGCCCGGCCGACCATCCAGATCGCGATCGCGCTGGCGATGTAGACCCAGGGCGTGATCGCGGCCAGCAGCCGCAAGCCGTGGCTGGGGACCGGCTCGTAGCGCAGCACAAGCGCCGTCAGGTCATGGCGCGCATCGTAGAACCACCAGACCTTGAACAGGGTGATTGCGATGCTCGTAATTGCCACCAACCCCGCCAGAGCCTGGCGGTTGGCGACCTCTTGCAGCAGCAACGCGCTCGTCACGATGATCGGGGTAGCGATCGCATAGATCGTCAGAATCGAGAAATGCCTGTCGGCGCGCGGCAGCGGCAAGAGGCGTCGCTCGGGAGCGCCGGGGGCGACCAGGAAGCGCCCGACGGCGATATAGGTCGCGCCGATCGCCGCGCCATTCGCCGCGGTCGCGAAGGTCGTCATCGCCAGGTCCGCGTCAGGCAGCCAGAACACGCGTGTCAGGCGGGCAAGCGCCAGCGCTAGCGCGATGCAGGCCATGTCCTGCAGCAGTCCGTAGCCCGAGGCCAGCAGCCGCGCCGTGAATTCAGGCCCTGCCGGCTGCAGGCGACGCGCGAACCATCGCGCCGTCAGCATGCGAAACAGCAGCGCCCCGGCGAGCGCGATCGCGACGCCTGCCAGGATGCGCAGCCCTGCCGAGGGGCCGGATGCGCCATTGCGGTTTGCCGCCCAGCCGCGCTCCCACTCGCTCGGGAGCTCGACGACATGAGGGATGGCCGCATTGCCATGGTCGAAGCCTTCGACGAAATGGTCCCAGAGCTCCTCGATGCGCGTCTCGGCTGCGGCGGTTGCAGACGGCGGCGCAGCGGGAGCCGGCGGCGCGGGAGTGGCGGTCGTGGCGGGCTTCGACGCGGCAGGCGCCGGCGCTTCCGGGGCGGCCAGACGGATCTCGACCTTGCGGCCGCCCGTGGCGAGCGCATCGACCAGCTTGCGAACGGTTTCGGGGGCCTCGTCGCCGCGCAAGTTCAGCGTGACTGGCCCCTCAGCCTGGGCTGGTGCCCGATTCGGAGACAGCGCGCACAGCGCGGCCAGCGCTGCAGCGGCGAGCCATCGCGGCGTCGCGGCCCGAGCCCGCTGTCGAATACCCTGCTTCGTCATCGCAATCCGCCCCGCTCACAGGCGCCTTGTCGGGCGCCCAGGTGGAGAATGCGAATGCCGCCGGGCGCTTGGCAAGTGCGCCGGTTCGGGAGCTTGTCAGCGGCGCTTCATCCAGCCATCGAGGCGCGATACCGCCTCCTCGCATTCCGTAAGCGAGCCGGCGAATGAGAGCCGCATCGTGCGCGCGCCGCGCGCTTCGTCGAAATCCAGACCGGGCGTAATCGCGACCCCTGCCCCGTTGAGAACATCCCGGCAGAAGGCCATGGAATCGTTCGAATATCGGCCGATGTCGCAATAGATGTAGAAGGCCCCGTCGACGGGCAGGAAATCGCCGAGACCGATCTCCGGCAGCGCCTTCAGCAGATAGGCCCGGTTGGCCGCATAGCCGGCCTTGATCGCTTCGCACTCCGCCGTCGCATCGAAGGCGGCCTCGCCCGCTACCTGGCTGAGATAGGGCACCGAGATCGAGAAGTTCTGCTGCAGCCGCTCGATCGTTCTGACGAGTCGCTGCGGCACGACGAGCCAGCCGACGCGCCAGCCGGTCATGCAGTAATACTTCGAGAAGGAGTTGACGATGATCGCGTCGTCGTCGGCCGAGAGGGCGGTCGTCGCCGGCTGGTCATAGGTCAGCCCGTGATAAATCTCGTCGGAGATGTACCAGAGGCCGAGCCGCCGGCATTCCGCCGCGACGGCGGCGATCGCATCGGGCGCCATCACCACCCCGGTCGGGTTGGCCGGGCTCATCGTCAGCACGCCGGCGAGCGGCTTTTCGCGATGAGCGCGGGCGATCAGCTCCGGCGTCAAAGCGAAGCGGGTTTCGGGGCCGACCTCGATCGCCACGGGCTCGAGCCCGAGTGCAATCAGGATGTTGCGATAGGCCGGATAGCCCGGCGCCGTGATCGCGACGCGTGCGCCCGGCTGGAAGCAGGCCAGGAATGCGAGGATGAAGCCGCCCGAGGAGCCGGTGGTGACGACGACGCGCTCGGCCGCCACGCTGACGCCATACGCGTCCTTGTAATGTCTGGAGATGCGTTCCCTGAGTGAATCCGTGCCCAGCGCCTGGGTGTATCCGATCCGGCCGTCCTCGAGCGCCCGCGCGGCAGCGGCGCGGATCGAGGCCGGCGTCGGCGCCGAAGGCTGGCCGACCTCCATATGGACGACCGTGCCGCCGGTGCGCTCGATCGCGGCGGCCTGGCTCATCACGTCCATGACGATGAAGGGCTGGACGCGGGATGCGCGTTCTGCCGGCAGCAAGGCGTCCTGTGGCGTAAGGACTGGCGTCGGAATTCGATCTAGCATCGTCTCGTCCGGCAATGACTGTCTGTCCGCGGGCGTAACCGACCCTGCCCGAGCCCGCAACCAGTGGCAAAGCTGTGAATTGACGCCTGCCGCATGAGGGTCGAGAAGCTGAACCGAGAAGCGTTTGCGAGCCTGCCGCCCCGGCTGCACGGCCGGAACCGAAAAGGATGACGACATGGCCCTGGACTTGGCCCTCCCCACCCTGCCCCGCCGGCTGGCCAACATGCTGCGGCCTCTGGGCCTCGCGCTCTGCCTGAGCGTCGCCGCGGCGACGGCTCCTGCGCTGGCCCAGGCGCAAGCCCCGGCCCAGACGCCGGCCTCTGGCCTCACGGCCGAGCAGCGCAAGGCGGTGGTCGCGCTGATTCGCGAGACGCTGCTCCAGAACCCCGAATTGATCCAGGAGGCGCTGGTCGAACTGGAGCGCCGCAACACCCTAGCCCAGGCCGAGGCGCAGCGCAGCGCGGTCACCGCCGAAAAGGCGAAGCTGATCGATCCGGCGACCTCGGCGATCGTGGGCAACCCGCAGGGCGACGTCACCATCGTCGAGTTCATGGATTACAATTGCGGCTTCTGCAAAAGGGCGCTGGAGGACGTTCGTGCACTGGCGAAGGAAGACCCCAAGCTCAAGGTCGTGATCAAGGACTTCCCGATCCTCGGCCCCGATTCGGTCGAGGCGAGCCGCGTCGCGGTTGCAGCGATGACTCAGCTTACCGGGGCGAAGTACTTCGATTTCCACAACAAGCTGATGGGCGTGAAGGGCCGCATCAACGGCGCCAAGGCACTCGAGATCGCCAAGGAATCGGGGGCCGACATCGAGCGCCTGAAGAAGGAGATGGACTCAGCCCAGACCAAGGCCGTGATCGAGGACACCGTCGCGCTGGGCGATCGGCTCGGGCTTACCGGCACGCCGGCCTTCATCCTTGGCGACGAGGTCATCTTCGGGGCGGTCGGCCAGGCGGCCCTCAAGCAGAAGATCGAAGCCGTCCGCAAATGCGGCAAGGCGACCTGCAACGGCTGAGGACGGCCATGCGCGCGGGGCGGCCGAAGTCTCGGCAGGCTTCCCCTGCCGGCCTGCAGCGTCTATGAGGGCGGCGTCTGCCGCCTTCGCGCGGCGCTGGAAACCACCCGCGCCATGGTCGCCGTCCACGTCCTCAACGGTCCCAATCTCAATCTGCTCGGCACCCGCGAGCCCGCGACCTATGGCGCGGTGACGCTGGCCGGCGTCGAAGAACGGCTCAAGGCCAAGGCCGCGGCCGCCGGCGTCGAGCTTTCGTTCAAGCAGACGAACTACGAAGGCGAGCTGGTCACCTTCATCCAGCAGGCGGGCCTGGCCGGCGCCGGCGTCATCATCAATGCCGGGGCCTACACCCACACCTCGGTCGCGCTGCGCGACGCGATCAAGGGAACGGAGGCGCTGGCCATCGAGGTGCACGTCTCGAATGTCCATGCCCGCGAGGAATTCCGGCACCATTCCTATATGGCACCGGTCTGCGTCGGCGTGATCTGCGGCTTCGGCGTGGCCAGCTACGACCTTGCTTTCGACGCGATCGTGCCGCTTCTGCAGAAGCGCGCGACGAAATCGGCGGCCTAGCCCGCGGATCCGATCCACAGCGGGCGCCTCGCGGTGCCCGATTCAAGACTACGAAGACGGTGAAACCGCCATGGCGACCAAGAGCCCGATCGACCCCGAACTGGTCCGCGAACTCGCGCAGCTCCTGAACGAGACAGACCTTACCGAGATCGAGGTCGAGAAGGGCGATCTGCGCGTCCGCGTGGCCCGCAGCCTCACCGCGACCGTGCAGGTCCCGGCCGCCGCGCCGATCCTCGCCGCGGCCCCTGTCGTCGCCGCTGCTGTCGCCGCGCCGTCCGAAGGCAAGCCCACGGCCGCTCATCCCGGCGCGGTGCCCTCGCCGATGGTCGGCACGGCCTATCGCCGGCCCTCGCCGGACGCGAAGCCCTTCGTCGAGGTCGGCTCGATCGTGAAGGCGGGCGAGCGCGTGCTCCTCGTCGAGGCCATGAAGACCTTCAACGACATCGTCGCCCCGCGCGCCGGCAAGGTCGTCGCGATCATGGTCGAGGATGGGCAGCCCGTCGAATACGGCGAGCCGCTTCTGGTGATCGAGTGACCGGACCCGCGAGCGGCGAACCGAAGATGTTCGACAAGATCCTGATCGCCAACCGTGGAGAGATCGCCCTGCGCGTGCTGCGCGCGGCGAAGGAACTCGGCATCGCCACCGTCGCGGTGCATTCCACCGCCGACGCCAACGCCATGCATGTGCGCCTCGCCGACGAGAGCGTCTGCATCGGCCCGCCCTCGGCCCGCGAGAGCTATCTCAACATTCCGGCGCTGATCGCCGCCTGCGAGATCACGGGCGCCGACGCGGTTCATCCCGGCTACGGCTTCCTCTCCGAGAACGCCCGTTTCGCCGAGATCCTGGAGCGGCACAACATCACCTTCATCGGCCCCAAGGCCGAGCATATCCGCTCGATGGGCGACAAGATCGAGGCCAAGCGCACGGCGAAGGCGCTGGGTATCCCTTGCGTGCCGGGCTCCGACGGCGGCGTCGCCGACGAGGTCGAGGCGCTGCGCATCATTCGCGAGATTGGCCTGCCCGTCATCATCAAGGCCGCTTCGGGCGGCGGCGGCAAGGGCATGAAGGTGGTGCGTACCGAGGAGGAGGTCTCAGTCCTGCTCTCCACCGCCCGGACCGAGGCCAAGGCCAATTTCGGCGACGACGCCGTCTATATCGAGAAGTATCTCGAGAAGCCGCGCCATATCGAGATCCAGGTGCTCGGCGACGGCAAGGGGCACGCCATCCATCTCGGCGAGCGCGACTGCTCGCTGCAGCGCCGCCATCAGAAGGTCTGGGAAGAAGGCGGTTCGCCTGCGCTGAACGCCGGCGAGCGCGACAAGATCGGCAAGATCTGCGCCGACGCGATGGCCAAGCTCGGCTATCTCGGTGCTGGCACGATCGAGTTTCTCTACGAGGATGGCGAGTTCTATTTCATCGAGATGAACACCCGCATCCAGGTCGAGCATCCGGTCACCGAGATGATCACCGGGATCGACCTCGTCAATGAGCAGATCCGGATCGCAGCCGGTGCGCCGCTCTCCATCCGGCAGGAAGACATCGTCTTCGAGGGCCACGCCATCGAATGCCGCGTCAATGCCGAGCACCCCGCGAGCTTCCGGCCCTCGCCCGGCAAGATCGTCTCGTTCCATACGCCGGGTGGCCTCGGCGTGCGCGTCGATTCCGCGGCCTATCAGGGCTACACGATCCCGCCGCACTACGACTCGCTCGTCGGCAAGCTGATCGTGCATGGCCGCAACCGGGCCGAATGCCTGATGCGTCTGCGGCGCTCGCTCGACGAGTTCGTCGTCGATGGCGTCGATACCACCTTGCCGCTGTTCCGCACGCTCGTCCGCAATCAGGACATCCTGAACGGCGACTACAACATCCACTGGCTGGAAAAATTCCTCGCTGCCGGTGGAATGGAAGAGAAGGCCGGGGGCTGAACAGGTCGCATTGCGGTCGGGCGTGGCCCGACCGCCTCGGCATCAGTCCTGCCCGTCGCGAGATCCTTCGGGCAAGCCGGAGCACGACGCCTATCTCCGTTTGACACGCCGGCCGTCCCGCGCTCCCCTGCCGCCATGAAGGCCCGCTCCATCCCTGCCCGCGCCCCCGAGATCACGCCGGAGATCATGCTGCGCGCCTATGCCGCCGGCATTTTCCCGATGGCGGAGACGGCCGACGACCCGAACCTGTTCTGGGTCGAGCCGGAGCTGCGCGGCGTCATTCCGCTCGACCGCTTCCATTTGCCCGCTCGCCTCGCCCGCACCGTGCGAGCCGACCGCTTCGAAGTCAGGGTCGACAGCGATTTCGAGGCGGTCATCGCCGCCTGCGCCGAGGCCCGGCCGGATCGGCCCGAAACCTGGATCAACGGCCGCATTCGCGAGATCTTCGGCGCGCTGTTTCGGCTCGGCTATGTCCACACCGTCGAATGTTGGCTGGATGAGCGGCTGGTCGGCGGACTCTACGGCCTGTCGCTGGGCGGCGCCTTCTTCGGCGAGAGCATGTTTCACCGCACGACCGACGCATCGAAGGTCGCGCTCGTCCATCTCGTCGCGAGGTTGCGGCAGGGCGGCTACAGCCTGCTCGATGCCCAGTTCCAGACGGCCCACCTCGCCCAGTTCGGCACCCAGGAGGTGCCGCGCGCCGCCTATCAGCTCCTGCTCGAGCGCGCGATCGTCATGCGGGGCGACTGGGAGGTCTGGCCGGCCGGGGAGCGCGTCAGCGGGGCGCAGGCGCTGGCCGCGCTTCAGGCTGGCTGAGGCGCGACAGGGCTCAGTTGCTGCCCGCCGGGTCGCGCCCCGGATTGGTCGGGAAGAAGCGCTGGCGCGGCGCCTGGCGCGGCGCCACCGGCACGCCCTGCGGCGGCTGCACGTCGATGCGCTGGCCGGGCGGCGGCAGCATGTCGCCTGAAGGCAGGCCCGGCTGCTGGTTGACGTCGCGGGCCGGAGACGTACGGGGCCGGCGCGGCTCTTCCGCGATCGGTGCCTCCGGCTCCTTGGGATCGATGACAAGTTCGGTGCCGCCTTTGCAGTCGGTCAGCCAGACATCGTAGATCGCGTGCTCGACGCCGTGCAGACCGGGGCTGGCGGCATACATCCAGCCCGTGAAGATGCGTCGGTATTCGTTGTTGAAGGTGACTTCGTCGACCTCGGTGAAGCTCGTCGTCTGCGGCGCTTCGGTCGGAGGGCGCGTCCAGCATACCCGCGGCGTCAATTGCAGCGCACCGAACTGCACGGTCTCGTCGACCGCGACCTCGAAGGAGATGATCCGTCCCGTGATCTTGTCGAGGCCGGCGAAGACCGCCGTCGGGTTGCGGATGCGGTCGGCCGCAGCCGGGCCGGTCAGCGCGAGCGACAGGAGCGTGGTCGAGACCAGGCCGGCCAGAACCGGAAAGCGATGGGGCGACGGCATGGCGGCTTTACAAATCCCTGCGAGGGCGCGGCGAATCTGCGCGAGGGCGCGGACCGGCCGCGACGGCGCGCAGTAACACGCCAATCGCAGCGGAAAAAGGGCAACGGTCCGCTGCGCCTGCCGGTGTGTCAGCGGCCGGGCGTCCAGGCTTCGTAGTCGCCCGTGGCGGCCGGGCGCTCGCCCTCGGCCAGGGTCGAGCCCTTGGGACGGTAGGCCAGCGCTGTTCCCGTCCAGTTCTGCTGGTGCGGCTGCTGCCACTCGCGCGGCTCGTAGCGCTCTTCGGACGGGGCGACATCGACGGTGTGATGCAGCCAGCCGTTCCAGCCGGCCGGAATCGTCGAGGCTTCCGCCTCGCCATTGTAGATGACCCAGCGCCGCTGTAGGCCGAGCGCCTTGTCCTTCACCCCGCCCTTGGTCCGGTAGTAGACATTGCCGAACTCGTCTTCGCCGACACGCTCGCCGAAGCGCCAGGTGTGGAAGCGCGTGCCGATGGTCTGGCCGTTCCACCAGGTGAAGATCTGCAGCAGCCAAGGCTTCATGGGAATGCGCCCGTCGCGGTCGGTTTGTCTGCGGGACTTATGAAGAGGCGTGGCCGCGCTGTCCAGCCCGCAGACGCCGTGGCGCCACCAGAGCCGTCCATGCGCGCCCTCCAATGCCCTGCCCCCACGCCCGGCTCAGATCTGGCAAGCCGTCATGGTAAAGACCTTGCGCATGGCGGCGTCTTCACCGCGGCGGGGCGCGCGCAGGCCGCGCGGACCATCCTCGCGGATCAGGACGTTGCTGGGCAGCAGGCGACCGCCCGACCGCTGCAGGCTGATGACGATCTCCGTCTTGGGCAGCTCGGTCCGCATCGCCTGCTTGCCCGTCTCCATCGCAGCCAGGACGGCGGCCTCATTCGCGACGCGCAGCGTCAACCGCATGTCATTCTGCTCGACGCTCGCATCGACGATGTCGAATGTTGTGATCATGCGGGCGTCGCGGCGCAGCTGGATGCTGGTCCGGTCAAAGCGGAACGCCCGGGATTCGCAACCGAACCGGCTGTCCACAGGTCGCCACCAGCCGGAGAAAGCGGGCGTCAGCGGCTCCGCGGCCGGAGCGCAGGCCGCCAGCAGGACCGGTGCGGCAAGGACGAGGCGGTGCATGGCTGACGTCCCTTGTCCAGGATCGTGGCGACAATGCCATGGCAGCCCCTAAGGCCAGGTTCGCGG
Organism: Allobosea sp.; assembly: GCF_035999205.1. GTDB lineage: Bacteria > Pseudomonadota > Alphaproteobacteria > Rhizobiales > Beijerinckiaceae > Allobosea. Next base: position 336,685 of record NZ_DASYHA010000021.1, read on the forward strand.
CTGGCGGTGCATTGCGTCGACTCCGGAAACCAAATCGCCACGATTCGGCCTCGATTCGGGACAGGAGCCGCCACGTCCTCGGCTGCGTCAACCAGCGTGCTTTCAAGCACTTGATAGCGCCGGTGCAGACGCAGCCTTCAGCGTCGGTTGCCAACCATGGCCTGGTGACAAACGGTTAACCACGTCTTTCGGCATTTGAGGGATTTATTCGGCCGGAGATTGTGGCAAACTTGCAGCAAGTTTCGAATCCTTCCGCGATTCCCAAGGCTTAGCGAGTGCCTTGAAACTTATCCCCACAACCCACACCTACCCACCAGATGTCGTGTCCACAGGGTGCGGCTCGCACTATTCCTTGACGTGACGTGTATGTCGGGACTAGATTTTGACCATCGCATGACGGCCGGCGGCACTCCCTCTGGAAGACTGCGAAGCTAGTTCTCCAGAGTGCTTACGGGCCTGCCGCCGCATCCGCCGACAACGCGGGAGCGAACGGGATTGCGCGTGCATTCTGGACGCGTCCGGGCCTGCAAGCGGGGCGACACCGCAGAGGACCCACAGGGCATTAAACCGAGTTGGACTGACATCAGGAGCCGGTGATCAACCGGCCGCGCGAGGCATCCGCCCGCGCCAAGCATTAGGGAATGACGGATCATGCGCATCGAGCGCCGCTATACCTCAGCCGGCCAGTCGCCTTACGCCGCGATTCCCTTCCGATCGGCGGTCAGCGAGATCCGCAATCCCGACGGTTCGATCGTGTTCCGGCTGGAAGGCATCGAGGTGCCGGAGGCTTGGTCGCAGGTCGCCAGCGACGTGCTCGCGCAGAAGTATTTCCGCAAGGCCGGCGTGCCGGCGCGCATGAAGAAGGTCGAGGAGAACGACGTCCCCTCCTTCCTCTGGCGCTCGGTGCCTGACGAGGCGGCGCTGGCCAAGCTGCCCGAGGGCGAGCGCTACGGATCCGAGATTTCCTCCAAGCAGGTCTTCGACCGCCTCGCCGGCTGCTGGACCTATTGGGGCTGGAAGGGCGGCTACTTCACCTCCGAGGCGGACGCCGCCGCGTTCCATGACGAGCTGCGCTTCATGCTCGCGACCCAGCGCGTCGCGCCGAACTCGCCGCAATGGTTCAACACCGGCCTGCACTGGGCCTATGGCATCGACGGCCCCGGCCAGGGCCATTTCTACGTCGACTTCAAGACCGGCAAGCTGGTGAAGTCGAAGTCGAGCTACGAGCATCCCCAGCCGCATGCCTGCTTCATCCAGGGCGTGCAGGACGACCTCGTCAACGAGGGCGGCATCATGGACCTCTGGGTCCGTGAAGCCCGCCTGTTCAAGTACGGCTCCGGCACCGGCTCGAACTTCTCGATGCTGCGCGGCGAAGGCGAGAAGCTCGCCGGCGGCGGCCGTTCGTCCGGCCTGATGTCCTTCCTCAAGATCGGCGACCGCGCGGCCGGCGCCATCAAGTCGGGCGGCACGACGCGCCGCGCCGCCAAGATGGTCGTGGTCGATGTCGACCACCCGGATATCGAGACCTATATCGACTGGAAGGTGAAGGAGGAGCAGAAAGTCGCGGCCCTCGTGACCGGCTCCAAGACCGTCCAGAAGCACATGAAGGCCGTGCTCAAGGCCTGCGTGAACTGCGAGGGGGAAGGCGACAGCTGCTTCGACCCCGAGAAGAACCCGGCCCTGAAGCGCGAGATCAAGCTCGCCCGCAAGGCGCTGGTGCCGGACAACTACATCAAGCGCGTGATCCAGTTCGCCCGCCAGGGCTACAAGGACATCGCCTTCGACACCTATGACACCGACTGGGATTCGGAGGCCTATCTCACCGTTTCCGGCCAGAACTCGAACAACTCGGTCTCGTTGACCGACGACTTCCTGCGCGCGGTCGAGAACGATGGCGACTGGAACCTCGTCGGCCGCACCACCGGCAAGGTCACCAAGACGCTGAAGGCGCGCGATCTCTGGGAGAAGATCGGCCACGCCGCCTGGGCCTCGGCCGATCCGGGCCTGCACTTCAACACCACGATGAACGACTGGCACACCTGCAAGGCATCGGGCCGCATCCGCGCGTCCAACCCCTGCTCGGAGTACATGTTCCTAGACGACACGGCCTGCAATCTGGCCTCCGCCAACCTGCTGCAGTTCTATGACCGTGAGACCAAGGAATTCGACGTCGCGGCCTATGAGCATCTCTGCCGGCTCTGGACCGTCGTGCTCGAGATCTCGGTGACGATGGCGCAGTTCCCGTCGAAGGAGATCGCAGAACTCTCCTACGAGTACCGCACGCTCGGCCTGGGCTACGCCAATATCGGCGGCCTGCTGATGACCATGGGCCTCGGCTACGACAGCGACGAGGGCCGCGCGCTCGCCGGTGCCCTCACCGCGATCATGACCGGCGTCTCCTATGCGACCTCGGCCGAGATGGCGGGCGAGCTGGGCCCCTTCCCCGGCTACAAGAAGAACGCGGCCCATATGCTGCGTGTCATCCGCAACCACAGGACCGCGGCCCACGGTCTGGCCTCGGGCTATGAGGGGCTCGAGGTGACGCCGGTCCCGCTCGACCATGGCACCCTCGCCCGCCTCGGCGGCTCCGCGACGGAGATGTCGGAGCGCGCCCGCCTCGCCTGGGACCATGCGCTCGAGCTCGGCGAGAAGCACGGCTACCGCAACGCCCAGGCGACGGTGATCGCGCCGACCGGCACGATCGGCCTCGTCATGGATTGCGACACCACCGGCATCGAGCCCGACTTCGCGCTGGTGAAGTTCAAGAAGCTCGCCGGCGGCGGCTACTTCAAGATCATCAACGGCGCCGTGCCGGATGCGCTGCGGGCGCTCGGCTACCGCGAGAGCGACATCGCCGAGATCGAGGCCTATGCGGTCGGCCATGGCTCGCTGGCCCAGGCGCCCGGCGTCAACCATGGCTCGCTGCGGGCCAAGGGCTTCACCCAGGAGAAGATCGACGCGATCGAGAAGGACCTGAAGGCCGCCTTCGACATCAAGTTCGTCTTCAACAAGTGGACACTGGGCGAGGATTTTCTCACCGGCACGCTGAAGGTCCCGGCCGAGAAGCTCAACGACATGTCGTTCGAGCTGCTGCCCTTCCTCGGCTTCTCGAAGGCCGAAATCGAGGCCGCCAATGTCCATGTCTGCGGTGCGATGACGCTGGAAGGGGCGCCGCACCTCAAGACCGAGCACTACAACGTCTTCGACTGCGCCAATCCCTGCGGGCGTATCGGCAAGCGCTATCTCTCGGTCGAGAGCCATATCCGCATGATGGCGGCGGCGCAGCCCTTCATCTCGGGCGCGATCTCGAAGACCATCAACATGCCCAACGACGCCACCGTCGAGGACTGCAAGAGCGCCTACATGCTCTCCTGGAAGCTGGCGCTGAAGGCGAACGCCCTCTACCGCGACGGCTCCAAGCTCTCGCAGCCGCTGAACTCCGCCCTCATCTCCGACGAGGACGACGAGGATGATGCGGTCGAGGCGCTGGTCGCGGCTCCGATGGCGGCACGGGCCACGCAGGTCGCCGAGAAGATCGTCGAGCGCATCGTCGAGAAGGTGGTCCGCGAGCGCGAGAAGATGCCCGCCCGCCGCACCGGCTACATCCAGAAGGCGGTCGTCGGCGGCCACAAGGTCTATGTCCACACCGGCGAATACGCCGATGGCCGTCTCGGTGAGATCTTCATCGACATGCACAAGGAGGGCGCCGCCTTCCGCGCGATGATGAACAACTTCGCCATCGCGGTCTCGCTCGGTCTGCAATACGGCGTGCCGCTGGAGGAATATGTCGAGGCCTTCACCTTCACGCGCTTCGAGCCCTCGGGCTTCGTGCAGGGCAACCAGTCGATCAAGAACGCGACCTCGATCCTCGACTATGTCTTCCGCGAGCTCGCGATCTCCTATCTCGGCCGGCACGACCTCGCCCATATCGACCCGAGCGAGATCGGCCATGACGTGATCGGCGGCGGCGTCGGCCAGGACAAGGCGCCGGACGTGATCGCGCCGATCACTTCGACCCCCCTCGCCTCGACCGGCTTCCGCCGTGGCAAGCCGATGAACTTCCACGCGATCCAGGGCGGAGCCGGCGCGCCGGCCCCTCTCGAGACGGTGGCGCGTTCGGTCTCGAACGTCACCGCCTTCGCGAGCGTCGGCGCCACGGCGCTGAAGGACGAGCCCGAGGAGTATGGCGAGGCCGAGATGGCCAAGCTCGGCTTCGCAGCTCCTGCTGCCCAGCCCTCGGCATCGGAGCGTCGCGCCGAGGCGATCATGAAGGGCTATGTCGGGGATAGCTGCGGTGAGTGCGGCAACTTCACGCTGGTCCGGAACGGAACCTGCCTGAAGTGCAACACCTGCGGTTCAACGACCGGGTGCTCGTAGAACCGCATGCGTCGTTGTGAATGAAATGAGAGGCGAAGTTCCCCTTTTTTGAGCTTCGACTTCCGCAAATCACCATCTCAAATGGAGATGGCCGCGATAGATCCGGCGGCGGGCCTTAACCCGCCGCCGGTATGGCGAGACGAACAAAACGAGATCAGAGAGAGGCAGGGACAGCTCGTCGGTTGCAGAGCGACACACTTCGAAGGGATGGCGAGGATGAAACTTGGCGACCTCTTTGATTGGAGCGAGGCGACCGTCGTCGCCGAACCAGCGCAGCCGCCAGTAGCGCCGGAACCGCTTCGGCTGTTGCATCTCCCGGAGTTGCGCTTCGTAGAACGGCTGCGCGTCGGAATGCGCTTCTGCCTATTGGCTCCCGCCGGCGATCATCCCGTCAAGCGTGTTTCTTCGCGTCGCATTTCCTCGAAGCGCACAGCGCCCCTGCACCATCTTTTGAACGGCGATGTCATCGCCGTCGTCGACAAGAAGCTATCTAGCATTCCGGCAGACATCACCGGCGTGCTGATCGAGGAGCCGGGCCGGCGGGCGCGGTGGCAGGCGCATCGGCGGCTCGATGATTTCGAAGCCCGCTTCAAGGCCACCCCTTTGGACGTTGCAGCTGACATCGAAAAGTCCTGGCGCGAAGGGTTCCGCTTTAAGACCGAGATCGCGGACGAGAACGGCCGCGTCGCTCCAAGCGACGAGGGTCTACGGCCACCTCAGATAGGAGCCTTGCACGCAATCGGCGCGCATTGGAGCATCTTCGCGACGGAACCGGCGACGGTTGTCATGCCGACCGGCACCGGCAAGACCGAGACGATGATCTGCACGGTCGTGAACTACCGTCGCGGCCCGACCCTCGTCGGCGTTCCCTCGGACGCGCTCCGGTGGCAGACCGCGCGGAAATTCGAAACCCTCGGCCTGTTGCGGAAGCTCGGGCTGGTCAATGAGGACATGCACAATCCTATCGTCGGAATTGTCCTGAAAGAGCCCAAGACCAAGGACGACCTGGAGCTTTTCCGGGGATGCAACGTCGTAATCGGCGTTATGGCCTCCATCGCCAAGTCCACGAGCGCGTCGCTGCTTCCCGATATGGCGGCGCTGATCGGCACTCTCTTCGTCGATGAGGCGCATCATGTCGCCGCCGACACGTGGAGCGCCTTCCGGAAGCATTTCAAGAACCATCGAGTGGTTCAGTTTACCGCGACGCCATTCCGCCAGGACGGCAAGCTCGTCGATGGCCGGGTGATTTTCGGCTACCCGTTGGCCGCCGCCCAGAAGGATGGCTACTTCAAGCCCATCAAGTTCGTGTCGATCTTCCAGATCGATGCCGAGAAGGCCGACGAGGAGATGGCCTATGAGGCCCTGCAGGCGTTGAGGAGCGACCTTGATGCGGACCGCAACCATCTCCTCATGGCCAGATGCGCTCGCATCCCCAAGGGCACTCATCTGCTTGACCTATATCAGCGCTTAGCACCCGATCTGAATCCAATCCTGGTCCACTCGGACATGCCGGAGGCCGAGGTTTCTCGGCTGCTCGACGAGCTTCGGTCGGGCCGAAGCCGCATCGTTGTCTGCGTCAACATGCTCGGAGAGGGTTTCGACCTGCCAGAGCTCAAGATCGCCGTGCTGCACGACCTTCACAAAAGTCTTCCTGTCCTGCTCCAGTTCACCGGTCGGTTCACGCGAAGCTCCGGCGACCGCATCGGTGATGCGACGGTGGTCGCGAACATTGCGGATCCAAAGGTCTCCGCGAAGCTCGAACGGCTTTACAGCGAGAGCGCGGACTGGAACCAGCTGCTCAGCGAGGCGAGCTCAAACGCGGCGCGCGAGCACGCCGAGTTAATCGAATTCCTGCGAAACTCCACCGACTTCATACCGGAGGAGAACCTGGAAGGCTTGCGCATCTCCAAAAGCCTGCTCAGGCCGAAATTCAGCACGATCGCGTATAGGTGCCAAACCTTTCGGCCCAAGGCATTCCACGAAGCGTTGCCGGACAACACCTTTGTCCACGCGGCCTGGTACAACGAGCCTGCGTCCCTACTGTATTTCGTGACCCGCCGAGAGGATCGGACGCGCTGGACCCGCAGCAAGAAGATCGCGGATCGCCAGTGGGATCTCTACGTGCTGTTCCACGACGCCGAGGCGGGGCTCCTGCACGTCAATTCGTCGGACAAGGACAGCTTGCACGAAACCTTGGCGAAGGCGGTTGGTGCAAGTGAGCGGATCTATGGCGAACAAGTCTTCCGCTCGTTGGGAGGGATCAACAGGCTCATATTCAACAATATTGGCCTGAGAAAGTATGGGCGGCGCAACATGAGCTTCGCCATGTATACCGGCGCCGATGTGAGGCAGGCGCTGACCCAGGTGGAAACCGCGAACGCGACGAAGTCGAATCTCGACGGTCGCGGATGGGAAGGCGGAGCCGTCGTGGCGCCCGGCTGCTCCGCAAAGGGCCGCGTCTGGTCGAAGTCCCAGGGAACCATTCCTCAATGGATGAAATGGTGCAAGCCGGTGGGCCGCAAGCTGCTCGATCCGACGATCGATGTCGATCAGATCCTACAAAACCTCTTGGTCCCCACTGAAATCGAAAACGAGTTTCCCGACGAGCAGATCCTCTCCGTCGATTGGCCCACCGAGTTGCTGAAGACCTCCGACGAGCGGATCATGCTGGTCAAGGACGATGCCGCCGGAGTGCCGATGGCACACTGCGAATGGCAGCACGATCCCGCATCGTCGACTCGCACCCGCATCGCATTTCGACTCGTCTCAGCCTGCGGCAAACTGGATGACCCGTTCTTGTTGGAACTCGATGCCGACCGCGGCTACCGCTTCGTCGGCCCTGAGCGCATTCGCATCAAACACGGCAAAATGGACAGGGTTCTGACCGAATATTTGTACGACTATCCGTTGTTGGTACGCTACGTGAGCCTCAAGGAGCTGGAGGGCGACCTGCTGTTCGAGCAGAACGCCGCGACGCCCGCCCGCATCGAGGAACGGCAGTTGCAAGCCTGGGATTGGCGGGGCGTCGATATCCGTGTCGAATCCACCTGGAAGAACGGTGTCGAACGTCCGCGCTCGGTGCAGTCGAAAGTGGCCGCCCACTACGCCAGCGATGGGTTTCAGATCGTCTTCAACGACGATGACGCTGGCGAAGCCGCCGACCTCATCTGCCTCAAGGAAACGTCCGACAACATCCGTCTAGTCCTGGTCCACTGCAAATTCTCGGGCAAGCCAGATCCCGGGGAGCGCGTGAAGGACGTTGTCGAAGTCGCCTCGCAAGCTGTCCGATCAGCTGCCTGGCGCGGCAGCTTCGAGCGACTTCACCGACACATGATTGCACGGGCCAAGCTTTCGGGAAGCGGAAGCGCGAGCCGTAATCGCTTCGTGAAAGGCTCGCTGCCGCGGCTAACCGAAATCGCGAAAGCGACCCGCATGAAGCCACTCGAACTTGAGATCATCATCGTACAGCCGGGCGTAAAATGTTCCAGCGTAACCGAGGACCAAGCGATCGTGCTGGGGTCCGCAGCAACCTATCTGCGTCAGACTGTGGATGTTGACCTGGTGGTTATTTGCTCGACCTGATATCCGATCGACAGGCCCAACCAAGATGCGGGTGTTAGTGGGCCTTGATCGTCAATATGGTCTATCGGATATCAAGAAAAGAACCCTGTCCAAAACCTGTCCGATGGCGAATACCGTTCATGGAAGACGTCTATCCGGTCACGGAACCCGTGATGTCTGAGGCGCCACCGGCGAAATTCCGAAATGAGCTGGGCGCTTGCTGTCTTGGGCTGATGGCCCATTGCCCGCGCCTACCCAAACATCGCCCGCAAGCGCATCAACGAGTGGTAATGCTCTCCAGCCTTGATCTTTGCCGCACTCATCGCAACTCCGACGCATAGTCTAGACGGGGGAATGCCGGGCTGCCCGGCGTCCAGAACTCCACGCTGTCGGAATGGGACTCGAAGAACTGCGGATCCACGGTTACCCGAATGGGGTAAGGCATCTCGCCGTCGAGGTAGCGGTAGTCGCTCGCGTCGAGCGGCTTCGCGTCTGCGCCGGGCGGCAACAGGATCGGCCTGTCGAGGATGGCCTTGAGATCGGCTAGCGTGATCGCCGGGTCCGCACGTGGCGGCAGATCGAGCTCGTCGTCCGAGAAGTCGTCCAAGTTGATAAAACTCGACTGCGCATCCGCGATCGAGACCTCAACGGACCGGACGGCCTCGTCACGACCGGCCGTGCCTCTCACCAGAACCGACGTCTCGATGATCTTGGGCAGGCGGGCCAAGATCGGCTGGAGACCGCCTACGACGCTGGTGAAGAGATCGATGCGCTCGCGCAAAGCGGCGTAGACGTCAGCTTCGACCGTGTCGCTGTAGTGGAGGTTGACGATACGGATGTCGGCGAACCGCTGCCCAAGGCGATCGATGCGGCCGATGCGTTGTTCGACGCGCATCGGGTTCCACGGCATATCGTAATTGATCAGTGCCCCGCAAAACTGGAAGTTGAGCCCCTCGGCGGCGGCGTCCGTGCAGACGAGGATCTCAGCGCGACCTTCCCTGAAGCGCTTCTTGACCTCCTCGCGGGAAATCACTTTCCAGCTGCCGTCCGGCGAGCGAACCTCGCCGCCTCGGCCGGAGAAGCAGATGACGGACCTGTCGGTCTCGCCCGCGAGATGCTCGCGCAAGAAATCCATTGTGTCGGTGAACTGGGTGAACACGATCGCCTGCGGGTAGCCGGAGTTTCGGAGGTCATCGAGCTCGGCGACGAGACGACGCGCTTTAGAATCGACGGGCAGGCGCGCGATCTCCTCGATCAACGCGGCGATCTCGTCCGTCTCTTCGACTACCAGGGCCTGCGTCTCGTCCGCCTCGGCCGTATCAATGTCGACATCCTCGCCGGCATCGATCTGATCAGCCAGGTCCTCTTCCAGCCGGAGCTCGTCGCCATGCGCCGAGGAACCCGAGATCCGTAACCGCCGCCCCTCCAGCGTCTTCCTGAGGGCGAGGAAACTGGACGCCAATCGGCGCCGATAGATCGTCATGACGAAGCCGACTGCGTTCCGCTCCTCCGACGAGGCGCGGTTGTAGATGGTCGAGATGTAATCCTCGACGCGGCGGTAGAGATGGGCCTCTTCGTGGGACAGGGCGATGAAGCGATCCTCGACCTGCCGGGTCGCCACCGGCGTCGAGAGCTTGCCGGCGCGGTGGTAGGCGCGGAGCAGCTCGCGGGTGTGCCTGGAGACCAGCGCACGCACAGGCGTCGCGCGTCGGATCAGGATCGCCGCCGCCTTGCGATCGTCGGGGCTCAGATTCTTGCGCGGGATTGCAGCCTTGTCCCGAAGAGCGTCGAGGATCTTGCGCGTCCGAAGCGACCCGAGCTTCGTCCATCGCTGCGCGTCCGCCTTGTCCATGGGCCCGTAGTGCGCCTCGTTCGCACGGAACAGCCTCGCCAGCCATTCGAGCCGGTCGTTGGGCAGGTGGTCGTGCGCAGCTTCGCGGAAGAAGCGCTCGAAGGCATCGGCGGTCCATCCCGGTGGAAGGCCCAGAAGGTCGAGCAGATCCCAGAGCTCGACGGGGTGGACTTGCATCGGGGTTGCAGTTAGCAGCACCAGCCCTTGGGTCCGCTCCTTCAGGCCGCGCAGAAGCCGGAGCAGCGTGTTGGGGCCGCCCTCTTGCTGGGTGCCTGCTCCCTTCCTACGCGCGTGATGCGCCTCGTCGACAATGACGAGATCCCATGGCTCCGCTGCAGCCAAAAGCTCAGGCTGCCTCTCGCGGCGTCGTGCGAGATGGCTCGACATGATGACGAACGGCTCCTGGTGCCAATCGGCGCGCGAGACGTCTCGCTCCAATCCGGCGGGGCGGCCCGGCGTCTTCAGCCAACAAAGCTTCTGGCCGTCATAGATCGGCCAATCGAGGTTGAACTTCTCGCGAAGCTCGATCTGCCATTGCTTGCAGACCGATTTCGGCGCCAGGACCAGCATGCGCTGCGCGCGGCCGGCGAGCCAGGCCTGACGCAGTAGCAGGCCAGCCTGGATGGTCTTGCCCAGTCCGACCTCGTCGGCAATTAGCAACTTCGGCGGCCACTGGCCGTAGAGCCTGTCGAAGGCGCGGACCTGATGCGGCCACGGCACGACGTTCGAGGTTGCCTCGCCGACCCGATCGCCGCCGATGGGTTCTCGGGCGGCGGTGGCGATGCGGTGCCAAAGCGCGGCGCGCTCGTCGTCGGGCGGCTGTGGGGTGATGGTGACGGCAACGGGATCGACGGCGTCGGCTGCGGGCTCGTCGGATGCCGGCTTCGTGCCTGGGGCCGCGGCGGCGTCCTTCAATCGCTCAGGGATCTTATCGGGGTCCGGAAGAAACTGGAGCAGGTTCGCCTTCACGGCCGCGCTGACATCCAAGGTCAACGTGCTCTTGGCCTGGTTCGCCCAAACCTTCGCGAATCCCGCTTCTTCAAGGTCGACCCGAGCCTGATCACCCCAGGAGGTGAAAACGGAGAAGCTCTCCCAGTTGCGCGTCCAACCCTGGAGGGTCTCGTTGATGCTACCGGCGAACGCGATGCGGTCGCCGGTTTTGTCCTCGATGACGCCCGACTTCTCATGGAAGATCACTTCGGCGGCGATCGGCCTGCGATGCTCGTCACAGGGGATGGAAACCTTCACCTCCAGATGCCCGTGCGCGATCATCCATGCCAGCAGCTCCAGGGCATCCGCGGTTCGCGCGTCATCCGTGGCCAGCGGCGATGCCAGCAGACGTTCCTCGACCGCCTGGCGGATCGAAGTGCCCTTCTCGATCGCCTGGACCTCGGGCTCGTTCAACGTGCAGCCGACGCAAATGCGCATCTTGCCGCCGTTCAGGACGAGGCCCTCGATGCCCCGGGCTGCCAAGGCCAGCGCCGGGGCCGTGAAGTAGCCGGTCAGCCGATCATACCGCGTCGCGCTCCGCAGGGCAGGCACGTAGAACATGCTGACGAGATGGCCATCGTCAGGCGTGTACTTGAGCCGCCAGGCGGTGTCGCGAAGCAGGCTCACGCGGCAACCTCGGCTTCCTGCGCGAATAGGTCGAGCTGCTTCGGCTGGTCGATCTTTTCGCTGAAGGCGAGCCTGCGAAGCTTCTCCAACGCATCGAAGTCGTCGGATGCGGCCTTCGCATCGCCGGAAGCCACATCGAACCCCAGGAAAGCCTTCGACGGGGGTAGTACCTCCAGGACAGCCTCGAATGCGTTCAGGAATGCCGGGTCGCCGTCCAGGCGCTGATCCTTCAAGAACTGCAGGGCGGCTTCCAGCGACTGCTCATGAGCTTTGTGGGCAACGTGATGCAGGACGTCGATCATGCCCCTCGATCCATCCGCGGGGCCGAGTGCACCCTTGGCCGCGCGAATCGCGCTGTCCCACAGCTTGAGATCGGACCCCTTCTTCTCGCAGAGGCGCCCAATCATGCTGTCCAGATCCGCACCGACAGCGCGGGCCAGCCGCAAGCCCTCGTCGTAGGCAAAGACCGGCGCCTTGAAAGCGTCCCAGGCCAAGACGAACCAGGACGAGCTGGCATCCAGATCGGCACGACCCTTGGTATGCGTCAGCTGGTTGAGCCGCCAAGTTTTCACCTCGCGACGCGCGGCATCCAGCGCGTCCTCGGGCGTCACGGCATACGGGTCGAACTCCTCCTCGAATAGCTCGGCCTGTTTGCGTCGTTTCTTAGCGGCCGTCTCAGGCCGCGGCGTGCCCCTCTTTAGGGGCCAGTGGCGCGAGAATTCCTCAAGAGCTGGACCGAAGGACGCGAGATACAGATCGACGCCGCCTATGCCGGCCTTCTGGAATTCCTCGACACGGGTCCGGACGGCTTTGGCCACCAGTGGCTCAACGTCTTCCCAGTAGGTCACATCGCCGTTTTGCTGCTCGGGCCGAGGGCGGCAAACCAAGAAAACAGTCGAGTTCGCGGCCGCCTTGTTTTTGATGTGCAGCGAGCCCTCTGCCTCTGTGTTGATGGGCCACGATGCAGTGATCACGAAACCAGCTTCAATTAGTCCTTTCGTGAGGGCATCCCATGCACTGGAGTCCTTATGCGTGAACATGACGGTCATGATGCCGTTGATCTTTAGGACGCGCCTGCACTCAGCGAATATAGAAGACATCTTGTCTTGATAATCGCGGTTTGCGAGCGTGTCGGCGCCCTTCTGCCCCTTGAAGTTAGCCTTATTGGCGACTGCTTCGGATTGTTTATCGGTTAAACGCCGAGTGAATAGCTCTGGCGCGACAAGGCCTGCTGTCCGCTTCAGCCAAACGTAGAAGAAATCCGACAACTCCGCATACATGACATTCGCGCCGTATGGAGGATCCATCACCACGGCATCGACAGACGCGCTTTTTACGTGAGAAAGGCTATCTCCAGCCTTACACGTTATGACACTCTCCGCAGCCTTGATGTGCTGCTTATCTTCGAACAATGTGCCAGCATTCTCGCCAGAACCGCTATCAAGTTCGATTAATTCCCGTATGCATTTGGCTGTCTGTTTTACGGCCCAGTCAAACCCTACGCCATCGATCATGATGGCCATCTCTGTATAAGTCCATCTCATCGCAAAATTGTGGCTATCAAACGTATTAGCTGTTGCCTCACGTTGCGTGATCCAGCGTGTCTGCCGTGAATTATAATCGCGCAGCTTGTCTAAGCTAAACGCTAAATATATGTATGATGCCCGACGCAAATCGTTGAGACGGCCAGCTGCGCGGTCAGCCTCAACCATTTCCCTATATATTTCGGTAGAAAAGCAATGTCCTAGTAGCTGTCTGTTGTTAAAAAATTCCCTCCATGTATTGATGCCATACATACGATGACCACGGTCATAGTTAGAAACTTCGTCAATTTCCTCGGTGGGAACCGTGTCCATCAGCTCCCAGTCCGGCATTCTTTCCTTGAGGACGCTGGCAATCCGGTCGTTCTGGTCGTCGGAATCTTCGGGAGTTCTGTAGCCCCTTTCGAACAAGATTTTCAGCTTTCCAGATTTTGATCGTGCCGACACTTTGCGCTTGAAGGCGATCGCAAATAGCTGCTCGCTCATCTCTCCGGCCGCCGCCTGCTGCTTAACAAGATCGCCATCGATAATCCGTCCGCAATCGGAGAAGGGGCAGCTGGCGTCCCCTCCGGATATCGTCCCGCCCGATTGCTCATCTTCCGCGTAGACAATTTCAAATTTGCAGACGCGGGCATCCTTGCTTCCAACTGCTTCACATTGGGGCACAAGACGAATGCCGACGCCTCCAGGACCCAGTCGCCAATTGGGCGACAAGGGCACTAGTCCGCTGCAATATGGACATTTGATAGTCCTGGCCCAAAGGTAATTTGTTGGGACGCAATCTGCCTCAGGCTCTATAGGATAGTATTTCCGCAAAACCTCCTCTCTCTTTGAGACGAAAACATTGGATACCTTGTCAAAGTCATCAGATAAATCGGCTCCAAATTTAGGTGGGTATGAAATCGTCGCTGCCAGGATCGTTGCAGCTACAGGATTAAGGTCGTTCGCAAACACTTGGAATCCCAAACGTTGCGCTTCGAAAGGAATGCTGCCGCCACCCGCCGTAGCATCCAGAACGCAGATCTGTTCCTCGCCGATCTGCTCCAGCAGCCATCGGCGATCTTTCTGTGTCGGATTGTAAGAAAACGCTCTGTCGTAGGTGTATGCTTGTCCCTCGAAACGAATTCCAGAACGCTTTGCGATATCGATTTTCTGGCGTGAAGCTACTGGGTCTCCATGGATACCAAGAATTTGCATGAAGGTTGCGCGGTCGGCAGATGCCGGCAACAGCGATGCCATTACCGCGGCGCGTGATGCGACCAAGGGCCTCCTGGCCCACCAAACGTGCAGATAATTGATCGGAGGCAACGCCGTCATGGACCGACGCTCGCGGACACTTTCTTCGCTCAAGGCTGCGATTGGGAGCCAACGCTCGATAAGGCGCGTATCGGTCATCACTCAGCTCTTCTTCGGATCGGTCATGATGATGCGCAGCGCGGTGAGGACACGACGCGGGTTCTTGCGGTGTACCGCCATGCCGAGCCAGTAGGCCGCTTCCTCGCGTCCCATCGTCTCGATCCCGTCGGCGACGAGGCGCATTGCTTCGCGGCTGCGCATCGGTGCCAGCGTTCGGAACAGGAGGGCCAGACGCAGGGCGGCGTCCTCGGCGATGGGAGATCCCATTCCCTCGATGGGCAGGATGTCGATCCTGATCCCCGCTTCCTTCAGCCTCTTTAGAACCCGGTGCTCGACCAGGTCGAGGTTGCGGCCGCGCAGGCCGGCAAGCCGCAGCGGAATCGAGATGTGCGGGGTGGCGGCCGAGGGCAACTGCCAGATCTCCAGCTCGGTATCGCCCAGTCCGTGGCGACGAGCGCGCAGCTCGTAGCGCGGAAGGGTGCGGGGCATCGCCATCATGTCGGCCTCAACTGCACGCGCACGCATCACTTCACCTCCGCGATGGCTTCGACATAGGCCGTCGCGCTGGCGAACCTGGTCAGCTTCTCGATGAACTTCTCGGTGGCGTCGCCATCGAGCGACAGGGCGGGCTCGAAGTCGAAGCCCAGGCTTGCGTTCAGGGTCGCCTCGGAAGCCGCCTTGAACTGACGCTCGAAATACTCGCGAACGGACGAAGCCTCGGCCGACGAACCCTTGAACTCGAATTCCATGGTCGAGCCATCGGTCGTCTCGAACTCGCCGCTCAACGAGATCGTCTTCTTCGCGCCGGCGATGCTGCCGGCAACCGGGATCAGCTTGAAGGCGTCACCGTGCTCGAACACGCGGACGACGACCTTGTCGATCCTGTCGATCTTGGCGGCCTTAGCTGCCTCGAACACGCGACGCAGGGCTTCCTTCAGGATGCCTTCGAAGACGAAGCGCTTGACGTTCTCGCCGATCTCGTCGTCATCATCCTCATCGACATCTTCGCCCTCCGGGTCCGGCACGCCACCACCGCCCGGCCCACCGAATCCGCCGGGGCCTGGACCGTGCACGACCTCGTCGGGTTCCTGCTTCTTGGCCGCGCTGGCGTGCCTGGGCCAGAGACCCTTGGCCTTGGCGAAGTCCATCGTGCTGATGACGGACTGCTCGTCGATCACGATGCTGGGGATAGGATCGCCCGGGCCGGCCAGGAGACCTTCGCGCTGGTAGATGTAGGTCCCTTCCTCCACGCCCTTGCGGACGGCTTTCACGAACACGTCGTCGGACAGGAGGATCGGCAGCGCCGGGTCGCGCCGGAATTCATCACGGAGGGCCTGAGCCGTTATTTGGCCCTTCTTCAGCGGGGTGCGGTCGCGGATGTAGGAGGGGGAGTCCGGCTCGTCCGTGGCGTCGCGCAGCTTGTTCTGCAACCGCAGCTGCCTGGAGACCTGGAGCTGGCCTGCGCCGGGCTTCTCCGACGCATTCTGGATGTCGATGACCGCATGGGCCAACGTGACGGTGCCGTCACCGATGCCGTTCCGGGACGGGTAGAGGATGTGGCGAAAGCACTGCTGGATTGTCACCGCAACCGAGTGCTCGGACCGGGACTGGAGTTCGATGACCTTCTGCCGCTGATGCTCCGAAAGGTCCTTTAAGCGGTCGGGCGCCTTGAGCGTCCGAAGAGCGATGAGGCGCGCGACGGCACGCTTCATGTCGACGATCTGGGACTCGTCCGGCAACAGGAAGACCAGATTGTTCCTGAGTGCCCTGAGGCCCGACCCTTCCGATCCCTTGCGTTCGTAGAGCTTAACGATGAGGTCCGGAACAGCGGCGATGTTGGCGCCCACCCCGAAGACATCATAGGACATCACCGCAAGTCGCGGCTTGCCGTCCGCCAGGTCATCCGGAATGTCGCCCGGCATCCCTGGGTTCATGACGAGGTCGAAGGTCGATCCGCCAAAGATCTGCCGGATGCGGTCGTCGAGCTCGGGGCGAGCCTCGCCCGCTTCGACGTTGCGCTCCTCGCGAGCGATGATCTGAGTCAGGTTCGCCTCGGCGGTGAAGCGCATCGGCGCGCCGGGCCTGTCGTCGAGATAGGCCGAATCCTGCCGGAACTTCGTGCGGGCGTCATCGACGAAATCGGCTTCCGCCTCCGGGCCCATGATCGAGAACCGCAGATGGTCTGGGTGGGCGCCCTTCAAGTCGTTGTTGAAGGCCAGAGTGTGCAGGAAGGCGGTCCTGGCGACATAGGAGGCGTAGGGCAGCAACCCTTTGAAGTTTTTGTCGTCGAGATCCTGGGCCAGTGCATTCTTGCCGCCTGATCCGGCGATGTCGTTGTTGATGGCGGGAATGAACGCGCCCTGCTGGAGGCGTGTCGTGAACTCGCGCCGGGTCAGCTCCACCCCAAGATCAATATGGTGGAGATGGATCGCCGAAGCATCTTTGGGCCGGTGGGCCCATACATCGCCGACGGTCCTGGCCAGGATGCGGAGCATGCCGCGAACGCGCTGGAAATTCGTGAGCGTCGCGGTCTTGTCGGTCAGCGTATTCAATACGTCGGGATGGAAGGGATAGGCGCGCCGGAAATCATCCACAGTCGATGACCGCTTGGCGAATTCGGGTAGCTTGTCGCCGGCTCGAACCCACAACGCATGATAGGCCTGGATGACCTCCTCGGCCCTCTCGTCGTCGATCGATGCGAACAGGCGACGGCGTATGACGCTGGCCGTCTCGTCGTCCTTGGTCGGGTTCAGGTTGGCCGCTTTGCGACCGGAGACGCTCTCCA
This sequence comes from Allobosea sp., assembly GCF_035999205.1. Classification (GTDB taxonomy): domain Bacteria; phylum Pseudomonadota; class Alphaproteobacteria; order Rhizobiales; family Beijerinckiaceae; genus Allobosea. Next base: position 353,774 of record NZ_DASYHA010000021.1, read on the forward strand.
GCTCTTCCATCGACTTCGCGATGAACTCGTTCTCTTCGGCGAAAGCGTCGATGCCCTTGCCGTCGTTGCGCAGGGCAAGGGTGTAGACGACCGCCGCCCTAGGGCTGCCCTCGGCCGCGGTAAAGAGGGCCTTGAGGAAGGCAGTGAGCTGGTCACGACCTTCCATGTGCTGGACGCGCCGGAGATAGTCCGACATCTCGTCGAGGACGATGAGGACCGGGTCCGTTCCGAACAACTCGGCGATGGTGTCGGCGCCTGGCGCGATCCGCTCTTCGTCCGAACGACGGACGATCTCGTAGCCTGCCTTGCCGGCAAGCTGATAGGCGATCTCGCCCCACGGCGTATGGGCGCGGATGCCATCGCCCATGGGTCGACCGTTCGCTGGGTCCGCATCCTCGCCATCGAATGCGGCGATCCTGATATGGCCGGTCGGCAGAAGCTCCGGCGAGACGAATTCCGCGATGTTGGCGACCTCGGCTGCGCTCCGTGCCGCGTGGACCAGTGCGATCAGTCCGTGGGTCTTGCCGCCGCCGAAAGAGGTATCAAGCCGGAAGACCGCCGACACCGCGCCACCGCGCCCGGAGAGTCGTCCGCAGATGTTCGAAAGGAGTTCCTTGAGCCCCTCGGTAGGGAAGGTGTTGGCGAAGAACCGGCTCGGGTCGCCGTAGTCGGGCGAGGCGCGCTTGGACAGGACATGGGAGAGCTTCGCTGCGAAATCGTTGTCGAGCAGGGTTCCCTTCAAGACGTCGTCCCGAGGCACACACAGATCGAAGATGGTCGGCAGGGTCATGGTCGGAGGGCCCAATCGGTCAGTCAGCTCTTCTGGCCGGGTTTCGCCGTCTTCGCCTTCCTCAGCCATGCCTGAAGTGCTTGCTCGGTGAGGGCCGAGGCAGTCGTCTCCATATCGACAGCGGTCTTCTTCAATTCCTTGATTACCTCGGGTTCGAGGTAAACAAGGAGCTGCTTTCGACCATCAGCCCTGTTCCGGGATGCCCCTGGCGAGGTTTTCGATGTCGATGTCATGGCCTACTAGATAGCTAGATAGCTAACACGCTACGGCGCACCGTCTCATGCGAATCGACGTTTCGCAACGGCTGAATGGGAATTTTTCGATCGGCGAAGCTGTCGCCTCAAACCGGAAAGGACTGCCGCTCGACGCTGCTGACTCGACTTGTCCAACTGCATTTTTCCGCGTGGCTCCGATATCCCATGTGGAAGTCATGACGACGTCCCGCCATTATCCGATTACCCTGCGCCCGCATTCCTTCGGCTGCAGCGAGTACCCGTGCGCGGTTGTGACGGCGGGCCTAATAGCGCCCTGACGCAACGCTCGCCGAGTGCCAGATCTAAGCCAATGAAGCTGGAGCCCAGGCAGACAACGTGACCTTCGGCATCGCCGTCACCAATTAACATGCGCACTAGGTCATCAAACGGAGGAGCGACGTCGCCCCTGTCGGGAAGACCGTTGCAGGCTCCGAGCGGCCGGGTCACTCGGTTGACCGAGATCGAAGGGCCTGTTGCCCGCATTAGGCCGGGCTTTGTGCATCGGCACGCGCGCTTGCGCTTGGCGCTACCTTAACACGAAGAGCTAATAGCGCGCCCCTTGTGGGTGCAGGCAAAACGATATCTCGTGGCTCATTGCCGCGATGGGTTCATTTGCAGGCGGCGAGTTTAAAGGTCTATTTTTGCATTGTGCAGACGGCACTGGCGGCGGCACCTCACTATCAGATATGCTCTGCTGCGCAGTAGCCGGCCGAATATGAAAGTAAAATGGCTATGTCTGAACCAGCTTTTCGCTTTTTGTTGCGCGAAAATAACCAACCATTCCATTCTTCTCGTTGCTATATTGTAGCAGACCCGGCGATTGACGATCGCAAGCAGTGGACACTGCAATTGGAGCCGCCAGCTAATGCGGCCTGGGTCTACGAGGTCGACGATATGAAAGACTGGATGCTGCACGGGCAATCCAAGCGGCAGATTATCCTCGACCGAACGAACCCGCGCACCCCGTTCCGAGATCTCGATAGAGATGAAGTATTTCGAGAGTATCTTCGTAAGATTGTTGAGAAAATTCCGCTTCAATACCAGCATCGACGCAAGTATGCACTTATGCCATCGATTGCAGACGAAGACGTCCGGACGCGGTATAAGGATGCAGTCGAAGCCGCTATTCCCGGCGTCACGGTCGTTCCCGAACCAGAAATGGTCGCTGAGTATTTCAGACTTCTCAAGCAGAATTTGGAGCTTGAGGTTGGCAAAAATAATGTAATTCTCGTCGTCGACGTCGGCGCCTCTACCGCTAATATGACACTGATCTTGAGTAGGCGTGACCGCACGATTGTGGGCATCGACACTAAGGGCACCCAACGTGACCTTCGGCTTCGCGCTCTCCGAGGCGACAGCGCAGGACATGCAGGCCGTTGGGTGGATATGCGCTTGGCCGAAATCTTGGGCGTCGGCGTATCGGACGCGGCTCTTCGCGAAATCGAGAAAGCGAAAGTGCGGGCAAGCCTGGGCGTCACCGGAGTCGAGCCCGAGACCTCGCCGAATAACCCGCCGCTGACGATCGAACGAAGTACGCTCTCGTCAGTCTCGGCGGAACTCGCAACCGAGCTACAACCTCTGTTCGCGAGGCTTTGCGAGCGCTTATACGAAAACCAAACGTCATCGGTGGACGCGAAGCGGAAAAGCGAGGGCCGCCTCAGCGAACTCGGTGTAAGTTCGCCCAGCGACGCCCACCGCCTGATCGACACGATTCTGTTGGCAGGTGGTACCAGTCTGTTGCCAGGGTTTGAATCGGCACTGCTTTCGAGGTTCTTCCCGGACGGCCATCGGCCCGAGGTGCTACGCGTCGGGAGCTCGTTTGCGATTGCCGCCGCCGCCGGAGGTCTCTCCCATATCCTGCGCAACTACGATCCGCCGCGACTTCACGAACCAAATGGCGCTGACAGGGACGTGTTCACAGCTCCACTTGAGAGCACGCTTCCTTACCCTCTCATGCTAGGTATTAAGCAGCCCGCGGAGCGCGAGCACCACGTTACGCTGCTTGATCCAAGTGATCGATTTGTCGACGATGGAGGGCGACGGCAAATCGAAGACCTGCCCGTCATGGCAAAAGGCGCGCTGCCCAAGATGCGGGTTGTTCCCGGAATCGCAGCGGGGGTCCAGGCCCGTCAGGGTCGAACGTTCAAAACCATGAGGGTCAAACAATCTCCAGGCAGGATGGAGCTCGATTGGGATCCGGCCCGGCAGCGAGCGACGATCTATTCGGACCAGGTAGAGGGAATAGGCCATCTTTGGATCGACGCCGGCACTCTTCGAAAGCGGCAAGAAGCCGCGCTCGATCCATTCGACGAGGAACTGCCTGCCAACGCGCTGGCGGTCGACGCGGCCGAAGATGTCGTACTTGACCTCGGAATGTCCAAAATCGTCGCCGTGACGGCCAATCGTGGTTGGATTTCCACCGAAGAACTGGAGCGGGTCATCCGCGAGGGTTATCCGAGTGATGCTGGCATATCCACGGATAAGGAGACCAATAAAAGTTCGGAAACTGAAATCGCTGCCGATCAGGATGGCGGGGAGACACCACGAAATGGTGCGGACGACATCGTCGTCGTGATGGTCGGGACAGGCGTCGGGGCGCGCCCCCTCGTAGACGCCGGCGCCAGCGAAGGAAAATCCTCCTACGGCAAAATTCTCGAAGCCGCGGTCTCCCCGGTCGTCGAACGTCCTTCATCCACTTTAAAGTTTGGAGCCGTAGCCAATTGGGGCGAGCGTGTCGTAGTCTCAGAATTCTCTCATGCGCTTGAGACCTTAAGGGATGCCGTCAGGGAGAAGGAGCCCAAGCTGCAATTCGACGATGTCGTTGTTGCATTGCTTGCCCTCGCGGTGCGTCCCATCGTACTTCTCGCTGGTCCGCCTGGTTGCGGGAAATCGACGCTAGTTCGTCTGATTGCGAGCATGTTAGGCAAGGAACGCGGGAAGAGCTTTCACGAGGTCGCGGTGCAAGCGCACTGGGGAGACGACAGCGCGCTGTTCGGCAATAAGGGCATGCTCGATGTTATCTGCAACGAATACGAGACTGCCCACCTCGTGATGTTCGATGAATTCAATCTCACCCGACCCGAATATTATCTGTCGCGGCTTTTCCACGCGCTCGAAAGCGATACTGGCGCCATATCCCACGACCAACGCATCGCCTCGTGCCGCGTCTTCGGGACGTTGAACATCGACGAATCGTCGCGCCCGCCCTCACCGAAAGTCATCGACAGATGCTTTCTGTTGGAGCTTTCGCAGGTCGCTTGGAATTCTGACGATCCATTGGAGCTCTCGGGGCTCCAGTCCCTGCCGACCCTTCCCGGCCTGCCCGAAGTCACGATCAACGCTGCCGGTTCCGACGACAGCATCAACTCAGTGTTAGATGCGCTTCATCTGGCGGTGCACAATCACGAGCTGCGGCATGACCTGCTCCCTTCACGCCGAGTTCTATCTGACATCAAGGCGTCTCTAAGCCTGCACAGCAGTTTGGACCTCCAGGGCAAAGAGCTTCTGGATCGCAACGATTTGGTCGATCGCCTCATCGCCAGTCGTATCCTCGTCAAGCTTGCGGGAGCATTCGATCAGCTCGGGCCAGCGCTCGATGCACTGGAAAAGGTCGTCGACGGCGTTGAAGAGCTGCCTAGGACACGTCGTCGACTCAAACTCGCGCGCCACCAGGCTCGTCTCGGGTTCGTTTCGCCGTGGCAGTAGAAGCGCCGATCATCCAGTCCGTGCGCGTTTGGGGGGCAGACGGTGTCGGCGTGGAATATCCCTGGAAGCCGGGCGTCTGGTACCTGGTACGAGACGATTTCCCCTACCTCGATATCCTCACCCGCGGGCGTAAGGCGTATGCCAAGGGCGATATCAAATTGGAGACCAGCGATGAGGTCTCGGAGGAAGGGACCCAATGGCAGCGCTGGAATCTTGAGCCGGAATTGGCGAGGCTGCGTCGACTCGGCGAGACCAGCCTTCCGCTGAACCTACCAAAGGACTGCGTGCTGCGCTGCTACGTCATCCCGACGTCGCTCATAACCTATCGCGACGTTGTCGCGATGGTGGAAGATATTGAGGATGAGCTCGGCTTTGCCGCGGCATGGGACATGCTGGCCGAACGGCCCGATCGATCATGGAGCCGACACGTCGGACACCTTCGCGCCAACATGCCTTCCGAAATCATTCGCGTCGTCGAGGAGGAGTTTGGCGCCGCGCTTTCGATACGACGTGATCCGTTCACCGAGCCGGGGCCTCGATCAAGACTTGGTGCTCCGCTGGCGGAGAACGCCCTCGTGTCGCATTGGGCCACGCGACGGTCGGAGCATCTTCGGGAGGCGGTCGACGCTACGGTAAATAAGCTGAAGGAACTAGAGGCACAGAGCGGCCGAAACAGTCCTCCGAAACGGCAGGAAAAGATCCAAGCGGACATCGCACGGTTGACCGCGATCAAGCACCGACTAGCTGAGTTGAGAAGCATCGTTGCAAGGCTCGTCATCGACATCGAACTTGGCATGCCCGTCTATTCGAGCCCACTCTTTCAACGCGATCACCGCCTTCGATTGCTCCTTCGAGTTTTCTCTCCTCCGACTTCGCAGGCGCTCTCCGAAATCGAGTCTCCAAGATCACATTATCCGCCCGTCTTTCTGAATCATCTCTGGGAGTTCTGGGGGGCCGTGTGGCTCGTAAAGGAGCTGCGTCGGTTAGGCTTTTCTGGTTTCTGCTCGACCGAGTCCGCAGAGATCTCAAGGGGGTGCTCGTGGCGGTTGTCGAAAGACGAGATCGTCGTAGAGTTGGATTTCGAGCCTGAGCCCGTTCTCGTTGACTACGATAAGCTCCCAGCCGCTCACGAGCGAAATGTCCCTGCGTTGGAATGGGCGGCCCTCCATCAAGAAATTGACGCCGAGCGTCCCTTTCTTGGAATGGAAGGGAAATGTTCACCCGATTATCTGCTGAGAATTGCGACCCCGGCACGAAAGTCGCTATTGGTCGGTGACGCGAGTTTGGCGAGCGCAAAGCACCACGGCAAGAAGCCTGATAAAGCTGATGCGAAGCCGTATGTCGTCGAAAGATACCGAAGGACGATAGGCTGGGCGGTGGATGATCGCGTGATCCGGTGTCATCCTCTCGGTGCGTTTGTCGTATTCCCGGCGCCCGCGATTGCCTGGGTGGATTTCGAGCGATTGCCTGGGGCGGCTGACTGCACGTTGCTATGTCCCAGGCCTGACGGGGACCCCGAGGCGAGCGGGCGATTGGAGAGCCTCCTGCTAGCTATCGCGCCGGAACTTCGAGGACAGATCGGTTCGAGCATCGACCGAACTGCTTGACCCTCCCGTCTTTGACCCAGCTACGTTTCGCGGCGGTGTCGCGAAGATGAGGAAGCGAAGGAGAGCCCGCTGGTACAAGACTGTTCGCTCCGACTTAGAACGAATCTCCGGAGAAACTGTTCGTCATCTTGGCCGGCCGCCTCCCGGCGGCATTGTAAAATCAGGCGTCGAACACTTAGCAAATGCCCTCTTGGCATCATCCCGACTTCACTTGCCGCCTCGCTTCGTCGAGATTGTAAGGCTCGGTTCAATTCGCCAGCGGGCAGGAAATGGACACGGAAACCACATCATCTGCCCTCTCTGGCATCTCACGCGAAGACCTGTACCAGCGCGTCTGGGCCACGCCGATCAACCATCTGGCCGACGAGCTCGGTATGAACCACTACCACCTCGCGCGCATCTGCGAGGCACTCAACGTACCTCGGCCACCTGCCGGGTACTGGCAGAAGAAGGCGGTGGGGAAGGAAGCGCCCCGTCCCGACCTGCCCGCCGCACTGCCCGGAGACCAAGTCCGCTGGGTTAGAGGCACGCGGCCCTCGGCGCCTCCAACGAAGCGCGTGTACCGCCGTATGGAGCGGAAAGCGGCCGATCGCCCTCAAAGGCCGACGCGCCATCCCATGCTGATCGGCGTCGAGGAGTCCTTCCGAAAGTCGCGCACCGACGAGCAAAACGAGTTCCTCCGGCCGTACAAGTATTTACTGCCCGATATCGTCGCGTCGGCTGACCGCCTCGCTGCCGCCCTCGACGTTGCGAACGAGATTTACAACGCCCTCGACCTGAAGGGGCATCGCGTAATGTTTGCGCCTTCTGACCAGGAGATGCGACGCATTCACGTCGATGAGCAGGAGGTATCGCGTAAAGACCGCAAGTATGGGCGCTATCAGACTGGCAGCATCTGGTCGCCGCGCCGTCCAACCGTCACCTACGTCGGTTCGATCCCCGTCGGTCTGGCGCTGACCGAAATGACCGAGCGCGTCACAATGCGGTATCTCGACGGCTCATATGTGCGTGAAGACAGCAAGCTGGTTCGCTCTGCCCGGCCTTGGCAGCTCACGCATTCCTGGACGACGGAGCAAGACCTACCCTGTGGCCGCTTTCGTTTCGTCGCATACAGTCCACTCGCGAACATCGACTGGTCGGCGAGTTGGCAGGACACACAATCGGCTGACCTTAAGTCACTAGTCCCTTCGATAGTCTCTCAGTTGCAAAGCTCCGAGGCGGAACTCCAAACTCTGATCGTTGCAGAGGAAAAGGCTGCCGCTCAGCGCCGTAAGGAGTGGGCCGAGGCACAGGAGAGATACCGCCGCCAAGAAGATCGTAGAGCTGTCGAGCGTGCTCTGGCAGACAGCAAGGAGCAGCTAGCGGAGATCATGGAGAAGTGGGCGGCTGCGACCGCAGTCGAACGCTTCTTTGAGGAGGCAGAACAGCGCCTTGAGCGGGTTGATGACGAGCGCCGGGCCCAAATTCAAGCGCGCTTGGCGTTGGCGAGAGCGATGCTGGGCGAGCACGATCCCCTTCAGTTTCTTTCAGACTGGCTCGCTCCCCAAGAAAGGTATCAATCCAAATATCCTCTAATTTAAGCAGTTGAGCCGAATGCCAGGGAAGGCCGTTTTGTGGTTCTAACTGTCACCGATCGCTTTGCTCGATATCAGGCGCCCGCGACGTCCGCTGCCAGCCAGTGACGCCCGTTCGATTAGCTCGCCATTCGCCTCGTCCGGCACTGGACGTGCTCGTGAGGACGGCATCCGTCCATCCGCGGCGGCCGCTCAATTGGACTGCCGGCCACTGCCGCTCGGTTTGACGAATCGATTTACGGTCACCGTATTCGAGTTGCGGCATCCAATAGTATGCAGAGATGGTGTAAAGCCAACACCGGCGCCTCGCTCCGTCGGATATGGGAACTGGCGAGATCCCTGACCAAGGCCCCTTGAGGCCAGCGAACTTGCCAATTCAACCGATAAGTCGTGTCGCACTTCCGGTGGACACGGCTTGTTTAGGTGTGCGGTGAAAAAGGATTGATCCAACGATTCTTGGCGAGCAAATTCATATCTGACACTATGGCGTCGCGCCGCGTCGAATGCTGTCGGAGTCGTTTTTCCAGGCTCGCGACCGCTCTCATGGCGGCTTATGCGAGAATGCGACCGGATGGATTCAGCAGCATTTCGGGCTGCCCGCGCGAAACTGGGGCTCACGGAGGTCGAATTTGCACGCACCTTCGGCGTGTCGCGTCGAACCGTGCAGAACTGGGCAGCTAAGGGCCCTCCCGACTATATCGCAGAGCTGCTGAGATTTGCGCTCACCTATAAGGTTTCACCTCCATCCGGCTCGACAAGCTCGCCAAATAACGCGGTTTTGCTTCCAGAAGCAGTGTCCTCGTTCGCCCCAATCCTCGAGGCAGTTCTGGAGGCAGCGCGGACTTCAGGCTGGCCGCTAGATGTCGTTCGCGCGGCGATTCTGCATTGGGCCGAAAGGCGCTGAGCCCCCTCACCCTCTACCTAGGCATCTCCTCCAGTTCCGGAGAGGACCGCACGTTAACCATAACGCCAAGTAAAACCGATCAATAAAAATTTAATGTTGAAAGCGCACATTCTGCGCCTCTATAATTTGCGTGTTCCTGAGATTGGTGTGCGTTCCGCCGCTGCCTTTTGGCTACCCAGTGCGGATCAGCGCCGCCCAACGTTGCCACTCAATGCCTTCCGCACTGCGCGCAAATTTAGCGCAGTGGCAACCGCTTCTGACACAGCTGTGGAGGTCAGCATGCCGGCACATTGTAGCATTCGCCACGCTCGCCGTCGGCCCTTCCGCGCCTCACGCGGTAACGGCAACAGGATCCGTGCCCGAAGTCATAAGCAAGCTCCTGGTCCAGCAATACTGCGGGAATCCAACCGTAGGTCTCTACAAGCATACTCGCCTACAGCGGATGTAATTGACGAGGAATTTGACGAACTAGGCTGCGCTCCAGAGCTACTATTGCGGATCGCGAACCAAACCTGATCCACGTAAAATGCGCAAAGAAGCACTCGCTTGGCTGCCTCCCCTTCAGAGCGAGCAGGCGCCGTCAGCAATCATTCAAAACGATAGCCTCTTGCTCGCAACAAGGGCGCGGCTCGCCAGTCACCCTGAACAAGCGAGCCCAAAACGCGCTGCTGGATAAGACCTTTTCGATCTTTCCTCCGAACCTGATCGGCAGCGGCAGATGCCTGACCGGCGCAAAGACGTTCGGTATCGCAGCAGCCGCGCAATCCGATCCCAATGCGACCATGCAGAACGAGCGCGGACGCTTGTGTGCTCCTGCAAAAGCCATCTGTCGAACTGCGCCCAAGCAAGCCAACCAGACACCGGAAGGGAGACACTATGCACCGAGGCAAGTCCAAATCCACATCAAAGAAACGCGGCGCTGCCTGCGCCGATCTGCTGGCGCGCGCCTACCTCGAAATCATGGCGAGGGAGGCGGGGGCAAAGATTAAACCGATGCTCCGTGGTAAGATCGACGAAATCGACCGCCTCATCAAAGACCTCGATGGTAACGTCGGTGATGCAGGCGTCACTCCGCTGCGCGCCGATCTCGCTGCCCTGACCATCCTGATTGCACGGGCTATTGAAGCGGAGCCAGGTCTGGCGCGCCGGCTGCGACGTGAAGCTCCTGTCGTAACCATCGGTACGCACAGCCCCCACTTCGTCGAGATGGCGAAGGAGGTTGTCCAGAACTGCGTGTTGCCTGCTCAAGCCCGTGTCCTTGAGACAGGGGGGATGACTGTCGGCTACAGCACGCGAGCTGTGATCGTAGCACGGGATGGCACTGCAAAAGAGGACCGCCCTGAGAAGGGCAATCGAGAAGTCGTAACAGCACTTCAGCATCGCATCCCGATCGTGGGCATCGCGCCGGATCCTGCTCGCCATTTGCCTCAGGCGCTGATGCGAACCGTGGAGTATCGGCTATCTCTCCCATCCCTCGATCAAAGTGCCATTGCCCTTCTCATTGAAGCCGTGACCGGTCGGCCCGCGACGCGCGACGTTGATCCTGATCTTGTCCGCTTGATGGATATCGACGATCTCCCGCTTGCCTTCAGGTCGGGACGAGCTGGAGACAGCTGTGTCGACGCCCTCGAGGAGCTCGTCCGGACGAAGGGAAATTATCTGATCAGCGGCCCTTCGCTCGAAGAGCTCCCCGGCTATGGCGAAGCAAGGGAATGGGGCCTTCAGCTGGCGGAAGATCTGGCAGACTACAAGGCCGGCCGGCTCGACTGGGCCGATGTTGACCACAAAGGCCTGCTACTTTCAGGAGCGCCAGGCACCGGAAAGACGCAATTCGCTCGCGCCTTAGCCAAGCAGGCACGCGTTCCGCTGATCGCGACCTCGGTTGCTCAGTGGAATGCAGCGACGTACCTGTCCGGGACGTTGCAGGCCATTCGCGATGCCTTCGGCCAAGCACGCCGTCAGGCGCCAAGCATTCTTTTCATCGACGAAATGGACGGCATATCGGACCGTTCGAAGCTTCGGGGTGATCACGTCGAGTACTGGAGCCAAATCGTCAATCTCGTGCTCGAACAGCTTGCTGGCATCGAGGAGCGGCAGGGTGTGGTCGTGGTTGCCGCCACCAACCATCCAGATCGAATCGACCCGGCGGTAAGAAGGGCCGGACGGCTCGATCGCGAAATTCAGATCCAGAAACCAGGCACTGCGGTGCTCGCCGAGATCTTTCGTTTTCACATTGGCCGCGAGGTTCTTCCCGAAGAGGACCTCGTTCCCGTAGCGTTGGCGGCACGGGGAGCAACAGGCGCCGACGTGGAGGCATTCGTCCGCCGCGCCAAAGGAACGGCCCGGCGCGCCGGTCGAAACGTCACCCTCGATGACCTGATGGCGACCGTGGCTGAGAACGTGCCGGTTCTGCCACCTCAGGACCGCTGGCGCATAGCTGTTCACGAGAGCGGGCACGCATTGGTCTCCCGCGCGCTGAATACGGGCACGGTCTGGGGGATTTCGATACACACGCGAGGCGGGTGCTTCGAATTTCAGAGTGAGCTTACAGGATCCGCTACGTTTGACCGCCTGCAGCGAGAGATCTCGGTGCTTCTCGGCGGTCGCGAAGCGGAGCGCCTCGTCCTAGGCGAAGTGAGCATTGGTTCGGGGATGAATCTCAATTCCGATCTAGGGCGGGCGACGGGGTTCGCCATTCTGATCGAAACGCAGTGTGGGATGGGTCGGCTTGGCAGAGCGTATCTGGCGGAGGTGACGGGCCTCGGCAGTTCGCCAGACCTCCACACCGCAGTGAATGCGCAGCTCAAGGATGCAGAAGAGCGGGCCGCAAAAATCCTGGAGCCGCAGCGGGAGACGCTTGTGGCATTGGCGACCGCTCTCGATCGGCGGGGCTATCTGTCCCGTGCCGAAATCGAAGCCATCATCGGCGAGAGCTGGTCGGCAGGACAGACGGCTGTTGGCGAGCCGCCGGCTCCGGAACTCGCGAGTACAACATGATGCGTCTCCAAGGAGACCGCGAAAGCGAGGCATCGAACCTTTCCGAGAATGGAGAGGCAATCCTCCTCGAGGAGGTCCACGCCTTAGCGGCGAGCCTGGGTGTCGAGCCGGAGCGTGCGATACGCGCGCTCTCGATGGTAATTCGAAGGCGCACCGCTTTCGAGCGCCTCAAGCGCTCGGCCAACGAGCCCCTGCGCGGCGTCCATCGCTAACCGAATTCTCCCTCTGACAGCCAAGAAGGGTTTCATTCCCTTCCAGCAAAGGAGCTCGATATGCGCCTGCTTGTGATGTCGGATCTGCATCTGGAGCTCACTTGCTTCAGCTTTCCGGACGATATGCCCGAGTTCGATGTCGCCGTATTCGCGGGCGACATAGGGTGCCCATTGGCGGCGACGATAGAATGGATCGAGCGCAAGCGTCGTGGGCCATTGCGCGGCCGTCCGGTCGTGTTCGTGCCGGGCAACCACGAGTTTTATGGCACCGAGATCCATGGCGCGCTGAGCGATGGTCGCGCCCGGGCCGAACGGTATGGAATCCATATGCTCTCGCCAGGCGGCGTTGAGTTAGCTGGCGTGCGCTTTGTCGGATCGACGCTCTGGACCGACTACCGACTGTACCACAATCCGCGCAGTGCACAGCGGGCGGCTCTTCGCGAGATGAACGATCACAGGCGGATAAAGATTGGCGAGGGCGAGCAGTGTCGACTCTTCAAGCCTGAAAACGCAGCCGAATTCCACCAGCGCGACCTCTCGGAGATGATGCGGCTTCTCGCTGAGCCGTTCGGTGGACAGACCGTCGTGGTGAGCCATCACGCACCTCATCCGAATTCGGTTCAATCAATCTATGGCAACGACCCCCTCGCCCCAGCATATGCATCTGATCTGACGGAGGTGATCGAGCGATATCAGCCGGATCTATGGATCCACGGCCACGATCATGGATCACACGACTATTTCGTCGGGAAGACACGCATTCTGACTAACCAGGCTGGCTACGTCATGCACGGTGGCATCCGAGAGAACCAGAGCTTCGACCCCCGGCTGATCGTCGAGGTCGGAGCGAAATAATTGCGGCTTCGACGAAGCAATGTGGTCCCGCGAGCGCAGCCGTCGCTCCCGCGAGCTCGCGGCCGCCTGCGATTTGCGCGAATCCCCATTCATTTCGCGAGGAGACCGTCCACGCGAACGCTGGAAGAGAAAGAAGCGTCAGCGATCGCTGACTTGCGGCGGCTTAGAGACGGCTGGCTGCCGACGGACCGAGATCTGACGGCGGCTGTCGTTATCGAGCACTGGGAACTGGCAAGAGTTCCCGGATCTGGCCAGTTCCCAGTGCTCTGGGGCTTTGCAATCGATCACCCGCGCTTGGGCAGTCGGTTAATCCGGACAAGCAAGGTACTCTGGATCAGCGAGGGCAGTACCGTCGCCCGGACATTCAGCCGCTGGTATCGGTTGGGCGCGCGCAAAAGGGCTACGACAACGCGAGCCTCCTTCGCAGAGCTAGAAGCAGACGAGCCCGGGCCACAGCACCGCTAGTGCGGCACTCCGAGCAGCGATTTTTCTAAGCCTGTTCCTCGCCCGCGTTGCCGTGACTAGTAGTTCCGCAACGCCGGGGCGAACCGGCAACGGGCCATCGGCGCTACGCAAAGTCCCCTGGAATCGCGGGCACTCCCCCTGAATCGAGCGCCGCAACAAGGAAATGGTGGATAGCCAGGGAAAAAATTTCTGGCTCAGGGCATCTCGTCACACGATACGGTCCGGCGCGCCTAGCACGTTGCGAATGACGATCGTCAAATCAAATTTCTGCAGATCCTCGAGGCACTTGCGCCAGTCGCGGGGTCGACCACCCGTTGCGCTACGGAGCGGGCGCACAAACCGTCAATCGCTGATGTCAAGTTCGAGCCAGTTATCAACAGCTTCCAATCCACCAAGGATTCGCGCTTCGGCGGCCTTATCGGCTGTGTGTCGGAATCGACGAATTCAGCGACATCGCCCATAGCTATTGTCGCTGAAGCAACGAAATTTCGCGGCACCAGCAAAGTAAACAGACAGTTATCGCGGAGAGCTAGACCCGAACAGCAACAACAATTTCCCAGCGCAAGAACGCGCCACCCAGACCGAATTCGATCCAAAAGGCAATACGCATGAAGCAAATGCGTAGCTGACGCTGCGCGCCCAAAAACGACGAGGTCATTCAGCTCGATCCTGAAGCCCTCGAAACCGACCCACCTCCATTCGAGGCCTAGGAAACCTTGGAGGCAGGTCGTCAACCGAAATCAGCTTGGGGCCAACCCGGGTCTGTCACTGAAAGCACTTTGCGGTTGTTTCCGCAAGAGGTGCTTCATCGGACAGAGCGGGATCGCGGTCTCACGCCCAACGACCGGAACTCGAAAAAGTGAACATCCCTTCGAACTCACCGGTGCCGATCTGGCACCCCCCGGGCAGCTCAGTCACCTCTCGGCATGTCCATGGAAAAAGCCGCGGCGCGTGCCGCCCGTCCGTAGTCGGCGGCGCCACGCCACGGGAAATCATGTGCGAAAGCGGGCTGGAAAAGAAGGCTGCGCATTTCCTCCTGACCCATCCCACGGTCGCCGATCTGAGGGAGCAGCCGCCCTCGGTCGCATGGGTTGACGCTGCGGGCCAGAAGCACCGCCACACCTTCGATTTTCTCGCTACCCTGAAGGATGGCCGTAAGCTGGCCGTGGCGGTCAAGCCGAAGGCTCGCGCGGAGCGCCACCGCCTCGGCGAGGTCCTCGGGATGATCGCGACCCAGCTCCCGCGCGGTGTCGCCGACGGCGTGCTCCTGATCACCGACGCCGATTTGCCGCGCGACGTGGTCCACAACTCTGTGCTCCTGCATCACGCTCGTCGGGCGCCGGACCCAGATCTCGACGCGGCTGTGCTCTCGCTGGCTAGGGCGACCTCGGTCACGACGATCGGCGCGCTGGTCCACGAGAGCGGACGTGGCGGAGACGCCTTCCGCTCCGTCGCGCGGATGATCGCCAACGGCGTGATCTTCATCGTTGGCCAGTCGCGCATTGGCTACTCGACCCAGGTTACAGCCAATGCTGGGGAGGCCGCGTGATGAACGTGTACATCCCCAAGTTCCGCATCGGCCCCACTGACCGTCTCAGCATCGACGGCATCGAGTACCGAATGCGCCAGTCCCTGCCCCATGGCTATGTGCTCGCCCGCGTCGATGATCCCGGCGTGCTCGAAGACTTCAGCCATGAGCGGCTGAGCCTTCTGTCGCAGACATCGAGATTTGGGTTCGATCGCGGCGCGTTCGACGTTGCCGCTATCGCAGCTCGCTTGGAAAGTGACGCGGATATCGTCGCGGATATCCCGATCAAGGAGCGCGAGATGGTTCTGGCGCGCCGCTATTATGCAGCGGCGTTCCTCAAGCTGGAGGCCGAGAAGAAGGCGACGAGGTCCGACGCCTCGATGAAGCTGGCCATCGAACAGATCGACAAGGCGTATGTCGTTGCTAGTCAGAACGAGGAGGCCAAGCGCAACGACGACGGCGATCTCATCCCGGTCCGCCCGGGAAACAAGAAGGCGGCGCTTTCGATCAGCCCCCGCACCCTGAGAAAATGGGTGAAAGCGTTTGAAAATGCGGGGCTGCGCGCGACGGCGCTCCGCTGCGGATACCGACGCAGCGGCGACCGGATCACTCCCCGCCTCGATCCGGCGATCCGGCGTATGCTTGCCGAATTCGCCCTGCTCTATGCATCGGAGAATCGCCCCACGATCCGTGCAGTGTACGGCAAGCTCCTGGCAGCGCTCGATGTGATCAATCGCAACCGCGTCGCGCAGGGCATGCCGGCCCTGGCCGCCCCCTCCTGCAAAAGGCTGGGCGCCGAGATCAAGGCGATGCCGGAGTTCGACGTCTATGCCGGGCGCCACGGTCTGCCGGCGGCGATGAAGCGCTTCCTCATGGTGGCGAACGGCCCCGATGTGGAGCGCCCATTGCAGCGTGTCGAGATGGACGAATGGAAGATCGACCTGATGACGCTGCTCGACGACGCCGGCATCTTGGAGGGATTGTCGCCGGAACAGCAGGAAGAGCTCAAGAAGAAGCGCTATTGGGTCTGCGTGGCCATCGATGTCGCCACACGCATCATCCTCGGCATGAAGGTCGCGGCGGGGGTCAGCGCCGAGTTGGCGATCGAAACGCTGGAGATGGTCGTCACGCCGAAGCGGCGTTATGCCGACGCAGTCGGAGCCGGTTGGCATTGGGAGCATCACGGCAGCCCGGAATGCATCGTCCATGATCAGGGCGCCGCATTCATGTCGGGGGCCTTCCGACGCACGGTCATCGACCTTGGATGCGATCCTGACGCTCCGCCGGCCGCGCTGGCTTGGCTGCGGGCGACCATCGAAAGGTTGTTCCGCACGATGAAAGACCAGACACTGGCGCCATTCACCGGGCGTACGTTCGGGTCCGTCGATGCCAAGGGCGACTACAAGCCGGAGGAACGAGCAAGCCTCACCGTCACGGAACTCTGCCAGATGCTGGTCCGGTGGGTCGTGGACGTCTACCACAACTCGCCGCACGCGGGGCTGGGCGGCGAGACGCCGGCCAACGCATGGTCGCGCCTGGTTGGCAAGTTCGGCATCATCCCGGCGCCCGATCGCCACGTGCGCCGCGCGATCTTCGGGATCGATCTGAACCGGACTGTGACGGCCAGGGGTGTCCGATGCCTGGGGCTGTTCTACAACTGCCTCGAGCTGCAGGCCCACAGGCGCCATCACGGCGACGTCGACATCGAGGTGAAGCTCGACCCTGCTGACCTTGGGCACGTGTCTGTGCGCCTTGGCGCGGGATGGGTCACGGTCCCGTGCATGCGCACAGGCTTCGATGACGTGCCGACCGACATCTGGCTTGCGGCATCCAGGGATCTGAGGCGCCGCTACGCGGCCGAGGCGAAGCTGACGGATGCAATCGTCGCCGCAGCGATCCGCGACGCCTGGGAGATGGCCCGCAAGGCCCAGATCCGCGCAAACATCCAGGCGACGCGCCCGAGCCAGGAAGAACTCGATAGGCTCGAACAGCAGGTCGGTCTCGGCTTCGCCTCGCCGGAGGACCTGAATTCCGCGCCTGCGTCCGCATCCATCGACCTGATGGCCAAGGCGATCCCTAGCGGCAAGCCGACTTCGGCGGTGCCGCAGTCCGCTCCCTCACGCATCATTAAGCCGAAGGCCTGAGCCAGTGAGCGATACAACTTCGAACTCTGCTGTCGACCAGCTCCGCGCTTCACTGCCCGAGTCTCAGCGCACAATCATCCATACGATGGAAAACGTTCGCGCGGAGTACATCGTAACAGATTTGGACGATCGTCTCGACAAGGGCATGAATGCTCTGATCCGCACAATCGTCAGCAGGCGTGCACATGGTCAGACCGATGCCGATCCGCTCCGGAAGGAAGCTCGTGCGATTGTAGTGGTTGGTGAGGCCGGCACCGGCAAGACCGTTTCCATCGAGAGGCTGTTCCGGACCCACCCCGCCCTGAAGGGCTACGGGCACCCCGGTTCCGGCTGCCCTCTGATCAGCGTGACCGTTCCCGCGCCGTGCACGCTCAAGTCGCTCGGCATGAGCATCCTCCACGCCCTCGGGTATCCGCTGGCGCGCGACCTGCGCGAGTATCTGCTCTGGGCCCGCGTTCACGAGGCGCTGAAGACAGCAGGCATCCTCCTGCTGCACCTCGACGAACTGCACAACCTGACGGACAACGCAAATGTTCTGGAGATTGACACGATCCGAAAGGCGATGAAGTCCATCATGGTCTCGAACGAGTGGCCGGTCGGGCTCGTCATCAGCGGCCTGCCCAGCCTCGTCCCCGCCATGCGCGAGATCGACGAAGTGCGGCGCAGGGGCCGCTTCATCCAGCTGCCGCAGTTGTCGATGCCGGCCGACACGCCGCTCATCGCAGAGACGCTGTCCCGCTGCTGCTCCGTCGCATCGATTGCGACGGCAGAGGGCTTCGCGGAGGCGATCGGGCCGCGGCTGGGCCATGCCGCTCTCAATCGCTACGGGATCGCGGTGGAACTGATCCATGAGGCGATCGAGGATTGCCTCATCTCCGCCGATGATGAGCTCCAGATCGCACATTTCGCTAACGCGTTCGCCGACCGGACCGGATGCGGCGATAGGATGAATCCGTTCATCGCGCCCGATTGGTACGACATTGATGCCAGCCTGATTCTGCTCGATGAGATGCCGCCCGAACCGATCCTCGCCGGCGACCCGAAGCCAAAGTCGTCCGGACGCAATTCGCCGAAGAGGAAGAAGTGATGCGCATTTTTCCCACTGTGCCTGCTCGCCTGGACGAGACTCCCGCCAGCTTGGTCTCCCGACTTGCGGTTCGCCACAACGCCCCGTCAGTCCGCAGCTTCTCTCTCGACATGGGCATGCCATTCCAGGCGATCGTCGACGGGGATCCGGAAGCGGTCCGGCATGTTGCCGGGTTGGTCGGTTGCCCGGTCGAGCCGCTTATGAATGCCACTATCACCAGGACCGGAGCCAACTTCGGGCTCCGCGGTCAACAGATGCAGAAGGCGACGCTGAGGCGCGCCAAAGTCGTGGTCTGCCCGCGGTGCATCGCGGACGATCTGGCAGACGACGCCAACCCCTGGATGGCGAGCGGTCGCGTCGATTGGCTCCTCGATCCGATCCGGGCGTGCAGGCATCATGGCCTTGCGCTGATGGAGGTCGCCCACGTCGATACGCCGACCATGCTGCACGACTTCGCGCGCTGCCTCGCCCCCTCGCTCAGCAAGATTCAGGGCCTGTCGTCCGAGGCAGAGGTCGTGAAGCCGTCGCCGCTGGAGGGCTATCTGATCGATCGGCTCGATGGCAAAGCGGGGCCGGATTGGCTGGACGCCCTGCCTTGGCATGCCGCAGCCAAGGCGTGCGAGATGATCGGTGCCGTTGAGGTATTCGGGTGCAAGGCCCCAATCAAGACCATGACCGACGACCAGTGGCGGGAGGCAGGCAAGGCTGGCTACGACATCGTCAGCGGCGGCGACGGCGGCATCCGCGCCTTCCTGGAGCGCACGCGGGCCAACTATAAGGGAGCCGCATCCGATTCCGCCGGCCCTCAGGCCTGGTTCGGTCGCCTGCATACATGGCTGACCGATGTTCGCGACGATGCGTACGACCCTCTGCGAGGCATCATCGTTGACGTCGTGCGCAACAGCGCTCCGGTCGGCCCGGAGGATAGGCTCTATGGTCGCCAGATCGTGGAGCAGCGGAAGCTGCATTCCATTCGAACTGCCGCTCTCGAAACTGGCCTGCATCCGAAGCGGCTGCGGCGCCTCCTTGCTGCCGCTGGGACCATTCCCTCGAACCATCGCGACCTGACCGACGACAGGGTGATCTTCCCCGCGCCGAACGCCGAAGCTATCCTGCTCAAGGCAAAGCGAGCGATCAGCGAGCTCGAGGCACAAACCTACCTCAACGCTGGCAGGGTCCACACCAGGCTGTTGGCTCAGGCTGGCCTCATCGTGCCGCTCGCGACCTCGGGACAGGAGGATCTCCCGCGCAAGGCCTACGACACTCAGGAGCTCGACGATTTCCTAACGGCACTCTCGGCTAGGGCCGAAATCGTTCCCTTCTATGCCGAGCCCATCCACCGGATCCCCGGAGCCGCCAAGCGCGCTAATTGCAGCGCCATCGAGATCGTGCGGGCGATCCTCGACGGGGCGCTGAAATGGGTCGGCCAGGTCGCCGGAGAGCAAGGCTACATGTCGATCCTGGTGAACGCGGCGGAAGTCCGTAACCTTGTTCGCGGAGACCACGGCGACAGACTGACACTGCGTGCCGTGGAAGCTCAGTTGAAGACAAGCACTGCCGTGGTCGATGCCTTGGTGCGGTCTGGCATCCTTCCATCGGAACGTGCGATCAGCCCACTCAACAGGTGTCCGTACACCGCGGTGAGGGCGGCCGATCTGGATGCCTTTTGCACGACGTATGGTTCGCTGCAGGAACTGGCGCGCGAGCGAGACCTGCATTTCAATGAGTGCAAGAAGCTCCTGGCAGCAAACGGGGTCGAGCCGGCTTTCGACAAGTCAATCGTGCCGCTGACGCTTTATCGGCGATCGGATATCCCACCGGGAATTTAGTCCCGAACTCGCCACGTGTTGGCCCGTCTCTCCCAGTGAGAGGCGGGCTTTTTTCTGCACAGAATGCCGGAAAAATCGCTCGATCCGCTCCTTGTTGCGGAAGAACTTTGCACCCGAACGCGGAAGGCTGGACGCAAAGCCTCTCCACGCACCCCAACAAAATTCGCAGTAATTCCCTGCGACTGCGGCGAACTATGGTTCCCATCACAGTGAAGAGAGAGGCATAGTGTTGCCGCGATTGTCGGTCGAGTTCCGCAATCTGCTTCTGGACGCCCGGCCTTAGCCGGGCGTCAAACGCGCTTCTCAGGTGCCCCGATTACAGTTCGCAAGTAAGATGGTCATCTTCCATCGACGGCGTGAGTTGCCGCTGGTGGGCTTTTGGCGGTTGATTGGCCGGCTCCCTCCCCCATTCGGGTTCGGCGCGATGTTGCGTGTCAGCAAGGCATCCATAACGGCAGGGTCCGTATGTGCGCACGGTCTAATTTCCCAAGATGGCCACTAGCTGACATCTGGAGCGTCTGCTTTCCGGCACTCTAGCTGGCATGGCGACGCAACGGTCCAAGCTGGCCCGTAGCTGTCATCGGGAATGTCCACTTTAGGACAGTAAGTCGGGAACGATGCTGCTGGCTGATCTCGGGTATGATGCGGGCTGGATCAGAGCCCTGGCAAGCGGGCCAATATCCCGCCAAGGCGCAATCGCAATGACACGATCTGCTTTAGCCCCATCTCTATCGCGCCCGAAATCTGGTCGGTTTCTTCAACAAGATCAAGCAATGCCGACGTGTCGCAACGCGTTACTACAAGCTCGCGGCGAATTACCTCGCCTTCGGCAAACTCGCATCAATCAGGCTATAGCTCCGCGCTAATGAGTCCACTCTCTATAGAGTCGGTGAGTTTCTTGAGCTCTCGGCCGGTTTGGCAGGAGCCTGCTGCTCTTTCAGGTTCTTCCCAATTAGATCGCCGCGCGAGCGGATGACGTAAGCGGTAACGACGTCACGAACCCGATCCTCGGCGATCTTGCGTACCATTGAGCGATCTGACAGCCCACCTGACTCATTTTCCGCCAGCTCGGTAGTGACCTTCACCAGCGCATCTATGTCGCTTTGACAGAAGATCATGGCCGCTTTCGCGACAACCTCCGCCTTCTCGTCCGTCAGGAGCATGGTCGCTCCTTCCTTACCAATGCAGGCAAGCGTTTTTGTGCGGATAAGGTCTCGGGTTTTCTCAAGGAGTTCAGTCCTCTCGGCCCTAGCTGCCTTTGCACGGGTCTCGGCTTCGATCCGCTGAGCTTCGGCATGTGCTGCAGCAGCCTCGCGCTCAGCCTTTTCCTTCTCCAGCCTGGCCTGTCGTTCCGCGCGCTCGCGCTCCTCGTTTGCCTGTCGCTCAGCTGCTGTGCGCTCGGCGTTGACGCGAGAGCTCGCGATCTGGCTCGCCAAGCGCACGCGGACAGCGCGTTCCAGATCCGTGAGATATGGGCCCGTGTAAAAAGCTTGCCCGCCGAAGCCGTAGATTGCGTCGTGTGCCGAAATCATCACCGAGATCGACTGCGAGCAAATCGAAACTGCGCGATTGATCAGCGATTGAAAGCTGTCATATGCGACCGCGCCATCGAAGCCATCGTCCCGACGAACAACGGCTGCGACGCAATCGGTTGCGGCTCTAACGTAGGGAACATGCTGCCTACGCTTTTGCGCTTCTGACGGCGCCGGCGATTGAGCTAGAGCCGGCAGAGCCGCTGCCGCCAATACACCCAGAACAAGTAACGTACGCATAGACTTTCCCCCGCAGCGCGCGTGTTTTACCAATCCTTAACTGCAAGTCGAGTCGGACATTTGGGTTCGGTAAAGACCTGAGGGATAGCGCCAGCTGGGAATTTTGAGCGCGCCGCTTGTGCCGGGGCGCGCTGTCCGGACCTCCATTGAAAGCGAGATCTGGTTGTCGAAGGTCGCGCATTTTTGCGAGGGCGATGAAAGAATCCAAGAATGTCTGCTTCCTGGCGACGTGCCAATGTCCGCAACTGGCGCAGTGCAGGGCTGCAGGCTTAATATGTCTGGCGCCGTCTATCGGATAAGTTGCGGAATGATCGTTCGCTCGTCTCGACCGAGACGGCGGGGCGACCCACACGCTCGAGTGTAGATGGGCGCCATCCACTGATCGGAGATGTCCAATAGCGCCGTCTGCGCGCCGCTCTGTGGCGCGTCGCGCCGACGCACGACGGCCAGTTCGCCCTCGACTTGAGTCTCGAAATTTATCGCGACTCCGCCAAGCCGCACATGGTGCGCGGCTTACAGCAGTGCGCGCTCGTCACGTCCCAGCAGGCGGAAGGCCAGGTAGATCGCACTGCCGCTAAGCACGAGCAGGATTGTCGAAAGCGAGGCGGCCGTGCCGTAGTCGCCGTCGTTGATCGCGATGTAGATCTTGACCGGCATCGTGATCGTCCCGCCGACATAGAGCACCAGCGAGGATGAGAGCTCGTTGATCGCCGTCACGAAAGACAGCATCGCGCCGGCGACGATGCCGGGCAGGATCAGCGGAATCGTGACCTTGATGAAGGCATGGACCGGGCTGTAGCCGAGCGAGACCGCCGCCTCCTCCATGCTCGGTCCGACCTGCCGCAGCGCTGCCGCCGAGGAGCGCACCGCATAGGGCAAGCGGCGGATGAAGACGGAGAGAATGATGATCGCAGCCGTACCGGTCATCACCAATGGCGGCGTGTTGAAGGCTGCGATGAAGGCGACGCCGATGACGATGCCCGGCATGACGTAGGGCACCATCAGCGTCGCGTCGAGCAGCGAACTCTGGGCAGAATTGCGCCTCGCCACCAGGCAGCCGATCAGCGTGCCGACGACGACGATCAGCAGCACGGAGACGCCGGAGAAGACGAGCGAGTTGCGGACGACGTCGCCGAGCGTGGCGATGATGCGGCTGTAGCTCTCGAGGCCGAAACCGGGCTGAAACACCGGCCCGTTCGTCTTCCGCACCGAGTAGATCGCCGCGATGATCGCCGGCATCGCTCCGCCCAGGGCGATAAAGTAGACCGCCGCATGAGCCGCGACATTGGCGAAGCCGCGCAGCTGGATCTTATCCGGTCGGTTGATCAGGTTGCTGTGGTAGACGTTGCGCCGCGACATGTAGCGCTGGATGAAGACGAAGACCATCGACATCAGGATCAGCACCAGGCTGAGCGTGGTCGCCATGCCGAGATTGGAGCCGATCTCGGCGGAATAGGCGGTGTAGGCCTCGGTCGCGAGCACGTTGAAGCCGCGTCCGAGCAGGCGCGGCGTGCCGAAATCGGCGATGGCATGGATCAGCGCCAGGAGTCCGCCGGCCGAGAGCGCCGGCAGCACCAACGGAAAGGAGATCTTGATGACGCGCTGGAACGGCGTCAGCCCGAGATTCTCCGCCGCCTCCTCGAGCGAGCGGTTGATGTTGACGAGCGCGCCGGAGGTCAGCAGATAGACGTAGGGATAGAACTTGAAGGCGAAGACGATGAGGATGCCCCAGACGCCGTAGATCGGCGGCATGAAAATGCCCCAGCCCATCAGGGTTTGCCTGACGATGCCTCCCGAGCCGAACAGCACGATCCAAGAATAGGCACCAATGAAAGGCGGCGAGACCAGCGCCAGGATCGCCATCATTGAGACGAAGCGGCCGCCCGCGATCCGGATGCGGGCCATGCAGAAGGCCATGACCGAGCCGAGCAGGAGCGCGCCCGCCAGACCGCCGAATCCGACGATCAGCGTGTTGACGAGGGCATTGAAATAGCGTGCGCTGGTGAACAGCCTCTGCCAGTTGGCAAATGTGAGTTGGCCGCTCTCGTCGCGAAAGCTGGAGACCAGGACGAGGCCGAGCGGAACCAGCAGCAGCACGATCAGGATCGCCCAGGCCCCCACCGCGACGAGTGTCCAGAAGTCCGGATGCCAGCCGCTGCGTCCGGCCGGGGCGGCGACGGCGCTCATGCCGCACGCTCCATCCGAACGCGCCGCCCAGCAGCATCGAAAGCGTGCAGGTCGGCCCGGTCGAAGCCAAGCCGGATTTCCCGGCCCGTCTCGATGGCGAGGTCCGCGGGCGGCGCGGCGATCTGAGCGACGAGCCGATGCCCCTGTGCCTGCACCGTGAGATGGGCCTCGCGGCCGAGATAGGTGAAATGCTCGACGAGGCCGGTAAAATCCGAGGCCCCGTGCTCGCCCGCCCCACCCTCGGCGAGCCGCAGCCGCTCCGGCCGCAAGGCCCATTGCGCCACGCCAAGCATGTCCGGCAAGCCGAAGGCGGCCGGCGACAGCAGGTTCATCGTCCCGACGAAGGAAGCGACGAAGCGTGTCGCCGGCTGGCCATAGATTTGCTGCGGCGTGCCGATCTGCTCGATCGAGCCGCCGTCCATCACGCAGATCCGGTCGGAAATGGCGAGCGCCTCTTCCTGATCATGGGTGACGTAGATCGCCGCGATGCCGATCGTCCGCTGGATGTCCCGGATCTCGTCGCGCAGGTCGAGCCGGAGCTTTGCGTCGAGATTGGAGAGCGGCTCGTCCATGAGGAGCAGGCGCGGCTTCACCACCATCGCCCTGGCGATGCCAATGCGCTGCTGCTGGCCGCCCGAGAGCGCCGCCGGTAGCCGCTCGGAAAGCGCCGACAGGCGGACGGTCGCCAGCGCCTCCGCGACGCGGTCGCGGATCTCGGAAGCGGCGACCTTGCGCGCCTTGAGGCCGAAAGCGACATTCTCGGCGACTGTCAGATGCGGGAAGATCGCATAATCTTGGAAGACCATGCCGATGTCGCGCCTGTGCGGCGGCACCGTCAGCAAATCGGTTCCGTCGAGTTCGACATTGCCTGCGGATAGTTGCGAGAAGCCGGCGATCGAGCGCAACAGGGTAGTTTTCCCGCAACCCGACGGACCGAGCAGCGTGAAGAATTCACCCTTCGCGACGGTGAAGGACACGCCGTTCAGCGCTGTCGTAGCCCCATAGCGCTTGATAGCGCCTTCGACGTTCAGATAGGCCATACCGGCAAAGAACCCTCGCCCCTCTCCTAGTTGCGCATGACCGCGATTGGACGGCAAGATGGCCGATCGTTCGCCGGCGCAGATCGGCGCCTTGAGAAGAGATTTGGGGAGCGGACCATGACGTCGAGCAGCAACTGGGTCGGGTGCATCTTGGTGGCGGCGGGCCTCCTTGGCGCTACGGAGGCGGCGGTTGCCGCCGACAACAAGGTCGTCCTCTACACCGCACACAAATCCTCGATCGTGCAGAAGATGATCCCGCTCTTCGAGGCGGAAACCGGTATCAAGGCCGAAGTGGTGCAGCTCGGCTCCGGCGATGTTTTCCGTCGCGCGCGCGCCGAGGCGGGCGCGCCCAAGGCCGACGTAATCTGGAGCGTCACCGGATCGCTGCTGGGCGAGAATGCCGATCTGCTCGCGCCGTATGCCCCGAAGGACCAGGGTGCCATCGACGAGCGCTTTATCAGTAGCCCCGCATGGACGCCTTACACGACCGTGATCTACGTGCTCATGGTCAATAATCGCATGGTCAAGGAGGCCGACATCCCGAGGACCTGGGCTGCGCTTTCCGATCCGAAATGGAAGGGCAAGGTCGCCTCGGCCCGCGTCGACAATTCCGGCTCGGCCTTCCAGCAGATGACGACGGTGCTCACCGCCGGCGGCGACAAGGGCTGGGAGAATTACGGCAAGCTCGCTAAGAACTTCATCTTCTCCGACAGCTCCGGTGCGGTGCCGCGCTTCGTCGCAGATGGTGAGGCGGCGCTCGGCCTGACGCTTGAGGACAACGCGCTAGAATATGTCGCCGGCGGCGCGGCGGTGAAGATCGCCTACATCGAGGACGGCACCACGACCTCGCCCGACGGCGTGGCGATGCTCAAGGGCGCGCCCAATCCCGAGCCCGCGAAGCGCTTCATCGACTGGGCCTTGTCGAAGAAGACGCAGGAGGCGCTGGTCAAGGAGGCCGGGCGCCGTTCGGTGCGCAAGGACGTCGCCGCGCCGGGCGATGTGAAGCCTCTCTCTGAACTGACCCTGGTCAAGCTCAAATCCGTCGAGGAGCTCGGCGGCACCAAGGCGATGATCGAGAAGTGGCGGCAGGTGACCGGTCAGTGACAGGGGCGACGGGCACGTACTGACTGCCGGACTCGACGACGACCATGCAGATCGAATGCTTCAGCCTCGGCAAGCGCTTCGCCCATCCCGAGGAGAACGAGGACAGCGCCGTCATCCTGCCGGGTCGCGGCTATGCTGTGATCGATGGGGTGACGGACCGCAGCGGGCGCCGCTTCGGTGCGATGCGGGCCGGTCGTTTCGCTTCAGGCCTGGTGGCGGCAGAGGTCACGCGCTTCCTTCTGGCCGAGGACCTGAGCGTACGCGGCGGCCAGGAGCGGGTGGATAGACTCGTCAAGGCCCTGGGCGATGCCCTGCGCGCGGGCTATGCGGCTCATGGCCTTCTGGAAAAGGCGTCGACCGATCCCGCTGCCCGGATCGGGTGCACGCTGGCGCTTGGCTATCATGACGGCCCGACGTTGCAGCTGATCTCGATCGGCGATTCCGGCATCCGGCTCGGGGGGAAGGCGCTGGGCACGATCCACCATGTCGAAGCGAAGCCGCTCGACCGCGTGACGGCCTTGATCCGGCGCGAGTGCTGGGCGCACCTCGGCAAGATGCGGGCTGATCCGTTGTCCCAGCGCAGGATTTCGGACAATGCCGTCTGGAACGGATTGCGCGAGCCGCCGGCCGGGCTGGGCGCGGAGGCTTGCGCCACGGTGAGAGCACATGTGCTGCATCTCTGCGACGAGGAAATGCCGACGATCTCACGGGCCGAGATCGAGCGCCTGATCGATAGCGGTATCAGCGGCCAGCGCGCCTTTGCCAATCATCCCAGCAGCGATTTGGGCTATGGTGTGCTGGACGGCTTTCCTGTCGCCGAGCGGCATGTGTTCACGGCGGACTATCCTGCGACCGAAGTTGCTAGGCTCGAGCTCTTCAGCGACGGCTATTTCGCCGAGCCCGAGGCTTTCGGCGTGGCGGCGTGGGAAGCCAGCTTCGCGGAGGTCGAGCGGCTCGACCCCGATAAGATCGGCCCCTATGCCAGCGTGAAGGGCTCGGCATATGACAGTTGGACCGACGATCGCACCTATCTCGGAATCGCGTTCGATCGCTGAGGAACTCGCGACCAATCTGGCGCGAACATTGTCGTGCCAAGGGAAGCTCCCGCCTAAGACGCTCTCTGGCTGCAAGCGGGTCTCTGACCTACAGCACTGTGAGCACCCGCCCTACTGATACCGCCATTAACCCAGACACACGGCTGTCCTTTGGCGCGTGGTCGCGGATGTCTGCTTTCCGCCAATCAGCGGGAGTCCGCTGTAGGCGCTCCTCAGCCATCAGCGAGGCGCCATTCTGAAAAGCAGCGCGTTAGCAGGTTGCCTGGTCTGGTTGGCGCACCAAGCCATAGCGCCTTGCGTACGTACCTCGTCGAACCTCCGCTTCAACTCACGATCGAGCGCCGTTCGACCGACGTCTGGCCCGAGTGCTTCATTGGCCGCGTCGGTCATCGCCTTGGCTGCCTTGGTCGCGACATCGAGGTTAACATACTGTGTTGGCGGGCAAAATTCGACGATCGCGGCGTAGAGGCTGGCCGATCGGGCAATCCCCTCAACCGTGATCTTTTGGGCGGCCGCGGGCATGGTCACGCTGATGATCGCCGCCACAACGGCGACGCGCAATCTGGTAGGCATCGACGTCATTCTGGAATTTACGAGGGCAGGTCTGGAACTCTCCACGACCATAGCGCAATCGGGCAACGCGAAGGCGTGCATCCTAAACTTTGCACCGGAAATTTGCTCTTCGCGCATTGCGCGCCACGGTCCGCCGGATTGGTGCCGCAACCTCATAGGAACTGGAAGACCGTGACTGGCCCCATCCTGTTTCTCCATGCTGGTTGCGCTTCGGCACACCGTTCCCATCGACCTGCCAATGCAAGGATGCGCTGACGGCCGAGTTTGAGTGATGTGCGAGCGAGAGCTTTCCGATCAGACAATCAACCGACTGGCCGAGGCCATTTCTGCTGAGATCCTGAAGCAATTCGACGCGAGCGGTCCAGCCGCGCCGAGCCCCGACCAGAGCATGCGCAATGTCCTGATCGAGGGATGAAAGACTTGGTCAAAGCCGCGGGCGCCCGTCGTTTCTCTCCGGTCTTCGGCGCAAGCGCATGACAAGAATCGCGGGCCCGAGCACCCTGCCCAGGGCGCAACTATGCCGATGGTGATCCGAACTTGAGAGAGCCTCGTAGCCCCCTCGAGCCGCGCCACTGACATGCCCGCCTTTTGGCGGGCATGTCAGCTCTTTAGCTTGCAATCTTACTTCGCCGGGCCAGCATAGGACTGCCAGCGCTTCAGGAATTCGTCGCGCTTGGCCGCGGCTTCGGTCTCGTCGATGTCGAAGACCTTGATGCTACCGATGGCCGGTAGGTCGGCGTATTTAGAAACGTCGATGTCGGACCGACTGGGACGACGGAAGGCGTTCTCCAGCAATGCGATCTGCACCTCCTTCGAGAGCAGCAAATCATAGGCCGCCTTGGCAGTCGCGCCGGCTGGTGCGCCCTTGACCAGAACCTGGAATTCGGGCGTCGAGAATGTGCCTTCCGCCGGGTAGAGCAGCGAGATCTCCCGCTGCCCGCCGGCGACATAGGCATAGGCGTTGGACTCGAAGGTCAGCCCCACCGAATACTCGCCCTGGGCGACGCTGCGCAGCACGGTCGAGGCTGCACTGGAGACGGTCAGGTTGCCCGCCAGCGTCTTGAGCGCCTCGGGGCCCAGCAGCTTGTCGATGCCCCAGAGGATCGTATAGGCGGTCGAGCTGTTGGCCGGGTCGGCGATGATGATCTTGCCCTTGAAGGCGGGCTCCAGCAGGTCCTTCCAGGTCTTCGGCGCGGCGGCACCGCCGAGCTGGTTCTTGTTGATCATCGCCACGACGAGATGGACGTTGGAGGCCGTCCAGAGATTCTGCGGATGTCGCAGCGAGGCCGGGACGTTTGCGGCCTCGGGTGAGGCATAGGGCTCGAATAGCTGCGTGAAGGCGCCGAGAGTGTTGGCGCTCGAGCTCCAGAACAGATCACCTTGCGGCTTGGCGGCTTCCGCTTCCAGCCGGCGCAGCAGCTGGCCCGAACCGCCCGTGATGGTGCTGATCTTCAGGTTTGGCAGCTTCTCCTTGGCGACGCCGAGGATGGCATCGACGGATTGGGCGTTGTTCGAGGTGTAGAGCACCACATTGCCTGATGCGCCCTGGGCCAGCGCCGGGCCGAGAGCTGGCGTGGCAGCCAGGCCCGCAAGCCCGGCGAGCATCGCACGACGATCGATGCTGTTGGTCATGGTCGGTCCTTTCATCGTATTACCCTCATGTCCGGCGCGGCGCGAAATGCCGCATTGGAGGTTTGTGGTGCGTTGGCTCAGCTCTTCGACGAGAACAGATCGACCTTGAAGATGCGGGTCGCGACGATGATCGGGATCAGGATCACCGCGACGAGCACCAGCCCATAGGCCGAGGCCTGGGCCATCAGGTTGGAGTCGATCAGCTTGTAGATCTGGATCGGCATTGTCTCGCGACCGCCGGAATAGACGATGATCGAGGCGGACAGCTCGGCCACCGTGGTCGTCCAGGTCAGGACGGCGGCAGCCGCGATCGCCGGCACCATCAGCGGCAGCACGACCTTGAAGAAGGTCGCGACCGGCGGGACGCCGAGGCTGATCGAAGCCTCTTCGATCGAGTTCGGGATGTTGTAGAGCGTCGAGGACGCGTTGCGGATGCCGAAGGGCAGCCGGCGCACGATATAGGCCAGCACGATGATGCTCGCCGTGCCGGTTAGCGGCAGGAAGCCGGTGTTGAATGACATCAGCAACCCGATGCCGATGATGGTGCCGGAAAGCGCCAGCGGCAGCGCCGTCAGATAATCGAGCGCCGGGGTCAGGACATTGCGCTTCTTGACAATCAGATAGCTGACAAGTGCGCTGAAGGTGATCCCGATCACGGTCGCCATCGCCGAATACGCGAGCGTGTTCAGCACCGGATCCGGGGCGATACGGAAGAGCCGCTCGACATGGACGGTCGTCCACTCGCCCCAGCGCATGACCGGGCCGCGCGAGACCGTGAAGGCGCCGATGACGATCGAGCCCAGCGGCAACAGCGAGACGATGACCAGAAGTGCCGCAAGCACGCCAGTGGCGAGGCCGGCGAGTCCGCGGAGCCTCTGTGCCCGCGCGCCACGGCCTTGCGTCACCTCATGGCGCCCGCGCGAGACGACCCA
Organism: Allobosea sp.; assembly: GCF_035999205.1. Taxonomy (GTDB): domain Bacteria; phylum Pseudomonadota; class Alphaproteobacteria; order Rhizobiales; family Beijerinckiaceae; genus Allobosea. The sequence goes on from NZ_DASYHA010000021.1 coordinate 384,020, forward strand.
GCGCTGCAAGAACAGCACGATCATGACCATCGCGATCGAGACCGTGGCCAGCGTCGATTGCATCACCGGATCGGAACCGCCCTCGGCCACCGCGGCCTGGTAGGTCAGGACGGAGAGCAGCGGAACCCGGCTGCCGAGGATGGTCGCCGTCGCGAAATTGCCGACGACGAGCGTGAAGACCAGCAGCGCGCTCGCCAGCACGGACGGGAGGACGACCGGCAGCATCACGTTGAGACGCGAGCGGGAGGGTGAGGTGCCGAGGCTCTGCGCGGCTTCCTCGAGTTGCACGTCGAAGCCGCGGATCGCGGCGAGCGTGCCGATATAGATGTAGGTGTAGTAGGTGAATGTCATCACCGTTATCAGGCCCGGCCAGCCGTAGAAGCTCGGGATGTCGATGCCGCGCGCGCCGAGCCAGCGGGTGATGAAGCCGTTGTTGCCCAGCATCATCAGCCAGGTCTGCGCGGCGATCACCTCCGGGATGACCAGCGTGACGAGCGGCAGCACTGCAACGATGCCCTTGCCGGGAAACTCGAAGCGCGCCGTGAAGTAGGCCAGCGGCACGCCGATCAACGTCGTGCTCAATGTCACGGCAAGGCCGAGCACAATCGTATTGGTGATGGCCGCGGCGTATTTCGGATCGCCGGCCAAGATGACCCAGCCAGAGCGGCCGCCGGCGCCGCCGAAACTGCCGGTCAGCACGTTCAGCAGCGGATAGAGCAGGAAGACGGCCAGGATCGCGAGCGCGAGGACCGAGAACCAGAACCAGACCGAGCGGAACTGCGCGCTCATGACGCCAGGACCAGGGTCTTTGTCGGATCGAAGACGAGCCCGACGCTGGCGCCGGGCTCGAACCGGTCATGCGCGCCACTCTGCAGATCGACCGCGAGTACGCGGCCGCCAGCGAGGGTGACCTTGTAGCTCGTCTTGCCGCCAAGATATTGCCGATGAGCGACGGTCGCGGGGAGCGCGTCCTGCGCGTGTCCCTCCGCAATTATGATGTCTTCTGGCCGTGCCACGAGAATGGCGCGGCCGGGCGTGAGCGCAGCTGGCGCGCGTGCCGTGATCGCGATGCCGTCGAGGGCGATTGGACCGATCTCGCCAGCTTGCCTCGTGACGGTCTCGACCTCGACGAGATTGGCGCCACCGACGAAATCGGCCACATACCCCGTTGCCGGCTCGCGGTAGATCTGCGAGGGCGAGCCAACCTGCTCCAGCCGGCCTTTGTTCATCACGCCGATGCGGTCGGACATCGCGAGCGCCTCCTCGCGATCATGGGTGACGAAAACGGTCGTGATCTTCGCTTCGCGCTGGAGTTCGACGATGGTTTCGCGGACCTGGATGCGCAGCTTTGCATCGAGGTTGGAAAGCGGCTCGTCCATCAGCAGCACCTGCGGCTGGATGACGAGCGCGCGCGCGAGGGCGACACGCTGGCGCTGGCCGCCCGACAGCGCCGCAGGGTGGCGCGCGCCGAGATGGCCGAGGCCCACCCGCTCCAGCGCCGCGCCGACTTTCGCCTTGACCGCGGCGTCAGGGTGCCTGCGGGCTCGCAGTCCGTAGGCGACGTTCTCGAAGACGGTTTTGTCGGGGAACAGTGCATAGTCCTGGAAGACCATGCCGATGTCCCGCCGATGAGGTGGCAGATGAGTCACCTCAGCGCCACCGAAGCGCAGATGCCCGCGCTCGGCTGGAACGAAGCCGGCAATGGTACGCAGCAAGGTCGTCTTGCCGCAGCCGCTTGGCCCCAGAAGCGTGAAGAACGAGCCCGGCTCGATCGCCAGCGCCAGCCCGTCGATGACGCGCGTGCCACCATAAGAGACGGCCAGATCCTCGATCGCGATACCCATGACGTCCCTCTGCGATGAAAGCTCCGGCGGATCGTCGCCGTCTCGGAGCGGAATGCGGTCAGCCTTTCATGGTCTTTTCGACCAGCGCCAGCGCCTCGCGATGCCGGGCGGGATCGCCCCCCACCAAGATGCGCTGACCGGTTTCCTGCGTGATCGGCGCGCCCTGCCAGTCGGTGATGACGCCCCCTGCCCCCTCGACGATGGGGCGGAAGGGCGCGAAATCCCAGAGCTTCAGGCGCGTGTCGAGCGCAACATCGATGCGGCCCGATGCCAGGCGGCCATAGCTCATGCAGGCCCCGCCCCAGATGCGCCAGGCCGTGGCGTCGCGCATCGCGTCGAGCGCGGGGCGCTCCTCATCGCCGAAGAAATCGGGATTGCTGGCTGACATGATGGCCTCGCCGAGGCTGCCACAGGAGCGCGTGCGGCAGGGCTCGCCGTTGTAGAGGGTCTGGCGCCCCTTGACGCCGAGCCAACGCTCGCCGGTGATCGGATGGTCGATGATGCCGAGGATCGGCTCTCCTGCCTGCATCAGCGCGATCAGCGTGCCATAGATGGGCATCCCCGCGATAAAGGCCGCTGTGCCGTCGATCGGGTCGAGCACCCAGACATGCTCGGCTTTGGGATTTTCAGGCCCCTCCTCCTCGCCGATGACGCCGTGCTCGGGAAAGCCGTCGGCAAGGATTTCCCGCATGCGACGCTCAATACGCGCATCGAGTGCCGTGACGAAACTCCGGTCGGGCTTCACTTCCACGTCGGGTCTCACGGTCGCAGCTTCGCGCAGGATGGCTCCGCTCTCCATCGCCAGCCGACTGGCCATATCCAACCATCCGGCCAGATTGTTTTCGGCCCGCATGAGCCATTCCCTCCCACTCGTGAATACGGCTTAGCATTCGTGGATATTTGTGGCAATGTGGGTTTATGACTGAATTCGCCGCGACGATCATATGATCCAGGCGGCGACGTAATCCCGTTCAGCGAGGTCAGGTGGATGTGGCATGAGGAGCGAAAGCAGCGCATTCGCGCGCTTCTCGAAACGTTCGACAGCGTTTCGGTCGAAAGGCTCGCTCATGAGTTCGGCGTGTCGAACGAGACGATCCGCCGGGATCTTGTTGCGATGGAGCAGGAAGGGGGACTGCGGCGGGTCCATGGCGGAGCCGTCAGTCTGCCCGCCGAACAGGATGCTTCCTACGAAGCGCGATCCACTGTCCGCTTGAAAGAAAAGCGCGCGATTGCCCGCGCCGCGACGGGACTGGTCCGGAGTGGCCAGACCCTGTTCCTGGATGGCGGGACGACGACGGCGGCCTTGGCAGAAGAACTGAAGGCCATGCCGGGGCTCAACATCCTGACGAACTCCCTCCAGGTCGCCACGATCATGGCGTCGACGCGGCAAGTGACGGGTAGCCGTGTCTTTCTGCTCGGAGGTTTGATCGTGCATGAACTGCCGGAGACGGGCGGCGCCTCGACGATCAACGACATCTACAGGTTCAAGGCGGACCTGGCACTTCTATCGCCCTTCGGCATCGACATAAGCGGAGCCGCGACCAACTTCTTCGAACACACGGCGGAAATCGCCCGAGCCATGGTGCTCAACTCGGCAGCCGTGGTCCTGATCGCCGATCACTCGAAAATTGGCGTCACCAGCCGCGTGCGATTCTGCGAACTCGATCAGGTTTCGGTGCTCGTGACTGACAAGAAGGCGAAAACACTGCCGGCGCTTGCATCCCTCTCGAAGGTGATTGAGCGCGTTGTCATTGCAAACGCCTAGCCTGCGATCTGCGGCCTCTGGCACGGCCGGCCTTTAGCCGTGGCTGGGCTGACGCAGCATTTCCGTCAACCGAGCCACGGCAGGGCGTAGGTCGGGCTTCGTTGGGCGCGCGCGAAGAGATCAAGGCAACTCGCGGGATCCATCGTCGCGCCATGCCAGCTGATCTCACCACGATGGATGCCACCGCCGACGAACACGCTGTCGAGGCCGGCAGCCTCGGCGCCCGCAATATCATGCTCAAGCGAATCACCGATGGCGACGACCTGGCGCCGATCGACACCGAGGCGGGCAAGGCAATTGCGATAGATGCGTGGCTCCGGCTTGCCGTGATAGCGCACCGTGCCGCCCAATCGCTCATAGGCCCGCGCGACCGCACCGGGCGCCTCCTGCAGGCCACCACCGGCACTGGCACGCTGCAGGTCAGGATTGGCGCAGACCATCGGCAAACGCCGCTCGATCGCGGCCTTGAGCACATGCATCCAGCCCGCCACCGATTGCCCGGGTGGGTCCATGGTCATCAGCAGGATGAAATCCGCCCGGGCGACATCGTCAACGAGGGCAAGCCCCAAGCCATCCGCTAGGTGCGCCTCACCGGCCCGCGCCAGCAGCAGGCAGCGCCGGCCGAGCGCCCGGTAGAATGGCTCGTCGCGCACCGACAACGCGTCGCGCGCATCGTCGCCGCCGGAAACGACATTGTCATAGAGCTCGCGAGCGAAGCCCATTTTCGCCAACAGGGCGGCGTTTTCGGTCCCGAGGCGACCGGAATTCGAGAGGATGATGACGCGCTTGCCGGCGCTCCGCAGCCATTCGAGCGCCGCCAGGGCACCCGGATAGGGCCGCACGCCGTCATGCAGGACGCCCCATTGGTCGAGCAGGAAGGCGTCATAACGCCAGGCCAGCGCCGCGAGATTCTCTGGAAATTGGGTGAAAGGTCGCTGTTGCATCATCGGGGTCGAGGCCAAGCCAGCCGCTACTGCATGGCAAGACCACTATAGTCGCAGGGCGTGATCGCCCTGCCCGGCTGGAATATGACAGTTTTGTGTCACATAATAGAGCCGGCTCATAACAAAGATCGACCGGGAGAGACGCCAACAATGACCAAGCTGATGACCTACCTGTCCGCGACCGCCTCGCTGCTGCTGGGCCTCGGGCTCGCCGGCGTGGCTCAGGCGCAGGATGCCTGCCCCAATCGCGGGCAACTCGACACGATGTATTGCGACGCCAACAAGGACCTCGTCGCCGACGTGCCGACCGATGCTTCGAAGCAAAAGGACCCGTCGGCGCTGGTCTGGGCCTATACGCCGGTCGAGGACCCCGCCGTATACGCCAACATCTTCAAGCCGCTGACCGATCATCTCGCCGCCTGCACGGGCAAGCGGATCGTCTATTATCCCGTTCAGTCGAACTCCGCAGAGATCGAGGCGATGCGCTCGGGCCGCCTGCACTTCGCCGGCTTCTCGACCGGCCCGACCGGCTTCGCCGTCAACCTGGCCGGGGCGATCCCCTTCGCGGCCAAAGGGTCGGCTGCGGGCGTGCGCGGCTATAATCTTGTCGCCGTCGTCAAGGCTTCCAGCCCCTATCAGAAGCTCGCCGACCTCAAGGGCAAGAAGGTCGCCCACACCTCGCCCTCGTCCAATTCCGGCAACCTCGCCCCGCGTGTGCTGTTCCCCGAACATGGGCTCGAAGCTGACAAGGACTACAAGCCGCTCATGTCCGGTGGCCACGACAAGTCGATCCTCGGCGTGGTTTCGGGCGATTATGACATGGGTGCGGTCGCCGGAGACGTCTATGAGCGCATGATCGTGCGCGGCACGATCAAGAAGGAGGACACCCGGGAGATCTATCGCAGCGCGATCTTCCCAACCTCCTCCTTCGCCTATGCGCATGACCTCAAGCCCGAGCTCGCCAAGAAGCTGACCGATTGCTTCTTCTCCTTCCGCTTCACCCCCGAGATGACCAAAGAGTTCAACGGCGACGATCGATTCCTGCCGATCACCTACCAGAAGGACTGGGCGATCGTGCGTGACGTCGCCGAAAAGTCGGGCACGCCCTACAACAAGTCGGCCTATGACACCGAGGCCAAGCGCGAAGCCGACGAACTCGCCAAGAAGAAGGCACAGCCCGCCCCGGCCAAGCCCTAATCCGAAGGCCGACCCCAGCTCATGAGCGCCCTTCCTGTCGAAGAGGCGCCCGGCCATGGCCGGGCGCTCGTCATCCGCAACCTCGTCAAGGAGTATCGCAAGGGCCAGCCGGTCCTGCGCGACATCTCACTGAGCGTCTCCGAGCCCGGCATCGTCGCGATCATCGGTCCTTCCGGCACCGGCAAGTCGACGCTGATCCGCTGCATCAACCGGCTGGTCGATCCGACCTCCGGCTCAATCATGCTCGGCCGCACCGATCTCGCGAAGCTGCAGGGCGAGGCGCTCCGCGCAGCGCGCCGGCGGCTCGGTATGGTCTTCCAGGAGTACAACCTGGTCGAGCGGCTAACCGTGATCGAGAACGTGCTCTGCGGCCGGCTCGGCTATGTCCCGGTCTGGCGCGCCTGGACGCGGCGCTTCCCGGAGAAGGATATCGCTCGTGCCTTCGCCCTGCTCGATTCCGTCGGGCTGGCGGATTTCGCCACCCGTCGCGCCGACCAGCTCTCTGGCGGCCAGCGCCAGCGTGTCGGCATCGCCCGCGCGGTGATGCAGGAGCCCGATCTGATCCTTGCCGACGAACCGACCTCCTCGCTCGACCCCAAGACCTCCGTCGAGATCATGGAGCTCCTCGCCAAGGTAGGCCGTGAGCGCGACATCCCGGTATTGGTCAACATTCATAATGTTGCGCTCGCGCGACGCTACGCGCTGCGGATGATCGGCATGTCGAAGGGCGTCGTCGTCTACGACGGGCCGCCGAGCGGACTGCAGGAGAGCCACCTCGCCGAAATCTACGGTGGCGAAGGCTGGATGGAATGAGCGCCCATCCCCTCAGTGCCGACGGCAGCTTGCGCACCCGCGCCTTCCCCCCGAACTGGCCGCTGCGCTTCGGCGCGATGCTGTTCATCGCCTATGTGATCTATGCCGCAGGCATCGTCGATGTCCGCTGGGAACGCTTCGTCCAGGGGCTCGGCAACGGAGCGCGCTTCCTCGGCCGCATGCTGCCGCCGAACCTGGCTCACGACAAACTGCAGCTGCTCGCGCAGGGCATGCTGGAATCGCTTCAGATCGCCATCATCGCAACCGGCGCCGGCGTCTTGCTGGCCCTTCCGGTCGGCCTCTGCGCCGCGCGCAACCTGATGCCCCTGCCGGTGACGGTACTGGCGCGCGGGCTGATAGCGCTCTGCCGGACCTTTCATCCGGTCATCGTCGCCATCCTCTTCGTCAAGGCGGTCGGTTTCGGCGCTCTTGCCGGCGTGCTCGCGCTCATCGTCGCAACCATCGGCTTCATCGCCAAGTTGATTGCCGAGGCGATTGAAGAAATGTCGATGAAGCCGATCGAGGCGTTGCGAGCCGCCGGCTCGCCGTTCCTCTCGGTCGTGATCATGGGCGTCGTGCCGCAGGTGCTGCCGCGCTTCATCGGCTTTGCCGCGTACCAACTCGACTCGAACCTGCGTAATTCGGCGCTGGTCGGCTTGGTCGGCGGCGGCGGCATCGGCGCGACCTTGTTCACCGCCTTCCAGCGCTTCGATTACGATTTCGTCCTGACCATCATCATCGCGATCATTCTGGCGGTGATGGCAGGCGAGATCCTTTCGGCCTTTATGCGCCGGGTCTATCAGGACGAGGCTCCAAGCGGTGAGGTCAAGCAGAGCCCTTCCGGCCTCGTCTGGAACCGCTTCACCGCCGCCGAGCGCGGCATGCGCCTCGCCTTCTGGGCGGTGGCCGCGCTGGCGCTCGGCTGGTCGCTGCAGACGATCGAGGTCATCCCGGAGTTCCTCTATGACGCGCCGGCGCAAACCGTCGACCTCTTTGCCCGGATGTGGCCGATCGACTGGGCCTATTTCCCCAAGACCGTGCAGCAGGCGCTGATCGAGACGCTGCACACCGCGACGCTTGGCACGATCCTGGCGATCATGCTGGCGACGCCTGTGGCGCTGATGTGTGCCCGGAACGTCTCGCCCTCGGCCTGGGTCAACACGCTCGGCCGGTTCATCCTGGTCGCGACGCGCTCGGTGCACACATTGGTCTGGGCGCTGTTCTTCGTCGCGGTTTTCGGCCCCGGCGCCCTCGCCGGCGTGATGGCCGTGGCCGTCCATTCGATCGGCTTTACCGGCAAGTTCCTGGCCGAAGCGATCGAGGAAGCCAAGCCCGGCCCGATCGAGGCCTTGCGGGCCGCCGGGGCGCCCTGGCGCTCCGTCCTGCTCAAGGGCTTCTGGCCGCAGGTGAAGCCCGCCTTCCTGGCCGTGAGCCTGTTCCGCTGGGACATCAACGTGCGCGAGAGCGCCGTGCTCGGCCTGGTCGGCGCCGGCGGCCTCGGTGTGGCGCTGCAGGCGGCGATGGACAATCTGTACTGGGACCAGGTCGGACTCGTGCTGGCCGTGATCTTCGCAGTGGTGGTCGTCACCGAAATCGTCACCGCGACCTTGCGTGCGAAGATCATCTGAAGGTGGTGCTTTCAGGTTGCCCATGAGTGGATGGAGCGGCGTTGTCAGTGAAGCCCGAGGATATCTGGTAGAGCGCTTGTTGTTCTACGCGACCAGCGCTGACATCTGTCGGAACCACCTGCCGGCTGGCCGCTTAAGTCCATGTCCGAGTACACAGGCAATGAAGTCCAGAAACTCAAAGAACAAGCCGTTGTTGGCAAAGCCCAGGCGGCAAGTTGGAGCGATTCCGTACCGCAAGACAGAGCGCGGCCTTGAAGTTCTTCTCGTGACGACGCGAACGACTGGTCGCTGGACCGTGCCGAAGGGCTGGCCCATGAAGGGCCTCAAAGCTCACGACGCCGCTGCGATCGAGGCTTGGGAAGAGGCTGGTGTCATCGGACAGGCCAAGAAGCGTGCCGTTGGCCGCTACCTTTATTGGAAGCGCATGGACGGATATTTCGTGCTCTGCAGGGTGAAACTCTTTCCGATCATCGTGCAAGAAGAGCGCGCCGAGTGGCCGGAGCAGAGTACGCGTCGGCGGTACTGGTTCACCCCATTAATGGCAGCCGATCTCGTCGAGGAACCTGGCCTCAAGAAGGCGATGCAGGAGATCACCCTCTAGGCTCAATTCGGAAGCCGCGGCCCACGTCCCCAATGGAGGCGAGGCGAGCGGTACGTCCCGCTACATTTGGAAGAATAGCTTGGCTCGGCATCGCCCAGCCGATCACATCCGAAGCCGTGAAGTATCTGAAGGCTCTTGCGGACACGCTGGCGATTCAGCTGGGCATGCTCGTCGGGAAATCCTGACCGTCGTTCCGCAGGACCCGGCCTGAGGCCACGCGGAACAATCCCCGCTGCATGCGACGAAGCCGGGAGACGCTTTTCCCTCACGATCGTCGATCTTTGAAAACCGCTTTCATTGACCCGAGCGGTCCAATCGAGAACACTTCATGTATCGATCGACACGTTGTTTGATCGTTCGCGGGATTTGCTGGAGCAGCTTGCACCGCGTCACCAATGCTAAAAGCACCACGATGCCATCGTGGGCTCCGGTTCTGGAGACACGCCGTGATCATTATCTTCGATTTTGTTGTCAGGCAGCTTCTGCGCCTTTCGGCTTTCCTGCGCTCGTCGCGATGTTGACGGCGGTTTCGCCGCGCAGCCAGCGCGGCTGACGGCCACCTCCTCTCCCATCGTTGCAGATCAGAAGGGCGCCGAATGCCATCGGCGAACGAAACCCCATGTCCAAAGCCATTGTCATTGAAGTGCAGGGCGGCGCCGCCGGCATCGTCGTCGGCTCAAACGGCCGCTTCCGCTTCTTCTCCTCCCAGCCGGCCTTCGATGGCCTGGACGGCAAAACGTTCCGTTCGGTCGAACAGGCCAATCGCGCTGTAGCCGACCGCCGTGCCGGGCAGCGCCTGCCCAGAGCCGCCTGAGTCGGCCCCACCACCGCGATCAGCAGAAAGTTCGGCTCGTGAGTCTCGCCCCAACCCCCAGCGCCAACATCCTGTGGTTCCTGCCGACCCATGGCGATGGCCGCTATCTCGGCACCGTGACAGGCGGGCGCCAGACGGACTTCGCCTATCTGCGCCAGATCGCACAGGCTGCCGATGCGCTCGGCTACTACGGCGTGCTGCTGCCGACCGGCCGGAGCTGCGAGGATTCCTGGATTGTCGCCTCGGCGGTCGCGCCGACGACGCAGAACCTTCGCTATCTCGTCGCGGTCCGGCCCGGGCTGCAGTCGCCGACGGTCGCCGCGCGCATGACGGCGACACTCGATCGCGTCACGAACGGGCGCCTGCTGGTGAATGTCGTGACCGGCGGCGACCCTGTCGAGAACGCCGGCGACGGCATCTTCCTCTCTCATGACGAGCGCTACGCGGTAACGCGGGAATTCCTCGCCGTCTATTCCGCCCTGCTTCGCGGCGAGACGGTGACATATGAGGGCCAGCATATCCGGGTGGAGGATGCGCAGTTGCTCTATCCGCCGGCGCAGGCTGATGGACCGCCGCTCTACTTCGGCGGCTCCTCGCCCGCCGCGATCGACGTCGCGGCGCAGACGATCGACAAGTACCTCACATGGGGCGAGCCGCCGGACGCCGTCGCCGAGAAGATTGCCGTGGTCGACCGTGCTGCGAAGGCCGCGGGCCGCAAGGTCTCCTTCGGCATCCGCCTGCACGTCATCGTGCGTGAGACGGAGGCTGAGGCGTGGGGCGCAGCCGACAAGCTGATCAGCCATCTCGATGAGGCCACAATCGCCCGGTCGCAGGCGATCTTCGGAAGGATGGATTCCGAGGGCCAGCGGCGGATGTCGGCTCTGCATGGCGGCAGCCGCGACAAGCTCGAGATCTCGCCCAATCTCTGGGCTGGCGTCGGTCTCGTGCGTGGCGGCGCGGGCACCGCCCTTGTCGGCAATCCCGAGCAGGTCGCGGCGCGGATCAAGGAGTACCAGGCGCTCGGCATCGATAGCTTCATCCTATCGGGCTACCCGCATCTGGAGGAGGCCTATCGCTTCGCCGAACTCGTCTTCCCGCTGCTGACCCTGAATCACGGCAAGCCGGTCTTCGCTGGCGTCGTGAACAACGGTCCCTTCGGCGAAACCATCGCCAATGACGTGAAGCCCGATCAGAGGCGGGCCTCCAGCTCGTGACCGAGGGCGCCGAACGCCCGATCCGCGAGAACGCGAACCCTCCCGACCAATCGATCTGAGGAGACGGACACGATGTCGGTCGTCACCCCCTTCCCCAAGACTGCCAGCAGGATCCATGATGATCCGCCAAGCTTCCGCCAAGCCTTTCGGCATCTGGCCGGCGGCGTCAGCGTCATCACCACGGGCCATGGCGACGAGCGCACCGGTCTGACGGCGACCTCGGTCTCCTCGCTGTCGGCAGAGCCTCCGACGCTCATGTTCGGTCTGAATCTGTCGTCTTCGAGCTTTCCGGTGCTGGCCCGCAACCGCAGCTTCGGCGTCAACTTCCTCAATGCAGCGCAGAAGCAGGTCGCTGACCGCTTCGCCGGGCGCAATGGCGAGAAGGGCGCGGCGCGCTATGCCGAGGCCGAGTGGACAAGCGGCATTGCCGGTGCTCCGCTCCTCGTCGGCGCACTGGCCGCGCTCGATTGCGAAGTCGAGGAGATCATCGAACGGCATTCGCACGCCATCATCATTGGCCGCGTCCGCGACGTTCGCCTCGGCGACAACGATGCGGCATTGGTCTACTGGCGCGGGGACTATGAGCGCCTCGGCTGGATGACCGAGGAGGTCGGCACAGCGCTGGGACTGCGCACCTTCTAAGTCGGTAGCGCGGCATCGACGAGCACCTCCGGCGCGCGCTGTCGGCTCGCGGACGGACGATCCGCGACTCGCCGACGATGGCCCTCACCCGATTCGCAGCGGAGCTCAGGGCAGAGGGGCGGGACGTCTTGGCGCTCAGCGCGGGCGAGCCCGACTTCGGCTCGCCCCTGCCCGCCGCCGAGGCCGGCATCGCGGCGATCCGGCGCGGCGACACCCGCTACACCGCCGTCGACGGCCTCCCTGCGCTGCGCAAGGCCATCGCCGAAAAGCTGGAGCGCGAGAACGGTGTCGCCTATGACGCCGATGAAATCACCGTTTCGAGCGGCTCGAAGATCCTGCTCCTGACAGCGCTGATGGCGCTGCTTGACCGGGACGACGAGGTGCTCGTGCCGGCGCCGTTCTGGGTGTCCTATCCCGAGATGATCCGTTATGCGGATGGCGTGACCCGGCTGATCGCGACCAAGCCGGAGAACGGCTTTCGCATCTTGCCGCAGGATCTTGACGCTGCGATTGGACCGCGCACGAAACTTCTGATCCTCAACAATCCCAACAACCCGACCGGGGCGATCTATACGCATGCAGATCTCGCCGCGCTCGGCGAGGTACTGGCCCGGCATCCGCGGGTCGCGGTGTTGACCGACGAGATCTACGAGCATCTGAACTTCGACGGGGTTGTCCCGGGAAATCTCGTCGCGTCAGCGCCTTACCTGCGTGACCGAACAATCCTGGTGAACGGACTTTCCAAGAGCTACGGCCTGACCGGCTGGCGTCTCGGCTTCGCTGCAGCGCCAAAGCCGATCATTGCGGTGATCAACGCACTCAACTCACAGGGCGTGAGCTCGCCCAGCGCGATCGCGCAATACGCGGCGCTCGCCGCCCTGAGTGACAGCCAGGATTTTCGGGACCGGAATCGCCGGGAATACGAAGCTCGGCGCGACCTCGTGGTCGCCGCGATCACCGGCACGCCCGGCCTGGACCTGGTCGCGCCGCAATCCGCCTTTTATGCCTATGTCGATTGCTCGGGATGGATCGGCAGGATCGCCCCGTCCGGCCAGCGCATGGAGACCGACGAGGATGTCGCGCGCGAACTCCTGGGGAGCGAAGGACTGGCGATCGTCCCGGGTGCGCCCTTCGGTCTGTCCCCCTATTTCCGCCTGTCGTTCTGCGTCGATCGCGCAACGCTCGCCGACGGCCTGAAACGCCTGCACCGCTTCGCCACACGGGTGACGAACGACTGAGACGAGCGGCCGTGGGAACGCGGAAACGCGCGCCAGCGGACGCTGATTTCGCGCCTCGTAGTCCCCGGCCATCGACCGAAAAATTCTTCTTTGCCCGAGTGATGCAAACCATGCCTCCCACAGGCTTGCCTGCATTCAGAGGCCTTTTCCAGAACGAAGCCTCTAGGTTGAGGCCTTCTTTCGGAAGGGCCTTTTTCCATGAGCATGTTCGGTTCGTCCCGCTGGGCAACCTTGGCTTTGTCGGCGGCAATCGCCTTTGCAGGCGTGCAATCGGCTGTGGCTCAGCAGACGCTGACGATCGCGCAGGGCAACGATATCCTCTCGCTCGACCCGGCCAATCACGGCAACAACAGCACCGAGTCGGCGCTGGTGAACATCTACGACTATCTGGTCGACAAGGATTTCAGCCAGGGCCAGCTGCGCTTCAATCCGCGTCTCGCGGTCTCCTGGAGCACCGACGACAACGTCCGTTGGTCGTTCAAGCTGCGTGACGACGTGCGCTGGCACAACGGCGACAAGTTCACAGCCCAGGACGTCAAGTTCACGATCGAGCGCTCGCAGCAGGACAAGAAGCTGATCAGCGCCCACAAGTTCCGACGCATCAAGTCGGTCGAGGCGCCCGACGACACCACGCTGGTGATCGAGACCGACGGCCCCGACACGCTGCTGCTACACGCCTTCGTCGGCAATGGCGCCGGCATCCTGCCGAAGGCGGCCTTCGAGAAGGCCGGCGGCAAGGAGGAGTTCTTCAAGAAGCCGATCGGCACAGGGCCCTACGTCCTCGACCAGTGGATCAAGTCCGACCGGGTCTTGCTGAGCAAGAATCCGCATTGGTGGGGCGGCACGCCGACATGGGACAAGGTCGTGATCCGCTCGATCCCGGAAACCACGACGCGGGTTGCCGAACTCCTGACTGGCGGCGTCGATATCGCGGTCAATATCCCGCCGGAGGACACGGCGCGCCTCAACGCCAATGCCGGCACGCAGGCGATCACCTTCGACATCGCCCGCAACCTTGCCTTGCACGTGCGGACCGGCAAGGACCGCGTCACCGGCGATCCCCGGGTTCGCGAGGCGATCGATCTCGCCATCGACCGCGATGCCATCGTCAAGCAGGTGCTGGAAGGCCACGGTGCGCCGACGCGCGGCTTCTTCCCGCCGGCCATCCCTGGCTTCGCTCCGGATCTGACCAAGGTGATCCGCTTCGATCCGGAGCGCGCCAAGGTCCTGCTGCGCGAGGCTGGCTTCGACGGGCGCAAAGCTCCGCAAATCAAGATCAGCACGCCGAGCGGCCGCTATGTGAAGGATCGCGAGATCGTCGAGGCCGTCGCCGGCTACCTCGAGGATGTCGGCTTCCGGGTTCAGGTCGAGGTTCTCGACTGGACGGTCTACAACAACAAGGTCGTCGGCGACGGTTTCGGCGAGCTCTATCTCTGGGGCATGGGCTCCTATACCGACGCCTCGACCCTCTTCGTCGACAACTTCAAGCGCCACTACGACTGGTCGGACGACGCCTTCGAGGCTCTCATCGTCGCCGTGCGCAATGCGAAGACCGACGAGGAGCGCATCGCGATCTCGCAGAAGGGCCAGCAGATCGTGGCCGACCAGCGGGTACGCATCGGCCTGCTGTTTCCGCAGTCGATCTACGGGGTCAGCAAGCGCGTCTCCTACAAGGGCCGCTTCGACGAGATGATCGCTGCCGAGGATGTCGCGCGGCCATGAACGGGCGCTCCCCGCTGCGAGCGCTGCTGCAATTCGTGCCGGTGCTCTACATCGTCTCGCTGATCGTCTTCGTGCTCGTCTATCTCACGGGCGACCCGTCTGCCCTGCTGATCCCGGAAGACGCCAGCGAGGCGGACCGGTTGGCGCTCGTGGCGGCCTGGGGGCTCGATCAGCCCTGGTACGTTCAATACCTGCGCTACATGGGCAACATCCTGAGCGGGGATTTCGGCGTCTCCTATCGCTATGGCTCGGAGGCGCTGCCGATCGTGCTCGAGCGCATTCCCGCGACGCTGACGCTGACGACGGGCGGCCTGGTCGTCGCCATTCTCATCGCCCTGCCGACAGGCATCTTCGCCGCCCTCAGGCGCAACAGCCTGCCGGACTTCGCGATTTCGACCGTGACGGTGCTCGGTAAGGCGATGCCGAATTTCTGGGTCGGCATCATGCTGATTCTCGTCTTCGGCGTCTGGCTGCGGCTCGTTCCGGTGTCCGGCAGCGGCGGTTTCTCGCATCTCATCCTGCCTGCGATCACGCTGGGTACCGGCTTTGCCGCCGAGCTGACCAAGCTCATCCGCTCCAGCCTCCTCGACGTGATGGGGCAGGATTTCGTCCGAACGGCGCGAGCCAAGGGCGTCCCCGAGACGCTCGTCGTGCTGCGCCATGGCCTGCGCAACGCGCTGATCCCGGCCCTGACCATGACCTCGCTGCACGCCATCGGCCTGCTTGGCGGGGCTTTGGTCACCGAGACGGTCTTCTCCTGGCCGGGGCTGGGGCAACTCGTCGTGCAGGCGGTCTACACCAAGGACATGGCGGTCATTCAGATCGCCGTCTTCGTCATCACCATCATGGCCTTGACGATCAATCTGACCACCGATGCGCTCTACCGGCTCATCGATCCGCGCCTGCGGAGCTGAGCGGATTTCCACATAGATGATACAGATTTCCCTTTCGACTCCGCTCCTGCCCCGGCGACGGCGCCTGTTGAGCTCACTGCTCTCCAACAAGGCCGGCGTGGCCGGGCTGGCGATCGTCGCGGTCATCGCCGCCATCGCCATCGGCGCGGATCACCTCGCCCCGCTCGATCCGCTGCGGCGCAATCTCTCGCTGAAGCTGCTGCCACCCGCCTGGCTGGAAGGCGGCAATGCGCGCCACCTCCTGGGGACGGACAGCCAGGGGCGCGACCTGCTCAGCCGCATCATCTTCGGCGCCCGCACCTCGCTCACGGTTGGGCTCGCGGCCGTCGCCCTGTCCAGCCTGATCGGCCTCGTCCTCGGTCTCCTCGCCGGGATGGCCGGTGGAAAGGTCGACGCGCTGATCATGCGGGTGATCGACGCGATGCTGGCGATCCCGACGATGCTGTTCATGCTGGTCGTAGCGCTCGTCGCGGGAACCGGACTGCTGCCGCTCGTCATCGTCATTGCGGCGACCAACTGGGTCGGCGCGGCCCGCATCGTCAGGGCCGATGTGCTGGGCGTGAAGGAAATGGACTATGTCGCCGCGGCGCGTGCGATCGGGGCCCGGCCGGTCGGGCTGATCCTGCGTCACATCCTGCCCAACATCCTGTCGTCGTTCGTGGTCGTCTCGACCATGAATGTCGGCACGGTCATCCTGGCCGAGTCGGCGCTGAGCTTCCTCGGCTTCGGCATCCAACCGCCCGAGATCTCGTGGGGCCAGATGCTGAGCGAGGGCCGGCAGTATCTCGCGACCAGCTGGTGGGTCGCCACCCTCCCCGGCATCGCCATCACGCTGACCGTGCTCGGCGTTATCCTGCTTGGCGACTGGCTGCGCGACCATCTCGACCCGCGCCTCGACTGACCTCCACCCTGCCCCACTCAGACAGCCTTGAGACGATCATGACGACCCCCGACCAGACGCGCAGCAAGGCGCGGAAGCTTCATCTTGGCCTGTTCCATCAGCCCATCGGACGCCACCCCGCCGCATGGCGTCGCGACACGGCGCAGGGACACCCGGAGGATGTTGACTGGGCGATCCGGATCGTGCGCAAGGCCGAGGAAGGCCTGTTCGACATGTTCTTCGTTGCCGACAATCTCGCGGGCCCCGAGCCGGGAGCCCAGGGCAAGGCGGGCGGTCTGGAACCGCTGACGCTGCTCGCGGCGCTGGCAACCGTCACCTCGAAGATCGGGCTGGTCGGAACGATCTCGACCAGCTTCTCGGAGCCCTACAACATCGCCCGCCAACTGGCCTCGCTCGACCATATCAGCCGGGGCCGGGCCGGCTGGAACGTGGTGACGACGCAGTCCGACCGCGCGGCCGAGAATTTCAGCCTCGCCGCGCTGCCGGATCACGCCGCCCGCTATGACAGGGCGGGAGAATTCGTCCGGGTCGCCCGAGGGCTGTGGGACACCTGGGCGAGCGATGCTCTGGTGATGGACGCCAGATCGGGCGTGTTCCTGGATACCGATCGGGTCCGGTTGCTGGAGCACAAGGGCGAGCATTTCTCCGTCCGCGGGCCGCTCAACATCTCGCGGCCGCCGCAGGGAAACCCGATCATCGTGCAGGCCGGCTCCTCGCGCGACGGCATCGGTCTGGCCGCCGCGGAGGCCGATCTGGCCTTCACCGCCCAGGACACGATCGAGGATTCCCTCGCCTACCGCGCCGCCTTGACCGAGGCCGCGACCGCGGCCGGGCGCCAGGCCGCGACGATTCCGATCCTCCCCGGCGTCATGCCGATCGTCGGGCGTACCGATCGGGAGGCCAGGGAGAAGTTCGCAGCACTGCAGGAACACACCGACATCGCCGCCGGCATACGGCAATTGTCCGGCCGCTGGGGCTACGACCTGTCGCGGCTCCCGCTGGACGGACCTGTCCCTGAGCCGGGCGAGCGCGTCCATGGCGAAAGCCGCGTGCGGCTGCTGCTCAACAAGGCCCGCACCGAGAACTACACGTTGCGGGAGCTGGCGGCATTGGCGATCGCCTCGCATGGCCACCGTATCGTCATCGGCTCGGCGGAGACGATCGCCGACGACTTCCAGACCTGGTTCGAGCAGGGCGCGGCCGACGGCTTCAACCTGATCCCCGCCTCGATGCCCGACGGGCTCGACGATTTCGTCGATCTCGTCGTGCCCGTGCTGCAGGATCGAGGGCTCTTCCGGCGCGAGTACGAGGAACTCACGCTGCGAGAGCGATTTGGGTTGCCGATACGCCGGCTGGCCTCATTCGCCGGTTCGGGGAACTGAGGCGCGCGAAGCGGAGGCCCGCGTGCCGCGCCAGTTTCGCCGGTCGCGTCGAGCGCCCTTCTGGCGCCGCTTGCCTTTGCCGTCGGCAGAAGCGGAGCGGATGAGCACTCTGCCCCTGCGAGCCGCCGCGGCGCCTAGACGATACTCATCGACAGCGGGCTAGGCGGGGAATGTTCCGGTTATCCAAAGGCTGGACATTTCGTTCAACGACTCGCGGCAACCGGCGTCGATCTCGCGTCAGTAACTGACGTCGTGCTGACCCATTTGCATTTTGACCATGTGGGCGGGCTGCTAGTTGACGGTGTGAAGGAACATTTGCGCTCGGACCTTCGTGTCCACGTTTCCGCAGCAGAGGTGGAACTCTGGAGGTCTCCGGATTTCACCCGTACCGCGATCCCGCAAGAGTTTTCGGAAGTTATCAGAAGAGCATCCGCAGCATTTCTTGAAACGTATCGTGATCATCTCTGCATCTTCAACGAAGAGCAGCAAGTGGCGCCCGGCGTTGTGGCGCGCGCCTTGGGATTGCCAGAGCGATTGCAGGGCCCAGTCGCATGGAGACATGTTTGGCTCGGCTCCACAGCTGTCGGCTAAGAAATCGCGTCGCCTTCTTCACGAGCGGACCGACCAAGCGGGCGTTCAACTCAACCGACGCAAGATAAAACGAGAAGGACAGGTGCTCCTCCGCTTACGACAATCGCAGAGGGCATTCGTGGAACCTTCTGTACTTTGAAGCCATAAGGCGCCAAGATCTGAAGTCAGCTGCCTTCCAGAATCCGGACACTTGCCCGAGGCGGGTGTAGCCGCTGCTCGGTCGTCAGCAGGAGGCTGTTCTCGTCGAAGATGCGGCGCGCTACGGCCACGGTCGATTCAGCTGCCCAAAGCGGGCCACCTGCCTCACGGAACAGACACCAAGCCAACAGCGGGGCGGCATACGGCAAAGCTCCTATCCGAGCTCTATTGCCAATCTCGTTTGCGACCCTCTGTCAAAGCCAGAGGAATGAGCCCCCATCCTCGGAAGCCTTTGAAGTGGCCCATTCCCGGCCCCAACCAGTCGGGGCATTCGAAGAGAAAAGGCTAACTTCGCAGCGCGGTCATGCCGCAATGCACAAAATGGCAGCGCCGCCCTGTGGCATTCTGTGCAGCGCAGCGTTGACTGCGGAGGCGTTTCGCACTGACCTACATGTCAGTAACTAGGCGCTATCGCTCTGGTCTGATCGGCTTCACGCAAATTCACCAAGCACAACACAGGGGAACATCATGACGACGAAGACCTTAGCGGCCGCCACCGTAATCCTGGGTGGGCTCGTGTTCGCCGCGGGCGCCCAGGCTCAGACCAAGATGGAACTCAACATGGCCACCCCCTGGGCGGGCGGGCACTGGCTGGACATCGGCGCCAAGAAATACGCTGAGAACGTTGAGAAAATGACCGAGGGGCGGATCAAGATCAACGTCTTCCCGGCCGGCGCGCTCGGTCCGGCGCTCAAGGTTACGGAGACCGTGCAAAAGGGTGTCGCCGATATGGGCCATGCCTGGCCGGGCTACGACTGGGCGGTCGATCGCACTGGCGCCATCTTCTCGGGCTGGTCGGCCGGCCCGAACCCCGAAGAGATGATGATGTGGCTCTACAATGGTGGCGCCGCGGATCTCTGGAAGCAGTGGCGCAAGGAGAAGTTCGACGTCGTCGGCTTCCCCTGCGGCGTGCTGGAAACCGAGTTCTTCATGCACTCGCACAAGCCGATCCGCACCGTCGAGGACATGAAGGGCCTCAAGCTGCGCACCTCCTCGTCCTGGGCCGAAATCGCGCCGATGCTCGGCGCCTCTACCGTCGTGCTGCCGGGCTCGGAAGTGTTCTCGGCGCTCGAGCGCAAGGTCGTCGATGCGATCGAGTGGGGCGGTCCAGGGAGCAACCTGTCGGAAGGTTTCCACAAAGTCGCCAAGTACGTGATCATGCCCGGCCTGCACGCCCCGTCAGGCGTGCACGACTGCGTCTTCAACAACGCGGTCTGGGCCAAGATCGGCGACAAGGACAAGGCCCTGCTCGAGCTCGCCGGTCGCCTGACTGTCCTCGACACCTATCTCGGCTACGCCAAGAGCGATCTCGAGGCCTACAAGGCGATCAAGGCGACGCCCGGTCTCGAAGTGGTTCAGGTCGAGCCGAGCCTGACGGCTGCAGTCGTCAAAGCCTCGAACGAGTGGGCCGAGAAGCAGGCTGGTACGAATCCCTGGTTCAAGCGGGTTTACGAGAACCAGAAGGCGTTCATGGCTCAGGTCAAGCCGCTGAGCGAATTCCGCTTCGCGATCGGCTCGCGCTGATCTCAATCCTGTCCGGCGGGGCGCCGTTGCGCGCCGCCGGATCGTCCTTCCGGCTTGAGGTCATCATGCCCATCGTTCATTTCATCGGCAGGCTCTCCCTGTGGTCGGGAAGGCTTGGCGCCTTCGTTGTGCTGCCGCTCGTCCTTGCCATGGTTTTCGAGGTCGTCAGTCGCTACGCGTTCTCGGCGCCGACCGTCTGGGCCTTTGAGATCAGCTACATGCTGATGGGCACGATCTTCCTGCTCGGTTTGTCCTATGCCGTGCTGGTCAATCAGCACGTCAATGTCGATTTCATCCATCAGGTTCTGCCGCGTCGGGGCGTCGCGGTGATCGACGGCATCGGCTATTTCCTTATGGCCGGGATGTTGCTCTGGCTGACCAATACGCTCATCGCCAACATCGCCAGCGTCTACCGCACCGGCGAGGGCACGGGCCTGTCGGCCTGGAATCCGCCGATCTGGCCATATCGCTGCATCTATGCGCTCGGCTTCGGGCTCTTCGCCCTGCAATGCCTCGCCCGGGCGATCGAGAACCTGCTGATCGTGTTCGGCTACGAGACCGAAGGATCGGCTCAATGACAGCGCAAACCGTCCTCTGGATGTTCCCGGCCCTGCTGGGGCTGATCTTCCTGGGCTTCCCTGTCGCGTTCTCGATGATGCTGGCCGCGCTCGGCTTCGGCCTGATGCGCTTCGGCGGCACGCTCGTGCATCAGTTCGCCCAGCGTATCGACGATCTCTCGACCAATTACGTGCTCGGCGCGATCCCGCTCTTTATCTTCATGGGCTCGATCCTGGAGCGGGCCGGCATCGCCGAGAAGCTGTTCGATGCGCTTTATATGTGGACAAGGCGGCTGCCCGGCGGCCTTGCGGTCGCGGCACTGCTGATGTGCACGATCTTCGCGGCCGCCAGCGGCGTGGTCGGCGCCACCGAGACCCTCGTCGGAATGCTCGCCATCCCCGCGATGGTCAAGCGCAAGTACAACAACTCCCTGATCGCCGGCACGATCTGCGGCGGCGGCTCGCTCGGCACCATCATACCGCCCTCGGTTCCAGTCGTCGTGCTGGCGCCAATCGCGACCCTCTCGATCGGCGACCTGTTGGCTGGCATCCTGATCCCGGGTCTGACGATGTCGGCCCTGTTCATCGTCTATATCCTGATCGCCTGCGCGCTCAGACCGTCGCTGGCCCCCCCGGAAACCGAGCCGGATACACGCAGCTTGAGCGAAAAGCTCAAGTTCACGGCGATCGCATTGATCCCGCCCGGCTTCCTGATCTTCACTGTGCTTGGCACCTTGTTCATGGGGCTCGCGACGCCGACGGAGGCTGCGGCCTGCGGCTCGCTCGGTGTCCTCCTGCTTGCGATCGTCTACGGCCGCATGTCGTGGCGCCTGCTCTATCAGGCCTCGATCCAGACGGTCTCGCTGACAGCGATGATCCTTGCCATCATCCTCGCCGGTGGCATGTTCTCGGGCGTGTTCTTCGCATCCGGCGGAATGGCGGCTACCAAGGGCATTCTCGACGCCTTCGGCCTCTCACCCTGGTCGGTTGTCGCGATTATCCTCTTCGTCGCCTTTATCCTCGGCTTCCTGGTCGATTCGATCTCGATCATCCTGATCATCGTGCCGATCGCCATCCCGCTGGTGAAAAGCTTCGGGCTCGATCCGCTCTGGTTTTCTGTCGTGCTCCTGGTGATGCTGCAGACGGCTTATCTGACGCCACCGATGGCGCCTTCGATCTTCTATCTCAAGGCGATCGCACCTCCGACGATGAAGCTCAAGGACATGTACTGGGGCGTCATACCGTTCATTTGCTGTCAGCTTCTCGTGCTCGCCCTGTTGCTGCTGTTCCCGGCAATGGCGACCTGGATGCCCAAGGTTATGTACGGCAATTGAGGGCGTCGGACGGCTTGGTGGAGATGACGATGACGACACAGACGATGGGCCGAGCGATCGTGCTCGGTCCAGAGGATGGCGAGAGCTATTGGCAGCCGGTTCCGGCCAACGGCTTCGTGCGCAACCTACTCAGTACTGCCAAGACTGGAGGTGACAGCCGCTTCTCGATGGGGACGCAGACGGTCGCACCGGGCTGCCTCATCCGCGAGCACACCCATGACACTCATGAAGAGGTCATCTTCGTCTATGAGGGCCGCGGCATTGCCCGGATCGACGGGGTCGAACATCCGCTTGAAAAAGGCTCCTGCGCCTATATTGGCCAGGGCCTCAAGCACCATTTCCTCAACCCGCATGAAGAACCCCTGAGCTTCACCTTCCTTCTGATGCCGGGAGGGCTGGACGAATTCTTCGCGCGGATAGGACGACCGAAGCATCCGGGTGATCCGGAGCCGGAGCCGTTTCCGAGGCCAGACGACATCGCCGAGATCGAACGCGAGACGGTCTTCGGCTGGGTCGATACCCGCTACGATCAAAACAGGTGAATGCGCGAAGGGGAGACGCATGTCGCGTCAGGAGCTTGCATCCCTGCAAGTCAGTTCAACAGCAAGAAGAGCAGAGAGACGGGCGCCATGAAGCTGTCGGGAAAGATTGCGATCATCACGGGAGGGGGCTCGGGCATCGGTCATGAGGCCTCCAAGCTGTTCGCCCGCGAAGGCGCGACCGTGATCGTCGCCGATCGCGACCTTGCGGCAGCCGAGCGTGTCGCTTCCGAGATCGGGGCGCAGGGGGGCAAGGCGACCGCGCATAAGGTCGACGTCAGCAAGGAGGCCGAGATTGCGGCGATGATCGCCCAGGCGGTTGCCGATCACGGAAGACTCGACATTCTCGTCAACAACGCCGGCTACGGCATCGCCGGTACGGTCGTCTCGACTTCTGAGGCCGATTGGAACGCGCTGATGGCGGTCAATGTCAACGGCGTCTTCCTCGGCTGCAAGCACGCCATTCCCGTCATGGAGAAGCAAGGCGGTGGAGCGATCGTCAACACCGCCTCAGCGGTTGCGAATGTTGGTATTCACGGGCGCGCGGCCTATGTCGCCTCGAAGGGGGCGGTGGCGGCGCTGACGCGCGCCATGGCCGTCGATCATGTCGAGGCGAATATCCGGATCAACGCGGTCGCTCCGGGTACGATCGAGTCGCCCTATTTCAAGAAGATCCTGAGTGGACCCGACGGTGCGGAGCTGAGACGCGGCCTCGAGGAACGCCAGGCGATGGAGCGTCTCGGCCAGCCGATCGAGATCGCGCAGGCGATGCTCTGGCTCGCCAGCGACGATGCCTCCTTTTGCACCGGTTCCGTCATGGTCGTCGACGGCGGCTGGACCGCCCGCGGCGACCGCAAACCCAAAAGGTAGGCCTGACGCATGTATGGACTGCAAGGACGCAAGGCGATCGTCACTGGCGCGGCGCATGGCATCGGCCGGGCCATCGCGGCGCGGCTTCTGGCGGAAGGCTGCGATGTCGGGATCTTCGACCTCGACCTCGCTGCGGCAAACGCTGCGGCCGAAGCACTCGGCAAAGATGGCGGCAAGGTCGTGGTCGCGAGCGGTGATGTTTCGTCCAGGGCCGATGTCGAGGCGGGCATCGGTGCGCTGAAGGACGCGTTGGGACCGATCGACATCCTCGTAAACAATGCCGGCATCTGCAAGGTCGGCAAACTCCTGGAGACGAGCGAAGCTGAGTGGAAGGCAACCTTTGGCATCAATGTCGACGGGCTGTTCCACGTCACCCGCCAGATCGCGCCCGGCATGGTCGAGCGCCGCAGCGGCACGATCGTCAACATCGCCTCCTGGATGGGCAAGTCGGGTGTCGCAGCCTATGGTGCCTATTGCGCCTCGAAATTCGCGGTGGTCTCGCTGACCCAGTCGCTGGCCCTGGAAATCGGCGAATACGGCATCCGCGTGAACGCCGTCGCGCCGGGCCTGATCGTCGAGACCAAGATGCGCGACGAATCCGAGATCCAGCGCGCCGCCGAGGGTCTGCCGACCGCCAAGGACCGTGCCAAGCAGATCCCTCTGCGCCGCGCCGGTCTGCCATCGGATATCGCCAAGACGGTCGCCTTCCTGGCCTCGGACGAAGCGGATTACATCACCGGCGAAACGATCAGCGTGACTGGTGGCATCTGGAACGACTGACCGGACCGATTCTGCGATGTCTATGCGATGAGGCACATGCAATGAGCTCGGGAGAGTAAGGATGCCCCGCTTCAAGGATTTTCGTCCCGCCGGCGTGATTCCCGCGACGCTGCTCGCTCTCAATCATGATCTCAGCATTGACGAACGCCAGACCCGCAAGCACCTGCGTGACTGTGCGCTGGTGGACGGCGTTTCGGCTGTCACCGTCAACGGCCACGCCTCCGAGGTTCATGCCTGCAGCTTCGACGAGCAGCGGCAGATCCTGGCGGCTTCGCTTGCCGAAGTCGGTGACAAGGTGCCATTGATCAGTGGAATCTATGCCGATGGTTCGATTGAGGCGGCGCGGCTTGCTAAAATGGCGGAGCACGAGGGCGCCTCCTGCCTGCTCGTGTTTCCACCCAATAGCATGAGCATGGGCGGGCAGTTGCGTCCCGAAATGGCGCTGGCGCATTACAGCCGCATCGCCGATGCGACCGACCTGCCAATCATTGCCTTTCAGTATCCGATGGCGAGCGGGCTGGGCTACACCTTCGACACCTTGCTGAAGCTTTTCGAATCCGTGCCGACCATCGCCGCGATCAAGGACTGGTCGAACGATGTGATGCTGCACGAGAAGCATGTCCGCACCTTCCAAGGCCTGCCCCGCCCGGTTAACGTACTGACGACGCATTCCTCCTGGCTGATGGCGTCGCTGACGCTGGGCTGCAACGGCCTGCTCTCGGGTTCCGGCAGCGTGATTGCCGATCTTCAGGTCGCTTTGTTCGGGGCCGTGCAGGCTGGGGACCTGAGACTGGCGCAGGCGATCAACGATCGCATTGTCCCGCTATCACAGGCCTTCTATGCGTCGCCCTTCCTCGACATGCACAACCGCATGAAGGAGGCGCTGGTGCTGCTGGGCCGCCTCGACAAGGCCGTCGTCAGGCCGCCGCTCGTCAAGATCACGGATGAGGAGGTCGCCCTGATCGGCAAGGCGCTCGAACAGGCCGGCATTCGTCGCGAGGGCGCGATGCCCATGGCCGCATAATGGACGTGGCCGTCGCGCCCGGAACAACAATCATGAAGGACGAAATCAGGCGCGTTACTGTCGTCCTCCTGTTGCGCCACGGCTATCAGGGTCTACGCTTCCGAGACATCGCAGAGGTTCTGGGCACAACGCGCGCGAACATCCATCACCATTACGGCAGCAAGCTCAATCTCTGCGAAGAGGTCGTCGTAGAGTATATCGACCTGACGCTGGAAAAATGGGCGGCGAACTGGACGAGCAATAAGAGTTTCTCCGCCAAGATCGATGGCATGATGGAGCTCAACCGCGAGCGTTATCTCGCCAACAACCCGACAGCCACGACCTGTCGTCCCTGGTCGCTGATGGGGCGCTTGCGGGCCGAGCGGGATGAGATCGGGCCGCGCGCGCAGCAGGCGCTGGCATCCTTCGCGACGACGCTGGATCGCCTGATCCTCAACGGAATCGCCCAGGCGATCGAGGCCGGAGAATTGTCGAAGGCGGCTCCACGCGAGGACATCGCGCTGCAATTGGTCTCGATTGCCGACAGCGCGGCCGCGATTACCCAAGACGGCGGCGATTTCAGCCGGCTGGAGCAACTCTACCGTTCATTCAACCGGATCGTCCACCACGCCTATGGAAACCCAGGCCAGGAGGAGCGCTGACTGAAAGGCCGAAACCAAAGCGAATAACCCGCCGATCCTGCGGCCACGCAAAGCGCCAGCTTGGGCAGCGGGGCGGCTGCCGCAGCTAGAATGCCGGAAAGCGGACGCTCCGGACGTCAGCCATGGGCCAGACTTCGCCACGAGTGCTTCGCCACAAGCGACCGATAAAATGACCTGAGACCAAGATGGTCGCTATCGCGACACAGCGAGCGGCGGGCGCCAGGCGGATTTCGCCAATCTGCGCCGGCTCGCACAGGCGGCCGTTGTGCTGCCTGATTGCGCCGGCCTGACGCTACGCAGGCACGATAGGCAAATGCGCCAGCTGGGCGCCCACTTCGTAATAGGCCTCACGCATCTCGCGAAACATCGGGACGCGCAACTCCGACACGGGTAACGGCATGCCCTCAAGGTTCGTCTCGCCGAGGACGAGGCGCGCGAGTTCGCGGCCGAAGACGGTTCCGGGCGCGATGCCGCGGCCGTTATAGCCGTTGATGCCGACGGCATTGACTCCGTAGCTGTGAAGCCGCGGCAGATGGTCCGGCGTCATCCCGATCTTGCCGTACCATTCGGTCTCGAACTCGATTTCGCCGAGCTGCGGAAACAGCTTCCTGATATGCCGCTTGGCCCAGGCGCGGTGGATGCCGCGCCCGGTCGACCGGAGCGCGCCGACGCTTCCCACGATGAGCCGGCCTTCCGCATCGAGCCTGAAGCCGCTGAGGATCGTCTTCGTGTCCCAGCCCGCGCCACCGTTCGGCAGAATGGTCTTGCGTAGATTATGGCTGAGCGGCGCCGTCGACACATGAAAATACGGCAGATGGACCTGCTCCTCGCGGATCCTGGATGTCGGACCGGCCGAATAGGCATCCGTCGCCAGGATCAACCAGTTCGCGCTGACGCTGCCGCCGGCGGTCTTGACGGTCCAGCCATCGCTGCCCCGCTCGAAGGACGTCACCGCGCTGCCCGTATGGATGGTCGCGCCTTCGCCGATCGCTGCCCCAGCGAGGCCGCGGGCGTAGGCAAGCGGCTGGATCGTACCAGCCCGGGGATCGAACAGGGAACCCTTGTAACCGGTCGCTCCGGTCCTGGCGCGGGTTACCTCCTCGCTCAGCAACTCGACCTTCGCACCAAGCCTGCCCCATTGCTCCTGCCGCGCTCGAAGCTGTTGCAGACCGCTGGCACCGACTGCGCAGTGATAGGTGCCGCAATGATCGGCCTGGCATCGCATTCCATAGTGCTCGGCCAAGGCGAAGACCTCGCGTGGCGCTTCGCCCAGCAACTGGATCAGGCGATTTCCATAGACTGGGCCCAGCGTCGCGATCAGATCTTCGGGCATCACCCAGAGCCCGGCATTGACGAAACCCGAATTGCGACCGGACGCGCCGAAACCGATCTCGATGGCCTCAAGCACCACGGCCGTCTTGCCGGCCTTCGCAAGGTGCAGGGCCGCCGACAGGCCGGTATAGCCAGCGCCGACGATGACGACATCGGCGGAGATGCTGCCGCTGAGAACGGAGGTCGGCGGCGCGGGAGGCGCAGAGAGCTCCCACAGCCCGTGCGAACGCTTGTCCTCCAGCATAGAAGCGGCTCCGCATCTTGGGTTTGACAGACATGGCTCGGCGCCAACCGGCGCCGGACTTCACGTTCAGGCCTTCGCTTCGTCGTCCGGATGCGCCATCTCACAGAACTTTCCGCCGAGATAGCGTCCAGCGGGGGACATCGGGTCGAGGGCCGCCGATTTCGCCTCGACAGTGGCCCTGAATGGCTCCGAACTGTCCTGCGGGCGATAGCCGAGATGATTGGCGCCGCTATTGTCCACGGCCTTCACGGCATTGTCCGAGGTCCCGAAGGAGATCGTGTGGCCGACGAAGGGAGCGGTCAGCGAAGCCGTGACCAGCCGCACGCAATCGGCGAAGGACAGATAGGACCACAGCATCCGGCGGTCGACCGGCTCCGGAAATGACGAGAAGATGCGCAGACAAGCTGTTTCGATGTGGTACTTGTCCCAGTAGAGCCGGCTGAGGCTCTCCACGAACGTCTTGCCGACGCCATAGAGGCAGTCGGGCCGGACGGGCGCATCGACCGAGATCTGCGCTCCGATCTCGTGGAAGCCGATTGCATGGACAGACGAGGCGTAGACGATGCGCTTGACGCCATGTTTCCGCGCACCCTCATAGATGTGATAGGAGCCGCGGATACTGGAATCGAGGACGGTCTGCCACTCCATTTCGGTCGGCGCGCCGCCGAAATGGACGATAGCGTCGCATCCCTCGGTCGCCGCGATCGTCGCCTCCATGTCGGCGAGGTCGAAGATGGTCTCTTCCTCATGAGCGGCGAGCGGCCCGAGTGGCTCGCGATCGGCAAGGCGGATGGTGTTCGCAAGCGGAGCGAGGCCGGCGCGAAGCTGCGAGCCGAGGCGTCCGGCCGCGCCGGTGATCAGGATGCGGTTGTATTGCGGCATGCGATCCTCGCGTCTGGCCACCGCATCGTGTCAATGCGGCAGCGTAGGGATATGTGAGGCGCACGATGCGGCGGCGCGTCCTCGTCCTGTCGGTGGCAGACCGCCACGCTGCAGGCAAGCGCCTGCCGCCACATCGGATCAGCCGCGCATCCTGGCGTTCAATCCGTCAGCGCCGCGTGCTAGCAGGACCGCATCGGAACCGCACGCCACGAAGGAGAACCCCTCCCCCAGCAGGGTCTTTGCAAAAGCCGGGTCGAAGACCAGAGTGCCGACCGGGACGCCTGCCTTGATCAGCCTTTGCGCCGCGGGGCGGATCAGCTCCCAGACGGCCGGGTCGGTGGGCTTGCCCAGGAGACCGATATCCGCCGCGATGTCGGCCGGCCCAAAGAACACGCCGTCGACGCCGGCGACACGGCCGATCTCAAGCGACTGCTCGACGGCCGCGCGCGTCTCGACCTGCACGATGACCGCGGTCTCTTCACCGATCCGGTTGAAGTAGTCGGTCATGCGGCCGAAGGCGTTGGCACGCGTGCAGCCGCTGACGCCTCGGATGCCGTGCGGCGGATAGCGGGTCGCTGCGACCGCTTTCTCGGCTTCGGCCGGTGTCTGCACCATCGGGAACAGCAGTCCAGGGGCCCCGAGATCGAGCAGCCGCTTCACCAGCACGGCGTCGTTCCAGTCAGGGCGCACGATCGGCGTCACAGGATGGGCGGCGAGAACCTGTAGCTGCGCCATGACGGAGTTCAGGTCGTTGGGCGAGTGCTCCGTATCGATCAGCATCCAGTCGAAGCCGGAACTGGCGACAGCTTCCGTGGCGAAGGCGCTGGAGAGGCTCAGCCAGAGCCCGATCTGGGGTTGCCCGCTCCGGATCGACGCGAGGAACCTGTTCGTGGGCAGATACATAGGCTTGCTCTCCATTCGGCAGACTATCGCACAGGCGGCGCTAGCGAGGGAGTTCGCCGCGCCGGGCGGCAGCCAGCACCTCAGTCACGCTCTCGTCAGGAAGGCCGTACTCGGCCCGGGCGGCCTCTGCCGAGACGTACCCCAGAGCCAGATCGCGCTCCACGCTGCTCTGCGCCCGCTCGTGTACCGCCCCATACCCAGCACCGCCGGGGAAGGCCATGACGACCTTGCGGCCGTGCGGCACGAACTGCTTGCCCTTGCCCTTCATCGCGGTGCCGTCGTCGAGCGCGATCGTGGTCGGCGCACCAGCGCTGCCACCGCGCCGCCCGCGCGCCGGATGGTGCACGCGATCGAACATCGCCTGGATATCGAACTCGTAGCCCTCCCAGGCGCCGACCTCCATATGCTGGCCGAGGCCGCCGCGATGGCGGCCATTGCCTCCGGAATCGGGCCTGAGCTCCTTGCGCCAGACGATCACCGGCCCGACCTGCTCAGTCGCCTCGACCGGCATCGTCATCACGCCCGAGGGGAAGGCGGTCGCGTTCATGCCGTCGAGCGCGGGCCGCGCCCCCGAGCCGCCGGAGTTGAAGGTCAGCACCTCGGCGCGCACCGGCTCGGCCGGCGGCGGGCCGTCGCTGCGCGGCCTCAGCGAGACCTGGAAGTTGCAGAGGCTGCCGGCCCCTTCCGCCGGGACGAGATCTGGCAGGAGCTTGTCGAGCGCGTCATAGATCGTGTCCGGCACCATGTGGCCAATGATGTGGCGCAGAGCGACCGGCGCCGGCCAGACCGCGTTGACGATGGTGTTCTCCGGCGCCGTGATCCGGAAAGGCTCCAGCGAGGCGGCGTTGTTCGGGATTTCCGGAGCGATCGCGCATTTCAGCGCGTAGCAGGTATAGGCTTTGGTGTAGACCAGCGGCACGTTGATGCCGTTCTTGTCGACACCCGAGGTCCCGGCCCAGTCGCACAGCACGCCGTCCGCCTCGATCGAGATCTTGACGCAAAGGTCGATCGGCCGGCTGTAGCCGTCGATCCGCATATGGCCCTCGGCCTCGCCACGCGGCAGTGCCGCGATCTTCTCGAGCGTCGCCTGTCGCGAGTTCGTCAGGATGAAGTCGGAGATGCCCGCGAGGTCGGCAAGGCGGAATTCGACCATCATGTCGATGAGGCGGCGATGGCCGATCTCGTTGCAGGTCGCGAGCGCATAGATGTCGCCGACGAGCTGGTCGGGCTCGCGGACATTGCCCCGGATGATCATGACGAGCGTTTCGTTGACCGTGCCACGGTCCGCGAACTTCATGATCGGGATATGCAGGCCCTCCTCGTAGATCGAGTTGCCGTCGGCGCCGAAGCCGCGCCCGCCGATGTCGACAATGTGGGCCGTGCAGGCGAAGAAGCCGACATGCCTCCCCCCATGGAAGGAGGGGCTGACGACGGTGATGTCGTGCAGGTGGCCGGTTCCTTCCCAGGGGTTGTTGGTGATGTAGACGTCGCCCTCGGCGATGTTCTCGCGCCCGATCCGGCGGATGAAGTGCGCGACGGCATCGGCCATGGCGTTGACGTGGCCGGGCGTGCCGGTCACCGCCTGCGCCAGCATCTCGCCCTTCTCGTTGTAGACCCCCGCGGAGAGGTCGCCGGCCTCTCGCACCGAGGTCGAGAAGGAGGTGCGGATCAGGGCCTGCGCCTGTTCCTCGACGACCGAGATCAGGCGGTTCCACATGACCTGGTAGGCGACCTTGGAGATGTCAGACATGCGCGGGCTCCTTCCGCTCGGCTGCGGAGGTGGCGGGGACGGATTCGATCAGACGAATGTCAATGCAGCCATCGCTCAGCGTGACGGCGAAGCGGCTCGAGGGCAGGACGATGGTCGTCTCGTCCTCGGTGACGATACCGGGGCCGTTGATCCGGCTGCCGGCCGGCAAGCTTGCACGGCTGTGAGCCTCCGCCTCGACGCGGCGGCCCAATCCTGCATCGAAGACGGAACGCCTGCCCTCGGCCGGCGCATCCCGCAAGTCGGTGACGGAAGCGACCGGCATGACGGCGGACTGCGGCGTATGCGCGTTGACCGACCAGACCGTGATCTCGGCAGCTAGGCCCTTGACCGTCCGGCCGAACAAATTGGCGTATTCGTGCTCGAAGCGCTGCAGGATGATGGCGGGATCGGCGCCGCGGGCCTCCGCCGGCGTCAGAGACACCGGAATCTCCCAGCCCTGGCCTGCGTAGCGCATATAGATCTTGTATTCGGCCAAGATCTCTCCAGCCCAACCGCATGAGCGGACGACCCGCGTTGCCTCCTCCTCCATCTCATCGAAGAGCTTGGTAACGCGCGCCGTGTCGAACTGGGCCAGCCGCATGAACAGCGTACGATTGGCTTCGAAGCTGAACGGCGCCCGCAGGAAGCCGATCGCGGAGCCGACCCCTGCCCCAGGCGGCACGAGGCAACGGGCAATGCCGAGCTTCTCGCAGAGCCGGCCGGCGTGAAGCGGGGCGGCACCGCCGAAAGCGATCATCGTGTATTCCGACAGGTCTTCGCCGTTCTCGACTGCATGGACGCGGGCGGCATTGGCCATGTTCTCGTCGACGACCTCGGCGACGCCCCAGGCGCTTTCCTCGGCCGCCATGCCGAGCTTGCCGCCGATCTCGGCTTCCAGCGCCTTGGCCGACTGGTCGGCAAAGAGCGGGATCGTGCCGGCCGCGAAATTATCCGGGTCGATCTTGCCGAGGATGACGTCGGCATCGGTCACCGCCGGACGCTTGCCGCCGCGGCCGTAGCAGGCCGGGCCGGGCTCGGAGCCTGCGCTTTCCGGCCCGACCCGGATCTGGTTCATCGTGTCGACATGGGCAAGGCTGCCGCCGCCGGCGCCGATCTCGACCATGTCGATCACCGGGATCGAGATCGGCATGCCCGAGCCCTTCTTGAACCGGTAGGTCCGCGCCACCTCGAAGACGCGAGCAGTCTTCGGAGTGTAGTTCTTGATCAGACAGATCTTCGCGGTCGTGCCGCCCATGTCGAAGGAGAGCACCTTCTTCAGCCCATGCCGGGCGGCGATGTCGGCCGCGAACACCGCGCCGCCGGCCGGGCCGGATTCGACGAGGCGCACGGGAAATTCCGAGGCGCTCTCCAGCGAGATGATGCCGCCGCCCGAATGCATCAAGAAGATCGGGCAGGAGGCGCCCTCGGCCGCAAGCCGCCCCTTCAACCGGACGAGATAGCTCTTCATCAGTGGCTTGATGTAGGCGTTGGCAATCGTCGTGTTGAAGCGCTCATATTCGCGCATCTGCGGCGAGACTTCCGACGAGAGCGAAACCATCGCTCGAGGCAGCCGCTCG
Source organism: Allobosea sp. (assembly GCF_035999205.1). Taxonomy (GTDB): domain Bacteria; phylum Pseudomonadota; class Alphaproteobacteria; order Rhizobiales; family Beijerinckiaceae; genus Allobosea. The sequence goes on from NZ_DASYHA010000021.1 coordinate 416,385, forward strand.
GCCAGCACGTCGCGGACCAGCCGTTCATGCGCGTCGTTGACGTAGGAATGGAGCAGGCCGACGGCGACGCTCTCATAGCCGGCCTCCGCGAGCTCGTCGACGAGAGCCTCGACCGCGGCGCGATCCAGCGGGATCAACGCGTGGCCGCGCGCATCCATTCTTTCCCGGACGGTATAGCGCCGGTTGCGCGGCAGCAGCGGCTCCGGAAGCGTCAGGTTCAGGTCATACTGCTCGAAGCGGCTCTCGGTCCGCATCTCGATGACGTCGCGGAAGCCTTCCGTGGTAATCAGCGCGGTCTTGGCTCCGCGCCGCTCGATCAGCGCATTGGTCGCCAGCGTCGTGCCATGGATGATCTGACCGATCGCGGCGGCGGCGATGCCGGCCTTGGCGCAGACCCGGTGCATCCCCTCGATGATCGCGTCTTCAGGGGCGGCATAAGTCGTCAGCACCTTGGTCGACCAGCGCTGCCCCGCCTGCTCGAGCACGACATCCGTGAAGGTTCCCCCGATGTCGACGCCCAGACGGGCTCCGATAATGGACATGGCTCGCGCGCCTCCGTTGCTGATCCGATTAAGATAAGAACAGCCATCTCATGTCGTCGAATTATTATTTCCTATGATATTCCATATAGAAAATTTATCGGCCTCTCTCCTCATGGCCGATGCGGACGCGTTCACTGCCACGTTGGTTTAGTGATGCCGGGCGGCCCTTTCGCCGGCGAGTTCCGCCGCGCGCCGGAGTAGAAAGCTGGCAGGAGTGTGGGCGTAAGACGCCGTGAAAATCAGTGCGCTGGGCTTCCACGGATACTGGACTTCCACAAGCTCGCCGGTCTCCAGATGTTTCCTCACCAATGTCTGTGACATTGGCGCAATTCCAAGGCCGTCCAGGGTCATCTGCAGCGAGGCAGCCAGGCTGCTCGACGGCACGATCCGTATCGGCCCCTCCCAGCCATCGCGGAAGTGCGCCGATAGCTCGACAAAATGTCGGGTGTTGCGCGCATGGGTGAGGATCGTATGCGCAGCCATCGTCGCAATATCTGCGCCAGTGACGGCTAGCCGCGGCGAGGCGACCCACAAATACGGCACCGAGCCCAGTTCGACATTGGTGATGTTGAAGTTCGAGATTGGCCCGTTCAAGAGGCACAGATCGAGCGACCGTGAGACCAGTTCTTCGCGAAGATTGATGGTCAGATCAACTCGCAGCTCAACATCGACGTTCGGGAAAACCTGACGCAGATCGAGCAGATAGTCGCGCAGCCACGTTTGCGCGATCAGCTCGGCGACGCCCAGCCGCAAGACGCCGGCCTGTTGGTCGGAACGGATTGAGTGCTGCGAGAACTCATCCGAAGCCAGCAACACCTTCTCGGCGTGCGCCAGCAGAGAGTGACCGATCGGTGTCAGGGCAACCGAGCCGGAGTCACGGTAGAACAACCTGACACCCAACGTGGCCTCGAGTTGGGAGATGCGTACCGAGATATTCGGCTGCGTGGTGTTCAGGCGTTCGGCAGCCCCCCTGAAACTGCCGAGCTTCGCAACCCAGGCGAAGCTTTCGAGCTGCTTTAGGGTCCAGTTCGGCATTGCGCCCCTCCAGAGCGCCGCAGCGCAATATGCAATTTTCGAGCCGGTTCAAGCGCCGATAAAGAAACGCTATCGCAAAAACAGAAAAATTCAATTGGATGCTATCGCGAGATCGGGGTGCATTGTCATAAGTCGGTCACGGCACGTCGCTCGCCCGACCACTAGGACCTGCGCTGACCGAATTCGGTGCAGGGCAACCAACGAGGGAAACGATGAACCGTAGAGCCCTGCTTGCTTCCGCCGTCCTTGCCGCGAGTATCGGACTGCCGCTGCCCGCCTCGGCCCAGACCAGCTGGACGATGGCCTCTGGTTACCCGGAGAGCAGCTTCTTCACGCAGAACATCCGGCAGATGGTCAAGGAGATCGAGGAGAAGAGCGGTGGTAAGCTCAAGATCGACCTTCGCTCCAACGACAGCCTGATCAAGCTCGATGCCGTCAAGCGCGCAGTCCAATCCGGCCAGGTCCAGATGGGCGAGATCCGCCTCGGCGTCTATGGCAACGAAGGCGCAATGTACAATCTCGACAATATCCCCGGCGTCGCAACGACCTTCGATCAAGCCACCAAGCTGACCGATGCGCAACGCCCGTTCTTCGACGAGTTGTTCAAGAAGAACGGTATGCGCGCGATCACCTATGTCGCCTGGCCGGGCCAAGGCTTCTACACCAAGCAGCCGCTGAAGGGCCTTGCCGATCTCAAGGGCCAGAAGCTGCGCATCTATTCCAAGCAGACCCAGATCATGGGTGAGAAGCTCGGCATGGAAGCCCTGATCCTGCCCTTCGCCGAGGTCCCGCAGGCATTCTCGACCGGCATGATCCAGTCGCTCTGGACCAGCGCCCAGACCGGCACGGACGTGCAGGTGTGGGATTACGTCAAGAATTTCACCTATACCGGCACGATGCACAATAAGAATGCGATCCTCGTCAATGAGCGCGCATTCCGACAACTCGATGCTGCAACCCAGAAGGTCGTTCTCGAAGCCGGTGAGGCTGCGACCAAGCGCGGCTGGGAGCTTGCCAAGAAGGCGAGCGAGGAGCGTGAGAACGTCCTCAAGAGCCATGGCATGACGATCGCTCAGTCGCCGAAGGATATCCTCGACGCGATCGAGGGTGCGGGCAAGGCCATGGTGCAGGAATGGCTCGCCGCAGCAACCGCGGAGGAGAAAGCCGTCTACGAGAACTACCAGAAGAGCCTCAAATAACCCCGCCAGTCGTGCGGCAGTATTTCACGCAAGCCTGGCCAGCGGGGGAACCGGTGATACGCGGGGTATTGAACAAATTCTACGAGGCGTGCGGCTATCTGGCCGCCGCCTTCATGGTTGGGATCGCGGTCGCGATCATCGCACAGATCGCCGCCCGCTTTCGCGGCGTGACGCTGGATGCCACGGAAGCGGCCGGGCTCTGCCTGGCAGCGTCCACCTTTTTCGGACTGGCTCACACGTTCAGGCACGGCTCGCATGTCCGCATCAACCTGATCGTCAGCCGGCTCCCGGCCCGGCTGCAGCGACCCATCGAAATCTTCAATTGCCTGCTCGGCGCGGTCGTCGTCTCGTTCCTCGCCTGGCATGTGAGCGCGCTGGCTCTGCAGTCACACGCATTCAACGACGTCAGCCCGGGGCTCCTCGCGATGCCGTTTTGGATTCCGCAGACCGGTGTCGCCGTGGGTGTGACGGCCTTCGCGATCGCGCTCATCGACGAATTGCTCTGGCTGCTCAGTGGCGGGAGCGCCCGTTACGAGGCGCCCGACGAGATCGGCCTCGACAAGCCCGTGGCATAGGAACCTGTGATGGATTCGATCGTCATTGCCTCCCTGGTTCTTGCCGGCTTGCTGCTGTCTCTGCTGGCGAGCGGCGTTTGGGTTGCGCTCTCCCTTCTGACCGTCGGCATGGTTCTGATGGGCCTGTTTACCACCGCCCCGATGGGCTCGCTCGTCGCCTCGACGCTCTGGGATTCGAGCTGGGGCTGGGCGCTAACTTCGCTGCCGCTCTTCATCTGGATGGGCGAGATCCTGTTTCGCTCGAAGCTTTCAGCTGACATGTTTCAGGGGCTCGCGCCCTGGGTCTCGCGCCTGCCGGGCCGGCTGCTCCACGTCAACGTGCTCGGCTGCGGTATCATGGCGGCGGTCGCGGGCTCGTCAGCCGTGACCTGCGCCACCATCGGCCGGATCAGCGTGCCGGAACTCGAGGCGCGACGCTACCCGCTCAACATGACCATCGGCACGCTCGCAGGTTCCGGAACGCTCGGACTGCTGATCCCGCCATCGATCATCATGATCGTCTATGGCGTCACTGCGGAGGTCTCGATCGCGCGGCTGTTCATCGCCGGCGTCCTGCCCGGCCTGCTGCTGATGGCCCTGTTCATGGGCTACACGGCGATCTGGAGCATGCTGAACCCGGACAAGATGCCGCCCGCGGATCCGCCGGTGCCCTTTCTGGAGAAGATCTATCGTTCACGCCGGCTGATCCCGGTCGCACTGCTGATCGGATCGATCGTCGGCTCGATCTACGGCGGCATCGCGACACCGACGGAAGCCGCAACCATCGGCGTCGTCGGCGCGCTCATCCTCGCCGCCGTCGGCGGAGGGCTCACGCGAGAGAGCTTCATGGAGAGCCTGATGGCCGCCATGCGGACCTCCTGCATGATCTCCTTCATCATCGCCTGCGCCGCCTGCCTGACGATCGCGGTCGCCTTCGTCGACATCCCGCGCTCGCTCGCGTCCTGGGTCGAGGCGATGCATCTCTCGCCCTATGCGCTGCTGGCAGTGCTGGCTGTTTTCATGCTGATCCTGGGCTGCTTCCTGGAGGGCATCTCGATCATCGTGCTGACCTCGTCGGTCATGCTGCCGATGGTGCAGGCGGCCGGGATCGACCTGCTCTGGTTCGGGATCTTCGTGGTGATCCTGATCGAGGCGGCGCAGATCACCCCGCCGGTAGGCTTCAATCTCTTCGTGTTGCAGAGCATCACCGGCAAGGACATTCTGGCCGTGACGAAGGCTGCCATCCCCTATTTTTTCGTGCTGATGCTGCTTCTCGTCTTGATCACCGTTTTTCCCGAGATCGTGACAGTGCTACCGAAGATGATGACTGGTTGAGCCCAACGACGAGGCAGCCAGCACGGGAGTGTGGCCCGCGAGTTCACTGGGCGGTGCGCAATCACCGCAGGTGGCGGCACAGTGGTTCAGCGTCGCGACGCTGCAAGGCGGTGGCAGAATGCTCGGCAGCACACCGCTCAGGCCGCTTGGCGCCGTTAGCGGTCGTTGGCGGGTTGCCCGGGACCGGATGTTCGTGTGCTGCGACCCCCATCCCGAGCGCTCAGCAGGGCTAACGCCCCCTCTTGCGTCACGGGCTCCCCGGACACGGGCATCAGAGCTACAGCTCAGCAACTGCGGCCGGCGGTTACTCGTCTACTCACGCCCCTGGACCAATGGCGCGGCGCCGCATGCAAGATTTTGTGTTGGCGCCCACTACCCCGTGCTCAGCCGACCCGTGCGAGCGCGACCTTGAGCGTTGCGTTTTCCGCCTCGAGCGTGGCTAGGCGCTCGCGCAGGGGATGGACGGCCTGGGCGATTTCGGCCTCGGTGAAGCGCGGGGTGATATGCTGCGGGCAGTTCCAGTCGAACGCTTCGAGCCGGAGTTTCAGAATTCGCTCCGGCTTTGCTTTCGAATGTGGATCAAGCACACGCTCCGTCAGCGCCGGGGCCGCGTCGAGCGGCACGGCCTCGACATGTCCGTAGATCTTGAGCCTTGCCCTGTGCGCATAGTCCATCATGATGAGCGATACGCGATCATCGGCGCGCAGATTGCCCAGGCTGATGAATTGCCGGTTGCCGCGGTAATCCGCAAAGGCGATCGTCTTCTCGTCGATGAGCTTGACGAAACCCGGCACGCCGCCGCGGTGCTGGACATAAGGCCAGCCCGTCTCGGACACCGTCGCGATGTAGAAACTGTCGCGCGCCGCGATGAAGGCTGCCTCATCGGGTGTGAAGCGATCGAAGGCCCGATGGCCCTGAAAGCCTTCCCATAATTGGCTCGCGCCCATCTCGTGCTGTACCGCACGCACGCTCGGCGTCACGGCGATATCCAGAAACCCATAGGACATGGCGTTCTCCCTGCGAGCGAGCTCGTTCACTCGTTAGCTGAAAGATAGGTCATTACGTCGTACGGGATAATCAGCTAATTCTGAGACAGATTATCTTACAGGATGAGACAAATGGATCGCTTGGAGGCTATGTCGATCCTGCTCCAAACCGTGGATAAGGGCAGCTTTACGGCAGCAGCCAGGAGCCTCAGCATGCCCTTGCCGACTGTCAGCAGGAAACTGAGAGAACTCGAGACGCAACTCGGGACGCAGCTGCTCGTCCGTAGCACACGCAAGCTGGCATTGACCGAAGCCGGCGCCGCCTATGCGACGGCAGCCAGGCGCATCCTCCGTGAGGTCGACGATGCAGAACGGATGGCCTCGGGGGAGTTCGCGGCACCGCGAGGCGAACTCGTGATCACAGCTCCCGTCTTGTTCGGGCAGCTCCACGTCCTGCCGATCGTCACCGAATTCCTCGCGGCCTATCCCGATATCACCGTCCGGCTCCTGCTGTCCGATCGCAACCTTCACCTGATCGAGGATCAAATCGACATGGCGGTGCGCATCGGGACTTTGCCTGACAGCAGCATGGTCGCGACCCGGATCGGCGTGATGCCGATGGTCGTGTGTGCGAGCCCTGCGCTCCTAGGGGAGTTCGGCACGCCGGAGCGCCCCGAAGAGCTGGCGGGCCTTCCCTGCATCGGCTTCGATTCCCTCGCCGCACGAACGACCTGGACTTTCAGGCGCGCACGCGGATCAGGCACCGTCGAGATGCCGATCAAGCCGCGCCTGAGCGTGACGACAGCGGCCGCCGCCGTCTGGGCTGCGCGCCAAAACATCGGCGCGACCCGGCTGTTCCTCTACCAATGCGCCGATGCCCTGCAGCACGGCGACCTCCGGCCGATCCTTGCCAAGTTTCAGCCTGATCCCGCGCCTGTCAGCCTATTCCATGCAGCGCGCGGCGCCCTTCCGCTGAAGATGCGAGTCTTCCTCGACTATTCAGCCGGGCGCCTGCGAAGCCAGCTCGGCAAGCTTGAAGCCACCGCAACTGAATGGGCCCATCGGTAGCCTCGTTGAGGCGCTGAGCGCTGATGCGCCACAAGCAGACGTTGGTACCGCGCCAGAAAGCAGACGTTCGCGGTTCGGGTCTCAAGCGTCTCAAACGGCGTGTTGCAAGGCCCAAGCACCTGGGCCGGAACGATCATTCGAGGTGCAACGCCTGCATCGGAGAGCATTGCCGATTGCGTTGACCGACGAGAGGGCCATCGCTGCCGCGGCGATGATCGGCGACAGCGATAGGCCGAAGATCGAACAGAGCACACCGACTGCAACCGGAGCCCCCGCGGCGTTGTCCACGACGGCGGAGAAGTGGCTCTGCCGGATGTCGCTTATCGTCGCCCGGCTGTGCTGAGGTGCGCGAACGATACCTTGCAGATCGCCCTTGGGCAGGGGCACACCAGCACACTCGATCGCGACATCCCCAGCTCGCCTCACAGCCTGGAGCGGCGGACGGTCAGGTCGGACCGCTCGAACACGGCCGGCAGCAGTTCGACGCCGAGGCCCGGCCCTTCCATCGGCAGGACATAGCCATTCTCGAACACCGGCATCGTCGTGACCAGTTCCTTGTACCAGCCGGTG
>NZ_DASYHA010000003.1:0-93393 GCF_035999205.1 Allobosea sp.
GTGGTCGATTCCGCCACCGCCGAATTCGCCCGGGCGCTCCAGGCGGTCGCCGGCGGCGACCTCACCGTGCGGGTCGATTCGGCCTATCGCGGCAAGTTCGCCGAGCTCAAGGGCGCGATCAACGAGACCGTCGACCGGCTCTCGACGACCGTGCGCACCATCCAGGTGACCTCGGCCGATGTCGGGCTGGCCGCCCGCGAGATCAACACCGGCGCCGACGACCTCTCCAAGCGCACCGAGGAGCAGGCCTCCTCGCTGGAAGAAACCGCCGCCACCACCGAGGAGCTCGCAGCCTCGGTCAAGGCCTCGGCCCAGGCCTCGAAGGATGCCGCCAGCATCGCCGACGAGGCCATGCAGGCAGCCCAGTCGGGCGGCGTCATCGCCGGCCAGGCGGTCGAGGCCATGGCCCGCATCGAGAGCGCCTCGCAGAAGATCTCCGACATCATCCGGGTGATCGACGACATCGCCTTCCAGACCAACCTGCTGGCGCTCAACGCGGCGGTGGAAGCCGCGCGTGCCGGCGATGCCGGCAAGGGCTTCGCCGTCGTGGCCTCGGAGGTGCGCACGCTCGCCCAGCGCTCGAGCGCCGCCGCCAAGGACATCTCCGGCCTGATCTCGTCCTCGAACATGGAGGTCGGCGAGGGCGTCAAGCTGGTGCGCCAGGCCGGCGACCAGCTCGACCAGATCCTCAGCCACTCCCGCAAGGTCGCCGCCACCATCGCCGACATCTCGGCGGCCTCGGGCGAACAGGCCAACGGCATCGACGAGATGAGCCAGGCCGTCGCCCATCTCGACGAGATGACCCAGGCCAATGCGGCTCTGGCCGAACAGAGCGCCGCCTCCGCCGCCTCCCTCTCCTCCCGCATCGGCCAGCTCAACGACCTCGTCGCCGCCTTCAGGACCGGGCAGGACGGGGGCAACGGCGCCAGAGCGGACGACAAGGCCCTCGACGGCTGGCACGGCAACGCCCAGCGCGCCGCGTGAGAATCGGCGAATTTCCCGCCGCTGCACGGGCTGCCGCGGCGGGCGCCACCGTTTCGCACAACGAAAATCGAATGATCGAAAGAAATCGCTCCGGAGGCGTTGACAGTCCCGCGGCGCCTCCGTAAACGAACCGCCGTTGCCCAGGTGGCGGAATTGGTAGACGCACCAGCTTCAGGTGCTGGCGCTCGCAAGGGCGTGGAGGTTCGAGTCCTCTCCTGGGCACCATCTTTCTTTGAGGACTACCAACCTCAAGAACTTAGCGAAAATCAGCGACTTGAGGACACCCGAGTGATACAATCGGGTGGTCCAATGGTTCTTTCGATGGCGCGTCCGTTCAAGCATCCCAAAACTGGCGTCTACTGGTTTCGGAAGGTGGTTCCCAAGGACCTCCGGGCCGTAGTCGGCAAGCAGGAAGAGCTTCGCACACTGCGCACGAAAGACCCGGCCGAGGCACGCACTCAGCACGCGAAAATCGCCGCCGAGGTAGATCGGCATTGGCAGGCCTTGCGCTCGCCCGCAGCATCTCTCACGCAGAAGGAGATCATCGCGCTCGCTGGCGTGTTCTACCGGGACATCACGACGCAAATGGCGGAAGAGCCCGGCGAGCCCACCATATGGCATCACTGGCTGCGGCTCGACCGGGAGGCGCGGGACGCCGGGAAGCTGGAGCAATGGTTAGGCCCCACCGTTGATCTTCTGTTGGCGCAGCACGGCCTCAAGATCGACGCGGCCTCGCGGACCCGGCTCCTCGTCGCCGTCAGTGAAGCCTCTCAGCAGGCCGGCGAGCAGCTTAAGCGCAACGCTGAAGGGGACTACCGCCCCGACCCGAGGGCTTCCCGGTTCCCAGACTGGACGCCGAAGGAAGCCCCCAAGCCCGCAGCATCAGCCAGTGACAAGGCCGGCCTGAGCGGCATCCTCGCGGACTGGTGGCGGGAGGCGCAGGCGACGGGCCGTAAGCCCAGCACCTATGAGAGCTACAGCAACACGGTGGACAACTTCGTCGCCTTCCTCGGCCATGACGATGCCACCCGGGTGACACCGGAGGATGTGGTCAGCTTCAAGGATCACCGTCTGGCCTCAGTCAATCCGAGAACCGGCAAGCCCATCTCTGCGAAGACCGTGAAGGACAGCGACCTATCCGGGCTTAAGACCCTGTTCGGCTGGGCCGTCACCAACAAGCGCCTTCCAAGCAATCCCGCCGAAGGCATCACGATCAAGCTCGGCAAGCGGAAGGTGACGCGGCCGAAGGGCTTCACCGATGATGAAGCCGGGGCGCTTCTGAAGGCGGCCGACGCGCACCAGCAAGGGAACGAGCGCCCGAAGACCTTCGCCGCCAAGAGGTGGGTGCCGTGGCTGTGCGCCTATACGGGAGCCCGTGTCGGGGAAGTGGCGCAGCTCCGCAAAGAGGATGTGCGGCAAGTCTCCGGCCATTGGGTGATCCACATCAGCCCGGAAGCCGGGACGGTGAAGACGGATCAGGCACGGGATGTCGTCTTGCACGAGCACCTTGTCGCCAAGGGGTTCCCCGAGTTCGCGCGGGACAGCAAGGACGGGCACCTGTTCCTCACTCCGGCGAAGAATGGCGACGTGCTCGGCCCGCTACAGGGCGTCAAGAACCGCCTCGCAGAGGCCGCACGGGAAACTGTCACGGACCCGAGAGTGCAGCCGAACCACGGCTGGCGACACCGTTTCAAGACGGTCGCCCGTTCGGTCGGCATGGACGGCCGGGTAGTGGACGCCATCCAAGGGCACGCCCCGAGGACCGCAGGGGACGACTACGGGGACGTAACGGTGGCCGCTATGGCGCTGGCCATGGCGAAGTTCCCGAGGCAGGTCTGAGGGCGACAGCCTATGCAGAATGCACACCAAGGGGATGCAGAGGGCAGCCTCAGAAGTCGTCCTCTTCCTCGTCACGCCGCTGCCCGACGTACCCCTCCAGTTCCCGAAAGACTTCTTCGAGTTTGTCCCCGAAGTGCAGCGCCAAGGCCCGTGCGGCAATCTCGGGGTTGTTCGTGAGCTTCGTGTAGAAGGCTTTGGAGAGGCGCTCAGCGTATTCCTGCGCCTGCGCCTCCTTCCTCGCTTCGATCTCGTCCGGCTCCCACGTCAGGGGCGCGATGCCCTTGGACGCCTGTAGGGCGGCCATCCACCCCTCATAACTGAAGGCTCTGTCGCCGAGCGCCTTCGCCGCCTTTCGCATGATCGCGACCTGCCGCTCAGAGATGTTCGCCGCAGTGGCCGTCTCCTTGATCGAGTGGCGGCCGAGCTTCACGAGCTTCCATGCGTAGTCGCTGCGCTCCCGCAGCGGCATCGGCAGCTTGGCCCGCGAGTTGGCCCTCCCGCTCTCCGCAACGGCGTCCTCAATGGTCCCCTTGAAATAGACGACCGGGATGTCCTCGGTGATCCCTGCCCGCCGATACGCCTCCATTCGGTGATGGCCTTCGATCAGCACGGCTTGCGAACCGATCTGGATCACATCGACAGGGGTCAGCATTCCTTCCCGCCCAATGGCGCTCGCAAGGTCGCTCAGATGCGGCTCGTAGAGTTGCCCGCCACGCGCTTGAAACAGGCCGGGCTCCTGCCGGATAGCCGTCCATGCCAGCTTGTCCGACAGAACGGCAGGGGCCGCCTCCCGGGCTTGCGCCTCCAGCCTCGTCAACAGCTCCAGCGGCTCGAACTCCGGCTTCTCGTCCGCCGTGGCGTCGATCACGCTTCCCATCTCGTTCATGTCAAATCCGCCAAGGCCCTGTGAAACTCCGTCCGCTCCTGCCGGGCCTTTTCGGCATCCCTCAGCTCCAGCTTGGCAAGGTGTACCCCTGTAGACCCCAGCGCCTCCGCCAGCCATCCCGCGATGATGCCCGCAGCTTGCGGCGTGAAGTCCCGGTAGGTCCGTCTGACACGGCCCGTCCTGGGGTCCGGCCATGCGTCCGCGCTGACTTCGCTGAGTCGCATCACGCGGCGGACAAGCTGAACCCGGAACGCGGCATCGGAGCGGAACCGGCGCGGCTCCTGATCCTGCATCAGATACATGCCGAGGACGGCTTTCACCACCTCCCGCGCCTCGACGTGATCCGCCAGCTTCACCACGGCGGATGCCGCCACGCGCTCGCTCCGGTCCCCCGGAACGCCCCGCTGAGCTTCGCCGAGGATGGCCCGGGCGCGGTCCACGATGGTCAGCCAGCGGGCATCGCAGGCGGCCCATGTAGGGTTTCCCGCATTCTTCGCGATGCGAGCCTTCACGAGCGCCACGTAGGGCCTCAGGGTCTCTTTGGTGACGCCCTGCTGGGCGACATCCCCATGCCGCCTCCAGCGACTTTTGTGAGTCGTGCAGTAGTGTCCATATCGGGTCGCCGGCTTGCCGCAACCCGGAGCTCGGCAGAGGCCAGCCATCCGATGTTCCGATTATCTGCGTCCCTCCCCTGAGAGACAGACGCGGAAATAAAAGCGGAGAGGATCGCCGGCAAGCCTCCTGTCACCTCGCCAACCATCGCAGACACAAGTGCAGTGACGCTACCTTGGATTGTTATGCCGGTTCTGCCACCAAAGCCCGGCTCACTTGGCCAGGCCACCGCTGGTCGATCAGCGCCCCCCAGACCAAGCACAAGCGCACAGCGCAAACTCGCCACCGATCCACCGCCCGGCGGTCCGCAGTTGCTCCAAGCGTTCACTCTCAACCTCGAATGAGGCCAATACTGTTCTCGAACGGGCGAAGGGTAAGACATCTCTCGCCGAGGCTACTCGCTCCCGGTAAGCGAAAATAAACGGCGGGATTTACCCCGCCGTTCTCGCGTGGGAGGCCGGATTACGCTGCTGCGGAAGTAGCTTCAGCTGCCTCGGCCTTTCCACGATGTTGGCGTGCGGGCAATTGCAGCTGCCACCGGATCAGATCGCCAATGATCGGAAAGATGTCATTGTGCTTTGCGCCGAAGTGCATCAACCCCGTCGAGGCATCAAATCCGCCGAGGTCGCGGTTTCCGGTCCCCTCAGGCGGAAGGTAAGCAGCAATTCCCGGAAACATCTTTTCGCGTTGCGCCGGATCGAGATCGTAAGCACGCCACAACTTGTTCCCGTGGCTCAAATCAAAGTCCGGAATCTTCTCAAGCAACTCATCGAGGCTGGCCTCGTCGCCCTGAGCAAAGGCGAAATCGTGGACGAGCTTCGCGAGCGCTTTGAGGACGACGGGCTGCGCGGCCACCGTAGTCGCCTTGGCCTTGGACTGACCAAAGCCTGGGATCTGAGTCACTTTGCCCCAGAAATCTCGAGCAACGTGTCTCCGCGCATCGACGACAGGTGGCGTCGCGCTGCGCACGTTCGTCTTGTTCAAGATCAGAATGGCGTTGATGGCGACCAAGTCCTTCAGCGCCAGTTCACCTTCGTCTCGGGCAGCCACGTCCTTCGCAACGACCGGGATCTTAAGCTCACCGATCAGAACACCCTTGATGAACTGGTTCACCGGATTGCTCTCGTCAAAATCGAAGGCCATGCTGCTTTCGACCGGCCGCACAAGGTTATTGAGCACGTAGAAGAGTTGACGCTCCTGCTCGGTGTTCAGATCCAAGTGAAGCGACACTTCAAAGCCACTTCGGAGAGAGTTACGGTGGACCTCGCCCCAAATCTGACGCTCTTCGGGCGGCACTTCCACGTGTCCATCGGCAGGCACATAGAGCGCGGCCCCGGTCTTGCGGCCGGTGGGATAGCGGCCGGTCTCCAGAACTGATTTCAGCCACTTCATCTGAATGTCTCGACCTTCACGACGGTGCTGCCCGTCGATCACTCGAAAGATTTCGACATCATCCACGAAGAGATGCGGGACGCCGTCCTTCAGCTCGACAGTGATCTTCTTGCGAGGCTGAATATTGGCCACAATCGGCGCAATCCCGTAATAGCTTTCCATGCCGAGGTCCGCCTGAATCTGCTTGAGAGCAACGGGCATCTCATGGGCCTGGTAACGTTGAGCAACGGTCGCGATCTCGGCCTTCAACATGTAAACGGCAAGGCCCTGGGCGTGCGGCTGGTTGATCGGGCGCTGGGACGGGATATCACCCATATCGCCTCCGAGAGAGAGGCCCGCCTGGTTGGGAACGATGGAGCGAGCAATGAACTCCTCGACCGGGATGCTGAGTGTAAGTGTCTGAACCCCGAACGCACCATTGACGATTGTCGGGTATGCCTTGCGACCGAGATTGCCCAGATCGCCGATTTCGATCTTTCCAGAAGATGTGATATTCATTTGTAGTCTCCGTATTGGGGATCGGCCGTCTGAAGCTGCACTTTGCGGGTCGCTTCGGACGGCCACCTGCCAGAAGAGCCTGGCCACTTACCTCCTCCCAAACAGATTTAAGCCTGCCCAGGGATCGGCTGGCAGCACCGCGCTGCCTGAAAACTCATATCTCACACATTCCTGGAATACGCAACCGACATTTTGAGGCTGATTTTCGTTTTTGCGGGAGCTTATTGCTCATCCAGGTGTACTCAAAAACAAATCCAGGATTTCTCACTTCACGGAAGTCCGTTACGGTGCATTAGTCCGTGCTGCCTGGATGGCGTGCTGGCCCACGCAACAGGAGGACCGTCAACGGCCTGCGGTGAGGCCCCGTGCCTCACATGCCCCACTTCGCCAGCGCAGCTTCCGCCTCCGCTGGCTCCTCCTTCACTCGATAGATGGTCTGCCGAGAGAGGCCGGTGCTCTTCGCGATGACGCTGATCGACGCGGCCTGCGCAAGCATGTCTCTAACGGCTTCCATCTGCGCCCGCGTGAAGCTCGGCTTGCGGCCCCTGTAGGCGTTCGCTTCGGTGGCCTTGGCGTGCTCGATGCCGGCCGCCTGCGCAACCTTGGTGGCCTCCGCCTGGGCCTGCGCCGATGCCGCCATGAAGGCGATGAGGGCGTCCCTGACGGCCTGCTGCATGGGGTCCAGAGTGGCCCCGTCGAACGTCATGCGGTTAATGATCGTCTTGATGACCACGCCTTGTCGCATAAACTCCCGGATGGTCTCGGTGACATCGGCGTAGTTTCGGCCGAGGCGGTCTACCCATCGCACCACCAGCACGTCGCCGGCCCGTAGCATATCGAAGAGGCGCTTTCCTTCGGGCCGTTCGGCAAGGCGGGTGCTGACACCGGAGACGCCATGATCCGCCACCACCCGGTCAATGGTGAAGCCGGCATCCCTCGCCTGCTTTTCCTGATGCTGGATGGTCTGATCGGCTGTGGAAACGCGAGCATAAAAGACGGTCTGCATGAACGGCCACTCATTGTCCGTAGAGATCATGTCCGCAAGAATACATGTCCGTAGACTCTCGTCAACTCATACGGACAGGCTTGTGCCGCCCTCGCACCTTGTCCGCTACGGTATACCTCAACGGACAGAATGATGGCCCCAACTTTCTGATTTGGCAATTGGCCCGCCTTGCGCGTCGCGGGCAAACTGCCCCTACATTGCAGACGGCATGTGGGGGGATTTAATGACTGAACGAGATAGCCTGCTGGCGTCCGTCGCCGGCACGATTAAGACGTATCGCATTGGCGAAATTGTCGAGCCCGATCCAGCACATGTTGATCGCTGGGTCAGCCAATTTACCGCCGACAATCAACTACCTTTCCTCCGGGAGTTCGACCACGTCATTAAGCAGACGTTTATTTCCAGAGAGACCGTCACGGGTTTCCTGGGCACATTAGTGACAACCGAAAGCCTGGCGGGGACCGACCCAGCAGCATACTGGGCTCGTGCGAACTTTCTTAGCATCCAGGGGGCAGGTCAGAGCCAGAACGAAATGGTCGGTCTATTTGCTGAAGTGTTGCATCAGAAGTGTGGCTTGGACCTCTCGACCTGCGGGGCTGCGGACGGCGATTACATCTATCTGGATGACGTACTATTCACCGGCAATCGCGTTGCGGCCGACCTCGAAGCGTGGATCAAGGCTGCAGCTCCAGCGAAGGCAACTGTCCACATTGTCCTTATGGCGCTTCACACCGGCGGTCACTTTTTTATCAAAAACACTCGGTTGAAGAATGCTGTCGCAGCGTCCGGAAAAGAGATTGCCATTCGCTTTTGGCGGGCGGTCGAATTCAAGAACCAGAAAAACCAAAAGGACGAGTCAGAGGTTCTTTGGCCAGCTGTCGTTCCGGCGGATGCAGAGGTGCAGGCCTATGTTGCCGCCGAACAAAGGTTCCCTCTGGTCTTGCGAAACGCAGGGGGCGCCTTGGGCGTGTTTTCGTCAGAAGCCGGACGCCAAATTCTTGAAAGCGAGCTTCTAATCGCGGGCGTCAAGATCAGGTCCCTTACTCAGTCGCCCAAGAGCATGACCCGCCCGTTGGGCTTTGGCCCTTTTGGCGTGGGCTTCGGATCAATGATCGCCACCTACCGGAATTGCCCCAATAACAGCCCGCTGGCACTTTGGTGGGGCGATCCAGAAGCTACTTCTGGGCCGCTTCACTGGTATCCCCTGTTGCGGCGAAAGACGTACGCGGCACCGGAGAACGTATTTAATGGCTTTGAAGACGTTACCCTCTGAGCGCAGGAACCTTCTCCGCACTTATCGGCGTGAGGAGGTCGTAATCGTGTTTAAGACCCGCGAACTCTTTGGAGGTCTGTCTAACATGGCCGCCGGCTTCCAGCTGCGGGTCAATGGAGTGGGGATACAGACGTCGGAAGCTCTGTACCAGGCATGCCGCTTTCCTCACATGCCAGACGTGCAGCGCGAGATCATCGAGCAGCACAGCCCAATGACAGCGAAGATGAAAGGCAAACCTCATCGCCCGAACTCACGGGCAGATTGGGACGAGGTCAGAACGAAGATCATGCGCTGGTGCCTCCTTGTTAAACTCGCTCAAAACTACGATGAATTTGGACGCCTTCTGCTATCGACTAAGAACAAATCTATCGTTGAGCAGTCGCGAAAAGATGATTATTGGGGAGCCAAGGTAACTGAGACGGATGTAGACACGCTCGTTGGCCAGAACGTATTGGGTCGCCTACTGATGGAGCTGCGCGAACTTCTGAAATGCGATGCCGACGGAGCGCTTAAGACTGTTTATCCGTTGACGATCCCTCAATTCATGCTGCTTGGCGAGCCCATCGGCACGGTCACCCCTTATCGGAGCGTTCGTGAACCGAATGGCGACCAAGCCAGCTTTCTTTAAGCGCCGGCGCGGTGTCCCACCTCAGGAGTTAGCGCCGATCTTCAGTTGCGCCTGACCCTTCCGCTTCTACTCGAACGACATCGAGTCCAAGCGCTATGCTACACCGACAGACCTGAGACCGAGCCTGAGCGCGACACAAGCGCAATCTCGATGCCGCTCGCTCGCAGCCGGGGCCTGTTGCGCCATGCCTCGGCGATGCGCCGGAAGCTCGGCGTGTCCGGGACAGCCGCAACCAGAAGGTCCGCCTCATCGGCGTCGAAGAGCAGAGCTTGACCGATGGCAGTAGTGAGAAGCGGATACTCCGGGCTGCCGGGCTTCTTGACGAGAGGCCCCTTCTTGCACTCTGCGATGATGCGTCGGCCGTTCACCGTGGTCTCAACATCGCCTTGTCCTGATCGAGAGTGGACCCGCAGCGTGGCGTTGCCGCGTCGGTACAGAGTGGCCCAGGCATTCTTGCCCGTGACCTCGGCATCGCGAGCCCACCCTGCGCCAGCCAAGTAGCCGACGATGTCGAACACTTCTGCCTCGGCGACGCGGACCGACGCTCCGTCAATGGCGACCTCAACGTGACCGCCGAAGCCGGGACACTCAGACAGGTACTCTGCCAGCCGCAGGGCCACCTCCGCTTCAGGCATCCGGTCGGCGGGGCCAATCCAACTGCTCAGTGCCTGCTTGCTCGTCTCTGCCGTTTCCATGTGCGCCCCTGCATCCACGGCTCGGCCAGCGCCGCGCATGTTCATCTACCCAAGCCGGGCTTGCGTTGACCACCACCTTGTTCCGGAGGCCCCGCCACGGGGGGAGTTTCGGTTTCGCTTCCACGTAGGGGGTGTCTCAGATTTTCTCGCCAGACATTCTGCCCCCTACCGTAGGCGAAGCTCTCGGCTGGCGCTCAGGGGCGAGCGCGATTTCTCAGGGCTTGCGGAAGGGGCTCGACAAATGCTCCAAGGCGGTGATACAGCGGACAGCAAGCGGGACACCTCCTGTCACTGATTTTATTGATCTTTTCGCATTGAGCGCCCGGTCCTCTCCTGGGCACCATCTTTCTTTGAGGACTACCAACCTCAAGGACTTAGCCGATGATCAAGGGCTAGCGTCTCGCCGACTTCTTCATGTCGGCGGGCGCCCTTGGCTCGCCAACAAGCGGGCGCTTGGCTTGCCTCGTGCCGCTTCCATCATGACGCTCTCTCCGATGGCGCGAACCGGCGACACCCGCCAGATGGCGGGGCACCTGCGGTCCCATCTTGTGCCGCAGAACCGCGCTCAACGTCCCGCTGCGGCCTCCGGCGTCAAAATCATTCCCCCTCGTCATCCGCCATGGCTCTCATCTGGTCGTTCCAAAGCCTGCGGTAGAGGCCGCCGCGCCTGCGCAGCAAAGCAGCGTGATCGCCACGCTGCACCACGCGGCCCGCATCCATGACGATGATCTCGTCCATGTCGACAACCGAGGTCAGCCGGTGCGTCACGAACAGCAGGGTGCGGCCACGACCGATCTTTCCCAGGGTCCGATTGATCGCGGCCTCGGTCGTCTGGTCGAGCGCGGAAGTCGCCTCGTCGAGCAGGAGGATCGCCGGATCGCGCAGCAGAGCCCGGGCAATGGCGATACGCTGGCGCTGGCCACCCGACAGGGTGTCACCACGCTCGCCGACGATGGTGTCATAGCCCTGCGGCAGGCTGGTGATGAACTTGTGGATCTCGGCCTTCTTCGCCGCCGCCTCGACCCTGGCATCCGACGCTTCGAGCGCACCGAGCCGGATGTTCTCGCGCAGCGAGGTGTGGAACAGGACGTTGTCCTGAAACACCACGGCCATCTGGGCGTTCAGCGAAGCGCGCGTGACGTCTGCGATGTCGACGCCGTCGATCGTCACCCGCCCCCGCTGCGGGTCGTGGAAGCGCAGCAACAGGCTGAGCAGCGTGCTCTTGCCGGCCCCGCTCGGCCCGACGATGGCGACGCGCGCCCCGGCGGGAATTGTCAGATCGAGTCCGTCGATCTCTGCCCCCTCGCCGCCATAGGAGAAGCGCACGCCCTCGAAGCAGATCCCGTGCGCGATCCTGGGGCAATCGACCGCGTTCGGCCGGTCGGAAACCCGGATCGGCTCGTCGAGGATGTCGCGCATATGCCTGACGGCTCCGGAGGCATCGATCACCACCGGGATGTACTGGGTCAGGTGATTGAGATTGTAGGTGATCTCCCAGAACACGGCCTCGAAGGCGATGAAGGTGCCGACGGTGATCACGTCGTTGAAGGTCAGATAGGCGCCGATCGCCAGCACGATCAGGTGCAGCCACAGCACCACGATGGTGATCGAGCGCTCGACCATCGTGTTGAGGAAGGTCGAGCGGGCCTGCGCTGACCGCAGCACCTGGTTGCGCTGGCCGAACCAGCGCTGCGACACACCGACGAGACCGAACGCCTTCACCACCGGCTGTGCCCCGATGTTCTCCTGCACGACGCCGAGCTCTCCGGCCTGGGCCCGCTTGACCTCATAGCTGGCGGCGACCGCCTTCGGCGTGATCAGCCGCGGCCCGACCAGCGCGATCGGGATGATCAGCAGCGCCAGGAGGCCGAGCTCCAGGTTGAGCACGATGAGCAGGACGACGCCGGCCAGTAGCTCCAGCAGCGGCAGCGCCCCCCAGTTGGCGAAATGGATGACCGCCTCCTCATAGGCGGTCATGTCGTTGGAGAAGCGCGACAGGATCTCGCCGCGGCGATGACGCTCGTAGAAGCTCAGCGGCAGCTTCTGGATATGCCCGAACAGCGAGCGGCGCACATCGGTGGTGATGGCGGCCGTGACCCTGGCGTCGATCCACTCATACCAGATCGCCACGATCGAGGTGACGATGCCGGCCACGGCGAGCACCGAGAGGATGAAGACGAGCTCGCCGCGATCCTTGTCCTCGAACACCTCGTCGAGGAGGTATTTGAGCGAGAGCGGCATCAGCACGTTGAAGGCCATCTCGATCAGGAGGCCGAGCCCGACGAGGGCGATGCCGAGCCGATGCGGGCCGAGATGCGGCCAGGTGAAGAAGACGACGCCCTTCAGCGCCTGCGCGGCTTGCGCGGCGGTGTAGACGACCGGGCCGTCATCGTCTTCGTTGTCTTCGTCGTCCTCCTCGTCCTCTTCGTCGTCGTCATCCTCCGGCTCGGCGGCGCCTGACTTCAGGGCGTGCCGCTTCGGCTCCGGGACGGCCCGCGGCGCCGGCCTCTGGGCTGCGCCGGCGGATTTTTCCAGCGGATCGGAGGCTGCACCTTGTTCGCCCGTGCCCGGCCTGGCCTCGTCGTCGCTCACTGATCACCGGCCGAGCTCAACGGGCTCCGCCGCTCCCTGTCAGATTGGAATGACCGGCCTTGCTCAGGCGTCATCGGGCGTGACGCGATTGAAGAAGCAGTAGCGCAGGCTCTCCGCATCCTCATACCAGCGGCCGGGCCCCTTGTCGGCGGCGAGCGTGCGCTGCCAGACCAGATCGAGCATCTCCTGGCTCTGGATCGCCAGGTCGAAATCCTCCTCGAAGAACAGCTCCGACCACTCCCACCAGGTCGCGATCTTCTTGACCCCGCGCAGCAGGTCGTACATGTCGCAGACCTCGGTGGTGAGATCGGCCGTCACCGAGCCGAAATAGACGCCGCGCCGCGCAACCCGATGCAGTTCGCCGAGCGCGTCGCGGATGCCGCGCGCGCCGAGATGGGCGAGGCAGCTCTCATAGACGATGTCGAAGGAGCCGTCATCGAAAGGCAGGTCCGCGACCGTCCCGAACAGGTTGTAGCCGGTCCGGCGCGACGGCGTCCGGCGATGGATGTAGCGATTGTTCTCGACGCCGCAGGCGTCGATGCCGAGCTGCCGCAGCGCCTCGACGAGCTCGCCCGAAGCGGAGCCGGCGACGAGCATCCTGAAGCCGGGCTCGGGCCGCCAGACCAGCTCGATCAAGTCACGGATATAGGCAGGATCGCTGAAGCGATGCCAGACCTCGTGATAGGGCCCAGCGCCCCGGTAGGTGTCGAAATAACCGCGATCGATGCGCTGGGACGGTTCGGGCACGACGATGCCGCCAGCCTCCCCGGCGCTCCTGGCGAGCCCGGCGGCGTAGCGGCGGCGCATCACCTTGCCCAGTAGCAGGTCGCTGGCGATGTCGGCAGAATCGAGCACGCCATTCAGCGTCGAGTCGAACAGATAA
Source organism: Allobosea sp. (assembly GCF_035999205.1). GTDB lineage: Bacteria > Pseudomonadota > Alphaproteobacteria > Rhizobiales > Beijerinckiaceae > Allobosea. Next base: position 13,289 of record NZ_DASYHA010000003.1, read on the forward strand.
TCGCCGACGACCATCAGCCCGTCATGCTCCTTCGGCTCCGGCAGATGGTTGGTCACGACGTCGCGCACCGGCATCCCGCCCGGGACTGCGTTCACCGAGGCCAGCCAGCGATGCACCTTCGCCTCGATCAGATGCGGAAAGGGATCGCCCAGCGAGGCTGGAAGCGACTTCAGGGCGATCTGGGTGAGCGCCTCGTCGCCGAGATTTGCGTAGGACAGCGCATCGTTGCCGGCGATCAGCCAGTTGAGCACGCCGTGGCGCCCGACATCGTGCCGCGCGCCCTCGATGTAGACGCAGCAGCCGCCGAGGCTCTCCGACATGAACCAGGCGCCCTCGACCTGGCCCTCCCAGAACGGCTTGTCGAAGAGAGCGGCGACGCGCAGGTAATGCGCCGGCCGGTCGAAATGCGCGAGATGGCGCGTCATGCTCCGGCGCAGCAGGCCCTCGCCCCAGTCGATGGTGCCGAGCCAGTTGTGCGGCAGGCACATCAGCACGAAGTCGAATTCGCGCGCCTCCGGCCCCTTGCCGTTCATCATGTCGAGCCGGTAGCGCCCGCCCGCCGCCTTGCCGACGCCAAGGACACGGTGGTTCAGGAAGACCTCGGCATCGAGGCTGGCGCTCAGGCCCTCGACCAGCTGTTCGTTGCCGTTCTGGATCGAGTAGATGTCGATGTAGCCGTCGACATCCATCAGATAGTTCTTCAGGGCGTTGAGGCCGTTGCTCAGGTGCCCCTCGGCTGCGATGTCGGAGCGCGCCATCGCCCGGAAGAAGCGCCGCGCCACCGGATCGGCCACCTCCCGATCGAGCACCTCGTCAGCGGTGAGAAACATCCAGGGGTGGCCATTGTCGTGCTTTCCGGCGCCCTCGTAATAGGCCTGCTGCGACATCTGTCCGACGCAGCGCGCCCGGAAGGCCAGGATGGCGTCGGCGCTGGTGTCGCCATAGCGCCGGCGGATGCCCTCCACGCCGTCGACGAGCTGGCCATCGAGAACGAGGGCCTGCGAATCCATCGGAATCGTCTGGAAGCCGAAGCCTTCGATCATCTCGCGCAGCGGATCGTAGCCGAGATGGCCATAGCCATAGATCTCGGCGACCCCCGCCTCGTAGAGCGCCGGCGCGCTGTCGAAGCGGCGCGACACGATCTTGCCGCCGAGCCTTTCCGACGCCTCGAACAAGGTTACGCGGCACAGGCCCTGCAGCTTCCGGCGGAGATGCCAGGCCGCCATCAGCCCGCCGGGGCCGCCCCCGACAATTCCCACTTCGAACATTCCCATTCGCGCCGCCCCCCATACATGCTGCGCCTAGTCACGCTGGCGTAGGGCGCACAGGCTTGCCGTGCTCCTGCAGTCCTCCGCCTTGGCCTCGGCCCTTACGACGGCACATCCTCGAGACCTGCGACGGCCGCCTGGCGCCGGCAAGCGCGCCTCGACAGCCCGACCTGACGAGCGGCCTTTGACGGCGTTACCCGGCCATCAGTCAGCACCAGCTTCATCGCATCGCGTCGGATGATGCCGGCGACGAGCGGTTCAGCCCCTCCCTCAGGCGACCTGCGAAAACCTCCCTCTCAACGCGAGCCCATGGCCTCCAACCCGATAAAGTCGCAGGAACGTACCATGCCGCAACGGAATCCAACAATTCGGGGCATCCATCCGCCCACCAAAAGGTGCATTTCTACAATAAAAACAAGACTTTGCTCACGCTAAATATATTGCTTGGCAGACCTTACACCGTGATCATGACCGAAATCATTGACCCGACGCTCATTGTCTCAGCCATCGCCCATTCGTCGTTCGCTTATCCCTAATAATACGGTCGCCTTTTTAGCTCACCCGGCTAACCCGAATGATCTTGACACTGCTCTAAAATTCGCATCGGTTGCATCTCTGCTGAATGAATACGAGGCAGCCATCTGCGCATTGGAGCGCATGCTGATCTTCGACCTCGGCCTGCAGCGCGTTCGCCTGGAACTCGGCGTTCTTTATTTTAAGCTCGGCTCTTACGGGCAGGCGAAGACTTATCTGACTTCGGCCACCGAGCAGCCCGACACGCCGGCGGAAGTGCGCCTGCGCGTCCAAAGCTTCCTGACGGAGATAGACCGGCGCCAGCAGGTCAGCCATTTCTCCGGCTTCGCGCGGCTCGGCCTGCGGCATCAGAGCAATGCGAATGCCGACCCCAACGGCCTGAATGTGCTGCCTACGCCTCCGGCGCGGCCGATCACCATAAGCCTCAGGCTTTCTAACGGCCCAAGCTCAGGCGGGCTTCGAGCGCATGGGAGACCGGCCTCGCTTCACGATGCCTGAGAAGCACTCGCCTCAGGCAATCAGGACAAGCACGTCGTCCTGGCGCGCGAAGAAGCTCTCCGAATGGCATCGCTTCAGATCGGCCTCACGCGCCTCGATCGCCACATCGGTCAGGCTTGGCGGGTGGTGCAGACAGGCCAGGCGCCGTGCGCCGGCGGCTTGCAGCAGGCGCAGCCCGGCTTGCCAGGTCGAGTGCCCCCAACCGCGATGCCTCTGGTAGTCGATCGCCTCGTCCCACATCGCATCATAGACGATCAGATCCGCGCCGCGGCAGAAGGAGACGATTCGGGGATCGGGATCGTCCGGCCCGTGCTCATAGTCGGTGAGGATCACGATCGTCCGGCCGGCGTGGCGGAAGCGAAATCCAGCGGCCCGATCGTCGAACTGCAACGCGACGGTGGCGATATCGAGCCCGGAGAGCGAGAAGGAACTGCCTGGCAAGAACCGCAACACTGCAACCTTGCCTGGAGCCTGATGGAGGCCGACCGGAAAGAACGGCTCGCTGAGCAGGGTCGAGAAATGCACTGCCGGATCGACGCCCTCGGGAGCAGGCACATGCATCGTGGTCTTGCCAGACATTCCCCAGAGCGGCGTGAAGGCCGTAAGGCCGATGACGTGGTCGAGATGGAGGTGGCTGAAGAGGATTGTCGCGTCGCTCTCGCCAGCCCCCGCCATGGCCCGCCCGAGGCGGCGCAGGCCCGAGCCCGCATCGACGATGATCCGATGCCCCGCGATCAGGACCTCGAAGCACGTAGTGTCGCCCCCGAAGCGATCGTATGAGCGCCCCGAGACGGGAATCGACCCGCGAGCGCCCCAGAAGCGGATGCCAAAAGTGCAGCCGAGCAACCCTGTCGTCTCATTCACGCGGTAACGCTTCCTGAAAATCACGCCGGGTGACGGCTGTGACATTGCCCCGCAGTCGCCCGACGATCAGGCGCATGACGGAGAGCGCCAGATCCGGGACTCTTCCATCAACCCCAGGAAGATGTCTTTCTGCGGCCTCAGCACGGCCACCTTGCCTGTCGCCCAGATTGTGGCAGAGCGAACCGCTCTGGTGACGACGCCCATTTCGCCGCGCATCGCGCTTGCCGACGCCCCCGCTCGCCCCCAATAATCTGAGTACTCAGTGCCCATTAGTAGAAAATCAATCTATTCCTCGACCGAAAATCACCGTTTGTGACAACATTACTTAGCTTTCGCTACGTAATCTCAATGTATTTCTACGATCCACATGGACGCCCCCTCAATGCCTAACGACGACCGGCGCCGTGCCCTTCCGCTGAGGGCATAGGAGAAGATCGGCACTTCTTGCTGGATCCATTTACGATATTCGTGCGGAGTTGCATCTCGACCTGCGGGTGCATTGCGGCACGCAAAGGTTTGTTAGTTGTTCTTGCCTGTTGTGAGGGACTGGCGGCAAGAGGCCGCGACGAGGATCAAGACGAGCGCGTTTTCGGCACTGGCCCCGATCGGCCGGGGCCGGGCAAGGACAGAAGTTGTGCGTAGCGGCCTCCGACTAGTACCCCTCAATGCGATCCGCCTCCTGTGCCTCTTCGTCGCTGCGGCCGCTACGATCGGATGTGCGCTGTTCATCTATTTCGGCCGCCAGAACGCAATCGAGCGAGCCGAAGACGAGCTCAGGAACTACGCTCATGTCCTCGTCGAGCAGACAGATCGAGCCCTGCAGGCCGTCGAGTTCGTTCAGAAGGGCATCACCGAGCGGATCCGCTTCGAAATGGCATCGCATGCGCGATCCTTCGACGACGTCGCCAGCTCGAACGGAACCTTCAAGGCCCTGGCCGAAAGGGCCGCCGATCTCCCTCACGTCAACGGGCTGGCGATCATCCGCAAGGATGGCGAGATCGTAGCGACATCGCAAAAGAAGGCGAAATACCGGCCACAGAATATCGGAGATCGCGACTATTTCAGAGTTGCCGCGTCCGCCAAGGACGACCAAATCACGATCAGCGATGCGATGGATTCGCGTGTTTCCGGCGTCAAGGCCATCATGTTCTCCCGGAAGATCACGTCAGAGGACGGAACCTATCTGGGTATCATCAACGCCTCACTCGACATTGAACACTTCACATCCCTCTACAGCCGCCTGGCCTCGAAGACTTATCTACAGACGCGGCTCGTGCGCAACGATGGAGCGCGACTGGCCCAATTTCCTCAAGAAGGAAACATGAGCGCCTCGCCGCACATCGCCCAGCGGCTCTGGCCGCTCCTGAAGATCACCGACACGACAACGACGACGGACATCACCACCCCCAACGGCGAACGGCGCCTCGTCGCAGTCAAAGGATCCGCTGCCTTTCCGGTCTCAATCCTCGTCAGCGACGCCTATGGCAGCATTCTCGCCAATTGGCGGATGCAGGCAACCGGCATCGCCGTCGCTGCGCTTCTGATGAACATCGCCATCGCCATCGCCTGGTTCCTTGGCCGGCGGCATGTCGAGGCCAGCGTCCTGCAAGCCGCCACCGAACGGTTCCTGGCGCGCCACGATGTCCTGACCAAGGCGCCCAATCGCCTGTACTTCGTCGAGAAGATGCAAAGAACGATCGATGCGGCTGCGGAAAGTGGCCGCGAGTTCGCCTTGTTCGTGATCGACCTCAATCGCTTCAAGGAGATCAACGACACGCTGGGCCACCCGACAGGCGATCTGATGATTCAGAGCATTGTCAGGCGCCTGCGGGATTGCGTGAGCACAAGCGATTTCGTCGCCAGAATCGGCGGCGATGAATTCGCGGTCATCGTTAAGGACATCGCCAGCCTCGAAGCCGCCGAGGGCCTTGCCATCCACCTGCTGGCAAGGCTCGCAGAACCCCATCAGATCAGCGGCAAGGCCCTGCAGTGCAAATGCTCGGTCGGCATTTCCATTGGACCAACTCACGGCTCGAACGCGGACGAACTCCTCAAGGCCGCCGATCTCGCGCTTTATGCGGCCAAGGCCGATCCTGCGAGCGGCTTCAGGTTCTACGATGCCGAGCTGAATGCGCAGCGCCTGAAACGCCGCGACCTCGAAGCCGCTCTTCCTCGCGCCATCGAGAACGGCGAGTTCGAACTGCACTACCAGCCGATCGTCTCGCTCAAGACCGGACGCTATTGGGGGTTCGAAAGCCTGGTGCGCTGGCGCCGGCCGGGACATGGCCTGGTTCCGCCGCACGCGTTCATTCCCACGCTCGAGGCGATCGGCCTGATCATTCCGCTCGGACGGAGAATCCTGATCGACGCCTGCACGGCAGCGTCGAAGTGGCCGGCGTCGATGCATATCTCGGTCAATGTCTCGCCGATCCAGCTCGCATCGGACGACGTCATCGAGCACATCAGGGAGGCTCTGCAACGATCCAAGCTGCGCGCCAGCCGGCTAACGATCGAGGTGACCGAATCCGTTCTACTCGGCGACGGCGCCCTGGAACGTCTCCGCAGGATCCGCAGGATGGGCGTGTCGATCGCCCTGGACGATTTCGGCACCGGCTTCGCGTCGATGAGCTATCTGGAGTCCTACCCCTACGACAAGATCAAGATCGATCGGTCCTTTGTCGCGAACATGGCCAATCCGAAGAGCCGCGCCATCGTCGAGGCGACCATCAACCTGGCACGGGCGCTCAAGATCGAGACGACGGCAGAGGGCGTCGAAACGCAGCAGCAATTGGCCGAACTGACGGCCGCCGGCGCGTCCCAGGCCCAGGGCTATCTCTTCGCCAAGCCGATGCCGGAGAGCCAGATCGCCGGCTTCCTGCAGCAGGCAAAGCCCGCCCGGGCAGCGTGACGCATTTCGCAATCATGCAAGCCGGCCCGCACTAGCGAGCCAGAATATGCTGATCCAGCACGGGAGCAAACCTTCATCCGAAGGATGACGGTATCGTCCGCTCGCCGAATAAATCTCGGCCATCGACTGCAAATTGCCGCTTCACGCAGGCCATGCCAACCTGCCGCCGTAAGGTAAGGAATGATTCGATGAGCGACCTTTCTGCCGCCAACCGTCGGACCACCGCGACAGAATTTCGTGTCAGCGCAATCATCAACAAATCATTCGCGATCCTAAGCCATCAATTCGGCAAGTTCGCTCTTCTTGCACTCATGCCGATGGCGCCTCTGCTTCTCTTGATCCTGACGATGCCAGGCAACGCTCAGGTTCATGGAGCGGGTTTCGCACTCGCGGGAGCCCTGACGGCGGTCTTGACCTTCGTTCTACAGACCGTGGCTCAGGCGACGAGCCTCTATGGCGCTTTCCAGGACATGCGTGGACAGCCCTTCACCATCGGCCAATCACTCCAGATCGGATTGGCCCGCGCGGTTCCCGTCGTCGGTGTCGCGCTCCTTGCCGGCCTAGCAATCGGCCTCGGGATCCTGCTCTTCATCGTCCCGGGCGTTATCATCGGCTGCATGCTCTTCGTCGCGATCCCGGCCTGCGTCATCGAGAAGACCGGAGTCACCGAGAGCCTCAGCCGCAGTGTCGCGCTGACCCAGGGCTATCGCTGGCAGATCTTCGGCCTGTTCCTGCTGGTGGTCCTCATGGCGCTCGTGGGCGAAATGGTGCTGACCGCGATTGGTGGCAATGGGATCGTCGGGCAACTGCTCAGCTTCGCCTGGCAGGTCGTCTCGACCGCATTCGGCGCGGTACTCTGCGCGGTCGTCTATCATGACCTGAGGGCCGCGAAGGAAGGCGTCCATCTCGGCGCGCAGGCGGACGTCTTCGATTGAACTGCGCGCCGGCTGAAGGCGCTTCGCACTGCGGCGGTCACCCTCGGGTGGCCGCCGTTTGCTTTCCTCCCGCTCGACTGTCGGGCAGCACCAGCGCCCGGACCGGAACCAGGCCATCCATTGGGCGCAGGTCCGTCCGGCAAGGCAGTGACTGTTTTTTGTGCGCCGCGAGGGCTAGAACGCGGCACCATGACGGATATCGCGCTTCAGACCCGACAGGCGAGCCCGTGGCTCGCCGAGGCCAGGGCCATGCTCTCGCTGAGCTGGCCGATGGTGCTGACCAATGTCGCCCAGACGGCGATGACGGCCACCGACGTCGTGATGATGGGGCATCTCAGCCCGGAGGCGCTGGCGGCCGGTGCGCTCGGCGCCAATCTCTACATGGCCGTGCTGATCTTCGGCATCGGCGTGATGGCGGCCGTCGCGCCGATGATCTCGATCGAGCTCGGTCGCAACCGGCACGCCGTGCGCGAGGTTCGCCGCACAGTGCGGCAGGGCTTCTGGGCGGCGGCGGTCCTCGTGGGCCCGATGTGGCTGTTCCTCTGGCAGGCCGAAACGATCCTGACCGCAATGGGGCAGGACAAGGCGCTCTCGAGCGCCGCCGCATCCTACATGCATACGCTGCAATGGGGGCTGCTGCCGTTCTTCTTCTATCTCGTGCTGCGCGGCTTCGTGGCGGCACTGCAGCGCCCCTTCGCCGCATCCGTCGTCGTCGTTATCGCCGTCGCCTTCAACGCGCTCGCCAACTGGTGCCTGATGTTCGGCGCGCTCGGCTTCCCGGCACTCGGCCTGCCCGGTTCGGGGCTGGCGACCGCGCTGTCATCGCTCGTCATGTTCCTGGGCATGGCCCTGGTCGTGACGCGTGATCGCCGCTTCCGGCGCTTTCGCCTGTTCGGGCGGTTCTGGGTGGCCGACTGGCAGCGCTTCCGCGCCTTCTGGCGGCTCGGGCTGCCAATCGGCACGACGCTGGCCTTCGAGGTGGTGATCTTCAACGGCGCGGCCCTGCTGATGGGCCTGCTCGGCCCGACCTCGCTTGCCGCCCATGCGATCGCAATCCAGATCGCCTCGCTGACCTTCATGGTGCCGATGGGCATTGGCCAGGCGGCGACCGTGCGCGTCGGGCGGGCCTTCGGCGCCGGCGACAGGGATGGCATCGCCCGGGCCGGCAGCGTGGCGATCGCGCTCGGCCTCGGCTTCATGGCGCTCACCGCGCTGGTGATGCTGTTCGCGCCGCAGATTCTGGTCAGCCCCTTCCTCGACACGACCAAGCCCGGCGCAACCGAGGTCGCGGCGCTGGCCATGGCCTTCCTGCTCTATGCCGCAATCTTCCAGATCGCCGACGGCGCGCAGGTCGTCGGCTCCAGTATCCTGCGCGGCCTCGGCGATACGCGCGTGCCGATGATCTTCGCCGGCGTCGGCTATTGGGTCATCGGGCTGCCGCTCGCGGCCGCGCTCGGCTTCTGGACGCCGCTGGCGGGCATCGGCATCTGGATCGGGCTAGCCGTCGCGCTGGCCATCGTCGCCATATTGATGCTCGGGCGCTGGCGGGCCCGCGAACGACTGGGGCTGCTCGGCGCGATGCGCTGATACAGTCCCTGCGGCGCAAGGGCGCCCTGCTGTTTCTGCAGAGGACGCGACGCCAACGACGCTTGCGCGCGCCATGGTGCCATGCAAGGGGACGCTGCCTAAAAAAACGCCGTGTGCCGGAGAGTCCCATGTCCAACAGCAAGAACGTCTGGTCGCGCATCGACGAAAAGGCGCCCGCCTATTTCGCGCTGTCGGACCGGATCTGGGGCATGCCGGAGCTGAACTACCAGGAGGTCCGTTCCGCCGCCGAGCACCGCGCCATGCTGGAGGCCGAAGGCTTCCGCGTCACCATGGGCGCCGCCGGCCTGCCGACCGCCGTCATCGGCGAGGCGGGCGAGGATGGCCCGGTCATCGCGATCATGGGCGAGTACGACGCCCTGCCCGGTCTCAGCCAGGCCGAGGGCGTCGCGACTCCCGAGCCGCTGGAAGCGAACGGCAACGGCCATGGCTGCGGCCACAACATGCTGGGCTCCGCGTCGCTGCTCGCGGCCGCTGCCGTCAAGGACTGGCTCGCTGCCCAGGGGCTCAAGGGCCGCGTGCGTTATTACGGCTGCCCGGCCGAGGAAGGCGGCTCGTCGAAGGGCTTCATGGTCCGTGCCGGCCTGTTCGACGACGTCGACGTCGCGCTCTGCTGGCACCCGGCCTCGTTCAGCGGCGTCAACCGCGCCTTCTCGCTCGCCTGCGTCGAGGTCGAATTCACCTTCACCGGTCGCGCCTCGCATGCCGCCGCCGCGCCGCATCTCGGCCGCAGTGCGCTCGATGCCGTCGAGCTGATGAATATCGGCGTCAACTACATGCGCGAGCACATGCCTTCGACGGCGCGCGTGCACTACGCGATCATCGACGCCGGCGGCATCGCGCCCAACGTCGTGCAGGCCAAGGCGACCGTGCGCCACCTGATCCGCGCCCGCAACCTGGCCGAGATGTGGGACATGGTCGGACGGGTGAAGAAGATCGCCGAGGGCGCCGCCCTGATGACCGAGACCCAGGTCGTCGCGCAGCAGCTCAGCGGCGATGCGAACCTCGTCGGCAACCTGCCGCTCGAACAGGCCATGCAGGCCAATCTCGAGGCGATCGGCGGGCCCGGCTTCGATGTTGCCGACCACGCCTTCGCGGCCAGGTTCCAGGCGACGCTGAGCCAGGAGGACATCGCCGCCTCCTATGCCCGCTTCGATCTCGAACCGCAGCCGGGCGAGGCCCTGAGCGACATCATCTACCCGCTCGGCGCCGGCAACGACAATTCGGTCGGTTCCACCGATGTCGGCACGGTGAGCTGGGTCGTCCCGACCGTCCAGTGCCGCACCGCCTGCTATGCGATCGGCACGCCCGGCCATTCCTGGCAGCTCGTGGCGCAAGGGCGTGCACCGGCGGCTCACAAGGGCCTGGCGCTCGCCGCCAAGGCGATGGCCGGCGTCGCCGCCGACGTCATCGAGAACCCGGCCCTGCTCGAAGCCGCACAGGCCGAATTCGCGGCATTCCGGGCGAAGAACCCCTTCGTCAATCCGATCACCGACGACATCGAGCCGCCGCTCGACATGGCCGCCCACTGAGCGCTTCCGAGGCCAGAACGCTCAGACGATGAACCAGCCTGGATTTCTCGAACTGCTCGGCTTCGGTCCGAACGGCTGGGGCCCGGCCATGCTGGCGGCCGCCGGCATGACGATCGCCGTCGCCCTGACCGGCTTCGTTGTCGGGGCCGTGATCGGCGGTCTCGGCGCCTGGGCCAAGATCGCGGGCGGGCGTGTCGCCCGCGGCATCGCCGACGCCTACACCACCGTGCTGCGCGGCATTCCCGACCTGCTCGTCATCTACCTTTTCTATTTCGGCTCCAGCGCCGTGCTGACGCCGCTCGGCCGGCTCTTCGGCGCCACCGGCTTCGTCAGCCTGCCCGGCTTCCTCGCCGGTGCGCTGGCGATCGGCGTCGTCTCGGGCGCCTATCACACCGAGGTCTTCCGCGGCGCCTATCGCGCCGTCTCGCGCGGCGAGATCGAGGCAGCGATCGCCAGCGGCATGTCCCCGCTGCTGCGACTGCGCCGGATCACAGGGCCGCTGGTCTTGCGCTACGCCATGCCGGGGCTCGGCAATGTCTGGCAGCTCGTGCTGAAGGAAACCGCGCTTATCTCCGTGGTCGGCCTTGTCGAGATCCTCAGGCAGGCGCAGATCGGCGCCGGCTCGACGCGCCAGCCCTTCACCTTCTTCATCGCGGCGGCGATCCTCTACCTCGTGATCTCGTCGGTCTCGGGCTGGGGTCTGCGCCTGGCGGAGCTGCGCCTGACGCGCGGCCTGCGGAGGGCCTGATGGATTTCGCGTTCCTCTACGAGACGCTTCTCACGCTGTTGCCTGGCGTGCCGCTGACGCTGCAGCTCGCCTTCGCCTCGGTCGCCTGCGGCGGCGTGCTGGCGCTCGTGCTCGCGACTCTCCGGGTTTCCGGCATTCCGCCGCTCGAATGGCTGGTGCGCATCTACGTCTTCGTGTTCCGCTCGACGCCGCTGCTCGTGCAGATCTTCATCATCTATTACGGCCTCAGCCAGTTCCGCGAGATCCGCGGCAGCATGATCTGGCCGTTCCTGCGCGAGCCCTGGTGGTGCGCCCTGCTCGCACTGTCGCTCAACACCGCGGCCTATGCCTGCGAGATCATCCGTGGCGGCCTGCAGGCCGTGCCGGCCGGGCAGATCGAGGCGGCGCGCGCCGCCGGGATGGGGCGCCTGCTGCTGTTCCGGCGCATCACCCTGCCGCTGGCGATCCGGCAGGCGCTGCCCGGCTATGGCAACGAGGTGATCCTGATGATCAAGGCGACCTCGCTCGCCTCGATCATCACGCTGATGGAGGTGACCGGCCTCGCCGCCAAGCTGATCTCACAGACCTACCGCGCCATCGAGGTCTTCATCGTCGCCGGCCTGATCTATCTCGCCATCAACTTCATCGTGACGCGGCTGATCCAGTTCGCCGAATTCCGGCTCTCCCCGCATCTGCGCCCCGCCCCGGCCGCCGCCGTCGCGACCGAACCGAAAGCCGCCGCATGACCGAAGCCGAGCGCCCCCTCGCCGTCCGCATCAGCGGCCTGCGCAAGACCTTCGGCGAACTCGAGGTGCTGAAGGGCATTTCGCTTGATGCCCGTGTCGGCGACGTCGTCTCCATCCTCGGCTCGTCGGGCTCGGGCAAGTCGACGATGCTGCGCTGCCTCAACCTGCTGGAGGTGCCCGACAGCGGCGAGATCACTGTCGCGGGCGAGAGCATCGCGCTGAGGCAGACCCGCCATGGCGTCCGTCCGGCCGATGCCGCCCAGGTGCAGCGCCTGCGGGCTCGGACCGCGATGGTGTTCCAGAGCTTCAATCTCTGGTCGCATCTGACGATCCTGGAAAACGTGATCGAAGCCCCCGTGCATGTGCAGGGACGGCCGCGGGCCGAATGCATCGCCGAGGCCGAAGCGATCCTCGCCCGCGTCGGAATCGCCGACAAGCGCAATCACTATCCGGCGCATCTCTCCGGCGGCCAGCAGCAGCGCGCGGCGATAGCCCGCGCCCTGGCGCAGCGCCCGGAGGTGATGCTGTTCGACGAGCCGACCTCGGCACTCGATCCGGAGCTGGTCGGCGAGGTCCTGCGCGTGATGCGCTCGCTCGCCGAGGAAGGCCGGACCATGCTGGTCGTGACGCATGAGATGGGCTTCGCCCGCGACGTCTCCAGCAAGGTCGTCTTCCTGCACAAGGGCGTCGTCGAGGAGGAAGGCCTGCCGGCCGAGGTCTTCGCCAACAGCCGCTCCGAACGCTTCCGCCAGTTCCTGGCGGGCTGAGTATCCGAACCGGGCCACCGGCCCAGCTAACAGGGATGATCCCACCATGAAGACGATCGCCAGACTGGCCGCGCTCGCGGCCCTCGCCGTCACCGGCCTTGCCGTTCCTGCCCTCGCGCAGGCGCCGCAGAAGGTGCGTATCGCGACCGAAGGCGCCTTCCGCCCGTGGAACTGGACCGAGGCCAACGGCACGCTCGCCGGTTTCGAGATCGAGCTCTACAAGGACCTGTGCAAGCGCGCGAACCTCGATTGCAGCATCGAGGCGCAGTCCTTCGACGGCATGATCCCGGCGCTGAACGCAGGCAAGTTCGACGCGATCATGGCCGGCATGTCGGTGACCCCGAAGCGCGAGGAGGCGATCGCCTTCTCCGTGCCCTACGGCTCGACCGGCCAGACCTTCGCCGTGCCGAAGGGCAGCCCCCTCGCCAACCTCCCCGAGAAGGGCAAGATCCTTCACCTGAGCAATGACGAGGCCGGGGCGCTCGCCGGAATCGAGAAGCTGAAGCCGCTGCTCAAGGGCAAGGTGATCGGCGTGCAGACCTCGACGATCAACGGCGCCTTTCTGGAGAAGTACTTCAAGGGCGTCGTCGAGATCCGCGAGTACAAGACCACCGAGCAGCACGATCTCGACCTCGCTGCCGGCCGCATCGACGCCGTGGTGGCCTCGATGGCCTATCTCTCGACGGCCGCGTCGAAGCCCGGCAACGAGGACATGTCCGTCGTCGGTCCGCGCTTCCAGGGCGGCATCGTCGGCAAGGGCAGCGCCGTCGGCCTGCGCAAGGGCGACACCGAGCTCAAGGCCAAGTTCGACAAGGCGATCGCCGAGGCCAATGCCGACGGCACGATCAAGACGCTGTCGGAGAAGTATTTCGGCTTCGACGTCTCGGTGCGCTGAGCCGACACCGAAACGGATCGGGAAAGCCCGCCGGAGCCAAGGCACCGGCGGGCTTTTTCATGGTCGGGATGCGCCGAACGGAACTCAGCTCTCGCGGAAGGCGCGGGCCATGCTGTCCCTGAGGGGTTGCATCAGATATTCGAAGAAAGTCCGTTCGGTCGTGCGGATGTAGACTTCGGCCGGCATGCCAGGCGTCGGCTCGAAGCCGCGGACCTTGTTGACGCTGGCGGCTTCCAGCCTGACGCGGACAACATAGATGTCGGGCGCGGCCGGCAGCGAACGCGTCTTGTCGTCCGGCAGGGCGTCCGCGGAAATGTAGATCACCTGCCCATCGACCATCGGCGTCGTGCGCTGGTTGAGTGCGGTCAGCCTGACCATCGCGGTCTGGCTGTGTTTGATCTTGTCGATGTCCTGCGGGCGCACCCGCGCCTCGATCACGACCTCGTCCTGCAGCGAGACGATCTCCATGATGGCCTTGCCGGGCTCGATGACGCCGCCCGGCGTGTGATAGCGCATCTTCACGACCGTTCCCTTGACCGGAGCCGTGATGCGCATGCGGTCGAGCTGGTTGCGGATGCTGCGGCCCCGCTCGCGCACGTCGTTCAGCTCGGCGCCGATCTCCTGCAACTGCTCGGAGGCGGTCTTGGCCGCCTGCTTGCGGACGCCCTCGATCTGTTCGAGCGAGCGGGCGATGCGCTCGCGGGAATCGCCGATGTCGCCGTTGATGCGCCCGACCTCACCCTGGAGGTTGGCCGAGGCGCGCTGCAGCGCCAGGACCTCGGGCTTGCGGATATAGCCGCGCGCGAGCAGGGCCACCTTCGCCTCAAGCTCTTCCTTGAGCAGCTTGGACTGCTCCTGGATCGCGGCGAGCTGGGTGCGGCTGCCCGCGATCCGCTCCTCGAGCCCGTCGATGCTCTTCTGATAGGTGATGATGTCGCTGGTGATGCTCGCCTGTCGGGCCGCGAAGGTGGAGCGCTGGCTCGACAGCAGCGCTGCGATGTCGGGATCGGCTTCTGCCGCCAGTAGGTGCATCGGGAATTCGAGACGGGGCTTGCTCGCCGCTTCCGCCCGCAGCCGGGTCTCGATCGCCTCGGCACGCATCTGTCGCAGCAGGAGCCGGCGCAGCTCGGCGCGGGGCGCCACGTCGTCCAGCGTCATCAGGAGCTGACCGCTTTCCACCACATCGCCCTCGTGCACCATGATCTTGTTGATCACGCCGCCTTCGAGATGCTGGATCGTCTTGTTCTGCCCGGTCGTTACGAAGACGCCGGTCGCGATCACCGCGCCTGAGATCGGCGCGGTGTTGCCCCAGACCCCGAAGCCCATCACCGTCGCCACCATGACGACCGTGCCGACGAGCTTCGCCTTGGCCGTGCTGCGTGGGATGCCCTCGTACCAGGGCTCAATCTTGGCGGCTGTATCGGACATCGCACGCGCCTCCCGTGGCCAAGGCATCGATCCGAAAGCCCGAACGCAGCTTCGAAAGGATCGATATGAAATCAAAGACCTACGGCATCGGGTCGATGCCGTGGGGCGTTCATGCGGGCTGGGCTCCGCCCTCGAGGCTGCGCTGGCCCGTGATCAGAGGCAGGATTTCGTCGCGCGTGCCCATGACCTGCACGGCGCCGTCCTTGATCATCATGATCTTGTCGACGCTGCGCAGCAGGGTCGGGCGCTGCGTCACCGCGACCACAGTCATGCCGCGTTCCTTGGCCCGTTGCAGGGCGACCGCGAGCGCCTTCTCGCCGAGCACGTCGAGATTGGAGTTCGGCTCATCGAGTACGACCAGCTTCGGATTGCCGAAGAAGGCCCGCGCGAGCCCGATGCGTTGCTTCTGCCCGCCCGACAGCGGGCTGCCATCCATGCCGATCTGGGTCTCGTAGCCTTGCGAGAACTGCGAGATCATCTCGTGGATGTCGGCGATCTCGGCCGCCTCGAAGACCTCGGCGTCGGAGGCATCCTCGCGCATGCGGGCGATGTTGGCCTTTATCGAGGCAGGGAAGAGCTGCATGTCCTGCGGCAGGTAGCCGACGCTCTCGCCGAACTGGCGCGGATCCCAGTTGCGCAGATCCATCAGATCGAGCCTGACATTTCCAGCCGTCGGATTGATCGACCCGACGAGCATGCGCGCGAGAGTCGACTTGCCACAGCCGGAGGCACCGACGATCGCCAGCGAGTCGCCCGGGTTCAGGCTGAAGCTGATGCCGTTGAGGATGACCTTCTTGTTGGGCGGCGGGACATAGAGGATGCGCTCGACATCGAGCCGACCGCTCGGGCGCGGCAGGCGAAGCCGGTCGAGATTGAGCGGGGAGCTCTGCAGCAGCGCCTGCACGCGGGAATAGGCGGCACGGGCATGAATGAAGCTGCGCCAACCCTCGATGGTGCCTTCCAGCGGCGCCAGCGCCCGGCCCGCGACGACGGACGACGCAATCACCATGCCGCCGGTGAGCTGGCCGGAAAGCGACAGCCAGGCGCCCCAGCCGAGCATGGCGATCTGGGTCCCGAGCCGGAAGAACTTCGAGAAGCCGGTCATCAGGATGTTGCGGTCCTGGGCGCTGACCTGCGCCTTCAGCGACTCGGCCGTCTCGCGCCCCCAGATCATGACCCCCTCCGGGATCATGCCCATGGCGTTGATCACCTGGGCGTTGCGCGACATCGCCTCGGATTGCAGGTTGGCCCGCGTCGAGTAGGCGCTGGCGCGGGCAAAGGGCACCGCCGTGACCTGCTGGTTGAGATAGGCGATCAGGAACAGGACCAGCGCCGCGACGGTGACGATGTAGCCGAGATCCGGATGGATCAGGAACACGGCGAGCAGATAGATCGGCGCCGTCGGCGCGTCCAACATGGTCAGGATGACCGGCCCGGTCAGGAAACTGCGGATCTGCTGGAGATCGGCGAGCACCTGAAACTCGCGGCCGGAGCCCGATTGGGCTGCCTTGGCAGCGGCGGCCAGCACCGGTGCGCCGAGGCGGCTTTCGACATCGACGGCTACCCGCATGAGGATAAAGCGCCGCATCATGTCGAGCAGGACATGTGCGAGGATCGCCACCATCACGATGATCGAGAGCATGACCAGCGTATCGAGGCTGCGGCTGGTCAATACGCGGTCGGACATCTGGAAGAGATAGATCGGCACCGCCAACACGAGCGTGTTCACGACGATCGAGAACAGGGCGACGACAACAAGGTTGTGGCGCGCGTCCGCCAAGCCCTTGCCGAGAACCTGCTTGAAATCGCGGTCACCGAGCCGCTGCTCGATCGGCGAACCACCACCTCCTCCGCCGCGACCGCCACCACCGCCGCCGTTGCGAGGCGGGGACACGCCGCCGGCCTGGGTCGAGGGAACCTTCGGCAGGGCCGTACCCGGGGGCGGCGCCTGCCGGAACTCTGGCGCAACCGGCGTCTCGGCACGCGGTGGAGGCGCCGCCTGCGCCCGCTCGTTGGTGTTCGCACTTGGGAACGAAACAGAGCTCTCGAACCCTTGGGCGCGCGGCATGGCGATGGCCGAACGGACGGGAGGAGGCTCCTCCGTTGCCGGCGGATTGGGATTTTCCTGGGTCATGGCCGCGCCGGCGCCCCTCAGCTGAGCAACTGTGACATGATGTGGTCACTCGAAACGGTGGGTTCCGTCGGTCGAGCGTCCGGCTGACAACTCTCCGCATGGCCGTGCTCGTCGGCAAAGGCGACGAACTCCGTCACAAGCGTGCTGGTGTCGTGAACGACCACCTTGTCGTTCTCGGTGATGATGTTGGTCTGGACCAGAATGCTTTCCTCATAGAGGTCGCCGCCGACATATTTGGACGTGGAGAGCGTGCCGGGGTCGACGATATGCGCCTCGTTTCGGGCCGAGTTGCCACCGGCCGAAACACCCTGGATGCTGTTGTCGGTGGTGCTCGCGGCCATGCTCTGGTCGACATCCGAGAGGACGTTGATCTGGGTGATCGTGTTGATGTCGTAATAGTTGCCGTCGACATACAGCACCTTCAGCGTCCCGGTGATGCTGCCAGTCAGCATCCAGTCAGCATTCGGCGTCAGGGCCGTGACCTTCTGGTCGAAGCCGTCGAGCAACGAGCGCTGCGCCTCGTTGAGCGGCTTGAAACCGGCGCTGTCGTAGGTGGTGATGCTGGCCTCGTTGACGAGGCTGTTGAAGCCGGTCGAGACCTGGGCACCGTCGCCGTCGTCATGACCGCCGGAGAGCAGCTTCGCGGCATCACTGTCCAACACGATGTTGTATTGGAAGATCCAGTCGACGCGATGAAAGTCGCCGCGGATCATGATGATGTCGTAGTGGTCGAAGCCGTAGACCTGCGCCAGGTTGGTTTGTTCGTTGCCGCCGGTCTTGGCGTCGAAGAGCGTATTCTCCGTCGTCTGCACGGTCCGATCATTGTCATCGAGACCGTTGAACTGGACGATCGCCTTGACGTCGTAGAAGTCGCCCTTGAAGACGTCGATCTGCCATCTCGGCGTCCCGGCAGCACCCTGATGGACGACGATGATGTCATGCGTCACGAACTCGGCAACGTTGTGGACCTCGTTGCCACTGGTCCTGACGTCGGGCAGCGCATCGTCCGGCCGGGCGATGTCGACATGGTCGGAATCGGTCAGGATGTTCACCTGCACGATGCCGCGACTGAAGAAGTAATCGCCGCCGACGATCAGCGAACCGCTCATCTCATTGGCATCGATGATGACGGCCGCATTGACCTGGATGTTCTGTCCTGTCTCGGCCTGCGTTCCGACCCCTCCCACCGGCGCAGCGCTGTCGATGCGGCTCTCGGCCGCGATCACCGGCTGGGCTGGAGCCGTGCGCCAGGGCACCGTGTCATAAGGGTCGATCACCGGCAGCGGCGCGTCCGTCGCGACGCCGTCGACGATGCGGCCAACTGGTGGCACTACCGTCGCGTCGGCCTCCGGCGAGTGGCCCTCGGCGCGCCAACCGGCATCGCGGTCATGGATCGCCGCGATCATCGAGGCGCCGTCGCCCGCCGCGATGCGCGGCATCGAATCCGGGGTCTCGGCAAGGGCTCGCGCAATCATGTTCTCGACAATCGGTGAGGTGTCGACAGCCTCGGGCACGATGATCGTGCCATCTTCGGCGTGCTCGCCCTGGAGCACGAGGGTGTCGGCCGTGAGCGTGTCACGGTCCTCCATCTGATTGATCTGCTTGATGGCGACCATGGTGTCGTAGCCGCCATCGGCATACTCGACGGCGATCTTCGGCGAGAGGTGCAGCTGGATCACCAGCTTGCCGTGGACCGTCAGTTCCGCCTCATGCTGAAGCGGCAGCTTGGTGAAGGGCACCTGCGTCGACGCCACGCCAGGATGGGGGGCCGCCGCTGCCGGCGTCGGCGCACGAGAAAGATGGTGGGATACGTCCGTGAATGACGGTTCGGGCAGGAGAACGGGACGCGATGCGGTTTCCTCGAACTCCGGCCGTACGCCACTGCCCCGCAAGGACGCGTAGAAATCGTCAGGTTGTCGGGGCCCGCGCTCGCCGTCGTAGATCTCGGTCGATCGGGCGAGAGCATCAGCGATGTGGAGATAACCAGCGAAATGCCAGATGGTCTCAGTAAAGCCAACGGCGGTCATGACATGATCCTGCCAACTGCGACGGTCGCGTCGGGCCGTTCATGAACTGAAGATGGGTGGCGGCGCGGAAGGCCGCGCGGATGGCCTAGCCCTTCCGCGCGGTTCGTTCCGTCCGTCCGGCCCCAAGGCCGGTTGTATCTTCAGACGCCGTCGTTGAGGTCTCCGCCGACGACCTGCAGATCGATGGAGTTGAACTGGATGTTCGCGCCCATGGCGATGTGCTGGGTGAAGGCTTCCTGCGTGATCGAGGCCGCAGCGCTGGCCGCACCGATTCCGCCGAAATCGCCGTCGTCTCCGGTGATCGTCTCGAGGTTCGAGGTGGCGCTGCCGCCCCGGGCCGTGGCCGTCATCGAGAAGTCGCCCACCGCGCTGGCTTCGTCGCACCGGCTCCAGCAGGAGGGATCGACCCCGCCGGCATCGTAGGACACCGAGGCGCCGTTGAGGGTGTCATTGTCGGTCAGGTTGCTGACCTGATCGATATTGAAGTTCGAGCCGTTGATCGTTTCCTGATTGACGACATCCGGCATCACGATCGACTGGGTGATCCCGGTGATGTTCTCGATGTCGATCACGTCGTCATCGTCCGGAAGGCCATAGGAAGTCAGATCGAGGCCGAGATCGACGTCCACGCACACGTTGACGTGCGTGTCGACGGTGTTCTCGACATGGTTCTCGACCGTGTTCGTGTTGGTATTCGAGTTGGTGTTCTCGTTACCGTTGACGTTCTCGTTGCCGTTCCCGTTGAGGTTCAGGTTGCCGTTGCCATTGCCGTTCAGGTTGCCGTTGGCGTTCCCGTTGAGCGAGGCGTTCCAGACGCTCGTGTCAACCGCCTGCCCGGCATACTGATACTGCCCCTGGCCCTGGCCCTGGCCTTGTCCCTGGCCTTGACCCTGTCCCTGAAGCTGGGCCTGGAGTTCCGCCTGAGCCTGGGCCTGGCCTTCGGCCTGGCCCTGTGTCTGGTCCTGATCCTGGCTCGGATCATATGGCTTGTGCTTGTATGACTGACCCATAATGCTCTCCTGAAAATCGAGGGAGCATCGGAGGGCAGGCGCAATCGCATCTCTTCTGTGCTGCGACTGTGGATGCCGTCCGAGCTCGTGGCAAATATTCTCAAACTGAATTCAGGCGCGCTTTGCCGCAACATTCGCAAGCAAACGCTCCCTCGATCCCGCCGCAACGGCGAGATTTACGATATGCACTAAGTCATTGGTTGAGCCTCCCGCATCAATGCTATGGCCCATGGCGTCACGCCACGTCTTCATGTCCGTATTCGGACATCAATAGAATTGACATACATCTACTTATAATATGTATCTTTAAAACTTTATCGATCAACAATATACACTTTCGAGAGCGAGAAAATACACTCTCGAATATCTTCATTGGCGAGTGATGGGCAAAATTTTCGCCCGGTCCCCGTCTTATTGAAACGATAATTTAATTATGGTACGCATCCGTCAACTTTGATAAGTGCTACCCAACAAGCGTTGGCTGTAACCCTTTGCTTACCCAGCGCGGATCGGCAGGCGGGAGGACGCGCGATGCCGGGCTCGAGCATGTTCCGCAATGAAGCGGCGGCTTATCACTTCGTGGAGAGGCTCGCTTGGGAAGAGCGGCCGCGCTGTCCACATTGCGGGGAGCAGGAGCGGCTCGGGCGCCTCCAGGGCAGCAGCACCACGATCGGCACCTGGAAGTGCTATCGGTGCAGGAAGCCGTTTTCGGTCCGGATCGGGACAGCCTTCCATCACAGCCATGTGCCGCTGCATGTCTGGCTGCAGGCGCTGTATCTGCTCGCCGATGCGGGCGGCACGACCAGCGTGCTCGCGCTCGTTCAGACGCTGAGCGTGTCGCAGCGCACGGCGTGGCACCTGAAGCAGAAAATCGTTGCGGCGCTTTCCGAGGTCACCACCCATCAATTTTCACCTGACGCTATGCCCGACAACGGGGGCATCGTCGTGAACGAAAGCGAGCAGGCGCAGGCCTCGTGGGCGAGCGCCTGCCGCTATGAGCGCTTCCTGGCGGTCGTCGGGCCGACCAGGTCCCCCGTAACCTGGAATCGCTTTCTGTCGGGCCTGTCCAGCCTGCTTGGATGCCGGCGACCGACGGCCGATGCAGGCGAGGACGAGGAATTCCAGCTCGAGCTCGCATTCGATTTCCGCGAAGTCGGCCCGACCAGTCACCGACCGGCCGGATGGGCGGAGGAGGCGGTCAACGGTGCGCGCCAGCAAGCGGCAGAGTCACATGCTGATCCCATAACGCCTGGAGATAGCGGCGGTGCTGCCCTTCGCCAGCAGCGCCCAGTTCCGCAGCGCCATCGGGTTGCACCAAATCCGGGCTCCAGATTTGCCCTTCGCTAGTGGCGGAGGGGTCGATGAGCTCCAGCGCCTGGAAGAAGCCGAAACCGGCGGCCGCGCCATCAAGGAAGTCGGCATCGTCGCTGCTCGACAGCAGGCAGAGTTCCGCGCCGATCAGCTCGCCGCCGGCGCCCGTAATGGCGGTGAGCACCGATGCTTGCACCGAGGCAAGCGCATGGTCAGGCAAATGCGCCGCCCGGCGCTCGGCGAGGAGGGTTACGACCGTCGACAGGAAACCGAGCACCCGCGGATGCAGCCATTCGCCGGGCGGAACCGCAGGGTTCGAAGGCAGCGGCGCACCGAGTTGCAGCGAAACGGCAAGATCCTCGCGCAGGAAGGGCGCGAGCGTCGCCGCGATCGAGCGGCTCACCGATCTGGCTCTGACGAGACCGAACATGTTCTGGCCCGCGGCAACAGCGTGTCGGGGCTCAATATAGAGGAAGGCGTTGGCGATGAAACGATCATCCTTGCCGCAGCCCCCAGATTTCGCCACGTTGGAAGCGGCTGCGCAGGCGGGCAATGACGAGCGTCAGAAATTCATGGCGCTGGTCGGAGATCTCAACTTCTCGTGGTCGAACAATGAGAGCCTGTTCATCTATGTGCTGATGCTTCTCGCCGGTACGGATGAGGTCAAGGCAGCGATCATTCATGCGACCCTGAACACGACACGGGCACGGCTGGATCTCGTCCAGCGCCTGTCCAAGGTCGTCCTCGCCGACGGCATCGTTCGCCGCGAACTCGACGACATCGTCAACACGTTCTCGAACAGCACGAGGCTGCGCAACGAGCTCACCCACGCGACCTTCGTTCCCGGCAGCCATGGCGAGGTCTCGCATACGCAGAGCATGAAGCTGCAGGAAGGCGGCAGGAAGCTGCGCTTCGGCGCGGTGCGTTCCCTGGATGAGCAACGGCTCCACGAAATCCACGAGGCCGTTCAGGATCTGAAGACGCTCAATCGCCGCATCTGGGCGTTCCTGCCGCTCCTGGAACAGGCCATCGCCGACCGGGCGGCCCCGGCCTTGTCGGCCTGACACCGGGGCTCGCGCCTGGGCGCTCCGTCGCCGGCCAAGTCAGAACCGCAGCAGGCATTCCCGCAGCGTCGACGGCATCTCCGACGACGGCTCATCGGGCTTGATCCGCAGCGTCTGCCCCGCTACGGCGGCCGCGCGCACATCCCGCGGGTTCAGGCCGAATTCCTGCTTGAAGGCACGGCTGAAGCTCGATGCATCCTCGAAACACAGCGCATCGGCGATGGCGTTGATGCTGGCGCTGTTCGATGCATCGGACAAATCCGCATAGGCGCGCAGCAGCCGGCGCTGGCGGATATAGCGAGCCACCCCGCCATCGTCATGGACGAGCCGGTAGAGCTGCGTGCGCGACATGCCAATCTCGCGGCACAGCAAGGCGGCATCGAGCTCGGGCTCGCGGAGATTCCTGTCGATGAACTGCCGCACCTTCTCGCGGCGGGTCAGGTTGATCTGGCTGGTGGCAACGTCGAGCCGATCAGAGGACGGACCGGTGCAGGCCAGCACCATGGCGCGAACGGCATTGGTCAGGCGCGGCATGTCGGCCGGCTCGAGATCAACAAAGCTCCGCTCGAGCAGCCCGATATAGTCTCCGAGCAGCCGACCGAGCGGGGTGTCGAGGGCCTGCGCCTGGGCCGCATCCAGCACCGGGGCGAGTTCCCGGAAGCTGTCGCGCGGCAGATAGAGCTGCAGCCGTTCGTCCCGGGAGCGCTGGCTGACGAGTTCCCGCCCGAGCGACGACACATAGGGCACGGAGGGCGGTACATCGAGTTCGACGCCATCGCCGGCAGACCCGACGGTCCGTCGCCGGCCCAATGTGATGACCCAGTGGTCGATCGGGTTCGCGCGCAGGAGCGTGCGGTTGCGGACTGCCGTCAAACCCGGCGCCTTGACGTGACTCAGACCGAAATTATCCAGCGCCCAAACGACACTGCTGGCAGCGAAGCCGGAGTCCTGCTCGGCCAGCTCAACATCGAAGACGCCCTCGAACCAGCCCTGCCACGCGTCGAATTGCTGCCTAAGAGGAAGCTCACTCGTGGAAAAACGGACAGGAATCATGGGGCACCACAAACGCAGATGCCGCAGAGTTACATGATGCCGACAGACCGCAGCAACCTACACTATTGCATTGCGGCATTCGCGGCGTCGCTGCGAATGCCGTGCTGAGCATCGAATTTCGGCCTGTTTTCCCGCTCCTGCTACGGCAGGAACAGAAACGTCCATCACCAGCGGCGGCAGACCTGGACCCGGCGCGTCTGCCAGCGGCCGCGATGGTCGCGGAAGCGCCGTGTCTCCCACCAGCAGCGGCGGCGCGGCCCCCACTGGGCCAGTTCGACGTCGCTCTCGGTGCTGACGCCCGGAGCCGAGGCCACCGGGGCTGCGACAGCGCCATCCGTCACCACGACGGCAAGGAGAAGTCCGGCGGCCAGCGCGCATTGTCGAATGAACATGTTCATTTCCTTTCTCAGGCAGTCTGCCGCCCGGCCCGCTGTTCAGAAGCGCCAGATCAGCGGCACGATGAAGACCGAGACTACGAAGAACCAGATCATCAGCGGCAGACCAAGCTTCCAGTAGTCACTGAACTTGTAGCCGCCAGGTCCCATCACCATGAGATTGGTCGGCGTCGCGATCGGCGTGAGGAACGATGCAGCTGCCGCAACCGCCGTGCTCATCAGCACCGGGCGCGGCGAGATACCCATAGAGGCGGCCGCTGCGACCCCGATCGGGATGATGATCAGGGCCGTGGCGGTGTTGCTGATGAGCTGGCCCATGATCGCAGTCAGGACGAAGAGGCCGGCAAGCAGCGCCGTGGGGCCGGCGTCGCCAACCAAGGCGACGAGACGGTCGGCAAGCATCTTGGCCGCCCCGGTGTCAATCATCGCGGTCGAGAGCGGCATCATCGCCCCGACTAGGATCACCGTCGTCCAGCTGATCGCGCGATAGGACTGCTCGACGCTCATGATGCCGCAGAGGATGATCGCGCCGGCAGCGAGCAGCCCGGCCACCGCCGAGGGCACGATGCCGGTCGCCAGCATGAGCACCATCGCGAACAGGATGATGACCGCCTGCTTGGCGCCCGGTCCCATCGGCACGGCCTGGCGCCGGACGAGCTCCGGCGAACTCACGACCAGCACGTCGGGATCGTCGAGATGGGTATCGAGCGCCTTCCAAGTGCCCTGGAGCAGCATGGTGTCGCCAGACTGGAGCACGATGCCTCCGGCTCCCTTGGTGGCGTTGGCGGCTACGATCTCCTCGCCCGCACGCTGCACGGCAAGGACGATGAGATCACCGCTCTCGGTCACCATACCCGGGAATACGGTCTGCCCGATCAGGCCGGAACGCGGAGGGATAACGACTTCGGCAAGGCCGGAACGGCGGTTGAACAGGGTTTCCTCGCCCTGGCCGGAAGCGGCGCTCTCGTCACGGAAGGCGAGATGCATCGCGACCGAGAAGTTGGCCGCGGCCTCGGCGTCGCCGCGCAGCAGGATCTGGTCACCTTCCGCGATCGTTCCACGGCGCAGCGGGCCTCCACTCTCGCCCTCCTGGATCGCCACGAACTGAAGCCCGGGATAGGCCGCAAGATCCACCACGGACGCCGACTGGCCGATATAGGGACAGGTGGCGCGCACGCGCATCTGGTAGACGCCGCTGGCAAGGCCGTATTGCTCGACCAGCGTCCTGGCGTGACGGCTGAAATCTGTCGGCATGGTCGCGCCGTTGCGCTGCGGCAGCAGCTTCTCGCCGAAGAGGATGATGATCGCCATCGTGCCGGCCAGCAGCGGAATGCCGGCGAGCGCGAATTCGAAGAAGCCGAAGCCGGCCTTGCCGGCGTCGATCGCCGCCTCCGAGACCAGCACGTTCACCGGCGTGCCGGTGAGGGCCAGCATCGATCCGGCATGGCCAGCGAAGACCAGGGGCATCAGCAATTGCGAGGAATTGCGTCTGAGGCGAACCGCGATGACGACGACGACCGGCAGCAGGGCTGCGACGGCACCGTTCAGGCTGATCAACGCGACCAGCAGCGCGACGAGGCCCATCATCAGCAAGAGCAGCCGTGTCCGACTCTCCTCACCCGCGCCCTTGATCAGGAGCTGACCGGCCCAGGCCGTCACGCCGGTCATCTCCAGGCCCGAGCTGACGACGAAGAGCGAGGCGATGAAGATGACAGCCGGGTCGCCGAACCCGCTCAGCGCCTGCGGCAGGGTCAGGACGCCCGTCGCCCAGAGCGCCAGAGAGGTGCCCATCGCGACGAGCACGACGGGCACCTTGTTCGTGACGAACAGCACGACGGCAACGGCGATAATGAGGCCGGTATAGGCAATCGGGCTCACGAGGCAGCTCCTTCCTGGGCCCTTCCGGCCACGCTATCTCGCCGAAGACCTCAGTCCTCGAGCGTCGCCATCAGGATGCCGAGCCGGCAACCCTTCTCGTACTCGTCGAGCCGGACATACTCCTTGATCGTGTGGATCTCGGCCTGCCCCGCTCCGATGGTGATCGTGGGGACACCGGCCTTGTCGAGCCAGTTGGCGTCGAGCCCGCCATTGGAGAACAGGTAGGTCGGTTCGATACCGAGCAGTCCGAGCGCCTTGGTGGCGCGCTTCACGACAGGCGTGTCCTTGCCGAGCTCGAAGGGCGGATAGGCGGCGGCGCGGCGGAAGGTCACATCCGCGGTGTCGCCCTCGTGGTCTGTCACAGCAGCCTTGGCCTTCGCGAAGGCAGCCTCGTAGCCGTCGACGATCTTGGTCGCGAAGCTGAGTTCGGGGCTGCGCGCCTCGCCCTTGAGGAAGGCGTAGTCGGTGACGACGTTGGTGGCGTCGCCGGCCGGCTTGCCGTTCTTGCCGCCGAAGATGCCGATATTGCTGGTGCCGAACTCCTTGCCCTTGACGACCTTGCCGAACCAGCCGGCCGCCTTGGCCTCGGCGAGGCCTATCGCGCCGACCAGCGTCGCCGAGATGCCCTTGTCGGGTGCAACGCCGGCATGGGAGGCGCGCCCTTTGATCTCGACTTCCCAGTTCTCCTGACCGACCGCGCCGATGATCAGTTCGGAGGCAAGCTGGCCGTCGACATTGACGCACATGGCCGGCTGCTTGAGCTCCTTGGGATCGAGCTCGCGGGCGCCGTGAAGGCCGCTCTCCTCGCGCACCGTGAACAGCAGCGTGATCGGCGGGTGGGGCAGCTTGTTCTTGATCAGCGTCTCGGCCAGCACGACGAGCAGCGCGACGCCCGTGCGCGCATCGCCGCCGAGCGCGGTCGTGCCGTCGGAGACGATGCGATCCCCCTCGCGCTTCGGCTTGGCTCCAGCACAAAGCGGCACGGTGTCGAGATGGGTCGAGAACAGCAGGCGCGGGCCCGGCTTGGTGCCGGGCAACTCGACGATCAGGTTGCCGGTCTGCGTCGGCAGCGGGATGCGCTTGTTGGCGTCGTCGAAGCGGATCGCCGAAGCAGGCACGCCGATCTTCTTCAAGGCCTCACTGACGGCAGCGGCAATCGCGGCCTCCTCGCCGGTGACGCCCTCGACCGAGAGGAAGTTCATCAGGTGGTCGATCGCCGCTTCGACATCGAGCGGCACATTGGCAGTGCTCATGACATCCATCCGAATTTGGGCCCTTGTTCGAAGGCCTAGCCAGGAGTGTTCCAGAATTGGCGTAGCCGCCTACAGCCCCCAGGGCAGCCCGAGCATCTTCCAGACCGCGAAGAGTGCGGTCCACAGCACGAACATCCAGACGACGTAAGGCAGCATCAGCGAGACGATGGTGCCGACGCCGGCGTTGCGGTCGTATTTCTGGGCGAAGCCGACCACGAGGGCGAAATAGGCGTTGAGCGGGGTGATCGCGTTCATCGGGGAATCGCCGACGCGATAGGCCGCCAGCACGGCCTCCGGCTCGACGCCGAGCTTCATCAGGAGCGGCACGAAGACGGGTGCGAAGATCGCCCATTTCGCGATGGCGCCGGTCAGCAGCAGATCGATGATCGCGACGACGACGATGAAGCCGAGCAGCAGCGGCAGCGCGCCGATATTGGCCGATTGCAGGATGCCCGACAGGCTGAGCGCCATCACGGTGCCCATATTGGTATAGGTGAAATAGGCGACGAACTGGCTGAGCACGAAGAACAGGAAGATCGTGCCGCCGAGATTCTTGATCGACTTCTCGATCGCGGCAATGACCTCGGTCAGCGTCCTGAGCGTGCCGGCGCCGATGCCATAGCACCAGCCGGTGGTCAGGAACATTAGCATGATCAGCGCGATCAGCCCATTCATGAAGGGCGAGTTGCCGATCAGTTCGCCGGTGGTCGGATTGCGCAGCGGCGCCCAGGACGGCACCGTGAGCACGAGGAAGACCGCGATCAGCCCGAGCAGGCCGAGCCCGGCATAGCGCAGACCGCGCGATTCCTGTTCGGAGAGCGCCGCGCCCTGCTCGGTGGTCGTGCCCTCGGCCGCGAGCTTGGGATCGTAAGGGCCGAGCCGCGGCGCGATCATCTTGTCTGTAATGAAGGCGATGATCACCGTCAGGAACAGCACCGAGGCGATCGAGAACCAGACGTTCGAGGCGAGGCCGATCGAGCGATTGGGATCGACGAGATGGGCGGCGTCGTTGGTGAACTCGACCAGGACCGCGTCGAGCGGCTTGATCAGCATGTTGACGGTGAAGGCGCCCGCCACCGCCGCAAAGCCGAGCGCGAGGCCCGCCAGCGGATTGCGACCGACTGCTAGGTAGGCGATGCCGGCAAGCGGGATCAGCACGAGATAGCCGGCATCCGCAGCGATGCTGGCGATGATGCCCACGAAGGCGAGGATGTAGGTCAGCGCCCAGTGCGGCGAAACGATCACGAGCTTGCGGATCAGTGCCGTGACCAGGCCCGATTCCTCGGCGACGCCTGCGCCGATCATCGCGACGATCATCAGGCCGACCGCGGTGAAGCTCATGAAATTCGGGATCAGCGACGAGTAGATGAAGCGAATGCCCTCGATATTGAGCAGGCTGCGGATCGCCGTTGTCGCGGTCTCGACCTTATGGGTGTCGGGATTGATGCGCTCGAAGGTGACGGCGGCACCGAACAGGCTGAGTACCGCCGAGAGGACGATCACGATGCCGATCAGGATCAGGAAGATCACAACCGGATGCGGCACCATGTTGCCGACCTTCTCGACGCCGTCGAGGAAGCGCTGCATCGCCGTTTTCGGTGCGGTGCTTTCAATGGTGGACATGTCGGCCTCCCCCAGACTGGGACAACACCCAGTGCGAAACGATCAAGCCGCCGCGACATGATCGCGGCGGAGACGTCTCGCCGAACTTAGTCGCCTATGCCCGAAGGGCATCTGCACAGAATCCCAAAGCTTGGGCCGGATGTCCCAAACTTGGCAGGAATTCGGCAGGCATGCACAACCGCTGAACGGCATGACCGGGCCAACTTGTCTTGCTGCCGACACGGCGCTTCACTATCCTGACCGGGATCGTTCGGAGGGGGGCTCCGATCTGGCTGTCCTCATCGGGACGACTTCGGAGCTTACGTAAATGCGCGCGTATGGATGCAGCAGGTTCTTGCAGGGCCGCGATGTGCTGGCCCGCCCCGCGTGTCCATGGCAGGTCGGTTGATGAGGATCGGCGCGGGAACAGCAATGCGCAGCGCCCTGGCGACGGTCATGGCACTGCTGCTGGCAGCCTGCGGCTCGACACCCAGCGGATTGCTGCAGCCGGTCGGGCCGATCGCCGGCACGGACAAGGTTAACATGCTGACCGCAACCACGCGCGCTGCATCGCAAGAACCGGGAGTCCTCTACAGCGGCGACCGCGGCCGCGGCGTCTCCTTCAGCAATATCGTCGTCTCGATCCCGCCCGGTCGGGAGGCCGGGACAATCCAGCTGCCGCGCACCGCGCCTGGCAACCCGGCTACGGACTTCACCGTCAGTTCAGCCAGGGCTTTGAGCCGAGCCGAGCTGCCGGGTTGGTTCGCCTCGACCGGGGGGCGCAAGCGCCGGGCCTTCGTCTTCGTCCACGGCTTCAACACCCAATTCGACCGCGCGGTCTTCCGTTTTGCCCAGCTCGCGCATGACGCGGATGCCAA
This sequence comes from Allobosea sp., assembly GCF_035999205.1. GTDB lineage: Bacteria > Pseudomonadota > Alphaproteobacteria > Rhizobiales > Beijerinckiaceae > Allobosea. The sequence goes on from NZ_DASYHA010000003.1 coordinate 42,601, forward strand.
TGCGGCGCCCGTGCTGTTCTCATGGCCGTCCCGCGGCCACTTGTTCGACTACAGGCTGGACCTCGACAACGCCTCCTTCTCGCGTACCGACCTCGCCGACCTCCTGCTTATGGCCGCTAACAGCCCGGCGGTCGGCGAGGTCGTCGTGCTCGCGCATTCCATGGGCGCCTGGGTCGCGGTCGAGGCGCTGAAGCAGGTCGCGCTGAAGAAGGGCGGAGTTCCGCCCAAGATCAACAATCTGATCCTGGCATCGCCCGATCTCGACATCGACGTCTTCCGCCGCCAGGTCGAGGAGATGGGGCCGCGCCGCCCGCAGATCACGATCTTCGCCTCGCAGAACGACCGGGCGCTGCAGCTCTCCCAATTCCTCGCCCGCGGCGCGACAAGGCTGGGCGCGATCGATCTCTCACGCGAGCAATACCAGGCGCAGCTGGGCGGCCTCGCGGGGATCACCGTGATCGATATGAGCGACGTGCGCGCGAGCGATCGCATCAACCACGACACCTACGCCTCCAGCCCCGAAATCGTCCGGCTGATCGGAGACAGGCTGCTGCAGGGCCAGGTCATCACCGATTCCGACGTCACGGGCACCTCGACGGCTGTCGAGACGCTGGGCTCGGCCGCCGGCCTTCTGATCACCGCCCCGATCCGCGTCTTCGACGCAGCCACCACAAGGTAGGAGCACTCTGCCCAGCACATGTTTCAAACGCAATAAATCGACGCGGTTGATCAAGATCAAAGCCGAACATCACGACAAAAACGATCTGAATCCTAGGGAAATGACAGCACGTTCTTTGATCTAATTCTGATGAGAAGCAGCCGACGGAGGCGAGTATGACAACTCACTCGAGCGCCCAGCGCCATCAACTTCCGGAGAGCTTTTTCCCTTCGGTCGCGATCCCGCAAGGCGACCCCGGCCATGAGTTGGACGAACGGATCTTCGCCACCGCCGGGATGCTCGTTCCACGCTCGACGCCGCGGCTTCCCGATGAGTGCACGGACACATTCTCGGAATGGCGCTTCGGCGATCTGACCTTGACCCGCGAGATCCGTCGCGATGGGCAACGCGAACCTTGGCAACCATCCCCCCACCACGCGCGACGCCATGGCAGCGTTACACTGCTCCGCACTGATCCGGAGCGCGCGCCGCCGACATTGATCGTGGCGCCGCGTGCCGGTCTCGCCAAGCCTCCGCTCGCCTGGCCGCAACCCCGTTCCGGACAGGGTCGCGAGGTTCTGACGCTGTTTCTGCCCATCGATGCGTTCGCGGGCTCGGAGCCCGAGGCAGCCATGCAGGCGCGGCGGATCGACGCCTCGACAGGCACTGGCGCCCTGCTGGCGCTTTTTATGCGCCAGCTCGCAGGGCAGCTCGACCACATACCCGATGATCGGGCCGCCATGCTGGCGGCCGCCACGCGCGCGCTGGTTCTCGCCTGTACGGCCCCGGCAAGCGTGCCTGCCGCAGCCACCGCCCCCTGCATCGCCTCCGGTGCTGTCGAGCGCGCCCGGCTCGTCGTGCAACGGCACATGGGCTCGCCGGATTTCGGTCCGCAACAGCTGGCCCGGCTGCTGGCGATGTCGCGCTCGAAGCTCTACCGCCTGCTCGACGGCGACGGCGGTGTCGCTCATTTCATCAACCGCGAAAGACTGACCCGGGCATGGGACGATCTGACCTCTCCCCGCGAAGCAGGTTCGGTCCACGCGATCGCCAATCAGGTCGGCTTCCGCGATCATTCGACCTTCAGCCGGGCCTTTCGTCGGGAATATGGCTGCAGCCCGACCGAGGCGCGCGAGCGCGCCCTTCTCTCCCGCCCCGATACCGGTCGCGAAGCTCTGCCGGAGAATGGGATGAACAGCCCAGTTTTGGGATTCTGAGCTGATCCGGCTGCGGGGGAGTGTTGCTAGCCTTCCGGCAGCCGCCTGAAAAATGGGCGCGATGACGCATGCCTGTGACAATGCCTGCCCAGAAGACACGTGCCCGTGTCGTGGTCAGACGGACGCGGTCTTGCGACGCCCAGGACAGACGCCCAGGACAATCGCGATGCGAGCGGATGATTGATGCGAAGGCCAGGACTCTTGCAGGCAGGACATGATGATGGCGGAGACGGCCGGAACAACGGCGAAGACGGGTCGCGCGGCATGAACGGGCGCGGCGTCGCCATGCCGAGAAGCCTTCACCTCGCCGGCTGCCTTACCGCGATCATGCTTCTCGTCGGGGGCTGCCAGCGCGAAGCCGAGAAGCCCGCTGCCCCGCCGGTCCGGACGGTGCGCACGACCACGGTCGAAGCGCCGCGCCAGATTGGCGATCTCGGCTTCACCGGCCATGTCGAGGCGCAGGATCAGGCCGCCCTGTCCTTCCGCATCGGCGGACGGTTGGCTGAACGCCTCGTCGGTGTCGGCGCCACCGTGGCCGAGGGCGAAGTCGTCGCGAGGCTCGATCCCGAGAACGAGCTCAATGATCTGCGCGCCGCCCGCGCGGCGCTCACGGCCGCTGAGGGCGCGCTGCGGAAGGCCGAGAACCAGCATCAGCGGCAGGAGCACCTGCTCGCGCGCAATGTCACCAGCCAGGCCGATTTCGAGGCCGCCGAGCAGGGCCGCGTCGCGGCGCGCGCGCAGGTCGAAGCGGCGCAGGCCCGCGTCCGGACGGCCGAGGACATCGTCGCGTTCACGACGCTCAAGGCCGATGCGCCGGGCATCGTGACGCGGGTCGGTGCCGAGCCGGCGGAGGTCGTTGCGGCCGGGCGGATGATCGTGCAGCTCGCGCGGCGCGACGGGCGCGATGCCGTCTTCGAGCTGCCGGCCGAGACGATCCGCGCCATTCCCGCCGACGCCACCATCTATGTCTCTCTGTCGAGTGACCCCGCGGTCAGCGTGCGCGGCCATGTCCGCGAGGTCGCACCGCAGGCCGACCCGGTGACACGCACCTTCCGGGTCCGCGTCGGATTGGCGAACCCGCCGCCCTCCTTCCGCCTCGGCACCGCGGTTTCCGGCAGCATCCGTGGTGGCGAGGTCTCGGGCATCGCGATTCCCGCGACGGCGCTGGCGAAGAACGGGCAGGATACCGGCGTGTGGATCGTTGATCCGAACGCGCTGACGGTCTCGCTGCGCAAGCTCGAACTGCTCTCGCGCGATCCCGCTACAGCCATCGTCGGCAAGGGGCTGGCTCTCGGCGACATCGTCGTCACCGCCGGCGCAAATCTCCTGAAGGAAGGGCAGCGCGTGCGCCTGTCCGGGACCGAGGCACGATGAAGTTCAACCTCTCCGAATGGGCCCTGAAGAGCCGCTCGGTCGTGATCTACCTCATGATCGTGGCGGTCGCGGCCGGCATCTTCTCCTTCGTCAAGCTCGGCCGCAACGAAGACCCCGCCTTCGTCATCAAGTCGATGGTCGTCGCTGCCGCATGGCCAGGCGCGACCATGGAAGACACGCTCAAGCAGTTGACCGAGCGGCTGGAGCGCCAGATCGAGGAGACGCCCGGGCTCGACTTCGTGCGCAGCTTCACGACGCCCGGCCGGACGACGATCTTCGTCAATCTGAAGGATTCCGTGCCGGGGCGCGATGTGCAGGAGACCTGGTTCAAGGTCCGCAATCTCGTTGCCGATATCCGCCACACGCTGCCGGCCGGCACGCAGGGGCCGTTCTTCAACGACCGCTTCGGCGACACCTTCGGCATCATCTACGGCTTCACCGCCGACGGCTTCAGCGGCCGCGAATTGCGCGACCACGTCGAGGCAGCCCGGTCGAAGCTGCTGCTCGTGCCCGACGTCTCCAAGATCGAGATCATCGGCGCGCAGGACGAGCGCATCTTCATCGAATTCTCGGTGCGGGAACTCGCCAATCTCGGCATCGATCGCAGCGCCCTGCTCGGCGCGCTGCAGAGCCAGAACGTGGTCAGGCCGGCCGGCGTCGTGCAGACTCAGAACGAGAGCTTCTCGCTGCGGGTCACCGGCGCCTTCCAGTCCGAGGCCGACCTGCTCAACGTCAATTTCCCGGTCGGCGACCGCATGGTCCGGCTCGCCGACATCGCAACGGTCAGGCGTGGCTTTGCCGATCCGCCGCAGCCGATGTTCCGCGTCAACGGTCAGGAGGCGATCGGGCTTGGCATCGCCATGCGCGATGGCGGCGACATCCTGGCGCTGGGGCAGAACATCAAGGCCGCGATGGACAAGATCACAGCGGACTTGCCTGTCGGCATCGAGCCCCGGCTCGTGGCCGACCAGTCCGTCACGGTCGACGAGGCCATCGACGACTTCATGACCTCGCTCTGGCAATCGGTCGCGATCATTCTGGTGGTCAGCTTCATCAGTCTCGGCGTGCGGCCGGGCCTCGTGGTGGCGCTCTCGATCCCGTTGACGCTCGCCGTGGTCTTCGCCGTCATGAACGTCGTCAACATCGACATGCAGCGCATTTCGCTGGGCGCCCTCATCATCGCGCTGGCGCTCCTCGTCGACGACGCGATGACGACGACTGACGCCATGGTGACGCGGCTCGCGGCCGGCGACGCGAAAGAGAAGGCAGCGACCTTCGCCTTCGATAAATATGCCGTGGCGATGTTTGCGGGCACGCTCGTGACCATCGCCGGTTTCGTGCCGATCGGCTTCGCGGCGAGCTCGGCCGGCGAATACACCTTCTCGCTCTTCGCAGTCGTCACGATTGCGCTCGTCGTATCTTGGTTCGTGGCGGTGATCTTCGCGCCGGTGCTGGGCATGGCGCTGCTGAAGGCGCCGCAGACTTCGGCGAAGGCCTCCGGCCCCGGCCGGGTCGAGAAGGGGTTTAGGAACCTCCTCTCCGGAGCGATCCGCGTGCGCTGGCTGACGATCGCGGTGACGCTCGGACTGTTCGTGGCTTCGCTGCTCGCCCTTCCGCTGGTGCCGCGGCAGTTCTTCCCGGCCTCGGACCGCACCGAGCTGCTCGTCGACATGACGCTGCCGCAGAACGCCTCGATCTATGCCAGCGAGTCGCTGGTGAAGCGTTTCGAAGCGGCCTTGAAGGATGATCCCGACGTCGCGCGCTGGAGCACCTATGTCGGTCGTGGCGCGATCCGCTTCTACCTGCCGCTGAATGCACAGCTTCCGAACGACTTCTTCAATCAGGCTGTGATCGTTGCCAAGGACTTGGCGGCGCGCGACAGGCTGCAGAAGAAGCTGGAGGCTCGGCTCGCGACAGAATTCCCAAATCTCGTCGCTCGCGTCTATCCGCTCGAGCTCGGCCCGCCGGTCGGCTCGCCGGTGCAGTACCGCGTGACGGGGCCCGATATCGTCGAGGTCCGGACCATCGCCATGAAGCTGGCGCAGGTTGTCGCCAGCAACGCGAATACCGACCAGATCAGTTTCGACTGGATCGAACCCTCTCGCGAATTGCGGTTGCGGGTCGACCAGGACGAGGCGCGCCGGCTCGGCCTGAGCTCGGCGGCGCTCGCCGGCATTGTCAACACGGTCGTCTCCGGCACGGTCGTGACGCAGCTGCGCGACGACATCTATCTGGTCGATGTCGTCGTGCGCGCCCAGGGCGCGGACCGGATTTCGCTCGACACGCTACGCACGATGCAGGTGGCACTGCCCGGCGGCCGCTCTGTGCCGCTCTCGCAATTCGTTACCTTCAGCTACGATCTCGACGCGCCGCTGATCTGGCGTCGCGACCGGGTGCCGACGCTGACCGTGGCCTCCGACATCAAGCCCGGCGTGCTGCCCGACACGGTCGTCAGCGCGTTGGCACCCGCCGTCGAGGAGCTGCGCAAGACATTGCCGCCCGCCTACGGCATCGCCACTGGCGGCACGGTGGAGGAAAGCGCGAAGTCGCAGGCTTCGGTGATCGCGGTGGTGCCGGTGATGCTGCTGATCATGTTCACCGTACTGATGGCGGAACTGCGCAGCTTCAGGCTCTTCGCGATCGTGGTCAGCATCGCGCCGCTCGGCATGATCGGCGTCGTCGGCGCGCTGTTACTGTCCGGCAAGCCGCTCGGCTTCGTCGCCCTGCTCGGCGTGCTCGCGCTGATCGGCATCATCACCAAGAACGCGGTGATCCTGATCGGTCAGATCGAATCCGAACGGGCGGCCGGCAAGAGCATCACGGAGGCCGCGCTGGACGCCGCCTCGACCCGCTTCCGGCCGATCATGCTGACCGCGGTTTCGACCGTGCTCGGCATGATTCCGATCGCGCCGACCGTCTTCTGGGGGCCGATGGCCTTCGCGATCATGGGCGGCCTGCTGGTCGCGACCGTCCTGACGCTGATCCTGCTGCCCGTGCTCTATGTCACCGTCTTCGGCGGCACATCGCCCGGCGCCGACAAGGCCCCTGCCAGCAAGGTCCAGGGCAACGGCCAGACCAAGGGCCAAGGCAAGCCCCCTCGCACCGCGGGAGCGACTGCACGATGACCCGTCGCCCTCTCCTCACGATGAACACGGATCGTTCCCGCCCGGCACGCCCCCTCCCCGGGCGCGCCCTGCTCGGCGTGACCCTGCTGCTCGCGCTCACCGCCTGCGACCGCGCCGAGAAGGCCGCGCCGAGCGCCGGCCGGCCGGTGCAGGTGGTCAAGATCGAGGCGGGCAAGCTCGCGGGAGGCGTCGACCTCAGCGGCGAGATCCAGGCTGAGAAGACCGTGTCGCTTGCGTTCCGCATCGCCGGCCGGATCACCGATCGCCCGGTCAATGTCGGCGACCGGGTCGCGCCCGGCCAGATCGTCGCCCGGCTCGACCGGACGATCGAGACCAATGCCGTCACCGCCGCCCGTGCCGCGCTGGAGGCAGCACGCGGCGAGGTCGTGACCGCACGCAACACCTTCGAGCGGCAGGAACGGCTGATGGGCCAGGGCTTCACCACCCGGCCACGCTTCGATGCCGCCGAGAAGGCGCAGGAAGCGGCCCAGGCCGCGCTCGAAAATGCCGAAGCTCAGCTCGAGCTGGCGCAGGACAGGCTCGGCTTCACCGATTTGCGCAGCGATGTCGCCGGCGTGGTGACGGCCCGCAGTGCCGAGCCCGGAGAGGTCGTCCAGCCCGGCCAGGCCATCGTCCAGATCGCGCGCGATGACGGTCGCGACGCCGTCTTCAGCGTCCCGGCCAGGCTGCTGGAAGCGAAGGCCGGCGAGCAGATCGTCCGGGTGAGGCTTGCCGAGGCACCCGGCGTCAGCGCGGTCGGGCGGATTCGCGAAGTCTCGCCGCAAGCCGATCCAGTCACGCGGACTTTCCAGGTCAGGGTCGGGCTGCAGGATCCGCCGGAGGCGATGCGCCTCGGCTCGACGGTCGTGGGGTCGATCGAGACCTCGTCCGCCGTGATCACCGCAATCCCCGCGACAGCCCTGACCCAATCGGGCACCTCGCCTGCGGTCTGGATCGTCGACCCCGTCAATTCCACCGTCAGCCTGCGGCCGATCGACATCCTGCGCTTCGACCCCGACCACGTGATCGTTTCGCAAGGGCTCGCGCCCGGCGAGACCATCGTCTCGGCCGGCGTCCAGGCGCTGCATTCCGGGCAGCGGGTGGCACCGTTGCCGGCGGCGGGCGCACGCAGCGCGGCGGCCGGCGCCGCCAAGACGCCGGGCTGACCGCGCCCGGACGCGGAGCGCATCCGCAAAGACAGCTGAGACCTCAACCGAAGGAGCCGAGAACATGAGCGATCTGGTCTTCATCGCATTCCCGACAGAGGAAAAGGCCGAGGAGGTCCGCAAGAAGGTGCTCGCGATGCAGCGCGAATACCTGATCGAGCTCGGCGACGCCGTCGTCGTGGTCAAGGACCAGGCCGGGCACATCAAGCTGAACCAACTGATGAACCTGACCACGACCGGGGCAGCCTCTGGGGCGCTCTGGGGCACGCTGATCGGCTTCATCTTCATGGCGCCGCTGCTCGGGACCGCGCTTGGCGCAGCCTCGGGCGCTCTCGGCGGCAGGCTGACCGATGTCGGCATCAACGACCAGTTCATGAAGGATACGGCGGAGGCACTCCAGCCGGGCACCGCCGGGCTGTTCCTGCTGATCCGCAAGATGACGACGGACAAGGTGCTGGCCGATCTGCGCGGCAGCGGCGGTACGCTGATGAGCACCTCCTTCGACGAGACCAAGGAGGCGGCCTTGCGCGAGGCGCTGGCGGCCGCGGCCCCGAGCGGAACGGCTGCACCGGCCGCGACATGAGCGCAGCCGCAGCGGCCGGGCCCTTGGCGGAGCGGGCGCAATGGGCGCTTGCGACCGCGCGGCTCGACGACTTCCAGCCGCTGCTGCCGGCGGAGGAAGAGGTCGTCGCCCGGCTGCTCAGCGGCAACTACGACCGGCTCGGCGACGGCACGAGGCCCGAGGCACCCGATCCGAGCCGCGTTATCCGCGCCTCCTTCCTGCGCTTCCTGATGCTTGGCGGGCAGGAGGGTTGCCGCCCGCACGAGAAGGGCGTCCGGATCACCGGGGCCTGGATCACCGAGACGCTCGATCTTGAAGCCTGCCATGTCTTCCGCGACATCGGGCTGATCGATTGCCATTTCGAAGCGACGCCGATCCTGCGCGCCGCGATCATCAACCGTCTGTTCCTGGACGGCTCGTCCCTGCCCGGCCTCGAGGCCGAGCGTCTGGAGGCGCGCGGCGGCGTCTATCTGCGCGGCGCGCATGTCCAGGGCGAGGTCAACATCCCCCAGTCCCGGCTCGGCGGAAATCTCGAATGCGACGGGGCGACCATCCGCGCGCCGAGCGGGCGCGCGATCGACGCGGCAGCGATCGAGCTGCGCAACCTGCTGCTGCGTGGGGCGACCCTGCGCGGTGGCATCACGGTCGCCGGCGCCCGTATCACCGCCGATCTCGACTGCGCAGGCGCGGTGATCGAGGAAGCGGACAGCGTCGCAATCGATGCGACTGAGGTCGAGAACGGCGGCAGCGTCGTGCTGCGCAAGGCCCAGATCGCCGGCGAAGTCCGCCTCGTCGCGGCCGTGGTCAGCGGCGATCTCGACGTCAGCGGCGCCGAACTGAAGCAGCCGGGCACGATGGCGCTCGACCTCAGCCGTGCCCAGATCAAAGGTGCTTTCTTCCTGCGCAACGAGGCCCGCATCGGCGGTGCGCTCGCCATGACCGGAGCCTCGATCGGCACCATCCATGACGAGGCGGTCTGCTGGCCGGCGCCTGGCGACCTCCTGCTCAACCGCTGCCGCTACGGCGCCTTCATCGCCGCCCCGGTCGATGCTGCGAGCCGGCTCGACTGGCTGTCCCGGCAGGCACCCCAGCGCTGGGGCGAGGATTTCTGGCCGCAGCCCTATGAGCAGCTCGCCTCCGTCTTCCGCGAGATGGGCCATGGCGAGGATGCCCGCAGCGTCCTGATCATGAAGGAAAAGCTGCAACGCCGGGCGCGGCGGGCGCGGGCGCGCAACCCGCTCTGGCGGGCCCTGCTGCGGCTGAACGACAACTTCCTCGCGGTGACCGTCCGCTATGGGCGCCAGCCGCTGCTGGCCTTTCTCTGGCTGACCCTGTTCTGGGTCACCGGCGTTGCGGTCTTCGGGGTGGCGGAGGCCGGCGGTGCCTTCAAGCCCAACAGCGCCGTCGTGCTGCGCTCGCCGGAATGGGCGCTGTGCGGGGTGACCACCGCCGAGCAACGCCTGATCGGCTCACCGCCGCAGTCGATGAGCGGGCGGGCGGCACCGGGGCAGACGCAACTCGCCTGCTATCGCGAGCAAGGCGAGGCTTCGAGCTACCCTGCCTTCAACCCGTGGTTCTATTCGCTCGACACGCTGCTGCCGGTGCTCGACCTCGGCCAGAAATCGTTCTGGCGCCCGAATCCGAACAGCACCGTCGGCAGGATCGCGATCAATTACTTCTATTTCCAGGCGATCGTCGGCTGGGCGCTCAGCCTGCTGGCGGTCGCGGGTTTCTCGGGGCTGGTGAAATCGACATGATCGGACCGGCCGGCGCTACTGCGAGGGGGTGAGGGTTGAGCAAGGCTCCAAAGGCACAACAGGGTGCGGCGACGGCTGCGAGCGGCAGCGAACGCGCGCCGCTCATCATCGACCTGGCATTGCAGGGCGGCGGCGCGCATGGCGCCTTCACCTGGGGCGTGCTCGACCGCATCCTCGAGGAGGACTGGCTGACGATCGAGGCGATCTCGGGCACCTCGGCCGGAGCCATGAATGCCGCCGTGCTGGCGTCGGGCTTCGCAAAGGGCGGCCGGGAAGGTGCAAGGCTGGCGCTCGAGGCGTTCTGGCGCAAGACATCGGAGGCGGCGCGGTTCAGCCCGTTCCAGCGCAGCCCGCTCGACATCCTGCTCGGACGCTGGACGCTCGACAATTCGCCTCTCTTCGTCGCGATGGACATGATGTCCCGCGTCGTCTCGCCCTATAGCCTCAACCCCGGCGGCTCGAACCCGCTGGCGGACATCCTGACGGACGTGATCGATTTCGAGGCGCTGGCGGCCGGCCCGATCAAGCTCTTCATCACGGCCACCAATGTCCGCACCGGCCGGGGCCGCGTCTTCCGCAATGCCGAGATCACGCCGCAGGTGCTGCTTGCCTCGGCCTGCCTGCCGACCCTCTTCCAGGCGATCGAAATCGACGGCGACGGCTATTGGGACGGCGGCTATTCCGGCAACCCGACGATGACCCCGCTGATCCGCGAGAGCAATGCGCTCGACACGATCCTGGTCCAGATCAACCCGGTCGAACGGCCGGGCACGCCGACCACGGCGCGGGATATCCTCAACCGACTGAACGAGGTCTCGTTCAACGGTGTCCTGCTCAAGGAACTCAGGATGATGGCGATGCTGCGCAAGGGCGCAAATCCGAAAGACGGCGAGGGCGCGCGTTGGGCGGGGATGCGGGTCCACCGCATCACCAGCGACAGGATGGCCGAGCTCGGCTACTCCTCGAAGCTCAACGCGGAGTGGGAGTTCCTCACGATGCTGCGCGCCGAGGGCCGCCAGTCCGCAGAGCTGTTCTATCGGACGCATCAGGACGATATCGGCAAGCGCTCGACGCTGGACCTCGACGAGTTGACCGAGGGCGTGTGAGCGGACTGTTTCGCTCATTTCTCCGGCGATCCGCGCCGGTCACAGCGGGCGCCCCCAGGGAGATCCGGGATCCATTCCCAACCCTTTCCGGCGAATGTGGCGGAATGGATCCCGGGTCTCGGCTTCGCTGCGCCTGGGATGACGACACGACTTTCTACTCCAGGCTCCGCGCGGGCAGGACTTGACGGGAATGCAGATGACAAGCGGCAAGATTCATCAAGGCGCCCAGGTGCTGATCGCCATCATCCTGGTGGTCGCGGCCCTGTCCGTGGCGAGTTCCGTCTTCGCTCCGGTCGCCTTCGCGCTGTTCATCATTGCGCTGGTCTGGCCGCTGCAACGCGCCTTGCAGGGTGCCCTGCCACGCATGCTGGCGCTGTTCATCAGCATCGTCGTGATGGTGCTGGCATTCTTCGCCTTCGGCTCGCTGATCGTCTGGGCCTTCGGCCGGGTCGGGCGCTGGATCGTCAGTGACGCCGGCCGCTTCCAGGCACTGTACGACCAGGCGACGACCTGGCTCGAAGGACACGGGATCGCCGTGACCGGTCTCTGGGCCGAGAACTTCAACGTCGCCTGGATGCTGCGCACGGCGCAGACCGTGACCGGCCGCCTCAACACGACAATGAGCTTCTGGCTGGTGGTGCTGGTCTACGTCATCCTCGGCCTGCTCGAGGTCGAGGACTTTGCGCGCAAGCTGAAGGCCATGCGTAACCGCGTCGTCGGCGACGTACTGTTGCGCGGCAGCGAGCAGACGGCGGCGAAGCTCTACCGCTATATGCTGGTGCGGACTGCGATGAGCGTCGTTACAGGCCTGCTCGTCTGGGGCTTCGCGAAGGCCGTCGGCCTGCCGCTGGCGGCAGAATGGGGCTTCATCGCCTTTTCGCTGAACTACATCCCCTTCCTCGGCCCCTTGGTCGCGACCGTCTTCCCGACGCTGTTCGCGATGACCCAGTTCGGGTCGTGGGAGGCGGTGGTTTCGGTCTTCGCCTGCCTGAACCTGATCCAGTTCGTCGTCGGTAGCTATATCGAGCCGCGCGTCTCCGGCAGCGCCCTCGCGATGTCGCCGGCGCTGGTGCTGTTCTCGGTGTTCTTCTGGAGCTATCTCTGGGGCATCTTCGGCGCCTTCATCGGCGTGCCGATCAGCATCGCCCTGCTGACCTTCTGCGCACAGCACCCGGCGAGCCTGTGGGTGGCAGAACTGTTAGGCTCCTCCCCGCGCGAACCAATACCGGCGAACGACGAAAGCGTGAGCGGCGCGCTGGCCAACCGGCCTTGAGCGCTCACCGGGCCGGAAGATCTCGCGCCTCGTCGTAAGACGCGCGCCCGCGCAGGGCGCGACCACGCTGTTTGCTCAGATCGGGTTTCCAGGCGAGATCTCGACCCTCTCCGGCGCCAGCAGGGCGAGCCCCCCATCGGCACCGGCGGCAAGTCGGTGGATGTAGAAGGCGGTCGGCTCATCGTTCGTCGCCTCCATGACGGGCGACGGCGCCGAGACGATCCGGAGCGCGCCGCAGCGGCCGATCCAGTCGACATGGCGGTGCCCATGCATCGCGACCAGCCTGCGCCCATGCGGCTTGAGCTGGCGCACGAAGCGGCTGCCATTGATCAGCGCCGTGCCGATCCGCTCCGAGAAGGCCTTGGCTCGCTGCGGATACTCGACCGGATGGTGATGCAGCGCGATGATCCAGCGCGCCTGCGGATATTGAGCCAGCGCGGCGAGCATGGCCCGCATATCCTCCTCGGCGACGAGGCCGAGCGCATTGGTGAAGGAGAAATGCGTCTCTGCATTCGAGTTCAGCAGCACCACGCCGAGCCCATCCGCCTGCGCCGGCGGGAGCACCATCGGAAAGACCTCCTCCCAGATCGCCGACAGGCCCATCGACAACCGAAGGCCGCCCGCATCGGCGAAGGCCCCGATCGCCTCACGATGAGGTTCGAGCCGGTCGGACAGGGTCTTGCCGATCTCACCCGCATTTTTGTCGACGACATGGACGCGCGCGCCCTGCACGGCTTCCATGGCCGAGAGCGTCCGCATCTGCCGGAGGCGCTTACCCGGGCTCGTCGGCAGTTCGAGCCGCGCCGGATTGGCCCTGTCTACGATGTTGACGTCGTGATTGCCGGGCAGGATCAGCGTGCGCTTGGCGAGCTGCGGATGGCGCGCCAGCGCGTCGAGGAACTCCGCCCATTCGGCCGAACGACCAGCATCGGTCATGTCGCCGGTGATCAGCACGGCGTCGAGCGGCGCCTCGGCGTGGATCGCCGCCAACCGCTCCAGTACGAGCCCGAGCCGCTCGTTGCCGCGCGGACCGGCGCGCCCGCTCTCGATGCGGAAGCCATAGCGCTCGCCGACGACATGGATGTCGGAGAGATGCGCCACGCGCCATTGCCGCCCCGTTGCCGGCGCATCATCGAACCGGGCCAGATCGCGCGGCTGATCCATGATGGCATCGGCGATGCCCCAGGCCAGCGCGGCGACCGCGAAGAAGCCGCTCATGACGGCGACCGTGTTGGCCAGCGCCGGCACCGCGAGGCGCAAGGGATGCGCGAGATCAGCGACCTCTCCCGACCAGCGTGTCGCCGGCCAGACGGCGGTGGCGATGCCGCCCGCTACGAGCGCCGCGCCGAGCCCGGCTGCGAAGGCCGTCAGCGCCCGCAGGCGGGCTCGGCTGTCCTCGCTGGCGCCGGCAGGGAGGAAGCGCTCGGCCAGATGGCGCAGCCCTTCGCGGGAGAGCACATAGCCTGGCTGGACGGCCAGCGAATTGAGCGACCAGAAGCTGCGCTCCGCCGCCCGGAACAAGGGCCGCAATCCGAACCAGCCGATGGCGCCAACCGCGACGAGGATCAAAAGCGGGCCAATTCCGGCCAGCGCCATGATCCGGCCGGAGATGTTGCCGAACCAGGCGGTGACGAGGAGCGGTGCGACGCCGAGCAGGATGCCCGGAACCAGAGCCAGGATGACCCAGGCCAGGGCGAGTTTCGGCAGGTTGATCTCACCGAGGAGGGAGCCCGCGATGGCGATGAGCGAATGCGTCTTGGTGCTGCTCGCATCGTCCTCGGCGTCGCCGTGGCGCGGTTCGATCAGCATCGGCGGAGGCCTCCGGAGGACGCTGACGCTTGCAAACGTCTCACTGGAACCATCGGCACGACCTGAAACGGCCCGCCCGCAAAATGGGACGGCGGGCACAGAACTGAGACAGGCGGCAGATGCCCGCCCCGGAAGCGGATGCTACCTTAATCCATCAGCGTAACGCAATATCATACCGTTCGATTTAACAAGAGACACTCACCCCGAATGAAACTGGAAAGACCTCTTTCTTCCAGACCGAGTAATTCGTTGAACTCACCGAGCGATCTTGCTTGTTCGCATCCGTGCAAGCTGGCGTCATCTGACATTTTCGTCCGCATCCAGCGGGCATCTTCGTGATGAATGACCTTCCAGAAGCGCGCGGACGCATGCTGACCGCCTCCCTTCTGGCGCGGAGCTTCGGCTTCTTCCTTGTCTGGCTCGCCTTGATCGGCACCGCGGCGAAGGACATGCCGTTCGGCGTCCTTGCGACGGCGGCGGCGACATGGGCGAGCACCTGGCTCTGGCCATCGGATGGACGGCTGTCGCCGTCCGGCCTCGCACGCTTCGTCCTGCGCTTCTTGCCGCAATCACTGATTGCGGGTGCCGATATCGCCCGGCGCGCCCTGGCGCCGCGCATCGCGCTCAGGCCTGGGCTGGTCGATTATCGTGCGACGCTTCCGTCCGGCCTGGCGCAGGGCGCGATGTGCGCGGTGATGAGCCTCCAGCCGGGCAAGCTGCCGGTCTCCTGCTCGGTCAGCGGCGACATGCGGGTCCACTGCCTCGACATGGACGCGCCGGTGGCGGCCGAGCTCGCGGCCGATGAAGCGGCCTTCCTCGGCATCCTGCACCCTGCGCAGGGCCAGGACAGCACAAAGCCGGGAGGGCGCGATCGTGGCTGAAAGCCTGACCACTGTCGCCTTGTTCGTCCTACTGGCCAGCGCGGCGGGGCTGGTGGTGGTGCTGCGCTCGCGCATCGCGATCGAGCGGCTGATGGCGGTGCAACTGCTCGGAACGGGGGGCGCGGCGACGCTGCTCCTGCTCGGCACGGCATCTGCGCAGCCGGCCCTGACCGATGTCGCGCTCCTGCTCGTGCTGCTCTCGGCCTTCTCCTGCGCCGCTTTCACGCTGGGCGAAACGGCGTCGGACGAACCGGACGAACGGCCATGATCTCGCTGACCGATGGTTTCACGCTCGTTTTCGTAGCGGCCGGCGCCCTTCTCTTCCTGGCGGGGACGCTTGGGCTGCTGCGCTTTCCCGATACGCTGAGCCGGCTGCATGCATTGAGCAAGGCCGACAGTCTCGGCCTCGGCCTGATCGTCATCGGGCTGCTGCCGCAGATGCCGAGCATCGCAGGCGGAATCAAGCTCGTCTGCGTCTGGCTGCTGGCGCAATTGTCGGCTGCGACCGCGAGCCAGTTGATCGCCGGCATCGCCGCACGCCGGAAGCCGGACGCATGAGTCTCGTCTTCGACATCGCGCTGGTTTCGGGGCTGATCGCGCTCGCGCTGCATGTCGTCGTCGGCCGCGACGGTAAGGGCGCCATCGTTGCCTTCATCGCCTTCGGGTTATTGCTCGGCCTCGCCTGGGTGCGGCTCGCCGCGATCGATGTTGCACTGACCGAAGCCGCGATCGGCGGCGGCCTGACCGGCATGCTGCTGCTCAAGGCGCAGGCGCATCTCGCAAGCCGAGCCTCCCGTGCCACGCCCGCGTTCGAACGCAACTGGCACGTTCCGGCGCTGTTCTGCGGCGCCGTCACGCTCGGCCTCGGCTATGCCGTGCTGTCCTTTCCGCATCCCGCGCCCAGTCTGGCGAGGGAGGCCGTCGCCGCCATCGACGCAACCGGGCTCGGCAATCCGGTAACCGCCGTGCTGCTCGCCTATCGCGCGATCGACACGCTGCTGGAAAAGATCGTCCTGATCCTCGCACTGATTGGGGTCTGGTCGCTGAGCACCGACAATGCCTGGGGCGGCGCCTCATACCTGCGCCCGGCGATGGTGCCGGAGCCGCTGATCTTCCTCGCCCGCGTGCTTCCGCCCTTCGGCGTGCTGATCGCGGTCTATCAGGTCTGGGTCGGAGCTGACGCGCCGGGCGGGACCTTTCAGGCCGGAACGATCCTGGCGGCGATGTGGCTGCTCGTCTTGCTGGCCGGCCTGCGCGCCGCGCCCGAGACGCGGCTGCCCACGCTGCGGATGATGCTGGCCGCCGGGCCGGCACTTTTCATTCTCGTCGGCTTGATGGGTGTCGCCGTCGCGGAGGGCTTTCTGTCCTACCCGCCGGCGATCGCCAAGCCGCTGATCGTCGTGATCGAGGTCGCCCTGACGCTCGCGGTCGGCGGCACGCTCGCCTTGCTCGTCTCAGGCCCTCCCGACAGGGCGCCCAAGCCATGAGCGCGATCGCCCTGACCTCTGCCTCGCTGTTCGGCCTGTGTGGCTCTGCGCTGGTCGGCATCGGGCTGTTCTGCGTGATCGCGCATCCGGAGCTGCTGCGTCGGCTCGTCGGTTTCAACATCCTCGGTGCCGGCATCTTCCTGGTCTTCGGAGCCGTCTCGCGCCGCGGCGCCGCGATGGGACTGGGCGGCGATCCGGTGCCGCAGGCCATGGTGATCACCGGCGTCGTCGTCGCCTTCGCCGCAACGGCTCTCGCGATCGCGCTGCTGCGCCGGCTCGCATCACTGACCGGCACGGCCACGCTCGACCCGACCTCGCCCGAGCCATCAGAGACGGCAGCGAGGAGCGAAGCGTGACGCCGCTCTATGCCGCAACGCCGAGCGGACTGCTGCTGGTGCTCGCCGTCATGCTGCCGGCCTCGGCCGTGTTGGCGATGCTGGTGCTCGGCCCCCGTCACACCCGGCGCATCGCGCTCATCACCATGGCGCTTGGGCTTGGCGTCGCGCTCGCCACCGGCATCGAGCTCGTCCGCAGCGGCGCGGCGCTGACCTACATCGTCGGCAACTGGCAGCCGCCGCTCGGCATCGCGCTGCGCGCCGACGGCCTCTCGGTGATGATGCTGGCCGTGACCGCCGCCGTCATCGCCGCGACCGGGATCTTCGCGCGAGACCTGTTCAGCCTCGACCAGGCGAGCTGCGACGGCCGGCTGGCGACGAGCTTCTGGATGCTGCTGATGGGGCTGTGGAGCGGGCTGAACCTCGTCTTCCTGTCTCAGGATCTGTTCAACCTCTATGTCGCGCTCGAACTGCTGACCTTCGCGGCTGTGCCGCTGGTCTGCCTCGACGGTCGCGGCGAGACGGTCGCGGCGGCGCTGCGCTATCTGATGTTCGCGCTGCTTGGCTCGATGCTTTACCTCCTCGGGGCAGGCCTGCTTTACGGCGCCTACGGTACGCTCGACATCCGGCTGATCGCCGGTGCCAGCCAGCATGGCGCCGCGATCCATATCGCGCTGGCGCTGATGATCCCGGGGCTCATTGCCAAGGCCGCGCTGTTTCCGCTGCATCTGTGGCTGCCGCCGGCTCATGCGGGCGCACCGGCCGCCGCCAGCGCCGTGCTCTCGGCGCTCGTCATCAAGGCCCCTGTCGTCCTGATCCTGCGCCTCGTCGTCGAGATCGCTCCGCCCGAGGCGGCTGCCATCGCCGGGCAGGTGCTGGCCGTGATGGGCGCGGCCTCGATCCTGTTCTGCAGCGTCATGGCGCTGCGGCAGGAGCGCCTCAAGCTGATGATCGCCTATTCGACCGTGGCGCAGATCGGCTACCTCTTCATCGTCTTCCCGCTCGCTGGCATCGGCGATGGCTCGGCGCCCTGGGGCACGATCGCCTGGACGGGAGGCGCGCTGCAGCTCACCTCGCATGCGCTCGCCAAGGCCGCGATGTTCATGGCAGCGGGCATCGTCGCGGAGGCGGTCGGGCACGACCGCATCCGCGATCTCGGCGGGTTCGGCCGCGTGCTTCCGCTAAGCGCCGCAACCTTCGGGCTTGCGGGCCTGTCGCTGATGGGCATCCCGCCGAGCGGCGGCTTCATCGCGAAATGCCTGCTGCTCACGGCCGCAGCCGTCGGTGGCCAGCTCTGGCTGGCGCTGACGATCCTCGCAGGCGGGCTTCTGGCCGGCGGGTATGTCTTCCGCGTGGTCGACCGGGCCCTGGCGACGCCGGCCGAGCCGCTGGTGCTGCGCAGACCGATCCCGCTCCGGCTCGAGATCGTGCCGCTGATCCTGGCCGTGCTGGCGGTGGCGCTCGGCTTCCTGCCGCTCGAGCCCTTCGGGCTGCTGCAGATCGGCCGCCCCGACATCGCAGGTGCGCCATGAGCGCCGCGGGCCTCCTCCTCGCCGCCTGCCTGCTGGTGCCGTTGGCGATGGCTGCGGGCTGCCTGGCGCGTCCCTTCCGGCACCGGGCGCCGGGGCTGCTCTGGCTCGCTCCGGTTCCGGCACTGCTTGCCGCCTTGCTCTTGCCGACAGGCACGGCCGCCTCCTTCCCGGTGCCGTTCCGGATGACGCTGGCGCTGGACCAGCCCGGCGCGATCCTGCTCGGCGGCGCGGCACTCCTGTGGAGCGCCGCCAGTGGCTATGCCGCCTCCTATCTGCGCGCCAAGCCGGGGATGACGAGCTTCTGCGTCTGGTGGCTGCTGACGCTGGCAGGGAGCCTCGGCGTCTTCATCGTCTCCGACATCGCAAGCTTCTACCTGCTGTTCACGCTGGCGAGCCTCTCGGCCTATGGGCTGGTCGCACATGAACAAACCGCCGCGGCAAAGCGAGCCGGCGTCGTGTATATGGTGCTCGCCTTGCTCGGCGAGGCCTTCATCCTCTTCGGCTTCGTAATGCTGGCGGCGGGCAATCCCGATCCGAACCCGCTGATCCGCGATGCGGTCGCGACCCTGTCGGGCTCAGCGATGCGGGACGGCATCGTGCTGATGCTGATCCTCGGCTTTGCCCTCAAGATGGGGCTGGTGCCGCTGCATATCTGGCTGCCTCTGGCGCATCCGGCCGCACCAATGCCAGCCTCGGCGGTGCTCAGCGGCGTCCTGGTCAAGGCCGGGGTGATCGGGCTGATCCGCTTCCTGCCCTTCGACACCGCCCTGCCGTTCTGGGGCACCCTGCTCGCGACTGCCGGCATCCTGACTGCCTATGGCGGCGTCGCACTCGGCGTGGCCCAGCGCAGGCCGAAGACGATTCTGGCCTATTCGACCGTCAGCCAGATGGGGCTCGTCGCCGCAATCATGGGGGCAGGTCTCGCCGCCGGCGATCCCTCGGCGCCTGGTCTCGCAGCCTATTACGGCGTGCATCACACGCTGGTCAAAGGCGGGCTGTTCCTCGCGATCGGTGTTGCGCTGGCTTCAGGCGGCCGCCAATCGCGGCCGGTTCTGTGGTTGACAGGCTTGCTGGCGCTCAGCCTCGCCGGCTTGCCCATGACCAGCGGCGCGCTGGCCAAGCTCGCGGTCAAGCCGATGCTCGGCTATGGCGTGCTCAGCCTGGCCGTTTCGCTCGCCGCCGCAGGCAGCACGATGCTGATGCTGCATTTCATCGCCGTGATGCTGCGCGAAACCGACGGGAGACCCGAGGCAGCCGCCCCGCAAGGCGAGGTCATGCCCTTCCTTGCCATTGCCACCGCCTCGCTCGCAATCCCGTGGTGGCTCTACCCGGCCCTCTCCGGCGAACCGTTCGCCAGCGCCTGGACGATCGGCTCGCTCTGGAAACTTGTCTGGCCGATGCTGTTGGGCGGGGCGGTCTTCGTCCTTGCGCGGCGCTTCGAGAGCTTCGCGGGGCGTGTGCCGGAAGGTGACATCCTTGTGCTGGCGGAGCGGCAGGCCCCGCTCTTCGCGTGCGTGCCGGCGGCGATCGAGCGGTTGGATGCCAGCTTGCGCCGCTGGCCTCTCGCGGGGCTCGTGCTGGTCGGCCTCGTGATCCTGCTTGGCGGACGCTTCCTGCTGCCCTCATAAAGGCCCGAGCTTGTCTGGCCCGCGGCACGACCATCCCGACATCGCATTCCTGGACCTCCGACGTGAACGCTATCGAAAGCACAGCCCTCGTCGTCGCCGTTACCGTCGCGCTGTTCGCCTGGAACCGGCTGCCAGTGATCATCGTGGCCATCGGTGCGGCGCTGTCGCTTTGGGCACTCGGCGTCGTGACGCTCGAACAGGCGCTGGCCGGCTTCGGCGACCGTGCGGTGATGTTCGTCGCCAGCCTGTTCATCGTCAGCGCCGCGCTTGAAAAGACCGGCGTCACCGCCTGGGCCGGCCAGATCCTGATAGCACGGGCCGGCGAGAGCCGTTCGCGCCTGCTCGTCATCATCATGGCTGCAGCGGGCTGCCTGACCCCACTGATCAGCGGCGGCGGAGCGGTCGCGGCCCTGATGCCGGTGGCCGTGATCGCGGCGATCCGGCTGCGGCAATCCCCGACGCTGCTCTTGATGCCGCTGGCCTTTGCCGTCCATGCCGGCGCCAACATCCTGCTGACCGGCGCGCCCAAGAACTTCCTCGTCTCGGAGGCGCTGGAGGACAGCGGCCAGATCGGCTTCGCCTTCGCCGAATTCGCGCTGGTCGGCGTTCCCCTGCTCGCCGGCACGATACTCATCATCCTCCTGCTCGGCAGGCGCCTGTTGCCGGCACAGGGCAACGCCCGGCTGCCGGCCGATTTCAGCCAGCACGCCCGGACACTGGTCGAGCATTACGGACTGACCGACGGCTTCTTCCATCTGCGCGTGCGGTCCACTTCGGACCTGATCGGCGTACTTCCCAGCGCCATCGGCCTCCCGCAAGAGCAGGGCCGGATCGAGCTCGTCACCGTCCAGGCAGACGACACGGGCGTCACGCGCGCGAACCACCCGATCCGCGAGGGCGACTATCTGCTGGTCAGGGGCGAGGCCGAGGCGGTGGCCCGGCTCTGCGCCGCCCGCCATCTCGCCCCACGCGACGAAGCCGATGACGGAAATGCCGCCGATGCCTTGCTGAACCGCCGCACCGGCCTCGCCGAGGTCGTGATCCCGCCTCGCTCGGCCTTCATCGGCCGCGCCGTGCATCCCGGCATGACCACGGAGGGCGGAGACCTGATCGTGCTCGCCGTCCAGCGCGGCGGCGTCGATCTCGACCCGGCAGCCCCCATCCTTCAGGCGGGCGACACGGTTCTGCTCAAGGGAAGCTGGAAGGCGCTGGACCTCAGGCTCGCCGATGCCGACGTGCTGGTCGTCAACTCACCTGACCTCGTCCGGCGCCAGGCCGTACCAATGGGTGCAGGGGCAGGAATCGCGATCGCGGCGCTGGCCGTCCTCGTCGTCCTGCTCGCGACCGGCATCGTGCCGCCGGCGGTAGCAGCCCTTCTCTGCGCGCTCGGATTGATCGGTGCGCGCATCATCTCGGTCGAAGAATCCTATCGTGCCATCCACTGGACGACGATCATCCTGATCGGCGCGATGATGCCGCTCTCGATCGCGATGGTGCAGTCCGGCGCAGCCGACCTCGTCGCGCAGCATCTCGTCGCCCTGACGGGTGGTGGCGGGCCGACCGTCTTCCTTGCAGGGCTGTTCCTGTTCACGGCCATCCTCGGTCAGATCATGAGCAACACGGCGACGACGATGCTGGTGATCCCGATCGCAATGGCCGCTGCGACCAGCATGGGCGTCTCGCCACGGCCGATCCTGATGAGCCTGTGCGTCGCTGGCTCCGCCTCCTTCATGACGCCGATCGCGACCTCGACGAACCTCATGGTGATGGGTCCGGGCGGCTATGCCTTCGGCGATTACTGGAAGCTCGGCCTGCCGCTGATGATCTGGTTCTTCGTCATGGCAGTCTTCTACGTGCCCCTGATCTGGCAGTTCTGAGGAGCACCCCTCTCACTCTCCCTTTTTCTCCGCTGCGCTTGCCGGCGGCCCGAGACGCTCGTCGATCCGCCCCAATAGATAGGGGTAGAACGGGTTCGAGGACATGCGCAGCAGCGCGTCGAGATTGACGATCAACGTGCCGCGCTCGCCGCGCGCCGCGACGGAGCCCAACTCGATGCCGAAATCGTCCTTGGGATCGGGCGTCATGCCGTAGAGCCCATCCGTCAGCGGGAAGGGCAGCGCGACATGCGAGAGCGAGAAGACGTCGCGCGGATAGGACAGGCCGAGCGCCCGCTCGCTCTCCTGCGTCGCGCCGGCCTCCGTGACGCGCTCGACCACCTCGCTCGAATCCGGGCTGGCATTGGTGATGATCGAAAGCCGGAAATTGCGCGGGACCGGCGGCAGCATGCGGGTCAACAAGGTATCGGCCGAGGTGTTCAGCAGAGGCCCGAACTTGGCGCTGCGGTTGAGGTCGAACAGCACGAGCTCGCTGCCATTGGCCGGCAGATGCGCATAGAGCGAGGTGATGATCGCACGCGTCGAGACGGTGAAGTCCATCACCGACTGGAAGGTGATCAGCGGCGGCAGGTCTTTGAGCCGCCCCGCACGGGCCTGTTTCAGGATCGCCTGCTGCAGGGCGGCCGTCAGGAGATGCGACTGGCGCGCGCCATTGACCGGAAACGAGTTGTACTTGAACGGATTGAACTCGGGCAGGACGCTGAGCCAGGCCGCCTTGGCGAAGGCCGGCAGGACGGCCGGCAGCGCGGCGAGCCCTGCGAAGCGGGCGAAGGCCGTAATGCCGACCATCGGCGAGATCAGCACAACGCGGTCTGCGCGTGTCAGCTTCGCATCGTCCAGCCCTTCCAGGGCATACATCAGGGCAAGCGCACCGCCATTCGAGAAGCCGACCAGATGCAGCGGAGCGGACGGCCCGGCCAGGCGCCTCGCCTCGCGCACGGCGAGGCGCGTCGCGGCGAGCCAGTCCTCCCACTCGACCTCGGTCAGCCCGGCAGGCACCGTGCCGTGGCCCGGCAGCCGGATCGCCACAGCAACGAAGCCACGCTCGCGATATTGCCGCGCGATATGGCGCAGGCTGTAAGGCGAATCCGTCAGTCCGTGCAGGAAGACGGCTGCGCCCTTGGGCGGCCCGTCCGGTTGCAGCACGTAGGAGCGATTCCAGTCCTGCGCGAAGCGCCCGGGATAGATCGGGCTGCCGTCGAAGTAGCGGTTAACCGGCACGCGCTCGTCGGGCTCGAGCTTCTGCGTCACCTCGGCGCGCACGCCGGCGAAGGCCTCTGCCTCGGCCTTGAGGTAGTCCGGCCAGCCGCTGCGGTCGAGCTCGGCGATCGACAGCTCCTTAGGGATGTGGGTGTGCCAGGGCTCGAGCGGAGCGCCGCGCTGGGAGTCGTAGATGCGCAGCCCCAGGAGCGAAACGGAGGCGATCGCAACGGCGATAGCCGTGCGCTTCAAGGCCTTCTTGAGGAATACCCGCATCTCGTCCCGTCCTGCCCGGCCGCATCCATTTCTCTGCGCCCGTTATGTCCGTCCGCGCCAAAGCTGGGGAGTGCGCCCCATCCCAAAATCGGTCCCTGCGTCCCCATTTCCGCCGTTGTGCACAGGAGGCCGGCCCGGGCGGCGCCGGTCAGGAGAACATGTCCGCGGTGATCGCCTGATACCAGTCGATGTTCTCGGCCTGGGTCTGCTTGCGCAGCTCATCGCTCTCGCCGGGGCGGGAGACGAAGGTCTCCGTCGCGGCGATCTTGCCATCCCTCGGTTCGTAGCGGCCGCCGACCTTGATCGCATCGTCGGTGTCGACCAGGCTCCAGCAGGTGTTGAAATAGCGGGCCGGGAAGGCGCGGCTGCCGGTCAGTTCGCTGCGGACCACCATGGCCGCGACCTTGGCCTGGCTGTTGGCGGAGAAGGCCGATTTCGGCATGTCGCCGGCGATGCAGGCGTCGCCAAGCACGAAGACGTTCGCATCGGCAACGGATTTCATCGTCGCCGGATCGATCTCGCAATAGCCCCCGGCAGGAGCGAGCCCGGCGCTCCGCGCGATCTCTCCGGCCATCTGTGCTGGGATGACGTTGACGAAGGCGCAGTCGCTGTAGGTCTCGAAGCCGGTGACGACGTTGTTGGTATCGGGATCGACCGATGTGATGCCGTCATGCACCTTGGGGCCGAGCCATTCGATCATGCCGCCATAGTGCCTCTCCCAATCGGCCAGGAAGGCGGCCTGCTTGGAGAAGCTCTCCTTCGCGTCGAGGATTACGATCCGGGCCTTGGACTTGCCCGCCCTCTTCAGGGCGTGGGCGAACATCGAGGCGCGTTCATAGGGCCCCGGCGGGCAGCGATAGGGGTTGGGTGGCGCGATCATTACGATGACGCCGCCATCCGGGACGGCATCGAGCCGCTGCCGAACGAGTTGCGTCTGGCGGCCGGGCTTCCAGCCATGCGGCATAGCCTCCTCCGCTTCCTTCGACCAGCCGGGCACGGAGTCGTATTTCAGGTCGATGCCGGGAGAGACGACGAGCCTGTCGTAAGGCAGACGCTCGCCGGTCGCGAGCGCGACCTCCCTGCGGTCGCGATCGATTGCCGTGGCACGGGCCCGCGCGAGCGTCACGCCATGCTTCGCCGCCAGCGCATCGTAACGATGCAGGATCTCGTCATAGCTCTTGAAGCCGCCGATATAGAGGTTCGAATGGAAGCAGGTCTGGTAGGTTTCGTTTTCCTCGACCAGCGTGACGGCGACCGCACCCTGGCTGTCCCGGGCGATGTACTTCGCGGCAGTCGCTCCACCAGCCCCGCCACCGACGACGACGACGCGCGGCTTTGCCTGACCGAGCACGGCCGGAGCGCCGAGAGCGGGCACGGCCAGCGCGGAAGCGAGGAAACCTCGGCGATCGATCGGCATGGCGCTCTCCACCTGTTCGCGGATCTCAATCGGCAGCCTTGAGACTGCCGTAATAGGCGGCGAGCGCCTCGATCTCGTCCGGCGAGAGACGCGACGCGATTGCCTGCATCACCGTATTCTCGCGCTGCTTCCGGCTATAGGCGTCCATCAACGCGACGAACTGGTCGGTCGGCAGCCCGACGATCGCCGGAATGCCCTCCAGCCGGCGCCCACTGGCCTGATGGCAGGCGACGCATTCGGAGGCGAGATGCTGCCCCAGCTCCCAATCGGCTGCCGCGGCCGCCTGCGTCGCGAAGGCCAGCAAGGTCGATAGCGCGACGAGTGCGGTTCTTCGCAGCACGGGCCGCAGATCCTTCGTGATCGCGTCCTTCATCAGCGTCTGATCCCGGGCGTCTCGACCGGCAGGCCCCTGGCCCGCGCCGCGAGATAGAGTTCCAACGCCAGATATTCCGGCGAGCCATAGTCGAACTGTGTCGCGCGCACGCCGAGCGAGCAGGCGCGCAGGCGCCGGTGCAGCGAGCCGACGTCGTTCCATTCGAGGCGATAGGCCGGATAGCCGGTGCCGACGCCATGGCTGATCGTGTCGCCGCGCAGCTTCTGGCCGGCAAGGTCGTCATGGCATTGCCGACAGGAGAGATTGAGCTGCCCCTGACGGCGCTCGAAGAAGGCCTTGCCGGCTTCGAAATAGGGCTTGGCCGCGCCGTCTGTCCTCACATCGACGGGCAGCCCGCGCGAGAGCGAGGCGACATAGGCCGTCATCGAGAGGAGCTCAACGGTCTCATAACCGAAGGCCGGTTCGCCCTGTCGCTCGACCCGGCATAGCTCGATACGTCCCTCGAGACTGAGTAGCTTGCCGCTCGCGGCATCGACCTGCGGATAGCGCGTCGCCGCACCCCGCAGGCTCTGCTGCGGCTCGGCATGGCAGCCACTACACGCCGGCCGGTCTGAAGCGGGCTTGCGGCTGAAGAGGTCGCGCCCCTGCTCGACCCAGAAGAAGGCCGGATTGCGGGCCTCGTCCGCCTGCTGGCGAAGCATCTCCGGCGAAAGGAAGTCACTGCCGGACCTGACCTCCGGCAGCGCCGGCGCAGCCGACAGCGCCGTCAGTGCGACCGCGAGGGCCCATCGGTACGGACGCCAGCGTCGGCTCACGTCACGATCAGCCTGGCGATCCGCGTATAGGTCGCGCCGCCGTCCTCGCGCCATTCGAACACGATGTCCCCGGTCGCGACCGCCCGCGTCGTGAACGAGACGAAAGGGTTGGCCGAGACGCCGGTATGCATGTCGAGGCGGAAGATCGGTTCGCCGGCATAGGTCGCGGTGAGCCGGTTCAGAATCTTGCGCGGCACGGTGCCGCCCTTGCCGTCGGACTGGCCGCCGCGATCCATCGGATGACGGGTCAGAACCTTGACCTCGATGATCTCGCCGGGGCTGGCCTGGGCCGGCAAGGTGATGCGGGCATTGAAGGTCATCGCATCCTCCTCAACCGCCGTCGATACAGGCGCTGAGCGTCACGACGATGTTCGCATCCGCCATGACGAAGCGGCCGTCGCTCAACGCCGCGATCGCCGTGACCGTCTGGGACTGCGCCAGCCGCAGCGTCGTCGCGACCTCGGCGCGCCCGGCACGCGGGCCGAGATGGAAGCGCGCCATGTCCGGGAACGGATTCTTCTCGGCGATCAGATGGATCCAGCGGACATGATCGGCCTCCGTCATCGGGCTTTCGACGGCGATCCGCGTATCGACCGAATTGCCGTTCTCGACCAGGGCCGGGATTTCCAGGCTGATGCGGGCGCGCTCCGGCGCGACACCCTCGGTGATGCGCGCGATCAGTTGCGCGAGCTCCGGCGAGGCCTCGGCGGCGGCATGCGGCGGCAAGGCCGCGACCAGCAGGCCGGCGGCTGCGCCGGCGACGACGCGGCGACGATCCGGGCCGGAATCAGAGCGTCCTGAGCGAGGCGAGATAGCTGACGACATCCTCGATCTCCTGGGCCGACAGGGCCGGCTTGCCGCGATATTGCGGGGCAACATCATGCAGGTCTTCCGTCCTGAAATAGGGCGGCATCACCGTGTCCGGGTTTAGCCTCGACGCATCGACCAGCCGCAGGCGGATCTGGCCGGCAACGAGGCGCGCCCCGACGCCGGCGAGCGGCGGGCCGATCGTACCCTGGAAAGGCTCGGACGGATCCGCGCCCCGGTGGCAGATCAGGCAGTTGCCGCGCTCGCGGTCGCGGACCAGCGCCTCGCCGCGAGCAACGTCTCCAAGAAGGCCGCCGAGCGGGCGCGGGATCGCGTCTCCGACGACCGAGTAGGATTCGAGCCCGACCACCGGTGCGCCGCCGCCGGTTGCCAGCACGGCACCGGCGAACGCCAGACGCATCATCACACGCGCCGCCGTCACGCCTTCTTCAGATCGGCGTTCTTGAGCGGCAGGTTGCGGATGCGCTTGCCGGTGGCGGCGAAGATCGCATTCAGGACCGCAGGGGCCGCGACCGCGATCGTCGGCTCGCCGACGCCGCCCCAGAAGCCGCCCGAGGGCACGATCACCGTCTCGACCGCCGGCATCGCCTCCAGCCGCATCACCTCGTAGGTGTCGAAGTTCTCCTGCTCGACGCGGCCGTCCTTGATGGTGATCTCGCCATAGAGCGAGGCCGACAGGCCGTAGACGAAGGAGCCCTCGACCTGCCGCTCGATCTGAGCCGGATTGACCGCATGGCCCGGATCGGTCGCCGCGACGATGCGGTGGATCTTGAGCTGCCCCTCCGGGCTGACCGAGACCTCGGCCACTGCCGCGACATAGGAGCCGAAGCCCATGGTCTGGCAGATGCCGCGGAAGACGCCGGCGGGCAGCGGCTTGCCCCAGCCCGCCTTCTCGGCGACGGCGTTGAGCACGGCGAGATGCTTGGGGTGGTTCTTCATCAAGGCACGCCTGAACTCCAGCGGGTCCTTGCCGGCCGCATGGGCTAGCTCGTCCATGAAGGATTCGAGATAGATCGTGTTCTGGTTCAGGTTGACGCCGCGCCAGAAGCCCGGGGGCACATGCGGGTTGCGCATGGCGTGATCGATCAGCAGGTTCGGGATGCCGTAGCCGATCGAGGCTTCGGGACCGGGCGGGTTGAGCCCTTGGAAGACGGCCGGGTCGCGCCCGTTCTGGATGTTTTGCGGGAAGATGCCGGCGACGATCGACTGGCCGGAGATGCGCATATGCAGCCCGGTGAGGTTGCCGTCCTTGTCGAGCGCGCCCGTCATCTTGCACTGGGTCAGCGGGTGGAAGCGGCCATGCAGCATGTCCTCCTCGCGCGACCAGATCAGCTTCACCGGCGTGCCGGGGATCTGCTTGGCGATGGCGACGACCTGCCGGACCCAGTCATGCACCGCGCCGCGCCGGCCGAAGCCACCGCCGAGATCGATCTTGTAGGCCTCGCATTTGGCGATCGGCAGGCCGGAGGCCTCAGATGTCGCGGCCAGCGCCGCCTCGCCGTTCTGCGTGGGAGTCCAGACCTCGCATTTCTCCGGTGTATAGAGTGCCGTCGCGTTCATCACCTCCATGCAGGCATGGTTCTGGAACGGGTAGGAATAGACTGCCTCGATCGTTCTGGCCGCATTGGCGATCGCCGCCTTGACGTCGCCGTTCTGGTTGCCGACGACGGCGGTCGGGGCATCCAGACCTTCCTTCAGCCAGGCCGCCAGGCTCTCGCTCGAAACCTTGGCGTGCTCGCCCTCGTCCCAGACGATCGGCAGGGCGTCGAGCGCCGTCTTGGCCTGCCACCAATTGTCGGCCACGACCGTGACCGCGCTGTCACCGACCGGCAGCACATGCTTTACGCCCGGCATGGCCCTGATCGCGGCGGCGTCGAAGCTCTTCACCTTGCCGCCGAAGACCGGGCAGTCCTTGATCGCAGCGTTGAGCATTCCCGGCATTTTGAAATCCATGCCGTAGATCTTCTTGCCGTTGGTCTTGTCGGCGGTGTCGAGCCGCGGCAGCGGCTTGCCGGCGATGATCCAGTCCTTCGGGTCCTTAAGCGGAACCTCCTTCGGCGCCTCCAGCTTCGCGGCAGCCGCCGCGACCTGGCCATAGCGCAGCGAGCGGCCGGAGGCCTTGTGGCTGATCACGCTCTTCTCGGCCGAGCACTCGGCGGCGGGCACCTTCCATTCGTTGGCGGCGGCCTGGATCAGCATCAGGCGCGCCGCCGCGCCGCCCTTACGGACATAATCATGCGACTCGCGGATGCCGCGGCTGCCACCGGTCGAGAAATTGCCCCAGACGCGGTTGCGGGCGACATTCTGGCCGGGCGTCGGATATTCGGTCGTGACCTTCGCCCAGTCGCAGTTCAGCTCTTCGGCGACGAGCTGGGCGAGGCCGGTCAGCGTGCCCTGCCCCATTTCGGAGCGGGCGATGCGGATCACCACCTTGTCGTCGGGATGAACCACGACCCAGGCGTTGATCTCGGGGTTGGTGGCTTGCGCCTGTGCGTCACTCCTGAGCGGGATGGCGAAACCGAAGCTGAAGGCGCCGGCAGCTGCGGCTGAACTTACGAGAAGGTTGCGACGGGACAGGCCGGCGCGGGAAGCGGGGGTCCTTGGAGAGGCGGTCGAGGCAGATGTCATGTCGTCCTCCGGATCTGGCATGGATGCGAGGGAGGCGGCGGTCACTTTGACCCGTCGCGTTCGGACCTCGCACAACGAATGCGAAAAGCTGGCGTGACCTCAGCCGCGGCCGAGCGTGCCGCCGGCGACGACGTCGAGGATCGCGGTCTTGACCCGCGCATAGGTGCCGCAGCGGCAGATGTTGGTGATCTCGCTGGCGATATCGGCTTCGGTCGCCTTCGGGTTGGCCTGCAACAGCGCCGCGGTCGCCATGATCATGCCGCTCTGGCAGAAACCGCATTGCGGCACGTCGTGCTTGATCCAGGCCTGCTGGACCGGATGCGTGCCGTCGGGCGACAGGCCCTCGATCGTGACGATTTTCTGGTCCGCTGTCACGGCGTCGAGCGGGAGCGCGCAGGAGCGCGTCGCGACGCCGTCGATATGCACCGTGCAGGCGCCGCATTGCGCGACGCCACAGCCATACTTCGTGCCGGTCAGGCCGATCTGTTCGCGGATCACCCAGAGCAGCGGCGTGTCGCCGGCCGCCTCGACATCGATCACCCTGCCGTTCACATGAAGCTTCGCCACCGTAAACCTCCCGGTTCGGATCAAGAAGGACGGCGAGAGAGCCCACGCGCCTCGCCGGAGGACCGGGCAGCCGTGCGGGCGCACCGGGTGTTTTTTAATTGGAGCGGATTGAAACTCAGTCGCCGCGATCCGCCAACGCCTGAGGACCGGCCGATCACGCCACGTGACAGACGCCGAGCGGGAGCAGATTCGTTCCGAAACAGGGCGCATTTCGCAGGTTTTGTGTTGGTTGGCCGCGATTTTCCGTCGTTCACGCTCTGCCGCTGCGTGATGGCAGCCTCACAGTAACGTGATGGCCATGATGTCGACGCCACCGGCCCCGAGCGCCCTCCCCTCCTGCAGCCCAGCGTTCGACGAACCGGGTCGAGGCCGGCGTCGCGCGCCCGTCATGTGAAGCTGCGCAATCTGTGCGGACGAGCCCGCCAAGATCTTGAAGAAGCGCCGGGCCAGTACCTAGATTTCGGGGATAGGGGCAGCCGAGGCACGGACCTGCGCCATGGAAAGAAGCCGCATAACCACGCTGGGATCCACGGGTACTGCAGCGACCTACCCGGTCGATCTGCCACTCGATCCCGGTACGTTGAACGAATGCCTGTTCGACATCGGGCTCTGGCTGAGTGAGCACCACATCCCGCATCAGGCCCGCGTCCTCATGGAACCAAGGGACGGCCGCATTCGTGTCAGCTTCCCCGATGCGGAAGACGCCAATGCCTTCCGCGCCCGGTTCGGGCCACGCCTCGATTCATAGCCTGCATAACCACCCGACTTGCGGCATCGGCCAGGTCGTCGGCGCAGTTCTGACTGTGGGTTTACTAAAAAGTTGCCTCGGCAACTGACTATTTCTGAGTTTCCCCGTCAGCTTGCGTCGAACGCTCAAATTGTACCGGTCGCATTAGAGAGCTCTTATGTCTCCAGCGGTAGCCCATTCCGCATGGGGATGTTTTTCGGACAGAGGAAGCGGGCCTCGATCCTGCCGCCGGCGATCGAGATCGAGATCATCTCTCGGCTCTTCGGGGCGGCGCCGCAGATCATCTGCATTGCGCTCGGCCTGATCATCGGCTCCGCCATCATGGCGGTGCAGACTGGCGATCCGCTGTTCACGATCCTGACCGCAGCCGGCGTCATCACCTCGGCCCTGCGACTGGTCAACATCGCTGCCTTTCACCGCCGCGACCCGCGGATTGCGCTCTCTCTGGCGGAGGCGCGTCGCTGGGAGAAGGGTTACGCCTATACGGCCTTCGCTTTCACCCTCGTCCTCGCGGTGCTGGTGGTCGCGACCTTCCGCTCGGACCATCAGGGCGGCCATGTGCTGAGCATCGGGCTCGTCATGGCCCTGACGGCCGGCTCCTATCTGCGCACGCTGCGCTACTGGATCTGTGCATCGCTTTCGACCGTGGCGATCGGCACGCTGGCAGCAGCGTTCCTCCTGTCCGGGGATCCGCTCTACCAGGCGCTGAGCATCCTGCTCGTGGTCTATCTGGTCTCGATCTATGAAGGGTCCGACCACATGGTCGGTCAGATCGAGGAACTGCTGATCGCGCGGCGCGAGCTCGACCTGGCCTCCCGGCACGATCCGCTGACCGGGCTGCTCAACCGGCGCGGCATCGACCGCATCCTGGCCGACGCCTGCCAGAGCGGCGAAGCGCTCAGCGTGTTGATGCTCGATCTCGATGGCTTCAAGCTGGTGAACGACAAGCTCGGCCATGCCGCCGGCGACGATCTGCTGCGGCAGGTCGGCAAGCGCCTTGGCGGCCTGTTGCGGCCGGAGGATGTCGCCGGACGGGTCGGCGGCGACGAGTTCACGATCGTGATCCGCGGCGAGACCGGCCCGGGCTTCGCCGACTCGCTGGCAGCGCGGGCCGTCGCCGGCGTGAGCACGCCCTTCGAAGTCCTGGGACAACCCGTCCATATCGGCGCGAGCGTCGGCATTGCGACGCTCGACCGCCTCGCCGCGAACGACGACGATCTCGCGGGTGTCCTTCTGCGCAAGGCGGATGCGGCGCTCTACGAGGCCAAGCGCGCCGGCCGTGGCCAGTTCCGCCAGGCCAACGCGCTCTATTCGGTCGGTTGACGCGAGCCCGCCGCCTCGCCGCGACCGTCACAACGCCTCTCAACATTTGGCGGCAAGCGGCGTATCACTGACGGAGTTTGGATCGCTTCCAAACGATGGAGGTGCCAGCCTTGCCTGCCAGCCATCCTCCCCTTCCCCTGCCGAACCGGATCGCGGATGCCTGCCTCGCGGCTGGCGATGCGCTCCTGCGACCAGATGAGGAGCAACCCCGCCCATGCATCCCGCCAATCTGCAGATCGAAGGCCTACTGGCGCTCGTTTCCGAACTGACGAGCCAACTGGTCAAGGCCGGCGTGCTGACGCCGGAAGCGGTCAAGGAGATGCTCGCCCATGCGGAGGGCGCGGTCACGACCGACAAGCTCCGCCGCGACCAGCTCGGCGACAGCCATCGCGAGGCGATGCTCTTTCCCGTGCGCTATGTCGGGCGCGCACTGGCCGCGACGGACGGATCGGCGCAATGCGTCTCGGCGGTCATGGCAGCCGTGGGACGCACCAAGGACCGCCAGGATTCGCAACCCGCACCGTAACGGCCGTCAGTTCTCGCCGTCAGCGTCCCGAGCGCAGCGACTGGCCGCCCCGGCCGGGTTTCTGCGCTGCCTTGGCGTGACCCGGTAGTCCCTTGGCCTCGCCCGGCTCCCGCTGTTGCGACTGCGGCGCATCCTCGCCGCTATGCCGGAAGGCCCAGATCTCCTTGGCGGTGTCCCAATGCCGCCGGTCCTGCCCGTCCGGCCGGCCTTCCTGCTCCCACAGGCCGTAGGCGATCTTCCTGATCTCGCTCAGATCTTTTTCCTTCATCGCACGTCCTCCACGTCGCGCGTCCTGCGCCCCGTCAGCCGAAGATGCAGCAGGCCACACAACTGTGGCCGCAATGCTGGGCTCGACGAGAAACACCTGAGCGATCCGGCGGCTGCGGCGGCCGGTTTTCCACTGCTTCGACTGGTCAGGAGCGCAGGGTCGTGGCGCCGGAATCCACCGGCAAGGTGACGATGCTCAGGGCAGGGTCATCCGGGTCATGCGCGATGGCAAAGCCAAGCTGTCGGCAAAGGGCCAGCATGCGCTTGTTCTCCGTCAGAACCTGGCTTCGGATCGTCTTCAGGCCCTCCGCCCTGGCCCATTCGATGATCAGGGTCATCAACGTCCAGCCCAGTCCAACGCCCTTCAGATCGGAGCGCAGCAGAATGGCGTATTCCGCCTCGTCATGGCCGGGATCGGCATGCAGCCTGACGACGCCGGCCGCCTCGCCGGTCGCATCCTCGAAGGCGACGAAGGCCATGGCGCGGGCATAGTCGAGCTGGGTCAGATGGGCGAGGAAGGCGTGGCTGAAGGTCTTGAGCGGCGCGAAGAAGCGCAAGCGCAGATCCTCCTGCGTCACTCTCTGGAGCATGGCGGCGATCGCCTCCTCGTCTTCCGGCCGGATCGGCCGGACCGAGAAGCCGAGCCCGCCCCGCAACTTGACCTGCCGGTGCCAGTTGCCTGGATAAGGGCGGATCGCGGGGCGGCGGCGCCGCTGCGGCACGCGCTCCAGCATGATGCGCGCATCGACGGCGATGACGCCGGCTTCGTCGGCGAGCAACGGGTTAAGGTCGAGCTCGCGGATTTCGGGCAGGTCCACCGCGATCTGGCCGACCGCGACCAGGGTGGCGGCGACCGCATCCAGCCGCGCGGCGGGCACGTCGCGATAGGCGGCCAACACGCGCGAGACTCGGGTGCGGGCGATCAGCCGGCTGGCCAGCCCGAGATCGAGCGGCGGCAAGGCTGCATGGCTGTCGTCAATGAGTTCGGCGGCGATGCCGCCCCGGCCAAAGACGACGACCGGACCAAAACAGGGATCGGTCGCAAAGCCGACGATGAGCTCGCGGGCCTTGGCGCGCTGCGCCATCGGCTGCACTGCGAGCCCGGTGATCCGGGCCTGCGGGCGATCGCTGCTTACCCGCGCCAGCATGCGCTCGGCCGCCTCGCGAATGGCGGCCTCGGTCGCCAGATCGAGCGCGACGCCGCCAACATCGGATTTGTGGATGATGTCTGGCGAAACGATCTTCAGTGCGACCGGCCGGCCGCGCGCGAGCAGGGGCCGCGCCACGGCGAGCGCCGCCTCGATGTCGGCCGCGACGACCGGCTTCAGTTCGGGGATGCGATAGATCGCGAGCAAGGCCGAGACCTCGTCGGGATCGAGCCAATCGCGTCGCTCGGCCAGGGCCTTCGCCACGATCGCCCTTGCCAGGGCGAGATCGGGCTGGGGCATGTCCTCCGACGAGGGCGGCGTCGCCATCAGCTCGCCTTGCAGCCGGGCATGGCGCAGCAGGTGCTGGAAGCCGACCACCGCCTCGGCCCCGGTCGCGAAGGACGGCAGTCCTGCACTGGCGAAACGGGCCGCGATGGTGCCGCCTCCACCGATCCAGGCAGCCAG
The DNA here is from genome assembly GCF_035999205.1 of Allobosea sp. Classification (GTDB taxonomy): domain Bacteria; phylum Pseudomonadota; class Alphaproteobacteria; order Rhizobiales; family Beijerinckiaceae; genus Allobosea. The sequence continues at coordinate 76,948 of NZ_DASYHA010000003.1, forward strand.
GACCGGCTTGAACCGGCCAGCCTCCCGAGCCGCCTCGACCACGGCCTCGGCGCAGGCGTCGGACTCTGCAAGCAGGTGGGGAGCATGGACGGCCAGCACCGCATCGACATCGCCGTCTTCGAGCAGGCCGGTGACGGCCCGGCCATAATCTGCAGGTGTCTGAGCTTCGATGATGGCCTCTTCGAGCGAGCCTTCCGCCGTCCCGGTACGCGTTGCGAGCGCGCCGCCAAGCTGGCGCAGGCGGCTGGCCGCCAGTGCCGCGAGCCCCGAGCCGTTGCTGACGAGCGCCAATCTGCCACCGGCGAGCGGACGCGTGCGACCGAGCGTCTCGGCGGCTGCGAAGAGTTCGTCGAGATCGTTGACCCGGAGCAGGCCGGCGCGATGGAAAGCGGCGTCATGGGCCCGGTCGCCGGTGACGATCAACCCAGCATGCGTCAACGCGGTCTTGCCTGCGGGCGTCTGCCACGGCTTCAGCACCAGAACCGGCTTCAGTCGCGCTGCGGCCCGGGCCGAGGACAGGAAGCGTGCCGCGTCCTCCACCTCGTCCAGCGCCAGTAGGATGGAGCGCGTCCTGCCGTCGAGGCCGAAATGGTCAAGGCAGTCGGCGAGATCGACATCGACCGCAGCGCCGAGCGTCACGGCGCCGGAGAAGCCGACATCGCGCCGTGCCGCCCAAGCCAGGATTCCGGCCGCGATCGAGCTGGACTGCGCGATAAGGGCGACATTCCCGGCCTTCGGCACGACAGGGGCAAAGCTGGCGTTGAGATGCAGGCGCGGCGCCACCAGCCCGAGCGAGTCGGGGCCGATGAGCCTGACACCGGCGGCGCGGGCCGCCTCCCCGAGCACGCCGGCTCCGGCGCGCTCGCCATCGACGATCAGCACGCCGGCACAGCCCCGACGCCCCGCTGCGACGATGGTCACGCTCGCATCCGAGGCCGGGGCGATGATGAGATCGACCGGCTCGGGCAGGTCCTCGACCGTCGCGGCCTCGAACAGCCGGCCGGCGTATCCGCCGGTCCGAATGCTCCTCGACAACGGCGTCGGCGGATCTCCCGGCCGCGCCAGCAGGGCGACGGAGGTGGGCTCGAGCATGCGTTTCAATCTGTCGGGCGCCATGGCAGCATCGTCCCGGAAAGCGGCGGCACGGTGAGGCATCTGCCTCGGCGCCATAAGGAACGTTTGTGTCCCGATCTGCTTTGACTGACAACAAAGGCGACAGGCCTGCCCCGGAATTCGCCACACTCGGACGTGCTCGATGCCCATCGCCTTCGACAACAGCTATGCGAGACTGCCGGAGCGCTTCTTCGCGCTGACGCCGCCGACACCTGTGCCCGCGCCGCGCCTGGTCAAGTTGAATGATGCGCTGGCGGCTGAGCTCGGGCTCGACCGGGACTGGCTCGCAAGCCCAGAAGGCGTTGCGATGCTCGCCGGCAATGCCATCGTGGTGGGCTCGACGCCGATCGCGACCGCCTATGCCGGCCACCAGTTCGGGCAGTTCGTGCCGCAGCTCGGCGACGGCCGTGCCATCCTGCTCGGCGAGGTCGTCGACCGCTCGGGCGTTCGCCGCGACATCCAGCTCAAGGGCGCGGGTCGCACGCGCTTCTCGCGCGGCGGCGACGGGCGGGCTGCGCTGGGGCCGGTAATGCGCGAATACATCGTCAGCGAGGCGATGGCGGCGCTTGGCATCCCAACGACGCGTGCGCTCGCCTTCGTCCTGACCGGCGAGTCGGTGATGCGCGAGGAGGCGATGCGGGGCGCTATCCTGACGCGTGTCGCCGCCAGCCATATCCGGATCGGGACCTTCCAGTTCTTCGCCGTGCGGCAGGATGGTGAGGCATTGCGGCTCCTGGCGGACCATGTCATCGCGCGGCATTATCCGCAGGCGGCCGGCGCCGCCAATCCCTATCTTGCCTTGTTCGATGCCGTGATCGCGGCGCAGGCGGAGCTGATCGTGCGCTGGCTGCTGGTCGGCTTCATCCACGGCGTGATGAACACCGACAACGCCTCGATCGCGGGGGAGACGATCGATTACGGCCCCTGCGCCTTCCTCGACGCCTATGATCCCTCGACCGTGTTCAGCTCGATCGATACCGGGGGACGCTATGCCTATGGCAACCAGCCCAGCATCGCGCTGTGGAACCTGACGCGGCTCGCCGAGGCGATGCTGCCGCTGTTCGCCGAGGACACCGACGCGGCCGTTGCCCTCGCCCAGAACGCGCTCGGCGCCTTCGCGCCGCGCTATCGGGCAGCCTATGATGCGGGCATTGCGCGCAAGCTCGGCCTCGCCGGCGAGGGCGAGGGCGAGGCCGACAGGGCTCTCGGCAGCGAGTTCCTCGAACTGCTCGGCACGCAAGGCGCCGACTTCACGCTGAGCTTCCGCCATCTCAGCCGGCTGCAAGCGGGGCTTGCAGGAGAGGAGCCGCTGCGCACCGCCTTGGGTGACGATCCGGCGCTGGACGAATGGCTGGCGCGCTGGCGCGAGCGGAGCGCGGAGACCGCGCCCGGCGCGATGCTCGCGGTCAACCCCGCCTACATCCCGCGCAACCACCGCATCGAGGCGGCGATCGCGGCGGCGCAGGAACGCGACGATTTCGGCCCATTTGCCGAACTGCTCGCCGTGCTGGCGCAGCCCTTCGAGGAACGCCCCGAATTCGCGGAATACGAGATGCCGCCGAAGCCGGAAGAGCGCATCACGGCGACGTTCTGCGGGACCTGACCGCCATCGCGCACGCAACGAACCTGTCCAGGCGGGTCAGGTCGCACCATTATGCGCTCCTCACCAAGACGGCAGCCATGCGTCCGAGGCCAGCCACGTCTCGCCAAACGCCGCGCCGACGCCCTGTTCCGACCGGCCCGCCCTATGCTCTGATCGTGCCGGCTAACCGACGCCTGAATGCGAGGACGACCGACGATGCATGGCCGCCGCCCGACGATCCATTCCCGCCACGGCGTCGTCGCCGCGGCCCATCCGCTCGCGGCGCAGGCGGGAGCCCGGCTGCTGATCCAGGGCGGCAACGCCTTCGACGCCATCGCCGCGACGGCTGCGGCGCTGAATGTCGTCGAGCCGTTCATGTCGAGCTTGTCGGGCATGGGCTCGGCGACATTGTGGTCTGCCGCCGAGAAGCGCGTGCGCGTGCTCGACTTCGTGCCGCCGATCCAGAAGAGCTTTCCGGCGGAGCGCTTCTCGCAACGGTCCGACCTCGAACGCGGCCCGCATGCGGTGGCGATGCCAGGCAATCTCGCCGGCTGGTGCGAGCTCGCCTCGCGCTATGGCCGCAAGCGGCTGAGCGACATCCTGGCGCCGGCGATCGCGCTGGCGCGCGACGGCTTCGCCCTCTCCGAGTTCGGCGTTGCCGAGTTCAACGAGCAGGCGCCGCTGCTTCAGGCCTGGCCGGAGCTCTATCCGGGCTTCGCCGCCACCTATCTGCCCGATGGCGGGCCGGTGAAGCTAGGCCAGCTGCTGCGCCAGCCCGATCTGGCGCGAACCTTCGCCGAGATCGCCGCGAAGGGCGCGGATCACCTCTATCGCGGCGCGCTCGGGGAGCGCATCGTCACCCATCTGCGCTCGCTCGGCGGGCTGACGACGATGGACGATCTGGCGGCCGTCGCGCCGCGCTGGCGCGAGCCTTTCACCGCCTCCTATCGCGGTCTCGACATTCATGTGCCGCCGCCGCCCTGCGAGGCCTTCCAGTTCCTGCTCAGCCTGAAGATCCTCGAGGGCTCCGATCTCTCGGGACTGGCCAAGGACGGGCCGGACCATCTCGACCTCGTCTATCGCGCGATCAGGCTGGCTGCAGGCGTCCGCATCGCGGCGAACAACCCCTCGCCCGAAACGCTGGCCGAGATCTTCTCGGAAGCCTCGATCGCGAAACTGCGACAGCGCGTGGCCGACGGCGTGCCGGTCGAGGGCCCGACCGAGCAATGGACGCCGCAGCCGGCCGAGGATCCGTCCCACACCACCTCCTTCTCGGTGGCCGATGCCGAGGGCAACCTCGTCTGCATCACGAACAGCCTCGGCAGCCCCTTCGGCAGCGGCATCGTGGTGCCGGGCACGGGGGTATGCCTCAACAACTTCCTGTACTGGTCCGATGTCCAGACCGGCAGCCCGAACCGTTCGAAGCCCGGCGACGAACTGCCGATGTGCATGTCGCCGAGCATCTCGACGCGGGCGGGCAAGCCCGTGCTCGCACTGGGCACGCCCGGCAGCTACGGCATCATGCAGACGCAGACGCAGGCCGTGGTGCAGCATCTCGATTTCGGGCTGCCGCTGCAGGAGGCAATCGAGGCGCCGCGCTCGCGGCTCTGGGACGGGCGCTTCATCGAGGCCGAGAACCGGATCGCGCCGGAGACGCTTGCCGAGCTGCGTCGACGCGGCCACGACATCGCGGCCTTTGCTGTAGGCTGGACGATGAAGTGCGGCGGCATGCAGGCGGTGGCTGTCGATCCCGCGACCGGCGTCATGACCGGCGCGGCCGATCCGCGCCGGGATGGTTATGTCGTGGCGGTGTGACCGCGAAGACGTGGGAGCACACAGGCCCATCGTTTCGGATTTCGAGAAACGAAACTCCGGAATGACGCACCGCGGGGATCTCGTTCAATGCGCCTCGGCTGCAGCGGCGACGCGGGGCTTGCGCCAGCGCCTGACTGTTCCCGCAACGACCACATAGAGCAGCGGCACGAAGAACACGCCGATCACCGTCGCGGCGATCATGCCGCCCATCACGCCGATGCCGATGGCGTTCTGACTGCCGGAGCCGGCCCCGGTCGCGATCGCCAGCGGCAGCACGCCGAGGACGAAGGCGAAGGAGGTCATCAGGATCGGTCGCAGGCGCTGGCGCGCGGCCTCCAGCGTGGCATCGACCAGGCTCTTGCCCGCCGCCTCCTGCTCGATCGCGAACTCGACGATCAGGATCGCGTTCTTGGCGGCCAAGCCGATCGTCGTGAGCAGGCCGACCTTGAAGTAGACGTCGTTGGTTTGTCCGAAGAGCGACGCCGCGAGCAGCGCGCCGAAGATGCCGATCGGGACCGAGAGCATGACCGCGAAGGGGATCGACCAGCTCTCATAGAGCGCTGCCAGGCAGAGGAAGACGACCAGCATCGAGAGCGCGTAGAGCGCCACCGCCTGGCTGCCCGAGAGCCGCTCCTGATAGGACAGGCCGGTCCATTCATGGCCGAATCCGGTCGGCAGCTGCGTCGCCAGGCGGTCGATCTCCTCCATCGCGGCGCCCGAGCTCACGCCGGCCGCGGCCGCTCCCTGGATCTGGACGGCTGAGGAGCCGTTGTAGCGCTCCAGCCGCGGCGAGCCATAGGTCCAGTGCCCGGAGGAAAAGGCCGAGAACGGCACCATGTCGCCGCCGGCATTGCGCACGAACCAGCTGCCTACATTCTCGGGCTGCATGCGGAAGGGCGCATCCGCCTGGACATAGACCGATTTCACGCGGCCGCGGTCGATGAAATCGTTGATGTAGGCCGAGCCCCAGGCCGTCGACAGCGTATCGTTGATGCTGCCGAGCGAGAGGGTCAGCGCGCTCGCCTTCTCCTGGTCGATCTCGACCGAATATTGCGGCGTGTCCTCCTGCCCGTTCGGGCGCGTGCCGGTGAGTTGGCTGCTCTGGCCTGCGAGCCCGAGCAGCTGGTTGCGCACCTCCATCAGCCGCGCATGTCCGGCGCCGGCGATATCCTGGAGGTAGAAGTCGAAGCCTGCCGTGTTGCCGAAGCCCTGGATCGCGGGCGGCGCCAGCGCGAAGACGACGCCGTCCTTGATCGAACGGAAGGCTCCCATGGCACGCCCCGCGATGGCCTGCGCCGTCGCCTGCTTGCCGGAGCGCTCGGCGAACGGCTTCAGGCGCACGAAGGCGAGGCCGACATTCTGGCCCTGCCCACCGAAGCCGAAGCCTGCAACCGTCAGCACACCCTCGACCAGGTCCTTCTCGTTCTCGAGATAGTGCTTTTGCACCTGGTCGAGCACCTTGAGCGTGCGATCCTGCGTGGCGCCGACCGGCAGCTGCACGCTGGTCAGCAGGATGCCCTGGTCCTCGTCTGGCAGGAAGGAGCTCGGCAGCCGGGCGAAGAGATAGGCCATGCCGCCGGTGATCAGCAGGAACACGATGAGGAAGCGCGCCGGCCGCGCGATCATCCCGGCGATGCCCGAGCGGTAGCCCCGCGTCGTACGTTCGAAATTCCGGTTGAACCAGCCGAAGAAACCCTTGCGCGAGCCGTGGTCGCCGACGGGCTTGAGCATGGTGGCGCAGAGCGCGGGCGTCAGCACCAGCGCCACGACGACGGACAGGATCATCGCCGTGACGATGGTGATCGAGAACTGCCGGTAGATGACGCCGACGGATCCGCCGAAGAAGGCCATCGGCACGAACACGGCCGAGAGCACGGTGGCGATGCCGATCAGCGCGCCGGTGATCTCGCCCATCGACTTGATCGTCGCCTCCTTGGGCGAGAGCTTCTCCTCCTGCATCACGCGCTCGACATTCTCGACCACGACGATGGCGTCATCGACGAGCAGGCCGATGGCGAGAACCATGGCGAACATGGTCAGCGTGTTGATCGAGAAGCCGGCAACGGCCAGCACGCCGAAGGTGCCGAGGAGCACGACGGGCACCGCCAGCATCGGGATGAAGGTGGCGCGCAGGTTCTGCAGGAAGACGTACATCACGATGAAGACGAGCACGATCGCCTCGAACAGCGTGTGCACGACCTTCTCGATCGAGAGGGTGACGAAGGGCGTGGTGTCGTATGGGTAGGTGACCTCGACGCCTTCGGGCAGGGTCGGCTTGAGCCGCTCGATCGTCGCTTGGACCGACTTGGCGGTGTCGATCGCATTGGCGCCGGTGGCGAGGCTGATGGCGAGGCCGGTCGTCGGCTGGCCGTTGTAACGCGAGACGGTGTCGTAGCTCTTGGCGCCGAGCTCGACACGGGCGACATCGTTCAGCCGCACGATCGAGCCCGAGGCGCCGCTCTTCAGGATGATGTTCTCGAACTGCGAAACGGTCTGCAGCCGGGACAGCGCCGTGACCGTGGCGTTGAGCTGCTGTCCCCTGACCTGCGGCAGGCCGCCGAGCTGGCCGGCGGAAACCTGCGTGTTCTGCGCCTGGATCGCCGCGGCGACATCGCTCGGCATCAGCGCGTATTTCTCGAGCTTGCTCGGGTCGAGCCAGATGCGCATGGCATAGCCGGAGCCGAAGAGCTGGGTCGAACCAACGCCTTCGACGCGCTTGAGCGTGTCGTTCAGGGTGGAATCGACATAGTCCGCCAGGTCGGTCGTGTTCATCCGGCCATCCTTCGAAACGAAGGCGGCGACCATCAGGAAGCCGGTCGAGGCCTTGGCGACCGATATGCCGGTGCTCTGCACCACCTGGGGGAGCTGGCGCGTGACGAGCTGGAGCTTGTTCTGCACCTGCATCTGCGCGACGTCGGCATTGGCCTGACTGTTGAAAGTCAGCGTGATCGAGGCGTTACCCGTCGAGGTCGAGGTCGCCGTCATGTATTGCAGGTTGTCGAGGCCGGTCATGCCCTGCTCGATGACCTTCGTCACCGAATTCTCGACCGTTTGCGCGTCGGCACCGGGATAGTTGGCGCTGATCTGCACCGTGGTCGGCGCGATCTGCGGATATTGCGAGATCGGCAGCGTCCGCAGCGCGAGCAGGCCGGCCAGCATGATGACGATGGCGACGACCCAGGCGAAGATCGGGCGTTCGATAAAAAAGCGCGAGAGCATGGCGTCAGTTCTTCGCGGCCGGGGCGTAACCGAGCGGCGAGCCCACGGCAGCCTGGCGGCTCGTGGGCTTGAGCTCGCCGCTGGCCTCGTCGATCGTCACCTCGTTGCCGGTGACGGTCTGGCCCGGACGGACCAGCTGTCCGCCCTCGACGATGACGCGCTCGCCATCCTTGACGCCCTCGTCGATGAGCCAGTTGTTGCCGAGGTTGCGCCGCGTGACGAGCACGCGCTCCTCGACCTTGCCGTCCGCACCGACGAACTTCGCCGTCGCCTGGCCCTTGGTGTTGCGGCCGACGGCGCGCTGCGGCACCAGGAAGCTGTTCGGGGCGATGCCTTCCTCGAGGACGGCCCGAACGAACATGCCGGGCAGCAGCAGCCGCTCCGGATTGGGAAACTCGGCCCGCACCGTGAAGGTGCCGGTGGTCAGGTCGATGCTCGATTCTGCGAACTCGATCTTGCCGGTCTGGGGGTAGTCCGGGCCGGTATCGAGCTTGAGTTTCACCGCGACATTGCTGCCGGCGAGCTTCAGCCGCCCCTCGGACACCGCCCGGCGGAAGTTCAGGAGATTCGTGCTCGACTGGATGACATCGACATTGATCGGCTCGAGCTGGCGGATGGTGGTCAGCGCCGTGGTCTGGTTCGCCGTCACCAGCGCGCCCTGGGTCAGCGTCGATTTGTCGACGCGCCCGCCGATCGGCGCCGTCACCTTGGTATAGGCAAGGTTGATCCGGGCCGTCTCGACGCTGGCCTGCGCAGCGGCGACATCGGCCCTCGCCTGTGCCAGCGTCGCCTTGGCGTCGTCGGTGTCCTGCTGGCTCGCGGCATTGCGCTGCAGCAACTCGCGATAGCGATCTGCCCTCAACCGGGCGTTGACGGCAGCGGCCTCCGCCTTCTGCTCGGCTGCGACGGCGCTGTCGAAGGCGGCCTGGTAGGGCGCCGGATCGATCTCGTAGAGCAGATCCCCCGCCTTGACCTCGCTGCCTTCCTTGAACAGCCGCGACTTGATGATGCCGCTGACCTGGGGACGCACTTCGGCGATCAGGCTGGCAGAGACGCGGCCGGGCAGCTCCGCCGTCACCGCGATCGACTGCGGATGCAACACCACGACGCTGACCTGCGCCTGCGGCTGCTGCGGCGGCGCCGCCTTCTCGTTGTTGCAGGCGCCCAGCGCCAAAGCCAGCAGGGCGCTGCCCACGAGCAGGCGGGGCGCATTGTCAGTTTGCTTGATCAGCATCGGCTGCCCTATTAGGAAACTTCGAAGTTTCTTAACGCTTGCCATCTGCGCCTGTCAAACGGCATGATGTTTCTGAGTGATGCAGATGGCCAATGATTGAGGTTTGATGATGGTGATGGAGCCGCCGCCGCGAGGTCCCGGGCGGCCGAAGCAGCGTTCCGACGAGGAGGAGCGGCAGCGGCTTGTCTCGGTCGCCTGCGAGATCTTCCTGGAGGCCGGCTATGGCGGCACCACCATGGATGGGGTGGCAGCGCGCTGCGGCGTGTCGAAGAAGACTCTTTATCGGCTGTTCCCCGCCAAGACGGATTTGTTCAAGGCGATCGTCGCCGATCACCGCCGCACGATGCTGGAGCTGCCGCGGCCCGACGATGCCATGCCGCCGGCGGAGGCGCTGGCCGAGATCTTCCGTCTCGGCATCGACGAGGCGGAGAATCGCCACCGCCTCGCCTTCATCAGGCTCGCCACCGCCGATGCGGACCGGTTTCCGGAGATCGGCGAGGCGATCACGCATGAAGGGGCCGAGCCGGCGCGCCGGCTGCTCGCCGACTGGCTGGAACGCCAGCAGCAGCGCGGCGTCCTACGCCCCTTCCCGCCCGCGGCCGCCTCGCGGATGTTGATGGACATGATCTTCGGCGTGCTGGTGAAACGCTTCCCGGGCGACATGCTGCTGACGCAACAGGATCGCGTGGCCCATGCGAGGCGATGCATCGACGTGTTCCTGCACGGGCTCGGCCAGGTCGCGCCCCCCGCCTGAGAGCCGCCGACGTCGCAACCGGCGACACGCGCGGAATTCGCACTCGACAGGCGACGCACCGGCACTCCATCCTCGGCGCTCTTCAAGCTACGGATCGGCCATGACGCATCACCTGAAAGCCTCGCCCGAAACCTGCCACTGGGGCTATTTCGATGCCCGCGTGCCGCCAGCCCTGACGATCGCCAGCGGCGAGGCGATCACGATCGAATCCGTCAGCGGCACCGCCGAGGTGCTCCCGCCGACCGGCTTTCATGTCCCGCCGGAGCTGCTCGCGATCCATGCCGCGCAGAAGGGGCCTCCCTTCGGGCCCCATATCCTGACCGGCCCGGTCGCGGTCGAGGGTGCGGAACCCGGCGACGTGCTTCAGGTCGACATCGAGCAGGTCTCGCTGCGGCAGGACTGGGGCTACAACCTCAATCGTCCGCTGATGGGCACGTTGCCGGACGATTTTCCGGACTTCCACATCATGAACATCCCGCTCGATGCGCAGCGCATGGTCGGGACCATGCCCTGGGGCCTCGAACTGCCGCTGGTCCCGTTCTTCGGCGTGATGGGCGTCGCGCCGCCGCCGGCATGGGGCCGTTGCACCTCGACGATCCCGCGCGCCTTCGGCGGCAACCTCGACAACAAGGAACTGGTCGCCGGCACGACGCTGTACCTGCCGGTCTTCGTGCCGGGAGCGATGTTCTCGGTCGGAGACGGCCACGGCGTCCAGGGCGATGGCGAGGTCAATGTAACCGCGATCGAAACGGCGCTATCAGGGCGCTTCCGCCTGACCGTCCGCAAGGATCTGCGCTTCACCTATCCGCAGGCCGAGACGGCGACCCATGTCATCACCTGCGGCATGGATCCGGATCTCGACCGCTGTGCGGAGAAGGCGCTGCGCGACATGATCGCGCTGATCGTCGAACGCACCGGCATCACCCGCGAGCAGGCTTACGGCCTGTGCTCGATGGCGGCTGACCTGCGCGTCACCCAGACGGTGAACCAGCACAAGGGCGTGCACTGCATGCTGCGGAAGGAGTTGCTCACGCGGCGCTAAAGCCCGCTTGGTGCGCCTCGGAACAACCCGGTCGTGCCGGGCTTGACCCGGGCCTCATGCGGGAGCTCTTCCTACAAGGATTCAGGCATGGATAGCGGATCTCCGCCTCGCTGCTTCCGGGATGACCGCGTGCTCCGGTGAATCGTCAGCAGGCTGGAAAGCCACCCAAAAAAAAGCGCCCGGCAGAACCGGGCGCTTCGTCATCGTCGGATCCGACCTTCAGGCCTTGGCGCGGGGCGCACGCTTGGGCTTGGCCGCGGCGGCCGGCGCAGCGGCCTTGCGGCCGAGACCCATCGACTTGGCCAACGCCGAACGCGCCTCGGCATAGGCCGGAGCGACCATCGGATAATCGGCCGGCAGGCCCCATTTCGTGCGGTACTGCTCGGGCGTCAGGTCGTACTTGCTGCTGAGGTGACGCTTCAGTGACTTGAAGGACTTGCCATCCTCGAGACAGATGATCGCATCCGGAGTGACGGATTTACGGATCGACACGGCGGGAACCAACGGCGCGGCGACAGGTGCCTCGGGCTCGGCGCCAAGCTTCGAGAGCGAAGCGTGGACACTCGCGATGAGATCAGCGAGGTCGGCGCGCGGGACGTTATTGCGCGCGACATAAGCGGAAACGATCGACGTCGTCAGATCGAGAAGCTCTTCGTTATTGTCTGCCATGGCACGTTCCGATCTAGAGAAGAAGACGACACTGCATTTGTTATCGGAACCGGGATTACGGCGAAGACAGGTCGATGTCTATCGCAAATGCATCGAAACCTGACTCGACAGCTGCTCGATCACTACTCCGTCGGTGAATTTCAACTCGCATGCACGCGTTGCGTGCATTTTTGACAGATCCGCCTCGACTCAAAACAGGATGTCGTCGAGATCATCCGCCGCCTGGACGACGACCGCCGGCACGACGGCACCCGCTCCATCCGGCAGGAGCAGCCCGATCACGGTTTGGTGGATCGTGCGCTCGCCAACCATGGTGTAGCTAGGCCAGACATGCGCATCGATCAGTCCGCGCACGCGTCCGGCCAGGCCAGCGCGCTCCGGCATCTCCCGGTCGGCGACCGAGCGCGTGAGTTCGGCCGCGCCGGAGGCGATCAGATCGCTCATCGCGCCGGCATTGGAGAAGGACAGCCGCGCCCGGGCGACGACATCGCCAAAGCCGCCGCCCTCGCGGCTGAGCTGGCCCAGCGTCACGCCGAGACGATCGCCGGTCCGCCGCATTGCCGCCAGCGAGTCGCGCATCGCCTCGTCGAGGGCGGAGAAATGTGCCGCGTCGAGGCGCCCGCCGCTTTTCAGACCGCGTGACACGTCCCGCATCCGGGCGAAGGTCGGGGTCAGCGCGGCAGCATCGCTCGCCACCTGGTCGGCCGCGAATTTCAGCTCCTGGGCGATGACCACGAGGCTGCGCCCACCGGTGCCGATACGGGCCGCCCGCAAGCCGGCATTCATGCCGATCAGCACGATGTTGGACACGGTCCCGGCAAGCGCCGCGACGGTTTCCTGGCAGGTTTCGAGGACGGTCGAGAGCGCATCGGTGACACGGTCGACGCCGGAGCGCGCCCTGTCGCACTTGGCGAGCAGATCGGCGGCCTGGGCCAGTTCCGCTTCCAGTTCGGCCAGAAACGAGCCGGACTTGCTGCCGTCAGCCTTGCCGCCGTCACCCTGGTAGAGCGAGTGCACCAGATCGAGCAGGCCGGCAGTGTCTCCGGCAAGCAGCGCCAGCGTCGACTCGATCGCCTCGGCATCCTGGGACAGCGTCACCGCGCTCTCGTCCAGCTGTGCCGCCTGCAGCCGCCGCAGCACCAGCGCCGCCGCGCCGCGCTCATCGGCATCGAGTTCGGCGCCGAGCCCCTCGCCGGCCGTGACGGCGCTGAGGAGATGCAGAGCCTTGATTGCATGCTCCAGACGCTGGCGGATGCTGTCGCCGGATTGCAGGGCGATGATCGCTCCGCCGGCCGCCATGGCGATCTTGCCAGAATGCGTCGCCGCATCGCTCGTCAGGGAAACGCTGCGCTGCTGGCGCTGCGCGACCTCCGCCAGCGTCTGCTCGAGACTGCCGGCAAGTGCGGTCAGCGCGTGGCCATAGCGCCCCTCGAAATCGCGCTGGGCCGACAGCGCCGTGCCGAGCAATGCGCTGAGATGGTCATGATCGCGGGCGCAGTTCTGGATGGTGCGCTGGGCCTGTGTGGTCAGGGCGACGATCTCGCTGGTGAAATCGCCGAAATCGCGGCCGGCCGCCTGCACCGAGACGGCCTCGATGCGGGCGCTGCGGGCCAGGATCGTGATCAGCCGCATATGCTCGAGCAGCCGGTCGAGTGCCTGCGCGGCGTCCTTGCTGTGCGTGGCGAGGTCCTGCAGCACGCCGGTTTCGTCATGCAGGCCATCATTGATGGCGCGCAGTTCGCCGGCGAGGCCGGCGAGCGTGCGGCCGGCATCGGCGATCGTTTCCCCCGAGAGTTCGGCCGAAAGCGTCGAAAGCCGCTCCTTGAGGTTCTCGAACAGGCTCAGCCCCTCGCCGAGCTGGCTGCCGGCACGGGCGAAGGTGACGTCGATCTCGCGGGCGCTGCCTTCGAGCGCCTGGATCAGCCGCGGCAATGCCAGATCGTTGCCGTCCATTGCCGTCGCGCCCCCAACCTCGAACTCAGACGCCACGCGCATTCTCGCCCCCTGCCCCAGCGCCGGCCTGCGGCCACGCCATGATCTCCTGCGGTACACGCGAGAGCTTGACGATCCGTTCCGCCGCACCGAGATCGATCGCCTCCTTCGGCATGCCGAAGACGACGCAGCTGTCGGCGTCCTGCGCCAAGGTACGGGCGCCGGCCTTGCGCATCTCGAGCAGGCCGCGCGCGCCGTCGTCACCCATGCCGGTCATGATGATGCCTAGAGCGTTGGCACCCGCATATTGCGCGGCCGAACGGAACAGGACGTCGACCGAGGGGCGGTGGCGCGAGACATGTGGCCCGTCCTTGATCGCCACGCGATATTGCTGGCCGACGCGCTGGAGCAGCATGTGGCGGTTTCCGGGCGCGATCAGGACGCGGCCGGTGGAGACCTCGTCGCCATCCTCGGCCTCCTTGATCTCCATGGCACAGATACCGTTGAGGCGCCGGGCGAAGGCCAGCGTGAACTTCTCCGGCATATGCTGGACGATCGCCATGCCCGGGCAGTTCGCCGGCAATTGTTCCAGAACCTCGCGCAAGGTCTCGGTGCCGCCGGTCGAGATGCCGATGCAGATGATCCGGTCCGTCGCATGCCGGACACGGCCGAGCACCGGCGGCGGCAAGATCGCATCCGCCGTCAGCTTCTTCTCGATCTGCATGCGCGGCTCGCGCGGCCGCAGCTTCGCCTGAGAGGCGGCCCGGACGGCATGGCGCAGCCGGTCGGCGGTCTCCATCAACGCGACGCGCGTATCGATGCGCGGCTTGGGCAGCACGTCGACGGCTCCGGCTTCCAGCGCATCGAACAGGGCGCGCGACCCGGCCTCGGTCAAGGTCGAGCAGATGATCACCGGGATGGGCCGCTGCGCCATGATCTTGCGCAGGAAGGTCAGGCCGTCCATGCCCGGCATCTCGATGTCGAGGATCATGACATCGGGGAGTTCGTTCTGCAGGCGGCGCGCGGCGGCGAAGGCGTCTGCCGCCGTGCCCATGACCTCGATGCCGGGATCCTCGTTCAGGATCGAGCTGAGGACCTGACGCACCGAGGCAGAGTCGTCAACAATGAGGACACGGATGGGCTTGCGGCTCATGCTGCCGACCTCCCGCTGACGGCCGCCCCGGCCTGGTAGACGGTGGGCGCGACCGAGCGCAGTCGATCGACCCCGGCGCCAGCCATCGATTCCGAATGACCCAGCATCAGATAACCGCCCGGACGCAGATGCGCGGCGAGGCGCGACAGCACCGCCTGCTGCGTTGGCCGGTCGAAATAGATCAGCACATTGCGGCAGAAGATCACATCGACGTCGCGGTCGAACGGATAGGATTCGTCCATCAGGTTCAACCGCTCGAAATTGACCTGCCGGCGCAGCTCGGGCGCGACCCTCACCACATCCTCGCGCGGATCCTTGGAACGCATCAGATAGCGCTGCTGCATCGGCGACGGCACCGGCGCCACGAAGGCGCGCGGATAGATCGCCGAACGCGCCTCCTTCAGGACTTCGGTCGAGATGTCCGTGCCCAGGATCGCAAAGCGGCCCACCTTGCCCGTGGCAACCAGGTCCTGGAGCACCATCGCGGCGGTGTAGGCCTCCGCGCCCGTCGAGGAGGCCGCGCTCCAGACCTTCAGGTTCGGCGCCCGCCCGCCATGGCGCAGCGTGAGCTGCGGCACGGCAACGTCGCGCAGGAACTCGAAATGGCTCGGCTCGCGGAAGAAGTCGGTCTTGTTCGTGGTGACGCAGTCGATCAGGTGGACGAGCTCGTCGTCCAGCCCATCACGCTCGAACAGATGCGCGCCATAGGCACGCAGCCCCGTCAGGCCGAGCGCGCGCACGCGCTTGCGCAGGCGGCCCTCCACCATGGTTCGCTTGGTTTGCGGCAGCTTGATGCCGACACGTGACTCGATGACCTTCGCGATCGCGTTGAAATGCTTGTCGGCCAGGTGATCGTGGAGTTCGGGCTGCGATGGCGCCATCGGCTCAGGCCGCCCTCTCTGGAGCCATGGCGACGAGCAGCGGTAGATCGTCCGATTCCATCAGACGCGCGAGGTCGAACACCACGATGAAGGCCTCGCCCTTGCGGCCAATGCCGGCGATGTAGTTCGACTGCCAGCGGCCGCCGACATCCGGGGCGGCTTCGGTGTGATCGTCGTCGAGCCCCGTCACCTCGAAGACGCGGTCGGCGACGAAGCCGACGCCGAGCGTCCGGCCCTTGACCGGCACGTCGAGGATGATGATCCGGGTGGCGTCGGTCGGCTCCTGGCGCGGCAGTCCGAGCTTGGTGCGCAGGTCGACGATCGGGTAGCCAGCGCCGCGGACGTCGATCATCCCGAGCAGGAAGTTCGGCGCATGCGGCAGCTTCGAGATCGGGCGCATGTCGAGGATCTCCCTGACATTGCGGATGTCGATGCCGAACAGCTCCTGGTCGATTCCGAGCGTCAGATATTGGGCGGTATCAGCCATGGTGATCTCGCAGAGAAAAGCGACGGGCAACGGCCCGGCCCCGCCTGTGACGGGACCGGGCTCTTCCGGTCAGTTACGGTGGAAGGCGGCGTCGTCCTGGTCCTCGCCGCTGTCCATGTCGAAGGCGAAGCCACCGTTGGAGACCTTCCTGGCGGGGCGGGCCGGCGCCTTCTTCGGCTGGATGGCGGCAGCCATGCTGGCCGCCTTGCCGCGGAGCTGCTTGACCGCCCGGTCGGTCGCGATCGGCTGAGCCACCGCCTGGTGTCCACCGTGATCGTCGAGGCGGAAGAAGGCGATGGTGGACTGGAGCTGCTCGGCCTGGGCGGCGAGCTCCTCGGAGGTGGCCGAGACCTGCTCGGAGGCCGCAGCGTTCTGCTGGGTCACCTTGTCGAGCTGCTGGATAGCCTGGTTGATCTGGGTCGAGCCGACATCCTGCTCGCGGCAGGCGGCGGTGATCTCCTCGACCAGCTCGGCGGTCTTCTTGATGTCCGGCACCAGCTTGGCCAGCATCGCACCGGCTTCCTGCGCGACCTTCACCGTGTCGGTCGAGAGCGTGCCGATCTCG
>NZ_DASYHA010000020.1:0-18747 GCF_035999205.1 Allobosea sp.
CACGGAGATGGTGATGCCGGGCGACAACATCGCCATGGAAGTGCACCTGATCGTGCCGATCGCGATGGAAGAGAAGCTGCGCTTCGCCATCCGTGAAGGTGGCCGCACCGTCGGCGCCGGCGTCGTCGCAAGCATCATCGCCTGATCGAAGCACGCGCGAGCAATCGGGAAAGGGCGCCTGATAGGGCGCCCTTTTTCTTTTGTTCACAGCCGCTTCGTAGGCGCGGCGATTTCGCACTTGAAAAGCCGCAATGGTTGGGGCAAAGGATCGCCAGACTACAGGGGTGTAGCTCAGTTGGTAGAGTACCGGTCTCCAAAACCGGTTGTCGTAGGTTCGAGCCCTACCGCCCCTGCCAGTTTTCCCCGGGCACCGCAATGCGGCTCGCCGTCCGTCCGTGCGGCCTTCCCGGGCGCGATATCCCGCTGAAACAGCTATCGGTCATTTGCGCGTCTGAGCTAAGCTCCGGCCCGAGCGGTCTGCCAGCAGGTGGATCGAGCCGGAGGATGTCATGCGCCCGATCATTGCCGCTGTTGCCATCCTTGCCGCCTGCTGGGAATGGCCAGCTGTGCAGGCGGCCGAGATCAAGGTGCTGACGGCAGGCGCCTTCAAGCCGGTCATCCTCGCCACCGCCGCCGAATTCGAGAAGCAGAGCGGCCACAAGCTCGTGGTGGACAACGACACGGCCGGCGCTCTGCTGCGCCGGATCGGCGAGGGGGAGGCGTTTGATCTCGCGGTGCTGACCCCCGCCGCCGTGAAGGAGCTCGTCGGCAAAGGGAAAATGCTGGGGCCGTCGACTGCTGATCTCGCCCGCACTTCCGTGGGCGTCGCGGTGAAGGAAGGTGCGGCGCGTCCCGATATCGCGACCGTGCCGGCATTCAAGGCTGCACTGCTGGCCGCGCGCAAGGTGGCCTATATCGATCCGGCCGCGGGAGGCTCCAGCGGAATCTACTTCGCTAAGTTGCTCGAGACGATGGGCATCGCCGACGCGATCAAGGCCAAGGCAGTGCTCGTGCCCGGCGGTCTCGTGGCCCAGCGTCTCGTCACCGGGGAGGCCGATCTCGCGGTTCATCAGATCAGCGAGATCCTGGCGGTGCAGGGGGCTACGCTCGTCGGCCCGCTGCCGGCGGATATTCAAAGCTACACGACTTATACCGGCGGCCTTGCGGCCGCCGGCGCGCAGCCCGAGGCTGCGGGCGCCTTCCTGAGCTTCCTACGCGGCGACGCCGCCCGTCGCATTCTTGCCGAGAAGGGCATGGAGGCCGCCGCGAACTGACTGGCGACGTGCTGCCGGTTGCCCGAAAAGCCGCTTGGCTAACGCGCGCGACCGTTGTAAAAGGCACGCCACGACGGCGCGCGGCTCCCTGAGCCCCGCGCCGCGAATGTTTCAGGACAGCCGAATCGATGCCGGGGCAGGAGCCAGCGGGCCGGTTCGGGAGCCGAGGTAACCCATGGCCAAAAGCAGCCCCTTCAGCTTCCTGCAGGACGTGCGCAACGAAGCGTCCAAGGTCACCTGGCCGTCGCGCCGCGAGACGCTGATCACGACCGGCCTCGTGCTGGCCATGGTCGTCGTCTCGAGCCTGTTCTTTCTCTTCACCGACACCATCATCCGCTGGTCGCTCGGCATCATCCTCGGCGCCCGTTGAACGGAATCAAGAACGTGAGCACCCGCTGGTACATCGTCCACGCCTATTCGAACTTCGAGAACAAGGTCGCGCAGTCGATCCGCGACCAGGCGGCGCAGCGCAACCTGACCGACAAGTTCGACGAGGTGCTGGTCCCGACCGAGAAGGTCGTCGAGGTTCGCCGCGGCCGTAAGGTCGAGGCCGAGCGCAAATTCTTCCCCGGCTATGTGCTGGTGAAGTGCGAGATGACCGACGAGGTCTATCACCTGATCAAGAACACGCCGAAGGTCACCGGCTTCCTGGGCGCCGACAAGGCCAAGCCCATGCCGATCCCCGAAGCCGAGGCGATGCGGATCAAGGGCCAGGTGGCCGAGGGCGTCGAGCGTCCGAAGCCGACGATCGTCTTCGAGATCGGCGAGCAGGTGAAGGTCGCCGACGGCCCCTTCGCCTCGTTCAACGGCGTGGTCGAGGATGTCGACCATGGCCGCGCCCGCCTCAAGGTCGCGGTTTCGATCTTCGGCCGCGCGACGCCGGTCGAACTGGAATACGGACAGGTCGAGAAGCTCTGAGGAGCCATCGCGCCGTGGCAGGCGGCGCAGGCATTGCCCTCCCACGTTTTCGGTAGTTCGGCTCGGAACGCTTACGCTGTTAAGCTGTCCGGGTCGACGCCTGACGTTGCCAGGAGGAGCGCATGCTGCATATCGATCTGCCCACTCGCACCGACATCGAGAAGCTTGCCGAGTGGCATGGAAGCCCGGCGGTCTCGATCTATCTGCGCACGACGCCGGTCACCCAGGACACCAAGGGCGACCGCATCGCTCTGAAGAACCTGCTCGGGCAGGCGGTCGCCCAGATGGAGGCCGCCGGCATCGCCAAGCGGACGATCGGTCCGCTCGTCGATGGCATCGATGCGCTCGCGGCGGATGACGAGTTCTGGGTCGAGCAGGCGAATAGCCTCGCGGTCCTAGCCAACGAGGCCGGGGTGCGGACTTTCCGCCTGCCCAACCACCTGACCAATCTGGTCGAGGTGTCCGACCGGTTTCACCTGAAGCCGCTGATCCGGGCCGTAACCTTCCCGCATGACGCCTATGTGCTGGCGATCGGAGCCGGCGGGGTGCGCCTCGTCGAGGTTTCAGCCGATTTGCCGCCGCATCCCGTCAAGGTGCCCGGCATGCCGCGCGATGCCGGGCAGGTGCTCGGCCGCAGCATGCCGGTCAGTCGTGCCGGCGATTCGGTCGGGGCGGGGTCGGGCGAACACGCTTCGCTCACGCGTTATGCGCGCGCCGTCGACAGGGCGCTGCGGCCGGTCCTGAGCGGCGGAGAGCGGCCGCTGATCCTGGCCGCGCCAGAGCCGATGGTGTCGGTCTTCCGCCAAGTCTGTAGCTATTCTCATCTCGCGAACGAGGCCATCGTCGGCAGTGCGCATGAGACGCCGGATCATGAGCTCGCCGCAACCGCCCGCAAGATCCTCGACAGCGTCTATGCAGCTGACATTGCCGCATTGGCGCAGCTGTATCGGACGCGCGAAGGGCAGGGGCGCGCGACGGCCGATGTCGCCCAGGCTGCGCGTGCCGCGACCTTTGGGGCCGTAGATGTCTTGCTCGTCGATATGGACACGGTCGTTCCCGGACGTGTCGACGACAATGGTGCTGTGGTCTTCGCGGAGACCAGCGCCTTGAGCTATGGCGTCGTTGACGAGATCGCGCGTCGGGCTCTGCGAGCCGGGGCTCGTGTCATCGCGGCACGCCGCAGCGACATTCCCGGCGGCGGCGATCTGGCCGCGATCCTGCGCTACCCGCTCTGAGCGAGGCGGGCGCTTCGTGCGTTCGCCAGGGCGGGAAACAATGCTCTCCGGGGCTTCCCTTCGGGGCCGCCTTGTGTCATAGGCGGCGCCTCACTTGCGTGGGAGGCGGGCCGGTCGCCAACCGGAGTTCCCTGCCGCACCACGCTCTGCAACCATCCCGACCCCGGGCGAGAGCTGTCCGCGGGCGGGACGTCGTCGTTCCGATAGGCGTCGGGACGGACGGCAGGAGCAGCCATCATGGCAAAGAAGATCACGGGCTACGTGAAGCTTCAGGTTCCGGCGGGCGCGGCCAATCCGTCGCCGCCGATCGGTCCGGCGCTGGGTCAGCGCGGCCTCAACATCATGGAATTCTGCAAGGCCTTCAACGCGAAGACCGCGCAGATGGAAAAGGGCATGCCGATCCCGGTGATCATCACCGCGTATCAGGACCGCTCCTTCACCTTCGAGATGAAGCAGCCGCCGGTGTCCTACTGGCTGAAGAAGGCCGCCGGCCTGACCTCGGGTTCCAAGACCCCGGGCCGCGGCGGCAATGTCGGCAAGGTGACGGTCGCCCAGATCAACGAGATCGCCACGAAGAAGATGGCCGATCTCAACTGCGACAGCGTCGAATCCGCAGCGTCCATGATCAAGGGCTCGGCCCGGTCGATGGGCCTGGAAGTCGTGGGCTGAGGGGGCGATCATGGCACATATCGGAAAGCGCGTCGTCAAGGGCCGCGAGGGCATTGACCGCACCAAGCTCTACCCGCTGACGGACGCCGTCTCGCTGGTCAAGGAGCGTGCGACCGCCAAGTTCGACGAGACCGTCGAAGTCTCGATGAACCTGGGCGTCGATCCGCGTCACGCCGACCAGATGGTCCGCGGCGTCTGCAACCTGCCGAACGGCTCGGGCCGCGTCCTGCGCGTCGCCGTGTTCGCCCGCGGCGCCAAGGCCGAGGAGGCCAAGAAGGCCGGTGCCGACATCGTCGGCGCGGAAGACCTGGTCGAGATCGTCCAGAAGGGCACGATCGACTTCGATCGCTGCATCGCGACCCCGGACATGATGCCGCTCGTCGGCCGCCTCGGTAAGGTGCTCGGCCCGCGCGGCCTGATGCCGAACCCGAAGGTCGGCACCGTCACCATGGACCTGACGACTGCGGTCGCCGCGTCCAAGGGCGGTTCGGTCGAGTTCCGCGTCGAGAAGGCCGGCATCGTGCATGCTGCCGTCGGCAAGGTCTCGTTCTCGGCCGAGAAGCTGGCCGAGAACATCAAGGCCTTCGCTGACTCCGTCGCCAAGGCCAAGCCGGCCGGCGCCAAGGGCACCTATATCCAGCGCGTCGCGATCTCGTCGACGATGGGTCCGGGCGTCAAGATCGAGCCGAATACCGTTCTCGGCGGCTGATCATCACGGCCTCGCTTCGGCCGGCGCAAGCCGGCTGAAGCTGACATCGCGATCGGAACGGTCGAGGTGTCCACGCAACTTGTCACTTGGCAGAGGCTGGCGAAGGCGCTATGACGCTCGCCAGTTTCCATAAGTGATGTGGGCTCCGGCGCGCTTGTCGCGAAGGGGTCCGTTTCGCGTTTTTTGGCGGTTCGCCGCCGAAAAATGGGTTTTTGGGGCGTGCGGAGCGATCCGTGTGCTCGAATCACCCAGTCCTGTCTGAGACTGCAGGTGCTCCGAGGGCTTGCCCGAGGGCATAATTTCGCCAAGAGGCCTGCATAGACGGTGCAAGAGCTTAAGCGGGATCGCGAGATCCCGAAGACGGTTCGAACCATCTCGCCCGATCACGGCTCCAGGAGCCGGAGAGGGGACAGGGCACTGAGCGTCGCTCTGATGAAGCGTCGGTGTCAACCGGGGTTTCGAAGGGGCGGCAGTGCAACCGGCGGCAAGCCCTCACAGGCCTGCCGTCTACCGGAGAGAGCCCAGTGGATAAAGCGGCAAAGACAGATGCCGTCGCGACGCTGAACGAGGTGTTTTCGACCACCTCGGTCGTCGTCGTGGCCCACTATGCGGGCTTGACCGTGGCCCAGTTCCAGAAGCTTCGTCGCGAGATGAAGGCCAATGGCGCCACTGTTAAGGTCGCAAAGAACCGGCTGGCCAAGATCGCTCTTGAAGGCACCGACGTCGCGTCCATCAGCAATCTGCTGACGGGTCCCACCCTGATCGCTTATTCGAGCGATCCGGTCGCGGCGCCGAAGGTCGCCACCGCTTTCGCCAAGGATCACGACAAGCTCGTCATCCTTGGCGGTGCGATGGGCAAGACCGCCCTGAACCCCGACGGCGTCAAGGCCCTGGCCACGATGCCCTCGCTCGACGAACTGCGCGCCAAGCTGCTCGGCCTCCTGCAGGCCCCGGCAACGAAGATCGCCCAGCTCTCGACCGCCCCGGCTGCCAAGCTGGCGCGTGTGTTCCAGGCATATGCCGACAAGGATGCGGCCTGAACGGCCGGCTACCCCTGATAATCGTTCGAACCTCTTACCATATAGGAGCCTATCATGGCTGATCTCGCCAAGCTCGTCGACGAGCTGTCCTCCCTGACGGTCCTCGAGGCCGCTGACCTCGCCAAGCTTCTCGAAGAGAAGTGGGGCGTCTCCGCTGCCGCCGCCGTCGCCGTTGCGGCTGGCCCGGCCGCTGGCGCTGGCGCTGGCGCTGCCGCTGCTGAAGAGCAGACCGAGTTCACCGTTGTCCTGGCTTCGGCCGGCGACAAGAAGATCGAGGTGATCAAGGAAGTCCGCGCCATCACCGGTCTCGGCCTCAAGGAGGCCAAGGACCTGGTCGAGGCCGCTCCGAAGCCTGTCAAGGAGTCGGTTGCCAAGGACGAGGCCGAGAAGCTCAAGAAGCAGCTCGAGGCCGTCGGCGCCAAGGTCGAGCTCAAGTGAGCAGGGCCGGCATGATGCCGGTCCGACCCTAGTCAAGACCAGACAGTCCCGGGGTGGTGACGCCTCCGGGGCTGTCGCGTCGTTTCCGCACCATAGTGCGGAAAGGTTGCAAAGACCCTCGATGCAGCTTTGCGTTGTGGGGTGCGCGTTTCAGATGATGTCGGCGCAATGACGCGCCGAGCGGCTCACCCGGCGGCCTTGCCGCCTTGTCGCCCGGACCGCCGGGTGAGCCGTCCAGAGCAGGATGAAGCCGGGTCGGGCCGAACCGGTTTTCCGAATCCGGCTCTGAACCGAAGTTGGAGCAGGCGTTGCCGATCGTGGATTCCACGTTCGGGCGTCGCGCTCCGGAGATTGCGAGGAACAACATGGTCAATTCGCTCCAGGGCCGCAGGCGCGTCCGCAAGTTCTTCGGAAAACTCAAGGAAGTGGCGCAGATGCCGAACCTCATCGAGGTTCAGAAGGCGTCCTATGACCAGTTCCTGATGGTCGACGAGCCCAAGGGCGGCCGCGGCGACGAAGGCCTGCAGTCGGTCTTCAAGTCGGTGTTCCCGATCGGCGATTTCTCGGGCGCCTCGCTGCTCGAGTTCGTGAAGTACACTTTCGAGCCGCCGAAGTACGACGTCGACGAGTGCCGTCAGCGCGGCATGACTTTCTCGGCGCCGCTCAAGGTGACGCTGCGCCTGATCGTGTTCGATATCGATCCCGACACCCAGGCCAAGTCGGTCAAGGACATCAAGGAGCAGGATGTCTACATGGGCGACATGCCGCTCATGACCGACAACGGCACCTTCATCGTCAACGGCACGGAACGCGTCATCGTCTCGCAGATGCACCGTTCGCCAGGCGTGTTCTTCGACCACGACAAGGGCAAGACCCATTCGTCGGGCAAGCTGCTGTTCGCCGCCCGCATCATCCCCTATCGCGGCTCCTGGCTCGCCATCGAGTTCGACGCCAAGGACATCGTGTATGCGCGCATCGACCGGAAGCGTAAGATTCCGGTGACGTCGCTGCTGTTCGCGCTCGGCATGGACGGCGAGGAGATCCTCAGCCGCTTCTACAACACGATCACCTACGCCAAGGACAAGCAGGGCTGGCGCGTTCCCTACGACGCCGAGCGCATGAAGGGCTTCAAGGCGACCGAGGACATGATCGACGCCGACACCGGCGAGGTCGTGGTCGAGGCCGGCAAGAAGCTCGTCGCCCGCACGGCGCGCCAGCTCGCCGAGAAGGGTCTCAAGTTCCTGCGCGCCACGGACGAGGATCTCTACACCCAGTACATCGCCGAGGACCTGGTCAACCCGGCGACCGGCGAGGTCTTCGCCGAGGCCGGCGAGGAGATCACCGAGAAGCTGCTCAAGCTCCTCACCGACGAGGGCTTCGACGAGATCCCGGTGCTCGACATCGACCACATCACCGTCGGCCCGTACATCCGCAACACGCTGAACGTGGACAAGAACTCGCGCCGTGAAGAGGCGCTGTTCGACATCTACCGCGTGATGCGTCCGGGCGAGCCGCCGACGCTCGAGACCGCCGAGAACATGTTCCAGTCGCTGTTCTTCGACGCCGAGCGCTACGACCTTTCGGCCGTCGGCCGCGTGAAGATGAACATGCGCCTCGACCTCGACGCCGAGGACACCGTGCGCATCCTGCGCAAGGAGGACATCTTCGCGGTCGTCAAGGCGCTGGTCGACCTGCGCGACGGCAAGGGCGAGATCGACGACATCGACCATCTCGGCAACCGCCGCGTGCGCTCGGTCGGCGAGCTCATGGAGAACCAGTACCGCCTGGGCCTCCTGCGCATGGAGCGCGCCATCAAGGAGCGCATGTCCTCGGTCGATATCGACACGGTGATGCCGCAGGACCTGATCAACGCCAAGCCGGCGGCTGCCGCCGTGCGCGAGTTCTTCGGCTCGTCGCAGCTCTCGCAGTTCATGGACCAGACGAACCCGCTCTCGGAAGTCACTCACAAGCGTCGCCTTTCGGCGCTTGGCCCGGGTGGTCTGACCCGCGAGCGCGCCGGCTTCGAGGTGCGCGACGTGCACCCGACGCATTACGGCCGCATCTGCCCGATCGAGACGCCGGAAGGGCCGAATATCGGCCTGATCAACTCGCTCGCCACCTTCGCGCGGGTGAACAAGTATGGCTTCATCGAGAGCCCCTACCGCCGCATCCGCGACGGGAAGCAGACCGACGAGATTATCTATCTCTCGGCGATGGAGGAGGCGAAGTACAACGTCGCCCAGGCGAACGCCGCCGTCGACAAGGAAGGCCGCCTCACCGACGACCTGATCGTCTGCCGCCGCGCCGGTGAAGTCATCGTCACCCCGGTCGACAAGGTCGACTTCCAGGACGTGTCGCCGAAGCAGCTCGTCTCGGTCGCCGCGGCGCTGATCCCGTTCCTCGAGAACGACGACGCGAACCGCGCTCTGATGGGCTCGAACATGCAGCGCCAGGCGGTGCCGCTGGTTCGCGCCGACGCGCCTTTCGTCGGCACCGGCATGGAAGCTGTCGTCGCCCGTGACTCGGGCGCAGCGATCGCGGCCCGCCGCGCCGGCATCGTCGACCAGGTCGACGCGACGCGTATCGTTATCCGTGCGTCCGACGAGATGGATCCGACCAAGCCGGGCGTCGACATCTACCGCCTGCAGAAGTTCCAGCGCTCGAACCAGTCGACCTGCATCACGCAGCGTCCGCTGGTGCGCGTCGGCGACGTCATCAAGAAGGGTGATATCGTCGCGGACGGCCCGTCGACGGAGTTCGGCGAGCTCGCGCTCGGCCGCAACGTGCTCGTCGCGTTCATGCCGTGGAACGGCTACAACTTCGAAGACTCGATCCTGCTCTCGGAGAAGATTGTCTCGGAAGACGTCTTCACCTCGATCCATATCGAGGAATTCGAGGTCATGGCCCGCGACACGAAGCTCGGCCCGGAGGAAATCACGCGCGACATT
The DNA here is from genome assembly GCF_035999205.1 of Allobosea sp. Taxonomy (GTDB): domain Bacteria; phylum Pseudomonadota; class Alphaproteobacteria; order Rhizobiales; family Beijerinckiaceae; genus Allobosea. The sequence goes on from NZ_DASYHA010000020.1 coordinate 9,232, forward strand.
CCGAACGTTTCGGAAGAGGCGCTGAAGAACCTCGACGAAGCCGGCATCGTCTATATCGGCGCCGAAGTGGCGGCCGGTGACATCCTCGTCGGCAAGATCACGCCGAAGGGCGAAAGCCCGATGACGCCGGAAGAGAAGCTGCTGCGCGCCATCTTCGGCGAGAAGGCGTCCGACGTCCGCGACACCTCGCTGCGTGTTCCGCCGGGCGTCCAGGGCACGATCGTCGAGGTCCGCGTGTTCAACCGCCACGGCGTCGACAAGGACGAGCGCGCCCAGGCGATCGAGCGCGAGGAGATCGAGCGTCTCGCCAAGGACCGTGACGACGAACAGGCGATCCTGGACCGCAACACCTTTGCGCGTCTCGGCGACATCCTGAACGGCAAGACCGGTCTCGCCGGCCCGAAGGGCTTCAAGAAGGACACGGTCATCACCCGCGAGGGCATGTCCGAGTTCCCGCGCTCGCAGTGGTGGCTGTTCGCCACGGCGGACGACGCCCTGATGACCGAAATCGAGGCGATGCGGAAGCAGTACGACGAGTCGAAGAAGCGTCTCGAGCAGCGCTTCCTCGACAAGGTCGAGAAGCTGCAGCGCGGCGACGAGCTGCCTCCGGGCGTGATGAAGATGGTCAAGGTCTTCGTCGCGGTGAAGCGCAAGATCCAGCCGGGCGACAAGATGGCCGGCCGTCACGGCAACAAGGGTGTGGTCTCGCGCATCGTGCCGGCGGAGGACATGCCGTTCCTCGAGGACGGCACCCATGCCGACATCGTGCTGAACCCGCTCGGCGTGCCCTCGCGCATGAACGTCGGCCAGATCCTGGAGACGCATCTGGGTTGGGCCGCCGCCGGCCTCGGCAAGCAGATCGGCAAGGCGCTCGACGCGTACAAGAAGGCCCATGACGTCGAGGCCCTGCGGGCTTCGTTCGACGCCGTCTACGAGGATAACGAGATCATCGCCTCGATGGACGAGAACGAGCTCGTCGAGATGGGCCAGAACCTGCGCCGTGGCGTTCCGATCGCGACGCCGGTGTTCAACGGCGCCAAGGAGGCCGACATCGAGCGGCTTCTGGAGCAGGCCGGCCTGCACTCGTCGGGCCAGTCGACGCTCTATGACGGCCGCACCGGCGAGCCCTTCGACCGCAAGGTCACGATGGGCTACATCTACATGCTGAAGCTGCACCACCTGGTCGACGACAAGATCCATGCGCGTTCGATCGGCCCGTACTCGCTCGTCACCCAGCAGCCGCTGGGCGGCAAGGCGCAGTTCGGCGGCCAGCGCTTCGGCGAGATGGAGGTCTGGGCGCTCGAAGCCTATGGCGCCGCCTACACGCTGCAGGAGATGCTGACGGTGAAGTCGGACGACGTCGCGGGCCGAACCAAGGTCTACGAGTCGATCGTGCGCGGCGAGGACAACTTCGAGGCCGGCATCCCCGAGAGCTTCAACGTTCTCGTCAAGGAGATGCGTTCGCTGGGCCTCAACGTCGAGCTGGTCAGCAACAAGCCGAAGCCGGGCGAGCTGCCGCCGGCCGAGGCCGCCGAGTAAGCCGGTTCACTCCGGTCCGAACACGATCTGCCGGCGGCACTGACGCCGCCGGCCATTGAATTGACGAAGCCGGGCAGGGCGGTGCTCCACCCCCGCCGGCGAGAGGAGACAGGCGATGAAGCAAGAGGTCATGAACCTTTTCGGCCAGCAGCCGGTCCAGCAGGCCTTCGACGCGATCAAGATCTCGATCGCGAGCCCGGAGAAGATCCTGTCCTGGTCCTATGGCGAGATCAAAAAGCCCGAGACCATCAACTACCGTACGTTCAAGCCGGAGCGCGACGGCCTGTTCTGCGCCCGTATCTTCGGGCCGATCAAGGACTACGAGTGCCTGTGCGGCAAGTACAAGCGCATGAAGTTCAAGGGCGTCATCTGCGAGAAGTGCGGCGTCGAAGTCACGCTCGCCCGCGTCCGGCGCGAGCGCATGGGCCATATCGAGCTGGCCGCCCCGGTTGCGCATATCTGGTTCCTGAAGTCGCTGCCCTCGCGCATCGGCCTGCTGATGGATATGCCGCTCAAGGACCTTGAGCGCATCCTCTACTTCGAGTCGTATGTAGTCATCGAGCCGGGCCTGACCCCGCTCAAGGACCGTCAGCTGCTGTCCGAAGAAGAGTATGTCCGCTGCCAGGAAGAGTACGGCGCCGACACCTTCACCGCCATGATCGGCGCGGAAGCGATCCGCGAGATGCTGCGGGCGCTCGACCTCGACCAGATCAACGCCGATCTCAAGCATGAGATCGCGACGACGACGTCGGAGCTGAAGCCCAAGAAGCTGATGAAGCGCCTCAAGATCATCGAGGCGTTCCAGCTCTCGGGCAACAAGCCGGAATGGATGGTCATGACCATCATCCCGGTGATCCCGCCGGATCTGCGTCCGCTGGTGCCGCTCGACGGTGGTCGCTTCGCGACGTCCGACCTGAACGACCTCTATCGCCGCGTCATCAACCGCAACAACCGCCTGAAGCGGCTGATCGAGCTACGCGCGCCGGACATCATCATCCGCAACGAGAAGCGGATGCTGCAGGAATCGGTCGACGCGCTGTTCGACAACGGCCGCCGCGGCCGCGTCATCACGGGTGCCAACAAGCGCCCGCTGAAGTCGCTCGCCGACATGCTGAAGGGCAAGCAGGGCCGCTTCCGCCAGAACCTCCTCGGCAAGCGCGTCGACTACTCGGGCCGTTCGGTCATCGTGGTCGGCCCGGAGCTGAAGCTGCATCAGTGCGGCCTGCCGAAGAAGATGGCGCTCGAGCTGTTCAAGCCGTTCATCTACGCGCGCCTCGACGCCAAGGGCTACTCGACCACGGTCAAGCAGGCCAAGAAGCTCGTCGAGAAGGAGAAGCCGGAGGTCTGGGATATCCTGGACGAGGTCATCCGCGAGCATCCGGTGATGCTGAACCGTGCGCCGACGCTCCACCGCCTGGGCATCCAGGCGTTCGAGCCGACGCTGATCGAGGGCAAGGCGATCCAGCTGCACCCGCTGGTCTGCGCCGCGTTCAACGCCGACTTCGACGGCGACCAGATGGCCGTGCACGTCCCGCTGTCGCTCGAGGCGCAGCTGGAAGCGCGCGTGCTGATGATGTCGACCAACAACATCCTGCACCCGGCGAACGGCCTGCCGATCATCGTGCCGTCGCAGGACATCGTGCTCGGCCTGTACTACCTCTCGATCGTCTCGGACGGCGAGCCGGGCCAGGGCAAGATCTTCGGTGACTTCGGCGAGCTCGAATACGCGCTGCACGAGAAGGTCGTGACGCTGCATTCGAAGATCAAGTATCGCTGGACCGGGGTCGGCCAGGACGGCAAGCCCTACACCAAGATCTACGACACCACGCCGGGCCGCGTGATCCTCTCGACCGCTCTGCCGAAGCACCCGGCCGTGACCTTCGATGTCATCAACAAGCTGATGACCAAGAAGGAGATCCAGGGGATGATCGACGCCGTGTATCGCGGCTGCGGTCAGAAGGAATCGGTGATCTTCTGCGACCGCATCATGTCGCTGGGCTTCACTCACGCCTTCAAGGCCGGCATTTCCTTCGGCAAGGACGACATGGTCGTGCCGGAGAACAAGTGGGACATCGTCGACACGACCCGCGCGCTCGCCAAGGATTACGAGCAGCAGTACCAGGACGGCCTGATCACCCAGGGCGAGAAGTACAACAAGGTCGTCGACGCCTGGGCGAAGTGCTCCGACAAGCTCGCCCAGGAGATGATGGCCCGCATCTCGACCGTGAAGAAGGACGAGACCGGCCGCGACAAGCCGATCAACTCGATCTACATGATGAGCCACTCGGGTGCCCGCGGTTCGCCGGCGCAGATGCGCCAGCTCGCCGCCATGCGCGGCCTGATGGCCAAGCCGTCGGGCGAGATCATCGAGAGCCCGATCATCTCGAACTTCAAGGAAGGCCTCGACGTTCTCGAGTACTTCAACTCGACCCACGGCGCCCGTAAGGGTCTCGCCGACACGGCGCTCAAGACGGCCAACTCCGGCTATCTCACCCGCCGTCTCGTCGACGTGGCGCAGGACGCGATCATTTCCGAGACCGATTGCGGCTCGGACAACGGCATCAAGATGCGCGCCATCATCGACGCGGGTCAGGTCGTGGCTTCGCTCGGTATCCGCATCCTGGGTCGCTCGGCGGCCGAGGACGTCACGGATATCGACGGCAACGTCCTCGTGCCGAAGGGCAAGATGATCGAGGAGAGCGACATCGAGAAGATCAACGCCGCCGGTATTCAGGAGGTGAAGATCCGCTCGGTGCTGACCTGCGAGACCAAGAACGGAGTCTGCGCGACCTGCTATGGCCGCGACCTCGCTCGCGGCACGCCCGTCAACATGGGCGAGGCGGTTGGCGTCATCGCGGCGCAGTCGATCGGCGAGCCGGGCACGCAGCTGACCATGCGTACCTTCCACATCGGCGGCGCGGCGACCATCGCCGACCAGTCCTTCGTGGAGTCGAACTTCGAGGGCGTCGTGAAGATGCGCAACCGCAACGTTGCGCGGAACTCGGATGGCGACCTCATCGCGATGGCGCGCAACATCGCCATCGTGATCGTCGGGCCGGACGGCGCCGAGCGCGCGGTCCATCGCGTCCAGTTCGGCTCGAAGCTGCGGGTCGACGAGGGCGACAAGGTGAAGCGCGGCCAGCGCCTGATCGAGTGGGATCCCTATTCCCGCCCGATCCTGGCGGAAGTCGACGGAAAGGTCGGCTTCGAGGACCTCGTGGACGGCATGTCGATCACCGAGACGACCGACGAGGCGACCGGCATCTCCAAGCGCGTCGTCATCGACTGGCGCGGCTCGGCCCGTACGGCCGATCTCAAGCCGGCGATCGTGGTCCAGGGTGCCGACGGCAAGGTTGCGAAGCTCGCCCGTGGTGGCGATGCCCGCTACATCCTGCCGGTCGACGGCATCATCTCGGTGGAGCCGGGCTCCTCGATCAAGGCAGGCGACGTGCTGGCGCGTGTCTCGACCGACTCGGCCAAGACCCGCGACATCACCGGCGGTCTGCCGCGGGTCGCGGAGCTGTTCGAGGCGCGTCGTCCGAAGGATGCGGCGATCATCGCCGAGAAGTCGGGCGTGATCGGCTTCGGCAAGGACTACAAGAACAAGCGTCGTGTCACGCTGACGCCGCATGACGGTTCCGAGGGGCTCGAGTACCTGATCCCCAAGGGCAAGCACATCCATCTCCAGGACGGCGACGTCGTGGAGGTCGGCGACTACATCCTCGACGGCAACCCGGCCCCGCACGACATCCTTGCGATCAAGGGCGTCGAGGAGCTGGCGGCTTATCTGGTGAACGAGATCCAGGAGGTCTATCGCCTCCAGGGCGTGGGCATCAACGACAAGCACATCGAGGTGATCGTCCGGCAGATGCTGCAGAAGGTCGAGATCACGGATGGCGGCGACACCGACATCCTGACCGGCGACCAGGTCGACCGTATCGAGCTGCAGGAGATCAACGCGAAGATGGCGGAAGAGGGCAAGAAGCCCGCCTCCGGCGTCCCGGTGCTGCTCGGCATCACCAAGGCTTCGCTGCAGACCCGCTCCTTCATCTCGGCGGCGTCGTTCCAGGAGACCACCCGCGTCCTCACCGAGGCGGCGGTCAACGGCAAGTACGACACGCTCGAAGGCCTGAAGGAGAACGTCATCGTCGGCTCGCTGATCCCGGCCGGCACCGGCGCGCAGGTCGCCCGCATCAAGCAGGTGGCGACGCGCCGCGACGATCTGATCGTCGGCCAGAAGGCGGATGCGGCGGCGAAGGCCGCGGCTTCGGCGGCGAAGGCCGTCGAGGCGGCGCTGCCCGCGGCGGAGTGATCGGCTTCCGCGGATCCCGCGGAGTGCGATAATCTGACATGGCCGCTCCCGCGAGGGGGCGGCCATGTTGCTTTTCCGGCGAAAGACCCGCGGGGCAGGGCATTTCCGGCGTCAAATCCCGAGATTGGGGGTTGACGCGAATCTCGACCCGAGTCATAAGCGCGCCACTGTCGGTGGTTGTCGGACACGTATGTCGCCTTAGCCTTTGTTGCTGGCGAATTTCGCGGCCGAAACTCCATCGAAACTCCAGCGTCGATTGACGACATGGCAAGATGCATGAACGCGGCGCGAGCCGTGATCCTCTGCTGGCGAACGCGCCTGAGGCCTCCCTGCCGGGAGCCGATGGCGCGGCTTCGTTTGTGTCATGGCAACGGCCGGCCTGGGCAACGGATTTAGCGATTTCCAAACGCTCAGTGGGAGCGAGAGGCCAGAATGCCGACAATCAGCCAGCTCATTCGCAAGCCGCGTTCGCCCGTCAAGGCGCGCAACACCGCTCCGGCGCTCGAGTCCTGCCCGCAGAAGCGCGGCGTCTGCACGCGCGTCTACACGACGACGCCGAAGAAGCCGAACTCGGCGCTCCGCAAGGTTGCCAAGGTTCGCCTGACCAACGGCTTCGAGGTGATCGGTTACATTCCGGGTGAGGGTCACAACCTCCAGGAGCACTCCGTGGTCATGATCCGCGGCGGCCGCGTCAAGGACCTTCCCGGCGTGCGCTACCACATCCTGCGCGGCGTGCTCGACACCCAGGGCGTCAAGAACCGCAAGCAGCGCCGTTCGAAGTACGGCGCGAAGCGTCCCAAGTAATTTCGGCCTGACCGGCCGGGCGAGCAGCCTGAGCCGGTTCGCCGCGTTGAAGATTCACGGAGACTAGACGATGTCCCGCCGCCATAGCGCCGAAAAGCGCGAGATCATTCCCGATCCGAAGTTCCACGACGTCGTCGTGACCAAGTTCATGAACTCGGTCATGTACGAGGGCAAGAAGTCGACCGCCGAGCGGATCGTCTATGGCGCCTTCGACATCATCGAGGCCAAGATGAAGAGCGACCCGCTCGCCGTCTTCAAGAGCGCGCTCGAGAACGTCGCTCCGGCGATCGAAGTGCGTTCGCGTCGCGTCGGCGGCGCCACCTACCAGGTTCCGGTCGAGGTTCGCTCCGAGCGCCGCCAGGCGCTGGCGATCCGCTGGCTGATCTCGGCCGCTCGCGGCCGCAACGACAAGACGATGGTCGAGCGTCTCTCTTCGGAGCTGATGGATGCGGCCAGCAACCGTGGCAACGCGGTCAAGAAGCGTGAAGACACGCACCGGATGGCGGAAGCCAACCGCGCCTTCTCGCACTACCGCTGGTAATCGTCCGCGCCACTTCGGAAAGACAGAGCATTCTCATGGCCCGCTCCCATCCCATCGACCGTTATCGCAACTTCGGCATCATGGCCCACATCGATGCCGGCAAGACGACGACGACCGAGCGCATCCTGTTCTACACGGGCAAGTCGCATAAGATCGGCGAAGTCCATGATGGCGCTGCGACCATGGACTGGATGACGCAGGAGCAGGAGCGTGGCATCACGATCACCTCCGCTGCGACGACCTGCTTCTGGCGCGACATGCGCCTGAACATCATCGACACCCCCGGCCACGTCGACTTCACCATCGAAGTCGAGCGTTCGCTGCGCGTGCTCGACGGCGCCGTCTGCGTGCTCGACGGCAACCAGGGTGTCGAGCCCCAGACCGAGACGGTCTGGCGCCAGGCTGACAAGTACGACGTTCCGCGCGTCGTCTTCGTCAACAAGATGGACAAGATCGGCGCCGATTTCTATCGCTGCGTCCAGGACATCATCGACCGCGTCGCCGGCAAGCCCGTCTGCCTGCAGATCCCGATCGGTTCGGAGTCGAACTTCGCCGGCGTGATCGACCTCATCAAGATGAAGGCGATCGTCTGGGACGGCGAGGCGCTCGGCGCTTCGTTCTCCGAGCAGGAGATCCCGGCCGACCTCCAGGACAAGGCCGTCGAGTATCGCTCGAAGCTGGTCGAGGCCGCCGTCGAGATGGACGACGCCGCGATGGAGGCCTATCTCGAGGGCACCGAGCCTGACGCCGACACCCTGCGCAAGCTGGTGCGTACGGCCGTGCAGCGTCGCGCCTTCCATCCCGTGCTCTGCGGCTCGGCCTTCAAGAACAAGGGCGTGCAGCCGCTGCTCGACGCCGTCGTCGACTTCCTGCCGTCGCCGGTCGATCGCGGCGCGGTCGAAGGCATCGACTTCAAGACGGAAGAGCCGACCACGCGCAAGCCGTCGGACGAAGATCCGTTCTCCATGCTCGCCTTCAAGATCATGGACGACCCCTTCGTCGGCACGATCACCTTCTGCCGCGTCTATTCGGGCAAGGTCGAGGCCGGTCAGGGCGTGATCAACTCGACGCGCGACAAGAAGGAGCGTGTCGGCCGCATGCTGCTGATGCATGCGAACAACCGCGAGGACATCAAGGAGGCTTATGCCGGCGACATCGTCGCCTTGGCCGGTCTCAAGGACGTCCGCACCGGCGACACGCTGTGCGACCCCAACCAGGCGGTCATCCTGGAGCGCATGGAATTCCCCGAGCCGGTCATCACGATCGCGATCGAGCCGAAGTCCAAGGCCGACCAGGAGAAGCTGGGCCTCGCCCTGTCGAAGCTCGCGAACGAGGATCCGTCCTTCCGCGTGTCGACCGACCAGGAGAGCGGCCAGACCATCCTGAAGGGCATGGGCGAGCTGCATCTCGACATCAAGGTCGACATCCTGAAGCGCACCTACAAGGTCGATGCCAACATCGGCGCGCCGCAGGTGGCCTACCGCGAGACGATCACCAAGAAGGCCGAGGTCGACTACACCCACAAGAAGCAGACCGGCGGTACCGGCCAGTTCGCCCGCGTCAAGCTGGTGATCGAGCCGAACGAGACCGGCAAGGGCTTCGAGTTCGAGTCGAAGATCATCGGCGGCGCGGTGCCGAAGGAGTACATCCCGGGCGTCGAGAAGGGCCTGAACTCGGTCATCTCGTCGGGCGTGCTTGCCGGCTTCCCGGTGGTGGACGTCAAGGTCCAGCTGGTCGACGGTGCCTTCCACGAGGTGGACTCGTCCGCCCTGGCGTTCGAAATCGCGTCGCGTGCCGGCCTTCGCGAAGGCCTGCAGAAGGGCGGCTCCGTGCTGCTCGAGCCGATCATGAAGGTCGAGGTCGTGACCCCGGAAGACTACACCGGCTCGGTCATCGGCGACCTGAACTCGCGTCGCGGCCAGATTCAGGGCCAGGACATGCGCGGCAACGCGGTCGTCATCAATGCGATGGTGCCGCTGGCGAACATGTTCGGCTACGTGAACCAGCTCCGCTCGTTCTCGCAGGGCCGCGCCAACTACACGATGCAGTTTGACCACTACGAGCAGGTTCCTTCGGCGGTCGCCGCCGAGGTTCAGGCCAAGTACGCCTAAAAACCGTACGCCTGACCTGCTAGCTGAACCCTTTTCGACTTAAAACGACCTGACGGACGGAGGCTACGATGGCCAAAGAGAAATTTGCGCGGACGAAGCCGCACTGCAACATCGGAACGATTGGTCACGTTGACCATGGCAAGACGTCGCTGACGGCAGCGATCACGAAGGTTCTGGCCGAGTCTGGCGGTGCGTCGTTCACGGCGTAT
>NZ_DASYHA010000024.1:0-578486 GCF_035999205.1 Allobosea sp.
GATGTTGTCCGCGCCGGCCGTGCCGAGCAGGGTGTCGCCCGAGACCGTGCCGACCCTGGTGGCGCCACCCGAGGGCGATGGAGCAGGCGTACCCGTCTCGTCGTCGTCATCGTCGCAACCGCAGTCGTCGTCCTCGTCGTCCTCATCATCATCGCCGCTGCCGGTTTCGTCGTCGTCCTCATCGTCATCATCGACGTGACCGTCGTCGTCATCCTCATCTTCGTCGTCATCGCCATGACCAACCTGCGGTGGGCCGTCGGGGGCGGTGAAGCAGATGCTGTGCGTGCCGTTGGTCATCGTCGTCACGCCGCTCTCATCGGTCGTGCTGGTATAATCCTCCGGCACGGCCCCGTCCGGGAGCTCGATCACGTCCTGCGGACGCAACGTTCCGACGATCGTGTCATTGCCGCCATTCGAGCGGAACACGATCCGATGGGCCGAGCTCAAGGCGGAGATGTCGACCGTGTCGTCACCAGCATTGCCATCGATCGTGATGGTGTTGAGACGCAAGCTCGTGCCGGAGAAGTCGCCGATGATGTTGAAGGTGTCGTTCCCGGCGGCTCCGGGGCTGGTTCCGGAGGGATCGACGCCGTTGATGCGGATTTCCTCGATTTCCGCAAGCTCGGCGATGATCGCAGCGGCATTCGCGCCGTTGCGGGTGACCACGATCTCGGTTCCCGCCGCCAGCGGCACTGCCGCGTTGCCGGCAAGGCCAAGGAAGGCAGCCCTGGTGTAGATATTGTAGGTCTCGGCCGAGGCATTGCCGTTGATCACGAACGTGTCGCCGACCGCGCCTTCGGTGCCGCCGTTGACGAGGTCGCGACCATCGGTCGGAGCCGCGGCATTGGCGTTCCAGATGATCGTGTCGTCGCCGGCATCACCATTGACGGTGTCGATGCCGAGACCGCTGCCGCTGGCGTTGATGACGAAGTTCTCGATGAAGAAATTGTCGCCGGGATCCCAGTCACCATTGGCCGTGAAGCGAATGGCGGACTGGGGTCCGATCTGGGCTGCGGTCAGGGGCACGTTGAAGTTGCCGCTCGCCGTGCTCAGAACACCGCCGGTCAATGTCTCCCAATTATTGGTTGTGTGGTTCCAGGCCTGGACGGTGACGTTTTCGCCGCCTGTAAGGCTGGTATCTCCAACGTAGGCGAACTGAACCGAAGCGGATGTCACACCGGTCAGGTTGAACGCACGCTGGATGAACTCCCCGCCGTCGATGCCTTCCTCGAAGTGAAGACGGCTGCCGGTGGCGGCATTGATCTGGATGTCGCCGTCGCCAGCCCCCGTGGTTTCCCCGCCGCCTTCGGTCCAGCCGCCTGCGAAGGCCAGCGAACCGTTGTTGTCCGTGTAGGAGGCAGCGCCGTCGAAGTTGTCGCTGAAGGTACCGGAATTGGCTCCGATGCCGCCACTCAGCGTGTCGTTGCCATCGCCGCCATTGAGGGTGTCTGCGCCCTCGCCACCGTTGATGACATCATCGCCGCCTGCGCCACTGAGGGTGTCGTTGCCGCCAAGGCCATTGATCGAGTTGGCTGCAGCGTTACCGGTAATGGTGTCGGCTCCGGCAGTCGGGGCGCCGAACGCCGGCGGCGCAGCGGCGGCCAGGATAAAATCGGTCGCCGTGATGGCATTCTCCGCGTCTTCGACGTGGATGGTGCCCAGGACGGTCCCGCCGGCATCCCTGATGGTGATGAGGGTGTCGTCCGTACCGGCTTCGGCCACGTTCTGGATCTGAATCCGCGAGGCGGCAGTCGTGCCGATGTTGGCAGCCGTGAGCCCAAAGGCGCTCAGATCGATGAGGTCCTGCGTCGCCGCTGTGCCGCCGGTGGCGTCGAAGCTGTTGATGACGTCGTTGCCGAAGTTCGCGGCATTGTAGACGATCCGGTTGAAGCCTGTGCCCACATCGATGGTGTCGTTGCCGCCACCGCCGATGATGGTGTCGTTATCGTCGCCGCCGTTAAGGGTGTCATTGCCGTCACCGCCGTCGAGCAGATCGTTGCCGTCATCGCCATTCAATGTGTCGTTGCCGGTCCCGCCGAACAGCTGGTTGGCCGCGCCATTACCGTTGATGACGTTGTCGAGGCTGTTGCCCGTACCCCTGACCGCGCCCCCGTTAAGGTCGAGATTCTCGACATTGGCCCCCAGCGTGTAGTCGATGTCGGACTCGACGCGGTCGGTACCGCCGATGGTGGCATCGGCCGTCGCTTCAGTCACCACGTCGCCGACTTCATCGACAAAGAAGACGTCGTTGCCGTCGCCGCCGATCATCGTATCGGCTCCAAGGCCGCCATTCAGCGTGTCGGCACCGCCGAGACCGCTCAGCGTGTCGGCCAGGTCGCCGCCGGTAATGGTATTGGCACCGCTGTTGCCGGTGCCGACGAATTGGTCGGCGTCGACTCCTTCGTAGGACAGGTTCTCGACATTGGCCATGTTCTCGATCGAGAGCGCGGCCAGGTAGGTTTCGACCGTGTCGGTGCCCTCGCCAGCAGCCTCCACGACGACATCGAGCAGGTCGTCAATGCCGTAGGTGTCGTTGCCGGCGCCGCCGATCAGGGTGTCGGCGCCGAGAGCCCCGAGGAAATCGTCGCCGGCCGCATTAAGGCGAGCGTCAAGGGTGTCGTTGCCCGTGCCGCCGACCAGGAGGTCATCGCCGTCGCCGCCGACGAGATTGTTGGTACCGCTGGCGCCGAAGATCAGATCGTTGCCGCTGCCGCCGGTGATGACATCATTCGTTCCCTGCTCGCCGACGATGAAGTTGTTCGCGGTCGAAGCGGTCAGGTTGACGCCACCGCCGTCGCGATTGTTCGGATCGAGGCGGCTGATGAGGTAGTCCTCCGATCCGAGCGCATAGCCATTGAAGACCGCACCGTTGAAGTTGATGCGCTCGACGCCGGTCTCTGCATTCGTGCCGTCGAAGTGGTTCACGACCGTGATGGTCTGGGCGACCGAGGTGGCGCCACTCGGCAGGCTGTAATTGATGACCAGGTCGCCGTCGTTGGTTCCTCCGCCGTTATCCTGGGCGTTGAGGCTGCTGATCGTCAGGATGGGCAGGCCATCGGCGTCAACTCCCGTGCTCGGCGCGAGGATCGAGATGCGATCCGCCGTACCGCCGCTCGTGGCGGAGGCGCCTTCGTTAATGACGTCGTTCCCGTCGCCGAGGGTGAACGAATAGGTGTCGTCACCTAGGCCGCCGTTGAGGGTGTCCCCGACGGTGGTGGTTGTGACTGTGGTGAAGCTGACGGAAAGATTGTCGATCGTCACGGATTCGCCTGCCTCGAAGCTGTTGGCCACGAAGCGGATTGCGGCATTGGCGGTGAAGGGGCCTGTGCCGAAGGCGGTCAGGTCGATCGAGCGCGGCGTGATCGTGCTGGTGGAGTTAATGACGTCGACCTGGACGAAGGTGACGCCATCCCTAGAGAAGAACACCGTGACCGAGTCATTATCCGCGCCGCCATCAAGAGCGGTTCGGGTGATTGCCGAATAGGCCAGCGTGGCCGTGGTGGCCCCATTAAGATTGAGAGTGCGCTGGATCTGCGCGCCATCGCCATTAACGAAAGCGAGGACGTTGTTGAAGGCATCGTCAATCTGAATCTGACCATTGTTCGGGTCGTTGTTGTCGCCTGTTTCTACCCAATCCGGCCCCCAATTGACGGAGCCGTCGGAGTTGCCAAAGCTGTCGTTACCGAAGTTGTCGGCATAACTCGCCACAGTCGACGTCGAGATCGTGCCGTCGGCTCCGCCAACGAGGATGTCGTTGCCCGCAAGGCCGTTCAGCGTATCGGCGCCGGCAAGGCCAAGGATCAGGTCGTCTTCCGCCGTGCCGTTGAGCGCGGCATCGTTACCGGGCGTGCCGACGACGATGTTGAGCGCAGCGCCGGTGGCGAACTGCACTTTCTCGATGTTGCGCAGCCGGTCGGTGCCGTCCAGCCCGTCGGGGACGACATGCGAGATGATGACCTGCCCGTCTGCGGTGGCCGAGAAGGCGTACTCGCCGCGGCCGCCCTGGTACCTGGCGGTGTCGACGTCGGCCACGGTGTCCGCGCCCGCCGTCGTGATTTCGCGGATGATCTGCAGCTGACCGGGATTGATCTTGCCCTCGAACATCCAGGTGCTGAGCGGCTTCGTGGTCGGGGTGCCGCCGGTCGGCGCGGTGACCATGTTGCCGTTCGCATCCAGGCGCAGCGTGACCGGGCTGGTCATGCTCCTGATGTTCGGATTGCCCACGACTTCGGTGCCGGTCGGACCGCTGTCGTTAAACCCGCTCATGATCCCGATGCGGACGTTCAGGTACTTGTCGCCATCGATGATGTCGTCGCCGCCATTACCCTGGATGACGTCGCTGCCGTCGCCGCCCAGGATGATGTCGCCACCTGCGAAGGAGGTGACGCCCGCTCCGAGCACTTCTTGCAGGCCGGCGATGAGGGCGATGCCCTGCGCATCGAGCACGCTTCCGAGATAGCCGGTCGTGCCGCCCGCACTGAGCGGAGCCCGATCCGCCGCCACATCATTCGTGCCGGCGAGAACGTCGTTGAACTTCGTGCCCGAAAGGCCTTCCATCGACTCGAATTCGTCTAGCGCGGCGTTCTGCGGCAGTGTCGGAGCCTCGTCGAAAACGATCGGAATCGACAGGTCGGCATTCACGCCGGTGGTATTGTCCTTGTAGGTCGCCCAGTCGAAACCGGACATGCCCGCCATCTTGCCGCGGCCGGGGCTGCCGACCATGATGTCGTCGCCGCCCTCGCCGATGAACTCGTCGAAGCCGCCGTCGCCGAGGAACACGTCGTTCCCGTCGATGCCGTCATGCGCGAAGATCTCATCGAAATTGTCGCCAGGCGCACCGTCGAAAGTGCCGGTCTCGATCCAGTCATCGCCCTCGTTGCCGAGAATGCGTTCGGCGTTCTTGTTGCCGTAGATGAAGTCGTTGCCGGTGCCGGCGAAGACTTCCGAGCCCATGTCGGTGCCCAGGAAGACGAAGTCCTGGCCGTCATTGCCCATCACGAGATCGAGGCCGGGGCCTGCATGGACGACGTCGTGGCCCTTGCCGGCCTTGATGTTGTCGTCGCCGCCGCTGTCCTTGATGATGTCGTGGCCATCGCCCGCATTGATGATGTCGTTGCCGAAACCACCCTCGAGGATGTCGTTGCCGCCATCGCCATACAGCGTGTCGTCGCCGATGCCCGCGATCAGGACGTCTGCTTGCTCGGTACCGCCGAGGACGACATGGTCGCCGCCGGTGTAGCGAAGGTAGTTCGTATCTGCGCCGGGAGTGGCCGGATTGTCGCGGATCACCAGCTGGGTGAGGATGCCGCTGCCGACAGGATCGGCAGAGGTGTTCATCACATCGTCGAGGCTTTCGTCGACTCCGACCGTCGTCGGATCGTCTCCGAGAACGCCGTCGGCGCCCGGCAGGAACACGCCGGTGTCCGGGTTGTACTGACGGGACTGATCGACCTCGAGGATCAGGCCAGGCGTCGAGAACACGTCGGACGGCAGGTGCGAGGCATTGGTATTGCGCGCGATCATCGCAGCGAAGGAGTTGTTCTCCATTTCGCCGAACAGATGCAGGCCGTCGAGACGCTGCAGGTAATAGAAGCGGTCACCGCTCTGCAGGTTCTCCATCTGGACTTCGAAGACGAAATTGAAGGTCGAGCCGAGCATGCCGCCGAACGGCATGATGGCTTCGGCCAAGCCGCCGATCCAGAGATCGACATTGTTGAGGCCGCCAAGCGTGCTGCCAGGCACGGTGCCGGCATAAGCGCCGGTCGCATTGAGGAAGTCGAGGCGATCGGCCGGCACGAGCATGCCGTCGACCGAAACGCCGGTGATGATGGTCAGCGCGGCGTCACGCTTGCCCTCGATCGTCGTCTGGCTCGTGATCAACGAATGCGTGCCGTAGGAGGCGACGAAGTTGATGATCGAGGCCTCGTTCTTGAGGTGGCCGGCGAAGTCGACCCAGCTCTCATAGGGCTTGAGCAGGGAGTCCTGGTTGCTTGCCTCGTAGAATTGCCGCCTTGCCTCGTTCAGCGAGGGCACGCCGGTGTCACGACCACGCGCGAGGTTGATCGTCGCGAGATCGAGCGGCAGGCCGAGCAGGTTGTTGCGCAAGGCGCTGGTGACGAATTCGTCGATCTGGTTGCCCGGCTGCCGCGTCATGCCGCGGATGATGGCGCCAGCCGCGATGTCGTCCGTGCTCAGCGTCGTGCCGCCGTTGTTGGCGAACTGGAGCGGATTGAGGAAGCCCTCGATCAGGCCGATATGGTCTGGATTGAAGTTCGGATCGAAGCGGTCGATCGACTCGGTCAGCATCGAGTGGCCGAAGCGATAGACCACATGCGCGAACTCGGCGACGATCGAAGGATCGAGCGTGACGTCGTAGCCGTCGGGAACCAGGAACACGTTGATGTTCGGCTGAATCTTGCGGGCGAATTCCTCGAACACCAGGTGCTGATACTGCATCTCGGTGCCGAACTTGGCAGCCTGGAACAGACGTTCGCCGTTCCATTCGAGATCCTGTACGCCATCAGCGATGTTCGCGCCGGGGATGAGCCATTCCTGGATGAAGGCGTTGTCGCCGGTCGCCAGGACCACCGCCTTCGTATGTTCCATCAGCCGGTTGTGTTCGGCATGGAAGACGTGGTGCACGGCGGTCAGGCCGATGTTCTCGTTCACGCGCCCGTCGCCAGCGATGTAGTGCGCGTCGAGCAATTCGTTGTCGTAGCCGGGCGTCGCAGCTGGATCGTTGTTGCCCAGGCCAATCTCGATGTCGCCGTCGGCAAGGCCGTCGGGAACCGCATTATGCGCGATGTCGGCGAGGAAGGCATGGCCAGTGAGGAACGCATTGGCTGGCACGAGGACGCCGAGCCCGCCATTGGCGGCCGGATCGCCCTCAACGAGGCCGGTGGCGGTCACCATCTGCGGGAAGCCATTCGCGCCGCGCAGGAAATTGCCATACTGATCGGTAGCGAGAAGCGGAACGTTGCCAGCATTCGCATCGACCAACTGGATGCCCAGCAGGTCGGCTGCCTGGGCCTTCAGCTCGGCCCAGGTCGCCATGCCGCCATTGCCGCCCTCGATCAGTTTGCCCGTTGCCACGGGGTCCCCGGCGGCATTCATCACGTATTGCCGCAAGAAGACCTGATGGGACGGGTGCGAGGAGTAAGTCTGGTTCTGGTCGACGAACGAGGTGGTGGTGTTGACCGGGCGATCGGTGTTGTCGGCAGCTTCATTGATCGCCGTGAGCGGATCGTCGTTCAGGATACCGTCGGCGCCGGGCCCGACCAGCGTGGCGCGAGTCAGCACCATGAAGTTGGTCGTGCCACCCGGAACATAGAGCGGATCATCCGGCATGAGGGGAATGAACACGGTCCCGCTGCCGCCCTTGCCGACCAGATCGAGCCCGTGGTCGAAGAACTGGCCAAAGAGCGTGAACCAGGAGTTGAACGGCGCCGATAGCCCTTCGTCCGGGGCCGTGTTGGTGATGACGACATTGGGGCCATCGAGTTCGATGCCATTGGTCTCGAGCAACTCGTAAAGACCGCCAGCAACGCCGGCGAGTCCGTCCAGCGTCGCCCTGGCGGTGGCCAGGGTGGCTGCTGTTGCTGCGGCCGCATCCTGAAGCGCCTGATTGGTCGGGTTGGCAGAAGCCGACGCCTGAGCGACGGCATTCTCCCGTTCGGCATCCTCCACTGCCTTGAACTCGTCGGCGAGCGGTGTGTAGGCCGCCGTGATCTGTGCCGTGACGGTCATCTGGTCGGCAGGCGCCACGATGCCCGCGCGCTGCAGTCCGGTGAGAATGGCCGAGGGGTTGCCCAGTGTCTGGTCCACGATCAGGTTGGAGATCGTCCGGACATAGGGATCGACCACGTCACCGGGACCGGTGTTTCCGGGGCCGTCGGGCATGCCGGGCGTATTGTCGACACCCGGTGCGTAGCTGATCGGAACCAGGGGACCGCCAGGGCTCGACGGGACCATGATCGTGCGGAACTGGGTGCCGAGCCCCTCTGGGAACTCGTTGTCGGCAGCGCCCAGTTCCGGGCTGAGCAGGTGATTATACGTGCCGTCGACGGTGCGCAGCCCCCAGGAGAGATTGTAGGTGGGAATGGACGCAGTCTGTCCGTTGACGCCCGTTCCGAACAGGGGCTTGCCGAGTGTGCCTCCCGACCGCTCATAGAGCGCGTGGTCCTCAGCGATCTTGATCTGCGCGAGAATGAATTCCAGATCGCTTTTAATATAGGTGACCATCGAACTGCTCCATTCGTTTTCTTGGATGGAAGTTTTTCGCGGGAGGGAGGCGATAATTATCGAATTGATTTCACGTTTAAAAATAGACAATACATTCAATCATGGAGATTGAACCACGATCGTTGAATGGCTTAGAATTATATACTTATCTCGAAATCGGCTGTCGGCTCTGAATGGTCGAACATTATCAACCTGCTCGAGCGCCGAAATTGGCGAAGGTAGTGGAAAATTCGAAGACTTTAGTACATATATCGGCAACGAACCGTTGTTTAAGTGCCTCCCTTAAATATCAGAAAATTCGTAATAATCGGCGCTGGCCCGGGCCGGCGGTTGCCGGCCAGGAATTAGCTGGGGGGCTGATGCGCATCGGCTTTCATGGCTTCGACAGGGGAAGGGCCATCGCGAATGTGCAGCAGACGATCAGATGGCGCTGCACTCGGCCAGTCTGATCCCCCCAAGCATCGCCGAGCCTATCGGGCCATGCCCGTTACGAGCGGAATTATCCAATTACTCCGGTGTTTAACCGTGGCGCCTGGTCAAGGGCTGCATTGCTCGCCCGGCCGCCGTTCCGAAGTGCCGCCGCCATGCCGGTCCATGTCGAAGCCTTAAGCCTTCACATGGTCCGTCATGGCATATTTTGCCCGCCGTTAGGCTTTTGAATAGCCCGGCGTGATGAGGCTCCAGCGACGCATTCAGGACAAGGTTCCAATGAGCCGCTGCGCTGCAGCGCAACGGAATACATCTTCCTTGCGCTCTTCGGATTTTGAGGGAGGGAGGGAGAAATTAGATCGGAATTTGATTAATAATGTTCCGGCTCAATTGAATCAAGTAAATTGATATATCAATATAATCTATCTTAGAATAACTCTGGGTGCATCGTTTTTATGAAAACAACAACTTCCAATCTGCTGCGAGCCTGCAATTTCAACATGAGCTGAGACATATAGAATTTGATCGTCCGCTCTGTCAGGCGCAGCGCATTCGCAATTTCGCGATTCTTTCTGCCAATGAGTAGAAGTTTTATGATCTGAAGCTCTCTAGGGCTAAACTGATTCGGCTCCGTCGATGCGGAGTCGTGATGCTGATTCTTTGATGAACTGCCTTCCGCATTGAGTAGTGAGTAGACACTCTCTGCGATGCATTTGCTGATAAATACGCGACCGCTGCGAGCGGTCGTGATTGCATCGAATAATTCGTCAATCGAACTGCTTTTGAGAACATAGGCATCAGCGCCCAAGCTTACTGCCCGGGCCGCTTTATCAGGGTCGGTTGCTTCGGTGAATACAACCATTGTTACGTTGGGGTAATTAGACGATGTCTCTGAGATTGATTTGAAGGCATCGCCTGCTACACATAGATCTATTAGGAGAATATCAACTCGATGATCCGCTAGAATTTCTCCGATATGACGCGCCTCGGAGCCGCTTGCGACAAAATTAAAGCCCGCCCGTCGCTCAGCAGCTGACCTTACCCCCTCTCGCAGCACGGGGTGCGCATCGACGATTGCTATACGAAGGTTCGCCATCGTTTATCCCTTCAAGGCAATTTGAAGGACGCTTGATATCAATGACTTATTTCTATCCTCTCGTAAAGAGATACATTGGCATTGGATCCCTATATGAGTGCGCAAATATAGGTGGAATGCAAAATGAATATCTTTGGAAACTTTCGAATTGCAGATCGGTTATCACATAGGCGCAGATTCAATATAATTTGATACATATCAAAAGTAATGAATATTTTGTTCCATTCAGTACGAAATGTGTTCTATGTATTGGGCTTATATATCATGTCACCCCTCTCCCATCCATCGAATTGTCCTAAGCATTCATATCAATTTCCGGTCGCGACGCAAAGATATCGCGAGATTTTAGGGCCAGTTTTCGGCGCTAAAGAAATTGACGTGGATTCTAGCAATTCGTAAAATGCGGCCTTCCTTGCCCTGTCCCGCCCCGGCGGCGTCCCGCTGTGGATACTCGTATAGGTCGGAGGGATATCATGGCAGACCCGACAATCAGCTTGGCCGTTCTGGATATCAATCAGATCCGCGTTAGCAATAGCGGACGCCTAGAGGCGGTTATAGCCATGAAGTTGCCGGGCTCTCACGTGCAGCTGCATCTGCCGCCAGTGGTTCTTGCAAAGCTTGAATCGATGCTGGCCAGGGCCAGCCTTGAACAAGCAAAGTTCCAATCTTCGCAGTAGTCCTCAGATGCGGCCCCAAGGGGCGGAGTGGGGTCGGCTTACGACGAATTGCTCGCGCAATGGGGTTGGGTTCTTCGCATCGCCGTGTTGGACAAGCCAGGGAGCGATCTCGCCAACTGCCTGGAACGCCTTCTAGGTTTAGGACGCACTGAGCGCGCAGAGCGACCTCATGACCTGGCTCGACGTTCGCGAAGACTTTGCACGCGCTCATGCTGATCGATTGCCTGCCTGTCGCGGGATTGGGTACGAATCCCGTCATGTCTCGACTACGCGACAAGCTCTCGCTGAGCCTTCTCGCATGCGCAGGACGTCGGCAGCGGCCGACTGACGCGACGGACTAGTTGCTATCCAGCGGTGCTTGGGTGCTTCGTTTGGCCGAACGACTAGATGCGACGTTGACCCCATGGGTCTCGAACTGATCAGCTTCGATGAAGACGTCAAACTGCTGGCCGATCAGCGCAGTCGAACCTTCGGGCTGGATCGCGTAAATGACCTGCATGACCCGCGTATCCACGCGCTCTGTCGCCTGGCCCGAGAGAGAGCGCTTGGGGACCACCAAGGGTTCGACCCTGACGAAATTCAGTCTTGTGTGCCGGCGGGCCCTGCCCCGTTCCATAGCCAGCGCTGGCGCACCCGGCCGATAGCGAGCGATGTCCGCTTCGTCGATATCGATCCGCAGGTGCATCGGCTCTGTCCGGCCCAGGACGACCAGCCCTTGGGTCAGGGCTCCAGCCTGCGCGAATTCGCCTGGCCGCAAGTTAACCTGCAGGACCGTCCCATCGTCCGGGGCCCGAACGGTACGGAGTTTGAGATCCGTCTCGGCGAGCTTCAGCGCATGCTTGGCTTGCTCGACAGCGGCGAGATCGACCGCGATCGACGCACTGCTTCCACCCGACTCGTCGAACAGGGCGAGGTTGGCCGCTTTTACAGCCAGCCGACCCTGCATTTCCGCCAGCTTTGCATCCGCCGCGCGCAGGAGGTTGTTGCGCCGCGTGATCTCGCGTTCCGAAATGGTCGAGCCTACGTTCAGGCCACCCGCCATTCGAACAAGGTCCATGACCTCGTCGCGCTCGACCTGCGCCGCCTCCATCGCGGTCCGGGCGACCTGAACCTCGGCCTGCAGGCCGGTGACGCGAGAGCGAGCCAACGCAAGCCGTGCCATCGCGGTGGCGAGATCGCCGCGGCGCTGGGCGATGGTCGCCTCGGCCCGGTCGTTGTTGAGGGAGAACAGGGGCTCCCCGCGCTTCACCTTCTCGCCCGGCGCCACAAAGACTTCAGCAGCCGTCCCCGAAACCTCGGTTCCGACTCGGATCTCCTGGCTCGAAGGCTCGACCATTCCAACAGCGCCGATATGAGCGAGCAACCCGTCCCGGCGGACGGCGTCCTGCGTCAGTGGCGAAGGCGGCTCGAGACGGGCCTCGACGCGCGGCCGGCTGTTGCCCTTGCTCGCGATCGAAACGCCAGCTCCGAGCAGCGCTGCGGCTGCGAGAACCGGCAAGCCATAGGCCAGAATCCGCGAGCGTCCGAACATCATGCAGCCTCCCGGTTGACGCGGATCTCCACCGCAGTGACCTGTCCGTCGTTCATGTGGACGACCCGGTCGGCATAGGAGATGATGCGATTGTCGTGAGTGACGACGATGACCGCGCAGTCGGCACGCAGCGCGACCCGGCCCAGAAGCTCCATGACGATTTGGCCTGACGCCGCATCGAGCGCCGCAGTCGGTTCATCGCAGATGACGAGGCTTGGTTCGTGAACGAGCGCGCGCGCTATGGCGACGCGCTGTTGCTCCCCGACCGAGAGCTGCCCGGGGTATTTGCGCAGGTGGGCGCCGAGGCCGACTTCATCGAGCAGACTGTTGGCGCGAGCCTCGGCGCGCGTCGCCCCCTCGCCCAGCACGAGCAGCGGAACGGCCACGTTCTCGGTCACCGTCAAGGCCGGGAAGAGGTTCAGCTTCTGGAAGACAATGCCGAGATTGGCGCCGCGAAAGCGGGCAAGCTCCGCGCGTCCCAGCTTTCTCAGATCGGTTCGCAGTAACTCGACCTGTCCCACCTCTATGGGAAGGATTCCCGCGATCGTCGAAATCAATGTCGTCTTGCCGCAACCCGATGGCCCCATCAGGAATGTCATCTCGCCGACGAACACGTCGAGATCGATGCCGTGCAGAATCCGCGTGTGGGATCCGCCGCTGACGACATCCTTGACGATGCCGCGACAGGAGACCGCAATCGCTCCTGCTTGAAGTCGGCTTGGCGCGCGCATTCGCTAGCCTCGAAAAATGGTCGCCGGCTCGACGACGAAAACCCGTCGCAAGCTGACGATCGTGGAAAGGAGGATGAGTAAGGACATCGCCCCCGCAACGCCCAAGGCAATCCACCAGGGCAGCACAAACCCGCGCAAGGCAGACGTCGGCGTGCAGGCGAACTCGAAGAATGCGGCCGCCAACCCCGTGCCGATCGCGTAGCCAATCGCGCCCACGACAGCGGCCTGAAGCAGGACCAGGCCGGCGAGGCGTGTATCCGTGACGCCGACCACCTTGAGCATGGCGTATTGCGGCAGGTTGTCGGACACGAACATGTTGAACGTCAGTCCCACGATCGCGCCGCCGACAAGAATTCCCAGCAGGATCGTGGTCGCGAAGCTCATCGGAATGCCGGTGTTCCGAAGATAGTACTGGATCGTACGCCGCGAGAACTCGTCCGAGGCGTAGGCCTTCAGGCCGGTCCGGTCGGTGATGGCAAGAGCGGCCTGCGCAGGCGTGATGCCGTCCTCGGCTTTCGCGAGGATAAAGGAGAGCTGGTTGCGGCCGGTGGGCAGGTAATTCAGGGCCTGGGTGTAGCGCGCATAGATGATGACCTGCGCCGAGAATGCCGGGGCCGCATCTGTGATGGCGATGACGATCGCGCGGCGGTCGTTGAGTTCGAGCGTCTTGCCGATGGCAAGCGGCTCGCCGGGCCAAAGCTGCGCGAATCCGGCCCGATCGATCGCGATGGCGTCGGGTCGCTGCAGATCCTCGGGCGATCCGACGAGGAAGCGTCGCGTGGCGCCGATCAGAGTGGTGTCGTCGACACCGAGAATGAGAGCATTCTTCGTGCGCCCTTCGGGTGTCCTGACAGGTGCGGTGCCCTTGAAGAATGGCGCCGCCCAGGCCACGCCCGGAACGCCGCGCACCTTGAACAACTCGCCGTCGCGCATCGGTCGAACCAGATCGAGGTATTCGACAGAAGGCTCCATGACCCAGATGTCCACCTCCTGAGCTTCGGCGATCACGTTCTGCGAGCGCGTCATCAGGCCGACGAACATCGCACCCTGCTGCATCACCAGCAGTGTGGCGAAGGCGACGCCAAACACCAGGCCCAGCAACTTGGCCCGGTCGCCGAACAGGATCTTCAAGGCGAGGACGGGCATGAATGCCTCGCTGTCAGGCGGTTGTGATGACGTGCCTACTCCGCCGCGACCGCCGGGCGACCGACTGCCAGCCCCATCTCGCTCCAAAGCGTCACGAGTGCCGAGACCAGATGGTCCATGTCGGCATCGCTGTGCATGGGAGACGGACAGAGTCGCAGGCGCTCGGTTCCGCGCGGGACGGTGGGGTAGTTGATCGGTTGAATGTAGATGGCGAAGCGCTCAAGCAGCGCGTCGGTCAGCTGTTTGCACAGCCCGGGATCGCCGACGAAGACAGGCACGATATGGCTCGGGCTCGCCATCACCGGGATGCCGGCGCGCGACAGTCTTCGTTTCAACGTGCCGGCCCGCTCCTGATGGCGGATCCGTTCGGTCTGACTGGCCTGCAGGTGCCGGATGCTCGCCAGTGCGCCCGCCGCGATGGCGGGAGGAAGCGACGTGGTGAAGATGAAGCCTGGAGCGCTGCAGCGGATCGCGTCGCAACAGTCCCGGCTGGCAGCGATGTAGCCGCCCATGACCCCAAAGCCCTTTGCGAGCGTGCCCTCGATGATGTCGATCTTGTCGCCAACGCCTCGTTGCTGGGCGACGCCCCCGCCGCGCGGCCCGTAGAGACCGACGGCATGGACCTCGTCGAGATAGGTCAGAGCGCCATATCGGCTGGCGAGGTCGCAAATTTCCTCGATGGGCGCGAAATCTCCATCCATCGAATAAACGGATTCGAACGCGACGATCTTCGGCAGGACAGGATCGATCGACTGCAGTTGGCGTTCGAGATCGGCGAGGTCGTTGTGGCGCCAGATCCGCTTGGGTCCGCCGCCATGCCGGATTCCCTCGATCATCGAAGCGTGATTGTTCTCGTCCGAGAAGATGACGGCGCCTGGCAGCAGCCGGGCCAAGGCGGACAGCGTCGCATCGTTGGCGACATAGCCGGAGGTGAAAAGGAGCGCGGCCTCCTTGTCGTGCAGTTTCGCAAGCTGCGCCTCCAGCTCGACATGATAATGCGTGTTGCCGGAAATGTTGCGGGTCCCGCCCGAGCCGGCCCCGGCACGGTCGATAGCCTCGTGCATGGCCGCCAGAACGCCGGAATTCTGGCCCATTCCCAAGTAATCGTTTGAGCACCAAACCGTCACTTCATCGACGCCGCAAGCATTGAAGTGCTGCGCTGTCGGATAATCGCCTCGCATCCGTCGGATGTCGGCAAAGGTACGGTACCGGCCTTCTGCCTTAATGGATCGAATATATTTTGAGAAGGCCGCGGAGTAGGTCATTTCGATAATCCATGTAATAAACCGATCACGAAAATGCTCAAATATGCGAGATATTCTCTAAATATTGCGCGCAACCCAGCGAATTTTGTATCCTTGGCGGGCATGGATTTCCATGGACGAAAGTTGAACAAAGAGCGCGACCAAAGTCTGTAGATTCACCTGTCGACATGACGGGCATGGCGCTCGTTGCCCATGAAGCGCCCCGTTGCGCGCGATCAGTCTGACAGGGTTATGCGCCTGTCGGGCGCGGTTGCGCGCCTAGGCCGCGGCGGTGCGCCATTCGTTGCAGAGCGCTCTCAGGACCGAGGCGCGATCCCGGCCGCTTCCAGACCGGCCCAGACCCGCATCCGTAGCTCCTGCGGCACCGAAGCGACCAGCCGACTGAACGTGTCGAGCGAAAGCGAAGGCTCGATCGCCCGCGCCTCGGCGACGACTGCCTTTGCGTCGTCGATGCGGCCGAGCGCGACAAGTGCTGCCGCCAAGGCAAGCCGCGACCAGGTTTCGCGACGATGCAGCTGGGTGGCGCGGCGCGCATCGGCCTCCGCCCGCACGTAGTCCGCCAAGCTGTATTGGCAGAAGGAACTCAATGTCAGCATCATGCTGGCGAGCGGGTCCTTCGGGCTGAGCCTGAGTGCTGTGGCAATGCTGGCCAATGCCTGATCCGGTCTTGCGGCGTAGATCTGCGCCTGGGCGAGGCCAAAATGCGCCTGGGCGAAACTTGGATTGAGTTCGACCGCCAGCGCGAGGTGATGCAGGGCACGGTCGAGTTCGCCGGAAAAGGTCAGCAGGCGACCGATCGCGAAATGCGCGAAGGCACTGTCGCCATCGAGCGCGATAGCCCGCTCGGCATGCGCCAGCCCTGCTGCAATGGCCGGCTTCGGGTCGGCGACGAAGTACCAGATCGCCTTGACGAAGGCGGCATAGGCGAGACCGGCCTGCGGCAGGGCAAAGTCAGGAGCTCGCTCAAGCGCTTGCTCGAACAGCTCTTCACCTGCCGAGACATCCTCGCGCGTGAAGCGGTAGACATGCCAAAGACCGCGATGGAACAGCTCCCAGGCGTCGAGCTCGCGAGGCAGCTTGCGCGCGGCACGCTCGCGTTCGTCATGCCGAACCTCGGCGTCGACGCTGGCGACGATGCTTGAGACGATCTCGTCCTGGACGGCAAAGATGTCGGCGACGGCGCGATCATAGCGCTGCGCCCAGATGCAGCGGTTACCGAGAGCATCGATCAGCTGCGCGGTCACGCGTAGCCTCTCGCCGGCGCGGCGCAAGCTTCCCGTCAGAGCATATCGGGCGGCCAGTTCGGTTGCGGCTGCCGAGGCCGTCTCCGGCCGCCCCGAGAACAGTGCGCTCGACTGGCGAGCGATCACCATGAATTCCCGACGGCGCGAGATTTCGGTGACAAGGTCTTCCGAAAAGCCCTCGGCGAGGAATTCCTGGCCTGGGTCGCTGCCCAGATTGGCGAAAGACAATACGGCGACCGAGAAACGGCCATCAACAAAGCCGCCCGTTGCAGGCGGCGCGGCGGCCGGATGACTTTCTGCCGCTCGCGGGCTCGCACCCGCCCGCAGCAGCGCTACCGTCTCGTCCGAGATCGCGACGCCGAGTTCGCGCTCCAGCAAGTCGCGACAGCTCTGCAACTGCGCGCTGGCCCGCGATTGCTCGCCTGCCGCCAGATAGCTGCGGATGAGCACGCGCTGGCTGTACTCGCGCAGCGGGTCGCGCGCGACGAGACGCTGCGCCAGATCGATCGCCTCCGCGAAGCGCCCGGACTGCTCGTGTGCTGCGATGGCTCGTTGGGCTGCGCGTGCGGCTAGCCCGTCGCAGCGTGTGCGCTCAAAGGCGAGCCAGTCGGCGAAGGTTTCCGAAGGCGGCACGACGCCCTCCAGCAGGTCTGTCCGCAGCGCAAGTTGCAGAAATCCATCGTCCACGCGGGCCTCGCCGGCCGCCGCTGCGGCGAGGCGGTCGATATCGGTGGAGATCTGGGCCGGCGCGAGCTCCACCATGTCACGCTCGGCTCGTATGACCTTGGCTCCGAGGACGGCGCGGAGCGCAGCAAGCGCATTGCGCAGGCTGCCGCGGGCCTGCACGTCCTGACGCTCGCTCCAAAGCAGGGCCGCGAGCTTGTCCCGGGAATGCGCGTGCCCCGCCGGCAGGGCGAGATAGGCAAGAAGCATTTCGGCCTTGCGGGTCGGCAGCGCCAATGTCTCGCCATCGAGGCAGCGCAATTCGAAACCGCCGAGCAATGCGAGCTCGATGGTCGCCGCGTCCCTGCCCGCCCCGCATTCCGGGCTCGCCATCACCAGATTCCCGCTTCGAGCGAATTCCTGCCGATTTACCGCAAGTTTCACGCCGCTTCCACGCTGGCCTGACGCGCGTTGCCTAAGCGTTCTCTGACGCCGCACCGGCATCCCGTCGGAACGAGCGAATATTCGGAGAACTCACATGCGCATTCACGGGAACCAACTGCTCTACGAGATCCACGGCCCGTTCGAAGCTTCGTCGACCCAAGGGAACAGCAGGGCTTCGCGCTGGCAGGCAGCGCTCGCCCGGGTCGGCGGCGTGCTGGCAGGCTGGATGGAACGCTGGGCTCGGCACAAGCGGATCCGGAGGGCGACATTCGATCTCGCTCGCTTCGACGATCGTTTGCTCGCCGATATCGGCCTCACCCGCCTCGACATAGAAGCCGCCGCCGCCGGCGTGCCGCTTCGCGAGCGCGGACCACTGGCCGAACCGCTGCAGGCCTGACGTCTCCCTCTTTCCCTCCTCACCATTGAAAGCCAGGATGATGACCATCACCGATATCCGGGGCCATGCCCTTTCCGGGACCAACCGGGACGCCGCCCTCGCCTACTCCGACGCCGTCCGCCAGTTCTCGATGTTTTCAGGCGACCCCGTTTCGGCGGCCGACCGCCTGATCGAGGCGCAGCCCGGCTTCGTCATGGCGCATGCGCTGAAGGCCTGGCTCTATCTGCTCGGCGGCGCCCCAGCGGCGATACCGGTCGCGCGCGCGGCGATCCTGGCCGGCGAATCCGTTCCGGCAACGACACAGGAGCGCGGTCATCTGGCGGCGCTCGGGCACCTGGCGGCTGGTCGTTGGCACGAAGCCTCGCGCGTGATCGAGGACGTCGCGATCGAACATCCGCGGGACCTGCTGGCTTTGATCGCCGGGCACCAGCTTGACTACTTCACCGGCAACGCCAGGCTGCTGAAGGAGAGGATCGCACGCGCCCTGCCCAACTGGTCTCAGGACACGCCCGGGCGGCACGCGATACTGGCGATGCACGCCTTCGGACTGGAGGAGAACGCCCTCTACGATCAGGCGGAGCGGCAGGGGCGGGCCGCCCTCGCGATCGAGGCGGGCGATGGTTGGGCACGCCATGCCGTCGCACATGTGCTCGAGATGCAGGGGCGGCACGACGAAGGCATCACCTTCATGCGCGAGGATTTGCCGAGCTGGACGACGGACAGCTTCCTCGCCGTGCACAACTGGTGGCACCTCGCACTCTATCATCTCGAGCTCGGCCAGATCGACGAGGTGCTCGCACTCGTCGACGGGCCGATCATGGGGGGCGCGACACCGCAGATCATGGACCTGATCGACGCCTCCGCCATGCTCTGGCGGCTGCACCTGCGTGGCATCGATGTCGGGCCGCGCTGGCACAGGCTTGCCGATAGCTACAAGGCCGGCTGGAGCGCCGGCGGCTATGCCTTCACCGATTTCCACGCGGTGATGGCATTCGTCGGCGCCGGCAGGCGCGAGATGATCGAGCAGACGATCGAGGCCCAGGGAATCGCGTTGCTCGCGGCGGGCGACAATGCCGATTTCACCCGTGAGGTTGGCTATCCGCTGATGCGGGCACTCAAAGCCTTCGGCGATGGGCATTACGGCGAGACGGTGCGCCTGATCCGACCGATCCGCAGCCTGGCTGCCCGCTTCGGAGGCAGCAACGCTCAGCGCGATATCATCGATCTCACTCTGATCGAGGCGGCCTTCCGCTCGGGAGAGCGCTCGCTTGCCAAAGCGCTGGCCGCCGAGCGGGTGATGGCGAAGCACGATAGCCCCCTCGCCAAGCTATTCGCTCGCCGCGCCGGGCTGCAGGGCTGTGCCGGAACGAGCTGCACCTGCCCGCAATGCGCGGCCGGCATTGCAGCGTGATCGCAAAGCTTGAAGTGCGTCCGGCGTCACAGGCGCGGTGCGCAGGCGTCTGGCGCACTTCGACCGACCGGCGTGATCGCTCAATCCGCTCCATCCTTGCTAGTTATGGCGTCATCCGATCTGGAGACCGCCTAACCGAGCTCCAAGGTGGTCACGCCGAACAACTCGGGTGCCAGAGGGATCTGCTTGCCCAGATACATTCGCGTCGTCTCGAAGCCAGGCCGAAGGCCCGACTCCGACAGGAAGTCGATGAACTGCTGTCGCGCGGTTGGAACGTCGATGAAGATGTCGCCATCGGCAGAGGCCGCAAGATGCTGAACAAGAGAAGCAGCCGTCCTGTCATCAATCGCAGACAGTCCGCCAATCTTCCAACCCGAGCGGCACTTGCGCATGACGCCGTACCCCGTGACGGCTTCAGCTGAGACGGCCACGCATGCAAGATTTGGAGGTGCAAGCCAGCGCGCGAGAAACCGGTCCCGTGCTTCCGGAAAACTCCTTCGATCAAACGCCAAAATCTGGGGTATCAGTTCGGTAGTGACTGCGGCCAGCGTTGCACGATCGGTCGTGCGACCAGCAAATGTGCCACCGAAGCGGACGGTTCGGTAAGCGGGAGCAAAGCCCTTTCGGCAGTAGTTCTCGAACTGTTCATCGACCCCATCGAGCCCGATTGTCCGCCCGTTGAGGTGCGCCATGCCTGCGTCCCAGACGGCCTTGCCGTGACCTTGCCCGCGCATGTCCTCGCGGCTGATGTAGAGCCCGATGAAGCCGTAGGTCGCTCCGTAACCAACCGCCGAGATGCCGGCGGCCATCTCACCAGCGACAAACGCGCCGATGAAGCCTTCGGAATCAGTCGCTCGGAATACGGCGGCGTCATTGAGACCGGGATTCCAGCCCTCTGCCGCGGCCCAGTCGATAAGTTGCTCGACTTCGACCAGGTCAAGCTTGCGAACGAGGCGCCCGCTCATGCTGTCACAACTGCCTCCGGCACAAAGATTTGCACATCAGGCTAGCGCTTCGCGATCAGCGTTGCATAGCGTTGTCGCTCTGCCAGGGCGAGATCGCTCTTGGGCTGGGCAAGGCTGATCGGTTCCTGGCAGCGGTCCCAACCCTCCGGAAGCCGCGCAGTGCGCTTTCGCACTCGGCTCATGGCGCGGTGAAGTCACTTGAGAGTGAGGCGCTGCGGCTGCCGACGCGATGCAGGGCGAGCCCGGGAGATTGCGTTCGATTGGGGCTCGGTGGTGTGCCACGGCACGAGCTTGCCGCTGATCAGACGACGTCACCCGCGTTGGCATTGACCAGGATTTCGGCGAAGCGTGCGGCCAAGCGAGTCAGTGGCCGACTCCGCACCGTCATGAGACAGATCGTGATCGGCAATTGCGGTGTTACGCGCAGCTTGACCAGCCCCTCGAAAGGCTGCGCCTGTGTCAGCAGGCTGTCGATCAGGATGACGTCGCCCTGGCGGGCGAGCAGATGGGCCGCCGAGATGCTGTAGGGCACCGTCATGAACGGAGCGTAGTTCAGGCCGGCCTCCTCATGGGCCCGGGCGATCAGCCAGCCGAGTGGCGACTTCTCGCGGTCGAAGCAGATCAGGCGCCTCTCCTTGAGTTCTGGCAGGCTGACCGAGCCGCGACGCGCCAGAGGATCGTCGTCGCGGACGAGCGCGATGATCGAGGCCTGTGCAAGTGGCGTCAGGGCGATGTCGTCCGTGACGCGCGGCGAGAACATCACGCCGAGATCGGCGGTGCCCTTCGACAGCTCGGTCGGCGCGTCGCCCATGATCAGCTCGATGCGGGCCGCAGGATACTCGGTGACGAGCTGCCGGATCGCCTGAGCGATCAGGCCCTGGCCGATACTGGGTGTCGAGGCGATCCGCAGCGGCAGGGCACGCCCCGAGCGCAAGTCTCCGACGGCGGCGCGCAGGGCGCGCCATTCCTCCTCGACGGTGCCGAGCGCCTGCAGCAGGGCGCGTGCTTGCGGGCGCAGCACGAGGCGGCCGTCGCGACGATCGAAGACCGCGATGCCGAGGCTCGCCTCGCTGCGGGCGATGATCTTGCTGACGGCTGATTGGGTCAGATGCAGCTGCCTTGCGGCCTCAACGGTGGTTCCGCAACGTTCGACCGCGCGCAGCACAGTGGCGTGAGATGGCGTCAACGCCTTCATGCGCCGTCTCCTGCGAGGTGGTCCAGCAGGATGCGCGCGGCGCGGTCGAGCGGCGCTGCCTCGCGGTGATGCGCGTAGGCGGTGACCAGCGGACTGGCGTCGAGCGGACGGACTGCCAGCCCCGCCGTCAGGCCGCTGCTGATGACGAACCCGTCCACGACGGCGATGCCGACGCCCTCGCGAGCCAGATGGCAAGCGGTGTCGGTGTGCCGGACGGTGATCGCGACGTGGTCGGACAGGCCGCTGCGGCCGAGAGCGTCCTGAAAGCTGTCCGCCACGCTGAAGCCGTCCGGACCGTAGCTGATCAGACGCTGGCCCTCGAGATCGCAGCGCGTCAGCACATTGCGGCCGGCGAGCGGATGAGCCTCGCCGAGAACGCAGACGAGCGGGCTGCAGCGGAGCACGACATCGCGCAGCCCCTCCGTCGCCATCGGACCATAGGAGATCGCGAGATCGACCTCGTTGGCGCTGAGGTGATCGCGAACGTGGTCGAACATCACCTCGACGGCGGCCCGGTCGTCCAGAGCCTGACGCGCCCCGGCAATGGCCGGCGGCAGAATGCTGTGCGCCAGCCCCGGAACGGTCGCGATCCGAAGACGGTCGGCCATCCCGACGCGGATCATGTCCGCCTCGTGGTGCGCGCGGCGCAGGACGTCGAAGGCCGGCCGCGCCAGGCGGGTCAACTCCAGCGCCTCGGGTGTCGGCGTCAGGCGCCCCTGCACGGGGGCGACGAGGCTGAGATCGAGTTCCTGCTCCGCCAGCCGCAACGCCTTGATCACGGCGGACTGGCTGACACCCAGCCCCTGCGCCGCCTCGCCGGTGCCGCCGAGCCGGACGAATGCATCGATCACGTTCAAAGCGCCGAGCTTCACCTGCCCTATTCCATTTAGTTGAAGGGCGTGCCGAATGTTTCATTTGCGAGACTAGGTGGGCTCATGGGAGGTTGCAACCGCCGCGGCACAGGCAGAGCGGTCAAGATCAGGGGATTTCGATGACCACATTCCGTTCGATGGTGTCGGCGGCAGCACTCGCGCTTGCTGTCATCGGCCCTGCGCTGGCCGTTGCGCCGACGTCGGCCTTTGCGCAGGGCGTGCTCAAGCTGGCGCAGACGCAGGACCTCGTCTCGCTGGATCCGATCGCCACCAGCGACAACCCGTCGATCCACGCGCAGCTCCTGATCTATGACACGCTCCTGCGCCCGAGCACGGACGCCACCAAGCTGGAGCCCGGCCTCGCAGAGAGCTGGACCGTCAGCGAGGACGGCCTGACCTATACCTTCAAGCTGCGGCAGGCGAAGTTCTCGGACGGCGCGCCCGTCACCGCCGCCGACGTCGCCTTTTCGCTGAAGCGGGCCGGCAGCGACGCCTCGAACTGGAAGCGCTTCTTCGCCGGCATCGACGCGATCGAGACGCCCGATGAGCGTACGGTCGTGCTCAAGCTTAAATCGGTCTTCACCCCTCTGCTCAACAACCTCGCGCTGTTCTCGTCGGCGATCCTGCCGCAGAAGGCCTTCGAGGCCGCGCCCGACAAGTTCTTCGAGAAGCCGGTCGGCTCCGGGCCGTTCACGGTCGCAGCCTGGAACAAGGGCCAGGGTCTCTCGCTCAAGAAGAACGCGCATTACTGGCAGGCGGGCAAGCCGAGCCTCGACGGCGCCGAAATCCTGGTCTTGCCAGAGGGCAACAGCCGCGTGCTCAAGCTGCAAGCCGGCGAGATCGACGCCGCGCTCGAGATTCCGCTGAACCAGATGCAGAGCCTTGCCCGTTCGGGCGCGATCAAGACCGAGGTCGCGAACGTGCTGCGCACGGACTTCGTGCTGCTGAACACGAAGAAGAAGCCATTCGACGACGTGCGCGTCCGCCAGGCGCTGAACTACGCCATCGACAAGGACGGCCTTGTCAAGGCGCTGCTCTATGGCGCGGGCAAGGTTGCGAACTCGCCGATGCCGCTGATGGCCTATGCCGACCCCGAGCTGAAGCCCTACGGCCACGATGTCGCCAAGGCCAAGGCCTTGCTCAAGGAAGCGGGCTATGCCGATGGCTTCAAAACCTCGCTTCTGGTGCATTCCGGCCGGCCGCTGCACCGCCAGCTCGGCCAGGCGCTGCAGAGCGCGCTGGCGCAGATCGGCGTCACCGCCGAAATCCGTCTCGTCGAGGGCGGCACTCACTGGTCGACCACCAAGGCCGGCGACTACGAGATGGCCGTGTCCTATGCGTCCAGCGACACGATCGACCCCGACCAGATGGCCGGCTTCCTGATCGTCAATCCCGAGCGCGCCAACGCCTATCACACCGAGTGGAAGAGCGAACGCGTCAACGAGCTCTACGCCAAGGAGCGGGCCACCAGGGACGGGCCGGAGCGCGGTGCCATGTTCAAGGAGATGATCAAGCTCGCCCATGAGGGTGCGCCCTCGATCTTCCTGTTCTATCCCGGCACCTCTTACGCCCATCGCAGCAATGTCAGCGGGTTCGAAGTGCTGCCGACCGGCAACTTCCGGCTGGAGGACGTCAAGCTGAAGTGAGGATGGGGCGGCTTTCCGCCGCCCTCTTCCCCGGCCCGCCATCATGCTGACCTACATTCTCAAGCGGTTCGTCCAGCTCGTCCCGGTGCTGTTCGGCATTACGCTGGCTTGCTTCTTCCTGCTGCGCGCGTTGCCGGGCGACCCGGCGACGCTGCTTCTCGGCGCGCGCGGCGGGCCGGAGGAGATTGCGGCGATGAAGCAGCGGCTCGGGCTCGACCTGCCGCTGTGGCGGCAATACCTGCTCTTCCTCGGCGACATCCTGTCCGGCAGCCTCGGCCGCTCGGTCGTCTACGGCCAGTCGGTGACGAAACTGGTCCTGGAGCGCCTGCCGGCGACGCTCTGGCTCGTGGCCTATTCGACGGTGATCGCCGTCGTGCTGACGATCCCACTGGCGCTGTGGTCGGCGGTCAAGCGCGACCGGGCACCCGATCTCCTGATCAAACTCGTCTTCACGGTGCTGCTCGCAATCCCATCCTTCTGGCTCGGGCTGGTGCTCGTCGTCGTCCTCGCCATCTGGGTGCCGCTTTTCCCGACCTCGGGCTACGGCAACGGGTTCGTCGAGCGCTTGCATCACCTGACCCTGCCAGCCTTCGTCATCGCGCTGGCGACGGCGTCGCTGACGATCCGCAGCCTCCGCAGCGGCATCCTCAACGTGCTCGGCTCCGACTACGTGACCACTGCCCGCGCCAAGGGCAATGCCACGGCCCGCACCATGCACGTCCATGTGCTGCCCAATGCGCTGATCAGCTCGATCTCGGTGCTCGGCGCCCATACGAGCTGGGTGATCGGCGGCACGGTGGTGATCGAGACCGTCTTCGCCTTGCCCGGGCTCGGCTCGCTCTTCGTCGAGTCGATCTTCGCCCGCGACTACCCGATGATCCAGGGGCTGACGGTCGTCTTCGCCGTGCTGGTCGTCCTGATCAACCTCGCGACGGACATCGCCTATGCGCTGGCCGACCCGCGCATCCGGCTGGACTGACGCGATGAGCAAGCGCCGCCTCGATCCGACGCTCCTCGTCGGCCTCGCCATGCTGTTGCTACTGTGCCTGTTCGTCGGGCTCGGGCAGTTCTGGACGCCGCACGATCCGTTTCTGGTCGATTACGGCAATACGTTGCAGCCGCCCTCGGCGAAACACTGGTTCGGGACCGACGATCTCGGCCGCGACGTCGCCTCGCGCGTCATGGCCGGCGGGCTGGTGGACCTGCGGGTCGCGCTGGTCTGCGTCGTCGCTCCGGCCATCCTCGGCATCGCGATCGGTGCGCTTTCCGGCTTCGTCGGCGGGCGGGTCGATACCGTGATCATGCGCATCACGGACATCTTCTGGGCCTTCCCCTTCCATGTGCTGGTGATCGCCATCGTCGGCGTGCTCGGGCCCGGCGAGGCCAACCTCTACCTCGCCTTCCTGCTGGTGAACTGGATCTCCTTTGCCCGCATCACCCGCGGCGAGGTGCTGGTGCTGCGCGAGCTCGAATATGTGCAGGCGGCACGCAGCTTCGGCTCCACCGATCGCCGCATCGTCGTGGCGCATATCCTGCCCAACGCGGTGACGCCCGCGATCGTCTTCGCCATGGCCGACGTCGTCCTGACGATCCTGGCCGTAACCTCGCTCTCCTTCCTTGGCCTGGGCATCCAGCCGCCGACGCCGGAATGGGGTTTGATGATCGCCGACGGGCGCCAGTTCCTGTTCGACGCCTGGTGGATCGCGACGGCTCCCGGCCTCGCCATCATCTACACCGGCGTGACCTTCGCCCTGATCGGCGAAGGCCTCGACACCGCGCTGCGGCCCAAGGGCTGACGCGCCTTCCTTCCGCTCTGCATCGCGAGACGGCCATGAGCTTCTTCACCGACAATGCCGAACTGCAGCGGATCGGCGCGCTGCTCGAGGACCACGCCCGCCCGATCTACGCGGCGCGGGGCGTCCCTTTCCAGCAGTTCGCCTATGTGTTGCTGCAGCCCGGCCGGGACGGCGGCGCGCCCGTGGGCGCCTCGCTGCGTGCGGATTGGCGCGCTTATCCCTGCTCGCTGGTCAAGGTGTTCCACCTCGTCGCGGCACAGCTGCGGCTCGAGGACGGGCGGCTTTCCGCCCATGATGAGCTCGATCGCGCGATGCGCGACATGATCCTGTGGTCATCCAACTCGGCGACCAACTACATCATCGACCTGCTCACCGGCACGACCGGCGACACCCTGCTCGACGAGGTGGAGATGGCCGCCTGGTGCGAGCGCCGCGAGGAGATCAACCGGATCTTCGCCTCGCTGGGCTGGCCCGAACTCGCCGGCATCAACCTCAACCAGAAGCTCATGGACGACCTGCGCTACGGCAGGGAGAAAATCGCGCTGGATCTCTCGCCAGCCGGGCACAACTGCCTGACGCCGATCGCGATGGCGCGGCTGATGTACGAGATCTTCAGCGAATCCGCCCTGTTGCAACCCGCACGGCGCGCGCTCGTTCGCGATCATCTCGCCCGCGACGCAAACGCGCCGGACCGCGGACGCGGCGCCTATCAGCTCCTCGGCTATCTCGGCGACAGGCTGCCGCCGAGCACGCAGATCTGGTCAAAGGCCGGGCGCACGCGCTGGCTCGGCGACGACCGTGCCTCGTTCCGCCGGCATGATGCGCTGCGCGCGATCCTGCCTGACGGCCAGGACTTTCAGCTCACGGTTTTCACCCAGGGCGAAGCCATTGCCGAGGACGACGGCTTCCTGCCGGCGATCGGAGCGTTGGTCGCGACCCAGTTGGCTCGCTGACACGGCGGCGGACGATCTGGCGTCCTCGAGAGCTATTGAGGGCAGCAGAGTGCAGCCCCGTCAGGCCACCCCAGCGCAACGCTGGTCCATGGCCATGTTCGCAACGCCGACGGCTCGCCGATTGCACCTTGCACGGCAACGGCAATTAGTGCCGAATGGCACGATCCCTGCTTGCTGAAGTCACCCCGATTGGAGTGTCGATGCAACACACGATCTTCGTCACCTCGCCTCTCGACGACGATTGCGTAAGCCGGATCCGGGCGGCTGTCCCGGTGGGCGTGGACGTCGTCCACGATCCGGAACTGCTGCCGCCGACACGCTATGTCGCCGACCACAAGGGCATCGCCGGCTTCAGCCGTTCGAACGATCAGCAACGCCGCTGGCGCGAGCATCTGGCTCGAGCGACGATCCTGTGGGATTTCCCAGGCGGCCCCGTGTCCGAGGGGGGTGGGCTCTCGCTGGCCCCGCAGGTGCAGTGGGTTCAGACGACCAGTTCCGGTGTCGGCCCGCTGGTGAGTGGCTATGGCCTGACGGCCAGCGATGTGATCGTCACTACGGCGCGCGGCATCCACGCTCGCCCTCTAGCCGAGTTTACGATGATGGCGCTGCTGCTGCACGTCAAGCGGCACGCCCATCTCAAGGCTGAGCAGGCGGCGCATCGCTGGGAGCGCTATTGCGGCGAGAGCCTCGCCGGCCGGACATTGCTTGTCGTCGGCGCCGGCAAGGTCGGGGCTGAAATCGGCCGGCTGGCGCGTGCGTTCGACATGCGCGTCGTCTCCCTGGTTCGTCATCCGCATGACGACCGGTGCGACGAGCTTCATGCCGATGAGGTGCGCGGGCTGGACGCTCTCGACATGGCCGTCGCCGCCGCTGATGCCGTCGTCCTAGCTGCCCCGCATACGCCTGAGACGGAAGGCATGATCAGCCGTCCCGTCATCGCGCGGATGAAGCCGGGTGTCGCCTTCGTCAATGTCGGGCGCGGGCAGCTCGTCGACGAGGCGGCGCTGACCGAGGCCCTGCAGGACGGCCGCATCGGCTTCGCCGCGCTCGATGTGGCTCAGGTCGAGCCGTTGCCGGCGGCATCGCCCCTCTGGGATCTCCCGAACGTTCTGATCTCACCGCATTCGGCGAGCACGGTCGCAGCCGAGAATGCGGCGATCACCGACATCTTCGTTCACAACATCGGAAAGTTTTTTGCCGGCGAAACAAGTGGCATGATCAACGTGCTCGACAAGATGCGAATGTACTGACGGGCGATTTCGGATCTCCGAGCCCGCCCCGTGATCGACCGAAACCGGAGGATGACGATGCGCTCTCGAGTTTTCACCCTGGCCGCGGCAGCGGCACTGTCGGGACTGGCCTTCGCGAGCCCCGCCTCGTCGCAGGGACAGCCGCAATATGGCGGCCAGCTGATCTACGCCCAGTCAGGCGAGAAATTCACGCTTTTCATGGGCCGCAACACAGACCAGTCGGCCCAGGACGTCTGGCTGCATGCCTGCGAGACGCTCGTCGACATGGACGAGAAGAACGACATCAAGCCGCTGCTGGCCAAGAGCTGGAAAACCTCGCCCGACGGCAAGAAGGTGACGTTCACGCTGCAGGAGGGCGTCAAGTTCCATGACGGCACGCCCTTCAACGCTGAGGCGGCCGCTTTCGTCTTCAACGAGGCCAAGGCCAAAAAATTCCTTTATATCAGCCTGCTGGAAGGGTTCGAGCAGGCAACCGCCGATTCCGAATACGAGATGAGCTTCCATCTCTCGGCGCCCTTCGCCGCGTTGCTGCCGACGTTGGGCTACCGCCCGCTCTGCGTCTTCAGCCCGACTGCCTATAAGACCCTCGGCGAGGCCGGCCTCGCCACCAAGGTCGTCGGGACCGGCCCCTTCGTCCATACGCAATACGTCAAGGGCGAATACACGCTGTTCGAGCGCAACAAGGACTATTGGCAAAAGGGCAAGCCCTATTTCGACAGCGTCAAGATCATCATCGTTCCTGACGCCGCGACACGCACCGCAATGCTGGAGCGCGGTGAGATCGACCGCACGGTGCAGCTCGGCGATCTCGAGCTTGCGCGCCTGGAGCGCAACAAGAATATCCTCGTGCGCACGGTGCCGAGCACGCGCCAGTTCTATGTCGTCCTGAACCACAGGAACGCGCCCCTCGACAATCCGAAGTTCCGGCTCGCGCTCAACTACGCGATCGACAAGGCGGGGATCGTGCAGAGCGTCTTCGCAGGACGCGGCGCCGCGCTCATGACCGCGCCGACGGTGACCGAGGGCGTTTTCGGCTATGCCGACATGCGCAAGCCCGGCGAGGAGACGATCTTCCCCTACGATACCACCAAGGCGAAGGCGCTGTTCAAGGAGGCGGGCTATGACTTCAGCGGCGGCCAGCTCAAGGACGCCAGCGGCAAGCAGGTCCGCTTCAAGTTCTTCACCCCGCGCGGCGCCACCAAGGGCGATTACCAGACCGCGCAGCTGATCCAGACCTTCCTGGGACAGGTCGGCATCGGCGTGGACATGACTGTGATGGAAAGCGCCGCATTCAGTTCGGCCATGAACCAGGCGCCCGAGAATGCGAAGTACGACTTCGGCATGATGTC
Organism: Allobosea sp.; assembly: GCF_035999205.1. Classification (GTDB taxonomy): domain Bacteria; phylum Pseudomonadota; class Alphaproteobacteria; order Rhizobiales; family Beijerinckiaceae; genus Allobosea. The sequence continues at coordinate 29,302 of NZ_DASYHA010000024.1, forward strand.
CTGGGGCATCCCGACGGCCGATCCCGACCAGCCGATGATGTATTTCACCCATACCAAGGCTTGGAAGCCGGTCGGCGCCAACCGCATGTTCTTCTCGGACACTGAGATCGACAGGCTCGCCGACCTCGCCCATGTCGAGACGGACGAGGCCAAGCGCAAGGACCTCGTCAAGCAGTGGATGACGCGGCTGCTCGACACCGCCCCGGTGATCTACCTGCCGACGCTCAATCTCGGCCTCGCCGGCCGGAGCTATCTGAAGGGCGACCAGATCCTCGCCGTCGACAATTACCCGGCGATCTTCGGCTGGTTCGACAAGGCCGAAATGGAACGCCAGGGCGTCAAGCGCTGACGATCGTCAACATGCCGCGCCGGCTCGGGCCGGCGCGGCCCTCCTCTCCCATGCTGGAATGCCGGCCTTGCTGAGACTGATCGTCGGACGCCTCTGCTTCATCGTGCTCGCGGGTTTCCTGCTGCTGAGCTTCCTGTTCGCACTGTTCCACATGATCCCGGGCGACCCGGCGGTCCTGCTCGCCGGCGACAGCGCGACGAAGGAGGTGGTGGACAGCATCCGGGCCGCCTATGGCTTCGACCGGCCGCTGCATGTGCAATACGTGTCCTATATGAGCCACGTGCTCGTCGGCGATTTCGGCGTGTCGAACTATACGCGTCAGCCCGTCCTCGGCATCGTGCTGCCACGCGTCCTCAACACGGCGCAGCTCGCGACGCTGGCCATGCTGCTGGCGGCCAGCATCAGCCTGGTCCTCGGTTCTCTCTCGGCTATGTTCTGGGGTCACCCGCTCGACCGGGTCGTGACGCTGTCCTCGCTCGTCGGCATCTGCACGCCGGTCTTCGTCACCGGCATCGCCGGCATCTATCTGTTCGGCGTCTGGCTCGAATGGCTGCCGATCGCCGGCATGGGGAGCTGGTGGAACTACATCCTTCCGGTGGTGACGCTCGGCACCTACCAGGCCGCGATCTTCACCCGCATGGTGCGCTCCTGCATGATCGATGCGCTCAGCAAGGAGTTCATCGTGACGGCGCGCGCCAAGGGCGTGCGCGAACGGCGCATCGTCTATCTCCACGCCATGCGCAATGCGCTGCTGCCGATCATCACCCTGTTCGGGCTCGGCTTCGGGCATACGCTCGGCGGTTCGGTCGTGGTCGAATCGATCTTCAACTGGCCGGGCCTCGGGCGGCTCATGGTGGAGTCGGTGCTAACGCGCGATCTGCCGGTAATTCAGGCAGCGATCTTCTTCTTCGCGATCATCTTCATCACGCTGAACATGCTCGTCGACATCATCTACACCTGGGCCGACCCCAGGATCCGCTACTGATCTCGATCGGAACGGCGATGCAATTCCTGAGGACCTTCACGCGGGACAAGATTGGCAGCTTCTTCGCCATGGTCCTGCTCGCGCTCATCGTCGTCGCGATCACGGCGCAATGGATCACGCCGCGCGACCCCTTTGCCGTCAGCCTGCGCGAGACCATGCAACCGCCGTCCTGGTCGCATTGGTTCGGCACGGACCAGTTCGGGCGCGACGTGCTCTCGCGCGTGATCCTGGCGACGCAGGTCACGACCAAGATCGCGCTGTCCTCAATCCTGTTCGCCGTCATCCTCGGCGTGCCGCTGGGCATGATCTCGGCCTATCGCGGCGGCATCGTCGACTCGATCTGCATGCGCATCACCGACATTATGCTGATCTTCCCGATTATCCTGGTGGCGATCGTCATCGTCGTGGTCGCCGGGCCGTCCGAGAACGGCGTCATCCTTGCGCTCGGCCTGTCGCAACTGCCGCAATTCGTCCGGATCGCGCGCGGCGTCACGCTGGCGGCGAAGGAAGAGCTCTATGTCGAGGCGGCGATCGCGGCTGGTGCCGGTTGGCGGCGTATCCTGTGGCGCCACATCTGGCCCAATATCTCGACGCCGGTCATCGTCCAGGCGACGCTGACCCTGCCCGTCTTCGTCCTCAATACGGCCGCTCTGAGCTATCTCGGCCTCGGCGTCCAGCCGCCGACGCCCGAATGGGGGCAGATGCTGAACGAGGCCAAGGAGGTGCTGACCAGCGCGCCCTATCTGATCATCGGGCCCTCGGTCGCTCTCTTCCTGTTCGTGCTTTCCGCCAATCTCGTCGGCGACACCTTGCAGGAAGCGATGAACCCCAAGCTCAAGGCGCGGACGCCCGGTTCCGCCCCCAGCACGGACCCAGTGATCGATCAGGCGAGGACAAACGGATGAGCGACCGGCAGGCAATCTACGACCATATCGACGCCAATCTCGACGCGCATGTTGCCGCTATCCAGTCGATCGTCCGCCAGCCCAGCGTCAGCCTCGAGAAGCTCGGCATGCGCGAATGCGCTGCTGTACTTGTCGAGAGCATGAAGGCTGCTGGCTGCACCGAGGCCGAGGTGGTCGACGTCGGCGACGACTATCCCGGCGTCTGGGCCGCGATGGATTTCGGCAAGCCGACCACGCTGTTCATCTACGGCCATTACGACGTCCGTCCTGTCGGCACCGAAGCCTGGACACATGCGCCGTTCTCCGGCGAGGCGATCCCCTTCGGCGGCTTCCCGAAGGTCGTTTTCGGGCGCGGCGCGGCGGCGCAGAAGGGGCCGCTCCAGGCGTGGCTGAACGCCATGTCCTCGATCATCGCGACGACGGGCGAGTTGCCGGTCAACATCGCCTATCTGATCGAGGGCGCTGAGCTGCTTGGCAGCGCGAATTACGGCAAGCTGGTCGAGCGCTATCGCGACCGGCTTGCCAAGGCTTCGGCGCTCTATGGCCCCAAGACGGCCCAGGATGCCTCGGGCGCGATCAGCATGACGCTGGGCTACAAGGGGCTGATCTATATCGAGCTGACCGCTAGCACCGCCGCGACTGGGCTGGGTCCGCAGGGCGGCTCCGTCCACAGCGCCACCGCCGTCGTCGCGGACAATCCGGTCTGGCGCCTGCTGCACGCCATGGCCACGATGACCGACGCCAGCGGCCGCGAGATCCGCATCCCCGAGCTCGCCGCCGTGATGGCCCCGCTCAAGCCGATCGAGCCCTGGGAGCGGCCGGTGCTCGATGCGATGCGGGCGAGCGCGGCGGGCAAGGATGCCAATGGCGTCATCCCCGGCCTGTTGCCGAACTTTCCCGTGCGCCAGTTCAAGGAGGAGATGTCGACCGAGGATTTGCTCGAACGCTACATGTATGGCGCGTCCTTCAACATCAGCGGCCTGCGCTCGGGCTACACCGGGCCGGGCTCCAAATCCTTCCTTCTACCCGACAGCGCGACCGCGACCTGCGATATCCGTGTCATCAGCGAGGTGCCGGCTGACGAGATCATCGCGATGGTCCGCCGCCACCTCGACGGTCAGGGCTTCACCGACATCGCGATCAAGGTGCTCGCGGCCTATGACTGGTATCAGAGCTCGATCGAGTCGAACCTGCTCCAGGCGACGCTGAAGACCCTCGACGATTATGGCTGCCCCCGTACGATCTGGCCGGTGCAGGGCTTCGGCGGACCCTGGGCGCATTACGCCAAGGTCTTCGACATCCCCTCGCTCCAGGGTGGTGGCCCGCTCCACGGCGCGCGCATGGCGACGAGCGACGAGTTCCTGGTCGTCGAGGGTGATGGCAAGGTTGCGGGATTGGCAACGACCGAGCGCTTCTATGTCGATCTGCTGTACAGGTTCGCGGCCTTGCAGGGCGAGTGACACCGCGCCACGCCGCCCGAGCCCGCGGATCGCGTTTCCGAGCCTCGGGGATGCGTTCCCGGGCTCCTTTCATGCGGCAGCAGTCAGGCCTGACCGATCGGTGACGCCTACAAACCGATCCTACGCCGGCCTGATGAAACGCCCGCTGCCCGGCGCTGCCGTGACCTGCTTGCCATCGAAGACGGTTTCGCCTCGACGGAAGGTCGCGATAGGGCGATATGGCAGCTCGATCCCGTCATAGGGGCTCCAGCTGACGAAATTGTGCCCGCTGCGCGCCGCCTCGTAGCGGTGCGGGTCGTGCGCCATCACCATGATGTCGGCGTCGCGCCCTGGCGCGAGCGCGCCCTTCACGTCGCCGATGCGGAAGAGGCGTGCCGGGTTGGCGGCGAGCAGGCGCGCCGCCCAGGTGAGCGGCAGGTTGCGCTCCACCAGGCCCTTGACCAGCAGCGGATAGAGCGCTTCCAGGCCGGGCACGCCCGACGCATTGCGGGCCATGACCGGATCGACCTTGCGGTCCTCCGACCAGGAGACGTGGTCGGTCGAGACAATCGTGACATGGCCGGCGGCGAGATGCCGCCAGAGCGCTTCGACCTCGGCGCGCGAGCGGATCGGTGGGTTGATCTTGGCCTTGCCGACGAGGCGGGCGACGTCGCTTTCCTCGTCGAGGAAGAGATAATGCACGCAGGCCTCGATCGTCGTGTCGTAGCCGTCCCGGCGGTAATTCTCGCAGAGCTGGTAGCCGCGGCCGATCGAGCAATGCACGATATGGCCGGAGCAACCGGTCGCGGCCGCGATCTCGTAGACCTCTGCCGTCGCAAGCGCCTCGGAAAGCTTGCTACGCGCGAGGCCGTGGGCGCGATAATCGGTGATCCCCTGCGCCGCGACGCGCGCCTCCGCATCGCGGATCATCTCGTCGTTCTCGTTGTGGACTGCGCCGATCCGGTCATGCTTCGCGATCTCGGCGAAGCAGGCCTCCAGCATCTGCGGCGGAATGCGCGGGAAGCGCTCGGGATGCGTGCCGAAGGTCGAGAATTTGAAGCCGGCCGCTCCGGCGGCGACCATGGCGGGAATGTGCTCGGGACCTTCTCCCGGATGGACCGTGCCGTAGAGCGCGAAGTCGACGCGAGCCTGCTCGCCCGCCTCCTTCGCCTTGGTCGTCAGCTTCTCGGCCGTGCAGATCAGGTTGCCGTCGTCATAGGGCATGTCGACGATGGTGGTGACGCCACCTGCCGCCGCCGAGCGCGTCGTCCAGATGAAATCGTCCTGGCCCTTCTGCGTGCGCGAATGCACCTGCGCGTCGATGGCGCCCGGGAGCACCAGCGCATTGCCGAAATCCTCGCGTTCGCGTGCGGCCGGCGGCGTGCCTTCGCCGACGCGCTCGATGATGCCGCCGCGGATCGCGACGTAGCCGTTCTCCCGCACACGGTCGGTCCCGACGACCCGGCCCGTCACCACGAGATCGAAATCGCTCATTCGCTGCTCCCCATGAAGTCGCCCGCTCAGACGCCCAGAAAGGCCGAGCGGATGCTGTCGTCGTCTATCAGGTTGCTGGAGAGGTCACTACGCACGGTGCGTCCCTTCTCGAGCACATAGGCCCGGTGCGAGATGCGCAGCGCCTGCCTGGCATTCTGCTCGACGAGCAGGATCGCCGTGCCGGCCGCATTGACCTTCTTGAGCAGCTGGAACAGTTCGGCAACGAGCTTCGGCGCCAGCCCGAGCGAGGGTTCGTCGAGGATCAGCAGGGTCGGCCGGCTCATAAGCGCCCGGGCGATTGCCAGCATCTGCTGTTCACCGCCGCTCATGAGGCCGCCGAGCTGTTCGCGCCGCTCCGCGAGCCGCGGGAAGAAGGCGAACATCTCGTCGAGCGTTTCCTGGCGTATCGCGATGTCGCGCTGCGTGTAGGCGCCCATCAGCAGATTTTCCATGACGGTCATCTGCGGCATGATCAGGCGCCCCTCGGGGCATAGCGCGACGCCCAACGGCACCATCTCATGGCACTCGGAGCGCGTGACATCCCTGCCGCCGAAATGGATCGTCCCCGCTTGGGGCGCCATTGCACCCGCGATCATCCTAACCGTCGTGGATTTTCCGGCGCCATTTGCGCCGAGCAGGGCCACGATCTCCCCCTGCCCCACAGTCAGGCTGACATCACTGACCGCGACGGCGCCTGCATAGGCGTAACTCAATCCCTTGACGTCGAGCATCGGCGTCAGTCCATGGGCCAGGGCGGCAGGCATCCGCCTTCTCGTGCAAGCTCGGCCCAGACATCGCAGGCATCGACCAGCGTGGGGCCGCCGCAGGGCAGCATCACATAGGAGACGCCTTCCGCGATCTTCTCGATCGAGGCGCCGAGTTCGGTGGCGCGGCGCAGATGATAGCGCATGCCGGCCTTACATTTTCGGGCCGCGTGCGCGACGATCAGGGCGATCTCGGCGATCTGTTCCGGAATGGCGCCGCGAGCGGTCCCGACCATGGCGGCATAGCGCCTGTCGGCCTCCTCGGGAGCGATCCAACGCGACCAGCTGTTGGAGAAGTCGAGCGCCGGATAGGCTTCGGCTACCCCCGCCAGCGCCATGCAGTCGTGGATCTGCTCCGAGGTCATGCCGGACTCCTCGGCCCGCGGCATGTGGATGTCGCCATAGGCCTCGCGCGCCGAGGTCAACAGCACCAGCCAGACGACCTCGCGCTCGAAATAGGTGAAGGCGCGCTCGAGCAGCGTCAGTTCGCGGTAGTAGTTGTCGTACGCCGCCATCAGGTTCGGATCGTAGGTGCACAGCATCCGGTGATAGGCGAGCAGGTAGCCGCGGGCGTCCAGGGCCTTGGCCAGAGCGGCCTTGCCATTCGCCTCGCGCTCCTGCGGGGTGAGTTCCTGTCGTTTGATGAAGGTCATTCGTCGGTTCCCAGATAGGCTGCGATGACCCGCGGATCGCGTGCGATCTCCTCGGGCTTGCCCTGTGCGATCAGGCAGCCGGCCTCGAGCACGAGCACGGTGTCCGAGACCTCCATCACGGCGGGCATGTCATGTTCGACCAGGACGATGGTGGCCCCGGCGTCGCGGATGCGGCGCAGGATCGTGACCATTTCCGCGGTCTCGGTGGGGTTGAGGCCGGCGCAGGGCTCGTCCGCCAGCAGCAGCGACGGGCGCGCCGCCAGCGCGCGGGCGACTTCGAGCCGGCGCAACTGGCCGACCGTCAGTTCGCGGGCTTCACGGTCATGCAGCTCCGCAAGACCCGCGAGCTCCATCGCCTGCGCCGTCACCGCGGCGACGTCGCGCGGACCGGTGCGCCCGAACAGGGCGCCGATACGCACATTCTCGGTGACCGACATGCCGGGGAACGGCTTGGCGATCTGGAAGGCCCGCGCGACGCCGAGATGGGCGACCTGGACCGGCGAGAATCCCGTGATATCCCGTCCCTCGAAGGTGATCGTACCGGTGTCCGGCGCGAAGTAGCCGGTCACCAGGTTGAAGAAGGTCGACTTGCCGGCGCCATTGGGACCGATAAGGCTGCAGATGGAGCCGCGCGGCACCTCGAAGGAGACCTCGTTCACCGCCTTGAGGCCACGGAACGACCGGCTGACGCCCTGCACGCTCAGGATCGACTGCGCCGTCATCGTTGCGTCTCCTGCTTGCGACGCCGCATGCGCAGGCGATAATTGTCGTAGATGCCATAGAGCCCGTTCGGTGCGGCCAGCACCAGGACCGCGATGAGCAGTCCGGTGATGAACATGTGCGTGTCGAGCAGATCGCCCAGCAGCACCTGCGTGACATAGGTCATGATGCCGGCGCCGATGATCGGGCCGATGATCGTGCCCATCCCGCCCAGCAGAGAATAGACGATGACATTGAGGTTGAAGTCGCCGCGATAGACCGAGTTCGCGGTGATGTAGCCGAGGTTATGGGCATAGATGACGCCCATCATCGCCGTCAGCATCGCCGAGATCACGAAGGCGATCATCTTGTAGCGCGTCGTCGGCACGCCGAGCATGCGCGCGGTGTCTTCGTCCTCGCGGATCGCGAGCAATCCGTAGCCCAGCTTGGAATGGCGGACCGCGATCGCGACGAGGACGATGACCAGCGTGGCCAGCAGCAGCGCCCAGTAATAGAAGCGCTCCGGCCGGACGCCCCTGGGGACGATGTCCATGAGGTTCACGCCGAGCGCGCCACGCAGGCTGTCGATATTGCTGACCAGCTCGAAGCAGACCTGACTGACGCCCAGCATCGCAATTGCGAAATAGATGCCGCGCAGGCGCAGGATCGGCCAGGCGATCGCCAGCGCCAGCAGGCCGTTCAGCAGCATGGCCGCAACCAGCGCCACCATGAAGGCCGAGCCCGCCGGCCAGCCCGGCAGGGCGAGCTGGAGCAGCGCCGCCGTGAAGGCGCCGGTGCCGACGAAGGCCGCGTTGCCGAAGCTCCAATAGCCGGAGAAGCCGCCGAGAACCGTCCAGGCGACGGCGAGGCCCGCCGCGAGAACGAAGAGCTGGCCGACGCGGACGCCGTAGGGCGACAGCAGCAGCGGCAGCAGGGCGAACAGAAGGGTGCCGGCCAGGGTGACGCCGATCGACACCCAGGCCTGACGGCCGGAGACGAAGAGCTTCATCGCGATCCCTTGAAGCTGTTGCCGAGAAGACCGGCCGGTCGCACCACGAGCATGAGCACGAGCAGGAGGAACATCATCGCATTGGGGAAGGCGGCGCCGACGAGCTGGGCCGTCGCCGTGTTGATGACGCCGAGGATCAGGCCACCGACCAGCGCGCCGGCAGGGCTGCCGATGCCGCCCAGCGTCACGACGACGAAGGCGTTGATCGTCCAGAGCGTCTCGTCCGGAGGAGAGAACGGCATGACGAGGCCGATCGCGACGCCGGCAGCGCCGGCGAAGGCGGCCGACACGCCCGCCGTCAGGGCGAAGACATGGCGGATGTTGACGCCGCACAGTGCCGCGGCCTGCTCCTGCTGCGCGGTCGCGCGGATGGTGCGACCGAGTGAGGTGTAGCGCAGCATCGCCGCCAGCAGTGCCAGCAGCACGACGCTGACGACCAGCGCCGCGACGCGCGTCAGGCCGACCGTCACCTCGCCGAAGGAGAGCGAGTCGAAGGCATAGGCAGGCGTCACGCTCTTGAAGTCCGGCGAGTAGATCAGGACCAGCGCGTTGCGGATCATCAGCGCGAAACCGAAGGTCAGCAGCATCGAAGCGAGCAGGCTCGCCCGCTTCGTTGCCCACTGGATGACCGTGCGCTGGAAGGCGTAGCCCAGACAGAACATGCCGAGCATGATCAGCGGCAGGGCCAGCAGCGGATCGATGCCGAAGCGGTCGAGCAGCGTCCAGGCCGCATAGCCGCCGATCAGGACGAAGGCGCCGTGAGCCAGATTCACGACACCGAGCACGCCGAAGAGCAGCGAGAAGCCGACGGCCGAGAGCGAGAAGAGCCCGCCCAGGACCAGCCCGTCGACCAGGGTTTGCAAGGTCATCGGGTTCTCGCTCAGCCGCGCTTCTGCGCCCACGTCGGGGCCGGATAGGTCGGGGCCGCGGTACGGGAAGCCTCGGGGAAGACGACCTCGGCGTTGCCCTTGAGAACCTGGCCGACGGTCGAGCCAAGATAGAGCGGATCGCCGTCGCCCTCGGGAGTGAACTTGATGCGGCCGTAGAGGGATTCGACATCCAGCGCCGCGAGCTTCTCGCGCACCTTGGCCGGATCGAGCGAGTTGGCCGCCTTCATCGCATGCACGTAGGCGACGATGCAGGCCGCGCCGGAGGCTGTGTGGTAGGCCATGTCGCGTTTGAAGTGCTTGTGGTAGTAGGTGGCGAAGCCCTGAGCTGAGCCGAAGATCGCATCTTTGTAGGGCGAACGCTCGTCCCAGAACTGCTGGAAGTACAGGCCGTTGGCAAAGTTGCCGAGTGCTTCGCGGAAACTCTTGAGCTGCGGGCCGAGCGACAGATAGAGCAGTGGCACGTCGACATTGGACGAGATCAGCTGGCGCGCGATCAGGAGCGAGTTCTGGTCGTGGGTGGTGGCGAGCAGGACGTCCGGCTTCTTGCTGCGGATCTGGTTCACCAGGCTCGAGGCGTCGGTGATGTTCTCCGGCAGGGTGACGATGTCGTTGATCGGGAGCCCCTTCTGCTTGCCGAATGCGATGGCGCCCTCCGCCAGGGTCTTGGAGAAGGCATCATTGGCCATTGCGAACATGATCGACTTCGGCGCCGGGTTCAGCGCGGCGAAATACTCGATCGTGTTGTAGAGCTGGCGCGAGGCGCGCGGGAACATGCAGAAGATGTTCTTGTAGCCCTGGGTGTAGATCTGGTCGGAGGCGCCGCCGGTCTGCATCATCGGCTTGCCGGCGCGCTCGACGATGGCGGCCGTCGGGAGAACGATGTTGCTGCCGAAGGAGCCGAGGAAGAACTGCACGCCGTCGTCGAGGTGGCGCTGGATCAGGGTCGAGGCGCGGGCCGGGTCCGAGGCGTCGTCGAAAAGGCGCACGTCGATCTTATAGCGCTTGCCGTCGACCTCGACGCCGTTGAGCTCTTCATTGATGAACTTCTGAGCGGTGAGATAGCCGTTGTTGACGTTGAGACCAGTCTCGGCGGCACGCCCGGAGAGCGGCACCGAGCCACCGATGACGATCGTGTCGGTGGCTTGTGCCATGGCGCTGCGGCTGATCGCCGGCATGGCGACGGCCGTGCCGATGGTCTTCAGGACTGTTCTGCGGTCGATCTTCATGGTTCCCCTCGCAGTTCTTGTCGGCCGGCCCGAGGACCGCCTCTCTTGCCCTGCAAGATCGGGCCCTTTCATCGGAACCTTCGCCCTGCCGGCATGTCACGCAGCAAGATTTTCCTCTTGCGGCGCCGCGATAAAGATTGCTGTCGCATTGGATTTATGCGGAATTCGCATGAATGGACATGTTGCACGCCTATCGCGCCTTTCTGCGGGTCGCAGAAACCGGCAGTTTCAGCCGCGCAGCCGAGGAAATGCGCCAGCAGCAATCGCAGATCAGCCGGATGGTCGCGGCGCTCGAATCGCAGCTCGGCGTGCAACTGCTGCGGCGCACGACCCGGTCGGTCACCATCACCGAAGAGGGCGAGCGCTACCGGATGCGTCTCGCATCGATCCTGCATGCGCTCGACGATTGCGAGAGCGAGATTCGGACCGGCCGGCGCGAGCCGAGCGGGCTGATCCGCGTTGCCTGCCCCACCACGCTTGGGCGCGTGCTGCTGGTCCCGATCGTCAGCGAGTTCCTGAAGGTCTACGGCAAGGTCAGCGTCGAGCTGCTGATGAACAACAGCCTCGTCAATCTCGCGGCGGACGGCATCGACATCGCCGTGCGCGCCGGCCGCCTGCCGGAGAACGAGCTGCCGACGCGCCGCCTCGGCACCGTCGAGCAGTTCGTGGTCGCGAGCCCGGCCCATCTCGCCAGCATCGACGCGATCAGCGATCCCGACCATCTGCTCGGCCGCAACTGCTTCTGCTTCGCGACGAGCGGCGGGACGCAGACTTGGTCCTTCTCGCAGGGCGACACCGCCAAGCTCGTCAATGTCCAAGGCGACTTCATCGCCAACGATGCAGAGGTGCTGCTGCAACGTTGCCTGGACGGGCTTGGCGTGGCGATGCTGCCACGCTGGCTGGTGTGGAACCTGATCGCCGAGGGGCGGCTGGAACGCCTGCTGCCGCATTGGCAGACCCGCTCGATGCAGCTCAGCGTCGTCACCTCGCATCGCAGCTATCGGCCACAGCGCATCTCCGTATTCCTGGCCTTCCTGGAGATGCACCTGAAGCCATTCCTGACGTCAAGCCAGGAAGCGGACTGAGCTGCGATCGTCGCCCGGCCGGCACAACTGGGCCAGCCTGCGGCCGGCGCCGCAGACCCGCCCCGCTGCTCGGCCGGCTTGCGCCGAGACGTGCGGGATGACAATGGCGTGTCGGCGAGAGCGCCGGATAGGCGCAGCCCGTCGCTCGCCGAACCATGCCAGTCCTTGCCCTCAGAGGTTTCATGTCCATCGATCAGAGCCGTCTCTGGAGGAGACTTGAGACACTGTCGCGCCTGACCGATCGTGACCGGCCTTGGACGCGCCGCTCGTTCACGCCGCGCTTCCTTGAAGGCCGCGCGTGGCTCGCCGCCGAATTCCGTGCGGCAGGGCTGGAGACCGGAATCGATGCCGGCGGCAACCTGATCGGGCGGCTGGAGGGGACAGAGCAGGGCCTGGCGCCGATCCTGATCGGCTCGCATTCCGACACCGTCCCGTCCGGCGGGCGCTATGACGGGATTCTCGGCGTTCTGGCGGCACTCGAGGTCGCACAGGGCCTGATCGAGAACGGCGAGCGCCGGCGGCATCCGCTGGAGGTCGTTGATTTCCTCGCAGAGGAGCCGAGCGAGTTCGAGGGCCTGTCGTGCATCGGCAGCCGCGCGATGAGTGGCGCGCTAACCCCTGAGCACCTCGCCCTGCGCCGGGCAGACGGCATGAGTCTCGAAGAGGGCATCGCTTATGTCGGCGGAAGGCCGCAGGACGTGGCCGGTTCGGCCCGTGCTCCCGGCAGCATCGCTGCCTATCTCGAGCTTCACATCGAACAGGGACGCGTGCTCGAAAGCGAGGCGAAGCCGATCGGCATCGTGACCGATATCGTCGGAATCCGACGCGAGCGCATCACGGTCACCGGCCGTGCCGACCATGCCGGGGCCACGCCGATGCCGCTGCGCAGCGATGCGCTCGTTGGCGCGGCCCGCCTGATCGAAGCCGCCTACCAGAAGGCGATGGCGACATCGGGAGATGCGCAGCCCCTGGTCGCGACCTTCGGCAAGATCGACGTCAGCCCGAACGCGGCGAACGCGGTGCCCGGGGAAGTCGTAATGACGCTCGAGGTGCGGTCGGGCAACGAAGCTGCCGTTTCCGCTTTCGGCGGCGCGCTCGTGCGAGAGGTGCAGCCTGAACTGGACGCGCTTCGCCTGAAGGTGAAGGCCGAGCCGATCAGCAATGTCGCTCCCGTCGCCTGCGCGACTGTCATCCGCACGGCCATCGCCGATGCCTCGCGAGCCTGCGGGCTTGGCACGCGCGACCTGCCGAGCGGCGCCGGCCATGACGGGGTCTTCGTTTCGCGGCTCGGCCCGATCGGCATGATCTTTGTGCCGTGCCGCGACGGACGCAGCCACGCGCCGGAAGAGGCGATCGAACCGGAGCAGGTGGCGGATGGGGCCCGGACACTGGCCGGTGCTGTCAAGGTGCTCGACGAGCGCCTCGACTGAGCGGGCCGAAAACTGGATCCAGCTGCAGGCCCCTGTCACCCTCGTCACGCGGTGCCGTTCGTCCATCCGATCCGCGCGTGATCGGCATCCAAGCCTACCCCGTCAGGCTGGCGGCCGCAGGTCAAGCCGACCGCGGATTCGCCGCGAGTCGGTGGAACGGCCGGCTCTTCTGGCGCAACGCAGTCGACTCGGATGCACGTGTCGCAGGCGAGAGGAGCTTGCGCCACCGTCACGCACCCGATTTGATACCGGCGGGCGGGGCGCGCGGTGATTCAAGTCGAACTCATCTTCGGGATCGCATTTGTCGTGCTTTTCAGCGCAAGCGCCATGGCTGGCGCCACACTGCGCAAGCATCTCCATGAGCGGCATTTGTCAGCGGAGAACATGGACGCCGTCAGGCTCGTAACGGGCCTTCTGGTCACTTTTGCAGCCCTTGTCCTCAGCCTGCAGCTTTCGACGGCGAGGTCTGCCTTCGACGCGGCGAGCCAGGATCGCTCGAACTACGCTGCGCGCCTGGCCAATCTCGACCAATGTCTGCGGAGCATGGGGCCGACGACGGAGCCGATCCGCCTGCTGATGCGCCGCTATACGGCCGCAGTCATCGCCAGCACATGGCCTCGCGAGTCCCGGCCTCAGGTGGATGGGATGCCGGATGCTCGTCGCATGGCCGTCCGAGGCGAGGACGTCACGCTGTCACAGCTCATGAACGAGATCGGGATTGCCATCGAGGCACTAGCCCCGTCGGACGCATCGGGATCCCACACCGCGGCGCGGTGTCGGGACGTTTACGCGTCGGTGATCAGCGCCCGCTGGACCGTGATCGAGGACAGCCACACGCCGTCAGGCGATTTCTTCGTCGCAATCCTCAGCTTCTGGCTCAGCCTGGTTTTTCTCAGCTTCGGCGTCCAGGTGCCGCGCAAGGCGTTGAGCGCCGTCGTCCTGGCGATCGGCGTGATATCGGTTGCGAGCGTCATGTTCGTGATCGTCGATCTGAGCTTCCCGTACCGTGGCGTGTTCAACATCTCCAGCTCGGCCATGCGGGACGCCCTGAGCGAGATGACGCGATAGGACCGCGCCGGCGGATCGCTGTTCTGCAGCTGCGTCAGCGCCTCGGGGGCTGCGGCCGTGGCAGGAAGTGATCGACGAGCGAGTCGACGTCGTGGCGCCCGTGCTGCGGGAGCGAGGGATGGTTCTGGAAGGATCACGAGGCGTTGACGGTGCCGGCGCGGCCAGCCGGAGCGCGGCCGACGCAAGAATCTCCGCGTCCCGCTCCGCCGGCTGCAAGGGGCGGGTCAACGCTCTGCCCCGGCGAGCCGTTGCTCCCAGGCAATCTGTGCTTTCGCTCCCAAGGCTCTAAGCGGCTCGGGAGGGAGCCAGTTGGGCCCCTTCTGTGCCAGCCGGTCGCTCAAGAGCACCGATTGTGCTCCGCAGGCCAGTTCCGCGAGCAGCTTTCCGTGAATGGTGCCGCGCGTGATGCCGGCCCCTCCGCAGCCCGCGGAAACGAACAGCCCCGGCCTGGCCTCCCCGAACAGGAAGGCGCCATTGTGGGTCACGGCGGTCAACCCGCCCCAGACATGTTCGAAATCATGGACCCTCAGTGCGGGAAACCGATTGCGATAGAGCTCGGTCAGCATCCTGCGGACATGAACGGGGCCGAGCTCCCTTTCGTAGGAGTCGCCGCTCCGGATCAGCAGACGCCCCATCGTCTTGCGCATCGTGGTGCCCATGCGATGCGCCGGCAGAGCGCCCCAGTCCGGCTCGTCACCGAGGAGGTCGAGCTGGTCCCGATCCAGTTCCGGCGTGAAGGCGCCATAGGTGTAGATGCCTATCATCCGGTCCTGCGCGAGCCCGAAGGCGCGGGCATGCAGGTTGTTGGCGACGAACACCCGGTCGGCGATGAACGCGCCACGGCTCGTCCTGATCGTGAAGGGCGCCGCGCCGCCGATCTCATGCACGGTGGTGTTTTCGACCAGCGTCACACCCGCAGGCAGGCTGTCGGCGAGCCCCCGTTGCAACGCCGCCGGCTGCACCAGAGCGCGTGTCAGCGACTGGATGCCGTGGCGGTAGTAATCCGTCCCGAGGATGCGCCGCAGTTCGGCGGCGGGATACTCCCGTGTCTCGATGCCCCAGCCTTCATAGCGGTCGCGGGTCGCGCGGACTGTTCTTTCGCCGAGCGGTGT
Organism: Allobosea sp.; assembly: GCF_035999205.1. Taxonomy (GTDB): domain Bacteria; phylum Pseudomonadota; class Alphaproteobacteria; order Rhizobiales; family Beijerinckiaceae; genus Allobosea. Next base: position 44,410 of record NZ_DASYHA010000024.1, read on the forward strand.
CGCTGCGGCCGTGATCGCCGGAACGTCCTCCTGCCAGTTGCAGTCGATGGCATGCCGGGCAACAAGCTCGCGCAGCCAATCCAGCCCCGCCTGGACCAGCGCCATCTGACGCGCCGCCCAATCCCCGGCGAACTGCGCCGCGCCGGCGCTTGGCTCGCCCGGGTTGATCAGCAGATAGCCGGAGTTCCGGCCCGCGGCCCCCTCGCCGATCGTGGTGGCGTCGAGGAGCAGGGTCTCGTCGTCCGGGGCCAGTTCCGACAGCCGCCGGGCGCTCGCGAGGCCCGTGTAACCTGCGCCGATGACGATGTTCCGGAAGCGACGCTCGCTCGGCATCTGCTCCCTTGCCACGCGCTTCGGCAGCAACGCATTCCAGCCGGACGGTGCCCTGTAGGCGGGCGCTTTCTCTCCGGTCGTCATGTCGCACCCGTCAATCAAGCGATGAGGCGCGGCACGCCATGAAGGCACGCCGCTCGATGGGAAAGGCCTGCTTTCAGCCAGCGGCGGCTTCGCGCGCGAAGCCCGGGACCGCGGCCAGCAATTCGCGCGTGTAGGACGCTTCCGGCTCCTGGAAGACCCGTCGCGACGGGCCGATCTCGACGATCCGGCCGCGTTGCATGACCGCGATGCGGTCGCAGATGTTTGAGGCCACGCGCAGGTCGTGCGTGACGAAGATCATCGCGAAGCCCAGACGCTTCTGCAGGTCCTCGAACAGGCGCAGCACCTGCGCCTGCACGGAGACGTCGAGGGCCGAGACAGCTTCGTCCGCGACGATGACCGAGGGCTCCATGGCGAGCGCGCGGGCGATACAGATGCGCTGGCGCTGGCCGCCGGAGAACTCATGCGGGAAGCGATCGAGTGCATCGCGCCGGAGACCGACGAGCTCCATCAGCTCCTCGGCGCGGACCAGGGCCTGCGCGCGGGGGATGCCGTGCTGGACCGGGCCTTCGATCAGGGATTGGCCGACCCGGCGCCGCGGATTCAGCGACTTGTAAGGGTCCTGGAACACCATCTGGATGTGGCGCCGCATCTCCCTCAGTTCCGTCCCGGCCAGACCGGCGACGTCGCGCCCCCTGAACAGGATGCGGCCTGAATCCGGCGTCTCGAAGCGCAGCAGCGTCTTGGCGAGGCTGGTCTTGCCGGAGCCGGACTCGCCCACGACGCCCAGGGTCTCGCCCGGCGCGAGCCGGAAGGAGACCGTATCCAGCGCCCGGGTCTCACGCCGCGAGCCGAGGAAGCTGGTGGTGCGATAGGTCAGGGACAGATCCTCGACAGAGAGGATCGGCTCCTCGCCCCTCTCCGGCTCCGCCCGATAGCGGAAGCGCGGCACCGCCTCGATCAGCGCGCGGGTGTATGGATGCTCCGGCGCCTCCAGTACCTTGTCCGGGGCGCCGCGCTCGACCACCTCGCCCTGCCGCATGACCACGACGTGATCCGCGACGTCGGCGACGACGCCGAAATCATGGGTGATCATCAGCACGCCGCTGTCATGCTTGGTCAAAAGCTCGCGAAACAACCGTAGGATCTGCGCCTGCGTGGTCACGTCGAGCGCAGTCGTGGGCTCGTCCGCGATGATCAGCGCAGGTTCCAGCGCGAGCGCCATGGCGATCATCACGCGCTGGCGCTGCCCGCCGGAAAGCTGATGCGGATAGGCCTTCGCTAGCCTCGCGGGATCGGGCAGATGGACGTCCGCCATCAGCTCGACGACGCGTTCGCCCACCCGCTCGCGCGACATCTCGGGGCGATGGATGCGCAGCACCTCGGCGATCTGGTCGCCGACCCGCATGACCGGGTTCAGGGCCGTCAAAGGCTCCTGGAAGATCATCGCCATGCGGTTGCCGCGCAGATCGCACAGCCGCGCCGGCGATGTGGCCGCGATATCCTCGCCTTCGAGCCGGATGGTGCCGCCGGTGATGCGCAGCACCTTCTCCGGCAGCAGGCGCATCACGGCCGAAGCCGTCACCGACTTGCCGGAACCAGACTCCCCGACCACGCAGACGATCTGGCGGCGATGGACGTCGAGCGACAGATCATGGACGGCATGCGTCCGGTCCAGCCCTGCCGGAAGCGCCACGCTGAGGTTTTCGATGCGCAGGATCGGTTCTGACGCGGTCATGACGACACCTTCGCGGCACGGGACAGGCGCGGATCGAGGCGGTCGCGCAGCCCGTCGCCGAGCAGGTTCACGGCCATCACGGTCACGGCCAGGAACAGGCCCGGCGCAATGATCGTCCAGGGTGCGCGCTGGAAGACGGCGCGCCCTTCGGCCAGCACATTGCCCCAGCTCGGCAGGTCGGGCGGGAAGCCGACGCCGAGGAAGCCGAGAACGGCCTCCGACAGGATCGCGGCGGCGAACATGTAGGTCGTCTGGACGATCAGCGGCGCGATGCAGCTCGGCAGGATATGGCGGACGAGCACGAGCAGCGGCGGGATGCCCAAGCCTTCCGCGGCCCGGACATAGGATTCCTCGCGCACGCTGAGCACGACGCTGCGCACCAGCCGCGTCACGCGCGGAATCTCGGCGAAGGTGATGGCGGCCACGATCGTCAGGAGGCTCGGGCCGACCAGCGAGACCAGCGCCACGGCGAAGAGGATGCCGGGGATCGCCATGATGCCGTCCATGATCCGCATCAGGATCGGATCGAGCCACCGCAGATAGCCGGTCAGCAGGCCGATGACGGTGCCGATGGCTGCGCCGGCGAGTGCAGCGAGCAGGCCGACCAGCAGCGAGATCCGGCCGCCGTGCAGCACAAGCGCGAAGACGTCGCGGCCGAGTGCGTCCGTGCCGAACCAGAACTCCGCGCCCGGCGGCCGCAGCCGCTGGCGCGGGCGGATCAGGAAGGCGTCGTCGCCGGTGATGAATGTCGCGAAGACCGCCGCGAGCACGATCGCCAGCAGCAGGACGGCGCTGAGCAGAGCGACGCGGTTGGCCAGCATCGCCTCGACGACAGGATAGCGCCTCGCAGGGGAAGTGGCCCGTTCGGTTGCCGACATGGCGGGCCTCAATAACGGATGCGCGGATCGACGATCACATAGGCGATGTCGATCAGCAGGTTCACGCCGACATAGATCAGCGCGAAGAACAGCATGAGGCCCTGCACGACGGGATAGTCGCGGGCCAGGATGGCGTCGATGGTCAACCGGCCGACGCCGGGCAGGTTGAAGACGCTCTCCGTCACCACCACGCCGCTGATCAGGAGGGCGATGCCGAGCCCGATCACCGTGATGATCGGCACCGCGGCATTGGGCAGGGCGTGGCGCCAGAGCACGCGGCGCTCGACATTGCCCTTGGCGCGGGCTGTGCGGACGAAGTCCTCGCCGAGCACTTCGAGCAGGCTGGACCGGGTGACGCGCGAGATCAGCGCCATGAAGACCAGGGCGAGCGTGATCGAGGGCAAGGCCAGATGCCGCAGGGACGCGACAGGGTCGTCGAACGGGCTGACATAGCCCTGCACGGGGAAGATGTCCGCCTTCACCGAGAGCAGCAGGATCAGGATGTAGCCGATCACGAAGGCCGGGATCGAGAAGCCCAGGACCGACAGCATCATCACCGCCCGGTCGACCCAGCTGTTGTGCCGCCAGGCGGCGATCGCGCCGAGTGGCACGGCGACGAGCACCGTTATCAGGATCGCGCTGATCGCCAGCACCAGCGTCGGCTCCAGCCGGTCGAAAATCAGGCTCAGCACCGGGATCTTCGACAGGATGGAGATGCCGAGATGGCCGCGCGCGATCTCGCCGAGCCAGGCCAAATACTGCACGAAAAGCGGCCGATCGAGGCCCATATCGGCCCGGATGCGCGCCAGCGCCTCCGGCCCTGCCGTCTCGCCGGCGATGATGAGAGCCGGATCGCCCGGGCTCAGGCGAAGCAGGAGGAAGACGATGGTGGCGACGACCAGCATCACCGGCACCGCCATCGCGATCCTGAGGGCGATCAGCCTCAGCATCAGACCTTGTCCACGCCCCAGGTCACCATGACCGGGGACGGCACGTAGTTCGAGACATTGGAGCGGTAGGCCTCGTAGTCGAAATAGGTGCCGAGCGGGATGTAGAAGACGAGCTCATAGGCGCGCTTCTGCATCTCCTCGACGATGGCCTTCTGCTTGGCCGGGTCGGTCTCGCGCTGATAGCGGCTCTTCAACGCCTCGGTTTCGCGGTCGTCGACGAAGCCGGTATAGGCGCCCTTGCCGCGCGCGTCGAAGTTGAGGTTGCCGAGGGGCGAGATCAGGTCGATGCGGTCGAAGACGGCATGGGCCAGGTTCCAGCCGCCCTCCGCGACCGGATCGGGCTTGGCACGCCGCGCGAGGAAGGCGCTCCACTCCATGGTCTGGATCTCGGAGGGAATGCCGATCTGGCGCAGGAGCTGCTGCGTCAGAGGCGCGAGCGGCGCGAAGGAAGCGATGTCGCCTGGCGTGATGATGACGATCTTCTCGCCCTTGTAGCCGGCCTCCTGCAGCAGGGCCTTGGCCTTGGCGATGTTGGGCTTGCCGGTGTCCGGAAACCCGACTGCCGTCTCCAGCGGCGTGCCGCAGCCGAAGAAGGCCGGGCAGACCTGGTAGGACGCGGCATCGCCGATTGAGGCGTCCATGTAGTCCTGCTGGGTGACGACGGCCTGCACAGCCCTGCGTACCTTGACGTTGTCGAAAGGCGGCTGCGCCCAGTTGAAGCGGATCGTCGAGGCGTTGGGACCGGGGCGGCGCCGGATCGTGACGCCCTTGTTGTCCTGAAGCAGCGAGCGCTGGTCGGCGTTCATGTTCTCCAGCAGGTCGATCTCGCCCTTGGCGAGCGCGTTGATCGCCGTCTGCTTGCTCGGGAACCAGAGCACCTCGACCCGGTCGACCTTGGCGACCTTGCCGCCGGCGAGGCCATCGGGCTGCTCGGCGCGCGGGACATATTTCTCGTTGCGCTCATAGGCCCAGCTCACGCCCGGCCGGAACTCCGATTGCAGGAAGCGGAACGGACCGGAGCCGACGACGTCCTCGAGCACCTTGTCCGCCGGCAGATCGGCGATCCGCTTCGGCATGATGAAGAGCGGGATCGAGCTGGGCCGGGCGAAAGCCTCCAGCATCGGCCCGAACGGCTCCTTCAGCTCGATGCGGAAGGTCCTGCCGTCGACCGCACGCATGCCGGCGGTGACGGTGGCGAGGCGCAGGCCCACGACGTCCTTCTTGGCCCAGCGCGCGATCGAGGCGATGCAGTCCTCGGCCGTGACGGGCTGGCCGTCATGGAAGGCGAGGCCGTCGCGCAGCACGAAGGTCCAGGCCAGCTTGTCGTCGCTGACCGACCACTCCTTCACCATCTGCGGCTGCGGCCGGTACTGGGAGTCGACCGCGAACAGCGTGTCATAGACCATGAAGGCGTGGTTGCGTGTGATGTAGGCGTTGGTCACGACAGGATCGAGCACGCGCAAGGCGGCGTGCGGCGCCATCCGCAAGGTCTTCTTGCCCTGCGCCCGCGCAGGGTTCATGGCGGCGAAAAGCGCTCCGGCAGACAATGCCAGGGTATCGCGACGGTTGATCAGCATTGGCTCCGTTCCCTTTGTCAGGCGGACTTCGTGCCCGCTTCGCTGCAAGTTCGTGCGCGATTCAGTAGCTGCGGCCCCGGCGGGGATCGGGCCAGAAGGAAGTGCCCTCGCGGGCCGGGCCGCCGCCCACGCCCATCGGCACGCCGTCGGCGCGCCAGCAGGCGGCGCCTTCCATGGTGCCGTCCGCCGCGAAGCCGATGATGCCCATGCCACCGGCGACGTGATCGACGGCGGAGACGCGGTGGCCGAGCGCGGCGAGCTTCGCCCTCACCGCCTCGGACACGCCGAGCTCGATCTCGGCCTCCTGCCCCCAGGTGAAGACGCGCGGCGCCTCGGCCGCCTCCTGCGGGCTCATGCCGTGGTCGACGAGATTCAGGACCGCCTGCATTGCGGAGGCCGGGATGCGGTGCGCGCCGGGCAGACCGAGCGCGAAGATCGGCCGGCCGTCACGCTTGCCGATGAGAGCGGTGATGCCGCTGGTGATGCGCTTGCCGGGCTGCAGCGACAGCGCCTTTCCGGGGTGCGGATCGAATAGGTACATGTAGTTGTTCGGAATGATGCCCGTGCCCGGGATCATGATGCGCGCGCCGAACAGGCTGTTGATCGTCTGGGTCGAGGTGACGATGTTGCCCTCCGCGTCAGCGATCGTGACGTGGGTGGTGTTCGCCGACTCGTTCGAGAGGATGCGCGCCTCGAAAGCGTTCGCCTTGCCGGGATCGATCTCCGGGCGGCGCAGCTCCGCATAGGCCTTCGAGATCAGCCGCGCGGTCGGCACATCGACGAAATCGGGATCGGCGGTCACCGCGCGCCGGTCGGCGGCGGCGATCTTCAGCGCTTCCAGCACCAGATGCAGCGTCTCGCTCGAGCCGAATCCGAGTTTTCCAAGATCAAAGGCCTCGAGGAGATTGAGGATCTGCAGCGTCTGGACGCCACCGGAACAGGGCGGCGGCGGGCCGACGATCTCGACGCCGCGATAGAGCCCGCGCACCGGTTCGCGCTCGATCGTGCGATAGGCGACGAGGTCCTCGAGGCGCAGGAAGGACCCGGCTTGCTCAAGATGGGCGGAGATGCGCTGGCCGAGCGTGCCGCCATAGACGGCATTGGGCCCCTCGGCCGCGATCTGTCGCAGCGTCCCGGCATAATCCGTCTGGACCAACAGGTCTCCGGCCAGCAGCGGCTTGCCACCCGGCAGGAAGATGGCCGCGATCGCCGGGTCCAGGGCCAGGTCGGGAGCGATCTCGGCGATGCAGGTCGCGAGATAGGGCGAAAGCCTGAAGCCGCGCTCGGCGTGGCGGATCGCCGGCTCGATCAGGTCGCGCAGCGGCAGGCGGCCGAAGCGCTCCGCCGCCTCGCACCAGGCCTTGAGCGTGCCGGGTACAGCAATGGCCTTCGGCCCGACGCGGTTGGCGCGGCCCTTGGCCTCCATGTAGTCGGGCCACTCGTCCGAGATCGGCGTGAAGCTGTCGGGGCGCGCGGCCGCCGGGGCGGTGGAAAGGCCGTCCAGCACGATCTCGCGGCCGTCGGCGAGGCGGATCAGGGCCGTACCGCCACCGAGGATGCCGACCATCATCGGCTCGACGACGGTCAGCGTGAAGAGAGCCGAAATCGCGGCATCGATCGCATTCCCCCCGGCCGCGAGCATTTCGACTGCCGCAGCGGAGGCCAGCGGGTGGTTCGTCACGGCCATGCCACGATGCGCGGCGGCGGCCGTCTTCTCGCAGGTGAAGGGGCTTCCCGCCCGATCGCGCCAGTCCATTTGCCGAAAACCCGATCTCGTTGATCAGGGATTATCGGATCGGATCTTCAAATCAGTCCAATACGCAGACTGCGCATTTTTGATAATTTGAGATTATGGATTGGGCGGCGGAGCGGCCTTACGGGCATGTCCTGCGAAGGCCCGGGCCACCGGAGATGGCTCGTTGCGCCGGTAGGCGACGGCAAGCTCGGCCAGGATCGGCTGACCAGCGATCGCGCGGTACCGCAGGCCGGGGACCTGAATGCTCTGGAGCGATTGCGGCACCAGGGCGACGCCGAGGCCGACGGCGACCATGCTCGCGATCGTGACGAAATCGCGCCCCTGCGGGCCGAGCCTCGGGAAGAACCCGGCAGTGCGGCAGGCCGATGTCGTGTGCTCGTGGAAGCTAACGCCCGCCGGATGGCGCGGCGTGATGAAGATCTCGCCGTTGAGCGCCGAGAGCGGCACCCGCTCCTGCGCTGCCAGAACATGGCTCTCGGGGAGTGCCAGCATGATCTCTTCGAACAGGATCGGCGTCGAGACGATACCCAGCGGCAGCGGCACCGGGGGACGAATGAAGCCGATGTCCAGCTTTCCCTGGTCGAGTTGGTCGAGCTGCTGCGACATCTCCATCTCGGAAATGGCAAGCTCGACCTCCGGATAGGCCTTGCGGAACTCCCCGATCATCGTGGTCAGTGCACCGGTATAGGCGGCCGAGCCGACATAGCCGATTGCGATGCGCCCGAGCTCCCCCCTGCCCGCCCGGCGCGTCACCAAAAGCGCGGTCTCGGTCTGCTGCAGGGCCTTGCGAGCCTCCTCGGCAAACAACTCCCCGGCAAGCGTCAGTTTCACCGACCGGCGCGTTCGGTCGAAGAGCGGCGTCCCGACGATCTCCTCGAGATTCTTGATCTGCTGGCTGAGGCCTGGCTGCGCGATACGCAGCCTCTCTGCGGCCCGGCCGTAGTTCAGCTCCTCGGCTGTCGCGAGAAAATAGCGCAGGTGCCGCAATTCGAGCATCGCGCTGCTGGGTCGTCGGCCCGGCGCCATGGATCACCCTTGTATTGAGAAGTCTGAGTTCTTGAAAACTACGGACTTGCATATTGGACCGATATGAATGGGCTCAGCAATATCGCCGCGTCGTTTTGAGCCCGGATCGTCAGCGAGTTGTGCATGGATTGCCCTGTTCCGCCCGCGCGCGGGCTGCCTCACAGCGCCCATTGGGGCACCTTCTTCGCCCGCCGCGATGGTGATCGGCTTGTGCTGACGCCTCATCCGGAAGACCCCTGCCCCTCACCGATCCTCGGCAATTTCACCGATGCGCTGGCTCACAAGGCCCGGATCCGCCGCCCGATGGTGCGACGTGGCTGGCTCGAGGCCGGCCCCGGTCCGCGCGAGCGCGACTTCCGGGATGACCTTGTCGCGGTCGGCTGGGACGAGGTGCTGGACCGTCTGGCCGGAGAGATTGGCCGCGTCCATATCGATTTCGGCCCGAAGGCCATCTATGGCGGCTCATACGGCTGGTCGAGCGCCGGGCGCTTCCACCACGCGCAGAGCCAGATCCATCGCTTCTTCAACGTCGCCTGCGGCGGCTATGTCCGATCGGTCAACAGCTACAGCGCCGGCGCGTCTTCGGTGATCCTGCCCCATGTGCTGGGGCCGTTCGAGAACCTGTCGCGGCGCAACGTCACCTGGGAACAGATCGCCGAGCATACCGACTTCGTGCTCGCTTTCGGCGGGATGCCGCTGAAGAACTCGATGATCGCCAGCGGCGGCATCACCCGGCATGTCGAGCCGGATGCGATGGCGCGGGCAGCCGCGCGCGGCTGCACCTTCTGGTCCGTGAGCCCGCTGCGCGACGATATGCCGGGAGAGGCCGCCCCGCGCTGGCTGCCGATCCAGCCCGGCACGGACGTCGCGCTGATGCTGGCCATTGCCCAGACGCTGGTCGCGGAGGGCTTGCATGACCAAGCCTTCCTCAGCCGATACTGCGTCGGCTTCGAGCGTTTCGCCGCCTATCTCGATGGCAGCGCCGATGGCACCGTCAAGGACGCCGACTGGGCGGCGGCGATCACTGGCATCGACGGCGACACCATCCGCGAGATCGCCCGCAGGCTGGTCGGCGGCCGCAGCCTGATCACCGTCGCCCATGCGCTGCAGCGCGCACAGTACGGCGAGCAGCCGGTCTGGATGGCGGCCGTCCTCGCCGCGATGGTCGGCCAGATCGGTCTTCCCGGCGGGGGCTACAATTACGCGCTCGGCGCGATGGGCCACACCGGTCGGCGCGTGAACGCCGTGCCGATTCCGACCATGGCGCAGGGTATGAACGGGGTGAACGACTTCATCCCGGTGGCGCGCATCGCCGATATGCTGCTCAATCCCGGACAACCGTTCGAGTACAACGGGCAGAAGCTGACCTATCCCGAGATCCGGCTGATCTACTGGGCCGGTGGCAATCCCTTCCATCACCATCAGGACCTGAACCGGTTGCGGCGCGCCTTCTCGCAGGTCGACACGATCGTCTGCCAGGACAGTGCCTGGACGCCAATGGCCCGCTTCGCCGACATCGTGCTGCCGGCCACCATGTCGCTGGAGCGCGACGACATCGGCGCAGCGGCGACGGATCCGCGGCTGATCGCGATGCGGCGCATCGCCGAGCCGGTCGGCGAGGCCCGCGACGACTTCGAGATCTTCCTCGGCCTGGCGCAGCGGATGGGCTGCGAGGACGCCTTCGCCGAAGGGCGCTCGGCCGCCGGGTGGCTGGAACATCTCTACGAACCGACTCGCAACGCACTTGCCGCCCAGGGACAACCCGCACCGTCCTTCGCGGAGTTCTGGCAGCAGGGCGAGATTCCGCTGCCGTCCGCGCCGGACGATGGTGGGCTGCTGCGGGCTTTCCGGAACGATCCCGAGCGAAATGCGCTGCCGACCGCGAGCGGCCGGATCGAGATCTTCTGCGAGACGATCGCGGGCTTCGGCTATGACGATTGCCCCGGGCATCCCACTTGGCTTCCCGCAACCGAGCAGCCGGACGCGATGGCACCTCTGACACTGATCGCTAACCAGCCGGCGACGCGGCTGCACAGCCAGCTCGATTTCGGCGCCTACAGCCAGTCGGCCAAGCGGCACGGCCGCGAGGTCGTGCGGCTGAATCCGCGGGACGCGGCTGAGCGCGGCATCGCGGACGGCGATCTCGTGCGGCTGTACAATGCCCGCGGTGCCTGCCTGGCCGCAGCCCAGATCAGCGACGGCGTCATGCCGGGTGTCGCGAACCTCTCGACCGGCGCCTGGTATGATCCTGTCGAGGATGGAAGCGACCAACCTCTCTGCAGCCACGGCAATCCGAACGCGGTGACGCGCGATATCGGCACCTCGCGGTTGGCTCAAGGCAGTTGCGGTCAGGTCACGACAGTCCAATGTGCGCGGTATGCAGGAGAGGCGCCCCCCATGCGCGCCTATGACCCGCCCCGTGAAGCGAGCCAGTTGCCATGAGCGGTCCTTTGACCGGTATCCGGGTACTCGACATGACCTCCGTGCTCATGGGCCCCTATGCCACATCGATCCTCGGCGACATGGGCGCCGACGTCATCAAGCTGGAATCCCCTGAAGGCGACCTCATCCGTCAGGTCGGCCCGAGCCGAAGCGGCGCGATGGGCGGCATGTTCATGCATGCCAACCGCTCCAAACGCAGCATCGTCGTGGACCTGAAGAAGCCCGCAGGTCGGGATGTCGCGCTGAATCTCGCGCGGACAGTCGATGTCCTCGTCTACAATCTGCGGCCACAGGCGATGGACCGGCTCGGCCTCGGCTACGAGTCTCTCGCAGGCGCCAAGCAAGACATCATCTATGTCGGTACCTTCGGCTTCGGACAGGATGGTCCCTATGCCGCGAAGCCCGCCTATGACGATCTCGTTCAGGGATTGTGCGCCGTGCCGGCTCTCATCGCCGATGCCGGCGACGGCACGCCCCGCTATGTCCCTATCAACATCGCCGATCGCATCGTCGGACTGCACGCGCTGACGGCGATCCTCGCGGCCCTGCGCCATCGCGACCGCACCGGCGAGGGTCAGCGCATCGATGTCCCGATGTTCGAGACCATGGCGAGCTTTGTCCTCGGCGATCATTTCGGCGGCCTGAGCTACGAGCCCCCGCTCGACGGCGGCGGCTATGCGCGCCTGCTCGCCTCGGACCGCCGGCCGTTCCGGACCGCGGACGGCTACCTCTGTGCGGTTATCTATACGGACCGCCACTGGCAGCGCTTCATCGACATCGCCGGGCAAGACGACTGGCGCGGCGATCCGCGCTTCGCGAGCCATTCCAGCCGCACGCGCCATATGGCTGAGATCATGAAGAGCGTCGCCGGGATTTTCCTCACTCGCTCGACGGCCGAGTGGGAACGATCGCTTGGCGCAGCGGATATTCCGCATGCTCGCATGCACACGCTGGATTCGCTCGTCAACGATCCCCATTTGACCGAGGTTGGTTTCTTCCCGACATCTGAGCACCCGTCCGAAGGGCCGGTCCGCAGCCTGCGCGTAGCCTCGCAATGGGGCGCCAGCCAGCCCAGGCCGGACCGGGCCGCGCCGCGCCTGGGAGAGCATAGCCGGGAAGTCTTGGCGGAGGTCGGCTATGCGGAAGCGGAGGTTCAGCGACTGATCGCAGCAGGCGTCGTCGCATGCCCGAACGCCGAAGGCTGAGTGCGGCCGGCAGGCGTGCCGTATTTGCCGGCCCCGGTGGCGAAACGGCAGCTCCTCGTATGGAGCCGACCGTCGCCGAAGTCAGGGACAATCCTCGCCCGTTCCGCTACTGATCGCCCGATGCGGCCATCCTCGCCATTCGTGCAGCTTCTGTTCCTGGTCGGGCCGGCGAGCGCCGGGGAGATCTTCCCGTGAGCGGCAAGCCGTCGGATGGCCCATCCTTCGAGCTACGCCATCTGCGCTATTTCGTGGCTGTGGCGGAGGAGCGCAATTTCGGGCGCGCCGCCGAGCGGCTCGGCATCGCCCAGCCCGGCCTCAGCCAGCAGATCGCCAGCCTCGAAGCTCTAGTAGGCACCCGGCTGCTCGACCGCAGCAAGCGCCTGTTCCGGCTGGCCCTGCCCGGACAGGTCTTCCTGGCGGAGGCTCGCAAGACCCTGGCCCAGGCCGATACCGCCTTCGCTGCCGTCCAGCGCGCCGCGCGCGGCGAAACGGGCCGCGTCTCCATCGGCTATGTGGCGTCGGCAGCCTATTCCGGGGTGCTCACCGAAGTGATCAGCGCGTTCCGCGACACGCATCCCGAAGTCGAACTCGTCCTCATCGAGATGGAGATGCTGCGCCAGCTCGACCACATCGTGGAGGGAGCTCTTGATTTCGGCTTTATCCGTCCGCCCGCCCCCGTTCCGCGCGGCCTGGAAGCGTTGACCGTCCAGAGCGAGCCGCTGGTCGCGTTGCTGCCGTCGGGGCACAGGCTGGCGCAAGCTGAACCGATCGCGCTGCGGGACCTTGCCGCCGAGACGTTCATCGTTCCGAACCAGACGGCGGATGTCGGCTTCCACCGCCAGACGGCGCAGGCCTGCAAGGACGCGGGGATCAATCCCACGATCCAGGCGAACGGGCGCGACTTCATGACGATCGCCAGCATGGTGACGGTCGGCCTCGGCGTGGCGCTGGTGCCCCGCTCGATGGAATGCATGCAGCTACCCGGCATCGTCTACCGGCCACTCGCTTCTCCTGTGACCCGATCCGAGATCTCGGCCGTTTTTCGCCGCAACGAGGCAGCGCCGGCTGCCAATGCCTTCATCACGCATTGTCGCGCCGAAGTCCGTCGCCGGGAGCGCAGCGATTAGGTTAGAATAGATAAAAACAATGACGCTCATAAGTTCTGCCTATTGAATTCGAAGCCCCGTTTATTGGACGCCGGCGCGCCTCCTGCATTAACGCCTTCTTCATTCCACCTGCCTCGATGCTCCGATCCTGAGCGGCCTGCTTTGCCGCCACTTCGGGTACGCGGCCGGTCCGCACTCCGCGAGAAGGCAAAGCATGACCATTCGCGCTTCCGTGTCGCTGACGGCACTCATCCTGGCTGCCGCAGTTCCGATGTCGGGCAAGGCCTGGGCACAGGAGGGCTCCGGCGCAATCTCGCTCGACACGATCATGGTCGAAGGCGAGAGCGCGACCGGTCCGGTCCGCGGCTATGTCGCCCAGCGCAGCGCGACCGGTAGCAAGACGGGTACGCCGCTCGCCGAAACCGCCCAGAGCGTTTCGGTCATCACGCGAGACCAGATGAGCCAGCAGAACGCACAGAGCCTGAACGAGGCGCTGCGCTACACGCCCGGCGTCATCCCCGAAAGCCGCGGTGCAGGCGCCAGCCGCTTCGACCTGTTCAAGATTCGTGGTTTCGATGCGGTGAATTACCTCAATGGCCTGCGCATGCAGAAGATGAACTGGGTCTCCCCGCAGGTCGATCCTTATCTGCTGGAGCGCGTCGAGGTGCTGCGCGGCCCGTCCTCGGTCCTCTACGGGCAGGCGCCGACCGGCGGCATGGTCAACCAGATCAGCAAGCTGCCGACCGCCACGCGCTTCGGCGAGGTCGGCGTCCAGTTCGGCAACAACCAACAGCGTCAGGCGAGCTTCGACCTCGGCGGGCCGGTCGATCCCGAAGGACGTTTCCTCTATCGCCTGACCGGCATTGGGCGGATGGAGAACGGTCAGATCGCTGATACTGAAGCCGAGCGCTTCGCCATCGCACCCGCCATCACCTTCAAGCCTTCGGAAGACACCAGCCTGACGCTGCTCGGCCTGCACCAGCGCGACCCGAAGGCCAATGCCTATATCGGCGTGCCGTCTGTAGGCTCTGTGCTCTACAACCCGAATGGCCGCCTCAGCCGCCGGACGAATGTCTCGGAGCCGAACCTCGAGAGCTTCGATCGCACGCAGAGTTCTGCGGGGTACCTGTTCAGCCACCGCTTCAACGATGCTGTGACGCTACGGATGAACGGGCAGTGGTTCCGCACCAATCTCGACTATTTCAGCGTCTACGGCTCGACCTTGGCGGCGAATGGGCGGACCCTGTCGCGCTCCGTCTCAATCTCGCATGACGAGATGGACGCGTTCGCCTTCGACAACCAGATCGAATGGAAGTTCAACACCGGCCCGCTGTCGCACACGCTGCTGACGGGCTTCGATGCGCAATCCTCCGATGGATATTTCGTCTCGGGCACGGGGACCGCACCGGCGATTGACATGTTCGCCCCGGTCTATGGCCGGGCGATCACGCTGCCGGCGACACGCCGCACCGACGTCACGACCCGGCAATATGGGCTCTATGCGCAGGACGAGATCCGCTTCGGCAACTTCATCGCCACCTTCGCCGGTCGCTCCGACTGGGCGCAGAACAAGACGACGGTGGCGGGGGTGCGCAGCGAGACCGACGATCACGCGCTCACCGGCCGGGCCGCGCTGCTCTACCGTTTCGACAACGGCATCGCGCCGTATGTCAGCTTCGCGCAGTCCTTCACGCCGCTCGCCGGCACGGATGCGACGGGACGCGCCTTCGATCCGGAGCGCGGCGTCCAGTACGAGGCCGGCATCAAGTACCAGCCCGTTGGCATCAACGCCCTGCTCAGCGCCGCCGTCTTCGACCTGACGCGCGAGAACCTGCTGACGACGGACCTGGCCAATCGGAACTTCTCGGTGCAGGTCGGCGAGGCGCGCTCGCGCGGCGTCGAACTCGAGGCCAAGGCGAGCCTCGATTTCGGCCTGAACCTGGCGGCGAGCTACACCTATCTCGATACGAAATACACCAAGGATAACAGCGGCCTGCAAGGACTTGTTACGACGGGCGTTCCGCGCCATATGGCCTCGCTCTGGCTGTACTACGACCTGCCGGTAAACTTCGTGCCCGGCCTGTCGATCGGCGCGGGCATCCGCTATGTCGGCAGCACCTTCAACACCAACAACACCATCGAGGTCCCGAGCGTGACGCTGGTCGACGCCGCCCTGCGCTACGATTTCGGCCAGCTCATGCCGCAGCTCAAGGGCGCCGCGTTGCAGGTCAACGTCAAGAACCTGTTCGACAAGGAGTTTGTCGGCACCTGCTACACCTCGACCACCTGCGCGTATGGGCAAGGCCGCGTCATCACGGCCGGCCTTAACTATCGCTGGTGAAGCAGACGTCGTGACCGAACTCGTCGCATATTGCCGGTTCCAGGGAGATGCCGCCGAAGCACTGGCGCGGCATCTCGACGCTAAAAGGCAGCACTGGGACGCAGAGGGCTTCCATGTCTGCTGCGAGCGCTCGGAGCGGGAGCTCTGCCTCAGCCTTTCGGGGGCAGGCTGGCGGCGCTTGGCCCTGGCGAAGGCGCGCATAGCCGGCGAGATCCGCCGCCTGCCGGGCTGTGCAACCCTGGCCCTGACCTGGGCCGGCGATGGCGACCCAGAGCGGCTCGGGCATGTGCAGCATTGGCATGTCACGGGCGCGCGCCTCGTGACGCCGCATCTGCGCAGGGTGACCTTCCAGGTGGAGGATGCGGAACTCTACGCTGGCGACCTCCACCATATCCGCCTGCTCCTGCCGCAGCGGCCCGGAGGAGCCTTCGCCTTTCCGCGGCCCTGCCCTGCCGGCCTGCCGGTTTGGCCGGAAGGAGAGCTGATGCCGGTCTTGCGCAACTACACGATCCGCGCGGTCAGGGCGGGCAGCGACGAGGTCGATGTCGACTTCGTCCTGCACGAGCCTGCCGGGCCGGCCACTGCCTGGGCGCGGGATTGCCGCCCGGGCGTTGAGATCGGCGCGCTTGGCCCGATCGGACGGCCGGTGAGCCATGCGCCGCGGCGGATTCTCGCCGGTGACGAGACCGCCCTGCCGACCATCCTGCGCCAGATCGAGGAATGCCCGGCCGGCGAGCGGATCGACGCTTATGTCGAACTCGTCGACGATGCGGAACGCCAGAACGTGACCCTGCCTCAGGGGTGCCGGCTGTATTGGCTCCACCGCGGCGAGCTCGTCGATGCGCTGCGGCAGCTCGGGCGCGAGCAGAACGATGTAACCCTTGCCTATGCCGGCACGGAGTTTTCGACCTCCCGGCAGCTGAGCTTGGCATTCGGCAAGGATCTCGGGCTTCCCAGCACCCGCTTTCGGTCCGTTGCCTATTGGCGCATGCAAGGCGCGAGGGCTGCATGATCGCCAACGGGACATTGGACATTGCCAAGGAGGCCGTCTTCGACCTCCAGGGGGCGGGCTTCGACCTCGGCAGCCGCACCTTGCTGCGGCCGCTCGACCTCGCGCTGGCGCCGGGGCGTTGCTACGGTCTGATTGGCCCCAACGGCTCGGGTAAGAGCACGCTGGTCAAGCTGCTGGCGCGCCAGCTCACCCCGACCCGCGGCGAAATCCGCTTTCGCGGGCAGGCGCTGGCACAATGGGGCGCGCGTCCCTTCGCCCGTGAGCTCGGCTATCTGCCTCAGTTGACGCCTGCGACCGACGGTATGCTGGTGGAAGAGCTGGTCGCGCTCGGCCGCTATCCCTGGCACGGGCCGCTCGGCCGCTTCGCTCCTCGCGATCGTGCCAAGGTGGCGGAAGCGATGGCCCTGACGCAGGTCGACGTCTTCAAGGGGCGGCCGGTCGACAGCCTCTCCGGCGGCGAGCGGCAGCGCGTCTGGCTCGCCATGCTGCTGGCCCAGGATGCCGGCTGTCTCCTGCTCGATGAGCCGACATCGGCGCTCGACATCGCCCATCAGAACGAAGTTCTGGCGGTTGTCCGCGAGATGACGGTGAACCGGGCCATGACGACGCTCGTCGTGCTCCACGACGTCAACATGGCCGCGCGCTATTGCGACGAGATCATAGCGCTCGGCCAAGGGTCGGTGGTGGCGCGCGGCAAGCCCAGCGAGATCATGACCCCGGGCCGCCTCGAACAGATCTATGGCGTGCGCATGGGCGTGACCTGCCCGGACGGGAACGGTCGAGCGATCGGATACGTCCTGTGACGCAGTCCCTCGTCTCCCGACGCGGGTTGATCGCTCTTGCCGCGGCGGGGCTGATCAGCCGTCCGGCGCGTGCAGTGGAGTTCTCGGCCGCTGCGATCGACTGGGCGATGCTGGAGACCGCCCTGGCGCTCGACATTCGCGTCGTCGCAGGCGCCGAACTGCTGCTCTACCGCAAATTCGTCAGCGAGCCGGATCTGCCGTCCGGTATTGCCGATCTCGGCCTGCGCGGCAGCATCAATTTCGAGGTGCTGCGCCACACTGCGCCGAGCCTCATCCTCAGCTCGCCCTGGTATACGCGCCTCGAGCCCAATCTGAGCCGGATCGCGCCGGTGCTCTCGATGCGCATTCACGAGCGAGGGCGCGACCCCTACGGGGCCGCCGAGGCGGTAGCCAGCGAGCTCGGGCGTCGCTTTGGCCGGGAGGCTGCCGCCGAAGCGCTGATCGGCTCGACACGGGATGAGCTCGCTGCGACGGCCGGTCGGCTCGCGGCCGCGCAACAGCCGCCGCTGTTCGTCATCTCGATCGGGGACCCGCGCCACTTCCGCGTCTTCGGGGCCGACAGCATGGTCGGGACCGTGCTGAAACGCCTGGGGCTCGCGAATGCCTGGGCACGCCAGACCAGCTACAGCGCGCAGGCGCCTATCGACATCGTGACACTGGCCGACAATCCCGACGCCGCGATCGCGATCCTCGCGCCGGTGCCGGACGACGCAAGGCGGATCCTGCCGGAGAGCGCGATCTGGCGAAACCTGCCGGCCGTTCGCGCCGGCCGGGTGATGCTGCTCGATCCGGTCAATCATTTCGGCGGATTGCCCGCAGCCCGGCGGCTCGGGCGTCTGATCGGCTTGGCTTTGACGACGGGAGCGCCGGGCATTGGTTGACGCGTTGCGGCACCGCCGACTCCTGATCGGTGGCCTGGGTCTCGTCGCGCTCAGCCTGGCGTTGAGCCTCCATGCGCTGTTCATCGGCCTCGGCCCGCGCGGCCTCGCCGTCCTGACCGAACCCCAGCCGGCTGACGGCCTCAGGCGGATCATCGTGCTTCATGCCCTGCTGCCACGGGTCGCGGTCGCCTTGATCGCCGGTGCCGCGCTCGGCCTCGCCGGAGCGCTGCTGCAAAGGGTCCTGCGCAATCCAATCGCCGACGCCTCCACGCTCGGAATCTCGGCCGGCGCCCAGCTCGCATTGGTCGCGGCTACCGCCTTCCTGCCCCAGCTCAGCGGCCTCGGCCGCGAGACGATCGCCCTCGCCGGCGGTCTCGCGGCGGTTTCATTCGTGCTCGCGCTCGGCTGGCGGCGCGGCTTCGAGCCGACGACGCTCGCGCTCGCAGGCCTGCTGGTCGGGCTGGTCTGCGCGTCGGCGGGGGCGGCGATCGTCCTGTTCTCAGGACAGTACCTGACCTCGATGTTCCTCTGGGGTGGCGGTTCGCTTGCCCAGCAGAGCTGGGAGCCGGCCGAGGCGCTGGCGCTCCGGCTCGCGGTCTGCGCCGGGCTCGCTGCCCTTCTGCAGCGGCCGCTGGAGGTGCTGGCGCTCGGCGATGCCGGCGCGCGGAATCTCGGCCTATCGGTCCGCGGCGTCCGTTTCGCCATCGTGCTCGTCGCCGTGGCGCTGGCGGGTTCGGTAGTGTCGCAGGTCGGAATCATCGCCTTCGTCGGCCTGGCTGCGCCCAATGTCGCCCGCATGCTCGGCGCGCGCCGGCCGGCTTCCCTGCTGCTGGCATCGCCGCTGATCGGGGCGCTGCTGCTCGGCCTCACCGATGGCCTCGTCCAGGCCGCCAATGCCGCCAGCGGTGTCGGCATGCCGACCGGTGCGGTCGCCGCCCTGCTCGGCGGACCATTCCTGCTGTTCCTGCTGCCGCGGCTGCCGGTCTATACCATGCCCCCACAGGAGAGCGGTCCGGAACTCGGCAGCGCTTCGCGCCGGCCTTGGCGCCGCATCGGGCTGATTGCGGCGGCGCTCGCAGCGGTCACCTTGCTCGCTCTGTTTGTTGGCCGAGATCCGGACGGCCCTGCCCTCGCCATCGGGGCCGCCTTCGGAGAGCTGCTGCCCTGGCGCTGGCCGCGTCTCCTGGCGGCGATGGCGGCCGGCGCGATGCTGGCAGCTGCGGGCACGACGATCCAGCGACTCACCGGCAATCCGCTGGCGAGCCCGGAAGTCCTCGGCATCAGCAGCGCGGCCGGGCTTGGGCTCGCTTTGACCATCGTGCTGGTTCCGGGGGCATCCTGGTGGCAACAGGGCCTTGCCTGCGCCGCGGGCGCGGCGCTCGGCCTGCTGCTCCTGCTCGTGATCGCGCGCCATTTCGCGCTGGCGGCGAACCGCATGCTGCTCGGCGGAATCGCGCTGGCTGCCTTGTCCGGGGCAATCGTGACCATCATCCTGGCGCGCGGCGGGCTCGAAGCCTTCGCGATCCTCGCCTGGCTCACCGGTTCGACGCAGCAGGTGACGCCGGAGCTCGCAGTGGCCGCAGCTGCGACGGCGGCCGTTCTGCTGTCGCCATTGCCGCTGTTCGCGCGCTGGCTCCAGATCCTGCCGCTCGGCGACGCGACCTCGGCAGGCCTCGGCATCGCGATCAGACCCGCCAAGACCTGGCTCGTCATCTCGGCCTCCCTGCTGACCGGGGCTGCGACGCTGATCGTCGGCCCGGTCAGCTTCGTTGGCCTGATGGCGCCGCATCTGGCACGCATGCTCGGCCTGCGTGGCGCCGGGGTTCATCTTGCCGGAGCGGTGCTGGTCGGCGCGCTGCTGCTGGCCTTGGCGGACTGGCTGTCGCGGCTGGTGTTCTTTCCCTACCAGATGCCGGTCGGGCTCTTCGCCTCGCTGATCGGAACGCCGTATCTGGTGTGGGCGCTGCTCCGGACCAGACGCTAACGACCCTGGATTCCAGGCGCGATCGGCGTCCCGCCACCAGCCCAGCGATCAGGGGCCGACGAGTTGGCCGCCATCGACCACGATAGACTGGCCGGTGACCCAGCTGGCCTTGTCGGAAGCGAGGAAGAGCGCGACCTCGGCGACCTCCTCGGGCTTGCCCATCCGGCCGAAGGGGATCGTTGCCAGCGTGGCCTGATAGAGGTCGGGGTTCGACGTCTTCCGATCCTCCCAGGTGCCGCCTGGAAACTCGATCGAACCGGGGGCGACGCAATTCACCCGGATGCCCTTCCGCGACAGCATCTTCGCCTGGCTCGCCGTGTAGTGCATCACCGCCGCCTTGACGGCCCCGTAGGGCGCGGCGCGCGACGAGGCGCGCAGTGCGGAAATCGACGAGATATTGACGATCGACGAACCAGGTTTCATGTGCGGGATCGCAGCATGGCTGCCGCGAACGACGGCCATCACGTCCACTCTGAGCGAGACCGCCCAGCCCTCCTCGTCATCCGAGTGGCCAAAGCCGGAGGCGTTGTTGACGAGGACGTCGAGCCCTCCGAGGGCCTTCACCGCCTCGGGCACATAGGCCGCAATCGCAGCCGCGTCGGCGAGGTCGACGCTGGCCGCGTGAGCCGTCACGCCGAGCGCCTTGATGTCCCGGCGGGTCGCCTCGAGCGGCCCTGCTCCCCGAGCACAGATCGAAACGGACGCGCCGCCCGCCGCGAAGGCGAGCGCAATCGAGCGTCCGATGCCGCGGCTTCCGCCCATCACGATCACGCGCTTGCCGGTGAATTGCTGGGTCATGGGGCAGTTCCTTCCCGTTTGTAAGCCGTCGCTCCTATAGCGCGATTCTCGGGGCGGAGATGGCCGTCGGTCTACCTCGACGGACAACATGCGGATTGGCCGTCAGCCTTCATCGGCGCAGACCCGACGCTGCATGCGTCCCGATCGGCAGGTGCTGAGGCGCAGCAGCCTTCCCCGGTCTCAGGCGTCGCCCTGCAAACCCCCGTCTCCGGGAGCACGAGCCTGACGTCGTCCGCCTCCTCCATGTCTCCCGCAATCGCCGCGACGACCGAGCGAACTTGCTCAAACCCCGTCAGCATCAGGAATGTCGGCGCGCGCCCATAGCTCTTGATCCCGGCGGTGTAGAACCCGGGCTCGTGGTGAGAGAGCTCGCGATGGCCGTGCGGCGGCACCGAACCACAGGAATGCAGGTTCGGGTCGATCATCGGCCCGAGCAGGCGGGTGCTCTCCAGCCAGGGATCGAGCTCGACCCGCAATTCGCGCGTCAGCGAGAGATCGGGCCGCTGGCCCGTGCAGGCGATGACGCGGTCGACCGGACCGATCGTGCGGCCCCCTTCGGCAGTCTCGCCGTTGAGAAGGAGGCGCCCGTCCTCTTCCCGGATGCCGGACAAGGCAAAACCACTCACCAGGGCGATGGAGCCCGTCTCCACCTCACGGCGCAAGCGCTGGCCGAGATCGCCGCGGGCGGCGAGCTGATCGCTGGCTCCGCCGCCGTAGACACGCGAGAGGTCGCGGCCGCGCGTGGCCCAGATCGCCTTGGTTCCCGGCTGGTCCTTCGCAAGCCCTTCGAGTTCGAGCAGCACGTTCGCGGCCGAGTGCCCGGCGCCGAGCACGAGCGTGGTGCGTCCGGCATAGTCACCCCGATCGGATCCGCGCACGTCCGGGATGCCGTAGGCGATCCTGTCGGCCAGCGCCTCCTCGCCATCGGCGGGAACGCCGCCGGCTCCTGCCGGGTTCGGCGTGGTCCATGTACCGGAGGCATCGATCACCGCACGGGCGAGGATGCGCCGCGTGCTCCCGTCCTGGCCGCGGATGACGAGCTGGAACGGGTGCAGCGCCCGATCCCGGCCGACCACCTTGTCGATGCCGCGGCGCCCGATCGCCACGACCCGGCTGCCGAGCTCGATGATGCGCGCCAGTTCCGGCGTCTCCGCGAGGGGCGCGAGGTAGCGCGCAACGAACTCGTTCCCGGTCGGATGCTCCTGCGCGTTCGGCTCCTGCCATCCCGCCTTTTCGAGCAGAGCACGACTGGCGGAGTCGATGTTGAATTCCCAGGGCGAGAACAGCCTGACATGACCCCAGTTGCGAATGTTGGCGCCGACGCCCTCCCCGGCCTCGTAGACCCTCACGGAAACGCGGCGGGCTATGAGGTTCGCGGCGGCGGCGAGCCCGACGGGGCCCGCTCCGATGACGACGACGGGCAATGTCTGCATGCTGGCCTCCACTCCTGCCGGTCTCGTAAAATTACACCCAAGAAAAGGCGACTCCGGCGGCCCGGAAGCCGTCTATTCCTATTCCGCTGCCTGAACTGACCGTTCGACCTGGCCGCGCTCGTACCACCCCTTCGAGCGGTTCACGATCCAGACGACGGTCAGCATGACCGGCACCTCGATCAGCACGCCGACGACCGTCGCGAGCGCCGCGCCGGAGTGGAAGCCGAACAGGCTGATCGCGGCCGCGACGGCGAGCTCGAAAAAGTTCGAGGCGCCGATCAGGGCCGACGGGCCGGCGACGCAATGCTGCTCGCCGGCGATGCGGTTCAGAGGATAGGCCAGCCCGGCGTTGAGGTAGACCTGGATCAGGATCGGCACCGCCAGCAGCGCAATGACGATCGGCTGGGCGAGGATCTGCTCCCCCTGGAACCCGAAGAGCAGCACGAGCGTGGTGAGCAGCGCGACGAGCGAGGCGGGCCCCAGACGCGCGAGCAGCTTGTCGAGCGCGACCTGCCCGCCCGTCGCCAGGACATGGCTGCGGACGAGCTGCGCGACGATCACCGGAAGGACGATGTAGAGGATCACGGACAGAACCAGCGTTCCCCATGGCACGGTTATCGCCGACAGCCCGAGCAGCAGGGCGACGATCGGGGCGAAGGCCACGACCATGATCGCATCGTTCAGCGCGACCTGGCTCAGTGTGAAATGCGGCTCGCCCCTGGTCAGGTTCGACCAGACGAAGACCATGGCGGTGCAGGGCGCGGCCGCAAGGATGATGAGGCCCGCGATGTAGCTATCGATTTGGTCGGCGGGCAGCCAGGGCCGGAATAGCCAGGCGATGAAGAACCAGCCGAGCGCCGCCATCGAGAAGGGCTTCACTGCCCAGTTGATGAAGAGCGTGACGCCGATTCCGCGCCAGTGCCTTCCGATCTGGCCGAGCGCCGCGAAGTCGATCCTCAGCAGCATTGGAATGACCATCAGCCAGATCAGCACCGCGACGGGAAGGTTGACCTTGGCGATCTCGGCGGTGCCGATGAGCTGGAACACGCCCGGCAAGGCATGCCCCAGCGCGATCCCGACGACAATGCTCAGAGCGACCCAGACCGTGAGGTAGCGTTCGAAGGTGGACATGACGACCTCAGGCGAGAGCGGCAGAGCGGCCCGAGGCATCGACGACCAGTTCGCCGTCCTCCGGGCGAAGCTCGCCCCGCTGCGGTGGCAGCAGTGCCAGCAAGGCCTCCGAGGGGCGGCACAGGCCTACGCCCAGGGGCATGCCCGCGTTGCGGATCAGACCGAGCGTGTTCCGGGACGTTCCGCAGGTCGGGTTGTGGTAGATGACGACGTCCATCATGCCCCTTCCGGGCGCTGTTCGCTCGAGCCCTCAAGGCCGCCGATCTGGTGCAGGCGACTCGCCAGCGCCATCTCGTCAAGGCTGGCGAGGGGCAGCGACAGCAGGACGTTGATCCGGTTGCGCAGGTAGCGCAGCGCCGTCACGAAGGCCCGTTCGCGTTCGATGTCGCTGCCTTCGACCCTGGACGGGTCCTCTATCCCCCAATGGGCGTGATCGGCTGTCCCGGCCAAAAAGGACAGGCCTCGCCCGCGGCCTCGTCGCAGACCGTGATCACGAGGTCCATGGCGGGAGCGCCCGGCTTCGCGAAGACGTCCCAAGTCTTCGATGCCAGCCCGTCGGTCGGGATGCCCTCGGCCTGCAACACCTTGAGTGTCATGGGGTTGGGCCCGGGTCCGCCCTCGCTTCCGGCGGAGAAGGCCCGAAAGCGCCCCTCGCCCAGATGGTTCAGCAAGGCCTCGGCCAAGATCGAGCGAGCGGAATTGTGCGTGCAGAGGAACAGCACATTGTGGATGCGGTCAGCCATCATTTTAAACCCTCGGTGAGGAGCAGGGGCTGAGTTCGGCCAGCAGGGGGGCGCAAATCTCCGAACGCCCGCCGCAGCAATCCTTGAGGAGGAAGGCGAGGACCGCACGCAGGGCGTCGAGGTCGGCTCTGTAGACGATAGAACGGCTGAAGCGCTCCGATCGGACCAGCCCTGCCCGGCTGAGAATGTTCAGATGGGAGGACATCGTGTTGTGCGGAACCTCGAGGCGCCGAGCGACCTCGCCGGCAGGCAGCCCCTCCGGCTCCGCGCTCACCAACAGGCGGAAGACATCGAGACGGGTGCTCTGCGCCAGTGCGGCCAGGGCGAGGATCACATTCTCTTTTTCCATATGTCGAGATATATCGACATATTAAACCGACGACAAGGCGAGAATTTGCGGTACCTCGTTCGTGACGGCTGAACGCGACAGCGTATCGCTCGCTGGCCAGCGGCCGCAGCACGGCGCCAGTTTCCCCGGGTCCGCAGCCTCGCTTCAAGCCCTTCGCTTTCGCGGCCAGCAATATGCTTCACAGCTGATAGATGCTGACGCTCGACTCCGGCTGTGCGCTCTCCGCCGATGCGAGCAGGTTGCGGGAATTGTTGTTGGCCGGACGCAGCAGCAATGCGTGATTCATGCCCCAGATCGCCGCCTGCGTACGGTTCTGCACCCGGATCTTACGAAGTATTGCCTTGACGTGAGCCTTCACCGTCGCTTCGGCAATGCCGATCTTGCGTGCGATGCTCTTGTTGGAATCGCCGTCGACCAGGCAACACAGGATGCCGGTTTCTCGCGGCGACAGCAGCGATGTGGCGGCGGTCTCCGGCGGGGCGGATGGAAAGGCCTTTTCCGGTTCGCCGGAGACGGGCTTCGGTCGACGATGGATCTTCGCGGAGGGCGCCAATGACGGAAACGCCGGCGGGAAGAGGGTTTCGCCCAGCATCACCAGCTCGATCGACTTGACGAAGGCATCGCAGGAGTTGGCATTGACGAGGTAACCGGTCGCGCCGGCCTTGAATGCCGAGGCTGGCTCGGTCGGTCCGTAGTGATCGGCGACCACGGCGATGTGCGCATCCGGATACTGATCGCGGACCTGCTCGATTTCTCCGACGACGAGGTCGAATTCGTCATTGGTGTAGACGAACAGAAACAGGTTCTTCTGCGATCGAAGCCGGCCTCCCAGTTGGTCAGCGCCTGAGACAGAGGCGATAACACGGAAATTCTGCTCTTGAAGGACGCGATAAATACCCTCTCGCATCAATGAATATTTTCCAATAATGACAATTCCGAACGACTTGTTCTCCAACATTTGACTCTCCCTCCCAACAGGGAAACGCAATCAAATTTGGCCGCACTCCCGGAAAGTCAAACCCCTACGCAACACTATCATGAGATTTATTGTCGGGAGATCTTGACCTAAATCAATATCCATCAATCGGTATATTTCAATGAAATTCATGCTATTTAGCATCTAGGCGGCACGCTATTAAATTCGATCAGCAATATCTTTCAACTCACTATTTCTTGATGACGCATCGGCAATCAGATTCCATCTGGCATCCCCGCTTCGAACGAAGAGATCGATGGTGTATCGTGAAGCATAAAATTCAATCATGCAGGCTGTCATCTAAATAGTCAATTTTCGTTCGGATTGAATTCAATCGATCAACTTTGGTTCTCTAAATTCTGTTAGCAATCCTTTCAGTCTTTGCTTCGCCCACAATCCGTTATTAGCCGGATCGATCCTAGATCGGGCTCCCCACAGCGATCAGTTCAAATATTAGCGAAATTTCGAAATGCCGGCAAGAAATTTAGGGACTCTTTAACCAGCGCGGCGCCTTGGCCCACTTCTCGCGATACCAAGGGGTCGATCGATTTGGCGAACGAGGCGAACAGCTGCGCGCGTGCGTCGAAGCATCGAATCCGGCGGCATCACCCCTTTGACGGCGCGCGCATCCCTCGGAGCATGTAATGCAACCGGACGCGTTTACTCAACGTTTGCACGGTCTCCTTGGGATTCAAAATCAGATCGAGGCATTTCTTGGCGATTCCGACCGACAACTTCCGTCCATCGAAGCTATATCCGAGGTCGTGCAGCCGCCCGGCATGGTAGTCCCAGAATTTCCGGTCCTTGAACTTGAACGCGGCCGTCGACAGATAGGCATAGTACTGGTTCAGGAGCTGTTCGATGCGCATCTCGCGCTCCTTCTTGGTCAGATACCAGCCTCCGTACTCCTGACAGTCGCTGATCTCCGCCGAAATATACGCATTCTTTTCCAGGGATGCCGCGGTGGCCGTCTGGCGATGGATCCGCTCATGCGCCAGGACCTGATGCACGAAGCCAAAGTCGTCGTAGCGCAAGTGCTTCAGACAGGCGCTGGTATCGGCCTCGTGTGTCGCATTCGGAAAGAATTCGTCTGACTTTCTGATGAGGTCCGAGCGATACATGACCGAGGAGGGATTGCCCAAGACGTTGAGAATTCCAAGCAGATGAGAGCGGCAGACATCATGCCCTGGAACGACGGTTTGCCTGTAGGAAAGGCCGACGTTGCGGACATACCAGATGCCGGCCCCGCCGCTGAGCTGATACGCGCCGACGATGCCGACGGACGGGTTGGCTTCGGCGAGGTCGGCCATCTTCTCGAGGCATTCCGGATAGATCCAGTCGTCAGCCGAAACGACTTTGCAATATTTGCTGTTCTCCGCAATCAGGCGGAAGGCCCTGTTGTGATTTGCGATGATCGGCAGCAACGTCTCGTTGCTCACGACACGAACGCGGCTGTCCTTCCGGGCATATTCTTCCGCGATATCGAGCGTTCCGTCCGTGCTGGCGTTGTTGACGATGATGTATTCCCAATTGGCGTAGGTCTGGGCCAGGACGCTTTCGATGCATTCGCGCAGGAAATCCTCACCATTGTAGACCGGCGTCACAACGCTGATCAGCGGAGCATTCCTGCTTGGAGCATTCCTGGCTGGAGCATTCTTGGCTTTCATCGCAGCCCCCATCTCGAGAGTGTGGGTTGAGCCGTTCGGCGGAAAGGTCTTCGTTCGGCAATGCGTATGCTTCGTGGCCAGATCAGCTCGGCAAGCGGCGGCGCAAAGGTGGCGGGAAGCCGCAACCCGGCACCAGTCTTCCCGCGGACCGGGATCGATCGGCGAGTTCCAGGCAACGCCTGACCGATGTCGAGCTCGTCGATCATCCCGAATGCACCCGCCGCTTCGCCTGGAACGCCGCAGGCTTCGACAGGACGGCCTCCGCCGCCGCCTCGCCGCTCTTGAAGCTCTCGTCGGTCCATAGATAGCCCCAGTCGCCATAGCGACCGCAGTAGGAGATCCCGATATCGTCAAGATAACCGTGAACCGTCTTGAGTGCGGCGGCACGGTCGAGATCGAATATGATGTTGGCGTAGGGCAGATACATAGCCGTGCGGAACACGACCCGATCGCTGTCTCGGAGCAGCCCGCAGCGGCGCAGGTCGTCGATCACGGGCTGGATCCAGTCCTCGGGCTTGCCCGAGAACGGCCTGTACTTGTCGGAGAAATAGACTTCGGCCTGGATGCTTCCCATGCCTTTCGGGGCGTTGGCGTCACAGAGCATGTGCGGGAAGCCGAGGCGGGTGAAGCAGATATCCTCGTCGTAGAAATACGTCATGTGCGCGCTGGAGATGTCCTCGCGATCGACGCCGATATTGACCAGCACGCAAGACGAACAGGCGAGACGGCGCGAGGCCTCGAGAACGTCCGCCGGCACGCCCTTGATCATGCGGATGAGATCCGGCAGCGGAACCGACGAGATCAGTTCGTCGTAGCGGGTGCGGACGCCGTTCGAGAAGGCGAGTTCGTTGATCCCGGGATCGACCGAGACGAGCTCGTGATTCAGCTTGATGTTACCGAGCGGCACGAACCTGTGCAGATAGGACACGAAGCCGCCCTGCGTCGGATAGCGGAAATGGGTGATGTAGTGGATGTTCGGCGACGAGGCCGAGATCGCGCCGCGGAGCACTTCCTCGAGGGTCGGCCGGTAGATGCGCGGCCCGAGCCAGTCGGTGCTCATGTTCTCGGCTGTCGTGAGGTGGTATTTGCGCGTGTACTGCTTCGGGAAAAGCTCGGCGAAGGTCGGCCCGAAGCTGGCGAGCAGCCAGTCATTGTAGTTGTTGATCGGTCCGTCGGGCTTCTGCCGCTCTTCGACGAAGTCGGCGATCACTTTGACGACCACGTCTTCCGGCAGGCCATGCAGGTGCAGCTGGACGGGATGTTGCGGCCAGTAGCCGCGCCAGTAGTTGTTCAGGCTGATCTGGATGGTTTCGTAGCGTTGGTCGACGTTGTCCGCGAGCAGCTCCTGGATGCGCTCATCCTTCGTGAAGGAGATGTGCGGCCCGATATCGAAGACGAAACCGGGCTCGTGACGGAACGACATCGTATGGCCGCCATAGTACGCATTCTTGTCGTACATGACGGGCGTGATGCCCTCCTGCCCCAGGCGGTGTGCAGCACCGAAGCCAGCCATTCCCGTTCCAAGCACGACGACATTCGGCATGTGCAGGCGTTCCTTCTGCTAGCGAGGCGCTACGGGGTTCATCCTTCGGCAATCGGGAGAAGAGGCGTCGGAGCGGCCGCCGGCGACCTGATTTCCGCGCCGTTGCGCTCGGCATGGTCCTGGAGCAGGTACTCGTAACGCTCGATCTGGCGGCGCGTCAGGGATTGGAGATCGGCCCCGGCCTGGAATGCGTGGTACCATTCGACAATCCAGGCGAGGCTTTGGTCCAGTTGAAGAACCGGGTGCCAGTCGAGGCTCGCCCTCGCCTTGGACGTGTCGAGGCGCAGCAACTGCGCTTCGGCGGGATGGGCGGCCCCGTCACGCGTCCATGAGGCGCCCTCGCCCCACAGCGTCACGAGCTTGTCGGCGATCCAGGACACCGGTCTCGCATCCGTCTCCGCCGGGCCGAAGTTCCAGCCCGATGCGAAGCGCTGGCCGTCCTCGGCGAGCCTCTCGCACAGCAGCAGATAGCCATGCAGGGGCATCAGGGCGAACTGCCAGGGCCGGATCGCCGAAGGACTGCGAATGCGGCACGGGCGCCGGCCCAGAAATGCACGGATGAGATCCGGGATAAGCTGGTTGGCCGTCCAGTCGCCGCCTCCGATGGCATTGCCCGCGCGCGCGCTCGCTAGCGCGACACCGTGCCGGGACAGCCCATCCGGTGGGAAGTAGGAATCGCGATAGGCGCTGGTGACCAGCTCGGCGCATCCCTTGGAGTTGGAGTACGGGTCGTGCCCGCCCATCGCGTCATGCTCGCGATAGCCCCAGACCCACTCCCGGTTCTCGTAGCATTTGTCGCTGGTGACGTTGACCACGACGCAGGGGCGTCCGAGCTGACGGATGGCCTCGAGCAGGTGGACCGTCCCCATGACGTTCGTGGCATAGGTCTCAACCGGCTCCTCGTAGCCGTGGCGAACCACGGACTGGGCGGCCATGTGGATGATGACGTCGGGCTTGCAGGTCGCCATCGTCGATTTCAGATGCTCGAAATCGCGAATGTCGCCACGGATCGAGCGAAGGCATTCGCCCACCCTCGCCTGCTCGAACAGATTGGGTTCGGATGGCGGGTCCAGCGCATAGCCCGTGACATCGGCGCCCAGAGCCTCCAGCCACAAGGCGAGCCAGCTGCCCTTGAAGCCGGTGTGTCCGGTGACGAACACCTTGCGGTTTTGCCAGAAGGAGCGATTCAGCATGGCCGACCTAGTCCTGCGTCGATGAGATTTGCCGGCTGTCCCTGGTGTCCATTCCGCTGCATGGCCCTGCCCCTGCAGCGTATCGCCATGTCACGAAGCCGCCTCGGCCAGCACGCGCTGTCGTGGAGCGCTCGCCTCCTGCATCGGCCAGCGCCGCTGCTGTTCGCGCCACAGAGCCTCCGCCTGACTGCCTGCCGGCATGGTGACGTCGTCGAAAGTGATGACGTCGTCCTTGAATTTGTCTCGTAGCAGAATGCAGCCCTCAGAGAGGCCGATCGGCAGGGCATCGGCCGCGCGGGCCTCCGTCGCATTCTCGATCAGGCCGTAGGCGCAGAAGCCGCCGATGCCATCGAGGCGCTCGCCCGCCTTGAGATCGCGCTTGGCGACCGTGACCACCTCGCAGACGGGTCCTGCCAACGGCGCCACGGTCGCGTCGTGTTGAATGACGGCCCGCCCGATCGTCGAGGCGATCTGCAGATGAGGCAGATGGAACGGCGTGTAGAAGACGTAGAACGGCCCGTCGCCCATCTTGTAGTAGGCCAGTTGGGCCTGCTTCAGCGGCTCGGTCTCATGGACGACGACGAATGCGCCGGTGTGCGGCGCTGCGCCGAGTGCATAGTCGACGAGCCCGGATTCGAGCATGGCCGCCGGCGGCAGGCGCTCCGCGATCTCACGGACCTCCTTGCAGGCCGGTCCGTACATGCCGCGGCGGCCCGCGCGAAAGCCGGTCGCGTTCGCGAGCACCGTGGTTTCCATCGAGAGTTTCGTCGCATCGGCAAAGGAGGTGACCTTCCGGGCATCCTGACCGTTCTTTTCGGCGAAGGCCCGCTGGGTATCGGGGTTTCGATAGTAGTCCACCATGCCCTTGATGTTGCCGGCGGCGACGGGGCGCAGGCCGAGCGTCCGCAGATAGCGCAGGAGCGTCATGGCGACGCCGGGCTCATCGCCATCGGTATTGGTCAGGACCACGCCGGCCTGGCGGGCTCGCTCGTTCAGGATCGGGCCGATCAGCGAGTCGAGCTCGGCATTGACCATCACCACATGCTTGCGATGCGCGATCGCGTCGAGAACGACCATGGTGCCGGCCTCGACCGTCCCGGTGACCTCGAGGATGATGTCGATCGCTTCGCAAGCGGTCAGAACGGCCGGATCATCCGTCAGGACCGGTGCCCCGCGCGCAATGGCCTGCTCGGCCTCCCGGGCCGTGGAGGTGCGGCTCCAGCCATGGATGCCCGCCTCCCGTAAGGCTCGCTCCGCATTCTCGACGGTCCGGTTGGCGATGGCGACGAGCTGCATGCCCGGCACCGGCGTGCCGAGCTGGAGCGCAATCGCGCGGCCGGTGGCACCGGCGCCGACCATTCCCACGCGGATCGGGCGTCCCTCAGTCTCGCGCTCGCGCAATACGGTATCAACGGCCATGGCATGTTCCCTTCCGATAGCACCAGCGGATGCGATCATGACGTCAGGCACGCGGCTGACGTGATTTGGCTCGGCAGGCGCGTGGCCGGCGGCCAATTGCGATCCTGCTCGGAGACTTCGGTCACGGCCAAAGGCCAGATGATGCCGAATGCCGGATCGTCGAAGCGCACGCCCCTGACGGCTTCCGGGGTGTAGAACGCCGAGGTCATGTAGTGCATCTCGGTGTCGGAGGTGAGCGTCTGGTATCCGTGCGCGCACCCCTCGGGGAGGTAGAGCATGCGGCCGTTGTCGCCGCTCAGCTCCACGCCGTACCACGCGCCGTAGCTGGGCGATTCCGGCCGTAGGTCCAGCACGACGTCGAACATCGCTCCCTGTGTGCAGCGCACCAGCTTGGCCTCGCTGGCCGGCGCTGCCTGGAAGTGCATGCCGCGGACCGTGCCGCGCCGTGTACTGAAACCGAGATTTGCCTGGACGGGCTCGAACGTGATGCCCTGGTCGGCGAACTCCTTGAGGCACCAGGCGCGCATGAAGCGACCTCGTGAATCGGTATGCTGAACCGGGTCGATTACCATCGCCCCTTCGATGCTGGTCGTCGCGAACTTCATGCCCGCCCCCCGGAGTGCCTGGCCTCCACTGGGTTAATGCCGGGCGCACCGACCTGTTCCGGCGCCGGAGCCGCGCCCGCGCATCGGGCTGGCGCGATGGCTCAGGCGGATTTGGCAGCGCGGAAGAGGTCGAGATAGAGCGCCTTCTCGCCGGCGATGAGCAGCAGGGCAGCGACATAGGCCGCGCCGAACGAGCCGACATCCAGCGCGAGGCGCAGCACCGGCGACAGTGTCGGCGGAAGCAATGTGTGAACCCAAAGCGCGGCGGCCGCCGCGACCATGCTCGCGGCCAGCGGGCTCGCCAGCGCTCCGACGACCTCGCGGACGCGGATTCCGGTGCCGTGAAGCGCCCAGAGCGTAGCCGGGATCACCCTGACGACCATTACGGTGGAATAGGCTATCGCGACGCCGTGTGGTCCGTGAGGAAGCCCGATGAGGACGCCTGCGATCATGAGGCAAACGGAGCACAAGCCCATGTAGACGCCGCGTCTGACCAGGCCGAGCGCTGTGAGCAGCCAGCCCAGCGGGTTGTTGATCGCAAACACCAGGATCGTCGGAGCGAGTATCCTGAAGATCTCGACCGCACCGATCCATTTCGGACCCAGGGCCACGACGATGAGATCGTCCGCGAACAAGGCACACACGACCGTCAGAGGCAGGGTCAACGCCACCACCAGCGCATAGGCCTTGAGGAAGTAGCGTCGGAAGCGTGCGGGATCGTCCTTCGTGCGCGAGAGCGCGGCGAAGGCGATCTCGCCGAAGGTCGTGTTGAGGTTCTCGGTCGGGAAGTTGATGAGATAAAAGCTTCGGCTGTAGAGGCCGGTCGCTTCCGTGCCCCATACGCGGCCAAGCAGGAGCTTGTCGATGCTGATCGTGATGTAGAACAGGAAGCCGTTCAGCATCGTCCCGCCGCCGAACTGCAGCATGGACGGGACCCTGGCCGCGATCTGTGGCCGGCCCGGAAGCCAGCCCGTCGCCAGCCACAGGCCGATCGTCGTGGCCAGCGGCAGGGAGATGGTCATCGAGACGATCGCCCAATACTCGTAGCCGTGCATGGCCATGCCGATCGACACGGCAGTCGCGATCAGTAGCGCCGCGATCTCGATCGTCGCCAGGATGCCGAACGCCATGCGCCGCTGCAGCAAGACGTTGTGCTGGACGCCCGCGGCAGTGATGACGAAGGAGAGCGCCGTCACCTGCGTGATCGCAATCAGGCGTGGCTCACGATAGAATGCGCTGACCATCGGCGCGGCCGCGAAGACGATGAGCGCGAGCGCAGCACCGAACGTCAGGTTCAGCCAGAACAGCGACGTCGACTCCCGTTCGCTCAGCTCGTCGCGCTGGATCGCGGCCTGGAACAGGCCGAAGCAGCCGAACATGTTGAGCACGCCCGTGAAGGCCGCGACCATGGTGACCAGCCCATAATCCTCGGGGGTCAGCAATCGCGCCATGATCATGATCGACAGGGTGCGGATGATGAAGCCCAGCCCGCGCGCTCCGATGTTGAAGATGCCGGCACGAACGGTCTTGCGCTTCAAGTCATGCATGTCGTCCTCGATTGCCGGTTCAGAGCATCAGCTTGCGAGCGTAGAAGGCCTCGGCATAGCCACTGGGCGCGTTGCATTCCATGCCACGCAGCCGCATCAGGGCCATGAAGGTCGAACGGTCGAACCATGGCTTGTTGCTTTGGGACTTGAAGGTATCGAGGATCAGATCGACCTTCTTCTCGCAGACGTCGTCCGAAAGGGCATTGAAGACACTCGGTTGGCCGAGATCGCCGTCATATTTCGGGATCTCGTATTCGAGGATCAGGTGGCTGCGAAACGTGTTCCATGTCAGCTCGGCGATGAGCCGGTGATCCTGATGTGAATCGTGCCGGTTGTGCGTGAAGATGATGTCCGGCTGCACCTCGCGCTTGAGGTCCTCGAAGACGTTCTTGATGTCGGCTCCGAGGAACGGCATGTAACCATCTTGAAAATCCTTCAGAATGACCCGTTTCATGCGTGCGGGGTCGACGAACTGCCGCGCCCCGCTTTCGGCCTCCGATACGCGTACGCCCTTTGCGCTGAAGACGACCCAATGGAACACGGCGTCCGGGCGCTCGGCTGCAATCTGCAGCACGGTTCCGCCGCAGCCGATCTCGATGTCGTCGGAATGGCAGCCGAGACACAGGATCTGCAGCGGCGACCGGCCGTCGCCATCCGGCTTCAGGCGAAGCATGGTCACGCCACCTGGGTCATCGTGGGAGCCACCTTCGGCATTGCGCGATAGGACAACGTGGCGGCGCAGTCCTTCCAGACCTTCCAGGGCGGATTGGTGTCGTGGAGCTCCTCGAGGCGCTGCTTGTCCTTGAAGGTGTCCATGCACTGCCAGAAGCCGGTGCATTTATGCGCCAGGAGGGCCTGCTGCCGGATCAGCCGCTCGAAAGGCTCGCGGACCAATTCGTCGCCGGGATTGATGTAGTCGAAGATCTCGTTCCGGAAGACGAAGAAGCCGCCATTGATCCAGATGTCGGAATGGCTCAACGCCGCGACTTCGGCGATCTTGCCATCAGGCGTCGTCCGGACGATGTCGAAGCTCGCGGTCGGCTGCACCAGCAGCAGCGAGCCGATGGCGTTGCTCCGCTGGAACTCCTCGATCATCGTCGGAAGGTGCAGGTCGCTGAGACCGTCACCGTAGTTGGCCAGGAAGAACTCGTCGCCCTGCAGATAGGGCTCGACGGCCTTGAGCCGTTCTCCGATCGTGGCGTGCAGCCCGGTTTCCACGAAGGTGATCGTCCAGTCGTCACTGTCGCGGTTGACGAAGTCGATCTTCCGGCCGCCTTGCGACCAGACGAAGTCGTTCGAAATCGACTCGTCGTATTTCAGGAAGTAATCCTTGATGGCGCAGCCCTTATGGCCCAGGCAGAGAATGAAATCCCTGTGGCCGAAATGGGCGTAGTACTTCATCAGGTGCCACAGGATGGGGCGCGACCCGATCGGGACCATCGGCTTCGGGACATCGTCGACATATCCGCGCAGCCGCATGCCAGCGCCACCGCAAAAGAGAACGACCTTCATGATACTCTCCTTTCCGCACTTGCCGTGGCCGGGGGCCGGGATTCATCTGTCTCAGGAGGCCGATCGCGCTCTCGTCGCCGCAGGACGCTCCGATCGATAACGTTTCATCGCCGTGTCATCGGCCATGTTCAGCACCGTTCCGATGAATTTGTACCGGGCCTGGCCGGCGGACTCGAATGCCTGGCGCACGAGCTCGGATTGGGTCGTGGCCCATTTCACGACAAGCAGGAAGGCATCCAGCGAGGGGGCGGCAGCGCGCACCTGCGGGCCCGCGACGAGCGACGGCATGTCGACGATGACGAGGTCGTACGAGACCGCCGCGGTGCTGGTCATATCGTCGAGCCAGCCGCGGCGCATCAGGCGAGCGGCGCCGCCGGAGGGTTCGTCCAGCGGCAGGACATGCAGCGCGGGCTGGATCTCGACGATGCCGTCGCGCGCGGCGGCTGGCGGCTCGCACAGGGCGCGCGCAGCAAGCGCCGCCCAGCGCGAGACGGCGGGGTTCTCCGGCACAGCATCGACCAGGAGGACTTGCTTACCAGATTCCGCGGCCGCCATCGCCAGGCCGATCGCGAGGGTCGTGGCGCCCTCGCCTGCTACGACCGAGGTCACGCCGATCGTCCGTGCTCCGCCGTGCGAAACCTCTTGCAGCATGGCAGCGGCACGTCGCAGCACCGGGTTCTGCGATGCGAGCAACCGTCGTGCGGCACTGTCCTCGGGTCCGATGCCGAGGCCTGGGAAGCGTGGCACGACGCCCAGGC
Organism: Allobosea sp.; assembly: GCF_035999205.1. Taxonomy (GTDB): domain Bacteria; phylum Pseudomonadota; class Alphaproteobacteria; order Rhizobiales; family Beijerinckiaceae; genus Allobosea. Next base: position 80,158 of record NZ_DASYHA010000024.1, read on the forward strand.
ACTCGAGTCCGAGCGCGTATTCCATCTGGTGGGCGTTGCGGATGGTGTCGTCGACCATGTCGAGCAGGAGAGCGATGGCGGCGCCGGCGCTCAGGCCAAGCAATGCGGCGATAGCGAGGATCGCGGCTGCCGGCGGTCCATTCGCCTTGATCGGCGGCTCGGCTTCGGAAACCACCTGAGCGCTGGGGCCCAGATTCTGATGAATCTCGCGCAGCGTCGATGCCCTGGAGGAAGCTGCGTCGAAGGCCCGCGCGCGCTCCTGAAGGTAGATCTGGATCAGGCTGTTGACGATGCGGGCGGCCTTGTCGGGGTTCGACGCCTCGAAGCTCACTGTGACGATGTGGCTCGTTCCGAGTTGGCGAACCTCGAGCTTGCGGTTCATGGCGCGCAGCGCGGCGCGAAACGCGCGAGCTTCGGCCTTGGCGGTGGCGGAGGCATCCGCGCTCTCGCCACTCACGAGGCCAGAAGGCTCCTGGAGATCGCTGATGAACTCCGGATCCTTCGTCAGTTGCAGGGCGTCGACGACCTTGCCCAGCACATAGCCGGAGCGCAGCAGCTCGATCTGGTTCTGAACCATCGCGAGATCGGCACGCCCCGGCAGGATCGCCTGCTCGGAGCCCGTCAGAATCTGCCTGATGTAGATCAGCAGCTGGCCTGATGCTGTGTATGTCACCGGGCGCAAGGCGACGAAGAGTGCGGCGATGGTCACGCATGCGAGCATGCCCATACTCAGCAGCCACTTGCGCCTCCGGAGGCTTTCCAGGCCGAAGGCCGGCTGCGGCCGCGCATGGACCCGGCGATCGAACCTCTCCGTGCCGGGGGTGAGCTGCGGGTGGCCTATCGTGTCCAGCATGGCTTTCCATCAAAAAATGGGCTCCCGTCTCCGGTGCCCGGCTCGATAGACGCGGCAGTCAGGAGGGGGTCTTGCCGGCGCGGTCGCGACCTGGTCGTTCCAGTCCGCTGGCGCCTGCCCTCGCCTCCTCCGTCCTCCGTTCGCAGTGGCATTCACAGAACCAACGCGGGGCAATCCGTCGCCGTTCCTGCGGCTGCTGCGGGCCTGGATTGGGATCATCCGGAGGGTGAAGGAAGCATGCGTGCCGGGGCGAGGCCGCGGGTTACGGGACCGCGGGAGGCTTCATCTGGTTACCGCAAGCCAGGCGGGCCTGCCATCCGCGATAACTCGTTGCGGCGCGTCGCACCGGGTCCGGCGAGGGCCTCCTCCCGGCAGATCCACGCGTAGACCGTGCCCATGACGAACCAGAAATACCAGTTGAACGACAGATAGAAGTGCATGTTGTCGGAATACGACTCGAGCAGATAGGTCATCAGGATGCACAGGATGATCAGCAGGCCCGGCGGGTCGCGCCGGAGCGCCCTGGCGAAACGATAGGCCGGCCAACCGAGCAACCACGCAAGTGCCACGGCGCCGAGAAGGCCCATCTCGAAGGAAGTCTGCAGATAGAGGTTATGAGCATCGATACCTTCGGGGCCAATCAGCGGAAAGAAGCTCGACGTCGACGGCCGGAACGACTCGAGGCCGTGGCCCAGCAAGGGCTGCTCCAGGATCTGGGGGATGGCAGCCTCCCACAACGCCTGCCGCCAGACATAGGAGTTCAGCCGCGTGCTTTCGCTGAGCTGATCGAAGCTGTCGACTTCCGTCGCGGCGGTGACGTCGGTCAGCCGCTCCATCAGGCTTGGACTGGCAATGAACAGCACCGGCACCAGCAGGAAAGCCGCCAGAAACCGCCGGTCGATCTTGAACGCGTAGACCAGGAACATCAGTCCGCAGGCAACCCAGGCGCTGCGCGTCTTGGTGAGCAGCAGGAATGTGGTCAGCACGGGGATATAGAGCGTCACCAGAATTTGAATGCGGGGGGGCACGCGGATGGCGTGCGATGCCCTTACGTAAAGCGCCAGCCCCAGCACCAGCACGAGATAGAACGCATAGATGTTTGGATGCGAGAATGTGCTCTGCAAACGGAACTCGTCGAGATCGGACAATCCGCGCGCGATATCCACGAAGGCATAGAGCGTGGGAGGAACGGACGATCCGATCACCACGAGGAAGAAGCGGGACAGGTCCAGCGACGAACGCAGGATGAAGAACGGGATCGCGAAAAACGCCCAGTAAGTCAGGAGGATGAAGGCGAGCCGTGACGCCGCCCTGAAATCCGGCGCATAAAGCGTGGCCCCGAACGCGATCAGCAGAAAGGGCCCCCAGATCGCGATGACCGGCCAGGGCGCCCGCAACGGCGCTTGCAGGAAGAGGACGAGGGCAATCGCGATCACGAGGACATTGACGAGTGCGCCCACGCCCATCGCCGAGGCTCCTGCATCGCCGGCCATGAGATTGAAGATCGGGTCGGACGACGCCCGGGTCAGCAAAATGCCGAACAAGAGGGCCCGCAGGAACAGCCAGATCGCCTCGGCATTGGCGGCTCGCACGGAGAGCGTTCGCGAGACGGGGCGGAACCGGCGCCGAATTGCGTCGCCGTGAGTCGCATCGAAGGATCCCGGCGCCTGTGTCATGCCTCCAACTCCCGGGCCCTGACCCAGGCCGGATGGTGCTGCACGGCAATCTGGTTCGCCTCGCGGATCGGCCGCAGCCAGCCTTCGGCTTCCTCGCGCCATGCCGCCGGAACCGCGGCGGCGGCGCCGGCTTGTCCGATGCGATCCGTCATGCCGGGCGCGACCAGCGCGGCGGCCGTGCGCGGCAGTTCCCGCCATTGGCGGCGCTTGAAGGCGAGCGCGCTGAAGATCGAGGCGGCTCGCGCGCTCGCGGCTGCACGCCGCGATCGCCTGGCGAGGTCGTGCTCGTGCCCGGCCTCGTCCGGCTCGAGTGCGTGGTTTGCCGCCAGTGCCGCATAGCGTTCGGCGACCACCGGCCCGCGTGCAGGCAGGAGGGCTGTCCTCATCGCCCGCGATTGCCTTCCCAGGCGATCGGCGACCAGCGGCCGGTCAATGGTGGCCAGCGGCGAATGCTGGGCCAGCCTGATCCAGAGGTCCCAGTCCTCGGCGTCGCGCAGCGACCGATCGAAGCCGCCGACCAGCCGGACAAGACGACGCTCGACGATCACTGACGACCCCGTCGGGATGATGTTGCGCTTCAGCAGGGCCGCGAGGACCAATCCGCCCCTGGCATGATGATGCCCGACGATCTGGAGGCACTCGTCTACGACCACCGACCCCGTGCAACCCCACCGCGCCGAACTGACGTGCAAGGCGGCGAGCTGAGTGGCCAGCTTGTCCGGAGCCCAGAGATCGCCGTCGCCACAGAAGGCGACCCAGTGCCCGGTGGCGCAGGCGATCCCGACGTTCCGCGCCCCCGCTGCGAAGCGCGGCTGCAGGTGATGCGCGACCTTGACCCTCGGGTCCGTTGCGGCGAGCCGATCGAGCCACGGCCGCGTCTCGTCGGTCGAGCCGTCATTGACCACGACGAGTTCGATCGCGACGCCCTCCTGCCGCAGGATCGCATTCACCGCCTGCGGCAGGATCTGCCGGCGGTTCTGCGTCGCAACGATGACGGAGACGTCGATCACTCAGGACCTCCTCACCTGGCCGCATGTCCGGGCCGGAGCGCGATCACCTTGCCCGGCTCGCTCCCGCCCCGCTCAGCGAGCGACGCATTGGACGCTTCGGGCGCTTCGGCGCGTCTGCCGGCTGCCTCGACGCGATCGCGGGGCGGTGCCGCCTCTTGCGCCTGGGCCCTGAACAGGGCTGCCAGAGTCCGGGCTTCTGGCACGATGTCGTGCTGTTCGAGCACGCGCTTTCGCCCCGCCGAACCCATGGTCCGGATGAGAGTGTCGGGCGCGTCGAGGCATTGGCGGATGGCGTCCGCGAGTTGATCGACACTGCCCGCCGGAACGAGCCAGCCGCAGGTCTTGTCTTCGACCAGCTCCGGAATGCCGGCAATATAGGTCGTGACGACCGGTCGGCCGAGCGCCAGGGCTTCCATCAGGACGACGGGCAGCCCCTCGGCGAAGCTCGGCAGGACGAGTGCCCTCGCCTCGCCGATTGCGGCCCGCACCTCTGCGTTGCTCATCCAGCCCACCAGCTCGACCTGCTGTTCCAGGCCGAGTTGCCGGATGCGCTGCTCGAGCTGCGACCGCAGCGGACCATCGCCGACGACGGTCAGCTTGAAGGGCACGCCCGCGCGCGCGAGGGTCGCGAGGGCCTGGAGCAGGACCATATGCCCCTTCTGCTCGCTGAGCCGGCCGACGGTGACGAGCCGGGCCTTCTGCACGAGCCTGGACGGGCGGACAGCCAGGAAATCGGCATCCAGCCCGCACCGCACCAGCTTGAGCTTTCGCCACTCATCCTGCGGAATCCAGCGGCAGAGCTGGCTTCCAGTAAAGGAGCTGATGACGCAGACGAACGCGGCATGCTTCACCTTGGCGGGCAGGCCGAGATACTCCGGCCTGTCGAATTCATCGGGGCCGTGCACGGTGAAGCTGTAGGGGACCCCGGTCATGAGATGGCAGAGCATGGCGACCTCGGCGCCATTCGTGCCGAAATGCGCGTGGATATGTTGGACATCCTCCTCCAGAACCCAGCGCGCGAGGACGAGCGCTTCCGCAAGATAGGCCAGATGGAGCGGTGCCGGGCGGCTCGAACGGCGCATCATCCCGAATGCGGCTGCAGTCGCTTTCGCCAGCGCCATGGGCCTATGCAGCATGGCTCTGGCAAGGGCCGCCCCGAACTTGGCGATATTGCCGTCGAGGATATAGCGCGTGCGGTCTCTCTCGCTAAGATCGGCCGGGTCCACCAGCTGCAGGCCGCCGCCGCGGAGCGAAACGCGCAGGACCGAGATGCCATTGCGCTCGAGCTCGACGATCTCCCGCCGAACGAAGGTGTGCGAGGGGGCGGGATATTCCGGCACGAAGTAGCAGACCCGCATCGACGGCTTCCCCTCGCTCAATAGGCGTCGATATGTGCGCGCTTCGATATGACGGTCATGATCATGATCTTCAGATCGAAGGCGAACGACCAGTTGTCGACGTAGTAGAGATCGTGCTCGATCCGCTTCTGCATCTTCTCGAACGTATCTGTTTCGCCGCGCAGGCCGTTGACCTGCGCCCAGCCCGTGATCCCCGGCTTGACGTTGTGGCGACGGAACATCCTGCAGATCTGGTCGGCAAACATCTGATTGTGCGCGACGGCATGCGGGCGCGGCCCCACAAGCGACATCTCTCCCCTGAGGACATTCAACAGCTGCGGCAATTCGTCGATGTTGCTCCGCCGCAGGATCCGCCCGAGGCGGGTCACGCGCGGGTCGTTCCGGACCGCCTGTCGGAACTCGTCGCGCGCATCGTCGAAGGTCGTCATGCTGCGGAACTTCAGGATCTGGATCGGCTCGTTGTTGAAGCCCAGGCGCGTCTGCCGGAACAGCACCGGGCCGCGCGAGTCGAGTTTGATCAAGGCAGCGACGACAAGAAGCAGCGGCGACAGGATGACCAGCAGCGATGCGGCGACGATGGTATCGAAACTCCGTTTCAGGAACCGGTCCCGCAGCGAGCATGGCCCGCAGAACAGTTCCAGCACCTGCAGATGACCATGATGTCCGATGCGGCTGTGCCGCATGAGCTCGGCCAGTTCGATCGGCAGGAGCTGGATTCTGACCGGGAGTTCCGACAGCGCCTCGACCGCGCGCGAGACGACCTCCATGTTGTCGGAACCGAAGAGAATGAGCACGGCGTCGATCGGCAACTCCCGGCATTCATGGCGGATAGCCGAAAGTTGTACCTCCAATGAGCCGCCCTGCCCGGCCTGATCGGCACCGGACGGGAAGTCATACCAGCGCAGGATGTGCTCGTGCCTTGTCGCTGTCCGGGCGCGAACATCACCAGCGCCGAGCGCACCGGGCATGGTCAGGACAACCATGTTTTCGCGACGCCACTGCCCCGGCGAGCGGATATGATCGATGACCTGCCAGAGAACGGACCGGATGATCATCTGGCCGAGCAGCGTGGCCGCCAGTTGCGCCAGGAACGTGCCCCGCGAATAGCCGCTGAGGCTGTTGGTCACGTAACCGATGGTCAGCAGGATCACGCATGACAGGGCGATCGCTGCGCTGCCCCGCGAACGGGCGTGCTCATTCCATTCCGGGCCAAGCAGATCGTATTGGTTGTCGGCGATACACAGCGCGACATACAGCGCGCCGGCCGCAACGGACGCCAGAGCATAGTCCATCCGGAAGAAAACGACACCGTAGACGGCCGCCGAGTACGCGAGGAATGCGCCATACGCGCAGACGACGATGACGATCATCTCGATGGCCGCGACCACTACAGTCCAGAAGACCTGCGTCCCGAGAATCGACACGGTTCCGGAATGACGTCGAACCCGATGTGGAATGGCATTGGTTGACATTGAATCGCCAGTACATGTCGGCATCTGCAGAGGCATAATGCTGGCGACCAGCCCGGGTTCTTCGCGTTCTAGGACCTCGCGTTTTCGTGCGTGAGCAGGGGCGCAGCCGATCCGTCAAAAGCGCAACCGGTTGCGCTTTTGACCACCTCACGGGCTCCGGGGAACTCGCCTCCGATGCACTTTCTCCGAACGGTCGGGCACAGCGACCGGCAACAGCAACAAGCGCTTCGCGGCGAACCAATCAAAGACCCCGATCGTTAGATCTGCAGTCGGTGCGCAGTTCGATCTGCGGCCTCGTTGCCGCGCAATTTTTTTTGCGACGGGCTTTGCACGCCGCCGCAAGCGTTGCTGCCTTGGGGGTTTTCGATGTCGTCAGACGCATCTCCGCTGCGACCACCCGAGGCGACGCGGTCCAGTCAGGTTCAGATTCTGAACGGTCGTTTCGACAGGCTCTCGGCCGAAGAGACCGTCCAGGAGGTCATTGGTGCCGTCCAGGCCGGAGAACGCGGCGTGCTGTCGACGGTGAATGTCTCGATCCTGATGATGATGCGACAGAACCCGCGCCTGCAGCGCTTCATCGATGCATCGCGATGGACGGTGGCAGACGGCCAGCCCCTGGTCTGGGCATCGCATCTCCGGCAGCCGCGTTTGCCGGAGCGCGTCGCCGGCATCGATCTGATCGACCAGCTCTGCGCCCGCGCAGCGCAGGACGGAATCGGCGTCTACTTCCTCGGCGCCGAGAGCGGCACTGTGCATGCCGCCGTCGCTGTGCTCAGGAGCCGGCATCGCGGCCTCGATGTGCGCGGCTATGCCGATGGCTATTTCGGCCCCGAGCAGGCCGAGGCACGGGCGCGAGCGGTGGCGGACAGCGGCGCCGGGCTGCTCTTCGTCGCAATGGGCGTGCCGCGACAGGAGCACTTCATCGAGGAACAGTGGGAGAATCTCGGAGCGCGGGTCGTGATCGGCGTGGGCGGCAGCTTCGATGTCATCGCTGGCCGTCGCAAGCGGGCGCCAGTGTTCGTCCAGCGCGCCGGGCTGGAATGGGCCTATCGCCTGGCTCAGGAACCGCGCCGGCTGTTCAGGCGCTATCTGGTGACGAACTCCCAGTTTCTCGGCCTGATCTCCTGGAGCGCGATCGCACAGGTCGCCCTTGTCCGACGCGTCATTCCGCGACCCTGAACGAGGATCGAGATGGCTGCACGCAAGCGCATTCTCGTCGTGATGGGCACGCGGCCTGAGGCCATCAAGCTCGCTCCGCTCATCCTGAGCGCACTGGCCGATCCCGAACGCTTCGAGGTTCTGGCGGTGCGCACCAGCCAGCATCGGGAAATGCTCGATCAGGTCGTCACCGATTTCGGCCTGCCGATCCTTGCTGACCTCGACATCATGCGCAAAGACCAGGATCTCGCGCATGTCACGATGGCCGCGCTCGAAGGCCTCCAGCGCGTGATCGCCGAGGCGCGGCCCGACGTCGTCGTCGTGCAAGGCGATACGACGACGAGCTTCGTGGGCGCGCTGGCCGCCTTCTACGAGAACGTCCCCGTCGCTCACGTCGAGGCCGGTCTGCGGACCTACGACAAGCGCGCGCCCTTTCCCGAGGAGGTCTATCGCCGCCTGACGAGCGTCATCGCAGACTATCATTTCGCCCCGACGGAAACGGCCCGGTACAATCTGCTGAAGGAGAATGTGCCGGCAGAGACGATTTGGGTCACCGGAAACACGGCGATCGATGCGCTGCTCCTGACACTCGCGAAGGCTCCTCCTGCGGCTCGGGTCTCCGCTCCGACCCTTCTCCTGACCACGCACCGGCGCGAAAACCACGGCGAGCCGATGCAGCGCATCTGCCAGGCCGTTCTGCTGCTGTTGCAGGGTTTTCCGGATCTGCGCGTCGTCTGCCCCGTCCATCTCAGCCCGCGCGTTCGGCAGGTGGTCGGCCCGATGCTGGGCTCGCACCCGCGCGTCTCGCTGATCGAGCCGCTCGGCTACGCGCAGTTCGTGCTGGCGATGAGCAATGCCCACATCATTCTTTCGGACTCAGGCGGCGTTCAGGAAGAAGCGCCCGCTCTGGGCAAGCCGGTGCTCGTCCTCCGGGACAGCACCGAGCGCCCGGAAGCGGTGGAAGCCGGCACCGCGCGTCTCGTCGGCACCGAAGTGGACGCAATCGTTTCCGCCTGTCGTCAGTTGCTCACGGACCCCGAAGCGTATCGCGCCATGGCGCAGGCCAGGAACCCGTTCGGCGACGGCCATGCCTCGGAGCGAATCCTCGACGTGCTCGCCAGATCGCTCGACCATACCGAGCGCCGAGAAAAGCCAGTTCTCGCGAATACGCCAGAGCGGATCGCGTTTGCGGCCCGTCTCCCAGTCGAAACGGTGCACCAGGCGGCAATCGCAGCGGAGGTCGCCGCGCATTCGGCGGCCGTCGTGCAAGGGCCGGGATCATCGTGACCGTCATGATCGCCACCGTCACACTGGTCCTGATGGGGCTCGGACTGCTGACGGCGATCCCCGTCGTCTTTCTCGCCGTTCAGACCGGCGCGGCCCTTCTGCCCGGGCGGCGCGCAGCGGCAATTGTCTCGACAGCCTGCCCACGCTTCACGGTGATCATGCCCGCCCATGATGAAGAGGCGATCATCGCGCGCAGCATCGCTTCGATCATGGCCCAGCTGCCGGCCTCCGGGCGTTTGCTTGTGGTAGCCGACAATTGCTCGGACGACACTGCGCAAGTCGCGGCGGCCGCCGGTGCGGACCTGGCCATACGTCACGACCTCACTCGCGTCGGAAAGGGCTACGCACTCGATCACGGCGTGCGCTTTCTCGGTATCGATCCGCCCGAGGTCGTGATCATCATCGACGCCGATTGCGAAGCGATGCCCGGTACGCTCGACCATCTGGCACGGCAATGCGCCGCGACCGGACGGCCTGCCCAGGCGCGTGATACTGTGCTGGCGCCGTCATCGCCGAGCCCGGCCGACAAGGTCTCGCTGCTGGCCTGGACGGTCAAGACCTTGGTACGACCGCTGGGCTCCACGCGTCTCGGATGGCCGTGTCAGCTCATGGGCACGGGAATGGCCCTGCCCTTCGATCTCATTCGCAGGCTCGACCTCGCCACCGGGCATCTCGCGGAGGATCAGAAGATCGGTGCCGAGCTCGCCCTCGCAGGCAAGCCACCGCTGTTCTGTCCACAGGCACAGGTCGTCAGCCGGCTTCCCGAGGGCGAAACGGGAAAGAACCAGCAGCGCACGCGATGGGAGCACGGGCACCTCGCGATCATCGGAGAGTTCCTCTTTCCGATGCTCCGGCAGTCAATCGCGAAGCGCAGCCTGCAGCTCTTCGCATTCACTCTCGATCTGTGCATTCCGCCTTTGACGCTCCTGGCCATGTCCCTGCTGCTGATGGCAGGCCTCAGCCTCCTCTGGTTTGCCGCGACGGGGGCTGCAGCGCCTTTCATCGTCTCCTTGATCGTTCTGGCCTGCCTTGCCGCGACCATCGCCATGGCGTGGTGGCAGTTTGGACGGGCGATCATTTCCTGGCGCGAGCTGGCGGCGGCACCGGCCTACTGCCTGCTCAAGATTCCTTCCTTCATCCGCTTCTTCTTCCACCGCCAGGTCGATTGGGTCCGGACGGAACGATGACGGCACGACGCGGCGCCGGGGACGATGCCCATCCCCATCGAAAGACTGTCCGGATGAGATCGGATCGTGCACAGCCGGCGCGATTGGCATTCGCACTCGCGGCCGCCATGGCATTTAGTCCCCTCGCCGCGGCGCAGGATGCGCGCAATGCAGCCGTCGATGCCCCTCGCGGCGGGTTTGCGCTCGGCGAACGGCCATTCGCCGCCACCTCGTCCTGGAACACGCCGATCCCTTCGGACGCTGTTTTCGAAAAGGTCGGCTGGCCGCTGGGCGCCCGCTTCGGAATCGCCTGGAGCAGCTATTCGCCCGCCGTTCACGTCACTTCCGCTTCCGACCCCGTCGTCCTTGTCGAGCATCCGGCAACCTGGGGACGCCCCGCCGGCGCGGTCAGGGTCCGGATCCCCGCCGGAGCCGACGGAGCGTCGGGAACCGACGGCGAATTGCTGGTTATCGACGGTGAGACCGTCCATAATTTCTGGCAGTTCAGGCGGCTGGGGGGCGGAAACGCCACGGCGCAGGCCTATGGCGCGACGAACGTCGTGACCGGGAATGGCTGGGGGCTTCGCTCGCCATTTCTCGGTGCAGGCATCGTCGCCGCCGGCTCGAGCCAGCTCGCCGGCCTGCTGGTTCAGGCGGAGACGGACCGCGGCGAGATTACCCACGCCTTGCAGATTGCGATCGATGGCACCTTGGCGAAGCCCGGGCGCATCGGCGAGGCGATCTATGGGGATGGCCAAAATCCAGATGGCCTGGTCCAGGAAGGCCAACGCCTGGCGATTCCGGGCACTGTCGCCATGCCGACAGGGCTCTCGTCTCTCGGGCAAAAGGTCTTTCGCGCCTACCAGACCTACGGGGCCTTCGTGATCGACGTCGCCGGGGGCACCACCAATTTGCGGGCCCAGGCCAATGCCTATGATCGCTGGACCATCATGGCCCTGCAGCGGGATCTGGCGCGGATCTCGCCCCTGCTTCAGCGCGTCGGACGGCCGGTGAGTGAAAATCCGCCCGACGAGACCGGGGGGTAACGGGAGAAGAAGTACCGCAAGTTACGGTGATATGGCAGGCATCCGGTCGCGGTCGCGACGCGATGACCTTCCTCGAAATAGGCGCCTTGCGCGCGGCTCGATCGTCAGCGGCGACCCAGCGATCGAGCGGAAAATGCCGCTTCCCGAGCATGACGGTTCCAAGCCGACTTGCGTCGGTTAACTAAATTTTAGCCTAAACATTTCCCCTTTCAGATCACATTCTAAACACGATACGCCGCCACCGTCGTTTTGCGGATGGGAATCGCGTTGCTGTTCGAGATGACGATCTCAGGTCATCCGATCGTAGTTCTCGCGTCTAGTGTGCGTAATCGCCACGCCTCCTCACAAAACAGAAACGCCCATCCGGCCTATGGCTTCCTGCTACCGCCTATTCCGTTTATAAAAAAGGAAAACAGGACCAATGGTTTCACTTGCAAATCGGCCGTTTGCCGACTCATCAAGCTGGAATACACCAGTATCCAACAACGCAACCTTCACAAAACTTGGATGGCCTGCATCAAACGGTTACAACTATAACGCTGCGTGGAGCAGCTATTCGCCTTCCGTTTACGTTGCCTCTGCTTCCGACCCGGTCGTTCAAGTGACCTATCCTGCGACCTGGGGATATCCTGGCGGAACCGTCAACATTCGCATGCCGGCAGCGGCCAATGGCGCCGCGGGCACGGATGGCGAGCTGATCGTCATCGACGGTGATGTCGCCTACAATTTCTGGCAGTTCAAGCGCACCAGCAGCACCACCGGCACGGCCGTGTCGTTCGGGGCCGAGAACGTCGTCACCGGTGACGGGTGGGGCAGCAAGTCGCCGTTCCTCGGCGCCGGCATCACGGCGGTCGGCGCAAGCCAGCTCGGCGGCCTGATCGTCAAGGACGAAATGAACGACGGGGACATCGATCACGCCCTGCAGCTCGCGGTCGATCGCAACCTCGTCAAGGCTGGTGCCGTCGGCCAGGCCCTCTCCAGCGACGGCAGCAGCGCGTCGGGCATCGTCCAGGAAGGGCAGCTCCTCGCGATCCCGCCGGGCACGCCGATGCCTTCCGGCCTCTCGGCTGCGGGCCAGCAGGTCTTCAAGGCCATGCAGACCTACGGCGCCTATGTCGTCGACGTGGCCGGAGGCACCACGAACGTGCGCGCTCAGGCCAATGCGTTCGACAGCGCCACGATCGCGGCGTTGGCGAAGGACATGCACCAGATCACGCCCCTGCTTCATGCCGTGTCGAACAACTCTGGTGGCTCGACCGTTACGCCTCCGACCACCCCGACCAATCCCACCAATCCGACGACGCCTGCGGTCGATACGACTGCTCCGACGTTGCAGTCGGTTGCAGCCAGCGGGACGGGTCTCACCAACGGGAACGGGACTGTCCACGCCGGTGACACGGTGAGCCTGACGCTCAAGTTCAGCGAAGTGGTGAATGTCACCGGTACGCCGACCTTGGCCCTGAACAGCAATGGCAGCGCCAAGTATGTCAGCGGTGCCGGCACCGATACGCTGAAGTTCGAGTACAAGGTCGCGGCTGGCGAGACGGCCTCCGATCTCGCGATCAACGGCTTCAACCTGTCCGGGGTGAAGGATAAGGCGGGCAACGTTGCCAACCTTACCAGCGCGCCGCGGCAGCCGGCTGGGACATTGGTTGTCAACACAAGCACTCCGACGGACCCGACCACTCCGACGACCCCGACCAATCCGACCAACCCGACCACTCCCACGCCGATCGACACCACGGCGCCCAAGATTCAGGCCATCGCGGCTTCCGGATCGGGCATCAGCAACGGCAACGGCACTGTTGGAGCCGGCAGCACCGTCCGCCTGTCGGTCAGCTTCAACGAGGCGATGACCGTCAACGGCACGCCGACCTTGTCGCTGAACAGCAACGGCACGGCCAAATATGTCAGCGGCTCGGGCACCAACACCTTGCAGTTCGACTACAAGGTCGCGGCGGGCGAGAAGGCGGCCGACCTGGCTGTTTCCGGCTTCAACCTGGGTGGCGTCACGGACAAGGCGGGCAATGCCGTCAACCTGACCGGCGCGCCGCTCCAGCCCGCCGGGACGCTCGCCATCAGCACGAGCAGCACGTCGACCGATACCGTCAAGCCCAAGGTCCAGTGGCTCTCGGCGTCCGGCTCCGGCATCCGGAACGGGAACGGCATGGTTCGCGCCGGCGACACCGTTCGGCTGTCTATCGGCTTCAGCGAGGCGATGACCGTCAACGGCACGCCGACCTTGTCGCTGAGCAGCAATGGCACCGCCAAGTATGTCGGCGGCTCCGGGACCAATACCTTGCAGTTCGACTACAAGGTGGGGTCTGGCGATAGGGCGTTCGACCTTTCCGTTTCCGGCTTCAACCTGGGCGGCGTCACGGACAAGGCGGGCAACGCCGTCAACCTGACCGGCGCGCCGCGTCAGCCTGGCGGAACGCTCGTCGTGCTCTCGTCCTGGTCGTCCTCCAGCCGGCGGACTGCGACGCTGTCCACGTCCGAGAGCAGCCTGGCGGCGCCTGCGACACTGGAGTCCAGCGCGACTACGGCGTCGTCGAGCAGCAACGTGACGGACTTCATGTCCGGCAGCCGTCAGACGGTCGGGTATCCCAGTGCCCAGGATCAGGCTGCCAGCTCGGCAGCATCTGACGGCTCGCTGTCGTCCAAGCTGGCTCTGCTGAGCCAGTACTCGGCGTCCAGCTTCTCGACGCCGGCGGCGTTCTCGACCGGGGGGCTGTCGCAGGGCTGGGGGGACAGCGCCTTCCAGACGCTGGCCAAGCCGCGAGGCTAACCCAGGCCATGATAGGCCGATCAGGCTGATGCAGCCTGATCGGATCCGGCTCCAAAGCATTGGACCGAAAGTGGATTCCACGTTTCGGAAAGATGCGACGTGCCGGCCTTGAGACCGATCGCCATGCGTCCAGCTGGATGCATGGCGATCCCAGTAAGCACACATCACCAAACTGGCGTCTTCGTATCGACGATACCGAGCGTTCGACGCTCGCCGTGGCACGCGTGGGCATTTTTCCCACGCGGACGACACGGCATATCTGCGGGACAGCAGCCTTTGAAAAAACCTGACAACGATACCCGTCCGATCCCTGATGGCGGTCTGGCCGCGCTCATGTTCATCCTGAGCAGCCAGGGCGTGAGCGTGACCCCGGAGCAGATCCAGCATCAGTTCCCCGGCCGCCCCATCGGCGTCACCGAGATGGTCCGTTGCGCCAAGAACCTGGGCCTCAAGGCCCGTTCCGTGACGTCGAACTGGGAGCGCCTGGCCAAGACGCCGCTGCCGGCGATCGCGGCGATGCGCGACGGAAGCTTCCTCTTGCTGGGGCGGTGCGGCGAGGACAGCATCCTCGTCATGGCGCCGAATGCACCGCGACCGAGCATGATGTCGCGTGCCGAGCTGGAAGAAGCCTGGGACGGTCGGATCGTTCTGATGACGAAGCGCGCGTCGCTGACCGACCTTGCGCGTCGTTTCGACATCACCTGGTTCATGGGCGCCATCCACAAATACCGGTTCCTCCTCGGCGAGGTCCTGGTGGCGTCGTTCTTCCTGCAGCTGTTCGGCCTGATCTCGCCGCTCTTCTTCCAGGTCGTCATCGACAAGGTGCTCGTGCACCACAGCCTGAGCACGTTGGACGTGCTGGTTGTCGGGCTGCTGGCGATTGCCCTGTTCGAAGTCGTCCTCGGCGCGCTGCGAACCCATCTGTTCTCGCACACCACGAACCGTATCGACGTCGAACTGGGCGCGCGGCTGTTCCGGCATCTGCTTGCGCTGCCGATCGGCTATTTCCAGGCAAGGCGCGTCGGCGATTCCGTCGCCCGCGTTCGCGAGCTCGAGAATATCCGCAATTTTCTCACCAGCTCGGGCCTGACGCTCGTCATCGACCTGTTCTTCACGCTCGTCTTCATCGCTGCGCTGTTCTTCTATTCGCCCCTGCTGACGTGGATCGTCCTGGCATCGCTGCCCATCTACGTCGCGATCTCCGCGGGGGTGACGCCGCTTTTTCGCAGGTACCTGGACGACAAGTTCGCTCGCGGCGCTGAGAACCAGGCCTTTCTGGTCGAGAGCGTGACGGCGGTCGAAACGCTCAAGGCGATGGCGATCGAACCCCAGATGCAGCAGCGCTGGGAGGAGCAGCTGGCGGCTTATGTCGCTGCGAGCTTCCGCGTGCTGAACCTCGGCAACGTCGCCAGCCAGGCGGTCCAGTTCGTCAGCAAGCTGGTGACTGCCGCGATCCTCTACGTGGGCGCGAAGCTGGTCATTGCTGGGGATCTGTCGGTCGGCGAGCTGGTCGCCTTCAATCTGCTGGCAGGGCGCGTCAGCGGCCCCGTGCTGCGGCTGGCGCAGATCTGGCAGGATTTCCATCAGGCACGGCTGTCGGTCGCCCGCCTCGGTGACATCCTCAACACCGCGCCCGAGCCCGCCTTCAACCCCAGCCGGACGGCGCTCCCGTCGATCCGCGGCGACATCAGCTTCCAGCACGTCACTTTCCGTTACAAGGTCGACGGTCCAGAGATCCTCCGCAACGTCAGCCTGGACATTCCGGCCGGGCAGATGATCGGGATCGTGGGTCCGTCAGGCTCCGGCAAGAGCACGCTGGCCAAGCTCGCGCAGCGGCTCTACGTGCCGGAAACCGGCCGGGTCCTGGTCGACGGTGTCGACGTCGCCCAGATCGATCCCTCCTGGCTGCGCCGCCAGATCGGCGTCGTTCTGCAGGACAACATCCTGTTCAACCGCTCGGTCCGCGACAACATCGCCCTGGCCGACCCTGCCCTTCCGGCGGAACGGGTGATCGAGGCCGCGAAGCTCGCCGGCGCGCATGACTTCATCCTGACGCTGCCCGAGGGCTACGACACGATCGTCGGCGAGCGCGGCGGCAGCCTGTCGGGTGGCCAGCGGCAACGCATCGCCATCGCCCGCGCGCTGGTGACCGACCCCCGCATCCTGATCTTCGACGAGGCCACCAGCGCACTCGACTACGAAAGCGAGCACATCATCCAGCAGCATATGGCCGAGATCGCCCGCTCGCGAACCGTGCTCATCATCGCGCACCGGCTCTCGACGCTGCGGATGGCCGATCGCATCGTCACCATCGAGGCCGGCCGCCTCATCGAGGACGGCACGCATGAGGAGCTGATGCGCACGGGCGGCCGTTACGCCACGCTGCATCGCCTCCAGTCCGGTTTGCCCGAGGCGGGCAGCAAGCCTGCTGCGGCGAGCCAGGCCGCCGCCCGATCCGAGGCGCGGACGCCATCGCTGCCGGCGCTCGCCGGACACCAGCCATCGGGACGCTCCGAGCCGGGCGACCATGAGCGTCAGCGGGAAATCGTCTGATGGCCGTTCCTTTCATCGCACCAACGACCACCCCGCCGAGCTCGTCTCCCGAGGAGACCGGCCACGGCGAACCGAACACCATGCACACGAGCACGAACGAAGAGACGGGGCTCTTTGCCCTGGAGATGCTGCTGCGCCTGCGCGGCGCCGCTGCCACCAAGGACGATCTGCGCCCGCATCTAGGCGATGGTATTGTCGGCATCGTCGAGATCCTGCGCGGCGCGCAGGCCTTTGGCTTTGCAGGACAGACCCTGTCGGCAAGCTGGGAAGAGCTCGCCGCCCTTCCACTGCCCTGCATCGCGATGCTGCGCGACGACAGCTTCCTACTGCTCGGGAAGGCCAATCACGAGAAGGCGATCGTCATGTTGGCGAACGTCACGCAGCCGACCGTGATGACGAAGGCCGAGTTCGAGGCCGCGTGGAGCGGGAAGCTCATTTTGCTGCAGCAAGCCAAGGTAGCGCCCGAAGCGGCGCCGCGCTTCGACAAGGCCGTGGCGACCCGGGCGCGGCAGGCGCTGGTGACGACGACCCAATGGGGCGCTGCGCGTTCCAAGGCCCTGCAGCAGGCCATTGTCGCGCGTGCCAACAACGAGACGAGCCTGCGTACTCAGGAACTCGCATTCCTGCCGGCTGCGCTCGAGATCGTGGAAACGCCGCCGTCGCCTCTGGGCCGCACCATCGGCCTGAGCATCATCGGAATCTTCGCCGCAGCCCTGGTCTGGTCCTGCATCGGCACCGTCGACATCGTCGCGATCGCCCCTGGGAAGATCATTCCGAGCGGCCGGACCAAGATGATCCAGCCATTCGATACCGGTGTCGTTCGCGCGATCCAGGTCCGCGATGGCCAGAGCGTCAAGGCGGGCGATGTGTTGATCGACCTCGACACGACGGCCGTTGACGCGGAGCTCGGACACCTGCGGAACGATCTGATGGCCGCGCGCCTCGATATCGCCCGGCTGCAGGCTGCCATTTCCGACAAGGCCAACCCGATAGCGGCCTTCGCTCCTCCCCATGATGCCCCGGGCGAGCTGGTCAAGATCTATCGCGGCCTTCTGGTCAGCCAAAGCAGCGAGCAGAAGGCCAAGCTGGCGGCCATCGATGGCCAGCTTGCGCAGAAGGGCGCAGAGCGCGACACGATTCAGGCCTCGGTCGACAAACTGAAATCGACCATCGTGCCGCTGCAGCAGCGGGTCGAGATTCGCGAACATCTCTTTCAGAAGGAACTCGGCTCCAAGGTCATCTACCTGACCGAGCTGCAGGATCTCGTCGGCCAGCGTCAGGATATTCTCGTCCAGGAAAAGCGCGGCAGCGAAACACATGCGGCGCTCGCCGCCTTGCAGGAAACGCGGCTGAAGGCCGAGGCGGAGTACGAACGAACCCTGTTCGACGACCTCACCAAGGCCCAGCAGAAAGAAGCCGGCCTCAGGCGGGATGTCGTCAAGGCCGAGCAACGCAGAAGCCTGCAAAGGCTGACGGCGCCGGTCGACGGCAATGTCCAGCAGCTTGCCGTTCACACGATCGGCGGCGTCGTCACTCCCGCGCAGACGCTGATGCTCATCGTTCCGGCGGATAGCAAGCTGGAAATCGAGGCGATGGTCTCGAACCGCGACATCGGCTTCGTCAGCGCCGGCCAGGAAGCGGCCATCAAGATCGACACCTTCAACTTCACGCGCTACGGCCTGCTGCACGGCAAGATCCTCAGCGTTTCGCAGGATGCCATCGCGCGAGACAAGGCGTTCGGCGGAGCCGGCGAGAAGACCTCGGGCGCGGGTAACGACAGCAGCGAGCCGCGCGGGCAGGAGCTGCTCTATTCTGCGCGCATCGCCCTCGATCGCACGCAGCTGGCGATAGAGGACAAGCAGGTCAACCTCGCGCCCGGCATGGCCGTGACTGCGGAAATCAAGACCGGCCGGCGGCGGATCATCAGCTATCTGCTCTCGCCGCTCGCCCGCTATCGCCACGACAGCCTGCGGGAACGATAGACGACCAGTTCCGGCGACAGGAGCATTGCGGCAGCGGGTCTGACAGCATCGTCGGCCTGCTGCCGCTCGGCTTGTGCCGAACGGGGCGAAACCGGATGGCGGCTTGGCCGGATGAGTCAAGCTTGGTCGCTGTCGGGAAGCCGCAATGGCCTGCTGTCAGAACGGCCGCCGCGGTCCATCGGCCCCCTGGTTGGTGGCCACGACCGAGCGCATCTGGTTGTCGAAGCCGATCTCGCTGGTGCGCTCGATCCCCAGCAGCGCAGCCAATCGCGAACGGGCTCGGTTGATCCTGCTCTTGATCGTACCCGTCGAGGTCCGGCACAGCGCGGCGGTGTCCTCGTAGGACAGTCCGGCGGCACCGACCAGCATGAGCGCCTCGCGTTGATCGAACGGAATGGCTCGAAGGGCCGCGCAGAATTCCTTGTACTCCAGCAAGCCTTCCTGCTCCGGTGCCACGTGCAATGCTTCCGAGTAGCAGCCGTCCACGTCTTCCACCTCATGGCGGCGCCTGCGCAGATCGGAGAGGTAGCAGTTTCGGAGGATCGTCGTCAGCCAGGCACCGAGTTTCGTTCCGGGGTGGAACGTATCGATCTTGCTGATCGCGCGGAGCATCGTCTCCTGCACGAGATCGTCCGACTTGTCCGCGCTGCGGCTGAGG
Source organism: Allobosea sp. (assembly GCF_035999205.1). Classification (GTDB taxonomy): domain Bacteria; phylum Pseudomonadota; class Alphaproteobacteria; order Rhizobiales; family Beijerinckiaceae; genus Allobosea. The sequence goes on from NZ_DASYHA010000024.1 coordinate 99,165, forward strand.
GACATGGCGTAGGCGCGCAGTTGCGGTGCAAATGCCAGGATCTGCTGCTGCAGGGGGAGCGCGCCGTCCTCCTCTTGCGGCCCTGAGCGATTGTCTCCGAAGGCCATCGTCGATCTCCCACTCACCACCACGGGACGAAACGATTCATCACTCACAAGCGAAGCTAGGGCCGAAATCCGGCTGCGGAGGACCGCAGCCGGGCCGCTACTGGTTGATCTTGGTCGGCAGCATGACGTTGGTCGGCCCGCGCGTGCCGATGCCGAGTGCCCCTGGCAGGATGCTCCTCTGAATCCGGAGAACGTCCCCAGGCAGAAGCTCGGTGTGCTCCTCCGCATCGATCGTCTGAGCCTTGCCGTCCTGGACGCGAATGACGGCCAGGTTCCGGGTTTCGATGGTGCCGTCGGAGCTACCGGCCAGGGTCGGTACGAGCAGCTGGGCTTCGACCAGAAGGCTCCGGTTGGTGTCGAACTTGACGCTGATGTCGTCGAGATCCATACGGATCTTCTGAACCTCCGCGGTCAGCGTCGCATTGCGCTCGCTCTTCAGGTCGAAGATCCGCTGGTCGGCCTGGGTGATGCTCTGGTGCGATCGCAGGATCAGCATCAGGAAGCCCTGCTCGTTCATCTCGAGCTGCGCCTGCATGCGCTCGAGGTTCGCCACGCGGCTGAGCGTCGTCAGCCCGCGCTTGACCAGACTGCGGACCTCCGCGAGTTCGCGTTCAACGCTGGCGGACTGTGCCTTGTTGGCCTCGATCTGGCGCGTGATCGCCGCGATCTCGCGCTCATACAGGTTGCGATTCTGAACCAGGCTGTCGATCTGGTTTTTCAAGGCGTCGACGCGAATGTTCAAAAGTGAGCGCTCCTCGTCGAGAAGCTGCCTGAGCCCGGAATCGCCCTGCGACCGCGCGAGCAGATCGGGCGGAAACTGGATGTTGTTGGTCATCATCAACTCGGCGTTCAACCGAGCCCGGCGCGCCGTCAGTTGCTGATGGCGCTTGACGAGAGTCTGCAGGTCCCCGCCGATGTTGATGGCGTCGCGATCGAGCCGCATCAGGCCGGGGTCGTTGAAGCGCAGCCACCCGCCTGCGAGGCTGACGACCTGCAGGACGGTCATTCCCGGACGGAACTGATATTCGCCAGGCTTCTGGACGTCGCCCAGTACATAGACCGGGCGCGTCTCGAGGACCTCGACCGAGGTGCCAGGCTTGTCGGACATGCCGGCACGCACGAAGCGGTCAGAGATCTTGTTCGCGATCTCCTTGGTCGAAAGGCCGTTGACCGGAACATCACCGACCGGCGCAATGGAGATCGTTCCGTTCGCGCGGACCTTATACTCGCCGCTCAACTCCGGATACTGGAAGATCTTGATCTTCAGCTTGTCATCGGGGCGAACGATATAGTCGGACGTCGCGCGAGCTGCATTGCCGCCAAGCAGGCACAGGGCCAGAGAGACTGATCCGACGATGCGTGTCCATGAATGGCTATGCCTCATTGTAGCACCTCTGCGGGTTCACGGTTATCCGGCAATTGGCTCCGGGTTCATTGCAGGCCCGATTGGGGGACGGCTGGCTGCCAGGAACGCTTCCGCCTCCCAGAGTTTGTCTCCGAACCGTCCGATCATCCGGTCGTCGACCATGTTCAATACAGCCCCGATGAAATCGGACGGTGCCGCTCCCGATACCGCGAAAGCGCGCTCGACCCGTTCCATGGCCGGGCCGCCCCACTTCATCACCAGCAGAATCCCATCGACGCTTCGCGCGAGCATTCGAAACTCGGGGCCCCGTTCCAACGGCGGCAGAGCGACAAAGATCAGGTCGTAGGCGAGCAGGGCCTTCCGGTCGAAATGCGTCCACCAATTCGCGGCGTCGCGACCGTCCAGGGGCTCTGCAGCCAGAACGTCGGGGCCGTCACCATCGGTGCGGCGCAGATTGCTCCCGGGCGGCCGCGGCCAAGCCTCGGGCGCTCCTTCCGGCCCGGAACTGGCCGCATCGGTCAAAGGATGTGGCTGGTCGCGGCGGTCGAGATCGACCAGCAAGACCTTCCTCTCACTGCCTGCAGCCATGCGCGCGAGATGCTTTGCCACAGTCGTGGCGCCCTCTCCCGCTACCGGCGAGGCGATGCCGACGATGCGCGCATCGGCGGCCTCGATCGCCACCGTCGCCCGGAGCAGCGTCTGCTCGAGCAGCGGAGCGGACGGCAGCTCGTCGTCGCTGGGCTGCTCATCGATGCTGGGAGTCCGGCTCGAAGCCGGCGCCGCACGGCGTCTGAGCAAGGGGATAGCGCCGATGCATTCCAGGCCGAAACTCTCGACCTGACGGGCGGAGCGGATCGTCTTGTCCCGGACGTCCAGCAACAGCGCCAGCACCGATCCGGCGACCAGGCCGGCCATGATGGCCGCCAACAGGACGAGGATCTTCCGTGGCCCGTCCGGCCTGTCCGGAGCAAGGGCTGGCGTCATCACGAACGCGCTGGGCCCCAATCCCCGCAAGCGCTCCCGCAGCGACGGCAGCCGGTCGCCATCCTGCTCCGCAACGCCGCGCCCTTGCAACAGAACCTGGCTGATGCTGTTTGCGATGCGTGCCGACTTATCGGGATCGGAGGTCGTGGCGCTGATGAGGATGGCGTGACTCGTTCCCACCCGCTTGACCGAGACGCGCTTCGCAAGGGCGTCGACGACGAGTTCCTGCCTGGCTCGGTTGTCGTCGGAGCCCGCTCGCGTTTCCTCAGTACCCCCCGACAGCCCTTTCAATATCGCGGCCGAGAACCCGCCTGCGATCCCCGAGAATGGTAGCGCAGCGGAAGCGAATTCGGGATCATCGCTCAAATTCAACGAGCGCGCGACCTTCGCAAGGACGGCGCGCGATCGCGCGAACTCGCTCTCGTTCTGAACTTGCGTGAGATCGGCGCGTCCGATCGAAATGACGAGGTCCGGACCGGGCTGAATCTCTTTGACGTAAACCTGAAGCTGGGTAGATGCCGTGTAATTAGCCGGCCGGAGCATCAAGAAGACGGCAGTCGGCATCGTCAAGCATGCAATACAGGCGGCGATCAGCTTCCAGCGGCGCCGAAGGCCGGGAAGTCCGATCGGTATTGCTGTCTGGCGATCGTCACTATAGACCGACATAGGAATTCAGACCCCAATTGCCTGCCGCTGCATTGCCAATGTGAGGGCGACCTTCAAAAAGCGTGCCCAAACGCCTCGCTCGGCATGTTTTAAAATTAGCAATACTAGAAATATTCAAATATTATTGTGTCAAATCCGGAATCGATATGTCACTGGCCTGCGATGAATTATTGTTCGACAGCTGGAACTCGAGATTATCCGATTCGAATTTGCGAGCTGATCGCATCCACACGAACGCTTTATTCCAAATCTCCCAGTTGGCGCTCTCCATGATGATTCGGTAGTCATCAGCGCTAAGTCGGCTAAGAATCAATTCTGCGACCATCCGTGCCCGGTCCCCGCCCGAATTGCTTCGTCCGTCCTCGGGGGGCCAATGGAACGCGCGGCCTGACAAGAACGATGCGGAGAAGCCCTCCTCCGCCGGACGATCATCCGCCTTTGCGCGCGCCTTCGCCCGTGAAGCAGAAGTCTCCGAGTACAGTTCGCTGCGCGAGACGCACTCGCCATTCTCAAGCCGTCGCAGGACCGACCTGCGAACCGCCGAGGGCGTCGTCTTGGACAGATAGACGCGCAGCGTCGACGGAACCATGAGTGCCGCGAGATTGCTGTCGGCGTGGGAATCCGCCTCGCGCGCGAGCTTCATCAGATCCTGCGCCGTTCGAATCTTGAACTCGCAGGCCTTTTCGACCCATTTGACGAAAGCGCCATGCGGCAGTTTCGCTTTCACGCCAAGGAGTTCCCGGCCGATCTCGACAGCATGCTCGGTGGCTGCGCGGCGTAGTGCCTTGATCCGCTGCGCAGCATCCTGCAATTCCGATGCGGACATTGGCGTTACGGATTTGTGCATGTCCGGAAGCACGGCCAACCCCTTACTCAACCCAGCATTTTAACGAGTCTAAGCTCGACTGCCCGCGTGGCGAAGCGATCAAAGGGGTTCCCGCCAGCGCAAAGGGGGTAGTTCTTTCAGATTACCTCCGAGTTCGCTTCGGGCGTCATGGGAGCCGGGGGCCGGCCCTGTGGCACCGCAACAGGCGCAAGCGGATTCCGGTCAAGAGCTCCGGATCAGAGCCGCATGCCGCCGTCCACCGCGATTTCTGCGCCGTTGATGTAACTTCCCTCGCGCGAACACAGCAGCAGTGCGATGCCCGCACAATCCGCGGGCGAGCCGATCCGGCCGAGGGGGATGCGCGACAGGGCCAGTTGCTCCCGTCCGGGCTGCGCCAGGATCTCGCGGTTGCGATCGGTGCGGATGGCGCCAGGCTGGATGACGTTGAAGGTGAGATCACCGCCTCCCGTCGTGCGGGCGAGCGTCCGGATCATGCTGGTTTGAGCGGCCTTGGTGGCGGCGTAGTACAAGCAATCGGCATTGGCGCGCGTCTCCTGCACCGAGCCGATTGCGATCACGCGGCCGAAGCCGCGCGCTGTCATGCCGGGCAGGAAGGCCTTCAGCAGCCGTGCCGTCGCATGCAGGTTGACCTCACTTTGAGTGGCGAGCGCACCGTCGGTCAGGGCCTCGAGCGCCTGCCGGATCTCGGCCGAAGCGGATAGCACGAGGATGTCGGGCGAGAGCCCGCGCTCCTCCAGCGCACTGGCCATGCGGCTGGGCGCGTCGGGCGCGCCCAGTTCCGCCATCAGCGCGCTGGCGAGGGCGCCTCCATCCCGAAGCCGCAGTGCAGCCGCGTCGGCCTCAGCGTCGCGATCATGGATCACGACATGCGCCGATGCTGCCGCGAGCGCCGATGCGATGGCGAGCCCGATGCCGCGTGCCCCACCGGTGACGAGAGCGACGCGGCCGGAAAGCGCTCCCGCCATCAGCCGAGTAGCGGCTTCACGCGGGCCACCGCGTCGTCCATCGCCTGCTGTGGCGGCTTGCGGCCGAGCACGGCGGCCTGCGTCTCCTCTATGAAGATGTCATGCGCACGGGCCTGCTCGTCGAAGGCCGGCAGATGGATGCGCGAGGCCTTCAGCGCCGCGGCCTCGTCTGCCGCATAGGGCATGGCTGCCTTAAGTTTCTCGTCGGAATAGGTCGAGATGCGGGTCGGGCCATTGCCGTTGAGCGCCATCGCCAGCGTCCCCGCCTTGGAGGACAGCGCGCGGATCAGTTCCCAGCCGAGCGGCTTCTGCTTGGCGTTTTTCGGGATGACGAGCGACCAGAACTCGACCGTCGGGGCATAGGCGACCTTGCCGGCGAGATCGGAGGCCATTGGCGGCAGCAGCGATTTGAAGCGCCCACCATACTTGCCCTTGGACGGGTCGTTATAGGTCACCAGCCGGGCGAAGGGGTTGATCGTCATCGCCGCCCTTCCCTGCTGCATCCAGGTGGTGATCTCCTCGTTGTTCACGGTCGCGAAATTCCGCGGCAGGACTCCGGCCTTGTAGAAGTCGGCCAGCAGCGCCAGCGCCTTGATCATCGGCGGCTCGTTGGCGACGAGCTTTCCATCAGGCGTCATGTAATCGCCCCCGAGGCAGCGTGCGAGCGTCAGGAAATTCGAGGCGAAGACGGCTGTGAAGGCGAGGCCGTTCACCTGCGTGCCGTCATCGCGCTTGAAAGTGAGCTTGCGCGCCAGTTCGGCCAGTTCCTCGAAACTTGTCGGCAGCTTGCTGACGCCGCGCTCCTCGAGGATCGCCTCATTGTAGATCAGGGCGTTGGTGGCATGGCGCACGGGGATGGCGTGCAGCGCACCATCGAGCCGCATCGGCGCGATCAGGCCGGGTGCGAAATCGTCCACCGCCTCGATCGGCGCCGCCTTCATCAAGGCGTCGAGCGGCTCGAACAGCTTGAGATTGCGCGGCACGGCGCGTCCGTTGAGCAGATAGGCGACGTCGATCGTGGTTTCGCCCAGCGAGACCTCACGCAACAGCCGCTCATGGATCGCGTTGACGTCGCCGAAGGTCACCCAATTGACGGTCGCGTCCGCCTGCTTGCGGAACCCTTCGGTCGCATCGCCGCCAGGGCCGGTCGTCGCGGAGGTCTGGTGGACGCGATGGCCGAGCGCCGTGACGGTCCTGGCCTGGGCGAGAGCTGCGCCCGGCAAGGACAGGGCCGCGGTTGCGCCGCCCGCGAACAGCCCGAAGTCGCGACGGGATATGAACTTCGACATGGCATTCCTCCGAGAGCTTGGCTCGCGCTATTCCGCGCGGTCTTGTTTGGATGATCTCAGGCCGGCAGCAGCGGCTGGACGCGCTTGACCAGCGACGCCATCGCCTCCTCCGGCGTCTTCAGACCGAGGACTGCTGCCTCCGCCTCCTCCTTGAAGAGATCACCGGCGCGCGCGGCCTCGTCGAAGGCCGGCATCGGCACGCGCGCGACCTTGAGCACCTTCAATTCCTCGGCCGCGTAGGGAACGGTGCCGGCGAAGCCCGAATCGGCATAGGTCGAGGCGCGGACAGGACCATTGCCGTTCAGGGCGGCCTTCAGGGTCGCTTCCTTGGAGGCCATCGCCTTGATGAAGCTCCAGGCGAGATCCTTGCGCTTGGCGTTCTTCGGGATGACCATCCCCCAGAACTCGACCTTGGCCGGCGCGGCGTCATACTTGCCCGCAAGCGTTTTGGAAGCCGGCACCGCGATCGTCTTGATCTTGCCGGGGAATTTCGATTTGTGCGGGTCGTTGTAGATCCGGTTTCGGCCCATACTCTGCAGGCTCATCGCCGCGCGCCCGGTCTGCATCCAGACATTGACGTCCTCAGGCGAAAGCGTCGCAAAGGTACGCGGAAACGCGCCCGCCTCGAACAGGGCGCGCAGCAGCTTGATCGCGTTCAGCATCGGTGGCTGGTCGGCGACGCATTTGAAGTCGGGCGTGATGAAGTCACCGTCCCAGGCACGGGCGATGTCGATCACGTTGGGATAGGTCACGCCGGGCATGCAGAGCCCGGTCACCGCCGTGCCGTCGGCCCTGCGATAGGTGCAGGCGCGGGCGATCTCGACCATTTCCTCGATCGTTGCCGGCGGCTTCGAGAAGCCCTTCTCCGCCAGCAGCTCCTCATTGAAGTGCAGGCCCGACGAGGCGTGGCGGAAGGGGATCGCGATCTGCTTGCCGCCAACCTTCATCCCCTCCATCAGGCCGGGGAAGACGTCGGCGCCGTCCTCCAGCGGATCGCGCTTGAGAAAGTCGTCAAGCGGCTCGAACAGGGTGGCGGCGCGCGGGATCGCCTGGGTGTTCAGGAGGAAGCCGACATCGACCGAGGTTTCGCCTAGGCTCGCCTCGCGGAACAGCCTCTCCTGCAGCGGACCGGTATCGAAGGTCGTCCACTGTATCGTGGTGCCGTTCTTCTGGGCCCAGTCCTTGGTGATGTCGCCGCCCTGAGCGCCGGTTGCGACCGTCTGCATGACGCGATGGGCGAAGACGTTGAGCGGGCCGCCCTGCGCGAAAGCGGGCGAGACCTCGAATCCGGCGAGGCCTGCCCCCGCGATGCCGGCGATGAGCTGCCTACGGTCGAGCCCTTGTCTTGTGGTCATGGTCGTCCTCCCGTGATGCCGCGATTTCCGCGATGGCGGCTTCAGCCGCTTCGAAGTGCTTGTTCATGGCGGCTCGCGCCGCATCGGCGTCGCCGGCGCGGATCGCATCGACCACGCGCACATGCCGCTCATAGGTCTTGCGCCAGTCCGCTTGCGTGCGGGCCTCGCGCGAATTGAAGATTTCCATCACCTGCCGGATCACCGGCCGCAGGCCACGGATCTGAAAGTCAAGCAGGCGATTGCCGGAGGAGGCGGCGATCGCCTCGTGGAAGTCAAGATCGGCTTCGATCCAGCGCGGCACGTCGCCGAGCGCGGCTTCCATATGCGTCATGATCGTATCAAGGCGCGCAAGATCGGCCTCGCTGCGCCTCTCGGCGCTATGCGCGGCGATCGGCGGCTCGAGAATGCGGCGCAGTTCCACGGCCTCGATCAGCCCGGCCCGGCTGCCTCCGACCGCGAAACGGAAGAAGCGATCAAGCGGTGCAGCGTTCAGCGCCTGCACCCGCGTGACCTTGCCCTGCTGGATATGAACGACGCCCATCGCCGCAAGCTGGCGGATCGCCTCGCGGGCGATCGGCTTGCTCACGCCGAAAGACGCCGCGATCCGCGATTCCGACGGAAGTGCGTCGCCGGGCTTCAGGCGGCCGTCCTGGATCGCCTGCGTGATGCGCTGGATCACGGCATCGCCAAGGCGCATCGGTACGACATCGGTCCCGCCGAACGGGTCGTCGCTGACGTTCTCGATCGCTGCGTCCGCCATTCCTGTCTCCATGGAAATGATGATTGACAGACGATCGGCATCTTTGCAACTGATGAACTTATCAAATAAGTGACTCATCCAAATTCGTTTGGTTGTCCTGGGGAGGACAGCGCCGCATGACAGCAGATCAGATCGAGAGGGTCGTCGCGCATCCGCTGCGCGCCACCTTGCCCAAGGTCCAGCGCACCTCGCAGGGCGACTATCCTGCGATCGAGCTCGTGGTCGTCGAGATCGTGACGGCCGATGGCGTGACCGGTTTCGGCGAAGGCCTGTGCCGGCGCGGCGCCGCCGGATACGCCCGGCTCATTGACGAGGCGCTGACACCCCGACTGCTTGGCAAGGATGCTGCCGACCGGCGCGCGCTCTGGAAGGCGATGCGCGCGGCGCTGTCCGGCCGGCCCGGCGGGCAATTGGTCGAGGCGATCTCGGCCGTCGACATCGCGCTCTGGGATATCGCCGGAAAGCGTTCCGGACAGCCCGTCCACAAGCTGCTTGGCGGCATGGGGCGCAGCGAGGTCGCAGCCTACGCATCCTCGATCAACTGGCTCGATGACGCGACCGTCGAGACCGAGGTCGCCGCCGCGGTGAAGGCGGGTTTCCGCGAGATCAAGGTCAAGCTCGGCCATCCGCTGAAGGACGCGGTCGCGCGCGCCAGGCTGGTGCGCAAGCTCGCGGGCGACGACATCGCGCTCTATGTCGATGCCAACTGGGCCTATGACGTCGACGATGCAATGATCGTCGGCCGCGCGCTCGCCGATCTCGGCTACGGCTTCTTCGAGGAACCGATCGCGCCGCATGATCGCGAGGGCTATCGAAGGCTGGCGCAGCATCTGCCGATCCGCCTTGCAGCCGGTGAGAGCGATTATGTCGCCTCCGAGGCGCTGACGATGCTGCAGGATCGTTCGCTAGGGCTGCTCCAGCCGGATGTGACGCGCTCGGGCGGCATCACTGAAACCTGGCGCATCGCCGAGCTGGCGGCGGCCTTCAACACGGCCTATGCGCCGCATGTGGGCTGGTCGGGCGCGATCTGCGTCGCCGCCAGCCTCCAGCTTGCCGCTGCGGCCGAGAGTTTCCGCACCTTCGAGTGCATGGTCTACGAGAACCCGCTGCGCGACGCCTTCACGACGCCGGTTGTCGGCGAGGGCTCGCAATTGATCGAGGGCAGGCTCAAGGTGCCGCAGGGCCCGGGGCTGGGCATCGAGATCGACCGCGACGCGCTCGCGCGCTTCCGGATCGCGTGATGAGCGTGCGCGCTCCCCTCTCCGCCGTCGCGCTGGTCACGCCGGTCCAACTCATGGTCGGCGGCATCATCTTCCTGCCGGCGATCTATGTCTTCTGGCTCAGCCTCAACCAGTCTTCCTTCGGGCAGGCTGCGACCTTCGTCGGCCTCGCCAACTACGCGAAGGTGCTGGGCGATGCCTATTTCTGGCGGGCACTCGTCAATACCGTGATCGTCGTCGCGGTCGTCGTGCATGTCGAACTTCTGCTCGGCCTGCTGATGGCGCTGTTCTTCGCCTCGGGCGTGCCGTTTCGGCCGGTCCTGCTCGCCATCGTGCTCGCGCCCTATGCGGTCAGCGAGGTCTCGGCGGTGGTGATGTGGCGTTTTCTGTTCGAGCCCGATGTCGGGATGATGAGCCAGGTGCTCGCCTTCGTCGGCCTGCCACCGATCGAATGGGCGGTGAAGCCGAGCCACGGGCTGTTCATGGTTTCGCTGCTCTCGATCTGGCTGCACCTGCCCTTCAGCTTCATCATCATCTATGCGGCCCGGCTCTCGATCCCGAGTGATCTCTACGAGGCCGGCGCCATCGACGGCGCGACGGGCTGGGCTGCCTTCCGGCGCATCACGCTGCCATTGCTGATGCCGGCCCTGCTGATCGCGGCGCTGTTTCGCTACATCTTCGCCTTCCGCCTGTTCTCGGAGGTCTGGCTGATGACCGGCGGTGGCCCGGCGCGCACGACCGAGGTGCTCGCGGTGTACCTCTATCTCGAGGCCTTCCGTTACAACGCCTTCGGCTCGGCCGCCGCCACCGGCTGGCTGCTCGTGCTCGCCTCGCTCGTGCTGGCGCTGTTCTATCTGCGCCGGCTCTACAGGGAGATGTTCGGCAAGCATGCTTAAGCTCCCTGCTCTGCGCGCAGCCTTCAAGCTCCTCGGCGTCCTCGCGATCGTCGCCTGGTCGATCCTGCCGATCGCGCTGATCGTGATGTCGTCCTTCAAGGCCGACCGCGACATCTTCTCGACCTCGGGCGCCTTCTCCTTCGCGCCGACGCTCGCCAATTACGAAATGCTCTGGGGCCGCTGGGGCGACTTCTTCTTCGGGCTCTGGAACAGCTTCCTGGTGACGGTCGGCGCCACGATCCTGGCCGTGGGCGTCTCGCTTCTGGCCGGCTTCGCCTATTCGCGCTTCGCCTCCAGGGGCCTGCAGGCCAGTGCCTTCTTCCTGATCTTCATCCGGCTGATCCCCCCGATCGTGATCACGCTGCCGCTGTTTCCGGTAGTGAACCGGCTCGGGCTGAACGACACCCATTTCATCCTGATCGTGCTCTACGCCACCTTCTTCGTCTCGCTCGGCACGATCGTGATGCGCACCTTCATCGACCAGATTCCGCGCGAGCTGGACGAGGCCGCGATGATGGACGGCGCCTCGCAGATGCAGATCGTCTGGCGCGTGATCCTGCCCATGGCTGCACAGGGCATGCTGGCGGTTTCGGTCTTCGTGATCGTCTATGCCTGGAACGAGTTCCTGTTCGCCTTCATCTTCACCACGACCAAGGCCAAGACGGCGCCGTTGGTGATCTCCGAGATGATCGGCGCCGTCGAGGGTGTCGAATGGGGCGTGCTCTTCGCGGCGTCCACCGTCCAGCTCGTGCCGGTCCTCGCCTTCGTCATCCTCATGCAGAAGCATCTCGTTGCGGGCCTGACCGCCGGCGCGGTGAAAGGGTAGAAGCCATGAACGCTGCAGATTTCCGGCTCGACGACATGCGCCGTGCCATCCGCGAGGCCGATCCGCAGCTCAGCCGTTTCGATCCGCTGCCGCGCATCATCTGCCTCGACGATTTCGACCGCGGCATGTGCGGCTGGACCCAGCTCGTCGGAAATTACGAGGATACGCTCGACGCGATGCTGCCGGGCTATGCCCAGCACAGCCATGCCATGCTCTCGACCCTGCCCAATTGGGATTTCGGCTCGCATGGCGGCGTTGACGGCTCCTACGCCCTGAAGATCGCGACACGGCCGAAAAAGGGCGCGCAGAACGTCGCGATCAAGCGCCTGACCTTCCGCAAGCCCGGTCCGATCCGGATCGAGGCCTATTTCACCTTCAAGCCGGAGGCCACCGAGCTGGCGCTGTCGGAGACCGACATCCGGTCGTTCGGCTTTCTCTACGATCTCCAGGTCACGGACCAGCATGGCGCGGGTGGCAACCGCGTGATGCCGCATCTGCGCTTTCTGAACGCCCTCGACGGCCAGCACGTCCAGAAATGGCAGTTCAAGCGCAAGACGACGCCGATCAAGCCGATCGGCACCTCCGGCAAGACGATCACGCATTATCACCTGGCGGAATCCGACTGGGAGGACCTGCCCGGCGGCGAGCAGCGGCTCTGCTACAACGAGATCCCGACCAAGGTGAACTGGCACTATTTCCGCTTCGACTTCGACCTCGCGACGATGCAGGCGACCGGCTTTCAGGTGAATGACCGGGTCTTCGACATGGGCGGCTTCGAGCCGATCCGCATCCCCGCGATGAAGAATCTCTGGTGCATGCTGAACCTTGCCTTCTTCGCCGAGACGGACACCGACAAGCGCGCCTTCGCCTATCTCGATTCCGTCTGCCTGTCGGGAGATTTCTGATGCTGCCCGAGAACCTCACCGCCGTCGTTGCCCGCAACGAGATCTGGACCGGCGAAAGTGCGACCGAGCCCTATGAGGCCGGCTGGGCCAGGGAGGCCGTCATCTTCGTCCGCGCGCTCAAGGAACCCAAGGGCGCGCTTCCGATGGCACGCATCGAGATCTCGGCCGACGGCATGCACTGGTGCCGCGAAGGCTCCGAATTCGCTTTGCCCGCACAGAAGGATGGCGTGACGTTCCAGCGTCTCGGGCATTTCGGCAACTTCGTCCGTGTCGCCGCATCGCTGCCTTCGGGCACGGAAATCGTCGTCCTGGTGACGCTGCATCTGAAGGCCTGAGCGCCGCCCCTCGTGGGGCCGCGTCAATCGAGCGGAGGCCGGGGCATCTGCCTTGAGGCTCGCATGCACCCGGTGCAGCCCAGCCGGCCGAAAACCGGCCTCGACGCTGCCCGAGCATTCCCCGAAGACAGGCGCAACGCTGCAGAACCGAGTCAACTGTCGTCCCGTCGCGGAGCAGGACATCTAGCGGCGACGGGATGGAGAAGCGCCTTGAAGCTGCCTGTGTGGGCGAGCGCCCTGTGCGCGACCCTTCTCATTCAAATCGTCAGCTCGTTTGCTTCGGCAGCCATCCCACTTCTCGGGCCAATCCTGACGCAGCGATGGGGCTTGCCGCCCGAGAGCATCGGCTATGTCTCGGCCATCGTTTCGATCGGCATATGCTGGTGCCTGGCCTGCGGCGGCCCGATGCTCGATCACTACGGCCCGATCCGGACCTTGCAGCTCAGCCTCGCCTGCGTCGCCGCAGGCGTTGCACTGCTGGCCTACCCCAACGTCTTCGTGGGCCTGCTTGGCGCACTCGCCATCGGCCTGGGCGTGGCGCCGAACAACCCGGCCGGCAGCAAGATTCTGATGGGAACGGCGCCGCCCAGGCACCGGACTCTGATCTTCTCGATCAGGCAGGCCGGCGTCCCGCTGGGCGGGGCGATCGCCGGCTTCACGATTGCGCCCGCCGTGCTGGCGCTGGGCTTTGCCAACGCGATCTGGCTGATCATTGTGATCGTCGTTCTGAGCGCTCTGGCCGTCCAGCCTTTCCAGCCGCGGCTTGATGCAGAGAAGGGGCCGCTCAACCACGCCTGGGCACGCTTCTTCCTGTCGCCTGCCGCCCTGCTGCGCTCGGCCAGCGTCATTCGCACCCACCCCGCCCTGCCGCTGCTCACAGCGATGGGCGTCGCCTTTTCGATCTCCCAGGCCAGCGTCACTGCCTTTACCGCGACGTATCTGGTGACCCAGCAGGGCAAATCGCTTGCCGAGGCAGGCACATTCGTTGCCGTGCTGCTGACGGCGAGCACCCTCTCACGCATCTTCCTCGGCTGGCTGGCGGATAGACTGGGACGTGGGCTGCTGCTGCTCTACCTCCTCTCCCTGGCAACGAGTGCGGCCATCCTGCTGCTCGTCTGGTCGGCAGCGGCGCCCGCCATATGGGTCTATGCCTGCGTCGCATTGGTCGGCGCGACTGCACTGGGCTGGAATGGCGTCTATATGGCCGAACTCGCGAGGCTGGCCCCGCCTGCCCTCATCGGCGACGTCACCTCCGCATCAAATCTCTTCGGTTTCGTCGGCTCAGTCTGCGGCCCGATCGTCTTTGCGGTGATTGCCAACCGCACCGCCAGCTTCGATTGGTCGTTCATCCTCATGGCCTCCCAGGTCGGCGCCTTCGGTCTCTTCGCGGTCTGGCGCCATCGCCGGGCCTGAGCCTGCGCCGAACGGCGGCCTCGCGCTAGTCCAGGCCGATCTTGCGTCCGCCGTCGCGAAACAGTTGCGCGCCTTCAGGGGTGAAATGCATCGCGGTGAGGAAGTCGTCGATGCGGTAATGCGGCAGCACGCTGCGTATGGCCGCCAGATGAGCCTGCCCCTCGTCGTGCCTCCCGGCGAGCGATAGCGACAGCGCGGCGATCGCACGGATCTGGGCATGCGCATTCGGGCGAGCAGCAGCCTTGATCGCCCAATCCGCCGCCTCGTCGAAGCGCCCGAGCCGGACCAGGGCCATGGCGCGAGCGCCGAGCATGCCGAACAGCATAGGGTCGAAGGGGCTGAGCTGGCGCGAGTAGTCCGAGGACGCGATCGCCGCGGCGGCATCGCCGGCCTGCGAATGGACGAAGGCCAACGCGTAGTGGCCCTGGGCGAAATTCGGGCTGAGCGCGATCGCTTGTTCCAACTCGGCGACCGACTGGTCGTGGCGACCGCGCAGCCACAGCGCCCTGCCCATTGCCCAATGCGCGGCCGGATCGCGGTCATCGACCATGAGGCTCTGTCCGGCCGCCTCGAAGGCCAGATCGATCTGCGGCGCGCGCGCCGTCCAGCCCTGAAAGGCGTTCTGGAAATGGGTGAAGGACAGCCCGGCATAGGCGCGCGCGAAGGTCGGATCGAGCCTGATCGCCCGCTCGAAGAACGAGCGGGCCTTGTCATTGTCGGCCTGATTGAAGCGATACATGTGCCAGAGGCCACGATGATGCGCTTCCCACGCGTCGAGGCCATTGGGCGGCTTCAGGATGGCGCGGTTGCGTTCGGCCGCCTCGACCTCGCTGGCGACGCTCGCGACGATGCGGTCGCCGATCTCGTCGAGCACGAGGAATGTGTCGTCGGCCGTGCGATTGAAGATCTCGGCCCAGACGACGCGGCCGCTTTCCGTCTCGGCGAGTTCGACGGTGATCGTCAGGCGGCCGGTCTGGCGCCGCAATGAGCCGCTGACGACATATTCGACCTTGAGCATCCTGCCGGCCTGCTCCGGGCCGATATGCCGGTCGTGCAGCCTGAAGACGGTGCCCTGAGCGATCACGAAGAGGCTGCGCAGCTTCGCGAGCCGGGTGATCACGTCATGCGCGAGCGCCGCAGCCGCTCCACCATCCTCTCCGGCAGCGATTGATTGATCGGTGAACGGCATCACAGCGATCGAGGCGCGCCGTGCCGCGCCGGCCACCTCGCCTTCATCGCCGACGGCCGCGCCCACCTCCGGAACGTCGGCGGGCGTCGCGGCTGCGGCCGGCGGGCGATCGGCGCCCGCGGTTCGCACCGCGGCCCAGGCTTGCCGGAGAGGCGCGGCATCGAAGCCCTCCGCCTCGAACAGCCGGCTTGCCGCTGCCAGATGATCGTCGCCGTCGCGAAGCTGGCCGTTCCGGGCCAGACGGGCGAGCAGCAGACCATGCGCCCGCAGGTCGAATGGCGCGAGTTCCAGCCAGCGCTCCAGATGACCGCTGCCCTGATCCTCGCCGCATGCGACCAATCTTTCCAGGAGAGCGATGTGGATGGAATGGAAGCGCCGCCGCTGCGCCATGAGCCAGTTGTCGAAGGCCGGACAGCGCTCGATCTCGAGCCCATCGAGAAGCTCGCTCTGGACGAGAGCCGCGAGGGCCTCCGCCTGGGCCGGGCCCAATGTCCCGATGCCCGACCGGCTCGCATGAGCAATGTCGCATGCATCGACGCTGCAATCCGACAGGTCGAGCCAGACCGTGTCGGCCTGCGCGCGGACTCGTTGCCGGTCAGGCCCATCGACCATCTGCCGGATCTTGCTCAGGCACCACCGTAGTTCGCCGCGTGGATCATTGGGTACGTCCCAGAGCAGTTCGCAAAGCCGGGTCCGTGTGACCGGCTGGGGCGTTAGTGCCAGATAGGCGAAGAGCGCGCGGACCTTGCGCGAGCGGGGGAGCGCCAGCGAAGCTCCGTTTCGCCGGATCGCCAACGGTCCCAGCAGCCGCACCTGCAAGGCAGGGTTCGTTTCGAGGACGCCGGCTGTGTCGGATTCCACGGCCATTTCCACACCGGATCCCACGCTCGCTTCCACGGGTGGCGACTAGTCTCGGAGGCATCGCGTCACAGCTGTCGCGACGACAGGCCCGCCCCCGCACGCGCAGGGATAGGCCGCATCGCAGAAGCACGGCCCCTCACATGGAGAGCGAGCAATGTCAGCCACTGCCACGATCCAGAGCCAAACCGCACCGACCGTCGACTTCGCCGCGATCAAGGCCCGCCAGCATGGCGCCTGGTCGTCGGGCGATTATGCCGTCGTCGGAACCACGCTGCAAATCGTCGGCGAGAACCTCTGCGAGGCCCTCGATCTGCGTGCCGGGCAGACGGTGCTCGACGTCGCTGCGGGCAACGGGAATGCCAGCCTCGCGGCGGCACGGCGCTGGTGCAAGGTGACGAGCACGGACTATGTCGGCGCCCTGCTCGAGCGCGCCCGCGAGCGGGCCGGAGCGGAGCGCCTGGAGATGGTGTTCCGCGAGGCGGATGCGGAAGCCCTGCCCTTCCCCGATGCCAGTTTCGACGCAGTCCTCTCGACCTTCGGCGTGATGTTCACGCCCGACCAGGAGCGCGCCGCAAGCGAACTCCTGCGCGTCTGCCGGCCCGGCGGCAAGATCGGGATGGCCAACTGGACGCCCGAGGGCTTCATAGGCCAACTGTTCAAGACAATCGGGCAGCATATGGCACCCCCGCCCGGCGCACGCTCGCCGGCGCTCTGGGGCACCCGGGCGCGGCTTGCCGAACTCTTCCCCGCCGATGAGGCGATGGTCGAGGCGACGGAGCGCCACTTCGTCTTCCGCTATCACTCGCCGGAGCATTGGCTTGAGGTGTTCAGGGGATACTACGGCCCGGTCCTCAAGACATTCGCCGCCCTGGCGCCGCCGGCCCAGCTCGCGCTGGAGCAGGATTTGAAGGCGCTGATCGCCCGCTTCAACCGCTCCGGGGACGGAACGGTGGTCGTGCCGAGCGCCTATCTGGAAGTCGTCGCCACGCGGCGCTGATCTCGACCATGCAACCGGCTATACCGCGGCCGAGCGCATAGGATAAGATTGTGCGCTTTACGCTGACGGCAGTGTTGGTTGGAAGGAGAGACGGCCTTGCGCTTCGTGCCCTCCGCCTCGGCCGCGGCCTTCGCTCGAACGAGGAGACGCGACGTCCTCGCGCTCCTCGGAGGTGCGCTGGCGTCATGGACCGTTCCGGCCAATGCGCAGCGCCCCACAGTGCCGGTGATTGGATATCTTGGCTCGGAATCGCCGGACCGCTACGCCAGTCGTCTTGCAGCCTTCCGAGCCGGACTCGCCGAAACCGGATTTATCGAGGGACGCAACGTCGCGATCGAGTATCGCTGGGCGGAAGGTCAGTACCGCCGGCTGCCGGCATTGGCGAAGGACCTGGTCGACCGGCAGGTGAACCTGATCGTCGCGCCTGGTGGCGCCGAAGTCGCGCTCGCGGCGAAGGCGGCTACCTCCGATATTCCGGTCGTTTTCGAGATGGGGGGCGATCCCGTCGCCCTCGGCGTGGTGGACAGCCTCTCGCGACCGGCCGGCAATCTCACCGGGGTGTCGAGCCTGAGCGTCGAGGTTTCCCGCAAGCGGCTGGAGTTCATGAGCGAGCTGCGTCCTGGCATCAAGCTGTTCGCTGCCGCCATGAACCCGGCCAGCCCGACGGCGAAAACGCAACTGGGAAATCTCCAGGTCGCAGCGAGCAGCCTCGGATTGGAGCTGCGCATCCTGGAGGCTAGCGCCGAGGAGGAATTCGACGCGATGTTCGCAAGCGCGGCGCAGCTGCGTGTCGGGGGCCTCGTCTTCAGCTCTGACCCGTATTTCGCCTACCGCAGCCCGCAACTGGCGGCGCTTGCCGTCACCCATGCCGTGCCGGCGATCACGCAATCCCGCGATTTCCCGCTTGCCGGCGGATTGATGAGCTATGGCGGCGACTTCGAACAGTCGCACCGCCACACCGGCATCTATGCCGGCCGGATTATCAAGGGTGCGAAGCCCTCGGAGCTGCCGGTACAACGTGTCACAAAAGTCGAGATGTGCATCAATCTCAAGGCGGCCAGGACACTCGACCTGGCCTTTCCGCCCTCGCTTCTGAGCAGCGCCGACCTTGTGATCGAATGAGCATCTGACCGAATGAGCTGGCCGGCGCGCCGCCCGAGAGCCAAGACTGTGTCCGATCCCCTCGCCGCACCGCGGATGTCCCTGTTCAGCAAGTATTTCCTTGCCCTGTTCGCAGCGGTCGTCGTGCCACTTCTGATCGCAGGCGGCAGCCAGGCCTGGCTCGGCTATCGCGACCGGCGGGCCGATCTGAACGATCTGCTCGATGCCGAGGCCCGGGCAGCCGCCTCCAAGATTCAGGATTTCATGGAAGGCATCCGCGACCAGCTCCGCTGGACCGTGCAGTTGCCCTGGTCGGACAGTGCCGATGAGAGGCGCAGGCTGGAGGCCCTGCTTCTGCTGCGGCAGGTTCCGGCCGTCCTCAGCCTCGCCCTCGTCGATGCAGCCGGCAGGGAGCGCCTGTTCGTGTCGAGGATCGGGCTCAATCGGATCGAGGGTGGCGAGGACCATTCCGCCAACCCGGCCGTCACGGGCGCCCGCGGGGAGCGTTCCTGGTTCGGGCCAGTGACATTCCAGCGCGGTTCGGAGCCCTTCATGACGGTATCCGTCGCGGGCAGCCGTGCGGCGGCCGGTGTCGCCGTCGCCGAGGTCAACCTCAAATTCATCTGGGATGTGATCTCGGCGATACGGGTCGGACGGACGGGCGAAGCCTTCGTTCTCGATCGGCAAGGCCGCCTCATCGCCCATCCCGATATCAGCCTGGTGCTTCGTGCCGACGATGCCGGCACCCAGCCGCTCAGGGATCTACGGGCAGCCATCGTCGCGCGACCTGGCGAAGCCATCGCCGGCCGCGACATCGCGGGCAACACGGTGCTGGCGGCGATGGCGCCGATCTCGTCCGCCGGCTGGAGCGTCATCGTCAGCCAGCCCGCGGCCGAGGCCTTTGGGCCGATCTATGCCGCGCTCTGGCGCACGCTGGGCCTGCTCGTGGCGGGTGCTGCGCTGGCAGCAGCCCTCGCCTATTGGCTCACCCAGCGCATGACACGGCCGATCCTGGTGCTCGAAGACGGGGTTGCGCGGATCGGCGCAGGGCAGTTCGACCACAGGATCACCATTGCAACGGGCGACGAATTCGAACGGCTTGCGGCCCGCTTCAACGAGATGGCGGGCGAGCTGGCGGTCTCACAAGAACGCTCGGAGCGGATCAGCCGGCTCAAGCGCTTTCTCGCGCCACAAGTGGCCGAGCTCGTCGATGGCAGCGGAGACGAGCATGTGCTGGACGGCCGCCGCGTCGAAGTCGTCGTGGTCTTCTGCGACCTGCGGGGCTTCACCGCCTTTTCGGCGCGCTCCGACCCCGAGACCGTCATTCACCTTCTGGGCGAGTACTACGATGCGCTCGAACGGGTGGTCAGCAACCACGGTGCCACGCTGACCAATTTTTCCGGCGACGGTGCGATGGTGCTCGTGAACGCACCGGTGCCTTGCCCCGACCCCGCCTTGCGTGCCGTCGAGATGGCCCGCGACATGCAGTCTGACGTGCAAAGGCTCCTGGCGGAGCGGCAGGCGCTCGACCACGGGCTCGGCTTCGGCGTGGGTCTCGCCATGGGGCCGGCGACCGTCGGGCGCATCGGTTCGGAAGGCCGCCTCGACTACACCGCCATCGGCAACGTCGTGAACCTCGCATCACGGTTGTGCTCGGGCGCTCATGACCGGGAAATCCTCGTCGATCGTGTCGCGGCCAGCGCCGTGGGCTCGAAGCTGCCGCTTGTCGAACTCGTTCCGCGTGCTCTGAAGGGGTTCGACCGGCCCGTATCGGTTTTCGCGGCCGCCGCGTTGGCCCCGCAATGACGCACCGGTGGCAACCGGGCGCGAGCCTGCCCGGTGCTCAAATCGCACCGATCCTGGCGAGCCGCTTCAAGTCCTCGAGATCATGGATCATCAGCCGGCCGCGCCCGAGCGAGAGAATGCCGTCGCGCTTCCAATTCTGCAGGTGGCGGTTCACCGTTTCACGCGTCACACCGGCGAGCGAGGCGAGTTCCTCCTGCGAGGCGTGGACTTCTGCACCGTAGTCGGTCACGAGCATCAGAATCCGGCGGGCCAGCCGCGTCTCGGCGGACAAGAATGTCGTCTCTTCCATCCGCTCGATCAGGTCGCGCAGCCGAGCGCAGAGAAGCTCGAGCAATTGCAGCGCGATCGACGGGTCGCTCTTGAGCAGGCCCAGAAAGTCGTGCCGCGGCAGGAAGAACATGTCCGTATCCTCCATCGCCACCGCATCGGCGGTTCGGGAGCGGCCGTCAAGCAGGGCGATCTCGCCGAAGATGTCGCCGCCCCCGAGGATGTTCATCGTCATCTGCTGCCCGAGGTCATCGGTCGTTCCGATACGGATCAACCCGCGCCGGATCGCATAGAGCCCATCGCTCGTGTCTCCCTTCAGGAACAGCACCTCGCGCGCCGCAAGATGGTGCGGCTTGCAGATCGCCGCGATCCTGTCGAGCGTGTCCTGGACCAGCCCGGAGAAGAACGGGTTCGTCGACAGAAGGCTCGCGATGCGCTGACGCCCCTCGTTCATCCAGCGACCCCGGCGACCGGCTCCGCCGAGCGGCGGCAGCCTATGTGATCCAGCGCACAGAACCCGAAGCTCTAAAGTTCCAGAAACCCATCGCGATCAGCCGCCGCGATCATCCTTCGCGATCAGCGACAATGCCGATCCAACTGGGGAGTTACGTCGTGTACAACGCCCTGAACCATCATCAAACCACCTTGAAAGTAGCAGATCTGGAAGCTTTGCGCGACGTCGGGCCGGCTGACGGGACCGGCGAAGGCTCGTTCCTGGGACGGCTGTCGCGCGGAGCCGGTACCCTTCGTCGGTGGCTGTCGCGGGGACGCGACGATCGGTTCGCCGCCTTCCAGCCGGAGCCTCTCGACGACCACACCTTGAGCGACATCGGAATGGAGCGCATCGAAACGCTCTATTGGGATCCGAAGAAAAGCAGCCATTGATCTGAGCGGGCTCGATAATTCGGACCGCATATCGTTCTCGTTGTCGAAATTGCGTCGTCCGCCCGACGACGGCGTCTCGCGGGAACGTGATGGACCGCCCGCTCGTGCAATTGCTGCGACGCCGAACTCGGCCAGCATAGAGGTGGACCGCGCCGGGCTCTCATGCCAGCATTCAGCCAAGCTTGCTTGATCCTGCACTGGCCGTCGCGACCGGCGCTTTCCGGTCGGGACATGAGAGCTTCGTAGCGACGATGCAGCGCCATCTGACTGCCATCCTCTCAGCCGACGTCGTCGGGTATATGCGCCTCAGCGAGGCGGCGGAGGAAGCGACTCATCATCGCCTGATGAGCCTGCGCAGCAGCCTGATCGATCCCTGCGTGCAGGAGCATGAAGGGCGGATCGTCAAGAACACCGGCGACGGGTTTCTGGCGACCTTCGACAGCGCCCCCTCGGCAACGCGGTGCGCGCTTCGCCTGCAGCGCGCGCTGGCCGTCGCCACCGCCGACCAACCGCTTGCGCTGCGGATCGCATTTCGGATGGGCATTCATCTTGCCGACGTCATTCTCGAGAACGACGACATCTTCGGCGACGGGGTCAATGTTGCCGCCAGGCTGCAATCCTATGCCGAGCAGGGCCGCGTGATCATATCCGAGGCTGTCTTCGAGCAGGCCGACGAGGAGGCCAGGTCGCTCGCTTTCGACATGGGCGAGATCTTCCTGCGCAATCACGAGCGGCCGGTGCGTGTCTTCGCCCTCGGCTATGAGCCGGGCCCCGGTCCGACCCGGAAGATTGGCGAGGCGCCGGCCGGCGTCGATGCGCGGGCATCCATCGCTGTGCTGCCGTTCCGCATGAATGGTTCGCGGTCCAAGAAGACCCTGGTCGCCGACGGTGTCGTCGACTCGATCATCCAGTCACTGTCCGGCCTGAAGGAGCTGTTCGTGATCTCGCGGGGATCGACCCTGAAATATGGTCGGCGGCGGGTCGACCCGGTGGCGATCGGGCGCCGGCTCGGCGTTCGCTACATCATGGACGGAACCGTAGCGCTACACCGCGGCAATGTCCGGATCAGCACCGAGCTGATCGCCAACGAGAACGGCGCCGTGGTCAGCGCCGATCACTACGATGGCAAGATCGCCGAGCTGTTCGAGCTGCAGGACCGCATCTCGTTGAAGCTCGTCAGAACCATCGCCCCCCATGTGCGGGAGCGCGAGCTGCGCCGGGCGCTGCGCCAGCACCCCCACAACATGACAGCCTACGACCTGCTGCTCCAGGCGCTCGACCTGCTCTACAAGATGGATCCCGACAGCTTTGCCCGTGCGCGCGGGCTGCTGCAGCAGGCCATGGCGCTGGATCCGGCCTACGCGCCGCCCTTCACCTATGCGGCCCTCTGGCATGTCTTCCGTGTCGGCGAGCTCGGATCGCCCGATCCCGACGGGGACGCCAAGGTCGCGGTCGACCGGGCGCTCGCGGCCGTCGAGCGCGACGGCAACGATGCCCTCGCGCTGGCGATCTATGGCCATGTCCAGTCCTTCCTGCTGCACGACACCGTCACGGCGCAACGCTTCCTCGACCGGGCGATCGAGGCCGGGCCGAGCGTGGCGATGGCCTGGTCGATGAGCAGCGCAACACGCGGATTCGTCGGAGACGGCCCTCTGGCGGTGCTGCACGGCGAGAAGGGACAGCGTCTGGCGCCGGCCGATCCCTATCGCTTCTGGCACGAGGGCATGCTCGCGCAGGCCCACTACGTCAACGGCGACTACGATCAGGCCGTCAGCTGGGCGCGTAGCGCGGTCGCGTACAACCCTGCAATTCGCTTTACATTGAGGACGCTTGCCGCCAGCTTGGTGGCGGCTGGCCGAATGGCGGAAGCCGCGCGCGCGGCGGACCGCCTGATGCTGGTCCAGCCCGACTTTCGATTGACCTCCTACGCCCCGCGCTGCCCGTTCGTGCCACCCGTTCTGGAGCGATGGATCGGGCATCTGCGGGGAGCGGGACTGCCTGACTGAGCCGAAGCCTGACGACTTTGCCGTAACAGCAATCGTGGGGGGCGAGCCATGACCGGGAACACGGGCAACACCGGCAATACGGGAAACGCCGGGATCAGCGGCGACATGGGTGGGGGCTGGTTCGTCCCCGACAGGCCCGATTTCCCCTTCATCATGGAAACCCGACCGAACGGCGCGGGCGGTGTCGAACGCATCGCAGAGCTTCGCCGGGAGGTCCATATCCGCGACGAATCCACCGGATCTCGACGTCGGATCAAGTTCCGCAGCGCCAATACGGGCACAGCGCCTTCTGTTGCCTTCGACGAGAACAACTGGGGCGCGCGCTGGTATGCGTTCGATGTCCTGATCCCCTTCGCCAGGAACTGGGGGCCGGGCGCGATCCACGACGATCTCGCCGACATCCTGATCGGCCTCAACGATTATGTCGTCCCGAACGACCCGACGTCGGGGACGAAGCAGGCGCGCGAGATCGACATCCTATGCGCGATGGCCCGCGACGAACGTGCGTCGGCGCTGGGCGAGATCCTGAGCCAGGATGTCGAATTCATCACGACCTTCATGGAATTCCTGGCGATGACGCCAGGTTCGCACCCGCGCACCTTCCGGGTGCTCCACATCGCTAGCCTGATCGCGTCCTTCGCCGCGCTGCACTTCAAGCATGAGTTCAACCGGCCGCGCCCATCCTGGCAATGCCCGGCCCTGCTTCCGCCGGTCCCGGTGCCCGGCCACTCCTCCTATCCGAGCGGCCACGCGACCCAGGCTCATCTGATCGCGCTTTGCATGCAGCATGTGCTCGGGCTGGTCCAGCCGGCCCTGCCGCAGCGCGACGCCGATGCCATGAAAGCCGGCCTGCACGCGCTGGCGTGCCGGGTCGCACGCAATCGCGAGATCGCCGGCCTGCATTTCCAGAGTGACTCGGAAGCTGGCAAGCGCCTGGCGGAAGCGGTGTTCGACATCCTCGCCGAGCCCGATCCGCAGGATCAGACGGCTTATGCGATCAGGCCATTCGGGCTTGCCGTGGTCGCGGCGGCCCGAAGGGAATGGACGCCTGACAGGGCCTTTCCGTGATGTCCGGCCCTGGCGACGGCCCAACGAGGTTCGATCGGAGCCGCGTGCTGCGGCAGGACAGGATTGTGCCGCTCGGCCTGCCGCACG
The DNA here is from genome assembly GCF_035999205.1 of Allobosea sp. Lineage (GTDB taxonomy): Bacteria > Pseudomonadota > Alphaproteobacteria > Rhizobiales > Beijerinckiaceae > Allobosea. The sequence continues at coordinate 123,366 of NZ_DASYHA010000024.1, forward strand.
GTCCCTTTGATCCAGCGGTGCAACCCGACAGCGTCCTGGAGCAATACGGCTTGCCGACGCCCAATGCCATGCCCACAAACCCGAAGGCGGCTGCGTTCCGACGGGAATTTCTGCAACCGCGTCGCGATGGCCCGCCCTTGCGTTTCGCCCCGGCGCTGGCGAGTCCGGAGTTTGCCGCGGACGCCACGGTGATCACGCGCACAGCCCCGACGGGCCAGCCGGCACAGAAGAGCGTCAACTGGTCCGGGGCCTATCAGTCGCCCCGCGATGGCCATCGCTTCGTCTCGGTGATGGCCGAATGGAAGGTGCCCAGCGTGTCGGTTCCGCCGGGTCGCGCCGAACCGGAGTTTCACAGCTCGACGTGGATCGGGCTCGACGGCCAGAAGCTCTATCTGGATTCGTCGCTGCCCCAGATCGGCACGAAGCAGCGTTGTGGACCCGGACTGGCCGGACAGCCGGAATACTACGCGTGGTTCCAGTGGTGGGCACGGGGCCAGGATACCGAGGAAGAACCGCTCGAGCTGCCCGTGGCGCCCGGCGACAGGATCAGCGCCATCCTGACGGTAGCCGACGCGTACTCCGTCATCTGCAACCTGAAGAACATCACGCAGGATGTCATCCTGGAGGCCTTCAAAGCCTGGGCTCCCTCACCCTGCCGCATCAGCGGCGCCACGGCCGAATGGATCATGGAACGTCCGAGCCCTCCGGTGTCTGACGGCTGGGAAGCCTATCCCCTGCCCGTCTACACGCCCTTCGCCTTCACCAGCTGCATCGCCGAAACCCGGCCCGTGGGAAGTACCGCCCTGCATGATCGCGACCTGGAAGGCGCACGGCTGATCCGCATGTACGAGATCATCGCCAACCCGCCCGGTACCCGCACGGTCTCGACCGCTCGCCGCGTCCTCCTGCCCGAGCAGAAGCTGGAGTTGTCTCACGTCGCGTCGTAGCCCGCCGCGCCCGTCGCTGAACGGTCGTCGGTCAGCGCTCAGACGTGCTGCTGCGGCGATCCGGCTGCCCGGTCGTGGCGACATTGTCCCGCAGGCGCCGGACCATCAGCCGCGTCACTGACAACGCCATCTTCGGGAACTCGGCGAGCAGGGCAAGGAAGACATCCTTGCGCAGCTTCAGCGCGTCGATGGCGGAGGTCGCGACGACCGTGGCCGAGCGCGGATCGTCGGTCACAAGACCCATCTCGCCGAGAATGGCGTTCTGGGCGAGGCTCGACACCCGTACCTGGCCGCCATCCCCGGCTTCGATGATGACATCGGCAGTGCCGGCGAGCAGCACATAGGCCGCATCCGATTCATCGCCCTGCCGGAAGAGCACATCGCCTGCTGCAAATGCGACGCGTTCGCCGGTGAAGGCTAGGAGCTTGAGACGCGCCGTGTCGAGGTCGCCGAAGATCGGCACCGATCGCAGCACGCGGATCTCCTCGGTATCGACCGGTGCCGGAGGCTCGGCTTCGGCCTCTGGAGGCGCTGGCCATTCCGCAGCCAACTCCGCCCCGGCTCCGCTTTGCACGGCCGACAGCCTGGCTCCGTCGAATGCTACATGCAGGTCAAAGCCCGGGTCGGATGCGAGATCGCGCCCGGCAACGATCAACGTTCGGCCACTCATGGCCGCCCGGACGCGGTCGAGGGTCTGTCGCGTATCGGCCTGGCCGAAGGCTCCGAAGGCATTGTTGAGTATCAGCAATTGCGGTTGCTTGATGAGGCAGCGCGCTAGGGCGATCTGCACCTTCATCGCCGGAAACAACAGCCGGCCTGCGTAGCCGGCCGGCTGTTCGAGGCCGCAACGATGGATGTCCGCGTCGAGCCCCAGTTCGGCTAGCGTATCGCGTATGATCTCGTCGGCCACGGCCGCGTCATGCGCCACCGAACCGAACAGGACGTTGTCGCGGACAGGCGCTGCCGCGCAGTACTCCAGCGGATCGTAGAAGGCGATCGAATGGGGTGTGTCAGCCGGCACCCGATCATGAAACGCCGACCGGGCCGCAAGGATGCGCTGCTCGAGCGTCAGGTCGAGCAAGCCGAGACGGTGCCGCGGCTCGACATAGAGAAGTGCCAGTCCGATGAGCTGTGCGCGGTCGGCTTCGCTGGCCATTCCGGCTTCCACGCGCCCGAGCAAGTCCCGATATTCCTGGAAGTTCTCGGCTGCGATGAAGGAGTACTGCTCGAACAGCACATGGCCCGGGGCGAGATCGCGAAAGATCTCCAGCATCGTCGCGGCGATGCGCCGCCCGATCGCCAGGAGCGGTTCGGTCAGGCCGAGATCGGCGAGGACGCGGCGCGTCGGACCATGGCTGGCGAGGCTGGCGCCGACCAGCGCCGGATCTGTCGGCACGCCGAAGAGGATGTTCTCGCCGATCGTTGCGTTGCGCGTGTAGCGCTCGGGGTCGTAGGGCTCTATCGCCGCGTCCAAGCCTCGCTCCGCGAGTCTGGCACGGATGCGGGTGCGGATCTCCGAGATCCGAAGCACCACGTCTGACGGTGTTGCACGATCGAGCTTGCCGGCAAGCCCGAAACGGAACACCGCATCGGCCAACCCTGCGACTCTCAGCACGTCGATCAGCTTCCGGTCGAGCTCGGCCTCGTCAGCCGCGTTGGCCCGGCCAGGGTCCACGGACCAGCCCGCCGGGCTCGTCTCGTCCGGCACGACGCGGCGCAGGCCGTACAGGATGTTGTCGCGCAGGCTGCCCTCGAGGATCACCGGCTCGGGGCCGAGATAGGCAATCGCGCGTCCGCGCGCTTCGGGCGACAACAGGGAGAGCGGCCTTCCGGCGATGGTCAACGAGCCGTCGCGGGCGCTCAGGCCGCCACCCAGCAACTGCGCCAGAATGCCGGCCCCCTCGCTCGCGCCACCAGACAGGGCGATGTGCCTTTGCAAGGGCAACGAGAGCGAGACCCGGTCGAGCACGTGATCACCGGCGGGATTCACGACGGTCAATCCGCGCGCCACGATCGGGCCCGCACCGGACAGGCAGGCGGCATCGTCCGCGCCATCGGCGGCGAGCTCGAGCGTCGCCTCGCCGTTCAGCGCGAAATGCTCGACGACTTGCTGGAACTTGGCCTCGACATCCAGCCGCTGCTGGTCCCAGTCGATCAGCTCCTTCACCGGGGACGGCAGGTCGCGATACGCCGCGATGACGGCGACGAGCTGGCCGAGATCGAGGCGGCCGGCCAGGGCGAAATAGCCTCCCACCGCATAGAAGAGGAACGGGGTGATCTGCGCGAGCAGGTTGTTCAGCGCCTTGACCGCGAATTTGCGCCCATAGAGCCGGTAGCGGATCCCGAACAGCGTTTCGAGGCGCCGTGCCACCTGGCTCGTCTCGACGGCGGAGGTGCCGTGGTTGTTCACCTCCGCCATGGTCTCGACGACCTCGCCGATCTTGCCTGCGAAGGCCCGCGAGGCGATCTGGCGCTGACGCCCGAGACGGATTTGTTCGCGCCGGAGGCGTGGGATGACCGCGCCCTGGATCAGGATCATGCCCGCGGCGATCAGGCCGAGCGCGAGGTTCTGCGCGAGGATGAAGGCGAGCGCCGTCAGCGCCTGACCGGCCAGGAAGACCGGTTGCACGAAGGCATCACCGACGAAGCCACCGATCGGCTCGACCTCGTCCTTGATGATGGTCGCCGCCTCGGAGGGCTTGATGCGCTGCAGCGCCTCGGGCTTGAAACGCAGCACGGCCGAGAACAGGTCGAGACGCAGGCGTTGCAGCAGGCGCTCGCCCAGGGCGCCCTTGCGCATGTTGATGACGTATTTGAAGCCGCCATTGATCAGCACGAGCAGCAGGAAAACCCCCGACAGCGCGAACAGATAGGACAGCCTGTCGAGCCAGATGCCGTCGAAGATGGTCCGCGGCCCGCCCAGCACGGCTGGAAAGTTCAGATGCAGGTGAAACAACCGGGCCGTGTCGCGCCCGCCGGCAAAGGCATGCCCCTGCAGTGCATCTGAGATGATGTAGCGGGGAACGTCGAGGGACAGGTAGTAGAACGGCAAAGACAGGACGACGATGCCGATGAGCCTGATCTGCTCGCGGCGGCTGTTGCGCCAGATATAGTCAAAAAACCCGACCATCGCAGCCGCCGCTTCTTGAGTATCGTCGCTCGTCAGATATCCATCCGGGCCGTCGCGCCGGTGCGCTCTGGCCCCCTTCTCGATGTCCTCGCAGGAGCCCCCGCCACGGGCGATCCGCCCCGCACCACCCATCCGCCGGCCCTGCCCGCGGCGCGAACGTGCATCACGGTTGCGCGGGCGGCTGGGCGCAATCGATCATGTCGCGATGTGACCGGGGCGAAAAGCCCTCACGACCACGCCCACGCCCCACCCCGCCCAGCCGTGTCAGCGCCCGGCTGGAGCGAGGCGCTGCTCAGCCGGGCGGGAGAGCCGCGCTGCTCTACCTCGGCTGCGGCAGGACGCGCAGGTAGGGCTTCATCGTCGTCCAGCCCTGGGGGAACTGTTTCTTGGCATCCTCGTCCGAGACCGAGGCCAGGATGATGACGTCATCGCCATCCTTCCAATTCACCGGCGTCGCGACCTTGTGCTTGGCGGTCAACTGCATCGAGTCGATCACGCGCAGAAGTTCGTCGAAGTTGCGGCCGGTGCTCATCGGGTAGGCCAGCGTCAGCTTGATGCGCTTGTCCGGCCCGATGACAAAGACCGTGCGGACCGTCGCATTGTCGGCGGCGGTGCGACCATCGGAGGTGCCTTCGACCTCGGCCGGCAGCATGTTGTAGAGCTTGGAGACGGAGAGTTCGGTGTCGCCGATCATCGGGTAATTCGGTGCGAAGCCCTGGGTCTCGGCGATGTCCTGCGCCCAGCTGGCATGCCGGTCGACCGGGTCGACGCTGAGCCCGATCACCTTGACGCCGCGCCGGTCGAACTCCGGCTTGATCTTGGCCAGGTTGCCGAGTTCGGTCGTGCAGACGGGCGTGAAGTCCTTGGGGTGGGAGAAGAGCACGCACCAGCCCTCCCCGATCCAGTCGTGGAACCGGATCCTTCCTTCGGTCGTCTGGGCCTCGAAATCAGGTGCGATACTGTTGATTTGGAGTGTCATGACCTGTTGTCCCCGCTTGCCGTATCCCTGAACCGTCAGGGCGAACGCAGCGCGGCGTCCGCCGCGCAGAGCTTCATGTGGCAACAAGTCATCGGGCCGCAATAGCTGGTCTCAGCTCTTGCCGGCAGGGCGTTAACGCCGCTTGCCCCTGGGGCCCCGTGCCTCCGGCGTCTTGGCCTTGTTCTCGAGGTCGAGCTTGCGCCAGCGCGCCAGCCGTTCGGGGTCGATGATGCCTTGCTTCACCGCATCCTGCACGGCGCAGCCGGGTTCGTGCTCATGGCTGCAGTCGCGGAAGCGGCAAAGATGAGCGCGCTCGGTGATTTCCGCGAACAGCGTCTCCAGGCCGGATGCCGCATCGCTGACATGGAGGGTGCGCATGCCCGGCGTATCGATCACCCAGCCGCCGCCGGCAATCGCATGCAGCGAGCGCGAGGTCGTGGTGTGGCGGCCCTTGTCGTCACGCGCACGGATGCCTCCGGTCTCCTGCGGTGCGGCGTCGCTCGTGCCGGCCAGAGCGTTCACCAGAGTCGACTTTCCGACGCCCGACGAGCCGACCAGCGCCACTGTCCGGCCTTCCGTGCACCAGGGCGCCAATACCGAAGCCGCATTCGCCTCGCGCGGGTTCACGCTCGCGACCGTCAGATCGCGCTGCAAGGCGGCCGCCTGCTCCCGATACGTCTCGACGTCCTTAACCAGATCGGCCTTGGTCAGCAGGATCACAGGCTCGGCGCCGCTCTCGTTGGCGAGCGCCAGATAGCGCTCCAGCCGCGCCACGTTGAAGTCGGAATTGCAGGAGGTGACGATGAACAGCGTGTCGATATTGGCACCCGCAAGCTGCGGCGTCTTACTGCCCTCGATGCGCCGCGCAAGCACGCTGCGGCGTTCCAGCAGCCGCCGCAGCCGATGCGTACCGGGCTCGACCAGAACCCAGTCGCCGACCGTGTATTCACCGGTATTGGTGTGAACCGCCAGTTCCAGCCGTATGGGGCCTTCCTCGGCGATCGCACTCATCCGGGCGCGATGCACTGTGGCGATGCGGGCCGGCACCAGCCCAGCCTCGTCCGGCTCGCACTGTTCGGCGAAGAAACGCGACCAGCCCAGTGTGGCCAGCGTCAGCGGACTGTCGTCCTGGCGGGGGCCGGTCATGAGCAGCGCCCATCATGCAGCGTCATCGTCATGCTCAGCGATAGAGCGGGGATCGCGCCGGCTGGCAAGCGCTGATGCGCGACCCCAATCAGCCTTCCGGGTCCCACGGGACCATTCGCAGGATGTTACCGCCAAGCTGCGCGAAGGCGCGCTGTCGGCACGAGAAGACGATAATCTGCTGGTTGCTGGCCTGCCGGTGCAGCGCGTCGAACATCCGCTCGATCCGGTCGTCGTCGGAATAGACCAATGCGTCGTCGAGAATGACCGGCGCCGGCTGCCCGTCCTTCGCCAGGAGTCGGGCGAAGGCGAGGCGCGTCAGCACCGCGAGCTGTTCGCGCATGCCGCCGCTGAGCACGCCGACCGGCTCCTCCAGCCCGTTGCGGCTGACGGTCCGGGGCAGCAGCGTCTCCTCGTCGAAGGTCACCGTCGCATCCTCGAAGAGCAGCCCGAGCAGCGGCCGCAGCTCGCCCATGACCGGCGCGAAATAGTGGTCCCGCGCCTCGGTCCGAGCCGCTTCGAGCGCATCACGCAGACGCGTCAGCAGCGCGACCTCGCGTTCCAGCCCCGCGACACGCTGCCGGGCTGCCGTCAGCTTGTCACCTGTCTCCTGCCAAGCCTCCTCCACGGCGGTATCCGCGCGGGCACGGATCTGTCCGTTGAGGCCCGCGGTCTCCTCGCGCAGCTTGGCGATCTCGGCTGCCGCGCCATCGACGACCGAGCGCATCCGGCGGAGCTTCGCCTCGGCTCCGGCCAAATCCGTGGCTCCGGCGCGCAGGACCTCAAGCTGGTCCTGCGCTCCTGCGAACCCCTGCTCGGCTTGCGCCAGATCCGCCGCCAGCGCCGTCTCCCGCCCCGCGCGCTCAGGCTCCGGCCCAAGCGTCGCGGCGAGTGCACCGAGTTCCGTGGTGACGCTCGCCAGTACCCGCTCCGCCTCGACGACGGCGGCATGGGCGGCGTCGCGCTGCGTTTGGGCCGCCCTGACCGCGCCGCGCGAGGTGATGACCTGCGCTTCCGCCTGAGCCAATGCGTTGCGAGCCAGCTCTGGGTCGCCCTTGGCTTCGCCCGCGCCTGCACTCTGGCTCTCGAGCCGCGCGACCTGTTCCTGGAGCGCCGGCAGACCATCCGGCGCCAGCAAGGCCAGGCTCTGTCGGGCAAGGCCGAACTGGACGTTCAGTTCGGCGAGCGTCGCCTCGCGTCGGCGCGCCTCGGCCAGGCTCTCAACGCCGAGACTGGACAGAATGGCAGCGCGCCGGGCCTCAGCGCGGGCGAGGTCATCATGCCCGTCCCGCCCCTGCGGCAAGGTCAGCGTCAGCCGGCCGACGCCATCGATCTCCAGCGCGGTGCTGCGCACCAGAGCGCGCTCCTCGCCGTCAGCCAGCGCCACACCGTCTATCGCGAGCGCGCCAGCTGCGCCCTCGCGATAGACGACCCGCAGAAGGGGCACCTGCGCTGCGATCACCGCCCGCAGCCCGACGAGTTCGGTCTCGACGGCTTCGAGCTGCTTCACCGCTCCGGCCGGCAGTGCCCGCGCCTTCAGTTCGGCCTGGATCGTCTCGACCTCGGCCCGGCCGCTCTCGGCCCTCGCCTGCACCTGCTTCACGCCGGCGAGCTGCTCCGCGGCATCGCGCGCCCGCAAGGCCCGTTCGAGACGGCTCAGCAGGTCGCGCGCCTCACGTTCCGCGCGCTCGGCCCGCTCGACAGCCGCCACGGCTTCCTGACCGGCAGCACTGGCGCCGCACTGACGCTCCAGCGCCTCGTCCCGCTTGCGGCCGCCCTCGGCCTCGCGCTCGCGCAGCGCGGAACAGCGCGCCAGGTTCTGCCGGTAGCTGTCGAGGCCCTGCCGGGCGGCGTCGCGACGGCTGCGCGCCAGCGCCGTCTCGACCTCGGCCGTCTTCAACGCCTCGCCCTGCGCCCTGGCGGTCGCGAAGGCGGCCTCGGCATGGGCCAACTCCTGCAGACGCACGGCCTGCTGCTCCGGATGTTCAAGCTCGGACAGGCGGGCGCGCAGGGCGCGGCGCCGGTCGAGCGCCGCGCGGAGCTCCTTGACGTCCAAGGCCAGCCGGCGCTCGGCCTCGACCAACCGGTCACGCTCCTCGATCGCCTGTGCATAGGGGCCGCCGGCCTTGGGCCGCCCCGTCGCCGTCACTAGGCGTGACAATTCCTCCTCGCAAGCTGCCACAGCCTGCGCCATCCGGCGTCCCCCGGTCAGCGACTCGACCTCACCCTGGACGGAGGTCAGGACGGATTCCCGGGCGCGCTTCTCGCCCTCCTCGTCGCTCTTGGCGCGCCGCTCGATCCCGGTGATGCCCTGCCGCACCCAGAGCAGCCCTGCCGGCCCCGTCGTGCCGCCTTGAACGAGATTGGCGATGAAGCGCTCGGCTTCGTCCGCCTGCGCGACGAGGCGCCCGGAGCCGGTCTCCCGCACCATCGCGCGCCGGCCGCCATAGAACTGCTTCGTCAGACGGAAGGAACCGTCTCCGGTCTGGATATCGGCCTCGATCAGCGGATTGCCGCCGCTATAGGGCCGCAGACCCTGCACCGCGCCGGGCGTGCCGGTGTGGGGCTGGAAGAACAAGGCGTGCAGTGCGTCGAAACAGGTCGATTTTCCGAATTCGTTGACGGCGCAGAGCACGTTGACGCCGTCGCCGATGCCTTCGACGGCGATGCCACGCGCGGCGAAGCGGCGGACATTTTGGAGACGCAGCGCTGTCAGCTTCATGAGGTCATGGCCTCGCAATAGCTGAACAGCCTGACCAGCGCGTCACGCGCAGCCTGACGCTCGCTGCCAGGGCGGCTCTCGTCGAGGCTCTCGGCGAAGAGCCGGTCGGCGGCCTGGCGCAGCGCCCCGGCGCGGTCGATGGCGTCGAGATCCTCGCTGTCGCAATCGGTCGCCAGAGCATCCGCGTCGAGCGCAAGATGCGCGAATTCCGGCGCCACGGCCGCGACCGCCGCATCGAGAGCGGCGCGAGCCTGTGGCCGCAGCCGCCCCGCGGCCTCGACCTTCAACAGGATTTGCCGGCGGATGCTGCCAGAGGGCAGTCGCTCGCCCAGCAGCGCCGCAGCGTCGTCGCCGGAAAGCAGCTTCAACGGCAGCATCCTCCAGTCGAAGCTGCCGGTCTCGACTGAAGTGACCTCGGGCACGGCACCAGGCCCCGCGAGCGAGACCAGCAGCGCCCGCCCCGGGCCCTCGTGCTTGAAGCGATCCTGCTCCGGCGCGCCGCTGTACCAGCTGCGCGCATTGATCTGCATCTGGCCGTGCCAGTCGCCGAGCGCGAGATAGTCGAGCCCCGAACGCGTGGCGCGATCCGGCGCGATGACCTCGAGCCCGACGCCGTCCTCCGAGAAACTCTGGATCGCGCCGTGGGCGAGCCCGATCCGCAGCGCGCCTTCGGGCGTCGCAGCCCGGTCCATCCAGTCGGTCAGGTCGCGACCGGGCCGTCGCGTCGTGCAGGGCGCGGGCAGAATCGCGACACCGGCTTCCAGCGCGAACGGTTCAGGCTCCATTGCGAGGACGACATTGGCGGGCAACGCTGCGCGTGCCGCAGCCCACAGCTCGTCCGCCAGCAGGGAGTCATGGTTCCCTGGCAGCACGACCCAGCGAAGCGGAGCATGGCCCGCCATGGCAGCGAGGGCTTGGCGGAGCATCGCCGGGCTCGGCGTTTCAGTGTCGAAGCAGTCTCCAGCCAGCAGGATCGTGCCCGCACCGCCCTCGCGCGCCCGCGCCGCCAAACGGTCGATCACGGTGTGTCGTGCATCACGGAGCCGGCCGCGCAGCTCCTCCGGCATCGTGCCGAAGCGCTTGCCGATATGCAGGTCCGAACTGTGCAGGAAACGGAACATCGGGCCTCGTGAAGCGGCGAACGACGAATCCGCCCTCTCTTTCATCGGGACAGAGCAGGCTTTTGTCGAGATGCAGCTGTAACGCGGCGGCGTGCTGCACGGTGATGCCACAGCGCGCCATGCGTCGGACACACCGCCCCGGTCGGCGCGAAGCTATCGACCGCGCGATGTGCTCCCGGTAAGCCTCGATACGACGGGTCGTGCCGCGGCCCCACAGGAACGATGGCATGAACCAGGTCGACACTGCCGACACGCTTCGCGACGACGGCTTCCTCCCCCACACCTCGCACTGGGGCGTCTTCTCCGCCCGCATGAAGGATGGCGAGCTCGAGGTCCGGCCGCATGGGGGCGATCCCGACCCGAACGGCATCATCGACAATTTCCCGGCCGCGCTGCGCCACCGCGCGCGCATCGCTCAGCCGATGGTGCGCCGCGGCTGGTTGGAAAACGGCCCTGGCCCGGACGAGCGGCGCGGCCGCGACGAATTCGTCCCTGTGTCCTGGGAGAAGGCCCTTGACCTGCTCGGCGGCGAGTTGAAGCGAATCCGCGACGACGCCGGCCCGGGCGCCATCTTCGGCGGTTCCTATGGCTGGGCCAGCGCCGGGCGCTTCCACCACGCCCAGAGCCAGATCCACCGCTTCCTGAACGTCGCCTGCGGTGGCTACGTCAAATCGGTCAACAGCTACTCCTCCGGCTCGTCGCAGGTGCTGGTGCCGCACATCATCGGCGAGTACGAGGATCTGACCAAGCGCAACGTCTCCTGGGAGCAGATCGCCGAGCACAGCGAGATCGTGCTCGCCTTCGGCGGCATGGCGCTGAAGAACTCGATGGTTGCTGGCGGCAGCGTCAGCAAGCATGTCGAGCGCGGCGCGATGCGGCGCGCCGCCGAGCGCGGCTGCGAGTTCGTGCTGGTCGGGCCCCTGCGCTCGGACCTGCCCGAGGAAGCGAAGGCCGAATGGCTCTCCTGCATTCCCGGCAGCGACACCGCGCTGATGATGGGCATCGTCCATACCCTCGTCGTCGAGGGCAAGCATGACCGCGCCTTCCTGGATCGCTACACGGTCGGTTGGCCTGTCTTCGAGCGCTACCTGCTTGGCGAGACCGACGGCCAGCCGAAGGACGCCGCCTGGGCCGCGGGACTCACCGGCGTCACGGCCGAAGAGATCGTCGCCCTCGCGCATCGCCTCCATGGCAAGCGCGCGCTAGTCGTCGTGGCGCATGCGTTGCAGCGCGCCGAGCATGGCGAGCAGCCGGTCTGGATGGGCATGGTGCTGGCGGCTGCGCTCGGACAGATTGGCCTTCCCGGCGGTGGCTATGGCTATGCCCTCGGCGCGATCGCCTATTACGGCCGCCGTTTCAATGCCGTGCCGGTGCCCACCTTCTCGCAAGGGAAGAACCGCGTCACCGACTACATCCCGGTCGCGCGCATTTCCGACATGCTGCTCAATCCCGGCGAGACCTATCGCTACAACGGCCAGACCCGGACCTATCCGAAGATCAAGCTGGTCTACTGGGCCGGCGGCAATCCGTTCCACCATCATCAGGACCTGAACCGCCTGCGGCAGGCCTTCGCCAAGCTGGACACGCTCGTCGTGCACGAACTCGCCTGGACAGCGACCGCGCGCCACGCCGACATCGTCCTGCCCTGCACGATGACGCTCGAGCGCGAGGACATCGGCGGCAGCTCGAACGACCCGCTGCTGGTGCCGATGCATCCGGTCGTGCCGCCCCATGGCGAGGCCCGCGACGACTACGAAATCTTTGCTGATCTCGCAGAACGTCTTGGCGCGCGCGAAGCCTTCACCGAGGGCCGCAGTGTGCGCGAATGGCTCGAATATCTCTGGGAGCCGACCCGCGAAGGGCTCGCCGCCAAGGGACTGCCGGCTCCGAGCTTCGCCGAGTTCTGGGCCAGCGAGGGCTATATCGTTCCGCAGCAGCCCGATGATGGCGGCCGCCTGCGCGCCTTCCGCGACGATCCCGAAGGAAAGCCGCTGCTGACGCCGAGCGGCAAGCTGGAGATCTTCAGCGAGACGATCGCGAGCTTTGGCGAGGCCGACTGCCCCGGCCATCCGACCTGGCTCGGCCCGACCAACGTGCCCGATCCCGCGACGCCCTATGTCCTGGTCGCCAATCAGCCGCGCACCCGCCTGCACAGCCAGTTCGATTTCGGCGGCCATAGCGGCGGCGCGAAGCATCGCGGCCGCGAGGTGGCCCGGATGCATCCGGAGGATGCCGCCGCGCGCGGCATCTCCGACGGCGACATCATCCGCCTGCATAACGAGCGCGGCGCCTGCCTGGCCGGCGTGGTGCTGACCGACGGCATCCGTCGCGGCGTGATCCAGCTGCCCACGGGCGCCTGGTACGATCCCGTCGATCCCAGCGAGGACAAGCCACTCTGCGTGCATGGGAACCCGAACGTGCTGACGCGGGACATCGGCACCTCGGCCCTGGCGCAGGGCTGCACCGGCCAGCTCACGACGGTCCAGGTCGAGCGCTTCGACGGCAACCTGCCGCCGATCAACGCCTTCGAGCCGCCGCAGGCAGCCTGACGACAACCCGGCTGCGGCGGCGATCGCCGCAGCCGGCGAAAGCGCTGGATCGACACAGCCGCGATCGACAGGCGTCCCGAAACGGGACGTTTCCGCTTCCGCCTCCCCTGCGACGGGCTCGGCAAGAGCGACGAGCGAGTCCCGCCAGGGCGAGTTCATCCGCGGATAAAATCCGTCGCACAATCAAATAATTAGAGAGCTTTCTGCGCGCGGAATGTCAGCCCGGCGGCCGAGGGCGGCTGCGCCGGAGGCGGGCACCGATCGGGGACGAGCCGGCGGCACACGCCTTGCTGCCTCGAGCTGCGTCGGGGATGCGATCAACCGGCAAGACGCATCTCGGCGACCAGGTGAAACGCGCAGGAAGGACCGGCTCTAGATGGTTGTCGTGATCCAGTACCTCCGAGGCCTCGCTGCGCTGCTGGTCGTCTACACCCATCTCGATACTCAGATCCTGAGGCTGTTGGTGGATGACGGCCTGCCCTATGCCTCGATCGGGAACTGGGGCGTCGACATCTTCTTCGTCATCAGCGGCTTCATCATGTATGTCGCCGCCATCGAGATCGATTCCAGACCGGGCGAGTTCCTGCTGCGCCGCGCCATCCGGATCGTTCCGCTCTACTGGGCACTGACGGCGCTGATCGTCGCCATTGCCGTCGTCGCGCCCTCGTTGCTCTCCAGCACGCGCCTCGACGCGAGCCATGTGCTGGCATCGCTGCTGTTCCTGCCATGGCCCAATCCGGCCTTTGACGGTCACTGGCCGGTGCTGATCCCCGGCTGGACGCTGAACTACGAGATGTACTTCTACGCGGCGGTGGCGCTCGGCCTTCTGGCGCCGCGGCGGTACAGGGTCTTCCTGACCTCGGCGATCGTGCTGGGCGTTCTCGTCACGGTCCAGGGCGCGCAGGCGGCGGGGCCCGTCGCCTTCTATGGCAACGACATCGTCATCGAGTTCCTGTTGGGCCTAATAGCGGGCTACCTGTTCACCAGGGCGCGGCCTCTCGGCGTGCCCATCGGCCTGGCCCTGATCGGGCTGTCCGTCTGTTCGGTCATTGCGATGGCCGATCTGGCGCCCGTGCCGAGGTCCGTCGCCTCCGGCATCCCCGCGCTGATGCTCGTACTCGGCAGCCTTCAGCTGGAAACACTGGCCAGGCGCTCCCCCTTCCGGCCCGCCCTCTTTCTCGGCGACATCTCCTATTCGCTGTACCTGACGCATGTCATCGCCCTGCCGATGGTCACGGCCATCTTCATCCGCCTCGATGCCCGGTACGGCCTCGATACAGCTGCCGCCTACCCGCTCGTCGCAGCACTATGGGCCCTCCTCGTCGCAGCACTCGTCTATCTGGCGATCGAAAAGCCGCTGACGCGAAGACTGCGCGTTGCAGCCGGCGAGCGGCCCGCGCCCGTGCGCGCCCCAACTCTGTACCCCGGCCGAAGTTGACCGAATTCCCCAGCGACGTCTCCCGATCGTTAAAGCAACGGCCAGCATCTCAGGTGACGCCGGAAGCAGACCGTTAGCGATGTTCTACGGCTCTGCTGGATGCGTTTCCGGCTCCATGCAATCACCCCCGCAAACGGACCAGGAGGCCGCATGTCGGCTATCGAAAAACGTCCTATGACTGCCAAATCGGAGCCGACGACGACGATCGGTGGCTTGCCGATCACGGCTCTGGGCAAGAAGGAGTCGGCGCGTCTGCTGGTCGACACCGCACTGCAGGCGCGCGGCCAGGGACAGCGGCCGTACTATTCCACATCGGCGAACGGGCAAGTCATCGCGCTCGCGCGAAACGATGCTGCCTTCCGTGAGCTGCTGACACAGGCTGACCAGATCCATCCGGATGGGATGCCCATGGTCATCCTGTCCGGCGTCGTGTCGCAAATCCCGCTACGCGAGCGCGTCGCAACCACAGATCTAATCCATGACGTCGCGAGCTTGTCGGAGGTCGACGGCGTGAGCTTCTACTTCCTCGGGGGGACCGCGGAGGTCAACAACGCCGCCGTCGAGCGCATGAAGCAGACCTATCCGAAGCTCGTCGTCGCGGGCGCACGATCAGGATACTTCACGCCGGAGGAAGAGGCGGGCGTCGTCGACGAGATCGCTCGCCTGCGGCCGGACATCCTGTGGATCGGTCTGGGCGTTCCGCTCGAACAGCGCTTCGTCGCCCGCAATATCGACCGCTTGAAGGGCGTCGGTGTCATCAAGACCTCCGGCGGCCTCTTCGATTTCCTCTCCGGGCGGAATTCCCGCGCGCCACAGTGGATGCAAGCTGCCGGGCTCGAATGGGTCTATCGCATCATGCTCGAGCCGCGCCGGCTTCTGGGCCGCTATCTCACGACGAACTTCGTGGCGATGTGGCAGATCATGAGGCATTCGCGATAGCCGGGCAGACGCGCCCCGGCACCAAGACCTGCGCAGGCCGCGAGCCTGTTGGTTGGCCGGCGCTAGATCGTGTTCGTGATCGTCCGCCACATCCCGTCGATCTCGGTCTGAAGATCGATCCGCTCCGGCGGAGTGGCGGTGGCACTGGCAACCGCGTCGGCGACGGTTTCCGGATTCGCGTCAGTCGGCACCAACCGGACGGCGCGGGCGTCGATCAGTTTCTGATAGAGGCCATGGTGGCGCAGCGCATCGGCTCGGACCGGCGCATTGACCACGACGGGCTTGCCGAAAAGGGCTGCCGCCAGCACGCTCGCCCGCCGCGAGGTCAGACCTTCCGAAAAGACGTAGCAAAAGACATCGACGGGTTCGAACATGGCGAAGAGCTCGGCGTCGTTCTTCACATATCCGGTGACGAGTACCCGATCGGTGAGCCCGGCCGCTTCCGCGAGCCGGGCGAATTCCGCCTCGACATTGTCCATACCCTTGATGAACGAGCCGATGAAGACGACGAAGACGTCGTTGCCCCGCGCGATGAGCCTCTCGGCGACCTGCAGGACCGCCGTCGACTGCTTCTTGGGATAGATCGATCCGAACTGCCCCAGAACAACACGACCCAGGCGGCGCTGCTCGTGAAGCAGCGCGCTCACTGGAGACGCGTGCAATTCCGGCGGCGGCAGGAGGTTCGGCGGGATCGGGATCAGCCTGCGGTCCGCCGTTGCCACCCTCGACAACGGGCTCCGGCCGAACTCGTCCGCAATCTCGGGGGCAGAGAAAATGATGCGCGTGGCCAGGGCCAGGACCGGCGCAAGCACGACCCTGCGCTTCCAGTCGAGCGCTTGCCACTCGTGGAGGACGACGACGACCTCCTTTCGCTTGAACCGGGCCGCCAGGGGGATCAGTACCGGCCGGACGAGTTCCTTCTTCCAGGCGACGACCGGGAAGTTGAGCAGGACGCCATCGAATTGGCGGAGGCGCTCAAGGAACCCCGCGATGCCGTCTCCAAGGACCCAGGTCCCGCCTCGGTCGGCGAGCCGCCGCGCCAGTTGCCTCGCGAACTCCTCGACGCCGCAGGTCTCGGACGCACGCGACAGGAGGACGAGATAGCGCTTCGACATTTCGGATCGGCTGAAGTCCAACGATGATGCAACGTCAAGTTAGGATTGCGACGTTAACAGATCATCCAGCGAAATGGGGCGATGGGGCGTTTGGCCCTGCAAGGGACGGGGCATGAGCGGCAATATCTCCGTGGTAACGCCGAGCTATGTTGGCGATTTCGAGCGCTGCCGATTGCTGTGCGACTCGATGGACCGGTTTTGCACGGGGTTTGCCAGGCATTGCATCGTCGTGGACGACGAGGACTATGCCCTTTTCTCGCTGCTTGCCGGGCCCAAGCGCGACGTGATCGCGACATCGGCGCTGTTCCCTCCATTCTGGCCGGTCGGGCGGTGGCGCGGGCGTCAGTATCGCTGGCGGCCCGGGCTCGGCCTTCCTGTCTATGGCTGGCATCTCCAGCAGTTGCGGAAGATCGCCGTCACTCTCGCCCAGCAGAGCGACCGCGTCCTGTGCGTCGACTCCGACATCTGCTTTTGCCGCCCCGCCGATCTTTCGGGGCTCGGCGCATCCGAGCTTGTACCGCATTTCATCCGCCCGGCCGGGCTCACCGCGGATCTGGTGCGCCATGTGCGATGGCGGGAGAATGCCTATCGGAGCCTCGGCCTCGCCCCCTCGCCACTGCCTGGAGACGACTTCATCGGGCCGATGATCACCTGGGAGCGCGAAACCGTCAGGGCCATGGTCGATCGCATCGAGACCGCCAACGGCCGCCCCTGGTGGCAGGTGCTGGCGCGTCAGCGTCATTTCTCCGAGTATCTGATCTATGGCATCGCAGTCGCGAGCGACCCGGCGCTCGCGCAGAGGCATGAGCGCGTCGAAACCTCGCCTTGCCTGACCTACTGGACCGGCCCCCAGCTCGATGAGAGTGGCATCAAACAGCTTATCGCGGAGTTGCGGCCGGACCAGTACGGGCTAACGATCCAGTCGCACACGCAGACGCCCGTCGAAACGATCCGTTCGGCGATCATGACCGGCTGAGCCGGCCCCGATCAGGACGACGATCTGTAGGGCTTCGGCAGCAGGCCGACGCTGGCGACGATCCGGCCGATCGGCATCAGGAAGGGGTGGCTCGCGAGCAAAGGCGAGCCGGTCGCCACGAGCACGCGCAGCCCGCGCAGCACGCCGAGCAGCAGGCTGGCCGCGTTCTTCAGCAGCGCGAACGGGAGCGGCTGATGCAGGCGATCGATCATGTAGTTGATGCTGCCGGTTCTCACGGACCGTTTCGCGAGAAACGACGCCGTGGTGCGCTCCGGCGCGACGAATTCATGCGCGATCGCCTCCGCGCACCACCAGGTCTTGAAGCCTGCCAGCCGGCAGCGCGTGAAGAACTCCATGTCGCCTCCGCCGAGGAAGTTGAAGCGGACATCGAAAGGCGGCCTCGGCAGTTTTTCAAAGACCCGTCGGCGGATCAGGCAGTTTCCCGAGCCGTGCAGCTGGTCGACCTGCCGCGTCTCGCCGTCGATCGAGACGAAGAGAGGATGCTGCATCACCGTGGCGCCCGGCCGGGTCTCGAACTGGCGCAGGACCGGCCCGCCGACGAGATCGGCATCCCTGGCGCGAGACAGGTTGACCATCGCCTGCAGCCAGCCGTCCAGCGCGATCTCGTCGTCGTCGATCATGAGGATGTGCTGGGCGGCGGGATAGGTGTCGAGCGCCGTCCCGAAAGCGCGATTGATCGCGTGGCAGTTGCCCTGCTCGTGCTCGACCACCACCGCGTGCGGCACAGCCGTCGCCGACAGGATCTCGTTTGCCAGGGCCGCGCCGAGAGGATTTCTTCCGTCATTGTCGACAACGACGATGGCGAAGCCGAAATCGGCTTTCTGCCCGATCACCGACTGCAGCGTACGACGCAGCCATTCGGGACGACGGAATGTCGGGATGCAGATGACGGCTTCGACAGACATGAGGCGCTGCTGCTGATCGGTCATGCGGGGCCGTTCACGCCGCCCTGCCCTTGCGGGTCAGCATGCGGCCTGAGTTCGGATCGGGCCCTTTGGATAGTCCGCCGCCGTCAATTTTCCGTATGCGAGCAGCCGCAGGCCGAACACCGCGATCAGCATGGTGAACCAAATCGGACCGCGATTGTCGAAGAACGGGTTCTCGAGGCAGGACAGAAACAGCATGAATAGCCAGCAGCGGACGAACAGGCGGGTCAGCTCGGGATCCTGCCCGCGACGGAACGCGAGGCCCGCATGGCGGCAGGGCAGCAGGACAAGCCAGATGATCATCAGCAGGAGCATCGGAAACCCGCCGTTGATCACCTGGTCGAGATAGCCGTTATGCGCGTTGGCCGCCGTGACGGCCCAGCTCGTATCTCCCCCCTCGCCATAGACGAGCCCATCCATCTGCCAGAAGGACTGGAAGCCATAGCCAAGCCAGGGCCGCTCCGCGACGGCGGCCAGCGCCAGCTGCCAGATCGACGCCCTGTCCGTGAAAGTCGGATCGATGCCGAACGAGATGAGCAGGTCCTGCATGTCGCGCGATACCGCGGCGGACATCAGGACGTAGTTCATCAAGGCCAGGCAGGCGACCAGGAACACGACCCGCAAGGGCCCGATCCGCTCGAAGAACCAGCTTGCGATGAGGATGGCCGGCAGCATCGCGGCGGCCGTCTTTCCTCCCGAGTTCAACAGAAACACCGTGGCACAGCCCACGATCAGCGCGCCCCACCAGAACGAGCGCGTCTTCATGAAGAAGATGCCGACGAAAACCGAGAATACCATCGCGGCCGCCGCAACGTTCTTGTGGCCGAAATGGCCGCGCCAGGCGCCCGCAAGCTGCTGCTCCAGCGCGTCGGAGCCCTGATGGATCGCGAGCCGGGGGACGGCGAGGACACCAAGCAGGGACAGCAGTACGGCGGTCAGCACGCAGGCGCCGATCAGCTTCCCGAACTGCTCGCTGTCGCGCGGCAGCAACAGGGCGCTGCTGCCACACAGGCAAACCAGCATCGCATAGATGATCCTGCGCAGGGCGATGGCCGGAGCATCGGAGAAGGCGGCCGTGAACAGCATCCAGCAGAAGATCACGGCGAGAAACCCATAGGACCGCAGGATGAGCCTGCGGGACGGGTGGTTGGCGAGCGCCAGAACGACAAGCGTCGCCAGACCAATCACGATGATCTGGTTCACGACGTTGGAGGACGTGCCGTAGGCGGTCAGCAGTTCGGAGGCATTGGGATTGGGAAAGGGCGCAAGGCCGATCCAGAAGAAGCAGAACAGGATGACGAACAGCGCCGACGAGAACCTGCCTGTTTCGGTACTCTGGACGGAACTCATTTCCGACACGGTGCAGCCCTTCGTCATCCGCCTTGGCATGCCGGTTTCCGGCAAGGTCGATCGCTCCGTCGGGCTCACCGCATCATCACGGCGATCTCTGCCTGCGCTGCTGCGTGGTCCAGCCTGGCAGAGCCATTTCCTGATCATCTGAAGGCCATCGCGTTAAGTATGCCATAACGCAGGTCAGCAACCGGCCGGAACTTCCTCGTTTCATATGGTATTTTGTCGACTGCGTGGTCTCGGGCGGGATCAGTCGCCGTCAAGGAGGTCACGGTTGCACAGGAGGCAGTTCGTCCTCGGCGCGATGGGTGCGGGCCTGAGCGCAGGTTCGACCTCGGCGCTCGCACAAGCGGCCGCAAAGGAATGCTCACGGGCTGCGATACCCTATGGCGCCGCGATCAGGGTGGACCTGCTGCGCGACGACCAGGAATACCGGCGCGCGGTCCTCGGCAACTGCCAGCTGGTGGTCGGCGAAGGCGGGCTGAAATGGATCGACCTTCGGCCCGAGCCCGGCAAATTCCACTTCGATCATCCCGACCGACTCCTTGCCTTCGCGGATGCCAATGGCATGCGGATGCGCGGGCATACCCTCGCCTGGTACGCCGCGATGCCTAAATGGACCGAGGCGATCTCGACGAAAGCGGAAGCGGAACGCGTGCTGTACGAGCATATCGACACCGTCGTCGGCCGCTACAAGGGCCGGATCCCGAGTTGGGATGTGGTCAACGAGGCCATCAGCGACAATCCCGCCGTCGAGGCGCCGATGCGCAAGTCGATCTGGCAGGACCTGATCGGGACGCAGCATGTCGAACTGGCGCTGCGCCGGACGGCGGCCGTCGATCCGAACGCGCAGCTGGTCCTCAACGATTTCGGCTTCGAGAACCCGACGGAACAATGTCGGGCGAAGCGTGCGGCTTTCCTGCGGCTTGTGCGGGATCTGAAGGATCGCGACGCGCCGCTCCACGCCATCGGCCTGCAGGGGCACCTGCCTGGCGAGAAGGACATCGACAAGGACGGAATCTCCAGCTTCGTCGCCGAACTGCACGGCATGGGCCTGTCGATCCTTGTCACGGAACTCGACGTGATCGATGACAAGCTGCCGAGGGACCGCGCGATCCGCGACGACATCGTGGCTTCGCGTGTGAGGGCTTTCCTGCAGGCGGTCGGCGACGTCTGCCGGCCCGAGGCGGTGCTGACCTGGGGGATCAGCGACCGCTTCACCTGGGTGCCGATCTGGTTTCGACGCAAGGATGGAGAACCCAACAGGCCGCTTCCGCTCGACGCCAATTACCGGCCAAAACCCATGATGCGGGTGATCCGCGAGTTCACGCGCGCAAAGCTCTGACGTGGCGGACGTAATTCCGCGGCGGGCACCTGGACACCGGGAGACCCCGGCTATCTGACCTTGAGATACATGTCCCAGCAGGGCGAGAGCTCGATGCGACGCCGATCGGCGAGCGAGGCCGCGTAGTGCTTCGCGAGAGCGATCCGCGCCGGCGTCAGCGGGCATTTTGGCGCGAGGATCGCATCGGTCTCCGCGAGCGAGGCGAGCGTGCTCTCGGTCGCCTCCGGCAGACTGCGGCCCGGTGTGATTCCGATCGGGACAAAACGCGGCGCATCGCGGTCGAGCAGCGCATTGAAGGGATCGACGAAATCGAGTGTGAAGATGCCATTCAGCCTGCGTTGCTCGCGCACCTCCCAGTCGCGCAAGGCGAGCAGCCCCTGCCTGACCTCGAGCAGCCAGGTCGCCTGGTAGTCGATCTCCGCGGCAAGGATCGCCGACGGCTCCAGGCCCTGATCACTCAGCGCTCGGAAGGCCTGTGCGTGCGCAGGATAGAAGTCCACCATGGCTGCGGCGCGCTCCGCCAGTCCGCGCTTGACGCTGACGCGCGCCAGCGGTCCCAGCTCCGGCGCCGGCAAGGCAACGACATCGCCGGCCATCCCGGCGAGGGCGCGTGCCCCGCGCTCGATGCAGAGCATCAGGCTGGGCAGAGCAACGGCGAGTGTCACAGCCACGACGACCGGCTTGAGTTGATCGCTGCGCAGACGCCATTGCTGCAGCACGAGCAGCAGAACCGGCCAGAGCGCGATGAATTCGAGCGAGCCGGTGTTCTGCGTCTCGAACAGCGTCAGAGCGAAGAGCGTCACTGCCAACCAACCGGCCGATCCGGCCAGTATGCGCCGGATTCGTTCAGCCGGAGATCCCTCGCCTTCCCGCAGCCCGGTCCAGAGCAGCAGGGCGACGAGAGCGGAAGCCGGCAGAACCACGCCGAACTTGGCGGACGCCACTGTCAGCAGCCGCGGCAGCAGGGTGTCCTCGTTCAGGCTGAGCAGCGTGAGAACATCTTCGAGATAGGCCCGCACCAGGCCGGTCGGCCAGTCGATGACCAGGAGCGCGAGGATGCATGCGGCCGCCGCCGCACATGCGTCGGCGAGCCGAAGCCGGCCAACCAGGCAAGCGTAGCCAACAATCACGGCGCCGACGACTGCGCCGGTTATCTTGAGGAGGAAGAGTGCCAGCATGAAGGCCGCGACGAGCAGGGTACGCGTCTTCGAGGGCTCGACGAACAGCAGCGTCGCAACCAGCCAATACAGCAGCAGCGCCGTTTGGCGGTTGTAGTTCCCGAACCCGTCAAGGCCGGGCGCAGGGTAGAAGATCGACAGATTGACCGGCAGGGCTGCAAAGATCAGGAACGGAACGAGAAGCGCGAGACCGTGGCGGCTTGCGTCGCGCTGATACAAGATGATGAGCGCCAGCGGCAGGACGAGCGGCAGAACGGCCCAGTTCACCACCAGCATCGGTTGCGCATCCGGAAAGGCATGCTGCAGCAGCGCGCCCAGATAGTAGCTCAGTGGCCCGACGGGGGCGAAGAAGTCGATGGCCGGAGCCTGGCCTAGCCCGATGCGATGGAATGCATCCAGATAGACGGCGACATCCCAATAGAACGCGCCGAGCGGCAGTCGAAGCGGAAGCGACAAGGCGACCAGCGCGGCGACAGCGAATCCGGTGACGAGGAGCAGCGGCAAGTGCCGCGCGGCCGAGCTGGTGACCGCCTGCACTTGGAGGGACGGCGCCTGCGTCTCAGCCGCTTCGCCGGCAAGCGGATCCGAAGACGGCAACCGAAGCGCCCCCTGCACGCGACCGATCCCGCTATGGGCTTCCGAGCTATCGGTCATCGCTAACCTCGACGTGGCCGCGTGCCCGGAACCGGGCGCGCAGCTGAGGCCTGCCCCACCGCCAGAAGCAGCGATATTGTGTTCGATCGTGCCACGAATTCCGCCTATCTCGCCGTCATGACGGCGCAGTGGACCGGCTCGGCCTTGCGATCGTTTACGGGTGCATCGTTTCGATTTCGTTGAACCGAATGATGAATCCGCCTTCTTGCGACGCCTCTGCGGGGTGCAGCATGTCGCCTTCTTGGCCAAGACTGTCCGAAAGCGGACCCGGTCGCTGTCAGAGGTCCGGCACCTCGCCGATCTTCTGCACGGCAACGTTCACCGTCATGCCGAGATAGTCCCCGGCATCTCCGAACCACGAACCGGCCAGCGGAATTGCCTGGCCGGGATGTCGGGCCACCGCGACCGGAATGAGATCAAAGCCGGCACTGATCTGGTTCGTTGGATCGTAATCCAGCCATCCGGCACCGGGCAGGAAGACCTGCAGCCAGGCATGGGTAGCGCCCGCTCCGCAGGTGCCGACGGCGCCACCATCGACGGTGCCGTCATACAGATAGCCGGAGACGAAACGAGATGCGAAGCCGAGCCGCCGCAGGGCCTCGACCATCAACCAGGCATAGTCCCGACATGTGCCCGATCGCGAGCGCAGCGTTTCGCCCGGCGTCTGGGTCCCCTCCTCTTCCCTCGCCTGGTAGCGGAAGCTGTCCCGAAAGATGTTCAGCATGCGCCGCAGGGCATCGACCGCCCGGTCCTGGTCGCCAGCAACGAAGCTCTTTGCCCATGCGGCCAGGCTCCCGTCGGGATCCTCCGCATGGGGACGCAAATAGCCAGCCAAGTCGGTCCACTCGTCGGGGGTGTACTGGACGGGGATTTCCTCGGCTCGCGGGTCCAGAGGGAATGCCTCGACCCCGCTAATCCCGAAATAGACGCCGCTCACCTCGAAGGTGAAAGTGAGCTCGCTGCCGGGCTCACTGAATTCCATGACGGTAACGGAATTGGATCGGGAATCACTGATCCAGTGCATCTTCGAGGGAATGTTCGTCCTTGCCGACCAGCTGAGGAGACGGGCGCATGCGCCTCTCCTTGGCAGGAACATGGCTCGATGCGTTCCGAAGCTTACCGGCTTGGCATATCGATAGGTCGTGACGTGGCTGATGGTGCCGAGTATTGCCATGGGAGCCCCCTTGCATCGCAGGATGGTCGCTTCCCCAACACGTTTTGTCGTGGGCGCTATACGATGGCGAGCGTCATCCTGTTCCGGGCCGGTCAGGCTGCGGCGGTTGGCAGCTGACAGCGGATCATTGCCGATCGGGACCGGGCATTCCAGTGCGATGTGACAGGCGTGCGGCGTCCGGCCAGGACCTATTGGGACCAGTCCGCTGAAACCTCCTCGGGCAGTCGGGTCCGCTGCCCCCCATCTTCCACCGCCTCCTCGGCGATCCAGTAGGCCACGAGCTTGTGGCGCCCGTCGCCAAATACGGAGGTTTCGCTGGCGAAGCGGCGAAGCGCCCGCACCGACCTCTGTTCGCCGGCGCCCCAGAGATAGCCGCCCCCCTCCAATAGCGGAACCTGACCGATCAGGTCCGAGAGCAGGCTCGGCGCAACGCCATTGCCGGTCCCCGTCAGCCAGGTAACACGGGCCCTCGGATGCTCCGGCAGCGGCTGGCGATGGGCCTCATCCGCAACTTCGATGAAGACCCGGCTGGCGACATGGCAAGGCGTCTGCTCGATGATCCGGGCCACCGCCGGCAGGCCGGTCGCATCGGCGAGCAGGATCTGCCAGCGCAGATCCTCGGGCGGCTTGTAAAGGCCGCGCGGATTGTTGATCAGGATCCGGTCGCCGAGGCTGGCGTTCTGCGCCCAGTCGCTGGCAAGCCCTCCCTCGTGAACCACGAAATCGACGACCAGCTCGCAGCGCTCGGCGTCGAACTGGCGCACGGTATAGGTCGCGTAACGCACGGGCGGCCCGCTGTCCGGGAAGGTCCAGCGCCCGTCGGCATCGATGGTCGGCAGCGCCAGCTCGCCGGTCTCGGGATCGGGAAAGAACAGGCGGATGTATTCATCGGCGATCCCGGTCGAGCGAAAGGCGGCGAGCCCGTCCCCCGAAAAGGTGAGCCGGACCATGCCCGACGTCAGCAGATGGCGGCCGGTCACCGTCGCTTCGTGGAACATCGGCTTCGTCATCTTCGGCAGCCCCGCATTCCACTGGCCAGATCTCGACGGGGCGCAGCTTGTCCGCGTTTTCGCGGCGGCAAGCAAGCTGTTTATCTTTGATTTGTTTGGACTATTTCTAAATCATGCTTGTTGAAGGCCAGGTTTTCCGCTGCTAAGCACAAACGTCTTCGCGTTGCGGGAGCCCCCTTTCATGTCCACGAGTGTCGACGACATCGAAAGCCTCTACGCTTCCGAGCATCGTCGGCTCCAGCGCATCGCCGCACGCAAGGTCGGGCCGGCCCAGGCGGCCGACGTCGTGCAGGACGTCTTCACCGCGTTGTGGTCGCGAGCCCGCGAGCAGATCGCCTGGACGCCGGCCTATCTCGCGCGAGCGACGCAATTCACTGCTATCAGCCATTTCCGCGCGGAGCACCGGCGCAGACGTTTCCTGGCCGGCATCACGGAAGAGCAGTATGCCGCTCCTGTAATCCAGCCGGACCAGATCGTCACGGCGCGTGAGGAACTCGCGCGTCTCGATGCCGCGCTGACGGCCCTGCCCGAGCGCACACGCCAGGTCTTCCTGCTGAACCGCTGCCATCACTGCTCCTATGACGAGATCGCAGCGGCGCTGGGCCTGTCCTATTCGACGGTCGAGCGCGAGATCGCCAAGGCGCTGCTCGCCTGCAGGAGTGGCGTGCGCTGAGCGCTCTGGACGAGGACGGGCGGCCTGAGATGTCCAGCGAGGACACCCACCAACCAGACGAGGCGCTGCTGGAACGGCAGTCGATCGCCTGGTTCACCCGCATGAACGGCCGGCCGTCCGACGCCGACAGGCAGGACTTCGCCCGCTGGCTCGCGGCCTCCCCTGCGCATGCGCGCAGCTACCAGAGCGTCCAGACGCTCTGGTCGGATCTTGGCCCGGCGGCCGGAACGCTCGACCTGCGGGAAGCCGGAGACCTGGCGGGCCCGATCGAGCGCATCCGTGAACTCCGGCGGAAGCGCCGCCTGGCTGGCGGTGCAGCCGGCGTCGTCCTGGGCGTCGCGGCAGTGGTCGCCGGCGCCTGGCTCTGGCTCGAGCAGCCTCATCTGATCGAGAACTGGCAGGCTGACCTCGCGACTGCGCGCGGCGAGCAGAGGCAGGTCGCACTCGCCGACGGCTCGACCCTGATCCTCGATGCCGACAGCGCGGTGAACATCGATTTCTCCTCGTCGCAGCGGCGCGTCACGCTCCTGCGCGGAGCGGCCTTCTTCGCCGTCGAGCCCGCGCAGACGCCCTTCGTCGTCACCGCACGCAACGGCGCCGCACGCGTTCTGGGCACGGCCTTCGAGGTCGCCTCGCGCGAAGGCGACGAGGTGACGGTGACGCTCGAGCGCGGCAGCCTGCAGGTCGGCTTGCTCGACCGCTCGAACGAGGTCGTCCTGAAGCCGGGCGAGAGTGTCGAATACGGCAAGGCGGGGCTCGGGACGGCGCATGCGGTCGATCCCGACGAGACTGCCGCCTGGCGTGGCGGCCGCTTCATCTTCACCAATGTGCGGCTGGCAGACGTGCTGCAACGCATCGGCCGCTACCGCGAAGGCCGCATCGTCCTGATCGATTCAGACCTCGGCGACCGGCGCGTCAGCGGCAATGTCGCGCTGCGCGACACCGATGCGGCACTGGCAGCGGTCCAGTCCTCGGTCGGCTTCCGCCTGACCCGGCTCGGCCGTATCACCGTGGTCTCGCCCTGAGCCCGCCGCGCTCCTCAATGTTTTTTCTGCCGGATGTGAGGGTGCGCCGGGTCGACAGACGACATGTGGGTTGAGAGGCACGCGTCGCGATCGTCGCGGCGCTCTCGGCAGTGTCGGCTGGGGACGAGTGGAATGACGGATATGGCTAGGAGCAGGATCGCGGCGCTGCTGGCGACCACGGTTTGCATCGGGGCGTTCGAGGCGATCAGCCTCGTGCCTGCGGCGGTCGCGCAGGAACGGGCCCAGGCAACCTACCGCTTCGAGATTCCCGCCAAGCCGGTCCGGTCCGCGATGAACGACGTCGCCCGCATCGCCGGTATCGACGTGGTCTTCGCCGAGACGCCAGCCGCATCCCGACGTGGCCAGGCCGTGCGCGGCTCGATGACGGTCGCCCAGGCGCTCGGCACGCTGCTCTCCGGCACCGGCCTGTCCTATCGATTCAGCAACGCCACGACCGTCGAGATCTACGACCCCAGCGCGACGGCAACGCGCGGAGGCGCGGCTCCGGAAGGCTCGATCCAGCTCGACGCCATCAACGTGCAGGGTGCGGGCAGCCTCGCGCCGCCCTATGCCGGCGGCCTGATCGCCACCGGTGGATCGCTTGGCGTGCTCGGCCAGCGTTCCGTCATGGACACGCCCTTCTCGGTGACGAACTACACGGCGAAACTGATCGAGGATCAGCGGGCGCAGTCGGTCGCCGACGTCGTGAGGAACGACTCCTCGATCCGCAATGTCGAGCCGACCAATGTCGGCAACGCGAACTACTTCGTCATTCGCGGCATCCAGGTCGGCAATGCGGCGATCGCCTTCGGCGGCCTGTTCGGCATCGCGCCGAATGCGCAATCGACACTCGCCGGAATCGAGCGCGTCGAGATCTTGAAGGGCCCCGGCGCCTTCCTCGGGGGCCTCTCGCCGAGCGGCGTCGGCGGCGTGATCAATCTCGTGCCCAAGCGCGCCGGCGACGAGCCCCTGACCCGTTTCACCGCGACCTGGCTCAGCAACACCCAGTTCGGCGGCCATCTCGATGTCGGCCGGCGCTTCGGCTCGGAGAACCAGATCGGCGTCCGCGCCAATCTGCTGTTCCGCGACGGCGGCACGCCGATCGACCAGCAGTCGCAGACGCTGGCGAACGGCACGCTCGGCCTCGACTATCGCGGCGACAATCTGCGGATCTCGCTCGACGGCGGCTATCAGGTCCTGAACACCGACCGGATGAACAACACGGTGACGCCGCTCGCCGGCGAGCCCATTCCGCGGCCGATCAAGCCCGACACGTCCTATGTCTCGCCCTGGAACTACAGCAAGTTCGCCGACAGCTACGGCATGCTGCAGGCCGAGTACGACATCACCAAGGATGTCATGCTCTATGCCAAGGGCGGCGTCAGCCACATGGACTGGGACCAGCAGGTCGAGGCCGGCAGCAGCCTGCGCCGCAACGGCGATTTCATCAGCACCGGCTCGCGCTATCTCATCGATATCAATCGCTATTCAGCTGAAACCGGGGTTCGCGGACGCTTCAGCACCGGGCCCATCGATCATGAGGTCGTTGCCTCGGCCAATACTTTCTACCAAGCGCGCGCCTCGGCTCCGCCGACGACCCTCTCGGTCACATCATCCAACATCTACAATCCGACATTCTCGCCCAATCCGGTTGTCGCCCCCGCGAGCCGCTACCGACAGAACGACAACACCTTCACCAGCTACTCGATCTCCGACACGCTCTCGGCCTTCGACAAGCGGGTCCAGTTGACGCTCGGCGTTCGCAAGCAGTTCGTCGACATCAACAACTACACCCTGCTGACGGGCGCCGTGGCCTCGCGCAACAAGAGCGACGCCGTGACCCCGATCTTCGGCCTCGTCGTCAAGCCGTGGCAGAACGTCTCGCTCTATGCGAGCTATATCGAGGGCCTCACGGCCGGCACCGTGGTCGGCAACACCTTCGTCAATGCTGGGCAGGTCCTGCCTCCCTTCGTCACCAAGCAGTACGAAGCCGGCGTGAAGGTCGACTGGGGCAAGCTGATGACCCAGGCGAGCTTCTTCCATTCGACCCAAGCCTCGGGCATCGCCAACACCGCGACCAATACCTTCACCGACGATGGCGAGACCCGCTACCAGGGCATCGAGCTGAGCGTCGCCGGCGAGGTGGTCGAAGGCGTCAGGGCGCTCGGCGGCATCACCTTCCTCGACACCGAGCAGACCCGCACGGCCAACGGCACCTTCGACGGCAAGCAGGCACCGGGTGCACCGCACGTCCAGGCCAATCTCGGCATGGAGTGGGATCCAAGCTTCGTGCCCAAGCTCACCTTGTTCGGCCGCGTGATCTACACCGGCTCCAACTATGCGGACGCCGCCAACCTGCAGAAGCTGAAGGCCTGGACCACCGTCGACATCGGGGCCCGCTACAAGATCGAGCGCCCTGGCGCCAAGCCGATCACGCTGCAGGCCAATGTGACGAACCTGTTCAACAAGGGCTATTGGACGACCTATCCCGGCTTCAACCTGCTCTATCCGAGCGAGGCGCGCATGGTCTCGGTCTCCTCGACCTTCGAGTTCTGAGCCTTGCCGCATCGGCTGACACGGCGCTGCTTCACCCTGTCGGGTGGAGCAGCTTTGCTCGCTCCCGGTGGGCCCGCCTTGGCGAGCCTCGATCGAAACGTCGAGACGTCGCTCGGTCGGATCTCGATCCCCGCCGCGCCGCGGCGCGTGATCGCGATCGATTCCCGGATCAGCCTCGAAATGGGACTCGCGCTCGAGCTGCCATTGATCGGCTACAGCCATAGCCGCGCGCGCGCCTGGGTGCCGGTACCCAGCGATGTGCCATTCCTCGCGGCACCGCCCGATCTCGAACAGATCCTGATGCTCGCGCCGGACCTGATCCTCTGTCCGGACACCGGGCCCCGCTCCGACTGGTGGCCGCTGGCGCGGCTGCAAGCGGTTGCCCCTGTCCTGCCCAGCAACCACCTTCTCTCGTGGCAGGCCAATCTGCGGCGCCTCGCCGAATGGATCGCCAAGGGCGAAATCGCCGAGGCGATCATCGCCGAGCACGCCGCGCGCGTCGCAGCGATCCGCGCGAGCCATGCGCAGGCAATCGCGCGAAGCCTCGTCGCCGCCGTTCAGTTCGACAGGATCAAGCGGCGCATTCTGGTGCGCAGCGCCGGGACCGGCAATGGCCTCGTCATGCCGGCCCAGGTTCTCGCCGATCTCGGCGGGCGCGAGCTCGGGGCAGATGTGCTGGGACCTTATGGCGAGGTCGCGCTCGAGGCTTTCGGCGACGTGCTTGGCCGTGTCGACGGCGTCCTGTTGATCGATTTCGGCGATGGCGCGCCGCAGGCCCTGGCGCGCGAACCGTTGTGGCAGCGGCTGCCGTTCGTGCAGGCCGGTCGCATCCAGACCATCGCCGGGAACTGCACCTTCGGCGCCAGCTACACCGCTCGCTATCTGCTTGCCGGCTGGGAGGCGCTGTATCAGCGCCTGGTAGGATGAGGCGCCGCCCTGCCCTGTTCGTCGTATCGGCGACCGCGGTCAGCCTTGCGACGCTCGCCGGGATGATGGCCGGCGCGAGATGGCTGCCACCCGACGCCGTGATCGCGGGGCTGTTCGGCAGCAGCGGCGACGAGGCCTCCCTGATCATGCGAGAGCTGCGGCTGCCCCGGATCGTCTTGGGCGGACTGGTAGGCGCGGCCCTCGGCCTGTCCGGCGCGATCATTCAATCCGCGACCCGCAACCCATTCGGCGATCCCGGCCTGCTCGGCATCAATGCCGGCGCCAGCCTGGCCGTCGTCCTGGGTGCCGGCCTGCTCGGATGGAGCGGCATGCCTGCGCTGCTGGCGCTCGCTGCCGGCGGCGCGGCCATGGCGGCATGTGCGGTCGCCTTCGTCGCGGGCACGGCGAGAGGCGCGGTCGCACCCGTCCAGATCGCACTCTCGGGCGTCGCCGTCGGCGCACTCTGCTATGGCCTGACGCAAGCGATCGCATTGGCCGACCCCGAACGCTTCGATCTGGTGCGCAACTGGCGGGTCGGGGCGTTGTCGGGCGACGCGCACCTGATCCTGCCCGCAGTGCTGCCGGTCATCCTGAGCGGCTTCGGGCTGGCGGCGCTGATCGCACCGCGGCTGGACCTCCTGGCGCTCGGCGAGGATCGTGCCGCATCGCTCGGCATTTCGGTCGGCCGGACGCAGGCGCTTTGCTTTCTCGCCGTGGTCCTGCTCGCCGGCGCAGCGACCGCGGCCGCCGGGCCGATCGCCTTCGTGGGCCTCGCCGCGCCTCACATCGCAAGGCGGCTTGTCGGCGCCAATGAGGCACGTCTCCTGCCGCAGGCGGCCTTGCTCGGCGCGGCACTGACGATCGCCGCCGACGCGCTCGGACGAGTCGCGGTGCTTCCGGGCGAGCTGCCGGTCGGTGTCGTCACTGCGCTGCTCGGTGCGCCGGTGCTGGTCCTCGTCGCCCGTGGTCACCGCCGGCTGGAACGGCCATGAACCGCGTCGTCATAAGCCGGCAGCCTGTCTTCGCACCGCCCGCGTTGCGGCTGTTCGCAGAACGACTGTCCATGCGGATCGACGCCCGGACGTCGGCCGTCTGCCTCGGCCTTGGGCTGCTCGGCCTGGTCCTGGCTCTGGCCGCACTGCGTCTCGGGACCATGCCGGTCTCGTTCGCCCAGGTGCTGCATACACTCTCCGGCGAGGGCCAACCGGCCGAGCGCCTCGTCCTGCTGGAGTGGCGGCTGCCGCGTGTCCTCGGCGCTGCCCTGGCCGGAGCCGGTCTCGGGCTCGCCGGTGCCCTGTTCCAGACGCTGCTGCGGAACCCGCTCGGCAGTCCCGACATCCTCGGCTTCGATGCCGGCGCCTTCCTCGGGCTGGCCCTGGCGATGCTCGCTGGCGGCAGCACGGTCGCACTCACCTCGGCAACGCTGAGCGGCGGCCTTGTCGCCGGGACGCTCATCCTGCTTCTGTCGGGCGGGCTCCATGCCGATCGGTTGCGCCTGATCCTAACCGGCATCGCGATCGGCGCTCTGTTCTCCGCCCTGTCCGAGTGGCTGGTCTTCACAGCGCCGCTCGATACCGCTCTGACCCTGGCCAACTGGAAGCAGGGTTCCCTGGCAGGTATCGACTGGGTCCGGCTCGGGACAGCGACCACACTTTTCAGCCTTCTCCTGCCGCTCGGCCTCGGCTGCGGTCGGATGATGCGGGCGCTCGAGCTTGGCGACGACAAGGCGCTGTCGCTCGGCCAGCCGGCCGGGAACGCCCGCCTCCGGCTCGCGCTCACCGGGCTCGGGCTGACCGCCACGGCAACGCTGCTCGCCGGGCCCATCGGTTTCGTCGCGCTGATCTCGCCGCAGGTCGCGCGCCGCATGGCCGGCACGGCTGGCCTGCCGCTGCTCACCTCGATGCTGGTCGGCGTCGTCTTCCTGCTCGGCGCGGACCTTGCCGCTCGCACGCTGTTCGCTCCCCGCTCCCTGCCGGTGGGTGCCGTCACGGCCTGCCTCGGCGGCTTCTACTTCGCCGTGCTGCTGCGTTCGCGCTTCGTCAGGCCAGGTGCGCCTCGATGAAGCGCCTCGATCATCCGCTGATGGCGCGCGGTCTGAAGGCGCGCCATGACCGCCGCGAGATCCTGCACGGGCTGGACGTGGCCTTTCCGGCTGGCGGCCTGACCGTGATCGTCGGCCCCAATGCCTGCGGAAAGTCGACACTCTTGCGCTCGCTCGCCCGCCTGCATCCGACCTCGGACGGCGCCGTCCTGCTCGATGGCAGCGAGATCGCCGGATTGCGGCAGCGCGACCTCGCCCGCCGGCTCGCGGTTCTGCCACAAGGCGCCGAGGCTCCCGACGGCATCACCGTGGCAGACCTCGTCAGCCGCGGCCGCCATCCGCATCAGGGGCTGTTCCGGCGCTGGTCGTCGGCAGACGAGGCCGCGGTCGCGGACGCCATGGCGGCGACGGGCGTTGCCGCCCTCGCCTCCCGCCTCCTGCATGAACTCTCCGGCGGCCAGCGCCAGAAGGTCTGGATCGCGATGGCCCTGGCCCAGGCGACTGACATCCTGCTGCTCGACGAGCCCACGACATTCCTCGACATCGCGCACCAGATCGAGATCCTCGAACTCTGTCGGTCGCTCAGCCTGGCGGGGAAGACACTGGTTGCCGTGCTCCATGACCTGAACCAGGCCTGCCGCTATGCGACGAATCTCGTCGCGATGAAGGAGGGGGCTATCGCAGCACAGGGGGCACCGGCCGAGATCGTCACGGCCGAACTCGTCCAGCATGTCTTCGGGATCGCCTGCATCGTCATCGCTGATCCCATTACGGGAACTCCGATGATCGTTCCGGGCCGGAGCCAGGGCGGCGTGCCGGCGCGCTAGCGGGACCGAATGTCGAAGATCGCCACGTCAAACACTTGGCTTTGTTGCGGACAGGCCGACCGACGCAGCGATCACATCCGCCCAACGTGCGTAGCCGAATGCATTCAGGTGGACGCCGTCGGCCTCGTAGCACCGGCCCATCGGCCGGCCATTCTTCCCGAGCAGGCAGCTGCAGACGTCGACATAGCCGCCAGGTCCACCGTCCGCATGGCTTTCCTTGAGCATGGCATTGAAGGCGTTGAATTCACCGGCATAGAGCCAGCGTCCGGGGCTGTGCTTGATCGAGAGACGGTCAATCGGGACGGAGCCGAACTTCTCGCGTAGCCGTCGCGTCAACTGCTCCATCGCGGCGAAGGCGGAGGATGCGTCGAGCCCGTCATTGGCAATGTCGTTCTCGCCGAAATAGAGCACGATCCGCCCGGGTTCGACGAGGTCGAGCAGGCTGTCGCAATAGCGCAGGCCGCTTTCCGCCGTCCCTCCGCCGAAGCCGAGGTTCGCGACCTCGAGCGAGCCGAAATCCTCGGCCATGCGGTGCCAGTAGCGGAATGACGACGAGCCGAAGAAGACGATCGGCTTGCCGGTGAAGCGCCTGCGCTTGATCTGCTGCCGCACCGCCAGCACGTCGTCGTCGTAGCGCGTCGTGGTCCATTCCACTGACGAAATCGGGCCGCTGGCAGCAGGAATCGAAGGGTACCGGTTCACGCAACGACTCTCATCAGCAAGGGGTGCAACGGGGAATGCGAGCGGGCGTCCGAGCCCGGGCAGGCGTCGTGGCGCATCAGGCCCTCCGTCCGGAAAGCCGTGGGTCGATGCGTTCGCGCAAGGCGTCGCCGAGCACGTTGATCGCGATCACCAGCAGCGACAGGAAAAGGCCGGGAAAGGCGATGACCCATGGAGCAACGCGAAAGAATTGCCGGCCACCGGCCATCACATTGCCCCAGCTCGGCAGGTCCGGCGAGATCCCGACGCCGATGAAGCTGAGAATGGCTTCGGCGAGGATCGCCGAGGCGCAGACGAAGGTCGCCTGGACGACCAGAGCCTCCGTCGCATTCGGCAGGATATGCCGGAGCAGGACGCGTGGCGTGCTCGATCCGATCGAGATCGCCGCGTCGACATAGGGCATCTCGCGCAGGCTGAGCACGACGCTGCGCATCAGCCGCGCCGTGCGCGGGATCTCGGGCACGCTGATCGCGATCATGACGGTCAGGAGCCCGCCACCGAGGAGCGAGGCCAGGGCGATCGCCAGCAGGACGCCGGGAATCGCCATGAGCCCGTCCATGATTCGCATCAGCAGCGTGTCGGCCACTCGGACATAGCCCGCCACAAGCCCAATGAGGCCGCCGGCGACCAGGGTGAGGATCGAGACGCCGAGCCCCACCACCAGTGAGGTCCGGGCGCCAGACAAGGTTCTGGTGAAGATGTCCCGGCCGAGATTATCCGTTCCGAACCAGTGAGCCGCGCCCGGCGGTTGCAGCGCGGCGCCCATGTTGAGGTCGTTGCTGTATCCAAGGACCGCGGGAGCCAGCAGCGCGCAGGCGGCCACGACTGCGACGACGGCAACGCTCAGGCCGATCGCGACCTGCGATGCCTTCAGGGACAGGCCGACGCGTGCCGGTAGGGACGGCGCGCTCATGCCCGCATGCCCTGCCGAATGCGCGGGTCGAACACCGCATAGCTGAGGTCGACGAGCACGTTCACGACGACCAGGGCGAAGGCAAAGACCAGCATCACGCCCTGCACGACCGGGTAGTCGCGCGACAGGATGGCATCGACGGTCAGCCTCCCGATCCCGGGAAGGTTGAAGACGGATTCGGTCACGACGACCCCGCCGAGCAATGCTGCGAAGGATGTGCCGACGACGGTCACCACAGGCACGCCGATGTTCTTCAGCGCATGCGTCGCGATCACACGGCCCTCGGGCAGGCCCTTGGCCCTTGCGGTGCGGATGTAATCCTCGGACAGGACGTTGAGCAGCGTCGCCCGCGTGATGCGCGCGACCAGCGCGGCAAAGAGCAGCGTGAGCGCGACGGTGGGCAGCGTCAGGCTGCGCAGGGTGTTCCAGACGCCGCTCGCCAGCGGGCGATAGCCCTGCACCGGAAGCCAGCCGAGCTCGATCGCGAAAACCTGCATCAGGGCATAGCCAATCACGAAGACGGGGATCGAGAAGCCGGCAACAGAGAGCGCCATCACGACATAATCGGTCGCCAGGCCAAGGCGCCTGGCGGCGAAGACGCCCGCGGGTATGGCGACGAGCACCGACAGCAGCGTCGTGGTGAGGGCCAGCATCAGCGTCGGCTCGGCACGCTGGAGGATCATCATCGCGACTGGGCGGCCCGAGTAGACGGAAACGCCCAGGTCGAACTGGGCCAACTGGCGCAAATAGATCAGGAACTGGACGACCAGCGGCTGGTCGAGATGCAGCCGCTGGCGGATCTGCGCAATCTGCTCGGGGCTGGCGTTGTCGCCCGCCATGGCCGCCGCAGGATCGCCCGGACCGATGTGCAGGAGCATGAAGACCACGACCAGGACCGTCAGCATGACGGGCAGGGTCGCCAGGAGCCGCGAGAACAGGTAGCGCGCCATGAGAGACCTTGCAGGCGTGGACCGGAGCTCACGCCCCGGCCCGTCAAGTCGGAATGAAAGTCGGCTCAATCCGACTTGCGCACGTTCCAGTAGGTCAATGTCGGTCCCGGAACGAAGCCCGACACGGTCTTGCGCCAGGCCGAGAGGTCGTTGAACTGGCCGAGCGGGATATAGGTCACGATCTCGTTCGACCGCGCCTGCATCTCCACCGCGACCGATTTGCGCGTGGCGTCGTCCGAGGCTTCGAGGAATTTCTGCCAGAGCGCCTGCAGCGGCTTGTCGCAGGGCCAGCCGATAAAGGCCTTCTCGCAGGCTCCGGTGACATAGGGGTTGGTCAGCGGGTCCATCAGCGCATCACCCGCGAAGCCGGTGATGAAGACGTTCCAGCCGCCCTGCTTCGGAGGCCCCTTGTTGGTTCGGCGGGTGAACATCGTCGCCGTGTCCATCTGCACGTCCTCGACGACAAAGCCGGCCTTGCGCATCGAGCTCACCATCACCGTGCCGATGTCGCGCTGCGTCTTGGCATCCATCGGGTGGAGATAGACGATCGGCGTCCCGTCGTAGCCGGCCTCCTTCAGCAGCGCCTTCGCCTTCTCGAAGTCCTGCTTCATGAAGCGCTCGCTGCCGACATCGGTCTCGTAGGGGCTGCCGCACATGAACAGAGCCGGGCAGAGTTGGTAGAGATCCTTGCGGTTGCCGAAGATGGCCTGCATCGAATCCGACTGGCTGATCGCGTATTGCAGCGCCTGCCTGATCTTGACGTTGTCCATCGGCGGCTGGGTGTGGTTGATCACCACCTGAAAGTTCTTGCCGAGGACGGGTGCCTTCGCGATCTGGACCGACTTGTCCTTTTCCAGAACCGGCAGCATCTCGGAAGGCAATTCGGCAACATAGTCGATCTCGCCGGCCAGGAGCGCATTGACCGCGCTGAGATCGTCGCTGAACTGGATGCGCTCGATGCGATCGACCCCGGCCGTCTTGGCTCCAGCAAGGCCGCTCGGCGCTTCGCTCCGAGGCTTGTAACCAGCGTGCTTGGCGACGACGAACTTCACGCCCGGGACCCATTCGTCCGGCAGCAGCTTGAAGGGGCCCGAGCCGACGAACTCCTTGAGCTCGGTCGTCGCGGGCGTCTTGGCCAGCCGCTCCGGCATGATGAACAGCGGATAGGCGGTCATGCGGGCGAAGCCGTCGAGAATGCGCGGGAACGGCTCCTTCAGCCGGACCTCGAAGGACGTCGCATCGACCGCCTTCATCGCGTCCAGGCGCTTCTCGATCTCGGCGCCCAGGCTATCCTTCTTCATCCAGCGCTCGATGGAGGCGATGCAGTCCGCGCTGGTGACGGGCTTGCCGTCATGGAACGTCAGGCCGTCGCGCAGCTTGAATGTGTAGGTCTTGCCGTCGTCGGAGAGCTTGTGGCTCTCGACCATCTGCGGTTGGACGCGATAATCGCCGTCGAGCGAAAACAGCGTGTCATAGATCAGATAGGCCATGTCCCTGACCGGGTAGGCCGAGGTGAAGAGCGCATCGAGCTGCTTGATGTCGCCGGTATTCTTGATCTTCAGGACGGATTCCGCCCGCGCCGGGCCGAGCGAACCCGCAAGGCAGAGCGAACCGGCCAACCCAGCCGCCATGACGTTTCTCAGCATCGATGTCTCCCGGCATTTCCCCGTGCCGCCCGTTGCTCGTCGGGCATGTTCTTGGGGCCGAAACTAGCGAAGCTTGGCCCTTGCACCTAGTGCCGTAGTTATGTTTCAGATATAGCAATCTGTTATGTCAGGCCGTTGGAACGACAGTGAAACTCCGGCAGCTCAAGAATTTCCTGATGATCGCGGAGACCGGCAACCTGATGAAGGCGGCCCTGCATCTCGGCGTCGCGCAGCCGGCCCTGAGCCGGGATCTGCGGCTGCTGGAAGACGAGCTCTCGACCCGCCTCTTCCACCGCAATGGGCGGGGCGTCTCGCTGACGCGTGAAGGGGCGGCATTCCAGGCAGCGATCGCCCCGCACATTGCCGGGCTCGACATGGCGAAGCAGGCGCTGGTCGGTCGGCGCGCCGGGAATGCCGTTTCGATCCGCCTGGGCTGGACCGGCACGATCAGCATCCCGCTGGCGACGCCGATCATCTCGGCCTTCACCCAGCGCTTTCCCGAGATCGAATTGCATGCCCGCGGCGGATCGAGCCTCCAGATCGCGGAATGGGTGGCGCGCGACGAGATCGACATCGGCATCTTCAACTCCGAGCGCCCCGCCTCCGGCGCACTCGTCGAGACGCTGGCGCAGGCGCCGCTGTTCCACGTCGCCCGGGCCGAAGGGCCGGTGCCGCCGACCATCACATTCGCGGAGGCGGCTGCCGGGCCGCTCTTTGTCCACAGCCGGCAGAATGCGCTCGGACGCATCGTCGAAGCCTGCGCCCGCGACCACGACGTTCCGCTGAAGATCTATGCCGAGGTCGACGATTTCCTGGCGGTGCGGCCGATGATCGAGCGCGGGCGCGCTGCGGCGATCGTGCCGCTGAGCCTCCTGACCGGCGGGGACCCAACCAAGCTCGCCATCCGGCGCGTGACGGACCCGGGGCTCACCCTGTACTTCCAGCTTGCCGCCTCGAAGATCAAACGCAACAACGCGACCGTTCTGAGCCTGGCCGACACGATCAGGTCCGAGGTCCGGCGCGCGATCGAGGCTGGCGAGCTCGACGGCGAACTCCCGATATGACGGGCCGCATCAGACCGAATCTGCTCGGCCGTGACCTCACCGCGCAGCGCCAGCTACAGCGCGCTCGCCCTCTCTCTCATAGGCGCCCATACGATCGAAGGGGTGGCGTTGAGCGGGCCGCTGCGAGAGATGTGAATCGGCTCAGTTGCCATCCCGGCAAGCGGGATCGAGGCGCCGCGATACTGCCCGCCATGCACCCGCCGAGACCGGGGCGCTGCAACTCGATCAGGCCTGGATATGAAGAGAAAGATAGCGCCACTAAGGAGTGGCTGGGGGACTAGGATTCGAACCTAGACAACCAGAGTCAGAGTCTGGGGTCCTACCGTTAGACGATCCCCCAACGGTGCGCCGCGCTGGAAGCTGCGTTCGCGTTGGTGAGCGGCGGTCTAATCAAAGCTCGGCCGAATGGCAAGCCCCTGATTGCACGCGTCCATGCAATCGCTGCGCATAAGCCGCTGAAGCGGTGGCGCCCCTTGTCCGAGCGCCCTGCCCCCCGGACAGGCCGACGCCCCGAGCAAGCCATGCCAGGGGCCTAGTACACGGAATCAGGCGCCACATCAGGCGCCACTCAGCGTCCGGCGCAGGCTGTCGTGCCAGCCGGCGATCTTGCGGGTTCGTTCGCTCGCCGCCATTGCCGGGGTGAAGCGCCGCTCCAGCCGCCAGAGATCGGCGAAGCGGTCGGGCCCGGGCAGGAGCCCGGCGTCGAGGCCGGCGAGATAGGCGGCGCCCAACGCCGTCGTCTCGCGCAGACTCGGACGGTCCACGGGCAGATCGAGGAGGTCGGCGAGGCGCTGCATCGTCCAGTCGGATGCGACCATGCCGCCGTCGACGCGCAACACCGAGCGCGCGCCCTGCCCGCCTGAGCCGCTACCCGCCCGGCTGCCCCCCGACTCGGCCTGTGACCAGTCGGCATGCATCGCCTCGATCAGGTCGAGCGTCTGGTAGCAGACGCTTTCCAGCGCCGCCTTGGCGAGTTCGCGCGGGCCGCTGCCTCGCGTCAGGCCGAAGATCGCGCCGCGTGCCTCGGCATCCCAATGCGGGGCACCGAGGCCGACGAAGGCCGGCACCAGATAGACGTCCTGCGCTGGATCTGCGGACTGGGCCAGTGGCCCGGTCTCGCTGGCGTCGCTGATGATGCCGAGCCCATCGCGCAGCCATTGCACCGCAGCGCCCGCGACGAAGATCGAGCCCTCCAGCGCATAGGTGCGCTTGCCGTCGAGCTGGTAGGCGATGGTCGAAAGCAGTCGGTGCTTGGAAGCGACCGGCGTGTCGCCGGTGTTGAGCAGCGCAAAGCAGCCCGTGCCGTAGGTCGACTTCACCATGCCCGGCGAGAAGCAGGCCTGGCCGATCGTCGCGGCCTGCTGGTCGCCTGCGATGCCGCGCACCGGGATCGCCGCACCAAGCAGCTCCGGCACCGTCTCGCCGAAGAACGCCGCGCAATCCTTGACCTCCGGCAGCAGCGTGGCCGGGATGTCGAAGAGCGCCAGCAGTTCCTCGTCCCAGGCACCGCGATTGATGTCGAAGATCATGCTGCGCGAGGCGTTGGTCGCATCGGTCGCATGCACCGCTCCGCCGGTCAGTCGCCAGAGCAGGAACGAATCGACCGTCCCGAAGGCGAGCTCACCCGCCTCTGCACGCCGCCTGGCTCCGGGAACATTGTCGAGCAGCCAGGCGATCTTGGTCGCCGAGAAATAAGGATCGATGCGCAGGCCAGTACGGGATGCGACCAGCGGCTCGTGGCCGGCCGCAACCAGTTTGGCGCAACGGGCGGCGGTGCGCCGGTCCTGCCAGACGATGGCGCGGTGGATGGCACGGCCGGTCACACGGTCCCAGACCAGCGTCGTCTCGCGCTGGTTGGTGATCCCGATGGCAGCGATGGCGCCCGCATCGAGACGTGCCTTGGCGATCGCCTCGCGGCAGGTCGCCAGAACGCTGTCCCAGATGTCTTCGGGCTCGTGCTCGACCCAGCCGGAGGCCGGGAAATGCTGCGCGAATTCACGCTGGGCGCTGGCGAGGAGATTGAGCCCGGCATCGAAGACCAGCGCGCGCGAGGAGGTCGTACCCTGGTCGATCGCGAGGATATGGCGTGCGGCGGCCATGGCGGCGGTCCCTTCCCTGAAGCTGCGGCCATGCGTCGAGGCCATCTTGCCGAAGACTGGCCGAAGCCTGCGGCGGAGGGCAAGGGCTCCCAAAGGCTCCACCGCTGATCGTTGCCGGCAGAAGGTTCCGCTTGGCACCGCAGTCCCGCTGTTGTTACGCTCGTGCCGAACGGGCAGCCGGGCTTTTCGCCCGGCTCGGCAGCCGCGCCTCCCGGGGCGCGTGCGGCAGGCCAAAGGAACGAGCAGGGTGGCGGTCGAGGACCGGCAGGAGCGGGATGCCGCGGCAGTGGCGCTACCGCAGTTTCACGGCGCCGAGGCCTATGCGGGCGGCGGAACGCGGGCGGCTGCGCCTGGGTTGGCCGATGCGGGCCTGACGGCTCCCGCAGGCGAGGCTGCGCGAAGCTATGTTCCGCGCCCTCCGGCTGCGACTTATGCCGCGCTCGATCTCGGCACCAACAACTGCCGCCTGCTCATCGCGCGGCCGGCGCAGCACGGCTTTCGCGTCGTCGACGCCTTCTCGCGCATCGTCCGGCTCGGCGAGGGCCTGGCGGCAAGCAGCCGGCTCTGCGACGCCGCCATGGATCGCGCCGTCGATGCGCTGAAGGTCTGCCGCAGCAAGATGGCGCAGCGCAATGTCACAAGGGCGCGGCTGGTGACGACGGAGGCCTGCCGCGCCGCCGTCAACGGCTCGGATTTCGTGCGCCGGGTCGCGGACGAGGCGGAACTCGAGCTCGAGATCATCGACCAGCGCACCGAGGCGACGCTCGCCGTCTCCGGCTGCGCCGCCCTCGCCGACCCAGCGGCGGAGGGCGTGATCGTCTTCGACATCGGCGGCGGCTCGACCGAGATCGTCTGGATGGGCGGCCGCAACGAGGCTCGCGATCCCGCCGCCCGCATCCGGGAATGGGCGTCGCTGCCAATCGGCGTGGTCACGGTGGCCGAGCGTTATGGCGGCGTCGATGTCAGCAGGGCGCTGTTCGAGACGATGGTCGAGGATTGCGGACGGGAACTGGCGTCCTTCGCGAAGAAGGCCGCGGCTGCGCGCGGCGCCAAGGCCTTCCACCTGTTGGGTACCTCGGGCACTGTCACGACGGTCGCCGGCATCCATCTCGGCCTGCCCCGCTACGACCGCCGCGAGGTCGATGGCCTGTGGATGCGGCAGGAGGACATTCTCGCCGTCATCGACCGGCTGGTCGAGATGGACTATGCAGCGCGTGCGGCCAATGCCTGTATCGGCCGCGAGCGGGCCGATCTCGTGCTGGCTGGCTGCGCCATATTCGAGGCGATCCGCCGCGCCTTTCCGAGCGAGCGGGTCCGCATCGCCGATCGCGGCCTGCGCGAGGGCATCCTGCTCAGGATGATGCATGAGGACCGCGCCTGGTGGCGCCGGAGATGACATGACGTCTGTGAGGACACGGGCCGGCAGCACGGCAACGCCGCCGGGAGTGGGCGCATGAGCACCATCAAGTCGGGCGGAAAATCCGCAGGCAAGTCGGGCGGCAAGTCGACCGGCAAGGCGGTCGGCGTCGCCGGCACGTCCGGCGGCGCTCGCGATCTGCGCGTCAAGGTCAAGAAGGCCGGCAAGCTCAAGCATTCCTCGCAGCTTTGGCTCGAGCGCCAGCTCAACGACCCCTACGTGAAGCGGGCCCGCGAGATGGGCTATCGCTCGCGCGCCGCGTTCAAGCTCGAGGAGATGGACGACCGCTACAAGTTCCTCAAACCCGGCCAGAAGCTGATCGATCTCGGCTGCGCGCCAGGCGGCTGGTGCCAGATCGCGGCGGCACGGATCGGACTGGAGAAGGGCAAGGGCCGGATCGTCGGCATCGACCTGCTGCCCGTCGATCCGATTCCGGGCGTCGACCTGATCCAGATGGACTTCATGGCCGACGAGGCCCCTGCCCTGCTGACGGACCGGCTGGGCGGACGGGCCGACGGCGTGATGTCCGACATGGCCGCCAACACGACCGGCCACAAGAAGACCGACCATCTCAAGATCATCGCGCTGGCCGAAGCCGCGCTGGACTTCGCCCATACCATTCTCGCACCGGGCGGCTTCTACCTGGCGAAGCTGTTCCAGGGTGGCGACAGCGCCGGGCTCCTGGCCCAGCTCAAGCGCGACTTCACGACCGTGCGCAACGTCAAGCCGTCGGCGAGCCGAGCGGATTCGTCGGAGCTCTACGTGCTTGCGACGGGCTATCGGCGGAAGGCGGACGCGTCCGCGGCCGACGACGGGCCGGACCTCACCGAGGCCTAGAGGACCACATCCCTACGGAAACAGATCGCGCGGCAGCCGGTCGGGGCTATAGAGGCCGGGGCGGCCCTTCTCGATCGATTGCCAGATCCAGGCGCCAAATCCGATGAGGGCGGCGATCGGGAACAGGATTTCGAGCACCGGGATGGTGCCGTCGGCGGTCTTCACGAGGATCCAGAGACCGGCACCGCCAAAGACGATCAGGAACAGGGCGAGGATCCCGAGCATGACGTTGTGCCGGCCCTGCGGAATGCCACGCAGGAACCGGATTCGCGCCGCGTCGCCAGCCGGAATACGGCGGTGCAGCTCCTCGACGAAGGCGATGAAGACCGGGTCGCGGCCCGGATCATTGGCGCCCCAGGGCGAGCTGGAATGCACGAACAGCGGTTTGCCGCGGTCGAACGCCAGCTCGATCACGGCTTCCCAGGGACTGCGCTTGCCACCATGGAGGGCCTGGATCCTGACGCTGCGCAGATTCGAAAAGGCTCTCAGCCCGCTTCGATCGTCGAGCGTATAGCTGATCCCTTCGTCGCTCAGCGTCAGCCGGGCCTCGGCGAGCTTGAGCCGCATCCCGCCATCGCTGATGGCGAGATCGAAATGCGCCTCGGAACTGTCCGCCGCCGGCTCCATCGCAGGATTGTGCCCTGACGCTGCGGCATCGGGCAAGCAGCCGTCATTCCAGCGGCTTCTGGTCGGCGATCGCCTCGGCCGTCGCCTTGCGGGCGCTGAAGGGGGCGTGGCCTGAGACCTCGGCGCCGGCATCAGGCGCGAGCTGCCCCATCATGAAGACCGAGGAGGCGGAAATCAGCCCGACCAGCATGAAGGCGGGCCAGAAGTCGCCAGCGCCGAGAGCAGCGCCGCCATGGAGCGCGTGCGCCGTCTCCAGGGCGAAGGCGCCGATGGTGACGCCGAGGCTGAGCGACAATTGCTGCGCCACGCTCGACAGGCTGGTCGCGCTCGACATCTCCCTGTTGGAAACGTCGGCATAGCTCAGTGCGTTGATGCCGGTGAATTGCAGCGAGCGGAAGCAGCCGCCGATCAGCAGCACCGACAGCATCAGCCAATGCGGCGTCAGCGGCGTGAACAGACCCGATGCCGCCAGGAAGGCGGCGCCGACGACGGCGTTGACGGTCAGGACGCGGCGGAAGCCGAAGCGCGCCAGGATCGTCTTCGCCAGCGTCTTCATCAGCAGCGCGCCGGCTGCCGAGACGAAGGTGATCAGCCCCGACTGCAGTGCATCGAGCCCGAAGCCGAGCTGCAGCATCAGCGGCAGCAGGAAGGGGATCGCGCCGATGCCGGTGCGGAAGATCGAGCCGCCGATCACGCCGATCCGGTAGGTCGGTATCTTCAGCAGCGAAAGGTTCAGGACCGGGTGGGCGACGCGCCTGGAATGGAACCAGTAGGCGACCAGGGCCGCAATGCCCGCCGCGACGCAGGCATAGGACACCGCTTCCGGCACGAGATGGCGCCCGCCCGTGGCAAGACCCAGCATCAGGCTGGCGAAGCCGAAGGCGGAGAGGAGGAAGCCCTTGATGTCGAGCGGCGCGACGTCCTCTTCCCTGACATCTTCGAAGAACAGGCTCGCCAGCACGATGCCGACGATCCCGATCGGAATGTTGATGAAGAAGATCCAGCGCCAGTCGAGATATGTGGTGATGAAGCCGCCGAGCGGCGGGCCGACCACCGGCCCGACCAGGGCCGGCACGGTCAGATAGGCCAGAGCACCGACCAGCTCCGACTTGCTGACGCTGCGCAGGATGACGAGGCGCCCGACCGGCACCATCATCGCCCCGCCCATGCCCTGCACGAAGCGCGCGCCGACGAAGGCGCCGAGCGAATTCGACAGCGCGCAGAGGATCGAGCCGAGCATGAACACGCCGAGCGCGGCGCGAAAGATCGTGCGGGCGCCATAACGGTCCGCCATCCAGCCGGAGATCGGGATGAACACTGCGAGGCTGACGAGATAGGAGGTCAGCGCCAGCTTGAGGGCGATCGGATCCTCGCCGAGCGACTGCGCGATCACCGGCAGCGAGGTCGCGATCACCGTCGAATCGGTGTTCTCCATGAAGAGCGCGCAGGCGACGATCAGGGGCAGGAGTTTGGCGCGTTGCACGGCTGGTTTCCGGCGACAGGAGTACGCGGCCTGCTTTATCGACGCGCCCCCGCTCTGACGAGAGCGGGACCGCAGAGCCGTCATGCGCCTGCCGGCTGAGCAGGCCGGCAGCGCGCAACGATCCCGCGGCGCAGCCGGTCAGCGTCGACCGTCTGGACGGCCGCGGGATCGAGGCATGACGCCACGCTGGTGCCGCACTGCAAAATATTCGCATCGGCATACTAGCGGCGGCGCTGAGCCCATGCTAACGGGCCTCGTCAACCCGGTCGCGGGCGCCCTCCGCGAGACCGCAACAGAACCGGCTCGAGCCGGTGTCGGAGTTGACGATGACTGCTTCCCTCGATGGTCTGATTCGCGACGGTTTCACCTTCGACGACGTGCTGCTCGAGCCCGGACCGTCCGAGGTCATGCCGGCCGATGTCGACATCAGCA
This sequence comes from Allobosea sp., assembly GCF_035999205.1. Lineage (GTDB taxonomy): Bacteria > Pseudomonadota > Alphaproteobacteria > Rhizobiales > Beijerinckiaceae > Allobosea. The sequence continues at coordinate 168,320 of NZ_DASYHA010000024.1, forward strand.
CCCAGCTCACCAAGACGATATCTCTGAACCTGCCGATTATCGCTTCGGCGATGGATACCGTGACCGAAGCCAAGATGGCGATCGCCATGGCGCAGGCCGGAGGCCTCGGTGTCGTCCACCGCAACCTCGAAGCCGACCAGCAGGCGGCGCAGGTCCGTCTCGTCAAGAAATTCGAATCGGGCATGGTCGCCAACCCGATCACGATCTTCCCCGACGAGACGCTGGGCGATGCGCTGGCGATCATGAAGCACAACTCGATCTCCGGCATCCCGGTGGTCGAGCGCGGCCCGCAGGGCCACAAGGGCAAGCTCGTCGGCATCCTCACCAACCGTGATGTCCGCTTCGCTGCCAATCCCGAGCAGCCCGTGTCTGAGATCATGACCAAGGACCGGCTGATCACGGTCCGCGAAGGCGTGACTCAGGACGAGGCCCGCCGGCTGCTGCACCAGTTCCGCATCGAGAAGCTGCTCGTCGTCGATGATCACTATCGCTGCATCGGCCTGATCACCGTCAAGGACATGGAGAAGCAGGTCGCCCATCCCAATGCCGCCAAGGACGCCAAGGGCCGGCTGCTGGTCGCAGCTGCGACGACGACGGGCGATCTCGGCTATGAGCGCTCGGAAATGCTGGTCGATGCTGGCGTCGACCTGATCGTCGTCGATACCGCCCATGGCCACTCGTCCAAGGTGCTCGAGGCCGTGGCGCGCGTGAAGAAGCTCTCCAACGCCGTCCAGATCATCGCCGGCAACGTGGCGACGGCCGGCGGCGCCCAGGCGCTGATCGATGCCGGCGCGGATGCGATCAAGGTCGGCATCGGGCCGGGCTCGATCTGCACCACCCGGATCGTCGCCGGCGTCGGCGTGCCCCAGCTCACCGCCATCATGGATGCCGCGTCTGCCGCCGCCAAGGCCGGCATCCCGGTCATCGCCGACGGCGGCATCAAGTACTCGGGCGATCTCGCCAAGGCGCTGGCGGCAGGCGCGTCCTGCGCCATGGTCGGCTCGCTGCTGGCCGGCACCGACGAGACGCCCGGCGAGACCTTCCTCTACCAGGGGCGCTCCTACAAATCCTATCGTGGCATGGGCTCGGTCGGCGCGATGGCTCGCGGCTCGGCGGATCGCTACTTCCAGCAGGACATCAAGGACGCGCTGAAGCTCGTCCCCGAGGGCATCGAGGGCCAGGTCGCCTATAAGGGCCCGGTCTCGGGCGTGCTGCACCAGCTCGCCGGCGGTCTTCGCGCTGCGATGGGCTATGTCGGCGGCAAGGATCTGAAGGACTACCAGGCCAAGGCGCGCTTCATCCGCATCACCAGCGCCGGCCTGCGCGAGAGCCATGTCCACGACGTGACCATCGTGCGCGAGAGCCCGAACTACCCGACCCGCTCCTAACAGGGCAGCTATCCACCGTCATTTTGAGCGCGGCGGGTCCATTCGGGCCCGCCGCGCTTGCATTTTGCGGGCATGTTGGCTTCGCTCCCGATCGCGCGGTGCCGGCTCGACGCCACACAGCGGACGATCGGAGACGCTGATGTCGCTCAAGCTGGTCTATCCTTCGCTGGCCCTGCTCCTCTGGATCTTCGTCGTCCTCGTCATCATGTTCCTGCGCCGGAAGGCGGCCTTCGACAGCAAGCAGGTCCGCATGGCGGACGTCGCGGTCTCGAACGAGCGCTATCCCGAGCCCGCGCGCCTCGCGGCAGCCAATTTCTCGAACCAGTTCGAGACCCCTCTCGTCTTCTTCGCGCTGATCATGCTGGCAATGGAGGTCGGGGCGACGAACTACATCATGGCCGCCCTCGCCTGGGCGTATGTCGCGACCCGCGTCGTGCACACGCTGGTGCATGTCGGCTCCAACGACATGCGAATCCGGGCGACGGTCTTTGCGATTGGCGTCGCGGTGCTGTTCTGCATGTGGGGCGGCGTCGTCCTGGCCGTGCTGTAGCCTGCGCAAGCTCCACGCAAGCATCGGCGCCCATGGTTGCTGACCGGGACCGATGTGGAGCCGACGGCTCGTCGCGTTAAGCATCGCACTCCATTTTGCCGGCTGAGACCCGTGCCGGCGTTGAACCTTAACGAAAAGTAAACTACACCCTGCAGGCGGCGGACGGGTAGACAAGCGTAGGGTGGAGTCGACGCGATGTTGCGTGTCCGTGAAGTTGCGACGCAGGCTTCGACCTGCAGCGACAAGCCATTTGCTTCAAGCGCTTCGAGCGAAATCCTGCCCTTGGCACGCCTGCCGCGTGCCAGCAGGCCGGCGCGCCTCGCCGCCATGACGGCGCTCGGCATCGCACTGGGCGCCGGCGGCGTCGTCTTCACCGTCTCACTGGTCCAGGCCGAGGACGATGCGGGCGTTCGCGCCTTCCATCATCAGGAATACGTCAACCGGCAAGCCCTCCAGCAAAGCAGCCAGGCAGCAAGCCAGCCGCGCGCCTCGGCCTATGCACCCGCTCGCTCCGGGTGGCATCTGCCACTGCTGCAGATGCGGCCCGACGGCCGGATCGCGCATCCGCCGGTCGAACTCAATCCCTTCCGCCAGCGTGCCGCAGCGGACGCACCCAAGCGGCAGGCCAAGCGCACCACCCAGGCCCGGCTCGACACTGCCTCCGGTGCGGCCGATGTCGCGCGCACGATCTGCGTGCGCCTCTGCGACGGCTTCCATGCGCCGATCGGCTATCTCCGCGTCGCCTCCGACATGAAGGCGCATGAAGCACTCTGCCAGGCGATGAACCCGGGCATCCCGGTGAAGGTCTTCCGCGTCGCCGCCGGCTCCGCCAATATCGGTGATGCAGTGGCCGCCGACGGCAAGCGTTACGATGCGCTGCCGATGGCCTGGAGCCATGAAACCACGAAGGACGCGGCGGCATGCCGCCCGGCCATCGTTCAGGCGGGCGAGCGCCGCGTCTCGCTGCTGCGCGACTTCACCCTGCGCCCGGGTGACAGCGTGGTGCTTGATGGCAAGGTCCGGACCTTCGTCGGTGGCTCGAACTGGCCCTACAGCACCCGTGACTTCCGCGATTTCCGCAGCGCCTCGGAGCTGAGCAACGGCCAGCGTAAGCAGATCGACGAACGCGTCGGCATCTCCCGGATGGAGGCCGAGGCCCGCGGCCTGCGCCGGCAAATGCGCCTGCGCGAGGCCAGCCTTCAGGATGACAGCGTCGCCAGCGATGCGACTGACAGATTCACCCTGCGCGGCTCCCTGGACCCGTCGAGGCGCGGTCCCGTTCGCGTCATCTCGCTCACAAGCGCGTCAGAATAAGTACCGACCAAGGTCGCCCGACAAAAGTCTTACGTCCCCAGCCCGACGAAAAATGTCGAAATGTTTCTGATGGATGGCGCTCTTATTCAAATTATTCTAAAGAAGAACTAGAGCATCTCCGTTTTAACGCTTTGATTTAAAAGGATTATCGCATTGACGCCTCGTGCGGAGCGCTCTATCGCTCCGCCAAAGCGCGCTTTGCGCTTTAAAGCGAGGGAGCGAAGCATGATCGCCAAAACCCATCTCCATGCCCTGGCGCTCGGCGCCAGCCTGCTGGCCACGCCTGCCCTGGCCCAAAGCGTCAACCTCTACACGACGCGCGAACCCGCCCTGCTCAACCCGGTGCTCGAGGCCTTCACCAAGGACACCGGCATCAAGGTCAACGCCGTGTTCCTGAAGGACGGCCTGCAGGAGCGCATCAAGGCCGAGGGCGCCAACAGCCCGGCCGATGTGATGCTCGTCGTCGATGTCGGCGAGATCAACGCGGCGGTCGATGCCGGCATCACCCAGCCGATCAAGTCCGCGGTCGTGGACAAGACCGTCCCGGCACAGCTTCGCGGCCCCGACAACAACTGGGTCACTCTGACCAAGCGCGCCCGCATCGTCGTCGTCTCGAAGGACCGCGTGCAGCAGGACGCGATCACCTATGAGGACCTCGCCGATCCCAAGTGGAAGGGCAAGTTCTGCATCCGCGCCGGCCAGCACCCCTACAACAACGCCTTCTTCGCGGCTTACCTCGCCCGCAACGGCGCCGAGAAGACGGAAGCCTATCTCAAGGCACTGAAGGCCAACGTCGCCCGCAAGCCCGGCGGCGGCGACCGCGACGTCGCCCGCGACATCCTCTCAGGTCAGTGCGATATCGCCATCATCAACACCTACTATATCGGCCTGATGAGCAAGGCGACGAACGAGCAGAAGGGCTGGTACGACGCGATCAAGCCGGTGAAGACGACCTTCGCCAATGGCGGCACGCATGTGAACGTTTCGGCTGCGGCCATCGCCAAGAACGCGCCGAACCGCGAGAACGCGGTCAAGCTGCTCGAGTACATGCTCGCCGAGAAGGCGCAGGCGCTCTACGCGGACGGCAACTTCGAGTTCCCGGTTAACCCGGACGTCAAGGAAAGCGCCGCCGTCAAGCTGCTCGGAGCCGTCACGCCCGACACGACGCCGCTCGGCGATGTCGCCAAGAACCGCAAGGCGGCCGCGGACCTCGTAGACAAGGTCGGCTTCGACAATTGAGCCTGAGCGCTCCACTCGCAACACAACGACGGTCGCCACTCGCGTGGCGGCCGTCGACGCGTTTTGCCTTCGCCTCATTGCTCGGCGCCGCCCTCGTCGCGCTGCCGATCCTGGCGCTCGCCCTCACCGCGCTGTCCTCGCAGGCGGCGTCGATCTGGCCGCACCTAGCTGCGAACGTCATTCCCACCGCCCTGGCCGATACGGGAAGGCTCCTCCTCGGGGTCGGCCTGCTCTGTGGCGTCATCGGCGTCGGCACGGCCTGGCTGGTGACGCAGTTCGAGTTCCCCGGCCGGCGTGCCCTCGAATGGTTGCTGGTACTGCCACTGGCACTGCCGACCTACATCACCGCCTACATCTATGTGGAATTTCTCGGTTTCCAGGGGCCGCTCCAGGGCGCCCTGAGGGCGCTGACCGGCTGGCGCTCGCTGCGCGACTACTGGTTTCCCGATCCGCGCAGCCTTGTCGGCGCGATCTTCGTGATGGCGATCGTGCTCTACCCTTACGTCTATCTCAGCGTTCGGGCGCTGTTCGGCGTGCAGGCGGCGACGCTCGTCGAATCCGCCCGCACGCTCGGCGCTTCACGGGGACGGCTGTTCTGGCGCATCGGCCTGCCGATGGCGCGCCCGGCGCTCGCCGCCGGCATGACGCTGGCCTTGCTGGAGACGCTGAACGACATCGGGGCGAGCGAATATCTCGGAGTGCGCTCGCTGACGCTGTCCATCTACACGACCTGGGTCAATCGCAGCTCGCTGGCCGGCGCCGCCCAGATCGCCTGCGTCATGCTGCTGCTCGTGGTGATGCTGATCGTGATCGAGGGCAGGATGCGCGGCCAGCGCCGCTTCGCCCTGCCGGTGCGGCAGCCCCGCGCCGTCGGCCATGTCCCGCTGACAGGCGCCGCCGCCATCGCAGCGAGCCTTGCCTGTGCGTTGCCGGTGCTGCTCGGCGCCGTGCTACCGATCGGCTTCCTGGCGGTGGAGGTGCTGCGACGCGACCTCTGGCAACAGGCCGACGCGGCCCTGCTGCGCAGCCTCGCCAACGCCGTCGTCCTCTCCGGTCTCGCCGCGGGCATCGTCGTGGCGCTAGGCATAGGCATCGGCGCGGCCCGCAGGCAGGGGCGCGAGCCCTGGCTGCCGGCCCTCTCTCGCCTCGCCTCGCTCGGCTATGCGGTGCCGGGGACGGTGCTGGCGCTCGGGCTGCTCGTACCGCTCGCCGGTTTCGACAACATCCTCGCCAACGCGTCGGTGCGCTGGTTCGGCTTCAATCCCGGGCTGCTGCTGATGGGCTCCGGCGCGGCCCTCATCCTCGCCTATGTCGTGCGCTTCCTGGCCATTGCCGTCTCCGGCGTCGAGAGCGGGCTGTCGCGAATCTCGCCCCGAATCGACGACGCGGCGCGTACGCTCGGCGCCAGCGCGCCGGAGGTGTTGCGCAAGATGCATTGGCCGCTCGCCCGCCCGGCCATTGCCGCTGCCGCCCTGCTCGTCTTCGTCGATTGCCTGAAGGAGTTGCCCGCGACGCTGCTGCTGCGGCCGTTGAACGTCGATACGCTGGCGACCACCGTCTACGGCCACGCCTCGCGCGGCTCGTTCGAGGATGGTGCGCTGGCAGGCCTCCTGATCGTGCTCGCCGGCCTCTACCCGGCCATCAGGCTGGCACGAGCCAGCGGGCGACGGGGCTAGCCGGCTCGACAAATCGGGCACATCAGCCTAAACCGAGCACCGTACAGGACATGATGCTGCAAGGTGGGCGCCGTATTTCGGGCTGCTTCATGTCTTCTCCTGGTTGGGTATGCGGGTGGGTACTGCCTCGGATCGCATCGCCTGGCGATACGTCCGGGGGCGTTGCATCTCCGCGGGCAGGCGCAAGCCGGCTCGAAACTCGATGACGTCCAGAAGATCCAGATACTCCGAAGGCTTATGACGCGACGCGCCTCGATTCTCGCCTACAGCCTCGTGCTCGTGCTCGGATTGCTCGGCCTGCAATCCTGGGGGATTGCGGCTGCGCGCGTCCAGAAGCACGTCATCGCCGCGATCGAGGCGCGCACAGGCCTCGTCGTGAGCAAGCTCGATCGCGCCGAGATCGCGCTGCTGCCGCTCCCGCGCATCAGCTTGTCCCAGGTCGGCTTCAGCCAGCGCGACGGACAGGTCTCAGGCCAGGCCCTGCGCCTCAAGGCGCGCGCGAGGATCCTTTCCTTGCTCGCAGGACGCATCGATTTCGACAGGATCGATCTCGTCAGCCCCCAGATCGACGTTGCCGTCGCCCCCGAAAGCGATGGCCTCTCCGACTGGCTCGCGCCACCGCTCGACTATCTCCAGGGCCTGCGCGGCCAGAGCCGCATCGTCATCGCCGACGGCTCGATCTTCATGCGCGCGCAAGGTGCGGTAAGGACCATCCTGCGCGACGTCAATCTGATCCTCGACGAGCGCGAGGCCCAGGACTCGCTCGCGGTCGCCGGCTCGCTCAACTGGCGCGGCGTTCCCACCGAGATCAGCTTGCTCTGGCCCGTCGCCGGTACGCGTGGCAGGACGACGCTCAGCGTGAACGCACCGCTGCTGAAGCTGCAGTTCGACGGCACCAGAAGCAGTTCGCCGGAGTCCACCACGAATGGGCACCTGACCCTGTCCACCCCCTCTCTCCCGGACTTGCTGGGATGGTTCGGCGAGGCGCCCCGGCTTGCCGCCGCGGTCGGCACATTCAACCTCAGCGCCAATGCCCAAATCAGGCCGCACGACACCGCGTTGACCAATGTCGTCGCCCGGGTCGATGACGACCGGCTCGATGGCGCGCTGAACCTCGCCATGGCATCCGGACGCCTTTCGGTCTCGGGGACGCTGGCCGGCGCCCAACTCGATCTCGGGCGGCTGGTCTCGCGAATGGATACCGCAGGGCTGGATGGAAGCCCCGGCGCGGCCGCCCTGCCCTTCGACGCCTGGACGGCCGAGGACATCGACCTGCGCATTTCCGCCGATGCGATGCGGCTCAACGGCGCGAAACTGAACGATGTCGCGACCTATCTGCTGGTCAAGAAGGGCCGCTTCGAGACCGGCATCCTGCGAGCCAATGCCTATGGCGGCAGCGTCAAGGGCCGTCTCCTTGCCGTGACGACGCCCGGCGGGATTGACGTCAAGCTCGTCGGCGGGCTCGACAAGGTCAATTTCGGCCAGGCCGGTGCCGACCTGCCGCAGTTCGCCCGCCTCAGCGGCTCCGGCAATCTCCAGCTCAGCCTCGACGGGCTCGGGCGCTCGCTACCGGAGGTTATCGGCTCGCTCAGCGGCAAGATTTCACTCTCCCTGCGCCAGGGCGAGCTCACGGGATTCGCCTTCGGCGACCTGATGCGCCGGGCCGAGCGCAATCCGGGCCTTGCGCTGCGCGACTGGCGCCAGGGCAGGACCGCCTTCGAGACCGCCACCGCCAATGCCAGCATCACGCACGGCATTCTCACCCTGAGCGACACGCAGATGGCGGGAGCGGGCTATCGGCTGTCGCTCTTCGGCTCCGCTTCGCTCCCCGAGCGCGAACTCGACATGGCGGCGGTGCTCCAGCCCGCGACGGGCGCGCTGCGGCTGCCCTTCAGCCTGCGCGGGCCGATCGAGACGCCGACGCTCGAGTTCGAGCCGGAATCGATGCTGCGCCCGGCAGGCGTGATCGGCGGCGCGCCGCTGCCCCTGCGCTGAGGCAGCCTCTTTCCCGCTTCCTCTGCCCGTCGAATTCCGCTTGGATGCGAACAAGGCCGCCTGACGGCCGTTCGGGCCAGGAAATCGACTCAAGGGGATCTGTGCATGAAACACTGGATCGCGGCCACGGCCGGCGTCGTGGGATGGATGGCGATGACGATGATCGAGGCGCAGCCGGCCGCTGCCCAAGGCCTTCCGGCCCAGGATTTGATGGTGGAGAAGAAGGTCTTCACCCTGCCGAGCTATACGACGCAGGGCGGCCGGACGCTCAAGGACGTCAAGGTCGGCTGGGAAAGCTACGGCACGCTCAATGCGGACAAGTCCAACGCGATCCTGATCTGCCACTTCTTCTCGGGCAACTCGCATGCAGCCGGGAAGTATGACGCGAAGGACGCGGCGCCGGGCTACTGGGACGCGATCATCGGCCCCGGCAAGGCGATCGACACCAACAAGTATTTCGTCCTGTCCTCGGACACACTGGTGAACCTGAACACCGGCGACCCCAAGACCACGACGACGGGACCGGCCTCGCTCAATCCCGACACGGGCAAGCCCTACGCGCTCGACTTCCCGGTCGTGACGATCGGCGATTTCGTGAATGTCCAGAAGGCGTTGGTCGAAAACCTGGGCATCAAGAAGCTGGCCTTGGTCGCCGGCCCCTCGATGGGCTCGCTCCAGACCTTCGAATGGGCGGCGAGCCATCCCGAAATGGTTGCGAAGGCGATGCCGGTGATCGGCGCGGGCGAAGCCGACGCGCAGCTCATCGCCTGGCTCGACGTCTGGGCTGCGCCGATCCTGGTCGACCAGAACTGGAACAAGGGCGACTATTACGGCAAGACGCCGCCCAATGCCGGCCTCGCCAAGGCGCTAACGGCGGTGACGCTGCAGGCCAACCATCAAGATTGGGCCAACGCTACCTTCGGCCGTCGCCCGGCCAAGGAGGGCGAGGAACCGGCCAAGGCGCTCGCCAACCGATTCCAGGTCCAAAGCGTGCTCGACAATGCCGGCGAAACCCGCGCCAAGGTCTCCGACGCCAACCACTTCCTCTATCTGGTCAAGGCGAACCAACTCTTCGCCGCCGGCGGTGCGTCGCTCGCCAATGCCGCGACCAAGATCAAGGCGCCGGTGCTGCTGATCACCCAGCCCAAAGACCTGGTCTTCACCGCCGACGCGGTCGACCACACCGCCGAGACCTTGAGGAAGGGCGGTGTCGACGTGACCCATACCTTCATCAAGGGGGCGCGCGGCCATCTCGACGGTGTCATCTCGATGAAGCAGGCCGAAGGGACGATCCGGGCCTTCCTGGAGAAGTAGAGCACAGCGGCACGCCAGGCCGCGCCGCCATCCCGGATCGGCTGCCAAGCGGCCCAGCTCCGGGATGGCGTTGGCGTGTCCGAGACGGGGTTCGACATCACGGCAAGCGTGTAATGCCCCACCTGCCCTGGGACCCCGCGGGGGGCGTCTGCCGATCCCGAAGGCGATGAGCACACCCGGGTAGCGATGCTGGAAGCCCGCGACGGGCTCGAGTGTCGACGTGGAGGCCGCCGGATCGCGGCTCCTTGCGGGTCGTGCCGCAGGCGCATTCTTCAGAATCCGAATCTGGTTCACATCGCGGTCGGCGCGGCCTATAAAATCCCGGAGTCATTGGCCGCCACGTAGCTGAAACACCGCCTGCGGCATGCTCTCCCGAATACTGCGGCCAAATGCTCGCATCTGCGCAAGCCTGCTCAAGCAAAGCTTATCTTTTGGCAAATCAGATCAAGATTTGATCATGAAAGATTTCTTGCTGCACCCACAACAAAATCTCCATTGATCAAAGCTTAGATCAAGCAAAAATTGGAGATCTCGATGGCGCCTCGAAACGAGATGCGTGGCCTTGAGAGAATCAAGAGCCACTGGCAACACGCGCTTCTTGCTTGGCACGAACGGAGTCGGGCGATTCTTCTCGGCGCCACCGCGCTCGTCGGCGCGGCGGCATTGACGCCGGCCGGGGGGCAGACGCCGACGCCTCCCCCGGCACAGTCTCGACCGAATATCCTCTTCATCATGGGAGACGACATCGGCCTGATGCAGCCGAGCATCTACCACCGCGGCCTGATGGTCGGAGAGACACCCAATATCGACCGCATCGGGCAGGAAGGCGCGCTCTTCACGCACTACTACGCCGAACAGAGCTGCACCGCCGGGCGCAACGCCTTCTTCACCGGCATGCACCCACTTCGGACGGGAATGATCCCGCCCCAGCTTCCGGGGAGTCCGTCCTATCTGCGACCGGGCACACCGTCGATCGCGAAATTCCTGCTCGATCTCGGCTACAACACCGGCGAGTTCGGCAAGAACCATCTCGGCGACCACACCGACGCGCTGCCGACCGCCCATGGCTTCCAGGAGTACTGGGGCTATCTGTACCATCTCGACGCGATGCAGGGCGTGAGCTTCCCTGACATCAACCGGACTTCGACCCAGCAGACCGTCGCGCCGCCCTGCGCGAACACGCCGATCCCGGGCCTCCCCCCGGTTCCCGGCGCGGTCGACCCGCGAACCTCGGTTTGCCTGACGCCGCCACGCCCCATGCTGTCCTGCACCTCGTCCAATGGCACGGCGGCCAACCAGACCTGCCGCGACGAGGGTCCGCTCACCCTAGAACGCTCGAAGACGGTGGACGAGGAGATCTCCGCCAAGGTTGTCGACTTCCTCGAGCGCAACGACCCGAGACGGACCAACAAGCCGTTCTTCGCCTGGTATAACCCGGCGCGGATGCACATCACGACCGTGCTCTCCCCGAAATACGAGGCGATGATCGGGGAACCCGGCGGCAAGGACTGGGGCCTCAACGAGGCCGGCATGAAGCAGCTCGACGATAATGTCGGCGTCGTCCTGAAGAAGCTCGAGGATATGGGGCAGCTCAACAACACCATCATCGTCTTCACCACCGATAACGGCGCCGAAACGATCACCTTCCCGGACGGCGGCACCACTCCCTTCAAGGGCGGCAAGCTGAGCACCTGGGAAGGCGGCATGCGCGCGCCGCTGCTCGTGCGCTGGCCGGCCGGTGGCATCCGCGCGGGCACCGTCAAGAACGAGATGTTCGCGGCGCTCGACTGGCTGCCCACGCTCGTCAACATCGCGGGCGGTGACAAGGGCGACGCGCTTAACCAGCGCATCATGGCCGGCAGCTATCCCGGCATCGTCAAGACCAAGCTCGATGGCGTCGACCAGACCGAATACCTCCTCGGGCGGTCCGAAAAATCGGCTCGCGATACGTTCTTCTACTATTCCGGCAAGGACCCGTCGGCGGTCCGCTACAAGAACTGGAAGATCTACTTCGCGATGGTGTCGGATTCGCCGGCCGGCTTCATCTCGGGCGTTCTGCCCTTCCACTGGGCCCAGGTCGTCAATATCAAGCGCGACCCCTTCGAGACCTCGATCGGATCGCAATACAAGACGCTCATGGGCCTGGGCGGCACCATCGGCTCCCCCTCGACCGCCTATGTCTATGATTGGAACATGCTGCCGATCGGTCAGGCGCTGTGGATGAAGGAGCTGTTGTCTTACAAGGACTTCCCGCCGATGCAGGATCCGGCGAGCTACAACCTCGATCAGGTCATCAATCAGATCAAGAACACCAAGGGCCGGTCCGACTGAGGTCCGGCGAAAGCACACCGGCCGGGAACTGCTACCGCGACGCTGGCAGCGGGGGAATCGTCACCCCACTCTTGTAGCCGTTGAGCGTCCACTCATAGGCAGCGGTTCCCGTCTGGAACTTCCCGATGCGGCCGGATGCCAGATCGAGAATTCCGACGATGATCGATGTCCACATCAGTGTCAGCAGCGCGATTAGGATGCGCAATGGCTTGGACCTGAGGCCGAACTGATAGCCCAGGCAAGCCAGGGTCACGAGCGTAATGCCAATCAGCAGCCAGAACAGCTGCGCCGGCAATCGCGTTTCAAAGGCGAGGCGCTCGCTCGTGCTCGCGTCGAATGTGTCGTTCAGCGATGCCATCAGCGCGCCGGAAATGGCGTCAGGTCTCTCACGCACGATCGCGGAAAGATGGCCCCAGATCTGCGACTGGAGTGCGCCGGTTTTCTGGTTGAGGGTTTCGTTGACCGCCAGGTCGCGGCCAGCCCGGACGAAATCAATGCGCACGACCGTGTACTGCTCAAGCAGCAGTGCGATCTCGTCGCCCCGCGGCGTCCCGATGGCCTTCGCCCTAAGCCATGCCGTGCCGATTGCATTCGCTTCAGCCAGACCGCCGACGCGTCTCTCACCAAAGCGAGCGTTGGCAAAACTCAACGTGAGTGCCAGCACGAAGGCGAGCAGTGCAAGCATCCCCCCGACTACGACGCCCACGGCCTCGGGCGCATTGGCCGGGCCGCCGCTCAGGCGCCGGCCGACGCGGTAGCCGAGTTCGTAGACGACCATATGGGCCAGGAAAAGGCTCAAGCCGAAGGCGAGGATGCTGCGTTCAGCGATGATCGTCGCGAATTCCATGGCCGCTCCCCCGTTCCGGCGCGAGCGCCGACAATCAAATGCCCAAAGCGCGTCGACCGACGCGTTCAGTAAGGACAGCGGCCCCGCCCTACCCCGCCCTGACCACCGCCCACACTCCATCGATCACGAACTGCACCGCCAGCGCCGCCAGGATCACTCCCAGCAGACGCGTCAGCACGACATTACCGGTGACGCCGAGCAGGCGCGCCAGCGGCGTCGCCAGCAGGAAGACGACGAGGCAGGAGAGGATCACCAAGCCGCAGATCACCGCGAGCGCGGCGAGCCGCAGCGGATCGCCCTCGGCCCGGCCGGCCAGCAGGATGATCGCGGTGAGCGCGCCCGGTCCCGCCATCAGCGGGATCGCCAGGGGAAAGGCCGCGACATTGTGGATGTGATCCTTGGTGATCGCCGTCTGGGCCGTCTGCTGCTTGCGCTCGGTCCGGCGCTCGAACACCATTTCGAAGGCGATCCAGAACAGCAAAAGCCCGCCGGCGATGCGAAAGGCCGGCAGCGAGACGCCAAGCGCCTTCAGCACGATGTCGCCGGCCACGCCGAAGAAGGCCAGGATGCCGAAGGCGATGATGCAGGCGCGGATCGCAACCTGTCGGCGCTCTGCCACCGACATGCCCTGCGTCAGCGACAGGAAGATCGGCGCGAGCCCGGGCGGATCGAGGGTGACGAGCAGCGTCACCAGCGCAGAGACAAGGAAATCGAGATGCATGGCAACGACTTGACCACGCCGCACGGGCGCCGTCACCCGCGAAGAATGGCGGGATTGCGGCAACCCTTGTGATCCGCCTCGAAATCGGGCTGCAACCGATTGAGATACAAGGGTTATTTTTTGACGGGACAACCTTTGCTTTCGCTGGCTTAAACCACCGGAATCGGGTAGCCAGAAGCCTGAAAATAGCAGGAATCGGGACCCAATCCCTTGAGCGACGAAACAGACGACAAGCGCCCGGACGAGCCGCATTTCGGCGGCGACATCAAGCCGATCGGCATCACCGACGAGATGAAGAAGAGCTATCTCGATTACGCCATGAGCGTGATCGTGAGCCGCGCTCTGCCCGACGTCCGCGACGGCCTGAAGCCCGTGCACCGGCGCATCCTGTTCTCGATGCACGAGAACAAGAACCTGCCCGACCGCCCCTATACCAAATGCGCCCGCATCGTCGGCGACACGATGGGTAAATACCATCCGCACGGCAATCTCGCAGTCTATGACGCGCTGGTGCGCATGGCGCAGGATTTCTCGCTGCGCCTGCCGCTGATCGACGGCCAGGGCAATTTCGGCTCGATGGACGGCGATTCTCCGGCGGCCGATCGCTACACCGAGGCCCGACTCGACAAGGCGGCGATGCCGCTGCTCGAGGACCTGGACCTCGACACGGTGAACTTCCAGCCGAACTATGACGGCAAGGAGCACGAGCCGACCGTCCTGCCGGCGCGCTATCCGAACCTTCTCGTCAACGGCGCCGGCGGCATCGCCGTCGGCATGGCGACCAACATCCCGCCGCACAATCTCGGCGAGGTGATCGACGCCTGCGTCGCGCTGATTGACAATCCCGAAATCACGATCGACGAGCTGATCGAGATCGTGCCGGGCCCGGACTTCCCGACCGGCGCCTCGATCATGGGCCGCAGCGGCATCCATGCCGCCTATCACACTGGCCGCGGCTCGGTCGTGATGCGCGCCAAGACGCATATCGAGGAGATGCGCAAGGAGCGCGAGGCCATCGTCGTCACCGAGGTTCCCTACCAGGTGAACAAGGCCTCGATGGTCGAGAAGATCGCCGAGATGGTGCGCGAGAAGCGCATCGAGGGCATCTCGGACCTGCGTGACGAATCCAGCCGCGAGGGCGTGCGTGTCGTCATCGAGATCAAGCGCGACGCGCTGGCCGATGTCGTGCTGAACCAGCTCTACCGCTTCACCCAGCTGCAGACCTCGTTCGGTTGCAACTTCGTCGCGCTGAACGGCGGCCGCCCGGAAGTCCTCAACCTGCGCGACTTCATCGTCGCCTTCGTCGAGTTCCGCGAGGAGGTCGTCTCACGGCGTACCCGCTTCCTGCTCAACAAGGCCCGCGAGCGCGCCCATGTGCTCTGCGGCCTGGCGACGGCAGTGGCCAATATCGACGAGGTCATCCGCCTCATCCGCACCGCTCCGACCCCGTCGGCAGCGCATGAATCGCTGATGGCGCGCGACTGGCCGGCCGACGACATCGCACCGCTGATCGCACTGGTCGACGATCCGCGCCACCCGATGAACCCGGACGGGACCTATCGCCTGTCGGATGCCCAGGCCAAGGCGATCCTCGAGCTACGCCTCGCCCGCCTGACCGCTCTCGGCCGCGACGAGATCGGTGACGAGCTGCAGAAGCTCGCCACCGAGATCGCCGATTATCTCGACATCCTGCGTTCGCGCGCTCGCATCCAGTCGATCATCAAGGACGAACTCGCCGAGGTGCGTGCCGCCTTTGCGACGCCGCGCCGGACCGAGATCCAGGACTGGGGTTCCGACCTCGACGACGAGGACCTGATCGCCCGCGAGGACATGGTCGTCACCGTCAGCCATGGCGGCTACATCAAGCGCGTGCCGCTCTCGACCTACCGGGCCCAGAAGCGCGGCGGCAAGGGCCGCTCCGGCATGTCGACCAAGGACGAGGATTTCGTCTCGCGCCTGTTCGTCGCCAACACGCATACGCCGGTGCTGTTCTTCTCCTCCGAGGGCCAAGTCTACAAGGAGAAGGTCTGGCGGTTGCCGCTGGCGGCACCGAATGCGCGCGGCAAGGCGCTGGTCAATATGCTGCCCATTGAGAAGGGCGAGCGCATCACCACGATCATGCCGCTGCCAGAGGACGAGGCGAGCTGGGAGACGCTCGACGTCATGTTCGCGACGGCGTCAGGTGGCGTCCGGCGCAACAAGCTGTCCGACTTCGTCAACGTCAACCGCGCCGGCAAGATCGCGATGAAGCTGGACGAGGGCGACCACATCGTCGACGTGCAGATCTGCACCGAGAACGACGACGTGCTGCTGACCACCGCCGCCGGCCAGTGCATCCGCTTCGCCGTCCCGGAAGTGCGCGTCTTCAAGGGCCGCGACTCGACTGGCGTGCGCGGCATCAACCTGGCGAAGGGCGACGAGGTCATCTCGCTGGCGATCCTGCGCCATCTCGACGCCACGCCCGACGAGCGCGCGGCCTATCTCAAGCGCGCCGCCGCCGCGCGCCGCGCCCTCAATGGCGAGGCCGATGAGGCGACGGAGGTCGCGGCCGCCGTCGAGGCCGATGCCGAAGAGAGCGCCGGCGACATCGAGCTCGGCCAGGAGAAATACGCCGCCATGGGCGCGGCGGAGCAGTTCATCCTGACCGTTTCCGAGAAGGGCTACGGCAAGCGCACCTCGTCGTTCGAGTACCGGGTCACCGGTCGCGGCGGCAAGGGCATCGTGGCCATGGTCGTGAACGATCGAAACGGCAAGCTCGTCGCCTCCTTCCCGGCGGTCGACAGCGATCAGCTGATGCTGGTCACCGATGGCGGCCAGGTCATCCGCGTCCCCGTCGACGCCGGAACCGGCAACCGCATCCGCGTCGCTGGCCGCTCGACGCAGGGCGTGACGGTGTTCAATACCGCCAAGGACGAAAAGGTCGTCTCGGTCGAGTGCATCAACGACGATGGCGAGGGCGATGACGGCGAGGCGGAAGCCGCGGCCGGTCCTGCGCCTGAGGAAAACGGCGGGGAGTGATCCCCGCCTGCTCCGGCGAAACAGACAAGGGGCTGCATCGCTGCAGCCCCTTTTTTATGCCCGGGCTCATTCCAATGAGATGCGCAGCGGCCCCCGGCGTGCCGGAACCCGGCGGGTCAAATCGTCTCCAGAAGCCCCTTGATCAGGGCGCGCCGTGGCGCGATCGAGGAGATCAGGCCGTACTCGCCGAGCGTATGCGCGCCAGCGCCGTCGATGCCAAGGCCGTCGAGCGTCGGGATGCCGAAGGCGGCAGTGAAGTTGCCGTCCGAGCCGCCGCCGGTCATCGGGCAATCCTGCAGATCGAAGCCGATCTCCGCCGCGACCTTGCGCGCCGTCTCGAACAGCGCAGCGACGGCCGGCGTCTTCTCATAGGGCGGCCGGTTCATGCCGCCGCTCACTGCGATCTTTACGTCCGGGTCGTGCGGCTTCAGGCCGAGGATGCGCTTTTCCATCTCGACGCCGTCGGCCGCGGTGGTGACGCGCAGGTCGACGCTGAACCAGGCATGCTGCGGGATGACGTTGGCCGCCGTTCCGCCGCCCATCAGCGCAACCGAGGTGGTGATGCCGCGGCCGTAATCGGTCATCCCGTCGATCGCGAGGATATGGTGCGCCGCCTCGCGGATCGCGCTGCGGCCATCGGCATGGCGCGCGCCGGAATGCGCCGGCCGCCCCTCGAACTTGACCTCGAAGCGCCCCACGCCCTTGCGCGCCGTGACGATCTTGCCGCCCTCGCGCGCCGGTTCCGTGATGAGGACGGCAGCGGATGCGCGACCGATCTCCTCGATGAGGCCGCGTGTCGTCGGCGAGCCGATTTCCTCGTCGCCGGTGAACAGGAAGACCAGCGGCCGCTTGGCGGTGCCGGCGCGGGCGACATCCTTGAAGGCCTGCAGCGCCAGCCAGGCACCGCCCTTCATATCGTAGACGCCGGGCCCGTAGAGCCGGTCGCCCTCGACGCGCACGGGCAGGTCGCGGGCACTCGTCCCGACCGGATGGACCGTGTCGAGATGCGACATCACCGCGACCGCCGGCTCGCCATTGTCGACGCCGGCCCGCAGGATCAGGCTGTCGCCAAGGCCATTGCGGCCGGGTATGCGCTCGATCGCGATCGGCAGGCCCGCCACCTCGCTGGCAACGAGATCCATCATGCCGTTGACGCCGGGCGTGTGATGGGTGGGGCTCTCCAGCGCGAGCCAGACGGACAGGGCGGAGACGTGGGGATCGATGCTGCTCATGATGGGCGGACCATCGCCGGGAAGCGCGGCGCGAACAAGGATGCCGGGCGGCAGGGGCGCCCTGCCCTGATGGCATGGCCCCGCGCCGATCTGGCTCGATTGCGGCTTGATGGGCGCCTTCCGATCCCAAGCCGCAAGGTTAGTCAATGACGACAGCAGTATCACGAAGACCCGGCTCGGGGCCCAGGGAGTAGAACACGGCCAGCCTCCAGAAAAGTCGCGACCGCCCCATCGAGGCGTTGCGGCATGGCAATTCCGGACGCTGAGAGCCTTGCCGAATATGTTCACGAGCGGAATAGGAAAGTTGCAGCATGGCACCGAGCTCAAGGCGTGCTGTCCGCTGCAGGACAGGCCGCAACAGTTCGCCGTCGGTTGCACGCCCGCTGCTGCCAAATCAGACGATTGACACCCCTCGCCAAAAATCGGCACGATGGGCTGCTCGCGATGAATCCACAGCAGGAGCGGCGAAGATGCTGTCGATCTCGAACCGCGCGGCTGCGTGCCTGGCAGGCGTCGCCTTGTCCGGATGCATGCCGTCGATGCCTACAGCCGAAGCCATCACGAAGCCGACCGTGGAAGCCTTTACGCGGCTCAGCGCGTGGCAACCTTGGCGACCGACGCCAGCCCCTGCGCAGCAAACGGCCGTCGTCGTGGCACCGCCGGAACTTCCACGTGCTGTTCCAGTCACCGAACCGAAGCAGAAGCTCGCCATCGAGAGGCCGCAACAGGACCGAATGCGTGCGTCCCATGCATCCCGGATTTCCGCGCCGCCAGTGCCGAATTTCGTGTCGGCGACAACGGAGTCGGTCCCGGTGCCCGCGAAGTTGACGTGTCAAACCTCGACTATCGCGGGCGAGCGCGTGCGAATGGAGTGCTTTCCGGTCCAAGCTGATCAGTAGCGCCAAGACAGGGTGGTTCGCGCTGGCCTGTTGCCGTTCTCCTCCCGGCCCGTGGGTGGAGGCGCGTCGGCCAATCCCGCACGATGAAGCCGCTGGTGCGCGCGAAGCCGTAGCTGTTGCAAGCGGGGCGTCGTATCGCGCGATGATGCAAGCCTTGCCGAGCGCGCGCCGCGACCAATGAGGGCTGGCTAATGAGCGAAGCGGACCCGCGAGATGTCCGCTACCTGGAATGACCCAATTTCCGCTTATGGCGCCTAGCGAATGCCGGCGGCAGGATAGAGCGCCTGATCCAGCACTAGCATGGTCGAGGTCTCTGCCACGGCCGGCACCGCCTGCAGCGTGTTGGTGATGAACTCGCGGAGCGCTTCGATGTCCGCCACCCAAACGCGCAGCAGGTAGTCCGCCGCCCCCGTGATCAGCAGGCACTCGCTGATCTCGGGCCGATCCCGGATCGCTCTTCGGAACTGCTCATGCCCGTCAGGACCATGCTGTCCCAGCTTGACCGAAACGATGACGCTCAGGGTCAGGCCAAGGGCAGCCGGATTGATCTGCGCCGCATAGCCAGTGATGACGCCGGCCTCTTCAAGCTGCTTGATACGGCGACTGCAGGGTGTCGGAGACAGGCCAACCATCTCCGCCAGTTCCAGATTCGACATCCGCCCATCGCGCATCAACTGGCCAATGATGCGCCGGTCGATCGCATCCAATCGACGCTGAGGCGATTTTCTACGCGAGACAGGCTTCGACTGGCGATTATCGCTCATCATGAAGCTCACACATCCAGATTTTGCACACAGTCGCTCTCGTTACGAGAGATATGGTGCTTCAAACTCGGAGTCGATCATGCCTAGCGCTTCCGCGGTTAGCCGCACGCGACCATCATTCGCCACATGGCTTGGTACAACCAACGACATCACGCGTACCTTCCTGTCGGCTGGCGGCGTTCCTGGCCTCATCAACATGGGAGGTGGCCTGCCGGAGCCCGGGACTTTTCCGGTTCCCGAAATCGCGCGTCTGGCCGGTGAGGCCGTCAAGGCACACCCTGGCCAGGTTTTGGGCTATGGACCGATTGAAGGCCTGCCCGAACTGCGCGACGCGTTGGCGAAACGCTTCAGCACGCCGACAACAAGACTGTCTCGAGACAATGTCTTCGTAACGTCCGGTGGGATGCAGGGGCTCGATCTGCTCGGCAAGGTGTTGCTCGACGAAGGTGGTCTCGTCGCAGGTCAGTTCCCCACCTATCTCGGCGCGCTCGACGCCTGGCGCCCCCGTCAGCCCGCCTTTCGGAACATGGAGCTCGACGATCCGGCCTTCGACGCACATGTGGCTCTGGCCGGAGCGCAGTTCGCCTACGCCGTCCCGAATTTCTCGAATCCCACGGGCCGCATGGTTCCTCTCGCCACGCGAAAGGCCCTTGTCGCCGCGGCCCACTGCACCGGGACCTGGCTGGTCGAGGACGACCCATACGGGCTGCTGCAATATGATGGCGAGCCCCTGCCCCGCCTGATCGACATCTCGGCCCTGGGGTCCGACGGCACGACCTATACCGGCCCGGTCATTTATATGGGCACGCTGTCGAAGGAGATTGCACCTGGCCTGCGCATCGGCTGGGTCATCGCAGAGCCTGAGATGATCATGGCCCTGACCATGGCCAAGCAAGGTTCGGATCTCTGCACGAGCGGCCTGACACAACATATCGCGCTCGCAGCACTGGAGGCCGGCCTCATCGATCGCATCCAGCCGTTGCTTCTTTCGACCTATCGTGCCCGGCGCGATGCCCTCTGCGACGCGATGCGTACAGAGCTCGGGGGATGGTTCGAGTGGGAGGTTCCGGTCGGAGGGATGTTCGTCTGGGCCATTGCGCGGGATCCCGCCCTCGACACCGATCTGCTGCTTCATCACGCTCTGGAGGCCGGAGTCTGTGTCAGCCCAAGCAGCGTCTTCGACGCTGCCGGTCGCAATCGCCGCGCCATCCGCATCAACTTCACTCTGAACGAACCCGACCGCCTGGCCGAGGGTGTACGAAGGTTGGCTGAGGCACTGGTGACGATGCAGGCGAGGAAGCCCTGAAATGACCGTGGCAATCCATAGCGTTTCAGCGCCGCCGCCGGTGCCCGAGGATATCGCAGCATGGCGCGGCATCCCCGTGGCGATAGCGGTCGACCTGACGCGCGATATCGGCCAGATCGACCCTGCAATCCGCCCGCTCAACCCGCCGGGCCGTCAGCCGGCGCTATTCGGCCGAGCGGTCACCGTGCTGTGCGAGCCGCCCGATTTCGGCGCGGTTGTCCATGTGCTCGACATCGTGGGACCTGGGGATGTCCTGATGATTTCGGCAGGCGGAAATGCCGAGTTCGCGATGATCGGGGAGATCCTGGGCGGACACCTGCGCAGTCGCGGCTGCGTCGGCATCGTCTGCGACGGAGCCGTACGCGATGTTGCCACGCTTGCGAGTTGGCCCGACTTCTCGGTCTAAGCTCGCTCGGTGACGCCGCGTGGTCCAGCATCGGCGGAACGCGGCGCAATCAACAAGCCCGTGGTCATTGGCGGACACATCGTTGCGCCGGGGGATCTGGTGATTGGCGACGACGACGGTCTCGTCACGCTGTCACCGCACACGCTGACTTCGCGCCTTCATGCCGCGCAAGAGAGAATGGCACGCGAGTCGACTTGGATCGCAGACCTCGCCAGCGGTCGTGCAGCTTCCGAAGTCTTCGGGCTCAAGCCAGCCCAATTGAGCGAGCAATAATCAGGAACGACGCTCGCCTTCCAATGTCCGGTTCTACGTCGTCACGCAATGTCTCCTCGCGGCATTCGAACGACCTAGAACAGGCTCGACAACATGAGCCGCGGCCCTCTTCCGTCAGCCCCAGGAGCTCGTGTTCAGGCGCCACTCTGACGACGGCGCCTTCTTGGTAGTCTTGAGGCTCGTCTTGCGGTCTCGCGTATTGTGCCCTCGCGCTCAGTTCGGCGCGAGGACCACGGAACGGGTCATTCCCGGAGGAGTTCGAAAAGCCGACCCGCACGCAGTGAGCCTTACCCTCCGCCGGCAGTGATATTTGCGGCATTGGCGATCGCAGCAACGGCCGCATCCATGGTCAGGAGGTCCACTCCTCCGAACCGGCCAACGCGGCCTATCGAACGCCGCGCGTTCCTCGTCCGTAAGTTGGACGGGTTGGCGGCGACACCCTCCGAGCCATAGAGGACGGAATATTCGCAGAACTGCTTTGGCGAACCCGATCATAGGCGTCATACCGCCGGACGGCAGGGCGCTGAACGGCCGGCCTTGCGCTGTAAATTTGGCTGCGCGTCACGGTACTGCCGCGCGCAGCCGCGACAGAGGCTCGTTTGGAATTATAGGGAACGATCGTGAGCGCGACAGCCGGCGCCGCGCCAAGAAACAGGACAGCAGCAACAAGTAAAGATCTCATCAGGCGATATCCGTATGCAAGGCATGACTTAACGGCACCGCTCATCGCAGGATTTGTCCGCCGAGCCAAGGGGATGTGTCCCAGAACGCTGCCCGACAGCTTGAGCTGCCCGTTCCAGCCAATACGGGGCAACGGATGTTCCGCTAATCTCACACATCCGGTTTCGGGCGGAGCACCAACGTCAGCCAGTGCCGCGAGCTGCCCTCTGCCTCCTCGGTTGGGAACGCCAGATTCCAGGCACGAATGCAATGTCCGCTTCGGTCGCTTCTGACCTAGTTGCTTGGCCTTTTATCTCTGAGCAGTGATGCGCTAGCCAGCTCATCGTCACCGTTGCGCCCAGTTCGCGTCCGCCCGAAGGCAGCGAGGCCGTAAGCCTCTTCGAACTGTCGCGATAGCGCGAGCACCACCGCGTCGGCGCCTTGCTGTCCAACGAGCTGAAAGCCAGTGGGCAAGCCATCGACCAAGCCGCTTGGGGTCGCGATAGCCGGCAGACCGGCGGCGTTGGCGAAGCCGGTGAAGATCGCATGGCCGCGCGGTCCCGCTGCTCGCTCATCTATCAGAGGCGGGTGGCTCTCTTCCGCCGGCCAGGGCAGAGCCGCGGTAGCCGGCATCAGCAGAATGTCGTGGCGTGCGAACAGCCGCGCGACTTCTCGCTTGAGCTGTTCGACCTCGACCAGGATCTCGAACAGCGCCGTGCCCCCGGCCGAGACGCCGAGACGATAGTTGGCCTGCGCCGCCTCGCCGCAGAGAGCGATGTCAGGACGCTCGCCCGGGCCGTAGCCGAGCTCCGGCCAAGCCGTCGGCTCATCGAGCATCCACGCCAATCCGATTGCGGACATCGACATCCAGAGGCGGTTGATCCGCTCGGCGAAGCTCGAATTGCCGACTTCCTCCACCTGATGGCCAAGCCTGGCAAAATTCTGAGCAGCATCGCGAACCTGCCGGGCAATGCCCGGATCGACGGGGTGCTCGCCAAAACCCGGCACGAATAGGATGCGCAAGCCGGCCGGGGGCGGCACGGCGAGATCTCGACCCGCAAGGATTTCGGTCATCATCGCGACGTCCGCGGTATTGCGCCCGATCGCTCCAGCGACTTCATATCCCAGAAATATCTCAGGGAGGCCGCCGCCGCGTGGCGCAAGTCCCATCGAAGGCTTGAATCCGACAAGTCCGCAATGCGATGCGGGCCGGCGTGTCGAGCCGCCACCGTCCGTCGCCAGGGCGATCGGGCAATAGCCGGCCGCGACGCCGGCCACTGCTCCGCCGGAGGATCCGCCGGGCGTCAGGGCCGGGTTCCACGGATTTCGCGTGGTTCCCGCGACGGCGTTCGAGGTGAAGCCCTGCATCGCGAATTCGGAAAGGTTCGTCTTGCCAATTATCACCGCGCCGGCAGCCCGCACTCGCGAGACCGGAACCTCGTCTCGCGCGGGTCTGACATTGCGTAGAAGGCGGCTGCCCCAGCTCGTGGCCAGGCCTGACACGTGCATGTTGTCCTTCACGCTGACCGGCACGCCATCAAGCGGGCCGAGCGGCGTGCCCCGCGCGAAGCGGCTGCTGCTTTCATGAGCGGCAGCGAGAGCGCCGCTTCGGTCCAACACCACCATGGCGTTGAGCGCGGGCTCGCACGCCTCGGCGCGCGCCAGGCAAGCCTCGATGACGTCGACGGGATCGAATTCGCCAGACCGATAGCCACAAGCAAGCTCGCCGGCGCTGAGCCGCCAGAGGTCGGTCGCACGCGGAGAGCTCTCGGATTGGTCCGCCTGTTCAGCGAGCAGGCCTTCTGTCGGAATCATGCAATCCTCGGCGATCCGCACCACGACGCTTGTCGATCAATCTTGTATACCTGTGGCATGTGGTTTGCTGCCGAGCAATCACGGGAGAGCCGCCATGACGCTGCCAGGCCAGATCAGTGATCGCATCCTCGAATCCGTGCTCGCCGAAAAGTTGCCAGCGGGTAGTCGTCTCGGCGAGAAGGAGCTCGCGGCGCTGTTCGCATGCAGCCGCACGCTCGCGCGCGAGGCGCTGATCCGGCTGGCGGCTCGCGGCATTGTCGAGGTCAGCGCGAGGCGGGGCTGGTATCTCGTCGAGCCGTCACGCGAGCAGGCTCGCGAGGCTTTCGAGGCCCGCTACGTCATCGAGACCGGCCTGCTGCGCATGGCGCAGCAGATCGACGAGCGCGGCCTGAAGCGGCTGCGCGCGCATATCGAGCAGCAACGAAGCGCCCTTGGCGGGCACAATGCCGGGCTGCGCAGCTTCCTGCTCGGCGATTTTCACGTCTGCCTGGCCGGAGCCCTCGGAAACCGGCTACTCGCCGAGACGATCCGCGACCTCACGGTGCGCACGACGCTGGCCGCGATGCATCACCAGTCTGACGCGGATGCCGCCCGCTCCTTTGCCGAACATGCGGGGATCGTCGCTGCGCTGGCGGCGGGAGACCTGTCCGAAGCCGAGCGTCGCATGGCTGCGCATCTCGGCAGCTGGGAGGCGAAGCTGCAGATCCCAGAACGGCCGGATCCACTTGCGCAACTGCGTGAGGCACTCGCTCCCGTCGAGCAGTCGGCACGCATCTTGCGTACCAGATTGACCACCAAGAAGCGGAAGGAGGCCCCCTCCCTCCCCTGACCCGCGAGGAGCTGCCTGGATGCCCGGTGACGTCATTCCTGCCGATGCAAGGATAACCCGTCGCCGCGGCGCTTTTCGATCGCCGATGCGGCGGGGAGCGTGGGCGTGATGCTGCAGCGCTCCGAGACCGGCCCTGCTGCCCAGCCACTGACGCTTGACGGTATCACGCACAGCTACGGTGGCGGGCTCGCGGTCGACAACGTTACGCTCGAGGTCAAGGGCGGCGAACTCGTCGCGCTCCTCGGCCCTTCGGGATGCGGCAAGACTACTTTGCTCAGGATCGTCGCCGGCTTCATCGAGCAGGGCAACGGGAAGGTCATCATCGGCGGCCGGCCGATCGACACGCTACCACCGAGCAAGCGCGAGATCGGCATCGTCTTTCAGAACTACGCGCTGTTCCCGCACATGACGGTGGCGCAAAACATCGCCTACGGGCTCGCTGCGCGCGGCGAAAGCCGAAAGCTTCAGGATGAGCGCGTCGCCGAAATGCTGGCGATCGTCCAGCTGGAACAGCTCGCCGACCGCAAGCCGCGACAGCTTTCCGGCGGCCAACAGCAGCGCGTTGCGCTGGCGCGTGCGTTGGCGATCCGTCCGCGGATCCTGTTGCTCGACGAGCCTTTCGCTGCGCTGGACAAGAACCTGCGGCTCGACATGCAGATCGAGATCAAGCGCCTGCAGCGTCAATTCGCCCTGACGGCGATCATGGTGACGCACGACCAGGACGAGGCGATGGCGATTGCAGACCGCATCGCCGTGATGAGCCAGGGCCGGATCGAGCAACTCGGCACGCCGGTGCAGATCTACGACGAGCCGGCAAGCCTGTTCGTCAACGGCTTCATCGGCTCCAGCAATCTGCTCGCCGGGACCGTCGAGGCCGCGACGGCGGAGAGCTGTCGCGTCGCACTTGCCGCCGGCGCGACCTGGACGATTCCCTCGCGGATGAGCTTTTCGCCCGGATCACCGGTGCTGGTCTCTGTCCGTCCCGAGCAGATGCTGCTTGCCGATGAGGCCGGCGCGGGCCGCTTTCCGGTCGCGCTCAAGCTCAGCCTGCCGATCGGCGGCGAACTGATCCACGACGTCACGGCCCCGGACGGCACTTCGCTCAAGGTCGCCGTACCGCGGCGGCCCGGCGTCGCTTCGGGCCGGGCGGAGACCGCCTTCTGTGCACTAGCCGACCATGCCCGGCCTTCGCTCTTCGCCAACCCCTGATCCCGTCACACTCAACTCAACGGAGACGACAGCCATGACCACGATCAGCCGCCGCGACCTGCTTGTCGGAGCCGGTGCCCTCGGACTCGCCGCCTCCCTGCCGCTGAGCGCGCGCGCCGCCGGCAGCCTCACCGCCGCGATCTATCCGGGAACCTGGGAGGAAGCCTATCGAGGCGTCGTGGCCCCGGCGCTGAAGAAGAGCGCCAATATCGACATGGCCTTCGACTCGCTCTTCGCGGTCGACCAGGTCGCCAAGGTGCGTGCCGCGCGCGGCGTGCCGCCTTTCGACTGCTTCGTGCTCGATCCCGGCCCGGCCGCTGCCGCCATGCAGGCGGGTCTGTTCGAGCCGGTCGACGCCAAGAAGCTGACCAACGCCGCCAAGGTGCCGGACGGGCTGATCACCTCGCATGGGGTGACCTGCAACGCGCAGGTGGTCGGCATCGCCTACAACCCGAAGAAGTTCCCGACCCCGCCGAAGAGCTGGGCCGACCTGTTCAAGTCGCCCTATGTCGAGCGGCTCGGCCTGACCGGCTTCCAGACCACCTTCGGCACGGTCTCGATCATCGAAATGGCGAAGGCGTTCGGTGGCTCGATCGAAAACATGGAGCCGATCTTCGCCGAGCTGAAGAAGGCCGTCGCCAAGGCCGCTGCCGTCGCCGCGCCGGCCGCGATGCCCGGCCTCTACCAGCAGGGGCAGATCGACATCATGTATACGAACACCAACACGGTCGCGATCCTGAAGGGCCGCGGCGTAGACATCGAGTTCGTCAAGCCCGAGTCCGGCGCGATCACCTTCCAGACCACGCTGCACATCGTGAAGGGCGCCGACAATGTCGAGAACGCCTACAAATACATGGACACGGCGATCTCGGCCGAGATCCAGGGCGCGCTGCAGCAGCAACCCTACAACATGATTCCGATCAACAAGGACGTGAAGCTGGTCGACACGCTCGACATCAAGTCCGTCGACGAGTTGACCAAGATGGTCACGCATGACTGGACCAAGATCAATCCGGTCCGCGCCGCCTGGATCGAACGGTTCAACAAGGAAATCACCAAGTAAGGCGCGATCTCGATGGCCGCAGGCGTGGCAGCAGCGGCCGGGGGCAGCGCCTCCGGCGAGAGGGTCGACTGGCGCCTCGCGGCGCCGCTCGGCCTGACCTATCTCGTCTTCTTCGCGGCGCCCTTCGCGATCCTCCTCGGCATCAGCTTCTACGCCGATGCCGAGCAGACGCGGCTCGGCCTCGACAGCTGGACGAAATTCTACGGCGACGGATTCTATCTCAAAGTCATATTCGACACGCTGAAGCTCGGCGTCTTCGCCGTGGCGGCGACGACGCTGCTCGCCTATCCCCTCGCGCTGGTCTTTCGAGCCTCGGGGCCGAAGCTGCAGCGCGTGCTGATCTTCGTCATCCTGATGCCGCTGCTGACCTCCGTGGTGATCCGCACCTTCGCCTGGATCGTCATCCTGGCGCGTGAGGGTGTGGTCAACCAGACGCTGATGGGGCTCGGCCTGACCGCAGCCCCGCTCAACCTGCTGCAGACCGAGCTCGGCCTCGTGATCGCGCTGACGCAGATCGAGATGCCGCTGATGCTGCTGCCCCTGCTGACGATCATGAACCAGATGGACCAGAACCTGGTCGACGCCTCGCGCGCGCTCGGCGCCTCGAAATGGCGGACCTTCTTCAAGGTCGTGCTGCCGCTGACCCTGCCCGGCTGGATCGCCGGCGCGACGCTGGTCTTCGCCTCGGCCACCACCGCCTTCATCTCGCAGTCGGTGATCGGCGGGGCACGGCTGGTCTATCTGCCTGCGCTGATCTGGCAGCAGTCGACCGTGGTCTACAACTGGCCGTTCGCCGCCGTCGCCTCGCTGACGCTGCTCTTCACCGTGCTCGCAGGCATCATGGCGCTCGGCTGGCTCGGCCGTTTCGCCCGAACGCATTGAGGACGGGCAGATGCAGCGCTCCACCTTCGGCGACGTGACCTACAACTGGGTGATCGGCCTGCTCGCCGGGCTGGGCATCCTGATCCTGGTCGCGCCGGTGATCATCGTGATCACGACCTCATTCACCACCTCACAGACGCTGCGCTTCCCGCCGCCGGACCTGTCGCTGCGCTGGTATCGCGAACTGCTCGATCCTGTGCGTTCGGCGCCGATCCATACGGCAGCCTGGAACAGCGTCTGGGTTGCTTTCGTCGCGACGATCGCCGGCGCGGTGCTTTCGGTGCTGGCGGCTCTGGCAATCACCCGGGTCAATCGCCCCTCGGCGCGCCTGCTGGAAGCGAGCTTCCTGTCGCCGCTGATCCTGCCGAGCCTTTCCTACGGGCTCGCGGCGCTGATGTTCTTCTCGGTGCTCGGGATCAGGCCCTCGCTCAACTTGCTCATCGCCGGCCATCTCGTCGTGATCGCGCCGTTTGTCTTCCGCACCACGCTGGCGAGCCTGACCCAGCTCGACCCGGCGCTGCTTGAGGCCTCCGCCAATCTCGGCGCCAGCCGCTTCTACGGCTTCCGTCGCATTACCTTGCCGCTGATCGCGCCCGGGATCGCGGCAGGCTGCTTCCTCGCCTTCATCTCGTCGATGGACAATGTCCCGGTCTCGCTCTTCCTCTCGAATGCGCGCACCGGGATGCTGCCGATCCGGATGTGGGGAATGATGGAATCGACGCTGGACGTGCGCATCGCCGCCATCGCCGGCGTGCTCATCCTCGCCACGCTCCTGCTGATGATCGTGATGGACCGGCTGACCGGCCTGACCAAGCGCATGAGCGCCTGACCCTGGAGACCGCCTATGATCGCCCCCTATGACCGCGACCTGATCGGCTACGGCGCCAACCCGCCCAATCCGAAATGGCCGGGCGGAGCCCGCATCGCGATCAACTTCGTGATGAACTACGAGGAGGGCTCGGAGCCTTCCGTCCAAGATGGCGAGGGCTATACCGAGATCGCCCTGACCGAAGCGACAGGCCTGCCGACCGGTGTGAAGGGGCGTGACCTCGCCGGTGAGGGCATGTTCGCCTATGGCAGCCGCGTCGGCTTCTGGCGGCTGATGCGACTTTTCCAGGAGCGTGGGCTGCCGATGACGGTCTTCGGCTGCGCGCTGGCGATGGAGCGCAATCCGGAAGCTTCGGCCGCGATCAAGGCTTCAGGCTTCGACGTCTGTTGCCATGGCTGGCGCTGGATCAAGCATTATGAGCTGAGCGAGGCCGAGGAGCGCGAACATATCGCCAAGGCGATCACGTCGCTCGAGGCAACGGTCGGCGAGCGCCCGCTGGGCTGGTATTGTCGCTATGGACCCAGCGTCAACACGCGCAGGCTGCTGATGGAGGAAGGCGGATTCCTGTACGATTCCGATGCCTATGACGACGAACTGCCCTATTGGCGGCTCGTCGACGGCAAGCCGCAGCTCATCGTCCCCTACTCGCTGGTCAACAATGACGGCAAGTTCGGCTCGGGCTTCTTCGGCACCTCGAACGACTATTTCGAGTGGCACAAGGATGCCTTCGACATGCTCTATGCCGAGGGCGCGACCCAGCCCAAGATGATGTCGGTCGGCCTTCATATGCGCCTGATCGGCCATCCGGCGCGGGCCGCCGGGCTCGCCCGCTTCCTCGACTACGTCCAGAAGCACGAGAACGTCTGGGTGACGCGGCGGCTCGACATCGCGCAGCATTGGGCGAAGACGCACCCATTCTCGGGCAAGACCGCCTGAGGGCCCACCATGCCCACCCGCATCGCCTGGGGCGCGACCCTGCTCGAAGGTTTCGATGCTGCGAGCCAGCCGATCCTGCATGAGGATGCCGGCATCGTCAGCATCGACGGCGTGATCCGCGAGATTGGCCCGATTGCAGAACTCCGGGCGCGCTATCCCGAAGCTGAAACCGTTGGCGACCCTGGCTTCGCGGTCACGCCCGGCTTCATCAATGCGCATCATCATGTCGGGCTGACGCCGCTTCAGCTCGGCTCGCCGGATCATCCGCTGGAGCTCTGGTTCGCCAGCCGCCTGGCTCTGCGCGATGTCGATCTTCATGCCGACACGCTGTTCTCGGCCTTCGAGATGATCGCGAGTGGCGTTACCACGGTACAGCACCTGCACTCGCGCGCGCCGGGCACGCCGGAGGATATCGTCGCCGCAGCAGAAAAGGTGATCTCGGCCTATCGCAGCATCGGCATGCGCGCCTCCTATTCCATGGCGCTACGCGACCAAAACCGTCTCGTCTACGAAGCGGACCAGGATTTCGTCGCGCGCCTGCCCGACAATTTGAAACCGGCGATGCGCGCCTATTTCGAGCGCTTCACGGTGCCACTCGCCGATCAGGTCGCGGTCTTCGAGGAGTTGTTCCGGCGCCATCGCACCGACCCGCTGACCCGCATTCAGCTCGCGCCGTCCAACCTACACTGGCTCTCCGACACGGCACTGGAGACGGCCGGCGAGCTTTCGCGCCGCACCGGCATGCCGATGCACATGCACGTCCTCGAGACGCCTTATCAGAAGGCCTATGCGAAGAAACGCACCGGCGGGTCGGCACTAGCGCATCTCGACCGGCTCGGACTACTTGGGCCGCATTTCACCATCGGCCACGGCGTCTGGATGAGTGAGGCCGACATCGAGCTTTGCGCCCATAGCGGCACACGCATCTGTCACAACTGCAGCTCGAATTTTCGCCTCAAGAGCGGTGTCGCGCCAGTCAACCGCTTCCTCGCGCAAGGCATCCCGGTTGCCATCGGCATCGACGAGGCCGGGATCAACGACGATCGCGACATGCTGCAGGAAATGCGGCTCGTCCTGCGTACCCATCGCGAGCCGGGCATCGACGCGCCGCATCCCGCGCCGGCTGAGGTGCTCCGCATGGCGACCGAGCACGGCGCGGCGACGACACCCTTCGCCGGGCAGATCGGCCGGCTCTCGCCGGGCATGGCGGCCGATCTCGTGATGTTCGACTGGAAGGACGTGACCTATCCCTATCAGGACGAGGCGCTTGCCTTCGTCGACGTGCTGGTCCAGCGGGCCAAGTCCAGGTCGGTGCATAGCGTCATGATCGGCGGCGACTGGGTCTATCGCGAGCGCCGCTTCACGCGCGTCGATCGCGAGGCCGTGATGGCGGGCATCGCCGAAGCGCTGGCCAAACCGAAGGCGCCGGCCGAGCGCGAGCGCGCGGCGCTGGCGGAAGCGGTGATGCCGCATGTCCGGCGCTTTTACGACGGTTATCTCGAGGGGCTCGGCGACGAGCCGCATTATCGGCCGAGCGGGCGCTTCTAGCCCGAGCGCCATGCACGTCGCTCGCTAAGATCGATCTGGACCGGGTCGTCCTCAGCGGGCCTCCGGCGGCACGGCGGCAGCGAATGCGCGCGCGATATCGGCACGCGTCGCGATCCAAAGCCGGTCGCGGCGGCTCGCGAGCAGTCGCATGATGTCGCGGAAGGCGGCGAAGCGGGCCGGCCGGCCGACGATGCGCAGGTGGAAGCCGAGATTGAGCAGGCGCGGCAGGCCGCGCGCCGCCTCCTCCGCCAGAACGTCGAGCGCGTCGGTGACGTAGTCGACCATGTCCTGCGCCCGCACGAAGCCGTTGGGATGAAAGAACTTCATGTCGTTGCTGTCGAGCGCGTAAGGCACGATCAGCAGCTTCCTGCCGGGACTGGGCTCGGTCCAATAAGGCAGGTCGTCATCGAAGCCGTTCGAGCCGTAGAGGAAGCCGCGCTCGGCGAGCAGTGCCCGCGTCCACGGGCTCTCGCCGCCGCGGCAGAAGAAGCCGACCGGATGGACGCCGGTTGCCTCGGCAATGACGCGGCTCGCGCGGTCTAGATCGGCGGCTTCGGCTTCGCGCGTATCGTAGTCGGCATGCGGACGCCAACGCCAGCCATGCACGGCCGGCTCGTGACCGCGTTCGACGACGATCCGAGCAAGCTCTGGCGAGCGTTCGACGGCGCGGCCGCAAAAGAAGATGGTCGCCGGCAGCTTGGCCTCGTCGAGCGCGTGCAGCATGCGCCAGAGCCCGGCGCGGGTGCCATAGGCAAAGATCTGCTCCTGGCCCTGGTCGCGTTTGCCGGCCGGCACGACGCTGATCACCTCGCCCATCGGTTCGGAGCGGGCATCGCCATCGCCGACCTGGAGCTCGGCTCCCTCCTCGAAATTGATCACCACCGAGACAGCGAGCTTGCCGCCGTTCGGCCAGGTCAGCTCAGGCCAGGTTCCGGCATAGCCTTGGAGGTCGCGATCGGTCATCGCTTGAGCACCATTGGGGCAAGTTGGAGGCTCGATGAGTTCGAGCGGTATGGGCGCTTGCAAGCAGCGCGCCGACCGATGCCGGCGAGGCCATTGCCAAGCTCGCCCCGGCAGCGCAGGGATGGCTCATGCGCATCCTGCTCCTGAACCCCAACACCACCGAAGCGATCACCCAGCGCCTGCTCGTGGCGGCTCAGGCCGTGGCCGCGTCCGGAACCCAGATCGTGCCGCTGACCGCGCCGCGCGGCGTGCCCTATATCGCGACCCGCGCCGAGGCACAGATCGGCGGCGCCATCGCGCTCGAAATGCTGGCCGAGCATCATCAGGAAGTCGATGCGGCGGTGATCGCCGCCTTCGGCGATCCCGGCCTGATGGGCGCGCGCGAGCTGTTCGACATTCCGGTCATCGGCATGGCCGAGGCCGCGATGCTGACGGCTTGCATGCTCGGCCGGCGCTTCGCCATCGTCACCTTCGCCCGCGCGCTCGGTCCCTGGTACGAGGAATGCGTCGAGATGCACGGCCTCACCGGCCGCTGCGCCGGCATCCGCATGCTCGACGAAGGGTTCTCGGACGTCGCCGACGTGCAGGAGGAGAAGGAGGCGGTGATCGTCCAACTCGCCCAACGCGCCGTTATCGAGGACGAGGCTGATGTCGTGATCCTGGCCGGGGCGCCGCTGGCCGGACTGGCGGCAAAGGTGGCGGAGCGGATTCCGGTGCCGGTGGTCGACCAGATGGGCGCGGCCCTGAAGCAGGCCGAGGCGCTCGTTTCGCTCAAGCCGCGCAAGGCGACGGCAGGGACGTTCCGGCGGCCGGCGCCGAAGGAGACCAAGGGGCTCGCGACAGCGCTGGCCGGGCGGATCGAGCATCGTTGACGCCTCGCACCGGACTCGACACCCAAGCCCGGGCACACTTCAGCCTGCAACGATAAGATCCTCGCGCCCGGTCGCCTTCAGCCAATGCTGCGCGATCTCGTCCCGCCTGGCGAACCATACGCCCGGCTTCGCTGCCGCATGCGCGAGGAAGCGCTCCAGCCCGCCGATGCGTCCCGGCCGGCCGATGATGCGCAGGTGCAACCCGATGGAGAGCATCCGCGGCGCGCTCGCCCCCTCCTCGTAGAGCCGGTCGAAGGCGTCGATGCAGTAGCGCGCGAAATCCTCGCCAAAGACGAAGCCTCCGCCGCGCTGGAAGCGCATGTCGTTGGTGTCGAAGGCATAGGGCAGAACGAGATGGTCGCTGCCCTCGACATCGACGAGAAATGGCAGGTCGTCATTGTAATCGTTGGAATCGTAGAGGAAGCCGCCATGCTCCTTCAGGAGCCGGCGTGTGTTGGGCGAGGTTGCCGAGCGCGTATGCCAGCCACGTGGTGGCGTGCCGGCCGCTTCCGTGATGGCCTTCACCGTCAGCGCGATCGCCTCGCGTTCGGTCGCCTCGTCCATATGGGCGTGGCGCTCCCAGCGCCAGCCATGGGCCGCGACCTCGTGACCGTCCGCAACGCCTTCCTGTGCCAGCCAGGGCGAGATGGCGAGCGCGCGACCATTGGCATTCAGCGTGGACCGGACGCCATAGCGCTTCAACAATTCGCGGATGCGCGGCCAGCCGGCACGGGTGCCGTACTCGAAATGCGATTCCATGCAGAGATCGCGAACGCCCGCGATTTCCTCCTGCACCTCGTAGACGCTCTCGTTGCGCTCGTCGCCCTGGCTGAGGGTGAGCTCCGCGCCCTCCTCGACGTTGACGACGACGGAGACGGCAAGACGGGCGTCATTCGGCCAGCGGATGGCCGGCGGGTTGCCGCCATAACCACGGAAATCGCGGTCGGTCTTCGTGCCGGGAAACATCACAGATCGGCCATGCGGCGCAGGCCGACCAGCCGATCGCCCACGACCAGCACGGCGACGGCGAGCAGGATCAGCAGGGTCGAGATCGCCGCGATGGTGGGATCGGGGCTCTCCTCGACATATTGCAGCATCTGAATGGGCAAGGTCTTGGTCCAGGCGTCGGTGAAGAAGATCGAGATCGGATAGTTGTCCATCGAGGCGAGGAACGCGAACATGCCCGAGGTCAGGAAGGCCGGCGCCAGCGAAGGCACCAGAACCTTCAGTACCGCCTTGGGATAGGACAAGCCGAGGGTCCGCGCCGCATCGATGAGGGTGAAGTCGAAGAGCGACAGCGCCGCGTAGACCGTGCGGATGACATAGGGCAGCGTGATCACGACATGGGCCAGGACCAGGCTCAGCCACACGTCGCGCAGTCCGGCGGCACGAAATGTCTCCAGCATGGCGATGCCGATGACGAGGCCCGGCAGCATCAACGGCGAAACCAGGAAGGTCACGACGGCGTCGCGCCCGCGAAAGTTGCCGCGCAGGAGGCCAATGGCGCAAAGCGTGCCGAGCGCGAGCGCGATCGCGGTCGAAAACGCGGCGAGTTGCACCGAAGCCAGAACCGCTGGCCAGAGCTCGCGCGAGCGGCCGAGCGCCTGATACCAGCGCAGCGACCAGCTGGGTGCCGGCAATGTGAAGACCGCGCTCGAGCCAAACGAGACGGCGACGGTGACCACGAGCGGAGTGAGCAGGAAGATGACGGTCGCGGCGGCGAGCAGCCAGACCGTGAATGAGGCGATGCGTTCGATCGCGGTCACGATGCGCCTCCCAGTCGCTTCGAGAGCGCGGCGCTCGCCACCACGACGGCCACGGTCAGCACCAGAAGCACGACGGCGGTGGTCGATCCGAGCTGCTCGTTGCGCATGAACAGGAAGGAGCGGCCGGTCAGTGTCGCCAGTGTCTGAAAGCGGTCGCCAATCAGGAGGCTGGGGATCACATACATCGAGGCCGCCATCGAGAAGACGAAGGCGATGCCCGTCACGATTCCCGGCAGCGAGAGCGGCAGCGCCACCTTGAAGAAGCGGTAGACCGGCGAGGCGCCGAGCGTCGCCGCCGCCTCGCCGAGGCGCGGGTCGATCAGCTTCAGCACCGAATAGATCGGCAGGATCATGAAGGGCACGAAGACATTGGCGGCGCCAATGACCAGCCCGGCCTCGGTGAAGAGCAGGCGCTGCGGCTCGTCCCAGAGGCCGATCCCCGTCATGATCTGGGAGACCACGCCGTCTCGGCGCAGCACGATCTGCCAGGCAAAGGCCTTGACCACGACGCCGACCGAGAGCGGCAGGATGATCGCGACCAAGATCAGCGCCTGCGCCAGCCCTTTGGCTCGTGCGAGTGCCAGCGCCGTCGGATAACCGATGACGAGGCAGAGCAATGTGACGAGGATCGCGACGCGGACCGTGTTGCCGATCACGATCCAGCTGAAGCTGTCCGAGAAGAAACCGACGAAGGGCGCGAGCGAGGGCGCGCCGCCGGCGAGCATGCTGCGCCCGAGCAGGACCAGCAGCGGGATGCCGTAGATCAGTGCGAGATAGAGCACCGCGGGTACGGCCAGCAGCAGGACGGGGTCGAAGCGGCTCCCCTTGGTCATGCCACGAGATCCAGAGCCGGATAGACCAGCGTGTCCTCGACATTCCATGAGAGCGTCAGCCGCGTTCCCGGCCTCGCATCAGCCGGCAAGGCAGGCACCTCGGCGAGGATCTGCCCGCCTTCGGGAGCAGCGAAATGGAGCTGCACGCGCGCGCCCTGGAAGGCTGCGTCAGCCAGCACGGCCTCGATGCGGTTGGCCTTGGTCTCGCCGATCGCGACGCGCTCGGGCCGGACACCGACGAGGACGGCGCTGCCGGGGATAAAGTTCGCCTTCGCGCGCAGCCGTCCGGCTTCGGTATCGACCTCGACCATGCCGTCTGCGGCCTGCACGACCTTGCCAGGCAGTTGCGTCGAGAGGCCAACGAAGCCGAGCGCGAAAGGCGTCGCCGGCCGGTGGTAGATTTCGGCCGGGGTATCGAGCTGCTCGATCCGGCCGCGGTGCATCACCGCGATCCGGTCCGACATGGTCAGCGCCTCGTCCTGATCATGGGTGACGAAGATCGCGGTGGTGCCGACCTCGCGCAGGATGCGCTTCAAGTCGATCTGCATCGCCTCGCGCAGCTTGCGGTCGAGCGCCGAGAAAGGCTCGTCGAGCAGGAGCAGCTTCGGGCCGACGGCGAGCGCGCGCGCCACTGCGACGCGCTGCTGCTGGCCGCCGGAGAGCGCCCTGATCGAGCGCCCGGCAAAGGCGCCCATCTGTACGAGGCCAAGATATCTGGCGACGGTGGGCGCAATCTCGTTCTTCGGCGCGCCGCGGGCCTTGAGCCCGAAGGCGACGTTCTCGGCGACACTGAGATGCGGGAAGAGCGCGTAGTTCTGGAAGACGACGCTGACGTCCCGCCTGTGCGGCGGGCGCCGTGTGATGTCCTCGCCGTCGAGAGCGACCTTGCCCTGGTCCGGCGCCATCAGCCCGGCAACGATGCGCAGCAAGGTGGTCTTGCCGCAACCCGAGGGGCCGAGCAGCGAGATGAACTCGCCGCGGCCCATCGAGAGATCGACGCCGTCGAGCACGGTTGCGGCGCCGAACGTCTTCGCCGCGCCCGAAACGGAGAGGAATCCGGAATTCATCCGCTCAGATCGCCATCTCGCGGTCCCAGCGCTTGATCCAGTCATTGCGCTGCCTGGCGACATTCGCCCAGTCGATCTGGTGGATCTTCACGTCGGCGCCGAGGCCCTCCGGCTTCGGCACCGCCTTGTTGGTGGCAAGCGAGAAGGTCGGGCCGGCGAGCTTGGACTGGAAGTCGGCGCCGAGCATCTCGTTGACATAGGCGAAGGCGAGTTCAGCCTGCGGCGCGCCCTTGATAACGGCGATACCCGACGGCATGGCGAAGACGCCTTCCTTCGGCGCGGCGAGGTCGATCGGCGCTCCCGCCGCCTTGCGCTCCAGCGCGTAGGAGGACATCGCCGGCCCGATCATATAGGCCTCGCCCTGCTCGAGCAGGTTATAGGCCTGGGGCTGCTGGGTGTAGATCGTCAGCAGGTTCGGCTTGAGCGAGGCGAGCTTCTTGAAGCCGGCATCGGTGTCCTTCTGGACCGATTCCATCGAGCCGCCGGCAAGCAGCCCGGCGACGAAGAGCGACGGCAGGCCTTCGGTGTTCTGCAGCGAGGGGATGATGATCCGGCCCTTGTACTTGGCGTCGAACATCTCGGCCCAGGAGGTCGGCGGCGTCCTCATCGTCGACTTGCCGTAGGCGACGCCGAGCCAGGGTTGGAGATAGTTCGCCCACATCCCGTCCATATGGGTCGAGCCGGGCACGAGCTCGGCGAGGTTCGGTGCCTTCGCGGGCGTCAACGGATCGAGCAGCCCTTCCTGAACCGCGAGGATCATGACGGGATCATCCATCTGGACGACCGACATGTACTGGCTGCCCTTGTTCTTCTGCATCTTCTCAAGGTTCACCAGCGAGCGCGTGCCCTCGAAGATGACCTTGCAGTTGTACTTCTTCTCGAAGGCCGGAATGACGACCTGCTCGACCCAGGGCTTGTGGCCGGCGGCGCCGCCGACGACGAGCTCCTTGGTCTGGGCGCGCAGGACGGAAGGCATGGCGACCGAGGCTGCGGCGGCAGAGCCAGCCCTGAGCAGCGAGCGGCGGCTCAGCCTGCCGTTGAGAAGCATATCCATGATCCGGCCTCACGAGTTCGCCGCGCTCCGGAAATGGCGCGGATATCATGGGCTCAGCAATGGCCGTGCCAACTCGAAAGGGCGTGGAATTGATGCAATAAACTCAGTTATATCAGAATGATACAGCTCGATCGGCCATACGCCCCGACACCAAAAGCCGCTCGGTCCGCACCTCTTTCGGCGCCAATTTTGTGCACAATCGCTGAGAGAATGTGCAGCACATTCGACGGATTGGCGCTAGAATTGCAAGGGTTCGGCGCCGCGCTCACGCGGCGTGAGGCTGCTGCGAAATAGGCTCATGAACGAAGCTGAGATTCACGAAATCCTCTCCCGGCTGCTGCTCGCCGGCAAGCTGTCGGGCGGCGTGAAGCTCGGCGAGCACCGGCTCGCCGACCTGTTCGGCGTCAGCCGCGAGCGGATCCGCAAGGTGCTGCACCGGCTCGGCCATGAACGGCTGCTCGAGATCGTCAAGAATCGCGGCGCCTTCACCATCGAGCCCGATCTGCGCGAGGGCCGCATCGTCTACGAGGCGCGGCGAATTCTGGAGAGCGGCATGGCCGCCCATCTCGCCGACAATCTCACGCAAGCGCAGGTCGAGCGGCTGCAGCAGCATGTCGATGCCGAGGCCGAGGCCCTGCGCCGCGGCGACCAGGCGACGTGGCAGGCGCTTTCGGCCGAGTTCCATTTCCTGCTCGCGGAGATGACCGGAAACCCGATCGTCCAGCGCCAGGCGCACGAGCTGATCAGCCGCACGCTGATGCTGGTGAAGCGCTACGAGACCACCGCCGGCTCGACCTGCGGCTGCGAGGAACATCGCGCGATCTTCCGGGCTCTGGCCGGGCGCGAGCGCGGCAAGGCAGTGAAGGCGATGAACAGCCACCTCTCGCTGGTCGAAACGCGGCTGCGGCCGATCGCCTGCGTCGCGGAGGGGCCGTCGCTTGAAGAGCTGGTCGCAGCGGAGATCGCCGCCCGTCGAGCGGGAGACGCGGCAATCCCGGTCGCCGCCGCCTGATCCCCCGACACGTTCCAACCACAATCCGAGTGACGCCATGCCCGCCTTCGACCTGATCATCGCAAACGGCACCATCGCGACGGCGAGCGAGAGCTACGCGGCTGATATCGGCATCCGCGACGGCCGCATCGTCGCGATCGGCGAGGCACTGAACGGCGCCGACGAGGTGGTCGACGCCACGAACAAGCTGGTACTGCCGGGCGGCATCGACAGCCATGTCCATATCTCGCAGCCCTCGGGGCCGGGCATCGTCATGGCCGACGATTTCGAGAGCGCGACGCGGGCGGCGGCGTTCGGCGGCAACAGCACGGTGATGCCCTATTGCCTGCAGCAGAAGGGTCAATCGCTGCGCGCGGCACTGAGCGACTATCACGCGCTGGCGCAGGGCGAGTGCCATATCGACCACTCCTTCCACCTGATCGTTTCCGATCCGACTGAAAGCGTGCTCGGTCAGGAACTGCCGGCGCTGTTTGCGGACGGCTACACGTCCTTCAAGGTGTTCATGACCTATGAGGGGCTGGCGCTTGACGATTACGAGATGCTGAGCGTCCTCGAAGTCGCGCGCGAGGCCGGGGCGCTCGTCCAGATCCATGCCGAGAACTATGACGCGATCCGCTTCCTGACGGAAAAGCTGGAGCGCGCCGGCAGGGTAGCGCCGCATTTTCATGGCCGCTCGCGGCCGATCCCGGTCGAACGCGAGGCGACGCATCGCGCCATTTCGCTGGCCGAGCTGATCGACGTACCGATCATGATCGTCCACGTCTCCAATCGCGAGGCGATGGAGGCGATCAGGCGGGCGCAGGCGCGCGGGCTCAAGGTGATGGGCGAGACGTGCCCGCAGTATCTCATGCTCACCGAAGCCGATATGGAAAGGACCGGAACGGAGGGCGCGAAATATGTCTGCTCGCCGCCGCCGCGCGACGTCGCCTCGCAGCAGGCCTGCTGGGAGGGGCTACAGCAGGGCGTGTTCTCGGTTTTCTCCTCCGACCATTGCCCGTTCCGCTACGAGGACGAGGCCGGCAAGCTCGCACCGAAAGGCCGCTCTTCCTTCCGCTGGATCCCCAACGGCATTCCCGGCATCGAGACGCGCTTGCCGATCCTGTTCTCGGAGGGGGTCGTGAAGGGACGCATTAGCCTCCAGCAATTCGTGGCGCTGACCGCAACCAATCACGCGAGGATCTATGGGCTGACGGGCAAGGGTTCGATCGCGATCGGCTATGACGCCGATCTCGCGATCTGGGATCCGAACCTGACGCGACCGATCCGCCAGGGAGAACTGCATCATGGCGCCGACTACACGCCCTTTGAGGGCATCGAGATCACGGGCTGGCCTACATCTCTGATCGTTCGCGGCAGTTTCGTGGTGCGCGACGGCAAGTTGACGGGCTCGAAGATGCAAGGCCGGTATCTGCCGCGCGCCAAGCCGCTCGCATCGTTGTCGCGCTAAGCGGCCCTGCTCCGCTTCCCGCGGGTTGCTTCAGCAGCCCATCGACTACGGTCGGCGGCCAAGCAATTTGGCGGGGGGCGCCCTACGCAACGGCTAACGCCAAGCATAGGGCCCGGGCCGTTGATCGCGTCGAGTCTGGGCGCCATCGCCATATTGCCCGAACCCGGCGATACAGCCGTGGAACCGGGATCCCCGTCACGCGGGCGCTGCGCCGGCGCGTGATCGCCCAACGCTGAATGCAGTGCGGGCCCTGCAATCAGCGTCGGCGGGCCAAAGCAGATCGCCAATTTCACTCCGGCTGTCTCGGCGCTTGTGCCGCACGGCCAACCCTGTTAAACGTTTTTCTGTAAAACGTTTAACAGGCCATTTGATGGACAATGGACGCGTAACGATCCGGGAAGTCGCCGCCCGCGCGGGCGTGTCGATCGCGACCGTGTCGAACGTCTTCAGCGGCAACAAGCCGGTGAATGCCGACCTGCGCGAACGCGTCCTGAAGGCTGCCGACGAGCTCGCCTATCAGGTCGACCGTGCCGCATCGCAATTGCGCTCCGGCCAGGCCCGTGTGGTCGGCGTGCTTGTCCCCGATCTCGACGACGTCTTCTTCACCTCGCTGGTCTCGCAGCTTGAGGTTCTCGCCCAGAAGGACGGCTACGACATCCTCGTCGCCAGCTCCCGCGACGATCTCGGGCTGGAGCAGTCGCGGCTGCGCACGCTGCTGGCCTGGCGCCCTTCGGGGTTGATCGCAGTTCCCTGCTCCGACACCGTCCCCGAAGCACTGCGTGCCGAGATCGGACGCCTGCCGATCGTGTTCGCCGACCGTGTGCCGCCCGAGGGCTCGGTCGTCGACACCGTTGCGATCGACAACCGCGAGGCCGGCGAGATCGCAGCGCGGCATCTCCTCGCCAAAGGCCATCGCGACATCCTCGTCGCCGCCTCCAGCCTCGCCATCTCGCCGATCCGCGAGCGCGTCCGCGGCGCCTGCGAGCTGATACAGCGCATGACCGTCCGAGAACCCACCGTGATCGAGCTCGGCTCGAATGCCGATCGCGGCGCGGCGACATTCCTGCATTGGCTTGAACGGCACTCGCAGCCGAGCGCTGTCATCGCACTCACCAACGTCACGACGCTCAGCACGCTCTCGGCGCTGGCTCGCATGCGCATCGACATTCCCGACCCGATCTCGGTCGTCGGCTTCGACGATTATCCCTGGATGAGCGCCCGCAAGACCGGCCTGACCGCGATCCGCCAGCCGATCGCCGAGATCGCGGAAGCCGCCTGGAGCCGTCTGCGCGCCCGCATGGCCGGAGACCAGATGCCGCCGACGCATTCCGTGCTGCGGACCAGTCTGCAGACCCGCGATTCCGTGCGCGACCTCGGTGCGGCGGCGGAGCGCACGAACAGCCACGACCCCGATCCTCGTCCGACCCCGGAAAGAACGGCCGCCGCACCAAAGGCGGTGCACTGACGAAGACAGCCTGCGGACGCCCTGCGTCCAAGCCACCGGGCCGACAGAGTCTGGAGCAAAGAAGTCCTGGAGGAAAACGTGCTGCTACAACGAACGGCAAGGATATTGCCGCTGCTTGCGCCGGTGCACCTGCTCATCCTGAGCGTGATCGTGCTGCCGTCGCTCTATGTCGTCTGGTTGAGCCTTAACACCTCGAGCTTTGGCCAGGCGCCGAACTTCGTCGGCCTGCGCAACTACTGGCGCGTCCTCAGCGACCCCGCCTTCCACAGCGCGCTCTGGAACACCGTCGTCCTGGTCGTCGTCGCGGTTCACCTGGAACTCGCCGTCGGCCTCGGCATGGCCCTGCTCTTCGCCAGCGGCCTGCCCTTCCGACGCTTCCTGCTCGTCGCCGTACTCGCGCCCTACGCGGTGAGCGAGGTCACGGCCGTGGTGATGTGGCGCTTCCTGTTCGACCCCGATGCCGGGCCGATCACGCTGGCACTACACGCACTGGGCCTGCCGTCGCTCGACTGGTCCTTCGAGCCCTCCCACGCCATGATCCTGATCGGCCTGCTGACGATCTGGCTGCACCTGCCCTTCACATTCGTCATCGTCTACGCCGCACGCCTCGCCATTCCCGCCGAGCTCTACGAAGCCTCGCGGATCGACGGCGCGACGCGCTGGCAGGCGTTCCGCCGCGTGACGCTGCCGCTGCTTGGCCCGGCCATGCTGATCGCCCTGCTCTTCCGCTACATCTTCGCCTTCCGCCTGTTCTCCGAGGCCTGGCTGCTGACCAAGGGCGGCCCGGCGCGCTCGACGGAAGTGGTGGCGATCTACCTCTAT
This sequence comes from Allobosea sp., assembly GCF_035999205.1. Classification (GTDB taxonomy): domain Bacteria; phylum Pseudomonadota; class Alphaproteobacteria; order Rhizobiales; family Beijerinckiaceae; genus Allobosea. The sequence continues at coordinate 210,665 of NZ_DASYHA010000024.1, forward strand.
CAGGAGGCCTTCAGCTTCAACGCCTTCGGCCCGGCTGCCGCCACCGCCTGGATCATGGTGCTGGCCTCGCTGCTCCTTGCCGGCGCCTATGTCCTCCTGCTCAGGCGCGGAGGCGTCGCCCATGCGCACTGAACGCCTCCTGATCGGAGCCGGCAAGGCAGTTGCGGTCCTCGCGATCCTGTTCTGGTCGCTCTTCCCGATCCTGTTCATCGCCATGTCGTCGCTGAAGCCGGGCCAGGACATCTTTGCCGTGCCGCCGAAATGGTTGTTCACGCCGACCTTCAAGCACTACGCCGAGCTCTGGCGTTCCTGGGGCGTCTTCTTCGAAGGGTTGCTCAACAGCCTGCTGATCACGGTAGGCGCCACGCTGCTCGCCATCGTCGCCAGCGCCTGCGCCGGCTATGTCTACTCGCGCAACTCCGGGCGCTGGCTCGGCGCGAGCCTGCTCGGGCTCATCATCGTCCGCCTGATCCCGCCGATCGTGGTGACGCTGCCGCTCTTCCCTATCGTGAACTGGCTCGGGCTCAGCGACACGCATCTCGTCCTGATCCTGCTCTACGCGACCTTCTTCGTCTCGCTGGGCACCGTGCTGATGCGCACCTTCATGGACCAGATCCCGCGCGAGTTGGACGAAGCGGCCTCAATGGATGGGGCGAGCCGCATGACGATCCTGCGCAAGGTCATCGCACCTCTGGCGATGCCGGGCGTGCTCGCCGTCGCGGTCTTCGTGATCGTCTTCTCCTGGAACGAGTTCCTGTTCGCCTTCATCTTCACCGCGACCAGGGCCAAGACCGCCCCCCTCGTCATCTCCGAGATGATCGGCTCCATCGACGGTGTGGACTGGGGGATCCTCTTCGCCGCCGCGACGGTGCAGCTCGTGCCTGTCCTGATCTTCGTCGTCTTCATGAACCGCTACCTCGTGGCCGGCCTGACCGCCGGTTCGACGAAGGGATAGCCAACCACACAAAAAAGAGGGAGGAAGCCATGTCGAACAAGCCTGAAACCAAGCTCACCCGCCGCACCTTCGTCGCTGGTTCCGCCGGTGTCGCCGCCACGCTCGCGGTCGCCCCGGCCTTCGCCGCCGGCAAGACGCTGAATGTGCTCAGCCACAAGGTTCACCAGACCGTGCTCGGCAGCGGCGACGGTGATCTGATGGGCGGCTGGCGCAAGGCCAACGACGCCGAGATCGCCTTCACCACATTCGACTCCAATCCGCTGCAGGACCGGCTCTTCCGCGAAGCCAGCCTGAAGGAGACCGAGTACGGCGTCGGCTATCTCATCGACAACCGGCCGACCTCGCAGATCGCCGCCCTGTTCGAGCCGCTGGGGCCCTATCAGGACAAGGATGGGATCGAGGATTTCGGCGACATCGCGCCCGGCCTCGTCCAGGGCATGACGGTCGACGGCAAGCTGATCGGAATCCCGGTCCGCCATGCAACGCAGGGCCTGTTCTACAATGAGGCGCTGCTAGAAGAAGCCGGCATCTCCGCGCCTCCGACGACTCTGGAAGAGCTGATCGACCAGGCGAAGAAGACGACCTTCACCTCCAAGGCCGGCACGCCGGTGACTGGCATGGTGCTGGCAAGCGACCTCGCCGTCTTCCCCGTGATGTTCGCCCGCGCCTATGGCGGCGACTTCATCAGCCCCGATCTCAAGCTGGTGCCGAACCGCGATGCGCTCGAGCAGGGGCTGGCGGCACTGCGCGGCATGTTCGAGGCCGGCAGCCTGCCGCGCAGCTACGCCACGACCAAGAACGACGACCAGGTCACCTGGCTGCAACAGGGACGCGCCGCCTTCACCGTGCTGCCCTTCGCGCGGGGCGCGCAGCTCAACAATGCCGAGCAGAGCAAGTTCCCCGGCAAGATCAAGGCCGTCCCCTTCCCTGGCTCCCAGGCGATCCAGGGCAAGATGCCGATGGCTTCAGTCGTCGAGGCCTGGGCGATGTCGATCCCGAAGAACGCCAAGGACAAGGCGCTCGCCTGGAGCTTCATCAAGGAGGTCTCCAGCAAGCGCGTGACCTTGGGCATGGCGATCAACGGCAATGGCCCGATCCGCGTTTCGACCTACGCCGATGAGGCCCTGAAGGCGAAGAATCCGCTCGCCGCCGTCGAGGCCAAGGTGCTGGCGACGGCGCGCGGCGCTTTCCCGCCCTTTCCCGAGGCCGCCCGCGCCCAATCGACCTTCCTTGAGGAGGTTCAGCTCGCCGTGCTCGGCCGCAAGCCGGTCAAGGACGCGGTTTCCGCCATCATCGAACGCGTCAAGCCGATGATGCCGGCCTGATCAGATGCTCCAGCTGCGGGGCGCCCTGCCCCGCAGCTATCCGCTTCATTCGTTAGTCCCTGAAGGATTTCCACCATGTCGACCGCTGCGACCCGCTTCATCGAGGAACCGGCCCGCTCCATTCCCGTCTCCGCCGAATATGACGTGCTCGTCGTCGGCGGCGGCCCCTCGGGCCTCACCGCCGCTCTTGCCGCCGCCGAGGACGGCCTGCGCGTCGGTCTAATTGAAAGCCGCAGCTTCGTCGGCGGTAACATGACGATCGGCCTGCCGGTGCTCGGCTTCCTCGGCCAGAAAGGCAATCAGATCATCGACGGACTGCCGCAGAAATTCATCGAGCGGCTGCGCCGGGAGCGCCAGGGCGCGAGCGAGCACCGGCCCTGCCCGCTGCATATGGGCATCACCCTGGTTGAGCCCGAAGCGGTCAAGACGGTCGCGCTGGAGATGCTGACGGAAGCCGGCGTTGACGTGCTGTTCTACACCTTCTTCGCCGGCGCACTGGTCGAGAACGACACCATCCGCGGCGTCATCACCGAGAGCAAGAGCGGCCGCAACGCGATCCTCGCCAAGGTCGTGATCGATTGCAGCGGCGATGCCGACGTCGCCTACAGCGCCGGCGTGCCGACCGAGAAGGGCAACGAGCATGGCGGCATGCAGCCGCCGACGCTGATGTTCTGCCTCGCCGGCGTCGACACCGATGCGCTCCGGCTCTCGATCGCCAATGCGCCGCCCGCCGCGCGCACTTATCTCACCGACTTCATCCCGGCCGAGTATTTCGGCCAGAACCACCAGTTCATCGTCGTCGGCATGCGCGAACTGATGGCGAAGGCGAAGGCCGAGCGCGGCCTGCAGATCCCGAACGAACGCACCATCATCATCACCGGTTTGAAGAAGGGCGAGGTCTGGATCAACATGACCCGCGTCAAGGGCACGGACGGCACCGACGCCCGCAGCTTGACCAAGGGCGAGATCGAGGGCCGCGCTCAGATCGACGACATCGTCACCTATCTCGTCAACTACGTGCCGGGCTTCGAGAAGGCCTATTTCACCAAGACCGCGCCCTTCCTCGGCATCCGCGAGACCCGTCGCATCCTCGGCCAGTATGTGATGACGCAGGAGGACGTGCTCGCCTGCAAGCATTTCGACGACGCGATTGCGGTGGCGAGCTATCCGATCGACATCCATCGCCCGGCCGATGACGGCTGCACACTGATCTGGTGCGGCGACTGCTACGATATTCCCTACCGCTCGCTGGTGCCTCAGAAGATCGGCAACCTGCTGGTGGCTGGCCGCAGCATCTCCGCAACACATGAGGCGATGGGCGCGATCCGCGTCATGGCGACCTGCATGGCGATGGGCGAGGCTGCCGGCCGCGCGGCCAAGATCTCGGTGCGCGGCAACCGCCCGCCGGCCGATATCGACATCGAGGAACTGCGCCGCCAGCAGCTCGAGCGGGGCGTCTATCTGCGCAATCCGGACGGCACCCGCGCCGGGCCGCCGAACCGTGCCGCCGCCTGAGATGAGTGGGCACTTCATCGGCATCGACGTCGGCACCGGCAGCGCCCGGGCCGGCATCTTCGACCAGACCGGGCAAATGGCCGCAACGGCCAAGCGCGACATCGCGCTCTATCGCGACGGGCCGGAGATTGCCGAGCAGTCGAGCGAGAACATCTGGCAAGCGGTCTGCGCCAGCGTACGCGAGGCGTTGGCGCAGGCTGCGCTCTCACCGGGTGACATCGCTGGCATCGGCTTCGACGCGACCTGCTCGCTCGTCGTCCTCGGTCCCGGCGGCAAGCCCCTCCCCGTCGGGGCGCATGGTGAGGCCAGCCGCGACATCATCGTCTGGATGGACCATCGCGCGATTGGTCAGGCCGAGCGGATCAACGCCACGCGCCATCCCGTCCTGGCCTATGTCGGCGGCACGATCTCGCCGGAGATGGAGACGCCAAAACTGCTCTGGCTCCGGGAGAACTTGCCGGAGACCTACGATGCCGCCTGGCAGTTCTTCGACCTGCCGGACTTCCTGACCTGGCGCGCCAGTGGCTCGCTGGCGCGCTCGACCTGCACGGTCACCTGCAAATGGACCTATCTCGCCCATGAGGGGCGTTGGGATGCGGACTACTTCCGGAAGATCGGGCTCGGGGATCTCGCCGATCGTGATTTCACCCGCATCGGCATCGAGATCGTGCCGGGTGGTACTGCTCTCGGACAGGGCTTGACCGAACAGGCCGCCGCCGAACTGGGCCTGAACCCCGGCACGGCCGTAGCGGCCGGACTGATCGACGCCCATGCCGGCGGTGTCGGTTCTGTCGGCGTGCGCTCTCCGCACGGCAGCGCGCTGACGCGCATGGCGTATGTCTTCGGTACGTCGGCCTGCACGATGGCGAGCAGCCGCGAGCCGATCTTCATCCCCGGCATCTGGGGACCCTACTATGCAGCAATGGCACCTGGCCTCTGGCTCAGCGAGGGTGGACAGTCCGGCGCTGGCGCCGCGATCGAACAGCTGATCGGCTTCCATCCGGCGACGCCCGAGGCGCAACGCCGGGCGGAGGCGGAAGGGCTCTCGCTGCCCGATTGGCTCGCTTCACAGGCGGCACGGCATGTCGCTACGCCTTCGGAGGCGGCGCGGTACGCCGGCGACATCATCGTCGTGCCCGACTTCCTCGGCAATCGCTCGCCCCATGCCGACCCGCAGGCGCGCGCCGTGATCGCCGGGCTCGGGATGGAACGCGATCTCGATCACCTCGTCGCGCTCTATGTCGCCGGCATCACCGGGATCGGTTACGGCCTGCGCCAGATCATCGATGCGAGCCGCGCCAAAGGCGCAATGCTGGAGGCGATCGTGCTCAGCGGTGGCGCGGGACGCCAGCCCCTGATCCGGCAATTGCTCGCGGATTGTTCCGGGCTGCCGCTGCTGGCGCCCGACGAAGTCGACCCCGTCCTGCTGGGCTCCGCCATGCTTGCCGCGACCGCTGCCAAGACCTTCCCCGATCTTGCCGGAGCCATGGCCGCAATGGCGCCAAGCGCCACCGTCTTTACACCGGCGGACGCCGAGATCGCCGGGCTCCACGCAAGGCGCTTCGCCGCATTCGAAACACTGCAGAAGGCGGCCCGCGCGGCGCGCGAAGTCATGCGTCCCGCGCCCGCTCAAGCCGCATCGGAGACGTCGACGTGACTCAGGAAATGACTGGAAAGACCGCTGCGATCACTGGCGCCGCCTCGGGCATCGGGCTTGCCTGCGCCAAAAGGCTGCTTGCTGCCGGCGCGCGGGTCGCCCTCGTCGATCGCGACGGCGAAGCCCTCGCACGAGCCTGCGCGGCGCTCGGCCCCAATGGCGTCCCCGTCGTCGTCGACCTGACCGATCCCGCCTCCGTCGCCGGCATGCTGCCGCAGATCCTCGATAAGGTGGGGCAGCTCGACATCTTCCACGCCAATGCCGGCTCCTATGTCGGCGGGCCGGTCAGCGAAGGCGATCCCGATGCCTGGGATCGGATGCTCAACCTCAACGTCAACGCGGTCTTTCGCAGCATCCACGCGGTGCTGCCGCACATGATCGCACGCAAGACCGGCGACATCCTCGTCACCAGCTCCGTCGCAGGCGTCGTTCCGGTGGTCTGGGAGCCCGTCTACACAGCCTCCAAGCACGCGGTTCAGGCCTTCGTCCATACGCTGCGCCGTCAGGTCATTCCGCACGGTCTGCGCGTCGGCGCGGTTTTGCCCGGTCCCGTCGTGACCGCCCTGATCGCAGACTGGCCACAGGAGAAACTCGACGCCGAGCGTGCCCGCGGCGGCCTGATCGAGGCGGAAGAGGTCGCGGAAGCCGTGCATTTCATGCTGACGCGGCCTCGCAACATCACGATCCGCGATCTCGTGATCCTGCCGCAAAGCACGGATCTCTAGCCGCCGAGTGGCTCGAGATCACCAAGGAAACCAGTTTCGGCGACCGACAATCCGTTTGAGCATTGTTCGCCAAGGGAGCTTCGACCGTCATGTCACATGCCGTCTTCCTGCACGCCGCGGGCGATGCACGCTTCGCACCGTTCAATCTGCGCGAGGGAGAGGCCGGCGAAACCCTGCTCGACGTCGCGGCCGTGGGGCTCTGTGGCAGCGATCTGCACTATTACAAGGACGGTGGCATCGGCTCTGCGATGATCGCGTCGCCCTTCGTGCCGGGGCATGAATTCAGCGGCTGGCTGACGGAGGATCTTCCGGAGCTCGGTCTCGCACGCGGGGCGCTGGTCGCCGTCGACCCCAATCAGGCCTGCGGGCATTGCGAGCATTGCCGCAGCGGACATCCGAACCTCTGCCCCGAAGTCGTCTTCATCGGCGCCCCGCCGCATGACGGGGCGATGACCGAACGGATCTGGGTGCCGAAGTCGCAAATCGTCGCCGTGCCCGAAACCTTCTCGCCGAGCGACGCCGTGATGCTCGAACCGCTCGGCGTCGCGATCCATGCCGTCGACCTCGCCAAGCCCCGCCTGCTAGAACGGGTCGCCCTGATCGGCTGCGGACCGATCGGCCTGCTGATCCTGCAGGTGCTGCGCGCAGCCGGCGTCGGGGAGATCCTCGCCTGCGATCCGCAGCCGCATCGTCGCGAGCTGGCGCTCAGGCTGGGCGCGAGCAAGGCCGGTGCTGGAGTCGCCGATATCGCCGATTGGACAAAGGGCGAAGGCCTGCCTCTGGTGATCGAAGCGACCAATGCCCCGGAAGGTTTTCGCGACGCCATCCGCGCCGCTCGCATCGGTGGCCGTGTCGTGCTGGTCGGCATCCCCGACGGCGACCGTTACGTCATCCCCGCCGCGGAAGCCCGCAGGCGTGGCCTCAACATCAAGTTCTCGCGCCGCATGGGCCATGTCTATCCGCGGGCGATCGAACTGGTGGCTCTCGGCAAGGTCGACGTCGATGCCGTGGTCAGTCACCGTTTCCCGCTCGCCGAGGGGCCAGCGGCGTTTCGGCGCCACGCGGCGAACGAAGCGGGCATGGTCAAGAGCATGATCTATCCGGGCGGCCTGCCCGATACCCATCGTTGAACGCGTTCTGCAGGATGTGATGTGAGCTATATCGGCATCGATCTCGGGACTTCGTCGGTCAAGGCCGTGCTGGTCGACGACCGTCAGCGCGTGCTCGCCGGCGCAGCGCGGGAGCTGGCCGTAGCGCGCCCTGCCCCGCTCTGGTCCGAGCAGGCGCCGGCGGACTGGGTCACTGTCACCATGGCGGCGCTGCGCAGCCTGAGGGAAGCCGCCCCCGAAGCCTTCCGCAGCTGTGCAGGCATCGGCCTCTCCGGGCAGATGCATGGCGCAACGCTGCTGGATGAGCACGAACGGCCACTGCGCCCGTGCATCCTCTGGAACGACGGCCGTGCCGCGGCTGAGTGCGCCGAGCTCGAAACGGTCGAGCCCGAAGCCCGCGCTATCACCGGCAACATCTCCATGCCCGGCTTCACTGCCCCCAAGCTGCTCTGGGTTCGCCGGCACGAGCCCGACATCTTTCGCCGGACCCGCAAGGTCCTGCTGCCGAAAGCCTATCTGCGGCTCGTGCTGACGGGGGAGGCGATCGAGGAGATGTCCGACGCCTCGGGAACGCTCTGGCTCGATGTCGGCCGCCGCGACTGGTCGGACCGGATGCTGGCCGCGACCGGGCTCGATCGCAGCCACATGCCGGTGCTCGTCGAGGGTTCGCAACCGGCGGGGCGCATGCGCGCCGAACTCAGCCGCGAGCTTGGCTTCGACGCGCCACCGCTCTTCGCCGGCGGTGCGGGCGACAACGCCGCCGGAGCGGTCGGCCTGGGGGCCGTCGCGCCAGGCAGCAGCTTCGTGTCATTGGGGACCTCCGGCGTCCTCTGGCGCACGACCGAGGGCTTCGAGCCGCGCGCCGGCAGCGCCGTCCACGCCTTCTGCCACGCCCTGCCCGGCCGTTGGCACCAGATGTCGGTGCATCTTTCGGCGGCGGCAAGCCTGAGCTGGTGGTCCTCCATCTCGGGGCAGGCCGAGGCGGCGCTCATCGGTGAACTCGGCCCGCGGGTCGAACGCCCTTCCCGCGTGCTCTTCACGCCCTATTTGTCCGGCGAGCGCACACCGCATAACGATCCGCAGATGCGTGGCGGGTTTGCCGGCCTCGGCCAGGAGACCGATCGCCGCGCGATGACGCAGGCCGTTCTGGAGGGCGTGGCCTTCGCCTTCAGAGACGGCAAGGTTGCCCTGGAGAGCGAAGCGGCGCCGATTGCGGACGCGATGGCCATCGGCGGCGGTTCGCGCTCGGATCTGTGGCTGTCGATCCTCGCGGACGTGCTCGACATGCCGCTTCGGCGCTATCGTCAGGCCGAGTCCGGCGCGGCCTTCGGGGCCGCGCGCCTCGCCCGGCTGGCCTGCTCGAACGAGGATCCCGCGGCGGTCTGCACGGTCCCCTCCGGAGAAGTCGACATTTTCACGCCGCATCCCGCCAGGGTCGAAGCCTACGCGGAGGGCTATGCGCGCTGGCGGCGCGCGGTGGCGGCCAGCAGCACCCTTCGCTGACGGCGCTGCAGTTTGACAGGATGTCGGGCAGATGCTCTTCATGTGAGCATCCGCTCTGAATGATTGTTGCCTGATGACCTGCTCTCATCCGCCCTACGACCTCGTCATCCTCGATTGCGACGGCGTGCTCGTCGACAGCGAGGTCATCAGCTGCCGGACCCTCGTCGATATTCTCTCGCCTTTCGACCGCAGCTATGATCTGGAGGCGGTCATGCGCCGCTATCTCGGGCGGCCATCCAGCGCAGTGATCGAGGACTACGAGAAAATGACCGGGCGCCCGGCCTCGGCCGACTTCACGCAGGACTGGCGGGCCCGGCTCTTCGCGTCCTTCAGGCGCGACCTCCAAGCCATCGAGGGCGTGCGCGACGCCGTCGCGAATTTCGGCAGCGATTACTGCGTCGCCTCATCCAGCGATGAGGAGCGCATCGAGATCTGCCTCCGCAAGGCGGATCTCTGGGACCTGTTCGAGGGCCGGATCTTCAGCACGACGCGCGTGCGGCACGGCAAGCCAGCCCCGGACCTCTTCCTGCTGGCCGCCCGCGAGCGTGGCGCAGCACCCGAACGCTGCCTGGTGATCGAGGACAGCGTCAGCGGCGTCATGGCGGCGAAGGCGGCAGGAATGACGGCTTATGGCCTCGCCGCCGGCAGCCACTTCGCCGTGCTGGACCAGCGGCAGGCGCTGCTTGCAGCCGGCGCCGACCGGCTCTTCGAATCCTGGCAAGAACTGGCGCCCGCTTCGGCAACCGGCTGAGGATCCGATGGCTGATAACGATAGCGCCCGCAACGACAGCGCCCGCCTTGACGACGCGGCACGCGCGGGCTGGCTTTACTACATTGCCGGCCGCACTCAGGACGACATCGCGCAAACCCTGAACATCTCGCGGCCGGCGGCACAGCGTCTCGTCTCGCTCTGCCGCAGCGAAGGGCTGATCAGCTTTCGCATGAACCATCCGATCAGCACCTGCATGGATCTCGCCGCCCGGTTGCGCGACCGTTTCGAGCTGCTGCACTGTGACGTCGCGCCGTCCGACGGCTCGACCGAGACCGGCGCGGCCGGCGTCGCTGCGCTCGGCGGCGTGCTGATCGAGCGCTGGCTGCGCTCGCGAAAGTCTCTGGTCATGGCCCTGGGGACTGGTCGCTCGATGCGCGCCAGCATCGAACGCGTCCCGCCAATGTCCTGCCCGCTGCACCGGCTCGTTTCGCTGGTCGGGACCATCTCTCCCGACGGCTCGGCCAGCCCGTTCGACACACTCGTGAAGCTCGCCGAAATCACCAAGGCTCAGCATTTCCCCATGCCCTTGCCGCTCTATGTGTCGAGTCCGGAGGAGCGCGCGCAACTCATCGAGATTGAGTCGATCAAGCGCATCCGCGCCATCGCCAGCGAGGCCGATCTCTGGGTGATGGGCATCAGCCAGATCGGCGATGACGCGGTGCTCTACCGCGACGGGTTCATGACGCGCAGCGAGTTGCTAGAACTGGTCCGCCACGGCGCCGTCGGCGAGGTGACGGGCTGGGTCTTCGATGCAGAGGGCCGCCTTCTGGACCGCGGCACGAACCTGCGCGTGACCAGCGTACCGCCGGAACCCGGCAGCGCCCGGCTGCGCATCTGCATCGGCCAAGGGCCGGCCAAAGTCGCGCCATTGCGTGCCGCTCTGACCGGCAAGATCGTCAACGGCCTCGTCACCGACGAGGACACCGCCCGCGCCCTGCTCGCTGACTGATCCCACTCGCCAGCCATGTCGGCGCCCCTGCGTGCGAGCCATCGTGCGCGGCTGTCATGCGTCCGTCACCAACGGTTGACATAACGAGCCAGTGTGCGAGCATATGCTTCAATAAAGAGCATATGCTCGCATAAGAACCGATGAGGGAGGCTTTACATGCGACCTTTCTATGGAGTGTTGGCGGGTGCGGGCGCGATGCTGCTGGCGGGAATGTCCTCCGCCCAGGCCGCGACGGAAATCGAGTTCTGGCACGCGATGAGCGGTGCGCTCGGCGAACGTGTCGACGAAGTGGTCAAGAGGTTCAACGACTCGCAGAAGGACTACGTCGTCAAGGCGATCGCCAAGGGCAACTATGACGAGGTTCTGAACGGCACCATTGCCGCCTACCGCGCCAAGCGGCAGCCGGAGATCGTGCAGTCGAACGAGCGCTCCTTCCTAACGATGGTCAATTCCGGCGCCATCGTCTCGACCGCCGAGCTGATGGAGCAGCAAGGCCTCCCGGTCGACACCTCGAAGTTCATCGCGCCGGTGGTCAGCTACTTCGCGATCAACGGCAAGCTCCAAGCGATGCCGTTCAACTCGTCGACGCCGATCCTGTTCTACAACCGCGATCATTTCAAAGCCGCCGGCTTCGAAAAGCCCGGCGCGACCTGGCAGGAGCTCGAGCCGCAGCTCGACGCGATCAAGGCCAAGGGCGTCTCGAAATGCGCGATGGTTCTCCCCGGCGACTACGAGTGGAGCTTCCTCGAAAATTACAGCGCGGTGAACGACATCCCCTATGCGACGAAACGCAATGGCATGGATGGCCTCGACACCAATTTCGTCTTCAACAAGGGCAAGCTCGTCGGGCAGGTCGAGCGGATGAAGCGGCTGGTAAGCTCCGGCGTGATGCAGCTCGCCGGCCAGGGCATCATCCCGATCCAGCTCTTCACCTCTGGCGAGTGCTCGACGATCATCGCCTCGACAGCCTCGCATGCCGCCGTCGTCGCGGCCGCGAAGTTCGACTGGAGCGCGACGGAGCTGCCCTATGAGCAGGGCGTGACCCCGAGGAACAGCGTCATCGGCGGCGCCGCGCTCTGGACCCTGAAGGGCCATACGCCGGAGAAGTACAAGGCCGTCGCCGCCTTCTACGACTTCCTCGCCAAGACCGACACGCAGGTCTGGTGGCATCAGGCTACGGGCTATGTCCCGGTGACGACCGCCGCATATGACGCCGCCAAGGCGCAGGGCTACTACCAGAAGAATCCCACCCGCGAGATCGCCGTGGTGCAGCTGATGCGCGGCACGCCCAGCGACAATTCGCTCGGATTCCGCATCGGCAACAGCAATCAGATCAACGTCGCGATCATGGAGGAGGTCTCGGCCGCCTTCCTCGGCAAGAAGCCGGTGCAGCAGGCGCTCGACGATGCGGTGTCTCGCGGCAACGAGGCGCTGCGCCGCTACGAGCAGCTCAATGCCGGCAAGAAGTGACACGGCTACCCTTCCCGCGGCGGCTGGCGGCGGCGGTCTTCGCCTCCGCTGGCCGCTGCGGCGCCTGCTTCTCAAGGGGACGGGCGATGCCCAGTCCGAAAGCGGGCTGAAGCGTGCGCATTTCCGCGATTGGCGCCTGCCGTTCTGGCTGCTCGCGCCGCAGCTCTTCATCCTGCTGCTGTTCTTCTTCATTCCCTCGATCAGGGCGCTGATCCAGGCTTTCCAACTCACCGATCCGTTCGGCGCGACCACCCAGTGGGTCGGCTTCCAGAATTTCGAGCGGCTGTTCCGGAGCAGCGTCTACTGGTCTTCGGCGCAGGTGACGCTGATCTTCACCATCGCGCAGAACGTGCTCACGCTATCGCTCGCGCTGCTGCTCGCCTTCGCTTCGAACCATATCCTGCGCGGTCGCGGTGCCTACCGGACCGTGCTGCTTCTGCCCTATGCGATCGCGCCTGCCATCGCCGGCATCATGCTCGCCTTCCTGTTCAATCCTCGAGTCGGCCCCGTCGCGCATATGCTGCAGGGGCTCGGCTTCGATTGGGATCCCAACCGCAACTCCTGGCATGCGCTGGCACTGATCGTGATGGCGGCCTCGTGGAAGCACATCTGCTACAACTACATCTTCCTCGTCGCAGCGCTGCTCTCGGTCCCTCAGTCGATCCTCGAATCCGCCTATCTCGACGGCGCCGGGCCGATCCAGCGCTTCCTGCGCATTTCGTTGCCGATGATCACGCCGACGCTGTTCTTCCTGATCGTGATCAACTTCGTCTACGGCCTGTTCGAAACCTTCGCCATCGTCGACGCCACGACCCGCGGGGGCCCTGCCGGAGCCACCTCGATCCTCGTCTACAAAGTCTATCAGGACGGCTTCGTCACGCTCGACCTTGGTTCCTCCGCCGCGCAATCCGTCGTTCTGATGGCGCTCGCGCTGTTCCTGACCTTCGCGCAGTTTCGCTTCGTCGAACGCCGCGTGAACTACAGCGTCTAGGCGGGCGATGAACGAACGTACGCCGATCATCGACTTCGCTTGCCATCTCATTCTGGTGATGGGCGCAGCGCTTGTCTGTCTGCCGATCTACTTCGTCTTCGTCACCGGCTCGCTCTCGCAGACCGAGATCATGCGGGTGCCGATGTCCTGGCTTCCGGGAAGTCAGTTCCTCGCCAACATGCAGACCGTGCTGAGCAACGCGAATTTCGGCCGCCTGCTGCTCAACTCCTTCATCATCGCCTCGGGGATCACCATCGGGAAGTTGGCGGTGTCTGTGATCGCGGCGTTCGCGGTCACCTATTTCCGCTTCCCATTCCGGATGACGGCCTTCTGGCTGATCTTCATGTCGCTGATGCTGCCGATCGAGGTCCGCATCGTGCCGACCTATGAATCGGCGGCGAACGTCGCCCTGCCGCTCAACATCCTCGGCTCCTGGCTCGGCATCCAGGCGCTGGTCGACCTCGACTGGAACCTGGTCAACACCTATTCGGGCCTTATCCTGCCGTTGATCGCTTCGGCCACGGCGACTTTCCTCTTTCGCCAGTTCTTCCTGACCGTCCCCGACGAGCTCTGCGAGGCCGCCCGCATCGACGGCGCCACCCCCTGGCAATTCTTCCGGCTGATCCTGCTGCCGCTGTCGCGCTCGAACATCGTGGCGTTGGCGATCATCCTCTTCCTGATGGGCTGGAACCAGTATCTCTGGCCGCTCCTGCTCACCACCGAGCCAGCCATGGCGAACGCGGTCATCGGGCTGAAGAAGCTGATGCCGCAGAGCGACTCACTGCCGACCTGGCACCTGCTGATGAACGCGGCCTTCCTGACGATGCTGCCGCCGACCCTCGTCATCCTCATCCTCCAGCGCTGGTTCGTGAAGGGGCTGGTGGATAGCGGCAAGTAACCGGCCAACAGGCAAGCAGGGCACATCGACATGCGGATCATCGGTCATCGCGGCGCGCGCAACATCTGGGCGGAGAACAGCCTGAGCGGATTCCGCAACGTTTGCGGGCTTGGCGTCGACGCCGTCGAGCTCGACGTGCATCTGTCGAGCGATGGCGAGGTCATGGTGATCCACGATCCGCTGCTGGAGCGCACGACCGACCACAAGGGGCCGGTCGCGCATCTCTCCCGCGCGGCGCTCGCCAAGGTCACGCTGGACGACACGCTGGGCGAGACGATCCCGACGCTGCCGGAAGTCCTCGACGTCTTCGGCCCGACCGGGATCGAGCTCGAAATCGAGATGAAGATGGATGCCTTCGGCAATCCCTATCCCGGCCTGCTCGACAAGGTCATCGCCCTGGTCGAAGCCCGCAAGATGGCCTCGCGCGTCGTGCTGACCTGTTTCGTGCCCGAGGTCATCGAGGAGATCCGGACCAAGGCGCCGGGCATGCGCCGGCTTGCCTCGGTCGACCGTCGCTCCTGCGAGGCCTTTGGCGGCGTCGACCGCACCTTGCAGCGCTTCGTCGATCTCGGCTGCATCGTCGCCGTCGAGCAGTCGCTGCTGCGGCTGTGTGTCGATCGCGCGGTCCGCATCGTCGGCCGCGACAAGCTCGGCGCCTGGGTGCCCAACACGGTGCGCGATCTCGATTTCTGGTTTGGTCAACCGATCGCGCAGATCACCAGCGACCGCCCCGACCTCGCCTTGCAGCTACGCGCAGCGAGGAAGGGCTGAATCATGGCGGTGCGCCTGTCCCGCGCGACGCTCGGGCAGCTCGGTCCGTCGGTCGGCGTCCCCGGCTACCGTGCGGAAGAGCTGAGCCCCGGCATTGTCCATATCGGCGTCGGCAATTTCCACCGCGCCCATCAGGCCGCCTATCTCGACGAGCTGTTTGAGCGCGGGCTTGACCGCGACTGGGCGATCATCGGCACCGGCGTGCGCGAGAGCGACGCCGAGATGGGCCGCGATCTCGCTGCGCAGGATCTCCTGACTACGGTGGTGACGCAGGAGGCCGAGCTCTCGCAGGCGCGCGTCACCGGCGCGATGATCGATTTCGTCGCGCCAGGCGACAGCGCGGCGATCATCGGGCGCCTCGCCGATCCCCGCACGCGGATCGTCTCGCTGACGGTGACCGAGGGCGGTTACTACATCGACCCGGCGACGCAGGCCTTCGACCCCGGCCATCCCGATATCGCCGCCGATGCCGCAGATCGCCTTGCATCTCCAAAGACTGCCTTTGGCCTGATTGCCGCCGGCCTCCTCAGGCGCCGGGCGGCCGGCCTCCCGCCCTTCACGGTGATGTCCTGTGACAACCTGCCGGGCAATGGCCATGTCACCGCCGACGCCGTTGCCGGGCTCGTCGACCTGATCGACCGCGACCATGCGCGCTGGCTTCGCGACAGCGTCGCCTTTCCCAACGGCATGGTCGACCGCATCACACCGGCGACGTCGGATCTCCAGCGACAGGCACTGCGGGACGATTTCGGCATCGACGACCGGCGCCCAGTCTTCTGTGAAGATTTCCGGCAGTGGGTGCTGGAGGACCAATTCCCGGCCGGGCGTCCGCGCCTTGAGGACGTCGGCGTCCAGTTCGTTGCCGATGTGGCTCCGTTCGAATTGATGAAGATTCGCATCCTCAATGGCGGCCACGCGGCGATCGCCTATCCGGCCGGACTGCTCGACATTCATTTCGTCCATGAGGCGATGCAGGACGCCCAGATCGCCAGCTTCCTCGCGGCCCTGCTCGACGACGAGGTTATCCCCGTGGTTCCGCCGGTCCCGCATACCGATCTGGCCGACTACAAGCGCACGATCGAGCGACGCTTCGCCAATCCGAAGATCGGCGACACGATCCGCAGGCTCTGCCTCGACGGCTCGAACCGCCAGCCGAAATTCATCCTGCCGACGCTGCGCGATGCCTTGAGCGCCGGCAGGCCGATAGAAGGGCTCGCACTGGTCAGCGCTCTGTGGTGCCGCTACTGCTACGGCGAAACCGAAAGTGGACAGGCCATTGCGCCGAACGACCCGATCTGGTCGCGGCTGACGATACAGGCGCGGCAGGCCAGATTCGCGCCGGAATCCTGGCTGCAGATGCCGGACATCTATGGGGATCTGTCGGACAACGGGCGCTTCCGCGACGCGTTCTGCCTGACATTGCAGAGGATCTGGCAATCCGGCGCGCGTTCATGCATCGCCGACTACCTCGCCGCCCGCAGCCGCTGATAGCCAAGGCGCCAGGGCATGACGTTGCCACCATCGTCGGCGGCGATCAGCGAGCGCTTCGTCTGATCAGGAAATGCGCGGCGTCAGTCGAAAGCCAATAGCGGCCCCGGTCCGCAAGGCTTCGAACCGCAGCTGAGTACCTCAGCCGTCACGACCTCGGCTGGCGAAGGTGAAAGCGAGGTGCCTGTCAGCGCGCTTCAGTCCCCTTCCACACGCGCAGATGCGGCATTTCAGGTTGGCTGCGTCGAGACTGCTGCAAGCGCTCGCGCCGTCGCGAGGCGACCAGGCGATCGGCTTGCGAGGGCAATCGGGGCGAGTTGGCCCGTGAACAGTAGGCTGAAGCGACGCCATGGCGAGTGCAGCCTAACGGCAGAGGAGCGGGCTGGCCGAGTGTCACCAGCGCCGTTTGCGCGTCGTCAGTTTGCGTGAAGCGCTCCTGAAATGGAAAGCTCACCAAACGGCACCGGGAAGTAATTGACCATAGGTAAGATCGATTTGATCAGTTGCGATCGACCTCCGACGGAATCTCGATGCCCATCGTCTGGCCCTTTTGTTAAAAATTGCTAGATCCACTGCCCGCTCGGAGCGCGCTGGTCGGCTTGTTCAACGCTGTTTGGTGCCGCGGTCACTTGCTACCTGTGCAAATAGCTGATGAGTTCTCTTGACCAATCGCGCCTGGGGTGGTGCGATCCTTGCCAGGACAACCAATGTACCCGAGGGGCTCGCATGGCCTCCGACACGAACTCGATTCGCTGCGACGGCTGCGGTGATGCCACCATCCGGATGCCGGAATGGACCCATGACGACTCGGAGATTTTCTGCTCGGGATGCGGAGAACCTCTGGGGACGATCAAGAGCCTGCGTGAGCGGGTCGAGGCTGCCGTCTCGGACGAGCCCGACACCTTCGCAGATAACGACAACCAATAAGCTCGAATGCGGCCGGGGGGCGCTCAAAATGTCATACAACTGGCGCGACGCGACTGTCGTGATCGAACATAAAGGGTTCAAAATAACCGACGGGTACGTCGGCTTCGGATTGAGAACGGCCGATGACGATCAGCTTCTCTTCAAGATGAAGTCAGCCGACCTCAAACGGATGGCACTGTCGTTGCTACTGACGGCAGGCACTGCTGCCGCAGTCGAAGCGACATCTGAGAACTTCGCCCGCGTGGAAGCAGATATTCTGGTCGACCGTGTGAGAGCCAGTGTGAACGACACGCTGGAATTCGGCGTCCTTTCGTTTGGAGGTGGCGAGCTGGGCGCAGGATCGCTGAGCATGCCAATATCGGACGAGGCCATTAGGTCTCTCATCCGTGTCTTGCCGAAGATTCTCCAGGCGATCGCGCCGCCCCACACAGCGTGACGGTGGCTCTCAGGCCCATCAGGTTGGGGCGTGCGCACGTGGCGCCCGCACGTGTCTTTTGACATTCGTTCGGCGACACCGATCCTTGTAGAAGCTCTTGACCTGCATCTGATCGGTAGCTGGATGACGACCTTGGAACTGCGCGACGCTCGCTTCATGCGAAGCTTGCTCGCCGCCTCTGACGACTGCATCAAGGTGATCGACCTGGATGGGCAGCTCAGATTCATGAGCGAGGGCGGCCAGCGTGTCATGGAGGTCAGTGACTTCAACGCTCTGGCGGGCTGTCCATGGCCTGACTTCTGGAGCGGAGAAGGCCACGCGGAAGCGAAGCATGCCATCTCAGAGGCACGAGCCGGACGCAGTTATCGCTTCCAGGCTGCCGCGAACACCGCTGCTGGTAATCCGAAGCACTGGGACGTCAAAGTCTCTCCGATCCTGGGGCCGGACGGCAGGCCGGAGTCGATCCTTTCGGTGTCGCGCGACATCACCGAGCTCAAGTCGGCGGAGGAACGGCAGACGCTGCTCGCCCAGGAACTCAAGCATCGCATGAAGAATACGATTGCGATGGTTCAGGCGATCGCGGGCCAGACCCTCAGGGGCGATTTGTCCCTCGATGACGCACGGAACGCGCTCACAGGCCGGCTCGCGATCCTCGGGGCTGCGCAGGATCTACTGACGCAATCGTCATGGGCACGAGCCCAGCTTCGGGTCCTGGTCGGCAATGCGCTGGCGCCTCATGGTGCGGCCGGTCGGTGCGACATCAACGGTGCCGACCGCGAAATCTCATCGAAATGCGCCCTGGCTCTTGCTCTGGCGCTGCATGAGTTGACGACGAACGCGATCAAGTATGGGGCGCTCAGCAACGACAACGGCCGCGTCGAGATCGCTTGGACTTTTGGTGCCGACTTCAGGTTCGTCTGGAGAGAGATTGGGGGACCTCCCGTCTCGCCCCCGTCCCGTCAAGGCTTTGGCTCTCGAATGATCGAGCGTGCACTGGCTGGCTACTTTCAGGGCACGGGCAAGATCGAACACCTGCCCAACGGCCTGGTCTTCACACTGGTTGCACCACTCGCTGCTCTCGACGACGAGGCCTGAGGAACTGTGCTTCCGGTACGGGCCGTTGACCGCCCGTCTGTGCTTGGCCTCCCGATGACCGGTCAGCGCTCGCAAACCTGGCCGAGCCACTTCCAGCCCGCCCGCGACGCCTTCAGACGGTCAATCTCCTGAGAGGGCCTGGATCTGCCGCTCGAACTGATTGGGGATACCGTGTGTCGAGCTCTCGATGACAAGCAAACGCTCGCCGGTGCTAGGGAGCCCGCATCCTTGACACGGAACTCACTGGCGGAACGCAGCAATATCACCTGCCTAACGCCAGTTGACCGAGAAATGATGCCCATACTCGGTCATCTGCATAACAGAAAAACGGCCTTCCCGAGGAAGGCCGTTTCGATCATATTTCAATAGCTTAGCACTATAAATCTACACTCGATCGCTTACCCGAACCTAGAACGGGATGTCGTCGTCGAGATGGCTCGAGGACGAGCGCCCGCCGCCGCCCGACATCGCCGGCTGGCGCGAGCCGCCGCCACCGCCCATCGGGCTGGAGCGGCCGAAGGAGCCGCCGCTGGAGCGGTCCTCGAACGCGCCGCCGCCCTCGCCATACTCGTCCGAACCGCCCTGCCCGCGGCTGTCGAGGATGGTCAGTTCGCCGCGGAAGCGCTGAAGCACGATTTCGGTCGTGTACTTCTCGACGCCCGACTGGTCCTGCCATTTGCGGGTCTGGAGCTGACCCTCGATGTAAACCTTCGAGCCCTTCTTCAGAAACTGCTCGGCAACCTTGGCGAGGTTCTCGTTGAAGATCACCACCGAGTGCCACTCGGTGCGCTCCTTTTTCTCGCCCGACTGCTTGTCGCGCCAGGTTTCGGAGGTGGCGATGCGCAGATTGACGACCGGCTCGCCCGAGCCGAGGCGCCGGACCTCGGGATCGCGCCCGAGATTGCCGACCAGAATGACCTTGTTGACGCTACCAGCCATGAGAGGCTCCATTTCCTGCGCACATCGAAACCGGCCTTCGACCGGAGCCGGACCCTACCGGCCTATTGGCACACTATCAATGATGTTCTTGTTTTGTTCAAGGCCGTTCTCAGGCGTTGTCCCCCGAAATCGACGCGACCAACCAGAGGCTCCGCCCGTGCGGTGGCGGGCTCAGGGCCGGTTTTCATCCTTGCCCCAGATCATGGCTTCCGTCAGGCCGAGCGCCGCGAATTCGTCTGCCCGCAGATCGGCCTCGCCGACCGAAAAGAACTCGTCGAGCTGCGGTGGCTTCACTGCGGTGCCACTGAGCATGGCATGCGCCTGGCCGCGATGATGGACCTGGTGCTGGAACAGATGCAGCAGCAAACGGTCCAGCCGCTCGCGCTGGATATGCGAGCGACGATGCACCTCCACGATATGCGAGAGGCCGGTCCGGCCAGCCGCCTCGATCACCGCGATCAGGCGCCGGTCCATCGCCTCCTGCGCGGCCTGCAGCGCCGGCAGCGTCGCGCAGGGCTCTTGGTCCGCCCAAGCGGCCGGCCCGAGCGTGCCGCCCTCCATGGCGTCAACATAAAAGTGGTCGATGATCAGGATGTGGTTGAGCGTCGCGCGCAGGCTCGGGAAGAAGCCCGTGCGCGGCGCGACGAAATCGGCCTGCGACAGCCCAGCGCAGGCGCTCAGCAGCCGGTGGTTGGCCCAGAGGTTGTTGAAGGCCATTGCCCGATAGGGCCGCAAATCATCCATCCTGATCGCCCCTCGGCTGCGCTTGAAGTCTCGTCCCTCACGGCGCCGGAGCGACGATGCTCCGATAGAGATGCCATGTGGCATGACCCAGAATTGGCATGATGACGACGAGCCCCAGGAAGGCCGGCAGCATCGCGATCACCGCCAGTGCCACGACGATGGCGGCGAAGCCCAGCATCGGCACCGGGTTCGTGACCACCGCGCGCACGCTGGTGATCATCGCGGTGACGAAGTCGACCTCCCTGTCGAGCAACAGCGGGAAGGAGACCACCGTCAGCGAAAACAACGCGGTCGCCAGCACGGCACCGACGACATTGCCGATGGCCAGGAACATCAACCCCTCCGGCGTGGTCATGAGGATGTTGAGGAAGCCGCTGAAGCTGGCGAAGGACTGGAAGCCGAGGAAAAGGGCCAGCAGCAGCCGGACCTGATAGAGCCACATGATCGTTACGAAGAGGGTGACGAAGGCCATCCAGCCGAGCTCGCGCTTGTGCTGCTCCAGGACGACACCAAGCACGCCGCCCCAGCTCAGCGGAATCGCCAGTTCGCGCCGGCGGGAGACCTCGTAGAGGCCTACCGCCGCGAAGGGCCCGATCAGCGCGAAGCCCGCCGCGAGCGGATAGGCGAGATAGGGCATGCTGAAACGGGTCAGGCAGAGGAGGATGGTCAGCCCTCCGAGCGCATAGATGCCGCCGAAGAACAGGCCGAAGAGCGGCGCGGCCTGGAAGTCACGCAGCCCCGCGGCGAAGGCCTCGGCCACGTCGCGCACCGCGATGCGGCGGACCACCGGGTCCGGCCGCGGCACATCGGCCATCTCGGTCTGGGTCATGGCACGTCTCCCCCTTATGCGCCGACGGCGCGAGGCGCGCCGGAGCTTTTGGCGAGCATGCTAATGCATCGGCCCGAAAAGCGGGATGCGGTTTTCGGGAGCCACCGCGGGCCGCGGATCAGTGGCGCTCGGGCACGGAGAGTTTTGGCAGGAACCAGGCGAGCAGGCCGATCGCCGGCAGGAAGGCGCAGATCCGGTAGACCGCCTCGATGCCGATCCGGTCAGCGAGTTCGCCCAACATTGCCGCCGCGATGCCGCCGAGCCCGAAGGAGAGCCCGTAGAACAACCCGCCGACCAGCCCGATGCGGCCGGGCATCAGCTCGAGCGCGTAGACTAGGATCGCGGCGAAGGCGCTCGACATGATCAGGTTGATGACGATCGTCAGCGCGCCGGTCCAGAACAGGTCGGCGAAGGGCAGCACCAGGGTGAAGGGCAGCGCGCCGAGGATCGAGAACCAGATGATCTTGTTGCGACCGATCCGGTCACCGAGCATGCCGCCGAACAGCGCGCCGGCCGCCGACGAGACTAGAAACAGGAACAGCATGATCTGGGAGGACTGCACCGAGATGCCGAACTTGCCCATCAGGTAGAAGGTGTAGAACGAGCTGAAGCTCTGCGAATAGGCGTTCTTGGAGAACAGCAGGATCACCAGGATCGTCACGGCGAAGGCGACGGCGCCGGTCGTGCGCGCGGGTCCGGCTGCGCCCGCGATGCTCTTCTTCACCGCAGGCTGCGCGGCGTGCTGCCTCTGCAGCTCGGCAAAGCGGCCGGCCGTCCACATCATCACCATCATCGCGACCAGCGCCGCGGCCGAGAACCAAGCCAGGCTCGCCTGCCCGCGCGGCACGATGATGAAGGCCGCGAGCAGCGGGCCGAGCGCCCCGCCCGTCTGGCCGCCGACCTGGAAGATGCCCTGCGCCAGACCGTGGCGGCCCCCCGAGGCGCTGCGCGCCATGCGCGTCGCCTCGGGATGGAAGATCGAGGAGCCGAGGCCGACGCAGCCGGCCGACAGCACGAGCAGCGGGTAGCTGCCGGCATAGGCGAGCCCGATCAGCCCCGCCAGGGTGAAACCCATGCCCGCCACCATCGAATAGGGCATCGGGTTCTTGTCGGTATAGGCGCCGACCAGCGGCTGGAACAGCGAGGCGGTGATCTGGAAGGTCAGAGTGATCAGGCCGATCTGGCCGAAATCCAGCCCGTAGGCCACCTTGATGATCGGATAGATCGCCGGGATCAGCGACTGCATCATGTCGTTGAGCAGATGCGTGGCGCTGAGCGCGATCAGCACCGGCATCGCGGCGCTGCGGGATGGGCTGGCGGCTGTGCTGATCGTCATGTCCGGCGCTTCGCTGGCTCAGTTGTTGTGCCGGCCGAGGGAGTGGACCGATCCGGGCCGCGGCGCCAGCCGAAATCATGCAGGGATGTCATGCATCGGCGAAAGGATTGTCATGGCCGGATGGCCTCTGAAGCCTTGCCTGCCGGCCCGCTCAGTGGCTAAGCCCTCGGGTCAGCTCCGCCGTGCATGATCCGGCGGTCCCACGAGGATTCCTGTTCCATGAGCTTCGCCAACGGCCGGCCGATCCTTGCCATGCCAGGGCCGACCAATATCCCCGACCGTGTCCTCCAGGCGATGATGCGCCCGGCCGAGGAGCTCAGCTCGCAGTCGATCGTCAGCCTGACCGAGTCGATCCTGACCGACCTGAAGCGCATCTTTCGTACGGACGGAGAGACGTTCGTCTACGCCGCCAACGGCCATGGCGGCTGGGAGGCGGCACTGAGCAACGTGCTGTCGCGCGGCGACAAGGTGCTCGTGCTGGCGAGCGGGCGCTTTGCCATCGGCTGGGGCGAGATGGCCCGCTTCATGGGTGCCGACACCGAGGTGCTGGCCGGGAGCTGGCGCGCCGCGGTCGATCCGGCCGCTGTCGAGGCGCGGCTGCGTGCCGACACGACCCATTCGATCAAGGCCGTGATGGTGGTGCAGGTCGACACCGCGTCGGGCGTCGTCAACGACATCCCCGCGATCCGCCGGGCGATCGACGCCGCCGGCCACCCTGCCCTGTTCATGGTCGACGGTGTCGCCTCGGTCGGCTGCATGCCGTTCGAGATGGATGCCTGGCGCATCGACGTCGCCATGTCGGCCTCGCAGAAGGGGCTGATGTCGTCGCCGGGCCTGGCCGTCGTCGCGGCCAATCCGAGGGCGCTGGCCGCCCATACCCACGCCAACATGCGCACCGGCTACTGGGACTGGACCGGCCGGATGAATACGCTGGCCTATATGAAGCATTGCGGCACGGCGCCGGAGCATTTGCTCTTCGGCCTGCGCGCCGCCTTCGACATGATCTTCGAGGAAGGCCTCGAGGCGGTCTGGCAGCGCCATGCCGGACTCGCCCGCGCGACCCACGCCGCCGTCGAGACCTGGGCGACCGGGCAGGCCCTGCAATTCAGCGTCCCGGAGCCGGAGCAGCGCTCGCCATCGGTCACGACGATCCTGGTCGAGGGCCACGATACGGCGACGATCACCGATTTCGCCCGCGACGTCTGCGGCGTCTCGCTCGGCCTCGGCATCGGCGACTACACCGGCAAGGCCTTCCGCATCGCCCATATGGGCCATTTCAGCGCGGCGACCCTCCTGGCGACGCTGAGCTCGGTCGAGATGGCCTTGCAGGCCAAGGGCATCCCGCATGGCGCGGGCGGCGTCGCGGCGGCGATCTCCTGCCTGAGCGAGGCAGCCGCCTGAGCGTCGACTTCTGGCGACCGCCATCTCCGGAACCGCGCCGTAACGCTCGTGCCGCGGCCAATGCACGCCCGCGTCCGCTTTCCGAGCCGCCGTGGACATTCGGGGCACGATCCGGCCTCGCACTAGAGGCCGATATTAGCTCGTTGCTCGGAAGCGGCGTATGATCGAACTTGAGTTGGTTTTCTCGCGTCTCAATGAACAGATTGGAGACGGGGCCGATGACCACAGTTCATCGCGAATGGTTGTCTTTGAACGGCGATCAGTGCCAGTCGGGAGCCACTGACACAGTTCCATCGGGCTATCTCAGGCGCAAGATGCTGATCGGCGGCGAGTGGCTCGACGCCGCTTCTGGGCAAACGATCGTGGTCGAGAACCCGGGCCGAAAGCAGCCACTCGGGGAGGTGCCGCGTGGCGGGTCCGTCGACGTTGATCTTGCGGTCGCCGCGGCTGGTGCCGCGGGTGCGTGGGGGCGGATTCCGCCCCGGGAACGCGGGCGGGCGTGCCTGGCGATAGCCGAGGCACTCGAAGCCCGCCAAGAGGAGCTGGCGCGGCTCATCGCCAGCGAGACCGGCAATGCGATCCGGACGCAGGCACGAGGTGAGGCCAAATGGGTCGCCGATGTCTTCCGCTATTTTGGCGGCCTCGCCGGCGAGTTGAAGGGTATCACTGTACCGCTCGGCGAAGCCATGCTGAGCTACACGCGGCGGGAGCCGATTGGCATCGTCGGCGCAATCGTGCCGTGGAACGCCCCGGCGCAGCTTGCGTCGCTCAAGATCGCGCCCGCCGTTTGCGCCGGCAATACGCTCGTTCTCAAGGCCGCCGAAGATGCCCCGCTGGCGGTGCTCATGATCGCGGAGATCTGTCAGGCGCACCTGCCGCCGGGCGTGATCAACGTTCTCACAGGCTACGGCGCCGAATGCGGCGCGCAACTCGCTGCCCATCCGCAGATCCGAAAGCTGAGCTTCACCGGCTCGACGGCCGTGGGCAAGGCGATCATGCGGGCGGCAGCCGACCGGGTGGTCCCCGTCTCGCTTGAGCTCGGCGGGAAGAGCCCTTCCATCGTCTTTCCCGATGCGGACGAGGACTGGGTCGTAGAGGGCATCATCGCCGCGATGCGTTTTACGCGCCAAAGCCAGTCGTGCACTGCTGGATCACGGCTATTCCTGCATGCCGACATTTTCGAGCCATTCCTCGACAAGCTCGTCACCAAGCTGAAGCTTCTCAAGATCGGCGATCCGCTCGACGACGCCACCGATGTCGGCTCGATCATCAACGAGCGACAATTCACAAAGGTCTGCGGTTACATCGAGGAGGGCCTCCGCCGCTCCGACGCCCGCCTCATGACCGGCGGCTTGCCCCCGCCCGAAGGCCCGCTCGCCGCAGGCTATTTCGCGATCCCGACGATCTTCGCCGGGGCGTCGAACGACTGGCGCCTCGCGCGCGAGGAGATCTTCGGCCCGGTCCTCGTCGCGATCCCCTGGCGCGACGAAGCGGAGGCCATCCGCATGGCGAACGCGACCCACTACGGCTTGGCCGCATACGTCTGGTCGCGCGACATCGGCCAAGCGCTGCGCACTGCACATGCGGTTGAGGCGGGGTGGGTCCAGGTGAACCAGGGCGGAGGGCAGTTGCTCGGCCAGCCCTATGGCGGTGTCAAGGAAAGCGGGATCGGGCGCGAGATGTCGCTCGAAGGCATGCTCGACAGCTTTACCGAGACGAAGACGGTCAACGTCAACATGGCGCTGCCGCCGCCACTTCATTAAGGCGGTTCTGGCCCGCGATCGCCATCAATATCCACTCCCCACCCCGAACAAGGCCGGGCAATGCCTGCTTCTACTCGGCGTGACGCACATGGGCGATGCAGCCCTCGTCACCCCCTCGTCAGCGCCCTCCGCGCCACCCGGTCCAGCAAAATCGCCAGCAGCACGATCGCCAGGCCCCCGACGAAACCGAGGCCGGGATCGGCGCGCTGCAGGCCGAGCAGCACGATTTCGCCGAGCCCCTTTGCGCCGATCATCGATGCGACCACGACCATCGCGAGCGCCATCATGATCGCCTGATTCAGCCCCTGCAGGATGGCCGGCCGCGCCAGCGGCAGCTCGACCAGCCATAGCGCCTGCCAGCGGCCGAGCCCGAGCGCGCGCGAAGCCTGCACCAGCCCGGCATCGACGCCGCGCAGGCCGAGCTCACTAAGCCGCGCGAAGGGCGGCAGCGCATAGATCAGGGTCGCGACCAGCGCCGGCGCCCGCCCCAGCCCCAGAACCATCGCGACCGGGATCAGGTAGACGAAGCTCGGGATCGTCTGCATCAGGTCATAGACCGGCGCCAAGGCGCGCGAGAGCCAGGGCAAGCGCGCTGCCGCGACGCCGAGCGGCAGGCCGAGCACCGCGACCAGGACCACCGCGACGATGATCAGCGCCAGCGACTGCATCGCCTCGTTCCAGACGCCGAGCAATGCGAGCGCGACCGGCAGTGCCGTCATGGCGATAGTGAAGCCGATCTCCCGCCGCGGCAGCCAGGCGACGGCCGCGACGAGCGCAAGCGCAAGCCAGAGCGGCAGCTGCAGCAGCGCCGTCTCGACGAGGCGCACCGGCGCCGTCAGCGCGCCGCCGAGCCCGTCGAGCTGGTCGCCATAGCCGGTGACGATCGCATCGACCGCCCGGTTGATGAAGGCCTGGAGCGCCTTGCCGAGATCGGGCAGACCGCCTGCGCTCACAGGCCGGCCGTGACCTTGGCGGCGATCTCGGCTGGCAGCCAGTCGCGCCAGGCCGCCGGCTGGCTCTTCAGGAAGACCAGCGCCTGCTGTTCGGGCGTCAGGCCCTTCTCGCGCGCGTCGGCCAGCATCCGTGATGTCAGCTCGCTGGTCGTGCCGTACTTCTTGAAGAAGCCGGCGAGCTGCGGCGCCTGCTTCTCGAGATCGACATTGGCGCCGATGACCACGCGGCTGGTCGGATAGGCGGTGGCGCGCTTGGGCGCGTCGCTCGCCTTCAATTCGGCCCAGATCGCAGGATCGAATGCCGGCTCCTCGAGCTTGACGAGGTCATAGGCGCCGAGAAGCCAGCTCGGCCCCCAATAATAGAACAAGACCGGCCGCTTGCGCTTGAGCGAGGACTCGATCGCGGCGACCAGTGCCTCGCCCGAGCCGCCGCGGGTATTGGTGAAATCCGCCGCCAGCCCATAGGCGGCGAGCTTCTTGGTGTTGACGCCCTCGCAGACCCAGCCGGCGACGCAATTGTAGAAGCGCCCCTTGGCCGGCTCCTCCGGATCGGCGAACAGCGCCTTGTAGCGGCCGAGATCGCTGACCGCCTTCAGATCCGGCGCCTTGGCCTCTGGCCCAGCGACGAGATAACGCGGCACGAACCAGCCCTCATTGGCATCGGGGAAGGTGGTGCCGAGCGGCGTCACCCTGCCCGCCTCCGACGCCTTGACCCAGGCCTCGACCGGATTGGCCAGCCAGATTTCCATGACGATGTCGACATCGCCCCGCGCCAGCCCGTTGACCAGCGGCGCGATCGCGCCCGGGACCCGCTCCACCTTGCAGCCGAAGCCGCGCTCGGCGATCGCGCTGGCCACCGCCGTGTGAAAGGCGGCTGAATCATAGTCGAGCCCCGCCATCTTCAGCGGCCGGGACAATTCGCACGCCATGGCCGGCGCGCCGAGGCCGAGACCGAGCGCCAGCGCGCCCGCTTGAACGATAGCCTTCATGCTCATGGCTCTCTCCCGTTCTGGCGCGGGCCCGTCTCGTTCGGGTGAGGTTTCGGGGCAGGTCCGGGCGTTGCAAGTCCCTTGTTGGATGCCGCTTCCGCTTGAACGCGGCGCGACGACGCTTGATCCATGTCGGCGGTGCCTCGCCGGAGCGCAGCTTCGCATCTCGGCGCCCGCTGCGCCATCGCCGCTCCTGCCACTCCCTGTCAGCACGAGCCAAACCAGGGCCTCTTGATCGCGACGCTGCGTGGTAGTCATGGCTGCCGCGAAAGGCCTGGGCTGGTATGGTCCGGCTTTTGCCCTATCTGTACCGCTTCACCACAACCGGACGGCCCCATGGCTCGCAAATCCTCCACCGGCGGCAGCAAGACCTCGCTCGCCGATCAGGCCGCCTCCCTGGAGGCGATGTTCGACCAGGCCCAGAAGGCGGAATCGCGCGTCATTTCCGTGCGCGGCGCGCGCGAGCACAATCTCAAGAATGTCGACCTCGCCATTCCGCGCGACAAGCTCGTCGTCTTCACGGGGCTGTCCGGCTCGGGCAAGTCGTCGCTCGCCTTTGACACGATCTATGCCGAGGGCCAGCGCCGCTATGTCGAGAGCCTCTCGGCCTATGCCCGCCAGTTCCTCGAGATGATGCAGAAGCCCGATGTCGACCAGATCGACGGGCTCTCGCCGGCGATCTCGATCGAGCAGAAGACGACCTCGAAGAACCCGCGCTCGACGGTCGGCACCGTCACCGAGATCCACGACTATATGCGCCTGCTCTGGGCGCGCGCCGGCATCCCCTATTCGCCCGCGACCGGCCTGCCGATCGAGAGCCAGACCGTACAGCAGATGGTCGACCGCCTCACCGAGCTGCCGGAGAAGACTCGCGGCTACCTGCTCGCGCCGGTCGTGCGCGGCCGCAAGGGCGAGTTCAAGAAGGAGATGGCCGACTGGCTGAAGCGCGGCTTCCAGCGGGTCAAGGTCAATGGTGAGTTCGTCGAGATTCCGGACGCGCCGGCGCTCGACAAGAAGTTCAAGCATGACATCGACGTCGTCGTCGATCGCATTGTGATCAGGCCTGATTTGGGCGCCCGGCTCTCCGACTCGCTGGAGCAGGCGCTGGAGCTGACCGACGGCATCGCCGTCTTCGAATATGCCGACGAGAAGGAGGAGAACGGCGAGGCTCGCCGCATCACCTTCTCGTCCAAGTTCGCCTGCCCGGTCTCCGGCTTCACCATCCCCGAGATCGAGCCGCGACTGTTCTCGTTCAACAACCCGTTCGGCGCCTGCCCGGCCTGCGACGGCCTCGGCCACGAGATGCGGATCGACCCGGACATGATTGTGCCGGATCATTCGCTGACGCTGAAGAAGGGCGCGATCGCGCCCTGGGCCAAGTCGACCTCGCCCTATTACGGCCAGACGCTGGAATCGCTCGCCAAGCATTTCGGCTTCTCGATGACCAAGCCCTGGTCCGAGCTGCCGGAGATGGCGCGCAAGGCGATTCTGTTCGGCACCGGCACGGAAGCCGTGCGCATGGCCTATAATGACGGCCTGCGCGCCTATGAGGTGAAGAAGCCCTTCGAGGGCGTCATCACCAACATGGAACGCCGCTGGAAGGAGACGGAGTCGGACTGGGCACGCGAGGAGATCGGCCGCTTCATGTCCGAGACGCCCTGCGCCGCCTGTAACGGCTATCGCCTCAAGCCCGAGGCGCTGGCGGTCAAGATCGACATGCGCCATATCGGCGAGATCTCGAGGCTGTCGGTCAAGGACGCGCTGGAATGGGTCTCGGCGCTGCCCGCGAAGCTCTCGAAGAAGCAGAACGAGATCGCCCCGCGCATCCTCAAGGAGATCCGCGACCGGCTGACCTTCCTGCTCGATGTCGGCCTCGAATACCTGACGCTGGCCCGCTCCTCCGGCACGCTCTCGGGCGGCGAAAGCCAGCGCATCCGCCTGGCCTCGCAGATCGGCTCGGGCCTCACCGGCGTGCTCTATGTGCTGGACGAGCCCTCGATCGGGCTGCACCAGCGCGACAACGAGCGCCTGCTCGGAACCCTTCGCAGGCTCCGCGACCTCGGCAACACCGTGATCGTGGTCGAGCACGACGAGGACGCGATCCTCACCGCCGATTACGTCGTCGATGTCGGCCCCGGCGCCGGCATCCATGGCGGGGAGATCGTCGCCCAGGGCACGCCGCAGCAGATCCTCGACGATCCGAACTCGCTGACCGGCAAATACCTCACCGGCGAGATGTCGGTGGCGGTGCCTTCGAAGCGCCGCAAGGCGACCAAGGGGCGTGCCCTCAAGATCGTCGGCGCCCGCGGCAACAACCTGAAATCCGTCGATGTCGAGATTCCGCTCGGGCTCTTCACCTGCATCACCGGCGTCTCCGGCGGCGGCAAGTCGACGCTGATCATCGACACGCTCTACAAGGCGGTGGCGCGCAAGCTCAACGGCTCGATCGAGCACCCGGCCCCACATGACCGCGTCGAGGGCATGGAGCTGCTCGACAAGGTGATCGACATCGACCAGTCGCCGATCGGCCGCACGCCGCGCTCCAACCCCGCGACCTATACGGGTGCCTTCACGCCGATCCGCGAATGGTTCGCCGGCCTGCCCGAGGCGAAGGCGCGCGGCTATCAGGCCGGCCGCTTCTCGTTCAACGTCAAGGGCGGCCGCTGCGAGGCCTGCCAGGGCGACGGCCTCCTCAAGATCGAGATGCACTTCCTGCCGGATGTCTACGTCACCTGCGACGTCTGCAAGGGCAAGCGCTACGACCGCGAGACGCTGGAGGTGAAATACCGCGACAAGTCGATCGCCGACGTGCTCGACATGTCGGTCGAGGAGGCCAAGATCCTGTTCAAGGCCGTGCCCTCGATCCGAGACAAGATGGAGACACTGCACCGCGTCGGGCTCGACTACGTCAAGGTCGGCCAGCAGGCGACGACGCTGTCAGGCGGCGAGGCCCAGCGCGTCAAGCTCTCCAAGGAGCTCTCCAAGCGCGCCACCGGCCGCACGCTCTACATCCTCGACGAGCCGACGACCGGCCTGCATTTCCACGACGTCGCCAAGCTCATGGAGGTGCTGCACGAGCTGGTCGACCAGGGCAATTCGGTGGTGGTGATCGAGCACAATCTCGAGGTGGTGAAGACCGCCGACTGGGTGATCGACATGGGTCCCGAAGGCGGCGATGGCGGCGGCCAGGTCGTGGCGCAGGGCACGCCGGAGGACATCGTGCGGATCGGCAAAGGCCATACCGCAAGGTTCCTCAAGGAGGTGCTGGACCGCCGGCCGATCAAGAAGGGCAAGGCGGTGCAGCGGGAGGCAGCGGAGTGAGATGGAGAACGCGTCGCAGACTGCCGCTATCGCGTGGTTGTTCGCGTCATGGTCGGGCTTGTCCAGACCATCCACGTCTTGCGGGGCTGATGGCGGGCGATGACTCACGCTGAAGGGCGCGCCTGTCGTCCCCGTTCGAAGACGTAAGGTCGCCACAAGGGCGACCCTGACGGCAGAGTCTGTGCCTGACGGTAGGAGCCTTGTGCGTATCAGGCCAGTTCCTCGTAGAGGTCGTTCCAGTCGGGATTGCGCCCCATGATCGTGCGGGTCTTGTAGGCGCGATACCAGCGCTTCATGGAGGTCTCGCGCTGGATCGCGGCCTCGATCTCGTCGTGCCATTCATACCAGACGAGGCGCTTCAGCCCGTATTGCCGGGTGAAGCCCGCGACCAACCCCTCGCGGTGCTCATGGACGCGGCGGCCGAGGTCGCTCGTCACGCCGATATAGAGCGTGCCGTCGGGCCGGTTCGTCATGATGTAGACCCAGCCGCCCTTTTGGTTCATGGCGGCAGCATGCGGCCGAGCCGAGGAGCCGGCAAGGGCTCCACCGTCATGGTCGGGCTTGTCCCGGCCATCCACGTCTTGCGGCGCTGATGGTGGGCGACGGCTCACGATGAAGGGCGGCGCCAGCCGCCCCCGCGCGAAGACGTGGATGGTCGCCACAAGGGCAACCACCACGGAAGAGATTCAGGCAGCAAACTTATCCCCGCCCCTCCTCGTCCGCCCTATCCTGCCCTCGCCCATCACCCAAACGGGGCGGCCATCCGGAGGTGTGCCAGTGGCTGGGTGAGGGTCGGCGCCTGCGGTTGGCCTCACAAGCCAGGCTCGGGAGGCTTCGGGGCACCGCCCTGGGGACACTACGATCCCTGTGTGAGGAGCTCGCTGGAAGGCTCGGTGGCGACAGATCGGCGATGCGAGGACGCGACGACCCGTTGAGGGGAACTGGCGTCCGAGCCCGCAGGTCCTGAACCGCCCAGCCGTATAAGCGCGGCCCGGAGTCCGAAATCGCCGAAGGCGGAGCGCCACGAGGCGTGCGACGGGTGGCTCAATCCCGCCGCGCCGCCTCCGGGCTCAACGGAAGCGGATCACTCTCGCGCCTCGCGGCGCTCCGCCAGCCCCGTCCTGTCACCCCGCCGCGCACCAGCGCGGGCGGATGTCCCTGCGCGCCCTGCCGAGCAAGCGGGTTTACGCGTGCCTGCCGACCGGATCCCGCCATGCCCAGCCCTGCCCCCAAGCGCCGCAGTCCCTACGCCGATATTCCACCCATCACCGATTTCGAGAGCTGCCAGAGATTGCGGCCGGTGCTGCTGCATCGCTTCGGCGATGTCGTCGGCGTCTGGCGCCATTGCGAGAACAAGACCTGCCGGCGCCGCAAGAGCTGTCGCCGCAGCGATTGGGAATGCCTCACCGCCTTCATGCACGCGGTGCCGGACAAGGAGCGCCGGCTCTTCCTCTATGCGGTGCAGCATCGCCGCGACGGGCTGAGCTGCGACGAAGCGATCGCGCGCGCGGAAGCGCGCGTCGCCGACGAGATCGCCCGTTTCGGCGAGTGAGCGCCGCCGCTTCGACGGCGCCTGATCCGCTGCGAACCGCCCGGTCATCCCGCGGCAAGCCCGGGATGAGGTGGCGGTTCCGGGATCAAGTCCCGGGCATTACGGGTTGGCCAGGATCCATTTCACCAGAGTCTCGGCATCCTGCGGCGAAACGGCGGGCTGCGGCGGCATCGGCGTCTGCCCCCAGACGCCGCCACCACCCTTCACGACCTTCTCGCTCAGGGTCTTGGCCGCGGCGTCGTCCTTGCCGTAGCGCTCGGCGATGGCCTTGAAGGCCGGGCCGATCATCTTGCGCTCGGCGTGGTGGCAGGCGACGCAGTTCTTGCTCCGGGCCAGTTCGGGGCTGGCGAAGGCCGGCGGCGACAGCAGCAGCGCGGCCAGAAGGGCTGTCGCGAAGGGGCGAGCGTCAGGCATGGGCTGGGTTCCCGTCATGCGCGATCGGGTTCGGGCGCCAAGGGGCTGCCGCGTCGCCAGGCCGGCGGCACGGCAGCCGATCGGGCTCAGTTGGGCTTGAGCTGGTAGACGTCGCCCTGATCGGTGGCGACATACATGCTGCCATCCGGCGCCTGCACGACGGAGCGGAAGCGCCCCGCCGGCATCGGCAGGGACACGGTGCTGCGCGTGGCGGAGGAGCCGTCGGGCGCGATGTCGAGAACGTCGAGGCGGTTGCCGACCGGCGTGCCGTGGATGCCGATGCCCATGAAGGTCACGACCATGCGGCCGTTCCAGTCCTTCCATTGCGGGCCGTTCAGGAAGACGCAGGACGACATGCCCTGCGACAGCGTCTCGTTGTTCCAGGCCGGCTTCATGGCGTCGGGGTAGGTCTTGGTGTCGGTCATCGGCATGAAGGCCGAACGCTCCTTCGGGTCCATCGCGCCCATCTGGTTCGGCGAGTAGCCGCAGTAATTGTCGGGGCAGTCGCTGCGGCCGGCGATGTTCGGGCGCGGATCCCAGCCGGCATTGCCGCCGGCCTTCAGCGCCGTCACTTCGTCGCTGTGCCAGGGGCCATTCTCGGCCGTGTAGGGCTGGTTGGTGCCGGGGCGGAAGCAGATGCCCTGCGGGTTGCGATGGCCGTAGGTGAAGATGCGGGGGTCGAAGCCCTGCGGCGGGTTGTTGCCGGGCGCGGCCTTGCCGTCCCGGTCGATGCGGAGCACTTTTCCGCCGATGCGGGTCGGGCTTTGCGGCACCTCGCCGTTATGGGTGTCGCCCGTCGTCACATAGAGGAAGCCGTCAGCCGGACCGAAGCGCAGGCGCCCGCCATTATGCGCCCCGGCATCGCCGAAGGGATGGTTGCTGGGCGCAGACTTGTAGGCGATGTCGGTGACGATATCCTGCCGGTTGGAGACCTTGGTCAGATCGGGATTGACCGTCAGTCGCAGCACCCGGTTGGTTCCCGGCGCGGTCATGTTCGACGCCGAGGACACGTAGATGAAGCGGTTGGTGGCGAAGTCGGGGTCGACCGCTACACCGTACATGCCGGCCTGACCACCGCAAAAGAGATCGGCTGCGGTGTCCGGGTAGTTCTTGGAATCCTTGATGCCGAGCAGGGCGTTGATCTTGCCGGAGGGTAGTCGAACCGAGAGTCCACCGCACTTCTCGGTGAAGAACATCGTGCCGTCAGGCAGGAAGGCCATGTCCCATGTCAGGTCACGCCCTGACATGACGGCAGTGCTGGTGAGTCCGGGGGTCTGGGCCAGGGCCGACCCGGACAGGATGCATGAAGTGAGCAAGGCATAGGGCAACACGAAGCGAATACGTCGAGTCATCGATGTCTCCTCCGAGTTAGTAGGCCTCTCCCCCCTGAGTATGGTCCGCGTTGGGCCGGACTTGTGCCGAAAGCCGCGTTCGGCAGAACGATTGTTATGCCACAGCCCAAACTGGCGCAATATCGTTTCCCCGCCACCAGGGTGCGAGACGAATATTTGCGAGAGACGGGCGCGTGCCGGTGTTCAGAGATGGTCCGCCAGAGAGGGCCTGTGATGGCCATCCCGGCCGATCGTATCGGGGGCGGCCAGCATCGAATTCAGCACCGCCTCCTGCGTCGCCTCGGTGGCGGCGCGGAAGGCCAGATCGATGCGGTTCTCGTTCAGTAGGGCCAGCGGCACGATGCCGGCGCTCTCGTGATGGCTGATGCGGCCGGCAGTGGTGAAGGCGAGTGCGATGTCGCCGCTGCCATTGCCCCAGAAGGCGCCGAGCCGGGCGAGCCCGGCCCCGCAGCGCCTGGCGATGCGCGTGAGTTGGCGGCTTTCCAGCGGCAGGTCGGTCGCCAGGATGATGATGACCGAGCCGCGCTCGACCGCAGGAGCGGCCGCTGTTGCCGGCTGCGGCCTGCGCCCGTCGGGCAGGACGAGATCGCCGGCATTGCCGAAATTCGTCTGGACCAGCACGCCGACGCAGTAGTCGCGGCCATCGAGCTCGACCATTCGCGAGGCGGTCCCGATGCCGCCCTTGAAGCCGAAGCAGCTCATGCCGGTGCCGGCGCCGACGGCGCCTTCCTCGACCGGCCCGCCCGTCGCCGCATCGAGCGCGGCCTCGGCGTCCGTGACGCTCAGCCGTCGTGCCCGGATGTTGGAAAGGAAGCCGTCATTGCATTCGAGCACGAGGGAATTGACCGTACCCGTGCTCCGCCCGATCTCGGGATTCTCGGACAGGGCCCGCGCGACCAGCGCCTCGATGCCCGCCGCGACCGAAAAGGTGTTGCCGAGCAGGATTGGCGTCTCGATCTGGCCGAGTTCGGCGAGCTGCATCAGCCCGGCGCTCTTGCCGAAGCCGTTGATGACTTCGACGCCGGCCCGCAGCTTGTCGCGGAACAGGTTGCCGGCCTGCGGCAGCACCGCCGTGAAGCCGGTCAGGATGCCGGCCTCCCGCACGGTCCGGTGCCCGACGGCGACGCCCGCGACATCGGTGATCGCATTGAGCGGGCCTGATTTCAACGTCCCGCAGACCAGGCCGAAGTCACGCGCGCGTCCGGTCAAGGCAATTGCTCGTTCAGCAACTGCTCGACGAAATCGCCGAGGCCGACGGCCCGGCTGCGCTTGAGGCGCTCAGCGGCGAGGATCGAACGCACCGCTTCATAAGCCTTGTCGAGATCGTCATTGACGATGACGTAATCATAGACGGTCCAGCGCGCGATCTCCTCTCGGGCATTGGCCAGGCGCTTGGCGATCACCTCGGGCGCATCCTCGGCACGACGCACCAGCCGCGAACGCAGCTCGGCCATCGACGGCGGCAGGATGAAGATCGAGACGACGTCCTCGCGGGCCCGCTCCAGAATCTGCTGCGTGCCCTGCCAGTCGATATCGAAAAGAACGTCGCGCCCTGCCTTCAGCGAAGCCTCCACGGGCTTGCGCGGCGTGCCATAGCCATTGCCGTGCACCTCGGCCCATTCGAGCAGCTCGTCGCGGTCGCGCATCTGCTCGAAGGTCTCGCGGTCGATGAAGTGGTAATGGACCCCCTCGATCTCTGAGGGTCGCTTGGCGCGCGTCGTGACCGAGATCGACAGATCGAGATTGGTTTCGCTCGGTGATTTCGACAGCGTCCGCGTCAGCGTCGACTTCCCCGCTCCCGAGGGCGAGGACATGATCATGATCAGCCCACGACGGGCTGGGCGCAGGGCATCGACCATCAACACTCACTCCACATTCTGAACCTGCTCGCGCATCTGGTCGACCACGGTGCGCAGCTCGAGACCGATGCGCGACAGGCCGGCATCGCCGGCCTTGGCGCAGAGCGTCGAAGCCTCGCGGCCGAACTCCTGCGACAGGAAATCGAGCTTGCGGCCGATCGGCCCGCCCTGCTCCAGCAGCAGCCGCAGCGCCGCGACATGGGCATGCAGCCTGTCGATCTCCTCGCGGATATCGGCCTTGACCGCGAGCAGCGCCGCCTCCTGGTGCAGGCGCTGCGGATCAAGCGCCTGGCTCGCCTCGAGCAGCGCAGCAACCTGAGCGGCGATACGCTCGCGGATCGCGTCGACACCGCGAGCCGGGTGCTGCTCGGCCTGCGTCGTCAGCCGGGCGATGGTATCGAGATGACCGGAGAGGACGGCCTCGAGCGCCCGGCCCTCGCCGGCGCGCGCCTCCTTCAGGCCGAGCACAACCGATTCCAGCCCGGCCAGAACGGGTGCCTCGATGACGGTCAGGGTATCCTCGCTCTCCTCCGCGAGTTCGACCACGCCGCGAATGCCGAGCAGCCCGTCATAGGAAGGCGGGCGAACCGCATCGCTGGCCGGGAGGCGCGCGATCGCCTGCAGCAGGCCGGCGAGCGCCGCCTCGTTGATGCGGGGGCGCGGCGGGCCGGCGTCGCTGGTGATCTGGAGATTGACGTGGAGCGTGCCGCGCGCAAACGCGCCGGTCAGGCGCTTGCGCGCCGCTTCGGCCAGAACCTCGAAACCGGGTGGGACGCGCACCCGGATGTCGAGGCCGCGACCATTGACGCTGCGGATCTCCCAGGCCCAGGCATGGATGCCTACCGTGCCTGCGGCGCGGGCAAAGCCCGTCATGCTCTCGATGGCCATGATCCCTCGTCTCCGCCGCTTCAACGCGGCGGGACCGTAGTGGCGGGGGCATCACGGAGCAAGCGCAGGGCGGAGCGCCGGCGCAGGAAAATGGGGACGGCTTGGCCGTGGCTCAGGGCCGCAGCGCCGGAACCTGCTTCGGCGAGTTGAGGTCGAAGGTCTTGTTGCGCAACGGATCGCGATCCGTGCCCTCCGACGCATCGAAGGCGCGGGCACGGGTCCCGCCGGCGAGAGCCGCCCCCTGCTGCGTGGCCGACGCACCGGCGCGACGGTTGCCCGGAGCCGGCCAGGTTTCGATGGCCTCGGCCTCGGCAGGCTGCTGGCCCGGCGCTTCCGAGCGCGTATCGGGCGCCGGCGGCGGCTCGACCTTGTCGACGGAGGTCTCTGTCGGCGGCTTTCCGGGCTCGCGCCTGACGGCTTCGATCTGGCGCCAGCGCGCGACATTCCGATTGTGCTGGTCGAGCGTCTCGCCGAAGGCGTGGCCGCCGCTGCCATCGGCGACGAAATAGAGATCCTTGGTGCGCGAGTGGTTCACCACCGCCTCCATGGCGGCGCGACCGGGATTGGCGATCGGGCCCGGCGGCAACCCGTCGATGACATAGGTGTTGTAAGGCGTGGCCTGCGTGATCTCGTTGCGCTGGATCGCGCGGCCGAGCGTGCCCTTGCCGCCGACGATGCCGTAGACGATCGTCGGGTCGGATTGCAGCTTCATCTTGCGGTTCAAACGGTTGATGAAGACGCCGGCGACGCGCGGACGCTCGTCGGCCCGGCCGGTCTCCTTCTCGACAATCGAGGCCAGCACGACCAGTTCCTGCGGCGTCTTGATCGGCAGGTCTGCAGGCCTGCGCTCCCAGATCCGGGCGAGCACGGCGCGCTGATCGCGCGACATCCGGTCGATGATCGCCTGCCGGCTGAAGCCGCGCGGGATCCGGTAGGTGTCCGGCAGGATCGAGCCCTCGCGCGGAACCTGGATGATGTCGCCGGTCAGCAGGTCGTTCTCGCGCAAACGCGCCACGATCTGCTCGCTGGTCAGACCTTCCGGCACGGTGATCGAATGCTCGACGACCTTGCCCTCGGCGATGATGTCGAGAATGTCGGCCTGGCTGGCGCGCGCCTTGAACAGGTATTCGCCGGCCTTGAGCTTGGTCCAATTGCCGCTCACCAAAGCGGAGATTCGGAAGGCCCAGGGGTGGTCGATCATGCCCTCGCGCTGGAGCAGATCGGCAATCTCGGTCAGGCCGCTGTCCTTGGGAATGATCAGAACGCGATCGCTGGCGAACGGGCCAGGCGCGCGGCTCTGGCTGCCGACCATGGCGATGCCGGCCCCGACAAGACCCGCGATCACCAGCACCGCGGTGAACAGCCCGCTCATCATCGCGATGAAGGGGCTGCGGCGACGGCGGCGTGTCTTCGGCGGAGGCGCGGGCGGCGCGACCGGCTTCAGTGCCTCGCTGGGGCTCTTGGGGGCGACGCGGGGCGAATGGTTCACGGCTGTAGCGCTCGCACTTTCGACTTCATCACGGCTCGCAAACTGGCCAGACGGAACGACTCACGATCCGGAAGCGCTCAGCAGGTTGCCGACGCATTAGAACCGGAGTCGCGAGCCCTGCGAAAGCAAATTCGTGCTTCCGCAGGCGTTGTGCACTGTACTGAACATTATGGCGAAAGCGCGCTGCCGGGCGGCTGCTCACGCGCCCTCGGTGAAACGCCGCATCACAAGCGAGGCGTTCGTTCCGCCAAAGCCGAAGGAGTTCGACAGAACCACGTCGATCTTCCGCTTGCGCGCGACATGCGGCACGAGATCGAGATCGGTCTCGACGGAGGGATTGTCGAGATTGATCGTCGGCGGCGCGACCTGGTCGCGAATCGCCAGGATCGCAAAGATCGCCTCGATCGCCCCGGCCGCTCCGAGCAGATGGCCCGTCGCCGACTTGGTCGACGACATCGCAGGCTTCGTCGCGGCATCGGCAAGCAGGCGCTCTGCCGCGCGCAGCTCGATCTCGTCGCCAAGCTGCGTCGAGGTGCCATGCGCGTTGATGTAGTCGAGCTCGGATGCGGCGATGCCGGCCCGCTTCAGCGCCATCGACATGCAGCGATAGGCCCCGTCGCCATCCTCGGCCGGCGAGGTGATGTGATAGGCGTCCCCCGACATGCCGTAGCCGACGACCTCGGCATAGATGCGCGCGCCGCGCGCCAGGGCATGCTCGAGTTCCTCGAGCACCACGATTCCGGCGCCCTCGCCCATGACGAAACCATCGCGGTCCTTGTCATAGGGACGCGAGGCCTTTTCGGGCGTATCGTTAAAGTTCGTGGAAAGGGCGCGGCAGGCACAGAAGCCTGCGATGCCGATACGGTTGATCGCCGATTCGGTACCGCCCGCGACCATCACGTCGGCATCGCCGAGCGCGATCATTCGCGACGCATCGCCGATTGCATGCGCACCCGTCGAGCAGGCCGTCACGACGGCATGATTCGGGCCCTTCAGCCCATGCTCGATCGAGACATAGCCAGCGGCCAGATTGCTGAGCCTGCCTGGAATGAAGAAGGGGGACAGTCGACGCGGGCCGCGCTCCTTCAGCAGGATCGAGGCTTCATAGATGCCGCCGAGGCCACCGATGCCGGAGCCGATCGCAACGCCGGTGGCGATCTGGTCCTCGTAGCTCTCGGGCTTCCAGTTCGCATCCATCAGCGCCTGCTTGGCCGCAGCCATGGCGTAGACGATGAAATCATCGACCTTGCGCTGCTCCTTGGGCTCCATCCAATCGTCAGGATTGAAGGTGCCATCGGAGCCGTCGCCGCGCGGGATGCTGCAGGCGATACGCGCCGGCAGGTCGCTGCAGTCGAAGCTGGTGATGGGGCCGGCGCCACTGGCGCCGGCGAGAAGACGAGACCAGGTCGGTTCGACGCCGCAGGCAAGCGGGGTCACCATGCCCAAACCGGTCACGACGACGCGTCGCATCGGGAGACTACGTGAAACCATGGTGCTTTCTGCGGCGACCGACCCGAAGGCTGATCAGGCCGCCTTCGACAGGAACTTGACGGCGTCGCCAACGGTGACGATCGTCTCGGCCGCGTCGTCGGGGATCTCGACGCCGAACTCTTCCTCGAACGCCATCACGAGCTCGACCGTATCGAGGCTGTCCGCCCCGAGATCCTCGATGAAATTGGCGCCGTCCACGACCTTCTCAGGCTCGACGCCGAGATGCTCGACCACGATCTTCTTCACGCGCTCGGCGACATCGCTCATGGGTCTCTTCCTTAACGATTGAAACACGCAGCGCTGGATCGCGCCGCATATAGGGACGGTCACTCCTGAATCCCACCTCACCGAAACGGTGTCGACGGGCCGGAACTCGAAGCCTGCACAAACGCAACAACCGGGTTCCCGTCAAGTCCCCCGCCCCCTGCATCGCAGTCCGACGGCGCTAGTTAACACACCGAATGATGGCTGGCGAGAGCGCCAACGCTAGTGTGGAACTTGTTTGGAAACAGTCAGAAATACTTCAAATCATTGCCATTCCGCCGTTGACGTGAATGGTCTGCCCAGTCACGTAGCCGGCTTCCGTGCTGGCGAGAAAGGCGACTGCAGCCGCGACGTCTTCACCGGAACCAAGCCGGCCCATCGGCACGTCTGACAGAATGCCTTCACGCTGCTTTTCGTTCAGCGCCTGAGTCATCGGTGACTCGATGAAGCCCGGAGCGACGACGTTGACGGTGATGTTGCGACTCGCCACCTCGGCGGCCAGCGCCTTCGACATGCCGATCAACCCGGCCTTCGAGGCCGCATAATTGCCCTGCCCGGGATTGCCGGTCACGCCAACCACCGAGCCGATCGAGATGATGCGGCCATAGCGCCGGCGCATCATCGACTTCACCGCGGCACGCGAAAGCCGGAACGCCGCCGTCAGGTTGATCGCGATGACGCTGTCCCAGTCCTCGTCCTTCAGGCGCAGGAAGAGGTTATCCTTCGTCACGCCGGCATTGTTCACGAGGATGTCGAGCCCGCCGAGCTTCTCCTCCGCGGCCGGCACCAGCGCCTCGACCGAATCCTTGTCGGCGAGGTTGCAGGGCGCAATTTCGACGCGCTCGCCGAGTTCAGCCGCCAGCGCCTCCAGCGCCGCCGCACGCGTACCGGAAAGCGCGACCGTAGCTCCCTGCGCATGGAGCGCGCGCGCGATCGCACCGCCGAGGCCGCCGGTCGCGCCGGTGACCAGGGCCTTCTTGCCCGTCAGATCAAGCATCGTCTCTCCCTTTCGGCGTTCTGCCGTCTCGTCCCTTGCAGGCATTTGCCTTTGACGGCTCCTGCCCTGAGGA
The DNA here is from genome assembly GCF_035999205.1 of Allobosea sp. GTDB lineage: Bacteria > Pseudomonadota > Alphaproteobacteria > Rhizobiales > Beijerinckiaceae > Allobosea. The sequence continues at coordinate 251,905 of NZ_DASYHA010000024.1, forward strand.
CCTTTGCGCCCGTTCAGGCCTTGTAACCTGCGATGTCTTCTGCCGTTCCGACCGAGAGCGGCGTTGCCCCGGCGGCGATCCGCTTGACCAGCCCAGCCAGGACCTTGCCGCTGCCGACTTCGACGAAACGCGTCACGCCGGCAGCCGTCATGGCCTCGACGCATTCGCGCCAGCGCACCGTGCCGGTGACCTGCGCCACCAGCGAGGCGCGGATGGCATCGGGATCGGTCAGCGGGGCCGCGCCGACATTGGCCATGACCGGGACGATCGGCGCGTGCATCGCGACCTGCGCCAGCGCGGCCTGCATGGCCTCGGCAGCCGGCTGCATCAGCGAGCAATGAAACGGGGCGGAGACGGGCAGCAGCATGGCACGCCTGACGCCGCGCTCGCTGGCCAGCGCGATGGCGCGCTCAACCGCAGCCTTCGCTCCCGACAGCACGACCTGCCCGCCACCATTGTCATTAGCGACTTCGCAGACCTGGCCCTGGGCCGAATCGGCGGCGATGGCGCGCGCCAGATCGAGTTCCGCGCCGAGAAGCGCCGCCATGGCGCCCTCGCCCGGCGGCACCGCCTTCTGCATGGCATCGCCGCGAATGCGCAGCAGGCGCGCCGCATCGGCGACGCTGAAAGTGCCGGCCGCGGCGAGAGCGGAGTACTCGCCCAGCGAATGACCGGCGACGAAGGCCGCGTCACGCTTCAGGTCGAGCCCGGCCTCGGCCTCGAGCACGCGGATCACGGCCAGGCTGACCGCCATCAGGGCGGGCTGGGCGTTGGCGGTGAGGGTCAGTTCGTCGAGGGGGCCATCCCACATCACCGCGGAGAGCTTCTGCGACAGCGCCGCATCGACCTCGTCGAAGACGGCCCTGGCGACCGGGAAGGCTTCGGCCAGGGACTTGCCCATGCCGACGGCCTGGGAGCCTTGACCGGGGAAGAGGAAAGCGGTCGTCATGCGGCAACCTCGAATTCAAACGTTTTGGGCGGATTCACGGCGCTGTCACACTGCCTTGGACGCCAAGTCAAGCGCGAGCCGAGAATATTTGCCCTCCCGGCCGGGCGAATGCACTGATTTTGGTTGCATCACGAGGATCAAGGCTGTAACGACCGCCTCCTGTTTGTTCGGCCGGAGGCTGAACGGATGGCGCTGCGCCCTCACTCTCAACGAGATCGCTTCGCAGGTTCCTGATGGAGCCGTCATCCCGTGTCTCCGCCTTCGATGAAATCCTGTCGGGCCTTATCCAGGGCTCGAAGGGCTCCGCGCCGAATGGAACAGGGTGAAACAAGGAAGGCCAACCATGGCATTGTACGAGCATGTTCTGCTCGCGCGACAAGACGTCAGCGCGCAGCAGGTCGAGACCCTTGTCGAGACGTTCAAGGGCATCATCGAAGCGAATGGCGGCTCGGTCCCCAAGGTCGAGTACTGGGGCGTGAAGTCGCTGGGCTATCGCATCAAGAAGAACCGCAAGGCGCATTACTCGCTGCTGAACATCGACGCCCCGTCGGCCGCCGTGGCCGAGATGGAGCGCCAGATGCGCATCAACGAAGACGTGCTGCGCTTCCTGACCATCCGCGTCGAAGAGCTCGAGGAAGGCCAGTCGGCCATGCTCCAGAAGCGCGACCGCGATGACCGCGGCGAGCGCGGCGACCGCTTCGACCGTCCCGGCGGCGGTGACCGTTTCGATCGCGGCCCGCGTCGCGACCGTCCGCGTCGTGACGACGAAGCCAACGAATCCCCCGTCGCGGAGGCCTGATTCATGTCGACTGCATCCGCTGGCGCCCGTCGCCCCTTCTTCCGCCGCCGCAAGTCCTGCCCCTTCTCGGGCGAGGGCGCTCCGAAGATCGACTACAAGGATGTGCGCCTGCTCTCGCGCTACATCTCCGAGCGCGGCAAGATCGTGCCGTCGCGCATCACGGCGGTCTCCGCCAAGAAGCAGCGCGAGCTCGCCCAGGCGATCAAGCGCGCCCGCTTCCTCGGCCTGCTGCCCTACGTCATCCGCTGAGCGGATTCGTAATCGAGACCTTCCGGCGGCGAGTGATCGCCGCCGGTTCCAGCCTAGTTTGACGCATTTTCTTCACGCGAACCGGTATCCACTTCGCTTGAAGGTGCTCTGACCAAACCAGTCGCCCCGTGGTGAAAACCCACTGGGTTCGTTGAGGCAAAAGCCTCTCACCCTGCCCGGCCGCTGAGGCCCGGGAGCAGCGGGACAGCAGGACGAAGAATGATTCCGGTCGTCGGCATCGGCGCGGGCCTCGTAGCGGCCCTGCTCTTCTCAGTGGTGATCACCGGATCGCCGCTGGCCGTGCTGCTGTATTCGGCCGCCCCCCTCCCCATCCTGATCGCAGCCCTGGGCTGGAACCATCGCGCCGGGCTCTATGCCGCCGGTGCCGGTGCGATCGCCGTCGCCGTTGCGCTCAGCGTGCCCGCAGGCATCGCCTTCGCCCTGATCATCGCCCTGCCGGCCTGGTGGATCGCCTATCTCGCCTTGCTGGCACGGACGGACGAGACCAGCGCCACCGAATGGTATCCGCTCGGCAACCTGATGGTCTGGATCGCCGCGACCGCGACGATGGCGACCGTCGCCAGCGCGCTGGTGATGACGACGGATTACGAGGCCTATCGCACGGTGATCGCGCGGATCGTCGAGAACCTGCTGGGCGAGATGGTCCGCAGCAAGATGCTGACCCTGCCGGCCGGAACCACCCAAGCGGAACTCGCGGCGAGTCTCACTCCATTGCTGGTCCGCGCCGTGCCGCTCGGCATCGGCGCCTCGGTCGTCACCACGATCACCGCCAATCTCTGGCTCGCGGCGAAGGCCGTGCAGCTGTCGGGCCGCCTGCCGCGCCCCTGGCCTTTCATTCCTTCGGCGACGCTGCCGCGTCAGGCGCTCATGCTGCTGGCGGCCGGCGCCATCACGGCGACGCTCGATGGCTTCATCGGCCTGGCCGGCGTCGCCCTGGTCGGCTCGCTCGCCGCCGCCTTCATGTTCACCGGGCTCGCCATGCTGCACGACCTCTCGCGCGGACAGGCCTGGCGCACCCCGATGCTGATCAGCGTCTATGTGGCGCTGATCGTGATGCAGGCCGTGCTGACGCCGCTGCTGGCGCTGGCCGGCGTGATCGACACCCTTCTCGGCCTGCGCAAGCGGGCCGCGCTGCCTCCACCGCCTTCCAAGCCTTGACTGCCAAGACCTGAACACACCAACCGATCTCAAAAAAGGAAGAAGACCATGGAAGTGATCCTCCTCGAGCGCGTCGCCAAGCTCGGCCAGATGGGCGATGTCGTCCGCGTCCGCGACGGCTTCGGCCGCAATTTCCTCCTCGCCCGCGGCAAGGCGCTGCGCGCCACCGAGGAAAACAAGAAGCGCTTCGAGAGCCAGAAGATCGAGCTCGAGACTCGCAATCTCGAACTGAAGTCGGAAGCCGAGTCGGTCGCCGAGACGCTCGACGGCCTGAGCGTCGTGATGCTGCGCCAGTCGGGCGAGTCCGGCGTGCTCTACGGCTCGGTCTCGACCCGCGACATCGCCGAGGCTCTGACCGCCGAGGGCTTCCACGTCGCCCGCAGCCAGGTGACCCTGAACGCCCCGATCAAGACGCTCGGCCTGCACACTGTCCCGGTCGTGCTGCATCCGGAAGTCTCTGTGACCGTCACCGTCAACATCGCCCGTTCGGCCGAGGAAGCCGAGCGCCAGGTGCGTGGCGAGAACGTCACGGCCCGCGAGGAGTTCGACCTAGACGATCTCGGCCTCGAGGTCGGCGCGGCGCTGGCGGAAGCCGGCGAGGACGATCGCTGAGCCGATCCGCTCCCGCAGCGAGTCAAGGGCGCCGTGGCAACACGGCGCCCTTTTCGATTCGGGCCTCTGGACAACGGGGGTAAGCGTAATCGGATGCTGGCACGGGCTGACAAAGTGCTAAGCTCTACTCCTCCTGACAGAGTCGCTCCTGTGGTCCAGCCGCCAGCGACCGAATGTCGGCTTGCAGTATCCATCACCATCGATTTATCGGGACGGCCATGGCCACCGCTACCGCCCTCGTCGCCCGCCTCGAAACACGCGAGGCCGAATACCGCGTCCAGCCTCACAACATCGAGGCGGAGCAGGCGCTGCTGGGCGCCATGCTGGTCAACAACGACGCCTTCTATCGCGTCTCGGACTTCCTGCTTCCGGACCACTTCTTCGAGCCGATCCACCAGCGCGTCTTCGAGTTGGCATCGAGCCTGATCCGGGCCGGCAAGATCGCGACGCCGATCACGCTGAAGACCTTCGTCGGCGAGATGGACCTCGGCGGCATTACCGCCTCGCAGTATCTCGCCCGCCTCGCCGCGGAAGCGACGACCGTCATCAATGCCGGCGACTATGGCCGCACGATCTATGACCTGGCGGTACGCCGGCTGCTGATCAATGTCGGCGAGGATCTGGTCAATGTCGCCTATGACGCGCCGGTCGATATGGCGCCGCGCGACCAGATCGAGGAAGCCGAGCGCAAGCTCTACGAACTGGCGGAAAAAGGCCGCACCGAAGGCGGCTTCCACAAGTTCGACGGAGCGCTGCGGCTCGCCATCGACATGGCCGCCAGCGCCTATCAGCGCGCCGGCGGCCTCTCGGGCATTTCGTCCGGCCTGCGCGACCTCGACCAGCGCATGGGCGGCCTGCAGCCCTCCGACCTGATCGTGCTCGCCGGCCGCCCGGCCATGGGCAAGACGTCGCTCGCCACCAACATCGCCTTCAACATCGCCAAGAACTGGCGTGGCGAACGCCAGGCCGATGGAACGATCAAGACGGTCGATGGCGGCATCGTCGCCTTCTTCTCGCTCGAAATGTCGGCCGACCAGCTCGCGACGCGTATCGTCGCCGAACAATCCGGCATCTCCTCCTACAAGATCAGGCAGGGCCGCATCACAGAGGGCGACTTCGCTCGGCTGACAGATGTCGCGACCCAGATCGAGAAGCTGCCGCTCTACATCGACCAAACGGGCGGCATTTCGATCGCGCAGCTCGTTGCCCGTGCCCGCCGCCTGAAACGCCAGAAGGGCCTCGACGTCCTGTTCATCGACTATCTGCAGCTGCTGTCGGGCTCGTCCAAGAACAGCCAGAACCGTGTGCAGGAGCTGACCGAGATCACCACCAGCCTGAAGGCCTTGGCGAAGGAGCTCTCGGTCCCGGTCATCGCGCTGTCCCAGCTCTCGCGTCAGGTCGAAAGCCGCGACGACAAGCGCCCCCAGCTCTCGGACCTTCGCGAATCGGGCTCGATCGAGCAGGACGCCGACGTGGTCATGTTCGTCTATCGCGACGAGTACTACCTGAAGGGCAAGGAGCCGCGCCCCGGCACCGAAGAACACAACAAGTGGCAGATCGAGATGGAAGCCGCGCATGGCGTCGCCGAGCTCATCATCGGCAAGCAGCGCCACGGCCCCACCGGCACCATCGCCCTGCAGTTCGATGCGGATGTGACCCGATTCTCCGACCGTGCCGACGACCTGCGAATCCCGGACCGCGAATGAGCTCCTTCGACACTCCCTCCACCGAGGCGCATGGCGCCATTCTGACCATCGATCTCGCGGCGCTGGTCTCGAACTGGCGTGCACTCGGCGAGCGCGCCGGCACAGAGGCCGGAGCCGTGGTCAAGGCGGACGCCTATGGCATCGGGATCGAGCCCGCCGTCACGGCGCTCTCCCGGGCCGGTTGCAAGAGCTTCTTCGTCGCGCATGTCTCCGAGGGCATCCGCGCCCGAGCCGTCGCTCCGGATGCAACGATCTACGTTCTCAACGGGCTGCTGCCCGGAAGCTGCGACGTCTTTGCCCGACATGAGCTTTCGCCGGTGTTGGGCTCGCATGAGGAACTGCTCGAATGGGCGGCGTTCCGGCAGACCGGAGCCAATGCCCGGCCCGCCGCGCTGCATGTCGACACCGCGATGAACCGGCTCGGCTTGTGGTGCGGCGAGGGGCTGAACCTGGCCCGCGAGAAGGCCGGCGCCATCACGGCCGCCGGAATCGGGCTGGTCATGAGCCATTTCGCCTCGTCGGAGGATGAAGCCGATCCCGCCAATGCCCGCCAGATCGCGGCATTCGCGGAGATCGCGGCGGCGTTTCCGGGGTTGCCGGCATCACTCAAGAACTCCTCCGGACACTTCCTCCGGAACTGCCCCTCCTACGAGCTGACCCGACCGGGCTACGCGCTCTATGGCGGCAATCCCACGCCCGGAAAGGCGAACCCGATGCGTCCCGTCGTCGGGCTCGAGTCGCGGATCATCCAGATCCGCGAGGTCGAGGCGGGCGCGCAGGTCGGCTACAACGGCCGCTGGACCGCCAAGCGCAGGAGCCGGCTCGCCACGATCTGCCTCGGCTACGCCGACGGCTATCCGCGCAATGCGAGCTGGACCGACGCCAGCACCGGCGGCTCGGCGATCGTCGGCGGCGTCACCTGCCCCTTTGCGGGCTCGGTCTCGATGGACCTGATCATCGTCGACGTGACGGACGCGCCCGCCGGGTCCGCCAAGCGGGGGGAGCCGGTCGCGCTGATCGGCGGCCCACTCGACCTGGAGGCCGTCGGCGCCGGTGCCAAGACGCTCGGCTACGAGATCCTGACCAGCCTCGGCCGGCGCTATGCGCGCCGCTATGTCGGGCTCTAGCAGCGCGTGGCGAAGCGCGGCCCGACCTATACCTGCCAGAACTGCGGCGCGGTCTATCACCGCTGGCAGGGCAAATGCGACGCCTGCGGCACCTGGTCCTCGCTGTCCGAGGAGGCGCAGGCCGCGCCCGTGCCGGGAGCGCGCGGCTCCTCGGGCAAGGCACGCGGGCGCGTCTTCGCGCTGGAGAGCCTGAAGGGCGACACCCAGGATGCGCCACGCATCGTTTCCGGCATCGGCGAACTGGACCGCGTCACCGGCGGCGGTTTCGTGCCCGGCTCCGTGCTGCTGATCGGCGGTGATCCCGGCATCGGCAAGTCCACCCTGCTGATGCAGGCCTGCGCGGCGCTCGCCCTATCGGGGCGGCGTGTCGTCTACGTCTCGGGAGAGGAATCGACCGGGCAGGTGCGGCTGCGGGCCGAGCGCATGGGGCTGGCCGACGCGCCGGTCGATCTCGCCTCCGAGACCAATGTCGAGGACATCATCGCGACGCTTGGCCAGGGCAACCGCCCTGCCCTGGTGGTGATCGATTCGATCCAGACGATGTGGTCGGGCGAGGTGGAGAGCGCACCCGGCACCGTTACGCAGGTCCGCGGCTCGGCCCAGGCGCTGATCCGCTATGCCAAGACCAGTGGCGCCTGCATGATCCTGGTCGGCCATGTCACCAAGGACGGTCAGATCGCCGGGCCACGCGTGGTCGAGCACATGGTCGATGCCGTGCTGTCCTTCGAGGGCGAAGGTGCGCATTCCTTCCGCATCCTGCGCGGGCAAAAGAATCGCTTCGGCGCGACCGACGAGATCGGCGTCTTCGAGATGACCGGGAAGGGCCTCTCCGAAGTCGGCAACCCCTCGGCCCTCTTCCTCGCCGGCCGCGACCAGCCGGCGCCCGGCGCCGCCGTCTTCGCCGGCGTGGAGGGCACGCGCCCCGTTCTGGTCGAGATCCAGGCGCTGGTCTCGGCCACCTCGCTCGGCACGCCGCGCCGCGCCGTCGTCGGCTGGGAGAACAGCCGCCTCGCCATGGTCCTAGCCGTGCTCGAAACGCATGGCGGGCTGCGGCTCGGGCAACACGACGTCTATCTCAACGTCGCCGGGGGGTTGCGGGTGAACGAGCCTGCGGCCGACCTTGCGGTCGCAGCCGCGCTGGTTTCCTCGCTGACCGGTGCGATCCTGCCGCCCGAATCCGTCTATTTCGGCGAGATCGCGCTTTCGGGCGCGATCCGCCCGGTCTCGGTCGCGGCGGCGCGGCTGCGCGAGGCGTCCAAGCTCGGATTCGAGGCGGCGCTGATGCCGTCGGGCGGCGCCGATGCCGGCAATGGCGACGGCCTCAACCTGAGGCGTTTCGGCCATGTCACGGAACTCGTTGCCGATATCGCTGCGCGCGCTCCTCGCAGAGATGTGAAATGACTGCGCCGCAATAGTGACGCAGAGGGCCTGAGCGCGTATAGCAAAACCGATGCGGCCAGCCCATTTGATGCAGGCCATTCCGGGACCATAACGAAGCGGCTCATCCATGCCTGTGACCATCCTCGATCTCGTCGTCATCGGCGTGGTTCTGATCTCGGCACTGTTGGCCGCCGTGCGTGGGCTGACGCGCGAGGTGCTGGCCATCGCCTCATGGGCGGCTGCGGCGGCGGTCGCATGGATCTTCCACCCGCAGATGCTGCCGATCCTGAAGCAGTACATCCCCAACGACACGATCGCGCTGATCGCCTCGATCGCTTCGCTGTTCCTGGTGACGCTGATCGTCGTCTCGCTGGTGACGGCGCGGATTTCGGACTTCGTGCTGGATTCGCGCATCGGCGCGCTCGATCGCACGCTCGGATTCGTGTTCGGCGCCGGGCGCGGTGTTCTGCTCGCCGTGATCGGCTATCTCTTCTTCGCCGCGCTGATGGGCGACAAGAACATGCCGGCCTGGGCCAAGGACGCCAAGGCCAAGCCGATGCTCGAGGAAACCGGACGCTCGCTGCTGGCCATGCTGCCGCAGGACGTCAATGCCGATTTCGTCAAGAATCTGCTGAAGCCGAAGACGGGTTCCGAGCCGACCGATGCGCCGGCCGAGGAGCCACGCCAGCCCGCCGCCCCGGGCACCGACCCACAACGCCGCACCGAAGCGCCTAACGCCACCGACCGGCAGGCGCTGCAGCGTGCCATCGACGCCACCCGCCCGACCACGCCTGCCCCAACACGTCCCTAATTCGCGCGTAAAGACATCCTGTCCCAGCGCATGGAGCCTTGAGATGATCTCGCAATCCGAGACCAGGACCGCCGAGACTGAGGCCGCTTTCGACCCCAATGCCGACCGCCTGCGGGAAGAATGCGGCGTGTTCGGCATCTTCGGCCATACCGACGCCGCCGCGCTGACCGCACTCGGTCTGCACGCGCTCCAGCATCGCGGCCAGGAGGCGGCGGGCATCGTTTCCTTCGACGGATCGCGCTTCCAGTCCGAACGGCGCCTCGGCCTCGTCGGCGACGCCTTCTCGGAAGCCTCGGTCATCGACAAGCTCAAGGGCACGCAGGCGATCGGCCATGTGCGCTATTCGACGACCGGAGAAACCATCCTGCGCAACGTCCAGCCGCTCTTCGCCGAGCTGCATGGCGGCGGCTTCGCGGTGGCGCATAACGGCAACCTGACCAACGGGCTGACGCTGCGGCGCAACCTCGTACGCGACGGCGCGATCTATCAGTCGACCTCCGACACCGAGGTGCTGCTGCATCTCGTCGCCCGCAGCCGCAAGCCGCGCTTCATCGACCGCTTCGTCGAGGCGATCCGCCAAATCGAGGGGGCCTATGCCTTCGTCGGCATCACCAACAAGAAGCTGATCGGCGCGCGCGATCCGCTCGGCATCCGCCCGCTCGTGCTGGGCGAGCTCGACGGCGCGCCGATCCTGACGTCGGAAACCTGTGCGCTCGACATCATCGGCGCCAAGTTCGTTCGCGAGATCGAGAATGGCGAAGTCGTGGTGATCTCCGAAGAGGGCATCGAGAGCCACAAGCCCTTCCCGGCGATGCCGGAGCGGCCCTGCATCTTCGAGTACATCTATTTCGCCCGGCCGGATTCGATCGTGAAGGGCCGCAGCATCTATGAGCGCCGCAAGGCCATGGGTGCGCAGCTCGCGCTCGAGGCGCCGGCCAATGCCGACGTGATCGTGCCCGTGCCGGATTCCGGCGTGCCGGCCGCGCTCGGCTTTGCCCAGGCGAGCGGCATACCCTTCGAGCTCGGCATCATCCGCAACCACTATGTCGGCCGCACCTTCATCGAGCCGACGCAGAAGGTCCGCGAACTCGGCGTGAAGCTGAAGCACTCGGCCAATCGCTCGGTGGTCGAAGGCAAGAGCATTGTGCTGGTCGACGATTCGATCGTGCGCGGCACGACCTCGTTCAAGATCGTCAAGATGATGCGCGAGGCCGGCGCCAAGGAGGTGCATTTCCGCATCTCCTCGCCGCCGATCACCCATCCCGACTATTACGGCATCGACACGCCCGACCGCGAAAAGCTGCTTGCCGCGACGCACTCCCTTGAGGAGATGCGCCAGTTCGTCGGGGCGGATTCGCTCGCCTTCATCTCGGTCGACGGGCTCTACCGGGCGATGGGCCACGAACGGCGCGACCCGGCCCGGCCGCAGTTCACCGACCATTGCTTCACCGGCGACTACCCGACCTCGCTGACCGACGTGATCGGCGAGAGCGCGAAGCAGCAGATCTCGCTGCTGGCCGAGGCCGGCTGAACGCAAGGATACCCATGACCAAACCTCTCGAAGGGCGCGTCGCGCTCGTCACCGGCGCCTCGCGCGGCATCGGGCGCGCCGCTGCGCTCGCCTTTGCCGAAGCTGGCGCCCATGTCGTCGCGCTCGCCCGAACCAGTGGCGCGCTCGAGGAACTGGACGACGAGATTCGCGCGATCGGAGGCACGGCGACGCTGGTGCCGCTCGATCTTGGTGACACCGCCGCCATCGAGAAGCTGGGTCCTGCCCTGCTGCAGCGCTGGGGCAAGCTCGACATCCTGCTGGCCAATGCCGGGATCCTCGGGCCTCTCTCACCGCTGACCCACGCCTCGCCGAAGGAGTGGGCGAAGGTGTTCGACACCAATGTCACGGCCAATTGGCGTCTGCTGAAATCGGTCGAGCCGGCGCTGCAGGCATCCGACGCCGGCCGCGTGATCCTGATGTCCTCGGGCGCGGCGCATAAGTGCATGGCCTATTGGGGGCCGTACTCGATCTCCAAAGCAGCGGTCGAGGCGATGGGGCGCACCTATGCCGCCGAGACCGCGACGACGCCGCTGAAGGTGATGATGGTCAATCCCGGGCCGTTGCGCACGCGCATGCGGGCCGAGGCGATGCCCGGCGAGGATCCGCTGACCCTGAGGACGCCCGAAGATCTGGCACCGCACCTCGTCGCAATTGCCGCGCCGGCCTGGGCCGAGAGCGGCAAGATCTTCGATTTCCCGCAGGGCAAGGTGCTTAGCCCGCAGATGCCGGCCTGAGCGTCCTTCTCCCCTTGGGGGAGAAGCTTTCTGCGTAGCAGACGGATGACGACAGGGTCGCGCGAGCGGCCCTTTCCTGTTCCGGAGGGGCTTTCCCCTCATCCTTCAGCGCTTTGCGCCGCCGCCTTTCCTTCCCGATGGGAGCAAAAGGCCGATCTACTTCTTCCCCTTGTCGTAGGGGTTGTCGCCACCACGCGTGTGCAGGCGGATCGGTGTGCCCGGCAGATCGAAGGCCTCGCGCAGGTTGTTGACCAGGTAGCGCGTGTAGGACACCGGCAGGTGGTCGAGCTGGTTTCCGAACAGCGCGAAGGTCGGCGGGCGAGCCTTGGCCTGCGTCATGTAGCGGATCTTGATGCGCCGACCAGCCACCGCCGGCGGCGGATGGGCCGAGAGCACACCTTCGAGCCAGCGGTTGATCCGGGCCGTCGAGATGCGCCGGTTCCAGACGTCATAGGCCGAGAACACCGCCTGCATCAGCCGATCGATGCCCTCGCCGGCGAGGCCCGACAGCGGCACGATCGGCACGCCGCGCACCTGCGCCAGCAGGTAGCCCGCCTTCTCCTTCAGCTCGGCCAGCAGGCCCTGCTTGTCGGCGACGAGATCCCACTTGTTCAGGCCGATGACGACGCAGCGGCCCTCGCGCTCGATCAGATCGACCAGTGTCAGGTCCTGCTTCTCGAATGGGATGGTCGAATCCAGCAGAACGACGACGACCTCGGCGAAGCGGATCGCGCGCAGCGAATCCTGCACCGACATCTTCTCGAGCTTCTCCTCGATGCGGGCGCGTTTGCGCATGCCGGCGGTGTCGAAGAGCTTCACCGGCCGCCCGCGCCACTCATAATCGACCGAGATGGTGTCGCGCGTGATGCCGGCCTCAGGGCCGGTCAACAGGCGCTCCTCGCCAATCATGCGGTTGACCAGCGTCGACTTGCCGGCATTCGGTCGGCCGATGATAGTGACGCGCAGCGGCTTGCTCGGGTCGCTATACGCCCCGTCTTCCTCGGCCTCGTCGGCGGCCGGCGCATCGACCCATCTCTTGTCGCCGTAGCTCTCGTCGAACTCTTCCTCCTCCTCGGGCTCGACGTCGACGAACGGGGCGAGCGCCTCCAGAAGGTCTGCGGTGCCTTCGCCATGCTCGGCTGAAAACGGCACGGGATCACCCAGACCCAGCGCATACGCCTCGAAGATGCCGTCGAGCCCCTTCTTGCCCTCGGCCTTGTTGGCGAGCAGGATGACCGGCTTGCCGGATTTCCGCACGAGGTCGGCGAAGGGCTGGTCCATCGGCGTCAGGCCGAGCCTGGCGTCGATCATGAACAGGATGACGTCGGCCTGGGCGATGGCCATCTCGGTCTGCGCCCGCATGCGGCCGGCGAGCGAGGTCGGGTCGGCCTCCTCGAGGCCGGCGGTGTCGATGATGCTGAAGCGCAGATGGCCGAGCGTGGCATCGCCCTCGCGCCGATCGCGCGTCACGCCCGGCCGATCGTCGACGAGCGCGAGCTTCTTGCCGACGAGGCGGTTGAACAGCGTCGACTTGCCGACATTAGGCCGGCCGATGATGGCGACGGTGGCGGTCATGGTGTGTTGTCCAGTCTCAACAGCGTCGCTCCGGGCTACGGGCCGTTCCGGAAGTCCATCAATACAGGTCGACGCAAAAAGGAAAGGCCGATCGCCGCTCGACGCGGCTTCGGCCCCTGTTCGCAGGCTGAGGGCTCGACCATTTGTCGAACCCAGGGATTGTCCCTAGTTCCTGGTCTGGACCGGGCCGCCGCGCACCAAGGCGAGGTAGAGCTCGGTGCGCTGGCGCAGCACGCCTGGCGCCTGGGGATCGGTGACGATCGCGTCGAACCAGCGGCCGGCATCGTCAAACAGATTGGCCTTGAGCGCGGCGATGCCGAGGAACTCACGGGCCGAGTGGCGCCATGCCCCCTGCGGCGTGGCCAGCGGCTCCAGCGCCGTCCGGAGCTCGGCATAAGGCACGAGGTCAACGCGCAGCATGCCAGCACGCAGGCGCGCAAGGTCGCGGTAGACCTGCGCCAGCGAGCCGTCATTGGCGAGCGCGTCGAACGCCGTCGCTCCGGCGGCGGCATCGCGCTTGGCGGTCTCGGCCGCGAGACGGAAGCGGGCAATCTGGCGATAACCTGCCGGCGCGCTGGCCGCGAGCTCGCCGAGGATCGTCTCCGCCTCCGTGCCATTGTTGTCGCGCGAGGCCTTCAGCGCCGCTTCGAGCCTTGCGCCGACGACCTGCGAGGCCTGCTGCTCGCGATGGAGCCAGAACTGCCAGCCGGCGACCGCGAGAACGGCCAGGATGGCAAGGCCGGTGACGACCCAGCCATATTTCTTCCAGAGCTCAGCCGCCTTGTCGCGGCGGACTTCCTCATCGATCTCGCGAAAAATATCGGCCATGGTCCGTCAGAATTCCCGTGTGGTGGTGCCGGGTAGCATTTTCGCCGGGCAATGGCGAGCCGGAACACGATCTTTCCCGGCGAGGCCATCGGTTCCCGCCGTTCGCGGTCAACGCGCCATCGGGCCTGCGGCTGCACGGTGCAGCAGGCTGCCGTCGCCGTAGGAGTAGAAGCGGTAGCCGCCGGCGATCGCATGCGCGTAGGCGCGCTTCATCACATCCAGGCCGCAGAAGGCCGAGACCAGCATGAAGAGCGTCGAGCGCGGCAGGTGGAAATTCGTCAGCAGCAGATCCACCGCCCGGAAGCGATAACCCGGCGTGATGAAGATCGCCGTATCTCCGGAGAAAGGCGCAATCACGCCATCCTCGCGCGCTGCGCTCTCGAGCAGCCGCAGCGACGTCGTGCCGGCTGCGACAATGCGCCCGCCCCGCGCCCGCACGGCATTGAGAGCGCTCGCAGTCTCGGGCGAGACGCTGCCCCATTCGGCATGCATGCGATGCTCGTCGGTGTCCTGCGCCTTCACGGGCAGGAAGGTGCCGGCGCCCACATGCAGCGTCACGAAATGGCGGGAGACGCCGCGGGCCTCCAGCGCCGCGAACAGCTCCGGCGTGAAGTGCAGCCCAGCCGTGGGCGCCGCGACGGCGCCCTCATGACGGGCGTAGCTCGTCTGGTAGTCGCTCGCATCAGCCTGATCGGTCGGGCGCTTGCCCGCGATGTAGGGGGGCAGCGGCAATTCGCCGAAGCGCGCGATGGCCGCGTCGAGGTAAGCGCCCGACAGGGCGAAGCGAAGCTCGACCTCGCCGCCTTCACTCTTGCTGACAACTTCTGCCTGCAGGCGGCCGAGCTCACAGGCAATTCCTTCGGAATCGTCGCCGAAGGTGATGGTCTCGCCAATCGCAATCTTTTTGGCGGGCCGTGCGAAGGCGCGCCAGCGATCCTCGCCCTCGCGCTTGTGCAGCATGATCTCGATCCGGGCTGACGCCTCGCCGCGATAGCGGCGGCCGTACAACCGCGAGGGGATCACACGCGTGTCGTTGAGAACGAGCGCGTCGCCGGGCTCCAGCAACGAGACGAGGTCGCGGATGCCGCGATCCTCGAAAGGCTCGCGCGCATCCGGCCTGACGACGAGCAAACGCGCCGCATCGCGCGGGCTGGCTGGCCTCAGCGCAATGCGGTCTTCCGGGAGGTCGAAATCAAAGAGCCCGACATCCACGATCGAGATCAGGCCGCGTCGGCCATGACCTTCATCGAGACGATGGAGTCGGGATCGCGCACGGGCTCGCCGCGCTTGATCTTGTCGACATTCTCCATGCCTTCAACGACCTCGCCCCAGACGGTGTACTGCTTGTCGAGGAAGCGGGCGTCGTCGAAGACGATGAAGAACTGGCTGTTGGCCGAGTTCGGGTTCTGGGCGCGGGCCATCGAGCAGATGCCGCGGACATGCGGCTCGGCGTTGAACTCCTGCTTCAGGTCCGGATAGTCCGAGCCGCCGGTGCCGGTGCCATGCGGGCAGCCGACCTGGGCCATGAAGCCATCGATGACACGATGGAAGACGATGCCGTCATAGAAGCCTTCGCGAGCGAGCAGCTTGATGCGCTCGACATGGCCAGGAGCGAGATCGGGGCGCAGCTTGATCACCACCTTGCCCTTGGTGGTTTCCATGACGATGGTGTTCTCGGGATCGAGTGACATCAGATCGGCCTTTCGTTAGACGGCGCTCGGCCGTGGAAGCGGATGGACAAAGGTCGTCCCGCGATAGCCGCTCCCAGCGGCGGCGACAACCTCATTGGTGTGCAGGCACGAACAGCAGCGACGACGGATTCGGTGAAGCGCCGGCGCAGATCGGGGTCCGTCTTGCTGGTTTCCCACATCACGCGCGGCTGGCCGAAGAGCGAGCCGTCGCGCCGCAGGCTGAACCGCACCGTCGCCATCACGCCCGTATCGGGGCCGTCGAGCGGCGGCGGCGTCCAGCAGCGGCGCAGGGCCGGCGCGATATCGGTCAGGCGATCCAACGTCTCGCCTTCGAAAGGCTGCGTCGCGGGCGCGAGCCCGCCGACGACTCCGATCTCGCCGCTGCCGTTGCGCGGTTGCGGCGGCAGGACCGGGCGCTGGTTCATGCCCGGAATGTCGGCATTCCCGCCAAAGCGCCCGCCGATTCCGGGCAGATAGCGCTGCCCGGATTGAGGCGGCAGCACCGGATTCTGCGAGCCGGAGGGCGGAGGCAGGACGGGGTTCTGCGAGCCCGAAGGCGGCGGCAGGCCGAGGTCCGTCGTGTCCTGTGCGCTGGCGCCCGTCACAGCCGCCAGCGTGATCAGAATAACGGCAAGGGAGCCATGGCGCATCGCCCTGCCCTCCACCACCCGAAGGTGACTTACTTCGCGTCGGCCTGCAGGCGCATCCGGACGATCTTGTCGGGACCGGAGACCTGGCCGCTGCCGGGCGCGCCCTTCTTGATCTTGCGGACGGCGTCCATGCCCGAGACGACCTCGCCGAACAGCGTGTACTGGCCGGTCAGCGAAGCGCAGCCCTCATAGCAGATGAAGAACTGCGAATTGGCCGAATCGGGCGACTGGGAGCGGGCCATGCCGACCGAACCGACCTTGTAGGGGGTCGGCGTGAACTCTGCCTTGATATTGGGCAGATCCGAACCGCCGGTGCCGGTGCCGGTCGGATCGCCGGTCTGGGCCATGAAGCCGTCGATGACGCGGTGGAAGACGATTCCGTTGTAGAAGCCGCGCTTGGTCAGCGCCTTGATCTGCTCGACGTGCTTGGGCGCGAGATCCGGCCGCAGCCGGATCGTCACCGGGCCATCCTTGGTCTCGAGGATCAGCGTGTTGTTCGGGTCGGGCGCCTGCGCCTGGGCCGGCATCTGGGCGAAGCCGAACGACGCCAGGACGGCGAGGGTAGCGAGCGAGCTGCGCAGCATTGTCATCTCCATGGCCGCCGACGATCCGGCGGGAATCCGTGTCCCAGCGCGTCGTAGCGGCATCCTTTGGCCGGAACAAGGCGCCGAAGGGCCGCGAATCGAAGGATGCTGCACTGCACAAGTCGAGCGGAGAATAAATTTGCAAAAAGATCAGGCTACACGTGCCCAAAGTGATGACAGGACTGTCGCAATCGGTTATCAAATTCCCGCTGGACACGCTTTGCTGGACAAAGCGCCGCGGACCAGGTCTCGGGAGGACAAACGCCCGCCTAGTATACGAGTCGCACGCAAACAGACGCGCGCCGATACTGCGGTAAAAACAGACTAAAGAAGGCAAGGCATCGGCCTTGCCTTTTTCTTTGCCTGTTGTCCGGTGACTGGACGCTGACTATCCCCGACTTGGCGGCTAGGCGCATGTCGCCACACTGCCGCAAAGTCACCTGCCCCGCAGCTTCGCCGATTTCGTACGAGAACCCACCGTCATCCCCGACGAGCGGCGCAGTCGCACAGATCCGGGTTTCCTCGTAGAGCCCCGGAAGTCATCAGCCGGGCCTAAAGGTCGAACGTCGCCCAGACATACCAGACGATCGAGAAGACCACCGCGGCGATGACGGTGGTGATCATCGCCTTGCGCGCCAGACCCGGCAGGACAGGCGCTCCGGGCTCGGTGCCTTGCGTGATCTCGCCCGTTTCCGCCTGGCTGCGGACGCCGAATGGCAGCACCACGAAGAGCACCGTCCACCAGATGACGAAGTACACCGCGAGCGCACTGGCGAGGGTCATGGCTGCTGGCTCCCCGCGACGTCACCGGCCAGGGCGATGCATGAGAATGCCACCCTCGCCGGCGTCGGCACGCCGAAACGGGCGGTATGGCGCGCAGGCAATCCGCCTGGGAAGTGCTTCACATATTCGGCGTTGCAGGCGGCATAGTCGGCGGGGTCCGTGATCAGCATCGTCATCTGCACGACGCGATCGAGCGCGCTGCCGGCCTCGGCCAGAATCTCCGAGATCCTGCCCAGCGCGTTGCGGACCTCGTCGGCCGGCGTTTCGCCCCGATGGACACCCCGCTCCGGATCATGCGGCGCCGAATGGCCCGAGACGAAGATCAGCCCGCCAGCACGCGTCGCGGCACTGAACGGGCGGACCGAGCCCGGCTCGGGCTCGCCAAGGAATGTGATCGGTGACTGGTCCATCGACGTCAGGCCTGCTCGAGTTCAACCAGCGTTCCGGTGAAATCCTTGGGATGCAGGAAGATGACCGGCTTGCCATGAGCGCCGATACGCGGCTCCCCGGTGCCGAGCACGCGCGCGCCGGTCTGCTTGAGACGATCGCGCGCCGCGATGATGTCGTCGACCTCATAGCAGATGTGATGGATGCCGCCGTCGGGATTGCGCTCGATGAACTTGCCTACCGGCGAGTCGGCGCCGAGCGGCTCCAGGAGTTCGACCTTGGTGTTCGGCAGTTCGACGAAGACGACGGTGACGCCGTGCTCCGGTTGCGGCAGCGGCGCGGAGACGCGGGCGCCCAACGTGTCGCGATAGAGTGCTGTCGCTGCAGCGAGGTCCTTGACGGCGATGGCGACGTGGTTGAGGCGTCCGATCATGCTTGCGCTCCCTGCGGCCAGAGGCCGATGCCGGCCATGGCGGTTCTACACCTCGATGACCAGTGCATGCACCAGCGGCTTCTTGCCCCACTCCTCATTGACGGCGCTGCGGAGGCCGCGCTCCAGCGCATTGCGAAGCGCTTCAGGATCGCGCCGGCGCGCCTTCGGAATGCCGTCGATCAGCTCGGACACGGCATCGGCGACATACTCGTCGAAGCTGGTGCCGTCGCGGGTATAGGGTGGCAGCCCAAGCACCGCGATCTCGGGATCGCCGGCCAGGCCGCCCTTCTCGTCGATGGCGACGGCGACCGAGATCATGCCGACATAGGACAGGCGGCGGCGCTCGGGGATCGTCTTCTCAAGAGCATTCACCAAGAGATTGCCATCCTGGTAGAGCCGGCCATGGGTGACCTCGTCGATCTTGCTGGCACCGTCCGGCCTAATCTCGACGACGTCGCCATTGCCGGCGCGCACCACCGTCTTGACGCCGAGCCCACGCGCGAAGGCCGCATGCTCGGAGAGATGCAGATCCTCGCCATGAGCGGGGATGACGATCTTGGGCTTCAGCCAGCCATAGAGCCGGGCCATCTCCTCGCGGCGCGGATGGCCGGAGACATGGACGAGATGCGTCCTGTCGGTGATGATCTCGATGTTGTCGCGCGCCAGCGCGTTCTGGATCGCGCCGACTGCCTTCTCGTTGCCCGGAATCGTACGCGAGGAGAAGATCACGCGGTCGCCCGGCGTCAGGGTGATCTCCGGATGATCATCGGAGGCGATCCGCGAAAGCGCGGCGCGGGGCTCGCCCTGGCTGCCGGTCAAGAGCGCCACCACCTTGTCGCGCGGCAGGTAGCCATAGGTGTCGGCAGAGCGGAAGGCCGGAATGCCATCGAGATAGCCGCATTCGCGCGCGACATCGATGACGCGGTCCATGGCGCGACCGACGACGACGACCTCGCGCTGATCGGCCATCGCAGCCTCCGCCACGGCACGGAGACGCGCGACATTCGAGGCGAAGGTGGTAACCGCGACACGCCCCGGCGCCGAGTGGATCAGCTCCTTGAGCTTGGCGCCGACATCGGCCTCGCTCGGGCTGATGCCGTCGCGCATGACGTTGGTCGAATCGCAGACCAGCGCCAGCACGCCCTCTTCGCCGAGTTCGCGCAGGCGCTTCTCATCGGTCGGCAGGCCGACCTGCGGGGTCGGGTCGATCTTCCAGTCGCCGGTATGGATGACGAGGCCGACGGGGGTGCGGATGGCGAGCGCGTTCGACTCGGGGATGGAATGGGCGACCGGCACGAACTCGATGTCGAAGGGGCCGAGCGTAATGCGCCCGCCCTGGGCGACGACGTTCATCGGCACCTTGGGGGCGCCCGGCTCCGAGAGCCGGCGCGTCGCCAGCAGGCCGGCGGCGAACTGCGTGCAATAGACGGGTGCGCGCAAGGAAGGCCAGAGCGCGGCGAGCGCGCCGATATGGTCCTCATGGGCGTGGGTGATGACGATGCCCAGCAGGTTTGCGCGTTCCTCGATGATATAGCGCAGGTCCGGCAAGACGATGTCGACGCCGGGCACTTCAGGGCCGGCGAAGGACAGGCCGCAATCAACCAGAATCCATTTCCGCCGCCCCTCCGGCCCGAAGCCGTAGAGAGCCGCATTCATGCCGATCTCGCCGAGGCCGCCGAGGGGAACGAAGACGAGTTGGTCCTGGGAACGAGGCACGGGCAATCCTGACTGGAGCGGGGTGCCCTGGCGGCACCGGATTTGAGGGCGAGCCCTACCACGCTACGGAGCAGGTCTCCATAGCGGCAGGCCAGTGTTACGCCCGATCGGCCGTCGGCTGCCCGAAGAAGAGATCGCCGGCATCGAACTGGCGGATCCCGGCCGGGGTTTCGAGCAGGAGCCGCCCGGTCGGGTCGATGCCGGAGAAGATGCCGGTGACGGCGCCTTCGGGAGGCCTGATCGTGATGGTCTGACCGAGGAAGGCCGCGCGCTCGAGCCAGGCCTCCCGCGTCGGGCCGAACCCTCCAGGCGCCTGCCATGTCGCGAAGCGGGCAGCCCAGGCGTCGCCGAGCGCGGCCAGGGTGGCCTCGATCGTCACGGAGGGCGCATGAGCCTGCAGGAAGCTCGCGGGATAGGGGGTGCCCTGCGCGCAGGACGCGATGTTGATGCCCAGGCCGATGACGACGCTGAACTGCCCTGCCCGGCTTTCGCCTTCGAGCAGCAGGCCCGAACATTTGGCGCCGTCGACCAGAAGATCGTTCGGCCATTTCAGGGCGAGGCTTGGTGGGACGAGCCCGGTCACGGCGGCGGCCGCGTCATGCAGGGCAAGGCCAGCCACGAACCCGAGCTGCGGGGCGAGCGCTGGCTCGCAGGGGGCGACCAGCAGCAGGCTGGCGTAGAGATTGCCGGGCGGCGAGGTCCATTGCCGGCCATGCCGACCTCGCCCGGCATTCTGGCTGCGGGCGACGATCCAGAGCTTGCCCGAATCCCCCTGCGCCAGCACCCGGCGCGCCTCCTCCATGGTCGAGCCGACCTCGTCACGGACGATCAGCCGATAGCCGGCGGCGCGGGCGATTTCAGAGAGCATGGTAGAGGCCGTCATTCCCGGGTGAAGCGAGGCGCAGACCCGAGAATTCCCTGAGGGAGATGCTCGGGACAGGCCCGAGCATGACGCAAAGCTGCATTCAGAACAGCGACTTGGCCGCCGCCGCCGCCGAGTTCAGCAGCGGAGCCGGCAGGAGCGAGAGCGCCAGCACGAAGAGCGCGGAGACCAGCAGCACGGCGCGCACGCCGATATCGCCCTTCTCGAAGGCCGGCTTGGCGTCGTCGAAATAGATCACCTTGACGATGCGCAGATAGTAATAGGCGCCAATCACGGAGGTCACGACGCCGATGACAGCCAGCCAATAGAGCTTGGCGTCGATGGCGGCGAGGAAGACGTAGAACTTCGCCCAGAAGCCGGCCAGCGGCGGAATGCCGGCCAGCGAGAACATCATCATCGAAAGCGCGAAGGCCATCCAGCCATTGGTGCGCGAAAGGCCAGCGAGCTCGGAGATGTCCTCCACCGCCTTGCCGTCGCGCCGCATCAGCAGGACGCAGGCGAAGGCGGCGAGCGTCGTCGCCAGATAGATGGCCATGTAGACCAGAACGCCCTGGACGCCCGCAGCGTTGCCGGCAGCGAGACCGACCAGCGCGTAGCCCATATTGGCGATCGAGGAGTAGGCGAGCAGGCGCTTGATATTTCTCTGGCCGATCGCGGCGAAGGCACCGAGCGCCATCGAGGCGATCGCGATGGCGATGATGATCTGCTGCCACTCATGCAGCGCACCGGGGAAGGCGCCGACGAAGATGCGCACGACCATGGCCATCGCAGCCATCTTGGGGGCCGAGGCGAAGAAGGCGGCAACCGGGGTCGGGGCGCCTTCATAGACGTCGGGCGTCCACATGTGGAACGGCACGGCGGAGATCTTGAAGGCAACGCCGGCGGCGATGAAGACGATGCCGAAGATCAGGCCGAGCCCGGGATGGCCGTGCTGCACCGCCGCCGCGATGCCCGCATAGTTCACCGTGCCGGTGAAGCCATAGACCAGCGAGGCGCCATAGAGCAGCATGCCCGAGGACAGCGCGCCGAGGACGAAATACTTCAGGCCGGCTTCCGTCGACTTCTCGTTGTCGCGATCGAAGGCGGCGACGACATAGAGCGCCAGCGACTGGAGCTCGAGGCCGACATAGAGGCTGATGAGATCGTTGGCCGAGATCATCATCATCATGCCGATCGTCGACAGCACGACCAGGATCGGGAACTCGAAGCGCATCGCGCCGTCGCGACGCAGGCTGTCCGAGGAGAGCAGGATCGCGGCGCCGGCACCGAGCAGCGTCAGCACCTTGAAGAAGCGCGCGAAGCTGTCGACGACGAAGCCGTCATTGAAGGTCAGCACCTTGCCCTGCCCCGCAAGGACGAGGACCAGCGCCAGCGCGAACAGCGCCAGGGCCACGCCTTCGAGCAGGCGCGTCGCGCGCTCGCCCCGTATCGCGCCGACGAGCACCATCGCGATGGCGCCGATAGCGAGGATGATTTCCGGAAGAGCCGGGCCGAGAGCGGGCAGAGCCATCCTGCGAGACCTTACTGAAGGGCCAGCATCGCCGTTTTCGCGGCGGTGAGTGCGGCCTGATAATTCTTGATGAGGGCTTCGGTCGGCGCGGCGAAGGCGTCGAGGATCGTGCCCGGACGAATGCCGTACCAGATCGTCAGCAGCATAAGCGGAACGAGGATCGCGATCTCGCGACGGTCGAGATCAGTGATGTCCTTCAGCTCCGGCTTGGTCAGTTCGCCGAAGACGACGCGGCGATAGAGCCAGAGCGCGTAGGCAGCCGACAGGATGACGCCCGAGCAGGCGATGAAGGCGACCCAGGGATTGGCCTTGAAGGCTCCCATCAGCGTCAGGAACTCGCCGACGAAGCCGGCCGTCCCGGGCAGGCCGACATTGGCCATGGTGAAGACCATGAAGACGACCGCATAGAGCGGCATGCGGTTCACCAGCCCGCCATAGGCGGAGATCTCGCGGGTGTGCATGCGGTCATAGATCACGCCGACGCAAAGGAAGAGCGCGCCCGAAACCAGCCCGTGGCTGACCATCTGGAACATCGCCCCCTGGATGCCCTGCGCGGTCATCGTGAACAGGCCCATCGTGACGAAGCCCATATGGGCGACCGACGAGTAGGCGATCAGCTTCTTGATGTCCTCCTGCATCAGCGCCACCAGCGAGGTGTAGACGATGGCGATGACGGAGAGCGCAAAGACGAAGGAGGCGAAATAGGCCGAGGCCTCCGGGAACATCGGGATCGAGAAGCGGATGAAGCCGTAGCCGCCCATTTTCAGCATGATCGCCGCAAGCACGACGGAGCCTGCCGTCGGCGCCTCGACGTGCGCGTCGGGCAGCCAGGTATGGACCGGCCACATCGGCATCTTCACCGCGAAGGAGGCGAAGAAGGCGAGCCACAGCCAGGTCTGCATGTTGGCCGGGAACTTGTGCGCCAGCAGCGTCGGGATGTCGGTGGTGCCGGCATTCCAGTACATCGCCATCAGCGCGAGCAGCAGCAGCACCGAACCGAGCAGCGTGTAGAGGAAGAACTTGTAGGCCGCGTAGACGCGCCGCTTGCCGCCCCAGATGCCAACGATCAGGAACATCGGGATCAGGCCGCCCTCGAAAAAGAGGTAGAACAGCACGAGATCGAGCGCCACGAACACGCCGATCATCAGCGTCTCGAGGATCAGGAACGCGACCATGTATTCGCGCACCCGCTTCGTGATCGAGTGCCAGGACGCCAGGATGCAGAACGGCATCAGGAAGGCGGTCAGCACGACGAAGGGGAAGGAGAAGCCGTCGACGCCGAGCTTGAACTGGATCGCGTCGGAGACCCAGGCATGGGTCTCGACCATCTGGAAGCCGGGATTGGCGGGGTCGAACTGCGCCCAGGCGACCAGGGACAGCACGAAGGTCGCAACTGTCGCCGCCAGCGCCGCGTAGCGCGCATTCGACTCGACCGCGGCCTGATCGCCGCGCTGCGCCAGGATGAAGGCCGCGCCGACCAGCGGCAGGACCAGAAGACCGGTGAGGATACCGAAAC
Source organism: Allobosea sp. (assembly GCF_035999205.1). GTDB lineage: Bacteria > Pseudomonadota > Alphaproteobacteria > Rhizobiales > Beijerinckiaceae > Allobosea. Next base: position 275,559 of record NZ_DASYHA010000024.1, read on the forward strand.
CGAACATCATCTCACCCGCGAGCCACGAGATACCAGGTCACGAAGCCTGCGACGCCGATGAGCATGGCGAAGGCATAGTGATAGACATAGCCGGTCTGGAGCCGGACGACCCGGTTCGTCACGTCGACGACGCGGGCCGAGACACCGTCGGGTCCCATGCCGTCGATGACGAAGCCGTCGCCCTTCTTCCAGAGGAACTTCCCGATCCACATCGCCGGCTTCACGAACAGGAAGTCGTAGATCTCGTCGAAGTACCACTTGTTCAGCAGGAAGCGGTACAGGACCGGGTTGGCCGCCGCCAGCTTGCCCGGAATGTCCGTGCGCAGCACGTACATGTAGAGCGCCAGTACGAAGCCGAGCAGCATCGCGACGAAGGGCGACCAGACCACCCATTTCGGCACTTCGTGCATCTCGTGCAGGATGTGGTTGTCCTTGCCGGTGAAGAGCGCAGCCTTCCAGAAGTGCTCGTAGTCGTGGCCGATGAAGGCGCCCTTGAAGGCGAAGCCGGCCGCGACGGCGCCGAGCGAGAGCACGGCGAGCGGAACCAGCATCACCAGCGGGCTCTCATGCGGCGTGTGGTCATGGCCATGACCGTGATGGTCGTCATGCGCATGCGCGGCATGGGCGTGATCATCATGCCCATGGGCCGCGTGAGCGTGGTCGTCGTGACCATGCGCGTCGTGGCCGTGGCCCCAGCGCGGCGCCCCCTCGAAGGTCATGAAATAGAGCCGCCACGAGTAGAACGAGGTCATGCAGGCGGCGACCACCAGCAGGACGAAGGCATAGGACGCGGCGAAGCCCTTGTGCGCGACCGCGGCGTAGGCGCTCTCGATGATCGCGTCCTTGGAGAAGTAGCCGGCGAGAAGCGGGAAGCCGGTCAGCGCCAGCGTACCAATCGTCATGGCGGCGGCGGTCAGCGGGATGTGCTTCCGCAGGCCACCCATGTGCCGCATGTCCTGCTCGTGATGCATCGCATGGATGACCGAGCCGGCGCCGAGGAAGAGCAGCGCCTTGAAGAAGGCGTGCGTGAACAGGTGGAACACGCCAGCCGAATAGGCGCCGACGCCGAGCGCGACGAACATGTAGCCGAGCTGCGAGCAGGTCGAATAGGCGATGACGCGCTTGATGTCGTTCTGGACGAGGCCGACGGTCGCAGCGAAGAAGGCCGTCGTCGCGCCGATCACGATCACCACCGTCAGGGCGACGGGAGCGTATTCGAAGATCGGCGACAGGCGCGCGACCATGAAGACGCCGGCGGTGACCATCGTTGCCGCATGGATCAGCGCCGAGACCGGGGTCGGGCCTTCCATCGCGTCCGGCAGCCAGGTGTGCAGCAGGAACTGCGCCGACTTGCCCATGGCACCCATGAACAGAAGCAGAGCGGTCAGCGTCAGCGCGTTCCAGTCATAGCCGAGGAAGCGGAAGCTGCGTTCGGTCAGGCCGGCGATCTGCGGGAAGATCGAGTCGAAGGCGACCGTGCCGGTGAGCACGAAGACCATGAAGATGCCGAGCAGGAAGCCGAAATCACCGACGCGGTTGACGATGAAGGCCTTCATCGCGGCCGCGCAGGCCGAGGGCTTCTGATACCAGAAGCCGATCAGCAGATAGGAGGCGAGACCGACGCCTTCCCAGCCGAAGAACATCTGCACCAGGTTATCGGCCGTCACCAGCATCAGCATGGCGAAGGTGAACAGCGACAGATAGGCGAAGAAGCGCGGCCGGTGCGGATCCTCGTGCATGTAGCCAATCGAATAGAGGTGCACGAGCGAGGAGACGGTGTTGACCACGACCAGCATCACCGCGGTCAGCGTGTCCACGCGGAAGGCCCAGTCGACCTGCAGGTTGCCGGAGGACAGCCAGGTCGCGACCTGGACACGGGTCGTGCCGGATCCGAAGCCGACCTGGAAGAAGGCGACCCAGGACAGCACGGCCGAGACGACCAGAAGCGAGGTGGTGACGATCTCCGAGCCACGCGCGCCGATCAGACGGCCGAGGATGCCGGCGATCAGGAAGCCGATGAGGGGGAGGAAGACGATCAGGTGATACATGGGGCGGTTCCGGGCGCTTAGCTACGCCTCAGCCTTTCATCATGTTGATGTCTTCCACCGCGATCGTGCCGCGGTTGCGGAAGTAGACGACGAGAATGGCAAGCCCAATGGCGGCCTCGGCCGCTGCGACCGTCAGCACCAGCAAGGCGAAGACCTGCCCGACGATGTCGTTCATGAAGCTCGAGAAGGCGACGAAGTTCAGGTTCACCGAGAGCAGGATCAGCTCGACTGACATCAGGATGACGATGACGTTCTTGCGGTTGATGAAGATGCCGAGCACGCCCAGCGTGAACAGGATCGCGCCGACGGCGAGATAGTGGCCAAGTCCGATCATCAGACCGTCTCCTCCGGCAGGGCAGCGCCGGAGGTGACCTTGCGGACCTCCATGGCGCCTTCCTTGGTGCGCGCGTTCTGCGCCGGGATGTTCTGGCGCTTGATGCCGGGCCGGTCGCGCAGGGTCAGCACGATCGCGCCGATCATGGCGACCAGCAGCACGAGCCCTGCCGCCTGGAAGTAATAGACATACTGGGTGTAGAGCACCCGGCCGAGCGCCTCGGTGTTGGTCACGTCGGCGGGAATCGCCGCCACCGGCGCCTTGACGATCTGGGGATCGATGACCCAGGCGCCGACGACGAGCAGCAGCTCGACCGCAAAGATCAGCCCGATCAGCGCGCCGATCGGCAGGTAGTTCAGGAAGCCTTGACGGAACTCGGCGAAATCGACGTCGAGCATCATCACCACGAAGAGGAAGAGCACCGCGACCGCGCCGACATAGACGACGATCAGCAGCATCGCCAGGAACTCGGCTCCCAGCATCATGAACAGCCCCGCCGCATTGACGAAGGCCAGGATCAGGAAGAGCACCGAGTGAACGGGGTTGCGCGAGACCACCACCATGAACGCCGAAGCGACGGTGACACTTGCGAACAGGTAGAAGAAAGCCGCTGCGGCATTCATCTCGGTCAGCCTTTCCGCCCCTGCGGGCGGCTCTCGTTTTCAATCACGCCCGACTCTCGCCGGGCGCAGTTTGGAGCGTCTATAGTCAGGCCCGTCTGGCGCGACAACCGCGCGAAGGGTCTGCCCGAACCGCCTCAGCGATAGGGCGCGTCCATCGCGATGTTGCGCGCGATCTCGCGTTCCCAGCGGGCGCCGTTCGCGAGCAGCTTGTCCTTGTCGTAGAACAGCTCCTCGCGGGTCTCGGTGGCGAATTCGAAGTTCGGCCCCTCGACGATGGCATCGACCGGGCAAGCCTCCTGGCAGAAGCCGCAATAGATGCACTTGGTCATGTCGATGTCGTAGCGCGTCGTACGGCGCGTGCCGTCGTTGCGGCGCGGACCGGCCTCGATGGTGATGGCCTGCGCCGGGCAGATCGCCTCGCAGAGCTTGCAGGCGATGCAGCGTTCCTCGCCATTCGGATAGCGGCGCAGCGCATGCTCGCCCCGGAAGCGCGGCGAGAGCACGCCCTTCTCGAAGGGATAGTTCAGCGTCGCCTTCGGCTTGAAGAAATAGCGCATCGAGAGCGCGAACGCCCCGACGAACTCCTTCAGCAGCAGGCCCTTGGCGGCTTGTGCGAGCGACATGCCTCTCGTCCTTCCAGCTCAGCCAAACACCGTTTGGCCGACGATATAACCCAGCACGGGCGTGACGCCGATCATCAACACGACCAGCGCGGCCCTGACCCAGCCGATGCGACGTTCATAGTCGTCGCGCTCGGCCTGTGTCTTCGATGGATCGGTCCGGCGCAGGGCCCCGATGACCAGCGCCGAAACGATCCTGTATTCAACCAACCCCACCACGAGCCCGATCAGCGCGCCGATCAGGCCGGGCGAGACGCCCATCAGCGAACCGGGCCCCAGCCCGTGACCTGCAACACCAGGGCAACCACGACAACGCAGGCCAGCGACAGCGGCAGGAAGACCTTCCAGCCCAGCCGCATCAGCTGGTCGTAGCGGTAGCGCGGCACGAAGGCCTTCACCATCGCGAACATGAAGAAGACCAGGCAGACCTTCAGAGCGAACCAGAACACGCCCGGCAGCCAGGTGAACGGCGCGATCGGGAACGGCGGTAGCCAGCCCCCGAGGAAGAGGATCGTGGTCAGCGCGCACATGGTCATAATCGCCACGTATTCGCCGAGCATGAACAGCAGGTACGGCGTCGAGGAATACTCGACCATATAGCCCGCCACGAGCTCCGACTCCGCTTCAGGGAGGTCGAAAGGCGGCCGGTTGGTCTCGGCCAGGGCCGAGATGAAGAAGACCACGAACATCGGGAACAGCGGCAGCCAGTACCAGCCGAACAGGCCGACCTTGGTGTTCTGCGCCTCGACGATGGCCGTCAGGTTCAGCGAGCCCACGCAGAGCAGCACGGTGATGATGACGAAGCCGATCGAGACCTCGTAGGAGACCATCTGCGCGGCGGAGCGCAGCGCGCCCATGAAGGGGTACTTCGAGTTCGACGCCCAGCCGGCCATGATGACGCCGTAGACGCCGAGCGAGGAGATCGCGAGGATGTAGAGGATGCCGACATTGATGTTGGCGATCGCCCAGCCTTCCGCGACCGGGATCACCGCCCAGGCGCCGAGCGCCAGCAGGCAGGAGATGAAGGGCGCGAGCAGGAAGACGCCCTTGTTGGAGCCCGACGGGATGATCGGCTCCTTGAAGGCGAATTTCAGCAGGTCGGCGAAGCTCTGGAACAGGCCGAAGGGCCCGACGACGTTAGGGCCGCGCCGCAGCTGCACCGCCGCCCAGATTTTGCGGTCGGCGAGCAGGATATAGGCGATGAAGACCAGCAGGCAGACGAGCAGCAGCAGGCTCTTGCCGAGGATGATCGCGAGATCGAGGACGAGGTCCCAGTTCATGGCCGCTTACTCCGCCGCCTGCTGCAGCCGGCCGGAGGCCAGCGCCGAACATTCGGCCATCACGGCGGAAGCGCGCGCGATCGGGTTGGTCTGGTAGAAATCGGCGATCGTCGAGACGAAGCCGGCCTTGTCGGTCTTGCCGCCGGCAGCAGCGAGGGAGCCGAGGACTGCGCCGTCGGCCGGCTGTAGCACCTCGAGCGCCGCGAAGTGCGGATGCGCCTCGTAGAGCGCCCTGCGCAGGCCCGACAGCGAGTCGAAGGGCAGCGTCTTGCCGAGGGCGGCGGAGAGCGCGCGCAGGATCGCCCAGTCCTCGCGGGCATCGCCCGGCGGGAAGGTGGCGCGGTCGGTCATCTGTACGCGACCTTCGGTATTGGCGTAGGTGCCGGACTTCTCGGTATAGGCCGAGCCCGGCAGGATGACGTCAGCGCGATGCGCGCCCTTGTCGCCATGCGTCCCCTGATAGACCACGAAGGCGCCTGCAGGCACCTCGATCTCGTCGGCGCCGAGCAGGAACAGCAGGTCGAGCGCGCCGGGCTGAAGCATGCCGGCGACGTCGAGACCGCCAGAACCATCGGCATTTTCTTGCGGCACGAAGCCGAGATCGAGCGCGCCGACACGGGCGGCAGCGGTGTGCAGCACGCCGAAGCCGTTCCAGCCTTCCGAGACGGCGCCCAGCGCCTGCGCAGCCTTGGCGGCCAGCGCCAGCACGGCTTCGCCATCGGCCCGGGCGAGAGCGCCCTGCCCGACCAGCACCATCGGCCGCTCGCCGGCCTTCTCCGCCTTAGCCGCGACATCGGCCAGGGTCTCGGCGCCCGCGCCGAGATAGTCGTAGTCATAGGTCAGATCGGCCTTATCGCCGATGACCTGTATCTTGAAGTCGCCGCGCAGCCAGCGCTTGCGGATGCGCGCGTTCAGGATCGGCGCCTCGCGGCGCGGATTGGCGCCGACGATCAGCAGCGAGGTCGCATTGTCGATCCCGGCGATGCCGGCATTGAGGACATAGGAGCCGCGGCCGAACTTCGGATGCAGCTTCGTGCCGTCCTGGCGGGCGTCGAGATTGGCGCTGCCGAGCGAGGCGATCAGGCTCTTGAGCGCGAACATCTCCTCCACAGCCGCGAGATCGCCGGCGATGGCGCCGATCTTCTCGGGCTTCGTCGCCTTGACCTTCTCGGCGATCAACGCGAAGGCCTCGTTCCAGCTCGCGGGGCGTAGCGCGCCGTCCTTACGGATATAGGGCCGGTCGAGACGCTGGGTGCGCAGGCCGTCGACGACGTGGCGGGTCTTGTCGGAGATCCACTCCTCGTTCACCGCCTCGTTCAGGCGGGGCAGGACGCGCATCACTTCCTTGCCGCGCGAGTCGACGCGGATCGCCGAGCCGACCGCGTCCATCACATCGATGGATTCGGTCTTGGTCAGCTCCCAGGGGCGGGCCTTGTTCTGGTAAGGCTTCGAGGTCAGCGCGCCGACCGGGCAGAGATCGACGACGTTGCCTTGCAGCTCCGAGGTCATCGCCTTCTCGAGATAGGTCGTGATCTCCATGTCCTCGCCACGGCCGATGGCGCCGAGGTCGGAGGCGCCGGCGACTTCCGTGGTGAAGCGGACGCAGCGCGTGCACTGGATGCAGCGCGTCATCGAGGTCTTGACCAGCGGGCCGATATACTTGTCCTCGACCGCGCGCTTGTTCTCGGCATAGCGGGAATTGTCCACGCCATAGGCCATGGCCTGGTCCTGCAGGTCGCATTCGCCGCCCTGGTCGCAGATCGGGCAATCCAGCGGGTGGTTGATGAGGAGGAACTCCATTACCCCCTCGCGCGCCTTCTTCACCATCGGCGACTTGGTCAGGACGACCGGCGGCTCGCCATTCGGGCCGGGGCGCAGGTCGCGCACGCCGATGGCACACGAAGCCTGCGGCTTCGGCGGGCCGCCCTTCACCTCGACGAGGCACATGCGGCAATTGCCGGCGATCGACAGCCGCTCATGGAAGCAGAAGCGCGGCACCTCGGCGCCTGCGGCCTCGCAGGCCTGGAGCACCGTGTATTCGGCGGGGACATCGACCTCGATGCCGTCGATGAGGAGTTTGGTCATGGTCTCACTCCGCCGCCATCAGTCGAACCGGCTCGGAATGCGGGTTCGCGGCATAGTCGTCGATGCGCTGCTCGATCTCGTGGCGGAAATGCGCGATCAGGCCCTGGATCGGCCATGCGGCGGCATCGCCGAGCGCGCAGATCGTGTGGCCCTCGATCTGCTTTGTGACGTCGAGCAGCATGTCGATCTCGCGCTTCTGGGCGCGACCCACGGCCATGCGCTCCATCACGCGCCACATCCAGCCCGTGCCCTCGCGGCAGGGCGTGCACTGGCCACAGCTCTCATGCTTGTAGAAATGGCTGAGGCGGGCGATGGCGCGGATGATGTCAGTGGACTTGTCCATGACGATCACCGCCGCCGTGCCGAGGCCCGAGCGCAGCTTCGAGAGCGAGTCGAAATCCATCGGCGTGTCGATGATCTGGTCGGCGGGAACCATGCGAACCGAGGAGCCGCCGGGGATGACCGCCTTGAGATTGTCCCAGCCGCCACGGATACCGCCGCAATGGCGGTCGATCAGCTCGCGGAAGGTGAGGCCCATCACCTCTTCGACGTTGCAGGGCTTGTTCACATGGCCCGAGACGCAGAACAGCTTGGTGCCGACATTGTTCGGGTTGCCGAGCGAGGAGAACCAGGCCGCGCCGCGGCGCAGGATGGTCGGCGCGACCGCGATCGACTCGACGTTGTTGACGGTGGTCGGGCAGCCATAGAGGCCGACATTCGCGGGGAATGGCGGCTTCATCCGGGGCATGCCCTTCTTGCCCTCGAGGCTTTCGAGCAAGGCCGTCTCTTCGCCGCAGATATAGGCGCCGGCACCATGATGCACATAGAGATCAAAGGGATAGCCGTGGATGTTGTCCTTGCCGATGAGCTTGGCCTCATAGGCCTCGTCGACGGCCCGCTGCAGCGCCTCGCGCTCGCGGATGTACTCGCCACGGATGTAGATGTAGGCGGCGTGCGCGCCCATCGCGAAGGAGGCGATCAGGCAGCCCTCGACCAGCGTATGCGGGTCGTTGCGCATGATCTCGCGGTCCTTGCAGGTGCCCGGCTCCGACTCGTCGGCATTGACGACGAGGTAATGCGGGCGCCCGTCATTGACCTTGGGCATGAACGACCATTTCAGCCCGGTCGGGAAGCCGGCGCCGCCACGGCCGCGCAGGCCCGACTGCTTCATCTCGTCGATAATCCAGTCCCTGCCCTGCTGGAGCAGGAACTTGGTGCCGTCCCAATGGCCGCGCGCCATGGCGCCTTTCAGCGACAGGTCGTGAAGGCCGTAGAGATTGGTGAAAATCCGGTCGCGATCAGCAAGCATCGTTTTCGCCTCACTTCACCGGCTTCTCGCCGACGGCCGATTCCGGCCGCCAGCCCGTCGCGAGTTTCTTCGCCTGCGAGATCCAGTCGTCGCGCGTGGCGCGGCCCTTGAATCCGGTCAGGCGGGCATCGACCCAGGCGAGTTCCTCGGCCTTCCAGTTCGCAATCTGGTCGAAATGCCAGACGCCCATCTCGTTGAGCATCGTCGCAAGCTTGGGGCCGACGCCCCAGATCAGACCGAGGTCGTCGCCCTTGCCGCCGCGCGCGGCGGTCAGCAGCTCGGGCTTCGATTCCGCCACGGCCGGGGCCGCGGCAGCCGGCTTCGCCGATTCCGTGACGGCGGCCTTCGTGACCTTTCCGGCGGCGGCGGGCGTATCCTGCGCCGCGCCGGAAGGCTGGGCGGGGGTCGAAGGCTTGGGCCGGCCGGCCGCGGCTGTCTCGGTCGCCGGCTTGCTCCCGACCGCAGCAGGCGTCGCTTCAGCCTTCTTGGCTTCCTCCGCAGCGGCCGCCTTCGCGGCAGCTGCCTCGGCCGCCGCCTTGCGCTGCTCGGCGATGCGCTTCTGCCAGTCGCCGGCGCCGATCACCGAGCCGTCATAGAGGGCCGGATCCTTCAGCGTCTCGCCGCCGCCGAACGGCTCCGAGCCGGTGCGCCCGTTCTGCGGGCCGGGCTTGGTCGGCCGGCCGTGGCGCAGGTCTTCCAGCAGGGCCTTGAAGTTCTCGGGCGTCAGATCCTCGTAATAGTCGAAGTTGATCTGCGCCATCGGGGCGTTGCAGCAGGCGCCGAGGCACTCGACCTCGAGCCAGGAGAGCTTGCCGTCGGCGGTCACGGTCGATTGCGGGCCGATGACGTCCTCGCAGACCTTCTTCAGCGCTTCAGCTCCGCGCAACGCGCAGGGCGTCGTGCCGCAGAGCTGGACGAAGTGCTCGCCCACCGGCTGCAGGTTGAACATCGTGTAGAAGGTGGCGATCTCCATGACGCGCATCGGCGCCATTCCGAGCTTGCGCGCGACGGCCTCGATCGCGGCGCGCGGCACCCAGCCATCATGCTGCTCCTGCGCCTTCCACAGGAGCGGAATCACGGCGGAGGCCTGACGGCCCTGCGGATACTTCGCGATCTGCTGGTCGGCCCAGTTCTCGTTCGCCGAGTCGAAGGCGAAGGAGGCGGGCTGAACGTGATCGGGGGCGAGACGACGGACGGACATCAGCGGTCTACTTCACCAAAAACGATATCGAGGGAGCCCAGGATGGCGGAGACGTCCGCCAGCATGTGCTTGCGGCACATGAAATCCATGGCCTGGAGATGGGCGAAGCCCGGAGCCTTGATCTTGCAGCGATAGGGCTTGTTGGTTCCATCCGAGACGAGATAGACGCCGAACTCGCCCTTGGGGGCCTCGACGGCGGCATAGACCTCGCCCTCGGGCACCTTGTAGCCCTCGGTGTAGAGTTTGAAGTGGTGGATCAGCGCTTCCATCGAGCGCTTCATCTCGCCGCGCTTGGGCGGCACCATCTTGCCGTCGAGCGAGGAGACCGGCCCGCCGCCATCGGCAGCGAGGAGCTTCTCGCAGCACTGCTTCATGATGCGGACCGACTGGCGCATCTCTTCCATGCGGATGCAGTAGCGGTCGTAGCAATCGCCGTTCTTGCCGACGGGAATGTCGAATTCCATCTCGTCGTAGCACTCGTAGGGCTGCGACTTGCGCAGATCCCAGGCCGCGCCGGAGCCACGCACCATCACGCCCGAGAAGCCCCATTTCCAGCAGGTCTCGAGATCGACCACGCCGATATCGACGTTGCGCTGCTTAAAGATGCGGTTGTCGGTGAGCAGACCCTCGAGGTCGTCGCAGACCTGCAGGAACGGGTCGCACCATTCGGCGATGTCGTGGATCAGGGAGGTCGGCAGGTCCTGGTGAACGCCGCCCGGCCGGACATATGCCGCGTGCATGCGCGCGCCGCAGGCCCGCTCATAGAAGATCATCAGCTTCTCGCGCTCCTCGAAGCCCCAGAGCGGGGGCGTCAGCGCGCCGACGTCCATCGCCTGCGTGGTGACGTTGAGGATGTGCGAGAGGATGCGGCCGATTTCGGAGTAGAGCACGCGGATGAGCTGGCCGCGACGCGGGACCGTGACGCCCATCAGCTTCTCGACGGCCAGGGCATAGGCATGCTCCTGGTTCATCGGCGCGACATAGTCGAGCCGGTCGAAATAGGGCACGGCCTGGAGATAGGTCTTGGCCTCGATCAGCTTCTCGGTGCCGCGATGGAGCAGGCCGATATGCGGATCGACGCGCTCGACGATCTCGCCGTCGAGCTCGAGGACGAGGCGCAGCACGCCGTGGGCCGCAGGGTGCTGCGGGCCGAAATTGATCGAGAAGTTCCGGATGTTGTGCTCTGTCATGTCCGGCTCCGATCAGGCCGTCTTCGCTTTTTCGTCGCCGGGGAGGACGTATTCCGTCCCTTCCCATGGACTTAGGAAATCGAAGTTGCGGAACTCTTGATTGAGCTTCACCGGCTCGTAGACCACGCGCTTCTGTTCGTCGTCATAGCGGACCTCGACGAAGCCGGTCAGCGGGAAGTCCTTGCGCAGCGGATGCCCCTCGAAGCCGTAGTCGGTGAGGATGCGGCGCAGGTCGGGATGGCCCGAGAACAGCATGCCGTAAAAATCGTAGGCCTCGCGCTCGTACCAGTTGGCCGCCGGGAAGACCTCGATGATCGAGGGAACAGGCGTCGCCTCGTCGGTCTGGACCTTCACGCGGATGCGGTGGTTCGAATAGGGCGCGAGCAGGTGATAAACCACGTCGAAGCGCTTCTCGCGGCCGGGATAGTCGGCGCCGGCGATATCGGTGAAGTTCACGAAGCGGAAGCGGCGATCCGAGTAGAGCGTCCGCATGACCTCCACGATCGAGGCCGCCTCGGCATGGATCGTCAGCTCGCCGAAGGCGACGACGGCTTCGGTGACCGCGCCCGGCAGCGCCGCCTTGATCTCTTCGCCGAGTGCTACGAGCGCTTCGCTCATTGTCTTAACCTTCGTTGCTCAACCGCGGCGTGCTCAGGCTTGCCCCGAGCAGCGCATGCAGGATTGAGCCCAACCCCTGTCGTATCCCGCGCCTCTCCGTCAGGAGATGCTCGGGCCAGGCCCGAGCATGACGCAAATTACCGCTCGATCGTGCCGGTGCGGCGAATCTTCTTCTGCAGCAGAAGCACGCCGTAGAGCAGAGCCTCCGCCGTCGGCGGGCAGCCCGGCACATAAATGTCGATCGGCACGATGCGATCGCAGCCGCGCACCACCGAGTAGCTGTAGTGGTAGTAGCCGCCGCCATTGGCGCAGGAGCCCATCGAGATGACATAGCGTGGCTCGGGCATCTGGTCGTAGACCTTGCGCAGCGCCGGGGCCATCTTGTTGGTGAGCGTGCCAGCCACGATCATCACGTCGGACTGGCGCGGAGAAGCGCGCGGCGCGAAGCCGAAGCGCTCGACGTCGTAGCGCGGCATCGAGAGCTGCATCATCTCGACCGCGCAGCAGGCGAGGCCGAAGGTCATCCACATCAGCGAGCCGGTGCGCGACCAGTTGATCAGGTCGTCGGTGGCGGTGACGATGAAGCCCTTGTCGGCGAGCTCGCTGTTGATCTCGGTGAAGAACGGATCGCGATGGCCGACCGGCTTCCCGTCGGGGCCGAGCAGGCCCTTGGGCGCGGGGGCGACGAGCGGATCACCGCGGTCGATCGCTGTTGTTGCCATTCCAGTATCCTCGTGAACCGTAACCGTCAGATAGATCGCGAGCCTTGCGCCAGCGAGACGACGGTTAGTCCCACTCCAGCGCACCCTTGCGCCACTCATAGACGAAGCCGACCGTCAGCACGGCCAGGAAGATCATCATCGACCAGAAGCCATACCAGCCGAGCCCACCGAAGGCGACCGCCCAGGGGAAGAGGAAGGCGACTTCGAGATCGAAGATGATGAACAGGATCGCCACCAGATAGAAGCGAACGTCGAACTTCATGCGCGCATCGTCGAATGCGTTGAAGCCGCATTCATAGGCCGAGAGCTTCTCGGCGTCCGGCTTGGAGTAGGCGATCGCGAAGGGCGCGATCAGCAGGGCCAGACCGATCACGCCGGCCACGGCGAGAAACAGCACCAGCGGCAGGTAGTCGTTGAGCAGGGACGGCACTGGAAGAGCTTGCATGGACGATCCAGCTTCAAACGGACGACGGCGGCGCGCCGTGGGTGTCGATTAGACCTTGCATTAGAATGAAGCAAGACTCTGCCGCGCCGCACAATCGCGCGACCGGGTTGAACGTGGCGCAGATGTGGCAGATTTTCGGCACCCTGCCCGGCCTCGCCAAATGACCACGCCGGAATTCTTATCCATATCGACGGCTTCCGGCTGGCAGATGGCGGCGCGACGCGACACACTCACGCCGAATCGATTCTTCTTAAGCAAACCACGCTTTCGAGAAAGGCGCCCTCATGACCCGGCTCGCCAGGCCCTTCCTCGCGGCGGCGCTGTTGATCGCGCCGGTCGGTGTACCCGGTAGCGCCCATGCCGAAGGCGTGGACCTGTCGCGGGCGAGTTGTGCCGATTTCACCGCCATGAGCGAGAACGACCAGACGCAGCTCTCGCTCTGGCTGGCCGGCTATTATGCCGGAGGCGCCATGCGGCCGCTGCTCGACCTGGAGAAGATCACTGCGGCGCCGGCAGGCCTCGCCGCGCTGTGCGCGAAGTCTCCGCAGCTTCCTCTCGTCGGCGCCGAGACCCGGGCCGTCTTCATGCCGGCTCCCGCCCCCTGAACCCCATGCGGCTGCCCATTTCCGCCGGACCGATGCTGGCGCTCACCTGCGTGCTCCATGTCACCGCCGCGGCGGCGCAGGAGGGCCAGATGATGCGGGCCCCGTTGCCGCCGCATCGACCCTTCGATCTCGACCTGCCCAGCAGCCTGACCTTTGCGCCGATCGTGACACCGGCGCCGGTGCAGCCCTCCGAGGCCCCTCGCCCCGACGCGAACTCGCCGATGACGGCCGAGCCCGACGAAGATCAGGGCCCGGAATGGCCGCAACTGACGCCGGGCCAGAAGGCCGGTGCCGAACCGGAGTTCGATCCGAACGAGAAGCCGGACCAGCCGGGCATCTCGACCGATCCGGGCACGTCGATCGCCTGCTTGCCGCAGCGGCTGAAACTCATCCTCACAAAGATTTCCGACAAGTACGGCGCGGTGAAGGTGACATCGACCTGGCGGCCACCCTGGCGGGCGCGGCGCGGCTCCTATCACAAGCGCTGCGAGGCGATGGATTTCCGGGTTCCAGGAATAAGGCCGCGGAGCGTTCTGGAATGGGTCCGCACCCTGCCCGATGTCGGCGGGCACAAGGTCTACTGGAACGGCATCCTGCATATCGACACCGGGCCGCGCCGGCCTTGGTGAGTTAGTGACGCCGTAGGCGCAGGCTTCAGCCCTTTCTCCCGCCCCCCCGAAGTCGAGCGTCAAAGCACGGATCGGTACCTCTGCCGTCGCGATCGTCCCATGCGATTCCGAGCCCTGCGCATCAGATTGCATTTTGAGTTCATATTATGCATATGATCGGCCATGAACACATGGGCACGAACTTTTCGGGAGGCAGGGCGCTCGGTCGCAGAGCCCTACGTCGTCGCCGATCTGACGACCCAGCTCGGCGACGACCTCCCGAGACTTCCGCATGTGCTGCGCATCATCGCCGAGAACGTGCTGCGCGAACCCAAGGGGCTCGAGGAGCGCGATCAAGCTCTGTCGGACCTTCGGGCCTGGCTCACGCATGGGACGTCCGAGGCGGAGATCGCCTTCCAGCCCGGCCGCGTCCTGATGCACGACACGACCTGCACGCCGGCGCTCGTCGACGTCGCGGCGATGCGCGACGCCATCGCCGCGACGGGAGGAGACCCAGGGCAGCTCAGCCCGGTGCTACCGGTGGACGTCTCGGTCGATCACTCGCTGGGTGTGGACCTCTCGGCCTCGCCAGATGCCATGCGGGTCAATCTGGAGCGCGAGTACCGCCGCAACGGCGAGCGCTATCGCTTCCTGAAATGGGCGACGCAGGCGCTCGACGGCGTTCGCGTCCATCCGCCCGGCACGGGCATCATGCACACGATCAACCTGGAGCAGCTCGCCACCGTCGTCACGACGCGCAGGATCGACGGCCAGCTCTGGGCGATGCCGGATACGCTGATCGGCACCGACAGCCACACGCCCATGATCAATGGGATCGGCGTCCTGGGCTGGGGGGTCGGCGGACTCGAGGCCGAGAGCGTGATGTTCGGCATGCCGGTGATGATGCGGATTCCCGACGTCATCGGCGTGCGCCTGACCAACCGGCTGCGCGAAGGCGTCAGCGCGACCGACCTCGCGCTGACGGTGACGCAACGCCTCCGGGCCCGCGGCGTCACGGGCGCCTTCGTCGAGTTCTTCGGTCCGGGCGTGTCCAGCCTGTCGGGCGGCGAGCGGGCCGTGGTCGCCAACATGACACCGGAGTTCGGCGCCTCGACCGGCTATTTCCCGATCGACGCGGCAACGCTCGACTATCTCGCGCAGACCGGTCGGACGCAGGACCAGATCGCTCTGGTCGAAGCCTATGCCAGGCGGCAACAGCTCTGGTTCGATCCGCAGGCGCAGCCTCGCTACACCGATATCGTCGACATCGACCTCGCCACGATCGCCATCAGCCTCGCCGGCCCGCGCCGCCCACAGGATCTGCTCGCACCTGAAGCCGTGGCGCGCGCCCTGGCAGCAATGGCGCAGCCCAAGGCCCCGGCCGGCGCGTTACCGCGCCTTCCCGTCGCCATCGCGGCGATCACGAGTTGCACCAACACCACCGACCCAAGGCTCCTCGTGGCGGCCGGGCTGGTCGCGCGTAAAGCCCGCCGGCTCGGCCTCAAGCCTCCGGCCTGGGTGAAGACCTCGCTGGCTCCGGGCTCGCCTGCAGCGGAACGCTATCTCAGGCGAGCCGGTTTGCTCGAGGATCTGGAAGCGCTCGGCTTCGGCATCGTCGGCTATGGCTGCACGACCTGCATCGGCAATTCCGGGCCGCTGCTGGCGGTGATGGACGCGGCGATCCAGGCCGACGAGGTGCTGCCGGTCGCCATCCTGTCGGGCAACCGCAACTTTCCCGGCCGCGTTCACGGCCAGATCGAGGCCGGTTTCCTGGCATCCCCCGCACTGGTCGTCGCCTATGCGCTCGCCGGCGATGCGGATCGCGACATCCTGAAGGCCCCGCTCGGCACGGCTGCCGACGGCAAAGCGATCACGTTGGCCGAGCTCTGGCCGACGGGCTCCGAAATCGATGCGGCGCTGACGCTCGCCCTCGAGCCCGCGGATTTCAGCCGCGCCTTCGCCGAGGCGACGACGAGCCGGCACTGGGCGGAACTCGAGGCGCCCGCTACGACGCTCTTTCCATGGGACCCCGCCTCGACCGCGCTGCGGCCACCGCCCTTCGCCCAGTCGATCCAACCCAGCCGCCTCGGCCATTACCGCGCGCATCCGCTGCTGGTGCTCGGCGACGACATCACCACGGATCATATCTCGCCGGCCGGACAGACACCCGTCGCGAGCGAGGCTGGACGGTGGCTGATCGAACGCGGCGAGGATCCCAAGGACCTGAACGTCTACGCCTCCCGCCGCGGCAATTGGGAGGTGATGCTGCGCGGCCTGTTCACGAACCGCACGGTGGCCAATCGCCTCGCCGCCGATGTACCCGCCGGTTCGACGGTTCACGCGCCGACAGGGCAGATCCAATCACTGTGGCGCGTCGCGGAGCGCTACCGTGCAGCCGGCGATGCGATGGTCGTCGTCGCCGGGGAGCGCTACGGCACGGGTTCGTCGCGAGACTGGGCCGCCAAGGGATTGGGGCTCCTCGGGGTCAGTGCCGTCATCGCCCAGAGCTTCGAGCGCATCCATCGCTCCAACCTGATCGGCATGGGGATTCTGCCGCTGCTGCTGCCGCCCGGGACCGGGCCGGCCGCGCTGACGCTCGCCTCGGGGGACGCCGTCGAGATCGATGCGCCACCCGATGCGATCGCCCCGCGCCGCCCCGTCAGCGCTCGCATCCGTCGGGCCAATGGTTCGGTCGAGCCCCTGCAACTGAGGGCTGCCGTCGAGACTGCGCTGGAATGCGAGACGCTCCGCGCAGGCGGCATCATTTCGGTGATCCTCGGACGCCTGCAAGGCGCTTCCGTCCCGTCTTTCACCGCAAGCGGTGAAACCCCACCCGCAAGCCTGCGGGAAGCCTGAACAGCGCAAAAGCGCGATCACCTGTCATCCTTGGGAGGATCCTCATGAAGACCCGCAGAGTATTCCTGGCCGCTGGCATCGCCACCCTCTCACTCACATCAGGCTTCGCGTCGGCTCAGGCGCCGATCCAGGAGCTGAAGATCATGGCGCCCGCAGGTCCCGGCGGCGGCTGGGATGGCGCGGCCCGCTCGATCCAGCAGGTGCTGACCGAGACGAAGGCGGTTCGCAGCGTCCAGGTCAACAACGTCACGGGTGCCGGCGGCACGATCGGCCTGGCGCAGTTCATCAACAATGCCAAGGGTGATCCGAGCCAGCTGATGGTCAACGGCATCACCATGGTCGGTGCCATCCTGACCAACAAGTCGCCGGTCAGCCTCGACCAGGTGACGCCGCTGGCCCGCCTCACCGGCGATCCGCTCGTCATCGTGGTGCCCGCGACGTCGCCGATCACGACGGTGAAGGATTTCCTGGCGGCGATCAAAACGGACGTCGCGCGCGTGACCTGGGCCGGCGGTTCGGCCGGCGGTGCCGACCACATCCTGGCCGCGCTGGTAACGAAGGCCGCGGGCGCCGATGCCGGCAAGGTGAATTATGTCGCCTTCTCCGGTGGCGGCGAGGCGCTGGCCGCCATGCTGGGCGGGCGCGTCACCGCGGGCGTTTCCGGCTATGGCGAGCTTGAAGGCCAGATCAAGGCCGGCAAGCTTCGCGCGCTCGCGATCTCGTCCGGCAAGCGTCTCGATGGCGTCGACGTCCCGACGCTCAAGGAACTCGGCTACGATGTCGAGGTCGTCAACTGGCGCGCCGTCATGGCCCCTCCCGGCATCACCGCCGACCACAAGGCGCAACTGACCAAGCTCTTCGACGGCCTGGTCGCCAGCGGCGAGTGGAAGGCCCTGCTCAAGGCACGCGGCTGGGACGACTACTACCTCGCCGGCGAACCCTTCGCGGCCTTCCTGAAGGAGGAGCAGGTTCGGGTCGGGGATATCCTCAGGACGATCGGACTCGTCAAATAGCCGGCTTGCCCCGCGGGCGCACGCCCCATAGAGCACATCTCGTGGGCGGAAGCGCCGGCGAGGCTCGGGTGATGGCAGGCAGCGGAAGACGAGACCTCGCGACGCCGCTCGCTTCCCGCATTCTCGAAGAGATCCGGGACGGCGGCCTGCCGGCCGGTACGCATCTGCGAACGCAGGACATCGCGACGCGCCTCGGCGTGTCGCGTTTCCCCGTCGGCCAGGCTCTCCAGCTTCTCGCGGACAAGGGCGTGCTGCGCCACGAGCGCAACCGCGGCTATTTCGTCGAGCAGGCGGTTCCGCCTTCGAGCGAGGCGCTCGGCCTGTCGGAGCCCGACGGCGTCACCCAGGCCTATTTCCGCATCGCCGACGACCATCTGCGCGGCCGCCTGCCGGCACAGGTGAGCGAAGCCGATCTCAGGCAGAGCTACGAGCTGACGCGCGCCGAACTCAACGCGGTGCTGACCCGGATCAGCCAGGAGGGTTGGGCCGAGCGGCGCGCCGGCTATGGCTGGAGCTTCGCGCCGGTGCTGAACACGCCGGAAAGCCTGGAGCAAACCTACCGCCTGCGCCTCGCGCTCGAGCCTGCCGCCTTGCTCGAGCCGGGATATCACCTTGCACCGGAAGCGATCGCCGCGTGTCGCGCCGCCGAGGAGCGCCTGCTTGCAGGCGCCATCGAAACCGACAGTGCCGATACCCTCCACGATCGCGGCGTGCGTTTCCACGAGACGATCGTCGCGGGGTCCGGCAATCCGTTCTTTCTCGACACGATCCGCCGGATCAATCGGATCAGGCGACTCTTGTCCTACCGGTCGATGCTGGACCGCACGCGCTACCGCCAGCAATGCGAGGAGCATCTCGCGATCCTCGACAGCCTGGCCGGCGGAAGACAGTCCGAAGCTGCGGAACGTCTGCGCCTCCACCTGTCGCACACCATCGACAACCTGAGCGGCATCCGCGGCCTGCTGAGCCGCTGATCGCGACCAGGCCGCCGATGCGGGTTCGCTACGCGCCGATGCGGGGCCTATCCCTCCGGAGGTTACGGGCCTTGCCCTGAGGCTTATCCGCGGTCCTGCACCTTCCGTGTAAAGTTGCAGGATGACAGGCATGGCGTCGCGGCGATCATCCGCCGCGACGCCATTTGATCCTAAGGGAAAACCCCTTCCGCTGCGTGATGGCTATGATACCGTGCCTTTCCATTCGGGCATTCCCAGGCACGGTACGGGCACGGACATGAATGCATATCCGGATTTGCGCGAAAGCGCGCGACCTACCCGAAAGCCGGTGCGCGTCCTGATCGCCGACGACCACGATATCGTCCGGCGCGGCGTGCGCTCGATCATCGAAAGCCGCCCGGGCTGGGAGGTCGTCGCCGAGGCCCAGGATGGCAGGGAAGCGCTCGATCTGGCGCTCGAAACGAAGCCGGACATCGCCATTGTCGACTATTCCATCCCGGCGATGAACGGCGCGCAGCTCACGCGCCAGATCTGCTCGGAATCCCCCGAAACCCAGGTTCTGATCTTCTCGACGCATGACGGCGACGTCCTGATCAGGGAGGTTCTCACCGCTGGCGCCCGCGGCTTCCTGGTGAAATCGGACGCGGATCGTACCATTCTGGCCGCGCTCGATGCTCTCGCACGCCGTCAGCCTTATTTCACCGCACATATCAGCGAGACCTTGCTCAAGCACTATCTGTCACAGCCGGGCGGCGGCGAAACGGGCACGTTGACGCCGCGCGAACGTGAGGTCGTCCAGCTCATCGCCGAAGGCAATTCCAGCAAGGAAGCGAGCCGGATTCTCAACATCAGCCTGAAGACCGTGGAGACCCATCGCTCCGCTGTCATGCACAAGCTGCATCTGAGCACGACGGCGGCCCTCGTGCGCTATGCGGTAAGGAACAGGATCGTCGAGCCCTGACCGTCGGCCGGGGCGACGACAAACCCGCTCGGCTCGGGGTTTGCCCCGATACATCTTCGCCCTCACCTTCCCGACAATGACCATCCGGCGTGGGTGGATCGGAAGGCGGAACGATATGAGCGGCTTGGACATCTTCGCCTGGATCGTGCTGATCGTCCTCGCCGCGAGCACGGTCTTCGTCATCGTCTTCATGGCGATGCTGCCCGGAATGGTTGCAAGGAGGCGCAACCACCCATGGGTCGAGGCTGTCACGGTCGGTGGTTGGGTGACGCTGTTTCTGGGATTCCTGCTCTGGCCCCTGGTTTTGATCTGGGCCTTTGTCGACGTCCCGCAGAACCCCGCCCGCAGACCCGGTGAGGCCGGAGGCGCGCGATGATCGTCGTCCTGCTCAATGTCTACCTGGCGCTCCTGTTCATCCTGGTGAAGCTGAGGATCGTCCCCTTCAACCTGTTCTGGAAGGTCTCGCCGGTCCTCGTCCTCCTGCTGCTGCTGATCGGCCTGTTCATCCCGATGAACTGGGGCGCTCCGCAGGGCGATGCCCTCGTCATCCGAAACTCGGTCGCGATCGTCCCGGATGTCGCCGGGGAGGTCATCGAGGTTCCCGTTCAGGCAAACCAGCCACTGAAGGCCGGCGACATTCTGTTCCGGATCGACCCGACGCCATTCCAGTCTCAGGCGGACGCGATCCGGGCGCAGCTCGCGTTCCAGGAGACGCGGCTCGCCGAGATGACGCAATTGCAGCGCCAGGGCACCGGCCGCGCCTTCGATGTCGAAGAGCGGCAGGCTTCCGTCGATCAGCTCCGCGCCCAACTCGTCGGGGCGGAATGGAACCTCGAGAAGACGACGGTGCGCGCACCCGCGGCCGGCTTTGTCACCAATCTCGCCTTGCGGAAGGGTGCCCGCGTCGCGAGCCTGCCGCTGTCACCCGTGATGTCCTTCGTCGACACCGCAGAGACGATCATCGGCGTCGAGATCAACCAGATCGACGCGCGCTATATCGCGGCAGGCCAGACGGTCGAACTGACCTTCAAATTTGCGCCCGGCCAGATCTTCTCCGGCAGGGTGGAAAGCGTGTTGCAGGCAATCGCAACCGGGCAGGTCCAGGTCTCGGGCGCGGCCACCATGCCGAGGGAGATTCAGGCGGCGCCCTTCGCGGTTCGCGTCAAGCTCGACGACCAGGCCTTCGCGGCCTCACTGCCCGCAGGCGCAGCAGGCGAGGCGGCGATCTTCACCGATCGGGTCAAGGCGGCCCACCTCATCCGGAAGGTGCTGCTGCGGCAGATCGCGATTCTTAACTACGTCAATCCGTTCTAGGCCGGGGGTCAGGGTTTTCCCCGATGGAGAAGGGATCGAGCGATGCCTAAGATCGCCCCATGAGTTTGGATCATGCCCTCGCCGACCCGGATGCCCCCCACCGGCAACCTACCCCGCCTCAGGATGGCATGGCGTGGATTCCCGGTGGGACATTCCGTATGGGCTCGGATGCGCATTACCCGGAGGAGGCGCCCGTCCATCGCGTTGCCGTCGACGGCTTCTGGATCCAGACGACGCCGGTGACGAACCGGCAGTTCCGCGCCTTCGTCGAAGCGACGGGCCACCGCACCTTCGCCGAGATCCCGCCCGATCCGAAGGACTATCCGGGCGCCCTGCCGCATATGCTGAAGGCCGGATCGCTCGTTTTCCACTCGCCGGGCCGTCCCGTCGACCTGCGCAACTGGGGCGAGTGGTGGAACTTCGAGTTCGGCGCGAATTGGCGCCGCCCGAACGGACGCAACTCGACCAATCGCGGCCTCGACGACCACCCGGTCGTCCATGTGGCCTACCGTGACGCCCTCGCCTACGCGCAGTGGATTGGCGCCGATCTGCCGACCGAAGCCGAGTGGGAGTATGCGGCGCGCGGCGGCCTCGATGGAGCCGAATACGCCTGGGAGGGCAGCGAACTGGCCCCCGGCGGCAACCAGATGGCCAACACCTGGCAGGGGCAGTTCCCGAACGAGAACCTGAAGCTCGACGGCTATGAGCGGACCTCGCCCGTCGGCTCCTTCCCGCCGAACGGCTATGGGCTCCACGACATGATCGGCAATGTCTGGGAGTGGACGAACGACTATTTCTCCGCCCGCCACGAGCCCGATGCGGCCAAGGCCTGCTGCATTCCGAAGAACCCACGCGGCGGCCGCGAGGAAGACAGCCTCGACCCCCGCCAGCCGCAGATCCGGATCCCACGGCGCGTCATCAAGGGCGGCTCGTTTCTGTGCGCGCCGAATTATTGCCGACGCTACCGCCCGGCGGCGCGCCATGCCGAGCCGATCGACACGTCGACCTGCCATCTCGGTTTCCGCTGCGTGGTGAGGCCAGGCGCAGCCCCGCCGGGGTGAAATGACCGAACCCGTGCCCGACCCAGGTGAAACAGTAGCGGAGGAAAAGACAGCCATGTCCGAACTGCCAGATCCCGTTTCCAGGCCCGCGGCACCATCTGCAACAGCGACGCTGAGACGACGCCTGCTCCTCGCCTGCGCGACGATCGTCGCGACCGTGACGCTCGGCTCGGCATCCCTTGTTGTGCCTGCGATGGCGCAGCCGGCGCCTGCTCCGACCCAGGCGCCCGCGCAGGCCCAGGCCCGTCCGAACATCCTCGTTATCTTCGGTGACGACGTCGGGCAGTCGAACATCAGCGCCTATTCGCACGGGCTCGTTGGCTACCGGACGCCGAACATCGACCGGATCGCCAAGGAAGGTACGATGTTCACGGACTATTACGCCGAGAACTCGTGCACCGCCGGCCGCTCCACCTTCATCACCGGCCAGGTCTGCTTGCGCACCGGCCTGTGCAAGGTCGGCATCCCCGGCGCGACGGTCGGCCTGCAGGACCGCGACGTCACCATCGCCGCGGCCTTGAAGCCACTCGGCTATGCGACCGGCCAGTTCGGCAAGAACCATCTCGGCGACCGGGACGAGTACCTGCCGACGCGGCACGGCTTCGACGAGTTCTTCGGCAATCTCTACCATCTCAATGCCGAGGAGGAGCCGGAACGCCCCTATTACCCGAAGAACGATACCGCCTTCGTCAAAGCCAATTCGCCTCGCGGCGTGCTGAAGACATCAGCCGACGGGAAGATCGAAGACACCGGCCCGCTCACCGCCAAGCGGATGGAGACGATCGACGACGAGACCACCGCGGCCGCGATCGACTTCATGCAGCGGCAGGTGCGGGCGCAGAAGCCGTTCTTCACCTGGATGAACACGACGCGCATGCACGTCTACACCCATGTGCGCGAGTCAATGAAGGGCCGCAGCGGCATGCCCGGCAACGAATATGCCGACGGCATGCTCGAGCATGACGAGGATGTCGGCAAGCTCCTGAAGGCGATCGACGATCTCGGCGTCGCCAACAACACCATCGTGATCTACACGACCGACAATGGCCCGAACCAATGGTCATGGCCGGACGCGGCCACGACGCAGTTCCGCTCCGAGAAGGACACCAACTGGGAGGGCGCCTTCCGCGTGCCGGCGATGATCCGCTGGCCGGGCCGGATCAAGGCGGGCGAAGTCTCGAACGAGATGATGTCCGGTCTCGACTGGTTCCCGACGCTGGTCGCGGCGGCCGGCGATGCGGAGGTCAAGGACAAGCTGCTCAAAGGAACCAACCTGGCCGGAAAGCAGGCCAAGGTTCATCTCGATGGCTACAACCAGCTGCCTTACCTGACAGGCCAGCAGCCGAAATCCGCGAGGAACGAGTTCTTCTACTTCAATGACGACGGCGAGCTCGTCTCCTATCGCTACAACGATTGGAAGATCGTGTTCTGCGAGCAGCGCGCGCCGGGCGGCTTCGTCGTCTGGGCCAATCCCTTCACCTGCCTGCGCGCACCGAAGGTCTTCAACCTGCGCATGGACCCGATGGAGCGGGCCGATGTCGTCTCTGACCAATATTACGACTGGCTGGCGAAGAACGCCTACCTGATCCAGTACGGTGTCTACAAGGTTGCCCCCTTCCTCCAGACCTTCAAGGACTTCCCGCCGAGCCAGCGCCCGGCGAGCTTCAGCGTCGACCAGATGGTCGAGGCCCTGATGAAGAACCTGGATCAGGCCGCAAGCCGGGCATCCAAATAGCGAGCAGCAACCGGGGCGCGCCGGTGAAGTGCGCCCCGGCCGTCGATCAACGCTCAAGCGAGACGGAACTGGCCATCATGCGCAAACTCGTCGCGATCTCGGCAAAGGTAACCTTGCTTGTATGCGGCCTCGTTCTGAGTGCAGCCGCCTTCGCCCAAACCGATCCCCTGCCCTCCTGGAACGACGGCAAGGCGAAGCAGTCTATCCTCGACTTCGTCGCCAAGGTGACGCGGGAGGGCGGGGCCGATTACGTCAAGCCGGCCGAGCGGATCGCAACCTTCGACAATGACGGCACGCTCTGGGCGGAGCAGCCCGCCTATTTTCAGGTGCTGTTCGCCTTCGACGAGGTCAAGCGCCTCGTTGCCGCACAGCCTGAACTGAAGGCCAAGCAACCATTCAAAGCCGTCCTCGCCGGCGATCTCAAGGCATTGATGGCCGATGGCCACAAGGGACTCTTGCAGGTCATGGCCAAGACCCATTCCGGCATGACGACCGAGGCCTTCGCGGCGTCCGTCGCGAACTGGCTGGCCTCGGCGCGTCACCCCACGACGAAGCGCCGGTACGACGAGATGGTCTACCAGCCTCAACTCGAACTGCTGGCCTATCTGCGCGCCAACGGCTTCAAGACGTTCATCGTCTCGGGCGGTGGCGTCGAGTTCATGCGCGTCTTCGCCGATAAGACCTATGGCATCCCGCCCGAGCAGGTGGTGGGCTCGTCAGGCGTGGTCAAATACCGCGCCGGCGCCGACGGCAAGTTCGATCTGTTCAAGGAAGCCAAGATCGAATTCATCGACGATGGCGCAGGCAAGCCCGTCGGCATCAATCGCTTCATCGGCCGCCGCCCGATCCTCGCCTTCGGCAACTCGGACGGCGACCTGCAGATGCTGCAATACACCACCGCCGGCGCCGGCCCACGGCTGGCGCTGATCGTCCATCACACCGACGGCGAGCGCGAATGGGCCTATGACCGCAAATCGGCCATCGGCAAGCTGGATAAGGCGCTAGACGAAGGCAAGGCCAAGGGTTGGACCATTGTCGACATGAAGGCGGACTGGAAGACCGTGTTTCCGCCGGCGCTATGACGCGGCCGGTCCGGACAACGCAAGGGTTCCGGAGCCAGCGAAGGATGCGCATTCAAGGAGGATCGGCACCATGACGCAAAGCCAATGGTACACATCGCCTTGTCAAAGGCTAGCAATCAAGCATAATCCCAGCAACACGGTTTAATTTGAGAATTATTCCAGTCATTCTCCTGTTATTTTGACAACTAAAAGCGAAATCTTCCTCCAAACAAGACAACCAAAGAGACGCGCAGCACGATCTTACGCCCGGAAATCATGGAGACCGCCATGTCACGCAGCGAAGACAAGACCGGCAAGCCCTCATCGACGAACGACAATCCCAACCTTGACCGCCGCAGGATCCTGCTCTCGGGAACTGCACTCATGGCGGCAGCCGCCACAGTCGGCACCGAAGCGACGGCACAGCAAGCCACCCCGCCGCGCGCTGCGGCGCCCGCCGGGCGCGCTCCCAACATCCTGGTGATCTGGGGCGACGACATCGGCACCTGGAATATCAGCCACAATAATCGCGGCATGATGGGCTACCACACGCCCAACATCGACCGCATCGCCAAGGAGGGCGTTTCCTTCACCGACTATTACGGCCAGCAGAGCTGCACCGCCGGGCGCGCCGCCTTCATCGGCGGCAACGTGCCGGTGCGCACAGGCATGACCAAGGTTGGCCTGCCGGGCGCCAAGGAAGGCTGGCAGAAGACCGATGTCACCATGGCGACCGTGCTGAAATCGCAGGGCTATGCCACCGGCCAGTTCGGCAAGAACCACCAGGGCGACCGCGACGAGCACCTGCCGACGCAGCACGGCTTCGACGAGTTCCTCGGCAACCTCTACCACCTCAATGCGGAGGAAGAGCCTGAGAACATCGATTATCCCAAGAACCCCGAATTCCGGAAGAAGTTCGGCCCGCGCGGCGTGATCAAGGCGTCCGCTGACGGCAAGATCGAGGATACCGGGCCGCTGACCAAGAAGCGGATGGAGACGATCGACGAAGAGACCAACACCGCCGCGATCGACTTCATCGACCGGCAGGTCAAGGCCAACAAGCCGTTCTTCTGCTGGTGGAACGCAACCCGGATGCACTTCCGCACCCATGTGAAGGAAGCCAATCGCGGCAAGTCCGGGCAGGACGAGTACAGCGACGGCATGGTCGAGCACGACGGCATGGTCGGTCTGCTCCTGAAGAAGCTCGACGATCTCGGCATCGCCGACAACACCATCGTCTTCTACTCGACCGACAACGGTCCCCACTACAACACCTGGCCCGATGCAGGGACCACCCCCTTCCGCAGCGAGAAGAACTCGAACTGGGAAGGTGCCTATCGCGTGCCGGCCTTCATTCGCTGGCCGGGCAAGTTCCCCGCCGGCACCACGCTGAACGGCATCGTGGCGCATGAGGACTGGCTCCCGACCTTTGCCGCCGCTGCGGGCGCGGCCGACATCAAGGAGCAACTGCTCAAGGGCGTGACGCTGAACGGCCGCCCCTACAAGAACTACATAGATGGTTATAACCAACTAGACTATCTAACTGGAAAGACAAAGGAATCCCCGCGTAAGGAATTCTGGTACGTCAACGACGACGGGCAGGTCGTGGCAGCACGCTACGAGGACTGGAAGGTCGTCTTCCTCGAGAACCGAGGCCAGGCCTTCGGCGTCTGGCGCGAGCCCTTCACCGAATTGCGTGTCCCCCTGCTCTTCCACATGCGCCGCGACCCCTTCGAGAAGGCACAGCACAACGCCAACGTCTACAATGACTGGTTCCTCGACCGCGTCTTCGTCATCGTCCCGATTCAGGGGCTGGCGGCGCAATTCCTCCAGTCGATGAAGGATTATCCGCCGAGCCAGACGCCGGGGTCCTTCAACCTGACCAAGATCGAGGCCCAGCTCAGGAACGTGTCGAGTCAGTGACCGCCGCGGGTGCGTCCCCGGTCGGGTACGCACCCCACCCCCGGTCTCCAGTTGGTGAAAGGATGCCGACGCACAAGGCAGCCCAATTCCTCGCAAGGTGTCAAAGGGCGGCTTACCTCGCGGCGCCCCGAGCCAATGCCGGTGCCATCGCCGGGCCGCCCTCCATACCGAGCCGATCGCCGCATCGACCAGCCTTGCCGGCTTTCGCTGCGGCGTCAGACCGATCGCGTGATTGCCTTTCGTAAGCCTGTTGGAGAACGCACGATGAAGACGGACTTGGATCGAAAAGCAGAAGCGACGTCCGCCCAAGACGGCGCCAGCCTGGACCGCCGGAGGCTCTTGCTCTCAGGGACAGCCCTGATGACCGCGACGGCCGCCGCGCTCGGAACCGACGCCACGGCTCAAGTCGCGCAAGCCCAACAGCAGCCGGCCGCCGCAGCGGGGCGCAAGCCGAACATCCTCGTCATCTTCGGCGATGACATCGGCATTCCCCAGATCAGCGCCTACACGATGGGCATGATGGGCTATCGCACGCCCAATATCGACCGCATCGCCAGCGAAGGCGCCATCTTCACCGATGCCTATGGGCAGCAGAGCTGCACCGCCGGCCGCGCCTCCTTCATCCTCGGGCAGGAGCCGTTCCGCACCGGGCTTCTGACGATCGGCATGCCCGGCGACCCGCACGGTATCCAGGACTGGATGCCGACCATCGCCGATGCCCTGAAGAGCGCCGGCTACGCCACCGGCCAGTTCGGCAAGAACCATCTCGGCGACCGCGACGAGCACCTGCCGACGCGTCATGGCTTCGACGAGTTCTTCGGCAATCTCTACCACCTGAATGCAGAGGAGGAGCCGGAGGGCTATTTCTATCCGAAGGATCCCAACTTCAAGCGCCAGTTCGGGCCTCGCGGCGTCCTGAAGACCTCAGCCGATGGCAAGATCGAGGATACCGGCCCGCTCAACACCAAGCGCATGCCGACGATCGACGAGGAGTTCCTGGCCGGAGCCAAGGACTTCATCGACCGGCAGGCCAAGGCGCAGAAGCCGTTCTTCTGCTGGTTCAATTCGACGCGCATGCACGTCTTCACCCATCTCAAGCCGGAATCGCTGGGCAAGACCGGGATGGGCATCCATGCCGACGGAATGGTCGAGCATGACGGTCATGTCGGGCAGCTGCTGAAGCAGCTCGACGATCTCGGCATCACCGACAATACCATCGTGCTCTACACCACCGACAACGGCGCCGAGCTCGCACTCTGGCCCGACGGCGCGATGACGATGTTCCGGGGCGAGAAGGGCACGACCTGGGAAGGCGGTATGCGCATTCCGATGATGGTACGCTGGCCGGGCGTGGTGAAGCCCGGGACCCAGGTCAACGACATGATCACGCTGATGGATTGGTTCCCCACCCTCTGCGCCGCCGCCGGTTTGGGCGACGTCAAGGAGAAGATGAAGACCGGCTTCCAGAGCGGGAGCAAGACCTTCAAGGTCCATCTCGACGGCTACAACTTCCTGCCGTTCCTGAAGGGCGACGAGAAGAAGGGGCCGCGCGACGCGATGTTCTATTTCGACCAGGGCGGCAACCTCAATGCCGTCCGCTGGAACGACTGGAAGGTCAGCTTCGCCGTGGCCAGTGAGGGGAACATCGCGACTGCCACGCGCGAGGTGCCATCCTGGGCGAACATCACCAATCTGCGCATGGACCCCTATGAGCGCGGCACCAAGGAAGGCGGCGAGTCGATGAAGTTCTTCGCCCAGCAGATGTGGCTGCTGGTGCCCATCCAGGGGAAGGTGAAAGAGTTCTTCTCCGACTTCGCCGAGTATCCTTACCAAGCCGGCAGCTCGTTAAACGCGTCGGGCATCAATTACGGCCTGCTGCAGCAGCAAGCCGCCTTGAAGCGGCTCGGAGACCTCGAAAGACTCCGGCCACGCTAAATCTGGATCTGGCGCGGCGGCCACGTGCCGCCGCGCCGTCGTTTTCTTGCTGCCCGATCGAACGACTTCGAATCCGCATGCTGCAGCCGGCCGACTTATCCGGAAGCGACATCCTTCCGCAGCCGGCCCTGCAATAGGCGCCGCGACGACTTGCCGATCCCTTCGTCCGGGATTCGGCGCCAGCCAATTGGGAAACGATGATGGCCGGAGCCTCGACCTCGCCTCGTGACACCATTCTCGAGCTTCAGAGCCGTATCAACCAGGACATCATCGGGCAGGAGCGCGTCGTCGAGCGGCTCGTCATCGCGCTGCTCGCAAATGGCAACGTGCTGCTCGAAGGCCTGCCCGGCCTCGCCAAGACACGGGCGATCAAGAGCCTGTCGAAGAACCTCGAATCCGATTTCAGCCGCATCCAGTTCACGCCGGACCTTCTGCCCTCGG
Source organism: Allobosea sp. (assembly GCF_035999205.1). Taxonomy (GTDB): domain Bacteria; phylum Pseudomonadota; class Alphaproteobacteria; order Rhizobiales; family Beijerinckiaceae; genus Allobosea. The sequence continues at coordinate 304,500 of NZ_DASYHA010000024.1, forward strand.
ACGTGACCGGCGGCGAGATTCTGCGCGGCGACGGCAAGTTCGAGTTCCGCAAGGGGCCGGTCTTCGGCAATCTCGTCCTCGCCGACGAGATCAACCGCGCGCCGGCCAAGGTCCAGTCCTCGCTGCTCGAGGCGATGGAAGAACGGCATGTCACCGTTGCCGGCACGCGCTACGACCTGCCCGAGCTGTTCATGGTACTCGCAACCCAGAACCCGATCGAGCAGGAGGGGACCTATCCCCTCCCGGAAGCGCAGATGGATCGGTTCCTGATGCATGTCCGGATCGACTACCCGTCCGACGCCGACGAGGTGAAGGTGATGCGGCTGGTGCGCGCCGAGAACGCCAAGGCCCCGGGCGACAGCGCGCAGCCCGCATCCAAGCTTCCGCAGAAGGTCATTCTCGAAGCCCGTTCCGAGATCGACCGGGTCACGACCAAGGACGCGGTCGAGGCCTATATGGTCGGCCTCATCGCCGCGACGCGCCGGCCGGGCGAGTTCGGCGACAAGCTCGGGAGCTGGATCGCCGTCGGCGCGAGCCCGCGCGGTTCGCTCGCGCTCGACCGCTGCTCGCGCGCCTATGCCTGGCTCAAGGGCCGCGATTACGTCACGCCTGAGGACGTCCAGGCGATCGCGCATGACTGCCTGCGCCATCGCGTATCGCTCAGCTACGAGGCCGGAGCCGATGGGATGACGGCAGATGGCGTCCTCGACGAGATCATCAAGCAGGTTGCGGTCGCAGCCTGAAGCGAGGTCTGCACATGGGCCTGATGCGTGAACGAGCCAGGACTGGCGCGGCAGCGCCGGCGAAGGGAGCGCGGGCATTCGTCACGCTCGACGACCTGCTGCGGCTGAAGCATCGCGCCAAGGGGTTCAGCTTCCTGCCCCGGCAGCCGGTCCACAGCCTGCTGGCCGGGCGCCATGCTTCGCGCCTGCGTGGACGCGGCCTCAATTTCGAGGAGCTGCGGCACTATTTCGAGGGCGACGACACCCGCTCGATCGACTGGCTGGCGACCGCCCGCCTCGGCTCCCCCCATGTCCGCGTCTATTCGGAAGAGCGCGACAGGCCGGTCCTGCTGATCGTCGACCAGCGCAGCACGATGTTCTTCGGCAGCCGCCGCGCGATGAAATCGGTCGTGGCCGCGGATGCCGCTGCGGTCGCGGCCTGGCGGGTGACCTCGCTTGGCGACCGCGTCGGGGCGATCGTCTTCGGCGACGATGACATCGTCGAAATCAGGCCGCAGGGGCGTGACCTCGGCGTCGTCCGCGTCCTGTCGGAGGTCGTTCGCCAAAATCATGCGCTGGCGAGCGGGACCTCCGGGGAGGCTGCACCGCAAAAGCTCAACGAGGCCCTGCGCCGGGCCGCGCGCATGGCCACGCATGACTGGCTCGTCTGCCTGATTTCGGACGCTGCCGGCGAGGATGACGAAACCGCCCGGCTGGTGACGCAGCTTTGCGCGCACAACGACGTCCTGGCGATCTATGTCCACGACCCGCTGGAACGCGCCCTTCCCGATATCGGGCCAGCCGTCTTCAGCGCAGCGGCCGGCGACGTTGAGGTCGATACCTCGTCGCCGCGCCTGCGAAGCGGATTTTCGGACGACCATGCCGAATGGCGGGCGCGGCTGGCGAGCCTGTCCCGCCGCCGGGCGATTCCCGTGCTGCCGATCTCCACCGACAGGGACGCCGCCGAGCAGTTTCGAGAACTGATCGGGCGAAGCGGTGACCGCCGCGTCGCGGCCGCCCAGGGCAGGAGCGGCTGATGAACGGCGATCCAGGAAGCCTCGCCAACCTGCGCGATCTGGCGCTGCCGCCAGAGATTGCGTTCTGGCCCCCCGCCCCCGGAATCTGGATCCTCGGCGTAGCCTGCACGGCCCTGCTAGCGATTGCGCTCTGGCATGCGATCCAGCGCTATCGAGCGGCTGCCCATCGCCGAGCCGCGATCGCCGAGCTGACTGTGCTCGGCGCCGAAGTCGAGCGCAGCGAAGCCGACATCGTCGGCCGCGTCGCGTCCATCCTCAAGCGCGTCGCCATGGTGGACTATGGCCGCGGACGAGTGGCGTCGCTCAGCGGCGAGGCCTGGGCGGACTTCGTTGCCAGCAAGGCCAAGGCCAGTTTCGATGCCCGACCGATCCGAAGCGCGCTCCTGGAGGTCTATGCCGCCGGGCCAGCCCGTGAACCTTCCGAGCAGCGCGCGCTCATCGCCCAGGCCAGCATCTGGATTCGCGACGGCCGCAAGCCTCTCGGCCAGGAGGCCTGACCGTGCTGACCTTCGCCTATCCCTGGCTCGCCCTTCTCGCCCCGCTCCCCCTCGCGGTCTGGTGGCTCCTGCCCGCCCATGCCAGCACCCGGACCGGGCTGCGGGTTCCCTTCATCGAGCGCCTCGTCAGGTCGAGCGGTCAGCAGCCGCATCACGGCGGCGTCGTGGCGCCGCGTCAGGTCCTTCCGCTGATCGTCCTTATCCTCTGCTGGCTCCTGGCTCTCGCAGCGCTGGCGCGGCCGCAATGGATCGAACCGCCGATTCACCGGGACCAACCGACCCGCGACCTCCTGCTGCTGGTCGATCTCTCAGGCTCGATGGACACCAAGGATTTCGTCGATGCTTCGGGCAAGACGGTCGACCGGCTGACGGCCGTAAAGCAGGTCCTCGACGATTTCCTGTCGCGTCGCAAGGGCGATCGAGTCGGCGTCGTGGTGTTCGGCGACGCTCCCTTCGCGCTCGTCCCCTTCACCACCGATCTCGATCTCAGCCGTGCCCTGTTGCGCGATACCGTTGTCGGAATGGCCGGGCCGCGGACCGCCTTCGGCGACGCGATCGGCCTCGGCATCGGGTTGTTCGACAAGAGCACAGTCAAGGCCAAGACCATCATTGCGCTGACCGACGGCAACGACACCGCGAGCAAGGTGCCCCCTGCCGAAGCCGCCGGAGTGGCGAAGGACCGGGGCATCGTCATTCACACCGTCGCGGTCGGCGATCCGACTGCCGCTGGCGAAGACAAGCTTGACGAAGCCGCACTCAAGCAGGTCGCAAGCACCACGGGGGGCGGCTTCTTCCGGGCGCTCGATCGCGACCAACTCGCCGGCATCTACCAGCGCCTGGACGAGATCGAGACCCGCCGGATCGACACGGTGAGCTTCCGCCCGAAGCGGGATGTCTACTGGATCCCGCTGGCCGCCGCCCTCGTGCTGTCGTTGCTGACGCAGGCTCTGCGCCTGCTGTGGCGTCGCCGCGCTCCCACGCCGTCGCAAGCGGATCCGGCGCTGGCCGCAGGGAGGGCAGCATGATCGAGGCACTCTCTGCCTTTCACTTCGAACGCCCGCTCTGGCTCCTCGCCCTCGTCCCGGCCATCGTCCTGTTCTGGCTGGAACGCCGGGCCGCCGATGTGGTCGGCCGCTGGCGCCGGGTCATCGACGCGGAACTGCTCGAGCATCTCCTGGTCTACAGCGGCAAGCGCTCCCGTCTGACACCGGACCTCCTGCTTCTGGCGGCCTGGACGCTCGCCGCCGTCGCCGTCGCCGGCCCGGCCTGGCAGCGCGAGCCGTCGCCCTTCGCAGACGCCAAGCCGCCCGTCGTGGTCATCCTCAAGGTCACGCCTTCCATGACGAGCGCGGACCTCGCACCGACGCGGCTCGACCGGGCTCGGCAGAAGCTCTCTGATCTGCTGGCCCTGCGCGAGGGTGCCGCGACCGGACTCGTCGCCTATTCCGGCTCGTCCCACCTCGTGCTGCCCCCTACCCCGGATCCCCAGGTCGTGGTCGATCTCGCGAAGGCGCTGGAACCCGGCATCATGCCCAAGGAGGGCGACGATCTCGCCAGCGCCGTCATCATGGGGCGACGCGTGCTGTCGGGCGGCGGGCATGGCGGCTCGATTCTGGTGATGGCGGACACGGTTTCCGCAGAGCAGCTCTCACGGCTCGGCACGGCGGGGGTCGGCGAGAGCACGATCCTGGCGATGGTCCCGCCCAATCTCGACGCGACCGCCCTCGACGAAGCCGCGCGTGCGCTGGGGGCGACCGTGATCGCGACAACGCCGGATCAGGCCGACGTCGCCGCCGTCGCCCGGCGCCTCGACAATGTCGGCCGAATCTCCGGGATTGCGGGTGAAGGCCAGCATTGGAAGGAGGCAGGGTACTGGCTCACCCCTCTCTTCGCCCTCCTCGCCCTGCTCTGGTTCCGCCGCGGCTGGGTGCTGACATGACGCACCGAAACACACAGCGATGGCGGCCTTTCGGCATCGTCGCCCTGGTCACCCTCGGCGCTCTCGCGGTCGCAGCCCAACGTGACGGCTGGCGCAACCTGTTCCTGACGCCGGACCAGCGCGGCCGCCTCCTGCTGCATCGGGATCAACCGGGCGCTGCGGCGGAGGCCTTCCGCGATCCGCTCTGGCGCGGCATCGCGCTGTTCCGGGCCGGCGACTTCAAGGCCGCAGCACCGGACTTCGCCGCCCTCGACACCGCCGAGAGCGCCTACGACCAGGGCAACGCCCTCGTCATGCTTGGCGAATACGAGGACGCGGTGAAGCGCTATGACCGCGCGCTTGCGCTGCGCCCGGGCTGGCCGGACGCGACCACCAATCGCGAGATCGCCCGCATCCGCGGCGAGCGCAAGAAGCTGGAAGGTGGCGTCACCGGCGACACCGAATCCAAGCCGGATGCGATCGTCTACGACAAGACCAAGAAGGGTGGCGAGGATACGACGGTCCAGGAGCCGGGCAAGGCAATGTCCGACGACGCGGTTCGCGCGCTCTGGCTCAAGCGCGTCCAGACCCGACCGGCCGACTTCCTGCGCGTCAAGTTCTCCTACCAGCTCCAGTCTGCAGCAGAGCGGGGCAACCCATGATGCGGTTCGTCCTGGTCTTGCTCTGCTGCTGGCTCTGGGCTCCGGCACTCGCGCAAGCACCGGCCACCGCCGCTTTGGTGCAGACCTCGATCGCTCCGTCGGAAGGCATCGTGATCGGTCAACCGGTCCTGCTGCACGTCAAGGTCCTGTTTCCCGGGGAGATGCCGCATCCGCCGATGGTCAAGGTCGCCGCCCCTCCAGGGGCGCAGCTCATGCGCTTCGAGCAGCAGGCCGTCACCACCCGTGAAACCGTCGACGGTCAGGACTATGTCGGCCAGATCTTCGAGTTCGTGGTGTTTCCGAGACGTGGCGGCGATGTCGCCCTTCCCGCCGCCGATGTGACGTTGCTCGACCGCGCGGGCAACCCGATCGGCACCGCCGCTGGGCAGGCGCTCAACTTCGCCGTCACGATACCTGCGGGTATCGATCCGTCCGGTCCGGTCCTAGCGGCTCCGCATGTCCAAGCCAGCGAAAGCTGGTCGCCGGACCCGTCATCGGCGTTCAAGGCCGGCGACGCAATCACCCGCACCATCCGCCGCAAGGCCACCGACGTTCCGGCGCTCGGCATGGCCGAGTTTCGATTCGCCGCTCCGGCAGGCGTGCGGGTCTATGCCGATCCGCCGGTCGTCGACGACCGGGTCGAGCGTGGCTCCGTCGAAGGCGTTCGCACCGACAAGGTCACCTATGTCTTCGAAAGGCCGGGAACATACGCCCTGCCGCCGCTGTCCCAACCCTGGTGGGACACGGATGACCGACGGGCTCGCTCAGAGACCCTCGACGGTATCACTGTCACCGTCATGGCAGCTGCGGCCCCCACGCCGCAGGGTTGGCGCGGCATGCTTCTGGCGTGGCGCCGAGCGATCGCCGCCGGCTTGATCGGGCTGGCCCTCCTCCCGATCATCCTGTGGGCGGGACCGAGGCTGACGGCTAACTGGCAGCATCGCCGCGAGCGCCACCTGAAATCCGAGGCCTACGCTCGAAAGCTCCTGCGCACCGCCGCCGGCACAGGCGACGCGGCGGCGACTTATCACGCCCTGCAGGCCTGGCTGCTCCGCCTGCCCAAGGAGGAACGGGCGGCACTGCGAAGCCGCGGCCGCAGCGATGCGCTTCTCGATCAACTCGAGCGCCACCTGTTCGGCACCGGCGGGAGTTGGTCGCGCAGCGACGGCGCGGAGCTGGCCGGACTGCTGGGCGATCGCGACGATGCCCGTCATCAAAAGCGGGGCGCGCTCCCCTCGACTCTCCCGCCGCTCAATCCGGCAAGTCCAAGCCCAAGCGCGTCCACCTGAACAGGCCACATGTTCCGCGTGAGATCACGCAGGCCTTCATTGGCGCTCCAGGATGCGAACCATCACGTCATAGCCTCGTCGGCGCGCCAGCTCGATCGGCGTCGCTCCGTTCCGGTCGCCGAGGTCGCGGCGCGCACCGGCTGCGACGAGGTGGCTCACGGTGCGCTGATGACGTTCGCCGCCATCACCGAGGATGATTGCCTCGATCAAGGCGGTCCAGGCGAGGTTGTTGACGTGGTCGAGTGGGGCGCCGGCGTCGATCAGGACCTTGACGACCTCGTCATGGCCGAGATGGGCGGCGGCGATCAGGGCGGTCCCGTCATAGGGGCTGGTGATCGCCTTCGGATCGCCGCCGATCGCCAGTGCGACGCGCATCGTCTCGACGTCGTCGGCCACCGCGGCGATCGTGATCGCGTCATAGCGCTGGGCATCCAGCACGCGCGAATTCGCCCCCAGCCTGGCCAGCGTCCGCATCACCTCGCGTTGACCGGCATGGGCCGCAATGTGCAGCGCGGTGCGGCCGTTGCCGTCGCGCGCGTCGATCGCGGCGCCTGCCGCCACGAGTCTCTCGATGGTCGCGACGTCGCCGGTCCAGGCGGCGGCCTGAAGCCCACCATAGCCTGCAATCTCCGCCGCCGAGGGCGGAACCTGCGCTCCCACCGGCGCTACGGCTTGCGCCACTCCCAGGACCATGGCGAGGAAGCCAGCGAAAGCGCGCCTCATCTGCTTGTCTCCTGCGGCCCATTCGGACGCGTCGGGTGGCTCTCCGGCCTTGCTCGGGCTCACTGGAGAACCTCGGCTCCGTTCTTATCCGGGAAGCGCCCTGCCCGCGAGCTTCAGGTGGCCCGACTGGCTCAATGCAGCTCGTCATTGGGCCGCGTCGGCCTGTTGCCGATCGTCGGCGAGCCCATCGCAGTGAGCGAATGCCCCGAAGTTGTGGTGAAGGACCGAGGGCCGCGGCGTCGGCAAAGCATTGGCCGGCGGCAGAACCGAACCGACCGCCGCCCCGATCCGGGGCGCCCGATAAGATACTGAATTTGTGGGGATAAATGGCGCGGGCGACGGGGCTCGAACCCGCGACCTCCGGCGTGACAGGCCGGCGAAAGATGAGGCAGGCGCTGAATCTTTCGGAAATTCGTTCTCCAGATGTCCCTCCGGATTTCCGATTATTCCGAACTGCCCCCTCCTCTCCCGGCATGGGGGCTGAGATGGGGGAGAGCAAGCGGAACCCGTATTTCATCACCGGCCCGGCGCTGATCTCGTTCTCCGGTGGCCGGACGAGCGCCTTCATGCTCTGGAACATCCTCCAGGCACATGGCGGCAAGCTGCCCAATGACCTGGTCGTCGCCTTCGCCAACACCGGCAAGGAGCGCGAGGAGACGCTGCGCTTCGTCCATGAATGCGGCACGCGCTGGAGCGTGCGCATCCATTGGCTCGAATTTGTCAGCCGAGGCGAATGGCGGGAGGTCGGCTTCAACAGCGCCAGCCGGCAGGGAGAGCCATTCAGTGCCCTCATTGCCGGCAAGGGCTACCTTCCGAACGCCGTCACGCGGTTCTGCACCTCCGAACTGAAGGTGCGCGTGATGAAGGGGTTCGCTCTCTCGCTCGGCTGGCAGAATTGGTCGAACGTGATTGGCCTCCGGTACGACGAGGGCATGCGGGTTCTGCGCCAACTTGCGGCGAACGAGGCGAAGAAGGAGCGCTGGACGACGGCTATGCCAATGTCGAAGGCTCGGCACACGAAGGCCGATGTCTTGGCGTTCTGGCTAGGCGAGAACACCGACCCGACTTGCCTTGTTCGCCCTCTGCCGCAGGGGTTCGACCTCGGCCTGCGCGATTACGAGGGCAACTGCGACCTCTGCATGCTGAAATCGCGTGGCGCGCTTAAGCGTCTCATGCTTGACAACCCCGGCATGTCCGATTGGTGGCAGCAGCGCGAGGCTTCAATCACGATGGCCAGTGCGAAGGCAACAGTCGCGGGCCGGCGCTTCGTCACCGAATACAGCTACGCCGATCTGGAGGCAGAGGTCGCGACGCAGCCCTTCTTGCCCGGCCTACTGGACGACGAGGAATACGACGCCGAGTGCGGTCTTACCTGCGCGGGAGAAGCCGCGTGATGATCCACTACCATGGTGCACCGATCACGCCGATGAGCGCGCTCTACCAGTTGGCCGGGCGCCACTTCTGCATCATCCTTCGCGAGCATATCAAGGTCGACGCAACCGGGTTGGCTCCAGTAGTCGCCAGCGCTTTCGTGACCGGCTTCGACGAGGCTGCCGGGGCCATCTCTGCCCTGCTCACGCCCGCTGCTGAGCCGTTGGCGTGGCGGTGTTGATCGAATGATCGGGCTGTCTGGTCATACGCTGAGAGTAGGCCGCCAAGCGGCGTCGGCGCTGAGATCGTGCGCGCACTCTACGAAGCCGCCCCACCCGTGCCGGCACCGGAAGCGGGGCGACGCAATCAGGTGCTGTAGACGACAGCGCCGCCCCCCCCTTCCCATTGGTCAACTTCTATGCACCATATGTTGTGGCCGCTCCGAGTGCGCTGCGACAACGAAGAGGCACGCGTCGCTATCGGTCGAGAAATATACACTGCTGGGGAGACGCTTGTTATGACTGGCAGAATCTCTCGACCACTTCTGTTGGTCATAGCTCTCACTTTTGCATCTGGCGCCCCGGCAATATCGCAAGACTTCGATTTCACAACAATCAAGAAAATAACGCCGCAGGCGAGCGACGCCTTAGTGCGGGCTCTCGTCGATAACTTGCACGAAATCAGGACGGCCGAGATCAGCAACAATTTGCGCTTTCGGCATTTCCTCGCACAAATTCTTACCGAAACTGGAGGCCTACGACGGCTTGATGAGAACATGAACTACTCCGCTCAGCGGATCCAGGACGTGTTCAAGGTTGAGGAGCAAATATCGCTATCCATCGCCGGCGATCCAAAGCGCGTGGCGAATTACGTCTATGGCAACAAGCTTGGCAATCGCGGACGCGACACTGACGACGGCTGGAACTTCCGCGGGTCTGGCTACATCCAACTCACGGGACGTTACAATTTTCGGATGCGCGGTCGCGAGATCGATCAGCCGCTCGAAGGCCAGCCAGATCTCGCACGACGACCTAGAGAGGGCTTGCTCGCGGCGCTCGCATACTGGCGGGCCCGAAGCATCAATGCGGCAGCAGACCGGAATGAGATTCAGGCCGTCCGGCGACTGATCAATCCCCCATTGGAAGGCCTCGCTGCCTCGCGAAAGTGGCTGAACAGGATCAATCTCGTCGTAAGCGGCTTCGAGGCTGGCGAGGCCATCGACGCGGACAGCGAGGAGATTTTACGAGACCTGGGCCTTCTCAAGCCAATGGGGGCGGAAAGCGGCCAGGGCGACCCCACGGCGGCGCTACGGGACTATCAACGCAGTCGTGGACTTGCGGAAACCGGGCAAGTCGACATGGAGACGTTCTATAGTCTGACTGATCCCCAAGAATGGCGATCGCGAGCAAGTCCGAGCTCAGGCTTCGAAGACCCGGCTCCCGATCGGCAGCTCGGCATCGTCTTCGACATTGCATCCAAGCAAGCAGCACCACTCTCGCGGCCGGCGGCCGCAGTGAGCCCAGGAGCCGCCTCATCGGGATCGAGCACGGGCCCGTCGCCCAATGCGACGATGACCTCGGAAGCGCTGGCAGCGGCGAATGAGGCCCGCCCACTGTTCCCCGCCTATGAGATGAAGGACTACGCCGGGGCAACGAACAACAATTTCGTACCGTTCTCGGTCATCGAACCGGATACGCGTGAAGTGGTCCCGCTGACGACTGAGTATCCGGCCCGGACGGTCGTGCACATCAGTTTCTTACCTTCGCCTGGGGCTTCACGTTTTGCGTGCACCGGCGCCATGATCAGCAAGAACACCGTGCTAACGGCTGGTCACTGCGTGCATTCGGGCGGAGCGCAGGGAAACTGGCACCAGGATTTCGTTGTAACACCAGGCCGCAACGGCCCGATCGCCCCTTTCGGCGCCTGCAAAGCGACCAAATTGCTTTCCCTCTCGGGGTGGGTTGGCTCTACTAGCGATCAGGAGGCGCGCCTTGTTGATCTAGGCGCCATCAAGCTCGATTGCGACGTCGGAAATCAGGTCGGCTGGCTCTCAATGAGAGGCCTGGTCGACGACTCAAACATGGACACCGTTATTCGCGGCTACCCCTGCGACAAAGCGCCGGTCGGCAAACAATGGATCAGCTCCGGTAGAACATCGCTGATCATCGGCTCCAAACTCTTTTACCAGAACGACACCTACGGTTGCATGAGCGGTGCGCCCATCATCGCATCGTCTGACGGGAAGATCGTCGGAGTTCACACCAACGGTCTGCACGGGACTGAGCCCTGGAGCTCCAACAACGCCGGGACGCGCCTTCTTGTGTCGCCGCTTGCTGATATCCAAGCCTTCTCCGGAGATTAGAATGTCTTTGACCAGAGCAACTGGTGCCGCAATCGCGTTGTCGGTCTTGTGCGCACACTTGGGAGCGCAAGCGCAAGCTCCCAGTTTCGACGATAGGATCGTCTATATTGAATGCGTCTCAACTACCGGAGCGGTCTCGCGAGGGACTGGTGTTATCGTCAGCGAAAAAGGTGACGTACTGACAGCTAAGCACGTGGTGCCCAGTGGATCGAACTGCAAAGGAGGAGTGAATACTGCGGCAAGCACACCCGTCCGGAACCTAATTAGAAGCACTGTCCAAGTACACGTCGACGCAATCATGTTGAGATTCGTAAAAAATACGGACGAGAAGTTCAAGTTTTTTTCTTCGATCAGCCTTGAAGACAAATTGAAAGGGACCCCCATCATTGCAGCGGGTTTCCCTAAGCAAGGTGTCGGCGATATCTTTATAACAGAGGGCATAATTTCTCAGATCAATGTAGACGAGCGCGGGATTTTCGGAACAAGCGCACTTCAAAGCTCTGGTATGAGCGGGGGCCCGGTCGTTCTCAAGGAGAACGGCTCATTGATCGGCATCATTGTCGGGGCCACCTTCGATGCGTCAACCGGGGCGCCGGCCAGTTACGGTGTCTTGGCCATGCAAGAGATCGGGCCGACTCTTGGCATCCGCGTAGATCCCACTGCTCCTCGGCGCGATATTGCTCCCACCGCCGAACAATACGAGCCTCAGCACGAAGGCTTGCTTCGCGGCGCTATCAACGCTTTGGCGGAAGGCGTCTGCTCCGAAACGATGGGCGTTCTGCTTAGAACCCAATGCCAGGCGCAAATGCCTGACTACGGAAATATCATCAAGCAAAGAGGGCCGATATTATCCACTAAATTCGCAGGAATCCAGCCCAGCCCAATGGGTAATTGCGAAGTATACACGGTTACATTCAAAAATGTAAAATCAGTTTGGATGATCAATACTACACCAGATGGGAAGATGTTGGTTTTTTGGGGCGCGAATTAGAAGTGACAGGAGGGGGAATAATGCTCAATACGCTCTGCAGCGCAATGATTTTGATGTTCGCGCTTGCTTTCGCGTCGGATTCGAAAGCCCAGCATATGATTGGCGGAGTACCCGTATCATGCGTCAATTTCCAAGGTTTTCCCGTGATGCTTGTACCCAATGCTCAACTCAATGATATCGGCCGAGCCGTGATGGCCCCCAACGGCCAGCCAGTCATGCTTTTGAACCCCATTGGCATGAATAATCTTCCACCAAGCCTTCAGCTCTTTATCTATGCGCATGAATGCGCACATCACGCACTTGGCCACTTGGCCAATCCATCACTGGCCAGCGAATCTCAGGCGGATTGTTGGGCCATTCAAACTGGACGGAATCAGGGCTGGTTCCCGCCACACGCCTTTCAGGCATTGATCGCATATTTGGGAAACAGCCCGGGATCGCCGTGGGGGCATTTCCCCGGCCCACAGCGCATCCAGAACATCATGATGTGCTATCAGTCCTGACGGCCGCGTGTCGCGAGGCTTCGCCGGTGGGTGAGCGATAGGGCCGCGCTGGATCGCGCAATCGCTCCGGGCTCTTCCGCCAAGGAGAATAGCATGACTCCGGTCGAACGCCGCGCGCTGTTCGCGAGCACGATGAGCTTTGCTCTGATGGGATTGTATTGGTTGATCAATTGAAAGACCGCTACCCTTCGCTCATGGCCCGCTGGTGGCTTCTTGTCCCAGCCATCGTGTTCGCCGCGTTCTGGTGGCTCCAGCAGTTCGACCAGGGCCAGTGGTTCTGGCGGGCTCTCGTCGGCTAGGCCGATCCCTCGGGCCCCAACGCCGCCCGTTGTTTCACCAACTCGTCCAAGGCTGCCTGTTGGTCGCTGAGCAGTGCTGCGATCCGTTCCTCGGAAGCAGCCCCAACGGATCCTGTGGCCCGCTCCATCAGTTCCGAGATGTTGCGCCGGGCGAGCGCAATCCGCTCGTCGAGTTCCTGCAGGGTCGCTTCGCTAGGCATCGGCCTCTCCGTCCTTCTTCACGCCTCGGGCAACGATCTGCAGCGAGCCGTCAGGCAATGGACGCTGAAGCCCCCTCGCCTGCTCCCATGGTGCCGTCATCCAAGCCTCGCACTCCTCTGGAGTCGTCAGGATAACGGGCATCGCCTTTGGGTGAATTGCGCCGACCTCAGCGTTCGGATCCGTTGTCAGGAAGGCATAGAGGTCGATCGTCTCCAGGCCCGTCTTGACCTTGCGCACGCTGGTCCAGTCCTTGGCCCAGATCCCGGCGAAGAATGCCGTCGGGCGATCCTCGCCGAACGCAAACCAGATGTCGCCGCCGGCATCGCGGTTGAACTCGCTGAAGGATGTGAACGGGACCAGACAGCGGCTCTCGACACCGAGCCAGCGCTTCCAATGCGAGCTGGAGGTGTTCCGAACGTTCGTCGTGCCGCTGTCTGGCTCCATCCGGAGCAGCTCGTCGAAATCGACAGGCTTGTTCTTGGCCCTCAACTTGTCAGCCCGCTTGGTCGCGGCGTCGAGCAGCGCTTTCTTGCTGCTGGGCATGCCCCAACGGACCAAGGCGAGTTCAGGGAGGTCGGCGCCAGCCTGGTTGCGGATCACCGGGGCGGCATAGTCCGGGAAGATGCCTGGCTGCGGCACGAGCTGCGCCGCCACGTCGAACTTGGCGAACAGCTTCCGCATCGCCTCGACGTTGCGGGTATGGCTGTAGAGGTTACACATCGGCGTCTCCGACCCGTCGCCGGCGCTCCACGGGCTTCGGCTCGGCCGGGAGCATGTCGCCCTTGCCGCCCTCGATCAAGGTCAGGCCCGTCATGGATGGCGGCAGATCTGGCGGCCCTGGGCGGAAGAGATCCGGGCAATGACCGCCGCACTTCATGCCGTATTTCTGCGGCTTGCGCGCGGGGTTGTGAGGCGACCACCAGCAACCGCCGACAAACATCGAGACGAGACGGCCAAGCGTAGCATTCGGGCCGAAACGGGCTGCGAGGACCGCCAGCCGCACATCGGCGGCCCGCTCGCAGACGGTGCAGCGGAAGCGGATCACGACATAGGGATACTCACGCAGCGACGTCTCCGCGGTCGGCGGAGGGGCGGGATTCGACATGCCTCATGCTCTCGATTATGAGAACACAAAGAGAACAAAGAGCCCTGCCCGTCAACCGCTCGAGGTCGCTTCATGAGCCGGAAACCGGTGCATACCCCGTTCAGATTTGAGGTAGTCGGCCGGTTCGGCGACGAGGCGCCCCGGTTGATTTCCCGCCATCACCGGCGCGGCAACGCCGATCGCCGGCTGCTGCGCCTGCCCCTTCGACCGGGCGAGACGGTCGAGATCTATGAGGATGGCGAATTGGTTCAAACCGTGCGCACCCCGTCCCCTGGCGAACATCCGGAGATCCCGTTTTGAACCGGCACGGACGAAGCTCGCGACGGGCCTACATTGCGGACGGGACAGAGGCCCGACCGGCAACGGTTGGGGGAGAGCGCGCGCTCGGCTATCGCCGCGCCGAGATCTGGTGCAGCAGCTGCAATCACCACGGCGAGGTGAGCACCGACGGTATGCCTTCCGATCTGCCCATTCCCGACATCTGCCTGCGCTATCGCTGCTCGCGCTGCGGCGGGAAACAACTGCTGTCTAGAATGAGCATCGACGAGTTCTACGAGGTCCTTTAGGCGAAGACAGGGATGAGCCACGGCGAAGGCAAGCCGAAGACGTGAGGAACCGATCTGGGCGGGCATCGTTGATCGCCCCGGAGGACCGCCGATGACGATAACGACCGAGACCGAGTACCAGGCCGCGCAGCAGCCCATGGCCGAGCTCGCCGGGTGCCTTGAGGACCCCCCCGAGCAGCATGAACTGATCAAGCTCGAACTAGCCGCGGCGGTCTGGGAATCGAAGCAGCGGGCCGGCTAGTCGGCTTCGGTACCGTTATGCCGGGATCTCCGAAACTGATCGATCAGCCAGGAGTGGGATGGAAAATTGAAATGGGGTGCGCCCGGCATTAAGCCGCAGGCCCTCGAAGGTCACCAGGGCCTCGACTTGGTCACGCTTCAGCAGATGAAGTGAGAGGTCCAACTGGACGGCCTCGCTTCCCACACGGATGGGAGGATCCAGGCGCCGCTCAAAACCCGTCGTGAACGATCTGCAATGGCCTGCGTGGGAAAGATCAGCCCGCAACGCATTGGCGGTCTCGATTTTCACCGCGGTCAGCTCACAATCGCCGCCGAGCAGCGGATGCTTCAACGAGAGTGTGCAGCGCAGGGGCGACGGTCCGTCATCCAATGCTATGCCAGATACCCAGGCGCGGACCGATCGCTCCCGTTGCGCAGTATCGTCGAGGAGCTTCCGATCGACATCGGCGAGCAGCTTCCGACACTGGCTTCTCACCCGGAACGAAATCAGCAACGAGGCGCCGGCAATCAGCAGACCGCCTAGCGCAACCCAGTCTCCCGCCGTCAATGGCCCGACCCTCCGGTGAACACCGATATGGCACGCGTCCTTGGCGTGGTGGCCGGAACGCATTCTTAGGCATCGTCGCGTTACTAGCAGACTGTCATGACCTTCTGCTTACAAGCAAGCCTCGCAAGGGTCAGTAAATGAAGCATATCGATTGAATCGACAGACTTGCCGTGGTCCTTTGACAGGAAAGTGCAACGATCCGCTGATCAGGCGGAACCCAGAGGGAGCTATCGATGGACGATGCTGCGCTTGAAGCCATGACTCGCGGCGTCTTGCTCAAGCTAGCGCGCGCCACCGCTGTCGGAGTGGCGGTATTCGCCCTTCTCCTGATGCAGACGCATCACATCGGAAGCTACTGGAAGATTGCAATCGCGTCGGCGTTCGTCTCGCTCTTCAACGTCGCTTCTGGTGCTGTCGCGGGCATCATGTTGATCCTGGCGCTGCTGATCGTTTTCCCGCCGGATGCCGTCAAGGCGATGGCCGCTCTCTTCCGCTGAACCATCCGCTAATCGGCCTGGCCCTGCCGAAGCGAGACCCGCCACTCACAAAGCGCAATCAGCTCCTCAACGGCGTGAAGGACGAATTGCGCGGGATCAGGAACATCCTCGGCGACGCGGCGGTTGTGAGACTGCGGGCCGAGATCGATCGCTACGCGACACTGGCCAATCACTGAAACAAAATGGCCCTGCTCGCGAGACAGGGCCAAGTTTGGCAACGCAGCCGGTCCGTTTCCGACTGATCCCCAGGAACGAGCTGAATGTCCCGGGGATAATGACCCAACGTCAAATTGCGACAGAAGTTCGGGGGCGAGCTGTAACAACCCTGTGAAACGGAAAAAGCCCGGCCTCGCCGAAGCGAGACCGGGCCTTCCCAGAAGACCTTGCCACGCCGCAGGGGGCGTATGGTCATTGCGGCTTCGACGCAAATCGCGTGCCGTTGTTCCATCTGAACGCAAGACGGTGCTCGCCGCCAATGCGAGACAGGTTGGGCCGCGGGCGTTACGCGTTGAGGTCAGGGGTCGGTATGCTCTGGCATGTCCTTCAACTGATCCTTGGTCCAGGTCGTGACCCCATGCACGTCCCCGTCCTCGTCGCGCATGAAATCCAGCTGGTCGATTGCCAGCGCCACCGGCTTTGCGCCAATGCCGAGAAACCCGCCGACATCGACGATGACCACGCTCGCCGGCCCTGAGCCGTGAGTATGGGAAACCGAGCCGATTTTCTCATCGCCCGGGCCATAGATCGTCGCGCCTTCGAGCACGTCGGGGGTCAGCTCGGTCGCGGAAAGGCGAACGTGAATGGAATGGTCCATGGGTGTCCTCCTCGTTGGATATGAAGGACCAACGAGCGGCGGTATCACGCGTTCCCGGCCTCAAACGAAAAGAGCCGGCCACCCCGAAGGATGACCGGCGCAAATTCAGGGAGGAAACGCCCAAGGAGGCCCACGCCTTACGGAGGCGAGGCGATGGCCGGCGGAAGCCGGCAATTCATGTGCGCGTTGTGCGTCTTCGGCGATCCGCTTCACGCTGCCGAAGCCGTCGCTCGACCTCTTCCTCGATCGCGTCGTCCTGTGCCTGAGACGTCATGAGCTTGAGGAGCCCTTCCGCTGCGATTGCGATGCGTTCATTCGCGGCCGTCGTGCGGGCCTGTTCCGCAGCGAGCTCACGGATTGGCTGCATGTCGGCGATCGACACGCCGGGGATGATCCGATCCCCGTTGGCCGCCGTCGGCGCCTTCCGCTCCGACAGGTACTTCCAGATACCCACGATGGCGATGCCGAGGCCGGCGAGGACGGTCCCGATGATGTTCTCGGTCGAGAGCTTGCTAGGATCCATCCGACACGGCCCTGTCCATGCCCGCGGCGTCCTTGGACGCAGCCACGATGTTCATCGCGTCGAGCACAAGCAGGCCAGGGTACACAGCAAGGCCTGTCGTCGCCGCATCGGAGTTCCAGAGCCCGAAGCTGATCTGGAACCATAGGAAGCACGTCAGGAAGCTCGCCAGCGCCCGGACATGCGGGGACCATCGCCCGTACCAGGTACCGGCAAAGGTGCCGTTGACGATAAGGGCGGCCAGGCGGAACGCGCCCACCGATATGGCGAACCAACCCCAGGAGTTCTCCGGCATGATCGCCGCCATCTGCGACCATGCCCGGTTGCCGGCGAACGTCTGGTCCGGACCGGTCAGGATCCAGCCCCACACGATCAGGATGCCGGCCAGCACCCATTCGGAGCGCCTGGCCGGGAAGTGGTCATGGATGCCGAGATACAGCCTCACCGGGAGGGGATGGTTGCGGTACGGCATCAGGAGACCGTGACGGTTGGGTCTTCGACCTTGGCCGCGATAGCCGGTGTGGTCCGGATCTCGCGCACTTCCGGCAATGCGGCTGCGGCAGCGACGAGACCGGCCTTGCGGCGGATCCAGACGCTGTAGATGGTGGTGATGATCGCCATCACCGCGCCGAGCAGCACCTGCATGCTGCCGTCATCGAGATACCCGCGAGTGACGAGCGCCGCGCCGGCCATCTGCAGGACAGTGCGGACCAAGCTCCAGAATTGCTCGATCGTGAACATCGATCAGGCTCCCTTCCGCGCGGCGTCGATCGAGCCATAGGCCGCGGCGAGGCTGGTGATCGCGCTGGCGACATTCGAGGGCGGCGCGGCGCAGACGGTCGCGACCAGGATCTTCGCCTCCACGGCGGCCTTCTGGATCTTCTCCGGCGCGAGGATGTCGACCGCGATGGCCGCCGTTTGCACATCGGCGCAGTAGGCCGCGAGCTTCTTGCTGATGCGCTCGATCTGGGGATCGATCTTCGTCTCGCCGACGATGGCAGCGGTGCCGGCGGCGATCTGGCCCCAGGCGGCGGGGTTGCTGACCGTCTGGCAGGCGGTCAGGACGCAGGCGAGCGCCAGCGCCGCGATGATGCGGATCATGATGGGTCTCCGAGGTGGTGAGGTGAGCGGCTGCCGGCCGCCGGCGGGGCGACATCCTCCATTTGGGGGATGCGACGATTTCCGAAGCATGCCGATCTCGAGGCGCGGCGCTCGGGAAGAGAAAATGAAAAAGGGCCTATCGACTTCGCATTACCTGCGGCGCGAGCGATTGAAGCGAACCATCGCCGAGCGCAAAGCTGAACGGGAAAAATCCCGATCCCACCTAAGAGTGGTGGAAACGGAGGGTCTCGGATCGAAAGATGTCACCGCAAGCACGAGCGCCGACGACGGTGGGGTCGAAGGCAAGTCGTGAGATGTCCCACTTGCCGCGCTGCTTGATCCCGAGCGTCCCTTGAACCTCCGCATGGGACAGGACGGTTTTCGGCGTTGCGGGGATGCTGTAGCGCCGGCAGAGATCGGCCAGGACCGGCGGCAGCGCTTTCCACTGCGCGGCCGTCATGGGCGCGCTGCCGGCCTGGAACGGGCTCTCAACAGCGCCGGCCATGCAGCACAGCGCAACGCCGATAGACCCGGTGTTGCAGTTCAGGGTGTGGTTCGCGCGCGTTCCGGAAGCACCGACGCCGTTCGCAGCGATCGATGGCGTTCCGCGCACAAGCTTCCCGTCCGCCTCGATCAGTATATGGTAATGGCTGCGGTCGAGACCTGATGCCCGATGGCTGCCGGCGGTCCAGTGAACGATGATGCGTTCGAGGCGGGCCGCCGGCATCCAACCGGCCGGGACGACACCCAACTCCACCTTCTGCTCCGTCTTCTCCGCCACGGCCGCCTGCAGCGCCTTGACCGTCTGCGGGCCCACGATGCCGTCGGCGGCAAGCCCGCGACCGCGCTGGAAGGCCTGCACGGCCGTCTTCGTCTTCGGCCCGGCAACGCCGTCGATCGTCAGCGAATAGCCAAGCGAAAGCAGCGCCGCCTGAACGTCGCGAGTATTCATAATATTGTCTCCGAAGACCGAGTGCCGCGCACACTCCGCCTACCGGAATGCGGACCGCCGATCGCGACGTAGGGTCACTTGCAGACCTAAGGGGTTACAGGCGATAATCGTCAAAGCAAACTGAAGTCATCTGGATCCGGGGGGAGCCGTTTGACGACCGTATCAGCGAAATTCAACCCTGAACTCGAGAGCCTTCGCGGCGCTGCGGCATTCGCCGTTCTCATGACGCACTGCATTGCCGTGTTCAGTATCGACGAGAAGGCCGCATTTTGGTCACTCGCCTGGAGCGATCACACGGCTACGACGCTGGCACTCCATGTAACGTCCGCTGTCTTCAATGCAGGCGGTGCCGTGGTTCTGTTCTTCATCTTGAGCGGCTACGTCCTGACTCTGTCGGTCAATAGGATCAGGAGCCTCAATGTCGCGGCATATGCGACCAAGCGCCTATTTCGTCTTCTGCCGCCGATGTGGCTGTCGATCTTGTTCTTCGCGGGCGTCGTCTCCGAGCCCCCGACCGGCGATGACGGCTATTCGGCGTGGTTCCGCGCGGTCTTTCAGCCGACGACCGGGCTCGACGTCGCCCGGAACTTCGTCATGGTCGCGTTCAAAGCGAACCCAGTCACCTGGACCATGTATGTCGAGGTGCTTGGATCCGCCCTCGTGCTACTGTCGGTGTTAGCCCATGATCGAACCGGCGCATGGGCGGGCTGCGTGCTCCTGGTCGTCTATGGCGCGCTTCTATTCACGCTCTACCCCTCGACGACCTTCAGCTATCTCGCCTGCTTTCAGGCAGGCGCGATGCTGGCACTGAATCCGCTGCCTCGTAGCGGTGCCGTCCCAGCCCTGGCATGCGGCCTGCTGATCATCACGTCCGAGCGGCTGATTCCGATCACCGGCCCAAGCAGCGTCATAGCGAACACTGCCGGCGGCGCCCTGATCATCTATGCGGTGATCAACGGCGCCGCTCGCTCAATGCTCCGGACGAGACCGCTTCGCTTCATTGGCAAGATCTCGTACAGCCTCTACCTCTTCCACCTTCCGGTCATCTATTTAGCGGCGCTCTGGGTCTCCTCTCTCGACCTCGAACAGACCGCATCCTTGCTGCTTGTCCCGGCGCTGGCGATCCCGGTCAGCATCCTTTTGGCGGCAATCGCCTACAAGCTGATCGAGCGGCCGGCCATCAGGGCAGGACGCGCGCTTGCGAGCCGGATGAGCGGGCCGTCAAGATAGTCTATGAAGGGACGTACCAATGTTCATGCTGCGCTGGACGCAGCCGTTGATCAGGACGACCCAGTGATGACCCGACGACCGGCGCCATCGCAGGCGGGCTAGGAGGGCGCAAAGTTCCCAACGTCCAGGCTTGCTTTCAAGTCTAGTTGGCACTGACCGCCTGCATCTTTCGCAATGCCGAAAGGCGCCGCATTCCGCGCAGCATCGGCCTCTCGATTCCGTAGTGAACCACGAAGGCCAGGGCGACGCTCATCGCGACTGAAGCGAGCATCACCGGAACGCTCTTACTCTGGTCGAGCCAGACAACTTGCGAGCCGACCACTCGCATCGTCTCAATGACGATCAGGTGGGTGAGATACAGCGAGTATGAGGCATTGCCGAGCGCCAGCAGGAAGCGGTTTCGGCAGATCAGCCCCGAAGCTTCTACGGCCAGCGCAGCACCCAACACCAACGCCGCGATCGGCATCGTCACGATCAACGGCGGTTGAGACCAGAAGATTGCGACCGCGCCCCAGATTAAGCCGATAAATGCCGCTGCAGCCTTGGTCTGCGATGGGAACTTTGAGCCGATGGAGCGGACGGGCCCCCAAGCGTAGTGAACAGCGATTCCAACGACGAAAAACCACGTTGCGTCGGCAGAATAGAACGAGCACACCGAGCCGCAGCCGCCGATCAGAGCCCAGCCCTTGAACGCGAGAAGCACGACAATCGCGAATAGGGGGGCCCAACGGCGGCTGATTGCCAGCCCGACGCCGAATACCAGATAGAAGAAGATCTCGTAATTGAGGGTCCAGCCGACGCCGAGGACCGGCGGTCTACCTGCAGGCAGAAAGAAGAAGCTCTCGATCAGATGGTGCGCCGCATCTGCCGTGAACCTGGCGTCAGCCTGCGTCGCAAGGAAGCCCTTCAGATGCACCATCCCAGCTTGGGCGAGCGATACCCAGGTCGGGATTGTGTAGAGGATATTGAAGACGCCGAACGAAGCCATCAGGAAGAAGCAGATCGTCACGAGCCAGTAGAGCGGCACGACCCTGATGAAGCGTTTGAGGAGAAAGCCGCTGCTATCTGCTCGCGTGACCTCGGTGA
This sequence comes from Allobosea sp., assembly GCF_035999205.1. Taxonomy (GTDB): domain Bacteria; phylum Pseudomonadota; class Alphaproteobacteria; order Rhizobiales; family Beijerinckiaceae; genus Allobosea. Next base: position 325,733 of record NZ_DASYHA010000024.1, read on the forward strand.
TGATGAAGCCACTGATCGCGAAGAAAATCGCGACCCCGTAAAAGTCCGTCGAGATGCCGGAAACGATCTGAAAATGCGTGTGGTAGAAGACCACGCCCAGGGCGCAAAGGCCCCGCAGAAGCTGCAAATTATAGATCATTCCTGCGTTTAAAACCGTCAAGCTGACTGCGCAAGGGCCGCTCAATACGCCGATGCCAGCGATGCAATGAACCTAGAGCGGGCATCAGCCGTAGCTCCTGCACCACCGGTTGCCTGGTGGTAGGCGGCGGCTTCGATGTAATCGCCGGCGGCCAATTTCAGGCGGGTATTAGTCTGCAAAACCGCGCCCGTGCCGGTAGCCGTTTTCGGGATGTCGCTCTCCCCCACAACTGTCGTTCCGTTTTTGACAATTCGCACCGCCGCGAACGCGTCCGCCATAGACGTGAAGAACGTCCAACTGGCCTGCACGTCCCAGAATCCAGCTTCGCCAGCGCCGATCGTCAGACGCTGGTTCGACGTCCAAGTGGAAGAGCCGAGTTGGTTCGTGTTCGTGGTTTGATAGGTCATGGTCGTCTGCGTCGACAGCGCCACAGACAGATTTGATGTTTGCGTTGCCTCGATCAGCGGCACGCGCGGCACGAGCGTCGTTGAAAGTCCGGCCGGCGGAGCGATCGTCGAGATGATCTGCATCTGCGTGCCGTCATAGACCATCTCGTAGAAGAAGCTGGGCTGAAGGTCCCCAGCATTGAGCGCGGCGCCGCCCAGGCGCTTGATGGGCTTTGTCGCCAACCCGTTCGGCGAGAACGTCACCGTTGCGCTGGTATTGGCCGACGCCGCCTTGATCAGGAGCGGCACGTTGATGAGCTCGGCCCAGTCCGTCACGGCCGGATCGAGCGTGATGGTCAGCGCATTCGCCGTGCCGCTCGCAGCGCGGTAGTTTGCGCCCTGGCTGCGTATCGCCTTCGCAAGGCGATCGAGATCGCTGTCGTCTGTGGTCAGGCCATTAGCCTCGATCGCGCGATCAATCTGTCCTGTTGGCCACCACCCCATCCAGTTGAACAGTGAAAGATCTGCGGGGCCGCAGCCGAAGCCATTTGCAAGCTCGTCAGCGTCGGGCGCGCGCTTTGGAGCGCTCGCTCCAAAGGGCAAGTTGATGTTAGCCATGTTCGTCCTCGTTCAGGCGCAGGTGTAGGTGTGGGGATCGGTCGGGCAGAGGAATTCCGCGCCTTCGCAGAATCCGCCCCAGCCCGTGCCGAAGCCGAAGACCGGGCCAGTGCCCAGGTGAGCCAGCGCGCGAATGCCCGGCGCGATCGGAAAGACCCGGAAGGCGACGGGTAGCTGGGTCGTCTCGTCAGCCGTAAGCGCCCTGCCCGGCGCCAGAGTGACGCTGCCTACTGACGCGTCCGCAACCTGCGCCGTGCTGCCCCAGATATGGCGAATGGCGGCCTGCAGCGAGGCGATGTCGTAGAGGCCGAGCATCTGGTAGCGGCGCGCCTTCAGCATGCCGCGATAGACCTCGTCATCGTCAATGCAGAGCGTCGAGGTACCGAGCGGCTCGCACCCCAGCCAGGTCGAGCCCGGCGCGCAGAAGCCGGCGATCGAGAACGGCCCGGCGCCGCAATCGAACCCGAAGACGGCGGGCGCATCGCAGACGCAATGGCAGCGCGGGAGGCCCAGCCACTTGCCGATGATCGTCAGCTGGTCGCCGCGAGCGGTGTCGAGGTCGAAATAGTTCGGGATGGCGCAGGCAGCGCGCGCCCCATACTCCGACTGAGTCAGGTACGCCCGGATCGTGGCGAGGAACTTGGTGGCCTCACGGTATTGCGTGGCGACCTTGTCGATCGCCTCTTCCGTCAGGCTCAGCTCATCGAGGTCAAACCCGCTGGCGGCGAAGCCAGTCGGCGCGAATGCTCCGAAGCAGGCCATCGCATCACACCATGCCGCGCAGCATGAACAGCGTCAGCTGATCGTAGCGGAAGCCGAGACGGTCGCCGGCCGGCTCGTCGATCTCGATTTCGCCGGGCTCCTCGACGATGCGCGGGACCGGGTACAGCATGGGCTCATCACCATCCATGACCGCATCGCCGGCCTCGTCGACGACTGGGATCAGGTCGAAAAGCCTCGCGCCTTCGCGCGTCTTCGTCACCAGGGTCGGGACGCCGTCGATAATTTCAATCTCGCGGTACTCTTCATCCGGACCCTGCGCCTGCTTCCTGACGAGGCCGGGAACCTTGATCTTTCGGGTGATCTCGTCGCGGCAGATGAAGCCGTAACGCCAGGGATCTAGGCCATGGGTCTCCATGATCTCGATGGCGCGCTGCACCGTCAAACCGATGTGCAGGCGGGCGCCGTCCTCGCCCTTCTCCTCGATCGAGGCGAGCCACTGATAGACGCCGATCTCGGCATGGAGGTCGCGAGCGGCGGCGATCTCTTCCTCTGAGAAAGGGCGGAGCGGTGTCTTCTCGCGGGCGTCCGAGGTATTGATCGCCCCGGTGATGAAATAGGCCGTCCCGCCGCGGTTGCCGGGACCTCCGAGGTTTTGGGTGCCGTCAGCGCCGAAGAGCACATGGCCGCCGTACAGGACGATGAGCTTCGTTCCGGCGTCGATGAAGGCTTGCGAGTTCGAGACCCCGAATTGCGCCACCTGGCTTGCGTTCGCTTCGATCTGGAAGCGGCAATCATTGTCACTGCCCAGCGCACGAACGACAAACTCCGCGCCGGGCGAAATGTTGTTGAAGCCGGCATTCCCGTTCGAGGCGATGAACAGCCCAGTTTGGCCGCTGGGCGCGACCTGAACGGTTGTGCCGGTTACGACCGCAGGGCGACCGTCCCCCTGCAGGGTGATCTGCGACGCCTGCCCCCGCAGGAAGCCGTAGCGGGTGGCGCCGTTGAAGAACGACAGGTTGGTGTCGGAGCCATTGATGACGGGGCTGCCCGAGAGGGTCAGAACCCCGGTCGCCTTGTTGAAGGTCGCGACCTTGATCTGGTCGCCGTCCGCCGCGTCGGCGACACCGACATAGAGGGCGAGATTGCCGGCGCCGTCATCGCGGAATGAGGCTGAGAACAGCGTCGCGTCAAGATCGATGCGCGTCGCGAGCCGGGGTGACGCTACCGGAGGCTTCGCGTCGAGCGCAGCCTGAACCGCGTTGACCAACGCGTCCCAGTCCTGCTCCAGAATGATGTTCGGGTCTTTGGGCGAAGCCCTCAGGAGCCGCTTGATGCTGTCAAGCTCATTAGCCATCAGGCCACCACAATGCTGATGCGATCGGCCGAGACAGCCATGATCTGGAAGAAGCTGATCGCGACAGGAACAGCCCCGGGCGATGCCGGCACGATGCTCGCGCGCACGTCGTCGACTTCGATGTTCGGATAGCGGCTCTCGACCGCCTGCCGGATCAGATATTCGGTCACGTCCTGGCCGTTGCGGGGGCGGCTTGCCCCGGTCAGGGCATCGGCCAGCCCGGCGGCGATCGACAGCGCCGACGGCGGCGGGCAGCCGTTACGGTCCGGGCGCGCGATCACGTCGACCTCGATCTCGACCGCGATCTCGACCGGCCGGATGATCTTGATCGACCGGCAGAAGCCTTCGATCGTCGTCTCGACAGTCGTGTTGCCGTGTGTTCCGATACCCGGCACGACATAGGCTCGGATGGTCTGGGCGATCTCGTCGTCGTCTCCGCCAAGGATAGCAACCGCGACGTGCTGGCGCGGGATGCCGTCGGCGTCGGTCGTGTCGGTCTCGTTCACATAGGTCTGGACCCAGGTGACGCCGTTCAGCGCCGAGAGGGCTTGCCCCAGGTCGCTCATGTCGATGCGGGCGCGGCCGGCATTGGTGATGGCCTGCCGGAAGTCGATGTCGCTCTCGCCGAGGCCGCGCGTCAGGAGACGCAGCTTCGCGATCTGGTCGAGCCGAACGCCCTCAGCCTGATCGGGATCGAGGCTCTGGTAGACCGAGAGCGCGATCTCCCACAGCGAGGCGGCGAGATCCGCATGCAGGCCATTGAGCTCGCCGAGCGGCGATGCCGGCGACTGGACGACGCCGGGCCCGAACGTCGCGACGTTGGCGGCTTCAATATCGGCAAGGATCTCCGGCAGCCGCTTCAGTTCGAAGCCGCTCGGGATGACGCCATAGGCCATGGGTGCCTCAGAATTGAATGTCGAGGATGTCGTCGAAGACGGTCGCGACCTGGCAGCGCTCGATCCGCAGGCCGCGCGAGGCCCGGTCGTAGACCGCACTGAACTCGAGGATCTCGGTCACGCCAGGCGTCGCCGCAATCTCCGCCTTGATGATGCTCTCCGCGAGGGGAAGCTCGGAGGGCGGCCGGCCGAGCATGTATTTCGTCCACTCGACGCCGGCATCGGTGTCGAGGAACCACTCGCCTCGCCAGAGCATCAACCGCTGCCGGATGTGCTCCCCGATCGCCTCAGCGTCGTAGACGAGCATCGGCGAGCCAGTCTCGTCGAGACGCAGGTCGTTGTGCGGCTGAATCGACAGCCCGACGAACTCAGCCATGGATTGCGTCCAGCCTGGCGATGATGGCGTCGGCCGCGACCACGAACGGGCTATCCAGCGGCGCGCCGGAGTTCGTGTGATTGCGGAACACCGTCGCCAGGTCGCGGATGATCTGGAACAGGCTGTCGCCGTTCTCACCCTTGAGGTCGATCTTGCCAGCAGCAGAGACCGTCAGCTTGTCCGTGCCATTCGGCCCGCCGACGATGGCCGAGGAGCCCCCTGCCCGCGCCTGCAACCCGCTCTTGCCGTCCTTGGAGCCGAAATGCGCCCCGGCGGCCGGCATGTTCTCCATGACGTTGCTGTCCTCGCCGCCGCCTGGATAGGCGATGGCGTCTGACAGGTCATGCATGCGGCCAGGGGCGCCGTCGGCGTCGCCGCCATCCGTCTGGCTCTTGTCGACACTACGCTGGCGGACATGGAGCGTGACCGGGTCGCCGGCCTTCAGGTCGTAGTGGGCGCCGAAGCCGCCGCCGCCCGGCATCGCGACCTTGATCTCCTGGAGATCGGGCGCCTTGAGCACTTTGTCGCCGAACCGGCGCTCGAGCTTAGGGCGCACCGTCGCGCGCTGGGTTGCCCGGTCGTAGCTGACAATCTCGCCGTCGAGCGTCGTATTGATCTCGCGGCGCTCGGACTCTGTGGCGGCGAACAGCCCTTCAACTGGGCTTCGCCGCGTGGATGTGCCCTGATGGCCGGCCATTACCTTACGACCTTCCCGCCTTCGACGCGGCTGCCCTCGGCCTCGACGTACCAGTCTTGACCCTCGTTCGTGCCGCTGAAGGTGACGTCCGACACGCGGAAGATGCCGCCGCCCTCGTCAGTCTTGCGCTTGTCGCGCCCGCTCTCCTCGTCGAGGAAGTCGGATCGAACATCGATCTGCCGGCCGGGCGCGATGTTTGGATTGAGGAGCGCCTTGATCTTCACGCCCTTGTCGGTGATCTCGGGGATCCCAATCATACCGGTTTCGCTCGACACGATGGTGGTCCCCTGAAGGGTCTGGTCGTTCTTCACCGCCTCGATCTGGCCGTTCTGGATCGACCAGTAGAAGCCATGCTCACGGCCGATCTTGTCCATCTCCGACCATGACCACCCGAAAAGACTGACGGGCCGCTTGTAGGCCGGCAGATCGTCTATTCCCTTCGTCTCACCCTTGGTGGCACCGGGCATCTCGCCCGCAAGGTAGTCGACAATCTGCTTCGGTTTGGTGCCGGCCGGAAACGTCTTGGACACAGCGCCCTTGCTGAAGGCCTCATCGCCGTCGCCGCATTCCATCTCGGATTTGACGTCCGCGGTGTCCTTGGTGTGTGTGACGTCGCGAATGCTTCCTTTGAAGATCGTCGAGAGTGCGCCGCTCTTGTAGCCAACCTTGAGCTCGATTGTGTCGAACTCCTCGCCGAGCTGCTTGCGGTGGCTCTTGGTCAGGTTCCAGACCGCGATCGTCGCGGTGTTCTGCTTCGAGCCGATGCCCTTCGACACGCTGAAGTCGATCTTGAGCTCGCGCACCGTGAGGGTGCCGGCCTTGCCGGATACCGTCACCTCAGCAACCCTGCCCCACTGACGAACACTCACGCTGCAGCCTCGGCGGGGTCGTAGTGGAAGAGCCGAACACGCCCGGAGGGTAGTTCCGTGCGGCCGGGCTGAGCGCCCTCATCGCCCCACGGCGCTGCGATCAGGCTGCCTATGCCGAGCGCGAAGGGCGCAACCAGGTCAACGCCGAGAACGATCTTGCGCCCTGAAAGAACGCGAACTCCATCGACGTCGAGGTTGAATGACCAGCGGTCGTCAAAGGTCGAATAGTTGACGGCGAAGTCGCAGCGCCGACCGGCGAGCGTCGTCGTGAACGCCTGCGAGGGCGCGTCGATGATCGGAAGCTCGCGATAGGGCATGGCTCAGTCGACGGCCTTGGCGTTGTCGAGGATGCTGTTCGTCGTGGCCGGAATGCTCTGGCTGGTTCGCGCCGAAACCTGACCGCGTTGCGTCGTCGTCTGGGCCTTGTCGTCCGCACTCGTCCCGCCGCTCGATTCCGTGCTGACGATCCGGACCTCGCGCAATTCGGCAGTGAACTTGAGAACCCGAGGATGCTCCCTGTCCCGGATGGGATTGAGCTTCTGGATCATCATGTTTTGGCAGACCTTCAGCCCTGTGATCAGGGTGAAGGGCTCGGCCGCCTTCTGGACCGCTAGCAGTTGCTGAAAGGCCGCGACGGCCCGCGGGCCGTCGACGACCGATTCCAAAATGACCTTGTATGGCAGAAGCCAGGCATGGTCGGAGATCTTCGTGCCCTGCTCGACCGGGTGATCGGCGATCTCCATCTCCGACTCGTGCTCTTCGGAGATCACGACGTCGACGAAGACGCCGCCGATCGAGCGGCTGACGAGAATACAGCTCATGGGATTCGACTCTCGCGCGGCAGAATGCCAGCCTCAGCCGGCAACTTGGGAGCGATCATGTTCGAGAATGTCGAGCTTGGAATCCCCTGCCCTGGCTGCGGCCATAAGACCCCAAAGTCGATCGGATTTATTAGGGCGAACTCGGTACTCGTCTGTGCCGGCTGTAATGAGGTGGTCACCGTCAAGGGTGACGAGTTGATCGCCGGTCTCGACAAGGCCGACAGGAGCATCGCCGATCTCAGGAATAAGCTCGGCGGCCGTAAGAGGACGAACAAAATCAAGTTCTGACGCGTCGGGACTTAGTCTCAAGGTGAGGCTCATGGAGCGGTCAGCGCTCCCGTCGAGGTGTTGGCGCCCTTGGTCGAGATCGCGCCGAGCACGGCGTTCTTGACCGCCGAGGCGACGGCATCGAGACCCGAGGCCTGGACGTTGATGCTCGGTGAGATCGTGCGCTGGTCGTTGCCGATGTTCTCGTATTTGCGGTTGTCGGTCTTCTGCTCGGCCTGCTGCTGCATCTTCGCGGCATTGGCCTCGGGCGAGATCTGCTTTTTGATCCGCTCGGAGCGGGCCTTGATGCTGTCCTCGAACCGCTGCTGAGAACGATCCGCGGCAGCCTTCAGGTCATCGTCGGTCGCACGTCCGAGCCCGCTGGCCCGATTGGCCTCCCGCTCCATCTCGGTGCGAGCGTTGCGCTCACCGACCGTCTCCTTGATGATCCCGGTCCGCTTGGCGAACGCGATCACGCTGTCGAGGAAACTGTTTAGCCCGGGCAGAAAGCCGCCTGCGAGGGAAGTGCCGATTTCCTTGAACCGTTCCGACAAGCCTTGCAGTAGGGCATCGAACTTGAGGCCGGCCTCGACGGCCTGATTGGCGACCTCTGCTCGTGCTCCCTCCTCCTTGTTCGACGTCGTCGGGAAGAGGCGCGAAATCTCGCTGGCGAGGGCGTCGAACTGCTTGGCGGTCATCCCATCCAGCAGAACCTTGAGCCGGCCGCTGATCCCCGAATCCTCGGCAAGCTGATCGTTCTTGCGATCCTGTTCGATGGCTTTCTTGCGGAGCGCAGCGGCCTTCTTCGGCGCCTTGCTGCCGAGCGCATCCGCCTGCTTGCGAAGGTTGGCCGCCTGCTCGGTCGCACGCTTGTAGGCCTGGAAGACGTCTAGGGCGATCGCAGCGCTGTCGCGCGACTTGCCCGTCCTGGGATCGACGTTGAAGCTCGGGTCGATGCCGAAGCCCTGGAATTTCTTCTTGGCCTCATCGGCCTCGTCGCCACCCTTGCGGATGGTCTTGGCCACCTCGTCGATCGCGCCAACGACCTTCTTGGCCTCATCCGCGAAGCCGACTCCGAACCCGGCGCCCTTGATGATGTTGCCGACGGTCTCAAGGTTCTGCGCGCTGGTGCCAATCTCGGCGGCCGCGAGGCGGACTTCCCGCCGGGCGAGCGCAGCCTTGACGCCGATTGCGACGAAGCCTGCGGCGACGACCGCAGCCCCTGCCGCCAGCCCGGCGAACACGCCGACGAGCCGGATCGCAATCATCAGGACGGTTCGGAGAGCACTGGCGGCGATAGCGCCCGCTCGACGCAATCCGGCGAGCGCGGTGCTGAGAAGCAGGATTCCACGGCTCGACTTCTTCGACTGGTCCCCGAGCTTGCCGACGCCGACAGCCGCGACCGTGGCGGATGCCCCCGCAGCCTTGAGAGGGTTGGAAGATGCAATGACCGCCTTCTTGGTGGCGTCGAACTGCTTGGCCGCAGCCTTGAGCTTGCCCAGGCCCTCGACCTCAAAGCCGAGCTTGGAGACGAGTTCCTCGATGACGGCCATGGGCGTTCCTACTCAGGGATAAACTCGGCCTCCCTGATGGTGAAGCCGCCGCGATGTTCCTCGCGGAGTGTCACTTTGAAGATCAGCGACCCACGGCACTCTTTCGAGTAGCTGGAATTCGACGCGCGGCTGCAAAACCGTTCGAGCTGGTAGATCGTGCGGGGCGTCATGCCCGCGTCGTCGAGCTTGGCGCCGGATGTCGCGTCCCGAACCAGCCCGCCGCTGTATTGCGCGAAACCGAAGATCATCACGCGGTCGATGCGGACGATGTCGCCGGCCCAGGCCGCGCGATTGCGCTCGAGCTCCGCGAAGGTGACGACTCGAGGCGCCTGTTGGGCCTGAGCCGCGACCGCAAAGACCAAGACCGTTCCAAGAGCCACTGACCGCATTCTCGCCTCCATGTGCGGCGGCAGTTAGCGGCGCCAGAATGCCTCACGCTACGGGATCATCGGCCGGGGCGTCCCAGATCCGCAGTCGCCTTCGCGGCCAGATGGTCCTCGAGGTCGAGCACCTCATGCATGTCGAAGAGATCGTCGAGATTGTAGATCGTGCGGAGGTCGTGACGGGAGGCAAGCGGCGGATCGGAACGCGTCGGCCGCCACAGAAAAAGGTCGGCGGCGACGTTTGGAGCGATGGAGCGAACCTGTGAAGCCGAGAGGCTTACGCCGCCCTGCTGACCTTCTGGAGGACCGAGCCCGCTCCGTCGGCGAAAAAATGGCCGAACTCCGTCTGCAGGGCGAACATCGCGATCGCCAGCAGCTCCTGCAGATCCATGACGCCCGGTACGGCCTCGTCGCCGTCGACATGGCAATGCCGGACCATGTCCATGACCAGCGAGAAGACGGCGTCCGTATCCATGTCCGCAGTAAATGAGGCGATCGCTTGCATCGCCAGCATGTCCCGCCGGGCTTCGTCTTCCGTGGCGATGGCCTCGATCAATCCGGATGCCGGCCCGAGCACCTTCAACACACGCAGGAGCATCTTGAGCCCCTCATCCGCAGGCAGCCGATCGTAGCGCACGGTGCGGCCCTGGATCTTCTTTTCAGCCATGTGGCTTCCTTCGGGTGATGAAACGGATGCGGTCGCTCTCGCGCGCCTGGTCGTATATTTGACGGATGGATGAGGCCGCGGCCTTCATCTGGCCTCGGGCCGCCTTGCCGACGGCATCCTTCAAAGCGCGGCGGGCAGCGAGGCAGCGAGAGCAGGCCATGGGACGGTCTCCGCGATCATCCCGTTGCGTCAGACGCGCCGATCGGGTTCGATACACTGTACCGGGAGGCCTAATTGAAGCTGACGCTTGATCTACCTGATGACCTTGTTGCCAAGCTGGACGAGTGGATCGAGCAGCATGTCGAGTTTCGCCCGACCAGGGAGGAGGCCTTGCAGGCGATCATCCAACAGCGTCTAGCGCCGATGGCTCTGGAGACCGCCAACGGACTATATCAAATGGCACAACATTGGCAGGTCGCTGAGGCCCAGCTACCCGCAGGAACCCGGCCGTGCCTAATCCTGTCCCCGGCGGAAGGAGCGGGCATGATGATGCTCCTCGACGACAAACAAGCGTTGGAGATGGCATCTCAATTGGTTGATGTGGTGAAGGAGCGTGGTCCAGGCTCACAGGAGCTTCCTCATTGAGTGACGAACTGAACGAGAAGATCGACCGCCTCCAGATGGAGGTTTCGCAACTGCGTGAATTCGCTGTGATGCAGCTCGCGGTAATCCAGGTGATGGCCCTGAAGATGGGCATCGCGCCACAGCAGATGGCAGCGCTTAGCCCGATTCCTATCCCCACGCCGTTCGATCTGATGGATAGCCTCAAGCCGAAGGGTTAGGCCGCCGGGTTGTAGCTGATGTCGTTGCTCTGCCAGCAGTTACAAAAGATCTGCCACTCGCGCTCTGTCGCGTTGGCGCCGAACGACTTGCTCGGCTCCTTGGTGATGACGGCCGAGGAGCAACCGCCGCCCTCGCCAGTTCCAGTATCGACCAGGCCGACCGTCAGCAGGCGCTGAGATCCCATCCGCATCGCCTTCACGCGCTGCTCGAGATACTGGTTCATCGCCGAGTTGGCCTGCAGCTTGATCGTCAGCAAGGCCGACTGGTCGGCGCTGATCGAGACCACGGACGCGCCGTCGGCGCCAGTCAGCGGCGTGCCAAGGTCGGTGTTGCGTTCAACGGTGATCGCGTCGTCGCCTTCCCAAAGACCAATGACCTTCCGGCCATCGATCGTCAGGGCGACATTCATGGCGCTGTAGAGGGTCAGCGGAGGGCAGTTCACGGCCATGGGTGGTGCTCCTGGTCAGGTCAGGCCGAGGCCTCAGAACGTGAGGGTGATCGATGCCGAGGCGTAGTGGATCGCGCCGGCGTAGCGGAATGTCACCTTGATGTCGGGTGCGATCCGATTCCGGCGCTGGCTGGCCGGGATGTTCTCGACGCGGTCGACGGCGATCGTGAACTCCGGCACGACCTCAGTATCGTCATCGCCGAACTCGGCCGCGACAATGCCCGCCGCGACCGCCCGGTTCATCACGCCCCGGACCGTGTTGCAGAGGATCGCGACGCCGGGGTTCGTCATCGGCACGCGAGGATTGTTGGCCAGCGTCGAGAGCAGCGCCTCGCGCATCCGGGCAACGATCCAGTCCGAGGCGTGGATCTCGTCGATGAAGGCGCCGGAGCCGACCGATCCCTCGACGACCATCGGCAGGCCGCCGATATCGACATAGGTGTTCGCGCGATGGCCCTGCGCGGCATCGATTCCGAGCCCCGGCACGAAGCCGGTGATCGCCTGGACGACGGCGCTGCCCTTGTTCAGCACGGTGATGCCGGTCAGCTTCTTGAACTTCAGAGTATAGGCGTTGCCGCTGTTGATGTCGCCGCGCTGGGCAGCCACCAGGTTGCCGCGGTCGAGATCGCGGGTTGCGGCATAAGCCAGCATCGCCAGCGCGCCATAGAGCGTCGCGTCCGTGTGGTAGAACACGAACGACCGATCGTAGCCCATGCTCTCGATGTATTCGGCGATCGAGCCGCCATACTGCGGCGAGACGGCAGTGTGAGTGCCGCTCTGCGTCCCGGTCGTGGTGATCGCCGATCCGCCGAGCGTGGCGGAGATCTGGAAGGTGTTCGTCGCCTGGTTCACAACATAATAGTTCGTGCCGGCGGTCAGACCGCTCGGCAACGCACCGGTCGTCGTGAAGCGCACCTGATTGCCGTTCTGCAGCGTATGGCCGGTCCAGGTGACGACGCCGGGGTTGGCGATCGTCATGGTGACGGTCGACGTCTTGTCTGGCTCGGCCGCCGCCGTCTCGGTGCTGGGGTCGTTACTGTCGAGGCCCATCAGAACCGAATGTGTCTCGGCCCAGTCGGCGGCGAGCTGCTGGTTGATCGTGTCGCGGATCTCGCTGGTGAACCCGATCCAGTACCAGTCGGGATCTGCCGAATAGATCGCGTCGAGCTCGGTCGTGATCGGGTTCGCGATGTTGCGGTAACCGATCTTGATCTGCCGAGGCCGCGGGTTCTGTGCGAACATCGCGGACGCCGCCTTGTAGGCCGCATCGCCTGCGTCGAAGTCGACCGCGACCTCCGTCATGTCACTGTACAGCTTCGTGCGGTTGCTGGCGTCGAGAATGCCGGCCACCGCCTCGGTCTGGACGATCAGCGCGACCGAGAAACCGGTCGCGGTGGCGAAGCGGTCCTGACGCGTCAGGGAAACGTCGACGACGCGGCTGTACGGAAGACGGGTCATGCGATGATCCTCAGGGCTTGGCGTAGGTGGAGGAGGTCGTGACGGTCGATCCGCCCGCGCCTTCGGTGATGACCTCGCCCGTCTCGATGACGTCGACGAGCAGTTGGTTCGTGGCGATGGCGCCGATGGTGACGTCGAAGAACGCGCGGCCTTCCGGCGACTGCTGGATCATCTCCGGCGCGCGGGTGGCCTGACCGACCTCGCGGATGACGAACGGGGCCATCCAGACGGCGGCTTCTCCGCTTCGGAGGCCCGCCTGCAACAGGCCGGCATGGTCGACCGGTCGCGGCGAATAGACATGCACGCGGATCAGCAACTCGACGCCGCGGTGTTTGGAGAGGACGACGCGGTCCTCGCCGCCGATGTCCCGATCCTCGTAGCACTCGCCGTCGATCTCGCCGGTGTCGCGATCCGTGACGAACTGGATCATCGCGTACGGCCCCTTGGGCCGCGGCGCGCTCTGATTGTCCCGAACGATCTCGACCAGCTTCTCGCGGGTTGGGTCGATCAGCGAAGCGTTGTCGTCGACCCGCTTAAGGTAGTGCCACAGGCTCCGGTACGCCTCGTCCTCGATCATGTGTGATCAGCCTCGCGATCGCGCGGTAGAAGCCGGCCTCGGCGCGCTGCAGAACGCGGACGACGCGATAGGCCTCGCCCCGGGCGTTGATGACCTCGTCGGAACGCACGCCGTCGTCCTCGTCTGCCGGGTTCAGAGGGGAGCGAGACCAGACCGTCACCAGCCCCTCGATCCGCTCGCCTTCGGGAAGGCTTTGAAGATCCTTGGTCGACGGCGCCTGCATCACGGCGCGGATCGGCGTCTCGATCGCCTCACCCTGGGTCCACTCGCCTTCGACATACGAACCAGCCGGATAGGTCCGGAGCGTGTGCGGAGTGGCGGCCAGATCGACCGCAAGCCCGGCGAGCGCGAACAGGGTCACTTGTCGATCTCCCAGGTCACGCTCTGGCGCATCCTGCCGGTGTCGATCAGCGTCCGGGACGAGCCCTTCTGCCTGATGGTCGAAGGCGCGTTCGGCGGCGGCGTGTTCGCGGCGATCTGATCCTGGATCTTGCCGGCGCCATACGCCCCGAGCTTGGGGAGTTGGGCGGCGATCGGCGTTCCGTTCTCGACCGTGCCCTTGGCGATCTTCCGCAGCGCCGCCCGGATCTCTCGGCGGCTCTTGTACATCGCGATGGTGATGAACGGCCGCGGTGGAATCCCGCGTGAGGTGCCGAGGTGGTTCCAGATAGCTATCGAGACGACATCAGCGTCAGCCTTCCCCTTCGGGAAGCCGACCTTGACCGCTTTCGGGCCTTTGACGCCCTTCTCGATCTTGGCGATGTGGTTGGCGAGGTTGCCGCGGCGACGGAGCGTCACCTTCGTCTTGATCTGGATCATGGATCACACCAGGGCGACGGCGGGCTGGTTCCGCTTCAGCAAGTCGCGGTACCGAAGGCCGTAGGGCGTGCTGGACAGACCGGAGCTCGATGCGCTCCCGCCTGACGAGCCGCTGTTCCCGCCCAGCTTGACCTGCGCGTCGCCGACCTTGGTTTCGGTGACCAGGCCGGCGCCCATGAGACCGCCTGCAGCGCCAGCGCCGAGAGCCTCGAACAACGCGCCGTCTAGCGTCATGAGGTGAGCGGCCATGTAGAGGATGGCCGGCTGATAGTCGGCCTCGATCCAGGACGTACCGACCGAAGCCGATGCCTCCTGGATCGCCGCGGTGATGGTCGGGCCCGCGACGCCCGCGAAGGTCGGGAACTTTGTCCGGAACTGCTCGAGCGTCGGGAGCGTGTAGGGCATCGTCAGGCGTCCTTGGCCTTGGCCTCGCGCTTGACCGAGATCACCTTGCCGTCGGGCCGGGCGACCTTGAAGCCCTGCGCGGCGAGTTCGAGGGCGGTTTCCTCGCTGATCGGAAGCTCCTTGAAGCTCCCGGCGTCGAGCGGCACCTTGCGGATGCCGATCTCAGCGAAGCGGGCCTCTTCCCGCAGGTTCGTGACCGTGTAGAGCGGTGCCCGGGCCATGGCTCAGGCTCCAGCCTGCTCGACGGGCTTGGCGATGAAGACGGCTTTCTCGTCAGCAGAGAGCGCGTTGAAGGCCTCGGCATCGTCCTTCTTCATGCCGTCCGAGACGCGCTCGTCGCCCTTCATGACGTACCAGACGCCGCCGCCGGCATGCTTGGCCTCCAGCGCATCGTCCGGCTCGACCTTCGGCTCGGCCTTCGCCTTACCGCTCATATCGAACCAGCCGGTGGCTTTCGCGATCTTCGCTTCGGCCGCGCTCAACTCGACCTCGACGGACTCGCCCGGCTCGATCAAGACCGTGCCGTCCGTCGCATTCACGCCGCGCGGGCCTTTGGAGATGTTGGTGATCTTCATGATCGATCCTCCTCAGATGCCGTCGAGGTAGCGCACGGCCTTGGGCCGGCGGATGTCGACGCCACCGAGGCGGAAAATGCCCGGCACGTCGAAGCGGATCGGCCCGGTCTGCCAGGCCGGCAGGAAGCGGAACGGCATCGGCATGTGCATCTTCAGCACCTCCGGCGAACGCCGATACGCGACCATGCGCTTGGTCGACGAGGCGCCGGCCGTGTCGAGGTAGCCGAACACGCCGCGGATGGTCAGCGCCTGACCGGTCGTGCGGGTGTAGATGTTGTTGCGCTCGATCCATTCCAGGATCGTGGTCTGGTTAACCGTGTCGATCCGACGGGTCGAGAGGTCGAGCAGCACCGAGTAGGGCAGCAGGATCGTGTCCGCGATCTCTGCGCCCAGCGTGCCGGTGAAGATTCCGGTCAACTGTCCGTTGATGTCGCGAAGGATCTGGTCCGGCGTCTTGCTGACGAAGGTGGTTGCCGAGCCGGAACCGTCCGCCGGCGCCGTGGTTGCGGTCGGGGTCGAGGCGTTGACCAGGCCGGTGAAGCCCTTCGTCGTATCGCCGACGAATGCAACCTGATCGATCTTCTCCTCGGCGACCCGGCGAGCAAGCGTCGCCTTGTCTGCACTGAGGTTCATGCCGAGCAGCTGAGCCGTGCCAAGCTCCTCGAGGTCGTACCCATAGCCGATCGCAGCCATGGAGACGGTCGTCTCGAACTTGTCGCGGGTCAGCGCGACCTTCGGGATGTCCTGGGCCTGGCCGGCGAACCACTGCGCCTGACCGACGCCGTCCATCGAGAAGTAGGTGACGGACTGGATCCACTCCGGCGCCGAGGTGTCGACGGGGATCAGGGCCGGATACTGGATCTCCTGATACCTCATCGCGTACACGGTCGGCTCGATGAGCGTCCCCTGACGGATGAGGAAGGACAGAGCCGCCTGCTGCGCGTCCTGCGTGATGTGAACGTTCATGGTGCCGCTCCTTACGGGGTGTTGAGCCGCAGGGCGGCGAGACCGGCACCGGAGGTGCTGGTATCCCACTGCGCGCCGACGATCTGGGTGTTCGATGACGAGGTCTTCGACAGGACGCCGGTGGCAGGCGTGTAATAGACCGGGTCGCCCACAGCGACGGCCTCGGATGCCTGCACGACGATCACGCCCTTCTTCATCAGGGCGACGGTGTCGTACTGCTCGTACTTGCCCGTGGGGCGGTTGACGTCGAGGACAGCGATGCCGACGAACTTGACCGTCGCTTCGGAGTCAACGACCTGGTTGTCAGCCGTGCCCTGCACGCCGACCTTGCCGAAGCCGATGCCCTCAGCGTCTTCCGCCACGCGGCTGACGACGACGTTCGGCTCCATGTTGAGGACCATGCCCTCGACCCAGCGGGCGTGGGTGGCGGCGTAGGTGGTCTGAATCGCGGGCATCAGGCGGCTCCCTTCGTCGGGGTCTTCCAGGCGTCCTGAAGACCGGTGACCATGGCGGTGTGAGCGTCAGTGACGGATGTCTTGGCGGTCGGCGCCGGGCCGTCCTTGATGACGCCGCGGACCGGGTCGCTCGGCTTCACGTCCTCGGCGAGGATGTCGAAGCGGGCGTCGATATAGGCCGTGGGCTTGTCCTTGACGGCGGCATCGCCGAGCTTGGCCGTGACGACCGCACGCCGGATGTCAGCGTCGGACTTGCCGTCGGTGGCGACCTCGGGAGCGATTGCTTTCGCCTTGGCGACGAGATCGCCGCGGGCCTGCACGCGGGCATCGAGCGCCGCGTCGTCGAGTACCTTCGCCTTGAGGGCGTCGATCTCGGCGTCCTTCTTGGCAAGATCGGCGTCCTTGGTAGCAAGCGCCTTCTCGTGATCCGCGACGAGCGTATCCTTGGCCTTGCCCGCATCGGCGATCCGGCCGAGCAGGGTATTGATGACCGTGGCGCCCTGATCGGTGACCTCGACCGGGATGCCATCGACGGTGACCGTCTTCAGCGACATGGGAGCGTCCTTCTGCTCGGTGGTGATGGCCGCCCAGCTATCGCCGATGCGGCATTCAGGTCCGGCGCGGCCGGCCTTGACGATCGCGACATGGTTGCCGCGAATTCGGATCTGCATTGCGTCGTAGGCTTCGCCCTCGGGCGTCGTGCCAGGCGTCCAATCGAGGTCGCAGCCGTAGCCGTTCGAAAGCTCGCTCTTGCCGGCCTCGATGTCGTCGATGGCGGCTTGGTCCATGACGACCATGGGGATGCGGAGGAACTTGCCGTCCTGCTTCACCTCGTCGCCGGTTTGGCCAACCGAGTAGCGCTTCCAGTTCTTGGCGTTGACTGCTTCGGACGGGTGATCGTTCGTCACCGGCCGGTGGGCGAAGGACGCCATGGCCTCGTCGGCGAAAACCTGTTCCGGAGCGCGATAGACTCGAACCTGCTCCATATCCGGCCGGCCGACCTCGCGCCCCAGGTAGATCTGGATCCCGGTCCGCGCGACGCGGGCATCGGCCACGAGGTAGCCGTCCCCAGTCCGGCGCGTGCCAGACAAGGCGATCTTGTCGGTGAAGAGCATGAAGTCGTGCCCGATTAGGAGAAGTGTCGAACGTCAAATGACATCGCATGCGCGGCTGGCGCGCCTACGATGGGCTTATGGATCAGCTGAATGACGCATTGCTCGCGGAGCTACGCCATCTCTATGGAGAGCTCAGGACGCTCGCATCTGATGGGCTTGCGGCGCTGGGGCCGCCTGGTTCGGGCCCTGACGCCGTCGATTTGCACGCGCTCGCCGCGGCCAACGCTCATTTGCGCATCCTGTCGCTGATGATCCAAGCGGTGCAGGATGCCGAGGCGAACTGACGCTCCTTAGAACTCGATGACCGCGCGCGCCGTGCAGCGGCAGTTGATCGGCTGGCCGGGGTGCCCATCGCTCGGAGGGCTCGCCCATTTGAACGTCTTGCCTTCGCGCGCCCAGTGGGTCGGCCGGGCGTTCGGATATTTGCCCTCGGGATTGCCGCGAACGCGCTCGTCTAGGGACGTCGACCAGACGTATTCCGTGACGCCCATGGCCTGCTGGCGAATCCGGTTCAGGTCGCCGTTGAAGCTGGCGGCCTGATCCCGGGCGATGAGCTTGGCGCGCCGCCGGGCGATGCCGAACTCCTGGGTGATGATCTTCTCGAGCTCGCGGTTGTTCAGACCTCGGGTCAGAGCGTCGAGCAGCTTGTTCGAGAGCCGGCGCGCGACGTCCTGAGAAAGGCCACGGACCAGCGAGACATTGCGGAGGACGGCGGCGTCGATCGTGTCCTCGATCCCCTCGGCACGAAGAACCGCGCCAAGGTCGATACCAATCGCCGACCGGGCGGCCTCGTTCCACTTCCGCCGGTTCCGCGTCTCCTCCGACTCGAACGCGTCGCGCCATTCCGAGCGCAGCCCATCGACGAAGCCATCCGCGAAATCCCGCAGCGCCCGGATGGCGCGCTCGAACCAATTCAGGTCATCGCGCATCAGCTGGTGCTTTGCCGAGACCGCTGCAGGCAGCACATCCTGCGCCACCTGCGCAGCCATCCGCCTCAGCAACTGGTTCGTCGGAGCCAGAATCGCCATCTCGAACGCGACAGTCGCAGAGATCGGCCGTAGCACGACGCGCTTGCGCTTCGTCTTCCGCGCCTCTCGCATCCAGGACTGGACGTTCATTCGTCGGCCGCCCGGTGGCGCTGCTGCTCGTTCAGCCGCGTGGCTTCCGCTTCTGCATCCCTGTCCTCGGGCTCGTCACCGAACTCCTCAAGCGCTTCGTCAAGACCGGGGAACGTCCCATCCTCGACGAACATGTTCTGGACGCTGCGGGCGAAGGCATGATCCGGGATCAGCCCGGTGTCGGCGATCGCCTTGATCGCCGTCGCCTTCTTCTGCGCGACGTCGGCCTTCTCGACTTCGGTCATCTGCCAGAGCGGCGCCCACGCGTAGTGGATGGCTGCCGGCCGACTGCCGAGCGCGGAGCGGATCAGGATCTCGTCGAGGCGGGAGAGCGCCGGCCGGAGCTCGAGGTTCTGCCCGGCGCTGATCCGATCGTAGTAGTTCCGGATATCGCTCTGCCCGGTCGACTGCAGGCCGCCAGGCGTCTGGCCCAGCAACCGCGTCGCCGGGATGTCCGCTGCGCCTGAGGCGATCTGCAGGTAGGTGTTCAGAACCTCTGGCAGCTGGGCGAACGAGATCTGCTTGTGGTCCCACTCTTCCTCGCCGTCGATCATCAGAGTGTTGGTGATCGACTTGCCGGTGTTGGCCAGCGAGTAACGCTGGAGAACCCGGGCAGCGTACTCCTGCGTCGCGAGGTTCTCCATGAACCCCGGCACCTTGATGACGTCGACCTTGGCCTCCTGGAGCATGGCGGCGATGGCCGCGGCCGCGCTCCCGGCCTGCATGACGGCGTCGTAGACCGCCTGCAGCACTGTATCGCCCCAGCCGTCATAAGCCATGACGCGGTCAGGCAGCTCGGCGCCGACAAAGCGCACGACCCGCGAGGGGTGGACGTCGACCATGACGGTCTTGCCGGCCAGCGAATACTTGATCGGCTCCCCGTAGAAGGGCGAGAGCGGATCCTGCTCGAGCTCGCCGGCGATCATCTCGTGGCGGCTGAAGACGTGCAGGTATTTGAGCCCGCCTGCCCTCACGCTGTCCGGCCGGAGCTCGCTCATCGGATCGGCGTCGCCTGTCCCGATGAACAGCACCGCACCGCCATAGAGCCGCGCCAGCTTGCGGGCCCGGGCAACCTTGGCCTGGACGCCAAGCCGCGCCTCCTCGGCCTCGATCTTCTCGATCTGGGGCTTGTCAGCCTGCCAGTCGCGCCATTCGCGCGTCTCGTCGAAAGCCGGGATGTCGACGATCTTCCTCGCGATCCAGTCGCCTCGGTAGGCATTGTCGACCTGGTTCTTGTCGAGCAGCGGCAGCGTGAACATGCCGCCCGTCGATTTGTCCCTGACCGTCCCCAGCCCGGAAATCAGATTCACGAGCGTGTCGGACGTCAGCATGCGGTCAGCTCACATTGGCGAGGGTGAACCTCGATGCGTTGGCGAGCCGGCCGAAAGCACCGGAACTGGCGTCAACCTGGTCCTTGAATGAGCCGCCCGGGAACAGGCAGAGCTCGTCGAGATAGTCGTCATTCCATGTGCCTGACACGATCCAGACGTTGCCGGCCTCGCACTGGGCGGCTAATGGCTCGGCGCGCGTGACCTTGTCGCCGGTCTCCGGCTCCGCGTGGGCGCGGTAGCCGGCGAGCATCGCGATCATGTCCTTGCTCTGGACCTTGCCGGCTTGGCCGGGGTCTTGAGGAATACTGATCTGCACGCTGTGGCCGTCAGTCTCGGCAGTAGCCTTGATAAGCCTGCGGACAGCGGGGCCTTCGTCCTGAATCTTCACCACATGCCCGACGACAAAAGACCCGTCGGGGGCGCGGCCCAGCTTGACGCCCGCCGTGCGTGCGCTGTTCGAGCGAGCAGTCGCCGCCAAATCCCAGTGCCGAACCCATTTCGTACCGGCCGGCGCCACTTGGATCGTCTTGCCCTCGAACCACGCGCGCTTGAACATCCCGCCTTCGCGGGGCGTCGGTCGCTGCTGATACTGGCCGGCATAGGCATATGAGCCCATGTCGCGCTTGAGCGCCTCGACCGCCTTGGGCGGGAAGCGGATCGGATCGAGCAATTCGCCGTCGGCGGTGCGCGGATCCTCGAACCCGATCACCGTGCGGCACTTCCGCTCCGGCTCGAACTCCATCGGCAGGCAGAGATGCACGAACTCCATCCCGAGCTTCAGGATGGTGCCCGAGACGTCCTCGGCGTGCAGGCGCTGCATCACGACGACGATCGCGGATCGCTCCTGATCGTTCAGGCGGTTCATGGCGCCTTCCCGGAATCGCCGGGTCGTCGTCTGTCGCTCCGTGGGGCTCTCGGCCGTCTCGGTCGAGTGCGGGTCGTCGATGATCAGCCTGTCGCCGCGCTGCGAGGTCAGCGAACCGAACGCCACGCCCTCACGGGTGCCTGTCGAGCTGTTCGCGAACGAAGTTTCACCCGTCCTGGTGAGCACGACTTCAGGCCATAGCGCCCGATACCACTCCGACAGGATCAGGTCGCGACACTTGCGGGTGTCGCGCTTGACCGGGACGTCGTTGAACGCCGTCGTCAGATAGCGAAGGCTCTGCTTGCCACAGGGTCCCCATTCCCAGGCCTGCCAAAGCACGCTGCAGATCAGCGACTTCGACGAGCCGGGCGGGACATTGGCCAGCAGCCGTGGCGGCTGCATCGTGCCGAAGGTGATTGCCTCGAGGTGGGCACACAGCGCGTCGAGGTGCCAGTTCCACACCAGCCGGGCGTTCGGCTCGAGCACGTGCCAAGCCTCGCGAACGAAGCCTGCCAGTGTCGAGCACCGCGCTCGGATCGCGTCGGCGTCGCGCGCCAGGCGCTCACGCTCCTTCTGAATCTCCCGGCGCCGGATCTCCGCCCTCACCTCCGCCAGCGTCGGCAACCGTGCCGAGGATAGCGTCGAGCGCAGCGAGCTGTTCATCGGAGAGCCGTGATAGGTCCTGCGTCTTGATCGGGCCGCCGTTCGCGCCGGTCAGTTCGACCTTGCGTGGCTGCATAATGCGGGCTGCCTTGTCGATTGCGTCGATCGCAACCCGCACCCGGGCTGGGTCGATCTGCTCCTCCACCGCGCGCTTGCCTAGCACGAGGATCTGATTGGAAAACGCCTCTGACCTCTCCGCGCGCGCATGCGCGAGACGCTCGCAGAAATCAGGACGCGAACGCTGCCAGCGATAGACGGTGGCATGATCCGGCATGTCGTCGGCCTCGCAGACCGAAGCCACGCTCCCACCTTGGGCGATGCGCCTGCAGAACTCGTCGACCAGGTCGTCTGCATAGTCAGACGGCCGCCCACGCTTCGGCGCTTGTTCGGCGCCCATATTCAGATCTCCACCGATGAAGGGCGATTGGTCAGAGGTTGTCTATGACTGCGCGCTTCATGCGCGCGCGGTGTCGTAGAGCTCTATCCTGAATCGTCGAGGTTCCTGGCGACTGGGTAAGCGGTCGAGGCTCGTGCAACCCGGTCGGGACGGTCGCTGGGCGCCGCCCTCCCTTGCCGTGCTCCCTGAGGCCGCACATGCGCGAGGGGGTTCGCGAGGTGTGCTTCGAAATGCGTCGCCCCGCAAGGGGCAGGTCGTGTCCCTGGTGATGGTGTAGCTGGCAGGTGGTCATCGGCGATTGCCGGTTAGGTTTGGGTTGCGAACGCCAACCCCGAGCCGAGAGATCCCCGATGACCGACGAGATGATGAGCCTGCGCGGGCTGCTGGAGAAGAGCCCCGACACGGATTTTCTGCGTGAGATGATCGGCTTTGCCGCCCAGCGCCTGATGGAGCTGGAGGTCGGCAGCCTGACCGGCGCCGGCTTTGGCGAGAAGAGTCCGGAGCGTCTGGCCCAGCGCAACGGCTATCGCGAGCGCGACTGGGAGACGCGCGCCGGCACGGTCGAGTTGCGCATCCCCAAGCTGCGCAAGGGCTCCTACTTTCCGGGCTTCCTCGAGCCGCGTCGCATGGCGGAGAAGGCGCTGACGGCGGTGATCCAGGAGGCCTACATCCAGGGCATCTCGACCCGCTCGGTCGATGACCTGGTCAAGGCGATGGGGATGAGCGGCATCTCGAAGAGCCAGGTGTCGCGGCTTTGCGAGGAGATCGACGAGCGGGTGCGGGCCTTCCTCGACCGGCCGATCGAGGGCGACTGGCCCTATCTCTGGATCGACGCGACCTATGTGAAGGTGCGCCAGGCCGGCCGGATCGTCTCGGTCGCGGTGATCGTTGCGGTCGGCGTCAACAGCGACGGCCGGCGCGAGGTGTTGGGCATGGATATCGGCCCGTCCGAGGCCGAGACCTTCTGGACCGCGTTCCTGCGCAAGCTGGCGCGGCGCGGCCTGCGCGGCGTCAAGCTCGTCGTCTCCGACAGCCATGAGGGCATCAAGGCCGCCGTCTCGAAGGTCCTCACCGCAACCTGGCAACGCTGCCGGGTTCACTTCATGCGCAATGCGCTCGCCCATGCCGGCCGCAGCGGACGGCGGGTCGTCTCGGCCTTCATCGCCACCGCCTTCGCCCAGAACGATGCGGGCGCTGCCAGCCAACAATGGCGCAAGGTCGCCGACCAGCTCAGGCCGACCGTTCCCAAGCTCGCTGCCCTGATGGACAAAGCCGAGACCGACGTGCTCGCCTACATGACCTTCCCGCCACAGCATCGCGCCAAGCTCCATTCGACGAATCCGCTGGAGCGTCTCAACGGCGAGATCAAGCGCCGGACCGAGGTCGTCGGCATCTTCCCCAACGAGGACGCCATCACCAGGCTGGTCGGCGCCATCCTGCTCGAACAGAATGATGAATGGGCCGTCCAGCGGGCTCGCTACATCACGCTGGAAAGCATCGCCCCGATCAGCGATGATCCGCTCGTCAGCCTGCCCGCAGTGGCCGCCTGACCAGCCCGGCCAAAGCCGGCGCTCGACGGTTCCTACCGTCAGCTACACCACGACCGGGGACACGACCCAAGGGGCATCGTCGCGGGGGCCGGGCGAGGTGGCAACGACCCTATAGGGGTGTTGCCGCACGCGAGAAGAAATTTGGTGGCCGGAGGGTGCTTTCGGCTTGACGGGTTTGGCGTCAGCCGCACGTTTCGCGACGATGTCGAATGGATGCCCGCAAATCGGGGCTCTGACAACCACCCTAAATCGCGCCAAGAAGCGGGGTGGCAACAGGTCTATGGGGTCGTTGCCGCAGAGGCGAATTTTGTCCTGGGCTATCGTCCACAGGGACAGTGCACGGCGTCACAGGGACAAGCGGGGGCGACAATTTCACGGATCTCGTCTATCCCTCTTCTCGATCTGCTCTAGAGCTCCCGCTGGCAGGGTTGAATAGACTTCGTCCACCAGACGCTTCTCAGAGACGGTCTTGTCCACGATCAGGTTGAACAGGCGAAACAAGGTCTCGGCCGTCGCGCGATCGTCACGAAGGTCGAGAGTGCCGGGGTGCACCGCATTGTTTCCGATTACGCGGACAGCATCGAGCGCCTTCTGAAGGTGAGAGCCGATCCCAGCCGCAACTAGTGCCTTGATATCTGAATTGATGTTGTCGCCAGGCTGCCCGAGGTGCTTGCACAGCTTCTGGATGCAGAGCCTCAGGAGAGCCGCCGCCCCCCGAGGCGAAGCGTCCAAGATAGCGGAAGCCTCCTCATAATCAGGCCGAATGGCGTCTGGGGTGTCCGGGTTTGCAGGCGGACCGCCCGCCATGCGCGGAAAAACCAAGCCGTCGTACACCCAGACAGCCATCTCCTTGCAGTTGAAGCAGCGGGACAACCACAGATTTTCTAGCGGCCTACCCCATTGCTCCCTCTCCCCGGAAGGGAAAAATGGACGCCGCTTCAGCGCCTCTTTGACAAGCCTCTTGATTGATGCCCGCTCTTCTTTCTTCTCAACGCTAGACCAATCGTGATCATCTTCATCAGTTATTATTCGA
Source organism: Allobosea sp. (assembly GCF_035999205.1). Lineage (GTDB taxonomy): Bacteria > Pseudomonadota > Alphaproteobacteria > Rhizobiales > Beijerinckiaceae > Allobosea. The sequence goes on from NZ_DASYHA010000024.1 coordinate 350,040, forward strand.
GGAAGAGATTCATTTTGAGAAAGTGCCGAACCATTGAGCTTAAGCCAAGTTTGAGACGTAAAAGCCTGGCAGTGTGGGCAATTAAACGCCGTCTCTCGGATAGACGGTGCGACATACTTCATCTTTCGGCCCCCCAACGGAAACTCGATACTAACGGTGTCACCGACAAGCGCACGACTGCGGCGATTGGCGTGCACAGGATTTCGATTATCAGCCCCATGGCCTACCGACGGAGCCGGACGGCCTGTCCTTCGGGCAGCCGCGCTTGCCTGGGCGCGGCCGGCGTGCATGAGTTTTACCTAGCGATCTGGGGGGCTGCTTGATGACAGGAGCTATAACCAAACTCAGCGGGCCTGCGGTTGTTTTAATATTGGCAGGGTTCGCTATCTCTGCGAGTGCCGCGACAGAAGAACTCCAGCGCAAGGCGATGCCCTCGGAGTTCTGGTCGGGAAAAACCATGACAGTGGAAGCCCGGCGCGAGTTTGCGGTCGGCGTACTCGACTATTGGAAGGCGGTGTCCGAACGAATCCCTCGCCTGTCCCCCAAAGAGCGAGACTGGATCAAAACGGAACTGTCGACGAGCGATACTGCGCGCTTTGTGGCTGCGATGAACCGCAAGGAAGGGGCACTCTACCTTGCCGCTGACGCCGTTGATTTCTGTGTAAAAAGCTATCGCGAAATCATCCCCCTGCTGGGGAAAGATAGCCGTTCCGAAGCTCTCGCTTGGGTAAACTCAATGCGATGCTATGCATCTACTGATGAACTGCGCATCCATTTTTACAAAGCCGGGCTTATCTCAGAGCCACGGGTGGACAAAGAGATAAAAATGCAAATGTTCTCAATTTGGTGGCAGTCGTCTCTTCGGGCGATAGAAGGCTGCCTTAGCGAATAAACTTTTGCACAATTACGCATTTCGTGCGTCGGAACTGCCTTTACCTTACCGCAACTCCCTGCTGACGGAGCTCGGCGGCCACCGCCGCCGCGGCGACCTTCCGCTGCCGATCGAGGCTGGTCCGCGAGAGCACGCGTCCGGGCATAGCCTCGTGCGGCTTCACGACGAGCGGCAAGCAGTCGGCATCGCGGCAGCGGGCGCGTAGCACAGCCAGGGCCTCGGCGGCCGGAACCGTGGCCGCCACCTCCCGCGCTATCTCGCGGCGCCGCTCGTAGGCCGCGAGCACTGCCGGATCGCGCGTGTCCTTCACCTGCCCATCCTCCGGGTCGACGTGCGGCGCCGCGTTGGCGCGGCGGGCCGCCGCCTCCGCCTTCGCCGTCGCCCGCTTCTTCCGATGGTTGAGCATGCCGGCCATGTCGCGGCCCGTCGCCGAGGCATAGGCCCAGAGCATCAGCGCGTCTGACTGCAGCGGCTTGCCGTCGAGATAGGCCATCGGCCAGGCGAGCGCCTCGTTCATGCGCGACAGTTCGTCTGCGGTCGGCCGCGCGGCGCGGGCCTGCTGCTTCTCCTTCTCCGCGAGCGCGCGGGCCTGCGCGTCGACCATGTCGGCGAACTCGTGGACCATGGCGGGCCAGCCGTTGCCATATGCGCCGGGCCCGACACGGACGCCGGATCGGCTCAGCACCTCGAATGCCTCGATGAGGCGAACGCCGACATGCTCGGGCGTCCAGGCCGTGGGGATCTCATTCTCACCCAGGGCGTCGATGCGGGAGCGCAGATCGTTGGCGAGGCCAAGGTATCCGGGGATTGTTGCAGCAGCATCAGTCACAGGGACAATTCTCGCTCACAGGGACAGAATTGGAGATCACAGGGACGAAAGTGCATCGCGACAGGGACAATGCTCACCATTTGAATTCCTCGGTGAACTGCTCCAGAGCTTCGTTCCGCGGCTCGTCGGAGACCTTGGGACGGGGCGGGTCCACACCCATGACGGGCTTGCCGGTGCGCCAGACCCAGTCACCGTCCTTGCCGATGAAGCCGGACAGCGTCAGCTTCTCGACGGCGCGGTCGCGGGCCTTCTTGACCCGCTCTTTCAGCTTCTCGGGGTCCTCGTCCTCGCCGGCGACGATGCGCTCGTACTCGTCGCGCCACTCCGCCAGCGTGACGCAGAGCGTCTTGGCCGGCGCGCGGATCTTGGGTGGCGGCTCCCTGCCCTTCTCGCCGACCGCTGAGACCAGCGCACGGAAGGCGACGGCTATGTTCGGCTTCAGGATGAAGCGGCCATCCTCGGTCTTGGCCGGTCCACCGGCATTGGCGGGCGCCTCGCGTTCCTCCGCCTCCAGGCCGGCCGGGATCGTCGACACGCATGACGAGACGGGGTCGCCATCGGCATCCTGTCCGGTCTTCACCTGGCGGAGGACGAAGCGCCACGACAGGCCCTGCTCGCCCTCGCGCTGCTTGGTGACGGTCGCGGCGCGGATCGGCCGCTTGTCCTGATCCTTGACGCTGTTGTGCGGGCCCCGCGGCGCGTCCTGCCGGGTTCCGGACTCGGTCACCCAATCGATGTCGATCGTCGTCTCGAAATCGCCGGTCAGCGACCCATGCCCACGCGGCCGCCCGCCGGAGGCGGGCTTGTGGTGCACGACGATCACCGCGGTGTTGAGCTCGGTGACGATCCGCATCACGCGCTCTTTCACCCGCGAGACGTCCTTGCCGGCGTTCTCATCGGCCCCGGGCGTGGCCGCGCTCCAGGTGTCGAGCACGACGAGACCGAGGTCCGTTGAGAACGTGCCGGCCCAATGCCGGATCTCCTCGATCAGGTCGGTGATGTCGGTGTCGTTGGCGAAGAGGTCGGCGCGGCGCGTCAGGACGACCATGTCGACGTCGTCGTCCGGCTTCATCTCGTGATGGCTGGCATAAGCCAGCTGCCGGCCCTTGAACCCCTTGCCGCCCTCGAATGCGCAGTACACGACGCCGGCCTTCTTGGTGCGCCGCCCCTGGAAGTCGATTCCGCGCGCGATGTGCATCGCGAGGTTCTGGGTTTCGAAGCTCTTGCCCGTCTGCGGCGCGCCGTAGATCAGCACGGCCTCGCGCGACGGGATGATCCCCTTGATCAGCCACTCGTAATGCTGCCGGGCCGGCGCGAACGTGTCGCTCCAGGAGATTGCGCCGAACTTCGACCGGAATTCCGGAAAGACGAGCGCCAGCGTCTCCGCCTCGAACGTCTCGAAATCCATGATGGGTCGGAGGTCGAGCGCCATCACCAATCGACCTTGATGACGCGAACGCCCGCGCGCTCGGCGATGTCGCACATGTTGCGCGTGCCCTTGGAGCCCGGGAATGCGATGACGGCCGAGGGCACCTCCTCCTCGAGCATCCGGCGGTTGCGAAGCGGGCCTGCCGCCTTCCCTTGTGCCTGCCAATCGGCGGCGTAGATCTGAAACGGGATCTTGCGGCCCTCCGCCCACGCGGCAGCCAAGGCATCGGCGCCAGTGGCGTCGCCGCAAGCCAGATGGGTCAGGCCAAGTCGGACAACTGCTGCATCGAGGATCTGGGTCAGGCGCTCGCGTTCGGCGGCGGCCTGGTTCTCATAGGTGCCCCGGACGTCCTCGCCGACGCCGGCCGGCACCAAGCCATAGGATCGTCCGCCGCAGACGATGATCGTGGTCACGCCGCCCTCTTCTGCTCGAGCAGCACGTCATTCCAATCCGCCCTGGGCGGGGCATAGTCGATCGAGACCATGCGCCCCTGCTCGCGGAAGCGCCGGGCGGCGACCAGCAGGCGGGCACGGGTTGCGATCGCATCGCTGTCGCCATCGCCCAGCAGGATGATCTGCTCCACTTCGGCGGGCAGGATGATTCCGGGCTTGTCGGGATCAGGCACGCAGTTGGGGACGGTGCCGCGGCCGGACGGATGTTTGACTGACGCCGTGCAGCCTCCGGAGAGGTTGCCGAGCGAGACGGCCGATATCACGCCCAGATCATCCGGGCCCCGGCCCTGCTGATACCAGGAGAGGCAGGTTTCGATGCCCTCCCCGATCGCCATGACGCGGCGGACGGGCCCGAGCCGAATGGCGCTGCCCATCACGGTACCGAACGACTTCTTCGCCTTGTTTTGACTGGCATCGCCGGGCGGCTTCAGCTTCGCCGGCTCGTTCGGGTCAAGGTAGGTGCGATGGATGCCAGTGATCTCGCCGGCAGCGTTCCGGATCGCAGCGATCATGCAAGGGAAGACGCCGAGGCCGGTTTCGTCTTCAGCATCCCGGTCTGGATAACCGCGATACTCCAGCCCGGCCGCAAAGCGGAGGTCCGCGACAAGTTCGAGCGGCGGGACGATTCCGCGACGACGCAGGTATTCCATTGCCTGAGTGCCGACGATGGGCATCGAGTCATTGAAGATCCGCGCCGCGCGATCGGCGCTGCGTTCCTGCTTCTGCTGCTCGGCGACCTGGCGCGCTAGCTCCTGATCCTTGCGCTCCTCCATGCGTTCGCGAAGGATCTGCGGATCAATCGGCCGCGACTGGCTTTCGCGCCGAGGAGCCGGGCAGCCGTTGATGATCTCGACAGCTTCGAAGAAGGGCGTATCGGCGCTCGGGTTGGCCGCATGCTCGACCATTTTGATCACGTCGCCGCCAACGGCTCCGCGGCAGTTGAAGACCTGCTCGATCGCGTTGACGGCAAAGCGGTCGGTGCCGTTGCACCGCGGACATGGCCCAACCCACTCGGAGCCGGAGCGCTTTAGCTGGGCACCGATCTGCGTCGCGATCTCGAGGATGTCGGCGGAGCGAGCCTGGTCGATCCAGGCCTCGATATCGGGATCATGGCTCATGCCCGGGTCTCCGAACGTAGCGCGAGCTTGCCGAGGCGGCGCCGAGCATGGTCGACGCCATCATCGGCGACGACGCGGAGCATCCGCTCGATCATGGTGGCCGGACTGACGCCGGCTTCGCGCGCAAGCTGCTGGATCAAGCGCGCCCGGCGGTCGGTGACGTAGAGCCCAAAGTGACGGCTGCCCGAACGAGCGAGCGGAATTTCAAAACGCTGTGCGATCAGGCAGACGCGCTGCCGGCTGATGCCGAGAATCTCGGCAATCTCCCGGCTGGATTTGCCCTCGCGGGCAAGCAGACCGATCTGCGTGGCGCGGGTTCGCGCGCCGACGATCATCTTGTTCATGCCGCCTCCTCCTGCGGGAGCCCGCGGTCGATCTGTTGAAACGTCTGCTTGCCAGCTGTAACGGCGGCGATGATCGCGTTGACCGGTGCCCGACCGGCTGCGGCAGATTTCTCGCCGTCGAGTCGGATCGCGCTCAGCATGTCTGCAGCAGCGGCCAACAGTGCGGCACGGCGCATGTTGTCGAGCTCGATCGCCTGGCCGCGAGTGGCCGCGATCTCCTCGCGCCTGCGGATTGTCACCGCCTCCTGCTCGACCGCATCGATGCAGGCGGCCATGAACTCGCCGCCGCGCAGGGTCTGGACATCGCGGAGTGCGTCGATCATGCGAGCGCCTCCCGTCCCGCCATGGCCGAGTCCATCTGGCTGATGATCTTCTGCTGCTGCATGGGGGTGACCAGCATGGCCGCGCGCGGAGCAACCTGCAGGGCGGCCCAGTACCAAACGGCCGCAGCGTCGGCTTCGTCGCCGTTCTTGGCCGGCCAGCCAAGGAGATCGCAAAGCGCTCGTGCGTGCTTCTTCGGGTTTTGCGGCCTCCCCTTACCAAGGAAGGCCTTTCGAGCTGTCTGGACGTTCGCCGTGCGTGTCGGGATGTGCCGCATACCGCCGACGAACTCGACAACGCCGATCATCTTGGACAGCGTGATCGTGGTCTGCGGATTGGAGGTCATGCGGACCTTGCCGCGTTCCTCGTCGTATTCGCCCACGAAGGCGCCCGGATTGATCCCGGCCTCGAAATAGAGCCAGTCCGGCTTCTCCACCTTGGTCCAGTCGATCAGCCAGTGACCGAGCTTCATCATGGCCGCGGTGTTATCGATGTCGGCGCCCTTGATCGAAAGGAAGCGCGGCGCCTCGCCGACGCGCCCGTAGGCCACGCCGGTGTTCGACTTGCTGATGTCGAGTGCGAGTATCAGGGGCGCGGTCATGCGAGCACCCATCGTGCGGCTGATATGATCCCCGCCCACAGCACAAGCGAGATCGGCGCTCCGTAGAAGAGACCGCGCAGCATCAAGCGGTCTCCTGCAAGCGGATTCGAAATCCGATCTGGGGTACCTCAATCAAATCGACTCCGATGCCCGAGAGCCCGGCCCTGATGCCGGTCAGTCGCGTGCGGAAGGCATCGGCGCCCGGCCAGGGCCCGGCCTTGAGAAGGACATCGAGACCGAACAGCCCATCTGCGTTCATGCGGGCGATGGTTCGCGCGACAGGCGCGGTCGCCTGCCAGTCGCCCTTGGGCCCACGGATGATGTGAGCGTGCGTGTCGATCGCGACGATTCCCATCGCATCGAAAAGGGCGGCCGAAGGCGTGCTTTCCGGTTGCGGTTGTTGCAGCGGCGTCGGCAACGTCGCGTCCGCCGCCGGCAAGGGATCGACGGGCGCTAGCACGCCCTCCCCCTCGCCGGCCGGCGCGACGAATTGACCGGATTGCGTGGGGACATGCCGAACGTCGCCCCCGCCCACGCATGCATCCGGTCCTTGTTCCAGACTTTCACTGGCCGCCGCTTCGCTCTGCGCTGCGGGGAGACTGCCGGGGGCGACGATCTCCGTGTCTTTCGGGTCGAGAAGCGCATAGAGCGCAGGCTCGCGCCCACCTTTGGCGCCACGACGCTGCGGCGCGATGGCTTGCATGCGAACGCGGCGAGTGACGCCGGCTCGCTCCAGGTCGGCGTTAGTGTCTCTGATCTGGGCCTTCGTGCCGGCAACGGTCGGCGAAACACCGGCCCGCGCCATCGCATCCAGTGTCTGCGGGGCGGCCATAACGGACGCCAGCAGATTGGCTCGGCGCTGGGTGGTGTGCACCTCGATGCCATCGATCTCGACGACGGCGCCGGGGCGCGCGGCCGTGTCAGTGAGGCGGCGCGGCGTTCGGGCAGGTGCCGGCCCGCTGCTCAAGAAGGGATCGGGCGCGCTCTGGTCGAGCATGCCAAGGAGGATGTGCACGAGCCGATCCGTTGCGCGCTGCTGGTCCTGAATCGCGCGGAGGAGCTCGTAGGGGCTGGGCTGAATGGTCATCGGGCATCGGCCTCCCGGTCACGGATCAGCTTCTGCCGCGCGTTTTCCTTCTCGATCTGGATGTCGAGGATCGACATGGAGTGGAGCGTTTCGATCGACAGCATCCCCCCGCCCTTCGTCTCATCGATCCGGAGATTGCGCATCACGCGGCGCGCCGCCGTGTGGAGGGTTTCCTCGCTCATGCCGCGCTCCTGAGGTTGCGATCCTTGAATTCCCGCAGGGCCGGAGGGGCGTAGACGATCCGCACGCAGGCAGGGCAATAAGACGTGCCCATCGCGACGGCCGCGCCGCAGACGCGCTTGTCGTGGATCGAGGCGGCGTCCCAGCCTGGCATCGGCATCGCGCACTGGAACCGGCCGCGCTCCATGAAGAGAACGCCGGCATCGGAGTCCGGGCGGGAGGCCGCGACCGTCTCGTCGAACCTGCCAAGCGCCCTGTCTGCGATCCCCTGGAAGACCTCGCGACGCTTCTCCGGATCCTTTGGAAGTCCGCCGGCCGGCATCAATCGCGCTTGCTTCGGCGCCCGCGGGAGGCGCTCTGGCTTGGGTGCCTTGGGTTTCGGGATGCTCGCGGCCTTGCTCTCGCGCTTCGCGACCGGGATCCGCTCCATGCCGAGCCGATGAGCCTTGCCAATCACGGCACTGCGCGAGGGGCAGCCGATCGCGAGAGCCACTTCGGTGAAGGACTTGCCTCCCGCGCGCAGTCGCTTCATCGCGGCGACCGCTTCATCGGTCCATTGGAACTTGGCGGCAGGCATCAGACCTGCCTCCGACGAGCGTCATGCTCCGGATCGAACCGCGGGCGCGGTAAAAATTCGTCGTGTTCATCGACGAGGCCCGGCACCTCGACATGGGTCAGCATCCGGTAGAGACCGAAAAAGATCAGCCCGCCGATCGCCAGGAAGATCACGGCGCCCGGATCGGGAACGAGGTCGACGAGGAACTGCCGCATCGCGCCCTCCTCAGTTCAGCGGCGCAATGCCGCCGCGCAGCGCGGCAGCGTTGGCCTTGCCTGCGGCTCCATCCTCGTCGTCATCGTCGGTGAGGCTGTCGATCGCGTCTGAACGCTTGAGGGCTGCTTCGCCCAACGGCAAATCCGAGATCATGCCGAGGGCATGCTTGATCTGATCGAGCGTCTCCTGCTGGTCCTCCTCGAGCTCCTCGCGGAGGTTCTCGATCTGGACCAGGAGGCGGCGCTCCTTGATGACCGTCTTCAATTCCTTCCGAGGAATTCCGGCGTCCTTCGCTCGATCGAAGACCTCGGTGATCAACTCCTGGACGCTCTTTACGCGCTGCGCGTGCTCGCCCTTGTAGGAGGCGATCGTCTCGTGGTGCCGCTCGATGTCGGTCACAAAGCGCTTCAGGACTGCGGAGTCGAATCCATTGCTCATGTCAGGCGATCCTCTTGGCTCGGATGGCAGCACACGCCTGCCGGGCGTGCTCAACGGCGCGCGCGGCATCGCGAAGTTCGTTCTCGATGAGAGTGGCGTCGGTCGGGCTGATGCCGTCTGCGACGAGTTCGGCGTACGTCTTGGCGAGCTGCGTTGCCTCGCCCATCACGCCGCTGATCGACGCGTGGACGCAGAGGGCCTTGCCGGCCACCTGCTCCTGGGGCGCGATGTCGAAGCCGAGCATTGCCGCCATCGCCTGCGTCACAATCGGCTTGCCGACGAACGCCTCGAGCTTCGAAAGCTGGAAGACGTTCATGAATGCCTCGGGCGGATCGACATGCATCCGGCCCAGCTGAGCCTTCTTCAAGCCAATGGCACCGGCAGCCTCTCCGCACCCGCCGGCTTCCGCGATCAGTTCGCGAAGCGCGGCGTGGATCCGTTTCTCCCTGGGCGTCATCTCAGTCATGGGCGGGCTTTCGAATGGGGAGACGGAAGCGGTGAAAATCTCGGTGCGTGCCCTGCCCGCCTGGCCCTATCTCTCGGGCAGTGAGTTGCGTGGCGTTGCGTTCGGGGGGCGAGTTGGGATCATCAGGCGGCCTCATCGGCGCCGCGATCACGGCCCTTCGCCCGGGCGTGGATCAGAGCGAGCGTCTCGAACGAGATGTCATCTCGGCCGGAGGCTCTCGCGGCTTCCACAAGCTCGGCCCAGTACTCGGGTGGGATCGACCCCCGCCTCTTCATTTCGGATGCGGTAGAGCCACCAATCGAAAGAGCTCGGCTGACCGCAGCGGGCCCACCCAACGCGTCGAAAATGTCTGGAACAGATCGCATGCTGCAGATGTACACGGATCGTGTTGATCATGTCAACATGATCTCTGTTCACACAACGTGTGATAACCTGCCCATGGAAGAGATGGGCAGCAGATTGCGCAAGGCGCGCGCCAAAGCGGGCTTCAAGTCAGCGCGCAGCGCGGCCGTGCGCTTTGGGTGGACTGTGTCCACTTATGGCGCACACGAGAACGGCCAAAACGAGTTCGGACCCGATGCGGCGATCGAGTATGCGAACGCATTCAAGACGACCCCCGGATGGCTCCTCACCGGGCAAGGGATTGAGTCTTTACCGTTCGATCTACCGCCCCTGGGATCCCCCCGGCGCACCGAGGCTGACGCACCTGTCGGCGCACAACCATCCCCCAACCCGCCACCTCAGACTGAACCAAATGTCGTTATGGAGGGGCCCGCTCGCGAGCCTTGGGTGCCTCGCATCAGGGATGTGGAGGAGCTCGGTCTCGGGATAGCCAGCATCGAAGGCGACGAGAGCGCGTTCGAATTCAACGGCCAGGTGATCGATCGCGTCGTGCGGCCGCCGGGACTCGTAGATCGCAAGGGCGTATTCGCGTTGCGCGTGGCCAATCACTCGATGTGGCCGAAGTTCCGCGATGGCGAGCGAATCTACGTCGACACCAAGCGACCAGCCATCGAAGACTTCGTCGTCATCGAACTCCACCCAAGCGACGAGGGCCGCCCGGGCAAGGCCTACGTCAAGATGCTCGTCGGCCGCGACGCCAGGAAGATCAGGGTTCAGCAGTTCAATCCCGAAGGCTTCCTCGAGTTCGGACACGACGAGATTTTGCGGACCTTCAGGGTCATACCGACCGAAGAGCTTTGGGGCGGATGAAGATCGACAACGGATGGATCGCTCCGGTCCGCATGATTGCCAAGGTGACCCAATGAGCAACGATGTAACTCGGTTCGTTGATGCCAAGAAGCTCGACCAACCGTGCAAGCTTTGTAGGAACCCCAATTGGGAGGTAATTTATTCCGAGCCGGGCCCTTACGACCACCAAATAAACTCCCGCCAATTCTTCTCCATGACCTGCACCAACTGCGGACTGACTAACCTTCACGACGTTTCAGTCGTCGCGAAATGGGCGAGGAAGAAGTAATGGGTCTCGAATTTCAGTTGATCCAAGGGGGCAAGCAGGACACCGGCGGGCGCGCGCCCACCTTGAAAGGAGGAGGCGGCGGTGGCACATCTGGAGACATGGAAGCGCGCGTATCAGGAATAGAGAAGCGGCTCGACAAGATCGACACCAAGCTCGACGCTCTCGGCAAAGATGTCGCAGAAGTCAAAGGCCGCATTTCAGCAATGCCAACGACGTGGCAGCTCCTCGGGATGATCCTCGCGATCATGGGAGCCAGCTTCGCGATTATCCGTTTCGGGCTCGGCAAAATCTGAGGCTCGGCACGCGCGCGTAGCCTAACCGCGCGCGCAGGATTCGCGCGACACGCTCCCGCGCGAGGTAGGTATATAACCTATATCCAGTTCATAGACCTGTCCGCGACGCTTCCGGACGATCCTGGCCGTGACCGTGGAGAGGGGCGCCCATAGCGCCCCCTCGTCCCGTCGAGCCAGACTCAAGGCTAACGACGAATCTCCAGCGCTACGCCGCGCAAACCTGCTCAGCGCGGAAAGTCGGCCGCCGGAAAACCGGCATGAGCGTCAATTGATGCCGCTCGCCGCAGCTCTTGCAGAGCAGCTTTCCCCTCAGGTCGTCGACTCGCTCGATGCCGCGCTCTCGGAGGTTTGCAAGCTCCGTCCCCTCGATCGATTTGCCCCTTCCGCAGGGCGAGCACATGACCTCAAGGGCGTCCAGTTCACCCAGCGGGGGCGCTGGAACGCGCCGGTTCGACCAACCCATACTCATAGCCAGCCCTGCCTTTTGTTCTCTTTAAGTTCTCATTTACGACTCAGGTCGAGCGAAGAGTCCAGCCCCGAACCGCAAGCCATCGGCAGGCTCCCGGCGCGCGATTGCCGAATGTTCACATAATCCATGTTGACATAGATCGTGTTCATTTCTATGTTGATCTCCATCAGCAACCCGCCGATGGGGATCGCCATGTACGCTTTCACCTACCAGGCCGAGGAGATGAACCTCCTCCCCGCCGTGAAGAATGCCCGGGTCGAGTTCAACGGGGACATCGACCTGAATGCCCGCCCTGACGGCACATGGACGATCGAGAGCATTTGGCTCGACGTCGCCACGCCCGGCCCGCGCTTCACGACCATCAACACGAAGCACAAGCTGCTCGCCGGCGACGTCCTCTACGAGATGGTGGTCAAAGCCGCTGAGGCGCACGACCGCGCCACTCACGCGATCTCAGACCACGTCAATGATGAGATCGCGGATGCGGACCGCGCGGCCTACAACGATCACCAGCACCAGCTCGGCAAGGACATCGCCCGCGGCCTCGAGGTGCGGTGATGGCAAGCGTCGCGATCACCGAAAGCTCGCTCGACCGGATCGAGCGCCTGTCGTTCGAGAAGATGACTCTCGCGCTCGCGGGGAAGCACCTCGCCGTGAAGCTGGCGGAGGTCTATCGCGCGGCCGGCGCCAATCCAGCCGAATGCCAGGCGATCCGTGACTGGGTGGCTGCTCTCGCGAAAGCGGAGGGCCAGTCGTGACCATCACATACCACGTCCCAGCCTTCGACCAGGCAGAGGCGCGCGAGATCGCCTATGCGGTCCACGCCGGCCGGATGGGGCACATCGAGCACTACCTCGACCCGGCTGCCGCCCAGCGCGTCTGCGACCACCTCAACCGCCTCGGTTCTAAGCGCCGCGAGGTTTTCACCGTCGAGGTCGACGAGCGCGTCACCCACGACGGCATCATCCCGGTCGCCTGGCCCGTCGACAAGGTCGCTGACGCGGCCGCCGCCTATCTCCTCGTCGCCATCCTGCCGGCCCTCGCCGCGCGCTTCTGGTGGATCACCACATGAATCAGGATCTCAAACTGTCTCCCGAGGCGCTCGCCCTCACGCTGCTGCCAACGGACGTCCAGCGCATCGCTATCGAGAACCGCGAGCAGTGGATGGGCCTGCGCGGGCAGGACATCACCGCCTCGGTCGCCGGCGCCCTGTTCCAAGAGCACCAGTACGCGACCCGTTACGGCCTCTATCTGGAGAAGGCCGGGCTCGCCCCGCCGCAGGAGGAGGTCACTCCGACGGTGACCGAGGACTCGATCGTCCTGCCGCCAATCCTGCGGGGGACGCTGTTCGAGAAGACTGCGATCGAGATGGTGCGGCTGCTCAAGCCGGACTGGAACGTCTTCGCGGCGAACAACGCCTATTACCGACTGCCGGCCGCCCGCATCGGCGCGACGCCCGACGTTTTCGCGTCGCGCCCCGACCTGCCCGGCCTCGGCATCATCCAGGTGAAGACCACCGATGGGCTGATCTTCCGCAAGAAGTGGGTGAACGAGGACGGCGAGGTCGAGATCCCCGCGTGGATCGCCATCCAGGCGATTGTCGAGGCCAAGCTGACTGGTGCGTCCTGGGCCTGCGTCGCGCTGATGATCGGCGGGATCAACACTGAGCTGAAGCTCTTCGACATCCCGATCCATGATGGGGTCTGGGCGCGGCTGGTCGAGGAGGTCGGCGAGTTCTGGCGCCGGGTCGAAGAACGCTCCCCGCCCGAGCCCGACTTTGCGCGGGACGGCGATCTCGTCCGCAGCACCTACGCCGGCGACGAAGGAGCCGAGGTGGACTGGTCGGCCGACAACCGTGTCCCGGCAATCCTTGATGAGCGCGCCGAGTTGAAGGCCGTCGAGAAGGCCGGCGCCGACGCCGAGAAGAAGCGCAGGGTGCTCGAGGTCGAGCTCCTTGCCAAACTCGGTACCGCCGCTGTGGGCCGCGCCGCTGACGGCCGCGTCGTGCGGGTCAAGACGATCCGCGTGAACCGCAAGCCGTCGCCGGCCAGCACCTACACCTATCCGAAGTTCAGCATCGAAGGAGAGGCCGCGTGAACGCCGTAGCCCCGCAGACCCAGAACAAGACGCTCAGCCCGTTGGCGGCCGCGCGCAGCGATGTCGAGCGTATGGAGGGACAGTTCAAGCTTGCCCTGCCCGCGCACATCCCTGTCGAGCGCTTCGCGCGCGTTGTCATGACCGCGGTCGGATCGAACCCCGACCTCCTGCGCGCAGACCGCGCCAGCCTGCTCGAGGCATCGCTCAAGGCGGCCCAGGACGGCCTGCTCCCGGACGGTCGCGATGGCGCGCTCGTCATCTACGGCCAGAAAGTCCAGTGGATGCCGATGATCGCCGGCATCCTGAAGAAGGTTCGCAACAGCGGCGAGCTCCTCAGCATCTCGGCCTACGTCGCCCACGAAAAGGACAAGTTCTTCTATCGGCTCGGCGACGATGAGACGATCGAGCACGAGCCTTTTCTCGATGGCGACCCCGGCAAGCCGCGCATAGTCTACGCCGTCGCCAAGACGAAGGACGGCGGCACCTATCGCGAGGTCATGACCGTCGGCGAGGTCGAGAAGATCCGCGCCGTCAGCAAGGCGAGGAATTCCGGCCCCTGGACTCAATGGTGGGGCGAAATGGCGCGCAAGACGGTGCTGCGTCGGCTGGCCAAGCGCTTGCCGATGAGCACTGACCTTGACGACGTCATTCGTCGCGACGACGCGCTGTACGATTTCGAAGGTGCGAAGGCCGACGCCCAGCGGAACGCGCCTCGTTCGCTTGCCGGTAAGCTTGATGCGCTGGCCAACACGGTGCCTCTCGGAGCGCCTGCAATCGCACATGATGCGGGTGTTGGCGACGTCATTGAGAGCGAGCCGAACAACGTGACGACCGGGCGGATCGAGCAGGGACAGGAACACGACGCTGGCCAAGGTGGCCGTCCGGACGACGATGATCGCTTCCCCGGGGATCAGCCGACCTCGACCGATCTCGCCAGCCGTCGCGGTCGCGAGGCGAAAGAAGCCGGTCTCGGTACGCGTGCCATGCCCGGCGAGTACCGCGCTGAGGGGCGAGAGGCTGAGGCTGCCGCGTGGATGGAAGGGCACAAGTCCGTCCAGTTGGCGGAGGCCTAAGTCGTGACCGATGCCCTGGCCCGCGAGCGCAAGAGCCACATCTGGGACCGTCATCCTGACGATTGGTATGTCGAGGACCGCTGGGTCTCGGAGCGCTTGTTCGCATCGGGCGCTCTGGAGGGGTGCAAGACGGTGCTCGACCCGGCCTGCGGGCTGGGCCGGATCGTTCACAGCGCCGCGGTGGCCGGCTTCCGCGCCGGCGGCTCGGATATCGCTCCGCGCTGGCGCGATCAGCCACACCTCGGCATCTATCGCGTTGCCGACTTCATCAGTGGCGCTTGGCCCACCGAGAAGAATAGCCGCATCTGGGCCGAGCCCGATGCCATCGTCTCGAACCCGCCGTTCAAGCACGCGGAGGCATTCGCCCGTCTCGCTCTCCAGCGCGCCCGCAAGGTTGTCGCCCTCTTGCTGCCGACCACCTGGCGCCACGGCGACGAGCGATCGCGCTGGTTGGAGACGACACCGCTGGCGGAAGTGCTCGACCTCTGCCCTCGCCCTTCGATGCCGCCCGGCCCGGTGATCCTCGCCGGTGAAAAGCCCGGAGGCGGCACCAAGGATTTCAGCTTCTTCATCTGGCGCATCGGCCACGAAGGCCGCCATTCGGGCGGCTGGCTGCGCAAGAACGATCGGGAGGCCGCATGAGCAAGTTCAAGCCCCGCCCGGAACCGACTTGGCGCGAGCACCTGACCGCCAGCGAGCGTGAGACGGTCAACCGTGCCGACGCCGCTCAAGCCGAGTGGAAGCGCCTTCGTGGCGTGCGCGCTGAGATCGCCAGCCGCGCCGCACTGCGAGCAAAGGCGAGGCCCGGCAAGGAGATCTCCTGCAAATGAAGGACGCGCTGCTCTCGAATTTCTTCCAGCTTGCGCTCGCCGCTCCCGTCGGTTCCCCTCGGTCGGAGCGGCTGCTGCCGGCGTTGGGCTCATTAAGCCCTATCAGCCTGCCTAGGCGCGCCGGCAGCCCAACTGGGAAATCCCGCGTCTATCTCTACCGCTGGGATCGCTGCGGCCGGAAAGGCCAGCGCTGCCGCGTCTTCGCCCGCGGCACGATGAACTCTGTCGGCCTCCTGTTTGAGGATGGCTTCACGATGGTCACCTCCGGCAATGCGCTGAGGAGGGCCTGACGATGGCGCGCGCTCGCCACATGCTCGTCAGCGAGATCCTCGGCGACGGCACTCTGGCCGATGCCGGCCGGCTGATGAACATCAGCGAGGCTGACATGCGCGCAAAGCTCGCCGCCCTCGTCGCGCGCGGCTTCCCGCAGCCAGACGCCACGACCGGGATGATCGACCTAGATGCCGTCGTTCAGTGGCGGCGCTTGCGTCATCCGTCCCTCTTCGACCTGATTGGTCACCAGCCGGGCGCTCAGGACGCCCGGAACGTCGTGTCCGACAGGATCAAGGGGATGTTCGCCAATGCCAAGGCCGGGCGGTAAGTCGTTGAAGATCCCCTACTACTACGAGCGCAAGGGGCGGGCGTACTGGGAGCCGCGGGGCAAGGTGCCTGCGGGCTTCGCCGCGCGCCCGCTTGGTCCAGCCGGCGAACAAGCCCGCATGGCTGCCGCTCGGCTCTACAACGCCATGTGGCAGGCCCGCCGAGGAGGCGCCGGCGACGAACAGGACAATCGGCCGAAATGGCCGAAGGGCACCGTCGGCGAAGCTTGGGAGGCTTACCGCCGTACCGTCGAGTGGACGAAGAAGCAGCCGCGAACCCGTGAAGAGTGGGATCGTGTCTGGGTTCGTCTCTCGCCCGTGTTCGGCGACGTGAAGCCGAGCACCATTACGCTGATCGATATCAGTGCCTGGCGCGCTCAGATCGAGAAGCACGTTTCCCAGCGCGAGGCGCATCGCTGCATCAAGATCTGGCGCGCCCTCTGGCAGGTCATGGCCGCACTGAAATACTGCGATGCCGACAACGACCCG
Organism: Allobosea sp.; assembly: GCF_035999205.1. Classification (GTDB taxonomy): domain Bacteria; phylum Pseudomonadota; class Alphaproteobacteria; order Rhizobiales; family Beijerinckiaceae; genus Allobosea. Next base: position 366,299 of record NZ_DASYHA010000024.1, read on the forward strand.
TCCTTCGGCGTGAGGAATACCGAGCCGGCGCCGCGGTCGCTAGAATGGCAGCAGTGGGAGATCGCTCGCATCGGCAAGCGAGCCTGGCGGGAGGGCTTCAAGGGCCTGGCCGCGATCCTCGCTGTGATGTGGGACGGGATGATGTCGCCGGTCGACGCCCGGATGCTCAAGCCTGCCCAGCGCATCCGCCATGGCAACCTGGAGGCCTTTGCCATTACCAGGGGCAAGACGAACGCCCTCGCCTACGCTCCCCTGACGCGACGCGCCGCGAAGGTCGTCGACGCCTATCTCAAGGATCGGAAGGTCGTCGACCTCGAACGGCCGATCTTCAGGACGCGGCGCGATTCGGACTACCGGAAGAACAGTCTGGCGGAGGACTTCCGGGACATCCGCAAGCTGGTGTTCCCGAACGATCCGCGCACGCTGATGGACATCCGTCGTTCGGGTGCGCTGGAGGCTTCGGCCGGCGAAGTCGACCCGAAGGCACTGTCCGATGTCATGGGCAACACCATCGCCGAATCGAAGGCTTTGCAACGCACCTACACGCCCGCGCAGATCGCCACGGCAGCTAAAGTTCCAGAGGCTCGGAGGAAGGGGCGACGAGCTCGGGCCGCGAACGAAAGCGGCTCATAATTCCGAAATTGCCGGTCAGGCGATTCCGAATTCAGGACCTTGGGAGATTTTGTGAGATGAGAAAATTCAGTATCTTCAGAGAGATACATGGCGCGGGCGACGGGGCTCGAACCCGCGACCTCCGGCGTGACAGGCCGGCACTCTAACCAACTGAGCTACGCCCGCGCAGGGCGGCTGGGGCGCGGTGGCCGTCAGCGAGGTGTGGATTATGGCCCCCGGCCGGAAGTGTCAAGCGTGTCTGCCGAACAAAGCGGAGCAGTGGAAAAATATCTGACCGCGCACGGACAATCCTGCGCTCGACGCCGCGCTATTCGGGCGAGGCCAGACAGGGGTCGAGGAGGACATGGCGGGGATTCTGACGGCTATATCCGCCACGCAGGACCACTTTGTCGCCGAGCTTCAGTTCATTCGCGCTGTAGGTCACGCAGAGCACGCGCACGCCCGGATCGGCACAGACCGCGACATACCAGAGTGCTCCATCGGTCTGAATCAGTGTCACGGGACCGGCAATGGCCATATCGACACGCGAATCGCGAGGAACCGAATCCGGAAGCTGGGCGGCGACATCGTCGCAGGTCGCCGGCTTGGCCGGCTGCTCCGGCCGGGAAAAGGCCGGGCGATCAGCGAAAAAGGAATCGGGGAGTTGCGCCTGCGACAAGGCTCCCGTCGCTCCAATGCCGGCGGCTAGCCCTGCGCCGGCCAGAGCCAGGACATGCTGGCGAACGGGGCGGATGTTGAAATGCATGGACGAGAGCATGCCGACGAACATGGCGGAAATGCCGGCCGTAACGGACTCGACGACGCCGTTCATGGGCGAACCACCAGGCAGGAATGCCACTCGCCAGAAAGACCGCGGGACGGCGGCCAGATCATCTATCGCCAGCAATCACTTGCGGCATGGTGGGCGGTGACGGGCTCGAACCGCCGACCCTCTCCGTGTAAAGGAGACGCTCTACCAACTGAGCTAACCGCCCCTGCTGTGCGGGGTTTAAGGCCTGCGGGCCGCCTCAGCAAGCGGCCACAGAGGGCGCAGCCGCCCTTATCCGCCCTCCCCCAAGAGAAAGTCGCCGGCGACAGGCGCCGGCGACCCTTCATTCGAGCCTGCGTGGCCGCTCAGTGAGCGACGACGCCGGCTGCATCCTCGTCGGCACCCTTGGCCGGGATCGCCTTGAGATCCTCTTCCCAGACGATCGGAATCGGCTGGCGGGTCAGGGCGTGCTGGAGAACCTGCTCCATCCGCGAGACGGGAATGATCTCCATTCCCTCCTTCACGGACTTGGGCAGATCGACCAGATCCTTGGCGTTATCCTCGGGAATCAGCACCTTCTTGATGCCGCCCCGCAGCGCCGCCAGGAGCTTCTCCTTCAACCCGCCGATCGGCAGCACCCTGCCCCGCAGCGTGACCTCGCCGGTCATGGCGACGTCGCGGTTGGTCGGGATGCCGGTCAGGACCGAGACGATCGAGGTCGCCATCGCGATGCCGGCCGACGGCCCATCCTTCGGGGTCGCCCCCTCGGGAACATGGACGTGGATGTCGCGCCGGTCGAACAAGGGCGGCTCGATGCCGAAATCGACGGCGCGCGAGCGGACATAGGATGCCGCCGCCGAGATCGATTCCTTCATCACGTCCTTGAGGTTGCCCGTGACGGTCATCCTGCCCTTGCCGGGCATCATGACGCCTTCGATGGTCAGAAGCTCGCCGCCGACCTCGGTCCAGGCCAGGCCGGTGACGACACCGACCTGGTCCTCGGTTTCCGCCATGCCATAGCGATAGCGCGGCGGGCCGAGATACTCCTCGAGCAACTCGTTGTTGACGGCGATCTTCTTCTTCTTGGTCAGCACGATGTCCTTCACCGCCTTGCGGACGGTGTTGGAGAGCTCGCGCTCGAGATTGCGGACACCCGCCTCCCGCGTATAGCGGCGAACCAGCGTCTGCAGCGCATCGTTCTCGATCGACCATTCCTTGGATTCGAGGCCGTGCTTCTTGATCGCGTTCGGGATCAGGTGACGCCGGGCGATCTCGGTCTTCTCATCCTCGGTGTAGCCGGCGATGCGGATCACCTCCATGCGGTCCAGCAGGGCCGGCGGGATGTTCAGCGTGTTCGCCGTCGTCACGAACATGACGTTCGACAGATCGTAGTCGACCTCGAGATAGTGGTCGTTGAAGGTGCCGTTCTGCTCGGGATCAAGGACCTCGAGCAGGGCCGCCGAGGGGTCGCCACGGAAGTCCTGGCCCATCTTGTCGATCTCGTCGAGCAGGATGAGCGGGTTCGAGGTCTTGGCCTTCTTCATCGACTGGATGATCTTGCCGGGCATCGAGCCGATATAGGTGCGGCGGTGACCGCGGATCTCTGCCTCGTCACGCACGCCGCCGAGCGACATGCGCACGAACTCGCGGCCGGTCGCCTTGGCGATCGACTTGCCGAGCGAGGTCTTGCCGACGCCCGGAGGGCCGACGAGGCACAGGATCGGGCCGGCGAGCCGGTTGGTGCGCTGCTGCACAGCCAGGTACTCGACGATGCGGTCCTTGACCTTGTCCAGGCCGAAGTGATCGTCGTCCAGCACCGCCTGCGCGGCAGCCAGATCCTTCTTGATCTTCGACTTCTTGCCCCACGGGATGCCGAGCATCCAGTCGAGGTAGTTGCGCACGACCGTAGCCTCGGCAGACATCGGCGACATCTGGCGCAGCTTCTTCATCTCCGCGACGGCCTTGTCACGGGCCTCCTTGGAGAGCTTGGTGCGGGCGATGCGCTCTTCCAGCTCGGCCAGCTCGTCACGGCCTTCCTCGCCGTCGCCGAGCTCCTTCTGGATCGCCTTCATCTGCTCGTTGAGATAGTACTCGCGCTGGGTCTTCTCCATCTGGCGCTTGACGCGCGAGCGGATGCGCTTCTCGACCTGAAGCACCGACATCTCGCTTTCCATCAGCGAGAGGACCTTCTCAAGCCGATGCGCGACATGGGTGATCTCGAGGACCGCCTGGCGATCGGCAATCTTGACCGCCAGATGCGAAGCGACGGTGTCGGCGAGCTTGGAGGGCTCCTCGATCTGCGACACGGCGGCGACGATCTCGGGCGAGATCTTCTTGTTGAGCTTCACATAGCTCTCGAACTCGCTGATGACCGAGCGGCCGAGCGCCTCGACCTCGACCTTCTTGCCTTCTTCCTCGGCGAGGCCGGTGGCCTCGGCCTGATAGAAAGCCTCGTCGGCGACGTAAGCCGTCGCCTTGGCGCGGCCGACGCCCTCGACCAAGACCTTCACGGTGGAGTCGGGCAGTTTCAGAAGCTGCAGCACACGGGCGAGCGTGCCGATCTCATAGATATCCTTCGTCTCCGGATCGTCGTCTCCGGCATTCTTCTGCGTGGCGAGCAGGATCAGCCCGTCGGTCTTCACGACCTCTTCCAGGGCACGGATCGACTTCTCGCGGCCGACGAAGAGCGGCACGATCATGTGGGGGAAAACGACGATGTCGCGCAGGGGCAGAACCGGATAGGTGCCGGTCTCACCAGAAACGAAAGGAGCGCGGGGCGCCGAGCCAGTCATGACTATTCCTTTGTGGTTGCGCCCGGCGGACCCCCAAGATGGGCGGAGCGATCGGGCGTTCGCGACCGGAGCGACCATTCACTCCGTCCGCCCCCGCGCATCGCACCCTCGACAGGCATGCGACTCTCGCGAGTGTACTTAAAGTGGAGACTTCCTCGCCGGCTTTCAAGCGAGACCGTCGAGCGTGCAGTGCAACACCGAGGTCCGATCCGATCACGGTAAGCGCATTCCTGCATCGGGCTCCACGCGGGCTGTCCCAGTGCGGCAAGGGTTCCGCGCCGGCACACCCCCATACGCAAAACGCGCGCCAAGGGGCGCGCGTTCGCTGTCTCGATGCCTGTGGACGACTCAGGCCGAAGCCGACTTCGCCTCGTCCTCGCGCTCCGAATAGATGAAGAGCGGGCGCGCCTTCGACTCCACGGCTTCCGGACCGATCACGACCTGCTCGACGCCTTCGAGGCCGGGCAGCTCGTACATGGTCTCGAGCAGGATGCCCTCCATGATCGAGCGCAGCCCGCGCGCGCCGGTCTTCCGGTCGATCGCCTTGCGGGCGATCAGGCTGACCGCCTCGTCGGTGAAGGTCAGCTCGGTGTCCTCCATCTCGAACAGGCGCTGGTACTGCTTGACGAGAGCGTTCTTCGGCTCGGTCAGGATGGTCTTCAGCGCAGCCTCGTCGAGATCCTCCAGCGTCGCCAGGACCGGCAAGCGGCCGACGAATTCAGGGATCAGGCCGAACTTCAGCAGATCCTCGGGCTCGACCTCGCGGAAGATCGCACCGGTGCGCCGGTCGTCGGGCGCCTGGACTGTCGCGCCAAAGCCGATCGAGGTGCCCTTGCCGCGACCCGAGATGATCTTGTCGAGGCCCGCGAAGGCGCCGCCACAGATGAACAGGATGTTCGTCGTGTCGACCTGCAGGAACTCCTGCTGGGGATGCTTGCGACCACCCTGCGGCGGCACGGAGGCGACCGTGCCTTCCATGATCTTCAGCAGCGCCTGCTGGACGCCCTCACCCGAGACATCCCGCGTGATCGACGGGTTGTCGGACTTGCGGCTGATCTTGTCGATCTCGTCGATATAGACAATGCCGCGCTGCGCCCGCTCGACATTGTAGTCCGAGGCCTGGAGCAGCTTGAGGATGATGTTCTCGACGTCCTCGCCGACATAGCCGGCTTCGGTCAGCGTCGTCGCATCCGCCATGGTGAAGGGCACGTCGAGGATGCGGGCGAGCGTCTGCGCGAGCAGCGTCTTGCCCGAGCCGGTTGGTCCGATCAGCAGGATGTTGGACTTCGCCAGCTCGACGTCGTTGTGCTTCGTCGCGTGGGAAAGCCGCTTGTAGTGGTTGTGGACAGCAACCGACAGGACCTTCTTCGCATGCTCCTGGCCGATGACATAGTCGTCCAGGACCTTGCGGATTTCCTTCGGGGTCGGCACGCCGTCCTTCGACTTCACCAGCGCGGATTTGGATTCCTCGCGGATGATGTCCATGCAGAGCTCGACGCACTCGTCGCAGATGAACACGGTCGGGCCCGCAATCAGCTTGCGAACCTCGTGCTGGCTCTTGCCGCAGAAGGAGCAGTAGAGCGTGCTCTTCGAATCGCCGCCGCTGACCTTACTCATCGTCCATCTCCATTCTCGGAGCCGGAGACCACATCAGCCGAGGCGGATGCAACCGTCGTCTCTCCGTCATAATAAGGCGCCCAGTTCACGATCATCAGGTTAACGCCCCGTTCCGGCACGTTCTGGATCGAGCCTGATCCACAACCGGATCATGCAGGGGCACCTGGGGATCATCCCCACGCCTGTCCGAGTCCCCATGCAACCATGGGGCCGGCTAGCTTGCAATATGTGCACTGCGCGCTGCAAAGCCAACCCACAGGCAGCGCGCCAGCGCGTCGCAGACCCTCAGGCCGCCTCTTCCGGACGCTTGTCGATGACCTTGTCGATCAGGCCGAACTCGCGCGCCGCCTCGGAGGTCATGAAATTGTCGCGCTCCAGGGCCGCTTCGATTTCAGCGTAGCTGCGGCCCGTATGATGCACATAAATCTCATTCAAACGGCGCTTCAGGCTCTCGACTTCCTTGGCGTGGATCAGGATGTCGGTGACCTGGCCCTGATAGCCGCCGGAGGGTTGGTGCACCATGATGCGCGCGTTCGGCAGAGCGAAGCGCATGTCCTTGGCGCCGGCGGTGAGCAGCAGCGAGCCCATCGAGGCGGCCTGGCCGACACACAAGGTCGTGACCGGGCAGCGGATGAACTGCATCGTGTCGTAGATCGACAGCCCCGAGGTGACCACGCCGCCGGGCGAGTTGATGTAGAAGGAGATTTCCTTCTTGGGGTTCTCGGCCTCGAGGAAGAGGAGCTGCGCCACGATCAGCGACGCGGAATAATCCTCGACCGGTCCGGTCAGGAAGATGATGCGCTCGCGCAGCAGGCGCGAATAGATGTCGAAGGCACGCTCGCCGCGGCTCGACTGCTCGACCACCATCGGGACGAGATTGTTGTAGGTCTCGATCGGATCGCGCAGCATGGACATGTCCTTGAGTGGCAGAGGCCGGATAGGAACCGGCGAATCGTGGCTGTCTTGAGGAGACCTCCACATAAGCACGGCAAAGGCGGCTGAAAAGAGAAGCGCCGCCCGGCGGTGGGCCGAGCGGCGCAAATGTTCGGATTAAGGTTTCCGACGCGCTCAGGCGGAGGCGTCGTCGCCGGCAGCATCCTCGGCCTTGTCGGCCTTCTTCGCCTTCTTCGCGGCGGCCTTCTTCGGCTTGGCCTCGGTCGTGGCAGCCTCGGCATCCTCGTCGGCGTAGAGCGCCTCGCGGGAAACCGACTGGTCCTCGACCTTCACCTGACCGAGCAGATGGTCGACGACCTTCTCCTCGAAGATCGGTGCGCGGATCTCGGCGAGAGCCTGCGGGTTCTTGCGGTAGAACTCCCAGACCTGCTTCTCCTGGCCGGGGAACTGGCGAGCACGCTCGACCAGGGCCTGGGTGACCTCGTCATCCGAGATCTGGACCTTGGCCTGCTCGCCGATCTCGGCCAGCACGAGGCCGAGGCGGACGCGGCGCTCGGCGATCTTGCGGTAGTCGGCCTTCGCAGCCTCCTCGGTCGTGCCCTCGTCCTCGAAGGACTTCTTGGATTCCTTCATATCCGTCTCGACCTGGCTCCAGACCGCGGCGAACTCCTGCTCGACCAGGGTCGGGGGCAGCTCGAAGCTGTACTTGCCGTCGAGCGCATCCAGCAGGCTCTTCTTGAGCTTGCGGCGCGACTGCTGGCCGAAATCGCGGCCGATCTGCTCGCGGACGGCGGTCTTCAGCGCATCCAGCGACTCCATGCCGAAGGACTTGGCGAGCTCGTCGTCGATCTTGACCGGCTCGGGAGCCTGGACCTCGGTCGCGGTGACCTCGAACTCGGCCGGCTTACCGGCGAGGTGGGTCGCCGTGTAGTTCTCCGGGAAGGTGACCTTCACCGTGCGGGTCTCGCCGGCCTTGATGCCTTCGAGCTGCTCCTCGAAGCCGGGGATGAACTGGCCTGCGCCGAGATCGAGCGAGATGCCCTCGCCCGTGCCGCCGTCGAAGGGCTTGCCCTCGAGCGTGCCGACAAAGGAGATCATCAGGCGGTCGCCCTTGTCGGCCTTGGCCTTCTCGCCCTTATTGCTGAAGCTGCGGTTCGACGCGGCCATGCGCTCCAGCGCGGCGTCGACATCGGCGTCCGGAACCTCGGCGACCGGCTTGACCAGCGCGACGTCGGAGAGGTCGGCGATCTCGATCTTCGGCAGAACCTCGAGCGCGACGGTGAAGGCGAGATCGCCCTTGGCCTCCATCGCGGCCTCGATCTCGTCCTTGTTCTCGGGGAACTTGATCTGCGGCTCGAAGGCCAGCTTCAGGCCGTTATCGGCGACGATCTTCTGGTTGGCCTCGTTGACCGCGTTCTGCACGACATCGGCCATGACCGAGCGGCCATAGAGCCGGCGCAGATGGCCGACCGGCACCTTGCCGGGACGGAAGCCGTTGATGCGGGCCTTGCCCTGAAGGCCCTGAAGGCCGTCATCGAGCCGCGTTTTGAGGTCGGCGGCGTTCAGCACCACCTGAAATTCGCGCTTGAGGCCCTGCGAGAGGGTTTCGGTCACGTTCATCGTTCGATCCGCCAACAGCTCGTTACTTCAATGTCCAAAGCGCGACGCCGGGAGACCGCCGCCGCGCTCGCGAAAACCAGTTCGATGGTGCGGGCGGAGGGAATCGAACCCCCACGACTTTCGCCGCTGGAACCTAAATCCAGTGCGTCTACCAGTTCCGCCACGCCCGCCGGCCCGATAGCGCTGCGCGCGAGCAAACGCAGCGCGGCCATCATTGGGCGCCGGTGCTATACGCATTTCGGCCGCGCCATGCAGCAAAAAAATGACGGTTCTGCAAAACATGCTGGTCGCGGGACAGCGACAGGCTCCAGGCGACAACCTCTCGCCATCGCGCGCAGGTGCAATTATGCCGGTTTGCATGAGTGACCAGCCAGACCGCCCTGCCCGCCCGACGCGCCGTGCCGCCCTCGCCGGCCTCGGGAGCGCCGCCGCGCTGCCCTTCGCGTCCCGTGCCGTGGCGCAGGCGCAACCCGGGGCCGCCGCGCCTGCGCCGGAATCTGCAGCGCGCCTGCTGACGGCGGCACCGGCCAAGGCGAGACTAAGGCCCGCACCAGCCGTCGAAAGCGAAATCTGGGCCTTTGACGGCGCGACGCCTGGCCCGGCGCTGCGAATCAAGCAGGGCCAGACGCTGCGGTTGACCGTGGCGAACAGGACGGCGAGCCCGCTCGCGCTGCATTGGCACGGCCTGCGCGGCGACGCGGCCATGGACGGGGTCGGCGGCTTCAGCCAGCCCCCGATCGCGCCGGGCGAGAGCTTCGAGTACCGGCTCAAGCCGCCGGATTCCGGGACGGTCCTGTATCGGCCGCTGGTTCTTGGCGGATCGTCCGAGCCAGCCGGCCGCGGACTGAGCGGCATGCTGGTGGTCGAGGAAACGGATCCGCCCCCGGTCGATCTCGACCTGCCGGTTCTGGTGACGGACTGGCTGCTCGGCGACGACAACGCCTTGCAGCCCTTCTCCCCAACCAGCGCGGATGGCGCCGGGGCTGGACGGCTCGGGAGCTGGGTCACCGTGAACGGCGGCTCGCCGCCGCAGCGCGTGCCTGTCGCGCCCGGCGCCCGTGTCCGGCTTCGGCTGGCCAATGCCTGCAACGCCCGGATCATGAGATTGCGCTTCGACGGCATCAAAGCGGTCGTCATCGCGGTCGACGGCCAGCCGACCGAATCGTTCGAGCCGGTTCGCTCGCAGCTGCCCTTCGCCCCGGGCACGCGCTACGACCTGCTCGTCGACATGCCCACGGACGCCGGCGCCACGGCCATCGTCACCGCCCTCGTCGGCTCTGGCGTACCGCTCGTGCGGCTGGTCACGGACGGAGCCAGCAAGCCCGTGTCGACGGCGCCCATGGCCTTGAAGGCCAATCCGACCTTGCCCGCTGCGGTGCGCCTGCAGGACGCGCACCGCCCCCAGATCGTGATCGAGGGCGGCGCGAAGGTCTCAGCCGATTTCAAGCTCGACATGGCGGGGATCGATCCGGCCCTGCCCTGGCGCATCAATGGCGGCGTGGGCGATGCTTCGGCCAAGCCGCTCTTCAGCGTGAAGCGGGGCACGCCGGTCGTGCTGGCGATCGAGAACAAGACGGCCTTCTTCCAGCCGATTCATGTCCACGGGCACAGCTTCCGGCTGCTGCACCCGCTCGACGACGGCTGGGAGCCCTATTTCCTCGACACGGTGCAGATTCCCGACGGCAAGCGGCTGCACATCGCCTTCATCGCGGAAAATCCGGGGCGATGGCTGATCTCGTCGACCGTGCTGGAGCGATTCGACCGGGGGCTTTGGAGCTGGTTCGAGGTGACCTGACGCTCGACCGCGAAGCCCGGTTCAGACCAGGCCGAGTCTCGTCAGCACTTCCGATTCGATCGCGTCCTTCGAGGCCTCGACCGAGACGACCAGCGGGCGCTCGTCGTCGCCCGGCTCCTCCAGCGTCGCGAACTGGCTGTCGAGCAGCGCCGTCGGCATGAAGTGGTGCTGGCGCTGCGCCATGCGCTGGCCGATCAGCTCGCGCGAACCCTTCAGATAGACGAGCGCGACATCCGGCCGGTCACCGATGATGACGCGCCGATACGCCCGCTTCAGGGCCGAGCAGGTGACGATGCCGTTGCCGCCTGTTTCCCGCAGGTCGTCGATCCAGGCGGCGATCGCAGCCAGCCAGGGCTTGCGGTCGTCGTCGTTCAGCGGCGTGCCGCCCGCCATTTTGGCGACGTTCTCCGGCGGGTGGAACGAATCGGCGTCGCGGAAGGACCAGCCGAGCTGGGCGGCAAGGCGCTCGCCGAGCGAGGTCTTGCCCGAGCTGGCGACGCCCATGACGACGATGACGGCCGGCTTCACGGCCGCTTGCGAGGAAGTCATGCCGCGTCAGCCCTGCTTCTTGGGTTCGACATGACCGCCGAAGCCGGCGCGCATGGCGGAGAGGATCTTTTCGCCGAAGGTGTGGTCGACACGGGAGCGGAAGCGCGCGAACAGCGCCGAGGTCAGGACCTCGGCCGGAGTCGCGGTCTCGACGGCGGCATCGACCGTCCAGCGCCCCTCGCCCGAATCCGAGACATTGCCGGAATAGGCGGAGAGCTCCTCGTCGGCCGCCAGCGCCTCGGCGGTCAGGTCGAGCAGCCAGGAGGTCACCACCGAACCGCGCCGCCAGACCTCGGCGATCTCTGCGGTGTCGAATTCGAAGCCGTATTCCGGCGGCAGGCCTTCCTTGGCGGAGGCGTTGCGCAGCAGGTCGAAGCCCTCGGCGAAGGCCTGCATCATGCCGTACTCGATGCCGTTATGGACCATCTTGACGAAGTGGCCGGATCCGACCGGGCCGCAATGCAGATAGCCCTGCTCGGCCGTCGGGTTGCGGCCCTCGCGATGCTTCGTCGGCTCGATCTCGCCCTTGCCGGGCGCCAGCGCCTTGAAGATCGGCTCGAGCCGCTCATAGGCCGCCTTGTCGCCGCCGATCATCAGGCAATAGCCGCGATCGAGCCCATGGACGCCGCCGGAGGTGCCGATATCCATGTAGTGCAGACCCTTGGCCGCGAAGTCGCGCCCGCGCCGGACATCGTCCTTCCAGAAGGCGTTGCCGCCGTCGATCAGCGTATCGCCCGGCGAAAGCATTTCGGCGAGCTCAGCCAGCGTGCCCTCGGTGATCTTGCCGGCCGGGAGCATCACCCAGATCGCGCGTGGCGTCTGGAGCTTCGCGACCATGTCCTTGAGATCGGAGGCGACGATTGCGCCGTCTGCCGCAAGCGCCAGGCCGGGCTTCGGGTCGCGGTCGTAGACGACGCAGTCATGGCCCGCACGCCTCAGACGGCGCACGATGTTGCCACCCATGCGGCCGAGGCCGATCACTCCAAGCTGCATTACGTCCAATCCTTCATCGCTTGCGGCAACCTGGCGGCCGCATCGTTTCAGCGCGGTTCTTGCACTCCGCGCCGGCTCACGACAAGCCACCCGGCGCGAGGGGCGCCCCGCCAGGGCGCGCAACCCGAGCCATGCCGTCTGCCTGCTGCAGGGCACGCCATCGCCCGGGAGGCAGGCCGTAGGCACGCCGGAACTGCCGCGTCAGATGGCTCTGGTCGGCGAAGCCGCAGGTCGCTGCAATGTCCGCGAGGCCGGCACCGGTACGCAGCAGAGTGCGAGCCCGATCAAGCCGGCGCATGACGAGATAGTGATGCGGACTTGTTCCGAAGGCGGCACGGAAATGCCGCGCCAGCGCGAAACGGTCGAGGTCCGCGATCTCTTCAAGCCTTGCCGAACTGATCGGGCCATGGCCGTCGTGCAGGCATTGCCGGACCCGCTCGGCTGCCGCGAAATCCGGCGTGAATCCGATCGCCCTTGCAGCATCCGGCGCGAGCGCCAGCAGCGCATCGGCTATCCCAAGAATGACGGCATCCCGGTCCAGCTCATCGAATGGGGCATCGAGCGAAGCCAGCCCACGCCCGACCGCAGCAACCAGCCGTGGATCCGACGAGACGGCGGCCTTCACGAAGGGCAGTGTTCTTGCGGCCTTGCCAAGCGCCGAGCGGACCAGACGCGGCTCCAGATAAAGCATTCGGTAGAGGAAGCCGCTGTCGACGCCGGAGCGACCGTTATGAACCTCGTCCGGATGGAGCACGATGGCATTGCCGGCCAGACTGTCCTGCCGGCCGCCGCGATAGTCGAAAGACTGCACGCCCGTCAGAGTCAGGCCGAGCGCATAGGTATCATGCCGGTGCGGATCGTAGGCGTGGCCGCCGAAGAAGGCCTCGATGCGCTCGACACCCTCGGCACCGGCACCGGCACGAAGCCAATCGCCAGGCAGCGATCCGCACGATCGTTCAAGACCGCCGGCTGTCGAAGGGTCTAGCTCTCGCGTCATGCGTTACGACACCAAGATCGCCATCGCGGTGCGCGAGGATCTCGCCACCTGGCAAAAGCTCAACGTCGCCAGCTTCCTCGCCGGCGGACTGGTCGCAGCCTATCCCGAACTCGGCGGCGAAAACTACGCTGACGCCTCGGGACGGTTCTACGGACCGCTGATCCGGCAACCGATCCTGATCTTCGCGGCCTCGCCCGGGCAGTTCGCGAGCACCCTCCAGCGCGCGCAGCAGCGCGGCGTGCGCCCCCACATCTATACGAGCGAGCTGTTCTCGACCGGCAACGACGCCGACAACCGCGCCGCCGTCGCGACGGTGAGGACAGACGCGCTCGATCTCGTCGGTCTCGCCTTCCATGGCGAGCGCAAGGAGATCGACAGGATCACCAAAGGCCTCTCGCTGCACGGCTGACAGGCCGCCTCAGGGAAACATCAGGGCCAGCGGCTCCATCGACCAGAGCGGCTGAACCTGCAGGATCCGCGTCCGTGTCGTATTCGCGAGGACGCCTTCGTCGCGCCAGCGCTCGATCAGGCCCGGTGCCGCCGCGGCGCGAGCCAGGCCGATCGCGACGACGTCGCGCCCGGGCAAGCCAGCGCCGCCAGCTTCCGTGCCGACGAAGCTCAGCCTCGCCTGCCCGGCCAGCGCGAGCGCGCCGACCCTCTCGAGCAGGGCGGAGCGCCCGGAGGCCGCCGCCGTCTCGAATTCGATGAGCACGACGACCTCCATCGCGCTCAGCCGTTGCGGAAGGTGTAGCTGTAGCCGTTGATCGCCGGCACGCCGCCGAGATGGGCGTAGAGCACCTTCGAGCCGGCGGGGAAGAAGCCCTTCCTGACCAGATCGATCATCCCCTGCATGGATTTCCCCTCATAGACGGGGTCGGTCATCATGCCTTCGAGGCGGGCCGAGAGGCGGATGGCCTCGATCGTCTCCTTCGAGGGGACGCCATAGACCGGATAGGCGTAGTCCTCGTTCAGGACGATGTCGTCGGCGACGATGTCCTTGCCGCCGATCAGCGCCGAGGTCTTCTGCGCGATCTCGAGCACCTGCGCCTTGGTCTGTGCGGGGGTGAAGGAAGCGTCGATGCCGATGACGTTGCGCTGGCGACCATCCTTGGCGAAGCCGACCACCATGCCGGCATGGGTCGAGCCGGTGACCGTACAGACGACGATGAAGTCGAACTTGAAGCCGAGTTCGGCCTCCTGCGCCCTCACCTCCTCGGCGAAGCCGACATAGCCGAGCCCGCCGAACTTGTGCACGGAGGCGCCAGCCGGGATCGCATAGGGCTTGCCGCCCTTGGCCTTCACATCGGCCAGCGCATTCTCCCAGCTTTCACGGATGCCGATGTCGAAGCCCTCGTCGACGAGCTGCACATCGGCGCCCATGACCCGCGAGAGCAGGATATTGCCGACACGGTCATAGACGGCGTCGTCATGCGGCACCCAGCTCTCCTGCACGAGGCGGCACTTCATGCCGATCTTGGCAGCCGTCGCAGCAACCATGCGAGTGTGGTTCGACTGCACGCCGCCGATCGAGACGAGCGTGTCGGCGCCCGAGGCGATCGCATCCGGCACGATGTATTCGAGCTTGCGCAGCTTGTTGCCGCCGAAGGCCAGCCCGGAGTTGCAGTCCTCGCGCTTGGCATAGAGTTCCACGTTGCCGCCGAGATGGGCGGACAAGCGCGACAACTTCTCGATGGGCGTCGGCCCGAAGGTGAGCGGATAGCGCTCGAATTTCGACAGCATGATCCTTGCTTGCTCCCGGTTAAACACCCGGAAACGCTAGCCAATTTCGGATGGAACGTCCTTCCGAAGTTACCCCTTAGAATGACGCATTGACGCAGCTATTATCACAATGGCAAGCTCATTCATTCGGTTTTTGACCTCTTTTCGGAAGATCCTTTCATGGAGCAAGAACTCGACCGGACCGACCTCAAGATTCTGCGCCTGCTGCAGAGCGACGGGCGAATGGGCAATGCGGAAATCGCCAAGCGGGTGAACACCAGCCCTGCTACCTGCCACCGCCGCATCCAGAGGCTTTTCGCCGAGGGGTATGTCACCGGGGTCCGCGCACAGGTCGCACCAAAGAAGGTGGAGATGGGCACGCTCGCCTTCGTCGGCGTCGTGCTCGATCGCTCGACACCGGAAAGCTTCGGCGCCTTCGAGGCGGCGATCCGCGAGATGCCGCTGGTGCTGGACTGCCACATCGTCGCGGGCGACTTCGACTACATCCTGAAGATCCGCGTGCGCGACATGGCGGATTTCAACAAGCTCCACGCCGACAGACTGATCGCGCTGCCGGGCGTGCGCCAGACGCGCACCTTCTTCGTGATGAAGGAGGTCGTCGACAATGCGCCGCTGGTGTTTTGAGGGGCTGTCCCCTAATGGCCGGACCTGTGCCCGACTATTCACGTCTTCCTTTGACGAGACCTGAGTTCAGGACGTGGATGCCCGCCACAGGGGCGAGCATGGCGGCACTACACCTGGATCAGCCGCTGCACCTGATTGGCGTCGAGCTCAGCCATAGGCCCCGCGAGCACGACTTCGCCACGGTCCATCACGAACATTGTGTCGGCGAGCTCGCGGGCGAAGTCGAAATACTGCTCGACCAGCACGATCGCCATGTCGCCCTTCTGCCGCAGATAGTCGATGGCGCGGCCGATATCCTTGATGATCGAGGGTTGGATGCCTTCGGTCGGCTCGTCCAGCACCAGCAATTTGGGTCGGGTGACCAGCGCCCGCGCGATCGCGAGCTGCTGCTGCTGGCCACCCGAGAGGTCTCCGCCGCGTCGGCCCAGCATGGACTTGAGCACGGGGAATAGGTCGAACAGTTCGTCCGGCACATAGCGCTCCTTGCGGGGCAAGGGCGCGAAGCCGGTTTCGAGGTTTTCCTTCACCGTCAGCAAGGGAAAGACCTCGCGGCCCTGCGGCACGAAGCCGATGCCGGCCCGCGCGCGATCCTCGGTGCGCAGCGTCGAGATATCTTCGCCCCCGAAGGCGATCTTGCCGGCACTGATCGGCTGCTGGCCGACGATGGCGCGCATCAGCGTGGTCTTGCCGACACCGTTGCGGCCCATCACGCAGGTGACCTTGCCGGCTTCGGCGGTAATCGAAACGCGGCGCAGCGCCTGGGCGGCGCCGTAATGGAGATCGATGGCGTCGACGGTCAGCATGTTCTCACCGCCCCAGATAGACTTCGACGACGCGCTCATTGGCGCTGACCTGGTCGAGCGGCCCCTCGGCCAGCACCGAGCCCTCATGCAGCACCGTGACCTTCACACCGAGTTCGCGGATGAAGCCCATGTCGTGCTCGACGACGATGACCGAATGGTCCCTGGCGATCTCCTTGAGCAGGACCGCCGTCTCGGCCGTCTCGCCGTCGGTCATGCCGGCGGCAGGCTCGTCGACCAACAAGAGCTTTGGGTCCTGGGCCAGCAGCATGCCGATCTCGAGCCACTGCTTCTGGCCGTGCGAGAGCGAGCCGGCGAGCCGGTCGCGGGCGTCGCCCAGCTTGATGATGCCGAGGATGTCATCGATGCGCTTCTGCTGGGCCGCCGCTGTGTTCCAGAACAGCGTCTTCGCCACCGTGCGCGGCGCCTTCAGCGCCAGCAGGATGTTGTCCTCGATGGTGTGGAAGTCGAACACGGTCGGCTTCTGGAACTTGCGTCCGATGCCGAGATTGGCGATCGCCGCCTCGTCGAGCTTGGTGAGGTCGATCGAGCCGCCGAACATCACGGTGCCGACATCCGGCTTGGTCTTGCCGGTGATGATATCCATCATGGTGGTCTTGCCGGCGCCGTTGGGGCCGATGATCGCGCGCATCTCCCCGGGCTCGATGGTCAGGGACAGTCCGCGGATTGCCTTGAAACCGTCGAAGGAGACGCTGACGCCGTCGAGATAGAGCAGCGAGGAGGTGAGCGCGCCGGGGTTGGAAGCGTTCATGCGCGTCACTCCGCGGGAGCCGGTTCGCCGGCAGCTGCCGGCGCGGGCTTGCGGCGCCTACCCCACCAGTCCTGCGCCGTGCCGAGGATGCCCTTGGGCATGAACAGCGTGACGAAGACGAAGAGAGCGCCGAGCGCGAACAGCCAGTATGGCGCCATGAAGCCCGAGGTGAACATGGTCTTGGCCCAGTTGACCACGACGCCACCCAGAGCGGCGCCGACCAGCGTGCCGCGTCCGCCGACCGCGACCCAGATCACGGTCTCGATCGAGTTGGCGGGGGCGAATTCGCTGGGGTTGATGATGCCGACCTGTGGCACGTAGAGCGCGCCCGCGACGCCCGCCATGCAGGCTGAGACGGTGAAGACGAAGAGCTTGAAACGGTCGACGCGGTAGCCAAGGAAGCGCGTGCGGGACTCGGCGTCGCGGATCGCGATCACGACCTTGCCGAGCTTCGAGACGACGATGCCGCGGGCGATCAGGAAGCCCGCGATCAGCATGACGCAGGTCATCGAAAAGAGCGCTGCGCGAGTGGCTTGCGCCTGGACGTTGAAGCCGAGGATGTCCTTGAAATCGGTCAGGCCGTTATTGCCGCCGAAGCCCATGTCGTTGCGGAAGAAGGCGAGCAGCAGGGCATAGGTCAGCGCCTGGGTGATGATCGAGAGATAGACGCCGGTGACGCGCGAGCGGAAGGCGAACCAGCCGAAGACGAAGGCGAGCAGCCCCGGCGCGAGCAGCACCATCAGCATCGCGAAGGGAAATGACGAGAAGCCGTACCAGTACCATGGCAGTTCCTGCCAGTTCAGGAAGACCATGAAATCCGGCAGGATCGGGTTGCCATAGACGCCGCGCGAGCCGATCTGCCGCATCAGATACATGCCCATCGCGTAGCCGCCGAGCGCGAAGAAGGCGCCGTGACCGAGCGAAAGGATGCCGCAATAGCCCCAGACGAGATCGAGCGAGATCGCGAGCAGGGCGTAGCAGAGATACTTGCCCCAGAGCGACATGGTCGAGGTCGGCACGTGGAAGGGCGAGCCGGCCGGCACCAGCAGGTTGAGCAGCGGCACCAGGATCGCGATGCCGGCGACGATGGCGAGGAAGATCGTCCCGCGCCGATCCATATCCTGAAGGAGGAAGCGAGAGATCATGCTTCCACCGCCCTGCCCTTGAGCGCGAACAGGCCGCGCGGGCGCTTCTGGATGAACAGAATGATGAAGACGAGCAGCGCGATCTTGCCGAGCACAGCGCCGGCATAGGGTTCGAGCAGCTTGTTGGCGACGCCGAGCGTCATGGCACCGACCAGCGTGCCCCAGAGATTGCCGACGCCGCCGAAAACCACGACCATGAAGCTGTCGATGATGTAGCTCTGGCCGAGATTGGGGCTCACATTGTCGATCTGCGAGAGCGCGACCCCGGCGAGCCCGGCCACGCCCGAGCCGAGGCCGAAGGTCAGCGCATCGACGCGGCCAGTGCGGATGCCCATGGCCGAGGCCATGCGGCGATTCTGGGTCACGGCGCGCATCTGCAGGCCGATCGGCGTCAATTTCAGGATCGCCAGCAGCGCGGCGAAAACGAGGCCGGCGAAGACGATGATCCAGAGGCGGTTCCAGGTGATGGCGAGCTGGCCGATCTCGAAGGCGCCCGACATGAAGTTGGGCGCGCCGACCTCACGATTCGTCGGGCCGAAGGCGGTGCGCACAGCCTGCTGCAGGATCAGGCTGATGCCCCAGGTCGCGAGCAGCGTCTCGAGCGGGCGCCCGTAGAGGAAGCGGATGACGCCGCGCTCGATGGCGATGCCGACGAGCCCTGCGACGATGAAGGCGAGCGGTATGGCGATCGCCAGCGAATAGTCGAAGAGCCAGGGCGCTTTGGCGCGGATGACCTCCTGCACGATGAAGGTCGTGTAGGCGCCGATCATCACCATCTCGCCATGGGCCATGTTGATCACGCCCATCACGCCGAAGGTGATGGCAAGCCCGATGGCAGCCAGCAGCAGCACGGATCCGAGCGAGAGGCCGTACCAGAGGTTCTGGCCGGCGCGCCACAAGGCGAGCTTGCCCTCGATCGCCGAGACCGCGCGCGCCTGCGCATCCTTCAACGCAGGTGAGGAATCGGCGGGCAGCGAGCGCAAGGTCGCCAGTGCATCCTGGTCGCCGCGCTCGCGCAGGACGTCGATGGCGGCGATCCGGTCGAAGGGTGGGGCATCCGGCTTGGCGACGAGGATCGCTGCCTGGGCCTGGCGTAGCGCCGCCTTGGCGCGCGGGTCGGTCTCCTTAGCGATGGCGCCTTCGAGCACAGGCAGCAGCGAGGCGTCGCGCGACTTGAACACGGCTTCGGCTGCGGCGATGCGCTTGCCGGCGTCCGGGTTGAGCAGGCCCAATCCGCCCAGCGCAGCCTGGATGTTGCGGCGGACGCTGTTGTTGAGGCGGACCGCAGCGAGACCGGCCGGCTCGGCGGCGAGTGGCGCGCCCGTCTTGGCGTCGAGGAACTTGCCGTCCTTGGTCTTGACGACGACGGCACCGCCGCCGGCCAGAAGGCGGCCATCGGCCAGGGCCTCGATGATCACCGCCGCCTGCGGATGGGCGTTGGCGATCAGAAGCTCGATGGCACGGTTGGTATCGGAGAAGCTGTCGGCGCCGAGCCTGGTAAAGGCCTCGTCAGCACCCTGAGCGGTCGCGGCGCCCGGCGGGAGCGCGAGCAGCGTCGCGAGCGCAATCATGCGCAGAAGGCAGGACAGGATCCGCATGGGCTCTTTTCGGCTTTGGCAGGTCAGCAGCTTGGGCAGGTCGCCAAATTGGCAGGTCGTCGGCCCAGTCACGGCGCCAGCCTGTGGGCGGTATCGACGCCCCCGGCGCAATTCCGGGAGCGTCGACGCTATTCGAGGGACGGCCGGGCTCTAGGGGCTCGTGCCGTCCCTCCCCCTCGTTAACTCAACAGGCTACCCTCACGCGCCGCCGCACTTGCCGGTCTTCACGTTGAAGTTGCCGCACTTCTTCTCGACCCAGTCGCCGATCAGGTCCTTCGAGCCATCGAGCTCCTTGGACCAGGCGTCGCCGGCGACGAGACCGGTCTTGGAGACCACGTCGAACTGGCCGTCGGCCTTGATCTCGCCGATCAGCACCGGCTTGGTGATGTGGTGGTTCGGAAGCATCTTGGAGATGCCGCCGGTCAGGTTCGGCGCCTCGATGCCCGGCAGCGCGTCGATCACCTTGTCGGGATCGAAGCTCTTGGCCTTCTCGACCGCCTTCACCCACATGGCGAAACCGATGACATGGGCCTCCATCGGATCGTTGGTGACAGCCTTGTCGCTCTTCTTGTAGGCCTTCCACTGCTTGATGAACGCCTCGTTCTCCGGCGTCTTGACCGACTGGAAGTAGTTCCACGCAGCGAGATGGCCGAGCAGCGGCTTGGTGTCGATGCCGGCGAGCTCTTCCTCGCCGACGGAGAAAGCGACGACGGGGATGTCGGTCGCCTTGATGCCCTGGTTGCCGAGCTCCTTGTAGAACGGCACGTTGGCGTCGCCGTTGATGGTCGAGACCACGGCGGTCTTCTTGCCGGCGGTGCCGAACTTCTTGATGTCGGAGACGATCGTCTGCCAGTCGGAATGGCCGAACGGGGTGTAGTTGATCAGGATGTCTTCCTTGGCCACGCCCTTCGAAAGCAGATAGGCCTCGAGGATCTTGTTGGTCGTGCGCGGGTAGACGTAGTCGGTGCCGGCGAGCACCCAGCGCTGAACCTTCTCCTCCTTGGCGAGATAGTCGACGGCCGGGATCGCCTGCTGGTTCGGGGCGGCGCCGGTGTAGAAGACGTTGCGCTCGCTCTCCTCGCCCTCGTACTGGACGGGGTAGAACAGGATCGAATTCAGCTCCTTGAAGACCGGCAGCACGGACTTGCGCGACACCGAGGTCCAGCAGCCGAACACGGCCGAGACCTTGTCCTTTGTGATGAGCTCGCGAGCCTTCTCGGCGAAGAGCGGCCAGTTCGAGGCCGGATCGACCACGACAGCCTCGAGCTTCTTGCCGAGGACGCCGCCCTTCTTGTTCTGCTCGTCGATGAGCATGAGCATGACGTCCTTCAACGTCGTCTCGGAGATGGCCATCGTGCCCGAGAGCGAGTGGAGGATGCCGACCTTGATGGTCTCCTGCGCCGCAGCCGGCAGATAGGAGCCCAGGAACGTGGCGCCTGCGAGAGCGGCGCCCAGAATAACGCGACGTGTGGTGTTCACGGACAACTCCCGAACCTTCCCCGGTTGGCCGCGCCCTTGAGCGGGCGCCGGCAGGCCTCCCCGGCCCGAAGCAAAGCGCTCGCAAGCGACGTGCCAACGGCACAACCGAACGTTACGGGCTCACAAGTCTCTGCCGTATGAGCCGCGGCAACGGCAGTTCCTGCGTTTTTTGGCAGACACCACGCAAAAATCATGCGGAACTGATGAAATTGACTAATTTATAGGCGGAATGACCGCCCAAAAATTAGCCACTCCGCATTTCGGCAGCGATTTCGCCGTGCTGGCCGGGGATTTCAGTAATCGTGGAGCGTGACTTTTTTGACATTTACGCCCGACCAAGAATCGCCCTAGCCTCTACTTGTCGGTAACAACTGAAAGGAGGTGATCCAGTGTCTCATTGTCATCAACCGCTGGTTCAAAGCGGGTGGACCTGGGCTCTTTCCAACTTGGGGTCTTGTTCCGCGTGAGCTTTTGAACCTCTGGGCCCGGTTACCGGGGTCGCGGTTCGACAATGGAAGGGCTGCCCGAAAGGGTGGCCCTTCTTTCGTTTCTGGGCCCTCCAACATTGCAAGGCACGAATTCGACGGGGGTTCTGGTATCCTGGCGGCGCGCATGCGACATCAGGACATGACCTTGCACCCAAGCCTGCCGAAGAGCCACAGCGTTGTCCGCGCCTGAACCCAGCCGCGAGGCGATCCTCGACTTCATCGAATCCGAGCGGCAGGCCGGGCGCGAGGTCGGCCGGCGCGACATCGCCAAGGCCTTCGGCCTGTCGGGCGGTGGCAAGATCTGGCTGAAGCGCATCCTCAAAGAGCTCGAGGAAGAGGGCGAGACGGGTGGCGACGGCGTCGAGCGGCCGGTGCATCCGCGCGGAGCGCTGCCACCGGTCCTGCTCTGCGAGGTCAAGGGCAAGGACCGCGACGGTGACCTGTTCGCGACGCCGCTGGAATGGAACGAGGCCGATCAGGGCGCGCCGCCGAAGATCCTGGTCGAGCGCCGGCGCGAGTTCCGCGCCAAGCGCCACGCGGCTCCCACCCCTGGCCTCGCCGACCATGTCCTGCTCAAGCTGACCCGCCTGAAGGGCGTCGAGGGCTTCGGCTATTCCGGCCGCGTGCTGAAGGTGATGGGCAAGGGCAAGGCGCAGGTGCTCGGCATCTTCCGCGCATTGCCCGACGGCTCCGGCCGGCTGGTGCCGATCGACAAGAAGGCGCAAGGCCGCGAGGCGCTGATCCCCAAGGGCCAAACCGGCGGCGCCGAGGATGGCGACCTCGTCTCCGTCGCATTGCGCAGCGAAAGCCGTTTCGGCCCGCCCGAGGCGCAGGTGCATGAACGGCTCGGCTCGCTGAAATCCGAGCGCGCGGTCAGCCTGATCGCGATCCACGCCCACGGCATCCCGCATGTCTTCCAGCCGGCGACGATCGCCGAGGCCGACGCCGTGCGGCCGGCAGGCACAGCGGGACGCGAGGATTGGCGCGCACTACCGTTGATCACGATCGATCCGGCCGACGCCAAGGACCATGACGATGCGGTCCATGCGGCCCCGGACGAGGATCCGGAGAATCCCGGCGGCCATGTCGTCACCGTCGCGATCGCCGATGTCGCGGCCTATGTCCGGCCGGGCTCCTCGCTCGACAAGGAAGCGCTGGAGCGCGGCAATTCCGTCTATTTCCCCGACCGCGTCGTGCCGATGCTGCCGGAACGCATCTCCAACGATCTATGCTCGCTGCGCGAGGGCGAGGACCGGCCGGCGCTGGCGGTCAGGCTCGTGCTCAAGGCCGATGGCTCGAAGAAGGGCCATTCCTTCCACCGCATCCTGATGCGCTCGGCGGCCAAACTCTCCTACCAGCAGGCCCAGGCGGCCATTGACGGCCAGCCCGACGACAAGACGGGGCCGGTCCGCGACTCGATCCTGATGCCGCTCTGGGCGGCGTATGGCGTCGCGTCCCGCGCCCGCGACGCGCGGCATCCGCTCGATCTCGACCTGCCCGAGCGCAAGCTGATCCTGAAGGCGGACGGCTCGGTAGATCGCGTCACCGTGCCGGAGCGGCTGGCGGCGCACAAGCTGATCGAGGAGTTCATGATCCTCGCCAATGTCGCTGCCGCCGAAACGTTGGAGAAGGCCGGTAGCCTGTTGATCTATCGCTGCCATGACGAGCCGTCGCTGGAGAAGATGCGGGCGCTCGGCGAGGTCCTGGCCTCGATCGGCATCAAGCTGCCGAAGGAAGGTGTGCTGCGGCCCGTCCTGTTCAACCGCATCCTGGCGATGATCAAGGGCTCGGAGAACGAGACCTTCATCAACGAGGTCGTGCTGAGGACGCAGGCGCAGGCCGAGTATGTCGCCGAAAACTACGGGCATTTCGGCCTGAACCTGCGCCGTTACGCGCATTTCACCTCGCCGATCCGGCGTTATGCCGATCTCGTGGTTCATCGGGCGCTGATCGCATCGCACAAGTTCGGCGATGACGGGCTGCCGAAGGGCACGACGCTGGAGGCGCTGCGCGAGGTCTCGACGCGGATCTCGGCGGCCGAGCGGCGCGCCATGGCGGCTGAGCGCGAGACCACGGACCGGCTGATCGCGCATTTCCTTGCCGACCAGATCGGCTCGTCCTTCGACGGACGGATCGGCGGCGTCAACCGCGCCGGCCTCTTCATCAAGCTCGACGACACAGGTGCCGACGGCTTCGTCCCGGCGTCCACGCTGGGGGCAGACTACTATCGCTTCGACGAGGCGGCCCATGCCCTGATCGGCGAGCGCACGGGCGAGAGCTTCCGGCTCGGCGACCGGGTCCATGTCAAGCTGGTCGAGGCCGCGCCCGTCGCGGGCGCGCTGCGCTTCGAATTACTGTCCGAAGGACGGAATGCGACATCGGGGCGCTCTGGCGCCCGGCCCAGTCGCGGCGCATCCTCAGGGCGCGGCAGGGCCGGTTCACCCTTCGGCGGCCCCGGCAGGAGTGGCCCCGGCCCCGGCGGCGCGAGCAAGAGGGGGCGCGGCAAGTCGGGCAAGACGAAACCCGGCAAGAGGCGCTGATGGCCATCCAGATCCATAGTTCGGCCGGCGTTCCTGCGGCCCGCGACTGGCGCCTGGCAATCGCCAACGGACTGCGCGGGCGCTGCCCGCGCTGCGGCAAGGGCCGGTTGTTTAGCGCCTTCCTGAAGCCGGTCGATTCCTGCGCTGCCTGCGGCGAGCCGCTGCACCACCAGCGCGCCGACGACCTGCCGCCCTATGTCGTCATCACCATTGTCGGCCACGTCATCGTCGGCGGGCTTCTGCTCGCCGAGAAATACGCGGACTGGCCGATGGGGCTGCATATGGCGATCTGGCCGGCGCTGACGGTCATCCTCTCGCTCGCCCTGATGCAGCCGGTGAAGGGGGGCGTCATCGGCCTGCAATGGGCCGTCCGCATGCACGGCTTCGGCGGAGAGCCTCCCTCGCCCGAGCGCCAGCCTCTGCCCCGCCAGTCCCCGCCACCTTCGGTTCACCAGTCATGAATGATCACGCCGTGACCCTGACACAGGCCGAGCGCGCCCGCGTCGCGACCAACATCCGCCCGAAAGACGCGGCGACGATGATGATCCTCGATCGCAGCGGTGCAAGGCCGCGCATCCTGATGGGCAAGCGCCATCCCAGCCACAAGTTCATGCCGGGCAAATACGTATTCCCCGGCGGCCGCGTCGACCCCGGCGACCGGCGGATGACGGCGACCGGCGCGCTTGCCCAGATCTGCGAGGACCGGCTCTCGGCTCGGACCGTGCGGCCGAGCGCCGCCAAGGCGCGGGCGCTGGCGCTGGCGGCGATCCGCGAGACCTTCGAGGAGACCGGCCTGCTCTTCGGCTCGGGCGAGTACGGCGTCCCGGAACGCCCACCGGCCGGCAGCTGGGCCGATTTCGCCAGCCACGGCGTCTATCCGGATCTCTCGGCTGTCTCCTTCGTCGCCCGCGCCATCACGCCGCCGCGCCGGCCGAAGCGATTCGACACCCGCTTCTTCACGGTCGACGCCTCGGCCGAGGCCAAGCGGATCGAAAACATCGTCGGGCCCGATTCGGAGCTGACCGACCTCGTCTGGGTCGATTTCGACGAGGCCAAGCTGCTCGACCTGCCCACCATCACCAAGGTCATCATCCAGGAGGTCGAGGCCCGCATCGCCGGCGGCTTCGCGCCCTATCTCCCGGTGCCGTTCTTCTGGGAAAAGAACGGCAGCTTCGTGCGCGAGGAACTCTAAAGCAGGCCAGCGGCGCGAAAACCACGCCCGCCCCGGCATTCTGCCTTGACTTCGACCGGCCTTTACGGCATTCCGACGCCCGACGGTTTGCCGGGCTCGCCCGGCCATTAACATTTCCCGTGGGCCTCACCGCCCCGCATGGTTCGAGGATATCCCCATGGCCAAGGCCGTGACCATCAAGATCAAGCTGCTTTCGACCGCCGACACCGGCTTCTTCTACGTGACGAAGAAGAACTCCCGCACGATGACGGAGAAGATGTCGAAGAAGAAGTACGACCCCGTCGCGCGCAAGCACGTCGAGTTCAAGGAAACCAAGATCAAGTAAGGCGCCCTCGCCTGCTGACTTCGGTTCGCGATTGAAAGCCGCCCTCCCCGGGCGGTTTTTTGTTGGA
This sequence comes from Allobosea sp., assembly GCF_035999205.1. GTDB lineage: Bacteria > Pseudomonadota > Alphaproteobacteria > Rhizobiales > Beijerinckiaceae > Allobosea. The sequence continues at coordinate 391,707 of NZ_DASYHA010000024.1, forward strand.
TGGACGGCAGCCCGGCGCCTGCCACCGCGAGGAACACGGCCCCATGAGCATCGATCGGCCACGCCGCCCTGTCAGCGCCCGCGACAAGGCGGAAGCGCTCTTCAGCAGCGCGACCGCGAAGCCGGTCCCGACGGCCCCAACCCGCCCGACCGTGCCGGGCGCACGAGAACTCGTCTCGCTGCGGATCGACAGCGACGTCCTCGAGCATTTCCAGAGCGACGGCCCCGGCTGGCAGGATCGCATCAACGACGCCCTCCGGCGCGCGGCCGGCCTCCAGTAAGACCGCGCACGCCGGCAGCGGTGGACCGACGCCCTAGTAGGACGGCCTCGGCACGAAGAGGCAGAACGGCCTCTGCGCAGGCGCGATCACGGTGCCGGTCAGGGTTCCCCCGCTCCGGCAGATGTGAAAGCGTCCGTCCCTCGACGTGCGGGTCGCCTGTTCGGGAACGAAATGCCCGTCATGGGTCAGGTAGCCGCCGGGCACGATGCGCGGATCAGGCTCTCTTGCATCGACGTCCAGCCCCATAGGCCAGCAATCGCGGTCGCTGCAGCAATCGTAGGGGTACCAACTGTGCGCGTAGACAAGCCCTCCACCCCACGGTGATGCCGCGAGGCAGAGCGCCAATGCGAAAATACGCATGGGTCGCTCCAGTGATTGAGGATGTCAGGCCAGCATCTTCGCATCGGCAAGCGGGATGCGAATCGTCACCAGAGTATCACGCTCATGCGATAGCGGTGATATCCATGCTGCACCGCAACATGGATATCAGCCATATGGCGGGTTCCGGGTGCGGATTTTGCTGCGCTTGCGGCGAATATGTCACGCTCAGGCGCCCGCATCGATGTCACACTGACGTTCTCGACCATGCCTTCAGCGACGACGATGGAAGCCGGTGTACCGCGTGCGCCAGCTCTCTCCGGCGGCCGTTACAAGTTACCCCATTCGGATAGCGACATTGTCCGCCAGCAGCCGACAACCTGGACAGCACAACGGAGCGCATGGCCCGGTCAGGCGCCTGCTCAAGCTGCTCGTCGAGATCGATTCCTCGCGATTCCTCGCCAATCGCCTCGGCGCCGGCCTACTGCTGATCGCGATCCTGGCCGGCTTCGCCGCAATCGGCTACTGGTTACCGGCCCTGCTGTCTCGTCATTTCTGACGGTGGGAAGGTGGCCGGCCGGCGGCGGGTCTGAGGAGGCCAGAGTGTCCGCAACCGGCCGGCCGAGCCCTCCGGTTTCCCAGGAGATGCGGCGGACCTGAGCACCCGAGGGGCGTCGCGAGGCAGCGGAAACATCGCTGCGTCGAGGAGAACCCTTGCAGCCGGTCGGGTCGGAATCAATCGAATACGACCGATTCACCAATGTTCATCGATGCTTAACCTTACCTGGTAACCAGTCGCGGATCGCTTCAGGCGGCGCTCGCGGCAATGACGCGATTGCGGCCGCTCGCCTTGGCACGGTAGAGCGCATCATCGGCGCGCTTCATGATCTCGGCCGGCGACGCATCGCCCGCACGCCGGCTCGAAACTCCGATCGAGACGGTCACGGGGATCGATCGGGTATCGCCCTGGATGCTAAAGGGCCGGGCTTCGACACGTTCGCGGATGCGCTCGGCAACGGCATAGGCGGCATCGAGCGCGGTATCCGGCAATACCACGACGATCTCCTCGCCACCCATCCGGGCAACGAGGTCGATCCCGCGCGTGCAGGCACGGACGCGGTCGGCGAATTCGCGCAGCACCTCGTCGCCGGCATCATGGCCCCAGCTGTCGTTGACCGATTTGAAGTGGTCGATGTCGAGCAGCAGCAGGGCGAGTGAGCGCGCCCGCAACGCCGATTCGTCGAACATCACCGCCATGCGGGTGTCCATGTAGCGGCGGTTGTGCAGGCCGGTGAGCTGGTCCATCACGGCCATCTCCATCGAGGACTGCACGCTGTCGCGCAGCTTCTCGGTGAAGCGCTTGCGCCGGACCTGGGTGCGAACGCGGGCAAGCAGCTCGTTGCGGTCGATCGGCCGGATCAGGAAATCATGCGCGCCGATCTCGAGGCCGCGCAGGATGCGGGCGCGGTCCTCGGCCTCACCCATCATCAGGACGGAGACGTTGCGGGTGCGCTCCAGCGAACGGAGCTGGCTGCACAGACGCAGACCGTCATAATCGGTCAGATCGAGGCTGACGACGACGCTGTCGAAATCGCCCTCGACGGCGCGCAGCAACGCCTGCTGCGGATCGGCTTCGATCTCGACCGCGTGGAAGGCCGAAAGCGCGCTCTCGAGCCGCTCGCTGACCCGAGGCCGATCCTCGACGATCAGGATGCGCCCGTTGAGGCCGGTTTCGGAGGCCGCGGCGGCGAGCGGATCGGCGATGCCGAGGCGGCGCGAGGCCAGCGCGCGGTTGCGCAGCTCGTCCGTCACCGACTTCAGGCGCACCAGGCTGCGAACGCGCGCAAACAGCGCGGTGTCGTCGAGCGGCTTCGTCAGGAAGTCGTCGGCGCCGGCATCGAGGCCCTTGAGACGGTCCCCAGGCTGGTCGAGCGCCGTCACCATCACGACCGGGATATGAGCGGTGGTGGCCTCGCTCTTGAGCCGGCGGCAGACGTCGAAGCCGTTCATCACCGGCATCATCACATCCAGTAGGACGATGTCGGCCTCGCCACGCTCGCAGATCGCGAGCGCGTCAGGCCCGTTGAGCGCGGTCACGACGTCGAAGTACTCGGCCGAAAGCTTCGCTTCCAGCAGCTTCACATTGGTGACGATGTCGTCGACGACGAGGACGCGCGCTGACATGGGTCGCTTTCAGGGCTCAGGCAGCGCCGGCATAGGCGCGAACGGTCTCCAAGAACTTCGCGACGGAGATCGGCTTCGAGAGATAGGCCTCGCAGCCGCCCTCGCGGATCCGTTCCTCGTCGCCCTTCATCGCGAAGGCCGTGACCGCGATGACGGGTATCGACTTCAGGTTGTCGTCCTCCTTGATCCACTTCGTGACCTCCAGACCCGAGACCTCGGGCAGCTGGATGTCCATAAGAATCAGATCCGGGTGGTGCGTGCGCGCCAGCTCGATCGCCTCGATGCCGTCGGCCGTCTTCAACGTGGCGTAGCCATGCGCCTCCAAAAGGTCGTTGAAGAGCTTCATGTTGAGCTCGTTGTCCTCGACGATCAGTACTGTCTTCATACGCCGCCCTTCATTTGCGCCACGGACATCCCCTGTCATCCGGATTGTCCAAGCTGGCGGCCTCGTCCATTGATGCTGCTCTAGCACGCGAGCCGTTGACGAAACGCAAACCTGATACCGGACTCTGACGGAGCACCCTACGACATGGCCAGACTGCCCAGCTCCCAGGACGCCAACAGCCAGGACGCCGAAACGCTGGCCCTGCGCGCCCTTGGCTTCCTGGCCGCCGAACCGGAGCGGCTGGAACCGTTCCTGGCCACGACCGGCCTCGGTCCGTCGACGCTCCGGGCTGCCGCCAGCGATCCAGGCTTTCTTGCCGCCGTGCTCGACCACATCTGCGGCAGCGATTCGCTGCTGCTCGAGTTTGCCGCAAACCTGGGCGTAAGTCCGGAACGCGTCGCACTGGCTCGCGAGCGGCTGAGCGGGCCGCCGCCCGGCGAGCTGTCTTGAAAGACCCCCACCCTTCGCTGGTACGGCGCGTCCTGTGCCGGGATTGCCTGAACGACCATGACGGCAACGCGTCCGAGCCGCGCCGCTGCCCGTCCTGCGGCTCGCCGCGCCTGCTGCGCCATCCCGAGCGCGACAGCCTGAATCTGGCGCATATCGACTGCGACGCCTTCTATGCGGCGGTCGAGAAGCGCGACGATCCGTCCCTGGTGGACAAGCCGGTGATCATCGGCGGCGGCAAGCGCGGCGTGGTCTCGACCGCCTGCTACATCGCGAGGACCTATGGCGTGCGCTCCGCCATGCCGATGTTCAAGGCGCTCAAGGCCTGCCCCGAGGCGGTGGTGGTCAAGCCCGATATGGCGAAATACGTCGCGGTCGGCCGTCAGGTCCGCCGCCTGATGCAGGAGCTGACGCCGCTGGTCGAGCCCATCTCGATCGACGAGGCCTTCCTCGACCTCGCCGGCACCGAATTGCTGCATCATGCCAGCCCGGCCGTGACGCTGGCGCGCTTCGCCAGGCGAATCGAAGACGAGATTGGCATCACCGTCTCGGTCGGCCTCTCCTATGCAAAGTTCCTGGCCAAGGTCGCCTCGGACATGGACAAGCCGCGCGGCTTCTCGGTCATCGGGCGCGCGGAAGCCGTCGCCTTCCTGGCGACGAAGCCGGTCGGCATCATTCCGGGTATCGGTCAGGCCAGTGCCGCCAAGCTGGCAGAGGCGGGCTTCCGGCTGATCGGCGATCTGCGCGAAGCGCCGATCGAGAAGCTCTTCCGGCTGGCCGGCAAGGACGGCCCGCGCTTGAAGAATCTAGCCAATGGCATCGATCCGCGCCGCGTCACGCCCGACCGCGAGACCAAGAGCGTCTCGAGCGAGACCACGCTCGACGTCGATCTCGCGCATTTCGACGAACTCGAGCCGGTGCTCTGGCGGCTCTGCGAGAAGACCTCGAAACGGCTGAAACACCAGGAGCTTGCAGGGCGTACCATCACCCTGAAACTGAAGACGGCGGAGTTTCACTCGATCACCCGCGCCAGCCGCCTGCCTGAGCCGACGCAACTCGCAGCGAGGCTGTTCGCCGCCGGCCGCGAACTGCTGCGACGCGAATGCACCGGGGTGCGCTACCGACTGATCGGGATCGGTGCGAGCGATCTCTCCGGCCCCGAAGAGGCCGACCATGGCGACCTTGCCGATGTCGCGACGCCGCGCCTCAAGGCGATGGAAGGCGCGCTCGACAGCTTGCGCGCTCGCTTCGGCGACGGCGCGATCGGAAAGGGCCTGAGCCTGCGCCTGCCGCAGCGATCCGGCAGCAACAGCGCTACTTCGCGCACTCCGCCTGAGGCAGAAGATCCAGACGCGTGAGCGTGCCGCGCAGCGCGAAGCTGCCATAGTCCAACCTGACGGCACCGGTGATGCCGTTCTCATAGAGCTCGAAGGAGATGGTGTAGGAGGGCGTGGTTTCGGCCGAACCGACCTTGAAATACGACATCGTCACGGGCCAGCGCGCGAGCTTCTCGAACTCGGGCCGCAGCAGCGGCGCCTCGTCCGCCTTGGCCTCGATGCGCTTGCCGATCACGGACAGCGTCTCGTAGACGTCCTTGCCGCCATTGGCGCCATCATACAGCCTGACGTTCAGGGTGCTTTTGCCTTCTCGGGCGGCCTGGATGACGGCCTTCATCTGCGCGTTGGGGAACAGCGCGCCGATCGATTCCCGGTGCGTCTCGGCCTTGGGCGTGTTCAGCTTCACTTCATAGCCATCACCCGCCTTGCTGGCGGTGCCGTCGACCGTTTCGGGCGGTGCGCCGGCAGCGGAGCTTTCGGTGCGGAAGCGATAGCTCGCGCCGTCGCCGGCCTCGAAGCTCGTGGTGCGCGCGTCGATCACGCGGGGGCCGCTCTCGCCCGTCTGGAGCTGCGTGACCTGGCGGAAGGACAGCGCATAGCCCTCGCAGGCATCGCCGGTGAAATCATAGGCGATACGGCCGCGGGCCGACTCAATGTTCTTGGCGGCCTTGCCGTTGTCGAGAACGAGATCGTAGACGGCGCGGTGCGGAACGAGCACGACCCGCCCTGTCGCCTGCGGCTGGGCGGCAGCCGGAACACTCGCCAATGCCGCGGCCGCAGCCAGAAATCCCGCAAGGCCAAGACCGTTCATGCTCATGACGTCCGCCGCTTTCCCTTCGTGGTCGATCGAGATTAGGTGCAATGCCGCAATGGCGCAAACAAGGCACCCGCAAGCAGTCCCGTTTCGGTGATCGTCCCTGCCTGCCGCTCATGGCGGCCCAGCTTGCGGCCCGGACGGGCATCGGCCATGAAAGGCGTCTGGCCAATGCGGGGCTTTTCGCCTCCGACGGCCCCCTGCCCTCCGGTGGAGTCCAGCCCATGAATGCCGTCGACGCCAAGCTTGCCGCACTCGGCATCACCCTGCCGAACCCCGCCGCACCGGTGGCCAACTACGTGCCCTATGTGATCACCGGCAATCTGCTGGTGATCTCGGGCCAGCTCTGCTTCGGGCTCGACGGCAAGCTCTCGGACAGCCACAAGGGCAAGCTCGGCGCCGAAATCTTCAACGAGGCCGGCCTCGAAGCGGCACGGCTGTGCGCCATCAACGTGCTGGCGCAGGCCAAGGCCGCGCTCGGCGGCGACCTCGGCCGCATCACGCGCTGCGTGCGCCTCGGCGGCTTCATCAACGCCGCACCGCATTTCTCCGCCTTGCCGGCCATCATGAACGGCGCCTCCGACCTGATGGTCGAGGTGCTCGGCGACAAGGGACGCCATGCCCGCTCGACCATCGGCGTGGCCGAACTTCCCGCCGGTGCGGCCGTCGAGGTCGAGGCGATGTTCGAGATCGCCTGATGCGCGACCGTATGACGAGCGAACGCTCCCCGTCCGGGATCGACCATGCCCATTCCGGTCTCGGCTGGCTGATCGCCCGGCCGATCGCCCATCGCGGCCTGCACGATGCCGCCGCCGGCGTGATCGAGAACAGCATCCCGGCCGCGGAGGCCGCCATCGCCGGCGGCTTCGGCATCGAATGCGACGTCCAGCTCAGCGCCGATGGCGAGGCCATGGTGTTCCATGACTTCGTGCTCGACCGGCTGACGGAGAAGACCGGCAAGGTCGCCGAGTTGAGTGCCGATGCGCTGGCCGCGATCCCGCTGAAGGGCAGCCAGGCCCGGATTCCGACATTGTCCGGCTTCCTTGACGCCATCGCCGGGCGGGTGCCGCTCGTCATCGAGATCAAGAGCCGCTTCAACGGCGATCTCAGGCTGCCCCGTCGCGCTGCCGAGATCGTCGCTGAACGTGCCGGCCAGCCGATCGTGTTCAAGTCGTTCGATCCGGAGATCGTCACTGCCCTGCGCGATCTCGCTCCGGCGATCCCGCGCGGCGTCGTCGCGATGAACGATTACTCGATCTATGATGACTACGCCCATCTCGGCGCGGCCAAGTGGCATGCGATGGCGAACCTGCTGCATTTCGGCGAGAGCCGCCCGGATTTCCTGTCCTGGAAGGTCGTCGACCTTGAAAGCGCCGCGCCCTATCTCTGCCGCAACGCGCTCGGCATGCCGCTGATGACATGGACGGTGCGCACGCCGGCCGATCGCGAGATGGCGGCCCGTCACGCGGACCAGATGGTGTTCGAGGGCTTCACGCCTTGAGTTCCGGCGAGGGCGGCGACCTCAGGGTTCGCGTCACGACCTCGCTGAAGACCGTGCCGGCCGGCGCCTGGAATGCCTGCGCCAATCCCGGCGCGCTGAACGCGGCGCTGGGCGCGGCTTGCGAACCCGCCGCGGCGTCGCTGGCGGGGCTCGACGTCGACAACCCCTTCGTCAGCCATCAATTCCTGCGTGCGCTCGAGGACAGCGGTTGTGTCGGCGGGCGCTCCGGATGGTCGCCGGCCTATCTCCTCGTCGAGGACGCCGCAGGTGCCCTGCTCGCGGCGGCGCCGAGCTTCCTCAAGAGCCACAGCCAAGGGGAGTATGTCTTCGACCATGGCTGGGCCGATGCCTATGAGCGCGCCGGCGGCCGCTATTACCCCAAGCTGCAGGTGGCGGCGCCCTTCACCCCCGCGACCGGGCCGCGCCTGCTCGTCGCGGACGGGCCGCGCGCCGACGAGGCTCGCACGGGGCTGATCGCCGGGCTGGAAGCGCTCCGCGCCCAGACCGAAGCTTCCTCGGTCCACGTCACCTTCGCGCAGGAGCCCGATATCGCGACGCTGCGCGAGGCCGGCTACCTCGAACGGCACGATCTGCAGTTCCACTGGCGCAATGAGGGCTTCGCGGCCTACGACGATTTCCTGGCGACGCTTGCGTCTCGCAAGCGCAAGGCCCTGAAGCGCGAGCGCCGCGAGGCCCTTTCCGCCGGGATCACGGTGGAGGCTCTCTCGGGCAGCGACCTGACGGAAGCGGTCTGGGACGATTTCCATTCCTTCTACGAGGATACCGGTGCGCGCAAATGGGGCCGGCCCTACCTCAACCGGGCCTTCTTTTCGGCGGTCGGCGCCGCCATGGGCGAGCGCATCGTGCTGATGATGGCGAAGCGGGCGGGACGCTACATCGCCGGCGCAATCAATTTCCGGGGCGCCAACACGCTCTATGGCCGCAACTGGGGCTGCATCGAGGACCATCCGTTCCTGCATTTCGAGCTCTGCTACCATCAGGCCATCGACTATGCGATCGCGCACGGGCTCTCCCGCGTCGAGGCTGGGGCCCAGGGCGAGCACAAGCTCGCACGCGGCTACCGCCCGGTGATCACGCGCTCGCTGCATCATCTCGCCGATCCAGGGCTGCGACGCGCGGTCGCCCATTATCTGACAGGAGAACGGCAGCAGATCGCGCAGGCCCAGGAGGCGCTCGCGGCTGAAAGCCCGTTCCGCAAGGCGGGGGATGTTCATGAGTGACGGAAGCAGGGCTGCGATGGAGCAAGAGGCGCTCGTGTTCTGCAGCGATACGGAGCTTGGCTATCTGCGCGCCCGCACCCCGTTCGCGGCGGGCCATTCGCTGATGCTCGACGAATCCTACCGCCTGGCGCATCTGCCGCTGGTGGCGCCGACGCATCCCGGCGTGATCGCGCGCAAGGAGGGGCGCTCCTACGAGATGGGCCGACACCCGGCTATCTTCTCGCTCGTGCTGCCGATCGAGGAAGACCTGCTGAACACCTCCGCGCCCCTGGCGCGGCTCGATGATGAGCTGCGACGTGCGCCCTTCGCCAGCAAGATCGCCTGGGACATCCTGCCGCGCAGGGCCGACCGGGTTCATGCCACCCTATGCGGGACACTCTCGACCGAGGCCGCGCCGGTGATCGATCAGTCCGTCCGTGAGGCGATCTCGGCGATCGGGCCGTTCCAGGTCGAGCTGCGCGGGCTCTTCTCGGGCAACGTCAACCAGGGCCGCCTCTATCTGCGTCTCTACCCGGAGAACCGGGACGGAACGAACCCGATCCAGGCGATCCAGGCGGCGTTCGGCCGACAGCCGGGCGATCTCTACCTCGTCGGGCTCTACAACCTGACCGACGATCTCGACGCCAGCGAAACCGCGGCCCTAGTGGCACTCCTCGAGCGCTGGTGGGACGAGCCGCTGCTGCGCTTCGAGGCGACGGCGCTCTGGGTTCTCGGCGCATGCGACGATCTCGTTCTCGATGCGACGCTTCCCGAGACCCTGCCGCTGCATGCCGGACCGGCCGGGCCGATGCCCCGGCTGCGACCTTGACGCCGGCGGCCGGCTCGCGACAGGCTGGCGTCTTATCCTGGGTGCTCTCGCCCATTTCCTCTCGCCCGCCCGGACCCGCCATGACCGCCTATGACAGCGCCAATGTCTTCGCCAAGATCCTGCGCGGCGAACTTCCCTCCCACACGGTCTATGAGGACGCCGAGACGCTGGCGATCATGGACATCATGCCCCGTGCGGACGGGCATGTGCTGGTGATCCCGAAGGCCGCGTGCCGCAATGTGTTCGACGCACCAGCCGACGCACTGAAAGCGGTCGCGGTGACGACGCAGACGCTGGCCCGTGCCGTCAAGGCCGCGTTCAACGCCGATGGCGTCACCATCCAGCAGTTCAACGAGGCGGCCGGGGGGCAGGTCGTGTTCCACCTGCATGTGCATGTCATGCCGCGCTTCGAAGGCGTGGCGCTACGGCCGCATACCGGCGCGATGGAGAAGCCGGAAATCCTGACGACGAATGCCGAGAAGATCAGGATGGCGTTGCAGGCCCGCTGAGCAGGAAAAGGCGGGCGCCGCCGTTACCGCCGCCTGCTGCGAGAGACAGCGCAGATCCGAGACCACCGCAAGGCCGCACAACGCCAAGCTTGCGTTTTGCGCGAAACGACAGCATTATGCAATTTATGATTGCATAGGTGTCGCGATGCAGGCATTCCGAGCACTCATCACCGTTGCGGCCTTCATGGTGGTCGCTCCGGTCGCCGATGCCCAAAACTGCCCGATCCGCAGATTGCCGGACGGATCCTATACGGCGGAATGCCCGTCGCAGATGCCTCCGGCTCCAACGACGCGCCCGCTGGGGCCCCAGAATGCCTTTCCGGGAGCGCCGACAAGCCGCTTTGCCGTGCCGAGCGCCGTCCCAAGCCCACGGTTTGACGGCATCCCAATGCCACCTGGCGCCCAGATTCCATCGATGCCCATGCCGATGCCGCCGAGACCAGCTCCGCCCTACTTCGCAATCTGCTTCATTCCGGCAATTGGCTCTTGCCAGATCAGCTATGCGAGCCCGATTCCACCCGGGCAACCATGCCATTGCTATGCGCCCAACGGTTCCCTGCTCGCGGGCTTGACCCAGTGAGCCCGCTGAAGGCCGAGACTGTCTTTCTCGTGCTGCTCATCGCGCTCTTGTCGGGTTGGGCCGGGAGACAATTCACATTGCTCGAGCGTGCAGTGCCCGATGTCGAGATACCTTCGACACACTCCATCTCGACATGCGTGGAGAAGCGGGCAACGCCGGCGATCCAGACCGCCAATATGATGCTGGCAAGAGAGCATTTGACCATCTGCATCGAAGAGGTCAGCCGGCATCTCGAACTCAACGACTTTCAGATCCGGCGGATGAAATTCTTCAGCCAGTACTATGCCGAAAAGGTCTCGCTCTGGATGGTCGTGTTCGTCACCGTCGCCGGCGTATTCCTGTCGGCCTTCCAGCTCTGGACCAGCTATACGATCGCCCGTTCAACGGCAGGGGCAAGCACGGACAGCCATGAATTGACCCTCGAGACCGGCAGAATCATCATCAAGTCATCAGCGATAGGCCTGATGGTTCTGTTCACCTCACTGGCGTTCTTTCTCGTCTTCGTGATCAATGTCTATAAGCTCGAGGAAGTTAAGCAGGAGATCCGCGCTACGCCGCTCCAGCCCGCCGCCCAGCAGGTCTTCAATGCGGGGACGCTCGTTCCGTTCGAGAAGCGATCTCAGCCAGGAGCGGCGGAACAGAGCGAGCCGAGCCCACCGAACTGAGTTCGCTCCGAGCCTTGCCCCTGAACCGTATCAGCCCAACCACCACGCCCCGGCGATCAGAGTCGCCTCGCCGGCCAACACTGCCAGCAGCACGCGCCGGCGGTCGAGCAGCATGATGGCGAGCGTGACGGCCAGTGCCGCGACGCGGAGCGCCAGCGGAACGGCAGCGAGCGCCCCCGGTGGCGCGACGATCAGCTTGGCGACGATGCCGGCGAGCAAGGCCGTGGCAACGGCGCGGACCCAGTCGAGAGCGGGCGAGTCGGCGTCGATGCGCCGCGAGAACGCCACCGCGAGCCAGCGCCAGATTTCAGTCGGCAGAACGGCGAAGAACAGGAGCGCGAGATAGGGCCAGAGCGGTCCGTCGAGCCCGGGAATCGGCTGGGTCATACCCTGCGCCTCCCCGGCCGCAGCGCAAAAGCGATGGTTCCGGCGATCAGCCCCGCCACGATCAGATCGAAACCGCCACCAATGAAGCGGTCGCAGATCGGCGCCAGCGCAAGGCCGAGCACGATCGCGACGACATCGCCGCGGTGGCGCAGGCCGGCCGAGAGCGACGCCAGGAAGAAGATCGGCGTCAGGCACAGCAGTCCGGCAGCGAACGGGATGGGCAAGGCGCCGACAAGATAATAGCCCAGGAAGGTCCCGACCGAGCTCGTCGCCATGCAGGTGTTGGCGAAGCCGAGGAAATACACCACGCGCTGCGGCGGCGGCACATGGGGCAAGCGTCGCAAGCCCTCCGTCCACGCGGTGACGGCGACGTAATGCGCCAGGAGAAGCTGCATCCAGACGCTCTGGCCGGGGCGCCTCAGCAAGGGCAGGATCGCCACCGTCATCGGCAGGAAGCGCAGAGAGGCGAAGCCGATCGCAATCGCGATCGCGCTCCAGGCGGCGCCCGCTGCGATCGAGGCGAAGAAGATGACCTGCGAGGGGCCGGCCCAGACCAGCATGGTCGAGAGCACGGCGACCTCGACGGGGTATCCGACGTCGCGCGCCAGCGAGCCGACGCCGACGAGACCGAAGCCAACGACCCAGGCCGGCAGCGACAGCGCATCGCGCATGCCGGCCAGCGCAACGCGCCCCCAGCTCCAATCGGCTGACACGGTCATGAAGGCATCAACACGCTGCCGGCTCGGCCTCGAAGAAGGTCAGGCCCTGCCGCTGGAGCGGCGAGCTACAGCTGTCGTCACTAGAGCATCAGGCCGGCCGAACCGAGCCCCGGCGGCGGATGGTCGGCCCTGCACCAACTGCACAGGCTGGCCAGCCGGGATGCCGTCAGCGCCCGCCCTTGAAGACGATGCCGATCAGCTCGTTGCCGAAGTCGATCAGTTCCTTCGGAATTCCACCGACCGACTTCACCGCGAGATAGATCCCGTAGACGAAGGCGGGCACCAGAATCCAGCCGAGAACCTCCTCGAACATCTTGCGCCGCCGCCGACGGCGGTCGCGCTTCTCGAACCAGCTGAGCTTCTGCTTGCGCACCGGAGCGGCCTGCTCCGGTGCCGGCTCGGCCGCATGAGCGAGCAGGGTGTCTGTCTTGCGCCTGAAAAACACGCTCTCAAGCCTTCGTCAGCGGGACCTTGGGGACGGTGCGGACCGCACGCTGCGCCTTCGGCGCATCCGGAGCCTTGCCCCCACCCGAGGAGCCACCGCGGCGCGGACCGGCGGAGGCCGGCTTGGTCGCGGAGGAGGCCTTTGCGCGCGGCTTGCGCGCGCGCTTCTCGGCGGCGGCGGCCACATCCTTCTCCGGCTTGGGCTTGACCGGCCCATCCGGGAATTCGAGGCCGAGCACCTTGATGCCCGTCTCCGACTGCACCACCACGACCTTGACGGCACCGCCATTCTTCAGGCGCCCGAACAGGACCTCGTCGGCGAGTGGCGTCTTGATGGTCTGCTGGATCAGCCGGGCCATCGGGCGAGCGCCCATCGCCTCGTCATAGCCGTTCTCGACCAGCCATTCGCGAGCCTCGTCGCTGAGCTCGATCGTGACATTGCGATCGGCGAGCTGTGCCTCGAGCTGGAGCACGAACTTGTCGACGACGCGCGCCACGACCGTCTTGGGCAGGTGGCCGAAGGAGATCACCGAATCGAGCCGGTTGCGGAACTCCGGAGCGAACAGCTTGTTGATCGCCTCGGTGTCGTCGCCCTCGCGCTTGCTGCGGGTGAAGCCATAGGCGTTGCGGGCCATGTCGGCCGCACCGGCATTGGTCGTCATGATCAGGATGACGTTCCTGAAATCGACCTGCTTGCCGTTGTTGTCGGTCAACTTGCCGTGGTCCATCACCTGCAGGAGGATGTTGAACAGGTCGGGGTGCGCCTTCTCGATCTCGTCGAGCAGCAGCACCGAGTGCGGATGCTGGTCGATCTGGTCGGTCAGGAGGCCACCCTGGTCGAAGCCGACATAGCCGGGAGGGGCGCCGATCAGCCGCGAAACGGTGTGGCGCTCCATGTACTCCGACATGTCGAAGCGGATCAGCTCGACGCCGAGCGAGGTGGCGAGCTGGCGCGCGACCTCGGTCTTGCCCACCCCGGTGGGACCCGCGAAGAGATAGCAGCCGATCGGCTTCTCACCGTCGCGCAGACCGGCGCGGGCCAGCTTGATCGACGACGACAACGCCTCGATCGCCTTCTCCTGACCGTAGACGGTGCGCTTCAGCGTGGTCTCGAGATTGCGCAGCACCTCGGCGTCGTTCTTCGAGACGGTCTTGGCCGGAATGCGCGCCATCGTCGCGACCGCGGCCTCGATCTCCTTCACGCCGATCGTCTTCTTGCGCTTGCTCTCGGTCACCAGCATCTGCGAGGCGCCGGTCTCGTCGATGACGTCGATCGCCTTGTCGGGCAGCTTGCGGTCATGGATGTAGCGCGCGGAGAGCTCCACCGCCGCCTTGATGGCGTCGTTGGTGTAGCGCAGCTTGTGGAACTCCTCGAAATAGGGCTTCAGCCCCTTCAGGATCTCGATCGTGTCCGGGATCGACGGCTCGTTGACGTCGATCTTCTGGAACCGACGCACCAGAGCCCGGTCCTTCTCGAAATACTGGCGGTACTCCTTGTAAGTCGTGGAGCCGATGCAGCGCAGCGAGCCGGAAGCGAGTGCGGGCTTGAGCAGATTCGAGGCGTCCATGGCGCCGCCCGAGGTCGCGCCGGCGCCGATCACCGTATGGATCTCGTCGATGAACATGATCGCCTTGGGATGCGCCTCGATCTCCTTCATCACCTGTTTGAGGCGTTCCTCGAAATCGCCGCGATAGCGCGTGCCGGCGAGCAGCGTGCCCATGTCGAGCGAGAAGACGGTCGCGTCCTCCAGCACCTCGGGCACCTCGCCGCGGATGATCTTGAGAGCGAGGCCCTCGGCGATCGCGGTCTTGCCGACGCCGGGGTCGCCGACGAGGAGCGGGTTGTTCTTCTGCCGGCGGCAAAGGATCTGGATGGTGCGCTGGACCTCGGCCTCGCGGCCGATCAGCGGATCGATCCGCCCGTCCCTCGCCTTCCGATTCAGGTTGACGCAGTAAGCCTCGAGCGCGCTTTCCTTTTTCTTCTTGTCCTTGTCGGCCTCATTGCCCTGATCGGCACGCGAATCGCGTTGCTGCTCGGGCTCCTCCTCGACGCCGCGCACAGGGCGCGACTCGCTCGCGCCCGGGCGCTTGGCGATGCCGTGGCTGATGTAGTTGACCGCGTCATAGCGAGTCATGTCCTGCTCCTGCAGGAAATAGGCAGCATGGCTCTCGCGCTCGGCGAACATGGCGACGAGGACATTGGCGCCGGTCACTTCCTCGCGACCGGACGACTGGACATGGATGACGGCGCGCTGGATCACGCGCTGGAAGCCTGCGGTCGGCTTCGAATCATCGCGTCCGTCCGTGACCAGGTTGGCCAGTTCGGCGTCGATATAGTCGACGAGATTGCGCCTCAGCATGTCGAGATCGACACTGCAGGCGCGCATCACCGCCGCCGCATCCTGATCATCGACCAAAGCCAGAAGCAGATGCTCGAGCGTGGCGTATTCGTGGTGGCGTTCGTTGGCGAGGGCCAAGGCCCGGTGAAGCGCCTGTTCGAGACTGCGCGAGAAACTCGGCACGGATTGCGCTCCTATTCCGATTTCACAAGGGTGAGCGAACTCAAAACTCTACTTCTTCTCCATCACGCACTGCAGCGGATGCATGTGCTTGCGCGCCAGATCCATCACGAGCGTGACCTTCGTCTCGGCGACCTCGTAGGTGAAGACACCGCATTCGCCGACGCCGTTCTGGTGCACATGCATCATGATCTGCGTCGCCGCGGCGCGGTCCTTCTGGAAGAAGCGCTCCAGAACGTGAACGACAAACTCCATCGGAGTGTAGTCGTCGTTCAACAGCAGGACGCGATAAAGATTCGGCTTGCGGGTGCGGGTCCGGGTCAGAACGGCCGTCCCCGTGCCGTCCCGCCCGCCATCGCTCGGCGAAGGCGGACGCTTGGGGCGATCAGCCATTCCGCGCGGCTCGACACAGACCACCGGCCAAGGCGCCACGGCGTCGCCCGACCCCATGATGTCCTTTGCCTGCGTCATCGTCGCTGCCGTTTCTCTCAAGATCGCTTCCTGGCGCTTCCCACCCGACATAATGCCTCGCCGATGAATTTACAGACCTCGCCGCCGCTTCGCCAGTGCGTTCGACGCAAACTCGCAGCCTAATGGTCGCAGCCTAGCGACCTCAGCTGGGCTGTGGCTTGACCCGCAGCCCCTGCCGGTCATAAGCCCGGCCCCACATCATCTCGGAGATGCCGCCCATGACCGCCAATGCCATCGTCTCCGTCGGCGCCGACCTCGCCTCCCCGGTTCGCTTCGGCAACGGCCTCCCGCTCGCGGTGATCGCCGGCCCCTGCCAGATGGAAAGCCGCAATCACGCGCTCGAGACGGCCTATGCCCTCAAGGAAATCGCTGAAGAGCTCGGCATCGGGCTGGTCTTCAAGACATCCTTCGACAAGGCCAATCGCACGAGCGTCAAAGGCGAGCGCGGGATGGGCCTGAAGGCGGCCCTGCCCGTCTTCGCCGATATCCGCGCGGAGACCGGCCTGCCTGTCCTGACCGACGTGCATGAAGCGGGCCAATGCGCCGCGGTCGCCGAAGTCGTCGACGTGCTGCAGATCCCCGCCTTCCTCTGCCGCCAGACCGATCTCCTGGTCGCCGCGGCCCGGACGGGACGCGTCGTCAACGTCAAGAAGGGCCAGTTCCTCGCTCCCTGGGACATGGTCAATGTCGCGGCCAAGGTCACCGAGAGCGGTAACCCGAACGTGATGGTGACCGAGCGCGGCGCCTCCTTCGGCTACAACACGCTCGTCACGGACATGCGCTCACTGCCGATCATGGCGCAGTCGATCGGCGCCCCGGTGATCTTCGACGCGACCCATTCGGTCCAGCAGCCCGGCGGCAAGGGCTCGTCGTCGGGAGGCCAGCGCGAGTTCGTGCCCGTGCTGGCGCGCGCGGCTGTCGCCGTCGGCGTCGCGGGCGTGTTCATCGAGACGCATGAGGACCCCGACAACGCGCCCAGCGACGGGCCCAACATGGTGCCGCTCAGCGCCTTCCCTGCGTTGATCGCAGAGCTGCAAGGCTTTGATCGCCTTGCCAAAGCCAAGGCGAAGCCTACGCTGGCGTATGTCTGATACGCCGCCTCCGGCGCCCGCTCCCGCGCCGGCGCCCATCTCGCTGACTCCGCTCATCCTGGTCCTCGGCGCCTGCGGCTTCGCCTCGACATTCACCATGCGGATCATCGATCCGCTGATCCCGACCCTCGCCGGCGAGTTCAGCCGCAGCATCCCCCAGATCGTGGTGATGGTGACGGCGTTCTCGCTGTCCTACGCCCTCGGCCAACCATTTCTCGGCCCCCTCGCCGATGCCATCGGCAAGATCCGCACGATCCTGATCTGCCTGCTGGCGCTGGCGCTGTTCTCGGCCGTCGCGGCCCTGGTGAACTCCTTCGAGGTGATGGCGGTGGTACGCGCGGTAGCCGGCGTCGCCTCGGGCGGCATCATCCCGATCGCGATGGCTGCCATCGGCGACCGCGCGCCGATGCAGGACCGGCAGGTCGCGCTCGGCCGCTTCACCGTGCTGATGATCATCGGCCAGATGTCGGGCTCGGCCTGCTCGGGCCTCATCGCGACCCATGTGGGCTGGCGCGCCGTCTTCCTCTCGGCGACGGCCATTTCCCTCCTGGCCGCCGTCCTCGTCAGCGTCGTCCTCAAGCCGCGAAGCAACGTCACCCGCAAACGGCTCAGCCTTTCCGGCGCACTCGCCAATTATCGCACGGTCTTCGCCAATCCCCGCACCAAGCTGCTCTACGGCCTCGTCATCATCGAGGGCATCCTGCTGTACGGCATCCCCGCCTATGTCGCCGCGTTGCTGTTCGAGCGCTCGGGCGTCGGGCCCGCCCAGGCGGGCCTCGTCATCGCCGGCATGGGCTTCGGCTGCCTGGTCTACGGGCTGCTGACGCGCATCCTCGTCGAGCGGCTCGGGCCGACGCTGATGACGCGCACCGGCGGCGTGGTCTGCGGCATCGCCATGGCGCTGTTCGCCTTCGACTGGCCATGGTGGACCGCGATCCCGATCTTCGCCGCGCAGGGCTTCGGGTTCTTCCTGCTGCACGGCACCTTCCAGGCGCAGGCGACCGAGCTCGCGCCGAGCGCCCGCGGCTCTGCCATGGCCCTGTTCGCCTGCAGCTTCTTCCTCGGCCAGGCCACTGGGCCGGTCGTGATGGGCTTCGCCATGCACCTGCTCGGGTCCGGCACAGCCATCCTGCTCTTCGCGGTCGCGATCGCCATCTTCGGCTATGTCACGCCGCGGATCCTGCCGATCGCCGGCAGCCGCACCTGAGCGGACCGCGCCGGCGCGGCCCGGACGCCATCGTGTTTCGACGGTTGGCGGAACGGAATCTCAATATCTCCGCGTCATGGTCACGCTCACGGAAGCAACGTGCGCGGAACGGCCAGCACCCCATGTAGTGCAGGCCATGGGCGCCAAGAGAGACGCCATGATGAGCCAGTTCTCGATGGATGCGTTTTTTCGGCTTGCCAGCCGTTTTCGCAAACAGGAGTCCGGTTCGACCATCACCATGTTCGCCTTTGCTGGCGTCGTGCTGATCGGCATGGCAGGCGCGGTGATCGACTATGGGCGGGTCACCAAGGCCCGCGCCTCGCTGCAAGCCGCAACAGATTCAGCAGCGCTCGCAGCAGCGCGCCTGCCGAGCAAGGACACCGCCCAGTTGCGGGCGGCGGCAAACAAGTTCTTCGTCGCCAATACCGACAGCATCGACGGCAACAACATCGAGATCACGGATTTCGCATTTCAGGAGTCGACCGGAACGGTGACGATCGACAGCAGCGGCGTGCTCGACACCTCGCTGATGTCGGTGATCGGCATCAAGACCATGCCCTTCAGTGCCAAATCCTCGGCGGTCAAGGAGGTCAGCGGCACCGTCGAGATGGCGCTCGTGCTCGACAACACCTGGTCGATGTCGGAGAGCGCCGGAAGCGCCGATTCCAAGATCACGGTGCTGAAGGCGGCAGCCAAGAGCCTCGTCAACACGGTGCTCGCCTCCGGCGGCTCCAATGTGAAGATCGGCATCGTGCCATTCGCCGACTACGTCAATGTCGGCACCGGCAATCGCGGCCAGTCCTGGATCTCGGTGCCGGCGGATTACTCCGAGACCAAGACGACGACAACGCCGGCCGTCCCCTACACCTGCACCACCGTCAGCACGAAGCAGGTCTGCACCAAGGGCGCTCCCAAGACCTGCACGAGCTACACCGACGGCGTGCCCTCGACATATGACTGCACGCCCCAGACCTGCACGACCCAGCCGGTCACACCCTACCAGCAGTGCAGCGGAGGCACGCCGGAGAAGACGACGACGACGACGACCAACTATAAGTGGTTCGGCTGCGTCTATACGCGCAACAGCGGCACGACCCTGCTCCTGCCCGACCAGACCACGACGACGCTCTACAAGGGCATTCAGCAGACGAGCCAGACCTGCCTCAACCCGATCGTGCCCCTGACCACTAACAAGACGACGCTGACGAGCGCGATCGACGGCCTGATCATCAATAGCGGCAGCTACAAGCCCTCGACCTATATTCCCGACGGCATGGTCTGGGGCGTCAACCTTCTGTCGCCGGCCGCCCCATTCGCGGAGGGCGCGGCCTACGACACCGCCAACAAGCTGCCGCGCAAGGCGCTGGTTCTGATGACGGACGGCGCGAACACCCGGACCTTCAATTCGGACGGCTCGCACACGAATGCGTCCTCGACCACCCAGGTCACCAAGGCGAACACCGACACATCGAAAGTCTGCGCCGAGGCCAAGGCGAAGAAGATCGAGGTGTTCACCGTCGCCTTCGCGGTGACGGACGCGGCCGCGAAAACGATGCTTCAGGGCTGCGCCACCGACGCCGAGCACTACTACGACGCGACCAATGCCGCCGCACTCGCCGCTGCCTTCCAGGCTATCGGCCAGTCGCTGACGAGCCTGCGCCTGTCGCACTGAGCCTGGCCCGCCGGCCACCGCCCTGTCCGGCGGGGCCGGATCAGCGCCCGCGATAGGGCGCGACGCCCTGGTCGGGCAGCCACAGCCCCTTCGGCGGCTCACCGGTCTGCCAGAACACATCGATCGGGATGCCGCCGCGCGGGTACCAGTAGCCGCCGATCCGGAACCATTCCGGCTCGAGCAGTTCCACCAGCTTCTTGCCGATGCCGACCGTGCAGTCCTCGTGGAAGGCACCGTGATTCCGGAAGGCGCCGAGATAAAGCTTCAGCGACTTCGACTCGACCAGCCACTGGCCCGGCAGGTAGTCGATCACCAGGATGCCGAAATCAGGCTGTCCCGTGACGGGGCAGATCGAGGTGAACTCCGGGCAGGTGAAGCGGGCGAGATAGTTCGTGCCGGCATGGGGGTTTGGCACGCGGTCGAGGCGTGCCTGTTCGGGCGATGCAGGCAGCTCGGAAGGCTGCCCGAGCTGTAAGGTCGAGGCGTCGATCGACATCGTAAGGCTCCTGAGGTTTGGCGCCTTCTAGACCATTGCGCGAGAGGCTGGGAACCGTTTTCGCGGCTGTGGTTATCCCCAGAAGCGTCTCGCCTCTGCCGCAAATACGCCGCCACTTTATTTCAAATCCCGCCCCGGCCGTAAAAGGGATCGGAGCAACCGGCCCGCCACAATACTCATCTTGCCCGCAGCGATTCTGTGGCACGCACCCAGCCGGACGCCCCCGTCAGACCATGATCATTGCCGGCATATTGTTCATCATGGGCTTGCTGATCGGCCTTTCCTACAATTACCTCGCGATCATCGCAGCCTGTGTTGTGATAACGCTGATCATGGTCCCGCTCTGGCTGGTAAGGCAGGATTTCGGGCTGCTCAGCGTCCTGGTCTGGATCGGCTATCTCTTCGCGATCCAGAGCGGCTTCCTCGTCGGCGGCTATGTCCGCACGGATGACGATCCCTGATTACCAGAACCAGACGGGGCGGCCCGCCAGCGCGCACAGCCCTGCCCACCAGGCGAGTGTAACCACGACCGAGGCCAGCACACGCACCAGCGACGGGCGACGGCGATCGGGCATGATCCGGAACATCTTCGTCTCCCGCTGAAACAGTCGGCCTGCAAACATCGGGAGGGCCGCAAGATGCGGACCGGGGCCGGGTCTGATGATCGGGTTCTCCCGCGCCCGCGGGAGCCGGCAGCCGGCCCTTGCGGCCGGATTTCGCCGCCATAGCGAGCAGCTCCCGGATTTGAGGCTTCCCGAGCGCGGGAGCGTTGGCTAGAAGCGCGGCTGACACCCCTCTTTGCGCCCGCCACGGAGTTTTCCATGACCGCGATCATCGACATCATCGGCCGCCAGATCCTCGATTCCCGCGGCAACCCCACGGTCGAGGTCGATGTCGTGCTGGAGGACGGCTCGATGGGCCGCGCCGCCGTTCCGTCCGGTGCGTCCACAGGCGCCCATGAGGCCGTGGAACTGCGCGACGGCGACAAGAGCCACTATCTCGGCAAGGGCGTCCTGAAGGCGGTCGAGGCCGTCAACGTCGCTATCGCCGAGCGGCTCGTCGCCATGGACGCCGAAGACCAGGTCGCCATCGACGAGGCGATGATCGAGCTCGACGGTACGCCCAACAAGTCGAAGCTCGGCGCCAACGCGATCCTCGGCGTCTCGCTCGCCGTCGCCAAGGCTGCAGCCGAGGCCGCCGGCCTGCCGCTCTACCGCTATGTCGGCGGCACCTCAGCCCGTGTCCTGCCCGTGCCGATGATGAACATCGTCAATGGCGGCGCCCATGCCGACAACCCGATCGATTTCCAGGAATTCATGATCATGCCGATCGGCGCCCCCTCCTTCTCGGAAGGGCTGCGGATGGGCTCGGAGATCTTCCACACGCTGAAGAAGAAGCTCCACGATGCCGGCCACAACACCAATGTCGGCGACGAGGGCGGCTTCGCGCCGAACATCAAGTCGGCGGAAGCTGCGCTCGACTTCGTCATGCAGGCGATCGAGGCCGCCGGCTACAAGCCCGGCGAGGACATCGCGCTGGCGCTGGACTGCGCCGCAACGGAGTTCTTCAAGGATGGCGCCTACGTCTATGAGGGCGAGCGCAAGACCCGCGAGCCGAAGGCGCAGGCGAAGTACCTCGCCAAGCTCGTCGGCAGCTATCCGATCGTCTCGATCGAGGACGGCATGTCCGAGGACGACTGGGAGGGCTGGAAGGCGCTGACCGATCTCGTCGGCTCCAAGTGCCAACTCGTCGGCGACGACCTGTTCGTGACCAACGTCACGCGCCTCTCGCAGGGCATCAGGACGAAGACGGCGAACTCGATCCTGGTCAAGGTCAACCAGATCGGCTCGCTGACCGAGACGCTTGCCGCGGTCGAGATGGCGCAGCGCGCCGGCTACACCGCGGTGATGTCGCACCGCTCGGGCGAGACCGAGGATTCGACCATCGCCGACCTCTCGGTCGCGACGAATTGCGGGCAGATCAAGACCGGCTCGCTCGCCCGTTCCGACCGGACCGCGAAGTACAACCAGCTCCTGCGCATCGAGGAGGAACTCGGCGCCCAGGCGGTCTATGCCGGCCGCGCCGCGCTGAAGGCGCTGGCGTAAGGCTCACAGGCGCGGCAGCAGGTCCGAGGCGCGCGACAGCGTCCAGCTTCCTGCCGCGCCGACGAAACCGACCGCGCCATAGACCGCATCGCCCATGCGGGACACCGGCGCGGGAACATTGACGCCAAGCACGCTGCGCTGCTGCGGCTTGGCTTTCTCGATGGTCGCGGGAGCGTTCGGCGCGGCCTGAACCGCGGCGACCTGAACCGCCGCCCCCTGCACCGGCGCGATCTGCAGCGGCGTGAATTCGGCCGTTGCGACGTTGCGCTCGACGACCGGACGGCGAGGCGGAAGCGCCTGCGCCTGCAGGGAGCGGGCGCGCGGCTCGGTCGTCGTCGCCTGACGGATCTGGGGCGCTGCAGCCACCTGCGCAGCCGGCAGCGTCCAATCCAGCGACATCGGCATCATGATCGCCGCCGGACTGACGAGGCCCGAACCCTCCGCTCCCCGCAGCGGCGCGTCGGCGTCGATGGCATCATGGTGGCGGTCGCGGATCTTGCCATCGGAGGCGACAGGCGAAACCCAGCGCTCCGTCGCTACCGCTACGGCGCTGGTCTCGACCGACTCCGCCGGCCCTCCGAAGAACGGCAGGGCGATACTGCCCGGCAGGGCCAGCGCCGCAGCCGCGAGCGCGGAGGCCGCCACCGAGACCGCCGCCTGATTGCCGACACCGCGGAGGAAGCGGACCGAAGCCGCAAAGACAGAACCCGACATATCCGAAGCTCCTGATTGAACGACAGCAGGAGAATAGCGGCAGCCCGGCGCGAGAACGGCTGAATCGGGGAGCAATTGCGATGCTTCGTCTCCAATTGTTTCCAGATCGCCGCGAACGGTATTGCTGCACCTGCGAACATGGCGCGCAGGCGCCATGCAGCGGCCGCGCTAACGCCGGGCCGTCAATCGCGCGATACCTTCGAGATGGACCAGATCGCGCCTATGTCCGAAGCCACGCAGGTTCGCGAGAAGCGGCGCCGACGCCTGGCTTTTGCCTGCATGATCGCAAGCGTGCTGATCTTCGGCTCGAACTTCGTCGTCAGCCGCTATGCGGTTCTCAACGGTCTGACAGTGCATGACATCATGGCTCTGCGCTTCGGTACGGCGGGGCTCATCCTGCTGCCGCTTTTCCTGCGCGACAGGCTGATCACCCGGGTCGGCTGGCCGCGCGCCACCTTTCTTGCCGTCTCGAGCGGCTTTCCCCTGAGCATGCTCATGCTGTCGGGCCTGAGCCTCGCGCCCGCCGCGCATGGCGCCACGATCACGCCAGGTACGGTCACGATCATCGGGATCATCGGCAGCGTCATCATGTTCGGCACGGTCGTGACGCGCTCCCTCGTCATCGGCATCGTCTGCATGCTGGCCGGGCTGGCCTGTCTCGCCTTTGCCGGCAGCAGCTCGGGCGGGCACAGCACGCTCGCCGGCGATCTGATGTTCCTGTGCGCGGGGCTGGTCTGGGGCGGATATCCCCTCGCGATCCAGCGCTGGAACATCGATGGCCTGCGGGCCAGCGCGATCGTCTCGGTGCTGTCGCTCGCCTATCTGCCGATCTACGCGCTGTTCTTCTTCCGGGGCTTCGACATTGCGCCCTGGTGGGTTCTGCTCGGCCACGCGCTCTATCAGGGCGTGCTCAACGTCATCCTCGGATTGTGGATGTGGGGCCTGGCGGCCCATGTCCTCGGACAGTCGGTCGTCGGGCGATTTCCCCCGCTGATCCCCGTGACCGGCACGCTGCTGGCGATCCCGCTGCTCGGCGAGGTGCCGGCGCCGCTGCAATGGCTCGGAATCGCGCTCATCGTCGGAGGCCTGTTCGTGACCTCCTGGCGCCGCTCAGCGCGCGCCTCGGCTTAGGCGCATCAGCGCCAGGTTCCAGCCGACGCAGAGTGCGAGCCCGAGGCTCAGCGACCCGGCCGAACCCAGCGGAACGGCGGTCAGGTGCACCAATGCCATCGCCAGTCCGAAGCCGATCAGAGCAAGCGCGCCATTGGCGATGACGGCGGCGGTCGCCGGACCGCCGATCCGCGGCTGAAGCATCGCGATCATGCTGCTCAGGACCACCGGCAGCGCCGCAAGCGAACCGGACCAGGTCGGCCCGACATAGGCGCTGACGGTGGTGACCGTGCCGGCGAGCGTCGCGACGAAGGCAGCGCGCATCGGGATCAGATACCAGGGCCGGCCCGGTGGCTGCTTCGGCCGTGCGGCGAGATAGGGCCGGAAGAGCAGGTGCAGGCCGCCATAGACCAGAATGGTCGCGGCAATCATGACCACGAAGGACGGCTCGAGCGTGCGCAGCAGGAACAGCACCGCCGTCCAGGCGAGCAATGCGGCCGTCAGGCAGGCGAGCGTACCGAAGCGCTGCGCCAGGAGCACATAGGCGAGGCTCAAGCCCGCATTGGCGAGGTTCGAGGTCATGCCACCGAGCGTGCTCTGGGCGATGAAGGCCGCATCGTGCTCGAGCGCGAGGAACACGAAGACCGGCCCGGCCGAGATCGGCAGGGTCGCGATCATCGCCGCGATCATCGGTCCGCTGCGCTCGGCCAAGAGCGAGCACCCGACGACGACCGCCGCGGCGGTCGCCATCTTGAGAACCAGCATCAGGAACCAGGGGTCGATCACGGCGTGCCGGAGGTGTCGCCGCGCGCCCAGCCCTCTTTCGTCTCCGCAACGAAATCCGCGAGCCTGCCGGCCGCGACCGCGGCACGCAGCCCCGCCATCAACTCCTGATAGTAGGCGAGGTTGATCCAGGTCAGCAGCATCTTGCCGAGCATTTCCTCCGCCTTGACGAGGTGGTGGAGATAGGCGCGCGACCAGCCGTTAGCCGCCGGGCAGGACGAGGCCTCGTCGACGGGGCGCGGATCCTCGGCGTGCTTGGCATTCTTCAGGTTCATGCGGCCGAAGCGGGTGAAGATCTGGCCGTGGCGCCCGGCCCGGGTCGGCATCACGCAATCGAACATGTCGACGCCACGGCAGACCGCCTGGACGATGTCGTCGGGGGTACCGACGCCCATCAGGTAGCGCGGCTTCGCCAGCGGCAGATGCGGCTCGACCGTCTCGATCATCGCCAGCATCACCTCCTGCGGCTCACCGACGGCGAGCCCGCCGATGGCGTAGCCTTTGAGGTCCATGGCGGCGAGCTCGCGCGCGCTCTCGACGCGCAGGCGTGGCACCGCCCCGCCCTGGACGATGCCGAACAGCGCCCGGCCCGCCGGGTCGCCGAATGCAGCCTTGCAGCGCTCGGCCCAGCGCAGCGACAGCCGCATCGCCTTCTCCGCGACCTTGTCCTCGCAGGGCAACGAAACGCATTCGTCGAGCTGCATGACGATATCGGAACCGAGCAGGTTCTGGATCTCGACCGAACGCTCGGGGCTAAGCATGTGCTTCGAGCCGTCGATATGGGAGCGGAAGGCGACGCCCTCCTCGGTCAACTTGCGGAGGTTGGCGAGGGACATCACCTGGAAGCCGCCGGAATCGGTCAGGATCGGGTGCGGCCAGTTCATGAAGCGATGCAGGCCGCCGAGCCTGGCGACACGCTCGGCGCCCGGCCGCAGCATCAGGTGATAGGTGTTGCCGAGCACGACATCGGCGCCGAGCTCCCGGACCTGGTCGGGATACATGCCCTTGACGGTCGCCGCCGTGCCGACCGGCATGAAGGCCGGGGTGCGGATCGTGCCGCGCGGCATGCGGATTTCGCCCGTGCGGGCGGCGCCGTCGCGGGCATGGAGATGGAAGGTGAAATCGGTCGGGCCAGGCAGCGGCGCCAGCGGCTCGGAGATATGGGGCTGAACGGTCATGGCCCGCGAGGTAGCGCAGTCGGTCCCATTGCGAAAGGGCATGTCCCGTGTGGCGAGTGCGCGTTCGCCGCGCGTCAGACGTCCGGGCGAGCCCGATAGGATCGACGCAGCGCAAACACCAGGATCGCCACCGTCAGCCAGAGTCTGATCGTCGCAAAGATGAGGACGTAGCTGAAGGACAGCAGCACCTTGACGTTCGTAGGAACTCCCTGTCCGGCCCAGACGTCGCGGATCAGAAACCGGAACCAGCTCTGGACCGGATGAAGCAAAAGCGACGCTGCGGCGACCACGAGCACCGCCGGCACGAGCCAGGCAGCCCGCCGCGCGAATTCACGCATCGCCCTGACCAAGCTGGGCTTGGCGTCCTCGTCGACCTGCAGGACCATCAACAACACCAGAGCCGCGACGAAAGCGCTCCACAACCGGCCGTGATCCGTCCGCTGGTCGAAGGCGATCCCGTCGAAACCCAACATGAAGTCGCCGGGTTGCTCGACGAGCCCGGAGGCCGCCGCCACGATGGTCGCCGCGATCAGCAAGCCGAAAACGGGCAGCAGCACGGTCCGCGCCATCCTGGACTGCTGGGAGAATCCCAGATCTCCGAGGCTCGTGCGCCCCCGTGTCACCTCGATCATACGCCATGTGACAACCACGAACGCCAACAGCAGGGCGATGTTCGCGATGACGACCGCCGGCAGGGCGATCAACCCGCCGAAAAAGGCGATGACGCGCATCGTCGCGGCCACCATGAGCCAAGGCAGCGCTCCGATCTGGCGAAACGGGCCATAGGAGACCGATGGCAGCGTCATGCGCGCCGGAGGATGGCGTTCTGTCATGTCGCGCATCATAAGCGCGACACTTCAATCAATGATTGAAAACGCCGATCAATATCGCGGCATGGCTGACTGCCGGGCTCGGCTCCGAATTCAATTCGTCCCGACCAGCGCCGCCTCGTACAGCTCCGGCTTGAAGCCGACAATCGTCCTGCCCTTGCCGAGATCGAGCACCGGGCGCTTGATCATCGAAGGCTGCGCCAGCATCAGGGCGGCTGCCTTCTGCGCATCAAGCCCCTGCTTTTCGGCCTCGGGCAAGGCGCGAAAGGTGGTGCCGGCCCGGTTCAGCACGGTTTCCCAACCATGCTCCCGCAACCAGCCCTCGAGCGAGGCCCGATCGATGCCGCTCGCCTTGTAATCATGAAAGCCGTAGCTCACGCCATGTCCGTCGAGCCAAAGCCGGGCCTTCTTCATCGTATCGCAGTTCTTGATGCCGTAGATGGTGATCATCCTGGTCCACCGTTTCGAGCCTGCTCGCAGCGCATGTCGCGAGTTCGTCACCGGGCTAGGCCGTCATGCCGTCATCGGGCATGATTCGATCGGCAGGCCGGAGGCATGGCGGATAGCATGGATCACGACAATGGGCGCCCCGAAGCCCAGGATGGCTTGCCGGAACTGAAGGTCCGGCGCTGGTCGAACTACCCCAGGCCCGGCATCGACTTTCCCGACGTCAGTACCTTCACCTGCAATGGCCCCCTCGCCAGCATCGCATTCCGCGAGCTCGAACGCTGCCTGCCCGATGATGTCGACCTCATCGCGGGCATCGATGTCGGCGGCATCGGCTTTGCCGGGGCGCTCGCCCTGGTGCGCGGCATCGGCTTCTTCGACATCCGCAAGGTGGGGTCGCTCCGGCCCGATGTGGTCCGCTACGTCATGCCGAACTACGAACTCGGCAGCGGCGTCGCGCTGTCCAAGGGCAACCCGCTCGCGGAGCGCTCGGTCGCCGTCATCGACGACTGCCTGATGTCGGGCAAGACCGCGCTCGCCTCGATCCAGCTGCTGCGCCGCCTCGGCGCGCGCTGCACGACCGCCCTCTTCGTCATCGAACTCGAAGGGCTCGGCGGCCGTGCCGTTCTGGAAGCGGAAGGCATCGCCGTCCGCGCGCTCAGGTTGCTCCCGAGCACGCGGCCGTCACCCTCGCCCATCTGAGGTTCAGGGGCGCTTGGGGATCTCGAGCCCGCGCTGCACCGCCGGCCGGGCGAGGCCACGCTCGAGCCAGCCCGGAACGTTCTTCAGACTGGCATAGTCGACCAGTTCCCCGGCGCCGTAGAAGCCGACGAGATTGCGGACCCACCCCAGCGAGGCAATGTCGGCGATGGTGTACTCGTCGCCCATGATCCAGTCGCGCCCGGCCAACCTCGTCTCCAGCACGCCGAGCAGGCGCTTGCTCTCGGCGGCGTAGCGGTCGCGCGGGCGCTTGTCCTCGTAGTCCTTGCCGGCGAATTTATGGAAGAAGCCGAGCTGGCCGAACATCGGCCCGATCGCCCCCATCTGGAACATCACCCACTGAATGGTCTCGTAGCGGGCGGCCGGATCGGCCGGCAGCAGCTTGCCAGCCTTCTCGGCGAGATAGATCAGGATCGCGCCGGACTCGAACAGTCCGAGCGGCTTGCCGCCGGGTCCATCGGGATCGATGATCGCCGGAATCTTGCCGTTGGGGTTCAGCGAGAGGAACTCCGGCCCCCAGGTCTCGTTCTGGCCGATGTTGATCGTATGCGGCTCATAGGGCAGGCCGAGCTCCTCGAGCGCGATCGAGACCTTCACGCCGTTGGGCGTCGGCAGCGAATATAGCTGGATGCGGTCAGGGTGTTTCGCCGGCCAGCGGGCCGTGATCGGAAAAGCGGAAAGGTCTGCCATCGGAAGCTCCACGGACACCAAAGGCGCCGAGGAATCGACGCAAGGCCAGGGGCGGGACGATAGCCGCCCTGCCCGGCCGCGCAATCTCACATGCCGTCAACTGACCGGCATCCGCGGCATCCTCGCCGCGCGCCCTGTGCATCATGACCGGGCGTGCTCTAAGAATTGCAGCGGTGACCAACCGCTACCTTTGAAGGCCGTGCCGGAGACACCATGACGCGCCTGCTCCTGATCAATCCCAACACCAATGCCGCGACCACCAACATGATGCGCGCCATCGCCCAAGCCGCCGCACCCGGCGGAACCGTGATCGACGCGATGAGCGCGCCCTATGGCGTGCCGCTCATTACCGATGACGAGGCGCTGGCCCGCTCGGCCAAGGCAGTTCAGGCGCTCGCCGGGACGATCGCCTCGACGCCGCCGGACGGCGTCATCATCTCGGCCTTCGGCGATCCGGGGCTGGCGGCGCTGCGCCAGCGGCTGTCCTGCCCGGTGACCGGCATCGCCGAGGCCGGCATGGCGGAGGCGGGTTCCGGCCGACGGCCCTTCGCCGTCGTCACGACGACACCCGGCCTCGTCGGCTCGATCACCGCCCTGGCCGAGGCCTACGGCCATGGCGCCACCCTGCGCGGCGTCGCCCTGACGGAGGGCGACGTCCATGCCGTCATGGCCGACCACGCCACGCTCGTCGAGGCGCTGGCCAAGGCCTGCGCCCATGCCATCGAGGTATTCGGTGCCGAGGCACTACTCATCGGCGGCGGGCCGCTCGGGCAGGCAGCGCAATCCCTGTCGATGCGCTTTCCGGTCCCGGTCATCGCTCCCATCCCGGCAGCCGTCCGGCTGGCGCAGAAGCGGATCAACCGGGGCTTCTGAACGCAATCAGCCCCGGCCCGGCCGCACCTGCGGCGACGACCCGGAATCCGTGGCATGGCCCCGGCTCAGATGCCGAGCTTCTGCTTCAGGATCTCGTTCAGCGCCTGCGGATTGGCCTTGCCGCCCGATGCCTTCATCGCCTGGCCGACGAACCAGCCGAGCATCGTCGGCTTGGCCTTGACCTGCTCGACCTTGTCGGGATTGGCGGCGATCAGCTCGTCCACCGCCTTCTCGATGGCGCCGGTGTCGGTGACCTGCTTCATGCCGCGTGATTCCACGATCTGACGCGGATCGCCACCTTCCGACCAGAGGATCTCGAACAGATCCTTGGCGATGCGGCCGGAGATCACGCCTTCGCCGATCAGGTCGACCAGCCCGCCGAGCTGGGCGGCCGAGACCGGTGAGGTCGCGATGTCCTTGCCTTCCTTGTTGAGGCGGCCGAACAGCTCGTTGATCACCCAGTTTGCCGCGGCCTTGCCGTCGCGGCCCTTGGCGACCGCCTCGAAATAGTCAGCCTGCTCGCGCTCGGCGACGAGGACCGAGGCGTCATAGGGCGAGAGCCCGTATTCGGCGATGAAGCGGGCCTTCTTGGCATCCGGCAGTTCCGGCAGCGCGGCCTTCAGCCCTTCGACGAAGGCGTCGTCAAACTCCAGCGGCAGGAGATCGGGGTCGGGGAAATAGCGGTAGTCATGCGCCTCTTCCTTCGAGCGCATCGAGCGGGTCTCGCCCTTGCCGGGATCGTAGAGGCGGGTTTCCTGGTCGATCGTGCCACCATCCTCGAGAATGCCGATCTGGCGGCGCGCCTCGACCTCGACCGCCTGGCCGATGAAGCGGATCGAGTTGACGTTCTTGATCTCGCAGCGCGTGCCGAACTCGGCGCCGGGCTTGCGAACCGAGACGTTGACGTCGGCGCGCAGGTTGCCCTTCTCCATGTCGCCGTCGCAGGTGCCGAGATAGCGCAGGATGGTGCGCAGCTTCGTCACATAGGCCTTGGCCTCGTCGGCGGAGCGCAGATCCGGACGCGAGACGATCTCCATCAGCGCGACGCCGGACCGGTTGAGGTCGACGAAGCTCATGGTCGGATGCTGATCGTGGATCGACTTGCCGGCGTCCTGCTCCAGGTGGAGGCGCTCGATGCCGACGGTAATCTGCTCCGTCGGCGAGAGATCGACGACGATCTCGCCTTCGCCGATGATCGGACTTTTGTACTGGCTGATCTGGTAACCCTGCGGCAAATCAGGGTAGAAGTAGTTCTTGCGGTCGAAGACCGAGCGCTTGTTGACCTGCGCATTGAGGCCGAGGCCGGTGCGCACGGCCTGGCGCACGCATTCGGCGTTGATGACCGGCAGCATGCCGGGCATGGCCGCATCGACGAGGCTGACATGAGCGTTGGGCTCGGCGCCGAAACCGGTCGAGGAGCCCGAAAACAACTTGGCGTTGGAGGTGACCTGTGCATGGATTTCCATGCCGATCACAATCTCCCAGTCACCTGTCGCGCCCTTGATCAGCTTCTTGGGGTCGGCGGGGCGGGCATGCGCGTTCATTGTCAGTCTTCCGGCTCGAAAGGGTCGCCTACCGGTTACGACCTCGGCGGGCAGGCGGCAAGCTTCTGTTGCGCTCCCGACACCGCTTGTCGGGATTATGGCCGATTATGCCTCATTCCGCCCAATGACGGGTGATGGTTCTTGACAATCGTCACTCAACACCTCTTGTAACGGCACGCGCCGGCAATCCGTCAAGATTGCGCCGGCTAAAGCCATCCGGAGTTTCGCCATGTTGAACCGCCGCCCCGGTCTGATGCTTGTCGGCTTGTGCGCCGCGACGCTGATGGCCTCCGCCGCCGTGCTTCTGCCCCATGATGCCCGCGCCCAGGGCGCCCCGCCGGCTCCCCCGGTCCAGGTTTCCGCCCCGCTTGCCCAGCGCGTCACCAACTGGGACGAGTTCACCGGCCGCTTCGAGGCGAGCGAGCAGGTCGAGGTGCGCGCACGCGTCTCGGGCTTCCTGGACGCGGTGCATTTCCGCGATGGCGATTTGGTCAAGAAGGGCGATCTGCTCTTCACCATCGATCAGCGGCCCTACCGGCTGTCGGTCGACGCCTCCCGCGCCGAAGTAGCGCGCGCCAAGGCGCAGGTCGAACTCGCGCAGAACGAGGTCGAGCGCGCCGAGGGCCTGACCCAGAACCGCACCATCACGGCACGCGACGTCGATCAGCGCCGGGCCAACCTGAACAGTGCGATCGGCACGCTGCAAGGCGCCGAGGCCAATCTCAAGACCGCAGAACTCAATCTCGAATGGACTGAGGTCCGCGCGCCGCTGGCTGGCCGCATCTCCAACCGCCGCGTCGACTCCGGCAACCTGATCGCGGGCGGCCAGTCTGGCGCGACGCTGCTGACGACGATCGTAGCGCTCGATCCGATCTATTTCACCTTCGACGCGTCCGAGGCCGACTATCTGCGTTATCAGCGCCAGGCCAGCAGCCTGCGCACCGGCGCCTCGCGCGACGATGGCATCGTCGCAGAGGTTCGTCTCTCGGACGAGCAGCAGTGGAAGCGCCGCGGCCGGATCGACTTCGTCGACAACGCGCTCAATGCGCGCTCCGGCACGATCCGCGGCCGCGTCGTGTTCGCGAACAAGGACGAGTTCCTGACGCCCGGCACCTTCGGGCGGCTGCGCATCTATTCCGGCGAGGCCGATGCCCTGCTGGTTCCGGACGCCGTCGTCGTCTCCGACCAGGCCAACAAGATCGTCCTGACCGTCGGGCCCGAGAACAAGATCGTGCCGAAGCCCGTCGTGCTCGGCCAGATCAGCGGTGGCCTGCGCGTCATCCGCAGCGGGCTGACACCGCAGGACAAGGTCGTCGTCGGCGGCTTCGCCAACCCGATGGTGCGGCCCGGTGCGACCGTTACGCCGACGCCCGGCGAGATCAAGCTCGCCGCGTCAAACTGATCGCGGCAGTTCCAGACATTGCACTTCGGACGGCTCCCGCCGTCCGCCCTGACGTCAGGCCAGGACACTCTTCATGTTCCGCTTCGCCCATTTCTTCATCGACCGGCCGATCTTCGCCACCGTGCTCTCGGTGCTGCTGACGATCGCCGGCGCCATCGCCCAGCGCGGCCTGCCGATCGCCGAATATCCCGAGATCGCGCCACCGACCGTATCGATCACGGCCACCTATCCCGGCGCCTCGGCCGAGGTCGTCGCAGCCACCGTCGCGACCCCGATCGAGCAGGAGGTGAACGGCGTCGACGACATGCTCTACATCACCTCGCAGTCGACCGGCGACGGGCGGGTGACGATCAACGTCGTGTTCAAGTCCGGCGTCGACATCGACCAGGCTCAGGTGCTGGTGCAGAACCGCGTCTCGGCCGCCGAGCCCCGGCTGCCGCAGGACGTGCGCGCGCTCGGCATCCAGACGCGCAAGGCCTCGCCCGATCTGATGATGGTCATCAACATGATCTCGCCAGACGGCTCGCGCGACGCGCAGTACGTCTCGAACTATGCCACACTCAACGTCAAGGACGTGCTGACCCGCATCGACGGCGTCGGCAACGTGCAGGTCTTCGGCGCGCGCGACTTCTCGATGCGTGTCTGGCTCGACCCCGCGAAGGTCGCCTCGCGCAACCTAACCGCCGGCGATGTGGTCGCGGCGTTGCGGGCCGCGAACGTGCAGGTCGCGGCTGGCGCGATCAACCAGCCGCCGGCGAAGTCGGACGGGGCCTTCCAGCTTTCCGTCAACACGCTCGGGCGCCTGACCGACATCGCCGAGTTCGAGAACATCGTCGTGCGCTCGGACGCCAATGGCGGCACGATCCGCATCCGCGACATCGCCCGCGTCGAGCTCGGCTCGCAGGACTACACCACCAACGCCTATCTCGATAACCAGAACGCCGTCGCCATCGGCATCTTCCAGCGGCCGGGCTCGAACGCGCTCGCCACTGCGGATGCCCTGATCAAGACCATGGATGCGATGTCGCGCGAGTTCCCTGCTGGGCTCGAGCACCGCATCATCTACAACCCGACGGAGTTCATCGCGGAATCGGTCAAGGCGGTCGTCCAGACCCTGATCGAGGCGGTCGCGCTCGTCGTGATCGTGGTGATCCTGTTCCTGCAGACCTGGCGGGCGGCGATCATCCCGATCATCGCGATCCCGGTCTCGCTGGTCGGCACCTTCCTCGTGATGTCGGCTGTCGGCATCTCGTTCAACACGATCTCGCTGCTGGCGTTGGTGCTCGCCATCGGCATCGTCGTCGACGACGCGATCGTCGTCGTCGAGAACGTCGAACGCTATCTGGCCCAGGGGCTGTCGGCGAAGGAGGCTGCACACAAGACGATGGACGAGGTCGGCGGCGCGCTGCTCGCCATCGCGCTGGTGCTCTGCGCCGTGTTCATCCCGACCGCCTTCATCAGCGGCCTGCAGGGCACGTTCTACCAGCAATTCGCTGTCACCATCGCGGCCTCGACGGCGATCTCCTGCTTCGTCTCGCTGACCTTGTCACCGGCTCTGGCGGCCCTGCTGCTCAAGCCGCATGGCCATGACGAAGGCAAGAAGAAGGGCTTTCTCTACGCGCTGGGCGCGCCGGTCCGCGGCTTCTTCCACTACTTCAACAAAGCCTTCGACTGGCTCTCGCGCAGCTACGGCGCCGTGACGTCGCGGCTGATCCGCTTCGCGGTGATCCTGCTCGTCGCCTATGCTGGGCTGATCGCGCTGACCGCGCACCGGCTGACCGCGACACCGACAGGCCTCGTGCCGCAGCTCGACCGCGGCTATTTCATCGCCGCCTTCCAGCTTCCGCCGGGCGCGTCGCTGCCGCGCACCGACGAGGTGATCCGCAAGGCCTCCGACCTCCTGCTGTCGCGCCCGGGCGTCGCGCATGCCATCGCCTTCGCGGGCCTCGACGGCGCGACCTTCACCATCGCCCCGAACACGGGCGTCGTCTTCGTCAGCCTGAAGCCCTTCGCCGAGCGCCAGAAGGAGGGGCTGACGACGCAGGGCATCCTCGGCGACCTGCGCCGGCAGATGTTCTCGATCAGCGAGGCTTTCGCTCTGGTGATCGAGCCGCCGGCGGTGCCCGGCATCGGCACTGGCGGCGGTCTGAAGGGCTATGTCCAGGATCGCTCCGGGCGGGGCCTCGCCGCGCTCGAAGGCGCGACCTGGGTCGTGGCGGGTTCGGCGGCCCAGGTACCGGGCATCCAGCAGCCCTTCACGCTGTTCTCGACCAAGACGCCGCAGGTCTTCGCCGATATCGACCGCACGAAGGCGGAAATGCTGGGCGTGCCGATCACGCGGGTCTTCGAGACGCTGTCCGTCTATATGGGCTCGGCCTATATCAACGACTTCAACCTGCTCGGGCGGACCTATCGGGTGACGGCACAGGCCGACAATCCCTTCCGCCTCGACCTGCGCGACGTCGCCAATCTCAAGACTCGCAACGCCGATGGCGAGATGGTGCCGATCGGCTCGGTCGCGTCGTTCTCCAATACGACCGGCGCCTATCGCGTGCCGCGCTACAACCTTTTCCCGGCAGCCGAGGTGCAGCTCTCGATGGCGCGCGGCTTCTCGACGGGACAGGGCATCGCGGCGGTCGAGAAGATCGCGGCCGAGCGGCTGCCGGCAGGCTTCGGCTTCGAATGGACCGAGATCGCGCTGCAGGAGAAACTTGCGGGGAATACCGCGATCATCGCCTTTGGCCTCGCCGTGGTCTTCGTCTTCCTGCTGCTGGCGGCGCTCTACGAAAGCTGGATGCTGCCGCTGGCAGTCATCCTGATCGTGCCGATGTGTATCCTGGCGGCAATGATCGGCGTGAACTATCAGGGACTCGACCGCAACATCCTGGTCGATATCGGCCTCGTCGTGCTCGTCGGCCTTGCGGCGAAGAATGCGATCCTGATCGTTGAATTTGCCAAGCAGGCCGAGGACGAAGGCATGAACCGGCGCGAGGCCGCGATCGCCGCCGCCCGCACCCGGTTGCGCCCGATTCTGATGACCTCGCTCGCCTTCATCCTCGGCGTGCTCCCGCTGACGATCTCGGTCGGAGCCGGTGCCGAGATGCGGCAGGCGATGGGGATCGCGGTGTTCTCCGGCATGGTGGGCGTCACCTTCTTC
Source organism: Allobosea sp. (assembly GCF_035999205.1). Classification (GTDB taxonomy): domain Bacteria; phylum Pseudomonadota; class Alphaproteobacteria; order Rhizobiales; family Beijerinckiaceae; genus Allobosea. The sequence goes on from NZ_DASYHA010000024.1 coordinate 427,335, forward strand.
GGACTGATCTTCACGCCGGTCTTCTACGTGATGGTGCGCTGGCTCGCCGACCTTGGCGGGAAGCGGCGCAAGGCAGCGCAGGCCGCGCAGGAGCCGACCGCGGCTCATTGACCGGACGCTCGGGTGGCGGCTTCGCGCAGCCACCCTGCCCCGGGCCTAGGTCAAAAAGAAAAGGGCCGCTCGCGCGGCCCTTTTGCTTTGTCAGAGCGACGGCGTGAAGCGCCGGTCAGCCCCACCAGCGCTCGGAGACCGGGAAGCGCCCGGCGGCGTCCTCGATCGCCTGACCGAGCGAGAACAGCGTCTCCTCGTCGAAGGGCCGGCCGATGAGCTGCAGGCCGAGCGGCAGGCCCTGCGCGTCGAGCCCGGCGGGAACCGCGATGCCAGGCAGGCCGGCCATGTTCACCGTCACCGTGAAGACGTCGTTGAGATACATCTCGACCGGATCGGCCGAGCCCTTCTCGCCTATGCCGAACGCCGCGGACGGCGTCGCGGGGGTCAGCACTGCATCGATGCCAGCCGCATAGGCCTCGTCGAAATCGCGCTTGATCAGGGTGCGGACCTTCTGGGCGCGGACGTAATAGGCGTCGTAGTAGCCGGCCGAGAGCACATAGGTGCCGATCATGATGCGGCGCTTGACCTCGGCGCCGAAGCCCGCTGCGCGGGTCTTCTCGTACATCTCGACGATGTCCCTGCCCTGCTCGCGCAGGCCGTAGCGGACGCCGTCATAGCGGGCGAGGTTGGACGAGGCCTCGGCCGGGGCGACGATGTAATAGGCAGGCAGAGCGTATTTCGTATGCGGCAGCGAGATCTCGACGATCTCGGCGCCGGCAGCCTTCAGCCAGTCGATACCCTTCTGCCAGAGCGCGTCGATCTCGGGGTTGAGGCCATCGAGGCGGTACTCCTTCGGAATGCCGATCTTCATGCCCTTGACCGAGCGACCGACGGCCTTCTCGTAATCCGGCACGGCCATGTCGACGGAGGTCGTATCCCTCGGATCATGGCCGGACATCGAGCGCAGCATCACCGCCGCGTCCCGCACCGTCTTGGCGATCGGCCCCGCCTGGTCGAGCGACGAGGCGAAGGCCACCGTGCCCCAGCGCGAGCAGCGACCATAGGTGGGCTTGATGCCGACCGTACCGGTGAAGGCGGCGGGCTGGCGGATCGAGCCGCCGGTATCGGTCGCAGTCGCAGCCAAGCAGAGATCGGCAGCGACGGCCGAGGCCGAACCGCCCGACGAACCGCCCGGCACGAGATGGTTGCCCTCGACGGCACCAGCCTGCCCCGCACCGACATTGGAGCCCAGTCCCACGTTGGAGCCTTTGCGGCGCCAGGGATTGACGACGTTGCCGAAGGCCGAAGTCTCGTTCGACGACCCCATGGCGAACTCGTCATTGTTGAGCTTGCCAAGCATCACGGCGCCATCCCGCCAGAGCTGGGCGGTGACGGTCGATTCATAGGCCGGTACGAAATTCCCGAGGATGTTCGAGCAGGCGGTGGTGCGGACACCTTCGGTCGCGAACAGATCCTTGATGCCGAGCGGCAGGCCTTCCAGCGGGCCGGCCTCGCCCTTGGCCAGCCTCGCATCGGAGGCGGCGGCCTGCTTCAGCGCATGCTCGGGAGTTTCCAGCACATAGGCGTTGAGGGCGCGGGCCTTCTCGACGGCGGCAATATGCGCCGTGGTCAGCTCCGTCGCGGAGAAGGTCTTGGCCTTCAGCCCATCGCGGGCTTCGGTGAGGGTCAGGCGGGTAAGATCGGTCACGGGCGGTATCCGAATGAAATCTGTCGACGGAACGTCGCTGCTAGGAGCGCAGCGACGAAGCAATCCAGGGGCCGTCGCGCTCAACGCCTCCTGGATTGCTTCGCTTCGCTCGCAATGACGGGAGGGGCGCGGTGGCGCGCACTATTCGATGACTTTAGGCACCATGAAATAATTGTCCTCGGAAGCCGGGGCGTTGGCGACGATCGCGTCGGCGATCTCGCCGTCGTTCACGACGTCCTCTCGCTGCTTCATCGCCATCGGCGTAACTGAGGTCAGCGGCTCGACGCCGGAGACATCGACCTCGTTCAGCTGCTCGACGAAGCCGAGGATGGCGTTGAGCTCGCCTTGCAACTTGGGCAGATCGGCCTCCGGCACGGCGATGCGCGCCAGATGCGCGACGCGTTTGACGGTGGCGAGATCGACCGACATGGCGGACTCCTGAGACAGTGGCGCACGACGGCGCCGGAAACGGTTCGCCGCGCTATAGCAGACGCGGCAAAGTAAGTAAGCGCCTACTTGCCCCGTGGTGCATCCAGGACAAGCGGCGAAGCCGCGCCGCCGTCGATCTCAGACCGTGAAAGCCTCACCCTTCTTCGGCACGACCGCCTCGATGCCGCTGCCCTTCAGCCCGGCGACAAAGGCGTCGGCGTTCTGGTCGATGATCGGAAACGTGCCGTAGTGGCAGGGAATCGCGACCTTCGGCTTGACGAAGCGGGTCATCGCCAGCGCGGCGACCTTGCCGCCCATGGTGAAGCGGTCGCCGACCGGGCAGATGCAGGCCTCGACGCCGTGGATCTCGCTGAGCAGCGCCATGTCCGAGAAGATGTCGGTGTCGCCCATGTGCCAGAGCGCCTTCTCGCCCTTCGCCTTGATGATCGCGCCATTGGCATTGCCGACCGGCACGTTGACGCCACCCTCGCCCATGCCGGCCGAGTGATCGGCGCGGACCAGGGTCACGCTGAACGGACCGAGATCGACGGTGCCGCCAGTGTTCATCGGCTGGAAGTTCTTCAACCCGTTCGAGGCCAGGTGCATGGCGAGATCGTAATTGGTGATCACCGTCGCTCCGGTCGCTTCAGCGATCGCGAGCGTGTCGCCGACATGGTCGCCATGGCCATGCGTGACGACGATATGGCTCACGCTCTGTGAAATCGTTGCGACGTCGCCCTCGAAGGCCGGATTCCCCGAAAAGAAGGGGTCGATCAGGATGACGGCGCCGTCGATCTCGGCGCGGAAGGCCGAATGGCCGTACCAGGTGAGTTTCATGCGAAGGCTCCAGGCTCTCGAAATCGCGGTCTCTGTCTAGGCCGATCCGTCCCACCGACCAAGTCGACAATACCATCACGCGGATGCAGGTTGGCGGAAACGCAACTCGACGGACCGCCCCCATGACCACAGCCGCTACTCTCGCCCGCCGGATCGCCCAGGGACGTGGCGACGAGCCGGCCGATCTGGTCATCAAGGGCGCGAAGCTGCTCGATCTCGTCACGGGTGCCCTGGTCGCCACCGATATCGCGATCTGCGGCGACACCATCGTCGGCACCCATGGCCAATATCAGGGGCGGGCCGAATTCGACGCCAGCGGGCTGATCGCGGTGCCCGGCTTCATCGACACCCATCTCCACGTCGAATCCTCGCTCGTGACGCCGCTTGAATTCGAGCGCTGCGTCCTGCCCCATGGCGTCACGACTGCGATCTGCGACCCGCATGAGATCGCCAATGTGCTGGGCGCCGAGGGCATCCGCTATTTTCTCGAATGCGCCGAGGCGATGCGGATGGATCTGCGCGTCAACCTGTCGAGCTGCGTGCCGGCGACGCATCTGGAAACGGCAGGCGCCCGCCTTGATGCCGCCGACCTCACGCCGATGATGGACCATCCCAAGGTGATCGGGCTGGCCGAATTCATGAACTTCCCCGGCGTAATCCATCGCGATGCCGGCTGCCTCGCCAAGCTGGAAGCGTTCTCGCACCGGCATATCGACGGCCACGCGCCGCTCGTCCGCGGCACGGATCTCAACGCCTATCTCGCCGCCGGCATCAGGACGGACCACGAGACGACGACGGCCGACGAAGCCCGCGAGAAGCTGGCCAAGGGCATGGCGATCCTGATCCGCGAGGGTTCGGTCTCGAAGGACCTGCATGCGCTGATTCCGCTGATCTCGCGCGATGCCTCGCCCTTCCTTGCCTTCTGCACCGACGACCGGAATCCGCTGGATATCGCCGAAGAAGGCCACCTCGACTACATGATCCGCACGGCAATAGCCCATGGCGCGGATGTGCTTGCGACCTATCGCATCGCCTCGCTTTCGGCGGCGCGGAACTTCGGCTTGTTCGACCGCGGCTTCATCGGGCCGGGCAGGCGCGCCGATATCGTACTCGTCGCCGACCTCGCCGCCTGCTCGGTCAGGCAGGTCTTCGCGGCCGGAAGGCTCGTCGAGCCCGCGCTGTTCGCCGGCCAGACGCCGGTCAAGCCTGTCGGGCTCGGCAGCGTGAAGAGCCGGGCATTGACGCCCGATGACTTCAAGGCAACGGCGCGGGAGGGCGAAACGCCGGTCATCGGCGTGGTGCCCGGGCGGATTATCACGGAGCGGCTGAGCATGACGCTGCCCTCACGCGATGCCGAGGCCCTGCCCGATCTGGACCAGGACGCCGTCAAGGTCACGGTGATCGAGCGGCACGGCCGCTCCGGCGGCATCGCGACCGGCTTCGTCCATGGCTTCGGCATGAAGCGGGGCGCGATCGCCTCCTCCGTCGGCCATGACAGCCACAATCTCTGCGTCGTCGGTGTCGACGAGGCCTCGATGGCGGCGGCAGCCAACCGGCTTGTCGAGATCGGCGGCGGCTTTGCAGTTGCCAACGAGGGCAAGGTGACGGCGGAGCTGGCACTGCCGGTCGCCGGACTGATGAGCGACCAGCCCTTCGAAACGGTGCGGCACGATCTGGAGGCGCTGCGGGCGGCCGCGAAGGCACTTGGCGTCGTGCTGGCCGAGCCCTTCCTACAAGTGGCCTTCCTGACCCTGCCGGTGATCCCGCATCTCAAGATCACCGACAAGGGGCTGGTCGATGTCGATGCGTTCGACTTCGTGTGAAGGGAAGCGCTTCGTCGCCGTCTTCTCGGGCGGAGCGTAGTGAAGACCCGAGATGACGGCGTGCTTCGCCAGGAAATCAGCCCGCCAGCAATTCCGCTGGCATATCAATGCCTTCCGCCTTCGCCTTGGCACGCAGATTCAAGCGTCTCATGCCCGGCAGGCGGGTGCCCTCCTGCTCCTCGATGGCGTGGGTGAGCGCGCGCATGCGCTCGTCGAACCAGTTGCCGCCCATCGCGTGTGGATCGATTACGAGGATGAGCTGGCCGGTGTCGGGCGGACCACCGACGGCGTCGATGAAGGAGGACGCCTGGAAGCCGAAATGCGCGCCGACCAGAGCCGCTGCCAGGATCTCGACCATCATCGCGAGCGTGGCGCCCTTGGCGTCGCCGAGCGGGACCATCGTGCCGGCGAGGGCCGCGGCTGCGTCCGTCGTCGGCTTGCCGTGCACGTCGAGCGCCCAGCCCTCGGGGATCGCCTCGCCCTTCTGCTTCGCGGCGACGATCGGGCCGCGCGCGACCTTGGAAAGGGCCATGTCGATGACGACCGGCTCGCGACCGGCCAGTGGGGCGGCGAAGGCGATCGGGTTGGTGCCGAAGACCGGCTTCGAGCCGCCCCAGGGCGCGATCGCGCCGGGCGTATTGGCGAAGAGCATGGCGACGAGGCCCTGTTCAGCCAGGCGCTCGACATGGAGGCCGGCCGCGCCGCAATGGCTGGAGCGGCGGATCGGAGCAGCGACGACGCCTTGTTGGCGGGCAAGCTCGGGCAGCTCGGCCACGGCGAGGTCGATTGCCGGATAGGCGAAACCGTGGCCGGCATCGATCGCCAGCACGCCGGGCTTCGGCCGCGTCGCCTTGGGCACGACCTGCCCGTCGATCTTGCCGGCCTTGAGCATGGCGAGATAGGTCGGCACCCGCGACAGGCCGTGGCCCTTGAGGCCGTCGGCCTCGGCCATGACGAGCGCCCACGCGACGGAGGCCGCATTGGCCGGCGAAGCACCTGCCTCCGAAAAGATCTCAGTCAGCCGGGCCTCGGCCTGCGCGAAGGAGAGCCGGGTCACGCCCTTCCCTCCAGCGCTGCCATGACGCGCTCGGCCACCAGCCCGGAGACGCGGCCGTTCGACTCGACCGTGTTGCCGGCGATATGCGGCGTCAGGATGAGGTTCGGCACATCGGCGAAGAGCTTGCCGGCGACACGCAAGGGCTCCTCGGCGAAGACGTCGACCGCCGCGCCGCCGAGCGTGCCGCCCTTGAGGGCCGCGACCAGCGCCGCCTCGTCCATGATCCCGCCCCGCGCCGCGTTGATCAGGATCGCGTCAGGCTTCATCCGGGCGAAGGCGTCCTTGCCGATCAGGCCCTTGGTCTCGGGGGTCAGCGGCAGGTGGATGCTGATGACGTCGGAGGTCGAGAGCACAGCGTCGAGATCGAGACGCTCGGTCGCGGCCCAGGCCTTGTCGTCCGCGGGCACGTAAGGGTCATAGGCGACCGTGGTCATGCCGAGCAGGCGGCCATGGGCAGCGGCGTCCCGGGCGATGGCGCCGAAGCCGACGAGGCCGAGGCGCTTGCCGGCGATCTCGCGGCCGATCAGCTTCGTCTTCGGGAACTCGCCCGCCACCATCGCGGCATTGGCGAAATAGGCGCCACGCAGCAGCATCATGGCGCTGCCGATGACATATTCGACCACGGAGAGGCTGTTGGCGCCCGTCGCCGGAAAGACCTTGATGCCTCGCTCCGAGCAGACATCCATGTCGATGTTGTCGAGGCCGACGCCGAGGCGGCCGACGACCTTCAGCTTCTTCGCGGCAGCGAGCACATCCCCCCTCACCTGCGTCTGGTTGCGCACGATCAGGGCCGGGATGTCCGCCACCAGCTTTGCCAGCTCCTCCGGCTTGCCGAAGAGCTCCGGGTCATGATGGACCTTGTAGCGGGCGCTCAGCGCGGCGACGGCCGCGTCGTCCATGAACTCGGTGATGACGATGTCGGTCATGGATGCGCCTTTTCAGCTTTTGATGATCAGCCCAATGCGATCAGGCTGCCGGTCACGATGACGAGGATGACGAGGCTCGTGCCGGTGACCAGCACCATGTGACGCCAGCCGAGCCGGGCCATGGCACCGAGCGAGGTGCCCAGGCCCAGTGCCGCGATGGCGATGAGCAGCCCCCACCCCGAGACCGCCAGCAGCAGGTTGCGGATCGGACCATAGAGTCCGGCCAGCGCCGGCTGCGTCGCCAGCACGCTGTTCACCAGGCAGAGCACGAGGAACATGATGGCGAAGACCGGCACCGGCACCTTGGCCTTGTCGGTGACATGGCCGGCGCGCTTCGCGTCGTCATGCACCAGCCACCAGCCGACGATCAGCACGGCCGGCAGCAGCAGGAAGACGCGGAAGAGCTTGACGATGATCGCGGCGTTGGCGGCCTCGACCGAGACCGACTGGCCGGCGCCGACGACCTGCGCCACGTCATGGATGGTGGCGCCGAGCATGATTCCGGTCTGCGAGGGCGAGAAGCCGAGCCAGGCGCAGATCAGCGGATAGGCCAGCATTGCCAGCGTCGAGAGCGCGTTCATGGCGATCACGGTGAAGGCGACGTCGGCGGCCTTGTTCTTATAGTCGGGCACCACGGTCGCGGTCGCGAGCGCGGCGGAGGCGCCGCAGACGGCGGTCGCGACGCCACCCAAAGCACCCATGCCGGTCTCCCGGCCCAACCAGCGCGCGAGCAGGAAGCCGGAGAGGATCGTCGCCGCCATCGCAACGATGACGAGCAGCGCGGTGGTGAGGCCGAGGGCCAGGATGTCGCCGAGCGCGACGCGCAGGCCGAGCAGCGCGATCGCCCAGCGCAGCATCTTCTTGACGCAGAAGACCATGCCCGGCTGGAAGCGCGGCGCGTTGGCGAAAGGGTGCAGCAGCATGCCGATGATCAGCGCGATCACCACGGCGGGAATGCCGAAGCGGCCTCCGGCGGCAGATTTCAGCAGGGGCTCCGCGACATAGGCCGCGAGCGCGACCGCGCCGGAGAGCAGGAGGCCGGGCAGCAGGGGGCTGAGCGCGCCCGCCTTGCGGGATGCGGCGATGTCGGTCATGGCGTCGTTTCGATGCTGAAGCGCAAGCGCGGTCCGGGGCTGTAGATCGGCGCGGTGAAGGTCTCGCGAAGCTGTCCGCCATTTCGCTCGATCACGCGGCGAGAGGCGTGGTTTCCGGCATCGCAGGTGACGACGATTCGCGGAAGGCCGATGGCGCGCGCCTCGCCGATCATCGCGGCGAGCGCGGCCGTGGCATAGCCGTTTCCGGCGAAGGCCGGCAGGATGCTGTAGCCGACATGGCCGAGCACATGCGGCGGCAGTACCTCGATCGGCCTGCCCTCCGGCTCCTCGAGCCAGCGCAGATTGATCGATCCGACGAAGGGCCCGCCAGGCCGGTCCGGCGCGAAGATCCAGCGCGTCCGGTCCGGGATCTTGTCGACCTCGCTGCCGTCATTGAGGCGGATGCGTCCGCCACGGCCAAGCAGGCCGGCGATGAACGCATCCGGATCCCTCGCGATCGCGGCAAGCTGCTCGGGTGCGACGTCACGCGTGGTGTTCGGCGACCAGCCGCCGCGCAGCGCCGCCTCATAGGCGCCGAGCAGCTGCCGATCCGGAACCCGCAAGATCACGCGTGCGGCCATGCCGTGTCACATCCTTCCGCTGCCGGTGCGCTTTCGCTGGCCGCGCCCGGCTCAGGCCGAGCGGTATAGCTTGGTCATCGAGAACTCGCGATGGCCCAGAGCCTCGGCTGCCGTGAGTCGGCCATTCGCGGTACGCACGATGTTCTCGATCAGCGCGTCGCCGGCCTGCGGGATCGTCATGTCGCGGCGCAGGATGCCGGAGACGTCGACGTCGATATGCTCAGGCATGGTGCGCATCGTCTTCGGGTTGCCGGTGATCTTGATCACCGGAACGATCGGGTTGCCGATGACGTTGCCCTGGCCGGTCGGGAAGGTGTGGACGACGTAGCCGCCGGCCGCCATCAGGGTGACGCATTCAGCCGCGGCCGAGGACGTGTCCATGTAGTACAGGCCCGGCCCCTTCGACGGCGCCTCGGCCGGCTCCAGGATGTCGATGAACTTGCACTCGCGGCCGATCTTCTCGAGATTGCCGAGCGCCTTTTCCTCGATCGTGGTCAGGCCGCCGGCGATGTTGCCCTTGGTCGGCTGCGAATCCGAGAGGTCGTCGGTCTTGTGGGCCTCGATGACATCGTCCTGATAGGCCTTCCACATCTTGTACCAGCGCTCGCCGACCTCCGGCGTCGCCGCGCGCGCCTTGCAGAGATGCTCGGCACCCGTGATCTCGGAGGTCTCGCCGAAGACGCCGTAGACGCCGCGCGGGATCCACTTGTCATACATGTTGCCGACGGTCGGGCAGGACGACAGGCCGGTGGTGGTGTCGGACTCACCGCATTTCGTGGAGACCCAGAGCTCCTCGATGCCGCATTTCACACGCTGAAGCTCGGTCGCCCACTGGACAAACTCCTTGGCGACATAGGAGGCCTTGGCGATGGTCGCGATGTCGCCATGCCCCTCGATGCCGAAGCCGACGACCGGCTTGCCGGTCTTGGCGATGCCGTCGACGACGCGCTTGGTCCAGCCATCCTCGATGCCGATGACGATGACGGCGGCGACGTTCGGGTTCGAGCCGGTGCCGATCAGGGTGCGGAAATGCACCTCCAGATCCTCGCCGAACTGGAGGCGGCCATAGGCATGCGGGATCGCGAGCGTGCCCTTGATGTTGTTGGCGACGGCCTCGCAGGCGGCGTTCGAGAGATCATCGAGCGGCAGCAGCAGGACGTGGTTGCGCACGCCGACCCGACCGTTCTCGCGGCGCCAACCGAGGAAGGAATCGAGACTGCGGCCGGTCGGGCGCTTGACGAACGGGGCCTTGAATTCGGGTGCCTCGATCTTGCGCCCCTTGATGCGAGCAAGCTTGCCCTTCACGAGATCGAAATTGGCGACGATGGACATGGCGTTTCCTCTTGTGCTCGGCTGGCTCGACCTTGGCGGGAGCCGCTTTCTGGCTTGAATTCAGACCGAATTTGGCAGTGCTGCGCTCACCAGCGCTTGGTCTTGGCGTTGTGGACGTGCAGGTGCTCGCCCTGCTTCACATCGGATCGCGCCGCGCCGATGTCCTGGCCGTATTTCCAGATCGTCTCGCCCTTCTTGATGTCCTTGAGCGCGACCTTGTGGCCGATCGGGATGTCCATCTTCGCCGTCAGGCGGAAATCGGAATTGTCGTGCGTGACCACGCACAGCATGTCGGTGCCGGCCTTCAGGCCCTCGACGACGACGACGCCGACCGTATCCTTCTTCTCGTGCACCAGCAGGTGGGGCTTGCTCATCGATGTCTCCTCACGACGTTTCTTGTCGGGCGGGAGCCTGCCTCGGAACTGGCCCGAATTCAGGACTCGACCGGCCTTGCGACAAGTCTTATATAAGACACATGACTGAGCACAAGCTCGAAAATGCGACACGGCCGGAATCGCCCGCCGGAGCCGAAATCCTGGGATTTCGCCCGCTCTACAGGCAGGTGAAGGAGCACTTCGTGCGCCGACTCGTCGACGGCGTCTGGTCGCCCGGCATGGCCCTGCCGAGCGAAGGCCAGCTCGCCAACGAGATCGGCGTCAGCCAGGGCACGGTCCGCAAGGCGCTCGACGAACTAGCGGCCGAGAACCTGCTGGTGCGTCGCCAGGGGCGCGGGACCTTCGTCGCCGAGCATGACGAGCAGCGTATCCTGTTCCAGTTCTTCAAGCTGGTCTCGGATGACGGCGTCGCGCGCTTTCCGGACAGCCGGGTGCTCGACATCGCCAGCGAACCTGCCGATGCGGCCGAAAGCGCCGCGCTGAACCTGCAGCCGGACGAACGTGTGATCCGGATCCGCCGCATTCGCTCGCTCGGCGGCAAGCCGCTGATCCTCGAGACCGTCAGCCTGCCCGAGCAGGTCTTCCCGGGGCTGCAGGATTCAGCCGTGCCGAACAACCTCTACAGCCTGTTTGCCACGCGCTACGGCATCACCGTCGCGAACGCCCGCGAGCGGCTGAAGGCGGTGGCGCTGACCGCCGAACAAGCCGCGCATCTCAGCGTCGCGGCCGGCACTCCTGCGCTCGAGATCGACCGCATCGCGCTTTCGCTCGACGGCTCGGCCGTCGAGCGTCGTCTCAGCCTGTGTCTGACGGAGGAGGCTCACTACCAGTCCGATCTTCGCTGACGCGTTCTAGGTCCCTGAACTTTCCCAAAGCCGACACAGAGCGGCCGTTCATCACGACCCACCGGAGGATACGCATGAGCATGACCAAGAGGGCGGCCCTTGCCGGGCTGCTGACGACGAGCCTGTCCGCATTCGGACTTCTGACAGCCGGGCTCACCGCACCGGCATCGGCACAAGCCTTTCCCACCAAGCCGATCACGGTGATCGTTTCCTTCGCGGCGGGTGGGCCGAGCGACGTGATCGCGCGTCTGCTCGGCGAGAACATGAGCAAGACGCTGGGGCAGCCGGTCGTGGTCGAGAACGTTGCCGGCGCGGGCGGAACGGCCGGCGCCAAGCGCGTCGCGGCCGCCGATCCGGACGGGCATACGATCCTGATCCACCATCTCGCGCTCGCGGCGGCACCGGCGCTCTATGCCAATCTCGGCTACGACACGAAGACGGCCTTCGCCCCGATCGGGCTGGTCAACACCGGACCGATGGTGATCGCCAGCAAGCTTGCGCTGCCGACGCCGGACGCCAAGGCCTTCTTCCCCTACATCAAGCAGAACGCCGAGAAGCTCACGATCGCGCATGCCGGCGTCGGCTCCAATTCGCATCTCTGCGCCGTCCTGATGTCCCAGCAGCTCGGGGCAAAGTTCAACCAGGTCGCCTATCGCGGCACCGGGCCGGCGATGAATGATCTCGTCGGCGGACAGATCGACATCCTCTGCGACCAGTCCACCTCGGCGATTCCCCAGATCCAGGGCAACAGCATCCGGGCCTATGCCGTGACCTCGGCGCAGCGGCTCGACGTGCTGCCGAGCACGCCGACCATGACCGAGGCCGGTTCCAAGCTCGACATGACGATCTGGCACGGCCTCTACGCGCCGAAGGGCACCCCTGCCCCCGTACTCGACAAGCTGAACGGCGCGCTGCGCGTGGCGCTGAAGGACGGAGCCGTGATCGAGAAGTTCAAGGCCTTCGGAACCAGCACCTTCCCCGAGGCCGACTGGACCCGCGACGCCCATGCGAAGCTGTTCGCGGCCGAAGTCGACAAATGGGCGCAATCTCTGGCCGCTGCCGGCGTCAAGCCGCAGGGCTGAGCTAACTACGGACAGGCATGCGCCGCTCGCCTCGGGCAGCGGCGCATGCTACCGCCAAGCGCATGTCCAGCAATGTCGTGCCCCTCGAAGCCCTTCTCGACCTGCCCAACCATGCTCGGTTGCTCGGCCTCGATCTTGGGACCAAGACGATCGGCCTCGCGCTCTCGGACGTCGAGCGCCAGATCGCGACACCGCTGGAGACGATCCGACGGGTCAAGTTCGGGCAGGACGCGGCCGCCCTGCTCAAGATCGCCGAGAAACACGCCGTCTCCGGGCTCGTCATCGGCCTGCCACTCAACATGGACGGCACGGAAGGCCCGCGCGTGCAGTCGACGCGCGCCTTCGTGCGCAATCTTGGGCCCCTGACGGGCCTGCCGATCGTGTTCTGGGACGAGCGCATGTCGACCCTGGCCGTAACGCGGACGCTGCTCGACGCCGATGCTTCCCGCGCCAAGCGGGCCGAAGTCGTCGACAAGATGGCTGCAGCCTACATTCTCCAGGGCGCGCTCGACCGCCTGATGCGCCTCGAGGCGGATCGCTCACCGGAGGACTAATCCGGATCGACCGCTTCGCTGTGCTCAATGCGGAAGGAGCTGCGCACCCTGCGGCGCGCAGCTCCTCGCAATGGGCTCGGTCAGGCCTCAGCGATAGTAGTAATAGTCCGGCCCGTAGTAGCGACGGTAAACCGGCGCAGGCGCATAGACCGGCGCGGGCGCATAGTAGCCGTCATAGTACGGGTCGGCGTAGGCCCTGCGGCTCGAGGCGATCGCCGCCGCGCCAAGGATGCCGAGGCCGACACCAGCCGCAATGGCGGCGCCGCGATTGCCGCGATAGTAGCCGCCCCGATAGCCGCGATAGCCGCGGTAATAGCTGTATTCGGCCGGCGCCTTGTCGAGCTTGGCCGCATCGAATGAGCGCGGCGCGGCAAAGACGGGCGTGACGAAGCCGGCCGAGACGACGCCCACCGAAGCGAGCGCGACGATCGCGGTCTTCCTGAGAGACATCATGGTCAGTTCTCCTTCTTGCCGGGGTCTCCCGGCCTGACGGGAAGCTTCGCTCCCGCCGCTTGAATGCTCCGTGAACCAATCGCGGCCGGATTGCGGCGGACGCAATGCCCCCCGAACCTGCAGCGCTTGCCCCGCGATGGCGGCCATGAAAGGAGTGGCGCGAAGGCCTCCCGCGCTGATCATGACTGCCTCATGAGATCAACGAGAAGGCCGTGCCTCTTGTTCCGTTGAGCCGCCCGCCCGGGGCAGCCCACGTTCCGATGTCGCCCACTCCCTGACCCAACGCAGATGCCATGCTCTCCAGCCTGATCGCCGTCTTCCTCGTCATTGCGACAGGCTGGGTCCTCAAAGTTCGCGGCACGCTCTCGCAGGCTCACTGGCTCGGCGTCGAGCGGCTGACCTATCAGGTCCTGTTTCCGTCCGTGGTGATCCATACGCTCGCGGTCGCCGACCTCGGCCGGCTTCCGGTTCTGGCCATGGGCATGAGCCTCGTGCTGGCGATCCTCGCCGTCGCGGGCCTGCTGCTGGCGCTGCGGCCGCTGTTGCTGCGCGCCGGAATCGGAGGCCCGGCCTTCACCTCGATCTTCCAGGGTTCGGTCCGGTGGAACACCTTCATCGCGCTCGCGCTGGCGGCGGGGCTGCAAGGACGCGACGGCACCACATTGATGGCGATCGCGGTGGCGTCGATGATTCCGCTGCTCAACATCCTCTGCGTGCTCGTGCTGGCGCGCTTTGCGAATGGACGCCCGATGAGCGCAGGCGCCACGGTGCGCTCGATCGTCTTCAATCCGTTCATCTGGTCCTCCGCCGTCGGCCTAGCCCTGAACCAGGTACAGGGCTTCCTGCCAGCTGCGATCATCACCTATCTCGACGTCATGGGTCGTGCCGCACTGGGTGTCGGCCTTCTGGTCGTCGGTTCGGGGCTCGACCTGCGCAGCCTGGCGCGGCCGCGGCTCCCTCACGCGATCGCGATCGGCATCAAGCTCGTCGTGATGCCGCTGCTGGCCTGGACGATCGCCCGCTATCTCGGCCTGACTGGTCCTGCTCTGACAATGACCGTCATCGCGGCCTCCGTGCCCACGGCCACGGCCGCCTATTTCCTGGCGCGCGATCTGGGCGGCGACGCGCCGCTGATGGCGGAGATCACCACCCTCCAAACTCTTCTCGCCCTCGCTACGCTCCCGCTGGCGGTGCTTTTCCTAACCTGAACCCAACACCTGCGCTTGAGATCATGACGATACACACGCTATGATTGCATGAACTCAACACGCCTTTTGATGCGCGAAGTCGCGCTTCGACCATCCGGATTTGCCATGACTCGCGGGGGCCCTCGGCGATGACGTCAAAACCACGCAGCCGACCGGTTTCGCAACTGGCCCAGCCGGTTGCTGCGAAACTCCGACGCGACGCGATCGCGCCGGAGGCGCTGGGTGGGGAAAGTCATCCGTTTCGTCACGAATCCCGTCCGCCAGACGCGACACAACGTGATGTGGCTGGCTATATCGAAGGTCTGGCTGCGGGCCTGCGCGCAATGGCCCAATCGGCGGATCTCGACAGCCTCGCCTATTTTCTCGAAATGGCGCGGCTGGAAGCGTCGATCCTCGGCGAGCGCCTTGAGCGCTCGGGGACCGACAAGGGCGCAAACTGGACGGAGTAGCCCATCAACCGGCAATCACGCGGAGCTCATCGCAACGATGCCAGCCGGCGAATGCGACCGCAGATTGCAGCAGCCCTTCTACTCGCATCTCAGGGCTCGGAGCGGGTCAAGGAGCCGCCAGGGTGACGCCGGATCAGCTGGTCGAGCTCGAGGTCCAGTAGGGTGTGACTGATCTCCCGCGCCGAACGCCCGCTCGCCCGCACGAGATCGTCCACCGAGATCGGCGTACTGCCGAGGAGCTGCAGGACGAGCCGCCTGAGGTCCACCAAGCCGGCGGCGTCCGGCGTCGCAACGACAACAGCTTCGGGCTCAGGCAGGGACGCCGAGGGAGCCGATCCGATGCCCGGCAGGTCGAGTTCGTCCCACAAGGCCTGCGTTGCGTCCTCGCCCGCGCCGTCATGCAGTGGCGGCAGCGGCAAAGGGCCGAGATCGTTGTCGAGGAGCGGCGTCAGCGCCTCGATGACATGGCCAGATTCGGCGCAGAGAATCGCGCCCTCTCGGATCAGGTGATTGCCGCCTTCGGCGCGCGGATCAAGCGGGGAGCCCGGCACGGCGAAAACCAGCCTGCCCTGCTCATTGGCGAAGCGCGCCGTGATCAGCGAGCCGGACTTGCGGGCTGCCTCGACCACGACCGTCCCGAGCGAGAGCCCGGAGACGAGGCGGTTGCGCCGCGGGAAATCGCGCCCGCGCGGCGCCAGCCCGATCGGCATCTCGCTGATCGCGGCGCCCTCCTCCAGCAGACGTTGCAGGAGCGGGATGTTCTGCGGCGGATAGACCTCGTCGAGACCTCCGGCGAGGACCGCGACGGTGCCAGCCTGCAGGCTGGCCTCATGAGCCGCGGTGTCGATGCCGCGTGCCAGGCCGGAAACCACGACGAAGCCGGCCTCACCGAGGTCGCGCGCCAGGCGCGCGGTGAACTTCATGCCGGCGGCGGATGCGTTGCGGGAGCCGACCAGCGCTACGCAGGGCCTCAGAAGCACGTCCGACCGGCCGAGGACCGCGAGCAGCGGCGGGGCGGTGTCGATGGCCTGGAGGGCGCGCGGATACTGGGCCTCGCCCAGCGCGATCAGGCGGCCGCCGAGCCGGTGGAGCGCCTCGGCCTCGCGTTCGGCCTCGGCCATCGTGGCGATGCGGATGTTGCGACCGGCCTGCCTGGCGAGGCCGGGCAAGGCCTCGAGGGCTGCGGCCGCACCGCCATAGCGGTTCATCAGCGAGCGGAAGGTGCGCGGTCCGATGCTCTCGCTGCGGATCAGGCGAAGCCAATCGAGGCGCTGGCGATCGCTGAGGACGATGCCAGCCATGCGCTTCAGCCCTTCTGGCCGATCTTGCCCTCGCTGCCGGAGAGCAGCCGGGCGATGTTGCTGCGGTGCATGAACCAGAGCAACACCGTCAGCGCGGCCATGAGCAGGGCCGCCTGGCGCTGGCCGGCCGCGAACCAGAGGATCAGCGGCGTCGCCACGCTCGCCGTCAGCGCCGAGAGCGAGGAGTATTTCGAGAGCTTCGCGACGGACAGCCAGATCGCTGCGAAGGCTAGCGCGACCGGCCAGGCCAGCCCGATCAGGATGCCAAGATACGTGGCGACGCCCTTGCCACCCTTGAAGCCGACCCAGACCGGAAAGAGGTGGCCGAGAAAGGCGCCGAGCCCGGCGACGAGCGCGGCTTGCGGGCCGCCCAGCGCATGAAAACCGATCAGCACCGCAACCGTGCCCTTCAGCATGTCGCCGAGCAGGGTCAACGCTGCGAGCTTCTTGTTGCCGGTGCGCAGCACATTGGTGGCGCCAATATTGCCCGAGCCGATGCTGCGCAAATCCGGCCCCCCGCTGAGCTTCGTCAGGATGACGCCGAACGGGATCGAGCCCAGCAGGTAGCCGACGAGGAGCGCAGCGGCAAAGGCAGGCCAGGAGAGGCCCCAGTTCAACGTCTCCTGCATGCCATCCCTTCCCCGGTTCGCAGCACCGCAGGTTAGAGCACGAAACGCTGGGGAAGAAACGGCCTTTTCGAGCCATGCACCGGCGGATCGCGATGCAGCGTGAACATCGCTCCTTTGGATAACGTCCTGACGGACTCTTCGAATGCTCGACTCGACTACGGCTGCATGCAACCAGCCTGTCGGGGAACTGACCTAGGGGCTTTTAAAATAATGCGAATTCTGATGACGATCGCCGTCGCGATCAGCGTGAGCGCGTGCGGGACGGTGACACGCGGGACGAACGAGGATGTGACCTTCAACTCGGAGCCGCCGGGTGCCAAGGTCATGACGTCGACAGGTCTCGTCTGCCAGGCGACACCTTGCACCTTTCCGATCAGCCGCAAGCAGGAGTTCATCGCCACCTTCGAACTGCCAGGCCACCGCTCCCAGCAGATCGCCGTCACGACCGGGGTCAGCGGCGGAGGCGCCGCCGGCCTGGCCGGGAACGTGATTATTGGTGGCGTCGTCGGTGTCGTCGTCGACGCCAGCACGGGCGCGACGCTGGACCACTCCCCCAACCCCGTCTTCGCGACGATGCAACCGATCCACGCGCCGAAGCCTGCAGCCAAGCTGCGGCGGTCGCGCAAGGCGCAGGGCCCACAGGCCTGATCAGACTGAATCAGCGATGCGTCGGCCACCGAGGACCGGCGCGTCGAAGACCGCCCGACGGCCCGCTGAGCGCCAGCTCAGGCCGCGGAGGCCTCATAGACCATGCGACCGCCGACGAAAGTGGCCTGCACGATGCCTTCGAGCCTGGCCTCGTCGAAGGGCGAATTCTTGGCGCGCGACTTCAGCTTGCGCTTGTCGACGACATAGGGCGCGTCGATGTCGAGCAGCATCAGGTCGGCCGGTGCGCCGGGCGCGAGCCGCCCGCAGCCGAGGCCAAGCAGGTTGGCGGGGCGCATCGAGAGCGCCGCCAGCAGGTCCGGCAGCCCGATCTGGCCGGCCTGGACCATGCGCAGCGAAGCCGAGAGCAGCGTTTCGATGCCGAGCGCTCCGTCCGCCGCCTCGGCGAAAGGCTGGCGCTTGGTCTCGACGTCCTGCGGGTCGTGGTCGGAGACGACAACGTCGATGACGCCTTCGGCCAGAGCAGCGACCAGGGCGAGGCGCTCCTGTTCGTCGCGCAGCGGCGGCGAGACCTTGCAGAAGGTGCGGTAGTCGCCGACGTCGTTCTCGTTCAGGGTCAGGTTGTTGATCGAGGCGCCGCAGGTGACGCGTACACCATCGGCCTTGGCGCGGCGCACCAGCTCGATGGAGTCCGTGCAGGAGATCATCGCGGCGTGATAGCGGCCGCCGGTCGCCCTTGCGAGGCGGATATCGCGCTCCAGCATCACCGTCTCGGCCTCGCGCGGAATGCCCGGCAGGCCGCGGCGGCTGGCAAATTCGCCCTCGTTCATCACGCCCGAACCGCGCAGATCCGGATCCTCGACATGATTCATGATCAGCGCATTGAAGTCGCGGGCATAGACCAGCGCCCGGCGCATGATCTGCGGATTGCGCAGCGCCTTGGCGCCATCGCCAAAGGCGACCGCGCCCGCCTCAAGCAGAAGCCCGAACTCGGTGATCTCCTTGCCCTGCAGCCCCTTGGTCAGGGCGGCGCAGGGCAGGACGTTGACGATCGCCTTGTCGCGGGCGCGGCGCTTGATGAAGTCGATGATCGCGGGATCGTCGATCGGCGGATCGGTATCCGGCCTGCAGACGACTGTCGTCACCCCGCCGGCAGCCGCAGCCTGCGAGCCGGTGCCCAGAGTCTCACGGAATTCGGCGCCGGGCTCGCCCAGAAAGGCGCGCAGGTCGACGAGGCCGGGCGCGACCACGAGCCCTTTCGCGTCGATGCGACGCGCCCCTTCGGGCGCCTCCGGCGCAGCGCCCCAGGCGACATCGGCGATGAGACCGTCCCGCAGCAGGAGCGCGCCCCTGCCCTGACTCCCGCTCGCCGGATCGACAAGTTCGGCGCTGACGATGACGGTGTCCTGCGAGTCAGCCATTGCGGTCTCCCAGACCCCTGAAGAATGCGAGCCAGAAGCGCACGAGCCCGACGAACAGCAGCATGACGAGGGCGCCGCCGACTACGAAAGCCCAATTCCAGCCCGAGCGCGGATCGCCATGCAGGAGCATCGCGGCCAGCGTGGCGTAGGCCAGAGCCAGCAGCCACAGGGTGGCGCGGGCCTTGGCTGCGAAGAAATCGAGCGCGAGCCTCAGCATCGCGCGTCAGATGTTGGGCAGGTGCTGCGCCAGCGCGTCGAGCACCGCCATGCGCACCGCGACGCCCATCTCGACCTGCTCGCGGATCAGCGACTGGGCGCCGTCTGCGACCTCGGAGGAGATTTCGACACCGCGGTTCATCGGGCCGGGATGCATCACCAGCGCGTCGGCCTGGGCGCGGCCGAGCTTGTCGCGGTCGAGCCCGTAATAGCGGAAATATTCCTTCGAGGACGGCACGAAGGCGCCATGCATGCGCTCTAGTTGCAGGCGCAGCATCATCACGATGTCGGCGCCCTCCAGCCCTTTGTTCATGTCGGTGAAGATCTCGACGCCCATGCGCTCGATGCCGGCCGGCAGCAGCGTCGAGGGCGCGATCAGGCGGACCTTCGCGCCGAGCGCGTTGAGCAGGATGATGTTCGAGCGGGCGACGCGCGAATGCAGGATGTCGCCGCAGATCGCGACGGTAAGACCCGCGATGCGACCCTTGTTGCGACGGATCGTCAGCGCGTCGAGCAGAGCCTGTGTCGGATGCTCATGGGCGCCGTCGCCGGCATTGACCACCGAGCAGCCGACCTTGCGGGCGAGCAGGTTTACGGCGCCGGCGGCGTGATGGCGCACGACGATGATGTCGGGGCGCATCGCGTTCAGCGTCGCTGCCGTATCGATCAGCGTCTCGCCCTTCTTCACCGAAGAGGAGGCGACCGACATGTTCATGACGTCGGCGCCGAGGCGCTTTCCGGCCAGTTCGAAAGAAGCCTGCGTACGGGTCGAGGGCTCGAAGAACAGGTTGATCTGGGTGCGCCCGCGCAGCGTCGCGGTCTTCTTCTCGACCTGGCGGGACAGCGCGACATAGGCATCCGCCCTGTCCAGCAGCGCCTCGATGTCCAAATGGGAGAGCCCCTCGATGCCGAGGAGATGCCGGTGCGGATAGAGCGGTGCTGGCGATGTCATTTGAAGAGGGGTGTTTAGGCGCGAGTCGGCGCAGGCGCAAGCGGTCCGGGACCGTTGTCACCATGCTTGGGCATGGATGGCAGTCTGCGCAAAACGCGGCTACGCCTTGCTCGAGCGGCCCCGCCGCCGACCAACCGCTGCGAGGAGCCCCGCATTGTCCACCGACGCCTATGTCCCGGCCGCCCATGGCTCCCTCTGGAATGCGATCGCGCCTGCACAGGCCGGCTTCGATTCCACCCGGCTCGACGCCGCCGTCGCATTCGCCCAGGCGCATGAAAGCCCTTGGCCGCGCAGCCTGTACTATCCGGATGGCCGCTATGTCGGGAACGTCGAGTGGAACGAAACCGGGCCGTGGAGCGAGATCGTCGGACCGGTGCGAGAGCGCGGCGGCCCCGCCGGCCTCGTGCTGAAAGGCGGCCGCATCGTCGCCGAATGGGGCGACACCAGCCGCACCGACATGACCTTCTCGATCGCCAAGAGCTATCTGGCCGTGCTGGCGGGGCTCGCGGTCGATGACGGGCTGATCCGCGATCTCGACGAGCCGGTCGGCAAGCGCGTCGCCGGGCCCTTCTTCGAGAGTGCCCATAATGCGAAGGTCACCTGGCGCCACCTGCTCCAGCAGTCGAGCGAATGGCAGGGCGAGATCTTCGAGAAGTCCGACCAGGTCGACCACAACCGCCAGATCGGCCCCGGCGCCGACAACAGCCGCAAGGGCCAGCGGCGGGAAATGCACGCCCCCGGCAGCTTCTACGAGTACAACGACGTCCGCGTGAACCTGCTCGGCTACTGCCTGCTGCAGCGCTTCCGCCGGCCGCTGCCCGAGGTGCTGCGCGAGCGGATCATGGATCCGATCGGAGCGTCCCAGGACTGGGAATGGCAGGGCTACGAGAATTCCTACGTCGAAATCGACGGCAGACGCATGCAGTCCGTGCCGGGCGGCGGCCACTGGGGTGGCGGGCTTTTCATCGGCGCGCGCGACCATGCCCGCTTCGGGCTCCTGATGGCCCGCAAGGGCAACTGGAATGGCCGCAGCCTGCTCTCCGCCAACTGGGTCGCGCAGATGGTGACGCCTTCGCCTACGCTCGCCAATTACGGCTATCTCTGGTGGCTGAACCGGGCCCCCTCGGCGAAGCCCGGCGTGCCGGCCGAAGCGTTCTGGGCGCTGGGGGCTGGGACCAATGTGATCCTGGTCGACCCCGCGAACGATCTTGTCGCGGTGCTGCGCTGGATCGAGGGCGCGTCCTATGACGGCTTCCTGACCAAGCTCTACCAGGCACTCGGCTGACACCGGCTTTCATCACATTCAGCGCCCGGCCCTTGTGCGTGGGCCGCCGACCCGCCATCTGACGGCGGACCCGAGGGATTGTGGCCAAAACGCCGCCAAGCGCGGCGAAAGCGCAATCGGGGTTTGACACGGCCTGCGCCCTGAACCACTTTCGCGCGCAATTCCGAAACGCCGGGCCTTTTCCGGTCGCGAGATCGCTCCCAATGGAGCCGGTTCCGCGCTCCGATGAGGCTGTTATCGAGACACCGCACCATGAAGCTCCTCGTCGTCGAGTCGCCGGCCAAGGCCAAGACGATCAACAAATATCTCGGCTCCGACTACGAGGTCGTGGCGTCGTTCGGCCATATCCGCGATCTGCCGGCCAAGGACGGATCAGTCGATCCTGAGCACGACTTCGCCATGAAGTGGGAGATCGAGGGGCGCGGCGCCAAGCAGGTTTCCGAGATCGTCAAGGCGCTCAAGGGCGCCGACAAGCTGATCCTCGCAACCGACCCGGACCGCGAGGGAGAGGCGATTTCCTGGCATGTGCTGGAGGCGCTCAACGCCAAGCGGGCGCTGAAGGGCATCCCGGTCGAGCGGGTCACCTTCAACGCCGTCACCAAGGACGCGGTGCAGAAGGCGCTCGCCAGCCCGCGTCAGGTCGACCAGGCCCTGGTCGATGCCTATCTCGCCCGCCGGGCGCTCGACTATCTCGTCGGCTTCACGCTCTCGCCGGTGCTCTGGCGCAAGCTGCCGGGCGCGCGATCGGCCGGCCGCGTGCAGTCCGTGGCGCTGCGCATCGTCTGCGACCGCGAGCGCGAGATCGAGGCCTTCCGGGCGCGGGAATATTGGTCGCTGGTCGCAACACTGGCCACGGCCGCCGGCGGCGTCTTCGACGCGCGCCTCGTCGGCGCCGACGGCAAAAAGATCACCCGGCTCGACATCGGCACCGGCGACGAGGCCAAGGCCTTCAAGGAAGCGCTTGAGAGCGCCGCCTTCAGCGTCGCCAGCGTCGAGGCCAAGCCGGTCAAGCGCCATCCGCAGCCGCCCTTCCAGACCTCGACGCTGCAGCAGGAGGCCTCGCGCAAGCTCGGCCTCGCGCCCGCCCGGACCATGCAGCTCGCGCAGCGGCTTTATGAGGGCGTCGACATCGGCGGCGAGACGGTCGGTCTCATCACCTATATGCGTACCGACGGCGTCGACATGGACGGCTCGGCGATCGCCGCCGCCCGGCGCGTCATCGGCAAGGAATTCGGCGAGAACTACGTCCCCGGCGTTCCCCGCAAATACACCGTCAAGGCCAAGAACGCGCAGGAAGCCCACGAGGCGATCCGGCCGACTGATCTCGGCCGGCTGCCGGCGATGGTCGCGCGCCACCTCGAGCCCGAGCAGGCACGCCTCTACGAACTGATCTGGAAGCGCACTATCGCCAGCCAGATGGAGTCCGCCTCGCTGGAGCGCACCACGGTCGACATCGCGGCCAAGGTCGGCGCCCGCAATCTCGAGCTGCGCGCCACCGGGCAGGTCGTCCTCTTCGACGGCTTCCTGACGCTCTACCAGGAGAGCCGCGACGACGAGGAGGACGAGGATTCGAAGAAGCTGCCGGCGATGAAGGACGGCGACCCGCTGGAGAAGCGCGCCATCGCCGCCGAGCAGCACTTCACCGAGCCGCCACCGCGCTATTCGGAGGCCAGCCTCGTCAAGCGCATGGAAGAGCTCGGCATCGGCCGACCCTCGACCTATGCCGCGACGCTCTCGACCCTGCGCGACCGCGAATATGTCCGCGTCGAGAAGAAGCGCCTCGTGCCCGAGGACAAGGGCATGCTGGTGACGGCGTTCCTCGAGAGCTTCTTTAAGCGCTATGTCGAGTTCGACTTCACCGCCAATCTCGAGGAGCAGCTCGACCGGGTCTCGAACGCCGAGATCGACTGGAAGGTGCTGCTGCGCGAGTTCTGGGAGGAGTTCACGGCCTCGATCGGCGAGACCAAGGAGCTGCGCGTCACCGAGGTGCTGGAGGCGCTGAACGGCGTGCTCGGCGCCCATGTGTTCCCGCCGCGCGAGGATGGCAGCGACCCGCGCGCCTGCCAGGTTTGCGGCACTGGCACGCTCTCGCTGAAGCTCGGCAAGTTCGGCGCCTTCGTTGGCTGCTCGAACTATCCCGAATGCCGCTACACGCGTCCCCTCACCGTCCAGGCCAATGAGGGCGAGGC
The DNA here is from genome assembly GCF_035999205.1 of Allobosea sp. Taxonomy (GTDB): domain Bacteria; phylum Pseudomonadota; class Alphaproteobacteria; order Rhizobiales; family Beijerinckiaceae; genus Allobosea. The sequence continues at coordinate 450,758 of NZ_DASYHA010000024.1, forward strand.
GACGGCCGAGGGGGGCCAAGGTGCGCCTGGCGTCCGCATTCTCGGCAAGGATCCCGTGTCCGAGCAGGAGGTCACGATCCGCGACGGCCGCTTCGGCCCCTATATCCAGCTCGGCGAGGGCGAGAAGCCCAAGCGCTCCAGCCTGCCCAAGGGCATGAGCGCGGCCAGCGTCGACCTCGACAAGGCGCTCGCCCTGCTGTCACTGCCCAAGGAGGTCGCCAAGCACCCCGAAAGCGGCGAGCCGATCCTCGCCGGCATCGGTCGCTACGGGCCTTACGTCCAGCACGGCAAGACCTACGCCAATATCGACAAGGACGACGACATCCTGCAGATCGGCGCCAACCGCGCCATCGACCTGATCGTCGCCAAGGAAAGCGGTGGTGGCGGGCGCTTCAGCCGCGGCGCGGCGGCGCCGGGCCGTGAGCTCGGCGAGCACCCCGGCGGCGGCAAGCTCGTGGTCCGTGCCGGCAAGTACGGCCCTTACGTCAACTGGGGCAAGGTCAATGCCACCTTGCCGAAGACGATGACGCAGGAAGCGATCACGCTCGAGCAGGCGGTCGAACTGGTCAACGCCAAGGCCGAGGCCAGCGGCACGAAGGGCCCCTCGAAATCGGCTGGCAAGACGAAGGCAAGCACGCCTGCGAAGAAGCCCGCGACCAAGAAGCCGGCGGCGAAGGCAGCTGCTGCCAAGCCCAAGGCGGCGCCGAAAGCCGCCGCCAAGGAGAAGCAGGCGAAGACCGGCTGAACCTGCTATCGTAGGCCGCTACGGCGCGCGGCCGGCTGCATCGCGGCTTGCGCCGGGTCCTTAGGGCCGACGATGCAGGGGGAGACGACGCCATGGTGAACGCAGGCCTGATCTCGATTGCACTGCATGCCGGGCTCCTGACCTTCGTCGCAGAGGGCCCGCCCCGCTTCGACATCGAAAAGTCCTGCGCCGGGCTGACGGCCCAGAACAGCGGCATTCCCCGGCCGCAGCAAGCCTGCCGGGAGGACGAAAGCAAGGCGCAGACCACATTGGCCGGCCGCTGGGAGAGCTATCCAGCCGGCGCCCGCAATCGCTGTGTCGAATCCGCCGGCCTCGTCGGTGCGCCGAGCTATGTGCAGGTTCTGACCTGCCTCGAAATGGCCAAGCCGCAATAGCGCGATCGAGCGGGGCCGGCCTTCCGAGCGACGACCTCAGTTCAGGCTGGCCACGACGACCAGGCGTTTCACCTCTCCCCGCAGATAGGCCTGCAGGAAGCGGTTGTAATCCTTGAAGGAAACGCAACCGTTCGAGTCGCCGTTGGGGCCGAGCAGATAAGGGTGTGTCAGCAGGCCGGCGCGGCCATAGATCGCGCCGCTGCCGCCGACCGGATGCATCCGCAGGGCACGATGGCCGTGGAACAGCGCCTCGCGCTCGGTCAGCGTGTAGGTGTGGGGCGGTGTCGCGCCATGCATGCGGACATGGACGTAGCGCGGGTCGTCCATCTTGTCGCCGAGGCCGGAATGAGCCTCCAGCTTCTCGCCGTTGGGCATGTGCACGACCTTGGCGCTGATGTCGTAGATCGCGGTTCCCGCGGCCGTGCTGACGGCCGGACCGAAGGACGGGCTGAGGCGCCGGCCGCGAGACCGATCGACGACATCGTCCTCGGGCGCCGCATAGGCCATGGCCGGGCCATTGGGCTGCTGCGGCGCGCCGAAGAGCTTTTGGAAGAAGGAGCGATTGTCCTCCGCCGGCGCAACCGGCGCAGCGGCGACCTTCGAGCGGCGCGTCGGCTGGCGCAGCGCGATCGCCGGCGACTCCGCCGACCCGGGCAGCTTCAGATCGTTCGGCCGCCGCATCGGCAGCGGCACGTCCTTGGCGATGATCGAGGTGGCCTGCGGCGCGGTCGCGGGCGGCTCGACTGGGGGAACCGCGACAGGCGCCACGACGATCGGCTGCGCGGGCTGGACAGCGGCGAGAGCGGGCTGAGGCTCCCGAGCCGGCACGGGCGTCGCCGAAGCCAGGGCCTGCAGGACACGCTCGGGCATGTCGAGGCGCTGCAGGCCAGCCTGCAGCGGATGATGGCCGCTGAAGGAACCCGGCGCCGAGCCGAGTGTGAGACCCGGCTTCAGGAAATCACCATAAACCGTTGATGACGAAGGCAGCGATCCGGTCGTCGCAACGTCGCGTTGCGGCGTGGCACGGACCGGGATCTGCGCATCGGGGCCAGGCTCGAGCGCGACATAGCCGACGCCGCAGGCGACGACGATGGCAGCGATCTGGAGAAAGACGTTGTGGCCGACCCGGTAGCGGGTGCGCCGCGCATGGCGCAGCCTGTAGCCCTGTCCCGACATCTCGCTAACTTTCAACTCGACGCAACACACACCCGCTCTCGGCAGACACGGGGCCGGCAAGCATGCCGGATTCGAGTAGAAGCCAGCGTGGTTAAGGCTGGGTGAATCGCCTGTATCGAAGGCAATAAAAAGGCGCGGCGGTGTCGGTTTCCCGACCCGCCGTGCCGCTTCATGTCTGCTGACCGGCCAGAACGGTCGGTCGGCCGTCGCCCTAGAGCGGCTTCAGGCCTGCTTCGATCTGGGCCCGCTTGCCCTCCAGGAAGGGCGGCAGCGACAGGGCTTCGCCCATCGTCTCGGCCGGCTCGTCGGTGGCGAAGCCGGGCTCGTCGGTCGCGATCTCGATCAGGATCCCGTTCGGCTCGCGCAGATAGAGCGAGCGGAAATAGAAGCGATCGACCGGCCCGCTATTGGGGTAACCGGCGGCGCGCAGGCGCTGAGCCCAGGCGTCGTAATCGGCGAAGGTCGGCGTGCGCAGCGCGAGGTGATGCACGCCGCCGGCACCTTCGCGCGCCTGCGGCAGGTCGGGCTCGACCGCGACATGAAGCTCGGCAGCGGGACCGCCCTCGCCGATCTTGAAGACGTGGATCTCGCCCGTGGCGTGACCCGCATCGCGATAGCTGCCGACCCGCTCCAGGCCGAGAAGCTGGGTCAGAACGACCTCCGTGCGATCGAGCTTCGGCACCGAGATCGTCACCGGACCGAGGCCCCGGATCTGATGCTCGGCCGGGACGGGGCTCTTCTCCCAGACCACGAAGGGGATCTCTCCGCCATCCGCGATCAGGGTCAGGCGCTGGCCCTCCGGATCCTCGAAATCGACGGCCGCGCGGCCATTGATCTGGCGGATCGGTGAGGCGCTGACGCCCGCCTCCGCCAGACGAGCGCGCCACCACTCCAGCGAGGCCTCGTCGGCAACGCGCAGCGAGGTGCGGCTGATCGAATGCGTGCCACGGCGAGCCGGAGCCGCCGGCCAGTCGAAGAAGGTCAGATCACTGCCCGGCGAACCGGCACCATCAGCGTAGAAGAGGTGATAGGCCGAGGTGTCGTCCTGGTTCACCGTCTTCTTGACGAGCCGCATACCGAGCGTATCGGCATAGAAGCGGCGGTTGCCCGGCGCATCGGCGGAAATTGCCGTGACGTGATGGATGCCTGTGAGCTTCATGATCGTGGCCCTCAATCTGGACGCCGGCCGGGAGGCGCGGCTGTTGCAGACAGAGATAGCGCGCTTTCGAAGCAATGAAACGGCCGATGCGACAATGTCGTCATTGCAGAAACGCAATTATCGACACGCCGGCGCCGGCGCTAGGGCGGGCTCAGGGCTTCGGAACCGCAGGTGGCGCGGAGGGTGCCGGCGCGCTCGTCTTGTCGGACGGGTGGGCGGGCGTCGTGCAGTCCTGCGGCTTGGCCTTGCAGTCGAACACCATCGTCGGCGCGGCCGACTCCTCCGAGCGGCCCGCCGAGGGCAGGATCATGTTCTGGCCCTTGTCGATCTGCGCCGGATCGGTGGTCTTGGGCCCCAACCCGCCGCTCGCCTGCGCTTCCGCGGGCTTGTCCGGCGGCGTGGTTGTCGACGACGGCGCCTGCGCCGAGGCGGCGAAAGCGAGCGAAGACAGCGTGGCGGCGAGCGCCAGGCCCGGCAGCGAGCGAAGCATCGGATTTCCCCTTGTGCGGCCCGCGCGACGTGCGAGCTCTCCAATTAGGGAACCCTCCCCGGCGCGTGATGTTCCGCCGCCGAGAGAGCCGAAGCCGACTTCTCAGGCCGTGAGCGCGTGGCGGCTGGGCTTGGCCTTGAGCTTCAGCTCCTCGAGATCCTGACGCTCGCGCGGCGTGTTGCGCATGAGCTGGTCCTTGCCGGGCTGGTACTGCACCGGCTGCATCAGATCGACGCCGTACCAGGCCGCAGCCCGCAGCACGAAGGACGGGTCCGCCAGATGCGGCCGCCCGAGCGCGACGAGATCGGCCCGGCCCGAGGCGACGATCGTGTTGGCCTGATCGGCGCTGGTGATGTTGCCGACGCACATCGTCGCGATGCCGGCCTCGTTGCGGATCTGATCGGAAAACGGCGTCTGGAACATGCGGCCATAGACAGGCCGCGATTCCCGCACGGTCTGGCCGGTCGAAACATCGACGAGATCGCACCCCTCCGCAGCGAAAGCCTCGGCGATCGCGACCGAATCCTCGGCCGACAAGCCCCCCTCGGCCCAGTCGGTCGCCGAGATCCGGACCGACATCGGCCTCTCGCGCGGCCAGACTTCGCGCAGCGCGCGAAAGACCTCGAGCGGATAGCGCAGCCGGTTCTCGACCGACCCGCCATACTCGTCCGTGCGGCGATTGGTCAGCGGAGAGAGGAAGCTCGCCAGCAGGTAGCCATGGGCGCAGTGCAGCTCCAGCATGTCGAAGCCGGCACGAATGCCGCGCTCGGCAGCGGCGACGAACTCCGCCGTGACGCGGTCCATGTCGGCGCGGGTCATCTCGCGCGGAATCTGACTCTCCGGATAGTAGGGAAGCGGCGAGGCCGAGACGATCGGCCAGGCGCCCTCCGCAAGCGGGCGGTCCATGCCTTCCCACATCAGTTTCGTCGCGCCCTTCCGCCCGGCATGGCCGAGCTGGAGGCAGATCTTCGTCGCCGAGTTCGCATGGACGAAATCGACGATGCGGGCCCAGGCGGCCTCCTGCTCGTCGCTATAGAGCCCGGCGCAACCCGGGGTGATGCGGGCATCCTCGGCGACGCAGGTCATCTCCGTGAAGAGCAGGCCGGGGCCGCCAATGGCACGCGAACCGTAATGCATCAGGTGCCAGTCGCCCGGCATGCCGGCTTCAGCCGAATACTGACACATCGGCGAGACCACCATGCGGTTCTCGATCCGCATCTCGCGCAGCATCATCGGCTGGAAGGCCGGCGGCACGGGCGTGCCGTCCTTGCCGCGGCGGGCGAGCGGTCCGAGCTCTCCGGCAACCATTTCGTCGACCGCCTCGACCATCGCGGGCGCGCGCAGGGCCAGATTGTCATAGGTGATCGCCTTGGATCGCGTCATCAGGCCGAAAGCGAAGCGCAGCGGATCGAAATCCCAGAAGCGACCGAGCTGCTCGAACCAGACCAGCGAGACGTCGGCGGCATGCTGCGTCTTCTCGACCTCCTCGCGACGCGTGCGCTCGAACAGTGACAGCGCCTCGCCCACCTTCAGGCCGGCCTTGTGGAAGGAGCGATGCAGTCCAATCGCGTCCTCCATGGCGAGCTTGGTGCCCGAGCCGATCGAGAAATGCGCGGTCGCCTTGGCGTCGCCGAGCAACACGACGTTTTCGACGACCCAGTTGCGGCAGCGGATCATCGGGAAGTTGCGCCAGAGCGAGCGGTTGGTGATCAGCCTGTGACCTTGCAGCTCCTCGGCGAAGACGCCTTCGAGGAAGGCGGCGGATTGCGCCTCGTCCATCTCGTCGAGCCCTGCCCTGGCGAAGGTCTCGGGATCGGTCTCCAGCACCCAGGTCGAGCGGCCGGCTTCGTATTGATAGCAATGGGCGATGAAGACGCCGTGCTGCGTCTGCCTGAAGAAGAAGGTGAAGGCGTCGAAAGGCCGGGTCGAGCCCATCCAGGTGAACTTGTTCGGCCGCAGGTCGACCTCCGGCTGGAAGCGATCGCGCCAGCCTTCGCGGATGCGGCTGTTGATGCCGTCGGCGCCGACGACGAGGTCATACTCCGCTTTCAGCGCCTCGACATCGGCGGCCTCCTCGCCGAAGCGCAGCTCCACGCCGAGCTCGCGCGCCCTCGCCTGCACCAGCAGCAGCAGCGAACGGCGCGAGCAGCCGCAGAATCCGTTGCCGGAGACGCGGTGGACGCTGTCCTTGAAATGGACCTCGATATCGTCCCAGTATGCGAAATTGTCGCGGATTGCGGCGTAGCTGGCCTCGTCGGCCGCCTTGAAGATGTCGAGCGTCTGGTCGGAGAAGACGACCCCGAAGCCGAAGGTGTCGTCCGCCTGGTTGCGCTCGAAGACGGTGATGTCGAGTTCCGGCCAGTCGCGCTTCATCAGGAGCGCGAAATAGAGTCCGGCGGGCCCGCCGCCGACGACCGCGATACGCATGATGCTCCTCCCGAGAACCGATTGCGAAATTATTTTAGGCCTAAAATAATTTAGGCTCAAGCGGCAGAAGACAGACCTTGATCCGGATCAATCCGATCGCCGCGCCCGCCCTAATATCCTGCGTTTGGCAAGGCACAATGAAGCAATCTCCCTGAAATTCGGGCGGATGGCGCGGAGCCCTTGCAAATTCCTTTAGACCTAAAATAGATTGCTCCCATCTGGAGGCGGATCGGATGTTCCTGACAGGGCGGCACGCAGTGGTGAGCGGTGGAGGACGCGGCATCGGCCGTGCCATCGCGGCTGCGCTCCGACGCCAGGGCGCCTATGTCTCGATCATGGGACGCGGCGAGGCCGCGCTGGCCGCGGCGTGCGAGTCGGGCGACGCCGACGCCTATGCAGCCTGCGACGTTGCCGACGAGACTGGGATGGCTGCAGCCCTCGCGCGGCTGGCCGGGACGCAAGCCATCGACATCGCGATCGCCAATGCCGGCGCCGTCGAGACGGGCCCCTTCCTGCGCAGCCCTGCCGAACGTTTTCGCCGGCTGAGCGAGATCAACCTGATCGGCACCGTGAACCTGTTCCATGGCGTCCTGCCCTGCATGATCGAGCGCGGTCAGGGCCGGCTGATCGCCATCGCCTCGACCGCCGCGCATCGCGGCTATCCTTATGTCTCGGCCTATGTCGCGGCCAAGCATGCCGTGCTCGGGCTGGTAAAGTCGCTGGCTCTGGAGACCGCGCGCTCCGGCGTCACGGTCAATGCGATCTGTCCGGGCTATGCCGACACCGACATGGTGGCGGGAGGCATCGACACCATCGTCGCCAAGACCGGCGCGACCCGCGAGCAGGCCCTGGCCGAGATGGTCAAGGCCAATCCGCAGGGGCGGCTGATCGCGCCAGAGGAGGTCGCCGCTGCCGTGCTCTATCTCTGCGGGCCGGGCAGCGCCTCGGTGACGGGCCAGTCGCTGCTGATCAATGGCGGGGAGTTCTGACGCCATGGAGACGACCGTCCCGGGCCTGATGCTCGATCGCGAGACCAAGGCCAGCGAACGCCCCGGCGATCATAAGGACGAACTGCGGCTCTGGCTGCGGATGCTGACCTGCTCGACCTTGATCGAGACCGAGATCCGCAACCGGCTGCGCGAGGAGTTCAAGACGACGCTGCCGCGCTTCGACCTCATGGCTCAGCTCGACAAGTCGAGCACCGGCATGACCGTCGGCGAGGTCTCGCAGCGGCTGATGGTCTCGAACGGCAATGTCACGGCGGTCGTGGCCGGCCTGCTTGCGGACGGGCTCGTCGACAAGCGCGCCGCGACGCAGGACCGACGCGTGCAGGTGCTGACCCTGACGGCGCAGGGGCGCAAGGCCTTCAAGGCCATGGCAGAGCGGCATGAGGGCTGGATCGCCGAGCTCTTCGCCGGGCTCGACCAGCCCGAGATCGCGCAACTGTTCCGCCTGCTCGGGCAGACGAAGACGTCGCTGCACCGTGCCATCGCGGCGCGGGCGCTGGAGGCTGGCAAGAGCGAGGCGACAAGGAACGAGGCCGGCAAGAACCAGGCCGACAAGGGAGAGGCCTGATGACGACCCACGCCAATAACACGACCCTGCCGCTGGCGGCGTTCGCACCGGCCCATTTCGAGCTTTCGGTCACCGGCAAGGTGGCGACCGTGACGCTGAACCGACCTGAGAAAAAGAATCCGCTGACCTTCGCAAGCTACCGCGAACTCACGGACTTCTTCTTCGCCGCGCAGAAGGACGAGGACGTCAAGGCAATCGTGCTGACGGGCGCCGGCGGCAATTTTTCCTCAGGCGGCGACGTCTTCGAGATCATCGGGCCGCTGGTCGAGATGGAGACCAAGGACCTGCTCGCATTCACCCGGATGACGGGCGATCTGGTCAAGGCGATCCGGGGCTGCCCGCAGCCGGTGATCGCGGCGATCGACGGCATCTGTGCCGGCGCCGGAGCCATCATGGCGATGGCCTCCGACATGCGGCTGGGGACGGCCGAAACCAAGGTCGCTTTCCTGTTCAACCGCGTCGGGCTGGCCGGCTGCGACATGGGCGCCTGCGCGATGCTGCCGCGTATCATCGGCCAGGGCCGCGCGGCGGAGCTGCTCTATACCGGCCGCGTCCTGCGCGGCGAGGAGGCGGAGCGCTGGGGCTTCCTGAACCGTCTCGTCGCCAAGGATGCGGTGCTGGCCGAGGCGCAGGCTCTTGCCGTCGAACTGGCGGACGGGCCGACCTTCGCCAATGCGATGACCAAGCGCATGCTCGAGATGGAATGGGCGATGTCGGTCGAGAGCGCCATTGAGGCAGAAGCCGTGGCGCAGGCCCTGTGCATGCAGACCGAGGATTTCGCCCGCGCCTACCACGCCTTCGCCGCCAAGCAGAAGCCGGCCTTCGAGGGCAATTGAGATGGGCGCGCAGGGCAGCGAAGGGCTCGGAACGGCCATGCTCGGCGACACGCTGGACTGGCCGTTCTTCGAGGACCGCCACCGCCGCTTCGCGAGAGAGCTGTCGGCCTGGGCGGATGCCACCCTGCCCGGCCTGCCACATGATGATGTCGATGCCGCCTGCCGCGCGCGCGTCGCAGCGTTGGGCGAAGGCGGCTTCCTGCGTGCGGCTGTGCCTGAGGCCTATGGCGGCTTGAGCCCGGCGCTCGATGTCCGCACGCTCTGCCTCGCACGCGAGATCCTCGGCAGCCGCGACGGGCTGGCCGATTTCGCCTTCGCGATGCAGGGGCTAGGCACCGGCGCGATCACGCTCGCGGGCTCCGAGGCCATGAAGGCGCGGATTCTTCCGGGCGTCTGCGAAGGCATCCGGATCGCGGCCTTCGCACTCTCGGAAAAGGAAGCGGGTTCGGATGTCGCCGCCATGGCGACGACCGCCGTGCCGGACGGCAACGGCTATGTCAGGATCGACGGCGAGAAGAGCTGGATCTCGAATGGCGGCATCGCCGACCACTATGTCGTCTTTGCCCGCACGGGCGAGGCGCCGGGCGCGCGTGGATTGTCAGCCTTCCTCGTCGAGGCCGATACGCCCGGCCTGAGCGTCACCGAGCGGATCGACGTGATCGCCCCCCACCCGCTCGCGACCCTGCGCTTCGAGGCCTGCCGCGTGCCGATTGAGAACCGGATCGGCGGCCCGGGCGAGGGCTTCAAGGTGGCGATGGCGACGCTCGACATCTTCCGCTCGACCGTGGGGGCGGCGGCGCTGGGCTTCGCGCGGAGGGCGCTTCACGAGACGCTCGCGCACGCCAGCTCCCGCAAGATCTTCGGCGGCACCCTCGGCGATCTCCAGCTTTCGCAGGCGGCGATCGCCGACAGCGCGGCCGAGGTCGATGCCGCCGCGCTCCTGGTCTATCGCGCCGCCTGGACCAAGGACCGTGGCGCGCCACGCGTCACGCGCGAGGCCGCGCTCGCCAAGCTTATCGCGACAGAGAACGCTCAAACCGTGATCGACCGGGCCGTCCAGATCCATGGCGGGCTCGGCGTCACCAAGGGCGTCAAGGTGGAGGAACTCTACCGGGAGATCAGGGCGCTTCGGATCTACGAGGGCGCCAGCGAAGTGCAGAAGGTCGTGATCGCGCGCGACCTGCTCAAGACACATGCCGCAAAGGCAGGGGAACGCAATGACAGCAACCGAATTCGCGAGATCGGGGCATGAAGACAGCTTCGCGCGCGACAACCTGCCGCCGCGCGAAAGCTGGCCCGATCTGAGACTGGACGAAGCAGGGCTCGCCTATCCCGAGCGCCTCAACTGTGTCGTGGAACTGCTCGACCGGCATCTGGCGGAAGGGCGCGGCGAGCGCATCGCGGTGATCGCCTCGGGGTTGCAGTGGAGCTACGGCGAGCTGGCCCGGATGGTGAACCGCATCGCCAATGTGCTGACGCGCGACCTCGGCATGGCGAGCGGGAGCCGCGTGCTGCTGCGCGCTGGAAACACGCCGATGATGGTCGCGTCCTATCTCGCCGTCATCAAGGCCGGTGGCATCGCGGTCGCGACGATGCCGATGCTGCGGGCCGGCGAGCTCGCCTATCCGCTGCGCAAGGCGGAGATCGCGCTCGCACTCTGCGACCACCGCCTCACGGCCGACCTCGAGAATGCCAAGGCACAGGCGCCCGGCCTCGCGCGCATCATCGGCTTCGGCAGCAGCGAAAGCGAGCTCGAACAGCTGATGGGGCAACCCGGCTACGAGCATTTCGAGGCTGCCGACACCGCTCGTGACGACGTCTGCCTGATCGCCTTCACCTCCGGCACCACCGGCGAGCCCAAGGGCACGATGCATTTCCACCAGGACATGCTGGCGATCTGCGACTGCTATGGCGCGCGGGTGCTGAAGGCTTCGGCCGACGACCGCTTCACCGGCTCGCCGCCGCTCGCGTTCACCTTCGGGCTGGGCGGGCTCGTGCTGTTCCCGATGCGGATCGGTGCGGCGATGGTGCTGCCTGACAAGGCCGGTCCGGCCGACCTCGTAGACGCGATCGAGCGCCACAAGGTCAGCGTCGTGTTCACGGCGCCGACGGCCTATCGCGCCATGCTCGATAAGCTGGAGGGGCGCGACATCGCCTCATTGCGGATCTGCGTCTCGGCCGGGGAGACCTTGCCGAAGCCGGTCTTCGACGCCTGGCAGGGCAGGACGGGCATCGCGCTGATGGACGGCATCGGCGCCACCGAGATGCTGCACATCTTCATCGGCGCGCCGCGCGAGGCGATCCGGCCGGGCTCCACCGGGCTCCCGGTTCCGGGCTATGAGGCGAAGATCGTCGATGCGGATGGCAACGACGCTCCGGACGGTACGCCGGGGCGGCTCGCCGTGCGCGGCCCCACCGGCTGCCGCTATCTCGCGGACGAGCGCCAGGCGCGCTACGCGCAGAAGGGCTGGAACATCACGGGCGATACCTACATCCGGGATCAGGACGGCTATTTCTGGTACCAGGCCCGCTCCGACGACATGATCGTCTCCTCCGGCTACAACATTGCCGGGCCCGAGGTCGAAGCCGCGCTGCTGACCCATCCGGACGTGGTCGAATGCGGTGTCGTCGCCGCGCCCTGCCCCGAGCGCGGCAATATCGTGAAAGCCTATGTCGTGCTGCGCGAGGGCATCGCCGGCAGCGAGGCGCTGGCCAAGGCCTTGCAGGAGCATGTGAAGGCGGCTATCGCGCCCTACAAATATCCCCGTGCCGTGGAGTTCGTATCGGCGTTGCCGAAGACCGCCAGCGGCAAGCTCCAGCGCTTCACCCTGCGCCAGATGGCGCAAGGCGAGGCCTGAACCCTTCTCAAGCATCAGACGAGCCGGAACGGCCCCGAAGCGAGGCGACGCCCATGTCGAGTGAAACCCTGTCCCGCGCCATCCTGCCCGAAGGCTGGCCGGTTCCGCGCGGCTATGCCAACGGCATGGTGGCGGAAGGCCGCGTGCTGGTCACCGGCGGCCTTGTCGGCTGGGACACGAACGGCGTCTTCGCCAAGGGCTTCCTGCCTCAACTCCGGCAGACACTTGAGAACATCAAGGCCGTGGTCGAGGCCGGCGGCGGGCGGATCGAGGATATCGTGCGGCTGACCTGGTATGTCACCGATATCGAAGCCTATCGAGCCAGCCTGAAGGAAATGGGCCCGGTCTACCGCGAGGCGCTGGGCCGGCATTTCCCGGCCATGGCGGTGGTGCAGGTCGTCTCGCTCGTCGAGCCCGAGGCGATGGTCGAGATCGAGGCGACGGCGGTCATCGCCTGAGCGGGCGCCGACCGGCGGGCGATTATGTTTCCGTCTGTTTCCATCGCTGAAACATGAAACCTGCCGTTACCAAAAATGCCCTGGCGGCGACTCCGCCTTAGCCTTTGGGCATGGACTTGAGGCCGAAACTCCTCGCGCCGCCATCCGGCGGCGACGCGATGGAGACGATTCATGTCCAGTATCAGTGGCGTCGGCGGCGGGTTCCGTCCGCCTCCGCCAAAACCGCCGAGCTTCGAGACGCTAGACAGCGACACCAGCGGCACGCTCAGCCTTGAGGAATTCAAGTCCGGCGCCCCCAAGGGGGCCGACAGTGCCAAGAGCGAGGAGCTGTTCAAGGCAATCGATTCCGACAGCGACGGCTCGGTTACCAAGGAGGAGCAGGACGCCTTCAAGGCCAAGGCCGAGAAGGCCCAGCAGCAATTGCAGTCCTTCCTGTTCGGGTTACAGACCGAAGGCACCAGCCAGGTTGCCGAATCCGACGAGAGCGATGCCGAGACCGACATCTTCGCCCAGCTCGACGCCAACTCCGACGGCAGCATCGCCCAGGACGAGTTCCTTTCGGCGCTCTCGTCTGGAACACAATCCTCGAACGACCTACTGAGCAAGCTGTTCGAGGCGATCGATTCCGACAAGGACGGCTCGGTCACCAAGGAGGAGCAGAGCTCGTTCCAGCAGGCCCTCGAAAAGCGCGGCCCGCCGCCCGGTCCTCCGCCTGGCCCGCCACCATCCATGGGCGCGTCGCAGGCCTATGGCTCGACCTACCAGCTCGGCGCCTCGAACGCGTCCGGCACGACCTATTCGCAGGCGGCCTGAGCCGCTCGGCCGCGCTAACGCCGGTCAGCAGGAAGCTGGCCGGCGCTCTCGATATCCCGCCCGAGCGCTTCGCCCCTCAGATTCCGCGCGTCGCGCCGCCGTCGATGCGGATCTTCGCACCGGTGACATAGCTCGCACGCTTGCTGGCGAGGAAAGTGACGACGTCGGCGAATTCCTGCGGCGTGCCGTAGCGCCCGGCCGGAATCGTCGATCGCGAGGCCGCCGCGGCGAGTTCGGGCGTGGTTCCGGCGCGGTCGGCGGCGGCCTTGTCGAGCTGGTTGACGCGCTCGGTGTGGATGCGGCCCGGCAGCACGACATTGACGGTCACCCCCTGCCCGGCGACTTCTGCGGCGAGCGTCTTCGACCAGCCAACGACCGCCGAGCGGATGCCGTTGGACAAGGCGAGCCGCGGAATCGGCTGCTCCACGCCCGAGGAAGCGATCGTGACGATGCGGCCGAAGCCACGCTCGACCATGCCCGGCAGCAGGCCCTGAGCGAGATGGAACAGATTCGCGGCCATCGCCTCGAAATGCTTGAGCCAGTCGTCACGGCCGGCCTCGCGCGCCTCGGCCGGCGGCGGACCGCCGGAATTGCCGATCAGGATATCGACGCCACCAGCCTCCTTCAGAGTCGCGACGAGGGAGTTCACCGATGCCAGATCGGAGAGGTCGAGGCTGGACGAGAAGATGCGCCCACGCACATCTTCGGGCAGCTGCGAAGCCCAGGCATCGGTCGCGGCGACATTGCGCGCTGCGGCGATGACCGAGGCGCCCTCTGCCGCCAGCGTGCGGGCGATCTCCGCGCCGAGACCCCGGCTCGCGCCCAGCACCAGCGCGCGCTTGTCGTGAAGGCCGAGATCCATGATGTGCTCCGTCGGGTTGGCGCAGCAGGGTCGCTGCGTATCGTCGTCCCGCTGATAGCGGTTCGGTCCGGCGGAGGGAATGGCTGTCGTCCGCTCAGGCCGCTGCCGTGAGCGCCTCGTCCGCGAGGATGCATCGGACGACCCTGCCCTCGCCGAGCTGGATGGCCGGTGGCAGGGCCGCGCGGCAGCGGTCCTGCGCGAAGCGGCAGCGCGGAGCGAAGGAGCAGGAGGATGGCGGCTCGTTCAGGGCCGGCGGCGCACCCGGGATAGCCTCCAGGCGCTCGCCCTTCTTCGCCCCGTGCAGGTTCGCCGCGAGCAGACCCCTGGTGTAGGGGTGCCGCGGCTCGCGCAGCAATTCGCGGACCGTGCCGGTCTCGACAATCTGGCCGGCATACATCACCGCCAGCCGGTCCGAGACCTCCACCGCGACGCCGATGTCATGGGTGACGAAGAGCATGCCCATGCCGAGGTCGCGCTGGAGTTGGCGTAGCAGCAGCAGGATCTGGATCTGCACGGTCGCGTCGAGCGCCGTGGTCGGCTCGTCGGCGAGCAGCAGCTTCGGCCGGGCGGCGAGCGCGAGCGCGATCATGGCGCGCTGGCGCATGCCACCGGACATTTCGTGCGGATAGGCCTTGAGCCGGCGCGCCGGCGACGGGATGCGGACGAGTTCGAGCAACTCGAGCGCGCGCGCCATCGCTTCCTTCTTCGACAGCTTCTCGTGCCGGATGATCGCCTCGGCGATCTGCTCGCCCACAGTATAGACCGGGTCGAGGGCCAGGGCGGGATCCTGGAAGATCATCGAGGTGACGGCGCCGCGATAGGCGGAGAGCTCCTGCGCGCCGAGCGCGAGCACATCCTTGCCGTCGACGCGGACGCTGCCGCCGATATCGGTGCGGCTCTCCGGCAGCAGGCGCAGCAGTGTCTTCAGCGTGACGCTCTTGCCCGATCCGGATTCGCCGAGGATGCCGAGCACCTGGCCGGGCTCCAGCGTCAGCGAGACTCCGTTGACGGCATGCACGGTCTGGGCGCCGCGAAAGCGTACGGTGAGGTTCTCGATGGCGACGAGAGGCTTGCTCATGCGGCGGCCTCCAGGCTCGGGGCGCGGCTGTGACCGGAGCCGGCGATCTCCATATGGCAGGCGACGCGGCGACCGCCCTCCTCCGTGCCGGTCGCGACCAGAGCCGGCTTGACCTTGGAGCAGACGGTCTGGGCATGCGGGCAGCGCGGGTGGAAGCGGCAGCCTTCGGGCGGGTTGATCGGGTTCGGCGGGTCCCCGGCGAGCGGCGCTTCCATCGTCCGGTTGTCCGGGTCCATCGACGGCATCGCCGACAGCAGCGCGTTCGTGTAGGGATGGCGCGGATCGTCGTAGAGTTCCTCGACCGGGCCGATCTCCACCACCTCGCCGAGATACATCACCATGACGCGGTCGCTGATGAAGCGGACGACGTTCAGGTCGTGCGAGATGAAGATGTAGGTCAGCCCGAACTCCTCGCGCAGATCGGCGAGAAGGTTCAGGACCTGCGCCTCGACAGATTTGTCGAGCGCCGAGACCGCCTCGTCGAGGATGACCAGGCGCGGGCCCAAGGCCAGTGCCCGGGCGATGTTGACGCGCTGGCGCTGGCCGCCGGAGAGCTCATGCGGATAGCGGGCCGCGAAGCGGGCCGGGTCGAGGCCGACACGCTGGAGCAGGTCGCGTGCCTTCAGGATAGCGGCGGCCTTGGAGACGCCATGCACGGTCGGCCCGAAGGCGACCGAATCCTCGATGGTCAGGCGCGGATTGAGCGAGGCATATGAATCCTGGAAGACCATCTGCGCCTGGCGGCGATACTCCTTCAGGCTGAGCGCCGAGCTGCCGACAGCCTCACCGTCGAAGAGCAGTTCGCCCTTGTCCTGCGGGATGAGCTGCATGACCACGCGCGCCGTCGTCGACTTGCCGCAGCCGGATTCGCCGACGACGCCGAGCGTCTCGCCCTTCATCACCTCGAAATCGACGCCGTCCACGGCGCGCACCACGGCGCCGCCGCCGAGCGGGAAATGCTTGGTCAGCGTTTGCGCCTGCAGCAGCGGCGTGCCCGGGCCACCGCGATCGGGAGTGGTCTGGTAATGGGCTTCTTGCGCCATGGTCAGCCCTTCACGTCCATCGCCGAGCGCAAGCCGTCGGAGAGCAGGTTGAACGAGATCGAGGTGATGAAGATCGCCACGCCCGGCAGCGCCGCCACCCAGGGCTGCACATAGATCGCGGTGCGCAGGGTGTTGAGCATCAGCCCCCATTCGGGCGTCGGTGGCTTGGTGCCGAGCCCGAGGAAGGACAGGCCCGAGGCCAGGATCATAGAGACCGAGATCAGGCTCGTCGCATAGACGAAGATCGGTCCGAGCACATTGCCGAGCACATGCACCCGGATGATCGTGCCCGAGCCCGCGCCAGAGGCGCGCGCGGCCTCGACATAGTCCATGCCGCGCACCTGCGTCGTCACGCTCTCGGCAATGCGCGCGATCGGCGGGATGAAGACGATGGTCAGGGAGATCAGCGAGTTGGTGATGCCCGCCCCGAGGGCGCCCGACAGCGCGATCGCCAGCAGCACCGACGGGAAGGCATAGAAGACGTCGACCGTGCGCATCACGACGGTGTTGAACCGGCCGCCGAAAAAGCCCGCGGCGACGCCGATCACCGAGCCGATGACGAAGGCGATGAAGACCGGTACCACGCCCATGAAGAGCGAGAGGCGTGCGCCGAAGATCAGCCGCGAGAGCATGTCGCGGCCGAGTTCGTCGGCGCCGAGCGGATAGCCCGGCGTGCCGATCGGGCGCAGCCGCCGCAGCATCGAGGAGCGGGTCGGGTCGGCCGGCGCGATGTAGTCGGCGAAGATCGCCATCAGGATGATCGCCAGCACGACGATGCCGGCGCCGACCGCGACCTTGTCGGTCTTGAAGCGGCGCCAGACGCCGGACCAGTAGCCCGGCGACTTGGCCAGCGGCGGCACGATGGCGGGAGCTGCGCCTTCGGTGATCGCAGTCATCTCAGCGCCTCCTGACGCGAGGGTCGAGCAGGCCCTGAAGGATGTCGACGAGCACGTTCAGCCCGACGAAGAACATCGCCAGCACCAGGATCGTGCCCTGGAGCAGCGGCAGGTCGCGCTGGAAGATGGCGTTGCCGAGCAGGAAGCCGGTACCGGGCCATGAGAACACCGTCTCGATCAGGATCGAGCCGCCGAGCAGATAGCCGAGCTGCAGGCCCATCACCGCCAGCGCCGTCGGCGCGGCATTCTTCACGACGTGGCGGAACACGCCGAAATCCATCAGCCCCTTCGCCCGCAGCGCCGGCACGAACTCCTGGTTGAGGATATCGGCGACGAGGGCGCGCACCGTGCGGGCGATGATGCCCATCGGGATCACCGACATCGTGATCGCCGGCAGGATCATGTAGCTGACATGCTCCCAATCCCACTTCCAAGCGGCCGAACCGCCCGGCCCCGCCCCGCCCGGCGGCAGCCAGCCGAGCTGCACGGAGAACACGATCACCATCACCATGCCGAGCCAGTAATGCGGCACCGAGACGCCGAGCACCGCGAGCATCGAGGCGGACTTGTCGAGGAAGGAGCCGCGGAAATAGCCCGCGACGAAGCCGAAGAAGCAGCCGAACAGAAAGCCGATCACCGTTGCGAGCCCGGCGATCAGCAAGGTGTTGCCGACCGCGCGCCAAACCTCGCCCGCGACGGGGCGCCCGGTCGCGATCGAGGTGCCGAGATTGCCCTGCACCGCGTTCCACAGCCACAGCCCGAACTGCACCGGCAAGGGCCGGTCGAAGCCGTAGATCTTGCGCAGCTCATCCTGCATCGCCTGCGACGCATCCGGCGGCAGGACCGAGGTCAGCGGATCCCCGGGCGCGATATGCACCAGCAGGAAGCAGAACAGGCTGACGCCGAAGGCGACCGGCAAGACGTAGAGGATGCGTTTGGCGAGGTAGCTCAGCATGCTGCTGTCTCAACCGTCGTCTCGACCTCGACCGCCATCCCGGCCGTAGCGAAGCGGAGCGCCGGGATCCATCGTAGGGCGACGAGCCCCGCGGTGGATCCCGGGACGACCTTCGGTCGCCCGGGATGACGCGCAGTGGTTGGGACGAGCTGCCGAGCCAAGGACAACCTCACTTCGCCATCGTGATCGGCGAGAAGTCCTGGAACCAGTTCTGCGCCTGAACGAAGCCCTTCACCTTGGGGCTGAGGGCGCGTGGGTTGACGTCGTGCGTCACCATCAGGAACAGCGCCTCGTCGACATATTTCTCATGCACCTTCTGCAGCACCTTGGTCTGCTCGGCCGCGTCGAACGTCGTGCGAATCTGGTCGAAGAGCTTATCCATCTCCGGATCGCAATACATGCCCCAGTTCGTGCCGGCCGGCGGCACGAGGTTGCATTGCAGGTGGCGGACAAAGCCGGTGAAGGGGTCCTGGATGAAGTAGGTGTAGTTCATGCCCGTCGCCTTGCGCGACGATTCATGATTGGCGCCGGCACGCCAGATGTTGATCAGCGTGTTCCACTCGACGACCTCGAAATCGATCTTGATGCCGACCTCTGCGAGGTTCTGCTGGACGAACTCGTTCATCGGCAGCGGCTGCATCTGGCCCGAGCCCGACGGCGCGATCAGGATCTTGGTCGTCACCGGCTTGGCGGTCGAATAGCCGGCTTCGGCGAGCAGCTTCTTGGCCTCGGCCTGATCGAGCTTGAGCTTGAACTTCGGGTTGCCGAACCACTGGTGGCCGGGCGGATAGAAGCCCTCGGCCGGGATCATCATGCCGCCGAGCAGTTCCTTGAGGCCCTGCCGGTCGACGGCCAGGTTCGCGGCCTTGCGCACGCGGATGTCGTTCCAGGGCGAGCCCTCGGCGCGCGAGAGATGCCAGGTCCAGTTGTGCGGATAGGCATTGGTGATGATCTGGAAGCCGGCGGTCTTCAGCGAGGGGATCAGGTCGGGCGACGGCGCCTCGATCCAGTCGACCTGCCCTGCCCTGAGCGCGGCGGCACGGGCATTGGCCTCCGGCAACGGCAGCAGCACCAGCTTGTCGAGCTTCGGCACGCGCGCCTTGTCCCAGTAACCGGGGAACGGCGAAAGCTCGGCGCGCTCGCGCGGCTGGAAGGCAGTGAGCTGCCAGGGGCCGGTGCCGGACGGCGTCTTGGCGAAGGCCTCCCAGCTCTTGCCGACCTTCTCCCACTGCGCCGGCGATGACATCATGACCCAGGCGATCTGGTAGGGCAGCGTCGCGTCCGGCGCCTTGGTGGTGATCTCGACCTTGTACTTGTCGACGACCTTGTAGGAGGCGACCGCCGGGATGCGCGAACGGCCTTGCGCCGCCTGGCGCTGGTCGAACTGCGGCGCGTCGTTCTTCAGGAGCTTGTCGAGGTTCCAGACCACGGCATCGGCGGTGAATTCCGAGCCGTCATGGAACTTCACCCCCTCGCGCAGGACGAATGTCCATTTGTTCTTGTCGGCGGCATCGACCGCCCAGCTCGTGGCGAGGCCCGGCGTCAGGTCGGACGCCTTGTCGGCCTTGCTGAGGTCCCAGTTGATCAGCGCGTCATAGACCGTATAGCCCATGAAGCGCATGCCCTCGCCGCCCTGGTCGGTCTGGCCGGTGGTCAGCGGAATGTCGGAGGCCGTCATGCCGATGCGCAGCGTGCCTTGGGCCTGCGCCGAGGCTGCGAAGAGAGAAACGCCGGCGGCAAGCGTGAAAGCGAGGGCGGTGCGGATCATCGGGCTACTCCGAATTGGATGAGTTCGAGACTTCGCAAGGGCTGTGCCAGCGCTCGGCTTCATCACATCCGGAGCGTCACCCCGGACAAGTCGCGAAGCGACGCCGATCCGGAATCCATCGAAGGGCGTCGCACGCGACGATGGATTCCGGAGTTCCGCTTCGCTGCGTCCAGGATGACGGTGCGGGTGATGCGAACCGGGCGGGTTACTCCATCGACATCGGCGCAAGGTCGATGAACCAGCTCTTCGGCTGGACCACGCCCTTGACCTTCGCGCTCATCGCGCGCGGGCCGACGTCATGGGCGACCCAGACGAAGGGCGCTTCCTCGACGATGCGGGCGTGCAGCTTGGCGAGCGCCGCGTCGCGGGCCGTGCCGTCGAAGCTGGTGCGGGCGTCGGCGATCAGCTTGTCGAACTCGTCATTGCCGAAATAGCCCCAATTATTCGACACCGGCGGGAACGTCTTGGTCGAGACGAAGCGCACCATGGCGAAGAACGGGTCCATCGCCGCATAGGTCACGTTGGTGGCGTTGGCGCCGCGGGCATTGGCGTGCTTGGCGCCCTCGCGCCAGTTGGTGAAGACGGCGTTCCATTCGCCGACCTCGAGCGCGACGTCGAAGAAGCACTCCTTCAGCGCCTGCTGCATGAACTCGTTCATCGGCAAGGGCTGCATCTGGCCCGAGCCCGAGGCCGAAGTCAGCACCTTCACCTTGGCCGGCTTGGCGGCCGAATAGCCGGCATCCGTCATCAGCTTCTTCGCCGCAGCGAGATCATACTTGATGTCGAATTTCGGATTGCCCCACCAGGGATGGCCGGGCGGCACGGTGCCCTTCGGGATTTCCATCAGCCCGCCAAGCAGCGTCTTCAGCTCCTCGCGGTTGACGCAGAGATTGGCGGCCTGGCGGACCTTGATGTCGGTCCATGGCGAGCCCTCGACGAAGGAGAGTTGCCAGGGCCAGACATGTGGCTGGGCGTTCGTATAGACGGTGAAGCCGCGCTGCTTGATCTGCGGAACGGCGTCCGGTGAAGGCGACTCGATCCAGTCGACCTGGTTGGACAGCAGCGCCGCGGTGCGGGCATTGGCCTCCGGCAGCGGTAGCAGCACGACCCGATCGACCTTGGGCACGCGCTTGGGGTCCCAATAGGCCTTGTTGGCGACCATCTCGAAGCGTTCGCGCGGGACGAGGCGGGTGCCCTTGAACGGGCCGGTGCCCGACGGATCGGCGGCGAATGCCGACCAGGCCTGCTTTGCGCGTTCGGCCGGGTCCGTGACGGATGCCGGGACGGCGGCGAGCTTGGCGACCCAGTGCGTCGGCGAGACGATGAAGAGGTTGGTGAGGTTGATCGGCAGGAAGGCGTCCGGCTCGGTCGTGGTCAATTCGACGGTCAGCGGGTCGATCACCTTGGCGCTCTTCAGCGTCGGCATGCGCGAGACGGTGACGCCGATCTGATCGGGCGCGAAATGGGCGGCTTCCTTGTTCAGGACCTTCTCGACGTTCCACACGACGGCAGCCGCATCGAAGGCCGAGCCGTCCTGGAACTTGACGCCGGGGCGCAGCTTGAAGGTCCATTTGGTCTTGTCGGCGGCATCGACCGCCCATTCGGTGGCGAGGCCGGGGATGACGACGCTCGCCTTGTCGGCCGATGACAGATCCCAATGCGTCAGGGCGTCGTACATCGGGATGCCGGTGAAGCGGTTGCCCTCGAAGCCCTGATCGGGCTGGCCATGGGTGCGGGGAATGTCCGCCGCTGTCATGCCGATGCGCAGGACCTTTTCCTGGGCGAGCGCGGCGGTCGCCAGCGCCGTCGAAAGCCCCAGGCCGAGAAGCACGGAGCGGGTGAAATGGGATGCGGACACGATTTTCTCCCCTGTGATTGGCCTGCGACCTGTCGAGCCGCGGCCGGGAGGGGTTAGCAACCGGCATGCCAGACGAAGGTCGTAAGACTAGGACTTTGGGATAGGAGCGGACCGATTGCCGCCCAAGGGATCGCCATGTCTCGGCATCAGGCATACGTCACGACGTTTTTCGCACACCAAATAGGCATACCGATCATTCTGCGGGCACATCAGTGGAAGTCGCGCGATTTCGGCAGAACGCGGACGTCGCGTGGGTGACGGCCACGGGGCGGCGGCGGGTTGCGGAGTTCGTCAGCCCGCGCGAGCGCGATTTCTGTGCGGTGTGTATCCGAGAGGCTACCCAGCTCGGCAGTCCGATCGACGACGCGCTGGCCCATCAGATGAACCACGCCTTCCCGACTCTTCTGCACCCTGCCCTCGATCTGGAGCAGGCGCCCGCTCATGACCTCGCGGCGGAAGCGTTCGAACTGCCTCGCCCAGAGCAGGATGTTGGCGATGCCGGTCTCGTCTTCGAGCGTGATGAAGATCGCCTTGCCGTTGCCGGGGCGCTGGCGCACCAGCACGACGCCGGCAGCCCGTGCCCAGCTGCCATCGGGCCGATTGTCGAGTTCGGCGCAGCTCAGCACGCCGTCGCGCCGGAAGACCGGCCGGAGCATGCCCATCGGGTGGCCCTTGAGCGACAGCCGCACCGTCTGGTAGTCGGCAACGATCTGCTGCGGCAGCGGCATGACGGGAAGCGGCACCGCAGGCTCCGAGCCCAGTTCGCGGGCCTGCGCGGCGGCGAAAAGCGGCAAGGCATCGTCATCCGGCAGCCGGCGCACCGCCCATAGCGCCTCACGCCGGTCGAGACCGAGGGAGCGGAAGGCATCGGCATCCGCCAGCAGGCGCATGGCACGGCCGGGCAGAACAGCACGGCGCATCAGATCCTCGACATCGTGGTAGCCGTCGGCACGGGCAGCCTCGATGCGCAAACCCCACTCCTCCTGAAAGCCGTCGATCTGGCGGAATCCGAGCCGCAGGGCGAAGGGCTTTCCTCCGCGCTCCAGCCAATTATCCCAGCCGCTGAAGCTCACATCGATCGCACGCGGCTCGACGCCGCCATATTCTTGCGCTTCGCGCACGATCTGGGCCGGGGCATAGAAACCCATCGGCTGGGAGTTCAGCAGCGCGCAGGCGAAGGCCGCCGGGTGGTGGCATTTCAAGTAGGAGGAGATGTAGACCAGTTTGGCGAAGGAGGCGGCGTGACTTTCGGGGAAACCGTAGCTGCCGAACCCCTTGATCTGCTCGAAGCAGCGTCGGGCGAAATCCGGCTCGTAGCCGCGCTCGACCATGCGGCCGACCATGAGATCCTCATAGCTGCCGATGGTTCCATCGCTGCGAAAGGTCGCCATCGCCTTGCGCAGGCCGTTGGCCTCGCTGTCCGAGAACCTCGCAGCAACCATGGCAAGCTTCATCGCCTGTTCCTGGAAAAGCGGTACGCCCTTGGTCTTACACAGCACCGTGTAGAGCTCGTCGAACGGACCATGGTCGGGAGATGGCGAGGGATAGCTCACCTCCTCGGCCCCCGCCCGACGCCGCAGATAGGGATGGACCATGTCCCCCTGGATCGGGCCGGGCCGAACGATGGCGACCTGGATGACGAGGTCGTAAAACTCGCGCGGTCGCAGCCGTGGCAGCATGTTCATCTGCGCCCGGCTCTCGACCTGGAAGACGCCGAGCGACTTGCCCTCGCAGAGCATGTCGTAGGTCGCCTTGTCCCCCCCAGGCACGTCGGCAAGGCCCAGATCGGCCACATCATGCTCGCGCAGCAAATCGAAGGCCTTGCGGATGCAGGTCAGCATGCCCAAGGCCAGCACATCGACCTTCATCAGGCCGAGTTCGTCGATGTCGTCGCGGTCCCATTCGATGAAGGTGCGCTCCGCCATGGCGGCCTTGCCGATCGGAACCAGCTCGTCGAGGCGCCCGCGCGCCAGGATGAAGCCGCCGACATGCTGCGAGAGATGGCGCGGAAAGCCGAGCAGCCGGACGGCGAAATCGACGGCGCGGCGCACCGTCGGGTTGGTCGGATCGAGCCCGGCCTGGCGCACCCGCTCGTCGCCGATCTCGGTGCCCCAGCTGCCCCATTGCGTATCGGCGATGCGGGCGGTGATGTCCTCGGTCAGCCCCAGCGCCTTGCCGACGTCGCGGATGGCGCTGCGCGGGCGATAGCGGATCACGGTCGCGGCGATGCCGGCGCGGTCACGGCCATAGGTCTTGTAGATCCACTGGATCACCTCCTCGCGCCGTTCATGCTCGAAATCGACGTCGATATCGGGCGGCTCCCTTCGCTCCGTCGAGAGGAAACGCTCGAACAACACGTCATTCTCGGCCGGGTCGACCGCGGTGATGCCGAGGACGTAGCAAACAGCTGAATTAGCGGCCGAGCCCCGCCCCTGGCAGAGGATGCCTTCCTTCTGGGCGAATTCGACGATCTGGCGGATGGTGAGGAAGTAGCGGGCGTATTTCAGTCGCGCGATCAGATCGAGCTCCTTGCGCAGCAGGCCGGTGACCTTCTGGGGCACGCCCTGCGGATAGCGAATTTCGCCACAGCGGCGCACCAGCTCCTCGAGCCAGGCCTGATCGTTCCAGCCGGGCGGGACGGGCTCGTCCGGATATTCGTATTCGAGCTGCTTCAGATCGAATTCGATGCGCGAAAAAAGATGCTGCGTCTCCGCGATGGCTTCGGGTGCGTCGCGGAACAGCCGCGTCATCTCCTGCGGCGTCTTGAGATGGCGTTCGGCATTGACCTCGAGCAGGCGCCCTGCCCGCTCGATCGAGACGCCCTCGCGGATGCAGGTCAGCACGTCCTGCAGGTCGCGCTGCTCGGGCGCATCGTAGAGCACGTCATTGGTCGCCAGCAGCGGCGTGCGGGCCGCGGCCGCGATCGCTTTCAGACGTGCAAGGCGACGGCGGTCGTCGCCACGGCGATGCATTGTGGCGCCGAGCCAGACCGCGCCGGGAGCAGCATCGTCCAGCCGGGCGAGCAGCGCCGGCAGGCCGTCGAGGCTGCGGCCGGGCATCAGGATCAGCAGGAGATCGCGTGCATCGGCGAGGAGATCGTCGAGGACGAGGCGGCATTCTCCCTTCTGCACGCCCTCCTTCTGATTGCCATGGCTGAGCAGGCGGCAGAGCCGCCGCCACCCCTGCCTGTTGGCCGGGTAGACGACGATGTCGGGCGTGCCCTCGGCGAAGACGAGCCGGCTGCCGACAGCGAGCTTGAAGGCCTTCGCGACGCCCCGGATGTGCTCTCGGGTGAGGGACAGTTCCGCGAAGGCCGGGTTCTCCATCCAGACATATTCACCGGGACTGCCGCCTTCCCTGATCTTCTCGGGAGCAGGCTGGCCATCCTCCCGCAGAGCCCTGAGCGCGCTCCAGGCCCGGACCACGCCGGCCAGCGTGTTACGGTCGGCAATGCCGATGCCGGCATGGCCGAGCAGCAGCGAGGTCAGCACCAGATTGGGACCGGGCGAAGCGCCACGCAGGAAGGAAAAGTTCGTCGCGGCAACGGGTTCAGCGAAAGTTCTGGCAAATTGAGTCATGCGAAGAGCCCGTGCAGGAACCAGCGCGGCGGGTCCTGGCCCGGCTCGTGGAAGCCGACGCGGAAGAGCCAGAAGCGGCGTCCCTGAGCATCCTCGACACGGTAATAGTCGCGCATCGGTTCGCAGGAACCGTCGCGCCACCATTCCGGCGCGATGCGTTCGGGTCCCTCGGCGCGGGCGACGTCATGGATCAGGCGACGCCAGCGGAAGCGGATCGGCGGGCCGTCAGGCACCTCGGCGAGGGCTTCGACCGGCTGGGGCGGCTCGAAGAGCTGGAGCGGACGCGTCGGCGGCTCATCCGGCTCCGGCGTCGGCCAGGCGGAGATCGAGGCCGGCAGCGCCGCCGACATGGCAGCAGGCATCGCAGCAGACATGGCCTTCGCCGCGCGTACGGGGTGATGGGTATCCTGCGCCACGAAGCGCAGCACACGGTCCCGGCCGAAGCGCGTGACCAGCCGGTCGACGAGATCGGCCACCGCCTCGTCCTCCACCGCTCGGCGATCGAGGCTGGCCTGCGTCTCGCCCAGCGGCTCGCAGATCGGCACGGCGAGCCGGACCGCATCGAAGCCGAAGCCCGGATCGAGCGGGTCGGCCAGCGTGTCGATGCGTTCGCGCCAGAGCCGCAGGATGGCGGCGGCATCGCGCGAGGGCCGCCCGGTCTCGACCGTGAGCCGCCGGACCGCACCGTCGCTGCGGAAGAAGCTGACCTCGAAGGCACGCCCGCCCTCGCCGCGCAGTTCGAGCACCCGTGCGGCTTCCGCGATCAGCCGTGCGACCACCTCTGCCAGCCCTTCGCTGTCGAGCATGGGCTCGGCGAAATGGCGTTCGACGACGCAGGCCGGAGGCGGACGCAGCGGCGTGATCCGCGCATCCTCATGCCCCAGCGTGCGCCGGAGCCTCGTCGCCAGATCCTCGCCGAAGCGGGCCGACAGGGTGAAGGACGGGCGCTCGGCAAGGTCGGCCAATGTCCTGAGGCCGGCCCGAGACAGCGCGATCACGGTCTCGGGCGCGAGTTCCAGCGCGGCGACCGGAAGCGGGCGCAGTCTTGCTTCCTCCTCCCCCGGCGGGACGACGCCGCCGCCTCCGTAGCGCGACAGCGCATGCGCCGCTTCCGGCGTTCCGGCGATGGCAGCGCGATGGCTCAGGCCGCCGGCCCGCATCCAGCGGCCGATCGCCGCCTGAAGCTCCGCCTCGCCGCCGAAGAGATGGGCGCAACCAGTGATGTCGAGCATCAGCCCATGCGGCAGATCAAGGGCGACCAGCGGCGTGAAGCGGTCGCAGAAGGCCGCGAGCCGGCCCAGCAAGGCCGCGTCGGCCTCAGGCTCGGCCTCGATCGCCAGCAGGGACGGAATCCGGGCGCGCGCATCGGCCAGCGTCAGGTCGCGCGTCAGGCCGAGCGACACCGCGCGCTGGTCGCAATCGACAAGCCGGAGCGCGTTGCGCACCGTGGCGAAGACGACCAGCGGGGCGTCAGCCGGCGCGCCTGATGCCGGGACCCGCCCTTCCCGCCGCAGCCGGTCTGTCGGCAGGAAAGGAAACCACATCGCCAGATAGCGGCGCGGCATCGGGATTGGCCTTGCGTTGATCTGCCCTGTCGGGAGGCCCCATTGCGAGTTGGCGGTCTCGGACATCGTTTGCCTGGAAGGATTGGCTGTCCTGGAAAGACGGGCTTGCCTGGAAGGATTGTCGGTCACGGCTCCACTCCACACGCCACTCACGCTCGCCCAGGCCGCCGCGATGGCGCAGCAGCCTGAGGCTGAAAGCCGGGTCGCCCGGCGCATTCGCCTCCAGCGCCCGCGACGGCAGGGCCGCAACCTGCCAGCGTGTCCGGGCCGCGCTAGGCTGCGGCGACACGGCGGCGCGCAGCAGCAGCGTCGTCGTGCCCGAACCCTCCGCCGCCAGCGACAGGCGCCGGCTCGCGGTCAGATCGAGGCGGCGCGGCTCGCCCCAGGGCTCGATCAGAACCGCCCCCAGCGCCGCACAGCGGGCCGCCTCGGAGCCGGCCCGCAGCACGCCCTCGGCATCACGCGCCCTCACCAGCAGGACGCGCCCCGGATCGAGGCCGAGCTCGGTCAGCCCCGGCGGATGCAGGCGGCCGGTCTCGGCATCGACGACATCCTGCCGGACCCAGAGGATCGGGCGCTGTCCTGCCGCCCGGATCGCCAGCCCGACCGCGAAGCCCGTCGCCGCCACGAGATCGGCCGTGCCGGGCGCATAGACCTCGTGCAGCGCGGCCCGCGCGATGCCGCCACCCAGCGCACCGTCGAGAGCGGGTGCGCCGAAACTCACCTGCCCGACCGCAGCCGGCACAGTGCGCAGCGCCGCCTCTGCGAGGTGGCGGCGCAGGTCGGCGAGAGAGTTGGGCATCGGGGGCATGGGCACTCGCGTTCTTCATTTGTTCTTTTATAGAACGAGCCCCGGAAGAAGGCGAGTCCAAGTCCTGTCTTCCCAGTTCCGGTCTTACGGATGCCGATCTTACGGAACCGCGTAGCCGCGCACCGCCTTGCCACGCGACCGGCATGAGCAGTCGTCGCCCAGAAGGGCGGCTCGCCTGAGCCGGCAGGTCAAGCGCGGCGTTTCGCAGTGCCGGACGGCGACCTGCCTCGGCCGAGACAGGCCGTAGGTGCCGCGCGCGCCCACGGCGGGCTGTCCATAGGATGGCGCCCCGCTCGGCCGACCGTAGTCCATCGGCGGTCCAGCGCCTGGAATGCCGCCGCCATCCTGGCGCAGCCGGATATCGGGCACCGAATCCGTGATCGATGGCGGGCCGATGCCCTGCCTCGGGCCGCCGGGATAGAGAGGGCCGGTGCTCGGCGTGCCGACCATCTGCGCCAAGGCCGGGCCGGCGACCAGCAACATCGACATCAACGCCAGAACGGTCGAGCGAGAGCGCATCACCTTTCCCCCCGAATGCCCGCCTATCTCAACGAAGAAGGTGGCGTGCCGGTTCCCGCGCTGCGATGCGCCCGGTCACTCGGCCGCCGTTCCCATCGCAAGCCTCAGCGGCGCGACCTGTGCCTCGTGCAGGGCCTGATAGGGTCCGCCGGCCCGCACCAGATCCTCGTGCCGGCCCTGCTCGGCGATACCGGCCTGGGTCACCACGACGATGCGGTCGGCATGGCGGATCGTGGCAAGGCGATGCGCGATCACCAGCGTCGTGCGGCCCTCCGCCAGCTCCGTCAGGGATTGCTGGATCGCGGCTTCCGTTTCGGTGTCGAGCGCCGAGGTCGCCTCGTCGAGGATCAGGATCGGCGGGTTCTTCAGGAAGATGCGGGCGATGGCGAGGCGCTGCTTCTGCCCGCCCGAAAGCTTGACGCCGCGTTCGCCGATCACCGTGTCGAGCCCGGCCGGCAGGTCGGCGATCATCGTCTCCAGACGGGCGCGGCGTGCGGCTTCCGTGATCTCGTCCTCGCTCGCATCGAGCCGGCCATAGGCGATGTTCTCGCGGATCGTCCCGGCGAACAGGAAGACGTCCTGCTGCACGATGCCGATCTGGCGACGCAGGGAAGCCAGCGTCAACTTGCGGATGTCATGCCCATCGACCGTGATCCGACCGGCATCGACCTCGTAGAACCGCGGCAGCAGCGAGAGCAGCGTCGTCTTCCCGGCGCCCGACGGCCCGACGAAGGCGACCGTCTCGCCGGCCGCGACAGACAGGTCTATGCCGGCGAGCACGGGCCGGCCGCTGGCATAGCCGAAATCGACCTTCTCGAAGCGGATGTCGCCTTTCAGAACCGGAGCATCGATCGCGTCGGCAGCGTCGGCGATGTCGGGCTCGGTCGCCAGCAACTCGCGATAGCGCTGGAAGCCCGCGATGCCCTTCGGATAGGTCTCGATCACGCTCGCGATCTTGTCGAGCGGCCGGTAGAAGACGCCGACCAGCAGCAGGAAGCCGACGAAGCCGCCGACGCTCAGACTGCCCTGCACGACATACCAGGTGCCGGCCAGCATCACCGCGAGCTGGACCATGCGCATGCCCAGATAGTTGATCGCCTGGCTTGCGGCCATGATGCGGTAGGCCTCGAGCTTGGTCGTGCGGTAGCGCAGGTTGTCTCCGGCGAAGAGCGCGCGCTCATGGGCCTCGTTGGCGAAGGCCTGGACCACGCGCATGCCGCCGATATTCTCCTCGAGCCTGGCGTTGAAGGCGCCGACCCGGCCGAACTGGCTGCGCCAGTTCTGCGCCATCCGGGCGCCGTAGCGCGCCACGACGAAGCCGGCGAGCGGGACGATCAGGGCGGTCATCAAGGCCAACTGCGGATGCACCCACAGCATCAGCAGGAACGCACCGATGAAAGTCATGACCGCGATGAACAGATCCTCGGGGCCGTGATGGGCGACCTCGCCGATCTCCTCGAGATCCTTGGTGACGCGGGCAACGAGATGGCCGGTCTTCTGCTCGTCATAGAAGCGGAAAGAGAGCTTCTGGAGGTGGTCGAAAGCGCGCCGGCGCATCTCCGTCTCGATATTGATGCCGAGACGGTGGCCCCAATAGGTCACCACCGCCATCAGGCCGGAATTGACCGCATAAACGACCAGCAGCGCGGCGCCCGCCATCAGGATCAGCGGCCAGTCGCCGCGTGGCAGCAAGAGGTCGACGAAGGCCTTCACCGCCATAGGGAAACCGAGCTCGAGCAGCCCCGACAGCACGGCACAGCCGAAATCGACCAGGAACAGCGCCCGGTGCGGGCGATAATAGGCGAAGAATTCTTTCAGCATGCCAACTCTTTCAGCGTGCCCGCCTCATAGCAGATCGCCGGCAGGATGCATCGACCCGGCGACGCGAACCGGCCATACCGTAGCTGCCGGCGCCCAGCACATGATCTCAGCGCGGTGGAGCCGAAGCAGCCTCCTCCCGTCCGATCGCAGCCCTCAGCAACAGATACAGGACGGTCGCGTTCAGCAGATGCCAGAGCCAGTGCGTGCCAAGCGGGATGCGGCCGCAGAGCGGGCCGTCGAGCGTCCGGAAGGTCAGGGACAGGGCGAAGGCGAAGCCAGCAAGACCGAGGAGCCGGGCGGTTTCCGCGCCGCCCGGCCGCCGCCACAGCGCGATGGCCATGCCGACGAGCCCGAGCAGGAACGCGGCATAGCCTGTCGACCCGCGCAGCATCGGCACGAGCAAGGGTGCGATCCCCCACGAGATCGAGAACGCCAGTCCGGCGAATGCCAACGTGCCGAGCCCGGTCGCCAGCGGCCGCCAGCCGAGGAAGCGCGCCAGCGCCAGCGCGAAATAGGAGAAGGCGAAGAGCTGGATGGGCACGACATCGGCAGCCAGCGTCCAGGGCCGCGGCATGGCGTGGAACAGGAAGGAGCCGACGCCGATCGCAAAGACAAGCAGGATCAGGAGCAGCGCCGGCCAATCGCGCCCGCCTGCTCGGCGCCAGAGCAGGATGGCCGCTCCCGCAGCAATCACGAAGGCGGCGTTGGTCACCGCGTTCCAGGGCTCGCCCCAGAAAGCGTCGCTCAACCGTTCGCAATAGCTGTAGATCCGCATCGTCAGCTCCTCCTGTATCAGGCTATCGGCCTCGGGCGACGCCGGTGCGACGCATGGCGGCTCGCATCCAGGCCGCTTGCCCGCGCCTCCAGCGTCGCGCAGATTGCCGCCGACCGAGACGAAGAGCGGGAAACGACGATGCGGCGAGCAGCGACGATGGGATTGGCCTCGCTTGGGCTGCTATGCGGCGTCGGGATGTTTCCTCCGGCTGCACGGGCCGAGACCTGCGACGATCTCTGGTATGCCCGCAATGAGATCTACAAGGCGCAGGGCTACTGCTTCCGGACGCGGCGCGGCATCGAGGCTTTCGGCAATGCCGGCTGCCAATACGACAATGTCGAGGACGTACCGCTGTCGAACAGCCAGCGCCGGACTATCGCCGATATCCAGCGCGAGGAGCGGGCGCGGCGCTGCCCACGGTGACAGAATTGCCGGGCTGAAACACCGCCGCGATTGCTGTGGACGCAAGCACCCGACTCGGACGCAATTGCGGGATGACGTGCTAAAAGCGCCGGCCGCGAGCCCTCCGTGCACCTGTCGGTCGACGGCCCGGGACCTCGCGATCATGAGTCAATTTCTGCGGAACGACACGATCACGGCATGACGACGGCCATCGACATGGGTTTGAGCGGGAGCGGCGAACCCGCCCTTCTCGACCTCGCCGAGTTGCTGGCGACGCGTCTGCTCGTCCAGGGCAACTCCGGCTCGGGCAAATCGCATCTGCTGCGGCGGCTGCTCGAACAGAGTGCGCCGCTGGTGCAGCAGGCGGTGATCGATCCCGAGGGCGACTTCGTCTCGCTCGCCGACCAGTTCGGCCATGTCGTCGTCGACGCGCAGTGCGGCGAGGCCGAACTGCAGCGCGTCGCCCTGCGCGTGCGCCAGCACCGCGTCTCGGTCGTGCTCAATCTCGAGAACCTCGAAGCCGACGAGCAGCTGCGGGCGACGGCCGCATTTCTCGGCGGGCTGTTCGATGTCGACCGCTCGCTCTGGTTCCCGATGCTGATCGTCGTCGACGAGGCACAGCTCTTCGCACCGGTGATGGCGGGCGAGGTCTCCGACGAGGCGCGCCGGCTATCGCTCGGCGCGATGACCAACCTGATGTGCCGCGGCCGCAAGCGCGGGCTTGCCGGCGTGATCGCGACGCAGCGCCTTGCCAAGCTCGCCAAGAACGTCGCGGCCGAGGCCTCGAACTTCCTGATGGGCCGCACCTTCCTCGACATCGACATGGCCCGCGCCTCCGACCTGCTCGGCATGGACCGGCGCCAGGCCGAGATGTTCCGCGACCTCGAGCGCGGTCAGTTCGTGGCGCTCGGCCCGGCTCTGTCGAAGCGGCCGCTGCCGCTCAGGATCGGCTCGGTATCCTCGACCGACCGCGGCGGCGCTCCCGGGCTGATGCCGCTGCCCGAACAGGCGCCGGAGGAAGCCGGCAAGCTGATCTTCACCGCCGGCGCCGACGAGCCCGCGCCGATCAGCCGGATGCCGCGACCAGCGCCTCGTCCGCGTCCCCCGGTGCAGGACACGATGCGGCAGATCGAGAGCTACCGTCCGGCGCCGATGCCGGAACCCGAGCCCGAGATCCCGATGGAGCCGGCCGAGCGCGAGGCCATCATGGTCGAGATCCTGCGCGAGCTGATGGCCGATCCCGAGGCGCGTTCGCGCCAGGTCGCGGTGCTCTACCAAGATTTCACCGTGCGCTGCCGGATGCGCCGCCTCGGCCGCAGCAATCTCAGTCTCGACGAATTCCGCCGGCGACTGGCCGTCGCCAAGGCTGGCGCCAGCGACGAGCTCCTCGAATCCGAAACCTGGCAGGCCGCGGTCGAGGCCTCGCTCGCCCTGCCCGACGACCTGCACGGTCTGTTCCTGTTCATCGCGCGGGCGGCGCTGGAAGGCGCGCCCTGCCCCAGCGACGCGGAACTCGCCGGCGTCTATGGCAGCCATTCGCCGAGCCGGGCGCGGCGCCTGATCGCCTATATCGAAGAGCGCGGACTGCTGGTCTGCCATGTCGATTTCCGCGGCCAGCGCACCCTCGCCCTGCCGACGCTGGGGATCGAGACGGCTCCCGGCCAGGGCTCGGTGCGAACAGCCGGCATGCCGCGCGGGGCAAGGGGCTGACAGGCATTGCCGGCGCCGCGCGCTGCGCCGCACAACATGCCGGACGGCTCGCGAACTTGACCAGCCGGCCCCGGAGCGTGCATGACCGGGGCCCGAAATCCACGGTCTCAGCCGATGCGCATCCTGCTGATCGACAACTACGACAGCTTCACCTGGAACCTGGTCCACCTGATCGGCGGGCTCGGGGCCGAGGTCGATGTGCGCCGGAACGACGCGCTGACGGTCAATGAGGCACTTGCCGGCGACCACGACGCTATCGTGCTCTCACCTGGCCCCTGCACACCGAACGAAGCAGGCATCTGCCTCGACGTGATCCGGCAGGGCGCCGGCGCGAAACCGATCTTCGGCGTCTGCCTCGGCCTGCAGGCGATGGGGCAAGCATTTGGCGGCGACGTCGTGCGCGCGCCCATCCCGATGCATGGCAAGGTTTCGCCGATCCGCCACAAGGCGCGCGGCCTGTTCCGGGGCATCAATGGGCCGCTGCAGGCGACGCGCTACCACTCGCTCGTGGTGGACCGCGCAACCTGCCCTTCCGTCTTCGACATCGAGGCCGAGACCGATGACGGTCTCATCATGGCCCTGTCGCATCGCGAGTTGCCGGTCCATGGCGTGCAGTTCCACCCGGAGAGCATCGCCTCCGAGCATGGCGCGACGATCCTGCGGAACTTCCTCGATCTCGCCCAACGATGGCGCAGCGAGCACGATGCCGCCGCCCTGACCCCAACAGCCTGACCTCCGCAGAGTTCCCATGGACGATTTCAAGCCCTTCATCGCCAAGGTCGCGACCGGCGCCACGCTGTCGCGCGACGAGGCTCGCGACGCCTTCGACACCATTCTTTCGGGCGGTGTGACCAACGCGCAGGCCGCGGCCTTCCTGATGGCGCTGCGGGTGCGCGGCGAGACCATCGAGGAGATCACCGGTGCGGTCGGTGCGATGCGCGGCAAGATGCTGACCGTGAACGCTCCTGCCGACGCCATCGACATCGTCGGCACCGGCGGCGATTCCTCCGGCTCCTACAACGTCTCGACGCTCGCCTCGATCATCACGGCCGCCTGCGGCGTGCCGGTTGCCAAGCACGGCAACCGCGCCGCTTCCTCCAAGACCGGAACGGCCGATGTCCTGATGGCGCTCGGGGTCAAGGTCGGGCTCGACCCGGCCGCGACCGAACGCTGCATCGCGCAGGCCGGCGTCGGCTTCATGTTCGCGCCGACCCATCATGCCTCGATGCGCCATGTCGCACCGGTGCGCGTCGAACTTGGCACCCGCACGATCTTCAACCTGCTCGGACCGCTTTCCAACCCGGCCGGCGTGAAGAAGCAGCTCATCGGTGCCTTCTCCGAGACCTGGCTCGAGCCGATGGTGCGGGTGCTGGCGACACTCGGCTCGTCGCGGATCTGGGCCGTACACGGCTCGGACGGCCTCGACGAGATCACGACCACCGGTCCGACGCGCGTTGTCTCGCTCGAGAACGGTAAGGTCGAGAGCTTCACGATCAGCCCCGACGATGTCGGGTTGGCGCGGGCCAAGCCCGAGGATCTTCGCGGTGGCGAGCCGGCACAGAATGCCGCCGCCTTGCGCGCCGTGCTCGACGGCCAGAAGACGGCCTTCCGCGACATCGCGGCCTTCAACGCCGCGGCTGCACTCGTCGTGGCCGGCAACGCCGGCGATCTGCGCGACGGTTTCGCTCGCGCCAACGAAGCGCTTGATTCCGGCAAGGCGAAGGCGACACTGGCCGCCCTTGTCGCCAGCTCCAACGTGTGAGACGGCGATGACCGACATCCTCGCCAAGATCGAGGCTTATAAGCGCCAGGAAATCGCCGCCGCCAAAGCGGCCGTGCCGCAGGCCGAGATCGAGCGGCGCGCGCAGGCCGCTGCCCCGGTGCGCGGCTTTGCCGATGCGCTCGCGGCCAAACATGCTGCAGGCAAGCCTGCCCTGATCGCGGAGATCAAGAAGGCGAGCCCGTCCAAGGGCCTGATCCGCGCCGATTTCGACCCGCCGGCGCTGGCCCGCGCCTACGCGGAGGGCGGCGCCGCCTGCCTGTCGGTGCTGACCGATGCGCCCTCCTTTCAGGGCAAGCCCGAATTCCTGATGCAGGCCCGCGAGGCCTCGGGCCTGCCGGCACTGCGCAAGGATTTTCTCTACGAGCCCTACCAGGTCTTCGAGGCGCGGGCCTGGGGTGCGGACTGCATTCTGATCATCATGGCCGGCGTCGACGACGCCACCGCGCGCGATCTGGAGGGAACCGCCCTGGATCTCGGCATGGACGTGCTGGTCGAGGTGCATGACGAGTCCGAGCTCGACCGAGCGCTGGCCCTGAAGAGCCGGCTGGTCGGCATCAACAACCGCGACCTGCGCAGCTTCGCGGTCGATCTCGCGGTGACGGAACGTCTCGCCCCGCGCATTCCAGCAGACCGGATCATCGTCGGCGAGAGCGGCATCTTCAGCCATGCCGACGTCACCCGATTGAAGCGTGTCGGCGTGGAGACCTTCCTGGTCGGCGAAAGCCTGATGCGCCAGGAAGACGTCGCAAAGGCGACGCGCGATCTCCTCGATGGCCCGGGCCGCGAGGTGGCCGCGTGAGCAAGCTCAGCCATCTCGACGCGCGCGGCCAGGCCCATATGGTCGATGTCGGCGACAAGGCCGAGACCTCGCGCATCGCGATCGCCGAGGGCAGCATCGTGATGCAGCCGCAGACGCTGGCGATCGTGCGCGACGGCGACGCCAAGAAGGGCGACGTGCTCGGCACGGCAAGGCTCGCCGGCATCATGGCCGCCAAGAAGACGCATGAGCTGATCCCGCTCTGTCATCCTCTGCTGATCAGCAAGGTCGCGGTCGATCTCGAACTCGACGAGGCCCTGCCCGGCGTGCGCGTGCGCGCCGAGGTCAAGATGAAAGGCCAGACCGGCGTCGAGATGGAAGCGCTCACCGCCGTCAGCGTCGCCTGCCTGACCGTCTACGACATGGTCAAGGCCGCGGACCGCGCGATGCGGATCGAAAACATCCGGCTTGTCCACAAATCGGGCGGCAAGTCCGGTGTCTTCGACGTGGAGGGCCGCTGATGGCCCTGACCCCGGTTCCGGTTGCGCGCAAGGCCCTGCTCGACAGCGTGCCGGCAACGACACCGGCCGAGACCCTGCCGCTGGCGCAATGCGCCGGACGCGTGCTGGCGGCCGATGTCACGGCACTGCGGACTCAGCCCCCCTTCGCCAACTCCGCGATGGACGGCTATGCGGTACGCGCCGACGACCTCGTGCCGGGCAGCGAACTCAACGTGATCGGCGAATCCGCTGCGGGGCGTTCCTTCGCGGGATCGCTCGCACAAGGCCAGGCCGTGCGGATCTTCACCGGTGCACCGATCCCTGAAGGTGCCGACACGATCCTGATCCAGGAGAATGCCGACGGCGTCGGCTCGGCCACGATCCGCGTGCGCGAGGGCGCGCCGCAGGGCAGGTTCATCCGCACAGCCGGTCTCGACTTCTCGAGGGGCGACGTGCTGCTGCAGGCCGGCCGCCGGCTCGACAGCGCGGCGCTCGGCCTCGCCGCCGCAGCGGGACATCCAATGCTGCCGGTGCGCCGCAAGCCCTTGGTCGCGATCCTCGCCACCGGCGACGAACTCGTCCTGCCCGGCGAGACCGTGGGGCCCGACCAGATCGTCGCCTCCAACAGCTTCTCGCTGGCCGCGATCGTCGAGCAGGCCGGCGCGATTGCGCTCGATCTCGGCATCGCCCGCGACAACCACCCCGACCTCGCCACCCGGATCGGGCGCGCGCAGGATGCCGGCGCCGACGTGCTGATCACGCTGGGCGGCGCCTCCGTCGGCGCGCATGACCTCGTGCAGGAGGCCCTCACACGCAAGGGCATGGCGCTCGGTTTCTGGAAGATAGCGATGCGCCCGGGCAAGCCGATGATGACCGGCAGGCTCGGCGACATGGTCGCCATCGGCCTCCCCGGCAATCCGGTCTCGTCAATCGTCTGCGGCCATCTCTTCGTCGTTCCGCTGATCGAGGCGCTGCTCGGCATGCCGTCCGCCGACCGCGACCGCAGCGAACCCGGCATTCTCGGACGCGACATGCCAGCCAATGACGAGCGCGAGGACTATCTGCGCTCCGACCTATCCCTGACCGCGGAAGGCTGGCAGGCGACGCCGTTCGACCGGCAGGATTCCTCGATGCTCGGATCTTTGGCGAAGGCGCTGGCGCTGGCGATCCGCCCCGCCTTTGCCGAGCCGGCAAAGAAGGGCGATCCCTGCCGCATCATCAGGTTGCGCTAGGCTGACCTAGCGCCAGCGCCGGCTTGCGGAACACAACGCGAACGGCTATGGTGTTCGTGATTTGTTTCGAATCTGCGCTCTGGGGCGCCGGCGGGGACCATGCTGACACGCAAACAGGCCGAACTGCTTCGCTTCATCCATGAGCGCCTGCGTGAAAGCGGCGTGCCTCCCTCTTTCGACGAGATGAAGGATGCGCTCGATCTTCGGTCCAAATCCGGCATCCACCGCCTGATCATGGCGCTGGAGGAGCGTGGCTTCATTCGCCGCCTGCCGAACCGGGCTCGCGCGCTGGAAGTCATCAAGCTGCCCGAGGGCGCCGGCGGCCAGCCCGCGGCGCGCGGCCGCTTCAGCCCGTCGGTTGTTCAGGGCGGGTTGGGCAAGGATGGCGGGCTGGGCAAGGACGGCGGCCTCGGCAAGGCCAGGCCGGTCGAAACGGCACCCGACGATGCGCGCGGCACGATTTCGATCCCCGTGATGGGGCGCATCGCGGCCGGCACGCCGATCTCGGCAATCCAAAGCCGCAGCCACACCGTTGCGCTGCCCGCCGACATGCTGGGCGGCGGCGAGCATTTCGCGCTGGAGGTCCGTGGCGACTCGATGGTCGATGCGGGCATCCTCGACGGCGACACCGTCGTCATCCGCAAACAGGACACCGCCAATACCGGCGACATCATCGTCGCGCTGATCGACGACGAGGAAGCGACCCTGAAGCGGCTGCGCAAACGCGGATCCTCGATCGCGCTGGAAGCCGCCAACCCGGCTTACGAGACGCGCGTGCTCGGCCCCGACCGGGTCAAGATCCAGGGTCGGCTGGTCAATCTGATGCGGCGCTACTGAAGCCGCTCGGCGTCGGGTGACTCGTCCGCGGGCGGCGAAGCGGCAGGGATCGCCGGAGCTGTTCGCACTGGTGCCGGGAGCGTAGCCTCGGCCTTGCGGCTCCAGGGCCGGTCGGCGCCACCCGGGTCGGAAGCAAGGCTGCGCCAGCCACCTCCCCGGCGGATGAGCGAGGTCGCGCCATCCCGATTCAATGCCGTGCGGTCGACGAGTTTCGCGGCGCAGGGCGCGCTCCAGGGGATCGGTGTGACGACGAGATCGGCACGGCGGCAATCCTCGATGATGGCGAGCCGGTCGCGCGCATAGGCGATGCTGCGGCCATCCTTCGTGGCGATGACGCAGCCCTGGGCGTCGCAGGCCGCGCCCTGCCGTAGCGCGGCATCGTCGGGGTTGCGGCCGTCACCATCAGCGGTCAGCCATTGCTGCAGGACGAAGCGGCTGGGCTTGCCGGCGACCACCAGCGTATCGTCCTTGCCGCGCACGGCGATGCCGGAGCCGTCGCGCTCGATCAAGATATCCGGCCGCTCCGGCTTGGCCGCAACGGCGACGCCGACGATGAGCGGCAGGATCGCGAGCAGGCGCAGCTTCGTCGTCCAGAGCGCGATCCAAAGCAGCGATGCCGCAAAGCAGGCCAGCGCAGCCGGTCCGAAGGCGGCGATGACGAGCGTTGAATGGTCGATGGTCGCGACCCAATGCGCCAGCTTGAGCACGACCTCGGAGGCGGCACCCATCAGCCACCAGGCCGGCGCATCGAGTCCGAAGGGATAAGCGAGCACCCCGAAGACGGCCGTCGGCATCACGCAAAGCGAGACGAAGGGCAGCGCCAGCGCATTGCCGAGCAGGCCGAAGGGGTTGAAGGTCTGGAAGTGATAGGCGCCGAAGGGAGCCGTCGCGGCCGTCGCCAGCAAGGTGGTGACCACGATGCCACTCGCCGCGATCCAGAGCGGCCGTACGGGCCATGGCAGCGCAGAAGGCGCCTGCGGCCGGGCGCGGCTCTCCCAACGCTCGGCGAAGGCGATCAGGGCCGCGACCGCTCCGAACGACATCTGGAAGCTCGGGCCGAGCAGGGCTTCGGGCTCGCGCAGCAGCACGATGATCGCGGCCAGCGCAAGATTGCGCATGCTCAACGCCGGCCGATCGACCAGGATCGCGCCGAGCATCACCAGCGTCATGATCAGCGAACGGACGGTCGCGACCTCGGCACCCGAGAAGACGCAATAGGCGAGCGCCCCGATCATCGCCGCGACGGCTGCGATCTTCTTGACCGGCCAGCGCAGCGCGAGCGTCTGCGAGAGTGCCAGCAGCGCCCGCACCAGCCAGAAGATCGTGCCGGCGGCGAGCACCATATGCAGCCCAGAGATCGAGACGATATGATAGATGCCCGCAGCGCGCAGATCGGTGTTGGTCGTCTCCGTGATCAGGCCACGCTTGCCGGTGACCAGCGCCGCCGCCATCGCCCCGGCCTGCCCGCCGCCGGTCTCGGCGATGCGCCTGGTCAGGGCGTTGCGGGCCCGGTCGATCGCTGCCGCAAGCTGCAGTTGCGCCAATGGCGGGACGGGCGGCGGGGTCAGCGCGATCTTGCCAGGGACGCTGCCGACGGCGCCCAACCCGCGAAAGAAGGCGTCCCGACCGAAATCATACCCCCCCGGGCGCGCCGGACCCGGCGGCGGCAGCAGCCGCGCCACGGCCGCGACATGGTCGCCCGGCGAGACCGTGCCGCTGCGCACATTGACGCGTACGCGCCTTGGCCAACGCTCGGGTTCCAGTCCGGCGAGGCCCGTCACCAGGATGACGAGGCGCGCGCCGGCATCGCGCGCCTCGACCGCCTCGACGAAGCCGCTGAGTTGGCCGATGCGGGGGCGGTCGAGCACCGGACCGGCGATGCTGGCGGTGCGCCAGCTTGCCGCCGCGAAGCCGGCAAAGACGGTAGCGAGGGCGATACAGGCCAGCATCGCTGGCCGCCGCTGTCGTAGGGCAAAGGCAGCGGCGCCGGTCAGCAGGAATCCCGCCACCGGCGCCCAGAGCGCGGGTTCGCTGTCGGCCGCGAAGTAGAGGAGGATGCCGGCGCCCATCATCACCGGCAGCCAGAGGAAGAGCCTGCGACGCTCGACCTCGAGCGAACATGCAGCGAGGAAATGTCGCTGCCAGCCCGCGAGCATCAATCTCAAGCCGGGGCCACCGAGCACAAGCACAGGCAGGCGCGACGGCAGGACACCTGCGCGCGCGCCGCGCGCCTGTGCTGGCCGACCCTCCCCTGGCAGCCCCCGCTGCATCCAGCATTCCCCAGCCCGCCCCGCGCCGGCTGCGATCTTGCGCTTAACGCCGGCGGCAAGAGCATGTTACAGGGGCCGCGCCGGATGTCATGTCACGCCCGGCGCGCGCCGGATTCCGGTTCGCCGTTCAGTCCTCCCGCCTCAATCTCGGCCTTCCTCTTCGCCAGCCGGAGCTTTGCCTTTCATGAGCGATGCCGTCGTCACGCGCTTTGCGCCCTCGCCCACAGGCTTCCTGCATATCGGCGGCGGGCGCACCGCCCTGTTCAACTGGCTCTATGCGCGGGGGCGCGGCGGCAAGATGCTGCTGCGCATCGAGGACACCGACCGGGAACGCTCGACCGATGCGGCGATCACCGCGATCCTCGACGGCCTGAAATGGCTCGGCCTCGATTGGGACGGCGACACCGTTTACCAGTTCGCCCGGGCGGAACGTCACCGCGAGGTCGCCCGCCAGATGCTCGCAGCCGGCACGGCCTATTACTGCTATGCGACCCCGGCTGAGCTGGATGAGATGCGCGAGCAGGCCAAGGCGGCCGGCAAGCCGATGCGCTATGATGGGCGCTGGCGCGACCGCGACCCCGCGACCGCTCCGGAAGGCATCAAGCCGGTGATCCGGCTGCGCGCGCCCCAGACGGGTGAGACCGTCGTCGAGGATGAAGTCCAGGGCCGCGTCGTCTGGCAGAACGAGAACCTCGACGATCTTGTCCTGCTGCGCTCGGACGGAAACCCGACCTACATGCTGGCCGTCGTGGTCGACGATCACGACATGGGCGTGACCCATGTCATCCGCGGCGACGACCACCTGACCAATGCCGCGCGCCAGACCCAGATCTACCAGGCGCTCGGCTGGAAAGTGCCGAGCATGTCGCATATCCCGCTGATCCATGGTCCGGATGGCGCCAAGCTGTCGAAGCGCCATGGCGCTCTCGGCGTGGATGCCTATCGCTCGATGGGCTATCTGCCGGTCGCCCTGCGCAACTACCTGCTCCGGCTCGGTTGGAGCCATGGCGACCAGGAGATCTTCTCGACGCAGGAGATGATCGAGCTGTTCAACCTGTCCTCCATCGGCCGCTCGGCGGCGCGCTTCGACTATGCCAAGCTGGAGAGCCTGAACGGGCTCTACATGCGGCAATCGGTGGATCGCGATCTGCTGGAGGCGCTGAAGGTGATCCTGCCCGAGATCGGCCCGTCGCGCGGCGTCCCGGCGACGCTTTCGCCGGAGCTGGAAGCCAAGTTCCTCGCCGCGATGCCAGGCCTCAAGGAGCGGGCCAAGACGCTGGTCGAGCTGCTCGACAGCGCCTACTACCTCTATGCGGTGCGCCCGCTGCAGCTCGACGCCAAGGCTGCGGCCCTGCTCGACGAGGCCGCCAAGCCGCGCCTGAAGGGCCTCTCCGAGACGCTGTCGGCCGTGAACGACTGGTCCGTCGCGGCACTGGAGGCCGCCGTGCGCGGCTATGCAGAGAGCAACGGGCTCAAGCTCGGCCAGGCTGCGCAGCCGCTGCGCGCCGCCCTGACCGGCCGCGCCATGTCGCCCGGATTGTTCGATGTCATGGCGGTTCTGGGCCGCGACGAGACGCTGGCGCGGCTCTCCGACCAGGCATGATCGGGAGACGCGGTCGACCGTCTTTAGGCTCGGTTGAACCGCTCCCGCAAATGGTCTAGTGACGCGGCGTGTGGCCTGCTCCGGCGCCAGCCGGATCGGGCACAAATATTGCTTGAATATCAGTTGGATGAACCGCCCTTAAAACCTCCCCGCCGTTGCCCCGACACGACGCTGTCACGTCGGGACGGCCTGATGACGGAGAGGCCTCTTGGATAACCGGGGACGGACCGAGCGGGAAGACGACTGAAAGCAGCGAGCCTTGAAAGGATCGGTATCGATGAGCGGAACCACCAGCCAGCTTCAGGTCGACGGCAAGACCGTCGACATGGCGATCAAGACGGGTTCGATCGGCCCGTCCGTCATCGACATCGGCAAGCTCTACGCCCAGACGGGCATGTTCACCTATGATCCCGGCTTCACCTCGACGGCGAGCTGCGAGTCGCAGATCACCTATATCGACGGTGACAACGGTGTCCTCCTGCATCGCGGCTACCCGATCGAGCAGCTCGCCGAGCATGGCGACTTCCTCGAGACCTGCTACCTGCTGCTCGAAGGCGAACTGCCGACCGCCGCGCAGAAGGCCGACTTCGACTATCGCGTGACGCGCCACACCATGGTGCACGAGCAGATGGCCCGCTTCTTCCAGGGCTTCCGCCGCGACGCGCACCCGATGGCGGTGATGGTCGGCTCGATCGGCGCGATGTCGGCCTTCTACCACGACTCGACCGACATCTCCGATCCGCATCAGCGCATGGTCGCCTCGATGCGGATGATCGCGAAGATGCCGACGCTCGCGGCGATGGCCTACAAGTACACGATCGGCCAGCCCTTCGTTTATCCGCTGAACTCGCTCGACTACACCTCGAACTTCCTGCGCATGTGCTTCGCGGTGCCGGCCGAGGAGTACAAGGTCAACCCGGTGCTCTCGCGCGCGCTCGACCGGATCTTCATCCTGCACGCCGACCATGAGCAGAACGCATCGACCTCGACGGTCCGCCTCGCCGGCTCGTCGGGCGCCAATCCCTTCGCCTGCATCGCGGCCGGCACGGCCTGCCTGTGGGGGCCCGCCCATGGCGGCGCCAACGAAGCCGCACTGAAGATGCTCGAGGAGATCGGCACGGTCGACAACATCCCGAAATACATCGCCAAGGCGAAGGACAAGAACGATCCCTTCCGCCTGATGGGCTTCGGCCACCGCGTCTACAAGAACTACGATCCGCGCGCCAAGATCATGCAGAAGACCACGCATGAGGTGCTGAACGAGCTCGGAATCAAGGACGATCCGCTGCTCGACGTCGCGATCGAACTCGAGCGCATCGCGCTGTCGGACAGCTACTTCATCGAGAAGAAGCTCTATCCGAACATCGACTTCTACTCGGGCATCACCCTGAAGGCGATGGGCTTCCCGACCTCGATGTTCACCGCGCTGTTCGCCCTCGCCCGCACCGTCGGCTGGATCGCGCAGTGGAAGGAGATGATCGAGGATCCGTCCCAGCGCATCGGCCGCCCGCGCCAACTCTACACCGGCGCGCCGCAGCGCGACTACACCCCGATCGGCCGCCGCTGAGGCGAGAAGCGGACGGGTTTACCAACAAGGGGCGCGACGGCTTGCCGTCGCGCCCCTCATTGTTTCACATGATTGATATAATGCCCGGCAATGACGCGGCCTCGTATCGCGCTAAACTCAGAAGAACAATCTGGAGGATAAACGCTTGTCGCAGTTCCATGATCTCAACCGCCGCGGCTTTCTCGCCGGCGCTTCCGCGCTGACCCTGGCCGGCGGCCAGGCCCAGGCGCAGGCCACCTTCCCGACCCGCCCGATCACCCTGATCGTGCCCTTCGCCGCCGGTGGCTCGACCGACATCGTCGCGCGCCTCGTCGGCCAGAAGATGAGCGAACTTCTCGGTCAGTCCGTCGTCATC
Organism: Allobosea sp.; assembly: GCF_035999205.1. Classification (GTDB taxonomy): domain Bacteria; phylum Pseudomonadota; class Alphaproteobacteria; order Rhizobiales; family Beijerinckiaceae; genus Allobosea. The sequence continues at coordinate 494,235 of NZ_DASYHA010000024.1, forward strand.
GAGAACCGCGGCGGCGCCGGCGGCAATGTCGGCTCGACCGCCGTCGCCCGCGCGACGCCCGACGGCTACACCATCCTGATGGGCACGATCTCGACCCATGCGCTCAACCCGGCGATCCTGAAGACCGTCACCTTCGACGCAGTCAAGGACTTCACGCCGATCTCGCTTCTGGCGCTCGTGCCGAACGTCATGGTCGTGCATCCGAGCTTCCCGGCCAAGAACGTCAAAGAAGTGATCGAAGTGCTCAAGGCCAATCCCGGCAAGTACTCCTACGCCTCCTCGGGCGTCGGGACGCCGCTCCACCTCTCGGGCGAGCTGTTCAAGTCGCTCGGCAAGGTCGAGATGAACCATGTGCCCTATCGCGGCGCGGGCCCGGCCCTGAACGACGTCGTCTCCGGCGCGGTGCCGATCATGTTCGACAACCTGCCCTCCTCCGCCCAGTTCATCCGCGGCGGCCAGCTCCGCGCGATCGGCGTGACCACCAAGGAGCGGGTCTCCTCGTTCCCGGAACTGCCGACGATCGCCGAGGGCGGACTCGAGGGCTACGAGACCTACACCTGGAACGCGCTGTTCGGCCCCGCCAAGATGCCGGCCGACGTCGTCGCCAAGCTGAACAAGGCGGCGAACGACTCGCTCAAGGATGAAACCGTGAAGAAGCGCCTGAACGACGTCAGCGCCGAAATCGTCGGTTCGACCCCGGAAGCGCTCGGCGAGCACGTCAAGGTCGAGCTGGCCAAATGGGCGCCAATCGCCAAGGCCTCGGGCGCCGTGGTGGAGTAGGACTCGTCCCCGCTAGCCCTTCGATCAGGGCGGCGGGGGCCCGACCAGCGCCAGCGCGGCCTCGACCGCGTTGGCTGCCGGGCTCGCCCCGGCCGACTTCATGATCGCCTCAACCTCGGCGAAGCCAGCGAGTTGGCGCTCGCGGTCGGGACCTTCGGCCAATGCCGACACGACGTGCCGGCTCAACGCCTCCGGCGTCGCATCATCCTGGATGAATTCCGGCACGACGCTGTGGCCCAGGATGAGGTTGGGCAGGATCACGCTCGGCAACTTGATCAGACGCCGCGCAATGGCAGCCTCCCAGCCTGCACCGCGATAAGCAGCGACCGTCGGCACCTGCGCCAGCGCCAGTTCGAGCGTAACCGTGCCCGATGCCGCCAGTGCCGCGCGCGCCTTGCGGAAAGCGGCGAGCTTCTCCGCTTCACCGACGACGATCTCGGGCATGATGGGCCAGCTCGATGCTGCCTGCGCAATCGCCTCACGCAGATGCGGCACCGCGGGCAGCACGAAGCGTGCCCCCGGCTCCGCTGCCGCGATCCGTGCGACCGCCTCGCCGAAAGCCGGCATCAGGTGGCGGATTTCGGAGCGGCGGCTCCCGGGCAGGATCAGGACCACCGGCGCCGCACTATCAGCCCGGATCGCAGCCTCCGCTCGGTCGGGCCTGAGCTCGGACAGCCGCTCGATCAGCGGATGGCCGACATAGACCGTCTTCGGCCCATGCAGCCGCTCCAGCGCCGCCGGCTCGAAGGGCAACAGGGCAAGGATGCGGTCGATATGTGGCGTCATCCGCCGGGCTCGCCCGGAACGCCAGGCCCAGACGCTCGGGCAGACCCAGTGGGCGATCGGGATCGACGGCGCCCGGGCGCGGACCTTCTTCGCAACGCGCAGGCTGAAATCCGGCGCATCGATCGTCAGCAGCAGGTCCGGCGCAAACGTCGTCACCCCACGGGCGGCGTCGTTCATGCGGCGCAGCAGCAGGGGCAGTCGCGCGACCACGGGGCCAAACCCCATCACGGCGATATCGGCCTGCGGAAACAGCGGCACGAGCCCGGCCGCGACCAGCCCCTCGCCGCCGACGCCGGTGATGACGAGCTCGCGCTCGCCGAGGCGTTGCCTCAGGCTATCGAGGAAGCGCAGCGCCAGCGCATCGCCCGAAGCCTCGCCCGCGATCAATGCCAGGCGGAAGGGGCGGCTCACGGGGCGACGCCCTCGACGAACAGGCTGGACTGGTCGGCGAGTTTGCCGAGACCAGTCGCATCCCCGACCAGGACACGACCGGCCCTCAGGCCGATGCCGGAGAGGCCCGCGGCAGTCACGTTCCGCAGAGTCTCGGCGCCGATCGCGGGCATGTCGACCCGCAGATCCTGACCGTCCTTCGGCGCCTTCACGAGAACGCCATCGCCCTTGGCGATCCGAAGCCGCCCGGCCGCGACGAGGTCGGCAACGCGCCGGATCATGGCATCCGTGCCCTCCGCGGCTTCGATCGCGATGACCCGATGGTCGGCCAGGATCGCGGCTTGCCCGACATCGAAAGGAGACAGCGCGCCCAGGAGCCGGAAGCCTTCAGCGATCAGCTCCTTCTGCGCCGGAGAGGCAGCCCTGCGGCCGAGCGGCCCGAGCGGCGCCGTCATCGCCGGAGCAATGTCGGCAGGGCCGTGCACCGTGAAACCCTGCCCCTCGAAGAAGGTGACGACGCCGCGCAGAAGATGGTCGTCCCCGCCGCGGAAGGCGCGGGCAAAGTGGGGCAGGTATTTGAGCGTCGAAGCTTCGGGGCGGAGCGCCGCGAAACTCGGCCGCGGCAGGCTGCCGATGAGAGCGAGGTCGGTGATGCCGCGCCGGCGCAGTTCCTCCAGCAGCCGACCGAGCTGCCCGAGGCGATAGCTCTGGAGATCGGCGGCGCCAAAGGCGGCGGGCACAGCCGCCCCCTCGAGCGCGGCGATGAAGACGGGCCGGCCGCCGCCCGCCGCGAGGCCGGCAAGGCGGGGCGGAAAGTCGCCGGCGCCCGCGATGATCGCGAGCGGCCTGTCGCTCAAGGCCGTTGCTGCCGGATCAACGCTCACCGATCCGGCGCGTTGACGTCACGCGGGATGCAGATCGCGCGCTCGCCGCCGTCCCGGATAAAGTCAAGGATCTCATGGATCAGCGGATGCGACGAGAATTCGCTGGCGACATCCTCGACGCGCTCCGACAAGGTGCCCTCATCGGCGAAGAGCAGGCGATAGGCGCGGCGAAGTTCGTGGATCTGCTCGCGGGAGAATTCCCGCCGACGCAGGCCGACGAGGTTGAGCCCGGCCAGATGGGCGGGGTTGTCCCTGACGAGGCCGAAGGGAATGACGTCGTTGAGGACACCGGCGCCACCGCCGATGAAGGCATGATCGCCGACGCGGATGAACTGCTGCAGGCCCGTGCCGCCGCCGACGATGACGAAGTTGCCGACCGTGACATGGCCGGCGCACATGACGTTGTTGGAGAAGATGACGTTGTTGCCGATATGGCTGTCATGCCCGACATGCGAGTTCGCCAGGAAGAAGCAGCGATCACCGACGGTGGTCGCCATCCCCCCGCCCTCGGTGCCGGGGTTCATCGTCACGCCTTCACGGATCTTGCAATCGACACCGATCGTCAGGGTCGAGGGCTCGCCCTTGTACTTCACATCCTGCGGCGGATGGCCGATCGAGGCGAAGGGATAGATGCTCGTCCTGGCGCCGACCGTCGTGCGGCCGGCGACGGCGACATGGCTGACGAGCTCGACGCCGTCGCCAAGCACGACGTCGGGGCCGACAGTGCAGAACGGGCCGATCTTGACGCCCTCGCCCAGACGCGCGGCGGGATCGACGACCGACATGGGGTGGATGCTGGAACTCATGGCTCGCCACTCACGGGAAACGACCTGGCACTGATGGAAAGGACCGCCCCGCTCTCGCGGGTGATCATCGCGATCACATGACCATCGCGGACAACTCGGCCTCGGCGACGAGCGCGCCATCGACGCGAGCCTCGCCCCGGTAGAACCAGATGTTGCGCTTGCGCGCCAGCTTGGTCAGATGGAAACGCAGCGTATCGCCAGGGCCGACCGGCTTGCGGAACTTTGCCTTGTCAATCGTGGTGAACAGCACGCTGCGGACAGCTGCATCCTCGCTGCCGCGCGAGCTGACGACGAGCACGCCTGCGGTCTGCGCCATCGCCTCGATCATCAGGACGCCCGGGAAGACCGGCCGCTCCGGAAAATGTCCGGTGAACTGCGGCTCGTTGACGGTGACGTTCTTGATGCCGATACCGGATTCGTCACCATTCATCTCGATGACGCGATCGACGAGGAGGAAGGGATAGCGGTGCGGAATGCAGGCCATGATCTTCTGGATGTCGGCCACACCCAGCGTCGTCGTCGCCTCGGTCATCGTTTCGTCTCTCCCGTGCGGGCCGTCCGTGCGGCCGCATCATCAATCCGATTCTAGCCGCGTGACCGCGGCAGGCCAACACCTGCGGCCGGTCGCTGCGAACGTCCGCCCGGCCGCCTCAGCCCTCGCCGCGGCCCTTGCCGCGATTGGCGACCAGCGACTTCAGGAGCGCGCTCTCGCGCGCCCAGTTCAAAGCGGGCTGGGCCGGATAGCCGCCATAGCGCGCGCCACGCGGAATATCCCCGGCGACGCCGCTCTGCGCCGCGACCTGCGCGCCCATGCCGACCGTGAGGTGGCCGGCCAGCCCGACCTGCCCGCCCAGCACGACGAAATCCTCCAGCGTCGACGAGCCGGCGATACCGACCTGCGAGACGATGACGCAATGCCGCCCGATGACGACATTGTGGCCGATCTGGACGAGGTTATCGATCTTGGTGCCTTCGCCGATCACGGTGTCGCGGCTAGCGCCCCGATCGATGCAGGTGTTGGCGCCGATCTCGACGTCATCCTGGATGATGACGCGGCCGATCTGCGGCACCTTCATATGGCCGCGCGGGCTCATCGCGAAGCCGAAGCCATCCTGCCCGATGCGAACCCCGGGATGGATGATGACGCGGTTGCCGATCAGCGCAGCCTGCAGGGTGCAGCCGGCCCCGATCGAGCAGTTGCGGCCGACGCGGACCTGCGGACCGACGACGGCGTGCGAGCCGACCACAGTTCCCGAGCCGACCTCGGCTCCCGGCCCGATGACCGCGCCCGGATCGACCGTGACGCCCGCCTCCAGTACGGCCGTCGCATGAACGAAGGCCCCGGGCGCCACGCCTTGGGAACCAAAGACCGAGCCCGGCTTCAGGGCAGAAGGGAAAAAGCGGGCCAGTACCTTGGCGAAGGCATGGTAAGGCGCCGGCGAAACCAGCGCGACTGTCCCGGACGGCACGCGCTCCGCGAAGCGGGGCGAGACCAGGCACAACCCCGCCCCCGTCGCAGCGAGTGCGTCGGTATATTTCGGGTTGTCCATGTAGGCGATGTCGGTCGGGCCGGCATTCTCGAGAGCGGCCGCGCCGGTGATCGGGCGCGTCGCATCGACGCCTTCAGGCAGCGTCGCGCCCGAAATGATTGCGACCTCGCCGAAGTCGAGCGAGGTCGCGATGGGAAAGAATTGCGGTTCTGACATCTGGGTGATCCGGAGCGGGGCGCAGGTCGCGCCCCGTCTCGTCAGAAGCGGGTGCCGCCGGAGAAGCGGAAGGCCTGGGTGCGGTCGCCGCCGTACTTCGCGGTCACGCCGTTGAAGGTGCCGATCTGGCCGTCATCCTTCGACAGCGCGTAGGCATAGTCGAAGCGGATCGGGCCAAGCGGCGACTGCCAGAGCAAGCTCACGCCGACCGACGAGCGGATGACGTTCTTGTCGCGCACGCAGGCGACGTTGCTCTGGTATGGCGACGTCGCCACAACATTGAACTGACGCGCTGCCGTACCGGCCGGGCACCCCCCAAAGCTGGGATTCGTGATCATGCTCGAGCCGCCATCATAGTTGAACAGCGTGCCGGCGTCGGCGAAGACCGCACCACGCAGGCCGAGATCGCGCGGCAGACCCCAGATCGGGAACTGCACCTCGAGCGAACCGCCGAAATAGGTGGTGCCGCCGAGCGCGTTCGTCGTCGGGTCGTTGGTCACGTCACGCGGGCCGATGCCCGACGGCGCGAAACCACGCACCAGGCTCGGTCCCAGGAAGTAGTGGTCGATCATGCGCAGATTGCCGCTTGTCGCCTGGACGTGGCCGCCCTGGATCCGCGCGAAGCCGACGACGTCGTCGAAGATCTCCTTGTAGTAGCGCGCATCGGCCGCGACGCGCAGGAACTTCGAGTCGCCGCCGAGACCCGCGAATTCCGGCTTGAGCTCGGCGACGAAGCCGTTCCGTGGGTTCTGGACGTTGTCGAGCGAGTTGTAGTTGAAGCTCAGACCGGCCAGCGACGTCAGGGTCGAACCCTGCGCTTCCTTGACCGCAATCGACGCCTCGCCGTTGGTCAAGCAGTTGAAGGTGTCGGTCGCGGCGATCGCGCCCGCGGTTCCGGGCGTGACGCCGATCAGCGGCACCGAGCAGTCATTGTACGGCCGCTCGGCGTCGTTCCGGATCTCGATGTCCGTGTTGTACAGCGAGTAGCGCGGCGTGATCGACAGCTCTTCCGTGATCGGGAAGGTCAGGCGGACGGTACCGCCGGTGACGCGGCTCTCGAAACGGCCGGTGTTGTAATTGTCGTTGAACTTCGAGAACAGGTCGAAGCCGGCCGCGATACGGCGGTCGAGGAAATAGGGCTCGGTGAACGAGAAATCGATGCCCTGGGTGCGCTGGCCGAGCGTGCCCGCGATGCGGACGAACTGGCCACGGCCGAGGAAGTTCGACTCCGACAGCGAGATCTCGCCGATGACACCGTCCGAGGTCGAGTAACCGCCGGCGATCGAGAACGAGCCGGTCGCCTTGTCCTCGACATCGATGTTGACGACCACGCGATCGGGCGCGGAGCCCGGCTCGTTGGTGATGCGAACCTTCTGGAAGAAGCCGAGATTGTTCAGGCGACGCTCCGCCCGATCGACCATGACCTTGTTGTAGGCGTCGCCTTCGCCGAGATCGAGCTCGCGGCGAACGACATAGTCACGGGTACGGGTGTTGCCGCGCACGTTGATGCGCTCGACATAGACCCGCGGCCCTTCGTCGACGACATAGGTGATACCGATCAGGCGGCCGGCCGAATCCCGATCACCGCGCGGGCGGACCTGGGCAAAGGCATGGCCGCGACGCGCAACCTCGGTCGTCAGGTTGACGAGCGACTTCTCGACCGCCTCGGCGTTGTAGGTGTCGCCGGCCGAGGTCAGGACGTAGCTCTGGAGCGCCGCGGAATCGATGTCGCGCAGGGCGGAATCGACCGCGACATTGCCGACCTTGTACTGCGGGCCTTCGGCGACGGTGACATCGATCACCCAGCCGCCGGCGGTCTCGTCGAAGCGGGCGGTGTTGTTGACGACCTGGAAGTCGGCATAGCCGTTCTTGAGATAGAAGCGGCGGATCAGCTCGAGATCGGAGGCGATCCGATCCGGATCATAGACGTCCGAGGTCTTGATGAAGCTGAGGAAGTTCGATTCGGTCGAGCTCATCAGGCCGCGCAGGCGACCATCGGAATAGACCTGATTGCCCTCGAAATTGATCGACTTGATGCCGGTCTTGCCGCTCTCATTGATCGTGAAGACCACGTCCGAGCGGCCGTTCGGAAGCGGCGCGATGCGACCGCTGACCGAGGACAGGCCGTAGCCCGAGCGGCGATAGACTTCCTTGAGACGCGCGACGTCGGCGTCGATCAAGGCCTGGCTCATCGGCCCGCCGGCCTTCGACTGAACCTGCTGGAGCAGAATCTCGCTCTTCAGGCGGCGATTGCCCTCGAAGGCAACGCGATTGATCGTGTCGTTCTCCTGGACGGAGATGACGGTCTGCGAGCCACGACGGCTCACCTGAACATTGGTGAAGAGGCCAGTCGCGAGCAGATTCTGGCGAATCTCCTGCGGGCCACCCTGACCTGCGGCGTAGGAGCGGATCGTCTCCGCGTCGACGCGCCTGTTGCCCTGGACAATCACGGCCTGCGCGAACACCACGCCACCGCTAACGGCCAACATGAAGGCCGAAAGTCCGACTGATCGAGAGAGCCGCGCTCTGGAAATCCGGCTCTTTTGAGTCGACGTCATCGGGTCGCCTATTCCATTTCTCAGGTCACCACCCCGAACACGGGGGCCACAGCCTCACGAGGTGCGGCAAGGGGACATTGCAGTGCATTCGCTTCTACAAAGTTTCCCGCAGGGTGCAAACCGGCATTGTCGTTAACAAAGTATTTTTGCCCGGCTCGTTGCCGTGCGGCCACGCGGCGCGCCGTGATTTTGCCGCAAATCGGGACGGATCGGGGCGATTTACCACATTCCGCCGAACCCTGGCAGCAGCGCCTCCCTGACCAGGCGATACCGGAAAGGCTAAAAAATCGCGAAATCCGTTAACGGGCGAACCCGGCCGCGCCAGACGGCGCCGGCGGATTCGATCGGCCCTGAACGGCCCGTCTGAGCGCCCCTCAGAGCAGCGAACGGACGTGAAGGATGTCGTTCCAGGTGACGAACAGCATCAGCATCAGGACGAGGCCGAGGCCGACCCGGAAGCCGATCTCCTGCGCGCGCTCGCTCAGCGGCCGGCCGCGCAGGGCCTCGACGGCATAGAACAGCAAATGCCCGCCATCCAGCATCGGCACGGGGAACAGGTTCATCAGACCGATCGAGACCGACAGGACCGCAGCGAGGTTGATCAGGCCGAGCAGGCCGCCATTCGAGGCGACCATCCCGGAGACCTGCGCGATTCGGATCGGCCCGGAGAGTTGGTCGACCGACTCCCGGCCGCTGACCAGCTTCGCGAGATAGTCATAAGTGCGCTCGACAACGTACCAGGTCTCGCTCACGCCAACCCTGGCGGATTCGAGCAGGCCGAAATGCTGCGTCTTCCAATCGCTCGCCTGGCGCGAAGCTTGCACACCCAGCACACCGATGCGCTGCTTGCCGAGCGGCGTGTTCTGTTCGACGAGCGCCGGCGTGACCGGCAGGGTCACGGTTCCGTTCGCCCGCTCGACGACGATCGAGAGCGTCTCGTTCGGCCGGGCCGAGATGGCGCGCTGCATGTCTGCGAAGGCACCGATCGGCTTGCCGTCGATCGACAGGACGAGATCACCCGGCTGCAGCCCGCCGCGTTCGGCCGCGCTGCCGGCTACGACCTGGTCGACGCGCGGGATCAGGACCTGCTTGCCGAAGACGTAGACGGTCGCGCCAAAGATGAGGATGGCGAGCAGGAAATTGGCGATCGGACCAGCGGCGACGATCGCCGCGCGCTCGCCGACAGATTGAGCCGGAAAGGAGCGTTCGCGCTGCAGCGCGGTCATGCCCTGCAGTTCGGCGGAATCGGTGCCGGCGGACGCGGCGTCGGCGTCCCCGGAGAATTTGACGTAGCCGCCGAGCGGGATCGCGGCGAAGCGCCAGCGCGTGCCATGCTTGTCGTTGAAGCCGAAGAGCTCGCGGCCGAAGCCGATCGAGAACACCTTCACGTCGACGCCGCACCAGCGGCCGACGAGGAAATGGCCGAGCTCATGGACGAACACGACCACCGTCAGGACGAAGAGGAAAGGCACGAGGTAGCCGAGCGCGAACGAGCCGGCGTTCCAGAGTGTCGCCACGAAGTCCATCAATGTCTCCCGATCCGTCCCCCTTAGGTGACAGCGAAGGGCCTCTCCTACAAGAGCGCCCGGGTGCGGATTCTCGCCTCATGGTCAATGGCGAGCGCGGCGGCCACGTCGACGGGCGCGGCAAGGTCGGCAGCAGAGCCCGCGCAGACCGCCTCGACCAGCGCCGCGATTCCGGGAAAGGCGATGCGCCCCTCGAGAAAGGCGGCGACGGCGATCTCGTTGGCCGCGTTGAGGATGGCGGGCATGGCACCGCCCGCAGCCAGCGCCGCCATTGCCAGGCCGAGAGCCGGGAAGCGCGCGAGGTCGGGCCGCTCGAAGCTCAACGGCGCCGCCAGCGCCAGATCGAGGAAGCGCGTGGGCGGCGCATCGAACCTGCCGTCGATGCCGAGGCAATGGGCGGCCGCGACGCGCATGTCCGGCAGAGCCATCCCGGCGCTGACCGAGCCGTCGCGGAAGGTGACGAGGCCGTGGACGAGCTGTTGGGGATGGACCAGTACGTCAAGCTGGCCGGGCTCCAACCCGAACAGGAAGCAGGCCTCGATCAGTTCAAGCCCCTTATTCATCATGCTGGCCGAGTCGATCGAGATCTTGGCGCCCATCGCATAGTTGGGGTGAGCCAGGGCCTGCTCGGGACGCGCCGCCGCGATCTCGGCGGCGCTCCAGGTCCGGAACGGGCCGCCCGACGCCGTCAACGTCATGCTGCGGATGGCCGAGATCGGTTCGGCGCCCAGCACCTGGAACAGGGCATTATGCTCGGAATCGAGCGGCAGGATGGTGGCCCCGACCGCTCGTGCCCGGGCCATCACCGCCGCTCCGGCACAAACCAGGCTCTCTTTGTTGGCGAGGGCGACGACGCGACCGGGGGTCAAGGCGGCGAAGGTCGCCTCCAGCCCGGCTGCGCCCGAGATCGCGCTGACGACGATGTCGCTCTCCATCGCGACCGCGTCGAGCACGGCCTGGCGCCCTGCCCCGCAGGCGATACCGCTGCCCGCCAGTGCTTCAGTCAGTGCTGGCCCAGCCGCTGCATCGGCCAGGGCTGCGAAGCTCGCCCCGGCTTCGATGGCGACCCGTGCCAGCGAGACTGCATCGCGACCGGCCACGACCGCGCCGATCCGCAGCCGTTCCGGGTTTTCCGCAACGATCTCGCGCGTCGATTTGCCGATGGAGCCGGTCGCTCCCAGAAGCGTGACGGTGCGGAGCATGCGCGTTTCAGAGCGAGAGGCGGGTGAGGAACAGCACGATGCCGGCGAAGACGAGCACCGCCCAGTAGCCGTCGAGGCGATCGAGGAAGCCGCCATGGCCTGGAATGAGATGGCTTGAATCCTTGGCGCCGAAGCGACGCTTCAACGACGATTCGAAGAGGTCCCCCATCTGGCTGAACACCGAGGCGGTCAGCGAACCCAGGATGACGACGGCAGGCCCGGCGATCTGTGTGGCTGCAGGCGTCAGCGCCCAGACGGCATAGCCGCCGGCCGTACCGGCGATCGCCCCGCCAATCGCGCCGGACCAGGTCTTCCCCGGGCTGACGCTGGGCATCAGCTTCGCTCCGCCGAGCCTGCGGCCGGTGAAGTAGGCCGCGATGTCGGTGAACCAGACGACCGCGAAGCTCCAGATGATGACCGAAAGACCGATCTCGGGCAGCGAACGCAACGCCGGCGCGATCAGCGCGAAGGCCAACGCATAGGCGACGCCGCAGAGTTCGAGCGCAAACCGCCCCTCGACCCGCGGCGTCAGCACGGCGCCGATCAGAGCGGCAGCGGCCGCCGCGCCCGCCAGAGCCGGCTGGCTCGCGGGAGAGAAGCCGAGCAACAAGCCGGACAGGACCACCGCCACCGAAGCAGCGACGGCATGGCTCCGGCTCGCCATCGACAACCACTCGTAAGCGACGAGGCCGCCGACGAGAACCCAGACAAGCCGGAAGGGCCAGCTGCCCCAGGCCGTCACGGCCAGCACGACCGCCGCGAGCACCAGCGCCGAGACAATCCGGAGCCGCAGCTCGCCCTGGCCGGGCGTCGGCCCGCTCGGGGCAGGCTCGGTCACGCCGCGCCTACATTGCGGTCGACAGGTTCCGACACGCCGCCGAAGCGCCGCTCCCGGCCTGCATATTCGGCGAGCGCAGCCTCGAAGGCGGCGCGATCGAAATCGGGCCACAGCACCGGCGTGAAGACGAACTCGGCATAGGCGGCCTGCCAGAGCAGGAAATTCGAGATCCTCGTCTCGCCGGAGGTCCGGATCACGAGCTCGGGGTCGGGCATGTCGGCGGTGTCGAGGCGCGAGGCCAGCATGGCCTCGTCGATCGCCGCGGGCTCGACCCGCCCGGACGCCGCTGCGGCTGCAAGTTGCCGCGCTGCCCGCACGATTTCGTCGCGCGCGCCGTAGTTGAAAGCGACGACCAGCGTCATCTTGGTATTATCTCGCGTCACCATCTCGGCGCGCTCGACCAGCCGCAGCACGTCCGGCGCAAGGTCGTCGCGGCCGCCGATGACGCGCACGCGCACGCCTGCGGCATGAAGTTCGTCGAGGTCCTTTTCGACAAAGCGCTTGAGCAGGCCGAGCAGAAAGGAAACCTCGGTCGCCGGCCGGCGCCAGTTCTCGGTGGAGAAGCTGTAGAGGGTCAGGATCTTGACGCCGAGCTCTCCGGCGTTCTTGACCGCGGCGCGCAACGCCTCCAGCCCGCGCCGGTGCCCCTCCTGGCGCGGCAGCCCACGTAACTGCGCCCAGCGGCCATTGCCATCCATGATGATGGCAACATGGACGGGATGGGCGGCTTGCCCCGGAGGCTGGCCTGCTGACATTCTCGATATGCCTCGTTCGGCCAAGTGCCGGTTGATCTCGCCGGGTGATCTCGCGCGCAGCAAGCTGCCGCCGAACACCGCGCCGACAGCCTCAGACGCTCAGAATTTCCTTTTCCTTGGTCGCCAGCGCCTGGTCGATCTCAGCGATATGCTGGTCGGTCGCCTTCTGGACGAGATCCGACTGGCGGGTGACGTCGTCCTTGGTGAAGGCGCCGTCCTTCTCGACCTTCTTGATCGTGTCGATGGCATCGCGGCGGACATGGCGCACGGCGATCTTCGACTCCTCGGCATATTTATGCGCGACCTTGACCATCTCCTTGCGGCGCTGCTCGTTCAGCTCCGGAATGCGGATGCGCAGGACCTGGCCTTCGGTCTGCGGGTTCAGGCCGAGATCGGATTCGCGGATCGCCTTCTCGACCGCGTTGACCATGCTGCGGTCCCAGACCTGCACGCTGAGCAGGCGCGCCTCGGGGACGCTGACTGTCGCGAGCTGGGCCAGCGGCTGGCGCGCCCCATAGGCCTCGACCTGGATCGGGTCGAGCATGTTGGCGGAGGCGCGGCCCGAGCGCAGGGAGGCCAGATCGCCCTTGAAGGATTGGAGCGCGCCCTGCATGCGGCGCTTCACATCGGCTAGATCGAACGTCGTCTGGGCCATCGTCCTCAAGACCTTGAACTGGTGCATCGCGCAAACAGCGAAAACCCGGCTTTCCGCCAGCTGCGATGCGACATCGGTTTTGCATTGCCGGGTCGTATCGAACCGGGCGCGACCATGGCGGGGGGGCCCGCCATGGTCAAGAAAATCATATATCGTAAGGCGCTTACGGCGTCACATAGGTCGCCCTGCCCTCGCCGCGCAGCACGGCCGCCAGCGCGCCCGCCTCCGCGATCGAGAACACCACGATGGTCAATCCGGCATCACGGGCCAGCGCGAAGGCCGCGGTGTCCATGACCTTCAGGTCACGCGCAATCGCCTCGGCATGGGTCAGCGTGTCGTAGCGGGTCGCGCCCGGATCCTTCTTGGGGTCTGCGGTATAGACGCCATCGACCTGCGTCGCCTTGAGCAGGTGGCTGCAGCCGAGCTCGGCGGCGCGGAGCGCCGCGCCGGTGTCGGTGGTGAAATACGGGTTTCCGGTGCCGCCGCCGAGCACCACGACCTTGCCGTTGGTCATATGGTCGAGGGCACGCTTGCGGGCATAGCTCTCGCAGAGCGAAGGCATCGGCACGGCCGACATGGCGCGAGCGGGCGCGCCGGCGCTCTCGATCGCATGCTCGAGCGCCAGCGCGTTCATCACCGTGCCCAGCATGCCAATCGAATCGGCACTGGTGCGGTCGAGGCCCTTGTTCAGCCCCTGCACACCGCGAAAGAAATTGCCGCCGCCGACGACGATGCCGATTTCGACGCCCTCGCGCGACGCGTTCGCGATATCCGCCGCCAGCGCCGTCAGGGTCGCGCCGTCGAGGCCGGATCCCGCCTGTCCTGCAAGGGCTTCGCCGGAGAGCTTAACGAGAACGCGATTGGGCCTCATCAGATCGTCTCCGTAATGCAGTTCATGATCGCAACATCCTGCGCCGAAACCGAAACAACCGGTTCGGGAGGGATACATCGAGAGCGCCAGCGATTCGCAGCCGCCCTCCTTCCTACAAAAAAGGCCGCGCAGAGCGCGGCCTTTTCTTTCATGGTCCGGACGTGCCGCTCAGCCCGTCGTGCCGCCGGCGGCGGCGACTTCGGCGGCGAAGTCCGTCTCTTCCTTCTCGATGCCCTCGCCGAGCGCGAAGCGGGCGAAGCCCTTCAGCGCGACGGGAGCGCCAACCTTGCCCTCGATCTCCTTGAGCACCTGGCCGACCGACTTCGAGCCGTCATGGATATAGGCCTGCTCGAGCAGGCAGTATTCCTTGGCGTAGCTCTTCAGGCCGCTCTCGGTGATCTTCTCGAGCACATGGGCCGGCTTGCCGGCGTTCTTCTCAGCCAGGATCGCCTTCTCACGGGCCAGAATCTCGGGATCGATCGAGGCGAGGTCGAGCGCGACCGGATTGGTGGCGGCGACGTGCATGGCGAGCTGGCGGCCGAGAGCAGCGAGCTCATCCTGCTTGCCGGTCGATTCCAGCGCGACGATGACGCCGATCTTGCCGAGGCCGTCGGCGACCGCGCCATGGACGTAGGAGCCGATCACGCCGGCCGACACGTTAAGCGAGGCAACGCGACGCAGCGTCATGTTCTCGCCGATGGTGGCGATGGCGTTGGCGATCGCCTCCTGGACGGTCCCGCCGCCCGGATAGTGATGGGCGAGCACAGCCTCGACGTCGCCACCGCGCTCCAGCACGACATTGGCGATACCATGGACGAGGCCCTGGAATTCGAGGTTGCGGGCGACGAAGTCGGTCTCGGAGTTGAGCTCGACGACGACACCGCTGTTGCCGGAGACCGCCACGGCGACGAGGCCTTCGGCGGCGACGCGGCCGGCCTTCTTGGCGGCCTTGGCCAGGCCCTTCGTGCGAAGCCAGTCGATTGCGGCCTCGATGTCGCCATCGACGGCGGCAAGCGCGGTCTTGCAGTCCATCATGCCCGCGCCGGTCTTGTCGCGGAGTTCCTTCACCATCGCGGCGGTGATCGCAGCCATTCTCGTCGTCCTTATCTGTCGTGCGGCGCCAGATGCCGGCCATCCGCGGGAATCGAGTCGACCGCCCCTATGGGGCAACGCCGACGCTCCGTTTCCGGTCGTCGGCGCTGGTCGGCATCAATCTCGGTCTTAGTGCAGCAACCGGATTGCGACGCGCCGATGACGCGCCGCCTTCCGTCTTCAAATCACGCGTCGGCGAACTCGCGGGCCTGGGCGACCCAGCCCTCGCGCTCGATCTTGCCGCCGAGCTTCAGGTCGTGATCGACCTTGGTCACGTCGGCAGGCGACATCGCAGCGATCTGCCAGAAGTGGTAGATGCCGCCATCGTTGAGCTTCTGCACGGCATCCGGGCCCATGCCCGAGAGCTTGGTCAGATCGTCCGGAGCGCCGCGCGGGGTGGTCAGCAGCTCGAAAGCGGCGGAAACCTCGGCCGCAGCCGGCTCGGCCAGGGCTTCCTCGACGATCGGAGCCTCGGAGGCGCCGAGATCGATGCCGCTGTCGCCCGAAGCGCGCGAGATGCCGTCGATGGCCGAACGGGCGACGAGGTCGCAATACAGCTGGATGGCGCGGCCGGCGTCGTCATTGGCCGGGACCGGGAAGGTGATGCCGTCCGGATCCGAGTTCGAGTCGATGATCGCGGCGACCGGGATGCCGAGGCGCTGGGCCTCCTTGATAGCGAGCGCTTCCTTGTTGGTGTCGATCACGAAGATCATGTCCGGCACGCCGCCCATGTCCTTGATGCCGCCGAGCGCCTTCTCGAGCTTGTCGCGCTCGCGGGCGAGCATCAGCCGCTCCTTCTTGGTCAGACCGGTGCCGCCGCCGTTCAGCAGCTCGTCGACCTTGCGCAGGCGCTGGATCGAGGCCGAGATAGTCTTCCAGTTGGTCAGCATGCCGCCGAGCCAACGCGAGTTCACGTAATACTGGGCCGAACGCTTGGCAGCGTCAGCGATCGAGTCCTGCGCCTGGCGCTTGGTGCCGACGAAGAGGACGCGGCCGCCGCGGGCGACGGTGTCCGAGACCGCCTGCAGGGCGCGATGCAGCATCGGCACCGACTGCGACAGGTCGAGGATGTGGATGTTGTTGCGCGTGCCGAAGATGTAGGGCGACATCTTCGGGTTCCAGCGGTGAGCCTGGTGGCCGAAATGGGCACCGGCCTCGAGGAGCTGGCGCATGGAGAAATCTGGCAGAGCCATGGTCTGTATCGTCCTTCCGGTTGAGCCTCTGGGGTGCGAATGAACAAGGCATGAGCTGCCAAGTCACCGGAGCGCCTCGGGAGTGAGGCGATGCTCCCCATGTGGGATGGGCTGCGCCTTACACGGGATGGCACGCGAACGCAAGATCGGGTCGTGGTGTTGCCCGCGCTGTTTCGAGTCCGTTCACGACCGCATGCTAACAACCTGGCGAATGCTACAGGACGGCAGCCTGACCGTGATCCTCGATCTCCGCACAATCTATGTGGTAGGCGCGACCACCTGCATCATCCTGGGCTGCATCCAGCTTTTCGCCCTCCTCACAGCGCGCTTCGAGCGCTGGCCGCTGCTCTGGGGCCTGAGCAGCCTCCTGCTCGGCTGCGGCATGGTGCTCATCGCCTTAAGAGGGCTCGTTCCCGACTTCGTCTCGATCGAGATCGCCAATATGGCGACGTGGTCTGGATATCTGCTGCTGCTTGCCAGCGTGCGCAGTTTCGCGGGGATGCCTGCGCGAACGATGCTCTATCTCGGCGCGATCGCCGGTGCCGGCGTGCTGCTCTTCCTGTGGAACGAGCCGGAGGGCTTCGCAAGGCGCGTGATGCTCATGTCGGTGCTCTGCTCGACCTGCGACGTCCTGATCGTCCGCGAGGGCTTGCGGCTGGTGCGTCGTGAGCGGCTGCGCTCGGCCTGGCTCCTGGTCGGCCTGTTCGCTCCGACGGTGGTGCTGTTCCTGCTGCGGGGCTGGCTGGCCCTGACCGGGCAGCTCGGCTCCGACCTGTTCTCCGAGAAGCATGCGCCGCTTGCCTGGCTCGCGATCGTCGCGACGGCCTTCATCATCATGCGCAGCAACGCCTTGATGCTGCTTGCGACGGAACGCAGCCGCAACCAGCTGGTCTTCCTGGCGCAGCACGATCCCCTCACGGGCGCGATGAACCGCAGCGGGCTCGAGAACGCCATCAGCCAGTTCAGCAGCGCCGGCTCGAACCGCCCCCGCCGGCTCGCGCTGCTGCTGATCGACATCGACCATTTCAAGTCTCTCAACGATACCCGTGGCCACGCGGCGGGAGACGGCATTCTGCGCCTCTTCGCCGACACCGCCCGTCGGGAGCTGCGTCGCGAGGACATCCTCGCCCGCCACGGCGGCGACGAATTCACCGTGCTCCTGCCGGACCTGGGTCTGCCCGAGGCGATGCGCGTCGCCGAGCGTCTTCGCCTCGCCTTCAGTGCGGCGGCGGCGGATCTTGCCAGCGGCGGCAAGGCGCCGACGCTGAGCATCGGCGTGACCGAGGGCAACGTCGCTTCCCAGACTTTCGAGGGCCTGCTGCGCGATGCCGACGAGGCGCTCTACCGCTCCAAGCGCATGGGCCGCGACCGGGTCCAGAGCCGGATCAACGCGCTGGCGAGCTGATCCGGAGCAGCATCGTGCGGCTTCGCTATCGCCCGGCAGCGCGGGTCATGCGCGTCATGCCCTTGCGGGCGGCGAACATGCGGCCATAGACGTCGCCGGCCAAGTCGGGCCGGTAGCAGCGCTGTTCGAGCAGCGGATCCCAGATGTGCTCGACGGTGTCGATCAGGTCGAAATCAGCCTGCAGCCGGGCTGAGAGCTGATCGCGGTTCTTGCGGTTCTGGTACTCCAGCAGCACCAGCGACGTCTTGGACAGGTCGATGGCGTCGAGCACATCGCCTTCACCCCCCTCGATGTCGATCTTGACGATATCCGCCGAGGGCAGGCTCGCCGGATCAACGACCGCGACCTCGTAGCGCTCGACCATCGCGCCATCCACGAAGGTATCGCCAGCATAGGAGGCCAGGCCGGATTCGCCATCCCCGGCGAAGCGGCTGACGAAACTCGCCGTCTTGGCCCCTCCGGGGAACAAGGCGGCATTGACCGCGACGATGTCGCGGCGAAGATGAGTGTTGCGCTTGAGCAGCTCGAAGGTGCCGGGATGCGGCTCATATGAGGTGACGGTGCTGCCCGGCCAGCGCGCGGTTGCCCAGAGCGCGAAGGAGCCGACATTGGCGCCGATGTCGAGGATGTCGAGACCGACACCATCGAATCCGGTCTCGTATTCGCCTTCCAGCACGTCCTTGATGGCCCAGTACATGGCCTCGGGCACGGCCAGGCTCATCGGGATATGCGCGACATAGTGCTTCACGTTTGCCCCCCGGCATCGACGTCAGGAGCTGACGTCCCTGCGGCAGAATGCACTGCCAGCCGGTGCGCACAAGGGCCGAGCGCGTCAGCTCAACGCAGCTCGACGCTGACGACGCCGGGCGCGGCCCTGACCGCATTCGCGATCTGCTGGTTGACCGGATATTTGCCGGGCAGCTCTATCTCGACCTCCTGGGCTCCGTCATTGAGAATCATCACGAGAGCGATCTTGCCTTCCGCCCGGACGCCGTCGCCGCGCGGCCGCACGCGTTCGGCGATCGAGGCCAGCGCCCTGTCGTCGCGCAGATAGACCAGAAGGTCCTGCTTCTGGCGCGCGGCGAGATCGTCGAGTACCTCGGCGTCCTCGATGCGCGGGCGGACATCCTCGCCGTCGAGCACGGCCGAAAGGCGCAGGACCAGCGCCCTGCCCGGCTCCAGCAGATCGCGGTAGCGCTGGAGCGCCTCCGAGAACAGCACCGCCTCGAACTGTCCACTCGGATCGGACAGATTGACGATGCCCATCTTCGAGCCCGACTTGGTGCGCCGCTCCGACCTGTCGATGACCGATACCGCGACCTTGGCGACGCCGGTGCCGTTGGCGCGCACGGTCTGGGCGAAATCGGCGAAGCGCTGCACCCGCAAGCGCTTCAGCACATGCTCGTAATCATCGAGCGGATGGCCCGAAAGGAAGAAGCCGACCGCATCGTGCTCGCGCTTGAGCCGCTCGGCCGGGGCCCAGGGCTCGACGGGCGGGATGCGGAAGGCCTCCTCCATCGAGCCGCCGCCGAAGAAGTCGGACTGGCCCGCCGCCGCCTGATCGCGGGTGCGGTTCGACAAGGCGAGCATGCCGTCGATCGCGGCCATGGCGCGGGCGCGCTCGGGTTCGAGCACGTCCATCGCACCGGCCGCAATCAGCGCCTCGATAGTGCGCCGGTTGACCAGCTTCGTGTCGATGCGCCGGGCGAAATCGGCGAGATCCTTGAAGTTCCCGCCGGCACGCCGTGCGTTCACGATCGATTCGACCGCGGCCGTGCCGACGCCCTTGATCGCTCCCAGCGCATAATGGATCGCGCCTTCATGGACGTCGAACTCGACGCCGGAACGGTTGATCGCCGGCGGCAGCACCTTGATGCCGAGACGCTCGGCATCGCGACGGAATTCGGACAGCTTGTCGGTATTGCCCATGTCGAGCGTCATCGACGCGGCGAGGAACTCGACCGGATAGTTCGCCTTGAGATAGGCGGTCTGGAAGGAGACCACTGCATAGGCGGCTGCGTGGCTCTTGTTGAAGCCGTAATCCGCGAACTTCGCCAGCAGGTCGAAGATCTCGGAAGCCGTATCCTTCTTGATGTTGTTCTCGATCGCGCCCTTCACGAAGCGGTCGCGCTGGGCGTCCATCTCCGCCTTGATCTTCTTGCCCATGGCGCGGCGCAGCAGGTCGGCCTCGCCGAGCGAATAACCCGAGAGCGCCTGCGCCACCTGCATCACCTGTTCCTGGTAGACGATGATGCCATGCGTCTCGGCCAGGAAGGGTTCCATGCCCTGATGCAGATAGGTCGGCTCCTCGAAGCCCAGCTTGCGGCGGCAATAGGTCGGGATGTTGTCCATCGGGCCTGGACGATAGAGCGCGACGAGCGCGATCAGGTCCTCGATCCGGTCGGCCTTCATCTCGACCAGGGCTTTGCGCATGCCCGCCGATTCCACCTGGAACACGCCGACCGTCTCGCCGCGCGCCAGCATCGCGTAGGTTGTCGGGTCGTCGAAAGGCAGGCTCGCGAGGTCGATATGGATATCGCGCTGGGCGATCAGCTTCACCGCGGTGGTCAGCGTCGTCAGGGTCTTGAGGCCGAGGAAGTCAAACTTCACGAGACCTGCCTGCTCGACCCATTTCATGTTGAACTGGGTGACGCGCATGCCTGTGCGGGGATCGACGGAGAGCGCGACAAGCTGTTCGAGCGGCCGATCGCCGATGACGACGCCGGCGGCGTGGGTCGACGCGTGGCGGTGCAACCCCTCGAGCTTCTGCCCGATCTCGAGCAGGCGGGCGACGACCGGTTCCTCCTCGGCGGCGGCCTGCAGCTTCGGCTCGCCCTCGATCGCATCCTTCAGAGAGATCGGCTTGGCGGGATTCTGCGGCACGAGCTTGGTCAGACGGTCGACCTGGCCATAGGGCATCTCGAGCACGCGGCCGACGTCGCGCAGCACGCCACGCGCGAGCAGCGTACCGAAGGTAATGATCTGCGCGACGCGCTCTTCCCCGTAGTGGCGCTTGACGTAGTCGATCACCTCTTCGCGCCGGTTCTGGCAGAAGTCGATGTCGAAGTCCGGCATCGAGACGCGGTCGGGATTTAGGAAGCGCTCGAACAGCAGGCCGAAACGCAGCGGATCGACGTCGGTGATCGTCAGCGCATAGGCGACCAGCGAGCCCGCACCGGAGCCGCGGCCCGGCCCGACCGGAATGTCGTGATCCTTGGCCCATTTGATGAAGTCCGCGACGATCAGGAAGTAGCCGGGGAACTTCATCCGCGTGATGATCGAGAGCTCGAAATCGAGCCGCTTCTCGTAATCCTCGACCTGATAGCCTTCGGCCGGGCCGTGTTTGGCGAGCCGTGCGGTCAGGCCGGCACGGGCCTGGGCCGCCAGTTCGTCGGCCTCGTCGCGGCCTTCGTCCCCGAAGCGCGGCAGGATCGGACTGCGCTTGCCGACGCGCCAATGACAGCGCATCGCGATCTCGACCGTGGCGGCCAGCGCTTCCGGCAGGTCCGAGAAGCGCCTCTGCATCTCGGCGCGGCTGGCGAAATAGTGCTCCGTCGTGACGCGGCGGCGCTCACCATCCGACACGAGCCTGCCGGACGCGACCGCGAGCAGCGCGTCATGGGCGTCGTAATCCGCCGGCTTGGCGAAGAAGGGCTCGTTGGTGGCTACGATGGGGAGGTCGGCGTCATAGGCGAGCCGCAGCAGATGCGCCTCGACGGCCGCATCGCCCTCGCCGCCATGACGCTGGACCTCGACATAGAGCCGATCGCCGAAGATCTGCGACAGTGCGGCGAGCCGGGCCTTCGCCTGCGGCAGCTGGCCGTTGCGCAGAGCGAGGTCGACCGGGCCGCCATGGCCGCCGGTCAGCGCGATCAGGCCATCGTTATGGGAGGCGAGACGCTCGAGATTGGAGACAGGCTGGCCCGAGCCGCCGCTCGCCAGCGCGGCCTCGGTGACGAGCTTCATCAGGTTGCCGTAGCCGGCTTCGTTCATCGCGAGCAGGACGAGGTGGGGCAGCTCCTGCTGGACGGGCTTGCGCCCCCCCTCCGCCTCATCGGCAAAATCGACGGAAAGCTGGACGCCCGCGATCGGCTGGACGCCGGACCCGACCAGCTTCTCGGAGAATTCGAGCGCACCGAACAGGTTGTTGGTGTCCGTCAGCGCCAGTGCCGGCTGGCCGTCCGCCGCCGCCATCTTGGCGAGCGTGCCGATGTTCATGGCGCCTTCGAGCAGGGAATAGCTCGAATGGACATGGAGATGGACGAAGCCGACCTCGGAGAGGATGCGTGTGTCGCCCGTCATCGTCCGCCCTGCACTGCCTTGCCGCGACTCGTCGGTCGCTCTCGACCCCTCTTATGAGGCGCGACGCCCGCCGCCGTCCATGCTGGCAGAGTCGGGCATTGTGGACTGTCAGATATTCGGCGCGGAGAGCAGCGCAGCCCAGACCCAGACCATGCCGAGGAAGAGCCCGAGCGATGCAATCTCCGCGATACCGGCTGCCAGGTTACGCGCTACGGTCATGACGACCTCCTCGTGTTTCTGATATGTCCAAATTAATTCATGTTTTGTTCTCGTCAATGCCTGTGCGTCAATTGCGAAGAATGCATGGCAACAGCGGTTAACGACTCCTGAACAGGAGCTGCTCGCGCGCGATATCCCTTCGCTACAGCGGTACGACGAGCCCGTCGCGGATCGTCACCTGACGGTCCATCCGGCTCGCGAGATCGAGGTTGTGGGTCGCAATCAAGGCGGCCAGCCCCGACGCCCGCGCCAGCGCGACCAGCGTCGAAAAGACGTGGAGCGAAGTGTGCGGATCGAGATTGCCGGTCGGCTCGTCCGCCAGCAGCAGGCGCGGCGTGTTGGCGACGGCGCGCCCGATCGCGACGCGCTGCTGCTCGCCGCCGGAGAGTTCGCTCGGGAGATGGTCGAGCCGTTCGCCGAGGCCGAGGAAGGTCAGAAGTTCGGAGGCCCGCTCCTCCGCCAGGTCCTTGTCGAGGCCGCGGATGCGCTGCGGCAGCACGACATTCTCCAGCGCGGTGAATTCCGGAAGCAGGTGGTGGAACTGGTAGACGAAGCCGATTTCGGTCCGGCGCAGGCGGGTGCGCCCCTTGTCGTCGAGCTTGGTCGTCGGCAGCCCGCCGACGAAGACCTCGCCGCCATCGGGCTTCTCCAGCAGGCCGGCGACATGCAGCAGCGTCGACTTGCCGGTGCCGCTGGGCGCGACGAGAGCGACGAGTTCGCCCGGCCACAGCGCGAAATCGGCCTTGCGCAGCACTTCGAGCGGGGCATCGCTTTGGGGATAGTGGCGCTCGACCTGAGACAGGAAGAGCGTCGGGGTCTCGCGTTGCATCGTACCGGCCATGAGCCTCACCCCATCCTGAGGGCCTGGACGGGGTCGAGCCGCGCCGCCTTCCAGGCTGGATAGAGGGTCGCCAGCAGCGACAGGACGAGCGCCATCACGACGACGCTGGTGACTTCGCCCCAGTCGATCACCGAGGGGATGTCGCTGAGGAAGCGCACGGTCGGATCCCAGAGATTGGCGCCAGTAATCCAGTTCAGCGCCGCCATGATCGCCTTGATGTTCTTCGAGAAGACGATGCCGAGCGCGAGCCCGCCGAGCGTGCCAAAGACGCCGATCGCCGCCCCGGTGATCAGGAAGACGCGCAACACCGTGCCGCGGGTCGCCCCCATGGTGCGCATGATCGCGATGTCCTCGGTCTTGTCCTTCACCAGCATGATCAGGCCGGAGACGATGTTCAGCGCCGCGACCAGCACGATCAGGGTCAGGATAATGAACATGACGTTGCGCTCGACCTCCAGCGCATTGAAGAAGCTGCGGTTGCGCTGGCGCCAGTCGGAGAGCACGAGCGGACGCGGCGCGTCGGCCTCGATCGCGTCGCGCACGCCTTGGGTCCGGTCGGGATTGTCGACGAAGATCTCGATGACGTTCACGTCGCCTTCGCGGTTGAAATAGGCTTGCGCCTCGGTCAGCGGCATGAAGACGAAAGAGGCGTCGAACTCGGTCATGCCGATCTCGAAGATCGCCTGGATCGGGTAGGCCTTGATGCGCGGCGCGGTGCCGAAGGGCGTCGCGGCGCCTTTCGGCGAGATGATGTTGATCGAATCGCCGGCCTGCAGGCCGAGCGAATCCGCCAGGCGCTTGCCGATGGCGACGCCACCGGCCGTGTCGAAGCCGTCGAGCGTGCCGCGCCGGACATTGCCGCCGACAAAGGGGATCGCCTTGATGTCGGCCTCGCGGATGCCGCGGACCAGCACACCACCATTGCCCGTCTGCGACGAGGCGAGCGCCTGCCCTTCCACGAGCGGGATGGCGAGCTTGATGCCAGGTATGGCCTTCAGACGCTGCGAGACGACGTCGTAATCGTCGAGCGGCCGGTCGATCGGCGTGGCGAAGATGTGGCCGTTCACGCCGACGATCTTCTCCAGCAGCTCCTTGCGGAAGCCATTCATCACCGACATCACGATGATCAGGGTGGCGACGCCGAGCAGGATTCCGAGAAATGAGAAGCCGGCGATGACCGACACGAAGCCCTCGCGCCGGCGGGTGCGCAGATAGCGCCCGGCCAGCAGCCATTCGAAGCCGGCGAAGGGACGCGTGCCGGTCGGGGCCTCGTTCTGGGATTCCGTGGCGGCCGTGACGCTCACGCCGCCTTGCCCTTGAACCGGTCGAGGGCGGCCTCGAGCGAAACCAGTTCGCGCTCGCCGCCCTTGCGGCGTTTGATCTCGACCTTGCCCTCGGCCAGCCCCTTGGGGCCGACGATGATCTGCCAGGGCACGCCGATCAGGTCGGCGGTGGCGAACTTGGCGCCCGGCCGGTCGTCGGTGTCGTCGAGCACAGCGTCATAACCCTTGGCGAGCAAATCCTTGTAGATGCGCTCGGCGGCACCGTCGGTCGCCGCGTCGCCGGCCTTGAGGTTGATGACCGCAACGTCGAAGGGCGCGATCTCGTCCGGCCAGACGATGCCGGCATCGTCATGGCCGGCCTCGATCAGCGCCGCGACGAGGCGGCTCGGCCCGATGCCGTAGGAGCCGCCATGCAGCAGGACGGGCTGGCCGTCAGGTCCCGCCACCGTTGCGCCCATCGGCTCGGAATACTTCGTGCCGAAATAGAAGATGTGGCCGACCTCGATGCCGCGCGCCGAGACGCGCTTGTCTTCGGGAACCGCCTCGAAGGCGGCCTTGTCGTGCATCTCCTCGGTCGCGGCGTAGAGGCTCGTCCACTTATCGAAGACGCCCTGCAGGCCGGCGACGCTGTCGAAATCGGTATCGGCGGCGGGCGTCTCAAAATTCAGGTAGTCGCTGTGGCAGAAGACCTCGCTCTCGCCGGTCGAGGCGAGCACGATGAACTCATGAGAGAGGTCGCCGCCGATCGGGCCGGTATCGGCCTTCATCGGGATCGCCTTCAGGCCGAGCCGCGCGAAGGTGCGCAGATAGGCCGTGAACATGCGGTTATAGGCGTGGCGCGCTGCGTCCTTGTCGAGATCGAAGGAATAGGCGTCCTTCATCAGGAACTCGCGGCCGCGCATCACGCCGAAGCGCGGCCGGACCTCGTCACGGAATTTCCACTGGATGTGGTAGAGGTTGAGCGGCAGGTCCTTGTAGGACTTGACGTAGGAGCGGACGATCTCGGTGACCATCTCCTCATTGGTGGGCCCGTACAGCATGTCGCGATCATGCCGGTCCTTGATGCGCAGCATCTCCTTGCCATAGGCGTCGTAGCGCCCGCTCTCGCGCCAGAGATCAGCCGACTGGATCGTCGGCATCAGGATCTCGTTGGCGCCTGAGCGATCCTGCTCCTCGCGGATGACGTTGCTGATCTTGTTGAGCACCCGCAGGCCGAGCGGCAGCCAGGAATAGATGCCGGCCGATTGCTGGCGGATCATGCCGGCGCGCAGCATCAGCCGGTGCGAGACGATCTCGGCTTCCTTGGGCGTGTCGCGCAGGATCGGCAGGAAATAGCGGGAGAGGCGCATCGGACAAACTCGGATGGGGGACGATGCGCAACGAATGGCGCAGCGAGTCACTTCACCCCAGAGACACCATCGCTCTGCACAAAATGCAAACCCAAATCCGCAGGATGCGATCGAATCCGGGGCAGAAGTGCGGGCGCGCCTCAGCGCTGGGCGAAGCGCTCCTTCAGCGCGAGCAGCACCGGAGCGGGGACGAAAGGCGCGACATCGCCTCCCATGGCGGCGATCTGCCGGACGAGGGTCGCCGTGATGTGGCGCACCGTCCCGGAGGCCGGCAGGAAGACCGTCTGGATGTCCGGCGCCATGACCGCGTTCATGCCCGCCATCTGCATCTCGTAGTCGAGATCGGAGCCATCGCGCAGGCCACGGACGATGATGCCGGCCCCTGCCCGGCGCGCGGCATCGACAGCGAGGTCATCGAAGGTCACGACGTCGAGCGTCGCGCCCGAGGCCGCCAGCAGCGGCGTCGCGACCGCCCGCAGCAACTCGGAGCGCTTCTCGGCAGTCAGAAGCGGCGTCTTGCCGGGATGGACGCCGATGGCGAGCACGAGGCGGTCGCAGAGCCTTGCGGCCCCGGCGATGACGTCGGCATGGCCGTTCGTGACGGGATCGAAAGAGCCGGTGTAGAAAGCGGTGCGTGTCATGCTTCAAGCGTTAAACGCTGGGCTGGCGCGGGACAAGCGAGGCCGGCGCCAGGCTCAGGCCGCGCGGATCTGCACGATGAAATCGGCGACCCGCGATTTCAGCGAGTGAGCCAGTTCCGTCAGCTCGATCGACGCGCGCGACACCGCCGCTGCTGCATCCGAGGTCTGCTGCGATGCCGCGGAGACGAGGCTCGTCGCCTCGCCGATGCGGCTGAACTCGCTCGTCGCCAGGCCGACATCCTCGACGATCGCATGGGTCACGCCGTGCTGGCGTCGCATCGTCTCGGCCGAGCGCCTGACCGCATCGCTCAGGCCTCCGATCATGTCGCGGATGCCAGAGATCGCCTCGACGGTCGCCGTGGTCGCCTCGTTCATCGTCGCGATCTGGCGCGAGATGTCGTCGATCGCCCGTGCCGTCTGCCCCGACAGGCCCTTGACCTCGGAAGCGACGACGGCAAAACCGCGCCCTGCCTCGCCGGCGCGGGCGGCCTCGATCGTGGCGTTGAGCGCAAGCAGATTCGTCTGGGCGGCGATTTCGGAGATCATACCGATGACGTCGGAGACGCGGGCCGCGCCCGTGGCGAGTTGATCGACCACCCCGCCCATCTCGTCGGCATGCTGCTTCGCCGAACGGGCCGAACGGTCGGAGGACTGCACATCGTTGTCGAGCAAATTGATCGCCTGCCGCAATTCCTGGGCCGCGCTCTCGATCGACCGGATGCTCGCGACGGCGCGTGAGGCCGCGCTGTGCACGGTGCCGGCATTTTCCTGCGTCTGGCTGGCGCCGCCGGAGAGTTCCCTTGCCGTGATGCTGAGCTGCTCGGCCGCGGTCGAGACCGCCGAGGTCACGCCAAGCACGGACCGTTCGAGATCACTGGCGAGATCGGCCAGCAGAAGTCGCCGCTGGATGCCGGTTTCCCGGTCGCGCTCTTCCCGCTCGTGCAGGCGGTCGGCCTCGTCGCGCAGCATGTTCGTGCGGATGCGTCCGACCGCCGCGGCGATGGCGCCGATCTCGTCGCGGCGCTTTTCACCGGGAATGCGCTGATCGGTACGACCCGCCGCGATTCCGGCCAGCGCCTCTGCGAGACCTCCGATCGGCCGGGCGACCGAGAAGCCGAGCAGCAGTGCAACCAGAAGCAGCGGCCCCAGAACCGTCAGGCCACCGATCATGATGGCCCGGTCGAGCTTGTTGACGACAGCGAAGGCCTCGCTCTCCTTCTCCGTCAGCCATAGCAGCCAGGTCGCATCGCCAACCTGGACTTCGCGGCCGGCGGCGACCAGAGGCTCGCCGTCGCGGCTGGTCAACTTGACGAGGGAACCGCCCGACACCAGCCGCTTCTGGTCGAGGGTGACGGCCGGCGCCGTCCCGGCGAGGCGCGCGGCAGGATTCGAGCGCATGAAGCCGTCGGCACCGACAACATACGTCTTGATGCCGTGGGACGTGCCCGCGATCGAGATCAGCGCATTGTCGATGAAGGCGGTACTGACGGCGATGACCATCGTGCCGACCGGTTCCCGCGACGAGGGGTTGTAGAAGCGCTGGGCCAAAAAGGCGCGCGGCTCGCCACCGGCCACGGCATAGGGCGCGAAATCGAGAGCCGCCGGCTCGTCGCCGACCGCCCTGCCGGCTGCCGCGACCGCCTCGGCGAGACCTGTCTCGGCCAGATCCGGCTCGCTCAGCAGGCGCCCGAACTCTGCCCCCTTGGTGACGCTGTAGACCACCCGCCCCTTTGGCGAGATGAGGTAGATGTCGGCGTAGTCGAACTGCTGCAGCGCGGCGAGATAGGTGTCATGAACCTCCTCGTGGCGCCGCAGATAGCCATGCCGCTGCCCCGCACCCGTGCGTTGCATGCGCTCGAAGCGATCGTAGGCACCGTCCCCCTGGAAATACCGTATGATCGCCGCCTGTTCGTCGGGCAGCTCCATCCAGCCGCGGATCTCGTCCAGCGACGAAACCAGATAGGCACTGCGGGCCTGGACGGACAGTTCGGCGCCAAGCCGCTGCCAGCGCCGCTCGAGCGCCTTGGCGCGGCCTTCAGCGACGACACCCAGCCGCTCCCGGACAGCCTCATCGGCCCATAGCGTCACCGCCCGATAGCCCGACAACCCCACCGCGAGCACGGCCAGGCAAGCCAGCAGCAGCATGGCAGCAGGGAGTCTGATTCTCAGGCTCGACAAGGTCCGGGGCTCCGGATTGGACGGCAGTTCGAACTGCGCGCCGAATAGAGCCACACAAGGTTAAATTTGCTTGAAGTCAACCTGATCAGGACAGAGGAAC
This sequence comes from Allobosea sp., assembly GCF_035999205.1. Lineage (GTDB taxonomy): Bacteria > Pseudomonadota > Alphaproteobacteria > Rhizobiales > Beijerinckiaceae > Allobosea. The sequence goes on from NZ_DASYHA010000024.1 coordinate 522,595, forward strand.
AAGCGCAATGAGCGCTAGGGCACTGCCGAAAACGACTGACAGGAACACCAGAATCGAAGCCGCAACCGAAGCCCGGCGACGGCCGAAAGCATCCAAATCGAACAGCATCATTTCCCACCGAATCAGGAAAGCTTGTCTTCCCCTGCGTGATGGCCCGGCAGGGCCGCGGAAAGGCGAGATCGTGGCGAAAGCGTGATCCCCCTCCTCGGGATCTTGCGATCGCCTCGCCCGGGCCTGCGGCCATCGCGTTCAGCCATTGCCTTCCCCCGGGCTTCACGCCAAAACCCCGGCATGCTCACCATCAACGACATCACCTACCGTCTCGGCGAGAGATTGCTGCTCGACCATGCGAGCGCCTCGCTGCCGGACGGCTCGCGAGTCGGCCTCGTCGGGCGCAACGGCAACGGCAAGACCACGCTGTTCCGGATGATCACCGGCGATCTCTCGCCGGAGGGCGGCTCGATCAGCCTGCCGAAGGGCCGGCGCATCGGCGGTGTCGCGCAGGAAGCGCCAGGTGGGCCTGAATCGCTGATCGAGGTCGTGCTCGCGGCCGACACCGAGCGCGCCGCGCTGATAGCGGAATCGGAGACCGCGACCGATCCGCACCGGATCGCCGAGATCGAGACGCGGCTCGCCGACATCAACGCCCATTCGGCACCGGCGCGCGCCGCGACCGTACTGCACGGCCTCGGCTTCGACGAGGCGGCCCAACAGCGGCCCTGCTCCGACTTCTCCGGCGGCTGGCGGATGCGCGTCGCGCTCGCGGCCGTGCTGTTCTCCGAGCCCGACCTGCTGCTGCTCGACGAGCCGACCAACTATCTCGACCTCGAAGGCACGCTCTGGCTTTACGACTATCTGGAAAAGTACCCGCATACGGTGCTGGTCGTCAGCCACGACCGCGAACTGCTCGACACCTGCGTCGACCACATCCTGCATCTCGACCAGGGGAAGCTGACGATCTATCGCGGCGGCTACACCTCCTTCGCCAAGCAGCGTGCCGAGAAGCAGGCGCAACTGGCCAAGGCCAAGGAGAAGCAGGACGCAGAGCGCAAGCACCTCCAGGCCTTCGTCGACCGCTTCAAGGCCAAGGCGACCAAGGCGCGGCAGGCGCAATCCCGCGTCAAACGGTTGGAGAAGATGGAAACGATCGCGACCATCGTCGATCGCGACGTGCAGCCCTTCAGCCTGCCCGGCCCGGAGAAGCAACTGGCGCCGCCGATGATCGTGCTGAACGACGCCAGCGCGGGCTATGGCGAGCGCAAGGTGCTGTCGAAGCTCAATCTCACCCTGCTGCCAGACGACCGCATCGCGCTGCTCGGCTCGAACGGCAACGGCAAGTCGACCTTCTGCAAACTGATCGGCGGCCGGCTCGCGCCGCTGTCAGGTGAAATCCGGCGCTCGTCCAAGCTGGAGACCGCCTATTTCGCCCAGCACCAGCTCGACGAGTTGCGGCTGGAGGATACGCCGGTCGCGCATCTGCGCGACCTGATGCCGGACGCGCCCGAGGCCAAGGTCCGCTCCAAGGCGGCGCAGATCGGCTTTCCGGCGGCCAAGGCCGAGACGCCGGTCAAGAACCTCTCCGGCGGCGAGAAGGCCCGGCTGATGCTCGGGCTCGCCGCCTTCGGCGGCCCTCACCTGCTGATCCTCGACGAGCCGACGAACCATCTCGACATCGACAGCCGCACGGCGCTGGTCAACGCGATCAACGACTATCCCGGCGCCGTGATCCTGGTCAGCCATGACCGCTTCCTGATCGAATCCTGCGCCGACCGGCTCTGGATCGTCGGCGACGGCACGGTGAAGAATTTCGACGGCGACATGGAGGATTACCGCAGCCTCGTCCTCGGCACGGCCAAGGCGGCCAAGCGCGAGAAGGCCGCGCCGGATGCTTCAACTGGCAACGGCAAGGCCGAGGAGCGCAAGGGCGCGGCCGCGAAGCGCGTGGCGCAGGGGCCGCTGCGGCAGAAGCTCAATCTCGCGGAGGCGAAGATCGCCAAGTTGACCGGGCTGATCGAGAAGGTCGACGGCGTGCTCGGCAACGGCGCGGCCTTCGCCCGCGATCCGGAGAAGGCGCTGACGCTGTCACGGCAGCGGGCGGAACTGGCCGAAGCGCTCGAGGCGGCAGAAGAGGAATGGCTGGAGCTGAGCGCGGAGCTGGAGAGCGCGTGATCATCGCTCGCCAACCTGCATGGCCCGCCGGCAAGCCCCTCACTTCAATGATTGAGGCTCCGCATGAAGATCCCCGAAAGGATGCTTCATTTCGCCGACGGAGGGCGCGATATCGGGATCGCGATATCGGTCGACCTTCCGATCCAAGGTAAGCACGATTGGTCCTGCCGTTATCGCATTGGCTGGCCTGAAGGCGCGCATGAAGGCTTCGGCTATGGGGTGGACGCGACCCAAGCCCTCTTGCTGGCAATGGAAGCGATCGGAACCGACCTCTACACGAGCGATCATCATCGATCCGGTCAGCTTCGATGGCATGATCTCGGTGCTGGATACGAATATCCAGTGCCAAAGACGATCAGGGACCTGCTGATCGGCGGAGATGCCGCGAAGAGCGGCGAAACGTAAGTCGATGGCTCGGATGATTTCGTCGGGCTGTTTGGGTTCGGCGCGATGCCGCGAGCGACATCTAGCCGGACCACGCAATCCATTGGGGACCGCGCCCGCGCGACCTCACCCCTGCCCCGGCTTCACGATCCGGCTCAGCCGGTTGTCGGTGAACATGTAGATCTCGCGGCCGCCGGGCTCGGCATAGAGCACCTGCGTCTCGCGCTGGCCTTTGCCGCTCTCGCCGATCAACACATCGGTCGGCTTGGTGCCCTTGAGCTTCACCAGTTCGCATTCGGTAATGCCCTCGGCGATGGCCGGCGGCAGCGGGCGGGTCGACGGATCGAGCGAGACGCCGGCGCTGCATTCGCCGTCCGGCGTCAGGGTCGCCTCCTGCGTCGAGGCGCGGGCCGAGATGCTGCTCGTCGTCATCGTCGTCTGAGAGCCACGCGTCTCGGAGGTGAAGGCGAAGCCGCCCATATCGACGGAGCAGCCGCCGAGCGCGACGGTGCAGAGGAGCAGAACAGGCAGTCTCACGCTTTTTTCTCCCAGCGGCCGGTGTCGTCCTGCTGCCAATAACTGGCGGCAAGGCCCGAAGCCCTGGCCTTCTTCCAATCTTCGCGGGCCGCGGTCAGTGCGTCCGGGTCGTCACCGTCGAATATCAGAACAACACGTTCGTAGTCCTGCATTGCGTCGGGAATGCGGACACCCTCGGCGCAGATCCGGACCTGCGCCGCGTTGGGGTTATGCGCATGAGTCGTCAGCACGACAGGATTGTTCGCCGCATCGGCTTCCATCGCGGTGACATGGGGCAGGAAGCTCTCGTCCGAATAGGCCCAGAGATGGTCGTCGACCGCGCTCAGTCGTTCCTGGCTGGAGACCTCGACCACCACCCTCTGCCCGCGCGACAGGGCGCGGTCGACGATCGTCGGCAGCACCTGCTCGAGCGGGCGGGACTGGAGGTGGAAGAACAGGATCTCGGCCATCGAAAGCCTTTGCGTTCCAACGATCTGCGAATCGATCCTGCCAGATCGAATCAGCCTTCGTAATGCTCGGCGACGAGCCGGTCGAGCAGGCGCACGCCCCAGCCCGAACCCCAGGACCGGTTGGTCTCGGAGTTCGGCGAGCCCATGCCGGTGCCGGCGATGTCGAGATGCGCCCAGGGGCAGTCGTTGACATGGCGCTGCAGGAACTGGGCGGCCGTGATCGAGCCGCCATGGCGGCCGGCAGCATTCTTCATGTCGGCGAACTTGGAATCGATCATCTTATCGTAGGCCTTGCCGAGCGGCATGCGCCAGACGGTTTCGCCGGTGGCCTTGCCCGCGACGGAGAGGCGGTCCGCCAGTTCGTCATTGTTGGAGAACAGGCCGGCATGCTCCTGCGCCAGCGCAACCAGGATCGCGCCGGTCAGCGTCGCCAGATTGACCATGAACTGCGGCTTGAACTGCTCCTGCGTGTACCAGAGCACGTCGGCCAGGACGAGACGGCCCTCGGCATCGGTGTTGATGATCTCGATGGTCTGGCCGGAGAGCGAGGTGACGATGTCGCCCGGGCGCTGGGCGTTGCCGTCCGGCATGTTCTCGACCAGCCCGATGATGCCGATGGCGTTGACCTTGGCCTTGCGGGCGGCGAGCGCGTGCATCAGGCCGACGACGCAGGCCGCGCCCGCCATGTCACCCTTCATGTCCTCCATGCCGGCTCCGGGCTTCAGCGAGATGCCGCCGGTATCGAAGGTCACGCCCTTGCCGACGAAGGCGACCGGCTGGGCGCCGCTCTTGGCGCCGTTCCAGCGCATGATCGCGACACGGCTCTCGCGGCGCGAGCCCTGGCCGACGCCGAGCAGAGCGCGCATGCCGATCTTCTTCAGCTGTTTCTCGTCGAGAACCTCGACCTCGACGCCGAGCTTCTCGAGCTTGGCGGCGCGGTCGGCGAACTCCTCCGGATACAGCACGTTCGGCGGCTCGTTGACGAGGTTGCGCGCGAGCTCGACGCCGGCAGCGACCGCATCGCGCGCCTTCAGCGCCTTCTTGACCAGCGAGGGATCGCCGGCACGCAGCGTCACCGTCATCGGCTCGGCCTCTTCGGGCTTCTTGCTCTTCGTCTTGTACTCGTCGAACACATAGGAGCGCAGCCGCATGCCGAGCGCGATCTCGGCCGCATGATCGGCACTGAGCGGCCCCTCCGGCAGCGCCAGAATCAGGTCGGCGCTGCGGCCATGGCCAAGGCGGCCGGCGATGGCACCGCCGAGCTTGGCGAAATCGAGCGTGCCGCGCTCGGCCTCGGGACCGACGCCGACCGCGATCAGACGCTCGTAGCCGGCGCCGTCTGGCGCCAGAAGCGTCAGACCGGACAGCGCCTTGCCCTTGAAGCGCTCGGCCGCAGCAGCCCGCGCGAGCAGCGCATGGGCGCCCTCTCCCAGCCACTCCTCGGCAGCCTTGGGTGGCGCCAGCGTGTCGGAGAGCAGGATCACGAGGTCCTGGCCCCCGATCGCGTTGAGGGCTTTGATCTCGAGCTTCAGGCGCTGCGACATGGTCGGCTCACGATGTTGCGAGTGGGCTTTGGGATGGGCGAAACAGGACTGCCGCAAACGATTCCCGTTTGCGCCTTGATTGCGCCTATACCATAGGGTGACTAACGCGAACCACCAGCACAGGGCCTCCTGGGCTGCCCCATCGGAAACTCAAGCGTGCTGCTGCGTCTCGACCGCTATATCCTGAAGATGGCGACGATCGCGGCGATCGTCCTGCTGATCGGGCTGACCAGCGTGATCTGGGTGACGCAGGCCCTGCGCGAGGTCGATCTGATCACGGGCAAGGGCCAGACGGTGCTGATCTTCTTCACCGTCACGCTTCTGTCGCTGCCCGCGCTGATCGCCGGCATCGCGCCGGTCGCGCTGTTCATGGCGACGCTCTACACACTGAACCGCCTCAACAGCGATTCCGAGCTGATCGTGATGAATGCGGCCGGCGTGGCGCCGCATCGCATCACGCGCCCCTTCATCGTGCTGACGATCGCGACATCGGTCCTGGTGGGCTGGATGTCGTTGTCGGTGATGCCGGCCGGTTTCCGCATGCTGCGCGACCTGATCACCATGATCCGGGCCGACTTCGTCGCCAATGTCGTCAAGGAAGGCCAGTTCGTCGCGCTCGATTCGGGGGTGACCTTCCACTACAAGGAGCGCTCGGGCGACGCACTGGTCGGCATCTTCATGCAAGACCGGCGCGACCCGAACCAGCCCTCGATCTATGTCGCCGAGCGCGGCCGCACCGTCGAGGTCGACGGCTCGAGCTTCCTGATGCTGGAGAAGGGCACGATCCAGCGCGAGACCAAGAACACCGACACGACCTCGATCATCTCCTTCGAGCGCTATGCGCTGAACCTGTCGGCCCTGTCGGGCGATTCGACGGGTGGTGCCGGCGAAGGCGACGGCGACAAGGTCATCTACAAGCCGCGCGAGCGCTCGACCTGGCAGCTCCTCAACCAGGACCGGAATGAATTCTACTACAAGATGCAGGAAGGCCGCTTCCGGGCCGAGCTGCACAACCGCCTTTCCGCGCCGCTCTATCCGATGGCCTTCATGCTGATCGCCTTCGCCTGCATCGGCGAGGCGCGCACCACCCGCCAGGGCCGCGCCTTCGCGATCCAGGCTGCGATCCTGATCGTCGCAGCGACTCGAATCGGCGCCTACATGGCCTGGACGGCGAGCGTCCGTTCGCCATTCGCGGCCGTGCTGCTCTATCTCTTGCCGATCGTCGCCATCATCGTGGCGACAGCTGTCATTCTTTATGGCCAGCGCCTGCGGCCGTTCTTCTCTCGGCTCATGGCGCCGCTGCTCGAGCCTCTTGCCGGGCTCGCGGCCCGATTCAGGCGCGCCTGATGCTGCTGGTCTCAACCTTCGGACGCTATCTCACGAAGCAGTTCGCGCGCTCGATCCTGGGCGTGTTCGGAACCTTCTTCTTCCTGATCGGCACGCTCGATTTCGTCGAGCTGATGCGTCGCGCCGGCGATTCGCCGTTGGCCACGACCCCGTTGATCGTGCAGCTCGCGCTCTTTCGCGTGCCCAGCGTCGCCGAGCAGATCTTCCCCTTCGCCGTGCTGTTCGGCGGCATGTTCGCGCTGCTGACGCTGAGCCGGAAGCTCGAGCTCGTCGTCGCGCGCTCGGTCGGCGTCTCCGCCTGGCAGTTCCTGCAGCCGGCCGGGCTGGTGGCGGCCGTGATCGGGCTGTTCTCGATCTTGGTCTACAATCCGTTAGCAGCCGATCTGAAGCGCAAGGCGACAGCGCTTGAGACGAGGCTGTTCGTGCGGGCCGCACAATCCACAAACGCGCCGGAGATCTGGCTGCGCCAGCGCAGCATCGACGGGCAGGCCATCATCCGGGCAGCTGCATCGCTACCGGATGGCGAGGGCCTGTCGCAGGTGGCGATCTTCAGCTTTTCCCCCGGCGGCGGGTTCAACGAGCGCATCGACGCGAAACAGGCGGTGCTGCATCAAGGCTACTGGGAGCTGACGGACGCGCGCGTGGTTTCCGCCACTGAAGAGCCACAGACCTACAGCAGCTATCTCTTCGCGACGACGCTTGAGCCGGACCAGATGCGACAGAGTTTCACACCACCCGAGGCCGTCGGGTTCTGGTCGATGCCCACTGTCATCGAGAGGACGCGGCGCGCCGGCCTCGACACAACGCGCTACGAGCTGCGCTACCAGTCGCTTCTGGCGCGTCCGATGCTGCTCGTCGCCATGGTGCTGGTGGCAGCATCCGTTTCCTTAAGATTTTTCCGTTTTGGTGGGGTCACCAAACTGGTGGTAGGTGGCGTCGCGGCCGGCTTCATGCTCTATGTGGCAACGCAACTGTCGGAGGAGCTCGGCTCGTCGGGCATCATTAATCCAGTGGTCGCAGCATGGCTGCCCGCGACCATCGGAGCGATGCTCGGTGCTCTGGCCCTCCTCCATCAGGAAGACGGGTAAAACGTACTGTGCCTATGGTTAATTTTGGATTGAGCGTATGGTGCTTGGCGTGACGCGCATGGCTCGCTTTGCCGCGGCGACAGCGCTCGCCTCGAGCCTTGTCTATGTCCTGGCCTCGGCCGGGACCGCCTTTGCGCAGACACCGCCCGCCCCGCAGCAGCCGGCCGCCCCGCAGGAGCGGATGGTCGTCGATGCCCGCGAACTCGTCTACGACAATGACAAGAAGACCGTTTCCGCGGTCGGCGACGTCCAGATTCTCTATAAGGGCCGAACGATCGAGGCCGACAAGGTCACCTACGACCAGGCCGGCAAGCGCGTCATCGCAACCGGCAATGCCCGCATCACCGAGGCGAACGGCACGGTCATCACCGGCGACCGCTTCAACCTGACCGACGATTTCCGTGACGGCTTCATCGATTCGCTCCGCGTCGTGAATCCGGACAAGACGCGTTTCAGCGCGCCCCGTGCCGAGCGAACGGACGGCGAAACCTTCATCTTCGAGAAGGGCATCTACACCGCCTGCGAGCCTTGCAAGGACAACCCCGAGAGGCCGCCGCTCTGGCAGGTCCGCTCGGCGCGGATCATCCACAAGAAGGCCGAGCAGACGATCTACTACGAGGAGGCGCGCCTCGAATTCGCCGGCGTGCCGCTGGCTTATGTGCCTTACATGTCCGGGCCGGATTCGACGGTGAAGCGGAAGTCCGGCTTCCTGGCGCCGAAGTTCATCAACACGAATTCGCTCGGCTTCGGTGTCGGACTGCCCTATTTCATCAATCTGGCGCCGAACTACGACCTGACGGTCACGCCGACCTATCTGAGCCGGCAGGGCCTGCTCGGGCAGGTCGAATGGCGTCACCGCCTGGTGAACGGCTCCTATACGATCCGCGCGTCGGGCATCTTCCAGCAGGATAAGGACGCCTTCCTCGACGCCCCGCTCGGCGCGGGCGACGACGATTTCCGTGGCTCGGTCCAAACCAACGGCAAGTTCTTCATCAATCCGCGCTGGTCGTTCGGCTGGAATGCCTCGATGTCGACGGATCGCTGGTTCTACAAGAACTACCGCATCATCAACGAGAGCATCAGCGCGACCACCTATCTCCAGGAAGCGATCTCGACCGCCTATCTGAACGGGCAGAGCTCGACCGCGTGGTTCGACATGCGCGGATATTACTTCCAGCCGCTGACCTCGACCGACTGGCAGAAGCAGCAGCCCGTCGTGCTGCCGGTGATCGACTACAACAAGCGCATTCACAAGCCGAGCTTCCTCGGCGGGGAGCTGAGCTTCACCGCCAATGTCGCGTACCTGAACCGCGACGCGGCGGCGTTCCAGCAGCTGCCGCAGCAGAACACCTATCTGATCAACGGCGTGAACAGCGCCGGTCAGGCCTATTCGCTGTATGATGGCTGCGCCGTCTACCAGAAGAGCACCTGCCTGATCCGCGGCCTCGCCGGGAACATGGCTCGAGCGACGGCCGAAGCATCCTGGCGCCGCAATTTCATCGACCCGCTCGGCCAGATGTGGACGCCGTACGCATCGGTGCGGGCCGACATCTTCTCGGTCAATCCCGACACGACGGGCTATCCGAATTCCAAGGTCACGACGATCGCGGACGCGTCCGACGATGTCTTCGGCCGCGCGATGCCGGCGGTCGGCCTGATGTACCGCTACCCCTTCGTCGCCAGGACGTCATGGGGCACGCACATCATCGAGCCGGTGGCGCAGATCGTGGCGCGCCCGAACGAGACCCACACCCTGCGCGTCGCCAACGAGGATGCGCAGAGCCTGGTCTTCGATGCCAACAACCTGTTCGAGTGGAGCGGCAAGTTCTCGGGCTACGATCGCCTCGAGGGCGGCTCGCGCGCCAATGTCGGCGCGCTCTACACCGGGCGTTTCGGCAAGGAAGGCTTCGCCAACCTGCTGCTTGGCCAATCCTATCATCTGGGCGGGCGCAACTCCTTCGCCAGCCCGGACCTCGTCAACACCGGCCTCGATTCCGGGTTGGACACGGATGCCTCCGACCTCGTGGCACGTGCCCAGTTCTCACCCTTCCAGGGCCTCTTCTTCACCGGTGCGACCCGGCTCAACCAGAGCAGCTTCGAGGCGCAGCGCATCGATGCCGCGGCGACCTATTCGACGAGCGTCCTGTCCGCCTCGGTGGGTTATGGCCGCTATGAGCCGCAGCCCAGTCTCGGTATCCCCCGTCGACGCGAGGGCCTCTCGCTCAACGGTTCGCTTCTCGTGACGCCGAACTGGCGCGTGCGGGCAGGCGTCCTGTTCGATCTCGACAAGTACAAGTACGACCGCGAGGTGCGCGCCAACCAGTACGCGGCATGGCTGGCCTCGCCTTCGACCATCACGCTCCCGAAATACGTCGATACCGGCCTATTCCAGACTGCCTCGACCTCGTTCGGGCTCAACTACACCGACGAGTGCACGATTTTCGACATCAGCTATTCGCAGAGCTATGCCGATCGGCAGTCTGGTGCGACGAAGGACACGCGCACGGTCATGTTCCGGCTCGAACTGCGGACGCTGGGCGAACTCAGCTACCAGCAGAACCTCGATGGCGCGACCACAAGCGACGGCGTGACCTCGAGCCGCTGACCGCGTTTCGGCAGCGCTCGACGGCGAGAGGACAGTCGCATGCGCGCGCAAGCAGCCACGCACCTGCCGCCACTCGCCCTGACGCAGGGCGATCCGGCCGGAATCGGCCCCGAACTGACGCTGCTCGCGTGGCAACGCCGCAAGGAGCTTGAGCTTCCGGGCTTTGCCTGCATCGCCGACATCGACCAACTGGCGCGGCTCGCGCGTCGGCTTTCGCTCGAGGTGCCGCTGATCGCCTGTGGCTGGGACGAGGTTCACCACCACTTCCCCGACGCCCTGCCGATAGTTCCTCTCGAAGAGGCGGTGGCGGCCGAGCCAGGACGCCCGGATCCAGCGACCGCGCCGGGCACCATCGCATCGATCACCCGCGCCGTCGCAGCCGTGGGACAGGGGCAGGCAAGCGCCGTGGTGACCAACCCGATCGCAAAATCGGTGCTCTATGCGGCCGGCTTCAGCCATCCCGGCCATACGGAGTTCCTCGCGCACCTTTCCGGCGATGGCGGCACTCCACCGCTGCCGGTGATGATGCTGTGGTGCGCCGAGCTCGCCGTCGTGCCGGTGACGATCCATGTGCCCTTGCGGACGGTGCCCGACCTGCTGACGACGGAGCTGATCGTCGCGACGGGCAAGATCGTCGCGGAGGGGCTGACGCGCAGCTTCGGCATTCGGGCGCCGCGCATCGCCCTCAGCGGCCTCAACCCGCATGCCGGCGAAAACGGGGCCCTCGGCAGCGAGGACGCGGCGATCGTGCAACCCGCGATCGCGGCGCTGCGCGCGCTCGGGATCGACGCCCGCGGTCCCTACCCGGCCGATACGATGTTTCATGCGAGGGCGCGCGCCGGCTATGACGCGGCGCTGGCGATGTACCACGATCAGGCGCTGATCCCGATCAAGACGATCGCCTTCGACGAGGGCGTCAACGTCACCCTCGGCCTGCCCTTCATCCGCACCTCGCCTGACCACGGCACCGCCTTCGACATCGCGGGCAAGGGCATCGCCCGTCCCGACAGTCTGGTCGCCGCTCTGAAGCTGGCGGCGCGCATGGCGGCGCAGCACCAACAGGCAAGCCCATGAGCCAGATCGATTCCCTGCCGCCCCTGCGCGAGGTGGTCGAGCGCCATGGGCTGATGGCGCAGAAGTCGCTGGGCCAGAACTTCCTCTACGACCTCAACCTGACTTCGCGGATCGCCCGCGCGGCCGGCCCGCTCGACGGCGACACCGTCGTGGAGATCGGTCCCGGTCCGGGCGGCCTGACGCGGGCCCTGCTGGCGAACGGCGCCGGCCGCGTCATCGCGATCGAGCGCGACCGGCGCTGTCTGCCGGCGCTGGAGGAGATCGCCGCGCATTATCCCGGCCGGCTCGAGGTCGTCGACGGCGATGCGCTCGCGGTCGATCTCTCCAGCCGTCTCGATGGCGGCAAGGCCCGGATCGTCGCCAACCTGCCCTACAATATCGGCACGCCGCTGCTGGTCGGCTGGCTCAGCGGCGATGCCTGGCCGCCCTGGTGGACCTCGCTGACGCTGATGTTCCAGCGCGAGGTCGCCGAGCGGATCGTCGCCACCCCGGACCAGCGGGCCGACTATGGCCGGCTCGCCGTGCTGTGCAACTGGCGCTGCGAGACGAAGATCCTGTTCGACGTTCCCCGCAGCGCCTTCGTGCCGCCGCCCAAGATCACATCGGCGGTGGTGCAGCTCGTACCGCGCCAGACGCCCGAGCCCTGCGACCGGCGCCTGCTCGAACGGATCACGCTCGCGGCCTTCGGCCAGCGGCGGAAGATGCTGCGGCAGAGCCTGAAAGCCGTTCTGGCCGAGCCTGCCGACTGGATCGAGGCCGCCGGCCTGGCGCCGACGGCCCGCGCCGAGGAAGTCCCGGTCTCGGGCTTCGTTGCCCTCGCCAACACGCTGGCCGCGCGACGCTAAAGCCTGCAAACCGGACACAAAGGTTGCGGACCGCGCTTCAGTAGCCAGATTTGCCCGCATGCAGGGAGAGATGACGACATGGCATTGCCGCAGACGATGAAGCAGGTGCGTTTTGCAGGCGCGGGCGGGCCTGAGGTGATCGAGATTGAGACCGCACCCGTACCGCAGCCCGGCCCGGGCCAGGTCCTGATCGCGGTCGCGGCCGCCGGCATCAACCGGCCCGACTGCGCACAGCGCGCCGGCAGCTACCCCCCGCCCCCCGGCGCGACACAGATCCCCGGCCTCGAGGTCTCCGGCCATATCGTCGCTGTCGGCGACGGGGTCGCGGCCGGCCGCATCGGCGAACAGGTGTGCGCGCTGGTGATCAGCGGCGGCTATGCCGAGTACGCCGTCGCGGACGAGCCACTTTGCCTGCCGGTGCCGAAGCCGCTCTCGCTGCTGGAGGCCGGCGGCCTGCCCGAGACCTACTTCACCGTCTACGACAACGTGTTCACGCGCGGCCGGCTCAAGAAGGGCGAGACGATCCTGATCCATGGCGGGTCGAGCGGCATCGGCTCGACCGCGATCCAGCTCGCCAAGCATGCCGGCGCGACGGTCTATGCGACGGCGGGCTCGGCCGGGAAATGCGATTTCTGCCGCTCGCTCGGCGCCGACGAGGCGATCGACTACCGCGCGCAGGATTTCGTCGAGGAGGTCAAGCGACTGACCAACCGCAAGGGCGTCGATGTCGTGCTCGACATGGTCGGCGGCCCCTACATCCAGCGCAATATTAGCGCGCTGGGTGTGGATGGCAGGCTGGTGCAGATCGCCTTTCTGCAAGGTAGCAAGGCCGAGCTCGATCTGGTGCAGATGATGCTGCGGCGCCTGACGCTGACCGGCTCGACGCTGCGCGCCCGCTCGGTGGCGCTCAAGGCCGAGATCGCCCAGCATCTGCGCCGCGATGTCTGGCCGCTGCTGGAGACCGGGACGGTCAAGCCTATCATTCACGCCACCTTCCCGCTTGAGCAGGCAAGGCAAGCCCATGAGCTGATGGAATCGAGCGCCCATCTCGGCAAGATCATGCTGGAGGTCGGCAAATAGTTGGCCCCGCAGCAAGAGCCGGCTCTGATTTTGCCTGGAATCTCACAGTCATCCCGGGCTTGCCCCGGGATCCATTGAAGGGCTCCGGAGCTCTAGGATGGATCCCGGAGCTGCGCGGCTTCGCCGCTTGTCCGCGATGACGGAAAGGTTCTTCCGGAACCCAACAAGTTTCAACGCCCCCAGCGCAAGGCCAGCGGATCGAGTTCGCGCGCGAGCTCGATCAAGCCCTCGCGGGTCTTCGGATGCAGCGGCGTCAGCGGATGCCTCACGGCCTCCGACTTGATCACCCCGCCCTCCTTCATCACCGCCTTCGCCGAGCGCAGGCCGCATTGGCGGTTCTCGAAGTTGATGATCGGCAACACACGGGCATAGAGGCGCTTGGCCTCCTCGCGATCACCGGCGAAGAAAGCCGTCAGGATCGGCTTGATCAGATCGGGGATCATCGCCGAGGTCATCGTGCCGGTGGCACCGGCGTCGAGATCCGCCATCAGGGTGATCGCCTCCTCGCCATCGAAGGGACCCGCGACGGCCGCCCCGCCCGCCTCGATCAGCGCGCGCAGCTTGTTGGCCGTGCCGGGCACCTCGATCTTGAAATAGCGGACAAGCGGCACTTCCTTGGCCAGTCGCACCATGAACGGCACCGTCATCGTCACGCCGGATAGCGGCGCATCCTGCAGGATGATCGGGATGCCGCAGGCGTCGGCAACATGCTTGAAATGCTCGATCATGCCCTGCTCGTCGGCCTTGAGCAGTGCGCCATGATAAGGCGGCATCATCATCAGCATCTTGGCGCCGGCATCGGCGGCGGCCTTGGCGCGCTGGGCGGCGATCCGGGTCGAGAAATGCGAGGTCGTTACGATCACCGGCACGCGGGCTGCGACCTGCTCCAACGAGAGATGCATCACCTTCTCACGCTCGGCGTCCGTCAGCAGGAACTGCTCGGAGAAGTTCGCGAGGATGCAGATGCCATCGACGCCCTGGTCGACCATCAGGTCCATGACGCGCCTGTTGCCCTCGATGTCGAGGTCGCCATTGTCGTGGAAGATGGTCGGGGCGATCGGCAGGATGCCCTTGTAGGGTTCGGTCATGGCGGCGTTTCCGATGGTTTCTCGAAGTGACGGTCAAACCGTGCGCGCAGCGGTGCGCCCGCGCAGATATTGGGTAACACGGCCGATCATCGGCAGCACCAGAAGGGCGAGCCCGATCGTCATCAACGTCGCGACCAGCGGGTTCGACCAGAAGATCGAAAGCGAGCCCTGGCTGAAGATCATCGACTGGCGGAAGGCGTCCTCGGCCTTGTCGCCGATGACCATGGCCAGAACCAGCGGCGCGATCGGGTAGTCGAGCTTCTTGAAGACATAGCCGACGAGGCCGAAGATCAGGGCCAGCCAGATGTCGAACTCCTTGCTCGCCGCCGTGAAGGCGCCGATGAAGCAGATCACCACGATCACCGGCCCGATGATCGAGAAGGGGATGCGCAGGATCGAGGCGAAGAGCGGCACCGTCGCCAGCACGACCACGACCGCCACGACATTGCCGAGATACATCGAGGCGATCAGGCCCCAGACGAAATCCGGGCGGTCGGTGAACAGCGTCGGGCCGGGGTTGAGGCCCCAGATCATCAGGCCGCCCATCATCACGGCGGCCGTCGCGGAGCCGGGGATGCCGAGCGCCAGCATGGGCAGCATCGCGGCGGAGCCCGCGGCATGGTCGGCGGTTTCGGGCGCGATCACGCCTTCGGGTTCGCCCTTGCCGAACTTCGCCGGGTGGCGCGAGGAGCGCTTGGCCATGGCGTAGCTCATGAAGGAGGCCGCCGTCGGCCCGCCCGGCGTAATGCCCATCCAGATGCCGATGGCGCTGGAGCGCAGCAAGGCCAGCCAGTAACGCGGCAGCTTGGCCGCGGTGAGCAGCACGTCGCGGACGCGAACCTTGGCGGCGACGCCCTCGAACTTCAGCCCCTCCTCCATCGTCAGCAGCAATTCGCCGATACCGAACAGGCCGATGACCGCGATCAGGAAGGAGACGCCCGCCAGCAGCACGTCGAACTCATAGGTCAGACGGACATTGCCCGAAACCGAGTCCATGCCGATCGAGGCAAGCGTGAAGCCGATGCCCATCGAGACAATGGTCTTCGCCGGCGAGGCCCCGCCCAGGCCGATGAAGCTGGCGAAGGTCATGAAGTAGACCGCAAAATACTCCGGCGAGGAGAACTTCAGTGCGAATTTCGCGACCCAGCCGGAAAGCAGCGTGATCAGGATGACGCCGGCCAGCGCGCCGAAGCCGGCCGAGAGGAAGGCGAAGGAGAGCGCTTCCGTCGCCCGGCCCTGCTTGGCCATGGGGTGGCCGTCGAAGGTGGTCGCGACCGATGAAGGCTCGCCGGGGATGTTGAACAGGATCGAGGTGGTCGAGCCGCCGAAGAGCGCGCCCCAATAGAGCGAGGTCAGCAGGATGATGGCCGAGACCGGGTCCATGCTGAAGGTCAGCGGCAGCAGCAGCGAGACGCCGTTCGGCGCACCCAGCCCCGGCAGCACGCCGACGAGCACGCCGAGCAGCACACCCGCCATCATCAGCAGGATGTGGTGCGTGGTCAGCGCGACCGAGAAGCCGTGCATCAGATTGGCGATGTTATCCATGGCTTACCGCCTCGCTTTCCGTTGCAGCCCGTTCACAGGCCGAGCAGAGGCTCGAGCGGCCCCTTGAGCAGGCTGATCTGGAAGAATTTCTCGAGGGCGAGATAGAAGAAGGCCGCCGTTCCGAACGCCGTCGCCAGCGTTTGGAGCCAGCCGTAATGCCCCTGAAAGCGCATGGTGAAGACGAGATAGAGCAGTGTCGCGACATACATGCCGAGCGTCGCGCTGAGCACGACGAAGGCGATCAGCGGCAGCAGGAAGGAAGCGACCCGCCGGCCGCGCTCCCGGTCGAGGAACTCTTCCTTCAGCCAGGGTGCGCCGGCGATCTGTCGCATCGCGGTGAAGACCAGCGTGCCCAGGCTCGCCAGGGCGACGAGACCACCCGTATAGAACGGGAAGGCGCCGGGCTGCGGGCCCGAAGAATCCCAGCCGATACCGAATTCGAGCGCGCCCTTGACGATGGCGAGGCCGAAAACCAGCGTCGCCAGCGCGGTCGCGATCTCGGCCCAGAAGCGGGTGATCATGGGCGGATTCCTCGTGATCGGAATTGCTGTTGAAGCTCCTCGTCATTGCGAGGAGCGAAGCGACGAAGCAATCCAGGAGGACATGGAGCGCTGGCGCTCCTGGATTGCTTCGCTACGCTCGCAATGACGGCAAGCGGACGCCGGCAGGCAGTCCCTTACTTCGCGATCCAGCCTTCGTTCTCGAAGACCTTCTTGTTGGCGGCATCGTCCTTGGCGACGAAGTCGGCCAGTTCCTGGCCCTTCATGAACTTGGCGGTCTGCGCCGTCCGGGCGACGAATTCCTGCCATTCCGGCGTCTTGGAGACCTTCTCCAGCACGTCGGCATAGAAGGAGACGGCGTCGGCCGGGACTTCGGCCGGTAGCCAGACGGTGCGCGGCATCTGGAAGGTCTCGAGCGGCAGCCCGGCTTCCTTGCAGGTCGGGATGTCGCCCCAGCCCTTGCCCTCGAAGACCGGATCGCTCTTGGCGAGGCGCACCGGCGAGAACACGCAGAGCGGCTTCACCTGCCCGGCCTTCCACTGGCCGATATTCTCGTTCGGGTTGTTGACGTTGGAGTCGATATGGCCGCCGGCGAGCTGCACAGCCGCGGCGCTGCCGCCCTGAAACGGCACATAGATCCATTTCACGCCAGTGGCGTCCTGGATCATCGAGGTCAGGGTCTGGTCAGTGTCCTTCGACTGGCTGCCGCCCATCTTGAAGCCCATCGGCTTGGCCTTCACGGCCTCGAGATAGCCCTTGGCGTCAGCATAGGGCGCGTCGCCCTTGACCCAGAGCAGGAATTCGTCGAGCGCCAGCCCCGCAACCGGCGTCAGGTCGCTGTATTTGTAGCCAAGCTTGGCGACATAGGGCAGCAGATAGGCGTTGTTGGTCCCGAAGATGACGCGGTTGGGATCGCCCTTGGCGCCTTTGCCGTAGACATAGCCTTCCGCGCCCGATCCGCCGCCCTTGTTCACGACGACGATCGGCTGGTCGATCAGCTTGTGCTTGGCGATGATCGACTGGATCATGCGGGCGAAGTTGTCGGTGCCGCCGCCGGCGCCGGAGGTCACGACGAACTCGATCGGCTTGGTCGGCTGCCAAGCCTGCGCCGCCCCGATGGAGCCGATGGCGAAGGCCGCCGCACATGCGGCAGTGATGCTGAAGGTCTTCATGCGTTTCTCCCTGGAGGATCGGTTTTTCGCGACCGCTCTTGAGCGGCGGTCTTTGAAAGAACTGGCGTCGAGAGGTCAGGCGGCGGCCTTGGCCCTCGCCTTGCCGTCCTGCGCCATCTTGATGGCGAGCGAAAGGGCGGCGCGGGTCGCGCCGAGATTGGTGACGCCCTTGCCGGCGATCTCATAGGCCGTGCCATGGGCCGGCGTGCAGATCGGGAAGGGGAAGCCGCCGATCAGGGTGACGCCGCTGTCGAAGCCGATCAGCTTCATCGCGATCTGGCCCTGGTCGTGATACATCGTCAGGACGGCATCGAAGTCGCCGTTGCGCGCCCGCAGGAACACCGTGTCGGACGGGAACGGCCCCTCCACCGTGAAGCCCTTGGCCTTGGCGGCCTTCACGGCCGGCTCGATGGTGTCGATCTCGTCGCGGCCGAAATTGCCACCGTCGCCGGCATGAGGATTGATGCCTGCAACCGCAATGCGGGGCGGGTTGAAGCCGGCCATGCGCAGATTGGCGTCGGCCAGCGTCAGCGCCCGCAGGATGCGCTCCCCGGTGATGTTCTGCGCCACTTCCGAGAGCGGGATATGCGAGGTCACCCGCGCATTCCAGAGCTTGTCGAGAATGTTGAACTCGCTGGCCGGTCCCTCGAAGGCGATGGCGTCGCGCACGAAGCGGATCTCGTCGTCATAGCCGGGATAGGCAAACCGCATCGCCGCCTTGTTGAATGGCGTGAAGAAGACGGCATCGGCCTGCCCCGAGGCCGCGAACTGCAGGGCACGGCGGAAATTCTCGGTCGCGGCCTTGCCGCCGCCAAGCGTCGCCTTGCCGCGCTGCAGATCAGCCGGATCATGATTGCCGAGATCGACGAAGACCGGCCGGTCACCGAGCGGCAGGGCGTCGCCATCGCGGACGACGTTGGCCTGCGGATCGACGCCGCCGTCCTTGATGCCGAGGTCGAGCAGGCGCTTGTCGCCGAAGACGACGAAGCGTGCCGCCGCGCGCAGATCGGGCTCGGCCAGGATCCGTGCCGTCAGTTCCGGGCTGATGCCCGAGGGATCGCCCATCGCGACGGCGATCACCGGCAATCCGCCCTCGGTCCGCTTGTCCATGGCGCTTCTCCACTGCAGCCCCCGGTTTCGACCGGGGGTCCCTTCAAGGCCTTCTGGCTAGCATAGCCCTTTCCGCCCTACAAGTATGCTGTATGCAGCATAACACGACTGGTGTAGTCCTTGGGCAAGGCGCGCAGTCGCCGGCCTATCGAGACGCTCCGGAGGAACGATGAATTTCCACGCGCATTACGCCGGCATCACGCAGCCTGTCGAAACCTGCCTCGTCGGCAGCGGCGGCTTCGGCCGCAGCTATCTCGCCCAGGCGCGGAAGATTCCGCTGGTGAATGCGCGCATTGCGGTCGACATGACGGCGGAAGCGGCCGGTCGCGCCTTCGAGGCAGCCGGCTATGCAAGAGCCGAGATCGCGCTTTGCGAGACGCCCGCCGAAGCGCAGGCCGCCTGGGACGCCGGGAAATGCGTCGCAGCCGGCCGGCTCGAAACGGTCATCGCCCTGCCCTTCCAGCTCCTCGCGGAAGCGACCGGCAGCCCGGAAGCCGCGACCCGGCACAGCCTGATGGCGATCGAGGCCGGGCGGCATGTCGCGCTGGTTTCCAAGGAAGCCGACAGCGTGGTGGGCCCCGGTCTCGCCCGGCTCGCCAGGGAGAAGGGCGTTGTGATCACCCCTGTCGATGGCGACCAGCCGAGCCTCTTGATCGCGCTCGCGAGCTGGGCCGAGGTGCTCGGCCTCGAGATCATCGCCGCGGGCAAGTCCAGCGAATACGACTTCGTCTTCGATCCCGCGACGGGATCGGTCACATGCAACGGCGTCACCAAGAACCTGCCCGAACTTCGCCAGCACTGGCTTGGCGGCGAGCCTTCGGCCGTCACCCGCACCGCTGCCGAGCGCGCGCGAATCCTGGGTGAGGCCTATCCGCTGCGCGCCGTGCCCGATCTCTGCGAGATGACGCTCGTCGCCAACGCGCTGGGCTTCTCGGCCGATGCCGCGGGCTTTCATGCGCCGCCGGCCCGCATCCCCGAAATCGCCGACCTGTTTGCCGACAAGGCCCTGGGCGGGCTGATGTCGGGCGAGCGGCGGATCGACGTGTTCCACCATCTGCGGCTTGCGGAGGAGGCGAGCTTCGCCGGCGGCGTCTTCATCGTCGTGCGCTGTGACAACGCCGAGACCTGGGAGATGCTGGCCGGCAAGGGCCATGTCGTCGGCCATGATGCCAAGACGGCGATGCTCTACCTGCCGCGGCACCTGCTGGGCGTCGAGGTCGCGACCTCGATCCTCGATGCTGTCGGCCTCGGCCGCTCCGGCTATGGCGAGGATTATCGTCCACGGATGGATCTGGTCGCGGTGGCGCAGCGCGACCTCGCGGCCGGCACGGTGCTGACCATGGGTGGACATCACCACAGCATCGCCGACGTCGGAGCCGAGGTTCGGCCGGCCACGGCGCTCGCGCCGGAGCGCCCTGCCCCGTTCTATCTGGTGGCCGACCGGACGCTGGTGCGCGCGGTCAAAGCGGGCGACGCGATCCGCCTCGGCGATGTCGAGATCGCGGCCGGCTCGGATCTGCTGGCGATGCGCCGCCGGCAGGATGCGATGTTCGCCGGGGACGTGGCGAGCGTTTGACAGCGCAAGGCTCACGTGCCGTAACCGGCGCTGCGACAGGATGTGTGGAGCTGCGATGAGCGAAGCTGCGAGCGACTATCCCCGGATCACGCGCCGGACCCTCCACGACGAGGTTCTGGAGCGGCTGCGCGACATGATCATCGAAGGCCGGCTGGCGCCGGGCCAGCGCATCAACGAGGGATTGGTCGGGGCGCAGCTCGGTGTCTCGCGCACCCCCCTGCGAGAGGCGATCAAGACGCTGGCGAGCGAGGGGCTGGTCGAGATCCTGCCGGCCAAGGGCGCGGTCGTGCGGCGCTTCTCCGAACAAGACCTCGCCGGCATCCTCGAAGTGCTCAAGACGCTGGAGCAACTCGGCGGGCGCATCGCCTGCGCAGAGGCGAGCGATGAGGCGATCGAGGCGATCCACACCCTGCACAAGCAGATGCTGGTGCTCTACGAGACCCGTAACCGGCTGGAATACTTCAAGCTCAACCAGGCGATCCATAGCGCGATCGTGGCCGCCTCCGGCAATGCCGCGCTGATGGAAATGCACGCGACGCTGCAGTCACGGATCAAGCGGCTGCGCTTCGTCGGCAATGAGGGGCCGGTGAAATGGGCCGGCGCCGTCGCCGAGCACGAGGAGATGATGGCGGCGTTGCTGAAGCGCGATGCGGTGGAGCTCAGTCGCATCATCGGGGTGCATATGGACTCGACGCTGCTGCGGGTGCGCGAGGTCCTCTAGAGGGCGTGGCGCAACGCAGGGCATTTCCGTCAAGCTTGAGGCGGCTGCTCCAGATCTAGTTGGCCCAGCCCGGCATCCGCCTCCACCACCGGATCGTTGAACGTCCATCGCGGAATCGAACGCATGCGGTCGAGGCCTGCAAACACGGCCGTGAAGCCGCCTTCCGGAGATATCTCGCGGAGAGCGGCATCGAACTCCTCACCGAACCCTGTAAAGCCGGCGGGGTCCACCTCGCACAGATGGATCTGGTTCCAGTCGATGTTCAGATCAGGGTCGCGGTAGAGCACAGCCGCAGTCTCCATCGTCCTGAATGTCCCGATCTTGCCCGCAGCGACGACCATCGCGGCGGCAGGGCCGATATATGCCCGCATGATGTCCCTGTACTCGCCGAGATGCGCCGGTCGCACGTCGATATATTCGAGCGACACCTGCCGTTCGGGACGCTCCGCCGAACCCTTCCACCCTCGCGGCATCACGAAGGCCGAGGGGGTCGTCAGAAGAATCTCGGCTCGCAGCAGGTGGGTTTCAGCCGGTTGCTGGTCGAGGACAAGTTCCTTGATGGCGCCGGCAGGAACGATGTCGCGGAAATAGATCAGTTCGAGATGGCTCCACGCTGGCGCTTCCGAAGCGTTCCGAAACATGGAGCTGTGTCGATAGAGCGCCTGGCCCACACATGTCTCGCCATGGCGAGCCCAGTGGACGGCGCTGTCCCGCAGCATTGCTTCCGATCCCGCCCCCCGCGACTGCATGGTCCGGGCAAGCACGACGAGGCGCACATCGGGTTCGATCCGGGTCAGGCGCGTCGTGTCGGAAGAACGGATGCCCTCAGCCATTGCAGTAGCCACCTTCTCTTGACCCAGACCGGACACGGCAGCCGGGCATCGCCTGCTTCCGCAGAATCTCCCAAATCCGTGAGAGCGGGCAATCGGCCCCAAACCCGGTGCCGGTTCCTAGTCAGCGCAGGGCCCGGAGCGCCCCGTGCAATGTCAGCGTTCCGACCCTGGCTCGGCGTCCACACTCTCCAGGCGCCTCACCGTCTCCTCGAGGCTTTCCTTCACGCCGAGCATGTAGTCCTTGCCGAAGCCGATGATCGTGTCGGGCGGCTGGCCCTTGAAGGTGTAGACGACGGTGACGAGGGCCGGGTTGACGTAGACCGGCTTGCCGTCGGCCGGCGAGGTGAACTTGCAGAGCTTGGGCATGGGCCCCTCGCGATTCGTTACGGAACACGCGCTATATGGCGGAATGGCCGGGCCGATCCAAATGCGCGCCCGCGCTGCGATGCCGGAGGAAGTGACCAGGAATGACAGACGACAGCAAGCACGAGCCCGCGGCGCCGCTTCAGATCTATCTGGTCAGGCACGGCCAGACAGAATGGTCGCTATCGGGACAGCACACCGGACGGACCGATATCCCGCTGACGGCCCATGGCGAGGACGAAGCGCGCGCCCTCGAGGCGCGGTTCAGCCGGCTCGGATTCGCACATGTGCTCACCAGCCCGCGCCAGCGTGCGCGCCAGACTGCGAGACTGGCCGGTCTCGGTGCACAGGCTACTGTCGAGGCCGATCTCGCCGAGTGGGACTACGGCGACTATGAAGGACAGCGCTCCGTCGAGATCCGCGCGGGGCGTCCCGACTGGGACATCCTTCGCGACGGCTGCCCCAATGGCGAGACGCCCGCGCAGATCAGCGCGCGGGCCGACCGCATGGTCGCGCTGCTGTCGTCGCTGACGGGGAAGGTCGCCGTCTTCTCGCACGGCCATTTTGGCCGCTGCCTCGCGGCGCGCTGGATCGGGCTCGAGCTCGACGCGGTGCGGCATCTGCTTCTCGGCACGGCCTGCTACGGCGTCCTCGGCTACGATCCTGGCCACCCGGAGAACCGCGTCATCGCGCAGTGGAACATCGGCTCCGCCTGATCGCGCTCCGGGGCGCCCGCCTGCCCTGCTGAGGATTTCCGTGGCGGATGTCCAAGCGCCGCGCTTCATAGTAAATCCGAAGCTCGATGGAATTCGCCGCGCCCCTCGCCGATCACGTCCCCCTGCTGCTGACGGCGATCCATGTCGCTACCGCCGGGGCGGTAACGATGCATGCCCTGCTGCGGAAGCGCGATGTTCCTGCCGCGATCGGCTGGATCGGCCTGGCCTGGCTCTCGCCCTTCTTCGGCCCGATCCTGTATTTCGGCTTCGGGATCAACCGGGTACAGCGGCGGGCGCGACGCCTGCGCGGCGTGGATGACAGTGGAGCGACACGGTCCAAACGCGCGCTTGCTCGCACCGGCCCGACTGGCAGCCTCCAGACAGCAGTCGGCCGGATCACCAGCTCGGCGACGGAGCCCGGCACGGTCGCAGCGGTGCTGGATTGCGGCGACGAGGCCTATCCGCGCATGCTGGCGGCGATCGAGGCGGCGACATCCAGCGTCGCGCTCTCGACCTTCATCTTCCGGACCGACGCGCTGGGGCTGCAGTTCATCGAGGCTCTGACGCAGGCGCATGGCCGCGGCGTGGCGGTGCGTGTGCTGATCGACGGTTTCGGCGGCGGCTTCCTGCATTCGCGCGCCTATCACCATCTGCGCCGCCAGGGCGTGCCGGCCGCGCGCTTCCTCCATTCCCTGCTGCCGTGGAAGATGCCGCTTCTCGATCTGCGGCTGCACAAGAAGATCCTGCTGATCGACGGCAAGACGGCCTTTGTCGGCGGGCTCAACATCGGCGGCGAGAACGTGCTGGCATCGCAGCCGGACGAGCCCGTCCGCGACGTCCACTTCATGGTCGAGGGGCCGGTGGTGCAGCAGGTCATGGAAAGCTTCCAGGACGACTGGGCCTTCGTGACCGGCGAGACGCTGGACGGGCCGCTCTGGCTTCCGTCGAGCTATCGCAGCGGCCATGCGCCGGCCCGTGTCATCTCGTCCGGCCCGGACCAGAGCGTCGATCAGCTGATGCTGACGATCCTGTCCGCGATCAACGCCGCCTCGTCCTCGCTGCGGATCGCGACGCCCTATTTCCTGCCCGAGCAGCAGGTGATCACCGCGCTGCAACTTGCCGCGCTGCGCGGCGTCGACGTCCATCTCGTGATACCCGCCAGAAACAACCATCGCCTGATGGGGTGGGCAATGCAGGCGCATATCCGCCCGCTCCTCAAGAGTGGCTGTCAGATCTGGCGTTCGCCCGCCCCTTTCGACCATTCCAAGCTCGCGACCGTCGACGACGCCTGGTGCCTGATCGGCAGCGCGAACTGGGACGCGAGAAGTCTGCGGTTGAACTTCGAGATCACGATGGAGTTCTATGATCGCGAACTGGCCCAGCGCATCGGCGGCCTGATCGATGGCAAGCGGAGCCACCGGGTGACGCTGGAAGAGATCGACGCGCGCTGGGGAATCGTGAAAATTCGTGATGCGGCGGCCCGGCTGCTCATGCCCTATCTATGATGTCGATGAGCGAGGTCCGGTGAAGGTCGCGTCCTACAACATCCACAAGTGCCGCGGCACTGATCGCCGTGTCCGGCCCGACAGAACCGTCGCGGTGCTGGCCGAGATCGGCGCCGATCTGGTGGCGCTGCAGGAGGTCGACCGCCGCTTTGGCCAGCGCACCGGGCTGCTCGATCCCGCCGCGATCCTGCGCGAGACAGGGCTGCATCTCCTCGTCCAGTCCGATGTCGTCGACGGCCACGGCTGGCACGGCAACGCGCTGCTCGTGCGCGGCGAGCCGCTCTCCTATCGGCGCTTCCGCCTCAAGCTACCCGGGATCGAACCGCGCGGCGCGGTCGTCGCCGAGCTCGACCTCGGCGAAGGCAAGTTCCGCGTGATCGCGGCCCATCTCGGCCTGCTGCGGCGCTCGCGGGTCGATCAGGCGACTGCACTGCTGCACGCCTTCCTCGAACTCGTGCCGATGCCGACCATCCTGCTCGGCGACTTCAACGAATGGCGGCGCAGCCGTCGCTCGGCGCTCGACGTGCTCGCCCCGCATTTTGCCGATATGAGGCACCCAGCGAGCTTCCCGTCGCGCCGGCCGATGCTGCCGCTGGACCGTATCCTGGCCTGGCCGGACGGGCTGATCTCCGAACTCTGCGTGCACGACACGCCTTTGTCCCGCAAGGCGTCGGACCACCTGCCGCTGACCGCCCGTATCGATGTTTCGCGCTGGCGGCTCGGGATCGAAACGGCGGCGTGACGCATTCGGCGGCTAGGCCTTGATCGCACTGCCGGGCGTCGCCTGCCGGGTGAAGCGGGCTTCGACGGCGGCGATGTAGGCGTCGCGGGATGGCCCTAGATGCTGGCGGCACAGCGCCACGAGACGCTCGCGATCGCCGACGGCAAGCGCCTCGACCATCGCGGCATGCTCATCGCGAGCGAGCGTGAGATGCTCGGCACTCGCGGCCGTGATCGAGCGCGCGCCATGGACCTTCTGCGCCAGACCCTGGATCAGTTCGACGAGATGGGGATTGCCGCAGGCGCGGAACAGCGTCTCGTGGAAGATCATGTTGGCGCGGAATGCTGCGCGCGCATCCGCGGCGTCCACGGCCGCAGCGTGCTGCTTCTGCACGACGCGCAAGCGCTCCAGGACGACAGGCGACACCGGCAGCGGGATCTGCTCGGCGGCAAGGGTCTCCAGGACCTCGCGCACCGAATAGATCTGCCGCACTTCCAGCGGGTCCAGCAGCTTGACCACGGCGCCCCGGTTCGGGATGCGCTCGACCAGCCCCACCCGCTCCAGATCGGCCAGCGCCTCGCGCACGACATGGCGCTTTACCGAGAGCCGTTCGGCCAATTCCTCCTCGACCAGCCGTTCCCGCGGCAGGAGCCAGCCGAGGACGATTTCCTCCTCCAGCATGGCGGCGACGCTGCGGACCCGCTCGGTGGTCTGGGCTTTCAGGGCGGTCACGGTCATGCCAGTTTATAACCCTTCGACATAATTGTTGACAATCCTGGCAACGGACATATTCCTAGCCGCATGAGCACGTCCGACAACGATACCCCATCCGCAAAGCCGGCGGCACGCGGCATGCGCCGCAATCTCGCGACCTATGGCGACCCCGGCTTCTCGCTCTTCCTGCGCAAGGCCTTCATCAAGGCTGCGGGCTTCTCCGACGACGCGCTCGACCGGCCGATCATCGGCATCACCAACACCTTCAGTGACTTCAACCCCTGCCATGGCAACGTGCCGCGGCTGATCGAGGCGGTGAAGCGCGGCGTCATGCTGGCGGGCGGCCTGCCGATGGAGTTCCCGACGATCTCCATCCACGAATCCTTCGCCAACCCGACCTCGATGTTCCTGCGCAATCTCATGGCGATCGACACCGAGGAGATGATCCGGGCGCAGCCCTGTGACTCGGTGGTGCTGATCGGTGGCTGCGACAAGACCGTTCCGGCCCAGCTCATGGGCGCCGTCAGCGCCGATGTCCCGGCGATCCAGCTGATCACCGGCCCGATGCTCGTCGGTCACCACAAGGGCGAGGTGCTCGGCGCCTGCACCGATTGCCGCCGGCTCTGGGGCCAGCATCGCGCCGGCCAGATCGACGAAGCCGAGATCGAGGTTCTGAGCGGCCGTCTCGCGCCGACACAGGGCACCTGCATGGTGATGGGCACGGCCAGCACCATGGGATGCCTGGTCGAGGCGCTCGGCATTGCCCTGCCTGGTTCGGGCACGATCCCCGCCACCCACGCCGACCGTATCCGAGCGGCCGAGGCGAGCGGGCGCGAAGCGGTCAGGCTCGCCAAGGGCGGCCCGAAGCCGAGCGAGATCCTGACCGAAACTGCCTTCCGGAACGCCTTGACCGTCCTGCAGGCGATCGGCGGCTCGACCAATGGCCTCGTGCATCTGGCCGCGATTGCGCGCCGCGCCGGACTGTCGATCAATCTCGAGGAGTTCGACGCCATCGGCCGCAAGGTGCCGGTGCTGATCGACCTCAAGCCCTCGGGCGACCACTACATGGAGCATTTCCACTGGGCCGGCGGCGTGCCCAAGCTGATGAAGGAGCTCGGCGACCATCTCGACCGCTCGGCCCCGACGATCGACGGCCGCACAATCGGCGAGGTTGCGGACGCGGCCGAGGACGTGCCGAACCAGAGCATCATCCGAACCGCCAAAAGCCCAGTGAAGCCGACCGGCGGCATGGCGGTTCTGCGCGGCAATCTCGCTCCCGGGGGCGCCGTCATCAAGCACTCCGCCGCCTCGCCTGCCCTTCTGAAGCACGCCGGCCGTGCCGTGGTCTTCGCATCTGTCGAGGACATGGTGCGCCGGATGGACGATCCCGCCCTCGACGTGAAGGCGGACGACGTGCTCGTGCTGACCAATGCCGGCCCGAAGGGCGCGCCCGGCATGCCGGAAGCCGGCTACATCCCGATCCCCAAGAAGCTGGCGCAGGCCGGCGTCAAGGACATGGTCCGCATCTCCGACGCCCGCATGAGCGGCACCGCCTTCGGTACGATCGTGCTGCACATCACGCCGGAATCGGCGGTCGGCGGCCCGCTCGGGCTCGTCCGCGACGGCGACATGATCCGGCTCGATGTCGAGGCCCGCGAGATCACGCTGCTCGTCGACGATGCCGAACTGGAGCGCCGCCGGGGCGAATGGCAGCCGCCAGCGCATCTGGCCGAGGCCTCGCGCGGCTACCGCCATCTTTACCTCACCACCGTGCTGCAGGCCGACGAAGGCTGCGATTTCGACTTCTGCTGATCGGCCGGTCCGGCCCAAGCCATTTCGCCGAGACCGGAGCCAACCGGTCCGCACGCCCACTCCCGGAGGAAAACCCATGCTCGACCGCCGTCACCTCATCGGCGCGCTCGCCGGCCTTTCGCTGGCTCTTCCCGTCACGGCCTTCGCGCAGGCCTATCCGCAGAAGCCGATCACGCTGGTCGTGCCCTATGCGCCCGGCGGCGCGACCGACATCATCGGCCGCGTCGTGGCCGAGGAGCTGTCGAACTCGCTCGGTCAGCGCGTCGTGGTCGAGAACCGTGCCGGTGCCGGCGGCAGCGTCGGCGCGGCCGCCGTCGCGCGGGCCCAGCCGGATGGTTACACGCTTCTGCTCGGCGCCCTGACAAGCCATTCGATCAATACAGGCCTGCAGGCAAAAACCGGTTTCGACCTCAAGAAGGACCTGATCCCGATCGGGCTGGCCGGCAATGTCGGGCTCGCGCTCGTCGTTCACCCGTCGGTTCCCGCCAAGACGGTTCCCGAGCTGATCGCGCTGATCAAGGCGAGCCCGGACGGCTATTCCTACGCTTCGTCGGGTCAAGGCTCGCCGCAGCATCTTTCGGGCGAGCTGTTCAACATCAAGGCCGGCACCAAGATGCCCGTCGTGCCCTATCGCGGCTCAGGTCCGGCGATGACCGACATGGTCGCGGGCCAGGTCAAGATCATGTTCGACACGATTCCGGCCGTGCTGCAGCATGTGAAGGCCGGTTCGCTGCGGGCCATCGCGACCACCGGGACGGAGGCTTCGCCGTTCATGCCGGAGACGCCGACCGCGATCTCGCAGGGTCTCGCCGGCTTCGAGGTCTCGTCATGGTTCGGCATGCTGGCGCCCGCCGGTACGCCCCAGCCCGTGCTGGACAAGCTCAATGCCGAGTTGAACAAGGCTCTGCAAAGCCCGAAGCTGAAGGAGGCGTTCGCGCTGCAGGGGGTCGTGCCGAAACCCAGCACGCCGGCCGAGGCATCGGCGCGGATCGACAGCGAGATCGGCAAATGGGGCGACCTGATCAAGGCCGCCGGCATCAAGGCCGAGTGACAGCCCGGAACGAAAGCCCATGAGCGACACCGTCCAGCATCTCGCCATCGTCGGCGCCGGCATGATCGGCGCCAGTTGGGCAGCGCTCGCCAGCGCCCATGGCGTCACCGTCTCGGCCTATGATCCCAATCCCGAAGCGGAAGCGCGCTTCCTCGCCTATGTCGAGCGGGCGCGGGCGCAACTGGCCGAGCTAGGGCTGACGGGCACGGGCTCGGTCATTTTCTCCACCGACCTCGCGGCGGCACTTAAGGGCGCCGGCTTCGTCCAGGAGAACGGCCCAGAGAACGAGGCGGTGAAGCGCAAGCTTCTCGCCGAGATCGACGCCAAGCTGCCGCCCGACGCGATCATCGCCAGTTCGACCTCGGCGCTGGTCCGCAGCGCTATTGTCGCCGATTGCGCGCGGCCGGAGCGGATCGTCGTGGCGCACCCATTCAACCCGCCGCATCTGGTGCCGCTGGTCGAGATCGTCGGGGAGGATGCCGGTGTGGTGGCGCGGGCCGCGGAATTCTACCGCGCGCTCGGGCGGCGTCCGGTCGTGCTCAATCGCGAAATGCCCGGCCATATCGCTAACCGGCTGGCCTCAGCGCTTTATCGCGAGGCGGTGCATCTCGTCGAGCAAGGCGTGGCGAGCGTCGCCGACATCGATGCCGCGCTCTGCAACGGGCCCGGTCTGCGCTGGGCCTTGATGGGTCCACACATGACCTATCACCTCGGCGGCGGCGAAGGCGGCATCGCCGGCTACCTCGCCCATCTCGGACCGAGCCAGGTGCGGCGCTGGCAATCGCTCGGCACCCCCTCGCTCGACGCAGATGTCCAGGCGAAGATCGTCGCGGGCGTGGCCGAGGAAGCAGGCGGGCGCTCGATCGCCGAGCTGGAAGAGCGCCGCGACGAGGGCCTGCTCGCCCTTCTGAAGGCGCGAACGCTCGTGAGCGAGTGAAGGGCCTGTCATGACCGACACGATCGCACACGCCCCGCGCATCGCGCTCATCCATGCGCTCGAGGAATCCGTGTTGCCGGCGAGGTCGGCCTTCGCCTCGCACTGGCCTGAGGCCAAGGCCTTCGACCTGCTCGACACCTCGCTCGCCACCGATCTCGCGGCGCGCGGCAGCCTCGACCAGGCCATGACCGAACGCTTCCTCACGCTCGGACGCTATGCGGCTGCGACCGAGGGGACCGCCGGGCCCGCCAGGGCGATCCTGTTCACCTGCTCGGCCTTCGGCCCGGCCATCGACGCGGTCAAGCGCGCCCTGCCGATCCCGGTGCTTCGGCCCAACGAGTCGGCCTTCAGCGAAGCCTTGGCGCTCGGCGGCCGGATCGGGCTGATCGTCACCTTCGCCCCCTCCCTGCCCTCGCTGACGCAGGAGCTCAACGAAATGGCCGGCAAGCCGGTCGATGTCACCGGCATCGTCGTCGATGGGGCCCTCGCGGCGCTCAAGGGAGGCGACGGCGCGACCCACGACCGGCTTGCGGCCGAGGCCGCGGCAAAGCTGAGGGACGTCGACACGCTGATCCTGGGCCAGTTCTCGCTCGCCCGCGCGAGGCCGGCGATCGAGGCCGCCACCGGACTGCGGGTCGTGACCACGCCCGAGGCTGCGATGCGCGGCCTGAAGCGGGCGCTGCAAGCGAGCACCGCCGCCTAGTTCTCAGGCTTGCCGAAGATCTGCGTGATCGCGAGCAGCAGCGAGGTGATCACGATCATGATCGTCGAGATCGCCGCGATGGTCGGGTCAATCTGGTCGCGCAGCGCCATGAACATCGCACGCGTCAACGTCGAGTTGTCGCCGCCGGAGACGAAGAGCGAGACGACCACCTCGTCGAAGGACGTCAGGAAGGACAGCAGCGCCGAGGTGACGATCGCGAAGCCGATCTGCGGCATCGTCACCTGCAGGAAGGCCTGCAACCGTGTTGCGCCGAGACTGCGGGCGACGCGCTCCTGATCGAGATCGAAGCTCTTCAGCGCCGATCCAACGATCATCATCACGATCGGGACCGCCAGGATCGAATGCGCAAGGACGATGCCCATGAAGGAATTGACCATCTTGAGCTGCACGAAGGCGTAGAACAGCGCGATGCCGACGAGGATGACCGGGACGATGGTCGGCGTCAGCAAAGCCAGGATCGCAACCCCGGCGAAACGAATGCGCGAGACGTGCAGCCCATAGGCCGCGAGCGTGCCGACCGGCGTCGCCAATAGCGCGGTGCAAAGCCCGGCCTTGAGCGAGGTCACGGTCGCAGCCATCCAACCACCCGAGGAAAAATAGGCCTCGTACCAGCGCAACGACCATTGCCGCGGCGGGAACTCCAGATACTGGGAGTGCGAGAACGACATCGGGATCACGATCAGCGTCGGCAGGGCCAGGAAGGCCAGCACCAGCACGCCGAGCCCGTAGAGCCACAGCCGCGAGCGATGCGTGATCTGCGTGTCGCTGGCGGGGCGATCGAGCCAGTTCATGCTCAATGCCCTCCCCCGAACAGGCCGGCGCCGCGCGACAGCCGTGCCGCCAGGACGAGCACCGCGAGCGTGATCACCAGCAGCACGACGCCGAGCGCACTCGCCGCGCCCCAGTTGAAGAACAGTTCGATGTCGTTGGCGATGCGGTTCGAGACCATCGTCACCTTGCCGCCGCCAAGCATGGCCGGCGTCACGTAGAAGCCGAGGCAAAGCACGAAGACGAGCGCGGAGCCGGCGGCGAGACCGGGCAGCGAGAGCGGGAAGAACACGGTCCAGAAGCCATGGGCGGGCGTCGAGCCCAGGCTCGAGGCGGCGCGCAGCAGATCACGGTCGATAGCCCGCATCGTGCCGTAGAGCGGCAGGACGAGGAAGGGCAGCATGATGTGGACCATGCCGATCAGCGTGCCGCCGACATTGTGGACGAGCTGCAGCGGCTCGCTCCAGAGACCGAGCTGGATGCCCCAGCTGTTGATCAGCCCGCTGCGCTGGAGCAGCACGAGCCAGGCATAGGTGCGTACCAGGAGCGAGGTCCAGAACGGCAGCAGCACCGCGATCATGCAGAGATTGGCGGCACGGCGCGGCAGCTGCGACAGGAAGTAGGCGAGCGGGTAGCCGAGCAGGATACAGATCGCCGTGGTCAGCAGGCTGATCTCGAAGGTGGTGCGAAAGGTGCGGCCATAGGAGGGCTCGGCCAGCATGCGCCGGTAATGCTCAAGACTCGGTGCGCCGGCGTCGTCAGTGAAGGACAGGCCGAACAGCCAACCGACCGGCAGCAACACCATGACGGTGACAAGCAGGAGGGCCGGCGCAGCCAGTGCGGCCAACCCAAGCCGCTCGCGCCAATGGTCGCGGCGCAATGCGGCGGCGTGGAAATCGCCGGCACCATCCCGCGCTAGGCTCAGGGCGGGCGCGCTCATGCCCGCGCCGTCCCGTCGTCGGCGAGAAGGACCGTGTCGCTGACCGCGATACCGACGGTGATCGGCGAGCCGGCGGCCGGCGGTGGCGCATCGTCCCCGCGCGTCGCCATGCGCAGGCTGACGGGGCTGCCATCGCTCAGAAGGATTTGCAGGAGCAGTGTATCGCCCTGGTAGATCGCGCTCTGGACCTTGCCCTCGAAGCGGTTCATCGGCTCGGTGTCGCTGCCGTCGAGGATTCGCAGCCGCTCCGGTCGCAGCATCATCACGCAGCGTCCCTGCAAGACCGGTGTCTTGGGTGCCCTGACGATCGAGCCGGCCGCGCAGCAGACGCCGTCCGCGACCGAGACGTCCAGAAAGGAGGACTCTCCGATGAACTCGGCGACGAAGCGACTGCCGGGCCGGTCGTAGATGGCGCGTGAGGTATCGATCTGCGCGATCCGACCGCGCTCCAGAACCGCGATGCGGTCCGACATCGTCAGCGCCTCGCGCTGGTCATGCGTGACATAGACCGTGGTCGTGCCGAGCCGGTCATGGAGCTGGCGCAACTCGATCTGCATGCGCTCGCGGAGCTGCTTGTCGAGCGCCGAGAGCGGTTCGTCCATCAGGATGATGCGCGGCTCGAAAACGATGGCGCGGGCGAGCGCGACGCGCTGGCGCTGGCCACCCGAGAGCTGGGTGATGCTGCGGCCGCCATAGCCGCCGAGCTGGAACATCTCCAGCGCGGCCTCGACGCGCCTGGCGATTTCGGGGGCCGGTACCTTCCGCAGCCGCAGCGGGAAGCCGACATTGCGGGCCACATTCATGTGCGGGAACAGCGCATAGTTCTGGAAGACCATGCCGATCTCGCGCTTGTGCGGTGCGAGCCGGACGACCTCGCGCTCGCCGAAGCGGATGCTGCCCTTGTCGGGGCGCAGGAAGCCGGCGATCGCCATGAGCAGGGTCGTCTTGCCCGAGCCGGACGGGCCGAGCAGCGTCAGGAACTCTCCGGGCCGGACATCGAGGTCGACATCGTCGAGCACGGAGACCGCGCCATAGGCCTTGCTCAGGCGCCTGATGGCGATGGGCAGAGCTTTGCCCACCGCAGGAGCGGGCGAGCCCTCGGATGTCACCACCGCCGGCTCGCCGGAATCAGCAACCTGCCTCATTCGGTCAGCATGTTCTGGTAAGCCGCCGAGGCCTGGGCCTCGAACTTCGTGTACCAGTCGAGGTCGATCGGGACCTGCTTGGCGGCGTTGTCGGGGTGGGACGGCAGGGACTTGGCATAGGCCGCGTCGATCGTACCGAGGTCATAGGCCTTCTTGTTGGTCGGCCCGTAGGTGATGTACTTGGTGAATTCCGCCTGGTATTCGGGCTTGCTGATCTCGGCGAGGAACTTCATCGCCAGATCCTTGTTCGGCGCGCCCTTGGCAATACCGAAGCAATCATAGTCGAGCAGCGCCTGGTTGAAGGTGTAGGCGACCTTGGCGCCGTCCTTGGCCGCGACATCGAAGCGCCCGTTCCAGCCGGTGATCATGTCGACCTCGCCATCCTTCATGAGCTGGGCGTGCTGGGCGCCGGAGCTCCACCAGACCGCGATGTGCGGCTTGAGTTCGCGGATCTTCTTGATCGCGCGCTCGATGCCGCCGGGCTGGGAGAGCACTTCGTAGACCTTCTCAGGCGGCACACCGTCGGCCATCAGCGCCGGTTCGAGCGCCCCGGCCACACCCTTGCGGTAGGAGCGCTTGCCGGGGAACTTCTTGACGTCCCAGAAATCGGCCCAACTCTGTGGCCCGTTCTGGCCATAGGTCTTGGTGTTCCAGGCCAGCACCGTCGAGAACACGTCGCCGC
Organism: Allobosea sp.; assembly: GCF_035999205.1. GTDB lineage: Bacteria > Pseudomonadota > Alphaproteobacteria > Rhizobiales > Beijerinckiaceae > Allobosea. The sequence goes on from NZ_DASYHA010000024.1 coordinate 556,340, forward strand.
CGACGCAGAAGTCCTGCGCCGTTCCGGGGATGAAGTTCGAGGTGTCGATGACCTTGTAGTCGAGTTTTTCGAGAATGCCCTCGGAGCCGGCGCGGGCCGCGCTGCCGGAGCCGCTAGCGACGATGTCCCAGGTTACCGCCCCGGCCTTCACCTTGAGGCGCAGATCGGCGATGCCGCTATACGTCTCTTCCTTGAGCTTGATGCCGAGCTTCTTGGCCGCTGGGACGAAGAGCGCCTTGCTCTGCCCCTCCTGATACGAGCCGCCAAAGGACACGACGGTAAGCTCCTGGGCGAAGGCGGGCATCGCGCCGGCCAGGCTCAGAAGAAGGACGAGGGTCGATCGCGACGGCAGGATCGGCTGGGGCATGTGATGTCTCCTGAGCTGAACGACACTTTTCGCATCAGTGGCCGCAAGGTTGCCCCGGCGCTCCTCCCACCTCTGTCAATGTGGAGAGTTTGTTGGAATTGGTCTGCCCATAAGGTCCATTCTGATAATTCGGGAAGGCCAATCGCCGGTGGATCATCGGGCCACCCGGTCGCGCCAGCGGTAGTAGAAGACCGACGGCGCGAGGAACCACGGATTGCCGCTATAGAAAGGCCTCGTCTGGAACGACAGGTCGTCGAAGGCGGTCGCGCCTTCGGGCAGGCCGAGCACCTGCTGGCCGAGGCGCATGCCGAGATAGCTCGCCATGCCGACGCCCGAGCCGCAATAGCCCATCGCGTAATGCATGCCGTCATGGCGGCCGACATGCATCAGCTCGTCGAAGGTATAGGCGACGAAACCGCACCAGGAATGGCTGATCCGCGTCTTCGCGAGCTCCGGAAAGATCCCGGCGAGATCGGCATGAAGCATCGGCCCGCTGCGGCGCGGATCGGTTTCGCTCAGCGAGACGCGCCCGCCGAACAGGATGCGACGCCGGTCGGGAGAAGCGCGGTAGTAATAGACCACCTTGCGGGTGTCGCTGACGATGCGGTTGCGGGGGATCAGCCGGTCGACCAGCGCCGGATCGAGTTCCTCGGTCGCGATCATGTAGCTGCCGATCGGGATGACGCGCCGGCGCATCCAGCCCGTCAAGGGGCCGGTATAGCCGTTGGTCGCGACGACGACATCGCGGGCCACGACCGCCCCACGTGGCGTCTCGACCAGGAAACCCTGTCCCGAGCGCGCGATCGCGGTCGCCGGGCAGAACGGCACGAGTTGCGCGCCGGCGGCGATGACGCGCTCCAGCAGGCCCTGATGGTAGCGCGCCGGGTTGATCGACGCATGCTCGGCATAGATCGCGCCGCCATGATAGAGGTCGGAGCCGATCTCGCTGCGCTGCTCTGAGCGCGGCACGACATGGCAGGCGACCTCGAGCCCCTTGGGCTGGTTGTCGACCTGTCGCGCCAGCTGCTCATACTGCCCGGGCGAATGCGCCGCGTGGAAGCGCCCGACCACACCGAAATCGCAGTCGATCCCCTCGTCGCGGACGAACTCGCCGATCCATTTGAGCGAACGCCGCCCCTCGCGCAGGATCGCGACGGCCCTCGCCTCGCCGTGCCGCCGCGTCAGCTCAGCGAGGCCTGGCTTAATGCTGGTCGAAATCTGGCCGCCATTGCGGGTGCTGCAGCCGAAGCCCGCGGCTTCCGCATCGAGCACCACCGTGCTGCGCCCGGCGCGCGCGATCTGAAGCGCCGCATGCAGGCCGGTATAGCCGGATCCGATAATCACGACATCGGCTTGCCCCGGCGGCTCCGAGAGCGGCAATTCGGGCCGCGGCACCCCGTCCCACCAGTACGGCGCCGCCTTGAAATCGGCGGCGAACAGCTCGCTCGACATTCCGTCGTTTCCCCCCGGCCGATTCACAGCCGTGCAATCACACTCTTGAGCTTGCAGTAGCTGCGCAAGCCCGCCATGCCCTTGGCACGGCCGAAGCCCGAATTGCGGTTGCCGCCGAAGGGCATGGCGACACCGCCGGCGAAGAACTCGTTGATGTAGACCTGCCCCGCATCGACGGCCCGGGCGAAGCGCCAGGCCTTGGCGTGGTCGCGCGTGTAGATGCCGGCGACCAGCGCGTAGGAGGTCGCATTGGCGACGGCGATCGCCTCCTCCAGATCCGCGACGACCTGCACGGTCAGAACCGGACCAAAGATCTCCTCCTGCACCAGCGGATCGTCCGGACCGCGCGCGAGGATGATCGTCGGACGGTAGAACCAGCCGCCACCACAGGCCTCCGGAGGAGCGATGGCGCCGCCGGTGAGGATACGGTTGCCCGCATCGCGCGCCCGCCCGACATGCGCGGCGACGCGCGCGAGCTGCTGCGGCGAGTTGATCGGCCCGATCGCCGCGCCGCTCAGCCCGTGGCCGAGGGTCATCGCCTCGACCCGTGCGACGAGCCGGCCGAGCACGTCTTCCGCGATGGTAGTCTCCAGGATCAGGCGCGACCCGGCCGAGCAGATCTGGCCGGCATTCTCGTAGATCGCGCCGATCACACCCTCGACCGCGCTCTCGATGTCACAATCGGCCATGACCGCGACTGGCGACTTGCCGCCGAGTTCGAGTTGGAGGCGCGTCACATGTTCGGCCGCAGCGCGCATCACGTGCTGGCCGGTCGGAACCGAGCCGGTGAAGGTGATGTGATCGATGCCAGGATGGGCGACGAGCGCCGCGCCCGCTTCCGCACCGGTGCCGGCAACGACATTGAGCACGCCCTCGGGCAGGCCGGCTTCATGCAACAGCTCCGCCAGCATCAGCGTGGTGAAGGGCGTCTGCTCGGCCGGCTTGACGACGAGCGTGCAGCCTGCGGCGAGCGCCGGCGCGATGCCGCGCGCGGCAGTCGAAAGCGGATAGTTCCACGGCACGATCTGAGCGACGACGCCGACCGGCTCCTCGATCGTGACACCGACATAGTCGGGGCCGAGCGGCACGCTGTCGCCGTGCAGCTTGTCGACGGCACCGGCATAATAGGCAAAGCAGCGGACGACGCCGGCGACATCGCCCTCGGCTTCGGCGAGGAGCTTGCCTGAATCGAGCGTCTCGACCACGGCGAAACGTGCGGCGCGCTCACGCAGCAGATGGCTCGCCCGCATCAGGATCTCGCCACGGGCCGCGGGCGTCAGGCGCGACCAGGGGCCGGAAAGCGCCGCCCGTGCCGCCGCCACCGCCCGCCCGACATCCTCTGCCTTGCCTGCCGCGACTCGGGCGAAGGCAACGCCGCGACCGGGATCGAAGCTCTCCATCTCCTCGCCCGAAGCCGAGGGAACGGAGCGACCGCCGATGAAATGGCCGTGCGGCAAGCCGGCCAGCGTCCCGCTCCGTCGCGCTTCGTCGATCAGGCCAGCCCGCTCGAAGATCACGCCGAAACCTCGGTGACGCGATACTCGGCCCGCTCGAGCCAGGACGGCTCGATCTCGACGCCCCAGCCGGGTTCGGAGGGGATCGCGACCATCCCGTCCCTGGCCTTGGGCGGGTTGCGCAGCAGCCCCTGCTCCCAGGGATAGTAGTCCGGCCCCTCGATCGAAAACTCGACATAGGGGCCAGCATTGGCGAGCGCGCCCATGACATGCAGCGTGAAGACGGTCACCAGCGACTGGTTGGCCGAATGCGGCGTCACCGGCAGGCCGGCCTCGGCGGCCCAGCGCGCGACGGTCAGCATCCGTCCAACGCCGCCGATGTAGCAGATGTCCGGCTGGACCACGTCGACGACGCGGCGATCGATCATTGCGCGCCAGACGGCGAGATCGCAGTCCTGTTCGCCGCCGGTAACATCGAGGTCGAGCGCCTCGCGGACTTCCCGCGTCCAGGCATGCTCCCAGTACGGACAGGGCTCCTCGAAATGCACGATGCCGTGGTCCTGCAGCATGCGGCCGACCGCGATCGCCTTGGCAGGCGAATAGCCGCTGTTGGCATCGACCAGTAGCGTCGCCTCGTCGCCCAGCGCGGCGCGGACCTGCGGCACGATCGCATCGGTACGACCCGGCCATTCGTCCTGGTCGCGGCCGCATTCACGTCCGACGCGGAACTTGAAGGCGCGGTAGCCATGGGCGTCGCGAAGGCGGGCAAGACGCTCCGCTTCCGCCTCCGGCGTGATTTCGCCGCGCTTCATGCTGGATGCATAGACCGGGAAAGGCCGCGGCGTGCCGCCTAGCAGTTCGCAGACACTCTTGCGCTCCTTGCGCCCGCGCCAGTCCCACAACGCCGTGTCGAGACCGGTCAGGGCGCGGCAGAGATAGGAGCCCGGAAACTTGTGCTCGCGCTCGCCGATGGTCGCGACGAGCTCGTCGATCGCCAGGGCATCCTCGCCGATCGCCCAGCGTGCGACCTGACGGTGGAACACTGTCGCCGTGATGTCGGCATTGTAAGGCGAGAACTGACCCCAGCCCTGGCTGTCATCCTCACATGTTGCACGCACGAAGCCGACATCCTGCGTCGTGAAGCTCTCGAGCCGAGTGATCCTCATGGTAGCCGCCGCCAACTCCGTCACCGCCACCCTGCGCGATTGCGAGGCCCGGGATGGCGCTGAGAGGGGGCTTGAATTGGTCTGAACCCAAGGTCCATTCTGACGAAAGCAGCAGTCCAATTGCCGAGATTGGGGAGAGTGGATGGTCAAGCGCGAGGAAGGCGTCCTGCTGCAGTCGATCGTGCTGGACCGCGATGGGCCCCACGGTCTCAGCGTCCAGATCTGCGTCGGCCTGCGCGAGCTGATCCTGAGCGGGGCGCTCAAGGTCGGCGAGCGGTTGCCGGCGACGCGCACGCTGGCGCAGGAGTTCGGCGTCGCCCGCACCACCATCGTCGAGAGCTTCGAGCGGCTGGCCGCGGAAGGGCTGGTCGAAACGCGGGTCGGGGCCGGCACTTATGTCAGCCAGGCGCTGGCGAGCGAGCGGCCTGCACCGGCGGCTGCGGCCGTCGCCGTGCCCACGGCCACGGTCAGGCTGGCGCAGGCGATGGACACCGCCTCGAAGCTGTTCGGCGCGCGCCTGCCTCACCAGCCGCGCGCCTTCACCACGGCGATGCCCGCCTTCGACGCCTTCCCGATGGCGCAATGGGCCAAGCTGTCAGGCCGGCACTGGCGCAAGTCGCGTCATCAGGTGCTGGGCTATCCCGATCCCCATGGCGAAGCGGTGCTACGGCAGGCGATCGCCGCCCATCTTCGGCTCAACCGCGGCATCGCCTGCGAATGGCAGCAGATCTTCATCGTCGCCGGAGCGCAGCAGGCGTTCCAGCTCCTGGCCGCGACACTGATCAATCCGGGCGACAAGGTCTGGTTCGAGAATCCCGGAGCGATCGGCGCGCGCAACAGCCTGATCCTTTCGGGTGCCGACATCGTGCCGGTGCCGGTCGACGAGGCCGGCCTCGTCGTCGATGAGGGCCTGAAGCGCGCTCCCGATTTCAAGCTCGCCTTCGTCACGCCCGCCCATCAGCAGCCGCTCGGAGCCAAGATGAGCCTGGAGCGGCGCCTCGCCTTGCTGGAGGCGGCGCAGGCCAGCTCCGCCTGGATCATCGAGGATGACTGGGATGGCGAGTTCTGCTTCCAGGGCGCGCCGATGGCGACGCTGACCAGCATCGATCTGAGCGGCCGGGTGATCTATGTCGGGACGTTCTCGAAAACGCTGTTTCCGTCGCTGCGCCTCGGCTTCCTCGTCGCTCCGCCGCAACTCGCCGAGCAGATCGGCATCTGCCTCGACGCCTATTCGCCGGGCGTGCCGACGGCTCTGCAGGGCATCGTCGCAGACTTCATCGTCGAGGGCCATTTCGCCACCCATGTCCGGCGCATGCGCAAGCTCTACCAGGAACGGCATCAGGCCCTGATCGAGGCGGCGGGCGAGCATCTTGCCGGAGATCTCGACGTCGTGCCGACCCATACGGGCATGCACACCGTCGCCTTTCTTCGCGACGGCATAGAAGCCGTCGCGGTGACGCAGGCAGCTGCAAGGCGCGGCATCACGGTCGCCCCGATCAGCCGCTTCGGCCTGGAGCCGGTCGGGCGCGACGGCCTCGTCCTCGGCTTCAGCGGCTTCACGCCGGCGCAGATCCAGGCGGGCGTCCTAGGTCTGCGGCAGGCGATCGACGACCTCGCAGTGGGCTGAGCCTGCTGCCTGATTGGACTGGTCACTCGAACAGAATGGCCCTTAGCCGCAAGCCCAATCCACCCTAGAGCCTTGATGCTCGACAACACCGCGACCCGGCAGGGAGTCCGTCTTGCAGGAATGGGACGTCATCGTCATCGGCGCAGGCTCGGCCGGCTGCGCCCTGGCCGGGCGGCTTGCGCTCGCCGGGCGCGGCCGCATCCTGGTGCTGGAGGCCGGGCCGCGAGACCTGAACCCCTGGCTGCATCTGCCGATCGGCTACGGCAAGACCTTCTACCATCCGCGCCTGAACTGGATGTACCGGACGGAAAAGCAAGATGGGCTCGCCGGGCGCGAGATCTACCAGCCGCGCGGCAAGGTCGTCGGAGGTTCGAGCGCGATCAACGCGATGGTCTATATGCGCGGCCAGCCCGAGGATTTCGACGACTGGGAGCGCATGGGCAATCCGGGCTGGGGCTGGTCCGACGTGCTCGCCACCTATCGCCGCATGGAGGACCACGCGCTGGGCGAATCTGCCTGGCATGGCGCTGGCGGCCCATTGCATGTCGAGGACATCTCGCGGACCGTGCACCCCCTGACGCCGCTCTTCGTCAAGGCTGCGCAGGAAGCCGGCCTGCCCTTCAATCCCGACCTAAACGGCGAAAGCTGCGAGGGCGCCGGCATCTATCAGATCACCACGCGCGGCGGGCTGCGTGAATCGGCGGCGCGGGCCTATCTCCATCCGGCCCGCAAGGCCGGGCGCGTCAAAGTCGAAACCGGCGTGCTCGTCTCGCGCATCCTGTTCGAGGGCCGGCGCGCCATTGGCATCGACGGTTGGCGCGACGGCCGGCCGGTCAGCTATCGCACCACCGGCGAGATCGTCGTTTCGGCAGGTGCGATCAATTCTCCCCAGCTCCTGCAGCTCTCCGGCATCGGCTCTCCGGAGGTTCTTGCGCGGCACGGCATCGCGACAGTGCAGGCGCTGCCGGCCGTCGGCCAGAACCTGCAGGACCATCTCTGCTACGATCATGTCTATCGCTCGCGGCAACCGAGCCTGAACGACGACCTCCTGTCCTGGACCGGCCGGGTCAACATGGCGTTGTCGTATCTGCTGCACCGTCGCGGCCCGCTTTCGCTCAGCGTCAACCAGGGCGGCGGCTACATGCGAACCCGGCCGGAATTCGACCGTCCGGACATGCAGCTGTATTTCTCGCCGCTGAGCTATGAGCGGGCCCTGCCCGGCGTGCGGGCCCTGATGAAGCCCGATCCCTTTCCGGGCTTCAGCACCAGCGTCTCGCCGTGCCGGCCACATAGCCGCGGCCATGTCACGATCCGCTCGCCCGATCCTCGGCTAGCGCCGGAAATCGCGCCCAACTACCTCTCCGACCCGCGCGACGTCCGGGACATCCTGGCCGGGGCGAAATTCCTGCGCCGTCTGGCCGCGACCCCGACCTTCTCCGCCCTGATCGAGAGCGAAATCAAACCCGGCGCGCAATGCATCGACGACGCCGGCCTGCTCGAATCCATCCGGCAACAGGCCTATTCGGTGTTCCATCCTTGCGGCACCTGCCGCATGGGCCAGGATCCGGCCGATTCCGTGGTCGATGCGCGCCTGAAGGTGCATGGCATCGAAGGACTGCGGATCGCGGACGCCTCGATCTTCCCGACGATCCCCTCCGGCAATACCAACGCTCCCGCCATGATGGTAGGCGAGCGCGCGGCCGATCTCATGCTCACAGCCTGAGCACCGCGGATCGCCCGTCTTTTTGCCCTGCCCTGACCAACCCTGAGGAAAGATCATGATCACACGCCACGAAGTCACCGGACGGCTGAGCAAGGTGCTCGTCGCCAACGGGTTCGCCTTCCTCTCGGGCCTGACCGCCAAGGACCGCAGCGGCGGCGTCAAGGAGCAGACCGCCGACATTCTCGCGCAGATCGACGGCTACCTGAAGCTCGCCGGCACGGACAAGACCCGCATCGCCGTCGCCAACATCTGGCTCAAGGACATTGCGACCTTCAGCGAGATGAATGCCGCCTGGGAAGGCTGGGTCGACCAGACGCAGCCCCCGGCGCGGGCAATGGTCGAATCGCGCCTGGCTGCCGAGGACATCCTCGTCGAAATTCAGGTCCAGGCCCTCGTCTGAGCCCTGACACCGACGCCGATCGCCCTGCGCGCTCGGCGTCGATCAAGTCTTCGTCTCGAAATCCTTCACCTCGAACGAGCCCTGCAGCCATTCGACGAAGGAGCGCACGATGCGCCGCTGCTGGTTGAAGCTCGGCAGGACGATGCGATGTCCGACGTAACGGACATCCCGCGCCAGCCCCGCCAGGGGGGCCACGCGTCGGCCGGCAAGAATCTCGCGCTCAGCCAGCATGGTTGATTCGAGCGCAACCCCCAGGCCGTCGGATGCTGCGGCGAGCGCGAGGAAGCTGCGGTCGAAGCGGATGCCCTGCGGCGCCGGGGCCGACATCCCGTTGACCTGAAACCAGTGGTTCCAGCGCACCTGCTTGTTGTCGCTGTGGATCAGGTTGGCCCGCAGCAGATCGGCCGGGGTTGCGATCGTGTCGGCCAGCGCCGGCGTGCAGAGGGGCGTCACGGTCTCCTGCGGCAGGTCGATCGTCGCCAGCCCATCGCCCCGAACCGGTCCGTAAACGATGTCGACGTCGAAATCATCGCTGGTGAAGCGCGTGTAGTCGGTACCGGCGGCGAGCCGGAGTTCGATGCCGGGATGCTGCGCCAGGAAAACCGGCAGCCGCGGCGTCAGCCAGGCCGCGGCGAAACTCGGTGCCGAATGCACGCGCAGCAATTGCGGCCCCTGCGCCGAGATCGACTCCAGCCCCCGGCGAAGCTCATCGAACGCGTTGCGCACGTGATGCATCAGCGTCTCGCCGTTGATCGTCAGCGCCACGCTGCGCCCATTCCGCTCGAACAGCGCCACGCCGAGCGCCTTCTCGAGCTTAACGATGGCGTGGCTGACCGCGCTCGGCGAGAGGTTGAGCTCCGCCGCCGCGGCGCGGAACGAACCCCGGCGCGCTGCCGCCTCGAAGGCGCGCACGGCCGGAAGTGAGACATGAGCCAGCATGCGAGGAATGAAGCGAATTCATGCAGCGCTGTAAAGCGACGCCCGCAGCCAGCTACGCGTCCGGAGTCGCCAAGCGAGTCCAAACAATTCCCTGGCCGAGGCCATGTGGCGATACGGAATGCCCCGCCTCCGAGGCACAAACCAATATAGATGAACCAAATTCACCTATGGATGAGAACAAGCCGCTTGTCCCCCTGCCCGCTTCCGCCGAACACTGGCCCCAACGAACAACGATAATTCGGTCTGGGAGGACTGGATGCTTCTCAAAGGTAAGGTCGCCGCCATCTCGGGGGCGGCCAGCGCGCGCGGCATCGGGCTGGCCACGGCGAGGCTTTTTGCCGACCACGGCGCCAGCGTCGCCATTCTCGACATCGACGAAAAGGCCGCCCATGCCGCCGCGGCGACGCTTCCCGCCACGGGACAAGCCCAGAGCCATTTCGCCGCCGGCTGCGACGTCACCGGCCGCGCCTCCTGCGAGGCGGCGGCGCAGGCCGTGCTCGGGCGCTTCGGCCAGCTCGACATCCTGATCAACAATGCCGGCATCACCCAGCCGGTGAAGATCATGGAGATCGACGCCGCGAGCTGGGAGCGCATCCTCGACGTCAACCTGCGCGGCGTCCTCAATCTCAGCCAGGCCTTCATCCCGCATTTCCGCAGCCGCAGGGCCGGGGCGATCGCCTGCATGTCCTCGGTCTCGGCCCAGCGCGGCGGCGGCATCTTCGGCGGCCCTCATTATTCTGCGGCGAAAGCCGGCGTGCTCGGCCTGGCCAAGGCGATGGCTCGCGAACTCGGCCCCGACGGTATCCGCGTCAACTGTGTCACGCCGGGCCTGATCCAGACCGACATCACCGGCGGCATGCTGACCGACGAGATGAAGGTCGAGATCGCCAAGGGCATCCCACTCGGGCGGCTCGGGACGGCCGAGGATGTCGCCGGGATCTATCTCTTCCTGGCCTCGGACCTGTCGCAATACGTCACGGGCGCAGTGATCGACGTCAACGGAGGCATGCTGATCCATGGCTAAGCAAGGATCGGTTGAAGCGGCTGCGCACGCGATCCCCAACGTCTCGCTCGCCGAGCGGGCCTGGCGCATCCGCCGCAATGCATTGCGTATGGGCGAAGTCCAGGGCCAGGGCTACATCGCCCAGGCGCTCGGCATCGCCGACGTGCTGGCGGTGTCCTATTTCCATGCACTGCGCTACCGCCCGCATGAGCCGGAATGGGAGGGACGCGACCGGTTCCTGCTCTCGATCGGCCATTACGCCATCGCGCTCTATTCGGCCTTGATCGAGGCCGGTGTCCTGCCCGACGACGAGCTGGAGACCTACGGCGGCGACGATTCCCGGCTGCCGATGTCCGGCATGGCCGCCTATACGCCGGGGATGGAGATCACCGGCGGCTCGCTCGGCCATGGGCTCGGCATCGCGGTCGGCATGGCGATGGGCCTGAAGCGCAAGCGCTCGAAGAGCTTCGTCTACAACCTGTTCTCCGATGGCGAGCTCGACGAGGGCTCGACCTGGGAGGCGGCGATGGCGGCCAGCACCCACAAGCTCGACAACCTGATCGGCATCGTCGACGTCAACAACATGCAGGCCGACGGGCCCTCGACCCAGATGATGAACTTCGAGCCGCTGGTGCCGAAGTTCGAGGCCTTCGGCTGGCATGTCCAGCGCGTGAACGGCAACGACGTAGCTGCCCTCGTCGCCGCCTTCGATGCGGCGCGGCATTCGAGCGTGGCGAACCCCCGCATCATCATCTGCGACACGAAGATGGCCAAGGGCGTGCCCTTCCTCGAGGAGCGCGAGCGCAACCACTTCCTGCGTGTCGAGCCCGATGAATGGGACAAGGCGCTCGCCATTCTCGACGAAGGGAGGCCGGCATGAGGCGGTCCAAATACGAACGCCCCGCCCATCTCGACAACCTGGCGGCTGGCGGCGCGCGGCTCAAGACCTCGGCGATGATCGCCTCGATCGCGGGCCCGGACCAGCGGACGAAACCGGCGCCGTTCGGGCATGCGCTGGTCGAGCTCGGCAAGACGCGGCCCGACGTGCTCGGGCTGACCGCGGACCTGAGCAAATATACGGATCTGCACGTCTTCGCAAAGGCTTACCCCGATCGCTTCTACCAGATGGGGATGGCCGAGCAGGTGATGATCTCGGCGGCGGCCGGATTGGCACGCGAGGGCTTCACGCCCTTTGCGACGACCTATGCGGTCTTCGCCTCGCGGCGCGCCTATGACTTCATCTTCATGGCGATCGCGGAGGAAAACCTCAACGTCAAGATCGTCTGCGCCCTGCCCGGCCTGACCACAGGCTACGGCCCCAGCCACCAGGCGACCGAGGACATCGCGATCTTCCGGGGCATGCCGCAGCTCACCATCGTCGACCCCTGCGACGCTCATGAGATCGAGCAGGCCGTCCCGGCGATCGCAGCCCATCAGGGCCCGGTCTATATGCGGCTGCTGCGCGGCAATGTCCCGCTCGTGCTGGACGAGTACGGCTACAAGTTCGAGCTCGGCAAGGCCAAGGTCCTCCGGGACGGAAGCGACGTGCTGGTCATCTCGTCAGGCCTCATGACCATGCGCGCCCTGGAGACGGCGACACGGCTGGAACAGGACAAGGTCGACGTCGCCGTGCTGCATGTGCCGACGATCAAGCCGCTCGACGTCGAGACGATCCGACGCGAATGCGCCAAGACCGGCCGCATGGTGATCGTGGCGGAAAACCACACCGTCGTCGGCGGCCTCGGCGAGGCGGTGGCCGGCGAACTGCTGCGCTCCGGCATCCAGCCTCCGGCCTTCCGCCAGATCGCCCTGCCCGACGCCTTCCTCGATGCCGGGGCGCTGCCGACCCTGCACGACCGTTACGGCATTTCCACCGAGGCTATGACCACGAGCATCAAGGGGTGGCTCTCGGCCTGATCGAACGACTGCGAGCACAACATGCCAGCCCGAGCAACGGGCGGCTCATCCGGGGAGAACGACCATGATCATCAACCGCCGCCATATCCTGTTAGGGGCCGTCGCGGCCCCGGCCGTACTGAGCTTTCCGCGCGGCAGCCTGGCCGCCGTCAACATGACTCTCGGCCACAACGCCGCAGCCGGCAATCCGCGCTGGATCGCTGCCGACAAGTTCGGCGATCTGGTCAAGGAACGCAGCCAAGGCCGCATGACCGTGCGCGTCGCCGGCGCCGAGCAGCTCGGCAACGAGCAGTCGTTGCTGACCAGCCTGCGCACCGGCGCCGTCGACATGACCGTCAACAGCCAGGGCTCGACCTCGGCGCTGCTGCCGGAGCTTGCCGCGCTCGGTCTGCCCTTCCTGTTCGCCGACAGCGCCGCCGCCTTCAAGGTGCTGGAAGGGCCGATCGGCAGCGAGCTCGATCAGCGTTTCGCCAAGATCGGCATGGTGCCGCTCGGCTGGTGGGACAACGGCATCCGCCACATCACCAACAGCAAGCGGCCGATCGCCAAGCCCGCCGACCTCAAGGGTCTGAAGATCCGCACCCCGCCCGATCCGATGACGATCGACATCTTCAAGACGCTGGGTGCCGCGACCGAGCAGATCTCCTTCGGCGAGCTCTATATCGCACTGCAGCAGGGCGTGGTCGACGGGCAGGAGAACCCGCTGGTCAACATCCACTCCTCCAAGATCTTCGAGGTGAACAAGTACATCTCGCTCTCGGCGCATAAATGGGAATGTTCGCCCTTCCTGATGTCGCAGATCACCTGGGCGCGCCTGCCGGCGGCCGACCGCGAGATCGTCAAGACGGCGGCCAAGGAAGCCGGCGAGCTGCAGCGCAAGCTCTTCCTCGACACCGAGACGAAGCTCGCGGCGGACTTCAAGGCCAATCCCAAGGTCGAGGTGAACCAGGCCGACCAGGCAGCCTTCCGCGAGGCGTCCGCCTCGGTCGTCGATGCCTGGAAGGCCAAGCCCTTCGGAGATTTCGTCGACCGTCTCGCCAAGTCAGCCAAGGCCTGATCGCGATGAGCGAAAGCGCGCGCACCACGTTGCTGGCGCTGAGCGAGCGCGTCGACTGGCTGGTCGCGCGCTTCTGCGAGGGTGTCGTGCTTCTCATCGGCTGCGCGCTGCTCGCGCTGCTGACGAGCAATGTCGTGGCGCGCTACGCGCTCGATTCCGGCGGCTTCCGCTTCGCGCAGGAGTTGCCGGAACGTCTCTTCCCGGTTTTCATCATGGCGGGCGTCGCGCTCGCCGTGCAGAAGGGTGGGCATATGGCCGTCGAAACCGTGCTCGCCATGCTCGGCCGCAACGGCGCGCGCCTGCTCCTGCTCGTCGGCCACGCCATCGTCATCGTGTCCTATGTCGTGCTCGGCGTGGAGATCTTCGGGCTCGCCGAGATCATGGCAATCGACCGTTCGCCGGTGCTCGGGCTGCCCTCGAGCTATGGCTACTATGCGCTCGGCATCGGCACGGTGCTGATCATCCTGACCACGCTGACTCTCGCCATCCGCGTCGCACTGATCGGCCCCGAAGCCATGCCGATCCCAGGTCCCGAGGAGCAGATCTCTTGAGCCTGGTTCTCGTCGCCGCCTTCACCGTCCTGATGCTGCTCGCCATCCCCGTCGGCCATGCGCTGATCGTGGCGGCAGGCGTCACGCTCGCCTGGCAGGGGCAATTGCCGCTGACCATCATCGCCCAACAGATGTACCAGCAGACCCAGTCCTTCCCGATGCTGGCCCTACCGTTCTTCATGCTGGCGGGCTCGCTGATGCTCGGGGGCAAGCTCGGCTCGGAGTTGCTCGCCTTCGCCTCCAAGGCCATGCAGCGCTGGCGCGGCGGTCCGCTCTCGACCACGGTCGTCGCCTCGGTCGTGTTCGGCGGCGTCTCGGGCAGCGCGGTGGCGAATGCGAGCGCACTCGGATCGGTTCTGATCCCCTGGCAGAAGCGGCAGGGCTACCCCGCCCCGCTCTGCGCCGCCAACAACGCGACCTCGGCGATCATCGACATCCTGATCCCGCCCTCGATCCCGCTGATCCTGTACTCCCTGGTCAGCAACGTTTCGATCGCCGACCTGTTCACGGCGGGGATCCTGCCCGGGCTGATGATGGCCGGCGGCTTCGTGCTGCTGTGCAACTACATCGCCCGCAAGCGCGGCTATGTCTCGGCCGAGGCACCGGTCGGCAAGCGCGAACTGGCGCGCCTCGCCTGGCGCAGCATGCCGGCGCTGCTGATGCCGGTGATCATCCTGCTCGGCCTGCGCCTGGGCATTGCCACGCCGACCGAGATCGCGGTGCTCGCCGTGCTCTATGCGCTGGTCCTCAGCCTCATGCTCTACCGCGACATGAGCTGGGCGCGCTTCCGGGCCAGCATGGTCGAGGCCGGCGTCGCGACAGGCGTGGTCATGCTCGTCATCATGGGCTCGGCCATCGTCGGCTGGATCCTGACTTTCGACCAGGTGCCGCAGCGTTTCGCCGAATGGGTCGGCGCCACGATCTCCAATCCCTTCCTGGTCATCCTCGCGATGAACGTGCTGCTGCTGCTCGTCGGCATGCCGATCGACCTGCCACCCGCGATCCTGCTGCTCGGGCCGATATTCGTGCCGCTTGCCGCGACGATCGGGCTCGATCCGGTGCAGCTCGGCATCATCATGGTGCTCAATCTCGGGATCGGGCTCTATACGCCGCCGATCGGGACGACACTGTTCATCTCGACCTCGATCGCGCGCACCACGCTCGGCGAAACGACGAAGGAGCTCTGGTCCTTCTTCGGCGTCGCCATGCTGGTCCTGCTGCTGATGAGCTATGTGCCGGCACTGACGATCTACTGAGCGCGAACGGGCGCTTGCTCAGGCTCCCCTTTGCTTCCAGTCGGCGCCATAGGCGCGCGTGACGCCTTCGGGCGTCGCAAAACCCCGACGCAAATCGTCCTCGATCTTTCTGGCCGAACGCTCCCCGGGGTGGCCGAAGCCGGCGCCGCCGGCCTCGCGCAGAGTCAGCCTGTCGCCCGGCGCGAGTTCGTGCCGCCCTTGCGGCGAGATCGTCTCGCCATTGACGAGATGCTCGCGGCAGGCGCCCGGCTCTCCACCAGCGAAGCCCTGCGCAGGAAACTGGGTGCGGTTGGCCATGGAGAAGACGCTGACCGGATAGAGGCTGTCGTTGCGCAGCACGATCTCCTGGCCGGGGCCGCCGCGATAGGCTCCGGCACCGCCCGAATCCGGCCTCAGCACCTTACGCTCTACGACGAGGCCACTTTCGGGCTCGAACAGTTCCGCCGACATGCCGCCCATATTGGAGGAGCCCGGCGTGGTCGGCTGGCCGTCGAGATCGCTCAGCGCACCGAAGCCACCCGCCGCGCAGAAGGTCGTGCTCATGCCGGAACCGTCCGGCCGGCGGCCCTGCAAGGTGATGAAGTCGATCAGCCCGCTGCCGGCCATGACCCGCTGCGGCACGACCTCCGCCAGCGCGCCGAAGATCAGCGGCGGAATGAAATGGCCGATGACATGCCGTCCGGCCGAGGGAGCTGGCGGCTGCGCGTTGAGCAGGCAGCCGGGTGGCGCGCTGATCGAGATCGGCACGGTCGCGCCGTCATTGTTGGGCAGCTTC
This sequence comes from Allobosea sp., assembly GCF_035999205.1. Classification (GTDB taxonomy): domain Bacteria; phylum Pseudomonadota; class Alphaproteobacteria; order Rhizobiales; family Beijerinckiaceae; genus Allobosea. The sequence goes on from NZ_DASYHA010000024.1 coordinate 572,027, forward strand.
GGCGCGGTGATGCATTTCAACGTGTAGAGCGCCATCGAGCGCGTATAGGGCATCGGCACATTGATGCCGGCCGCGACGCAGGGCCCGGTTCCAGCGAAGTCGATCGCCACCGCGCCGCCGCGCTTGTCAATCCGGCAGACGAGCCTTCGGACATCGCCGAAGGCTTCGACCTCGACCTCGTTGCCGTAGACCCCATCGGGAATCTCGACGAGTGCGGCCCTGACGGCCGCCTCGGTCTGGTCGATGATCGAGGCAGCGATCTCGTCGACATCGGCAAGTCCAGCTTCGGCGAGAAACTCGCCGAGTTGGCGGTCGACGACCTCCAGGCAGCTGACGCTCGCCATGATGTCGCCCAGCACCTGCTCCGGGACACGCACATTGAGCTTGATCAGTTCGACAAGCGTCTCGTCGCGCTTGCCGCCGGCGAAAAGCTTCCAGATCGGGAGCCGCAGGCCCTCGTGATAGATCTCGGTCGCCGCGGCCGAGAAGCCCATGCCGCCGATATCCGGCAGATGGGTGATGCTCATCGCATAGGCAACGATGCGTCCTCCGCGGAAGATCGGCTTCATCAGGGCAAGGTCGAACATGTGCCCGGTGCCGATGACCGGATCATTGGAAGCGACGATGTCGCCCGGCGCCAGCGTCTGCGGCGGGAACTTCGCCAGCATATGCGCCATCGTCACGGGCGCCGTGCCGATGAAGACCGGGATGCATTTGCGGCTCTGGGCGATCAGGCAGCCATGCGTGTCGAAGATCATCACCGAGAGGTCGAAGCCCTCGCGCACCAGCATCGAGAAGGAGGTGCGGATCAGCGCCGCAGCGCCCTCGTCGGTGATCGAGACCAGCCGGTCCCAGGCGATGGCGAGGTCGATCGGATCGAGACCGCGCCGGGGCATGCTGGTCGTCATGGGGTCGCGATCTCCGCAACGAGGCTCATATCGTCGGCGACGGTGGCGCGATCGCCGGCATCGAGCAGCGTCGTGGATTCCGGCTCCTCGATCAGCGCCGGCCCTGCAACGCTCATTCCCGGTCGCAAGCGCGCGCGCAGGAGGACCGCACAATCGACAAGACCGCCCGCCGCCGGGAAGTAGGCAGGCCGCGAGCCGATTACGGCCTCGCCTCTATCATCGACACCCTCGGGGCTGGTCGAGAAGTGGAGTGGCGCGGCCGCGCTCGCCTCGACCTTGCAGCCAACGATCTCGACCGGCTCGGCCAGATTGGTGTGGAAGATCTCGCGATAGCGCTGGGTGAAGGCCGTTCGCAGCGCCTCGCGCACATTCTCGCATCCGTCGGCAAGCTCGACCTCGATGTCATAGTGCTGTCCGCGATAGCGCATGTCGAAACGCCGGTGCCAGTGCGTGGCGCCGGACGAGCCCAACGGCGCCGCGGCCTCCGTGTCGAGATCGGCGATCAGGGTCCGCAGTTCGCCTTCCTCGACCGCGTCCAGACCGCGCCGGAAGGCCCGCACCGTCTCGAAGGCCTGTGCGCCGGACAGCATCCCGAAGGCGGACATCACGCCGGCGCCACGCGGGAAGATCACGCGCGGCACGCGCAGCTTGCGCGCGATCCGCGCCGCATGGAGCGGCCCGCCACCGCCGAAGGCGACCATGGCGCAACCGCGATAGTCGAAGCCCCGTTCGGTTGCGTGCATGCGGAAGGCGCGCGCGATGTCCTCATTGGCCATGTCATGCGCGCCCCAGGCGCCGCGCAACGCATCGACGCCGAGCGGCCCGCCGACCTGCTCGCGATAGGCGCGGCCCGCGCCGTCGCGATCGAGCGTCATCGTGCCGCCGAGGAAGCTGTCGGGATGGAGATAGCCAAGCAGGAGATTGGCATCTGTCAGCGTCGCTGTCTGGCCGCCACGGCCATAGGAGACCGGGCCGGGCTCGGCACCCGCGCTGCGCGGGCCGACCCTGAGCCGGCCAAGGGCGTCAGGCGCGACGAGGCTGCCACCGCCGGTGCCGATCTCGGTCATGTCGAGGACGGGGATCTGCAGCGGCAGCCCGCTGCCGCTGCAGTACTCGTAGGCGTGCGCCGCCTCGAAGGCATAGGCGCGGAACGGCCTGCCCTTGCGCACGAGCGCGCCCTTCGCCGTCGTGCCACCGAGATCGAATGAGAGCAGGTCGCCGCCGGCCACGGCCGTGCCGATCCGGGCCGCGACGAGCACGCCGGCGGCGGGGCCCGATTCCAGCAGCTTCACCGGATAGCGCCGGGCCATGTCGAGACCCATCAGGCCGCCGCTCGAGGCCATGATCCAGAGGCGCCCCCGGAAGCCTCCTTCCGCCAGCCCCGTTTCGAGCCGAGACAGATAGCGGTCGACCAGCGGCTGGGAATAGGCATTGGCGCAGGTCGTGGTCCAGCGCTCGAATTCGCGCGGATAGGGGAAGACATCGGCCGAATGGGAGATGTGCAGCACCGGATAGAGCGCCTTTGCGATCTCGCGGGCGCGGCGCTCATGGCGGTCGTCGACATGGGCGTGCAGAAAACAGATCGCCAGCGCCTCGATTCGCTCCTCCTCGACCAGGCGGCGCGTCTGCGCGGCGACGGTCGCCTCGTCGAGCGGCACGAGCACGGAACCGTCATGCTTCAGGCGCTCGGGGATCTCGGCGCGCAGCCCGCGCTCGACGATCGGCTCGGCATAGCGGAGCCGCAGGTCGAACAGGTCGTAGCGCTGCTCGCGGCCGATATCGAAGAGATCGCGGAAGCCCTCGGTCACCAGCATGCCGGTGCGGTCGCCGCGGCGCTCGATCAAGGCGTTGGTGACCAGCGTCGTGCCGTGGACGATCTCGACGAGATCGGACGGGGCGCAGCCGGCGGCCTTGCAGATCGCAAGCGTGCCTTCCAGCACGGCCTGTGAAGGGTCGCGCGGCGTCGTCAGCTGCTTGTGGACGCCAAGACGGCGACCGCCGGAGTCCACGAGGGCGAAATCGGTGAAGGTCCCGCCGATGTCGATGCCTAGCCGCAGGCCACCGCGCGGCGCGGAAGCAAAGCCATCATGCATGATGGGCCGCCAGCGCCGCCCGCGACAGGCCGAGGAAGCCGATATCGTGCCGCGTCGAGCCGTCGCCACTGGCGAGATCGGCGATGATTTCCCCGATCACGCTACAGAATTTGTAGCCATGCCCGGAGCAGGGCGAGACGAGCACGACCTGCGGATGGGCGGGATGGCGGTCGAGGATGAAGTGCTCGTCCGGCGTGTTCGTGAACATGCAGCTGCGCAGCGCCATGGTCGCGCCGCTGCCCTCCGGGAAATAGCGCTGGCTGAATGCCCGCAGCAGCCGCTCATCCTCGGCATCGGGCTCGCGCCTGACCTCATCGGCGCTGCTGGTCTCGCCACGATGGTGATAGCGCCCGAACTTGAAGCCCGGCACCTCGTAGATCGGAAAGCCGTAATAGCGTCCCTCCTCGACCTGCAGGTTGAACACCGGGAAGCGATCGCGGGCGAAGAGTTCGGGCTTCTGCGGCTGCAGCCAGGCCAGCACCTGGCGCTCCGGCACCGCGACCGGCCGCAACGACGGTTCCAGATCGCCGATCCAGGCACCGGCCGCCAGCACCAGCCGGGCGGCCTCGTAGCGGCCGCGGTCGGTCGTGACGACGACGCCATCGCCCCCAGGCCTCGCCTCCCAGCCAAGCACGGCTTCGCGGGCATGGATTTCCGCCCCATGCTCCTGCGCAGCGCGGACATGCGCCACGATCGCCCGCTCGCTCGCAATCAAGCCGCCACGCGCCTGGAAGACGCCGCGATGCGAGGATGGCAGCCGATAGCCCGGCCAGCGTGCGTTGATCTCGTCGCCGGTCAAGACCTCATGAGGCAGATCGTGCAGGCGGGCGGAGTTCAGGGCGCCCTGGAAGAGTTGGTCGTCTTCCGGGCTGGCGTCGATCGAGCCGGTGATGACGAGGAGCTCCTCGCCGGTCGCCTGCTCGATCTCGTCCCAGAGCTCATAGGCGCGCCGCAGCAGCGGCACATAGGCCGGATCCTCGTAATAGGGCATGCGGATGATCCGGCTGATGCCGTGCGACGAGCCCATATTGTGCGGGATGTCGAAGCGCTCAAGGCCGAGAACCTTGAGGCCGCGCCGGGCCAGCTGCCAGGCCGCGGCACTTCCCATGCCCCCGATCCCGACGATGATCACGTCATAGGCCATTCTCGACACGTCCCAAGCCATTGCCTTTGATGCCGGCGCTTCTGCCAGCAATGCCAATCTACGCAATAACGCGGCCAACACATCACGCGCCGGGGGCATGCCCCGGCACGCCTGGCGCAGGAGACGAGCCGCAACAAAGCAGCCTCCCGACAGCATCGGCGGCAGTGCCTCGGCCCCAACATTTACCGATCTGCAACAGTCCGCAAGAAACCGCCCGTCGTTCTTGACGCAGTCATGTCGCACGAGCAGGCTTTGCTGGCGTTTGCGTCACGGGTGCTCGGGGCTTGTCATGTTGTTTGCGTTCGGCCTGTCCGGCAGCCTGCCTCTGCCGTCGCGCCCCGGTGGATCAAGCCCCACTCTCTCGCCCCACATGGCCCATCGGTCCCGCTTCGCTCCTGCGGCCCTGATCGCCATCGGGCTAGGCCTCGCCGGCTGCGCGGGCGACGTTCGCGGCGTGCTCACGCCGGTCCCTCATGGCGCGCCTGGAACTGACAAGGTGACCATGCTGGTCGCGACGACGCGCTCCGCCGACCCTGATCAAGGCGTGCTGTTCTCGGGCGAGCGCGGCCCGTCCTCCTTCGCCGAAATCACCGTATCGCTGCCGCCGGCAGACAGGCGCAAGGTTGGCGAGGTGCAGTGGCCGAGCCGCCTGCCCGGCGACCCCGCCACCGATTTCGTGACGCTCAAGGTCGACAAGCTTGACCGGCCCGAGGCGCTGGCCAAGCTGCACAGCGCCGTCGCCAAGGTTCCGAAGCGCCGCGTGATGGTCTTCGTGCACGGCTTCAACAACCGCTTCGAGGATGCGGTCTACCGCTTCGCCCAGATCGTCCATGATTCCGGCGCCCCGACGGTGCCGGTGCTGTTCACCTGGCCCTCGCAGGGCTCGCTCTTCGGCTATGGCTATGATCGCGAGAGCGCCAACTATTCGCGCCACGCCCTCGAAAGCCTGCTCCAGGCCCTGGCGAAGGACCCGGCCGTCGGCGAAGTCTCCATCCTCGCCCATTCCATGGGCAACTGGGTGACGCTGGAGGCGCTGCGGCAGATGTCGATCCGCAACCGGCAGATCCCGCCCAAGATCGCCAATGTCATGCTGGCATCGCCCGACGTCGATATCGATGTGTTCTGGTCGCAGATCCAGGAGATGGAAGGCCGGCGGCCGAATTTCACCCTGTTCGTCTCGACCGACGACCGGGCGCTGGCGGTCTCGCGCCGGGTCTGGGGCAGCACGGCGAGGCTTGGCGCGATCGATCCGGACGCCGAACCCTACAAGTCGAAGCTCGAGGCCGCGAAGATCACGGTCCTGAACCTCAGCAAGCTGCGTACCGGCGACAAGCTGAACCACGGCAAGTTCGCCGAAAGCCCCGAGGTGGTGAAGCTGATCGGTACGCGGCTCGTCGAAGGCCAGCCGATCACGGATTCCCGCGTTGGCGTCGGCGAGCGCCTGATGCAGGTCACCGGCAGTGCGGCCGCCGCCGTCGGCACGGCCGCGGGTCTGGCGGTCGCGGCGCCGATCGCCGTGATTGATCCGAATACGCGGCGCAACTTCCACGACAAGGTCGGCGAAGTCGGCCGCTCGATAGAGGATGTCGGCGAGTCGACTACCAATGCCATCCGCGCACCGGCCGAGGCGATCAAGTCGCCTTCGATGTGACTACTTGGAGACCTGACACGCCGATAGGGCTGCTGATCTCGCACGCGAACATCGCGTCATCCCGGGCCTGCCCCGGGATCCATCGGAGGCCTTTGGAGCTCCACGGCCGATCCCGGAGCTGCGCTGCTTCGCAGCTTGTCCGGGATGACGGACCGGGTCCGTCGGAACCCAGCAAGGCTGTGCCCCTCACTCCTCGTCTTCCCGGGCGCGCCCGGTTTCGACGAGGATTTCGCGCTTGCCGGCGTGGTTGGCGGGGCCGACGATGCCCTCGTTCTCCATCCGCTCCATGATCGAGGCGGCGCGGTTGTAGCCGATCTGGAGCCGGCGCTGGATGTAGGAGGTCGAGGCCTTCTTGTCGCGCAGCACGACCGCCACCGCCTGCTCGTAGGGGTCATCGCTCTCGGACTGGCCCATGGCGCTCTTGTCGAAGACCGCCCCGTCCTCGCCTTCGGCTGCGCCTCCTTCCTCTTCCGAGGTGACCGCTTCAAGATATTCCGGCCGGCCTTGCGTCTTGAGATGGGCGACGACCTTCTCGACCTCGGCATCCGAGACGAAGGGGCCGTGGACGCGGGTGATGCGGCCGCCGCCGGCCATGTAGAGCATGTCGCCCTGGCCGAGCAGCTGCTCGGCGCCCATCTCGCCGAGGATCGTGCGCGAGTCGATC
>NZ_DASYHA010000019.1:0-502763 GCF_035999205.1 Allobosea sp.
ATGTTGTAGGCGCCTGACCAGGCAAAGAGCAGCCCTGCCGCCGCGAAAACCAGGAGGGCCGCAGCGACGGTCAGCGCGAGCTTGCCGGGCGTCGCCAACGTCCAGCCGGCGATCCGCCTAGCCCGCGCGAGCGGAGACATCTGGACGGGTCCGGGCTCCATCGAGCCGGTTGACCATGCGTGCGGCCAGCGCGACGCCGACCACTAGGTAGCTCATGGGACAAGCGGTCACCATCAGCAACCCGGCGAGCTGCTGGTCATCCAGACTCGACGGTCCGGTGGTGCACAGCGCCAAGGCGAGACCGGGCAGGCTGTAAAGATCGCGTGGCGCGAAGATCAGCAACGCACCTAGCAGGCAGGCGAGCTTCCCGGTCAGGAGTAGCGACCCAAGCACGCTCCAGCCGCCGCTGCGGGCGGCGCCGATGATCGCATGCCAAAACCACACCGCTCCGCCAGCGAGCAGCGCCATCAATCCGATCTGGGCCAGCGTCGAAGCGGCCGCGAGTTGCTGGAGCGTCGGCGTATGCCAGGCCCAAAGAACGACCAGCTGCACTGTCGCGGCGGTCAGAAGGGAGCCGCGCCGCCTGGCGCGAGGCTGCGGCAGAGCCAGCGCCAGGATCGGAGAAAATATGTTCATCACGGCGAGATGCTGCAGCATCTGCAGCGACAGCGGACCAAGGCTGAGCAAGGGCACGCTCGCAAGTCCCGCGACCGCGAGCACGCCGCTACCGACTAGCACGGCCAGGGTGACGTCCTGCGCGCTGTCTGAGATCTGCGGATTACGCAAGCGAAGCTCTCCCCAGCATCGACAACCGGGAGCCGACGCGATGGTTCCCCCTTCGCGTTTGATCGAGGTCGCCGCGAACCTCTGCGCGACCGCCACGTTGCCCCTCACACAACCCCAGCCTGGATACGGAGGCCTGTATGACGCGCTCCCACTAGCTTGCTCTCCTCGTCGGCGCCGCCGTCTCGGCGCTGGCTCTCGCCTCCTGCAGCGACAAGCCAATGCCCGAGGAGGCAGGGTATGGTCCGAATCCGACGCTGCCGGAGCCGAAATCCTCGTGGCTTCCGACAATCAGGGTCGCCAAGGCGGTGGGCTGGAGGGAGGGCGAAAAGCCCACTCCGCTTGCCGGCGGGCAGGTCTCCGCCTTCGCCACCGGCCTGCAGCATCCGCGCTGGCTCTACGAATTGCCCAACGGCGACATCCTCGTCGCCGAAAGCGACGCGCCGCCCAAGCCGGAGGAGAAGAAAGGTGGCGTCCGCGCCTGGGTGCAGGGACTCTTCATGCAGCGCGCCGGGTCCCGGACCGCTAGCGCCAACCGCATTAGCCTGCTGCGGGACGCGGATGGCGACGGCGTCGCAGAGATGAAGAGTGTCTATCTTGAAAACCTGACCTCGCCCTTTGGCATGGCGCTCGTCGGCGACCAGCTCTACATCGCCAACGCCGATGCGGTGGTGCGTGTGCGCTATGTCGCTGGCGAGACGAAGAACACCGCCAAGCCTGTCAAGGTCGCGGAGTTGCCGGCGGGTCGCAATCACCACTGGACCAAGAGCCTCGTGGCCAATGCGGACGGCTCGCGTCTGTATGTCGGCGTCGGCTCCAATTCCAACGTTGCCGAGAACGGCATGGCGGAAGAGGAGAACCGCGCGGCGGTGCTCGAGATCGATCCGCAGAGTGGCGCGACTCGGCTCTTCGCGAGTGGTCTACGAAATCCGGTCGGCATAGACTGGAATCCAGTCACGAAGGAACTCTGGGTCGCGGTCAACGAGCGCGACGAGATCGGCGATGACCTGGTGCCGGACTACATGACCTCGGTCAAACGCGAAGGATTTTATGGCTGGCCCTACAGCTATTACGGCCAGACTGTCGACAAGCGCGTGGATCCGCCGCGGCCCGACCTCGTCGCGAAGGCAATGAAGCCGGACTATGCGCTGGGCTCCCATACCGCGTCTCTCGGGCTCACCTTCGCCAAGGAAGGCCAGCTAGGCCCGCGCTACGTAGGCGGTGCCTTCATCGGTCAGCACGGATCCTGGAACCGGGCTAGTCCGGTCGGATATCGCGTGATCTTCGTGCGGTTCGAGGAGGGTAAGCCGACGGGCCTGCCGCAGCCGATTCTCACTGGTTTCCTAAACGACCAAGGCGAGGCGCGCGGCCGCCCTGTCGGCGTCCTCGTCGACCGCCGTAACGGCGTCCTCGTCGCCGACGACGTCGGCAACGCGGTCTGGCGGGTCATTCTACCATCGGGCTGAGCGGTCGGCAGCGGACCAGCACACTGCCGGATGAACGTTATCCTTGCCGACACCGATCTCGGCAGAACGGGCTCGGCACATGCGTTGCTATAGTCGAGCGGTGTTCCCGCCTGTTGGACGAAGCGCGCATCAGTCACCACCTCAGCTAGCGAAAGTAACAGCGATGCGCCTGTCGACACGCTCCTATCGCTTCGACACAAGCGGTGTCATGGACTGTGACATGGAGGACAGCGGCGGCCTTGTCCGTCTGACCTACGGGATCGAACGCACGCTCAGCTAGAACGAAATCGCGCACTTTAGGTGATCCTGCGGATCGTTTTCGAGTTTCGCGTGTTGTGCCCTCGCGCGCAGTTCGGCGTGAGGAGCAAAAATCATGACAGTTCGGCAGACAGCCATATCCGTTGCAGCTCTCCTTGTGATGGCGGCGCCAGCCCTGGCGCAGTCACGCTCGCTTGGCCCATCGACCGGGACGGTGAGGATTGAGCAGGTGCAGGCGGGCTTCATCGCATCGGGTGAGGTCGGCGGCGGAACCCTGAAATTCGCTGGCCGATCCTACCCGATCACGGTCGGCGGGCTTGGTGTGGGGTCGATCGGAGCGTCAAAAACTGCCGCGTCCGGCACCGTCTACGGACTCAAGAATGTGTCGGACTTTCCGGGCGCTTATCTCCAGCTCAAGGAGGGATGGGCAGTCGGAAATCAGGGCCGTGGCTATACCTGGCTGCGCAATGACAAAGGCGTGACATTGCGCCTGACCACGCGACGGCAGGGCCTTCAATTGTCGCTTGGCGCAGACGGCGTGCTCATCGGCTTTAAACAATAGCCTGAGCGGCGTTTGACGGGCGACGCCCGGTTCCGGCGCGCTTCACCGAAAGGAGACCACCCATGACCGTTGAGGAACGCCGTGCGATGATCTCTGCGGCCATAGGGTGCGTTCTGTTCGGGTTGTATTGGTGGTTTCGATGAACGCCCCCCACCTTACTTTGTTGCACGCGCATAGTACCGCGCGTCGCGCTCGGGTTGGTCGCACTGGTGATGTGGCCGAGTGTCAGGTGCCTAGGCCGATCCCTTGGCCTCCAATGCCGCACGCTGTTTCACCAGGTCGTCCAACGCCGCCTGCTGCTCGCTGAGCAGCGACGAGATCCGCTCCTCAGAAGCAGCGCCAACAGATGCCGTTGCCCGCTCCATCAGTTCCGAGATGTTGCGCCGGGCGAGCGCTATGCGATCGTCGAGTTCCTGCAGGGTGGCTTCGCTAGGCATCTGCCTCTCCGTCCGTCACTTGTTGATGAGCGTCTATCCTACTGCTTCGCTACTTTCGTCTGCCGACCTGATCCTTGCCTGCATCTTCCGCCAAGCTCTTCTTGAGCGCTTCGAATAGGTTGACGACGTTCCCATCTTTGGCGGCGGCCGGAGAAGGCGATTTGGCTCGGCGCGCGCCTTTCCGCTTGGAAGCGATGAGCTTGAGCAAATGCTCCTGGACTGGATCCTTGACCATTGCAGGAGACCAGTCTTTCGACTTCGCTTTGATGAAGCTCTGCGCCAGTTCGACCAGCGCGGTCTCCGGCTTCAGCTCGTCGATGCCACCAAAGTAGGCCGTTTCGTCACGCACCTCGTCGCCGTAGCGCAGAGTCCAAAGTACGATGCCGTTGTCTCGCGCCTCTAACATGACTGCGCGTTCGCGGCGGCCTAGCACTAGTCTGGATACGCCAACTACCTTACTCGCGGCCATGGCGTCACGGATGACGCAAAAGGCCTCCTCGCCGACCTCGTCATTGGGCGTCAGGTAGTAGGGACTATCGAGATAGACCCACGGGATCGAATCTCTCGTAACGAACATTTCGATGTCGATGGTGCGGACGGATTCGAGCGCGACAGACTCCAGATCCTCGTCGTCAATCAGGACAAACCGCTCCGGCTCGGACTCGTAGCCCTTGGCGATGTCTTCGTCGCCGACAGGCTTGCCGCTATCTGCATCGACGTACCGACTGACAACTCGATTGCCGGTCTCGCGATTGAGCGTGTGGAAGCGCACCTTCTCGCTTTCCGATGTCGCAGGCGCCAGTGCGACGGGACAGGTCACCAAGGATAGCTTGAGATAACCCTTCCAATAGGGACGGGGTGCCATGACGCAACTCTCTGCAACGCAACGAACTGGCGACTCAACGCCGCCAACGACTTCCCGTTCCGTGACCTTGGAACCCATTCGCAGCACGAGGATTGAATCGCCGGGCGTTGCGTTACGGAGCTTGGGCTAATGTCAATTCGGGCGAACTGGAAGGGCTTCCTCAGGTTCGGCGAAATCAGTTGCCCCGTCGCACTCTACACGGGCGCGAGCACATCTGAACGGGTCAGCTTCCAAACGATCAACCGAGCCACGGGACATCGTGTGAAGCGCGAGTTTGTCGATCCCGAAACGGGAAGGGTCGTCGACCGTGACCACCAGATCAGAGGCTTCGAGATCGACACGGACCAATATGTCCAGCTGGAGCCGGAAGAGGTCGCGCAGGCGGTTCCAGAGGCAGACAAGAAACTCTCCGTCTCCGCCTTCATCTCATGCGCTGATATCGACACGGTCTACTTCGATCGCCCCTACTATCTCGCTCCATCGTCGACAGTGGGGCAGGAAGCTTTCGCTGTCATCCGTGAGGCTCTGCGAGCCAGCAAGGTCGCGGCACTCGCGCATGCGGTCCTATTCCGGCGCTATCGTTCACTGATGATCCGGTCCGAGGGTTTCGGTCTCGTCGCCCACACCTTGAATTTTGACTACGAGGTACGATCGGCTGCGGAGGCCTTTGCCGACATTCCAAAGCTCAAGATCAAGGGTGAGATGCTCGATCTCGCTCAACACATCATACGGACCAAAATCGGGAAGTTCGATGCCGCTTCGTTCGACGACCGTTACGAGTCGGCGCTTTCCGACCTGATTAGGGCCAAGATGGCAGGCAAGACGATCAAGCTCACAAAGAAGGCAGCCTCGCCAAAGCCTACGGATCTCATGGCGGCGCTGCGCGCAAGCATTGGCTCAACGCCGCCTCCACCGAAGCCACGTAGTGCGAAGAAGGCCGCCTGATGCGACGATCGCGAATTCAAAGATCACACATCGGCAGAGGCTGGCCTCAAGCTGAGGGAAATGTCCGCTTTCGACCCTTAACGGACTTTTGCCGAGCCGCAGCTATAGCTCCATTGGAGTGGGGCTTGGGTGGCCATGAAAGTCATTGCAGACAACAGGATCGTGTACGACCTGTGGTTCAAGCGAGAGTACTCATACCGAGCGGAAACCGAACTTCATATTGGTGTCTACGAGACCAAATCTCATGCGAGAGCAGCCATCAAACGCCTGAAAAGCAAGCCAGGATTCTGCGAGTTTCCAGAGGGATTCGCCATCGAAGAGCGAAGGCTCGGTATGACGAGTTGGCAGTACGGCTTCATTACCAAGTTCGAGCCGAGGATTGCTGCCGACTATCGACCCATTCCATTCGATCTGCCTGCATTTGACGTGTTTACGGCCCCAGACGAGCCACCAGCGAATGACCGCTAACGACCCATAGCCGACCTATCGGCCACCGCCGTCACTCGTCTTCGCGCCCAACTCTGCGCCGGCGCTCCTCGCGCTTTGGTTCAGCCGGCAACATCTCCGACTTGCCGCCGTCGATGACGGTCAGCCCCGTCATGGATGGCGGCAGATCGGGCGGCCGCGGGGACAACAGGTCCGGGCAATAGCCGCCGCAGCGATGCCCGTACTTCTGCGGCTTGCGGGCGGGGTTGTGCGGATCCCAGGGGCAGCCGCCGATGAAGACCCGCAAAAGCCGACCGAGCAAGGCATCAGAGCCATACTTCGCCGCGAGCACAGCAAGGCGCGCGTCGCCACCGCGTTCGCAGACATGGCAGCGGAAGCGGATCACCACATAGGGATAGTCGCGCAGCGATGTGTCGACGGTGGGTAGCCTCGGCTTGCTCACGGTTCATCGTCGACCGCCATGGGCCGGGCACCTGCGGAGAAGAAACCGCGCAGGAAGCCCCGTGAGGTTGAGCGATCGGCATCCTCCATCAGCACGGTCAGGTCGTGCAGGAGAGCCCTGATCGCGGCACGCTCGGAGCCATGCTCGGCGACCAGATCATTGATCTCGGCCTCGATTTCAAGCTCTGGCGACAGGTCGTCGGCCTGCTGAGCGGCTGGCTGCGCGGACATCTATTGCGTTCCCTGAAATGAGAACATAATGAGAACAAACAGCAGCCCGGAGTCAAGCCATGGCGACCGTCGACACCTTCTTCCTCCAGCCCTTCAAGACCCACCGCAAGCGACTGGTGCCCGGCCAGCGCGTCCCGGCAAAGACGAAGCATCATGCGCTCAATGAAGGCGAGCGCATGGGCCGCACGGCCGAGGGCGTCGCAGTCGTCCATGTAACCGCCGACGACGAAACCGGTGAGGTCAGCGCCCTCGACGTGCTCGCGCGGCACGGCGCGATCCCGGAGGAATTCGAAGAGCAGATCCGGGCGCTGTGAAGCGGACTTCGCGAAGAACCTACAATGCGGACGGGGCCGAGGCCCGGCCGGCAACGGTCGGAGGAGAGCGCGCCCTCGGCTATCGCCGCGCCGAGATCTGGTGCAGCCGCTGCAATCACCGTGGCGAGGTGAGCACCGACGGCATGCCTGACGAACTGCCCATTCCCGACATCTGCCTGCGCTATCGCTGCTCGCGCTGCGGCGGGAAAAAAGCTGCTGTCTAGAATGAGCATCGACGAGTTCTACGATGTCCTCCAGGCGAAAACAGAATGAGCCACGGCGAGGGAAGGCCGAAATCCTGAGGAACCGGTCTGGACGGGCATGGTTGAGCGGCGCGGAGGACCGCCATGCAGATCAAGACCGAAGACGAGTATCAGGTTGCGCAGGACCGGATCGCCGAGCTCGCCGGCTGACTTGAGGACACCCGCGAGCAGCAGGAACTGGTCAAGCTCGAACTGGCCGGCCGTGGCTTCGCCAAAGCGAGACCCAGGGCCGCAGCAAAGCATCGCCGCCCTGCGCTACGAATTCAGCTTCTGGTCGTGAATGAAGTCGACTTCCTCAGTCGCTGGGTCGGCTGGGTCGGGCAACTCGAAAGCGCGACACTCAACCAACGGGATTTTCAGCCACGCGCCGGACGCCTCGAGACCCTTAGCCTCCGCGTCTTTGACCAGAGCCGAGATCAGGCTGTCGGCTTCTTCAGCGACCATCGCGATATGCGCATTGACGCCAACGACATCATCATCGCCGGGCTCCTTCATTGACCTGATGCACGTAACCTCGGCCAGACGGCTAGCGAACCCGCGCGCCAGACATGCGATGGGATCGACCGACTCAGTCCAGCCGTGGAGCGAGCTATACGCGCGGTATGAAACGCGATCTGCGTCCGGCGCGAGCCCGGCACGAGCGAGCTTGGAGCGCAGTTCCGCAACCTCGTACGAGAGCCGGTAGATCGCTCTTTCAGCGCTGGTCTCGATTGTTGCCGCCTCCTCAGGGACATCCAAATCGAAGGATGGCTGCCGGGGATCCTCTCGCCGCGGCAAGCGGCTCCTGACGACGTGGGCCGAAGGTCCGGATCTCAGGTAGCGCTGAGCACACATGACACAACTCCTACTCGACGGAGTCGGAAACGGAACCATGGGCGAATCGTTCCGCGTGGGTCATGGATCGCCAACGGCCCAACCGAGAGATCAGCATGCCCTTCCCACCCGACAACCCGCCTCGCGTCTTCTCGGTCCTCGCCGGCCGGGAGGTCAGCACCTGGTCGGAGGAATGGCAGCATGAGTGCGAGGTGCGCTTTCTCGCGGGCCTGCCACTCACAAAGCGCAACCAGGTTCTCGACGGGGTGAAGGACGAATTGCGCGGGATCAGGAACATCCGCGGCGACGCGGCGGTTGTGAGACTGCGGGCCGAGATCGATCGCTACGCGACACTGGCCAATCACTGAAACAAAATGGCCCTGCTCGCGAGACAGGGCCAAGTTTGGCAACGCAGCCGGTCCGTTTCCGACTGGTCCCCGGGGGTTGAATCCCGGGGACCTCTACCAACGTCAAGCTGCGAGAAAAGTTGCGGCGCCGCCTATAACAACACCGTGAACGAATAAGGCCCGCGCTGCTCTCCCAGCGAGGCGGGCCAGTGCGAAACACCAGCGGTCCCCGAGGGCTCGACCTTCTGGCTTGCCGCCGAGGCGTGCCGGTCTCGGCGAATCCGGTTAAACGCGCGACTTCCCTCATGGTTGCGGCAGCCGGTCACCTGCGAAGAAGCGATCGACTGCTCGTCCGCCAAGCGGCAGGCTTGGGTCTTCCCGCCAGAGCTCAAGAATGATTGCGGCAAGGCGCGACCTTGCCCTCTTCTGCGCCACCCGACCGATCGTATGGACGCTGTTCACGCCGATCCAGGCTGCATCGAATGCGTTGGCAAGCTTGGCGAGTTCATGCGGTTCAGCAACGATCGAACGAAACGGCATAGCCCTATTATCTCACGGCCGGGGAGACAAAGGCGCAGCCCCACTGAAGCGTGACCGGACCCGCCGCGGTTGGCGGCCGGAAGGACGCCCCCGCGCAGTCACCGAACCTCGCCGCATTCGGTGACTACTAGCCAACGCGCTGCCGGGCTTAGGGTTCAACTCGTCTCTGCTTGAGCTCAACTTCGTCCAATGCCGACGCCGTAGAGGTCGCAACCAGATAGGCGAGTCTGGTGCGCTCCGTCGGTCTTCCGGGATGGCGTCTTTGAGTTCACGCCAAGCGGCTTCGATCACGGCGAAGGCCGGCGCTAGATCCACTGGTTCCTTCATGGACGAAAAGGGCATGCCCTCCCTGAAGATTGACGACGATTGCCAAAAATCCAGGTTCAAGTTACTCCATCACAAACCGAAAATGGGCCGGCCCCGCCGAAGCGAGACCGGCTCGTGTCGCGCGCTGATCAGGGATCGATATGCTCGGGCATGGCCTTGAGTTCATCTTTGGTCCAGGTCGTGACAGCATGAACGCCGCCACTCTCGTCGCGCATGAATTCGAGCTGATTTAAGGGCACTGCGACCGGCTTTGCCCCGATACCAAGGAAACCTCCGACATCCACCACGATCAGACTAGTCGGTCCGACCCCGTGCACGTGCGACACCGAGCCTATCGTTTCGTCGCCCGGCCCATAGATCGTCGCCCCATTGAGGATGTCCGCTGTCAGCTCGGTGCTGGATAGCCGGATATGCCTGGAATGGTCCATGATGCGTTCCCTTCGTCTGTAAGCCTAAGGAACGTGCGGAGAACCAAGCCGTTCCCGTTGCCGAATGCAAAAGGCCCGGCCGCGCCTGAGCGGGACCGGGCAAGTCTGCCATCCGACCGCTGTCACACGCCGGCCGATCGTCGGGGGAGGTGAGAAATCCCGGCGACGCCTGATCAACATTACGAAAGTTGGATTGGTTCGATCGTCAAGTTCAGAGCTTGTCGATCAGCTTCGCGAACCGAATGAGCGATACTTGATGTTTGATCTTTGAAGGTTGAGCCAACTCTGCCCTGATCGATCTCAACGCCGCAGCGGCGAGCGTGTGCTGCTCCGCGTTCGACGATCCAGACTTTGCAACCAGATCGGCAATAGCCCGCATTTTGCCCAGATCGCCCGTTGCGCAACAGGCTCGCACTTTCAGTTCAGAGGCCGGCATTTCGTCATCTCACATACGCGATGGCACCAACTTTTACCTACCGCCCAACCGGAGCGGCCGGTAAATCCGCGGTCCGCATCGGTTGGGGGTAGCTTGTGCGGCACGCCGGCCATTGGGTGGAACTGACGGGCCGCGCGGCGCAGGCAAGCCCGCGCTGGGTAATAACTGCACTTCCCGCGAGCTGTTCCCACGACCGGAACAGCACTGCAACAAAAGGGTCCGGCCCTTCTGCGCCGGCGTGCGCGTGTCCTTCGGGTAACCCTGGGTGTCGACGCCGCCGACATAGGCGACGCCGAGAGTGCCGGTGTTGTGGTTGGCGACATCCGAACCGCCCTTGGCCTCCGGACGCCCGGGCCTGACTATTCCGTCAAGCATAACGGCCCAGTGATAGCCGATATCCTTCCAGCCCTGGCCGATGTGCCAGCCGCGGATTGTCTCGACCGAGACGTCCCTGCTCTCGGGTGTCGCCGTGCAATGGATGATGATCTCGTCAATTCCGAACGCCTGGATCACTGTCCTCGTCTTCGGGCAGGCAACGCCGTCGATCGTCAGCGAATAGCCGAGCGAAAGCAGCGCGGCTTGCACCTCGCTAGTATTCATGTTGGCATGTCCTACGGGGGTCGAACGGCCGTGACAGCGGCCTGTGCGGTGGAGTGTCAGATGCTGAACATCAGCAGTGACATAGGCGCCTGGCTTCGCTCTGCGTTCGCAGTTGCGCTGGCGTCGTTCCTGGCAAGTGCGGCCGCGAATGCAAACCCGATCGTCTGCAAGCTCTGCGGTTCAACGTCCATCAGTATCCGTCATTGGCCGCATGAGCATGCGATCGTTCGTTGCGGCCGATGCGGCGATAAGTACGCAACGCTTGGGCAAATGCGCGACCGTTTGGCTACGGCCGAAAAGCGCCCTCGCCAGCGTTTTGACAACGACAACTATCGCGTTCCACTAGAGTGGTAGGCACCTACAGACCCAACTGCGCAACACCCGACCGGCCTCGCAGTTCCGTCACAACAGGGCACTATCTCTGGTTTGGACTCGCCCAGCGAGGCATTTGCCAGTCAGCCAACCGACATTGGCGAGAGGGACTTTGAAACTGGAACAAATCATCTAATCAATAATAGAAAATGCTTTTTCCATCCGACATACACCAACAAAAATATCAACTCGGCTGCCTCGCGAACGTCTGTAAATGTCTTTGCGCCGTCTTGGAAAGATTGTCGTACCTTCGGGCATCCGTTTAATCGCCCCGTCATCCAACCTATTCATAGCTCGTGCTCCACCCACGTCTCGCCAAGATTCTAAGCAGAAGGTGACGGGCTGCGTGCGTGGGGTGTTTCGGCCAAGATTGCAAAGATTCCGCCCGAGACCCGAACGGCATTAGACCGGCTGCACTTTACTCTCTCTTGTCTGGAACGAATGGCGCTGCAGGCGGTTGCTCTCTGTGGCGACGACGCAGCAGGCCCAGCTCTATGACGATCGAAACCCGCGAACAGTATCAAGCCGCGATCGAACGCTTGCGAGAGCTTGGCGATACGCCGACTGCTGGTCCGGACCAAGATGAGTTCTTCGACATAAGCGCAGCGATGGTCGAGTACGAAACTCGCGGCCATCCCGCGCTCCAGAACGGAGATGAGTGATGCTGATCGAGAAAAAGGTCATCGTCCGCTGTCCCGATGATTACGAACGAGGCTTGGATCGCATAGCCGAGCTCGGAACGCCGCCGGAAGGCTCAGCAGAGGAGGAAGAACTCTTCGCGCTGATCGAGGCCACAGAAAAGTGGGACGCCCGGCACGATAGAGACGACTGGGAGTAGACGCCTCAAGAAAATAGGCGTCCGCCTAAGGTCCGTGAGGAACCAGTTTCCCAACGGCGCAGTTACCCCGGCATCTGCGCTCAAGCGCGTCTGTGAATGGGGGCTGTCATGGACAGTATTATCTATCTTGTCGGTCTGGTGGTGGTCATCATGGCCATCCTGTCCTTCCTCGGCCTGCGGTAAGGAATCTCGTCATGTCACTCGGTTCAACCGACGTTGTTGTCGTCGCCCCGCCCAGCACTCAGGCTCAATCCGGTTCGTATCTCGAATGGAGCCCAATCCTTGGTGGAGCCGTCCTGTCCGCGGCCATATCAACGATCATGGCGGCCTTTGGCTCGGCCATCGGTCTATCGCTCGTCTCAGTCGATACGTCGCGATCCACCAGCATAACTGCGCTGGCGATTGCCGGCGCGCTGTGGGCACTCTGGATCACCATTTCAGCCTGCGGCGCGGGTGGCTATTTGGCCGGTCGGATGCGCAAGCCCCTGGCGGATTCCAGTGCGACTGAGCGCCATGTGCGCGATGGCGCTCATGGCATTGTGGTCTGGGCGGTCGGCGCACTTCTGGTCGCCTTCCTTACGTCGTCCTCGCTTGTCGGGGCGGCGAAGACTGCAGCGACCGGGGCTGCTGTTGCGGCTGGTGGAGCAGGCGCTTTGATCAGCCAGCAAGCCGATCCCTTGGCTTCTGCCGTCGACTCCGTCATGCGGGCCAATGGCACGGAGCCTGTTACGCAGGGCGAGCGCGACGAGGTTTCGCGCATCCTGGTTCGCAGCCTGGCGAATGGCAGTCTCGATGCTGCTGATCGCGGATACATCGCCTCACGGATGGCAGCTCGCATGAACATCCCGCAGGCCGAAGCTGAGAAGCGGATCGACGATGCTTACGCCCGGCTGAGCCAGGCCAAAGAGAGTGCCAAGCAGGCAGCCGAGAAAGCACGGAAAGCTGGCGTCCTTGTCGCGTTCATGACGGCGGCCGTGCTGTTGGTCGGGGCTGCTGCTGCGTATCTCGCGGCCATGCTGGGCGGCCGTCACCGAGACGAAGAGATCGACTTCTTTGCTCGCTAAATGATGGAACCAGTTGATCGGCAATTTTGTTATCAGCACGGCGCCCACCCTCCTCCCAACGCCGGGTGCCTGCCTGCTCTCCATTGGATCGCGTTGCCACGGATGTACTGGCCGCAGCCAATCGGAGAGCGCGCGAAATTCCCGGTAGCCCGGACCCTAAAAGTCCTGACCTTGGTCAGAGGCCCGTCGCCAGCGTGCGGCGGGCTCATCGTTTGGAGTGTCGATGCCCGAGGCCGCGTCTCACAGCATCCGCGATCTGCAACTCCTGCTCGGCGCCCTCCGGGCCGCCGCCGGAGATGCAGTAGCCGCGCTCGATACGGAGCCAGACGGTCCCGCGTCTGATGGGTTCCACGAGGCGAACCAACGGGTTCTTGTTCTCGCTCGTGAGCTTGCGGCCGTGCAGGACGGTGGGGAGAAGTGAGGTTTGAAACGGCTGTTCATTCCTGTTTCCAGGCTTGACCGACTTATCGTTCGGGGAGTCACGAACAGTGTCGACTCGCGCCCCGTCGCATCAGCGAACACCGTCGGATGGCTTTGCGATGCAAGGGTGCTGTTGACCATCGGAGCGGTCTGGTGGGCGGTCGAGCGGAGAAGTAGTCGGAGAAGAAGGCCTGCCACCCGCTTCACCACCACAATTTTGATCACGACGGCGCTACATCACGCGATCAAGCGCATGGTTGCTCAACCAAGACCCGACCGTGGCGCCGACAACCCATCCACGCTCCGCACTGGCCGGCCCTTTGACGCAATGCCTTCCGGTCATGCGATGCACGCCGGGGCCGTTGCGTCACTTATCTCAACCGAGCTGAGCCCCTCGAAGGGAGTGTGGACGGCGGCGGCGGTGATGGCCGCGACGCGGGTTTTGGCCTTGGCGCACTGGCCATCAGGTGTGCTGGTGGGCTTCACGTTGGGGGCTGTCGCGGCGATGTGCACGCGATAGCTTGCCGGCTTCGTCACGATCCGTGCGACGAAGCCGGTTTAGCCCTAGCGCCGCTCAGGCTGCCTTGCGGTCGTGAAGACCTTCTTGGACTTCCTCGATAATCTTCGCGACGAAAGCCGGCAGGTTATCGGGCTTGCGTGAGGTGACGACTCCCTTGTCCGCGACGACCTCTGCGTCCTGCCAGTTCGCCCCGGCGTTGATCAAATCGTGCTTGATCGTCTTGTAAGAGGTGAACTTGCGCCCCTTTGCAATCCCGGTATCGATCAGAAGCCAAGGCGCATGGCAGACTGCGGCTACGACCTCACCCTGATTGAAGAACTCCTTGATCAACTTCAGCGCCGCTTCGTTGCCGCGCAGGGTATCCGGATTCATCTGTCCGCCAGGAAGGACAATTGCATCGTATTCGGATGCGTCGACCTGATCGAGCGCCTTGTCGACCTTGGTCGAGCGCCCCCAATCCTTGTTGTCCCATCCCTTGATTTCGCCGCTCTCCGGAGAAGCCACGTGAACAGTGGCGCCGGCCGCCTTCAGCTTCGCATGAGGCACCTCCAATTCGGATTGCTCGAAGCCGTTGGTGGCGAGGATGAGGATGTTCTTGCCTTGCCTGCGAGCTGGCTCATTGCGGCTCTCCTATTGTGGAACGGTATGGAGACCAACAGAACAGGAAGCGATGCGTTCCGATCTTTCGCTTGCTCACACGGGCGGCAAAACGCCGCTTGCTCACCAATCGGCACCGCGTAGAGCCAGCGCAGCCAGAACGCCCACTCTGATCGCCTCGAGGCCGCGGGAGAAGACGTCAACCTGGGAACAGTAGTCCCTTTTTCGCGTTGATCTCCGCCGGAGATTGATCCGGTCGCATCAGTTCGCTGGTCGCGTCAACGAGATAGGAAATTCCATGCGTCTAACAACCCTCACCCTCGCTGCTACACTGCTCTCGGCGGCAACAGCCTTTGCTCAGAGCGCGCCCACGCTTGCCCAGGCGCCCGAGTTCACTGCGGTGAACCAGGCCTCGGCACTTGGAAGCAGCCTCAAAGGCCTGAACGTGAAGAACGCTGGCGATGAGACGGTGGGAGAAATCGAGGACTTGGTCGTCGTCGGGAATAACCTCGCTTCTTACATCCTTTCGGTCGGCGGATTCCTCGGGATGGGCACCCACTATGTCGCCGTCTCGCCCGGCTCCATCGCCATCACGTGGAACGAGTCGGACAAGAAGTGGCATGCCCGGATCAATGCGACCAAAGATCAGCTCAAGGCTGCTCCTCAGTTCAAATATGAAGGCCGATTTGCGAAGTAGTCGCGAACGCGCGCTGCCCGCTTCCTTCCCGACTTTGATATTGGCCCCCGCTCTCATGGGGGCCATTTCGCGCGTGGAACAACGAAGCGGTTGCGAAGTCTCTCTAAGTGGGCGCGGTGAGCGCCGCCCCAAACGGAGGGCATACGATGAGCACTTCCCACGATACCGATATTCAGGCGACCAACGCACGCGCGGCTCAGCAAGGCGAGGTGGAGGGTGGGGACGCCATTCGGCCTATGCGGGCCGACAAACACTCTTCCCTCAATCCAGCTGTCGAAACACCAATCGAAGGGCGTCAGGGCTTCTTGGGTAGGCCTGTCCTAGCGGTGCTCGTCGGCGGCTTATTTCTCGTTGGCGTCGCTTGGCTCATCGTGCATTACGCGGTGCCCTGAGATGATCAGAGCTACGCTCGCTAGTCTCGCGGGGACGCTAATTGCGAGGGATGTGGCGAAGGGCAACATACCTGAGAGCCTCTCGGTGCCGTTGACGTTGTTGGCAGCAAGGCTGCCCGCGCCGGCACTGATAGCGGGCGCAATCGGTTATGGCCTTTATCGTTTGAACGTTGAGGGGCGAGCCCAGCGCGCGAAGGATTTCACGCCCAAACGGAGGGCGAAGGTCGCAGTCAAATCTACAATTCGGAAAAGCAGATACGACCGGAAGCGCGCATGACTATCACGACCGAGACCGAATATCAGGCCGCGCAGGAACGCATGGCGGAACTGGCAGAATGCCTTGACGACAGCCCCGAGGAGCAGGAGCTTATCAGCCTCGAACTGGCCGCCGCGGTCTGGGAATCGAAGAAGCAGGTCGGCTAGCCCGCGACGGGATCACCTGAACATAGAAAATGCGCGGCCTCGCCAAAGCGAAACCGCGCCAACACACTGCCTGACTTGTGGTTCAGTTGCTGTGGTCGCGTTCCCGGAACCGAAGCAGGATATTCCGCTTGAGGTCATTTTCGTCCAGCGCGAGGGGCGTAAAGCTGGCAACGAGGTAAGCTAACCTGGTGCGTTCTGCCTCCCAGCGGTCTTCCGGAATGCTGTCCTTTAGATCACTCCATGCGGCTTCGATCACAGCGAAGGCCCGCGCCAGATCCACCGGATCCTTCAATGATGAAAAGGGCATTGCCCCCTCCCCAAGATTGACACGACGCGCAAGAATTTAGGAGCGGCATGCGATGTCGCAAGGGTACCTGGGACCGGAAAAGGACCTCCGGCTCTCGAAGGAACGACGGCCCGAGTGGAGGGAAGAAAACGCCGAAGGAGGGTGCTTTCGTCGATGCGGCGCGTTGTGCAGGGCTGAGCGACAGCGTTGGAGCGTCAGATGCGGCGATCCGGGCTCGCCGTCGGGCGGGCGCCTGACTTTGACAGTTGGACGTAGTCGAACAGACCCATTGTCTACGAGCGCGGCTCGTGTGAATGCTGCCAGCATGGCTCCGCTGGAATTCGTGCGTCATGGCTCGTGAGGTTAGACGCAGCGTTCCAACGCGGCTGATCATGCTCGCCCTATTCGCGATCATTGTTGTTCCGGGCGTGCTTTTCTCAGCCCTCCTGCTGGCTCGTTTCGCCGAGTCCGAGCGCGGGCGATACCGTCAGGAAGCGCTGGAAGTTGCCCACACTGCCGCGGCCGCCGTCGACCAGCATCTGCGTGGCTGGCAAGCCACGTTGCAGACCTTAGGAACCTCGGAAGCCCTTCAGGACGGCAATCTGGAGGCCTTCTATCGCCAAGCCACGGCCGTGAAAGCCTTCATTGGCGTAGATGTCGGCCTGCGCGAGCTTTCCGGACAGCAATTGGTCAATACGCGCCGCCCTTGGGGTACGCCGTTGCCACTCACGCCACTCCCTGGTGACGATGAGGTCATTGCGGGCAGGCGACCGGTCGTCTCCAATGTGTTCCAGGGGGCCCTGGCGCAGCAACCTCTGGTCGCCGTTATCGTACCGATCCTGGTCAGCGGTGTTCCTCGATATCTCCTGCACGTCAGCGCGGAGACCAATCTGGTCGCCGATGTCGTTCGGCCGATCGCCACTCGTGATTGGCTCGTTGCGATCGGCGATCGAGCCGGGGTCTATGTCACCCGCTCCGAGGAGCATGCCCGGTTTTCTGGGCAACCAGGTGTCCCGGCCTTCCTTGCTCAGGCTACGGGATCCGACGGTGTCTTCGTCGGGCGGAGCGCCACCGGAGCTGAGGTTCTGGTCGGCTACGCTCGCTCGGAGCTGTCTGGCTGGCTTGTGGCGGCCAACATCCGTCAGACCGTCATAGAGCGGCCTTTGTGGAGGGCAATTGTCCTTCTGCTAGCAGGCGGGGTTGCGTCACTGTTGCTCAGCTCGCTCGCGGCGCTCTTTCTCTGGCGGATGGTCGCCACCCCACTCAGATCGCTGACAATGGCGAGCGTGAATATGGGGCGTTCACTCGAACCTCTGACGATACCGACCCGCTTGCGTGAATTCATAACACTTCGAGACGCCCTATCCGATGCCTCCCAACAGCTGGCTGCGAGGAATGCCGTGCTTGAGGAGAAAGTTCGGGAACGAACTGCCGAACTCATGGAGGCGCACGGCAAGGTTAAGGCTGAGGCCGAGGAGCGGCACCGGGTTGAGGCAATGCTTGCTCAGGCGCAGAAAATGGAGGCCGTCGGTAATCTGACCGGTGGCGTTGCGCACGATTTCAACAATCTGCTTCAAGTCATCGGCGGCAACCTCGAACTCGTCGGCCGCGAGGCCGAGCTGTCGGACAAGGCTCGCGCTCGCTTGCAGAATGCGATGACCGGCGTAAGCCGTGGGGCACAGCTTGCGTCTCAGCTCCTGGCATTCGGGCGCCGACAAGCGCTCATGCCGAGGGTGATCAACGTGGGCCGCCTGCTTCGCGGCATGGATGACCTGCTACGGCGCTCGCTCGGGGAGGCCATCGAGATTGAGACGATTATCGCAGGAGGGCTGTGGAATACCTTGGCTGATCCGACCAACGTCGAGAACGCACTGCTTAATCTCGCGATCAATGCACGCGACGCGATGGAAGGCACTGGCAAGCTCACCATTGAGGCAGGTAACGCGTACCTCGACGAAGCCTATGCTCGCGCCAACACCGAGGTTGCGGCTGGGCAGTACGTGGCGATCAGTGTGACGGATACCGGCTCGGGGATGGCCCCGGAGATTCTGTCGAAGGTGTTCGAGCCGTTCTTTTCGACCAAGCCGCAGGGCAAGGGAACGGGTCTTGGACTGTCGATGGTGTATGGCTTCGTGAAGCAATCCGGCGGGCATGTAAAAATCTATAGCGAGCCCGAACACGGGACGACGGTGCGCCTCTATTTGCCGCGGTCGCAAATGGCCGAAGATGTCATCATGGAGAGATCGAGCGGTCCGGTGACAGGCGGCCACGAGACGATCCTAGTCGTCGAGGATGATGCTGCGGTTCGCGATACGGTCGTCAGTCTACTGATGGAGCTGGGCTATCAAGTGCTGACGGCGGAAGATGCCGCCCGTGCTCTGGCTGTGATCGAGAGCGGCATCGCGATTGACATGCTCTTCACTGACGTTGTCATGCCTGGCACTTTAAAAAGCCCAGAATTGGCACGCAAGGCGAAGCAACGCCTGCCGAATCTGAGCGTCCTCTTCACCTCCGGGTATACTGAGAACTCGATCGTCCACGGCGGGCAGCTCGATAAAGGGGTTAGCCTCCTATCAAAGCCTTACACGCGCGACGCTCTAGCACGTAAAGTCCGCGAGGTCCTTCAGAACGGGAGCCCTGCTGCGACATCTGACGCCGTCGACGATTCTACGGAACGTCGCTTGACCGTGCTGCTCGTTGAAGACGACGCTCTAATCAGAATGGATTCGGCAGACTTGATCGGTGCCATGGGGCACGTTGTTGTCGAGGCCGGGAGCGCGCGAGAAGCGATGCAGATTGCCGCGACGCAGGAGATCGACCGCCTGGTAACCGATGTCGGACTACCGGATTTCAGCGGGATCGAATTGGCGAGGCGCCTCCGCGAGACACAACCTAACTTGCCTGTCGTGTTCGCTACAGGACGGGGGCAATTGCCGGGCGTGACTCTCGACAATCGCACGAAGGTTGTGGTCAAGCCCTATCAATCGGCGGACCTCGAACGCGCCCTGGCCTAGTTGCATGGTCGGATCGCGCCGCTGTTTTGCCGGCGCTCTTGTCGATCTAGGGCTTCTAGGACCTCCCGGCGGCGCGTGGAACCGGTCATCCGCGCATCGGTTGTTCGTGCACGGCAGTTGAAGGAGGACCGAACATGCCCCGCATGGACAATCCCGCAGTGGCCAGTTTGAAAATCGAACAGCGAGCGCAGCGGCAGGCTGCCCGTCGAAAAGGAGCCGACGGCGAACTCAGCGATGCTCTCAAAGCGACGTTCCCGGCAAGCGATCCTGTTGCAGCGCAAGCCCCTGTGACGGCAGGAGGTGCGCCGACGGATTACATCTATTGGATGGGAGAGGAAGCAGAAGAGCTCAAAGAGATGGCCGGGGAAGGCTTTGGTAACCTGGAGCAGTTGCTGTCCGATGAAATCCGCGCACGTCCGTTGAGGGCGATTGCATGGGCTGCTGCAGCGGGCGCAATCGTTGGCTTTTTTGCAGCCCGATAGATAGTGGGACCAGTCGCGCTCTCATTTTCGTGTTTGCGACCGGTTAGGCGCTCGACGCGCTCCATTCCCGCATCAGGATGAGATACGGCGCGGGCAATGTTGACCTGGCGAACACCCGAGCGCCAAAATCGGGGGCCGTTGTGATCCCTGCAATGCACGAGCGCGCGCTTAATCGGATCCGTCCGGAAGCGGGCACGACGATCACGGTTTCAATCGCGCCGCTTTGAGAAAAGATGGGAGTGAACAGATTAGCGGCCGCTGCGTTTGCGAACTGGAGTGAAGAGAAAATCCAGTCCGGGAGCGTGGCATGCGGTTCTCCGTCAACGGGGCGTCTATCGAGATCGATGTCGATCCTCGAACATCCCTGCTTGATCTTCTACGCGATCATCTCGGCCTGACCGGCTCGAAGAAAGGCTGCAATCAAGGCGCCTGCGGAGCCTGCACCGTGCTGGCCGACGGGCAGCGCATCAATTCTTGCCTCGCCTTGGCAGTGCAGTATCAAGACCGCGATATCACCACGATAGAGGGGCTCGGCGAGCTCGATGCGCTCGCTCCGCTCCAGCAGGCTTTCATCGAGCATGACGGCTTCCAATGCGGCTATTGCACGCCCGGCCAGATCTGCTCGGCGGTCGCGATGGACGAAGAGCTGAGACGCGGCTTGCCAAGCCATGTCACCCAGGATCTCGGCGCCGACGCGATCGAGCCCAATCGAGACGAGCTACGCGAGCGCATGAGTGGCAATCTCTGCCGCTGCGGCGCCCATAACGGCATCATCGACGCCATCAAATCCGTCTTTGGGGAGGCCGCGCGATGAACCCGTTCAGCTACGAGCGTGCCGTGGACGTAGCCGATGCGGTGCGCCGCGGAGCCGTGCCCGCGGCCAAATATCTCGGTGGCGGCACCAATCTTGTCGACTTGATGCGCGAGACAATCGAGCGGCCGCAGAGGCTCGTCGACGTGACCGGACTCTCGACGGAGATCGCGGAGGATGACGATGGCGGGCTCGTTATCGGCGCGGCCGCTCGCAATACGGCTTTGGCCGAACATCGTCTCGTGCGCAGGCGTTACCCCATGCTCGCGCGCGCGATCCTGTCGGGAGCGAGCGCGCAGATTCGAAACATGGCGACTGTGGGAGGCAATCTGCTTCAGCGCACACGCTGTAGCTACTTTTACGACGATGACGGCTCACGCTGTAACAAGCGCGAGCCCGGCGCGGGCTGCGAAGCCATCGGCGGCTTCAGCCGCAACCATGCCATCCTCGGCGCTTCCTCATCTTGCATCGCGACCCATCCTTCGGACATGGCCGTCGCCCTGGTGGCCCTCGATGCCGTGGTGCATCTGAACAGCACCAAGGGGGAACGCAACGTTCGGCTGACCGAATTCTATCGGTTGCCAGGCGAGCGGCCCGATCTGGAGACGCAGCTCCAACCCGGCGAGTTGATCACCAGCATCACGCTGCCCGCTTCGTCGCTCGCAGCGCGATCCAACTACCGCAAGGTGCGCGACCGGGCGAGCTACGCCTTCGCTCTCGTCTCGGTCGCCGCAGCGCTCTCGGTCGAGGATGGCCGGGTTTCGGATGTGCGGATCGCCCTTGGCGGGGTGGCCCATAAGCCCTGGCGAGCCCGGAAGGCCGAAGAAGCTTTGCGCGGCGCGCGCGCCGATGCGGCCGCCTTTTCCGTCGCGGCTGAAGCCGAACTCGCCGGGGCAGAGCCGGTGAGGGACAACGGCTTCAAGATCGAACTTATGCGCCGCACGATGGTCGCGACACTCGAGAAGCTGGCAGGAGACCTCGCATGAGCATCATCGAAGACGCCAAGCAGCTTGCCCAGGGCGTGGCGCAGGCCGCTATGGCCAAGGCCGTCGCGCTCGCGCCCGATAGCTGGATCCCCGGCGGCGAGCCAGACCCGATGATCGAGCACCGCCACGGACTTATTGGCAAGCCTATCTCGCGGCTCGACGGTCCGCTCAAGGTCACCGGTAGCGCGCCCTTTGCGGCGGAATTCCCGATGCACGGAATGGTGTATGCGGCCATCGCCTATAGCACCGTCGCGAAGGGCCGGATTGCAACCCTAGACACCACCGCGGCCGAGGCCTCATCGGGCGTCGTCCTGGTCATGACGCATCGCACTGCTCCGAGACTGAAGCCAACACCGCTGTTCATGTCGGCGGCGAAAGCCGCGGGCGGTGATAATCTGCCGGTAATGCAGGACGAGCGCATCCATTGGAACGGCCAGCCGCTCGCCGTCGTGCTCGCCGAGACGCAGGAAGAGGCCGATCACGCCATATCGCTGATCCGCGTCACCTATGAATCCGAAGCGGCAGAAACCGATTTTGCACAGGCGGAGGCGCGCGGCACGCGGACGGCAGCGTTCATGGGCCAGCCGCTGCACGACGCCAAGGGCGATGCCGAGGTGGCCCTCGCCGAGGCGCCGGTCAAGGTTGATGCGGTCTATACGACGCCACGCCATAATCATAACCCGATTGAGCTCCACGCCGTCACGCTAGCCTGGCAAGGCGAGACGCTTCGCGTTCACGACACCCAGCAGATGGTTGCCCATGCGGCCTGGACGCTGGCGCAGGTTTTCGAACTCTCCGAGGAGCAGGTTGTCGTGACCTCACCCTTCGTCGGCGGGGGCTTCGGCAGCAAGACCCTCTGGCAGCATCATATCCTCGCCGCCGCGGCGGGGAAGCTGGTCGGCCGGCCGGTGCGCCTCGTCCTGTCACGCGAGGGCGTCTACCGCGTCGTCGGCGGCCGTTCGCCAACAAAACAGCGGGTGGCGCTCGGCTCTGACCCCCACGGCAGGCTGACCGCCCTCATCCATAGCGGCGTGACGGCGAAGACACCGCATAACGGTATGCCCGAGCCCTTCATCCTGCCGACGCGCAGCGCCTATGCCTCGGAGACGATCCTGCTCGACGTGCAGCAGGTTGAGCTCGACATGCTGGGCAACACCTTCATGCGCGCGCCAGGCGAGGCCGTTGGCACCTTCGCACTCGAATGCGCGCTGGACGAACTCGCCCACGAACTCGGGATCGACCCAGTCGAATTGCGCATCCGCAACGAGCCGAAGGAGGACCCAACCTCGGGCCTGCCCTTCTCGGCGCGCCATATCGTAGAGGCGTGGCAGGCAGGCGCCGAGCGCTTCGGCTGGAGCCGGCGCAACCCCCAGCCCGGCGCGGTGCGAGACGGCGAATGGCTCGTCGGCATGGGCTGCGCGACCGGCACCTATCCCTATTATCGCATGCCCGGCGGCGCCGCACGGCTGACGCTGACGCGCGACGGCCAAGCGATCGTCGACATTGCCGCCCACGAGATGGGTATGGGCACGGCCACGGTGCAGACGCAGGTCACAGCTGAAAGGCTCGGCCTGCCGATGGAAAAGATCCGCTTCAACTACGGTGATTCCACGCTGCCAGGTGTGGTGATGGCTGGCGGATCTCAGCAGACCGCCGCGATCGGCGCGTCCATGATCGCGGTCTACAATAAGCTGGTCGCTGAGCTCCTGACGCTCGCCGGCAATGACTCGCCGCTGGCCGGATTGAAGGCGGAGGACGTTGGCGCCCGCAATGCGGGCTTATGCAAGCGCGACGCGCCCGAACGCTTTGAAACTTACGCCTCGATCCTAAGCCGCGCTCAACGCGAAGCCCTCACGGTGGAAGCGGCGCCACCGCAGCCACTCGAAATCATGCACTGGTCGATGCACAGCCACGCCGCGATGTTCTGCGAGGTCCGGGTCAACGCTGTCACGGGCGAACCGCGGGTCTCTCGCTTCCTCGGCTCCTTCGATTGCGGCCGCATCCTCAATCCGAAAACCGCCGCGAGCCAGTTCCGAGGCGGCATCATCATGGGGATGGGGCTCGCCCTGATGGAGGAGACCCAGTTCGACGAGCGTAACGGGCGCGTCATGAACCCGAGCCTCGCCGAATATCACGTGCCTGTTCATCTCGACGTGCCGGAGATCGACGTGATTTGGACCGACATCCCCGATCCGCACACACCGATGGGCGCGCGCGGCGTTGGTGAGATCGGCATCACCGGAACCGGCGCGGCGGTCGCCAACGCGATCTTCAACGCCACCGGCAAGCGCGTGCGGGATCTGCCGATCACCCTCGATAAGCTGATGTGATCCGCTGCCCCGACCTCCCGCAACGCCAGTTCAAGGACATCCAGCCATGCCGCAGTCAGCTCCGCCCATCGCCCCGCTCAGATACCATGTGGCTGTCGAGCAACCGGAAGACGGCGAGGCCACAACGGCCGAGGAATTGCTCGCAACCCTCCGTTCGATCAGCGAGACGACATATGAGAACGGTGGGCGTCCGCTCCGCAGCGTGCATGCGAAGAGCCACGCACTTCTCCATGGTGAGATCGAGATTCTGCCGGGTCTACCGCCAGTGCTCGCGCAAGGCCTTTTTGCGACGCCTGCGACTTATCCGGTGGTCATGCGAGTTTCGACCATTCCCGGCGACGTGCTCGACGACAATGTCTCGCTGCCGCGCGGCTTGGCCCTGAAGATCATCGGCGTGCCTGGAGAGCGGCTGAGCGGCTCGGAAGACGAGACGACGCAGGACTTCCTGATGGTCAATGGGCCGGTTTTCGCGACGCCGACCGGGAAAGCCTTTCTGAAGAACCTGAAGCTAGTCGCGGCCACGACTGATAAGCTCGAGGGCGCCAAGAAGGTCGTCTCCACGGTTTTGCAGAGCGTTGAGAGCTTGATCGAGGCGGGTGGGTCAAAGAGCGCCACGTTGGTCGCATTGGGTGGGCATCCGGAAACAAATCCGCTTGGCGAAACCTACCACACGCAGGCCCCGCTGCTTTACGGCGACTACATCGCCAAGTTCGCGCTCTTTCCCGTGTCGCCGGAACTCGCGGCTTTGACGAATGCCCAGGTTGATCTCGCCGATAAGCCGGATGGGCTTCGCCAGGCAGCCAACGAGTTTTTCAGAGACAATGGCGCGGTATGGGAATTACGAGCCCAGCTCTGCACCGATCTCGAAACAATGCCGGTCGAGGACTCGACGGTGCAATGGTCCGAAGAGAAAAGCCCGTTCATCACCGTGGCGCGTGTGATCGTCGAGCCGCAGGAGGCCTGGAGTGAGGCAAAGTCGAAAGCATTCGACGATGGGCTTTCCTTCGCGCCTTGGCATGGTCTTGCCGCCCATCGTCCGCTCGGATCGATCATGAGGCTGCGCAAACCCGCCTACAGGATGTCCGCTCGGTTCCGAGCCGAGCGAGACGGTTGCCCGATAATGGAACCGAAGCGGCGCGAGGACATTCCCGGCTGATGCCGCGCCCGCTGAAAAGAAGGTTGCCCGATCACCACGATCGCAAAGGCGATGCAGGTCTGCGTCTGCGCTGTCATGCGCGCCGCTGCGGAACTGTTTTTGTGGGCTCTGAACATCTCCCCGGGCAGATCGCTGCGTCGGATCATAAATGGGCGCCGAGGGGCGTGTGATCAAAGCTCAGACAGCGTGAATATCTTCGAGCGTCGCCCGGAACTCGGCGACGAAACCTGTCGGCGGATAGCTTTTCTCAACGCCGCCCTTACCGACCAGGCCAAGCCGAATGAGGCGGGTTCCGAAGCTCTTGACCTCCGGTTCCGAGATAACGGGCCCGTCGCGCTCCTCCCAGTTCATAATCATAGTGGGATCGCCGCCGTCCTCGACACGCCATGACAGGAGTACCCTACCGTTTGGAGCGGACAGGGCTCCGTATTTAGCCGCGTTCGTCGCGAGTTCGTGCAGCAAAAGCGAAATCGACAGCGTGGCGCGCGGGCCGAGCTCGATGTCTGGACCGTCCGATTCGATGCGCCCCTCGGTATCGTGGAGGTTGAGAAGTAGGCGAACGATCCTGCGGAGCGGAGCTGCCGTCCAGTTCTCCTGCATCAACTGGTCATGCGCCGTCCCAAGGGCAGCGATCCGACGTGCCAGCGCCTCGACGGCGTCCTGTTCGGTGACGCCCTTCAGAGTCTGGCTGGCGATGGCCTGGACCATTGCCAGCGTGTTTTTCATTCGGTGTACAATTTCCTTGTTCAGGATCGTCTGCTGCGCCTGAGCCTCGTCGCGCTCGCGCAGTACCCGCCGTAACTCCAGCTGCCGCATCACCTGCCGTGCCAACACACGCAAGGTCGTTTCCTGGAGCGGGCTGAGCGGCCGCGCCTTGAAGTCGAGCACGCAGACCGTGCCAATCGGATACCCGTCAGCCGTCTTGAGTAGCGCGCCGGCATAAAACCGCAGACCAGGCTCGCCCGTTACAAGCGGATTGCAGTCGAAGCGGGGGTCCTTCGTAGCGTCTTGAACGACCAGGAAGTCTTCCTCGAGTATCGCCTTGGCACAAAAGGACGAGTCGAGCGGCGTCTCACGAACGCCCAGTCCCACCTCGGCTTTGAAGAACTGCCGGCCGTCGGCAATGAGATTGACCACGGCGATGGGCGTCTCGCAGATTTTCGAGGCGAGTTCCGCAATCTCGTCGAAGTCACTCTCGCGCGGAGTATCCAGCATGTCGTAAGAGAAAAGCGCTTCAAGGCGCGCTACCTCCTTCACATCTTGCGCCACAATCCCTTGCCTCACCCGCCACCTGTCTTGGCGGCAACGTTAGCAGGCGAAATCGATACTGCCGACTGGTAATGCGCTGGCGATCTGCCGCGACGGTCCGGGGAAGTTTTTTTTCGGAAACAGAATCCGCGATTGGCCGCGTTTCGATTGAACTCTTTGGCGGTATCTCGGTTGGCTCTCCAAGCATAGGAGGATGCCATGAGCGCCAAGGCAAAAATGATCCATGAAGACGGCCTGCCGGGCAATGAGCACGAACTTGACCCCAAGCCGGCCTGGCAGCCTCGGTATCCTGGCTCGGGGCGCTTGCACGGCCGGGTTGCCCTGATCACTGGTGCCGACAGTGGCATCGGCCGGGCGGTCGCTGCACTCTATGCGCGCGAGGGGGCGGACATCGCGATCGTCTATCTTTCTGAACATGAGGATGCCAAGCAAACGATCGGCATCGTCGAGCAGGAAGGACGCCGCGCCATCGCGATTGCCGGCGATGTCGGTGACAAGACCTTTTGCGAGGGCGCGATCGATTCGACGATTGCTGAATTCGGCCGTCTGGATATCCTCGTAAACAATGCCGGCGAGCAACATCCAGACCAGGACATTCGCGACATTACCGAGGCCCAACTGCGGCGGACGTTTCAAACAAACATATTCGGCATGTTCTTCATGACTCAGGCAGCTCGCCCGCATCTGAAGAAGGGCGCCGCGATTGTGAATTGCACGTCCATCACGAGCTATCAGGGCTCACCTGAATTGCTGGATTACAGCTCTACAAAGGGCGCCATCACATCGTTCACCCGCGCGCTCTCCGAAAATCTCATCGGTGATGGCATTCGCGTCAATGCGGTCGCGCCGGGTCCGATCTGGACGCCGCTCAATCCGATGGGCGGCGCCAGCCCGGAGAAGCTGAAGCATTTCGGGGAAGGCACGCCGATGAAGCGCCCTGGGCAGCCGAACGAGGTCGCGCCGAGCTTCTTGTTCCTAGCCTGTGAAGATGCCAGCTATATCTCGGGTCAGGTGCTACATCCGAACGGCGGAACGATCGTCAACGGCTAAATCTGGAAGGGCAACGTCCGTCCTGTTCGGTTTCGACCGCGACGGGGGCTAGCGCATAGCAAATGACATTCACGGGCGGCGTTGGCATAGCTATGCTCGCGCGCCCGCGATTGATGGCAAAGCGAGACCGGACGACCTGCTCGATGACCATCCCACCGCTATCTGTCACGGGCGAAGCAGCCAGGTTCGAAAAGCTCCGTAACCTCGACATTCTTGACACCGCGCCGGAACCAGCCTTCGATGGGCTGGTGTCGATCGCGAGGACGGTCTGCAACACGCCGACCGCGTTGATCAGCCTGGTCGACAAGGACGGGCAGTGGTTCAAGGCACGCAGCGGCTTCGAGCCCTGTGAGACGAACCTCGACAGTTCCGTCTGCGCGCATGCTCTTCGGCACGGTTCGACGCTGATCATCCCCGATCTGTCGCTCGATCTCAGAACCGCCGCCAATCCGCTCGTCACCGATAACCCAGGTATCCGCTTTTACGCCGGGGCTCTGCTGAAGACGTCGGACGGCCATGCCATCGGCACGCTTTGCGTCATCGATACCGAACCTCGCCCGAAAGGCTTGAACGCGGCTCAGGTCAAAGTTCTGGAGGGCCTTGCCGATCAGGCCGTTGCACTGATCGAAATGCGGATCGGCTCGCTTTACCGGGAGGCGAGCAACGCCCTTGAACGGGAGAGCGCGGAACGGTCGCAAGCGGCGACTGAAGCGGGGCGGGTCGGCATCTTCGACATCGATCTCGCGACGAACGAGATCACGCCCTCCGCAGAGATGTGCCGGATCTTCGGCGTCGAACCCGCACCAGCTTACGATGCGGGCGTCTTCGAAAAACTTCTGATCCCGGACGACCAGGGCAAGCAATCGAACCGAGACGATCGAACAGCTGGCGTCAGCCAGCTTATGACCGAGTACCGCATCAAACGCGCACATGACGGCGCACTGCGCTGGATCGCCCGTCGCGGTGGCTTCATCACCGGCGCAGACGGCTCTCCGCTTCGCTTCACAGGGACGGTGTCGGACATCACCGAGCGCAAGCTCGCCGAACTGCGTCAGCAGGTGTTGATCGATCTCGGCGAGATGATCCGGGAGGCTGAAAGCGTCTCCGAAATTGTCGGCGAGGCAGCGCGGATGCTCGGCGAGAATTTGAGCGTGAGCCGGGTGGGCTATGCGGCGATCGACATCCCCGCCGACTTGTTCGACGTTCAGTCGGATTGGTGCGCTCCGGGCATAGAGAGTCTCGTCGGCCACCACAGCCTCGCGGCGTTTCATGGCACGGCCAAGTTCCTGCGCACGGGGCAACCTTTGGTCGTGTCAAACATTGCGGCCGCGCATTGGCTGCGCGGCGACAGCGAGGGCTACGCTGTCATCGGCACCAACGCCAAGATCAAGATCCCGCTGATGCGGCGAGCTCAGCTGATCGGCTGCTTTTTCGTCCATCACGAGACGGCCCGGACCTGGACGCCGGCGGAGGTCGCGTTCGTCGAAGCGGTTGCCGAGCGTGTCTACGCCGGTGTCGCCAGAATCCGGGCGGAGGAGGAGCAGGCGCTTCTCAATCAGGAGCTCAGCCATCGCCTGAAGAACACGCTCGCCATGGTTGCCGCCATCGCCAAGCAGACCTTGCGTGGTGTCACAGAGAAGGAAGCGGTCGAGGCCTTCCACGCCCGGCTGCTCGCTCTGGCCAGCGCCCATGACGTCCTGCTCCAAAACAGCTGGTCTTCAGCGCGCATCCGCACCGTCATCGAGAGCGGTCTCGCGCTGCATGCTAAGTCGGAGCGCATTTCGGCCATTGGACCTGACGTCAAGCTTGGTCCCAAGGCAGCTCTTTCGCTATCGATGCTGCTGCATGAGCTCGCGACCAACGCGATCAAGTACGGCGCCCTCTCGGTGCCCGAAGGCAAGATCGAGATTGCTTGGTCGGTCGAGCGCGAGACCAGCGAGGCGATGCTGCGACTGATATGGCGCGAGATCGGCGGTCCGCCCGCGATTTCACCTGAGCGCAAGGGTTTCGGGTCGCGGCTGATTTCGTCCGGCCTGGTCGGAACCGGCAAGGCAGAGCTCAGTTACGATTCAACTGGGCTGGTGGGGACTTTCCTGGCTCCGTTGAGTCTGCTTACCCAGCATTGAGGCGCCCCATGGCTACCGCGCAGGTCCCCGCCAGACAGATCGTCCTCGTGGTCGAGGACGAGCCAATTCTGATGATGGACGCGGTCGATCTGATTGAACAGGCCGGCTTCGAAGCAGTCGAGGCCACGAATGCTGACGAGGCTATCAAAATCCTGCTTTCGCGCCCTGATATCCACATCCTGTTCACAGACATCGACATGCCTGGATCCATGGACGGCGTGAAGCTTGCCCAGATTGCTCGCGACCGCTGGCCGCCGATTGAAATCATCATCGTCTCGGGACACCGCACCGTGCACGAGGACGACATGCCGGATCGCGGCCTGTTCTTTGCCAAGCCGTATAGCCCTCGGGCGGTCAAGGCCGCATTGCAAAGTTTTGTGGCATAATGGACTTAGAACCACCGTCACTGGTCAAGGCGAAATGCGCCAGTCTCGGACGTTGGCTCGCGGTCCGGAACCGGACGTTGTCGACCACTCTCTGCGGCCCGGGTTTCCAACAATGACATAAACACGCCACGCGAAAGGAGCATGATCGATCCTGCAGTTGTCTCCATGCCTCGTTTGGAAATGACCGCTAGCGGCGCGTATTGACGCCGCCAGGTGGAGACACTCGATGATCACCGGAAAAGGCTCGCTCCTGCTGCGCCGCGCGGGCAGGATTGCCGTCGACTACCAGTTCGGCGGTGACTACGACGACACTCGGACAGGCTACCTGCTCTGTGACACCACCGAAATAGATCCATCTGCACTTTGGGGGCGTCTGACGTTGCAATGCGAAGACGGAGCCGAGGTTGTCTTTGCGGTCGTAAATTTCAGCGACCGCCATTTGGCTGTTATCGGCCGGGTACTGCCTCCAGACGACTTGGCCGCCGCTTGAGCATAAGAGGACTGTAAGCGAGCCCAGCGTGATCCGTTTGGCCAAACGCCTCTGCTTGCGACCTGCGCTTGCTTCGCCCGCTGACGTCTCGGGTATTGTCGCGCCACAAGCTGATGTCGCCGCCTATCCCGAGAGCGGACGCCTGCGGCTCTGACGCGAGATGTCGCCTCCAGAACCTCCTACGCTAGCGGAGTTTGGCGATACCGATGCCGTCGAGCTTTGCACGATCCTTTATGGACTCTTCGCTGCGGGTCATTGCTTTCGCAATCGCCTTCAGGGCCATGCCCTTTCCAGCAAGCAATTTCAGTTTCTGGAGCTCCTCAGAGGTCCAGGGTTGGCGGTGCCGTTCAAATCGCTCGGTCACAATCCGCTCCTGCAGCGTGCTCGCACTTGATGATCTGATCTATAACAGTACCGCGATGAAATTGACCGAATTGTACCGAGGTCAACCACCGGGTCGCGCCAGGAGCAGAATTTGGGTGCTTGCCGGGGACCGAACCTTCGCAAACGTTGGTCCAACCTCGAACGCCGCCTTCCGGGTGACCAAACTCCACGGTCAACGCATCCGCGCAGCGAAAAAATGCCGCATTGCAATGCCGCGGAAGGATCAATTTTCCAGTGAGTAGTTTCGCAGGCGCGCCTTGGCCCTGCCTGATTGCGCTATGGCGGTAGAGCGCCCCAGACCAGCCATCGGACATTTAAGAATGACGTCGATGTCTACCAAAATGCGCGTCGCCGTCATGGTGGCGATCTTCATCCTGACGACACCCGCCACGGCTCAAAAAATCACGACTGAAGGCATTGCCCGATCAGCCAGCCTCTACGCCGCAATCTTGGAGTTCTGTCCGCCAACTCAGCGCGTCAATATCGAGTTGGCGACCAAGGCGGCGAAAGCGATGACCGACGCGGCCAATGAGGTACTCGGGCCGGAAGCCGGTCGAATTGCGCTCGATAGCGAGCTGAAGCGAAGGTTCGACGAAGTTCGCGGGCAAGGCGCTGTGGTTTGGTGCGCTAACCAGATCAGGCAACCTGCCAATGCGCGACTTTTCGATCTGATGCCTCGGTGATGGCTGGGCGGCGCCACTTCCTGACATTGGGATATTGCCGGAAAGCGGACCGTCCGATTGCTGAGGCCGAGTGGCCACTCTCGGTCCACAGCCGACGCTGGAAGGATCCACGTTCAGCTTCTTCGCAAAGCACCGTTGGCCATTCGGGAGGAGCGGGCTCGACCTAGGTTGCTCCCGGGGGGCAGCAAGGCGCGCCTTCGTGTCGATCCTATGGTCCGTTAGATGTCCAGGCTGAAGCGGTTATAGCGCAACGCTTTGATAAAGTTGTGCAGCTATTTCTGCGCTGGGAAGGGCGATTGGCTGGACAATAGCGATGCGGATCGTGTCAGGCGATGAAGGGGACTCCGGGACCGTTCAGCTCTCGGAAATTCTCGGAGCCTTGAGTCACGCTCTCGACCTTACGGAGGGCCAGCCCGTCGGGCATTGCGTACGGGCTACATGGATCGGCTTTCACGTCGGCCGCAAAGTGTCCCTGCCCGAACTACAGCTCTGGGAACTCTACCACACGGTGATGCTGAAGGATCTCGGCTGCTCCAGTAATGCGGCGCGCATCTGCGAACTCTATCTTTCGGACGACCTCAGCTTCAAGCGCGACTTCAAGACGGTTAGCGACAGTCTGCCGAAGGTGCTCGGCTTCGTATTCTCCCATACCGGCCTAAAGTCGGGACTAGCCGAACGCTTTCGCGCGGTGCTCAACATCCTTCAGAATGGCGGGGCCATCGTCCAAGACCTGATCCAGACACGCTGTCAGCGCGGCGCTGAGATCGCTCGACAACTGCGCTTTCCGGCGAGCGTTTGCGAAGCCATCCACGCCCTCGACGAACACTGGGACGGCGGTGGACGGCCCGACCGTGTCGCCGGCCCAGCGATCCCCCTCTATGCCCGCGTGGCGCTCCTCGCGCAGGTCGTGGATGTGTTTCACGCGACAGCGGGCCCCGCGGCCGCCATCGCGGAGGTGCGAGCGCGCTCGGGTACATGGTTCGATCCTCAAATCGTCGCCTCCTTCGAGGCGGCCGCGGCCGAGCCCGGATTCTGGGAGACCTTGGCCTCGGAAGGCATCGAGGAAGCTGTCTTCAAGCTGGCACCACCCAGCCCGATCGTCGTCGACGAGGACTATCTCGACGACATCGCCCGTGCGTTTGCTCAGATCATTGATGCCAAAAGCCCCTTCACCTCCGGCCACTCCGAGCGGGTCGCGGTCTACGCAGACATGATCGCGGCCGAGCTCGAATTTACCTCGGAACGTCGTCGCTGGCTTAAGCGAGCTGCCCTCCTGCACGATGTCGGAAAGCTGGGTGTCTCCAACACGATCCTCGACAAGAACGCGAAGCTGGATGATGCGGAGTGGTGGGCAATGCGCAACCATGCCGCGTTATCAGAGACAATTCTGGCCCGCGTGCCTGCGTTCCGCGAGATGGCCGTGATCGGCGGCAGTCATCATGAGCGTCTGGACGGAAAGGGCTATCCGCGTGGCTTGATGGGCGATGCGATAGCGCCCGAGACACGTATCGTCTCCGTGGCCGATGTGTTCGACGCGCTGACTGCCGATCGGCCTTATCGCGCGGCGATGCCGTTGGATCGCGCACTTGGTATTATGCGGGCGGATGTCGGCACGGCTTTCGATCCGACCTGCTTCTCTGGAGCGGGCATTGGCCGCGATCGAGGGAAATCTCGCTCGCGCAGCTTAAACTGCGCCACAAACCCCACAGGCTACTCCCCGCATCGCGCCAAGGAGTGGATGCAGATCCATGCCGACGGGCCAAGCGTATAGATTGCGATGTCTCCCCGGCCTCAGGCGACTATGACGACCGGAATTGCCCGACGCACGATCCTACCGCTACTCGCCGGGCTTACGTTGCCTGGCTGCGCAGCCCTACGCCCCGGCGGCGTGAACGAAGGCGCGCGTGATGTGGCTTATGGTCCGCATCCCCGACAGCGGATGGACATCTATGTTCCGTCCGGCGGCGGGAACGCGCAAAAGCCGGTGGTCTTCTTCATCTATGGCGGCTCATGGGCCAACGGGGCCAAGGAAACCTATTCGTTTGTCGGAGACGCGCTTTCTGCACGTGGCTTCGTCACGGTGATCGCGGATTACCGCTTGGTGCCCGAGGTCCGCTTCCC
This sequence comes from Allobosea sp., assembly GCF_035999205.1. Lineage (GTDB taxonomy): Bacteria > Pseudomonadota > Alphaproteobacteria > Rhizobiales > Beijerinckiaceae > Allobosea. Next base: position 33,401 of record NZ_DASYHA010000019.1, read on the forward strand.
GGTCTTCATCGAGGATGGCGCGCTGGCGCTGCGCTTCGTGCGCGACAACATCGCCCGCTCCGGTGGAGAGCCGCGAGCGCTGCACGTGATGGGGCATTCGGCCGGCGCCTACAACGCGATGATGCTGACATTGGATCAGCGCTACCTTGCCGCTGTCGGAATGCGTGCAAGCGATATCCGATCCACTGTCGGTCTCTCCGGTCCTTACGATTTTCTGCCCTTCGACATCGACGTGACGAAGGCGGCGTTTGGAGCCGCTCGCGACCCCGCCCGGACGCAGCCGATCAATTTCGCACGTCGCGACGCGCCGCCGATCTTTCTGGCAACAGGATCGGAGGACACGACTGTTCTGCCGCGGAACAGCGAGCGCTTGGCGCAGGCTCTAAAGAGTGCAGGTGCCAAGTCGGTCTCGCTGAAGATCTATCCGGGACTAGGCCACGCCGGCACAGCGACCGCGCTTTCAAGGCTATTGCAGTGGCAGGCGCCCACGCTCGACGATGTCGTTGCGTTCTTGAAGGCGGCATAGCGAAATTCAAGCTATCTGTGTGCGCCAGGAGCGGAAGTTGGCGGGTGGCCTGAAAGCGGACCCACACAGCGATGCGCGCAATGAGTTTCCGAGCGCCAGCGATCCCGCCCCTTCGGACAACAAAATTTACACGGATGAGCGCGCGAAAGCAGCTTGTTTAGGCACAAATATTAATAATTGGTTAAAATATCGCCTTGCTTGCACCGCGCAATGCAGGCACCGTGCAATTGTTGCGATGCAGCATGATGGTCTATCTCGATGCCTGACGTCTTTTCTCTGATTGACTGGGGCAAGACATGTTTCATTCTAAACCCAGTAGTTTTGAGAACGCAAAACGCGTTGCTTTTGATATTCTAAAATCGAATTCTGATAGAATTAATACTCTGCGTCGATCAGCGTTTGAAAATTTACGTCGAGATAATTATTCCAGCATACTGAAGGCATTCAGCTTAGTTGTGGCAGGAATTCTATCTATCCTGATGCTGACTGCCGCGCTGCCGCCAGTTATCGCTGACCAATCCGATCGGGCAGTGATCAATGCCCCGATTTCTTTGCTGACCGCACCTATCTCCGGCACGATCGACTCGATACGCGTTCGCGCGGGTGAGGAGTTGCAGAGTGGCGCTGTCGTCGCCACGATCTCGAATTCGCGAGTCGATCGCACCACGCTGATCCAGCTTGAAAGCAAGATGGCGGAGACGCGCGAACGCAGCCTCGCCGCTCAGCGAAAATATCAATCCAACCTCGCCTATCTGGCGACGCTCGATCGGGCCATCGCGTCCGAGAAGGAGCAACTGACCAACATATTCAATCAGCAGATCATCGAGCTGAAAGCCAAACTATCGGCTTCGATCTCATCGGGACTGGAGAAAAAATCGGTTGTCGATCGCCAGACCGAGCTGGTCGCCCGGAACATCGCGAGCGCGCAGGTGCTGAAGCCCAGCGAGCAGCAATACCGAGCAGCCCTGTTCCAGAAGGATGCCGAGACCGCGAAGCTGAACCAGAAGATGATCCAACTGGAAGCGCTGTCCAAGAGCATCTTCGTCGGCGACGAACTGGTCGGCTTGGCAACTCTTGCGCAGAAGACACGCGACGTCGGATTCGATGCCGAGCGATTGAAGATCGAGCATACCGAACTGGAAGCCAGCCTCGTGGACCAGCAAAAACTGCTGGATGCAGAGCGGACGCGCCTTGCAAGCCTGTCCGGCATGTCGGTCGCGGCGCAGAGCAGCGGGGAAATCCTCGCCGTCGGAGCAACTGTCGGCCGCCACGTCAATGCCGGCGACGCGCTGGCCTCGGTCGTGAGCTGCGAGGATGCGTTCGTCGTGGCCATTTTCTCCTATCGCCAGGCGCAGAATCTCGGTGTCGGGAACCGGTTGCGCATTGAGGGAGATCGCCTTGGCAGGCGCTTTGGAACAGTGCGCGAGGTCTTGCCGAAGACCAGCGAGAAGACGGACCAGCAATATGCGGTGCCGTTCCCGCAGACCGAGCGTCGCGAACTCTATGTGCTGATCGCGCCCGATCCCGTCGAGAGCCAGCCCTCGGAGCGGCCCGGGCGCTCGGTCGCGACGGCCTGCAATGTCGGACAGTGGGTCACGGTGACACGCGTGAACGGATGGGTGCCGTCCACCTCTGTGGTCTGGCGGTCGCTTTCCAATGCGATCGGCGGCATCTTCGGTGGAGGCCAAGCCGTGGCCGCGCCGGTATCACGCACCAAGGCTAAAGACTAAGGCCATGCTCCGTTGGGCCGCGCTGGCGACTGTCCTGACGTTGGCGACCCTGACGATGACTGCCGAGGCGCAGGAGGATCGCCACGCGCTCGGCAAGCCGATCTGCCGGTCACTCGCCTCAGCGGTCGATGCCGCCTCTAAGGACGGTCAGCCCGTCTTTCTGGCTAGCTACCAGCCCGGGCCGTTCGAAGGCGCAGTGCCACTGCCGCTGCGAAGCTCAGCCTTTTCCTACGACAATGCGCTTGCCGTCATTGCGCTGGTCTCCTGCGGTGCGCTCGATCAGGCTCGCCGCATCGGCGAGGCGTTCGTCCATGCCATCGACCACGATCGCGGCTTTCGCGATGGACGGATCCGCAATGCCTACCGGGCGGGCATCGTGCAACCGGTCGTGCTGCTTCCAGGCTGGTGGGAGCCTGCGATCAAGGGCTGGGCGGAAGATGGCTATCAAAACGGCACGGCTACTGGAAACGTCGCTTGGGTCGCGCTGGCGCTCCTGACGCTGGCAGACACGACCGACGATGCGCGTTACCTGGCGGCAACAGGAACGCTGATGAATTGGGTCAAGGCTCACGCGGCGGGCACGGCTGGGGCGGGGGTTGCCGGCGGTGTCGATGGGTTCGATCCCGTGCAGACGCGGCTGGCCTGGAAATCTACAGAGCACAATCTCGACGTCTACGCGGTGACGCTCTGGTATGGCCGCGCCACGGGCGACCAGCGCTTCGCCGGTCTGATGCGCTCATCGCGAGCGTTCCTGGACGAGGCCTTTCTGGAGCAGCCCGGCTGCTTTGCGCTTGGCCGGGAGCCGGACGGGCGCATGAACGGGTCGGTTCGCGTCGCGCTGGATACGCAGCTCTGGCCGGTCCTTGCGGTCCCGGACGGCCCACCGGCCTGGCGGCGGGCGCTGGCCTGCGCCGAGACGCGCATGGCGGTCGCCGGCGGGTTCGACTTCAACGAGGACCGAGACGGCCTTTGGGTCGAGGGAACAGCACAGGCCGCCCTGACCTACCAGGTCGTCGGGCAGCAGAAGAGTGCCGACGAGCTGTTGAATGGCCTCGCTGCCGAGCTCGCACCCTCCGGCTGGCTCTATGCGACGCGGGAGGAGCGGCTGACGACGGGGCTGAGGATCGGGCCGGGCAGCACGCTCGAGGACTTCTTCTATTTCCGGCGGCCTCACTTGGGAGCCACGGCCTGGGCGGCGCTGGCCGCGAACCGCTGGAATCCCTTCATCTCGCGGCGGTTCGGGTAGATCGATGTTTGAGGCCCCCAGCGACGTCGTCACGGTCCTGATCTTCGATCTCGGAGTCATTCTCGGATTTTATCTGCTGTGCCTCCTGCTCAAGCCCGAGCGGATGCTCGACCGCATCCTGTTCTCGACGGTTACGGCAGGGTTGATCGTGATCTATACGATCTGGCGCTGGACCGACACGCTGCCCGAGGCCGGCACGGCAGTCGAGCGCCTGTGGCCGACCATCTTCTTCGCCTGCGAGTTCATCGCGATCCTCTACACGCTTCTGTCCATCATGATCCTGCTGCGGCGAATCGATCGTTCTCCGGAAGCCGACGTCGCGCTCGAACTCCGAAACTCGCTTAACCGCTGGCCGGCGGTCGACATCTTCATCTGCACCTATAATGAGCCGATCGAGGTTCTCGAGAAATCGATCCTGCTGGCCTTAGCGATCGATTACGAACCCAAGACCGTCTGGGTTCTCGACGATACGCGTCGCCCATGGGTCGAGCAGCTGTGTGCGGAGGTCGACGCTCGCTATCTGAAGCGCGCGAACAACCACGGTGCCAAGGCCGGCAACCTGAACAATGCCCTGCGCGCCACATCCCTCGAGACCGACGCGCCGCTCATTCTCGTCCTCGACGCCGATTTCGCGCCGCAGCCGAACATCCTCAAGCGGATGGTGGGGCTGCTCCACGATCCGCAGGCCGCGGTCGTCCAGACCCCGCAGTTCTTCTACAATGCCGACCCGATCCAGCATAATCTGATGGTGCAACGCAGCTGGGTCGATGATCAGCGCATCTTCTTCGACGTTTTCCAGCCCGCGAAGGATGCCTGGGGCTGTGCCTTCTGCGTCGGCACCTCGTTTCTGGTGCGGCGCGACCGGCTGGAGCTGATCGGCGGCTTTCCCGACGAGGCGATCTGTGAAGACCTCAATCTGAGCTACACATTGATGCGAAAAGGCTATCGCACGCATTGGCTCAACGAGCGCCTCAGTGTAGGGCTGTCGGCGGAAGGCCTGCCGGAATACATCTCCCAGCGGATGCGCTGGTGCCTTGGCACCGTCCAGGTGGCGCTGCTGAAGGACGGGCCGATCTTCGGGACCGGATACAGCTTCATCCAGCGTCTGCAGTTCGTGCATGGGCTGCTGAACTGGTTCTGTAAGCCGTTCATCGTGCTGATGCTGATCGCCCCGGCGATCTACTGGTTCGTGGGCTTGCCGGCGTTCGAGGCTGATTACCTGACCTTCCTACGCTACGGCCTTCCGGCGTTGATCTCGTTATGGGCTTACAACGGCTGGGTCTCCCGAGCCCGGACGTTGCCGATATTCATGGAGGTGACGCATACGATCACCGCTCTGGCGATCACCGTCACCCTCGTCTCGGCGATGATCCGACCCTTCGGGCGGCCATTCAAGGTTACGGACAAGGGCGGCGATCGCTCGCTAATGGTCGTCCGCTGGAAGATGGCTGCGGTCTTCGGCAGCATGACGCTGCTGTCGGCGACCAGCGTCGTCTGGGCCTATATCAGCCCTTACTCATCGAGCGAGATCTCTCCAATCGATTTCTTCAATCTGTTATGGGCGGGCTTCTCGATGTTCATGACATTCGTCGCATTCCTCATCTGCTTCGAACTGCCCCGAGAGGAAGAGCGCTTCGTGATCGAGGCCGGCAGCTTCATCTGGCACGACGGACGATTCAGCGCATGCACGATCATCGATCTGTCGACGCGCCGTGCGCGGCTGCGCTTTGACGGCGAGAGCGATGGAATCAAGACGGCGATCCGCTTTCGGATTCTCATTCCAGATATCGGCTGGGTCGCAGCCTCGGCGCGCGGCGGGGCGGGCGACATCCGCGAGTTCGTGCTGCATCCGGAGCCTAACGAGCATCGTCAGCTGGTGGTCCAGCTGTTCTCTGGCCCAAGGACCAATATTGCCGCGACGGCTGACATCAACGGCGCGTTCAGCGGGCTTTACAGGCGGGCTTTCGGCATTCGCCAGAGCTGAGTTTGTCGGCCACGGCTTCAATGCCTGACGCGAAGTGAAGATGCAGGACGTCTTCGACCTGACGGTTTGAAATGTGCGGCGATCGTCACGGAACCACTTTACAAGCAGCGCGGCTCGCCGGGAGCCGTCCATCAGATGATGGCCCATGGCTGCCTGTACCCGCTTCAATGAACGCCTGATCAATTCACTTTCGAAGAAGCGCCGCATATTGGCACAAAGCCCGATGCGGCACTCGATTCCGATCACCGTCGGTTTTGGCGCGCGATGGCAAGGCCCGTCCCCGGGAATTGGCGCGAATTGACTAGGCGACAGCGGCAACCCCCCTGTGCCCGCCGGGCTTCATGGAAGAGTGCGATTTTGAAGAGTGTGGTTTTCGTGGCGCGGTCGAAGGGGCGGAAATGCGGCGCGTCTGGATCGTGTGGAACGCCTGCACCACGGCCGGGGCGCCATATGCAAACATTCGGTTCGTGCCGGGAATCCACCCAAGCCGGTCATTCTCAGAGCGGCGGATGCTGGAGGTCGCGGTGCGCCACTAGCCGACATTGGCTCGCCGCCCGAAACCGGACATTCCAAACTTGCAGGCTGAATGGCCATCTCGACCATTTGCGGTCGCTCAGCGTGTCCACTTCCGGAACAAATTGGACGCTGACCTCGTCCGCTTGTTGGTGGCTCGCTACCGGTGGAGTTCACGAATGTACGCATCGAAGCCATGGCCATCAGCTGGCCTCTCCGTGGTTTCGATGGCCGGCGTTCTCTGGCGCGCCATTTCGCGCAGGTCCCGCGCGGACTGCCCGTATTGGAGCTTGAAGGCGCGGGCGAAGTGATCGCCGCGCGAGAACCCGAAATCCGAGGCCACATCAAGGATGCGTCGCGTCTCCCTCGGGTCGGACAGCGCTGTCTTGATGCGGTCCAGCCGCCTGACCTGAATGTAGCGCTGCACACCGCCCTCATGGTCGAACACCCTGTAAAGCGTCCTACGGGACACGCCCACAGCACTGCAGATCGCGTCCGGCGTCAGCTCTTCCGAGCCGAGGTGCGCGTCGATAAAGCGTTTCGCGCGGCACAGCACGAGCAATTCCAACCCGGGACGAGCAGCTTCGATGTTGGCGAGCGAGGGAGCCAGGCAGGCTGCCAGCATCTCGCAGGTAGCGTTGCTGAGAGCCTTTTCCTCTCCTCTTGGCAGGTTCGGCAGCCTCCGCGCCAGCAGATCAATGTAGTCGGCGAGCAGGGCCGCATAGGGGCCAGAAGGTGCACGCCCGTGCAGAGCTCCGATGTTGGGGAGGCGGTCATCGAGCAGTGATCGGGGCAAGAAGAGCGCGACCAGATCGGAGGTCGGTTCGTCGCTGACAAGTTCGCAGGAGAGATCGAGCACGGAGACCTGCCCTGCAGCTCCCTCGAATTCGCCCAGCGCCGTCTGCGCTCGCCAGCCGCCCGTCCGATACAGGTTCAGGACGATGTGATCCATGCCGTCACGGCGAACCCGCGCAGCAGATCTGAGATACCGCTGCTCGCCGAGCCTTGCGTCGGTGACGACCATGTCGCCGAGCTGAAAGGCCCGCACATCTGCGGCAAAGGGTTGGCTACTGTCTTCGACGGGCCGTTCCACATCGAAGACCACGGCGATGCTCTCGCGCCATTCCTCGAACTGCCGGGTCGAGAATTCACTGCTGTCGATGGTCGAAGACTTCACAGCAATCTCCCGGCATGACGCAAAATCGCGGGCGGTTGGCACGCTGAGTCAACTTTTTGGCACGGACGTGGTCTTGCGGCCGGGTGTGGCGTCGTTAGGCTCCCACGCGATCAGCTTACCTTGCGACATATCGAACCGCTCCGCTCTGAACAGAGGGCTGCCATGTCGATCACGCTTGATGCAGTCCAGCCGCTGACGCGCATCGAGGCGTGGGTGGCCCGCAACCATCCCGACCGCCTGCCGATCTTTCGCCCGGCAGCCGCGGCGGCTACGGTGGAACGGATCGAGAGCAAGCTCGGGAGACTGCTGCCACCGGATGTGCGGGCTCTCTATGCCGCGCATGACGGCCAGCCGGAAGGGGCGCCGGCCCTCTATCTCAACCAGCGCTGGCTACCGCTCGATCTCGTCGCGGTGGCCTGGGAAGATCTCTGCCTGCGCTACGACAATTCGGACGCTCTGCGCCTGGTCGCGAACGGCAATGGCCGGTCAGCCCTCAAGGCGGTGGCATGGTCCTCTGATTGGTTGCCGCTCTTTGGCGCACCGCGCGGCGACCATTACTGCATCGACCTGCGCCTGGAGCGCCCCGAGCGTTACGGCCAGATCATCTGGTTTCTCTACGACCGGCCGGAACGCACGGTCGTCGCACCAAGCCTTTCTCACTTCCTGTCGCGCGTCGCGACCGGCCTCGATGCCGGCGGTTGGCATCTGGACGCCGGTTACGACGGGTTGAGCGACTGATGAATGTCGGCCGGGTTACAAAAGGAGACCACGATGAAGTTGAAGACAAGCTTGCTCGCTGTGGCCGCGATGGCTTCAGTTCTTTCGATCTCCCCCGTCATGGCCCAGGACGCGTCGCCCCTGGTCAAGCAGCTCAACAACGGCAACTGGCTGCCCCAGGCGGAAGCCGAAACGTTGCGTGACGAGCTGTTCTACCAGCGCGCGGTCCATGCCTACATCACCATGCTGCCCGCGCTGAACACCATCGGCATGCGCGACGGCTCGGAGGCGGCCTTCGGCAAGGGCTACAACGTCCTGCCGATGTGGAAGGACCGGATGGACTCGCGCACCTGGGTGCCGACGCCCAATGGCGACGTCATCTATTCGATGAGCTATCTCGACCTGAAGGAGACCGGCCCGCTCGTCGTCGCGGCTCCGCCGAACATCATCGGCATGTTCACCGACTTCTTCCAGCGCACCATCACCGATGTCGGCCTGATAGGGCCGGATCGGGCGCGCGGCGGGCTCTATCTCCTGCTGCCCCCGGATTATGACGGCGAGATCCCGCAGGGTTATTTCCCCTTCAAGTCGAAGACCTACAACGTCTTCCTGTTCTTCCGATCGGTCATGGGCAAGGGGCCGACCGCACCGGACCCCAAGGCTGCGGTCGCGCTCGCCGAGCAGACGCGCATCTACCCGCTTTGGGCGATGGAGAAGGACGTCAAGCCGATGCAGCTCCCGAACGCCAGCGGCAAGCGCATCCATATGATGTACCCGGTCGACAACAGCTACTGGACCAAGCTTAAGGCGTTCGTAGACTACGAGCCGGTTTCGGCGATCGACCCTGAACTACGCGGGGTGCTGGCCTCGATCGGCATCGTCAAGGGCCAGCCCTTCAGCCCGACCACGAAGCAGCAGGATCTTCTGAAGAAGGCAGTCGAGACCGCGCCGAAGATGATCCTGGCCGAGCGCCAGCTCGGCCGGCCGGACGGGCGCGACCTCTATTACAAGGACCGGCAGTATTTGAACTCGTGGGCCGGCGCCACGGCCGAGTGGATGCAGGATAGCTATCTCGACGTGACGCAGCGTGCGAGCTTCTTCCAGGTCGCCTATTCCTCGGCCTCCGCGATGGTCATGCGCACGCTCGGCGCGGGTTCCAAGTATCCCTTCGCGCTGAAGGATTCGAAGGGCGAGTTCCTGAACGGCTCGAACAGCTACAAGCTACGTCTGCCGCCGGATGCACCCGCGGCGCTGTTCTGGGCCGTCACGCTTTACAACGTCACCGACGGGACGATGGTCGAGACGCCGCAGCTCATGCCATCGATCAACAGCCTGAACGAAGCGGTGGCAAAGAACGCCGACGGCTCGGTCGATCTCTGGTTCGGACCGTCAAAGCCCGCCAATGCGCCGGACACGAACTTCATCCAGACCGTCAATGGCCGGAATTTCCTGGCCATGGTCCGCCTCTACGGCACCGGCGTCTCGTTCTTCGACCAGAGCTGGAAGCCCGACGACGTCGTGAAGCTGAATTGATCGCCGACATCACAGGGGCTCGAGGTAACGCTCCCGAGCCCCTTTCTTGACGGCAAGATTGGAGTGTCTCGATGAAAATCTTCGATGATCTGACCACCACGCGCCGCGACGCTATGAAGGGCAGCCTTGGTGCTGCGTCTTTGGCCGCGATGGGAACCGGCGTCGCCGTTCCTGTGGCAATCACGATGGCGTCCGTCGCCGCCACGACCGATGCGGCGCAGGCGCAGCCTGCTTCCGGCGGAGCAGCGAGCCTGACGCAGCCTGCGACGAACATCGACATGCACCCTGGCTATGCGCGCGCATCCGCGCAGATGGCCTATCTCTGGGGCTGGCCGATGGTGAACATGATCAATCGGCGCAACCGGATCACGCAGGCGCCGTACCCGGGACTGGTCGGCGGCATTCTGCCGGCGGCGCCGCGCGGCCAGATCGGCATGCTGCACGATTACATCGAGCCGTCCGAGACCTTCGTGACCTGTCCCAATCAGGATGTCGTCTATGGCCTCGGCTTCTTCGATCTCGACGAGGAGCCCGTCGTCATCCAGGTGCCGAACTTCGGCAACCGCTTCTGGGTCTATGCGCTTTACGACCAGCGCACCGACCAGTTCGGTCGGCTCGGCAAACCTTACGGGACCAAGCCCGGCTTCTATCTGCTGGTCGGCCCGAAGTGGAAGGGCCGCAAGCCGGCCGGCATAACCGAGGTCGTTCGCAGCTCGACCCGCCTCGCCAATGCCATTCCGCGCATCTTCCAGGACGATACGCCCGAGGACAGGCGTGCGATCCAGTCGGTCATCAACCAGGTTCTGGTCTATCCGCTCAAGGACTTCACCGGCAAGATGAAGACGATCGAGTGGGCGAAGGTGACGAATATCCCAGCCCCGCCGCAGGACGCCAGCAGCGGCGAAACGAAATGGGTCGTGCCGGAGAAGTTCTTCGACCAGTTCGGCGAGGTGCTCGACAATGTCGATCCGCTACCCGGCGAGGAGGCGATGTATGGCCAGTTCCGCCTGCTGATGACCTTGGCGGCGAAGGATCCGGAGCTGAAGAAGCTCCTCGTCGAGACGGCGGTGGAGTCGGAGGAGAAGATCATCCATCCGTTCTTCCTCTGGAAGAACAACGGCCACGCGGCCGGCAACGGTTGGAACCGCTCCACCAACAACGCCCAATGGGGCATCGATTACTACAACCGGACCGGCACGTCGAAATCGAACATGTTCGACAACCGTCCGAACGAAACGCAGTATTTCTACACCGATTTCGACGGTGCGGGGGGCCAACTCACCGGCGGCACTAGTTACGAGATCACCTTCCCAGCCGGACAGGAGCCACCGGTCAACGGCTTCTGGTCGCTGACGCTCTACAACGACAAGCACCTTTTCCACGCGAACCCGCTCAAGCGCTACTCGCTCGGCACCAAGAACAAGAACCTGAAGCGCAATGCCGACGGTTCACTAACGCTTTATGCAGGCGCGAAATCTCCCGGAGGCGACAAGGAGACCAACTGGATTCCTGCTCCGGATGGAACTTTCTCGCTCTACATCCGCGCCTATTGGGGCAAGCAGGGCATCCTCGACGGCTCGTGGAAGCCGCCGGTCATCAGGAAAACGGGCTAAGGAGCATCCGACGGGCGCCCTGCCGGATTCTCTTGGCAAGGCGTCCGCTTCCGGGCAGTGAACTGATGTCCGCTTCCGACCCAATCCAAGTCCTTGCGATTGGATTTCGGCCACTCGTCGGCCCTGCGCCAATTGCTGACGTTGGGCCATTGCGGGGAAGCGGACATTCCGAATTCTGGCCCATCTCCGGCTTCGACGCTGTTGGTGTCCCGGCTATTTGACGCCAAGGCGTCGGAAAGTCACCTTGACGCCATCTAAGGAACTGAAAGCCGCTGAAAGTCAGATCCGGAGGGCGTGATGCTTAGGTCAATCATAGCGGCCTTTCTGTCGTTTCCGATGGCAGTATCCGCTCAAACCTCACAGCTCAGCGACCAGGAGATCAGCGACGCTTACATCTACCTGCTCGGCCGTCTCCTTGTGACGCGCCAGCAGCAGCTCGATTTCCAGAGTGGCTTCAAGTGGAACGAGCTTGTGCATCAGAAGCCCGGCGCGGTCGATTGGCCCAACCCCAACCTCGACGTGGCCTATTCCGAGGCGTGGGTCGCCGTCGACGACAAGAGCTGCACTGTCGTTTCGGTGCCAAAGGTGGAGAAACGCTACTTCACGGTCCAGGTTCTGAACGGCTGGGGCGAAACGCTCACCAATATCAACGAGCGCCTCTTTCCGACGCGGCCATCGGGCGAATTCGCCCTTTGCCTGCGAGGCGCCAAGGCCGAGATTCCCGCCGATGCCGTCCGCATCGATCTTCCCGTCAGGCTTGCGCGCATCCTGGCACGGGTTGAGCTGGGCGATGACTGGACCCAGGCGGTCGCCTTGCAGAACCAGTTCAAACTTCGGGCGACCGGCAGTCCGGCGCTGCCGGACATTCCGAAGACGCCGATCTTCGAGCTCCAGCAATTTCCCGGCGTCGAGGCCTTCGATGCGGCGGCGGTCGCTCTCGATAGCGAGCCGGACATCAATACTGGCCTGGAGCCGATGCGAGAGAAGGTCCGGGCGATCGCCAAGCTGGCCAGCGCCCCGGGCGAACGCTCGCGCATCGATCAGGTCATCCGTACCAAGGCGTTCGCTGACTTCGGTGCTGCAGGTGCCCGGATCGGCCACGGAACCATTCAAAATCACTGGGCTCGTCCGGGCGTCGTTGGCGAATACGGCATCGATTATCTGACACGGACTCTCGTCAATTACGGAGGCATCTGGGCCAACATCAAGCCGGAAGTCCTCTATTACCGCTCCAACACCGATGCCTCCGGTGCCCAGCTCAATGGCGACAATGTCTACACGCTCACCTTCCCGAAGGAGGGACTACCGGCCAAATTCGCGAATTATTTCTGGTCGGTGATCGCGGTCGACGGGGAGCGCTTCCGGGTTCTGCCCAACGCCAAGAACCGCTTTCTTCTCAACCGCGAGACCAAGCCGGAACTGAATGCCGACGGTTCGCTGACGCTGTACTTCGCCGATCAGAAGCCGGCCGACGCGCCCGACGGGAACTGGCTGCCGACGCCGAAAGGGTCGGTGTACCGCCTGACGTTCCGCTACTACGGCCCGACCGAAGGCGTGGCGAACGGCACCTATTATCCGCCAGCCTTGGTCAAACGCTGACTATAGCGCAGAGTCCATCATGGCCACGCGCCGTCTCGCCATCGCCCTGATCGCTCATGCCGCCTTTGCGTCGGTGAACGGAGCTCTGGACGCTATTCCTGCGATCAAAACGTAAGGATCCGCAAACATGGCAAGAACAGCTATCTTGGTCGCGAGCGGCACGGTCCTGGCGTTCTTCGCGGCTCAGGCTCTGGCCCAGACTACGGTCCAGCCTTCACCCGCGTGGACGCTCGCCCTGCCATCCGGACCGGATGCCCGCGTCAAGATTACCGAGCCATATGCCCGGATGGTCGCCCGCGACGCCTATTTCTGGGCCTGGCCCATGGTCAACATCTACAATCGGCGTCTCGCTTTCAAAGCGGCGCCCGAAGTCGGACTGATGAATGGCGTGCTGCCCTTCGCGCCTCTCAACAGCCTGGCCATGCTGCATGACTATGTCGAAGCACAGCAGCGCTGGGTCGCTTGCCCCAATCAGGACGTCGCCTATGGCGGCGGTATCGCGGCCTTGGACGAGACACCCGTAGTGATCCAGGTGCCGGACTTCGGCTCGCGCTTCTGGGTCTACCAGATCGTCGATCTGCGCACGGATGGTTTCGCCGAGATCGGCGCCATGTACGGAACCAAGCCGGGCTTCTACCTGCTCGTCGGTCCGAACTGGAAGGGCGAGGTACCGAAGGGCGTATCGCAGGTGTTCCGCGCCAAGACGAGCACCGGCTTCGTCGTGCCCCGTGTCTTCATGGACGACAGCGCGGAAGACCGGCAGGCGATCCAGCCGGTGCTGTCGGGCATCGACATGTATCCGCTCGCCCAGTTCGACGGAAAGATGAAGGAGCGCGACTGGCGCAAGCTCCCGACGTTGAAGTCGCCGACCGGGGACGATGGCGCGAACGAGACCAGATGGGTCTTCCCCGACAAGTTCTTCGACGAATTGCCGGCCGTTCTCGCCGATGCACCGCCCCTTCCAGGAGAAGAAGCGCGCTACGCCCAAATCCGCGCCGTCCTGGAAGCGGCCAGGGCGAACCCGGCGATCAAGGCCGCCCTGGCTGACGAAGCCGCGAAGGCCGAGAAGGAGCTGATCGACCCGCTCCTCCAGTTCCGCAATTGGGGCCTCCAGGTCGGGAACAACTGGAGCACGACCGCCAACAATGCCACCTTCGGGACTGACTATTTCTCACGCACGGCGGTGGCGAAATCGAACATCCTGGTCAACGCGCCCCGGGAAACAAAGTACTTCTACCAGGACCTCGATGGTGCGGGCGCACGGCTCAATGGCGCCGGCCGCTACACGGTCACTTTTCCAAAGGGCCAGACGCCTCCGGTCGATGGGTTCTGGTCGCTAACCCTCTACGACGCGCAACACTTCTTCGTGCCCAACGACATGAAGCGCTACTCGCTCGGGACCAAGAACAAGACGCTGAAGTACAACGACGATGGGTCATTGACGCTGCATGTGCAGGCCGAGCCGCCCGCGGAGGCGCTCCGGACGAACTGGCTTCCGGCGCCGAAGGGCGATTTCACGCTCTATCTGCGTGCCTACTGGCCCAAGACGCCCGTCGTTGACGGAAGCTGGGTGCCACCCGCCGTGCAGAAGGCAATGTAATCGATCTCGGCGGTCTGAACGCCGCCAAGCGCCACAAGCTGACTCTCAGCCTCTGCCCGAAAGCAGACCTAAAGCTCGGCCGCACGAGCTCCGCTTACGCCGCGCTACCCAAGCGGTCCAGCAACCATGCGATCCCCCCATCCGCAATTGCAGCGTTAGGCGCGACCGCATTGAGCCGAAAGCGGGGCAGAGGCAGTGGCGCGTCCAGGCTCACCACACCAAAGCGCGGGCCGTGGAGTGCAGCAAACCGCCTCGGTATCGCCGAGATCAGGTCACCCTCGGCAAGCGTGGCGAGCGCGAACATGAAATTCGGAACGGTCAGCGCGGTCCTGCGGGAGCGCCCGATTCTGGCGAGAGCCTCGTCGACGAAACCATACGGGTCGCCACTCAGCGAGACCACGAGGTGCTGTGCCTGACAGTATCGTTCCAGCGTGGGCTCTTCGGCGAATGGGTTTCCTCCACGCATTGCGATCACGAAGTCCTCTTCATAGAGGAGTTGCTGATGGAAGCGGGCCGGAATGCCATCGCTGGGTATGATGGCGATGTCCAGGGACCGCGTTTCCAGATCGACGAAAGCCTCCCGCCAGGCTCGATCCGGAGTGGTTTCCCCCTGCAAAGGCAGCAGCTGACGCACACTGATCTCGAGCCCGGGCGCGTCCTCGCGCAGGCTTTGCAGCAGAGGCGGCAGAAAGACCGCCGAGACGCCGTCAGGCGCGCCGATGCTGAAGCGGCGCGTCGATGTCGCTGGATCGAAGGGTGCGGCCGTCGAAACGATGGCGCGCACGCGCGCTAGCACATCCGCGATCGATGCCGAGAGTTCGACCGCCCGGTCGGTTGGGACAACGCCCTTCGGCGTTCTGATGAAAAGCGGATCATTGAGCAGACGGCGCAGTCGACCTAGCCCGTGGCTGACAGCGGATGGGGAGAGGCTGAGCTGTTCAGCCGATCGACCCACATGGCCCTGATCGAACACCGTTTCGAACAGGATCAGCAGGTTGAGATCGATACGCGAAAGGTCAATCTGATTCAGCATCTAGCTGAAATCATATCATTGGATTCATTGTCTTCAAGCTGCGAGCCTCCTTGCTGAAGCCTGAGCAGTTTTGGCTTTCGAACAGAACCGGCAGGAGAATCCCATGCAAAGCACCCGACGCGGACTTGTCTTTTCGGCCGGCGCCGCCGGGCTTCCATGTCTTCTGGCCGGGGCAGCCCGATCGGAAGGGAACGCTTCAATCGACGCTGCGGTGACGGATCTGGTGCAGCGATCGGAAGAGGCGAACGCTGCGCTGTTGCGTGGCGATGTCGGTGCCTACCGGGCGCTGATCACGCTCTCGGACGATTTCACGTTGATGTCCCCCTTCGGCGGCAAGCCGTCTCGCGGACGGGACATCACCGACGAGACCTGGAATGCGATCAGCCGGTTCTTCAGGAACGGCAAGCTCAAGCAGCAGGTCATCCAGGCCTACGGTTCGGCCGACATGGTGGTCCTTGCTCTGATCGAGCATGCATACGCCGAGGTCGGTGGCTTGCCTGCGCAGGACTGGCCGTTGCGCGTCACCCTGGTCTATCGACGAGAAGACGCCGAATGGCGGCTGGCCCATCGTCATGCTGACCCGCTTGTTCCACCAATCGCGTTGGAGCGAGCGGCGGCTCTCGCGCGAGGCAGTTGAGACCGCCAAGACGGTTCATGGGCCGCCTGCGCCAGTTGCGGACATTGTCATCGCGCCCGTGCCATGAGTCAGAGCGACGGGCGGCTTGGTTCCCCAAAGGCCAATAGCGGCACCGCTTAACGCAGATAGGGTGACAGGCTTTGGAGATACCCATGACTCCAGAGCAGTTACGCGGACTGGAACGGCTGCAGCTCCGCTGGCCGGAGCGGCGCTACGCTCTTGCTACCGTCAGCGAACCGTTATTGCTGGAGCTCTGCGCAGACTATGAAGCCGCCTCCGTCGCAATGGCTCTCTGGGCACAAAAGCCGGGACTGAGAGATCTTGGCGTTGTCGAAGAGTACCGGCGCCTTCTCAAGGAACTCGAAGACGAACTAGAAGCTGCGCTGGCGCCAAAATGACCGGGACCTTGGATAGCGTGGTGCGTCGGCGACGTCAGCCAACGACCCTTGGGGGGCGTTGGCTGACAGGTGAATATGGCACGGCGGATGCCCGCCGTGCCAAGTGTCATAGGTCTGTTTGCTCCGAGAGGAGAAGCGCATCGTCAACCTCGATGCCGAGGTAGCGTACGGTGCTTTCCAGCTTTGTATGGCCGAGCAAAAGCTGACAGGCGCGCAGATTGCCGGTGCGCTTATAGATCAGCGCGACCTTCGTTCGGCGGAGACTGTGAGTTCCGTAGAGTGCCGGATCCAAACCGATTAGAGCCACCCAGGTGTCGAGGAGACGACCATACTGGCGCGTGGTGATATGGTCGCCAGGTCGGCTGCGGCTCGGGAAGAGCCAGTCATCCTCGCGAGAACCTCGCTTTCTAAGCCAGGCGTTAAGAGCTTCCCGGGCTGAGTCCGTCAGTTCAAATGGTACCGGCCGTCCGGTCTTCTGTTGAACGATCGCGGTTCGGAGGCGAACAGTGCCTCCGAGGACAACGTCTCCGACCCGAAGGCGAACAAGATCGCAACCGCGCAGCTTGCTGTCGATTGCCAAATTGAACATGGCGAGATCGCGAGTACGCCCTTCATGCTGAAGCCGCGTCCGCAAGGCCCAGATGTGCTTTGGCTTCAGAGGTGGTTTCGGTCCGATGATGCGCCCGAGGTTCCAAGCCTGATGGGGTAGTTGGTTCTGCGCTTGGATATCCATGGCAGATCCCCCTCTTGGGATGCCGCATCCACGAATACTCTATCAAAGACGGGTGATGCTCTCACGCCTCTTGGCCGAAACCGCAGCGAGGAGCGCGCCCTGCGCCATAAGTCGACATAGGTGCTTGTCCCAAAAGCAGACATCGAGTGCCGCTCGGTGGCTCGATTGAAGCGGTCGGCCGTGGATAGTGGTAGCTAGAGTATCTTTGCGAATGATAGATCGGCGACCTGGAATTAGTTCTGTCAGATAACCAGACGTTGAAGGTGCGCTTAATGCTGCGCAGTCGCCGAAAGCCTCAATACCGATCCTAGTCGAAATCGAGAACCGCAGGATCTCCCCGTCATCGCTGAGCGTCGGAGCTTCCATAGAAATCAGTCCGCTTCCGAACATCCTGAACGATCTTGTCGGCGAGGTTTTGCGCGGCCGGGGACAGGTTCTGTTTGCGTAGCGTTATCATTGCCATACTGCGCGTGATGCGCGGCTCCGTCAGATCCAAAACAGCCGTCGCGCTGAGAGTGGTTTTTTTCAGCCGCGACGCCGGCTGTACGGCGACTCCCAGGCCCGCTTCCGCCATGGCGATAACCGTCTCGGCCTGGATGAACTGGTAGCGCGTCGATATCTCCAGGCCCTGCTTCTGCAAGGCATCCTCGAGGAGCCTGCGGACTGCCGTGGCCTGGGTCTGCACAAGCATCGGAAGCCGCGACAATTCGGCGAGGGTGATGCTGTCGCGGGGGCGATCGAGAAAGTGATGTGGTACCAAGGCCTGGAGGGGCTCGACCATCACGGTCGTGAAATCGAATGTGGCGTCTTCGTCCTCGGGGCCAACAGCGAAGTCGACTTCCTTGTTCCGCAGCGCCTCGTAGAGGTCCCGCGATGTCAACTCCCTAACCGTGACGGCTATGCCCGGATAGGTCCGCACGAACTCGGTCAGCACCGGCGGCAGGTGGATCGATGCCATATGCGACGAGCAGGCCAAGGATAGCTGGCCCCGCTTGGCATCGCTCTCCTCACGGATGCGCCGCAGACCGAGATTGATCTCGTAGAAGGCCTTCCGCGCGCTGTCGCGGAGATGGCTCCCTTCCACGGTGAGCTTCACGCTGCGAGTCGTCCGCTCGAAAAGCGGGACACCCAGTTGCGCCTCGATCTGCATGATTTGGGCGCAGACCGCCGAATGGGAGCGGTTGAGCGTCTCTGCCGCAGCCCGGAAGCTGCCCTTTTCGGCGACCACCAGGAAAGTCTGGAGAACCTTCATGTTGATGCTGCCGATGACGTCCATTGCGCCGGTCTCCCGCTGGTTAGAAAACCCAACCAATCTGTAGGATTTTGCGAATTGTATTACCAGATGGGAGCGCTACCCTTCTAGGGTCGCGAAGCGATTTTCGGATGAAGCTGGCCCGAACAAGTGGCTCAGCACGCCCGGCCGGGGAGAAGACGATGGGATCGAGGACAATCGGCAGGGATCGCCGGGCAGCAACTGCACTCGGGCACGGAAGCTCCTGGCGGAGTTCCGGGACCTACGGCAAGCGAACGGCCGCACCCGCCAGTTACTGAGCGGCTACTCCAGACCGACATCGCCAATCGGCCGGATCGATTTCCGGATCGCACCCTCCTGTCACAAGTCACGCGGACATCGCCGTCATGGTCTACCATCATCTCTATTCGAAGTTCGCCAAGCAGGACCATGTCCGGGCCGGCGTCATCGGCGCGGGGGCCTATGGCACCGCTATCGTCACCCAGGACCCCCATACGCCGCTTCTCAGCGTTGTTGCGGTTGCCGACATTTCATTGGATGCGGCCAAGGGCGCCTATCTGAAGGCCGGCTTCGAGCCCTCGATCATCGCTTATGCCGACAGTGTCGAGACAGCGGACGACGCGATCCGGGCCGGCAAGCGGATCTACACGGACAAGCCGCTGCTCGTGACCGAGCTGTCCGCGGTCGACATCGTCTGCGAAAGCACAGGAATTCCCGAGGCGAGCGCCGTCTACGCGCTGAAGGCGATCGAGAACCGCAAACACGTCGCCATGATAACCAAGGATTGTGACGTCACCGTCGGTCCGATCCTCAAGAAGCTCGCCCGAGAAGCGGGGGTCGTCTACACGCCGGTCGATGGCGACCAGCATGGGCTGTTCATCCAGCTGTACGAATGGGCCAAGTCGGTCGGTCTGACGGTCATCAGCGGGGGCAAGGCGACGGATGGAGAATTCATCTACGACGCCGAAACGGGCGTCGCGCGCATCGTCACCGACAAGCCGATCCACGCCCCCTACCAAGCGTCGATCACGATCGATCCCGCAGATCGCAAATACCTCGAGATGATCCCGGCAGGTTGCGCGCCGGAATATGTGGCGCGACGGGCGACGATTCTCGGCGGGTTGCCGCAGCCCGGCTCGTATGATCTTTGCGAGATGACGATCGCCGCCAATTATACCGGCCTGTCGCCGGCGCTCGACACGCTCGTTCACGCGCCCCTGCGCATCACCGAGATTCCGGTCGCCTATTGCGAGCAGGCCCATGGCGGATTGTTCGACCGCTCTGGCAAGATCGACCTCGCCACCTGCCTGCGAGCCCCTGCGGAATCGGGCCTCGGCGGCGGCGTTTTCCTGGTCGTGCGCTGCGACAACGCCTATTCCAACCACATCCTCGCGACGAAGGGCCAGATCGCCAATTACGACGACACCGCTGCCGTTATCTACCGGCCCTATCATTTGTGCGGCGTCGAGACCTCGACCTCGATCCTGATGGCCGGACTCTTGGGCATCGATACCGGCTCGGACGACTATTTGCCGCGCTACGATCTGGTGAAAATCGCAGCCCGCGACATTCAGGCCGGCGAGGTCTTCGGCAACGACCACAGCCCGCAGCTGACCGCGCGCATCGTGCCGGCCCAACCGGTCGCGCTCGGCAACGCAGCGTGCTCGCATCTGCTCACCGGCAACCGTGCCTCCGTGGATATCCCGGCTGGGACCCTCGTCACCTACGACATGGTAGAAGAGCCCACCGACTCCTTACTCTGGAGCCTGAGGCGGCAGCAGGACCAGGTTTTCCTGATGCAGAAGCGAGCCGCCGCTGCCCCCCATTTGGAGAAGGCGTGATGGCGGCTGCGCCGCGGATCGTTTTGTATCACGCGACATCCGTCGCGATCGAACCCGTGCTGGGGGCGATGGCGCGGCTGTGGCCGAGCGCCGAGCCGGTGAACCTGCTGGACGACAGCCTGCCCGTCGACCGCGCGAAGGACGGGGTCAATCTGTCCGAGGACTTGACGGAGCGCTTCGTCGAGTTCGGCCGCTATGCCCACCGGATCGGCGCGGACGGCATTCTCGTGACCTGCTCGGCCTTCGGGCCGGCGATCGAACGCATGGCGGAGGCGCTTCCCATCCCGGTGGTGAAGCCCAACGAGGCCATGTTCCGCCAAGCCATTGCCAGCGGCGCCCGCATCGGGATGCTGGCGACCTTCGCGCCGGCACTCTCGACGATGTGCGACGAATTCGACGCCTTCGTTTCGCAGGCACGAGCGGCGGCAACCCTCGATACGATCGTCGTGGCTGACGCCATCGATCTTCTGAGGGCAGGAGACGCCGACGGTCACAATCGGCTGGTCGCGGACCGTGCGCCCGAACTGGGAGGGCACGACGCCATCATGCTCGCCCAATTCTCGACCTCGCACGCGGCGGACGCGGTGCGCGCGGCCGTAGCGGTTCCGGTACTGACGGCGCCGGACGCTGCCGTGGCCCGGATGCGGGAGCTCGTCTCAGGCGGGTGACGCCTTGCCAAATATCCCGCTGCCGGACTTCGTGCGATCAGTGCGGACGCCGGGAGCGACCCAGGCTCGATCCGAGCCCATCAATCAAAGCCCCCGATAAAGGTGGGTTGCAACCGTGGAGGAAAACAGATGCTGAGCTTCTTGAAGACGAGCTGCGCTGCGATTGCGTTTGCCACCCTGGCGGCGACGTCTGCGCTCGCCCAGGCGACGACTACGACCTATCCGGCAGGCTACTCGGATATCGTGGCCGCCGCGAAGAAGGAGGGTAAGGTCATTGTTTATTCTCCGACCGATTCCGGGCCGGCAAACGCCCTGATCAAGGCATTCGAGACGAAGTATCCGGGCGTCAAGGTCGACTATAACGATCTCTCGAACACGGCGATCTACAACCGCGTCGTGAGCGAGTTCGCTGCCCGCCAGGTCGGCGGCGATGTCGTCTGGTCGGTGGGGCTGGACCTGCAGGTGCGCCTGGTCGAGGACGGGCTTGCCGAGCGTTACGCTTCGCCCGAGGCATCGCACGTGCCGGGTTTCGCGAAGTACAAGGATTCCGCCTACCTGACATCGATCGAGCCGGGCGTGATCCTCTACAACAAGCGCCTAGTGCCTGCAGCTCTCGTTCCGAAGAACCTGACGGAGCTGACCAAGCTCCTGAAGGACCATAAGGACGTATTTCAGGGCAAGGTCGCGAGCTGGGATCCCGAAAAGTCCGGGCAGGGCTATGTCGCAATGAAGGACGACATGCGCCATAATCCCGGCTTCTGGCCGTTGATGTCGGCCTTCGGCGAGGCCGGCGGCAAGATCTACTCGAACTCCGGACAGATGCGCGAGAAGGTCGTCTCCGGCGAGGAGATCATCGCCTTCTACGTCAACGGCGCCTATGCGGCCGAATGGGTCAAGGCTAACCCGACATTGGGGATCATCTACTCCGACGATCGCACCAGCGCCGTATCGCGGGCCGCGCTGATCGCCAGGAACGCGCCGCATCCCAACGCGGCCAAGCTCCTGATCGACTTCATGCTGTCGGCGGAAGGGCAGAAGGTCATGGGCCAGGCAGGCCTTCCTTCGGTTCGCAGCGACGTCGACGGTGTGCCCAACTTCAAGAGCCTGAACGAGCTCGCCAATGGCAAGCTGCAGCCGATCGCGCTGGACGCGACACTGCTCGACAATCTCGACAAGACCAAGCGTGCCGACTTCTTCTCTCGCTGGAAGCAGGCGATGCGCCGCTGAACGCCGCCATCATGTGACGCGGAGAAGGGCTTTTTAATGCGTGCCGATGGCGAGGCCTTGGTTTTTCGCAGGACAACGATCGGCCTGCTCGGAGTGCTGGTTCTCTCTCCCGTCGGGCTGATCATCTATCAGAGCTTCCTCGATGGGCCGTTTTTCTTCCCTACGACGGGGTTCAGCCTCTCGGCATTCGGCTATGTCTTCTCCGATCCCGATTTCTATCGGGCCTTGTGGACGACGGCGGTCTTCGCCGTCGGCCTGGTTGCCATCGCGGTTCCGCTGGGGGCGGCGCTCGCCTTTCTTTTAACGCGGACCGACATCAAGGGGCGGAGCTGGATCGAGCCCGTGGTGCTGGTGCCGATGTTCCTGTCGGCGCTGGTGCTCGGCTTCGGCTACACGGTCTCGGTCGGCCCTTCCGGCTTCGTTTCGCTCGCGGTGCAGGACGTGCTGGGTTTCGTGCCCTGGAACATCTACGGGCTGCCTTCGCTGATTATCATCGGCGGCTTGAGCCACGTGCCCTACGTCTATCTCTACGTCTCGTCGGCGATGCGGAATCTCCCGGCCGATCTCGAGGAGGCGGCGCGCACCATGGGCGCAAGCCTGCCCAGGATCGCGATGGAGGTGACGTTGCCGCTGGTGCTGCCAGCGCTCGTCTACAGCGCGGCGTTGAACTTCCTGCTTGCCTTCGAAAGCTTCGGGCTGCCGCTCGTGCTCGCCGATCCCAGCGGCGTGCTCGTCCTGACAACCTATCTCTACAAGCTCACGACGCTGCTGGGCGTGCCGTCCTATCATCTGATGGCGGCTGTCGCCGTGCTGCTGCTCATCGTCACCCTGCCGCTCGTCGCGATCCAGCGTCGCCTGCTCGACCGTTCGCGCCGCTATGCGACGGTCGGTGGCAAGGGCGGCAGGCCGACACGGGTCAAGCTCGGGACCGCCGGGCAGATCGTCGCTCTCGCCGCGATCGGCCTGTGGCTGGTGGTATCGGTACTGCTCCCGATCAGCGGGATCGCGGTCCGCGCCTTCGTCGACTCGTGGGGGCAGGGCGTCGACCTGCTGGAACATCTGACGCTCGCGAATTTCCAACAGCTGTTCAAGATTTCGAGCCTGTCGCGCGGCTTGGTCAACACGGCGCTGATCGCGGTGTTCGGGGGAGCGATCGCTGTTGCCATCTATCTCGTCGTCGCGCTGGCCGGGCATCGCAACGCGAGCTTCGCGGCTGTGGCGCTCGACTACATGGTCCTCCTGCCGCGGGCCCTGCCGGGGCTGGTCATCGGTCTCGCCTTCTTCTGGCTCTTTCTGTTCGTGCCATTCCTCTCGCCGCTGCGCGCAACGCTGGTCAGCCTGCTCATCGCCTATGTGGTGGTCGGCCTGTCCTATGGCTTGCGGATGATCCAGAGCACGCTGCTTCAGGTCTCGCCGGAGCTCGAGGAATCGGCCCGCACCAGCGGCGCGAGCCTGCGTCGCAGCTGGACCGAGATCGTGATCCCGATCGTCCGGCCCGGCCTCTTCGGCGCCTGGGCGATGATCATGATCATCTTCCTGCGCGAATACGCGACGGGCGTCTATCTCATGACCAGCGGCACCGAAGTCATCGGCTCGCTGATCGTCTCCCTTCTGGCCAGCGGCGACCTCGCCACCATCGCGGCCTTGTCCCTCATCAGCGTCACGTTCACGGCCCTCGGCCTGGCTGTCGCGTTCCGCTTCGGAGCCTATGGCAAATGACGGATCTTCACGTCGAGAACATCGAGCTGAGCCTCGGCTCGGTCCCCGTCCTCAAGGGCGCGAGCTTCGAAGGCCGTCGCGGCGAGATCGTGGCGTTGCTGGGCGCTTCGGGCAGCGGCAAGACCACGCTGCTGCGGTCGATTGCGGGGCTCGAACATCCGTCGAAGGGGCGGATCGTCATCGGCGGCAAGCCTGTGCTCGATGTTGACCGGCGCCTGAGCCTGCCGCCCGAACAGCGCGACATCGGCCTCGTGTTCCAGTCCTATGCGCTGTGGCCGCATCGGACCGTCGCCGAAAACGTCGCCTTCGGGCTTAAGCTGCGCGGCGTCGCGCCGGCGGAGATCGGCCGGCGCGTCACAGAGATGTTGGGCCGGCTCGGGCTGGGGCATCTCGGCGAGCGCTATCCTTTCCAGCTCTCGGGCGGTCAGCAGCAACGAGTCGCGATCTGCCGCGCGCTGGTCTATGAACCGCGCGCCATCCTGCTCGACGAGCCCCTGTCGAACCTCGATGCGAAGCTGCGAGACGAGGCCCGCTACTTCATCCGCAGGCTGATCCTCGATCTCGAGCTCTGCGCGGTCATCGTGACCCATGACCAGAGCGAGGCCTTGGCGATGTCCGACAAGGTGATCCTGCTCAAGGACGGCGCCATTCTCCAAGAGGGGACACCGATCGACATCTACGAGAACCCGCGCGACCGTTACGTCGCTGAATTCCTTGGCTCGAACAACCTGCTTCACGGTGAGGCTCGTGAGCAGCCGGACGGCACAACGACGATCCACGGGGGCGGCTGGCAACTGACGGGAACCAGACAAGATGGGGCCGCTTCCCGTGACGCGGTCGCAGTGATCCGCGTCGACAAGGTACGGATGGCTGATGGCCCGGGCAGGAACCGTGTCCCGGTCGAGCTCGAAGCCAGCATCTATCTCGGCCAGCACTGGGAATACCGAATGTCGCTGGGGGGAGCGTCAATGCGCGGATTCGGCACGCGATCTCTTACCTCAGGGCCGGCGTGGTGCGAGTTCCCGCCCGAGTGCGTGTGGATATTCGGCGCCTCGAAGTCGGCTTGATGGAAGCCGCCTTCGCTGCGACGACGCGCAGATCGCTGCCGCCTCACCTAACGCGGGAGTGGCGCCATTTGCCGACATTCGGTGCATGCCAGAAGCGGCCTTTCGACGGCCCCCTCATTTGCTGCTGTTCTCGTCCTGCGCGGCGAACACGTTGTGCGCGTAGGCGTCAAGAATCTGCTCCGAGCGAGCCAATCTCTCTTTCGCTTCCTCAGCGCGCGGGGCGCCATAGAAATCGAGCTTCTGGATCTTGGCGATCCACGTCCTGAACTTGCCCAGCTCCTGCTCGTTCTCTTCGAGCTCCGCGAAGGTGAAGTGTTTGACGCGCGTTTCCTCGGCGATCTCCACCTCCAAAGCGATGCACTTGTCGATGAACTCCTTGTACTCGTCATCGCGATCGGCATTGAAGCGCGCGACGATCTTGTCCTGCTGTTTCTGATCGAGCCCGACGGTCGCGAGCAGGAGGGCTTCGCCTTCGGCCTCGGCGATCTCGTTCTCAAGCATTTTCAAGCGTCGCAGATGGTCGTCGGTCTTGGGCAGGAGGCAGACGCCGCCCTGCAGGTAGATCGCGCCCATCCCCTTCAGCTTGCGCCAGATCGAGACGCGCTTGCGCGCCGGCTCGGCAGGGACCTTGTAGGTCAGCAGCAACCATTCGAGAGAAGCCATCATACCTCTTGATTGTTACGGCCGTTACATTTTAATGTGCGGCGCATAAGCTCCACGTTATGCGACTGTGACATTCTTCGATGTCGAGAGCTAGCGGTGCCTGCGTTTGATCTCTCATCGGAAAGGGCCGAGGCGTCATGCTCCCATCCACGATATCGTGGGCGACGGCCGCTCCCGCCGTCTCCGCCGCCTTCCTCGCCTCGCTCGTCGAGGTCGTCGAAGCCTTCACCATCGTCCTCGCTGTAGCCACGGTGCGGGGCCTGCGGCCCGCATTGACCGGTGCGGTCGCCGGGCTCGGCCTGCTCGCGGTGCTCGTGTTCACGTTTGGGCCTCTGCTGGATCGCATTCCACTGCAGGCTCTCCAGCTCATCATCGGCGTGCTCCTTCTCCTGTTCGGATTGCGGTGGCTGCGAAAGGCAATCCTGCGGAGCGCGGGCGTCATCGCCCTGCACGACGAGGCACTGGCCTTCGCCAGGGAAGCGTCGGAGCTGCGCGGTGCAGCCGCCCGGGACGAGCGGCATCTCGACTGGATCGCCGGTCTCGCCGCCTTCAAGGCGATCGTTCTGGAGGGGATCGAAGTCGTCTTCGTCGTCATCGCGGTCGGCGCCGGGCGGGGCCTGCTCTGGCCGGCAGCGCTCGGCGCAGTCGCGGCTTGCGCGCTCGTCCTCGCGATCGGCATGCTCCTGCGCAGCCCTTTGTCCCGCGTCCCGGAGAACACGCTGAAGTTCGGCGTCGGCGTCATGCTGTCGGGGTTCGGCGTCTATTGGACGGGCGAAGGTCTGGGCGTGACCTGGCCCGGCCATGATTTCGCGATCCTCGGTCTGGTCGCCTTCTTTCTCACGTTCGGATTGGCGCTGGTTCCGATCGCCCGCGCGCCCGTCAATTCCTGAGCATTCTGAAAGGACCAGCCTCATGAACATCTTCCGTCTGATCGTAAGCGAGTTCATCGGCATGTTTGTCGATGACGAATTCCTTGCCGTCTCCATCCTCGCGGTCGTCGCCGCCTGCGGCCTCGTGGTCTGGTCGTTCCATGCCGGATCGCTGGCGGTCGCACTTCTGCTCGTGATCGGAATAGCGGGCGTGTTGATGTCCAGTGTCGTGAAGGGCGCGGCGAAGTGACGAGCTCCGCGACGCGGTCCGCCTGCATGGGCGTGGTCGCAGCCATCGCGATCGCAGCCTTCGCTGGTCTCGCCTTCGCCATGCAGAGCGGCGCGATCCTCGGCCTGGACGACGCGATCACAGCCCTGTTTCGCGTGGCAGGGCAGCCGGCGCAACCGATCGGTCCGGCATGGGTCCAGGAAATGGGACGGGACGTGACCGCATTGGGAAGCCTCGTCTTCCTCGGCTTCGTGGTGGCTGCCGCATTGGGTTATCTGGCGCTGACCGGTTATATGTCTGAGGCGAGAGAGCTCCTGCTGTCGGGGGCCGTCGCTACCGTCGCCGCGTTCGGGCTGAAGCTCGTCTTCGAGCGGACGCGGCCGGACATCGTGCATCTGGCCCGAACCTTCACATCCAGCTTTCCGAGCGGTCACGCGACCCTGTCGGTCGCCATCTTCTCGACGCTCGCACTCATCGTCTCGCGCCATCAGCGATCCGGCGCGGCGCGGGGCTATATCTGCGCGGTCACGACCATCCTGATCGCGGCGGTCGGAATCAGCCGGGTCTATCTCGGCGTCCATTACCCCAGCGACGTGCTCGCCGGGTGGGCGCTCGGGCTCCTCAGCTCGATCGCGAGCGCGTCGATTGCCGGAGCGCGAAGTCCGATCAGAGCCGACGCCTGAAACCATATGTAACACTGCGGGCGCCCGCAGAAGCGTATACCGCGAGGCGGCCTCAAGCCCGCGTGACCGACCCGAAACCGGGCCACGTCGTAGACATCAAACAGCGTTGGAGCGGTGCGATGGACCGCAGAGCCTTTCTGAGCGGCGGCGCCGCGGTGATCCTGGGAGCGGCTCAGGCGCGCGCCCAGATGAAGATGGACGCAATGCCGGGAATGGCCGGCATGAGCCACGGCAACCCGACTGGACCGGCGACTGCAGCAAAGCTGCCAGAGGGCCGACCGCTCGCCGACCTGCCCCGGCTCAAGAACGCATCCACCGAGGCAGGGCTGTTCAAGGCGAGCATCTCCGCCGCTCCCGGCGAGGCGACCTTTCTCGACGGCGTACGGACGCCCGTTCTGAGCTACAACTCCGCCGGCCCGGGCCTGTTGATCGAGGCGACCGAAGGGGATTGGGTCGAGATCGATTTCCAGAACCGGATACCCGGCGAGATCAGCACGATCCATTGGCACGGTCTGCCCGTGCCGGCCGATCAGGACGGCAATCCGATGGACCCGGTCGCCTCGGGCGCCAGCCGGCTCTATCGCTTCCCATTGTCGGCCGGGAGCGCCGGAACCTACTGGTACCATCCGCATCCGCACGAGCTGACGGCAGAGCAGGTCTATCGTGGCCTGGGCGGCGCGTTCATCGTGAAGCCGCGGATCGATCCGGTGCCGGCTGCCTTCGGCGATACACCGCTCTTCTTCACCGATCTGCGCATCGATGCGGACGGAAAGATGCCGGCGAGCACGATGGCTGACATGATGAATGGCCGCGTCGGCGATCATGTGCTCGTCAATGGCGGCAAGAAGCCGGTCCTGTCGCTCGCAGCGGGGACGCACCGCCGCTTCCGGCTCTTCAATGCGACGAACGCGCGCTACCTGCGGCTGTACTTCTCCGATCTGGAAATGACCTTGGTCGGGACCGATGGCGGGCTGCTCGAAACTCCGTTGACCGGCTTACGTGAACTGCTTCTCGGCCCGGCCGAGCGCGCGGACATCGTCGTTTCGTTTCCCCGGCAGGGCAACTACGAACTCGCAACGCTGGATTACGACCGCGGTTGGATGGGGCCCGGCAAACCCGTGAGCCGCGCCCAAAGCTTACTGACGGTTAAGGTGGAGCCGGGTACCGCGGGGCCCACGCCGCAGCTTCCGGAGAGTCTACGGTCGATCGAGGGGCTCGGAACGCCGAAAGTCCGGCGCAGCTTCGTCTTCGGCGAGAACATGCGGATGTCGAGGAGCGGGATGAAGATGGAGTTCATGATCAACGGCCGCGCCTTCGACATGAAGCGGATCGACGTGATCGCGAAGCAGGGCGAGACGGAATCATGGGAAATCCGCAACCCGACCGATATGGATCATCCATTCCATGTGCATGGCACGCAGTTTCAGGTCGTCGAGATCGAGAAAGCCGGCCAGATCACACCGGCCGCGTATCGCGCCTGGAAGGACACGATCAACGTGGCGCGGGGCGAGACGGTTCGGATCCTGCTCCGACAGGACCAGCTCGGCCCGCGCATGTATCATTGCCACATCCTCGAGCATGAACAGCTCGGCATGATGGGGGTTCTCGATGTCCGAGCCTAGAACAGTTGTTTGTTGGCAGGGATGATGATGGGAGCGGCCTCCGCAGTACGCTCGATAGCCGATGGATAGCACCGGCCAGACGCCGTCGCGGGAGTCCCATGTTCTGGTCGTCGACGACGATCCGCAACTTCGCCTGCTGGTTTCCCGCCTGTTGCGCGCTAGCGGCTATCGCGTCACCGGCGCTGCGAATGGCGATGAGATGCATGCGGCGATGGCCTCGAACGCGTTCGACCTCGTGGTACTAGACGTCATGCTGCCCGGCGCTTCGGGTTTCGATCTCTGTCGCGAATTGCGACGCGGATCGGCCGTACCCGTGATCATGCTGACCGCACGCGGCAGCGAGGCCGACCGGGTCGAAGGTCTCGATCTCGGCGCGGACGATTATCTGGCAAAGCCCTTCAGTCCGCGCGAGCTCGTCGCGCGGATCAACGCCGTCATGCGCCGGGTGCGCGCAGATGGGGCGCCCAATGCCCTGACGCCCGCGCGCGCCTTCCGCTTCTCGGGCTGGACGCTGGATGTCGCGCGGCGCGAGCTGACCGATCCGCAAGGGAGCATCGTCGACCTCAGCACCGGCGAGTTCGACATGCTGCGCGCCTTCGTAGAGGCTGCCGGCAAGGTGCTTGGCCGCGATCTGCTGCTCGATCTCGCGAAGAACCGCGTCGCGACGGGCTACGACCGGGTCATCGATGTGCAGATCAGCCGGTTGCGCAAAAAGATCGAGCGCGATGAAGCATCCGAGCCGATGATCCGCACCATCCGTGGAACCGGCTACATGTTCATGCCGACCGTCGAGCGCATCTCTTGAAGTCGCGGTTCGACACGATCCAATTGCGGACCGTCGCCGTGCTGCTGTTCGGCCTCGGCCTCTTTCACCTCGCCTCGCTTTGGACCTACCAAGTCGGCCTGCGCTCGGAACTCGACCTGAACAACGAGAGCCGGCTTGCGGAGCGGCTCGTCTCCATCAAGCGCGCTGTTCTCGCACTCCCGGCGACAGAGCGGGAGGCCATCGCACATTCCCTGTCGGACGGGGCCGTAGAGGTGCACTGGAGTTCCGTGAGCCTGGCCTCTTCCAGCAGACAGGCCGACCCGTCAATCGGCGCTCTGAGGGATCGTCTCCTGTCGCTGGAGCCCGAGCTCGCGGGGCAGCAGTTGATCGTCTCGGCTCCACCAGCGACCGGCGGGGGCATCGATCCACACCGGATCGACGTGTCGATCCACGGCGCGGACGAAGGCTGGCTCAACATCAGTGTCACCCGCCTGGCCGGACCGCACGGGACCATGCATGGCGTGATCTGGTCGACCACGCTGATGGGCCTCGGGGTTGTGCTGATCGCGATCCTCATGGTGCGCTGGCTTACCCGGCCGCTTCGCGTTCTTGGTGTAGCCGCCAAGCGCAGCTACTCAGGTGCGGAGCCGGTCGAGGTTGCGCTGGATGGTCCGCGCGAGATCCGGGAGCTGGCACTCGCATTCAACGATATGCAGCGACGGATCAAACGGCTCGTCGATGACCGAACGCAGACGCTGGCGGCGGTATCGCACGATCTCAAAACGCCACTGACGCGGTTGCGACTGCGCGCTGCCGAGCTCGGGCCTCATTCCAGCGCCGACGATATCGAGGCCGATCTCGACGAGATGGAAGCCATGCTCGATGCCAGCCTGATGTTCCTCAAAGGAGAACAGGTCGACGAGCCCTCCCGCACGATCGACCTGCCGGCGCTTCTCCAGACGATCCGCGATGACCTGATTGATGCGGGCCATGACGTATCGTTGAGCGCACCGGCGTGCCTGCCGTTCAACGGCAGGCACCTCCCGCTCAAGCGGGCCTTCACCAATCTGATCTGGAATGCAGTGCGTTATGGCTCGCGGGCGCGCATGGCGCTGATTGCCGAAGACGTGGCGGTGATCCTGACGATCGACGACGACGGGCCGGGGATCGCGGCGAACGAAATCGAGTCCGTCTTTGCCCCGTTCAAGCGGCTCGACACATCGCGCAACCGCGAGACCGGCGGTGTCGGCCTTGGGCTGACGATCGCGCGCACCGTGATCCGGGGGCATGGCGGCGAGGTCAGCCTCGAAAATCGGGCGGGCGGAGGCTTGCGCGCGATCGTTCGCCTGCCACGGCCACTGTGATGCCAAGCACGTCGCTCGGATCGTCTCGCTGTAACGCGATGTAACACCGCCCCGGCGCCGGCTCCGATAGGGTGATTCTCGTGATCTCACCCTCTTCGGAAGAGCCTTCGCGATGCTTTCACTGCGCTTTCCAATCCCCGTTCGGCCGTCCCGGGCCTTCCGCGCCGGCGCGATGACCGTCGGGTTGGCGATCGCAGGCGGCTGCACAGTGCTCCCCAGAACGGAGGTAGGAGAGGCGCCGTCGAACCCTGGAGCGCGCGTGCCGCCGGTCACCTATCGCCCGGTGACGGCCGGCACCCGGACCTTCCGCCCGGTCGAGCCCAAAGGTTGGGAAGACCTCAACCGCGAAGTCGCGCCGAAGGGAAACTGAGATGCGTTTTCCCTCATCGACCTCGCGTCTCAGGCGCGTCCTCCCGGCTGCCGCGTTGACGGCTGCACTCGGCGGATGCGCGGGTTTTTCTCCGGATGGCGGGATGCAGACCGCGCAATCCCTCGCCTTGACCGAGTTGGGCAAGGATGTCGTCAAGGTGACAGACGAGACGACCGCTCTGACCAGCCGGGACCGCGTCGCTTCGCTCCTGAAAGGCTCGATGTCGGCTGACTCCGCCGTCCAGATCGCGCTCCTCAACAATCGGGGCCTGCAGGCCGCCTATAACGATCTCGGCCTTGCCGAGGCGCAGATGGTCGCGGCCAGTCTGCCGCCCAATCCGCGCTTCGCCATCTCCCGTCTGAGTGGACGTTTCGAGACAGAGATCGAGCGACAGGTCGTCGGCAGTCTGTTCGCGCTGGCGACCCTGCCCGCGCGCGCCGAGATCGCCGTTGACACCTTCCGCAGCGCGCAGCTCAAGGCGGCGGAGGCCACGTTCCGTCTTGCCGCCGATGCGAGGCGCCAGTTCTATCGTTCTGTCGCTGCGATCGAACAGGTCGGATATCTGCAACAGGCCGTGGCCTCTTCCGAGGCGAGCTCGGAGCTGATCAAGCGCCTGGGCGAGTCCGGCGGCATGAACAAGCTCGAACAGGCCCGCGAGCATGCCCTCTACGCGGAAGCAACGGCGCAACTGGCAAAGGCGCGGCTTCAGGAGAAGATCGAACGCGAGAAGCTCTCGCGGGTCCTTGGGCTCTGGGGCAAGGATGCGAACGTTCGCTTGCCCTCGCGCCTGCCAGCCATGCCGGGCCGCATTCAGACGGCCCGCGACCTGGAGGGAACGGCGATGCGCAAGCGCGTCGATCTCCAGATCGCGCGGGCCGATCTCGACATCCTCGCCAAGAAACTCGGGCTGACCCAGGCGACGCGCTTCGTCAACGACGTCGATCTGCTGGGTCGAACGACCTATGACCGCGCCCGCAACGTTACCATCGGCGCCGATGGGCACAGCGAGGTGGAACGGGAGAGCAAGCGCAAGCGGACGCTGGAGGTCGAGTTCGAGATCCCGCTATTCGACTTCGGGCAGTCGAAGGTCGCGGCCGCCGAGCAGACCTATCTCGCCGCCGCCAATCGGCTGGCCGAGAAAGCGGTCAATGCGCGCTCCGAAGTGCGCGAGGCCTATCTCGGCTACCGCGGCTCACACGAGATCGCGCGGCATTACCAGACGCAGATCCTGCCCCTGCGCAAGACGATCCAGGACGAATCCCTGCTGCAGTACAGCGGCATGTTGATCGACGTGACGACGCTGATCGTCGACGCCCGAGCGCGCATTCTCAGCAACGCCCAGGCCGTCGACGCGAAGCGCGATTTCTGGATCGCCACGGTCGATCTGAAGCACGCCACCATTGGCGGCGGAGTCGGCGGTGGCGGTGCCGGCGGAGCGACTGTGGCATCCGCCGGCGCTGCCGAAGCGGGCGGGCATTGAGCCGACGAGGAGACCAAACGATGACGCTATCCCGCAGGAATTTCGTCGGCGCGTCCGGCTTCGCCGTCGCGGCGGCCGGTCTCGTCAGCGGCCGCGCCCAGGCCGCGAGCCTTCCCGAGGCTGCCTCGACCCGCAGCGCGGAGACGCAGGTTCCTAAGGCACCGACGACCGGCGTCGACTACCAGCCGGTGGTGACGCTGAACGGCTGGTCTCTGCCATGGCGCATGAACGGTGACTGGAAGGAGTTCCACCTCGTCGCCGAGCCGGTGATCCGGGAGATCGCACCCGGCATGAAGGCCCATCTCTGGGGCTATAATGGCCAATCGCCCGGCCCGACGATCGAGGCCGTCGAGGGGGACAAGGTCCGCATCTTCGTCACGAACAAGTTGCCGGAGAACACGGCGGTGCACTGGCATGGTCAGCGCCTTCCGAACGGCATGGACGGCGTCGGCGGACTCAACCAGCCGCACATCCCGCCGGGAAAAACCTTCGTCTACGAGTTCGAGATGCGCCGCTCCGGCACCTTCATGTACCACCCGCATTCCGACGAGATGGTCCAGATGGCGATGGGCATGATGGGCTTCCTCGTGGTCCATCCCAAGGACCCCGCCTTCCGCCGCGTCGACCGCGACTTCGTCTTCCTCCTCAACGCCTTCGACATCGAGGCCGGCTCCTATGTGCCGAAGGTGAACACGATGCTCGATTTCAACCTGTGGACCTGGAACAGCCGGGCCTTCCCCGGCATCGATCCCTTCGTCGTCGCTAAGAACGACAAGGTCCGGATTCGCTTCGGCAACCTGACCATGACCAACCACCCGATCCACATGCACGGCTACGAGTTCAAAGTTTCGTGCACCGACGGGGGCTGGGTCGATCCGGCTGCTGCATGGCCAGAGGTCTCGATCGATTGCGCGGTCGGCCAGATGCGTGCCTTCGACTTCGTCGCCGACGAGCCCGGTGACTGGGCGATCCATTGCCACAAGTCGCACCACACGATGAACGCCATGGGTCATTCGGTGAAGACCTATATCGGCGTCAACAAAAAGGACCTCGCCAAGCGCATCGCCAAGATCGCGCCCGGCTACATGCCGATGGGCTCCAACGGCATGGGCGAGATGGGCTCGATGGAGATGCAGGGGCCCGACAACACGCTGCCGATGATGACCGGCTACGCCCAGTTCGGCCCCGTCGAGATGGGCGGCATGTTCTCCGTCGTGAAGGTGCGCGAAGGCCTGAGCGCCGGCGACTACAAAGACCCCGGCTGGTTCAAGAATCCCGAGGGCACTGTCGCCTACGAGTACAAGGGCGAGAAGCTCGCCGAGGCGCCGCGAATAAGCGGGCCAGACAGCAAGCGCGATTCACTCGACTGGTCAGTCAAGGACCCGCGCAAGCCGCGCCTCGGCGCCAACGGCAAACCGCTGCCCGTAAAGGCGGGCGGCCATTCCAATCACTGACGATCTCCCTGAGGAGGACAATCAAATGCGTAGCAGAATGATCGGCCTGAGCCTGGTGCTGGCCCTGGCTCTTCCAACGACCGCGGCTATTGCTGGCCCCGGCGCCGCCGGGCATGGCCACGGCGACGAGACGGCCTATGGCAAGCCGGGCGACCCGAAGAAGCCGGCCCGCCTCGTCCAGGTCGTGATGAGCGAAAGGGACGGCAAAATGTCCTTCATTCCCGATCGCATCGAGGTGCGGCGTGGCGAACAGATCAAGCTGGCGCTCCGCAACAATGGCGAGCTCGACCATGAGCTCGTGCTCGCGACGCTGGAGGAGAACCTCAAGCACGCAATCGAGATGCAGAAGAACCCCGACATGGAGCATGACGATCCCAACGCCAAGCGCCTGATGCCGAAGAAGACGGGCGAGATCGTCTGGCAGTTCACCAAGGCCGGCGAGTTCGACTTCTCCTGCCTCATCCCGGGGCATCGCGAAGCCGGCATGACCGGCAAGATCATCGTCAAGTGACGATGTCAGACAGATTCTCAAGGAAGGACATCGACATGCGCATGCCGCTCATCGCCCTCAGCCTCGCGAGCCTGCTCGCCCTGCCGGCCGTCGCACAGGAAACGCCGCTCGTTGCCGGCACGGTCAAGAAGATCGACACGGCCCAGGGCAAGCTGACCCTCGACCACGGCCCGATCAAGAACCTCGACATGGACAGCATGACGATGGTGTTCAAAGCCGGCGACGCCGCCATGCTCAAGACGATCAAGCCGGGAGACAAGGTCAAGTTCACTGCGGACCGCGTCAACGGCCAGCTCACCGTGACCAAGATCCAGAAATGAGGATTTGGCGCCCGTGCGGCATGGCAGTCGTCATTCTGACCTCGACGGCGGCCTTGGCGCGCGACGCCGATCTTCAGTCGGCATTGCTCGCGGCCGGCTGTCCGGTCGCGACGATCAGCACCGTGTCGAAATCGGCCGAAGGCGCCCTCTACGCCGCGAACTGCTTTTCGACCTCTCACCGGATCGTCGCGGTCTTCTGCTCGAAGACCGCGTGCACAGTGACGTCCAAGCCCGCGTCCTGAGCAGTACGAAGACGATGGTGGCTCCCGCTCGCACGGTTTGTTGCATTCGGTAACAGGCGGACCTTCGCTGGCTCTCACCCGTTGCTCCATCATGGCCGCAGGCGCCACGGAGGACACCGCGATGCGCTACCTACGTTTCCTGGCGATGATCGCGGTTTCGACCGCGATCATGTTCTGTCTGACCTACGTCAACAGTGATGCGTTCGACCATGTCTGGTTCAGTCAGACGAGGCTCTGGATGGCGCTCGTCATGGGGGCATCGATGGCTGTCGTGATGCTCGGTTTCATGACGTCGATGTACCGGAATCGAACCGCGAACATCACGATCATGGTCGGTGCCGTCATCCTCTTCGCCGGCGCCGTGTGGGCCGTGCGCAGCCAGCGGACGGTCGGCGATGTCGCCTACATGAAGGCCATGATCCCCCATCATTCGATCGCGCTTCTCACCAGCGAACGCGCGCAGATCGAGGATCCGCGCGTCCGGCAGCTCGCCGACGGCATAATCGCGACCCAGCGCAAGGAGATCGCGGAGATGACCTCGTTGATCGGCGACCTGGAACGCAAGGCGCGGTGACGCCCGCATACGGAGGATCGGCTCATGCCGTCTGCTGAACTCTACCGGATGGTCACGCCCGAGCATGTCTGCCCTTATGGCCTCAAGGCGCTCGACCTGCTGAAACGGAAAGGCTTCTCCGTCGAGGACCACCCGCTGCGCTCGCGCGAGGAGACCGACGCATTCAAGCGCAGCCACGATGTGAAGACCACACCCCAGGTCTTCATCGATGGCGCTCGGATCGGTGGATATGACGATCTGCGGCGCCATTTCGGCTTGGCTGTCGCCGATCCCGATGTCCCGTCTTACCGGCCCGTCATCGCCGTCTTTACTGTCGCGCTTCTGATAGCCCTTGCGGCTCAGTGGGCCGCCTTCGGCACGCTCGCCTTCGGCCGCTCGCTCGAATGGTTCATCGCGACCAGCATGTGCCTGCTTGCGATGCTGAAGCTCCAGGATGTCGAGACCTTCTCGACGATGTTCCTGAACTACGACCTGCTGGCCCGGCGCTGGGTGCCTTACGGCTACATCTACCCTTATGCGGAGCTCGCCGCCGGCGTGCTGATGCTGGCAGGTCTGGCGACGTGGTTCTCGGCGCCACTTGCCACGATCATCGGCACGATCGGCGCCATTTCGGTCATCAAGGCGGTCTATGTCGATGGGCGAGAGCTGAAATGCGCCTGCGTCGGCGGCTCCAGCAAGGTGCCCCTCGGGTTCGTCTCGTTGACTGAAAACCTGATGATGGTCTTCATGGCGCTTTGGATGGGCTTCCATCTGCTTTGAGGGCCGCGCCGCATCGCGCTTCGTTGGCTTCCGCTGGCACCGGCCATCTGCCAGGATGGCCTGATCCGATGGGGATGGGGTTGCCCCCGAAACCACCTGCGAAGGCTGATGACTCCTACCGCGCGCAATAAGCGGTGGGATTGCGTCCAGCGCAGCCTGCCGCAAGGTGGGCTTCCGGCCCGCTTCCAATCTGAGGGGGCCGACACATGTCGCTCGTGACCTATTTGATCATCATGCTCGGCGGCGCGCTCGGAACGCTCGCACGCTATCTCCTGTCGCTCTGGGCTCTGCCGATCAGCCGCGATCTCCCCTGGGGCACGATCCTGATCAACGTATCCGGCTCCTTTCTGATTGGCCTCTTCGGAACGCTAACGCTGGCGAGCGGACGATTTCCCGTTTCCGAGAATCTTCGTCTGTTCGTGATGATCGGCATCTGCGGCGGCTTCACCACCTTCTCGTCCTTCAGCCTCCAGACGCTCGACCTGCTACGCTCCGGTGCCGTCATTCGTGCGTCGCTTAACATCACGCTGTCCGTTGTCCTCTGCGTGGGTGCCGTGGCGCTCGGCCATGTCGTCGCCGAGAGGTTCGCCGGCGCCGAAGTCGCGATCGCTCAGGCCGCCATCGAAGAAGAAGGCTGACCGAGCCTGCCTCAATCCAAGGAGCCCAACCATGCACACGAGATATACATTGACGCGTCGCCGGCTTCTCGTCGGCATGGCGCATGCGGCGCTCGCGGCCTCCGCGATCACGGAAGCCGCTGCGGCCACAGAAGGTTTGCCCCGAGTAACCGTGACGCGCGATCCGAACTGCGGATGTTGCATCGCCTGGGTCGAGCACATGAGGGCCTCGGGCTTTGCAGTCGAAGTGGTCGAGATCGACGATGTCGTGCCGCTGAAGGTGAAGCTCGGAGTGCCTGAAGCTTTGATGTCCTGCCACACATCCCAAGTTGGCAGCTATGTCATTGAAGGCCATGTCCCGGCCGATGCCGTGAAGCGATTGCTCGCAGAACATCCCGACGCCGCAGGCATCGCCGTCGCGGGCATGCCGATTGGCTCACCCGGCATGGAGATCAAAGGCGAGGCGCCGAGGCCATACGAGGTCGTTATCTTTGCCAGCGGTCGGCAGAACGTATTCGCACGCTACCGAGGGATATTTCGGATCTGAGCAAGCAGTGATGCACCATCAGCGACCATCGGTGGCGCGCCAGCCGCGCGTCGAGCCAACCTGCCAAGAACCGGACCTTCCGAACGTCGGCTGTGGGCCAGCTTGGACCGTTGCGTCGCCATGCCAGCTAGAGTGCCGTAAAGCAGACGCTCCAGATGTCAGTGGCCGCCATCGGCTTCTCGACTGGCAGCCTCAGCAGGCTGCCTTGAAGCAGGCACCAGGCGACGGCTAGGGGCTATTGCAAGCCCGCCGCTCGGACGTGACTCATTGGCTGTGGTTAAAAACCAAAATCGCATCAACGACAAATGCCCGATGATGAAATAGAGCGTCTGTGCGTGTTTGACCGGTGTCCCTCAGTCTGAATTTTAAAGTCAGCATATTTACGCCCTCGATTCGGAGGTAAGCTCACGGGAAGCCTGAGCGACTACGTCGAGAACGTGATGAGCACTGCGAATTTCTGCGGCTCGGAAATCAGGAGAAAAAATGACAGAAGCCAACGACGATCTCATCAGCTTGGTTGCCGACATCGTGTCAGCCTACGTTTCGAACAACAGCGTTCCGGCGGCGGACCTGCCTGTGTTGATTGCGACCACTCACGCGGCGATTGTCAATCTCGGTTCGCCGGCGGCCGCCCCTGTAGAGGAGAAGCCGGTACCGGCGATTGCGATCAAGAAATCGATCACGCCTGAGTATCTGGTCTGCCTCGAGGACGGGAAGAAGTTCAAGTCGCTCAAGCGGCACCTGCGAACCGCGTACGACATGACCCCGGAGCAGTATCGCCAGAAGTGGGCTCTGCCAGCGGACTACCCGATGGTTGCGCCTGCGTATGCTGAAGCGCGATCGAACCTCGCAAAGAAGATGGGCTTGGGTCAGCAGCGTCGTAAAGGCGTGACTGGAAAGCGCCAAAGAGCGGCGGCTCAAGTTTGATCTGATTGGCCGAGGCCCTGGCTCCGCCGGGGCCTTTTCTTATCTAAGCCTCGGGGGCGACTGGAGGGCTCGCGATCTGGGAGGGGCAGTAGTCCATCACGCCGCGATAGCTTCCCCGCCAGCCTTTTGACGCGAGACAACGTTTCCATTTGTTCCCGGCTGCTTTTGATGCCGAGCCTCTTGTAGGCCCCGCGCCGTCGAATGCGGGAAAAGGTGCGTACCTCTGCATATTCCTCCTACCGCGAGCGCCTCGTAGACGATCTCGCGAACGCAGATCTGCATCGGCTTTGCTTCAGATGGCCTGGGCAAGGATCTCTTCCGCGTCCTGCATCCGCCTGCGTTCCAAGGAGTCCACTCGCTGGCCAAACGGACGGCGATGTGGCCGCCGCCCCGCTTGGTGACAATCTGGATGCGCCACAGTGACAGTTTACGCCACTGAGTGACAAACTGTCTGCATCTCGACAGGAACCACCACGCCGTGGGCTCGCCTTGACTTAACGTCGCGCTTCCGGCATGAGAATGAACGTTCATTCTCACTGTTCTAAGGTTCGGCGTGTCATCTCACCTGGCCCCCGTTGCGCCCGAGCGCCCTCCATCCGAGCGTCAGACGCGTATCCTGGATGCGGCTGAGCGGGTCTTCGCGCGCGCTGGCTTCCATGCCGCGACGATGCAGGACGTCGCCAGCGAAGCCGGCATGAGCCCGGGCAATCTCTACCGCTACTTCGCCTCCAAGGATGCCATCATCGCAGGCATGGCCGAGCGCGACCGGACCCTGATCGCGGCCGACTTTGCCGATCTCGACCCGGCCAAGGGCAGCGTGCTCGACCAGCTCGAGACGCTCGGGCGCAAGCATCTGGTCGAGGAGCCGCGCGAGAAATCGGTCATCTGCATGCAGATCTGGGCCGAAGCGGCCCGCAACCCGCAGATGGCGCAGATGTGCGCCGCGATCGACGGCACCGTCGTCGGCGGGCTGGGCTACGCCATCGCCGGCGCCAAGGCCAGCGGCGAGCTACCGGCTAATCTCGACGATGCGCGTTTCCTCCAGGCGGTCTTCATGATGGCGGACGGCTTCTTCTGCCGCCGCGCCACCGACCCGTCGTTCGACCCGGCGATGGCGGCCGAGACTCTGTTCAGAGCCATGCGCGGCCTAGCGCAGGTGCTCGTTCTGCCGTCGGGGCAGGGAGCGACGCCATGACGGCTTCCCCGCCCAATCTCGAAAATGCCCGGTCCGAAAACGCAAAGACGCCAAAGGCGATGATCATGATCCGTTCGACTGCTCCCCTGGTCGCCGCCCTGGCGCTGCTGGCGACCGCCGGCACGGAGCCGGTTCTGGCGCAGGCGAAGGCGAATATCCCGGCGCAGGCCTTGCCCGCCGGGGGGCCCTCGGTCACGGTCACCACGGCCAAGGTCTCGGAAATCGTCCAGAGTGTCGTCGTTTCGGGCTCGATGGTCGCGCGCGACGAAGTCATGGTGCAGCCCGAGGTCGACGGCCTCGCAATCGTCGCGGTGCTGGCCGAGGAGGGCGACCGCGTCGCCGCGGGGCAGGTTCTGGCGCGGCTCTCGCGCACCACGCTCGAGGTCCAGAAGGCGCAGAACGACGCCCAGATCGCGCGTGCGGAAGCAGCCGTTGCCCAGGCCAACGCGCAGATCGTCGAGGCCGAGGCCAATGTCGTGCAGGCGAACAACGCCTTCGACCGGACCAAGGCCCTGCGCGACAGCGGCAATGCCAGCATCGAGGCGTTCGACCAGCGCGATGCCGCGGCGCGCTCGGCCCGCGCCCGGGTCAACTCCGCGAAACAGGCGCTCGCGATCACGAGCGCCGACCTCGCTTTGGCGAAGGCGCAGGGGCGCGACATCGAGGTCAAGCTCGGCCGCACCGAGATCAAGGCGCCGCAGGGCGGCATCGTCAGCCGCCGCAGCGCCAAGCTCGGAGCGATGGCGCCAATGGCTTCGACCGAGCCGCTGTTCCGCATCATCGCCGACGGAGCCGTTGAACTCGAGGCAGAGGTGGCCGAGGTCGAGCTGCCGGGCTTGAAAGTCGGCCAGCCCGTAGCGGTGACGCCGGCCGGCGCGACGCAAGCGCTGGCGGGCACGATCCGCCTGATCGCGCCCGAGGTCGACAAGGCCTCGCGGCTGGGTCGGGTGCGCGTCGCGCTGACAGGCAATCCACCGGTCGCGCTGGGCTCGTTTGCGCGCGGCGTCATCGAGACCGGGCGCAAGACCGTCGTGACCTTGCCGCTCTCGGCCATCACCTATGCGCGCTCCGGCGCGACCGTGCAGAGCGTTACGGACGGCAAGGTGACGACGAAGCGGGTCGAGCTCGGCCTCGCCGGAGCTGGCCGGGCCGAGATCGTCTCGGGCATCTCCGAGGGCGAGACCGTGGTCGCGCGCGCCGGCACCTTCGTGCGCGACGGCGACGTGATCACGCCGGTCGCGACGAACTGACGGGGACGTAACTCGTGAAC
Organism: Allobosea sp.; assembly: GCF_035999205.1. Taxonomy (GTDB): domain Bacteria; phylum Pseudomonadota; class Alphaproteobacteria; order Rhizobiales; family Beijerinckiaceae; genus Allobosea. The sequence continues at coordinate 74,676 of NZ_DASYHA010000019.1, forward strand.
GTCAATTTCTCCGCCTGGTCGATCCGCAAGCCGGTTCCGGCGATCCTGCTCTTCGTCGTGCTCTGCGTGCTCGGGCTGCTCTCGTTCTCGAAGCTGCCGGTGACGCGCTTCCCGAATATCGACGTGCCGCTGGTCTCGGTGACGATCACCCAGTCCGGCGCGGCGCCCTCCGAGCTGGAAAGCCAGGTCAGCAAGCGCGTCGAGGATGCGGTCGCCAACATCACCGGCGTCAAGCATGTGATGTCGACGCTGACCGACGGCTCCTCGGCGACGGTGATCGAGTTCCGGCTCGAGACCAACACCGACCGCGCGGTCAACGACGTCAAGGACGCGATCGCCAAAATCCGTGCCGACCTGCCGCGCACCATCGACGAGCCGGTGATCCAGCGCATCGACGTCGAGGGCCAGTCGATCCTGACCTATGGCGCCTCCTCGGCCGGCATGACGCTGGAACAGCTGTCCTGGCATGTCGACGACGTCGTCGCGCGCGAATTGCAGGGGCTGAAGGGCGTCGGCCGGGTCGAGCGCTATGGCGGCGTCGATCGCGAGATCAGGATCTCGCTCGACCCTGACCGGCTGCTCGCGCTCGGCACCACGGCGGGCGAGGTCAACCGCCAGATCCGCGCCACCAATGTCGATCTCGCCGGCGGGCGCGGCGAGGTCGGCGGGCAGGAGCAGGCGATCCGCACGCTCGCCGGCGCGCGCACCGTCGCCGAGCTCGCCGAGACCAAGATCACCCTGACCGGAGGCCGCGAGGTCCGACTTAAGGAACTCGGCCGCGTGGAGGATTCCAATTCGGAGCCGCGCGCCTTCGGCCGGCTGGACAAGAGCCCGGTGGTCTCTTTCGCGGTGTTCCGCTCGAAGGGGTCCAGCGAGCTCTCGGTCAAGGACGTCGTCGCAGCCCGCATCGCCGATCTCAACAAGCGCTTCCCCGACATCACGCTGAAGCCGATCGACGACGCCGTCGCCTACACCCATGGCAACTACAAGGCGGCCATGGAGACGCTGATGGAGGGCGCTGCGCTCGCCGTCATCGTCGTCTTCCTGTTCCTGCGGAACTGGCGCGCGACGCTGATCACCGCCATCGCCCTGCCGCTTTCTGCGATCCCGACCTTCTGGGCGATGGAGCTGATGGGCTTCTCGCTCAACCTCGTCAGCCTGCTCGGCATCACGCTGGTCACCGGCATCCTGGTCGACGATGCGATCGTCGAGATCGAGAACATCGTCCGGCACATGAAGATGGGGAAGTCGCCGTATCGTGCGGCGATGGAGGCGGCCGACGAAATCGGGCTCGCGGTCATCGCGATCACGCTGACCATCGTCGCGATCTTCGCGCCGGTCTCGTTCATGGGCGGCGTCGCCGGGCAGTACTTCCGCCAGTTCGGGCTGACGGTCGCTGTCGCGGTGCTGTTCTCGCTCCTTGTCGCGCGCCTGATCACGCCGATGATGGCGGCCTATCTGATGCGGCCGGTCGACCATGCCGATCCCAAGGACGGGGTCATCATGCGCGGCTATGTCGGTCTGCTGAAGGCGACCACGGCCTCGCGCCGCGTCCCGCTGCTGCCGCGCTTCGACGGAACCGGGCGCTGGCGCTCGCTCTCCTTCAACATGTCGTATCTGACGCTGGTTCTCGGATTCGCCTTCCTCTGGGGTTCGATCCACGCCACATCGCTGCTGCCGACCGGCTTCATCCCGGACGAGGACACCTCGCGCGTGGTGGCGTCCGTCGAGCTGCCGCCGGGCTCGACGCTGGAGGACACCCGCATCACCACCGACAAGCTGGTCGATGCGCTGAAGACGATCCCCGAAGTGACGCAGGTCTTCGTGCTCGGCGGCGCCTCGCCGACCGGCCAGCGCGAGGTCCGGCGTGCCGCCGTGACCATCAAGCTGCTGCCGAAGGCCGAGCGCCAGGCGCGCCAGAAGGATCTCAAGGTCGTCATCGCCGACAAGCTCGCCAGCGTGCCGGATGTGCGCGCCTGGTATGTCAACGAGCGCGGCGAGCGCGAGATGGCCTTCTCGATCCTGTCCAAGGACGGGGCGGCGCTGGACGAGGCCGTGGCCCGCATCGAAACCCGGATGCGCAAGGTCGACGGCTATCTCAACGTCGCGACCTCGGGTTCGCTGTCGCGGCCGGAGCTGACGGTCAAGCCCAAGCTCGAGGCGGCCGCGAGCCTCGGCGTCACGCCAGAGGCGATCTCGGAGGCGGTCCGGGTCGCGACCATCGGCGATGTCGGCGCCAATCTCGCCAAGTTCAATGCCGGCGACCGGCTGGTGCCGATCCGCGTCCAGCTCGACGAGGCGGCGCGTGCCGACATCCGCAACATTGCGGCCTTGCGCGTTACCAATGTCAACGGCGTCTCCGTGCCGCTCACAGCCGTCGCCGAGATCGGGTTCGGCGAGGGGCCGAGCTCGATCGACCGCTATGACCGCGTGCGCCGCGCCGCGATCGGCGCTGACCTGAAGCGCGGATTTGAGCTCGGCACGGCGCAGGAGACCTTCAACCAGATCGTCAAGGAGGTCGGCCTGCCGAACGGCGTCTGGATCGCTGCCACCGGCGATGCCGAGATTCAGGGCGAGGTCGTGGACGGGTTCGTCCAGGCGATGACGACCGGGCTGATGCTGGTCTTTGCCGTGCTGATCCTGCTCTTCGGCTCGGTCTTCCAGCCGATCACGATCCTGCTCTCGCTGCCGCTCTCCTTTGGCGGCGTGGTGATCGCGCTCCTGGCGACGCACAACCCGGTCTCGATGCCGGTCTATATCGGCCTCTTGATGCTGATGGGCATCGTCACCAAGAACGCGATCATGCTGGTCGATTTCGCCGTCGAGGAGGAGGGGCGTGGCAAGGACCGCCGCACCGCCCTGCTCGAGGCCGGCCGCAAGCGCGCGCGGCCGATCGTGATGACCACCATCGCCATGGCGGCGGGCATGCTGCCTTCGGCCTATGGCGTCGGCGATGGCGGCGAGTTTCGCTCGCCGATGGCGATCGCGGTGATCGGCGGCCTGATCGTCTCGACCGTGCTCTCGCTCGTCTTCGTGCCGTCCTTCTATGCGGTGATGGACGACCTCTCGAAGCTGACGGGGCGGATCTTCGGGCGCTTCTTCAGCAAGGCCGAGGATGAGAGCCTGTGGGAGGCGATCCACGAGCACGACGCCCACCAGACGCCGGGCGAGGCGAGCGGCAAGGTGATGGGCAAGCTGCCGCCGCCGCGCCTGGCGGCCGAGTGAAGACTCAAAGCGACAGGGCAGCGGGTGGCGCTACGAGCCTCCCGCTGGCGCGAAAAAGCAGAGCAGATCGCCGGCATCGTTGATGCACAGATGCCATTTCCCGTCCGGGGAGAGGCGCGCCTTCCGATAGGCGATCTCAAGGACGAGCGGATGGCGGCGATCCCGCGACCAGATCGGATGCTGGCCCGGCACTACCGTGACGATGAAGCCGGACGCGTTCGCCTTGACGGCTTTGGGGTCGAGCTGCGCGCAATCGGCGCCGGAACAGCATTCGAACGGGTAGTCCCAACCGCTCGGGGCCTCGTGGGGGCACGTTTCCGTCGCTTCGGCCGTCAGCACCAACGCCAAAGCGATCGAGGCAAGAGCGCGCATGGGCCTCTCCTCGCGTCAATATGCCTTGCCGGAGGCCGCGGACGAAGCGCGCTCGGGGCGGCGAGGCTCCATTGCGTGGAGGGTGATCCTACTCCCGATCCGCAAAGGCTGACAGGGATAGCGAGATCATCGAGGAGAGCGAATCCATTCTCGGACCGTGAAGGCTTCGACGCTCTGTAGGAGCCCTCACGCTCAGGTGTCTGGGCCTGCGCCAAGGCGCCATCAGCGGACACTTCGCTGCAAGTCATGAAGCTGCTGTCCGAGGATGTCAGGAATGTGGCTACTCCCCCCGTCTCCGCCGGATCGCCCATGCGGCCGGGCGGCGTCGTCGCTGCGAGCCGGCGAAGGCCTCCTCGCCCACGACATCGAGCGCCAGCTCATTTCGGAGCGGTTCGGGAGGCAGCACATTGATCCGGATGCCGGTGCCCCTCAGGTCCAGTGCTCAGCTGAGCGCGCACATTGCGGATCGCGGCGCAGGAGGCGAGCCTCGTCCTGAAGGCGTATCAGGCTGCGACGCAGACGGGCGATCTCGCCCTGCGGGGCGGGGCCGGCGTATCGGTAGTCGAACCTGGCGGGCATGGAGCGCTCCTGAGCTGGAGCGCTCTATCTTCCGGGCCTTTCAGTCAGCGGGGATAACCCGCTATCGCCATGCACTCACAGCGACGGCGATATGGTCGGGGTTCCTCCGCCCGATGGTGTCGCGGGCTGCTGGTTGCGGCGGCCCAGCATTTCGCCGCGCGACTTGACGATCTGGGCGACGACGACGTCCTGGACGCTCTGTGCGGCGGCGCGGCGAACCGCCTCGCGATCGACGGGGCGGCTGGCGTCATGCTCCTGGAGTTCGATGATCGCCTGGGCGAGGGCATCGACATCGGCCCTGCAGAAGATCATCGCGGCCTTGGCGACGACCTCCGCCTTCTCGTCGGTCGCCAGCATCGGGCCGCCCTCGCGGCCGATGCAGGTCAGCATGCGCGTGCGGATGAGGTCGCGGGTCTTTTCGAGCACCGCCCGCTTCTCGGCCTTGGCCTGCGTCTCCGCCTCGGAGGGCTTCGCGGCGTTCTGGCCCGCGGCCGGATTGACCGGCCCGCGGATGCTGGCGCTCTGCTTGGCGCATTCGACCAAAGCGGGCAGCATCTCGCCGGTCGAGGTCAGGGCGAAGGTCAGGCGCTGGTCGTTGGCGACCAGCTCGAGATAGCGGCCATGACGGAAGGCGTTGATCAGCTGCGACTCTGCCGGCATCGGAATCGCGATGAGGCTCGACGTCTTGACGTCGGCCGTGACGTCGATGCGCGCGCTGCGGTCGAAGACGAGCTGCAGGTTCAGGCGCGCGCCGGGCTTCAGCTTCCAGTTCGGATGCGCGAAGCCGATCAGCCATTTGAAGTCGCCGGTGATCGAGGTGAACATCCGGGTGCCGTTGCGATAGCCGGCATTGACGGCGCAATGCGAGAAGGCGCCGGTCGCATCGTTGGTGTAGGCGCCGCCCTTCCAGTTGCCGACGACGATCTCGCCATAAGGCCCTGCGGCCTGCGCCGCCGGGGAGAGCAGCACTGTCAGAGCCAGGAGAAGTCCGCGCACCATGCTTCCCTTCAGCCGTTGCAAGGCGGCAAGGATGAAGTCTTGCGGCGCCAATCGCAATCCCGCCATGGTGAGCGAGCTTGCCGGGCGGGTCCGGAGCGGTCTTCCGTGGCTCGGCGCGTCAGATCTAAGGGGACGACATGATGGCCAAGGTGATCGTCTGGAATCTCGTCACACTGGACGGATTCTTCGAAGGGCCGACCAAGTGGGATCTCGCTTTCCACAACGAGGTATGGTGCGACGAACTCGCCGATCTGAGCAAGGATTTCGGAGACAAGGCGGGGCTGCTCGTCTTCGGCCGCATCACCTATGAGGGGATGAAGGCCTATTGGACGACGGCGGCGGACGAGCAAGACGAGATCAAGGCCTTCATGAACGGGCTGCCCAAGCTCGTCGCCTCGCGCAGCCTGACGACGTCCGACTGGAACAACACCGAGGTCACGGCCGACATCGCCGGCGAGATCACGCGGCGCAAGGCGGCGCTGGCCAAGGACATCTATGTCTTCGGCAGCGCCGAGCTGACGGATTCGCTGCTGCAGGCCGGGCTCGTCGACGAGATCAGGCTCTGCCTCGCGCCGCTCACGCTCGGGGCCGGCACGCCCTTCTTCAAGCCAGGTTCGCCGGCGCGCAAATTCGCGTTGATGCAGTCGCGCCCGCTCCGCAACGGCGCAGTGATCCTGAGCTATGCCGTTCCGGCTTGAGGCTCAGCCCTCGAGGCTCAACCCTTCCGCACCATCAGCACGGCCGCCAGGATCGCGACGCCGCCGAAGGCCTGCGCGGGCGAGGGCTGCTCGCCGAACAGGGCCCATGCGGCGAGCACGCTGACCATGGCCGGCCAGACCATCACCAGCGAGGCGGCGCTGGCGCCGTAATGGCCGAGCGACAGCGTGATCAGGCCCTGGCCCAGCGCATGCGAGACGAGGCCGAGCGCGATCACCGCGAGCCAGCCCTGCAGGCTCGCCGGCATGATCGTCTCGCCCAGCGCCAGGGCGGTGACGAGGCAGAAGACGGCGCAGATCGCGCTCGAAATCAGGCTGATCCGGCCGGCCGCGGCGCGGTCGCGGGCCCGGCGCACGGCAAGGATGTAGGCGGCATATGAGACGGCGGCCCCGATCGCGAGGCTGTCTCCGAACAGGCCGCCCGGCGCGGGGACGGCGGAGCCTGCGAATTTCGGAAGGACGAGCATCACCGCGCCGCCCAGCGCCAGCGCCAACGCGCCGAGGATGCGTCGGCTCGGGCGCTCGGCGAAGAGTAGCCAGGCGCCCAGCACCACCACCACCGGCGAGAGATTGCCGAGCAGCGAGGCGTTGGCGATGGTCGTGAAGGCGAGCGAGGCATTGTAGAGCACGACGTCGACGCCGAAGGCGAGGCCGGCCAGCGCGATCGGCAGCAGGGAGCTGGCGGTTGCCGACGGGCGGCCCGGGCGGCGCTGCTCCAGCCCCATCCAGAGACCGAGCACCGGCAGGGCGAAGGCCATGCGCCAGAAGCCGGCAGCGGCCGGCCCGACATCGGCAAAGCGCACGAAAACGCCGGAGAAGCCGATGCAGGTCGCACCCAGGAGCAGCGCGAGGAACATCGCCAGCGCAGGGGCGGCTGGGGTGGGCAGGGCAGCCGACGGGGACAAGGCGGGGGCGGACATGACGTGCCTTCGGGCATTTCGGTTTCTTGATCGGGCTTGATCTACGCCGCTTCCTTCAATCGGAAAAACGGATTATTCTGATTTAACCATTCTTAAAACCGATCGATAGGAGCTGTGCCATGTCCGCGCATTTCGATCTCGCCGCGCTCGACATGCTGGTCGCGGTCGTCGAAAGCGGCGGCTTCACGGCGGCGAGTGCCCGGCTCGGGCGGACGCAGTCGGCGATTTCGGTCCGGATTCAGGATCTGGAGGCGCAGCTCGGCCACAGGTTGCTGGAGCGTTCGCGCCGCGGCGTGGTGCCGACCCATGCCGGCGAGCGGCTGATCGCCCATGCCAGGCGGCTGCTCGCGATCCAGCGCGAGGCACTCGACGATCTCGGCGGCAGCAGCGCCTCGGGTCGGCTGCGGATCGGCATTCCCGACGATTATGTCGACGCCTTCCTGCGCCCGCTGATCGCGCGCTTTGCGGCCGAGCATCCCAAGGTCGAGCTCGAGCTGCATTGCGACCTGTCGAAGCGGATCGAGCCAGCGGTGGCGGCCGGCGAGTTCGATCTGGCCGTTGTGACGCAGGATCCGAAGCGCCCGGTCGGTGAGGTGGTCAGGCGCGAACCCGTCGTCTGGATCGCGGCGCGCGGACATCGGCCGGAACTGCAGGAAACGCTGCCGCTCGCCCTGTTCTCGGAGGGCTGTCGGGTGCGACCGCGGCTGCTCGCGGCGATGAACGATGCCGGCAAGGACTACCGCCTCGTCTTCTCCTGCTCGCACACCTCCGGCATGCTCTCGGCCGTCGAGGCCGGGTTTTGCGTGACGGCCGTGACCGAGAGCGCCGTGCCTCCCAGCATGCGGCGGCTCGGGCCGGCGGAGGGCCTGCCGGCGCTGTTCGAGCTCTCGGTGGGGCTGATCATGGGGCCGCAACCGGGGCTGGCGGCGCGGCGCTTCGCCGATGCGCTGCGCGAGGAGATGGCGGCGCCAAGGCTCGCGGCGTGACGCGCCGCATTGCCCTTTCGCACTGCGATCACTACTGAGAAGCCATGAAATTCCTCGACCAGGCCAAGATCTATGTGAAGGCGGGAGATGGCGGCGCCGGCTGCGTCTCGTTTCGCCGTGAAAAGTTCATCGAGTTCGGCGGGCCCAATGGCGGCGACGGCGGACGCGGCGGCGATGTCGTGATCGAATGCGTGCAGGGCCTCAACACGCTGATCGACTTCCGTTTCCAGCAGCATTTCAAGGCCAAGATCGGCGGCCACGGCATGGGCGCCGATCGGCACGGGGCCAATGGCGAAGCCAAGGTGCTCAAGGTGCCGCCGGGCACGCAGATCTTCGACGAGGACGGCGAGACGCTGGTCGCTGACCTGACCGAGCCCGGCCAGCGCTTCGTGCTGTGCAAGGGCGGCAATGGCGGCTTCGGCAATGCCTATTTCAAAACCTCGACCAACCAGGCGCCGCGCCACGCCAATCCCGGGCTGCCGGGCGAGGAGCGCTGGGTCTGGCTGCGCTTGAAGCTGATTGCCGATGCCGGGCTGGTCGGACTGCCGAATGCGGGCAAATCGACATTTCTCGCGACCGTCACGGCCGCCAAGCCGAAGATCGCCGATTATCCCTTCACCACCCTGCATCCGGGGCTCGGCGTCGTGCGGGTCGATGGGCGCGAGATGGTTTTGGCGGATATTCCGGGCCTGATCGAAGGTGCGCATGAGGGCCATGGCCTCGGCGACCGCTTCCTCGGCCATGTCGAGCGCTGCCGCGTGCTGCTGCATCTCGTCGAGGGCACGAGCGAACATGCCGGCAAGGCCTACAAGACCGTTCGCGCCGAGCTGGAAGCCTATGGCGAAGGGCTCGACGAGAAGCCCGAGATCGTGGCGCTGTCGAAGGTCGACGCGCTCTCGCCCGAACTGCTCAAGGAGCAGGTCGCCCGGTTGAAGCGGGCGGCCAAGCGCATGCCGATCGTGCTGTCCTCCGCTTCGGGCGAGGGGGTGGAGGCAGCGCTGCGGGCGCTGTTCCGCGTGGTCGAGGAGGCCCGCAAGGAAGAGGCGAGCGAGAACGCTCCCGTCGAGGAGACCGGCTGGCGGCCCTAGATCGCCGCGCGTCCTATCGGACGCGATGACGGTGATCTATCTCAATGTTATCGCACCGGACCGAAAAGTGGATTCCACTTTTCGGTCCGGTGCGATAGCCGCCGACGGGCGCCGTCCTGTCAGCGCGTCGCGCGGACGACGCTCGGCGCGGTGAGCGCGCCGGCGGCGCCACCCACCACCGCACCGACGGGCCCGGCGACCAGCGCGCCCGTGCCTGCGCCAGCTGCCGCGCCGCCGATGCGCTGCTGGGTGGTAGAGCAGGCGCCGAGCGCGATCGTGCCCGCGACGAGCAGGCCCAGGGTCGAAATCTTCATCTGTGAATTCCTACTGTGATGTGCGTGGCCGACGAGTGGTGGCGGCCAAAGTCGAGGCAGGCATCGGAGCCGATCTCGGTCCGGCGGTCGCTTTAGCAGCTTTTTCCTGGATCGCGAGCGCCTTGCACCCTTGCGATCTTCGGAAAAATCCGTATACAGCCGGCATCGCATCAGCCGCACCATCCGCGTGGTCGATGTGGGCCGGTCTCCGGTTCGCGTCGCTGAGCGTAATTTGGCTGAGTTCGTTTTTTGACCGGTTCGTCCATCTGGGGCGGATCGATGGAGTTGAGACCATGAAGATCCGCAATTCGCTGAAGTCGCTGCGCGCCCGTCATCGCGACAACCAGCTCGTGCGCCGCAAAGGCCGCGTCTACATCATCAACAAGGTCCAGAAGCGCTTCAAGGCGCGCCAGGGCTGAGGTTGCGGCGGCCTCTGACGGCCGCCTCCTCGCTCGGTGGACGACGATCAAGCGGGGCGCCTGCGGGCGCGCCCGCTTTTTTGCGTTGGCGCGCTCTTCTCCGAGACGTGATCTGCCGGCGAATTGACCTGCCGGCTCACGTGGCTAAACTTGCTGGCATGATGATCGCGCGCCTGCTTTCCATCGTTTTCCTGCTGGCTCTCGGCATGGCCATCCCTGCTGGTCTGACGCAGCGGGCGCTGGCTCAGGCGCCGGACGGTGGCGCGCAGCGGCCGGGCGCGGTGGCTCCCTCCGATAAGGACGACAACCCTGCTGCGACGTCGCCGGCGCCCTCGCGCGGGCCGGCCGCGACATTGGAGCGGCTGTTCGAGCGGCTTGCCGCCGCCAAGACGCCGGAAGAGGCCAAGGGCATCGCGAACCTGATCCAGCGCCGCTGGGCGCGCTCGGGCTCCGCCACTGCCGATCTGCTGATGACGCGCGCCCAGACGGCGATGAAGGCCAAGCAGCTCGAACTGGCGATCGAACTGCTCGACCGCGTCATCACCCTGGAGCCGGACTGGGCCGAGGGCTGGAACCAGCGCGCCAACGCGCTCTTCCTCGCCGGCGACCCGATCCGCTCGATGCTCGACATCGGCGAGACGTTGAAGCGCGAACCGCGGCATTACGGCGCGATGATGGGGCTCGGCACGATCCTGCGCCAGCAGGGCGACGACAAGCGTGCCATGGTCGCCTATCGCCGCGCGCTTGAGATCTATCCGCAGCTCGAGGCGGTCAAGAGCGCGGTCGATTCGCTCAAGATCGATGTCGACGGGCGCGACGCCTGAGATCTTCACAGAACCAAAACGGCCCTGGCTGCGTATCCGTGGCATGCTGACCCGTGCGCTCCTCGTCCTCGTTCTCGTCGTTGCAGGGCTGGTATTGTGGTCCGAATGGCTCGGCGCGCAGGCTGCGCGGGCTCATCCACCAACGGGGCATTTCGTCGTCGTTGCCGGCGGGCGGCTGCACTATCGCGAGGTCCGGCCCAGCGCCGAGGCGCGTGGCACCGTCGTCCTGGTCCATGGCGCCTCCTCCGATCATGCCGACCTGCTGGCGACGCTGGGCCCCGATCTCGGCCATTACCGCGTCGTCGCGATCGACCGACCGGGGCAGGGCTGGAGCGACCGGATCGCGGGCGATGCCATGGCCGATCCGGCGCGGCAGGCCGAGGCCCTGATGCAGGCCCTCGATCAGATCGTGCCCGAGCGCTTCGTGCTGGTAGCGCATTCGCTGGGCGGGGCCGCTGCGACCCGGATCGCGCTCGACCGGCCGGAGCGCCTGCGCGGGCTGGTGCTGCTCGGGGCCGTGACGCATCCCTGGCCGGGCGGCATCGCCTGGTATCACCATGTCACGGCCTGGCCGGTGGTCGGCCCGGTCTTCACGCGGTTGGTCGGCGTGCCGGGTGCGCGGACGCTGCTGCAGGCGGGGGCGGAGAGCGTCTTCGCGCCGCGCCCGGTGACGCGGGGCTACCTCGAAGCGGGCGAGATCTCGCTCCTGCTCCGGCCGGCTGCCTTCCGCGCCAATTCGCAGGACATTGCGGCGGCCTTCGACTTCGTCAGCGGGCAGGCTTCGCGCTACCGCGACCTGAAGATGCCGGTGGTGGCGATCACCGGCGACAGCGACGCCATCGTCTCACCGATCATTCACTCGGCTGCGATCGCCCGGCAGGCGCCGCAGGGACGCTTCGTGCTGCTTCCGGGCGTCGGCCACATGCCCCACCATGCGGCGCCCGAGATCGTGGTCGAGGCGATCGACCAGATCGTCGGGCCCAGGTCTGGGCTGGCGCTGAACTAGCGCCGAGGCTGCTCGTCACGCCTTCTCGACATGTTCCTTCGCCACGAAGGCGATGCGGACCATGTTGGTGGCGCCGGGCGTCCCGAAGGGCACGCCCGCCACGACGATGATGCGGTCGCCGAGCTTGGCGAAATCCTCGCGCACGGCGAACTTGCAGGCGCGCGAGGCCATGTCGTCGATGTCGCTGGCGTCCTTCGTCACCACCGCATGAACGCCCCAGACCAGGGTCAGGCGGCGCGCCGTGGCGCGGTTCGGCGTGAGCGCGAGCACGGTCGAGTTGGGCCGCTCGCGGGCGAGGCGGAAGGCGGTCGAGCCGGAGGAAGTCCAGGCGGCAATGACCTTGAGGTTCAGCGTGTCGGCGATCTCATGCGAGGCCTTGGCGATGGCGTCGGCGCCGGTCTCCTCGGGCTCGGCGCGCTGCGCTTCCAGGATCGAGCGGTAGATCGACTCGCTTTCGACCTCCTCGGCGATGCGGTTCATCATCGCCACCGCCTCGATCGGGAACTGGCCGGCGGCGCTCTCGGCCGAGAGCATCACCGCGTCGGCCCCCTCGAAGACGGCGGTAGCGACGTCGGAGACTTCGGCGCGCGTCGGCACCGGGCTGGTGATCATGCTCTCCAGCATCTGCGTTGCGACGATGACGGGCTTGCCCTTGCGGCGGCTGAGGCGGGTGATGCGCTTCTGTGTGCCCGGCACCTTCTCCAGCGGCATCTCAACGCCAAGATCGCCGCGCGCCACCATGATCGAATCCGAGGCGTCGATGATTTCCTCCAGGCGGCCCAGCGCCTGCGGCTTCTCGATCTTGGCCATGGTAAGGGCGCGCCCGCGCACGATCTTGCGCAGATCGGCCATGTCCTCGGGCCGCTGCACGAAGGAGAGCGCGATCCAGTCGACGCCGGCCTCGGCTGCAGCCTCGGCATCGGAACGGTCCTTCTCGGTCATGGCCGAGACGGCGATGGTGGTGTCGGGCAGGCTGACGCCCTTGCGCGAGGCCAGCCGGCCGCCGACGACGACGCGCGTCACCGCCTGCTTCTCGTTCGCCTTCTCGACCACGAGGCGCAGCTTGCCGTCGTCGAGGATCAGGGTGTGGCCCGGCTCCAGCGCGGTCAGGATCTCGGGATGAGGCAGGTGGACGCGCTTGACGGTGCCCGGCGTGGGATCGGCGTCGAGGATGAAGCGGGCGCCGTTCTCCAGAACCACCGCGCCGTCGCCGCCAAAGGCGCCGACGCGCAGCTTCGGGCCCTGAAGGTCGGCAAGGATGCCGACCGGGCGGCGGAACTGCGTCTCCAGCGCCCGCAGCATCGCCACCCGCTCGGGCAGGCTCTCGCGCTGGGTGTGGCTCATATTGATGCGGAAGACGTCGACGCCGGCCTCGAACAGTTTCGCGCACATCTCCGGGGTCGAGGAGGCTGGACCCAGCGTGGCGATGATCTTGATGCGGCGCTCGCGCTTCATGTGGATGTCCCTCAGGGCCGCGCGGGCGCGCTGCCGGTGGTGTCGGTCAGCTGGATCGTCCAGCTCTTCTGTTCGCCCGTGTCGACCTCGAAGAAGCCGGCGCGGTCATAGCCACGGGCCAGACAGTCTTCTATCCCGCGAATGGTGAATTCCTTGTTGCGGGTACACATCACGGATTTGCCGGTCCACTCGCCGCCGCGGTCGTAGTCGATGGCGTGGACATAGTAGAAGCGTGCGGCCAGCGTGCCGCGCAGCAGCGTCTCGCAGGCACGGGGGCCGATGTTCCACCAGCCTTCGGTGGTCCAGCCCTGCGCGTCGCGGTAGCCGATGGCGACACCGACACGGCTGCCGGTGGTGTTGCACATGCGCAGATCTGCCCAGGCCGGGGCCGCTCCGGCAAGCAGGCCGCCTGCCAGCAGGGTGAGGCCGAGGATCGATCTTTGGGTCCGGTTCATCGTTCAGGGTTCGATCAGGATGACGCGGCAGTCGTTGACGTTGGTCAGGGTCGGGCCGGTCTGGAGGAGGTCGCCCAGCTTCTCGAAGAAGCCGGTCGAGTCGTTGTCGTCCAGGGATCGGGCAGGAAAGAGGCCGAGCGCGGCGGCACGCGACAAAGTCGTCTCGTCGATGACCGCACCGGCGGGATCGGTCGCCTCGCCGCCTCCGCCATCGGTGCCGTCGGTATCGCCGGAAAGCGCAACGATGCCCGGTTCGCCGCCGAGCGCGATCGCCAGGGCCAGGGCGTATTCCTGGTTCGGGCCGCCTCGGCCCCTGCCGCGCAGGGTCACGGTCAATTCTCCGCCGGAGAGTATCGCGGCACGCTTGCCTGCCCGCTTGAGCGAAAGCGCGAGTTCGGCGTGGTGGGCAGCAACGTCGCGGGCCTCGCCCTCGAGATCGGGGCCGAGATCATGGACCTCGTAGCCGGCCGCAACCGCCGCAGCATGGGCCGCGGCGATGGCGTCGGCCGGTCGGGCGATGATGCGGAACTCTGAACGGGCGAAGGCATCATGGCCGGGCTTGGGCGTCTCGCTGGCGTCGTCCCCGAGCAGGTCCTTGGCCGCGACCGGGAGATCGAGACCGTAGCGCGCGACGATTGCGCGGGCCTGTTCCATCGTGGTCGGGTCGGGCACGGTCGGGCCCGAAGCGATAGCGGTCGGCTCGTCATTGGGGACGTCCGAGACCGCGAGCGTCAGCAGCCGCGCCGGCGCCGCGGCGAGCGCGAGCCGGCCGCCCTTGATCCGCGAGAGCCGCTTGCGGACGATGTTCATCTCGCCGATCGGTGCGCCGGAGCGCAGCAGGGCCTTGTTCACCGCCTGCTTCTCGGCGAGCGTCAGCGCTCCTGCCGGGGCGACCCAATTGGCCGAGCCGCCACCAGAGAGCAGCACCAGCACGAGGTCATCGGCCGTCGCCGAGGCTGCGAGAGCGAGCGCGCGGGTGGCGCTGTCGATGCTGCCCTGGTCCGGCACGGGATGGCCGGCCGCGACCATCGGGATGTGGCGGGTCTTCGTTTCGTAGCCATGGCGCGCAACGGCGTGGCCGATCAGGCGTTCGGCCGGAAAACCTGAATCGAGATAATGTGCCTCGGCCAGCGCCGTCATGCTGCCTGCCGCCTTGCCTGCGGCGAGCAGGATCAGGCGGCCGGCCGCCGGCGGCTCGGGCAGATGCTCCGGCAGGCAACCGGCTGGATGGGCGCGGGACACGGCGGCATCGAAGATCGCGCGAGCGTCGGTACGCAGTCGATCGGCCAGGTTGCGGTCAGCAAGGTCGTTGGATCGCTGCAAGGCCGCCCCGTTCCGCCCGGTTTCTGCGGTCGATCGGATCGACCTTCGTTGCTGATTCTTTTAAGTCGGGAGGCGGCCGGCGTCATCAGGCTTTTGGCGATATAGTCATACTTTTTATGGTGCTGCGGCGGCGTGTAGCTGAGCCCGCGCAAGCCGCCGTCGGGGGTACGCGACTGTTGAGAGATCGCGGCCGCCTTTCGCTTGCGGCTTGACGGCAGGGGGCGTGCGATGCGAACCCCTCCGGCCAAATCCCCCCGTCATCGAGAAGGACATCAGATGGACGATCCGGTTGCTGGTGACCAGCTGAAGAGCATCGTCGAGCGCATCGAGCGTCTCGAGGAAGAGAAGAAGACCATCGCCGACGACATCAAGGAGGTCTATGCCGAGGCCAAGGGCAACGGCTTCGACGTCAAGGTGCTGCGCAAGGTCATCGCCATCCGCAAGCGCGACGCCAATGAGCGCGCCGAGGAGGAGGCGATCCTCGACCTCTATCTCCAGGCCGTCGGCGAGAGCGCCTGAGCGAACTGCCGTTTCGGACACCAAAACGCCCGCTCCGATTCCTTCGGAGCGGGCGTTTTCCGTTCGCGGCCTGCTGAAGCCAGCGGCGATCCGGGCGCGCCTCTTCGGCGGAACATGAAGTCGCAAGGCATTGTCCCCAGGGACAATAGCGCGACCATCCCATTCAGGCGCCATCTGCCAAATCCGATCGATGGGCACGAGACGGCCACGGCCGGCAGTCGCGCCTCGAGCCGGGAATGCGTTCTGAAAGCGCTGCTGATGGAGGAAGGAATGAAGCTCCCAGTCCTGTTGGCGGCCGTTGCCGCTACCATGGTCATGGCAATCCCCGAAGATGCTCAGGCGGTGGTCTACTGTCAGTATGTCGGCTACCCGACCGGCTGCGTCGCGAGGGCGGGCGTGGTGTTGCGCCCACGGCCGGTGGCACGCGCCGCCGTGGCAACGCCTGGGGTCGGCGCGCCGGGCGTCGGCGTGCGTCCGGGAACGCCGATGAACCGCGGCGGTCCGGTCAATCGTGCTGGGCGCCGCTGACGCGATTGCCTTCCGCCTGCCGCAGCTTTGACGGGTCCTCGAAGCTCGCCCACCCTCGCCGGCGGACCTCATTCGCGGCTCGCCGTGATCGCGTCTGTGCCGATGCTGGAAACCGGTTTGCGGTCAGGCCAGGGAGGCCGCCGTCATGTGGGTCCTGATGTACGTCTTCTCCTACTCCGTCAGCCCGATCGCCACGAGCGATCGGGCCGAATGGCGGCTTCTGCCGACTGTGGTTTTCCAGGAGTTCACCAGCGAGGACCGATGCAGGTCAGCGAAGACAAAGCTGGAGGACAGCCTGAGGGAAGCCGGGACACGGCTCAAAAGCGCGCTCGACGAACTTCAACTCGTTGGCAAGGCCGGGCCCAGGGAGATCATCGTCGCCTACAATGTGGAGTGCCTGCCGAAATAGGGTCGAGCGCAGCCCTGCCGGCCTCGTGACGGGTGGAGAAGAGACATGCTGCAGATCGATCTGATGGAAGACGATGGCATCGTGACGCTGGCGCCTCACGGGCCCCTCGGGAAGGCGGACTTCGAGCGCCTGTCCGGTATTGTCGACCCTTACATCAAGGCCAAGGGGTCGCTGAAAGGCCTGATGGTCGATGCAGCTTCATTTCCAGGTTGGGAAGGTATCGGCGCGCTGGTTTCCCATCTGGAATTCGTGATGGGCCATCACAACAAGGTCGAGCGCGTCGCCGTTGTTTCGGACAGCGAGCTCTTGAAGATCGCTCCCCAGGTCGCAAAGCACTTCGTAGCGGCCGAGATCCAGCGGTTTCCAGCCGATGAGAAGACGCAGGCGCTGGCCTGGTTGAAGCGAAGCCCGACGTGAGCCGTGGAAAAGCCCGTAGCGAGGGTTGAACGCCTGCTCCCGGGCCGGATCGATGGGGCCGAAGGCCAGGCGTGCGCGCGGGACAGCAAGACGCCCGCCCCGGGAGACCGGAGCGGACGCTTTTCGTGGCAGATGCTGATCAGGCAGCGATCTTGGCGAGTTCAGCCACGGCGTCGTTGATCGCCTGCTCGCGCGCCTCGGGGCCATAGCCCAGCTTCTCGGCGCGGATGACGGTCACGTCGGTGATGCCCATGAAGCCGAGCAGGGTGCGCAGATGCGGCTCCTGCGAATCCATCGCCTGGGCCGGGCCCGAGCTGTAGAGGCCGCCGCGGCTGAGGACGACGACGGCGCGCTTGCCGGTCACCAGCCCTTCCGGGCCCGCCTCGCTGTACTTGAAGGTCAGCCCGGCGCGCAGCACGTAGTCGAACCAGGTCTTCAATGTCGAGGGGATGCCGAAATTGTACATTGGCGCGCCGATGACCACGGTGTCGGCCGCCTTCAGTTCGGCGATCAGAGCGTCCGAGAAGGCGCGGGCCTCGACCTGCGCGGCCGTGGCCGTCTGGCCGGCGCGCAGTGCGGCGGTCGTCTCGACGTTGAGATGGGGCACGGGGTTGGCGTCGAGGTCGCGCTCGACGACCTGGAGCGACGGGTTCTTGGCCCGCAGCTGTTCGACGGTGGAGGCGACCAGCTGGCGCGAGACCGAGTCCGGGCCCGAAGCGCTGCTGTTAAGGACGAGAACGGAAGCCATGATGATGATCCTGTCAGGCTGGTTGAATACGATGCGGGCAAGATAGGGGTTCGCTATACGCAACGTAACGGCTATAATCGGCACTAGACTGTTGCTTCAGGAGGAACGACATGTCCGAGCTGGACGACATCCGAAGCTTCATCGCCGTGGTCGAAAGCGGCGGCTTCGGGCGCGCTGCCGACCACCTCGGCCTTGCCAAGTCGGTGGTCAGCCGCCGAATTGCGCGGCTTGAGGCCGATCTCGGCACGCGCCTGCTGAGCCGGACCACGCGCGGCGTGGCGGCGACCGAGGCGGGTCTCGAATTCAAGACGCGCGGCGAGCGCATTTTGTCCGATCTTGTCGCGGCGCGGGAATCCGTCGCCCAGGCCTCGGGCGTCGCCGGCCGCCTGCGCCTGTCGATGCCGCTCACATTCGGCAACCGTCATGTCGCGCCTGTTCTCGGCGAGCTCGCCTCCCGCCACCCTCGGCTGGAAATCGACGTCGAGGCCAGCGACCGCTATGTCGACCTGATCGGCGAACGCTTCGACGCGGCGATCCGGATCGGGACGCTCAAGGATTCCAGCCTCGTCGCGCGCAGGATCGCGCCCGTCCACGGCATCGTTGCGGCGAGCCCGGACTATCTGGCGTGGAAGGGCCGGCCCGCCACTCCGCTCGACCTCACGGAGCATGAGTGCCTGACTTACACCGGCACCCACTCCCCTGACTGGACGTTCCGGATGGGCAAGCGCCGCGTTGCGATCAGGGCAACCGGCCGGCTGCGCTCCGACAGCGGCGAGACGTTGCTGGAATGGGCGAAGGCTGGGCTCGGCATCGCGCAACTGCCGACCTTCATTGCCAGCGATGCGATCCGTGCTGGTGAGCTCGTGCCCCTGCTGTGGGAGTATCCGATGCAGGAGCACGCGCTTTACGTAGTCAGGCCGCCCGGAGCCTATGTGCCGGGCAAGGTCAGGGTGCTGATCGATTTGCTGGTGGAGCGCTTCGGCGGCACGCCGTACTGGGATCCCTGCCAGATCGCGGCGCGGGAGCGCGGTGTCACGCTCGGTTTCACGCCTGGATTCGAAGCCGAGGCCGAGACGCAGCCCCAGGCCGAAGCGCATCAACCGGCGTGATCTGCAACATCACGCGATTTGGCGTGGCTTTGCGGGCGGTTGCCGGCAATCTCCCCTCAGATCGCAATGGAGGTGAATGATGCTGCTCGTCGGAATGCTGGATAGCCCCTATGTCCGCCGTGCGGCGATCACCGGCACGCTCCTTGGGCTCGAATTCGAGCATCGCTCGGTTTCTGTCTTCCGGCACATGGAAGCGTTCCGGGCGATCAACCCGCTGGTGAAGGCGCCGAGCCTCGTTGCCGATGATGGCACGGTGATCAGCGAGTCCCTGCTGATCATCCAGCATTTCGAGGATGTCGCCGGACGCTCGCTGCGACCGGTCGAGGGCAGCGCGCGGACGCGCGACCTCGGTCTCACCGGCATCGGCATCGTCGCCGCCGACAAGGCAGTCTCGGTCGAATACGAGCGCAAGCGGCCGGAAGCCCAGCGCTACGGGCCCTGGCAGGAGCGCATCGTCGCCCAGCTCCATACCGCGCTCGACCTGCTCGACGCGGCGGCCAGGCGGGGCGAGTTGACGGCCGGCCCTGAGCTGCTGCCCTGCGACATCGCGGCGGCGATCGCCTGGGGCTTCTGCCGCTTCGTGATCCCGGAATTCGTCCCCGAGGAGCGCTGGCCGGCATTGGCGGCGCAGGCGCAGGCCTGCGAGGTTCTCGACGTGTTCAAGGCCTGGCCGATCGACCGCGAATAGACCGGCCGGCGCGCCGCCCGGCTGTTCACGCTGCCCAAAATTGGCGCAGGCCTTGGTGCTCCGGCTCTTGCAATCCCGCCGCAAAGCGCCATTTTGCGGCCCAGTCAGGGAAGAATCGCCTCCTGGGGTAGCGCACGTCCAGCGCTGTTAGCAGGAGATGAAAATTGGCTCGTTCCAAGAAGGCCGGCATGATGACCGGCCAAGGCGAAGTCCGCCGGCTCTGGCCCGCGGAGCGCGATCTGTTCAAGGCGCATCTGCTGAGGCTCGACGACGTCACGCGTCGCGAGCGTTTCGGCACCGTCGTCAATGACGACTTCCTCGAAAACTACGCCGTCACCACCTTCGGTGTCGGCGGGTTGGTCTACGCCTATATCGAGGACGGGCAGGTGCGCGGCGCCGCCGAATTGCGTGGGCTCGAGGACATCGTTGCCCAGACCGGCGAGGCAGCCTTCAGCGTCGAGCGCGAGTGGCGCCGGCGCGGCATCGGCGGTACGCTGTTCGAGCGCCTGATCACTGCATCGCGCAATCGCGGCATCCGCACGCTCTACATGACATGCCTGCCGGAGAACGCCGCCATGCGGCGGCTGGCCCGACGCTTCGAGGCCGATCTTGCGGGCGGCTATGCCGATGTCGAGGGCGTGATCTCGACCGGCGGCCCGACGCCCTTCACGATCCTCGACGAGGCCTTCGACACCGCGCGCGGCTTTGCGGCGATGGCCTTGTCGATGCAGCGCCGCTTCTGGCGCCCGGCCTTCTTCGGGCGCTCGATGGGGGCGTGAGGAGGCTCCACACTGTCATTCCGGCTGCGCGGAGCCCGGGATGACGGTGCGAGACAGGCTTACCGGCTGAGGCTCAAGCCGGCGCCCGATTTCGTGATGGCACCGTCCATCGCGCCGCCGCCGCTGGTGCGCAGCCGCGCCACCACGGTGCCGCCTTGCTGGTAGAGGTAGACCTCGCCGTCGCGATAGTCCCAGGCCGTGACCTTCTGCAGGTCGCGATTGGCACAGCCCGCGGCGTTGGCGCGGTAGAGGTCGAGCGCAGGCGAGCTCGAAAGCTGCACCTTGCAGGAACTGCCCGTGGCTTCCCTCGCCGTCCAGCTGCCGATGACGCCATCGCGAGAGGAGACGGCGGGGCGGGCAGTGCTCGAGCCGGCCCCGAGCGTGGGGATCTGGCCGCTGCCGCCGCGCAGCGTCGGAACCTCGCTGGGCTGCGGCGCCGTGGCGGGGGGCGTCTGCTGCGGCATGCCCGGCGCGGTGGGGCTGTAGTAAGGGTCCCCCGGCGGAGGCAAGGCGCCGGGCTGTGCGGAGGCGACGGGATAGCCCCCCGGCGGTGGCAGCGGCTCGGAGGTGATCGGTGCCGAGCTGATCGGCGGCGCCGGCGGCAGGCTCGGCTGGCCATAGGCGGTGCCCGGGCCGCCGCCGAAGCGCTGCGAACCGGCGCAAGCGGTAAGCGCCAGCAGCGGCAGCAGGCCGGCTGCCTTCAGGGTCATGGCCATGGTCGTCTTCGTCTTGGTCATGAGGCGTCGGTTCCGATCGATCACGCGGTGCGAGCCTCCGGTCGAGAGGCCGATGGCTGTTGAATTCTAGACGATCCCAGTGAACGTGACATGAGCATGATCACGACTCGCGTGCATAGCCCAGCTGGTTTCGCTTGCGAAGCCGGCGCAAGCGATCTGGCCTGGTGGGAGGCCGCGAGTCATAGTCCGATAAGCCTGCAGGAGATGCCGATGACTTCGCCGAGACCGGATGCGCCCGCCCTCACGCCGCTCGCGCCGGCTTCGATCGCCAAGCCTTTCGCGCGCTACAGCCACGGTATTGCGGTTCCGGCGGGTTACAGGCTGGTGGCGTGCTCGGGGCAGCTCGGCGTCGCCGCCGACGGCTCGATCCCCGAGGATGCGCGCGGGCAGGCCGATCTCTGCTTCGCCAACATCGCCGCGATTCTGGCCGAGGCGGGGATGAAGCTCTCCGACATCGTCAGGCTCAACGCCTATGTCACCGACCGTGCCCATATGAAGGGCTACATGGAATCGCGCGACGCCCATGTCGCGACGCCGCCTCCGGCCTCGACATTGATGATCGTCTCCGGCTTCACGCTGCCGGAATTCAAGGTCGAGATCGAGGTGCTCGCGGCGGCGCCGTGAGATCGGTTTTCGAGGTCACGCAGCCCTGATGGTTCCCCGCAGCGTCATCCTGGGCGGCCGAAGGTCGACCCGGGATCCATCACAGGGCACGAAGGAGGCCTATGCCCGGAGCTGCGCGGCTTCGCCGCTTGTCCAGGATGACGCGGTGTTTCGCGCGCCTCCAGCGTGCCCTCAGCCTGCCTTGCGCTTGTTCTGGCGGTTCTCGATCAGGTCGTCGACGACGGCCGGATCGGCCAGCGTCGAGGTGTCGCCGAGCGCGCCGAACTCGTCCTCGGCGATCTTGCGCAGGATGCGGCGCATGATCTTGCCGGAGCGCGTCTTCGGCAGTCCCGGCGCGAACTGGATCAGGTCCGGTGAAGCGATCGGGCCGATCTCCTTGCGGACATAGGCGACGAGGTCCTTGCGCAGCGCCTCGCTCGGCTTCTCGCCGGTCATCAGGGTGACATAGGCATAGATGCCCTGGCCCTTGATGTCGTGCGGATAGCCGACGACCGCCGCCTCCGAGACGGAAGGATGCGCGACCAGCGCCGATTCGACCTCGGCCGTACCCATACGATGGCCGGAGACGTTGATGACGTCGTCGACGCGGCCGGTGATCCAGTAATAGCCGTCGGCATCGCGCCGGCAGCCGTCGCCGGTGAAGTACTTGTTCGGATAGGTGGCGAAATAGGTCTCCTCGAAGCGCTTGTGGTCGCCATAGACCGTGCGCATCTGGCCGGGCCAGCTCTCGGCGATGACGAGGTTGCCCTCGCAGGCGCCTTCCAGGACCTTGCCCTCGGCATCGACGATCTCGGGCTTGACGCCGAAGAAGGGCCGCGTCGCCGAGCCTGGCTTGAGCTTGGTGGCGCCCGGCAGCGGCGTGATCAGGATGCCGCCGGTCTCGGTCTGCCACCAGGTGTCGACGATCGGGCAGCGGCGGTCGCCGACGACGCGGTGATACCACTCCCAAGCTTCCGGATTGATCGGCTCGCCGACCGAGCCGAGCAGGCGCAGCGACTTGCGCTTGGTCTTCTTCACCGGCTCCTCGCCGGCGCCCATCAGCGAGCGGATCGCGGTCGGCGCGGTGTAGAAGGTGTTGACCTTGTGCTTGTCGATGACCTCCCAAAAGCGCGAGATCGTCGGATAGGTCGGGATGCCCTCGAACATCAGCGTGGTCGCGCCGTTGGCGAGCGGCCCATAGAGGATGTAGCTGTGGCCGGTCACCCAGCCGACATCGGCCGTGCACCAGTAGATGTCGCCGTCATGGTAGTCGAAGACGTACTGATGGGTGATCGAGGTGTAGACGAGGTAGCCGGCGGTGGTGTGCAGCACGCCCTTGGGCTTGCCGGTCGAACCGGATGTGTAGAGCAGGAAGAGCGGGTCCTCCGCCTTCATCTCGGCGGGCGGGCAATGCCCCGAAGCCTTGGCGGCCTCGTCATGGTACCAGACGTCGCGGCCATCCTGCATGGTGACCTGGCCGCCGGTGCGCTTGACGACGATGACCGTCCCGATGCCGCCCTTCACCTTGGCGTCGGCAGCGTCGACATTCTTCTTGAGCGGCACGGAGCGGCCGCCACGCAGGCCCTCATCGGCGGTGATGACGATCTTGGAATCGGAATCCTCGATGCGGCTCGCCAGCGAATCCGGCGAGAAGCCGCCAAACACCACCGAATGGATCGCGCCGATGCGGGCGCAGGCCAGCATGGCGTAGGCAGCCTCCGGGATCATCGGCAGGTAGATGGTGACGCGGTCGCCCTTCTTGACGCCCTGGGCCTTCAGGACGTTCGCGAACTTGCAGACCTCGGTGTAGAGCTGCCCATAGGT
Organism: Allobosea sp.; assembly: GCF_035999205.1. GTDB lineage: Bacteria > Pseudomonadota > Alphaproteobacteria > Rhizobiales > Beijerinckiaceae > Allobosea. Next base: position 97,718 of record NZ_DASYHA010000019.1, read on the forward strand.
GATCTTCTTCGACTCGCTGGGATCGTCGCCTTCCCAGATGATCGCGGTCTGCTTGGCGCGCGTCGCGAGATGCCGGTCGACGCAGTTATAGGCGACGTTGGTCGTGCCGTCCTCGAACCATTTGATCGAGACCTTGCCGGGCTTGTAGCTGGCGTTGCGGACCTTGGTGTAGGGCCTGAACCAGTCGATCCGCTTGCCCTGCTCGCCCCAGAACTTGTCGGGGTCCTTGATCGAGGCCGCATACATCTTCTTGTACTTGGCGTCGTTCAGCCAGGCCTTCTTGGCCCAGGCGGCGGGCACGTCATAGATGATCTCGGTCATATTGGGCGTCTCCCCAGACTTGGGCCGTCCCCTTCGGGGCGTCTGTTTCGTATTTTCTGGAGCCGGCCTGCACGGCGGCGTGCTTCAGTCCGCGTCCTTCGAATTGGCGGCATCATAAGGAGCGAACGCCGCGCGGCAAGCCGCCGGACATCGCACTTTCGTGGCAGAGCGACGGGGCGCATCCCTGCCGCGCAGGCCATCAATCCCCGGCGTACCGGACGTTGTGCTAAGATGCTTTCGCTGGAGGGCGGGCATGGCGCGCAACATCTGCATCTTTTCGGATGGGACCGGCCAGGCCGGCGGCGCCAACCCGATCAACTGGACGAGCATCTACCGCCTGTTCATGGCGACGCGCGAGGTCGATCCCCAGGGACAGATCTGCTTTTACGATCCGGGTCTCGGCGCCAATCCGGACGCTGGCGAACAGCGCAGCCTGTTCCGTCGCTTCAAGGACGCACTCGCCCAGGCCACGGGCTACGGCATCACCGACAACATCATCGATTGCTACGCCGCGCTGTTGGTCAGCCATGAGCCGGGCGATCGCATCTTCGTGTTCGGTTTCAGCCGGGGCGCCTATACGGTCCGCAGCCTCGGCGGGGTGCTTGGACTCTGTGGTGTGCCGACGGGCCTGCCGAAGGTGGCGCATTGGGACGATTTCGCCGCCGCGATCGTCGATCCCGTCGTGCGCAAGCTCGCGACGCAGGCCGTCAGCGATGTCTACATGGTCAAGGATGCGGCAGAGCGGGCGCGAGCAGCCGAAGCCTTTCGGCAGGAGCACGGCTCGAGCCCGAATCCGCCCTTCTTCGTCGGCGTCTGGGATACGGTCCGCGCCCTCGGCCTGCCGGCGATCGGCAGTTTGCCGGGACGGCACAAATTCCACGATCCCGTGCTCAACCGGCAGGTCGCCCATGGTCGCCAGGCCCTGGCGATCGATGAGAACCGCGAGGTCTTCGCGCCAGAACTCTGGGACGAGACGCAGGCGCCGCCGGGGCAGATCAGGCAACTCTGGTTCGCCGGGGTCCATACCGACGTCGGCGGTGGCTACGGGCTGCAGATGGGGCTGTCGGACCTGGCGCTGTCCTGGATGATCGACGAGGCCCGCGCGACGGCGCATCCGCTCGAGGTCGAGCCGGGTCTCCTCTCGGAACTGCGGCCCGATCCGCAGGGCCTGCAGCACGACGAGCGGGCGACCTCCTGGCTGCCCTGGCGGGAAGGGACCCGGGAGCATTTCGTCGGGAACCGCTTCCAGCCGCTGCCGGCGGCGATGGCGACCGCGGTCGAGCCACGCCTTCAGGCTGCGGCAGTCCCGATCCTGAAGACGACGGCACCTTATCGGCCGCGAGCCTTGCGCGTGCACGCGCCCTTCGCGTCCTATTACCGGAACTGACGGCGGGAGACGGTCCGCTTCAAAGCCCGCCGAGCTTGCAGACGATGTCCCATTCCTCGTCGGTCACGGGCTGGACGGAGAGCCGGAACGAGGTGACCAGCGACATCTTAGCCAGCTTCGGTTCGGCCTTGACCTGCGCCAGCGTGACCGGCTTCGCCAGCGGCTTCAGCGCCTTGAAGTCGACCAGCACCCAGGGCTCGCCCGGGATCCAGTTGTAGGCTTCCTTGATGACTTCGACGATGCCGACGACCTCGAGGCCCTCGTTCGAATGATAGAAGAAGACCTGCTCGCCCTGCTTCATCGCCATCAGGTTGAGCTTGGCGGTGTGGTTCTTGACGCCGTCCCAATGGGTGCCCTTCGCGCCCGCCGCGACCTGCTGTTCCCAGGACCATTTCGAGGGTTCGGATTTGACGAGCCAGTGGGCCATGGGGATCTCAGGTGTAGCAGGGGCGGGTGGTGTTGGTGGGATAGCGAATTCGCGCGGGCCTGCCTACCGGCTAGTCCCCGTCAGCCTCGCCTTCGGCCAGCGGTACTGGCGGCTTCGAGGCCTCGGGGCCCTGTTCGTTCCAGAAGCGCACCATCTCGCGGGTCAGGGCGGCGTAGTCCTTCGGCTCGAGCTCGACCCGGACCTCGGCCTCGCCGAAGGGCAGGATCAGCACGAAGCGATGCGTCCCTTCCGCGCGACGGCGGCGATGCTGGATCACGGGCTCCGCGATGCGCCCGGCGAGTGGCACGGGCTGGCTCTCGGCGACCAGCTCGGAGCCCGTGGTCTTGCGCACCTCGGCGATGCCGCGCGCCACGCGCTTCGTCAGGTCGGACCAATCGTTTGCCATGGCTTCCTCCCTCTACAGTTCCGATCGCAGCGGACGCGCAAGCAGGCCCGCGACCGCATCGCGCACGGCGCTCTCGCCGGCGATGATGGCGGAAACCGCTTCCGCGATCGGCATCTCGACGTGGCGGGTCCGCGCCATCTGCGCCAGGATCGAGGCGGTGAAGGCGCCCTCGGCGAGCTTGCCGCCAGCGGCCTCCGCAACGCTCCTGCCCTGGCCCAGCGCCAGTCCGAAGGCGAAGTTGCGCGACTGAGCCGAGGCGCAGCTCAGCACGACATCGCCGAGCCCGGACAACCCCATCAGCGTCTCGCCCTGCGCGCCGTGGGCCTCGCCGAAGCGGCGCAATTCGGCGAAGCCGCGCGCCACCAGGGCGGCGCGCGCGCTCTCACCATAACCGAGCCCGATCGCGATGCCGGCGGCGATGGCGAGCACGTTCTTGGCTGCGCCGCCGATCTCGACGCCGCGCGGATCGGCGCTGTGATAGATCCGGAAGGCCGGCGAGCTCAGCGCCTCGGCGAGCGCCTGCGCCAGATCGGGGTCCTCGGCCGCGAGCGTCACTGCCGTTGGCAGCCCCTGCCCGATATCGGCAGCGAAACTCGGGCCGGACAGGATCGCCGGCCGCGCGCCCGGAAAGGCCTCGGCGATGACCTGCGTCGTGAACAGCCCGGTCTTCTGCTCGATGCCCTTGGCGGCCGAGATCACCGGTCTCCCGGTTGGCAGGACCCGTGCCAGCCCTTCGCAAACCTGCCGCAGGCTCTGCGTCGGCACGGTCACCAGCAGGGCGTCCGCCGTGGCCAGCGTCTGCAGCGAAGCGGTCGGCGCAACCGTTTCGGGCAGCTTCACCTCCGGCAGGCGAGGGGCGGTCCGCGTCTCGGCGATCGCTGCGACGGCTGCCGCATCCCTCGCCCAAAGCAGCACGTTGCGGCCGGCGCGCGCGGCGGCCAGGGCGAGCGCCGCGCCGTAGGCGCCGGCGCCGACGACGCCGATGGTGGCGATATCGCCGGTTTCGGTCATCCGGCGGCGCTGTCTGTCGCCGGCGCCGGATGCCGCGGCTTGAGCTCGTCGAGCGGCCAGCGCGGTCGGGCGAGGGCGCTCATGTCGTCGAGCATGCTGAGCCGCAGCCGTTCCAACCCGGCCCAGGCGATCATCGCGCCATTGTCACCGCAGAGCGCCTGGGGCGGGGCGACCATCGGCAGGCCTGCCTCGGTCGCGAGCCTCGTCAGTCCGCGCCGGATCGGCTGGTTGGCGGCGACGCCGCCGGCGACCACCAGCGTCGTCGGCGTGATGCCGGCGGCATGGGAGGCGCGCAGGCCCGCGCGGGTACGGTCGACGAGCACGTCGACGATCGCCGCCTGGAAGGAGGCGCAGAGATCGGCGACGTCTCGATCCGAGAGCGGTGCGATGCGCTCGGCGACCAGCCTGACAGCGGTCTTGAGGCCCGACAGCGAGAAGTCGGGGTTGGGCCTGCCCTGCATCGGGCGCGGGAAATCGAAACGCTCGGGGTCGCCCTTCGCGGCCTCGCGCTCGACCGAAGGGCCGCCGGGATAGGGCAGGCCGAGCATCTTGGCGATCTTGTCGAAGGCCTCGCCGACGGCGTCGTCGATGGTGCCGCCGAGCTTGAGATAATCGCCGACGCCGCGCACTGCGAGAAGCTGCGTGTGCCCACCCGAGACCAGCAGCAGCAGATAGGGGAAGGAGAGGTTGTCGGTCAGCCGCGCCGTCAGGGCATGGGCCTCGAGATGGTTGATCGCGATGAAGGGTTTGCCGGTCACCAGGGCGATCGCCTTGGCTGTGGTCAGCCCGACCATGACGCCGCCGACGAGGCCGGGACCGGCCGCGGCCGCGACCGCGTCGATCTCGCCAGGCTTCACGCCCGCGCTCTCGAAGGCGCGCTCGACGATGCGGTCGATCGCCTCGACATGGGCGCGAGCGGCGATCTCGGGCACGACGCCGCCATAGGCGGCATGGGCCGCGATCTGGCTCAGGATCTCGTTCGACAGGATCTTGGTCTCGCCGGATCGCTCGACCGACACGATGGCGGCCGCGGTCTCGTCACAGGTCGTCTCTATCCCCAGAACGCGCATGATCGGTCGACAAGGTCTCGGGAGCGGTGAATCTGGCAAAGGCCGGCGGAATGGCCCGGCACGCTCGCGCCGGGATCTCCCTCGTATAGTGTGCGAGTGCGCAGAAGGCCAAGGGGGCGGTTGTCGGTCACTCCGGCAGTGCCAGGCTCGGCCCCGGTCGTCGCGGCGGGGCTGGTTTTCGAAACGGACGATAAAGCGATTCTTCGTCCTGCGCGTTGTTCGGAAGATGTACCGCCTTGCGCGATGGCACGGCAGGCGGGATTGATGCGCCACGGCCCGTACGACGCCAAGGCGCGCACAGCGACAAGGCCCGCTCGGCGAAAGGAGACCGCATGCGCATTTTCGTGTTCCGCCCACCGGCCGATGCCGAGCGCACCGCCACTGCCATCCGTGCGCATGGGCATGAGCCGGTGCTGGCGCCGCTGTTTGCGGTTGCGCGGCTCCCGGCGCCCGCCCCCGAGGGGCCGTTTGCCGCAATCGCGCTGACTAGCGGTAACGCCGTTCCGGCCTTGGCCGACCTGCTGCCGGTCTGGCGGGATCTGCCGGTCTTCGCCGTGGGGGCGCGCACGGCCGGCAAGGTGCGCGAGGCCGGATTCGAGGATGCGCGCAGTGCCAACGGCAATCGCGACGACATGGTCGCCCTGATCCGGGACAATCTGAAGGCGCCGGCGCGCCTCCTGCTGATCGTCGGGCGCGACCGCCACGAGGATGTCGCCGACAAGCTCGCCGCTGCCGGCTTCGAGGTCGTGACCTGGGTCGCCTATGCGGCCGAGGCGATCGCAGCCTTTCCGGAACAGGCGCGGGAGGTGCTGCGGCAGGGCGGTGTCGACGGCGCCCTGCATTATTCGGCGCGCGGCGTGCGGACCTGCCTGGAGCTGGCGCGCGCCGCCGGCGTGGTCGATCCACTGCTCGACCTCACCCATGTCGCGCTGTCGGCGGATGTCGCCGCGCCGCTGATCTCGGCCGGGGCCAGCACGGTTCTGGTCGCCGAGCATCCGGAGGAGGCCGCGCTGCTGGCGGCGCTGGACCAAGTGTCCGCTCGCAATCGCGCCGGCGGGGATGTTACAGAAGAGACGGTCGCGCCGTCGGGCGTCGAGACGGATAAGGACGCGATGAACGATCCCGAGACGCCGAGCGGTTCTGCCGATGCCAAGCCCGGCCCTGGTGACAAGCCCGGCAGCAAGGCGCGCAGCCGGTCGGGCCGAACGCCGCCGACGATCGAGCTAACGGCACAGGTCGAGGCCGAGACCAGGCCGGAGGTGAAGCCCGAGCCCGAAACCGCCGCGTCGCCGGCCGTGGCCGATGTTGCGCCGGAGGCGGCGCTGCCGACCGAGGCCTTGCCACAGGAGTTCAGCGGGACGACCGGCAGGAACGCTCCCGACGACGAGCCGGCGGTCGCCGCATCGCTGCCGCCCGAGCCCGCCCGCTCGCGCCTGCCGGCGCTCGCATTGGCCGGCTTCGTTGGCGGCGTGGTCGGAGCCGGCCTCGTCATGCTGGCATTGGGCCGCACCACGCCCGCTGTAACGGCCGAGCAGGTCGCCGCGCTGCAAAGCCGTCTCGACGCGCTGCAGAGCGGGGCGGCGGAACTCGAGCGCAAGGCGGCAGCGGCGTCCGATGCAGCGGCCAAGGCCGGTGCGGCAGCTCAGGCCGCAACCGCTCGTGCCAGCGAGGTGGCTGCCGCGCAGGCTCCCGACGCGGCTGCAATCGCGAGTCTGAACACCCAGGCGCAGCGCGCCGAAGCGGCGGCCAGCACCGCCCGCCAGATGCTTGAGCAGGCTTCCGCGCGGATCGGCAATGTCGAGACGCTGGCCAAGGCCGCGGCTGCACCGAGCCCGCAGGCGCTGGCTGCCGCGCGTATCGTGCTGGCCGAGCGCGTCCAGTCGGCGCTGGCCTCCGGCCAGCCCTTTGCGGGTGATGTCGCGGCCCTGGCCAAGGGCGGCGGTTCGCCCGAGCAGCTTGCCGCGCTGAACGCCGTCGCGGCGTCCGGCGCGCCGACGAAGGAGGCGCTGCTGACGCAATTGCGCGGCCATCGCGCCATGTTCGCACGCGAACTCATGCCCGCTTCGGCCGGCTGGCAGGACCGGCTGCTCGGGCTGGCGAGCCGTATCGTCAGCATCCGACCGGTCGGCGACACCGGCGCCAATGATCCCGCGACGCTGCCGATGCGGCTCGACAATGCACTCGCCAAGGGCGATGTCGTCGCGGCTGCGGCGTTGTGGGCGCAACTGCCCGAGCCGGCGCGGCGCGCCAGCGCCGATTTCGGCAGCGCCTTGCAGAAGCGGGCGGCGGCGGATGCGGCGATTGCGAAAATCGCGCAGGATGCAGTGGCCGCGCTCGGCGTGGCCGGCTGACGGAGGATAGGGGTTCATGGTTCGCGTTCTGCTCTATCTCGCCGTCTTCGCCGCCCTGGCCGTGGGCGCCGTCTGGCTCGCCGACAGGCCGGGCGAGGTTTCGGTGCTCTGGCAGGGCTACCGCATCGAGACCAGCGTCGCGATCGGCGCCATCGGTGTGGTCGTTCTGGCGCTGCTGGCGATGCTGGCCTGGGGGCTGGTCCGCTTCATCTTCGGCCTCCCGTCGGCCTTCAGCTTCGCCTCGCGGGCCCGGCGCCGGGCCCGCGGCTTCGAGGCGGTGTCGCGCGGCATGGTCGCGATCGGTGCGGGCGATCCGATTGCCGCCGGCCGCCACGCCGTCGATGCGCGCCGCTATGCCGGCGACGAGCCGCTGACGTTGCTGCTGGAGGCGCAGGCCGCCCAGCTCTCGGGCGATCGCGGCCGGGCGGAAGCCGCCTTCAAGACGATGCTCGACAAGCCGGAGACGCGCGTGCTCGGCCTGCGCGGGCTGTTCGTCGAGGCCAAGCGCCGGGGCGACATGGCGGCGGCGCGCGCCTTTGCCGACGACGCCGTGCGCCGCTCGCCTTCGCTGGCCTGGGCCAATGATGCGCTGCTCGATTTCCACACCAATGCCGGCGACTGGCAGGCGGCGCGCACCGCGGTCGAGCGCCGTGCCGCGCTCAGGCTCGCCGAGAAGGCCGAGGCCAAGCGGCAGCGGGCGGTCCTGCTCGCGGCCGAAGCGCTTGAGGCGCAAAATGGCGAGCCGGAGAAGGCGCTGGCGGCAGCCCTCGAAGCGGTCAAGCTTGCGCCCGGTCTGACACCGGCAGCTGCCCTTGCCGGCCGCATGCTGGCCGAGCGTGGCGACGTCCGCAAGGCGGCCAAGCTGCTGGAGACCGCCTGGAAGGAAGTCTCTCATCCCGACATCGCCGCCGCCTATCTCGATGTCCGCCCCGGCGACAGCGCCCAGGACCGGCTGGCGCGGGCGGTGACGCTTTCGAAGCTTCGTCCGTCCGATCCCGAAGGCGTTCTGGCGCTGGTTGGCGCAGCGATCCATGCCCGCGACTTCCAGAAGGCGCGCGACGCGCTGAAGCCGCTCCTTGCCGGCGGCGCCTCGGTGCGCGCCTGCCTGTTGATGGCCGAGCTTGAGGAGGCCGAGCACGGCTCCGCCGGCCGCGTCCGCGAATGGCTGTCGCGGGCGACGCGCGCGCCCCGCGACGCGGCCTGGGTCGCCGACGGACTGGTCTCCGACACATGGATGCCGGTCTCGCCGATCTCGGGGCGGCTCGACGCCTTCGTCTGGACGGTGCCACCGGCGACGCTCGGCAGCCATGCGCCCGTGCTGGACGACGTGCTGGCGGACCTCGACACCTCGCCGCCGCTGATCGAGGCCAGGGCCGAGACCGTCGAGCCGGAGCCCGTCAAGTCAGCGGCGGTTGCAGCACCGCCGCCATCGCCCGCTCCGGCCGCGGAACCGCAGCCGGAAGCCAAGGCCGCTGCCAGCCCTGCGCCGGCGCAGGCCACCGTGACCACTGCCCCGGAGCCGGCTCCCGAGCCGAAGCCGGAGGCGAAGAAGGTCGTGGCCGAGCCGGCTGCGGCGGCAACTCCCGATGCCAGGCCGAAGCCTGTGATCTTCCCGGTCGCGCATGCGCCGGATGATCCTGGGCCCGAGGAAGCGCAGGTCGTCGAGGAGAAGAAGGGCAAGTTCCGGCTGTTCGGCTGAGGCAAGCTGGCGCGGCCGAAGCGAAAGCGCGTGCGGATCGAGCCGGCGCAGCCTATAGCGTCGGTCATGACATCCGAACCGAACCTCGAAGCGACGCCGGCAGAGGCCGGCGTCACCCTGCATGTCGCGGCCGAGCAGGCGGGCGAACGTCTCGACAAGGCGCTTGCGATGCTGGCCGGCGAGATCTCGCGGGCGCGGCTGCAGCAGGTCATCAAGGAAGGCGGCGTGAGCCTGAACGGCGCGATCGTCAGCGACGGCAAGCGCAAGGTCGCCGAGGGCGACGCCATCTCGCTGGTGATGCCGGCGGCTCGCCCGCCCGATCCGGTCGGCCAAGACATTCCGCTCGACGTGGTCTACGAGGACGACCATCTCATCGTCATCGACAAGCCGGCCGGTCTCGTCGTCCATCCTGCGGGCGGACACGAGGACGGCACGCTGGTGAATGCGCTCATCGCCCATTGCGGCGAGAGCCTTTCAGGCATCGGCGGGGTTCGCCGGCCCGGCATCGTGCACCGGCTCGACAAGGATACGAGCGGGCTGCTCGTCGTCGCCAAGAACGACCGCGCGCATCAGAAGCTCGCCAAGCAGTTCGCCGATCATGGCCGCACAGGGCCCTTGCAGCGTGCCTATCTCGCGATCGTCTGGGGGGCGCCGCGGCTGCGCGAGGGCACGATCGACGCGCCGATCGAGCGCTCGAGCCGCAACCGCGAGAAGATGACGGTCGTGAAGGAAGGCCGTGGTCGCGAGGCGATCACGCATATCACGCTGGTCGAGCGTTACCCGCCGCTGCTGAAGGGCCTCGATGAGACCGAGCCGTTGGCGAGCCTCGTTGAATGCCGGCTGGAGACCGGCCGCACCCACCAGATCCGCGTGCATATGAGCCATATCGGGCATCCGCTGCTCGGAGACCAGCTCTACGGCTCGGGCTTCACCACCAAGGCCAGCCGCCTGCCTGAGGCAGCCCGGGAGGCGCTGACGTCACTGGGGCGGCAGGCGCTGCATGCAGCGGTGCTTGGCTTCGAGCATCCCGCGACCGGCGAGGAAATGCTGTTCGAGTCGGATCCGCCGGATGATTTTGCAAATTTGCAAGCAATGCTCGCGAAGCTGTGAGCCAATCTGGCTTCGCTGCCACCTTTCCGCCAAGCTCGCTTGGCATATAGTGGGGGTCGGATGCGGATGGCCAAGGGGGCGCCGCAAATGTTCGACTCAGCTGAACCCGTGGTCGGGTTCACGCGTTAGGTCTGAACATGACATCCGAGCCTGCGCGAAGGTTGATCGCGCGGTGGGTCTGCCGCGAAGCGGGGGCCCGGTTAGGAGACCGAGCATGGCGAGTGCTTCGCTGCCCGTCCTGTCCGCAGAGGGCGGACTTTCACGTTACCTCGACGAAATCCGCAAGTTCCCGATGCTGGAGCCGAACGAGGAGTTCATGCTGGCCAAGCGTTGGCGCGAGCATGGCGACCGCGACGCGGCGCACAAGCTCGTGACGTCACACCTGCGGCTCGTCGCCAAGATCGCCATGGGCTATCGCGGCTACGGCCTGCCGATCGGCGAGGTCGTATCCGAAGGCAATGTCGGCCTGATGCAGGCCGTCAAGCGCTTCGAGCCCGACAAGGGCTTCCGCCTCGCCACCTATGCGATGTGGTGGATCAAGGCGTCGATTCAAGAGTACATCCTGCGTTCCTGGTCGCTGGTGAAGATGGGCACCACCGCCAACCAGAAGAAGCTGTTCTTCAACCTGCGCAAGGCCAAGAGCAAGATCTCGGCTCTCGGCGAGGGCGATCTGCGCCCCGATCAGGTCAAGCAGATCGCGACCAAGCTCGGCGTCAACGAGCAGGACGTCGTCGACATGAACCGCCGCCTCGGCGGCGACGCCTCGCTGAACACGCCGTTGCGCGAGGATGGCGAGGGCGAATGGCAGGATTGGCTGGTCGACGACAGCGAGAGCCAGGAGCGACGGCTCGCGGATTCCGAGGAAGCCGACAACCGTCATGCGGCGTTGCGTGAGGCGCTCGGCGTTCTGAACCCGCGCGAGCGGCGCATCTTCGAGGCGCGCCGCCTCGCCGACGATCCGATCACGCTCGAACAGCTCTCCGAGGAGTTCGGCGTATCGCGCGAGCGTGTCCGCCAGATCGAGGTGCGCGCCTTCGAGAAGGTGCAGGACGCTGTGAAGAAGGCGCTGGTGCGGATCGAGGCGCCGCGCGCGGCCCTGCCGGCGGCCTGACAGCCTCTTTCAGCCAATATCGTTCAGGGGCGCGGATTCCGCGCCCCTTTTTTGTTGCTGTTGTTCCCGCCTGTCGTGGGAACTCTGCCCTCATCCCGGCGCTCCGCTTCGCCGCTTGTCCGGGATGACAGGTTCTCCGCCCTGTCCGGGCGATATCAGTACAGCACCGGCAGCGGCTGTACGGGCAGGCGGATCGGGCCAAGATAGACGCGGCCCTCGCGCAGGACGATCGGCGGCAGGGCGTTGAGGCCGGGCGCGGCGCCCGGCAGTTGCGCGCTCAGGCGCCCGCCGAGCAGGCCGCCGAGGCCGGCCGCGATGCCGCCCACGGGAATCCCGGCGATCTGGCGGATGCCGGCGAGCGAGGCCTGGACCTGGCCGGCCGGGCGATGGGTCTGGTCGATCAGGAACTGGCCCGTCGCCTCGATGCGGGCCGGGCCCTTGACCGAGACCAGCTTGGTGACCTCGATCTGGCCGCCGGCCGTGCGCCAGGCTTCGAGGGCGTCCGGGTTGAGTCCGATGCGGAAAGCCTGGCTCTGGGTCAGGGTCGCCTGGATGTCGACATCGCCGGGTTCGCTCGTGCCAAGGAGCGCGTCGAGAGCAGGCAGGACCGATCCCTTGGCCGTGATGGCGAGATCGACCGCCTGGTCGGCGGAAGGGCGGGCCGGGTTGCGGCGCAGATGGGCCTGCAACTCCGTCGCCTGCCAGCTTTCGGGCTCGAGCCCAGGCGCCGTCAGTGTCGCCCTAGGGGCAGCCACGACCAGCGAGATTCGCTCCGGATCGCCGGCGCTATGCGTCAGGCTGGCGTCGAGCTGCGTCCAGGCCAGTTCGAACTTGCGGCCCTCGGGCAGGGTCGCCTGCAGGGGGCCGGCGATCTGGGCGATGACGAGGTTGGGGGTGTAGATTTGGCCGACGGCCAGGGCTGGCCCCGTCTGGACGCGCACGGCCTCGCCCCAGCGGGCGGAGGTCAGCGAAAGCGCACCGCAGCGCAGTTCGACGCGGAAGGGGAAGCCCGTGACGGAGCGATCGGCGCAGGTCCAGCTTCGCCCCAGGCCGGCTTCCTTCGCCAGCGCCGTATCGACGGCGTCGACGACCCGGCCGCGGACCACGAACCAGAAGGCGGTCCAGCCGGCGGCGAGGAGGGCGAGCAGCACGAAGGGCGCATGGAGCCAGAAGCGGCTGCTGCGTCGCCCAGAAGTGGTAGCGGTCATGCGGTAGCGATCCATTGCGGAGAAGCGGCGAGATTGTTAGCTCCCGCAGGGCAGGAGCGCCAGCCAAGGGCATGGCGCAGGCGACAGCGGACATCAACCAAGCCGGCGCGGCCAAATTAAGGGGCGCGCCGCGGTCGGGAGCGACATGACCTCGCAATTCGGCGCAACGGAACTCTGGGTCTTCGGTTACGGCTCGCTGATCTGGCGGCCCGGTTTTGATTTCGAGGAGAGCGTCCCGGCGCGGCTGCATGGCTATCACCGCTCGCTGTGCATCTTCTCGCATGTCCATCGCGGCACGCCGGAGCGGCCGGGCCTCGTACTCGGCCTCGATCGCGGCGGGGTCTGCCGGGGGCTCGCCTTCCGGGTCGCCCCGAGAAAGGCGCAGGAGACGGTCGATTATCTGCGCGCCCGCGAGCAGGCGACGGCGGTCTATCTCGAGCGCCAGATGCCGGTGAGGCTGGAGGATGGCCGAAACGTCACGGCGCTGGTCTATGTCGCCGACCGCAAGCATCTGCAGTATGCCGGCCGCCTGCCGCGCGAGCAGCAGCTCGAGCTGGTCCGCCATGGCCGCGGCAGCTCGGGCGAGAATCCCGACTATGTCCTGCTGACCGACGAGCATCTGCGCAAGATGGGTATCTTCGACCCGGTGCTGGCCGGGCTGGCGCAGGCGCTGGCGCCGGGGGCGGCGCCGCGCCCGAAGCACTAGATCGTCGAACCGAACATCAACTCGGTCCGACAATCTAGGGTTTTATCTTAGCATCGGCTTCTCCGAAAACCGCGCTCCATTTCTCGGGCCGATGCTTAGCCTCACACCTCGGGCATCAGGTCGAGCAATGCGGCACGGCGGCTGATGCCGTCTTCGGCCAGGAGATGCACGTGGATCTCGCTGGCGCCGGCCTGGGCGACGGCCTGCTGCCAGCGCGTCAGCGCGGCTTCGATGCCGAAGGGGCCGCTGTCGCGAGCCGCGAGGATGCGGCGGTCGGCGGAGACTGCCAGCAGCACCGCATCGGTGAAGCCGAGCGCATGCTCGTCGCCGAGAGCGAAGACCGAGGCGACGTAGCGCCGGCCGGACCGACCGCGCCAGGCGGTGAAGCGACGCTCGCCCAGGCCCGCTGCGCTGCGCATCGGGAGTTCGCGCGCCACCGACACCGGCTGATCCTCGGCAAAGAGGTCGCTCTGGCGCGCTGCGTTCCGGCGATCATCGTGTCGATAGGCGAGGGCAGCCATATCGTTCCTCCTTTGTTCTGAAAACAAAATGAGAACGAACAAGCCGTGAGTCAAGGGCGCGTCGACGGGCGTGCGGTCGCGGGGACTCGCGCTGCTGCCGCGACCTGTCAGCAGTCGATCGAGTGGATCAAGGGTTGGCGAGCGGATCCAAGCCGAGCGTCGCCAGCTCGGCGCGACCTTGCGCAAGCAGCCGGTCGCTCGCGGTCTCGATCGTGTCCTGAAGCAGGGCCTGGAAAGCGGTCTTGTCCATCCCGGGCGCGATCGGCGGCAGGATTTCGAGGCGGATCGTCCCTGGCAGGCGCAGGAACTTGCGGCGGGGCCAATAGAGGCCGGAGTTCAGTGCGACCGGCAGGCAGGGCAGCTTCAGCTCGGCATAGAGATGGGCGATGCCGAATTTGTAGGCCGGAGGCGCGCCGGCGGGGCGGCGCGTGCCTTCGGGGAAGATCAGGAGCTGGCGGCCATTGTCGCGGAGTTCGATCTTGGCGCGGCGCGTGACCTGGGCCAGCGCGCGCGCCCGGCCACCGCGATCGACCGGGATCATCCTGAACTTGTGCAGGCACCAGCCAAAGAACGGGATCCAGGTCAGTTCGCGCTTGAGGATGAAGATCGGGTCCTCGAAGAGCGTCATCATCACGAAGGTTTCCCAGAATGACTGGTGCTTCGCGGCGACGATCATCCCGCCAGGCGGGATGTTCTCGCGCCCGATGATCTCGTAACGCGTCCCGGCGACGACTCGCAGCAGCCAGAGCGCGGTGCGCGCCCAGGCGACCGTGATGGCGAGCATCACGCGTCGCGGCAGCAGTAGCGCCGGAAAGGCCGCGAAGAGCAGCCAGAGGGCGAGGTTCACGTAGAACAGGACGTTGAAGACGAGGGAGCGCAGGATGAGCATGGCGCGCAAAGAACTTGCGGCCCCGCCGCCGTCAAGCACGGAGGCGGGATTCAACCGTCATGGCGGCTGTTTTTCACCTGGCTGCGTCTTTCCTGCTCGGGCGCCGGTGGCTCCGCGGGCTTGGCCGAGACGGGCTTGCGGCCTCCGACGATGACGGAGAGCCGCGAGGTCTCGGGGTCGCTCTCGACCGTGCTGCGCAGGCGGGCCGCGAGATATTTGACATATTCCGGGGCGAGCACCTTGAGCGTGCTCCAGCGGTTCCACCAGCCGCTCGTGTCGATCTGGTCGGGCACAACCGGATGTGGGACGAGGCGGACGCCGGGCATCGCATGCGCGAACTCCGCCAGGGTGCGCGGCATATGATAGTTCGAGGTCACGACCAGCAGCGAGCCGAAGCCATGCTTGCGCAGCCAGCGCCGCGTCTCGATGGCGTTGCCGATCGTGTTGCGGGCGCGATAGTCGAGATCGACGCAGCAGGCCAGGAGTTCGCGGGCCGACGGATTGAGCTTGGCCAGTTCCTCGCGGCCGGTCTTCTCGTTGACGCCGCTGATCAGCAGTCGCGAGCCTCTCTCGGCTCCGAGCAGGCCGATGGCATCGCCGATGCGCTGCGAGCCGCCGGTGACCACGACGATGGCGTCGGTGCGAGGCACCGCGACCGGCTCGCGGCTGGCGATGCCTGAGGCGAATCGGACATAGCCGAAGGCCAGCGCCGCGCCTGTGACGACGAGCAGTGCGAGCGCGCTCCGGAGCGCGACGCGCCGCAGGCTCACCCGTCGCGTGCCGGCTGCGGCTGCCGGGTCCGGGCTAGGCGCGAGGAAGGTCGGCCGTTCGCGGGCGAACTGCTCACGGCCCAGCCGCTCTAGGTCCGGTCGCACTTGCGCCAGTCGCTCCTGGGCCAGCCGATCGTGGGCCGGTGCCTTTTGGGCCAGTTGCTCGCGCCTGGTGCCGATCATCGTCATGACTCCCGCTGGTTACAGCGGCAATCGGGCGTAAGCACGGCAATGCCTGCGCCAGCGCTGCGGTCCCGCAGGCCGGTCGGATCGGCTTCGGTCAGGAGCGCCGGCTGGGCGGCGTTTCCCCGCGCATGGATCGACATCAGGCTGCCCCCCCGGCCAGCACGCGCAGATAATGCCTGACGGTGAAGCGCGAGACGAGTCCCGCGATGGCGGCCACGACCACCGCCACGAGAAGCACCGCGACATAGCCCGACCAGCCGATCTCGAAGGCGCCGAACATCGCCTGGAGCTGCTCGGCCTCCGGGGCCGCACTCCAGCGCGAGGACAGCCAGCCCAGCAGGGCGATGACGAGGATCGCGGCGAACCCGCCGGCCGCCCCGCCCCTGAGACCGAGTCTGACGAAGCGGCTCTGGAACTCGCGTGCGATGAAGTCGTCGTCCGCGCCGACGAGGTGCAGCACCTCGACGCTGTCGCGGCTGCCGGCCATTGCGCCGCGCGTGGCGAAGGCAACCGCGAGAGCCGCGGCGGTCAGGACGAGCAGCACGACCGTCGCGCCGGACATGATGATCGTGCTCGCCATGGTCGAAAGCCTGCGGACCCAGAGGCGATGATCGTCGAGGATCGCGGTTGGAACCTCGCGCCGCAACGCCGCCCCGAAGGCGGCAAGATCCGGGCCGTTGCCCGGCCTGAGCTTGAGCACGATGAGCCGCGGCACGGGCAGCTCGACGAGGTCCAGCCCCGCACCGAGCCAGGGTTCGAGCAGCTTGTCGGATTCGGCCCTCGGTACGGCGCGCACGGATTCGATGCCGTCGACGGCCTGGGCCATCGCCGCGGCGCGCGCGATGTCGGCCTCGATGTCGCGGCGCGTGTCCGGCCGGATCTGGATCGTCATCTCGTTGGCGACGGCACTGCGCCATTGTTCGGAGGCTCGCGCGGCGAGCACCGCTGCACCGGCACTGAGCGCCGCCAGGAACGTCAGGATCGCGATCACTGCCATCAGCGCGCGGCCGGCGATCGAATCGACCGGGACGAGCGGCTGGTCGCGCTTGAGATTGCTCGGCAGCGCCCGCTCCTCATGTTCGGACGTGTGGCTGCGGGGGTCAGGCATCGACATGGAGATGGCCATCGGCGAGGACGAGGCGCGGCGCGTCGTAGAGTTCCATCAGGGCGAGGTCATGCGTCGCGATCACCACGGCGGTGCCGAGCGACTGCAGTTCCATGAACAGGCGCAGCAGGCGGCGGCCGAGGGCGGGATCGACATTGCCGGTCGGCTCGTCGGCGAGCAGCAGCTCGGGCCGGCCGATCAGCGCCCTGGCAATGGCCGCGCGCTGCTTCTCGCCGCCCGACAGCACCGGTGGCACGGCGTGCATGCGCTCGCCCAGGCCGACCCAGCGCAGCAGTTCGACGACCTCGGCGCGGTAGCTGGCTTCTTCCTTGCCGAGCACGCGCAGCGGCAGCGATACGTTCTCGTAGACGGTCAGGTGGTCGAGCAGGCGGAAGTCCTGGAAGACCACGCCCATGCGGCGGCGGAAAGCCGTCAGTGTCGCCGCATCGAGGCGCGAGACATCCTGACCGAACAGGTGGACCAGCCCGCGAGTCGGCTGCAGCGCCATCAGGACGAGGCGCATCAGGGTCGTCTTGCCGGCACCCGACGGCCCGGTGAGATACTGGAAGGAGCGCGGCGCGATGCTGAAGTTGATGTCCTTCAGCACCTCCGGGCCCATTCCATATCGCAGGCCGACATTCTCGAACCGAACCAATTCGTGCTTCCTCGCCAGCTTCGCCGTTCGGCTCCTCGGATCGAACGCCGCGTTCGCCCTGATGAGCCGCCATTCAGTTTCGCATCGGCTTGTCCGAAAACCGGATTTCACTCCCCGGGCCGATGCTACGCCGCGAATCTCTGCGGCCGATCCTACACCGCTTGCGTCGCCTCCCGGAACGCGCGCGTGAATCCGGAGCATGGGCCAGAGTTCTTCACGCGGCGTTAACCATGATCGCGGCCAATAGGGCTGCATCCGCGGAAGCGGGCGCAGAACACACGCAAAGCCAGGGCACGCCAAGGAGCCGCCGACCCACGCCATGCTGATCGTCTGCCCATCCTGCGCCAGTCGCTACGAACTCGACGCCGCCAAGCTCGGTCCCGATGGCCGCAAGGTGCGTTGCGCCAGTTGCCAGGCCTTGTGGCACGTCGCGCCGGAGCCCGAGCTGCCGGAGGTGCCGACCGCCGAGGAGACGCAGGCGCTGCTCAACGCCGAGCTGGAACAGGCAGCGGCGATCGAGGCGCAGGTTTCGGCGCTGGCGGCCGAGCAGACGGTCGAGCCTGTGGTCGAGCCGCCGGGCGAGCCGCCCGGTCGCGCCAGGCGCGGCGCGGGCCGGACAGCCCGCAAGGTAATCGCCAAGGCCAGGAAGCCGCGCATGCAGGCGGCCACCGTTCCGGTCGCACTCTCCCTGGCAGGGCTCGCCCTGTTCGGTGTCCTGCTCTGGCAGCGCGATCGAGCGGCGCGCGTGGCGCCGCAGCTCGCTTCGGTCTTCGAAACGCTGGGCTTCCCGGTCAATATCCGCGGCCTGAAGCTGAGTGCGGTCGAAAGTGGGCTGGTCGACGACATGGCGGGGCGCTTTCTCGTCGTCGAGGGCGACGTGACCAACATCACCAAGGGCAATGCCAAGGTCCCGTCGATCGAGGTCGCGGTGAAGGATGCAAGCGGGCAGACGCTCTACAGCTGGAAGACCGACCCGCCGCGCAGCGAGCTCGAGCCGTCGGAGCTGATGCGCTTCCGGGCCCGGCTGGCCGCTCCGCCGGCAGGAGGGCAGTCGGTCCTGGTGCGTTTCGCGAGCGCCGCGCCGACGGCGGCGTCAAGCGGCCATTAGCCATCGGGCTGCGGCATTCGGCGCATGGCCCTATCCACGCCGGCTCCAGCGCTCTAACCTGACACGATCATTGCATGAACCGCATTCGCGCCCGGCCCCGTCGAGGCCAGCCGGCGGCGCAGTGCGAAAGGATGACGAGACCATGTCCGAGCCACGGCGCATCAGGGTGCTTTACGACGAGGCCGCGATCGCGCGCCGCAACGAGGAGATGGCGGAGGCGATCGCGGCGACCGCGCCGCCGGACCTGCTCGTCGTGGCCGTGCTCAAGGGCAGCTTCATGTTCGTCGCCGACCTGATCCGCGCCATGCACCGCGCCGGCATGTCGCCGCAGGTGGAGTTCGTGCATCTGTCGAGCTACCGCGCGGCCACCATCTCCTCCGGCCAGGTCGAGATCCTGCGCGACGTGCAGAGCGATGTCCGCGGTCGCGAAGTCCTGCTCGTCGACGATATCCTCGAATCGGGCCGTACGCTCACCTTCGCCAAGGACCTGCTGGCAGCGCGTGGCGCCTCCAAGGTTTCCACGGTGGTGCTGCTGGAGAAGCCGGGCAAGCGGGCGGTCAACCTCACGCCGGATTATGTCGGCTTCGAATGCCCTGACTATTTCGTCGTCGGCTACGGCATGGACGTGGCCCATTCCTACCGGCAACTGCCCTATGTCGGCGTCATCGAGACAGCCGATCAGGCCGGCTTTCCCGGGATCTGAAGCCATGTCGCGCATTCTGGTCGTCGATGACGAGGAGCCCTTGCGGACGCTGGTGGCACGCGGCCTGACCCTGGACGGGCACACCTGCCTGACGGCGTCCGACGGGGCCGAGGCTCTGGATGTGCTGATGGCGGAGAACGGGCATTTCGACCTGCTGCTCACGGAT
The DNA here is from genome assembly GCF_035999205.1 of Allobosea sp. Lineage (GTDB taxonomy): Bacteria > Pseudomonadota > Alphaproteobacteria > Rhizobiales > Beijerinckiaceae > Allobosea. Next base: position 116,628 of record NZ_DASYHA010000019.1, read on the forward strand.
ATCCGCATGCCTCTGATGGACGGGATCGCGCTGGCGCTTGCTGCCAAGCAGGCCTTTCCCGACCTCACGATCATGCTGATGACGGGCTATGCCGAGCAGCGCGAACGCGCCCGAAGCCTCGATGCGATCGTCGCCGAGGTGATGACCAAGCCCTTCACCATCGCCGAGCTGCGGACGACGGTGATGAACGTGATCGAGCGCTCGATCGGCTGAGATCGCGCGAGCGTCAGCGGTTGAGCCACCAGATCGAGGCGTTCAGCAGGGTCGCGAACGAGACCCAGGCGAGATAAGGCCAGAGCAGGTTCGCGGCCAAGCGGTCCAAGGGTCGAAAGGCCGCGATCGTGGCCGCGATCGCCGCCAGTAGCGGGATGATGACGACGAGGCCGGCGAGCGGGCTGTTGGCGCCAAAGAAGGCGAACGACCAGCTGATATTGAGCAAGAGCTGCAGGTGATAAACCAGCAGCGCGCGGCGTCGGCCGGCCGCGCCCACCGGCACGCGCAGGATGCGGAAGACGGAGAAGGCCATCAGCGCATAGAGCGCGGTCCAGACAGGCCCGAAAATCCAGTTCGGCGGATTGAAGGAAGGTTTGGCGAGGCCGGCATACCAGCCTGGAATCTGCGGCAAAGTCGCCGCGCTGCCCGCGAGCGAGGCAGCAACCACGGGCAGGATCGCGATCGCGAGCGCGGCCCAGATCGGAGGGAGGCCGGCGGAGCTGGAGTTGGGGGTGACGCTGTCCATGAGCGGATGATGGGGGCCGCCTGCAGGCAGGACAAGGGCGCGGCCTTGCGTCCGACCTGCAGCATGCGCCAGATGGTATTCCGGTCCCTCATGGAACTTTTGTGGATTTCCCATGTCCAAGCGCCAGCTTCACCCCCGCTCTCTCGCCGCGCAGGCCATGGGCAAGATCGATCCGACGACGAAGGGTGTCGTGCCGCCGATCCATGTCTCGACGACCTATATCCGCGACGAGGACAACGGCTATTCCACCGGCTTCATCTATGGCCGGCCCGACAATGAAACGACGCGCGAGGCCGAGAGCGTGCTCGCCATGCTGGAGCAGGCCAAGGCCGGGGCGCTGCTGTTCGGCTCGGGGATGGCCGCAGCGACCGCTGTCTTCCAGGCGCTCTCGCCGGGCGATCATGTCGTGGCATCGAAGGTGATGTACTGGGCGCTGCGTGCCTGGCTACTGACCGAGGCAACGCGCTGGGGCCTCGTCATCGAGTTCGTCGAGACCGACGACCTTGCGGCGCTCGCCGCCGCCGTGAAGCCGGGCAAGACCAAGCTGGTCTGGGCCGAGACGCCGTCGAACCCGCTCTGGACGATCACCGACATCGCGGCCGCCGCCGAAATCTCCCACAAGGCCGGCGCCAAGCTCGCGGTCGATTCCACCTGCGCCTCGCCGGTTCACACGCGCCCGCTGGCGCTCGGTGCCGACATCGTCATGCATGCGGCGACCAAGGTTCTGAACGGCCACTCCGATGTGGTCGCCGGTGCGCTCTGCGCCCGCGAGGACGACGAGTTCTGGAACCGTATCAAGACGGTGCGCAAGGGGCAGGGCGGGATCCTCGGCCCGTTCGAGGCCTATCTGCTGATGCGCGGCATGCGCACGCTCCATGTGCGGCAGGAGCGCCAGAGCGCCTCGGCCATGGCATTGGCGCAGCGGCTGTCAGCCCATCCGCTGGTGGCGCGCGTGCTCTATCCCGGCCTGCCGCAGCATCCCGGCCACGACATCGCGGCGCGGCAGATGGAAGGCGGCTTCGGCTACATGCTCTCCGTCCAGGTCGTCGGCGGCGAGGCCGCTGCGGTCAAGGCGGCCGCCCATGTCGAACTCTACAAGCGTGCGACCTCGCTCGGCGGCGTCGAGAGCCTGATCGAACATCGGGCCTCGATCGAGGGCGCCGGCTCGCCTTGCCCGCCGGATCTGCTGCGGCTGTCGACCGGCATCGAGGATCTTGAGGATCTCTATGGGGATCTCGACCAGGCGTTGAAGGCCGGGCACGGCTGACGCGCGGAGCTCAGGGCCAGATCGCCTTCGCCGCCGCGAGCAGCCGCGCGCGTTCCGCCAGCCCGTTGCGCCCGCCATTGATCCGCTTCGTCACGGCGGCGATGTCGTCGGCATCGGCGGCTTCGTTGCAGGCACGATCGCGCCAATAGGCGAAGGCGACGGCGAGCGAGACGGCCGGTTCCTTTGCACGTTCCGGCTCGGCCTCGAGGTCGATGCCGATCAGTCCGCCGTAGCGGCGATAGTTGAAGCGGCCGGTGAGCTGGAACATGCCGCGACCATGGTAGCGCGCGCCGTCGCCGGCCTGCGTGTTGCCGAGATCGCGTCGGCCCTCGTAGCGGACGAAGTAGGCGACGCCGCCATATTCTTCGAGCGTGCGGAAGCGATCGGTCTCATGGGCGGCCTGCGCCAGGAAATGGCACAGGCGCAGGCGGGTCGTGATGCCCGAAGCTGCTGCGAGGCCGTCGAAATGGGTCGCGATGCCGGCGATGATCGCGGGCTTTCCCGCCGGGGCCAGGCGTAGCAAGCGCTGGGCGGTGACGGCCAGGACCGGCGGAGTGCCGGGCGCGGCAGGCGCGTCTGCGCCCGATGCTCGCATGGACATGGATGGCTCCTCCTTCACGGGGAGCCATCATCGCGGCGCGCGCTGGCGCGGGGATAAGTGGACGGGGATGTCCCCGTGCTGGGAGAGGTCAGCCCTCGACGGCGGTGTATTCCGTCTCGATCGAGGAAGCGTGGGCCTCATGGTCGAAGCCGTAGATGTGGATCGAGATCGCGTCCTGGCTGCCGAAATTGCACATGCGATGGATGTTGGGGCCGCTTGGCAGCATGCAGGCGACATAGCCGGGGACGCGGTCGTGCTGCGCGTTCGCAACTGCGCGCTTCTCGTCGATGGCACGATACCAGGTCTCGGTGACTGTGCCGGAGACGACGCCGAAGCAGCACGAGCAATGGTGATCGTGAATCGAGGTGGCGGCTCCTGGGCTCCAGACCATGGCCCAGACACTGACGGCATCGTTGCCAGCGAGCAGGTTGCGGGCATAGCCGCCGGGCTTGCGCTCGAGCGGCAGGCGCTGGACGAGATCGGGTATCGCGACGAGCTCGTGAAGGACGCTGCGCGCGGCCGCGAGATAGTCGCGCGAGAGCGTGCCTTCATCCGTCCGCAGGCTGCGCAGGACGGCCCCGCGCCTCTCCTCGTTCAGAAAACCCTGCATGCCGTCGTCCCCCCGGATTCGATGATGGCATCAGGATATCTCCGCACGGCGAAACGAGTTTGCGATCTTGCTGCTATCTGCTGCCAATTCGAAATTCATTGCCAATTTTGACGCATGATGTAGAAAATTTTTGCGATGTCTGGATTTCAGGCGCGTCGTGCATTCCAAATTCCGCCGGAGAGGCCATGGCCAAGCTGGACGCCTTCGATCTTCGCATCCTGGCGCGGCTGCAGGAGGATGCGAGCCTGCCGCTGGCCGAACTCGCGGATGCCGTCGGGCTATCGTCGACGCCGTGCTGGCGGCGGGTGCAGAAGCTGGAGGCGGCGGGCTATATCCGCAAGCGCGTCGCCCTGCTCGACCGGGCCAAGCTGCAGGCCGGCGTCACCGTCTTCATCGCGGTCAAGACGGCGCGGCATTCGATGGAATGGCTCGAGCGCTTCCACGCGGCCGTGCACGACCTGCCCGAGATCGTGGACTTCTACCGGATGAGCGGCGAGATCGACTATCTGCTCAAGGCCTGCGTCAGCGACATCGCGGCCTATGATGCGCTCTACAAGAAGCTGATCTCTCGGATCGATCTCAACGATGTGACCTCGATGTTCGCGATGGAGGAACTGAAGTCGACCACCGCGATCCCGCTCGGCTTCGCCGAGACATAAGGGCGGAATCGGTCTCGGTTGGGGAACGAGGGCTCGGGAGGAAGAATAGCGGCATTGCCGCTACTCTTCCTCCCGAGCCGAACCTTGCTAGGATGGGTTGGTTATTCAGAAGCGGTAGGTGATGCCGGTGCCGATCAGCCAGGGATCGATCTTGACCTTGCCGGAGACGAGGCCGTTGTTGACCTTCACCTTGGGTTCGAGGAAAATCTTCTTAACGTCGAAGTTGATGCCCCAGTTCTTGTCGATCATGTAGTCGAAGCCGGCCTGCAGTGCGACACCGAAGCTGTCCTTGAGGTCGAAGCTGGTGAAGCCGCCCTTCGCCTTCTCGTTGAAGAAGACGGTGTAGTTCACGCCGACGCCGACATAGGGCTTGAAGGCGCCGAGATCGGTGAAGTGGTACTGCAGCATCAGGGTCGGCGGCAGTAGCCAGGCGGAGCCGATGCGCGCACCCGCGAGGGCGCCGGCACCCTTCACGTTGTGCGGGGTGACGCCAAGAATGAGCTCGACGGCGATGTTCTTGGTGAAGAAGTAGCTGATGTCGAGTTCGGGGACGACCGAGTTCGAGATGTTGACGTCGCCGCCGACGATCGGCGCGCCGCCGAGCTTGAGCCTGGCTTCCTCCTGAGGGACGACGACGAGGGCGCGGCCGCGGATCATCCACGGGCTCCACTGGGTCATGATCGGGGCGATCGGCGCCGCCTTGGCCGACGGCAGGTCGGCGGCATGCACTGAAGCGAACGGGGCGGTCAGCGCGGTCGCAGCGAGCAGCGTGGCGCAGGCGGAAAGATGGATCGTGCGTGACATGGCGGTGGCCCCCAGGGATCGAGAGCGCGAGGCGCGACGGCGCGCCCGCAGCTCGTTTCCCCAACAGCGCCGATTCCGCTCGATTTGATTTGACCGGGATCAAATCTGGACATGGGCCTGGAAGCCTGTGACATCGGGGTCACAGAGCGGGTGGCCAGATCAGGCCTTGGCGACCTTCTGGTAGTCCTTCACATCGGAGAAGGTCACGTCCGGCGCGCGCTCGGCGTCGTATTTCAGCGTGAACTGGCTGGAGGCCATGAAGACCGGGTCGCCGTCGAGATCGTCGGCCATCGAGGACGGCTTCAGCCCGACGAATTTCTGCAGCGCGGCCTTGTCCTCCGAGGAGACCCAGCGCGCGATCGAGAACTGGCAAGGCTCGAAATCGACGGGCAGCGAGTACTCGACGTCCATGCGTTCCTTGAGCACGTCGAGCTGCAGCGCGCCGACGACGCCGACGATGGCGGGGGCGCCGTCATGCGGCAGGAAGATCTGGACAACGCCTTCCTCGGCCATCTGCTGCAGCGCCTCGCGCAGCTTCTTGGCCTTCATCGCGTCCTTCAGCTTGACGCGACGCAGGATTTCCGGCGCGAAGGACGGCACGCCCTTGAAGATCACATCCTCGCCCTCGGTGAGGGTGTCGCCGATGCGCAGCGTGCCGTGGTTGGGCAGGCCGACGATGTCACCGGCATAGGCTTCCTCCGCGATCGAGCGGTCGCGGGCGAAGAAGAACTGCGGCGCGTTGAGCGGCATCGGCTTGCCGGTGCGGACGAGCTTGGCCTTCATGCCGCGCGAGAGCTTACCCGAGCAGACACGCATGAAGGCGATGCGGTCGCGGTGGTTCGGATCCATGTTCGCCTGGATCTTGAAGACGAAGCCGGTCATCTTCGGCTCGTCGGCCTCGATCGCGCGCTTGTCGGCGATCTGGGCACGCGGGCTCGGCGCATAGGCTCCCAGCGCATCGATCAGGTCGCGCACGCCGTAATCGCGCAGTGCCGCGCCGAAATAGAGCGGCGTCAGGTGGCCCTCGCGGAAGGCCTCGAGATCGAAGGGCTTCAGGCCCTCGCTGGCGAGGAAGACCTCCTCGCGCCAATGTTCGGCTGCGCCATGCGGCAGGAGCTCGTCGAACAGCTTGTCGTCCCAGCCCGAGACCTTCTGGTCCTCGGCGGTCTCGTCGCCCTTCTGGTTGCGGCGGAAGCTGTTGGCCTTGAGGTCATAGGTACCGACGAATTCGCGGCCACGCCCGACCGGCCAGGTCATCGGCGCGACGTCGAGGGCCAGCGTGTTCTCGATCTCGTTGATGAGGTCGAAGGGGTCGCGCGTCTCGCGGTCGACCTTGTTGATGAAGGTGACGATCGGGATGTCGCGCAGGCGGCAGACCTCGAACAGCTTCTTGGTGCGGTCCTCGATGCCCTTGGCGGCGTCGATGACCATGATGGCGCTGTCGACCGCGGTCAGCGTGCGATAGGTGTCCTCGGAGAAGTCCTCGTGGCCCGGCGTGTCCAGCAGGTTGAAGACGTGGCCGCCATATTCGAAGGTCATCACCGAGGTGACGACCGAGATGCCGCGCTGGCGCTCGATCTTCATCCAGTCCGAGGAGGTCTGGCGGCGGCCCTGCTTGGCGCGCACCTCGCCCGCGAGCTGAATCGCGCCGCCGAAATAGAGCAGCTTCTCGGTCAGCGTGGTCTTGCCGGCGTCGGGGTGCGAGATGATCGCGAAGGTGCGCCGGCGCGCATGCGGGGCGGCGCTCGCCGCGGACGCCTCGAAGGTCTGGATGTCGGTCATGGCGGTGTGAGAACAGGATGAGGCCGCCGAAGTCAATCGCGGCCGTCCCGCGCTCGCCAATTACGCCGGATTAATCATTGTATCCGATGCTGGCGTCTCCGGGATCGCGAGCGGGCGCCCGGGCCGCAAAACGAGAGACCTCATTAGCGATGGGCGCCCTGCGCAGGATCTCGGGCCAGATATTCGCGAGCGTCGCACTGCTCGGGGTTGCCGCGTTCATCACCATCCTCATGGGCATCCAGACGCTCAGCCGCTACGCCGAGATGACCGACGAGATGCAATCGGCGTCGGCGCGGGTGCTGATGGCAGAACGCATGAACGGCCTCGTCAACGCGGTGGTGATGGATACCCGCGGCATCATCATGAGCAGCGATGCGCAGGAGGTTGAACGCTTCGCCCAGCCCCTGCTGGCCAGCCTCGCCGAGATCCGGGCCGTCGTAGATCAGTGGCAGCTTCTGGTCAGCGCCAAGGACTTGGCGCGGTTCGAAGAGGTAGCCGCCCAGATCTCCGCCTTCGTGGCATTCCGCGAGGAGGCGGTCCGCCGCGGGCGCACGGAGGGCCCGGCGGCGGTGAATGCATTCAGCAACAACGAGGCCAATCGCAGCAACCGCCAGGCGCTCAATGCGTCGTTGAAGCAGCTCGCGGCCGCCAATGGTTCCGTGAGCAGTGTGATAGATCATGAACTCAATCTGCTGCAGGAGAACGGCGTCCGCAGCCAGCTCGCGACAGCGCTGGCAGTCTTGCTGCTGGGGCTGACGCTCACCGTGGTCGTCGTCGCGCGCAGCGTGGTCCGGCCCCTGCGGGTGCTCGCCACGACGATGCGCCGGATGGCCGATTCAGAGGCTGTCGAGACGGTTCCCCTGACCGGCCGGCGAGACGAGATCGGCGACATGGCACGATCGGTCGCCGTGTTCCGCGATCATGCCAGGGCTCGTGAGGCCCTCGAAGCCGAAGCGCGCGGCGCCGAAGGGGCGCGGGCGAAGCGCATGGCCAGGCGCGAGCAGCTCATCGCCGATTTCAACGTGCGGATCGATTCCGTGCTGAACACGGTCCGGATCAGCGTCGACGAGATGGAAGGGACGGCGCGCAGCCTGAATGCGGTCGCGTCCAGCGCGACCTCGCAGGCGAACGAGACGCGCGGGGCGGCGCTCGACGCTTCCGACAATGTCCGCTCGATCGCCGCCGCTTCCGAGGAGCTCTCGGAGTCGATCTCGGACATCGCCGACCGGATCGGCCAGACCGACAGCGTGGTCAAGAGCGCCGCGCGCGATGCCGCCAAGGCGCGCACCAGTGTCGCCAACCTGCTCGACGCGGCCGAGAGCATCGCGAAGGTCGTCGGATTGATCCGCGAGATCGCGGCCCAGACCAACCTGCTCGCGCTCAATGCCACGATCGAGGCGGCACGCGCCGGAGAAACCGGGCGCGGCTTTGCCGTCGTCGCTGGCGAGGTCAAGCTGCTCGCGAGCCGCACGGCGCTCGCCACCGACGAGATCGCCGAGCGGATCGCGGCCTTCGAGAGCGAGACGCAGGGCGCTGTCGCGGCGATCGAGACCATCGCAAGGGTCATGGGCGAGGTGGCCCAGCACACGGTCGCCATCGCCGGAGCAACGAGCCAGCAGATGATCGCCACCTCCGAAATCGCCAGCAGCGCGCAAGCAACCGCGAGCGGCACCGCCGGCGTCGCCAGCCAGATGGAGGGCGTGACCTCGACCTCCCAGGCCGCGATGCTGTCGGCGAGCCAGGCACTGTCCACTGCCGAGAACCTCGCGCGCGAGGCGCAGGTCCTGCGTGCGGCCGTTGGGACCTTCTTCGCGGATATGAAGGCGGCCTGATCGATTTGCAGTCGCGGCCGCTGCATGGCCTGCCGAAAATGGCCATCCTGACGCATCCGTGACCGTTTCGGACGGATTCGTGACCGGTCCGGGCCAGCCAAACGCCGCATTCCCACGTTCCTCTGTTCGCAAAGACGAACAGGGGACACGGCATGCAGCAATCCAACCAGGCGGATCCGCAACCGACGCTGTCGATTTTCGATGCCGTGACCATCATGGTCGGTATCGTCGTCGGTATCGGCATCTTCAAGACGCCCTCCCTCGTCGCCGGCAGCGTCGACAGCGAGGCGGCCTTTCTGGGCGTGTGGATCGCCGGCGGCCTGGTCACGCTGATCGGGGCGCTCTGCTATGCGGAACTCGCTGCCGCGCATCCCCATGCCGGCGGCGAGTATCATTTTCTCGGACGGGCCTATGGCCGGTCCATGGCCGTGCTGTTCGGCTGGGCGCGCGGCTCGGTCATCCAGACCGGGGCGATCGCGGCCGTCGCCTTCGTGCTCGGCGACTACGCCGCGCAGATCGTGCCGATCGGCCCCCATGGCCCGGCGATCTATGCTGCCTTGTCGATCGTCGCTCTGACCGCACTCAACGTCGCCGGCACGGTGCAGAGCAAGACGCTCCAGATCGGCGTGACCTTCGTCGAGGTCGGGCTGATAGCGGCGATCATCGCCTTCGGCTTCCTGGGCAGCGCGGACGATGCCGTGCCGGCCGTCTCTACCACGCCCGAATCCGCCGCGCTCGGCATGGCGATGATCTTCGTGCTGCTGACCTATGGCGGCTGGAACGAGGCGGCGTATCTGTCCGGCGAACTCAAGAATCCCGGGCGCAACATGGTGCGCGTGCTGGTGATCGGCACCGCAATCCTGGTCGCGCTCTATCTTCTGGCCAATGCCGCACTGCTCGCCATTCTCGGGCTCGACGGCTTGCGCGATTCGCAGGCGGTGGCGACGGACATGATGCGGCTCGTCGCCGGCGACACCGGGGCCCTCATCGTCAGCCTTGCGATCGTCGTCGCTGCGTTGTCGACGCTGAACGCCACGATCTTCACCGGCGCACGCGTCTATTTCGCCATGGCACGCGACATCACGCTGCTGCCCAGCGTCGGCGAGTGGGATCAGCGGGGCCGGGCTCCGGCCAACGGGCTGCTCGCCCAGGGCGCCGTCGCGTTGCTGCTGGTCGCGCTCGGTGCCGCCACCAGAGACGGTTTTCAGGCGATGGTCGACTACAGCGCCCCCGTATTCTGGGCCTTCCTCTTCCTGGTCGGGCTGGCGCTCCCGATCCTGCGCTGGCGCGAGCCGTCGCGCGCGCTGCCCTTTCGCGTCCCGCTCTATCCGCTGACGCCGGCGCTGTTCTGCCTCAGCTGCCTCTACATGCTGCATGCGAGCCTCGCCTATACCGGCAACGGCGCCTTCATCGGGCTCGGGGTCGTTCTGGCTGGGCTGCCTTTGCTGCTGTTCCAGCGCCGGGTGCGCCCCTCGGGGCCGGAACCTGCGCTGCTCCCATCACCTCCCCGCCCGTTACTCGTTCAGCAAGGAGACAGATGATGAAGACGTTTCGAGCCCTCGCGACCGCCTGCGCAATCTCCGTGCTCGCCCTCGGGGCAGCCCAGGCGCAGCCCGCCCAGGCCGGCAAGACGACCCCGACCGTGCCGGCCTACGTGCCGCAGTCCGGTCAGGCGGGGAAGGACGTCGTCTGGGTGCCGACGCAGGACGCGCTGGTGGCGCGGATGCTGGACATGGCCAAGGTGACGAAGGACGACAGGCTGGTCGATCTCGGCTCCGGCGACGGCCGCACGGTCATCGCGGCCGCCAAGCGCGGACTGAATGCGCGCGGCATCGAGTACAACGCCGATCTCGTGACGTTGTCGCAACGCAATGCCGAAGCCGAAGGCGTCTCCGACAAGGCGCGGTTCGAGCGTGGTGACATCTTCGAGACCGACTTCTCCGATGCGACGGTGGTGACGCTGTTCCTGCTGCCGGAGCTCAATCTGCGTCTGCGGCCCACCTTGCTGAACATGAAGCCGGGCACGCGCATCGTCTCGAACAGCTTCACAATGGATGACTGGACGCCCGACGAGACGGCGGTGCTGGCCGAGAATTGCTCGACCTTCTGCCGCGCCCATCACTGGGTCGTGCCGGCGAAGGTCGCCGGGACCTGGCGGCTGGGCGACGGCGAGTTGCGGCTGACCCAGACCTTCCAGATGCTGGAAGGCTACCTCGCGCAAGGCGGCAGGAAGGCGCCGATCTCCCAGGCCAGGATGAAGGGCAGCGAGATCAGCTTCATGATCGATGGCCGCCGCTACACCGGCACGGTCGATGGCGCTCGCATCACCGGCCGCAGCGAGGGGGAGGGCGCGGCTCGGGACTGGCAGGCGATGCGCAGCAGCACCTGACGCCGACGACTAGCAGCGACCGCACCGGCGGCCGCCTCAGTTCTTGAGGCGATAGCCGGTGCGGAAGATCCAGCCGACCGCGGCGATGCAGATGGCGAGGAAGACGAGCGTCATGCCCAGGCTGACGCCGACGCCGACATCGGCGATGCCGAAGAAGCTCCAGCGGAAGCCGCTGATCAGATAGACGACCGGGTTGAACAGCGCGATCGTCCGCCAGATCCCCGGCAGCATGTCGATCGAATAGAAGGAGCCGCCGAGGAAGGCGAGCGGAGTCACGACCAGCAGCGGGATGACCTGCAGCTTCTCGAAGCCGTCGGCCCAGATGCCGATGATGAAGCCGAACAGGCTGAAGGTTGCCGCCGTCAGCACCAGGAACAGCAGCATCCAGACGGGATGCTCGATCCTGAGCGGCACGAAGAAGGTTGCCGTCACCAGGATGATCAGGCCGAGCACGATTGATTTCGTCGCGGCCGCGCCGACATAGCCGAGCACCGCCTCCCACCAGGCGACCGGCGCGGAGAGCAGCTCGTACATCGTGCCGGTGAACTTCGGGAAATAGATCGCGAAGGAGGCGTTGGCGATGCTCTGCGTCAGCAGCGTCAGCATGATCAGGCCCGGCACGATGAAGGCGCCGTAGGTGATGCCGTCGATGGCCTGCATGCGCGAGCCGATGGCCGCGCCGAAGACCACGAAATAGAGCGAGGTCGAGAGCACCGGCGAGACGACGCTCTGCAGGGGCGTGCGCAGCGTGCGCGCCATCTCGAAGCGGTAGATCGCTCCGATGGCGTGCCAGTTGATGCTGGTCATGCTCATCGGCGGTCCTTCACGAGGCTGACGAAGATGTCCTCCAGCGAGCTCTGGCTCGTCTGCAGGTCGTTGAAGCGGATGCCGGCCTCGCCGAGGGCGTGGAGCAGGGCGGTGATGCCGGTGCGTTCCGCTTTGGTGTCGTAGGTGTAGACCAGCTCCTCGCCGCCCGCGGCCAGTTCGAGGCCATACCCGGAGAGCGCGGCGGGCAGTGCGCTCAGCGGCTGTTGCAGGCTCAAGGTGAGCTGCTTGCGGCCGAGCTTGCGCATCAGCTCGACCTTGTCCTCGACCAGGATGATCTCGCCCTTGCTGATGACGCCGACGCGGTCGGCCATCTCCTCGGCCTCCTCGATATAATGCGTGGTCAGGATGATGGTGACGCCGCTGTCGCGCAGCCGTCGCACGAGCTGCCACATGTCCTGCCTGAGCTCGACATCGACGCCGGCGGTGGGCTCGTCGAGGAAGAGGATGCGCGGCTCATGGGCGAGCGCCTTGGCGATCATGACGCGCCGCTTCATTCCGCCCGAGAGCCTGCGGATCTGCGTGTCGCGCTTGTCCCAGAGCGAGAGATCCTTGAGCACCTGTTCGATCAGGGCAGGATCCTTGCCCTTCCCGAAGAGGCCGCGGCTGAAGGCGACGGTGGCGCGCACGGTCTCGAAGGCGTCCGTGGTCAATTCCTGCGGCACCAGCCCAATCTTGGCGCGGGCGGCGCGGTAGTCGGCGACGATGTCGTGGCCATCGGCCCGCACCGTCCCCGTGCTCGGATTGACCAGTCCGCAGATGATGCTGATCAGCGTCGTCTTCCCCGCGCCGTTGGGGCCGAGCAGGGCAAAGATTTCGCCCCGGCGGATGTCGAGATCGAGGGACTTCAGGGCCTGGAAGCCGGAAGCATAGGTCTTAGAAAGGCCGGAAACGGAAATGATCGCTGGCATGGGCGGCATATAGGGCAGTTCCGGTGACGATGCGATGGCGGGTGGGCGCAACGCTGCGATGCGTTGCCTGGCAAGGAATGGGCTATCGCCTCGCATTGCCAGCCCATGTCGGCAGTGTCGTTGCGCAAACGAGAATGGCCGGGACGAGCCCGGCCATGTCGATCATGTCGATGAGCGATGGTTCAGCGCATGAAGAACCAAAGCAGGATGATGATCGGAATCGGAACTCCGAGCAGCCAAAGAGCTATCGAACGCATTTGCTGCACCCCCAAGGTGGATGTGACGACCTATGCGGGGGCAACGCTGCTCCGGCGCCAAATGTTCCGTGCCGCCGGAGGACTTACTTGAACGCGATGCTGTTGAGCATCGTCTTGATTGCGCCGTCGTGTTTCTTATGGCCTTCATGCGAGGCCCAATAGGTCATCATGATGATCTTGCCGCTCGCAACCTTCGGGTTGATGCCGAGATAGCGCACGATCGAAGGGCCATCCGGGCTTGTCGCCAGCATCTCGGTGAACGACCAGGGCCGGCCGTTCACCTCTTGCGCGACGGTTTCGGTGGCGCTGGTGAATTTCACGCCTTCCTTGGCGAAGTAGGCGTCGTGCTCCTTCTGCAGCGCTGCGATCTGGTCGGGTGGCACGAGTTCGAACCAGATATAGATCTCCTCATCCGGCGTCTTGATCTCCAGACCGCGCTCGACTTTGCCATGCTTCCAGTCGTCGGGGGTCGTGATCACGGCGACCGGATCGGCTCCGGTGATCGGAAGCGCGGCGGCCCAAGCTCGTGCCGCCATCGTCGGCCCAACCAGCATCGCTGCCAACACGAACGCGCACAGAACCTTCCTCATCGTCGCCAACCTCCCGCTCCACGACGCGAACCGCTTCCGCGTCGGCGGCAAGGTGGCCGCCGGCAAATGGAAAGCAAGCTTCGGAGCCGGCCATTGCAAAATGGTCAGTCGCCTTCGCCCTGCGCGCTCGGATGCCAGAGCGGCCGGAAGCCATGGGCCAACGCTGCCAGGGATGCGGGCGGCGTCAGCACGGCCGCGGTCCCTGTCGGGCGGGGCTCGCGTGTGCCATAGCCGGCGGGCGTCCAGACCAGTGCGTCGCCGCCGCGGATCGCAAGCCAGTGCGGACCGTCGGCGATCATCGCGCCGTCTGGCAGATCTGCGGCGGGCAGGTGATGGACGCGTTTGCGCCGGCCGGTGCGTCGCTCCGCGTCCAGCAGCCGGTCGATCTCGGGGAAGGATGGCGGGACGAGCAGTCCCGTCCCGCGCATCAGCGCGGCGCGATAGGCGAGCGCATCGGCGCGGCGACATTCCATGCAGGGGCGGTGGCCCGCGGCGAGCGCGGTCACCTCGTCGCAGAAGAACAGCTCGGTATAGCCGCGCCCCCAGACCTGCCGCTGCCGCTGCTTGAAAGAGAGCACGCAGCAGATCCATTGCCGGCTTGCATAGCTGCGCTGAGGCAGGGCGAGCGTCTGCGGGTCATGGAAGCGTCCGCCGCGATTGCCGAACAGCAGGCCGCGCGCCGGATCGGCAAAGAGACCGCCATCGGGCGCGATGCGGTTAGGCAGCGGCATGGCACAAACCGCGGGCATCTCCGAAACCCCGCGGGCCCCTGACGCGTTCCGACAGGCGACGCGTTCCAGAATCGTGCCTGAGCGCTGCTGATTCCGGCGCCGTGATGGAGATGATCATGCTGACCTTCTACCATGCCCCGCAGTCACGATCCTTCAGCATCCTGTGGCTGCTGGAGGAGCTCGGCGAGCCCTACTCCATGGAGCTGATCGATATTCGCGGCGAGGACGGTGCGCCCGAATCCTATCGCGCGATCCAGGCGCACAAGAAGGTGCCGGCTCTCGCGCATGACGGCGTCATCGTCACGGAACGCGCCGCGATCTCGCTTTATCTCGCAGACGCCTTTCCACGGGCCGGTCTCGCGCCGGCCATCGGCGACCCGTCGCGCGCCGCCTATCTGACGGCGCTGGTCTATGCCGATGCCGTGCTCGACCCAGTCATCGCGGCAAAGGCCCTCGGCGTCGACTACCCGCCGCGAAATGTCTCGTTCGGGTCGCTCGACGACGCCGTCGCCCATCTCGAAAGCCGGCTGGCGCAAGGCCATGCCGCGGGCGGGCGCTTCACCGCCGCCGACACCCAGCTCGGGACCGCGGTCCATTACGGCATGAACATCGTCGGCGTGCTGCCGAGGCGGCCGGTCTTCGAGGCCTACATGACGCGCATGCTCGCGCGCCCGGCCTTGCAGCGGACGCTGGCGAAAGAGGAGGCGCTGGCGAAGGGCGCCTGAGGTTAGGCCCCACGGCGTGGACCAAGTCGCCGGGTCGCAAGCCGGCGCAGGCAGGCGATCGCCCCGCATGACCGATTGGCGTGCTGTTTCTACGATCCCGTCAGGATCATCTTAACGTTACGCCGAGGTAAGCCCCGCGGCGTAAGGCATTTGAAGTATTTTCCGCGTCATCCAGAGGCAAGGCAAAAGCCGAAACCCGAAGATTTGCGGAAAATTCAAGCGCCGATGAACGCCTATATTCCCTTGATCTTGTTCACGGTGCTGACCAACGCCGCGGCGCAGCTGATGTTGAAGCGCGGCATGACCGGCGTGGGCACGCTCGACATCGCCGGCGACGGCCTGATCTGGACGGTCTTCCGGGTGGTCTTCAACCCGTTCGTCTTCGCGGGGCTGTGCACCTTCGTGATCAGCATGGCCTCGCATCTGGTCGTGCTCTCGAAGGTGCAGATCTCCTACGCCTATCCCTTCCTGAGCCTCGCCTATGTCGTGGTCGCGGCCTACGCCTACTTCGTCTTCAACGAGGACCTCGGCGCAGCGCGGATCGCGGGCATCGGCTTCATCGTGCTCGGCACCATCTTCATCGCTCAAAGCTGAGGGACATCATGGATCTGATCGTTCGCCTGTTCCTGCGCCTCGGCGCCCTGCTGGAACCCCGGCCCATGCCGGCCCTCCTTCCCGTACCGGTGCGCAACCAGCGCCCGCGCCTGCCGCATTGAGCCGGAGAGACCGAACGTGAAACACATCATCATCGGTGGCGACGGCTTCGTCGGCTCTCATCTGGCGGCGAACCTCTCGACCATGGGCGAGGAGGTACTGGTCGCCGATATCGTCAAGAGCAACCATGCCCACTATGCCAGGGTCCCGTTCCTCAAGATCGATGTGACGGATGCCGAAAGCGTCGCCTCGATCCCGCTCGACAAGGACGACCTCGTCTACAACCTCTCGGCCAAGATGCTGTCGCCGATCGTGACGCGGGCCGAGCGCTACGACTTCTTCTGGCCGGTGAACTATCACGGCACGCAGAACATCCTGAGCTGGATGGAGAAGCACGGAGCCAACAAGCTCGTGCACTTCACTACCGACATGATCTACGGCCATTCGGTGACGGTTCCGCAGGACGAGGACCATCCCGCCCGGCCGCTCGGCGAATATGGCGAGAGCAAGCTCGCAACCGAGACGCTGGCGCAGAGCTATCGCGACAAGGGCTTCCAGATTCCGATCTTCCGGCCGCGCCTGATCATCGGTCCCGGCCGCCTCGGCATCCTCGTCAAGCTGTTCAAGCTGATCGACCTGAACCTGCCGGTGCCGATGATCGGTTCGGGCAAGAACCCCTACCAGTTCATCTCGGTGTTCGACTGCGCCAGTGCCTGCATCGCCGCCTGGAAGGCCGGCTTCCCGAACTCGGCCTATAATCTCGGTTCGGACGATCCGCCGCCGGTCCGCAAGCTGCTGGGCGACCTGATCAAGCATGCCGGGTCGAAGTCGATGCTGTTGCCGACGCCGGCGCCGCTGGTGAAGCTCACGCTCGATGCGCTCGATGCGGTGAATCTGCCGATCATGGATCCCGAGCAGTATCGGATTGCCGACGAGATCTGTATTCTCGATACTTCCAAGGCCAAGCGCGAACTCGGCTGGACGCCGAAGCATCGCGACGAGGACATGCTGCTCGCTGCCTATACGGAGTATCGCAAAGCCAAGGACGCTGCCGCCCAGCAGAAGGACCTCGCCGCATGAGCACCGCTTTCGATTACAAGGACATGGCCGCAGGCGGGACGGGCGCCCGGCCGAAGCTCTACAGCGTCGAGGATGCCAAGCAGCTCGACGTGCAGACGGTGAAGGAGCTCTTTGCCAGTCACATCAATCCCGGCCAGCTGCACTTCCTCAAGCTGCTCGGCTTCGACAAGATCCTCGTCGATCGCGCCGAGGGCATGCACTACATCACCAGGGACGGCCGCAAGATCCTGGATTTCTTTGGCGGCTTCTGCTCGGTCGCCTTCGGCCACAACCATCCCCGCATCGTCGCGGCCCGGAAGAAGTTCCAGGACGAGAACCGCCATGAGATCTGCATGGCGTTCATGTCGCAATACGCCTCGGCGCTGGCGGCCAATCTGGCTGCGATCGCGCCCGGCGATCTCGACATGGTTTTCCTCGGCTCGACCGGCTCGGAGGCGATGGAGGCGGCACTGAAGGTTGCCGAGCAGGCGCAGGGGCCGGAGAGATCCAAGATCCTGCACGCGGCGAATTCGTTCCACGGCAAGACCAAGGGCGTGCTCTCGGTCACGGATTCGACGCTCTACCAGTCGCAGTTCAAGCTGGTCGACAACCGGGTCAAGGTGCCCTTCGGCGACATCAATGCGGTCCGGCTGGCGCTGGAGAGCGACCCCGCGATCGGCATCGTGGTGATGGAGACGATCCAGGGCGGCGGCGGCATCGTCGAGGCGCCCGTCGGCTTCTGGCGGGAACTCCGCGCGCTCTGCGACAAGCACGGCGTGCTTTGGGTCGCCGACGAGGTGCAGTGCGGCCTCGGGCGCACCGGCCAGTTCTTCGCCTTCGAACGTGACGGGGTGGTGCCGGATGTGACCGCGCTCGCCAAGGCGCTCGGTGGCTCGAAGGCGGCGGTCGGCGCGATGATCGCGCGGCGCGAGCTCTACATGAAGGCCTATGGCAAGCCGAAGGCCGCGCTGATCCATGCGCAGGCGACCTTCGGTGGCATGGGCGAAGCCTGCATTTCTGCGATCGAGGGGCTGAACGTGCTCTATGAGGAAGACCTCATGGGCAATGCGCAGCGTCAGGGCGATTACCTGATCGCAAGGCTGAACGAGCTGCGCCTCAAGCATCCGAGCCTGCTCAAGGAGATCCGCGGGCGCGGCCTAATGATCGGCGTCGAGTTCCAGGACATCAGCGAGACCATGCCTTTCGGGCTCAAGCACATGGTCGCGCTGCTTGACGACAAGCTCAAGGGTTCGCTCTGCGGCTTCGTCGGCGCGCTGCTGCTGAAGGATTACGACGTGCTCGTCGCCTTCACCGAGTACAACCGCAACGTCATTCGCCTCGAGCCGCCGCTGATCGCGACGCGCGAGGATTGCGACACCTTCATCAATGCTTTGGACGACCTGCTGTCGCGCGGCATCACGCGCATCGTGACCGATTATCTGCGCAAGGTCGCGGTTTCGAAGGGCTGAGCCGGCAGCTTCGTGACGTTCTGGAAAGGGCCGGCTCGCCGGCCCTTTTTGCGTTGGCTAAGCAGCAAAAACGGCTCCCCGGGAGGATCGGGAAGCCGTTTGTGAACTGGGTCTGCGAAAATCCGGTTCTGCGTGGCGGCGGCCCTGCGGGTTCCTGGCCCCGGGCCGCCAGCAGCTCGAACCTCAGTAGTAGCCGCAGACGCGGCGGTAGCCGACGATCTCGCCGTAGCGGTTGATGCGCTCGACCATGTCGCAGCGGCGGACGGGGCCGTAGGCATAGTAGCCACCATAGGCCGGGCGGGTGGCCGCGGCGACCAGGGCACCCGCGGCGAGCGCGCCGACGACACCGGCTCCGACGCCCCAGCCGTAACCGCGGTAGCCCCGGTAGTACGGGCCGGCCTCGGCGGAAGTCGCGGCCAGGGTGGAGGCCAGCGCGAGGGCGGCAAGGGTGGCGGTCGCGATCTTCTTGAAGCGGGTCATCGTCTCGGTCTCCCTGAATTCGTTCGGGGCGAACCATTCGCCCTCCATGACCGTTGGTCGCGGCGGGCGGCGAGGAGGTTCAAGGCGATGCGAGATTTTTTTGTGAGGACTCGGACAGGGTCGATTCAGCCGGCCGTGACCCGCCGCCAGAAGCTGGATGAGAACCCCGGGTCGACATGGGCCGCAAAGGCGCGCCACTGCGGGAAGGAGGCCTCGAAGGTCGCCGGCGACATGCGGGCGTCCTTGTAGGGATTGACGCGGCCGCCGCTCGCAAGGGCAATGCGGTCGAGCTCGTCGAGCAGCTTCGCGGTGCGCTCGCCGCGATTGGGAAAGTCGAGCGTCAATGTCGCGCCCGCGATGGGGAAGGACATCATCCCGGGCGAGGGCACGTCGCCGAAAAGCTTGAGCACGGTGAGGAAGGAGGCTTCGCCGGCGGCCAGTGTCCGCCGCAGCATCTCCTCGACGGCATCGCGGGCGTGAGCCATCGGGATCGCGCATTGAAACTGGCGCAGGCCGCCGGGCCCATAGGCGCGGTTCCAGTTCCTGACCCGGTCGAGCGGATAGAAGAACGGCTGGTAGGCAATGCGCCTGGGCTCCGGTGAGCGTGGCTGCGCCGCGCGATAGAGCATGTTGAAGGCGCGCAGTGTCAGGCCGTTGATCAGCGGAACCGGCGGCCTGATCGGAAAGGGCAGGCTGCGCCGAGGGCGGCCCGACGGCTCGTGCGAGGCCGGCGCATGGTTGGCGCGGAAGAACACGCCGCGGCCGAATCCGGAGCCGCTGGCCAGGGCATCGATCCAGGCGACGGTATAGTCATGCGTCGCATCGGATTCGGCGGCGATGGCAAAGAAGTGGTCTAGCCCGTCGAAATGGTTGGTCTCCTGCTGCATCTCGGCGGAAGCGACTGGCATGAGCTGGAGCGTGACCTGCGTGATCAGGCCAGTGAGTCCCATGCCGCCGATGGTTGCGGCGAAGAGCGCGCCATTGATGTCGGGTGCGCAGGTCAGCCGCTGCCCGTCCGAGCGGACGAGCTCGAAGGCGCGGACGTGGCGACCAAAGGTGCCGGCACGGTGATGGTTCTTGCCGTGCACATCGTTGGCCAGCGCGCCGCCGATGGTGACGAAGCAGGTTCCGGGCGTCACCGGGGGGAACCAGCCAGCCGGCACGACGACCTTCAGCAGATCGGCGAGCAGGACACCGGCCTCGCAGGTGACGAGCCCGCTGATGCGATCGAAGGCCAGAATGCGGTCGAGGCCACGCGCCATGATCAGCCGCCCGCCATCGTTCAGGCAGGAATCGCCATAGGAGCGGCCATTGCCATGGGCCAGGACGGGGCCCCGCTGCGGCGAGGGATCGGTCAGCCAGTCCTCCGGGCTGAGCAGCACGCTGTCCTGCGCCCTCAATCCGCCCCAGGAGCGTATCTCCGAAGGAGTGCTGTTCACGGCAGCAGCGTCGCCGCGACCATGATGATGACCACTGTCGCGCCGGTGACCTGGCTGCGCCAGTCGCGGATCATGAAGACGAGCGGATCGTCCGGCATGGCGCCGCGCCGCGCCAGGAACCAGATCCGCGCCATCTGATAGAGGATGATCGGGCAGACCAGCCAGATCAGCTCCGGGTGGCGATAGAGTTCCTTGACGGCGGCGCTGTCGACATAGAGCGCCATGATCAGGGCGCAGGTGCAACCCGACGCCATGCCGAGCTGCGAAAGCGCCTCGATATCCTCGGCGTGGTAGCCGCGCCCCGCCTTTTTCAGCCCGGACTGGTCCTGGGTGATGCGCAGCTCGGCGTAGCGCTTCACCAGCGCCAGACTCAGGAACAGGAACATCGAAAACGCGAGCAGCCAGGACGACATCTGGATCGCCGCGGCGGCATTGCCGGCGAGAATGCGCAGCGTATGCAGCGCGGCCAGCCCGAGTACGTCGACCAGCAGCTTGCGCTTGAGCACGAAGAGATAGGCCAGGGCGAGCACGAAATAGGCGCCGAGCACCAGTAGGAAGAGCTTCGGCTTGGGCAGCAGCCAGGACAGCCCAAAGGACGTGGCGAGCAGCAGGGGGATCGTCGCATAGGCCTGGCGCGCGGTGATTTCGCCCGCAGCCAGAGGGCGTTTGCACTTGGTCGGATGGCGCCTGTCGGCTTCGACGTCGACGATGTCGTTGAGGAGATAGATAGCGGAAGCCATCAGGCTGAAGGCGAGGAAGGCGACGACGCCATGGCCGATCGCCGCAATGTCGAAGACGTCGTGATTGAGCAGGATCGGAACGAACACGAGCCCGTTCTTGAGCCAATGATGCGGACGCATCGCCCTGATCATCGCAGTCAAAGACATGTCGTTGTCTCTTCTTCCCTTGCGCCGCTAATGCGTCCAGGAGCGATGATACGGTCCGGGCGAACGTCCTGTCACATTGAGCCGTTCTGGCTCCCGTCTTGCTGCCTGATAATTCCTAAGCTTGGGTGGATGACGGTGGGGCATGCCGGTCATTCGGCTGCCATGCTTAACAGTCGGCTGCAGGGGCACACCGATTGCCGTCGAACGAGGCAATCAGCCGGGGCGGACCATATGCCGGCAGGCCTCGCCGCGACGGCGAAGCCTTCAAGAGAGCAGACGTGCGCTGGCGCCGTGTCAGACCTTGGCCGCGCTGGCGGCTGCGTCGATATTGGCCACGAGTTCGGCGTCGAGACCGAGCGAGGCTGCAAGGCCGGCGAGGAAGTCCTTTTCCTTCGCCGTGTCCGGATTGATGGCGATGCGCGCAGCCGTGTAGATCTGCGCCGCGATCTCGGGGCTTTCGGCGCCCTCGACCAGGGTTTCGACCGAAGCCGGGTTGGCCATTTCCTTAGCCAGCCATTCATTCGCCTCCTGATCGAAGCCAGCCACGCGCAGGCTGCCGAGGATGGCGGCGCGCTCATCGGCATCGATCGCGCCATCGGCCGCCGCTGCGGCGATCATGGCGCGGATGAAGACGAGCGCGGTGGCCTCGCTCGCGGCCTCCGGCTCGAAGCCGGTCCCGGAAGGAGCGGGGAGAAGCTCTGGGCTCCCGATGTCCAGCATGGGCTTGCCGGACTGGTAGTTCTGATAGGCCTTGTAGGCGAGCCCGCCGATCAGGGCCATCCCGCCGAGACGCGCGGCGGAGCCGACGACGGCGCGACCGGTCGAGGAGCCGAAGACCAGCGCGCCGAGGCCGCCCAGCACGGCGGTCGCCATGGCCGGGTTCTTGTCGAACATCGCCTTGGCCTGGGCCAGCACGTCCTGGGCCGAGCGTCCACCGGTGGCCTGGCCGAGAGCCTCGCCGGCCTTCTGCTGCACGCCGGTCTGGCGCGCGGCGTCGCCGAGCCCCTGCGTTGCCTGGGCGAGGATCTGGCTCGCCATGTTGGCGAGCCCGCCTATCCCGCCGCTCTGCTGCACCTTGCTGGAGAGGTCCCCCAGAACGGAGCCGAGCGCACCCGTCTGGCCCTGGCCGCCGGGCTTGCCGGCCTGGGTGCCGGCGCTGACGAGAGCATCGAGCAGGGATTTGGCATTGAACATCGGGTCGTCCTCCTTCGGCGCGGGGGCCTCGGCCATCGACCGCATCTAGGGACGGTCGCACAGAAACGCCAGTGAGGGGGCCTGCGATGCAGGTTCAAGGCGCGGCGCCGGAGCTCGATCGGCTAGGATCACGGCGGGCCGACCTGGGGTCGGTCGTGGGGCGCGGGCAGGATTTCGCCAAATGCAGGTCACTGGTAGGATTGCGGCAGAGCTCGGGGACAACAGCCATGCCGCGCCTCAAGATCGTCACGCGAGAGACCAGCACGATCCCGATCATCTATCTCATCGATCAGGCTGTCGGTCGGGCATGTGCCAACAAGCGGGCAGACGTGCTGCTCGTCCAGTTCTTCATCCGCCTGCTGCAGGACCAGCCGCAGAAGCTCGGCGGAGAGCAGTACAACTTCATTCCGGCGGGCCGGCAGCAGATCGCCATCGATGGCTTCTGCGGCGAAGAGACGATCCGGAGCATTGCCCACTTCAAGACCGAGCATGACGCCGGTGCGACCGGTCCGTCCGCGATGTTCAAGGATATGCGCGTCGATCCAATGACGACTTCGAGCCCGTTCGGCGCACGCACGGGGCATGTGCTGTCGATCTTGAGATTGAATCAGGACGTGGCTGAATCGATTGGTCCGGAGCGCTTCCGAAGGCTCCATGCCGAGAGGCTGTTCCCGGCGGAGCTGGCGAACGAGTTCTTCGTCTGAGACTCAGGGCAGCTTGCGCAGCAGCAGCGGTGCGCCCACTGCCGGGTCCTTGCGCCATTGGCCGCCCTCGAAGATCAATTCCACGCTATGGCCTTTGCGGGCAACAAGCGCGAGCCGGCCTGCGGCATAGCGCCAGCCGACGGGGTCGAAGATCGTCAACCCCGTATCCGGGCAGTTGCCCTCGAACGCCGCCGTGGCGCGGGTCTGCGCCCCCGCGGGAGCCGGGCCGAGGACGATGCGGCAGGCCTCGCGATTGGCCTGGCGCATCATCGCGTAGCGGCCGGGCAGGCTATCGGCTGCCGGCGCGCTGGCCGGGTCGACCACGGTCGGGCGCTGGGCTGCGGTGGCTGCGGCCTCCGCCGGCCTCAGCGCGGGGCGCGACACGGCGCGCGGATGGTTCTTCGGATCGAGCCGATAGTCCTTGCCGTCAGGCCCCTTGCCCTGAAAACCGGCATTGCCGCTCTGGCGGAAGAGGATCAGGGTCTTGCCGAGGGCGTCGTCGAGGCGCGGCGATCCGTCCGGCGCCGTGTTCCAGGACGCGACATCGTCGAGGATCGGCAGGGCGCGGCGGCAGGTTGCAGGAAAGCGCAACTGGCGGCCATTGGCCGCGTTCTCGACACCCAGCGTGACCGTGCATTGGCGCGAGGCGCCGATCTGCTCAAGATCCCAGGCACCGAGCAGCGGAGCGATGGCCGGCGGCGCCTTGTCGGCGCCGCGCGGGAGTGGCGCGGTCTGCGCCGACGCCGAAGCATGGCAGGCGAGCAGGATGCCCGCCGCCAGCAGCAGGGATCGGTGCGTCGCCGCGCCGGGCAAGACGCTCAGGCCTTCTTCCATGGCGTCTCGACGACGGGCGTCAGCGGTCCCTTGCCTTCGAACCAGGAGGCGAGGTTGTCGACGAGAAGCTGGCCCATCGCCTCGCGGGTATGAACCGAGGCCGAGCCGACATGCGGCAGCAGCACGGCATGCTCGATCGCGATCAGCTCGGCCGGCACGCGCGGCTCGTCCTCGAAGACGTCGAGGCCTGCCGACAGGATGATCTTGTCCTGCAGGGCCTTGATCAGCGCCTGCTCGTCGATGACGGTGCCGCGGCCGACATTGATGACGATGCCGTTGGGGCCGAGCGCCTTCAGCACCTCGGCATTGATGATGTGGTGGGTCGAGGCGCCGCCGGGCGCGACCGAGATCAGCGTATCGACGTCCTGGGCCATCTCGACCAGCGAGGGATAGTAGCGATAGGCGACGTCCGCCTGGCGCGAGCGGCCGTGATAGACGACCGGCAGACCGAAGGCTTCGACGCGGCTCGCGACCGCCTTGCCGATGCGGCCGAGGCCGACGATGCCGACCGTGCGGCCGCGCAGAGACGTCGTCAGCGGATAGGCGCCCTTGAGCCACTTGCCCTCGCGCAGATAGCGATCGACCTGCGGCAGCTGCCGGACGGTCGAGATCAGCAGGCCGAGCGCGAGGTCGGCGACCTCGTCGGTCAGGACGTCGGGCGTGTTCGTGACCACGAGGCCGCGCTTTCCGGCCTCGGCCGCATCGACATGGTCGTAGCCGACGCCGAAGCTCGAGACGACCTCGAGCTTCGGAAGCGCGTCGAACAGCGCACCGTCGACCCGGTTGTGGCCGCCGCCGGCGGCGACGCCGCGGACGCGCCCGGCGATGTCGCGCAGGAACGCCGCCTTGTCCTCCGCTTTCCACAGCTCGTGGACGGTGTACCGGGCCTTCAGCTGGTCGGCGGCATAGGCCATCAGCGGGCCGGTCATCAGGATTTCGGTGGCGTCGGACCGTGTCATGGGAGTGCTTCCGTAGGCTCAGAGTGATGGTCGGGCGGCTTGATCAGGCGAATATGAATCGATTAAATGGCCGATATGGCGGCTGCATGGAAGCCGTTGCCTTGCTGCGATCGATCGTTGGGCATCCCACCACGCCTCGCGTCGCGCGGAAAGCGCCGATGGCGCATATATAATATGACTTAATCACGCCGTTTTCTGGATCGGCGCCGCTGCGCCCGGGGTCAGGAAGGCAAGCGTCGTGTTCAGGCTGTCGATGACCAGCGTCGTCATCCGTGCCGCTGCGAGATCGCCGTCGCGCTGGATGATAGCGTCCAGAACGCGCTCATGGTCGACCAGGGAGGCGACGAAGAAGTCGCGGTCGTCGACCGATTTGAGCAGCAGGGACCATTGCACGGTGGCGGCGACGGCGCTCGCCAGGCACATCAGCGTGGCGTTGTGCGAGGCGGCGAAGACGGCCTCATGGAAGGCAAGGTCGGCGCGGATCGTCGCGTCGGCATAGGGGTGGTTATCGGACATGCCGCGATAGGCGGCCTCGATTCTCGCGATGTCGGCTGGCGTACGGCGCTGCGCCGCCAGGCCGGCCGCGGCCGGCTCGGCAAAGCGGCGCAACTCGAAGAGATCGCGGATGAATTTCTCGTTCGGATCGGCCTCGAAATGCCAGGAGAGGACGTCGGGATCGAGCAGATTCCAGCTGTCGCGGGGCGCGGCGCGCGTGCCGCTCTTCGGCCTGGCCTCGACCAGCCCCTTGGCGGTGAGCACCTTCACCGCCTCGCGATAGGCGGTGCGCGAGACCGAGATGTCGGAGCGCAGATCGTCCTCGTTCGGCAGCAACTCGCCGGCCTTGACGGAGCCTGTTATGATGGCGACGGCGAGCTTCTGGGCGACCTGGCCGAAAAGGCGGTCGGGATTGAGCGTCGTTGGTCGCGAATAGTCGCGCACCCGCATCGTCTGGCGCCTCCTCCGTCGCGGGCGGCATGGGGATGAGACCCGCTCCCCGGCTTGCGTCCGGCGCTTGACACGCCTGTCTGTATCGTATGACTTTATCGCAGATGAACTCCGGCGCAAGGGACCGCCCCTCCTGAACGAGGCGCGGTGCTTAGCCGACGGCAACATTCATCGATCGGTCGCAACAGGCCGATATGCGATGCGACTCGGACTCTGCCGGAGGCGGCGGACCACCGTGTCCACGGGGAAACGAATTTTAGGAGAGGGCCCAGATGGCCTCAGTCCAGATTGCCGACGTGCGCAAGGCTTATGGCGCGACCCAGGTCATCCATGGTGTCGACATCGACATCGATGACGGCGAGTTCGTGATCCTGGTCGGGCCGTCGGGCTGCGGAAAATCGACCCTGCTGCGCATGATCGCCGGGCTGGAGAACATCTCCGGCGGCGAGATCCGCATCGGACCGCGCGTCGTCAACGATGTGCCGCCGAAGGAACGCGACATCGCGATGGTGTTCCAGAACTATGCGCTCTATCCGCATATGACGGTCGCCGACAACATGGCCTTCTCGATGAAGCTGCGGAAGGCGCCGAAGGCCGAGATCGACGAGCGCGTCGGCAAGGCGGCCGGAATCCTCGGCCTCGACAAGCTGCTCGACCGCTATCCACGCCAGCTCTCGGGCGGCCAGCGCCAGCGCGTCGCCATGGGCCGCGCCATCGTGCGCGACCCGCAGGTCTTCCTGTTCGACGAGCCGCTTTCCAATCTCGACGCCAAGCTGCGTGTGCAGATGCGCACCGAGATCAAGGAGCTGCATCAGCGGCTGAAGACCACGACCGTCTATGTCACGCACGACCAGATCGAGGCCATGACGATGGCCGACAAGATCGTCGTGATGCATGACGGCATCGTCGAGCAGATGGGCGCGCCGCTCGAGCTCTACGACCGTCCCGCCAATCTGTTCGTGGCGGCCTTCATCGGCTCGCCCTCGATGAACCTGCTCAAGGGCACGATCACGGCTGCCGGCTTCGAGACCGATGACGGCAAGGGCGGCAAGATGCTCTGGCCGATCGGCAGCCATCCGGCGGATTCGAACGGCAAGGCGGCCGTGCTGGGCATCCGCCCCGAGCATATCAAGCTCGATCCGAACGGTCTCCAGGCTGAGGTGGTGGTCGTCGAGCCGATGGGCTCGGAGACGCAGGTCGTGGTCCGCTGCGGCGGCCAGAGCCTGACCTGCGTGTTCCGCGAGCGCATCACCGCGGGCCCCGGCGAGAACCTCGGGATCACGCCCGACACCAATGTGACACATCTCTTCGACGCCGGCACGGGGAAGAGAATCGTGACCTGAAAACGGCCGGACAATCCGGTTCAGAACGGCCGCTCAAAGAGCCGTCGAACCATATCCAGGGAGGATAAAGATGCATTTCGATCGCAGATCACTGCTCAAAGGCGGTGCCGCCCTCAGCGTGGGCGGCACCGCCAACCTGTTCGCCTGGGCCAAGGCCTGGGCGCAGGCCTCGCCCTTCAAGGTCGAGCCCAACGCCAAGATCAACCTGATGCGCTGGAAGCGCTTCGTCGAAGCCGAAGACGTCGCCTTCATGAATCTCGTCGCCGCCTTCGAGCAGGCCACGGGCGCCAAGATCAACGTCACCAACGAGTCCTATGACGACCTGCAGCCGAAGGCTTCGGTGGTCGCCAATACCGGGCAGGGCCTCGACCTCGTCTGGGGGCTCTACTCGCTGCCGCATCTGTTCCCGCAGAAGTGCCTCGACCTCACCGACGTCTCGAAATATCTCGGCGAGAAGCATGGTGGCTGGTTCCCGTCGGCGGAGGCCTACGGCAAGCTCGGCAACAAGTGGATAGGCATTCCGATCGCGGCCAGCGGCGGCCTGGTGAACTACCGCATCTCCTCGATGAACAAGGCCGGCTTCAAGGAGTTCCCGAAGGACACGGCCGGCTTCCTCGAGCTCTGCAAGGCGCTGAAGGCTAACAACACCCCCGCCGGCATGGCTTTCGGCCACGCCTCGGGCGACGCCAACACCTGGATGCACTGGCTGCTCTGGACCCATGGCGGCAACCTCGTCGACAAGAACGACAAGGTCATCATCAACACGCCCGAGACCGCCAAGGCGCTGGAATACGCCAAGGCGCTCTACGAGACCTTCATCCCCGGCACGGCCTCGTGGAACGATTCCTCGAACAACAAGGCCTTCCTCGCCGGCGAACTGCACACCACCGTCAACGGCATCTCGGTCTACGTCGCGGCCAAGAAGGAAAAGCCGGAGATGGCGGCCGACATGGACCACGCCTACATGCCGATCGGCCCGATCGGCAAGCCGACCGAACTCCACCTGCCCTTCACGATGCTGGCCTTCCAGTTCACGAAGGTTCCCAACGCCTCCAAGGCGTTCATCGCCTTCATGATGGATGCGCCGCAGTTCAACCCGTGGATCACCGCGGCCGGCGGCTACCTCTCGCACTTCCTCGGCGAGTACGACAAGAATCCGGTCTGGACCGCCGACCCGAAGACGACGCCGTTCCGCGACGTCGCCAAGCGCACGCTGACGCCGGCCGGACAGGGCACGCTGGGCGAGAAGGCGGCGGCGGCAATCGCCGACTTCATCGTGGTCGACATGTTCGCGAACTACGTCACGGGTCGCGAGGACATCAAGGGCGCCATGGCCGGCGCCGAGCGGCAGGCGAAGCGCATCTATCGCTGAGCCGCGTGAGCTGACGGGGCGGCCCGTTCCGGCGGGCCGCCCCGCCTACATCCAACGCTGCACGACATCACAGTCCGGCCCCGCGGCCGGACCGATTTCACGCATCACATCGGAAGCGCGATGGCCAATTCCGCAGTCGAGATGCCGGTCCGCCTGACGCCCGCCAAAAGCGAGCGCACGGCCTGGCAGAAGCTCCAGGCCAGCCGCAACTGGCTCGGCTTCTGGTACATGTTGCCGGCCGCCGGCATCCTGATCCTGTTCCTGGCCTATCCGCTGGGGCTCGGCGTCTGGCTGTCCTTCACCGATACCAAGATTGGGCGTGCCGGCGAGTTCGTCGGGCTGG
This sequence comes from Allobosea sp., assembly GCF_035999205.1. Lineage (GTDB taxonomy): Bacteria > Pseudomonadota > Alphaproteobacteria > Rhizobiales > Beijerinckiaceae > Allobosea. The sequence goes on from NZ_DASYHA010000019.1 coordinate 145,032, forward strand.
AGAACTATGAATGGCTCTGGGATGACGGGGTGTTCTGGACCTCGGTCTTCAACACGCTGCTCTATACGACGGTCGCCAGCGCCGCGAAGTTCGTGATCGGGCTCTATCTCGCCCTGCTGCTGAACAAGCATCTGCCGTTCAAGGCGCTGATCCGCGCCGCCGTGCTGATCCCCTTCATCGTGCCGACGGTGCTGTCGGCAATCGCCTTCTGGTGGATCTACGACTCGCAGTTCTCGATCATTTCCTGGTCGCTGCGGCAGCTCGGCTGGATCGACCACAACATCAACTTCCTCGGCGACCCCTGGAATGCGCGCTGGTCGACGATCTTCGCCAATGTCTGGCGCGGCGTGCCGTTCATCGCGATCACGCTTCTGGCTGGGTTGCAGACGGTCTCGCCCTCGCTCTACGAGGCCGCGACGCTGGATGGCGCCACCAACTGGCAACGCTTCCGGCACATCACCTATCCGCTGCTGACGCCGATCATCGCGGTGGTGATGACCTTCTCGGTGCTGTTCACCTTCACCGATTTCCAGCTCATCTGGGCGCTCACCCGCGGCGGGCCGGTCAACGCCACGCATCTGATGGCCACGCTCTCGTATCAGCGCGCCATCATCGCCGGGCAGCTCGGCGAGGGCGCGGCAATCTCGACGGCGATGATCCCCTTCCTGCTCGCGGCGATCGGCATCGCCTGGTACGGGCTCCAGACGCGCAAATGGCAGCAAGGTGGCAGCAATGACTAGCATCGATGCGGGCCAGGGCAGCCCCAGCCGCGCTGCCACCCAAGACCATAGCGAGGGCATGGCCTATCTGGAGACGCTGCCGCGGCGCGTCGTCACGACCTATATCCCGCTGGTCCTGATCCTGATCGTCCTGCTCTTCCCGTTCTACTGGATGGCGCTGACGGCGGTGAAACCCGACCATCAGCTCATCGAGATGGACAAGGTCAGCCCGTTCTGGACCTGGGAGCCGACCTTCAAGCACATCTACAAGCTGCTGTTCGAGAGCGCCTATCCGCGCTGGCTCTGGAACACGATGCTGATCGCGACCTGTGCGACCTTCATCTCGCTGATCGCCAGCGTGCTCGCCGCCTATGCGATCGTGCGCCTGCGCTTCAAGGGTGCGGTCACGGTCGGCGCGCTGATCTTCCTCGCCTATCTCGTGCCGCCCTCGATCCTGTTCATCCCGCTCGCCACGGTGATCTACAAGGTCGGCCTGTTCGACACGCCGTTGGCCCTGATCCTGGTCTATCCGACGATCCTGATCCCGTTCTCGACCTGGCTCCTGATGGGCTATTTCAAGACCATCCCCTACGAGCTCGAGGAATGCGCCTTGATCGACGGTGCGAGCCGGGCGCAGATCCTGATCAAGATCGTCCTGCCCCTGGCGGTGCCGGGGCTGATCTCGGCGTTCATCTTCTCCTTCACCCTGTGCTGGAACGAGTTCATCTATGCGCTGACCTTCCTGTCCTCGACGCAGAACAAGACCGTGCCGGTGGCCATCGTGAACGAGTTCGTCGATGGCGACATCTATCGCTGGGGCTCGCTGATGGCGGGCGCGCTGGCGGGGTCGCTGCCGCTGGTCATCCTCTATGCCTTCTTCGTCGAGCATTACGTGTCGGCGATGACCGGGGCGGTGAAGGAATAACGGGCGAACGGCGCGGCTTGCCCCTGCGGGCCGCCGCGCGACCATCCCAGCCGAAGCAGGGGTGCCACGCAGTGCCGGGGGGCCATTCCGGAATGCCGCTCGGATAGGCTCAGGCATGGATCACGGGGCTGCGCCTTGCTTCGCCCGGGATGACTGAGCAGAGGATAGAGCGCGCAGATGCCGACCACCCCGAAATCCATCGCCTTCATTGGGCTCGGCGCCATGGGCGCGCCGATGGCCGAGAACCTTGTCAAGCGGCAGTTCCGGGTCACCGGCTTCGACATGCGGGCGAGCGCGCGCGAGGCGCTGGTCACGGCCGGCGGGCATGATGCCGGCAGTGCGATGGACGCTGCGGCCGGGGCCGAGGCGCTGGTGCTGATGGTGGTCAATGCCGCGCAGGCACGCTCCGTGCTGTTCGAGGCCGGAGCGCTCGCGGCGCTGGCACCAGGCGCGGTCGTCATGCTGATGGCGACGTGCCCGCCGGGCGAGGTCGAGGCGATCGCGGCGGAGGTCGAAAGGAGCGGCCGGCGCTTCGTCGATTCACCCGTATCGGGCGGTGTCGTCGGCGCAAGGGCAGCGACCTTGACGATCATGGTCGGCGCGCCGGACGAGACCTTTGCATTGGCCCGGCCCGTGCTCGAGGCGATGGGCGACAAGGTCTTCCATGTCGGGCAGAAGGCCGGGCAGGGCGCCGTGGTGAAGACGGTCAACCAGCTCCTCTGCGGCGTCCATATCGCGGCGGCGGCCGAGGCCCTGTCGCTGGCCGAGAAGGCCGGCGTCGACGGCAGGTTGCTGTTCGAGATCATGGGTGGCTCGGCCGCCTCGTCCTGGATGCTCAAGGACCGCGGGCCGCGCATGCACGAGCCGGATCCGGCGGTGACGAGCGCGGTTGACATCTTCGTCAAGGATCTCGGCATCGTGCTCGATGCGGGGCGTGCCGCCCGGACCGCTCTGCCCCTTGCCGCTGCGGCGCACCAGATGTTCCTGGCCACATCCGGGCTCGGCCATGGCGGGCGCGACGATTCGCAGGTGGTACGCGCCTATCGCGCCCTCAACGCCAAGCCTGCCAACGATGCCTGAGCGGCCGGCCGGCGGCTCAGCTGCGTGGCGGCGTCGTCGTGCCGCGGATGACCAGCGCAGGCGTCAGCAACAGGCGGCGCGGCGGGGCGCCGGGCTCGGTAATGCGGCTGATCAGGAACTCGGCCGATTTGCGCCCCATTTCGTCCTGGAAATTCCGGATCGTCGTCAGGGCCGGATACCATTGCGCCGCTTCCTGGACGTCGTCGCAGCCGACGATCGAGAAATCGATGCCGGCTTCGCGGCTGCGATGGCGCAGCCCGAGCATAGCACCGAAGGCGGCGAGGTCGTTCATGCAGACGGCTGCCGTGGGCGGATCGGGCGCATCGAGCACGGTCTGGATGCCTTTGGAGCCGTTCTCGCGCGTGCCATAGCCGGTATAGACCAGGCTCGGATCGACGGCGATGCCGTACCGCCCCAGCACCTCGCAGTAGCCGAGATAGCGGTTGCGGCCGGTGGAGATGCCCTGGTTGGCACAGATGAAGGCGATGCGGCGATGGCCGAGGCCGATCAGGTGCTCCATCGCCAGGATCGTGCCGTGGCGGTCGTCGGAGCCGACGAAGTCGAGATCTGTGCTGATCTCGCGGGAGAGCTGGACGATCGGGACGCCGGCCGCGATCAGATGCGCGAAGGTCTCAGGCGTGCTGCCGCCGGCCGCGCAGAGGATCATGCCGTCGGGACGGTACTCCTTGAGCGTGTTGAGCACGCGGTCCTGCCGTTCGAGGTCCTCGCCATAGGTGCCGAGCAGGATCGAGCGGCCATTGGCCGTGGTGGTCTCCTCGATCGCGGCGAGGAGCTCGGCGAAATAGGGGTTGGTGATGTCGTGGAAGCCGACGCCGAGGATGTTGGTCCGGTCGGTGCGCAGCGAAGCGGCACTGCGATTGTAGCTGTAGCCCATCTCCCGGGCCATCTGCTGGACGCGGCTGCGGGTCGCCTCCGCCACGAGCGGCGAGCCGCGCAGGGCCAGCGAAACCGTGGCCGTCGAAACCGTCAGGCGATCGGCGATGATCTGCAGCGTGACCCGGCCGCGGCTGCCTGGAGCGGCTGTCGGCAGTTTCACGGGAGACCCGGCGCCGATAGGGCCGCTGCTGGTCATGAGGCGCTTCTCCGATGCCGGAAACGCGACCAGGGGACCGGCTCCTGTTCAGGCGTTCCGCCACATCGACACGTCATTCTCACATAAACCGGAGAAATTGAAGATGAATGCAACCAAAGAATCGGTCGGCTTCATCGGCGTTGGGCTGATGGGGCAAGGGATGGCGCGAAATCTCGTCGACAAGGGCTTTCCGCTGACGGTGATGGCGCATCGCAACCGCAAGCCGGTCGAGGAGCTCGTCGCGGCCGGCGCGAAGGAGGCGAAGACGCCGAAGGAACTGGCGCAGGGCGCGACGATCATCTTCCTGTGCGTGACGGGCTCGGCCCAGGTCGAGGCGGTGGTGAACGGTCCGGACGGCATCGCGGCGGGTGCGAAGCCGGGGACAGTGATCGTCGATTGCTCGACGTCCGACCCGACGGTGACGTTGCGGATCGCCGCCGAGCTGGAGGCGAAGGGGCTGCATCTGGTCGATGCGCCGCTCGGCGGAACGCCGGCTCAGGCGGCTCTCGGCCTGCTCTCGGCCATGGTCGGCACGACGCCGGAGATCTTCGCCCGAATCAGGCCGGCGATCGAGGCCTGGGCGCAGAAGGTCGTGCATCTCGGCCCGGTCGGCGACGGCCACAAGATGAAGCTCCTGAACAACTTCCTCTCGATGGGCTATGCCGCGATCTATGCGGAGGCGCTGACGCTGGCACAGAAGATCGGCATCACGCCGCAGACCTTCGACAGCGTGCTGCGCGGCAGCCGCATGGATTGCGGCTTCTACCAGACCTTCATGCAGTATGTGCTGGAGCGCGACCGCGACGCGCATAAGTTCACGCTGGTCAACGCGCTCAAGGACGTTCGCTATCTCGAGAGCGTCGCCAATGTGGCCGGCGTGCCCAATCCGATCGGCAATGCCGTTAAGAACAGCTTCGCGACCGCCGTCGCCGCCGGCAGGGGCGACGACTACGTGCCGATGCTGTCCGACTGGGTTGCGTCGCAGAACGGCATGTCGCTGGCCAAGAAGGGCTGAGCTCAGGCTCGCGCGCTCAAGGGCGGGCGAGGATAGCGGCGAGACTCTCTGCGAGGCCGGTGCTGCCGATCGGCGCGGGCAGGGCGAAATCGCCCGCCGTGGGCTTGGCCGGCGGATCGCGCAGCGCCGCCAGCACGGCCCTCATGCCGGCCTCGACAGAGCAGATCACCGGCACCTCGACATGAGGCTGGACACGGGCGGCGAGGCCGGCGAGCCCGGCTCCGCCGAGAATGACGGCGCCGGCGCCGTCGCGCACTGCCGTGAGCCGGCAGGCCTGCGCCAGCAGTGCGATGGCGCTGTCTGGATCGCGCGCGATCTCTGCCCCGGTCGGGGCCACGGTTTCGACCGCAGCCAGGCGGCCGCCCAGCCCGAGTGACGCGACGAACTCGTGCAGCATCGGTCCCCAGCGCTCGCCGCCGGTGACGATCGAGAAGCGTTCGGCCCGCGTGGCGGCGGCAAGGCAACTGGCCTCGGCCATGCCGATGACCGGGATGCGGGCCAGCTCCTTCAGCGCTAGCAGGCCCGGATCGCCGAAGCAGGCGAGATAGACCGCGTCGCAGCCACGGCCGTGCTCGGCATAGGCCTCGATCGCGGCATGGCCGGCAATGGCGGCCGCGGCACGGCTGGCGATGTAGCGCGCTCCGAAGCGCCCTGTGACAGGTAGGAGCGCGACGCCGGCCGGAAGCTGCGGCGCGAGCACGCGCTCCATCAGGGCGGTCACCTCCGCCGTTGTGTTGGGATTGATCAGCAGGATGCGCAAGGCGGTCTCGGGGCTGGGCGGCAAGGGCTCGCCCGCAGGCGGCGTCCCAGTCTTCGTCCAGCGGGCGCGGCAAGGCAATGTCCAGACGAACGAAGGCCGTCAGCCCGGTTAAAGCTGGCGTTCGATGACGGCTCGCGCAGCGCAGAAGCTGGCCTCTGCATGCGGAACGGCCGCCTGCTGCTGCTCGAGCAGCAGCAGGGCCGTCTCATAGATCTCACGGATGTCGGCGGGCTGCAGAAGGCGATTCTGAACGAGGCAGCGCAGCAACCCCGCCATCGTCGCCGAGGAAGCCAGATTGCTGGCCGCCATCGCTTCGGATGGAGTCATGGACGTGGTCCTTACTGGGCCGTTGGATGCGTCGGCTCGGGCACGTCGTGGCCATCGGCGGCGTAGGAGCCGATCTTGTTGCGCAAGGTGCGGATGGCGATGCCGAGGAGGTTGGCGGCGTGGGTGCGGTTGCCGCCCGTTTCCCGCAGCGTCGCCAGAATCAGCTCTCGTTCGACATCGGCGACCGGCTGGCCGACGAGCTGCTCCACGACGGCCTGGTCTGGGGTGGGTTCGTGCATGGTCACGGTCCTTTGCAAGCCCCCCGAGCCCCATTGGACCCATCAAGGGGACGCCTCGACGGTTAAGAAATGGTAAATCCGTGGAGGTGGGGGACCAGATTGCCGCGCCTGCAGGAATGCTGGCCGCAAGGCAACTGGCACGAATCATCCTGTTACGCCCTGCCACAACGCCGCGGCGAGCCGTGGCTTAAGACGGAGCCCGATCGGCAAGTAGTTGAGGCCGGGCCTCGCGCATGATCTGATCAGAGTGGCGCGCTGCTCACGCTGCAGCGCGGTCGTCCACAGGCACATCGGTTGACCGGCGGAGCCGGGTACGAGAAATGAGCTATGAGGATGAGCGATTGCCAAGACTCGTCTCGAACGATTGAGGACAGGATGAAGACCGTCATGAAGTTCTGCCGGCTTCCGGCTGCCATCCTGTGCTGCTGGCCCCTGATCGCCTGCACCAGTTCGAGCGAGCCGCCGGTCGCCACGTCGGCGCCGATTTCGATGCCCCTGCCGGCGCAGCGCAGCTATCTTGATCCCGGCCCGGTCGCGCCGAGCACGGGCGGGCCGAATTATGTCCGGGCCAATCAGAGCAGCGGGCCGCGGCAGACGGACTTTTTCGGCAACGACGTCCTGCCGCAGACGCCCTGACGGCGGTGCGGCAAACGATTGAGCCAGTAGCTGGCGGATGAGTTCTGGCCGGCCGAAGGCCGGGGCGATCAGCTCGGGCCTGGATCCGGCTGGCGCGCCGCGAGGCTCGAGAAGATCGAGGCCGACGACCTCGCGCGCCAGGCTGTGATCAGGCGGGCGACGTTCTCGGCCACATCCTGGTCCGATTGCAGCTCGAGATCGTAGCGCTGGCCGCGATGGATCGTCTTGTGATCCTGTTCGGCGCTTCCGATCCGGCGGTCTCCCCGCGCCTGCTCCCGGCGGACGAGCTCGGGCAGTGGACAATGCAGGCCGACGAAGAACACTTCGAACGGCGCAAGCAGCGTAACGAGGTCATCCAGCCATCCCGCCGTGTCGAGGATGTGCTCGACGATCAGGTTGTTGCCCGCCGAGGCGTAGGCCGCGAGCGAGCGATGGAAGCCGTCGAAGAAGCTCGCCCGCATTTCGCTCCAGCGGAAATCGCCCTGCGCGATGCGGGCGGAAGGCAGCACGCCGGAATCGCGGAGATGGTCGATCGAGATATGCCAGAAGGGCTCGTCCAGGGTACTCTGCAGGACCCGCGCGAGCGTCGACTTGCCGCTGCTCGACGCGCCGTGAAGCAAGATGATGCGGCCAGGGCGAGGCTTCGGCCGGTGCGACATTTGCTGAGTCCCTTTTCGTATCGCGCCTGCGGCACGCGGCTGGTCAAAGCCGCGCGAGCGCACTAAGTCACCGTCATGAGCATGTCAGCCGCCATCGTTCCCGTCGCAGTCGGCGCCGTCGCCATCGTCCTTCTGCTTGGACTGGTCAACATGCTGCGGGGGGGCAGCGCCAACACCTCGCAGAGGCTGATGCGCCTGCGGGTGATCCTCCAGTTCATCGCGATCCTGGTGATCCTGGGCGTGGTCTGGTGGCGCTCCGGTTGAGCGACCGCACTCGTTTCCCGCGCCTGGGGCCTGCGGCCAAGCCTCCACAGAAATCTTTTAAGTCTTTGATTTAAATCAGCTAAATTTTGCTTGCGGCGACAACAATTAGGCATTTGCCACAATCTTGCCTTATTTCAGCCACGAGTCTCTGTGCTTTCTTAAGCTCCACTTGTCCGACAATAAGAACAATTCGCCATGGTTCGCGTCGCGTTGCTGCTCCTTGCCGGCTCTCTGACAGCCTCGCCGCTGGCGGCGCAGGCGCAGAGTCTCCCGGCCGGAGTCTCAAGCTACGCTCCCGCGACCGAGCCGTCCCCGACCCTGTCCTGGGAGGCGCGCGTTGGTGCTGCCGTCGCCAATCCCGGCGGGCGCGAGGGCGGGCTGCTCAATTTCGGCGGCGAGATCGCTACGCCGCGCCCGTTCACCCTGGCCGACCGCTTCGCCAATGCCTTTGTCCCGCGCTTCCATCTTGGCGCGAGCGCGAATTTCAACGGCACGCGCTATGCCTATGCCGGTGCGACCTGGACCGTCGACCTGAGCAAGGCGGTCTTCGTCGAGGCCAGCCTCGGCGCCGCGCTGAATGACGGCAAGACGGGCGCGATCATCCCCGAGAACCGGCTGAATGTCGGCTGCAACGCCGGCACCCGCGAGGCCGCGGCGCTCGGCGTGCGCCTCAATGACCGCTGGAGCTTGGTCGCGACGCTGGAGCACTTCAGCACTGCCGGCTGCTCGGATCGCGGCAACCCGCGCGGCCCGGCCAATGTTGGGGCAAGGCTCGGCTACAGCTTCTGAGGCCGTGCCTTTCGGCCCAGCCTGACCCTGCGCGAAGACGCCTTCCGTCCGACGCGCGCCGCGCTATAACGCGGGGATGGTCAAGCTCAACCGAATCTACACGCGCACGGGCGACGACGGCACGACCGGGCTCGCGGCCGGCCCGCGCCGGCCGAAATTCGACCTGCGCGTCGCGGCCTATGGCACGGTCGACGAGACCAATGCCTGCATTGGGATTGCGCGGCTTCATGCCACCGCCGAGGATGCGGCGGTCGATCACATGCTTGCCCGCATCAGCAATGATCTCTTCGACCTCGGCGCCGATCTGTCGACGCCGGAAACCGGCAAGCCGCTCGGCTACGAGCCGCTGCGCATCGTCCAGGCTCAGGTCGACCGCCTCGAGAGCGAGATCGACCAACTCAACGCCGACCTCGCACCGCTGCGCTCCTTCGTGCTGCCGGGCGGAACGCCGGCGGCCACGCATCTGCATCTGGCCCGCACGGTCAGCCGGCGCGCAGAGCGGCTGATGGCCGAGCTGGCAGAAGCGCCAGGCGAGGTCGTCTCGAAGGCGGCGCTGAAATACATCAACCGGCTTTCGGACTTCCTCTTCGTCGCCTCACGCTTCCTCAATGCCAAGGCCAGGGGCGACGTGCTCTGGGTGCCGGGCCAGAACCGCTAGGGCCGAACGTGTTCATCCCCTTGCATGACGGCGTCCCGCTTCGCTTCATGCGCGCGCCCTATGTCACTTACGCCCTGATCGGGCTGTGCGTCGGGCTCTACCTGCTGATGACGCTGCGCCAGGACTCTGACGGCCAGATCGCGATCGCTGCCGGCTTCGGCTTCATCCCCTCGGTGTTCTTCGGCGCGGCCCAGCTCCCGCCCGAAATCCTGCAGGCCCCCTCCTGGGCGACGTTGTTCAGCAACATCCTGCTGCATGCGAGCCTCGCCCACCTCGCCGGCAACATGCTGTTCCTCTGGGTGTTTGGCGACAATGTCGAGGACGCCATGGGACATGGGCGCTTCCTGGTGTTCTTCTTCCTCTGCGGTCTCGGCGGCTCGCTCGCGCATGCGCTGATGAACCCGGCCTCGGACCAGCCGCTGATCGGGGCCTCGGGCGCGATCTCGGGCGTCATCGCCGCCTATCTGATGCTCTATCCGCGCGTCCGGATCTGGGGGCTGGCCTTCAACTGGATCCCGCTGCATATCACCGCCCTCTATGCGATCGCGGCCTGGATCCTGTTCCAGCTCGTGCAGGGCTTGATCGACCCACAGGGGCATGTCGGCTGGTGGGCGCATCTTGGCGGGCTCGGAACCGGCGCTGCGCTGACGCCACTCTTCATCCATCGCGGCGTCGCGCTGTTTGGCCGCACGGTGCGGAGGTGAGCGCTGCGGTTTGGGCATCGTCAATGGGCGAGGGGCGGCGTTGACAAGCGCAAACGGGCGTCGTTACGGTCCCCCCGCATTCCAGCGAGAGCCGCGATGCCGCCATCCTGCCCGCCGATAGCGGTGCGGTCACGAGCGCGGCAATGATAGCTTCTTTTCTGAACGGTGATGAAGACGATGAAGATTCTCGTGCCCGTCAAGCGGGTTGTCGATTTCAACGTGAAGATCCGCGTCAAGGGTGACGGCTCCGGAGTCGAGCTGGCCAACGTCAAGATGTCGATGAACCCCTTCGACGAGATCGCCGTCGAGGAGGCGCTGCGCCTCAAGGAAGCGGGCAAGGCCACCGAGGTCGTCGTGGTCTCGATCGGTCCGGCCCAGGCCGCCGAGACGATCCGCACGGGTCTGGCCATGGGCGCCGACCGTGGCATCCTGGTCAAGGTCGACGGGACGGTCGAGCCGCTCGCCGTTGCCAAGCTCCTGAAGAAGGTCGTCGAGCAGGAGAGCCCGCAGCTCGTCATCCTCGGCAAGCAGGCGATCGACGACGACTGCAACCAGACCGGCCAGATGCTGGCCGCCCTGCTCGGCTGGCCGCAGGGGACGTTCGCGTCGAAGGTCGTGGCCGGCGACGGCGCGATCGACGTCACCCGCGAGGTCGATGGCGGCCTGCAGACCGTCGGCCTCAAGCTCCCGGCGATCGTCACCACCGACCTGCGCCTGAACGAGCCGCGCTACGCCTCGCTGCCGAATATCATGAAGGCCAAGAAGAAGCCGCTCGACGAGACGAGCGCCGAGGCGCTCGGCGTCGATGTCGCCCCCCGTCTCAAGGTTCTGAAGACCGTCGAGCCTGCTGGCCGCTCCGCCGGCGTCAAGGTCGGCTCGGTCGCCGAGCTGGTCTCGAAGCTGAAGAACGAAGCAGGAGTTCTCTGATCATGACGACGCTGCTTCTCGCCAAGCACGACAACAAGAGCCTCAACGAGGCCACCCGCAAGGCCCTGACCGCTGCCAAGGCGCTGGGCGCCCCGGTCCATGTCCTGGTCGCCGGCCACAACGCCAAGGCCGTGGCCGAGGCCGCTGCCAAGCTCGATGGCGTCGAGAAGGTTCTGCTGGCCGACGACGCGGCCTACGAGCATCGCCTGGCCGAGCCGCTCTCCGCGCTGATCGTTTCGCTGGCCGGCGCCTATGACGCGCTGGTCGCGCCCGGCACGACCACGGGCAAGAACGTGATGCCGCGCGTTGCAGCCCTGCTCGACGTGATGCAGGTCTCGGAAGTGACCAAGGTGGTCTCGCCCGACACCTTCGAGCGCCCGATCTATGCCGGCAACGCCATCCAGACCGTGCAGGCGGGCGACGCCAAGAAGGTCATCACCGTGCGCGGCGCTTCCTTCCAGGCAACCGGCGACGGCGCGGCCAGCGCCCCGATCGAGAGTATCGTGAGCGCCGGCAATGAAGGGCTGTCGAGCTTCAAGGGCGAGGAAGTCGCCAAGTCCGACCGCCCGGAGCTGGCCTCGGCCAAGATCATCATCTCGGGCGGCCGCGCTTTGGCCTCGGCCGAGAACTTCGGCAAGGTGATCGAGCCCGTCGCCGACAAGCTCGGTGCCGCGATGGGCGCCTCGCGCGCCGCGGTCGATGCCGGCTACGCCCCGAACGACTGGCAGGTCGGCCAGACCGGCAAGGTCGTGGCGCCGGACCTCTACATCGCCGTCGGCATCTCCGGCGCGATCCAGCACCTCGCCGGCATGAAGGACTCGAAGGTCATCGTCGCGATCAACAAGGACGAGGAGGCGCCGATCTTCCAGGTCGCCGATTACGGCCTCGTCGGCGATCTCTTCACTATCCTGCCCGAGCTCGACGCCGAACTCGCCAAGATCGGCAAGTAGGCTGCGATCGGCACCTAGCCCGCATCCTGCCGGAGACGGCTACGCAACAAGAACCGGGCTGCCGCCAAAGGCGGCCCGCACCGCTTCCGAAGGCGGAACGGTGACACCGGAGATGGAAAAGACCATGGCGGCTCAGGCGATCAAGACGATCGGCATCATCGGCGCAGGCCAGATGGGCAACGGCATTGCCCATGTGGCGGCGGTGGCCGGTTTCGACGTCAAGCTCCACGATCTCGCCGAGGAGCGCATCAAGGCGGCGCTGGCGACGATCGACGGCAACATGGCCCGCCAGGTCGCCAAGGGTGCGATCGACGACGCGGTCCGCCGCGACGCCATGGCAAAGATCGCGCCGGCTCCCGGGCTGGAAGGCCTCGCTGATTGCGACCTCGTCATCGAGGCCGCGACCGAGAGCGAAGAGACCAAGCGGAAGATCTTCGTCGCCGCCTGCCAGCACATCAAGCCCGACGCGATCCTGGCCTCCAACACCTCGTCGATCTCGATCACCCGCCTCGCCGCCGCGACCGACCGGCCGGAGCGCTTCATCGGCATCCACTTCATGAACCCGGTGCCGCTCATGCAGCTCGTCGAGCTGATCCGCGGCATCGCCACCGATGACGAGACCTTCGAGCTCGCCAAGGACTTCGTCGGCAAGCTCCACAAGACCGTCTCGGTCTCCGAGGATTTTCCGGCCTTCATCGTCAACCGCATCCTGCTGCCGATGATCAACGAGGCGGTCTACACGCTCTATGAGGGCGTCGGCTCGGTCGAGGCGATCGACACCGCGATGAAGCTCGGTGCCAACCATCCGATGGGGCCGCTCCAGCTGGCCGACTTCATCGGACTCGACACCTGCCTGTCGGTGATGCAGGTGCTCCATGACGGGCTGGCGGATTCGAAATATCGGCCCTGCCCGCTGCTGGTGAAGTATGTCGAGGCCGGCTGGCTCGGCCGCAAGACCAAGCGCGGCTTCTACGATTATCGCGGCGAGAAGCCGGTTCCGACGCGCTGAGGTGCGTCATTCTCGGGATTGACCCGAGAATCTCAGGACAGGAGCACGACTTTCCGGGATGCTCGGGGCAAGCCCGGGCATGAGGCTGTCGTGCGGCCTCATGCCCTGATGCCGGTTCCCCTTCACATTCCTGTCGTCTCGCGCTTACACTGATGGTGTAGCGGGATTCGTCCCGCTCGGATCAGCGGAGGTGCGATGGCGTGACGGCGCATGTGATGCATCCCATGGCCTCACCGGACGGTTGTCCGGCGCTGGTTCTCAATGCCGATTTTCGGCCCTTGAGCTACTATCCTCTCTCCCTCTGGAGTTGGCAGGACGCGATAAAGGCGGTCTTCATGGACCGCGTGAACATCGTCTCCGAATACGACACGGTGGTGCGCAGCCCGAGCTTCGACATGAAGCTGCCCTCCGTCGTTTCGCTCAAGACCTATATCAAGCCTTCGCGCACGCCGGCCTTCACGCGCTTCAACGTCTTCCTGCGCGACCGCTTCGCCTGCCAGTATTGCGGTACGCGCGACGAACTGACCTTCGATCACGTGATCCCGCGCTCCAAGGGCGGCATGACGACCTGGGAGAACGTCGTTGCGGCCTGCTCGCCCTGCAACCTGCGCAAGGGCGACAAGATGCCGGCGGCCGTCGACATGTTCCCGATGCAGAAGGCCTACGCCCCGACGGTCAACGACCTGCACCGCAACGGCAAGCTCTTCCCGCCGAACTACCTGCACGACAGCTGGCTCGACTATCTCTACTGGGATTCCGAACTGGAGCCGTGAGACGCGGTATTGTCCGTGTCCTGCGCCCGACGGCGGCGCAGATCGTGCCGGTCGGCAGGATTGTGCTCCCCCGGCGTGGCCGGGCGAAGCCCGCATGCGACCGCCTGAGAATGGCTGGGTGGGCGGAAGCGGCGAAGACCTTCCGGCTCGTACTCCCTCGACGATCTCGCGAGCATCAAAGATGATCGTTCGGCCAGCGAGGCTTCTCGGCGAAGTCGTTCCCGGCTGCGAGATGGATCCGCCATGAAACTGATGCTCTTGGGCGCGACGGGGCTGGTTGGGCAGCATGCCTTGCGGCTGGCGCTGGCCGATACTCGCATCGACCAGGTGATCGCTCCGGTGCGTCGTTCACTGCCGCAGCACTCCAAACTGCTCGCTCCAATCTTCGATTTCGAGGCGCTGGACGAAGATGCGAGCTGGTGGTCGGTCGACGCCGTGATCTGTGCGCTCGGCACGACGATCGCCGCAGCCGGTTCGCAGGCGGAATTCTACCGGGTCGATCATTACTACCCGATCGCCTGCGCCCGAGCCGCGCGCCGGCATGGAGCCACGGTTTTTGTTCTGAATTCCGCCAAGGGTGCGGATGTGACGTCGCGGTTTTTCTATAGCCGCGTGAAGGGAGAGGTGGAGCGTGACCTTGCCGGGCTCGATTTTGTCTCGCTGACGATCGTCCAGCCGGGGCTGATCGGCGGGGAGCGCAAGGAGTTCCGGACGGGCGAGCGTCTGGCGACGATCGCCCTGAAGCTACTCACCCCGATCCTGCCGCGCGCCTGGCACATCAATCCGGCCGACAAGATTGCGGCGGCCATGATCGAGGCCGCCGCGGCAGCAGAACCCGGGCGCCACGTCGTGGCGTCGAGCGAGCTGCTCTAGCGCGAGTTCGAGGCGGAACGCGCTCCCGCCATGTCTCCACCCGTCAGAGCACGGGCTCGACCTGCTTGCCGAGCTCCTCTGCGGAAGGAATGCGGCCGCCTTCGAACCAGTAGGCCGCTGCTGCGCGCGACATCGCGGCGCCATCGTGACCGATGCCATCGACGGTGATGAGCTGCCAGTTGCAGGGCACGCCGAGCCGGCTGGCCTCGGCGCGGGCGAAGTCCAGCATGAAATGAGCGCGGCCAAAGCGATGCGGCCCTTGCGCCAGTGCCTCGGGCTGTGCCGGGAGATTGGGATCGCTGGTGACGATGTCGCGATTGCCGGCGAAGATGATCATCGGATAGGCGAACCAGCGCGTCAGAGCGTCCGGATCAAGTCCGAGCCCGCCGAGGCCCTCCGGGAAGCGGCGCTCGAGCGTCGGCAAGGTGTACCAGCCTGGATTGGAGGCCATCGCCGCCTCGAACAATGCGCCGCCTTCCGTAGCAAGCATGCGATGCACGAACTGTCCGCCGGCCGAATGGCCGAAGATCCTGATGACCGGCTTGTCGATCACGCCTGCCGCACGCAGCGCATCGAGCACGCGGCCCGGCACGGCGTAGAGCCAGTCGGCGCGGGGCGCGATGGCTCCGTCGCCCGAGATCACCAGGCCGTTGTTGTAGCCCTCGGCCTTTGGAAAGGGCTCGTCCGGAAAGGTCGGCGCTACGATCAGCAGGTTGTGCTTCTCGGCGGCATCGATCCAGAAATCGCGATAGTCATCGCCGTTTCGCAGCATGCCGTGCTGCACGACGATGACCGGATCGTTCGGCGCATGCCGGGCCGGACGATAGCAGTTGACGGCGAGCGGCCGGTCCGGATGGCTCGCGTCGATGAAGGGCAGGGTGCTGCGCCCGACCGGCGGGTTCAGGGTCTTCGTGATCATGCGGCCTCCGGAGCCTTGTGCAAATGGCAGGCGGCGCTGCGACCGGGAGCGATCTCGGCCAGCGGAGGCCGGACCTCGCGGCAGACCGGCATCGCCTGCTCGCAGCGCGGGTGGAAAGGACAGCCCGGCGGCGGCGCCAGCGGCGAGGGCAGTTCGCCTTTCAGCGGCTGGAAGGCGCGCTTGCGCCGCGCCGCCGACGGGATCGCGGCGATCAGCGCCGCGCTATAGGGATGCGCCGGCTCGGCGAAGATGTCCGCCGCCGTGCCGACCTCGACGATACGGCCGAGATACATGATCGCGACCCGATCGCTGATATGGCGGACAAGGCCGAGATCATGGCTGACGAAGAGATAGGTCAGGCCGTGGCGCTCGCGCACATCCATGAACAGGTTGATCACCTGCGCCTGGATCGAGACGTCGAGCGCTGAGACCGGCTCGTCGCAGACCAGGAAATCTGGCTTCACGGCGAGCGCTCGCGCGATGCCGATGCGCTGGCGCTGGCCGCCCGAGAACTGGTGCGGGTAGCGCTCGCGATAGGCGAGATCGAGCCCGACCTCGCTCAGCGCCTGATCGACGGCCCCATCGATCTCGGCCTTGGGCAGCAGCTTGTGAACGCTCAGTGCCTCGCCGACGATACGGCTGATTTTCATGCGCGGGTCGAGCGAGGCGTAAGGATCCTGGAAGATCATCTGGACCTTGAGCAGGAAATCGAGCCGCTCCTTGCCCTTGAGACCCGCCACCGGTCGCTGCTCATAGACCACTTCGCCGGTCGTCGGCTTCAGGATGCCGGTGACGACGCGCGCCAGCGTGGACTTGCCGCAGCCGGATTCGCCGACGAGGCCCAGCACCTCGCCGCGTCTCACGCTGAGATCGATGCCGTCGACGGCGCGCAGCACGGGCGGCGCCGCGCCGCGCCCCGTCGCCATGAGAATGCGCTCGGCAATCGTCGGCTTGCGCCGGAAATGCTTGGTGATGCCCTTCAGTTCGACGATCGGGGCGCTGGTCGAAGCATTCATGCCGCTTCTCCCACCGGCACCGGATTATGGCAGCGGAAGCTGCGGGCGCCCTCGTCCACCGTCTCGGGGTCTCGCTCTGCGCAGATCGGCTGGACACGCGGGCAGCGCGGGCGGAACGGGCAGCCGCTCGGCCGGGCGTCGATACGCGGTGCGACGCCGTCGATCTGGTTGAGGCGCTCGCCCGGCGCGACATTGGCGGCGGAGGAGTTGAGCAGGCCGAGGGTATAGGGATGGCGCGGCGCGTCGAGCACCTCGTCCACCGGCCCGATCTCGACGACGCGGCCGGCATACATCACCGCCACCCGGTCGGCGAGCTCGGCCACCACGGCGAGATCATGCGTGATCCAGAGCACGGCCGTGCCGGTCTCGCGGGCGAGCTTCTGCACCTCGAACAGGATCTGGCTCTGGATGGTGACGTCGAGCGCCGTTGTCGGCTCGTCCGCGATGATCAGGTCGGGCGCATTGAGCAGCGCGGTCGCAATCGCGACGCGCTGGCGCATGCCGCCGGAAAACTCGTGCGGAAACTGCTTCAGTCGCGCTTCCGGCGAGGAGATGCCGACGCGAGCCAGAGCCTTCGCGGCCTCGGCGAGCGCCTCCTGCCGGCTGCAGTCGCGGTGCTCGAGAATTGCCTCGCTCATCTGCTCGCCGATGCTGAGCACCGGGTTCAGCGTCATCAGCGGGTCCTGGAAGATCATGGCGATGCGATCACCGCGCAGGTCGCGCAGGCGTTCCTCGGTCGCGGCGCGCAAATCCTCGCCGCCGAAGCTCACCGTGCCCGCGACGATCTCGCCGGGCGGATCGATCAGGCGCACCAGCGAGAAGCCGGTCACCGACTTGCCCGAGCCGGATTCGCCGACGAGCCCCAGCACCTCGCCCCGCGAGACGCTGAGATCGACGCCGTCGACGGCGGGCCAAGCGCCGTCGAGTGCATGGAAGACGGTCCTGAGACCACGGACCTCGAGCAAGGGGGCAGTTGCGATTTCACTCATGAGCGTACGTTGAAGCTGCGGCGCAGCCGGTCGCCGACGAGGTTGAGCGAGCCGATCAGCAGGACCAGCGCGATGCCGGGGAAGACCGCGATCCAGTATTCGCCGGAGAGCAGGAACTCGAAGCCGTTGGCGATCAGCAGGCCGAGCGAGGGCTGCGTCACCGGCACGCCGACGCCGAGGAAGGACAGTGTCGCCTCCAGCGTGATCGCACCGGCGATGCTGATCGAGGCCACGACCAGGACCGAGCCGACCGAGTTCGGCAGGAGATGCGCGATCATGATGTGCCGGGTCGGCAGGCCGAAATTGAGTGCCGCCTCGATGTACTCCTTGCGCCGCTCGACCAGCGCGGAAGCCCGCATCAGCCGGGCATATTGCGCCCATTGCACCAACACGATGGCGAGGATGACCTTGTCGACCCCGCGACCGATCGAGGCAAGCAGCACGAGCGCGATCAGGATCGAGGGGAAGCCGAGCATGAAATCGACAACGCGCATGATCACTGCATCGACGACCCCGCCGAATTGCGCGGCGATGAGTCCAGCCGAGATGCCGATGAACAGCGCGCCGAGCGTCGCGGTCAGCCCGACCATTAGGCTGGTGCGCAGGCCGTAGAGGATCGCGCTCAGCATGTCGCGCCCCTGCGAATCCGTGCCGAGCCAGTAGGTCATGCCGTTCATGCCGGCCTCGCCCGGTGGCAGCCGGTTATCCATCACGCTGAGCGAGGCAAGGTCATGCGGGTTCTGCGGCGCGATGACCGGCGCGAGCAAGGCGAGCGCGACCATGATGCCGAGCAGGATCGCGGCGCCGCGCGTCGTCGGCCGGTTGCGAATGCGGTGCAGGACCTTCTCACGCAGGGGCGTGTCGGCATGGGCCGGGACGGCGGAGGCTTTCGCCTTGGCGCTCATGCCATCTCTCCCGTCAGCTTCACGCGCGGGTCGAGCGCGGCATAGAGGATGTCGACGAGGAAGTTCACGGTGACGAAGAGCAGCGTCGCCAGCAGCACATAGGCGACCACCACGGGCCGATCGAGCTGGTAGACCGAGTCGATCAGGAGCTTGCCCATGCCTGGCCAGGCGAAGACTGTCTCGGTGATGGTCGAGAAGGCGACGAGGCTGCCGAACTCGATGCCGACGACGGTGACGACCGGGATCAGGATGTTGCGCAGCACATGCCGCCCGACGACGCGGCGCGGCCTGACACCCTTTGCCCGGGCGTATTTGACGTAGTCCTGGGTCATCGCCTCGGTCGTGCCGGCGGCGACGAGGCGGATCATCAGCGCCATCTGGGGGATCGCGAGGTTGATCGCCGGTAGGGCGAGATGACTAAGCCCGTCCCGGGTCAGCAGGCTGGTCTGGATGCCGAGGACAGAGACCGTCTCGCCACGCCCGGCCGTCGGCAGCCAGCCGAGCACGACCGCGAAGAGCAGGATCAGCATCATGCCCTTCCAGAAGCTCGGCAGCGAGAAGCCGAGGATTGTGCTGCCCATGATGATGCGCGAGGGGCGGCTGTCAGGATCGAGCCCGGCATAGAGGCCGAGCGGCACGCCGGTGACGATGGCGAGGGTCATCGAGAGCAGGACAAGCTCGAAGGTCGCCGGCAGGCGGCCGAGGATGAGCTCGATCGCCGGCACGCCATGCACGAAGGAGCGCCCGAGATCGCCCTTGAGCGCATTGCCCATGAAGACGAAATACTGCTGCCAGATTGGCAGGTCGAGGCCGAGGCGCCGGACCAGCGCCTCTCGCTCGGCCGCGCTGGCCGAAGGCGAGACGAGCAGCTCGATCGGATCGCCGATGCCGTAGACGGCGAAGAATACCACGACCGAGACCGCGAGCAGCACGAGCACGCTCTGGATCAGCCGTTGCAGGACATAGGCGGCCATGACGTGCGACCGGCTCCGCTGAATGGGTCACGGGCCGCCCTCGGCGGGCGGCCCGGCTTGTCGATGGCCTGTCGGCCGGCGGCTTACTTGGCTTTCGGCTTGACCGACATCGCCAGCATGAACTGGTCGGCGCGGCCCTTGACGTCGAGTTCGGACTTGAAGGCCCAGATGCCGCTCTCGAAGTGCAGCGGGATGAAGGCGTAGTCGTCGACGACGATCTTGCCGGCTTCCTGCAGCAGCTCAGAACGCTTGTTGTCGTCGAGCGTCGAGATCGCCTGGCGGATCACCTTGTCGAACTGGTCGTTCTTGTAGCCGCCATAGTTCGAACCGCCGATCGTCTTGGCCTCGTTCGGGGTCGGCGGCCACTGCCGCAGGAAGGAAGCGGCTTCGCCGGTGCCGGAACCCCAGCCGCCGATCGCGACAGAGAATTCCTTCTTGGCGCGGCGCGGGAAATAGATCGCCCGCGTCATGGCGTCGACCTCGGCCTTGATGCCGACCTGGGTCAGATACTGCGCGACCGCCTGGGTGATCTGGCTGTCGTTGATGTAGCGATCATTCGTGGTCGACAACGTGACCTGGAAGCCCTTGGGATAGCCGGCTTCGGCCAGCAACTTCTTCGCCTGCGCCGGGTCATAGGCCAGCTTGGGCGGGTTCGGCCGCGTGCCGAACATGCCGGTCGGCAGGTACTGGTAGGCGGGTTCCGCCGCGCCGTCCATGATGCGCTTGACGATGGCGTCACGGTCGATCGCCAGCGACATCGCCTGGCGGACGCGCAGGTCCTTCAGCGGATTCTTGCCGTCCTCGGCCTTGACGAAGGGGCTCTGGTCGCGGGCGACGTCGAGCTGGAAATAGACGACGCGGGTCGAGGGGGTGATGACATGGCCGAAACGCTTGTCGTCCTTGATCCGGCCGAGATCGCGCGCCGCCGGGTTTTCGATCACGTCGTAGTCGCCGGCGAGCAAGCCGGCGAGGCGCGGGCCAGCATTGGTCACCGGCAGGAGGCGGACCGTGGCCCACGGTTCGGCCTTGCCCCAATAGCTCGGGCTGCGCTCAAGCTCGATTGCCGAACCGCGCACATACGACTTGAGCTTGTACGGGCCGGTGCCGACAGCGAGCGTGCCGTCGTTGAAGCCGGTCACCGTCGGCCAGGGGCCGGTGACGCCGCAGTTCTTGGCGACGTCGTAGCTGATCGGGCCGTGCTCGACGATCGAAGCCGAGAGAATGCTCAGGCCCGAGAGCAGGTTCGGCAGCAGCGGCTCGGGTTCGATCGTGTTGATCACCAGCGTCTGCGGATCGGGCATCTCGACCGAGGCGAAATTGCCGGTGATGTCGGCGAAGGAATCCGAGACCTTGGTTTCGTTCTTCAGCGTGCGGCAGAAGGTGAAGACCACGTCCTCGGCCGTGAAGGGCTTGCCATTGGTGAACTTCACGCCGTCGCGCAGCTTGAAGGTCCAGCGGTTCTTGCCGTCGTTTTCCCAGGAGGTCGCGAGATTGGGATGCAGCTTCTGCTGCTCGTCCTGGCGCACCAGCGAGTCGAAGATGTGCTGGGCCAGCGCGTTGTTGGGGGTGAGATCGTGGTAATGCGGATCGACGGCCGTCGGCTCCGAAGCCAGCGCGATGCGCAGCGTCTGAGCCGAAACCGCCGTACCGGCGAGGCACGCGGCCGCGAAGGCCGCGAGGAAGAGAGGTTTGCGCATGATCAGGTCCGCTCCCGGTTGAAACCGCTTTTGACAGTTTTATTTTCGTCTAGTAGCAAACATGAAAATTTTCGAACGTCAATCGGGTAGCCGCGCATGTCACAGGGCCTGAAGCCGACGACGGATCTCTCCAACCGCATCGCGCAGATCTATCCCTCATTGAGCAACGGCCATCGCCGCGCCGCCGATTTCGTGCTGCAGCATCCGCTCGACGTCGCGACCATGACGATCGAGGGGCTGGCCGAGGGCAGCGGCACCTCAAACGCGACGGTAACGCGCTTCGTCCGGGCGCTCGGCTATGGCAGCTATGGCGAGTTCCGCGGCGCGCTCTCTGCCGCGCTGAAGTTCGCCCACGATCCGGTCGACAGCTTTGCCGGCGCGCGCTCGGCCGCCGGCTCGACCTTCGCGACCTTTGCGGCTGCCCTTGCCGATCAGGCCGCCAATCTCCAGGCGGCGCGCGACGGGCTCACGGAAGCTGCCGTGGCGCGGGCCGTCGAGCTTCTGCTCAAGGCTCCGCGCGTCTTCATCGCTGCCTCCGGCGCGAGCCATCATGTCGCATCCTTCCTCGAAGATGGGCTCGCACTCTATCTCGATGCCGACGTGATCTTCGCGTCATCTCGCACAGGGCCCGAGCGCGCCATCCGCCACATGATGTCGGCGAGGCCGGACGATCTCGTGGTAGCGATCTCGGTGCCGCGCTACTCCCGCGCGACGCTCGACCTCGCGAGCTTCGCCAAGAAGCGCGGCGCGGCGCTGCTGGTACTGACGGACAGCCCGACCTCTCCGCTGGCACCGATCGCCGACGTCACCCTGTTCGCGCCCGCCCGCAGCCGGCTGTTGCCGAACTCGCCCACGGCGGTCTTCGCCTTGGCCGATGCCCTGATCGCAGCCATCGCGCGCGAACGGCCTGACGCCGTCGAGGCGCTGAAGGAACTCAGCGAAAGCCTGCTCTGGACGTTCCACCAGTAGGTCGATACGGCCCGAGCGCCAGGGGCCCTCATGCGGCGGCCGCTGCGCGCTTCGCCGTCAGCTTCGCATGCCGCGCGATGCTGGCGGCAAAGAGCGGGGTCTCGCGATGATTGTGGTCCCCTCCGGCAGCCTGCCGCGCAGCCGCAGCCTCGTCGAAGGAGACATTGTGCTCCCGCAGGAATGCCATGAAGGCGTCGGTGGGGTGTGCGGTGACACGGTTGGTGTAGCGGCATGTCTTTTCGTCGATCGCTTCCGCAATCAACTCCCACACGACGTTGACCTGCGAGCGGCCATTGGGGGCGAAGACGTCCGAGATCGAGTTCATGCGGCAGTAGGTCTTTCCGGCCTCTTCCGCGACGTAGTGCTGAACGACGAGAGCGCTGCCGATCATTTCGACATTGATCGACATGCGGCGGCCATCATCGGTGACGGTCGTCCCGGCAGCGATATGGTCCGGCGGGCAGCAGCGCTGGTACTCGGCCTCGGGCAGATTGAAGAGCCAATCCGCGATGTCGACCTGCTCCAGCGGGACGTCCATATCAGCCGTGTAAGCTGACTGTGACAGGATGGCATCGATGATCTTCATGCTGGCTCTCCTCGTTTCGCCTGCGCCCGCCCGGCCAATCCGGAGCAGCGAAAGGAGGCTAGGAGGAGCATGCCGACGCGGGAATCCTACCTGCGTTTGGCCACCTCATACCGAGGTTTGCTGAGCCGAGGTCCGCCAGCGTGCTCGACAGCTCAACCTCAGGCGGCATCGCGGCCATTGCGCTGGCGCTGCACGGTCCTTCGGAAGGGTGTCGGCAGCCGACATCTGATCGATCGCCTGACCGCGGCGCTCCATTAGCGATGGCGTCTCGCTGCCAGCCCAAGAAGCTCAGCCGTCCTGACGAGATCCGGCAATGACCTGGCCGCCATCTTCTCCATGACGCGGCGCTTGTGAACTTTCGCCGTGATTTCCGACAGCCCCAGTTCGCCGGCGATCTGCTTGTTCATCAATCCGCCGATCGCGCAGGCCATCACCTCGCGCTCGCGCCCGGTGAGCGTGGCGTAACGTTCCGCCAGCTCGGTGCGATCACGGCTCGCATTGAGCTGGGCCTTGTCGGCGGCCAAGGCGCGTTCGATCGCGGCCAGCAGGATCTCGTCGTCGGCGGGCTTGGTGAGGAACTCGATTGCTCCTCCCCGCATCGCGCGGACAGTCATCGGGATCGTACCGTAGCCGGTCAGGAAGATGATCGGCAGCGCGAAGCCTGAACTGCGCAGCGTCTCCTGCACTGCGATGCCATTCTGTTCGGCCAGTCGCACGTCGAGCACCACGCAGGCCGGGCGGTGGAGTCGCTCGGCCTCGATCAATCCGTGGGCGTCGGCGTGCTCGACGGCGCCGAGACCCATCGATTGACACAGGCGCGACAAGGCCCGGCGCAGGGCCGGGTCGTCGTCGACGATGTGGACGGTCGCTTCCATGAGCCCGAGCAAATCACAACCTGCAGCCAATGCCCAAGGCCTTCAGGCAGCTCTCCAACTGTTCGGCCTCAAAGGGCTTGGTCAGATAGGAGGCTGCTCCGGCGTCCAGCGCTCGCTGCCTGATGATCTGGTTCGGATAAGCCGTCATCGCAATGACCGGCAGACGCGGCACCCGCTCTGCCAGGATCTGGATCAGCTCGATGCCGCCGATGCCGGGCATCTGCAGATCGGCCAGCACGCAGGACAGCGCCCGCAATCCGGCATAGGACAGGAGGGCCTGCGCACCCTCGAAGATCGCGGCATCGTATCCGATCGAACGGACGAGCCGGCCCAACGCGGTGCGGATGAACGCATCGTCGTCGACGATCCCGACCGTGAGAAGGGCTCTGGGCTCAGCCACGGGCGATCGGCACCGTGAAATGAAAGGCAGCACCGCCGCCCGGGGCGGGATCCACCCAGATGTCTCCGCCGTGGGCATCGATGCAGTTCCGGCAGATGGCGAGACCCATGCCGAGGCCGCCGGGCCTGCTCGAGCGGAATGGCTCGAAGATCGTCGCGCGACGTTCCGGCGCCACGCCTGGGCCGGTATCGGCCACGTCGACGACAAGCTGGGCGCCCTCGCTCCGGATGGCCAGGGTGATGTCGCGCTTGCCGGCCCGGCCCGCCATGGCCTGGGCCGCGTTGACGAGCAGGTTCACGAACACCTGCTGGATCTGGATGGCGTCTACGAGCGCGAGAGGCAAGTCATCCTCGGCTGCTAGATGGACAACGGCCCCATGGCTGCGCAGTTCGTTCTCGACAAGCAGGTTGGCGTTGCGTGCGACGTCGATGAGGTTGACGGGCGCGAAGTCGCCTGTGGCCTTGCTGAAGTAGGACGTCGTCCTGGCAACCACCTCCTTCGCCCGCGAGGCTTGCGAGACGACATCGCCCAGGGCGGCGCCGGCTTCCGCCATGTCGGGCTGCGGCAGCCGAAGGAGGCGTTGCGCAGCCTGCGCATTGGCGAGGATGGCTGCCAGCGGCGAGTTGACCTCATGGGCGATGGCGGCGCTCAGGGCATTGGCGGTCGCCATGCGCGAGGTCTTTGCTGCGTCCGTCTCCGCGGCCGAGAGGCGGGCCTGCGCCTGCTTGTATGCGGTCACATCGACCGAGGTCACGACGATGTTCGCAAAGCCGGCAAGGTCGCGCGGCAGCATGGCGGTGAAGAGCGTGTCGATCTCGCGGCCGGTCGCTGTCGTGATATGGGCCTCCGAACGAAAGAAGCGGTCGCCGCGGCCGAATGCCACCAGCCATTGCACGAAGGTCTGGTCGGTCTCGGGGAGAAGCCGGTCGAGCGGGCCGAGATAGTCCTCCTTTCCCGCTGCTCCGGTTTCCTCGAGCGTAAAGCTGTTGACGTCACGGATGAGCACCTGCGCCTTGAGCGCCCTCAACTCGTCCGGCCTGCTCGCGAAATAGCTTTCGAGATCGGTGACACCTGCGGTTCGCAAGGCCTTGACCGCCTCGCCGGCAGCCGTCCAATCCTCGCGCCACATCGAGATGCCGGCCCGTTCGAAAATCGCGGCGACGTGCTCGGCGCTCCGGCGCAGGCTGCGCATCAGGCGCGCTGCAAAGACCAAGGCGAGACCGGTCGCGACGAGCGCGATAGCCCCCAGCCATGGTGCCAAAGCATCCCCCTGTGCGATCTGCCAGGCCGCAAGGGCGGCGATCGCTGCAGGGCCCAGGATCAGCAGAGTCGCGCAGGCGACGTCCTTGGTCGCCGCCAGCCGATGGCGCGGGGCCGATGCGGACATCCAGGCGGGCAGGCTGCTTTCCTGGCCCGAGATGGCCGAGGATTCCGCCAGGCTCGGCCATCGTGAAAAAACTTGCCGCATCTGAACCGCTCCGAGCCGGTGTTAGCAAGCGCGCGCCCGGGGGTCTGCGATACACCTGTATAATAGCGCGCGACGTAACGTCACCGGAGAGTGCGGCCCATGGATATGCATGGGCACGGAGCGCAGAAATTCCCGCGGGCGGGTGTGCTGGCCACCTCGGCCGGACGCGGCTGGAACGGCATTGCCGCCGAGCTGCGATCGCACCCCGCCGGAGACCTCCCCTCGATCGTTCCGACGCAGATGGAGATCACGCTTGCGCTGCGCGGTGGCGACGGCGCGGTCGTCAGCCGAAAGGGAGCGGGCCAGCGGCAGTGTTCACCGGTGGAGCGGGACGCGATCTGGCTGTGTCCTGTCGGTGTTGGCGAAGACGAGATCCACATCTCAGCCCCGCTCGACGAGATCCTGCACATCTACCTGCCATCGGATCGCTTCGTGGCGCTGTCCGAGCTCTATGGCGACGGCGGCATCCGCGCCGACGCGATCCGCTATCTCGCCGGTCTGCGCGACCCTCTCATTCGACAGCTCGGATATGCGATCCATGAAGAACTCGAACGCGAGACATCCGCTGGACGGATGCTGGTCGAGGCTGCGGCCCTGGCGCTGACCGCGCGGGTTGTCCAAGCCTATTCGCATGATCGGACCGAGAAGCCGTTGCCGCAAGCCGGGAACGGCTGCTCCCCCCGGATCAGGCGCGTGATCGGGTTCATTCGCGACAATATCGAACGCGATCTGTCGCTCCGCGAGCTGGCCGACGTCGCCTGCCTCAGCCCGTTTCATTTCGCGCGCGTCTTCAAGCGGGTCACGGGCAAGACGCCGCACGGCTTCGTCGGCGCAGAGAGGTTGGCCGTTGCGAGGAGGCTCCTGGCCGACCAAGGCCTGCCGCTCGTGACGATTGCGCATCGCTCGGGCTTTTCGAGCCAGGCTGCCTTCAGCGCATCGTTCAAGAGAACGACCGGCTTCTCGCCCGGTGCGTATCGCCGCCGGCTCGCATAGGCGCAACAGCGCCTGCTCGCGAAAGAACAGAGCAAGCCGGCGAAAGACACAGCGGCAACGACCGCGTCGTCTAGGGCCCAATACAAATCGGGCCACAGGACGCGCGCTCACACTCGGTTCGCCGGCGCTGCTGCCTCGATCCCCCACGACACAACCAGGTGAGGACTTGAAACATGCCCTTCGTCAAAACCAGCGACGGCACGGAAATCTTCTACAAGGACTGGGGCCCGAAGGACGCGACGCCGATCATGTTCCATCACGGCTGGCCCTTGTCCGCCGATGACTGGGACAACCAGATGATGTTCTTCCTGCTCCACGGCTATCGGGTCATCGCCCATGATCGGCGAGGGCATGGGCGCTCGACGCAGACCTTCTCCGGCAACGAGATGGACACCTACGCCGCGGATGTCGCGGCTTTGACGGACGCGCTGGATCTCAAGGGCGCGATCCATATCGGCCATTCCACCGGTGGCGGCGAAGTCGCGCACTACGTCGCCAGGGCAAAGCCCGGACGTGTCGCCAAGGCCGTGCTGATCGGCGCCGTGCCACCGATCATGGTCAAGACGGCGGCCAATCCCGGCGGGTTGCCGATCGAGGTCTTCGACGGATTTCGCAAGGCGCTCGTCGATAATCGCGCCCAGTTCTTTCTGGATGTGCCTGCCGGCCCGTTCTACGGCTACAATCGGCCGGGCGCGAAGGTCGATCAGGGCGTGATCTACAACTGGTGGCGCCAGGGCATGATGGGCGGTGCCAAGGCCCATTACGATTGCATCAAAGCCTTCAGCGAGACCGACTTCACGGAAGACCTCAAGGCCATCGACCTGCCGACACTGGTGATGCACGGCGACGACGATCAGATCGTGCCTTATGCGGACTCGGCGCCCTTGTCCGTGAAGCTGCTCAGCAAGGGCACGCTGAAGACCTATCAGGGGCTGCCACATGGGCTCTGCACGACCCACCCCGAGGTCGTGAACCCGGACCTGCTCGCGTTCATCAAGGGCTGACGAGACCATGAGCGAAGCGGCAGTGCCCCGGACGATCGTCCTCATCCACGGCGCCTGGCTCAACAGCCTCAGCTGGGAGAAGTGGAAAGCCCATTACGAGGCCCACGGCCATTCGGTGCTCGCACCCGACTGGCCGGGCGCTGCGGGCGCCCCGGCGCAGCTGCGCGCGAACCCTCCTGCCGAACTGACCAAGCATGGTCCCCGCGAGATCGTCGAACATCTTGCGGGGATCGTCTCTGCGCTGCCCACGCAACCGATCCTCATCGGTCATTCCGCCGGTGCGGTGTTCGTGCAGCACCTGCTCGATCGCGGTCTCGGCTCTTCCGGCATCGCGATCAACCCCGCTCCGACGCCCGGCGTGATCCCCGGGCTCGACTCGCTTGTGTCGGCCTGGCCGGTTCTGGGCGATCCGTTCAGCGGCAAGAAGGTCATGCAGATGACCCCGCGCTTCTTCGCACGGCGTTTTGCAAACACGCTGTCAGCCGAAGAGGCGCCTCGGCAGTATGACCGCTACATCGTGCCAACCGCCGGCAAGGTTTACTGGGATGGCGTCCTGGCCGGTGGAGCAGGCCCGATCAACTGGGCCAGCACGATCAGACCGCCGCTCCTGCTGATCGGCGGCGGCCAGGACAAGATCGCCGATCCCGGCACGACGCAGCGCATCTTCGAGAAGCAGAAGCGTGCCGCGAGCCCGACCGCGTTCCGGCTGTTCGCTCAGCGCTCGCATTGGACCTGCATGGATCCCGGCTGGGTCGAGCTGGCCGATCTTGCCCTCGACTGGGCCCGTACCGCATCGGTGCGGGCATCATGAGATGTCCCATCATCGTCGGTGACGGGCGTGGCGCGGCTCTTGCGGCGGCCTGCGCCGGAATTCTGCTGGCGCTCGCTGAGCCCGCCTTCGCGCATGTGAAGTGGTTCGCTCCCTACATCGTCAATGCGCCGCCGCAGACGCTCTGGCAGGTGCTTGCCGACCGCTGGTTCTGGACCGGTACCGTGCTCGTCACGGTTTTCTTCCTGCTGACACGGGCGATCGAAGGGAGCCGCTACGGCGAAGTCCTTCATCGCGGGCTCGATGGGTTGACGGCGCCGCTCTGGCATCGGCTGGACGACTATGTGCGCGTCACGGTCGGCGCCTTCTTCGTGGCCATCTTCTCCGTCGGCGGAGTCTACCTGACCCCCGACCTGAAGACCCCGGCGGAATGGGTGTCCTGGCTCCAGCTCGCCATTGCCGCCTGCATCTTCTTTCGCGCGACCATGCCGCTCGCGGGCGCCGGCATCGTGTTGCTGTGGCTCCTGGCGCTGCGGGACTACGATCTGTTCCATCTCTTCGACTATCTGGCGCTGGGGCTGGGTGTTGCCGGCTATCTCATCCTCGAACCTTCGCGGAACGAGGAGTGGCGATCGCATCGCTTCGAGGTGCTGCGCTGGGGCCTCGCGATTGCGCTGATGTGGTCGAGCCTCGAGAAGTTCGCCTTTCCGTCCTGGTTCGATCCGATCGTCGACGAGAAGCCTTTTCTCACCTTCGGCATGCCGCGCGATGCCTTCATACCGATGGCTGGCGTCGCCGAGTTCACGATGGGCTTCGGGCTGATCTGGACGCCCCTGATCCGCCGGCTGTCGGCCGTCGCACTGCTCGTCATCTTCACCGCGGCCGTCTGGCCCTTCGGCCGGATCGACCTCATCGGACATGGGCTGATCATGGCGATCCTCGTCGCAGTCGCCTGCGATCGCTGTCGCAAGACGCGCTTCCTGCCGGATCTGAAAGCGCATCTGCCGGCGATCCCGCTTGGGATCGCCTGCGCCCTGGTGCTGTTCGCGGGAGCCTATTGGGGGCTACACACAACGATCTATGGCCAGGATGGTGCCGCCGAGGCTCGGGCGGGCGATCGTTCGACGCATTCCTACAGCCAGGAGCACCCGCACGGCCCCGGCGCGCCAGCCAGCAGTGGCGCTGCGCAACGGCGGTAATCAGCTCTCGCACAGCGCCAGGCGCGGTCACGGTCTTGCATAATGATAGGACTCCTATACATTATGCGTCATGGAAACGCCGGCGAACCCGACAAGCATTGTCCAGCGGCTGCGCGAGGCCTTGGCCCGCGTGGCGACGGCGATGCGTGTCGACGACTGGGAGCGGGCGAAGCAGGCCGGCATCAATCCGACGCAGCTGGCGATCCTGGATCTGCTGGAAGGGCGCGCGAAGGGGTTGGGGGTCAAGGATATCGCTGCCCATCTCGGCGTATCCCAACCGACGGCGACGGATTCGATCAACGCACTCGACCGCAAGGGGCTGGTCGAGAAGCTTCCCTCGCCCGCCGACCGGCGGGCGGTGGCGGTCAGGCTCACGGCCGATGGCGCGGCGCTGTCGCGCAAGGACGACGCAATGGATGGTGCCGCCAACCAGGCGATGGGCGCGCTTCCAGTGGAGGAGCAGGAGAGGCTGCTCCTGACCATGGTGAAACTGATCCGCGAGCTGCAGGAGGCCGACGCGATCCCGATCCAGCGCATGTGCGCAAGCTGCAAGTACTTCGCGCCCTTCGCCCATCCGGGCGCAGCGCAACCGCATCATTGTCGTTTCGTGGACGCCGCGTTCGGCCAGCGGGAGCTCCGCATCGACTGCCGCGACCACGAAATCGCCGACCCCGCCGCCCGGGCTGCCACCTGGGACGCATTCCAGGCGGGATAACCACCCCTCCAGGCAACACAGAGAGGAAGACAAGATGTTCAGGACATTGATAGCCGGCGGGCTCGTTGCCGGAGCGGCGGCACTTTGCCCGCTTCCGGCCGCTGCGCACTCGATCAAGGCGGAGCCGAAGCAGGCGGTGCAGGCCTCCTTCGACATCATCGAGACCACGATCGTGACGCGCGGCGACAAGGCCGTCTTCACCACCCGCGTGCGCGGCGAGGCCGGCAAGGACAAGCCCGATGCGACAGGCAAGTTCGAGGGCTCCAGCGTCTACGCCTATGTCTGGCCGACGACGCTGAACAGCGCCGAGATCGGCTTCGAGAAGGACCAGGGCATCGTCGCGCTCGCCGTGACCTTTCACCCAGACTTCGACGACGCCGCCTATGGCGGCAAGAACCGCCATATCTGGCATCCGCACTGGGTCGTGCTGGCGCAGGACAAGGCCTGCGGCGCTGGCCTCAAGGTCATCGACATTCCCAATGGCGCGAAGCCGAAGGTCCCGCCGACCTGGCCGAATGTCCCGCTGCTGATCGACAGCCCCGAATATCCGACGACCTTCAAGGGCGACAGCGTCGATGTCGAGATTCCGGTCGCGCTGATCAGCGGCATCAAGGGCGCGTCCTTCGACGGCGTCACGGCCGGCCTTAGGGTCAACGGCAACCTGCACGCGCCGCTGCTCTGCGTCAGCGACGTCTTCAAGGTCGCATCGGGCGATCTGCGCCTGCCCGGCAAGGTCGCGCCCGCCAGGTGACGCGGATCGGTTAAGGGCATCGCGCCGGTTCGCCGACTGCCATCGACGAACCGGCATATCCTCCCCCTCCAGGCAATCGAAGAGAAAGAACATGGACAGACCTAGCTTGAGTGTTCCGGCAGTGGCAAGCCTCGCACCGCTCGCGCCCGAACTCGCCGTCAGCGAATGGTTCAACACCTCGACCCCGCTGACCCTGGCCGCGCTGCGCGGGCGACCGGTCTTCCTGCATGCCTTCCAGCTGCTCTGCCCGGGCTGCGTCTCGCAGGCGATCCCGCAGGTGCAGCGCATCGAGCGAGTCTTTGCCGGCAGTGACCTGCAGATCATCGGCCTTCACACCGTCTTCGAGCACCACGCCGCGATGTCGCCGGTGACTCTTCGCGCCTTCCTGCACGAGTACCGGCTGAAGTCGCCGGTCGCGGTCGATCTCGCCGAGGAGGGGAGTGACATCCCGGCGACGATGCGGCGCTATCGCTTCCTGGGCACGCCATCCTCGGTTCTCATCGGCCGCGACGGACGCATCGTCCATCATGCGTTCGGCGTCGAGGACGACATCGCCGTCGGCGCGCGGATCGCCTCGGCCTTGTCCGCCCCTCGACCCTTGCAGGAGACCAAGGGAAGCGACGACGCTGGGGCTTGCACTGAGGGCCGTTGTGCCTTGCCGGGCGCCGGGCTTGCAGCGGAGTGAGCGCGATGACCAGGAGCTGTCTTGCCCTGCGCCACGTCCATTTCGAGGATCTGGGCTCCTTCGCCGCGCCGCTGGCGGAGGCGGGCCTCGCGATCGCCTATGACGATGTCGGGGCGCCAGGCTTCTGCAGCGGAGATCCCTTGGCGCCGGATCTGCTCGTCGTGCTCGGCGGCCCGGTCGGGGTCTATGAGGATGAGGGCTATCCGTTCCTCGCCCGCGAGCGCGCCTTCATCGCGGCGCGGCTTGCGGCGGGGCGCCCCACCCTCGGGATCTGCCTGGGCGCCCAGCTCATCGCCTCGGCACTCGGAGCGCGCGTGTTTCCGACCGGTCTCAAGGAGATCGGCTTTTCGAAGCTGACGCTGACGGCTGCCGGGCAAGCCAGCCCGTTGAAGCATCTTGCCGATATCCCGGTGCTTCACTGGCATGGCGATACCTATGCGCTGCCGCCGGGGGGCGGGAACCTCGCCTCGTCATCCCTCGTGGAACAGCAGGCCTTCGCAATCGGGCGCAACGTCCTTGCCTTGCAGTTCCACGCCGAGGCGGGAAGCGGCAGCATCGAGCCCTGGCTCGTCGGCCATGCTGCCGAACTGGCTGCAGCGCGGATCGATCTCGCAGCGCTTCGCCAGGATTGGGCGGAGCACGGCCGACGGCTCGGTGCTGCTGCGGCGCTGATGCTCGAGGAGTGGTTGCAGCAGATCCGGTCGTGACAGGGTCCCACATGCGCCCTGCACCGCACCGGTGTGGCGGTGGCAATTCGCCCGGAAGTGGATCTTCCCGGTGTCCTCTAAGGGTCGGAAGCAGAAGCGTTCGGCAGTTAGTCAGAGGTTGCGTTGGCACGGGTCGCACCGACCTTGAACACATCGGAAACCGGGAGATCGGCATACAGCTTCGCAGCGGCCGCGATATGGTTCGGAACATGGCCCAAGAAGGCCAACAGCAGCTTATCGACCTGTTCGGGCGCGAAGCTGTCCGGTTTCTCGCAGAACGCCGCATAGCGTTCCAAATCGTCGAGCCAGTCGGTCATGTGAAATGCGACATCACGGGCGGCCTCCGGAGGCAACGCCATCTCTGTCCGCGCCGCATGTTCAATTCTTGCTCGAATGCGCTCAGCGTCAAACATCACCGCCCCTCATTGGCTGCGAGCGATTATGTGGACGGTGACGCGTCCTGACAACTTCCGCAACGGGTCGAACTATGACATTGCCTGCCACTGCATGATGAGCGAACCTATCGGCCATGTTACTGCGGTTGCTCTTTGGTGGCGCGACGGACAAGTAAGAATGCTCGGAAGGTCCCTTGCTGCCACAGCTGTGGTCGTTGCTCTAGTTGTCGCTGGGGCGCGGCAATCTGCGGAGCTTAGATGTGAAGCGTCCTCCCCCAAGACCCTTGATGACGTTGTCGATATCGCTCGCAAGAGCGTTTTGGCAAAGGGGCCATATACCGACCCTGCCTCAGAGCGGCTTTTGAATTCTGACGAATTTAAACGCGTTTACACGGACGATTACCCTCTTGGTTGGAAAATAACTCCCTACAATTCTAGTGATTTCGTTGGGCATATTGCTAGACTTAGATTTGATGATGGAGAATTCGATGGCAACGTCTACGTAAATGTGAATTCCTGCGGAAGTGTAACGCTATCGGAATTTGGTTCATGGCCTCGGAGCGGCAGCGTTCGATAGCGTCCGCGACGGGTCGGAAGCGGTCAATGAAGCTGCTAATTGATCAGTCATGAAAGCGCCTCGACCCATAGCAGCAGCCGTTGGCGCCGTAGCCATGATTGCGGCAGCTTATCGCGTGGAGGCGTGCGTCGCGACCACTGGCAACGGGTGGTTGCTGTTTAATAACAGAGAGGCGGCTCTCTCTGCTGCTGATAAGAATATCACAGGCATTGAAAGTCTTGATAAGATCGTGTTGCGTGTCTCTGTCGTTTCTGTTCAGAAGGAGCGGAGAAATCGCCTAGAATACTACCGAGTAACATTCCTTCCCAAAGAATACCTTGTCGGCATCTTATCGGATGGCGTTACTTCGGTTCACGCCATCGTTGACGAAAATAACAAGGTCTTGGCCTCTATTCGTGAGATTGAGCTGTTGTTGTCGCAGCCTACCTTTTGCGGGTCGCCCAGCACGCTTGAAGGCGAGAGCGGGTATGTTGTCGGCCGCATCTTATATAACCGAGATGGCCCTCCGGTACTGTCGGTAACAGATTGGCCCTCTAGAGATCCGCTCCGGACATTGCGGTAGCTTTTTGCTGCGAGCACACGTCCGCAAGGGGTCGCAATCCGACTTCGCGAGCGGCCCCATAAGCGGACCTTCAACCCGATGATAGGGATCGCAATTGACCCGCCTTCCATGATGGCCGAGGAAGGATCATGGAACGCATCACGATCACGATCGACGCCGATCTCCTCGCCTTCGTCGACCGGCTGAGCGCCCAGAAGGGTTACGGCAGCCGCTCCGAGGCGATCCGCGACATGCTGCGCGAGGCAGCCCAGGCCGAAATGGAGGCCTCGGCCGATGCGCCATGCGTCGCGACGCTCTCCTATGTCTATGACCATGAGACGCGCGACCTGGCACGGCGGCTGACCAACCAGCAGCATGACCACCACGATCTTTCGGTCGCGACGCTGCACGTCCATCTCGACCGGCACGAATGCCTGGAGGTGTCGGTGCTGCGTGGGCCGAGCGGCCATGTCCGCGCCTTCGCCGACGGCGTCATCAGCCAGCGCGGCGTCCGGCATGGTCAACTGCATCTCCTGCCCGAGCCGGATGCGCCGGAGGCTTCTCATCAACATCCGCATGACCATGACCATTGAGGCCTGGCCGGGGGACTGAGCGCGCCGCTGCTCAATATTTGAGCGATACAGCCCGGGAGAGCTATCGTATGAGTTTTACATAGAAACATCATACCGAGGCTTCGGCGATGCCGCGCTCGTCCTCCCGCCCGTTCGGGCTCGTTCTGACCGCCGCTCTCCTCGCCGCCTCTGCCTGCGGCGCCTTCGCCCAGGAAAGGCCGCTGCGTGTCGCCGAGAT
The DNA here is from genome assembly GCF_035999205.1 of Allobosea sp. Lineage (GTDB taxonomy): Bacteria > Pseudomonadota > Alphaproteobacteria > Rhizobiales > Beijerinckiaceae > Allobosea. Next base: position 179,376 of record NZ_DASYHA010000019.1, read on the forward strand.
CTGGGAGATCGCGACGCTTGATCCGACGCAGGACGGCACCCTGATGAAGGAGAAGGCGATGGTCACCGAGACACTGGTGGCCGGCAATCCCGACTTCACGCTGGCTCCGGGCCTCGCGACCTCCTGGACCCGCGAGAGCGATACGGTCTGGGTCTTCAGGCTGCGGCCGGGCGTGACCTTCCATGACGGCTCGCCGTTGACCGCGGAAGCCGTCGTCGCCAGCCTCAGGGCTGCGCTCGAACGCAGCGGCACGGTCAGGAGCTATACCAAGATCGCCGAGCTTGCCGTGCGCGACCCCGGCCTCGTCGAGATCACGACGTCCGAACCGTTCCCGGCGCTGCCGGCGGCACTGGTCTATGCGAGCGCAGCGATCGTCTCGCCGGCCTCGCCCAAGATGCCGGACGGCACGATCGAGCGGCCGATCGGCACCGGCCCCTTCAAGGTCAGCAACTGGCAGCCGGCAGCCCAGAGCTTCACCGTCGAGCGCTTCGGCGGCTATTGGGGCGAGAAGCCGTCGATCCCGGCGGTCTCGTTCCGCGGCATTCCCGACCCGACGACGCGGGCGCTGGAGATGCAGAAGGGCAGCGTCGATTTCACCTCGGAGGTGCCCTATGGCGACCTCGATTCGCTCGCTGCCAAGGGCTTCACCGTCTCGCGCAATGTCACGGCGCGCAACTACGTCCTCAGTTTCGGAAGCCTGAAGGATACGCCCTTCGCCGACAGCCGCGTGCGCAAGGCGCTCTCGCTCGCGATCGATCGCGAGGAGATCGCGCAATATGTGCTGTTCGGCATGGGCCGCGCGGGCATCTCGGCCTTTCCGGACACGATGGCCTTCGCGGACAAGTCGATCACGGTGCCGACGTCCGACCTTGCCGCCGCGAAGAAGCTGCTCGCCGAGGCCGGCTACGCGCCGGGCGCCGGCGGCATCATGACGAAGGACGGCAAGCCGCTCGCCTTCACGCTCTACACTTACCCGCAGCGTCCCGGCCTGGTGCCGATCGCCGGAGCGATCCAGAGCCAGCTGCGCAAGCTCGGCGTGGCGGTCGAGATCAAGGTCACCACGTTCTCGGCCATCGGCAAGGAGATGAAGCCGGGTGATGCGCGCCTCGCCGCCATGGCCTCGGCGATGTATCCGCATCCGGATTTCTACCTGCGCCAGACCTATCATTCGAAGGGCGCGACCAACACCTGGGGCTACGCCAACCCGAAGGTCGACGAGGCGCTGGCGACCGCGATCACCACCCGGGACGAGGCCGAGCGTAGCGCCGCCTACAACCTGGTGCAGCGCATCGCGGCCGAGGACGAGCCCTGCCTGACCATCGCTCACTATGGCGTCAATGTCGTGATGAAGCCGGGCGTGACCAACTATGCGTTCAACCCGATCGCGCATGACTACATGCTCGATCCGAAAATGAAGTTGGCGCCCTGAAGGGCGAGGCCGGTGGCTGCCTATCTGCTGCGAAGGTTCGGGCTTGCCGGCGCGACGGTGCTGGCGGCGACCTTCCTGACCTATGTCCTGCTGCGGCTCGTCCCCGGCGAGCCGGCGCAGGTCATCCTGACGCGGATCTTCATCCAGGATCAGGCGGCGGCGGTCTCCGGCGCCGATGTCGCGCGCATCGCCGCCCGCTTCGGGCTCGATGCGCCGATCCTCGTGCAGTATGGGCGCTGGCTGCTTGCGGCGCTGACCGGCGATCTCGGTACCTCGATCCGCACCGGGCGGCCCGTGATGACCGAGCTCGGCTGGCGGCTCTCGGCGACGGCGTTGCTGGCGGCGCTCGCCACGCTCGCGAGCATCGCACTGACGCTGGTCGTGGTCGCAGTAAAGCGCCGCATCCAGGCTCGCAAGGTCGCCGCGGCGGTCGAGGCCTTCGCCATCGGTGCCATCGCGCTGCCCTCCTTCTATCTCGGCGTGCTGCTCATCATGCTCTTCGCGGTGCGGCTCGACTGGCTGCCCGTCTCCGGCTTCGAGAGCTGGGCGCATGTCGTGCTGCCGGTCGCCGTGCTGGCGCTCGGCCAGGTCGGCTTCAACGTCATCCTGCTCGACGGCGCGCTCGACGACGCCTATGCCGCGCCGCATATCGACACCGCTCGCGCCAAGGGCCTGCGTGAAAGCGCGATCTTCGCGACCCACGCACTGCCGAACGCGCTGGTGCCGCTCGTGCCCTATCTCGCGCTGCAGTTCTCCTTCCTGATCGGGGGCGTCGTCGTGGTCGAGCGGTTATTCGCGATCCCGGGCCTGGGCGCCTATCTCACCGATGCGCTCGACAGTCATGACGGCCCAGCCTTCCTCGGTGCGATCGCGGTGATCGCGCTTGCCGTTGCGCTGGCGAACCTGGTCGCCGACCTCGTCGTCGCGCGGCTCGACCCGCGCATCCGCCTGGCGAGGGCGGGTTCGTGAACCTGTTGCGCCGACTGCCCTGGCCGATCGTCGTGATCGCCCTGATCCTGGCCCTGCCGATTGCCTACGGGCTGACGCTCGACCCGATCGAGGCCTCGTTGCGCAACAGCCTGAAAGCTCCGAGCCTTGCGTTCCCGTTCGGCACCGATCAGCTCGGCCGCGATGTGCTGGCGCGCATCGCCCATGGCTTCCTGATCGATATCGGCCTGACTTCGGCGATCGTCACGATTTCCTTCTCGATCGGGCTCTGCGTCGGTGTGGTCACGGCGGAGTTCGCCGGCCGCATCGATCGTTCGCTGACCTTCGCGATGGATGTGCTGACGGCGCTCCCGCAGATCGTCATTGCGCTGATCCTGTCCGTGCATCTCGGCGGCGGGGCGCTGCCGCTCGTCCTGGCGCTCGGCCTGACCGGCTGGGTCAAATATGCGCGCATCGCCCGCGCCGCGGCGTTTTCCCTGCGCGAGCGCGAGTTCGTCAGCGCGGCGCGTATTGCCGGCGGTTCTTCGGCCTATGTGCTGATCCGCCACGTCGTGCCGCAGATCGTGCCGATGCTCGCGGGGCTCGTCGCGCTGCAGTTCGGGCACACCATCCTCAACATTGCCGCGCTTGGCTTCCTCGGGGTCGGCATCCAGCCACCGACCCCGGAATGGGGCGCGATGATCGCGGAGGCGCGGCCCTATTTTTCCCGCGCGCCCTGGCTCGCGATCGTGCCGGGCCTCTTCCTGTTCGCGCTGACGGCTCTCGCGCTCGCGATCGCCCGGTCGCTGACGCGTCGAGGCCAAGGCGCCTTCGCCAAGCTGCTGACGGCCTGACGACCGGCGGAGTGGGGCCGCGGGAGAGGTTGGCGTGCCAGGCTGCGGCTAGAGCAGCTCTGCCAAGGCCGCTCCGATGGCGTCGCGAACCTCGCGGCGGGGCTGTGCCATCGGCGACCTGGCCAGGCCGGACGATAGGCCTTGGGACGCCTGAGCCGCCTTCACGCGGGCCGGCAGATTGGACGAGGCGAGCTGCTGCCAGAGTAGTCCAAGCTTGCGGTTGAGTGCCAGCGCGTCCTCGCGGCGGCCGCTGCTGACGGCCTCCCAGAGCTTGACGCTGGCACCCGGCGCGGCGCTTGCGATCGCCGCGATCGAGCCGGCGACACCGAGGTCGTAGCAGCTCATCAGCGAGCCATCGATAGCGCCGAAGACACGCTCCGGACCGACCGCCAGAACAAGGTCCGCGAAGGTGCCGAGATCCTTGTCGCTCTGTTTGACCGCCTGGACGCTGGGTACCTCGGCCATGATCCGCGCGGCCGTCGCTGGACTGACATTCGCCCAGGAAATGACGTTGTAGATGACGATCGGCAGAGGCGTCGCCGCGCCGATCTGGCGATAGAAGTCGAGCAGTCCGTCGTCGTCCGGAGAGAAGATGTAGTGGGGCGGGGCGACCTGCAGGCCTGAGATCGGCAACTCCGCCAACCTTCGGGCGCGCCTGACCGCCGCCCGCGTACTGTCCGCCATGATGCTGGTCATCACGGGCACCCGCCCGCGGACCACCTCGAGCGCTCGCCGCGTCAGGGCCAGCACCTCGTCCTCGTCGAGTGCAAACCCCTCGCCGGTGCTGCCGCCGACGACGACGCCGTGGACGCCCTCGGCCAGCATCCATTCGATCTGCCGCGAGAAGGCTTCGAGATCAACCGACTCGTCTTCGGCGAAGGGCGTGGTCAGCGGAACGATCACGCCTCGCCAGTCCAAGGAGGGGCTCACGTCTTCGGCCTCGCTTCCATGGTATCCCTAGCTGGCTCGAAGCCGAGTTGTCGCGAGAGCTGATTGGCGGTGGCGATCACGAGTTCCGCGAGAACCGGGACGCGCTCGCGTGTCACGCGGTCCATCGGCCCGGTCACGCTGATCGCTGCAAAGACGCGGCCCGAGGCGTTGCGAATGGGCGCCGCGACGCAACGCACGTTCGGCTGGTGCTCGCCCTCGTCGATCGAATAGCCGCGCCGGCGCGTCTCGGCGAGATCGGCGCGCAGCGCATCCGGGTCGGTCAGCGTATTGGGGGTGTAGGGCAGCAGGCCCTGCCGGATCACCTTCTCGATGGTGGCCGGCTCCTGGAAGGCCAGCGCCGCCTTGCCGACCCCCGTGCAGTAGGAGGGCGAGATCGACAGCGTCGTCGTCCAGTTGACGCTGCTGCCGCCGGGCTCGCGATGTTCGATGATCACCATGTTCGTGCCGTCGAACACGCAGAGATGGGCCGACTCGCCGCTGATCTCGCCGAGACGCTCGACGAAGTCCCGCGCCTCGCGGTGAACATCGAGATTGGCGAGAACGATGCTGCCCAACTCGAACAGGCGGATGCCCATGCGATAGCGGTCGCGCCCCTTGTCCTGTTCGAGCAGCTTCGCCTCTCGCAGACTGGTTACCAGACGATGCACGGTCGTCTTCGGCATGCGGCAGCGCTCGGAGAGCTCGGCGAGACTCAGCGAGCGGTCATAGCGCGAGAAGCAGTCGAGCACTGCCATCAGCTTCTGCATCGACTTGAGCGAGCCACGCTGGCCCAGGCTGTCGCCTGAGGCTCCGTCGTCGTCGACAGTGTTGCGGGCAGGGCTCGCCATCGCCGCCTTCGTCTCCAGTTCGATCTTGCCGCTGCGAGAGCAGCCCGGCTGTGCCGGCAACATAGCCATTCACCTAGCGCATGAAAATCGGAATTGACATCCGAAATCCGGAACAGCTAAGTCTCGATCAAATTCCGGAATACGGAATATCAATCCGGAAATAGCAATCCGGACACGGAAACGTTCAAGGTAGCCGCGATGACGCGCCGATCCATACCCTTGGCATCGAACGATGCCGCAGGCCGAGCCAAGACGCGCGCAGCCGGAGCATACCGGCGATGACGGCGGTGCTTTGCGTCGGCATTGCCGTCTATGACGAGATCTTCGCGCTGCCGGCCTTCCCGACGAAGCCGACGAAGATCTTCGCCTCGAACTTCGCGTCTGCCGCTGGTGGGCCTGCCGCGAACGCCGCGATCACGATCGCCCGGCAGGGTGGCGAGGCCACTCTGTGGGCCCGCATCGGCAACGACATGCAGGGCGACCGGATCGTCGCCGATCTCGAGCGCAGCCATGTGAACGTGTCCTGCGTTCGTCGCGTCGACGAGGCGCGCTCGGGCATCTCCGCCGTCGGGGTCACGGACGACGGCGAGCGGATGCTGCTCGTGTTCGCCGACCCCAATCTCGACACTGACGCCTCATGGCTGCCGCTGGACGAGGTCGCCGGCTATGACGCCGTGCTCGCCGACGTCCGCTGGCCGGTCGCATCCAGGGCCGTGATCGCCCGTGCAAGGGCGCTGGGCAAGCCGACCGTGCTCGATGCCGACCTGACATCGGACTTCGCGGCGCTGGCCGGGCTCGTGCCGCTCGCCTCTCATGTGGTTTTCTCTGAGCCAGCCCTCATTCAGGTTGCTGGCGAAGCCGGCGACGTTGAAGCCCGGCTGCGGCGCATCTTCGATGCCGGGGACCACGCGCTCGTCGGCGTGACCATGGGCGAGCGCGGTGCGTCCTGGATCGATGCCCACGGCTTCCAGCACGAGCCTGCGGTCTCGATCCGCGCGGTCGACACGCTCGCCGCCGGAGACGTGTTCCACGGCGCCTTCGCGCTCGCCGTCGCCCGCGGCCTCGCGCCGCGTGCTGCCATGCGCTTCGCCAATCTCGTCGCCGCCGTGAAATGCACGCGCTGGGGCGGCGGCGCCACGATCCCCACGGCGGCCGAGGTCGAGGCCTTCACGGCCCAGGCCGGCTCCGCTTCCACGACCCACACCAAGGATTTCGCATGACCAGCTCCCTCTCGGCCGGCAAGTATCGCGCGCTCCGCCGCCTCTCCGACGCACAGGGCCGCTTCAAGATGATGGCGGCGGATCAGCGTCCGCCGATCATCAAGGCCATCGACCAGAAGCTCGGCGCGGGTTCGGCCAGCTATGAGCGCGTCGGCGGCGTGAAGCGGGCTCTCGTCAAGGCGCTCGCCCCGCAGAGCTCGGCGGTGCTGATCGACCCGGACTACGGCTACAGCCTCGCCTTCGACGCGCTGCCTGCGGCGCCTGGATTGCTGCTGACCCTGGAGAACTTCGCCTTCGAGGAGAGCGCTGGCGGCCGCAAGACCTTCGTGATGAAGGATTGGGGTGTCGACAAGATCAAGCGTGCCGGCGCCGAAGGCGTGAAGCTCCTGCTCTGGTACCGGCCGGATTGCTCCGCCGAGGTGCGCGAGCATCAGCACCGGCTGGTGCGCGAGGTCGGCGCGGCCTGCAAGGCCTATGACCTCGCCTTCCTGCTCGAGCTCCTGGTGTTTCCCTTCGCCGGGGCGAGCGACCACACCACCGACTATATCGAGCACAAGGACAAGCGGCCGGAGCTCGTACTGCAGAGCCTGCGCGACTTCGCCTCGCCGGAATACGGTGTCGACATCTACAAGCTCGAGAGCCCGCTGGCGGCGAACCACCTGCCGGATCCGGCGGGCGGCGGCGCCGATGTGGCCGAGGCGCAGCGCTGGTTCGACGAGCTGGGGAAGCTCACCGACAAGCCCTGGGTCATGCTCTCGGCCGGCGCCGGCATGGAAGAGTTCCGCCGCGTCCTGCACTACGCCTTCAAGGCAGGAGCGAGCGGTTTCCTCGCCGGGCGCGCGATCTGGTGGAAGGCCTTCCAGGAGCACTATCCCGATCTCGCGGCCATGGAAGCCGCGCTGGCTTCCGAAGGCGCAGGCTATCTCGCGGAGATCAATCGCATGACCGACACGATGGCGCGGCCGTGGACGCAAAGCCCGGTCTTTGCCGCCGGCCCTGCGCTCGATGAAGCCGGCCAGACCTTCCCCAGCCGCTACCCCGCCTTCGCCTGACGGGCGGGACAAGGAGAATCCGATGATCGAAGACCTCAAGGGCAAGCGCGTCCTGGTGACCGGTTCCAGCACCGGCATCGGTGCGGCCGTCGCCAAGGCCTATGCCGCCAACGGCGCGGCGGTCGCCGTGCACTACAATGCGAGCAAGGAGTGGGCCGAGGCGCTCGTCGCCGAGATCGCCAAGGCAGGCGGCAAGGCCGTCCTGGTCGGCGGCGACGTCTCGAAATCGAAGGAGGCGATCCGGATCGTCGACGAGGCAGCTGCCGCGCTTGGCGGGCTCGACGTGCTCGTGAACAACGCCGGCGCCTTGCTGAAGCGCGCGCCGCTGGATGAAATCGACGACGAAACCTATGACCGCGTGCTGGATCTCAACATGCGCTCGGTCGTCTTCGCCTCGCAGGCCGCCGCACGCCATATGCGCAAGGCGGGCCGGGGCAGCATCATCAACACCAGCTCGGTCGCGGCTCGCAATGGTGGTGGCCCCGGCGCGCTGCTCTACGCAAGCGCCAAGGCCTTCGTTCTGAACGCGACGCGCAACCTCGCCAAGGAACTGGCCGGCGCGCATATCCGCGTCAACGGCGTCTCGCCGGGTGTGATCGCGACGCCCTTCCATGAACGCTACTCCACGCCGGAGATCGTCGAGGGCATGCGCAAGACGATCCCGATGGCTGTGGTCGGGACGCCGGAGGACTGTGTCGGGGCCTACCTCTTCTTCGCCTCGGACACGCTCAGCGGCTATGTCACCGGTCAGGTGCTCGAAGTGAACGGTGGGCAGTTCATGGCCTGACGATAGCTGCGACGGAGGAAACACCAAGGATAGAGGGCAAAGCCCCGGATGGACTACAGCTTCGATTTCTCCTTTTTGCGGGACTATTGGCCGATGCTGGCGGAGGGGCTGTGGCTCACCGTCCAGCTCGCGCTGATGGCGACGGTGGCGGGCTTCCTGCTCGGGACGCTCTGCGCGGTCGCGAGCACCAGCGGCTCGCGCATCCTGCGTGCCATCGTCGGTCTCTATGTGGAGATCATCCGCAACACGCCGCTCCTGGTGCAGCTCTTCGTCGTCTATTTCGGCCTGGCTTCGCTCGGGTTGAAATTCTCGGCGACGACCTCGGCCGTGATCGGGCTTACGATCAATATCGGCGCCTATTCGAGCGAGATCATCCGCGCCGGCATCGAGTCGATCCACAAGGGACAGATCGAAGCCGGCGATTGCCTCGCCCTGTCGCGGTGGCAGGTGCTGGCCACGATCGTGCTGCCGACGGCCGTCGAGAAGGTCTATCCAGCGCTCGCCAGCCAGTACGTGCTGCTGATGCTCGGCACCAGCATCGCCTCGCAGATCTCGGCCGAGGAGATGACGGCTGCGGCGAGCCGGATCCAGTCGGACACCTTCCGCCCGTTCGAGGTTTTCCTCGTCATCGCGGCGCTCTATCTGCTGCTGTCCTTCGCCATGCGCGGCCTGTTCTGGGCGCTGGGTCAGTTCGCCTTCGCGCGACGCCGCAAGCTGGGGACGACGCTGTGATCGCCTCTCTCCTCGGCATTTCTCCGGCCCATTGGGCCGCCCTTCTTGCCGGCCTGAAATGGACGATCTTCCTGTCGGTCGTCGGGTTCCTGGCGGGCGGGCTCGTCGGCTTCATCGTGGCGCTCTCACGCATTTCCGACAGCGTTGTGGTGCGCGCCGTCGCGGTGACCTATGTCAATCTGATCCAGGGCACGCCGCTGCTGGTGCTGATGTTCGTGCTCTATTTCGGCCTGCCGGTCTTCGGCTTGGAGATGCCTCCGCTCGCTGCCGCCTGCATCGCGATGACGATGTTCTCGGCCGCCTATCTCGGCGAGATCTGGCGCGGCTGCCTGCAATCCGTTCCGCGCACGCAATGGGAGGCGGCCGACTGCCTGGCGCTCGCGCGCTGGGAGCGCATGCTGTTGGTCATCCTGCCGCAGGCCTTGCGCATTGCCGTGCCGCCCACCGTCGGCTTCATGGTGCAGATCGTGAAGAACACCTCGGTCGCATCGGTCATCGGCATGGCCGAGATGACCTATATCGGCAAGCTCATCAACAACGCGACGTTCCAGCCCTTCAGAACTTATCTGATCATCGCGGGGCTCTACTTCCTGCTTTGCTACCCGCTGTCGTGGCTCAGCCGCCGTCTTGAGAGAAAACTCAATGTCGCCCATCGTTAGCTTTCGCGACGTCCACAAGAGCTTCGGTGCCGTGCCGGTGCTCAAGGGACTGAGCTTCGAGATCGAGAAGGGGCAGGTGGTCGCCCTGATCGGCCGCTCGGGCTCCGGCAAGAGCACGGCCCTGCGCTGCGTCGACCGGCTCGAGAAGGTCGACAGCGGCGAGATCATCGTCTGCGGCCATCGTGTCAGCGATCCGAAGATCGAGCTGCGCAAGCTGCGCCAGGATGTCGGCATCGTCTTCCAGAGCTACAATCTCTTTCCGCATCTCACCGTCGAGCAGAACATCACGCTGGCGCCCCGCTGGGTGAAGAAGGCGAACCGCACGAGCGCCCGCGAGCTGGCTAAGGAGGTGCTGGCGCAGGTCGGCCTTTCCGAGAAGATCGACGCCTACCCCGAGCAGCTCTCCGGCGGCCAGCAGCAGCGCGTCGCCATCGCGCGCTCGCTGGCGATGCGCCCGCAGGTGATGCTGTTCGACGAGGTCACCTCCGCGCTCGATCCGCAGCTGACGGAAGAGGTGCTTCGCGTCATCGAGCAACTGGCGAAGCAGGGCATGACGATGCTTCTCGTCACCCACGAGATGGCCTTTGCGGCGCGCGTCGCCGACCGCGTCATCTTCATGCATGAAGGCCTGATCCACGAGACTGGATCACGCGACATCCTGCGCAACCCCGCCACCGCTGAACTGAAGAGCTTCGTCGGCGTCGGTCTTTGACCGTCGCCGTCCAAGGTCGCGCCACGACGACCGTCACAATCAACCCAACCCAAGCGAGGAAACGACAGATGAACCGCCGCTCCGCCTCCCTCCTCCTGACAGGCCTCTTCGGGCTCGGCTTCGCAACGCTCTCGAGCATGCCGGCATCGGCCGATACGCTCGACGACATCATCGCGCGCAAGAAGCTCCTGGTCGCGATCGATCTCGGCAACCCGCCGCATGGCATGATGGATTCCGCGTTCAAGCCGACCGGCTCCGACGTCGAGACCGCCCATCTGCTAGCCAAGGATCTCGGCGTCGAGCTCGAGATCGTGCAGGTCTCGACGCCGAACCGGGTGCAGTACCTCATGGCCAAGAAGGCCGACGTCGTGATTTCGGCGCTCTCGATCACCGACGAGCGCAAGAAGGTCATCGACTTCTCGACGGCCTATGCCGAGCTGCAATGCGTCGTTGCCGCGCCCAAGGCCATGCAGGTCGCATCCTATGCCGATCTCGGCGGCAAGGGTGGCATCGCGGTGACCCGCGGCACGGTCAACGATCAGGAGCTGACGCGCGGCACCGCGAATGTGAAGGACACCACGATCACGCGCTTCGAGGATGATCCGACCTCGACAACGGCCATCACCTCAGGGCAGCTCAAGATCTACGCGACCTCGCTGCCGCTGCTGAACCAGCTGCGCAAGGACAATCCTCAGCTCGATCTCGACACCAAGTTCGTCATGAAGGGCTTCCCGCTCGGCATCGCGCTGCGCAAGAACGAGCCGAAGCTGAAGGCCAAGCTCGACGAGTGGGTCGCGGCCAATCTCAGGAACGGCAAGCTCGTCGAGATCTACCATCGCTATCACGGCGTGAAGCTGGTGCCGGAAGATCTCGCAGCCAAGTCCTGACGCGCTTTCCTGAGGCCCACTGCCGGAGGAACCACTTCCTTCCGGCGAAGATCTCCGAGGGCAGCGAAAGGCTGCCCTCGTTTCGGTACCTCGGGCACGGTGGATTCTGCGAGCGCCCTCGGTTCCGCGATGCTTCTCTCCTGCCGCAAGCGATCCGGTCCTGAACTCAGCCGACCGGTGAAAGATATCGGTCGATGCCCAGGCTGGTGAGGAAGCGCTCGTCATGGCTGACGACGAGCAGGGCGCCGTCATAGGCGGCAAGCGCGGCCTCGATGGCTTCGACCGAGGCGATGTCGAGGTGATTTGTCGGCTCGTCCAGCAGCAGCAGTGGTCGCGGGGTCTGGCCGCCCAGTACGCAGGCCAGTCCCGCCCGAAACATCTGCCCCCCACTGAGGGAGCAGACCGTCTGGAGCGCTGCATCCGCGCGGAACAGGAAGCTGGCGAGTGCGGCACGGCACGCATTCTCGTCCGAGCCGGGGTTCAGCCGCTTGAAATTGTCGAGGATCGAGCTGCGAGGATTGAGGAGGCCCATGTGCTGGTCGAGCATTGCGAACTCGACGGAGACGGCGACTCTGCCGGAGAGCGGCTGGACCTCACCGGCGATCAGCTTCAGCAGGGTCGTCTTGCCGGCACCGTTCGGGCCGACGATCGCAACGCGCTCCGGCCCCGAGAGCGAAAACGAGAGATCGCGGATCAGCGGCGCCCCTCCACCATAGCCCGCTGTGACGGCATCGCATGACAGGACCTGGCGGTGCGGCGCGAGCCCGGTCGGGGGCAGCGTGATCGACAATGGCTGGAGGATCTCGACCTTCGTCCGGGCTTCCGCTGCCAGTCGCTGCGCTTCCGTACTCTGGCGATCCGTTCGTCGAATGCTCCTGCCCCGGCTCGCCTGGGCGTTGCCCTTCCGGGCGCCGAGCAGGATCTTTGGAAGCCCGCCCTGCGCGCCCTTGCGCGCGCCCGCGGCGTTGCGCCGGTCCTGCCGCTCGGATGCCCGCTGCGCATTGCGCTCGATCTCGTCGGTGCGCGCCTCTGCGAAAGCCAGATCGCGTTCCGCTGCTTCCAGCTCCACAGCCTTGAGCGCACGATAGGCGTCCCAGTTGCCGCCATAGCGCGTGGCGCCGAGTGAGGTCAGCTCCACGATCGCGTCCATCTGCCCGAGCAGTTCGCGATCATGGCTGACGACGATGGCGCCGCCACGCCAGTCGGCGAGCAGCGCGTGCACCGCCCTGCGGCCGTCGCGGTCGAGATCGTTCGTCGGCTCGTCGAGCAAGAGGAAGTCGGGCTTCCGGAACATCGCGGCTGCGAGGCTGGCTCGCGTCCGCTGGCCGCCGGACAGGTCGGCTAACCTTGCATGAGTGTCGGGATCGAGGCCGACGCGCGCAAGGGCTGCGTTCACCCGCTCCTCGAGTTGCCAGTCCGCTGCGGCCAGATCGTCGAGGGAGGCCTGCCCCGCCTCCGCGCGGCAAAGGATGGACAGGGCCGGCCCTACGCCGAAGATGTCAGCGACCGTGTCGCACGGGTCGACCCGAACGCTTTGCTTAACCTCTGCAACGGTGCCGTCGATTGCGATGGACCCAGCCGTGGGCTGCAGCTCGCCTGAGATGATTTGCAGCAGGGTCGTCTTGCCGATGCCGTTGCGCCCCACCAGTCCGACACGCTCCCGGCCGAAGGTGAGATCGAGATCCGAGAATACGGCCCGTCCTTCGGGCGTCGTCCAGGCGAGAGCGGAAATGACAATCGATGACACGGGGCGAAGATTGCTCCAATAAAACGGCACGGTATCGTGCAGATAAGAGGTGGCAGATTGAAATGCAACGGTATCGTGCTGTTTATGGCGAGCGAGCGGAGCGACGGCATGAAGACGGGGATGCGGAAGACGGGGGGGCGGCCGACGCGTCAGCAGGCGGCGGAGCTCGACGCGCTTATTCTCGACGGCGCGCGCTCTGCCTTCTGTCGAAGCGGCGTCGCCAAGGCTTCGCTGGACGAGATTGCGCTCAGGCTCGGCGTCTCCAAGCACACGATCTACCGCCGCTACCCCAACAAGGTGGCGCTGCTGGAGGCGGTGGTGGAACGGGACCTTCGCCACTTCCGCGAGGCGCTGCTGGCCAGCATGCATGGGACGAGCGAGCCTCTCGAGGCCCTGCGGCGCATCGCGCTGCGCTATGTCGAGATCGGAGCATCTGCCGACTATGCAGCATTCTACCTGTCCGTCAGCGCCGAGGCCGCCCTGTCCGCTCCGCTTGGCGAGCGCTTGCAGGCGTGGTCTCAGACCGCGTTGGAGCCGTTCGCCATCGCCGTGACGAAGGCGCAGGAGGTCGGCCAGATTCGCCCGCAGAGCAAGGAGCTGATCGTCGCCATCCTCGTCGATCTCCTGGAGGGGGCCAACAACCGGTTGCGGCTGAACGGTGATGCCACTGTCGACCGCGAGCGGCTATTGCAGCTGTTCGATGAGCGTTGGTCGGTCTTCATCGCCGCGTTTGGCGCGGAGCCCGGATTTGCCTAGGCCGCCGCGTCTGACGCGCTCACTCCCGGCGAGATTGCCGGGCTTCAATCCAGCGTCACTTCGGCGGACAGTCCGCCGCCCGGCCGGTTCACCAGGCGAAGCGAGCCGCCTATCGCCACCGAGAGCTGCTGGGCGATGGCCAGGCCAAGGCCTGTCCCGCCGGTGTCACGGTTGCGGGACTGCTCCACGCGATAGAACGGCTGCAGCACGGCAACGAGCTGATCCTCGGGGATGCCCGGACCGCGATCCAGAACTGAGATGCGGAGCTTGCCGTCGGCCGCCCTGCCCACCTCGATTTCGACATCGCCGGCGAATTTCAGCGCGTTGTCGATCAGGTTCGTCAGGATGCGCCGCAAGGCATGCGGCCGCGTCACCGCGGTGGCGTCGAGCGAACGAGGGACCGTCACGGCCTTGCCGGTGTCCTGATAGTCGAAGGCGATGCTCTCCACGAAGGATGCGATATCGATGCGCGTCGGCTTCTCGATGTCGCCATGGGCGCTTTTCGCATAGGCGACGCCTTCGCGGACCAGCCGCTCTATCTCGGAGAGGTCGCTGATCAGCCGCTCCTTCTCCGGGCTTTCGTCCGCCATCTCGGCGCGCAGCTTCATGCGGGTGATTGGCGTCTGCAGGTCGTGCGAGATTGCGGCGAGGATCTGGACGCGTTCCTGGAGATAGTGCGCGATCCGGTCCCGCATCGCGTTGAAGGCGGTCGCCGCATAGGCGACCTCGGCCGGGCCGGTCTCCTCGAGCCGCACCGCCTTGCGGCCGGGATCGAGCGTCTCGGCGGCATTGGCGAAGCGCAGAAGTGGCCGGATCGCCAGCCGCACGGCCAGCCAGGTGCAGGCGACCAGCAGCGCGAGTTGGGCCGCGAGCATATAGGGCAGCCAGCTTGCGAGCGGCATCAGGGCAGGGTGGATGTCGATGGTGACGGGCGTGCCGTCGCTCAGCGTGACATGCGCCTGCAGGTGCTCGCGCTCGCCGGGAATGCTCTCGACCTTGACCGGGAAGCGCCGCCCGGCCGCGACACTGATCGTATGCGCGATCTCCGCCGCCCGCGGGCTGAGCTCCGGCACGCCGGGCAAGCCTGCACCCAACTCGTAGCGATAGGTCCGCCGGTCGAGCATGGGCAGCCATTGCGGGCGCTCCTGCGGCGGCAGGCGGTCGAGCAGCGCGATCGAGGTGGCGACGTCGTTTTCCAGCGTCGTGTACATCGTCGCCTTGGCGCTGATGGTTCGTTCATAGAACAGCAGCCCGAAGGACAGGATATGCGCTGCCGCCAGCCCGGCGAACAGGATCAGGAAGAGCCGGGAGCGCAAGGTGCGCGGCAGATGCAGGAACCGGCGCATCCGGGTCATGCTCTTCACTCCCGGGCCGTGACGATCTCGACCGGCATGGCGAGCACGTAGCCTTCGCTGCGGACGGTCTTGATATAAGCAGGCTCGCGCGCGTCGTCGCGCAGGCGTTGCCGCAACCGGCTGACGAGCAGGTCGATCGAGCGGTCGAAAAGTTCGGCCTCGCGGCCCTGGGTCAGGTTCAGGAGCTGGTCGCGGTTGAGCACGCGCTGCGGATGGTCGAGGAAAACCCGCAGCAGGCGGTACTCGGCGCCGCTCAGCGCCACAGCCGTGCCGTCCCTGTCGAGCAGGTGGCGCGCCACGGTGTCGAGCTGCCAATCTCCGAAGGCGAGCAGCTGGCCGGCCTCGGTTACCTGGAGGTTCGGCGGCATCATCCGCGTGCGGCGAAGGACGGCCTTGATGCGCGCCAGCAATTCGCGGGCGACGAAAGGCTTCGCCAGATAGTCGTCGGCGCCCATCTCCAGCCCGACGATCCGGTCGGTGTCGTCATTGCGCGCGGTCAGCATCAGGACCGGGGTCGCCTTGTGCTTGCCGGCGCGGAGCTCGCGGCAGAGCACCAGCCCGTCATCGCCGGGCATCATGACGTCGAGGACGATGAGGTCGACCCGATCGGTCTCCAGGAAGGACCGCATCTGCCGTCCATCGGCGGCCGTCGTCACCCGCAGGCCATTCTTCTTCAGATAGCTCGATACGAGATCCCGGATCTCGCGATCGTCGTCGACGACGAGGACATGGTCGATGTGATCCATCGGCAAGGGCTTTCCGCTTTCCTTTTCCAAGCCATAGCAGAGCCCGGCCGGTCTGCGGTCGATAAGGCGCGCGAGATTTGTAAGCTCATGTATCGCGCACCCGGCTCGACATCGACGCGGACAATCTTCCCGTCGAATGCGGCGTTGTCTTCCTGCACGGTGGGCACCGGCAAGCGGGCCGAGACGGTTCGGCCTGCCGCCGACATCCTCATCATGAAACGAGCAGGAAGGACGCGCCCATGCGCAAGGGTTTCATCTCAGCTGTCATCGGCGGGCTGATGCTGCCGATCGCCGCCACTTGTTCCGCTGTCGAAGCGGCAGAGATCCGCAACATCGTCATCGTCCACGGCGCCTTCGCCGACGGCTCCGGCTGGCGCAAGGTCTCCGACCGGCTGACCGCAAAGGGCTATAAGGTCACGATCGTTCAGGAGCCGCTGACCTCGCTGCAGGACGACGTAGCCGCGACCCGGCGCATCCTGGCTCTGCAGGATGGTCCGGCCATCCTCGTCGGGCACAGCTATGGCGGCATGGTGATCAGCGAGGCCGGCCATGACGGCAAGGTCGCGGGGCTCGTCTATGTCGCGGCCTTCCAGCCCGACAAGGGCGAGAGCCTCGGTAAGCTGGCCGGCAGCAAGCCGGTTCCGAACGCCCAGCCGGATGCGATCAAGGCGACCGCGGACGGCTATCTCTATCTCGACCCACAGGCATTCCCCGTCGCCTTCGCGGCCGATCTGCCCAAGGCCGAAGCTGCATTCCTCGCGCGTTCCCAGGTCTTTGCGGCGAAGACCGCCTTCTCGACGGAAGCAGGCGATCCGGCCTGGAAGAGCAAGCCGAGCTGGGCGCTGGTGGCAAGCAAGGACCGTTCGATCAATCCGGAGCTCGAACGCGAGATGGCCCGTCGGGCGGGCAGCAAGGTCCGCGAGATCGCGGCCAGCCACGCCGTCTACGTCTCGAAGCCGGCGGAGGTGGCCGAGCTGATCGTCGAGGCCGCGCGCTCGGTGTCCAAGTAAGGCGTGGCGGCGGCTGTAGAGCAGAGCAGCCAGCGCATCGTACACGGCGATACAGATCAGCCCGTCGGCGAAAACACCGGAGATACGTCGGACAGGTCAGGTGCGGGCATTCGGAGGAGGCCATTCTGTCGGGTGGCTGCCTCCGCCGCCCAGAGGACCCGCCATGACCTTGTTCGTGATCTCCTATCTCGCCGGCGTGCTGACCATCCTCAGCCCCTGCATCCTGCCGATCCTGCCTTTCGTCTTCGCACGAGCCGACCAGCCGTTTGCACGCGGCGTGCTGCCGATGCTGATCGGCATGGCGCTGACATTCTCCGCCGTGGCGAGCCTCGCCGCCATCGGCGGCGGCTGGGCCGTGCAGGCGAACGAGATCGGGCGCTGGGCGGCCCTGGTGCTGGTCGCGGTCTTCGCCGTGACCCTGATCTCGCCGCGCGCGGCGGCCTTCTTCTCTCGCCCGATCGTCGCGCTCGGCGACCGGCTTGCCGGCGGCAGCGAAGCCGGGAAGCCCTCGATTGGCGGTTCGCTGCTGCTTGGCGTCGCCACCGGCCTGCTCTGGGCGCCCTGTGCCGGCCCGATCCTGGGGCTCGTCCTGACGGGCGCGGCGCTCCACGGGGCCGATGCCGGGACGGCGCTCCTCCTTGCCGCCTATGCCGCGGGCGCTGCGACCTCCATCGCGCTGGCCGTCCTCGCCGGCGGCAGGGCGCTTGCGGCGATGAAGCGTTCTCTGGGGATCGGAGAGCGCATCCGGCAAGGCGTCGGCATCGCGGTTCTTGCGAGCGTCCTGGCGATCGGCCTCGGGCTGGACACCGGCCTTCTGACCCAGCTCTCCTATGCCGGCACCACCGGTATCGAGCAGAAGCTGCTGGCGCGAATTGGCGGCGACGTTTCACCGACGGGCAGCTCACGCCTGGCCGAGAATGGCGACACCCGCCCGGCCACTGCGTCGAGCCAGACCTATCGCAGCCCGCTGCCGGACCGTGGCGCAGCCCCGGGCTTCGATGGCGCCGTGGCCTGGCTCAACTCCGCGCCGCTGAAGGCGGACGAGCTTCGCGGCAAGGTCGTCCTGGTCAACTTCTGGACCTATTCCTGCATCAACTGCATCCGCACCCTGCCTAATGTCCGCGCCTGGGCGGAGAAGTACAAGGATCAGGGACTGGTCGTGGTCGGAGTCCACACCCCGGAATTCGCCTTCGAGAAGAAGATCGACAACATCCGGCAGGCGATCGCGCGCTTCGGCATCACCTATCCCGTCGCGGTCGATAATGACTTCCGCATCTGGCGCGCCTATCGCAACAGCTACTGGCCGGCGCTCTACTTCGTCGATGCCGCGGGCCGGATCCGGCACGCCCATTTCGGCGAGGGCGACGAGAAGCAGTCTGAGCGGGTGATCCAGGATCTGCTGGCGGAGGCGGCCGGCAATCGTGCCGCGGGTGCCGCCATCGTGGCTCCGAATGCGCAGGGCGCTCAGGCAGCGGTCGATCCGGCGCGGCCGGCGCGTTCGGGCGAAACCTATCTCGGCTATGAGAAGGCCTCGGGCTTCGTCTCGCCAGAGGGCGTCGCGGGCGACCAGCCGCGCGACTACAGCGTCCGGGCGCTGCGGCTGAATCAATGGGGTCTCTCTGGTCGCTGGACGATCGGTGCCGAGAGCGCGGTGCTCGACCGCGCCGGCGGCGGGATCGCCTTCCGCTTCAGCGCGAGGGACCTGCATCTGGTTCTCGGTCCCGGGGCGGCCGGCAAGCCGGTCCGCTTCCGCGTGACGATCGATGGCAAGGTGCCCGGCGCCGATCACGGCGCCGATATCGACGCCGAGGGCAATGGCACGATCGGCGAAACCAGGCTCTATCAGCTCGTCCGCCAACCCGGCGAAGTCAGGGAACAGCTCTTCGAGATCCGCTTTCTGGACGCCGGGGCGGAGGCCTTCGCGTTTACCTTCGGGTGAGCTGAGGGACGATCAGCCGGGACCTCGGCTCACTGGTCCCGGCAACTCAAGGCAATCAAGGGTCGCTGCGCCCCATGATTGCCTTGAGTTCGAGATGATCCTCGATGCCGTAGAGCCCGTATTCGCGTCCGATACCCGACTCCTTGAAGCCGCCGAACGGCGCCAGCGGTTCATGCAGGACGGCGTTGATCGCGACCCGCCCCGCATCGATCCGGCCTGCCAGAGCCCGTGCCCGTCCGACATCCTCGCCGACGACATAGGCATGGAGCCCGAACTCGGTGTCGTTGGCGATCTCGATCGCATGGTCCTCGTCGTCATAGGCGATCACGCAGAGCACCGGCCCGAAGATCTCCTCGCGCGCGATGGTCATGTCGTTGCTGACGTCGGCGAACACGGTCGGCCTGGCGAAGAAGCCGCGGGCGCGCCCTTCCGGCCGTCCTTCGCCACCGGTGACGAGCCTCGCCCCTTCCTCGATCCCCTTGCGGATATAGCCCTGCACCCGCTCGAATTGCCGGCGATTGACCAGAGGCCCGAGCGTCGTTCGAGGATCGCGCGGATCACCCAGCACGATCGTCGCGACGGCACGTTCGACCGCCTCGCTAAAGGCCTTGAGCCGGGCGCGCGGCACCAGGATGCGCGTGCCGGCGATGCAGGCCTGGCCGTTATTGGCGAAGCCGGCTGCCATCGCCGTCGCAGCGGCCTTTTCGAGATCTGCGTCTTCCATCACGACGGTCGGCGCCTTGCCGCCGAGCTCTAGCGTCACCCGCGTCATTCGCGCAGCGGCCTTGGCCATGATCGTCTTGCCGACGCGCGTCGAGCCAGTGAAGGAGATCTTGCGGACAGCGGGATGCCCGGTCAGGGCCTCGCCGACGACATCGCCGCGCCCGGCCACGACATTGATCAGGCCGGCCGGCGCCCCGGCCGCATGCAGGCACTCCGTGAACAGCCGGGTCTGCCAGGCGCTGAATTCGCTGGGCTTGACCACGACGGGGCAGCCGGCCGCAAGCGCACCCGCCATCTTGACGCTGATGGCGTTGTAGACGCTGTTCCAGGGAACGATATGGACGGCGACGCCGGCGGCCTGCGCGACCACCTCCGTATCGTTGATCCAGCGCGAAAACGCGAAATCCTCGAGCAGCTTGGCGGCTGCCAGGAAGTTGTTCGCGGCGAGACCGGCGCGCCATTTCGCCTGCTCGATCGGGCCGCCATATTCGAGGATCGTCGCTTCGGTCAGCCCGTCGGCGCGGGCGCGCACGGCCTCGCTGAGATTGTAGAGGAGGTCGATCCGCTCCTTCTTCGAGCTTCGCGACCAGCCGGCGAAGGCGCTCTGCGCACTATCGACCGCCCGTCTCGCATCCTCCGCGTCGGCCATGACGAGAATGCCGCTCGGCTCCTCGGTCGTTGGATTGACGAGCTCGAGTTCCTCGCGGCCATGCGCCATGCGGAACTGGCCGCCGATATAGACCTGATCGAAGCGCTGCATGCTGGGTTCCTTTCGATGAGGCCGCTCGCAGTCTGGAGTTCGGCCGGGCGTTTTCGACGACGGGCTCAGAGCGCGAGCGCCTTCGCGTCGCCGTCGGCATAGAGCTGGCGAAGCCAGCGGCGATCGATCAGCCATGTCCCGCTGCGACGGGTGAGGCCGATGTCGTAGCGGCCGCCGAGCGTGAGCCGGTGCTGCTCGCCTTCGGTGTCGGTGACGGCGAGATCCACGACCAGGTCGACGCGGGCGCGCGCCCGCTGCCTGTCGGGCTGGATGTCGATGACGGGATTGGCGAGCCTGTGCTGGGTCCAGTGCGCACGCGACAGCCGCGCCATCGAGGCACGCACATAGTCGTCGGCCGGAATGGGAGCCGCCTCTTCCGACGGCTCGGCGCGCACGGTTTCGGCGAGACATGCACGATAACCGGCCGCATCGCGGTCGTCCGCCGCCTGGGCCAGACGGGCGAGGAGCTTGCGGATCGCCAGCTCGTCGACGACCAGTTCAAGCGCTGTGGCTGCCATCGGCCCGGTCCTTCGGGATGGGGCCAAGGCGCTCTCGCGCCCCGGCTCTAGGGCGCGAATTTGGTGAAGACGTAGTCTCGCGCCTTCACCCGCGACTCATGGCAGGCGAAGCAGGTCTTGTGCTGCGCCGCGTCCACGGGCTTGCCGTCGATGAAGCGGCCGAAGCCCCAGCCGCCGCTGTCGGGATACTTCTTCGAATCCTTGACCATCACCTGCACGGTCGTGGCCGCACCGGGGACGAGGGCGGATTCAAACTCGGGCGACTGGATGTGCTTCCAGGCCAGTTTCACGAGCACGGTGCCGTCCGGAAACGGCAGCGTTCCGGCTTGGTAGGCGTCGATCGCCTTCTGGTTGCCGACGACGGCACGCAGCTCGTTGAGCGGCTCGTGCTCCAGCGCCGGCGCGACCAGCTCCCATTGGCGATATCCGTCGGGGATCGTGACCCCGTAGATCGGCGAGGCGGGCTTCCTGTCTCCATCGCCTCTGGCGATGGAGACAGCGCCGACGAGGGCGATGGCGGTAACGGCACCCGCATAGGGCAGGGCGGCAAGGGCTTTCATGGGCGTGTTCCCTCAGCCGCAGTCAGAGCCGATCAGCGTCGATGACCGCCTGCGCGAAGGCCCGCGGATCTTCCTGGGGTGGGTTGTGGCCGATGCCACCCTTGAAGAGCCGATGCTCGTATTTGCCGGTGAAGCGCTTGCGATAGGCGGCGGGCTCAGGGTGCGGCGCGCCATTGGCGTCGCCCT
The DNA here is from genome assembly GCF_035999205.1 of Allobosea sp. Lineage (GTDB taxonomy): Bacteria > Pseudomonadota > Alphaproteobacteria > Rhizobiales > Beijerinckiaceae > Allobosea. The sequence goes on from NZ_DASYHA010000019.1 coordinate 200,713, forward strand.
CGATGGTGATGGTCGGAATCCCGATGCTCGGGAAGGCCGCGAGCTTGCGCTCGATCTCGTCATACTTCGCCTCGCCCTGTGCGAGGCCGAGCCGCCAGCGGTAATTGTGGATCGAGATGGCGACGTGATCGGGATTGTCGAGCGAGGCCGCGGAGCGCGCGAAGGTCGCGGCGTCGAAGTCCCATTTCGGCGAGGCCAGCTCCCAGATCAGGCGGGCGAAGTCGTGGGTGTACTTGGCATAGCCGGCCTCGCCCCGCGCGGTGGCGAAGTAGAACTGGTACCACCACTGCAGTTCGGCCTTCGGCGGCAGGGGCGCCTTGTTCGCCTCCTGGCTGCCGATCAGATAGCCGCTGACCGAGACCAGCGCCTTGCAGCGCTCGGGCCAGAGGGCGGCGAGGATGTCGGCGGTGCGCGCGCCCCAGTCATAGCCGGCCACGAGCGCCTTTTCGATCTTCAGCGCGTCCAGCAGGGCGAGGGCGTCGACGGCGAGCGCCGCCTGCTGGCCGTTGCGCGGCGCCTCGGGCGAACGGAAGCGGGTGCTGCCATAGCCGCGTAGATGCGGCACGATCACCCGGTAGCCGGCCTTCGCCAGAATCGGCGCGACCTCGACATAGCTGTGAATGTCGTAGGGCCAGCCGTGCAGCAGCAGCACCGGCGGGCCGTCCGCCGGCCCGGCCTCGACATAACCGACATCGAGATCGCCCGCCTCGATCCGCTTCTCGGCGGCGAAGGAGGCCTGCGCGCCCTGGCCCGAACCGGCATGCGTTGAGGCCGAGCCGTGGGTCTGAGCGCTGGCGGTGCCGATCGCGCCGATCTGCGCGAGGACGGTGCCGAGCGCCATGGTGCCGAGGAAGGTCCGCCGCGGGTGATCGATCTGGTCTGTCATGGCTCTGTTCCCGTTTTGCTGTCTGCTCAGGGAAGGAAGCCTGGCGGCTGTATCTGCGCTGTGTCGCGTCGCGCCGGATTTGAAAGCCCCCGTAGGATCCGGGCCGTCGGATACGAAGGGATACAATCGGCGGACAGCTCGTTGCGGCGGGGGCGCGGCTGCCGGTTTCGCGGCGGACGGGCGCGATCGTATGAGACTGTATACGGCCCGGGAAAACGGACGCTTCGTTGCGTATCGCCGCGATCCGCAAACATGCCGGACATGTCGACCTGGGAAACGACCGTCGCAAGCCGCCACCTGTGGAGCGGCGAAGGATGGAGCGTTCCATGACCAGAATCGAGAAAGTCCTGTATACCGCCAAGACCCACACGGTGGGCGGGCGCGATGGCGCCTCCCGCAGCTCGGACGGCCGGCTCGACGTGAAGCTGTCGCCTCCCGGCAGCGCCGCCGCCGGCACCAACCCCGAGCAGCTTTTCGCGGCCGGCTGGTCGGCCTGCTTCATCGGGGCGATCGGGATTGCCGCCAAAAAGCGCCAGATGGCCTTGCCCGCCGGCCTCGCTGTCGATGCCGAAGTCGATCTCGGCTCGACTGATGGCGCCTATTTTCTGCAGGTCCGCCTCAATGTCAGCCTTCCCGGCATCGACAGGGAGCTGGCGCGCGAACTCGTCAACGAGGCACACCAGACCTGCCCCTATTCGAAGGCAACCAGGGGCAACATCAATGTGGAACTGAACGTCGCCTAGGGCAGGCCGCGACCTCGAACGGCCCCGACGAGCCCCGGCGAGGAGCACAAACACTTGCGGCCGCCGCATTCGGATGCGGCGGCCGCTTCGCTTTTAACATCAACCCGTTGCGCGCTGTGGCGCTCGCTCTCGATCAGGGACCCGGGATCATGAAGCTGGTGCGGTGCGGCAGCCGCGCTGCCACCTCCTGCGGCAGGCCGAGATTCGTGGCGATCACATCGACGGGGTTCGATGCCAGCCAGGCAGAGAGGTCGTTCGCCTGGTAGCGTCCGCTGTTGAAACCGATCAGCAACCGCAGGACCGATGAGCCGGTGTTGCGGATATAGTGCCCGGCGCCCATCGGAGCGTAACCGATATCGCCAGCCTCGAAGCGTTCGATCACGACCTGGCCTTCGGCGAGGAAGACCGCCATTTCGGCTTCGCCGTGGAGATAGTACTGCCACTCATCCGCATTCGGATGCCAGTGCAGCTCCCGCATCGCGCCGGGCTGAATCTCGAGGATCGAGCCCGCCATCGTCGTGGAGATGGGAAATTCGTCGACCGTGACGACGCGCTGGGTGCCACCGCCAGCTACGCGCCGGGGCTGCTGGGCCATCAGCGGGTAGCGATGCCTGGTCGTCAATTCGGCGGCTGGTCGTTGCGCTGCAAGCCCAGACTGGTCGTCGGGAACCGGGCCTTGCGCGAAATAGGCTTCGCCCGAGGGCAGGCGCGCCAGTTCCGAGGCTGGCAGGCCGAGATTCTGGGCGACGACCTGCGGTGGCGTGTGCGCCAGCCAGTCGGTGATGCTGAAGGTGTGATCCTCGGAGAAATCGCCATTGTCGAAGATCAGGATGAAATGGCATTCGCCGGGGCCCAGTCCCTGAATGGAATGGCCCCAGCCGCGCGGGAAATACCAGACATCGCCAGGTCCGAAGCTGTCGGTCGCCGAGTCACCGTCAGGATGGAGCACCGTGGTGCGACAGTTCCCGGAGACGACATAGGCCCATTCGGCGGCGTTCGCATGCCAGTGCAGCTCACGCATCGAGCCGGGCGCGAGGCGCATCGAGACGCCTGCGATGCCGATGCTGGCCGGAAACTCGCGGATGGAGGCACCGCGTGTGATGCCGCCTGCTCCCGTGCGCGGCTCGGCTTTCTCAAGCTGGTAGCGGAAGGATCTCGTGCCCTCGCTCATCGTCGCATTCCTTTCGTCGCAGGAAGTCAGAAGCGGTCGTGGTTGGTAGCGGGCACAAAGGAAACGTCTCGTGTCGCCAGGCTCAGGGCATCGACGAGATCTCGGACATCGCGCCTGCCGTCGTAGCGCAGCCCGTTGATGAACAGGCTCGGCGTGCCGTTGACGCCGCTCCGGACGCCGCCGATGAAATCCGCCCGCAAGGCGTCGTCGAAGCGGCCATTGAAGGCTTCCGCCAGTGCCGAGGACGCGAGGCCCAGTTTCGCACCGTAGGCCATCAGATCGGCATCGCCCAGCGCTGTCTGGTTCTCGTACAGCAGGTCATGGGCCTGCCAGAACTTGCCAGACCCGGCCGCCGCCTCGGCGAATTCCGCAGCGCGCACGGCGTGAGGATGCAGCTCGGCGATCGGGAAATTACGGAAGACGAAGCGCAGCTGGTCGCCCATCAGCCGCTGCACCTGTTTGATGATCGGATAGGCCTCGCCGCAATAGGGGCACTCGTAGTCGCCATACTCGACCAAGGTGATGGGGGCGTCGGACGGCCCGATTGCATGATCTCTCTGATCAACGGGGATAATAAGCCGGCTCATTGACCAACAGCCTCCGAAGTTTGCTGCGCTTCAAGTCCATCAAGTGCCTCGATAATGCCGTCGGCGCCGGGATTGATGCCGAGCGGCGACAGGTAGCTCCAGCGGATGATGCCGGCGCGATCGATGACGAAGAGAGCGCGCTCGCACAGGCCGTCTTCCTCGCGATAGGCGCCGTAGCTGCGCGCGACGGCACCCTTCGGCTCGAAATCCGCGAGCAGGGGGAAGTGCAGGTTGCGGGCGGCGGCAAAGGCGGCATGGCACCAGACGCCGTCGACGGAAATGCCGATGAGCTGGGCATTTGCCGAACGATGGAATTCAGGCAGGATCTGGTTGTAGAGCGCCATCTGGTCACCGCAGACGGGGCTCCAATCCGCGGGGTAGAAGGCCAGGATCACCGGCCGACCGCGCAGGCTTTCCAGAGAGACGCGCTGGTCCGGTGTCGCGGACAGGCTGAAGGCAGGGGCCGGCGTGCCGGCCGGCAATGGCGTACAGAGACGGGCATTCGGCATGGTTCGCTCCATGGATCTTGCGGGGCGCGATGATTGCGAGCGTCAGCGCGATGCGCGCGTGGTCTCGTAGAGGAACCAGCTGCGCCGCTCGGCCTCGTCGATCCAGACCTCGATCAGGCTGGCGGAGGCGACGTCGTTATGATCCTCGCAGGCGACGTGGGTGGCGCGCAGGAAGCCGGTCAGGCGTCGGTTGTCGTCGGCGAGCTCCGAGAGCATGTCCGACGGCGTGACGAAGTCGGCATCATTGTCGAGAATGCGCTGGATACGCCCGATGTGGCCGATCGAACGCAGCGTCGTGCCGCCGAGCTTGCGCGCCCTTTCGGCGATGACGTCGGTGGTGGCGAGAATCTGGTCGCCCTGTTCGTCGAGCATCAGGTGGTAATCGCGGAAATGCGGTCCCGACATGTGCCAGTGGAAATTCTTGGTCTTGATGTAGAGCGCGAACATGTCCGCCAGCAGGGCCGTCAGCGCCCCGGCGATGTCTGCGGTCGCCTGCATGCCGAGATCGGTCGGTGTCCGCAGGGCAGCGGCGCGGCGTGCGCTCAGTGAAAGGTCGTTCATGGCCATCCCTCGCGTTGCGACGAGCCATCTGTCCGGGCCGGGCGCGAGCCCGCGGAAATCAGATGAAGCACGTCAGGTCACGGGGCTCGCGACCCCGACACCCCCAACGTTAGAAATGCCGCCGCCGGCGCGATATCGACCGCTGGTTTCGTTAGGTCATACTTGGGTTTATGGCGCCGGAGCCGGCGCCGGAATCGTCCGATGGCAACGGTGTGCGAGCTACGCCGTCACGGCGGCGGGAGACGGGACGCGTGGAGGGGAGGAACTAAACCCCTGTATGATTTCCCTTCGCCCGATTTCCGTCAGAGTGACGGGACAAGCCATCGGGGTGCGGCGACATGAAGATCGAGATTTCTTCCGGGGTGATCGAGGACCAGGCTGTCGAGCGGGCCGAGGCGTCGCGCCGCTCGATGGCCCTGCTGATGGCCGTTGCCGGGCACGATCTCAAGCAGCCGCTCCAGGTTGCCCTGCTGGCCATCGCGCGAGCCGTCGATGAAGGCAAAGCCCGGTGCGCGACCGGCCGCCTCGCCGTGGCGACTGACGCGCTGCGTCGCCTGAACAACGAGCTGGACGACATGGCGCGGCTTTCTCAGCGCGGCATCGCCTTGACACCGGAGCCGCAAGTCGTCCTGCTGCAGGACATCACCGGGCGTGTCGAGCGCGACTGGCGCCATTATGCCGAGATCTGCGGCACGGAGCTGGCGTTCGATCTGCCGCAGGTCTTCGTGGAAACCGATCCGCGGATGCTCGCGACGATCCTGCGCAATCTCGTCGGCAACGCGATCAAGTTCAGCGGTCGCGGCGGTCGGGTTCGCGTCGCGGCCCGGCTGCAGGGCGACCGGATCGGTATCGAGGTCAACGACACCGGCTGCGGCATTCCACCGACCCATCTGTCGCGCATCTTCGACGCCTTCGAGCGGGGAAGCCAGGCACGCGGTCTCGAGGGGCTCGGCCTCGGTCTCCTCATCGTCCGCGAGACGGCGGATATGCTCGGCCATCCCATTTCGGTTCGCTCGGTCGAGAACGAGGGATCGACCTTCTCGGTCGAGCTGCCGCTGTTGAGCCGGCCGCGCTTGCATGCGATCGACCTGGACGCGAGCATGCGACACTAGCGAGCCGGTGAGGCCGACGCATGCACCGCGACGAACCCATGCAAATCGGCGAAGATGCCGCATTCAGGACTGCTGCCATGAACGCGTGCCCGGGTAACGAAGCCCCATGAGCCTGATCGCCTTCCGGGCTGCGGCGATCCTGCTGGCGCTGGGCATCTTCCTGATCGACACGCTGACTCCGCTCGAAGGAGCGGTGGCCGTGCTCTACGTCGTCGTCGTTCTTCTGGCGGCGCGGACGGCGCGGCGCACCGATATCATCGTCGCCGCTGCCGCCAGCATCGCCCTGACCGTGATCGCCTATGTCGACTCGCATGGGCTGCGTCATGTCGGCTCGCCGACATTGCGGGCGCTCGTCAGCCTGGCCGCCATCGGCATCGTGGCGTTGCTGGCGCTCCATGGCCAGAAGGCGACGGAGACCCTCTCCTCCCAGGCAAGGCTGCTGAACCTGTCGCACGACATGATCTTCGTCAGGGACCGAATTGGCGTGATCAGCTTCTGGAACAATGCGGCAGAAGAGGTCTACGGGTTCACAGCGCGCGAAGCGGTCGGCCGCATGGCCGATGACCTGCTCAGGACCCGCTATTCGGAGCCGCGCGAAGCAGTCGAGGCGACCCTTCTCGAAACCGGGCGCTGGGACGGCAGGCTGGAGCAGCGCACCAAGGGCGGCAAGGCTTTGATCGTCGAGAGCCGCTGGGCCATGCAGCGCGACCGTTCGGGAAAGCCGACCGATGTTCTCGAGACGCATACCGACGTCACCGAACGGCAGGCCGCCCATGCTGCGCTCATCCAGAGCGAGCGGCGCTATCGCCGAATGTTCGACGCCACCCGGATCGGCGTCATCGAGGAGGACTGGACGGCTATTCGCGCGGAACTCGCGCGCCTCGATGCGCCGGACGAGGCGGCCTTGAGCGTTCATCTCGCCAGGCATCCGGATTTCATCGATCGGGCCCGCAAGCTGACGAAGATCGTCGACGTGAATCCGGCGTTTCTGGCGATGGCCGCAGCCGGCAGCGCGTCGCATCTGCTGTCGTCGGTCGATGACATCCTGAGCGAAAGCGACCGGACATTCCCGTCCGCACTGATGGCCTTTGCCCGTGGCGAGACGTTCTACGAGGGCGAAACGGAGATCACGGCCGTTGACGGGCGTCGTATCCCCGTCCTCTTCGCGATCACCTTTCCCCGGCGGCATGAGGACGCCGACAACGTGCTGGTGTTCGTCATCGACAACAGCGAGCGCAAGCAGGCGCAGGATGCGCTCCTTGCCGCGCAGGCGGAGCTGGCCCATGCGGCGCGGGTGGCGACGCTCGGAGAACTGACCGCCTCGATCGCGCATGAGGTCAACCAGCCGCTGATGGCGGTCGTGACCAGCGGCGAGGCGGGCATGCGCTGGCTGCGGCGGGAAACGCCGGACCTCAAGGAGGTCGAAGCCGCAATCGGGCGCGTGATCGCGGAAGGGCGGCGCGCCAGCGAGATCGTCAAGCGGATCCGGGCCTTCCTCAAGAAGGCCCCGGCGCAGAAGGCGGAAGTCGACATCGCCGCTATCGCCGAGGAGGCGACCCAACTGGTGGAGCGGGAGCTGGCGCGGGGACGCATCGAGCTGCGCACCGACATCGATCCGAACCTGCCGCCTGTCAGCGGGGATCGGGTCCAGCTGCAACAGGTGCTCGTCAATCTCATGGTCAATGCGAGCCAGGCCATGGCGGGTAAGGCTGGAGCACGGCTCCTTTGCGTCCGCGCGTCGCTTGTGGGCGCTGGCATGGTCGAGGTCACCGTGGCCGATACCGGCCCCGGTATCGGGCCCGACGAGATCGGCCGGCTGTTCGATCCCTTCTTCACCACCAAACCGGACGGGATGGGCATGGGTCTTGCGATCTGCCGGACCACCGCCGAAGCTCATGACGGAACGCTATCCGTCGAAAGCGCGGTGGGCACAGGGGCGACGTTTCGGCTGAGCCTGCCAGTCCGGGAAGGCGATGCATCTCATGATCCGACACACCGCATCTAATCCGCAGCCCGCGGGCGCCCCGAGCGAACCGATCGTCATCGTCGTCGATGACGACAGCGCCGTACGTGCATCGCTCGACAGCCTGCTCCGCTCTGTCGGGATGCAGACCAGGCTCTGTGCGTCACCCGCCGAGTTGCTCCAGGCGGCGCTGCCGGATGTGCCGGGCTGCATCATCCTCGACGTCCGCCTGCCGGGCATCAGCGGCCTGGAGTTCCAGACACAGCTTTCGCAGCACGGGATCGAATTGCCGATCGTCTTCATGACCGGCTTCGGGGACATTCCGATGACGGTCCAGGCCATGAAGGCCGGAGCGATCGACTTCCTCGCCAAGCCGTTTCGCGATCAGGACATGCTCGACGCGGTGACGACTGCGGTGGAGCGCGACCGCGTACGGCGCAGCGCCGCGGCCTCCATGGGCAATCTCCGCACCGAATATGAGACGCTCACGCCGCGCGAGCGCGAGGTGATGGCTCATGTCGTCTCCGGGCTGATGAACAAGCAGGTCGCCGGCATCATCGGGCTGAGCGAGATCACGGTGAAGATCCACCGCGGCAATGTCATGCGCAAGATGGGCGTGCGCACGCTGGCGGACCTTGTGCGCAAGGCTCAGGCCCTCGGCGTTTCCGGCGGCTGACGTAGCGTCCTGCAAACCAGTGTATGATTCCAACCGCGGCCTTGATCGACAATATCAGGATATGGACGCGCATCGGACGCTCTTTCGTGCGCCAGCTCGCACGAAGGACAGACACGGATGAAACGGACGCCGATCATTGCCGTCGTGGATGACGACGAGGGGGTTCGAAGTTCGCTGACGAGCTTGCTTCGCTCGTTCGGCTATGAGGTCCGCAGCTATGGCACGGCGGCGGATTTTCTCGCCGCCTGCGAGATCGAGCCGCCGGATTGCCTGATCAGCGACATCCAGATGCCGCTCGTGACGGGCGACCAGCTTCAGGCCGAGCTGATCCGGGTCGGGCATGGGTTTCCGATCATCTTCATGACCGCCTTCCCGACGGAAGCGACGCGACAGAAGGTGATGGCGGCCGGCGCCTGCGCGTTCCTCGAAAAGCCGGTCGATGTCGATGCGATGGCGCGCCACCTGTCGACCGCGCTCGGGCCTGCATCCTGATCCGCCCGCGAGGCACACCTTCGTATAGTCGCTCCAACCGAGCGTAGAATTCAGCAGGCGCCATCCGTCGCCTAGCGTTCCTGGGCCAGCGCAGCCCGGTGATCTCGGCTTCCGGCCGGCGAACCGCGCTGCATCACATCATCTCATCGCCCGAAGGGACAAGGACCATGACCAGCGCATTCGTCACGACAAGGGACGGCGTCGAGATCTTCTACAAGGACTGGGGCCCGAAGAGCGCGCAGCCGATCGTGTTCCACCATGGCTGGCCCCTGTCCTCGGACGACTGGGACGCGCAGATGCTCTTCTTCCTCGCGAATGGCTACCGCGTCGTGGCGCATGATCGTCGCGGTCACGGCCGCTCGTCGCAGGTCGATGTCGGCAACGATATGGACCACTATGCCGCCGACGCTTCGGTGGTCGCCGAGCATCTCGATCTGAGGAACGCCGTCCATATCGGCCATTCCACCGGCGGCGGCGAGGTTGCGCGCTATGTCGCGAAGTTCGGCCAGCCGCAGGGGCGCGTCGCCAAGGCGGTGCTCGTGAGCGCGGTTCCGCCGCTCATGCTGAAGACCGCAGGCAATCCCGGCGGCCTGCCGATCGACGTCTTCGACGGCCTGCGCAAGGCGCTTGCGGACAATCGTGCGCAGTTCTTTCTCGACCTGCCGACGGGCCCCTTCTACGGCTTCAACCGCGCCGGCGCGAAGGTCGATCAGGGCGTGATCTGGAACTGGTGGCGCCAGGGCATGATGGGCGGCGCCAAGGCGCATTACGACGGTATCAAGGCGTTCTCGGAGACCGACCAGACGGAGGATCTCAAGGCGATCACCGTTCCCACCCTCGTGCTTCATGGCGAGGACGACCAGATTGTCCCGATCGACGACAGCGCGAGGATTTCCGTGAAGCTGCTGAAGAACGGCACGTTGAAGACCTATGCCGGTTATCCTCACGGCATGCTGACGACCCATGCGGACGTCATCAATCCGGACCTGCTCGCCTTCGTGAAGGATTGAGGCCCGGCGTGCCGATCGACCCGACCGAGGATCGGAGACAGAAGGGGCGCGGCAGCGCCCCTTCTTCGATTGCAGCGGCAAAGGCGCGCCACCATGGAGGCACCCGCTGACGGCTTCCGACCTATGGAGTTGCGCTGGGCTGGAGACCGACGATCAGCTGCCGAGTTGACCCCCGCGATTCCCGTCGCGAGGCGCGCGATCATCCGCGCGGCCGCCTGACCAGCCCGCTCAGCGCAAGTCCCAGCAGTCCGAGCGATGCCAGCGCGTTCCAGCCCGCCAGCGACAGGCCCAGAAAGCGCCAGGCAGCCTCCGAGCAGGCCACGACGCGCGTCGTCTGGAGCTGCTTCATGAAGTCCTGCATGCCTGCCGCCGCAGGCGCCGCCGCACCGCCGCAATCGTTCGGGCCCGCGAACCAGCCCCATTCGACGCCGGAATGATAGACGCCGAGCCAGGTGCTCCAGGCCATCAGCCCGGCGAGCCCGAACAGGGCGAGCCATCGCAGCCTGGCCGACCTCGCCAGGACGAGCGCCGCAGCGGCAAGCCCGATCGCGGCATAGTGCGGCACGCGCTGCTCCAGGCAGAGCTTGCAGGGGCGCAGGCCCCAGACGAGCTCGAAGAACCAGGCTCCTGCGATCAGAGCGAGGCAAGCGAGTCCGATCAGAAGGATGAGGCGTGAGGGGGTGATCAGGGCTCGCGCCGCGGTGGCGGGAGCGGGAACGGATGTCATGGGCCAGGGCCTCAGCAGGACAGGAACTGGCCTGAGCCTGCGACCAGCTTGAGGCCGAAATACAGCAGGATCAGCACGGCCGCAGCCACCACCGCGATCACTTTCAGGCGACGTTCGACGAAGTGCCGGATCGTCGCGCCATAGCGCCGCAGCAGGAAGGCGAGCGCGAAAAAGCGGAAGCCGCGGGCCAGCACGCAGGACAGCACGAAGAAGCCGAGTCCGATATGGACGGCGCCGGCCAGGATGGTCACCACCTTGATCGGGGGCAGATGCGCCAGCCCCGACGTCGTCAGCAGGAGCAGCGTGGTGTCTGGTCCGGCGCAGGCGCGCAGCGCCTCGAAGGCGCCGAGCTTGCCGTAGAAGGCGAGCACCGGCCGCGCCAATGCTTCGAAGGCGTAGTAGCCGATCGCATAGCCGAGGATGCCGCCCAGCGTCGAGAACAGCGTTGCGACCAGCGCGAAACGATAGGCCCGCGACGGCCGCGTCAGCGCCATCGGCACATAGAGCACATCGGCGGGGATCAGAAAGAACGAGCTTTCGACGAAGGCGACGATGGCGAGCCAGAGCTCTGCTCTGGGCCGCGCGGCCAGCGACATCGTCCACTCATAGAGGCGCTTGATCATGGCGCTGCTCTAGCGACAGGGGCAGGCTACGTCCATCCGCCGCCGCCGCATTCCGATGCACCGCAACAGATTGACCGGGCAACGCCGATCGCTATAGTCCGGCCGCCCGCAAGGGGCCCCTGTGGCGGAATTGGTAGACGCGCTCGACTCAAAATCGAGTTCCGCAAGGAGTGCTGGTTCGATCCCGGCCAGGGGCACCAAGGCTTTCCGTTTTTCTGCTCATGAATGCAGCCGCTCAGAGTGAGAGTGGCGGCTTTGGCGCGGGCGAGATCTAACCAGCGCGCCCACGAACCCATCATCCGGCCGATGCGTTCGACGGGCAATCCGGATACTGCGCCAGCGCGCAGCAGAGATGATAGAGCGAACTCGCCGGAGCGTTGTTCCTCTTGAGCCGCCCATCGCGATCGAAGTGATCGAACCACAATCCCGCGGGAGCCGGTTCGATGAACTGCTTCAGCAGCGATTGCGCGAGCGTGTCTGCATCGCGTTTCTGACCGCCTTCCGGAGAAACGTAGCCGAGGCGCTCGGCCTTGATCGCCTCGGTCAGCGGCCAGAGCCTGACGCCGCCCTGAATCAACCTGCCGGTCAGCGAGACCTCGTCGAAGATGGCGCCGTCGTCGCGAAAGCCGGATCGCGTCGCGCTGCTCCATAGTGATTCGGCCTCGTGCGAGAAGTCCTCGCCGGTAAGCCTCTTGCATTCGCCGAGCAGCCAGGCCCACTCGAAGTGATGTCCGGGCTCGAAGCCAAAATCCGGCCCGCCGAGAGGTGCCAGCGTCGCGTCGAAATGTTCGACAAGGGCTGTCTTGTCGCCGAGCCGAACGAGGAAGCGCGCCTTCAGCAGCCGGGCGATCTGCAAGGCCCTGGCGTCGAAGCCGGCCTCGGGAGCCACCTCATGCCAGGCCAGCAGCGCCTCGAGCAGATGCATGTGCGGATTTTGCCGGCGCGACACCGATGTCGCCGGCAGCGCCTCCAGATAGCCGCCGGAAGGCGAGGCCATCCGGGCATCCAGGAATGCGAGAGTCTCGCGCGCCAGCTTGAGTGGCCCTGTGCCTCCGTCCAGACGCGCGATGGTCGCAAGCGCCAGCAGCACGAAGGCCTGGGCGTAGAGATCCCGGGTCGAGTCGGCGACGCGCCCCTGCCGATCGGTGGCAAACGCCCATCCCGCGGTTCCGGCACCGTCGGTGCCATAGCGCTTGATCAATTGCCGATAGGCCGAAAGCGCGAGCCGATCACCATCGGCGAACCAGCCCCGTTCATGGGCCAGTCCAAAGACATAGATTTGCCGCGCCTGCACCATCACGCGTCGCGAGGCCTCGAGCATCGGCTGCCTGTCGAAGCCGATCTGCTCGACGAACTGGCCGTGCTCGGCATCGAAGCCAATGCTGCCCCAGACCGGCAGGGCCTGCTCGACTGCCCAGTTCCGCAGCGCCGAAAGGCTCACGCGATGATCTTCCTGGCGGTGAGGTAGTCGGTGACGAAGGCGTCGAGATCGCCACCGTCGAACAGGAGCCCCTCGATACCGGCGCCGCTTGCCGCCTCCATGTCGCTCTGCCTGTCGCCGATCATGAAGCTGGTCTCGCGGCATATGCCGAAGCGCGCGATCAATTCGAGCAGCATGCCGGGCGCGGGCTTGCGCAGCGGCGAGTCACGATCATAGCGCGCGACCGTCGCTCCCGGCAGGAATGGGCAATAGTGGAAGGCGTCGATGCGCCCACCGATCGCAGCGAGCTCCGCCGCCATGTGCCCGTGCAGCGTCGCGACGTCGTCCTCGGAGTAGTAGCCCCGCGCCACACCGGACTGGTTGGTGACCACGAAGACCAGGTAGCCCAGCTTGTTCAACCGGGCGATCGCCGCCTTCGCTCCGGGCATCCATTCGAACTGCTCGATCCGGCCGACATAGCCGTGATCGATGTTGAGGACTCCGTCGCGATCGAAGAAAACGGCGCGTCTCTCGCCGGTTTGGTCCACTTTCGCCTCCATGACGCGGCCGCTGTCCTATTGCGGCGCCGCGCCGTTCATGGCCCGCTTGACCAGCGCTGTCGTCGAGTTGTCGGGGACGAGGTCGATCAGCACGACGCGGCCGCCATGAGCGATCACCGTGTCGGCGCCGACGACGGTCTCGACCGTATAGTCCGCGCCCTTCATCAGCGCTTGCGGCAGCAGCTCTGCCACGATCTCTGCCGGTGTGTCCTCCTCGAACAGCACCACGAGATCCACCATGCCCAGTGCGGCCATGACCTGCGCCCGCGCCGTTTCGTTCTGGACGGGGCGCGTCGGCCCCTTCAGGCGGCTCACGGAGGCGTCGGTGTTCAGGCCGACGATCAGCCGGTCGCAAGCCTCGGCGCTGCGCTCGAGCAGCTGGATATGGCCCGGATGCAGCAGGTCGAAGCAGCCATTGGTGAAGCCGACGACGAGCCCTTGCGCGCGCCAGCCGGCGGCGATCGCGCGGGCCTGCGCCCGCGTCGCGATCTTGGCCGACGAGCGGCCCGCCAGCTGCGAGGGACGCGCCATTTCCGCTGCGATCTCGGCCGTGCTGACGGTCGCCGTGCCGGCTTTGGCGACGACGATGCCGGCGGCGGCGTTGGCGATGGCGAGGGCATGGGCGGCGCCCTCGGCCGGGGCGTCGGGGTTGAGCGCCACGGCGAGGGCCGCCATCACGGTGTCGCCGGCGCCCGAGACGTCGAAGACGGTACGGGCCGCGGTCGGGATATGGATCGCCGGGCCTTCTGCCTCGATGAAGGACATGCCGCGCTCGGAGCGGGTGACGATGATGCTGGCTCCGGTGAGAATCGCCGCCGAGCGGGCCGCCCGCTCGACCGCCTCGTCATCGGCCTCGATCGGGTGTGTCGCCGCCTCGAGCTCCTTGAGATTGGGCTTGATGATCGTCGCGCCGGCATAGACCGAGAAATCCCGCCGCTTCGGATCGACCAGAAGCGGCTTCCTGGCCTTCGTGGCGCGGGCGATGACGCCGCGAATCACGGCATCCGTGCAGACGCCCTTGGCGTAGTCCGACAGCACCACCACGTCGCAATGCGGCAAGGCCGCCTCGACGCGGTCGAGCAGCTGACGCTCTGTCTCGGCGTCGAGCGGGGCCGCATGCTCGTGGTCGAGCCGCACGACCTGTGCATTGTTGCCGATGATCCGCGTCTTGGTCGTGGTGGGGCGCTGCGGTGCCACCACGATGTCGCCGAGGGCGACAGCGGGGAACCGGCCGCCCATGATCCGGTGCAGCAGCCGTGCATTGTCGTCCTCGCCGACGACGCCGACCAGATGTGCATCCGCGCCTAGGCTCGCGACATTCGCCGCGACGTTCGCGGCGCCGCCGGGAACATGGCGCTGGGCCGACATCAGCACGACGGGGACGGGGGCCTCGGGCGAGACCCGGGCAACCGAGCCCTCGCAATAGACATCGAGCATGACGTCGCCGACGATCAACACGCGCCGGCCAGTAAAATCGAGCATCGCCCCCCCAAGGGTATCGAGGCCATTTAGTCAGCCTCCCTGACCCAAGGCAAGGGGATTGTCGTCTTGACAATAGGAATAAAATCTCTTAACGTCCATCCGGAACAGGAGGTTTCCATGTCCGCCACCACCCGTCTCGCCATGCCCCGTATCGCCGCTGCGCAGGCCCAGAAGCATGTCACCCACAACGATGCTCTGGAGATCATCGATGCGCTGCTGCATCTCGCAGTCGAAAGCCGCACCACGACGGCGCCGCCGGCGCCGCCGGTGACCGGAGCCCGCTACCTCGTTCCCGTCGGCGCGACCGGCGCCTGGGCCGGCCATGCGGGCACCATCGCAGCGGCGGAGGGCTCCGCCTGGCTGTTCCACACGCCGCAGCCCGGCTGGCTCGCTTTCCTGCGCGACGAGGCCGCGTTCGTGGTCTTCGACGGCGGCGACTGGCTCCCGCTGCTTCGCGGCGCATCGCGCTTCGGCGTCAATGCCGAGCCGGACGCGACGAACCGGCTCGCGGTCTCGTCGCCCGCCGTGCTGTTGAACCACGATGGCGACGATATGCGGCTCGTGCTCAACAAGGCTGCGGTCGGCAATGTCGGGACGCTGCAGTTTCAGACCGGCTTCGTGACTGCGGCCGAGATCGGGCTGGCGGGCGACAACGACCTGCGCGTCAAGGTCCGGGACGGTGCGGGGCTGCGGCAGGCGCTGGTGGTGAAGTCGGGCAACGGGCGGGTCGGCGTCGGCGTGGCGGAGCCCGCCGCCGAGTTCGAGGTGGCCGACAGCAGCGGCGACGGCGATTGCCGCATCCAGCTCAGAGCCAGCCCGACGGAAGTCGCGCAGCTCGGCGTCTCGGCGACGCAGGTGTTTCTGGATACGGCAAGCGAGAAGCCATTCATCGTCTACGTCAATGGCGCAGCGCGCGCGCAGTTCGACGGCCAGGGAAACCTCGGCATCGGGGTGTTCTCGCCAACGGCCCGTCTCGACGTGGCAGGGCCGATTAAGGTCAAGTCGTATACCGTAGCGACCCTGCCCAGCCCTTCAAGCGTCGGCGCCGGTGCGATGGCTTACGCCTCGAATGAGAGCGCCGGGCCCGTGATGGTTTTTTCCGACGGTGCATCGTGGCGTCGTGTCACGGACAGGGCGGTCGCGAGCTAGGGGGGGCATTGCGATTGGGTTTGTGACCCGTCCGCTCATGCGTCCATGTGAGCCAGAGCTAGCCGATGCAAGCGGTGGCAGCTTGACGGTCGCGGACCTATCGCCTTCAACATGGGTTTTCGGATACGAGACTTCCCACGATGAATGATAACTTGGACGATCTTCGAGCGAAATTGGAGATCCTTTCCGGCATAACCGACGAGCATGCCCGACCATCGGCCGGTATACTTGCAAGCATCGTGAGAGATATCGATCTCGCACGGCTCAATACGAAGTTTTTCGGATATGAATTGGCGCATCGAATCGCCAGGGAACTTCCTGAGCCGACCGGGACGAGCGCGAGAGTTGTCGGGCTCACCTCCAAAGCTTCGACTCAGGCGGACCTCGAAAGCGAATGGGCCGCTCATTGGATGAGGGAGCTTCGGATTGCGAGGGTCATGCATCGCAAGATCTGGGAGGTTTGCTTTCTCCTGCAGGCGCTCCACGAATTCGACCTCCTGCGGCCCGGTGCTCGCGGGCTGGGATTCGGCGTTGGATCGGAGGCCATTCCCTCCTATCTCGCGAGTTGCGGCGTCGAAGTTACCGTGACGGACCTGCCGCCGACCAGCCATGCCGCTCAGGGGTGGCTCAGCACCAATCAGTGGGCTGAGGGGGCAGCCAGATTATTCTACCCGGATCTGGTGTCTCGGGAAGCATTCGATCAGAATATCTTATTCCGCTTCGAAGATATGAACGAAATATCGTCGGATCTCGTTTCGTATGATTTTTGCTGGTCTCTGTGCGCGCTAGAACATCTTGGAACAATTGCGAAAGGACTTGCGTTCATCGAGAATTCGCTGGGGACGGTGAAGCCAGGTGGCATCGTCGTCCATACGACGGAGTTCAATTTCTCGAACGATCGCGAAACGATCGACAACTGGTCGACTGTATTATTTCAGCGGGCGCATTTCATTGACATTGCAGCGCGCCTCGAAGCCGCAGGCCACAAGGTGCGCCCACTCGATTTCAATATCGGCCGCAAACCCATGGACCGCTTTATCGATTTGCCACCTTATCTGCACCAGTTGAGCCCTGAATTGCAGGCGTGGTGGGGCGGCGATGAGCGGCACGTCAAGCTTTCAATCGACGGCTTCGCGTGCACCTGCTTCGGATTGATCATTCAAAAATCGTGATCAGCTGCCTGTCGTCAGATCACATCTAATGTCCGATCATTGCCAGGTCGTGGAAGGCCCTGCTTGAGACTTCCACCCCTCCCCTTTGAGGTGCAATCATTGCGGACTGCGCGTTGCGAGGAGGGCTAGGGTGCACTCCAGCAACGTCTCATGCGCCCATGTGCGTGGCAGCGAAAAATCGGTTCCATCCGGAACGCTGCTAGGGTAGGTCAAGACGACTAGCAGCATGTACGGGTCCGACAATGGCCGCCAAAGCGATGACACTGGAACAGGCACCGAAGATTATTTCGTGCAAGCTCTGCGGTTCCGACTCTAGGCTCAAATTTGGTCTGCCATATAACAAGCGCGCCAATCACCCCATTCCAGACGAGCCTGACGATTGCTGGTATTATCAGTGCGATAATTGTAACTTCCTGTTTACTCCAGCCTTGGATGAGGAAGATCATACCGAGATATACGACGAAACCTATTGGCATAATCAAGATCCGGATTGGTACGGCCGCGTCACTGAAACATTCCGCCTGGTCGCCCTGGCGAATGAGCTTCTGAAAAGGCGCCTTGATCAGATCGAAATACTCGATTTTGGCTGCGGTATCGGCGGCTTTCTTGATATGAGCCATAGGAGTCTTGGTCTCAAGACTTGGGGGACAGATATTATTCCTCCGAAAGTTGGCAAGGATTGGTTCCTCAAAGATCTTGGCGACAAAAAATTTGACGTCATTGTCGCTTGCGAGGTGATCGAGCATTTGCCTAACCCGAGGAAGATCTTCGATTTCATTCGCTCCCACCTTAAGTCGCCTGGTGTTTTTGCATTTCAGACCGCTCAGTGGGATCCTGCGTCGCTCGATCGAGATTGGTGGTATCTCGGCCCGCATAACGGCCACATCAGCCTGTACAGCCGCGAAGGCCTCTCACATGTCTTCCAGGATATGGGTGGTGTCGATCGTCGGCTCTGGAACGAATATGCCGGCCTACAGGCGTGGCTTTTCGAGTAGGCGCAGCGCCGGGCTCGCCGTCGGAGCACCTCCCGATGGGTGGATGAAGGCGCGCGCGAAGTGCGCCCGGTGACATGCGAGATCGAGAAGTTGCGTGTCTCGCAGTGCACGGACCTTCTCTGGATCCGGTCAGGTTGCGTTGCAATCTGACCGGAGCGTGCTCCGAGCAGGGTGGCGCTCGGCCTATTCGAGTGAACGCTCCTAGGCCGTCGTGGCGGCGGGGCTCTTCGCCCGCCCCAGCACCCTTCCCACCGCATCGGCGACCTCGCGCGGGCTCAGCCCGTCGAGGCAGGCCATGGCCTTGCCGCATTCGCTGGGGTCCTCGATGCCGCAGCCGCAGCAGGGGATACGCTTGGAGACGATCAGGCCTTCGCCATCCTGGCCCCATTCGTTCCAGTTGACCTGATCCATGTGGACGCCGACCGTGCGCACGCCGCGCATCGATGCGAGGTGCTTCGGCCCGGTATCGTTGCCGATGAAGACGGCGGCGTGGGAGACCAGCGCGTCGAATACCTCGAACTCCGTCCGCCCGGCCTTGACCTGGATGCCGCCGATCGCCTCGATCTGCGCCATCCGGTCCGCCGGCACGGGGTCATCCGAGAACATCACGATCTCGCGGCCGGTCTCGGCGCGCAGCAGACCGGCGAGCGCGACGTAGTGGCCGAGCGGCCAGCGCTTGATCGCCAGCCGTGCGCCGACATGGATGGCGATGTAGCCGTTCGGCTCCAGCCCCAGCGGCGCCAGATGGCGCGCCAGCGCCGGGTCGGCCGGAAAGCGCGGCGGCGGCGGGGCGAACATCGTCGCCAGCGCCTCGACGAAAGCGCCGATCATCGCGGTGTGCGACACCGCCTCCTTGCGGTTGACGGGATCGCGCGTCAGCAGGTCGATCCCGAAATCCAGGAAGCCGAAGCGGTGCGGCTTGAAGCCGGCGCGGTAGCGCGCGTTGATCAGCGTCAGCACCGGGCGCGATTCCTCTCCGGGCGAGAGATCGATGGCGATGTCGACCGGCGTCTGCGCATAGCGCTGGCGCAGCGCGGCATGGGCCATGCGGCCAAGCCAGCGCTTCCGCGTACCGTGGTCATAGGTGAAATCGACCGTGAAGACCTCGTCGAACAGGCCGCTGGCGCGCAGGATATAGGCGTTGACCGGCGTCACCAGCCCCTCGAAACGCGCCTGCGGGAAGATCTGGCGCAGCCGCCTGATCGCCGGCATCGAGGTCGCGAGATCGCCGAGCTGGTCGAGCCGCATCACCAGCACGCGCTCGACCGGCCGGTCGAAAGCCGAGCGCGACGAGGCGCGCGCCGTCGC
The DNA here is from genome assembly GCF_035999205.1 of Allobosea sp. Taxonomy (GTDB): domain Bacteria; phylum Pseudomonadota; class Alphaproteobacteria; order Rhizobiales; family Beijerinckiaceae; genus Allobosea. The sequence continues at coordinate 219,859 of NZ_DASYHA010000019.1, forward strand.
GGGCAGGGCCAGAACCCGTTCCGTGAGCGTCGCCTCCGGAGCAGCCTCGCCGGGCGCTGGCACGAAGGCGTCGGATAGCCCGTAATCCTCGCCCGGGCGGAGATCGTCGATGATGACGGTCTCCTCATGCGCCTGGTAACCCGAACTCCTGAGCTCGACATAGGCCTGCAGCCGGGCGGGGCCACGCGGCAGCTCGCGCGTGTCGATCCAGCTGTTGACGTAGTATTTGCCGCGCCCCTTCGCATCGACCCCGCTCGGCGAAGGCTCGGCGATGTCGATCGTGCGACCGTCGATGCGCAGGCGCATCCGCAGCGGCGGATCGCGCGTGACGAGGCAGAGCCGGATTGCGACCACGCCGACCAGCCGGGGATAGCTCCTGCCGTCGATCTCGCTGCGCAGCCAGCCGATCTGCAGGCAGTCCAGTCGCTCCGGCCCAAAATCGACGCCGTCCTGCAGATCGGCGATGTCGAGCACGGCCGTCAGTGACCCGGAGGCGTTGTCGGCACTGGCCTCGCGCAGGCGCTCGCGGATATCCGCCTCGGCCGCCCAATACACGGCGCCGAAGCCGGGATGATCCTCGGCCAGCGCCGCGATCGCCTGCGGCTCCATGCATTCGCGCGCGACCGAAGCGAGCTCCTGCGCCGCCGATTCGTGGTCGGGCTCGCGCTCGAGGACGGCGATGAACGCCTCTGCCGCGCCAGCGAAATCGCCGCTGGTCTTGCGCTGGATCCCGAGATCCGTGCCGTAGCGTCCGGGCATGGCGGCCGCCGCGCGCTCCGTCCAGAGCAAGGCAGCGTCGACCGCGCCGCGCCGTTTCAGCGCATTGGCGAGATGGATGCAGACCTCGCCGACCTGAGAGGGCAAAGCCGTTGGCGCGATGGTGGCGAACCAGTAGGCCAGTGGCGCCTGGCGGCCCTGATCCGCCAGCGTCAGCAGGCGCTGCGGGGCGTCGTCATCGCCGCCGGGCAGCAGGCCGAGCGCGATCAGTTCGGAGAGTCGCTGCCGATTGTCCGACTCCTCGTCACCGTCGTCGGTCAGGATGGCGGCGGGCACGAAGTCACGGGCGGCACAGGTCGCCAGCGTCGCGCGCTGCGTCGGCACGGCAAAGGCCGCGGCCACCGCGGCCGGTGACGACGCCGCGGTGCGCAAGGGGGCGGCGAGGCGGTCGGCGACCACCGCGGCCACGTTGAGGCACACCCGCGTCGCGATGGCGGCGAGGCTGTAGGCGCCCTGTTGGGGCAGCGCGGCATAGATCGGCCGGCCGCGCGCCGGCAACGCCTCGGCCAGCGCGGCGATGGCCTCGACGAGCCCGGCGCCTTGCCGGCCGGCTTCGTCGAACAGCTCCTGCCTGACCGCGGCCGCGGCGGCCGCGGCACGCCGCAGGGTGGCCCTTTCCGTGGAGCCGTCCGCTTCCACGACCTGCAGCGCGATCTCGCCCTGTTGCGGATCGGTGGCGGAGAGGCTGTCGGAAACCGGGGGGACGACCGAGAAATCGAGCGCTTCGGCCAGCCGGGCCAGGCCCTCGGCCGGCTTGACCGAGGAAAAGGCCGTGGGGCCGAACTGCGTGCCATATCGGCTGGCCCAGGCGCCGCTAGCGCCGAAGATGGCGTTGTAGAGAGGCTGCCGCTCGGCGATCGGCCCGCCGACGATCAGCGCGAGATCGCCGAGCAGCCCGGCAATCTCGCCATCGCCGTGCATGGCGGCATCTTCGGCGGCTGCGGCCAGTCGGCGCCAGTCCAGCGGGGCGGCTTCCAGTCCGAGCAGCCGACCGAGCAGCCGTGGTGCGCCCTCGCCGTCCTCGATCGGCGTCGTGAAGAAATCGTTCTGCAGGCGCTGGTTGCCGCGCGCCGAGTAGTCGAGCTCAGCCGCCGCTTCGGGATGGCCGCGTGCAGCGCTGCGGGCATAGGCCCAGCGCGCAGCCAGATGGTTGCCGGTCAGCTTGAGCAACTCTCCCGCCTGAAAGTCGGCCTCCACCTTGTCGACCTCGTCCGAGACGGCGAGATATTCGGCAAGCGCCTCCCGGCAGAAACCCATTTCCTTCAGGCAGTGGCCGACCTGCATGAGCAGGCCGTTACGATTCGGATGCAGCGCCACGAATTGGCGATAGAGGTCGTGGGCGTCCTGCCAGCGTCGGGCGTCGCGCGCAGCGTCGGCCTGGGCGAGCAGCAGCGCGTTGCGGCGTGGCACCAGCAAGCCGCGGACCTGCCGGCTCAGTTTGCTAATCCGTTTGTCCACGAGCACCATCGCGAGCAGGATTTCCTGGGGAGGGCGAGCAGACTAGCGGGAGGCCGTCCAGCGCTGCACATAATCGTCGATTCCGTCCTCGAGAGAGGTGCCGCCGCCCATGAAGCCAGCTTCACGGGCCCGGCTCATATCCGCTTCCGTGAAATATTGGTACTTGCCGCGCAGGATCTCGGGCATGTCGACATAGCGGATGCGAGGCTCCTGTCCGAGGCTGCGGAAGGTGGCGCTCGCCAGATCACGGAACGTGCGCGCCGTGCCGGAGCCGACATTGAACAGGCCGTCGATCGCGGGGTTGGCGAGCAGCCACTCGACCATGGCCACGCAGTCCTCGACATAGACGAAATCGCGCTTTTGGCCGCCGTCCTCGTAGCCCTCCTTGTGGGACCTGAAGAGTTCGATCGTCTCGCCGTTGATGATCTTCGGCATGATCTTGTTGATGACGGAGCGCATCTCGCCCTTGTGGTCCTCGCCGGGGCCATAGACGTTGAAGAACTTCAGCCCGGCCCAGCGGCCGAGCGGCCGCCCCTGCTCCGTTTGCCTGGCGGCGCGCAGGTCCACGAAGGCCTTGCTCCAGCCATAGGCGTTGAGCGGCCTCAGGGCGCTGAGATGAGCGAGGTCCATGGCGTCACTGAAGCCCTGCCCACCATCACCGTAAGTTGCCGCCGAGGAGGCGTAGACGAGCCGAGATTCGTTGGCGCGCGTCCATTCCCAGATGTCCAGCGTCGCGCGGATATTGTCCTGGAGGATCCGGTCGGCGTCCTGCTCGGTGGTCGCGGAGATCGCGCCCATATGCACAAGGGCAGGAATCTTATCGGCGTTGGTCGCGAGGTACTGCTGAAGCGCTTCCGGGCGAATGACGTCGTGCAGGGGCAGCCCCAGCAGATTCCGCCACTTGTCGCTGCGTCCGAGCCGGTCGCACACGACGACCCGGACGCCGGTCTCAGCAAGACGTCGCGAAATATTGGACCCGATGAACCCGGCGCCACCGGTGACAATGACAATGTCGTCGGCTGAGAACAAGTTGCGGCGTTGTTTCGTCATAGTCAGTCGTTCAAGCCCGATAGGTTATCTGTTTCAATAGGGAGCAAGGCGCCGCCGGCGCCGGCACCGGCCGCGTGTCGAGATGCTCGCCGGCGACGAAATCCATCAAGCATCGAGCCGGTCTTTTACGGCTTCGATCAGCAAGAGCCCGACCGCCGTCATGATCAGGCCGCTGGAGAAGCCGTAGAACATGTCATAGTGCGTCACGACATTTGGGCCGAACACGCCTGAACGGAAAAGCTCGAACGCGTTGACCGTCGGAACGAGCAAGAGATATTCGTGCGTCGATGACGGCAGCCAGTCGACCATGAAAAAGGTCCCGGACACTGGCAGCAGGAAATACTGCACGGGTTGGAAGAACTTTTCGACGGCCTCGGAAATCTCCGACAGGCCTGCATAGATGCAGGCAAATCCGGTTCCGATGCAGCCCATCATCAGCCAGCCCAGCAGCATGTTCTCATAGCTGTAGGCCGGCTCGATGAGCCTCGTGGCGATCAGGATCGCGTAGATCACCAGCGTGGCGGCGGTCGCGCCGAGAAACTCCATGAATATTCTCGAAATCAGCGAATCCAGATGCGTAATGAGCCGGTGTGTCAGCAGCACGCCCTTGTTCATGCGCAGGATGAACACACCGGACGACATGATGTGCCTCTGCAGTGTCAGCGGCATGTAGCTGCTGAACACGAAGGCGATGATCTGTACGCCGTGCTCGAACGAGCCTTTCAGGACGGACCAGACGACCATCACGCCGACGCATAGCAGCATCGGTTCGAGCACGACCCAGAGGAAGCCGATGTTCTCGCGCCCGTAACGCGTGACCATGAAGCGGATCGCGAGGGCGTTCATCGTACGGGCCTGCAGGGCGAGCGACCCCATGAAAGAGCGCCCGCCTGACCCGCCATGATACCCCGTCTCTCGCAATGCCCTGCTCCTCGATTTGCGCTGTTATCGGTTACTCATGGCGTAACGGCAACAGCGTCCCGCTGGTCGCTGTTGGCGTCGTCCGCACTTGATCGTGCCACGAGGATCGCACTCTGTTCCGCTGCCTGTTCTCCGCCCGCGTGCCCGCGCCCCTAAGCCACCAGCCATCGCAATCCCTTGGCGTCTCTGCATGAAGGCATGATCTGTGCCGGCTTGATGACCGGACGAAGACGGCCGCCGGAGCGCATACGCATCGCGCAGGCCCGGCATCGCTTCCCGGCTCGGCATTGTCGCTCCAGGCGCGACGGCGGATCGACAGCGCGATGATCGAGACGGCGTGTTGCGCTTCGACAACGCCACTGTCCCCGCGGAGCCGCCCAGCTCGACGGAGTTAGGGATATGCTTGGCGGAGCATCGCTTCCGCTTGGATGCGAGGATATGTCTGTCAGCCGCAGCATGCGTCAGCGATTCGCGGCTTGAGAGCCATTGATGATGAGATTCTATCGGTCTCCCGATAATCTGGAGATCATCACTTCGGACGAGTATGTTCCGCCTCATCCGATCCCGCATTCGGATGACCTGAACATCATTCAGATCATCCTTGGGGCGAGAAGCAATCTCATCGGTGTCTGGCCGGAGGCCTATTATCGCTCGACCATCGATAGCTTTCGCATTCTGGGTCGCCAGATCGTCTTCGTGAACGATCCGGAGCATATCCGCCACGTCGTCGTCGCGCGGCACGGCAATTTCGAGCGCAAGAGCCCGCAGATGCGGCGCGCGCTCGAGGCGCTGCTTGGCGACGGGCTCTTCATCAGCGATGGCGAGACCTGGAAGCGGCGCCGGCCGCTTGTCGCCGACATCGTCCACAAACGCCGCCTGCCGGAGTTCGGACAGACGATGGAAGAGGCGGCCCTCGCCGTCGCGCAGGAATGGGCGGCGCTTCCGCCGGGCTCCGAAATCGAACTGACCGAGGAAATGGGCCGCCTGACCGCGGCGATCATTTCGCGCGCGGTGTTCGGCAAGAACATCGCGCGGGATGCGGCGCAGCAGGTCATCGAGGGCTTCAGCGCCTATCAGCGCCACGCGGACTCGTTCAACCTGGGCTACTTCCTCGGCGCCGACAATGGCTGGCCGGCCTTTGGAGGCAGGCGCCGCCGCAAGGCGATCGCGATGGTGCACGACGTCGTCGAGAGCGTGATCAACGCCCATCTCGCCGGCGAAGGCGATGCCGGCTCGATGGTGGACCTGCTGATACGCCGCAATGAGAAGGCCGGCGGTGAACCACTCGACGTCACCGCATTGCGAAACGAGGCCGCGACGATCTTCATGGCCGGGCATGAGACGACGGCGACGACCTTGACCTGGGCCTGGTATCTGCTCGCCAACGCATCCTGGGCTGCGAGGAGCGTTCGCCAGGAGATCGACAGCGTCTGCGGCGCGCGGGCTCCCGCGCTCGCCGATCTGCCACAACTGCGCTGGTGCCGTGCGGTGATCCAGGAAACGCTGCGGCTCTATCCGCCCGTTCCATTGCTGCCGCGGCAGGCTTTGCAGGCGGATCGCATCGGTCCAGTCGACGTGGAGAAATCGGCGCTCGTCATGATCGCGCCGTGGCTGCTGCATCGCTCGCCCGATCTTTGGGAGAAGCCGAATCACTTCCTGCCCGAGCGCTTCCTGTCCGGCGCCCGGATCGACCCCTTCGCCTACATCCCCTTCGCCGTCGGCCCGCGCATCTGCCCCGGCATGAATTTCGGCCTGGATGAAGCGACATTGTGCCTGGCGATCCTGGCGCAGCGCTTCGAGGTCTTGCCTCGCGACGGCTACAAGGCCGAACCCGTCTGCCGCCTGACGCTCAGGCCGAAGGGCGGACTGCCGGCGCGCCTCGTCGCGCGCCAGGCCCGCAATCCCCTCTAGGACGGACTGGCCTCATGCAAGCCCTTGAGAGAGTGCTGCATCGGCTGCTGCGCCGCTTGCCGATATCGTTCGTCTCGGATCTCGGGGCGCGTCTGGCCTGGCTGAAGATCCGCTTCATCGATCCCGCGGTCGCCCGCAAGGCGCGCGCGAATATCCGCCGGCATTTCCCGGATATGCCCGATGCCGAGGTCGAGAAGCTGGTCTGGCGCTTCGTGGCCAATGTCGGGCGCCTGATGGCCGAGTTCTCGGTCGTCGACCGCTTCGCCGCGGCCGACCGCATGGAGTTCGTCGGCGTCGAGGCGCCTCAGGCCAATGTCGGCAAGATGCCGACCATCGCGCTCTGCCTGCATCTCGGCAACTGGGAGGTGCTGGCCTCGGCCATGCAGATGATCGGCGTGCCGATCGCCTCGATTTCCGAGGTTCCGGAGAATGCCGCCCACCGCGACATCGCCGAGGCGACTCGCGGGAACTTCGATGTCAACGTGCTGACGCCCGACCGCAATGGCGCTTTGCGCGCGCTGTCCATCCTGAAGGCAAACGGGGTCGTCGCCGTTTTCCCGGACGAGAAGCGCGGCAATACGATGATGGCGCCCCTCTTCGGGCGCCCACCTCACATCACGGGCAATCTGGCCCTGGTGGCCAAGCTCGCGCGGCGCACGGGCGCGCAGCTTGTCGTGGTCTACTGCGAGCGGCTGGAGGATGTCCGTTTTCGACTGCATTTCGAGGGGCCGTTTCACATGCCCCCCGGCAGCGACGGCCCGCTCTCCGACGTCGCCTTCCTCAACGGGCAGATCGAGCCGATCATCCTCCGGCATCTCGACCAGTGGTATTATCTCGACGACGCGATCGGGCCGATCGCGTAGCGGGCGCCGGGGCTGTCGCGCGTGTTGGCGGAGCGCCGATGATCGCGTCGCTGTTTTCGACGCCGTCTGACCACCGACACCTTCCGAATCAGCGTACTGCCTATGGGGCAGTTTGGGCTGGCCAGCGGTCGGCACGCTTTGCTAACTCAGGCAGATGTGCGGGCAAGCGGTTCCGCAGGGGGATGCAATCGGCCATGGCGAGTGAGGCACCAACGATCACGCTCGATCTCATCATCGAGATCCTCAAGGAGGTGGTCGCGGAAAGGACGCCGGGCAGCCAGGTCAAGGTCGAGGCAGCCGGCTGGGGGCGCGACACCTCGCTGGAGGAGGCGGGCTTCAACTCATACGATTTCGTGGAAATCATCTTCAAGATCGAGGACCGCTTCGGCATCGAGATCGATTACAACGCCAACAATGGCGTCAACGATGCACGGACGATCGGCGAGATCTGCGAGGCGCTCCAAAAGCTTCTGGCCAAGAAGCAGGTGTCATGACGCGTGTCGTCGTTTCGGGGCTCGGCATCGTGTCGCCGGTCGGCTGCGATGTCGCGAGTTTCTGGCAGGCTCTGATTTCGGGGCAGGACAGCTTGAGAGAGGCGTCCACCCTGCCGGGCAAGGGCATCCAGGTGGGCGAGATTCTCGGCCACGACTTCATGGCAGGACTGCCGCTTTCGGCCTCGGTCTGTGATCGGAACGCGCTGTTCGCCGTCGCTGCGGCGCGTCAGGCCCTGGTGTCGGCCGGCCTGGGGGATGGACTGCCGCACCCCGAGCGTGTCGGCGTCATCCTCGGCAATTCCGCCGGCGGGCAGAGCAGCACCGACGAGCAATATGCCAGATTCTATGCCCACAAGCGCCCGCACCCGATGACCGTCGCCAAGGTGATGGTGAGCTCGTCGGCGAGTTGGGTCTCAATGGTATCGGGCGCGACCGGCCCCTGTTTCGTGACGTCGAGCGCCTGCGCTTCGTCGAACCACGCCATCGGCACCGCCCTTCAGTTCCTGCGGGCCGGGCTGGCCGATATCATCGTCGCAGGGGGCACAGAGGCTCCGCTCACCGTCGGAACGCTGCATGCATGGGATTCCATGAAGATCATGTCGCGCACGGCATGCCGGCCCTTCGCGGCCGGGCGCGACGGGCTCGTGCTCGCAGAGGGCGCGGGCATGATCGTGCTGGAGACGGAAGCGCATGCGCGCAGCCGCGGCCTGACGCCGACCGTCGAGGCGGCGGGCTTCGGCTGCTGCGCCGATGCAGGCGATATCGTCGCGCCCAATGTCGATGGCATGGCGCGGGCGATGAACCTTGCGCTGGCCGACGCTGGTGTGACCGCAGGCGACCTGGCTTATATCAACGCACATGGCACCGGGACGCGCGCCAACGACCGGGCTGAGACTTTGGCTCTGAAGCAGCTCTTCGGCGACAAGCCGCTGCCGCCGACGTCCTCGACCAAGGGGGTGACCGGCCACTCTCTTGGCGCGGTGGGAGCCTTCGAGGCCATCGCCACGGTCATGGCCATCGAGAACGGCATGGCTCCGCCCACCGCGAATTTCGACGCTCCCGATCCGGAATGCGATTTCGACTGCGTGCCCAATGAAGGTCGGGCTATGCCGATTCCGGTCGCCATGTCGAATTCCTTCGGTTTCGGCGGGCTGAACACAGCGTTGGTCTTCAGGTCGTTACGCTAGCATCGCTGAAAGGAGGCTACGGGACGATGGTATTCGAGACTGCTGACCGGCCGTCCCGCGACGGCTTGACCGGAGATTGCCTGCAATGCCCGTGCTGCCTCCGCTGAAGGTCGCCGTCATTTCCGGCGGCTCGAGCGGTATCGGGCTGGCCTGCGCGCGCACGCTTCTGGGGCGCGGCTATCGCGTCGTCCTGCTCGCGCGCGACCTTGACAGACTTCGGGATGCGGGCGCTGCCCTGAGCCCCGACAACGGCGACCTTGTCGAGTTTCTGCCGGTCGATGTGGCCGATGCGATCGCGGTGCAGGATGCGATCGCCGGGATCGCGACCCGCTACGGCGGCATCGGCTGGCTGATTACCTCGGCGGGTATCGCCGAGCCCGGCCTGTTTCGCGATCTCGATCTCGGCGCCCACCGGGCGCAGATGGAAACCAACTATTTCGGCACGCTTCATCTGATCCATGCGGCCATGCCGGTCATGAGACGCGGTGGCCGGATCACGCTGGTTTCTTCCGGGGCGGCCTTTATCGGCATCGCCGGGTACAGCGGCTACGCGCCCGGCAAATTCGCCGTGCGTGCGCTGGCGGAAATCCTGCGCCTCGAGTTGGAAGCCGAGGGAATTGCTATCAGTGTGGTGTTTCCGCCGGATACGCAGACGCCGCAGCTCGAGCGCGAGAGGCTCAAGCGCCCGCTGGTGACGCGCCTGATCTCGGAGCAGGGCGGCGTGCTGACGGCCTCGCAGGTGGCGGAGCGGATCGTCGCATGCGCGGAACGCGGAGATTTCATCATCGCGCCGTCGAGGACGATCGCGCTCCTGGCCTGGTTTCACAGCCTCTATCGCCCGATCATGGCGTGGCAACAGAGACGATTCCTGAGAAGCGACCGGGGCGGTCGAGACGGTGCGGGGATGGCATGATCTACATCTGCTACGGCATCACGAAATCCGCCAGCACCTTCCTCTATCAGCTCACGGAGGAGACCTTCCGGGCGGCCGGGCGACCGGTCGTCAGGCTGGGGCCGCCGCTGCGGCCGGCTGATTCAGTCGAGAACTACTTTGACTTCCTTACCGATCCGATCCTCGAATCAATCCAGCAGGCCGCTGCCGGACGGGACGTCGTCCTGAAAACTCACGGCCCGCCGATCGGGGCGCTGGCGAGGCAAATCGCTGCCGGCACATTGCTGGCGAATGCTTCGATCCGCGATCCACGCGAGATCGCCTTGTCCATGCTCGATCATGGCGATCGGTCCCGGCAATGGCGGCAGCACCGCTTCTCCGAATTCGCTGAGGTGGCCGATACGCTAAATGCCCTGGATATCCAGATCGGGCTGTTCCGGTCATGGGCAGGCATCGCCGGCGTCCGAGTCTTCAAGTACAATGACATCTGCTTCGACAGCGGCGCCGTCGTGGCGGCCATCGCGGCCCAGATCGGCGCGGCAGTCGAGCCGGACAGGGTTCTGCGGAGGTTCAAGAGCAAGACGCGGATCGGCCAGTTCAGTAAGGGCCAGGCGCTGCGCTACACGGAAATGTCTTCAGAGGATCAGCAGATCTTCCTGGATCGCTATGCCGAACTCTACAGTGAGATCGATTTCGAAACGGAAGGCGCGCGCCTTGCCGCCGCACGTCAGAAGGGCCAAACGCTGCGTCCTTCCGGCGAATTTTTCCAGCATTTGATTAATTTCCGCCGCCGGTTTCGCATCTGACCCGCGCCCGCGCCGGATTACCCCAGAACCCGATCATAAACCGCCTTGATCCGCTCGGTATGCCGTTCCGGCGAAAAGAAGTCGGCGCGCTTGCGCCCGCGGCTGACGAGGTCCGCGCGCAGATCGGCATCGGCATCGAGCGTCCTGATCGCGTCGCGGATGGATTCGATCCTGTAGGGGTCGACCAGGAGGGCGGCGTCGCCGGCGACCTCGGGCAATGAGCTGGCGTTCGAGGTGATGGTCGGTGTACCGAGCAGCATCGCTTCGAGGATCGGCAGGCCGAAGCCTTCGTAGAGCGAAGGCAGCAGCACGGCTCGCGCGCCCCGGATCAAGCTGAAGAGGGCAGTCAGGGGCACGTAGGGCAGGCGCTGGACCCGCCGCTCGGGCCTGATATGCGAGCCGTCGAAGCGCCAGCTGAGCAGCCGCTCGTCCTGAAGCGTCTCGAGATCGCGGTCATATTGCCAGCCGAGCCCTCCGACCAGAACGAGTGGCCGCGGCGTTCCCGACGCGGCGAAGGCCTCGACCATGCGGGAGATGTTCTTCTTGGGTTCGACGGCACCGAGGAACAGGAAATACTCCTTGAAGGCGAGGCCGTAACGGTTCTCGATGTCGCGAGCGACCTCGTCGTCTGACACAGAGGCGATTTCCTTGGGAAGCGATACGGACTGCCATGTCGTGGTGATCCGATCGTCCGGGACATTGAAGAATTCTTGGATATCCCGCTTGGTGAATTCCGACACCGTAACGATATGGTCGGCGGTTTCGACGATGCTTTTGATCGTCCGGTAGAAGTACTTCTTGTTGTCCAGGGTCGCGTAGGGCAGCCGCAGTGGAACGATGTCGTGGATCGTGTAGATGTTGGCCGCGCCTTTCACATAGGCCGGCATCGGGCGGGTGACGTGGAACAGGTCGGTGCGGCGATCAGGGTGCACGGCCAGGCGCCGCCCAAAGCGATTGAAGTGGAGATAGGCGCGCTCCCACAGGCGAACGGCGCCGAGCATCGGATGGCGCCGATCCGGCGTCGTTCCCGAGCTCGGGTCGAGCACGATGCGTGGTGCAGGCAGACGCTGCGTTTTCGCGCCGCCGGGAACGCCGATCGTCCAGTCGATCGCGCGCGAGATCTCCTTGAGAGGGTCGATGGCCTTCGGATCGACGGCGTCGTTGAGCACCACTTCCGCAAGAAGGGCCTCCCGGCGGTTGATCTTGCGTTCCAGCCCGATCAGCAGTTCGACGTCATGGCCCAACCCGGTCGCGGCGCTCGCGAGATTGCGGGCATAGGTGGCGATGCCGGTGCCGTGCTTGAGCGTCATCGCATGGGCTTCGAGAAGGATGTTGTTCGACACCGGGTTAGGCCCTTCTTGGAGCTGACGGACGGAGACGACCGGAGCTGATGTCAATTCACGCAGGCGCGGCAGCAGACGCGCGTGCCTCGCAGGCACGCCCGGCCGTCGCCTAGCGGTGGAGGATCTGCTTCAGGGAATGATCGCCGAGATCCTGCACTTCCCGCAGGAGGCAGGCGATCGCCTGATCGATCTGGTCGTCGCTATGCGTCGCGTTGATGAAGAAGCGCAGGCGCGCGGCCTTCTCCGGAACGCCCGGCGGCACGATCGGAAAGGCGTTGATGCCCTGTTTCAGCAGGCGCTCGGCGAGCACGACGGTGGGAACTGTCTCGCCGATGACGACGGGAACGACGCCATAGCCCCAGCTGTCGCCGGTATCGAGCCCGGCTTCGCGAGCCCGATCCCGAAATCGCCTGGACTGCTGCTGGAGACGCGCCACGCGCGCAGGCTCGCGGCCCATCAGGTCAAGCGCGACGGTCGCGGCGACCGCGTTGGTCGCGGGCATGCCGACGCTGTAGACGAATCCCGGCGCCTGGTGCTTCAGCAGGTCGACGACCGCCGCGCAGCCGGCGACATATCCGCCGCAGCTGACCAGTGATTTCGAGAGCGTGCCGAGCCAGAGGTCGACACCCTGCGGGTCGACACCCTGATGCTCGAAGATGCCGCGCCCCGTGGCTCCCAGCACACCCAGCCCGTGAGCGTCGTCGATCATCAGCCAGGCCGAGAAATCGGTCTTGATGGCGATCAGCCGGTCCAGGTCCGGCCCGTCCCCGTCCATCGAGAACAGGCCTTCCGAGACGATCAGGACCCGCTTGAACCGGTGCCTGTCCGCGGCGAGCATGGCTTCGAGCGCATCGAGATCGTTGTGCGGGAAGTTCCGGCGGGCACAGCCGGCGAGTTGCGCCCCGACCACGATGCAGTTGTGGATCAGGGAATCGTGGAGGATCAGATCCTTCGGGCCCAAGAGCGTCGCGATCGTCGAGACCGCTCCGGCATGGCCCGACACGAAGGCGATGCAATCCTCCGTCTCGTAGTTGCGGGCAAGCGCGGTCTCGAGGTCGCGGTGGACGCGGCGCTCACCGGCCGTGATCCGGCTGGCCGAGACGGAGCTGCCGAATTCCGCAACGGCCTGCGAGACCGCCTCCGCGATCTCCGGATGCCCGTTCAAGCCGAGATAGTCGTAGGAGGCGAAGTTGACGACCGGCTTGCCGTCGATCACCGAGGTCGCGCCGGCGCGGGTTTCGTGCAGGCGGTAATAGGGGCTCTGCAGCTTGGCGAATTCTGCAAAGCTTCGCTGGAACTTCATCTGCTGGTAGAGCGGGTGATCCTCGAAGGCGGTGCTGACGCGCGGCTGCGCGCGGCTCGGGCGGGGTGCCGAAGCAGGTGCGGGGCGCGGAGCCTCATCCATCCGTGCCAGGAGGCTGGCGAGGGCGCCATCCGACAGGGGCTTGCCATCGCCACTCATTCTGCGCCGCCATGGCCGGATTTGCGAACCATCGCCTCGATCTCGCTCGCCTGTTCGGGAGAGAGTTCCATCTTCGTGTGGACGTTGGCCAGCCTGATGATCGTCGCCTGCATGTTTTCCGCCGGCACCGGCTCAGCCTTCTCTTCGCTCTGGTCAAGCTGCTCGACGATGTTGGCGGCCATGTCGCGAAGGCTGCGGTCGCCCGCACCCACCACTGCGATCTGGACCCCGATGGCGGATTCGAGCGCCATGTGGAGCTCGAGCGCCATGAGCGAGTCGAGGCCGAGATCGGCGAGAGGCCGCGTCAGATCGACCTTGCCCTCGGCCATGCGCAGGATCTCCGCGACTTCCCGGCGCAGCACCCCCGTGACGATCTCGGTCGCCTCGTCCCGGCTCTTGCCGCGCAGGGTCGAGCCGAGATCGTCGGCATGGGTAGCCCGCGCTTCGCCGCCGGGATGTGCGAGGTCCGCGAAAGCGGCGCTCTTGAGCAGATTGAGCCTATCGGCGCCCGTGCCGCCGGCGATGCCGGCGAAGAACTGCACCGGACCGACCGTGTCACCGAGGCTCAGGAGCCGCCCGAGATGGGCGAGGGCCTCGAAGGCGCGCATCGGGACGACGCCGGTCGCGCGCCGCAGGCGCTGGCCGAGCTGCTTGTCGCGGGCGATAAGGCCGACATCGGCGATCGCGCCCCAGCCGATGGCGAGGCCGGGTTTGCCCTGGCTCCGGCGGCTGCGCATGAAGCCTTCGAGGAAGCCGTTGGCGGCGACGTAGGCGCCCTGGCCGGGGCTGCCGATCAGCGTTGTCGCCGAGGAATAGGCAACGAAGAGATCGAGCGAGTGCTCCCTGGTGGCGTCGGCGAGGTTGATGACGCCGTCGATCTTGGTCCTCAGCACGGGCTGCAAGCGCTCGGGCGAGAGATTGGCGATCAGCCCGTCGTCGAGATGCACGGCGGCATGGATGACGCCACGCAGTGGGCCGTGGTCGCGCGCCAGCCGCTCAACCGTCGCGGCGACGGCCGGGGCATCGCCCACATCCAGCGGCTCGACGATCACGGTCGCGCCGCGCTCGCGCATTTCCGCGAGTTGCGGCGCCAGATCCTGCTCCACGACGCCGCGTCGCGAGAGCAGCGCGATGTGCGAGGCGCCTCTGCGCGCGAGCCATTGCGCCGTGGCGAAGCCAAAGCCGGTCGTGCCGCCGACGACCAGATAGAGCCCCGGGCGGGCCCGGTAGCGCACGGCCGCCAGATCCGGGCGGGCGGCGCGCGGCGGCCGGATCACGATCTTTCCGATGTGCTCCGAGGCCTGCATGGTGCGGAAGGCGGTGCCGACCTCGTAGGCTTCGAAGCTGCGATAGGTGAGAGGGCGCAGCCCCTGCTGTTGGAACGCCTCGGAGAGGCTCGCCATCATCGAGCGCACCAGCTCGGGATCGGCCGCCAGCAACTCGTCGAGATCGACGCCGCTATAGGCGATGTTGCGCAGGAAGGGCCGCAGCGCCAGCTGCGTGTTATCCAGGAAATCGCGCTTGCCAAGCTCGAGGAAACGGCCGAACGGCTTCAGCAGGCGGAAGCTCGCGAGCATGGCCGAGCCCGCCAGCGAATTCAGCACGACGTCGACACTGCCGAATGTCCTGCGGATCTCGGAGGCGAAGCGTTCCTGACGCGAATCGAAGACCGCATCGGCGCCGGCCGCCATGGCGATCGCGCGGCGCGCGGGGCTGCTGGCCGTGCCCAGAACGCGCGCGCCGTGCAGCTTGGCGATCTGGATCGCGGCGAGGCCGACGCCACCCGCAGCGCCATGGACCAGCACGTCGTTGCCCGCGCGGATGCGGCCTCTTTCGACGAGCGCATACCATGCCGTGGCGAAGGCGACGGGGATCGTCGCAGCGGCCTCGAGATCAACGCCTTCGGGCACCGGGAAGAAGTGCCAATCCGGGCTGACGACATGCGAGGCGAAGGCGCCGACGGCAAAGCCCATCACCGGGTCGCCCGGCTGCAGCCGCGTGACGCCGGCGCCGACGCGGCTGACACGGCCGGCGCATTCGAAGCCGAGCGCAGCCCGGGTCAGCCCCGCGCCGAGCAGATCGTCGTCGAGGAGCCCGAGCCCGACCATCACATCGCGGTAGTTCAATCCCGCGGCGGCGACTTCGACCTCGATCTCACCCGCCTTGGGCTCGGGGCGCGGCTGCCGCTGCCATTCGAAACCATCGAGACCGACGCCATCGGCGAAGTGCAGAACGGCGCGCTCGTCGGCACCAAACGGCGCATCGCGTTCGACGCCACGCCGGATGCGGGCCACTTCGATGCCCGATGGCGTCAGGCGCAATTCGCGCTCGGCATTGTCGAAGCTCAGGACATCGGCGACGCGGCCGGTCGCCTGTCCCGTGATCTCGACGAGGCGGATGTCGATCTCGGGATATTCGTTGATCGCGACGCGCATGAAGGCGTGGATGCCGGCATCGGCGCCTGCACTGCGCGCCTCGCCGGCGTGATCGGCAGAGCTCAGGAGCAGCAACCGGCAGGGCCGCCCGGCGCCGGCAAGCAGCTTCAACAGGTCGGCCAGGGCCTCGATGCGCGAGGCCAGCGCGGGGCCGTGGACCCTGGCGGTCTCGGACGCGACGACGATCGTCGCTCGCTCGCCGGCCGGCAAGCCGTCGAGCCAGGCGGGCAGGTAGGTCGTCCTGTCGGGTCCGAAGGCGGTGGCCGTCGCCAGCCCGTAGCGGCGAGGATCCTCGTCCTGTTCCGATCCGGCGATGATGGCGATGTGTTCGGGCACGGCCGGCCGCGGCAGCGAGGCGGCGCGAGCGGTGAGCAGGGTCAGCGTCGCATCGGATGACGAACGGCTCTCGATCGATCCGGCATGCCTCTCCTGCAGATGTCGCCGGGCCGCCTCAAGGCTGGCCCCAGCTCCACCATTCCGGTCCTGCCAGACCGATGGCGTCGACGCGCCGAGCAGGAACGAGAGATGCCGATCTTCGGTCGGTTCGACGAGCAGAACCGGCGCATCGCCGGCAAGCAGATCGAGCGCGCCGCCAAGGGCTGCCTGGTTGGCATCCCCAAAGGGCGAGAGCGGCATGCCGAAGCCGATCAGCGCGTCGAAGCCATAGGGCGCTGATTTTTCGATGCCCTCGAGAACCAGCATGTCGAACAGGCTGCCGACCCCCGGCCAGTGGCGCTTCTCGTCGGCACTCGCTGAATCGGCCACGGCGAGCGTGACGTGAACGCGTCTGCTCCGTACGGCGTCCGCCAGGGCGTCGGCGAGACCGCTGTTCCAGTCTCCCGTCACGAGGATCCGAATGGGCCGTGCCGCGGCCGATGCCCAGGCGGTGAGGGTCTGCGCCGCGACGTCGCGCACAGCCGCCGAAATGCCGAGCAGGCTCCAATGGTCGGGAACGAGGGCGCCCGCGCGCGGGTCGATCTCGCCCGTCTGCAGGAAAGGCCCTACCAGCGTCAGCGCGCGTGCCGCGAGACGCAGTTCCCGGTTCGCCGCCGGGAAACGCTGGACGAGGGTGCCGAGCAGGGCCTCGGGCGAGGGGATCTCGAAGGATTCGGAAAGCCGGCTTTCCAGATCGGTGACATCGAGTGCGCCCGCCGCGGCGAGGATGCTGCGCGCCAGCTCGAAAAGCTCGCCTGCGCTCTGCGCGACCGTGCCGTCGACCTCGACGCTTTCGAAGCTGTCGGCTCCATCCTTCGGCATCAGATCCCGGCAGACCCTGTGCGCCAGCGAGATGGCGAAGGCCTTCATGACGAGCGAGAGCTGTTTCGTCTCGACCTGTATCGTCGGCAGGCTGTCGGTGGCGGCCGACGGCGTCGGGAGCGAGAGCGGCCCGACCGCCAGATGCTCCTCGCGGAACATCCGCTCGCTCATGAACGGCTTGACCAGATGGACCGAGCGCAGGACCGCAGCCTCGACCGAGGCCACGAGATCTCCGGCATCGTCCATCAGTGCCACGGAGAGCGTCTTGAAGCGGTCCGTCTCCCGCATCAGCTTTGTCACCGAATGCGTGACTGCCCGTCCCGGCTTCCAGACGCGGATCTGCCGGAAACGGATGGGAAGATGCGCCTTGCGTTCGCCGTCGCGCTGCGGCCGCGCCAGGAATAGCCCGTGGAAGCTGGCGTCGAGCGATACCGGGTGCAGCGCATGGCGATCGTCGTAGGCGCCGGTGCCGCCCTGCGGAACCGAAAGGCGGCTCTCGCCGACGGTCTCGTCGCGGAGCGTCGAGCGTACGACCCGGAAATGGGGGCCGTAGTCGAGGCCCGCGCTCTCGGCCGCCGCATAGATCTCGGCGGTCTCGCTCAGGATCGGCTCGGCGACCACGGGGATCTCGGCCTTTCGCGCGGCCGCAGCGTCCGGAATCGGCCACAGCGTTCCGCGGGCATGGAGGATCCAGTCGTCGCCGGTCGCAAAGCGACGCCGGCTCCAGATCTCGATCGTGTCCGTGTTCTCGAAATAGCGCGTCGATATCTCGCGGGTTTCGTCATCGCCAAAGGTCATGGCCTTGGTGATGTCGAACTCTGCGATCTCCAGCGGAACGTCGCCGAACAGCTCGCGGCCGGCAGCGAGGCCGATCTCGATCAGGCCCGAGGCCGGCATCACGGCGCCGCCGTCGACCCTGTGGTCGCCGAGATAGGGCAGCAGGACGGGGTCCATGAGCTGGCGCCATTCCGCCGCTCCGTCGGAGACGCGGGCCCCGAGCAAGGGGTGCAGCGGCTGGCTGCCGATCAGGCGGCCATGTGCGGTGATCGCCTCGCTGGTGCCGTCGAAACGGTACTGCTCCGGCTGGAACGGATAGGCGGGTAGCGCCTCGACCGTGGCGGGCGCGTCGCCGAAGACGGCGCGCTGATCATGCCGGACGCCGTTGACCGCGAGGCGCGCCACGACGCTGCGCAGAGGATCCCGGTCCGGCGGATCGTTCGCGGCCAAGGTCGCGAGGATCGGCCTTTGAGCCTGGTTGGCCTTGACGATGTCGCCGAGCGGCCCGGTCAGGATCGCGCGCGGCGCGATCTCGACGAGGGCTGCGTCGGGATGAGCCGCGAGCGCGGCTTCGACGGCCTCGACGAAGCGGACAGGGCGGCGGATGTTGTGCCACCAATACTGAGCGTCCAACTCGGTCGGCGCGAGCACCTGCCCGGTAACCGTGGAGTAGAACGGAACATGGCCGTCACCGGCCGCCAGCCCGCCGAGATCGCCGACCAGCGCCGCACGCACGCCCTCGAGCGCGCGCGAGTGGAAGGGATAGTCGACTTGCAGAGGCACACCGGCGACCCGCTTCTTGCGAGCGAGGCGGGCAAGACGCTCGAGCTGGTCAGCCGGGCCGGAGACCGTCGTCGACAGGGCGCTGTTGTAGGCGGCGATGTCGACGCCGTCGGTGCCCGCCTCGCTCAGCAGGTCCTCGACGGCCGGGGCGTCGGTCGCCAGGACGAGCATGCGGCCCTTGCCGCGCACGGCCTCCTGATGCTGGCTGCGCTTGTGCATGATGCGCAGGGCGTCGGACCGCGAGATCAGTCCGGCGCACTCGGCCGCCGCGATCTCGCCGACGCTATGGCCGAGAACGCCGACCGGCAGGATGCCATATTGCTGCAAGGCCGCGCCAAGAGCCGACTGGACCGCGAAGATCATCGGCTGCGCGATCGAGGTCGGCTCGAGCTGCTCGGCCGTGATGCCTCGGCGCAGATGTTCCGCGATCGACCAACCGGCGATGCCGGCATAGATGGCGTCGATCTCGTCGATCTCGCGGCGGAAAGCAGGGTTCTGGCGATAGGCGCCGCTGCCCATCTCTGCGAACTGGGCACCGTTGCCGCTGAAGACAAAAATCGCTGGGCGATCATCGTCGTGGGCGATGGCTGTCGAACTCCCGTCCCTGGTCTTGGCGCCTTGTCCGAAACCACGCAGGGCCGCCTCGACCATGCCCGACGCTTCAGCGCCATCCGCGAGCGGAATCGCCAGGCGGTGAGGCATCACCTCGTGCTGGTAGGCGAGGGCACTCGCGATACGCTCTGACCTGACGCCGTCTGCGATGGCCTCGGCGAGGTCCAGCGAGCGCTCTCTCAGGGCCTCTTCCGTGCCGGCCGAGACTAGCAGGATCTCGGCAGCGGACCGCGGTGTTGAGAAGGTCCTCACTGGTTCATGAATGCGCGCCGAGCGCAGGACGGCATGGCCGTTCGTGCCGCCGAACCCGTAATTGCAGATGCCGGCAAACAGGTCGCCGGCGTCCGCCGGCAGTGTCAGTGGCTGTGACGCTGGTGCCAGGTTGAGATCGGCGAAGGGGATTGCGGCATTGGGGGCATCGGCGAACAGCGACCGCGGCAGAAGGCGGTGCTCGAGTGCGAGACTGGCCTTCAGCAGGCTCGCCAGTCCCGAGGCGGCTTCGAGATGGCCGAGGTTCGATTTGACCGAGCCGATCGGCAGGGGGGCCGCGCGTCGCCGGCCCAAGGCTTCGCCGATGGCGACCGCTTCGATGGGATCGCCGATCTTGGTCCCCGTTCCATGGGCCTCGACGAAGGCCAGCTTGTTCGGATCGAGTGCAATCGCGTCGTAGGTGTTCTCGATCAAGTGCCGCTGCGACTCCCCGGAGGGCAGCGAGATGCCGTTGGTTCGCCCGTCGGCGTTCGTACCTGCGGCGACGACCACGCTGCGAATGCGACGGCCTTCCGCGATGGCTTCGGGTTCGCGTTGCAGCAAGAGGACGACGGCTCCTTCCGACCGGACATAGCCGTCGGCCGCGTCCGAGAAGGGTCTGCACATCCCGGTCGGGGACAGCATGCGGGCTTGCGAGAACCCGATGAACGGCACCGGCGAAAGCAGCATGTTGACGCCGCCGACGACCGCCAGATCGACCTTGCCTGCGCGCAGCGCGTTGACGGCCTGGACAAGCGCCACGAAGGACGACGAGCATGCGGCATCGACGGTGAAGCTCGGGCCCTTCAGATCGAAGACGTAGGATATGCGGTTCGACAGGATCGATAGGGCGTTGCCCGTCATGAAATGGCTGCCGATCACCGCCGGATCGAAGGCGCCGACGCTCTGATAATCGGCGAGCGAGGCGCCGACATAGACGCCGACATTGCGCCCGGCGAGCGATGAGGGCGGCAGGCCGGCATCCTCAAAAGCCTGCCAGGTTGCCGTCAGCAGCAGGCGCTGCTGCGGATCCATCTGCTGCGCTTCGCGCGGCGATATGTTGAACGGTGTCGGGTCGAAGCCGAACGGGTCGTTCAGATAGCCGCCGGCGAAGGTGTATGAAAAGCCGGGACTGGGATCACCTGCCCGCAGGAATCGCTCGATGCTCCAGCGCCGGAGCGGCCGCTCCGAGATGACGTTGCGACCATCCAGCAACATCTGCCAGAAAGATCCGAGATCATTCGCGCCGGGGAGAATACCGGCGGCTCCGATGATCGCTGATCCAGCAAAGGTCGGCGGCTCCCGAAACGACATCGACCCCTGAAATCCTGCCCATCTCATGCAAGAGAGTGGCCGGTAGTCCACTCCAAGCAAGGCTCTTCTAAAGCTCGCCCGCTGATAAGGGGCCAGCGCAGAAAATACAATATTCAGGCCAATCCGGCGGCTTCGATTTCGCGGATGAATGGGCCCAGCGCAGAAAAGTAGTCAGACCAGGTAAAATTCGCATAGCCGTCGGTTCCGGTCAGCCGACTCGGTCCCGCGTTCAGCAACGCCATCACGGCGGCCTCCCAGCCAGGTCCGTCGATCGGATCGACGAACATCGTCGCAGGATGGCCGACTTCGCGATGAGCGGCGATGTCTGAGGCGATGACGGGCGTCCCAAGTGCCGCCGCCTCGACGATCGGCAAGCCGAATCCTTCGATGAAGGACGGCATCAGCAAGGCCCGGGCGCCGCTGATCAGGCGCTTGAGCGCAGGCGTCGAAAGCCCTTGGAGCACATGGATGTGGCCGCTGACATGGCCGCTGCGCTTCAGCCGGTCGAGAATCAGGTCGCCCTGCCAGCCCTTCGAGCCGGCGATGACGAGATGCGGGGCGCTCGGACCGAAGCGGCGGTGCAGGCGCTTCCAGACTTCGAGAAGGAGCAGATGGTTCTTGCGGAGTTCTATGGCGCCGCAGACGACGAAATAGGGAATGCCGGCGAGCGCCGGGTCCGGGTCGGGCGGCTCGCGGAAGATCGAGGGGACGGGCAGGGGCAAGGCCAGTGTGGGCAGCTCCCTGACGCGGCGATTCTGCAACTCGGCCTCGATTGCGCGCTGAGCGGTCTTCGTCGTGACGATCAGGCCGGCCGCGTATTGCGCCGTCTGATCGACCATCGCCGCATGGGCCTTGACCGCGCTTGGGGCGACATATTCCGGCATCTCGAGCGGAATGACATCGTGCAGCATGAAGAGGGGGCGGATGTCGGGGCGCCGCTTCAGCCAGCGCAGCAGGAACGGGACGGCGAGCCCGATCTGGCCGACATTGATATAGACGGTGTTCCGCCCAAGCGTGCTGGCGGCATCGCGGCCGAGGCCGATCCCGGTCGCGCGCAGCAGCGAGGTCATCCGCCCCGTCAGGGCGAGTGCGCCATTGGGCGCGAGATGCCACGACGACTGGCCGGCATTGATCGACGGAGCAAAGGCGGCCCAGGTCCGGTCGACGGCGGGCAGTCGGTTCTCCGCCCATAATTCCTCAAGACGCGCGAGCCCGCGAAGCGCCCGTTCACGCGGGAAAACCCGCGTGCCCCAGGCCGTCGGCAGGATCGCACAGCAATCTTCTGTCGAGTGCTGGAAGAAATGGCGCGCATAGGCGAGGTCGACACGGTCGATGCCGCGCGGGGTCAGCGAGAGCGGCCCCAAGAAAAGTCGTGTCGCATCATATGCGATCGGCACAGAAACGTCCTGAAAGCTCTGGGGGGAAGCGGAGATCGATCGTCACGGACTCGCGATGCGCGGAGGGAGGCTGACGCTGGTCCGGTGGAGCAAGTTCCGAACTGCCAACAGCGATACTTGCAACGGTCGGCACTCTCCGCGATAGCTGGCGCGATCTTCAGGACCGGGCGTTTGTCATCTTGATACGCATCAATAACAGTCTCGTCGGCGCTGTCGAGCGGAAGACGCTGGCTTGGCTGGTCAGGCGAGTTCCCGCATCGATCGGGCCCGATCATCTGACCGCGTTCGGCATTTTCGGCGCCGCCGTGACCCTGCTCGGATATGCCCTGACCGCCTTTTCGCCAGCCTTTCTCTGGCTTGCCTCGCTGGGGCTCGTCTTCCACTGGTTCGGTGATTCGCTCGACGGCAGCCTTGCGCGCTTCAGGAAGATCGAGCGGCCGAAATTCGGGTACTTCCTCGACCAGACGATCGACGTGATCGGCAACCTGCTGATCTGCATCGGGATGGGCCTGTCGGCCTATGTCCGGATGGATGTCGCGCTGCTGGCGCTGGCCGGCTACCACGCGCTGTCGATCTACGCGTTGGTGAAGGCGTGCGTCTCGGGCGAATTCAACGTTTCGCTGGCCGGGTGGGGCCCGACCGAGATGCGGCTGCTCATCATTCTGATGAACACGACGATCTTCTTCTTCGGCGCTCCGGAGTTCGCTGTCTTCGGCGTCGCGCTGACCTGGTGCGACATCACCATCATCCTGATGGCGATCGGCTTTTTCACCCTCTTCGTGAGCCTGCTCGCGAGCTACGCTTCGGAACTGGCTCGCGAGGAGCGGCCCGGCCGGAAGGAGCCGGACATGGGGCGCGGGGCGGCACCTCAGCCGTAGTAAGTGATGTATTTCAGAAAGTACTCCTCCCAGGTCACCCATTCGCCGCGAACGAGGTATTTCCGGCCGGCATGGGCCCAGCGGATGCCGAGCGATTCGGCGACCTTGGGATGGATCGGCACCTGAAGTCGCTTCAACGAGTTCAGTGAGCCGGGAAGCCAGAAATTCAGCGAGAGGCCGAGCTCCTTCGAGATCTGTTTGACCATCATCTTCATGATGCGGCCGTTCGGATGCGCCGTCGTGTAGAAGGTCTGCCGCGACCTGAAGTTTTCGAGGATGTAGGCGCCCATGCCGGCGGGGAATTTCTTGTCCATCTCTTCGAGACGCATCTGCTCGAACCGATGCAGCCGCTTGAAATCGATGATTCGCTCGACCTGCAGGGACTCATAGGCCCTGAAGCGGCGCTCCTGATCCGGAATTTCCTTGCGCAGCCGCGCCAGCAGCCCGTCGAAATAGGTGAACTCGAAATTCGGCAGGTCGCGGTTGCGGGCGAGCTTGTCGTCCGGGCCGTTGAAGGCGTCGAAGGGCCATGGCGAGGCGAAGCGCACGCAAGGGTAGCGCAAGGTCGGCATGTCGTTGGGGACATGCGCGCGGAGCGGATACTGCTCCCATTCCTTGATGTCCTGGACGAGCATGAGATCGCACTCTTCCAGGTCGCGCCTGCCCTGCTCGTGCAGATTGGCCGGCAGTTCCATGTAGTGGTGCTTGACCGAGAAATGGCGCGAGAAGCCGGAATGGTAGCGCAGCGCCTCGGCGAGCAGATTGCCCTGGCAATTGCCGAAGATGAGGATCCGTTTCCTCGCCGATGCGCCTGCCGCAGGCCGCGCTGCCGGGGCCGAGACAGTGGCATCGGCGGATATCCGGCGCAGATCCAGCGCCCGCAGCACGATGTCCGCATTGCGGAAATGGCGCAGCCGGATGTCGATGGTCCGTGGCACCCCGACATCGAGGCTCAGGTCACGGGGCACGCTGAACTCGCATGAGACGGTGCCAGTCGCGAGGTCTGCGCCAGTGAAGCGCCCGGTGCCGAGCGGCGTGCCGTCGCGCGTCGCGACGGACAGTTCGAGAGCGGCCTCCGACATCCGCTTGGCGCTTCGGAGCTCGCAGCTGATCTCCGCCCGGAAAGTCCCCGCCGGCAGCCGCAGGATGGCGGAGCTTCGGCCGAGTTTGGCCCGCGTGACCGAGTGGGGCGTGATCCGTACCGGTCCTGGAAGGGGCAGCGTGCGAAGTCGCCCCAGCATGCGCCAGTCGCGGAGCTCGGGCGCGGTTTCGTGCGCCTCGTCGCCTGCGCCCTTGCGATGCAGCGTCACCTCGACCATCGTCAGCAGGGCGTTGCCGAAATGCGTGAAGCGGAACTCGAAAGGCGCATCGGCGCCGCTCTCGATGCTGAGGTCTTCCGGCACGTCGAAGGCGAGGCTCTGCTCGCCGCCGAGGTCGGCCGCGGTGTAGTCGCGCCAGGCCCTCAGCATCCGGTTCTGCGCGATGATCTCGAGGCCCATCACCGGGTGGTCGGCCTGCAGGGGCATGCGCACGCGGCAGCGGAAGGAAACGCGATAGCGCCCTTTCTCGAGACGCAGGAACGGGCCGTAGAGAAACGCCTGCGCCGGCACCAGCAGGATGACCGATACGGAACCGTCGGCCCAACGGCGGGCCGGCTCGCGCACTTCCATGATCGGCATGAGCGCACGGGGATAACCGTCCGCGGGCGGTGCCAGATCTGTCTGAATCGTCACGGCCGCCGTTGCAGCTGAAGCACTCATCCTCGATTCCACCGCTTCGGATCCCGCGAGCGCCCGTTCCCTACCATCATTCGCAACGGCAGGCAGCGGGCGGTCGAAGCCCGTTCGGGATTGATCCCGATCGAAGCCTCGCTCATACGGATCATCATCTTTAATCAAACCGCCAGCGGAAACCTTGCGGCATCCGCTTCCTCGTTATCCTGTCGTTGCTGAAGCCTGCCTATAGATCGATCCCGATGAACCATTTTTCATCACTGGCGGAGGTGTTGCGGCATCAGGCCTCGCACCGGCCGCGTGTCGCAGCCGTGACGGTCTATTCCGACCGCCCGGGTGAGCGGCCACAGCTGAGCTTTGCCGAGCTCTACGCACAGGCTGCCGATCTCGCTGGCCAGCTCGTGGAGCAGACCGCGCCCGGCGATCGCGCCTTGCTGATCTTCCCGTCCTGCCTCGAATTCGTCGTCGCCTATTTCGCCTGTCTGATGGCCGGCGTGGTCGCGGTGCCGATGATGCCGCCGCGCCGCAACGCCAACTACGATGCCAGCGCCGCGATCATCGCGGACTGCGCGCCACGGCTGGCGCTGAGTCCGGCGTCGGACCCCGACCCGCGTGGCATCCTGCGCGAGCGCCTGGCCGAGCACGGCATCCGCCACTGGCCGGTCGCGCTGACGGCGGATCCCGGCGGGAGCGACTCCTTCCGGACGAATCCGTCGGGGCTCGCCTTCCTGCAATACACTTCGGGCTCGACCTCCTCGCCCAAGGGCGTGATGGTCAGCCACCGCAACCTGCTCGACAATCTCGACATGATGCGCGACCGCCTCGGGAACCACACCGATTCCGCGCATGTGAGCTGGATTCCGCTCTATCACGACCTCGGTCTCATCATGAACCTGCTGCAGCCGATCTATATCGGCGCGCCCTGTGTCCTGATGACGCCATCTGGCTTCATGCACCGCCCGCTCAACTGGCTCAAAGCCATCCACGAGCATCGCGCCGAGGTCGCGGCCGCGCCGAACTTCGCCTTTGATCTCTGTGTCGACCGATTCCGGCCTGAGCAGATGGAGGGCATCGACCTCAGCGGCTGGAAGATCGCGCTCAACGGTGCCGAGCCGGTGCGCGCCGCGACACTCGAACGCTTCAGCGCGACGTTCGCGGCCTATGGCTTCTCGCCCGGTGCGATGCGCCCGGCCTATGGCCTCGCCGAGGCGACGCTGCTGGTTACCGCGGCGAAGCGCGGAGTTGTGCCTCGCATGCGGGAGGTCAGTGCCGCCGCGCTCAAGGCCGCGCGCGTCGCGCCGCCCGACGATGCCGACGACGCCGTCCGGATTGCCAGCTGCGGCTCGGCGATGAAGGGCCTGTCGATCGCCGTCGTGGATCCCGAAACCGGCAGGCCGTTGCCCGCCGGAGAGATCGGCGAGATCTGGATCCAGGCCTCCAGCGCGGCGGGGGGCTATTGGCGGCGTCCCGAGGAGAGCGAGGCGACGTTCCGTGCACGCCTGCAGCCCGCGGGGCAGGCCGGGGCGGATACGGGCACATGGCTGCGGACGGGCGATCTCGGCCATCTCGATGCGGACGGAGAGCTCTATATCGTCGGCCGCATCAAGGACGTCATGATCGTTCGCGGCGTCAACCATTACCCGCAGGATATCGAGGAGACGGTGGCCGCCAGTCATCCCTCCCTGAGGCGCGACCATGGCGCTGCCTTCACCGTCGCCGGCGAGGACGGAATCGAGCGCATCGTCGTCGTGCAGGAGATCGAGCGCACGCATCGCCATTCGGCGTCGGAGGCCGAACTGGCTTCGGCCATCCAGGCCGCGGTCGTCAACAATCACGACGTCGCCCTGCACAAGATCGTCCTGATCCGTACCGGTACCCTGCCGAAGACGACGAGCGGGAAGGTTCAGCGGAGTCTGACACGGCGACGCTGGCTGGACGGTACGCTCGAACCGGCCATGTCAGCCGCCTCCGGCACGGAGCCGTCGACCGCTCCCGCTTGACGGGGCGGGGATCGGCACGGCAAGCCCAAGCCACCGCCCAATGGCACCGCTCAAACGCGACAGGACATCATGCCGCCCGTTACCGATATCGAGAGCTTCTGCAGGTCACGGCTGGCGGGCATGCTGGACATCGACCCGGCCGGCATCGAGTCCGCGACGACCTTCGCGAGTCTCGGGCTGGATTCTGCGGCCGCCGTTCATTTCGTTCTGGAAGTCGAGCAGGAATACGGGGTCGAGCTCTATCCCGGCGTGACGCAGGATTACCCGAGTGTGATCCGGTTTGCCGAGTATCTGACCACATTAAAGCAAGTCTAATCTCGTTGGTCCCTGATGTAGCGCCGGTGCATCAAGGGTGATTTGCTTGCGGTTTCTGGGCTGCTCGACCTCGACGCCAACGGGCATTGGCGATAGTGAGTTCATCCGCCGGCGCATCGACGTGGCATTTGGATTGCGGGATGGATGAGCGCTGATGGCAAACGCTTCGCATGCGGCCGGTAGCCAGCACATGGGCAATGCCGAGGATATCATCCCGCGCGACATCCGGTTCGGCATTCTGGAGAACGCCCAGCGCCACTGGCTCGAAGACGACATCATCAAAACGATCCTGATCGACGGCCTGTCGATCTTCCTGCCCGAGGGCGAGCGCTTCTTCATTCGCTCGCTGAAGCATTACGGCCCCAAGCTGCAGGACAAGGAACTCGCGGCCGAGATCAACGGCTACTCGGTGCAGGAGGCCTATCACACCCGCGAGCACGAGGAGTACAACCGCGCGCTGATGAAACTCGGCTACGACGTCGAGAAGATGGAGGCGCCGATCCGCCAGGGCTTCGAGATCGTCAAGAACCCGCTGCACCGGTTGTCGATCACCTGCGCGATCGAGCACATGACGGCGACGCTGTCGACGCTGACCCTGCGCCATCCGGAACTGCTGGAAAAGGCCGCGCCGGCCTATCGGCGCCTGTGGATGTGGCACGCGCTCGAGGAGCTCGAGCACAAGGCGGTGGCTCTCGACGTCCTCAAGGCGGCGACGCCCGGCATGTCGAGCTGGAAGCGCTACTTCGTGCGCGTCCTGGGCATGAACGGAACGCTGTTCCCGTTCCTCGTGCTGTTCCTGCGCAATGTCCCGATCTACGCCAAGGCCGATGGGGTGAAGACCGGCCTTCGCTTCTGGCTGCGCTTCTTCTGGGTGACGATGGTCTATCCGGGCTATTGGCGGCGCTGCCTGCCCAACACGCTCCGCTACTACCTTCCCGGTTTCGACCCCCGCAACAGCGACGACCAGGAGCTGATGCGCAAGGGTCGCGACTGGCTGGCCGCCAACCTGCCTCCGGGGTCGGAGAAGCCCGTGCCCAAGGCGGGCGCGTAACGCAGCCATGGCAAGCCAGGCCTTCACCAGCCTGCTGGAGGCGATCGAGCGCGGCGCTTTTCCCCGAACGCGCAAATGGCTCTGGCGCGGCCTCTATGGGATGCTCTCGCGCGGCTGGCGCGACGAGGACTGGCGCTTCATGAACTACGGCTTCCTGCCGGCGGGCGAGGGCGTTGCTCTTGCGGAGGCTGACGAGGTCGATCGCCCCTTCATCGGGCTCTACGCGCAGGCGGTGGCCGGGTTGCCGGTCGAGGACGCGCGGGTGCTCGAAGTCGGATCAGGGCGGGGCGGAGGAGCCCGCTACATCGCGCGCTACCATGGCCCCGCTTCGGTGACAGGGGTCGATTATTCACCGGCGACCGTGCGACTGGCTCGCAGGCTCAATGCGGACACCGGGATTCTGACCTTCGAGACCGGCGATGCCGAAAAGCTGCCCTTCGCGGATGGTTCGTTCGACATCGTGGTCAATATCGAATCCTCGCACTGCTATGGCGACGTGCCGGCCTTCGCCCGCGAGGTCGCGCGGGTGCTGGCGCCGGGCGGCTGGTTCAGCTTCGCCGACATGCGCGGCAAGTCCGCGCTCGACCAGATGCGGCAGCAGCTGGCGGTTCCGGGGCTGGTCCTGCGCAGCGAGAGCGAACTGTCGCAGGGCGTGATCGCCGCCCTCGACGCGGCGGAAGCCCGGAAGCGGGCGCGTCTGGCGAAGATCCGGTTCATGCGCGGCTTCGTCACCGAATTCGCCGGCGCCAAGGGATCGGTTCTCTACCGCGAACTCTCCGAGGGCGGCGTCGTCTACATCGCGCAGCGCTATCAGAAGGCGGCCGGCTGAATACGAGGGCCGATCTAGCTGCGCTCGTTCGATGCGGTATCGGTGCTGACCTGCTCGGACGTCTCGAAGCTCTTGAGCGTGTTGTCGTAGCGCGGGTGCAGCGTGCCCATCCAGCGGTCCCAGAGCGAGAAGGTGTGGCCGTAGTTGAACCTGAAATGGCCGTGATGCTGGTCGTGGAAGACGGTGCTGGCCAGCGGCCAGGGGGTTCGCCCGGCCGGTGACGCGAAATGCTCGAAGCCGGCATGACCCAGCATGCCGCTGATCTGGTCGTAGAATTTCTGCAGCACCAGCATCTGCCACGGTATCGGCAGGACGAAGACGATGATGGCGTAATAGGCCTGGTTCAGCAGCGCCTCGACGAAGCTCTCGTGATGATTGCTCCACACGGTCGGCGCCACGCTCTTATGATGCAGTGCGTGGAAGCGGTAGAAAGCCGGGCTGTGAAGCAGTCTGTGCACCCAGTAGAACCAGGCATCGTAGAGGACGACCGATACCAGAAGCGTCAAAGGCCCGGACCACCAGCCGAGTTCGAGCGGCCTGAGCGTCCAGCCCTGGCGCTGTGCGAAGAGGCCGAAGGCGAAGCAGGCCGACAGGGTCAGGATCGAAACCGGTGCCTGCCGCAGCTCCTGCCATTTGCGGCGGTTGACGCGGTCCTTCTGGATGCGTCGTTCCGGGTGCCGCGCATTCATGATCTCGAAAAAGAGGCCGGTCAGCAGCATCACCGCGACGACGGCGCCGACGACGAGGCCGAAGAGGCGAAGGAAATCGATCAGAAGCGCCACGGTCCGAACCCACCTTCGATCGCAGGCCGGTTCGACAGCCGGCAGAAACCACAGACAGATGATTGATGGCGCTTCCCGAGCACGCAAGGGCGGTCATGGGAAACGCCGATCGCGAGGCGGCCACCGTCAGACGGAAGCGGCGCCGTCGAGATAAAGCAGGCGATCCTCGTGATTGGTCGGATCGAGCAGATCGGCATCCGAAACGGGGGTCACCAACGCATCGAAGCCCAGGCACTGCAGAGCGGGATAGGACGCGCGCAGCAGTGCGAGCAATTCGCCGGGATGGCGGCAGCGGCCGGGGTTGAATTCCAGGATGATGCGCGGTCGCCAGCGGGAAATGGTCTCGCTCAGGCCGAGCACGATATCCTCTTCCGCGCCTTCCGCATCGATCTTGAGGAAATCGACGCGAGGGAAGTCGGCGAGGAGCGCGTCGAGGCTATGGATCGGAACGGATACGCGCGAGGCTTCGTCGCCGCCCGCGCCGCCACCGACCAGGGTCGCGTTCTTGGGCTCTCCAGGCGGGACCAGCAGGCGCCCTTCGCCTTCGCCGGAACCGGCGGCGGCGGCCACCACCGTGGTGCGGCTCGTGAACCCGTTGAGATCGAGCGTTCGCTGCAGCATCTCGACGACGGGGGGATTGGGCTCGACCGCGAGCAAGCGGCCGCTCGGTCCGATCAGATCGGCCATCAGCAGCGAATAATAGCCGAAATTGGCTCCGACATCGGCCACATGCATCCCCGGCGCGATCAGACGGGCGATGAACTGCGTCAGCCAGATCTCCCAATAGCCGTCGAGCATGACATGCGCGGCGAAGCCCCGGTCCCGGGTATCGAGATAGGCCTTGTAGCGTCCCAGGATACGCGACAGCACGGTGTGGTCGCCGAGGTAAAGCGCCTGCGTCGCAGCGCGGGAAATGCATTCTGTACGATAGCGGTCAGGGCCGCGCAGCTCGTCGAGCGACAGGATGGATCCCGGTGCAATCGGCGGCGGCAACAGCGGCGGTGCCGGCATATGCGCGTTGTTCATCGACGTGTCACTCCGGCGCGCGGACCGTTCGGGAACGGGCATCAGGTGGCGATCCCCAGTTCCGCCAGAAGCCGCATGACGCGGCCGGCGAGTTCGTCGGCCCCGTCGCCGCTGCTGTCAAGGTGAAGGTCGGGATCGGCCGGTATTTCGTAGGTCGAATCGATGCCGGTGAAGTTCCGGATCTCGCCGCGACGGGCTTTCGCATAGAGGCCCTTGGGATCGCGCTGCTCGCAGACCTCGATCGGCGCATCGACGAAGATCTCCAGGAAGGGAGTACCGGCGAGTCGCTCGCGCACCATGGCCCGGTCGGCGGCAAAGGGCGAGATGAAGCTGCACAGGACGATCAGCCCGGCATCGACCATCAGCCGCGCGACCTCGGCGGCGCGGCGCAGGTTCTCGACCCGATCGGCCTCGGTGAAGCCAAGGTCGCGGTTGAGCCCGAGGCGAACATTGTCGCCGTCGAGCAGCATCGTCAGCTTGCGCTGCGCGTGCAGCTTGCGCTCGAGCGCGTCGGCGATCGTCGACTTGCCCGAGCCGGACAGACCTGTGAACCAGACCACTGCACCCTTCTGCCCGAGCAGGCCTTCGCGCGCCTGCCGGTCGACCGTCAGGCCCTGCGCGTGCAGGTTGCTCCCGCGGTCGAGGGCGTTGCGGATCATCCCGGCCGCGACTGTGTCGCCGCTCGCCCTGTCGATCAGCAGGAAGCCGCCCGTT
This sequence comes from Allobosea sp., assembly GCF_035999205.1. Taxonomy (GTDB): domain Bacteria; phylum Pseudomonadota; class Alphaproteobacteria; order Rhizobiales; family Beijerinckiaceae; genus Allobosea. The sequence continues at coordinate 251,175 of NZ_DASYHA010000019.1, forward strand.
GCCGGGCATTTCGCGAAGTTGTCGAAGGCGATCGTGCCCGGGGTCGCCAGATGGCAGATCGCGATCTCGTCACGCTCGATCTCATCCGCTGCCACGCGCAGGCCGCTGACGATGTCGAGCCGGCCGCGGATCGCGGTAACGGTGACCGGGCTCGTAAAGGCGCCGAGGCGCATCTCGTAGTCGCGGCCGGCGAGCAGCGGGCGCCCGCCGAACCAGACGACATGCGCCGAGAACTGGTTGGCGAGAGCAGGTGTGTCCGTCGCCGCATGCAGCAGGTCGCCGCGCCCGATATCGGTTTCCGGAGCCAGCGTCAGGGCCACGGCCATGCCGGCGTGAGCGCGCTCGATCGGACCTCCGACGCCGAACAACCGCTGGACGGTGGCCGCCCTGCCGCTCGGTGCCACCCTGATCGCATCGCCTGCCGCGAGCGTTCCCGCCGCGATGCTGCCGGTGTAGAGCCGTTCGCCTTCCGATGTGCGCAAGACCCCCTGGATCGGCAGGCGCAGGCCCGAGAGGTCCCGCTCGCGGGATATCTCGATGCGCTCGAGATGCTCCAGCAGGCTGGGGCCGTCGTACCAGGGCATCGACGAGCCGGCCGTGACGACATTGTCGCCGAGCCGTGCCGAAATCGGGATCGCGGCGACGTCGAGATCGAAATGCTTCGCGACCGGTGCGAAGCCGTCCGCAATGCGGTTCAGGCGCTCTTCCGCAAAACCGACGCTATCCATCTTGTTGACGGCCAGCACGACGTGGCGAATGCCGAGAATGCTGCAGATGGCGGCGTGCCTGAAGGTCTGGTTCTGCAGCCCGCGCCCTGCGTCAACCAGGATGATCCCGAGTTCGCATTGCGAGGCGCCGGTCGCCATGTTGGCGGTGTACTGCTCATGGCCAGGCGTATCGGCAATGATGAAGTCGCGGCGCGGCGTCGAGAGGTAGCGATAGGCCACGTCGATGGTGATGTTGCGCTCGCGTTCGGCTTCCAGCCCATCAGTCAGGAGAGCGTAATCGATCTGTCCGCCCGCGGCGCCGTAGCGACGAGAGTCGGCTTCGAGCGCAGCGAGCTGGTCGTCGGGCACGGCGCCCGCCTCGAACAGCAGACGGCCGATCAGCGTGGACTTGCCATCGTCCACGGCGCCGCAAGCGAGGATACGCAGGGCCGCGGGCCTAGACGCCGGCTCAGCCTGTTCGCAGGCGCCGAAGACCGAGGCATAGGCTGCCGAAACGGGATTCAAAAATAACCCTCTCGCTTCTTCGCTTCCATCGAGGCGGCACCTGCGCCGTCGATCAGGCGGCCATGTCGCTCCGAGGTCGTCGTTGCCTCCAGTTCGGCGACGATCTCCCCGATGCTGGCCGCTTCCGATTCGACCGCTCCGCAGAGGGGATAGCATCCAAGCGAGCGGAAGCGCACCGAACGCATCTCCGGGATCTCGCCCGGTCGCAGCGGGAAGCGTTCGTCATCCGTGACGACCAGCGCGCCGTCGCGCCGCACGACGGGTCTAGGCGAGGCGAGATAAAGCGGCACGGTCGGGATGCCTTCCGCCAGCGTGTAGCGCCAGACGTCGCGTTCGCTCCAGTTGGACAGGGGGAACACCCGCATCGTTTCGCCCGGGCGCATATGCGGATTGACCACGCGCCAGAATTCCGGTCGCTGGCTGCGCGGCTCCCAGCCATGCTGGGCGCTGCGCAGCGAGACCATCCTCTCCTTGGCGCGGCTTTTCTCCTCATCCCGCCGCGCCCCCCCGATCGCGGCGTCGTAGCCGCCTTGCGCGAGCGCCTGCTTCAGCGCTTCGGTCTTCATGACGCGGGTATAGGTGGTGGCATCGGCCGAGAACGGCGTGACGCCCTGGGCAACCCCGTCGCGATTGACGTGCACGCTCAGATCGAAACCCAGCGCACCGGCGAGGCGATCGCGAAAGGCGATCATCTCGCGGAACTTCCAGGTCGTATCGATGTGAAGCAGGGGAAAGGGCGGCCTGGCGGGCCAGAAGGCCTTGGCCGCGAGATGGGCGAGGACCGTCGAGTCCTTGCCGATCGAATAGAGCATGACCGGGCGCCGGAAGAGTGAAGCCGTCTCCCGCAGCAGGAAGATCGCTTCCTCTTCAAGCCTCCTGAGCTGGTTCACTCTGCTGTTCGCCCTCGCTGGCCGGTCAGGCGATCGTCACTTGAAGCCGGCGGCGACGGAGGCGCCCTGAACCACGGGCGACGTCAGGCTCTGGAAGACGGAGAAGGCCTTCTGGACTTCCGTCAGCGGAGCATTCGAAACGTAGAGAATGTCGCCGCGCTGCATCCGCAGGCCCTGCGCCACGAACATCCCCATCGGATCGCGCAGATTCACGCGATAGACCACCGGGACCGAGCGACCGGCACCGAGGAGAGGGCTGTTGGGCTTGATCCGCCGGAGTACCTCGGCGCTCTCGAAGCGATAGAGGAACACGCCCTCCGGGTCCGCCCGGAAATCGAGCAGGCCGCCGGCCTTGGCGACGGCCTGAGCCAGGTTCATCGCATCGGCGTTGAAGGGAATCTCGGTGTTGATCCCGGTGGCGCCGGCAGCGATGAAGGTGCGCGGGTTGCGCACCAGCGTCAGCGTGTCGCCGCCACGCAGGTAGATGTTCTCGGCCGGATTGTTGACGATGGTGATCATCGGCACTGCGAGCGTGCGCGAGCCGCGCGTCAGGCGCACCTCGGTCTCGTTGACCGGCGCGCGGATCCCGCCGGCCGCGGCGATGACCTCAAGGATCCGGTCGCCCTTGTTGGACAAGGGGATGCGTCCGCCCGAAGCCACTTCGCCGGTGACGGCGACGGTGCTGCTGATCGGGCGGCTGATCGTCACCAGGATCTGGGGCTGGATCGCCTTTCCGGCCAGCCGCTCTTCGAGGATCGTCTGAACCTGCGCGGCCGTCTTGCCGGCGACGTTGACCCGGCCCGCATAGGGCACGCTGATGGTGCCGTCGCGGGCGACCGCCTGTTCCGGGATCGTCGCCGTGCGCGATCCCGGCGAGAAGCGATCGGTGGTCAGGGGCGCCGAGAACAGGCCGCCGGCTCCTGCCTCCCAGATCGTCACGGCAACGAAGTCGCCGATGCCGATTCGCGATTCGGTCGCGCCGCTGTGGTCGCCGAAGCTGCCGTTGAAGCTGTCGGTCGCGCGGCTGTTGAGCGCAGCCAGCGACGACGCCGACAGATCCACCAATTCGAAGCCGAAATCCTGGTTGGAGGCCGGCTGGGCGACGATATCGGAAGTCGATGGACCGCTAGCCGGAAGAGTGGAGCAGCCCGCCAAGACCATGGCGGAAAAAATAGCGGCAAGGCCTACGCGCACCGATCCAGTCTCCTCAGGCCTCAGCCAACTATCATCGATCGCCCCGTTTGAACACGGAGCCTGCATGCTTCTGCTCATTCGCCGCGGAAGTGTGGACTTCGCGCATCGCTGATCGGTTACGCGAGGCGCGACTTCGGCAAATATGATTACTAAAATGGCAAGGATCGCCGTTTGAACTCTGCGTCAGGCAGCTTCTTCGCTGCGGCAGCCGTGGCGGCAGGGGGCCGCGGCCTACTTTCCCTTGATCTTGTGCTCGCGTACGCCGGCCAGAATCAGCCATCCGACGAAGAAGAGCACGAGGCTCCCGCCGAAGGTCATGACGACGCTGCGCACCCGCAGCGGCTGTTCGGCATAATCGGGAATGTGCGGCTCCACGACGCGTTCGAGATAAAGCTGCTGGCGCCGCGCCTCGTTGCGCGCCATTTCGAGGCTGGTCACTGCCGAAGCGAGTGCCTTGACCGCGAATTCGCGCTGCAGAGTCAGCCGCTCATAGCCGGCGATCTTGTCGGCGAGCCCGTCCGAGGCGGTCGAGACGCGCTGCTTCTCCAGATTGATCTGGGCGTCCAGCGCGGCGATTCGCCGTTGCAGGCCGGGAATTTGCGGCGAGTTCGGCGACGAGGCCTGGACCTCCCTGAGCTGCGCCGTCACCGCTGCCAGCTCTGCCGAAAGGCGCCCGATCAGTTCCGCGACGATCAGCGAGCTCTTCGACGGGTCGAGCATCAGCTCGCGGTTCCGAAACTCGGTGATCGCGACCTGGGTCTCGACCAGCCGTTCTTCGCCGCGCTTGACCTCGGCTTCGGAGAAGCGGATCGCGTCGGCCCGGATGCGTTCGTTCATGCGGTTGACGAGCGCTTCACCCAGGTCGAGCAGCGTCTTGTTGATCTTGATGGCGTCGTCGGCAAGGAAGGTTTCCACCTTCAGCGTCGTCAGGCCGGTGGCTGCGCCGTGAACGACGCTGACACGCGTCTTGTAGTACTGGAACAGCTCCTCCTCGCTCGGCCCGTACAAGAGGTTCGGGTAACGCGCGATGAAATCGGCGCCCGGCCTGTCGAAGATCTGCCGCAGCGGCAAGGTCTGGGAGAGGGCTGCGACGGCGTCGCGCGACTGCAGATATTCCTGCACCGAGTAGCTGTCGTCCTGGGAACGCGAGACGCCGACGATCTGCAGCAGGCTTCCCAGTCCGCCGGCGAGGGGCGATTTGGCCGAGCGCACGACAAAGGTCGATTCCGAAACGAACCGATCGGATGCAATCAGGCCGAAATAGGCCGCCGACAGCGCCGTCGGCAGCAGCACGAGAAGCATGAACGCCAGTTTGGTCCGGCTCAGCCGAACTGGTGGCGCATGGAAGCGCGCCTCGGAGGCCGGATCCCCGACGTTGCCGCCCTCACCGCCGGGAACCAGCGGGCCGAAGCGTTTGGATGCAGGCGGTCGGCCCGAATGAGCCATCGGTCGCAGGCGCCGGGAAATCTTCTCGATGCGGTCCCTCATGCCGGCACCGTCTCGCCCTGCCGGGGCCGCGGAGCCGAGCTCATTGCATGCGTCTGTCCAGCACACTCGCGCTGCATCGGTTCGGCATTCCTATTCACAAGCCGGCCTGTTAGTTAGCATCGTCTCGTGGAGATCAGAAGTCACGGATGAACCAGGGCGCGACGCAGGATCAGGTCAGGGACTATGTCGAGCTCGTGCCGCTGCGCGCACGTGGCGCCGAACTGCACGTGCCGGCTGCGGATCCTCGCCCCGCCTGGCGGGTTTTCCTGGGCCGACATGCCCTGGTGCTGCTCACCTTCGTTTTGCCGTGCCTCGTCGGCGTGCTCTATTTCGGGCTCCTCACCGCCGATCGCTACACGTCGGAAGCGCAGTTCGTCGTGCGCAGCCCGAACAAGACCAGTGTCGATCAGCTTTCCAGCATGATCAAGAGCACGGGAACGGAGCGTGCCTCGGACGAAGCCGGCGCCGTGCACCAGTATGTCCGCTCGCGCGACGCCGTGGACCTGCTCGTGCGGCAGGCGGATCTGCGTGCGATCCTGTCGCGGCCCGAAGGTGACCCGTTCTGGCGCTTTCCGGGCTGGTTTTCGAGGGATCTTCGCGAGAAGCTCTTCGATCGCTACCTGAGCCTCATCTCGATCAAGCAGGACAGCGGCACCGGCATCAGCACGCTCGTCGTCCAGAGTTTCCGGCCAGAGGATTCGGTCAGGATGGCTCAGGTGCTGCTGGAAGGCTCCGAGGCGTTGATCAATCGCCTGAACGAGCGCTCGCGCCGCGATGCGATCAAGGCCGCCGAAGCGGAGGTCGAGGCTGCCAAGGAGCGCGCCTTCGAACGACGGGAAGAGCTGACCGCGTTCCGCACGCGCGCCGGTACCGTGGACCCGGCCAAGACCTCGCAGAGCCTGCTGGAGACGATCGGGAAACTCTCCTTCGAATCCGCGCAGGCCAATGCCCAGCTCGCGGAAGCGCAGCGCAGCGCGCCACAGGGGCCGCAGATCGCGAATCTGCGCAACCGTATCCAGGCGGTCGAGCAGCAGATCGTCGAGGAAAGGCGGCGGATCGGCGGATCCGCCCAGGCGCTGGCTCCGGTCATCGCTGATTACGAGCGCCTGGTGCTGGAACGCGAGTTCGCCGACCGCGTGCTCGCTTCGGCCCTGGCCTCGCTGGAGAATGCCCGCCTCGAATCGCAGCGCCAGCAGCTCTATCTCGAGCGGGTGGTCGAACCGCACGCAGCCGATTATCCGAGCCAGCCGAAGCGCCTCTTCTGGATCGGCATCGTCATGGTGCTCAGCTTCTCCACCTTCGTCATCCTGCGAGCGCTGATCAACAACGTCCGTGCCCATGAGCATTGACGGCGCAACATCGGCTTCGGACGGTTCGCTCTCGACCGCTGCGCCGGCGACGGACGCGGTTCGCGCCGTCCGTGCGATCGATGTCGTCAAGGAGTTCCATACCGAACACGGCCCGCGGCGGGTGCTGGACGGCATCTCGTTCAGCGTCGGCGTCGGCGAGCGAATGGCGATCCTCGGCCGCAACGGAGCCGGCAAATCAACCCTGATCAAGGTTCTGGCGGGGGTCGAGAAACCGACCCATGGCCAGATCCACCGCGGCCTGAACATGTCCTGGCCGCTGGCGCTGGGCGGCGGTTTCGAAGGTCAGATGACTGGCTACGACACCTGCCGCTTCATCGCGACGCTCTACGGCGCGCCGCTGAAGGAGACGGTCGAATACGTCGCCGATTTCACCGAGCTCGGCAGCCAGCTGTTCACCCAGGTGCGGTTCTATTCCGACGGCATGCGGGCGCGCCTCGCCTTCGCCCTGTCGCTCGCCATCGATTTCGAGTGCTACCTGATCGACGAGGTGATCCTCGTCGGCGACCGGCGCTTCCAGCAGCGCTGCCATGACGAGCTGCTGGTGAAGCGCAAGGACCGGGCCATGCTGATGGCCATCCATTCGATGGAGTTCGCAAGGGAATTCTGCTCGTCGGCGCTGGTGCTGAAGCAGGGCAGGGGGCGCGTCTTCTACGACCTCGACCTGGCCTGCTCGATCTATGCGACCTTGTGAGCCGTTTCGCGGCGCGCACATTCATGCGAGCGCTTTGAGCCGATGATGATCGCAGTTCTTGGTATGCCTTGCGCCTTCGCCGCCTGGGGCTTCGAGGTCGCGCGCCGGCTTGCGCAGGCCTCGGATCCCAGCCTCGCACCGATATGGGTCGATCGGATGGACGCCTTCGCGCATGACGAGGCGTCGCCGCTTCTCGTCTGCTCGCAGTTCCCGCCGCGGTCGCTCCGGCGAATGCTCCGCGAGCGCCGGATTCCGCTGATCGTCTTCGTCACGAACGGGATGGATGCCCTGCGCTATCAGCGCCAGCTGCAGCCGGTCCTGCTGGAGGCGGTGCGGACGGTTGGCGCCAGCGTCGCGCTGATCGGCGATTGCGACCCGCAGCAGTACGCGCTGCTGTTCGATGCGACGGATCGGCCTGATGCCGGGGGCGTCGTGCGCGCCATGGCAAGCCATATCGGCTTGGCGGTGACGGACGATCTCGTCGCCGAGGTGCTGGCCTGGACCGGGCCGATTCCGACATCGGAGGCGGCGAGCGGGCCTGCCTTCACCATGGCTGACGAGGGCATCGTCACGCTCGTCCTGGAAAACGGCGTCGCGCATCTTCGCGACGCGGCGATCTCCCTGAAATCAGTCTGGCCGCACCGCGTCTTCTTTGCGGGAGATCGCCCGAATGAGGAGGCCCCCCTCGTCATCGACGCCACGGGGGGATCGCGCGTGCTCTATTATGGCCCCTATTTCCACCTCGCCGAGGGCCGCTGGCGCGCCCAGATGACCCTGGGTTTCACCAAGGAGGCCGTCGGCCTCCCGCTCAAGGTCCTGGCTTATGGGCCGGGCCTCCTGGGCGAGGCCCGCATTCGGCCATTGCAGGAAGGCATCTTCGCCGCGCGCTTCACCTTCACGGTCAGCGAGCCGGAGCATCCCGTCGAATTTCACGTCCGGACCGAAGAAGGGGCGATCGAAGGACGGATCGCGCTCGGGCAGGCGGAGCTGTCCCATCTCGGCCGGGCGCTGCCATCCGAATAGGACGCTTGCAAAGCCGGCGAGCCGGCCGCGCAGACCGGGCGATAGCGAGGCTCGTGCGGCACCGCTTCCCGTAGGAAGGCGGCGCCGGAGCAGGCGGCTCAGCGGTAGCGGCGCTGGACGATCAGATTGGCAGCGACCGTCAGGAGGATCGTCGCCGTCATCAGGATGAAGGAGATCGCGCCGCCGAAGGGCCAGTTGTTCTGCTGGGCGAACTGGCCGTAGACCAGCGGGCCCATCATCTGGAATTTCGGGCCGCCGAGCAGGACCGGCGTGGCATAGGCGTTCATCGCCAGGATGAAGGTCAGGATCGTGCCGGCAAGGATGCCGGGCAGGGCGAGCGGCCAGAGCACGCGGCGGAACATCGCCGACGGCCCGGCGCCGAGGCTGAAGGCGGCCTCCTCGACATTGCGCGGAATGCCTTCGATCACGCTCTGCAGCGTCAGCACCATGAAGGGCAGGTTGACCGCGATGATGCCGATCAGGACGGCGTTCTCGGTGAACATGATCTCGAGCGGCTGGTCGATCAGGCCCAGACCCGTCAGCGAGGCGTTGAGCGCGCCCTTGCTGCCGAAGGCGGTCATCCAGCCGGCGGCGCGGACGGCGTTGCCGACGAAGAGTGGCAGGATCACCGAGATGATCAGCAGGTTCTTGAAGCGGCTCTGGGTCCGGGCCAGCACATAGGCTAGCGGGAAGCCCATGATCAGGCAGACGACGGTGCAGATCACCGCGACGCGGACGGTCCGCAGCAGCACGTTGAGGTAATAGGGGTCGGTGAAGAACTTGACGTAATTCTCGATCGTCAGCCCGTCGACCATGAACTGGCCGGGGATGAACTGATTCAGCGAATAGCGGAACAGGATCGCGATCGGGCCGAGCAGCCCGATCGCGACGAAGAGCGTCGCCGGCACGACGAGCAGGCCGGCAAGGCCGGTGCGCGCGCCGGCGACGGGTTCGGGAGCAGTCGTGCTCATGGCGAAACTCCCGGGCAGGCCGTGCCGACATGGTTCGACCGTTCACCAGCGCGAACCGAAGGGCCCGGCTTTCGAGAACCGGAGCGCAGCGGACCGATGTCCGAGAGCACCGGAAGCGCAGAAAGCCGGGTCATGCGGCCACGATGGTCAAACGGACGGGCCATGTCACGCCTTGAAGACCTTGTCCCACCATTCCTTCATGGCGTTGTCGTTCTTGGCGAGGAAGCCGTAGTCGAGGTCGCGGAGCTTCTTCTCTTCCTCGGGCGTGAAGCCGATGCGCTTCTGGAGATCGGGCGCAACGTTCAGGCCGGTGACGGTGCCGTTATAGCCCATATCGACCGCGAAGGCCTCCTGCGGCGCCTTTTCCAGCATCGCGTTCATATAGGCGTAGGCGTTGTCCTTGTTCGGCGCGTTCTTCTGGATGACGAAGCCCGAGACATAGGCCGGGATGCCCTCGACAGGCGAGACCGCCTCACAGGGGATGCCGGCGTTCTGCCACTGGACGACGCGGGCCTTCCAGATCGCGCTGATGCCGATTTCCTCGTTCTTCATCGCGGCGGCGAAGGCTTCGTTGGTCGGGTAGACGCGGGCGCCGGCCTTCTTCACGGCCATCAGCACTTCCTTGGCCTTCTCCATGTCGTTCATGTCCTTGCCGCCGGTGGCGGCCATGGAGGCGGCGATCATGATCGATTGGTACTGGATGTCGATGAAGCCGATCTTGTTGCCGTGCTTGGGATCGAGCCAGTCCTTGAAGCCGGTCGGAGCCGGGCTGATGATCTTGGGATTGTAGATCACCACGTTGCCCGAATAGATGTGCCCGATGCCATAGGGGTACTTCATGGTCGGAAGCAGGTTCTTGGCGTTCGGAATCTTCGAGTAGTCGAGCTGCTCGATGACGCCGGCCTCGTTCATCTCGTACATGTTGGCGGCGGAGAGGCCCTGGATGTCGACCGTTCCGCGCGGCAGGCGGCGCTCGGCGACCATCTTGGCCCGGCGCGGCGCGTCGCCGGCCTGATCCTGCACCACTTCCATGCCCTTGGGCTTGAGGATCGGATCCTCGATGTTCTTGGTCAGCAGGCGGGCATAGTCGCCGCCCCAGGTGCCGACCACGACCTTGCCGGCCGCCTGGGCGAAGGCCGGCGCACCCAGCGTGGAGGCGAGCGCGGCCGCGCCGGCGCCCTTCAGAAGATCGCGTCTGTCGAACTTGGTCATGATGACATTCCCCTTTTGGACGCCCGTCGAAGCCTGGGTTCAGGCTTCGCGCGGATAGACGAGCCCGGCGTCTTCGGCCCAGCCTATGGTGATGGTCTCTCCCGGCTTCGGCTCGGCGACGCCGGCCTTGTTCGGGATCTGCAGCAGCATCCGGTCATGACCGGAGAGGCTGACATCGATGTCGAGCAGGGCGCCGAGATAGGAGGCGTGCTCAACGCGAGCCTGGAAATGGTTACGCAAGCCCTGGGCATCGCCGGCGACGGCGATCCGCTCGGGCCGCAGGGCCAGGGTCGCGGCACCGTTGCCGGTCGCGGCGGCGCAGGCGATCTCGACGCCGCCCTTAGTGCGGAAGCGGCCGGGCGCGGTGATCTCGCCGTCGAGGAAGGCGCTGCGGCCGATGAAGCCGGCGACGAAGCGGTCGGCCGGCTTCTCGTAGAGCTCGCGCTGGCTGCCAATCTGGCGAACCTTGCCCTTCTCCATCACCACCAGCCGGTCGGCCATGGTCAGGGCCTCTTCCTGGTCGTGGGTGACCATGATCGTGGTCAGGCCGAGCTTGCGCTGCAGGTCGCGGATCTCGACGCGGACCTCCTGGCGCAGCTTGGCGTCGAGATTGGAGAGCGGCTCGTCGAGCAGCAGCACGTCCGGCTCCATGGCGAGGGCGCGGGCGAGCGCGACGCGCTGCTGCTGGCCGCCGGAGAGCTGGCGCGGATAGCGTTCATCGAAGCCGGCAAGCTGCACGAGGCGCAAGGCTTCGGCGACGCGCGGCGCGCGGTCGGCCGGTGAAACCTTGCGCATCTCGAGGCCGAAGGCGACGTTTTCAGCGACCGTCATGTGCGGGAACAGGGCATAGCTCTGGAAGACCAGCCCGCAGTTGCGCTTCCAGGGTGGCAGCGTCGTGACGCTGCGGTCGCCGATGGTGATGTTGCCGGCGCTGGGCGCGATGAAGCCCGCGACCATGCGCAAAGTCGTGGTCTTGCCGCAGCCGGAGGGGCCGAGCAGGACGAGGAACTCGCCATCGGCAATGTCGATCGCGACATCGTCGACGACGGTCAGGTCGCCATAGGTCTTGCGGAGGTGCTCGATCGAGAGTCTTGCCATCGTATCAGACCACCCGGCTGAGCTTGACGTAACGGTCGGTGACGATCATCGCCACGGCGATCAGGACGATCTGGATCAGGGATGCGGCTGCCACGGTCGGATCGATCTTCCATTCGAGATATTGCAGGATGGCGATCGGCAGGGTGGTGCGGCCCGGCCCGACCAGGAACAGGCTCATCTCCAGATTGCCGAAGGAGGTGACGAAGCCGAAGAGGCTGGCCGCGACGAGGCCCGGCCTGATGCTCGGCAGCGTCACCCGCCGGAAGGTGGTGAACGGGCCCGCGCCGAGATTCTGCGCGGCTTCCTCGATCGTCCGATCGAAGCCGACGAGGCTCGCCGTCACCAGACGCACCACCCAGGGAATGACGACGAGCGCATGCGCGGCGATCAGCCCGCCGATGGAGCCCATCACCGGGAGCCCCGTGGCGATCTCCGTCTCGATCTGGAAGACATACATGGCGGTGCCGAGCACGATGCCCGGCATCACCAGCGGCAGCAGCAGCAGCGTGTTGAAGACGGGGCCCAGCACAATGCGGTGGCGCACCAGCGCCAGGCTCGCCGGGACGCCGACGAGCAGGCCGATCAGCGTCGCCGCCACGCCGACCTGGAGGCTGAGCAGGAAGCCGTTGATGAAGGGCTGGTTGTTCGCGGCGGCGGCGAACCATTTCACCGAATAGCCTTCCGGCGGGAAGGACGGGATTTCCTGCCGGAAGAAGGCGAGCCAGGTGACGAAGATCAGCGGCAAAAGGATGTAGAGCAGCGCGATGCCGGCAGCGCCGTTGAGGGCGATGCGGCCGAGGCTGGGGCGCGTGGAGGCGCTCACGCCTCGCCTCCGCGGTCCAGCGGCGAACGGCTTGCGGCCTGCGTTTCCCTGACGCTGCTCAACGATACAATCCCCACCCTGGCCTGACTCAAATCCCGACGTCCGAACTTCCGCCGGATCGCGCCCGAAGGCTGCGGATGCACCTTCGGACAGTCAATCCGTTTCTTCTCTATACCTCGCATCGCCCTTCCCTATGCGCCCGAAAGGCAGGGATGCGACGCTCAGTTCAGCACGTTCTTGTGAAACACGCCGCCCTTCATGATCATCGCCAAATGGCGGCCCTGGTCCTGGAAGAGCCCAAGATCTTCCAGCGGATTGCCGTTGACGAGGATCATGTCGGCGAACGCCCCAGCACGGAGCGTGCCAAGCTTGCCTTCCATGCGCAGGAGCTGGGCACCGACGGTGGTGGCCGAACGAATGATCTCGATCGGCGAGAGCACCTCGCGGCGCAGCAGGAACTCGCGAGACTGATCGGCCTGGAGCTGGCCGAGCAGGTCCGAGCCATAGGCCACGGGGACGCCGGCGCGCTTGCAGATCTCGAGCGAGCGCAGGCCGCCGTCGATGACGAGGTCGTTCTTGGCGAGCATGTCGCCGTTCATGCCGAACTCCGCTGCACGCTCCTTCATCGCGTAGTAGGCGACGAGGTTGGCCGTCAGGAACATGCCCTTCTCGGCCATCAGCTTGGCCGAAGCCTCGTCGATCAGGTTGCCGTGCTCGATCGCGCGCACGCCGCAATTGGCGGCACGGGTGATGGCCTCGGGCGTATAGGCGTGGGCGCAGACATAGCGGCCGAAGGCGGCGGCTTCCTCGACGGCCGTGCGCACCTCGTCGAGGCTGAACTGCAGCGAGTCGAGCGGATCGTAGGGGGAGGCGACGCCGCCCGACATCATGATCTTGATGTGGTCCGCGCCAAGCCGCATCTGCTCGCGCACCGACTTGCGGACCGAGGAGACGCCGTCGGAGACGTTCATCGTGTAGGCCATGGCGTTGCAGCAGTGGCAGCGGGCGCCGAAATCGGTGCGGCGGCGCGGGTCGCTGTGGCCGCCGGTCGGGCCGATCGCCTGGCCGGCGATGAATAGGCGCGGCGCCGCGACATGGCCGCCCTCTACCGCTTCCTTGATGCCCCAGTCGGCGCCGCCGGTGTCGCGCACCGAGGTGAATCCACGGTCGATCATGCCCTTCATCAGACCGATGGCGCGCGCCGTCATCAGGGTGAGCGGCATGCTCTCCATGGAGCGGATCACGACCTCGGAGAGGAAGACGTGGACATGGCTGTCGATCAGGCCGGGCATCAGCGTGCGGCCGCCGCAATCGATCGTCTCGGCGCTCGCGGACTTGATCGGCTTGTCGGAAAGCTCGCGGATGGTGTCGCCTTCGACCAGCAATTCGTAGCCGGCACGGACCTCGCCATGTTCGGGCTCGAGCAGGGCAAAGTTCTTGAACAGCAGCGTGGCCATGGCAGGCGTCTCCTCCGGAATGGCGCTCCGACGACGCCTTCCCTCTCCCGATCGCTGATATATTGCGAAGTTTATTCTTGCTTGTCCATCGCCCGAAGCAGGGGCGAGGGCGATCGGCAGAGACGGGCGGTCTAGCTGGTCACGGCCGCATTCTGTGCCAGGAGACGGCGGCGGATCGGCATGGAGAGATTGTCGGCCAGAGCACGGCTGATCGTCGGCAGGCCATCGAGGAGGTCCGGCACGAAGGCCTGGGAGGGTGGCGTGCGCTGGGGCAGGGCGTGCAGGGCAGCAGCCATCACCATCGGATCGCGTTCGGCGTCGCCGGTCTGCGAGGGGTCGTGCAGCATGGTGATGAGTGCCAGTTCCTCGGCCCGCTGGGCGCGGATCGTCTGTTCGAGCCGCGGCTTGACCCGCGGTACGATCAGCGCCGGCTTGTCGAAGGACAGCACCTCGCAGAAAGTGTTGTATCCGCCCATCGCCACGACGCAGTGGGCCCGGTTCATCAGCAGTTCGAGGCGCGGCTCGAAGCCCAGGCTTTCCAGCTTGGGGATGCGTGCGATGCGCTCGGTGAATTCCTTGCGGCGCTCGCGCGACATGAAGGGTCCGAACACGATCAGCGAGGGCAAAGCGATCGTCGGGTCGGCCTCATAGGCCGAAATCACCCAATCGATCACACCGGCACCATCCCCGCCGCCTCCCGGCGTCACCAGAATGAACGGGCCCTTGGTGATGCGCGGAAAGCGGTTGGGCGGCATCGGGCTCGGCACCGCCCGCTTGAGATAGCCGGTGTAGCGGACCTTGTGGGCGAAGAGATGCTGGTTGGGCAGGCCGCCGAGCGGCTGGTAGATGCCCTCGAGACCGTAGACGAAGATGTCGTCATAGATCTGGTCGAGCGCCTCGAGCGCGCCGCTGTGGCGCCATTCCTCGTAGAGCTTGGCCGGTTCGTCGAGCACGTCGCGCAGGCCGAGCACGATGCGCGCGCCCCGGCGGCGCAGGATGTCGAGTGCCGGCGCGAGTTCTCCGCGCAGGCCGACCGGCTCCTTGTCGACGATCACGACGTCGGGATCGAAGGAGAGCACGACCTGCTTGATGATGTCCGTGCGCAGACGGATCGTGTCGTTCAGGTCGAGATTGAGATGATGCGGGCCGTAGCGGCCGTCGCTCTGCTTCTCGACGCCGGGGATGCGGACATAGTCGACGCCGTCGCCGAACTGGAAGCTCGAGATCACCGACGAGCCCGAGACGATGATCACTGATATATGAGGGTAGCTGGCGACCAACGAATTCGCGATCGCGCGGCAGCGGCGGATATGGCCGAGGCCGAAGGTGTCGTGGCTGTAGATCAGGACCCGCGGCGCATGCGGGCTGCGCGGCGCGCGCTCGGCGCCTGCGAGATCGACGACATTGAACGTCATTCCGCGTCGCCCCCCGCAGATAGGTCAGACGACCTCTTGGCGAGGACGAACGCACCTGAGATTACACGCCATTCTTATAGCGCGGGGCTTGGTCCGATCCAAGCCCGCTCCCGCCATCGGCCGCGAATGATTCTAATCAGGGGCGGGTGTCGCTCAGGGGCAGG
Organism: Allobosea sp.; assembly: GCF_035999205.1. Classification (GTDB taxonomy): domain Bacteria; phylum Pseudomonadota; class Alphaproteobacteria; order Rhizobiales; family Beijerinckiaceae; genus Allobosea. The sequence continues at coordinate 266,203 of NZ_DASYHA010000019.1, forward strand.
TGTAGCCGCCGGCATCCGGCAGACAGCGGCTGCCATTGGGCAGCAGCAGGGCGCCCCGCGCATCTCGCGCGACGCGGTCGCCATTGGGCAGCAGGAACCCGCCGGCCGGATCCATCGTCGAACGCGAACCGTCGGGCAGGGTCACTTCGTTGCCGACAACCGTGATCCGCTTGGCCGGGGAGGCGACGGGCACTTGTTCGACACGCGACAGGCGGCTGGAGGTGCAGGCCGCGAGCATTGCAGCGACGGCGGTGGCGGCGATCAGCTTTTTCATAGGCGCTCAACGTTTTCCGTGCGGGGTCGGTTCCGGCGATAATAGCCGAGGCAGGCCGGGCGGAAAACCGGGCGAGGCCGATTTGCGGCCCCGACCTCGCGTCTCAACCGATCTGGAACAGCGATCGCGGGGCTGTCGGGGCGACCGCCGTGTGCCGCGTCGCGTGGGCAAGAAAGCCGTCGAGAAAACCCCATGCCGCGTCGTCATGGTCACGATGATGCATGAGGATCCCGAAGGCGTCTGCCTCAGGGGACGAGGCGACCCGCTTCGCCGCGAGCAACCGGCAGGCCTCGGCGATCAGCTCCTCCGGCCGGCGCCCGGTCCTGCTGCCCCAGTCCATGATGTCGAGATCGGTATTGCCCAGCTGCGGGCCGCCGGCCGGACCGAGGGCGTAGCCGCGAAAGCAGGACAGGCCCGCGAAACCGAGCTTCGGGAGGAGCGCCGCATGCTCGGGGGCGATTCGATTCCAGGGCGGCACGAAGACGGGAAGAAGGGCTTCGCCGAACAGGGCTTCGAGGCGACGTCGCGCCAGACTGAGTTCGGCGACGATGTCAGTGGCGGCGCGCAGGACGCCGAACTCGGCCTTCTTCGCGCCCTGGGGAGCGTGGTTGCGGTGCCAGCTGCCGTGCTGGCAGGGTTCCAGGGACGGCATCCTCCGCAAGGCGCCTGCCAGAGCGGGTTCCGCCAGCATCGGGATGACAGCGAGCAGGACGGGCAGGGCGAAGCGCTCGCCGAGCCCCGCCAACCGGTCGAGCGCGGGGCTGGGTGCGATGGCATCATCATCGCGTAGCCAGAGCCGAATCCGCCTGCCGGCCTCGGTCCAGCGGTCAAATTCGGCAAGCAGGGGCTGCCAGAGTGCATCATCCGTGGCCGGCTTCATGCCTTCGGCCCTGTTGTCGCGGCATGAGGGCGTGCGGCGCGATTGGCGACGGCCAGCGCAAGCCCCCGTTCCAGGATACACGCCGCCTGCGCCGGGTTGCGCTCGGTCAGGGCAAAGCGGCGTGCGGCCTGGCCCATGGCCTTGCGCATCGCGCCATCGTCGAGCAGCCGCAGCAGCGCGGCTGCGAGCCCGGCCTCGTCTCCCTCCCGTGCGAGCAGCGCGGTCTCGCCATTGCGGACCGTCGCCGAGACGCCGCCGCTGTCGAAGGCGACGATCGGCAGGCCGACCGCCTGCGCCTCGAGATAGACCAGCCCATAGGCCTCGCGGACGCCCGGCCAGATGAAGACGTCATGGGCGGCCATTTCCGCGACGACGCGATCATGCGGGATGGCGCCGAGCCAGCTGATCCGGCCTTCAGGCAGGCCGGAGAAGGCCTGCTCGATCTCGGTCCGCTGCCGGCCATCGCCGATGATGCTGAGGGTCCAAGGCCGCTCGGCGACGCGACCGAGAATCCGCGCCAGCGTCAGGTAGCTGTTCTGCTTGGTGCCTTCGCGCATCATCGCGACGGTGACGAGGCGCGGCACCGGCGCATCGCCGGCATGACGGGGCGGCTCGCGGTCGAAGGCGATGAAGGGCGGCAGTTCGAGCAGCGCAGTGCAGCGGGAGCGCCAGGGTTCGAGGCCCTGACGGTCGCGATCGGTGAAATAGAGGTGCAGGTCGGTGGCTGCGAGGCCGGCACGCACGATCCGGGTGTGCTCGGCCCAATCGCCGCTGGCGCGGCGCTCGGCGTCGCTGGCTTCGGCGACGACATAGGGAATGCCGAGATGGTCGACGATCTCCGGGCCGAGCAGGTCGGGCGCCCTGTAGTAGTTGTGATAGGTGAACCAGAGCTCGGGGGGCGGGGCGCCATCCCGCCAGCGCGCGCGCATCGCCTCGGCGTGCGTCGCGGCCATCTCCCGATGATGGACGAGGCGCTCGGCGTCGGCGCTCGGCATGAAATCACGAGCGGCCAGCACGGGTTCGACGACGTGTCCGAGCCCCTCCAGCGCGGCAACGAGCTGGCGCGCCATGCGGCGGTCGCCGGAGATGCGGCCGTCGTCATAGCTGTTGAGGGGCGTGTGGAATGCGATGCGCACCGGGGTCGGGCTCGGAAGAGGCTGCCGCGCCCTCAGCGATAGGGATCGGCCGCATCGCGCAGGCCGTCGCCGAGGAAGTTGAAGGCGAGGATGATCAGGATCACCGGCACGACCGGATAGAGCAACCAGGGATAGAGCGCCACCACATTGATGTTCTGCGCCTCGTTCAGCATCACGCCCCAGCTGGTGATCGGCGGCCTGAGGCCGAGGCCCAGGAAGCTCAGCGCGGTCTCGCCGAGGATGGTCTTGGGAATGGTGATCGTCGCCGAGGCGATCAGGTGGCTCATGAAGCCGGGAATGAGATGCAGGCCGATGATGCGGGCGGGCTTGGCCCCCATCAGCTGCGCCGCGACGACATAGTCTTCCTCGCGCAGCGACAGGAGCTTCGAGCGCACGGCGCGGGCCAGCCCGGTCCAATCCATCAGCCCGAGGATGACGGTGATGCCGAAATAGACCAGCAGCGGACTCCAGGAGGGCGGCATGATCGAGGCCAAGGCCAGCCAGAGCGGAATATGCGGCAGCGATTGCACGATCTCGATCAGGCGCTGGACGAAGAGATCGACCTTGCCACCGTAATAGCCGGCGATGCCGCCGATGACGACGCCGAGCACGAAGGAGACGGCGACGCCGAGAAGGCCGATCGAAAGCGAGATGCGCCCGCCGTAGAGGATGCGCGAGAGCATGTCGCGGCCGAGCCGGTCCGAACCGAGCAGGAAGAGCGTTCCGTCCTTCGGCGGGCAGACGAGACGCCAGCTGCCCGGGATCATCGCCCAGAACACGTACTCGTCGTCGCCGCGGCAGAAGAAGCGCAGCGGCTGTGGCCGCGTGCTGTCGACCGTGTACTCGCGCTTCAGGTTCTCCATGTTGAGGTGCTGGACATAAGGGTAGACGAAGGGGCCGATGAAGCGGCCTTCATGGAAGAGGTGCACCTGCTGCTGGGGCGCGCGGATGAAGTCGGTGTTGCGGGTCGTGTAATGATAAGGCGCCAGGAATTCGGCGAAGGCGGCCATGGCGTAGATCACCAGGATGACCACGCCCGAGATCACCGCGAGCTTGTGGCGGCGGAACTTCCACCACATCAGCTGCCATTGCGAGGCGAGATAGACGCGCTCCTGCTCCGGCGTCATCACCTCGGCGGCCATCGGCTCGAATGGCGCGGTCGAGGCCGTGTGCGGCAGCGGTGCGCCGTCAGGCGGCAGGGCCGAGGTCGAAACGGTTGGTGTCGAAGCCTGGCTCACTTGGTCGCCGCTCCCTGCAGGCGAATGCGCGGATCCAGGATCGCGAGCGCGATATCCGAGATCAGCACGCCGATCACGGTCAGGAAGGAGAGGAACATCAGGAAGGAGCCGGCGAGATACATGTCCTGGCTCTGCAAGGCGCGGATCAGCAGCGGGCCGGTCGTCTGCAAGGACAACACGATCGCGACGATCTCGGCGCCTGAGACGATCGAGGGCAGGATGTCGCCGATGTCCGAGACGAAGAAGTTCAGCGACATGCGCAGCGGGTATTTCCGCAGCGCCTTGCCCGGCGGCAGGCCCTTGGCGCGGGCGGTGACGTAGTACTGCTTCTGGAGCTCGTCGAGCAGGTTGGCGCGGACGGCGCGGATCATGCCCGCGGTGCCACCGGCGCCGATGATGATGACCGGGATCCAGAGATGCTCCAGAACGGAGCGGACCTTGGCCCAGCTCCAAGGCTGGTTAAGGTATTGCGGATCGACAAGGCCGCCGATCGAGGTGCCGAACCAGACATTGGCGAAATACATGAACACCAGCGCCAGCAGGAAATGCGGCACGGCGAGGCCGATCAGGCCGATGAAGGTCAGACCGTAGTCGCCCCAGCTATACTGATGCGTCGCCGAATAGATGCCGATCGGGAAGGCGACGACCCAGGTGAAGATGATCGTGAAGAAGGAGACGACCATGGTCAGCAGCAGCCGGTCGCCGACGATCTCCCGCACCGGGCGCTGATACTCGAAGGAATAGCCCATATCGCCCTGGAGCAGGCCGGCGACCCACCAGAAATAGCGTTCGGTCACGGGCCGGTCGAAGCCGTACTCCTTCTTCAGGAACTCGATGCGCGAGAGATCGGCCTTCTCGCCCTGCGCCTGCATCTCGGCGGCGAGGGTTTCGAAATAGTCGCCCTCGGGCAGGTTGATCACGGTGAAGATCAGCATGCTGGTGATCAGCAGCGTCGGGATCATCACCAGGATGCGCTTGAGAATGTATTTCAGCAGCACGGTTCAGCTCTTCGCCCTGTCAAGGCTGGCGGTCTTCTGTGTGTCGAACCAGAAGGTGTCTGGCATGTAGCGGCCGAAGAAGGCGCCCGGCTCGAAGCTGTAGAGGCCCTTCTGCGGGACGTTGCGCAGGTTGCGCGACACCACGACCGGCTGCAGCGTGCCGTTGATCACGCCGATCGCGAAGAGCTGCTCGGCGTTGATCTGCAGCATGCGCTGCCAGATCTCCCGGCGCTGGCCATGGGTCACGCTGGCGCGCCACTCATTGTAGAGCACGACCAGCTCGCGGGCCTCGGCCGTGTCGGGCTCCTCGCCCTCGCGGCCGCCACTTTCGAGGTACTGACCCCAGCGCGGCCAGTTGAACTGCGCCGTCGAGGTCGGTGCCAGCGCGTCGGGCTCCATGTCGGCCGAGACCAGCCCGTTATCCATGCCAGCCCAAGCGGACATGATAGTCTGGCCGGCAATAATGCGGCGGCGGAAGACGTCGCGCTGGGTCGAGCGCGGATAGATCTTGATCCCGACCTCGTAGAGGTCCTGTTTGATCAGGTCGAGGATGTCGGTCTCCTCGGTGCTCTCGCCCGCTGTCTCGATGGTGAATTCGAGCCGGCGCCCATCCCGCAGCAGGCGCACGCCGTCGCTCGCGCGCTTCGACAACCCCGCCTCGTCGAGAAGCTTGTTGGCCAGCGCGGGGTCGAACTGCATCCACATCTGGGCGTATTGCGCATTGTAGAGCGGGCTTTCCGGCAGGGCCGTGTTGCCGCTCTCCTGCGCGAGGCCGAAGAAGATGACCTTGTTGATGTCGGCCCGATTGATCGCCGCCGACAGCGCACGGCGATAGCGCAGGTCGCGGTTGAGATCGCGCCAGACCGGGTCGATCGCGTTCATGTTGGGCATGAGCGCGAAATAGGATCCCTCGGCCCGCTTCCACAGCCGGACATCGAAGTTCATGCGCTTCGAGGCGTCCTTCAGGAAGGTGTAGTTGTCGAAGCGGAGATAGCGCGCCTGCAGGTCGGCTTCGCCGGCGGCGGTCTTGGCCGGTACGAGCGAACTGGTGCCGACCGTCAGCGTCGTCTCGTCGACATAAGGCAGTTGCCGGCCGTTCTGGTCGATGCGGTGGAAATAGGGGTTGCGGTGGAAGCTGAACTGCTCGGCCGGCAGCGGCGTGATGTTGCGCCAGGGATCGAGGGTCGGCAGGTCGGGATTCTCGGGCCGGTACATGCGCGAGAGCCGCTCATGCAGTGCACCCCAGTCGCGGACGCGGGCCTGCTTGACGCGGGTATGCAGCGTCACGGGATCGGCATGGTCGATATGGAACTGCTTCAGATAGCCCGACGGCATGCAGATATAGGTCGGTTGCGCGCCAGCGAGCGAAGGCAGGAAGATCGGGTTCGGCTTGGTCCAGCTATAGCGGATCTCGGTCGGGCTCAGCACCTCGAAGACCGGCGGCTCGCCATCGGCCAGCAGGGCCTGGGGCGGCCCACCCGGCGAAAGCCGCCGGTTGTTGGCGACATGCACCCACCAGTAGCGGAAGTCTTCCGCTGTGAAGGGCGCACCGTTCGACCAGCGATGACCGGGGCGCAGCCGCAGCGTGAAGATGCGGCCTTCCTGGACTTCGAAGCTCTCCAGCACGTCCGGTGCGATCTCGAGATCCTGATCGTAGCCGACCAGCCGGGTATAGCCGTAGAGCGTCATCATGCGGATGTCGCGCTGGTCGCCCATCAGCATCCGCATGGTTCCGCCATGGCGGCCGGGCTGGCGATCCTCGCCGGAGACGTCGACGACGCGGGGGACCAGCGGCACGCGCTGCTCGATCGCCGGCAGCGTGCCGGCGGCGACCTGTTGCGCGAGGAAGGGGCTGTCGATCAATTGCGCCGGCTTGACGGACGCGGCAGGGGCGAGGCGCGGCAGGCCCGCGGCGGCAAATGCGGCGGAGCCCAGGAGCAGCGCGCCGCGGCGTGTCGGATGATGCGTTTTCATCAGGCCACCTCCCGCATCAGGCCATCTCCCGAACATCGGCATTCGGGCGGGCCAGGACGAAATGCCCGTCGCCGAGCGCGAGGTGGGTGAGCGCCTCGCCATCGCGATCGCGCCTGAAGGCAGGCGCCCAATGCGTGGCGTCGGAGGCCCCGCCCGGCGCGGCGAGCTTGAAGTCGAGCTTGCGGTCGAGATCGGCGTAGGGCACCGAGCGCAGCAGCGCCCGGGTATAGGGATGGACCGGCCGCGAGAACAGGGCATGGCGCGGCGCAATCTCGACGATGCGGCCATTGGCCATCACCGCGATGCGGTCGGCCATGTAGTTCACCACGGCGAGATTGTGCGAGATGAACAGGAAGGTCAGGCCGCGTTCGGCCTGAAGATCCTTGAGCAGGTTGAGGATCTGCGCCTGGACCGAGACGTCGAGCGCCGAGACGGGTTCGTCGCAGATGATCAGGTCCGGATCGAGCGCGAGCGCCCGGGCGATGCCGATGCGCTGGCGCTGGCCGCCCGAGAAGGAATGCGGATAGCGATTGAGGAAGCGCGGGTCGAGCCCGACATCCTCCATCAGCGTCTTCACCCGCGCGGTCTGGTCGTTGCCGCTGCCCTTGTCGTGGATCGCCAGTGGCTCGCGCAGGATGTTCATCACGGTCATGCGCGGCGAGAGCGAGGAGACCGGGTCCTGGAAGATCATCTGGACGCGGGGCCTGAAGGCGCGCAGATCCTCGCCCTCGAGGCCGAGCACGTCGATTTCGCGATGGCCGTCATCGAAAACGATGGTCCCGGTGTCGGGGGTGACGGCGCGCATCACGATCTTGCTGACGGTGGTCTTGCCGCAGCCGCTTTCGCCGACGAGGCCGAGGCACTCGCCGCGCTGGATGTCGAAGCTGACATCGTCGACTGCAAGCACCGTATGCTGCGTGCCTTTGCCGAAGAAGCTGCGCGAGCCGGTCGTGTAGGTCTTGCGCAGGCCGCGCACGCTGAGCAGCGGGCTGGCCTCGCCCTGGCGCGGTGCGGGTGGGGCGGCGCGCGGCGCGGCCGGCGGGCGCGGCCTCGCTTCGCGCAGGGCGACCAGACGCTCGCCCTCCTCCATGTCGAAATGCGGCGAGGCCTTGAGCAGGGCCTTGAGATAGGGGTGGCGGGGGCGGCGGAAGATGTCCTCGACCGGGCCGCTCTCCATGATCTCGCCGTGGTAGATCACCACGACCTCGTCGGCCATGTTGGCGACGACGCCGAGATCATGGGTGATGAGCAGGATCGCCATGCCGATCTCGGACTGGAGATCACGCATCAGGTCGAGCACCTGGGCCTGGATGGTGACGTCGAGCGCGGTGGTCGGCTCGTCGGCGATCAGCAGGGCCGGCTGGCAGATCAGCGCCATGGCGAGCATGGCGCGCTGGCGCAATCCGCCCGAAAGCTCGAAGGAGTAGAGCCCGAAGGCACGGGTGGGGTCCTTGAAGCCGACGCGGCCGAGCATCGCCTCGATCAGGGGGCGGGCCTCGGCCTTCGGCATCGGCCGGTGCAGCAGCAGCGCTTCCTCGATCTGGTTGCCGATGGTGTGGACCGGCGAGAGCGAGGACATCGGCTCCTGAAAGATCATGCCGATGCGGCCGCCGCGTAGCGCGCGGATTTCCTTGCCCTCGGCCGGCAGGCCGGCGATGTCGATCGACGTATCCGGCGCCAGCGGGTCGCGGAAGAGGATTTCGCCGCCGGTGATCGCGCCGGCGCGCGGCAGGAGCCCCATGATCGCCTGCGAGATCACCGATTTGCCGGAGCCCGATTCACCGACAAGCGCAACCGTCTTGCCGGCGGGGACACGCAGGCTCACGCCCTTCACGACATCGCGAGCAAGCCCGTGAACCGTGAAGCCGATACGCAAATCGCTGATCCGCAGAATATCCATCAGCCGCTTTCGCCGGGACGCCTCTTCTTCCCGTCACAAGATCACAACCTCACTAGACGCGGAAAGTGCCATCTTGCCAACGGTCTTTGAGCAGCTGCGTCACTTCGGCGGGGATTACCGGGCGAGGATGACGGGTGCGCAACGGTCGGCTCAGCGGATTTCACACTGCCGGACGCAGTCCGGCAGGCCGCTCCGTCATGCGGTCGGGCGCGACTTCGCGGTGGCGCCAACGTCGGACGGCTGCATTCTGACCCTCAGCCGGCATCAGCCTCCATTGCGCTCTGCGCGCAGCTGACACACATATGTCGCAGCAGGTCGAGAGACGGGCGCGCGGCCTGGCGCGCCGGACAGGATTGCCGTTTGGAGACCAACCTCTTCCGATATGTCTGGGAGAAGAGCCGCGGCGAACAGATCATCGTCCTGCTGATCATTCTCGCCTCGATCCCTTTCACCTGGGCGTCCTTCGACGTGCCGAAGCGGATCGTCAACGACGCCATCCAGGGCGGCGCGTTCAGAGACGGCCGGACGAGCGCCACGCTGCTCGAATTCACGCTGAGCCTGCCATCGTTCCTCGGGGGCGCCAGTTTCAAGCTGTTCGAGGGCTTTCAGGTCGGCCAGCTTGGCCTACTGCTTGGCCTGAGCGGCTATTTCCTGTTCCTGGTCCTGGTCAACGGCGCCTTCAAATACGTCATCAATGTCCGCAAGGGCATTCTCGGCGAGCGCATGCTGAGGCGTATGCGCTACGACCTGTTCAGCCAGCTCATGCGCTTCCGTCCGGAGGACATCCGGGCGGTCAAGCCGGCGGAGGTCGCCAGCATGATCAAGGACGAGGTCGAGCCGATCGGCGGCTTCGTCGGCGACGCCTTCATCCAGCCCGTGTTCCTGTTGACGCAGGCGCTGACCGCACTGACCTTCATCATGGCGCAGAGCGTCTGGCTCGGCTCGATCGCGCTGCTGATCGTCCTTGCGCAGGCGATCATCATCCCGATCCTGCGGCGGGAGCAGCTGCGGCTGGGTCGCGAGCGCCAGATCGCGTCGCGCCAGCTCGCCGGCCGTATCGGCGAGATCGTCGATGCGGGGCCGACCATCCAGGGCCATGGCGCGACGACCTATGTGCAGTCCGACATCGCCGGGCGGTTGGGTCGGCTCTTCGACATCCGCTACGCGCTCTACAAGCGCAAATTCGCGGTCAAGTTCCTGAACAATCTGCTTGCCCAGATCACGCCGTTCTTTTTCTACGCGATCGGTGGGTTCTTTGCCCTGCAGGGCCGGCTCGACATCGGTCAGCTCGTCGCCGTCATCGCCGCCTATCGCGACCTGCCGCCGCCGATCAAGGAACTGATCGACTGGGACCAGCAGCGCAACGACGTGACGATCAAATACGAGCAGGTAATCGCGCAGTTCAACGCTGAAGAGACGGTGCAGCTCGACGAGGCGGATGGCGTGACCCGCCTGCCCGAAACCGGCGAGATCCGGCTCGAGAGCGTGCAGATGCTGGACAACCGCGGCCAGCCACTGCTGACGCCGCTCTCGGCCCGAATCCCGCGCCCCGGTACTGTCGCGGTGATCGGCCCCCAGGGCGGAGCGGCCGAGGTGCTCGGCCGCATCCTGGGGCGACAGGCGATGAGCTATTCGGGACGCGTCGTCATCGACGGGGTGCCACTGTCGCGGATGTCGGTCGAACGGGCGAGCCATCTGATCGGCTATGCCGGCCACGAGACCGAGATCATCGCCGGCACGATCCGCGACAACATCCTGCTGCCGTTGAAGCGCAACCGCCCGAGCCTCAAACCGACCGGCAAGGTCACGCCGGACGAACATCGCCGCTTCGTCGAGGCGATCCGCTCCGGAAACACGCCATTGCCGTTCGAGGCCGACTGGACCGACTATGACGGTGCCGGCGTCGCCGACAACGCAGCGCTTGCGGCCCGCGTCAGGGCCGTGCTGGACGTGCTCGGCTGCGCCGAGGACGTCTATGAGCTCGGCCTCGACGGGAAGGTGACCGCGACGCTGCGGCCCGAGGCGAAGGCGCAGATCGTCGATGCGCGCTGGGCGGTGGCGGAAGAGCTCGCCCGGAGCAAGTTGGCCGGGCTGATCACGCCCTTCGATCCCACAAGCTACAACGATAATGCCTCGATCGCCGAGAACCTGATCTTCGGTGCTCGCATAGGTCCGCGTTTCGCCAATGAGACGCTCCTGTTCGAGCCTTACGCCCACGCGATCCTCAAAGCGGAATCGCTGATCGAGCCACTGGTCGAAGTTGGTTCGCGTATCGCCGCGACAGTCGTCGAGATCTTCGCGGGCCTGCCGCAGGGCCATGCCCTGTTCGAGCGCTATTCCTTCGGTTCCGGGCTCGAATTCGATCGACTCGCCGAGCTGACGACACTCCTCGCGAAGCACGACATGCGCACGCCGCTCGACGCCATGGCGGAGCGGGATCTCGTCGCGCTGGCGCTGGGCTATATCGAACCCAAGCACAGGCTCAACCTGCTCGACGAGCGCCTGCGCCGGCGCATCCTGCGTGCCCGTGAGAGCTTCAAGGCGCATCTTCCGGCGGATGCCGCCGAAGACGTGCATTTCTACGATCCCGACAAGGTCATGCTCGGGGCCAGCCTGCGGGACAACCTGATGTTCGGGCGCATCGGCCATGGCGTCCCCGATGCCGGCAGGAAGGTGGCGATGGTCGTTCGCAAGGCGCTGGCGCGGGCGGGCCTCGACGGCGACCTCTACCGGATCGGGCTCGACACCGATTGCGGCATAAGGGGGCGCTTCCTGCCGACCAGGCTCAAGCTTGCCGTGCCGCTCGCGCAGGCGCTGATCAAGGCGCCGCAGGTCGCGGTGCTGGATATCGGCGCCTTCCTCGCGACGTCGGCCGAGCCTGACAGGATTCTCGCGCGGCTGCGCGAACATTGCTCGGGCATGACCCTGTTCCTTCTCGTCGGGGATGCTAGTCTTGTCGATGGCATTCCGCTGCGGATCGTCTTCAGCGGCCCGTCCGGGGCGATTGAAAGCGAGAGCGGCGAGCATGCCGACGACTCCGCTGTTGCTCCCTCCCGACGGCGCAACGGCGTCGAGCGGATGGAGGCACGATCATGACACTCGAAGCGGATATTGCCTCCCTGGGCCGGCTTCCCCTGTTCCGGTCCCTGCCGCCGCCGCGGCTCAAGCTCGTCGCCTTGATGGCCGAGAAGCTGCACTTCGCCGCCGGCGAGAGGATCATCGACGAGGGCGACAAGCCCGAGGGGGTCTATGTGGTCCTGCAGGGCGAGGTCGAGATCTCGCATGAGGACCCCGAGCACCGTGGCCCGCGGCTGCCGCTCGCTCCCGGCAGCCTGATCGGCGACGTGCCGCTCTTGTGCGGGCAGAGCTTTGTCGGGGCGGTCACCGCCAAGAGTGCGGTCAGCGCGCTGCGCCTGCCGAAGGATCTGTTCTTCGAATTGCTCGAGACGATCCCGGATTTCAGCCTGGCGTTGTCGCGCGATCTGGCCTCGCGACTGTACCGCCTGGCGGACTTCACGCTCCATGGGGAGAAGGTGCATTGACGGCATGAGCCTGCAGCAGACAGCCGGACGGCGGCACAACGGCATGGGCGCTGGCATGGGGCAGGTTTCGTCGTGGAGCCGGGACGTCCGCTTCGCGTCGGGCATGGTGCTGCTGTTCTTCGCGACGACGCATTTCCTCAACCATGCGACCGGGATCGCGGGCGTCGAGGTCATGGAGCAGGTGCAGGAGTGGCGCTACTGGCTGTGGCATTCCTGGATCGGCACGGTCGCGCTCTACGGCGCGCTGATCGTGCATCCGCTCTTCGCGCTCCTGCGCGTCGCGCAGCGCCGTACCTTCAAGATGCCGGCGCGTGAGATGCTGCAGATCGCCCTGGGTCTGGCGATCCCGCTCTTCCTGGTCGATCACATCGTCGGGACGCGGGTGATGGGGAGCTTCTTCCATCTCGACGAGAGCTACCACGCCGTGCTGCGCCGCCTCTGGCCAGGTCATGCCGCGACGCAGTCGCTGCTGCTGCTGCTGGTCTGGGTCCATGGCATCATCGGCCTCCACTTCACTCTGCGCTCGCGCGACGGCTATCAGCGTTGGCGCGATCCCTTCCTGCTCGCGGCGATCCTGATTCCTGTCCTGGCGCTGATCGGCTTTGCGGTCGCTGGACGCGAGGCTGCCCGGATGACGATGGCGCCGGAGGTTGCGAGCGACGCGCAGATCGTCATGTTCAACCAGCATGTCACCTGGGCGAAGGGGGTGTTCTACGGCCTCGTCGGCTGCTTCGTCGGTTTCGTTGGCATCCGCGAGATCCGCGTCCGGACGACCAGGCAGATCACGGTGCGTTTCGTCGGCCATGGCGTGCGCAAGCTCGCACCTGGGCCGACCGTGCTCGAGATGTTCCGGCGCTTCGGCATTCCCCATGCGGCGCTCTGTGGCGGCCGGGCGCGCTGCGCCACCTGCCGGGTTCTGGTGCTGGACGGAGGCGACGCGCTTGCGCCGCCGGGCGCGAATGAGGCCAGGCTGCTGCGCCGGATCGCCGCGCCCGAGCGTGTCCGTCTCGCCTGCCAGATCAGGCCGCGCGACGACGTGCAGGTCCAGATCCTCCTGGCCTCGCGGCTCAAGGCGACGACGCCGGGTGAGCTCGAACCGGATGCGAGCATCGGCAAGCGCGGCCTGACGGTGGTCGTGGCCGATTTGCGGGCGTTCTCCGCCCTCTCCGAGCGGCAGTTGCCGCAGGAGCTGATCGGCCTGCTGAACCGCTTCTTCGACGAGATGTCGCAGGCCATCACCGCCCATGGCGGGCGCATCGACGCGTTCTATGGCGACGGATTCATGGCGGTGTTCGGGTTGGAGGGCTCGACCGCCAAGGGGGCGCAGGCGGCGATCGCCGCTGCCGGCGACATCGTGCGCGCGGTCGAGGCGCTCAATCGCGAATTCGGTGCGGCGCTGCCGTTGCCGCTGCGCATCGGCATCGGCATCCATAGCGGCGAGGCGATCACCGGCGCCGTCGAGAATGACAGCATGGGCCGGCGCGAGATCACCGTCGGCGAGACGGTGGCGGTCGCCGCGCAGCTCGAACTGGCGACGCGCCGGGTGCTGGCCGACATCCTCGTGTCGGAGGAGACGATCCGGATCAGCGCGCGCCGATATCGCGGCACGACGGCGCTGAAGATCACGATGCGGGGGCGGGAGAAGCCGCTCAGCGCGCTCGGCTTCGCCAGCGCGCCGGAGCTCGCCGACACCGAGGAGGAGAGCGATGCCGCACCGGCCATCCTCGATGCCACGGTGGATGCCGGTGCGAGCGCGGTGCATGCCGACGAGAGCGGCGATCTCGCGATCGCGGCCCGGCCGGTCGAGGCCGGGGCGCAGGAGGAGGAGGCGCCTGCGCGCGACGAGCTTGCCGCACCGCCTCCGGCGCAGCCCAGGAGGGCGTCGCGCAAGAGGGTGGCGGCCAGCAAGCCGGCAGCCCCCGACGGGGATGAGCCCTAGAGTTCGCGCCGATCGGATCCGGGTCCAAGGCTCAGGTCGGGCCGAATACGAGGAAGCGCCTGCGGTCGAAGCCGGCGGCGCGCATGGCGTCGTCGTTGATCGTCAGGCCCAGGTCGATGATCGGCGGGGCCATGCGTGCAGCCGTCAACGCGCCTATCTGGCCCTGCGCCCGTTCCAGGCTGAGCGCATAGTCGATCACCAGCACATCGGCGTCGGCTGCGAGCGCGAGCAGTTCGGGCGGTGTCGCCCCGTGCGCCCCGAACGGCTTGAGCGACAGCCCAAGCATGATGAGGGCGTACGGGCCGGCCGGGGCAATTTCGATCTCCTGCAGCTTGGCGGCGTGATGGCGCAAACGGCAGGGCGTGCCGTTCAGTGACATGCCGGAGAATTCCGGGATCTTGGGATCGATCACCGTCACGCTTTCGGGGCGGTGGGTCAGGAAGCCCGTGATCGGCAGGCCGGCGCCACCGATCTCGACGATATGCGCGCAATGCCGCACGGCATGGGCAGCGAGAACCTGCCGCATGGCGGCCGGAGGGCTGGCTAGATGGGGCAGCACGATGCCGGACGATGGCGCGGCGAGATTGCTGGTCTTGACTGGTGTGCTTGCGTATGGTCCCGCCACTTTCATCCCGCTTTTCGAATTCGCCACCCCGACACGGCATGACACGCGACACGCCTCCCGACGCCTTCTATGACATTCTGCGCGGGGTCGCAGCCCTCACCGGCAACGGCGTGGTGGCGGATCTCGCACGACTTGTCGCCGACGAGATGCCGCCGGACCTCTGGGTGGCCTTCAATCACAAGCAGATCGGTTCGAAGCGCTGGCTGATCGATGCCCTTGCCGAGGCGATGCCGCGGCTCGATGGGCCGGTCTGGGTGCTGGGGGCGTGGTATGGCGTGCTCGGCGCGATGCTGCTCGCCGATGAACGGCTGGCGATCCCGGCGGTGGTCAGTGTCGATCTCGACCCAGGCTGCGCACCCGTGGCCGAGCGGCTCAATCGCCGCCATCTCGCCGCCGGTCGTTTCCGCACGCTGACTGCCGACATGATGACGCTCGACTTCTCAGGGCAGGAGCCCGCGCCGGGTCTCGTCATCAACACCAGCTGCGAACATCTCGACGATGTGCCGGGCTGGCTCGCGACCCTGCCGCCCGGCCTGCCGCTGCTGCTGCAGTCGAACGACTATGTTCGCGAGCCCGATCATCGCAGCTGCGTCGCATCGCTCGAGGCCTTCCAGGCGCAGGCCGGGCTGTCGGAGACGCTGTTCGCGGGCGCGCGGCCGACGAAGAACTACACCCGCTTCATGCTGATCGGTCGGCGATGAAGTCTCCTCGCATCGCGATCGCGATGAAGGGCTATCCGCGCCTGTCGGAGACCTTCATCGCTCAGGAGCTGCTCGGCCTGCAGCAGCGCGATTTGCCCTTCGCGATCTGGTCGTTGCGCCGGCCGACCGATGTCGCCCGGCATCTGATGCACAACCAGATCACGGCGCCGGTCTGCTACCTGCCGGAGTATCTGCACGAGGAGCCGGGGCGGGTTCTGCGCGGCGTCGCGCGAGCGCTGGCTCTCCCGGGCTTCGCGCGGTTGCTGCCGACGTTCCTGCGGGATCTCGCGCGCGACCGGACGCGCAACCGCCTGCGCCGCTTTGGCCAGGCCTGCGTGATGGCGCGCGAGCTGCCGGCTGAGATCACCCATCTGCATGTGCACTACCTGCACACGCCGGCTTCGGTGATCGCCTATGCGGCGCTCTTGCGGGGCCTGAGCTGGTCGTTCTCGGCCCACGCCAAGGACATCTGGACGACGCCGGATTGGGAGAAGCGTGAGAAGATCGCATCCGCCGACTGGGGCGTGACATGCACGCAGGACGGCCACCGGGAGCTCCAGCGGCTCGCGGACCGAACCGACAAGGTCGATCTTGTCTATCACGGGCTTGATCTCGCGCGCTTTCCGGCGCCGCCGGCCCGTCCGCCGCGCGATGGTACCGATGCGGCCGACCCGGTGCGCTTCGTCACCATCGGCCGTGCGGTCGAGAAGAAGGGATTCGACGATCTGCTGGCGGCGCTGGCGACATTGCCGGCCGGCCTGCATTGGCGCCTGACCCATATCGGCGGCGGCGAGAAGCTCAAGACGCTGCAGGCGCAGGCGCAGAGCCTGGCCCTCGCCGAGCGCGTCACCTGGGCGGGGCCGCGGGCGCAGGGCGAGGTCATCGCCGCGCTGCGCGAGGCCGATCTCTTCGTGCTGCCCTCGCGGCAGGCCGGGGACGGCGATCGTGATGGGCTGCCCAATGTCGTGATGGAAGCGGCGAGCCAGGCCTTGCCGATTGTTGCCACCGACTTCGCGGGCATTCCCGAATTCGTTCGCCAGAGTGTCGAGGGGCTGCTCGTCCAGCCGGGCGATGTCGAGGGGCTGGCGCGGGCGCTGGCCGAACTCGCCGCCGCACCGGAACGGCGGGCGATGCTGGGCCGGGCCGCGCATGAGCGGCTGACGGGAGCCTTCTCGGCGGCTGCCGGGCTCGACAAGGTCGCCACCCTGCTGCGCGCCTCCGCCGGGCTCTCGCCGTGAGCGCGACAGGCACGGGCGGGCGCGTCCTGATCGCGGTCACGCATCTGCTTGGCAGCGGGCATCTGGTGCGGGCGGCCCATCTCGCCCGAGCGCTGGCGGAGAACGGCTTTTCGGTGACGCTGGCGAGTGGCGGCATGCCGTTGCGGCCTATGGCCGGCGAGCCCTTCACCTTCGTGCAACTGCCGCCGGTCAAGGTCGAGGGCGTCGATTTTCGCAATCTGCTCGACGAGGGCGGCCGGCCAGTCGATGCCTCGCGGTTGGCGGACCGACAGGCGTCACTGGCAGGGCTCGCGACGTCGCTGAGGCCGGATCTGGTCATCACCGAGCATTTCCCGTTCGGGCGGCGGCAACTGGCCGGTGAGTTCCTGGGCCTGATCGCGGCAGCGAAAGCTGCCAGCCCGAACGCGCTGGTGCTGTCCTCGGTGCGCGATGTGCTGGTGACGCCGCGCCCGGACCGTATCGCCGAGGCGGAAAGGCGGCTGGCCGAGCAGTTCGACGGCATTCTGGTCCATGGCGACCGGACCTTCCTGCCGCTGGATCTATCCTGGCCGGTGTCGCGGGAACTGGCCGGCAAGCTGCATTACACGGGCTATCTGGCGCCGCCGCCGCTGCGAATGGAGCGTGGCAATGACGGAGAGGGCGAGATCGTCGTTTCCGGCGGCGGTTCGGCAGCGGCGCTGCCGCTCTTCCGGCTCTGCATCGAGGCTGCGCGCCTTTCCACTTCCTCACGGTCCTGGCGGATACTCGTCGGCCGGGGTGTCGCCGAGGCCGATTTCGACGGCCTGCGGCAATCGGCCTCGCCCAACGTCACTGTCGAGCGCGTGCGTCCCGATTTTCCTGCCCTGCTCGCCCGCTGCGCGCTGTCGATCAGCCAGGCCGGCTACAACACCGTCCTCGATCTCGTCGCCGCCGGTCGTCCGGCCATCGTCGTGCCCTTCGACGAGGGCGGGGAAACCGAGCAGGCAGTCAGGGCCGAGGCGATGCAGCGGGCGGGGCTGGCGCGCTGCCTGCGGCTATCGGAAGGCGGCGCTGCTGGCGCCGTCCGGTTTGCCGAGGCCGTCGAGGCTGCGCTGGAGGACGGGGCCCCAACGGCGTCGGCGATCGAGCGCAATGGGGCCGCCAAGGTCGCCGGCATCGTGGTGGGTTTGCTGGCGGAGCGCAGCTAGGGCTTGCTGCCGTCCGTGGATGCCGCAGGCGCTTTCCCGGCATGCCTCTTGCGAAAGCCCGACCCGGCGCTTTGCGAATTGCCGCTGCAAGGCTTTCCCTCTAATTAGGGAAGCATTGCCTCCCTCCTCGGTCGGCGTCGGGACAACCGGTCACTTGCCGGTCATGCTCCCACGCCCGGAGACTTGACGATGACAACGACGAATGCCGCCGGCCTGCCCGACATGAAGCTGTCGGTGCGCCAGACCTTCGGGATCGATTCGGACCTCGAAGTGCCGGCCTATTCCAAGACCGAGGCGCATGTGCCCGACCTCGACCCGGATTACCGTTTCGATCACGACACCACGATCGCGATCCTGGCCGGCTTCGCGCATAATCGCCGCGTGATGATCTCGGGCTATCACGGCACCGGCAAGTCGACCCATATCGAGCAGGTCGCGGCCCGCCTCAACTGGCCCTGCGTTCGCGTCAACCTCGACAGCCACGTCTCGCGCCTCGACCTCGTCGGCAAGGATGCGATCGTGCTGAAGGAAGGCAAGCAGGTCACCGAGTTCCAGGACGGCATCCTGCCCTGGGCGCTGCAGAACAACATCGCGCTGGTCTTCGACGAGTACGATGCCGGCCGCCCGGACGTGATGTTCGTGATCCAGCGCGTGCTGGAGCAGTCCGGCAAGCTGACGCTGCTCGACCAGAAGCGCGTCATCCGCCCGCACGCCGCCTTCCGCCTGTTCGCTACGGCCAACACGGTCGGCCTCGGCGATACGTCCGGCCTCTATCACGGCACGCAGCAGATCAACCAGGGCCAGATGGACCGCTGGTCGATCGTGACCACGCTGAATTACCTGCCGCATGACAACGAGGTCGCGATCGTGCTGGCGAAGTCCAAGCACTTCCAGGGCACGCCGGAGGGCAAGGGCGTCATCGACAAGATGGTCCGCGTCGCGGATCTCACGCGCAATGCCTTCATGAACGGCGATCTCTCGACCGTGATGAGCCCGCGCACGGTCATCACCTGGGCCGAGAATGCCGCGATCTTCGGCGATGTCGGCTTCGCATTCCGCGTGACCTTCCTGAACAAGTGCGACGAGATGGAGCGCACGCTGGTGGCCGAGTTCTTCCAGCGTTCCTTCGGCAAGGAACTGCCGGAGAGCGCGGCGAATGTCGTGCTGAGCTGACGGAGGCGGGCGCAGGCCCGGTACGAGGATGGCCCGGTATGAGGGAAGCTGCCATTGCGGGCGCGTCGCCTACGAGGTCGAGGTCGACCTCGCGGAGACGATCACCTGCAACTGCTCCTGGTGCCAGAGGCGTGGTTCGATCCTGGCCTTCACCAAGGCCTCGAATCTCGATCTGAAGTCGGGAGAGACGGCGCTGACCGAGTATCGCTTCAACAAGCGGACCATCCAGCACCTGTTCTGCGAGACCTGCGGCGTCGAGCCCTTCGCGCGCGCCGGTCTGCCGGACGGCACGCCGATGGTCGCCGTCAATGTGCGCTGCCTGATCGGCGTCGAGCCGACCGAGCTGAACTCGACGATGTTTGACGGGCGTTCGCGCTAGGAGAGGCCATGGCCAGGATTCAGCGCGAGACGGACACCGCGGCGGCGAGGGAGGCCGTCGTCGGCGGCCTCAGTGCCTACAACGCGGCGATCGTCGGAGCTCGCAACAGCCAGCCTTTCGCACTGAGCCTGCGTGACGATGCCGATGTGATCGTGGGCGGCCTGATCGGGGAGCTCAAGTGGGAATGGCTCCACATCGATCTGCTCTGGATCGACGAGGCCCATCGCGGCAAAGGGCATGGCGAGGCGCTCGTCGACATGGCTGAGAAGGCCGCGCGCGACCACGGTGCGCGCGGCGTCTATCTGAGTACGATGAGCCTGCAGGCGCCGGATTTCTATCCGAAGCTGGGCTATCGGCAATGTGGCCTGATGGAGGATTATCCCGTGGCCGGCCATCGGATCCACCACTTCGCGAAGGCGCTATGAGCATCTCGAACCGCAAGCCCGGAACGACCAAGGAAGCGCCGGCGGAGCCGCTGAAGCGCGCCATTTCCTCGGCGATGAAGGCGATCGCGCGCAAGCCGGAGATGGAGATCGTCTTCGCGGCCGACAAGCCGTCTCTCGTCGGCGAGCGCGCCCGCCTGCCCGAGCCGCCGCGAAAGCTGACGCGCGAGGATGTCGCGGTGCTGCGCGGCCATGCCGATTCGATGGCGCTCAGGCTCGCTTGCCACGATGCCAGCGTGCATCGCCGCGCCGCGCCGGAAGGCGATGCGGCCCGTGCCGTCTTCGATGCGGTCGAGCAGGCGCGCGTCGAATGCGTCGGCGCGCGGCGCATGGCCGGCATGGCCGGCAACATCACCGCGATGCTCGAGGACCGCTATCATCGAGGCGGGCGCTATGAGGAGATCACCGACCGGGCCGACGCGCCGCTGGAGGATGCGCTCGCCCTGATGGTGCGCGAGCGGCTGACCGGCCTGAAGCCCCCGAAATCGGCTCAGAAGCTGGTCGATCTCTGGCGCGAGCAGATCGAGGAGAAGGCCGGCGCCGATCTCGACAGGCTGTCGAAGGCGGTCGAGGACCAGCGTGCCTTCGCCCGCACCGTGCGGGACATGCTGGCCTCGCTCGACATGGCCGAGCAGACCTCGCAGGGCGAGGATTCCGAGGAGGACGAGGACAATCAGGACCAGTCCTCCGACGAGCAGCAGCAGCAGGAGGGCGAGGCCGAGCAGGAAAGCGCCGGCGAGCGCTCCGAGGTCGAGGTCTCCGACGACGCCACCGAAGAGTTGCAGGAGGGGGCCAGCGAGGCCTCCGACGCGCCCTCGGGCGAATGGGATGACGAGGACGAGAATTCGGAGGCCGAGGAGGCCGGCGAAGCGCCGCGCCCGCGCGAGTCGAAGAGCGACGGCCGCCCGCAGACCGACTACAAACCCTATACGACCAAGTTCGACGAGACGATCACCGCCGAGGAGCTCTGCGACGCCGAGGAGCTGACGCGGCTGCGCGCCTATCTCGACAAGCAGCTCGCTCATCTGCAGGGCGTCGTCGCGAGACTTGCAAACCGGCTGCAGCGCCGCCTGATGGCGCAGCAGAACCGCTCCTGGCAGTTCGATCTGGAGGAGGGGGCACTCGACCCGGCGCGCCTGCCGCGCATCATCATCGACCCGTACCAGCCGCTCTCCTTCCGGCAGGAATCGGACGTCAATTTCCGCGATACGGTCGTGACGCTGCTGATCGACAATTCCGGCTCGATGCGCGGCCGGCCGATCACGGTCGCGGCGACCTGCGCCGACATCCTGGCCCGCACGCTGGAGCGCTGCGGCGTCAAGGTGGAGCTGCTCGGCTTCACGACGCGGGCCTGGAAGGGCGGATTGTCGCGCGAGGCCTGGCTGCAATCGGGCAAGCCGGCTAATCCGGGGCGCCTCAACGACCTGCGCCACATCATCTACAAGGCGGCGGACGCGCCGTGGCGGCGTGCGCGCAAGAATCTCGGGCTGATGATGCGCGAGGGCCTGCTCAAGGAGAATATCGACGGCGAGGCGCTGGATTGGGCGCATAAGCGCATCCTGGCCCGGCCGGAGCAGCGCAAGATCCTGATGGTGATCTCGGACGGGGCGCCGGTCGACGACTCGACGCTCTCGGTCAATGCCGGCAACTATCTCGAGCGCCATCTGCGCCACATCATCGCGGAGATCGAGACCCGCTCGCCGGTCGAGCTGATCGCCATCGGCATCGGCCATGACGTGACGCGCTACTACCGTCGCGCCGTCACGATCGTCGACGCCGAGGAACTCGGCGGCGTCATGACCGAGAAGCTCGCCGAACTCTTCGAGGAAGATGCGGCGCTCGGCGGCCGGTCTTCGCCCGGGTCGCGGCGTCTGCAGTGAGGGGCGGCCTGGCTCGATGCGCCTGACCCGCCGCGCGGCTCTGGCCGGCCTTGCCGCTACCGTCGCGACCTCCGCCTCGGCCGAAACGACGGAAAGCGGCCGTATACCGGTCGCCGTCACGGCCCGGCCGATCACCTCCTTCGAGCCGCGCAGCCCGGAGAAGAGGCTCTTCGGCAAACTGACTTTCCGAAGCGGGCTTGTGCTCAGCGGCAACCATTCGCGCTTCGGCGGGTTCTCCGGCCTGTGGCGCGGACCGAATGGCCATGACCTGGTCGCGGTCACGGATAACGGCTTCTGGCTGACTGTGAAGGTCGTATCTCGCAATGGTCGGCTTGCGGGGCTGGAGCGTGCAGAGCTCGCGCCCATCCTGGGGAGTTCAGGCCGTCCGCTGCACCGGTCGCGCTACTACGATACCGAAAGCCTCTGCATTGCCGACGGCGTGGCCTATCTCGGCGTCGAGCGGACGCATGACGTGCTGCGCTTCGACTGGGCGGCAGAGGGCGTCATGGCGCGGGCCCGGATCGTGCCGGTGCTGCGCGAGGTCAAGCGCCTGCCGAACAATCGCGGGCTGGAGGCGATCGGCGTCGTGCCCGCAAGCCAGCCGCTAGCGGGGTCGATCGTCGCGATCGCCGAGCGTTCCGGCGCCGATGACGAGCCGACGCTGGGTTTCATCCTGGGAGGCCGTCAGCCCGGACAGTTCAAGGTCATCAGGCATGACGGCTTCGACATCACCGACCTCGCCTTCCTCCCCGATGGCGACCTGTTGCTGCTGGAGCGCTGGTATCGTCCGCTCCGCGGTGTCGGCATGCGTATCCGCCGAATCGCGGGGGCCAGCCTGAAGCCGGGTGCGCTGCTGGACGGCCCCTATCTGATCGACGCCGACCTTGGTCAGGAAATCGACAATATGGAGGGGCTGTCCGTCCACCTTGAGGGCGGCAGAACCGTACTGAGCGTGATCTCGGACGATAACTTCTCGTTCCTGCAACGGACGGTGCTGCTGGAATTCGAACTGGGCTGAGCCCCAAGCCCGCAAAACGAAAAAAGCGGCCTTGCGGCCGCTTCATTCAATCGAGAGGGCTGGTCCGCTCAGGCGGTGGCCAGCTTCTTCTCGATGTCGCGCTTCAGGGCGAGCGCGCCGACCGACAGGTCACCGGCCGGAGCCTTGACCAGGAAGGCGTCGAGGCCGCCGCGATGATCGACCGTGCGGAGCGCATTGGCCGAGATCCGCAGGCGCACGGCGCGACCGAGCGCATCCGACTGCAGCGTGACGTTCACGAGGTTCGGACGGAAGACGGTCTTCGTCTTGCGGTTCGAGTGGCTGACGAGGTGGCCGGTCAGGGTGGCCTTCCCGGTCAGTTCGCAACGGCGCGCCATGGTATCGTTCCCTATATCCAACCGGCTGGCTCAAACAAAAATGCCGACACGCGACGTGCCGGACATGAGCACCGGAAGTCAAATTGAAGTCGCGGTTCCATAGCCAAGCCCGGCGGGCGCGTCAAGGAAAAGTCATGCGAACTTC
Source organism: Allobosea sp. (assembly GCF_035999205.1). GTDB lineage: Bacteria > Pseudomonadota > Alphaproteobacteria > Rhizobiales > Beijerinckiaceae > Allobosea. The sequence continues at coordinate 289,208 of NZ_DASYHA010000019.1, forward strand.
GCTCTTATCGCCGATGTGATCCCGGGAGGGCAAGGCCGCCAGCTTTGGCGCTCGCCAAATCGGGCGAAAGAGGTCACGATTCGGACCGATTCGCAGTGCAGATCCTGATCTTGGCATGTCCCCAAGATCGCCAACACCCGGAGGAAGTGGATGAAGCCCGCCATCGCATCGTCCCTGGCCGGGTTCCTCGCGCTGGGAATCGCTGCTGCCAGCGTGCCTGCCTCGGCCGCCTCCCTCGATGCGCGCTACGACGTTTCCCTTCTCGGCCTGACACTCGGGACCGCCAGCCTCAGCGGCGGCATCGACGGGTCGAGCTACAAGCTCGATGTCGCCGCCAAGCTGACCGGGCTGATCGGCGGCTTCACCGGCGGGCGCGGCTCCGGCGCAGCCAGCGGCAGCCTCAACGGCGCGAAGCTGTCGCCAGCGAGCTTCGCGGTCAGTTCCGCCAGTTCCAGCGAAAGCCGCACGGTGCGGATGGCGCTCGACAGCAACAGCGTCGCCGCCGTCGAGATCGAGCCGCCGATCGAGGCCAAGCCCGATCGCGTGCCGCTGAATGACGGCCATCGGCGTGGCATCATCGATCCGCTCTCGGCCTTCCTGATGCCGGTGAACGGCAAGGGGCTGGCGAACGCCTGCAACCGCACCCTGCAGATTTTCGACGGTGCGGCGCGTTACGACATCAAGCTCAGCCATGCCGGTACGCGCGAGGTGAAGCTCGAGGGCTATAGCGGCCCGGTCGCGGTCTGCCAGGTACGCTATGTGCCGATCGCGGGTCATCGGGCGCTACGGCCGAGCACCAAGTTCATGATCGAGAACAAGGACATCAGCACCTGGCTCGCGCCGGTGGCGGGAACCAATGTGATGGTGCCGGTGCGCGTCTCGGTGAAGACGATGATCGGCACGGCCGTGCTCGAAGCCTCGAGCTTCAAGGTCGATCCGGGCGTGACGGCGAGCGCCAATAGGCGCGATTGAGCCCCTGCTCGCGCCCTAGTGAGCGCTGGACTTCGAGAACAGGTTGATGACCAGCACGCCGGCGACGATCAGCGCCATGCCGATGATCGCGGGGGCGTCGAGCTTCTGTCCGAAGAGCACGCGTGCGATGATGCTGATCAGCACGATCCCGACGCCGGACCAGATCGCATAGGCGACGCCGACGGGAATCGTCCGGAGCGACAGCGACAGGAACCAGAATGCGCTGACGAAAGCGGCGACCGTGACCAGCGAGGGCACGAGCCGCGTGAATTCGTTCGAGGCCTTCAGCGCCGAGGTGCCGATCACCTCGCTGATGATCGCGGCTGCGAGATAGAGATAGCTCACGCCGCCTTGGCGCCCGCCAGGAAGGTACCCATCCGCTCCAGCGCGCGCTCGATGTTCGGCAGCGAGTTGGCATAGGAGAGCCGGATATAGCCCTCGCCATGGACGCCGAAATCGGGGCCGCCGATCGTTGCGACACCGGTCTCCTCCAGCAGCGCCGAGGCCAGCTTCTTGGCCTTCCAGCCGGTCTGCGAGACGTTCGGGAAGGCGTAGAAGGCGCCCTTGGGCACGATGCAGGAGATCCCGGGCAAGGCGTTCAGCCCCTTCACCACCGCCTTCCGGCGCCGGTCGAACTCGGCCAGCATCATGGCCACCGCATCCTGCGGCCCGGTCAGGGCGGCGAGGCCGGCCCATTGCGCCGGGGCATTGACGCAGGAATGCGAGTTCACCGCGAGCTTGCGGGCGTTGTCGTAGAGCGGCTTCGGCCAGACCGACCAGCCCATGCGCCAGCCCGTCATGGCATAGGTCTTCGACCAGCCGTTGAGCAGGATCAGCCGGTCGCGGATCTCCGGATAGGAGAGCAGGCAGACATGCTCCTCGCCGTCATAGAGCATCTGGTCGTAGATCTCGTCGGACATGATCGCCACGTCGGGGAAATTCGCCAGCCCGGCGACGAGCTTGTCGACCTCGGCCTTGGGCGTGACGCCGCCGGTCGGATTCGCAGGCGAGTTGATGATCAGCAGCCGCGTCTTCGGCGTGATCAGCGACAGCGTTTCCTCGGCCGAGAAGGCGAAGCCGTTCTCCTCGCGGATCGGCACCGGGATCGGCGTCGCGCCGGTGTATTCGATCATCGAGCGATAGATCGGGAAGCCGGGGTCGGGATAGAGGATCTCCGCGCCGGGCTCGCCGAACATCAGGATCGCCATGAACATGGTGACCTTGCCGCCTGGCACGATCATCACGCTCTCTGGCGAGACCTCGACATTGAAGCGCCGGTGCAGATCGGCCGAGACGGCCTCGCGTAGCGGCAGGATGCCATTGGCGGGGGTGTAGCCGTGATGGCCATCGCGCAACGCCTTCACCGCCGCCTCGACGATATGGTCCGGTGTCGGGAAGTCGGGCTGGCCGATGCCGAGATTGATGATGTCCTTGCCCTGGCGCTGCAGCTCGGTGGCGCGCGCCAGCACGGCGAAGGCATTCTCTTCGCCGATACGGGCGAAGGACGGGACGACATGGAGCGGCATGGCGGCGTTTCCCTGGGCGTGGTCGTTTCGATCGAGGCCCGGTCAGGCGGGCTCTTGCTCTTGTCTTGGCTCCAAAAGGCGCGTGCATGCAAGCCCGCTTGCCGGGGCGCCTGCGATGCCACGTCACGGCCGGTCTGCAGAAATAGTATGACTATCTCGCTTTTGCATCTTGCTCCGGCAGGGACGATCGGCATGATGGCGTGATTACAATCGTTTGAAGAAAGACCGGCAAGCGGCCGTCAGCGCCGCGTCCGCGCGAGAGGAAAACGAGGATGGCCAAGGCTCCCACTGGCAAGGCACCCGCAGGCAAGAAGCCGGTCCGGAAGATCAAGCCCGAGCAGCTGCGCTCGAAGGCTTGGTTCGACAATCCCGCCAATGCCGACATGACCGCGCTCTACATCGAGCGCACGATGAATTTCGGCCTCTCGCGCGAGGAGCTGCAGTCGGGCCGTCCGATCATCGGCATCGCCCAGACGGGCTCCGACATCGCGCCCTGCAACCGCCATCACATCGAGCTCGCGCCGCGCATCCGCGACGGTATCCGCGAGATGGGCGGCGTGCCCTTCGAGTTCCCGATCCATCCGATCCAGGAGACCTGCAAGCGGCCGACCGCCTCGCTCGACCGCAACCTGCAATATCTCTCTCTCGTCGAGATCCTTTACGGCTATCCGCTCGACGGCGTCGTGCTGACTACGGGCTGCGACAAGACCACTCCGGCCCAGATCATGGCTGCGGCCACCGTCGATATTCCGGCGATCGCGCTGCCGGGCGGTCCGATGCTGAATGGCGACTTCCGCGGCGAGCGTACGGGCTCAGGCACGATCGTCTGGAAGGCGCGCCAAATGATGGCGGCCGGTGAGATCGACTATCGCGGCTTCGTGGACCTCGTCGCCTCCTCGGCGCCCTCGGCCGGCCACTGCAACACCATGGGCACGGCCTCGACGATGAACGCGCTGGCCGAGGCGATGGGCATGACCCTGCCAGGCGCGGCGGCGATCCCGGCGCCGTATCGCGATCGCTACGAGATGGCCTACCTCACCGGCAAGCGCATCGTCGAGATGGTCTGGGAGAACCTGATCCCGTCCAAGATCCTGACGCGTGAGGCCTTCGAGAACACCATCGTCATCAACTCGGCGATCGGCGGCTCGACGAACGCGCCGATCCACGTCAACGCCATCGCCAAGCATATCGGTGTTCCGCTCGACAACGAGGACTGGACGAAGATCGGCTACGACACGCCGCTGCTGGTCAATATGCAGCCGGCCGGCGAATATCTCGGTGAGGACTATTACCGCGCCGGCGGCCTGCCCGCCGTGATCGCGGAGCTGCTCGAGAAGGGCAAGCTCAAGCCGGCGATCACCGCCAATGGCCGCACCCATGAGGAGAACTGCAAGGGCTTCTTCGCGGTCAACCGCAACGTCATCAAGAGCTATGACGAGCCGATGAAGAAGGAGGCGGGGTTCCTCAACCTCTCCGGCAACCTGTTCGACTCGGCGATCATGAAGACCAGCGTGATCACGCCGGAGTTCCGCAAGCGCTATCTGGAGAACCCGAAGGACCCGATGGCCTTCGAGGGCCGCGCCATCGTCTTCGACGGGCCGGAGGACTACCACCATCGCATCGATGATCCGGCGCTCGCCATCGACGAGCATTGCATCCTGTTCATCCGTGGCGTTGGCCCGATCGGCTATCCCGGCGCGGCAGAGGTGGTGAACATGCGGCCGCCGGATTACCTGATCAAGAAGGGCGTCACGGCGCTGGCCTGCGTCGGCGATGGGCGCCAGTCCGGCACCTCGGGCTCGCCCTCGATCCTCAACGCCTCGCCGGAAGCGGCGACCGGCGGCGGGCTCGCCTTGCTCAAGACCGGCGACAAGGTTCGCATCGACCTGAAGAAGCGCACCGCCGACATCATGATCTCGGATGCGGAACTGGCTGAGCGCAAGGCTGCGTTCAAGGCGGGCGGCGGCTACAAGTACCCGAAGAGCCAGACGCCCTGGCAGGAGATCCAGCGCAAGATCGTCGGCGAGCTCTCCGAGGGCATGGTCCTCAAGCCCGCAGTCAAGTACCAGAAGATCCACAAGAAGTTCGGTATTCCGCGCGACAACCACTGAGCTCTCAAGGGATTCTCTCGAACCTCAACCGTCATCCCGGGCTTGTCCCGGGATCCATCGTAGAACGCAGTTCTGGATAGGATTGACCCTGCGATGGATCCCGGAGCTCCGCTTCGCTTCGTCCGGGATGACGGCGCGGATGTTGCGATCGGCGGCATGCCACAGGCGCAATGGCGCCGCCCTCGCGGTGCGCGCTGGCGGGGCTGACAAAGTCGCGCAAGGCGGACAGTATGGCGCCTCGCCGCTCCGGTTCATTTGAAACGATTTAGAATGAGCTATTCCCCTCAGGTCGATGCCTTTCGACGGTTGCACGAGGCCGGTTGCTTCGTGATGCCGAACCCGTGGGATGTCGGCTCGGCCCGCTGGTTGCGCGGGCAGGGCTTCAAGGCGCTGGCCTCGACCAGCGCGGGCTTCGCCTTCACGCAAGGCCGCGCCGACCAGGACGTGCCGCGAGACATGATGCTGGCGCACCTGGCCGAATTGGTGAAGTCGGTGCCCGACCTGCCGGTCAATGCCGATTTCGAGAACGGCTATGCCGATACGCCGGACGGCGTCGGCGCCAATGTGAAGCTTTGCGTTGCGACCGGCGTCGCCGGCCTCTCGATCGAGGATGCGACGGGGCGTGGCGAGGAGCCGCTTTACGAGTTCGATCTCGCTGTCGCACGGGTGCGCGCGGCGCGCAGGGCGATCGACGAGACCGGTTCCGGCGTCCTGCTGACGGCGCGTGCCGAGTGCTTTCTGACCAATCATCCGGATGCGCTGCATGAATCGGCGCGGCGCATCGCTGCCTATGCGGAGGCGGGCGCCGACGTGCTCTATGCGCCCGGCCCGAAGACGCCCGAGCAGATCGCGACCATCGTCGCGGCCGCCGGGGGAAAGCCGGTCAACGCGCTCGTCTATGGCGATTTCGGCCTCACGGTGTCCGACATTGCCGCTCTCGGCGTGCGCCGGATTTCGATCGGCGGGGCGCTGGCGCGGGCCGCATGGGCCGCCTTCATCGAGGCGACGCGTCTGATCTCGGAGGAGGGCTCCTTCCGGGGCTTTGCCGGCAATGGCGCGTCCTCATCGCTGAACCCGTTCTTCACTGAAGATGTGAAGGCGCGCTCGTGAGTGGAACGCTGCTGATTGCGCCGGCCTGGCTCGGCCTGAGCGGGCTGTGGGCGCTCGACGCCAAGGGGCGTCGCAAACCCGTCGATGCCGAAGATATCGGACTGTCCGAGGATCTGGCCGACCGGCTCGAAGTCTGGATGGATGCGTTCGACGCGATCTACGAAGAAGACAACGAGGCGCGCTCGCGCTTTCCGAGCGAAGCGGAACAGCTCGCCTGGGAAGCCGAAGGGGCTGTGATCGCCAGTGCAGTTGCGTTGGAACTGGGCCCGGACTGGACGGTCTCGACCGACCTGACCAGCTGGAGGGAGATGACGAAGCCATGACCGAGACGAACGCTCCCGATCGACTGGCCGGAGGCTGGACGCCGCCGCCGTTCCCGCCGGCCAAGGTGCTGGAAGGCCGCTATTGCCGGCTGGAGCCGCTCGATGTCGCTCGCCATCTCGACGACATCTGGACGGCCAATGGCGGCCAGGTGCAGGTCTGGGACTGGCTGCCCGCCGAGCCGCCAAAGGATAGGGAAGCCTATGGCGCCTTGCTCGCCTCGATGGCCGCCCAGGCCGGGATCGTGCCGCTCGCCGTCGTCGACAAGGCCGATGGCAAGGCCAAGGGGCATCTCTGGATCATGGAGATCCGGCCGGCCCATGGTGTCTTCGAGGTGGGCTGGATTACCTATTCGCCGAGCCTGCAGAAGACCCGGGTTGCGACGGAGGCGATCCATCTCGTCGGCGACTACGGCTTCTCGCTCGGCTACCGCCGCTACGAATGGAAATGCAACAACCTCAACGAGCCTTCCAAGCGCGCAGCTCTGCGCTTCGGCTTCCAGTACGAGGGGCTCTTCCGCCAGCACATGGTGGTCAAGGGCAAGAACCGCGACACGGCCTGGTTCTCGATCCTCGATTCGGAATGGCCGGTCTGCTCGGCGGCCTTCGGCGCTTGGCTCGCGCCCGAGAATTTCGACGGGAAGGGCCTCCAGAAGCAGTCTCTCGTCGCCATTCGCGATCAGGCCGCGGGCTGAGATGGCGCTGCGTCGCGCCACGACCGAGGACATCCCGGCGATCGTCGCGCTGACGGAGGCCGCCTACCTGCCGAATGAGGCCATCATCGGCGTCCCGTCCTTGCCCCGCATCGCCGATTATGGGGCGGTGCTGGCGGCGCACGAGGTCTGGCTGGACGAAAGCGAGCAGGGGCTCGACGGTGTACTCGTACTCGAGGACAAGCCCGGAACCTTCACGATCTGGAGCATCGCAGTCGCGCCGCAGGCCATGGGGCGCAAGCTCGGCGCGCGCCTGATGCAGTTCGCGGAGGAGCGTGCGCGGCAGTTGGGCCACGACGCCATCCATCTCTATACTCATGCTGGGCTGACGGAGCGCATCGGCTGGTACGAGCGTCTCGGCTTCATCATCACGCATCATGAGGATCTGGCCGACCGGCGGCTCACTCATATGCGCAAGACTTTCTCAAGAGCCGGCTAAAAGGAACACAGGATGGCAGGACGTTTGAAGGGCAAGGTCGCGGTCGTCACGGCGGCGGGCCAGGGTATCGGCCGGGCGATCGCGGAAGCCTTCGTCGCCGAGGGCGCGACGGTCTGGGCGACCGACAAGGACGTCGCCCTGCTGGAAGGCATTCCGAAGGCGAAGAAGCGCAAGCTCGACGTGCTCTCGAGCAAGGCCGTCGAGAACTTCGCCGAAAAGGTCGGCACGATCGACATCCTCGTCAACGCGGCCGGCTTCGTCCATCACGGCACGGCGCTCGACACCGATGACAAGGCCTGGGATTTCTCCTTCGACCTCAACGTCACCTCGATGCATCGCACGATCAAGGCGTTCCTGCCGGGCATGCTTGCCAAGGGCGCGGGCTCGATCGTCAACATCGCCTCCGGCGCCGGTTCGGTGCGCGGCATCCCGAACCGCTATGCCTATGGCACGACCAAGGCGGCAGTGATCGGGCTGACCAAGGCGGTCGCGGCGGACTTCATCAAGAAGGGCATCCGCGCGAATGCGATCTGCCCGGGCACGATCCAGTCGCCTTCGCTCGACCAGCGCATCAAGGATCTCGCCGCGGCGACGAAGACCACGGAAGCCGCCGCGCGGCAGGCCTTCATCGACCGCCAGCCGATGGGGCGCCTTGGCACGGCGGAGGAGATCGCCTGGCTCGCGGTCTACCTCGCCTCCGACGAGGCGAGCTACACCACCGGCCAGATCCATCTCGCGGATGGCGGCTTCGCTCTCTGAGCGCCAGAAAACAACAGGGAGGACGCCCATGCATATTCTCGTTCTCGGCGGCGCCGGCATGGCCGGCCGCAAGTTCATCGAGAGGCTGGCCAAGGACGGCCAGCTTGGCGGCAAGAGCATCGCCAAGGTGACGGCGCAGGACGTCGTCGCCGCGCAGGCGCCGGCGGGCGCGGCCTTCGCCTTCGAGGCCGTCGTGTCGGACCTTGCGGCACCGGGCCAGGCGGAGGCGCTGATCGCCTCGCGTCCGGAGCTGATCGTCCATCTCGCGGCGGTCGTCTCCGGTGAGGCCGAGGCCGATTTCGAGAAGGGCTACCGCATCAACCTCGACGGAACGCGTTTCCTGTTCGAGGCGATCCGGCTGGCCGGCGGCTACAAGCCCCGGCTGGTCTTCACCTCCTCGGTCGCGGTCTTCGGCGCGCCGTTCCACGACAAGATCAACGACGAGTTCTTCACGACACCGCTGACCAGCTATGGCACGCAGAAGGCAATCTGCGAGTTGCTGCTCTCGGATTACTCGCGCCGCGGCTTCTTCGACGGCATCAGCATCCGCTTCCCGACGATCTGCGTGCGGCCGGGCACGCCGAACAAGGCGGCCTCGGGCTTCTTCTCGAACATCATCCGCGAGCCGCTGAACGGCATCGAGGCGGTGCTGCCGGTCTCAGACCAGGTCCGTCACTGGCATGCTTCGCCGCGCTCGGCGGTCAACTTCCTGATCCACGCCTCGACCATGGATCTCGGGGCGGTCGGACCGCGCCGGGCCCTGACCATGCCGGGCTATTCCTGCACCGTCGCGGAGCAGATCGAATCGTTGCGCAAGGTCGCGGGCGACAATGTCGTGGCACGGATCAAGCGCGTGCCGGATCCGGTGATCGACCGGATCGTCGAGGGCTGGCCACGCAATTTCGATCCACAGCGCGCGCTCGCGCTGGGCTTCAAGGCGGAGTCGAGCTTCGACGAGATCATCCGCATCCATATCGAGGACGAGCTCGGCGGCAATTTCGTCAAGTAGGCCCGCGCCTCGACCGCCCGGGCGTGATGCTCGGGCTCAGATATCAAAATGCCCGGCCGCGAGGCCGGGCATTCTGCATTTCAGGACCTGGCTCGAGGGCTCAGGCCGGGCAGGGTTCGCCCGAGGCGTCGGCCAGATCGACGGAGTCGATCTCGGGCGCATGCGCCCAGCCACTGGCGCCCCAGCTCTTCAGCGCGGCCCAGGTCGAGCGGTCGAGCCGGTACTGCTCGCAGGGGAACAGTCCCCCACGCGCCGGCAGCGACTTGAGGAAGGAGCCCTCGGCCCGGAAGCCGGACTTCTCCAGCACCCGCCGCGAGGCCGGGTTGATGACGCGCGTATCGGCCTCGATCGCGGGCAGCTCGAGCAGGGTGAACAGCGAGTCGATCAGCGCCTGCACGGCTTCGGTCGCATAGCCCTTGTTCCAGTGCTGGGTGCCGAGCCAGTAGCCGATGAAGGGCACGCCCGTCGCCTGCTTGTGCGCGCCGATCATGCCGATCAGCTCGTTGGGCTTCGACCTCGGCGTGATCGCCAGCACGAGATGCTCGCCCAGCGCATTGCCCTTGCGCATGGCGAAGATGAAGGGCTCGACCGCATCCACCGGATAGGGATGCGGGATCGACGCCGTCATCTCGGCCACGGCTTTCTCCCCGGCCTGGCGAAGGATGGCGGAAGCGTCCGCCATGCGGGGCCAGCGCAGCCAGAGACGGCGGGTCTCAAGCCGGAAGACATCGTCGCGGGTCAGTTCGGGGAACATCGGTCTCTCCGTCGGCGCAAACGAAAAAAGGGAGCTGGGTTTTGCCCCATCTCCCCTTTTCCTTGACCTTCGGGAAACCCGTGGAGGGTCTTTACCCTTGATCCGATCCGGTTCGATGGAACCGGCGGATCGAGGAAATCCCTATCCGCCGTCTTATTCTGCGGCCTCTTGGGCCGGGACTACGTTGACGAAAGCTCGGCCGAGTTTCGTCGTGAAGCGGACTCGGCCCGCCGTCGTCGCAAAGAGGGTATGGTCTTTGCCCATGCCGACATTGACGCCGGCATGCCAACGCGTGCCGCGCTGACGAATGATGATGTTGCCGGGCACGACCGCCTGGTCGCCGAAGCGCTTCACGCCGAGGCGCTTGCTTTCGGAGTCGCGACCGTTGCGGGACGAGCCGCCTGCCTTTTTGTGAGCCATAACGCCCTACCTCGAAAAACTGTTGTGTCTCTCTAACCCGAATCGACGGCGAAAGCCACCCGCTTCGGATACGAAATGCCGCAGCACGATCCTGTCAGGAGCGACAGGCGGAGGGCGGGGCCCTCCGGGATGGTGCCGCGGCGCGAATATCGGCGCCGGTTGCCCGGTCTCAGGCCTCGGAGGCCTCGTCCTTCGCCGCCTTCTTGGCAGGGGCCTTCTTGGCCGCAGCCTTCTTCGGCTTCTCAGCCTCGTCGGCAGCCTCGGCCTTGGCAGCCTTGGCGACCTTCGCCGGCTTGGCAGCCTTTTCCGCGACGACGTCGGCGGCGACGGCACCCTTCTTCATCTCCGGCTGCTTGCCGCCGGTGAGGATGTCGGTGATGCGAACGACGGTCAGCTCGGCACGGAAGCCGCGCTTGCGCTTCGAATTCTGGCGGCGGCGCTTCTTGAAGGCGATGACCTTCTCGCCACGGGCCTGCTCGACGATCTCGGCCGCGACGGTGATCTCGGAGAGGGCCTTGGCGTCCAGGGTGGTCTTGTCGCCATCGGTGAGCAGCAGGACGTTGCCGAAGGCGACGGTGTCGCCCGGGTTGCCCTCGAGCTTGGCGATGGTGATCTTGTCGTTGGCGGCGACGCGGAACTGCTTTCCGCCGGTCTTGATGACTGCGAACATTTTATCCTCCATGTTCGGCCCCGCCCTGTCATGGTCCTCGTCGAGGCGCATGCGGGACGGCTTTTTGGCAGTCGGTTGCGTGGTCGGTTGCTCTTGCCGGTCTGCGACGCAATCACACAGGCCAAAAGAGATCAGGCGCGGGTTTCCCCACGCCGGACGAGGCTCGATAGTCGCATGCCCCGCGCAGGTCAAGGGAAAGCATGTGTACGAGGCTCGATTTATGACGTCTGTAAGACTTGTCTTGCCCGGGGACCGCGTGTAGTAACCAGCCCGCTTCGACCGAAGGCGACCGCGGACAGGTGGCAGAGTGGTTGAATGCACCGCACTCGAAATGCGGCATACCTGCAAGGGTATCGGGGGTTCAAATCCCTCCCTGTCCGCCACTCCTCGCCTCTAACCGATTGGCATGCGGTCGAGAGACTTTCCCGCGTAGCGCTCATCCCACGATTTGCCTCACTGCGTGGCCATGGTCGTCTTACTGGCCTGATCGTAGGATCAGGTGCGACGCAGGCCGGCCGTACGGCCTCAGGAGCCCGCAGGAGGCCGAGGGTGGTCGATCCAAGAATCGTTCGGCGGCGGGCCCAATTTCCAAAGTTGAAGGGCTGGCATCGCAATCGCAGCGGCAATTGGCAGATCGAGCTTCGTGGTTTTCGCGTGACGGTGTTCCAGAAGCCGATGGGCTGGGGCGCCGTGATCAGCCACCCAAGCAAGCCCGAGGGCGCATTCACGCGAGAAACCTACCGAAGCTTCGCCGAGGCCCAATTGGCCTCGTTCGACGTGTTCACGCAGCTCGAGGCGCAGATCACTGACCGTTGATCAAGCTTCGGTGGGCGATCGGTTGCGGCTGCGGCGGGCTTGATCGGCGCCCTCGCGAGCCTACCGCGCTCAGGCCTTGTCGGCCGCGACGATCCTTGACGCATCGCTGTTGCCAACGGCGACCACGGGCAGGTGCTGCCGTTCATCGACGCTCAAGCTGAACAGGTCGGGCCGCGCGTAATGGCCGACCGGGTCGAAATCGAGCCGGGCGCCGAGGAGGTCGTCGCGGTCGATCTCGGCGGTCAGGATACCCTCCTCGTCGACGAGCGGCCCCGCCAGGATCTCGCCGAGCGGTCCGACGATGACCGAGCGGCCGTGCATCATCCACTCGTCCGGCGCAGCCTCGATGCGGCTGGCATAGTCCTCGGGAAAATCGGAGCGGCGCATGACCTGGCAGGCGCCGATCACGAAGCAGCGGCCTTCCATGGCGACGTGCCGCATCGTGGCGATCCAGCTCTCCCGGTCGTCGGCCGTCGGCGCCGCCCAGATCTGGACGCCCTTGGCATAATAGGCCGCCCGCATCAGTGGCATGTAGTGCTCCCAGCAGATCGCTCCGCCCAGCTTGCCATAGGGCGTGTCGACGACCGTCAGGGTCGAGCCGTCTCCGAAGCCCCAGACGAGGCGCTCGGAGCCGGTCGGCATGACCTTGCGGTGCTTGCCCAACAGCCCATCGGGGGAGAGGTAGAGCGCCGTGCAGTAGAGCGTGCCGCCCTCGCGTTCGATCACGCCGACCACCGCGTGCAGATCGTGCTGTGCGCAGGCCGCGACCAACTGGTCGACCTCGGGTCCCGGCACGACGATGGCGCCCTTGACGTAGCGGGCGAAGTCGGCCCGCCCCTCGGCGGTGCGACGACCGATGCTGCAGCCGAAGTCGAGCCCCTTCGGATAGCCGCCGATGAACGCTTCCGGAAAGACCGCAAGCTTGGCGCCGGTCGCGGCCGCATCGGCCATGAGTGCGACGGTGCGCGCGGTGGCGGCCGCGCCGTCGAAGGGAATGGTCGTCGCCTGAACGGCAGCGACTTTGATCCGGGTCATCCCTGTCATTCCTTGTGTTGAGCGGGGTCGCCGATGCCCTGGCGGTCGCGCCAGAGCGGACGATCGAGATCGAAAAGATCGTGGGTGCGGGTGTAGGCGGAGGCGCCATGCATCCGGCCGACGAGGTCGAGAGCCGCGTGGTCGACGCGCGGACGCTGCGGATCGCCGGTCAGGACGTGCTCGGCGTAATGCGCGTGGAGCACCTCGCCGACCGCCATCAACTGGCCTGGCCCGGTCTCCAGCAGATGCGTCAGCCGGCACTCGAGCGCCACCGGGGAGGCCGCGATCCGCGGCGGTCTGATGGCGAGGCTCGGAGCGGTGGCAAGGCCGGCGATCTCCGTCTCGTCGATCTCCGGCGGAGCATCGACGCAGGTGGCGTTCATCGCCTGAGCCAGCGCGAAAGGCACGAGATTGATGACGAACTCGCCGGTCGCGCGGATATTGGCCGCTGTGTCCTTCGGCTCACCCGGGCGCGCCAGGATGCCGAGCGCCACGACCGGCCTGTCGGCGCCGAAGAGATTGAAGAAGGAATAGGGAGCCGCGTTGACGACACCGTCGCACGAAGAGGTCACGACCCAGGCGATCGGGCGCGGCATGATCGTCGATGCCAGCAGCCGATAGCGGTCGGCGGCCGACAAGGCGGCGAGGTCGAAATGGCGTGTCGGAAAGATGTCCTGGCCTGACAGGAGTCCGATCTGCCGGGCATCTGCGGCCGCAGGCCCGCGCCCGGCCGGCCGTTCGCGGAGAGCCGTTGCTCCCGGTGCGGGATTTTCGCTCATTTCGGTCCTGCTGGCCCGGTCGTACGTATCCGGGTGGGGAAGCCATGCCGATGGCGCCTCGGGCAAACCCGAAGCGCCATCGATTTCGCTGCTGCGGAAGGCGTGCGCCTCAGGCGCGGGTGATCTTCACGCTCTTCGGGTCGAAGCCCTGCGCAGCCGCTTCCTTGTCGACCGCACTGGCGATGGCCGTGTTGATGAATTTGGAGACATCGGGCATCCGCGGCAGCAGCTTCGCCTCGACGCCCCATTTCGCCAGCGTCTCCATCTTGGCGATCTGGGCAGGAGACAGCGTCGCCTTGATGTCGGTGAAGGCCTTGGCGTTCCAGGCCGGGTCGTAGCTCGACGCCTTCTGCAGCACTTCGAGCGGGATGTTCTTGGCGGGCTCCAGCGAGCGGAACCAGCCATTGACCAGCTCCTGGTTCTGGCTGGCGAAGAACAGCGCCTCCGAATTGGCCCGCAGGAAGCGCTTCAGCACCTCCGGCTTCTGCTGGAAGAAGCGGTTATTGGCCGAGAGCGCGATGACGGGCGTCACGTTCTGCGAGACGACCTGCGCATGGCCGGCGTTCTCGAAGAAGGAAACGAACGGGTCATAGGTGAAGAAGGCGTCGATACGCTGCGCACCGACGGCGTCGGCCAGCTCGGCCGGGCCGACATTGACGAAGGTCATGTCCTTGCCCGGCACGAGCCCAGCCTTGATGACGGCCTCCTGCGCATTCTGGAACGCGGTGATGCCGAAAGTGCCATAGACCTGCTTGCCCTTGAGGTCCTCGATTTTGGTGATCCCGGACTTCTTGGTCGTCAGCACCGCCGAGCGGAACAGGGCCTGCGACGAGACAGTCGTCACCGGCGCGCCAATGGCCATGGTGGTCACTGCCGCGAAATCGGACAGCGTGCCGATATCGCCGGCGCCCGAGACCAATGCCTCGGTGATGGCCGGCGAGGCCGCGAGCTGGATCATCTCCATGCGCAGGCCGTTACGGGCAGCGATGTCGGTCCGCATCAGGACATGGGCGATCTGGGCCGAGACGGTGGTGGTGTTGAACCAGCACATCTTGACGAGGTCGCCCTCCTGCGCCCGCAGGATAGATGGCGTCGCGAGCGGGAGGGAGGCAGCGAAGCCAGCGGCGAGCTGACCGAAGCGGCGGCGCGAGATTGTCGATGTCACAGCTTATTCCCCTTTTTGCCATTCGGGCTTCAGCGTCTCCCAGAGGTCGTTGACCGTGGAGACGAACCATGGGTCGGATCGCATATCGGCGGTGCGCGGCCGGGGCAGCGGCACGAGGACCTCCTCCCGCACCCGGCCCGGGCGCGGGCTCATCACCACAACCCGGTCGGCCAGGAAGACGGCCTCGTCGATGCCATGCGTGACGAAGATCACCGTCTTGCCGGCTTCCGAGGAAATGCGGGCGATCTCCTCCTGCAGCAGGACGCGGGTCTGCGCGTCGAGCGCGCCGAAGGGCTCGTCCATCAGCAGGATGTCGGGATCGGGCGCCAGGGCGCGCGCAATCGCGGCGCGCTGCTTCATGCCGCCGGACATCTGGTGCGGATACTTGTCCTCGAAGCCGGTGAGGTGGACGGTCGCAATCAGAGAACGCGCGATCTCGGCGCGCTCGGCCTTCGGCATGCCCTTGGCCTTGAGGCCGAACTCGACATTCTGCTGCACGGTCATCCAGCCGAACAGCGCGTAGTCCTGGAAGACGACGGTGCGTGAGGGATCGGGCTTCGTGATCGGCCGCCCGTCCTGGAGGATCTGGCCGCTGGTAGCGGACTGGAATCCGGCGATGATGCCGAGAAGCGTCGACTTCCCGCATCCGGACGGACCGAGCAGCGAGATGAACTCGCCGCGGCGGATGCGCAGCGACACGCCGTCGAGCGCGACGACCGGATCGTCGGAGGCTTTCGATCCGTAGACCTTGCCGACATTGCGGATGTCGATCTGGGTATCGGCCGGCGCCGGCTGGGATGCACGGTCCCGAAATGCGGGAGCGATGAGGGCGGTGTTCGTGGCCATTTCCTGCCCTCAATTGCGCTCGGAGGGAGCCCAGGCGTTCACACGGCGCTCAATGCGCTCGAGAACGGCGGACATCGCGAAGCCGACCAGGCCGATCGTGACCATGCCGGCCACGACATTGTTGATCTGGAAGAGCATGCGGGACTGCTGGATCAGGTAGCCGAGGCCGGTCTGGGCCGCGATCAGCTCAGCCGTGACGACGCACATCCAGCCGACGCCGAGCGCGATCCTGAGCCCTGGCAGGATGATCGGCAGCGAGGCCGGGATCAGCACGTCCCAAAAGAGCTGCCACGGTTTGGCGCCGAGGCAGAGCGCCGCGTTCATCTGGTTCTGGTCGAGGCTTCGGACGGCCGTGTAGGTCGCAACGAAGGCGGGAAAGACGGCTCCGAGAAAGACGAGGAAGTAGGAGGCGGCATCGCCCAGACCGAACCAGAGGATGGTGATCGGGATCCAGGCGAGCGGCGGGATCGGGCGAAGCGCCTCGACCACCGGCCGGACATAGTCCGACACGTCGCGCCACCAGCCGCAGACCAGGCCGAGGACAAGGCCGACGACGCAGGCGAGCAGGAAACCGACCGCGACGCGCTGCAGACTTGCGCCGAGATGAACCCAGAGCGAGCCATCGAGGGCCAGCTGCCACAACGCTTCGGCGACCGCGACGGGCGAAGGCAACAGGAAGCCATCGACGAAGCCGAGCCCCGTCACCGCCTGCCAGAATGCGAAGAAGGCAGCGAGGCCCAGCATGGCGCGCACGGATTTGTCGGCGAGTATCCGCGCCAATGGCGGGGACTTCCGCTTGCGAGGCGCGGCAGGCAGGGCGCCTGCGTCGGCTTTCGCTTCCATGAGAGGTTCTCCTTCACGCCGCATGCGGACGCCATCCAATCGCTGGCGGGTCTATTCAATGACTGATTATGTCGGCTTTTACCGTCAACGTACGTTTCTGATTGAACTGGTGATTTATCGAGCAAAGAGGCTCTATTTGGCGCCACATGCTCGATGGCGCGCTGAATATTTGTGCGATGCACAATAGATAATATCGGAGAAATCCGACAATAGACGGCGTGCCGGGGATCGGACATGCTGATCCGGGCGACAGGCTGAGGGCTACCGTGGATATCGAAGAGAAACTGGCCCGGATCGGCATCTCCGGGACGCTCTACAAGCTGTATCTGACGGTCGTGGGCCTTGGCGGCGCGTCGATCACAGAGATCGCCGCTCAGGCCGGGCTGGCGCGAACGACGGCGCACGACCTCCTGATCAAGCTCGAGGCCGAGGGGCTGATCCGCTTCGTCGATCACGGCAAGCGCCGCTTCGTCGTGGCGCAGGATCCGGGCGTTCTGCTCGAGCGTATCGAGGCGCGCCGGCAGATGCTCGAGGACGTCATGCCGGTCCTGCGCTCGATGTATCACCACGAGAGCGGGCAGCCGAATGTCCGCTTCCATCCAGGCGCGGAAGGGATCCGGACGGTTCTGTGGGACACCCTGACCGGCAGCGACAAGGTGCTGCGCGCGACCTTGTCGATGAAGGAGCTCATGGCGGAGCCGGGCCTGGAGGAAATGGAGCGCTACCTCTCCGAGCGGGCGCGGCGCGGCATCACGCTGCGCGTGATCCGCTCGGCCGAGAGGGACATCGTGCCGATCTGGCCATCGAGCGAGGAGGAACGGCGCGAGCTGCGCTACGCTCCCAGCGAGCACAATCTGGCGATGACCTGCTTCATCTATGGCAACAAGGTCTGCCTGATCTCCTCCGCGCGCGAAAGTTACGGGCTGATCATCGACAGCTTCGAGTTCGCCGCATTCCAGGCGTCGATGTTCGATGCGATGTGGAGCTTGAGCACCCCCACGCCCGATCGACCGTGACCGTCAATCGCAGTCGCGGTGGATCGTTGGGCGCGATCCGGGGGGCTGCGCCGCCTCCCCGAGAGTCGTCAGTCGCTCAGGCGCTGCCTCTCTGCACCAGCGAGTAGTCGACATTCCTGACTGGCGTATCGATCGGGTTGCCCTCGATGCGCGAAACCAGCATGTCGGCTGCCGCCCAGCCCATCTGGTAGCCCTGGGTCCTGATCGTCGTCAGGCCGGGCGGAATCTCGGCCGCGATCTCGAAGTCGCCGAAGCCGGCGACCGCGAGATCATCCGGCACCCTCATGCCTCGGCGCTGCGCCTCGAACATCACGCCGACGGCGAGAAGGTCCGAAGCGCAGAGAACGGCCCGCGCGCCTCCGGCTTCCAGCAGCTGCGTCAGGCCGCTGGCTCCGCCGCGAAAGCTGGACGCGTCCTCGGTTGCGTCCTCGCGCTGCGGCGAGACCACGAGGTCGGCGCGTAGCCCCGCGTCGCGCAGGGCCTGCAGGGCGCCCTCCCGGCGAGCGTCGTAACGACGAAGGCCGGGCACGGGATAGTCGAGATATCCGATCCGGTCGTAGCCCTTGGCGATCAGGTAGCGCGCGATCTCGGCGCCAGCGTCATGATTTCGAAATCCCGTCGCCATGTCGATGATCGGCCCCTCGGTCTCCCAGACCTCGACGACGGGAAGTCCGGAGCCGTGCAGGAGCGCACGGGTTTCCTCGCCATGGCGCGTACCGGTCAGGACGAGACCGTCGGGGCGCCGCCGGATGAAGGCCGCGACGGCAGCGGCCTCCGATTCCAGCGAATAGCCGGTGTTGGTGATCATGAACTGGTAGGAGGACTGCCTGAGGCGATCGGCCATGCCCTGGATGCTGTTGGCATTGTTGGAGTTGCGCAGGGACGGCACGACGATCCCGATCATCGCGCTGCGACCGGAGGCGAGATTGCCGGCGAGCATGTTGGGAACGAAGCCCAGCCGCTCGCCTTCGCTCAGAACCCGTTCGCGCGTGCCGACGCTGACCGCGGATGGATTCTTGTAGACGCGAGAGACCGTCATCAGCGAGACGCCGGCGGCATGCGCGACGTCCGACATGGTCGCCCAACCGGACAGCCGCTTCGCGGGATCATGGTTCATCGATCGGCCTGCTGCCTGCCTTTTGAGCACCTTCGATGCCCTTCGTCGCGACACACTACTTGACAGAAGGGGAAACATAAACCTGGATGTTAGCGATAACGTTAGCGCTAACAATCGAGTTTTTCGTGTCGAACTCCGAAGCTCTCAAAGACCGCGTTCTCGGCTGGATCGAGCGCGACCGCGACGAGATCATCGCGTTTCTCTCGGGCTTCCTGCAGGCGAAGTCGCCGAACCCGCCGGGCGATACCGTGCTGGCGAGCGCGCATGTCGAACGCTTCCTGGCGGGGCAGGGGCTGCCCTTCCGCGTCCTCAGCGCGCTGGACCACCTGCCCAACATCGTCGGCACGGTCTCCTCCGATCGGCCCGGGCGCCACCTCGTCCTTAACGGCCATATGGATGTGTTCCCGGCAATCGAGGAGGTTGCGGGCCAGCGCAGCCAGTGGAGCGGCGAGGTCACCGACGGCCGCATCTATGGTCGCGGCGCCGCGGACATGAAGTGCGGCACGACGGCTTCGATCTTCACCTACCGCTATCTGGCGGAGCTCATGCCCGAGCTGGCCGGGCGCCTGACGCTGACCGTGGTTTCCGACGAGGAGACCGGCGGCCGTTATGGAACGCGCTTTCTGATGGAGACGATTCCCGACGAAGTGATCGGCGATTGCTGTCTCAACGGCGAGCCGAGCGGCCTTGCGACACTGCGCTTCGGCGAGAAGGGCGCGCTGCGGATGGCGCTGACGGTGCGTACCCGCGGCGCCCACGGCGCCTACCCCCATCTGAGCGAGAGCGCGATCAAGATCGCTTGCCGCCTGGCCGCGGATCTCGAAGCGTTGGCCGAGCTGCGGCCGGAGCTGCCCGACACCGTCCGCGCTGCGATCGCGCAGCCCGAGGCCCGTCAGGCGATGAACATCAGTCTCGGTGACGGGGCTGCCGACATCGCCGACCGCGCGACCGTCAATATCGGGGTGATCCGCGGCGGGCTGAAGGTCAACATGATGCCCGACGAATGCCTGCTCGAGGTCGAGGTCAGGATGCCGCCGGGGCTCAGCATCGAGCGCGTCGAGGCCGAACTCGCCGGCATCCTCGCGCGCTATCCGATGGTGACGCGGGAAACCCGGCCCGATCACAGCTATCCGTCGAGCTGGTGCGACCCGGCCGGAGAGATGGCCGACATCCTGCGCGCGACCACGCGGCAGGTGACGGGCCGTGAGGCGGTTCCCATCGTCAGTCTGGGCGGCTCGGATGCGCGCTATTGGCGCTGGCGCGGCGTCCCCGCCTATCTGTACGGCCCCTCTCCGAAGACGATGGGCCATCGTGAGGAACACGTCACGATCGACGAGCTCTTCGCCGTCCTTCGCGTCCATGCGCTTTCGGCAATCGATTTTCTCGCAACGAAGAACGGAGGGGAATGATGGTCATCGCTCGAACATTCGTCATTGCTGCAGCGCTGCTGGCCGGCGGCTTTTCGGTTTCGGCAGCAAACCCGCCGGCCAAGGACAAGACGGTCACGATCCTGGTCCGGAACGACTCCGTCGGCTTCGACCCGCACAAGGCGACCGGGCGCGGCGCGGCCGAAATCCTGTTCATGATGGCGGACACGCTGGTCGCGGTCGAAGACGACCAGAAGACGCTTCATCCGCTGCTGGCGAAATCATGGTCGCTGTCGGATGACGGCCTGACCTACACCTTCAATCTGCGCGACGACGTCAAGTTCTGCGACGGCAAGCCGATGACGGCTGCCGACGTGGTCTATTCGCTGAAGCGCCTCATCGCTCCGGAGACGCGCTCGCCCGCCGCCTGGCGGCTCGGCAAGGTCGCCGACATCGTCGCCAAGGACGACACCACGGTCGTCTACACGCTCAAGGAGCCGCATAACGAGCTGCTGCTCCATCTCGCGCAGAGCTTCGGCTCGATTGTCGACCGCGCCAATGTCGAGAAGCTCGGCGCCGATTTCGGCGTGAAGGGCCTGAACGGCACCGGCCCGTTCTGCTGGGGCGAGTGGCGGCCGCGCGACCAGTTCATGGTCCTGCGCCACGATGCCTACAAATGGGGGCCTGCGATCTACGACAACAAGGGCCCAGCCAAGGTCGATGCGATCGTCTGGCGCGTCGTTCCCGAGGAGAGCGCGATCCTGGCCGCGATGCAGACGGGCGCCGGCGACATCTCCTATGTCCTGCCGGAATGGTCGATCGACCAGCTCAGCAAGATGCCGATGCTGACCAAGGCCGAGCCGCGCATCTCGAACTACTCCGCCTATCTGGGTCTGCGCCCGAACCGCAAGATGACCAGCGATATCCGCGTCCGCCAGGCGATGAACCTCGCCGTCGACCGCGAGGCGCTGGCCAAGAGCATGTGGTTCGGTCAGGCCCGTCCTGCCAAGACGCTGGTCAGTCCGGGCACCATCGACTACTCCGGAGCGACCGAGGCCGCCTTCGATCCCGCCAAGGCCAAGGCACTACTCGACGAGGCTGGCTGGAAGCTCGGCAATGACGGCTTCCGCTACAAGGATGGCGAGCGGCTATCGCCCTCGATCCTGGCCGCCGGAACCGCAGGCTGGCGTTCCCGCCTCGAGGCGATCCAGGGCTACATGAAGCAGGTCGGCATCGACCTGAAGCTGCTGCTCGTCGAGCCGGCGGCGGCCATGGCGCAGATCAACACCTCGCCCGAGTTCGACGGCTACGCGCTGTTCTCGCCCTACGCCACCTCCGGCGAAGTGCTGATGATGTTTCACTCGGCCAATGTGCCGGCGCCGAACCGCTTCAACTGGAAGGACAAGGCTACGGACGATCTGCTCGCGATCGGCCAGACCAGTCTCGACGCCGGCAAGAAGGCCGAGGCCTATGCTGCGGTCCAGAAGATCGTCGCGGATCAGGCGCTCCTCATCCCGCTCGTGCACGAACGCCTGTTCCTGTTCTCGACCAAGCGGGTCAAGGGCGTCGACGTCCACGGCATCTACAACAGTGCCGTCTACAAGGGCCTCGACATCGAGATCGCCAAGTGAGCGCAGCCCTGTTGGCCGAAGGCTTCAAGGCCGAGCCCTATTGGTGGGAGGCCGTGCCCCGGGGGACGGCCAACCTCCGGCCGCTGCCAGCGGCGGCCGATGTCGCCATCGTCGGCTCCGGCTATGCGGGCTTGTCGGCCGCGATAGCCCTGGCGCGCGCCGGCCGCAGCGTCGTCGTCATCGAAGCGCAGAGCGCTGGCCATGGCGCCAGCACGCGCAGTGTCGGCATGATCGGTGGCAGATTGCGGCAGAGCTACACCGCGCTCGCCAAGGATTTCGGAGCAGAGAAGGCGCTTGGACTGCTCAGGGAAACCTGGGACGCCTATGGCTGGTTTCGCGGCTTCGTCCGCGACGAGGCGATCGAATGCGACCTCGCACTATCCGGCCGGCTGATCTGTGCCTGGACGCCGAAGGATATGGAGGGGCTCAAGCGCCAGGCCGACTTCCTGACGAAGACCTTCGGCATCCCCGCCCACACCATCGGCAAGGAAGGTCTGCGCGCGGATGTCGCGACCGACCTCTATCATGGCGCGATGGTGCTGCCCGAGGATGGCGGCGTCGATCCCGCGAAATATCATCTCGGCCTGCTGCGCCTCGCGCGTGGCGAGGGCGTCGAGGTCATCGAGCACACGGCTGTGACCGGGCTCGTCGAAGGCGACGAAGCGACCGAAATCGTCACCGCCAGAGGCAGCGTGCAGGCCCGAGACGTCATCCTGGCGACCAACGCCTATACCGGCCGGGAGCTGCCCTGGTATCGCCGGCGCGTGATCGCGGTCGGCAGCCACATGATCGCGACGTCGCCGCTGCCGGCGGGTGAGGTCGACCGCCTTCTTCCCGGAGGGCAGCTGGTCAATGACACGCGCAAGCTCGCCTATGCGTTCCGCGCCAGCCCCGACCGGCAACGGCTTCTCGTCGGGGGGCGTGCCCTGCAACTCGACAGGGTCGACCCGGTCGGCATCGCTCGGCGCCTGAAAGAGGTGCTCGTCCTATCATTCCCGTCGCTGGCGGACATTCGCGTCAGCCATGCTTGGGAAGGCCGCGTCGGTTTCACCTTCGATCGCATTCCGCACATGGGGCGGCGCGGCAAGGTGCATCACGTGCTCGGCTGTAACGGCTCTGGGATCGTGATGAGCAGCTATCTCGGACGACGCACGGCCGAGCTGTTGCTGTCCGGCCGTTCCACGAGCCTGTTCGCGCAGCAGGAGCTGCCAGCCCGGCCCTACTACAACGGCATCCCCTGGTTCATGCCGCCGATGACCTTCGCCCTGTCGCTCCAGGACAGGGCGCGGTCCTGGTTCGGCTGACAACATCCAAGACGAATTCGGAGAGCTTCATGACCTTTTCCCTGATTGCGCGCGATGAGAAGACCGGCATGTTCGGCATCGGTATCGCCACCTCCAGCATCGCGGTCGGCAATCGCTGTCCCTGGGCGCGAGCCAAGGTCGGCGCGGTGACGTCGCAGCATCGCAGCGACATTCGGCTCGGGCCGAAGGGACTCGATTTCCTGTCTGCCGGGCTGAGCGCCGAGGAGTCGGTCCGCCGCCTGATCGACGAGAGCGAATTTCCCGACCAACGCCAGGTCGCGGCCATTGATCGCGAGGGGCGGACGGCGTTCTACTGCGGCCCGAAGATCCCCTCGATCAACTCGGGCTTTCAGGGCGCGAACTGCGTCTCGACCGGCAATGTCATCGCCAATCCCGATGTGCCCAAGGCGATGGTCCGCTATTTCGAGGGGGCGACCGGCGTGCCATTCGTCGAGAAGCTGCTCGGCGCGATCGATGCCGGCCTGGCCGCAGGCGGCGAAACCCAGCCGATCATGTCGGCGGCGCTCCTCGTCGTCGACGAACAGGACTGGCCCCTCGTGGATCTGCGCGTGGACCTGGAAGCGGAGCCGCAGGCGAAGCTCCGGCAGCTGTGGGAGGCCTATGAGCCGCAGCTCGAACACTTCGTCGTGCAGGTCCTGCGCCCGAACGACGTAAAGCCGCGCAAGGCCGTGGAAGCCATTCAGGCCTGATCGCTAGAAGCCCGGGAGGTCGCCTCATGCTCAGATACACGGCGCAGCGCCTGCTGCTGGCGATCCCCGTCATCCTGGGCGTCCTGCTGATCGGGTTCGCCTTGCTGAACCTCGTTCCGTCGGACCCGGCGACCGTTCGCGCCGGCCCGACGGCAAGCGCGGAGATCATTGCCCAAATTCGGATCGAAATGGGCCTGGATCGCCCGCTCTGGGAGCAGTTCCTGCGCTATGTGTCGAACGTCCTGCAGGGCGATCTCGGCAACTCGCTGGTCAACAACATGTCGGTGGCGGAGGAGCTGTCACGGTCCTTCCTCGCGACGCTCGAGTTGATCCTGCTCTGCCTGGTCTGGGCGGTTCCGATGGCGATCCTGCTCGGCGTCGTCGCGGCCGTCTCCCGAGGTGGCATCCTGGACCGTCTGATCATCAGCGGGGCCGTTGCCGGCATCTCGCTGCCGGTCTTCCTGATCGGCATGGTCCTGCTGTGGACCTTCGGGTTCAAACTGCAGTGGCTGCCGTTTACCGGGCGTGGCGGGCCGCTTTGGACCGCGGACGGCTTTCGCCACGCCGTGCTGCCGTCGCTCTGCCTGGGGCTGATCTTCATCGGCCCGGTCGCACGGATCACGCGCACCTCCATGCTGGAGATCCTGGGCGCCGATCACATCCGCACCGCCCGGGCGAAGGGGCTGACGGAGAGCGTCATCGTTGGCCGCCACGCCTTGCGCAACGCGCTCATCCCGGTGACCACCCTGATCGGTCTGCAGATCGGCTACCTCCTGGGTGGGGCGATCGTGACCGAGACGATCTTCTCCTGGCCAGGCGTGGGGCGTCTGGCCGTCGGAGCGATCGTGGCCAATGACCTCCCGGTCGCCCAGGGCGCGATCATTGCGCTCGCTCTCGGCTTCATCGCCATCAACATCATCGTCGATCTGCTCTACGCCGTGCTCGATCCGAGGATCCAGGCCCGATGACCCTCGCTACCGGCAATGTTCTCCCTCGACCTGCGCCTTCACAGTTCCGAATCCGCCTGAGGGGCGATTATCTCGCCATGGCCTCCTTTGCCGTGCTTGCGGCGATGGCCCTTGGTGCCATCTTCGCGCCATGGCTCGCACCCTATGACCCGCTTGCCATCGAGATGACGCGGATCATGCAAACGCCCAGCGGCGCGCACTGGTTCGGGACCGACGGTCAGGGTCGCGACATCTTCAGCCGCGTGTTGTTCGGGCTCAGGCTGACGGCCATGATGGGGTTCTGCGCCATCGCCGTGGGGGGAGCGATCGGCACCGCCATCGGGTTGCTCGCGGCCTTCTATCCCCGGCTCGACGGAGCTCTGATGCGCCTGATGGATGTGCTCCTGTCCTTCCCTGCGATCCTGTTCGGACTGGCCGTGGCGGCGATCATCGGAGCCGGCACGCTGTCGGTCATCATCGCGCTGGCCATTTCCACGGTTCCGCTGACGGCGCGCATCGCGAGGGGAGCGGGATTGACGGTGATTGCGCAGGACTACATTGCGGCCGGCCGCGTCATCGGGCTCACGGATAGCGGGCTGCTGCTGCGCTACATCCTACCCAATTGCCTCTCGACCATCGTCGTCTTCCTCACCTTGCGTCTCGGGCAGGCCATTCTGCTGGCCGCATCACTCGGGTTTCTCGGGCTGGGAACCCAGCCGCCGGCGCCGGAGCTCGGAACCATGGCCGCCCAGGGCGTGAACTTCTTCTTCTTCGCGCCTCATGTGACGATCATCCCCAGCCTGGTCATTTTTGCCCTCGTCCTTGCCACGAACATTCTGGGTGATTTCCTGCGCGACATCCTCGATCCGAGACTCCGGGGATAACTCTCTGGAAGGAAGGCGGGGCCTTGCCAGCGCCTCCTCCGAACGCCGCGCGGCATGCCACCGCCACACGCGTCAAATCAGCGAGAGAACGCCGATCGCGACGAGGCTCATGGCCCAGATCGCATCGAGGTTGACCCAGCTGCGCGAGATGAACTTCAAACCGAGATATCGGTAGACCATCCATGCCGAAGCGCCGGCCGTGACGAACAGCACGAGCGTATGGACCACGGACACCCACAGGGCGACGTCGACACTCGAATTGATCAGGACACCGGCTGCGCGCTGTCCGCTGTCCGTGTCGGCAGAGCGACAAAGGCCAAGGTAGATCGGCACGAGCATCAGGCCGGCGCCATGAGCGACAGCAACCGCGAAAGACCAAAGCACGAGTTGCGACGGCGGGATGCGTGCCAAGGCCCGCGGGTGCCTCGGCACGACGAGGAGAAAGCCGCCAAAGCCGATCAGAAGCAGGCCAGCGGCGACCTGAATCTGACGCTGCCAATCCAGCAGGGTCGCCAGCAGCGCAAAGGGCAGGATCGCGACGAGCATCGACAGGAGATGGCCGAGCGCCAGGGATCCGAGCGCCGCCCACAATGCGCGCGCGCTTCGTCCCATGAGGCCTGCAGACACGGCAAGCGGCCACCCCATCCCCGGATTCACACCGTGATAGGCGCCACTCGCCATCACGGCCGCCCATAGGCCGGCTCGACCCCAGTCGAATTCGTTCAACGTCAGACCGAGGGATAGCAGAACGAGTCAGTCGAGCAGTCGCCACCTTCGAGCCGGATCTGGTGCGCCCGATAGCCGTCAGGGAAGCTCACCCAATAGTCCCGGGCGAGTTCGAGGCCGCCCCCCGGGCCAGCATTGGCCATCACCTGCGCTCCTGGCACGCCATTAGGATAGAACTGGTCGTCCCAGGTCGAGTAGAGCGAATTGGTCCAGTAGACCCGCTTGCCATCGCGGCTGATCTCGACCATCTGCGGCCCACCGGCATAGGCTTTGCCGCTTGGATGCGGCGTGCGCCGGGCAATGCCGCCGATATGCACGGAGCCGGTCAGTTTGGGCTTTCTTGGCTCCGACACATCGTACTGGCGCATCTCGCCTGTGCCCCAGCAGGAGACGTAGAGAAACCGGTCGTCCATCGAGAGATCGATATCGGTGACCAATGGCGGCACGGCCCCGAAGCCCTGCAGGAGCGGGGGCAAATCGCTCTGCGGCGCAGGTTCGGCCGGGATGGTCGCCGACTTCTCGATGTGGAACTTGCCGCCCTCGCGCCACCACGTCCAAATCGAACCCTCGAGGTTGGTGGTATCCACGACGACCCCGAGGAAGCCATGCTCGCGACTGGGATCATGGGCCGGGCGAACCTCCAGAGCCATTTGATGGTTCGCGCCGAGGTCGATCGTCTGCACGTTGCGGCGCTGGCGCAAATCCCAGAAATGGACACGATGGCCATACTTGTTGGCGAGAAGGTCCTCGGGGACGATGCCGTTCTCGAATTGCGGCGGGACGGCCCACTCGCTCGACACCATGTAGTCACGCGGCAGGTTCCACCAGAAATCGTAATGCTTGTCCTGCAGGCCGCGATCGATCTCCCAGCGGCCCATAATGTCGAAGGTTTGGCAGTCCATGATGAAGACACCGGGAGGGCCGTCGACGCCATCCTTGCCGCCGCCGCCGAGGGTGCTGACATAGATGCCCTCGGGCCCGCAATGGATCGTGTGGGGGCGCGAATATCCGGTCTTCCTGAAGACCTCCTCAGGCTCGATGATCTTATGGATCCTGGCCTTCGTCGGATCTGGTTTCGTGTCGATCACATAGATGCGCGACGACCGTAGTCCCGGAATGATCAGATAGCGCCGCTCGAGGAATACGTGACCGGTCAACGGCGACAGTGACGACGAGCAGGCGTTCCAACCGAAGTGATGAAACTCGTCGCCCTTGTTCGGCATGGTCACGGCATGAACGACCTGCGCGTAGGTTGGCGAGCCGCGTTTGACGTCGACGACGGCAAGGGCGTCAGGTTTCGAAAAGTCGGGGCTAAGCAACAGGGTGTAGGCGAAATTCTCTGCCGGCGCTTCCATCGCGAGTTTCGGCGATGCATGAAATGTCGGATCAGGCCGAATATTCATCGAGCTGCCTCCCATGCTGGGGTGAGGAGCGCCGAGCCATCCGAATTCGCGGCATTCCGCACTGGTCGGCGCCCGATGAGACACTATGCTTGGGTCGTGACTTCAGACAAAGACGATTATTGTTGCCCACTGAAGCTCAGATCGCCTCATGGGCCGGCAGATACCTATCAGATTCCTGCATCTCCGTCGCGCTTCCACTATTCGCGGATCGAGGATCGGCGCAACGATACGGTGAGCGACCAGGATCGCTTCGTGGGTGTGACCTGAACGGCGGGCGTCACGGCCTGACGTAAGTCCACCCTCGTTCCTGCAACTCCATGACACGTACGACGCCGGACTTCACGACCGAGACATCGGATATGAGGGAGATTTCCTTGTTCTCGGCCTTGCTCATGTTTGCTTGCGTATTGCCGCAGGCCTTGAAGGAAATCCCTGGAGTGCTCGCCGCGATCTCCTTGATCCGTGCCTTGACCGGAGAGGTGTCGTGGCGAAGCATGTGCAGGCCCGGTCCGAAGGTGATGATCTCTATTTCGACTTTCTCTCCCAGATCTTTGTAGTGCTGAGCGACGTTCGTCGCGTTGTTCAGCGCGAGATTCATCGTCGCGGGCTCATTCGAGTTCACCTGCAGAACAAGGCGGTGGGTTTTCGCTTCGGACTCAGGTCGCTTCGATGCCTGCGCCGTGGCGGCCTGCCTCTTGTCCTGCGCCACTGACGGCGGCATGGCGATCAGGAGCGCCGCAACGCCGGCCAGCGCAGCCCCGGCAGTTTTTTGATAGCGATTCATCCCAGTTCTCCCCTGTTGGTTCGAGGGTCATCGATTGCTCGGCTTGGCGGTGACATTCGGCCATTTGCAGGCTGTGGCGACCCTGTCGCGCACGGCCTTCAGCCCGGTCAGCGCGAACTGCCCTTCATGGGTAGCGCCGGCCCGGGATTCGAGGCGGACATTGAGGCCGCCTGCGTCGGGCAGCGATTGCAGCAGATTCACGACGTCGGCCCTGAAGGCGGCGCCCGGGCCGAATGACGGCGCCGCAGCCGCGACCTGCAGAGGCTGCGCGTCATTGATCCGGTAGACGATGATGGAGTCGGTGCTGCCAGCGGCCACCGCTGGCCCCGAAACCGCCAGTTCGGTGCGCCCGCCCCGGCAATAGATCGTCAGCCGCGTCAGAGCGTTCTGGGAGCCGCCGCGCGAGAATGTCGTCGCGGTGATAATCGGCGTGTAATCGATCGGCGACGTCGTCTCGCTGACGACCCAGTTGTCGGCGGTGCGCACCGAACGTTCTGTCGGCGCGATGCTGCGCGACAGCTTGTCCAGGCACTCGAGCCGTGCCGCAGGCTCCATCACGGCGCAGGCGCGAAGATGCGCCATCGGATCGGGCGCATCCTGCGCCAGAGCGACGCTGCGTGCGATCTCGAGCGTGATGGAGAGCGGGATTGCTTTCATCGCAGGGCCCGTGGTGCGCGCGTCTGGCGATCCAGCCACTCCTGCGCTGCCGGGAAGCGGTCGAGGCCCGGGACGGTGGCGGCCAGGTTGATCGACTTCCACTTCGGATCGAACCCGGCTGCCTGAAGCCTGTCGATACGGGAGAACAACACGTCGACGAAGCGGGAGACGCGTTGGTAGCGATTGGTTTGCGGCCCCCAATTGAAGGCGACGAGCGCGGTCGGCACGGCGATCGTCTGCACGCGTTCACCTTGCTTGATCAATCCCGGATATTCGCCCGGCTCCAGCACCGCCGGCAGGTAGTAATCCTCGAACCTGCTATCGTATTTGACCGAAAGGAACTTGAAGCCCGGCTCGAAGCGTCCGCGCACGAAGGCATCGACCGGCTTCGAGGTGATGAAGACGACCGCGGCCATCTCGCCCTTGCGCATCTGTTCGAGCGCAACCTGATGCGGAATGAAGGTCTGTTCCGCATTGATACCGAGCCGGCTGAAGATCAGCGGCCCCGAATAAGCGGCTGCGGTTCCCTGGGTGTTGAAGTTCACCTTCTTCCCGGCGAGATCCTCCAGGCTCTGGATCTCGGGCCGGACGAAGATGTGCAGTTCCGACGGGAAGAGGTTCAGGAGATAGGTGATGCGGCGCCGGATCTGAGGCAGCTGCGCCTTGTACTCGTCCAACGCGTCGGAGTTGATGATCGCGGTGTCGATGCCGCGCAGATAGAGCAGCGAGTTCAGGTTCTCCGTCGCGCCTCGCGTGACGATCGGCAGCACATGCAGGTTCGGTCCATCATCGACGACCCGGGCCATCTCCGCCGCCAGACGAAGAGGCGCGCCTTCGATCAATCCGCCGGCCATGCCGACGGTCCAGGCATTCATCTTTTCCTGTTCGGTCGCCTGCGCCGGGCTGCGACGCGGCGAGGACGCATGCTGCCCCTCGGCCCTGGCCGTCTGTGCGGAGAGGTCGGTCGGCTCGAGCGCCGGAGCGAGCGCAAGCAGGGCGGCGAGCAGGAGCAGGCATCTTGCTGCGAATCTTGTCATCCTCGAACTCCCTCGTGAGCATCACGATCGGACGACCTGCCGGAGCCGCAGAGACTGACGAGCGGTTCACCGAGCCAGGGCGTCGAGCCTCTCCTTCGCTTCTCGAATGCCGCCTTCATGCGCCTTCGCGTAAAGCTCGCGCGCCCTCGTCACCTCGCCCCGCGTGCCATAGGTCTTCCAGGCCGAAAGAACTCTGGGGTCGTATGTCTCCGCGAGCATGAAGACCGCGCGGGCACTGCCGAGCTCGGTGGCTCGTTCGAGCACGATCCGCGCAGCACCGATATCACCCTGTCCGAGCAGCATGCCGGCACGTGCAATCATCCTGGCCGCCTCGGCGCCACCTTGCTGGTCCGAGGCAGCCGACGACGCCGCAGCGATGTCGCCCGCAGTTACAGTCTCCCGGGAAACAATGCTGCCTGTCGCCGTTTCGGGCTGCAGGCGCGCGGCGGCCGCGCGCCTTGCCGTATCGAGTTCGGTCGCAAAGGCTACTGCTCTGTCGCGCTCGTCCTTGGCCGATTGCTGAAGCGCCGCCATTTTGGCCTCATCGGTGCGCCGGCGGAGTTCCGTCTGTTCTCCGACCAGGCGAAACTGCGTGGCCAGCTTCTCGTTGACCTGCTGTGCCGTCGCCAGTTCGTTCGCCAGGGCAGCATTCCGCGCCTTCTCTTCGTCGAGCGCTCGACGATGCTCGGCCGTACTTGTCGTGAGATCCTGGCGCGCAGTGGCGGCGTCCGCGAGAGCGGCCTCCTTCTGGCGCTGCTGCTCGAGAAGTTGCTCGCTCTTCGCGCTGACCGCCTGCTTGAGCAGCGCAGTCTCGGTGCTGGCCTCCTGCTCCTGCGCCGCCTGCGCCTCGATCTTCCGCCGCACCGTCGCCAACTCGCTTTCCAGGGCGGCACTGCGAGCCCGCTCGTCGTCGAGCGCCTGGTCATGCTGCGCCGTGCCGGCTTTCAGTTCCTGCCGCGCAGCCGCGGCCTCGGCGAGCGCGGCGGCGGTGCTCTCGCGCTGCTGTTCGAGGGATCGCTCGGCATTCGCGAGCTGGGCCGGACCAGGCCGCGCGGCTTCATCGCTCGCCTGGCGCAATTGCGCCGCATGCGTTTCGATTTCGCGCCGCGCCAGCGCCAGTTCACCCGCCAGGCTGGCGTTGCGGGCGCGCTCCTGCTCGAGGGTCTGAATGTGCTGCGCCGTGGTGGTCGTCAGCTCCTGCCTCGCAGCCACGGCCTCGGCCAATGCGGCCACATTCTGACGATGCTGTTCGAGCATCTGCCCGGTCTTCGTGGCCTCCGCCTGTTTGGACAGAGCAATTTCGCTGTTCGCCCGACGCAGGCGCTCGGTCTGCGTCTCGATGTCGAGCCTTGCCGTCGCCAGCTCCTTCGTCACTGCGGCGTTGCGAGTCCGCTCTTCATCGAGTGCTCGGGCATGTTGTTGTGCGCTGGTTGCCAGCTCCTGTCGGGCAGCTGTCGCTTGCTCAGCAAGCACTGCCGAGCGCTCGCGCTCCTGCTTGAGCGCCTGTTGCTCGGCCGCCACGTCCGCTCGCAGCTGAGCTTCGAGGCGCTCGATGGTGCGCCTAGCCTCGCCAAGCTCCTGCGTCATAGCCATGTCTTGGGCCGAGACCTGAGTGGGCGGCCGGGTCGGGGATTGCTGCGCATCCGGCACGGGGAGCACCGCGGCCTGCTGCTGCCGCGCGGCCTGCTCCTGTCCGGTAGGCGGGCTGGGCTCTCGCTCTATCGTCTGCCGGACCTCCGGGACGTTCTTCGAGTCCGGGCTCGCCGGGCGCGCTTCCTGAGCGACCTTGCCATCGCCGAAAGAGCGGGCTGGGGGGTGCGCGGCTTCCTGGCTCAGATAATAGAACAGGGCCGTAGCCGCTGTGATCGCGACGACGACCGCAGCAAGGGAGCGGGATCGTGCTGGCCTGCCGATGGGATCCGCGACAACGGCTTCTTCGTCGTCTGGCTGGAGATAGGCGTCGCGGGCGAACGGATGCCAGTGCGTGGGCGTGATCTTGACGGGCTCGTCGTCCTTCCCGACCCAACCGCCTGCTTCCACTGACCAGCGGCCGACGTCATACGATGCATTCGCGTCGTCCTCGAGGATGACGAAATGCCCATCTTTCGGTGCAGTCTCTATCCCGTGGCGCATGACGGACGCCTGTGTTGTTGGCGTTATCGATCCATGACTTCTCCGCTTTGCCTACGAAAGAGACCGTCCTCCTCGTGGCAAGTAGTTAAAATGCACAGTATCTCGAATTGCAGCGCTGCGCCACAGCGGCTTCGAGGCATGCCGATGTCTTGAAAAGGCTGGCTGGAGACCTATCCGACGCAGGATCGGGGGCGAGGCGAGCGCTCAGCCATGAGCAAGGGGCGCCCGATGTGGAGGCGCCTTCGGATCGAGCCGCACCGCACCACGTTCAGCACTTCACTCGAGGGTCCGTTTTCGCCACGCGCGCCAGAAGATAGTCGACTTCGGCCTTGGCGCGGGCGGTGAGGGTGGATCCCGGCTTGCGCTGGGCGTCGCTCTTCAGGATACCGCGCTTCATCATGGTGTATTTCCGCACGGCCAGGCCGGCTCCGAGCTGCTGCTCGTAGCGCATCAGCGGCAGGTGCGCGTCGAAGATGTCATGCGCCTCGTCGCGTTGGCCCGCCTTCTGAAGCTTGACCACGTCGATCAGAAGTTCCGGGAAGGCGTAGCCGGTCATCGCGCCGTCGGCGCCACGCTCCATCTCGAAATCGAGGAACATTCCGCCATTGCCGGTCAGGATCGAAATCGGCCGCAGCGAGCCATCCGCCTGGAACTTGCGCAGCGTCGAGATCTTCTCCAGCCCTGGCCAGTCCTCGTGCTTCAGCATCACGCAGGATGGGTTGTCGCTGACGATCTTGCGGATCACGGCAGGCGTCATGATCACCGAGAGGGTCAGCGGAAAGTCCTGGATGACGAAGGGAATGTCCGAGCCGATCGCCTCGACCGCCTGCGCGTAGTAGCCGGTGATCTGGTCATCGGTCCGCAGGGATGGCGGCGGCGCGATCATCACCCCGGCGGCGCCGAGCTCCATCGACTCGCGCGCCAGCGTCCGCATGGCGGCAAAACCCGGCGCGGAGATGCCGACGATGACCGGCTTGCCCGGCATGTTCCGAACTGCCGCCTTGACGATGCCGAGCGACTCGTCCGGCTCGAGTTTGGGCGCCTCGCCCATCATGCCGAGCACCGTCGTGCCGTCGGAGCCAATCTCGTCGTAGAATGAGAACAGTTTGTCGGCCGAGGCCCAATCGACCGCGCCATCGGGGTGGAACGGTGTCGGTGCGATCGGGAAAACGCCCGAGGCGCTGGCGGCAAGCAGCATTGTGGAGCTTTCGTCGTTGCAGGTGATCAGGCGGACGCGATGTCCATGACGTCGCCGCGCATGAAGCCGAGGGGCACCGTTGCCCCGGGCCGAAGGGCCGCGATCTCGTCGGATGCGTCGACCAGTGCGGCGAGTTCGATGCCGTCGCGTTCGAGCATGACGCGGAAGCCGCGACCGATGAAGTTGACGGAGCCGACCCGGGCTTCGAGCCGCTGGTCGCAGCTGTCCGTCCTGCTGCCGACGCAGACCTTTTCAGGGCGTACGGCGATCTGGCGACCATCGACGGCGATGAAGTTGCACTCGCCGAGGAAGCCGGCGACGAAGCGGTTGGCCGGCCGGTCGTACAATTCGCGCGGCGTGCCCGCCTGCACGATCCGCCCCTTGTCCATCAGCGCGATCCGGTCGGACAGGAACAGCGCCTCCTCCTGGTCATGGGTGACGTAGACGACGGTTGCGCCGACGGCTGCATGCAGTCGCTTGAGCTCGATCTGGATCGCCTGGCGCAGGTTCTTGTCGAGCGCCCCCAGCGGCTCGTCCATCAGCAGGATATCGGGCCGGATGACCAATGCCCTGGCCAGGGCGACGCGCTGCTGCTGTCCGCCGGAAAGCTGGCGCGGCAAGCGCTCGCCATAGGCGGTGAGATCGACCAGCGAGAGCGCCTCGGAGACGCGGTCGTCGATGTCACGCTTTGGCATCTGCCGCATCTCCAGCCCGAAGGCGACGTTGCGCCGCACGCTCATATGCGGGAAGAGCGCATAATTCTGGAAGACCATGCCGATATTGCGCTTCGACACCGGCACCGGGCCGATATCGGCCCCGCCGACCAAGATCTGGCCGGCATCGTAGGTCTCGAAGCCGGCGATGGACTTGAGTAGCGTCGTCTTGCCCGAGCCGGAAGCCCCCAGCAGCGTGCAGAACTCGCCGGCGGCGATCTCCAGGGAGACGCCGTCGAGCGCGCGGGCCGTGCCGTAACTCTTGCCGAGCGAGCGGACCGAGACGGCTTTTCCTAGGGCGGCGATGCTCATGATGTCTTGCGCTTCGAAAAGAGGAGATTGATGCCGAGCACTACGACCGTGACCATGATGATCAGGCAGGAGGCGGCGATGATCGTCGGATCGATCTCGTGAGCGACGCCCTCATACATCAGCTTCGGCAGGGTTCGGCTGCGGATATTGGTCAGGAACAACGCGATCACGACGTCGTCGAACGAGGTGATGAAGGCGAAGATCGCGCCAGCCGCGATACCCGGCGCGATGCCCGGAAGCATCACGCGGCGGAACATCGTGGCCCAGGAGGCGCCGAGGCCCAGCGCCGCGAGCTCGAGATTCTGGTCGAAGGATTTCAGCGAGGCCCGCACGGTGATGAAGACATAGGGTGTCGCGAGCACGACATGGCCGAGCGTGACGGCCCAGATCGAGCCGACGAGACCGGTCGGCGCGAGCAGGTAGTAGAGACCGACGGCAAGGATGATGACCGGCACGATCATCGGCAGGATGAAGAGCGTCTCGACCGTGCCGCGCCAGCGCGGCTTCATGCGTGACACGCCCAGGGCAGCAAGCGTTCCGAGCGAGACCGAGATCACGACGACGAGCGCGGCGATCTGCAGCGAACGCGTCAGCGCCGCGACCCATTTGCTCGTGCTGAAGAAGTTCTCGTACCAGACGAGGCTGTAGTTCTCGGGCGGGAAGCTAAGGAAGGGCGAGGAGCCGAGGCTCATCGGGAAGACGATGACGATCGGCGCGATCAGGAAGGCTCCAACAAGTCCTGCGCAGAGGATGGCGAGCCAGCCGCCGGGCGAGCGGCCGCGCGAGGTGACCGTGAAGGGCTCGCCGGCCTTGCCGCCGCCGCCCTCGATCAGGCGCTCGAGCCCGAAGAAGCGCTGGAACAGGGCGAGCATCGCGATCGTCGCAGCCAGCAGGACGGTGGCGAGCGCCGCAGCGAAGGGCCAGTTCAGGTCGGTGTTGATGTTCGTCGCGATCATCTGCGCGATCATGGTCTGGCCGGGGCCGCCCATCAGGGCAGGGGTCAGATAGAAGCCGATCGCATTCATGAAGACGATCATCGCGCCCGCGACGACGCCCGGCGCCGTCAGTGGCAGGATGATGCGGCGGAAGATGGTGAGGGGACCGGCGCCGAGGCCTTCCGCCGCCTGGACCGTCGACAGCTCGAGATTGCGGAAGGCGGCATAGAGCGGCAGCACGATGAACGGCATGAGCACATGCGTCATCCCGATCAGCACGCCGGAGAGATTGTAGATGAAGGCGATGGGCGTGGAGGTCAGGCCTGTCCCCATCAGGAGCTTGTTGAGCACCCCGTTGCTCTGCAGCAGGATGATCCAGGCCGTGGTGCGCACCAGCGCGCTCGTCCAGAACGGCAGCAGCACCAGCAGCATTAGCAGGGCGCGCATGCGTGGGCCGACCGTCGCCATGACATAGGCGAGCGGATAGCTGGCGAGCACGGCGAGGACCGTGACCAGGCCGGCAATGCCGAGCGTCGTGCCCAGGACGGATCGATAGACCGGAACCTCGACCATCCGCCGGAAATGCGAAAGCGTGAAGCCGGTCTCGCCGAAGGCGAGCTTGAGCAGCGACAGCACCGGGACGGCGAACAGCACCGCAAGAACGATGGCGAAGGGCAGCAGCCCGAGCCACACCGGGAAGCCCCGTCCCGCTGCTGCGGGGCGGGGAGCGGATGCTGATGGAGAGGTCGTCATGTCGGTCAAGCGACGAAGAGCTGGCGCGGAAAGTTGGTCAGCCGCACGCAGCCATCCGCGGTGATGGTGATGGTCTCGGACATGCCGAAGCCCTTCGCCAATACATAGGTATGGAAGGTCATACCGGGCTCGAAGCGCCAGGTCGCGGTTGGTTCCGCCTCCAGCGGCTCGCCCCCGTTCGGCTGCAGCATCAGCCCGACCGAGTAGAACGTCTTGTTGGTGTAGGTGTCGCGCAGGCCGGCCGACAGTACGCCCTCGCGATAGATCGCGTCCGGCACGGTCGCGGCGACGCCAGGCTTCACAGCGGCGATGGCGGCATCCTGGATCGCGATCAGCTTCGCCACGATGGCATGCTCCTCATCGGTCGCCGAGGCGACCTTGATCGGGCGCATGAAGCGCGCATGGTAGTGGCGCACATTCGGCGTCGTCTCGAGCTGGACGATGTCGCCGGTCGCGAGCACGCGATCGGAATAGCCGCCATGCAGGTGGTAGGCGCGCTCGCCCGACGACAGCACGCCTGGTCCGGGCAGGTCGCTGCCGGCGCGGATCATTGCGGCGCAGATCTCGGCTGCCATCTCGCGCTCGGTCGCTCCGGCCTTGGCCGAGGCGATGCCCGCCGCCATGCCGGCCTCGGCCGCCTTGCCGGCCGCGCGCTGATAGGTGATCTCGGCGGGCGACTTGATGAAGCGCATCGTGGTGGTGAAGCGCGAGGCGTCGCTCCAGATGGTCTCGGGCAGGGCGGCGCGCAAAGCTTCATAGCGCGAGACACTGAGTGTCCAGGCCTGCATCTCGACCGCGAGCCGCGCCTTGGCACCGACGGCTTCCGTGATCGCACGGGCCGCGACTGCGATGCGGTCGTCGGAATCGGTCCACATCACCCGCTTCGGAAACACGCAGGTCGCGTCGAGATAGTATTCCTCGACATCCCGGCAGAACAGCACGGGCTCGCCTTCGAGCGGAATGACCGCGAACTGGAAGCTCGAATATCCGCGGGTGAAGAAGCCGGTGAGATAGGTCACGGTTTCCGGCAGGAACGCCACGAAGGCATCTTGCCCGGTCCGCGCCAGCTCGGCGCGGACTTTCTCGACCCGCGCGAGATAGTCCTCGCGCGGGAACCAGGGGGTGGCGATCGACATCGTCATTCCTTCAGCATGGCGGTGTAGGCCTCGGTCACCTTCGCGCCGTTGTCGGCCCACCATTCGATGTCGAGGAACAGCGCGTTCTTCAGCCGCTCCGGCGTAGATGGAAGGTTTTCGGCCCGCGCAGCCGGGATCGAGGCCCAGGCCTTCTCGGTCGTCGGCCCGTAGGCGACGAATTCGGACAGGCGCCCGTTGTTCTCGGGCTTGACGATGTAGTTCAGGAAGGCGACGGCCTCGGCCTTGTTGGGGGCGCCCTTCGGGATCATGAAGAAGCCGACCTGCGGGATCTGCTGTTCCCAGGCCATCGCGATCGGCAGCTTGGACTCGATGCCGGACTGGAAGCGGCCGTTCCAGCCCAGGGCCATCACGACCTCGCCGGAGCCGAGCGCCTGCACGGGCTGCGCGCCGCTCGCCCACCAGACCGCAACCTGGGGCTTCAACGCGCGGATCTTGTCGAGCGCGCGCTTGAGGCCGGCCTCGGTCGACAGCGTCTTGTAGACATCCGCCATCGGGACGCCGTCTGCGAGCAGCGCCGCCTCGACGACCGTCTCGGGCTTGTCGGGGAGGGTTCGCTTGCCCGGGAACTTCGCCGTGTCCCAGAAGTCCGCGAAGCTCTTGGGCTGTGCGCCGCCGGCCGGGAAGGCCTTGGTCGAGAAGCCGATCAGCGTCGAGAAGATTTCGGAGGCGACGCCATAGTCGTTGCGCGCGCCGGGAATGACGTGGTCGGTGTTGACCATGTCGGGCGTGATCTTCTCGAACAGTCCCTGGCGGACGCCGCGCATCAGCCCGCCGCCGCCGGCCGTGACGATGTCCCAGCTCACGGATTTGGTCTCGACCATCGCCTTGATCTTGGCGGTCTCGGGCCCGGTGTCCTCTTCGACCTTGATGCCGCTCTCCTTGGTGAAGGGCTGGATCCAGGCCTTGCGGATGGCTTCCTGATAGGCGCCGCCCCAAGAGGAGAACGTCATCTCCTTCGCGCTGGCGATACCCGGGGCGAACAATGCCAATGCTGTAGCCGCGACGACGAGCTTCTTCATAACCCTCTCCTCTGTGCCGAAATGCGGTTTAGGCGGCGGTTGCGCCGCAAAGAGCGGCGAATTTGCTGAGCATGGTCTTGGCCGGCAGGGCTTCCTCGGCGGTTGCCTTCAGCTCCTCGATGTCGGCGCCGTCGCGTTCCATCGTGGTGCGGCTCTGCTCGAACCAGAGCTGCGCCTGTGCCTTCGTGACTTCGGGATGGCCCTGGATGCCCCAGACCTTGCGGTCCCGGAAACGCCAGATCTGATTGGGGCAGAGGTCGCTGGACGCCAGAATGCGCATGTCCGGATGGTCGGCGCGGACCTCGTCATTGTGCCAGACGAACATGTAGACCCGCTCGCCGATCTCGTCGGCGATGGCGTCGGTCTTCGCCTCCGGAGTGACGTCGAGCCATTTGTTGCCGACCTCGCAGAAGGAGCGCCGGAACACCTGATCGCGCCCGCAGAGTGCCGAGGCGAGGATCTGGCTGCCGAAGCAGACACCGAGCATCGGTATGCCGAGGGCGTCGGCCTCGCGGATCAGATCGTGCTCGCGATGGATGAACGGGATGTCCTCATAGGCGCCGTGAGGACTGCCGGACAGGAAGATGCCGTCATATCCGGCCAGGCTTTCGGGGAAGTCGCCGTTGAAAACCCAGCGGGCATCGACGTCGAGCCCCCAGGATTCGAAGCGCTCGGGCAGCTTCGCCACCGATTCCTGCCTGGGGCCGTTCTGGAGGAAAAGCAGGCGTCCGCTCATGACGTCGATCCTTGGTTCTTCAGGTCTTCGCGCGCGCCTGCCGGAGCAGCGTAGCTCGGCGTGCCGGCGAGCAGGTCGAGGATGCCCTGGCGGGCATTGTCGATATGGTGGGTCATCGCCCGGGCCGCCGCGTCGCCATCGCCCTGCTCCAGCGCTGCGATGATCGCGAGATGCTCGGCCTTGCCCGGATCGAAACGACGCGGAATGCGTGACAGCCCGAACATGCGGGTGCGCTCGCGGAGGTCCTTGACGAGCCGCGCCATCATCCGGTTGCCGCTCGCCTCCGCGATCGACTGATGGACGAGGTCGTCGACGGTCCAGTGGCGATCGTGGGAGACCTCGCGGGGGTCGATCATTCCCTCGATGGCGGCACGCAATTCGGCGAGTCGGGGGAGCGTCATCCGGCCCGCCGCGAGCCGCGCCGTCTCGCCTTCGATGAGGCGGCGGGTCGCGAGAATCTCCATCACATCCTCGAACGAAACGCTCTGGACGGTGAGGATCCGCTTGTCGCGGCGCAGATAGCCTTCCCCGGCGAGGCGCCCGAGGGCCTCGCGAACCGGGGTCCGCGAGAGGCCGAGCTGCTCGGCAAGCTTGCGATCCTGGACGACCGTGCCGCCCGGCAGCACGCCGGCGAAGATCATGCGCCGGATCTCGTTCATCGCGCGCACGGCCAGCGATTCATCGGAGGGCGGTGGGCCCGAGCTTTGTAGCTGCATCTCCATGTGGGATACTTTTGGTATACCATTGCTCCGGGTCAAGTGGATCGATGCAAAAATGTGCAGCAGCGGCGCCTCGTTTTTGATCAGTCGTCCGGGTGAGAGCCCAGGGCGCGAGTGTCCGGCTGCGCCGGTTTGCGGCGCGATTTCAGACATAATGGTTGCAGGCCCGGTGACGAATGCGCCCATTCCGGACGGCATCGGTTCGGTCGAAAACTATCGACCCAAACCAGCTTCGGGCCCGCGGCGACCGCCCGAGCTCAGGCTGATGCCGCGTCTGCCGTTCGAGGGTTCCCCGCCTCTCGCCGCAGCAGCCGTTGATAGGCGACACCGATGGCAACGAGGCTTGACCCGAGCCCGATGAAGGACAGTGCGCGCAGCAGGCCTTCGAGTCCGGACATGTCCACGAGGAAGGCCTTGCTGACCGCTATCGTGACGATCCCGAGCGACGCAAGCCGGAGGTCCTTGGAGTTCAGCCGGAAGCCGGCCGTGAGCAAAGCCACGCCATAGAGGAGAATGGCTGCCGAGTAGGCGTAGAGCTCGGTAGAGCCGACACCATGCCCGAGGAGCTCCGGGCCGACGAAGGCGCGGCGGACTTCGACGAGGACGTATGTGAGCGCGCCCGTTATCGCGGTCGCGCCGAACACGCGCTCGACAATCGGGCGGCTGAGATACTCCCGCGCCCAGGCTGCCGCGGCAAAGGCGAGCGCCGACGGCGCCAGATACCCGACGAGGGCATTGTCGAGCAGCAGGATGCCGCTGAGAGGCTGGTTCGTCGCGAACGGACTCGCGACCAAGGCCAGGACGGCGAACAGGGCGCAGGATGCGACGGCTGCCGAAAGCGGGTCGATTGTAATGTCGCGGTCGGACAGGCTGATCGAACCGGCGATCATCAAGGCGATGGCCGCGAGGAAACCAAGCGATGCGTAGACTCCGGATTCCGCCAGCGTGATCGGGACATCGGAGGAGAGATCGCGGCCGTGGAAACCGTGCCTGATCAGCAGGAACGCGCCCAGCAGCGCTGTAAAGAACGCCGCGATGCGGGATGCACGTTCCAGCGACTTGTCGACATCGCGCAGCCACCAGGATGTGCCCGCAAATGCGATTGCGGTCGCTCCGTAGCCCCACAGGATGCGGTTGAAGATGATCGGGCCATCGACGCCGCTTCCGTCCAGAATTGGATTGCACCGGAACCCGAGCCCCAGCGCTGTCCAGGCGATCGACAGGCCGCCGAGGATTGTCACGGCCCATTTCGTAACCGTGGCGCCTGCGAGATCATGCCAGGCGCGTGCTGCTGTGGTGAGGCCAAGCAGCACGAGGGTGATCATGACGGTTTCCGAGAAGGCGATGGCCGCGTGCCCTGCAGGCACGAGCTTCGGTCCGGCGAATGCGTGCCTGACCATCAGGATGGCGCCGAGCGAAATCAGGAAAGCGGCGCAGGCGCTCAGGGCGTCGCTGACGACAGAGCGTTGGTCGCGGGAGAGCTTGTAGCCGACAACGCCCAGGATCGCTCCGGCGACGATGTACCAGAGCAGGCGATTCAGGATCGGCCAGCCGGTGACGGCCGTGCCATCGAAGAGCGGGTTGAGCAGTCCGCCGAGGGCCCCGACGCTGAGGAAGATGACGGCCGAGATCGAGACCAGCGCGGCCATGCGGAAGATGTTGCCTGATGGTCTTTGCCCGAGGATCTGGAAGCCGCTGGCAAGCAATCCGATGGCGATGATCAGGCAGGCGGCCTCTTCGAAAAGCGAATTCCGCGGCGTGAAATAGTGGCCGGCGAGCCGGACGACGCTGGGCGTCAGGTTCGCGCCGACAAAGAACTGATGAACCTCGAGTACGACGAACGCCGCTGCAAAGAACGCGGCCAAGGCTTGATGGATAATGCGCGGCCGATCGTTGGCGCCGCGCAGGGCCAGTGCGCCGACGGTGAAGCACAGCGCGGGCAGAGCGTAGGCCGGAATGAGCCAGTTGAAGATTGGCCATGGCCCCATATCCGTCAGGATCGGATCCCAAAGCCAACGCGCCAACGCGGCGGTGGCCAAGCTGGCCGACATGGATCGGAGCAGCGGGATCGGCCGTCTCCGCGCAAGGACCGCGACGCCCGCGGCCGAGATGGACAGGCCGACGACGAGCCAGGTCTCGCGCAGGGCAAACGCGACGGCGATGCCGAGCGCGATGGCGCCGGCAGCGGCGTAGGCTGCCGAACCGATCAGGGCGAGCGGATTGCGACGGGTCCTCGTGTTCGCGCGCTCGACCCGCAGCAAAAGCTCGGAGGCTGCAAAGAGAGCAGCCGCCAGCACTATCGACAGGGCCGCGAAGCCGAGCGATCGCTCGAGGCCATTCAGGCGCAGCGCTGTCGCCAGCAGCAGGAAGACGGGCGCGAGAGCCGAGGCGAATGCAAGCTGGCTCCGGACGATATGGTTGCCGGCCCCAGATTGTGTGCGCGTGAGCAACACGCAAAAAGGCAGGGCTCCTGCGATCTGCGCAAAGGCGATTGCCGTCCAGGTGAGGCCGGGGGCCGCGTCCGGCGCAAGGCTCAGCCTGATCAGATCAAAAACCGTAGCAGGGGTCAGGCCGAGCGCGCCCTCCCGGGTCGGCCAGAGCAGGACCATCCCGACGGCAGCTGCCGCACTCAAGGGTGCGAGCGGTGCGAGGTCACGATGCCTGACTGCGGCGACGACGCCGACGAGGATCGTGGTGACGATGGCGAGTTGAAGCGTCCCCGGGCTGCCATAGCCGACCCATAGAATGCCGGAGATAACGAGCGGAACGGCGATGGCAACCAGGCTCGTGACGTCGATCGCCATGCCGGCCCAGTTCGGAATGGGGGCGCGCCCGAGACGCGCCGGCACTTCCTTGATCAGCGCGAGAGCCAGTACGGCGCCAGCCATCAGCAGGAACGCGGGCCAGCCATGGCCTGGCGCCGTCAGCGCGATCAGAACAGTCCAGATGCCGTGCCCGGCCACCGCTGCGAGCGTGACGATCGCGTTCGGCCGCCGGACATGCAGCAGGAAGGCGGTTGCCGTCACGAAGGCGATGAACAGCGAGAGCGATGCGAAGGCAGGTGCCGTGCTGCTGATCAGGAACGGCGTGATGTAGGAGCCGACCACGCCGAACAGGCCGAGTGCGGGCCCATGGACGAGCGAAGCTGCCAGTGCCGACAGTCCGATGAGGGCCATCAGCATGAACGCGGTCGTCGGTCCGATGAAGTCGTAGATTGCATGGGCGGCAAAGGCGACGCCGAAGCCGGCAAGAACGCTGACGCCGGCAAGGATTGCCGGGATGTTTGCGGCGAGCGCATCGTCCATGGCGGGAAAGGGCAGGGGCGCTTCGCGTCGCCGCAGATACTCACTCGCGATGGCGAGCAGAACCGCGAAGGCCGCGCCCATCAGCAGGCGGGCGCCGGGCCCGAACATGCCCGCCTCGATCGAATAGCGAATGAGAAAGAGGCCGCCGAAGGCCAGGGTTAGGCCGCCGACCCAGACGGCCCAGCGGGATCCGATCGTCGCTTCGATATCGCGACGGGGAGCGGTGGCGGGTTCTTGCTGCGCCTCCTGTGCGACCACCTCGATCTGGGGCGGCGGGGCGAATTCGGACGAGACCGCTTCGGCAGCGTCGGACGCGGATCTGGCCGCAATCTGGATCGGTTCGATCGAAGGGGGAGACGGCGGGGCAGGTATTTCGCTGACCGATACCGGTTCCGGCGGCTTGGCCTCGACTGGTGGCGACTCGGGTGTCGTCACGGCCTCTTCGGGAGCGTCGGATTCAGGAGCGTCGGTCCGATCATCCGCCGCCACGAGGGGGGATGAGGGCGATACACCGGTTCCGGCCTGGATCGCGCTCAACTGCGCGCGCAAAGCCGAGATGTCGGCTTGCAATTGTGCGATCTGCGCCAGTGCCCGCGAGCTTCGTCCCGATGCGGCGAAGGCGGCCCATGGCACTGCAACGAGAAAGAAGATCCCGAGGAGGAGGCCGACAACCACCCATTCCATAACGAGCCATCAGCCTCCGGTATGCCAGCCTGACCTATCGTCATATCTCATGAGCGCGTGAAGTGGAACGGAGCTCACGGCGGGCACGGATACGGCCCCCCTTCCACTGGCGGCTCGGCCGCTAGCGGGACTGCAGGGTCGGATCCAGCCGGTCTCTGATCCAGTCGCCGAGAATGGAAATGGACATCGTGGTCAGGAAGATCGCGATGCCCGGCAACACGGCTATCCACCAGGCGCTTGTCAGATAGGCGCGGCCAGCACCCAGCATCTGGCCGAGGCTGGTGAGCGGCGGACGGATGCCGAGGCCGAGGAAGCTGAGCGAGGTCTCGAGCAGGATCACCTGCGGGAAATTGAGCGTGAACTGGACGATCAGCACGCTCAGGATGTTCGGCAGGACGTGCCGAAGATAGACATGGCGGGCCGGTGCCCCGAGCGCGGTCACGGCCGTGGCGTAGCCCTGCGTGTTGGCCGCGATGACGACGCCGCGCGTGAGACGCGCGAAGACCTCCCAGCCATAGAAGCCCATGATCGCCACGAACAGGAAGAACCCGCCGCCGAACAAGGCGATCAGCGCCAGCGCGATCATCATGAAAGGCAGCGACGCCTGAACGTCGGCCAGCATCATGATCGCCTCCTCGGCAAGCCCGCGGAAATGCGCCGCGATGAAGCCGAGCACTGTTCCGATCAAAGCTCCGATCATCGTGCCGCCGAGCGCGACGAGCACGCTGAAGCGGATCGCATAGATCAGCCGGCTCAGGATATCGCGGCCGAGCTCGTCCGTACCAAGGAGATGCTCGGGCATGCCGCCGAGGAAGGCCGGCGGCTTCAGCCGCTTCAGCAGCGACTGCGTGCGATAGTCGTAGGGCGCGAGCCAGTCGGCGAAGACAAAGATCGCGAGGATCAGCCCGAGCACAACGAGGGAGACGACCACCAGGGCCGGATAGCGCGCTTCGGCGCGAACGGGGGCATCGTCACTCCGGCTGAACAGCCTCGACATCGCCATCTCAGCTCTCCGAACGGGCGGCGCGCATGCGCGGGTCTATCAGCGCGTAGACGGCGTCGACGGCCAGGT
The DNA here is from genome assembly GCF_035999205.1 of Allobosea sp. Lineage (GTDB taxonomy): Bacteria > Pseudomonadota > Alphaproteobacteria > Rhizobiales > Beijerinckiaceae > Allobosea. Next base: position 333,814 of record NZ_DASYHA010000019.1, read on the forward strand.
TGGCGAGGACCATCGTGATCGAGGTCATGATCAGGATCGCCTGGACCAGGGCGAAGTCGCGCGAGGTGACCGCGTTCACCAGAAGCCGGCCGACGCCGGGGACAGCGAAGACCGTCTCGACGATGATCGAACCGGCGACGAGATCGCCGAGCTTGAGGCCGATGATCGTGACGATCGGGATCGCGGCATTGGGCAGGGCATGCCAGAGCACCCGGCGCGGGCGCGGCACGCCCTTGGCCCGGGCGGCGACGACATATTGCTTGTTCAAGACCTCGAGCATCGCCGAGCGGGTGAAGCGGGCAAAAGTACCGGCGAAATGCGTCCCCAAAGTCACGGCCGGCAGGATCAGGTGCCAGATCGTCGCGTCGCCCGCGCTCGGCAGCATGCGCCAGTGCAGCGAGAACAGCAGGATCAGCATGATGCCGAGGAAGAAGTTCGGCAGGCTGAAACCGAGGACGGCGAAGCTCATCACGAAGCGGTCCACCGGCTTGTTGCGGTTGAGTGCCGCGACGATGCCGAGCCCGACCCCGAGAATGAGGCCGAGGACAAAGGCGGTCAGTCCCAGTCGCAGGGTGCGGGGCAGGGCGGCAGCGATCAGCTCGATGGCCGGCCGCTGGTCGGACAGCGAAAGCCCGAAATCGCCCTGCGCGATGCCGGCGACATAGGAGATGTATTGCCGCCAGAGAGGCCGGTCGAGCCCGAATTTCTCGCGGTAATGCGCGATGACCTCAGCTGTGGCCTGATCGCCGACGAGGGCCTCGATCGGGTCGCCCGAGAGATTCAGCGCGAGGAAGGTCAGGGTGACGATCAGCCACACGGTCAGGAGGCCGCGCGTCAGCTTCGTCAGGAGGAGCCGGCTCGACATCACGATGCCTTGCGGCTCTGCAGGCCGATGAGCAGGTCGGGATCGTTGAGCAGCACAGCCTGCGGAGCATGCGCGAGGATGCCACGCAGGCTGTCGCCGTCGACGTCGCCGACGATGCGGCCGGTGCCGGCGCCCCCCGCCGTGACCCAGACCGGCTGGCGTCCGAGCAAACGAGCCGCGACCGGGCCGTCGAGCGCGCCCTCCCAGATGCGGAACGCGCTTGCACCTGCACAGGCATAATGCTCGGGATTGGCCCCGTCGGGCAGGAAGGCAAGGACCCGGATTCCGGGCGCTTTCAGTGTCGCATGGGCGACCTGAAGGACCTCGCGTGCGCCGATCCAGACCCGGTCGAGCACATCGAGCTCCCTGATGACGCCGAGCACCGCATCGATGATCGCGAGATCCTTGGTCTTGATGTCGATCAGAGCCGGTCGATGCGGGCAGATCGCCGCCAGCGCCTCCGCGAGGGTCGCGAGTTGGACACCGCCCGAGCGGGCAAGGCTCTTCAGCGCCTCATATGACGTATCCGCGACGCTCGCGCTGCTGCCGGCCGTACGGGCGAGGTCCGGATCATGCGAGGCGACGACGACGCCGTCGGCGCTCAAGCGCGCATCGGTCTCGACGAGGTCCGCTCCGGAGGCAATCGCGGCGCGATAGGCCTCCAACGTGTTCTCCGGATGCCGGGCGGAATGGCCGCGATGAGCGATGACAAGTGGCCGGGTCATGATGCGGTTCCCAGTTCCTCGGCGAAGTGGCAGCGGACGCTGCGGCCGTTCCCGAGAACGCGCAGGCCGGGCATCTCGGCGGAACAGCGCGAACGGGCATAGGGGCAGCGGGTGTGGAAATGGCAGCCCGCCGGCGGATTGGCAGGCGAGGGTGGATCGCCCGCGAGCCGGGCCGGCCGGGAGGAACGCGAGCCCGAAAGGTCCGGAATCGCGGCGAGCAGGGCCATCGTGTAGGGGTGCATCGGCCTGCGATAGACCGGATCCGTCGGCCCCTCCTCGACGATCTGGCCGAGATACATCACGGCGATGCGATGCGAGAGTTTCTTCACCACCCGCAGGTCGTGCGAGATGAAGAGATAGGCGATGTCGAAGCGCTCCTGCAGCTCCTGCAGGAGTTCCGTCACCGTCGCCTGCACGGAGACGTCGAGGGCGGAGACCGGCTCGTCGCAGACGATCAGGCTCGGCTTCATCGCCAGCGCCCGCGCGATCACGACGCGCTGCGCCTGGCCGCCGCTGATCTGGTGCGGGAAGCGATCCGCCATCTCCGGCGCGAGCGCCACGGCCTGCATCAGGCGCGCAACCTCGGCGTCGCGCCCGCTGCGTTCGCCGATCTCGTGCAGGTCGAGCGGCTCGCGGATCTGGCGACCGATGCTCAAGCGTGGATCGAGCGCCGATTGCGGATTCTGGAAAATCATCTGGATGTCGCGGCGCTGAAGCTGCCAGTCGCGCGGCGTCAGGCCGGTCAGGTCGCGCCCCTTGAACAGGATCTCGCCGCCGCTCGGCCGTTCGAGCCCGACGATCATCCGGCCGGTCGTTGATTTCCCGCAGCCGGATTCCCCGACGAGGCCCAGCGTCTCGCCGATGCGCAGCGTCAACGACACGTCCTCGACGGCGCGGATGGTCCGCTGCGGCCGCAGGAACGAGCGGCCGCCGCCGAAATGCCGGCGCAGACCCGAGACGCGCAGCAAGGGTTCCGTCGCGCCGCTCATGACGCGGCCCTTTCGCGATAGACCGGCGCGGCGACGTCGAGGCGCGGCATGGCTGCGAGGAGCTCGCGGGTATAGGTCGCTTCGGGTGTCTGCAGGAGGCGCTCGGCCGGTCCCGCCTCGACGACGCGGCCGTGACGCATCACCACGACATCGTCGGCCATCTCGGCGACGACGCCGAGGTCGTGGGTGACGAACAGGATCGCCATGCCGAGCTCGGCCTTGAGTCGGTTGAGCAGGTCGAGGATCTGCGCCTGGATCGTCACGTCGAGCGCGGTCGTCGGCTCGTCGGCGATCAGCAGGCGCGGTTCGCAGGCGAGTGCCATCGCGATCATCACCCGCTGCGCCATGCCGCCGGAGAACTGGTGGACATAGGACGCGAGGCGCTGCTCCGGCTCGGGGATGCCGACCATGCGCAAAAGCTCCAGCGCACGGGCCTGGCGTTGCGGCTCGGAGAGCGACGTATGCAGGCGCAGTGTTTCACGCAGTTGCGCGCCGACCGTATGCAGCGGGTTCAGCGATCCGAGCGGGTCCTGAAACACCATCCCGATGCCGCGGCCCCGCACGGCCTCGAGCTCGGCTTCGCTGGCCGCGGCGAGGTCGCGTCCTTCGAAGAGGATGCGACCGCCTGTCCGGCGCCCGTTCTGCGGCAGCAGGCCGAGAACCGCCTGGCAAGAGACGCTCTTGCCGCTGCCGCTTTCGCCGACAATGCAGGTCGTCGTTCCGGACCGGACGGTGAAGGAGACGGCGTGCAGGATGTCGGCATAGCCCTTGGCGGTGCGGAAGCCGACCGTCAGTCCCTCGACGGAGAGCAGCGTTGGACTGCCTCCGTCGGGATCGGCGCTGCGCTCGCTCAGCGTCACTTCGCGGCCATCGAGAAGTTCGAGGGGCGGAAGTCCATGTAGTACTGGCTGTAGGGCGTCCAGTTGATGCCCTTCTTCACGCCATAGCCGGTGACAGGGTTGTAGAGCATCGTCATCGGCATATCGTCCTCGAAGGCCGTGAGCAGCTTGGCGAAGATCGCCCGCCGCTTCGTCTCGTCCGTCTCGGCCAGCAGGTCCTTGGCGGCGTCGTTGAAGGCGGGGCTCGCGCCGTAGTACTTCCAGGTCTTCTGGTTTTCGCTGTCGGGTCCCCACAGGGTCAGGATCGCACCGGCCGGATCAGGCACGCGATAGGTGTTCGACCAGACGATGACCTGGGCACCGGGCTTGCGCACCTCCCTGAAGCTGTCGACGAAGTCGATGCGGGCGTTGATGCCCACAGCGCGCCACATCTCCTGGATCACCTGCGCCGCCTCGACATTGTAGAGGTAGTAGTTCGGGATCAGCCGGTAGGAGATCTCCTGGCCCTTGTAGGAGCTTTCCGCGACAAGCTTCTTGGCGAGTGCCGGATCGTAGGGGTAGCCCTTGTTCTCCTTGATATACATCGGTCCGAAGCTAGGCAGCTGATGGCCGTTCGGCGCGTAGGTCTGGCCCTTCCAGAGCGCGTCGATCAGCGCCTTGCGGTCGATCGCCAGGCTCATGGCGTGGCGCAGTTTCTTGTCAGAGAGCAGCGGGTCGTTGGTGTTGAACTGGAGCACATGGCTGTTCTCCAGCGGTTCGGTCCTGATCGCGACGTCCTTGTAGCGCTTCAGCCCGTCCCACTGGTCCGGCGGGAGCTCGACCGCGATGTCGAAATCGCCGGCGACGAGACCGGCGACGCGGGCCGCGACCTCCGGAACCGAGCGGAAGGTGATGGTCTTGGCCGCAGGCGCGCCGCCGAAATAGCGGTCGAAGGCGGCCAACGTGATCTTCTCGTTCTTCTGGTAGTCGACGAAGCTGTAGGGGCCGGTACCGACGGGTTTCCAGCGCAGTGACTTGGCGGCCTGATCCATCCAAACCTTCGAGTCGACGCCCTCCTTGCGGAAGGCGTGCCAGGGCTCGTCGCAGATGGCGAAGGACATGTAGCTCGACAGCCGATGCTCCATGATCGGATCATGCTGCGCCGTCGTGATCCGGACGGTGAAATCGTCGAGCTTCTCGACATTGGTGAAGTTGCCGAAATAGACGCGGCCCTCGGGGTAGTAGGCCTTCGGCCCCCAGAGACGGTCGGGCGAGAAGGTTGCCAGCACGTCATTGGCGTCGAAAGGGCTGCCGTCATGGCAGACGACGCCGCGGCGCAGCTTCAGGTCAAAGGTGGTCGGCGTCGTCCAGGACCAGCTTTCCGCCAGTCCGGGCACCAGTTTCGCGCCGCCATCGGCCGTCGGATTGGCGAAGTCGCGCCGGATCAGCGTGTCGAAGATCGAGTAGTAGATCCGGGTATCGACATTGCCCGTATGCTCGCCGGGATCGAGCGATCGGGCGAGCTCATTCACTGCGACCGTGAGGGCCGGCTTGTCAGCCGCGACGGCCGCCGAGCAGGCGGCCACGGCCAGCCCGGTGCCAATCAAGGCAACGAGCTGCGTTTTTTGTTTGGTCGACATCGTCATGGCATCCTCCCAACTGACAGGAATCGTTTGAGTGTTCCGTCGTTCATCGATGCGGCGGCCCTAGCCGGGCTTGCCGCGAAACAGGCGTTGCAAGGCCTCGACCTTCGCCAGCGTTTCCAGCGAGCGGCCGTCGTCCGTCCGTGACAGTTCCAGGATCAGCGTGTTGCAGATCGCCATGGGCACGGTCAGCGAATGGAATTCGCCCTGCTCGCCGCGGGCGGCGACGAGCTGCACGTCGCAGGCAGGCACGCCGGTACGCCTGTCGGTGATGAGCAGCGTCCGCGCGCCGATGCTTCGGGCGCAGGAAACGAGGCGCGCCACGGCCGGGGCTTCATGGCGGAAGATCAGGGCGACGACCACGTCGCCAGGGGCGAGGCCGAGCAGCTGGTCTGCCGCCTGCCAGTCGGCATGGGCGATCGCCGCGGCGCGATATCCGGATCTGACCAGGCGCCGCACGAACAGGTCGGCGAGACTGCTGGCATGCCCCTCTCCGACGACGAGAACGCGCCCAGCCTGCCGAAGGAGTTCAGCTGCGGCGACGATCTCCGCATCGGAGATCTGGCTGACGAGAGCGCCGAGCGCCCGAATTTCCCCTTCGACGACGGAGCCCAGCAGGGAATCGCCGCGAACCCGATCGAGACGCCGCCGGACCCGGACCGACGCGTCGAGATCGGCCACGACGGTGTCCTGCAGCGCGCCGCGCATCTCGCGATAGGAGGCGAAGCCGAGCTTGCGCGCCAGGCGGCCGGCGGTCGAGGCGTGCACGCCCGCCTGGTCGGCGACCTTGTGCGCCGGCAAAAAGCTGCCTGCCGTGCGATTGGCCAGGAGAACCTCGACGAGCCGCCGGTCCGACTCGGTCAGCTCGTCCCGGCGCGCCGAGATGATCTCGGTCAGGTTCATCGGCTCTCCCATGCTGCGCAGGTTATTGGAGGGGCGCAGCGTCTTGCAAGTTAAATTGCAGACTCGCCTGACGGCAATTTATCTTGCATAAGCACACATCGCTCCGGATGGTGACAGACATATGACGGATATCGCCTCACATCGCGGCGGGGCCAGGCTCTGGCCCGAGAACAGCCGCCTCGCTTTCCGCAACTCCGCTGCCCTGTCGGTGGATTTCATCGAGTTCGACATCCATCGCAGCCGCGACGGGGTGCTGTTCGTCCACCACGATGCCGTGTTGGGAAGGACCGCGGCCGGATCTGGGCCGGTCGGCGACAAGGACTGGGCCGAGCTCCGGAGCGTGGGGCTGATCGGAACGGAAGGCGAGACGATCCCGAGCCTCGACGAGGTTCTCGACATCCTCGCGCCGAGCGGAATCAGGCTGCGCATCGAACTCAAGGCGCGCCAGGGCGGCGAGCGCTATCCCGGCATCGAGGCCCAGCTCGTGGCACGGCTCAAGGAGCGGTTCCTGCTCGACAGGACCGTCTTCACATCATTCGACCTGCCCACGCTCGCCGAGCTTTCGGCGCTCGCGCCCGACACGCCGGCGATCTGGCTGATTGCCGAACGGCTCCTGGAGTCGTCGCCCCGTGATGTCCGAGCCTTATGCCATATGGCGCGCGCGGTGGGCGTCAAGGAACTCGCGGTCAGGGTATCGGCGATGCACGACGATGATGTCGTCGTCTGCCGCGAGGAAGGGGTGCGGCTCGGCTTCTTCGCAGCTCATGACGAGCCGGCGATCCGAAAGGCATTCGCTGCCCGCGCCAGCGCCTTCACCACCGATCGGCCGGATCTCGCCATCGAGCTGAAGGCTCAATGCGAGTTGGCGGCCGACTAAGAGGACGAACGAATGATCGCGCCGGTGTGCCGAAGCGCATTTGCGTTCGGCGTCATCGGCTGACGCCGGGCGGCCGCCTGCAGGCAGGCGGGGCCGTACGACGATCAGGTCGTTGCCGCCAGCGGCCGCGCGGCCATTTCGGCGGCGACCGGCGCATCGATCGGCGTGTCGTAGGTCATCAGGATGTAGCCGAGGACCGAGTAGAAGCCGACGGTCGCGACCAGGTCGAAGACCGCCTCGCGGCCGAGCGCGGCCGCGAGCTCGGCTTCGAGCGCAGGCGGAAGCCGCTTGTCGTCGAAGAGGGCATCGACGGCCCGGGCGATCAGTCCGTCCTCGCCCTCCGGCATGCCGCGCAGTGCTGCGATACGGTCGTCGCTCATCCCGAGCACCCGCGAGCGGCTGACATGGTGCGCCCACTCGTATGGCGAGCCCATGCGATGGGCTGCGCGCAGGATCACCACCTCCGAGCGCACTGGCCCGAGCGCGCTGTCCTTGACGACATGCTGGCGCAGCGGCGCCCAGGCCTTCAGCAGCGCAGGATGATGCGCCATCGTCCGGTAGACGTTGAGCGCGCCGGCGAAGCCGTCCTTCATCTCGGCGATCTGCGCCGGCCAGTCGGCGTCGCTGAGCGGCGGGCAGGGGGAGGTCGTCATCGGAGGTCTCGCTGATGTCAGGGAGTGAGGTATTTCGCGTAGAGGGCGGGCGCACGGTCGGCCCAGATGCCGGTGAAGCTGCGATAGCGCGCGACGTCCGCCAGGTCGATCTCGACGCGCAGCACGTCCTCGCGGTCATGGTCGAGCGCGCCGAGCACCCGGCCGTCCGGCGCGACGGCGCAGGAGCGGCCGAAGAAGCGCTGGCCGCCGCGGCTGCCGCTGCGGTTGCAGCTCAGGAAGAATACGCCGTTCTCGGTGGCGCGCGTATAGGCGCGGTGGATGAAGAGCGCTTCGTCGGTCACCGGCACGTTCTCGGCGCCAAACGAGGCCCAGACCGAGGTAACGATGCTCGCCCCCTGCAAAGCGAGGATGCGGGTGATCTCGGGGAAGCGGATATCGTAGCAGACCTGCATGCCGAGCCGGGTGCCGAAGACCGGATAGGTGTCGATGTGGTCGCCGCCGGTGAAGAACAGCTTCTCGTTCTGCCACTGGTGGACCTTGGTGTAGTCGCCCAGCACGCCTTCGGGGCCGATCAGCAGCGAGGCATTTCGCATCACGCCGGCGCGCAGGCGATCGCGCAGGCCCAGCCCGATCACCAGATGAACGCGGTGCCGCGCCGCAAGCGCGACAAGTGCCCGGATCTCCTCGCCGTCGGGCGCCGCACAGGCTTCGTAGAGCGCCGCGCCGAAATGCGGGACGTCGCTGACCATGGGCCTGCCCGGCACCAGCGGCTCGACATAGCCAGTGTTCGCGAGCTCCGGGAACAGGATGAGCTGCGCGCCCTGCGCCGCCTCGGCGGCAACGAAGTCGTGGATGCGCCGGAAGTTCTCGGCCGGCGCCAGGGCCTGGATATCGAGCTGGACGAGGCTGGCGGAAATCATGCGTCGGTTCCGGCGATGCGGTGGCCGGCGGCGAAATCCCAGTCCCGCCCCGGCGCTGCGTTGATCAAGGCTCGTGTATACTCATGGCGTGGCCGCGCCAGCACCTCTGACGCCGGCCCATCCTCGACGACGCGGCCGCGCTGCATCACCATGACCTCGTCGCAGATCTGTGCGGCGACGCGCAGGTCGTGGGTGATGAACAGCACCGCGATATTGCGCCGCTCCTGGATTTCAGCGAGCAGCGCCAGCACTTGCGCCTGCACCGAGACGTCGAGCGCGGAGACGGCCTCGTCCGCGACGATGACCTCGGGCTCCATCATCAGGGCGCGGGCGATCGCGATGCGCTGGCGCTGGCCGCCGGAGAACTGATGCGGGAAGCGTTCGAGGCTGGCGCGCGGCAGGCCGACCACCTCGATCAGTTCGCCCGCCCGCTTCAGGGCGGAAGCTCGATCCTCGCCGAGATTGAGCGGTCCCTCGATCAGGCTCTCGCCGATGCGCAGGCGCGGATTGAGCGAGCGATTGGGGTCCTGGAACACCATCTGCACGCGGCGCCGCGCTGGCGCCAGCGCTGCCTGCCCCTGCAGAGGAGCGATATCCTGACCGTTGACGCGAATTTCGCCGCCGGTCGGATGCTCGAGCCTGAGCAGGCAGCGCGCCACCGTCGATTTGCCGGAGCCGGACTCGCCGACGATGCCGAGCGTGCGCCCGGGTGCCAGGCTGAAGCTGACATCGTTCACGGCCCGCACGGAGCGGATGTCCCGCCCCATCAAGCGGCCGAGCACTGAACCGATGCTGAAGGTCTTTTCGAGGTTGCGGATCTCGACGACGGCTTCGGCCTCCTTCGCTGCAGCACGAGCGGCACGCGGGATCAGCGACGGCACGGCCTGCAGTAGTTCGCGCGTATACGCTTCGCGCGGCTGGCTGAGCACCCGTTCGACGGGGCCGGTCTCGACGATCTCGCCGCGGCGCATGACGCAGACGCGATCGGCGATGTCGACGACCACGCCCATGTCGTGGGTGATGAACAGGACGGCCGTGTTCTGCTTGTCCTGCAATTCGCGGATCAGGCTGAGGATCTGCTTCTGGGTGGTGACGTCGAGAGCGGTGGTCGGCTCGTCGGCGATCAGGAGCTTCGGCTTCAGGGCAAGCGCCATCGCGATCATCACGCGCTGGCGCTGCCCGCCGGAAAGCTGATGCGGGTAGCTGTCGTAGATGCGCGCCGGATCGGGGAGATGCACGGCCTCGAAGGCGGCGAGAGCGGCCTCCCGGCGCTCCTTCGGCCGCATTTGGGTGTGCGCCCAGTAGACCTCGTCCATCTGAAGCCCGATCGTCAGCACCGGGTTCAGCGCCGTCATCGGCTCCTGGAAGATCATCGCCATTTCGGCGCCGCGCAGCGCTTTCGTCCGGGACGGCGTCGCGGTGAGGATGTCCTCGCCATTGAGCAGAACCTTGCCGCCCGTCGCCCGCAACTCGTCGCGCGGCAACAGATCCATCGCGACCAGCGAGGTCACCGATTTTCCGGAGCCGGATTCGCCGACAAGGCAGAGCGTCTCGCCCGGCTGGATGTCGAAGCTGATGCCTTTCAGGATGTCGGAAGATTCGCGCCCGCCCGTCGCGACACGCAGGTCGCGGATCGAGAGCACCGGCCGGGGCACAGTTGCCATGTCGCTCACGGGCTTCTCCCCTGCATTTTCGGGTCGAGGCGGTCACGCAGTGCGTCGCCGAGCAGGTTGATCGACAGGATGCACGCCGACAGCACGATCGCTGGCCAGAACACCAGCCAGTGGTTGATCGCGAAATAGAGCCGGCCTTCGGCCATGATGTTGCCCCAGCTCGGGATCTCCGTGCCGATGCCGACGCCGAGGAAGGACAGAGCTGCTTCCGTCAGGATGGCGGAGGCGTACATGTAGGTCCCCTGGACGATCAGCGGTGCGATCGTCGTCGGCAGCAGGTGCTTCCAGATCAGCTTCCTCGGCGGCGTTCCGAGCAGCACCGCCGCGTCGACATAGGTCTCCTCGCGTGCCGCGATGACGCGCGCACGGACCAGGCGAACGACTTGCGGGATCGCCGGCAGCATGATGGCGAAGATCACGGTGAAGAGCCCGCCCCGGACCAGCGCAACGATCGCGATCGCGAGCAGGATGCCGGGAATGGCCATCAACCCGTCCATCATCCGCATCAGCACGCCGTCGATGCCGCGATACCAGCCGGCGAGCAGGCCGAGCGGGAGGCCGATGAGGGTCGCGCCGACGGCGACGCCTGCCCCCACCAGCAGCGAGACCCGCGCGCCGTAGACCACGCGCGAATAGAGGTCGCGGCCGAAGCTGTCCGTGCCCAGCCAATAGGTGTCGGAGGCGGGCTTGAGCCGCATCGCCGCGTTGAGCTTGGTCGGTTCGAAATTTGCGAGCCATGGCGCGAACACCGCCATCGCGACAACGACAAGCAGGACGATGACCGCGAGCACCGTCGTCCAGTGCGGCGGGTTCTGCAGCAGGCGGCGCCGGGGCAGCTTGCCCTCAACGGGGCTTGATGAGGCGCTCATTGATAGCGGATCCTCGGGTCGCTCAGTGCGTAGGAAAGGTCGATCAGCAGGTTGATCAGCACATAGGCTCCGGCCGTGAGCAGGATGATCGCCTGGATCAGCGGGTAGTCGCGGGCAAGCACTCCATCGATCACCAGCCGGCCGAGGCCGGGGATGTTGAAGACCGTCTCGGTGACGACGACGCCCGAGACCATCATGGCGAAGCCGGTGCCGACCACCGTGAGGATCGGGATCGCGGCATTGCGCAGCGCGTGGCGGAAGAGGACGATACGCTCGCCCAGACCCTTGGCTCGTGCGGTGCGCACATAGTCCTCGCGCAGCACCTCCAGCATCGAGGCGCGCGTCATGCGCGAGACCAGCGCGATGTAGAAGAACGAGAGCGCGAGGCCGGGAAGCAGGATGCGGTGGAGGAACGGGCCGAAGCCTTCGGCGAGCGGCTTGTAGCCCTGCACCGGGAACCATTTCAGGTCGACCGCGAAGACGGCGATCAGCACATAGCCGATCACGAAGATCGGGATGGAGAAGCCGACGACCGACAGCGCCATGACGAAGCGGTCGACCATCCCGCCATGGCGCCAGGCGGCGAGCACGCCGAGCGGCAGCGAGATCACGACCGTGAAGATCATCGCCATGACCGCGAGCGCCAGCGTCGGGCCGATGCGCTGGCCGATCATCTCCAGCACCGGGCGCTGCGAGATCAGGGACTCGCCGAAATCACCGGTCGCCATGTTGCCGATCCAGGCCGCGAACTGGCTCGCGATCGGCTTGTCGAGACCAAGATGGTCGCGGATGGCCGCGAGCTGAGCCGGTGTCGCATGGTCGCCGGCGATGGCCTGGGCCGGATCGCCCGGCGTCAGGCGCAGCAGCAGGAAGACGAACAGCGCCACGAAGAACATGACGGGGATCGCCATCAGCAGCCTGCGCAGGAAATAGGAAGCCATGGAGTGCTCCGCGCGGGGCACCGGCCGGGGGGCGGCGCCGTCAACAGGGCTTGCAGGGCCGGGCGATGGCGGCGCCACCGTCCGGCTTGGAAGCGTTACTTGCTCACGCCCCAGAACAGGGTGAGCGGGCCGGGCTGGAGGTTCTTCAGCTTGGCGCGCCAGGCGGCGACGGACTGGAACTCGCCGGCGTTGAAGTAGAAGCCCTCGTCAAAGGCGATCTGCTGGATCTCCCTGGCGAGCTTCTTCTGCTCGTCGAGCGTCGGCGCCGTGAGATAGGCGGCGCGCAGTTCCTCGACGCGGGCATTGCGCGGCCAGCCCGACCAGGCGGTCTCCGAGCCCGAGCCGTCGAGCAGGGCATGCACGGTCGGGTTCCAGATGCCGGCAACGCCCCAATAGGTGAAGAGCATGTTCCAGCCGCCCTGCGCCACCGGCTGCGTGCTGTTCTTGCGCGACTGCAGCGTCGCCCAGTCCATCGCGGCGACATCGACCTTGAAGCCGGCCTCGCGCAGGCGTTCGGCCGCGACGATCGGCTGGGTGGAGAGGATGGTCAGGTCCGTCGGCTGCATCATCAGCACCGGCGCGCCGTCATATCCGGAAGCCTTCAGCAGCTCCTTGGCCTTGGCCATGCGCTCCTTGGCGCTGCCCTTAAGGTATTCCGAGCCGGCATCGGAGGCGAGCGGAACGTCGCAGCCATAGACCGAGGCGCAGAGCTTGTAATACTGGCTGTCGCCGATGGCGGTCTGCATGAGCTGGTCCTGATCCAGCGCATACATTGCCGCCTGGCGGGCCTTCGGATTGTCGAAGGGCGGCAGGCGGTGGTTGAAGCGGCCGGTGACCTGGCTGCCAAGCGCGTTGATGGCGCCGGTCTTGATCTCGTCATTGGCCTTGAGCAGTGGCAGCAGGTCGATCGTCACCTGCTCGATCAGATCGACGTCGCCGGATTGCAGCGCGTTGATCGAGGTCTGCATGTCGGGCATCGCCTTCCAGACGACCTTGTCGACATTCACGACCTTGCCGCCGGCGGTCCAGCTCATCGGCTCGGAACGCGGCTTGTAGTCCTTGTTCTTGACGTAGACGGCCTGGTCGCCGGGCCGGTACTGCTCGGCGACGAAGCGGAACGGGCCGGAGCCGACCATCTCGGTGACCTGCTTGCCGGCGGGCGTCTCGGCGAGGCGCTTGGGCATCATGAAGGGCGGCACCGGCGAAGGCTTCGCGAGCAGCTCGAGCACCTGGCCGAAAGGCTTCGCCAGCTTGATGACGAGGACCTTGTCGGAGGTCGCCTCGATCGACGCGACAGAGGCCATCATCGTGCGCCCGGCGCCGTCATTGGCAGCCCAGCGCTTGATCGAGGCGACGCAGTCCTCGGCCTTGACGGGTGTGCCGTCATGCCATGTCAGCCCGTCGCGCAGGGCGAAGGTGTAGGTCATCTTGTCGGCCGAGACGCTGTATTCGGCCATCTGCGGCTGCGGGTTGTACTTGGCATCCATGCCCAGCAGCGTGTCGAACACCATGAAGCCATGTGTCCGCACGATCTGGGCCGTGCTCAGGATCGGATCGAGCGTCCTGAGCGGCGCCTGCATGACGACGTTCAGCGCCGTCTCGGCGAACGCCGGCATTGCGTGAACGGAGCCCGCGATCAGCGCGGCAGCCCCGAATGTCTTGAACCGGAACGTCACTTTTTCCCCTCTCTTCTGATTGGTTGCTGGTGTCAGGCCGGAGCGTCGCTCCAGGGATAGGCACTGGCCGTGTCGAGCTGCCGGTATGGGATCAGCCGCACATCGGCGGGGCCGAGATCGGGTGTGTCGACCACGAGGATCCGGTCGGCCAGCGGCTCGTAGTAGTCGCGGAAATGGGTCTTCGAGCGTAGCAGGATGACGTCGTAATCCTCCGGCCGCTCGCCGAAGATGAAGAACGGATCGCCATCGACCGCGAAGGCGAAATGCGACACGACCGAGACGCGGACCGCGCCAATCTGGAGGAGCGCCGTCAGGCCGAGATCGACGAAGGAGCCGTGCTGGTAGCGTCCCGATACCGAGAAGGATTTCGACCCAGACCAGAGGACCCGTGCCATGGCTTCGACAGGGCCTCCGGTCTCCGGGGCCGTCTTGCCGGCGAGCGCGACCGTGATGTCGGCGCCTTCGCCGGCGGCATGAGCCTGCGCTGCGGTCTCGGGATCGAGCAGGAACGGCACATTGACCCGCCCGACATGGCGGCTGAGCAGGGCGCGCAGCAGATGCGTCGAGTCGTTCATCCGGTCGGCATGCTCGAGCAGCACGATCGGGCGACCGTTCGCCAGCCTGGCCTCGACATCGGCCAAGGCCTCCTCGACGCCCAGGATCGGTATTGCGTTCGCGATGGCCTGCCGCGCCCCGCGCAGCCGGTCCGCGAAGGCCTGAGCCTTTGCTTCGGCAGCTTCCTGGCCGTCCCAGTCCAGGCAGATCACCGACATGCCGGTATTGGCGCTGTCGGCATAGGAGAAGCCGGCCATCACCGAGATGTCGCAGTCGCCGGCGGTTTCGGCCGTACGGGCCTCGGTGATGATCGCAGCGAGCGGCTCGAGCGCCGTCGCCGACATGATCGAGGGGATCACAATGTCGGGGCGCGCTACCGCGAGGCCAGGCCGATGGTTTTCGCGCAGCAGCCGGAGCAGGGCCCGTGCCGCACGCTCGCCGGTCTCACCCATGTCGATATGCGGCGAATGGCGATAGGCGACGGCAATGTCCGCCCCGCGCAGGGTCTCGCGGTCGATGTTGCCGTGATAGTCGAGCGCTACGGCGATCGGCAGCGCCGGAAAGGCCGCGCGCACAGCATCGATCACATGCCGCTCGACATCCGGATAACCCGCTGCCCAGCAGGCGCCGTGCAGGAACAGGATGACGCCGTCGAGGGGGCCATTCCGGTCCAGCTCCTCGACGATCTCGCGCGTATAGCGCTCGACCGCCTCGTCCGAAGCCGGGCCGAGCGCGCCGAGCAGCGTGTGGAACAGCGGCACAAACTCGGCGCCGTCCGCTTCGCAGATTTTCAGGCAGCCGCCCGGCACCGTGTTGGTGCCGCGAAACCGCTCCGTCAGCTTCGGTCCGCGCACGCAGACGCGCTCGAACTCGGCCAGTTCCACCGTCTGCGGAACCGCGGTGACCGATTCGAGATTGAAGCCTGCGAAGGCGATGCGGGGTGCCATGGCAGCGTCAGACCCTGACCGCCGCGTCAATCGCGCCGCCGATCCGCTCGACGATCTGGTCGATCTCCTCGGGCGTGATGATGTAGGGCGGCGCCAGCAGCACATGGTCGCCCAGCCGGCCGTCAATGGTGCCGCCCATCGGATAGCTCAGCAGGCCCCGCGCCATCGCCTCCTTTTTGATCCGGGCGTGCATCTTCAGCGCCGGATCGAAGGGGACCTTGCTCTCCTTGTCGGCGACGATCTCGATGCCGCGGAACAGGCCGCGCCCGCGGATGTCGCCGACATGGGGCGACTGGCCGAGGCGGGCGTCGAGCCCCGCCTGCAGGCGCTCGCCCATCAGCCGGACGTTTTCGAGCATGTCCGGCTGCGAGATCAGCTCGACGACCTTGTTCGCCGCCGCCGCCGCCATCGGATGGCAGATATAGGTATGGCCGTGCTGGAACAGGCCCGAGCCCTCGGCAAAGGCACGGTAGATCCTGTCCGAGAGCAGCACCGCGCCGATCGGCTGATAGCCGCCGCCAAGCCCCTTGGCGATGGTGACGAGGTCGGGCGAGATGCCCTCCTGCTCGCAGGCGAACATCGTGCCCGTGCGGCCCATGCCGCACATCACCTCGTCGAGGATCAGCAGCACGCCGTACTTGTCGCAGATGCGGCGGATGCGGGCGAAGTAGTCGGCGACCGGGCCAACGGCGCCCAAGGTCGCGCCAACGACCGGCTCGGCGACGAAGGCGATGACCTCGTCCGCGCCGAGCTCGAGAATCTTGGCCTCCAACTCGTCAGCGAGCCGGGCGGCATAAGCTTCGGGCGTCTCGCCCTGCTGCTGGTCACGATAGGCGTAGCAGGGCGATACATGGTGGGTCTGCGGCAGGATCGGCTGGAACTGCGCGCGTCGCCAGGCGTTGCCGCCGGCCGCCAGCGCGCCCAGCGTATTGCCGTGATAGCTCTGCCGGCGCGCGATGAAATGGCGGCGCTGCGGCTGGCCGATCTCGACGAAGTACTGCCGCGCCATCTTCATCGCGGCCTCGACGGCCTCGGAGCCGCCGGAGACGAGATAGACGTAGTCGAGCCCCTCCGGTGCCAGCCCGACCAGGCGCTCGGCCAGTTCCTCGGCGACGTCGGTGGTGAAGAAGGAGGTGTGGGCGTAGGCGATCCGGTCCATCTGCGCCCGCATCGCGGCCATGACCTCGGGGTGGCCATGGCCGAGACAGGAGACGGCGGCGCCGCCTGAGCCGTCGATGTAGCTGCGCCCGTCCTGGGCGGTGATGGTGATGCCCTGTCCGCTGACCGCCCGCGGCAGCCGGCTTCCGATCGAACGGTGGAGAATCCTGGTCATCTCGGCGTCCCGGGCTTGCGCGGCCAGGTCGCCGCGACGGAAGGCTCATCTCACATTCATTCATCGTCTGCAACATTTGTTTTATTTGATACGCATCAGATACGATTGAGCCTAAAAATGTTGCAGCGAAACAATCCTCGCGAACTCGGCTTTGTGCTTGAGGAAAACAACAAAATCCGTTTGAAATCCGCCGCAGCTGCGGAGATGTTCGGGGCGGGATAGAGAAAGGGCGCGATTCAAATGTTGCAGGACGACCCGCTGCGCGATCGCATCATCGGCCGCTTCGACGAGATGTCGCCGCAGCTCCAGCAGGCGGCGCGCTACATCCTCGAGCATCCGCAGGAGGTGGCGCTGGTCTCGATGCGCGAGCTTTCGCGCAACGCCGGCGTGCAGCCCTCGACCATGACGCGGCTTGCGAAGTTCCTCGATCTGCCCGGTTATGACGATATCCGCGCCCATCATGGCGAGGCGCTTCGCCTTCGCGCCGACGGTTTCGCAGCGCGCGCCATGCAGCATGGCGAGAACGAGCAGGACATGGCGGTGGCGCAGCTCTCGCGCCGCATGCTGCAGGGGCTCGCCGCCCAGATCGCGCGGCTGTCCGAGCCGGCCTCGCTGGAGCGCCTGTCAGCTGCGGCGGATCGGCTGGCCCAGGCCCGCCGGATCTACGTGCTGGGCTTGCGCTCCTGCCATTCGGTCGCCTGGCATTTCCACTATGTGATGGCGCTGCTCGGCGAGAAGACGATCCATCTCGACGGTCCGGCCGATACGGTGGGCGACGGGCTGATCCGGGCGGGTGCCGAGGACGTGCTCTTGGCCATTTCGATCAACCCCTATGCGCGGCACAGCCTGGAGCTCGCCCAGCTCGCCCGCGAAAAGGGGCTCGGCATCGTCGCGATCACGGACAGCGAGGTGTCGCCGCTCGTCGGGCTCGCCGACCAGGCCATTCTCTGCTCCACCGAGAGCCAGAGCTTCTTCCATACGCTCGCGCCGGCGCTCGCCGTCTCCGAAGTCTTGTGCGCTCTGCTGGCGAACAAGGACCGGACCGCGGCGTTGGAGTCGCTGCAACGCGCCGATCGCCACTTGCTGTCCCTCAACACCTATGCGAGCGCCATTCAACGCCGCAGAATCTGAGGTGAAGGCGCGCATCGCCAAGAGTGGGCGGACCGGCACGGTCCCGGTCCGTGCGATCGGGCCTGGTCGGCGGGGTCTTTACCGGCCGAGATAGATGGCGAGCCGGGCCGCGGCGTTCTTGAGATGTGTCTCGGCGGCCGCGCGGGCCCGCTGGGGATCGCGGGCGACGATGGCGTCGAAGATCGCCTGATGCTCGCCCTGGACAATCTGGGCCATGCCGGCCAGGCGCGCCGAATTGGCGCGTGCCGTGCGGATGAAGGTGCGCACGCGCCGGTCGAGGAACTCCGACAGGTCGCGGAAGTACGGATTACCGGTGGCGTCGACGATGGCGCGGTGGAAGGCGACATCCTCGTCGACCCCGGGTTCGCCGCGGTCGATCGCTGCCTGCATCGCCTCGAGCCGTTCCCGGATCGCCGCAATGTCAGCCTCGCTGTGACGCTCGGCCGTGTGCTCGGTGGCGGAGGCCTCGACCGCCATCAGCAACTCTACGATGTGGCGCAGCTCTTCCTTGTCGGAGAAATCGGCGACATTGAGCCTGAACACCGAGCTCGCGCCCGGGTCGGCAACGAAGGCACCGGCCCCCTGTCGCGACAGCACCAGCCCGTCATGCTTCAGCCGGCCGACGGCCTCGCGCACGATCGGGCGGCTGACGCCATAGGTCTGGGCGAGCTGCTGCTCGGTCGGCAGGCGCTCCCCCGATTGGAGGCGGCCCGAGGCGATCTCCTCGCGCAGCCGCGTGGCCAGTGTATCGGCGAGCGAGGGCGCTCGTCCCAGAATGTCGCGCGGTGGCTCGGAGCGGGTCTTGTTGGCGACCATCTGTTCGATATGTCCGTTAGCTCGCGATATGCAGACCGCCATTGACGTGGGTGGTCTCGCCGGTGACGAAGCGTGCCAGATCGGAGCACAGGAAGGCAACGACGCCGGCGACTTCCTCAGCGGTTCCCAACCGCTTCATCGGGGTGTTCGTAATCAGCTCCGGCTTCTTCGCGATCAGCGGCTGCACCATCGGCCCCTCGATCAACCCGGGCGAGACGGCGTTGACGCGGGTTCGCGGCGCCAGTTCCAGCGCCAGCGAGCGCGAAAGGGTGAGGACGCCGCCCTTGGCCGCCGCATAATGGGCGTGGGCATAGCTGCCGCGATGGCCGGCCATCGAGGCGATGTTCACGATGGCCGAGCCTTCCGCGAGATGTGGGATGGCGGCACGGCAAACATGGAATACGCCGTCGAGGTTGATCGCGATCGACTGGCGCCATTCCTCCTCGCTCATCTCGCTGACCAGCCGGTCGCGATAGAGTCCGGCCGCTGTCACCAGTGCGTCGATCCGGCCGAACCGCGCGACCGTGGCCTGGACCACGGCGTCGGCATCGCCGGCCTGCGCCGCATCCTGTCGCAGCGCCAGAGCCCGGTCTCCGCCGGGGTCGAGCTCGCGGGCGAAGCCCGCGATGCCGCCACCGTCGAGATCGGTCAGGACGCAGGCCGCGCCGTGGCCGTGGAAGAGGCGCGCCACGGCCCGCCCGATCGCCCCGTTCGCGCCGGTGAGCAGCAGCACCTTGCCGGAGAAGTCGATCACGGCGCGCCTCAGGTCATCAGCCAGCCGCCGGCCACGTCGCAGACCTGGCCGGTGACGAAGGCGGCGTTGTCGGAGGTCAGGAACAGGCAGGTCTGCGCGACGTCCTCGGGACTGCCGAGCCGGCGCAGCGGAGTCGCCATCCGCGCCGCCTCGTTGGCTTCGGGCGCCGTGCCGCGCATCAGAGGCGTGTCGATGCGCCCAGGCGCCACGGCGTTCACGGTGATGCCGTCGGGACCGAGCTCGCCGGCCAGATGCTTGGTGAAGCCGATCAGCGCCGCCTTGGTCGCGGCATAGTGCACGCCGACGATGTCGCAATAGGTTTTGCCGGCAACGGAAGAGACGCTGACGATCGTGCCGCGCCCGGCCGCGCGCATGCCGGGAACCACCGCGCTGGCGCAGAGGAACGCGCCCGTCAGGTTGACGTCGAGCACGCGCCGCCACTCCGCGGCGCTCATTTCGCCGAGCTTGGCGCGCTTGCCGTCGGCGCCCGACTTCGGAGAGATTCCGGCATTGTTGATGAGAACCGAGACCGGCCCTAGCACGTCCGCGACGCGCGCGACCGCCGTCTTGACCGAGGCCTCGTCGGCGACATCGGCGGAGACGGCCAGCGTCGTCGCGCCGCGCCCGCGGGCGGCTTCGGCGGCCGCTTCGGCCAGCGCCGGATCATGGTCGAGATAGGCGACGCTGGCGCCGGCCACCGCATGGGCGTCGGCGATCGCCTGGCCGATGCCGCGCCCCGCGCCGGTCACGAGCACGACCTTGCCGCGATGGCTGCTCACTTGCCGACCTCCAGCATGATCTTGCCGAGATGGGCGCTCGATTCCATCAGCTCATGGGCCTGTCTTGCCTGCTCGAGCGGGAAGGTGGCGTGGATGATCGGCTTGACCGTGCCGGCCTCCAGCAGCGGCCAGACATCGCGGCGCAGATGCTGGGCGATCTCGGCCTTGAGCGCGACCGAGCGCGCCCGCAACGTCGAACCGGTCAGTGTCAGGCGCCGCAGCATCACGTTCATCAGGTCGAGATCGACCTTGCTGGTCTGGAGGAAGGCGATCTGCACCAGCCGGCCTTCCAGGGCCAGGATGTTGAGGTTGCCCTGGATGTAGGGGCCGCCGACCATGTCGAGCACGACGTCGACGCCCTTGCTGCCGGTCAGCCGCTTGACCTCCGCGACGAAATCCTCCGCGCGGTAGTTGATCGCCTCGTCGGCGCCGAGCGAGCGGCAGAAATCGCATTTCTGGACCGAGCCGGCCGTCGCATAGACTGTCGCGCCGGCATGCTTGGCGAGCTGGATCGCGGTCGAGCCGATGCCGCTCGACCCGCCATGGATCAGGATCGTTTCGCCCTTCTTCAGACGGCCGCGCGTGAAGACGTTGTCGTAGACGGTGTAGTAGGTCTCGGGCAGGCCACCGGCCTCGAGCAGCGAGAGCGGCTTCGGCACGGCTAGGCAGAGCGGTTCGTCCGCTACGGCGTATTCGGCGTAGCCGCCGCTGATCACTAGCGCGCAGACAGCCTCGCCAACCCGGCTGGCCGAGACTCCGTCGCCGACTGCGACGATCCGGCCGGAGACCTCGAGGCCGGGAATTTCGGTTGCGCCGGGCGGAGGCGGGTAGCCGCCGGCCCGCTGCAGGCAGTCTGGCCGGTTGATGCCGGCGGCCGCGACCGCGATCAGGACCTGGCCCGGGCCGGGCTGCGGTACGGGTGCGGTCTCGATCTCGATCACTTCAGGCCCGCCCGAGCCTGCAAAGCGCACCTGCTTCATCGTCTGCGGCAATGCCATCCTGGTCTTCTCCCTGTAGCCGGGCATGTTCTTCGCTGGCGCATGCCCGCTCGCGAAGGTGGTTTCCACCTTGCCGGGGCAAGCGCTTCGCGCGGGCTCGCATCGCATTGCGACGTCGGCCCTGCCTTGGTTCAAGCGTTAGCAAAACCCTACTTGTCAGGCAACTTGGTTATCTGCATTATCCGCCCCGCCGGCGAAACGTCCGGCCGGGACGCATCAGGCGATGGGGACCGCAAGAAATGATCGTGACAGCGGTCCCAGGGAGGACATGATGAAGGTTCTGACGCGCGCGGCGCTGGCCGCGGCATTGACTCTGTCGGGTGGCCACGCCTTCGCGCAGGTCAAGATCGGCGCACTCTATCCATTCTCGGGCGCTCTCGCCCTGCTCGGCGACGAGAGCTTCCGCGGCCTCGAGATCGCCATCGAGGAGCGCAACGCCGCCGGCGGCCTCAAGGGGCAGAAGCTCGAGATCGTTAAGGGCGATGCGGTCGAGCCGAACCAGGCGGTCGGCGAGGCGCGCCGCCTCACCTCGGTCGACAAGGTGCCGGTGATCTTCGGGACCTACTCATCCTCGCTCTCGATCGCGGCGACGCAGGTCGCGGAGCTGGCCGGCGTACCTTATTTCGAGCTCGGCGCGATCTCGGATCCAATCACCGAGCGCGGCTTCAAGAACGTCTATCGCACCAACCCGACCGCCCGCGATTTCGCCAGCCGCATGGTCGACGCCATCGGCGAGGCGATTGCTCCGGCGCTTGGCGTCGACGCCAAGACGCTCAAGGTCGCGATCATCCACGAGGATTCGCTCTACGGCCAGACGGTTGCCGGCTACCAGACCGCACGCGCCAAGGAGAAGGGCGTCAACGTCGTCGAGACGCTGCCCTATTCGGCCAAGTCGGTGGATCTGACCCCGGTGATCCTGCGTCTCAAGACGGCAGGCGCCGATGTCGTGCTGCAGACCTCCTACCAGAACGATACCGTGCTGTTCTTCCGCCAGATGAAGGAGCAGGGCTTCAAGCCCAAGGCCATGATCGGCGCCGGCGGCGGCTATTCGCTGCGCGACACCATGCTGGCCATCGGGGCCGAGAACATGGAAGGCGCGCTCAACGTCGACTTCACCCAGTTCCGCACCAATCCGAAGGCGGCTCCGGGCGTCGATACCTTCGTCAAGAAGTACCAGGCGAAGTATGGCACTGCGCCGCGCTCCGGCCACTCGCTCGCCAACTACATGGGCGCGCTCGTCTTCCTCGATGCGATGGCCGCGGCGCCCGATCTCAAGGCCGCCTCGATCCGCGCGGCCGTGATGAAGGTCGATGTTCCGGTCGGTGGGACCGCTACGGGCTGGGGTGCGAAGTTCGCGGAAAGCGGGCAGAACAGCCGCGCCGTGCCCTTCCTGATGCAATGGCAGGGCGGGGAGCTCGTCACCGTGTTCCCGGCCGACGCCGCGGTCGCCAAGATGAAGGTCGGCGTCGGTACCAACTGACGCACCGGACCATCCTGCCCGGGTCGGGGCCGCCTTCGGCGGCCCCCTCATCGCCCGCGCCCGACACCCACTTACTCGTCGCTTGTTTCGACCCTGGAGACGCCCTTCATGGACGTGCTTGTCCAGTTGCTGCTCAACGGCATCATGCTCGGCAGCATGTACGCCATCATCGCCGTGGGACTGACGCTGATCTTCGGCATCGTCCGCGTCGTGAACTTCGCCCATGGCGAGTTCCTGATGATCGGCATGTACGCAACCTATCTGCTGGCGACGAAGCTCGGCTGGCATCCTTACGTCTCGGCCGTGCCGGTGGTCCTGCTGCTGTTCTGCATCGGCGCCTTGGTGCAGCGTTTCATCATCCAGCCCCTGCTGAGCGCCGACGAGCACATCCAGATCTTCGCGACGGTCGGCCTCTCGACGGCGCTGGTGAACCTGGCGCTGATGATCTTCGGCGCCGACCTCTATTCGGTCGCGACGCCCAGCGCCCGCCAGTCTGTCTCGCTCGGCGGCTACACCGTGCTCTCCGGGCAGCTCGTCATCCTGGCTTGCGCGCTGGCGCTGGTCGCGGGGCTCCACCTCTTCATGCAGCGGACGCCGCTCGGCCGCGCCATCCGCGCCACGGCGCAGAACCGCAACGCCGCCTTGCTGATGGGCGTGGCGGTTGACCGCATCTACATCATCTCCTTCGGGCTGGGCGCCGCCTGCGTCGGACTGGCCAGCGCGCTCGTCATGCCTCTCTTCCCGGTGACACCGACCATCGGTTCCTATTTCGTGCTGACCGCCTTCGTCGTCGTCGTGCTCGGCGGCATGCGCAGCATGTACGGCGCCTTCCTCGGCGCGATGATCATCGGGATCGTAGACAGCCTGTCGGGCTACTACATCGCGCCCGACCTCAAGGAGGTCGTCTATTTCGCGATCTTCATCCTGATCCTGATCTTCAAGCCGACCGGCCTGTTCGGCTTCGGCCGCGGGACGGAGTGAACGCATGACCGCTCACAGCACCACCGTGGCCCCCGTCGCCATGGCGAAGCCGAGCCGGCTCGCCGCTCTCACCCATCCGCGCGTCTATGT
Organism: Allobosea sp.; assembly: GCF_035999205.1. GTDB lineage: Bacteria > Pseudomonadota > Alphaproteobacteria > Rhizobiales > Beijerinckiaceae > Allobosea. Next base: position 357,191 of record NZ_DASYHA010000019.1, read on the forward strand.
CGCGCTGATCCTGCTCTCGCTGCTGCTGATCATCCCGGCGGTGAGCGACTCGCCCTTCGTCGTGCACGTCTTCGTCACGATCTGCGTCTTTGCCGGGCTCTCGACCGCCTGGAACATCGTCGGCGGCTATGCCGGCCAGCTCTCGCTCGGCCACATGGTCTTCTACGGCATCGGCGCCTACACCACGGCGCTGCTGATCCAGCATCTCGGCCTCTCACCCTGGATCGGGATGTGGGCGGGAGCGGCGCTCTCGGCCGTCGTCGCCGTCTGCATCGGCTATCCCTGCTTCCGACTGCGCGGGCCGTTCTTCTCGCTTGCAACCATCGCCTTCCTCGAGGTCATCCGCCTGCTCGCCATCCATTTCCACGGCGTCACCGGCGGCTCGGCCGGGCTGATCGTCCCGCTCAAGCTGGGCTGGGCCTGGATGATCTTCACGGAGAAGTTCAACTATCTGATCATCGCCTTCGGCCTGCTGCTGCTGACGCTGGTCGTGTCCTGGGCGATCCGCAACGCGCGGCTCGGCTACTATCTCACCGCCGTCCGCGAGCGCGAGGACGCTGCTTCCGCAGCGGGTATCAGCCCGACCGAGGTCAAGCTCAAGGCCGTCGTGGTATCCGCGGCGCTGACGAGCCTGATCGGTTCGTTCCACGCGATGTACACGACCTTCCTCGAGCCGGCGACGATGTTCTCGCTCGCGACCTCGATCGAGATCGCGATGTTCTCGCTGATCGGCGGCCTCGGTACGGTGCTGGGCCCGCTGCTCGGCACGGTGCTGGTCGTGCCGATTGCGGAGGCCGCGCGCGGCTGGCTCGGCGCCTCCGCCAACGGCCTGCATGGCTTCGTCTACGGGGCGGTGCTGGTGCTGATCACGCTGACGCTGCCGGGCGGCCTCGTCGGCACCTTCGGCGCCACGGTCGGGCGTTGGATCGACCGTCTCCCCGGCGGCACGCCGCGCCCCGAACCGGAGGCTCCGGCCCTGCGCCAGGTCCTCGGCACGCCGGGCGAGACCATGCTGGAGACGAAGAACCTCGTCATGCGCTTCGGCGGCCTGACAGCGACCGATAATGTCTCGATGGTGCTGAAGCGCGGCGAGATCCTCGGCATCATCGGCCCGAACGGTGCCGGCAAAACCACGCTCTTCAACCAGATCTCGGGCTTCCTCAAGCCGAGCTCGGGCAGCGTCGCCATCGTCTCAGGTGGCCAGGAAGCGACGCCCGCTAGCGCCGATGCCTTTGCCCGGGCCGGCGTCGGGCGCACCTTCCAGATCGTCCAGCCCTTCGGCAAGCTGAGCGTGATCGAGAACATCATGATCGGCGCCTTCATGCGCCATCCCGACGTCGCGTCGGCCCGGGCTGTGGCGCTGCGGGTCTCCTCGCTGGTCGGGCTGCATCACCTGCGCGAGGTCGAGGCGCGCAACCTGCCGATCGGCGATCTCAAGCGCCTCGAGGTTGCCCGGACGCTGGCGACCGAGCCGGACATCCTGCTGCTCGACGAGGTCATGGCCGGCCAGAGCCAGGCCGACACGCAGAAGATGGTCGAGCTGATCCGCGCCGTCCGCGACTCCGGCGTCACGGTCATCGCCATCGAGCACAACATGCAGGCGATCATGAGCCTGTCGGACCGCATCATCGTGATCGATTCCGGCAAGGTGATCGCCGAGGGCGATCCGCAGGCCGTCGTGCGCGACCGCCGGGTGATCGAGGCCTATCTCGGAGAGGATTTCGCCAATGCTCAAGGTCTCTGAGCTGACGGCCGGCTACGGCCGCACCACGATCCTCCAGGACGTCTCGATCCGCATCGGCAAGGGCGAGGTCGTCACCATCATCGGCGCCAACGGCGCCGGCAAGACCACGCTGCTGCGCGCCATCTCCGGGCTGGTGAAGCCCGGCGCCGGCAAGATCGAATTCGACGGTGAGCAAATCGCGGGCGCGACGCCTGCCGACATCGTCGGACGCGGCCTCGTCATGGTGCCGGAGGCGCGCCAGCTCTTCCCGGTCATGACCGTCCGGGACAACGTCATGATGGGTTGCTACCACGCCAATGCCCGCGAGGGATCGCAGGCCCGCTTCGAGGAGGCGCTGGAGATCTTCCCGCGCGTCCGCGAACGGCTCGACCAGCTCGCCGGCTCGCTCTCGGGCGGTGAGCAGCAGATGGTCGCAATCGCGCGGGGGCTGATGGCGAAGCCGCGCCTGCTGATGCTGGACGAGCCTTCGCTCGGCCTCGCCCCCATCATCGTCCAGCAGATGTTCGGCATCGTCGAGCGCATCTGCGCCATGGGCACGACTGTGCTGCTGGTCGAGCAGAAGGCCTTCCACGCGCTCAAGATCGCGCAGCGCGCCTATGTCATCGAGAACGGCCGCATCGCCATGGAGAACACCGGCGCAGGCCTGCTCGCCGATCCGCACATCAAGACCGCCTATCTCGGGATCTAGGGCCCATGACGGAGATTTCCGGCCATAGCCGCGTCTACGGCATCCTCGCCGACCCGGTCCATCACGTGCAGACGCCGCAACGGCTGAACGCGTTGATGCGCAATCGCGGGCATGACGGCGTGATGGTGCCGATCCATGTCGGAGCAGACGACCTCGCGACTGTCGTCGCCGGCCTGAAGCGCATGAAGACCTTCGGCGGCTTCGTCGTCACCGTGCCGCACAAGACGGCGATCGTGGCGCTCTGCGACGAGGTCTCTCGGCAGGCCGAGCTCGTCGGCGCGGTCAACTGCGTCCGCCGCGAGCCCGATGGCCGCCTCGTCGGCGAGATTCTGGACGGGCTCGGCTTCGTCGCCGGGCTGCAGCGCGAAGGCTTCGCCCCGAAGGGCTGCCGTGTCCTGCTGCTCGGAGCCGGTGGCGCGGCCAACGCCATCGCCTTCGCTTTGGCCGAGGCCGGCGTCGCCAGCCTCTCGATCGCCAACCGCACCCGCGCAAAATCGGAGGATCTGGCGCGGCGCCTAGCGCAGGGCTTTCCGGCCCTGCCGGTGGAGCTCGACAACGCCGATCCCGCTGCACACGACATCGTCGTCAACGGCACCTCGCTCGGCCTCGCCGAGGGCGACCCGCTGCCCGTCGATGTCTCGCGTTTGACCGACACGCAGATCGTCGCGGAGGTGATCATGCAGCCGCGAGTCACGGCGCTGCTCGCCGCCGCGCAAGCCAGCAGCTGCCGCGTCCATTACGGGCTGCCGATGCTGGAATGCCAGCTCGAGATGATGGCCGATTTCATGGGCATGACAGCATGACGGCCGCCCCGGTTCCCGACCGCAACCGCGATCTCGCCGGCAAGGTCGCCTTGATCACCGGCGGCGCCTCGGGCCTCGGCCTCGCCATGACGCGGCGCTTCGCTGTGCGCGGGGCGCGGGTCGTCGTGCTCGATCGCGACACCGCTGCGGCGCAGGCGCTGGCCGGTATCGACCGCGCGACTTTCATCGCCTGCGACGTCTGTGATCCGGACGCGGTGGATGCTGCGTTCAGCCGTGCGGAAGCGGAGATCGGTCCGCTCGACATCGTCATCGCCAATGCCGGCATCTCGCAGAACAGCCCGACGCTGGAGCTGAGCTTCGCGGATTGGCGCAAGGTGATGGGCGTCAATCTCGACGGCGTCTTCCTGACCGCGCAGGCCGCCGGGCGCCGCATGGTCCCGCGCGGGCGTGGCACCATCCTGCTGATGGCCTCGATGTATGGCGTCGTCGCCGCGCCCGAACGCATCGGCTACTGCGTCTCCAAGAGCGGCGTGGCGATGATGGCGAAGGCGCTGGCGCTCGAATGGGCTCGCCAAGGCTTGCGGGTCAACGCGCTGGCGCCGGGCTATGTCCGCACGCCGTTCCTCGACGACTTGATCGCGCGTGGCAGGCTCGACGCCGACAGGTTGACGGCCCGCATGCCGATCGGCCGCTTCATCGAGCCCGAGGAGGTCGCGGATCTCGCCGCCTTCCTGGCGAGCGACGAGGCGAGCGCGATCACCGGCCAGGTCGCCGGCGTCGACGGGGGCTGGAGCGCCAATGGCTATCTCTGAGACTGCAGCCGGAGGAGGGCGCTAATGCCCAGGCGCGAGACATTGCAGGCACAAGTGTCGTGGACGGCGCTGCGCTCCACGCCAGCCGACTGGAAGGCAGCCGATCCGGCGCTGCTCGGCAGCATGCTGACGCAGCTCCATCTGATCCGCGCCTTCGAGGAGAGCGTGCTCGAACTCGCCGGCGAGGGGCTCGTGCACGGGCCGGCCCACTCTTCGATCGGGCAGGAGGGCGGCGCCGTCGGCTCTGTGATCGGGCTGCGTGCCTCTGATCAGGTCAACGGCTCGCATCGCGGCCACCACCAGTTCCTCGCCAAGGCGCTGTCCTATCTCGCGCCTACCCTCGATCCGGTCGCGGATTTTGACGAGCCCGTCGAGGCCATGCTCCACCGGAGCCTGGCCGAAATCCTGGGCCTCGAACCCGGTTTCGGGCATGGCCGCGGCGGCTCGATGCATCTGCGCTGGATCGAGGCCGGCGGCCTCGGCACCAATGCGATCGTCGGCGGAGGCGTGCCGCTCGCGGCCGGCGCCGCCATGGCTCACAAGCTCGCCGGCACCGGCGATCTCGCGGTGACCTATTTCGGCGACGGCGCGATCAATATCGGCTCGACGCTGGAGACGATGAACCTCGCCGCCGCCTGGGCGCTGCCGCTGATCTTCGTGGTCGAGAACAATCTCTATGCGGTCGCGACCCATGTCGACGAGGCCTCGCGCGAGACGCGGCTCTCGGGACGTGGGCCGGGCTTCGGCATCCCGTCATGGCGCGTCGACGGCATGGACCCGCTCGCCGTGCATCTGGCGACGCAGGAGGCTGCGGCGCTCGCGCGTGCCGGCAAGGGGCCCTCGCTGATCGAGCTCGAGGTCTATCGTTTTTTCCATCAGAACGGCCCGCTGCCGGGGTCGGCCTTCGGCTACCGGCCCAAGGAGGAGGAAGCCGCCTGGCGCGCCCGCGATCCGCTGGCCCGCGTCGCGACCGAGATGACCGCGCTGGGCCTGATCGACGAGACGGCCGTCACCGACCTGCGCGAGCGCGCGGTCGCGCTGATGAAGGATATCGCCGGCCGTCTGCTCGAGCCCGAGGGCAACCGCCGTCGCATCCGCCCCGAACTCTGGCCCGACACCGCCTTCGTCGACGTCGGCCTGCGTGGCGAATTGCCGGCCTTGCCCTCGAACGGCCCGCCTGCCGGCCCGACGCTCGAGCGCAAATTCGTCGATGCCATCGCCGATGTGCTGCATCGGCGCCTTGAGACCGATCCCTCGCTGGTGATCATGGGCGAGGATATCCACCGGCTGAAGGGCGGCACCAACGGCGCGACGCGGGGGCTTGCCGCCGCCTTCCCGGACCGGGTGCTCGGCACGCCGATCAGCGAGAACGCCTTCACCGGGCTGGCCGGCGGGCTCGCCATGGACGGGCGCTACCGGCCGATCATCGAGTTCATGTATCCAGACTTCATGTGGGTAGCGGCCGACCAGGTCTTCAACCAGATCGGCAAGGCCCGCCACATGTTCGGCGGTACGACCAATGTGCCGCTGGTGCTGCGCAGCAAGATCGCGATGGGCACCGGCTACGGCTCGCAGCACTCGCTCGATCCGGCCGGCGTCTTCGCGACCTCTCCGGGTTGGCGGATCGTCGCGCCCTCGACCGCGCAGGACTATATCGGGCTGATGAATGCGGCCCTGAAGGGCAGCGACCCTGTGCTGGTGATCGAGCACGTCGATCTCTACCAGATGAACGGCATGATTCCGGCCGGCGACCTCGACTACACGATCCCGCTCGGCAAGGCCCGCATCGTCCGCGAGGGCCGCGACCTGACGATCCTGACCTATTCGGCCATGGTCCATCGCAGCGTCGAGGCGGTCGAGGCGCTCGGCGTCGACGCCGAGATCGTCGATCTGCGCACACTCGACCGCGCCTCGCTCGACTGGGAGACGATCGGCGAGAGCGTCCGCAAGACGCATAATGTCCTGATCGTCGAGCAGGGCGCGCGCGGCACCTCCTATGGCGCGATGCTCGCCGACGAGCTGCACCGCCGGCTCTTCGACTGGCTCGACCAGCCGGTCCAGCGCGTCCATGGCCGCGAGGCCTCGCCCACCATCTCGAAGGTGCTCGAACGCGCCGCCTTCGCCGGGCGCGAGGAGGTGGTGGCCGGCATCGCCAGGGTGATGGCGGAGCGCGGCACGCCGCTCGCCGGAGCAGCGGCATGAACACGCCTGCTGCCGAAAGCTATGATTACGTCATCGTTGGTGGCGGCACGGCCGGTTGCGTGTTGGCCAACCGCCTGAGCGAGGATGGCCGCCGCAGCGTGCTGCTGCTGGAGGCGGGCGGCGAGGGCAAGGGCTTCTGGATCCCGATCCCGGCCGGCTTCAGCAAGCTCCTGGTCAATCCGGACTTCAACTGGCGCTTCTGGAGCGAGCCCGAAGAGGCCACGCGCAACCGCGAGATCGCGATCCCGCGCGGCAAGGGGCTCGGCGGCTCGACGCTGATCAACGGCATGATCTATGTGCGCGGTCAGGCGCAGGATTTCGACGGCTGGGCTCAGGCTGGCTGCACCGGCTGGAGCTTCGCCGATGTCCTGCCCTATTTCCGCAAGCTCGAAGCCTATGACGGCGAGGGCGACGCGACTCGCGGCCGCGACGGCCCGTTTCCGGTCACCGAGGTCAAGGAGCGCCCGGAGATCGCCGAGGCCTTCATCGCGGCAGCCGGGCAGGCGGGCTATCCGCGCAACCCCGACTACAACGGCCCGTCGCAGGACGGCTTCGGCTACTATCAGGTCAACCAGCGCCATGGTCGCCGGGTCAGCGCGGCGGATGCCTATCTCGCGCCTGCGCGGAGCCGCGCGAATCTGCGTGTGCTCACCGGCGCGCATGTCCTGCGGATCGATCTCGACGGCAAGCGCGCCACCGGCGTCACCTATCGCATCGACGGTGGCGAGCGCCGGGCCGCTGCGCGCCACAGCGTTGTCCTGACCGCCGGCGCGATCCAGACGCCGCATCTGCTCGAATTGTCGGGTATCGGCGATCCGGCCGTGCTGGCGGCGGCGGGGATCGCGGCCCGTCACGAACTGACGGGCGTCGGCGCCAACTACAGCGACCATTTCTGCACGCGCATGAACTGGCGCGTGAAGCTGCCGGTGACCTTGAACGAGACAACGCGGGGCTGGCGGCTGGCGGCGGCGGTCGCGCAGTACTTCCTGACCCGGAAGGGCATCCTGACGCTCGGCACCGGGCTCGCGCATGGCTTCGTCCGGACGCGACCGGATATCGAGGGGCCGGACGTCCAGTACTTCTTCATGCATGCGAGCTACGCCAATGCCGCCGAACGCAAGCTCGACCACGAACCCGGCATGACCATCGGCGTGACGCAGCTGCGACCGGAATCCCGCGGCACCATCCATGTCCGCGCGCCCGACGCCGCCACCCCTCCCGCGATCCACCCCAATTTCCTCGCGACCGTCACCGACCGGCAATGCATGGTCGACGGCATGAAGATCGCGCGCGCGATCGTCGGCCAGCCGGCGATGGATGCCTATCGCGCCTATGAGATGGCGCCGGGGCCGGATTGCGTCAGCGACGAGGATTGGCTCGCCTTCGCGCGCGATAACGGCCAGACGATCTATCACGCCGTCGGGACCTGCCGCATGGGGCAGGGGCCGAGCGCAGTCGTCGATCCGGAATTGCGGGTGCGCGGGATCGAGGGGCTGCGTGTCGCCGATGCCTCGGTGATGCCGGCAGTTGTCTCCGGCAACACCCAGGCGGCGGTTCTGATGATCGCCGAAAAGGCTGCCGACTTGATCCGGCGCGACAGCCTTTAGGCTGCCATGCGGCGCTGCAGAGATCGGCCCCTGGGGTCCTGCAAGCAGTCGCATTCTTCCAGGCTTCGTAACGGACAGGCGGGGTGGCCGTTTGCGCGCTACCCGTCGACATTGTTCGCGTTGAACGTTACGTCATTGCAGGGTCGGGTTGGGAGCGGAGATGCGCGGAGCGGGCATAAGCTTGGCGGGCACGCTCGTTCTGCTGGCTGCCCGCTTCCTGACGGCGGTGCGTGGACAGTGGGACGGCATCGCACCGACCGACGAGCAGCGGATCTACTTTGCCAACCACGCGAGCCATGGCGATTTCGTCCTGATCTGGACGGTTCTGCCGCGCCGCATGCGCCTGGCGAGCCGCCCGGTCGCGGGGAGTGACTATTGGCTGAAGAGCCGCCTTAGGCGGTTCATCGGCCGCGACGTCTTCAACGCCGTTCTGATCGATCGCGAGCGCCCGAGCCGGACGAGCGATCCGATCGGCCAGATGACGGATGCGCTCGACGCCGGCTCCTCCCTGATCGTCTTCCCGGAAGGCACGCGCAACAGCACTGCGGCGCCGCTCCTGCCCTTCAAGAGCGGGCTGTTCCATCTGGCGCGCGCACGGCCAAAGGTCGTCCTCGTGCCGGTGTGGATCGCCAATCTCAACCGCGTCCTGCCGAAGGGCGAGTTCGTGCCAATTCCCCTGATCTGCACCGTCACGTTTGGGGCCGCCCTCCATATCGCCGAGGGCGAGACCAAGAAGGATTTCCTGCTTAGGGCGGAAGCGGCCCTGCTCGCCTTGTCCCCGAAGGGTAATGTGTCGTGACGAGGCCGCACCCCGATCTGGTGGCCGTGCTGGCGGTTCCACTCGTCGTTCTGATCGTCGCCTCGACGATCGGTTACGTGTTGCAGCGCAGGCTGTCGCCGGATGGCTCGAATGCGGTGGTCGAGAACCTGAACCACCGCATCCGGGCTTGGTGGGTCATGGTCGTCCTGATGGGGCTGGCTCTGATCGGCGGCAAGACCGGCGTGACCCTACTCTTCGCCTTCTGTTCCTTCGCGGCCTTCCGCGAGTTCATCACGCTGACCACGACGCACCGCGCTGACCACTGGGCGCTGGCGGTCGCGTTCTTCGTCGTGCTGCCGGTGCAGTATTACCTGATCTGGATAGACTGGTACGGGCTCTACTCGATCTTCATCCCGGTCTACGCCTTCCTGCTGATGCCGATCATCGCTGCCGTGCGCGGCGATACCGATCAGTTTCTCGTGCGCATCGCCGAAGTGCAGTGGGCGCTGATGATCTGTGTCTTCTGCATCTCGCATGTGCCGGCGCTGCTGAGCCTTGAAATTCCCGGTTTCGAGGGGCGCAACGTGCTCCTGATCGCCTATCTCGTCATCGTCGTGCAGATGAGCGACGTCCTGCAATATGTCTGGGGCAAGCTTGTCGGCCGCACCAAGATCGCGCCCAAGCTGTCGCCTTCCAAGACGGTCGAGGGTTTCGTCGGCGGCGCGCTCAGCGCGACGGCTGTTGGAGCTGCCCTGTCCTGGATGACGCCGTTCTCGATGCTCCAATCGGCCTTCCTGTCGCTCGTCATCGTCCTGATGGGCTTCTTCGGCGGGCTCGTGATGTCGGCGATCAAGCGCGATCGCGGGGTCAAGGATTGGGGCCACCTGATCGCCGGCCATGGCGGTTTCATCGACCGGCTCGATTCGGTGGTGTTCTCGGCCCCGATCTTCTTCCACCTGGTGCGCTATGGGTGGTCGGCCACATGAGCCTTCCGATCGCAGGCCTGATGCGAAGCAGCGTCATTCACATCGCCGTTGCCTTTGTCGCGATGGGAAGCTGGGCGGCCTTCGCCAACCGCGCCCATCCGATGCCGGCCCCGGTCCAGGCCGGGCTGATCCAGGGCGCGCTGTCGGCCACCATCACCCTGTTCCTGAAGCGCGGTATCGAGGAGCTGTCCAGGCGCTTTTCCGGCCTCGCGGCGCTTCTGGCTCCGCCCGTGATCGCCGGGCTCGTGTCGGCCGGCGTGCTGACGACCATGCACATGATCGGCGGCACGCCGGAGATCGGCAGGACGATCGCGGTGCCGCTGACGGTCGCGACCAGCTATGCGGCCCTCTACAATCTCTCGCTGTGGCGGAGCAGGAAGGGCTGAACCGTGGCGCAGGACGACAATCGACGCCCGCTCGCGAGCCGCGACACCGGCTGGGCCCGCTCCATCGCGCGCTGGCTGAGCGCGGCCGCCGTGGCGCCGAACCAGATCTCGATTGCGAGCATGGGGATGGCGGGGGTTGCCGGCACCTGCTTCTGGCTTGCGGGGACAGCGGATCCCGGGGCGCGCATCGCCTTGCTTCTGGCGGCGGCGCTGTTCTGCCAGTTCAGGCTACTCTGCAACCTCTTCGACGGGATGGTGGCGATCGAAGGGGGCAAACAGGAGCCCGATGGGCCGTTCTGGAACGAGTTCCCGGACCGCATCGCCGATATCTTCATTTTCGTCGGTGCCGGCTACGGGGCTGGCGTACCGGCCCTGGGCTGGGCGGCTGCAGCTCTTGCCGTGCTGACTGCGTATACGCGTGAACTGGGGCGCGCCTGCGGGCTTCCGGCCGACTTCTCGGGCCCGATGGCCAAGCCACATCGCATGGCGACGATCACCGCTGCGGCCCTGCTGTCGCTGCTGGAGCCGCTTTGGCGTGGCCACAACGAGGTCCTGCTCATCGCGCTCTGGCTCATCGCCGCGGGATCCGCCGTGACCTCCGTGAGGCGAGCTGCGAACATCGTCCGCTCGCTGCGCGCGCGCTGAGCGCGACCGAGATCGCAGCAGCAGCCCGCGGCACATTCTTGACATCCCGATCGCTGCGCCGTCATGTTGCCGGCTGTTCCCAGGGGGGCCTCGCTAGGAGGCTGAGATTCCGCCGGTTCGGGCCAATCCGGACAACGCGGTGACCCTCCGAACCTGATCCGGCTCATACCGGCGTAGGGATGCGGGACATCGGGCGGCGCGCCGCCCCGTTTCCAATTTCACGCCACGGCCGGATTCACGGGCCCCGATCAAGGCATCCTGCCTTGCGTCTCGGGCCTTGTCGGGAAGGCGTGGCTTGACGTGACGGAAGCTGAGATCATCGCGGCATTGCTCGCCTTCATCGATCGGGGCGAGGCTGACGAGGCCGCCTTCGAGGAGATGGCGCTGGCCGTCTTCGCCTATCAGTTCGCGCACAACCAGCCCTATCGCCGCTTCGCGATCCAGCGCGGGCGCACGACGCTCACCGTCCGCAACTGGCGCGACATTCCCGCCGTGCCGATCACCGCCTTCAAGGATCTGACGCTGAGCTGCTGCGCGCCGGAGGCGGCCGAGCGCGTCTTCATGACCAGCGGCACGACGCAAGGGGTGAAGGGGCGCAGCTATCATCCGACTCTCGCCGTCTATGACCGCTCGATGCTGGTGAACTTCCGCCAGCGCTTCATGCAGGGCCTCGATCGGATCGAGATGGGCATCCTGTTCCCCGACGAGGAGGCGATGCCGAACTCGTCGCTGGCGCATTACCTCGCGCTGGCCAAGCGCGAATGCGGCACACCCGCGAGCGCGTATCTGATCGGTCCGGACGGGCTCGACCTGGACCGCACGATTGCGGCGCTGGAGCGGGCGCAGGTTTCGGGGGCGCCCTACGCCCTGCTCGGCGCGAGCTGGAGCTGCGTGCATCTGCTCGATGCGCTGGGAGCGGCCGGCAAGCGTTTCGTGCTGCCTGAGGGCAGCCGGATCCTCGATACCGGCGGCTTCAAAGGCCAGTCGCGCGAGATGGGGGCGGATGCGTTCTATGACGCGCTGTCCGAGACCTTCGGCGTGCCGCGCAGCCTCTGCATCAACATGTACGGCATGACCGAGCTCAGCACGCAGTTCTACGATGACGGCAATGCGATCTGCCCGCCGGTGAAGTCGGGGCCGCACTGGATCCGCAGCCGGGTGGTCGATCCGGTGAGCGGGCGCGATCTGCCGGAGGGAGCGACCGGCGTGCTGGTGCATCACGACCTCGCCCATTTCAACTGCGTCTCGGCGATCCTGACCGAGGATGCCGGCGTCATCGTCGCGGGCGGCTTCAAGCTCTTCGGCCGTGTCGACGGCGCCGATTCCAAGGGGTGCTCGCTCGCGGTCGAAGAATTCCTCAGGGCGGCGCGAGGCTGAGATCGTGATCGAACATGCCGGGCATCTGCCGGGGCTCTCGGCCGAAGAGGTCGCGTGGCGGACCCTGAGCTTCGCCGCCTGGGGCGAGACTGCCGAGGTTCGCGTGCCCGAGCTGACGGAAGCGCAGAGCGTCGCATTGGCGTCCCGCGTCCGGGAGAATGCGCGCGGCTATCTCAAGACTCTGCCGGTCACGCAGATCGTCGCGACCATCGACAAGGCGGTGGCGCGCCTGCTCGACCGCGATGGTCCGTGGCGCCGCAAGGCGGAAGCGGTGCTGCCGGTCGTGACCGGTTATGATCGGGAGACGGTCCGGCTCGGGCTTTCCGGCTATCTCCGAACCTTCCGGGCGCCGCAGCTTCAGCGCTTCCTTGCCGAGGATTTCGCCAATCCAGGCCTGCTCGACGCATTCCAGCCGGCAATGAAGGGTGGCTTCGCGCGGGCCTACGGACCCGAATTGCTGGTGCATATCTGGGCCGGGAACGTGCCCGGCTTGCCGCTCTGGAGTCTGATCTCGGGGCTGCTGGTGAAGGCGGGCAATGTCGGCAAGGTCGCGAGCGCCGAGCCGCTGCTGGCGGGCTGGTTCGCGCAGATCCTCTCCGAGATCGATCCGAGACTCGGGGAATGCATTGCAATCACCTGGTGGAAGGGTGGCGACGCGACGAGCGAACAGGTCTGGCTGAAGCAGGCGGACACGGTCATTGCCTATGGCGGCAATGCGGCTCTGGCGGCGATCCGGGAGCGCGTCCCGGTCTCGGTGCGCTTCCTGCCGCATGGCCACAAGATCGGCTTCGGCGTCGTCTCGGCACGGGCGCTCGACACGCGCAAGGCGCGGCCGCTGGCCCGTCAGTGCGCACATGACGTGATGCGCTACGAGCAGCAGGGCTGCTACTCCCCACAGATGGTCTTCGCCGAGCGCGGCGGCCAGGTCTCGCCGCGCGAATTCGCCGAGCAGGTCTCGCAGGAGCTGGCGAACTTCGCGCGGAAACATCCGCGCCGGGCGCTGTCGGTAGCGGAGGCGGCCGGGGTCGCGGCCTGGCGCAATGCCGAGGAGATGCGTGGCTTCGATGATGCGGGGCGCAGGATTCTGGGCGATGCGGCGGATGCGTGGAGCGTCGCTTATGCCGAGACGGCCGAGACGCTGGCGCCGAGCGGGTTGAACCGCACGCTCAAGGTCGTCGCCGTGGACTGCCTCGATGCGGTCGTGCCGCTGGTCGCGCCATTCCGGGCTTTCCTGCAGAGCGCTGCGGTTGCGGCCACGCCGGAAGAGCTGTTCCGGATCGCAGCGTTGCTCGGCGACGCGGGCGTGACCCGCATCTCGGCCCTCGGGCATATGACCGCGCCGGAAGCCGGCTGGCACAATGACGGTCGCTTCAACCTGCTCGACCTCGTGACGATCACCGAGATCGAGCAATCGGCCGAGCTCGCCGCCGAGGGGTTCGCTCCCTATGTCGATTGAGCCGGTACGGGATGCCTTCGTTGCGATCGAGGGGGCGAGCTACCGCTATGGTGCGGAGCCGGCCATCGTCGACCGCGTCGATTGGATCATCCCACGCGGTGCCTTCCATTGCCTCGTCGGCCGCAGCGGCAGCGGCAAGACCACGCTGCTGAAACTTGCCGCCGGGCTGCTGCTGCCCGACCAGGGCTCGGTGCGGATCGATGGCGCGACGCTCGGCGCGCCGGGGTCCCGCATCGGCTTCGTCTTCCAGCAGCCGACGCTGCTGGATTGGCTGAGCGTGCTCGACAATGTCCTACTGCCGCTGTCGCTGAAGCGTCGCCTTCGCCCGCTGGATCGCGAAAGAGCCCTGTCGCTGCTGGAGCTGGTGTCGCTCGATGGCTATGCGCAGCGCCATCCGAGCCAGCTTTCCGGCGGCCAGCAGAGCCGCGTCGCCGTCGCCCGGGCGCTGATCGCCCAGCCCGACGTGCTGCTGCTCGACGAGCCCTTCGCGGCGCTCGACGCGTTGACGCGCGAGGAGTTGCAGGACGATCTGCTGGCGCTGTGCGGGCTCAATGCGACGACCGTGCTCTTCGTCACCCACGACATCACCGAGGCGGTCTATCTCGCCGACCGCGTCGCGATCATGGCGGAGGGCCGGCTGCATCACGAGATGCGCATCGACCTGCCGCGCCCGCGCAGCCGGGAGATGCGCTACGATCGGCCCTTCAACGCCCTCTGCCGCGAATTGCGGCAGGCGATGGATGCGGCGCCATGACTGTCCGCCTCGCCTCGGCCCTGCTGCTGCTCGCCCTGCTGGCGGGCTGGGAGGCCTGGTGCCGGCTCGGCGGCGTGCCGGCGCTGATCGTGCCTGCGCCATCCTCGGTCTTCGTGACGCTGTGGAGCGAGATCGCGACGGGGCGGCTTGCCCCGCATCTCAGGATCACCGCGACGGAGATGACGCTCGGTCTCGCGCTTGGCTGCGTGGTCGGGCTCGGGGTCGGCATCCTGCTGGCGGAAGCTGCGTTCCTGCGGCGCCTGCTGCACCCTTACATCGTCGCGAGCCAGGTGGTGCCGAAGCTCGCTCTCGGGCCGCTCTTCATCATCTGGTTCGGTTTCGGCATGGCGCCGACCGTGGTGATCACGGCACTGATCTGTTTCTTCCCGCTGATGGAGAACACGTTGACAGGGTTGTCGCAGGTCGATCCGGCCCGCCGCGAGCTCTTCCGCATGCTGGGCGCCAGCCGACTCCAGACATTGCTGCGCCTGAAATTGCCGAGTGCGCTCCCGGTGATCCTTGCCGGATTTCGCGTCGCGGTGGTGCTGGCGCTGGTCGGGGCCGTCGTCGGCGAGTTTATCGGCGGCCGTGCGGGCCTCGGTGCCTCGATCATCGCCGCCCAGAGCGTGATGGATTCGAGCCTGATGTTTGCGCTCTTCATCGTGATCACGCTGCTCGGGATGGCCTTCTACCAGGCGGCGCTCCTGGCCGAGCGGCTGCTGCTGCGCCACCATCTGAAAGGATAGTTCGATGTTCCACGGTTCACGCCGCCGATTGCTGCTGCTCTGCTCCGCGCTGATCGGCGCATCCAGCCTTGGCGCAGCCCATGCCCAGCCCCTCGACAAGGTCACCGTCGCGGGCTGGAGCCAACCGATCAGTGAGATCACCAACCTCCTGGCCGAGCCGGACAAGGGCTTCTTCAAGGCGAAAGGGATCGATCTCGGCTATGTGCCAGGGACTGGTGGCGGCTCGGCGATCCAGAACATGCTGGCAGGGCAGGCCGACATCGCCTTCACCGATCCCGCCGCGCTCTATCTCGCGCTCGACAAGGGCGAGAAGCTGGTCGCGATCTACAACATCTATCCGCAGAACGTCTTCAACGTGGTCGCGCCGAAGGCCAAGGGCATCAAGGGGCCGGCCGATCTGAAGGGCAAGCGCATCGGCGTCTACTCGCTGTCGAGCGGTACGCGGCAAAACCTGCAGGTGCTGCTGCACCAGGTCGGGCTGACCGAGCAGGACGCGACCATCGAAGTCACCGGCCTGCTCAACTTCGCGCCGCTGATCCAGGGGCAGGTCGATGCTACGGCGGCGACCGATACCGGGCTCCTGGTCGCCAAGGCGAAGGGATTGGCCGATTTCGACGTGATCGAGGTGAAGGATCATCTCAACCTGCCGAGCGACATCTTCGTCGTGACGCAGGCGACCTACGAGGCGAAGAAGTCGCTGCTGAAGCGCTTCCTCGAAGCCTATCGCGACAGTGCCGCCTGGATGATCGCCAAGCCAGAGGAAGCGGCAAAGATTGCGGTTACGCGTGCCATCAATGGCCGCGACGAGGCGCTGAACCTCGAGATCATCAAGCTGCGGAATATCTCGACGGTATCGCCGACGACCAACGCGAAGGGCCTCGGCCATTTCGATCCGGAGCTGATGCAGAAGGGCGCAGACACCTTCCACAAGCTCGGACTGATCGGAAAGCCGATCGAGATCGGGCAGGTGGTGAAGTCCGATCTGATCCCGTGAGCGTGGCATCATGAAGTTCCGCGACAGGACGATCCTGGTCACCGGCGCGAGCCGGGGCATCGGTGCGGCGATCGCCAAGGCCTTCGCCGCCGAGGGCGGGTCGGTGATCGTGAACTACCGCAGCAGCGAGGCTGCGGCGCAGGCGGTCGTCGAGGCGTGCCAGGCGGCCGGAGGACAGGCGCTCGCAATCGCAGCCGACGTCACCATCCCCGGCGAGGTCGAGGCGATGCTGGCACGCGTCTCCGAGGAGGCCGGCCGGCTCGACGCGGTCGTCAACAATGCCTTCGCGCCCTACGTCTTCGATCCCGACAACCGGGCACGCTTCTGGGAGACGCCCTGGTCGGCCTATCAGGCGCAGGTCGATGGTGCGCTGAAGGCGACCTACAATGTCTGCCAGGCCGCGTTGCCCCTGATGCGGCGACGTGGCCGGGGCTCGATCGTCAACATCGCGACCGATCTCGTGGCGCGGCCGAGCATCGCCTATCACGACTACACAACGGCGAAGGCTGCGCTGGTCGGCTTCAGCCGCAATCTCGCGACTGAGCTCGGGCCGCTCGGTATCCGGGTGAACTGCGTCGCCCCCGGCCTCGTCTGGCCGACCGATGCGAGCGCGAAGACCCGCGAGGCGGTCAAGGAGATGTTGATCGCGCAGACTCCGCTCGGGCGGATCGCCGCAGTCGAGGACGTCACCGGTCCGGTGCTCTTTCTCGCTTCCGACTGGAGCGGCTTCGTCACCGGCCAGACACTGCATGTCGATGGCGGGCTGGTGATGAGCTAGCCGCTGCCGCTGCCTGCATCGACGAAGCCCGTTCCGGATCAGGCGCTGGCCGTGAGATAGCGCGCCAGGCCAGCGGTCGATGAATCATGGGCGTCCGCAGGCGTCTTGCCCTCGATCACCGGGAGCAGGGCCGTCGCCAGCTCCTTGCCGAGCTCCACGCCCCATTGGTCGAAAGCGTTGATGCCCCAGATCGCGGCCTCGACGAAGACGCGGTGCTCGTAGAGCGCGATCAGGCGGCCGAACGTGAACGGGTCGAGCTTGCGATAGGCGATCGTCAGCGAGGGGCGGTTGCCGGGGAAGACCTTGTGCGGAGCGAGCGCGGCGATGGCCGCAGGCGCGACGCCCTGCTTCGCGAGCAGCTCGCGCGCTTCGTCGAGGGTGCGGCCCTTCATCAGGGCCTCGCTCTGCGCCAGGCAATTGGCGAGCAACAGGCGGTGATGCTGGGCCAGCTCCGGCTCATGCCCCTCGGCCGCAACCATGAACTCGCAGGGCACGGTGTCGGTGCCCTGATGCAGGAGCTGGTAGAAGGCGTGCTGGCCATTGGTGCCGGGCTCGCCCCAGACCAGCGGGCCGGTCGCGCGGGTAACGGGTGAGCCGTCCTTGCGGACGCGCTTGCCGTTCGATTCCATGTCGAGCTGTTGCAGATAGGCGGGCAGGCGCAGCAGGCGCTGGTCGTAGGGTAGGATGGCGCGGGCAGGATAGCCGCAGACATCGCGGTGCCAGATACCGATCAGACCGAGCAGAACCGGCAGGTTGCGCTCGAGCGGGGCCGTGCGGAAATGCTCGTCTAGCGCATGGGCGCCGGCGAGGAAGGCGCGGAAGTTCTCGGCACCGATTGCGATCATCACCGGCAAGCCGATGGCGGACCAGACCGAATACCGCCCGCCGACCCAGTCCCAGAAGCCGAAGATGCGGTCGGGCGCGATGCCGAAGGCGCCGACCTTGTCCAGCGCGGTCGAGACCGCGGCGAAATGGGCGCCGACGGCCTTCTCCCCGAGCGCGCCGGCGATCCAGCGCCGGGCAGTCGCGGCATTGGTCATGGTCTCGATGGTGGTGAAGGTCTTGGAGGCCACGATTACCAGCGTGCGTGCCGGATCGAGCTTGGCCAGCGTGTCGGCGATATGGGCGCCGTCGACATTCGAGACGTAATGCAGGCGCGGCCCGTCGTGATAGGGCGCCAGCGCCAGCGTCGCCATGACCGGGCCGAGATCCGAGCCGCCGATGCCGATATTGACGACGTCGGTAAAGGGCTTGCCGTCGGAAGAGGCGATCGAGCCGCTGCGTACGCCTTCGGCGAAGGTGGCGAGCCGGTCCAGCGTGGCATGGACCTCCGGCATCACATCGACGCCCTCGACCATCACGCGGCTGCCCGCCGGGGCGCGCAGGGCGGTGTGCAGGACGGCGCGTTTCTCGGTCGTGTTGATCGCCTCGCCCGCGAACATGGCATCGCGCTTGCCGGCGACATCGGCGGCCTGGGCGAGCTTCAGCAGCAGCGCCATCGTGTCGGACGTGACGGCAGTCTTGGAATAGTCGAGCAGCAGGTCGTCGAGCCGGGCCGAGAAGCTGGAGAAGCGTGCGCTGTCCTGCGCGAAGAGCGTGCGCAGATCGCGCTCGCTTGTCGCTTCGCGGTGATCGGCAAGCTGCGTCCAAATCTCGTCCTGCACGCTGAAACTCCTATCTGTTTCACTGGTCCGGCATGGCAGCCGCCACGGCAACCCGCGAAGCGGAAAGCCGGTTCCGGAAGGGCCGGAGGGTGGGCCGCGAGGCGGCGGGAATCAACCCTGCTCAGCTCTGGGCGACGCTCAGATCATGGACGCCATGCTTGCGGATCAGTTCGGCGACGAAGCCCGAGGCCCTGGCGCGTTCGACGAAGCGCGTCAGCCAGGCGATAGCGGCCTCGCTGCCATCATGGCTGCGGGGGACGCCGATCGCCTGTTGTACCGCCATGAAGCGCCCATCGAGGATGTGTGCGCCCGGAAGTTCCGTCAGATCCGAGTTCAGCCTGGCGCGCAGGCCGGCAAGAGCTTCGAGGTTGCGGTCGCGGAAATCGGCTAGCGTCTCGTCCATCGTCGCCGTCCGGACGAGCTCGGCCTCACGGATGTTGCGGTCGAGCCAGAGGCCGTAGGCGGTCTTTCCGGTGACCGCGATCCGCACGCCTGGCGCGTCGACCGCCGCGATGCTGGTCAGGCGGGAGCCTGCCGGTACGAGATAAGTCGCCTCGATCTCGGCATAGGCGGGCGTGAAGGCGATCGACTCGGCGCGCTGCGGTTCGGCGCCGATCAGGCCGATGTCCCATTCGTCCCGCGCCGCCGCATCGGCGAGCAAGGCCGGGGAGGCGTAGGGCACATAGCGCAAGGCGACGCCGAGATGGTCGGCGATGGCGCGGGCCATGTCGGGCGAGACGCCGGCCGGGCCGCCATCTTCGGTCCGGGCCGATACCAGCAGGAAGTTGGAGAGGTTGATGCCGGCGCGCAGAATTCCGCCGGGAGCGAGGCGTTCGCGCAGGGCCGGGGAGACCGGCCCGAGATCGCTGTCGAACTGCATGTCGGCTTCCTTCGTGGCGAACCGCGTCGTCAGACGGCCGCGAAGGGCGCAAACAGCGTCGCGACCTCGCGATAGACACCCTGTTTGAACGGGATGATCAGCGCCGGCGTCCTGTCGAGCCGCTCCCAGCGCCAGGCGTCGAACTCGGCCTTGTGGCCTCCGGCCGGCGTCTCGATGTCGATCTCGCTCTCGGGGCCGGTCAGGCGGAAGGCGAACCATTTCTGCGCCTGGCCGCGCCAGCGGCCCTTCCAGGCCTCCTTGCCGATCTCGGTGGGCAGATCATAGCTCAGCCACCCGGGGGCCTCGGCCAGCAGGGAGACGGAGGTGACGTTGGTCTCCTCCTGCAGTTCGCGCGTGGCGGCCTGCAGCGGCGTTTCGCCCTTGTCGATGCCGCCTTGCGGCATCTGCCATTCATGGCCTTCCGCGACATGCTCGCGCAGGGATTTGTTGGCCCGCCGCCCGACGAAGACGAGGCCCTGGGGGTTGAACAGGGCCAGCCCCACGCAGGGACGATAGCCTTCCGGCGGCGCATTCGTCATCGGAGCTTTCGTCATCTCAGGGATCCGGTCGTCTTCGGGCCGCGAAGGCTGGGCGCCGCGCTGACCGGCACGATCACCAGGCCCTTGCCTTCGAGCGATTGGGCCCAGCGCGCGATGCGCTCGATCGAGACCGGCAGGGCACTGGCACTGGCGACGGCGACGCCCTGTTCGCGCGCCATGGCCTCGATGCCAGCCAGTTCCTTGTCGATCGCATCGGGGCGGGCGACCGTATCGACGACGCGATCGACCTTCATCGCCGGGATCTGCGCGCGGGCGGCGGAGGAGGCGAGCAGGCTGCGCGGGAACGAACCGTCATCGACGACCATCAGTCCGCGCCCGGCGAGCTCGCGCAGGATCGGGGATAGGGCGGTGTCATCCGACGTCAGTCGCCCGCCGAGGAAATTGACGATGCCGACATAGCCGGTGAAGCGGCCGAGCACCCAGTGCAGCCGGTCGATGTTGTCGGTCGATTTCGGGCCGGTCAGCAGGGTGTGCGGGCCCGGATCGTTGTCAGGATAGTCGAACGGCTCCATCGGAACCTGGAGGAAGACCTCGTGGCCCTCGCTGCGGGCGCGCTGGACGGTGCGCTCCAGCTCCGCGCCATAGGGAGCGAAGGCGAGCGAGACGGCGCCGGGCAATTTGCTGATCGCGTCGGCCGTGCCGTTCTGGCTGATGCCGAGGCCGCCGACCAGAATGGCGATATGACCGGCGACCTTGCCGGCCGGCGGCGGGCCGAGCGGGCGGGCATAGACCTGAGCCGGGGTCGCGCCATCGGGGCCGAGCTTGGGCAAGAGGCCGTGACGGGTGCGCTCGACCAGGCGCTTGTCGGGGGCCGCCGCGAGCTTCACTGCCGTCGGGTTGTCGGGGATGGTGATGACGATGGCGCCGGGCGCGTCGGAGCCCGGCCGCACGACGGTGACACCGGATTCGCTTTCGAGCTGGCGGGCACTGGACTGCGCGCGCGCAACCGGCGTCGCTTCCGGCTGCGACGCGGCCGGAGCGGTCTGGGCGGGGGCGGGGCGCGTCTCGATCAGGGCGGTGGCCATCGGTTCGCCGCCATCGGGATCGCGGCGGA
Source organism: Allobosea sp. (assembly GCF_035999205.1). Lineage (GTDB taxonomy): Bacteria > Pseudomonadota > Alphaproteobacteria > Rhizobiales > Beijerinckiaceae > Allobosea. The sequence continues at coordinate 378,048 of NZ_DASYHA010000019.1, forward strand.
TGGCGACGATCAGCGCGATCGATGCCCAGATCAGGCCGATTGCGCCGACGCAGGCGAACGAAATCCAGCGTCCCCATGGCTTGCCCGGGGGCGTGGCGCGGTCCTGGCCGAGCGGCCGGTTGAGCTCATTGAGCGGCGTTCCGGCCAAGCGAAGCCGTCCTCAAGCATGCGAAGCGGACCCGAATCAGTGACCCGCAATGCGAGAGTCTGTCAGATTCGGATCGAATCAGACAGCCTCCCGCGCGCCCTGTCGCCCTTTCCCGCCGAGAACTCGGCATACCGTGACGGCGAAGCTGTCTCGCCGTACGTTCGGCTCGGGCTCAGTTCGGCTTGGGGGCCTCTGTCGACGGCGCAGGAGCCGGAGCGGCAGCGTCTTTCTTGACGCCGCGGATCTGGTTCAGCGCCGCGATCAGCTGGGTGTCCTTGGTCGGGTCGTTCGGGACATAGGACGCCGAGCCGGACTGCTCGTCCTTGCCGTCGCCGGCCTTCAGATGGCCCTTCAGCGCCGCTTCGCCCTTGTTCTCGGCGAGCTTGTCCTTGAGCTCCGGCGGAATGTCCTGGACGACCTCGATGTCCGGGGTGATGCCCTTGGCCTGGATCGAGTTGCCCGACGGCGTGTAGTAGCGCGCGGTGGTCAGGCGCAGGCCGCCATTGCCGGCGAGCGGGATCACGGTCTGGACCGAGCCCTTGCCGAAGGAGCGCGTGCCCATGACGGTCGCGCGCTTGTGGTCCTGCAGGGCGCCGGCGACGATTTCGGCCGCCGAGGCGGACGAACCGTTGATCAGCACGACGACAGGCTTGCCCTTGGTCAGGTCACCCGTCTTGGCATTGAAGACCTGAGTCTCCTCGGCGTTGCGGCCGCGCGTCGAGACGATCTTGCCGCGCTCGAGGAAGGCGTCGGAGACCAGCACGGACTGGTCGAGGCGCCCGCCGCGGTTGTTGCGGAGGTCGATGACGTAGCCCTTGATCTTGTCGGCGCCGATATCGGCGTTGACCTTGTCGATCGCCTTGCGCAGGCCCTCATAGGTCTGCTCGCTGAAGGTGCCGATGCGGATATAGCCGACATCGCCCTCGACACGCTCCTCGACGGCCGGAACCACGATGGTCGTGCGCGTCAGCGTGAATTCGAGCGGCTCGGGCTTGCCCGGTCGATCGACCTTGAGCTTGACCTGGGTGTTGATGATGCCGCGCATCTTCTCGACCGCCTGGGTCAGGGACAGGCCCTTCACTTCCTGGCCGTCGATCTGGGTGATAATGTCGTTGGCAAGAATGCCTGCCTTGAAGGCGGGCGTGTCGCGGATCGGCTTGGCGACCTTGAGGATGCCGTCATCCATCGTGACCTCGATGCCGAGCCCGCCGAACTGGCCGCGCATGTCGGTGTCCATGTCGCGGAAGGACTTGGCGTCGAGATAGGACGAGTGCGGGTCGAGTGACGAGACCATGCCGTTGATCGCGGCTTCGATCAGCTTCTGCTCGTCGGGCTTCTCGACATAGTCGGTGCGGATCTTCTCGAAGATGTCACCGAACAGGTTCAGGCTGCGGTAGACCTCGGCCGAGGCTGCGACCGCGCTGGTCGACGTCAGCAGGCGCGTCTGCGTGACCAGTCCGGTCAGGCCCGCGCCGAGGACGGCTCCGGCGAAAACGAGAGAAACCTTGCGCATCATCCGCGAACCTTTTCGCCAAGCGGTTTCGTCCACCACGGCGCCGGGTCGACCGAAACACCGTCTTTTCTGAACTCAATGTAGAGAACCGGCTGCCCGGCTCCCGAACCTACGATCGTCGCAGCAGCTTCCGACGTTTCGCCCATGACCGCAACCGGCTCCCCCGCGAGGACGAACTGGTTCAGCGCGACGTCGATCCGCTGCATGCCGGCTAGCAACATATAGTACCCCCCGCCCGCATTCAGGATCAAGAGTTGCCCGAATGACCGGAACGGCCCTGCATAAACCACCCAAGCGTCCGAAGGCGCCGAAACTAGGGCGCCGGGGCGTGTCTCCAGCGAAATTCCGCGCGTTGTGCCGCCGGCACCGTCGGAATCGCCAAAACCACGCAATTGTGATCCTGCCGCGGGAAGGGGAAGCAAGCCCCGTGCCTCGGCGAAGGCGATCTTGGGGCTGAGCCGGGCGGGGTCCTTGAACGCCAGAGCCGCCATGCGCTGGCGCTGTTCCTTCGTCTCGTTCTCGAGCGCCTGGCGCGCCTGCTCGGCGGCACGGTTCGCGACCGAGATCTCCTTCTCCATGCGCTCGACGAAATCGCGCAGGCTGCGGGCCTGGGCGGCGAGTTCGCTGTCCTGCCCGCGCTGGGTCTCGGCGTCCTTGGTCGCGCTGGCCTCGCGGGCGCGTCTGGCCTCGACCAGCGAGGCGAGGCGCTGGCGCTCGCCCGCGAGCTGTTCCATCTCGGCGGAGATCGCCTTGCGTTCATTGGCGATGCCCTCGCGCAACCGGACGAGTTCGGCGAGATCGGTGCCGAGGACTTCGATTTCCTGACGCAGGTCGGGCACGACGGCGCCGAGCAACATCGAGGCTCGTACCGCCTCCAGAATGTCCTCCGGGCGCACCAGCACGGCCGGTGGCGGGCGCCGGCCGATGCGCTGCAGGGCGGCCAGCACCTCGGCGATCAGCCCGCGCCGGCCTTCCAGCGAGCGGCGGATCGCCGTCTCGCTCGACTGCAGCAGCGCAAGCCTCTGTTCGAGCGTGCTGACGCGCTGCTCGGCGCCCTGGGCCCGGGCGGTGGTATCGAGCAGGGCCTTGTTGAGCGCGGCGCGGTCGGCGCGGATGGCGGCGATCTCGGCCTCGAGCTTGGCGCGTGCCTCGGCATTGCCGGCGAGCCGCTGCTCGAGCGCCTTGAGTTCGGCTTCGCGCGCCTGCTTTTCCACGAGTTTCTGCATCGCCTCGCGGGCGAGCGCGTCCGGGTCAGGAGTCTGGGGCTGGGCAGATGCCGGGGCGCAGGACAGCGACAAGGCGACCAGCAGGGCGCTACGGCGCCAGGCCGTGCCGGCTCGCGACCTGCGAATCAGATGCCGGAAAGGGCTCATGCGCGATGATAAGGGTGTCCGGCCAGGATCGTCATCGTCCGGTAGAGCTGTTCGAGGACGAGCACCCGCACCAGCTGATGCGGGATCGTCAGCGCGCCGAAGGCGAGCGTCAGGCCGGCAGCGGCACGGATCTCTTCGGCGAGGCCATCGGCACCGCCGATGACGAGGCTGGCGGAAGCCGTCCCCGCATCCCTGGCGGCTGCGATGCGGGCGGCGAAGGCGTCGCTGTTCTGGCTCTTGCCGCGCTCGTCGAGCGCAATCACCAGCCCGGGAGACAGTCTTGCCGTGATGGCGGCGGCTTCGTCGCGCTTGCGCTCGTCGGGCCTTCGGCCGCGGCTTTCGGGGATCTCGATGATCTCGGGCCCGGCCAGGCCGAGGCCGCGCCCCAGCGTGGCCGCACGCTCGCGGTAGCGCTCGCAGAGCTCGCGTTCCGGACCGTCCTTGAGGCGGCCGACGGCGATCAGGGCAAGGCGCATGCTACCTGCTTCAATCAGTCTGGCTGCTTCGCCCAGGCTCGCGCCTGGTCGTCAGCTGACCAGACGTTCGTTCGGCCTGTCGGCGCCCCACATCTTCTCGAGATTGTAGAACTGGCGCACTTCCGGCCGGAAGACGTGGACGATGATGTCGCCGGTGTCGATCAGCACCCAGTCGCAGGCCGGCATGCCCTCGACCTTGGGCGCCGGCAGGCCGGAATTCTTGATCGCCTCGATCAGAGCATCGGCGATGGAGGCGACGTGACGGTTCACACGGCCCGAAGCGATGATCATCGCATCCGCCAGAGAGGTCTTGCCGACCAGGTCGATGACCGTGACGTCTTCGGCCTTCATATCTTCGAGAACGTGCAGTGCGAGGGCTACGCTGTCGGCAGAGGGGTTCTCCGACACAGCGGCGTTGGGAAGCGGCTTCGGCTCGGCTTCGCCAAGGGTTGAACGGTTCAGTTCCGTATCCTCACATGTTCGACGCGCTCACGGCGCGACTATGTAAAAATACCCCGGATCGGCCCAAAATTCAATCGCGTTCGGCCTGTTCGCGCAACATCGTCGACGACAGATCCGAGCGCCGGCCATGCAGGAATATCCAGGCCGGAGGCTTCGTGCGGGCGAGCGCGGCGCCCTGACTCTCCGAAATTCGCCAACGTGACAACCAGTTGGCGGCAGGCGACGCGACCGAGCTATGGGTCGATCCGGGCCGGTCGATCACCGCGATCGGCATCATCCGGGCGATGGCCCGCCACTCGTTCCAGCGGTGGAAGCTGGCGAGATTGTCGGAGCCCATGATCCAGACGAAATTCACGCCCGGGCAGCGCCGCTTCAGCGCCCGCAGAGTGTCCGCGGTGTAGCGGGTGCGCAGCTTCGCCTCGATGCCGGTGACATGGATGCGCGAATGGTCAGCGAGCTTGCGGCTGAACCGAATACGCTCCGCCAGAGAGGGCAGGGCGGTATTGTCCTTCAGCGGGTTGCCGGGCGTGACCAGCCACCAGACGCGGTCGAGCTGGAGCCGACGCAGTGCCGTCAGGCTGGCCATGCGGTGGCCGTCATGGGCCGGGTTGAAGGTGCCGCCGAACAGCCCGATGCGCAGCCCGGGAGCATGCGGGGGCAGCCGCAGATGGTCCGTCGTCACGGGAGGAGTGCGCGTCGCCGCGGGATCATATGTCACGGTCGGATCTGGCCGTTGCCATGGACGCGATACTTGAAGGAGCAGAGCTGCTCGACGCCGACCGGCCCACGCGCATGCATGCGGCCGGTGGCGATGCCGATCTCCGCGCCGAAGCCGAATTCCCCGCCGTCGGCGAACTGGGTCGAGGCGTTGTGCAGCACGATCGCCGAATCGACCTCCGCCAGGAAGCGCGCGGCGGCTACCTCTTCGGCGGTGACGATCGCATCGGTATGATGCGAGCCGTAACGCTCGACATGGGCGATGGCCTCATCGAGCCCCGCGACGACCTTCACGGCGATGATCCGGTCGAGATACTCCGTCGCCCAGTCCTCCTCGCTCGCCGGCGTGGTGCGGGCGTCGGCCGCCTGCGTCTCGCCGTCGCCGCGCACCGCGCAGCCGGCGTCGAGCAGGGCCGTGACGAGCGGGCGCAGATGCGTCTGCGCGCAGGCCCGGTCGACCAGCAGGGTCTCGGCCGAGCCGCAGACGCCGGTGCGTCGGAGCTTGGCGTTGAGGACAATCTCGCGCGCCATGGCGAGATCAGCCGCGGCGTGGACATAGACATGACAGTTGCCGTCCAGGTGGGCGAAGACCGGCACCCGGGCGTCGCTCTGGACGCGAGCGACCAGGCTCTTGCCGCCGCGCGGCACGACGACGTCGATATTGCCGTCGAGGCCCTTCAGGATCTCGCCGACGGCGGCACGGTCCCGCGTCGGCACCAGCTGGATCGCGTCGCTCGGCAGGCCGGCGTTCTCCAAGCCCTCACGCAGGGCGACGGCGATTTCGGTCGCGGTGCGGAAGCTGTCCGAGCCGGCGCGCAGGATCGCGGCATTGCCGCTCTTGAGACATAGCGCGCCGGCATCGGCGGTGACGTTCGGGCGGCTCTCGAAGATCACTGCGATGACGCCGAGCGGCGTTGCGACGCGCTCGAAGCGCAGGCCGTTGGGCTGCGTCCACGAAGCCAGAACCCGGCCCAACGGGTCGGGCAGGCCGGCGACGCTGGCGACGGCCGTCGCGACATCGTCGAGCCTGCCGGCGTCGAGCAGCAACCGGTCGATGAAGGCCGCGTTCTGGCCGGCGGCGCGGGCCTCGGCGAGGTCCAGCGCATTGGCCGCCAGGATCGGGCCGGCGCGGTCGCGCAGGCTTGCGGCCATGGCCCGGAGTGCGGCGTTGCGTCGCGCCTCCGGTGCAAGCGCGATCAGCCGCGCGGCAGCGCGGGCGCGCCGTCCCAGGGCCCGCATCTGCGTGGAGACGTCGCCAGCCGCGTCGTCCATGCGGGCCTCGCTGCCTGTCGAGACCATGCGGCGCGCGCTATCGCTCGTCATTTCCACCCTGCCAAACGCCATTGCGGTGCAACCCTAGCCGACGCCGAGCGCCATGTCGTCCCGGTGGATCATTTCGGCGCGGCCGGGATAGCCGAGGATCGCCTCGATGTCGCGCGAAGCCTTGCCGAGAACGAGGCCGGCCTCGCTGGCATCATAGGCGACGAGCCCGCGGCCAAGCACGCGGCCTTCTGGGTCGCGGATCAGCACGGCGTCGCCGCGGGCGAAGTCACCCTCGATCCGGCTGACTCCGACCGGCAGGAGGCTCGCGCCACCACGTAGCGCGCGGGCCGCGCCGGCGTCGACGTGAAGCGCCCCGCGCGGCTCGAGCGAGCCGGCGATCCAGGTCTTGCGCGCGGTCGCAGGTGTCGACGCGGTGAGGAACCAGGTGCAGCGCCCGCCGGCCATGATGGCGCCGAGCGGGTTCTTCGGCCGGCCGTCGGCGATCAGCATATGGGTGCCGCCGGCGGCTGCGATCTTGCCGGCTTCGATCTTGGTGCGCATGCCGCCGCGCGAGAGCTCGGACGCTGCCCCGCCCGCCATCGCGTCGATCTCGGGCGTGATCTTCTCGACCAGCGGGATATGCCGCGCCTGCGGATCGCGGGCGGGCGGGGCGGTGTAAAGGCCGTCGATGTCGGAGAACAGAACGAGCAGGTCGGAGCCTGCCATGGTGGCGACGCGGGCAGCGAGCCGGTCATTGTCGCCATAGCGGATCTCGCTGGTCGCGACCGTGTCGTTCTCGTTGATGACGGGAATCGCGCGCAGGTCGAGCAGCCGGCCGAGCGTGGCGCGGGCATTGAGATAGCGTCGCCGCTCCTCGGTGTCCGCCAGCGTCAGCAGGATCTGCCCGGCGGTCAGGCCGTGATGGCCGAGCGCCTCCGACCAGGTTCGTGCCAAAGCGATCTGGCCGACCGCAGCGGCGGCCTGGCTTTCCTCTAGGCGCAGCGGCCCGGAGGGCAGGCCCAGGACCGTGCGGCCAAGCGCGATCGCGCCCGAGGAGACGACGAGGACATCGGCGCCGCGCTGATGCAGTTCGGCGAGATCCTCGGCCAGCGCCGCGAGCCAGGCCTGGCGCAGGCGGCCCCGCCCGCGATCGACGAGCAGACTCGAGCCGACCTTGACGACGATGCGGCGGAACTGGTTCAGCGAGGGCGTCTGCACGGGCGAGGACGTCTGCACGGGTAGGGAACGGACGGGTTGGCGATCTCGAAGGCAGCCTGTTGGCGAAAAGCGCGTCATTGTAAAGCGTCTGAACCGTGTGGCCGCCGCGCGCGGCCTGCATTCGCGCGGCGGTTGCATTGACAATGAGGTTTCGAGCGCCCATATGGGGTGGGTCGATATTTGGGCCGAGCGACTTGGCCTCGTGAACGACTTGGCCCTGCGCATGTGCAATGCGCCTGCTGATGACCTTCCCGGTAAAATTCGAATATGCCGGCGCGTGAACTCCTTCGCGCGCCCCACAATAATGCCGTGAAAGGGTTCGTCATGAGCGTCGGTACAGTCAAGTGGTTCAATTCGACCAAGGGTTTCGGTTTCATTCAGCCGGATGATGGTGGCCAGGACGTGTTCGTCCACATCAGCGCCGTCGAGCGCGCTGGCATGCGGGATCTCAGGGAAGGTCAGAAGATCTCCTTTGAGCTGACGCAGGACAAGCGTTCGGGTAAGATGTCGGCCGACCAGCTCCGCGCCGAGTGAGACGGAAGCCGCGTCGGCGGGCATTGAGATCAGGCAGGGCGACCACGGATGTACTGGCGCCCGCCATTTCAACGCCTCGATGACGCGGCGCGACGAAGGGTCGGGAATTATGCCCGGCCCTTTTTTCTTCCTGGCTGTTTGAGTTTCGCAGCGGCTTTCCGAGAGCCGGTGCGCACTTTTCGGGCCGATACTCTAACCGCAGGAGAGACACATGCAGGTTCTCGTTCGCGACAATAATGTCGACCAGGCCCTCCGGGTACTGAAGAAGAAGATGCAGCGTGAAGGCGTGTTCCGCGAGATGAAGCGGCGTTCGGCATATGAGAAGCCGTCCGAGAAGCGCGTTCGCGAGAAGGCCGATGCCATCCGCCGTGCGCGCAAGGTCGCCCGCAAGCAGATGCAGCGCGAAGGCCTGATCGCCGCGCCGAAGCCCAAGCCCAGGCCGGTACGCGCTGGAAGCGCATCCGCGCCGCGCTGAATTCGATACCCACCGGGCGCATTTTGGATTATTGCGCCCACGCGGGCCGACATCGCGCCCGTGACAACCCGAGAGAAGGCAACCCTTGAAGAACCCGAACGACCGCAGCTTCACTGATCGTCAGGCCAATTCGGCAGCCGCCAAGAAGGCGCTCCTCGAGCGATTCAAGGCAAGGCCCGGTCCGGATGACCCGATCATGCAGCAGCGACGCGCGGAACGCGAGGCCATCGCCGCAGCCCGCGCCGAGCGCGAGGCCGAGAAGGCCGCAATCCGCGCCGAGCAGGAGCGCCTCGCCGAGATCGAGCGTGCCCGCATCGCCGAGGAAGAGCGCATCGCCGAGCTGGCGCGCGAAGCCGCGCGCAAGGCCGAGCAGGCCAAGCGCGATGCCGAGCGCCCGCGCAAGGTGCTGCTCGAGGCCGTCCAGTACATGCAGATGCGCTCTGCCGGCAAAGGCCGCCGCTGACCTCCCGACACCGGGGGCGGTTGCTCCCGTTGCCTTGCCTGCCGCCCGTGTTGCCGCTTCACCCTGGCGCACGGAGCGGTGGCGCTGCGTTTGCCTGGCGGCCTAGCCGTCGCGGCGCCCGCCGCTGAAAACCACCATGAACGCCCCGATATCGACGCTGGCGCAGGATCGCCGGCGCGTTTTCGCATGTTCCGACGGCATCGGCGTCACTTCCGGTTGACCATCGCTGGCGATGACGTATGGAAAGTCGCCGCAGCCCGAATTATTTCGCTGCCGGTTGAACCTTTTCCATGCTCGCTGCGACCATCCCTTGCGAGCCGGATGTCAGGCCTCGAGGGCAATGCATACGGAATCGGACGAAGAACTCGTCAAGCGCATCGCCGGGGGCGAACGGCTCGCAATGAAGGTGCTGTTTTCGCGGCACCAGACGCGGGTTTATCGCTTCTCGCTGCGGCTGTTGCGCGACGAGACGATGGCGGAGGATGTGACCGGTGACGTCTTCATGGATCTCTGGCGGCAGGCCGACCGCTTCGAGGGACGTTCCTCGGTCACGACTTGGCTGCTCACGATCGCGCGTAACAAGTCCTATTCGGCCTTGCGCAAGCGCCGCGACGCCGGCCTCGACGACGAATTCGCCGAAAGCATCGAGGACGAGGCCGACGACCCCGAGGTCGTCATGCAGAAGCAGGACAAAGGTCTCGCCATCCGCGCCTGCCTCGGTCAGCTCTCCCGCGAGCATGCGGAAGTCATCGACCTCGTCTATTATCACGAAAGCTCCGTCGAGGAGGTCGCGAAAATCGTCGGCATTCCCGAGAACACGGTCAAGACGCGACTTTTCCATGCCCGCAAGAAGCTGGGCGAGCTGCTCAAGACCGCCGGGATCGACCGGGGATGGCCGTAAGGCCGATCCGAGCCTGAACCCGCCTCGTCGCGTTCCGTCGATGCCTTGCCGCCATCAATCGAGCCGTTCTGGAGCTCAGTCATGACCGACGCCATCGCGACCGATCCGAAGCGCGCGGAACTCGAACTGCTGCTGCCGTTCTATGCCAATGGCCGGATCTCGGCTGCCGACAAGGCTCGCATCGAGGCGGCTCTGGCCACTGATCCGGAGCTCGCCCAGCGGCTCGACATCATCCGCGACGATATGGCCGAGACGACGCTGTTCAACGAGAGCCTTGGAGCGCCGTCGCCGCGCGCCCTCGACCGGCTGATGGCCGGGATGGAGGCAGAGCCGCGCAAAGTCGGCCTGCTCGCGGCCGCCAAGGGTGGCTTCATGAGCCGCCTGGGTAACCTGCTCGCGTCTCAGCCGCCGCGCCGGCTGGCCTGGGCGGGAGCTGCGGCCTGCGCGCTGATCGCGATCCAGGGCGCGGCGCTGACCAGCATCGCCCTGCGCGACCGGACCGGCTTCGAGACGGCTTCGGCGCCCTCGCAATCTTCCGAGCGCTATGTGCTGCTGAGCTTCGCCACGGATGCGCGTGCCGGCGATATCGCTTCCTTCTTCAAGCGCTTCGACGCCTCGGTCGTCGATGGCCCCCGTGCCAACGGCTACTTCAAGGTCCGCGTCGGCGATGCCTCGCTGACACAGGCGCAACTCGACGCGATCGCGGCGCGGATGAAGGCGGAGGCCGCGATCGTCAGGTTCGTCGCGCCGGCGCCGTGACGGCGCCGGGCCGGTGACGGACGGTCACCATTCTGGTAAGCCGTCGCTGCATCCGATCATATCGGGAGAGCGCATCATGACGTTGCCCCGCCATCTCGCCTGTCTTCGCGCTGCCTCGGCCCTGCGGCTGGCCGGCGGGGGCTGCGTCGCCCTGATGCTCGCGCTGGCTCCTGCTTCTGCCCAGCAACCCGGTCCGGGGGGCGGCAATACGCCTCCCGCCGGTTCGTCGGGCCAGACCCGAACGATCACCGTGCCGCCGCCGGCATGGCAATTCCCGTTTGGGCCGCAGCGTTCGCGCACCGTCGTCCCGGCTGCCGACGAGAACCGTTTCGTTCCCGGCGAGATCCTGTTCGAGCTCGCTCCCGATGCCCAGGCCGACACCGTGCTGCGGCGCTATGGCGCGACATTGATCACCAGTCGGAGGGTCGAGCTCGCCGGGACCACGATCATCCGCGCCCGGCTGGAAGCGGGCCGCGACCTGCGCGCCGTGCTGACGCAGATGGCCGACGACAACGCTATCGCCGGCGCGCAGCCGAACTTCACCTACGAACTCCAGCAGGAGATGGCGCAGCAGGTCAGCACGACCGCTTCCGGCGGAGCAGGGACCGGCGTGCCGACGCTGCGGCTGTCGGACCCCGCCGCCGTTCGGGCGACGCCGGCACCGCGTCGCGAACTGCCGCCGCAATATGTCGTCGACAAGCTGAGGCTCGGCGATGTCCACAAGCTCGCGCGTGGCAATGCGGTCCGCGTCGCCGTGATCGATTCCGGCGTCGACGTCAGCCATCCCGAGCTGCGAGGGGCGGTCACGGGTCTCTACGACGCGCTCGGCGAAGAATTCATCCCGCATGCGCATGGCACCGCGATGGCTGCGGCGATGGTCGCACAGGGGCAGTTGCAGGGCGTGGCGCCGGCAGCCCGCCTTTTGGTGGCACGGGCCTTTTCGGGCCGGGCCAGCTCGGCTTCGGCCAGCGGCACGAGCCTGCACATCATCGCGGCACTCGAATGGGCCGTGAACCAGGGCGCCCGCGTGATCAATCTGAGCTTTGCCGGCCCTGAAGACCGGCTGCTGTCGCGGGGCCTCGCCGGGGTCGCGGCCAAGGGCGTGATCGCGGTCGCTGCCGCCGGGAATGGCGGACCCGGCGCTGCGCCGCTCTATCCGGGCGCCGACGCGAATGTGATCGCGGTCACCGCCACCGATGCCGACGACAAGATCTTCGCACGGGCCAATCGCGGGGCCTATGTCGCGGTCGCGGCGCCGGGCGTCGACGTGCTCGCGGCCGAGCCGCAGGGGCGCTACGCCTTCTCGTCCGGCACGTCCATCGCAGCCGCCCATGTTTCCGGGCTGGTCGCTCTGGTGCTGGAAAAGCGGCCGGATCTCGATCCGGCCGGCATGCGCCGGCTGCTGACCGAAAGTGCGATTGATCTCGGCTCGAGGGGGCGCGATCCCGTCTATGGCGCCGGCCGCATCGATGCCCCCGCGGCGCTGGCGCGCGCCCTGCCGGTCACCGCTTCGCGGCCTTGAAGGCTGCGGATCGGGACGTGGGCCCCTAGGTTCGACTTGTCGCGTTGGCGTCGCCATCGACGCGCTGCACCGGTTCGGCTTGCCGTTCCAGCCGGTTGGCGTGGCGGTGCAGCAGCCGCCAGCCACCCTCCTCGAAGCGGAAGATGTGGGTGACCCGGTTGGTCCATTGCGTCGGCTTCTCCATGCCGGGAAGCGTCACGTTGAAGGTCTCGATGTCGGTCGTGTAGGCGAGTTCGGTTCCGACGATGGTCGTGAGATTGCTGTGGCTTACGGTGCCGCCCCTGAACTGCTGTCCGGCCCAGTCCCAGCGCTTGGAGATGTCGCTCCAGCCCTTCTCGTAGCCGCCCCAGCCATACATGCTGGTCGCGTCGTCGGCATGCGAGCAGATGGCCTTGATCGGCCCGACATCGCCATTGGCGACATGAGCGAGCGCCGCACGCAGTCTGGCCACGGCCGACGGGAAGGCTTCCAGCGGCGATCGGCTCGAAGATCGGTCCATCTCTGTCTCCACCCCGATCGAAGCCTAGCACGTCGGCGGCCCGATGCATCAAGGCGTGGTGTCAAACGCCTGTCCTGGCGGGCTTTCGATGCAGCCGCCGCTTGACCTTCGGCGCCGCATCGGACTGATGTCGCGCCATGCCCCGACCGAAACTTCTCTTCGTCGCGACTGAGGACTGGTTCTTCGCTTCGCATTTCCTGCCAATGGCGCGGGCTGCGCGCGAGCTCGATTTCGATGTCGCGGTGATCGCGCGTGAACGGCATCACCGCCGCGTCATCGAGGCGACAGGCGCCCGGCTGATCGCGCTTGAGGCGGAGCGCCGCAGCCTCGATCCGCGGGCACTGTTTCGCCAGGTGTTGGCGCTGAGACGGCTGATCGAGGCAGAACGGCCAGACGTCCTGCACTGCATCGCGCTGAAGCCGATCGCGCTCGCCGGGCTGGCCGGCAAGCTCGCCGGCGTCGATCGACGGGTCTACGCGCTGACGGGCCTCGGCTTCCTCGGGGCCAGGCAGGACGCGCTCGCGGCTGCGGCAAGGTTGGCGGCGACGACATGGCTGCGAGGGGCGATCGACGGGCCGCAGGTCCGCTTCCTGTTCGAGAACCCGGACGACCCAGTCACGCTCGGTCTCGACCCGCAGGACGCCAGCAAGGTGGCGATCGTCGGCGGTGCGGGCGTCGATCCCTTGATCCTGATGCCGGAGCCGATGCCGGCGACGCCGCCGCTCAAGGTCGCGCTGGTCGCCCGCATGCTCTGGTCCAAGGGGGTCGACCTCGCGGTCGAGGCGGTCAAGCTGGCGCGGGCGGAAGGGGCGCGGGTCGAACTCACCATTCATGGCGCGCCCGATCCCTCCAACCCCAAGGCGATCCCCGAGGACACGCTGAAGCAGTGGGCGTCGCGACCCGGCATCACCTGGGCCGGGCCGACGCGCGACATCGAGGGCGTCTGGCGCCGACATCACCTCTGCATCCTGCCCTCGCGCGGTGGCGAGGGCTTGCCGCGCACCATCCTGGAGGCCGCAGCCTGCGGCAGGCCGATCCTGACGACCGACGTTCCCGGCTGCCGCAGCTTCGTGCGCGACGGGCAGGACGGCATGGTGGTGCCGGTGGACGATGCCGCCGCCCTCGCCCAGGCGCTGATCACGCTGTCGCGAGCCCCGGCGCTGGCTGAGCGGATGGGCGCCAGCGCTCGGGCCAGGTTGATCGACGGGCATACCGAGCGCGACGTCATGAATGCGGTCAAGGCGCTCTATCGCAGCCTGCTCAGCCGACCGACCACGGATGTCGCGGCATGAGCGCGCCCGTCGCCTTGCTGGACAGGCGCGGCTTCATCCTGGAGCACACGACGCTCCTGCCGGTGCCGCATGCTCCTGAGATCAGCCTTCATGTCGCGCAGGAGGCGACGGAACTCTGGCAGAAGACCGAGGACGAGTTGGCGACGATCGGCCTGCCGCCGCCCTTCTGGGCCTTCGCCTGGGCCGGCGGTCAGGCGCTGGCGCGCTACCTGCTCGACGATGCCGCAATCGTGCGGGGCCGGCGCGTGCTGGATTTCGCGAGCGGATCCGGCCTCGTCGGCATTGCCGCGGCGAAGGGAGAAGCAGCCAGCGTCGAGGCATGCGACATCGACGCCTTCGCGGCGGAGGCGATCGCGCTCAACGCCGCCGCGAACGGGGTCGCGGTCACGGTACGGCTCGATGATCTCGTTAGCCGGGACGAAGGCTGGGACGTCGTCTGTGCCGGCGATGTCTGTTACGAGCGGACGATGGCCGAAAGCGTGATCGCCTGGCTGAGCGAGCTTTCGTCACGAGGGACGCAGGTGCTGATCGGCGACCCTGGCCGCAGCTACCTGCCGAAAGACCGGCTGGAACCGCTGGCCAGCTATGCCGTGCCGGTGACGCGCTCGCTGGAGGATGCCGAAATCAAGCACAGCACGGTCTGGCGCCTGAAGCATCGGGCTTCCGCGCAGGCCGGCTGACGCGGTCACCTCGGCTGGATCAGGTGTCGGACGACCGGCGGCTCTGGTCCAAGGTGAAAGGCATGGGCCGCCGCCTGATGCTCACGGTCGGTATGGGTGACGCGCTCGTGCTGGCGCAGATGCTCCAGCCAGCTTTCCAGCACGAAGCTCTCGACCACGATGCCGGGTGCTGCCGCATCCTGCAGGAGATACCAGCCGATTGCGCCGTCGCGCCGCCGGATGCGGCGCATCGGTCGCATCGCGCGGACGAAATCGGCCATGCGCGCGGGATCGACGCGATACTCGATCGTCACCATGACCGGGCCGCGATCGGCTTCGACCGTGCCTTCGACGACCGGGGCGGGCCAGTGCGAGGAGGGTGACAGATCCAGTCCGCTCATCGCTCCGAGCGGATGGCGCGCGGCCAGCGCGAACAGCGCCAGGACCTGTCCGAGCGCGGCCATGCCGAGCGTGACGGGGATGCCGAGCCGGGCCGCCAGCGTCCCCCACAGCGTGGCGCCAAGTGTCATCGCTCCCTGAAAGACCACAAGATAGATCGCCAGTGCGCGGGCCTTCACCCATGCTGGCGAGGAGGCCTGCGCCGCGCCGTTGAGGGCGGACATCATGGCGATCCATGCAAGCCCCGCCAATGCGAGGACGGCGCCCGCCGTCGCGAAGTCGGGCGCGAGCGCGAGCCCGCCCGTTGACAGCGCGAACAGCAGCGAGGCCACGATCGTCATGCGGTTGGCGGAGAGCCTGTCGCGCAGTCGCGGAAGCAGCATGGCGCCCGCGACGGCACCGAGTCCCATCAGGGTCAGCAGCCCGCCATAACCGGCCGGGCCGAGCCCGAGCTCGCGACGGGCGATCAGCGGCAGCAGCGCCCAGAGCGCGCTCGCGAAGAGGAAGAAGCCGGCGCTGCGGATCAGCACGATCTGCAAGGCTGAAGCCTGTGAGGCGTAGCGCGCGCCGGCTCGCAGGGCGCCGAAGAAGTGCTCGGCCGGCAGGCGGGAAGCTCGGGGCTGACGCTGCCAGCGCGCCAGCACCAGGAGAATCCCGAGGAAGGACACGGCGTTCAGGGCGAAGACGGCGGCCGGGCCGGACAGGGCGATGATCAGCCCGCCCAGGGCGGGGCCGATCGCGCGCGCGATGTTGACGCCAAGGCTGTTGAGCGCGACCGCCTGGGGCACCGCGGCCGCGGGCACCAGCTCCGGCACTATCGCCTGGAAGGCAGGGGCCGACAGTGCCGCGCCGGCCGCTATGGCGACCGTGAGAGAGAGCAGCGTGAGCGGACCGGTGAGGCCCGCGAAGGTCGTGGCCGCGAGTGCCGCAGTGGCCGCCAGCCCGCAGAGCTGGGCGCCGATCAGGAGCTTGCGGCGGTCGACGATGTCAGCCAGCGCGCCGCCGGGCAGCGCCAGCAGGAACATCGGCAAGGTCGTCGCGGCCTGGACCAGCGCCACCATCAGCGGGTCCGGCGACAGCGTGGTCATAAGCCAGCCAGCGCCGACATCATGCATCCAGGTACCGATGTTGGAGACGACCGTGGCAATCCAGAGCGCCCGGAAAACCGGATTGCTCAGCGGCGCGGGAGTGGGGGCCTCGCTCATCGTTCAGACCGCCCAGCAGCCGCAGCCAAAGGCACCCCAGAAACTGCGGACGTCCGTCGAGGGCACATCGCTCGCATAGGCCGCCGCATGATCGTGACCATGGACGGCGCAATTGCTGGCACAGCCGCAGGCGGAGGCGAGGCGCAGGCTCGTCCTCGACGGGCGATGATAGCCGCCGAAGGTCGCGACGGGCGACCAGTCGGGCATCGGCCGCGGTAGCTCCGGTGCGAGCGGCGCGTAGTCGTCGCTGCCATGGACGACCTTGCCGCCGAGCAGTGTCAGCACGGATTCGATGTGGACGATCTCGTGGTCGGGTACCACGAAGTAGTCATCCGACAGGACCGCCAGATCGGCGAGCTGGCCGGCCTTGATCTGCCCCTTCTTGCCCTGTTCTCCCGAGAACCAGGTGTTGGCCTCCGTCCAGAGGCGCAGGGCGGTCTCGCGGTCGAGGCGGTTGGCCTGAGGATAGAGCTGCAGCCCGCCAACCGTTCTCGACGTCACCAGCCAGGACAGCGATACCCAGGGATTGTAGCTCGCGACGCGCGTCGCATCGGTTCCGGCGCCGACCGGCACGCCGGCCTCCAGCATGCGCCTGACCGGCGGCGTCCGCTCGGCCGCCCGGGCGCCGTAGCGCTCGACGAAGTACTCGCCCTGATAGGCCATGCGGTGCTGGACAGCGATGCCGCCGCCGAGCGCCGCGATGCGATCGATATTGCGGTCGCTGATCGTCTCGGCATGGTCGAAGAACCAGTGCAGCCCGTCGAACGGCATCTCCCGGTTGACCTTCTCGAAGACGTCGAGCGCGCGGCTGATCGTCTCGTCATAGGTGGCGTGCAGGCGCCAGGGCCAGCGGTTCTCGACGAGCAGGCGGATGACAGGTTCGAGATCGGCTTCCATGTTGGGAGGCATTTCCGGGCGGGCGACCCTGAAATCCTCGAAGTCGGCGGCGGAGTAGACCAGCATCTCGCCGGCGCCATTGTGACGGTAGCTGTCGTCGCCGTCGCCGGGCCTGACCTGCTTCGCCCAGCCGGCGAAATCGGCCAGCTCCTCCTTCGGCTTCTGCGTGAACAGGTTGTAGCTGATGCGCAGGGTCAGATCGCCGTCGCGGTGCAGTTGCTCGATGATCGCGTAGTCGTCCGGATAGTTCTGGAAGCCGCCACCGGCATCGATGACGCCGGTCACCCCGAGGCGGTTCATCTCCCGCATGAAATGCCGGGTCGAGTTGAGCTGGTAGTCGGGCGGCAGCTTCGGCCCCTTGGCCAGGGTCGCGTAGAGGATCGTGGCGTTGGGCCGGGCCAGCAGCAGGCCGGTGGGATTGCCGGCGGCGTCGCGCATGATCTCGCCGCCCGGCGGGTTGGGCGTGTCCTTGGTGTAGCCAACCGCCCGCAGTGCCGCCGCGTTCAGCAACGCGCGGTCGTAGAGATGGAGGATGAAGACCGGTGTGTCGGGGGCCGACGCATTCAGCTCCTCGAGGGTCGGCAGGCGCTTTTCGGCGAACTGATGCTCGGTGAAGCCGCCGACGACCCGGACCCATTGCGGTGCGGGCGTGTTCGCGACCTGCCGCTTCAGCATTGCCATCGCTTCGGCGAGGCTCGGCACCCCGTCCCAGCGCAGCTCCATGTTGTAGTTCAGCCCGCCGCGGATGATGTGCATGTGGCTGTCGATCAGGCCGGGAATGACGCGGCGGCCCTTCACGTCGATGACCTGCGCGCCGGGGTCGGCCGACGCCCGGACCTGCGCCTGCGTGCCGACCGCGAGAAACCGGCCGTCGCGGATCGCGACGGCCTCGGCGACCGGGTTCTGTCGGTCGAGGGTCGTCACCTTCGCATTGACGAGGATCAGGTCCGGGCTCGGCATCGTGTTCCTCCTGGCACCCGAGAGGCGCTATGCATCAGATCGAAGAGCGCAAGCCACGTTTCGGAGAAATCCGATGCGATAACATATGGATTGGTCACGCCTGCAGCGCTCGGCAGGGCGCGCAGCGGTCTCAGCGGCGGCATCGCGCTCGGCCGTCCGTCATCAGCCCGCGGGCGGGGCCGGGTTTTTGGTCGCCCGGCCCGGCGATGATCAGTGACCTTCGGAGGCGCCGAACATGGTCTTTGCGTAGGTGACGCCGAGCCCGTAGGCGCCGCCCCACTTCTTCGCGACGCCCGTGGTCATGTCGTAGGTCTCGGCACGCGCCCAGTCGCGCTGGAGCTCGAGCACGTATTGGAGCGAGGTCATCGGCCGGGCGCCGAGCTGGATCATCCGCTCCACCGCGCGCTCATGGGCCTCGGTCGAGATGTCGCCGCAGGCATCGGTGATCACATAGACCTCGAAGCCCTGGTCGACGGCCGAGGCGACGGGGCCGACGATGCAAACCGAGGTCCACAGGCCGGCGAAAACCAGCCTGTCCTTGCCGATGCGGTTGACCTCCTTGATCACGCCTGCGTCCTCCCAGGTGTTCATCGAGGTGCGGTCGAGCAGCGCCTGGCCGGGGAAGGCATCGGTGATCTCGCTGAACATCGGCCCGGAGAAGCTCTTCTCGGCGACCGTGGTCAGGATCGTCGAGACACCGAAGCCGGCGGCTCCGTTCGAGATCAGGGCGGCGTTGTTGCGCAGCAGCGTCGTGTCGATCGACTTGGTCGCGAAGGCCATCTGCGACTGGAAGTCGATCAGGATCAGCGTGTGATCCTTGGGGGAGAGCAGGGTCTTGCCCGGGGTCGGTGTCGCGGTGATGCTCATCTGGGTCTCCGGTTCTGAATCGTTTTCGACAACGCGTGCAGGCGACATGCCACGGCCGCCGCGATCTGGACTGCCCAGTCGTCGCGGCCCCGCCATGTGCCTCCAGTCGCGACCCGGTCCGGCGAGACGATGTCGCCGGGCCGGGCCGAAAGCAAGGTGGTTCAGGCAGCGCGCGAGGAGGGCCGCGCTCCGCGGCTGTCCTGCGTGCGGAAGGTCGAGACCAACTCGTTGAGCTGGGCGATCTGGTCGAGCAGCGTGCGTGCCGAAGCGGCGCTCTGTTCCGCCAGGGCGGCGTTCTGCTGTGTCATGCCATCCATATGCGAGACGGTCTGGCTCATCTCGTCGATGCCGTTCGCCTGTTCGCCGGAAGCACTGGCGATCTCCTCGACCGTGGCGGAGACGCGGGCCGATGCATCGACGATCTGCTCCAGCGTGTCACCGGCCAGGCGGACGAGCTTGACGCCCTCCGTCACCTCGGCATCGGACGAGGCAATCAGCCCGGTGATGTCCTTGGCAGCATCCGACGAGCGCTGGGCGAGCGCGCGCACTTCCGCCGCGACCACGGCGAAGCCGCGCCCGGCCTCGCCGGCGCGGGCGGCCTCCACCGCGGCGTTCAGCGCCAGCAGGTTGGTCTGGAAGGCGATGCCGTCGATGACGCTGGTGATCTCGGAGATCTTCTGCGAAGCCTCCTCGATCCGTGCCATGGCGTCGGTCGCGTCCTTGACGATGGTTCCGCCGGTGCGGGCGATCTTGGTCGCATCATCGGCAAGCGCGACCGAGCGTCGCGAGGATTGCGCCGCGGTCTTGACCGAGGCGGCGAGCTGTTCGGTGGTGGCGGCGCTCTGCTCCAGCGCCGCGGCCTGCTGCTCGGTGCGCAGCGAGAGGTCCTCCGCGCCGCTGTTGATCTCCTGCGACGAGGCAGCGATCGCGACAGAGCTGGATTTGATCGTCGCGATCATGCCTTCCAGCCGGGCCATGGCATCGTTGAAGTTGTCGCGGATCATCCCGTATTCGGCCGGGATGTCCTGGCCGATGCGGAAGGTCAGGTCGCCCTTCGCGAGGGCGGCCATGCCCTCGCTGAGATGGCGCACGGCCTTCTCGCGCTCCGCGGCATTGGCGCGCTCGACGGCGCGGGCCTGTTCCTCGGCCTTGATGCGCGCGGTCTCCGAGGCCTGCAGATAGACCGAGATGGCATAGTCCATGTCGAGCAGGGCCGCCTTGACGAGCGCGCCGACCTCGGCGCTGCGCTCGGCTGCACCCTCGACCTTGCCGCCGAAACGGCCCTTGGGCCAGCGGGCCTCGAGCACGTCCGTGATCAGCTTCTCGAGGAGCAGCGCATAGCCGCCGATGTACCAGCGCGGCTCCAGCCCGATGCGGGCATGGGTCTCGCCGACCTTGGTGACGGCCGCAACATAGTCCTGGTCGAACCGGCCGGCCGCAATCCGTTGCCAGTGCGACACCTGGCGCTGCTTGGCGCCCTCGACATGCTGGGCGCTGCCGAAGAAGCCGCGCGTCTCGGGAAAGGTCGTGATCTGGCGATAGAAGACGTCGAGGGCCCCGGGGAGCGCCTGCACCAGGATGTCGCGGATCCCGCTCAGCTTCTCCTTCGCCTGGGCATCGAACTTGAGGAAGGACAGGCGGTTGTCGAGTTGGTCCGGAGCAGACATGCGTGGTCCCTGGGAAAGGCCGTTCGTGCCGGTGGCGGCGGACTTTCCTAAGGCCGAGAAGGTTAATGACGGCTCACTTCGGCCCGGCCAAAGCACCGGGGAGGGCGCGGCCTGGCGCCCTTGGGCGAGGGCCACAGACTGACCCGGTCAACGGCCAAGCACGAAGCTGTCGAGCAGGCGGAAGCGGCTTGCACGGTCGTCCTGCCGGAACAGGGCCATGCGGTCGATCGCGACCGGCCCGGCCGGGACGGCTTCGGCATGAGCCCGCACCAGAGCCGATTTGATCTGGCCGACCACCTCGGGCTGCAACGAGCCGGTCAGCGTCATGTGAAAGCGGAAGGCGTCGCCGACATAGGGGTAGCCATAGGCTTCGAGATAGGCGCGGTGCGCCGGCGTCAGCGGGCTCGCGAGCCGGCGTTCCAGATCGGCCGCGCTCAGCGGAGCACGGAAGGGCTCGAAGGCCTGGACGATGTCGAAGGCGAGCTTCTGCAGGGCTGTGCTCGGCTCTGCCGGCGTCAGCGCGACGAAGCGGCCGAGCGCGGTCACGGCGAGGCCGGCCAGCGGCACGGCAGAGAGGCCGGCTGCGATCTGATGGGCGAAGGCGCGCAATTGCCCTTCATTGCGACCATTCGCCAGTTCGAACGGCGCCTTCAGCGTGGCGTGAAAGCCGTAGCGCCGAGGCTCGGCGGTGAGGCCCGGCCAGCCGTCGGCATCGCAGCCGGGCGGCACGGCGAAGGCGATATCCTCGCCGGTGAAGGCGTCGTAGCCCAGCGTTGCACCGCCGAACTGCCAGAGCGGGCTGTCGGCGGCGGGTGCGTAATAGATGGCGTAGCGCGGCGTGCTCAAAATGCGCGCTCGCCCTTGGACCAGACGGCGGCAATGACCGGTGTCGGGCCGAGCGTCTTGAACCGGATCAGATCGGCGCGCAGCCCGGTCCGCAGATGGCCGCGATCCTTCAGGCCGAGAATGTCCGCGACCTTCCAGGTGACCATGCCCATGGCCTGCGGCAAGGCGATGCCGTGACCGGTGTGCAGCTTCAGCACCGCCTGGAGCAGGCTCGCCGGGACGTAATCTGACGAGAGCCCGTCGAGCAGGCCCTTCTCGGCGAGCTCGGAGACCGAGACACCGCCGGAATGCGAGCCGCCGCGCACCACGTTTGGGGCGCCGGCGACTGTTGCCAGGCCGTGCTGCTTGGCGACGGCTGCGGCCTCGACCGTGGTCGGGAACTCCGAGATCACCGCGCCGGAGGCGACGCCTTCCTCGACATGCTCGGGGATCGTGTCGTCATGGGTCGCGAGCGGGATGCCACGGGCGCGGAAAATGTCGACCACAGCCTGCCAGTTCTTCGCGACATTGGCGGCACCTTCGCGCTGGCGCACCACGACGTCCTCCTCGAACTCCGCGACAGTCTTGCCGTTGCCGACGGCATAGGTCTTGAGATGCTGGAGATCGCGCCACTGGCGCTGGCCAGGCGTGTGGTCCATGAGCGAGACCAGCTGGACGAGCGCGTCGTCCTGATAGGGTTCGATATCCTCCAGCAGTTGCGGGCTGGTCAGCTCGCAGCGCATGTGAATGCGGTGGTCGATGCGGAAGACGTTCTCGCTCTTGCCATAGGCGAGCGACTTCATGACATCGGCGAAAATGTCCTTGCGGTAATCCTTGGCCGAGAACGGCGTGCCGGCGCAGACCGCGTCATAGACTGTGGTGACGCCGGCTGCCGCCATCTGCGCGTCGTGGACCAGCGCCGCAGCCAGCCCGTTCGGCCAGAAGACCTTGGGCCGCGGCATGAAGTGCTTTTCCATGTTGTCGGTGTGCATCTCGACGAGGCCCGGCGCGACATAGTCGCCGCCGACATCGATTGCGCCTGGTACCGAAGACAGGCCCTGGTCGACGGCCGTGATCCCGGTTCCGTCGAAGGCGATCGTCCCGGTGACGATCTCGTTTTCGAGGATCAGTCTGGCGTTGGTGAGAACGGTCTGCATCAGGCGGCCTTCCGGAAAGCGGTAATGTCGAGATAGCGCGTCGCGACCTTCTCGCGCACGGCCTCGTCGTGGAAGATTCCAACGATCGCGGAGCCCTTTGCACGGGCCTCGGCGATCAGTTC
This sequence comes from Allobosea sp., assembly GCF_035999205.1. Lineage (GTDB taxonomy): Bacteria > Pseudomonadota > Alphaproteobacteria > Rhizobiales > Beijerinckiaceae > Allobosea. Next base: position 400,421 of record NZ_DASYHA010000019.1, read on the forward strand.
GACGACGACGTCGCGATTGGCCGCGTCGAGCGATGCGGTCGGTTCGTCGATCAACATGATCGGCGAAGGATCGACGAAGGAGCGGGCGATGTTGACGCGCTGCTGCTCGCCGCCGGAGAAGGTGGCAGGAGCGAGGTTCCACAGGCGCTCGGGCAGGTTGAGCCGCGCCAGCATCGCCTTGGCACGCTCACTCGCCTCTTCGGCCGAGGCTCCGCGTGCGAGCAGCGGGTCGCGGACGATGTCGAGTGCCGAGACGCGCGGGATCACCCGCAGGAACTGCGAGACGAAGCCGAGCGTGCGGCGGCGGATGTCGAGCACGGTGCGCGGCACGGCCTGGACGATGTCGATCTGCCGGCCGCCATGGGTGACGTGGATATGCCCCTGCGTCGGCCGGTAGTTTCCGTAGAGGATGCGCAGGAGGCTGGACTTGCCGGCGCCCGATGCTCCGGCGAGCACCAGCGCCTCGCCGGCCTCGACGCTGAAATTGACGTCGTCAAAGACGGGCAGCCGTACCCCGCCCTGATTGTGCAGGGTGAAGGCCTTGGCGACTTTCTCGACGCGAATCATCGTGGTCATGGGGTCAGTGCCTTCTCCGGTCGCGGTGACGCGGATGTGACGGGGAGGGTTCCGATCCGATGCGTCCGGCAGGTCGCCGCGCAGAAGCGAGAGCCGGGGCAATCAGGGTGAGAGCGATACGGTCCAGCTCATGCCCTGGCTTTTGCAGGGCATGATGCGCCTCATCCAAGGCGCACGGAGCGGGCATGGCGAAGCCCGACCACTGTGGCTGGACAAAGCCGCTCATACGCTCAGCACCGCCGAGGTCAGGAGTTGGGTGTAGGCGTGGTGCGGATCGTCGAGGACCTGGTCGGTCAGGCCCTGCTCGACGACATGGCCGTCCTTCATCACCATCAGCCGGTCGGTCAGGAGCCGGGCCACGGCGAGATCATGGGTGACGATGATCGCGGCGAGGCCTAGATCGCGCACCAGCACGCGCAGCAGGTCGAGCAGGCGCGCCTGGACGGAGACGTCCAGCCCGCCGGTCGGCTCGTCCATGAAGACGAGGCGCGGTTCCGAGACCAGCACGCGGGCGATCTGCAGGCGCTGCTGCATGCCGCCGGAGAACTGGCGCGGTCGGTCGTCGATGCGCGAGCCGGCAATCTCGACACGGGCGAGCCAGTCGAGCGCCCGTTCGCGAATCTGGCCGTAATGCCGGTCGCCGCGATCCATCAAACGCTCACCGACATTGCCGCCGGCCGAAACATCCATGCGCAGACCGTCGCGCGGGTTCTGGTGGACGATGCCCCAGGCCGTGCGCATCAGCCGGCGCCGCTCCTGTTCGGGGACCGAATAGATGTCGAGCGGCGCCGACCCGCCGCGGAACAAGACCTCGCCCTCGTCGGGCTGGTCGATGCCGGCGAGGCAGCGCAGCAGCGTCGATTTGCCGGAACCGGATTCGCCGACGATGCCGAGGACCTCGCCCGGCCAGAGGTCGAAGGAGACATCGGCGCAGCCGATGCGCTCGCCATAAAAGCGGCTGACGCCGACGACGGAGAGCAATGGGGCAGGTTCGAGGGCGGTTTCGGGAAATGAGGCGTGCAGGGTCATGACTTGCTCTCCTCGACCAGTCCGCTCGCGGTGGCATCGCCCAGCATGGCGCCGCGGTGGCCGGCCTCGCGGCGGGTCTCGCAGAAGTGGCTGTCCGAGCAGACGAACATGCGCTTGCCCTGATCGTCGATCACGACCTCGTCGAGGTAGGAATCGCTCGCGGCGCAGAGCGCGCAGGGTTCGCTCCAGCTCTGGATGCGGAAGGGGTGGTCCTCGAAATCGAGACTGCGGACTGATGTGTGCGGCGGCAGCGCGTAGATGCGCTTCTCGCGGCCGGCTCCGAAGAGCTGCAGGGCCGGCGACATGTGCATCTTCGGGTTGTCGAATTTCGGGATCGGCGAGGGCGCCATGATGTAGCGGCCGTTGATCATGACCGGATAATCATAGGTCGTCGTGACCTCGCCGAAGCGGGCGATGTTCTCGTAGAGCTTGACCTGCATCAGCCCATACTCGGCCCAGGCGTGCATCTTGCGGGTCTCGGCCTCGCGCGGCTCGAGCTTCCGGAGCGGCTCGGGCTGCGGCACCTGGTAGACGATGACCTGGCCCGCGGTCAGGGCTGCCTCCGGGATGCGATGGCGGGTCTGGATGATGGTCGCCTCGCCCGTCGCCTCGGTGGTGCGGGCGTCCGCGGTCTTCTCGAAGAAGCGGCGGATCGAGACAGCATTGGTGGTGTCGTCGGCGCCCTGGTCGATGACCTTGAGCGTGTCTTCGGGGCCGATGATGGCGGCGGTGATCTGGATGCCGCCGGTGCCCCAGCCGCGGGCGAGCGGCATCTCGCGCGAGCCGAACGGCACCTGATAGCCGGGTACCGCGACGGCCTTGAGCAGGGCGCGGCGGATCATCCGTTTCGTCTGCTCGTCAAGATAGGCGTAGTTGTAGGCCGGTGCGGTGTCGTCGCCCGGCAGGGGCTGATGAATGGTCATTCCGCGGCCTCCGGCAGCTTGTCCGCTTCCCTCGTCAGGCGTTCCTCGCGCTCGCGGTGGATGCGGCGGATCAGTTCGAGCTCGCCCTGGAAGTCGACATAATGCGGCAGCTTCAGATGCTCGACGAAGCCGGCGGCCTCGACATTGTCGGAGTGGTAGAGCACGAACTCGTCCTGCTGGGCCGGGTACTCCGCCGCCTCACCGAATTCCCGGCATTTCAACGCCCGGTCGACCAGCGACATCGACATCGCCTTGCGCTCGCTATGGCCGAAGGCGAGACCGTAGCCGCGGGTGAACTGCGGGGGGACGTCCTTCGAGCCGGCGAACTGGTTGACCATCTGGCATTCGGTCAGCGTGAGGTCGCCGAGGTCGACGGCGAAGCCAAGCTCTTCCGGCACGAACTCCACCGAGACCTCGCCGACACGGATCTCGCCGACGAAGGGGTGGCTGTTGCCGAAGCCGCGCTGGACCGAATAGCCGAGGCCGAGCAGGAAACCCTCGTCGCCGCGCGCCATCGATTGCAGGCGCACGTCGCGCTCGGCCGGGAAGGAGACCGGCTCGCGCGTCAGATCGAAAGGGCGGGGATCGCCCTCGGGCGGGACCTCCGGCTCCATCAGCCCTTCCGCGCCAAGGATGTCGGGCACGCGCGGCATGTGGCTGTCGAGGCGATCTACTGCGGGGGAGGGCGGCTGACTGCTGGTTCCCGATTGTTCGTTATCCATCAGCGCGAAATCGAACAGCCGGTGGGTGTAGTCGTAGGTCGGGCCGAGCACCTGCCCGCCGGGCAGGTCCTTGTAGGTCGCCGAGACGCGGCGGCGGATCGCCATCCGGGCAGTGTCGACCGGTTCCGACGAGCCGAAGCGGGGCAATGTCGTGCGGTAGGCGCGCATCAGGAACGCGGCCTCGATCGCGTCGCCCTGCGCCTGCTTCAGCGCCAGCGCCGCGAGATCGGGATCGTAGAGAGAGCCCTCGTTCATGACACGGGCGCAGGCGAGCCCCTGCTGCTCGCGGATCTGCGCGACAGAGATCTCCGGCACGGATGCGTCGCCGCGGCGCGCCTCGGCAACCAGGTCATGCGTGGCGAGGATCGCGGCCTCGCCGCCCTTGACTGCGACATACATCAGTTGGCCTCCCCGATCCGGGTTGAGCGGGGCAAGCCGACGACCGCGTCGCCCGTGCTCAGCAACAGATCGATGCCGAGCGGATAGCGGGCGTTGTTGGCGGCAACTTCAGCCCAGAAACCGGCATGCAGGCCGCTGGGAGCGATCACGCGGGCACCGGCGATTCCCGGGCCCGTCAGGGTCGTCGCCTCGCCGCCTTCGAGCGCCCCGCATTGCACGATCACCGTCGTCGACCGGTCGGGGAACTGGTCGCTGCCGGCGTCGAAGGCGGACAGCGGCGGCTCCAACGAGAGCCCGTCGATCACGGCGAAGGTTGCCTTGCCCGGCTCGGCCACCAGCGCGGCACCGCAGTGGAAACGCAGCCAGGCTCCGGCCGGCCCGTCCCGCCATGCCGGCGGCAGCCAGATCGGGGTTTCGTAGTCGGCGAGCGTCAGCAGGGCGGTCGCGGTCGCAGCCTGCAAGGCTTCGGGCGGCGTGATCTCGACAGCGACCTGCTGCCTCGTCCCCGGTTCGGACAGCGCCGCCAGCAATGCGCGGAAGGCGCTCTGCGACTGGAAGACGGGGTCCGAGAAGCCAGGGCCGATCAATGTGTCAGTCATCGTCAGGCGCCCCTGACCAGAGTGAAGAAATCGACCTTGGTGGCGGCCGCCTTGCGCGAGGCGAGGTCTCGGGCGGCGCGTTGCCGGTCGGCGAGATCCTCGATGGCGCGATGCAGGACACTGCCCGGCGCTTCCGCCTGCAACTGCGCATCGAGGATGGCGGCGAGGCGTGCCTTGCGAGCGTCACGGCCGAGCGCATAGGCAAAGCCCATCGCGCCGTCATCGAGCCGGACGATGCAGCGGGTCACCGTCGCCTCGCCGAGATTGAAGCGCCGGCCGGCGCCGCCGGCGCGCCCTTCCACCATCACGGTTCCTGTCTCCGGGGCCTTGAGAATGTCGTGGCGCGGGAGCTCGGTGCCGGCGATGGCGGCGACCTCGTCGCGCGAAGCGCGGGCGAGGACCGCCAGCCAGCGCTGCCTGTTGGTTTTCTCGGAGAGTCTCTCTGCGGTTTTGGCCGTCATCGTCATCCGCCGTCTGGTCGTCCGCTAATGTCTAGACTAAGATAGTTGGGCTGCGAGGAAAGGTCTATACATTTTGCGTGACGCTTTAGTGACTGATGCTAACGGGCCTGCCGAGGCCGGAACGCCCGATCTGGGCACGGCCTGGCGTCGGATCGCGGATGAGCTCGCCGGCTCGATCGGCAAGGGCGAGTACGCCGCGGGGGACATCCTGCCGGCGGCAACCGCCCTGGCGGAGCGCTATGGCGTGCATCGGCACACGGTGCGGCAGGCCTTCCGGCATCTGGCCGAGCAAGGCCTCGTCACGGTGTCGCGCGGGCGCGGCACGCAGGTCAGCACGCGGCGCGTGCCCTATCCGCTCGGCCGGCGGGTCAGCATGCGCGCCAATCTTGGCCGGATCGGCATGGTCGGGTCGAGCGCGGTCCTGTCCGAGGCCGAGGTCGAAGGAGAGCCGGAGACTTGCGAGGATCTCGGGTTGGAGCCGGGCGCGGCGCTGTGGCGGCTCGAGGGGCTGAGCCTCGCCGACGGCACGCCGATGGGAACCGGCACGCACTGGCTCTCGGTCGCGCGCTTTCCCGACTTCGACAGGGCCTATCGCACGGCGGAGGGCTCGATGACGGCGGCGCTGAAGGCCTTCGGCATCACGGACTATGTCCGCCTCTCGACGCGTCTGACCGCCCGGCTCGCCAGCGAGCGCGAGGCGGCGCTGCTGCAGATCGAGCCCGGCGCGCCGGTGATGGTATCGGTCGCGATCGACGCGCTGCCGGATCTGACACCGATCCATCTTGTCAGCAGCGTCTTCGCCGGCGAGCGCATGGAGATGGTGGTCGAGCCGTTCGGCGAAGACGTGCGATAGCGCGTGAGGAGCGCGCCTTGCGCCAGGCCGGGTTCGGCGCAATGCTCGGAACGGGAACACGCGACATCAAGATCGCGGGGAAACCGATCCGAGGAGACCATCATGATCCGTCTGACCGGGCTGCTGCGCGCGGCCACTCTCGCCGTGTCCTGCGGCCTGGCCCATCTTGCGTTCGCCGCGGACTATCCAGCGCCCAAGCGCGGCGTCTGGGTGGCCAAGGATTTCCACTTCCACACCGGCGAGACATTGCCGGAGGTCAAGCTGGGCTACGCCACAATCGGCGAGCCGACGGGCGAGCCGGTCGTGATCCTGCATGGGACAGCGGGCTCGGCCGCCAGCATGCTGACTCCGGCCTTCGCCGGAGAGCTGTTCGGCGCCGGGCAGGCGCTCGATGCCAGCAAATATTACATCATCATCCCCGATGCGATCGGTGCAGGCGCCTCGTCGAAGCCCTCGGATGGGCTGAAGGCGCGCTTCCCGCGCTACAATTACGACGACATGGTCACCGCCCAGCACCGGCTCGTGACGGAAGGGCTTGGGATCCGGCATGTCCGGCTCGTGCTCGGCAACTCGATGGGCGGCATGCAGAGCTGGATGTGGGGCGTGAAGTATCCCGACTTCATGGACGCGCTCGTGCCGATGGCCTCGCAACCGACCGAGATGTCGAGCCGCAACTGGATGATGCGGCGGATGATCATCGATGCCGTCCGCAATGATCCGGAATGGAGGGGCGGGGAGTATACGGCGCAGCCGCCGGCGTTCCGGATCGCCAACATCTATTTCGGCATCGCGACCAGCGGCGGGACGCTCGCCTACCAGCAGATGGCGCCGACGCGGGAGGCTGCCGACAAGCTGCTCGACGAGCGGCTGAAGGCGACGTTCAGCGCCGATGCCAACGACTTCCTCTACCAGTGGGATTCCTCGCGCGACTACAATCCCTCGCCGAAGCTGGACGCGATCAAGGCCCCGGTGCTTGCGATCAATGCGGCCGATGACGAGCGCAACCCGCCCGAGACGGGCATCATGGAGCGCGAACTCAAGCGGATCGGCAATGCCAGGCTGCTGATGATCCCGGCGAGTGCCGACACACGCGGCCATGGCACAACGGGCATGGCCAAGTTCTGGGCGAAGGACCTGTCGGCCTGGCTGCCGACCGTGCCGAAGCGACCGGCGGGCAGCAACTGAGGCTCGCGCGCCTCGGCCGCGCGCTGCGTCAAGCGGCCCGCTGGCCGATGATCGCGAAGCGCAGCCTGGCCGAGAGGAAGTCGATCGCGGTGACGGCTGCGAGGATCAGCAGGATCAGGAAGGAGACCTGCTGCCATTCGAGCGTGCGGATGGTCTCTGCGAGGTAGAGGCCGATGCCGCCAGCGCCGACGATGCCGATGATGGTCGAGGAGCGGGTGTTGGACTCGATGAAGTAGAGCACCTGGCTTGCGATCACCGGCAGCACCTGCGGGATGAGTCCGAAGCGGATCTCGTGCAGCTTGCCGCCGCCCAGCGAGGTCACGCCCTCGACCGGCTTGCGGTCGGCGGATTCGATCGCTTCGGAGAAGAGCTTGCCGAAGGCGCCGATATCGGCGGTCATGATCGCAAGCATGCCGGCGAAGGGGCCAAGCCCGACGACGTTGACCCAGATCAGCGCCCAGATCAGCGCGTCGACGCCGCGCACCGTGTCGAGCGAGCGGCGGGCGAGGAAGTGCACGATGCGGTTGGCGATGACGTTCTTCGCCGCAATGAAGCCGAGCGGGAAGGCGAGGATCGCGGCCAGGATCGTCCCGAGGAAGGCGATTGCGATGGTCTCGAACAGTGCCTTCACGAAGATCACGGCGCGGGCGAAGGAGCCTGGATCGGGCGGCAGCATCAGCACGACGAAGGTGCCGAGATTGCCGAAGCCCGAGAGGATGCGCCAGAGCGAGACCTCGAGTGAGGCGATGCCGTAGACGAACAGCCCGAGCAGGGCGGCGACCACAGAGGTGGTAATGAGCTTGGTCTTCAGCGAGCCGTCGATGGCGGCCTGGTGGCGGGCGACGAGCGCGGCCTGCTCGGCAGGGGAGAGGGCGAGGCTCATTTGCCATGCTCCAGGCTGAGGAGGGCGTGGCGCAGCCGCTCGGTGCCGTAGTCGATCAGCATCACGGTGAGGATGATCAGCAGCAGGATGGCGCTGACGTCCGTGAAGTAGAACTTGCGGATCGCCTCGATCAGATCCTGGCCGATGCCGCCGGCGCCGACGAAGCCCATGATCGAGGCGCCCCGGACGTTGATCTCAAAGCGCAGCAGCGAATAGCTGGCGAAATTGGAAAGGACCTGCGGCACCACGGCGAAGCGGATCATCTGCCACCAGCCGGCGCCGGTGGCGGTGAGGCCGTCGACGGGCTTCATGTCGATGTTCTCGACGACCTCGGAGAAGAGCTTGCCCATGGCGCCCATGGTGTGGATCGCGATGGCGAGTACGCCGGGGAGCGGGCCGAGGCCGAAGGCGATGACGAAGATCAGCGCGAAGACGATCTCGGGAACGGTGCGGCAGAATTCGAGGAAGCGGCGGGCGACGAAGCGGGCCGATTTCGACCGGCCGAGGTTGGCGGCGGCGACGAAGCAGAGCAGGAAGCCGCCGAGCGCGCCGAGCACGGTGCCGACATAGGCGATGACGATGGTCTGCCAGAGCAGGCGCAGCCATTTCTGCCAGGCCCAGAACCATTCGGCGAGGTCGGCGCCGAGGCTGGAGAGCCGCAGGGTCGGCAAGGTCTCGAAGATGTATTTGGGGAAGCGCCAGAAGTTCTCGACGAAGCGCGGGATGTCGACCTCTGAGCCGATCGCGGCGAGCCAGATGCAGACCGCCAGCACGACGGCGCCGAGCAGCGTCTGGCGACGCTTGCTCGCCATCGCGGCGGCATAGGCCGCTTCATGGGCGTCGATGGCGGGGTCGTTGCGGTCGATGGCGAGGGTCATGGACGCGGTCCGTCGGAGGAGGAGGCGTCATTCTCGGGCCGCGCCTGGCGCGGACCCGAGAAGCTCTTTTGAGAGATGCCCGGGCCCGGCCCGAGCATGACGTGGTGAAGTCTTACGAGGACTTCTTGCGGCGCAGCGCGTCGACGAACTTGTTCAGCTCGATGATCGGGTCATAGGACTTGTTGTCGACCGCGAGGAGCGGGCCCTGCTTGCCCTCGTAGATCTTATCGAAGGCGGCCTTGTCCTTGGTGTGCAGGTTGAGCACCGCGTCCTTGATCTTGGCCTTCAGATCGGTCGGCAGGTCGGTGAGATAGGCCATCGGCGAGTTCACGATCTGCTCGGACTTGAAGATGATCCGGAAATCATCGGCCTTGACCATGTTCTTGCGGGCCATGCGCTGCAGGTTGGACTCCTGCTCGTCGTTCCACCAGTTGGCGGCCATGTCGACCGTGCCCTGCTGGAGCGCGATGATCGCGTTCTCATGGCTGCCGGTGTAGACGACCTTGCCGAAGAAGCTTTCCGGATCGATCTTCATGCCGTCGAGAGCGAAGCGCGGAACGTTGTTGCCCGAGGTCGAGTTCGGGTCGACGAGGCCGAGATTCTTGCCCTTGAGATCCTCGATCTTCTGATAGGGCGAATCCTTCTTCACGTAGAAGACCGAGTGATAGCCCTTGGTGCCGTCGAGATTGGTCTCGATCGCGAAGGCTTCGGTCTTGGCGCCGGTCATCAGGGCGCGGGCGAAGGAGGAGGGGCCGTAGGAGGCGATGTGGATGTTGCCGGCGCGCTGACCCTCGATGATCGCGGCGTAGTCGTTGGCGACGCGCAGCGTGACCTTGGTGCCGAGTTCCTTGGAGAGGTAGTTGACGAAGGGGGTGTAGCGCTCGACGACGCCCGAGGCGTTCTCGGCCGGGATGATCGCGAAGACGAGCTCGGGGTACTTCGCCTTCCAGTCCTGGGCGAAGGCCGGGGCCGCGAGCGAGGCGGCGAGGGCCGCGGAGGCAAGCGTCAGGGTATGACGACGGGTCAGCATGGTGTGCTCCTGGTGGTTGGATCGCGTGGTGGGCTTGGATCTCCCCGGCGAAGCCGGGAATTCGGTCAGGCGACGTTCCGCTTGGCGCGCTGGGCTTCTTCGCTGGCGATGGCATCGAGCTGGTCGAGCGCCTCGGCGCCGGCGTCCTTGGCCTCGATGCCATAGAGGCTGGCCGCGACATCCTTGGTGAGCTGATGGGGCGGGCCGTCGAAGACGACCTTGCCGGCAGCCATGCCGATCAGCCGGTCGCAGTACTTCGAGGCGATGTCGAGGTGGTGCAGGTTCGAGATGACGGTGATGCCGTCCTCGCGGTTGATCCGGAACAGCGCATCCATCACGACCTGGGTGTTGCGCGGGTCGAGCGAGGCGATCGGCTCGTCGGCGAGGATGATCTGCGGCTCCTGCACCAGCGCGCGGGCGATGGCGACGCGCTGCTGCTGGCCACCGGAGAGCGTCTCGGCACGCTGTGCGAGCAGATGTCCCATATCGAGGCGCTCCAGTGCCGCGATGGCGCGGATCTTGTCATCGCGCGAGAAGCTCTTGACCAGCGTCAGGGCGGCGGAGCGATGGTTCAGCCGGCCGAGCAGGACATTCGTCAGCACGTCGAGCCGGCCGACGAGATTGAACTGCTGGAAGATCATCGCCGTGTCGCGACGCCAGCCACGCAGGGCCGCACCCGTAAGCGCCGTCACGTTGCGCTCGCCGGAGACGATGCGGCCCTCGCTCGCATCGGCGAGGCGGTTGAGCATCCGCAGCAAGGTTGATTTGCCGGCTCCGGAGCGCCCGATCACGCCGACCATCTCGCCCTTGGGGATGGAGAGCGTGACGTTGTCGACAGCGGCTTTTCCGCCGAAGCGCTTGGTCAGGCCTTCGATGTGCAGCATGCCGGCATTCTCGTTTGCGGGACGAGCATGAATTTACTCCCGAGGCAGCAGGCGGCCGTCGGGTTCACGCTGTTTCATGCAGCAGAGCTAGCCAGTGGAGATGACAGGCCGGTGACAAGCCGCGCCGGCGATCTTGCGCGGCGATCGTCGGGGGGCGAGGGCAGCGGCCTCAGGCGCCACGCAGCAACAGGTCGACGCAGGCGCGGACATAGGCGCTGCGGCCGGCCGGGGTCGCGGGCTGGATGCTCAAGAGCCCCCGCACCTGATGGAAGCCCCGGAGCATGCCGATGAACTGCTCGGCGAGAATGCGGGCCTGTTCGTCATCGAGCGGCTTGGCGAGGCCATCACCGATTCGTGAACGCTGCACCAGAAGCGTCGAAAGGTCCTTGATCATGCGCATCGCCCCGGCCTCATAGGCGACGTGGCCGAGCTCGGGAAAGCGCACGGCGGCGCTCATCACGAGGCGGTGGAGATCGAGCGAGGCCGGGTGCAGCATCATTGCCAGGGCATCCTCGCCGAGACGTGTCAACGTGCTGCGAAGATCCCCCTCCGCTGCCGATTTGCGCAGCGGAATCGTAAGCCTTTCAGTAAGTTCGGTGCAGATCGCCTTAAACAGCGCCTCCTTGTCGGTGAAGTGGCTGTAGATGGTCTGCTTGGAGACGCCGGCGCGTTGCGCGATCTGGTCCAGGGTGACCCGCTCGAACCCCTCGGCGAGGAACATTTCCGAGGCCGCCTGCGTGATCGCCTCATGCTTGTTCAGGCGAGTCTTTTCAGACGGCAAGCGTCTTGCATCTGGAGCCTCGGTCGCAGAACCTTGCGGCGCGGCCGTAACTGTCATGGTTCCGCCCATCGGGCCCCTTATCAAACTGGACCGTCCAGTCTAAGATAAACGCGTAACTCCGGAGCGTCCAGTTCTATGAAGCGCCTAGTCTATCTGCTCCTGATCGTCGGCCTGGCGGGCGGTGGCTATTATGGTTATCGCCATGTGAAGCAGACCAGCGCGCCGGCGCAGGCTGCCGCTCCCGCCCCGCGCGCTGCGGGCGTGCCCGTCGAGGTCGTCAAGATCGAGCGCGCGACGGTCAACGAGGAGGTCGAGGCGCTCGGCACCCTGGCCGCGGACGAGTCCGTCGTGATCGCGCCCGAGATCGCCGGTCGCGTCACTGCGCTCGGCTTCAAGGAGGGCGAGCGCGTCGAGAAGGGCCAGCTGCTGGTCAAGCTGGACACCGCGATCCTCGATGCGGAACTCAAGCAATTGCAGGCGGATCTCGGCCTCGCCCGCGATACCTTCGAGCGCAATCGCTCGCTGAACCAGCGCGGCGTCGGGACCCAGGTCGCCTATGACGAGGCCACGGCGAAGCTTGCGGCCGCGGAAGCCCGGGTACAGCTGTCGCAGGCCAAGCTGGCGCAATCGGCGATCATGGCGCCGTTCAGTGGCGTTGTCGGCCTTCGCTCCGTCAGCGTCGGCGACTATGTCGCGGTGGGCAAGCAGCTGATCACGCTGACCAATATCGATCCGATCAAGGTCGACTTCCGCGTGCCCGAGATTTTCCTGGCCCAGGTCAAGCTCGGTCAGCCGATCAACCTCAAGGTCGATGCGGTTCCCGGCGGGATCTTCCAGGGGCGGATCTTCGCCATCGATCCGGTCGTCGACATCAACGGTCGCGCGATCAAGCTGCGGGCGACCGTTCCGAATGGCGATCTCGCGCTCAAGCCGGGTCTGTTCGCCCGCATCACCATCGTGGTGGACCGGCGCGAGAACGCGATGCTGGTTCCTGAATCGGCGGTCGTGCCCGACGGCATCGGCAAGATCGTCTACATCGTCGACAACGGCAAGGCGAAGCGCGTCGCCGTCGAGCTCGGCAAGCGCCTGCCGGGCAAGGTCGAGATCGTCAAGGGCCTGACGCCGCAGATGATGGTCGTCAGCTCCGGACAGATGCGGCTCCGCGACGGCTCGAACGTTTCGATCAAGAACGCCCAGCCCCCGGTGCAGACGAGCGCGCTGCCCGGCTCCTCGCCGAGCGCCCAGCAATGAGCCTGTTCGAACTTTTCGTCCGCCGGCCCGTCCTCTCGACGGTGCTGAGCCTGCTCGTCCTGCTGATCGGCGCGGTCTCCTACACCCGCCTGACGGTACGCGAATATCCGAACATCGACGAGCCGATCGTCTCGGTGCGAACCGTCTATACCGGCGCCAGCGCCGAGATTATCGAGACCCAGGTCACGCAGATCCTGGAGAACTCGATCGCTGGCATCGAGGGCATCGAGATCATCTCCTCGACGAGCCGCCAGGAGCAGAGCAACATCTCGGTGCGCTTCCGGCCGGATGTCGATCCCGATGTCGCCGCCTCCGACGTGCGCGACCGCGTCAGCCGCGTGCGCGGCCGCATGCCGACCGAGATCGACGAGCCGATCATCGCCAAGGTCGAGGCCGACGCCCAGCCGATCCTGTTCCTGTCGCTGGTCAGTTCCCGCCACAATCCGCTCGAGCTGACCGACTTCGCCGACCGCTTCATCACCGACCGTGTTCAGAACATCACCGGCGTCGCCGAGGTGCAGATCCGCGGCGAGCGGCGCTATGCGATGCGCATCTGGCTCGATCGAGCCCGGATGTCGGCCTACAACATCACGGTTCAGGAGATCGAAGCGGCCGTCCGCGCCCAGAACGTCGAGATTCCGTCCGGCCGCATCGAGAGCAACAACCGCGAGTTCACGGTGCTCTCGCAGACTGGGCTGACGACGCCGGAGCAGTTCCAGCAGATCGTCGTGAAGGATGCGAACGGTTTCCCGATCAAGCTGCGCGACATCGCCCGCGTCGAGCTCGGCGCTCTCGCCGAGCGCAACGCCGCCTGGTTCTCCGGCAAACCGTCGGTGACGATCGGCATCGTCAAGCAGGCGACGGCCAATCCGCTCGACGTCTCGGCCGGCGTGCGCGCGGCCCTGCCCGAGATCATCGAGGACCTGCCCGATGGCATGACCATTGCGACGTCCTACGACACCTCGGTCTTCATCGACCGCTCGATCAAGGCCGTCTACAGCACGGTCCTCGAGGCCGTGGTGCTCGTCGTCCTGATCATCTTCATCTTCCTGCGCTCGGTGCGCGCGACGCTGATCCCGCTCGTCACGATCCCGGTCTCGCTCGTCGGCGCCTTCGCGCTGATGTATGCGCTCGGCTTCACCGTGAACACGCTGACGCTGCTCTCGATGGTGCTGGCGATCGGTCTCGTGGTCGACGACGCCATCGTCGTCCTCGAGAACGTCCACCGTCATATCGAGGACGGCATGGAGGCGAATGCAGCGGCGATCAAGGGTATCAACGAGATCGCCTTCGCCGTCATCGCGATGACGCTGACCCTGGTCGCGGTCTACGCTCCGATGGCGTTCTCGACCGGTCGCACCGGCAAGCTCTTCGTCGAGTTCGCCTTGACGCTCGCCGGCGCCGTGCTGGTCTCGGGCTTCGTGGCGTTGACCCTGACGCCGATGATGTGCGCCAAGCTGCTCAAGCACGACAGCTCGCATGGCTGGCTCTACAATGTGCTGGAGCGCGGTTTCAACGCGATGTCGCGCGGCTACCGCGCCTCGCTGCGCGCCGCGCTCAGGGTGCGTCCGCTGATCGTGATCTTCGCGCTCGGCGTTGCGGGCGGGAGCTACTACTTCTTCACGAACCTGCGCTCCGAGCTGGCGCCGGTCGAGGATCGCGGCAGCTTCACCGTGATCGGCGTCGCGCCGGAAGGGTCGACCATGGCCTTCACCTCCGAATATGCGCGGCGGGCCGAGGAGTTCTTCAAGCAGTATCCGGATGTCGAGACCAACCTCGTCATCGTCGGTTTCCCCGACGTGACGCGCGCCATCGCCTTCGCCCGGCTGAAGCCTTGGGAGGAGCGCTCGGTCAAGCAGCAGGCGATGGTCGCGGACATCAACCGCAACCTCTCGCAGATCCCCGGCATCAGGATGTTCGCCAACAACCCGCCCTCGCTCGGGCAGGGTGGCGGCAACAGCAAGCCGGTCGAGTTCGTGCTGCGCTCGTCCGAGTCCTATGCCCAGATCAAGGATTATGTCGACGCCGTGCTGGCGGAGGTCGCCGGTTCGCCGGTCCTGACCAATCTGGAGTCGAACCTCATCCTCGACAAGCCGCAGATCAAGGTCTCGATCGACCGGCAGCGCGCCGCCGATCTCGGCGTTGGCGTGGACGTCATCGGCCGCACCATGGAGACGCTGCTCGGCGGCCGCCAGGTCACGCGCTTCAACATGAATGGCGAGCAGTACGACGTCGTCATCCAGGTTGGCGGCGAGGACCGCAACACGCCGCAGGCGCTGCAATCGATCTACCTGATGGGACGCAGCGGGGCGGTCGTGCAGCTGTCGAGCGTCGTCAAGATCGAGGAGACTGTCGCGCCGAAGGAGCTGATCCGGTTCAACCAGCTGCGCTCTGCGACGATCACCGCGATTCCATCGCCGGGCTATTCGCTCGGCGATGCGCTGGCCGTACTCGAGCAGGCTTCGGCCAAGGTGCTGCCGAAGACGGTGCAGATCGACTATTCCGGGCAGAGCCGCGAGTTCAAGCAGTCGGGCGCCTCGATCGCGATCGTCTTCCTGCTGGCGCTCGGCTTCATCTACCTCGTGCTCGCGGCGCAGTTCGAGAGCTTCATCGATCCGGTCGTGATCATGGTCTCGGTGCCGCTGTCGCTGACGGGCGCGCTGGCCGCGCTCTATTTCACCGGCGGGACGATGAACGTCTACAGCCAGATCGGCCTGATCACGCTGGTCGGTCTCATTACCAAGCACGGCATCCTGATCCTGGAGTTCACCAACCAGCTCCGGGAAGAGGGCAAGGAGATGATCGATGCGCTGGTCGAGGCAGCCGAGCTGCGCCTGCGCCCGATCCTGATGACCACGGGCGCGATGGTGCTCGGCGCCGTGCCGCTGGCGCTGGCCCATGGCGCCGGCGCGGAAAGCCGCTCGCAGATCGGCTGGGTCATCGTCGGCGGCATGACCTTCGGGACGCTGCTGACGCTCTATGTGGTGCCGGTCGCCTATTCCTATCTGGCGCGGGCCAAGCACGGCAGCCGTGGAACGGCCCATGCCGGGGAAACGGCCGGGCACCCGCAGCCGGCTGAATAGCGCGGCGCTATCGTTCTTGTTCAATCATGCTCGGCCTCGTGCCGAGCATGCACATCTTGGATGCGACCCTCGAGGAGGGAAGTGGTGGATGGTCGGGACGCGCCTGACGATGACGCGTAGCCACATTTGGCCAGCCGGTTACTGCAGCCTGACGGACACGCTCTCGCTGGCGCCGGTGCCGTCGATCACCGAAATCCGCATGAAGCCCTTGCCCGGCGGCTGCCAGACGGCTTCGCGCCGCCGCGTCGGACTGAGCACCGGCGCGCCGTCGACCAGCCAGGTATAGGGCGGGGCGCCGCCCGCGACCTTGAGGTTGAGCTGGGTCTGTCCGTCCGCTGCCGAAGCGGCGAGGTCGATTTTTGCGCCCTCGGGCGGGAAGGCGAGCTTGAGAGCCGGCGTCGTCATTGCAGCCATGGTCTTGGGTACATCCTGACGCAGATGGCGCAGCGGCGGCGGCAGATGCGCGCTGCTCGCGACGATGCTGTCGGGCGGCTGCTGGAAGGGGCGCGGATCGATGCCGAGCCGCGCGAAGGCGTCGAACAGGATCGGCGCCGCGACCGTCCGGCCGACGAGGCCGGGCACGGCCCCGTTGTCGGCGCGACCGACCCAGACACCGATCGTATGCCTGCGGTCGAAGCCGACCGCCCAGGCATCGCGATAGCCATAGGAGGTGCCGGTCTTGTAGGCGATCCGGCCAGGCACGGCATTGAGCGGCGGCGGCGCGCCAAGCAGCGTGTCGGCGACATACCAGGCGGCGACGGGTTCGACGAGGCGCGGCGAGGCAGAGCTTTTGCGTCCCTCCGCGGCTCTCACATCGAGCTCCGGTACCTCGCCGCCGCGCGCCAGCCCGACATAGAGCCGGGTCAGGTCCTGCAGCGTGATGCCGAGCCCGCCGAGGCCGACCGCGAGGCCGGGCGGGCCGGCTTCCCTGGGCATGGCGATGGCCGCACCGGCATCGCGCAGGCGCGACAGGAAGCGCTGCGGGCCAACCGCCGAGAGCAGCTCGACGGCCGGGACGTTGAGCGACAATTGCAGAGCCTTGCGGGCCGAGACCATGCCCTGGAAGGTCATGTCGAAATTCTCGGGTATGTAGATGCCGTAGCGTGCGGGCCGGTCTTCCAGCATCGTCTCGGGATGGGCGATGCCGTTATCGAAGGCGAGCGCGTAGATGAAGGGCTTCAGCGCCGAGCCGGGTGACCGCAGCGCTCGCGTCAGGTCGAGCGAGCCGGCCCGTTCCGTCGCGAAATAGTCGACGCCGCCGACCGAGGCGCGGACCTCGCCGGTCTCGTTGTCGACGGCGAGGATGGCGATCGAGACCTGGGGAGCGAGACCAAGGCTTCGTTCGCGGGCGAGGCCTTCGAGCGCGGTCTGCAGGCGCGCATCAAGGCTCAGGCGATGGCTGCGCGCGGCAGGCGCCTCGGCCACGACCTGTTCAGCCACATGCGGGGCTAGGTTTGGGAAGGGCCTGCGCGCTGTCGGCAGCGGCTCCTCGCGAGCGGCCGCGACCTCGGACGCGGTGGCAAGACCGGCGCGCTCGACCCGTGCGAGCACGCGCTCGCGGGCCTTGCGGGCGGCCTCGGCGAAGCGGTCCGGCCGGCGCGTCTCCGGCGATTGCGGCAAGGCAATGAGCAGGGCGGCCTCGGCGGTGGAGAGCCGCTTCGGCTCCTTGCCGAAATAGGCGAAACTCGCGGCCCTCACACCTTCGAGATTGCCGCCGAAGGGGGCCAGGCTGAGATAAAGGTCGAGGATCTGTGGCTTGGTGAAGCGGCGCTCCAGCTCGATCGCGCGGACCGCCTGCCGGAGCTTGGCCGCGAGGTTGCGCTCCTCGCGCGGTTCCAGCAGCCGCGCGACCTGCATGGTCAGCGTCGAGCCGCCGGAGACGACACGCCCGTTCAGCAGCATCTGGCCGGCGGCGCGAGCCAGGCCGAGCGGGTCGATGCCGCGATGGCTGTCGAAGCGCTTGTCCTCGAAGGCCTTGAGCATGGCGAGATAGCGCGGATCGACATCGTCGACGCCGACGGGCAGCTTCCAGCGGCCGTCAGCCGTGAGGAAGGGGCGGAGCAGCCGGCCGTCGCGATCAATCACGACTGTCGAGCGGTCGGTCGCAGCGGCTAGGTCGAGGGGCGGCAGGGTAGTGCCGTAGTGGGTGATGGCGGCGGTCGCGCCGATCGCCACAAGAACGAGTGAAGCGGCCGCGAATTTCAGTTTGCGGAAGCGATGCGACGCAACCGTCTCCGCCCCGTGGGAAGGGGGCGCATCGAGAGGGGCTCGCACCGCGCCCGTCATCACCGGGCCGAGGAAATATCCACCGTGCCGAAGGCCGTCCGCCCGAAGAGGTCGGGCCGGTACATGTCCTCGATCACGGCGGCAGGGGCGACATATCGGCCGGGCGAGACCGCGCGTGCGATATACGCGACCGTGTAGACGAGCTTGTTCGTCGTGCCGACCGGGCGCTCGAACGCAGCGACATAGCGGTCGTCACGCGCCTCGGTGTGCACGGGTGAGACCTCCAGCTTCAGCCAGTCCAATCCGGCGACCGAGGCGCCCTCGGTGAGGTTTGCGTTCTCGATCTCAAGCCCCGCGGGGACGGGATCGACCAGCAGGAGCCGGCCGTAGCGACTCGCCGGTTCCGTCACCGTCAGCGCCACGACATAGCGTTCGTTCTGACGCAAGCGAGCCGGATCGGCCCGCTCTCCCTTCATCGTGTAGATGACGCGCTCCAGCCCGAATCCCTGGTTCAGCGCGGGTTCGGGCGCCGTCGGAATGCCCGACACCGTGATGACGGCCTGGGCGCTCGCCGGGCCAGGATTGGCGACGGTCAGCGGCTTGCGCTCCAGCGCCTCGGCGGCGATCGTGCGGTAGAGCGCGCCCTTGCGCTCGGTGCCGTCGACGGTCAGCGTCATCCCTTCGGCGTCCTTCGCCATGGCCTGCGCGGCCAGCACCATCCACATCTGCTCCTGCGTCGAGGTGTAGCGGGAGCTGCCGCGCGCGCTGTCGAGCACGGCTGCGGCGCGGGTGATGTCGGCGCGCTCACCCGAGGCTTCCGCGATCAGTGCGAGGACGGCCGCGCCGTCGCGCAGGCGTGAGCCGTAATCGGTCCGCGACAGGCTGTCTTCGCTGCGCTCCTGCAGGCTGTTCAGGGCGCTGGTGAAGGCCGCGCGGCCGCGACCGCGATCGCCAAGCGCCGACAGCGCCGCGCCGATCTGGGCGCGGGCCAGTGGGGTTGCGAAATCGCCGAGCTTGTTATCGGCGAGATAGCGCAGATCGCCCATCACGGGCCGGCCGTTGCGGGCGAGCACATAGAGCGCATAGGCGATGCCTGCGGCCTCTTCCTTGACGATCTC
The DNA here is from genome assembly GCF_035999205.1 of Allobosea sp. Lineage (GTDB taxonomy): Bacteria > Pseudomonadota > Alphaproteobacteria > Rhizobiales > Beijerinckiaceae > Allobosea. The sequence continues at coordinate 419,302 of NZ_DASYHA010000019.1, forward strand.
GCCGGTGTTGACGACCTGGTTGCGCAGGCGGTCGAGCGCGAGGTTGAAGGCGGTCTGCGGCACGGCGAACTGGCGCTCGCGGGCCCGAGTCAGGAAGTCGGTAGTGAAGGCGTCGAGCCAGAGATCGTCGCCGCCGACACTCCAGAGGCCGAAGGAGCCGTTGGCACCCTGGCGCGCCAGCACCCGCTCGATCGCGTTCTGCACGCGCTCATCGGCATTGGCGTCGAGCGCGAGATGCTCGAGCGAGGCCAACCGGTTGACGTGCAGCAGCGGCAAGGCGCGGCTCACCGTCTGCTCGGTGCAGCCATAGGGGTAGCGGTCGAGGGCCTTGAGCAGAGCAGGTACGTCGAGCGAAGTCAGCGGCGAGACCGAGACGGAGACCTGGCCGGAATTCGGCACGAGATCGGCCATGAGATCGGACGAGAGCGTGATCGCGCCGCCATTGCCGGTGATCGGGCGCACGATCCGGCGCGCGATCGTTGCAGCCGAAGGCTGCACGCGAACGGCCAGATTCTGCACCGTGCCGACGCCTCCCGGCCCGGTGATGCGGACATCGAACTCGGCCCGGCCCAGCCCCGCCGCGGTGACGGGGATCGTCATCTGCGACTTGGCGCCAGCCGCGAGCTGGATCGTGCGGCGGGTGGCGTCGGCTGCGACGAGCACCGGCCCGCGCACGTCGAGATCGACGACGTAGGGACCTGCGGGACCCTCGACATTGTCGATCTGGAAATGGAATCGCGACTGGTCGCCGATGGCGAGGAAGCGCGGCAGCGTCGCCTGCGCCACGACCTGGTCGCGGACGATGACGTCGGTGCTGGCCTGGCCGGTGCGGCCGGCCGACCAGGCGACCGCCATGACACGCAGCGAGCCGTTGAAGGCTGGCAAGTCGAATTCGACCCTGGCGATGCCGTCGGCACCGACCTTGACCACACCGGAATAGCGCGCGACCGGTTCCTGCGTCGGCTTTTCGCCTTCGAGCGCGGGCGCCGCGTCGCCGCCGGTGCGGATCGCTCCGCGCACGCCCTGCATGCCGTCGATCAGATAGCCGTAGAGATCACGCAGCTCATGGCCGATCTGACGCTGGCCGAAGAAGAATTTGCTCGGATCGGGGCTTTCGAAGCGGGTCAGGTTGAGAATGCCGACATCGACGGCAGCGACCGTGACGAAAGCATCCTCGCCGGCGCGTGCGCCGGTGACCTTGACGGGCAAGGAGAGCTTGGAGAGCGGGCGGACCAGATTGGGGGCGCCGAGATCGAGCGAAAGCGTGCGGGTCTCCTTGCCGATCTGGAACCAGGACAGGCCGATGGCCCGGCCGGGAAGGCGCTGGGCGGCGACATCCATCGGCCGGTGGGCGAGGACGACGAGGTAGGCGCTGGCGCCCCATTCGGCCTTGACCGGAATGCTGGTGGTGGTGCCCCCGGCTGCGACGTCGATGGTGCGGACGTCCGCGACGCGGTCGGTGACCACCGCCAGCGTCGCCTTGCCGGCAAAGCGGGGCGCGAGGCGGACCTGCAGGTTCTCGCCGTCGGCATAGGACGCCTTGTCGAGGGCGACGTCGAGCACGTCCGGCGTATCGGCGGTCTTGTCGGCCTCATAGCCGACGCTGAAGGAAACCGAGGTCTCGGTGGAATCGGGACCATCGGCGGTGACGTCGAGGCGGTAATTGCCCCATTCGACCGGAGCGGCGATGCGGGCGGGAGCGGCTTCCGCGACCGCAATCTCGCCATCGGCGACGCGGCGGGTCGACTTCACGCCTTCGAAGTTCCAGCGGCCGTCCTGGAAGAACCACTGATAATTGCGCGTGACCTTGGACAGGGTCCATTTGACGCCGGGCCGTGCCAGGCGCCGTCCGTCGCCATTGGCCATGATGACGTCGAAGGTCGCGGTCTGGCCATTGCCGAGTTCGCCGTCCTTGAACGCTTTCCTCACGCCGATGGCTGCGCCCTTGGGCACGATCGGCAGTGTCACCGAGCGGGCGATGGCCCGCCCGCCCGGCTCGCCGACGCGGATGGTGAACTCGGCTTCGAGCGGGCGGTTCGTTTCCGGCTGGGCGACAGGGTTGGTCACCGTCACCTTGCCGGCGGCATCGGTCGTCGTGCTCTCCTCGAACTCGGACTGGACCGCCTCGAAGGCTTCGTCGGTGAGGCCGACCTGATAGCCGGAAAAGCCGGGGATCGCCGACTGGCTGGCGGCCCGGATCGTCATCGAGCCGGTGACGTCGAGCGCGGAGCCCGGCGCGCCGTAGAGATAGCGCGCGGTCACGTCGATCTCGGCCGGCTCACCGGCCTGCAGTACGGGCGCCTTGGACGCGAGAGTCAGTTCGAGGCGTTCGGGGACGTAGTCCTCGACAAGGAAGGAGACCTCGCCGATCGCGGGCCCCTTCGGATCGGCATAGGCCTGAACCCGCCAGGTGCCGGTAGCAGCGCCCGACAGGAGCGGGATCGAATGAGCGCGGCCACCGGCACCCTGGTCCTCGACCTGCCGACGGCGATACTCGACGCCGTCGGGGCGCTTGACGACGAGCGTCAGCGGCAGGCCGGCGACGGCGGCGCCGCGCGCATCGCGCAGCAGGCTGGTCAGGTAGACGGTCTCTCCCGAGCGATAGACGCCGCGCTCGGTGTAGAGATAGGCGTCGAGCCCGGCGGGAGCGACGCGCCCCTTCACACCGCGATCCGACAGATCGAAGGCCGTCTGCTTCAGGTCGAGGAAGCCGTAATCCTCGCCCAGTCCCACCGTGACGATGCCCGGGGCATTGCCGCCCTGGCCCTTGGCGAGGCCGGCATCGAAGCGCGCATAGCCATTGGCATCCGAGCGGGCTGTGGCCAGGACCTCGTTGTTACGGGCGATCAGGCGCAGCTCGGCATTGGCGACGGGGGCGGCATTGGCGAGCGAACGGACCAGCACATGCACGCCGTCCGGGCCGGAGAAGGAGGTCAGGCCGAGGTCGGAGACGACGAACCATTGGGTCGCGCGCGTCGTGCCGTCGTCGTAACTGTCGCCGTCCGTCGCCGGCTGCGGCTGGCCGCCGCTCGGCTTGGCGAACATCACATAGATGCCGGGCTTGAGCGCGCCGACGGCCTCGATCACCGGAAAGGCGGTGATCACATCCTTGTTGAGCTCGGATTTCACCTCCATCGAGCCGGTCCAGACGCTCTGGCCCTTGTCGCTGGCGATCTGACTCGCCGAATAGGAACCGAGCTGGCCGAGGAAATCGTCGGAATGCACCGAGTTGATCAGGTTGCGGTCGCCGATGCGCATGACCTCGAGGTCAAGCCGGTCGCTGTTGACCGAGACCACCGGGATGCCCTGCTGGCCGGTGCGCGGCAGCACATAGTTCTTGCCGGTGAAGCGCACGGAGGGCGTGCGGTCGCGGACATAGACCTCGTAATCGGCCGATTTCAGAAGCTTTTCGTCGGGAATCGCCGAGGGAACGCCCTGGCGGACGACGAAGGCGTAGCGCTCGCCATGGCGCAGGCCGTCGACACAGATCTGCCTGTCCTCGGCCGAGACAGCAAAGTCGCCCCTGCCACCGGAGATCGCGACATAAGGCGCGAAATCGACGCGGCCCCGCGCCAGCGGCTCTGAGAACTCGAAGCAGGCGCGCGGACTCGCGGCGTCGGCATCGACCTTGTTGCCGGTCAGGCGGAAGCCGCGCTGGGCGCGCAGGCCCTCATAGGCGGTGCGCAAGGATGCGTTGTCGACGAGGTCGAGGCTGAGGCGGTAGGTCGTCAGCGCCGGGCGCCAGAGCTCGTTCTTCTCGAACAGGCGAGCGAGCACGCCCAGAGATGCCGCCTCGTCATTGCGGCCGGTCGAGCGCTGATAGGCGAGATAGGCGGCGCTGATGGCGCGTTCGCGCAGCTCCCAGCGCTCGCGATAGTCGCGCGGCTCGATCGCGTTGGCGGCGCGCGCCATCAGGCGCCAGCCGGCGGCATTGGCGGGCTCGGCGACGACGGCGGCGTTGGCCTGGGGCAGGGCGGCGCGGGCATCGCCGCGTGAGAGTGCCGCCTCGCCGGCGCGGATTGCGTCGGCGGCCGGGCGGGCGCCGGCCGAGACCTCGCGCTTCAGCCGCTCCTCCAGCCGCTGCCCGTCGGCGGCGAGATCGTTGCGGACATAGGCCTTCTGGGCGAGTGCCGGATGGGTTGCGAGGGTGAGGCCGAGGAGGAGCGCAAGACGGGCGAGCAGGGTCATCGTCGTTCCTCTACGTCGGGTCCGCTCGATCGTATCGGCGAACAAGGCTTCAGCCCTATCACGCCGACCATGGCGTGAGACCGGACCGGCAGGCTATCACCGGTTCGCAGGGGTTCAAGTCATGCGAATGAAGGTCGCCGCCGTGCCGGCATAGGGGACCATATCGCTGCGCGACCTTTGGTCACCCGGCGGTTGCAGCGCGTGCCGTTCTGGCGCTCAATGCGTCCGCTCCGCCCGCCCTTCAAGGACGAGACCCATGCCGCGCGCCCGTCTGCATCATCCGCGAAACGAGCAGGTTCGAGCCGTCGCTCTGGCGCTCGCCCTGCTGAGCGTGCCGCTCGCCGGCGCCCGGGCGCAGCCCCAGCCGCAGGCCCCGGCAGGCGCGTCCAGCCCACAGCTTGCGGCCGCTCAGGCAAGCTTCGAGAGCTTGCCCGAGGCGGAGCGCAAGGCGATCCAGACCGATCTGATCTGGACCGGCCATTTCAATGGCGCGGCCAGCGGTAGCTACGGGCCACTGACCTTTCGGGCGATCAATGCGCTGAAGGCTCCCGCCCGCGGCGCGGCGGACGGCATGCTGAACCCGGCCGAGCGGCGCGCCCTGGCGCAGGCGGCGCAGGCAGCGCGGGACGCCGCCGGTTTCCGGCTGATCGCCGACGACAAGACCGGCGCGCGCATCGGCATCCCCGCGAGGATCCTGCCCAAGCGCGACGTCTCGTCCACCGGCAGTCGCTGGCAGAGCGAGGACGGCAAGGTCACGCTCGACACGTCCACAACGTCGCCGGGCGAGACGCTCGAGGCGGTCTTCGAGAAGGCGACGGCGCCGACCCCGAACAATCCGGGCCGCAAGATCACCTACAAGCTGCTGCGGCCGGACTTCTTCGTCGTCACCGGCGAGACGCCGACCGGCAAGTTCTATCGCCGGCTGGCGTCGGGCCCGTCGGGGCTGCGTGGTTTCTCCATTGGCTACGACAAGGCGCTGTCGGGCACGATCGACAAGCTGGTGATCGCCATCGCGACGAGCTTCGAGCCGTTCCCGACCGGGCCGTTGCCGGCCCCGACAGCCGTGGCATCGGCTGCATCCGCGTCTGTGACGGGGTCTGCGGCGGCGGCCGTGCCGGTGCGAGTGACGGAGCGCTATGGAGTCGGGCTCGCCGTTTCCGACCGCGTTGTGGTCACCGTGGCTGTTGCCATCGACGGTTGCCGGTCGCTGCGTGCCGGCGGCCGCACCGCCCGATTGCGCGGATCGCCGGAGGGCGGTCTCGCTCTGCTCGATGTCGAGGGCGGCCCGGCGCTTGCCGCGACCGGCCTGCGGGCGGAAGCACCGGGCGAGAGCGAGAACCTCGTCCTGGTCGCCTTCGGCGAGGAGAGCGGCAAGCGCGCGGCCGTCGCGCTTCCGGGGCAGGGTGCGCGGGTCGGCGCGGGCGTCGCCGTGTTCGCGCCGCTACAGCCGGGGCAATCCGGCACGCCTGTGTTCGACCGGCAGGGGCGGCCCGCAGGCATCGTGACGGGCAACCCGTCGGACAAGGTCCTGATCGCGGGCGTCGCACCGCAACGCGCCTATGCCGTGGCCGACAGCGCCGCCTTGCTGGCGCTGATGACGCGGGCCGGGCTGACGGCCCAGGTCGCGACTCCCGGTCCGGAACTCAGCACGGGGGCCGTGGTGGACAAGGTCGCGCCGTCGGTGCTGCCGATCATCTGCGGATTGTAGAAATCGCCGAAAGAGCAGTTGTCTCCACCGCGACAATCGGCTCAGATACATCGTCTAAGCAAGAGAGCCCCGTCGATGACGAGGAGCGCTCGGATACTAAATCGATTTAGGGAGAGGAACGGCAATGAAGGATAGTATCAGCAGGCGTGGTGTGCTCTCGGGAGCGGCCGCGATCGGTGCAACAGGCCTGATCGCGAAGCCGGCGATCGCCCAGGCGCAGTGGCCATCACGGCCCGTCACCCTGATCTGCCCCTGGGGCGCAGGTGGTGGCACGGATGCGACCGCACGCATCGTCGCCCAGCTCCTGGAAAAGGAACTCGGCCAGCCCTTCAACGTCGTGAACCGGACCGGTGGCTCGGGCGTGGTCGGCCATTCGGCGATTGCGACCGCGGCGCCCGACGGCTACACGATCGGCATGCTCACGGTCGAGATCACCATGATGCATCATCAGGGTCTGACCGAGCTGAAATCGACCAATTATGCGGCACTCGGCCTGATGAACGAGGATCCGCCGGGCGTGCAGGTCGCGACCTCGAGCCCCTACAAGGACATCAAGGCGCTGGCCGATGCGATCAAGGCCGCGCCTCCCGGCAAGATGAAGGCCTCCGGCACGGGCCAGGGCGGCATCTGGCATCTGGCGCTGATCGGCTGGCTCGTTGCCATGGGCCTGAAGCCGGACCATGTCGCCTGGGTTCCGTCCAACGGCGCGGCGCCGGGCATGCAGGACCTCGCAGCGGGCGGTGTCGACATCGTCACCTGCTCGGTGCCGGAAGCGCGCGCCATGATCGACGCGGGCAAGGCGAAGTCGCTGGCCATCATGGCCGATGCGCGCAACCCGCAGTTCAAGGATGTGCCGACCTTGAACGAGACGCTCGGCATCAACTACTCGGTCGGCGCCTGGCGCGGCATCGCCGGGCCCAAGGGCATGCCGGCGGACATTCAGGCCAAGGTCACCGCCTCGCTGAAAAAGGCCTTCGAGTCCAAGGAATACCAGGACTTCATGAATGCCCGCGGCTTCGGCATGAAGTTCGCCGACGGCCCCGGCTTCGCGAAGTTCATGGAGGATGGCGACAAGGCGATGGCATCGGCGATGAAGGCGGCGGGCCTCTCCAAGGCCTAAACCTCCCGCTTCACCGACGCCGGAGAGCCCCAGGCTCTCCGGCGTCGTCGTCTCCGGCCGTTCCGATATCATGAGGTTGCTGATGCAACTGCCCGACCGCGTGACCGGCGGCGCCCTCGCAGCGCTCGGTTCGATTGCCTTCTTCTACGGTTCGAAGCTGCCGCCGGTTCCCGGCCAGCAGGTCGGGCCTTCCGCCTTTCCGATGGTCGTCGGTGCCCTGCTCGTCCTGTGCGGCGTGCTGATCGTCTTCGGCGTCGGCCGCCATTTCGAGCAAGTGGCCGAAGCCGACATGGCGAGCCATACCGCGCCGGAGCTGCTCGAGCCGCTGCCGGCCTGGCGCAACTGGCTCGCCCTGCTGCCGCCGGTGCTGGTGCTGTTCTACGCGGTCGCCTCGGAGCCGCTCGGCTTCCTGCCGACGGCGGCGATCATGGTTGCGGCGGCGAGCTTCGCCTTCGGCGCGAAGGCCAAGCTGGCGATCCCGCTGGCGATCATCGCGCCCTTCGCCATCAATCTGATCTTCCTGAAGCTGCTGCGCGTGCCGCTCCCGGGCGGCCTTCTGCCCTTCCCCTGGTAATGTTGCCATGATGAACACGATTGGCCAGGCCTTCGGGCTCGTCTTCCAGCCCGACGTCATGATCGCGATCGTGGCCTCGGCCTTCTACGGCCTGACGGTCGGAGCTCTGCCTGGCCTGTCGGCCACCATGGCGACCGCACTGCTGGTGCCCGTCACCTTCTATCTCTCGCCGATCGCCGCGGTGGCGACGATCATCACGGCCTCCGCCATGGCGATCTTCTCCGGCGACATTCCGGGCTGCCTGCTGCGCATCCCCGGCACTCCGGCTTCGGCGGCCTATACCGACGAGGCCTATGCGATGACCCGCAAGGGCGAGGCGGAGACCGCGCTCGGCATCTGCCTGTGGTTCTCGGCGCTCGGCGGCATCGCCGGCACGCTCTCGCTGATGGTGCTGGCGCCGGTCCTGGCCGAATTCGCACTGTCCTTCTCGACCTACGAGAATTTCTGGCTCGCCATGCTCGGGCTGATGTGCGCGACGCTCGTCGCGCGTTCCTCGCCGATCAAGGCGATCGCCTCGATGCTGCTCGGGCTGCTGATCACCTGCATCGGCATCGACAATCCCGGCGGCGTGGCGCGCTTCACGCTCGGCTCGACCGACCTCCTCGGCGGCATCGAGCCGATCCCGGCGCTGGTCGGCGTCTTCGCGCTGGCGGAAGTCATGCGGGCGATGACCGAGCGCGAGCCGCCCAAGCTCGAGAACCGCAGGCTCGGCTCGATCCTCAAGGGGCAGTGGAAGCTGACCAAGGAGTATCCGAAGCAGCAGACGCGCGGGAACATCATCGGCATCATCATCGGTGTGCTGCCCGGCGCCGGCGCCGACATGGCCGCCTGGGTCAGCTACGCCATGGCGAAGCGCTTCTCGAAGACGCCGGAGAAATTCGGCACAGGCCATCCGGAAGGGTTGATCGAGGCCGGCGCCTCCAACAACGCATCCTTGGCCTCGGGCTGGGTGCCGGCGCTGCTGTTCGGCATCCCCGGCGATACGATCACCGCGATCGCGATCGGCGTGCTCTACATGAAGGGGCTGAACCCCGGGCCGACGCTGTTCACGGAACAGGCGTCGAGCATGTACGCGCTCTACATCATCTTCATCCTCGGCAATATCATCATGATCCCGTTCGGCATCGTCATGATCCGGCTGGCGAGCCGGGTCGTGGGGGCACCGCGCTCGGCGGTGATGCCGGTGATCATGGTGTTCTGCGCGGTCGGCGCCTTCGCCACGGCGGGCAACAACCTGTTCGCGGTCTATTGCGTCGCCGCTTTCGGCCTCCTCGGCTTCGTCATGGAGAAGAACGGCTATCCGGTCGCGGCGATGGTGCTGGGCATCGTGATGGGCACGATGGTGGAGCAGAGCTTCGTGACGTCGCTGATCAAGTCGGACGGCTCGATGCTGCCCTTCTTCAGCCGTCCGGTCGCGAGCGTGCTCGCCGCCATGACCTTCGCCGCTCTGCTCTGGCCGGTGTTCTCCTGGGCCATGGACAAAATGAGAGGCCGTCGGGTGGTGCCGGCCTAGCCGGCGCGCTCGGTCGTCTCAGCGCTTCAGGAACGCCGCGAAGGCGGCCTGCGCTTCCTCGGAGCGCAGGCGCTCGCCGAAATGCCGGCCTTCGGTTGCGATCGTCTCAGCGATGCTGGCGGCATGCCCCCGCTTCAGCAGAAGCTTGGTCAGAGCGACCGATTGCGGCGGCAGGGCGGCCAGCGCCTTCGCCTTGTCGAGCGCGGCCGCGAGCGCCGCACCTTCCGCGACGACTACGTTGAGCAGGCCGGCCTCGAGCGCAGCCTGCGGCCCGAAGGGCTCCGCCAGCATCAGCAATTCGGCCGCGCGCTTCGACCCTGCGACGAGCGGCAGCAGATAGCTCGAAGCGCCCTCGGGCGAGAGGCCGAGCGCGACGAAAGGCATGCGGAAGACCGCCTTGTCGCCGGCGAAGGCGAGGTCGCAATGCAGCAGCATCGTCGTGCCGATGCCGACGGCGAAGCCCTCGACGGCGGCGACGACCGGCTTGGTCGCGGTCGAGATCGAGGTCAGGAAATCCATGGCGATGCGGGCGCCGTCGCCGGCCGACGCGGCGAAGTCGCGGATGTCGTTGCCGCTGGTGAAGCAGCCGCCGGCCCCGGTGATCAGGATAGCGCGGACCTGTGGATCGGCCTCGGCCGCTGCGAAGGCTTCGATCAGCCCGACGTAGCTCGCCCGGTCGAGCGCGTTCTTCCGATCCGGCCGGTTCATCGTGATCTGGAAGACGCCGGGCGCAACGGTTTCGCTCAGAACGGCGGCGGTCATCGGCAAATCCATCCCTGCGGTCGGCCGATGGTCCAGCATCCGGATATCGGGCTCGTGATTGTGTTGGCGACAGGCTTGGCATGCCCGTTCGCCGCGGGTCAAGCGACCGCCCGGCTTGACAAAGTGCACCCGCCTGACCTCCTCCTTCGCCCTCAATCGACCGGGCAGATGGTCCCGGCACAAGCCGAGGATATGTGCTGATGGAGACCGTACGGCTCGCCCGCCATGGCGAGATCGCGATCGCGACGATCGACAACCCGCCGGTCAACGCACTCGGCCAAGCCCTGCGCGCCGACCTTGCCCGCGCCATCGCCGATGCGGAGGCCGATCCGGCTGTCACGGCGATCGTGATCGCGGCTGCCGGGCGCGCCTTCATCGCGGGCGCCGACATCAGCGAATTCAGCAAGCCGCTCGTCCCACCTTTCCTGCCCGAGGTGCTCGATGCCATCGAGGCCAGCGCGAAACCGGTCGTGGCGGCGATCCAGGGCGTGGCGCTTGGCGGTGGGCTGGAGGTCGCGCTCGCCTGCCATGGCCGCGTGGCGTCGGCGGCGGCGATGCTCGGCCTGCCTGAGATCAAGCTCGGCCTGATCCCCGGCGCTGGCGGAACGCAACGCCTGCCGCGCCTGATCGGCGCAGCGAAAGCCTTCGCGATGATGCTGTCGGGCGAGCCGGTCGCGGCAGGCAAGGCACTCGAACTGGGCCTGGTCGACGAGGTCACCGCCGGCGACGTGGTGGCGGCGGCGATCGCGCGTGCGCAGGCGCTGGTCGCGCAGGGAAAGCCCGAGCGCACCCGTGACGCAGAGGCCCGCCTGACCGGCACCGATCGCGAAGCCTTCGAGGCGCTTGCGGCCGATGCCACCCGGAAGTTCGGCGACATGCCCAATGCGATGGCGCTGATCGAGGCGGTGCGCGCGGCCTTTACCTCGCCATTCGCCGCGGGGCTGGCGACCGAACGTGCGCTGTTCTCAAAGTTGCGGACCGATCCGCGTTCCAAGGCGCTCCGCCATGTCTTCTTCGCCGAGCGGGAGATTGCGCGCGTGCCGGGCATCGGCAGCGAGGTGAAGCCGCGTCCGATCGCGAAGGCCGCCGTGATCGGGGCCGGTACGATGGGTGGCGGCATCGCGATGTGCTTCGCCAATGCCGGGATTCCGGTCACGCTGATCGAGCAGGAACAGGCGCAGATCGACAACGGCATGAACCGCGTCGCCGCGATCTACGAGATGTCGGTGACGCGTGGCTCGCTGACGCCGCAGAAGCGCGACGAGCGCCTGGCGCTGATCACGCCCGCGGTCGGACTCGCGGCTGCCGCCGAGGCAGATATCGTGGTCGAGGCGGCCTTCGAGGAGATTGGCGTCAAGCAGCAGATCTTCGCGGCGCTCGATGCCATCGCGAAGCCTGGCGCGATCCTTGCCAGCAATACCTCCTATCTCGACATCCCCACCATCGCCGCCGCGACGAAGCGGCCGCAGGACGTTTTGGGCATGCATTTCTTCAGCCCGGCCAACGTCATGAAGCTGCTTGAGATCGTCCGGCCGGAGGGCGTCGCCGACGACGCTATCGTCACCGCGATGGCGCTCGGGCGCAGGCTCGGCAAGGTTCCGGTCGTGGTCGGCAACGGCTTCGGCTTCGTCGGCAACCGCATGCTGGAGGCGCGCACCCGTGCCACCGAGCGCCTGCTCGTCGCAGGCGCACTGCCGCATGAGGTCGATGCGGCCCTGACCGGCTTCGGCTTCAAGATGGGGCCCTGCGCCATGGCCGACCTCGCCGGCAACGATATCGGCTGGCGGTCACGCAAGGCGCGGGGCAAGACCGCGGCCGTGGCCGACGCGATCTGCGAAGCCGGCTGGTTCGGTCAGAAGACCGGGCGCGGCTATTTCCTCTATCCGGAGGGCACCCGCAGCGGCCAGCGCGATCCCGAGGTCGAGGCCCTGATTGCGCGGATCTCGAAGGAGCAGGGTGTGACGCGGCGCAGCTTCACTTCGGACGAGATCCTCTCGCGCTTGCTGGACCCGATGGTCAATGAAGGTGCGCGCATTCTCGACGAGGGCATCGCGGCCCGGCCGGGCGACATCGATGTGATCTGGCTCAACGGCTATAACTGGCCGACCTGGCGCGGCGGGCCGATGCACTGGGCAGACAGCGTCGGGCTCGACGTCATCGTCAAGCGCCTGGAGAAGCAGGCTGCTGAGACGGGCGACAAGTCGCTCGAGCCGGCACCCCTGCTGCGCAAGCTCGCGGCCGAGGGCAAGGATTTCGCGAGCCTGGGCGCCAAGGCCGCATAGCATCCGATTTCGTCGTGGCCGGGCGGCGGCATTGTCACGCTGCCGTTGCCCGGAATAGCTTTGCTGCAATGCCGCAAGAGGGATTTGGAGATGGGCCGTGGCTTCTGGACTGTTCGCGCTGCTCGACGATATCGCCGGAATAGCGAAGGTTGCAGCTGCTTCGGTCGACGATGTCGTGGCGCAGGCGACCAAGGCCGGGACCAAGGCCGCGGGCATCGTCATCGACGATGCGGCGGTGACGCCGCGCTATGCCGTCGGTTTCGCGGCATCACGCGAGCTGCCGATCATCTGGCGGATCGCGCTCGGCTCGCTGAAGAACAAGCTGCTCTTCCTGCTGCCGGGCGCGCTGATCCTGGCGTTGGTCGCGCCCTGGCTGATCACGCCGCTGCTGATGGCCGGCGGCGTCTATCTTTGTTTCGAGGGTGCCGAGAAGATCTTCGAGATCGTCATGCCGCATGCCCCGGCGCTACAGGATGAGGCTGGGACGGCCGCGCTCGATGCGAAGCAGCTCGAGGAGCAGAAGATCGCCGGCGCGATCAAGACCGACTTCATCCTGTCCGCCGAGATCATGGCGATCACGCTCTCGACCGTCTCGACGGCATCGTTCTGGATGCAGGCGACGGTGCTGGCGGTGGTCGGCATCGGCATCACCGTGCTCGTCTATGGCGTCGTCGCGCTGATCGTGAAGGCCGACGATGCCGGGCTCGCGCTGGCGCAGCAGAGCTTCGCGCCGGTCAGGCTGCTGGGGCGCGGGCTGGTCATCGGCATGCCGCACTTCCTGACGGCGCTGGGTGCGGTCGGCACGGCTGCGATGCTCTGGGTGGGCGGCGGCATCATCATCCATGGGCTGGAGGAATTTGGGTTGATCGCGATCGGCCATGCCAGCCATGGCATGGCCGCCGCGGCCGCGAAGGCGCTGCCGGCGCTGGGTGGAGCGATCGAGTGGTTCGTCGGCGCGGCGCTCTCGGCTGTTTTCGGTCTGATCGTCGGAGGTATCGCCATCATCGCGATGCATCGTCTGGTCGAACCCCTGCTGAAGCGCCGGGGCGCGCACTGACGGGGTCTCAGTCGAGCCAGGTCGTAAAGCTCTCGACCGGCTCGCGCTCGGGCACGAGACCATTCTGGGGCGCATCGGGGTCGGCGCGGCCGATGGCGATTCCGCAGACCACGACCTCGCTCTCCGGGATTTCGAGTTCGCGCCGGACCACCGGATGGAACCGCGCAAAGATCGCCTGGGGGCAGGATTGCAGGCCGTTGCCCTGAGCGGCGATCAACAGGCTCTGGACGAACATACCGAGATCGAGCCAAGAGCCGATCTCGAGGTCGCGGTCTACGGTCAGCATCAGGGCGACCGGTGCGCCGAAGAAGCGCAGATTGGCCGCGCTCTGACGCTTCATGCCGGCGACGTCGCCCTTGGTCACGCCGAGCAGGCCGTAGAGATCCCAGCCGACCTTGCGGCGGCGCGAGAGATAGGGCTCGCGGAAGGTCTGCGGATAGTAGCGGTATTCCTCTTCCGCCGGGAAGTCGGGCGAATCCAGTGCGGCGATCAGCGCCGTCTCCAGTCGTTCGCGTGTCTTCGGACCGATCACGCGCAGCTTCCAGGGCTGCATGTTGGTGCCGCTCGGGGCTTGGGCAGCGACCTCGATGAGGCGACGGACCAATGCCGAATCCACCGGATCGGGCAGGAAGGCGCGGATGGCGCGACGCGAGGTGATCGCGTGCTCGACGGCTTCCGATCCTGCGTGATGGCTCATCGCTTCGTCTCCGGTTGCGGATCGTCGTCAGAGCGCCAGAATGCGCCCGCGGTTGAGGATGCCGGCGGGATCGAGCGTACGCTTCAGCGTCGCCATCAGGGCGAGCTCTTCGGCTGAACGGCTCATGCCGAGATAGGGGCGTTTGAGCACGCCGACTCCATGCTCGGCGGAGATGCTGCCGCGCATCTCCTTCACGAGCTCATAGACGATGGCCGAAAAACCGGCGCGCAGATCGTCGAGTTCGGGCGAATGAATTGAAATGTGCAGGTTGCTGTCGGCGAGATGGCCGAAGACGATCGGCTGAGCTGCAGCGTGATGGGCCGCGAGGCGTGCGCGCAGCAGGCCAATCGCGCGCTCGATCGAGGCCAATGGGATGCTGACGTCGAAATGCACACCGGGCGGCATGGCCCGGTAAAACTCGTAATTGCCCTCGCGATAGGCCCAGAAGCGTTCACGCTCACGGCTCGACTGCGCGATCAGCGCATCCTCGACAAGCCCTTCCTCGATCAGCTCGGACAGAGCCTCGGTAAAGGTCTCCGGGCCGGCCTCACCCGAGCCCATCGCGGCTTCGACGATCAGTGTCACCTCGGCCGGCCGGGCGAAGGGGCAGGGCATGCCGACATGTTCGGCGGCGGCGTTCATGTATTCGGGCCACATCGCCTCGAAAGCGAGGAGGCTGCCGCCGAGCCGGGCGTCGAGGCGGTTGAGGGCGGCAAGGGCCTTGCTGGTGCTCGGTGCGGCACAGAAGGCGGTCTGAACACCGCTGACTGCCGGCTGCAGTGCCAGCAGGACACGCGTGACGATGCCGAGCGTGCCTTCGCTGCCGATGAAGAGCTGCGTCCAGTCATAGCCGGCATTGTTCTTCACCACCTTCTCGAGATGGCGGACGATGCGTCCGTCGGCGAGCACGATCTCGAGCCCGAGCACGTTGCGGCGGGTCATGCCGTAACGGAGAACCTGTACGCCGCCGGCATTGGTGGCGACATTACCGCCGATGGTGCAGCTGCCGCGGGCGCCGAGATCGACGCCGTAGAGGAAGCCGGCCTCGGTCGCCTTCTCCTGGATCACGGCGAGCGGCGTGCCGGCGAGCGCCGTCATGGTTCGGCTGACCGGGTCGATCTCCTCGACGCCGCTCATCTTTTCCAGCGAGAGCGCGATCTCGCCTTCAGCCGGCGTGGCGCCGCCGGCGAGGCCGGTCATGCCACCCTGTACGACGAGCGCGAGCTGGAGGCGCGCGCAGGCCTTGACGACAGCAGCGACTTCCTCGGTCGTCCGGGGCAGGACGAGCGCGGCCGGCGGATGGGCCGGCAGCCGCGAGGCGTCGCGATGGTTGCGCTCGGGAATCGCAGCTCCCGTCAGCAAGGCGCCAGGCCCGACGGCCTGTGCCAGGGCGGCGAGGGCGTCAGCGGGGATGGTCATGGTCTCGTCCTCGTCGCCCGCGGCCCTGGTCTTCCGCCGTCAGCTCGCCTTGCGGGCTTCGACGAAGGCGGCGTGCTCCGCAACGAGCTCGCCCGCCAGCGCCTTGGCGATCAACGCGCGGGTGTTGGCGAGGCCGTAGATCGCGGCGAACGAGCCGAAACGCGGGCCCTGATCCTCGCCGAACAGAACCTGGTAGATCGCCTTCCACCACTCGCCCGAGACGCCGGGGCGTTCGGGCGTGGCATTCTTGGCAGTCAGGTTCTGGTAGCGCGGGATGGCGCGGGCGACGTCGAGCGCGGTGTCCTGCACCAACTCGGCGCTCGCATCGGCCGGCAAGGCGGCCAATGCAGCGTCCAGCGCGGAGAAGGCCTGGCGCTCGGTGTCGTCGGCGAGACGGTAGTTCTTCGCGGGCTTCACGAAGTCGCGGAAATAGGCGATCGCGTAGCCGACCAGCGCATCCAGCCTGGGATGGGTCTGCGGCGAGATGCCGGGCGCATAGCGCTGGAGGAAGCCCCAGAGCACGGCCTTGTCCTCGGAATTGGCGACCGCGACGAGGTTCATCAGCAGGCCGAAGGTGATCTGCGCACGGGCCGCGTTCTCGCCTTCGCCGGTGGCGATGATCTCGGGCTGCTGCGGCTCGCCATTGTGGAGATGCCAGACCGGGTTGCCGAGACGGTTCTTCCAGTCCTGCTTCTCATAGCCGCCGAGGAACTGCAGATACTCGTCGACCGCGCGCGGGATGACGTCGAAATGCAGCTTCTTGGCCTCGCGCGGACGCTGGAACATGTAGAGCGCCAGACTCTCCTGCGGGCCGTATTCGAGCCATTCCTCGATGGTCAGGCCATTGCCCTTCGACTTCGAGATCTTCTGGCCCTGTTCGTCGAGGAAGAGCTCGTAATTGAAGCCTTCCGGCGGCGTGCCGTCGATGGCGCGGGCGATCTGCGAGGAGACCTTGACCGAGTCGATCAGGTCCTTGCCGGCCATCTCGTAGTCGACGCCGAGCGCGACCCAGCGCATCGCCCAGTCGGGCTTCCACTGCAGCTTGACGTGGCCGCCGGTGACGGGTGTGACGAAGCGCTCACCGGTCGCAGGATCGGCCCAGACGATCGTGCCGGTCTCGATATCGACCTCGTCGATCGGCACCTGCATGACGACGCGCGTCACCGGGTGGATCGGCAGGAACGGCGAATAGGTCGCGGCGCGCTCCTCGCGCAGCGTCGCCAGCATGATCTTCATGATGGCGTCGTAGCGCGCCAGCATCTTCAGCAGCGTCGCGTCGAACTCGCCGGCGCGGTAGCTATCGGTCGAGGATTTGAACTCGTAGTCGAAGCCGAACTGGTCAAGGAAGGCGCGCAGGCGGGCATTGTTGTGCCGGCCGAAGCTATCATGGGTGCCGAAGGGGTCAGGTACCTCGGTCAGCGGCTTGCCCAGCGCTGCGGCCAGCAGCTCCTTGTTGGGGACGTTGTCGGGAACCTTGCGCAAGCCATCCATGTCGTCCGAGAAGGCGATCAGCCGCGTCGGGATCGTGTCGCCGGTCAGTACGCGAAAGGCGTGACGGACCATCGAGGTGCGCGCGACCTCGCCGAAGGTGCCGATATGCGGCAGGCCTGACGGACCGTAGCCGGTCTCGAAGATGACCTCCTTCTTGCCCGATTTCTCGATCCGCGCGACGAGCTTGCGAGCTTCCTCGAACGGCCAGGCGGCCGAACGCTGGGCGGCGTCCACAAGGGCGGGGTCGAAAACGGGCATTTGGGCTGGTGTCCTCTCCGGGGCATTCAAGAAATTCGAGGCACGGGCTTTCGCAGATTGCGAAGGGGGGCGTCAATGCGGCTCTTGGGGTGGTGGTCATGCTCGGGCTCGACGGGAATAGCTCCTGCAAGACCTTCGCGGGCCTTTGCCGGGTTGGGCTGGGCGTGACGAAGAGCGATGCTGCTTGTCCGGAATGACGGCCTGCAAACTTGCGGGTTGCCGGCTCATCAGCGGGGTATAGGTTGCCTGACACCACGCCTCAAAAGGGACCCCCGCCTTGGACCGCGAACTTCACGACAAGCTTACCGCCTGGCGCCGGCATCTGCACGCGCATCCCGAGCTTGGCCGGCATGAGAAGGCCACGAGCGCGTTCGTGCAGGAGAAACTGGCCGAGCTCGGCGTGCCCTTCGTCGCCGGCGTCGGTGGCCATGGCGTCGTGGCGACCCTGAAGCGTGGCGCCTCCGAGCGCTCGGTCGGCCTGCGCGCAGACATGGACGCGCTGCCGATCGCGGAGGCCAACGACCTGCCCTACAAGTCGGGCACGCCCAATGTCATGCATGCCTGCGGCCATGACGGACATACGACCGCGCTGCTGGGGGCGGCCGCGCTGCTCGCCCGTGACGAGGGCTGGAGCGGCACCGTGCAGTTCGTCTTCCAGCCGGCAGAAGAGGGGGCCGGCGGCGCGCAGGCGATGCTCGCCGACGGGGTGCTCGAGCGCTTTCCGATGGAGCGGATCTTCGCCCTGCACAATTGGCCCGGGCTGGAGGCGGGTGCGATCGCAGTGCATCGCGGGCCGGTGATGTCCGAGCCCGGCCGTTTCAAGATCACGCTGACCGGCACGGCCGGCCATGCAGCGCTGCCCGAGACGACGCGCGATCCGATCGTCGCCATGGGGCATCTCATCGTCGCGCTGCAGACGATCGTCGCGCGCAATGTCGACCCAATGGAGTCGGCGGTCGTCTCGATCGGGCAGGTGCATGGCGGGCTCGCCTCGAACCAGATCCCGACCAGCGTCTTCATCGAGGGCACCTTCCGCACCTTCGTGCCGGCGGTCCGCGAGCGGCTCCTCGCGCGGCTCGGCACCATCGCCCGGAACATCGCCGCGACCTTCGAGATGACGGCCGAGGTCGAGACGACGCACGGCGTGGCCACGATCAACACCGCGCCAGAGGAAGAGCTGGCTGCCGCTGCGGGCGAGGTCGCCGGCCTGACCGTCCGGCGCGATCTGAAGGCGAGCACGACGGGCGAGGACTTCGCCTATTTCCTCGAGCGTCGTCCGGGCGCTTACATTTGGATCGGCAATGGGCCGGTCGTGAATGGCGGCGAGCTCCACAACGACCGCTACGACTTCAACGATGCGATCCTCCCGGCCGCCTCAGGCTGGCTTGCCTCTGTCGCGAAGACCTCGCTGCGGGCCAACGCGCCGGCCTGAGCGGTTGAACGCCATGCTCGGGCTCGGCCCGAGCATCTCTTGCCGTAGCTTCTCGGGTCTGCGCTTCGCTTCGCTTGGGAACGACGCGCAGGGTCAGAACGGGCTCACCGGGAAGAAGCGGAGATAAAGCCGGGCATAGGTGCCGTCGTCCCACAGCGACTGCAGCGCGTAGTCCAGCGCGCGCTTGAGCGAGGCATCGTCCTTGCGGATGAGGAAGCCGACGCCTTCGCCAAAGTAGCGGCTTTCCAGGAAGGGCCCGCCGGTGAAGGCGAGTTCGCCGCCGCCTGTCCCGGCCAGCAGCAGCGACAGCGCGACGCCGTCGGCGAAGACGAATTCGGCATCGCCGCTCCGCAGGGCCGTGATCGCGCCGGCGAGCGTGCCGGTCTCGCGGCGCTGGACGAAGGGCAGGAGCCGCTCCAGGAAGGCCTGGTGAGCCGTGCCACCGACGACGGCGACGCGCTTGCCCTGCAGGCTGCGGGTGTCGAGCTCGATCTGGGCGTTGCCGCGCGTGGTCGCGAGGCGGGCGGGGCTGCGGAAATAGAGATGGCTCGCGATGAAGCGCGCGCGGATCTGCGGCGTCAGATTCACCGCCGCCGCGAGGACGTCGCCGCGTCCCTCGGCCAGCGAATCCAGCAGCGTGTCGAAACGGCGTGCCTGCACGGTGCAGGTCCAGCCGAGCTTTTCGCAGGCGGCGCGGGCGAGTTCGACCGAAAAGCCGGTCAGGCTGCCGTCGGGGCCGGCGAAATGCAGCGGCGGGTACTCGTCGTCGGTCAGGAAGCGGATCACACGGGCCGGGCCAGGTTCCGGCCGGTCGAGCCTGATGCGCTGGTCCCAGAAGTTCGGCACGATGACGCGCGATTGCGCCTGCGTTGCGGGCGGGGCCAGCATCAGCAGGGTGAGCGCGAGGAGGACGGCGCGGATCATGCGCGCATCTGGCGCGAGCGGAGCAGCATGATCAAGAGGTTCGCGCGGGGCGAACCCTCTCCTTGACGGAGGGAATGCCACGCGCTGCGCCTCAGATTGAAGCGGCCGTTGCCTTGGCCCCCTTCTCAAACAGCGCAGCCAGATGTTTCTCGACCGGCTTCGTGAAGCGCTCCTCGCGCGGCAGGTCGGCGCCGAAGATCGCCTCGATGCCGAGCAGGGATTGAGCCAGCGCCGGGGCGTTGCGGCCGGCAGCCTTCGCCTTCTCGGCGAAGGTCGCGGCCAGTGGATCGCGAACGTCGATCGCCGCGCCCTTCTCGTCGGTACCGGAGACGTATCGCATCCAGGCCGCGACGCCGAGGGCGAGATGGTCGATCGAAGCTCCGGCCTTGAGCCGGTCGCGAATGGTTCCGAGCAGCCGCTGCGGCAGCTTCTGCGAGCCGTCCATGGCGATCTGCCAGGTGCGGTGACGGATGGCCGGGTTGCGGAAGCGCGCCAGAAGGGCGTCGGCGTAGTCGCCGAGCACGACGCCCTGCGGGGCCGGCACGGTCGGGATGATCTCGGTCCAGAGACCCTGCAGGAAGCGAGCAAGGACCGGGTCGCCGCTGGCGTCGGCGACCGTCTCGTGGCCGGCGAGATAACCGAGATAGGCGAGGCTGGAATGGGCGCCGTTGAGCATGCGCAGCTTCATGAACTCGAAAGGCGCGACCTCCGAGACCATCTGCGCGCCGACACGGTCCCAGGCCGGGCGACCGGCGGCGAAGATATCCTGGATGGCCCATTGCCGGAAGGGCTCGCCGATCACGGGCGCGGCGTCCTCCAGTCCGATCAGGCCGGCGACTTCAGCGATGTCAGCGTCCGTGGTGGCCGGCACGATACGGTCCACCATCGTCGCGGGGAAGGCGCCGTTCGCCTCGATCCACTGTGCGAGCGCATCGTCGCTCAAGGCCGCGAAGTCGCGGACGAGCCCACGCAGCACCCCGCCATTATGCGGGAGGTTGTCGCAGCTCAGCGCGGTGAAGGGACCGAGGCCCGCGGCGCGGCGCGCCCTCAGCCCTGCGACGAGGATGCCTACGGCGGAGCGCGGCGCGTCCGGGTTGGCGAGGTCATGGACGATGTCGGGATGGTCGGCCCTGAGCCGGCCGGTGGCCGGGTCGTGGCAATAGCCCTTCTCCGTCACCGTCAGCGAGACGATGCGGGTTTCCGGTGCGGCCAGGCGCGCAACCAGCGCCGCAGGGTTCTCCGGTGCCACCAGCACCTCGCCGACGCAGCCGATGATGCGCAGCTCCGGGCCAGCGGGCGCGCGCTTCAGCAGCGTGTAGAGCCCATCCTGCGGGGCCAGCCGGTCGCGCTGGTCGGGGCGCTGCAGGCTCGCGCCGGTAACGCCCCATGCACCGAATTCCAGCTCCAGCGCGTCCTCGGTGTACTCGCACAGATGCGCGCGGGCGAAGGCGCCAAGCCCGAGATGGATGATGCCCGGAGCCAGCGTCGTGCGGTCATAGGCGGGGCGGCGAACCGCGGCGGGCAGAGAGGACTGCGTCCTCGTCGTGAGTCTCGTCAACGGAATACGCCCGGCAGCCAGAGGGAGAAGGCCGGAACGTAGGTGACGAGCAGAAGCACGGCAATGCTGGCGCCGTAGAACGGCCAGATCGTCTTCATGGATTCGCTGATCGAGACCTTGCCGATGGCGCAGGCGACGAACTGGACCGAGCCCACGGGCGGCGTGTTCAGGCCGATGCCGGCGTTGAGGATCAGGATCACGCCGAAATGCACGGGGTCGACGCCGATGGCCTTGACCACGGGCAGGAAGATCGGCGTGCAGATGATGATCATCGGCGCCATGTCCATGAAGGTGCCGAGCACCAGCAGGATGACGTTGATGAGCAGCAGGATCATCAACGGGTTGCTGGAGATCGACTGCATCAGTTCGATCGTCGCCTTGGGGACTTCGAGGAAGGCCATCAGCCAGCCGAAGGAACTCGCCGCGCCGATGATCAGAAGCACCATCGCCGTGGTGCGGACCGCTCCGAGCGTGGCGTGGGTAAAGCCCTTCAGGTCGAGTCCGCGATAGACGAAGATCGTGACCAGCAGCGCGTAGATCACCGCGACGCAGGAGGATTCGGTGGCGGTGAACACGCCGGACCGGACGCCGCCGAAGATGATGCCGATCAGTAGGATGCCGGGCAGCGCCGCGACGAGGTAGCGGGCGACGCTGAGGAAGCCCGGGAAGGCATCGGCGGGGTAGCCGCGCTTCACCGCGACGGCCCAGGCTGCGACCATCAGCGCGAGGCACAGCATCAGGCCGGGGACGACGCCGGCGGTGAAGAGATCGGCGATCGAGATCGTGCCGCCCGCCGCCAGCGAGTAGATGATCATGTTGTGCGAGGGCGGGATCAGCAGCGCGATGATGGCGGCGTTGGCGGTGACGTTGACCGCGTAGTCGGGCGCGTAGCCGCGCTTCACCATCTGCGGGATCATGATGCCGCCGACGGCGGAAGCGTCCGCCACGGCCGAGCCGGAGATGCCGCCGAAAAGCGTGCAGGTGATGACGTTGACCTGGCCGAGGCCGCCGCGCAGATGCCCGACGAGCGAGGCGGCGAACTGGATCAGCCGGTCGGCGATGCCGCCGCGGATCATCAGGTCGCCCGAATAGATGAAGAACGGGATCGCCAGCATGGCGAAGGCGTTCATGCCGGTCGACAATTGCTGGAAGATCACGACCGGCGGAATGCCGATATAGAGCACCGTCGCCATCGAGGAGAGGCCGAGGCAGAAGGCCACCGGCACGCCCATCAGCAGGAGCAGGGCGAAGGAGGTGAAGAGGATCGTGATGGCCATGCTCAGGCTTCCCCGCCGAGACCGTTGGCGTTCAGCGGCATGGGCGCGAGTTCCTCGCCCGTCGCCAGCAGCAGCAGCTTCTCGATCGAGAACAGCGCGATCAGCCCGCCGCCGGCGATGATCGGGACATAGTCCCAGCCCTTGGAGATGCCGATCATCGGCAGCCGGTCGCTCCAGACCTTGGCGGCGAGTTCGGTGCCGTACCAGACCATCGCGAAGGCGAAGAGTGCGACGAGGATCTCGTTCGCCGCGATGAGCGCGGTCTTCGTCCTGCCGCGCAGGTAGTGCAGCCCGACATCGAAGCCCATGTGGTCGAGCTCGCGGACGCCGACGGAGCCACCGAGCAGGATGAACCAGAGCATCAGGAACAGGGAGGCCGGCTCGCCCCAGGTCGGGGTGGCGTTCAGGACGTAGCGCCCGAACACGGTCCAGGCGACGATCGCCGTCATGGCGATCAGGCCCAGGCCCGCCGCCAGCAGGGCGATCAGGCTGAGGCGCGCATTGATGCGCGTGAGCATCCGGGCAACACCGGTCATGGAGATGTCCTGAGGTTCGGGCTGGAAACGAAAACGGGCGGCGGAGAAGGCCGCCGCCCGGGATCAGATGAGTCGGATCACTTGACCGCCTGGATCTTGGCGACGAGGTCCTTGAGGGCGGCGTCCGTGACGAACTTGTCGTAGACGGGCTTCATTGCGTCGATGAAGGGCTGCTTCTCGACCTTGTTGATCACGGCGCCGCCGGCCTTCACCTTGGCTTCCGAGGCCTTCTCGCGGGCGTCCCAGAGCTCGCGCATCTTGACGACGGATTCCTTGGCAGCCGCCTTCATGATCTCCTGGTCTTCCTTGGAGAGCTTGTCGAAGCTGCGCTTGGACATGACCAGCACCTCCGGCGACAGCGAGTGCTCGGTCTCCGAGTAGAACTTCGAGACCTCGTAGTGCTTGGTCGACTCGTAGGACGGCCAGTTGTTCTCGGCTCCGTCGATGACGCCGGTCTGCAGCGCCGAGTAGACTTCGCCGAAGGCCATCGGGGTGGCGTTGGCGCCGAGCGCCGAGACGAGCGCTACGAACATGTCCGACTGCTGAACGCGGATCTTCATGCCCTTCATGTCGGCCGGCGAGGTGATCGGGCGCTTGCCGTTGTAGAAGGAGCGCGAGCCGGAATCGTAGAAGGCGAGGCCGATCAGGTCGTGCTTCTCGAACTCCTTCAGGATGCCGTCGCCGATCGGGCCGTCCATGACCTTCCGCATGTGCTCGACCGAGCGGAAGATGAAGGGCAACGAGGGTACGTTGGTCGCCGGGATCAGGTTGTTGAACGGCGCCATGTTGATGCGGTTCAGGTCGATCACGCCGAAGCGGGTCTGCTCGATCGTGTCCTTCTCGTTGCCGAGCTGGGCCGAGTGGAAGACGTTGATCTTGATGCGGCCCTTGGTGCGCTCTTCCAGCAGCTTGCTGATGTAGCGGACGGCCTCGACGGTCGGATAGTCGGTCGGATGGATGTCGGTGGAGCGCAGCGTGGTCTGGGCGCTCGCGCCGGTGGCGACGGCCGCGAAGATGGCCGCACCCGCGAGCGCGCTGAACATGCGTTTGGTGAGCATGGTGGTTGTCCTCTCCCGTTTCATGATGGCGCCGGGTTTTTCCGGTCGTTCTTGTCCCGTGATGGGAGCCATGCCGGCGGTGGCCGGCAGGGCGGTCTCAGAGAAACTCCTTCCGCATCGGCGTGAAGGAATCGATGAGCTGTCCGGCCTCGACCGCGGTGACGCCGTGGACGAGGTCGGCCGGCACGAAGAAGGTGTCGCCGGCGACGAGCCGCTCGGTCCGGCCGTCGATGGTGACGTCGAAGACGCCGCTCTCGACATAGGAGGCCTGGCGGTGTGGATGCTGGTGCGGCTTGCCGACAGCGCCCGCTTCGAAGATCACGCGCACGACCATCAGATCGGAGCCATAGGCCATGATCTTGCGCTTCACGCCGGGTTCGGTCGGCTCCCAGGCGATCTCGGCCTCATGCTGGAAGAAGGAGTCGAGACGGTCAGTCATCGCGCGAGCCAGCCTCCGTCGACGGGGATGACGGCGCCGTGCATGTAGGCGGCGGCGTCGCTTGCGAGGAACACCGCCGCGCCGCCGATGTCGGACGGTTTGCCCCAGCGCCCGGCCGGGATGCGTCCGAGTATGGCGGCGTTGCGGTCGGGGTCGGCGCGCAGCGCTTCGGTGTTGTTGCTCTCGATGTAGCCCGGCGCGATCGCGTTGACGTTGATGCCCTTCGCCGCCCATTCGCAGGCGAGGAGCTTGGTCAGCCCGGCGAGGCCGCTCTTGCTCGCCGTATAGGAGGCGACGCGGATGCCGCCCTGGAAGGAGAGCAGCGAGGCGATGTTGACGATGCGGGCGCCGCGCCCCGCTTCCACAGCCGCCTTGGCGAAGGCCTGGGCGAGGAAGAAATTCGCCTTGAGGTTGACGTTCATCACCTCGTCCCAGTCGCTCTCGCTGAAGTCGAGCGCATCGGCGCGGCGAATGATGCCGGCATTGTTGACGAGGATGTCGAGCGGGCCGGTGAGCTCGCTCGCCTCGGCAATCACGCGCGGCGCGATGCCCTGCTGCTGCAGATCGACCTTGAGCGCGTAGGCGCTGCCACCGGCCTCCTTGATCAGCGACAGCGTCTCGCTCATGTCCGAGCGCCCGGCGGCGACGACGGTCGCCCCGGCCTGAGCCAGCGCGAGTGCAATGCCCTGGCCGATGCCGGTATTGGCGCCGGTCACCAGCGCCGTGCGGCCCGTCAGGTCGAAGGGCGAGGTCGCCGCCATCAGCGCAGCGTCTCCACGGGGGCTGCGTCCATGTCGGTGAACTCGACATTGTCGCCGGCCATGGCCCAGACGAAGGCGTAGTTCGAGGTGCCGCAGCCGCAATGGATCGACCAGTTCGGCGAGATCACCGCCTGCTCGTTGGCGACGAGGATGTGGCGGGTCTGGGTCGGCTCGCCCATGAAGTGGAAGACGCGGTGGGCAGGGTCGAGGTTGAAGTAGAGATAGGCCTCCATCCGCCGCGTATGCGTGTGGCAGGGCATCGAGTTCCAGACCGAGCCGGGTTCCAGCGCGGTCATGCCCATGACCAGTTGGTTGGTGCCGGTCGTGTTCGGCATGACGTATTGCCGGATGGTGCGCTTGTTGGAGGTCTCGGTGGAGCCGAGATGCAGCGTGTTGGCGTCGGACTGGCGGATGAGCTGGTGCGGCGCCTCGCGATGGGCCGGCGCGCTGGTCAGATAGAACTTGGCCGGATTGGCGGCGTCCGCACTGGCGAAGGAGACCTCCTTGGCGCCGAGGCCGACATAGAGCGCGTCGAGGCTCGGCAGGTCGAAGACCTTGCCATCGACGGTCACGGTTCCAGTGCCGCCGATGTTGATGACCCCGAGCTCGCGCCGCGCCAGGAAGAACGGCGTGCCGGTCGGCGCGTAGGGCTCGAGCTTCAGCGGCTGCGCCGTCGGCGTCGCGCCGCCGACGATCATGCGGTCGTAATGGCTGTAGGTCAGCGTGACCTCGCCCGGGACGAAGATCCGCTCGATCAGGAAATCATTGCGCAGCCCTTGCGTGTCGTAAGCCTTCACGTCGCGCGGATGGGCGGCCTGGCGTTCGTCGATGGTCCCGGTGGCAGTCACAGGCGGTAGGCCTCCTTGGCCAGTCGATAGGCGAGGTCATGGGCGACCTCGGCAGCCTCGTCTTCGTCGAGCCGGTGTTCGGCGACGAGCTTGGCGAGGTAGGTGCAGTCGCAGCGGCGGGCGACGTCATGGCGCGCAGGAATCGAGAGATAGGCACGGGTGTCGTCGTTGAAGCCGACGGTGTTATAGAAGCCGGCGGTCTCGGTCGTCAGTTCGCGGAAGCGCAGCATCGCCTCGGGCGCATCGAGGAACCACCAGCCCGGTCCGAGCTTCAGCGCGGGGTAATGGCCGGCGAGGGGCGCGAGCTCGCGCGAATAGCTGGTCTCGTCGAGGGTGAAGGCGATGACGGTCAGGTTCGGCTCGTTGCCGACGGCATCGAGCAGCGGCTTCAGCGCCGCCACATAGTCGGTCTGGCGCGGGATGTCGGCGCCCATGTCGCGCCCGAAATCCGCGAACAGCGACGCGTTGTGGTTGCGCGAGGAGCCCGGATGGATCTGCAGGACCAGCCCGTCGTCGAGGCTCATCTTCGCCATCTCGGTCAGCATCTGGCCGCGGAAGAGATCGGCCTCCTCGGGCGAGACTGGGCCGGCGACGACCTTGGCGAAGAGCGCCTCGGCCTCCGCCTTCGAGAGGTTCGCGGTGCGGGCGGTGGCGTGGCCATGGTCGGAGGAGGTGGCGCCGCGCTCGCGGAAATAGTCGCGGCGCTGACGGTGGGCGGCGAGGTAGCCAGTCCAGCTCGTCGTGTCCTCGCCCGTGAGCGCGCCGAACTGCTCGAGATTGCCGGCAAAACCCTCGAATTCCGGATCGACAACGCTGTCCGGGCGATAGGCGGTGACGACCTTGCCGCCCCAGCCCGAGGCCTTGATCATGTCATGCCATTTCAGATCGTCGAGTGCGCCCTCTGTGGTCGAGATCGCCTCGATCTTGAAGCGCTCGAACAGGGCGCGAGGACGGAGTTCCGGCTCGTCCAGCTTCTCGGCGATGCGGTCGTAGATGCGGTCGGCGTTTTCGGGCGAGAGCCGCTCGTTGATGCCGAAGACCGAGGAGAGCGAGTGCTCGAACCAGAGCCGGGTGGGCGTGCCGCGGAACAGGTACCAATGCTTGGCGAAGAGGCGCCAGACAGCACGCGGGTCGCTTTCGACCGGGGCGCCATCCTTGCGGGGGATGCCGAGCTGCTCGAGCTTCACGCCCTGCGAATAGAGCATCCGGAAGATGTAGTGGTCCGGCTTGACGAAGAGCGTCGCGGGATCGGGGAAGGGCTGGTCCTCGGCGAACCAGCGCGGGTCGGTGTGGCCATGCGGCGAGATGATCGGAAGATCGCGAATCGTCGCGTAGAGCCGGCGCGCGATGCCGCGCGTCACGGGGTCTGCGGGAAACAGGCGATCGTCGTGAAGCAACATCGGACCGGCACTCTTGTGTGGCGCTTGGCAGCTTGGGCGGACCATAGGCGCCGTCGGGGTGGCGGGTCAATATACTAATATACTAGTATGTCAAACCGGCCCGTGCTATCCGCAAAAGGGCGCAGAGTCGGGTCGCGATAGCGGCCTCCGGCTTGCGTGGAGGCGCGGGGGCGAGGCACAAGGCGAGGCGATGTCGCAGATCACGATGCCCCAGGATGCGAGCCAGGATCCTGACTATGAGAGCCCGCGCCGCGAGCGTCGCCGCCAGCCCTCGGGTGCCGTGCCGTCCGGTCGGGCGACCGCGGCGTCGATGGTGCAGGACGAGCTCCGGCGCGCGATCCTCGCGATGGAGATCGTGCCGGGAGCGGCGCTGGTCGAGAAGGAACTGACCGCGCGCTTCGGTATCAGCCGCACGCCGGTGCGCGAAGCCCTGATCCGCCTCAAGGAGGAAGGTCTCGTCGAGATCTTTCCGCAGGCCGGCACCTTTGTGGCGCGGATTCCGACCGAGGCGATCCCCGAGGCCGTCTTCATCCGGCAGGCGCTGGAATGCGCGACCGTCGAGCTGGTGGCGCGGACCGGGACGGAGCAGGCCGTCGCCCTGCTGGACGCGACGATCACACGTCAGCGTGACGCGTTGGAGCGGGGCGACCAGGAGGGGTTCCATCTCGCCGACGAGGCCTTCCATGAGACCCTCGCCATGAGCGCCGGTTATCCTGGCATCTGGAAGATCGCACACGCCGCCAAGAGTCAGATCGACCGCTGCCGGCGCATGACCCTGCCGGTGCCGGGGCGGATGGCGATGGTGATCCGCGAGCATCTGTCGATCGTCGATGCGATCCGCCGGCATGACGGACCTGAGGCGGAGGTTGCGATGCGCAGACATCTGGGCACGCTGCTGCCCGACCTGCTGCATCTGAAGGAGCAGCATCCAGACTATTTCGTCTGAGCGAGGCGATTCTCGGCCCAGGGGCACGGCAGGCGCGGAGCTTGCTTGCCCGGCGATGCGACAGAAGCCAGCGCGGGTTGCGCCCGGCGGCCATGCCGTTTCAGATCAGCCGTGGCATCAATCCATGCCACGCTGCGCCATGCCTGACGAGGACGATTGCCGATGACCTCTCCCGCCGATCTCAGCGCCACCGAACTGCTCGAGGCCTATCGCTCCAGGGCGCTGTCGCCGGTCGAGGCTGCAGCAGCGGTGATCGCCCGGATCGAGGCCTGCGAGCCGCAGATCAAGGCGCTCTATGCCTATCAGCCGGAGGCGGCGCTCGCGGAGGCCAAGGCGTCTGAGGCGCGCTGGATGAGGGGCGAGGCGCTGCCGCTGGACGGCGTGCCCGGTACGATCAAGGAGAACATTGCGACGAAGGGCACGCCGATGCCGATCGGCACGGCTGCGCGCGATCTCGCACCGATGCAGGAGGACGCACCGGTCGCGGCAAGGTTGCGCGAGGCGGGCTTCGTCATGCTCGCCAAGACGACGATGCCGGATTACGGCATGCTCTCGTCGGGCCTGTCGAGTTTCCATGAACTGGCCCGCAACCCCTGGGACCTGTCGAAGAACCCGGGTGGCTCGTCGGCAGGGGCGGGCGCGGCAGGGGCTGCCGGCTACGGCCCCTTGCATGTCGGCACCGATATCGGCGGCTCGATCCGCCTGCCGGCTGGCTGGTGCGGCCTGGTCGGCCTGAAGCCCAGTTTCGGCCGGGTGCCGATCGATCCGAGCTATTACGGCCGTGTCGCCGGGCCGATGACCCGCACCGTCGCGGATGCGGCGTTGATGATGCGCGAGATTTCAAGGCCCGACGCGCGCGACGGCATGAGCCTGCCGCCGCAGGAGATCGACTGGCTGTCACTCGATATGGATCTGACGGGCTTGCGTCTCGGCCTCCAGTTCGATCCCGGCATCGGCCTTCCGGTCGAGCCCGAGACGAAGGCCGCGGTGGAGGCCGCCGCCAAGGCTTTCGCGGCCGCGGGTGCGATCGTCGAGGAAGCGCCGGCGTTCATGACGCGCGCCATGCTGGACGGCCTCGACGACTTCTGGAGCCAGCGCGCCTGGGCCGATATCGGCGCGCTCGGGCCGGACAAGCAGGCGATTGTGCTGCCTTACATCTTCGAATGGGCCAAGCGGGGCGAGGCTTTGTCCGGCGAGCGCGTCTATCGCGGCATGAGCCAGATGCTGGCGATCAAGGATGCCGCGCTGAAGCAGAGCGCGCCGTTCGACTTCGTGCTCTCGCCGGTCGCGCCCGTGCCGAGCTATGCGGCCGAGCTGGCTTCACCGATCCATGATCCCGACCGCCCCTTCGAGCACATCGTCTTCACGCTGCCGGCCAACATGTCGGACCAGCCTTCGATCGCCGTGCCGGCCGCAATGACGGCGGCAGGACTGCCGATCGGGCTGCAGATCACCGGCCGGCGCTTCGACGATCTCGGCGTGTTGCGCATGGCCCGCGCCTGGGAAAGGCTGCGCCAGCCGCTGCCGGATTTCCCGCGGCCGGCCTGATCCGCTTCAGAACAGCAGGTGCGGGGCGAAGAGGGCCAGCCCCATGAAGACCAGCGAGAGCCCGCCGAGGCCGCCCGCGACAAAGGCGAGCATGCCGACGCCGGTGATGATCGAGGCCGAGGCGACGACGATGGCGATCTGGAGCAGGCCGGAGGCGACCTCGAAATTCTCGTCCTTGGCCTTGTAGTCGTCGCGTTCCTGCTCGGTCCTCTTGGCGCGGGCCATGAGTTCCTTGCGGCCCTCATTGGTCTCGGGCTCGGATTCGTAGCGCGCGACGGTCGCCTTCCAGCTATCGACGCGCTTCTGCAGGCGCTCACGCATGGCCGTGTCGGTCGTTCCGGCGAGATCCACTTCCATGGCTTCGGCCGCCGTCCTGACAACGGTGCCGCGGATGGTCTTGGCCTGGAAGAACGACCAGAGGTTGGATGCGTCGATATTCTTGGCGATGGCCTCGTTCTGGGCCTGCTTCCCGCCGATTTCGGCCAAGGCCAGCATCAGCGCCAGCACCGCGATCAGCAGCGCGATCTTCTTGTTCCCGCCTTCAGGCGGCTCGATATGGCCCGACACGAATCACTCCATCCCCCGATGTCCAGCGTCCATAGTGCATGGCACTTCGGCGATAAAGGCGGGGCGATGGGCTCTCGCGGATCAGCGTCCAGCGCGGGGGTGGGCGGCGTCATAGGCCGCCATCAGCCGCACAGAGTCGATGCGCGTATAGATCTGCGTCGTCGAGAGCGAGGCGTGGCCGAGCAGTTCCTGGATGGCGCGCAGATCGCCGCCGCGCCCGAGCAAATGCGTCGCGAAGGAATGGCGCAGCGAATGAGGCGTTGCCGAGGAGGGCAGGCCGAGCGCACCGCGCAGGCCCTCGACCGCGAGCTGGATGATGCGCGGCGACAGCGGCCCGCCCTTGGCGCCGAGGAAGAGCGGCCCATCGGGCGGGAGACTCCAGGGGCAGAGCGAAAGGTACTCGGCGATGGTGGCGACGACGACCGGCAGGACCGGAACCATGCGGGTCTTGTTGCCCTTGCCGATGACGGTGAGCGTGTCGCCCGCGCTGGTCGGGGCCTGGGCTCGGGTAAGCGACAGAGCCTCGGAGATGCGCAGGCCGCAGCCATAGAGCAAAGCGAGCACGGCCGCGTCGCGCGCGAGAATCCATTGCTCGCGCTCCTCGCCGGCCCTTGTATCGGCCTGAGTCACGGCCTTGGCGGCGCGTGCCTCCAGAGGGCGCGGCAGCGACTTTCCGATGCGCGGGCCGCGCGTCGCGGCGAAGGCGGCGGCCTTGAATTTGCCGGTGCGCTCGCCGAAGCGGGCGAGCGAGCGCAGTGCGGCGAGCTGGCGCATCAATGTGCGGTTGCCGACGCCGTCGCGGCGACGGCGGCCGAGAAAGGCGCGCAGATCCGCGGGCTTCAGCGCGCCGATGTCGGCGAGCGAGGGCTCGCCGCCGAGATGCTCCGCGAGGAAGCCGGTGAACTGGCGCAGATCGCGGCCATAAGCCTCGAGCGTCTTGGGCGAGAGCCGGCGTTCATGGGCGAGATGGCCGAGCCAGTCGCGAATCAGGGTGTCGAGATCGGTCACGGATGCGCTTGCCCTTGGCCGTCATGCTCGGGTCGAGGCCGAGCATGACGGCTCCGCCTTAACGCCGTGCGAATGACGATCGGCTCACGAGCCCTTATGCCTTGCGGCAGGCGAAGGGCATGAAGGTGCTCGCCATGCCCTGGTTCATGCCGAGGATGACCATGACGTTGGCGAGGTCGAGCTCCTCCTTGCTGCGCGGGCAGACCTCGCCCTTGATGCTGCAGCCGGAGGACAGGAAGGCCTCGTGTGCCTCGATGAAGGGCTGGCCGAGGCCCTTGCGGCCGAACTTTGCCAGCGCCTCGCCCCATGCCTTGGTGTAGCGCTCGCATTTGACCGCTGGCCAGTTCTCCGGCGCGACGGGCTGCGCGTGGACGGTCCCGCTTGTGGCTGTGGCGATGCCAAGGGCGAAGGCGGGTGCGAGCAGTCGGCGGGGCGTCTTCATGGCTGGCTGGGTTCGTCGGTGGCTGGTGCGTCGCGAGGGTAGTGATCAGGCGATCGCGGCAATGCCAAGGCAACTGCTGACCAAGGCAACGGATGGCCAAGGCAGCGACCGGCCAAGGCGGCAGTTGTCGCTTTTGGCGCAACCCGCTACCCAACGGCGCATGAGCGATGCGGAGCAGATGGCGGAAGGCGGCACGGTCGATGTGCTGATCCCGCTCGGGCTCGACCAGGCCTACAGCTATGCGGTTCCCGCCGGGCTCGTGCTCAGGCCCGGCGATGTCGTGCAGGTGCCGCTCGGCCCGCGCGAGACCGTCGGCGTGGTTTGGGAGGCCAGTTCCGGACGCGGTGGCAACCTCAGGAAGGTCATCGGCAAGCTTGACATGCCGGCGCTCGACCCGGCGCTGATGAAGCTCGTCGACTGGGTCGCCTGGTACACGCTGGCGCCGAAAGGCTCGGTTCTGGCGCTGGCGCTGCGACGCCCGCCGGACGACACGCCGGAGCGGCCAAAGCTCGGCGTGCGGCTGGTCGGGGCTCCCCCGGCTCGAATGACGCCAGCTCGCGCCCGGGCCATCGCGGCGGCGGAGGGCGGCCTTCTGATCGCCAAGGGCGCGCTGGCCGAAACCGCTTCGGTCAGTGCTGCGGTGATCGACTCCCTCGTCGATGCCGGGACCTTCGCTGTCGAGCCGTTGCCGCGCGAGGCTGTCGCGGCGATGCCCGATCCGGAGCATGCGAAGCCCGCTCTGTCCGAGGGACAGGCGGCAGCGGCGACGGCGCTCGTCGCCTCGGTCCGGGCAGCAGGCTATGGCGTGACGCTGCTCGAGGGCGTCACCGGCTCCGGCAAGACGGAGGTTTATTTCGAGGCGGTGGCTGAGGCGATCCGGCTCGGACGCCAGAGCCTGATCCTGATGCCCGAGATCGCGCTGACGGCACAGTTCATCGATCGCTTCGAGGCGCGCTTCGGTGTCCGGCCGGGGCTCTGGCATTCGGCGGTGACGGGGCGCAAGCGCGAGCGCCTGCAGGCGGCGATCGCCAGCGGCGAGGCGCGGGTTGTCGCTGGGGCGCGCTCGGCGCTGTTCCTGCCCTACCGCGATCTCGGCCTGATCGTGGTCGATGAGGAGCACGAGGCGGCCTACAAGCAGGAGGATGGCGTCGCCTACCATGCCCGCGACATGGCGGTGGTGCGCGGACGCATCGAGAACGCACCGGTGATCCTGACCTCGGCGACGCCTTCTTTGGAGACGCGCGTCAATGCCGAGCGCGGGCGCTACACCCATCTCAAGCTGCCGGAGCGGTTCGGCGGGCGCAGTCTGCCGACGCTGGGCCTGGTCGATCTGCGCCAGGACAAGCCGCCGCGCGGGCGCTGGGTCTCTGATACGCTCGCCAAGGCGATCGCGAACAATCTGGAGGCGGGCGAGCAATCGCTGCTGTTCCTCAACCGCCGCGGCTACGCGCCGCTGACGCTGTGTCGCGATTGCGGGCATCGCTTCCAATGCCCGAACTGCTCGACCTGGCTGGTCGATCATCGCTTCCGGCGCGCTCTGGTCTGCCATCATTGCGGCCATGTCGAACGCCGGCCGCATGAATGCCCGCAATGCCATGCGCAGGAGAGCCTCACCGCCTGCGGCCCTGGTGTCGAGCGATTGGCGGAGGAGGTCGCGACGCTGTTTCCACAGGCGCGCGGCATCGTTTTGTCGAGCGACTTCCCTGGCGGGACCGAGCGGCTGAAGGCGGAGTTGATGTCGGTGGCCGAAGGCGAGTTCGACATCGTCATCGGCACGCAGCTCGTCGCCAAGGGGCACAACTTCCCCGGCATGACGCTGGTCGGCGTGATCGACGCCGATCTCGGCCTGACCTCGGGCGATCCGCGCGCGGCCGAGCGCACCTTCCAGGTGTTGCGGCAGGTCACCGGCCGTGCGGGGCGCGGCGAGAAGCCGGGCCGCGCCCTGCTTCAAACGCATGACCCTTCCCACCCGGTACTCAAGGCGCTCGTCTCGGGAGACCCGGAGCGGTTTTATGCCGCAGAGGAGGCGTCGCGCGAGGCTGCCGGCCTGCCGCCCTTCGGCCGCCTCGCCGGTCTGATCGTCTCCGCCAACAGCCAGGCCGAGGCTGAGGCGCATGCCCGAGCGCTGGCGCGCTGCGCCGACGCGCCCGACGGAATCAGCGTGCTCGGACCGGCGGAAGCGCCGCTTGCGGTCCTGCGCGGGCGCCATCGGATGCGTTTGATCGTCAAAACCGCGAGGGACGTGAACCTGCAGGACTATCTGCGCGCCTGGCTGATGCGCGCCGGCAAGCCGAAGGGCTCGGTGCGCGTCGCGGTCGACGTAGACCCGCAGAGCTTTCTGTAGAGGGCCTCGAGCCTTCCTTGGAAAGCCTGAAAGGACGGGCAAAACCGCGCCCGGGATCGCCATCAACGGATTGCGCGCCCCAAAAGCACATGCTAGTGCACCGCCACATTTAGGTCGCGAAGCCGTCTTGCCGGGTTCTCGTCCATGATACATCGCAGCGCCAGGACATCGCACTCCACCTTCGCGAGAAGGTCGCCGGGAGCAGTCCTATGAAACGAGAGACGTGACGCGTGGCTGAAGGCGGATCGCAAGGATCACTGGTTTCGGGCGTAGCCGGACGCTACGCCACGGCCCTTTTCGAACTGGCCGGCGAGGCCAACGCCATCGACGCCGTCTCCGCTGAACTCGACAGCTTTTCCGGGATGCTCGCCGAGAGCGAGGATCTGCGCCGCCTCGTCGAAAGCCCCGCCTTCTCGGCCGAGGAGCAGACGGCGGCGATCAAGGCGGTTCTCGCCAAGGCCGGCGTCTCCGGCATTGCCGCCAACTTCATCGGCCTCGTCGCCAGCAAGCGTCGTCTCTTCGCGCTGCCGGGCATGATCGCTGCCTACAAGGCCCTCGTCGCCGAGGCCAAGGGCATCGTCAGCGCCGAGGTCACGCTGGCGGAGGCGCCTGCGGCCAAGCGCGTCGAGGAAATCCGCGCTGCGCTCGCCGCCGTCGCGGGCAAGGATGTCGATGTCGCGATCAAGATCGATCCGGCTCTGATCGGCGGGCTCGTCGTGAAGATGGGTTCCCGCATGGTCGATGCCTCGCTGAAAACCAAGCTCAATTCAATTCGTCTTGCCATGAAAGAGGTCGGCTGATGGAAATCCGCCCCGCTGAAATCTCCGCGATCCTGAAGGCCCAGATCTCGAACTTTGGGTCCGAAGCCTCCGTCACCGAGGTTGGCCAGGTTCTCTCCGTCGGCGACGGCATCGCCCGCGTCTACGGTCTCGACCAGGTCCAGGCCGGTGAGATGGTCGAGTTCGAGAGCGGCGTGCGCGGCATGGCGCTCAACCTCGAGAGCGACAATGTCGGCGTCGTGATCTTCGGTTCCGACCGCGAGATCAAGGAAGGCCAGACGGTCAAGCGCACCGGCGCGATCGTCGACGTGCCGGTCGGCAAGGAACTGCTCGGCCGCGTCGTCGACGCGCTCGGCAACCCGATCGACGGCAAGGGCCCGATCAAGGCCGCCAAGCGCGCCCGCGTCGACGTCAAGGCGCCCGGCATCATCCCGCGCAAGTCGGTGCATGAGCCGATGGCGACCGGCCTCAAGGCGATCGACGCCCTGATCCCGATCGGCCGCGGCCAGCGCGAGCTGATCATCGGCGACCGTCAGACCGGCAAGACCGCCGTCGCGCTCGACACCATCCTGAACCAGAAGTCGCTGAACGGCGAAGGCGCTCCCGAGAGCCAGAAGCTCTACTGCGTCTACGTCGCCGTCGGCCAGAAGCGCTCGACCGTCGCCCAGTTCGTGAAGGTGCTCGAGGAGCGTGGTGCCCTGGAGTACTCGATCGTCGTGGCGGCCACCGCCTCGGACGCCGCCCCGATGCAGTTCCTGGCGCCCTTCGCCGGCTGCGCCATGGGCGAGTTCTTCCGCGACAACGGCATGCACGCCGTGATCATCTATGACGATCTGTCGAAGCAGGCCGTTGCCTACCGCCAGATGTCGCTGCTGCTGCGCCGCCCGCCGGGCCGCGAGGCCTATCCGGGCGACGTGTTCTATCTCCACTCCCGCCTGCTCGAGCGCGCGGCGAAGATGGGCGAGGAGGCCGGTCTCGGCTCGCTGACGGCGCTGCCGGTCATCGAGACCCAGGCGAACGACGTCTCGGCCTACATCCCGACCAACGTGATCTCGATCACCGACGGCCAGATCTTCCTCGAGACCGACCTGTTCTACCAGGGCATCCGCCCGGCGGTGAACGTCGGCCTTTCGGTGTCGCGCGTCGGCTCCTCGGCGCAGACCAAGGCGACCAAGAAGGTCGCGGGCAAGATCAAGGGCGAGCTCGCCCAGTATCGCGAGATGGCCGCCTTCGCCCAGTTCGGCTCGGACCTCGACGCCGTCACGCAGCGCCTGCTCAACCGCGGTGCCCGCCTGACCGAGCTCCTGAAGCAGGCGCAGTTCTCGCCGCTGAAGATGGAAGAGCAGACGGTCGTGATCTATGCCGGCGTCAACGGCTATCTCGATCCGCTGCCGGTCAACAAGGTCCGCGCCTTCGAGGACGGGCTGCTCGCGCTGGTGCGCGGCAAGCACGCCGACCTGCTGAACGAGATCGGCTCGTCGAAGGATCTTTCGGACGCGAATGCCGCGAAGCTGAAGGATATCGTCTCCGATTACGCGAAGTCCTTCGCCTGATCGTCATGAGCCAAGCGCAGCGAAGCAATCCAGCCTCGCTGCGCCCGCCCTTCTGGATTGCTTCGTCGCTGCGTTCCTCGCAACGACGGGTAGGGGATTGAAGACCAGATGCCTTCATTGAAGGACCTACGTAACCGCATCGCTTCGGTGAAGGCGACGCAGAAGATCACCAAGGCCATGCAGATGGTCGCGGCCGCCAAGCTGCGCCGGGCGCAGGCCGCGGCCGAGGCCGCGCGCCCCTATGCCGAGCGCATGGAGACGGTGCTGGCGAATCTTGCCTCTGGCGTCACGGGGTCGAGCGCTCCGCGGCTGATCTCGGGCACGGGTTCCGACAAGGTGCATCTCCTGGTCGTCTGCACGGCCGAGCGTGGCCTCTGCGGCGCCTTCAACTCGTCGATCGCGCGCCTCGCCCGCGACAAGGCGAATGCGCTGAAGGCCGACGGCAAGACGGTCAAGATCATCTGCGTCGGCAAGAAGGGCTACGACCTGCTGAAGCGGCAGTTCGAGAAGGATATCATCGAGCTGATCGACCTGCGCGCCTTCAAGCAGATCGGCTATGCCAATGCCGAGACGATCGCCCAGAACATCCTGGCGCGCTTCGCTGCAGGCGAGTTCGATGTCGCGACGCTGTTCTTCTCGAAGTTCAAGTCGGTCATTGCGCAGATCCCGACCGCGCAGCGCATCATCCCGGCCGAGATCCCGGCCGATGTGCCGAAGACCGACGCGGTCTACGACTACGAGCCGGACGAGAGCGAGATCCTCGAGACGCTGCTGCCGCGCAACCTGACCGTCCAGGTGCTGCGCGCGCTGCTCGAGAACGCCGCCTCCGAACAGGGGGCGCGCATGTCCGCGATGGACTCCGCGACGCGCAATGCCGGCGAGATGATCAAGAAGCAGACGCAGCTCTATAACCGCTCGCGCCAGGCGATGATCACGAAGGAACTGATCGAGATCATCTCCGGCGCGGAAGCGCTCTAACCGCCTGAATTCAAGGCCGGCGCGCCGGCCATCCGACACGCTGAACGCGAATCCGAGGTTATCACCATGGCCAAAGCCGCTACGAAGAAGTCTGCCGCCGCCGAGAAGCCCGCCAACACCGGCACCGGCAAGGTCGCCCAGGTCATCGGCGCCGTCGTCGACGTGCAGTTCGAAGGCGCGCTGCCGGAGATCCTGAACGCGCTCGAGACCAACAATCTCGGCAACCGCCTCGTGCTCGAGGTCGCCCAGCATCTGGGTGAGAACACGGTCCGCACGATCGCGATGGACTCGACGGAAGGTCTCGTCCGTGGCCAGTCGGTCACCGACACCGGCGCCCCGATCGCGGTTCCCGTCGGCGACGAGTGCCTCGGCCGCATCATGAACGTCATCGGCGAACCGGTCGACGAGGCCGGTCCGATCCTGACCACCAACACCCGCGGCATCCATCAGCCGGCCCCGTCCTATGCCGACCAGGCGACCGAGGCGCAGATCCTCGTCACCGGCATCAAGGTCGTCGATCTGCTGGCGCCCTACGCCAAGGGCGGCAAGATCGGCCTGTTCGGCGGCGCCGGCGTCGGCAAGACCGTGCTGATCATGGAGCTGATTAACAACGTCGCGAAGGCCCATGGTGGTTATTCCGTGTTCGCCGGCGTCGGCGAGCGCACCCGCGAGGGTAACGACCTCTATCACGAGATGATCGAGTCGGGCGTGAACAAGAAGGGCGGCGGCGAGGGTTCCAAGTGCGCTCTCGTCTATGGCCAGATGAACGAGCCGCCGGGCGCCCGCATGCGCGTCGCGCTGTCCGGCCTCACCGTCGCGGAAGATTTCCGCGACAAGGGCCAGGACGTGCTGTTCTTCGTCGACAACATCTTCCGCTTCACGCAGGCCGGCTCGGAAGTGTCCGCGCTGCTCGGCCGCATCCCCTCGGCGGTGGGTTACCAGCCGACGCTGGCGACCGACATGGGCAACCTGCAGGAGCGCATCACCACCACCAATAAGGGCTCGATCACCTCGGTGCAGGCGATCTACGTGCCCGCCGACGACCTGACCGACCCGGCGCCCGCGACCTCCTTCGCCCACCTGGACGCCACGACGGTGCTTTCGCGTTCGATCGCTGAAAAGGGCATTTACCCGGCGGTCGACCCGCTCGACTCGACCTCGCGCATGCTGTCGGCCGACATCGTCGGCGAGGAGCACTACGCGATCGCCCGTCAGGTCCAGCAGATCCTCCAGCGCTACAAGGCCCTGCAGGACATCATCGCGATCCTGGGCATGGACGAGCTTTCGGAAGAGGACAAGCTGACGGTGGCCCGCGCCCGCAAGATCGAGCGCTTCCTGTCGCAGCCCTTCTTCGTCGCCGAAGTCTTCACCGGCTCGCCGGGCAAGCTCGTCGCGCTCGAGGACACGATCAAGGGCTTCAAGGGTCTGGTCGAAGGCAAGTACGACCACCTCCCGGAGGCGGCCTTCTATATGGTCGGCTCGATCGAGGAAGCCATCGAGAAGGCCCAGCGCCTGGCCGCCGAAGCGGCCTGAGGCCATCCGAACGCGTCATTCTCGGGCTCAGGCCCGAGGATCTCACGACCAGAAGAAACTGGTTTCCGAGATGGTCGGGGCTAGCCCGACCATGACGAACCGGGGAGAATGATACGATGGCCACCTTCAAGTTCGAGCTCGTCTCGCCTGAGCGCATCCTGTTTTCCGGCGACGTCATCAGCGTCATCGTTCCGTCGATCGAGGGCGAGATGACCGTGCTGGCCGGTCATGCGCCGCTCGTCGCGACGCTGAAGGCGGGCATCGTCTTCGTCCAGACCACGGACAGCAACGGCAAGGAATTCTTCGTCAATGGCGGTCTCGTCGAGATCAACCATGCCGCGACGACGATTCTGGCCGAGCAGGGCCGCTTCATCGAGGATGTCGACACCGAGATTCTCGATCAGGAAATCCTGACCGCCGAGACCAAGCTCGCCGGCTCGCATGACGAGGACGAGAAGAAGCGCCTGCACGACACCCTCGTGCAGCTGCAGGAGTTCAAGCACGTCTTCGCGAACCGCAAGGCGGCCTGAAACGGCCTCGCGCCGAGACAGGAGACGACAAGGGGCCGCGCAAGCGGCCCTTTTTAGTTGTGTCGAGAGTGAGGATCAGCTGGTCGGGACGGCGAACGCGGCGAAGGCCGCCGCGACCTTCTCATAGACCGGCCGCTTGAATGGCACGACGCGGCCGGGCATCTCTGCCAGCGGCAGCCAGGCCCATTCGGAGAACTCGGCCGGCTCGTCCCCATTCGGCTGGGTGATGTCGAATTCGGCCTCGGTGCCGGTAAAGCGGAAGGCCACCCAGCGCTGGCGCTGGCCGCGGAAGGCGGTGAGCTTGTGCGCCGGGCCGGAATAGCCGGGGAAGTCGTAAGCCCACCATTCCGGCGTCGCGGCGAGCAGTTCCGCGCTCGTCACGCCGGTTTCTTCGGCGAGTTCGCGGCGGGCCGCCGCGACGATGTCCTCATTCGGATCGATGCCGCCCTGCGGCATCTGCCAATCGAAACCGGGGAGTATGATCTCCGGGCCCGCGCTGTGCGAACGGCCGGCGAAGACGTGCCCCTGCTGGTTGAAAAGGGCGATGCCGACATTGGGGCGGTAGGGGAGGCTGGTCTGGGTCATTCCACATCGCTCGCCATGGTCGGGCATGACTCGACCATCTCGGAGACCAGTGTCTTCTCGTCACGTCATGCTCGGGTCAAGCCCGAGCATGACGGCAACGCGCTTCACTCACCCATCGCGATCAGGCCGGCATTGCCGCCCGCCGCCCGCCGTGTTGATCGTCTCCGTCTGGTCGGTGGCGAAGCGCGTCAGGTAATTCCGGCCGCCAGCCTTGGGTCCGGTCCCGGAAAGGCCGTGGCCGCCGAAGGGTTGCACGCCGACGACCGCGCCGATGATGTTGGGGTTGACGTAGCCCCGCGTCGCAGACACGACCGCCTATGGTCGCTTTCTCGGCGAGGTTTTGCCGGTGCTGCCGGCGGTGCGGGAGACGCGCCCCTATGCCGTGATGGAAGAGGTCAAGGCCGACGTGGCGCTCCCCCTCTGAGCCGCCGCTCGCCGGATGTCCTTGCTCAAAATTTATGCAATTTTGGCTTCTGCGTGGTGCTTTCGGCTTGACCTACCGCGCGGTTCCGCCAGTCTGAAAGCTGCGGCTGCCCGGCACGGAGATTGCTGAGCAGAGCGCGATTTTCGAAGCCTTCCCGTCCCCTTTCGTTCGTCCGGAGCCAGAGATGTCCAGCGTGCTGCCTGCCCTTGTTGCGTCCCTGTCGCGACGTGCGGTCCTGAGCGTCGCGGCGGTATCCGCGCTCGCCGCGGCCTGCCTGTCCGGCCAGTCGGCGCAGGCGCAGACACCGGTGCGTTTCACGCTCGACTGGCGCTTCGAAGGGCCGGCCGCCCTGTTCCTGATGGCGATCGAGAAGGGCTACTTCAAAGCCGAAGGCCTGGACGTCACCATCGACACCGGCAACGGATCGCGCGAGGCGATCCCGCGTGTCGCGTCGGGCACCTATGATGTCGGCTTCGGCGACGTGAACTCGCTGATCCGCTTCCGCGACGAGAATCCGACGGTCGATCTCAAGGCCGTGATGATGGTCTACGACAAGCCGCCCTTCGCGATCGTGGGCCGCAAGAGCCGCGGCATCTCGGCCGATGTGAAGAGCCTGGAGGGCAAGAAGTTCGGCGCGCCCGCGGCCGACGCCGCCTTCGCGCAGTGGCCGATCTTCAAGACTGTCAACAAGCTCGACGACAGCAAGATCCGGCTGGAGAATGTCGGCTTCCCGGTGCGCGAGCCGATGCTGGCCTCGGGCGAGGTCGATGCCGTGTTCGGCTTCGCCAACTCCTCCTATATCAACCTGAAGTCGCGCGGCGTGCCGGTCGACGACATCGTCACCATGCTGATGTCCGACTACGGGGTCGAGCTCTACGGCAACGTCGTGATGGTCTCGCCGAAATTCGCGGCAGAGAAGCCGGAGGCGGTGCGCGGCCTGCTGCGGGCGATCACCAAGGGCGTCAAGGATACCGTCGCCAACCCGGAGCTGGGTGCCCAGCTCGTGATCAAGCGCAATGACGTCGCCAAGGTCGAAGTCGAGCTTGAGCGCCTGAAGATGACGCTCGAGCAGAACGTCATGGTGCCCTGGGTCAAGGCCAACGGCTTCGGCGGCATCGACAAGATCCGCTGGGATCGCGCGCTCGACCAGATCGCGCTGACCTTCACCTTCAAGGACAAGGCCAAGGCGGGCGATGCCTTCACCGACGCCTTCCTGCCGGCGCAAGGCGAGCGGGTATTCTGAGGCATTTTCTCCGATTGCAGGACGTCATCCTGGACAAGCCGCGAAGCGGCGCAGTTCCGGGCTCCATCGAAGGGTGCTACGCCCTGCGATGGATCCCGGGACTTGGCCGCGTGAAGCCCAGGATGACGGCTTTGCGCTTGTGAAAGGGATTTCTTGACCGCCTTCGTCGAACTCCACGATGTCACTCATGTTTATGGCGGCGGCGAGGGCGCGCCTGCCGTTGCCGGACTGTCACTGAAAATCCGCGAGGGCGAGTTCGCGGCGATCGTCGGACCGTCCGGCTGCGGCAAGTCGACGATGATGAAGCTCGCCACCGGCTTGCAGCGGCCGAAATCCGGCACCGTGATCGTCGACGGACGCGAGGTTGCCGAGCCGATCAAGATCACCGGCATGGCCTTCCAGAACCCGGTGATGCTGCCCTGGCGGACGACGCTGCAGAACCTGCTGCTACCGCTCGAGATCGTCCAGCCGCACCGCTCGCGCCTGCGGGGGAACAAGGCCGACTATGTCGCCCGCGCCGAGAGGCTGCTGGAGACGGTCGGTCTCAAGGGCATGGGCTCGAAGTTCCCGTGGCAGCTCTCCGGCGGCATGCAGCAGCGCGCCTCGCTTTGCCGTTCGCTGATCCACGAGCCGAAGCTGCTGATGCTGGACGAGCCGTTCGGGGCGCTCGACGCCTTCACGCGCGAGGAACTCTGGTGCGTGATCCGCGATCTGCATGCGCAGCGCGGGATCACCGTCATCCTCGTTACCCATGACCTGCGAGAGGCGGTGTTCCTGGCGGACCGGGTGTTCTGCATGTCGGCACGGCCGGGCCGGATCATCGCCGAGCGCGAGATCGGCTTTGCCCGGCCGCGCGATCTCGACCTCACCTACACGCCGGAATTCGCCGAGATCG
Source organism: Allobosea sp. (assembly GCF_035999205.1). GTDB lineage: Bacteria > Pseudomonadota > Alphaproteobacteria > Rhizobiales > Beijerinckiaceae > Allobosea. Next base: position 461,979 of record NZ_DASYHA010000019.1, read on the forward strand.
TCCACGAACTGCGCGGCCATATCCGCGAGGCGAGGGCCGTGGCATGAAGCGCTCGACCTGGCTCAAGCTCGCACCCTACCTCTTCACCTTTGGGTTCTTCGCGATCTGGGAACTCGTCTGCCGGGCTTTCTCGATCTCGGCCTTCATCCTGCCGCCGCCCTCGGCGATCTGGGCCGCGCTGGTCCAGTACCAGAAGCCGCTCTACACCAATGCCTTCCACACGCTCTGGATGACTTCGCTCGGCTTCGGGCTGTCGATCGTCTTCGGGGTGGCGCTCGGGCTGCTCGTCGGCTCGTCGAAGCTGCTTCATGCCGGGTTGAACCCGCTTCTCGTCGGCTTCAACTCGATCCCGAAGGTCGCGGTGGTGCCGATCCTGGTGATCTGGTTCGGCGTCGGCTGGCTGCCGCCGGTGTTGACCGCCTTCGTGATCTCGTTCTTCCCGATCGTCGTCAATGTTGCGACGGGCTTGGCCACGATCGAGCCGGAGACCGAGGATGTGCTCAAGGCGCTGGGCGCGAGCCGCCTGGACATCATGACCAAGGTCGGCATTCCGCGCTCGCTGCCCTATCTGTTCGGAGCGCTAAAGGTCTCGATCACGCTGGCCTATGTCGGCTCGGTGATAGGTGAGCAGAACGCGTCGAATCTCGGGCTCGGCAACCTGATCACCCGCGCTTCGGCTGATTTCAACGTGCCGCTGATCTTCGCGGCGCTGATCGTGCTTGCTGTGCTCGGCGTCTTCCTGGTCGCGATCGTCGACATCGTCGAGAGCCGGATGACCGGCTGGGCCAAGCGCTCGCAGATGGGGAATGCTTGAATCAGGCCGGGCGGGACTGCCCGGCCCGATCAGACCATGCCGGTGCTCTTCAGCTGCTGATAGGCTTTGAGGATTTCCTGCAGCGTGCCCTCGCGCGAGCGATCGCCACCATTCGCATCGGGGTGAAAGCGCTTCACCAGCTCCTTGTAGCGGGACTTGATCGCGGCGGCGTCGGCATTCTCGTCAAGGCCGAGGGTATCGAGCGCCTTGCGGGCGAGGACGCCGACGCGAGGCTCCGGCTGCGCCGCCTGCTGGGCACGCCTGGCGCCGAAGATGTTGAAGGCGTCTTGCACGTCCGCCTGCTCGCCGCCGCCCGCCACGCGGCCCCGCTGCGCCATCCGCGCCGCCTTGGAATTGACGCCGAGCTTCCAGGTCGGCCGGTGGCCGATCGCCGCGTCCTTGGCGTATTCGGCCAGGGCATCGTCGTTCATCCCGGCGAAATAGTTGTAGGTCGCGTTGTAGGCCTTCACATGCTCCAAGCAGAACCGAAAGAACTTGCCCTCGCGGCCACGGCCCTGCGGTGCGCGGAACTCGCCGGCCCGCTTACAGCCGGGGTGGTCGCAGCGCGGCGCGTCGGATTCCTCGGCCTCCACCGCTTCGGAAGGGCCGATCCTGATGCTGTCGAACAGGCGCGAGTTGAAGTTCATGATCGAATGGTTATGAAACGCGGGATCGGAACCGGCAAGTGCGATGCGGCACGCATCGCCTCCGCGCGGCGCGAGTCGGCCCTCACCGAGGGCCTTGTGACGGATCATTCAGAACGGTGGCGCGATCATGACCGGAATGGCTGAACGGATCACCAACAAACTGGAACAGGCGCTCTCACCGGAGCGCCTGAACGTGATCGACGAGTCGCACCAGCATCACGGCCATGGCGGCTGGCGCGAAGGCGGCGAAACCCATTTCAGGGTGGATATTGTGTCGGAGGCCTTCGCCGGCAAGAGCCGGCTCGAGCGCCACCGCCTTGTCAATACCGCGCTGGCACAGGAGCTGGCGGAGCGCGTGCATGCGCTGGCGATCGTCGCGAGGGCGCCTGGCGAGCGGTAAGACCGACGGCAGGGACAGCGGGGTTGACCGGCGATCCTGTCCCTAGGCCTTCGGCCGCTCGGGCGTGAAGGCGTAGATCGCCGCCGAGGCCAGCAGCAGCCCGGCGAAGGCCCAGTGCAGATGGGCGAAGGTCGTGGCGGCGTCCAGCCCTGCTGCGCGCTGGCCCGCGATGAACCAGCCCGAGCCCGACTGAGCCAGCGCGGCGCCGGAAATGAACAGGAAGTTCACGGCCGTCATGCCGCGCCCGATGAGATGGGCCGGAAAGAACAGCCGCGCATGCGCCATCAGGATGGCGTAGGTGAAGCCGATCGCGCCGATCAGTGCGAAGAGCGCCGTCGCAACGATGGCCGAGGAGGCGCCGGCCGCTGCGAGCAGCGCGAAGGCTGCCGCGGTGGCGACCGTGCCCCAGAACACCAGCGGCTTGGTTCGCCGCATCGCCTTTTCCAGCCCGCCATAGATGAAGGCGCCGACCACCATGGTCAGCGCCATCGCTGTGGCGGCATGACCCGCAGTGACGGCATCGAGACCGTGCACATCGATCATGAAGGGCGCGACCCACAATCCGCGCGCCGTCGCGAGGATAGCGTAGCCGGTGAGCGTGATCGGCGCGAGCAGCCAGAGCGGGCGCAGCTTCAGGATGCTGGCGAGGCCGGCGATCAGGCCCTCGGCCTTGCCGGACGCGCTTTCGGCACGTGGTGGATCGTGGATCAGCAACCCGGCCAGGGCGGTGGCGACGAGAAAACAGCCGGCCATCACCAGCATCGACGGTCGCCAGCCATAATGCGCGGCGGCAATGGCGAGCGGCGCGGCTCCGACGATGTTGCCGAGCGAACCCAGCCCGATGAAGACCGAGGTCAGGAAGGCGAAGCGCGAGGCCTCCGCCGTCCGCGCGAACAGGAACAGGCTCGCCATGAAGATCGGTGAGCAACCGATGCCGATCAGTGCCATCGCCAAGATACCGGCGACGGCGCCGTTGGCGTTGGCGAACAGGAAGGCGCCTACCGTGCCGATCGCCATTGCCGCCGTGACCGTCCGGCGCGGGCCGAGCCGGTCCAGCGCCCAGCCGATCGGGAATTGCGACAGAGCGAAGGCGAAGAACCAGGCCGAGCCGAGCAGCCCCAGTTCGCGCGGGCCGATCGCCAGATCCGTCATCACCGGGCCGGCGATGACGCTCAGAAACGAGCGGTAGAAGATCGACAGGAAATAGGCTGGCAGCAGCGCGAAGAAAACGATCACTGGCGGATCAGCCGATTGGCAAGCAGGCGGATGAGCGGATCACTTGATCCGCTCGAGCACCGAGACGTAGTTCGCCACCGCCGAACCGCCCATGTTGAAGATGCCGCCGAGGCGGGCGTCCTTGAGCTGCATGCCCTCCGGCGCCTCGCCGACAAGCTGCATGGCGCTCAGCACATGCATGGAGACGCCGGTCGCGCCGATTGGATGGCCTTTGGCCTTCAGGCCGCCGGAGACGTTGACCGGCAGCTTGCCGTCCTTCTGCGTCCAGCCTTCCTTGATGGCGCGGGCGCCGTCACCTTCCTTGGTCAGGCCCATCGCCTCGTATTCGATCAGCTCGGCGATGGTGAAGCAGTCATGCGTCTCGACGAAGGACAGATCGTCGAGCGCGACGCCGGCCTGCGCCAGGGCCTTCTGCCAGGCCAGTGCGCCACCTTCGAACTTCAGGATGTCGCGCTTCGAAAGCGGCAGGTAATCCTGGACATGCGACATGCCGCGGAAGCCGACGGCACGGCGCATGCCGAGCGCGGTCTCCTCGTCGGCCAGCACGAGCGCTGCGGCACCGTCCGAGACGAGCGAGCAGTCGGTGCGCTTGAGCGGACCGGCGACATAGGGGTTCTTCTCGCTCTCCTCGCGGCAGAAGGCGTAGCCGAGATCCTTGCGCATCTGGGCATAGGGATTGTCGACGCCGTTCTTGTGGTTTTTGGCCGCGATCATCGCGAGCGCGTCCGACTGGTCGCCATGGCGCTGGAAGTAGGCGGCCGCGATCCCGCCGAAGACGCCGGCGAAACCGCCCTGCGTGTGGCTTTCCTCTGCGAGATAGGAGGCCTTGAGCAGGTTCTTGCCGATCTCGGGACCGGGCGTGGTCGTCATCTGCTCGACGCCGACGACGAGGACGATCTTGGCAGCGCCCGCCTTGATCGCGCGGACGCCCTGCTGGACCGCGGCCGAGCCGGTGGCGCAGGCGTTCTCGACGCGGGTTGCGGGCTTGAAGCGCAGGGCCGGATCGGCCTGCAGCACCAGCGAGGCGGTGAAATCCTGGGCAGAGAAACCGGCGTTGAAATGGCCGAGCACGATCTCGTCGACCTGATCGGCGGTGATCCCGGCATCGATCAGCGCATCGGTCGTGACCCGGACGATCAGGCTCTCGATCGTTTCCGCATCCTGCTTGCCGAACGGCGTATGGGCCCAACCGACGATCGCAGCACTCATGGCGTTTCTCCGATACCGATTTCGCTCTTTGCCGATTTCGACGCTATCCGGCTTTGACCTCTAATTGCGCCTGCGGGCGCTGGCCTGCAAGCAGGCAGTCATGCATTCCGGTCGTGCACGGAAAGAGGGACCATGATGCGGAACGCGAGCGCCTACAGCGCCGTCATCAGCAGGAGACCGACGCCGCCGACGATCATCGCCATGCCCGCCATTTCGCGCCGGCTGGTTCCTTCCGAAAAGATCTTGCGCGAGGCGATCTGCGCCAGCGGCACCTCGATCAGGGCCAGCGTGCGGACATTGGCGGCGCTGGTCAGCGAGAATCCGATGAACCAGAACTGCGAGGCTGCCGCGCCGAGGAAGCCGGCCGAGAGCGATTTGCGCCAGTTGCGCAGGCTCGACATCAGCGCTGGCCGGTTGGCGACAAGCATGTAGAGCGTCAGGATCAGCGTCTGCAGAAAGAGGCCGAGCGCGAGGATCGTGGTCGCCCGGACGAAGAAGCCGCCCTCGGGCAGCGCCTGGATTGCGCCGCGATAGCCGATGGCCGAGAGCGCGAAGAATGCGCCGGCCCCGACGCCCAGCACGGCAGGCCGCATGCCGGCGCGGGTGAGCTTCTCGCCTGGCTTCCATGAGACGACCACGACACCGATGGTGGCAATCAGGATCGCCACGAATTTGGTGGGCGTGAGCGCGTCGCCCAGCAGCAGGGCGCCGAAGATCGCGACCTGTACCGGCTCGGTCTTGGTATAGGCGGTGGTGACGGCGAAGGAGCGCTCGCGCATCGCGGCCAGCATCAGTGCCGTCGCCGCGATCTGCGTGACGGCGCCGCCGATCGTGTAGCCGAGGGAGGCCGCCCCGATCTGCGGCGGCAGGCGCCCGGCGACCAGGCAGACGATGACCAAGAAGATCAGCGCGAAGGGCAGGCCGAAGAGGAAGCGCACCTGCGTCGCACCGACGACGCCGATGATCTCGGTCAGCGAGCGCTGTGTCAGGTTTCTGGCCGTCTGCAGCAGCGAAGCCGCGATGGTCGCGGGAATCCAGAGAAGGGCGAGGCTCACGCGGCTAAGTCCGGTCGGTCGAGGGCGGTATTCGGCTGGTCATCGGCTTGTGAACTCTTGCCCGCGACTAGGCAAATCGTTCCGCTGGGGGTAGGTATGCGTCTGTGGGCGGGCCGACCTTGCCCGGCCGTCTCGAAAATGCCGCATGCGTCGCGTTGAAACCCTGCGCCTTCAACCCTCGTAAGACAGGTTCAAGACCCGCCCGATGATCGCTTCCCGCTTTACCGCAGCCCTGGTCTGCGGGCTCGCCCTCACCGGGTCGGCGTTCGCCGGCACCAGCCTCGTGATCGACGCGTCCAGCGGCGCGGTCCTGTCCAGCGAGAACGCCGGCCAGCCCTGGCATCCGGCCTCCACGACAAAGATGATGACCGCCTATCTGGCGCTGAAGGCGGTTCGCGAAGGCCGCATCGGCCTGGAGACGGCGATCCCCGCATCGAAGCGGGCGGCGAGCCAGCCGCGCGTCAAGGTCTACATCAAGGCCGGGCAGGAGGTTACGCTCGACAACGCGCTCCGCATCATGATGGTGAAGTCGGCCAACGACATCGCCTATGTGATCGCCGAGGGCGTCGGTGGCGATGTCGAGACCTTCGTCGGCATGATGAACGCCGAGGCCGCACGACTCGGCATGGCCAGCACCCGCTTCACCAATCCCAATGGCTGGCACGATCCGGACCAGCAGGTCAGCGCCCGCGACCTTGCGATCCTCGCCATGGCGCTGATGCGCGAATTCCCGGATTATTCGGATTACTGGAACACCTCCGCCGTCCAGCTCGGCAAGCAGGTGCTCAACAACACCAATGGTCTCGTCGGCCGCTATCCCGGCATCGGCGGCATGAAGACCGGCTTCGTCTGCGCCTCCGGCTTCAATGTCGTGGCGACCGCGACGCGCGGCGGCCGCACCCTGATCGCGGTGGTGCTCGGTTCGCTGTCCGGCACGGAACGCACGGTCAAGGCGGCGCAACTGCTCGATGACGGCTTCTCGAAATGGGGCGGCGGCTACTCCGTGGCGTCGCTGCCGGCGCAGGGCGGGCGCGCCTACAACATCTGCGACGATGTCCGGCGCAAGGGTGGGGGTGTCGCTCTCGCGGATGACGCCGATACCTCCGGACCGATCGCGGCGCAGGCCTCCAACAGCCTCGGTGGGAATGAATCCGATGGCGGCCGCTTCGCCACGGCGTCGGCGCCGGCCCATGCCGGCACCTCCGTGCTGACCCGCACTCCCTCGGGCAGGATCTCGCTCGGCCCGCGTGCCCAGACCGTGCCGGTTCCGGTCGCGTTCGGCCGCACGCCGGGCTCGGCCTCGGCACCGCTGGCCGCCAATGCCGTGGGCGGTTCCGACACCAAGGTTGCGCGCGGCTCGGCGCCCGTGGTCACGCCGTCGGCGCCCGTTGCGGCCGGCCTGTTCGGCACCCAGACCGGCGGGCTGTTCGCCGATCGCGGGCGCACGGCCTCGGGCAATGGCGCCATTCCCGGAGCGACCACCGCCTTCGCACCGAGCGAGCCAGAGACGACCTCACAGCCCGGCGGCCCGATGCGCCTCCAGGGCGCCATCCAGCCCGGCGCCGCATCCGCCGCGAGCCTGCGTCCCGGCGCGGCGGCCGCAATCAAGCCGCCGGCCCGCCCGCCTGCGAAGCCGCTCCTGGTGAAACCGAAGACGGAAGCGGCCAAGTCCCAGACCGGGCAAGCCAAGGCTGGCGAGAAGAAGCCTGCCCAGGCGGCAGCGAAGCCGGTCCTCGCCAAGCCTCCGGTCAAGACCAAGGTCAAGGCCAAGCCGAACGACACCAAGCCGAACGACGACGCCTGAGGGTGATCCCTTGACCGCCGATCCCGGCTCTCCCGCCAGTCGGCAGGGCATGCTGATGGCGCTGGCTGCCGCCGGGGCCTATGGCACCAATATCATCAGCGCTCAGATTGCCGGCCAGGCGGGCCTCAACGGCCCCCTGCTCGTGTTCTATCGCGTCTTCATCATGCTCGCGCTGGTGGGGGCAGCCGTCGCGATCTGGCGGGCACCGCTGATCGTGCCACGCGCAGAACGACCGGCCATGCTGCTGTTCGGCGTCACCAGCGCGCTGGTCGGCTCCGCCTATCTCTCCTCCGTCGCTTTCCTGCCCGTCACGGTCGCCGCGGTCGTGTTCTTCACCTACCCGGTGCTGATCGTGCTGGCGGAGCCTTTCGTCACGCGGACGCCGTTCCGGCCCGAAAGGCTTGCGGCGGCTTGCGCCGCCTTCATCGGCGTCGCGCTGGTGGTCGGGCCGGACATGCATGGGCTTGATCCGCGCGGTCTCGTCCTGGCACTCTGCGCCAGCCTTGCCGCCGCGACGCAGTTCTTCGCCGCAGCCGCCCTCTCGGGCACGGCGCTATCGGCGCGGCTGTTCTGGTCGCATCTGCTGATCCTGCCGGTGACCGCGCTCATCCTCGCCATCACCGGCGGCTTCTTGCCGCCTGGCGCCTTCGCGCTGGCGCCGGCCGCCGCCGCGGTGACGATCGGCGGGTATCTCATCGGCTTCCTGCTGCAAGTGATCGCGCTGACGCGGATCTCGCCCGGCGCAGCTGGCCTGGCCTTCTGTGCAGAGCCCGTCTGCGCCGTGCTGATCGCGGCTGTCGTACTGGGCGAGCGGCTCTCGGCACTGCAATATGCCGGCTGCGCCCTTGTCGTTGGAACTCTCGTGGCTAATGTAACATTAGAACAGATGCGGCGCTCTCCCGCGCCGGCCTGACGCAGAGCGTGACGACCATGACAAGCCCGCCGGTCCGCCCCGAACCCGTACCGCTGACGCTGCTGACCGGCTTTCTCGGGGCCGGCAAGACGACGTTGCTCAATCGACTGCTGAAAGACCCGGCGCTCGCCCAGACCGTGGTGATCGTCAATGAGTTCGGCGAGGTCGGCCTCGATCACCTGCTTATCCAGGGCGTTGAGGACGGCATGATCCTGCTGGATTCGGGCTGCCTGTGCTGCACGATCCGCGACGACCTCATCGTCACCATGGAAGACCTGCTGCGCCGGCGCGACAATGGCCGGATCAACCCGTTCAGTCGCGTCGTCATCGAGACGACGGGCCTCGCCGACCCGGCCCCGATCCTGAACGTGCTGATCAACCACCCCTATCTCGCGATGCGCTTCCGGCTCGACGGCGTGGTCACGCTGGTCGACGCGGTCAATGCCATGGCGACACTCGATGCGCATGAGGAAGCACGCAAGCAGGTCGTCGCCGCGGACCGCCTCGTGCTGACCAAATCGGATCTTGTCCCGAACCTCGCCGAGCTCGCGCCGTTGCGGCAGCGGCTGGCACTGCTCAACCCGGGCGTCGCATTGCTCGGCCCGGAGGCGGCGGCCAGCTCGCTGTTCGGCGCAGGGCTCTATGATCTCGCGCAACGCCCGGCCGAGATTGGCCAATGGCTCGCCCGCGAGACCCTGGCGGGCAGCGGTCACGGGCATGACGGCGATCACCACCATCATCACGATCACCATGGTCACGACCATGGACATCACGGCCATGGCCACGTGCATCACGACGTCAACCGGCACGATGCCAGCATCCGGGCCTTCGCATTGACGGCCGACATGCCGATCCAGCAGGCGACCGTGGATCTGTTCTGGACGCTGCTGCGCTCGGTTCACGGACCCCGGCTGTTGCGCATGAAGGGGCTCGTGCAGGTGGCGGAACATCCCGACCGGCCGCTGCTGCTGCATGCGGTGCAGCAGATCCTGCATCCGCCAGTCACCCTCGATGCCTGGCCGGACGCCGACCGTCGCTCGCGCCTCGTCCTCATCGTCAACGATATCGAGGAGGCCGTCATCCAGCGGCTCTGGGCGGCCTTCCTTGGCCAGGCCGGATCAGGCGCCGGTCGCGCGGCTGCCACGGCCTGACGACGGCCCTCCCTCGAGGCCGTTACGACGCACGACAACGCGGCCCCATTCTTGAAGTCTTCCTGCCGATCGCTCGGTGCCGAAGTCCCGGCTTGCCAGTCTGGCACAGCCTTGCACCAGATCGGTCCAGCGCAGGAAGGCAGGCTCGGATGAACCGGATCATGGCTTTGAGGGGCGCCCCGGCAGGCAGTGCCGGAGCTGGCGTCGGATACGCCCCAGCGCCACGATCCGATGCACCGATCACGATCGAGAGCCGCCCGCTCGCCGCTTGCGCCGACATTGCCGAGGCCTGGAGCCAACTCGCCGGCCGGGCACTTGAGCCCAACCCCTTTCTCGAGCCGGGCTTCGCTCTGGCCGCTGCCCAGCACCTCGTCGCATTCCGGGACGTCGTCGCGATCCTGGCCTGGCAGGGGGAGGCGAGCGATGCGCGCCGCCGCCTGGTCGGGCTGATCCCGTGCTCGCGCCGGAACGGCTTCTTCGTGCCCGACGCAGTGACTGGCCTTGCCGATCGACGGGTCTTCAACGGCGCTCCGCTGCTCGACCGACAGCAGGCCGGCGCGGTCATCGAGGCGGTGGTGGACCCGCGCCGCCGGTTGGCGGTCGATGGTCGCGGGTTGATCCTGCGCGCGATCGACTTCGACGGTGAACTGGCAACGGCCCTGCGCGGCGGGGCCGAGCGTTCGGGACTGACTGTGAGCCTCCGCCCGAGGATCACGGGTTCCGTCGTCCGTCGGTCACCGGGACAGGCCGAAGCTTCGCGGGAGGCCCTTGCGCTGCAGGGCAAGCTGAAACTGGTCGAGCCGCGCACGCAGGCGGGCTTGCGCGACGCCGTCGAGATCATCCTGGCGATGGAGGCCTCCGGGTCGCGGGCAAGGGCGGGCGTGGCGACATTGCAGGACACGCGCGAGGTCGGCTTCCTGCGGGCGATGACGCGGGGGCTGGGCCGCGTGCGGCAATGTCGGATTGGGCTCCTGATGCTCGACGAACAGCCGATCGCCGGAGCGATCGTGCTCGGCCGCGGAGCGCGCGGCTGGCTTTATCTCAGCGCGCAGGAGGAAGCCTGGGCGCCATTCAGGGCGCTCGAGATCCTGCTCGCGTCGATGCAGGCGGCCGCACCGGCGCGCCTGATCCTGGGCCCAGACGGCTTTGCCGTCAGCAGCGACGGTCGCCTGTCGCTCGGTGACCTCCACCTGTCGCATGGCCCCGCCCGCACGCCTCGCGATCTTGCCAGCCGCGCGCGCGACGCGTTGCGTGGCTCGCTGCGCAGGCTTCCAGGTGTCAGGCCTCGGCGCGCAGGAGCCGCCGGATGATCTTGCCGGTCGTGGTCAGCGGCAATTCCTCTCGGAACGCGATCTCGCGCGGGTACTCATGGGCCGAGAGCCGCCGCCGCACGAAGCCCTGAAGCTCGGCCGCGAGTTCCGACGAGCCGGCGTGGCCGGGCTTCAGCACGACGAAGGCCTTGACGATCTCTGTGCGCAGCGCATCCGGCTTGCCGACGACGGCGGCGAGCGACACGGCTTCGTGGCGCAAGAGGCAATCCTCGATCTCGCCGGGCCCGATACGGTAGCCCGAGGAGGTGATGACGTCGTCGTCGCGGCCGACGAAACGGACGTAGCCGTCCTCGTCCTGCACCGCCTGGTCACCGGTCTTCATCCAGTCGCCGACGAACTTCTCGGCCGTGGCCTGCGGGTTCTGCCAATAGCCGAGGAACATCACCGGATCGAGCCGGCGCACGGCGATCTGACCCTCCTCACCGGCCTCGCAGACCGTGCCGTCAGGGCGGATGACCGCGACCTCATGGCCGGGCACGGCCTTGCCGATGCAGCCCGGCCGGCTGACGCCGATCGCGGCGCAGGAGGCGAGCACGAGGTTGCACTCCGTCTGGCCATAGGCCTCGTTGATGGAAAGGCCGAGCGCTTCGCGGCCCCAGGCCAGGGTCTCGGCGCCGAGCGCTTCCCCCGCGGCGGCAACCGTGCGCAGGGCGAGAGCAAAGCGCTCGCGCGGCCGCTCGATGCTGCGTAGCATCCGCAGGGCGGTCGGCGGCACGAAGGCGTTGCGGATCCCGAGATCCGCCATCAGGCGGAAGGCCTCCTCCGGCTCGAAGCGCGTGACCGGCCGCGCGACCACCGCCACGCCGAAATGCAGCGCCGGGAGGAGCATGTTGAGCAGGCCGCCGGCCCAGGCCCAGTCTGCGGGCGTCCAGGCGAGGTCGCCCGGCTGCGGCATGAACTCGTGCGGCATCTGTACGCCTGGCAGATGGCCGGGCAGGACGCGATGGCCGTGGAGCGCGCCCTTGGGATTCCCCGTGGTGCCGGATGTGTAGATCATCAGAGCCGGGTCGTCGGGGCCGGTATCGACGGTGGTGAAATCCCGGCTGGCGTCGGCCAGCACCGCGTCCCAGCCCAGGGCGCCGCCGTCGGCGCCGTCGGTCGAGATTGTCAGGGCCAGCTCAGGCAGGGGCTCGGCGATCTGCCGGGTCTTGGCGAGGCCGGCGGCGTCCGTCATCAGCACCTTCGCGCCGGAATCGCCCAGCCGGTAGGCCAGAGCATCGACGCCGAACAGGGCGGCCAGCGGCACCGCGATCGCGCCCAGCTTGTAGGCGGCGAGATGGGCGGCGAGCACGCAGCGGCCCTGCGGCAGCAGGATGGCGATGCGGTCGCCCCGTCCGACACCGCGGACGTGCAAGGCGTTCGCGAGACGGTTCGACTGTTCGCGCAGATGGCCGAAGCTGACCGGCGTCACCCGCCAGTCATTGGTGACTTCGATGATCGCGGTGCGGTTCGGCTCAATGGCGGCCCAGCGGTCGCAGACATCGGTAGCGATGTTGTAGCGCTGCGGAATCTGCCAGCGGAAGGCGTCGCGCAGCCTGCCGTAGTCACGGAAATCGGGAAGGATCAATCGGGAGTATTCCAGGAGGGAGGCGACAAAATAGGGGCTCGAGCCGGGGCTGTCACCGTGACGCTAGGCGATGGGCAGCCTTCTCAGGCAGAGGGTCGAGGGCATTTCGGCCAGACGCAGGACGCGGGGGGCGCTGGTCAGCCGCCCTCGATGTGGCCCTTCGATACGAGCCCGGCGACATCGGCGATGATGCCGTCCAGCTCGAAGTTCTTCGGTGTGTAGACGGCGGCGACGCCCATGTTGCGCAACGCGTTCTCGTCGTCGGGCGGGATGATGCCGCCGACGACGACCGGTACGTCCATCCCGGCGACACGCAGGCGCGCGGTGACGTCGCGCACCAGCGGCAGATGCGAGCCGGACAGGATGGAGAGCCCGATGATGTCGGCCGCCGTCTCCTTGGCCTGCGTGACGATCTCCTCGGGCGTCTGGCGGATGCCGCCGTAACTCACGCTCATGCCGGCATCGCGGGCGCGCACGGCGATCTGCTCGGCGCCGTTGGAGTGGCCGTCGAGGCCCGGCTTGCCGACGAGGAAGCGCGGCGTGCGTCCCAGCTTCTCGGTCGCCCTGGCGACCGCGGCCTTGACGGTGGCGAGACCCTCATTGTCGCCGAGCTTGCTGGTGTCGACCCCCGTCGGTGCGCGGTACTCACCGAAGATCTCGCGCAGGGTCTGCGCCCATTCGCCGGTGGTGACGCCGGCCTTGGCACAGGCGATCGAGGCCGGCATGACGTTGCGCTCCTCCTTGGCCGCGGAGGCGAGTTCCGCCAGCGCGGCTTCGGCCGCCCTGCCATCGCGGGCCGAGCGCCACGCCTTGAGCCGGCCGATCGCCTCGATCTCGACGGAGTCCGGGACCGTCACGACGTTGCCTTCGCCGGCCGAGAGCGGAGAGGGCTCGCTGCTGGTGAATTTGTTGACTCCGACCACGACCTGCTCGCCGCGCTCGATTGCCTCGATCCGGCGGGCGCCGTTCTCGACCAGTGCCTGCTTCATGTAGCCGGTCTCGACGGCGGCAAGCGCGCCGCCCATGTCGTCGATCTTGGCGAGTTCCTCGAGGGCCGCGGCCTTGAGGTCGGAAACGCGGGCGTCGATCACGGTCGAGCCGTCAAAGATGTCGCCGAATTCGAGCAGGTCGGTCTCGTAGGCGAGAACCTGCTGCATGCGCAGCGACCATTGCTGGTCGAAGGGGCGGGGCAAGCCGAGTGCCTCGTTCCAGGCGGGAAGCTGTACGGCGCGGGCGCGGGCTTTCTTTGAGAGCGTCACCGCCAGCATCTCGATCAGGATGCGATAGACGTTGTTCTCGGGCTGCGGCTCGGTCAGCCCCAGCGAATTGACCTGCACGCCATAGCGGAAGCGGCGCATCGCCTCGTCTGCGACGCCATACCTGCCCAGCGTGATCTCGTCCCAGAGTTCGACGAATGCCCGCATCTTGCAGAGCTCGGTGACGAAGCGCATGCCGGCATTGACGAAGAAGGAAATGCGGCCGACGACCTCGGGAAACTCCTCCGCCGAGACCTCGGGCCGGGCGCGGATCGAATCCAGCAGCGCGATAGCCGTCGCCAATGCGAATGACAGCTCCTGCACCGGGGAGGCGCCGGCCTCCTGCAGATGGTAGGAGCAGACATTGGTCGGGTTCCACTTCGGCAGCTCGCGGGCCGTGAACACGACGATGTCGGTGGTCAGCCTCATCGAGGGGCGCGGCGGAAAGACATAGGTCCCGCGCGACAGGTATTCCTTGACGAGGTCGTTCTGCGTGGTGCCCTGAAGGGCCCTGCGATCGGCACCCTGCTCGTCGGCGACGGCGATGTAGAGCGAGAGCAGCCAGGCTGCCGTAGCATTGATCGTCATCGAGGTGTTCATCTGGGCGAGCGGGATCTGCTCGAACAGCGCCCGCATGTCGCCGAGATGGGAAATGGGCACGCCAACCTTGCCGACCTCGCCGCGCGAGAGGACATGGTCGGGGTCGTAGCCGGTCTGCGTCGGCAGGTCGAAGGCGACGGAGAGCCCGGTCTGCCCCTTGGCGAGGTTGGTGCGATAGAGCCGGTTCGATTCCGAGGCATCGGAATGTCCGGCATAGGTCCGGAAGATCCAGGGCTTGTCGCGAGTTGCCGACTTGTCGCGCTGCGCGGGTTGGTCGCGCCTGCCGCTGGCGGGGTCGATCGCGTTCATGCCGTTCCACCCTCTTTTCAGAGCAATCTCAATGTTGCACTGCGGCGAGAATAACGCCAGAGGGGCGGCGAAGTCGCTTGAGACCTTCGGATGAGCGCCTGAACGGGCTTCAGCCGCTACAGGGGATGCCGAATGTCAGCGTCATCGGCAACTCCTTGGCCGCTCCCGGCGCGAGCTTGATCACGCCGGCTCTGCGCTCGAGCGGCTCGTCCGGGTCCGAGGGCGAAGGCAGCCCGTGCCAGGGCTCGATGCAGATGTAGGGGCCGTTCGGCTTGGTCCAGATGCCGAGATGCGGCATGCCGGGGAAGTCGACCGCAACACCCGGCAGGCCGTCGGCGCCGTACCAGAGGTGACCGCCGGTTCCCTCGGGAATGATCAGAGCATCCTCGACGAACAGCGCGTGGTCGAGCGTCAGCACGCCATCGACGAAGACTGAGGGGTGAAGGGCCGGAGCGCGCTGGCCGTCGGCTCCGAGACGCAGATGCGCAGGACTCGCGCCATTGCCGAGGCGGATGCGATGAGGCCGGTCTTGCGCGTCCGGCAGCGGCCAGAGCAAGGCCGGATGATAGCCGAAGCAGAAGGGCATGGCCTTGTCGCCGGTGTTGGAGATGCGGGCGGTCATGGTCAGTGCCGCGCCGTCGAGCCTGTAGGTCATGTCGAGCGCGAATGCGAAGGGATAGGCCTGCCGCGTCTCGTCCGTGTCGGTGAGGCGCAGCGTGCAGGAGGTGCCGTCCTGCACGATCGGCGCGAACAAGCTGGTGCGGGCGACGCCGTGGCTCTTGATCGGGTAACGCTGGCCGTCGATCAGCACCTTGCCGTCGGGATGCTTGCCGATAACGGGAAAGAGCAAGGGCGAGCGGCCGGCCCAGATCGAAGCATCGCCATTCCAGAGCCAGTCCCGGCCCCGCGCATCGGTGACGGATTGCAGCTCGGCGCCGAGTTCCGCGATCGCGATGGTCAACCAGTCATTGCCGAGCTTGATCATCGCTTGGGCGCCTTCCATGCCGGACCGGGTCGATGCGTCAATTCCCGGCGCCGGGCAGACGCGGCAATGGCATGAACTCGACGCCTTCCTCATGCAGCATGCGGGCATCGTCGGGAGTCGCCTCGCCATAGATCGGCCGGCTGTCGCTCTCGCCATGATGGATCTTCAGCGCTTCGTCGGCAAAGCGCGGGCCGACGTGCTCGGCGTTCTCGGCGACGTGCTTGTGAAGCGCCGTCAGCATCTGGCGCAGCGCGATCTCGTTTTCGCCCATCAGCGCGGTGGGAGCAGCCGGCGCCGGCACGGCGGGTGCTGCCGCCGCGGCTGGGGCTGTCACAGCCGATGCCTGCGTCTCCATCTCGATGGGGCGTGAATCGCGATCGGTGCGGGCGACGTTGGGTGCCATGATGGCGCGGTCGACATGCTTGCTGTCACAAAGCGGGCAGGAGACCAGGCCGCGTTTGGCCTGGTCCTCGAAGCTCGCCGAGCTGGCGAACCAGCTTTCGAATTCGTGGGCGTTGTCGCAGACCAAAGCGTAACGGATCATGTCAACTCAACCATGCGGCAGGCATGCGCCGCGAGACCCCTGGCAGAAGAGATAGGCGCCCGCCCTGCCTGCGCAAGCGCGAGGCAGACGCTGCGGCTCACGCGGCCAGCAGCTTGTCGAGCTCGCCGCGGGCGTCGAGCGCATGGATGTCGTCGGAGCCGCCGACATGGGTCTCGCCGATGAAGATCTGCGGCACCGAGGTCCGTCCGCCGGCGCGCGCCGTCATCGCCTGGCGCAACTCGGGCTTGCCGTCGACGGCGATCTCGTCGAAGGCAACGCCCTTCTTGGTCAGCAGCGATTTCGCGGCGATGCAGTAGGGGCACCAGGCGGTCGTGTAGATGGTGACGGCAGGCATCGAGGCATCCGGCGCTGTTGCAGTGCATCCCAATGTAGTGCGTCGATGCGGGTTCGTCACGGGTCGCGTCACGCCCCGTCCGTGACGACCCTGGCGAAGGTGAGGATGTCGACCGCGCTGGCGCCGGCGCGAAGCAGGGCGCGGGCGGCGGCATTGGCGGTCGAGCCGGTGGTCAGCACGTCGTCGACCAGCAGGATGCGGCGGCCTTCGATCTGCGGTCTGGCGCTTGGCGCCACCTTGAAGGCTCCCTGTAGGTTCTCGGCACGCTGTGTCCGTGTCAGCCCGACCTGCTGGCGCGTGCGCTTGACGCGCGTCAGGGCGAGCGGCGCGTACGGCAGGCCGGATTGTCGCGACACAGTTTGCGCCAGCGCGGCCGCCTGGTTGAAGCGTCGGGTCCACAACCTTGTGCGATGCAGCGGCACCGGCACGACCAGATCGGCGTCGGGCAGGAGCTCGCGACCGCTCTGCGTCATCATGCGCCCAAGCGTCAGGGCCAAATCGGTGCGGTCGCCGTATTTCAGGCGATGAACCAGTTCGCGTGCCGTGCCGTCGAAGCGGCAGACGGCGCGCGCCCGGGCGAAGACCGGTGGGTCGGCGATCGCGGCGGGCGAGACCAGCCCCTCGCCGAGATCGACCGCAAACGGCGTCCCCAGCCGCTCGCAATAGGGCCGTTCGATGAAGCCGATATCGCCCCAGCAGGTCGGGCAGAGCGCCTGCGCCTCGCCGGTGGCGGCCTGGCAGGCGATGCAGGAGGGCGGATAGACGATGCCGATGGCGCCACGCAGGCCGGCGCGAAGCAGCGCGGTGCCATGTCGGACGGGACTCCATGCGAGGTGCATGGAGAAGGTTTTTCTCGATGGCGCCGCTGCAGGATGGTCATTGATCTCTGGAGCATCGGCCTGAGCGGTCGATTGGTCTTGTTTTGCGGTCGCGGTGTCGGTCACCCTGTCATACCGCATTGCGGCACCCACATAGGGAGCGGACGAACCCGCGGCACGCAGCGCCTGTCGCTGCGGCGACCGTGGCAACGGTCCCGCTTACCATCCGGTCTGGCGTTTCCAAGGACAATCCCATGAGCCACTCAGATCCGACTGTCCCGGCGCTGTTCACGCCGTTCAGCATCGGCGACATCGCCGTCAGAAACCGCATCGTCATGGCGCCGCTGACGCGCAACCGCGCCACCCGCGGCAATGATGCCCCCAATGCGCTCAATGTCGAGTATTATCGCCAGCGTGCGGGTGCCGGCCTGATCATCACCGAAGGGACGCAGGTTTCGCAGCAGGGCCAGGGCTATGTCTGGACGCCCGGCATGTACACGGCCGAACAGGTCGCCGGCTGGAAGGCGATCACGGATGCCGTCCATGCCGAAGGCGGCAAGATCGTCGCCCAGCTCTGGCATGTCGGCCGCGTCAGCCATGTCTCGCTCCAGCCGGCCGGACAGGCCCCGGTTTCCCCCTCGGCCCGCGTCGCCAACACCAAGACCTATATCGAGAGCGGCTTCGCCTCGGTCTCGCCGCCGCGCGAACTGGCGCTGGAGGAGATCCCGGCGATCATCGCCGACTTCGTCACGGCGGCCGAGAACGCCAAGGCGGCCGGATTCGACGGCATCGAGCTGCATGGCGCCCATGGCTATCTGATCGACCAGTTCCTGCGCGACGATTCCAACACGCGCACCGATGCCTATGGCGGCTCGATCGAGAACCGCGTCCGCTTCGCGCTGGAGGTGGTGGAGGCCGTCTCCAGGGTCTTCCCGAAGGGCCGCGTCGGTATCCGGATCTCGCCGGTGAGCCCCGCCAATGATGCCCGCGATTCCGATCCGCAGGCGCTCTTCACGCATCTGGTGACGAAGCTCAGCGAGGCCGGCATCGCCTTCATCCATGTCGTCGAGGGGGCGACACGCGAGGCGCGCGACTACCTGCCCTTCGACTATGGCGCGCTGCGCCGCGCCTTCAAGGGCGCCTACATCGCCAATAACGGCTTCACCCGCGAACTGGCGATCGAGACCATCGAAAATGGCGAGGCCGACGCCATCGCCTTCGGCCGCCTGTTCATCGCCAATCCCGATCTGGTCGAACGGCTGCGACGGAACGCGCCGTTGAACACGCCGGTGGTGGAGACCTTCTATGGCGGCGACGCCAAGGGCTATACCGACTATCCGGCGCTCGCCGACGCCGCGGCTTGAACGTCGCTGAGCTCGTCCAGGCGCGCACTGGATTGGAACGACCACGGACGCGTCATCGACGCGCCCGTGTGGAAACTTGCTGCGATCGCGCAAAAAGCAGTTGCGGTGCGGCCGAAGCCCGATTAAACAGCAGCCCTTGCCGCGCTGCTCCCATCGTCTAGCGGTCAGGACGTCGCCCTCTCACGGCGAAAACTGGGGTTCGATTCCCCATGGGAGCGCCATCGCGCCTGCAACCCACCAGAAAACAATGCCTTAGCCGTCCGCAGCCGGGTTGCTTCGCGCGCTGCCGACGCGGCGTCGTTGCGAGGCACGGGCGGCTTTCGTTTCAACGCTCGGCACCCGCACCTTGGCCGATTTGATCCTCAAGCCGGCCGAATGCGGGATTGCACAGACCGGTGCAACTATCCCGGCACCTTGAGATGGTGCAGGCGCAAGGGCTGGCGCAGCAGATAGCCGTCCTTCACAGGTTCGGCATGGATGTCGAAGCGCTTCATGACATTCTCGCGCTCCTCCAGCGCCCTATCCTTGCGCGAGGGATCGACCGCAACGACCCGATCGATGAAGGCCGACAAGGTGGGATAGATTTCGACCCGGTCATATTCGCTGCACTCGGCCAGTCGCAGGGGGCCGTCGCGGAGGGCCTTGGCGATGGCCTGCTGCGCCGCCAGCCGGACCGCCGTCTCGTCCTCGATCGGTCGCATCGACTCGAAGAAGGTCCCTTCGGGCAACGGTTCGACGACGATGACATCGCCGCCAGGCGCGACGATGCGGGCCGCCTCGGCAAGAGCGCCGGTCATGCCGGATATCGGGACATGGTGCAGGCTATTGACGAAGACCGCCGCATGCATGGCGGCGTCGATGAAGGGCAGGCTTTCGGCACTCGCCTGGAGCAGGATCGCGGTGGGTGCGGCCTTGCGTGCCTCGGCGAGCGCGGCCTGGTCCGGGTCTATCCCCGCGACCTTGGCCCCGAGCCCGGCCAGCGCATGGAGCAAGGCACCACGTCCACAGCCGATCTCGACGATCCGGCGTTCCTCCAGCGGCGCGAGGATCGTCCGGAGGGCCCTCAGCGTGTCGTTGACCGGGCGTGCTGCCATGACGGGCCAAGCCTAGCGCATCACCACCGCGGAGAGACAAGCCTTCGCCCGGTGGGTCTATTCAGAACCCTCCGGTCGGCCGATCGCGGGAACGACCATGATCAGCCGACAAGGGTCGCGAGCTTGGTCAGGTCGATATTCGCGCCGCAGACGAGCACGCCGAGGCGTTCGCCCGCCGCCGGCTTGTAGGTACCGCTGAGCAGGGCGCCCAGCGCGGCCGCGCCGCCGGGCTCGACCGCAACCCTGAAATCGCGCCAGAGCGTCACCTGCGCCTGAGTGATCGCGCTGTCGGGCACCAGCACGACATGATCGACCGTGTCCTTGCAGACCTCGTAGACGAGCGGACCGACATTGCGGGCGCCGAGTGAATCCGCGGCGACGGACGCGACCGTGACATCGGTGGGGCCCTTCGCCTGCAGCGCGGCCTGAAGAGCCCGGGAGCCTTCCGGCTCGACGCCGACGACCTTGACCTTCGTCCCGGCGAACCAGGCGGCGATGCCGGAGATCAGCCCGCCGCCGCCGACTGCGACGAGAACCGTGTCGAGATCGGGCTCCTGCCCCTGCCATTCGCGGCCGAGCGTGCCCTGGCCGGCGATGGTTTCGCTGGCCGCGAAGGGGTGGATCTTGAGCGCGCCCGTCTCCGCGACGAAGCGGTCGCAGGCCGCCTGCGCGTCGTCATATTGCGCTCCGCCGATCACGACCTCGGCGCCGAAGCGCCGGATCGCCTCGATCTTGGCGGCCGGCGAGATCTCGGGGACGAAGATCGTCGCCTTCACGCCCCGTGCCCGGGCGGCATAGGCAACAGCCGCGCCGTGATTGCCGCCGGAGGCGGCCGCCACGCCGGCGGCGGGCAGATCCAGCGAGAGCAGGTTGTTGAAGGCGCCGCGCGTCTTGAAGGAGCCGGCATGCTGCAGGCATTCGAGCTTGAGCGAGATGTCGGCATCGGAGCCGAAGGCGCCGCTGCCGAGCCGCATCACCGGCGTCACGCGGGCATGGCCTGCGATACGCTGGGCGGCCGCCTCGATCATCGGACGGGGAACGGGACGGTCGGTCATGGGGGTGTCCTGCAAAGCCAAGTCATGCGCCGGATTGAGATCGGGCCGATAGGTCCAGATCGCGATGGGGAGCCCGTGGCTATCGCGTCGCGGCGGATCGGGAAAGGGCCTTCCGCGCCCGGCCAGGATGTGCTGGGCGACGACCAGCGCAGCCAGTGCATCGAGCGCGTCATCGGCCGCGGCCCCTCTCGGTGGCTGCGCCCGGACGGTTTCGGGTGGCAGGCCGGCCGCGACGAGCAGGGCCTGACGCTCGGCCATGCCGGCGGGGTTGACCGTTCCCTTGATCTTCTTGGGATGGGTCAGCGGCGCGCCGCGCATGGTCGCGAAGGCGAGTTCGGGGTGCACCTCGTAGACGCGCTCGCGCTGGGGCGGCTCGGTCCGCAGCAGGGCGTCGATCTCGCGAATGCGCGGGAAGAGGTGAAAGCCCTGCTGCGAGACCTTGCGCGGGGGCTGCGACGTCGCCAGCGCCCTTTGGCAGGCCTCGCCATAATCGAGCGCCTCGACGGCCGCGCGGGCGGGAATCGAGAAGACCGATGATTGGCGCTCGCCCAGCAGCGGCCGCACCAGTTGCTCGGGCCCACGCCCCGAGCCATCGATCAGGTCGGGCAGGCCGATCGGCATGTCGACCGCGATCAGGGCGGGGCTCCCGGCGAGCAGTTCGGCGAAGCCCGTGACGACGCGCAGGATCGGCGGCGTATCCGCCTCGAGATCGAGGATGGCTGCAATCCAGCCGGCCTTGCAGCCGTCCACGCCCGCGATCCATGCCATGTTCGGCCTCCTTCATCCGCCTTTCGCAGAACTGACGTTGCATCGCCGATGCGTCTAGTGTGCAGTGCAATGAAGCTTGGTCCACTGGCGTCAGGAGAGACCCCATGCCGACGATCCGTCCGCGCCGCAGCGTACTCTACATGCCCGGTTCGAATGCCCGCGCCCTGGAAAAGGCCCGTGAGATCCCCGCCGATGCACTGATCCTCGACCTGGAGGACGCCGTTGCCCCCGAGGCCAAAGCTTCGGCGCGCGATCAGGTCTGCGCTGCGGTCAAGGCCGGCGGCTACGGCCGGCGGGAGCTGGTCATCCGTACCAATGGCGTCGATACGGCCTGGTTCAAGGACGATCTCGCCGCGGCGGTCGAAGCCGATCCGGATGCGATCCTGATCCCGAAGGTGTCGGCGCCCGAGACGCTGCAGCAGATCGGGGCGCAACTCGACGGGCTCTGGGCGAAGCCGGAACTACGGATCTGGGCCATGATCGAGACGCCGCTCGCGATCCTGGACGCCGAGAAGGTCGCACGGGCGGCGCGCGATCCGCGCACGCGGCTCGCCTGCTTCGTGCTGGGCACCAACGACCTCGCCAAGGAGACGCGCGCCCGCTTCCTGCCCGGCCGTGCGCCGATGCTGCCCTGGCTGACCAGTGCCATCCTGGCCGCGCGGGCCCACGGCATCGATGTCCTCGACGGCGTCTACAACGACCTCAAGAACGAGGACGGCTTCAAGGCCGAATGCGAGCAGGGCCGTGACCTCGGCTTCGACGGCAAGACGCTGATCCATCCCAACCAGGTGGCGCTCGCCAATACCGTCTTTGCGCCGGACGAGGCCGAACTGGCCCAGGCCCGTTCGATCATCGCCGCCTTCGCCGAGCCGGAGAACCAGGGCAAGGGGGCGATCCAGCTCGGCGGCCGGATGGTCGAGCGGCTGCATGCCGAGATGGCCAAACGGGTGGTGGCCTTGGGCGAGGCAATCGGGGCCTGAACGAGAAAGGGCCGCTCGCGCGGCCCGTCCCTCATCCGTCTGCTGCGCAGCCACCTTCTCCCCGAGGGGAGGAGGGTTCAGCCCTTCTTCGCCGCCTTGGCGCGGTCCATCGCCTCGACGATGAGCTGCTTGGCCTTGGCGGCATCGCCCCAGCCGGTCAGCTTGACCCATTTGCCGGGCTCGAGATCCTTGTAGTGCTCGAAAAAGTGCTGGATCTGATCGAGCGTGATCTTCGGCAGGTCGGTGTAGTTGTGGACGTTCTCGTAGCGCTTGGTCAGCTTCGGGACCGGCACGGCGATAATCTTCTCGTCGCCACCACCCTCGTCCTCCATCATCATCACGCCGATCGGCCGGACCGCGATGTAGGAGCCCGGGATCAGCGGACGCGTATTCGCGACCAGCACGTCGCAGGGATCGCCATCCTCGGAGAGGGTGTGCGGGATGAAGCCGTAGTTCCCGGGATAGCGCATCGGCGTGTAGAGGAAGCGGTCGACGAAGAGCGTGCCCGCCTCCTTGTCCATTTCGTACTTGATCGGCTCGCCGCCGATCGCCACCTCGATGACGACGTTGACTTCGTCGGGGGGATTTTTGCCGATGGAGATGGCGTCGAGGCGCATTGTCTTGGAACCTGTCAGGAATTGGAAACGGGCGTCTTATGAGGGTTCGCGCGCGAAACGCCAAGCCCGACCTTCGCACCACGGGAATTCCCGCCGATTTGCGTGATCCCCCCAGCGCTGGTATCGGGCGCGTCATGACATGTCATTCGAGCCGCGCCCGCCGTGCAACGCACGGGAGGCGCCCGTGCTGAACAGCTTGCGCCCCGACGAGGAACGCTATGCGCGGCGGATGGCCCGCATCGCGCGCTGGGACCGGCCGATCGAGAGCCGGGGCCAGCGCCTGCGCGCCTGGGCCAACATGCTGCTGGTTGATCACGGTATCTTCCGCCTGGCCTATCTGAACGCGCACAAGGTCACTCCGCGGCTGTGGCGGGCGGCTCAGCCTGCGCCGGGGCAGATCGCCTGGTTCGCCAGGCAGGGTGTGAAGACCATCGTTAACCTGCGTGGCGGGCGAGAGCACGGCGCCTGGCCGTTGCAGCGCGAGGCCTGCGAGCGGCATGGCATCGAGCTGGTCGAGTTCGTGCTGCGCTCGCGTGGTGCGCCCGAGCGCGAGACCATCCTCGCCGCGCAGGACTTCTTCGCGTCACTGAAGGAGCCGGCGCTGGTGCATTGCAAGTCGGGCGCGGACAGGGCGGGCTTCTTCGCCGCGCTCTATCTGCTGATCCATGAGGGGCGCCCGCTCGCCGAGGCCATGCGCCAATTGTCGCTGCGCTACGGCCATTTCCGCTTCGCCAAGACCGGGATTCTCGATGCCTTCTTCGAGACCTATCGGGTCGAGGGCGAGGCCAAGGGCATCGCCTTTCTCGACTGGGCGCGCGACATCTATGATCCCGCCCGGCTCGAAGCCGAGTTCAAGCCGGGGTTCTTCTCGTCCCTGCTGGCCGACTGGCTGATCCGGCGGGAGTAGCGCCGGCTCAGCGCGCCCCCCGGGCTCCCGGGACGTGTTCATTGTCCCGCGCCGATGCCTCGCCCTGTCCGATCCAGACGAACAGGGCATGGGCAGCTGCGCGCGCGACCGAGATCACGCCGACCGCATAGAGCAACTGCGACGACAGCGCACCGAACCACAGGATAGCGGCGACGATTGCCACGAAGGCGATGATGTTGGCGGCGAGCTGCCAGGTCGTGTCGCGGGCAAGGGCGGCGATGTCGTGAAGCGGGTTGAACAGGGCGATACCGCCGTAGAACAGCGTCATCACGGCGATGACATCGCCCACGCCCTCCCATTTGGTATCGTCGAATACGCCACCGAACAGATGCGCGCCGATCGCAATCGGCACGAACAGCGCAATGGCGGCCGCGACGAGACCGAGCGTCGCCAGGCGCACCCAGAATTGCCGCCGCGAGCCCTCCCGGGTGCGCAGCCGGTTGAGCAGCAGCGGGCCCGACATGGTTCCGAACATCTGCGTGGGCACGTCCAGCAGCCGCATCGCGAGCGCGACATGGGCCGCAAGGAGCGGGTTGGCAGCGTACGGCAGGGCCAGCAGCGGCGCCACGGTGAAGCCATAGGAGAGCAGTGCCGAGGGCAGCAGGATGCGAGGGGCATCGCGCCAGCGCCTGGCTGCCCAAAGCAGCCCGCGTCGCGACCACTCCCGGGGCTGCGCCAAGGCGAGCAGGCTGTCGCGGCGACGCTTCGCGAGATAGACCGCCGCGGTCGCATTGCCGAGCGCATCGGCGAGAAACAGCGCGAGCGCCTTGGGCCCGAAGATCGCGATCAGCAGCAGCATGAGAACGGGCTGGACCAGCGCCTGGACCAGATTGCTGTTGCCGATGGCCCGGAAATCGCCCTCCGCCGTCGCCTCGGCCCAAAGCAGGCGCAGAACAGCGCGGGCCGAAAGCGAGACGAAGAAGATCAACGCGATGGCGGGGGCGATCCGTCCTATGCCCACGAGGATGGCGAGGACCACGGCGGCTAGGCCGAGGAACGCGGCGCCACAGGCCATGGCGAGACGGAAGGCCAGACCGAGCTGGGTCCGGTCACCATTGCGGAAGAAGACCGCCTCGAGCCGCAGCAAGGCCGCTATGGAGATGAACGTCGCCGCGGCCGAGAAAACCGCGAAGGCGGCGAATATGTGCGGCGGGCAGAAGATGGCTGCGACCAGCAGCCCCCAGACCGAAATCAGCCGGGCCTGGACGAAGCGCAGGCCGAGCATTGCGGCGGAGCCGAAGCCCTGGCGCAGCGCAGGAACGCGCCTTGCCACGAAGCGCCGACCCTGGGCCAAGGTGAGGGCGGGGCGCCTGGGCGGAAAGCTCGCCCGCTCCAGGACAACGTGCGCGACCATGTCGACATCCGCGGCTGCATCATCGGGCAGGCCGTTCTGCGGGGCGCCATGGCTGCCGGACGGTGAAGCGTCGACAGACCCACTCACGCTGGCTTGGCCTGGGGAGGTCGAGGCTGCGCCAGCATGGTTAATTGAATGTAAAGACAAGGCATAACAAACCAGTGATAGGGTCTGCGCCCCGGAACGGCGCCCGGGGGACAGACCCTACAAATCAGGCCGCGCGATGGCGGTCAGACGAATTTCGTCTTCAGGCTCTCGAAGCGTTCCAACTGCTCGGGAAGCAGGGCGCGCTGGGCGTCCCGGCGAACGAAGATCTTGAACATCACGTCACCGGCGCCGTTGAAGAACTGCACGGAGCAGGCGCGGCGCCCCTGTCCCGAGGCGCGGTCGACGATGTAGATCGCCTTGCAGTTTTCGGCCTTGATATGACCGCCGATGGGGCTGTCGCCATGGATGTTGTAGTAGCCATGGCCGAAGCTGCCGACCGGCAGCGTGCCGACGCACTCCAGGACGACATCGGGGGTGTGCATCAGGAACAGCACTTCGCCCCAGGTGGCGAGGTCCTGCCACACGGCCTCGAAACGCTCGACTGCGACGAACAGCCGCTGGTCGGCCGGCAGCTGTTCGAGGGCGGTCTGGGTCGAGACGCCCGCCTCGCGGGCGATCGCCTCGATCAGCCCGTCGGGCTTGGCTGCGAGCAGGTCGCGGACGCGCTGAACTGCGTCCTGTGCCGGTGCAACGGCTTCAAGCGCCGACATGAGCCCTCACTCCGCCGCCTGGAGAGGGCGGTGCGGGTTGACCTCGCTCAGCACGGTCTCGAAGCCCTCGAATTCGGGGTGGCCCAGGAAGAGGGGCTTCTCGCGCTTCTGGCCGGCATTGCGGTGCGAGTCCCGGAACTGCTCCGACTTCGTCCAGGCGGTGAAGTCGTCCTTCGTGGCCCAGGTGGTGTGGGAGGAATAGAGCGTGTGGTCTTCCCGCTCTGGGCCCTTGAGCAGGTGGAAGGCCAGAAAGCCCTGCATCTCGTCGAGGCGGGTCTTGCGCGACGACCAGACGGTCTCGAACGCGGCTTCCTCACCCTTCGCGACCTTGAAGCGGTTCATGGCGATGAACATCGGATTGTCCTGTCACTGGCTTTGGCGTCTGGCGGGCGGAACCGCGATCCGGTCTCGACTTTCGGTCGGAATGCCGCGCCGCTCTATCGCGCCGCGGCACTGCCCTTGACCGCTTCTAGTAAAGCTGAATATCACCGTCAATAACGCTGCTGTATTTCTCTGTTTTGAATAATTAAAAACTGAGATCTACTTGGCAAAACGGCAGAAACGCTGTCGGCGCCGCGATCCCCGGTCTTCGGATGCAGGTCGCGCCGTCGGTCATCAGGAGATCCTCTCATGGTCGCCCGTACCGTCCATCCGGCAGACCGTTCCCGGCAATTCGACAGGCGCGAGCTGTCGGCCGCGATCGGCCTCACCCTGCTCGCCGCCGGCAGCCTGTTGTCGCCGGCCGGCCTCATCGGCTCTGCACGGGCTCAGGCATCGGAGCGCATCGTCTCGGTGGGCGGCGTGATCACCGAAGTGATCTACGCGCTCGGCCTGCAGGACCGTGTCGTCGGCGTCGACTCGACCAGCCAATTCCCGCCCGATGCGCTGCGCGAGAAGAAGAATGTTGGCTATGTCCGCGCGCTGTCGGCCGAGGGCGTGCTGTCGCTCAAGCCGTCGCTGGTGATGCTCATCGATGGTGCGGGACCGCCCGGCGCCGTCTCGCTGCTGAACGAATCCGGAGTGAAGATCGCGCGCTTCCCGGACGACACGAGCGCGGAGGGCGTCGCGGCGAAGATCGAGGCGATCGGAGCCGTGCTCGGTGCGGCCGAGCCGGCGGCCAGGCTGGCGGCCCAGACGCGGGCGCGCTTCGAGGAACTGGCGGCGCTGCGCGGTGCCATCGCCAAGCCGCGGCGGGTGCTGTTCGTGCTGTCGCTGCAGAATGGCCGGGTGCTCGTCGGCGGGCGCAACAGTTCGGCTGACGCGATCATCCGGCATGCCGGCGGCATCAACGTCGCTGACGGCATCGAAGGCTACAAGACGATGACGGACGAGGCGATCATGGCGGGCGCTCCCGACATGATCCTGATGATGCGCAACAGCAGCAGCCACAACACCACGCCCGACGAGCTCTTCGCCATGCCGGCTTTCGCGGAGACGCCGGCCGCAAAGCAGAAGCGGCTCACCACGATGGACGGGCTCTATCTGCTCGGCTTCGGCCCGCGGACGCCGTTGGCGGCGCGCGACCTTATGGCTGCGAGCTATCCGGAGTCTGCGATTCCGCCGCTGAAGACCGCGACCGCCCCGTGACACTCGCCTCGCCACCCGTGCCAACCATGCCCGCCGGTCTCGCAACACTGATTGCGGGGCGGCGCCGACTCGCCATCTTCGCCGTGGTCGGGCTGGTCCTGGGCTGCGTCCTGCTCGCGCTCGTCGCGGTCGGGCAGGGTGCCATCGCGATTCCACCGGCGCGGGTGGCCGAGATCCTATGGGCCCGGGTGACCGGCGATGCCGCGCTGCTGGAGGGCCGGGACGTTCTTGTCGTGCTCAACATCCGCCTGCCGCGCGTGCTGCTCGGGCTTCTCGTCGGGGCGGGGCTCGCGGTCTCAGGCGCATTGATGCAGGGGCTGTTCCGCAATCCGCTGGCAGATCCAGGACTCGTCGGCGTTTCGGCCGGGGCGGGGCTGGCGGCGGCCGCGACGATCGTGCTGGGCGACCGCTTCCTGACGGGGACGTTGATGAAGCTGCCCTTCGCCGTGCTGCCCTTCGGCGCCTTCTGCGGCGGGCTGATCTCGACGCTGGTGCTTTATCTGATCGCGACGCGCGAGGGCCGGACATCGGTCGCGACCATGCTGCTGGCCGGCGTCGCGCTAGGCGCCCTGGCCGGGGCCATGACCGGCCTGCTCGCCTTCATCTCCGACGACAGGCAATTGCGTGACCTGACCTTCTGGTCCATGGGCAGCCTTGGTGGCGCGAGCTGGACCAAGCTGACGGCAATCGCGCCGATCATCATCCCACTGCTGCTCGCCATGCCCCTGCTCGCACGCGGTCTCAACGGGCTGATGCTGGGCGAGGCCGAGGCCTATCATCTCGGCATTCCCGTTCAGCGCATCAAGGCGCTGGCGATCCTGCTGGTCGCGCTGGCGGTCGGAGCCAGCGTCGCCTCCGCCGGCCTGATCGGCTTCGTCGGGATCGTGGTGCCGCATCTGATCCGGCTGGCCATCGGTCCCGATCACCGCCTGCTGCTGCCGCTCTCGGCGTTGGGCGGGGCGATCCTGCTGGTCGGCGCCGATATCGTGGCAAGGCTGATCGTGGCGCCGGCCGAACTGCCGATCGGCATCGTCACGGCCGCGATCGGCGCACCGTTCTTCCTGTGGCTGCTGCTGCGCCGCTCGGGGCCGCTCGATGTCTGAGACGGGAACCAACGCTGCCATCGTCGCCGCGCGGGGCTTGAGCTTCCATGCCGGGGGGCGAGCCCTCGTCCGCGACGCCACGCTCGACCTGACACCCGGGACGACGACGATCCTGATCGGCCCCAACGGTGCGGGCAAATCCACTCTGCTGAAGCTCATGACCGGCGAGGCCAGGGCGTCGCAAGGCCAGGTCAGCATCGACGGCGAGAACCTGCACGCGATTCCCGGCTGGCGGCTCGCCTGCCAGCGTGCCGTGATGGCGCAGCATGCCCGGCTGGTCTTCCCGTTCAGCGTCTATGAGGTGGCGAGCCTCGGCGTCGACGGCATCGGCCGGGCGCTGTCGCGCCAGCGCCGCGAGGCGCTGGTCGGCGAATGCCTGGCTGCGGCGGGCGTGCTCGACCTGGCCGGTCGGCGCTACCAGACGCTGTCGGGCGGCGAGCAGCAACGCGTGCAGTTCGCCCGCGTGCTCTGCCAGATCGAGGCCGGCCGCAGTGTCGCCAGCCGGCAGGCGCTCTTCCTCGACGAGCCGATCGCCAGCCTCGACCTGTGCCATCAGCTCGCTCTGCTCGACATGGCGCGCGCCATCGCGGCGCGCGGGGTCGCGGTGCTGATCGTGCTGCACGACCTCAACCTGGCGGTGACCTATGCCGACCATCTCGTGGTGATGGACCAGGGCGCGATCATCGCACAGGGCCCGCCGGCGCAGACGCTGGACGATGCGCTGCTGCGCCAGGTCTTCAAGGTCGAGCTCTCGCTGAGCCGGGCGCCGGGGCCGGGCCTGCCCTTCCTGCTGCCGCAGCAGCACCGAATGATCTCAGCCGCCTGACCGTTTTGGCTGGATTCAGGGCCGATTCATCCTGAATCCAGGCTTCACCATATCGCTCAACCCCCGATTCAGGCGGGCGGAGCCACATCTCCCGCCTGATTTCGCGAGGGAGGTGCGACCATGGCTAGACGCCACGCTTCAATCGAGTTGCTGCTCACGGGCGCCCTTGCGCTGCCGCTGGCGACGCTTGGCACCGGCCCGGCTGCGGCGCGCGAGATCGTGCAGGTGCCCGATGCCCGCTATCATCCCGGCACGATCGTCATCCGCACCGGCGAGCGTCGGCTCTATCTCGTCACCGGTGGCGGGACGGCGATCCGCTACACCATTGCCGTCGGCAAGGCCGGCAAGCAGTGGCGCGGTGTCAAATATGTCGAGGAGATGCAGGTCGACCCGGCGTGGAGCCCGCCGGCCTCGGTGAAGCGCGACAATCCCCGCCTGCCGGACGTCATCCCGGGGGGCTCGCCGCGCAATCCGATGGGCGCGCGCGTGATCGGACTGGGTCCCGGCGGTGAATACGCCATCCATGGCACCAACATGCCCGGCACGATCGGCACGGCGGCGTCCTATGGCTGCTTCCGCATGCACAACCACGACGTTGCCGATCTCTATGCCCGAGTCCGCATGGGCACGCCGGTGGTGGTCCTGCCCTGAAGCCGTCACCCTGGCGGGAAGAGAGCCGCTTAGCGTCGGCGTTGCGAAAAGCAGCCGCCCCCCTCGCCTGCACGGAAAAAGCACGTTAACGTTTCGGCAGGCGACCAAGGACACGCCGGGCAGCCGCCACCCGGCTCATAGGGGGCTACAGATGGATCATCTTGCCGACGCCAAGAAGTTTGCCAAGAAGCCGTTCAACGAAGCGGCCTTTGCGGGCATGTCGAAATCCTATGCGCTCGTCATGAGCAAGCCCGATACCCGCTATGTCGCCTGCTCCGATCCGGCCGAACTTGAGCGCGTCCGCGAGAATTTCCTGAAGAAGAAGCTCGGCCTGAAATCCGCCGATCTCGACGCCTCCGTGAAGGCGATCTGCGAGCACATGAAGGCCGACAAGACCAAGTCCCGACTGACCTTCTATTACCTGCTGGCCGAGCATTACGGGAAGCTCGACCTCTTCGTGAAGGCCTGAACCGGTCTCCGCGGCGTCCTCGGGCTTGGCCCGAGGAACTCCCCATCGACAGCATCGAGCGTCCGAGATGGTCGGGTCAGGCCCGACCATGCTGCGCGGTGCGGCTCAGCGATACAGATCCGCCCGTGTGAGGGGCAGACCCGAAGCGCCCTTGCGGCGCTTCGAGACCAGCGTCTGGTTGACCAGCGCGCCGCCGCGCTCGAAGGCGAGCGAGCAGCCGGCGAGATAGAGCAGCCACATCCGCGTGCGCTCGGGACCGATCTCGGCCTCAGCCTCGGCCTTCCTGGCCTCCAGCCGCTCCCACCAGAGGCGCGTCGTGCGCTGGTAATGCTCGCGCCAGCCCTCGACATCGTGGACCTCGAAGCCGTAGCGCTCGAGATTGGCGATCGACATGCCGAGATGGTCGAGTTCGCCGCCGGGGAAGATGTAGCGCACCAGCGCGCGATACTCGGCCGGCATCCTGTTGAAGGCCTTGTCGGTCTTCTTGGCGCGGCGCGAGATGGTGTGGTGCAGATAGAGCCCGCGCGGCCGTAGCAGCCGGTTGACCGCCTGGAAATAGGAGGGGTGGTTGGCGATCCCGACATGCTCGAACATGCCGATCGACGAGACCTTGTCGAATTGCCCCTCCATCTGGGTGAAATCCTTGAGATGGAGCGTGACCTTGTCCTGCAGGCCGAGGCGCTCGACCTTTTCACGGGCGAGCGCCAACTGCTCCTCGGCCAGTGTCACGCCATGGGCCTCGACGCCGAAATGCTGGGCGGCGTGGCAGACCAGCGCGCCCCAGCCGCAGCCGATGTCGAGGAAACGGTCCCCCGGCTGAAGGCGCAGCTTGCGGCAGATCATGTCGAGCTTGTCGCGCTGGGCGCGGTCGATGTCGCCATGGTCTTCGGTGAAGTAGGCGCAGGTGTAGACCATCTCCTCATCGAGGAAGAGGCGGTAGAAGGCGTTCGAGACGTCGTAGTGATAGGCGACATTGGCCTTGTTGGTCGCCGGCGCGCCATCGCGGGCGATCTCGTCGCCCTTGCGGTGCTCGACCGCGTTCTGGACGGTGCCGGGCGCGAATATGAAACGGCGCAGCACGTCGAGCACGGCACTCTTGGGGATATTGCGGGCCAGGCGCCCGACCTTGCCCTCCGGGCGCGCGCTCGCGAGATCGAAGATCGAGCCGTTGAGCAGGGCGATGCGGTCGCTGATATGCAGGTTCAGCAGCGTGTCGAGCTTCGGCTTGCGGATCAAGGCGGCGACCGCGCCGGAATCGCGGATCGCGATGGCGAGACCGTCATGCGGCCAGTCGGCGGGGATGCTGCTGCCGTCCCAGAGCTGGAAGCCGAGCTTGAGCCCAAGTTTCTCATGCGCCTGCGTGAGGAGCCGCCGCAATGCGGCGAGACGGTTCTGGTCGCTGCTCATGCTCATACCGTTGGAAGACTGGTCACGACGTGTTTGGCCGGGCTCGTCGCGATTGGCAACTGCCGTGGCCGGTCCGGATCGCCGGCCTCTCGGGCGCTAGCTGCGTGTCTTGCGCTGCGGGCGGCCCATCCCGGCAACAGCGCGCATGGCGCGGGTTGCCCGGGCGGTCCATGCTCGACGATGATGGGTTGCTATCGCAACCTGTTGCACCGCGTCGATGCGGCCGGCGCGACCCGATGAGATGACGCAGCCGAGCCGGCCGCGCCAGGAGAGGACGTTTCAATGATTTATGAAGAGCGCGATTATCGCATCAAGGCCGGCAAGCTGGCCGAGTTCGTGAAGATCTATGGTGAGCACGGCCTGCCGCTGCAGAAGGAGCACCTTGGCACCTTCATCGCCTATTTCACCACGGAGATCGGCGAGCTCAACCATGTCGTCGCGCTGTGGAGCTACAACAGCCTCGATGAGCGCGCCGCCAAGCGCAAAGCGATGCTCGCCGATCCGCGCTGGCAGGACTACCTCAAGCGTGTCGACGGGCTGATCGACATCCAGGACACGCGCATTCTGACCCCTGTTTCCTACTCGCCGCTGCAATGAGCGCCGCTTCCGCATCCGGGGCCTTCACCGTCGAAACGAAGGACGGCGCGGTGCTTCAGGCCTTCGCCGAGGGCGATGGGCCGGCGCTGCTCTTGGTCAGCGGACTCGGCGGCACGGCCGGTTTCTGGACGGGCAATGCCGCGACCCTGGCGCGCTCCTTCCGCGTCATCCGCTTCGACCAGCGCGGCATCGCGGCGAGCACGCGCGGCACGGCGGCCTGCAGCATCGAGCAGCTCGCCCAGGACTGCCTCGACGTGCTCGATGCCGCCGGCGTCGAGCGGGCCGTTCTGCTCGGGCATTCGACCGGCGGATGCATCGGCCAGGCCCTGGGAAGGATCGCGCCGGGTCGCCTCGACGGCCTGATCCTGAGCGCGACATGGCTCAAGCCAAGCCGCTACATGAGCGGGCTCTTTGGCGCGCGGCGCTCGATCCTCGAGGACAACCCGCAGGCCTATGCTGCGACCGCGGTGCTGATCTCTTACCCGCCGCTCTGGCTGGAAGCGAACTGGGCTGTCTATGAGGCGGCTCTGGCTGCGGCACCGACCTCGGCCGAGGCCAGGCAGGTCGTGCGTGAGCGCATCGACGCGCTGCTCTCCTTCGACGGGGCCGCCGACATTGCGGCCTTGCCGATGCCGACGCTGGTGCTGGGTGCGCGGGACGACATGATCGTGCCGTCCTTCCTGCAGGAGGAACTCGCGGCGGCGCTGCCCGGATGCCGGAAGATCCTGCTCGATAGCGGCGGGCATTTCTTCCCGGTCTCGCGGCCCGATGCCTTCACGGCCAAGGTCGTGGAGTGGATCGGAGAGTTGAAGTGAGCGCTCGCCGCGTCGTCCTGATCGGCTATGGCGCGATCGCCTCTGACATCGCGGCGGCGCTGCTCGAGGCGGAGGCACCGGGTTATGCGCTCGGCGTGCTGCTGCGCCCCGGTTCGCCGTCGCGGGCGCGCGTGCCGGCGGGAATCGAGGCCTTGTCGGGACTTGAGGAACTCGAGGCCTTCGCGCCCGATCTGGTGATCGAGGCAGCCGGCCATGAGGCGGTGCGGGACAGCGTGCCGGGCTGCCTCGGGCTCGGGCTGCCGGTGCTGATCTCGTCGATCGGCGCGTTGCACGACGAGGCCTTCTTCGCAGGGCTGCTCGCCAAGGCGCGCAGGGGAGGTGGGCGGCTCCTGCTGGCCTCGGGCGCGCTCGGCGGGCTCGACTATGTCCGTGCCGTGCGCCATGCGAAGCAACTCGAGCTGCGCTACGTTTCGCGCAAGCCGCCGGCTGCCTGGAGTGCCGAATTGCGCGCGCTCGGGCACGACCCGGCGAGCTTGCCGGAGCCGGTGACGCTCTTCTCCGGCACGGCGCGGGAGGCTGCGGCGTTGTACCCGCAGAACCTCAATGTCGCGGCTGCGCTGGCGCTGGCCGGCCCCGGCTTCGAGGCGACCGGCGTGGACGTCGTCTGCGATCCCGCTGCATCCGGCAACATGCATGTGGTGACGGCGAAGAGCGAGTTCGGCACGATGTCGCTGGAGATCGCCAACCGGCCATCGCCGAGCAATCCGAAATCCTCCTGGATTGTCGGGCAAGCGCTGCTGGCGGCAATCGAGCAGCATTTCTCGCCGGTGGCGATGCTGTGAGCGTGCCTCACTCGCCGCGTGGCTCAAGGGTCGAAAGGGAGACGTGGATATGAGGCTCGAAGGCAAGATCGCGATCATCACCGGGGGCGGCTCCGGCATCGGCCACGAGGCGTGCAAGCTGTTCGCCCGCGAGGGGGCGACCGTGATCGTCGCGGATCGTGATCTCGCCGCCGCCGAGCGCGTCGTGGCCGAGATTGCCGGTCAGGGCGGCAAGGCCGCGGCGCATCAGGTCGATGTCAGCAAGGAGCCGGAGGTCGCCGCGATGATCGCCCGCGCCGTCGCCGACTACGGCCGGCTCGACATCCTCGTCAACAATGCCGGCTATGGCTTCGCCGGCACGGTGGTTTCGACCTCGGAGGCGGATTGGAACGCCCTGATGGCGGTGAACGTCAACGGCGTCTTCCTGGGCTGCAAATACGCGATCCCCGTCATGGCGAAGCAGGGCGGCGGCGCGATCGTCAACACGGCCTCGGCCGTCGCCAATATCGGCATCTTCGATCGCGCGGCCTATGTCGCTTCGAAGGGGGCGGTGGCGGCATTGACGCGCGCCATGGCCGTCGACCATGTCGAGGCGAACATCCGGGTCAATGCAGTCGCGCCAGGGACGATCGCCACGCCCTATTTCAAGAAGATCCTGAGCGGGCCGGACGCAGACGAGCTGCGCAGCGGTCTCGAGGGACGCCAGGCGATGGAGCGGCTGGGCCAGCCCATCGAGATCGCCCAGGCGATGCTCTGGCTCGCCAGCGACGACGCCTCGTTCTGCACCGGCTCCGTCCTGGTCGTCGATGGCGGCTGGACGGCGCGCGGCGACCGCAAGCCCCTGAACCCGCGCAAGCCGGAGGCCTGACGCGGGCGCAGAGCGGATCGGTTGAGGCCACCGGCTTGGCGGCGGCTACTTGGTGCCGGCGCTGACGAAATTGCGCAGTTCCGGAGTCTGCGGATTGCCGAAGACCTCCTGGGAGGGGCCGCTCTCCCAGATCTTGCCCTGATGCATGAAGACGGTCGTGCTCGCGACATTGCGGGCGAAGTTCATCTCATGCGTCACCAGCAGCATGGTCATGCCGTCCTTGGCGAGCTTCTCCATGACGAGCAGCACCTCGCCGGTCAGCTCCGGGTCGAGCGCCGAGGTGACCTCGTCGAAAAGCATCACCTTCGGCTGCATGGCGAGCGAACGCGCGATGGCGACGCGCTGCTGCTGGCCGCCCGAGAGATTGTCCGGATAGCTGTCGAACTTCTCGGACAGGCCGACCTGGGCCAGCACGTCGCGGGCGAGCTTCTCGGCCTGTGCCTGCGGCACGTTCTGGGTAATGCGCGGCGACAGCATGATGTTCTGGCCGACGGTCAGGTGCGGGAACAGGTTGTAGCTCTGGAAGACGATGCCGACATCCTTGCGGAGCTCGCGCAGCTTCTTCTGATCCTGTTCGACGGCATGGCCGGCGACCTCGATGCGGCCGGAATTGATCGCCTCGAGCCCGTTGATGCAGCGGAGCAGCGTGCTCTTGCCGGAGCCGGAGCGGCCGATGAGAGCGACCACCTGGCCGGTTTCGACGTTGAGGGAGACGCCTTTCAGCACCTCCAGCTTGCCGAAGCTCTTGTGGACGTCGTCAATGAGAACGGCTGGCATTCATCACCTTTTCGAGATGGCGGCTGAGCCGGGACAGCGGGAAGCAGATCGCGAAATAGATCACCGCCACCAGCGAGAAGACCTGGAAGGCCTGGAAGGTGGCGTTGTTGACGAGCTGTCCGGCTCGCGAGAGTTCGACGAAACCGACGACCGAGACGATCGAGGTGTTCTTCACGAGTTGCACGAGGAAGCCGACCGTCGGCGGCAGCGAGATGCGGACGGCTTGCGGCAGGATGACATAGCGATAGGTCTGTGCCGGCGTATGCGCCAGCGAGGCCGACGCCTCCCATTGCTGGAAGGGAACGGATTCGATCGAGCCGCGCCAGATTTCGGCGAGATAGGCCGAGACATAGACCGCGAGCGACGCGGAGGCGGCAAAGAAGGGCGGCAGCTCGATGCCGATGATCGACAGTCCGTAATAGCTCATGAACAGCACCATGAGCACGGGGATCGACTGGATCACGAGAATGTAGCCGGCGGCGAAATTCCGGACCAGCTTGATGCGCGACAGCCGCATGATCGCGAAGGCGCCGCCGAGCAGGCTGCCGATGACGAAGGAGATCGCCGTGAGCAGGAGCGTCCAGCCCGCTGCCCGGAAGATGAACATGGCCTCGGGCCAACCGAAGGTCTGCATCAGGCCGCCTCCGCCTTGGAATCGAGACGGGCAAGGCCGGAGACCTGCGGAAACAGCTTCCGCCCGAGCCAGAGCAGGAAGACCTTCAGCGACAGCGCCATCACCAGATAGACGGCCGTGACGATGATGTAGGTCTCGAAGCTGCGGAAGGTGCGCTGCTCGACGATCGCCGCGGCGCCCGACAGTTCCTGCACCGAGATGAAGGAGCAGATCGAGGAGGCCAGCATCATCAGCACGAACTGGCTCGACAGCGCCGGCCAGACCCGGGCGAAGGCGGGCTGCAGCACGACATACTGGAAGACCTGGCGGCGCGAGAGCGCCAGCGAGACGCCGGCCTCGAACTGCGACCTGTGGATCGAATCGACACCGGCGCGGATGATCTCGGTCGAATAGGCACCGAGGTTCAGCGTCATCGTCAGCAGGGCCGCCTCGACGCCGGACATCCGGATGCCAAGCAGAGGCAGGCCGAAGAAGATCATGAAGAGCTGGATCAGGAAGGGCGTGTTGCGCATCAGCTCGACATAGGCGTCGACGACATAGCCGGCCCAGCGCCCAGCGAGTGTGCGCAGCGCCACGAGCAGCACGGCCAGCGTGCAGCCGAGCACGATCGCGCTGGCCGAAAGCACGATCGTCAACATGATCCCGTTCAGGATCAGGTCCGATTCGGCGAAGACGGGGTCGAACTGCAAGGAGGACTCCTCCCCATGTCAGGGGTCACGCCAGGTCCCGGGAGCAAGGCAGGCGCTCTAGCCTGCGGGACAGCGGATCGGGAAGGCCGGCACGGGCCGATTGGCTCCGTGCCGGCGCAGGGCCCGGTATCAGAAGGTGGGCAGCTGCGGCAGGGGGCCGCCGACCCACTTCTCGGAAATGGCGTTCAGCTCGCCATTCTGCTTGATGTAGTAGATCACGTTGTTCAGCCACTGCTGCAGCTCGAAGGCATCCTTGCGAACGGTCATCGAGTTCGGCTGCATGCCGAAGAAGAACTTCACCTCGGTCTCGGTTTCGCCGCGCGCCTTGATGGCGGCATTGGCCTGGGCGTCGGGGCCGGCGATGGCCTCGACCTGGCCGGAGAAGAGCGCCTGCATCGTGGTCGAGTCGTCCTCGAAGCGCAGGATGGTGAGGTTCAGCTCCTTCTCGCGGTTGACGAACTCGCGCTCGACGGAGGAGCCGCGGTTGACGCCGACCTTCTTGCCCTTGAGATCGGCCCAGCTTTTGATCGCGGTGCCCTTCTTGGCGTAGATACCCATCTGGAAGGCGCTGTAGGGGATGGTGAACATCACCGCCTTGGCGCGCTCGGGGGTCGGGGCCAGCGTCGCGACGAGGAAGTCGACCTTGTTGGCTTCGAGCGCCGGGATGCGCGAGGGCGGGGTGAGCTGCACGACCTCGACCGGCAGGCCGATATACTTGCCGACGAGAGCGGCGACGTCGGCATCGTAGCCGATGGCGTTGCCGGTCGAGTCGACCGAGCCGTAGGGCGGGGCGCCGATCAGCACGCCGATGCGGACCTTGCCGCGCTTGGTGATATCGGCCAGCGACTGGGCCGAGGCCTGGCCGGCGGCGAGCATGCCGGCGCCGAGCGCGAGAGCCAAGCCGGCGATCTTGAGGTGCTTCATCAGGTTCATTTTGCCGTTTCCTCGGTTTGACGACTGGTCACGTGTTGTTGCTCCGGCTTCGTTCGGCCGGTTTGCTGGCGATCGGGCTTGCTCTTCAAAGCATCGGAATTGCCCGAAAACCGAAATCCACTTTTCGGTCCGATGCTCTAGGAGCGCCCTTCTCGCACTACGTTGGTAAGAGCGATACCGGAGAAGCACCGCTTGATGTTGTCCGCCATGGTCTGTTGCCGGCGGCGGATGGTGCCGCTGGTCCAGCCTGACATGTGCGGTGTCATTAAAACGTTTGAAAGCTCATGGAAAGCCAGTTTGGAAGGTAAAATATTGGGCTCGCCCGGATTTGGATACTGATACCATGTGTCAATGATCGCGCCGCCTATCCGGCGTGCATGAAGGGCCTCGAACAGCGCCGCTTCGTCGATGGTCGGGCCGCGGCCGACATTCACGATCACGGCTCCGGGCCGCATCGCCGCCAGAGCGGCTGCGCCGACGATGCCGGTGGTTTCCGCAGTAAGCGGGACCGAGACGACGACAACATCGACCGAGCCGCAGAATTCGCTGATCTGGTCGAGCGTGAAGGCGCGGTCGACAAGGTCGGAGGTCGCGACCGGGCTGCGGTTGGCGACATGGACCTGCATCTCGAAGGCCTTGGCGCGGCGCGCGATCGCCTTACCGATATGGCCGAAGCCGAGCAGGCCGATGGTCTGGCCGGCGATCTCGCCATGGATGCGGTCGGGGGAGCCGGCCCAATAGGCCCAGTTGCCCCGGCGCAGCTTCGCATCGGCATCGGCCAGCGGGATCGCGCGGGCGAGCAGCGCGCTCATCACATATTCGGCGATGGCCTGCTCATGGCCGAAACAGTTGCAGACGCTGGCCTGCGCCGGAAGCAAGCCGAGATTGACCGCATCGTAGCCGGCGCCGGGCACGTGGAAGAGCTTGAGGCGCTCGGGGCGCGGCAGGCCGGCGTCGAACTTCACGCCAATGATCGCGTCCGCCTCGGCATAGGCCTGAATGTCGGACGGTGCCACGAGCACGTCCGGCAGGATGCGGACCTCGGCGTCGCCACCGACGAGTTCGGTGAAGCCTTGGCTGAAGGAGGCGGCGTTGTCGCCGTGAAAGATGATGCGCATGGCGGGCAGCTTCTCGTTCGTCCGGGTGTCGGGGGGCTTCGGTCAGGTGCTCAGCAGCGGTTCGACGCTGCAATCGAGCAGGGATGGGTCGATGCGGGTCTCCATCTCGTCGAACATGCCATCGACGAAGGCGATCAGCGCGTCCGAGGCCGCGACGGCGGCCTCGGCGTTGCGCGTTGCGATGGCGTTTAGGACGGAGAGATGGTGGTCGATCGTGCCGTCGAGGCTGGGCTCCACGGCCATGTGGCTGTGGTAGATGAAGCCGATCCGCCGGAAGAGGGTGTGCAGCGGACGCAGCGTATGCTCGAGGAAGGGCTCCCCGGCCGCAGCGAGAACCATCTGGTCGATGCGGCGGTCGAGCTGGTTGAATTCCGCCAGAGTCAGCCCGTCGCGCCGTTCACGCAGCAGGCGCTCCATGTGCAGCATCTGGTTGCGGTGGGAGGGGCCGGCACGCTCGGCGGCGAGCCTGATGACGAAGCGCTCGATGTCGCGGCGCAGATGCAGGAGCATGCGCTCGCGGGCGAGGTCGATCGGCGCGATCTGGAGGCCGTGACGCGGCCGGATCACGATCAGCGTGTCGGCGGCCAGGCGGTTGACGGCGTGGTGGACCGGGGTGCGGCCGAAGCCGGTGATGTCCTGCAGGTCCTGCATGGCCAGGAAGCGTCCGGGCGCAAGCTCGCAGCGGACCAGCAGTTCCTCGATGCGCTGATAGGCCAGCTCGAACAGGTTGACGCGGTTGCGGCGCACCGGCGCGCCCGCTTCCTGCGTCTCCACCAGTTTGGGCCGGCTTGCGCGCTGCGCCATGTCGTTCCTCCGCGGCGGAGCTCATTGGGTGGCTCCGATCTCGGGGGCAAGACTAAACATATTGTGATATTTTACAAGTGCCCGTATGGTGGCTGCGTTTCGTCGGGGCGGCGTCAGGCTGGCGCTCCCGCGGATCGCCATCAACCACAGCGCTCAATGGCCGGACCGGCCGCCCAAGAGCGCGCGCCGCCAGGGAGGCAGGCCTTGAAGATCACCGCGATTGAGACGCTTCGGACGGAGGAGTTCGGCAATGTGCTGTGGGTGCGGGTCCATACGGATGCCGGCATCATCGGCCTGGGCGAGACCTTCTACGGCGCGGGCGCCGTCGAGGCGCATCTGCACGACACGCTCGCCATGCGGCTGCTCGGCAAGAACCCGCTGCATATCGAGGCGCTGCATCGCGAGATGACGAACCTGCCGATGGCGCAGGCCTCGACCGGCGTCGAGTCGCGCGCCACCTCGGCGGTCGACATCGGGCTCTGGGACATTTTCGGCAAGGTCTGCGAACAGCCGGTGCACCAGATGCTTGGGGGCCTGTGCCGCGATCGGCAGCGCATCTACAACACCTGCGCCGGCTACGGATATGTCCGATCGCAGAACATCAAGCCGGTCTCGACCTGGAATCTCGGCCTGAGCGAAGGCCCCTACGAGGATCTCGACGGCTTCATGAACCGAGCCGATGCCGTCGCCGAGAGCCTGCTCGAAAGCGGCATCACGGCGATGAAGATCTGGCCGTTCGATCCGCCCGCGATCGAGAACCACGGCCTGTTCATCACGCCCGAGCAGATGCGCAAGGCCTGCGAGCCCTTCGAG
>NZ_DASYHA010000016.1:0-55672 GCF_035999205.1 Allobosea sp.
GAGGCCGAGCTTCTCGCGCAGCTCGGCCACGGAGGCCGGATCGGGCGAGACGCCGCCGGTCGAGAGCAGAAGCTCCGCCGGGTCGCCCGGCACCATGTGCAGCGCCAGGAAGACGATCGTCGCGACGAGCCAGGCGAGGCCAATCACCGTCGCCAGCTTGCGCGCAAGCCAGGCCGCGCTCATCCGAAATAGGTCTCTTCGAGCATGTTGCCGGAGGAGAGGCGAGAAGGCCTGAGGGGCATGGAGCGGAGGGTGTCCTTGCGATGCATCAACGGATGCCCGTCTCGGCCAATGTGACCGGCGAGTAGAAGGACAGCGAGCCGGGCAGGCTGCGGAAGCCTTCGACCTCGCGCCGGAAAGCATAGCCCTGCGAGCGCCAGGCGAGACCGACCATGGGCGCTTCCTCCAGCGCCAGGCGCATCAGATGATCGTAGATCCGCTTGCGCGCCGACGGATCGAGCTCGCCGCGGCCCTTCGCGAGCAGTTCGGCGATCGCCTTGTTCTCGAAGCCAAACGAGCGTTGATAGGAAGCCGTGGACCCCGCGAGGAAACTCGACATGGCATCCGGATCCTCATAGTCGAGCGCATATCCGACCACGGCGAACTCGTATTGGCCGCGATTGCCCATCTGGAGCCGCGTCGCGTAGTCAGGAAGTTGCAGCGTCACCTGGATGCCAACGGCGGCGAGGCTCTGCTGCACGATTTCGGCCGTGTCCTTGTGCATGCCGTACTGCGCCGAGGACAACAGCGTTGCCTGAAAGCCGTTGGGCAGGCCGGCCTCCGCCAGCAGCTGCATGGCCTTCGCGATGTCCTGCTTCCAGTGAGCCTCGCGCGCAGCGTCGTAGAAGGGTGAATTCGGCACGACCGGAAGCCCTTCCATCGGCGTTCCGCGACCGAAGAAGGCGGCCTTCACGATGTCGGCGCGATTGACCGCATAGGCCACGGCCTGGCGCACCTTGGCGTTCGTGAATGGCCCCTGCTTGACGTTGAAGACCAGCCCCATGAACGGACCGTCGGTGGCATCGAGTTTCAGCGTCGAATTGTTCGCGATCGACTCCATGCTCTGCCACGGCACGTATTCGATGAGATCGACATCGCCCGCCTGCAGGGCGGCGACCCGCAGGTTCTCGTCGGCATAGGCGATGCAGGCGAGTTTGGGGGTCTTGGGAAAGCCGGGTCTAAAGAAGCCGTCGAAGGCGGCCAGGTCGATGCGCGTGCCACGTTCGATCCCGGCGATACGGTACGGGCCGCAACCGATCGGCTCGCTATCCGTCGATTTCGCCGAGATGATCGGCGCATTGAAGCTGGCGAGATGGAACGGGAAGGTGGCCGACGGCGCCTTCAGGACGATGCGCACGCTGCGCCCCTTGACCTCGACACTCTCGACGATCTCGTAGGCGGCTTTGAGATAGGCGGTCGATTTCGCTCCCGCGATCTGCTCGATCGAGAACTTCACGTCCTCGCCGGTCACGGGATCGCCGTTGTGGAACCGGGCGTTCTCGCGAAGCTCGAAGACATAGGCGCGCTCGCCATCCGCGCGATAGCTCTCGGCGAGCTCGCCGCGCAGCTTGCCGGCGGCATCGTATCCGATCAGGCCGCGATGGATCATCAGCTTGACGGCGCCGGCGCTCGTTCCGACATGCTGGAACGGCCGCAGATTGGCCGGGAAGCTCGACAGGGCGAAGCGCAACGTGTCCTTGCTCTGAGCGCGCGCACCATGCGGCGCCAGCAGAGCGCCGGCGAAGGCGACGCCCCCCGCCATGACGGCGCGGCGGCTGGGGTTGAAGTTCCTGTCGGTCATCGTCCCGCTCCTTGTTATGGCCGGAGCAGTCCCGGGCGCGAACGCCCGTGCGCTCCCGCCTTTGAAATCTCAGTCCACCTGCGCCAGCGCCTGCGCCACCTTCTCGGCCCCGTAGTCGCGCTCGGCCTGACTGCGGCTGCATTTGCCGGAGCGAATGTCTTCCGCGAGGGATGGCAGGTCGCGCTCGGAAGGCAGGCCGAAGCCTCCGCCTCCCGGCGTTTCGAGCCTGACCGACTGCCCGGCTTTCAGGACGAGATTGGATATCTTGGACGAAAGCTCCGCCTCGTCCGCTGTGCCCGGGTCCCGCAGCAGGCGTGCGGTCCTTCCGGCCAGTCCGCCGAAGAGGCCGGGAGCACCGGCCCGGTGCCCATCGGAGCGTGCAGAGAACACGATGCCCTCGCGCGTCGCCGAAATCTGGCGCGCGATGCCCAGGCCTCCGCGATGACGGCCCGCGCCGCCCGAGTCCTCGACCAGCGCATATTCGTCGACGAGCAGGGCGTATTCGTTCTCAAGCGCCTCGGCCGGCAGGTTCGAGGTATTGGTGATGTGGACATGGATGCCGTCCATGCCGTCGCCATCATGTCGCGCGCCGGCGCCGCCGCCCATCGATTCCAGATAGACGAACGTCCCGTCGTTGCGCCGTCTCTGGCCCGAGAAGATGATCACCGGAACGACGTCCTGCGAGGATGCCATCGCCCGCTCCGGCGGCAGCAACTGCGCGAAGGCGCCGAACAGGGCCCGCGCGACCTTGTTGCAGGTGATCGACCGCGCGCCGACCGGTGCCGGATAGCTCGGATTGAGG
This sequence comes from Allobosea sp., assembly GCF_035999205.1. Classification (GTDB taxonomy): domain Bacteria; phylum Pseudomonadota; class Alphaproteobacteria; order Rhizobiales; family Beijerinckiaceae; genus Allobosea. The sequence continues at coordinate 2,604 of NZ_DASYHA010000016.1, forward strand.
ATTGACCCGGCCGGAGCGGACACCTCGATGCAGGCGAACATGCCGCTGTTGGGCAGCAATTCGGGGTCGAGCAACGTCTTCACGACGTAATAGCAGGTCGCGAGCAAGGCGCTTTCGGCGACGTTCATCGCTCCGCGCGCCTGCGGACCACTGCCCGTGAAATCGAGCAGGAGCCGCTCGTCCTCGACGACGATGTTGGCCTGCAGCGGGACGGGTTCGCCGCCTATGCCGTCGTCGTCGAGCCAGGCCGTGAAGCTCGCCTTGCCGTCCGCGATGTCGCGGATGCGGTTCCGCAAACGCCGGGCCGTATAGGCGAGCAGATCGTCGACGGCTGCGGTCGCCGCATCGAGCCCCATCTGGGCTGCCAGATTCGACAGCAGACGCTTGCCGCGCTCATTCGTGGCGATCTGCACCTTCAGATCGAGCGAGCGCTCCTCGGCCTCGCGGGAATTCTGCGAGACGAGGTTGAGCAGATCCTCGTCGAGTTCTCCCGCCCGCACGATGCGGATCACGGGAATCCGGATTCCCTCTTCGAAGATCGAGCGGGCCGTGCCGGAAATCGAGCCCGGCACCGAGCCGCCGACATCGGAATGATGGCCGATATTCGCCGCAAAGAAGCGAACGCTGCCGTCGATGAAGACCGGGGTGACGATCGAGATGTCCGGCATATGTGTTCCGCCGGCGAGATAGGGATCGTTGCAGATGAAGGCGTCCCCGTCGCGCATGCGCTCAACGGGACAGGCCTTGAGCACCGCCGTGACGCTGCCCATCAGCGAGCCCAGATGCAGCGGCACATGCGAGGCCTGGCAGACGAGCCGGCCCCGCCCGTCGAACAACGCGACGGAACAGTCCTTGCGCTCCTTGATATTGGTGGAGAACGAGGACCGCACCAGCGTGTTGCCCATATCCTCGGTGATCGAGAGCAGGCGGTTGGAGAAGACCTCCATGGCGATCGGATCGGCGAGATGCGCCTCGCCGGTGCTGCGCAGGGCGGCGAGGCTCGCCTGAAGCGTTGCGTTCATCGTCACAGTTCCACGACCAGGTTGCCAAGGGCATCCACGCTGACGCGTTGGCCCGGCCCGACGACGGTGGTCGAGCTCATTTCCTCGATCACCGCGGGGCCTTCGAGCCGCGCGCCGCATCCCAGCGAAGCTCGCACGTAGACGGGCGTGTCGACCCAGCCTTCGGCGAAACGCACCTCGCGGCGCTCGGTGGGGGAGGGGGCGACATTGCCGGGCTCCGCCACGCGGGTCTGAGGCCGCTCGATCACCCCAATCACCTTGAGGCGGCAATTCACCACCTCGATGGCGAGGTCCTCGACGTCGTAGCCATACTCCCGGCGATGAGCGGCGCGGAAGCCGGCGACGAAGCTCTCGAACGACACGCGCGACGCCTCGTCGTCGAGCCTGACCTGGACCTCGTGGTTCTGGCCCTTGTAGCGGGCTTCGACCACCCGCAGGAACCGGCGACGTCCGGTCTCGACGCGCTCGGCTTCGAGCCAGGCGAATCCGCTTTCCTCCATGGCGGCGAAGCGGGAGGCGATCTCGGGCCAGCTGCCGGGATCCACGACCGAGATCTCGCTCTTAACGAAATCCATGCTGAGGTCGGACATCAGGATGCCGCGGGCGCACATGGTCCCCGGCTCCTGCGGCACCAGAACCCGCCGGATATCGCATTCCTCGGCAACGGCGATCGCGTGCAGCGGTCCGGCGCCGCCATAGGGGAAAAGCGCGAAATCGGCGAGGTCATGGCCCTTCTCGGTCGAGACCGCCCGGATCGCCCGGCTCATATTGGCGACGGCGATGCGGATGATCCCGAGGGCCGCCTCCTCGACGCCGATACCGAGCGGCCCGGCGATCCGCTCGGTGATAACGCGCCGCGCAGCCGCCTCGTCGACCGGCATGCGGCCGCCGAGCAGTGTTGTCGGGTTGAGCCGGTGCAGGACGATGTTGGCATCGGTCAGGGTCGGTTCCAGACCGCCACGCCCATAGGCGACCGGGCCGGGATCGGCACCGGCGCTGTGCGGCCCGACCTTGAGCGCGCCTGCATCGTCGATCCAGGCGATCGAACCGCCGCCCGCTCCGATGACGTGGACGTCGACCATCGGCGTCCGCACGGGATGGTCCGCGACCAGGCGGCTCGACGCGAAGGAGGGCGCGCCGGCTTCGATCAGCGAGACGTCGGTGGACGTGCCGCCGACATCGAAGGTGATGAGATTGGGGTGGCCAACCGATCTGCCCACCTCCGCCGCACCGACGACGCCGGCTGCCGGACCGGACAGGCAGGTGCGGACCGGATGGGAGCGCACGGTCGCGACCGACATCAGGCCGCCATTGGAATGGATGGTGTAGGGCTGTGTCGCGATGCCGAGGGTGCCGATCCGCCGCAGGAAGCGGTCGAGATAGCGGTCCATGCGCGGTCCGACATAGCCGTTGATGACCGTGGTCGAAAACCGCTCATACTCGCGAAATTCCGGCAGGACACCGGCGGAAGTCGAAACGTAGAGATCGGGCGCGACTTCGCGGACGATCTCGGCGGCGCGGCGTTCCTGCGCGTCGTCGAGATAGCTGTGCAGAAAGCAGATGGCGATCGCCTGGACGCCCTCCGCGATGAGCCGCTGCGCCGCCTCGCGCACCGCCGCCTCATCGAGAGGCGCCAGCACTCTTCCCGTCACATCGATGCGCCCGGCGACTTCGATGCGATGCTCGCGCGGCACGAGGGGGGGAGGCTTGCCGACCGCGTAGTCGAACAGATGCGGCCGCGTCTGCCGGCCGATCTCGAGCACGTCGCGGAAGCCCTTCGTCGTTATGAGCCCCGTGCGGACGCCACGGCGCTCGATCACCATATTGGTCGCGACCGTGGTGCCGTGCCCGACGAAGCCGATCTCCTCGGCTTGGATGCCGAGATCGGCGATCAGCGCCGCCAGCCCGGTCTCGATCGCCTCGGAGGGGTCGGCGGGCGTGGAGGGGACCTTGAAATGGCGGACGCTGTCGCTGTGCCCGTCATGGATGGTGAAATCCGTGAACGTTCCGCCGACATCGAAGCTGACCCTGTACATACGTGCGTTGACCTCGACTGCGCGTCCCGGCATGTCTGCCTGTTATGACCGGCCTTCGCCTGATATCTGCGAATGGTCGCTTGACCACAGGCCGTTATCGGATGTTGCATCGCGAGAGACAGGCGCTCAAATACAATCTCCATCGCGACGTATGCAAAAACCTTATAGGCACTGGATGTCTCGCCAACTGAGCTATCGCGGCCTGCAGGCCTTTCGCCTGACGATGTTGACCGGCAGCGTCTCAGCCGCAGCCGCGACGCTGAACCTGTCCCAGCCGGCCGTCAGTCGTCTGCTCAAGGAACTCGAGCTCGACACCGGCCTGAGCCTTTTCGACCGTACGAGTGGCCGGCTCGTGCCGACACTGCAGGCCGGCCAGCTCCTGGAGGAGGTCGAGCGCTCCTTCGTCGGCCTAGACCGGATCGCGGCCGCGACGCGGGACATCGCCCGCGGGCGGCGCGGAACGCTGTCGGTTTCCGTGCTGCCGATCCTCGCGCACTCGCTGTTTCCCCGGGTGCTGGTCGATTTCGCCCGACAGATGCCCGGCATCTCCGTCCGTTTCGACTCGGCCGGATCCCAGACGGTGACGCAGCAGATCATGACCGGCCAGTATGACATTGGCTTCGTCAGCCTCTCCGTGCCCTTGGCCGATCTCGAGATCACGCGGCGGTACCGCCTCGCCTGCCGATGCATCCTGCCGGCAGGGCATCGACTGCACGGGAAAGCCGTGATCACGCCGCAGGATCTGCAAGGGGAGACGCTGGTCAGCGCGTCGCGGCGAACGCTGATGGACACGCAGGTCCAGGCCATGCTGAACCGCAACGGAATCGAGGTCTCCATGACGATCGAGACGCCGCTACTGCCGCTGGCGTCGTTGCTCGTGCTCGAAGGGGCCGGCCTCGCCATCGTCGATGCCATCACGGCCGCGCATCATGAGCGGCTTGGCGGAGTCGCGGCAAACTTCGAGCCGTCGGTCGAGCTCGAATTGGCCGTCGTGCGCCGGCGCGATGCGCCACAGAGCGGCGCGGAAAAGGCGCTGATGGAGATCTTCGATCTGCGGATGACCCCCTATCTGCGCTCGAGCATGTGAGTAATTCAGCAACGTGCAGGCAAAGGACCTGTTCGCAGGTTCAACCTGCGACCCGGCGGTCCACCTTCTGCATCTGACCGAGGTGGCTCACGAAGCAGACTGGTCGAGCCCCAGCATCCGCCGCGCCAGTCCCACATCGCCACCGCCCGCGAAATCGTCGAAGGCGGTCTCGGTCACGCGGATGATGTGGTGTTTGATGAAGCGCGCGCCCTCGATGGCGCCGTCCTCGGGATGCTTCAGGGCACATTCCCATTCCAGCACGGCCCAGCCTTCGTAGCCGTATTGAGCGAGCTTCGAGAAGATCGCCTTGAAATCGACCTGTCCATCGCCGAGCGAGCGGAAGCGACCGGCCCGCTCGATCCAGGACGCGAAGCCGGAATAGACGCCCTGCCGGCCGTTCGGCCGAAACTCCGCGTCCTTCACGTGGAAGGCGCTGATGCGCTCGTGATAGATGTCGATGAAGGCGAGGTAGTCGAGCTGCTGCAGCAGGAAATGCGAGGGATCGTAATTGATCCGGCAGCGCTTATGGCCGCCGAGCCTGTCGAGGAAGAGCTCGAAGGTCGCCCCGTCGAAGACGTCCTCGCCGGGATGGATCTCGAAGCCGACATCGACACCGTGCTCCTCATAGACGTCGAGGATCGGCCGCCAGCGCTTCGCCAGTTCGCCGAAGGCCTCGTCCACCAGCCCGGCCGGGCGCTGCGGCCAGGGGTAGAGATATGGCCAGGCCAGCGCTCCGGTGAAGCTGACCGAGCCGTCGAGCCCGAGCCGGCGCGAGGCCTTGGCGGCGAGCTTCATCTGCTCCACCGCCCAGGCCTGCCGCTCGGCCGGTTTGCCGCGCAGTTGTGCCGGCGCGAAGACGTCGAAGGCCGCGTCATAGGCCGGATGCACGGCGACGAGCTGGCCCTGGATATGGGTCGAGAGCTCGGTGATGACGATGCCGCTTTCGCGCGCGATGCCGGCGATCTCGTCGCAATAATCCTGCGACTGCGCCGCTTTCGCCAGATCGAACAGGCGCGCATCATTGGAGGGCAGCTGCACGCCGCGATAGCCCAGCCCTGCCGCCCATCGGGTGATGGCGGGCCAGCTGTCGAAAGGTGCCTTGTCGCCCGCGAACTGCGCGAGAAAGATTGCTGGCCCCTGCATCGTCTTCGGCATTTCATCCTCCCGTTTGGCGGGACGATGCCGCGAGTGACGACCTCTGGTCCAGACCCAGCCAGCACCATTCCTGCCAAGGGCTTCGCGTTATCTTTTGCCTGAATTTGGCTTAAGTTCGGTCTTGAGACGCCCGATACTCCGGGCATAGCCTTCAGCCAACGACCGCAACAAGGTCGATGAGGAAGCGCAGGAGGTCCGATGGCACTGCCATGGCATGCCCTGAGTCCGGACGAGCTGGCGCTGCTGGAGGCGGCGTTCTGGGCCGGCGGCGTGGCGCGCCACGGGTTGGCCGACACGCTTCAATTCTCGCGCAGCAAGACCAACGCGCTCGCGGCCGGGCTGCTCGACCAGGGACTGCTTGACGAGGCGGGCGTGCAACATTCCACCGGCGGTCGGAGGCCCGAGACGCTGCGCGTCCATGGCCGCATCGGCGTGCTGATCGGCGTCGACATCGGCGCGACGAGCCTCGACGTCGCATTGCTGCGCCCGGACCTCACGCCGATCGCGCGCCACTCGCAGGAGGTCGACGTGCAGGCCGGCCCGGGCCCGATCATGGCGCGGCTGCGCGCGCTGCTGCCGGCGATGCTGGCGCAGCACGGAATCGCGCGCGAGAACGTGCTCTCGGTCGGCATCGGCGTGCCGGGGCCGGTGAACTTCGCCATCGGCCAACTCGTCAACCCGCCGCTGATGCCAGGCTGGGACAGCTACGCCATCCGCGAGGATCTGCGCGAAATTCTCGATGCGCCCGTCTTCGTCGATAACGACGTCAACCTGATGGCGCTCGGCGTGCTCTGGCGTCAGCGCAAGCAGATCGAGAATTTCCTGGTCATCAAGGTCGGCACCGGCATCGGTTGCGGCATCGTCTGCCATGGCGAACTCTATCGCGGCGCCACCGGCTCCGCCGGTGACATCGGCCATATCTGCGTCGATCCCGAAGGCACGCTCTGCCGCTGCGGCAATCGCGGCTGCGTCGAAGCGATGGCTGCCGCGCCCGCCATTGTCGAGATGGGGCTTGAGGCTGCGCGGGAGAGGCGCAGCGAAGCGTTGGCGCGCAGACTCGCGGCGCAGGGCCGGCTCACGGCGAGCGATATCGGCGCCGCCTGCCGTGACGGCGATGCCGAAGCGGACGCCATCGTTCGCCGCTCGGGCCGGCTGATCGGTCAGGTTCTGGCGGCGCTGGTGAACTTCTACAATCCCTCGCACATCTTCATCGGGGGCGGCGTCGCGGCGATCGGCCCGATGTTCCTCGCTGCCATCCGCCAGAGCGTGAATCAGCGTTCGCTCGCACTCTCGACGCGCCATCTTGAGATCACCTCGGCGCCACTCGGGCCGGAGACGGGTCTGATCGGTGCGGGTGTCCTCGCGATGCGCGAGGCACTGCGCAGCGGGAGCCCGGCATGAGCGCCCGTGAAACCGGTGAGCAAGGCATTGGCCTCTCTGTCGCCTTCGACGGCGTCATCAAGCGTTTCGGCCCCGTCGAGGTCCTGCACGGCGTCTCCTTCGCGCTCGAGCCCGGCCGCGTCTACGGGCTCCTCGGCGAGAACGGCGCCGGCAAGTCGACGCTGATGAAGATCCTGGCCGGCTATGAGAAGCCCAGCGAGGGCCGCGTTCTGGTCGGCGGCGAGCCCGTCGCCTTCTCGGGCTCGCGGGATGCCGAGCAGCGCGGTATCGTGCTGATCCACCAGGAGTTCAACCTTGCCGAGGATCTCACGATCGCCGGCAACGTCTTCCTCGGCCATGAGCGCCGCAAGGGCTGGTTCCTCGACGAGGGGGCGATGCGCCGCGAGGCCGGTGCCGCGCTGCGGCAGGTCGGGCTCGACCGTGCACCGGATACGCCGGTGCGCCGTCTCATCGTCGCGGAGAAACAGCTTGTAGAGATCGCCAAGGCGCTCTCGCGCAAGGCGCGGTTGCTCATCATGGACGAGCCGACCGCGACGCTGACGCCGTCGGAGGTCGCGCGGTTGTTCTCGCTGATCGAGCGCATGCGCGCCGACGGCGTCACCGTCGTCTACATCTCGCACAAGCTCGACGAGGTGGAGCGCATCACCGACGAGGTGATCGTGATGCGCGACGGCAAGCTGGTCGGGCGTGCGCCGACGGCCTCGCTGAGCCGCCACGACATGGCGACGATGATGGTCGGCCGTGAGATCGAGGATCTCTTCCCCGCCAGGGAGCCCTTCGACGCGGCTGCCGTGCCGGCCTTGGCGGTCGAGCATTTCACCGTGCCCGGCTGGGCGCAGGACATCTCCTTCGCCGTGCGGCCGGGCGAGATCCTCGGCTTTGCCGGGCTGGTCGGGGCCGGCCGCACCGAGCTTTTCGAGGGCATTCTCGGCCTGCGTCCCGGCACCGGGCAGGTCGCGTTGGCGGGGAGGGCGGTCACGCTGCGTTCGCTCGGCGAGGCGACACGTCACGGGCTGAGCTATCTCAGCGAGGACCGCAAGGGCAAGGGGCTCCATGTTGACTTCCCGCTCGCGCCCAACCTCACCCTGATGGCACTGGAGCAGTATGCGAGGCCCTGGCTCGACCATGGCGCCGAGCGCAAGGCACTGGCGCGTGCGGTCGACGAGTTCGGCATTCGCACCGGTTCGCTCTCGGTCAAGGCATCCGCCTTGTCCGGCGGCAACCAGCAGAAGCTCGCGCTCGCCAAGGTGCTTCATCCGAAGCCGCGGGTTCTGGTGCTCGACGAGCCGACACGCGGCGTCGATGTCGGCGCCAAACGCGAGATCTACTTCCTGATCCATGCGCTCGCTCGCCAGGGGCTTGCCGTCGTCGTGATCTCCTCGGAGCTGATTGAGCTGATCGGGCTCGCGCATCGCGTCGCGGTGATGCGTGGCGGCCGGCTTGTCGCGACAGTCGAGGGAGCGGAGATGACGGAGGAGACCATGATCGCTCACGCCACGGGAACCCGCCATGTCGCAGCCTGAGATCGCAGCGGCGCCGGCCGGCGAGGCGCGTCGCGCCGAGACGGGCCGCTCCATCGGCGACCGGATCGCCAGCCTCGGGCCGATCATCGGCCTCGTGCTGCTCTGCGCCGCCGGCGCCGGGCTGAACAGCGATTTCGCGACGCTCGACAACGCGTTGAACGTGCTGACCCGCACGGCCTTCATCGGCATCATCGCCGTGGGGATGTGCTTCGTCATCATCCTCGGCGGCATCGACCTCTCAGTCGGCTCGATGGCGGCTCTGATCGCCGGCTGCGTCATCATGTTCATCAACTGGGCGGCCGGCGCGCTGGGTTCGCCGCTCCTGGCCGTGATCTGCGGGGCCGGGTTAGCCGTGCTGCTCGGAGCCGTCTTCGGCCTGATCCACGGTGTCCTGATCGCCAAGGGGCGGATCGAGCCCTTCATCGTCACGCTTGGCACGCTCGGCATCTACCGGGCCTATCTCACCTACTTCGCCGATGGCGGCGCGCTGACGCTGGAGAACAGCCTCGCCGATCTCTACGCCCCGGCCTATTACGGCAGCCTGCTGGGCGTGCCCGTGCCGGTGATCGCCTTCCTCGTCGTGGCCGTGATCGGTGCGGCGATCCTGAACAAGACCGCCTTCGGCCGGCATGTCCAGGCAATCGGCTCCAACGAGACCGTGGCGCGCTATGCGGCGGTCGATGTCGAGCGGGTCAAGATCCTGACCTACATGCTGCTCGGCATCTGCGTCGGCATCGCCACGCTGTTCTACGTGCCGCGTCTGGGCTCGGCCTCGCCGACCACCGGCCTGCTCTGGGAGCTCGAAGCCATCGCCGCCGTCATCGTCGGCGGCGCCGCGCTCAAGGGCGGACAGGGCAGCATCACCGGCACAGTCGTCGGCGCGATCCTGCTCTCGGTGATCAGCAATATCCTCAATCTGACGAGCCTCATCAGCGTCTATCTCAACGCCGCCGTGCAGGGCTTCGTCATCATCACCGTCGCGTTTTTGCAGAAGGGCCGCCGCTGAAGGCGAGTTCACATAGGGAGAGAAGCGATGCTCAAGCAGACCAGACGCAGCCTCATGCTCGCCACCGCAGCGGGCCTCGCCTTCGCGGCCAGCGGCGTAGCCGCCGAACCGGTCAATCTCGGGGTCTCGATCCCGGCCGCGACGCACAGCTTCATGGGCGGCATCAACTACTGGGCCAACCAGGCGAAGAAGGATCTTGAGGCCAAGCACAAGGACCTGAAGATCACGATCCGCACCGCCGCCAACGCCACCGAGCAGGCGAACCAGCTCCAGGACCTGAGCACCGTCAACAAGATCAACGCGCTGGTCGTCTTCCCCTTCGAATCCGCCGCGCTCACCCGCCCCGTTGCCAACGTCAAGGCCAAGGGCGCCTATGTGACCGTCGTCGACCGCGGCCTGACCGACACCTCGGCGCAGGATGCCTATGTCGCCGGCGACAACACGGCCTTCGGCAAGATCCCGGCCGAGTACATCGTCAAGGCGCTGGGCGGGAAGGGCAATGTCGTGGCCCTGCGCGGCATCCCGACCACGCTCGATACCGAGCGTATGGACGCCTTCAACAGCGTGCTGAAGGGCCATCCCGATATTAAGCTGCTCGACGCCAAGTTCGCCAACTGGAACCGCGACGACGCCTACAAGGTCACGCAGGACTTCCTGACCCGCTTCAAGGACATCGACGCCATCTGGGCGGCCGACGACGACATGGCCTTCGGCGCCATTCGTGCGATCGACCAGGCCAACCGCAAGGACATCAAGGTCATCTTCGGCGGCGCCGGAGCCAAGGACATGGTCAAGACGATCATCGACGCCAAGGATCCGCGCATCCAGGCCAATGTCAGCTACTCGCCGAAATTCATCTACGACGCGGTCAAGCTGACCGCCGAGGCGCGGCTGAAGGGCGAGAAGCTGCCGGCGACGACGATCATCCCCTCGGTGCTGATCGACAAGGGCAACGCCAAGGACTTCTACTTTCCCGACTCGCCGTTCTGACGCGCGACGCGTCCCATACCGGCTGCTCCCTTCGCGGAGCAGCCGGCCTCATCACCACGGACAGGCCGATGACTGAAACGACACCATGCCGCCTGCGCTATGCCATGGTCGGTGGTGGCCATGGCGCCTTCATCGGCGCGGTGCACCGCCACGCCATCGCGCTCGATGGACTGGCGGAGCTTGCCGCCGGCGCGCTCTCCTCGACGGCGGAAAAGGCGATCGCGTCGGGGCGGGCGCTCGGCCTCGCCGACGAGCACAATCACGGAAGCTGGCAGAGGCTGCTCGAGACGGAGTTGAAGCGCGCTCCCGAGGAGCGCATCGATGCCGTCGTCATCGTGACGCCGACCGACAGCCATTTCCCGATCGCGCAGGCTTTCGCCGGAGCCGGCTTCAACGTCGTCTGCGACAAGCCACTCGTCCATACGCGCGAGCAGGCCGACACGCTTGTCGCTGCGGTGGCCAGGGCGGGCACGGTCTTCGGCGTCACCTACAACTACACCGGCTATCCGATGGTGCGGCAGGCCCGCGAGATGGTGCGCAGCGGCGCACTCGGCGCCGTCCGCAAGGTCGTGGTCGAATACAATCAGGGCTGGCTCGCCACCGCGCTGGAGGCGACCGGCAACAAGCAGGCCGGCTGGCGCACCGACCCCGCCCGCAGCGGCATCGCCGGCGCCCTCGGAGACATCGGCTCCCATGCCGAGAATCTGGTCTCGACGGTGACGGGGCTCGAGATCGAGGAACTGATCGCAGATCTCGGCGCGCTCGTGACCGGCCGAGCCCTCGACGACGATGCCAGCATGCTGCTGCGCTTCAAGGGCGGGGCACGCGGCGTGCTCGTCGCCTCGCAGATCAATGCCGGCATGGAGAACGATCTGCGTCTGAGGGTCGCTGGTGAACTCGGGACGCTGGAGTGGCGGCAGGAGGATCCCAACCGGCTCGTCCATCATCGACGCGACGGCGCCGCCGAGATCCTGACGCGCGGCTCGCCCTGGCTCGGCGAGGCGGCACGGCGAGCGGTGCGCCTGCCTTCCGGCCATCCGGAAGGCTTCATCGAGGCGTTTGCGAATGTCTATCGCGGCATCTTCGCCGATATCCGCGCCCGGGGCGCTGGCAAGGTCGCCGACCCGATCGACGCCGATTATCCTCGCGTCGAGGACGGCGCGCGCGGCGTGCGCTTCATCGAATGCGCCGTGGCATCATCGGCTGCGCGACGCTGGCAGCCCTTTCCTCCATCAGGCAAGTAACCTCGACGTTCCAGAGTGTCATACCCGCCACCAGCAGACGCTGGGCTATCGGGTCGGACAGGGATTTCGGCGTCACTTGTTCTGCAGCGCGCCAAGTTCGCCTTGGCGGGATGCAATAAGGGGATAGTGAAGGGCAAAGGAAACCACGTCGTCGTCGGGTCCAGCCTCTGCCGCGAGCGCCCCGCGAAAGGAGCACTATTTCTTAGAACAAAATCATCATGAAACTAGCGCGTTTGCGCGTCGAATAATTAGACACTGGAGTATTCAATCAGAACTCTCGGAATAAGATTCTCGATTTCTCGCATTCTATCGTCATTTTTCTTAGACGACCTCGAATAAGAGCGAATGTGCCACCCGAGCGCGCCACTTTTTTTGGCCAATGATAGCGACTCATCCAGAAGCGCTTCGCCTGCGATCTGATCGCCTAGGCGCATTGTCAGCTCGCCCTTGAGGCGCAGGATCTCGGGCGCGACCCATAGGCGATGGCCGCGCGCGAGATGAGCCAACTGCTCGTCGAGCAACGCATTGGCAGCATCCGACTGGCCGGACGACATGAGCGCCTCGACGAGCGCGAGAACGAACGCCGAATGGTGCTGCATGAAGCGCGCGCTGCGGAGTTCGTCGACTGCCCGTCGCATGAGAGGCAGGCCACGCTCGGGCTCACCCTGCAAGAACCGCAAGTGACCCCGATAGCCCTGCGCATAGATATGCCAGACCTCGAGCCGGTGACGCGCCGTCTCGTCGAGCAGGTCATCGATAAGGCGTTCCGCCCGCTCGAGGTCGCCGTTCAGCAAGGCTACTGGGCAGGCGGACTGGGCGAGCGTGTAGCAGAGCGACAGATGATGATCGAGGGCGCGGGCCTCCGCGATACTGGCATCTGCCGTGTCCGCAGCCGCGCCCGTATAGCCCTGCAGCCACAGGATACGGGACAACGTCATCAGGGCGGCGATGCGTGGGGAGACCTGATAACGGGCAATATGTGTGAAATGGCCTGACGGTGGGTACCGGTCGAGCATCTGCTCGATGTGATGGCGCGCCGCCGGCTGGTCGCCGAGGAAATGCAACGAAGTTCCGATCAACCTGTCCCCAATCGCCAGATCGTCGCGATCGGGGGATTGTTCCGCCGCGCTCCTGAACTGGAATGCACTGTCGAGTGCCGCCTCGAATCCGGCGCACTTCATGTGGCCTGCCCAGAGCCCCCATAGCGACCGCAATCGATAATCGTTGTCGTCCAGCCGCTCCGCGAGGCCATGCGCGGCCTTCCACACGTCGCTCGTCTCTCGCGCCGTGCCGGCGTTGTACATCAGCGACCAGCCCCGCGCGGTCTGCAGCTTCAGCACGATGCCATCGCTGGAATCGGGTTCCTGCCCATATTGCGCGAGCGCCTTCTCGACACGCTCGCGACATTCGCTGACCAGCGAAAGACGCAGCCAGAGCGGAATCGCCGCGACGGTTAGCGAGACACCGGATGGGAGGTCACCATCCGGCGAGAAGGCCCAGTTAAGGGCCGCCCGCAGATCAGCCAGAAGGGCTTGCTCATCCGGGGCCCGCTCCGGGTCCTTTCGATCGATCTCAGCCAACAGATCAAGGCATAGATTTACATGCCGCCTGGCGACTTCGACTGCGCAGGGCGCGGCTGCGAGCTTTTCCCTGGCATAGGCGCGAGTGGTCTCCAGCAGAACGAAGCTGAGTCCATCTTCGCTGGTAGCCGTGCTGAGCAGTGACTGCGAGATGAGATCGGCGATGCCCTCGGTCACATCCGCGGAACTCAGCTCACCCCAAGCTGCGACCACCGAGGCTGAGTGCAGTGTAAACCGGTTTGGAAATACGGCCAGCCGCCGCAACAGCGTCCGATCACGCTCCGTCAGCAGGTTGAAGCTCCAGTCCAATGTAGCGTGGAGCGCCTGTTGCCGCGGCAAGGCACGGCGCTCGCCGCGGGTCAGCACCGCGAAGAGATTGTCCAGCACGGCGGCAAGCCCGCGCACCCCGAAAGCTTCAAATCGTCCGGCGGCGAGTTCCAGCGCCAGAGGTATTCCATCCAAGCGTCGGCAGATATCGGCTACGAAGCGGCCATCCTCATCACCAAGCGCAATGCTGCCGCAGCGGGCGGACACGCGCTCGACGAACAGAGCAGCAGCAGGATAGGCCAGTGCCTCATCCAGGCTGAGTGCTTCCGAGACGGGCGGCGCGGCAAGCGGCTCCAGTCGATAGACCCACTCCTCGGCGACCCGCAGCGGCTCTCGGCTCGTGGCCAGGATCACAACACCTGGTGCGTGACGCAGAATCGCCTCGACGATTTCGACCACCGGGTCGATCACGTGCTCGCAATTGTCGATGACGAGGAGGCAAGCCGCCTCTCGCAGATAATGCACGATGCTCGATAGCGCATCATCGCCGGCCAGGACCGCACCGAGCGCCGACGCAAAAGCGATCGGAACGGCGTGCCCATCGGAAAGAGAAGCGAGATCGACGAAGACGACCTTCTGCCAAGGAGGCCTATCTCCAAATTCGCGCATCTGAGCGATCACCGAGAGAACCAGGGTGGTCTTGCCAACTCCCCCCGTCCCGACGACGGTGACCACTCGGCGCTGCTGGATTTGCTTCGCCAGCCTCTGGATCGCTCGATCCCGCCCGATGATTCTGCCCGACCGTATGGGGGGCATGTCGTCACCTTGCCGATCCGGAACACTAGCCGGGTCGCCGGGCAGACGAGACTGCCTGCGGTGCACCTTCTCGACGAAGCTGTATCCACGGTTGGGCACCGTAACGATGAAGCGCCGGCCATGGCGTCCATCGCCGAGGACGCGACGCAGTTCGTTGATCTGGACACGAACATTTGCCTCGGCGACGAAAGTGCCCGGCCAGGCACGCGCGAGAAGGTCATCCTTGCTGAGGATCTGCTCGGAGGCTTCGACGAGCAGACATAGGAGATCCAAGGCGCGGCTGCGAATGCCGACCGGCTTGTTGTTCTCAAGCAGGATCCGCCGCGAGGGCACGAGCTCGAACGAGCCGAACGACAGAACCTGTTCTGAACTGTCGATCACTGTCACGTCGTCTAGCGCCTGTCCCGGGATTGCCGCATGCCGCGAGGAATGACGGCCCGCCAGGCTGTGGCAGGAGATCTGGCCGTCTGATCGTCGCTTGACCTCGTCACGTTCCGCACCGCCTCTGACCAGCGCCTGGCTGCCCGACAATCCTAGCTCTCAGGCGCCGCCGCCGTCCACGCCGCCCCGGACCCAAACGCGCCGGTCGCTGGTAAGCGAGGCCATTGCACCTCCAACATCGCCAACGACCTTCTTGATGACCGTCACCCGGGCGAGGCAACCGCTCCCGCAGTTTTGAATTTTACATCTTTTAACCAGTGCCGCCGGCCCGTCGATGCTAGCTGTGGTGTCAATCAATCGAGAGATAGGGGACCATGCCTCGCACGCTCGATACACTCACGCTTGCCGATGCGAAGCAGATGCTTGAGGCCGGCGAGGCCAAGGCGGCGAGCCTTGGAATTCCCTACAACATTGCGGTGGTCGACGCCGGAGGCGCTCTCATCGCCTTCACCCGCCAGGACGGTGCTCTCGCGGGAAGTATCGATCTCGCGATCGGCAAGGCCAAGACGGCGCGCATGTTCGACAAGGCGACGGATTATCTTGCCGAGTTGGCCCAGCCCGGTGCGCCCCTGTTCGGGATCGAGCAGAGCAATGGCGGCAACGTCGTGATCTTTGGTGGCGGCCTGCCAGTGAAGGTAGACGACCAGATCGTCGGCGCGGTCGGCACCAGTGCCGGTTCGGTCGATCAGGACATTGCGGTCGCCGCAGCAGCCGCGGCCGCCATCAGCCAGAGCCCGAAATCGTAGAACGCCGCATTCGCGGCAACGAACAGTAACGTCTGCCGAGGGAAAGCGCTGTCATGTTCGAACTCACGGTCAACGGAGTGAAGCATCAAGTCGACGTCGTCCCAGAGATGCCTCTGCTCTGGGTCCTGCGCGATGAGCTCGGCATTACGAGCCCCAAATATGGCTGCGGAATAGCTCAGTGCGGCGCCTGTACGGTGCAGATCGATGGAGCCGCCGTCCGCTCGTGCCAGGCGCGGGCCGCCGATGTCGCAGGCAAGGCGATAACCACCATCGAAGCGGTCGGCAGCGGAAAGCTGCACCCGGTTCAGGAAGCCTGGATCGAGCATCAGGTCCCGCAATGTGGCTACTGCCAGACCGGCCAGATCATCCAGGCGATTTCGCTCCTCAAAGCCATTCCGAGGCCGACCGACAGGGACATCGACGACGTGATGTCAGGCAACCTCTGCAGGTGTGGCACCTATGAGCGCATTCGCATCGCGATCCATGCGGCCGCCGCGAAGATGGGAGGGAAATGACATGGGTGAAATGTCCGATCTTTCCCGCCGCAGCTTCGTTTTCGGCTCCGCCGCGGCGGCCGGAGGTGTCGCTTTCGGGCAGTATGCCCAGGCGCAGGCACCTTCGTCCCCAGCCGCGGCGAACCCGCTGACGGCGGGCCTCGGTCCGCATTCGGTCACATTCAATCCGTGGGTCGAGATCAGTCCGGAAAAGATCACGCTGATCGCCCAGCATGCCGACAAGGGCCAGGGTGTCGGCTCGATCCAGCCGCTCATGATCGCCGAGGAGCTGGACCTCGAGCCGGGCCAATTCGAGATCCGCTTCGCCGGACCCAGCCCCGCCTATTTCAACACCGGTTTTGCCCATGAACTCGCGCCCTTCATGGCGCCGGACCAGAGCCCCGAGGCCGAGAAGGCGCGCGCGGCCGCTCTGGAGTGGCTCAGGAAGGCCGGTCTCCAGATGACCGGCGGCTCCAGCACGATTCCGGACACCTACGACAAGCTGCGAATGGCCGGCGCGGTCGCACGTGAGACGCTGAAGGCGGCTGCGGCCAGGCGCAGCGGCATCCGGGCGGCCGAGCTGCGCACAGAGGCGGGAAACGTGATCCTGCCGAACGGAACAAAAATTTCGTATGTCGCTCTCGCAGCGGATGCGGCGAAGATCACGCCGGTTGCGGTCACCAAGCTCCGCGACCCGTCGCAATGGCGAATTCTCGGCAAGCCGATGGAGCGCCTCGACATCCGCTCGAAAGTCACCGGCGAGATGAAATTCGGCATCGACCGGGCGATGGACGGCATGGTCTACGCGGCGGTCAAGCTGAACCCCAACAAGGGCCAGCCGATCAAATCCTACGATGCGAGCAAGGCCCAGGCGATGCCGGGGGTCCAGAAGGTCCTCAAGATATCGAATGGCATCGCGGTGATCGCGACCAACAGCTGGTACGCGATGCAGGCGGCCGCAGCTGTCGATTGCGTCTGGGAGCCGAGCACATATCCTGCCGAGCAGGCTGAGCACTGGAAAATCGCGGCCTCGTCCTTCTCGCCGCAATTCCTCGCCAAGGAATGGCGCAACGACGGCAATATCGACGCCGGATTGAAGGACGGAACGCTGGTCAAGGCGGAATATCGCGCGCCCTATGTCGGGCATCAGCCGCTGGAGCCGCTCAACGGCATCGGCATCGTGACCGACAAGGACATGGAAATCTGGGTCGGCCATCAAACGCCGCAGTCCGTGCAGTACATCGCCGCAACGGCGATCGGCATGAAGCCCGAACAGGTGACGTTCCATAACGAGTGGATGGGCGGGAGCTTCGGGCATCGCCTCGAGTTCGAGAACATCCGCGTGCTCGCCGAGATCGCGAACCAGCTGCGCGGAACACCGGTGAAGCTCATCTTCTCGCGGGAGGAGGATTTCCTTCAGGACATTCCCCGCCAGATCGCGATGGGGAAGTATCGGGGCAGCGTCAAGAACGGAAAGATCGTCGCGGCCGATCTGCAGGTGGCCGCAACGGCGCCGTTCAAGGAACTTCAGGCGAGAATGGGCGCGCCCACCAAGGATCCCGATGGCCAACTCGCGGTCGGCATCTGGAACGTCTACTACGACATTCCCAACTATCGCGCGCGGAGCTTCGAGATACAGGGGTTGTCGCCATCCACGACATGGCGCTCCGTCGGGGCCTCGGCCAATGGGTTCTTCACCGAGAGTTTCATCGACGAATTGATCCACGCCGCGGGGCTCGACCCGCTGAAGGCGCGCATCGAGATGTGCAGGATTCCGATCTACCGGAAGCTCCTGGAAACCGTTGGCGAGATGGCGGACTGGAAGGGACCCCTGGGAGGCGGGAAGGGCCGGGGGGTCGCGTTCGTCGAGTCCTTCGGAACGGCTGTCGCCGAGATCGTCGAAGTGACGATGACCGATGCGGGCATCAAGGTCGACAAGGTCTGGGTGGCGGCCGATGTCGGCAAGGTCGTCGATCCCGTCAATTTCGAGAACCTCGTCCAGGGCGGCGTCGTCTGGGGCCTCGGCCATGCCATGAACTGCGAACTCACCTATTCGAAGGGGGCCGTGCAGCAGACCAACTACCACCATCACGAAGCCATGCGCATGTATCAGTGCCCGGCGATCGAGGTGCGCGGCCTCGAAAATGACTACACGGTCAGGGGCATCGGCGAGCCGCCCGTACCACCGGCGGCGCCGGCGCTGGCCAATGCGATCTTCGCCGCGACCGGCAAGCGCATCCGGGAAATGCCCTTCAACAAGTTCATCGATTTCGTGTGAGGGCGGGACATGAGAAGCACAACCCTGATCGCGCTCACGCTCGCTAGCTCGTCGATCGTGGCCCTGGTGGGAATTGTCCTGGCCAAGGAACCGTCGAAGGATGCGTTGCCGTTGGGCAGCGTCAGCCAAGCCGAGGGGCTGCTGGCCTGGAAGAGAGTCGAAGCCGTGGTGACGCATCCGCGCTGCGCAAATTGCCATGTCGACGCGAAGGCCATTCCGATCTGGACGCCGGCCGGCGAAGGCAAGTCACGCGTACACGGCATGAACATTCGGGGCGGCGAGAGCCGCATCGGAGCCGAGACTGTTCCCTGCTCGAGCTGCCATGTCACGTCGACATTGCCGAACCCGCCTGCACCAGCGCCCTTGACGGCAGGCATCGACTGGCAGCTCGCTCCGGTCGAGTTCATCTGGTTCGGCAAGAGCGGCGCCGAAATCTGTGCCCAGCTCAAGGATCCCAAGCGCAATGGTGGTCGCGACGCGGCCGGACTGCTTGAGCATCTGCGGCACGATGCCTCTCTGCACGGATTTATCCCCCGGGCATGGGAGCCAGGTGCGGGCCGCTCGACCCCGCCGGGAACATTCGAGGACCATGTCAAGGATATGGCGCTGTGGGGAGCTGCCGGACAGCCCTGTCCAGGCTGATAACGCAAACATTGGCGAGAAGGTTGAGACCAATCCTTGGTCGCTGCTTCGCGCTCCCGAAGCGACAAGCGGAGCCTCGCCATTGGCAGCAGGCACCGACAGGGCGATTCCGCGGATCGCCCACCGCCATCGCGAATGGAGGTACCGATGCTGGACAAAGCCTATCGAGGGCAATGTGCTGCTGTGCAGGTGCATTGCACGGACGAAGCGGAGCGGCGTAACCGCGGCCTCACGCTGTTCGCCCTCGCACTCGGCAGTTTCTGTATTGGGACGTCCGAATTTGCGAGCATGGGGATCCTTCAGCTGTTCTCGGCCAGCCTCGGCATCGATATCCCAACGGCGACGAACGCGATCGCGGCCTATGCCCTTGGCGTAGTGATCGGCGCTCCTCTGGTAACGCTGGTGGCGGCACGGCTGAATCGGCGAACCCTTCTGCTGGGCCTGATGGGCCTGTTCATCATTGGCAATGTCCTGTCGGCGGTCGCCACGGATCTCGGCATGTTCGCCCTGGCGCGCTTCGTCAGCGGGATGCCCCAAGGGGCCTATTTCGGCGCCGGCGCCGTGGTCGCGTCCTACATCGTCGGCCCCGGCCATGGGGGAAAAGCGTTCGCGTTGGTCATGACCGGCCTAACGGTCGCAACGATCATCGGCTCACCACTGGCGACATTTCTTGGCCAGATCGTGGGGTGGCGAAACACCTATCTCAGCGTCGCCGGGGTTGCCGTTCTGGCGTTCATTGCCTTGCTTGCCTGGGTCCCTCGAACCGAAGCACTTCGTGGCGGGCCCGTGGTGCAGGAGCTCGCCTCGCTGCGCAAGCCGGCTGTCTGGGCAATGATGCTCGTCGCAGCGCTCGGCGTTGCCAGCATCTTCGCGGTGTACACCTTCATCGGCCCCTTCGTCACCGACACGGCGGCGCTCGATCAAGTTTGGATTCCCATAGCCCTCGCGCTGTTCGGGGTCGGCATGACCGCTGGCAACCTCATCGGCGGAAGGCTGGCGGACACCTATCCCGCGCGAGGATTGGGCATAGGCTTCGGCAGCGCCTTGGTCGTGCTTGCGGTTCTGGCCATCGGAGGCGGCCATGTGTGGATTCTGTTGCCGGCGCTGTTCGGCGTCGGCATGACGATGATGGTTGCCATTCCCACAATTCAGGTTCGTCTGACGGGCCTCGCGCCAGAGGCGCCGACGCTGATGGGCGCGATGAACCTTGCAGCGCTCAACGTCGCCAACGCCATTGGCGCCTGGGCGGGCAGCGCAACGATTGCGGCCGGCTTTGACGTGCTATCCACCGTATGGGCAGGGTTCGGGCTGACGTTGATGGGCCTTGTCGTATTCGCGCTCACCCTGCGGAGGGCGCCTCAGCTCGCGCCCGCGTGACTGCGATCAAGCTCTTCACCCGGTCGGATGGTGTCGTGCACGAGACGTGGCATAATCCAACGCGGAGGTCACCATATGGCAATCGGCGACGCCCGGCGGGAGCAGGTTTTTCCGACACTGTCCGCACTTCAGATCGCGACGGCGCGTCGCTTCGCGAGCGCTGCGCCACAATGCTTCGGCCCCCGCGACATCATCTATGAGATCGGTGCCCGAAACGCTCCCTCCTGGTTGATCCTCGATGGTTCGGCTGACGCGATCAGGCGCGGCGCCGCAGGTCAGTCCTCGGTCGTCACCACCTACGGTCCGGGCCAATTCACTGGCGAGACCAATCAGCTTTCGGGGCGTCCATCCCTCATGTCGGTCGTGGCAGGTGACGCTGGCGCGACCGCGATACCCTTCGATGCACCGCATCTCCGCGCGCTCATCATTGGATCGGCGGATGTCGGGGAAACGATCATGCGCGCCTTCATCCTCCGGCGCGTCATGTTGATCGAGGCGGGGCAGACCGGCGGCGCAGGGTCGATTCTGGTCGGACGCCGGGATGATCCGGACATCGTCGCTTTATCGGGCTTCCTGACCCGCAACAGTTACCCCCACACCGTTATCGCCGCATGCGAGGAAGAGGGACGTGAGCTGGTCGATCGGCTCGGCGTCGCCCCCGATGATCTGCCCCTGATGATCTGTCCGAACGGCACCGTGCTCAGAAAACCGAGCATTGCGGATGCCGCGTCCTGTCTCGGCATCATTCCGGATCTCGACTCGAAGACGGTCTATGATGTGGCGGTCATTGGGGCTGGGCCGGCTGGGCTCGCAGCTGCGGTATATGGCGCATCCGAAGGACTTTCTGTCCTGGTCTTGGACAGCCGCGCCTTCGGCGGTCAGGCTGGCGCATCCGCCCGGATCGAAAACTATCTTGGCTTTCCGACCGGCATATCCGGACAGGCGCTAGCAGGGCGCGCCTTTAGTCAGGCGGCGAAGTTCGGCGCCGAACTCGCCATCCCATTGACCGTCGAGCTGCTCCGCTGTCACGGCGCGGATGCGGACGCCCCGTTCACCCTCGAGCTCAGCAACGGTAACACTGCGCGCTCTCGCACCATCGTGATCGCTTCGGGCGCGCGCTATCGGCAGCCCGACATTCCCAACATCGCTGAACTGGAGGGGGCCGGCGTTTCCTACTGGGCATCGCCCGTCGAGGCGCGGCTTTGCTCCGGGCAGGACGTCGTCCTGGTCGGCGGAGGGAACTCGGCGGGCCAGGCGGTTGCCTATCTCGCGCCGCAGGTCCGGCGTTTGCACCTGGTGGTGCGCCGCCCCCTTGAGCAGACGATGTCCCGATATCTGATCGATCGCATCGCGGCATTGCCTAATGTCGAACTGCACACGGACAGCGAGATTGCCGATTTGCACGGAGACCGGGCGACAGGGCTGACAGGCGCGACGTTTCGGGACAGACGGACCGGCGCGATCCGGGAGTGCACCGTGCGCCACCTTTTTCTGTTCATCGGTGCCGATCCGAATACGCGCTGGCTCGACGACTGTGTGGCGCTCGACGGAACGGGCTTCGTCCTCACGGGGGACCGCGCCGGTGCCGACGAGCGGCTGCCGCTCGAAACCAGCTGCCCGGGTGTCTTTGCCGTCGGAGACGCACGTGCCGGCTCGACCAAGAGGGTCGCCGCCGCCGTCGGCGAAGGTGCGGCAGTCATCGCACAGATTCACTCTGTCCTGAAACGGCATGCCGGACGAGAAGTGAATGCGGCGCGGCAGGCCTGACGGAGAATGGCCTCTGCAAGGGCTCATGGCCAGCCATAGGGAGGTCCATTCTCGGCCAGGCGGAACCTTGGAATCCCCGGAGTGGTTGGACAGCAGATTGCCACCTCGTTTGGTCTGACAACCGGCTCAGAACTCTAGCGGCGGCAAGGAACGAATGGGGCACATCTCGCGCATGGGGACATAGTCGACGACGGATCGTCGGCGGCATGATCTCGCTGCGCCGTTGTGGCCCCCCAACCTGACTCTGTCGCCCCGCGGACCGTCGTCATGCTGGCAAGAAAGCCAGCCCGGCTCTTGGCTATCGCGACCGCCAAGGGGACAGCGTGTGTGGCCTGGTCGACCCCTGTGGCGTCGTCATTCGCGCACCCGACCGGTGCGCGGCATAACGCCTTGGCCTGTCGTCTTGTAGACGATCCCTTGCGGTAACCGTCTTGTCGATCGCGAGATCGATGCTTCCGATCAAAGCACGATCATGGCGGGCCTCCGCCTCCGGTAAAACGCGGTAAAAATTGGCAAATTTCGATCACTCGCACTGGCCGATGACGGAAAGTTGATGCTTATGGGGTGGGGCGCGTCGCCGTTGTCTTGGGATGTCAGACGCCGGCCGATGGAAGTCCATGCGTTGGCCGCGGGAGGTCTCCGATGGTCCTTTTCGAGTCGATCCTGGCGTACTTGCTCGGTGCGGTCCTGCTTGCAGCGTTGGCGCGCAGGATGGGCGTCGCCTATCCCGTTATGCTGGCCGTCGCCGGAGCCGCCCTGGCGTTCGTCCCGAATGTTCCGCAAATCCCGCTCGACCCCGATCTCGTGCTCGTCCTCTTCGTAGCGCCAATTCTCCTGGATGCCGGTTTCGACACATCGGTCCGCGATCTCAGGAGAAACTGGCGCTGCATCGGTGGTCTGGTTGTGGTCGCCGTGGGCCTGACGACGGTCGCTGTCGCGTGTGTAACGCGCTGGTTGGTCCCGGAAATTCCCTGGGCAGCCGCAATCGCCCTGGGCGCGATCGTGGCGCCCCCCGATGCCGTCGCGGCCACGGCGATCCTGCGTCGGGTGCGGCCGCCGCATAGGCTGATCGTCATTCTTGAGGGCGAGAGCCTGCTCAATGATGCGACCGCCCTGCTGATCTATCGGCTTGCCGTCGCGGCAGTGGCCGCTGGCAGCTTCTCTCCGGTCGATGCGCTCCCGACATTCGGGCTCGTCGTATTCGGCAGTGTCGCTCTCGGCGGATGCCTGGGGTGGCTCGTCGTGCGATTGCTGGCTCGCTTCGAAGACGCGCCAAGTCTGATCATCCTGCAGTTCATCACCACGTTTGGCGTGTGGATCCTCTCGGAGCGGCTGCATCTCTCGGGCATCATCACGATCGTCGTATACGCCATGGTGCTTGCTTGGTCAGTTCCAGCTATGACCAGTGCGAGATTGAGGATCCCGATGTATGCCGTTTGGGAGACGGCAATCTTTGTGCTTCAAATATTCGCCTTCATATTGGTTGGGCTACAGCTTCGGCCAATTTTTGGTAATCTCGACGCCGCAACGATCGCAAAATATGGGGTCGTGGCCGTAGCGGTGCTGGTCACGACCATCGTCGTGCGGCTTGTGTGGGTGTTTTTCGATCACCGCGTGGCAAGTTTTTCGCTGCCGCACGATGCTCCGCGCGATGACCTCCAGCCAGACGTCACTTCCCGCAGTGATGGCATCATCATTGCGTGGTGCGGCATGCGAGGCATCGTCACCTTGGCTGCCGCTTACGCGCTGCCAGTTCATTTCCCATACCGCGATTTGATCTTGATCTGTGCCTTCGGCGTGGTGGTCGGAACCCTCGTCGTTCAGGGCCTTACGCTCCCACTGCTGCTTCACCACCTTCCCATTGAGGATCATCATCCCATCGAACGCGAATTTCGAACCGCTCGAAGGCAAGCCTTGGAGGCGGCAATGGGCGCGATAGCTGAGCACAGAACGGGTGCGGCAGGCATGGTCCAGGCCGAGTATGCTGAGATGCTGCAGCAGTCGCTCGAGGAGGAGACTGCCGACACCGAGCAGAACAGGCTGAGACGGAAGGCGCTGGCGGTCGCACGCGACAAGGCCCTCGAGATGCGACGCGCCGGGGAGATCGGTGACAACGCCTTCCATAAGCTGGAAGAGGAGCTCGACTGGCTCGAACTCGGGGCGGTCGCGCGAAGCTCGGCATGAGCGCTGCGTTCGACCTCTTCACCATCCATGCAGGTTGCAAGTGCTCTCTTCCGGGCCCCGCGAACTGCCTGGCCCTTCCTCCTGATCACGCGGCCAGCCGCCAAAAGAAGAGGGAGCGTCAACAGGGCGATGTCGAGGATGGTCCTACGTCCTGGCGAGGGCCCAATGGAACCTTAACGGCTTTTTACAGCGATTAACGGGCATGACGCGGCGTCTGAGTGCAAGTTCACTCCGCCAGCGGGGCGATGATCGGGGGGACGCGCTGGCAAGGACTGCCACTGCTGTGGAGCGAAGACCCGCGATGGCTCTCGGGTGCCCGCGTTCAAGCGCCGAGGACTCGTAAGGGGGCGATGTCTCGGAGGCCGCCTGGACGCAATGCACGAGCAGCGCTTCACGGGGCGCCAGGATCGATGGAGCTTGCCGCATAGGGCGATCGAAAGGCCGGCGCCAAGCCGGGACACGATCCAGACCTAGCTGAATTGCCGAATGCACCAACAATCGAGGAGACTGTCGTGACCCAACATGTGCTGTTCATCGTCACCAACGCAGCCGTGATCGGCCCTCACAACCGCAAGACAGGCTTCTTTTTCGCCGAGATCGCGCATCCTTTCGATGTGCTCGACAGGGCGGGCATTGCGATCGAGTTCGCGTCGCCCGCCGGCGGATGGACGCCCCACGACGCCTACGACGAGAAGGACCCGGCCCAGAAAGACTTCTTCGAGAGCAAGGCCTTCCGGCGGCTGAATCACAGTCGCAAGCTGTCCGAAGTGGACGCCGCGGACTACGACGCCATTCTGGTGCCCGGCGGGCTTGGGCCCATGGTCGATATCCAGCGCAACACGGATGTCCAGAGGGCCGTCGTGCGTGCCTGGAGCACGGGCAAGCTGGTGGCCGCCGTCTGCCACGGTCCGTGCGCATTGCTCGGCGTGGATCTTGGCGACGGCACCCCGTTCGTGCGCGGCAAGAAACTCACGTCGTTCTCGAAGAAGGAAGAGTACGACTACGCTCGAGACGACGTGCCATACGAGCTCGAGGACGCCTTGACTGCCGAAGGCGCCGATTACTCGTCGACATCGAATTGGCAACCGAAAGTCGTCGTCGATGGCCGCCTCATCACTGGTCAGAATCCCGCCTCAGCCGGGCCGCTGGCGGAGGAATTGCTCGCTGCGCTCAAACAGGCCGCGGCGCCGGCGCAGGGCAGCGAGGCTCGAACGAAGAGACTCGAGACTGCGCTCTAGCTCGCAGGTGCGAAACCCGGTCACCGAACGCCTGCCTCAGGATTGGACTGGAGCCCTCCGCATGACGCACTCAACGTCGAAAATAACCGCCATCCTGACCGCTCACCCAGGCAAAGACGCCGATTTGAACGGGCTCCTTGTCGAGATGGCACCGCATTGCAGGGCCGAGCCCGGCAATCTGCGCTGGGACATCTGGCGCGACCCGACGCATGAGGGTCGATATGTGCTCGACGAACTCTATCGAGGAGCGGCGGCCGTCGAGGCGCATCGGGCCTCGCCCCATTACCGTGCCTACCTGGCGAAAGTTCCGGAACTCGCCGACCGTACGGCATTCGTATTGGAGGCGGTGGACGTCGCATAGCCGGCCCCGAGCGCGCCGCGGTTCCGCTCCCGGCGGCAAGCGCCGTCCCCAGCCTATCGAGAAAGTATTTCAACCTGGAGGATCCAGCGATGACCCCTCGCCGAGCCTTGATCGCCCTGACGTTCCTGAGCGCGACGGTGGCACTCGTCTCGTTTGCGGCGGCAGCCGAGCCTAAGGCCAAGACCGCTGTTCTCGTGCATGGTGCGTTCGCCGACGGGTCCTCCTGGCATAAGGTCATCCCTCATCTCAAGAAGGCAGGTCTCAAGGTCGTCGCGGTCCAGAACCCCCTCGATTCGCTCGAGAACGATGTCGCCGCCACACGTCGGGCGATCCGAAACGCGGAAGGCCCAGTGGTCCTGGTCGGTCATTCCTGGGCCGGCGTCGTGATCACCGAGGCCGGCATCGACGACAAGGTCAAGTCGCTCGTCTATGTCGCGGCCTACGCGCCGGACAAATCTGAGTCCTTGCAGAGCACAGCCTCAAAATTTCCGGCTCCGGAGGGTCGGAACAACTTCGTGAAGGATCCAGACGGATTTCTCACGATCAACGACGAAGGCATCAGAAAGTACTTCGCCGCCGACCTTCCGCCGGAGGAGCAGGCGATTGTGGCGGCGACCCAGGGGCCGTTTCATGTCCGGACCACGACGACACCTGTCAGCCGTGCCGCCTGGCGAGAGAAGCCCACATTCATGGTCGTAGCGACCATGGATACGATCATCTCGCCACGGCTGCAGAAGCATCAGGTCGGGCTGGCCAAGGCCACGGCGATCGAGGTGCCATCGAGCCACGTCGCAATGCTCGCCTATCCCAAAGAAGTTGCCGAGATGATCATCAAGGCATCCGAATAGAACGTCACGCTGTGGCGGCGTGCGTGATTCATGTGATGAGGGTGCATGTCTCAGGGGCGACGCCATGAACCCATGCGCAGTGCGATACAAGTTCATCTATCTTGGGGACGTGAAGATGTTCTATCGCGAGGCAGGGAGCATGGCTGCGCCAGTCCTGCTTCTGCTTCACGGTTTCCCGACCTCGAGTCACATGTACCGCAACTTCATCCCGCTGCTTGCGAGCAGATACAGAGTCATAGCCCCGGATCTTCCCGGCTTCGGATCGACAACAGCGCTCCAACGCGGCGCCTATGCCTACACGTTCGGGAATCTCTACAGAGCCGTCCTGTCGTTCGTCGATGGGCTCAATCTTCGCCGCTTCGCCATGATGGTATTCGACTACGGGGCGCCTGTCGGATTCCGATTGGCAGCCGCATATCCGAGGCGCATCTCCGCGATCATCTCCCAAAACGGCAACGTCTACGAGGAGGGCTTGGTGGAGGAGACATTGAGGCCGATGCGCGCCTACTGGGATCATCCCACCAAAGCGAACCGTGACCGGCTCAGCGGCTTCCTGACGGCCGCGGCGACGCGGTTCCAGTACACGCACGGCGTTCCCGACAGCAAGCTCGAGCTGCTGAGCCCCGATGCCATGGCGCATGACCAATCCATTATCGATCGGGACCCGGAACTGCAGCTGGATCTATTTGCCGACTACAAAACAAACATTGCCCTGTATTCGCGCTGGCAGGAATATCTGCGCGTGGAACGACCGCCCGTTCTGGCGGTGTGGGGCAACGGCGATCCGTTCTTTGGACCAGCGGGCGCCTATGCCTTCCAGAGGGACGTTCCGGAAGCGGAAGTCCATCTCTTCGATACAGGGCATTTTGCCCTGGAGACAGATGGACCTGAGATCGCAGAGTTGACGAGGGATTTCTTGGATCGCAAGGGGGCCTGAGGTTCGGCAGCAAGCAACGCCGGAAGTCCTTCGGGGCGCGCGCTGCAACATCGGCGGCTCCCGATCAGAAGCATTGACAACTCATCTGGGAGCGGCAGGACGATGCAAGCGTGGCCGGTCGATCAGGAACGCTTCGCGGTCTCTCCGGCGCAAGAGGCCAATGTGGCCAGCAACTCTCCAGCTGCCAAAGGGCCCAACGTGTCGAGACCTTCGCTGAATTCTGAATAGATCGGCGACAGTAACCTGAAAGCTTGCTCCGATCGGTCTGTCGAGGACCACAATCTCGCGAGGTCGGTGGCAGCGCGCAATTGCCACGATAAGGCACCGGTCTCCTGGGCTCGCGCCATCGCGTCAAGAAGCCGCGCTTCCGCTTCGCTCTCTTCGCCAGTCGCGATGAGAATGGAGGCGTAGACGCGCTGCACCTCGGGCAGACACCAGCCCTCACTATTTGCATGTGCCAGATCGAACGCTTTGTGAATCGTCGTCCTCGCAGTCGCCATCTGGCCGCATTTGGCCTGCGCATCTGCAAGAACTCCTAGATAATAAGGCATTCGTGCCAGGTGATTGATCATCCGAAACTCGGCGACCGCGCGTTCAAGACTTTCAATACCCTGCTGCACGCCTTCTCGAACACATGTCAGCGCAGCCCGATAGAACATCGCGACCGGCCGTCGCGTAAGGATGCTATGGCGCTTGCCCTCCGCCTCGAGCATCACAACGGCGCGGTCGCAGTCATCAAAACACCCGCTCCAATAAAACACCGGGCAGGCGGCATTGAGTGCATTGCTCAATGACATGTGATGATTGGCCCTCAATGCAGATTCTATATTCTCCTTCGAGGTCGTTATTGCGGCCTCCGGAGAACCAGTGAGCCACTGCACAATAGTAAGGGCGCATGCAATATCGACATTGATGTCAGATTGATATTGAACGGTCTGCCGCCGAGCATCTTTTGCCTGATCACGAAGTTGAATTAGGCGCCCTAACGCATTTCGAAGGCGCCCAAGAAAGTATTCAGAAATACTCAGATGAAATCCAATTTCTGGCACGGTAGGTGAATCTTCCTCTGAAACCAGAGAGGCAAAATTCTCAAACGTGGTCAGTCCCGCCAGATGTTCTCCGATGAGATGCTGGTACAGTCCGATGGTCCGGAGACAGCGTATGCGGCAGCCATTGTCTCCGACGCGTTCTGCAATTTTGAGTGCGCGCTGCATCGCGTCCATCGCCATCGTCTGGAGGCCATGCGTGAACATCATGGAGGCACCAAGCCAGACCTTGAGGTGCATCTCGAAGGTGGTTCCCGAGAGATCTGCGGCGTCGAGCGCTTCGATTGCGCGAGAGACGTGAACGCGACACTCTTCTGTAAGCGAGAAGCGGTTCCAAAGAAGAAGACCCGCCACGGTTAGCCGAATGCAGAGCGATCGGTCGGCGGAATCTCGCGATGCCCAAGCAAGGGCGCCGCGCAGATCATCCAGCATACGCCCATATTCGGTCGTCCACTCATGGGCTGGTCTCTGCGCCCACTCGGCAGTGGCTCGCTCAAGCACCCTACAGACATGCTCGGCATGCCGCTGGCGAACCAATGAATCTTCGCCGCTGAGCAGCAATTGGTTCAAGCCATAGGCGCGCGTGGTCTCCAGCAATCGATAGGCGCTTGCCCTGGATTCCAGTTCCAAAGCGATCAGGGATTTGGCAGTGAGTTGCGCCAAAGCATCAGGCACGTCAGCGGCAGAGAGATTGGACACCACGGAGGCAGCTTCGAGGTCAAAGACCCCCGAAAAAACCGCGACAGATCGCAGCAGCACAGCTTCGTTCGGCGAAAGGAGATTGTAGCTCCAGTCGAGCGTCGCGGCGAGCGTGCGGTGACGCTCGGGCCCCGCCCGGCGCCCAGAAAGCACTCGGAGGCGATCGTCGAGTTGGCTCAGCAGGCCACTGACGCTGAAGGTATCAACGCGCGTGGCGGCGAGTTCGATGGCTAGGGGAAGACCGTCGAGTCTCCGGCAGATTTCGCCAGCTGCTGGCGCTTCTGTATCGCTCAGAGCAAACGACTCGAAACCGTCCGATGCGCGGTTGACGAAGAGTTGCACGGCCGGAAATGTCAGGGCTTCCTCGGCCGTGAGGCGGGGCAGGGCGGGCGGCGCACCAAGCCCTGGTAGCCTGCGAATTCGCTCCCCTTTTATTCGAAGAGGCTCTCGGCTGGTGGCGAGGATCTTGACGGACGGCGCTCCGGTCAGGATCCGATCTGCGCAGGTAGCGATAGCATCGATGATGTGTTCGCAACTGTCGAACACCAGCAGTTCCTTGCGATCGCGCAGATGCTCGCAGACGGCGGTCAAAGCGTCTGCGGAAGGCATATTCAATCCGATCGCCGCCGCTATGGCGTTGGGCGCCAGCGCCGCATCCTTCAGTGGGGCCAAGTCGACGAGCCAGACCCCGTCGCTGAACACGCCCAGCGCGTGCTCGGCGACGGCCAGCGCGACCGTCGTCTTGCCTATGCCGCCCGCACCGACAATCGATACCAGCCGTGAAGCACTCAAATCCCGCTGAATAGCGTCAATCGCTTCCCGCCTGCCGAAGATCGTCGTTGTGGCGATCGGCAAGTTGTTGCTGCGAGCAGACAAAGGCGCCGGTAGTCCAGATAATCGGCTGGCCTGGACTGGCCCCACAAACCGATATCCCCGCCCCGTTACGGTCGCGATGTATTGCGCCCCGCCGACGCCGTCGCCAAGAGCTCGTCGCAAGGCAGCCATATTGACCTTGAGATTACCCTCATCGACGATCGTGCTTGGCCAGGCGCGGGCTATGAGTTCGCGCTTGCTCACGACTTCGCCGGGTCGCTCGACCAGAGCCGTCAGAATGTCCAGCGCCCGCCCGCCTATGCGAACAGGTGTCTCGCCAAGCAAGAGCAATTGACGCTCGGGAACCAGCACAAACGGCCCAAAGGCGAAGGATCGTGAAAGCTGCTCGTTGAGATCCGCCGTCACGATCGACCTCCAACCAAACTTCGCTCGTGGCGCCTACACTATCTGGTTGGCCGCTAGCGCGAAGAACTGACTTCGGCCCAGCGTCAGAAGCAGAAGCTGGGGGAGGGGACGGAAAGCGGACTTTCAAAATCAGTGTTGCTGGGACCCACCGCCCGTTCGAACGATGACAGCCAGCTACCACCGCAGCAGTCTCGGAAACGCTAGCGCCCCAAAGGCAGTCACCGCTGCGATCGCGAGCGTATACCAGACCGCGAGGAAGGGTGCGGCGTCGTCTGGGCAGTGCAGGCTGTAGGCCATCGTCGCGAGACCGGCCGAAGCCAGTCCCGCGCAGGCCCCGGTCAGCGTGCCGTCGACAGGCGCTCCGCGGCGCGCCAACCCGAACAGAATGGCGAGCGGAACCAAAGCGTAGAGGGGCACCGCGATCAGGCAGGCGCGCCAATAGCTGCCGAAGATCAGCGCGCTCCACTGATCCGCGGGAGCCCGCGATAGCGCCAATACGGCCCAGATGGCAACGATTGCGACAGGCAACGCGGCCAGTGGCAGATGTGGCCCAGGGTTCAAACCCGGGCGGAGGCTGCGCTGGAATAGCACAAGCGCGATGCCGGCGACGCTGGCGCCGAGCAGTGCCTTGGCGATGACCGGCGCCGTGAGCCAGGCGCTGGCGAGATCTCCGCGCGCGCCCAGCACCAGCAAGACGAGCAGCGCGGTGACGACCAACGCGGTCACCGCGCCGAGCCAGGTGACACGACGCAGCCAGCGGGTATCCACCGGCCGGTGGCTCGCGGTCATTAGCGAAATGAGGTCGTCGGTCTGCATGTTCGGTTTCGGTGCGTCCTGCTCAATCTCGAATTCGCGGCGTGCGAGCGAAAGGTTACTCCCCGTCTGTTTTCCGTGCCGATCACCCGGGTCTCTCGCCGCGCCGTGAGAGAAACCGCGCCATGGCCTGGAGGCCGCGGTGAATCGCGACCTTGGCGGCGGTCTCGGTCATCCCGGTCGCACGCGCCGCCTCGGCCACCGTCGTGCCTTGGAGCTTGACCCGGTCAATCAGGAGACGGGTGCGCTCTGGCAGGGCGGCCAAGGCGCGCTCGAGATCGAGCCTTGCCTCCAAGGCGGCGCTGTCGTTCGGGCCGGCCAGCTGATGCGTCTTGTCGTCGAGTGGCAGGTTGCCGGCATGCCGGCCGGTCCGGCGCAGATGATCGACCAGTTTGTAGCGCGCGATGGCATGGGCCCAGGCCGTCACCGGGCTCGCCGGGTCGTAGGTGTGCTGCGAGAGATGCAGCGCCAGCAGAGTTTCCTGCAGCACATCCTCGACCTCGCTTGCTTCCGAGCGTCCCGTACGGGCCAGCATCTGGCGCAGATAGCCGCGCAGCCTGACGCTGATCGTGTCGAGGAAGAGGCGATAGGCGGCGGCATCGCCGGCGAGTGCGGCGAGGAAAACGGGCCTGAGCTGCGTTTCGAGTTCGTCGAGCGACAAGGCTGGTACGTCTTCCCTCGGGTCCCCGAAAGTAGAGCCGGCCTATTCCGTCGCATGCGATCGGCGGGCTCACAAGGCGGTGACCGCACGATGAACCGGCTTTGCTGACTCGATAGGCTCGCCTTCGCATAAGGCGCCAGTCGGCGCGCATGGGGAATCCGAGATGGCGCTGTCGCCTCGTCTGTGCCTGATCCTCGCTCTCGTGACCTTTCTCGCCGGTTTGAACCTGTCGGCGCAGGAAGGCGGCGGCCAGCCTGTTGCGGATGCGTGCCCAATTGCGGAAGGTTGCCAGGTCGCGAGCGGCCACTACCGCATCCTCTTGCCACCTCGCCCCACGGCCGAGCGCCCCGGCGCGATCATGTATTTCCACGGCTATCAGGGCTCCGCAGCCGAGGCTATCGCTGACGAAGGCCTGGTCGGCGTCGCCAGGCGGCTCGGAGTTGCGCTGATCGCGCCTGACGGCACCGGCCGCTCCTGGTCCTTTCCCGGTTCTCCCGCCCGTCACCGCGACGAGTTCGCTTTCGTCGGGCAGGTGTTCGATGATGCCGTGACGCGCTTCGGCCTCGATCCTGCCCGCATCCTGGCGAGCGGCTTTTCACAAGGCGGCTCGATGGTCTGGTATCTGGCCTGCCGCATGCCGTCGCGTTTCGCAGCCTTCGCGCCGATCGCCGGCGCCTTCTGGGAGCCTTTGCCCGAGCGCTGCGAAGGCGAACGCCCTCCACTGATCCATGTTCATGGCACGAGCGACGCTACGGTGCCTCTCGCCGGCCGGGCGCTGCGGCGGGGCTACAGGCAAGGCGATCTCTTCAGGAGCCTCGCTATTCTCGCGCCGGGCGGCTGCGCCACCGCGCTGGGGGATGCAGCTCGCGCCAATCCCGCGCTGGAACAACTGACCTGCCAGGTCGCGTCCGGCTGCAGCGGCCCGGCGCGCCTCGAACTCTGCCTGCATGGCGGTGGACATGTCGCCGATGCAGCATGGATTGAGCGGGCCTGGCGCCTGATGGTCCGGGACAGGGCCGTTCCCCGCGCCGCCGATACCAAACTCACGTCTCCGTGATCCTGTAACCAAACCGCGGTTCCGCGCGATCTCTCCGTCGACGCCGCCGAGGTGGCCTGCCGGAGATTGACCATGCGCCATGAACGGGTATCGGCCGCCGCTGCGGCGGAGATTGATCCGGAGACGCAGCCGAGAGGTGCCGATCTTCTGGCCCGGCAGCTCGCGGTGGCGGGCGCAACCCACGCCTTCGGCATTCCCGGCGGCGAGGTGCTGGCTCTCGTCGATGCGCTCGAACAAGCCGGCATTCGTTTCAAGCTCGCCCGGCATGAAAACGCCGCCGGGTTCATGGCCGAGGGACTCTGGCATGCGACCGGAGCCTTGCCCGTACTGGTCGCAACGCTCGGGCCCGGTGTCGCCAATGCGGTGAATGTCGTCGCCAACGCGCAGCAGGACCGGGTACCGCTCATCTTCGTCACCGGCTGCGTCGATCACGCACTGGCCGAGAGCTACACCCATCAAGTCTTCGACCATCAGGCCTTACTGAGGCCGCTGGTGAAGGCGAGCTTCCGGGCCGCGCCCGGCACCGAGGATCTCGTCGCTGCCAAGGCCATTGCCATTGCCCGGCGCGGCCGGCCCGGCCCGGTGCACATCGACCTGCCGATCGCGGTGGCGGAATCCCGTACGGCTCCGCGGGCGGCGTCGGTCATCCCGCATATCGCTCCCTCGGCACCAGTCGACCTCCAGTCCGCACGAGCTCTGATCTCCGCGGCGCAACGGCCGCTTGTCATCGCCGGGCTCGACCTCGTCGTTCAGGGCGGGGCCGCCGCGCTCGACCACTTCTTGTCTCACACCGGCGCACCACTGCTGACGACCTACAAGGCGAAGGGCCTTGTTCCTGAGGTCGACCCGCGTGTCATCGGGGGCGTCGGCCTCTCGCCGCGGGCCGATGCTATCGTCCGCCCGCTCATCGAGGCTGCGGATCTCATCATTCTCGCCGGCTACGACCCGATCGAGATGCGGCAGGGCTGGCGCCACCCCTGGCCCGGCAGCAAGCGGGTCATCGATATCGTGGCTGAGCCGGTCCAGCACGGCATGCATGGCTGCAGCCTGCAGCTCGAAGGTGATGTCGGCGCGATCCTGACGCGCCTGGCCGAAGGGACCGAGGCGAAGACCAGCTGGCCGGACGGCAAGCCGGCTGACGTCCGACGGGATCTCCGGGCTGCCTTCGCCGCGGCGGCCGGCTGGGGGCCGCATGCGGTGTTCGAGGCGATGCGTCGTATCGCTCCGGCCCGAACGATCGCGACCGCCGATTCCGGTGCCCATCGGATCTTGCTCAGTCAGATGTGGAGCTGCGACGGGCCGCGCCGCCTGCTGCAATCGAGCGGGCTGTGCACGATGGGCTGCGCCCTGCCTCTGGCGATGGGGGCTGCGCTAGGCACCGACCGCCCGATCCTTTGCTTCGTCGGCGATGCCGGCCTCGAGATGGTGCTGGGCGAACTGGCGACACTGCGCGACCTCGGTCTGCCGGTGATCGTCGTGGTGCTCGTCGACGAATCCCTCGGGTTGATCGCGCTGAAGCAGCGCCAGCTGGGCCTGAAGCGCGCCGGCGTCGACATCGGCGCGACCGATCTTGCTGCCGTCGCGCAAGCGATGGGCGGCCATGGCGCGACGATCGAGGACCGCGAAACCCTAGCACGCGAAGCCGAGGCCGCCTTCCGGCGCGGGGGCTTCACGCTGCTGGCCTGCCGGATCGATGCCGCAAGCTACGAGGGAGCCTTCTGATGGCGGCGCTCCCTCCCGCTGCGGCGAAACGGCCTCGCGACGCAAGGCTCGATTTCTTCCGCGGCCTGACGATGCTGATCATCTTCGTCGCACATCTGCCCGAGAACAGCTGGAATGCCTGGATTCCGGCGCGCTTCGGCTTCTCGTCGGGAGCGGAACTCTTCGTCTTCTGCTCCGGTATCGCGAGTGCGTTGGCGTTCGGCGGGGTCATCAGCCGGCGTGGCTGGTGGCTGGGCGCGGCGCGCATCGGCTACAGGATGTGGCAGGTCTATTGGGCGCAGATTGGTCTCGTCCTCGCGCTGATCGCGCTTGCCGCCGCGCTGGACCGCAGTTTCGGCTTCTCCATCCTCACGCAGCAGTTCCAGCCGTTGCTCGCCGATCCGGCCGGTGCTCTGTTCGGCATCGCCACCCTCAGCTGGCAGCCTGATTATCTCGACATCCTGCCGATGTATCTGGTTATCCTGGCGCTTGTGCCGGTGATGATGCTGGCGCGGCGCCTCCATACGATCCTGCCGTTCCTGATCGCGGCAACGCTCTATGCAGCGAGCTGGATGACGGGTCTCAACCTGCCCGGCAATCCATGGAACGGCGCCGGCTGGTTCCTCAATCCCTTCGCCTGGCAGCTCATCTTCTTCCTCGGCTTCTTCATCGCCATGAAATGGCTGCCGGTGCCGGCGCTCGGCGACCGCCGACTCATGATTGCGACCGCAGTATTCCTCCTGATTTCAGTGCCGCTGACCTTCTGGGGCCTGCTCGAGCATTGGCCTTGGGCGCAGGCTGCGCGCGACCTTCTTCTCCCCGCCAGCGAGAAGACCAATCTCCACATCCTGCGCGTCATGCATTTCCTGGCGCTGGCCTATCTGGTGCTCAGTCTGATCGAGCCCTGGCGGGCGCGGCTCGACAGCGGCGCAGGCCATCTCCTCGTCCTGATCGGCCGGCAGTCGCTGGCCTGCTTCCTCGCAAGCGTCGTCCTGGCGCGGCTGCTGGGCGCCATCGCCGACGCGGCCGGCCACGATGAGCCCATCGTCGCGCTGCTCAACCTCGCCGGCTTCGCGCTCATCCTCGCAACCGCGATTGTGGTCGGTTGGTTCAAGCGTGCGCCCTGGGCTGGCCCTGCACGGACGTCGATCCCCGAAGCGAAGAATCCGCCGACGGCAGTGATCGCGCCGACAACACGGGTCCGTGAAGCGAGTTGAATGCCGTTTGATCAGCCCGCTGCGAACTCCCTGAAGAGCGCCCGTTTTCGGCGCGGCAACGGAGAACCCCATGTCTCACCATAGGCACTATGATGTCTCCGGCGACAGCATCAGCGTCGCCAACGATGCGGCGCGCCTTGCCTGGAACGACACCCTCGAAGCGCTCATGGCCCATGCCGCGACCACGCCCGAGCATCTTGCCCTCACGCTCGCCCTCGATCCGAACTTTGCCATGGCCCACGCCGCCAAGGGGCTGATGCTGCTCTCGCTGGCGCGCAGCGAGTTGCTCGCTGCGGCACGCGATTGCCTTGTCGAGGCCCGTGCGGCAGCGCTGCTCCGGCCGATCACACGACGCGAGACGATGGTTATCGAGGCTCTGGGGCTCTGGCTCGACGACAGGCCGCGTCGGGCGGCGGAGCGGCTGGAAGCAATCCTGATCGCGCACCCTCTCGACGTGCTGGCGCTCAAGTTGTCGCATGGCCTGCGCTTCACGCTCGGGGACCAGTCCGAAATGCTCGCGACGCTTCGCCGCGTCGCACCGGGTTTCGGCGAAAGCCATCCGCTCGCCGGCTTCGTCCATGGCTGCCATGCCTTCGCGCTCGAGGAGAGGGGCCTTTATGCCGAGGCTGAGCGCGCAGGTCGCCACGCCGTTGCCTTGAGCCCGCGCGACGCCTGGGGCCGCCACGCCGTCGCCCATGTGCTGGAGATGACTGGCCGCATCGGGGAGGGCATCGCCTGGCTCGGCGATGGCCGCACTTTCGCCCATGCCAATAATCTGCGCTTCCACATCTTCTGGCACCTCGCCCTGTTCCGGCTGGAGCGCGGCGAGGTGGGCGATGTGCTCCGGCTCTATGACGAGGAGATCAGGGCCGAGCCGACCGACGATTACCGCGACATCGCCAACGGCGCCTCGCTGCTAGCCCGGCTCGAATATGCCGGGGTGGATGTCGGCCATCGTTGGGATGAGCTGGCCGCCAAAGCCGAGAGGCGCGTCAAGGACGGTCGCCTCGTCTTCGCCGATCTGCACTATGCCGTGTCGTTGCTCGGCGCGGGCCATTTCGATGCCGCGAACGCCATCGCTCACGGCCTGATGACAGATGCGATGGTTCATCCCAGTGACGAACGGCGCAGCGCCGCTCGCAGCGGCGCCCTCGCAGCCTTTGGCCTGATCGCCTTTCAGGAGGGCGATTACGGTGAGGCCGCACGCCTGCTCGGCGCCGCTCGCGACGGGCTCGTCGCCATCGGCGGCAGCCATGCCCAGCGCGACCTGTTCGAGCAGGCCTATGCCGAAAGCCTGATCCGAGCCGGCCAGTACGACCGTGCCGCGCATGTCCTGGAGGACCGCCTGACGCGGCGTGGCGGAGCGAACCTCTTCGCCGCGCGCCGGCTGGCGCGGCTTCACAGCTGCGGCGCCGGGCGCCTCGCCACGCTCGCCGTTGCCTCTACACCGCTCGCCATCGCCCATTGAAGGCAGAAAGGATAACCACCATGACTACCTCGGCCATCACCCAAGGCTTCGCGCTGCCTTCCGTCCGCACCGTGACGAACCTTGCGCTTGGTGGCTTCGCCGGCCTGGGCTTCTGGGAGCTGTTCTCAGCCGTACCCACCGCCTGGCTGGCGGAGTATCCGCTGGAGCCGCCGGAGCTGGTGAAGTCGCTCTTCGCGCATCAGCTCGGCCTGACGATCTCGACACCGACCGCAAAGCTGCTGCACTTCGCCACCGGATTCCTGTTCTATCCGTTGGGCTATTGGGTGCTGACACGCTGGGTGAGGAGCTTCGGCATGCCAGCGGATGGCTGGGTCTGGGGTGTGATCACCTACTTCATCGCGCTGGCGTTCTTCGCCCCGCTCGCCGGGCAGCATTTCCTCCTGAATGACGTGCCGCGCCTGTCGTTCATGAGCCTCGTCGGCCATGCGATCTATGGCTACGTCGCAGCTTACGTCTTCGAGATGCTGGAAGCGCGCGTATCCTGAAACCATCGATCGACGGGAGAAACGCCATGTTCGACAGGCGAGATGTCATCCGGCTGGCGGGGATCGCGACCATCGCGACGCTCGGCGGCGTAACGGCCCGGGCCGATGCCGAACAGCCAGTCAACACGATCGGCTCGCCCGACGGGCTCGCAATTCGCGGTTACGACCCCGTCGCCTATTTCCGCGACGGCGGTCCACGTCTCGGGAAGCCGGACTTCTCGGTTCGGCATGGCAGCGCGAACTGGCGCTTCGCCAGCGCCGAGAACAAGGCCTCGTTCGAGGCCGATCCCGAGCGTTACCTGCCGGCCTATGGCGGCTTCTGCGCCTACGGCACCTCGCGCGGCTATCTCGTGAAGATCGAGCCGGAAGCCTGGTCGATCGTCGATGGCCGGCTCTATCTGAATTACGACCTCGGCGTGCGGGGAACCTGGCTCAACCGAACGCGGACCTACATCGCCCGCGCCAACGCAAACTGGCCGAACATAACCACAAAGGATGTTAGGTGAGTGCAAAGTTGTCGTTCAACGCTGCAAATTCGAAACCCCAGTGCTGCGGGGCGCCAGACGCCGACATCTCGAGGCTACGCGGATGCAGACGCACCGGGCAGAGGATGACCTGGTTCGACTTTTGGTACCGAGCTGTCGCCCGTCAGCGGCATCGCAGGGTGAGCAGGGTGACGTCGATCGTCTTCGCGCGAAAGCCGGCTTCGCAGTAGCAGAGATAGAACTCCCACAACCGGCGAAACGGCTCGTCGAAGCCGAGTGGCGCGATCGCGGGCCAGCGTTCCAGGAAGCGCCTGCGCCACTCCTGCAGGGTCAGGGCATAGCTGCCGCCGAAATCGAGCCGCTCGCCGACTGCTAGACCTGCGCCTTCGGCGTTGCTTTCGAGGATCGGGAGGGACGGCAGGCAGCCTCCCGGAAAGATGTAGCGCTGGATGAA
This sequence comes from Allobosea sp., assembly GCF_035999205.1. Lineage (GTDB taxonomy): Bacteria > Pseudomonadota > Alphaproteobacteria > Rhizobiales > Beijerinckiaceae > Allobosea. The sequence goes on from NZ_DASYHA010000016.1 coordinate 41,390, forward strand.
GTCGCTGCCGTGCTCATAGCTCTCGAACATCGCGTCGGCGATCGTGATCGCCTGCAGGAGGATGCGTCCCTCGGGCTTGAGCGAGCGGCTCAGCGTGTCGAAATAGGCCGGCCAGTACGAGCGCCCGACCGCCTCTATCATCTCGATCGAAACGATGCGGTCGAACTGGCCGGAGATGTCGCGGTAGTCCTGGAGGCGCAAGGAGACGCGGTCGGCAAGGCCGGCCGAGGCGACCCGCTGCTGCGCCGCTTCGAGTTGTGCGGGCGAGAGCGTGATCGCGGTCACATGACAGCCTTCGCGGGCCAGCCGCTCGGCCAGCGCGCCCCAGCCGCAGCCGATCTCTAGGATCTGCTCACCGCCCGACAGGTCGAGCATTGCGACGATCTTGTCCAGCCTGCGTTGCTGCGCGGCTTCGAGCGTCTCTGTCGGCGTCTCGTAGAGGGCTGACGAGTACATCATGCTGGCGTCGAGCCACTGGCTGTAGAAGTCGTTGCCGAGATCGTAATGCGCCGCGATGTTGCGGCGGCTGCCTTTGCGGGTGTTGGCGTTCAGGAGATGCCGGATGCGATTGAGCAGCCGTGCCAAAACAGTGCCCGAGACGAGCCCGCGCAAGGTCGCGTCGTTTCGGGCGCCCAGTTCGATCAGTGCCGTGAGATCCGGCGTCTCGAAATCGCCGCTGCGATAGGCTTCCGCTAGCCCGATATCGCCGTCGAGCAGCAGGCGACGCATCGCGCGCCAGTTCTTCAGCACCAGTGTGGCCTGCGGTCCGGAGGCGACAGGGCGGCTGGACAGGCGCTCGCCCTCGGGCGTGACGATGGTGAGGCGGCCGATCACGATGCGCAGCAGCAGGCGCCGGACGAACAGGCGCGAAAGGCTGATGCCGCGCGGCAAGGCGAGCGCTTGTTCGGCGATCGGGAGAGGTTGCTCGATCTCGGGGCGGCTCATGGCTGCGTCGATCCTTTGGCATGGGGCGTCGTCGCGCTGCCCAGGCTGAACGGCTGTTGCGGAGGCGCCGGATGCGGCCACCAGGGGATGCGCTTGGCCAGCAGCCGCAGCGCGTGCCAGTGAATGGCGGCGGTGACTTTCAGCGTGAGCAGCGGGTGGGTCGCCAGCAGCCGCAGCAATGCGCCATCGTTCAGCGCCGCGCGGCGGCCGCTGAGCGCCGTCGCGATCAGGCGGCCGTCCTGATCGTGACCGTCGATCGCAATCGAGACGCGCTCCGCCGGCGGCACGACCGTAAAGCCGTAGCGCATCTTCAGCCCCATGAAGGGCGAAACATGGAAGAGCTTGCCGGCCTCCTGCCGCAGCGGCTCGTTCGCTCCGTCCGCGGGCGAGACATAGCTGTGGACCTCGCCGAAGGTGTTGTGCACCTCGTAGATCGTGGCGCACAGGCTGCCGTCGCGGCGATAGCAGAAATAGGTGCTGAGCGGATTGAAGGCATAGCCGAGGATCCGCGGCATGGTCAGCAGCCGAACTGGGCCGTCGTCATAAGCGAATCCCGCTTCCGCCAGGATCGCCGCGATCTGCGGGCGCAGGGGCCGGCCGCTGCGGTCGCCGTAGTCGGCATCGCGAAATCCATAGAGATTGAACCGGTTTCGCGAGAACAGCCTGAGGTCCGCGGCCAGTCGATCGATCTCGTCGAGGTCGAGCAGAATCCAGAAGACGCGATAGGACAATGCATGTGGCTTCGGCCGGAAGCGGTGGTGCCGGACGCGCCCGACATAGAGGGCAGAGTGCCGGCTCATGCCGCTAGCCTCGGTCGCGCGGGCAACGGAATGCGGCCCGATTCATCCCGGACGCTCCAGGGCCGGCGCACGCCGCCGAGTTCCTCCGCCACGGCGAGACCCGCCTGCAAGCCGTCCTCATGGAAGCCCGCGCCGAAATGGGCGCCGCAGAACCAGCTGCGCCGTGTACCCTGCAGCGACCAGAGCCGCGCCTGCGCCGCCAGCGCCGCCGCGTCGAACAGGGGATGTTCGTAGACTTCCTCGTGCAGGATCGTGTCCTCCCGCAGCATGGCTGGCGGGTTGAGCGTCACGAAGAGCGGCTGCTGCTCGGGCAGGCCCTGGAGGCGGTTCATCCAATAGGTGACGGCGCAGGCGGCGTCCGGCCGGCTGCGCTCGCCGATATGGTTCCAGCACGCCCAGGCCCGCCTGCGCCGGGGCATCAAGGCCGCGTCGCCATGCAGCACGGCGCGGTTGCGGCTGTAGCGGAAGGCGCTGAGCACCTCGGTCTCGGCCGGGCTGGCATCGGCCAGCATGCCAAGCGTCCGGTCGGCATGCGTCGCGAAAACGACCTCGTCGAAGCGCTCGCCCCAGCCATCACCCTGGAGCACGACCTCGTTGGCGCCGCGCATGACCTGCCTGACCGGCACGCCGGCCCTGACGGCGCCAGAAAAGTCACGCCGCAGCTTGTCGACATAGACTGCGCTGCCACCGGTCACCGTGCGCCAAGCCGGGCGATCGGTAAGCTGGAGCAGCCCGTGATTGCGGTGGAAGCGCAGGAAGGCGGCAGCGGGATAGGATAGGATCTCCGAGCAGGGCGCCGACCAGATCGCCGCCGCCATCGGCAGGAGATGATCGTCCCGAAACGCCGCGCCATAGCCCGCCGCGGCGATATATTCGCCTAGCGAAACGGTCTCTCCGGCGGCCGCCAGAGCATCCCTCGCGCCGGCCCGGTAGAACCGCGCGATATCCTGCAGCATCGCCCAGAAGCGCGGATTGACGAGGTTGCGGCGCTGCGCGAACAGGCCCGCGATGCTGCTGCCGCTGTATTCGAGTTTGCCGCCGTCGAGCGACACCGCGAAAGACATCTCGGTCGGCTGAGTCGCGACCTCAAGGTGCTTCATCAGCGCAATGAAGTTCGGATACGTCGCTTCGTTGTAGACGATGAAGCCGGTATCGACTGCCGTCTCGCCGCCGCCGGGAGCTGCCACGCGCACCGTGTTCGCATGGCCGCCCAGCCGCGGCTCGGCCTCGAACAGGACGACCTCATGGGCCTTTCCCAGGAGCCAAGCGGATGAAAGGCCGGAAATGCCGGCGCCGACGACAGCGACCCGCCGCGCTTTCCCTCGTTCCCGCTCCATGTCCACGTCTCCGCTGGTCGTGAGCGGTATACGGCGCGTCGGTGGTTCTGGATTTGCGGGCGCCGCGCGAAAAATCCGCGACCTGGCTGACCCGGAGCCGGCCCTCCTGCGTAAGCGAAGGCAGGCGCGCATATCCGGGAGGACACGGCGATGGCGGCAGGAGGCCTGAGACGGGCGGGCGCGGCAGTTGGCAGCTACGCCGCCCATCCCGATCCGCGAGCGGCCATCGCCAACACCGTCGCGCTGGTGATCGTTTCGAACCAACCCTTCTATCCGCTCTATCTCTGTTGGGCGGTGTCGCCGGTGATCGCGCCCTCCTATCTGACGTTCCTTTCGACGCCCTTCTTCGCCGCCGTTCCGGCCGCGATGCGGTACAGCCCGCGTCTCGGGCGGTCGCTGCTGCTCGTCGCCGGCATCGGCAACACGGCGCTCTGCCGGGTCGCCTTCGGGCAGGGCTCGGGTGTCGAAGTCTTTCTGTTTCCCTGTCTCGTGCTCGCGCTCCTGCTGTTTCGCCGCGCGGAGCGCGCTTTCACACTCGGCTTCGTCGCCCTGAGCTTCACTGCCTATCTGCTGCCGGCAGCGAGCCTCAGCGCCCCGCTGCACCTCTACGAGCCCGCCGAATACGCCGCATTGCAGCGACTGAACTTTCTCAGTGCCGCCTCATTGACCGTGCTGATCGGCTGGCTGTTCGTCTCGCGCCTGGCGACGATTTCAGACCCGGATGAAACCGAAGGGAGGCGTCGAGCGTAAGCACGGAAAGCCGCCGAAAGGACCCTCGCGATGAAAGCTCCGCTGCTCGCCGCCGCCGTCGTCCTGTCCTCCCTTGCCAGCGCGGCCGCCACGGATATCGACGGAGTCTGGCTGCGCGACGACGGCAATGCGCGCGTGCGGATCGCGCCCTGCGGCGACAAGATCTGCGCGACCAACCTCTGGATCGGTGACACCAGTGGTGGCGAGGAGGCAGGGGACAAGCTCGTCATGACCCTCTCGCGCCGGGCCGACGGCAGTTATTCGGGAAATGCCTACGACCCCAAGCGCGACAAGAACTTCTCCATGACGGTCAAGGTCTCGGAAGGTGCCCTGGTCACGCGCGGCTGCATCGTCGGGGGCCTGCTCTGCCGCGACGTGAACTGGACGGCCGCGAAGTGACGGCGATTTGCACGGATTGCCCTCGCGAACGGTGATCCGGCGCGGCGGAACAGGCGTATCTGCGGTATGGTTGCGGCACTCGCCTTGACTGTTGGAAGCACGCGCGAGGCACGAGCCACAGCGCATGGAAGCCGGTTCGCCGCATTGTTCGACCCTGACGCATTGATTGCCGCGATAGCGCGCTCCGGCGACCGGGCTGCCTTCGCGGCGCTGTTCGACCACTTCGCGCCGCGCGTGAAGGGCCTTCTCATGCGCTGCGGGACCCCTGCCGAACTGGCTGAGGAGGTCGCGCAGGACACCCTGCTAACCGTCTGGCGGAAGGCAGCCCTGTTCGACCCCGCGAAAGCCAGCGCGGCGACCTGGATCGCGACGATCGCGCGCAACAAGCGCATCGACATAGCCCGCCGTGAAACCCGCTCGCGGCTGTCCCAAGTCTACGAGATCCTCGATGAAGAACCACCCGAACAACCCGATGCGACGCTCTCCGGAGCCGAGCGCGAAGCCCGCGTGCGCGCTGCGATGACGCAGCTCTCGGCCGACCAGTATCGCGTCGTCGAGCTCGCTTTTCTGGAAGGCTTCAGCCACCAGGACGTCGCCCGGCGCCTCGCCATTCCGCTCGGCACGGTGAAGTCGCGCCTGCGGCTGGCGCTGTCCCATCTGCGCGGCAAGCTGGAGGATCTGCGATGAGCGCCGTTCATCGTCCGTCCGACGAAACGCTTGCCGCCTTTGCCGCCGGGCAGCTCGACGAGGGGCTCGCACTCGTCGTCGCATGCCATATCGAAGCCGACCCGGAGAGCCGGCAGCGGGTGCGGGAGTTCGAGAGCATGCAAGGCGCGCTGCTCGACACTGTCGAACCCGTAGCGATGGTCACGGAACTGCAAGATCCGGGAGCTCACGACCTCACCGACGCGCGGCCCGCTCGAATCGACGTGCCGCCGGACACTGCGATGCCGCGTGTGCTGCGCCCCTATGGCCTCGGGCCTTGGCGGCCGATCGGCATCCGTGTCGCGATGAGGCGCGTCGCGGTGCCCGGTGCGGCTGCCCGGGTATTCATGTTGCGCGCGGGACCAGGCATCGCGCTGCCGCACCATAGGCACAGCGGCTTCGAATGGAGCACCATTCTCTCGGGGGCCTACGAGCACGAATACGGGCGTTACGCGGCCGGCGATTTCGACGAAGCCGACGCCGAGCATGAGCATAGCCCGCGCGTGGACCCGATCGAGGGCTGCACCTGCATCGTTGCCCTGACCGGCAACGTGCTGTTCCAGGGCTGGCTCGGGCGGCTGCTGCAGCCTCTGGTGCGGCTGTGACCTCCACATCCTTCGGCCTCGCTGTGCTGCTCGCGCTGGTCGCGATGTCGCTCTTCATGTGGCTCGCGACGGCGATCGAGCGCCACAGCGGCAATTCCGGCTGGATCGACGTGGTCTGGACCTTCGGGCTCGGCACCACGGGAATCCTCGGAGCGCTGCTGCCCTTCGGGGCGGGGCCGATATCGCGGGGACTGCTGGTGGCGAGCCTCGCGCTTGCCTGGGCTTTGCGGCTCGGCCTCCATATCGCGAGGCGAACCAAAGGGATCGGCGAGGATCCCCGCTACGCCAAGCTCAAACGCGACTGGGGCGCCGGCGCGCCGCGGCAGATGGCGCGGCTGCTCCAGATGCAGGCCCTCGCCAGCACGCCGCTGGCGCTCGGGATCATACTGGCGGCGCATCGGCCCGAAGTCGGTCTGAGCTGGCAGGACTTTGCCGGGGCTGCAATTTTCGTCGTCGGACTTGCGGGCGGCGCCATTGCGGATGGGCAATTGCGTGCCTTCATCCGGTCGGGAAGCGGCGGCGTCTGCGAGCGCGGCCTGTGGGCCTGGTCGCGCCATCCCAACTACTTCTTCGAATGCGTCATTTGGTGCTCCTATGCGGTGATCGCCGCCGGACCTGCCTATCCCTGGGGTTGGCTGGCCGTGCTGGCGCCGGCCTGCATCACACTGCTGCTCACCCGCATCTCGGGGATCCCGCCGCTGGAAGCGCACATGCTCTCCAAGCACGGCGCGGCCTATCGCGCCTATCAGAAAAGAACGAGGGCACTGCTCCCGCTGCCGCCGAAAGGAGCGACATCATGACGATCATGCAGAAGCTCGCGAGCTGGGGGGAAGCGCTGCCCTTGCCCGACATGGTCAGCCGGATGGCGATCTCCTCGCTGGTCGGGCGAACGAACCGCTCCCTCACGGAGCAGTCTGCCGACACGGCCCGTTTTGCCCGTGAGATGGCGGCATTTCCGATCGCGACGCATACCGACGCCGCCAACACCCAGCATTACGAGGTGCCCGCCGCATTCTTCGATCTCGTCCTGGGCCCGCGCCGCAAATACTCCTGCTGCTACTACGCCAATCCCGGCGACAGTCTCGCCACCGCCGAGAATGTGGCGCTGGCGCTCTCCGCGGAACATGCCGAACTCACCGACGGCCAGGACATCCTCGAGCTCGGCTGCGGCTGGGGCTCGCTCTCGCTGTGGATGGCGGCGCAGTATCCGAATTCCCGGATCGTTTCGGTCTCCAACTCCGCCTCGCAGCGAGCCTTCATCGAAGCACAGGCCGCCCGCGAGGGACTCGGAAATCTTCGGGTCATCACCGCGGACATGAATGATTTCGCCACGTCCGAGCGATTTGACCGCGTCGTCTCGGTCGAGATGTTCGAGCACATGGCGAACTGGCGCGCGTTGCTGGCCCGCATCAAGGGCTGGCTGAATCCCGATGGCCGGCTCTTCATCCACGTCTTCGCCCATGCACAGGGCTGCTACCGCTTCGACGTCGCCGATACGGAGGACTGGATCGCGCAGCATTTCTTCACGGGCGGCCTGATGCCGAGCGCCGCGCTGGCGCATCAGTTTCCCGACCTCTTCACCGTCGAGGCCGAGTGGCGCTGGGGCGGCGAGCATTATCGCACGACGGCCGGGGACTGGCTGGCCAATTTCGATCGCAACCTGCCGGCCATCGACCCGATCCTGCGCCAGACCTATGGAGCGGACGCCGTCCTCTGGCGGCGACGCTGGCGCCTGTTCTTCCTGGCCACGAGCGGGTTGTTCGGCCATGCCGACGGCAGCGCCTGGGGCGTCAAGCATTACCGGCTGCGACCGGCCTGACAGGGGAGGGGCCTGAAATCAAACCCAGCCCCAGGCGATTGCGCGCCGCAGCGCGCCATAGGCGACCCAGCTGCAGAAGCCGACGACGACCGTCCCGTAGACCATGTCCGCCAGCGTGATCGTCAGTGTCCAGGGCCGCAGCGTCGCGTAGTTCGTCAAATCGTAGGTCGCATAGGCGAACAGGCCGAGCAGAGCGCCGTTGAGCAGCGCAGCGCTCGCGCTGCCATCCCGCAAGGCCGGCATCAGCGCGAAATGGACCACGCCCAGCGGAAAGCCGAAATAGAACAGAGCAGCGGGCCAGTACCGGACCTGTTCGACGATGAGGTCGCCGAGCGCTGGGCGGTAGAGCCTGGTCGTCATCGTACCGAGCCAGATCGCATCGCAGATCCCGAAGGCGATGAGAAAGGCTGCGTAGCCAACGATGAAGCGCATTGTGACCTCCGAGGGCATTTCACGCAGATACGTTCGGTGCGGGAGGCCGGTTCAGCCGTGAGGTTTCTTTGTACTGCGATGGCGCGCTTCGTTGATCCGAGTTGCTCCATGACACGTTGCGCCATGTCGCGGCCTCCTCCGCGCCTTCTCACCTGAAATGTCCGACGTTTCGTCGCCGGTTGGAGATCTGGCTTTTGTCTCCTTCTTGCTGATCGAGCGGTCACCAGCCTCAACGATCTTAACTTGCAAGAACGCGCTGCCTTCTTGAGCGATATGTCTGTCATCGGTGATGCCCTGCTCGAGGCGACCGATTGCGCTCGGGCGCACTACGAAATCTGGGGCAATTCGGAGCCCGCCTTGCACGCCCCCATCATGCCAAGATGCGCATCTGAGCCCGACGAAAAACGGGAGCGACCTGCATGCATGGGCTATTCGTGGAGGGAAGCTCCAGAATCCTCGGGTCCTGAATATGCGGATCTCCGGGCAAGGCGGCGAACGGCCATCTCCAGACATCAGCCGGTTTAAGTGGGCACTGCCGACCAACCGCCGCCGGCGGCAGCTTTGCGCCAGTACCGGTCATTCATGGATCGCCCGAAACCAGAACGTCAGATCGTCAGATCGTCAGGTTCTCAAAGCAGCCATCAACTCGGCAGTAGCAGAATGTGCGAAGCGATCTTCTCGGCCAGCGCAGCCTCATGTGTCGCCATGGACCTGAGACCTTTTTCTCCTCTGATCTGAGGGAGAGGCCTGGGCTTCATCGCTGGGCTCAGGCAGCCTGTCTTTCCAGGCGCGGACACGAGGGCGAACTCGGCAGCCGGCATGGTGCCGACAACCGAGTGCGGTCGGTGCCGGTTGTAGTTCACCTGTGGACTGGCCGAACCGTTTTCACCGCGACATCCATGCCAGCGGCCACATCACGATCTGCGGGAAGATCACGAGCAAAGCCAGCACAATGAGCTGAGCAACCATGAAGGGCTGGACGCCCTTGATGACGCCAGTCATCGGCGCCTTGGCGACACCGCAAACGACGTTCAGCACCGTGCCGACGGGCGGCGTGACCAGGCCGATCGCGTTGTTCATGATGAACAGCACCCCGAAATAAACCGGGTCGATGCCGGCCTGCTTCACCACCGGCATCAGCACCGGCGTCATGATCAGCACCGTCGGCGTAAAGTCGAGCGCCGTGCCAACGATGAAGACCAGCAACATCAGCACCGCCATGAGCAGAATCTGGTTGCCCATGAACGGCGCGACCATGTCCGCGACCTGCTGCGGAATGTTGGCGGTCGTGATCAGCCAGGCCGAGACGCCAGCAGCGGCGACCAGGAACATGACCACTGCGGTCGTCTCGGCGGCCCGGTACATCAGGTGATACAGGTCCGAGAACTTGATCTCGCGATAGATGACGAGGCCGACGAAGAGCGAGTAGGCCGCCGCGATGACCGCCGCCTCGGTCGGGGTGAACCAGCCGACCTTGAGGCCACCGATGACGACAACGGGCAGAACCAGGGCCCAGGCCGCGTTACGGGTCTCGGTCATGCGTTCGGCCATGCTGCGCTTGGGCTCGACGCGCGGATTGTCGCGCTTGATGCTCCAACGCCAGGCCAGCATGATCGCGACACCCATCATGATGCCCGGCACGATGCCGGCGATGAAGAGCTTGGTGATCGAGACCCCGCCTGTGACGCCGAAGATGATCATGCCGATCGAAGGCGGAATCACCGGAGCGATGATGCCGCCGCAGGCAATGAGCCCGCAGGAGCGGTTGATATTGTAGCCGGCGTTGCGCATCAGCGGGATTAGAACCGAGGCGAGCGCCGCCGTATCCGCCACGGCCGAGCCGGAAAGCGAGGCCATGATCACCGCAGCGATGACCGCGACATAGCCGAGGCCGCCGCGGATATGGCCGATCCACGCCATCGCCATGGTGATGATGCGCCGGGTCATGCCGCCGGCATTCATCAATTCGCCGGCGAGCATGAAGAAGGGTACGGCGAGCAGCGGGAAGCTGTTGGCGCCGTCCCACATGTTCTGAATGACGATCTGCGGGTCGTCGATGCCCATATAGAGCATCATCGTGAGGCCACAGCCGATCAGCGCGAAGGCGACAGGCATGCCGAGCGCCATCAGGCCCAGCAGCGAGGAGATGAAGACGAAAACGATCATTGTTTGGCTCCCCCGGTCCCTTGAGCCTTCAATTCGCGTTCAGCCTCGAGGCCTTCGGCCATCCCCTCCTCGTTGACGTCGATGAGCTCGTCGTCACGCACCTGCCCGCGCGCCAGCCGGACGAGATTGGCGAGGCAGATCATGGCGATGGCCGCGCCGGTGACATAGCTCACGCCATAGACCCAGAGCATGCTGATCTGGGCCACGGGCGAGGCATTGCCTGCGATGATGTCGTGCTGCAGCCAGGTGCCGTAGAAGATGAACAGTGCGCAGATCAGCATGATCACCTGGCTGATCGCCCAGCAGACCTTGCGCCCGAATATGGGAAGCGCCTGGACCACCATGTCGACGCCGAGATGGCTGCGCCGATGCAGGCCGATGATGCCGCCGAGGAAGGTCATCCAGACAAAGGCGAAGCGGGGCATCTCCTCGGAAAGGTCGATGCCGGTGTTGAAGAACAGCCGCAGCACCACGTTGCCGAAGACCATCACCAGCATCACCGCCATGCAGAGCACGAGGATGGCCTCGATCAGGCGGAAGAAACCGCTCACCAGTTTGTCGAGCAGACTGCTCATGCGGCGCACCTCGCGGGGCATTCATGAAAACGGGCCGGCGACATGCCGGCCCGGACAGATAGCAGGGCCGCGACCTCAGTTCGAGGCGCGGACCTTGGCGATCTCGGCGATGAAGCCGTTGACGAAGTCCTCGCCGATCTGGGCCTTGAACTTCTCGACCACCGGCTGGACCTTGGCCTGCACCTTCTTCAGATCGTCGGGCGACACCTCGTTCACAGCGACGCCGGCTTCCTTGAACTTGGCGATCACGTCGCGGTCACCCTCGTCGAGCAGCTTGCGCTGCAGCAAGCCGGCCTCGACCGCCGCCTTCTGGATGCCTTCCTTATCGCTGGCCGAGAGGCCGTCCCAGAACTTCTTCGAGGCGACCAGAGCCACCGGGGTGTAGACGTGGTTGGTGACGGAGATGAATTTCTGCACCTCCTGCATCTTGTTCGCCCACATATGCTGGAGCGGGTTCTCCTGGCCGTCGAGCGCCTTGACCTCGAGGGCGGTGAAGACCTCCGAGAAGGCCATCGGCACCGCGTTGGCGCCGATCGACTTCCAGGTGTCGAGCGCCACCGGATTGGCCATGACGCGCAGTTTCAGCCCACCGACATCCTCGGCCGTCTTCACGGCGCGGCGGCTGTTGGAGAGGTTGCGGAAGCCCATGCCGGTCCAGGTCAGACCGACGAGGCCGCTCGGAGCGATCTTCTCGAAGATCGCCTTGGAGGAGGGGCCATCGAGGACGGCGTAGACCTCCTTCTGGTTCTGGAACAGGAAGGGCAGATCCCAGACCTGGACCTCCTTCACCCGCGTCGAAAGCGGGGCGAGCGTGCCGATATAGAATTCTTGCGTGCCGGCCTGGACCGCCTGGAGCTGCTTCTCGTCCGAGCCGAGCATCGCCGAGTGGAACGGCTGAATCTTGACGTTGCCGTTCGTGTAGGTGCTTGCCAGCTCCGCGAACTTGGTCACGGCTGTCGCCTGCGGGTGGGTGTCGGGCATCGCATGCCCGATCTTGGCCTTGACCTCGGCCAGCGCGGCGGTCGAGCCGAGCAGGGTAGCGGCGAGGGCGGCGATGAAGCCGGAGCGCGTCATCACGTTTTTCATAGCGATTATCTCCCTATTGTCAGGTCGCTTGCCGGCGCTCTAGCTCGCTTTCGTGCGACCTGTCCATCGTTGGCTTCAGTTCCGGTACTTCTTGATCTCACCGTAGAAGTCGTTGACGAAGGCGGCGCCGATGACCTCCGTGTTCTTCTCGATCACGGGCTGGATCGCCTTGCGGATGGCGTCGAGCTCGGCCGGCGGCATCTCGGTCGCGACCATGCCCTTGGCTTTCAGCTCCTTCAGCACATCGGCCGCCTCGCGCAGCTCGATTTCGCGCTGGAAGACGCGGGTGGTTTCGGCCGCCGCCTGAACCTGCGCCTGCTGCTGCGGCGAGAGCGAATTCCAGAAGCGCTTGGAGGCGACGAGCGCCACAGGCGTGTAGACGTGGTTGGTCACGGTCAGGTGCTTCTGCACCTCGAACATCTTGTTGGCGTACATGTCGACGAAGGGATGCTCGTAGCCGTCGAGCGCCTTGGTTTCCAACGCCGTATAGACCTCGGTGAACGCCATCGGCACCGCGTTCATGCCCATGGCATTGAAACTCGCAAGCGCCATCGGGCTCTGCATGACGCGAACCTTGAGGCCTTTCATGTCGGCCAGGCTGGAAACGGGGCGCTTGCTGTTGGAGAAGTTCCGGAATGCACCGCCCGACCAGGCGAGGCCCTGGAGATTCATGTCGCCGAGATTGTCGAGCAGGCGCTTGCCGGCAGGCCCGTCGAGCACCGCGGCGGCTTCCGCATCGCTGGCGAAGAGGAACGGAAAGTCGAAGATCTGCAGTTCCTTCTTCCGGGTCGCGATCGGAGAAAGCGCGCCCATGTAGAAGTCGACCGTGCCGGACTGCGCGGCGATCAACATCTTCTCCTCGGAGCCGAGCGTGGCATTGCCGAAGACGTCGATCTTGACGCTGCCATTGGTCGTCTTGGCGACCTCCTCGGCAAAGCGCTTCATCGCCGCCGAGCGCGGATGGGAATCGGCGAAGGAATGGCCGAGCTTCGCAGTCTTCACGTCCTGCGCGCGAGCCGGGGCTCCGGCCAGGACGCCTAGCGCGACCGCGGCGGCGAGCGTGTTCAGTACCGTTCTGCGGGTTGCCTGCGTCATGGCGATCTCCAATCCCTGTTGGCGCATCGGCTCTTCTGGCGGCGCCGTTGACCCCAGATAATCGGGCCGCTGTCAGCTTGTCAAACAACTGACAGCATGACAATGTCGATCGCCGTGGAGGCGCTATGCTGCTGTCATCGATTGGTTCCCGGCCAAATCTCGCGGCGGATGCCGCCACTGCGTTGGTCCGCTCGATCCGGCAAGGCGATCTCCAGCCCGGCGCTCGCTTGCCGTCGGAGACGGAGTTGGCCCGCCAGCTCGGTATCAGCCGCCCTGTCATCCGCGAGGCGATCGCCTATCTCAAGGCCGATGGCGTCGTCGAGAGCCGCCGGGGCCTGGGTCTCTTCGTCAATCAGCAGGATGCGCTTCGTCTGCGCCGGGACGAGATCGCGGCTTCCGAAGAATCGATCCTGACCTTCCTGGAGTTGCGGCTGGGTCTAGAGGTCGAAGCCGCGCAACTGGCATCGTTGCGCCACACCCCCGAAGATCTCGAGCGCATCGAGGCCGCGGCCATCGCGATGAACCAGGCCGATGACGAGGGCAGGGACAGTGCGTCGCACGACCTCGCCTTTCACATTGCCATCGCGACCGCGTCGCGAAATCGCATGTTTCTCTCCGTCCTGGAGTTCGTCTCGGGTCCGCTGCTGGGCTCGATCAAGAGCATGCGCGACAAGGACCGCGGCGACCATTCCAACGTCGTCATCCGCCGCGCCGACCATGCGGCGGTGCTGGACCGCATCCGCGCCAAAGACCCGGACGGGGCGGGGGAGGCGATGCGCAAGCACATCAGCGAATCCTATCGCCGATACGCGGAGAGGATCTTTCACGCCGGGCAAGCCCCGCCACACCCGGCGCTTCGATCCAGAAACGTCTAGGGCGAAGCCCCCCGACAATCATCACGAAATCATCGGCGCGCCAGCCCGCGCAACGCATCCCATCTAATGCCGGCAAGGACATGTCATGAAGATCACCGCGATCGAAACGCTGCGGACGGAGGAGTTCGGCAATGTGCTGTGGGTGCGGGTCCATACGGATGCCGGCATCATCGGCCTGGGCGAGACCTTCTATGGCGCGGGAGCCGTCGAGGCGCATCTGCACGACACGCTCGCCATGCGGCTGCTCGGCAAGAACCCGCTGCATATCGAGGCGCTGCATCGCGAGATGACCAACCTGCCGATGGCGCAGGCCTCGACCGGCGTCGAGTCGCGCGCCACCTCGGCGGTCGACATCGCGCTCTGGGACATTTTCGGCAAGGTCTCCGAACAGCCGGTGCACCAGATGCTCGGGGGCCTGTGCCGCGATCGCCAGCGCATCTACAACACCTGCGCCGGCTACAAATATGTCAGCTCCAAGAACATCAAGCCGGTGTCCAACTGGAAAATGGGCGAGGCCGAGGGGCCCTACGAGGATCTCGACGGCTTCATGAATCGAGCCGATGCCGTCGCCGAGAGCCTGCTCGAAAGCGGCATCACGGCGATGAAGATCTGGCCGTTCGATCCGCCCGCGATCGAGAACCACGGCCTGTTCATCACGCCCGAGCAGATGCGCAAGGCCTGCGAGCCCTTCGAG
>NZ_DASYHA010000008.1:0-186405 GCF_035999205.1 Allobosea sp.
ACCGGCGGCCAGGCTCGCGACCATCGTGCCCCAGGGCGCCAAGCTCACCATCGAGGTGCGCATCTCGCCCGCCGACATCGACCAGGTCAGGGCCGGCCAGCCGGCGAGGCTGCGCTTCTCCGCCTTCAACCGCAACACCACGCCCGAGATCCCCGGCAAGGTCGTCCATGTCTCGCCGGCCACGACCAAGGACCCCGCCACGGGCGCGAGCTTCTACACCAGCGAAGTCCAGATCGAGGGCGATCTCGCCGTGCTCGGGGACCGCAAGCTCCTGCCCGGGATGCCCGTCGAGGTCATGATCACGACCGAGGAAAGGACAGCCCTCTCATTCCTGACGAAGCCATTCACCGACCACGCCAGCCGCGTCTTCAACGAACGCTGAGGAGGCGCGCCGCAACGGCGATTGACGGGCGGGCACGCCGGCGATGCCGGTGAGACGGAGAACACGGAGCTCAACAACTGCTGGGACACGCGCCGCGATGGTGCGTGTCCTCCCGCTCTTGCCGATGGCGTCACTCTGCCGGAAATTCGCCTTGGTGACGGCGTCCGGCACCAGCGCCCTCTTGAACGATCGGGATAGGCGCGCTCTCGATGGCGATGGATGGGATGATCGCCGGCGGTCCGACGGCTCGGCCGCCGGCGTCGCAGGCACCGTTGGCCACGGCTTTTTGCGCCGGGCGTTGCTTTCCCCCGGATCGGCAGTCTAATGCACCCTGATTCCAGGAGTTGCTGTCGATGTCATCCAAGATCATCCCTGTCGTGATGTGCGGCGGCGCCGGAACGCGTCTATGGCCAGTGTCGCGCGACACGATGCCCAAGCAATTCATCCCGCTGCTCGGCCAGGAGTCGACATTCCAGCGGACGATGCGGCTCCTGTCGGACGCGTCCGTCTTCGACCAGGCCATCGTCGTGACCAATGCGGAGTATCGTTTCACGGTGCTCGACCAGCTCCAGATGATCGGGGTCAAGGCCCAGATCGTGCTCGAGCCCGTTCGCCGGGATTCTGCGGCCGCCGTGGCCACGGCTACCGAATTGGCGCTCGCTCGCGACGAGCGCGCGGTCGTGGGGGTCTTCGCCGCCGATCACGTCGTCCAGGACGGCGCGCTCTTCGTCGAGACATGCCGGCAGGCGGGCGTGGTCGCGGCGCAGGGGCGGATCGTGACCATCGGCATCCCGCCGACCGGCCCGGCGACCGGTTATGGCTATATCCGCCCGGGCACCGAGATCGGAGACGGGGCCCGGAAGGTTGCCGCCTTCGTCGAGAAGCCGGACGCGGCGCGCGCGGCGCAGTATCTGCTCGACGGCTATCTCTGGAATTCCGGCAACTTCATCTTCGACGCGGTCACGATGCGAGCCGAACTCGATGCGTTTGAGCCGGAGATCATTGCGCCCGTGGCGGATGCCGTCGCCAACGCCAAGCGGGACCTTGATTTCCTGCTTCTGGACGCGGATTCCTTTGCCAAGGCCAAGAAGATTTCCATCGACTACGCCGTGATGGAACGGACGCAGAAGGCGGCCGTCGTCGCCGGGCATTTCGGCTGGTCCGATGTCGGTGGCTGGGCGGCCGTATGGGAGCTCTCGCAGAAGCAGGAAAACGGCAACGCGATCGACGGGCGCGGCTATGTGCTGAACGGCGCCAACAACCTCATTCGGTCGGAGGAAGCCCTGGTCGCAGTGATCGGCCTCGACGATATCGCGGTGGTTTCGACGCGCGATGCCGTGCTGGTGACGCGCAAGGCCGAGGCCGACAAGGTCAAGGACATGGTCGCGCTGATCACCGCCAAGGGTGAATCCGAGGCCGGTGCCCATCGTGAGGTCCAGCGGCCCTGGGGCAAGTATCTGTCGATCGACATCGGCGTGCGCCATCAGGTCAAGCGCATCACGGTGAAGCCCGGCGGCGTGCTCTCCCTCCAGAAGCATTTTCACCGCGCCGAGCACTGGGTCGTGGTGCGCGGCACCGCCGAGGTGACGCGCAACGAGGAGGTCATCGTCGTGCACGAGAACGAGTCGATCTATCTTCCGATCGGCTGCGTCCACCGCATGGCCAATCCCGGCAAGATCCCGCTCGAAATCATCGAGGTCCAGGTCGGTTCGTATCTGGGCGAGGATGACATCATCCGGATCGAAGACATCTACAGGCGAGCCTGAGATGGCGAGCCTCAAATTTGGAACCTCGGGCCTTCGCGGACTCGTGACCGAGCTGGTCGGCCTGCCGGCCTACAGCCATGTCCGCGCCTTCTGCGCGATGATAGGCGAGGATGGTGCGGCCGGGGCCGGCGGCGAGGTGCTGATCGGGCAGGATTTGCGCTCGTCGAGCCCGTTGATCGCGGCCCAATGCGCCCGTGCGATCACTGACGCCGGCCTCGTGCCGGTGGATTGCGGCGCGATTCCGACGCCGGCGCTGGCATTGGCAGCCGCGAGAATGGGGGCGCCCGCGATCATGGTCACGGGCAGCCATATTCCGGACGACCGGAACGGCCTCAAATTTTACCGCGGCCAGGGCGAGATCGACAAGACGGATGAGGCTCGGATCCTCGCCTGGCACGCGAAGCTCGCTCTGTCCGTGGTCCCTGCCGAGCCGGCCTCGGCGCGCGCATTTGATGCCCTGGCGGCTTACCGCGCGCGATATGTCGACTTTTTCGGTGGCGAGGCCCTGCAGGGCCTCACTGTCGGCGTCTACCAGCATTCCTCGGTTGGGCGCGACGTGATCTGCGACCTGCTGGCCGCTCTCGGTGCCAACCCCGTCGCGCTCGGCCGTGCCGATCATTTCATCCCGGTCGACACCGAGGCCCTGCGCCCCGAGGACGAGGTCCTTGCAAGGGAGTGGGCCGGTGAACAGCGGCTCGATGCCATCGTCTCGACCGACGGCGATGCGGATCGGCCGCTTGTCGCTGACGAGACGGGCCTTTTCCTGCGCGGCGATCTCGTCGGTGTGCTGACGGCGGCCTTCCTGGACGCGGACGCCATCGTGACGCCCGTGACCTCGAATTCGGCGCTAGAGCGCCTGGGGCTGTTCCGGCAGGTGGTGCGCACCAGGGTCGGCTCCCCCTATGTCATCGCCGGCATGGCGGAGGCTGCGGCAGCCGGTGCGCGGCTCGTCGTCGGCTTCGAGGCCAATGGCGGCGTGCTGCTCGGCTCCGACGTCGATCGGGACGGGCACAGCCTCGCCGCCTTGCCGACGCGCGATGCGATGCTGCCGATCCTGGCCACGTTGGCGCTTTCGGCGAGCCTGCGAAAGCCGCTCGGCCGGCTTGCCGCCGAGCAGGGCTTCGCCGTCGCCTTGTCGAACCGGCTGCAGGAGGTGCCGCAGGAGCGGACCGCCGCGCTGATCGCGCGGCTCGACGATGAAGACCCGGCCTATCGCGATGCCGTCTTTGCCAGCCATGGCGCCGTCGCGGCCCGCGACGGGCGCGATGGCCTGCGCCTCACGCTCGGTGACGGCAGCACGATCCATTTCCGGGCATCGGGCAACGCGCCGGAGCTGCGCGTCTATGTCGAGGCGCCGGACCCGGATGCCGCGATGGCACTCTTGCAGGAAGGGCTGGAGTTCGCGCGGACGGCCACCTCCCGCGAAGCCGGCAATCCTCAATAGGCACCGGTCGGAAGTGGGGAGAGGTTCGACGCGGCGCCGCTCGACGGATCTTGAGCGCCAACAGGCTGTGAACCGCTTGCGGCTGGGCTATTCGAAAGCGACGACATGACTGACAGCATTCGGGATGAGCTCGCCGGCACGCTGTTGCGACGGCTGGAGGATGGCAGCTTCAAGGTTGGCATCATCGGCCTGGGATATGTCGGCCTGCCGCTCGCCCTGGCCGTCGCGCGCGCCGGTTTCGCGGTCGTCGGCTTTGACATCAATACGACGCGCGTGCGCGAACTCAACCAGGGGCATCCCGGCATCAAGCATATCGCTGCCGCCGAACTCGCTTCAGCGATCGAGGCGAGGCGCTTCTCGGCGACGGACGACTTCTCGCGCCTGGACGAGCCCGATGGTTTGGTGATCTGCGTGCCGACGCCGCTGACCCGCAATCGCGAACCTGATCTGAGCTTTGTCGTCAGGACGGCGGAAGCGATCGCTAAACAGCTGCGCAAGGGTCAGATCATAGTTCTTGAGTCCACGACCTATCCGGGGACGACCGAGGAGGTGATCAAGCCGATCCTCGAGCGGACCGGTCTGAAAAGTGGGGTGGACTTCTATCTCGCCTTCTCGCCGGAGCGGGAGGATCCGGGCAATCCTCATTTCGAGACCGCTTCGATCCCGAAGGTCGTCGGTGGGGACGATCCGGAGGCGCTGCGGATCGCGCAGGCCTTCTACGGGAAGTTCATCGTGAAGACGGTCGCCGTCTCGTCGACGGCCACGGCTGAGGCGGTCAAGCTGACCGAGAACATCTTCCGCTCGGTCAATATCGCGCTCGTCAACGAGCTCAAGCTCATCTACGCGGCCATGGGCATCGACGTCTGGGAGGTGATCGAGGCCGCCAAGACCAAGCCGTTCGGCTACATGCCGTTCTATCCCGGTCCCGGCCTGGGCGGGCACTGCATCCCCATCGACCCGTTCTACCTGTCCTGGAAGGCGCGCGAATTCGACATCACGGCGCGCTTCATCGAGCTCGCGGGCGAAATCAACACGGCCATGCCGCGCCATGTCGTCGACAGGCTGGCGCAGGAACTCGACCGGCGTTTCGGGCGCGGCCTGAACGGAGCCAAAATTCTTGTCATCGGTGTCGCCTACAAGAAGAACGTCGACGATATGCGGGAGAGCCCGTCATTGCGGCTGATCGAGCTCTTCGAGCAGCGCGGCGCGAGCGTCGACTATCACGACCCCCACGTCCCGGTGATCCCTCCAACCCGCGAGCACGCCGCGCTGGCAGGGCGTCGCAGCGTCGGCATCGCGGCGGGCGTCGTGGCCGAGTACGATGCCTTGCTCATCGCGACGGATCATGACGTCGTCGACTACAAGGCCCTGGTCGCGGAAGCGAAACTCGTCGTCGACACGCGCAACGCCTGCGCGCGCAGCGGCGCCTTGGCCGACAACGTCGCCAAGGCATGAGGGCGTTGATCGAACGAAGGTGTATCGTCTGCCTCTGGAGCGATGAGGCGGCTTAAATTGGCGCGGACCCGGTTTGTATGGTTGCGGCCTGCCCTCGAGAGCTCGTGTTTTCCGCTTGAGTCGGGACGGGATTGCGAGGATGTGCCGGGTGCCGTTGCCGCCGTGGTGATGCGGTTTGAACAATTGCCTCCCGCGACCGGATGTGTGATTGGCAACGCAACTGCTGCAGGTGGCGTTCAGTCGCGCAAGCGATGGCCACTGAACATTGTCAGGCTGGTGCGATTTTGATCCCCGCCGCAACTGGAGGTCGGTATGGATAGGTCTGGGGTTGGCAAGGTCGCGCTCATTACGGGCGTGACAGGGCAGGACGGCGCATATCTTTCCGAGCTGCTGCTCGAGAAGGGTTACATCGTCCACGGCGTCAAGCGCCGCTCCTCCTCCTTCAATTCCGGCCGCATCGAGCACCTCTATCAGGATCCGCACGAGAAGGATCCGCGATTCATCCTCCATTACGGCGACATGACGGATTCGACGAATCTGATCCGCATCATCCAGGAGGTTCAGCCCGACGAGATCTACAACCTCGCCGCCCAGAGCCATGTCCAAGTCTCGTTCGAGACGCCGGAATACACGTCGAATGCCGACGCCACCGGAACGTTGCGCCTGCTTGAAGCCATCCGCCTGCTGGGCCTAACCAAGAAGACGCGCTTCTACCAGGCGTCGACATCTGAGCTCTATGGCAAGGTCCAGGAGATCCCGCAGAGCGAGAAGACGCCGTTTTATCCGCGCAGCCCCTATGCGGCTGCGAAGCTGTACGCTTACTGGATCGTGGTAAACTACCGCGAGGCCTATGGCATGCATGCCTCGAACGGCATCCTGTTCAACCATGAGAGCCCGCTGCGCGGCGAGACCTTCGTCACCCGCAAGATCACGCGCGCCATCGCGGCGATGCATCTCGGCTATCAGGACAAGCTTTATCTCGGCAATCTCGACGCCAAGCGCGACTGGGGCCATGCCCGGGAGTATGTCCGCGGCATGTGGCTGATGCTGCAGCAGGACGAGCCCGACGATTATGTGCTCGCCACCGGCGAGACCACGATGGTGCGTGACTTCGTCAGCCACGGCTTCAAGCAGGTTGGGATCGACGTCGTCTGGCAGGGCGAGGGCGTCGACGAGAAGGGCATCGACGCGAGAACCGGCAAGGTTCTGATCGAGATCGACCCGCGCTATTTCCGGCCGACCGAGGTCGAACTTCTGATTGGCGATGCGACCAAGGCGCACACCAAGCTCGGTTGGAAGCACGACACTAAATGGCAGCAGCTCTGCGAGGAGATGGTGGCGTCCGATCTGAAGGTGGTCGAGCAGGAGCGTCGTCGCAATGGCGAGTGAGGCGTCTTTCGATCTGACGGGCAAGCGCGTCTGGGTCGCCGGCCATCGCGGCATGGTGGGGGCGGCACTGGTGCGCCGCCTTCAGGGCGAGGCGTGCCAGATCGTCACGGCCGGACGCAGCGATGTCGACCTGCTGCGCCAGGACCAGACTGAAAGCTGGCTCGCGAAGAACAAGCCGGATGTCGTGATCGTCGCGGCCGCCAAGGTCGGCGGTATCCTCGCCAACGACACCTTCCCGGCGGACTTCCTCTACCAAAACCTGATGATCGAGGCGAACATCGTCGAGGCCTCGCGCCAGGCCGGCGTCGGCAAGCTGCTCTTCCTCGGTTCGAGCTGCATCTATCCCAAGCTCGCTCCGCAGCCTATCCAGGAGGATTCGCTGCTGACCGGACCACTCGAGCCGACCAACGAGTGGTACGCGATCGCCAAGATCGCCGGCATCAAGCTCGCGCAGTCCTATCGCAAGCAGTATGGTTGCGATTACATCTCGGCGATGCCGACCAATCTGTACGGCCCGGAGGACAATTTCGACCTCCAGTCGAGCCATGTCATGCCGGCGCTGTTGCGTAAGGCGCATGAGGCCAAGCAGCGTGGCGACAAGCAGATCGCGATCTGGGGCACAGGCACGCCGCGGCGCGAGTTCCTCCATGTCGACGACTGCGCCGACGGGCTCGTCCATCTGCTGAAGCACTATTCGGGCTTCGAGCACGTCAACATCGGTTCCGGTGATGATGTTACGATCCTCGAACTGACCGAGGCGGTCTGTGAGGTCGTCGGCTTCAAGGGCGAGATCGTCAATGACACGACCAAGCCCGACGGAACGCCGCGCAAGCTGATGAGTGCCGACCGGCTGCGGGCCATGGGCTGGGCGCCGAAGATCGCGCTGAAGGACGGCATCGCCCAGACCTACCAGTGGTTCTTGGCCAATCGGGCGTAGCGCGACTCCGAGGCGACTTGACGGAGAGCAGGCCGCCACACGCTTGTCCGCTCTTTGCCGCCCGACCCCGGAAAATTGCCGGGGTGGAGACGCCATATGGGGCGCCTCTCTTTTGCCGACGCGCGCGAGGCAGCAGACCAACTGCGATCATGCTGCGCGATGGCGCGGCATCATGACCAAGTTCACGGCGTCGTTGTGCTGAAGTTGCGGCCTCGTCGGCGGCTGCGCTTGGAAACGACTACGCCGCCTTGGGCGGCGCAGCCCATTCGCCAAAGAACAGGCGCGACGTCAGAGGGTTCGTGCGGAGAATGGCCGAGCCAACGATACTGAATGCAACCGCGGCGGCAACCGGAGGGAACCAGCCAAGTGCATAGAAATGGAGGGCATAGATGTCGAGCGAGCGCCTGCCGAGGAACGCGCCTGCCGAAACGATTCGAGCCGGAGCATGCTGCACGATCAGGCGCGCCATCTCGACAAATGCCAGGGTTCCGGCGAAGCCGACCAGATAGTGGAAAGCGGCATTGTAGACGCGTGGGTGAAGCACCTGGGGCAAATAGCCAACGAGCGGCGAGGCTTCGGTGCGATGCCAGAACGGCACCAGCACAACGAATAGGGCGAATGCTAAGAGGCGAGCCGCATTACTGATCCCGGCCGGGCGCCACATGGCAAAAAGCACGCCTGCGAGAAAATATGGAAGCAAGAGCCGCGTCAGGTAGATGCCCGATATGCTCGATAGTTTCGAGCCTGGCCAGAAGGAGAGGAGCAGGACTGCGCCGAAAGCCAAGGGAACCAGGCGCAGAGGACTAACCTTCGTCGAACGTCCCATATGCCAAGCGAGCAAGCCGGCCGCTGCCAAGGCCAGCACGCTATGACATTGGAACAATATCCACAGAAACCAGAGCGCGTTGTCCGGCTGCGAAACGACGAGCAGCAGCCATCTGCCGAGATCGTTCGTGGTCGTCTGTTGAAAGTAGAATGACACCACCGCCCAAGCAAAAAAAGGTATCAGCAGGCGGGAGGCCGATCGGCCGAGGGAGTCGATGAAGACCGAAGGGTTGGCGCCGGCTGTCAGGCGTTTCGAGAACGTGATCGCCGCAACCATGCCTGAAACGAATATGAACATAGGCATGTGAAAGGCGTAGATTACGCGAAACGGCAAGTTTTCGTCGAAATTCGGCCCAACAGATTGCAGCGTGTGTCCCGCCGCGACTGTCAGAATTGCCATTCCTTTCAGGAAATCAAGGAAAATATCGCGCCTATACTGCAAATTATAGCCTGCTATTAGATTGCCGGTCGGGTGTATCAAGTCGGTAGGGGTTCCAGGGGCGGGTGGCAGTCCAATTCCGCTTGCCACTGTATTCCACCTGTAGCGGCGTAGCCGTTATGTCGGGTTTAAGGAAGTGGGCAGCGTTGCCTCCACTGACCGTTACGTTCGCGGTCGAATGCAACCTCGTACTCGATCGCGGACAGTCCAGCACCGCTCCGCCTCAAGGCGTTGAGCCAAGCAACGTTGGCGCCGTCCGGGCAGGCGCCAACGCGCACGGCTATGTGTGGCATCGCCGATGAGCAATTCGCTCTGTAAGAGGCCCCATTCGGACGCGGCACAAGCTTACGCAAGATCGGCCGGAACGCGTAACATTGACCAGAGCGCAGAGGGCGCTCGACTTGTCTTGGTGCGTGCGATCAAGCCTATCGCAATGCTGTCGCGGAGCGTAGCGGTTTGCGAAGGATTGATGCGCAGTCGAGACCGTCAACGCCCCACCCCTCGGCTCTGCCCTGAATCTTCTGATCTACGACCTCCAGTCCAGCTTTCTGCGCGTATTGTTGCATCAGGCGCGCGGACATATCAGATCGCGTTCCGGTATTCGTCGCCCAATCGCTGTCGGGCGCCACTTCTCCGAAGTTTGAGTGATGGAGAAATGCCATGCCGCCCTCTTTCAGCGCGCGGGCGATATCGCTGACGTAGTCATTGACGATCAACTTATCAAAATGAACCATCGAGTCCCACGAATAAACGAGCGATATCGAGGCGTCTTGGATCATGCTTATATTGTTGCCTTTTGTTACGTAGTAGAAGAATTTAGCCTTATTCTTCTTGGTTCCAAATCTGTCGCGGCAGGCTTCAATGCATGACTGATTGATATCAATCAAATGGATCTCGTCTGCATGATGAGATAGCATCTCTGAATTTCTGCCATGACCGCATGCGAGATCAACGACAGAAGAAAAATCAAAGTCTTTTATGAGAGGATATATGATCTGATTCCATTGCAATTGCATCGCCGGTTCAGCATCTATGAAATAGCCCTTGCTCACATCGTGTGAGTAGCCGCATTGCAGAGCGGTCTTCCATTTCACGATTTGTTGTATTGCCGTGTCGATCTCGCTACAGGGCGATTTTGCGATGCGGTCAAATTCGGGGCCTGCCCTATCCATGATTGGGGCAGAAAAGGCGTGAACCGCATGGCCGCCCTTATTGATATCATGAGCATCGACCAGCGCGCGAGATTGGGCCGACAAGTGCCCCCCGACTTTAAGTGCTGAGATTAGATCAATCCAACGGTCAATGTCGCGGGGCTTTTCGTTGATTGAGCGGCATATGCGCTGAAACTTGTACTCCAGAAACCTGGTGCGGATAAAAGTACTAATCATGAACTCATTTTCCAAAAAGGATCTATCGTTAGATAGAATACGCTCATGACTGAAATGTCAACGCGCCATCTTTAAGATTAAATCTCGAGCGGCGGCGTTAAGGTGGGGATTTATGTTAGATATAAACTTAACTTGATTGACATTACGGGTAGTTAAATTTGATTAGTAGAAATATATTGCCAATCTTCGAATGTTGTAAATTTTAATAGTAGGTCAATTCGTAATGTAGGTTAAATTAAAATTATAAAAGTAATCAATGAAGCAATATGTAATATGTTAATTCCAAATATTGTCAGCCTATTCAACTTAAAATATAGAAAAGTAGTCGTATTACTGTAAGTAAAATTATCCATGGCACGCTCTGGTTGAGGCCGTTGCACCAGGTTGATCATCCATCGTTCAAAGTAGAAGCAATGGCGCGATCCAAAAAGCGCGCCATTGATCGCTCTCCGCTGTCCACCTGCAATCGAGCCGCAATGCGTTGATAGAGGGCCGGGTCGTTGATCAACCTTGAAATGGCGTCCGCGAGCGAGTCTGCGTCCACTCGGCGGGCCAAAAGCCCCGTCTCACCGTCGCGGACTTGCTCGATCAGGCCGCCCACAGGCGTGGACACCACAGGGACCCCCGCCCCGAAAGCCGCGGCAGCGACCCCTGACTGGCTTGCCTCCACATGCGACAAGATTACGGCATGCGCTTCCGCGAGCGCCGCCGCGATTTCGTCCGCTGCCAGCCAGCGATTGACGACCTTTGCTCCCAAGGCAGCGAGCCTGCTGCTGGTCACATCCAGCGAGCCCTCGCCGTAAATGTGTGGCTCGATGAGGAGGCCTTGCTTCTGGAGGCGCTCGACCGCGTCAACAAAGAGCGACAGGCCCTTGTAGGGCATGATGCGTCCTAGGAAGAGCGCTTTGAACGGCTCTTGTTGCTTTGGGAGTGCGCGCGTCCGCGAGGGGGCTCCATACGCAAAGTCAGGGTGAAACAAAGTAGTGAGCCGTTCTTGCGGTACGCGTTTCGTTTTCAGGAGCTGCTGCGCGACGGATTCGCTCAATGTGAAAACGCGATCGGCCGTGCGCAGCGGAACATCGAGAAGAGGCTTCACCAGCCCGGTCATATCGCCAGGGTGCATCGAGGCATCGTGGATGATCGTGGCGTACTTGGCCCCCTGCGCTTGGATAGCGGGAGTCAGCAGCGGCGACCAAACATGTGGCATGAGCTCGATCGCGGCCACGATGCGCTCGCGTCGAACATATTCGGCCAGTTGCCGCCGCAGGCGCGGAACGCGCCAGAGGTCGAGCAGGGCTCCTGGTCCGCGCGAAAAGGTGTCGATCGGAAGAAGCCGGATTCCCATGGCTTCGAAATCGCGGAAAGCTTCGTTTTGACGTGAGATGCTGAAGGTTGCGGCGATGTCTGGCCGATCGATCAATGTGCGCGCGGCATCGAGCGCGAACTGGGATATGGCGCCTCGGCGCCCCCAGAATGTGAAGAGAACCCGTCGTTGAGCAGGCATGCCGATTTCTTCCACGACCTCATTGCAATCTTTGTGACGCGGCGTTCGCGCATCGTCGCACATTCCGGTAGCTCACCGGCGCCCGATAACGTATTTCGCGGGATTAACGAAGGCCGGAAGCGACATCCCCCTGAGGCTGGCGCGCCGTTGGCGAGGATGGCGCCGCCTTCTTGTCCTTTGAAAGCTTCGAAGCTGGCATTGCCTCGCCGAGTCGCGCATAGCTTGCCATTAGAATTTTGAGGGCGGGGTCGGTGATCATGGGGTTGGTCGGTTTCATGCCGCGTAACAGGGCGTAAATGACTCAAGCTTTGCTCGCCTCGACTCGCCAGGTTCTCTATCGCGGGCTGGCTTGCGGATTGCGCATCGCGGCTTCCTTCGCGGGCGTGCTTTCTCCGCGCGTGAAAGGAAGTTGCGCTTATCTCGCTGGCTTGATCGATCAGAAGCGATACGCAGAGGTCGATGCCCTGTTCGGACACGTGCTGAGAAAGTTGTCTCGCCGAATTCGTTCGACGTCTGGCCGCCGACGGACCGCCTCCGGCAAAGCGGTAGTGATCGACGCCGCTACCGAACGGTTCGACGCAGCCGGCGACATCGTTGGCAAGGAGGCGTGGACCTATCCGAGCGACGATGCAGCGCGGTTGGTCAGCGTGATCATCCCCTGCTTCAACTATGGTGCGTATCTCGAAGAGGCGATTGCCTCCGTCCGCGCCCAGACGATCAGTTCATGTGAAATCATCATCGTGGATGACGGCTCGACAGATCCTGCCACCCACGCCGTCCTGGATCGGCTATCGAGTGATCCCGCCTTGCGGCTCGTTCGACAGGACAATCAGGGTTTGCCTTCGGCGCGCAACAACGGCATCGCGATCGCCCGCGGTGAATACATCTGTTGCCTTGATGCCGACGATCTCATTGAGCCGACCTATCTTGAGTGTGCAATCAGCATTTTTTGCGCGGATACCTCCGCCGGATTTGTATATTCTCATGTCCGCATGTTCGGCGATGTTTCCGATGTCTGGGAGACGGGCGAGTTCGACATTCAGCAGGCGCTGTTCGGGAATTTCACTTCGGTCAGCGCAGTGTTTCGCCGCGACGACTGGCGGGAAGTCGGTGGGTATTCCCCCGTCATGCGCGGTGGGTTTGAAGACTGGGAATTCTGGATTCGCCTGAGCACGCTCGGGCGCCGTGGCCGCGTTGTTCACCATCCTCTTTTCCTGCACCGACGCCATGGAAGGACGATGACACACGATGCCAAGGATCGGCAGGAGGAGTTGCAGGCGCGAATCCGAACACTCAACCCGCAGATTTTCGAGAGTACCGCCCTGCGCCGGCGCATCGGCCAGGTCGTCGGAAAGCCGATCGACGATGCCTATCCTTTTGCGCAACTGACCTCTGCGATTGCCGAGCCGAACAAGCCGGGATTGCTCGTGGTGTTGCCTTGGCTGCGGCGAGGCGGAGCCGAATTGCTCATGCACTCCGTCCTTCGCGGTTGTCTGCCGGACTGGCACGTCACCATCGTCACGACAGAAGACGATCCTCATCTGATGACGGACGAGTTCAAAACCGTCACCGGGGAGATTTTTCACCTCCACGGGACGATCGATCCGAAAGATCGGCTAACATTCCTTCGACATCTCGCCGTGTCGCGTGGTGTCACCCATGTACTCGCCAGCAGTTCGGCCTGGTTCCTGTCGAGCTTGTCTCGTTTCAAGGACGGCGAGATGGCACATGTCCGGGTTGCAAACATTCTGCACAATGAGGTCCCGGATTCGGTGTTCCGAGCCGCTGTCGCGGCTGGCTCGACGCTCGATCGGCACATTGCGGTGTCGCGCCGGACAGCACAGGCCTTGCTCGCAGCCGATGTCCCCTCGCAACGGATCAGCGAGATCGAAAACGGCATCGACCCCGACGCTTGGCAAGGGGCAGTCGCCCAGCGTGCCATGACCAGAAAGGGTCTTGGAATCTGCGACGCCGACAAGCTTCTCATATGGATCGGGCGTTTTGCACCCGAGAAGAGGCCGGAGGCCTTTGTCGATGTTGTGGCCGCATTGCGTGAGAACGGCGGCTACCGTGGCCTCATGATCGGCGAGGGCCCTCTGGAGAAATCTGTCGATTCCGCCATCGCCAAACGCGGGCTTGCCGCGCATGTCGAACGGCTGGGTCATCGGGCTCGCGATGAGGTCGGGGCGCTCGTCGCCGCTGCGGACATGCTGGTCCTCACCTCGGCCTTCGAGGGGATGCCGCTGGTCGTGCTCGAGGCACTGGCGGTTGGCTGTCCCGTCGCCGCGACCGACGTCGGCGACATCTCCAGCGTCGTGCAGGCGGGTATCAACGGCGTTCTGGTCGACCCCGCTCAACCTTCGGCCCTGGCCGGGGCCGTCGCATCGTTCATGTCTGGGTTCGAGGGGGATGATAGGCGCGCTCGGATCCGGGAGCAGTTCGTCAAAGGGCCCCATACGCTCGCGACGATGCAGGCGCTCTATGTTCAAATGCTGAAGGCGCTTTGACACCCGCGGCATGCGACAGGGCGGGCGCGTGGACCTTGATCATCGGGTTGTTTCGTGATGCTTGCCCGCAGACATCATACGGGATGACGGAATGACCATTCTAGTGACCGGCGGGGCTGGCTACATCGGCAGCCACATGGTGCTTGAACTGCGCGATCGGGGCGAACAGGTCCTGGTCCTGGATAACCTGTCGACCGGGCGGCGCGCAGCGGTTCCTTCCGACGTGCCTCTCGTGATTGGCGACGTGGGCGATTTCGAAAGCGTTCTGAGACTGCTGCGGGATCATCGGGTCCGTTCGATCATCCATTTCGCCGCCCGGATCATCGTACCGGAATCGGTTGCCGATCCTCTGGGTTATTACCTTGAGAATACGATGAAGACCCGCGCGCTGATTGCAGCAGCCGTTGCCGCCGATGTGCGCGAGTTCATCTTTTCGTCGACCGCAGCGGTCTACGGCGATGCTCCGCCGAGACCCCTCGACGAAACGGAGCCGACCAACCCTCTCTCGCCCTACGGCTCGTCGAAGCTGATGAGCGAATGGATCTTGCGCGACACCGCCCGAGCGCATGGGCTTCGCTATGCGATCCTCCGGTATTTCAACGTGGCCGGCGCCGATCCGGCTGGGCGGGCTGGGCAATCGAACCCCAATGCCACGCATTTGATCAAGGTCGCCTTGCAGGCGGCCCTGGGCGAGCGCCCTCATATGGAAGTGTTCGGGCAGGACTATCCGACGCCGGACGGTACCGGCGTGCGCGACTATATCCATGTCTCGGATCTTGCCAGCGCCCATGCTGCCGTTCTCGACAAACTGCGCGACCGCTCCGAAAATCTGCTGGTGAATGCCGGTTATGGCCGTGGCTACTCCGTGAGGGACGTCATCCGTTCGGTGAAATCGGTAACAGGCGTCGATTTCGAGGTTCGCCAAAATCCTCGCCGCCCAGGTGACCCGCCTTCGGTCGTGGCCGATTCGTCTCTGTTGCGACGCGACGTGGGCTGGGAACCCAGGCACGACGATCTCGACACTATCATTCGCCACGCTTATGACTGGGAGCGTCGACGCCCGTACTAGCAGGGAGCCAAAGGCGGCCTCCCAGCCGTCGCGGTTGACATCAACCCTTGAGCGGTATTGAGAGGCTGCCTTCCCGATTTGTGGGGATGGCGGCGACGAGACGCCGAGCCATCGGTTCATTGAGCGAATTCGGAGCAACACTGTTTTGCCCAAGGAGATGACGGTCATCTCGCCCGATCGCCGGGACGAGGATTATTGGCGCGATCTCTGGCGCGAGAGGGAGCTGTTCTATTTCCTCGCCTGGCGTGACCTGCTCGTACGCTACAAGCAGACGATTATCGGTGTGGCCTGGACGGTGCTTCGTCCGCTTGCCTCGATTCTGGTCTACACCTTCGTCTTCGGCATCCTGGCGCAACTCCCGTCAGAGGGCGTGCCTTATACGCTCGTGGTGCTGACGGGCCTCTTGCCCTGGCAACTGTTCTCCCTCGTCCTGATCGTCTCGAGCGACAGCCTGCTGTCAAACTCGCATCTGGTCCAGAAGGTCTATTTCCCGCGGCTGGTCATTCCCCTGAGCTCGGTCGTCGTCTGTGTGGTGGACCACCTTATTTCCTTCCTGCTGGTCTTCGGGCTGATGCTCTGGTTCGGCGTGTGGCCGAAGCCACAATTCCTTCTGTTGCCCTTCGTCACCCTGCTCGCTGTGGCCTGCGCGCTTGGGGTAGGCCTGATCGCTGCTGCGCTGAACACCCGCTATCGCGACCTGAGGCAACTGATCCCGATTCTGCTTCAGGTCGGCGTCTTTATCTGCCCGGTGGCCTATCTCACCAGCCTCGTCTCCCCGAAATGGCAGATGATCTACGCGCTGAACCCGATGGTCGGCATCATCGACGCCTTCCGCTGGTGCATCCTTGGACGCACGGACATCATCTACCCCCCGAGCATTCTGGTTTCGATCGTCTTTGCAGTCGTGTCGGTCGTGATCGGCATCAAGGTCTTCCGCAAGATGGAAGACTCGTTCCCGGACATGATGTGAGCCATGGAATACGCGCTCAGAGTCGAGAATCTCGGCAAGCTCTACGCCATCAACCGCGGTGGCTCGCCGTCGGCGGGTTCCGTTCGCGAGCAATTGGCACGAGGCGTCGACCGCCTGCTCGGCCGCAAGCGCGAAGCCGAAATCGCCTATCCGATCACCGAGGCGGAGGCCGACGCGGCTGCGGCCCGGCAGAAGGAGTTTTGGGCGCTGAAGGATGTCAGCTTCGACGTCCCGGCGGGCGAGCGCATCGGCATCATCGGCGCCAACGGCGCTGGGAAATCGACGCTGCTCAAAATTCTGAGTCGGGTCACCTCGCCCACCGAAGGGCGCGTCGAGATTCGCGGCAAGGTGGCCAGCTTGCTCGAAGTGGGAACCGGATTCCATCCCGAACTGACGGGGCGGGAGAACATCTTCCTCAACGGCGCGATCCTCGGCATGCCGAGGACGGAGATCCGCCGGAAGTTCGACCAGATCGTCGATTTCTCGGGCGTCGAAAAGTTCATCGACACGCCTGTGAAGCATTATTCGAGCGGCATGTATGTCCGGCTCGCCTTCTCGGTGTCGGCCTGGCTCGATCCCGACATCCTCATCCTCGACGAGGTCCTGGCCGTCGGTGACCAGGGCTTCCAAAAGAAGTGCGAAGAGCGGATGCGGGAGCTGACAAAGGACGGGCGGACCGTTCTGTTCGTCAGCCATTCCATGGCGACGGTGAACCAGATGTGCCAGAAGGCGCTCTATCTGGAGAATGGGCGCGTCGTTTCCTACGGGCCCGTGGTCGATATGACCCGGGACTACAATCGCGACGTCATCGAACAGATCGAGACCGCACAGGCCGAGAAATTCGGCTCGGAATGGCGCTGGCACCGTGCGTGCTTCGATCTGCCGGACAACAGAATCGAGGTCCTGAGCGAGCATCCCGGCGCCGTGGAATGCCTGGGCGGTGAAGCAGCCTCCCCAAGCGGCGAGGTCACGGAACTGATCCCGATTGATCGGCCTACTCACTTCACGGTGCGTTATCGGGTGACGCGTGACCTGGAACGCCCACTAATCCCGACCTTCAATTTCTATGATGAAGTTGGAACGATCATATTCGTCGCTCTCCCTGAGACAACGATGCCCGGCGCTGCCGGCGACTATGCGGTCACCTGCGAGTTGCCCGCGTTCCTGCTGAACACGGGGCGCTTCACGGTCAACGCCAATCTCAGCGATTTCCGCGACGACCGAACCACTTATTTCGGCGTCGTTTCCGCATTTCGTATCGAGATCGACGAGCCATCCGATGACGTCGATATGCGACGCCACGGCTTCCGCGCGCCGCTACCCGGCAGTTTTCGTCCGAGGCTGCGTATAGCGCCAGCGGAGAGGCCTGGATCGCAGGTGGTCCCCAAGGCCGGTCTCCGGGCTTCGCGAGCCTGAGAGACCACAGACAGCAGCGGATTGAGCTAGGTCAGGCTTTGGCGCGCGAGCGTTCGATCAGCGGCGTCAGCGCTTCGAAATAGCTCGCCGATTGTCCGACCGGAAACCGCCGCAGCTCCGCAGGCAGGATCTGCAGATCCTCGGCGTCGAAGCGCACGCCGTGCCAGAGCAGGGTTCGGTGCCCGGCGACAAGCATCGTGCCGTCGAAGCCGTGGAACAGCGCCGTCTGATAGGTCAGCGGCTTGACCTCATGGGGGAGATAGCTCGCAAGCCCGGCCTTCTGACTCAGATCTGACCGGACGAAAATGCCGTTCAGCTCGGTGGCCGCCGCCAGCACGTAGCCCTTCTCGAGGCCCAGCTTGTGTAGAGCCGCGAGCGAGCAACCGTGGTGAACGGACGCATCGTCGGCCTGGGCGAACAGGATCTCGGCGGGGATCGTCGGATTGTATTCGACGACGACGATCGCTGGACGACGGCTCTCGAAACCCGCCCACACATGGTAATCGGTGCCGTCGATGTCGATCGACAACACCACAATCTCGCTCGGCGCCCCTGCGCGATCGAGGATGGCATCCAGACCGTCAGCCCCTCGACTACGCACGAAGGCGTTGACGCATGCGATGTCGGGGCGGGCAGCATACCCTCGCACCAGGTCGCCGTGCCGGTCCTTCTCGCCTTCGATGAAGCAGCCGGAATAGCCACGATCGGCAAGCGCGGCACAGTTCGAAAGATGGCGCCCGTCCCAGGCACCGAATTCGACGAAGTAGCCGGTCGGAAGTTCGAGCGCCTTGAGCAGGTGCTCGAGAATCCCATCCTCGCCGCACTGTGAATGCACGTCGCGAGCCCAGTCCAGGAAATGGGGACGGGGACGCAGATCTTCGCGGTCCAGAAGGTAGGGCTTCAAAGGTGATGTCCTCAGGCTGTCGAAAGGGCACAATCGCGCCTGCGCAGCGTTGCTCCCCAAAGCCGCATTTGCTACACGGAGCGGCCTCGTGGCAAGCGGGCAGGCTGCCGCGATCGCCCTGTGACGATCTGGCGATGATGACATGCGGCGAGCCATCGAGGGTTATCGGATAACATAATGCTTCTCAACTATCGCTGGATAAAGGACGCCACCGGCGCATTGGACATCGACTTTGTTAGGCCGCTGGCTCGACATTTCGGAATCGAGACCTTCATCGAGACAGGCACCTACCGCGGGGACACACTCGCGGCGATGCGCAATGCTTTTTCTCGGCTTGTTTCGGTTGAGTTGTCGCAAGACTTCGCCAGGGCAGCGCAACTCCGCTTTGCGGATGATGCCGCAATCAGCGTCATTGAGGCAGACTCGGCTCACGGGCTTCAGCTCGCATTCGATGTCGTCGGCGATGCCCCGGCGCTGATCTGGCTGGATGCCCACTACAGCGGTGGTCCGACCGCAAGAGGTGACGGCAATACGCCGATCCTGGCCGAGATCGATCAGATCATCGGTAGACGGCATGGCCGCGACATCGTCCTCATCGATGACGCGCGCCTGTTCTGGCCGCATCCTGAAGGCTTCCTCGCTCATGACACCTTGTCGGGTTACCCAATGCTCAGCGAGGTGGCTGACAAGTTCGAGCCCTCGCTATCGCAGTATGACGTCTTTTTCTTTGGCGATGCGTTGGCCGCATTTCCAAAAGGCCGACTTGAGCCTAGCGAAGTGCTGCTGGCCTGCACGCGCAGCCGGCTCGCCCCTCCGGCAGGGCCCGTGGATCGGCAGATCGAATCGGCGATCAGTTCGGCCGCTTCTGCTGAACGCGCTGCTCTCGCCAACGTCGCTGCTCTCATCGAATCCCAGCGCGACTATGGGCTCGGCGGTCACTACTATTACTGGCGAGGGCTGTTGCGCGAGACCGAAGCGGATTTGGCAGGCGCCGCAGCCGACTTCGACTTTGCCGCACAGTGCGCCGTCGTGCCGAGCGAGCGCAGGATCACAAAACCGACCTGATGCGGCGCGAAACGACTTGGCTTGACGGCATCGAGGCTTTACAGGCCTGCCCCTTAGTTCAGACAGGATAATCCATCCATGGCCGGGCGTTTCGGTCGCCTCGTGAGGCGTGTACCTGCGCTGTTCAGTTCGACGCGTCAGCTTGCAGGCAAGAATGCAGAACTCGAGGGCAGGCTATCGGCCTTGAGTGAAGAGGTCCAACGGCTCAGCCTCGTCGAAGCGGAATTTAACCGCTGGCGCGAGCTTGAGTCCATCGTGAAGCCGTTGCTGGAGTTGTCGGCGTCCGAGCGCCAGAAAATCCTGTCGACGGATCGAGGGCAATACGACGTCGGTACTCAGAACTCGCAGATTCGCGACCGATGGGTCGCGCAGGTGCTGGCGGGCATGCCGGCAGGCTGGCGGCTGCTCGACGCGGGTGCAGGCGAATGCCAGTACAAGAAGCACTGTGGCCACCTCGACTATGTCGCGCAGGACGTCGCAGTCTATGATGCGACAAATTCAGTCGGTTTCCAAAACCCCGGTTGGAGCTTCTCGCAAATCGACATTGTCTGCGATATTGTCGATATACCTGAGCCAGACGCCTCTTTCGATGCTGTCCTCTGCACCGAGGTTCTCGAACATCTGCCCGATCCTGTTCGCGCCCTCGACGAGCTCGTGCGTCTGCTCAAGCCAGGCGGAGTGCTGGTGACGACGGCTCCATTCTGGAGCATGACGCATCAGGCGCCCTTCCATTTCGCGACCGGTTTCAACCGGTTCTTCTATGAGCATCACTACGAGCGCTTGGGGCTCGACATCGTCGAGTTGACACCCAACGGCAACTACTTCGAGAGCGTCGGCCAGGAAGTGAGGCGTCTCAATGAAATGGCGCAGAAATTTGCCGATACAAAGCTCGACGGGTATGAGGTCTATGCGGTTCAGATGGTGCTGGCGCTCGTGCAAAGGCTCGCCGCGCTCGATAACGGCAGCGACGCCATGCTGAACCATGACCTTCAGGTCCGCGCCGTTAAGCGCAGGAATGGTTGAAGCACTGCCATGTCCACAATCACCGTTCGCCTGATCGGCGGGCTCGGCAACCAGCTGTTCCAATATGCGGCGGCGCGCGCGCTTGGCTTGCGCCGCTCAGCGCAGGTGAAACTCGACCTGTCCGGTTTCGAGAGCTATGGCCTGCGCCGCTACGAACTCGGAGCCTATCCGATCGCCGCAGCCGTGGCGACGGCGAGCGAATTGGCGGCCGTCGGGGCGGACAAGCCTGCGCCGCGACTTCTCGGGCGCGTGATCGGTCGTCTGAAGCCCCGATCCGCGCATCACTATCGCGAACCACATTACCGCTATGATCCGCAACTGGCCCAGCAGCCCCTGCCGATGTTGATGGACGGCTACTGGCAGAGCGAGCTGTATTTCGCCGATATTGCCGGCGTGCTGCGGCTGGAGCTGACCCCGAGCGATCCGCTCGAGCCCTCCAATGCCGAAGTCGCTGACAAGATTGGTCGGAGTAACGCCGTCTCGCTTCACGTTCGTCGCGGCGACTACGTCAGCAACGCCCATACGAACTCCTATCATGGGGTGTGCTCGCTCGATTATTATCGTGCCGCCATTGCGCATATCCAGGCGAGAGTCGCAGGCGCCCATCTCTTCGTCTTCTCGGACGACCATGACTGGACGCGCGAAAACCTGAAATTCGATCTCCCCATGACCTATGTCACGGCCAATACCGCCGACAGAGGTTTCCGCGACCTGCAATTGATGTCGCTGTGCAAGCATCACGTCATCGCGAACTCCTCCTTCAGCTGGTGGGGCGCCTGGCTCAATCCATCGGCAGACAAGATCGTTGTCGCGCCCTCTCGCTGGTTTGCCGGTGGCGAAAACGATACGCGCGACCTGCTGCCTGCAAGTTGGGTGCGTCTGTGAGCCTGCCGACCGTCAGCGTCATCATGTCGGTCTATAATGGGGCCGAGCTGGCGCCGGCTGCGGTCCGGTGCATTCTCGATCAGAGCTTCGCCGATTTCGAACTGATCGCGATCGACAACGGCTCGTTCAAGGACGATACGCGCGCCGTCCTGAACCGGATTGTCAACGAAACGGGTGACCGGCGGCTGCGGGTCGTCGAACTCGACCAGAACATCGGCCTCGCCGGCGCACTCAATCACGGCATCGGCCTGGCTCGAGGGCGTTATATCGCGCGCCAGGACCATGACGACCTGTCCGCGCCGACCCGGCTGGAGAAACAGGTCCGCTTTCTCGATGCAAATCCAGGCTGCGGTCTTCTGGGCACGCGCGCCGAGATCTGGGTCGGAGATGAACCGACCGGCCGCTATCATGACCATCCCCTCGACAACGGCACACTCCAGGTCGATCTCTTGGTCAACAACCCGTTCGTGCACTCATCCGTCATGCTGCGCCGCAGCGCGCTGGACGAGGTCGGGCTCTACACGATGGACCCGCGGCGTCAGCCGCCCGAAGATTTCGAACTGTGGTCGCGCATCGCGCGGGCTTTCGAGGTTGCCAACCTTCCGGAGCGGCTCCTGGCTTATCGAGAGATGCCCGCGAGCATGTCGCGCGACGGTGCCAACCCGTTTCTCGAGAAGCTGCTGCTGCTTTGCGCGGAGAACATCGCCTGGTGGAATGGGCTGGAGAGGCCCGACCAATCCTGCCGTGACGCGGCCGCCCTGCTTCACGCTGCATACGAGCACGTGTCGTTGACGGCGGACATCGCAGCGATCTGTGCACGTGTGGACGGGGCCTGCGCCGCTATCGCCACCAAGTTCGGCTCGGCGGATGTCGATCCACGCCGCGAGCAGGTTCTGGCCAATCTGCGCCATCACTTCATGCACGCTCGCAAGTTGCCCGACTGGACGAAGTCGCTGATATCCCTCAGCCGAAATCTCCCCGTACCGGCTGCCTTGAAGAACTGGGCGAAAGCCCGCCTTTCACGATAATTTCGAAGAGTCGAGCCACCATGCGCCTCTTGCTCGCCTGTGAGTTCTACTATCCGAGCCGCGGCGGCGTGCAGGAGGTCATGCGTCAGCTCGCTGAGCGCTTCGTGGCGGCGGGACACGACGTGACCGTCTGCACGTCACGCCTGATCGAGCGCGATTCCAAAATCCACAATGGCGTGAAGATCGAAGAGTTCGACATTGCCGGGAACCGTGCCAATGGTCTCAGAGGCGAGACCGAGCGCTATGTGAAGTATCTCAAGGCTTTTGACGGCGACGCGATCCTCATCAAGGCCGCTCAACAATGGACTTTCGATGCGGCATGGCCGGCACTTGATGAGATCAAGGCGCGCAAAGTTTTTATCCCTTGCGGGTTTTCAGGCCTCTATGTGCCTGATTACAAGACGTATTTCGAGGAGCTTCCGGCCATCCTGGCCAAGTTTGACCGCCTGATCTTCTATGCCGAGCGCTATCGCGACGTTGATTTCGCACGGGCTCACGGGCTGGAACAACTGTCGTTCCTGCCCAACGGCGCCAGCGACATCGAGTTCGCCATGCCGCCCAAACCCGGCATTCGCGCCAGGCTCGGCATCCCTGACGACGCACTCGTCGTCGCCACTGTTGGCACGCCGATCAATGCGAAGGGTCACAGCGAGCTGGCACAAGCCTTCGCACGCCTCGATCCAAAGGGACGGACCCTTGCCCTGATCCTGAATGGCCAGTGGCCGCTGCCTCCTGCACCGCCGGAGACAAGCTGCGAGCAGGAACTCGGCGGCGACGACAACTCGGACGGCGCCGATTCCACGCCCCCGTTGGTGATTGCGAATTCGCCTGAGGCGCATCGTGATCCAGCCAGCGGGCTGTCCGCCATCGTCTCGCGCGCCCTGCGCATGCTCCAGAAGTACGGCCTCAAGGCGTTCGCGATCCGGACCGGACAATGGATTTTCTACCGCACGATGTGGGTCCTGCGTGGACTTGCCAGCCCATTCTTGCGTCTCTCTCACGCCTTGCATCGGAAGGTTCGCGAGGTCGTCACCCCTGATCGCCCGCTGCCGCCGCTGCCCAAAACGATCGAAGATTACATTGCGGAAGCCTCGGCGCAGCCCGACAAAATGGTCATCAAAACGAATCTCCCCAGGGCCGAGTTGATCGAGACCTTCTTCGCGGCTGATCTCTTCGTGTTCGCCTCGAACATCGAATACTCGCCGCTAGTACTCTTCGAGGCTGGTGCGGCCGGTCTGCCCTATCTGACGGTTCCGGTCGGCAATTCTGACGAGATCATTCGTTGGACCGGCGGTGGCGAGCTGTGCCCTGCGGACAAGGACGAGCGCGGTTATACGCGCGTCGATCCCATCGTCCTCGCGGAACGCATCCAGGTCCTGCTCGATGATCCGGAGCGGCGGCGGCAACTTGGCGAGGCGGGGCGCGCCTCCTGGCGCGACACTTACAACTGGGCCGCGATCGCGCCCAGATATGAAGCGATCCTGCGAGGCGACAGCGGGCAGGGCGTAGAGGGCCTTTCTGGCTCCTCCCTCGCGAAAGGCACGTCATGACAGTTCCGCCAACGGCGCCCGATCCGGCCCCTCAAGGTCCGCTGCGGACGGCACTTGCGCGTTTCAAAGGAGCCGTTCTCAGGTACGCTCTGCAGGCGTCGGGAGAAAGGCAATATATTGAGCGGACTTTAGCAGAAAAGCAGTATGTCGAAAGCGCTCTGGCCGAGCGCGATTTCGTCGAGCGGTGCCTCGCCAATCGGAATCGCATTTCCGAAATCATGCACCTGCCGGCCTATGTCGACAACGTATTGACTGAACGATACTGGCTCGAAGATGCTCTTCGAGAGAAGGACTTTGTCACTCGGGCGCTTGACCAGCGGCGCGGCGAAGCGCGTGCCACTGGGCAGTTCGATGCTGACCTCGCCGAGTTCCGGGCCAAGGACCAGACTGCCGGCAAGCGCTTTCATATCAGCGACGAAGACCTGCTGCCCCAACTTGCCGACCGGACGGAGAGCACTCCCTTTGACCGGCATTATCTGTACCACCCCGCCTGGGCAGCGCGCATTCTCGAGACGACAAGACCGAAGGAGCATGTCGATATCGGCTCCATCCTTCAGTTCGCGACGATAACCTCGGCCTTCATACCGACGACGTTCTTCGACTTCCGGCCTGCCCCGCTCGAACTGACAGGCCTTTCATCCAGCGCGGCAGATCTCACCGCCTTGCCGTTCCCCGACGGTTCGATCTCCTCGCTCTCATGCATGCACGTGCTCGAACATATCGGCCTCGGCCGCTATGGCGACCCGATCGATCCCGATGGCGACCTGAAGGCCATTCGCGAGCTCGTTCGTGTGCTGGCACCGGGAGGGAATCTTCTGGTCGTGACGCCTGTCGGTCGCAAGCGCATCCAGTTCAATGCGCACCGCATCTATGACCACGAAGAATTCGCCTCCTACTTCGCGCCGCTGGAGCTCGTCGAGTTCGCATTGATCGAGGAGTTCGGAGAGCGCGGCCCGATCACGAACCCGCCGGCGGAACTGGCGCGCGCTCAATCCTACGGATGCGGTTGCTTCTGGCTGCGGCGAAAGGCATGACAGCGGCCCGTAGCCTTGCCTGCCGCACATCCGAAAACCAACGAAAGCTCTCTTCATGACAGCCAGCCGACAGCCGCTGTTTCCTTTCGAGAAGACGCTCGCCGGACGTAGGCATTTGGTCACGGGCCACACCGGATTCACGGGCGGCTGGCTCACGCTTTGGCTAAAGCTGATCGGCGCCGACGTCACCGGTTTGGCGCTCGATCCCTATACCACGCCGAATCTGTTCTCGGCGGCTTCCGTGGCCGACGGCATCTCATCGGTCATCGGTGATATCCGCGATGCCGAGACGGTGAGGGACGCGGTCGCACGAGCGGCTCCGGAGGTGATCTTCCATTTGGCGGCACAGCCGCTGGTCTCGCGCGCGTTTGAAGATCCTCTCGAAAGCTTCGCTACGAACGTGCTGGGCACGGCCCATGTCCTCGAAGCAGCCCGCATGACACCGTCCGTGAAAGCAGTCGTCTGTATCACGACGGACAAGGTCTATGCGGATCAGGGCTGGCACTGGGGATACCGCGAGACCGATGCCCTTGGAGGCAAGGACCCTTACAGCGCATCAAAGGCTTGCACGGAGATCGTGGCGGCATCCTATCGTGCCACCTTGGCCGCTCGCGGCAACGGGGTGCGGATCGCGACGGCGCGCGGTGGTAACATCATTGGAGGCGGGGACTGGTCCGACAACCGGATCGTCCCGGATTTCGTTCGCGCCACCCTGGCCGGCCAGGGCCTGACCATCCGGAATCCCGAAGCAATCCGCCCATGGCAGCACGTGCTGGCTCTGGTGCACGGCTACATGGTTCTGGCGCATAATTTGTTGACGGTCCCGGATACGGACGCGAACTGGAATTTCGGTCCTCGCAGCGACGAGATGAAGCCGGTCTCCGAGTTGCTCGAAGCCTTGCAGGGCCGGTGGAAGGCGATCCCGATTACGATCACCCCAGGAGCCTTCCCCGAGACGCATTTCCTGCATCTCGACAGCACCAAGGCCCGCCGCGTATTGGGGTGGAAGCCACCGGTCGAGTTCGCGGATACGGTTGCCTTGACGGTGGATTGGTATCGTAGGCAGTCGGAGGCGCCCTCCAAAACGCGCGAGATCACGCTTGAGCAGATTTCAGGTTATCGCGCCGGGCTTCGTGCATAGATCCAATGTCAGAAACAGTTCTTATCACCGGTGCATCCGGCTTCGTCGGCGGCCACCTTACCCGGCTTTGCCTCTCGCGCGGTTACGAGACGATCGCGGTCGTCCGTCCCGGCCGCGCAGCCGCCGTGCAGGCCGGCGCTCGCGCGGTTGAGGCCGAACTCTATGACGATGCGGTCATCGCCGGCATCGTTCGCGCAGCAAACCCCACCATCATCATACATCTCGCCGCTTATGGGGTCGCGCCGCGCGATCGTGACCCGCTTATGATGCAGCGGGTCAATGTCGACCTCGGGGCCGCCCTGGTTCGGAGCGCGGCGGAATGCGGCGCCGTAGTCGTCTCCGCGGGAAGCAATTCGGAGTATGCCGAGGCCGTTGATGTCCTGCGTCTTGACGAACGCGCCTCGCTGGACACCCGCAATCTCTACGGATCGTCGAAGGCGGCAGGAGGTCTGCTTGCGTTGGCGACGGCATCTGCCCTGCGCGTGCCGATCCGCCATATGCGTGTTTTCAACATATATGGTCCTGACGAAGCGCCGCACCGCCTCCTGCCGAGCCTGATTGCGCAACGCGACGGTACGGGCAGGATTTCGCTGTCGGAGGGGCGGCAAGTTCGAGATTACCTGCACGTCGAGGATGTCGCGGCGGGGCTTCTTGTAACGGCGGACCGACTTCGAAGCGGGGCTCTCGCCGGGACCGACGTGCTCAATCTCTGCACGGGTGTTGGCATCAGCATCCGTGAATTCGTGACGCTGGCTGCGCAGTCTCTGGGAATCGCCCCGGAGCGCCTCGGCTTCGGCGATCTTCCCATGCGCCCGGACGAGATCGCTCGCCTCGTCGGCAATCCCGACCGAATGAAATTTGATCTCGGCTGGGCCCCGATTTATGTTCCCGCCACCGGAATCCGGGCGGTGATCGGCGACTATGCGGCCCTTCGAAGGGAACCGCGGGCAAGGCGAGCAGGGGTAGGTCAGTGAAGGTTGTCATTCTCGCAGGCGGTTTCGGCACGCGCCTCTCGGAGGAAACGGACGTAAGGCCCAAGCCGCTCGTCGAAATCGGCGGGAAGCCGATCCTCTGGCATATCATGAAGATGTATGAAGCTGCCGGCCTGACAGATTTTATTATCTGTTGCGGTTATAGGGGGCAGATGATCAAACATTATTTTGTAAATTACTTTATGGAGAACTACGACATCGAGGTTGACCTCGGTGCAAACAAACTAAAGTTCCTCGGGCATCCGAGCGAGCGCTGGAAAGTGACGATGGTCGATACCGGCGCCGACAGCATGACCGGTGGCCGGGTCAAGCGTGTTGCGCACTTGCTCAATAACGAGACCTTTTGCCTGACCTACGGCGACGGTGTTTCCGATGTCGATCTCGCCAAGGTCATAGCGCACCACCGCGAGAATGGCCGGGCGGCAACGATTACTGCGGTGCCGTCGCCAGGACGCTTTGGCATTTTGGAGCTCGAAGGCTCCGCAGTAGCGAATTTTCGCGAGAAGCCGGCCAACGAAATGGGCTGGATCAATGGCGGGTTCTTTGTTCTGGAGCCGTCTGTTCTCGATCTCGTAACATCCGATGCGACGGTATGGGAACGAGAGCCGCTGGAAGCCTTGGCCAAGACGGGCCAGCTTTCGGCGTACCGCCATACGGGCTTCTGGCGGCCCATGGATACTCTGCGCGACAAGCGGGACCTCGAGGGCATGTGGGCGAGCGGCAAGGCACCCTGGAAACTCTGGTCGTAGACTTCCGCCATCCGAGGGCATTTCGCTCGTCGTTGATCAACGCTTTTGGAAAGAGTTCAAGTTCGATGCTTAGCAAGATTGCGCAGATGTTTCGCGGAACATCGCAGCCGCCGGAGCCGCCTCCGCACGCGTCTCTGACGGCAAAGATCGATGAATTTCCGCGAGATCTGCATCTTGGCTGCGGAGGGCGTCGAGCGCCGGGTTTTTGTAATGTCGACATCACGCCGCAGGACTCTGTCGATATCTGCGACAACGTGGTTACACTTCAGCGGTTTCCCGACAATTATGCCAACTCGATCTATGCTTGCCATGTGCTGGAGCACTTCTCCCACGCCGAGGCGCCCGAGGTTCTGAAGACATGGTTTCGGGTGCTGGCACCGGGTGGAACGATCCGGATATCGGTTCCCGATATTGACCGGATCGTCAAAATCTACGTCAAGAATTGGGAGCACTTCCAGAAGGACGGCCATTCGCCTTGGATTGGTCTTCTGTACGGCGGCCAGACGGACCAGTACGATTTCCATAAGACAGGCTGGAACTTCTGCTGGATGTCTCACATCATGCGCGGCATCGGCTTCGTCGATATGCAGGAGTACGCGCATGAGCCACATTTCATCGCCCCTGGCTTCTGGGACAATTCGCTGGCTCATGAGCCGTTCGGTGAATTCCTGTCGTTGAACTTGCTGGCTAGAAAGCCGAAGGCGGATGGCTGATTGCGATCTTGCCGGATGCGAGCATGGCGATCGTAGGATCTGAGAGCGCCGTTCTGCTCTAAGCTCGGCGGTGGATCCTGCGACGACACGGATCGGCGATGACCTTCTCCAACCTTCACAACCACGGCTTCATCCGCCTCGCCTGTGCCGCGCCACGGCTGAAGGTTGCCGATCCCGCCTTCAACCTCGCCGAGACGGTGCCGCTGCTGCGCCGGGCGGATGAGGGTGGGGCTTCGGTCGTACTCTTTCCCGAGCTCGGACTCAGCGCCTACGCGATCGACGATCTTTTGCTGCAGAGCGCACTGCTCGATGCGGTGCTGGCTTCCCTCGCGGGTTTGGTCGAGGAGAGCCGCAGCCTGCGCGCGGTCGCCGTTGTCGGCGCGCCGCTGCGGGTTGACGGGCGGCTATTCAATTGCGCCGTGGCGATCCATCGCGGCCGCATCCTCGCCGTCGTCCCGAAGACCTATCTGCCGAACTACCGCGAATTCTACGAACGCCGCCAGTTCGCCTCGGGGGAGCGCGCCGGCGTCACCTCGATCCAGCTTTGCGAGCAGGATGTGCCCTTCGGCACCGATATCCTGCTGACTGCTTCCGACGTTCCCGACCTCGCGATCCATATGGAGATCTGCGAGGATGTCTGGATGCCGGTGCCGCCGAGCTCGTTTGCGGCGCTCGCCGGCGCGACGGTGCTGCTCAACCTCTCGGCCTCCAACGTCACCATCGGCAAGTCGGACTGGCGCCACACGCTCTGCAAAGCCCATTCCGGCCGTTGCATCGCGGCCTATGCCTATTCGGCGGCGGGGCCCGGCGAATCCACCACCGATCTCGCCTGGGACGGGCAGGCGATGGTCTATGAGAATGGCGCGCTGCTGGCGGAAGCGCAGCGCTTCGCCGCTGAGCCGCAACTGATCTTTGCCGATATCGACCTGGAGCGGCTGGCGCTCGACCGCATCCGCATGAACACCTTCGGCGACAATGCCGATGCCTTGCGCGATCGCCTGGCGTTCCGCCGCGTCTCCTTCGCGCTCGAGCCGGATCGCGAGACGGATCTCGGCCTGATGCGCGAGGTCGAGCGCTTCCCCTTCGTCCCGAGCGACGACGCAAGGCTGAACGAGCTCTGCTTCGAGGCCTACAACATCCAGTCGCACGGCCTGCGCAAGCGGCTGCAGAGCGCGCATGTCGAGAAGCTCGTCATCGGTGTTTCCGGCGGCCTCGATTCGACGCAGGCGCTGCTGGTCGCCGCCGACACCATGGATGCGCTGGGCCTGCCACGGGCGAACATCCTCGCCTATACGCTGCCCGCCTT
Source organism: Allobosea sp. (assembly GCF_035999205.1). Classification (GTDB taxonomy): domain Bacteria; phylum Pseudomonadota; class Alphaproteobacteria; order Rhizobiales; family Beijerinckiaceae; genus Allobosea. Next base: position 29,882 of record NZ_DASYHA010000008.1, read on the forward strand.
CGCCACCAGCGCTGGCACCAAGACCAATGCCTGGCGGCTGATGAAGGCGCTCGGCGTCACCGCGGCCGAGATCGACATGACGCCGGCCTGCCGGCAGATGCTGGTCGACATCGGTCACCCCTTCGCCGAGGGCGAGCCCGTCTACGACATCACCTTCGAGAATGTGCAGGCGGGCGCGCGGACCTCGCTGCTGTTCCGCCTCGCCAACCAGAACAATGGCCTCGTCCTCGGCACGGGCGACCTCTCGGAGCTGGCGCTCGGCTGGTGCACCTATGGCGTCGGCGATCACATGTCGCATTACAACGTCAACGGCTCGGTCTCGAAGACGCTGATTCAGCATCTGATCCGTTGGGTCGCGCAGTCGGATCGCTTCGGGCCGGATGCTTCGGCGGTGATGGAGGACATCCTGGCGACCGAAATCTCGCCGGAGCTCGTCCCGGGCGACGGAGACAAGCCGGCGCAGAGGACCGAGGATTTCGTCGGCCCCTACGCCTTGCAGGATTTCAACCTGTTCTACACGACGCGCTACGGTTTCAGGCCGAGCAAGGTCGCCTTCCTCTCGCAGCATGCCTGGGCGGATGCGGCGCGTGGCGACTGGCCGCCGCATATGGAAGCCTCGAAGAAGCTCGCCTACGATCTCGCGACGATCAAGAAATGGCTGCGCGTCTTCGTCCGGCGCTTCTTCGAGACGAGCCAGTTCAAGCGTTCGGCGGTGCCCAACGGCCCGAAGGTCTCCTCAGGCGGCTCGCTCTCGCCGCGCGGCGACTGGCGCGCGCCGAGCGACGCCTCCGCCGCCGCATGGCTGGCCGATCTGGAGCGCATCCCGGATTAGCGCCGGGGCATTCCGGAACGCTGCTTTGCACCACCTGCTTGCACAAGCACCGAAAGCCCCGACCGGCCTTGAGGCCGCGGGATTCTCGAGCTTGAAGCGTATCCGAGGGGATGCGTGGGACGAGGTGGCGTCGCAGTCGACGGCTGCGTGCCGATGTCGATGTCGAACGTCGTGTCGAGGCAGCGTCGTCGGCCGCCGCCTCGTCCCGCGCGCAGGTCTTTGATGCCGCCAGATCGCCTTCTGGTTATCCGTGCCACGGGTCGCGCGGCCTGACTCACCCGCGCGATGACGATCTGCGCCTCCGCCGCCTCGGCCCGCAACGGCCTCGAATGGCGAAACCCGCAACCCCGCCCGGCCGCACGATGCCTCGCGACAGCCCCCTTGGTCGGGCGGAGTGAGAGGAGGATAGGCATGGGTTCGGGCTGCGGGGATAAGTTTTCGCGGGAGCCGCGACGCCTCTTCCCTTCTCCCGGATGGGAGAAGGTGGCGCGGAGCGCCGGATGAGGGTCTGCCGGTGCAGCAAAAGGGTGCCACGGCTCCGTTCCACTTCAACGATCAGCGGCGGTCCCTCACCCCTGCCCCTCTCCCATTTGGGAGAGGGGGTCCCCGCACATTCTGCTGAAGCGGCCCGCGCGGCGGTGGGGGCCGCTGGCCCGAAGCTTCTCCCGGCCAGCAGGCGCGGCTCGCCGCAAGCGAAAGCCAGGCCCAATCCGCGATTCGGCGAGTCCAGGAGATCGATCCGCGCTGGCAACCGCCGGCGAGCATGTCGGAAGGGATCGAGGGCGCGATCCTGAGTAATCAGGCCGCACTCCGACAGGCGGCAGCGCGCCTGCGCGAACTGAGCGGCAGAGGGATCGGCGAAGGGCCGTTTGCGCGGGAGTCGATTCCAGCACGAGGACCAGGAAGGATGCGCGAAAGTGAGCAGAGGGAGATCGAGTTCATCGGCCGCTTGTTCGGTTGCCACACTTGCGGCACCACTGAGTCCGGGACAGCAAACGGGCGATTTATCGGAGATCACCAACTACCTAGCTCGATGAGCCCTGCAGGGGCCGGTCAACGAATACTGCCCCACTGCAAATCCTGCAGTGCGAAGCAAGGTGGGTTCGTTAATTCATTCAAAGGTAGGCGATGATGAATATTCAAAGAATTCAACCGAACAATGGAATCATCTTCGTTTGCGGTGATGGAGACGTTGAGGTGCCCTATGATCAGATCGATCCCAAAACATCGCTCGTCGCAGCGTCCCGCACGATGCTGATCGTGTGCGTTCTGGCCGAGGTCGAGGGCGAAACTGAACTGACTTTCGGCCGCAGCAGCGAAGTCGATCCCGGCTGGCCACCGGGATTCGTCGGGGCGATTGCAACTCCGACGCGGCGATTGATCATTCACGACGTGAACAATCAGGTCATAGCGCAGCAGTCGAACGTCCCCGACATCACGCGTCTGCGAATCTGGTTCAGCCATCCGCGCTGGCCGGAGCGGGTGCTGATCGGAGTCGACTGACGCTCCGGCAGGCGTCAGGACCGCCCGCCATCCACCGATAGGACCTGCCCGGTGATCCAGCCCGCTTGTTCGCTCAGGAAGAACAGGGTCGCCGCCGCGATGTCCGCTGGTGTGCCGAGCCGGCGGGTGTGGATGCCCTCGACCAGGCGCTTCTGCCCCTCGGGTCCATAGCTCTCCCATTGCCGCTCGGTCGCCGGGTTGGAGCGCACGAATCCGGGCGCCACCGAATTCACGGTGATGCCGTGCGGCCCGAATTCCCATGCGAGCTGCTTGGTCAGGCCGACCAGCGCATGCTTGGCCGAGGAATAGGCCTGGATGCCCGTCAGGCTCGGGCGCAGGCCGGCGCCCGACGAGATCGTCACGATACGGCCATGGCCGGTGGCTTTCATCGCCGGCGCGGCCGCCTGCGCCAGGAAGAAGGCGGCATCGACATTGGCGGCGAAGATCACCCGCCAGTCGGCTTCCGAAATCTCCTCGATCGGCCGGCCGACCTGCCCGCGCACCCCGCCGGCGGCATGGACGAGAAGCTCGAGCCGGCCGCTCTGCGCGACGATGCCGTCGATCAGGGCGGCAGCGCCTTCGGCCGAGCCGAGATCAACGGCATGCGGGATGGCACCGATCGCGGCCGCGGTGGCGGCGACGCCTTCGGCGTCGATATCGGCGAGATGGACGGTGGCACCGGCCTCGACCAGTGCGGCTGCGATGGCGCGGCCGATGCCCTGCGCTGCGCCGGTGACGAGCGCTATGCGGTTGTCAAAACGGATCTGCATCTGTCGATCAGCACTTTCAGTGTCTCGAAGGATTGCGGCCGCCGGCCGCCCTCGACGTCATGGATCAGGGCAACGAGCGTCTCGGTCGCCGGTGTCGGCACGCCCGCCTCGCGCCCGAGCGCGGCGATGATGCCGATCTGCGGATCGACCTCGGTCTTGCGCTTGCGCACGGCAAGATCGCGCCAGATGCCGGAATGGGTCTTGGCCGTCTTCGCGGTGTAGTCGGCGAGCCAGGCGATGGTCTCGATCTGCGGATATTCCGGCTGGCCCGGCGCGAACACCATCGGGTCGAACTCGCCGAAGCCGAGCGTCTTGACGCCGCGCGCGGCGGCGACCGCCGCGACTTCCTGCCCGAGCGCCAGCCAGACGACGAGGCGCTGCGGATCGGCGAAGTTCGCCGACATCGAATCTCCGGTGAGCGCCGTGCCGAACAGCATCGCGCCATAGGAGAGCTTGCCCCAGAGATAGCCCCAGATATTGGTCGTCAGGATCGAGGCCGGCTCGAAGGCGAGCATCAGCTTGTGCATCTCGATCGCGCGCGGCGTGATCTGCCCGTCGATCTCGCCGACGACGACGGCGCCGGCATTGCCGTAGAGGATCTCGCCCGGCCCGTGCCAGTCGGCCCCGAAATTGACGAAGCAGCCCATGGTCCGCTCCGCACCGACCTGCGCGGAAATGGCGATCTCGTTGAGCCCGTTCTGCGCCGAGAGCACGAAGCCGTCGTCTGCGAGATGGGGCGCGAGCGCGGCGGTCGCCGCTTCGGTCGCGCCGGCCTTCACCGCCAGCACGATGCGCTTGTAGGTGCCGGTCAGCTCGGCCGGCGTCACTGCCGGAATGACCTGCCTGAATTCCTCGATCGGGCCGGTGATCGAGACCCCGGTCGTGCGGCAGGCCTCGACATGCTCGGGCACGATGTCGACGAGCAGCACCGGAACGCCGGCGCGGGCCCAATAGGCGCCGAGCGTGCCGCCGATCGCGCCGGCGCCCCAGATCAGGATGGGTTCTTCCGTGCTCATGCCTGCCCCGCGATCTCGACCTCGCCATGGGTCGCGACATGGACGAGCCCGTCCGGCGTCACCCAGCCGCGATACATGCCGTCCGTGTTGTAGGGGGCGACGATCGCACCGCCGGCGTCGATCGCAACGAGCCCCGCGCCGATCTCATGGGCGGTGAGCTCGGCCAGGACCGCGTTGCTCGCCTCCTCGAGCGGCAAGCCCTTGTAGGCGATGAGCGAGGCCAGTTCGTGCCCGACGCAGTAGCGGATGAAGTACTCGCCCTTGCCGGTGCCGGAGACGGCGCAGCGTCCGTCGCGGGCATAGGTGCCGGCGCCGATGATCGGTGAATCGCCGACGCGTCCGACCGGTTTGTTGGTGTAGCCGCCGGTCGAGGTCGCGGCCGCGAGATGGCCTTGGCTGTCGAGGGCGACGGCGCCGACCGTGCCGTGCTTTTCCGCCTCGCTCGCCTGGGACGCGGTGCCGACCAACTCGCGGATCTTCATCGCGGAGAGGTTCTTGCGGCGGCGCTCGGTCGAGAAATACGAGTTCTCGACCGTGTCGAGCCCTTCATGCGCGGCGAAGGTGTCGCCGGCCGCGCCCGCCAGCAGCAGCGGGTCGCCGCGCAGCATCAGGGCCTTCGCGGCGCTGATGGGATTGCGGATGCGCTTGACGCCGGCGAGCGCGCCCGCCGCCAGCGTCGCCCCGTCCATGATCGAGGCGTCGAGCTCATGCTCGCCGTCGCTGTTGAAGGCCGCGCCGTGGCCTGCGTTGAAATGCGGGGAATCCTCCATCACCCGCACGGCCGCCTCGACCGCGTCGACGGCACTGCCGCCCTTGGCCAGGATCGCCCAGCCGGCGCGCAGGGAGGCCGCGAGATCGGCCCGGGCCTCGGCCCATTCGGCCGCGGTCATTTCGGATTTGGGCAGCGTGCCGCAGCCACCATGGATGGCGAGAGCGATGGTCATGATGGAAAGTCCCGGATCTGTTCGAGCCCGTCATGCCCACCCTTGTGGCGGGCATTCAAGCCTGCGCCATGGCGCGCAACGAGCGAAGGCATGGGTGGTCGGAACGAACGCGACCACCCATGCGTTAGCGGAGCCTCACTTCTTGGCGGGCTTGATGTCCATCGCCAGCGTGTCCTCGTCTACGCGCGGGGCAATCGTGACCTTGTCCTTCTGCATGGCCCAGGCCGAGCCCACAGCGACGATCGGCAGGCGCGGGCGATCCTTGGCGACGATGGCATTGGCGTCGGAGAGCAGCTTGTTGCGCTTGGTTTCGTCGAGCTCGACCGCGGCGTCCTCGATCAGCTTGTCGAGCTCGGCGTTCTTGTAGCCGAGCACGTTGAAGGCGCCGAGCTTCTTGGCCGGGTCGTTGGAATGGACGACCGAGGACAGCGTGTAGTTGGCCTCGCCGGTCAATGTGCCCCAGCCGGACATGGCGAGCGAGTACTCGGCGCGGGTGCGGGCCGGGAAGAACACGGCCGCCGTCTGGGCGTTGGCGGTCACGTCGAGGCCGATACGGGCCAGCATCTGCGCCACAGAAGTGCCGACCTGACGGTCGCCCGGCAGGCGGTCATTGGTGAAGGAGAAGGTCGTCTTGAAGCCGTTGGGGTAACCGGCCTCCTCGAGCAGCTTCTTGGCTTTGGCGATGTCGACCTTCAGCGGCGGGAGGCTGGAGTTGAAGCCGGCGATGCTCGAGGTGACCAGCTGGTTGACCGGCGCACCGAGGCCTTCCATCGCGATCTCGACCAGCGCCGGACGGTCGATGGCGAGATCGATCGCCTCGCGCACCCGTGGATCCTGCAGCGGGTTCTTCGGCAGGGGCGAGCCGTCCTTGGCGCTGACCTGCGGGGACTTGTCGCGCAGGTCGATCTCCATGTTGAAGACGTAGACGGTATCCATCGTCGCGACCGAGAGCTTCGGGTCGCGCTTCAGCGTCGCGACGTCGGAGGCCGGCGCGCGCACGATGATGTCGACCTGGCCGGCCTTCAGCTGGGCGACGCGCGCGGCGTCGTTCGGCAGCTCCTTGCGCACCACCCGGGCCCAGGGCTCCTTCGGGCCCCAGTAGCCGTCGAAGCGATCGAGCACGAGCTGGTCCTTCGGCGTCCAGGAGACATATTTGTAGGGGCCGGTGCCGATCGCGGCCTTGCCCGAATTGAAGGTCTCGTTGGCATTGTCCTTGGTCAGGCCGGCCGCGGCCTTGGCCGAAACGATGAACAGGCGGATGAAGTCGTTGGGCAGGTTCGGCGCCGGGCCGTCGGTGACGATGTGGACCGTCAGCGGATCGATGATCTTCACCTCCTTGACGCGGCGGACATAGATCGTCGTCGGATTGGGCCCGGAGACCACCGGAACGCGCTCGATCGAGAACTTCACGTCCTCGGCGGTGAAGTCGGATCCGTCATGGAACTTGACGCCGGGACGCAGCTTGAACTCCCAGACGTCGGGGGCGATCGCCTTCCAGCTGGTGGCGAGCCGCGGCTCGATCTGCAGCTTGTCGCCGGACCAGGTCAGCGTGTCGAAGACGTGCTTCAGCGCCTCGGCATGGGTGCCGGTGGCGGTGAAATGCGGGTCGATCGAATCCGGGCCGGCGCGCACGCCGATTGTCAGGTTCTGCGCCAGCGCGGCCGTCGAGACGGAGGCTCCGAGCAAGAGGGCGAAGGCTGCGATGCTTGTGATGCGGGTCGTTGTCATGATGCTGTTCCCTCTTTTTCGAGATCGGTCGGCCAGGTCGGGGAGGCGATGACGAGCTTGTCCATCAGCTCGCAAAGCTGGCGTTGCTCGGCTTCGGTCAGCGCCGACAGCATGGCTGTCTGCTGCTGCACCATCAGGGGCATGGTTTCCTCGAAGATCGCCCGGCCTTGCGCGGTCAGGTAGAGCACGAAACTGCGCAGGTCTTCGCGATCGGTCTCGCGCCGCAGCAGGCGGCGTTGCAGCAGGCGCTGGATCGAGCGGCTGAGCGTGTTCTTCGGCAGGCCCGACGAGGCGACAATGTTCTTGGCCGCGACGCCGTCGCGCAGGCCCACCGCATAGAGCGCGACGAATTCGGGCCGCACGAGGCCGTAGCGCGTCTCGATCCAGCGATAGACCGGGTCGTTGAAGCGGAAGGCGACGAAGTTCAGTCGGAAGGACAGCCAGCAGGGATTGTCCCACAGCTTGGTGACGGTCAGCGGGTCGAGCTCGTGCAGTGCCTGTTCGCGCTCCGGACCGACACGCGAAAGGGCTGTCGGCGCATGCCGCATACCCAGGCCCTCCCTGCTTCCAGTTTAGTTCCAAATGGAACTTGACGCTGTGGAATGCCAGAGTCAAGGATACCGGGAAGAAACATGATCGAGCGTCGGCGGTCCCGCAAACCGATTTTCCGGCCGTCGCTCGCGATTTGCCAAAATGGCTCCGAGCCAGAATGCCCAAGCAAGGATCAGGCCGTGCGCGTCGCCGAGATGAACTGGATGCAGATTGAAGCGCAGGCGAAGCGCGACGATCGCTGTGTCCTACCGTTGGGCTGTGTCGAGCAGCACGCCTATCTCAGCCTCGCCACCGACGCGATCCTGGCCGAGAAGGTGGCGAATGACGCAGCCGAACCGCTCGGCCTGCCGGTCTTCCCCGTGCTGGCCTACGGCATGACGCCGGGCTTCGCCGCCTATCCAGGCACCGTCTCGCTGCGCATGAGCACCTATGCCGCCGTCATGGAGGACATGCTCGAGGCGTTCTATCGCTCGGGATTTCGTCGCATCGTCCTGGTCAACGGCCATGGCGGCAATTCCCCGGTCATGACCCTCGCGACGGAGTGGATGGGCAAGCGCCCCGATGCCAGCGTCAGGCTGCACAACTGGTGGGCCGGCCCCCGCTTCCAGGCGGCGGTGCAGGCGGTCGATCCGGCGGCGTCGCATGCCTCCTGGATGGAGAATTTCCCCTGGACGCGGCTGGAAGGCGTCGCGATGCCGGATGCTTTCAAGCCCCCCTTCAACGCCCCCGCCTATCAGGCTGCCGGCCCGTCAAAGAAGCGCGAGCTCCTCGGCGACGGCAATTTCCACGGCCGCTACCAGCGATCCGACAACGAGATGCTCAGCCTTTGGCAGGTTGGCGTCGAGGAGACGCGCGCCGCCATGACGGAGAACTGGCCGTGAGGGCGGGGCGGCTCATCCCGGGGACGCCATGTTAGGTCACGTCCTCGGCAGGCTGGGACAGGCTCTCGTCGTCATGCTCGTCATGTCGGCGCTGGTCTTCGTCGGCGTCTACGCCATCGGCAACCCGATCGACGTGCTGATCGGCCCGGATGTCAGCCAGGATATCCGGCTCGAGACGATCGCGCGCTACGGGCTCGACCAGCCGCTCTGGCGCCAGTACTTCACCTTCCTCGGCCGCATCCTGCACGGCGACTTCGGCCGTTCCTTCGTCTTCGGCATGCCGGTGCTCGACCTGATCCTGTCGCGGCTGCCGGCGACGCTGGAACTGACGCTGGCGGCGGTCTTCGGTGCGGCGCTGATCGGCATTCCCGCCGGCATCTATGCCGGCTACCGGCCGGACAGCTTCGTCGCCAAGGCGATCATGACGATCTCGATCCTCGGCTTCTCGGTGCCGACCTTCTGGATCGGGCTGGTGCTGATCCTGACCTTCGCCGTCGAGCTGCAATGGCTGCCGGCCGGCGGGCGCGGCGCCACTATCGCGATCTTCGGCGTCGAATGGAGCTTCCTGACCGCCAACGGCCTCAGCCATCTGCTGCTGCCGGCCGCCAACCTCGCCTTCTTCAAGCTCGCCTTGATGACGCGCCTGGCCCGGGCCGGCACCCGCGAGGCGATGCTGTCGGATACCGTCAAATTCGCCCGCGCCGCTGGCCTCTCCGAATGGACCGTGCTGCGCCGGCACGTGCTGCGGCTGATCGCGATCCCGCTGGTCACCGTCTTCGGGCTCGAATTCGCCTCGACGCTCGCCTTCGCCGTGGTCACCGAGACGATCTTCTCCTGGCCCGGCATCGGCAAGCTGATCATCGACTCGATCACCTCGCTCGATCGGCCGGTGATGGTCGCCTATCTGATGCTCGTCTCCTTCGTCTTCATCATGATCAACTTCCTCGTCGATCTCGCCTATGTCGGGCTCGATCCGCGGTTGCGCCGGGCGGGTTCGCGATGAGCCAGATCTCCTCAGCCAAGCCCGCTCCTGCGACGCCCGCTTCGACGAGGCAGGTCTCGCCCGCCGCCCGCTTCTGGGCCGAGTTCCGCGAGAGCAAGGTCGCGGTCGCGGCTCTTGCCGTGGTCGTACTGATGCTCGGCGTCGCGATCTTTGCGCCGCTGGTCGCGCCGCAGAACCCCTACGACCTTGCCAACCTCGTCCTGACCGACGCCCGCCGCCCACCGGGTTATGTCGGCTCGGGGGGCTACACCCACATCCTCGGCACCGATGCGCAGGGCCGCGACCTGTTCTCGGCCATCCTTTACGGCCTGCGGATCTCGCTCCAGATGGGGCTGATCGCTGGTTCGCTCGCCTTCGTCGTCGGGGCGACGCTCGGCGTCGGCGCGGCCTATATCGGCGGCCGTTGGGAAGCCTTCATCATGCGGGTGATCGATCTCCAGCTCGCCTTCCCGGCGATCCTGCTCGCGCTCGTCCTTTCCGCGCTGCTGGGGCAGGGCAAGGCCCAACTCATCGCGGCGCTGGCAGCGGCGCAATATGCCTATTTCGCCCGCACCGCCCATGGCGCTGCATCGGCCGAACGTGGCAAGGACTATGTCGAGGCCGTGCTCTCGACGCCCTTGCCGGCCTGGCGCGTAGTGCTGAAGCACATCTTCCCGAACTGCCTGCCGCCGCTGATCGTGGTCGCGACGGTGCAGGTGGCGAACGCCATCGCGCTCGAGGCGACGCTCTCCTTCCTTGGCGTCGGCCTGCCTGTCACCGAGCCCTCTCTCGGCATGCTGATCTCGAACGGCTTCCAGTACATGCTCTCCGGTCGCTACTGGATCTCGATCTATCCCGGCATCGCGCTGATCATGCTGATCGTCGCGATCAACCTCGTCGGCGATCGCATCCGCGACCAGGTCAATCCGAGGCTGAAGCGATGAGCGGGGCGCCTCTCCTGGAGGTCATCGACCTCGCGACGCATTTCCATGCCCGCGCCGGCGTGGTGAAGGCGGTCGATGGTGTTTCGTTCAGCCTCGCTCGTGGCGAGGTGATGGGCCTGGTCGGCGAGTCCGGCTCGGGCAAGAGCATCACCGGCTTTTCGATTATCGGCCTGATCGATCCGCCCGGCCGCGTCGAGCACGGCTCGATCAAGCTGGAAGGGCGCGAGCTCGTCGGCCTGCCGCCGGCTGAGCTGCGCGCCATTCGCGGCAAGAGCATCTCGATGGTCTTCCAGGACCCGATGATGACGCTGAACCCGATGCTGACCATCGGTGCCCAGATCGGGCTGGCGCTGGAGGCGCATGAGACCGTCTCGGCAGCCGAACGCCGCAGCCGCGCGATCGCAGCGCTGGCCCAGGTTCGCATCCCCGAGCCGGAGACCAAGGTCGATTTCTACCCGCACCAGTTCTCCGGCGGCATGCGCCAGCGCGTCGCGATCGCGATTGCGCTGCTGCACCGGCCGAAGCTGATCATTTGCGACGAGCCGACCACCGCGCTCGACGTCTCGATTCAGGCCGAGATCCTGGCCGAGATGAAGGAGCTGGTCGCCGAGCTCGGCACCGCCCTGATCTGGATCAGCCACGATCTCGCGACGGTCGCCTCGATCGCAGACCATGTCTGCGTCATGCGCTACGGCAAGATCGTCGAGGCCGGGCCGGTGCTCGATGTGCTGACCCGGCCGCAGCATCCCTATACGCAAGGGCTGCTCGACGCGCTGCCGTCACGGGCGAAGCCGGGCGCCTTGCTCGCTCGTGGTGCCGGCACGGATGCGGCGCCGCCTCCGCGTGCTGCGAGGGAGGAAGAGGCGCGGAAGTCCGCTGCGGGCGTCCCCTATGTGGTGGTCGACGCTGTCGGCAAGCGCTTCCAGCGCAAGTCGGGCGTCCTGCGCCTGTTGGGGCAGAGGCTCGGCATTGCCCGGCCGCTGCCGGTGGTGCAGGCGGTGGATGCCGTCAGCCTGTCGCTGTCGCGCGGCGAGGCGCTTGGGTTGGTCGGCGAATCCGGCAGTGGCAAGTCGACGCTCGGGCGGATGGTCGCCGGCATCTATGCGCCTGACAGCGGCCATGTCCTGCTCGATGGCGAACGCGTGATGAGCGAGGGCGAGCGCGCCCACAAGATCACGACGCGCATCCAGACGATCTTCCAGGACCCCTTCGCCTCGCTGAATCCGCGCATGCGGATCGGCGACAGCATCGCGGAGGGCCCGCTCGCCCATGACCTCGTCAGCCGGGCAGAAGCCGGGCCCTATGTCGCCCAATGGCTCGCCGCGGTCGGGCTAGACCCCGCCTTTGCCGGCCGCTACCCGCACCAGTTCTCCGGCGGCCAGCGCCAGCGTGTCGCGATCGCCCGCGCGCTCGCGATGCAGCCCGACGTCGTGGTCTGCGATGAGCCGGTTGCGTCTCTCGACGTTTCGATCCAGGCCCAGATCATCAATCTGCTGATCCGGCTGCGGCAGGAGCTCGGCCTGACGCTGCTGTTTATTTCCCACGATCTCTCGGTGGTGCGCCATCTCTGCGACCGCGTCGCGATCATGCATCGCGGCAAGATCGTCGAGAGCGGCCCGGCCGGCGAGGTCTACGAAAACCCCCGCGACGCCTATACGAAGCGGCTGCTGGCAGCGGTGCCAGTGTTGCCAGTGGCTTCGCCGTAGCGCGTCGTCATTCTCGGGAGAAGCGGAGCGCAGACCCGGGAATCTCCTGCCACAGATGCCCGGGTCGAGCCCGGGCATGACGAGCTTGACCAAGGAGACCATCATGTCCGAACCCGAACTCCTTCCCTGGCAGTGGCCGGAAGAGACCTGGCGCGCCAAGGTCGATCGCGTCCGCGCCGGCCGCAACCTCAAGCCGGCCAAGTGGAAGAACGGCGCCCGCTGCGCTGTCGCGCTGTCCTTCGACGTCGACCACGAGACCAACGAATTGCGCGATGGCGGCACGTCGGTCGGGCGGCTCTCCTGGGGGCAGTATGGCAACCGCGTCGGCATGCCGCGCATCCTCGATCTCATGAAGAAGGAGGACATCCAGGCGACCTTCTTCGTGCCGGCCGTGACCGCTCTGCTCTATCCCGACGAACAGCGCCGGGTCATCGCGGAAGGGCATGAGATCGGCCTCCATGGCTGGATCCACGAGGTCAACACCGCCGTCCCGCCGGATGCCGAGCGCGAGCTGCATCTGCGTTCCGCCGACACGCTGGAGAAGGTCACGGGCGTCCGCCCCGTCGGCATGCGCACGCCGTCCTGGGATTTCTCGGAGGTGACGCTCTCGGTCGAGCGCGAGCTCGGCCTGCTCTACGATTCCTCGCTCTTCGCCGACGATGACCCCTATGAGATCGTCGAGAAGGGCGAGGCGACCGGCATGGTCGAATTGCCGGTCGAGTGGATCCGCGACGACGCGGTCTATTTCAACATGAACCGCTTCCAGGCGCTGCGACCCTACACGCCGCCCGAGGCCGTGTTCGACATCTTCCGGCGCGAGTTCGACCGCGCCTATGCCGAGGGCGGGCTGTTCCTGCTCACCATGCACCCGCATGTCATCACCTACCGCTCGCGCATCTGGATCCTCGAGAAGCTGATCGCGCACATCAAGGAGATGCCGGATGTCTGGTTCGCCAGCCATGCCGAGATCGCGGGTTATGTGAAGGATCAGGCGGGGATCTGAACGGCGATGCCGCGTCGAGATCGGGAGCAAGTCGACGCGGCATGCTGATCGGGGCTGCCGCCTCAGCGTCCGCCGCGCTGCTCGCTGGCGGCGGCCTCGATCTCGGTCCGGCTGAGACCGATGTCCCTGAGTGTGCGGTTGTCGAGCCGAGACAGTTCGAGGTCGATCTGGCGGTTGCGCCGCCGTTCGGCGGCCCGTTCGCGGAAGCCGGCGATGGCTACGTTGATCCTGGCGAGCCAGGAGCGCCCAGATCCGGCATCGTCGGCGCCGGACGGTCGAGAGGCCTCGATGCGAGGCTGGCCGCCGGGTTGGGCAGGAGCTGGTGCGGCCGTTGTCGGGAGGGTGGGGAAGAGGGTTCGGCTAGCGGGCCGGACTTCGCACATCTGCCGCCCCGGCCCGGTGCAGCCCGTGAAGCTCTCTTGTCTGAATGCGTACATGATTGTGGTCCTCGGAACGACCCGCGCCCCGGGATGAGGCGTCGCGGTCGGAGGACGGTTTAGGGTCTCGCCGATGGCACGGCTGTTCCCCGCGGGACAGACGAAAAGAGCGGTGCGGGACGTTGCACGCGGTGGCCCGACGATACGGAAAGCAGTGGTGCCGACGGCATTTTGGCCGGAACAAGGTCCGATTTTCGCCGTTTTTGGTTCAGGACGGGTTCAGCGCATCCGGCGTGTTCTCGTCCGCAGTTGAACTGGAAAACGGAACTCATGACGCGTACCAAGAGCTGGCTTCTGGTCGGTACCATCCTTCCCGCCGTGGCCCTGTCGCAGGGCGGTTTCGCGGCTCCTGCGACCACGCTTCCCCCCTCTTTCGAGATTGCCCAGGCGCCGCCTGCGGCCGATGACGATCCCCGCCAGCCGGGCCAGCGCCGCGAGCGGCCACCCGGTCAACCGCGCGCGCCGGGGGCTCCCGAGGCGCCGGAGCGCGGCGGTCCGCGCGGCCCGGCACCCGCCAGCCCCCCGCCAGCGGTGCAGCGCCCGGCCGCTCCTCCCGCTCCCTCGGCGGCTCCACCCGCCGCGCCGAGGCCGCCTGCGCCGGCGCAGGTAGCTCCGCCGCAAGCCACTCCGTCCCAGGCAGCACCGCCTCGGGCCGCGCCGCCACAAGCTGCGCCCGAGCCGCGGCGGGAGCCGCCGATGCCGCGCGCGGCGCCGCCGATCACCGCTCCGGCCGCTCCCGCGCCTGGCCAGCCCTCGGCGCGCCCTGTGCCCGTGCCGCCGGCGGCCGATGTGCCTGCAACCCGCCCGACCCCGCCGCGTTCCCCGGCTGCCGAACCGGCCCGGCCTACGCCTCCGGCCGCCGCGCCGGCCCAGCGTGCGCCGCTGCCGGCGCCCGCGCCAGCCGCGCCGACGCCACCCGCTGCGGCTCCGCAGCAGGCCCCGGCTCAGCCGGGCGCTCCGGCCGCGCCGCGGACGCCGCCACAGACACAGTCGGCTCCGGCGCCCACGGCACCGTCGCAGGCCGCCCCGCCGGCCGCGCCCGCTGCACCGGCGCAGCCCTCAGCCGCGCCGCCGGCTCCCCAGGCCGCGCCCGCCGCCCCGCCGTCCGGAAGGGCGCCCGGCACACCACCTCCGCCGCGTGATGGCCAGCCGCGCCCCGGCCAGACCCAGGTCGCACCGCCGGCAGCGCCGGGTGCCGCGCCCGCGCAGCCGCCTGCGGCCGGCGTGGCTCCGGCTCCGGGCCAGCCGCCCACACCCGGCCAGCCTCCGGCTGTCGACCAGCGTCAGGGGCGTCGCGGCGGGATCGGGCTCGGCGGTGCCGCGGCGATCGGCATCGGTGCCGGCGTCATCGGCGGCATCATGGCGACGCAGGGCGCGGACCGGCTAGACGATGTCCGGGGCCGGCGCGAGGAGCGCCGCGAAGGCGATGTCACCATCATCCGCGAGCCCGGCCGCACCATCCTGCGGGACGATGACGGCAGGGCGATCATCCGTCGCGACGAGACAGAGCGCTTCCGCGACCTCGGCTGGCAGGGCCGGACCGAACGCGGAAACGGCGAAACGCGAACGGTCTACGACCGCCCCGACGGCACGCGGGTCGTGACCGTCACGGACGAGCAGGGCCGCCTGATCCGGCGTACCCGGTTCGATCGCGACGGGCGCGAGGTCGTCATCATCGACAACACGCTGCGCGACCGCCCGGGTCGCTTCGCCGACGAGGTCGTCGTGCTGGAGCGGCCGGACCTGCGCATCCCGCGCGAGCGCTACATCGTCGATGCCGACCGGGCCGATGAGAACCTGATCTACGAGACGATCATCGCCCCGCCGATCGCACCGCTGCCGCGCCGCTACACGCTGGACGAGGTCCGCTACTCGCCGGACCTGCGGGCCCGGATGCGCAGTGTCGACATCGACACGGTCACCTTCGAGACCGGCTCCTGGGATGTCGCACCCGGCCAGGCGCAGCGGCTCTCGGTCATCGCGGAGTCGATGCGCAGGGCGCTGCAGCGCTCGCCCAACGAGGTCTTCCTCGTCGAGGGCCACACCGATGCCGTCGGCTCCGACATCGACAACCTGTCGCTCTCGGACCGGCGGGCCCAGTCGGTCGCGGAGATCCTGACCAAGGATTTCGGCGTGCCGCCGGAAAACCTGACGACGCAGGGTTATGGCGAGCAGTACCTCAAGGTCGCGACCCAGGACGCAGAGCGCCAAAACCGGCGCGTGACGCTCCGGCGCATCACGCCGCTGCTGGCGGGGCAGGGCGGCTGATCGGAGGCGCTCGCCATTCGAAACCGACGAAGGCCGCCGCGAGGCGGCCTTCTTGTATGCCCTGCTGGAACTTGCGCGCGGTTCGCGTCGTTTCTCCTGCAAAGGCCCGTTCGAGGCCGTGCAACGGAATGCAGGGAGTCCATCGATGCAGATTCGAACCAGCGTCTCGGCCGGCCTGATCCTCGCCGGAACGACCATCGCCCCGATCGCCGCAAACGCCCAGACCATGATGCTTGCGCCGCTGCCGCCGCCGCGCCCCTTCGATCTCAAGCTCGCCAGCGCCGCGCCCACGCTCAATCCCGAAGCTGCCTTGCGCAGCAGTGTCGCCGCGCGCGACGGCGTCGAGCGGCGCCAGCCCATGGCGGTGGCTCATCGTCTGGATCGCGAGGTGCCGATGCCGCGCGCCGTCCCGTCGATCATGGCCCCCGCGCGCCCCTGACAGCTTAGCCTTCGCCGGCGGCGGTTCACGATCGGTCAAGCTTCTGCGCCTATGGCTGCGGCAGGAGGCGCCTTCATGAGTGACACCCTCGCCATCGCGCAGAGCTTCGCAGCCATGCAGGCCAGCGCCACGCAGCAGGCCCTGCAGACCGAGATGCTGCGGCAGCAGGCGGCCTCCGATCAGGCCGTCGTCACCCTGCTGCAGCAGAGCGCCGACCAGATGCAGGCGACCCTGCCGCCAGGGCAGGGCCAGTCGGTCGACGTCACCGTCTGAGGCGGTTGCGCATCGCCGTCCATCCGCCTAACCTCGCGATCGTTCCGAGGGGTGCTCGCAAGAGCTGAGATGGCCGTAAGGCCGAACCCATCGAACCTGATCCGGGTCATACCGGCGGAGGGACTGGAACGCGACGCAGCCCGGCTGCGTCCGCATCACAGCGCTTGAACCGCTTCGACGCCGGATCTCCTGAACCTTGAACCAAGGCGGAGATCCCTATGAACACCCACGCCAAGCCCCCCAAACGCAATAGCGACACCGCGCGCAATTTCGGCGCGCCGACCGGCGTCACCACCGGGCCGATCATCGGCTCGCGCAAGATCTATGTCCCGACGCCCCAGGACGCCTCGATCCGGGTGCCGTTCCGCGAGGTCCGGCTCTCGACCGATGCCGAGCCGCCGGTGCGCATCTACGACCCTTCCGGCCCCTATACCGAGAGCGACGCGAAGGTCGATCTGAATGCCGGCCTGCCGCAGCTCCGGCGCGACTGGCTCGCTGCCCGCGGCTTCGACAGCGTGCCGGGCCGTGCGGTGACGGCGGCCGACAATGGCAACATCTCGCCGGATCATCTCGTGCCGGCCTGCCCGGCCGAGCGCCCGGTGTTGCAGGCGCAGCCCGGCCAGATGACGACGCAGTACGAGTTCGCCCGCGCCGGCATCGTCACGCCCGAGATGATCTATGTCGCGCATCGGGAGAATCTCGGCCGCGCCGCCCTGCTGGAGGGCGCCAGGGAGCGCCATGCCGACGGCGAGAGTTTCGGCGCGAGCGTGCCGGAGTTCGTGACGCCGGAATTCGTCCGCGATGAGATTGCACGCGGGCGCGCCATCATCCCCGCCAACATCAACCACCCGGAACTGGAGCCGATGGCGATCGGCCGCAACTTCCTGGTCAAGATCAACGCCAATATCGGCAATTCGGCCGTCACCTCCGGCGCGGCCGAGGAGGTCGAGAAGCTGGTCTGGGCGATCCGCTGGGGCGCCGACACGGTGATGGACCTCTCCACCGGCCGCAACATCCACAACATCCGTTCCTGGATACTCAGAAACTCGCCTGTGCCGATCGGCACCGTGCCGATCTATCAGGCGCTGGAGAAGGTCGGCGGCGATCCGATCAAGCTCGACTGGGAGGTGTTCAAGGACACGCTGATCGAGCAGGCCGAGCAGGGCGTCGACTATTTCACCATCCATGCCGGCGTGCGCCTGCCTTACGTCCCGCTGACGGCCAATCGCGTCACCGGCATCGTCTCGCGCGGCGGCTCGATCATGGCGCGCTGGTGCCTCGCCCATCACCGCGAAAGCTTCCTCTACGAGCGTTTCGACGAGATCTGCGAGATCATGCGCCGCTACGACGTTTCGTTCTCGCTGGGCGACGGCCTGCGTCCGGGCTCGATCGCCGATGCCAATGACCGCGCCCAGTTCGCCGAGCTGGAGACGCTGGGCGAACTCACCAAGATCGCCTGGGACAAGGGCTGCCAGGTCATGATCGAGGGCCCCGGCCATGTGCCGATGCACAAGATCAAGGAGAACATGGACAAGCAGCTGCGCGAATGCGGCGAGGCGCCGTTCTACACCCTCGGACCGCTTACGACCGACATCGCGCCGGGCTACGACCACATCACCTCGGGCATCGGCGCGGCGATGATCGGCTGGTATGGCTGCGCCATGCTCTGCTACGTCACGCCGAAGGAGCATCTGGGTCTGCCCGACCGCGACGACGTCAAGACCGGCGTCATCACCTATCGCATCGCCGCCCATGCCGCCGATCTCGCCAAGGGCCATCCGGCCGCGAAGATCCGGGACGATGCGCTCTCCCGCGCCCGTTTCGACTTCCGCTGGGAGGACCAGTTCAACCTGGCGCTCGACCCCGACACGGCGCGCGAGTTCCATGACGAAACGCTGCCGAAGGACGCCCACAAGGTCGCGCATTTCTGCTCGATGTGCGGGCCGAAATTCTGCTCGATGAAGATCACGCAGGACCTGCGGGCCGAGGTTCTGGCGATGAGCGACAACGAGCGCGCCAGTCTCGAAGCCATGGCTGCCGAAGGTATGGCGGCGAAGTCGCAGGAATTCCTCGACAAGGGCGGCAGCATCTATCTACCTGCGGCGGAATGAACGCCCTTCAGCACAGCCTCGACGCCGCGACGGTCGCAGGCGTCATCGCGCGGGTGGCCGAGCGCCGCCCGCGCATCCATTGCCTGACGAACACGGTGGCGCAGAACATCACCGCCAACATGCTGCTCGCCTTCGGCGCGGTTCCCTCGATGGCAAGCCATCCCGACGAGGTCGCGGCCGTGGCGGCCGGCGCCGGCGCGATCCTGATCAATCTCGGCACGCTCAGCCTGGAGGGCGAGCGCGCCGTGCCGAGGCTGCTGGAGGTCGCGCGCGAGCACCGCAAGCCGCTGGTGCTCGATCCTGTCTTCGTGGAGCTTTCGCCCTTGCGCATGCGCCTGGCCGAGGAGGCGCTGCGCCTGCCCGGCATCGTCGTGCGCGGCAATGCGGCGGAGATGCAGGCACTTGAACCAAGGTTGGCATTGGCGCCCAGCGCCACCCGCGTGACCACCGGGCGGATCGACCGGATCGAGGGGCCTGGCGGGTGGATGGACATCGCGCATGGCGACCCGTTGATGACGAAGGTCACGGGGCTCGGTTGCGCCTCCAGCGCTCTGGTGGCGGCCTGCTGCGCCGTCGAGGATGACCTCGTGCTTGCTGCGGGCGCGGCGCTGACGGCCTATGGTATAGCGGGCGAGATCGCTGCCGAGCGCTCCGCTGGACCCGGCAGCTTCGCGATGCATCTCGTCGATTCGCTGGCGGGGCTCGGCGACGTGGCGCTTCGGGCACGCATGGGCTGAAATCGTAGTGCTCTGGCCCAGCGGCTCTTCCGCATCGGGCCCGAATCCATCACACTCCAAGCTCGATGCGGGTCTCCCTGTTCAAGCGCACGCCCGATCCCGACCGGATCGAGGTTCGTCATGGCGGCATGCTCTACCCGGTGACGGTGAAGCGGCGTTCGAGCGCGCGCCGGATGACCTTGCGCGTTTCGCAGGCGACCGGCGAAATCACCCTGACCTTGCCGGAGCGCGCCGATTTTGCCGCCGGGCGGATCTTCGCCGAGAACCATGGCGGCTGGATCGCGGCGCGGGTCGCCAAGCGCCCGCTCTCCGTGCCGTTCGAACCCGGTGAGATGGTGCCTTTCCGGGGCACGCCGCACCGCATCGTGCACTGGTCGAAGGCCCGTGGCGTGACCCATGCTACGGTCGATCCCGACGGCGCGCCGATCCTCGCGGTGGCGGGCGAGGGCGCCCATGTCTCGCGCCGGATCAAGGATTTCCTGCGCCGGGCCGCGCTGCAGGACCTCGAGGAAGCGGTGCGCCGGCATACGGCCGCGCTCGGCATCCCCGCCCGCAAGATCACGATCCGCGACACCACAAGCCGCTGGGGCTCCTGCTCCTCGCAGGGGCATCTGAATTTCTCCTGGCGGCTGATCCTCGCTCCGCCGCTGGTCCTCGATTATCTCGCCGCCCATGAGGTCGCCCACCTCAAGGAGATGAACCATTCCCATCGTTTCTGGGCACTGACGCACAGGCTTTGCCCGCGTACCGACGAGGCCGAGGCCTGGCTCAAGCGCCATGGCGCGGGGCTGCACGCCTACGGCTGAGCCTCGACAGCTTGCTTGCTCAGGCCTAGACAGCGCTGCCGTTCACGCAAGGCCGCCCGTCCATGAAGCTGCGCCCCGATACCCTGGCGATGACCGCCGTCCTCGCCATGCTGACGGCGCTCGGGCCGCTCTCGACCGATTTCTACCTGCCTTCCCTGCCCGACATCGTGCGGGTGATGCAGACCGATATCGCCGGTGCGCAGGCAACGCTCTCGGCCTTCCTGTTCGGCTTCGCAGGCGGCCAGATCCTGTGGGGGCCGCTCTCGGACAGGCTCGGCCGCAAGCCGGTGCTGCTGACCGGCCTCGGCATCTTCGTCTTGGCGACGCTCGCCTGCGCCTTCGCGCCTTCGATCGGCGCGCTCACCGCCGCCCGCGCCGTACAGGCGCTCGGCGCCTCCGGGCCGATCGTGCTCGGCCGCGCCATGGTGCGCGACCTCTACGAGGGGCCGCGCGCCGGCCAGGAACTCGCCCGCATGGGCATGATCATGGGGCTGGTGCCAGCGGTTGCGCCGGTCCTCGGCGGCGTGCTGCAGCAGGCCTTCGGCTGGCGCTCGACCTTCATCGCTTCGCTCGTCTTTGCCGCGGGGCTGGCCGCGGTGGTGATCTTCCTTTTGCCGGAAACGGTGCGGAGCCGCTCGCGCGAACCGCTGTCCTTCCTCGCCATCCTCCGCGGCTTCGGCACGCTGCTCGCGAACCGGGCGTTCCGCGTCTATGTCGCGCTGACCGCGCTCGCCTATGGTGGGCTCTTCGCCTTCATCTCAGGCTCGTCCTTCGTCCTGATCGGCATCCATGGCCTCACGCCGGTGCAGTACGGCCTGTCCTTCGCCTTCTGCGTGCTCGGCTTCATCCTCGGCACGATCATTGCGCAGCGTCTCGTCGCACGGCGCGGCATGGACGCTGTCATCGCGCTCGGCGTGCGCTGCCTGGCCGCGGGCGGGCTGGCCATGCTGATCTGCGTGTTGACGGGCTTCGGCGGTCCCTTTGGCGTCGTCGTGCCGATGGCGATCTATATTTGCGGTGTCGGCCTGACCATGCCGCAATCCCAGGCCTCGGCGATGATGCCCTTCCCGGACCGCGCCGGCGCGGCCTCCTCCTTCACCGGGCTTTGCCAGATGCTGTTCTCGGCCTGCGTCGGGCTTCTGGTCGGCCATGCGCTGAAAAGCGGGGCGCTGCCGCTGCCTCTGGTGGTCGCGGCGATCGGGGTCACGGCGCTCGTGCTGTTTCACGCGACGGTGCGGATCAGGGCGGCGAAGGTCTGAGACCAGTACTCCCCCAGCCTTCACCCTGAAACGGTCCGCAGGCCGTCTCGAAGGATGCTCCAGAAAGCTCCGGAACCGCCTGAAACATCCTTCGAGACGCCGCTGCGCGGCTCCTCGGGATGAGGGCTGAGGAGATGCGTGCCGAAGCCTGCTCTACCCGCCGAACAGGCGCTCCAGGAGGTTCTTCTGCTGCGGCGCCGGCTGCACCCAGGCACGGTCGCCCTCCGCGGTCTGCGTATTGGCGGGCGGTCGCATGCCGGCGACGGGTGCGCCACCATCGAAGATAGACTTCGGTGCGCCGTGCCAGAGGCCGCCAGGCAACGGTGCCGGCTGCATGCCGGCATGGGCGGCGCGCATGTACTTGGCCCAGATCTCGGCGGGCAAGCCACTGCCGAAGACACGCTTCATCGTGCTGTTGTCGTCATTGCCGACCCAGACGGCCGTCACCAGTCGCGCCGTGAAGCCGACGAACCAGGCATCACGGAAATCCTGCGTGGTGCCGGATTTCCCGCCGACCTCCCAGCCGGCAATGTTGGCCTTGCTGCCGGTACCGCTGGTCATGACCTCGTGGAACATGGCGTTCATCATCGAGAGGGTCTGCGGCTGAACCACCGTGCCGAAGCCGGCGCCCTTACGCGCATAGATGACCTTGCCCGACAGCGACTTCACCTCGCGGATGACATAGGGCAGCACAGCCTGGCCGCCATTGGCGAAGGTGGCATAGGCTGTGGTCAACTCGACCGGGGTGACCTCGGAGGTTCCGAGCGCCAGCGAGGGATTGGCCTGCAGTGCCGAGGAGATGCCGAGCCGCTGCGCGACCCGCACGGATTCGCGCGGCGTGACCTCCTGGTTCAGCTTCACCGGGACGGTGTTGAGCGAATGGGCGAAGGCGGTCTGCAGCGTCACCGGGCCGCGATAGGTCCGGCTGTTGTTCTCCGGCGTCCAGCCCTTGATCGTGACGGGGGAATCCTCGCGGATCGTGTCCGGCGTCATGCCCTGCTCGAGCGCGGCGAGATAGACGAAGGGCTTGAAGGCCGAGCCCGGCTGGCGCCTGGCCGCGGTCGCACGGTTGAACTGGCTCTTGGTGTAGTCGCGGCCGCCGATCAGCGCACGCAGCGCGCCGTCCGGCGCCATCGAGACCACCGCGCCCTGGCCGGCGTGGAGCTTGGCGCCCTGCGCGGCCAACGCCTCGACCAGGATCGTCTCGGCGGAGGCCTGCAGCTTGGTGTCGATCGTGGTCAGCACGGTCACATCACCCTCGACCGCGCCGATGAAGTCGTCGAGCACATCCATCACATAGTCGGCGGCGTAGTTCACCGAGCCGGCGCCGATGCGCTCCGTCGCTTCGGCGGGGGCGACCAGCGCCGTCTTGGCCGAGGCCTGCGAGATCAGCCCCTGCTCGGCCATCGCCGCGATCACGAGCTGGGCGCGCTTCTCGGCCGCTTCGGGGTTGCGGTTCGGTGCCAGCCGCGAGGGTGCCTGCACGAGCCCGGCGAGCATCGCCGCCTCGGCGATCGTGACCGAGCGCGCCGACTTGTTGAAGTAGCGCTGGGCGGCAGCCTCGACGCCATAGGCGCCGGAACCGAAATAGACCCGGTTGAGATAGAGCTCGAGGATCTGGTCCTTGGAATAGGTCCGCTCCAGCCAGAGCGCCAGGATGGCTTCCTGGATCTTGCGCGCGGCGGTGCGCTCCTGCGTCAGGAACAGGTTCTTGGCGAGCTGCTGGGTCAGCGTCGAGCCGCCCTGGACGCCGCCGCTGCGGCGCAGGTTGTTGACCACGGCGCGGGTCAGGCCGATCGGGTCGATGCCGAAATGCTCGTAGAAGCGCCGGTCCTCGATCGCGACGAAGGCCTTGGGCAGATAGGGCGGGATCTCACCGATGGTGATGGTGCGCCCGCCGGTTTCGCCGCGATTGGCCAGAAGCGAGCCGTCTGCCGCCAGGATCGCGATGTTCGGCGGCCGCTTCGGCACGGTGAGCTGGTTGATCGGCGGCAATTGCGCGGCGTGATAGGCGACGAGCCCGCCGACGCCGATGGCGCACCACAGCCCGAGCACCAGCGTCCAGTAGAACAACCCACCGAGGAACGAACGGCCCTTGCGTCCGCGCCTGCGGCCGCCACCGCTGCGCTTGTCGCGGCGGGGTGGGGTGCGCGGTTCCTTGCGCGGCGCCGCGCGCTGTCCGCGCAGGGTGCGATCATCGTCCGAGAGGCGCATGTCGAAATCGTCGCGGCTGTTGCCCCGTCCCTGTTCGAATGAGGGCTCGCGCCACTCGCCCCGTCCCATCCGGTCGCTCATCCTGATTCGTCACGCCACACGCCGCTGTTTCCGGTCGGTGCGGCAAAGCTCCACACATGAGTGAAACATGGCGCTTTTAAGGGGTGGTTAAGCCTGGCGCGGCCGATCAGATGGAAATGGTCGCGGCAACGTGAAGATGTTGCATTCCTGCAAGCGCTCTTCTGTCGCGTCCTCGTATTGCGAAGCCTGCGACAATCCGCCATCAGGCTTGAAAAGCCAGAGCAAGTGGAAACGCCAGGAAATCCCGGCCCGACACCGTAGAATCGTTCCAACCCGCAATCTGCATCCGAAAGAGAGACCCATGTCCGCCCTCGATTCCGTCAAGCGCTTCGATCCCTACTTCCTGGCACTGCTGCGGATATTCTCGGCCCTCAGCTTCATCTCGCATGGCACGCAGAAGATCTTCGCCTTCCCGGCGGCGCCCTCCTGGGGCATGCCCGCCGCCTTCTCGCTGCCCTGGACGGCCGGCTGGATCGAGATCATCGGCGGCGCGCTCGTGCTGGTCGGCTTCATGACGCGCCCGGCCGCCTTCATCCTCTCCGGCCTGATGGCCGTCGCCTACTGGATGGCGCATGGCTCGAAGGGCTTCTATCCCCTGCTGAACGGCGGCGAGGCCGCGATGCTGTTCTGCTTCATCTTCCTCTACATCTTCGCAGCGGGCCCGGGCGCCTTCAGCGTGGACGGTCTCCGGCGCCGCGCCTGACGCCAGGCCGCAGCGACCGAAAAGAGAAAGGCCCGCCATCCCTGGGGATGGCGGGCCTTTTCATTGCAGCGCTATTGCCGACTTCAGACCGAGGCCGAGATCCAGCGCGACAGGTCGCTCTTCGGCGCGGCGCCGACCTTCTGCGAGGCCAGCTTGCCGTCCTTGAACAGCATCAGGGTCGGGATCGAGCGGATGCCGAACTGGGCGGGAATCGCCTGGTTCTCGTCGACATTCATCTTCACGATCTTGACCTTGCCGTTCATCTCGCCGGCGATCTCCTCGAGCGCCGGTCCGATCATGCGGCAGGGGCCGCACCATTCGGCCCAGAAATCGACCACGACCGGTTCGCTCGACTTGAGGACATCGGCCTCGAAGCTCGCATCGGTCACCTTGCTCGTCGCCATGGCATCTCGCCTTTCATGATGTGTGGCGGCAGCGCCGCCTTCGCCGGGAAAGCTATGAATGCGTCGGGTCCGGGTCAAGGCGCGTCCGATGTGGGGGCGGCTCTGTCCCCATCACATGCGTGGGAGGGCGTCACGGGCCGCCGGAGACCAGGCTCGCACCGACATTGATCGCCAGCGCGAGGATGCTGGTGTTGAAGATGAAGGCAAGGATCGAGTGGATCAGCACGAGTCTGCGGGCCTGCCGGGTGGTGACTCCCACATCCGAGGTCTGCGAAGTGCAGCCGATCGTGTAGGCGAAATAGAGGAAATCGACATAGTCCGGGTCGTGCTGGCCGGGAAAGTCCAGGCAGGGCTCCTTCGCCGTCCGGGCGTAATACACCCCGGCGTAATGCAGCGTGAAGAAGGCGTGCAACAGCGTCCATGAGCACAGGATCGTCAAGCCGCCAAGCGCCAGGTGCAGGCCTCGCTGGTCTGCCGGCACATTTCCGATGTCTGCGAGCTGGAGGCCGATCGCCGCGATGCTGGCCATGGCCGCGAGGCAGGCGATCACCAGGATCGCGGCGGCGCCCTCGTCCTGGCGCTCGGCGCGAGCCCTGATCTGCGCGACGGATTCCTGCAGCATCGTCGTCGACAGCATGGCGAGATACAGCACCGCCCCGGCATCCCAGGCGATCATCAGCCGTGTCGTCCAGCGCCAGTCCCCCGGCAGCGCCAGCACAAGCACGGTGGCGGCGACGAGGGTCCACATCAGGCGCGGCCGCAGCAGTAGCGAGCGCGGCAGCAGTCTCATGGCGCGTCGCTGAGCATCGCGCTCCTCCCTGTTTCGGGGGGCGGCGTACCGGCCGCGCCGAGCCGGGCCATGACGGCGTCAAGTCGGTCGGGAGCCGGCTCCAGCCGGGTCAGCGTCGCCGTATAGACCAGGAGCGCACGCACGGACCGGCCGGGATAGATCCGCGCGATCAGCGCACGGTAGACCGCAAGCTGCGCCAGCGTGGTGTCCGGGATCGCCTCGACGTCGCGCGGCGGACGCGCCGTCGTCTTGAAATCGGCGATCACGACCTCGTCCGCCGTGACTGCCAGCCGGTCGATCTGGCCGGAGACGGGGCGCCTTTCGCCGTCGCCCAGCTCGACCGTCCCGGCGATCGGCACTTCCGCGAGCGAGCCCCGTCCGAACAGCCCGGCAAGGGCGGGGTCGGCGAGCAGAGCCAGGGCATCGGCGATGATCGCTTCGCGCTTCGCCGCCGCGACCGCGCCGGCGCGCGCCTGACCCAGTGCCTGCGCCACGGGCAGGCGCTGGGCGGCCGCGATGACCGGCAGCATCTGCAGGAGCAGATGGGCGAAGCGACCTGCGGCGGCGGCCTCCGCGAGGAACGGGCCATCGACCGGCCGGTCCGGCGCATCAGCCGCGGAGAGAGCGCTGGACGGCTTCAGCGGCGGGGCCGGCTCGGCCTCGCGCGGCGGCGGTGTCCGCAACCAACCGGGGATCGGTGAGGCAGCTGCTGCCGCAGTCCGCGCCTCGACCGCCTGGGGCTGCGGCGGCGACACCATGAAGCGCCGGGTCGCACTCTCGCCCTCACCGAGCTCCGCAAGGCCGGTCGCTGAGGCGGCAAGCCCGGCCTCGACCATCGCGTACCAGCTTCCCGCGGGCGCCTCGCCCTTGGCCTGCGTGCCGCAGACGATCAGCCGGTCCTCGGCCCGCGTCATTGCCACATACAGCAGCCGGTGATGCTCCTCGACCATCTGGGCGACGATCCGCGCCTTCGCGGCTGCGGTCGCATTGGCATCCTCCGCACTCGCCGGCGGCCAGATCGGCACCGCCTGGCGGCGTGGCGGCTCGATCGCCATGATCTTGGGCAGGCGCTTGGCGCCCGGCGCCGGCGCGAGGTCGGCGAGGATGACGACCTTCGCCTCCAGCCCCTTCGAGCCATGCACCGTCATGACGCGGACCTCGCCGGCACTCGACGACAGGTCGCGTTTCACATCGGTGGCACTGTCGCCGATATGCTGCAGGAAACCGGCGAGCGAGGGGCCGTAGCGGCGTTCATGATCGAGCGCGGCGGAGAGGAAGGCGTCGAGCGCGTCTCCGGCCTCGGCGCCGAGACGGGCCAAGGCGAGGTTGCGCCCGCCACCCGGCCCGAGCAGCCCGGCGAAGAAGCGGAATGGCCCGCTGCGGCCGGCCTCCGCCGCGAGTTCCGTGAGTTGCCTTTCGACGGCCGCATAGCGCGGCACCGACGCCGCAGCGTCCCGAAGCGCTGCACGCAATGATCCCGGCCGCCCCGGCGCCAGCCGCAGCAGGTCGTCGTCGTCGAGCCCGATCAGCGGCGTCTTCAGCGCGGTCGCCAGCGTCAGGTCGTCCTCGGGCAGCAGCAGGGCCCGGCCGAGCACGACGAGGTCTTCAACCGCGGGATGCTCCGCGAGTGTCAGCCGATCCCGGCCCGTTACCGGAACGTCCGCATCCTTCAGCGCCTTGACGATGTTCTCGAACAGCGCGCCGCGCTGACGCAGAAGGATCATGACATCGCCGGGTGAGAAGGGGTTGCCGAGGTCGTCCAATCCCCCGCGCTTCCACTCGCTTAGTGTCGTCGCGATGCGTTGGGCGAGCTTGGCGGTGCCGCTGCGCCGTCCCGGTGCATCGACCGGCGTCGTCCAGGCATCGGGCGGCTCGCCGGTATCATTGGCGCAGAGCGGCCAGAGATCGACGCTGCCCGCAGCGCCGCGACGTACCGTGTCGTGCGTCTCCGGCCTGTCCGAACCGTCGAAGACCAGCCCGCGCGCATGCTCCGGCAGGGCGAAGACCGCATCCACCGCCTGCATGATGTCGGGCGCCGAGCGGAAGGAGGTGTTGAGGCTGATCGGCTCGAAGCGTTGGTCTGCCTCCGTGATGCGCTGTCCGAGCTGCCGCTTCTGCTCGTTGAAGGCCGCGGGTGCTGCCCCTTGGAAGCCGTAGATCGACTGCTTTTCGTCTCCGACGACGAAGACGGTTCGGGGCTTCGGGCTGTCCTTGCGCCCGCTTTCGCCCGCGCTGAATTCCTCGGCCAGCTTGCGCAGGATAGCCCATTGCGCCTCGCTGGTATCCTGCGCCTCGTCGAGCAGGATGTGGTCGATCCCGGCATCGAGCTTGTAGAGCACCCAGGCGGACTCGACCCGCGTCAGCAGCGAGCGCGTCTTCGCGATCAGGTCGTCATAGTCGAGCAGCGAGCGCTCGCTCTTCTGGCGCTGATAGGAGGCGAGCATCCGCGTCACCAGCAGCGCCAGCGCGTGGCTGCGGTCGCGGATCGCGATGGCATTGAGCTGGTCGGCCGCCGCGAGCAGGAGGTCCGCGAGGTCGTCGAGCACCGCCAGCAGGCCCGCTTCGAACTCCGACTTGCCCTTGCCCCGGATGTTGACGTTGATCGTCCCGGCATCGGTGATGAAGCCGCGCCGGCAGAAGGCGACCGGCGCGCCGTCGTCCTGTCCGGCCAGCAGGGTGCGTAGCGTTGCGGCGAAGTTCTGCCGGGTCTGGCTGCCGCCCTGGAGCGCCTCGATCAGCGCGCCGAGCCCGGCCAGATCCATCAGGTCGCGCCGGAAGCCGGCCTCGACCGCAGCCGCGGTCAGGTCGGGCGCAATCCCC
Source organism: Allobosea sp. (assembly GCF_035999205.1). Taxonomy (GTDB): domain Bacteria; phylum Pseudomonadota; class Alphaproteobacteria; order Rhizobiales; family Beijerinckiaceae; genus Allobosea. The sequence goes on from NZ_DASYHA010000008.1 coordinate 58,085, forward strand.
AGCACTGCCGCGATGCCGTCGCGCATCTCGCTCGCGTCGCGGGCGCGCCCGTCGCCGTCATTGAACAGGGCGCGCTGGCGCAGCGCCTCCTGCATCATCGCATCGAAGGTGTCCTGCGCGGCCTGGCGGGCAAGCAGGTCGAGCGCCGTGGCTTCAGCCCCATGCGGATCGGCGGCGACCGCCATCAGCAGTTCGCGCCGCGCCTCGCGCAGCATCTCCGCCTGGGCAAGGTCGTCGGCGACCTCGAAGCGCGGCGGCACATTTGCCTCGAAGGGGGCCGATTGCAGCACGCGCGTGCAGAAGGCGTGGATCGTCTCGATCTTGAGCCCGCCCGGCGTCTCTAGTGCCTGCGCGAACAGCCGCCGTGCGGCAGCTCGCTGATCGGCCGATGGCGCCTCGCCGGTCAGTTTCGCCAGCGCCTCGATCAGCGCCGGTTCGGGCAATGTCGCCCAGGCGCTCAGCGCCGCGAAGACGCGGTTCGCCATGTTGGCGGCGGCGGCCTTGGTGTAGGTGATGCAGAGCAGCCGGCTCGGCGCGACGCCGTCGAGCAGCAGCCGCAGCACGCGGTTGACCAGCACATGCGTCTTGCCCGAGCCGGCATTGGCCGAGACCCAGGCGCTGAGGCGCGGATGGGCCGCCAGCGCCTGGCGCTGGTTCGTCAATGGCGGGACGATCCAGCCTGCCTTCACGCCTCGCCTCCCTCGTCGCTCTCGGAGGCGGCGGCCCATTCCTTGACCCGTGCGAGATGGTCGTAAGGGCTGGCGTAGCGGATGTAGTCCGGCGCCCGCCGCGAGACGAAGGCTTCCCGGCCGCTGCGCAGCGCATCGAGATGCGCGAGCAGGCGGTCGAGATGCCGCGCGGCGACATCGGCCAGCGGCTCGCCGTCGAAATCGAGCGGCTTGTCCTTGGCCCAGCCCTTCGGATCATGATGCAGCTTGAGATAGAGCAGTGCCCCGACCGGGGTCGGGCCCGCCAGGGGCGGGAAGCCCGCCCGTGCCGCGAGTTCCGCCTCCAGCGTCAATTGCGGCGCAAAGCCCTTCTCGACCTGCGCCTTGCTCGGCGGCGCGCCGGTCTTGAAGTCGATGATGCGCAAGCGCGGTTCGCGCGTCAGCTCGATCCTGTCGGCCCGGCCGCTGAGCCGGAAGCGGGCTCCGTCGCCGAGAGCGAAATCAGTCCCCGTACCGAGCTCGACGCCGATCCGTGCCAACTCGTCCCGCCGCCGCTCCTCCCAGCCGATGAAATGCCCAGCCGTGATCAGGAAGCGCGGCCACCAGAAGGCGCGGACCTCCGGCGCGTCGTCGAACTGGCGGAACTTCGCCGCGGCGATCTCGATCAGGCGCGCTAGCGCATCGGCCGGCAATTGCTCGGGATAGGTCAGGGCGAAATCCGCGACGATGTCGTGCAGCAGGTTGCCGCGATCCTGCGCGCTCGGATCCTCGATCAGCGCGTCGAGCGCATCGAGCTTCAGGATCTTGCGGGCGTGGATCTGGTAGGGGTCGCGATAGAGCGTCTCGACATCGGTGACGCTGAGCGAGAGCGGCTGCAGCGCGCGCGGCGGCTTGGGTGCCGGCCGCGCCACGGGGCGGACCGATGCAGGGGCGGAGAGCGCTGCGGCGAACTGCGTCAGCCGCTCGCCACGTGCGATCGCCTGCGCCCACACCGCATCGGGCGTCACCGCCTTCAGCCTCTGCCAGAAGCGTGAGGCGATGGTCTCGGCCTCGCCGGCCTTGCGGGCGCGGGTCAGTGTCACGCGCTGCGCGCCGAGCGCCTGCACGAAGTCATGCGCCGTCTGGCCGATGCGCCGTTCCGGCGGCGACAGGCCGAGCTCGGCCCGCATCGGCCGGTTCAGGAAGGAGTCGGTCTTCGTCTCGGGTGGCCAGACGGTCTCGTTGAGCCCGCCGAGCACGACATGGTCGGCTTCGAGCAGGCGTGCTTCGAGCAGGCCCCAGATCTTGACGCGGGGATGGCCGCCGCCGGCTCGCTGCACCACGCGTTCGGCGAGCAGCCCGTCGAGGATGGCGATGAAGTCGGCCGGCCGGCCGCCCGGCGGCATGTCCACCTGCGCCGCGCCGAGATCGTCGAACAAGCCCGCCAGCGCCTCGCCGTCAGGCCCGGTGAAGGCACGGGCATGGCCATCCTCGTCGCGGCTGACGGCGTCCAGGGCCGCCCTGGCCGCACGCGTCACCCCCGCCAGCGAGGGCTCCTGCAGGAAGAGTGCCTCCAGCAACGGCGACAGCGCGCCAGCGAGGCCATCCAGCACGGCGGTCGCAGCCGCCTGGTCGCTTTCGTTCAGCCGTCGACGCGGGCCCGGGGCATGGCGGGCGTCGCGCTGCTCGCTCCATTGAGCGAGGCTTTGATGCAGCCCCGCCAGCCCCTTGCCGACGGCGACGCCGCGCCAGAGCCCGATCTCCAGCGCCGAGGCACCACGCTCGACCAGAGGCCGCGCCAGGCCGAGCCGGCAGAGTGGATGCGCCAGCAACGGCACCAGCGCGGCCGGCGTCATTTGCGCCAGGGCAGCCTCGAGGACGAGCCGCAGCAGCGATCCGGCCGGCCAGCGCGCCAGAGGCAGCCCGGCGGAATCGTCGACCTCGACGCCCCAGCGCTTGAGCTCGACGGTGACGCGTTCGGCGAGCCCCCGATCCGGCGTGATCAGCGCCGCCTGCCGGCCGGGTTCCTCCAGCGTCTCGCGCAGCGCGATCGCCACCGCCAGGGCCTCCTGCCGCTCGTCGGCGGCTTCCACCAGCCGCAGATCGGCGAAGGCCTGCGCGGCCTCGTCATGTGCGAGCCTTTCGCTCAGATCGGCCCAGCTCTGGGTAGCGGAGGCTGGCAACAGGGCTTCGCGCAGGATCCGCGAGCGGGCGGTGCGCGCCGCATCGGGGGCCGCCAGGCTGCGAATGTCGTCGCGCGTCGCCTGCAGCGTCTCCAGCAGCTGGTGCAGCGCCGCCTGCGGATGCGAGGGAGCGGGTTCGTCGGCGATCGCGTTCCAGGGGGCTTCGGGCAAATCGAGAGCGATACCCGGCAGCACGACGGCGCCGTTCGGCAGGCGTGCGATCGCCGCCAGCAGCCTAGCCGTGGCCGGCACCGTGCCGGTCGAGCCCGCGGCAATGATCGGCCCCGTGACGGCGCCCGACAGCAGCCGCTCGCGCTCGGCCGCGAGCATGCGGTTGCGGAAATCGGCGGGATCGCAGGCGCCACGTTCTTTGAGGATCTCCGGCCAGGCCTCGCCGAGAATGGCGAGGAAGCTGGCGTTGAGCTGCCAGATCCGGTCGAAGCGCGCAGCGTCCAGCTTCGTCAGGCGCTCGATGGCGACGCCCTCGGTCTGCATCTGGTCGAGCAGCGTGGCGAGGTCGCCTGCCAACCCATACGCCTCGGCCAAGGTCGCCGGCACCAGCGACGGCTCCGACGGATCGAGTCTGAGATGGCTGCGATTGGCGTTGCGGCCCCAGGCATCGACGAGCCGGGTCAGCAGCATGCGCCGCGCCAGCGGATCGATCGGTCCAAGTCGCTCCTGCGTCCAGGCGCCGGCGCCGATCAGGGCGGTCTCGGCCTCGTCGACATCGCCGAGCGGCATGATGCGCGGCAGCAGCAGCGGCTTTCCGTCGAGCTTGTCCGAGAGGCAGGCGGCGAAGGCGCGGGCCGCCCGTCGCGTCGGCAGGTAGAGCGTTGCCCGCGCCATCGCGGCGGGGTCGGCGGGATCATGAACCGGCCCGAAACGGCCCTCGAGCATCGCCTGCGCCAAGACGTCCAGGAAGGGAGCGCCGGCCGGGATGGTGAAGAGGTTCAGCTCAGGCATGGACCCGATTGGCCGCAGCGAAGGCGGCCTCTGCCGGCGCGATCGCCTCGGGCGTGCCGACATGCAGCCACTGGCCTTCGAGGACGAGGCCGTGCAGCCGGTCCGCCGCGATCGCGCGGTCGAACAGCAAATTGAGCGAGAACGGGCCCTCGGGCGTGTCGGAAAACAGCGTGGGCTTCATGATGGCAACGCCGGCATAGACGTAAGGTGCGCTTTCGGCGCTGCCACGGCGCGTCAGCAGTCCCTCGTCGTCGCGGAAGAAGTCGCCACGGCCATCGAAGCCGACGCTGTCCTCGCGGCGGGCCAGCAGCAGCAGCATGTCCATCCGACCGGCGTCCCAGGCCTGCGCCATTGCACTCATGTTTGAGCGTTCGGTCTCGCTCCAGAGCGAATCGGAATTGACGTGGAAGAAGGGCTCCTGGCCCAGCAGGGGCAACGCCTTCTTCACGCCGCCGCCCGTTTCCAGAAGCTGCGCCCGCTCGTCGGAGATCGTCACGCGCGGCGATTGCCGCTCCGCGAGGTGGTTCTCGATCTGCGCGGCGAGGTGGTGGACATTGACGACTGCCTGCTCGACCCCGGCTTCGGCGAGCCGGTCGAGCGCATGGTCGAGCATCGCCTTGCCGCCGATCGCGACGAGCGGCTTGGGCAGCGTGTCGGTGATCGGGCGCATGCGCTGGCCGAGTCCCGCCGCCAGAACCATGGCACGGCGGATCGGTCGAAAGCTGGCCTGCGTCACGCGAATCTCCCGGCTGCGAGCGAGCCTGTTTCATAGCGCGTCATGGTCGGGCTTGTCCCGACCATCCACGTCTTCCTTCGGCGAGACCTGTGTCCAAGGCGTGGACGCTTGCCACAATAGCGAGCATGACGGGGTGCCGAACTCACTCGACCTCGAACAGCTTCGGCAGATGCGCCTGATACCAGCCCTTCAAATCCGCGAGCGCCGGGTGTTCTAGATTGCGGCGCAGATAGGTCTCGATGCGCGGCAGATGCTTGAGATAGGCCGGCTTGCCGTCACGCTTGTCGAGCCGCGCGAAAATGCCGGCGATCTTGGTGTTGCGCTGCGTGCCCATGATCGCATAGGCGCGGGCGAAGCCGGCGAGATCGAAGCCTGGATCGTCATTGCGCCGCGCGGCGCCGTAAGCCGCGAGCAGGCGCAGCTCCAGCGCGGCCGGCACGTCGATGCGCGCATCCTGCCCGAGCGAGGCGAGGTCGTAGGCCGGGTGGCCGATCACCGCATCCTGGAAGTCGATCAGCCCGAGCTTGGCATGGCCGTCGCGCTTGGGCAGCCAGATCAGGTTGGGCGAGTGGAAGTCGCGCAGCGTCCAGGTACCGGGCGTCTCCAGGATCTCGTCGAAAAGGCGGTTCCAGATCCGCGAGAATTCGGCCTGCGTCACCGCCGGCAGGGTCACGCCCGCGATATGGGGCGCGTACCATTCGAGGATCAGCTCGGTCTCGATCGCCAAAGCGCCGCGGTCGTATTCGGGCACGACATGGTCGCGGCCTTCCGTCACCGGCAGGATCGTCGGCAATGTGTGGCGGTGCAGGTCGGCGAGCAGGCGCGCCGCCGCCTCGTAGCGCTCCGCGATCGGCCCGTCCGCATCGATGACGCCTTCGCTGCCGAGATCCTCGATCAGCAGGAGCCCGGTCGACAGATCCTGCGCGTAGATCTCCGGCGCTGAATAGCCCAGCGAATGCAGACCGCGATCCATCGCGACGAAGGCGTCGACGTTCTCGGCCAGATGCGCGATGGCACTGTAGGGCTTGCCGAGCCGGATCGCCGGCCCGTCCGGTCGCGGCGGCGAAATCATCAGCACGGCGCTCGTGCCGTCGGCCTGCGTCAGGCGCTCATAGGCACGGCTGGACGCGTCGCCCTGCATGTAGTCGCGCCGGGCCTCGCCCCAACCCGCGTCGTCGATCAGACGCCGAGTCGCGATCGCGATCGCGAGCCGCTGGCGCCAGAGCACGCCGCCGGAGAGGTCGGCAATGCGGCCGGTCTCGGGGTTGTGCGGATCGACGTCGAGCACGATGTCGAGCCTGCGGCCGCCTGGCAGGCGTCCCCCGGCCCGGTCGGGCCATTCGACCAGCGTGATCAGGCGGTCAAGATCCTCGACCAGGCCGATATCGTCGAGCTCCTCGGGGGAGCGGACGCGGTAGAGATCGGCATGCAGGACGGGGCCGCGCGGCGTCTCGTAGCTCTGGACAAGGGTGAAGGTCGGGCTCGGTGCCTCCAGGGCCGGATCGTCGGAGAGCTCGCGCAGGATCGCGCGCGCCAGCAGCGACTTGCCGGCGCCGAGATGGCCGGATAGCGCAACGATGTCGCCGGGCTTGAGGATCGCGGCGAGATCGGCGGCGAGCCTGAGCGTGGCCGCCTCGTCGGCCAGAACGAGCCGGTGGCTGCCGGACTTACGGGCTTCGTCGGTCATTCCGCCGCGTCCGACATCCGCACGCCTTCGGAGGGGAACACTGCCGTCACGCGGGTGCCGCGCCCCGGCGCCGAGTCGAGCTCGACATGGCCGCCATGCAACTCGACGATCGAGCGGACGATCGAGAGGCCAAGGCCGACGCCGCGATGGCTGGAGCCGAGCGAGTGGCTTTCGAAGCGGTCGAACACCTTCTCCCTGACCTCGGCCGGGATGCCCCGGCCCTGGTCCGCGACCGTGATGCGGACATCATTGCCGCTGCGCGCCGCGCTGACCGTGATGGTCTGGCCCGGCGAGGAGAAGCCGATCGCGTTGGAAATCAGATTGAACAGGACCTGGCGCAGTCGCTTGCCATCGGCGCGCAAGGGGCCGGTCTGCGCGGCGATCTCGACCTTGAGGTCGAGCTTGCTGTCGGTCAGGCGGTCATGCAGCCCGGCGGTTGCCTGGGCGATGGTCTCGGCGACATCGACCTCCTCCAGCTCCAGCGTCAGCGCGCCGTTGTCGATCGTGGCGAGGTCGAGGATGTCGTTGATGATGGCGAGCAGGGCGCCCGAGGAGCGTACGATATGCGAGGTATAGTCGCGCTGCTTCTCGTTCAGTGCGCCGATCGCCTCCGTGCCGAGCAGCTGGGCGAAGCCGATGATGTTGGTCAGCGGCGAGCGCAGCTCGTAGGAGACGTGGTGGACGAAGTCCTCGCGCAGCCGCGAGACCTTCTCCAGCGCCTCGTTCTTCTCGGTCAGGGCGCGCTCGACATTCACCGAGGCCGTCACATCGGCGAAGGTGATCAGCGTCGCGCCGTCCGGCAGCGGCGCCGCCGCGCAATCGAGCACCGTGCCGTCCCGCCGCTCCATCCGGCAGCCATAGTCCTCGCGCGCGTCGCGCACGCCGGTCACGACGCTGTGCAGCTCGCTCCAGATCTCGTCCTGCGGGAAGAGCGGCCGGCAGAGCCTGACCACCTCTTCGATATGCGGGGCCGCGCTCGTGAGGTCGGCATGGATCTTCCAGGACTGCGCGAAGGCGGGGTTGGAGAGTTTGAGCCGCCCGTCCGAGCCGAACACGGCCACACCCTCGCGCAGCGAGTCGAGTGTCTCGCGCTGCGTCCTGGACAGCGCGTTGAAGCGCGATTCCAGCGTGAATCGCTCCGTCACGTCGTCGAGCAGATAGGTCACGCCGCCCTGCGGATTCGGGCTTGCGACGACGTGGATGGTGCGCCCGTCGGGCAGGTACCACCAGTCCTCGTTGGCGCGCGTCGAGGTATAGGCGGCCTGGACGCCGGCCTTCCAGCTGCGGTAGTCGCCGAGCTCGGGCAGGCGTCGTTCCGAGCGCAGGCGGTCGAGGATCTCGCTGTCGCTTGGCTGGCCGTCGAGGAAGCCGGCATCGAGCGACCACAAGACCTCGAAGCCGGGATTGCGATAGACCAGCCGCTGCGAGGCGTCGAACACGGCGACCGCCGTCTTGAGCCGGTCGAGCGTGCGGATATGAGCGTCCATCTGGCGCTGCAGGTCGGCCCGGACCGCCTCGAGCTCGCTCATGTCGGTCGCGATACCGGCGAAGCCCGTCTGTGTCGGCAGTTCCAGGATATCGAGCGTGCGGCGCTGCCCGGCGACGACAGCCGGGGCCCGCACCGAGAAGGAGCGGCCCTCGCGCCGCGCCCGGGCGGCGCCCTCGCGCTCGCTGCGGTCGAGCAGTTCAAGACCGTTCTTGACGGCTTCGTCGCCGTCCGCGGCCTCGACGGCGCGCGCATAGGCGGCGTTGCACCAGTTCAGGTGCCCCTCTTGCGTCCGGGTCCAGGCAGGCTGGGGCAGGCCGGCGAGCAGTCCGGAAAGCGCCTTGTGGTCGCCGCTGACGCGCTCCAGTTCCGCACGGACCGCCAGCACCTGGGCGCGCTCGCCCGTGACTTCGCGGAAGCGGATGACGGCACGGCCGGCGACAGGCCGCCCCTCGACATCGATGAAGGGGCCACTCTTGCTGCGTAGCGTGAAGCCGAAGGACGTGCCGCGTTCCTTCAGCGCATCGGTCGCCAGTTCGAGCTTCTTGGCGTCAGCCGGCGGCGCCCAGGCGCCATAGGCGAGCGCGAGCGTCGAACCGGGAGCGCCGAGAAAGCCGCTGTCGCCCTCGAAGAGCGGCTCGGCATTGCGTCCGTCCCAGCTGACGACGACCTGCGGATCGGCGGCGAGCAGGGCGGAAAGCCGCTCCTGCTGCCCCCGCGCGGTTTCGAGTTCGCGCGCCAGTTCGTTCTCACGGCGCTGCCAGCGCGACCGCTCGCGGACGTAGACCAGCGACGTGGTCGCGGCGAAGACGGTGAGGCCGGCGAGGATCATGGACAGGGCGCCGGTGCTGAAAAGGTCGGCGCGCAGCGGTGCGACCCATTCGCCCTGGGCCAGCGCGACCCCGGGGGATTGGCTGGCGACGAGGCCGGGCAGAAGCGCATGTCGGCGCCAGCCACCGCTGCTGCGTTCCTGTCGGCTCGACCGTCTCATCCCGCGTCCGTCTTCCTCGAGGGCGGCTCAGGGCCGCCGGGTATGCCGGTACACTCGAAACCAGGGCCGCACGGCGCTACGCCGCCCAGAGACGCCGCCTCGGGGGCATCCGACGCACGCCTGCCACGACACTGATCACTGCGTGTCGATCCGGCTCGCGCAAGAGGCGCTGAGGGGCCGAATCAGTTCCACTCTACTCACCCGCCGACTCCGGCAGGAAGTGGTTAATCGCGCGTAAATCGGGCGAATTTTATGGATCGCTGCCAGAAATCAAGAAGTAGATGCCGTTGCCGCCGGGCGATCTATTAGTAGTGGTTTGGGCTGGATCGGTGACGCCGACGCCACGAAAAAAGGCCCGGCGCGAACGCCGGGCCTTTCGAAATCCGGAGTTGCCGGATGTCAGTAGCGGTAGAGCTCGGGCTTGAAGGGGCCGCTCTGCGCCACGCCGATGTACTTGGCCTGCGCGTCGTTGAGCTTGGTCAGCTTGGCGCCGACCTTGGCGAGGTGGAGCGCCGCGACCTTCTCGTCGAGGTGCTTCGGCAGCGTATAGACCTTGTTCTCGTACTTGGCGTGGTGGTTCCAGAGCTCGACCTGGGCCAGCGTCTGGTTCGAGAACGAGCAGGACATCACGAAGGACGGGTGGCCGGTCGCGTTGCCGAGGTTCACCAGGCGGCCTTCCGAGAGCAGGATGATGCGCTTGCCATCGGGGAACTCGACCTCGTCGACCTGCGGCTTGACGTTGTCCCACTTGAAGTTCTTCAGGCCGGCGACCTGAATCTCCGAGTCGAAGTGGCCGATGTTGCAGACGATGGCGCGGTGCTTCATCGAGCGCATGTGCTCGACGGTGATGACGTCGAGATTGCCGGTGGCGGTCACGAAGATGTCGGCGCGCGGGGCGGCGTCTTCCATCGTCACGACCTCATAGCCTTCCATCGCCGCCTGCAGGGCGCAGATCGGGTCGATCTCGGTGACGAGGACGCGGCAGCCGGCCTGGCGCAGCGAGGCGGCCGAGCCCTTGCCGACGTCGCCGTAGCCGGCGACGACCGCAACCTTGCCCGACATCATGACGTCGGTGCCGCGGCGGATGGCGTCGACCAGCGACTCGCGGCAGCCATAGAGGTTGTCGAACTTCGACTTGGTGACGGAGTCGTTGACGTTGATCGCCGGGAAGGGCAGGCGGGCGGCCTTGGCCAGCTCGTACAGGCGGTGCACGCCCGTCGTGGTCTCTTCCGAGACGCCCTTGATCGCGGCGCGGGTCTTGGTGAACCAGCCCGGATTGGCCTTGAGCTCGCGCTTGATCAGGGCGAAGAAGATCGTCTCTTCCTCATTGCCGGGCTTGTCGAGGAAGGCGGCATTGCCGGCCTCGGCCTCGGCGCCGAGGATGATCAGCATGGTCAGGTCGCCGCCATCGTCGAGGATCATGTTCGGCGTGCCGCCGTCGCCCCAGGTCGCGGTCTTGAGGACGTACTCCCAGTACTCCTCCAGCGTCTCGCCCTTGATCGCGAAGACCGGGGTGCCGGTCGCGGCGATCGCGGCGGCAGCGTGGTCCTGGGTCGAGAAGATGTTGCAGGACGACCAGCGCACATCGGCGCCGAGTTCTTTCAGCGTCTCGATCAGCACGGCGGTCTGGATGGTCATGTGCAGGCAGCCGGCGATGCGCGCGCCCTTGAGCGGGGCCTTGCCCGCATGCTCGGCGCGGATCGCCATCAGGCCCGGCATCTCGTCCTGGGCCATGTTGATTTCCTTGCGGCCGTAATCCGCGAGGCTGATGTCCTTGACGATGTAATCGGTCTTCGACACGGGGCGTGCTCCACTGCTCGTTCCTGCAAGGGGCTCTTGCAGAGGGTGCTTGAATGACGGGCGGGTCTTTAGCAGCGCCGGCGGCGAAGCGCAATCAAAGATATAAAGATGTCTTTATATCCTTTGCGGCGCGCGTCTTGCTCCCGGCCGCCGCTTGGCCGCAATCCCGCCCGGTGGCAGAGGAGGAAGCCGCCGCTGTGGCAAGCCTGCCTTGGAGACCTCTCTTGCCAGACCTCGCATTCCGCCCCTCGCCGGCGCTCGACGCGGCCGTCATCGCCCGGGAAGCTTTCGTCGCTTCGGTCTTCGAGGCCCTGCGAGCCGAGAGCGCCGACGGGCCCGGCGTCACACGCACCTCCTACATGGCCGGCGAGCAGCGCGCCCACGACAGGATCGCTGAACTCGCGCGCGGTCTCGGTCTCGCCGTTTCGGTCGATGCGGCCGGCAACCTCGCGGCACGCTTCTCCGGCCGCCGCCGCGATCTCCCGGCCTGGATCACCGGCTCGCATCTCGATTCCGTCCATATCGGCGGCAATTTCGATGGGGCCGCCGGCGTCATCGCAGGTCTCACGGCGATCGCAGCGATGATCGACGCCGGCCTGCAGCCGGAGCGCGACATCGTCCTGATGGCCTTTCGCGCCGAAGAGAGCAGCAGCTGGTTCGTCGGCCGTCATGGCGGCCATCTCGGCAGCCGCGCCGCGCTCGGCCTGCTCTGGGAGGGAGAACTCGACAGCGCCATTCATGTCGCGACCGGCCGTTCGCTGCGCGCCATGATGACCGAGGCCGGCTTCGATCCCGCCCGCATCGAGGCCGGACCGCCGATCCTCCGGCCGGTCGACTATGCCGGCTATGTCGAGCTTCATATCGAGCAGGGGCCGATCCTGGAGAACCGAGACGTCCCGGTCGGCATCGTCACCGGAATCCGCGGCGCCTATCGCGTACGCAATGGCAGGGTGCGCGGCGCCTATTCGCATTCGGGTGCGGTGCCGCACGAATATCGGCAGGATGCCGTCTTCGCCATGTCCGATCTCGTCATGGCCCTGGATGGCGAATGGGCCCGCCGTCGCGCCGCCGGCGAGGACCTCGTCGTCACCGTCGGTCGCTTCGCGACCGAGGCCGATCGTGCCGCGCTGACCAAGGTGCCCGGGCAGGTCGATTTCACCATCGACATCCGCAGCCAGAGCCGCGACACCCTCGACGGCATGGAAGCCTTCCTGCGCGGGCAGGCCGCGCGCATCGAGGCCGAGCGCGGCGTCGCCTTCACGCTCGAGCCCTTCGACCGTTCATCGCCCTCGCCGATGGCGCCCGCGCTGGTCGCGGCACTGGAAGCGGGCGCGGACGGCTTGGGTATTGCTCGGCTGACGATGGCGAGCGGCGGTGGTCACGACGCCCAGGATTTCGCTGATGCCGGCATTCCCGCGGCGATGATCTTCGTGCGCAACGACAAGGGCAGCCACAACCCGGATGAGGCGATGGAGATCGCTGACTTTATGCAGGCGACACGGGTTCTGGCGAACGTGCTGTGGGCGCAGGCGGGGAAGGCGTAGGGCCTCTGGACCGAGTTCGCTTTACTCGCCTTCGCCGAACCGATCGGCGACCAGCGCCTCCAGCGCCTTGAGCGCATCCTCGGCTTCGCGCCCCTTGGCCACGACCGTGATGGTCGAGCCGATACCGGCGCCCAGCGTCAGGATGCCCATGATCGAGGTCGCGCCGACCGTCTCGCCGCAACGGGTGACCGTCACGTCGGCGTCGAAGTTGGAGGCACACTGCACGAATTTCGCCGTGGCGCGGGCGTGCAGGCCCTTCTTGTTGATGATCTGGAACTGGCCATAGAGCGCGCCGGCCGGAATCTCGACCTCCGGGCAGTCGCAATCCTCGGCTTCGGGCCTGACGTCCACGGAGAACCCCTATTTGCCGGCCAGCACCCGGCTGGCGACGGTGATGTACTTGCGGCCGGCATCCTGCGCGCTGGTGACGGCCTCGTCGAGGGTCTTCTCCTCGCGCACGCTGGCGAGCTTGATCAGCATCGGCAGGTTGATACCCGCGACGACGTCGATGCGGCCAGGCTCCATCACCGAAATGGCGAGATTCGAGGGCGTGCCGCCGAACATGTCGGTCAGGACGATGACGCCGCTGCCGTTCTCGACCTGCTCGACGGCGGCGATGATATCGCGGCGACGGCTTTCCATATCGTCATCGGGGGCGATGGCGATGGTGGCGAGGCTCTGCTGAGGGCCGACGACGTGTTCGAGCGCGGCACGGAATTCCGTGGCCAGATGCCCATGCGTCACGAGGACCAGTCCGATCATTCCAACTCTGGCACCGGCGAGCGCGTGAAAGCGCCCGGACAAGGTCGCGGTTTATGCGGCAGCTGCGAAGGATAGGCAAGCGGGGCTGGCCGAAAGTTGTAGAATTATCGACATCAAATGCGATCTATGAACAATCGCAGGGCCGCCGAGATCAGCCGTTCGTCGCCGACCCGGCCCATCACGGTCAGGCGCGGCAGGTCGATCCCCACGAGGTTCTCGACCAGATCCTCGGGCTCGGGCATGCGCGTCGGCTCGCTTCCGCTGAGATCGACGACCATGCGAACCACTACGGCGGGCAGATGCGCCTCCGGCGTCAGCCCGAGCCCGCGCCGTTCGATCAGGCCCTCCAGCGGCGGTACAGGCCGCGCCAGCAAGCGCCCTCCGCGCGCGCTGAGCGCGGTCCTGTCATCGGCGACGAGCCGCGCGAACTGGCCGGCGACTTGCGTCTGGGCAATCAGGGCGAGCGCCAGAACCGACTTGCCCGCCCCGGACGGCCCGCGAATGAGCACGCCGGCCTCGCCGATCGCGACGGTCGTCGCATGAATGGTGCTGTCGCTCATGCTGTCCGCTCAGGCCATCCGTGGCACGGCGGGCAGGCAGACGATGAAGCGCGCGCCCAGGCGCGGCTGCTCGCCGTCGGGGCCAGCCGGGCCGAGCCGGTTCTCAGCGCGAATCGTACCGCGATGCGCCTCGATGATCTGGCGCGAAATCGATAGCCCGAGTCCGGAGTTCTGGCCGAAGCCTTCGTCCGGGCGGTCCGTGTAGAAGCGTTCGAAGATCCGCTCCAGCGCGTGCGGCTCGATCCCCGGCCCGTCATCCTCGACGGTGATCAGCACGTCGTTGGCCACACGCGACAGCTTGACGCGGACCGGCTTGTCGGCCGGGGAGAAGGAGCGGGCATTGTCGATCAGGTTGACGAGGACCTGCCCGAGCCTGGAATCATGGCCGATCACCAGGAAGCCGTCGCGCCCGCCGGGCCGCTGGCCGCGTCGCTCGATGTCGAGCTCGATCTTGGGGCGGCCTTCGCGGCGGGTCTCGTTCTGCACGGAGACCACGGCCTCGAGCACCTGTGCCAGGTCGACCGGCCCGGCATCGTTGCGAGCGAGCTCGGCGTCCAGCCGCGAGGCGTCGGAGATGTCGGAGATCAGCCGATCGAGGCGTCGCACATCGTGCTGGATCACGGCGAGCAGCCGCCCGCGCGACTCGTCGGACTTGGCCCGCGGCAGCGTCTCGACCGCGCTGCGCAGCGAGGTCAAGGGGTTCTTCAGTTCGTGGGCGACATCGGCGGCGAAGCTCTCGATCGCCTCGATGCGGCTGTAGAGGGCCTTGGTCATGTCGCGCAGCGAGCCGGAGAGGTGGCCGATCTCGTCATGGCGGCTGGCGAAGTCGGGGATCTGCTCGCGCGACTTCACGCCCCTGCGCACGCGCTGGGCGGCGTCGGCGAGCTTGCGGATCGGTTCCGCGATGGTGCCGGCGAGGAGGACCGAGAGCACGATCATCACGGCGGCCGCGACCGCGAAGACCTGGAAGATCGCATAGCGCTCGGAGGCAATGACCGCGTCGATGTCGCCGCCCTGCGTCGAGAGCAGCAGCGCTCCTTTCACGGCGCGGAAACGCTGCACCGGGACGGCAACCGAAACGATGGTCTGGCCGCGCGCATTCACCCGCACGACGCTGGCGGGCAGGCCGTTCAGTGCGCGTGCGACCTCGAGATAGGACTTGCCGTTGGCGTTCTCGAAATCGTCGTAGACCGGCATGTCGGCCCGGCCGAGCCGGTTGCGCAGCAGGTTCCAGGTCCGCTCCAGCAGCGGCGCCTCGTCCGGCTCGCCGACACGCGGCAGGTCGAGCCGCAGCACGTCGCCGCGAGAATAGAGGCTGCGGGAATCCAGCGTCAGCAGCCCGTCGCGATCATAGATGCGCGCCCGTGTCTTGGTCGGTGTCACCAGCCGGCGGAGCAGCGGCGCGACCTTTTCCGGATTGATCGAGAAGTCGAGCGGGTCATCGACGAAGCCGGCGCTTTCGCCGGCCTGGAGCTGGAGCAGCTTGTCGGGATCGATGGTGATCGCATCGGTCTCGACGGTCGCCGAGGCCGCGATCGCGCCGGCGATGATCTCGCCCTGCGTCAATAGGCTCTGGACTCGGGATTCGATCAGCCCCTCGCGGAACTGGTTGAGGTAGAGGAAGCCGACCAGCAGCGCGACGAGCCCGCCCAGATTGAGGACGACGATGCGCCGCGTCAGGCTGGAGGCTGCGCCGGACGAGATCGCGCGCCAGCTGCGGCGGCCGAGGGCGCGGACGCGCTGCCGCAGCGCCGGCCAGCGCGCGCTCCTGCGGATCTCCTTCCCGCGTTCCTCGTCGATCGTCGCCATCGGGTCCGTCGTGTTCTGAGCCCGTCATCGCGAACAGTGCAACGGCGACGCCATCCCGAAGCGGTTCTGCTCCGCTGGATCGTCTCCCTCGCTCGCGATGACGGCAGCTCGTCAGCTTTCCTTGAAGCGGTAGCCGACGCCGTACAGGGTTTCGATCATGTCGAAATCGACATCGACCTGGTTGAACTTCTTGCGCAGCCGCTTGATGTGGCTGTCGATGGTCCGGTCGTCGACATAGACCTCGTCGTCATAGGCCGCATCCATCAGGGCGTTGCGGCTCTTTACCACGCCCGGCCGCTGCGCCAGCGATTGCAGGATCAGGAATTCGGTGACGGTCAGCGTCACCGGCTCGCCCTTCCAGGTGCAGGTGTGGCGCTCCGGATCCATGCGCAGCAGCCCGCGCTCCAGCGCCTTGGCGTCCTCGGCTCGCGGGGCGGCGGCCGGGTCCTTGGCGCCGGCGCGGCGCAGGATCGCCTTGACGCGCTCGACCAGTAGGCGCTGCGAGAACGGCTTCCGGATGAAGTCGTCGGCACCCATCTTCAGGCCGAAGAGTTCGTCGATCTCCTCGTCCTTCGAGGTCAGGAAGATCACCGGCAGGTCGGACTTCTGGCGCAGCCGCCGCAGCAGCTCCATGCCGTCCATGCGCGGCATCTTGATGTCGAAGATCGCCAGGTCCGGCGGATTCTGCTTCAGCCCGTCCAGCGCCGAGGCGCCGTCGGTATAGGTCATGATGCGGTAGCCCTCGGCTTCGAGTGCAATGGAAACCGAAGTCAGGATGTTGCGGTCGTCGTCGACCAGCGCAATGGTTGGCATCAGCTCTTTGTCTCTTGGCCGCGTTGCAGTAGCTGGGTCACTCTCGCGAGAGAGCGGCTAAACCGTGGCCGCAATCTAACGGCGCCATGGCGGTTTGCCTATGTCCCCGTCACAGAAAGACCCGAAAGGCCGGCAGGTTCCATGACTGAGTCGCAAATCGAGACATCGACGCCCGCCGAGCCGCGCGAGGACACGAAACGTCAGGACCCGATCCGTCCGACCGACGATCAGGCGCGCGAACTGGGCCGGCGGCTTCTGCGCAGCGCCCGCTCCGGCTCGCTCGCGACGCTGGGGCCGGATGGGCATCCCTCGGCCAGCCTTGTCAGCCTCGCCACCGACGTCGACGGCAGCCCGCTGATCCTCGTCTCGGCGCTCTCCTCCCATACCGGCAATCTGGAGGCCGATCCGCGCTGTTCGCTGCTGCTTTCGCCGGGCGGCAAGGGCGATCCGCTCGCCCATGCGCGCATCACCCTGAAGCTGCGCGCCCGCAAGATCGGCCGCGAAGGGGAGGAGGCGGCGCGCATCCGCCGGCGTTTCCTGGCGCGGCAGCCCAAGGCCGCGCTCTATGCCGATTTCGGAGACTTCTCGTTCTTCGTGCTCGAACTGGAGAGCGCGAGCCTGAACGGCGGCTTCGGCAAGGCCTATGAACTGACCCGCTCCGATCTGCTCAGCGATGCCGGCGCTGCGGCTGCGGTGGCGGCGATGGAGGAGGGCGGTGTCGAGCATATGAACGAGGACCACGCCGATGCGATCCTTGATTATGCAACCGTCCTTCTCAAGGCCGAGCCGGGTGCCTGGCGGATGACCGGGATCGATCCCGACGGGGCGGATCTGATGCTCGGCGACAAGGTGCTGCGGCTGGCGTTTCCCAGGCCTGCGACAACCTCGTCCGAGGTTCAGAAGGTACTGGTCGAACTGGCGATCGCCGCACGCAAGGTCAGCTAGCGCCATGATTTACCAAGTTGATTCGTTTCAATCGATTTAGGCTAGATTGTTCGGGTCGGCGTCTTTCTGACGCCTTGAGCCGGGGGCATCATGGCCTTAAGGGACGTTCTTTAACGCTACCTGGTTCATCGGCTCAGCTTCGGCTGAGCGCATATCTAGCAGATCAGGCGGGCCGTCCCACGGCCCCGCCTCGGGAGGTTCCTGTGAAAACCATCGGTCAGTTCAACGCCGCCCACGGGGCGGAGACTTTCGGCTTTCGCAACCTGAAGACCGTCTACTGGAACCTCGAGGCCGCGCGGCTCTACGAGGAATCGCTGGGACGCGGCGAGTCGCAGATCTCGCGCGGCGGTGCGATCACGGCCGACACCGGCACCCACACGGGCCGTTCGCCCAAGGACAAGTTCACCGTCCGCGATGCGCTGACCGAGAACACGGTCTGGTGGGACAACAACAACGCGATCACGCCCGCGCAGTTCGAGACGCTGCTGGCCGATTTCATCAGCCATGCCGAGGGCAAGGAGCTCTTCGCGCAGGACCTCTATGGCGGCGCCGATCCGGCTCACCGCGTCAAGGCGCGCGTCTTCACCGAGCTGGCCTGGCATTCGCTCTTCATCCGCAACCTGCTGATCCGTCCGGCCCGCGAGGAGATCGCGGGTTACACGCCCGAGATGACGATCGTCGACCTGCCGAGCTTCAAGGCCGATCCGGCGCGCCATGGCTGCCGCAGCGAGACCGTGATCGCGATCGATTTCACCCGCAAGATCGTGCTGATCGGCGGCTCGGCCTATGCCGGCGAGATGAAGAAGTCGGTCTTCACCTATCTCAACTTCGTCCTGCCGACGAAGGGCGTCGTGCCGATGCACTGCTCGGCCAATGTCGGCTCGAAGGACGATTCCGCGATCTTCTTCGGCCTCTCCGGCACCGGCAAGACGACGCTCTCGGCTGATCCCGATCGCACCCTGATCGGCGACGACGAGCATGGCTGGTCGAAGGACGGCATCTTCAACTTCGAGGGCGGCTGCTACGCCAAGACGATCAAGCTCTCGGCCGAGGCCGAGCCGCAGATCCATGCCGCCTCGCTGCGCTTCGGCACGGTGCTCGAGAACGTCGTGATGGATGAGGTCACGCGCGAGGTCGATTTCGACGACGGCAGCAAGACCGAGAACACGCGCTCGGCCTATCCGCTCGACTTCATCCCGAACGCCTCGCGCACCGGCCGGGCGGGCACGCCGAAGAACATCGTCATGCTCACGGCCGACGCCTTCGGCGTGATGCCGCCGATCGCCAAGCTCACCCCGGCCGAGGCGATGTATCACTTCCTCTCCGGCTACACCGCCAAGGTCGCCGGCACCGAGCGCGGCCTCACCGGAGTCGAGCCCGAATTCTCGACCTGCTTCGGTTCGCCCTTCCTGCCGCGCCACCCGTCGGAATACGCCAATCTGCTGCGCGATTTCATCGCCAAGCACCATGTCGATTGCTGGCTGGTGAACACCGGCTGGACCGGCGGGCAGTACGGCACCGGCCGGCGCATGCCGATCCGCGTCACCCGGCGCCTGCTGACGGCCGCCCTCGACGGGTCGCTCAACCGCGCCGATTTCCGCCGCGACCCCTATTTCGGTTTCGCCGTTCCCACCTCGGTGCCAGGCGTCGAGCCGCACATCCTCTACCCGGTCAAGACCTGGCAGGATAAGGCGGCGTTCGCCGAGACCGCCAAGAACCTGGTCGGCATGTTCGCCAAGAACTTCAAGAAGTTCGAGGACCATGTCGACGACGCGGTGAAGGCGGCGGCGCCGGTCAACTCGCTGGCGGCTTAGGTAGCTTCCCCCGTCCCATGAACGCGCGGGAATCCTCTCCCTTGGGAGTGCGGTTCCCGCACCCAACCTTGCTAGCGGCAGGCGGATGACAGCGTGGCAGCCCTGATCATCCTCTTTCGCCTGCTCGTGACGCTCGTCGTTCTCGGCGCGACCGCCTGGGGCTCGGGCCTCCTGCTGTTCCGCCTGACCGGCATGACAGCGCAGGTCGCCGCGATCGGCTTCGGCATCGCGGGGCTCGCCGGTGCCATCGGCCTTTGGACCGGCGCGGTGCGGCTGCCGCTGTCCTTCGCTGTACTGTTCGTCGGCCTGCTCGGCTGGTGGAGCAGCTTCACGCCGTCGCATGATCGCGACTGGATTCCCGAGCTCGCCCGCCTGCCGTCGATCGCACGCGAGGGCGATACGCTGACCGTCTCGAACCTGCGCAATTTCAACTGGCGCACCGAGGCCGACTACGACCAGCATTGGGAGACCCGCCGCTACGACCTGAGCAAGGTCGAGGGCATCGACCTGTTTCTGTCCTATTGGTCGGGCGAGGCGATCGCCCATCTCCTCGTCAGCTTTCCCTTTGCGGACCAGCCGCCGCTGACCTTCTCGATCGAGGTGAGGCGCGAAAAGGGCGAGGAGTGGTCGGCTCTCGCCGGCTTCTTCCGCAGCTACGAGATGGCCTATGTCGCCGCCCCCGAGCGCGACCTGATCGGCCTGCGCAGCCATGCGCGCAAGGAGGATGTCCGGCTCTTCCGCCTCGGGGCGACGCCGGAGCGGGCGCGCGACGTGCTGCTGGCCTATGTCGCCGACGTCAACCGGCTGGCGGCCGAGCCGCGCTGGTACAACACCCTGACGACGAACTGCACCACGGTCGTGTTCAGGCTGGTCGATTCCGTCGCGCCGGGCTGGAAGCTCTCACTGCCGCTCGATCCGCGCGTCCTGCTTTCGGGCTTCCTGCCCGGCTACCTCCAGCGCATCGGCGCGGTCAGGACCGACATGCCGCTGGAGGAACTCGTCCGGCAGGGCCGCATCGGCGAGAAGGCGCGGGCCGTCTCGCTCGACGATCCCGACTTCTCGAAGAAGATCCGCGAAGGCGTGCCGACGGCGCGGCCATAGAGCCGTGTGAGTGGGGTTGGCGCCGCGGCGTCATCCTGGACAAGCCGCGAAGCGGCGCAGCTCCGGGATTTATCGTGGGGCAATGCCGGCGCTTTGCGATGGATCCCGGGACGACCTTCGGTCGCCCAGGATGACGGCGCGTTTCAACGCCAGTTCAAAACACGCGCTAGAGCAGGCTCAGATCGCGGCGCCGTCGCTGACCGTCTCCGCGCCGAGACCCAGCCGGATCGCGCGCACGATGTCCGTCTCCGCCGCCCCGCCGCGCTTGCGCGGATGCGCTGCTGAAATGCGGTGCTCCGCGATGATCTGGCCGGGTGCGCCGGACAGGATCACCACCCGGTCGGCGAGATAGGCCGCCTCGTCGATGTCGTGGGTGACGAAGAGCACGGTCTTGCCCGTGCGCTGCCAGACCCGGATCAGCTCGTCCTGCAGGTTCTCGCGCGTCAGCGCGTCCAGTGCCGAGAACGGCTCGTCCATCAGCAGGATCTCCGGCTCGACCGCGAGAGCCCGCGCCAGCGAGACGCGCTGCCGCTGCCCGCCGGAAAGCTGATGCGGCCAGCGCTGCGCCAGCGAGCCCAGCCCGACGAGATCGAGCATCTCCTGCGCCTTCGCCTGCCGGGTGGCGCGCGGCGTCTGGCCCTCGAGCCCGAAGCCGACATTCGAGACGACCTTGCGCCAGGGCAGCAGCCGCGAATCCTGGAAGACCAGCGCGACCGGCCGTCGCGTCGCATCGGCGGCATGGATCGTGACCTCGCCGGCACTCGGGCTGGCGAGCCCGGCGATGACGCGCAGCAGCGTCGATTTGCCGACGCCAGACGGGCCGACGATGGCGAGGAACTCGCCGCGCGCGACCGAGAGATCGAGCTTGTGCAGCACCTCGGTGGCCTCGCCGTCGCGAGTGAAGGTCAGCGACAGGCCCCGGATCTCGATCACTGTCTTGTCGATCACGCTTTCCAACGCAGCACCCATCTCTGGAAGGCGACGAACAGGGTATCGAGGAACCCGTAGAGCCCGGCCATGGTGAGCATGTAGATCACCACGATGTCGGTCGCGAGCAGGCTCGACGCCTGCATCATGCGCTGGCCGACGCCGGCGACGCCGAAGATTTCGGCCGCCACCACTGCCATCCAAGCCTGGCCGAGCGCCGTGCGCACGCCGACGAGGATGCCGGGCATCGCCGCCGGCAGCAGGATCTTGCTCAGGCGCTGCCAGGGCGAGCGAAAGCCGAAGGCATCCGCGACCTCGACGAGATCGCGGTCGACGCCGCGGATCGCGCCCTGCGCCGCAAAGAACACGATCCAGAACACGCCGATGGCGATGATGAAGACGGCGGCCGATGGGTTCACGCCGAACCAGATGATCGCGAAGGGGACCCAGGCGAGGCCGGGGATCGGCCGCAGCACGCGCACGATCCAGGCCGTCGTCTCCTCGGCGATGCGCGACATGCCCACCAGCACCCCGAGCGCCACGCCTAGCAGCGAGCCAACGATCAGCCCGGTGAAGTAGTGCCCGAGCGAGCCCAGGATTGCCGCGAGCCAGGAGCCGGTCACAACCTCCCGCCAGAATGCCTTGGGCAACGCGCTCGGCGGCGGCAGGAAGGCCGGGTTGACCAGCCCGAAGAACGGAACCGCCTCCCACAGCAGCAGGAACGCGGCGAGGCCGAGAAAGGCGAGGGCGGGGGCCCGGAGGGAGCGCAAGGGGCGATACTCGTCGGTGGTCGCGAAGGCGGCGGCGTGGTCGGGTTCGGCCCGACCATCTCTGCAACCGGAGGGAACCGGTCAAGCCAGTCCCGGGCCAGGCCCGGAAGGCTTGATGGTTTAGCGTGCGGAGCTTAGCCCGCCGCCTTCACGGCCTTCTCGTAGAAGCTCGTCTCGAACAGCCCGTCGAAAGGCAGTTCCTTTTCCAGCGAGCCGAGCTTGACCTGATAGGCCTGCATGGCGCGCGACGGCTCGATGATCTTGGCCGGGTCGATCTGGAACTTGCTGGCCGGCGAGGTCAGCGCCTTCTTGATCAGGGCGGGGTCGACGATGCCCTTGCCCAGCGCCGCGCCGACATGGGGGACGGCCTTCTCCGGCGTCTTGGTCAAAAGGTCGGACGCCTTGATCAGGCCCGCGACGATGGTCTGTACCGCGGCCGGGTTCTTGGTGGCGAAGGCGCCGGACACGGCAACCACAGTGCCGGGCTGGCCTGGGAAGACCTCCTCGCCCTCGGCGATCAGCTTGATCTGTGGATTGCGGTCCTGAATGATCGTCAGCGCCGGCTCGCGCACGCTGCCGCCTTCGACCGCGCCGGCAAGGATCGCCTGCTGCGTCGCGTCGATACCCATCGGCACGATCTCGATATCGGCCTTGTCGGCCTTGGCGACCTCCCAGAGCCAGTGCTGCAACGTGGTGTTGGGCACCGAGCCGGCCGGCTGGGTGGCGAGGCGTGCGGGCTTGCCGGAAGCGGCGCGGAAGGCCTTGAAGGCGGCGGCCGGGCTCGTCCCCGGCGTGAAGTACTTGGCGAGCTGCGGGGCCGCGACGACGACGTTCTCGCCGATCGCGGTCGAGGCGACGACGCGGACATCGACACCGCGCGAGCGCGCCACGGCGAGCGGCGCCACCCCGGCGACATAGACGTCGATCGTGCCCGAGGCGAGAGCCTGGATCATGTTCGGGCCGGACTCGAACACGGTCACCGCCACGTCGACGCCGCCCTGCTTCAGCCAGCCCTCGCCATTGGCGACGAAGAAGGGGGCCGTCCCGACCACGGGGATGAAGCCGATGCGGGCGGCCACCGCCTGCTGCGCCCGGGCGACGCCGGTGAGTGACGTCGTCGCGGCGAGCGCGGAGCCCGCGATCAGGAACTGGCGGCGATCCATAGGGCAAATCCTCCGTGGCAAGGGCGCCGGGAGGCGCCTATTGACAGATTGAGAAAAGGATTTTCTATCTGAATACAAGTCGTGACGGTCAAAAAGATCAAAAATCTTTCTATGGCTGATTTGGCGATATGAATGTTCTCTTTTGAATGGGTGCCATGGAATGGATGCGATCGACCGGAAAATCCTGACGGTGCTGCAGGGGGACGCCAACATCTCGATTGCCGAGCTGGCCGATCGGGTCGGGCTCTCCCAGACGCCGTGCTGGAAGCGCATCCAGAAGCTGGAGCAGTCCGGCGTCATCCTGAAGCGCGTCGCGCTGGTGGCGCCTGAGAAGATCGGGCTGGGGCTGACGGTCTTCGTCCAGATCGAGACGGCGGACCATTCCGGACCCTGGCTCGAGAAATTCGCGCAGATGGTTTCGGCGATGCCGGAGGTGATGGAATTCTACCGGATGGCCGGCGATGTGGACTACATGCTGCGCGTGGTCGTCGCCGACATGGCGGCCTATGACGGCTTCTACAAGAAGCTGATCGAGACGATCCCGCTCAAGAACGTGACCTCGCGCTTCGCCATGGAGCGGATCAAGTCGACGACAGCGTATCGCGTCCCGGATCTGCCGAAGCCCTGAGGCTTCGGGACGAAACGCCTTCGACCTTCCGGGGCTTCGCGCAGCGAAGAGGCCGGGATCCATAGCCGCTGCTCTGGGCGAAGAGGCCGCTCGGCGTCACGCCTTGCGCTGAGCTTGCTGTGGTCATGGGATCCCGGCTCAGGCCTGCGGCCAGCTTCGGCATGACGGCGCGGTTCAAGGCCGGTTCGGCGGCCCGATGCACGAAAAAGGGGCGGGTGCCCTGGCGCCCGCCCCTTCCGTCAGATCGTATCGGTAACGCTTCAGGCCGCGACGGCCTCGATCACCTTCTTCTCCCACTCCTCGCCCCAGATCATCACGGCGTGGCCGGGCGAGACTTCGCGGTACTGGCGGATCGGCGGGACATAGTCCGGCGCGCGCACCGGGCTCTTGATCTCGTCGTTGGAGGGCGGAGTACGCTCGTGGCGGCGCGTCGGGTCGGCGATCGGAACCGCCGCCAGCAGGCGCTTGGTGTAGGGGTGCTGAGGATTGCCGAAGATCGCCTCGCGCGGGCCGATTTCGACAATCTCGCCGAGATACATCACCGCGACGCGATGGCTGACGCGCTCCACCACCGCCATGTCGTGCGAGATGAAGAGATAACCCAGCCCCATGCGGGCCTGCAGCTCGAGCATCAGGTTGACGACCTGCGCCTTCACCGAAACGTCGAGCGCCGAGACCGCCTCGTCCGCCACGATCAACCGGGGCTCGACCGCGAGCGCGCGCGCGATGCAGATGCGCTGGCGCTGGCCGCCCGAGAACTCGTGCGGGAAGCGGCTGGCCATGTCCGGCTGCAGGCCGACCCTGCGCAGCAGCTCGGCGATCTTGTCGCGTGCCTCCGAGCGGGTGGCAAGCTTGTTGATCAGCAGCGGCTCGGCGATGGCTGCGCCGACATTCATGCGCGGGTTGAGGGACGCGAAGGGGTCCTGGAAGATCATCTGCATGCGCTTGCGCTGCTCGCGCAGGTCATGCTGGCTGAGCTTCAGCACGTCGGTGCCGTCGAGCAGCACCGAGCCGGAGAGCGGCTCGATCAGGCGCATGACCGAGCGGCCGGTGGTCGACTTGCCGCAGCCGGACTCGCCGACCAGCGCCAGCGTCTCGCCGGCCTGGAGGCTGAAGGAGACGTTCTCGACCGCATGGACACGGCCCTGGACCGAGCCGAGCAGGCCGGAGCGGATCTCGAAGCGGGTGGTCAGGTTCGCGACCTCGAGCACCGGCCGCTCGGCCACCTTGACGGTGTCCGGCACCTCGGTCGGCACGTCGGAGGTGCCCGTCGTGCGGTCGACGACCGGGAAGCGCATCGGCCGGGTCTTGCCCTCCATCGAGCCCAGCTTCGGCACCGCCGAGAGCAGCGCCTTGGTGTAGGGCTTCTGCGGATTGGCGAAGATGTCCTCGGTGCCGCCGGTCTCGACCTGCTCGCCATTGTACATGACGACCGTGCGGTCGGCGATCTCGGCGACGACGCCCATGTCGTGCGTGATGAACAGCACCGACATGCCTTCTTCCTCCTGCAGCAGCTTGATCAGCTGCAGGATCTGCGCCTGGATCGTCACGTCGAGCGCGGTCGTCGGCTCGTCGGCGATCAGGAGCTTGGGCTTGCAGGCCAGCGCCATCGCGATCATCACGCGCTGACGCATTCCGCCCGAAAAGCGGTGCGGATATTCATGGAAGCGCGACTTGGCCGCGGGGATACGGACCTTCTCCAGCAGGCGGACCGTCTCGGCTTCAGCCTCCGAGCGCGACATGCCGCGGTGCAGGATCAACGCCTCGGCGATCTGGAAGCCGATCGTCAGCACCGGGTTCAGCGAGGTCATCGGCTCCTGGAAGATCATCGCGACCTCGTTGCCGCGGATGTGCCGCATCTGCGGCTCCGGCAGGGTCAGGAGTTCCTTGCCGTTGAGCTTGATCGAGCCCTCGATCTTGCTCGAGCCCGGAGGCGTCAGGCGCATGATCGAGAGCGCGGTCACGCTCTTGCCCGAGCCGGACTCGCCCACGACCGCCACCGTCTCCTTCGGCTTGATGTCGAACGAGACGTTGCGGACCACGGACCGCCAGGCCCCTTCCACGCGGAACGAAGTGGTCAGGTTGCTGACGGTGAGAATGGGAGAAGTCATGCCGATGCCTTCCGAGGTTCTGGGTCAGATGACGCGGCGCGGGTCGAGCGCGTCGCGCAGGCCGTCGCCGATGAAGTTGATCGAGAGCACGGTGAGGAAGATCGCCGTACCCGGGAAGAGCGCCCAATGCGGGGCCGAGTCGAGATGATCCTTGGCGTCGAACAGCAGGCGCCCCCAGGTCGGGATGTCCGGCGGGAAGCCGAGGCCGAGGAAGGACAACGTCGACTCGGCGATGATCGCCGAGGAGACCTCGATCGTCGACGCGACGATGACCGGGCCGAGCGCGTTCGGCAGGATGTGATGCACCATCTGCCGGAACTTCGTCGCGCCTGAGGCTCGGGCCGCCTCGACGAACTCCTTCTCGCGCAACGAGAAGAACTGCGCACGGACGAGCCGCGCCACCGGCATCCAGCGCAGGCCGCCGATGACCACGACGATCAGCACGAAGACGCCGCCCTCGACGCCGAACAGGGCTTTGAGCTGTTCACGGAAGAAGTAGATCACCAGCAGCAGCAGCGGCAGCTGCGGCAGCGACAGGAACAGATCCGTCACCCACATCAGGGCGGGGTCGGCATATTTGCGCGACATGCCGGCGACCGCGCCGATGAGGACGCCGACGATCGTCGCCACCACCATCGCCGCGAGCCCGACGGCGAGCGAGATCCGCCCGCCATACATCATCCGCGCCAGGATATCCTGGCCGAGATCGTCGGTCCCGAAGGGATGGGCGAGCGAGGGCCCCTGCAGCGTCGCCGAAAAGTCGATGTCGTTGATCGCGACCGGCCAGAGCCATGGGCCGACGATCACGCCGAGGATCAGCATGGCGAGAACCACGGTGCTCGCCATCGCGAGCTTGTGGCGGCGGAAGCGCTTCCAGGTCTCGCGTCCGGGCGAGACCGCAGCGCCTGTCTGGGCGGGGCCGGACACCGGCTCAGCCGAAGGAGATGCGAGGGTCGAGCCAGCCATAAAGCAGATCCGCGATGAGGTTGAACAGGACGACGAGGCACGCGAAGACGAAGGTCACGGCCATGATGACCGGGGTATCGTTGGCGAGGATCGCGTCGATGAGGAGGGAGCCGATCCCGGGGATCCGGAAGATCTGCTCGGTGACGATGGCGCCTCCGAACACGGCGGGCATCTGCAGCGCCACGAGCGTGACCACAGGGATCAGCGCGTTGCGGGTGATGTGGCGCAACGTCACGGTCTTCTCGTTGAGACCCTTGGCGCGGGCCGTGGTGACGTAGTCGAGCCGGATCACGTCGAGCACCGCCGAGCGCACATAGCGCGTGTAGGACGCCGCCTGAAACAGCCCGAGCACGGTGATCGGCATGATCGCCTGGCGGAACATCTCCCAGTACCAGCGCCAGCCCGTCGCCGCGATGTCGGAGCGGTAGACGAAGGGGAACCAGCCCAGCGTGACCGAGAAGATCAGGATCAGCAGCAGGCCGGTGAAGAAGGTCGGCAGCGAGAAGCCGACGAAGGCGAGCGTGTTGGCGATCTGGTCGAAGATCGAATAGGGCCGCGTCGCGGCATAGATGCCGACGGGCAGGGCGATGCACAGCGCCAGGATCTGCGATGAGCCGACGACGAACAGCGTGGTCGGCACGCGCTGCAGGATCAGCTTGTCGACATCGATGCGGCTGGCGAAGGAGAAGCCCCAGTCACCCTGCACCATGGCGGCAAGCCAGCGCAGATAGCGCACCATGATCGGGTCGTTGAGGCCGAAGCTGGCGCGCAGCGCCTCGCGCACCTCTGGGGGAACGTTGGGATTGGTCGCCATTTCCGAGAACGGATCGCCAGGCGCCATCGCGAGCACGGTGAACAGGATCAGGCTGATGCCGAGCAGGCTCGGGATAGCGATCAACAGTCGCCGCAGCAGGTAGCTGGCCATGAACAATATCTCTTTGAGCGCACGGCCACAGGCCGTGGGGTACGGGATCGCGTCGGGTTGGCAGAGAATGGCCGCAGTGGCAACGGCGCTTCGCTTGCGGTCCCGACTTAAATGGGGAAACGGCTCCGCACGGCCGGCAGGCCGCGCGGAGCCGCTGAGGCTAGCTTAGCTGCGATACCAGGCCGCGATGTTCCAGCTGTCGACGTCCCAGCCGCTGTGATCGTGCGACAGGTTGTTCATCGAGGCGGCGACGCGAGTACGCGACAGCAGCGGCAGGATGACGTTGGCCTCGCAGAAGATCTCGTTGACCTTGATCAGCAGCGCAGCGCGCTTGGCCGGGTCGAGTTCCTTCTGGGCGGCCTTGTAGGCCTCGTCGGCAGCCGGGTCCGAGTAGCGCGAGACGTTGCGGCCCAGCCACTTGTTCTCCTTGTTCGCGATCTCCCAGGAGACGAACTGGTTGAGGAAGCGCTCCGGATCGGGCTGAGGCTGCGTCGTCGTGTACATTTCCATGTCCACGTACAGCTTGGTGTAGGTGTCGGGGTTGGCGACGTCCGACGAGAAGAACACCGAAGCGGTGACCGACTTCAGCTCAAGATCGATGCCGGCGCGCTGGCAGGCCTGCTTGATGATGGCCTGTGTCTTCTGGCGCGGTGCGTTGATCGAGGTCTGATAGACGTATTTGAGCTTCTTGCCGTCCTTCTCGCGGATGCCGTCGGCGCCCTTCTTCCAGCCGGCGTCGTCGAGGATCTTGTTGGCCTTGTCGATGTTGAACTCGTATTTGAGCTTGGTCGACTTGAACTGCTTCGGCTCGTTGACGAAGCTCGCGGTCGCGGTGCCGCCGCGGCCATAGATGAACTTCTGGACCGAATCGCGGTCGATCAGCAGGTTGATCGCCTCGCGGACCTTGGGGTCCGACAGGGACGGATGCTTGGTCTTGACGCTGGAGCGCTCGCCATCGACCTCGGTCCACGGATCGGTCGTGTTCAGGATGATGAACTCGATGTCGCCCGAAGCCACGGCGCTGATCTTGCCGCGCCCGCCGGTCTCCATGCGCTTGAGGACCTCGTCCTCGACCTGGAGGTTCCAGGCATAGTCGTATTCGCCGGTCTGCAGCACAGCGCGGGCCGCCGAGACCGCGTCGCCGCCGCCCTTGACCTCGATCGTGTCGAAATGCGGCTGGTTCTTGATGTGGTAGTCGGCGAAGCGCTCGCCGGTGAGGACGTCACCCGGCTTGAAGTCGACGAACTTGTAGGGGCCGGTGCCGATCGGCTTGAGGTTGTCCGGGGCCTCGCGGGACTTGGCGCCGACATACTCGCCGAACCGGTGCTTCGGCAGGATCTGGCCGACGGTGCCGACGAAGGGGTCGGCCCAGAACGGCGTCGGCTGCTGGAAGATCACCTTGACGGTGTGGGTGTCGACCTTCTCGACCTTGATGTTGGTGTAGGAGCCCGTGGTGTAGGCGGCGGTCGCCGGCTCCTTGGCGTATTCCCAGGTGAAGACGACGTCGTCGGCCGTGAACGGCTTGCCGTCATGCCACTTGACGTCCTGCTTCAGCTTCCAGGTGACGCTCAGGCCGTCGGCCGAGAGGCCGCCATTGGCCTTGGTGGGAACTTCGGCCGCGAGGCAGGGGATCAGGTTGCCTTCCTTGTCCCAGCCGGCGAGCGGCTCGTAGAAGATGCGCGAGGCGATCTGGTCCTTGGTGCCCGAGGCGAAATGCGGGTTCAGCAGCGTCGGGGCCTGCCAGAGCAGCATCTTCAGCGGGCCGCCGCCGCCGGCCTTGGTCGGCTTGTACTGCAGCGTGGCGTTTGCCATCGCGACATCGTTCCAGGCCAGGATCTGGCTGGCGATCGGCGCGGCGATACCCACCGCTGCCATCTTCTGCATGAAGGAGCGTCGCGACAGCGTGCCTTCCTTCACATCCGCGACCAGTCCGCGGATTTCCTGCTCTTTCATCGAATTGCCTCCACCTTCAACCAAACGTCGCCCCTCGGCGCTTGCGCGCCGTGTTTCTTGAGGGGCCCAGCAAGGCATGTGCCAACGAAAGCGTCAACTGTGCAGCGCAGAGCAAATGCGCGCAGATTGCAGGGCGGGAGAGTCGATGTTCATGAAAATGAATGATTGTGTCTCCCATCGTTGATCGGTCGCAATTTTATGCCGACTAGTCGAGGAAGACGACTGTTTTCTTTCCGTTGAGAATAACGCGATCTTCGAGATGGTGCAGCACGGCGCGCGCCAGGACCCGTCGCTCGATGTCGCGGCCCTTGCGCACGAGATCGTCGGGCGTGTCGCGATGCGAGATGCGCTCGACGTCCTGCTCGATGATCGGACCTTCGTCGAGGTCGGGCGTGACGTAGTGCGCCGTCGCGCCGATCAGCTTCACGCCGCGCTCATGGGCCTGGTGGTAGGGCTTGGCGCCCTTGAAGCCCGGCAGGAAGGAGTGATGAATATTGATGCAGCGCCCGAGTAGCTTGGCCGAAAAACCGTCCGACAGGATCTGCATGTAGCGCGCCAGCACGACCAGATCGGTCCTGGTCTCCTGCACCAGCCGCCAGAGCTCCGCCTCCTGTTCCATCTTGGTCTGCCGCGTCACCGGCATGTGATGGAAGGGCAGGTCGCCCAGATCGGTCGAGGACAGATGCTCGCGGCCATGGTTGGAGACGATTCCGGTCACTTCCATCGGCAGCTCGCCGATACGCCAGCGATAGAGCAGGTCGGCCAGGCAATGGTCGAACTTTGAGACGAGCAGCATGACGCGCTTCTTCGCAGTGCGTGCGCGCAGGGTGAAGCTCATGCCGAAGCGCTGGGCGAGGTCGCCGACCGAGGCCGCGATGGCCTCCTGCGTCGTGCTCTCGTCGAGGCGCTGGAACACGACGCGCATGAAGAAGCGGCCGGTTTCGATGTCGTCGAACTGCTGGGCGTCGAGGATGTTGCAGCCGGCCTCGAACAGCAGCGTCGAGACGGCGGAGACGATGCCCGGACGGTCGGGGCAGGACAGGGTCAGGATGGCAATGCGGTCGGACATGGCTTGCGCCGCCGCTGGGGGCGGCCCTTCGCTGGAATGAGGCTGAACGGGGGATGGGGTGGAGGCGTGCGCGCGACGCGCTGCCTTCAACCTCGTCCGGTCGACGCCTCATTCGCAATGATGTCGCAACCGAATTCCGCCACCGAAGCGGAGAGCCAGGACCAGAAACTGCCGGCAAAGCTGCGCGCCACCATGATCTCGAAGACCGCTCCTTCCGGACCGTCCTCGGCCCGCCAGAGATGCACGCCGATATGGGCGATGCTTGTCAAGGCGGCCATGCCGATGGGGAAGGCGGCCGGGTGCAGGTCGAGCATGCAGCCCTTGGCCAGTGCATTGCGGACGGCGGCTCCTGAAACCCGCAGCGCGGCGCGGCCCGAACTCTGATCGGCGACCGCGGCGACGTCCGACAGAGCCTGCAACGCATCCGCGAAGCCTGTTCTGTCGTTGGCGACCAGAAGCCATTGGCCGGGTCCGGCCCAGACGGCTGCATGCGTCCTCGAACTGGCGACGGCGGGCGTCGAGGGCAGGTCGAGTCCGAGCCGGGCCTTCATGGCCGCGGCCAGGGGCGCGTCGCCGGAGGCCGGGGCAATCAGGCTGGCGATGCCGAGCCCGTCGCGGGCCTCGACGCGCACGCCGCTCTTGCCCGCCGTCCCGCGATGGCCGCTCTGGAGGATGCCGGCCCAGGCCCCGCGCGGCGCCCAGGTCGTGGTCGTCATCACATCAGCCATGGAGGCGCGCTCCTTCCGGATCGAGGAAGACCGGATGGCAGATCTCGACCTCGATATCGCCATTGCGGACCGGATCGACGGCGCGGACGCGCTCGCCGATGCGGGCCTGCCCGTTCTTGAGGAGCCCAAGCCCCATCCAGTGCTCGAGATGGGGCGAATAGGCGACCGAGGTCATGTAGCCCTCGTCGTTCTCCATCGTGGCCGCCTTGCCGATCCCGATGAAATGCGCGCCGGCGCGCAGCCTCTCGCTGCGGTTGACCGGGCGGAAGCCGACGAAGATCGGCCGCTCGGCCTCGACCAGCGCCGCGCGCTTCGCCATCAGCCGCCCGACATAGTCCTTCTTCGACGAGGCCATCTTGCCGAGGCCGAGATCGCGCGCCGTGGTCTGGCCGCTGAGCTCGTTGCCGGCGACATGGCCCTTCTCGATGCGCATGACGCCGAGCGCCTCTGTGCCATAGGGCGTGATGCCGTGCTCCGCGCCCGCCGCCATCAGGGCTCGCATCATCGCATCGCCATGGTCGGCCGGGACGGCGAGTTCATAGGCGAGCTCGCCCGAGAACGAGATCCGGAACAGCCGGGCCGGAAAGCCGCCGCCGACGGTGACGGCGCGTGCCGCGAGATAGGGAAAGGCTTCGTTCGAGAGATCGTGCTGCGGATCGACCACACCCTGCAGCACGGCACGCGCCTTGGGCCCGGCGATCGAGGCCTGCGCCCATTGCTCGGAGACCGAGACCATCGCGACGTCGAGATCGGGCCAGAGCACCTGATGGCAGAATTCGAGATGCTGCATCACCTTGCCGGCATTGGCCGTGGTGGTGGTCATCAGGAAATGCGTCTCGGAGAGCCGCGAGGTCGTCCCGTCATCCATGACGAAACCGTCCTCGCGCAGCATCAGCCCATAACGGGCCTTGCCGACGGGGAGTGCCTTCCAGCCATTGATGTAGACGCGCTCGAGGAATTCGGCCGCGTCCTTGCCCTGGATGTCGATCTTGCCGAGCGTCGAGACGTCGCAGATGCCGACGCCGCTGCGCACGGCCTTGACCTCGCGGTTGACCGTCGTCAGCCAATCGGGCTCGCCGGGCTTCGGATAGTATTGCGCCCTGAGCCATGGCCCGGCCTCGACGAAGACGGCGCCCTGCTGCTTCGACCATTCATGCGTGGGGCTGAGCCGCGTCGGCCGGAAGTCCTTGCCGCGATGGTGGCCCGCCAGCGCACCGATGGCGACCGGCGTGTAAGGCGGCCGGAAGATCGTCGTGCCGGTCTCGGGGATGGTCTTGCCGGTCTGCTCGGCCATGATCGCGAGGCCGGCGATGTTGGAGGTTTTGCCCTGGTCGGTCGCCATGCCGAGCGTGGTGTAGCGCTTGAGATGCTCGACCGGCTTGAAACCCTCGCGCGCCGCCAGCTCGACATCGGTGTCGGTGACGTCGTTCTGGAAGTCGACGAAGGCCTTGCCCTTGCCGCCGGACACGCGCCAGACGGGCTTGAGCGCAACGCCCTCCGGGTCGGTCTTGGGCGGCTGCATCGCAGCCTTCGGCGCAAAGCCGCAATCGGCCGCCGCCTCCGCACCCAGCCGCGCACCGTCCTCCAGTGCCTGCGCGAGCGAGACGCGCCCCGCGGCGCTGCCGGCGACGGAAAGCCCCGCCGGCATGGCGCCCGGCACGAAGGCGTGGATCCCCGCATCCCAGACCGGCCGCGTATTGTGATGCGAAGTCAGGTGCAGCGTCGGGTTCCAGCCGTTCGAGACGGCGAGCAGGTCGCAGGCGATCACCTGCTCGCGGCCCGAGGCCTCGCGCAACGTGACCGAGCGCAGCGCGCGGCCGCCCGAGGCGCTGGCGACGACGCCGGTGATGTGCTTCGCACCGATCTTGCTTGCGAGCAGGCTCAGGGCGCTGTCGACGGTCGGGCGCGGGTCGACGATCGCGGCGACGCTCACGCCGGCATCGGCGAGGTCGCGCGCCGTCGTCCAGCCATCGTCGCCGGTCGTGAACACGACGGCCTCGCGCCCCGGCGTCACCCCATAGCGGTTGAGATAGGCGCGCACCGCGCCGGCCAGCATCACGCCCGGCATATCGTTGCCGGCGAAGACGACCGGCCGCTCGATCGCGCCGGCGGCAAGGATCGCGCGCTTGGCGTTGATCCGCCAGGCACGCTGGCGCGGCTGATGCGCGGGCGGCACCGGCAGATGATCGGCGACGCGCTCGACCACGCCATAGATGCCATGGTCGTAGACGCCGAAGACGGTGCTGCGCGGCATGATCGTCACGTCCGGCAGGCTCGCAAGCTCGGCCAGCGCGTCGGCGATCCATTCGCTGGCCGCGCGCGCATCGATCTCGCGCTTCTCTGTCAGGAGCTTGCCGCCGAGCCGGAAATCCTCGTCGCAGAGGATGACGCGGGCGCCTGCGCGCCCGGCCGCAAGTGCCGCCGAGATGCCGGCCGGCCCACCGCCGATCACCAGCAGGTCGCAGAAGGCGAAGGCCTTCTCGTAATGATCGGGGTCCTCATGCCCGGCCCCGCGGCCGAGGCCCGCGGCGCGGCGGATCAGCGGCTCGTAGAGCTTCTCCCAGAACGCCGCCGGCCACATGAAGGTCTTGTAGTAGAAGCCCGCCACCAGCGCAGGAGAGACCAGGCCATTGACGGAGAGCAGGTCGAAGGCGAGCGAGGGCCAGCGGTTCTGACTGGAGGCTTCGAGCCCGTGATAGAGTTCGGTGACGGTCGCGCGGGTGTTGGGCTCGCGCCGGGCGCCGGCCCTGAGCTCGACCAGCGCATTGGGCTCCTCCGGCCCGGCCGAAAGGATGCCGCGCGGGCGGTGGTATTTGAACGAGCGTCCGACGAGGCGAACGCCATTGGCGAGGAGTGCCGAGGCGAGCGTGTCGCCGGCGAAGCCCTCGTAGCGCTTGCCGTCGAAGCGGAAGGATTGCGCCTGCGTCCGGTCGATCAGGCCGCCGGAAGCCATGCGGAAGGGTTGAGCGCTCATGCCGTTGCTCCCGCCTTGGCCGGCTTCGCGGTCTCGACCGCCTCGATCGCATGGGTGCGGGTGTCGCGCGTCACGACGAGCCAGGCATGGCAGCCGGCGCCGTGATACCAGAGCTCGCGATGCCGGCCGGCCGGATTGTCGCGCTGATGGACGTATTCGAACATGGCGGCTTCCGTCGCTTCCATCCCGTCCGGACGCTTCGGATTGGCGTCGCCGAGATAGGTGAATTCCTGGGCGTCGCGGGCGCCGCAATGGGGGCAGGTGATGCGCATGGCAGAATCCTCAGGCCCCGTCAGTGCAGGTTCGGCTGGGCGCCGACGCCCTTTTCGTCGATCACGCGGCCAGTCGCGAAGCGGTCGAGCCTATAGGCGGCGGCCACCGGATGCGGCTCGTCCTTCGCGATCAGATGCGCGAAGCAGAAGCCCGAGGCCGGCGTCGCCTTGAAGCCGCCATAGCACCAGCCCGCATTGAGATAGAGGCCCTGTACCGGCGTGTGGTCGATGATCGGCGAACCGTCCATCGACATGTCCATGATGCCGCCCCAGTGCCTGAGCATCCGGATGCGGCCGACGCCCGGCCACAGCGCCATCGCCGATTCCATCACGTCCTCGATCACCGGCAGGTTGCCGCGCTGGGCGTAGGAGTTGTAGCCGTCGATGTCGCCGCCGAAGACGAGCCCGCCCTTGTCCGACTGGCTGACGTAGAAGTGGCCGGCGCCGTAGGTGACGACATTGTCGATCAGCGGCTTGATGCCTTCCGAGACGAAGGCCTGCAGCACATGGCTCTCGATCGGAAGCCTGAGGCCCGCCATCGCCGCGACCCGCGAGGAGTTGCCGGCGACCGCGACCGCAACCTTCTTCGCCCGGATCGGCCCGCGAGTCGTCTCGACGCCGGTGACGCGGCCGTTCTCCAGCTTGAGCCCGGTGACCTCGCAGTTCTGGACGATGTCGACGCCGTTGCGGTCTCCGGCATGGGCATAGCCCCAGGCGACGGCATCGTGCCGCGCCGTGCCGCCGCGCTTCTGCAGCAGCCCGCCCTGGATCGGGAAGCGGCCGTTCTCATAGTCAAGGAACGGCACCATTGCGCGGACCTGCTCGCGGTCGAGCAGTTCGGCGTCGACGCCGGCCAGCCGCATCGCGTTGCCGCGCCGCGCATAGGCATCGCGCTGCGCATCGGAGTGGTAGAGGTTCAGCACGCCGCGCTGGCTGACCATCGCATTGTAGTTGAGGTCCTGCTCCAGCCCTTCCCAGAGCTTCATCGACAGCTCGTAGAACGGCGTATTGCCCGGCAGCAGGTAGTTCGAGCGGATGATCGTGGTGTTCCGTCCGACGTTACCGGAGCCGATATAGCCCTTCTCGATCACCGCGACATTGCGGATGCCGTGCCGGCTGGCGAGGTAATAGGCGGTCGCCAGACCATGCCCGCCGCCGCCGATCACCAGCACGTCGTATTCGGGCTTGGGCGCGGCGTCGCGCCAGGTCGGCTGCCAGCCCTTATGGCCCTTGAGCGTCTGGGCGAGCAGCGAGAAGACGGAATAGCGCATCGGCGGTCCGGTTCGGGGTGAGAGAAAGCAGCAACGGTCTTGTCACCCGGAGATTGGCCGACATAGGCTGCCGGACATGACTCTGGGCGACACGAACTTATCTCATGGCGACAAGGACGGTGAGCGCAGGCCGACCCATGTCGGCTTCCTGCTGATTCCCGACTTCGCGCTGCTCGCCTATGCCTCCGCCGTCGAGCCCCTGCGCGCCGCCAACCGCCTGTCCGGCCGCGATCTCTATCGCTGGAGCCATGTCTCGATCGACGGGAACCCGGCAACCGCCTCGAACGGGGTCAGCATCCACGCCGACCATTCGGTCGGTGCCGAGATGCGCTTCGACTATGTCGTGGTCTGTGCCGGCGGCAATCCGGCCGTCTTCCATCATCCGCCGACTTTCGCCTGGCTCCGGCAGTTGGCGCGCCACAGGGTCAGGCTCGGCGGGGTCTCGGGTGGTCCCTACATCCTCGCCCACGCCAATGTCCTCGACGGCTATCGCTTCACCATCCATTGGGAGCATGCCCCGGCCTTCATCGAGGATTATCCCGATCTCGACTTGCGCCGGTCGCTTTACGAGATCGACCGCGACCGGCTCACCTCCAGCGGCGGCACCGCCCCGCTCGACATGATGCATGCCGTCATCGCCCGCGAGCATGGCAGCGAGCTCGCGCTCGCCGTCAGCGAGTGGTTCCTCCAGACCCATGTCCGCGAGGGCGCCGGGCCGCAGCGCATGCCGCTGCGAGAGCGGCTCGGCATCAGCCATGCCCCGCTGCTGCGCGTCGTCGGCCGCATGGAGCAGAGCCTCGAAAACCCGCTCTCGCGCGAGGAGCTGGCGCGCACGGCGAATGTCTCTTTGCGCCAGCTGGAGCGCCTGTTTCGCCACCATCTCGGCCGCTCGCTCGGCGAGCACTATCTGGCCCTGCGCCTCGACCGCGCCCGCGACCTGCTGCGCCAGACCTCGCTCTCGGTGCTGGAAATCGCGCTCGCCTGCGGCTTCGTCAGCGCCAGCCATTTCTCGCGTGGCTATCGCCAGCGCTTCGGCCATCCGCCGCGGGCGGAACGGGAGCCGCCGACCGGTCGTCCCGGACGCTGAAACGGCCCGGGGCAGCCTTGACTTGCGGACTCGAAGAATGGAATAATTATTCCATAAGGTACAAAAATCAAAAAAATGTGCCGTCCGTCAGGGAGACGTATCTCAAGTGTCAGAAGTTGCTTCGGTCAGCCGGAATCTCGCCGGCCAGGTTGCCATCGTCACGGGCGCCAGCCAGGGGCTGGGAGAGGCCGTGGCGCGCGAGCTCGCTGCGCGCGGGGCGAAGGGGCTGCTGCTGACCGGGCGCAGCCGCGAGCGCGGCGAAGCCGTGGCCGCGAGCCTCAAGGAGGTCGGCTGCGACGCCCGCTTCAATGCGGTCGACCTGTCCGATCTTGCTGCCGTCCGCACGATCGTGCCGGCTGCGGAGCGCGCCTTCGG
Organism: Allobosea sp.; assembly: GCF_035999205.1. GTDB lineage: Bacteria > Pseudomonadota > Alphaproteobacteria > Rhizobiales > Beijerinckiaceae > Allobosea. The sequence continues at coordinate 95,145 of NZ_DASYHA010000008.1, forward strand.
CCGGGTCGACATCCTCGTCAACGCGGCCGGCGACACGGATCGCGGCACGGTCTTCGACACCACGCCGGATCTCTATGAGCGGATCATGGCGGTCAATCTGCGTGCGCCCTTCTTCCTGATCCAGGACGCGGCCGAGCTGATGCGCCGCAAGGCGATCGCCGGCGCCATCGTCAACATCCAGTCGATGTCGGCCCATGGCGGCCAGCCCTTCCTCTCCGCCTACAGCGTCTCGAAGGGCGCCCTGGCGACGCTGACGAAGAACGCAGCCTTCGGCCTGCTCGCCCACAAGATCCGGGTCAATGGCCTGAACATCGGCTGGATGGCGACGCCGGGCGAGGACGCGATCATGCGCAAGCGCCATGGCGCGCAGGATGGCTGGCTCGACGAGGCCGCCGCCGGCCAGCCCTTCGGGCGCCTGCTCGACCCGCGCGAAGTCGCCCGCGCCGTGGCCTATCTGGCCTCGGCCGATTCCGGGCTAATGACGGGATCGAACATCGATTTCGACCAGACGATTCTGGGCGCGCACGATTGACACGAGGAGGGCTGCGACGCCGCGGCCCAAAGGACGATGACGATGATGACGACGGGACAGGCGAAGATGCGGGTGGGATTGCTGGGCGCGGGCCGGATCGGCCGAATCCATGGATTGAATGTCGTGGCGCGTCCCGATGCCGAACTCGTCGCGCTCACCGACGCCATGCCGGAGGCTGCCGCCTCGCTTGCCGCCGCCAGCGGCGCCAAGGCGACGACGGCCGACGCGATCCTGTCGGATGCCGGCATCGACGCCGTGCTGATCTGCACGCCGACCGATACCCATGCCGACCTGATCGAGGCGGCCGTCTCGGCCGGAAAGGCCGTCTTCTGCGAGAAGCCGGTCGACCTCGACGCCGCCCGCATCCGCCGCTGCCTCGCGACGGTCGAAAAGTCCGGCAAGCCGCTGATGATCGGCTTCAACCGTCGCTTCGATCCGAACTTCGCGGCGCTCGAAAGCCGCCTGCGCGCAGGCGAGGCCGGCGCGATCGAGATCGTCAGCGTGATCTCGCGCGATCCCTCGCCGCCGCCGGTCGACTATGTGAAGCGCTCCGGTGGGCTCTTCCGCGACATGATGATCCATGACTTCGACATGGCGCGTTTCCTCCTGGCGGAGGAGCCGGTCGAGGTCTTCGCGCTCGGCTCGGCGCTGGTCGATCCGGCGATCGGGCAGGCCGGCGATGTCGACACCGCCGCGGTGCTGATGAAGACGGCCTCGGGCAAGATCGCGCAGATATCGAACTCCCGCCGCGCCACCTATGGTTACGACCAGCGCATCGAGGTCCATGGCTCGAAGGGCATGCTGCGCGCCGGCAACATCCACGAGACCACGGTCGAGAGCGCCACCGGCGCGGGTTTCCGGGCTGATCCGGTCCAGAACTTCTTCCTGGAGCGCTATGCGGCTGCCTATCGCGCCGAGCTCGACGCTTTCTTCGTTGCCTGCAAGGGCGGCAAGGCGCCGACGCCATCGGGCCTCGACGGGCTCAAGGCGCAAATCCTGGCCGATGCCGCGACGGAATCGGCGAAGTCCGGCAAGCCGGTCAGCGTCGACCTGGGAGCCAAGTAATGGCTGGTGGCAAAGCTATGACGCCGGCGGAACGCGACCTGCGCTATTATGCAGCGCTCGGGCTGGCGGCCGAGGCGAGCCATCTGGCGCTGGGCTACTTCAATCGGCGCGAGTCGCTCGGCGTCACGATGAAGGGCGCGCAGGACTGGCTGACGGTCGCCGACGGCAAGGTCGAGGATTTCCTGCGCCAGCGCCTGTCACAGCTCTTCCCGAATGATTCCGTCATCGGTGAGGAGGGCGGCGGCCAAGCCTCGGATGCCGTCTGGATCCTCGATCCGATCGACGGCACCGCCAACTTCGCCCATGGCGACCGCAACTGGTGCATCTCCATCGGCTTCCTGGCGAACCGCAGGCCGGAGATCGGCGTCGTGGCGGCGCCGGCCCTGGGCGAGGTCTATGCCGCCCGGCGCGGTGCCGGCGCGACCCTGAATGGTGAACCGATCAAGGTTTCCGGCGCAGCTGACATCGGCCGCGCCTCGGTCGAGCTCGGCTGGTCGACGCGCGTGCCTGCTGCGAACTATCTCAAGGTCATCGAGCGCGGCTATGCAGCCGGAGCAGAGATGAAACGCGGCGGCTCGGGCACGCTGGGGCTGTGTCACGTCGCCAACGGCAGCTCGGATGCCTATGCCGAACTCCACATCAACGCCTGGGACGTTGCCGCCGGCATCGTCATCGCAAGCGAGGCAGGCGCTTCGATCAATGATTTTTTCGCCGGCGAAGGGATCGCCAAAGGAAACCCCATCCTGTGCAGCAGTCCGGATTTGGCCCCGGTCCTCAAGGAAATCACGGGAATCGCTTAGCCGGCGCCGTATTCCATTGATCTTTCACGTTGTTTCGTCTCAGTTTCACGGCAGTCACAAGAACCGGACATAGAAGCCGGTCTCTTCGATCAGGGAGGTTACCATGTCATCGAAATCCTGGCTCAAAGCCGGTCTCTTCGCCGGTCTCGCCACTGCGGCCCTTGCTGCCACTCCGGCCCGTGCTCAGGGGTCGCTCGTCATGTATTGCGGCGTCCAGGAGGAATGGTGCCGCGCCATGTCCACCGCCTTCGAGAAGGACACCGGCATCAAGGTCGCGATGACCCGCAAGTCGGCCGGCGAGATCTATGCCCAGCTCAAGGCGGAATCCTCCAATCCGCGCGGCGACATCTGGTGGGGTGGGACCGGCGATCCTCATCTCCAGGCGGCCGAAGAGGGTCTGACCCAGGAATATGAATCGCCGAAGAACGCCGAGCTGCATAGCTGGGCCATCGACCAATGGAAGGCCGCCAAGCAGCGCTCCGTCGGCATCTATGCCGGTGCGCTCGGCTTCGGCTTCAACACCGAGCAGATCAAGTCGAAGGGCATTCCCGAGCCGAAATGCTGGGCCGACCTGCTCAACGCCAAGCTCAAGGACGACGTCCAGGTCGCCGACCCGAACTCGTCGGGCACCGCCTACAACCTGCTCGCCACCGTCGTGCAGCTGATGGGCGAGGAGAAGGGCTTCGACTATCTGAAGCAGCTCCACAAGAACGTCAGCCAGTACACCAAGTCGGGCGCGGCCCCGGCCAAGGCTGCGAGCCTGGGTGAGACCGCCGTCGGCATCGTCTTCATTCACGACGCCGTCGTCTTCGCCGTGCAGGGCGATCCGATCAAGCCGGTCGCGCCCTGCGAGGGCACGGGCTACGAGATCGGCTCGATGTCGATCGTCAAGGGCGCGCGCAATCTGGAGAACGCCAAGAAGTTCTACGATTGGGCCCTGACCCCCGCGGCACAGGCGCTGGCCGCCCCGGCGAAGTCCTATCAGGTGCCCTCGAACAAGGCCTCGCCGGTGCCGGCGCAGTCGCCGAAGATGGATCAGATGAAGCTGATCAACTACGACTTCGTGAAGTACGGCTCCTCGGCCGAGCGCACTCGCCTGCTCGCCAAATGGGACAAGGAAGTGAAGGCGCTGCCGAAGTAGGGGCAATCAGCCTGCCGAACCACCGCCGTCATCCCGGACGCAGCGAAGCCGAGCTCCGGGAGCCATCGTAGAGCCAAGTTCTGGACAAGGAACCGCCCTCCGATGGATCCCGGGGCAAGCCCGGGATGACGGCGAGTTTCCGCGCAGGACGTTCGACAATGCCGCAAGAGCCGGTTCAACCGGCCAGGCCGCAAATGAGGTGAGGGGACAGGCAAGGATGCGCTCCGCCACGAAGCTCGTGCTGCTGCTCGGCTGGCTCGGCTATGCCGTGCTGCCCTGGTACTTCGTCGAGGGGATGAGCCTGACGCGGTTCGGCTGGCTCGCCGGCTATCCCTTCGGCAAGGCCGGCAGCGCGCTGGCGCTCGGCCTCTCCGGCCAGGCACCCTGGCTGCTCCCGATCGGCGCGGCGCTGGCTGCGGCGACGGCGTTCATCGGCAGCCGCGATGCCGCCCGGACCGCGACAGCGCTGGTCGCGGCGGGGGCGCTCGGCCTCGTCCTGCTCTTTGCGCAGGGATTCGCCATCGCGCTGGAGGGCCAGGGCATTCCCTGGCTGGCGGCGCTGCTGGGCGGCGGCGGCGGCGTCCAGCGCGGCATGGGCGGCGGGGCCTTCCTCGTCATCGTCGCGCTGCTGCTGCTGCTCTGCCACGGCCTCGCCTATCGCGGCATCTGCCGGGGCGACCTGTTCACGACGTCCTCGATCGGCATCGTCATCCTGCTGATCGGGCTGTTCATCTTCTATCCGGTGTGGATGATCCTGAAGAGCGCGCTGGTCGACCAGAGCGGCGCCTTCGCGCCCTCCGCCTTCGTCGCCCGCTTCTTCGATTCCTCGATCTGGGGGCTCGGCTGCCTCACTGCCAACGTCAATTGCGGCGTGGCCTGGAACACCCTCGTCCTCGCCGTGCTCTGCGGCGTGATCACGACGCTCCTCGGTCTCGCCTGCGCGCTTCTGATCCTGCGCACGGGCATGCCCGGCAAGCGCGTCATGCGGGCGCTGACGGTGCTGCCGATCATCACCCCGCCCTTCGTCATCGGCCTTGCCCTGATCCTGCTCTTCGGCCGCGCCGGCGTGGTCTCGACCTTCCTCTACGAATGGTTCGACGTGCCGCGCTCGCGCTGGCTTTACGGCCTGCCCGGCGTGTTGCTGGCGCAGGTTCTCGCCTTCGCGCCGATCGCCTTCCTCGTCCTGATCGGCGTGGTGCAGGGCATCAGCCCGAGCCTGGAGGAAGCCTCGCAGACGCTCGGCGCCAAGCGCTGGCAGACCTTCCGCACCGTGACCTGGCCGCTGCTCAAGCCCGGCATCGCCAACGCCTTCCTGCTCGGCTTCGTCGAAAGCATGGCCGATTTCGGCAATCCGCTGGTGCTCGGCGGCAATTTCGAGGTGCTCTCAACGAAGATCTTCTTCGCCGTGGTCGGCGCCGCCTACAATCAGGGTCAGGCGGCGGTGCTCGCCATCATCCTGCTCGCCTTCACGCTCGGCGCCTTCTGGGTGCAGCAGCGCTGGCTCGGCGGCAAGTCCTACACCACCGTCACCGGCAAGGGCGACGCCGGCCTGCCGACGCCGCTGCCGCGCCGCATTACCTGGCTCGCCGCCGCCGCGATCGTTCCCTGGGTCGCGCTGACCTTCGTGATCTACCTCGTCATCCTGGTCGGCGGCTTCGTCAAGAATATGGGCCGCAACCACACTCCGACGCTGGAGCACTACCTCACCGGTTTCGCGATCGACTTCAGCAACGGCATCTATTTCCAGGGCTCGGCCTGGAACTCGTTCTTCACGACGATCAAGGTTGCGGCGATCTCGGCGCCGTTGACGGCGGTGATCGGCCTGCTGACGGCCTATCTGCTGACCCGACAGAAATTCGCCGGACGCGCCACGCTCGAATTCGCGACGATGCTCTCCTTCGCCATCCCCGGCACGGTGCTCGGCGTCGCCTATATCCTCGCCTTCAACGTGCCGCCGATCGAGATCACCGGCACCGGGCTGATCCTCATCATCGCCTTCGTCTTCCGCAACATGCCGGTCGGCGTCCGCTCCGGCATCGCCGGCCTGTCGCAGATCGACAAGAGCCTGGACGAGGCCTCGACGACGCTGCGCGCCCGCAGCTTCACCACGCTCTGGCGTGTCGTGCTGCCGCTGCTGCGGCCCGCGCTGGTCTCGGCGCTGGTCTATTCCTTCGTCCGCTCGATGACGGCGGTCAGCGCGGTGATCTTCCTGGTCTCAGCCGAGTACAACCTCGCCACTGCCTACATCGTCGGGCGTGTCGAGGCCGGCGAATTCGGCCTCGCCATCGCCTATTCCTCGGTGCTGATCGTCTTCATGGCGATGGGCATCGGTTTGATCCAGCTCGGTGTCGGCGAGCGCAAGCTCGGCCGGCGCAAGGTCGTCGCGCTTTCCAGCTCGGTGTCCGACCCTATCAGCCAGGGAGCAGCAAGTTGACCAAGGCCGGGCCTGCATCCGTCGAATTCCGCAATGTTTCCATGCGCTACGGCGCGGTGACGGCCGTCGACAATGTCAGCTTCACCGTCGAGGCGGGCAAGCTGGTGACGCTGCTCGGTCCTTCCGGCTGCGGCAAGACCACGACCCTGCGCATGATCGCGGGTCTCGAAATCGCCAGCGAGGGCCAGATCCTGATCGGCGGCGAGGATGTGACGAAGCTCTCGGCCGCCGATCGCGACGTCAGCATGGTGTTCCAGTCATACGCGCTGTTTCCGCATATGAGCGTATTGGAGAACGCCGCCTATGGCCCGACGGTCAAGGGCCTGGGCAAGGAGAAGTCCCGTGAGATGGCGCTGGCCAAGCTCGCCCTCGTAGGCCTGAAGGGCTTCGAGAACCGCTATCCTTCGGAACTGTCCGGGGGGCAGCAGCAACGCGTCGCCGTGGCCCGTGCGCTCGTGCTGGAGCCGCAGGTGCTGCTTTTCGACGAACCCCTCTCGAACCTCGACGCCAAGCTGCGCCGCCGCGTCCGCGAGGAAATCCGTGAGCTGCAGCAGGAGCTGAATCTGACCGTCGCCTATGTCACGCATGACCAGGAGGAGGCGCTCGCCGTCTCCGACAAGATCATCGTGATGTCCAATGCGAAGATCGCCCAGCAGGGCGCCCCGCGCGCGCTCTATGAGGAGCCCGCCAACGCCTTCGTCGCCGACTTCATCGGCGACGCGAACCTGATCGAGGTGACCGTCAAGTCAGTGGCCGATGGCCGGGCCCAGGTCGCGCTCGGGCCGGCGACGATCACCCTGCCGGCGCGTGGTCTCGATGCCGGCCCCGCAAAGGTCGCCATCCGGCCGGAAAGCCTGCTGCTCTCGGAGGAGAACGGGCCGGCATCGCTTCCCGGCAAGGTCGCCAAATGCGCCTATCTCGGCAATCATCTCGACATCATGGTCGAGACGCCGGTCGGTGAGCTTTTCGTCGTCCAGTACGGCCATCACGCCATGCTGGAGCCGGGCACGCCGGTCCGGCTGGCCTTCGCCGGCTCGGGCGTGACGCTGATTCCACCGGCCTGAACCCGCGCTCGGCGCCTTTTGCCTAAAAAGCCAACGATCCTGCCGCAAAATCAGCACGTTTTGCTCGCATAAACGATAAGTTGGCTAACGAAAAAGCGACGTTTTTCCAGTAACCTGGCACCCTTGAGCGGAGAAAGATTCGGCGGCGATGACCACGAGCGAGAGCGCGACCACGATCCTGATCCACCTTGCCGGCGGCGTCGCGCTGCTGATCTGGTCGGTCAGGTTGGTCCGCACCGGCGCCATGCGCGCCTTCGGCTCGTCGCTGCGCCAGGCCCTGCAGACCTTCACAAAGAATCGCTTCGCCGCCTTTGGCAGTGGAGCGGCCGTGACCATGGTGCTGCAGAGTTCGACCGCGACGACGCTGCTGGTCTCCTCCTTCGCCGGGCAGAACCTGATCGTTCCCGCCATGGCGCTGGCTGTGCTGCTCGGCGCCAATTTCGGCACGTCGCTCGCGGCCTTTGTCATCTCGATGGATCTGGGCTGGCTCTGGGGGCTGTGCCTGGCCGTCGGTGTCGGGCTCTATCTCTCGAACGAGGCGATGGACCGGGCCCGCAATATTGGCCGCGTACTGGTCGGCATTGGACTCATCCTGCTGTCGCTGATCGAGCTCAACACGGCCGCGGCTCCGTTGGCCCAGTCGCAGACCTTCCGGGTCCTGCTCGGCGCCATTGGCAGCGAACCTCTGCTCGCCGTACTGGTCGCGGTCGCCGCGACCTGGCTGACCCATTCCAGCATCGCCGTGATCCTGCTGATCACGACCTTCGCTGCGTCCGGCCTGTTCCCGCCCGCCACGGCGCTCACGCTGGTGATTGGTGCGAATCTGGGCAATGCCCTGATCCCGGTTTTGGACCAGCTCGGGGCGCCGGCCGGGCAGCGCCGCGCCGCCGTCGGCAACCTGCTGACGCGGCTGCTGCTCGCCCTGGCGGTCCTGCCCTTCGTCGGCCCGCTCTCCGCCTGGCTGATCTCGCTGCCCTCGGCCGACAGCCGCCTCGCCATCGAGTTCCACGTCGTCTTGAACCTCGTCGGCGCGCTGGTCTTCCTTCCCTTTGTCGGCCCCGTGTCGAAGCTCGTCGGGCGCTTCATGCCTGGCAAGGATGCCGCCGCGGAGGCGGTCGCGCCGCGCTATCTCGACCCCAACGCCTTGGACAGCCCGACCGAGGCGCTGGCCGGCGCCATGCGCGAGGCGCTGCGCCTCGGCGACCGCGTCGAGGTGATGCTGCGCGACACCATGACATTGCTGGAGAAGGACGAACTCAAGCTCTCCCGTGCGATTGCCGAGGCGGATGACGGCGTCGACACCATCCACGAGTCGATCAAGCTCTATCTGGTCAAGGTCTCGCGCAACGAGCTGACCGAGGAGGAGAGCCGCAGGCTGTTCGAGATCATCACCCTGATCACCAATCTCGAGCATATCGGCGATATCATCGACAAGAATCTGCGCGAGCTGGCCGAGAAGAAGATCCGCAAGCGCTACAGCTTCTCGCCGGAAGGGCTGGCAGAGATCCGCGACTTCCACCACAAGGTCGCGTCTGCGCTCGCTTTGGCGCTCAACGTCTTCGCGACGCGCGACCTTGCCCTGGCACGACAGCTCTTCGCCGAAAAGTCGGCCATGCGCGATGCCGAGCGGCGCGCCACCGAGAGCCATTTTCAGCGCTTGCGCAGCGGCCGGCCGGAATCGATCGAAACCAGCGCCATCCATCTCGACATCATCCGCGATCTCAAGCGCATCCACGGCCACATCGCCTCGATCGGCTATCCGATCCTGGAAAGCGCCAATGCGCTGCGCGAGAGCCGGCTGATGGAGACCAAGGAGGCGCGGGCCCGCCAGGAGCGCGAGATGCTCGTGCCGACGCCGCAGCCCGGACGCTGAGCCGGCCTCAGCCGACAGCCGGAATCAGACGGCGCAGGCGGCCGTCGCCAAGTGAATGGGCGGCAGATTGCGGATGGCGGTCGCGAGTTCGGGCTCGTCGACGAGATCGGCCGCATCCTCGAGCTTGAACCACTGGCTGTGGCGCTCGTCCTTCTCCGCCCAGCTGTCGAGCTGGCGCTCGACCTCGAGCAGGTAGAGCGTGACCTCGCACAGGGCGAAGTGGTCGGCCATGCGCTTCCAGTAGCTATAGCGTCCGGCTGGCGTCTCGCTGACCCGGCCGATCACACCGGCCTCTTCATAGGCTTCGATGGCGGCGGCTTCGGCGTCGTTGCGGTCCTTCATCCGCCAGCCCTTGGGGACGATCCAGCGCCGAGTCGTGCGCGAGGTGATGAGCAGGATCTCGGGAGAGCCGTCCAGACCAAGGCGAACGGGCATCGCAGCGATCTGCGCCCGCGTCCGTCCCCCCTTCTTCCCGGCCTTTTTCATCTCCGCTCGAACCCACCCCCTCTCGTCGCATGATTCGGATCACGCGAACGGAACAAATATTGCAGAAAATGGGGGTGGCGGCCAGAAAATTCCAGATGGCGCTGCCTGGAATCTGATGTTCCGTCGTCTGGAGGTGGCGCAATTGTGGGCGGCACGGCTGCGACATGCGCAGGCCGCGCCGGCTTTGGCGTTACGCCTTCAAGGGCTCCACGCCGCACCACTCCGCGACGAACACCGCCATCGCGCCGGTGATCCGCTTGACCGAGGCAAGGCTGACGCGTTCGTCGAAGGCATGGATGCGCTCACCCATCGGCCCGTAGCAGAGCGCCGGAATCTTGTCGTAGAGGGCGTGGACGCGGGTATCGAGATAGGCCGCCGTCATGAAGGATTTCAGCGGCTTGCCGAGCGCAGCCTCATGCGCGCGGGCGAGCACGGCTTCCGCCTCGCTGCCGGGCTCAAGGACGTAGCCCTCGGCCCAGAAGCCGTTGAACGTCACTTTCGGCGGGTTGTTGGCGAGGAATGAGTCGTTGCGCGACGCCGTTCGGATGCAATCCTCGATGCGCTTGGCGATCTCCTCTGCGGTGACGCCCGGATACAGACCGACGCGGCAATCGACCTTGCACCAGCACGGCACCGAGGAGGCCCAGTCGCCGCCCTCGATCTTGCCGATGTTCAGGTTGATGGGATGCGGGTCGTTCTCGAAATGCTCGCGGCCGACCTTCTCGGCGTTGAACTCCTCCTCGAGCTTGCGCAAGGCCGAGATCACGCGATAGGCGGCGTCGATCGCATTGGCGCCGGTCCCCATCTCGCGGACATGAGCGGGCACGCCGCGCACCTCGAACTGGAACCAGATCACGCCGGCATTGGCCCGCGCCAGCATCTCGTATTCGGGCTCGGGAATCAGCGCGGCCTCGGCGCGATAGCCGCGCAGATGCGTCATCAGCGCGCCATTTCCGGTCGATTCCTCCTCAACCACGGATTCATGATAGACCGTGGCAGCGGGCTGTAACCCGATGCGCCTCAATGCGTCGATGCAATAGAAGTTGGCCGCGGCGCCTGCCTTCATGTCGGCGCTGCCGCGACCATACAGCCAGTCGCCTTCGATCACCGGGTCGAAGGGCGCATGCGTCCACTGGTCTGCCGGCCCCTCCGGTACCACGTCGACATGCGCCTGCAGGATGAGCGACCGGCCTTTCTCCTCGCGCGGATGATGGATGCCGACCACGATCGGCGCGTCGCTATGGAATTCGGAGAAGGGTGCGCCGCCGGGATGGGCCTTGATCGCGGCCTCGTCCATCTTGAAGCGATCGACCGTGAAGCCGCGCTCCTTCATGGCGCGGAAGATGAAGTCCTGGCAGGCATGCTCGTCGCCACGCAGCGAGGGAAAGCGGATCAGTTCCTGCGTGAACGCGACCTGTTCGGCGAAGCCTGCCTCGACGGAGGCGAGGATCTTGTCGCGGAGAGCGGGATCGAGAGGCATGGGCGAGGCTCCGTCAGAATGGCGTCAGTTGGCTTCGTGGTTTCGCGAAACGTCCATCAAATCCGCAGCGTCCGAGGTGACGTACGGTTGTGAAACCGTGGCGGCATCAATGTCCGAACCGCCCGCCACCCGGAACCGCCGCAAGCAGCTGCTGCGTGTAGGCGTGCTGGGGATTGGCGAAGAGCGCCGCCGTCGGCCCCGTCTCGACGATCCTGCCGCGCTGCATCACCGCGATCCGGTCGCAGATCTGCGCGGCGACGCGCAGGTCATGCGTGACGAACAGGATGGCGAGGCCGAGCCGCTGCTGGATGTCCTTGATCAGCTTCAGGATCTGAGCCTGGACCGAGACGTCGAGGGCCGAGACCGCCTCGTCCGCGACCAGCACGTCGGGCTCGAGCGCGAGCGCCCTCGCGATGCCGACACGCTGGCGCTGGCCGCCCGAAAATTCATGCGGGTACCGGTCGATCGCATTGCCGGAGAGGCCGACCAGTTCGAGCAGTTCGCGCGCCCTGGCCAACGCCTCCTTGCGCGGCGTGCCGTGCGCCACCGGCCCGTCCGAAATGATCCGGCCGACGGTCTGGCGTGGGTTGAGCGACGCGAAAGGGTCCTGGAAGACCATCTGGATCCGCTTGCGCTGCTCGCGCAGCGCGGTCGGCTTGAGGTCGCAGAGGAAGAGTTCCCCTGCGTGCGGGCTGTTCAGGATGACCTGCCCGCTGTCGGGCTCGATCAGGCGCAGGCAGCAGCGCCCGACGGTCGACTTGCCAGAGCCGCTTTCGCCGACGAGGCCGAGCGTTTCGCCCCGGACCAGCGAGAACGAGACGTCGTCCGCTGCCTTGACCTCGCGCGCCGTGCCGAAGAGCGTCCGCTTGCGATAGACCTTGCCGAGCTGCTCGACCCTGAGCACGGGCGCGGAGGCCGGAAGGGCAGGCCGGTCCGGCGGCGTCAGCGAGGGGACGGCCGCGAGCAGTTTCTGCGTATAGGGATGGCGGGGCGCGCCGAGCACCTGGTCGGCGGTGCCTTCCTCGACCAGCACGCCCTTTTCGAGAACGGCGATCCGGTCGGCGATCTCGGCGACGACGCCCATGTCATGGGTGATGAACAGCACCGCCGTGCCGTGCTTGTGGCGCAGATTGTCGATCAGCTTGAGAATCTGCGCCTGCGTCGTCACGTCGAGTGCCGTCGTCGGCTCGTCGGCGATCAGGAGCTTCGGCTCGAGCGCGAGCGCCATCGCGATCATCACGCGCTGGCGCTGGCCGCCGGAGAGTTCGTGCGGGTAGGCCTTGGCGAGCCGCGGCGGATCGGGCAGGCCGACCTCGGTCAGGAGATCGACGGCGCGCTTGTAGCGCTCGGATTTGCCGAAGAGCCCATGCGCCTCGAAGGTCTCGACGATCTGGTCGGCGACGCGCATGACCGGGTTGAGCGAGGTCATCGGCTCCTGGAAGATCATGCCGACTTCGCGACCGCGCACATCCTGCCAGGCAGCCTCGTCGAGGGCGAGCAGGTCGCGGCCGGCGAGACGGATCGCTCCCGCGACAGGCTTCACCGCCTTGGGCAGCAGGCCCATCACGGAATGCGCGATCATCGACTTGCCCGAGCCGGATTCCCCGACGACGCAGAGCGTTTCGCCCGGCGCAATGGCCAGCGTGATCTGCTCGACCGCATGGGCGCGGTCGGCCATCGCCGGCAGGGCGAGCGTCAGGCCCTCGATGGAGAGGGCCGGCACGCTGCGGGAAGGTGCTTCGCTCATTCGCGCCCCCTTGCCAGGCGCGGGTTCAGCGCGTCGTTCAGGCCTTCGCCAGCCAGGTTGAGGGCGAGCACGGTCAGGAAGATGGCGAGCCCCGGAAAGAACGAGATCCACCAGGCGTCGAGCAGGCGCGTGCGCCCGGCGCCGACCATGTAGCCCCAGCTCATCAGGTTCGGGTCACCGAGCCCGAGGAAGGACAACGAGGATTCGAGCAGGATCGCCGAGCCGATCATCAGCGAACCCATCACGATGATCGGCGCGATGGTGTTCGGCAGGACCTGGCTGAAGATGATGCGCGGCGTCGACTGGCCGATCGTTACCGCCGCCTGGACATACTCGCGCGTTCGCAGCGAGAGCACCTCGCCGCGCACCAGCCTTGCGACCGGCGGCCAGGACACGACGCCGATCGCGAGCACGATCGAGCCGAGCTGGGGCTGCAGGATCGCGACCAGCACGATCGCCAGCGCGAAGGAGGGGATGGTCTGGAAGAACTCGGTGAAGCGCATCAGCGCATCGTCGACGAAGCCGCCGGCGTAGCCGGCGATGGCTCCGAGCGGCACGCCGATCAGGAGCGCGACCAGCGTCGAGACCACGCCGATCATCAGCGAGACGCGTGCGCCATGGACGAGGCCCGCCGCCAGGTTGCGGCCGAGCGTGTCGGTGCCGAGCGGGAAGCGCTCCATCACGAAGGGCGCGATGAAGGGCCGCCCGACCGGCCGCCAGGGCGACTGCGGGTAGAGCGTCGGCGCCAGCAGCGCGAAGACGACGACCGCGAGCAGGATCACGAGGCCGAGCACGGCGCCGCGGTTGCGGCAGAAGCGTTTGAGGAAGTTCATGCCCGGACACTCATGCCCCGGCCTCGATGCGCGGATCGGCGATCCGGTAGACGAGGTCGGTCAGGATGTTGAAGCCCACCACCATGGCGGAGGAGATGAAGAAGACGCCGAGCAGCACGGAATAGTCGCGCTGCACCAGGGCATCGAACATCAGGCGGCCGATGCCGGGCCAGGCGAAGACGGTCTCGGTCAACACGGCGCCGCCGACGAGCTGGCCTGCCTGCAGGCCGGCCAGCGTCACCACCGGCAGGATGGCGTTGCGCGCGACGTGGCGGCGCCAGACGCGGGGCGGGGAAACCCCCTTGGCGCGCGCGGTCTTGACGAAATCGGCGCCCGCGACCTCCAGCATCGAGGCCCGCATCATCCGGGCATAGAGCGCGGTGAAGAACAGGCCGAGCGTCAGCGCCGGCAGCACGAGATGCCGGCCGATGTCGAGCGCACGGGCAAACCCGGTATAGCCGGCGCCGATGGTCTCGTAGCCGACATTCGGCACGATCCCGAGCTTCAGCGCGAAGACGATCTGGCTCATCAGCGCCACCCAGAACAGCGGCGTCGCGTAGAAGACGAGAGCCAGCGCGGTGATCAGGCTGTCGGACCATTTGCCGGCCCGACGCGCGGCGAGCGCGCCCATCGCCGTGCCCAGCACCAGCGAGATCACGAAGGCGGCGCCGGTCAGCAGCAGGGTCGCGGGCAGCCGGTCCAGCACCAGCGTCAGCACCGGCTGCTGCTGGCGATAGCTGAAGCCGAGATCGAAGGTCAGGTAGCCCTTCAGATAGATCCAGAGCTGCGTCAGCAGCGGCTCGTTCAGGCCGAAGCGCTCGCGCAGCTGCTCGAGGAGCTGCGCGTCCGCAGCCCCTGCCTCGCCGGCGAGCACCTGCGCCGGATCGCCTGGCGCGGCCCGGATCAGAAAGAAGTTGAGCACGGCGATGGCGATGAGCGTGAGCACGCCCTTCGCCAGCCGGCCGGAGAGAAATTGCAGCAGGTTCATTCAACCATGATCCGAAAGGACGGGATTCCCGCCGTCATGCTCGCCCTTGTGGCGAGCACCCACGTCTTCAGCTTGCGCTCGCCGGCAGAAGGCGCGGATGGTCGGGACAGGCCCGACCATGACGGCGAAAGCTCGCCCGCGCCTCTGTCCGGCCGGGGCCGCGCTATCAATCCTTCCAGGCGTCCCGGAAACCGTCATTCACGCCGATCGCCGTCGTGACGAGGTTCTTGACGTTGCAGCGGTAGATGGTCGGGAACTCCATCTCCAGCAGCCAGAGCACCGGCAGATCCTCGACCAGGACCTTCTGGACCTTGGTGTAGAGCTCCTGCCGGGCGGCGTCGGTCGGCGCGATCGCCGCATCGGCGAAGAGCTTGTCGACCTCTGGGTTCACATAGGCGCCCTGGTTGCCGAAGGGGTTGCCCTTGACGATGTTGGTCGAGATGTAGTTGCGCGCCACGCCGATCGCGGGGTCGCCGAGCTGGTAGAGGAAGTTGAAGGTCAGGTCGAAATCGCCGTTCGAGGCCTTCTGCGTCCAGCCCGGCACGTCCGTGGTCTCGATCGAGACGTTGATGCCGGCATCAGCGAAGTTCTGCTTGATCGCCTCGGCCCAGCGGCTCCAGACCTCGCCATAGGGCAGGGCGAGGATCTTGAGCGGTTCGCCCTTGTAGCCGGAGGCCTTGATCAGCTCCTTCGCCTTGGCGACGTCATAGCTGTATTTCGGCACATCGGCCGAATAGAACTTCGTCTTCGACGAGATCGGGCCCGTCGGCAGCTTGCCGAGCCCGTCCCAGACCACGTCTTTCCCGAAGTCGCGGTCGATCGCGTACATCATGCCCTGGCGGAACTGCTTGTTCGCCATCGGGCCGCCCTTGGCGATGTTGACGGTCAGCCAGGCATGGGGGGCGAACATCTCCCAGCCTTTTGTCGTCATGCAGCTGTTCGGCAGCTTGGACAGGCGCTGCACGTCATAGACGTCGACCGAACCGCCGGTCAGGACATCGACCTTGCCGGTCTCGTAGGCGACGGCACGCGCGGCGGCATCGGGAATGATCTGCCAGTAGATCTCGTCCAGCGCGGGCTTGCCCTTGGCCCAGTAGTCCGCGTTCTTCACGAGATGGATATAGGAGCCCTTCTTCCACTCCTTGAGCTTGAAGGGGCCGGTGCCGATCGGCGTGTTGTTGGCCGGGTTGGCGCGATAATCCGTGCCGTCATAGATGTGCTTCGGAATCATTGGCGCGGAGGCGACCTCCTGCGTCGTGATCATCGGGCCGAAGGGCTGCTTCAGCGTGATCTTGACCGTCAGGTCGTCGACCTTCTCGATCTTCTCGACCTGGGCGTTGACGATCGGCCGCCAGCGCGGATGGACCTCGCGATGGAACTTGTCGAGGCTGAAGACGACGTCGTCGGCGGTGAAGGGCTTGCCGTCATGCCACTTCACGCCCTCCTGGAGCTTGAAGGTGTAGACCTTGGCGTCGGGCGAGACCTCCCAGCTCTTGGCGAGCGAAGGCTGCGGGTTGAGCTTCTCGTCGTAGCGCAGCAGCGATTCATAGATGTTGCCGGCGACCATGTTGGTCGGGCCGTTCTGGTTGAGGCCCTGCATCAGCATGGGCGGCTCGGGCTGGACGACGACATGGACCGTGCCCCCGCTCTTGGGGGCCTGTGCCGATGCGGGCAGCGCCGAAAGGCCGAGAGCGGCCAGGCCGAGCGCGCAAAGGGCTGTCGTCTGGGCGAGGCGGCGGCGGATCGCTGTAGTCATCGTCATTCTCCCTCGGTAGTCGTCTGGGCCGGCGTGCCCCCTCAGGCACGGCCGCCCTGCGAATAGATCACAGCCTTGCGCCGGCGCACAGGCCTAGGCTGCCACGCGGCGCGGGCACTTGCCGGCAAGTTTCGGGCCATTCGGCCGCGTTGTCGTCAGGGCGGTGGCGCCGAGCCGGCCGGCGAGCCTGCCTGACCGAAGGATAGGAAGGAAGCGCGTCGCCGGTCCAATAGGCTGTGGCTATGCGAGAGATAGATGACGCCGCGGCATCGGCCGCGGCGGCGAACCTCAGGGGAGCTCGAGGCGTCCCGTGCTCTCACCCCTCAAGGCGCCGTCCGGCGGCTCGTCGGGATGAGAGTTGCGGATTCTTGCCGGACTTCAGAGCTTCTTGCCGTCCTTGTCGTACTGCTTGAGGAAGGCGGTGAGGTCCTGGATTTCCTTGTCGTTCTTGATGCCGGCGAAGATCATCTTGGTGCCTGGGATCTTGGCCTTCGGATCCTTGATGTACTCGGCGAAGACGGCCTCGTCCCAGGTGATGCCGGAATTCTTGTTGGCGGCCGAGAAGCTGTAGCCCTCGACCGCGCCGGAATGACGCCCGAACAAACCGTTCAGCTGCGGGCCGACGAGGTTCCTGGCGCCTTCGCCGATCTGGTGGCAGGCGCGGCACTTGTTCCAGGAGCGCTCGCCGGCGGCGATGTCCTGGGCCAGCGCGGGCAGCGGAACGAACACGGGGGCGACCAGGGCGGTCAGGAGCACGATACGGGCAATGGCGTGCGGTGTCTTGGCGGGCATGGGATGTCCTTGCTGCGGCTGGGCCTTGGCGCCGCAGCGTCAAGGCCTCGAACTGGAATAATGCAACTTGAGGCTATGCCCATGAGCCAATTCGACGCGGCAGCCTCCGCGGCGTTCACGATCAGTCGAGCCGGCCGATCCAGTCAGCCACCGTGGAGGTGAAGGCGTCCGGCCGCGACACCGGAATGAGATGGCCGCCCGTGTCGAGCAGCGTCTTGCTGCAGCCGGGCAGGGCCGCGGCCAGCTCTTCCTGCAGGAAGGCCGGCACCACCATGTCGTCGCGCGCGCCCAGCACCAGGATCGGCATGGCGAGCGCCGCCGCCTGCGCCGAACCGTCGAAGGAGAGCAGCGCGTCGATGCGCTCGCGCATCACCGCCTTCGCCGATGCGGTGGTCGGCGCCGCCGCCAGGGCCCCTTCGAAAACATGCCAGTTCGCCTCGATCCAGGCTGGCGGATAGGCCCCCAGCACGGTACTGGCCGCAAAGGCCTGAGGATGACTGTCGAGGATATCGCGGCGCGCACCGAAATATCCGGCCATGTAGCGGCTTGGTTTCAGCCAGCTCCCGCTCAGGATCAGCCCCTCGACGCGTTGTGGGGCCTGCCGCGCCAGCGACTGCGCGATGCAGCCGCCGGTCGAATGGCCGAGCACCACGGCGCTGTCGGCGCCTGCCCCGTCGAGCACGCCGAGGCAGTCGCGAGCGAGTTCGTCGATGCTGCAGGCGGCCTTGCCGCGCGTGCTGGCTTCGATGCCGCGCTGGTCGAAGCGGATCACGCGAAAGGAACGCGCCAGAGTCGTGGCGATGTTTTTCCAGAAGCCGGCGGTGCCGCTGAGCCCGCTGACCAGCAGCAGGGTCCGCCCCCGCCCTTCGATGAAGGCCTGCAGGGTCGCGCCGTCGGCGGTGGTGATCTCGAAACTGGCCGGACCGGGGAGGTCGCTCTGGGTTTCGTTCATGGGCTATCCTCCCGTTGCAGCGCAGACGACACATTCGACCGCTGACGAGGGGAGGATGGCGCAGGCCGTGAGCGCCCGCCATGCCCGCAATGGCGGGGGCGAGACGCAGTCGGTGCAGGGCGGTTGCGCCGCTGCCGGAGCGTCATGCAGCGGCCGAGCGGAGCCCGTCTCGGCCTGTTCCCGCGGGTACAAATCGCATGGCCCGGCTACGTTAGCATGCCTTGACCTTACGGTACCGATCATGGGGAAGATGCGCTTCGAAGCGGAGGCAAGAGGGCGGAGGCCTCGATGATTGACGATGATGGCTGGATGATCGATCGGCGCGACCTGTTGGGGGCTATGTCGCTGTTCGGTGTGGCGGCTTTGCCCGCCGCTGGCCATGCACAGGCCCCGGCAGCTGGACCCGCTCCGGCGGGCCTTGTGACGGATCTGCGCGGCGATGCCGTTGCCGAACTCAGGGAAGCCAGACGTGCGCTTTCGACCAACGGGCCGGTCTTTGTCGGAGACCGTGTCGAGACTGGCGATGGCGCGCGGGCCGGTTTTCGGCTCGGACGCGCGACCGAGCTTCGTCTCGGCGAGAAATCCCGCATCACCATTGACCGATTCATCGTCGATGCCGGCGGCACCATCACGCTGGGCGCCGGTGCGCTGCTGTTCGACAAGGCACCGGGCAGCGAAGCTGGCGGGCTTCGCGTGCGCTCCTCCTACGGGCTGATCGCGGTGCGCGGCACGCGCTTCTTCGCCGGGCCGAGCAACGGCGTCTTCGGCGTTTTCGTCCTGCGCGGCGAGGTTTCAGTCTCGGCCGCGGGCCAGGAGGTGTCGCTTGCGGCCGGCGAAGGCACCGACATCGCGCGCCCCGGTGCCCCGCCGACGCCGGCTCGCGGCTGGGGCGACGCCCGTATCCGCGCGGCCATGGCGCTGGTGTCATAAGCCGATGGGCCATGCCGCCGTCGCCGCCATGCTGGGCGAAGCGCCGTTGTTCGCAGGGCTCTCGCCTGAGGCCTTGCTGGCCTGCGCCGGCGAGTTCCGCGAGCAGCGCTTCGAGCAGGGCCAGATGCTGTTCTCGCGCGGAGACCATGGCGATCAGCTCATCCTCGTCGGCGACGGGCGCATCCGGCTGGCCGTGACCACCGAGGACGGGCGTGAGCTCAGCGTTCGCCATGCCGTGCGCGGCGAACTTCTCGGCGAGATCGCGGTGCTCGACGGCGGCGAGCGCAGCGCCGACGCGGTCGCGCTGACGCCGGTCGTCGCCTATGGCCTCCGGCGGGCGGCGCTCGAGCAGCTCATCTCGCGCTATCCCGAATTGTCGACCGGGATCATCGCCTTCCTGTGCCGGCGCCTGCGCCAGACCACCGACCAGCTCGAAGGCATCGCGCTCTATTCGATCGAGGTCAGGCTGGCGCGCTTCCTGCTGGTCGGGCTGGGCGGGCGCAGGGCGCAGCCGGGCAAGCGCGTGCCGCTCGACATGGCGTTCTCGCAGGGTGAACTGGCGCAACTGCTCGGGGCCAGCCGGCCGAAGGTCAATGCCGCGCTGGGCTCGCTCGAACAGGCCGGCGCCATCCGCCGTACTGCGGACCGCATCTTCTGCGATCCCGATCTGTTGGCGACATGCGCCGGGATCGGCGATGGCTGAACGGCGGCGCCGGCTTTCCCCGCCCGTCCTGGCCGGTCTGCTGGCCGGGCTTGGCGTGCTGATGCTGGGGCTCGCCGCGCCCTCGGCCTGGCGAGAAACCCAGCGGGAGCGCGTCTTCGATCTGCTGCTCCGCAGTGTCGCCGGTTGGCGGGCAACGGCGCCTGAGACGAAGCTCGCGATCGTTGCGATCGACACCGCCAGCCTCGAGGCGGTCGGCCCCTGGCCCTGGCCGCGCGAGACGCTCGCGCGGCTGATCACCGCGGTGAACGGCGCCAAGCCGGCGGCCATCGCGCTCGACATCCTGCTGGCCGGCGAGGATACGCGCTCGCCGGCGGCGCTCGCCCGTCAACTCGCCACGGAGACTGGGCGTGCCGATCTCGGAGCGCTGGCGCAGACGCTCGTCGACGGCGACAAGGCGCTGGCGGAGGCCGTCGCAGCCGGCCCCGTCGCACTCGGCTGGGTCCTTGATCCGCGCGGGCGCGACGCGATCGCCGATGTGCCGGTGCTGACGCGCGACGGCGCGAAGCTCGGCCCGCTTTGGGGCGAGAACGGCGCGACAGGTCCGCCGCCGGCGCTGGCCTCCGAAGCCGCGGGGGCGGGCGCCTTGTCGCTGCCGGGCGACGAAGACGGGCTGGTCCGGCGCGTCCCCTTGTTCGTTACGGCCGGCGACGCCATTCGGCCCGGCCTAGCGCTTGAGGCAATCCGGCTTGCCTCGGGTGCTTCAGGATACCTCTTGTCGGGCGATCCGGCCCGCCTCGGCATTGGCGATCTGACACGATCGTTGCCGCGCGACGGCCTGCTTCGCCTGGCGCCCGCTGCGGCCGAGATTGCGACGCTGCGCGCGTCCGACTTCCTGCGTGGCGCGGCCGATCTCGGACCTCTGACGGGCGCGATCGTCTTCATCGGCGGCTTCGCCCCTGAACTCGGTGCGCTCAGGGCGAGCGCGCGCGATCCCCTCACGCCGTCGGCCGTGCTTCACGCCGATGCCGTCCGCCAGATCGCGGCCGGAATGATGCCGGTTCGGGCGGCGCATGGCTGGGCCTGGGAAGGTGCCGCCGCACTGCTGCTCATCCCGATTGCGATCGGCCTTGCCCGCAAACTGCGACCTGCCCCTGCTGCCGTGGCGGTGGCGGGGCTCCTGCTGACGCTGTTCTTCGGCGCCGCGCTGCTCGCCGCGCGGGATCTCCTGTTCGACCCCTCGCTCCCGGCAGCGGCCGGCGTAGCGGCCTTCCTCGCAACCTCGCTGGCCGCATTTTCGGAGACACGCCTGCGCGAGACGCGCTTGCGCCGCCGTTTCGAGCAGCATCTGGCGCCGGGCGTGGTCGAGCGCATCGTCGCCAATCCCGCGAGCCTCAAGCTCACCGGCGAGCGGCGCGAGATCACCGCCCTGTTCACTGATATCGAGGGTTTCACCCAGACGACGCGCGACATCGGGCCGGAACAACTGGTCAGCGTGCTCGACGGCTATTTCGACGGCGTCACCCGCATCATCGGGGAGCATGGCGGCATGGTCGACAAGTTCGTCGGCGATGCCGTGCATGCCTTCTTCAACGCGCCCTTCGATCTTCCCGACCACCCACGACGCGCCGTCGCCTGCGCCGTCGCGATCCTCGCCTGGACGGAGGCCTATCGGGCCGAGGGCCTCGCCGCGACGATCCGGCTCGGCCGCACCCGTCAGGGCATCGAGACCGGCTTTGCCATCGTCGGCGACGTCGGGGTCGGCGCGAAGCTCGACTACACCGCTCATGGCGACGCGGTGAACACGGCAGCGCGGTTGGAAGCCCTCAACAAGGATCTGGGCTCGTCGATCTGCATCGGGCCGTTGGCGGCCGAGCATTGCGGGCCGGACCATGTCCGCCCGCTCGCCCGTGTCGAACTCCGCGGCCTCGGCGAGGTCGAGGTTTTTGCGCCGAGGGAGGCTGGGTGATGCGGCTGTTCCCTGCGGGACAGCGGGTCCCGTCGCGTTCCGGCATTGTCACGACACGCGCTCTCCGGGCTCGCCCGATGAGCGGATCGATCAGTCAAAGGGAGTTGACGTCATGACCCAGCCCTCGATCCTCACCCGCCGAAGCCACCGCGTGACCGCTCGGTCGCTGACGGCGGCCGTCATGCTGGCTCTCGCCGCGGTCGGCAGCGCTCCTGCCGCCATCGCCCAGCCGGTCGTAGCGACGAAGCCCCCGGCGCTCGTTCCGCTCGAACAGGCCTTCATGAAGGCCGCGACCGACCTCTTCGCCAAAGTTCCCGCCAGCGCCGGCGAGATCACCATGGTGATCGACCCGCTGATCGACGGCGTCACCGGCATCCAGTCGGCCGCGACGCGCGGTTTCGACAAGCGCATCGCCGAACTCGTCGCCGAGCGCTACCCGCATGTGAAGGTGCTCGCCTTCACGCCGGAGAATGTCGCCAAGGCGCGCTTCGTCTTCATCGGCACCTTCAACACGATCAACAATGCCGGCCAGCCCGGCGGCGAAAAGGATGCCTTCTGGATCTGCTTCGCGCTGGTCGAGCGCGAGGCGAAGACGGTCTATGCCCGCAGCGTCTCCCGCTCTGTCGTCAACGACGTCGACATCGCGCCGGCCGCCTCCTACTCCGACAGCCCGGTCTGGGGCATGGACGCCGCCACCCGCGCCTATATCGAGGCCTGCCAGAAGTCGCAGCCAGGCACGCCCGTCTCTCCTGCCTATATCGACCAGCTCGGCGCCGCCGCCCGCATTCGCGAGGCGAGCGCGGCCTATGAGGCCGGAGACCACGCCAGGGCGCGCGATCTCTATCGTGAGGCGAAGGATCAGCCGGGTGGCGACCAGATCCGCGTGCTCAACGGGCTCTACCTTTCCTACGCGGCGCTGGGCGAGACCGGCCAGGCGGACCAGACCTTCGGCCAGATGGTCGAGCGCGGCTTCTCGCTCGGCCAGCTCGGAGTGAAGTTCCTGTTCGAGCCGAACTCGACCGCCTTCAATGCCGACCGCAAGCTCTCGGCGAGCTATCCCGTCTGGCTGCGCGAGATCGCCGCCCGCGCCACCAAGGCCGGCATCTGCCTCGACGTCGTCGGCCATGCCAGCCGCACCGGCTCCGAAGGGGTGAACGACCGCTTGTCCCGAGATCGTGCCGAGCGCATCGCCTCGCTGATGGCGACCCAGGCGCCGGGTATGTCGCAGCGCCTGCGCCCCTCCGGCGTCGGCTATCGCGAGGTCCTGGTCGGGCTGCCCCGCGACGACGCCAGTACGGCGGTCGATCGCCGCGTCGAATTCAAGACGACGCCCTGCGCATGACCGCCCGGCGCTCCTCCACGGCGCTCGCCGTCATCGTCATTGGCGCGGGCCTGACGCTGCAGGCTGCTCCGGCTGCTGCCCAGCCGAAACCCCAGGCCGGTTCGGCGTCCAGCGTCCCGTCCTTGAAACTGACCCCGCTGGCGCCGCCCAAGGACCCCGCCGTCGAGATGGCCGAGCGCATCGCCGCCACGACGGATCGTACGGCGCTGCTCGAACTCTTGGCAGCCGGCGTCGACAAGACGCGGATCGGAGCCCGGCTGGCGGCCCTGGGCTTCATCGATCTCGCTGCTGGAAGCACCCGGCTCTGGATCAAGCCGGGCTCGGGCGAGACCTTCCGTGACTGCGCGGACTGCCCGGAGCTCGTCCTCGTCCCCGAGGGCGATGTCCGCATGCAGCTCTCGACCGGCGCGACGCCGCGTATCGTCGAGGCCAGCCTGCCGCAGCCCTTCGCCGTCGGTCGCTTCGAGGTGACGCGGGCGCAGTATCGCGCCTTCATGCAGCAGTCCGGCCATGTCGTCGAACTCGGCTGCCATGTCCGCGCCCCGGTCTGGAAGCTCGACCCGACGCTGTCCTGGCAGGATCCCGGTTATCCGCAGACCGACGACGATCCCGTAGCCTGTGTCAGCTATGGCGATGCCAAGGCCTATGTCACCTGGCTTTCGAAGCGCACCGGTCAGCGCTACCGGCTCCTCAGCGACCCGGAATGGCATCATGTCGCGGCTGGCTCCGCCAGGGAGATGGCCGATCCGGCGCGGCTCTGCGCCATCGGCAATGGCGCCGACGAGACGGCGAGGCTCGCTCATCCCGGCTGGACCGCCGCGCCCTGCCGCGACGGCTTCCGGACCACCGCACCCGTAGGCAGATTTGCGCCGACCGCCTGGGGCTTGTCTGACCTTAGCGGCAACCTCTGGGAATGGGTCGATACCTGCCCGCCCGATCCGTCGGTGCCCGGCCAGCCCTTTCCACCGCCGATCTGCCGCGAGGAGGAGGGGCGCATTCTCCGGGGCGGCTCCTGGGCCGATCCGCCGGCGATGCGCACGCTCGATGCGAGGATCGTCAGCGAGCCCGGCATCCGCGATCAGGTCGCAGGTTTCCGCGTCGCCCGTGATCTCGGCAACTGATCGGCTCGCGCCTCAGGCGATCCCCGGCGTCGCCGGCGTGGCGCGCTTGCCGGCCCAGAGCCAGGCCGTCACGGCCGCGAGCAGCACGGCGCCGGCGATCTGGGCGCTGTGGAAGGGCAAGAACAGGCCGATGCCCGAGGCGAAGAGCAGGATGCGCTTGGGCAGGTCGAGCATGGCGACGAAATAGCCCTCGATTGCCGCGTTGAGGGCAAGCACGCCGAGCGCCACGGTCCCGGAGATGAGCAGGATCTGCCAGATCGGCCCCACCAGCAGCAGCGCTGGCTGGTACATGAAGACGAAGGGCAGGATGAAGGCGACCATCGCGATCCGGCAGGCGACGACCGCGATCATCACCGGATTGGCCTTGGCGATCGAGGCCGCAGCAAAGGCCGCGACCGCGACCGGCGGCGTGATCGCCGACATCGAGGCAATGTAGACGATGAAGAGATGAGCCGGCAGGACCTCGATCCCGAGTGTGATCAGCGCCGGCGCCGCCAGCACGGCGGACAGCGCATAGACGGCCGGCGTCGGCATGCCCATGCCAAGCACGATGATGACGAAGGCTGCGACGATGATGGTCAGGAACGGGCTGCCGCCGGCCATGTGAAACAGGCCCGAGCTGATCTTGCCAGTCAGGTCGGTCATCGACAGCGTGCCGACGACGAGCCCGGCGATGGCGCAGGCGACGCCGACACCGATCATGCCGCGCATGCCATCGCTGAAGCCGAAGAACAGCGTCTTGAACAGTTGCTTCGGGCTGCGGTCATGCCAGAGCGCGACCGGCACCAGCGACGCCACTGCGATGGCGCCGGCAAAGGCCGGACGGTTCAGGCTGAGCACGCCCCAGACCAACAGCCCGATCGGCACGAGATAGGCCCAGTTGCGCCTGAGCACGTCCAGGAGGGATGGCGCCTTGCCCTCCGACATCGGCTGCAAGCCGTCGCGATGCGCCTTGAAATGCACGGCGAGGAAAACCGACTGGTAGAACAGCAAGGCGGGGACCAGAGCCGCCAGGACGATCGTGGAATAGGGGATGCCGGTGAAGTCGGTCATCAGGAACGCGGCCGAGCCCATGATCGGCGGCAGGAGCCCGCCGCCGGCCGAGGCCGCGGATTCGATCGCCCCCGCATAGGTCCGGCTCATGCCGGTCTTGATCATCAGCGGGATGCTGAACGAGCCGGTGGTAACGACATCCGCCGTGGGCGAGCCCGAGATCGACCCGTAGAGCCCGGTCGAGACGACAGCAACCTTGCTGGCTCCGCCGACCTGCCGGCCGACCAGGCTGTTGGCGACATCATAGAAGAAGTCGGCACCGCCGACACGGTCGAGCAGAGAGCCGAAGATCACGAAGACGAAGACGAGGAAGGCCGCGACCTCGAGCGCCGGCCCGAACAGACCATTGGTCGAGAAGACCAGGTGATCGACGATCTCCTGCGAGCTGAAGCCGCGATGGGCGAAGGAGCCCGAGAGCTTGCTGCCGAAGATCGCATAGGCGAGGAAGGTTCCGACGAGCACGACGAGGATCATGCCGATGCAGCGCCGCGTCGCCTCCATCACCAGAGCGATCAGCACGATCGAAGCGATGATGTCGGCGCTCGACAGTTCGTCGATCATCGGCAGCCGCATCTCGTGCACCGGCTGCATCCAGATGAAATAGCCACAGGACAGGATCGACAGCACGACCAGCCCCCAGGCCAGCCAGGAGCGCCCGGTCTGCCGCAGCGGGTTGGCGGTCGTGGTCAGGAAGGCGAGCGAGAGCACTGCGCCCAGGAAGAGGAACAGCGCGATCTCGCGATTGACGTACCAGCCGAAGGAGATCGCCAGCAGCAGCGCGCCGGTGGCGACGCCGATGATGTGGACGGTCCATTGCTCGGGGGCGTCGAGCCGGCGCGATTGCCCGGGTGCGAGGATCTTCAGCAGGGAAGGCATCGGGCACCTCGCGACGGCGGCGGCGATCGGGTCAAGGCAGGGTGGCCGACGTCACTTCAGGACGCCAGCCTTCCGGAAGGCCATCTCGGCGCCGGGGTGAAGCGCCAGCGGCGCGACCTTGGTCAAGTCGACGGGCTCTAGCCGCGCCAGCGTGGCATGGGCCTGCTTGAGATAGTCGAAATGCTTCAGCATGCCGTCGACGATCGCGGCCGCGTCCTCGTTCTTCATCTCGGCGGCGGCGAACAGCACGACGCTGCCGGTGACGGTCGGGATTGCCTGCGGCTGGAACGGGTAGGTGCCGGCCGGGACGGTGATCGCAGCCGTGCCGAGCAATGTGCCGAGCTTGGCGCTGGCTTCCGCGCTGATGCCGAGCATCTTGACCTTCATTTCGCGGGTCGCGCTGTTGATCTGGCCGGATGGGAAGGCAAGCATGTTGATGATCACGTCGATCTGGCCGTTCTTCATCATCTCCAGGCCGGCATTGTAGTCGACATGGTGGATGCGGCCGCCCCAGCCCTCGATGTCCTTGGGCGTGATGCCATAGGCTTTGAAGACCTCCTCGCCGGTCACCGCCATCAGCGTGCCACGCTGGTTCAGCGCGATACGGACCGGCTTCTTGGCGGCGAGGATCGCCTCGAAGCTCTCGATGCCGGATTCCTCGCGGACCAGGATCTGCACCGCCGCCTGCGGATCGATCAGCGCGATCGCCTTGAGATTGGTGATCGGCGCCTTGAACGGGTCTTCGCCGGCCTGGGCGCGCTTGATCAGCTGTGCATGGGCAATGCCGAGCTCGACTTTGCCCGTCGAGACGAGTTGGATGTTGGCAGCCTCGCGGCCGGGCTCGTAGCCGAAGGCGGCGCCGGGCGATTCGCGCCGGATCGTCTCGCCGATCGCATTGCCGATGGCGCTCCAGGCGCCGCCGACCGAGCCGCCGGTCAGGGTGATCTTCTTGGTTGCAGCCGTCTGCGCCTGGGCGAGACTCGCGCCGAATGCGAGCGACGCCGCCATGATGGATGCGATAGCCAGTCTCTTCATGTTTGCCCTCCCAGGCATGTATCGAGAGATGGCCCGCATGACGGGCCTGAAAACCCATACCGTACCGGTCGCGCTGTGCGGCCGGCGATCTGCCGTAGCTGTCTGTCCCCTGCGGCTTCAAGCCGCTTCGTCGCATGAATGTCTTGTTGGTGGGGCAAGGCCCTTGCACTCCACGAGGGGAAGTTTGTTGGTGTGCATATGGCTTGTCAATGCTGGTTTCCGCCCAATCTCGCAGCGTGCAGCGCAGCAATTGCTTGCGAAATAAGCGCTGCAACCTTGGGTTATGGGTGTAAACCGACCGTGTTGCGCCGTTGATCTCAGATGGATGGCTTCGTGATCTATTCCTTGCTTGACAGCCTGCAGCTCGCTCCGCATCGTTGGTACACAAACGGTAAGAAAAACGGGCCAGCCATGCTATTCGCTCTCCATGGCGAAGCCCGCGCCAAGGCTGCGGGAGCGCGTGTCAGGGGCTGACCATGTATGACCGTTTCTCCACCGACCGGCTGATCGACCTCTGGTTGCGGGAGGATATCGGCGCCTGCGACCTGACCGTTCAGGTCATGATCGAGCCGACCGAGACGGGCTCCTTCCGGATGAATGCCCGCGAGCCGATGGCCCTGGCGGGCATCGAGGTCGCCGCTTCCGTGTTTCGCCGCTACGAGCCCAGGCTGTCGGTCAGGGTCGAGGCCGCCGATGGCGACCGGGTCGAGAAGGGCGCGACGCTGATCTGGGTCGAGGGCCCGGCCCAGGGCATCCTGACCGCCGAGCGCACCGCGCTTAACATCGTCCAGCGTCTGTCGGGCATCGCGACCGAGACCGCGCGCTATGTCGACATCATCAAGGGCACCTCGGCCCGCCTGATCGACACCCGCAAGACCACGCCCGGCCTGCGCATGCTGGAGAAGCACGCGGTCGCCTGCGGGGGCGGCCTCAACCACCGCCTCGGCCTCGATAACGGCGTGATGATCAAGGACAACCATATCGCTGTCTGCGGCGGCATCGCCCAGGCGGTCGAGCGCGCCCGTCGCAAGCTGCCCGTGCTGACCAAGATCGAGGTCGAGTGCGACCGGCTGGAGCAGGTCCGCGACGCCGTCGCGGCCGGCGCCGACGTCATCATGCTCGACAACATGCCGGTCCCGGAGATGAAGGAAGCCGTCGCCTATGTCGCCGGCCGGGCTAAGGTCGAAGCTTCCGGCGGCATCCGCTACGAGACCATCCGCGCCATTGCCGAAACGGGCGTCGACTACATCTCGACCAGCAAGATCACCCAGTCGGCGCCCGCCGTCGACATCGGCCTCGACGAGGCCTGAACGGACATAAAGCGATGCGGCCCGGTATTCTCTTCGTCGTGGTCGGCCCGAGCGGGGTCGGCAAGGACACGCTGATCGACGGAGCCCGTGCCGCGCTGAGCGCCGATCCGCGTTTCGTCTTCGCCCGACGCCTGATCACCCGCCCGGCCGACGCCGGCGGCGAGGATCACGAGGCGATCTCGGAGGAGGCGCTGCTCGCGCTCGGGCGCGACGGCGGGCTGCTCGCGACCTGGGGCGCGCATGGCCTGCGCTACGGCCTGCCGATATCCCTGCGGGACGATCTTCTGGCCGGCCGCCATGTCGTCGCCAATGGCTCGCGCGGCGTGCTGAAGGACCTGGCGGCGACCGTGCCGCGCATGATCGTGCTCTCGATCACGGCCTCGCCCGATGTCGTGGCCAGGCGCCTCGCCGGGCGCGGCCGCGAGAGCGCCGAGGAGATCGCGCTGCGTCTCGCCCGCGCCGCACCCGACCTCTCGGACGCGCTCGAAGTCCTGACCGTCACCAATGACGGCGCCCCTGACGAGGGGATCGAACAGCTTCTCTCGGTGATCGACGCGGCGACGCGCCGCCTCGTCCTGAAGCCGTTGCCGATCGACGGCTGGCGCGACAGCATCGTCTATCTGCCGGCCGACGGCATCCTCGGCGTCGAGGAGTTCGACGGCCCCGGCAAGGTCGATCTCGCTGGCGGCGGCCGCAGCATCCGCGCCCGGGTCAACGTCGTCGACGCGGGCACGCTGCTCGCGCCTCACGAGATCGGCCTCTCCCGCGAGGCCTTCGCCACGCTGGGCTTGCCCGCCGGGAGCGAGGTCTCGCTGACGCGTACGCCGCCGCAGCGCAGCCGCGACGCCCTGCGCGCCAAGGTCCAGGGCCGCGAGCTCGATGCCGACGATTACGAGACGGTTTTGCGCGACATCGTCGAGGGGCGCTATCCCGACAGCGAGATCGCGGCCTTCCTTGTCGCAGCGACGCGCTCGCTCAGCGACGCCGAGGTCGGGGCGCTGGCGAGCGTGCGGGCCGGCTTCTCGACGCCGCTGCGCTGGGACGAGCCGATCGTCGTCGACAAGCATTCGATGGGTGGCATCCCCGGCAGCCGCATCACCCTGATCGTCGCGCCGATCGTCGCGGCCCATGGCCTCGCCATGCCCAAGACCTCGTCGCGGGCGATCACCTCGGCCGCCGGTACGGCGGATGCGATGGAGGTGCTGGCCAAGGTCGATCTCACCGTCGACGACGTCCGCCGCACGGTCGAGCAGGCCCGCGCCTGCATCGCCTGGAACGGGCGTCTCAACCACTCGGCCGTCGACGACGTGATGAACGCGATCACGCGCCCGCTTGGCATCGATTCCAACCGCTGGTCGGTCGCATCGATCATCTCGAAGAAGCTGACCGCAGGCTCGACCCATGTCGCCGTCGACCTGCCCTATGGTCGCCGGGCGAAACTGCGCAGCGAGGCGGAAGCGCGGGAGCTTGCGGCGCTGTTCGAGACGGTCGGGCGCTCGGTCGGCCTGCATGTCGAGGCGGTCGCGACCTGCGGTGCCG
Organism: Allobosea sp.; assembly: GCF_035999205.1. Classification (GTDB taxonomy): domain Bacteria; phylum Pseudomonadota; class Alphaproteobacteria; order Rhizobiales; family Beijerinckiaceae; genus Allobosea. Next base: position 124,924 of record NZ_DASYHA010000008.1, read on the forward strand.
GCCCGATCGGCCGCGGCATCGGCCCGGCGCTCGAGGTGCGTGACGTGCTCTGGGTGCTCGAAGGCCACGAGCAGGCTCCGGCCGATCTGCGCGAGAAGGCGCTCGCCTTCGCCGGTCGCATCCTGTCCTGGGATCCCGCAATCGCGACGCAGGAACGCGGCCGCGCGCGGGCTGCCGAGCTTCTCGCCTCCGGCGCGGCGCGTCAGGCCCTCGATGGCATCGTCGCCGCGCAGGGGCGGCGCGAGATCGTGCCGAAGCCGGCGGCGCTGACGCATACGGTGAGAGCAAGCTGCCCCGGCCGGATCGGCGAGATCGACGGTTGGTGCATCGCCGGCATCGCGCGGCGCGCCGGTGCGCCTTTCGACAAGGGCGCGGGCATCGACCTCTTGCGCGGCGTCGGCGACGACGTCACGGCCGGCGAGGGGCTCTTCACCATCCATGCCTCAGCCGGGCCGGACCTGGAAGCGGCGGTCGCGATGGCGGCGCAGGACGACGGCTTCGTGCTGGCACGCTGAGGCTCGCGGCTTCGCCGCTTGACCGGGATGCCGGCGCGGTTCTCCGGTTGATGAGCAGCCTCTCAGGCTGCAACCTCAGGGCCGCGGCATCTTCAACGGGTCGATCGAGATCGCCCGTTTCAGCGTCCGCAGGCCGAAAGTCGTGCGGGTCTGCCGAATGCCGCGGATGCGGTAGAGCGTCTCGCGCAGGAAGCGCTCGTAATGGTCGGTGCCGCTGACCACGACCTTGATCAGGTAGTCGTATTCGCCGGTCACGAGATAGGCCTCCACGACCTCGGGAATCCGCGTCAGTGCCTCGCCGAAATGATCGAGGATCTTGTCGTCATGCTTGTCGAGCGTGATCTCGACGAAGACGACGTTGTTGAAGCCGAGCACCGCCTGGTCGAGCACGGCGACGTATTTCTCGATCGCGCCGCTCTCCTCCAGCCGCTTGACCCGCGTCCAGCAGGGCGAGGGTGAAAGACCGACCTTCTCCGCCAGCGCGTTGGTGGTCAGCCGGCCGTCCTCCTGCAGGGCGGAGAGAATCCGCAAATCGGTCTGATCGGGCTCGTCCGATCGCTTGGGTCGCGGAGTCACGGCAAATCATCCTGCACAAATTCAGTTTGGCAGAATCTATTTCTGCTGACGGTTCCGGGCGCAACCAATTTCGAGAGAAATCTTTTCGGTAGCCGGGCTAGCTTGAGGTCAAGAGGGAGGTGCCAGCCATGCCGTCCGGCATGCGCAAGACCAAGCCCCGGGGAACGACGATACGGCTTGCCGTCCGGGCCGGACGGCGGAATGCTGGGGAGCCAAGGCGATGCCTGTGGGAAGACTGGAGCGCGGTCATGACGTCTGACACTCCCCTTCGCTTTCATGTGCCGGAGCCGGCGAGCCGCCCCGGCGACAAGCCCGACTTCTCCAATGTGGTGATCCCGAAGGCCGGTACGGTCCAGCGCCCGCCCGTCGATGTCGATCCCAAGGAGATCCGCGATCTCGCCTATTCGATCATCCGCGTGCTCAACAGCGAGGGCGAGGCGGTCGGTCCCTGGGTACCGGATCTCTCGAAGGAGGATCTGATCCGGGGGCTGCGCCACATGATGACGCTGCGCTCGTTCGACGCCCGCATGCAGATGGCCCAGCGCCAGGGCAAGACCTCGTTCTACATGCAGCACACCGGCGAGGAGGCGGTGAGCTGTGCCTTCCGCATCGCGCTCGAGCCGGGCGACATGAACTTCCCGACCTATCGCCAGGCCGGGCTCCTGATCGCCGACGAATACCCGCTCGTCGACATGATGTGCCAGATCTACTCCAACGAGCGCGACCCGCTGAAGGGCCGACAGCTCCCGGTGATGTATTCGTCGAAGCAGCACGGCTTCTTCTCGATCTCGGGCAATCTCGCGACGCAGTTCGTGCAGGCGGTCGGCTGGGCCATGGCTTCGGCGATCAAGCAGGACACGCGCATCGCTGCCGCCTGGGTCGGCGATGGCTCGACGGCGGAATCGGACTTCCACGCCGCGCTCGTCTTCGCCTCGACCTACAAGGCGCCCGTCGTCCTCAACGTCGTCAACAACCAGTGGGCGATCTCGACCTTCCAGGGCATCGCCCGCGGCGGCTCCGGCACCTTCGCGGCCAGGGGGCTCGGCTTCGGCATTCCGGCGCTCAGGGTCGACGGCAACGACTACCTCGCGACCTATGCGGTGGCGCAATGGGCGATCGAGCGCGCCCGCCGCAATCTCGGTCCCACCCTCGTCGAATACGTCACCTACCGGGCCGGCGCGCATTCGACCTCGGACGATCCGTCGGCCTACCGGCCCAAGCACGAATCCGATGGCTGGCCGCTGGGCGATCCGGTGGTCAGGCTGAAGGAGCATCTCATTGCCGTCGGTGCCTGGTCGGAGGAGCGGCACAAGCAGGCCGAGGCCGAGGTGCTGGCGACCGTGATCGCCGCGCAGAAGGAAGCCGAGGGCTTTGGCACCCTGCATGCCGGCGGCAAGCCTTCGGCGCGCGACATGTTCGAGGGCGTCTATGCCGAGCTGCCGCCGCATCTGCGCCGGCAGCGCCAGCAGCTCGGAGTCTGACGCCATGCCACGCATGACGATGATCGAGGCGATCCGCTCCGCCATGGACGTCTCGATGGGACGCGACGAGAACGTCGTGGTCTATGGCGAGGATGTCGGCTTCTTCGGCGGCGTCTTCCGCTGCACCCATGGCCTCCAGCAGAAATACGGCGTCACCCGCTGCTTCGACGCACCGATCAGCGAGGCCGGCATCGTCGGCACCGCGATCGGCATGGCCGCCTATGGCCTGCGGCCCTGCATCGAGATCCAGTTCGCCGACTACATGTATCCGGCCTATGACCAGATTGTCTCCGAGGCCGCGCGCCTGCGCTACCGCTCGAATGGCGATTTCACCTGCCCGATCGTGATCCGCATGCCTACTGGCGGCGGCATCTTCGGCGGCCAGACCCACAGCCAGAGCCCGGAAGCCCTGTTTACCCACGTCTCGGGCCTGAAGACGGTGGTGCCTTCCAACCCCTATGACGCCAAGGGCCTGCTGATCGCCGCGATCGAGGATCCGGACCCGGTGATCTTCCTCGAACCGAAGCGGCTCTATAACGGCCCCTTCGACGGCCATCACGACCGCCCGGTCACGCCCTGGTCGAAGCATGAGCTGGGCGAGGTGCCCGAGGGCCACTTCTCCCTGCCGCTCGGCAAGGCCGTGGTCCGGCGCGAGGGTTCGGCCTGCACCATCGTCACCTACGGCACGATGGTGCATGTCGCGGAGGCCGTGGCGCAGGAGACCGGCATCGACGCCGAGGTCATCGATCTCAGAAGCCTCGTCCCGCTCGATCTCGACACCATCACCGCCTCTGTCGCGAAGACCGGCCGCTGCATGGTGCTGCATGAGGCGACATTGACGTCGGGCTTCGGGGCGGAGCTGGCCGCGCTCGTGCAGGAGACCTGCTTCTACCATCTGGAGGCGCCGGTCCGGCGCGTGGCGGGCTGGGACACGCCTTATCCGCACGCGCAGGAATGGGCCTATTTCCCCGGCCCCCTCCGCGTCGGCCAGGCGCTGACCGAGATCATGGAGAGCCGCTGATGGCCGAGCGCATCATCAAGCTTCCCGATGTCGGCGAAGGCATTGCCGAGGCCGAGCTGGTCGAGTGGCACGTCAAGGTCGGCGACGTCATCCGCGAGGACGATCTGCTCGCTGCCGTGATGACCGACAAGGCGACGGTCGAGATTCCTGCTCCCGTCGATGGAGAGGTTCTCTGGATCGGCGCTGAGGTCGGGGACACCGTCGCGATCGGCTCGGCGCTGGTGAAGCTCAAGGTCGCGGGTGGGGGTGGCGAGACCGCGGCCGAGTCAGAAGCGGGCGAGCCGGAGCCGGCGGCCGAGGCGCCCAAGGCCGAATCCGTGAAGCCGGAGGCTCCGGAGCCCGCCAAGACCTCGGCGGTGAAGCCTGTCGATTCCGCCGAACCGCCACGGGCCATGACGGTGCCCAAGCCGGTGCGCGCGATCGCAGCCGCGACGCCGCAGACGCCGGCGCCACGCCGCCTGCCCGGCGACAAGCCGCTGGCCTCGCCGGCCGTGCGCTTGAAGGCGCGCGAAGCCGGCATCGACCTGCGCCAAGTGACTGGCACCGGCCCGGCCGGCCGCATCCTGCACGAGGACATCGACGCCTTCCTGCTCCGGGGTCCGGAGCCCGGCCACGCGCCCGGTCTTGCCGAGAAGAGCGGCGTCACCGAGGTCAAGGTCGTCGGCCTCCGGCGCAGGATCGCGGAGAAGATGGCGCTCTCGAAGGCGCGCATCCCGCACATCACCATCGTCGAGGAGGTGAACGTCACCCCGCTCGAGGATCTGCGCGCGACGCTGAACAGGAAGCCGACGCCGGAGCGGCCGAAGCTGACGCTCCTGCCCTTCCTGATGCGGGCCATGGTCAAGGCGCTGGCCGAGCAGCCGAACCTTAATGCGCTCTATGACGACGAGGCCGGCATCGTGCGCCAGCATGCCGCGATCCATCTGGGCATCGCGACGCAGACGCCGGGCGGGCTGATGGTTCCGGTGGTCAAGCATGCCGAGGCGCGCGACATCTTCGGTTGTGCGCTGGAGCTCAACCGCATCGCCGAGCGCGCCCGCGACGGCACTGCGACGCGCGACGAGCTCACCGGCTCGACCATCACCATCACCTCGCTGGGCGCGATGGGCGGCATCGCGACGACGCCGGTGATCAACCACCCGGAAGTCGCGATCGTCGGCGTCAACAAGATGATGGTCCGTCCGGTCTGGGACGGCACGACTTTCGTCCCGCGCAAGATGATGAACCTGTCGTCGAGCTTCGATCACAGAGTCGTCGACGGCTGGGATGCGGCCGTCTTCGTGCAACGGCTCAAGGAACTGCTGGAGAACCCGGCAACGCTGTTCATCGATGCCTGAGTTCGGAGCCGCATCATGACCGAGATCATCTGCAAGCTGCTCGTCATCGGCGCCGGCCCCGGCGGCTATGTCTGTGCCATCCGCGCCGGCCAGCTCGGCATCGACACCGTGATCGTCGAGAGCAGCAAGCTCGGCGGCACCTGCCTGAATGTCGGCTGCATCCCCTCCAAGGCGATGATCCATGTCGCCGAGGAGTTCGAGAAGGCGGCCCATGCTGCCGCCGGCAAGACCCCTTTCGGTCTCACGGCCGGCGCGCCTGCGCTGGATTTCGGCAAGGCCGTCGCCTGGAAGGACGGCATCGTCGCTCGGCTTAACAACGGCGTCGCGGCTTTGTTGCGCAAGGCCAAGGTCAAGATCGTTCATGGCCGCGCCCGCTTTCGCGACGGCAAGACCGTCGTGGTCGAGACCGAGACCGGCCCGAAGGTGATCCGCGCCGAGCGGATCGTCATCGCCACCGGCTCCGTGCCGGTCGAACTCCCCTTCCTGCCCTTCGGCGGATCGGTCATCTCCTCGACCGAGGCGCTCGCTCTGGCCCAGGTGCCGAAGAAGCTCGCTGTCGTCGGTGGCGGCTATATCGGCCTCGAACTCGGCATCGCCTTCGCCAAGCTCGGCAGTCAGGTCACGGTCGTCGAGGCGCAGGACCGCATCCTGCCGCTCTATGATGCCGATCTCACCGCCCCGGTCGCGAAGAAGCTGACCTCGCTCGGCGTTGAGGTCGTGCTCGGCGCCAAGGCGCGCGGCCTCGCGCCCAAGGGCGATGCGCTGCTGATCGAGACGGCGGACGGCCAGGAACGCCGCATCGTCGCCGACAAGATCCTCGTTACCGTCGGCCGCGCGCCCGCTACCGCCGGGCTCGGCCTGGAGGAACTGGTGCTCGACATGGATGGCCGCTTCATCCGTATCGGCGAGCAATGCGAGACCTCAATGCGCGGCATCTACGCCATTGGCGACGTCACCGGCGAGCCGATGCTGGCGCATCGCGCCATGGCGCAGGGCGAGATGGTCGCGGAGATCGTGGCCGGAATGCCGCGTGCCTGGGACAAGCGCGGCATCCCGGCGATCTGCTTCACCGATCCCGAGATCGTCTCGGTCGGGCTGTCGCCGGAGGAGGCGAAGAGCGCAGGCCACGAGGTCAAGCTCGGACAGTTTCCCTTCGCCGCGAATGGCCGCGCCATGACCAGGGACGGCGAGCAGGGCTTCGTGCGCGTCGTCGCGCAGGCGCAGACACAGCTCGTGCTCGGCATCCAGGCGGTCGGCGCCGGCATCTCCGAACTTTCGACAGCTTTCGGCCTCGCGATCGAGATGGGCGCGACGCTGGAGGATGTCGCAGGCACGATCCATGCCCACCCGACCCAGGGCGAGGGCTTCCAGGAAGCGGCGCTCAAGGCACTCGGCCACGCCATTCATATCTGAGCAGGTCTTCGAGTTCAGGCGCGTGGCCGTTCAAGCTTGAAGCGCGCGCGTCATCCTGGCCGAAGCGGAGCGGAGCGCCGGGATCCATCGTAGAGCTCCTGAGGCCTCCGATGGATCCCGGAGCTGCGCCGCTGCGCGGCTTGTCCAGGATGACGGCAGGTCCCGGCACGACCGAACGCGCCCTTCCGTCGCACCCATACAATGTTGACATTGTCTTTGTCGGCGCCCATGTGAAGGCGGCGCCGGGATGCGGCGCGCTTTCGGGAGAGTGTCATGTCCGGCGAGCAATGGCCGCCTCTGTCACCACTCAAGACCGGCCTGCGCGGCCGCTGCCCGCGCTGCGGGCAGGGCCACCTGTTCCAGGGCTTCCTGAAACTGCGGCCCTCCTGCGAGGTCTGCGGGCTCGACTATTCCTTCGCCGACCCGGCGGACGGGCCTGCCTTCTTCGTGATGATGTTCGTCTGCGTGCCGGCCGCCGCTTTCCCGCTCTGGCTGGAACTGGCCTATAACCCGCCGACCTGGGTGCATTTCGTCACCACCCTGCCGCTCATCCTCCTGACCTGCATTCCGCCGCTGCAGCCGCTGAAGGGCTGGCTTGTCGCCGCGCAGTTCTTCCACAAGGCCGAGGAGGGGCGCCTCGCCAAGCCGATCGAGCGAGAGAAGCCGCAGGGCTGACGCGCCTTAGACGATCGCGTGGTTGGCCGCGCACTCATGGCCGATGATCGCCGCCAGCGTTTTCAGCGCGTCACCGAGGCGCGCCCGGTCCGGCACGCCGCCCAGTGAAATCCGCACGGCGTCGGGCGCCCGCCCCGCGACGCTGAACGCGTCCGAGGGCGTCACCCCGAGGCCTTCGCGCCGCGCCGCCTCGATCAGGCGGTGGCGGTCCCAATGCGTCGGCAAGGGCTGCCAGATATGCAGCCCGTTCGGATGGCTCCAGCCTGATGGCGGCAGGATCATGCGTGCCAGCGCCTGCCGCGCGGCTGCTTCCCTGCGCACGCCATCGAGCAGGTCGGTTGCGGCACCGACCCTGATCCAGTGCGTCGCCAGCGCGGTCATCAGCGGCGCCGGCATCAGCGCGATTGCGCGCAAGGCCTGCACCAGCGCATCGGGGCTCGCGCCGGCCGGAATGACGATGAAGGCCGTCCGCAGCCCTGGCGTTAGCGTCTTCGACAGCGTCGCGACGTGGTAGCTCCGCTCCGGAGCCAGTACTGCCAGCGCCGGCGGCGCGTCGGTCGCGAGCAGGCTGTAGGGATCGTCCTCGATGATCGCGAGATCATGCGCCCGCGCGATCGCGACGATCTCGCGCCGCCGCCCCTCCGGCATGGTGATGGCGGTCGGATTCTGGATCGTCGGGGTCAGGCAGAGCAGTCTCACGTCATGGGCGCGGATGGCCGCTTCGAGCGCGTCGGGGCGCAGCCCGTCTTCGTCGCTTGCGACGGGAACGGGCCGCAAGCCCCTCTGTCGCGCGGCCGCCAGCAGCCCGGGATAGGTCAGCGGCTCGCATAGCAGGGTCTCGCCTGGGGGAGCGAGCACGCTCAGCAGCGCGAGCAAGGCCGGCTGCGCCCCGGACGCAATGATCAGGCGCTGCGGCTCGATCCGCCCCAGGACGGGTTCGAGCCAGGCACAGCCTGCAGAGCGATCCGATAGCGAGCCCGGACCGACATGATAGCTCATCAGTAGATCGGCGCTGGAGCGCGCCAGAACTTCGGCGATGCCCCGCTGCATCAGTTCGACGAGCCGCACCCCTTTCGGTGCGGGCGGGATGTTCATGCTGAGATCGACCGGTGGGCCCGCGGCCTCGGGTTGTGCGGCAATGAAGGAGCCGCGCCCGGTCACGGCGTCGAGCAGATTGCGCTGGCGCGCCTCGGCATAGGCGCGCGTCACCGTGGTCAGGTCGACGTCGAGCAGGTCGGCGAGGGTTCGCTGCGGCGGCAGCCGGTCTCCTGGCCGCAGCGCGCCCGTCGCGACAGCTTGCGTAATGCGATCGGCGATCTGGAGATAGCGCGGGCCGCCAGCAGGATCGAGGCGTCCGATCCAGCCCGCGATGGACTTGTCCTGCGGCATTCCGAACAACTCCAGCGAAGCACCCATACACTGAGGTATATTGTCCGGATCACCGGGGCGGGCAAGGGCCAGCCGGCCAGCGGTATCGACTTCGAGCGCCGCAGCCCTAGGGGATCGATGCCGAGTCGCGCAGGCTCTGGACGAGCAGCTGTGCCGGCAGGCTCAGGCCACTCGGCCGCGCGCAGACGACGAATTGCCGCCTCGCCCATGGATCGCTGAGAGGGATGACCCGCAAGCCCAGTGCCTCGCGGATCGACTCCGCCTCCTCGCGCGGCACGATCGCCAGCGCCAGCTGCGCCGCGACGATGCGATAGGCGGCGTCGACCGTCGAAACCTGGATGCGGTAGCGCATCTGCTTGCCCGCCGCCGCGGCGGCGCTGCGCTGCGTCGTCTTCATGATGCTGCGGGCGACGATGTCGACATGCTCATGGTCGATCGTGTCTTCGAAGGCGACCGTGGCCCGCGCCGCCAGCGGATGCTCGGGATGGACGACGACAGCGAGATGGTCGTGATGATAGGGAAAGGTCTGCAGGCTCCCGAACTCGACCGCGTCCCAGCAGACGCCGAGATCGGCCCGGCCCTCCTCGACGCCGCGTACCACTTCCCAGATTTCCCGCTCCTCCAGGCTGACGCGGACGTCGCGATAGCGTTGGGCAAAGCGGCCGATATCCCCGGGCAGGGTCTGCGCCACCGCCGACTTGCTGCCGAAGACGCGCACATGTCCCTGCACACCCTCGGCGAAGACACCGAGTTCCGCCCGCATCCGGTCGAGCAGGTCGAGCATGTCGCGCGCGTAGCGGGAGAGGGTCTCGCCCGCCGGCGTCAGGGCGACGCCACGGCGCCCGCGCTCCAGCAGGGTGACGCCGGCCTCGGCTTCCATCTGGCTGATGCGCTTGCTGACCGCGGACGGCACGATCGCCTCGCGCCGCGCGGCGGCGGCGATGTTGCGCTCCTCGCAGACGGCGATGAAGAGCCGCAGCGAGACCGGATCGAAGCTGCGCATGGTCATCCCCGTCCCGATACAGGCATCTCATTGTGGAATGTCAGACGTGAAAAATGACCATTCCTGAGATGGCTGACAAGGCGCTCGCACTTCGTATGCTCCGCCCGACCGCAGATCCATAAGGACAGGAAACACCCTTCTCATGCGCATCGTCGACATCCGGGAGCGTACCGCCCCGATCGCCTCGCCCATCGCCAATGCCTTCATCGACTTCTCGAAGATGACGCTCAGCCTCGTCGCGGTGGTGACCGACGTCATCCGCGACGGCAAACCGGTGATCGGATACGGCTTCAACTCGAATGGCCGCTACGGCCAGGGCGGCTTGATCCGCGAGCGCTTCGCCCCGCGCATCCTCCAGGCCGCGCCCGAGAGCCTGCTCGACGCCGAGGGTGGCAATCTCGATCCCGGCAAGGTCTGGGCCGCGATGTTCACCAACGAGAAGCCGGGCGGCCATGGCGAGCGCTCCGTCGCCATGGGCACGATCGACATGGCCGTCTGGGACGCCGTCGCCAAGATCGCCGGCAAGCCGCTCTTCCGCCTGCTGGCCGAGCGCCATGGCACGCAGGCCGATCCCAAGGTCTTCGTCTACGCCGCCGGCGGCTATTACTATCCCGGCAAGGGGCTGGAGGGCTTGGCGGCCGAGATGCAGGGCTATCTCGACCGCGGCTACACGGTCGTGAAGATGAAGATCGGCGGCGCCCCGCTGACGGCGGACTGCAAGCGTATCGAAACCGTGCTGAAGCTGCTGCCGGCCGGCTGCAAGCTCGCGGTCGACGCCAATGGCCGCTTCGATCTCGACACCGCGATCGCCTATGCCAAGGCGCTGCGCCAATACGACCTGTTCTGGTACGAGGAGGCGGGCGACCCGCTCGACTACGATCTCCAGGCCAGGCTCGCCGAACACTATCCCGGCCCGATGGCGACCGGCGAGAACCTGTTCTCGATGCAGGACGCCCGCAATCTGATCCGATATGGCGGCATGCGCCCAGACCGGGACTGGCTGCAATTCGACTGTGCGCTGAGCTACGGCCTGGTCGAGTATCTCCGTACGCTGCAGATGCTGAAGGAAAACGGCTGGTCCTGGCGCCGCTGCATCCCGCATGGCGGCCATCAGATGTCACTGAACATCGCCGCTGGGCTCGGGCTCGGCGGCAATGAATCCTATCCGGACCTGTTCCAGCCCTATGGCGGCTTCCCGGACGGCGTGCGCGTCGAGGCCGGCCATATCGTCATGCCTGACCTGCCGGGCATCGGCTTCGAGGGCAAGTCGGACCTGATCAAGGAGATGCGCAGCCTCGCGACCTGAGCGAAGCGCTTCAGGCCACCTGCCGGCTCGACCCTTCGACGAGGACGAAAGGCTCCCCGCCCGCCAGCGTTTCGACGCGGGCGTGGACGCCATAGACCTCGTCGAGCAGGGCTGGCGTCACGATCGCGCGCGGATCACCGAGCGCGACCAGCCGAGAATGCGCCAGCACCATCACCCGGTCGGCGAAGCGCAGCGCCTGGTTGAGGTCGTGGATCGAGATCAGGACCAGCATGCCGCGCTCGCGCGCCAGCCGGCGCACGAGGCTGAGCACCTCGAACTGGCGATGCAGGTCGAGCGCACTGGTCGGCTCGTCGAGAAGCAGGATGTCGGGTTCGCGCGCCAGCGTCTGCGCGATCGAGACGAGCTGGCGCTGCCCGCCCGAAAGCTCTCCCAGACCACGGAAGGCCAGGTTCTCGATCTCGAGGTCACGCAGCACGTTGTCGATGCGGTGGAGTTCGTCATCGCTGACCGACCAGGAGCCACCCTGCTTGAGCGCGAGCAGGATCGATTCATAGACCGTCAGCACGGCGTTCACCGCCGTGTCCTGCGGCAGGTAGCAGCAGCGCGGTGCGGCCCGGCCGGCGATCCGGCTTTCGCCGCTCATCGTGACCTCGCCATCGCCGCTCGCCAGGCCCGCGATGCGGCGGAACAGGCTCGACTTGCCGGCTGCGTTCGCGCCGATCACGGCCACGACCTCGCCGCCGCGCAGTTCCTCGGCATCGACATCCTGCAGCACGCGCCGCCGCCCATAGGCGACGCCGACGCCGGCGAGCGAGAGCTTCACCATGAGCGTTTCCGGCTGGTCATGATCAGGCTGAAGAAGAACGGCACGCCGATCAGCGCGGTGACGATGCTGATCGGGAAGATCAGGCCGGGGATCAGCGACTTCGAGACGACTGACGAGGCCGAGAGGATCGCTGCGCCCGCCAGAGCCGAGGCCGGCAGGAAGAAGCGCTGGTCCTCGCCGATCACCATGCGGGCGATATGCGGGCCCACGAGGCCGATGAAGCCGATCGTTCCGACGAAGGACACCGGAACGGCCGCGAGCAGCGAGACCAGCAGCATGATCTCGAGCCGCAGGCGCCGGACGTTGATGCCGAAGCTCGCCGCCTTGTCGTCGCCCAGCCGCAGCGTCGTCAGGGCCCAGGCGCGGCGCAGGAAGAAGGGCAGGGTGAAGGCGAGAACCGCGGTCGTGATCGCGAGCTTCTGCCAGCTCGCCTTGGTCAGCGAGCCCATGGTCCAGAACACGACGGCGCCGAGCGCCTGCTCCGAGGCGAAGAACTGCAGCAAGGCCAGCAGCGCGTTGAAGGTGAAGACCAGCGCGATGCCGAGCAGGATCACGGTCTCGGTGGTGACGCCGCGCGACTGGCTGAGCATATGGATGAGGAGGGCGGCCCCCATCGCCATGACGAAGGCGTTGATCGGGACGATGTAGTCGGCGGCGACCGGCAGGAGCCCGACGCCGAAGACCAGCGCCAGCGCCGCCCCGAAGCTCGCGGCCGCCGAGATGCCGAGCGTGAAGGGGCTCGCCAGCGGGTTGTTCAGGATCGTCTGCATCTGCGCACCGGCCACTGCAAGGCAGGCGCCGGTGACGACCGCCATCAGCGCGACGGGCAGCCGGATATCCCAGATGACGACGCGCAGCGCAGCCGGTGCCTCCGATGGGTTCAGCAGGGTCCGCAGCACCTGCCCGACATCGTAGCGCGCCGGGCCAAGCATCATGTCGACGACGAGGCTAGCCAGCAGCAGGCCGAACATGCCGAGCAGGATCAGCCGCCGCCGCAGCGTCAGCGAACGATAGGCCTGCCGGCCCGGCAATGCCTCGCGTGCGACGGTGGCTGTCATTGCCGGCTTACTTGCCCTTCTCGAGCGTGACCCAGTAGCCGGGCTCGTAGGGCAGCGGCAGGAAGCGCTCATGCAGCGTCTTCAGCGTCGCATCGGCATCGAGATCGGCGAACAACTCCGGATGCAGCCATTTCGCGATCTCCTGGATCGCCACGAACTGATAGGGGCTGTTGTAGAACTGGTGCCAGATCGCATGGACGCGGCCGTTCTTGACGGCCTGCGTCTGGCTGAAGGCCGGCCGCGCCGCGAGGCCGGCCAGCTTGCGGCGTGCCTCGACCAGATCGGTGCCCGGTCCGAGCCCGACCCAGGCGCCGCCGGGGACATAGGCACCCCAGTTGCCGCCGGTGATGATGACGACCTCGGGATTGGCGGCGACCACCGCCTCGGCGTTGATCGTGCCGAAGGTGCCCGGGATCAGCGTCGAGCCGAAATTCGTGCCCCCGGCGATCTCGACCATCTTGCCGAAGTTCTCGTTGCCGAACGACATGCAGCAATCGTCGGAATAGCCGCCGGCGCGCTCGACCATCACCAGTGGCCGCTTCAGGTTCGGCACCTTGGCGAGCTTGTCGGTGACGCGGGCGATCTCGGCGGCGCGGAAGGAGATGAAGTCCTCGGCGAGCTTCTCCTTGCCGAAGAGCTTGCCGATCAGCCGCATCGACGGCTCGGTGTTCTGGAAGGGCTTCTCGCGAAAATCGACATAGGCGACGGGGATGCCGACCGCCGCGAGCTTCTCGACCAGGCTTGCCTCGTCGCTGGCGACCTTGGCCTCGACATTGAGGAAGAGCACGTCGGGCTTCAGCGCGATCGCCTGCTCGATGTCGAAGGCGCCTTCCTTCATGCCGCCGAAGCTCGGCAGCTTGGCGATCTGCGGGTAGCGCGCGACATACTGCTTGTAGCTGTCGGGATCTGCCTTGGAGAGGTCGTCGCGCCAGCCGACGACGCGCTTGAACGGGTCGTCCTTGTCGAGCGCGGCGACGAAATACATCTGCCGGCCTTCGCCCAGGATGACGCGCCGGACTGGCGCCTCGATCTCGACCTTGCGGCCGAGTACGTCGGTGACGGAGACCTTCTCCGCAAGGGCGGGGAACGAGGCGGCAACGAGCGAGGCCGCGAGCATGGCGGTGCCGAGAACGGCGCGCAGGATTTTCATGGTGGACCTCCGGACGAGAGTCGCTGGCTCCTAGGTCCGGCCCCATGGGGGGTCAAGATTTATGTTTTAGAATTATTGCAAACAAAACAAAGGCCTATGGGACTCGGTGCTCGCCGAGACCGCGCGCCACTTGCCTTCGCACTGGATTCCATGGTTCTCGGATCCGCATAGCTCCAACAGTAGAGCCATCCAGCCATGACGAGCCTGCATCACAATCTCAGTCTCAAGGACGAGATCCGCGACTTCTGGTCGATGCGTTCGGAAACCTTCGACACCCAGCCCGGCCACGAGATCTTCTCCCCCGAAGAGCGCCAGGCCTGGCTCGCGCTGTTCGGGCGTCATCTTGGCGCCCCCGCGTCCGGCGCGAAGGCGCTCGACCTCGCCAGCGGCACCGGCGTGATCTCGCTGCTGCTGGCCGAACTCGGCTATGGCGTCACAGGGCTCGACCTCTCGGAGGCGATGCTCACCCGCGCCCGCGCCAAGACGGCGGGCAAGCCGATCAAGCTCTATGCCGGCGATGCCGAGGACACGCTCGAGGCGTCCGACACCTATGACGCCGTGGCGACGCGCCATCTGGTCTGGACATTGCCGGACCCGCCGGCCGCCTTCCGCGAGTGGCATCGGGTGCTCAAGCCCGGCGGCCGTGTCGCCATCGTCGATGCCGACATGACCAATCCGCGCCCCGGCAACGGCAAGGCGCTGCGCTTGCTCGCGAGCTTCGTGAAACGTCTTTCCACGCCGAAGCCGCCGGCGCCCTACATGGCGACGCATCAGGACATCGTTTCGCGAGTCTATTTCTCCGGGGGCTGCCGGCCGGAGGAGATCGCGCGGCTTCTCGAGGAAGCTGGCTTCGTCGACGTGATGATCGACCGCAACCTGCACGCCATCCACCGCGCGCAAGGTCGTTTCATGCCGCTCTACCAGCGGCTCGAGCGTGCGAGCCAGGACCGCTTCATCGTCTCGGCCCGCAAGCCGGGCTGAGCTCCCGGCTTCTATTCGCCCGTCATCGCCTCGACGGCTCGCCGGATGAACGGCGCGGCGAAGACGACGACGGGCAGCATCATTCCCCACCACAAGAGCCAGGATGAGGCCCAGCGCAGCAGCGAGGCGCTGACATCTGGGCCCGCCAGAATGGCCACGCCGGTCGCGATGGCTGATGTCAGCCCAGCCTGGATGATGCCGAAGGCTACATGGGAAAAGCGGCGAGGTATCCTGGCCAAGGCGTGAGCTCCATTTTGCTCTCGTCCTGGCTGAAGCCAATACCGTGCCAAACGGGGGCATGGCTCCCGGTCACGCAGCCGCCTTTCAGATCGATTTCGTGATACCGCCATCGACCCGAATGTTCTGGCCGGTGATGTAGCCGGCATCGGGCGAGAGCAGGAAGGCGATCGTCCCGGCGATTTCCTCGCTCGTGCCGTAGCGCTGCATCGGCACGCGCTGGCGACGCTCGTCGGTCGCCGGCAGGCTGTCGATCCAGCCCGGCTGCACATTGTTCATCCGGATGTTGTCGGGCGCATACTTGTCGACGAAGATCTTGGTGAAGGCGGCGAGCCCAGCCCGTGCCATCGCCGAGGTCGGGAACATCGCATCGGGCTCGAACGCCCAGGCGGTCGAAATGTTGACGATTGCGCCCGATTTCTGCGCCTGCATGACCGGCGTCACCAGCCGGATCGCCCGGACCGCACTCAGAAAATAGACGTCGAGGCCGCGATGCCAGTCCTCGTCGGGAATCTCGAGGATCGGTGCTCGCGGGCCATGACCAGCGCTGTTGACCAGCGCGTCGACGCGGCCCCAGCGCTCCACCGTCAGGTCGACCAGCCGCTTCACATCATCCTGAACGAGATTCGAGCCGGTCACGCCGAGGCCGCCGAGTTCCTTGGCCAGCGCCTCGCCCTTGCCCGAAGAGGACAGGATCGCGACATGGTAGCCGTCCTTGGCGAGACGCCGCGCCGTCGCCGCGCCCATGCCGCTGCCGCCGGCGGTGACGATTGCTACTTTCTGGGTCATGTTAGGCTCCTCGGGTCGCTGGATTCGCGATTCTTGTAGTGGCTCGTGGAACCGGGCGGAACTGCGCCGTATGTCTAGCCGCCCGGCGGGTCGTCGGGATGGCCGAGCTCGCAGAACCAGCCGCCGAGATAGCGGGTTGCCGGGGCCTTTGGGTCTGGAAGCAGCGTCCGCGCCTCGATGGCTTCCCGGAAGGGCTCCGAATTGTCCTGCGGCACGAAGCCGAGATGCCCGGCGCCGCTGTTGTCGACGGGCTTGAGCCGGTTGTCCGAGATGCCGAAGGAGATGGAGTGGCCGACGCGAGGTGCAGTTAGTGCCGCTGCGACCAGCCGCACGCAATCGTCGAAGGACAGATACGACCAGAGCATGCGCCGGTCGGCCGGTTCCGGGAAGGATGAGAAGATCCGCAGGCAGGCCGTCTCGATGCCGAATTTGTCCCAGTAGAGCCGACTCAGGCTCTCGACGAAGGTCTTCGACACGCCATAGAGTCCATCCGGCCTGACCGGCGCATCGACGCCGATCTGCGCCTCCAGCTCGTGATAGCCGATCGCGTGGACGGAAGACGCGTAGACCACGCGGCGCACCCCGTGTTTCCGGGCGCCCTCATAGACATGGTAGGAGCCGCGGATGCTGGAATCGAGGATCGTCTGCCAGCCGGTTTCCATCGGCGCGCCGCCGAAATGGACGATCGCGTCGCAATCCTTCGTCGCTGCGATCGTCGCCTCCATGTCGGCGAGGTCGAAGATCGCTTCCTCTTCATTGTCGGCGAGAGGACCCATGGCGTCGCGATCGGCCAGGCGGATCCGGCGCGCGAGCGGGGCAAGGCCGTGGCGCAGGCGTGAGCCGAGCCGGCCGGCAGCGCCGGTCAGGAGGATGCGATCATAGGGCGGCGTCGCGGCCAAGGCGTTCCTCCAAACCAGGTCTGGCGGGTTGCATCATGAAGCCCTGATCCAGTCCGCCCCTGATCCATAGCTGTCGCGGTGCGGCTGTGCCAGTTGCGGCGCCCGCCGCAGCGCGTCGGCGATCGGGCTTCTCGCCGAGGTTCGCTCGCTGCCTCTCCCGGGGAGCGGCGTGTGCCGGCAGAGCCAAGCGCTGCTGGAGCCATTGCCGGCCGGCTGCGCTTTCCTCGATTATCGCGGCCTGCGGGATTGCTTTTCCCGGGAGAGGCGGGGCAAGAACACGATGCCGTATCGTCGAAACGGCTGCGATCGCCGCGCCGATGGTCCGGCGGGCACTCGGATGGTCAGATGGTCACACGTGCAGAGCTCGTATCGCGGTTGGAGCGGGCGTTCCTCGACCACGGCTACGAGCAGCTCACCATGACGGGTCTCGCCACGGCGATCGATGTCACCCGGCGGACGCTGTACAATTACTTCAGCGGCAAGGAAGACGCCTTTCGCTTTCTGATCGAGAACGCCAATGCGCAAGCGGTCGAAGCCGGCATGGCCGCCGGCCGCGCTGCGCTGGCCGAAGGAAACGACGCGGTCGAGATCCTGGCGACCGTTCTCGATACCCGCTACGGCAATAACCGCCGCCGGCTCGCGACATCGCCTCACGCCGTCGAGATCAACGATCAGGCCTTCCGGCGCTGCCGGGACCTGATGGTGGCATCCGCTGTCGACTTCCAGTCCGAGCTTGCAGGCTTCATCGCGGAGCTGGAAGCCGCGAACTTGCTTCGCGTCAGAGCGAGCTGCAGCCCCGAGAAACTGGCCCAGCTGCTGGCGGATGGCGCGCGCGGCACCAATCAGAGCCTGCCGCCAATCGCGCCCGACATGCTTCACCAGCGTTATCGCAGCATGGTCCATGCGCTGCTTCACGGCACGGTGGACAGCACCGCCTGACGCGCCGGCCGCGGCTGGCGAAGCTGTGATGACCGTCAAACGGTCAAAAACGCGATTCACAGATTGCGCGAAAATGTGCAATGTGATCCCAAAATAGTCAGGACGAACGCGCCGGCATCGCGGCGACGCCGGCTGTGGGGAGCGGATGCCGACACTGGACTCGAAGATCGAACGGCTGCTTGCGCATCCGCGGTTCGATCACGTCGCTTATGGACTGGCCGGTGGATTCCAGGCTGTTCAGGTGGCAGCGCCCCGGCTCGCCTCGCAGTTCTCGACCCAGCAGCGCTGGCTCATGTCGCATGTGGCGCTGTCCCACTACTTCCCCGGACGACAGGCCGGGCGCATGGGCATCTCGCGCCGCGACTTCACCGACATGGCGGTCGCGCACGGGCTGGCGAGCCGCAACACCGCCGCCGCCTTTTTCGACGAGGCGCTCCACTATGGCATCATTCAGGCGCGCCAGCCCGCTGCGGGCGGGATGGTCGGTCTGGCCGAACCCGCGCCGTCCACCTTGTGGGCGCTGGGCGAATGGTTCAGCCTGCATCTGGCGGCACTCGATTCCCTTGACGGGGGTGCCCGAGCTGCGCGTTTGAGGGGCGCCGACACATCGTTGCTGGCGCATATGGAGCCGTCCGTTGCCGAAGGCCTCTTGTCTTGTCGTGCGCTGCGTGCCCCGGCGCCGATCTATGCGATCTTCGCCTCGGTCGATGAGGGCGGCAGCCTGATGGACCGCCTCATCGCCGGTCTGGATATGGTCGATGCGCCGCATCAGGAGAGGGCCGTCACCAACGTGACCTCGATTTCCGCGCTGGCCCGGCCGCTGAACCTCTCCCGGACCCATGCCGGCCGGACATTGGCGGCTGCGGCGTCGCTCAGTGGCCTCGGCTGGAGCGGAGCGCCCGGGCGCTCGCCGATCTGGTTGTCGCGCAGCTTCCGCGCCGAGTACGCGCAGGTCCAGGCGGCTAAGCTCGCCATCATCGGCGATGCCTTCGACGCCGCGACCGGCGTCGCCGAACCGGAGCGTCCGACCGCCCTTGCCCTGGCCGAGGCGGGCGGGGAGGCCTGGGACAGGCCGTCGTGCTGAACGTGGCCAGGGGCGACGCGCCCCGGACGACGGCGTCGCCCGATTTGACGGTCGCCGAGCGCCTCGATGCGCTGCCCTTCTGTCGGCTGCGGTTCGCGATCTTCGCCGTCGGGACGCTCGCGCTGTTCGCCGACATCGCCGAGGTGGCGCTGGGCAACGCCCTGGGAGCCGTGTTCCAGGCGCCGCCCCGCAGCATGACGCAGACGGAGCTGTCGCTGTTCCTGGCGGCGATCTTCGCCGGCGGCGCGGTCGGGGCGCCGATCTTCGGCATGTTCGGCGACCGGGTCGGCCGCCGTCTGGCGCTGCAGGCGGCGCTGGTCGCCGTGGCCGCCGGATCGCTCGGTGCGGCGGCGAGTGAGGGCGCGGCGACACTGATCGGCTTCCGCTTCCTGTCGGGCCTGGGGATCGGGGCCTGCCCGCCGCTGATTGCCGCCTATCTCGCCGATGTGATGCCGCCGCGCTGGCGCGGGACTATGGTTTGCCTCTGTGCCGGCCTCGCTTTCCTGGGGGCGCCCGCCATCATCTTCCTGATGCGTGCGACATCCCCGACCGCCCTTGGCCTCGAGGGCTGGAGATGGGCGCTTGGCTCCGGGGCGGTGCTGGCCCTGCTTGCGGCGGCATTGCTCGCCCTGCTGCCGGAATCGCCACGCTGGCTGGCCGCGACCGGCCGGCTCGCCGAGGCCGAGGCCGCTCTCCTGCGCTTCGGCCGTCAAAGAGCGGGCCAGGCATCCGTGGCCGTTGCGAATGCTGGCGTCGCCAGACCAGCGCCCGAGTCGGCGCACCATCGTGATCATCCGCAGACCGGCGCTTCCCTGTTGTTCCTCGGCAGCCTCTACGCCCTCGCGCCCTGGGCGACGATCGGCTTTCCGTTGATGAGCGGTGCCGTCATGGTGGCCAAGCGCTTCAGCATCGGCGATTCGGTGATTGCCGCGGGGCTGATCATGTTCGGGCCGGTCATCGGCAATCTGCTCGTCGCCCCCGTCATCGACCGGGTCGGGCGCAAGGCCAGCCTGATCGTCTGCGCGCTCGCGATGGCGGTCCTGGGTCTCGCCTTCGCGGCGGCCACGGAGTTCGCGCCGCTGGTCGGCCTCGGTATTGCCTTCGCCCTGTGCAGTGCCGTCTATGCCAGCGTGCTCGGCGTCTACGCCGCCGAAATCGTCCCGACCGAGAGGCGGGCCTCGCGGACGTCGATCGCCTGGGGGCTGGGACGCCTGGTCTCGGTCTTCGTTCCGCTCGTCTTCTTCGCTCTCATGTACCATGTCGGCGTCTGGGGCATGTTCGTGCTGATTGCGGTCGCCCTGAGCCTCAGCGCGTTTCTGCTGGCGGTGGCGGGGCCGCAGGGGCGGACGCGGCAGGCGGTCGCCTGAAGCAGCCCGGCGCGTGTCCCGCGTGTTCAGCCGGAAGCGAAGCGGCGCTAGGGCCCCCTGTTTACCAATCGGGAACTTGTCCCCAGCGCGGCGTCCGTCCGGTGTGACCATTTTTGATTCTCGTATTGCGCAAAAAGGAGCATTCTGAGAAATCTTGCTCGTTCATTCGAGCGGGGAACCGTTTCGGCGAGCGTCGCAGCGCGCCTGCAGCCCACCCTTCGATTCATCGGAGGGCAGAGCTGAGGGGCTTCGCGCGGCGCCTGTAGTGAACGGCCGCAGCGCTCTTGGGGGGCGATCCGGCCTGGATCGAGAGGGAGCGAGACGGTTTTGCGAAAGAGGATTGGCCTGGCGTCGCTTGGCATGTTTTGGTTGGCCTTGGCCTTGGCCGGTCCGGCTTCGGCCCAGCAGGCTGCGCCGAAGGCGGCTACTCCAGCCGCTCCGGCTGCGCCTGCGGCCCAGGCGGTGTCCGCCGAGCCCAGCAGCACGACCGCCAGCTTCGGCGACTGGACGCTGCGTTGCCAGCGCACCGGCGACGCGGCCAAGCCCGGGCGCATCTGCGAGGTCGCGCAGGTCCTGCAGGCGCAGGGCCAGCAAACCCCGATCGCCCAGATCGCGCTCGGCCGGCTGGGAGCCGGCGAACCGCTGCGCGTCACGGCGGTGATGCCGGTCAGCGTCACCTTTCCGAGCAGCGTCCAGATCGTGATGGGCGACAAGGACGCCAAGCCGCTCGAACTCGCATGGCGGCGCTGCATCCCCAATGGCTGCTTCGCCGACACCGCGCCGAGCGATGACGTGATCCGGCAATGGCGCAAGGCGAGCGAGCCCGGCCGCATCCTCTTCAAGGATGCCGCCGGCCGCGAACTGGCGCTCCCTCTTTCCGCCCGCGGCCTCGACCAGGCCGTCGAGGCGCTCGCCAAGGAGCGGCTGTAACCATGTCCCGCCGCCGTGCAGATCGTTTGAAATCGGTCCAGGCGGCGAATGGCGCGGCCTTGCGCCTCCCGGTCGGCACGGCAGATCGCCGTTCCATCCTCGCCTCCTGGCGTCAGCGCTGCCTCGTCGGGCAGGCGATGGCGCTGGCGCTCTGGAACGCGCCGGCCTTCGCGCAGAACATCATCACCCCGGACGGGCGCACCCAGACCAATGTCGCGGTCACCGGGACGACAACGACGATCACAACGCAGACCATTTCCGGCGGCGCCGGCTACAATTCCTTCTCGCGCTTCGAGCAGGCAGCCGGCACGACCGTCAACATGCACCTGCCGCAGAATACGGGCGCGCTGGTCAACATCGTTCGCGACGGCCCGGTCGTCGTCAACGGCATCCTGAATTCGTACCGGAACGGCCAGATCGGCGGCCATGTCTACTTCTCCGACTCGGCCGGCTTCACCGTCGGGCCGAACGGCGTCATCAACACCGGCCAGCTCACGGTCAACACGCCGACGCGCGAGTTCCTCGACCAGGTCATCGGGCCGAACGGCGTCGTCAACGAAACGCTGGCGGCGCGGCTACGGGCCAACGACGTGCCGGTCTCGCCCGATGGCCACATCCGGATCGACGGCGCCATCAACGCGCGTCGCGGTGTCACGTTGCATGGCCAATCGGTCAGCGTCGCCGGGCAGATCCGCGCCAACAGCGCCCCGGTCGACATCGCCGAGCGGCGCGAGCGCCACCGCGCGGCCTTCTCGCAGAGCGTCAACACGGCCGGGCTCAGCCATGGCGGCGCGATGGTCGCACGCAAGGGCGGCGGCATCGAGATCGTCGCCGCGGGGACCGCCACCATTTCAGGGCGCCTCAGCGCCAATGCGACGGCGCGCCGTGCCGCCGGCACCGTCGCGATCCGCTCGGGCAAGGGAACCACCATCGCCGCGACGGCGCAGATCAGCGCGACCGGCATGGCGCCGGCGGCGGCTCTCGCCAGCGCGGGTTCCGGTTCCGCTGCCGTCAATACCGCTGAAGGCGGCAAGGTCTCGATCACCTCGCAGGCGGAGATCGCGATTGCCCGCGGGGCGCTGATCGACGTCAGCGCGGCGCAGGGCGTGGCGGGCAAGGGTGGGTCGGCGATCGTCTTCGCCGACACCAATCTGAACGTGGAAAGCGGCGCGCACTTCCGCGGCATGGCTGGCACGAGCGGCGATGGCGGCTTCCTCGAGCTCAGCGCCAAGGACACCGTCACGCTCGGCGCCATCGACGTCGACCTCTCGGCCCGCAACGGCAAGGCCGGGCTGCTCTATATCGACCCGGCCAATATCGTCATCGGCACCGGCGGCAGCGCCAACATGATCACCAACGGCACGGACGTGTCGCTGGAGGCCACTAACAAGATCACCATCGCCGCCGACGGCATTATCGACACGAGGCATTTCAACAGGGGCTCCAACGGCGAGCTCGAGCTCTCGGCCCTCAATCCCACGACCGGCAATTCGGGCAACATCACGCTCACCGCGCCGACCATCGAGGTCCGTGGCAAGCTGCTGACCGACGTCGTGAACTCGGGCTCCTCCTGGTCCGCCGGCGACGTGACGCTCAATGCGAGCCAGTCAGATACACTGATCGCCGGGCCTGCCAGTGCGAATGCCAGCATCAAGGTCTCCGGCACGATCACTGGCCGCGACATCAAGATGACCGCCGATGCGCGGGCCAAGTCCTCCTATGCCGACCCGAACGCCGGGCCGATGGCCGCGCTCGCGGCCCAGACCGTCGGCGGGATGATGTTCGGGCTGAACGGCGCCTATGTGGGCAGCACGATCAGCGCCAAGATCGAGATCGAGGATGGCGCCGAGATCACGGCGACCCGGGACGTCAAGCTCCTGGCCAATGGCTTCCAGGAAGCCACGCTGCCGGCGATGACCCTTTCGGCCAATTTTCCCTGGGGCGCGGCGGTCTCGATCGCCGAGATTTCGGGCGAGGTGAAGGCGGATGTCGCCTCCGGCGCCGCGATCACCGTCGGGCGCAATCTCGACGTCAATGCGTTCAACGACGTCAACCTGCTGGCGTCGGCGTTGACGCTGACGAGTGGTTCGAGCGTCGTCGCGGCGACGGTCGCCTATGGCGCGGTCGATGTTGCGACCTCGGCCAAGGTGCATACGGGCGCGATCATCACGGGCCTCGACACCAGCAGAATCAATGTCTCTGCCGGTAACTCGAATAATTTCTCGACCTCGGCCACGGCCATGGCGACGGCGGGCAGCGTCGGTGGCATCGCCTTCGCTTATTCCGACTACAAGGCGAGTGCGGAGGCGCAGTTCGGCGCGTCGCTCGGCTCGAGCGGCGCCAAGATCGGCAGCCTGACGGTCCAGGCGACGTCCGACACCGAGAAGAATGCGACCAGCGCCTCGACCACGGTCGGCAACAACGCTCTCTTCAATCTCGCCTATGAAGGGACGACCGTCTCCGATCTCCTGACCAAGATCTTCGGCAAGGTGAAGACGGGAAGCAGCAGCGTTCCGGCCAAGGTCGGCAGCGCGATCGCGGTCGCCAACAGCAGCCTGAGCGCCAGCGCGACGATCGCGGCCGATGCAGGCGCCACCGCGCCGTCGATCTATGCCGCGGGCGACGTCGTCGTCGCCGCGCGCCAGCGCGATTTCGGGGTGCGCGTCGTCGCCGACAGCTCGACCAACTCGACATCCAAGGATCCGACGGCGGCGAACCCTTCCGCGCAGATCTCGCTCTCCTTCGGCATCGGCGTCGGGGACTTCAAGCACGAGGCCATGGCCTCGATCGGCTCCGGTGTCTCCATCGATGCGCAGCGCATCGGCGTCGCCGCGCTCAACGAAATGCCGATCTCCAACACCTGGCAGAACTGGGGCGGGCTCGGCGAAACGCTCACGCATGTCAACGGCAATATGGGCGTCGTCTCCGATATTCTGACGAGCTACGCCAACGCTTCCAGCCAGGCCTCGGAGCTCGGGCTCGCCGGCGCGATCAACTATTTCCGCGTCGATAGCGAGAGCTCGGCCTATGTCGCGAGCGGTGCGCGGCTGAAGCAGTCCGGCTACAACGACGCCTGGTCGACGCATCTCGACTATGGCTACGAGCAGCAGTGGGACAAGGCTGTCCATATCGACGCCGACACGGTGACGCACAGCATCGATATCGGCGGCAACTTCGCCTATCTCGGCGCGACCGGCGGCAGCGGCTCGGCTGCGGGCGGCGCGATGCTGAACATCGGCCGCAGCAGCAATACCGTGGCGGCCGTCGCTGCGGGAGCGACGATCGAGGCGACAGGCGTGGCAGTCACCGCGGTGACCAGCGACAAGATGGTCTCCGTCGCGACGACATCGGGCTATTCCGCCGGCACGATCGGTTTCAACGGCATCGTTTCGATCGCCGGCATGAGCAACCGGACGCTGGCCTCGGTCAGCAATCTGGCGACGATCACGACCTCGAGCCTCAAGGTGCAGGCGGACCAGATCGTCTCGGTCTTCTCGCTCAGCGGCGCACTGGTCAGAGGCGGCGGAAATGCGGTCGGCGGCGCTGTTGCGGTGCTCGACGCGGCGTCGGTGACCCGAGCCTATGTCGGCGACAACCGCAACGACCTCGCCGACAACCGCCTGGCCGGCAACGCGGCACAGGGCCTGATCACCGCGAATACGGTCGATGTGACGGCGACGACCGAGGGGCGCCTCACCGTCGCTTCCGTCGCCGGCGCGGCAGCCGGCGTCGGCAGCGGGGGAGGGGTCCAGGACGTCCTGCAGGAGCAGATGCCGGACTTCATCAAGGATGCGAGCGCGGCTGCCAACAGCACGACCTCCTCCTCGGTCAGCCTGACCGGAGCCGGCACCACGTCGGTAGCGCTGACGACGCTCGGCACATCCGCCTGGATCGATGGCGCGGTGATCGTCGCCAAGGACACCGACGGGCTGACGACGACCGTCACGGCGCTGAACTCGACCATCGCGGAGGTCGCAGCAGGCTCGGCCGCGATCAACATGGCCGGCAATGACAGCCCGGTGAGCGGCGGGTTGGCCGGCGCGGTCGCGATCGCCCAGTTCGACAACAGCACCGACGCGCGCATCGCCCACTCCTCGCGGCTGACCGGTGTCTATGACACCACCGTGCAGGCGATCTCCGGCGGGCGGGCGACCGTGGTCGGGCTCGGTGTCGCCGGGGCGAGCTCGAATGGTGGAGCCTTTGCGATTTCGGCCGCGCTCGGCCTCGTCACTAACCGCGTCGCCGCAAGCATCGAAGATTCGTTCATCTCCGGCGTCGCGGGCAACACCGCCTCCCAGGTCGCGCGCGTCAGCGCCTACCAGACGACCGACATCGGCATCGGTGGCGGCGCGGCCTATGTCGGAGGCCAGGTCGGCATCGGCATGGCGCTGACCTATGTCGATATTCGCGATCCCGACGGCGAGGACGCGGTCAGCGCGAAGGTGGCGCGCTCCAGCCTCACCGGCCTCGACGGGCTGCAGGTCCGCGCCTCCAACGCCAGCCGGATCATCTCGTCGGCGGCCACGGCCGGTCTCGGCGGCAATGGGCTCGGCGGCGTCTTCGTCATCAACAATGTCAGGCCGACGACACGCGCGGCGATCGAAGGCTTGGCCGGCTCGCTCGCGACGGTTTCGGTCTCGGGCGATGTCGGAGTACTCGCCGACGGCAGTCGCATTGCCACCTATGACAATCTCATCTCCGGCCGCCAGGCCGTCTCCGCGACCGACGAATCGGAAATCGACTTCACCGGCGAAGCCGCGAACGAAGGTGTCGCGAACCCGCAGGGCGCCGCCGTCGTCGCGATCGCGACCCTTGTCCAGATCGGCCGCAACAATGCCGGCGTCGCTCTGCTCAGCAACACGATCGCGCAGGCGCATATCGCATCGATCGACTTCGCCACGGTCACCGCCGGCGGCAATGTCAGTGTCCTCGCTCAGGACGGCGCGACTCTGACCGGCGTCGCCGTTGGCCTCGGCGCCGCGACCGGCCAGTTCGCGGGAACCGCCTCGGTCGTGCTGCAGTCGATCGAGAACATATCGCGCGCCCGCATCGGTGGGACGGGAACCGTCGTGACGGCCAGCGACATCAACGTCGCCAGCGCCGCTACCTCGGCGATCCGCGGTGCTGCCGGCTCGCTCGGCCTCGGCTTCGGGGCGGCTGCGCTCGGCCTCTCGGTCGTCGAAAGCAATGTCGCCAACGAGGTTTCGACCGAGGTTGACGCGGCGCGGCTGAGGACGACCGGCGACGTGGTGCTGCGTGCCGGCTCGACCGCGACGATCGATGCCATCGCGATCGGCATCGCGATGTCGCGCAATGTCGGCCTCGCCGGCTCGATCGCCAGCAACACCGTCGACACCGATGTCGGCGCGACGGTCACGGGCGCCGACATCATCGCCGGCAACAATCTCGGGCTGTTCGCCGCGAACACCGACCGGATCACGGTCTCGGCCGGCGCGCTCGGCGTGACCGTCGGGGCACCCAGCGTCGCGGGCGGGTTGTCGGTCGTCAAGAACACGGTCGGCGGCGAGACCACCGCCTCGATTGGCGGTGGCAGCACCGTCGATGCGCGCGCCGGCGGTGCCGGCTCGCTGGGCTACCATGCCGGCCAGCTCGCGACGGCTTTCAACCTGACGACCGCCAACGGCCCGAGCTCCGTCCAGCCCTCGCTCGCGATGACGGCGCGCAGCGTTCATGGCCTCGGCGTCATTGCGACCTCGCAGCAATCGGTGCTGGCGAATGCGGTGACCGGCGGTGTCGCGATCTTCCCCGTCAGCGCGGCTCTCGCGATCGTCCCCATCCGAAACGTGCTGACCGGCAGCACGAGCGCGACGATCGACGCCAGCGCCGTCAACACGCGCCTGACCGGTACGGACTCGACGACGGTCGTCGTCGATGCGGCGAGCCATTCCTATGCCGGCACGTTCATCACGGTCGGCTCGATCGGCGGTGTCGCGGCGGCTAGCGGCGAGGCCAACACGATCATGGGGCGCAGCACCCGCGCCGCGCTCACCAATTCGACGCTGGGCACGACCACGCCGGGCTTCACCGGCCCTGGCGTCACTGCGCTCGACATCGCCGCCAACGCCTCGCAATCGGCCGCGAGCAATGTCGTCGGCGCCGCGATCGGCCTGGGCGGCGGGGCCGCCTCCGGCGTCGTCAACAGCTTCGCGGCGACGACGACCGCCGAGCTCGACCAGGGCCTCGTCACGGCCGGCCGCGTCGGCGTCGATGCCGAAAGCCGCAACGGCTTCTATGCCCAGGCGACGTCCGCCACGGTCGGCGGCGTCGGCATGGGCTCGTCCTTCGTGGTCGGCACGAGCCGAAACAAGACGCTGGCAACCATCGGCGGCGGGGCCGGTCAGACCACGTTCAATCTGAATGGCGCGCTCGCCGTGGCGGCGCGCAGCGTCAACGCCTTCACCACGCTCTCGGCGGGCGGCGCGGCCGGCGGCTTTGCCGGCGTCGCCGGCATGGTCTCCTTCGTCGATGTCGAGAACGAGACGCGGGCCGGCCTCTACGGCGTCAACGCGACGCTGCGCCCCGCCAGCGCGGCCGGCATCAGCGTCACCGCCAACGAAACCGTCTCGATCACCGCGACGACCGCCGGCGGCGCCAGCGGCTCCGTCGGTGCCGGTGCGGCGGCCAACATCGCGAACCTCGACAGCCGCGTGCTCGCCGACATCACGGGCTCGACGCTGTCCGCGCCTGGCGCCGTCTCGGCCTCCGCGACCTCCGATCGCGTCGTCGATGCGAATACCATGACCTACGGTGCCGGTGGTTCGGTCGGCATTGGTGCCGCGGTCGCGCTAATCTCGGTCGGCAAGGGCGCGCCGCAGGAGGCGCGCAACGAGCTCAATGCCGGCGGCAACGGCACGCTCGCGCGTCTCAGCCAGCTCACGGCCGGCAGTGACGATCTCGTGCTGAGCTCGGCTGGGCTTGCGGAATATCTGAGCTATCGCAACGCCGCGGGCCTCACGATAAACACGCCTGCTTTGTCCGAAGCCGCGCAGGCGGAATACAATCAGTTGCTCGCCAATGGATCGCTCATGAATGGCGAGCTGACGCTGACGGCTTCCGGCATTTCCGCCCTGCGTAACGCTGCAGCGACTGCGCTTGGCATCGACTCGGACGATACGACCGACACGCAGGTGAGCTTCTGGGCGGCGCAGCGCTATTCGACGCTCAGCGATACCGTGCTGCGCAACCAGTTGCAGACGAACGGCACGGTCTCGGGTGGCGTGCTGACGCTGACCAGTGCTGGTGTGGCCAATCTGCGCAGCACCGCGGCGACTGCGCTCGGCATCGCGAGCCCGACTGATGCGCAGGTGCGCGACTGGGCGGCGCAACGCCATGCTTCGCTGAGCGAGGCCGATCTGCGCAGCGCGGCGGGGGCGGATTACAACCTGCTGCTCGCCAACGGTTCGGTCGTGAATGGCGCGCTGACGCTGACGAGGTCCGGTGTCACTGCCCTCACCGCAACGGCGGCGACGGCGCTTGGCATCGCCAGCCCGACCGAAACGCAGGTGCGCGACTGGGCAGCGCAGCGCTATACCGCGCTGCGCGGCGGCGCCGTCTCCTATCTGATGAGCGATGCCGGTGTCTCCGCCTATCGCCAGACCGTGATCGCGACGACCCCGGGCGCCAGCGACGACCAAATCCGCAGCGCCGCCAACAACGCCTATGCCCGTCTCCTCGCCAATGGCAGCGTCGCCAATGGTGTCCTGACGCTGACGAGCGCCGGCCTCGCCACCTACCGGGCCGAGGCCACGGCCAGTCTCGGGCACGCTGCGAGCGATGCCGAGGTGCGGGCCTATGCCGCGGAGCAATACAGCTTCTTCAACGCCAACCGCAGCCGCATCGTCGCGCCGACCTCGCAGAGCGCCAGCGCCCTGCTCGATTCAGCCGGCTCGCGGACCGCTGCGACGGTCACCGGAGGCAGCATCTCCAGCGGCTCGGTCGCGGTCACGGCGCTGTCGCGCACGGCGACCAGCAACATCACCGATGGTATCGGCGCCGGCGGCGCGGTCGGCGGCGGTGCGGCGACGGCCTATACCGATATCGGCGACGCCGTCTCGGCCAGCCTCGACCAGATCACGGTCAACACGGGCTCGATCGCGGTCAGCGCGAACTCGACCGACGGCTCGGGTTCGGCCGCCCGCGTCGAGTCTCAGGCCGGTGCGGGCGCCCTGGCGGCGGCGGCCGGAGCGGCGGTGGCGAGGGGCACGATCGCCAACACCGTCACGGCGACACTTGGCGGCAACCTGACCGTGACCGGCACATCCTCGGTCAACGCCGGCAACACCCAGACCAGCCGTTCGGATGCCTTTGGCGCGACGGTGGCCGGAGGCCTCGCGCTTGGCGTTTCGCTCGCCTCCAGCAGCGCCAGCAGCACGGTTCAGGCGACCTATGCCACCGGCTCCACCCTGACCGGTACGGGGCTGAGCGTGGGCGCGAGCAGCACAGGCGCTGCCCATGCGGCTGCGGTCGCAGGCGTCGGCGGATTGCTCGCCGCTGGGTCCGGCGCGGAGGCGCTGGCGACAGACACCGTGGTCGTCACCGCACAGATCGGCGCCGGGGCCAGGGCCAATGTCGGGACCGGCACGATCAGCGTCGCCGCCACCGCCTCGCCGGATGCGAAGGCTTCCGCCCGCGGCGTCGCGGTCGCCGGTGGCCTCGCGGTCGGCGTGGCCAAAGCCATCGCCACCGTCAATTCTCAGACGCGTGCCAAGGTCGACGGCAATGCCGCCCTGATTGCGAATCAGTTCACCGCCGGCACGCTCTCGATTTCCGCGATCGGCTCGGTCTTCGGAACGGCCGCGGACGATGCCATGCGGCTTGCGGGTTCGACCGGGGGCTTCTCGCGCGGCGGCTATTCCGCCGCGGCCTCCGCCATTGCCGGTTCCGGCGCCTATTACGTCAGCGCCACCGGTACCGATGCGCAGGCTCGCAACACCAGCGTCGTCGAGGCAACGGTCGGCGACCATGTCCGGCTGTCGTCCGGCATCGTCGGCGTCAGCGCGAACAACACCACGCTTCAGGGCGCGACAGCGAGCGGCGTCGCGGTGGCTGGCACGGCTGCGATCGGCGTCGTCAAGGCGCTCGCGGATGCGACCACGACGACGACCGCCTCGCTCGGCACCGGCGCGACGATGAACGGCAGCGGCACCGGCAGCTTCAGCCTGACCGCCACAGGAACCGACACGCAGATCGCCCGTGCCGAAGCCGGCAGCGGTGGCCTGTATGCGGGCTCGGGCGCCGAAGGCACGACCTCCAACACCTCGACCGTTACCGCCTCGCTCGGCGACGATGTGGTGATCGCGAGCGGGCTCGTCACGATCGCCGCCAGCCATACGACGCGCTATGCCGCGCTGGTCGACAGCCTGCAGGCCTCGGCGCTCGGCGCCAGCGCCTCGCTGGCGGCGAACAACGCGACCGTCCATGTGCTGACCGAGATCGGCGCCGGCAGCCGCATCACCGCCGCAGGTCCGAACACGGCGGGCTGCTACCTGTCGAGCTGCCTGCAGGCGATTTCGCTGATCAGCCGCAGCGCCTTCACCCAGCTCGATCTCGGTGACAGCGTCCGCGCCGCCGCCGGCGGCGGCATCAACGGTGCCGGCGCGACCTCCGAGACCACGATCCGCGGTACCTCGCGCGTGGATCTTGATGACGACGTCACGCTCGCCGGGGGCCAGAGCCCGACCGCCGCCCCGGGCTCGATCCTGCTCCGGGCAACGACCGACCTGACCGGCGATGACACCGCGACCCTGTCCACCGGTGGCCTGTTGCAGGGCGCGGGCGTCGCGTCGCGCTACGAGGCCCTGGTCGACAACGAGGTCGAGCTCGGCGAGGACAACGAGCTCAGTTCCTTCGGCGCCATCAATATCGGCACCTTCACGACCGCTGCGGTCAAGGCCAACGCCTATGTCAGCACCTACGGTCTGGCCGGCGTCGGCATCGCTGATGCGGACGTCACGATCATCACCAACAACACGGTCAAGGTCGGCGCCGACTCGTCGCTGATCGGCCTCTACGACGTCAATGTCACCGCCGGCCGCGATGGTTCGGGAGCAGGCATCAACGCGCTTTCGGGCACAGCGACCGCGCTCGGCTACGTCCGCGGCCTCATTGCCGTTCCCGATGCCGACGCTTCGACCAACCTTCAGAACCATGCCCGGCTCGAGGTCGCCAGCGGCGCCACGATCGCCAGCGCCCAGAACGTCACGATCGGGGCCTATGACGGCGCGCTTCACGCCGATGCCGACGGCACGGGCCACGGCTACCAGCTCTACTTCATCCCGGTCTCGAACGGTTCGAGCAGCCCCGGCAGGTCCTCGACCTCGACCCTGGTGATGAACGGTACCGCGACGGCAGGCATCTACAACACCCAGCGCATCGAAATCGGCTGCGGCGTCAACGCTTCGGTGCAGTGCGGCCCGAGCGAGAGCCCGACGATCCGCTTCGTCAGCGGCGCGCCGGTGACCGGCAGCCTCACTTCGACTTTCGATCCCGTCGCCTACATCAATGCACGCTATGACGCGGCGGTCGCCAGCACGCTGATCTCCGGCGTCAGCTCTTCCCCGGTGAAAGCGGTACGGCTCGGCCAGCTCTATGCGGCGGGCGGCAACGTCTTCGTCAACGCCAGCACGGTCCAGGGCAGCGGTTCTCTCGTCGCCAATGGCGGCCCCTCGATCACGGTGATCAACCGCAGCAACGCCTATCTCGTGCTCGATGGCGGCGCCTATATCCCGGAGTCGGCCGGCGGTCAGATCGTCGGTTCCAGCGGGTCGCTGACGCGGCGCGAGAATCCCGACGCGACGCCCTTCATCATCATCGACAACGCCTATGCAGGCCAGCTCGACGCGAGTGGCCACGGGCCGGCGCTGCTGATCTCGGGGGACATCACCAATCTCGGCGGTCTGGTCTCGCTCAACAATACGCTGGGCTCGTTCGGCTTCTCCGGCCAGCGCATCGACGCGATGCAGTTCAACGCCACCGTGCCGAATGGGGCAGTCGCGGTCTCATCGAACGGGCCGAACGGCATGTACAATGCCGGCGGCTCGCCGCAGGGGGAGTACGCCCATGCGATCTACTATCCCGGCGGCGGGCCAGGGTCGGCCTCGTTCGATGTCAATGAAGCGGTCATCGCAGCGGCCAATGCGCTGGCCGCGGCAGCGGGTGCGACCAACCTGAACTACTTCCTTTACGGCAGGCAGGACGAGGGCGCGACGCGCAACTACTCGCTGCAGTTCTTCGGCAATTGTGCCGGCTACATCGCCGATTCCGGCGCCAACTGCACCGGCGACTACAACATGGGCCGGGGCATCAATTTCCAGGCGCTGCCGACGATCGCGACCTATCGCGAGAGCAATCCGGCTGCGGTGGGCAGCACCCCCAAGATCTATGGCGCCCAGGTCGCGATCAAGGCGGCGACGATCAACATCAACGCCTCGATCGAGGCGGGGAGGATCACCAACTGGTCGGGGACGGTCGATGCCGGCATGGCTGCCAGCCTCCGGAACCAGCGCCAATATTACCTTGATCGCGGCTATGTCGAAGTCGGCCTCAAGGAGGCCTTGGGTGGCGCCTGGTCAAATGCGGGGGCGGCGCCGCTATACTACGATCTCGCCAATGATCGGCTGGTCCTTTGGGACATCAATGCCTCCTCGGGCGGTGGCTCGGTGCTGCTCGATGGCCAGATCATCAGCACCAACACGCTCGGCTCCATCAAGATCAATGGCGGCTACGGCGATGTCAGCCTGAACAACACCTCCGGGCTCGACCTCATCGTCAACCGCGTCAACACCGGCACAGGCGTCGGCGTCGCTGCGAGCGTCAGCAAGATCACCATCGTCGACCGCCTCGTGACCTCGGGGCCGAACACGACCGTCTACGCCTACACGCCCGGCTCGGGCATCGCGGTCTACAAGACGCACAACGGAGCGCAGCCAATCCTGAGCGGTGCGGGCGCCTCGACCCCCTGGACCTTCATCTCGGGTGATACGACGCACTACGACCCCGTTGCCGGCACCCGCTATGAATGGACGCAGCAGGCCATTCTTCAGAAGGTCGGCCTGACCGAGGCGAACCGCAATCAGGCGAACATCCCGGGCGTCTATTGGCGCTACGATTCCGGCACCTCGGGCAACCCTTGGGTCTATGTCGATAATCAGTCGCCGAGCACCAATCCGGGCGCGGACTGGATCTACTGGTGGTCCCGCAATGAACAGGCGCCGAGCGCGACGCAGGTTTCGGGCAAGGTGACAACGGGCGATCTCGGCCTCACCCATGTCGGGATGACGCAGGAGATCACCGGCGGCCATCTCGACATGATCCACAACTCGGCGAGCTATGGCGGCTGCAACGGCCAGGCGATCAACCACTGCGACTACGATTTCGTTGCCCAGCAGGGTGCCTCGCAGGCCGTGTGGAACTACAACTACGCGACCCGGGCCTTCGTCCAGGTCACGACGTCGGTGAAGGCCGACAATCCGTTCGACGTCAGCTTCGCCGGCAACGCGGCCGGCCGCGTCAACATCACCTCGAACGGCTCCGTCCTGCAGAACGGCACCATCGTCAATCCGAGCGGCACGACGACGATCGTCGCCTCGGGCGGCAGCTTCACCCAGACGAACAATGCCACGATCCTCAGCAACAACCTGAACCTGACCGCGCGCGATTCCATCGGCACGGCATCGCAGGCGATCAAGGCGACGCTGACCAGCGGCGCGGAGCTCAGCGCCGTGAGCGGCAGCGGCGGCATCAATCTCGACATTACCGGCGGCGCCCGGGTGCTGGCGCTGCGCGCCGACCAGACGCCGAACGCCTATGGCAACATCACCGTTCGGGCGACGGGTGGCCTCGAGGCCGCAACCGGGGTCGCGACCCATGTCGTCGGCCGCAACATCACGCTGGCGAGCGAGACCGGCGGCATCGGCTCGGTCTCGAACCTGTTGAAGATGCGGGCCGTGGCGACGCAGCTGCCGAACGGCAGCTATGTCGACGGCGTCGTCAATCTCTCGGCACGCGGCGACATCGGCATCGCGCAGGTCGCCGGCGATCTCCGGGTCGGCCAGGTCGCGAGCGAGACCGGTGACGTGCGCATCGACGTCACCGGCGGCCGGCTCGTCTCGGCGTCCGGCCAGACGGCGGCGCAGGCACTGAGCGCCGAGCAGCTTTCGCAGGTCTCGCGCGCCCTCAAGCTGACGGCGGCCGATGGCGCCCAGGCTGCGGCTCAGGCCAATGTCGCGACCTTCGAGGCGCAGGTGACGCAGGCCTACGGCCTCTATTCGGCGCTCATCCGCAATGGCGGCTTCGACGAGAATGGCGCCTTCGAGCTGAACGCCAGCGCGATCCCGCTCTATCGGGCCGCTGCCTCCCTCGCGTTCGGCCATGCGGCCACCGATCAGGAGGTCAAGGCCTACGCCACGGGCCGCTACGCCGCCTATGCCAGCGCCTTCGAGGCCGCCTATGGCACGGGCTGGGCGACGATGGCCCGCTTCGACGCGAACTCGCTGGAAAGCAATTACAGCTTCCGGACGACCAATGCCGATGCCGCGACGGGGCTTGTCGAGCGCATCACGGGCGACGCCGTCTGGACCGATCGCCAGCTCGTTTCGGCGATCAACCAGTCCGCGCTGCAGCCGGCCTCCGGCGTTGTCGGCAACGGCACGGCGCTGGTCGTCGGCCACGATGTGACACTCAACATCGCCGGCAGCATCGGCTCGCTCGCGCCGGACATGCAGGTCTCGCTGTCGGATATCCGCAATGGCTCGATCAGCAACGCGCAGCTCGCGGCGCTCTCGGTCGCGACCACGCCGGGTACCGTCAAGCTCATGGGGCAGCGCCAGGACGGCAGCCTCGTCGAGGTGACCGATCTCAACAACGTCCCCGCCGGCGTCACGCTCACCCGCGTCGACCTGAAGCAGACCGCGCCACTCTTCATCAATGCGACGGGCACCTTCTCCGGCTCGGCGCAGGGCGACGTCTATGTGCAGTCGACCGCGACCCCGCACTCGGCGGGCGGCACGCTGACGATCGGCCGCGTCACGGCGACCGGCACGATTAATCTCCAGGCGCCGCAATCCATCGCGGTCGCAACCGGCGCGGACGGAACGACGCCGCGCAACCCCGTCCAGATCCAGACTGGTGGCGATCTCGTCCTCGTCGCGGGCGGCGGCGGCATCGGGTCGGCGGCGACGCCATTGACCTACCAGATCGGCGGCAGGCTGGTCTCCGCTTCGGCTGCCGCCGGCGACGCCTATCTTGTCGCCAATGCCGGCAATGCCGAGATCGGTCGTATCTTCGCGTCGGGCACGGCCTCGCTGACGGCGGTGAACGGCGGCATCCGCGGCTATCTCCCCGGCGTAGCGATTTCGGCGAGTTCGATCAGGCTGAATGCCTCGGGCGATGTCGGTCAGGCCTCGGCCGCTCTCGGCCTGCAGGCCGGTTCGACCGGTGACATCTCGGGCAGCATCGGCGGCGCCGCCTGGCTCGCCGGCCCCGTCATCGCGGGGCAGTCACCGGTGGCCTTCCGCATCGGCATGCTCGCAGCCGATGATGGCTTGAGCGTGCTGGCGGATGGCGCGATCGATGTGCTCGGCCATGCGCGCTCCGACAGCGGCGCGGTCTCGCTGACCGGCGCCCGCATCGGCATGGCGAGCGGCGCCGACATCACGGCTGCCGGTCGCATCACGCTCGGCTCGGGGGCCGACATCGCCTTCGGCAGGATCGCCAGCAGCTTCGTTCCATCGGCCGGCGCTGCCTCGATCGCATTGACCGCCGCAGGCGCGATCCTGAGCAATGGCGACAGCGGCGCGGGGCTCGATGCCCATCAGGCCGATGGTGTCATCGCGCTCCTCGCCGGCAGCGGCATCGGTACGGCGAACTCGGCGCTGGCCTTTGCTGCGCCCGGTCTCTCCGCGAGCAGCCTCGCCGGCGGAGTCTATCTGTCGACCGCGGGGGCCACGCGTGCCACCAGCCTTGTGGCAGATGCCGGAGCCCTGCGCCTGACTGCCGGCGGAAACCTCGCCGTCGATGCCGCCACGAGCGGCGGCGGCGCTACGATCACAACCAGCAACGGCACGCTCACCCTCGGTACGCTCATGGCTGGTGGTTCCAGCTCGCTCGAGGCGACCGGGGCGATCAGCCTGACCTCGGCCAGGACGACGACGGGGGACCTCACCATCGCCTCGACAGGCGCGGGCATCACCGCCGCCACCATCGACGCCGCAGGCGACGCGACGCTGACGGCTGCGACCTTCATCTCGGTGACCAATGCCCTGACGGCAGGCGGCGCGGCCAGCGCGACGGCCAGCGCCGGGACGCTCGGCCTCGGCAGCCTGAGCGCCGGCACGGGCGCGACGCTGGAAGCGTCCGGCGCGATCAGCCTCGGCTCCGTCGAGACGACGGCCGGCGATCTCGCCATTAGCTCGACAGGGGCCGGCATCACCGCCGCCGCCATCGACGCGGCCGGCAATGCGACGCTGACGGCTGCGACCTCCATCGCGGTGACGAATGCCCTGACGGCAGGCGGCGCCGCGAGCGCCACTGCCAACACCGGCGCGCTCGGCCTTGGCAGCTTGAGCGCCGGCACGGGCGCGACGCTGGAAGCGGCCGGCGCGATCACCCTCGGCTCCGTCGAGACGACGGCCGGCGATCTCTCGATCGTTTCGACTGGGGCTGGAATCACCGCCGCCGCCATCGACGCGGCCGGCAATGCGACGCTGACGGCTGCGACCTCCATCGCGGTGACGAATGCCCTGACGGCAGGCGGCGCCGCGAGCGCCACCGCCAACGCCAGTGCGCTCGGCCTTGGCAGCTTGAGCGCCGGCACGGGCGCGACGCTGGAAGCGTCCGGCGCGATCACCCTCGGCTCCGTCGAGACGACGGCCGGCGATCTCGCCATTAGCTCGACAGCGGCCGGCATCACCGCCGCGAGCATCGCCGCCACCGGAGACGCGACGCTGGCGGCTGCGACCTCTGTCTCGGTGACGGGGCAGGTCGGCGCAGGCGGCTCCTTGAGCATCACCGCGAGCAACGGTGCCATCCAGACCGGTGACCTCACTGCCGGAGCCTCGCTCACCTTGTCATCGTCGGCGGCCCTCATGCTCGACGCGGTGTCCAGCCTGCTCGGCAATGTCTCGCTCACCTCGACGGGAGCCAGTGTCGGCGCGGCCTCCATCGCAGCGGCCGGTGACGCGACGCTGAACGCCGCGACCTGGGTCTCGGTGACGAACGGCCTGACGGCAGGCGGCGCAGCCAGTGCAACCGCCAGCGCCGGGACGCTCGGCCTCGGCAGTCTGAGCGCCGGCTCCGGCACGCTGAACGCATCGGCTGCGATCACCCTCGGCGATGTCGAGACGACGGTGGGGAACCTCGCCATCACCTCGATGGGGGCCGGCATCACCGCTGCCAGCATCGACGCTGCTGGCGACGCGACGCTGACGGCCGCGACCTCGGTCTCGGTGGCAGGGCAGCTCGGCGCGGGCGGTTCCTTGACCGTCACGGCAATCAACGGCGCGATCCAGGCTGGCGACCTCGCGGCCGGCGCATCGCTCACGCTGTCCTCCTCGGCGGCGATCATGCTTGACGCGGTGTCGAGCCGTCTCGGCAGCGTCTCGCTCACCTCGACGGGCGCGGGCATCACCGTCGCCAGCATCGACGCCGGCGGCGACGCGACACTGGCTGCTGCGACCTCGATCGCGGTGACGCATGGCCTGACGGCTGGCGGCGCGGCCAGCGCGACCGCCAGCGGCGGGACGCTCGACCTCGGCAGCCTGAGCGCCGGAACCGGTGCGACGCTGACCGCTTCGGACGCGATCGCCACTGGCTCCGCCGCGACGACGGCGGGGAACCTTGCGATCACCTCGACGGGCGCGAGCATCACCGTCGCCAGCATCGATGCCGGCGGCGACGCGACACTGGCGGCTGCGACCTCGATCGCGGTGACGCATGGCCTGACGGCTGGCGGCGCGGCCAGCGTCATCGCCAGCGATGGGGCACTCGACCTCGGCAGCCTGAGCGCCGGCGCGAATGCGGCGCTGACGGCGTCGGGCACGATCACGCTCCGCAATGCCGGCTCCGCGGGGGGCGGCCTCTCGGTCGCCTCCTCGGCTGGCTCGATCACGGCGACGTCGCTCGTTGCGGATGGCGCTGTCGCGCTGGTGGCTGCCGGGGCCATCACAGCCGAAGCGGTTCATGCCGGGACGGACCTCGTGATCCGTTCAAGCGGTGGCACCGTGACCATTGCGACGACGAATGCCGGTGCAGGTGGCACGGTCGCGGCTGCCGGCTCCGTCTCGCTCGACACCGTGACCGCGGGCAGCAGCGGCTTCCGGGTGGCGTCGCAGGCCGCCGGCATCGCGCTCGGCACGCTAGCCACCGCGGGAGATGCGTCGCTCGTCGCATCCGGCGCTCTCTCGGCCGGGACGCTCGCGGCACGCGATCTCACTGCGATCTCGACGGCAGCGGCGCTCTCCCTCACGAACGTCGACGCCACCGGTCACGCCATGCTGCAAGCCGCGACCGGATTGTCGGTCGTCCGGCTTTCCGGCGGCGGCTCGGCGCGGCTGGCGGCAGGCGGCACGATCGCCGCTGGCACTCTGGCGGCGCAACAGGATCTCGAGCTCTCGGCCGGCGCCGGGATAACCCTCGCCAGCGGCTCGACGCGGGCCGGCGGCATCGCCATTCTCTCGCAGAGCGGCACGATTCGCGGCGACAGCGTGGATGCGGGCGGTGCCGTGATGGTTCGGTCGCTGGGCGACCTCGCTCTGGGGAAGGTGAGGGGCGGGATGGACGTCGCGCTGTATTCCGCGACCGGTGCGATCGAGATCGGAACGTTGGCGAGCGGGCGCGATGCCGAATTGCAGGCGCAAAGCATCCGCTTCGATCTCGTCGATGCCGGCCGCTCGGCCACGCTTGCGGCAGACGGCGACATCACCGGTGCGCGGATCGTCGCGACCGATCTGCTCGCGCTGCAGGCGGGCCGCAGCGGCCAGGGCTCGATCGCGCTCGGCGTCGGTGCCGCGCGGGCCGCGGTCATCGGCGCTCCCGACGAGGTCCGGCTCGGGCGCTTCGGCGCGGGCGACAGCATCGTGATCCTCGGCACGCGGATCGCCGCCGACATCGTCCAGCTGCCTGCCGGGGCGGGACTGCCTCTGGCGCTCGAAATCGGCGGCTTCCGCGAGCGTACGGCCAGCCATGTCGATCTCGGGATCGACGCGCAGCGTTTCCGGATCGGCCGCTTCGCCAGCGTCGATGGCCAGCTCGCGACCACCGCGAGCAACTTCGCCATCGCCGATGCTTTCGTACCCGGTGCCCTGCGGCTGACGACGCCGGCGATGACGATCCTCGCCAACAACCGCGGCCTTGCTCCGATCAATGGTTACGACGTGCAGCTCTATGCCAAGGACCGGCCCTTCTGGCTCGATCTCGACGGCAAGCGGCTCACCACGAACGCCTTCATCGTGGGGTTCGATTCCGATGTGGTCGAGGTACCGCCGTCCAGCGGCGCTTCGCTCACCCGCGACATGGCGCGGCTCGGCGTCGCGCTGCCGACGGGGCTCTCCCTTGGCGAGATCGCGCGCGGCTTCGTGCTGGGCACGGATGGTCGCTGGCGCAGCGCCGACGAGATGCGCCCCGCCTTGTCTGGCAGAGGGACGCCGGCCGAACCGCTCGTCAATCTCGAAGGGTTCGAGGAGCAGCCTTGAGTCGGACGAGACGCTTCGCCTGCGCTTTCGTCCTGGGTCTTGCTGCCGGTTGCCAGATGGGGCCGGCAGCAGCTCAGGTCCTGCCGCAGACACTGGAAAACGAGGCCGCGCGCCAGCGCCGCGAGATCGAGCGCGAGACCGCCCCGCTGCGCCAGCGTGGCCCGGCCGTGATCGCTCCGGCGCCAGGGCCGAGGCTCGAATTCCCGGCTGGCGGCGCGACCGTCGTGCTGAAGCGGATCGAATTCGGCGAGTCGCATTTTCTCAGCCCGGCCGAACTCGACGCCATTCGCGCGCGCCATATCGGCCGCAGCATCGACCTTGCGGGGATCGGCAGGCTCGTCCAGGAGGTCAACGATCTCTACGCCGAGAAGGGGCAGGTCACGGCGAGCGCCGTGCTGCCGCCGCAGAAGCTCGATGGCGGCGTCCTGCAGGTCAGGCTCGTCGAAGGCCGTGTCGGAAGGATCGGCATCTCCGGCGCGATCCAGACCTGGCCCTGGTACATCCGTTCGCAGGTGCCGGTCGGCGAGGACACCGTCGTCGATGCGCCGGCCCTCAACCGCTCCGTCTCGATCTTCAATCGGCTCAACGAGCTGCAGATCAGGGCCCAGCTCAGCGCCGGCGCCAGCTTCGGCCTGACGGATCTGGATCTCGCCGTCACCGAGCCGGCGCGCAACGTCGTCCAGTTCTCCTACGACAATCAGGGCGTGCTTTCGACGGGGCGCTATCAGGGCACGCTTTTCCTGCGTCACCACAACCTGCTCGGTATCGACGACCGGCTGGTGCTCTATGGCACGCGGGCCCGCGGCAGCATCCTCGGCAGTGGCAGCTACACGCTTCCGGTCTCGCCCTGGGGCACGCGGCTCGGCCTCAGCTTCACGCGCTCGGCCTTTCACATCGTCAATGGCGCGATCCGCGAATTGAGGCCGGAAGGCATCTCCGAGAGCGGAGCGCTGACGCTGTCGCAGCCGGTCTTCGCCACGGACGTCATTCTCCTGCAGGCTACAGGCGGGCTCGGCTTCGGCAGCGGCAAGAGCAAGCACCTCGACGTCGCGACCGTCGAGAGCAGCTATACACGCAGCCTCGCCGGCGTCGCGCTGAACGTGACGCTGCCGACCCTGACCCATTCCTCAACGGCGAACTGGACGCAGGTGGCCCATGAGGACAAGCTTGCCGGCGTCAACCGGAACTTCACGATCTGGACCGGCAACACGAGCTCGGTCTGGCGCATGACGGACAATGTCTACGGGTTGCTCACCGGCGCCGGGCAATACACCAGCGAGACGCAGCTGCCCGGGGATCAGATCTTCCAGATCGGCGGACCGACGACGGTGCGCGGTTATCCGATTGGCGCCGCCTTCGGAAATTCTGGATTCTACGCGCAGGCGGAGCTGCACTATCTGGTGCCTGAACCGCTGCAGCAGCTCGAAGCCTTCGTCTTTCTCGATCATGGCCAGACCTACTTCAATGCCACGACGACGACGCGCGCCACCTCGGTCGGCGCTGGCCTGATCTGGCGCCCGATCGACTGGGTTTCGCTCGAGGGCGGCGTCGGGCGGCCGCTCGAACGCGTGACGCCGGTGCAGCGCGACGTCGAGCTCTATTTCCGGCTCACATTGCGCAAGACCATCTGATTTCTTCCAGGACCATCCGAGTTTTCCAAGGAACCGATCATGGCGCCCCTGCCGCTCTTCTACTCCAGCATCGTCGTGCTCGACCGCAACACGCATCGCGCGGCCCGGATCGCACCCGCTGAGAAGCCCTATGCCTTCGCTGCCGGCGCCCATGTCCTGCCGGCGCTGATGCCCGAATTCGCGATGGGCTGTCGCGACATGCCGATCCTGTTCCTGGAGGAGGATGGCCGCTTTTCGCCGCTGTTCATGGTCGGGATGCGCCCGGGCGAGAGCTGCCTGATCGACAGCGACGGGCGCTGGCGGGGGCTGCATCCCCCTGCCTATCTGCGGCGCTACCCGTTTATCGGCGGCGAAGTCTCGGCGCAGCAGCAGGTCGTCTGCGTGGATGGCGGCTTCGCAGGTCTCGACGGCGAGAGCGGAGAGCGGCTGTTCACGGAGGAAGGGGAGCCGGCGGAGGCGCTGCAGCGCGTGGTCGCCTTTGTCTCCGACTATGCCGACGCCGCGGCCCAGACGACCGCCTTCACGGCCGAACTCAAGGCGCTGGATCTCTTCCAGACGATCAATATCGAGATCCGTTCGCCCGACGGCACGAGTTCGAGCTTTGCCGGCTTCGCCGCGATCAGCCAGGAACGCCTCGACGCGCTCTCCGACGAGGCCTGGCTGTCGCTGCGGAGCAAGGGCTATCTCGGGCCGATCCAGGCCCATCTGATCAGCCTGACGAACTTCGCCTTGCTGGGTGAGCGCGCCCAGAAGCCGTGATCGTCGGCGCGTACGGCCGGACAGAGAAGCGCGGCGTAGGCCGCCGGCTCCAGATGTGAGAGCATGCGACATGATCCGAATCATCGCCGCCCTGCTCGCAGCCACCGCCCTGTTGACGACGCACCAGGCACTGGCCTCGGATTCCTGCCGTCCGACGCGCGACGGCAAGGATCGCGTCGCGCCGGCCAATGGCTGCCCGAGCGGTTATCACATGCGCGGTGCCTGCTGCGAATCCTTCAGCGCGATGTCGCCATCCAACACGACCGTGAAGACCTGCCCGCCGGGAACGGTTTCCAGCCTCGGGACCTGCGTCGCCAAGAAGTGATCGCCCGGGCAGTGATCTTCCTGCCTGATGATCATCTCCATATCGATCGAACCGGGGCGATGTCCGCTCCGGGGCAGAACGCATATGTCTGCTTTCGACCCATAGCGGACTTCGCAGGCAATGCGTGATATTGCTGACTGCGATATGGCTCGGGGAAATTCAATGCGCTTCGTCAGAGCTGTGGCTGCGCTCATAGCCGCGTCAGCACCCGGTCAAATATCTGCCTGCGAAGTTGCAATAAGAGACGCCAAGTCGGCCATTTCAAAAATCAAAAAGGTATTTGAGCCTTACAAAGATTCATGCCGATACGAAAATGATGGCATTCAGTGCCTCGTAACGGAGAGATCGCTTCAGACTAGCTCGATGACCATGCCCGGATATGTGCCGGGCTACATGGCGACCATAGTTTTCTCGGCGTCGAATGAAGCCGACAAGGCTGTATTGGCAAGCATATTAGTTGACCATTTCGTTGATCGCTCGCCCGCAAGGGACATAGCGCCGCGCATGCTTCGCGCAATCGAAGGCGGAGAGGCGCTCCGCGTCCTCGGGGACACCTGCACCATTGCCATTCAAATGAAGGACGGAACGCTAGATATCGCATTGATTGGCCCAATGGTCCGCTAACGACCCATTGCTGCCATTGGGGAGGTCTCCTTTTGGCAGGTCTTCCGAGGATGCATTCAACAGCGAGGGCCGATCCGTATCGGGCAGTTTGGCCACAAGCCTATCGGCATGTTCCCGGTCCTGAAACAGCGGGCGAGGTCGCAAGGCGTAGATCCTGGCTTGCAGCCGTTGCGCGGCCGGGCTCAGATCGGCGGCGAGCAACGAGGACACCCCGCCATGAAGATTGCCGACGTGCGCGCCAATGCCTTCGCGATGCCCTTGAACAATCCCGCCTATCCGCGGCCGCCCTACAAGTTTTACAACCGCGAATTCGTCGTCATCAATTACCGGACCGACCCTGAGCGATTGCGCGCGCTGGTGCCCGAGCCGCTGGAGGTCGTCGGCGACACCGTGGCCTACGAGTTCATCCGCATGCCGGATTCGACAGGCTTCGGCGACTACACCGAGACCGGCCAGGTCATCCCCGTACGCTTCACCACCGCTTCGGGCGAGGTGCAGGAGGGTGGCTATGTCCACGCCATGTATCTCGACGACAATTCACCCATTGCCGGCGGGCGCGAGATCTGGGGTTTCCCGAAGAAGCTGGCGACGCCGAAGCTGGCGCATGAGCAGGAGACGCTCGTCGGCACGCTGCATTACGGCTCGGTGCTCTGCGTCAACGCCACCATGGGCTACAAGCATCGCGAGCTCGACCTGGCGCCGCTTGCCAAGGCCATGGCCAAGCCCGCCTTCATGATCAAGATCATCCCCCATGTCGACGGCTCGCCGCGAATCTGCGAGCTGGTGCGCTACTACATGGAGGACGTCACGCTGAAGGGGGCATGGTCCGGCCCCGCGGCGCTGCAGCTCTTCGAGCATGCGATGTGCGACGTCGCACGGCTGCCGGTGCGCGAGGTCCTCTCGGCCAGCCACTACATCGCCGACCTGACGTTGGGTCTCGGCGAGGTGGTCTTCGACTATCTGGCGGATTCTGCGCCTAGCTGATCAGTCGCGGT
Organism: Allobosea sp.; assembly: GCF_035999205.1. Lineage (GTDB taxonomy): Bacteria > Pseudomonadota > Alphaproteobacteria > Rhizobiales > Beijerinckiaceae > Allobosea. The sequence continues at coordinate 168,902 of NZ_DASYHA010000008.1, forward strand.
AGACCGGCTCCTCGGCATCGAGCTGGCGCCGGATCGAAGCGAGGTGGAGGCGGGCCGATTCCGGGTCGCCCTCGCGCATCTGGCGGGCGGCCGCCTCGGCGATCTCCCGCTTCACCGGCAGCACGCTGCGGCCGGTCGAGAGCGCGATCGTCTGCACCTCGCAGGCACGCTCCAGATAATAGAGGTCGTCCCAGGCCTCGGCGATGTTCGGCGCCAGCACCATGACGCCATGGTTCTTCATGAAGATGATGTCTGCGTCGCCGGCCGCGGCGGCGATGCGGTCGCCCTCGCGCTCGTCGAGGGCAAGCCCGTTATAGTCACGGTCGAAGGCCGTGCGGCCGTAGAACTTCAGCGCGGTCTGGCCGGCGAAGATCAGGGGCTCGCCCTCGGTCATCGAGAGTGCGGTCGCATAGGGCATATGCGTGTGGAAGGCGACCTTGGCGCGCGGGATGTTCTTGTGCACGCGGGCATGGATGTAGAAGGCGGTGGCCTCGGGCTGCCCCTCGCCGGAGACGACGTTGCCGTGGAAGTCGCAGATCAGCAGATGCGATGCCGTCAGTTCGCGGAACGCCCAGCCATAGGGGTTGACGATGAAGAGGTCGTCATGGCCCGGCACCAGCGCCGAGAAATGGTTGCAGATGCCCTCCTCGAAGCCGTAGCGCGCCGCCATGCGGAAGGTCGCGGCAAGGTCGCGGCGCGCCTCCCAGACGACGGCCGAGTCGAGATCCGGCCGGTTCGGTGCGGAGGTGAAGGCAGGGCTCGCGGCAACTGCCTTGAGGGAATGGGCCATGGCGATCTCCAATCGACTGTGTCTAGCAGTGAAGCAAAGCTCAGGCCGCTGGCAAGCGCCGGCGCACGATTCCGGCATGGAAGCGCGCGCCGTGGACCAGCCCGGCATCGTCGAAATCATAGCCCGGATTATGCAGCGGCGCGCTGTCGCCATTGCCGAGGAAGGCGAAGCAGCCGGGCACATGGTCGAGGAAGCGGGCGAAATCCTCCGAGCCGGTGAAGGGCGCGGCGACGACCGAGGCCTGGTCCATGCCCAGCACCTGGCGCGCGACGGCGAGCGCTTCCTCGGTCAGCGCGGCATCGTTCACGAGAGGCACGAATTCGCGCGTATAGGTGACAATCTGCTCGACGTTATAGGCGCGCGCTGTGCCCTCCGCGATGATCCGCATCTGCCGCTCGATCTCGGCGCTGATCTCGGGCGCGAAGCTGCGGGCATCGCCGAGGATCCGCGCCTCGCCCGGCAGGGCGTTGCGGGTGCCGTCGGTGATCAGCTCCGTCACCGAGACGACCGCGACATCGGTCGGGCTCACCCGTCTGGAGACGATGGTCTGGAGGTTGGTGACCAGCGCGCAGGCGGCGACGAGGGTCTCGTTGCCGGCATGCGGCCGGGCGGCGTGCCCGCCGATGCCCTTCAGCACGATCTCGAAATTGTCCTCCGCCGACATGATCGCGCCGGGCTTCGTCCGGAAGTGGCCGATCGCGATGCCGGGCTCGTTGTGCAGCCCATAGATCTCCTCGAATGGAAACCGCTGCATCAGCCCGTCATCGAGCATGGCGAGCGCCCCGCGCCCCCATTCCTCGGCCGGCTGGAAGATGAAGCGTACGGTGCCGTCGAAGCCGCTATCCGTCGCCAGCAGCTTCGCCGCGCCGAGCAGCATGGCCGTGTGGCCGTCATGGCCGCAGGCATGCATCACACCTGGGTTCTGCGAGCGGTAGTAGGGTGAGCCCTGCTCGGGAATGCGCAGCGCATCCATGTCGGCCCTGAGCGCGATCGCCCGGTTGCCGCTGCCGCGCTTCAGCGTGCCGACGACGCCGGTGCCGCCCACGCCCTCGACGACCTCGTCGAGGCCGAATTCGCGCAGCTTCGCCGCGACGAAGGCGCTGGTGCGCGCCTCCTCGAAGCCGAACTCGGGATGGGCATGCAGATCGCGCCGCCAGGCGGTCATCTCCGCCACAAGCGCGTCAGTGTCCGGCGTCGTCATGGCTGGGCTCCATCCTGGGTTTCGCCGTCATAGGGCGTGGCTCGCATCGAGGGCCGCCGACAGAATCCGTCATGCCAGGCGGCGAGCCGCGGCGCCCGCGCGCGGAAATCAGGCATGCCGCGAAACGCGAGCCAGTCCAGCGCGGTCGCCAAAGCGATCTGGCCGACGCTGACAGGCCCGGTGAACGGCGTTTGCATCTCCAGATGATCATAGGCTTCGAGGAGCTTAGTCGCTTGCCCCTCGGCCAGCGGCGGATAACGCAGCGCCTCCGGCCGCCGCACCGTCTCCCAGCGCAGCGCGATCCCGGCGTCGCACAGCCCCTGTGCCAGGGCCTGCAGGCGCAGCGCCTCGTAGCGGGCCGGCCCATGGCGTGGGATCAACGCGCCCGCTCCGGCGAGCTGGTCGAGATAGTCGCAGATCACGACGGAATCGAAGAGCGATCCGGCGTCCGGCGTCAGCAGCACCGGCACCTTGCCCAGCGGGTTGGCCGCGAAGACGGTGTCGTTGCGGTTGGTCGGGCTGGTCTCGTGATGGATGACGTCGATCCGCTCGGCGAGACCGAGTTCATGGGCGCAGACCAGCACCTTGCGGGCATAGGGCGAATGGCTCTGGTGGAGCAGTGTCAGCCTGCCCGGCATCACGCCGCCTGACCCGCGACCTCGGCCGGTGTCAGCCCGACGAGCTCGGCATAGCGGCCCGGATCGGTGGCACCCTCGGTGATGACCACGAAGACGCGCGAGGCTGCATCGAGCTTCAGTGCGGCCCGCGCCTGCGGATCGCGCAGTGCCGAGATCAGGCCGGCGAGCCCGGCCACACCGCTTTCGCCGCCGACGACTGCCGGATCGCCGCCGACCGGCCGCGCCAGCTTGTTCATGGCCTCGACCGCGATCTCGTCCTCGACGGTCATGAAGGCGTCGGCGCTGCGCTCGAGGACACGCCACGCGAGCGGCGAGGGATCGTAGCACTCCAGCATGGCCATCACGGTGGGTTCGCCATGGCCGATCTTGATGGGCTGGCCGGCCCGTGCGCTTTCGAAGATGCACGCGGCACGCGCCGGATCGACCACGGTGAAGACCGGCCGCTCCGCGCCGAGCGCCAGCGACAGATGTGCCGCGATGGCAGCTGCGATGCCGCCGACTCCGGCCTGGACGAAGACATGGGTCGGGGGCGCCGGCAGCTGGGCCAGCGCCTCGCGGATGATCGCGGTATACCCCTGCATCACCAGCCCCGGGATGCGCTCATAGCCGTCCCACGATGTGTCGGAGACGACGGTCCAGCCGCGTTCGGCCGCGATGCGTGCCGCCTCGACGACGGAATCGTCATAGGTGCCCGCGACCCGCACGATCTCGGCACCGAAGCGCGCGATTGCTTCGGCTCGCGCCGCGCTGACCCCGCCATGCACGAAGATCACCGAACGCGCCCCGACCAGCGCGGCGCCCTGCGCGACCGAGCGGCCATGATTGCCGTCGGTGGCGCAGGCGAAGGTCATGCCGGCCGCGACCGACCGGACCTCGGGAGAGGTCAGCTCGGCCTCGCCGAAGCTGCGCCCGTGCCGTTCGCCGGCGGCCTCCAGCACCAGCCGGGCGACGGCATAGGCGCCGCCGAGCGCCTTGAAGCTGCCCAGCCCGAGCCTCTGCCCCTCGTCCTTGGCGTGGAGGGCGCCGATGCCGAGTTCGGCAGCGAGCCCGGTCAAGGCGACCAGCGGGGTCGGGCGATGGTCGGCACGCTCAGCGAGATGCCGCTCGATCGCGTCGGCGCCGGCGGCACCCAGCGTCTCGGCATCGACAGGATGGAGCGGCTGGAGGTAGGCGGCGAGCGAATTGATCAGGAGCATGCGGGGCCTTTCGGATGATGGCGCCGAAAGGATATTGCGGGCGTGGCGAAAAAGGCGCTCCATTTGGCCTGCCGTTTTGCAAGTTTGTATCGGGGTTCTCCGCTTGGCCGAGCCGACCGCTTTCGCACTGGATGCCTTCGACCGGGCGATCCTCGCCATTCTGCAGGCCGACAACACCACGCCGCAGCGCGTCATCGGCGAGCAGGTAAACCTTTCCGCGCCGGCGGTGCAGCGCCGGATCCGGCGCATGGAGAAGGACGGCGTTATCATCGCCAATGTCGCGGTCGTCGAGCCGGCCGCCCTCGGCCATGCGATCACGATCTTCGTCGAGATCGAACTGGTCAGTGAAACCGCGGCGGACATCGATGCCGCCAAGCGCGCCTTCCTGGCCGCGCCCGAGGTGCAGCAATGCTATTATGTGACCGGCGACGTCGATTTCATGCTGGTCGTGCTCGTGCCCAGCATGGCGGCCTATGAGGCGTTGACGCGGCGCCTGTTCTTCGCCGACGCCAATATCCGCAAATTCAAGACCTTCGTGGCGATGGACCGGGTCAAGACCGGGCTGCGCGTGCCGATGGGCCCAGGCTGAACGATCGGGGCCCCGTGCGCGGCCCCCGTGACGAGAATACGCACTGTTACGTCGGCTCTGCGCATCCGAGGGGCTTCCTGCACGAACTCTCGCCAGCGCTCGCCTTGCAATTTGCGGGACCGATTTGTAGGTCTGCGGGATCATGAGAAGCGGCTCATCCGAGTCGTCCAGCGGCTCCTGCTTCTCCGGCAAATCTGCGCGCATGGCGCCTTGCGGCTGCCGATACGCCCCACTCCGCAGGCGCGGAGACGGTACCGGCGGAAGTGGACGGAATGCGCTCTGGCGACAGGCGAAAATCGAATCGGCCAGGCCTGCTCGCATTGCCTTTGCTGCTTGGCCTTGGCGCTTGCGCAGTTGGGCCCGACTACGTTCCGCCGACGCAAGCTTTGCCGGCACAGTGGAATGCGGCTTCGCAGTCGAAGCGGCGGCCGTTTCCCTCGGAGTGGTGGCGACAGTTCAATGATCCTGCCCTGAATCGGCTGGTCGATGACGCCGTTGCGGGCAATCTCGAGGTTGCCCAGGCCAAGGCCCGGATCCGCGAGGCGCGTGCCAACCGGCTTCAGGCGATCGCGCCGCTGTTTCCGCAGATCGATGGCTCCGCCTCGGCGACGCGCGCCCGCTCGGCGACCACCGCCGACTCCTCCTTCGGCAACGTGACACGCAACAGCTTCCGGGCCGGTTTCGACGCGTCCTGGGAACTCGACCTGTTCGGCGGCCGCGACCGCGCCATCGAGGCCGCGACCTATGGTGTCGATGCTGCCGATGACGATCTGGACGGCGTCTTGCTGACGCTCATCGGCGATGTCGCCTCGACGGTGATCGAGTTGCGCGGCTACCAGGCGCGCATCGCGCTGGCGCGGCGCACGGCCGCGACGCAGCGCGAGACCGAGGCCCTGACCAGGGTGCGCTTCCAGGCGGGAGCGGTCTCGGCGACCGATACCGCGCGGGCGACCGCGCAGGTGGCGAGCACCGAGGCACAGATACCGGCGCTGGAGATCGCGCTCACGGAGAGCCTCAACCGCATCGCCGTACTGACCGGCCGCCCGCCTACGGCCGTCGCGGCCCGGTTGGTCGGCGTGGGCCCCGTGCCGTCGACGCCTGCGCCACCGGCCGCCGGCGTGCCCGCCGATGTCCTGCGCAATCGTCCGGATGTGCGGCGCGCGGAGCAACTGCTCGGTCAGGCGACGGCACGGATCGGCCAGGCCGAGGCAGCCCGCTATCCGTCGGTCAGTCTGACCGGCAACATCTCGACTTCGGCGCTCAAGCTGGGAGATCTCGCCAAGAACAGCGCGATCGGCTGGTCGATCGGGCCTTCGCTGAGCGTGCCGATCTTCAATGGCGGCGAACTGGCCGCCGCCGTCGATGCGGCACGAGCTCAGCGCGACCAGTCGGATGCCGCTTTGCGCCTCGCCGTGCTGAGCGCGCTGCAGGATGTCGAGGATGCGCTGGTCGGGCTGCGCCAGGAGCGGCTGCGCCTTGCCAGCCTGGCCAAGGCTGCTGCGGCCAATGGCGAGGCGGCGAAGTTGTCGCAGACGCTTTATCGTTCCGGCGGCATCAGCTTCCTCGATGTGCTCGATGCCGAGCGCTCCCTGTACAGCGCCGAGGATTCGCTGATCCAGAGCCGGGTCGCGCTTGCCAACCGGTTCGTCGCGCTCAACAAGGCGCTGGGCGGCGGCTGGCTCAGGCCGGTCGAGGTTTCGCGGCCAAGGGTCGAGGATCCGCCGCAAGGGCCGCGCCTGCGAGCCCTCACCCTGGAGCCCTTGCAACCATGAGAATGCGCCGCGTCGCCCTGCTGGTTCTCGTCCTCGGGATGCTGGGTGCGGGTGGCTACGCCTTGCGTTCGCAGCAGGCGTCGCAACCCGCCACGGTGCCGCTCCCGACGGTCGCCGCGACGATGGGCGATGTCGAGGAAGCCGTGCTCGCCAGCGGCGCTCTCGAGCCGGTCCGGCAAGTCAGCGTCGGCGCACAGGCTTCGGGCCGGTTGAATTCGCTCAAGGTGACGCTCGGACAGAATGTCGCCCAGGGCGACCTCATCGCCGAGATCGATGCCGTGACGCAGCAGAACGCCCTGCGCACGGCGGAGGCCGAGCTCGCCGTGTTGCATGCGCAGCGCGACGAGCGACTGGCCAGCCTGGCTTATGCGGACTCCGTGCTGGCGCGGCAGAAGCAGATGCTCGGCCAGAATGCCGTCTCGCGCGACGATTTCGAATCGGCCGAGATGACGGTGCGCACGACGCGCGCGCAGATCGCGGCTCTCGACGCGCAGATCGTCTCCGGCGGCGTCAAGGTCGAGACCGCGCGCGCCAATCTCGGTTACACGCGCATCACGGCCCCCGCAGCCGGGACGGTCCTCGCCATCGTCACCCAGGAAGGCCAGACGGTGAACGCCGTCCAGTCGGCGCCTACCATCATCGTGCTCGGCGATGTCTCGACCATGACGGTGAAGGCCAAGATCTCGGAAGCCGATGTTCTCCGGGTGAAGACGGGGCAGGAGGTCTTCTTCAGCGTGCTCGGGGCGCCCGACCGGCGCTTCCCCGGCAGGATCGCCTTCGTCGAGCCAGCGCCCGATACGCTGAAGACGCAGAATGCCAGCAGCTCCTCGGCTTCGTCGAGCGCAAGCTCCTCCTCGACCTCGTCGGCGATCTACTACAACGCCCTCTTCGAAGTGCCGAACCCGGACGGCAGGCTGCTGACCTCCATGACCTTGCAGGTGACGGTCGTCGTCGGGCGGGCCCGTGGCGTCGTCACCGTGCCGTCGACGGCCATCCAGCGCCGGGCGGACGGAGCCTGGCTGGACGTGCTCGGAGAGGACGGCAAGCCTTCGCCGCGCAAGGTTACAGTTGGGCTCGACAACAAGATCGTCGCCGAGATTTCGTCCGGGCTGAAGGCCGGCGAGCGTGTCGTCACCGCGCGAGCGCCGGCTGCCGGGGCATCAGGCGCGGCGCGACGCATGCGCGGCCCGCTCGGGTTCTGACCGATGGGCGTTCCGCTGATCAGGCTGAGCGGCGTCCGGCGCGACTTCGGAACAGGGGAGGCGGCTGTCGCCGCGCTCGACGGCGCCGAGCTGACGATCAAGGCCGGCGAGATGGTCGCGATCGTCGGTCCCTCCGGCTCGGGCAAGTCGACCTTGATGAATATCATCGGTTGCCTCGACCGGCCGACGGGCGGGACCTATGAGATCGACGGGCGGCCGACGCGCGATCTCGACCCGGACGAGCTGGCACGTCTGCGGCGCGAGTATTTCGGCTTCGTCTTCCAGCGCTACCATCTGCTCTCGGAACTGACCGCGCTCGCCAATGTCGAGGTGCCGGCGATCTATGCCGGCATCCCGGTCGATCGACGTCGCAGCCGCGCCGCCGCCCTGCTCGACCGCCTGGGGCTCGGCTCTCGCAAATCGCACCGCCCCGCCGAGATGTCCGGCGGCCAGCAGCAGCGCGTTTCGATTGCGCGGGCACTGATGAACGGCGCCCGCGTCATCCTTGCCGACGAGCCGACCGGCGCGCTCGACCGCAAGAGCGGCGAGGAGATGCTGACGCTCCTCGAAGATCTCGGCAGGGAAGGCCACACGATCATCCTCGTGACGCACGACATGTCCGTCGCAGCCAGGGCCGAGCGCATCATCGAGCTGAGCGATGGCAGGATCGTATCGGATCGACGCACCCGGCCTGCCGCCGGCTCCACGACGAACCCGGCGCTCGAGGTCCCGGCTGGGGGATCATGGCGAGGCGCCTTCGGCCGTCTCCGCGAAGCCTTCGGCATGGCGCTCCTGTCGATGCGCGCGCACAAGCTGCGCTCGGCGCTGACCATGCTCGGCATTGTCATCGGCATCGCCTCGGTGGTCAGCGTCGTCGCCCTCGGCGAAGGCTCGCGCCAGCAGGTCCTCGCCAATATCGCGGGCCTCGGCACCAACACGCTGGAGATCTTTCCCGGCACCGGCTTCGGCGACCGCCGCTCCAGCCTGATCAAGACGCTGACCGTCGCCGATGCGCAGATCCTCGCCAGCCAGCCCTATGCCGATGGGGTGACGCCGACAGTCTCCACGACCGCGATCTTGCGCTTCGGGTCGACCGAGGCGACGGCCCTCGTCAATGGTGTCGGCGAGCAGTATTTCGAGGTCAGGGGCAGCACCCTGCTGCAGGGCCGGCTCTTCGACGCCGACGATGTGCGCCGGCTCTCGCAGGATGTCGTGATCGACGAGAATACAGCCGGCGTGCTCTTCACGCAGCCCGGCCAGAATCCGATCGGCAGCGTCATCCTGATCGGCTCCGTGCCGAGCCGGGTGATCGGCGTGATGCGCCGGCAGCAGGGCGGCTTCGGCGGCAGCCAGAATCCGCAGGTCTTTCTGCCTTACACCACGGTCCAGGGCCGGTTCCTGGGTGATCTGTCGCTGCGCAGCATCACGCTGCGCGTCAGCGACGATACGCCGATGGAGGCCGCCCAGGCCGCCGTCACCGAGCTCCTGACGCATCGCCACCGCGCGCAGGACTTCTTCATCCAGAATCTCGACGACATCCGCCAGGCCATCACCAGCAACAACGCGACCTTCGCGCTGCTGATTGCCTCGATCGCGGTGATCTCGCTCTTGGTTGGCGGCATCGGCGTGATGAACATCATGCTCGTCTCGGTGATCGAGCGCACGGGCGAGATCGGCCTGCGCATGGCGGTCGGCGCGCGCCGCGGCGACATCCTGCAGCAGTTCCTGATCGAGGCCTCGCTTGTCTGCTTCATCGGCGGCGTGCTCGGGATCGCACTGGCGCTCTCGGTCGGCCTTGGTTTCGGTCTGGCCGGCTCGCCAGTGCGCTTCATCTACTCGGTCGAGGCCTTCGCGGCGGCCATCGCCTGCTCGACGCTGATCGGCCTGACCTTCGGCTTCCTGCCTGCTCGCAATGCCGCGCAGCTCGATCCGGTCGAGGCGCTGGCGCGCGGCGCCTGAGCCTATTGGAAACCCGCCGCCTGCATCTCGAAGAGCTCGGCATAGCGCCCGCGCAGCGCCATGAGTTCGCCATGGCTGCCGCTTTCGAGGATGGCGCCATTCTCCAGCACCAGGATGCGATCGGCCATGCGCACGGTGGCGAAGCGGTGTGAGATCAGCAGCGTCGTGGTGTTCTCGCTGAGATGCCGGAAGCGCTCGAAGATCTCGGCCTCGGCGCGGGCGTCGAGCGCGGCGGTCGGCTCGTCCAGGATCAGCACCTGCGCATCGCGAAAATAGGCACGCGCGATGGCGAGCCTCTGCCACTGCCCTCCGGAGAGATCGAGCCCCTGCATGAAGGAGAGGCCGAGCATCTGATCATAGCCGCCGGGAAGCCCGGTGATCACCACATCGGCTTGGCTCTTCTGCGCCGCCGCGACGACGCGGGTCCGGTCGGTGAGAGCGCTGATCCTGCCGACGCCGATATTCTCCGCTGCCGTCAGGTTGTAGCGTACGAAGTCCTGGAAGATCGTACCGACATGCTCGCGCAGCTCGCCGAGCTCGATCTCGCGCAGATCGACGCCGTCGACGAGGATGCGGCCCTCGTCGGGCTCGTAGAGACGCGTCAGCAGCTTGACGATCGTGGTCTTGCCGGCGCCGTTCTCGCCGACCAGCGCCAGTGTTCGGCCGGCAGGCAGCGAGAAGCTGAGATGGCGCAGCGCCCAGTCTTCCTTGCCGGGATAGCGGAAGCCGACATTCTCGAAGACGACACCCTGGCGCAGCGGCGCCGGAAACGCCTTGGGGTGCTCCGGCGCGACGACCGCCGAACGCATGTCGATGAAGGCATAGAAGTCGTTGAGATACTGGATTTGCGAGCCGATCTGCGCCACGCCGACGACGAGCCCCTCAAGGAGTCCGTTGAGCCGCATCAGCGAACCCGCGAGGAAGGTCAGGTCGCCGATGCTGAGCTCGCCCGTCAGGGCCCGCCAGATGATGACCGCATAGGCGCCGTAATAGGCAAGCGACCCGATGGTGCCGACCACGCTGCCCCACAGCGCCCGGCGGACCGCGATGCTGCGGCTGGAGCGCATGATCCGCTCGGCGACTTCGGCCATCCGCGCGGTGAGATAATCGCCGAGCCCGAAGAGCTTGACCTCCTTGGCGGACAGCGCCGCGATGCCGAGTTGCTGCAGATAGTTCATCCGCCGCCTCTCCGGCGTCAGCGCGACCGAAGCCTCGTATTGCAATGCGTTGAAGCGAGCCTCGACGATGAAGACCGGCGCCAGCGCCAGCACGACGAGCAGGATCAGCCCAGGTACGAAGGCGACGAGCCCCGCGAGCAGGGCGATCAGCGTGATGGCATTCTGGATCTGGGTCAGCAGGATAGACAGGAGATTGCCGCCCAGCATCGTCGCGGCATTGGCGCGCTGCAGCTTGTCCTGGGCCGCGCTGCTCTCGATGTCCTTCAGGTCGAGCCTGGTCGCCTGCCGAACGAGTTCGATACCTTGCCCATGGCCGTGACGTTCCGCCAGCAGCGTCTCGGCCACCGTGTTGAACCGCGTCAGGGCTCCACCTGCCGCGACGAGCAGGAATTCGATCAGGATCCATCCGGCGAGCCCGCTGGCCCGGCCACTTTCGATCCAGTCGGCCAGGGACGGCCCGGGCGCGGGGCTCTGTCCCTGAAGCAGAACCTCGTCGATGATCAGCTTGGCGACGAAGAGCATGGCCGGCGCCTGCAGCGCCCTGAGCAGGCGCGAAACCGCGATGGCGCTGGCCAGTCCCGGCGCGGTGCGCCAGAGCGAGCGTAGCAGCCGTGGCACATTGGCCAGCGGCACGATGCGCCTATGCAGCCCTTTGCCCACGCGAGTGAGGAGCGGAGTGCGGGTCATGCGGTCACTCGGCAAGGAAAAGGGGGAAAACGGCGCGCCATGCTCTACATCGCGACGGCCGGAGTTGGCATTCCCCGGGCGACAGGTGTCTCGGCCGTTACTGTCAGGTCGATCCGCGTGATTTCGCCAATCCCGCGTGGCGCACGATGGGCGATCAGCACCAGCGTCGTCCCGGGCAGCGCCCGCCGCAACGTCGCCAGGATTTGCTCCTCCGCCTCGGGGTCCAGTGCGCTCGTGGCCTCGTCCAGCACGATCCAGGCGGAGGCATGCAGATGCTGCCGCGCGAGCGCCACGCGCTGGCGCTCGCCGCCGGAGAGGCCATCGCGGATACGCGGCCAGTCGTCGTCGTTGCCGGTCCAGAGATGGGCCATGCCGACGGCCTCGAGTGCGCGGCGGTAGTCTTCCTCGACAAAGGCCTGCGGCAGCTCCGGATAAGCCAGTGCGGCGGCAAGGCTTCCCAGTGGAAGATAGACGTGCTGGGACGAGAAGGAGACCGATGCCGGGCGCTCGATCGAGCCCTCGCCATGCCGCCAGAGCCCCGCCAGCGCCTTGACCAGCGTGCTCTTGCCATGTCCCGACGGCGCCGCGATCCAGTAGGTCCCGCCGGCCTTCAGCTCCAGCTCGGGCAGCGGCGCCAGCGTCCGACCACCGGGTGTCGAGAGCGCCACGCCACTCGCGCGGAAGCGCTCGCCCTGCGAGACCTCGGGGCCAGCCCCCGGCACGGCCCGGCTCGCGCCATCGGCAGCGGCGAGGAAATGGCTGAGCCGGCTTGCCGTCGCTGCGAGCTGCGCCAGATCCTTGTAGGAGAAGATGAACCAGGACAGCGTCGTGACCACGTTCTGGAAGGCCGAGCGCAGCTGCATCAGCCCGCCAAAGGTCACGCGCCCGGCGAGATAGGCGGGCAGCGCCAGGAAAATCGGGATCGTCAGCACGGTCTGGAAATAGGGCCGCGAGAAGAAGCCCAGGATCAGTTCGCGCCTGGCGAGCTGCTGCCAGTTGCCGGCCAGGGCCGCGAAGCGCTGCGAGAGTTGGCTGCGCTCGGCGGTCTCGCCCCCCGCCAGGGCGATGGGCTCGACATTCTGGCGCAGACGCGTCAGCGCGAAGCGGAAATCCGCCTCGCGCCGCTGCTGCTCGAAATCGAGCTTCTTCAGCGGTGCACCGAGCCCATGGGTGATCACGGTCGCGATCGCGACATAGATCGGTGCCGCCCAGACCATGTAGCGCGGGATCTCGATGTCCAGACCGGCAAAGGTGAAGGCCAGTGCGAAGGTCGAGAGCGACCAGAGGATCGTGACATAGGAAATCAGGCCGACGACCCGGGTGATCAGGTCCAGCGCCTCGTCGGTGAGCTTGTCGACGAAGATGCGGCAGTCCTCGGCGATGCGCTGGTCGGGATTGTCGAGGCCCGCTTCGGTGCGATCCCGCAGATGCCAGTAGGCCTTGCCCGAGAGCCAGCGTTCGAGCGCAGCTTCGGTCAGCGAGTGCCGCCACCGGATCTGCAGCATCCGGCGGAGATAGACCGAGGCCAGATGGATGACGACCGAGATGGCGGTCAGGCCGAAATAGACCTTCACCTGCTGGATCACACCGGGCACGTCGAGCTTCTGGATGGCGTTGTAGAAGTCGGCATTCCAGGTGATCAGCAGGACGCTGATGCGTACGCCGATCAAGCCGAGTGCGACGATCACGGCGAACTGGAACACGCCCAGAAGGCCGCCGGGCCCGCTGATGCAGAGCTTCGTCAGGCGAGCGATATGGGTCAGGACTGCCATCATGGACTTGCCATCGCGGAGCTGGAATCAGGCGGGTCTGGGCCGTTCGCGGCGGGGCGATGGCGGTTCGGGCGTGTCGAGCCGGAAGATCGCGTCGGCGATGCCTGCGAGGCCTGCGGCCTCATGGCTGGCGCGGTCGCTCGGCAGCAGCACCGCGACATCCTCGATGCTGAGGTCGCGCAGCTGATAGGGCGTGCCATGGCCGTATTCGAGATGGCCGCGGCCGATGATGCCGATGACGATCGGATCATCCTCCGCCGCTGCAAGATGATCCGCGATGCGGCAGGCGAAGGAGCGGTCCCAGCACTGCTGCGCCTGGACAAAACGGTCGGATGCCATGGCGGGGCGCTCGGGCGACGCGGCGAAGCCGCCGGTGATCGCCGCGAGATAGCGACGATAGGCGTCGGTCGCCGGCGCCGCCGGCGTCACGCCATCGCGCTCCGCGACCGGGATGGCGTCCCAGCCGAGCTTTCCGACCTGGGTCACCAGCGGGCGGTGGCAGTTCAGCGCCAGCATCTTCACGCGCTGCTGCCGGCAGAAATGGAACAGCGGCAGGTAGAGCTCCGGATCGAAGCCCCAGACCTGCGCCCATTCGGAGCGCTCGATGAAGGTTGCCGTATCCATCTCGCCTGCGACCCAGGCGTCGAGGACCGCCTGGACGCGACGCGGGAACATCTCGAAGCCGACCGCCATCTGCGGGCGCAGCAGATGCAGGCAGGTTGTGACGTGCAACTGCCAGCGATGGATCTCGGCGACGTCATGTGTCTCGCCCAGCAGCACGACACGCTTGCGTGCCATTGCCTGCATCAGCTCGCCCTGGACCAGCAGCTCACCTGTCTGCGGGCAGAGCCAGCTCGCCCGTGGATGGGCGAGCGTCGCATGGCTCGGCGCAGCCTCAGCCACGGGAGGCATGAACCTTCGGGACTGCGGCGAAGGCGGCGGCCGGGCCACGGAGCACGAGGCCGGTCGGCTTGCCGTCCGGATCGAGCGCGTCCAGCCGGACATCGTCGCCTTCGCTGCTGCTGAGCCAGCCACCCAGCGCGCCGCCCTTCAGATGCAGGTGGAAATCGCCCTGCATCACGTTGACGAAGCCCATCATCGGCTTCGGTTCTGGCAGGGGACCGGCCCAGTGCTGGAACAGTCCGTCCTTGCTGAAGTCGATGGCGATCGGCTGCCCGTTCGCCAGGATCGCGGCGAAGGTCCTGACGCCGATGTCGTCCTCCGCGAGTTCAGGGGCGGCTTCGCCCGAAGGCGGCTCCTTCGGCACGGGCACGAGCTCCTCGCCCGCTCCCAGGGGAGCCAGCGCCTGGTCGAAGGGCTCGAGCCCTTCCAGCCCGATCAGGCTGAACAGCGTCTCGCCGGCCGCGTCCTGGCATTCGAGCTTGGGCAGCACCTTGTCGCGCATCTTGCCCGAGCGGTCGGCGACGAGGCTCGTCACGACCGAAAGGTCGATCACACTGTCGTGGAACTCGCCGGCGAGCCGGGCCTGGCCGTCCGACACCGTCACGGAGCCGACCGCGCCCATGCGCTCATGGATGGCGCCGCCGGCGCGCGCGCTCAGCATCACGCGGCCCATGGCGGGCAGGAGCTTCAGGATATCGGCCGGGCTCTGTTTGAGGCGTTCGCGGGGAAGGGGCGTGTCGGTCATCTCGGTCTCCGAAAAGGGATTGCGACGCCCCGGGTCTCGGGCGGAGCGTCGCCGAGCGGCCATCCCCCGTCGGGTGGGCCGTCGTTGTGGGGCAGGCGATCGTCTCAGAACTCGACGGAAGCGGCGAGCTTGAAGGTGCGGCCCGGCGCGGTCTGCAGTTCGAGCGGGTTGGTCGCCGCTACGGCGGCGGAGGCCGGGACCTTGTCGAAGTTGTAGACGTTCGAGAAGTAGCGCTTGTCGAAGATGTTCTGGACGCCGCCACGGACGGTGATGAAGGACGTCGGTTTCCAGTTCAGGAAGGTGTCGAACACCGAATAGCCGCCCGCCTTGAAGATCGTCGGCGCGCTGGCGCGGGTCACGGCCGAGCCGAAGGTACCGATGAACTCGGCTTCCAGGCCGTACTCTGGCATGAGGTACTTCAGGGCAGTCACGGCGGTCAGCGGGCTGATCGAGTTGTACGGGGTCGTCAGGGCGCCCGCTTCCGTCTGCTGCGTCCCGTACTGGTAGCTGAGCGCCACATTGCCGATCCAGCGCTCGTGGAACTTCCACTCGGCCGATGCCTCGATGCCGGAGATCTTGACGCTCGCCAGGTTGCGATAGGTCAGGTCGGTGGTGCCGGGGATCGTGACGAAGTTCTGGATGAAGTCCTTGTAGTCGGCATGGAAGACGCCGACCGAGAACCAGCCGTTCTCGAAGCGGCCGCGGAAGCCGGCTTCGTAGGAGTTGACGGTCTCGGGCTTGAGGTCGGGATTCGGGATCAGGTTCTGGTTGCCGAAGGGCAGCGAGGTGTAAAGCTGCTGTGCCGTCGGCATCTTGAAGCCCTGCGCATAGCGGGCGTAGAGCGAGTAGGTGTCGTCGAGCTTGAAGAGGGTTCCGACCTGCGGAATCAGCTTGTGGGACTCGATCTCGCGCGGCTCCTTGCCGGGCACGATCACATAGCCCGGCCCGATGCTCGGATCGATCTTGTAGTTGGCGTAGCGAACGCCGGGCGTGATCGTCCAGCGGCCGCCCAGCAGCTCGATCTCGTCCTGCAGGAAGAAGTCGTAGCGCGTGGTGGTCGCATTGGCGAAGTTGAAGCCGCCGGCGATCGTCGTTGTGGTGACCCCGGTCGTCATGTTCCGGACGTCGTCGCGACGCTCATAGTCGGTCGAGGTGATGTCGCCCTGGAAGCCGTAGGTGAGCTTGTGCGAGGTCGGGCCCAGCGCGAAGCTCGATTTGGCCTGGATGTCGAGCTGCGAGAACTTCTCGGAGTAGTCGAGGATGCCCCGCGTGAAGCGCTGCTGGCCGTTGGCGAGCGTCTGCAGCCGGCTGTTGGTGACGTCGCGCTTCTGCGGCGAGAACGAAGCCTGCCAGCGGATCGAGTCAAGGAAGCTGGCGCCGACATCCCATTGATGCTCGAGTGCGATGCGCTGGCGTGACTTCACCTCGTCGCGGAGATAGGGGCCGTTGCGGATGCCCGAGCTGACGACGTCGTAGTCCCAGAGCTGGTTGACGGTCGAGGAGTTGTCGAAATACTCGCCGGTCAGCTTGAAAGTGTGGTCGGTCGTCGGCTTGAAGACGAGCTTGCCGAAGGCGTTCCACACGGTGCTGTCGAGCGGATTCAGCGTGTCGCAGCCAATATAGCGCTGGCTCGGCACCGGGCAGCCCCAGCGGCCGCCATCGGCGCGGGCACGGCTCAGCTTGCCCTCCTGCGCTGTCGTCTGACTCAGGCCGAAGATGGCCTCCAGCGTCGGCGTCAGTCTGAACGCGGCCGTGCCGGTCTTCGTGAAGGCGTGGTTGAAGCTGTCATAGTTTGCGTCGAGCTTGACCGCATAGGGCTTGTCCCTGCCCTTGAGCAGGTCCTGCGGGTCGAGCGTGCGGAAGGCGACGATGCCGCCGAGCGCATCGGCGCCCCAGAGCACCGAGCCCGGGCCGCGCACGATCTCGACGCTCTTCAGGAAGGGCATGTCGACGAAATTGCGGTTGCCGTCGGTGATGCGCTCGATCACGCGCGATCCGTCGACCTGCATCTGCACGCGGTTCCCGCCGACGCCGCGGATGTTGAAGCCTTCATAGTTGCCGAAGGGGTCGGTCCCGCTGGTGATGCGGTTGACGCTGACGCCGGGCTGGTAACGCACCAGGTCCTGGATGTCGCGCGTCATGCGCTCGTCGAGTTCGGCGCGCGGAATGACCGTGACGGTGCCGGGGACGTCCAGAACCTGCTTCTCGCCGCGCGTCGCGGTCACGGTGATCGGGTCGAGCGAGATCGTCTCGGCAGGCGCACCCGCCGCCGTCGTTTCCCTGACGGTCTGGGCATAGGACATCGCCGTCGGCGACACCGAAAGAAGTAATGCCGTGAATACGTAGAGATTGTAATTGTTCTTCATAATAGCCATCCAGCCCCAAAGATGCGGCTGCTTACTATGTGAGTCTAAGATTCTGCAAACGGGTTTATCGTAATTATCAAACTAAATTATTGGTTGATTTCGAAAGCGGGTCACAGATTTTTTGAAATCTAAAGTAGAACTATTCAAAATGAAGTCGTAGATGTTCTTGAGATTGGCGGATTGCACTGCGATCCGAGGCGGATTCCTGTGACGCGCGGCCACCAGCATCCTCACGTCGCTGACCGGCATGGTGTTCTTGATGTGGCTGGTCATGCGCAAAAGGGCGGGCGTCCTGGTGAGGAGGCTGTTGACGTCCACTAAGGGGGAAGCAAGCGGCCAGTCGCGACAGGCCAGGCGTTCGAGCCCCATCCGCGGGGGATCCTGGAGGCAAGAAAGGGCGCCCTTTCGGGCGCCCTCTTGATTTGGCGTGGATGTCGGGGTGTCCGGCTCAGACGAAGCGGAAGTCGTCCTGGCTGAGGCTGGCGAGCTGGACGCCCTTCAGCGTC
>NZ_DASYHA010000010.1:0-73450 GCF_035999205.1 Allobosea sp.
CACCGGCTGGTACAAGGAACTGGTCACGACGATGCCGGTGTTCGAGAATGGCTATGTCCTGCCGATGGAAGGGCCGGGCCTCGGCGTCGAACTGCTGCCGGCCGTGTTCGAGCGGTCCGACCTGACCGTCCGCCGCTCCAGCCTGTGAGGCTCAGATGACCAACCCTCTCTTCGATCTTTCGGGCAGGACCGCACTCGTTACCGGCTCGTCGCGCGGCCTTGGCCGGGCCATGGCGGAAGGGCTCGCCGTTGCAGGTGCCCGCATCCTGATCAACGGCACCGATCCGGTGCGCGTCGCCGAGACGGTCTCGCAGTTCCACGAGGCCGGCCATGCGGCCGAGCCGGCGGCCTTCGACGTGACCTCGGAGGCGGACATCGTCAGGGCCTTCGAGGCTTTCGATGCCGCCGGCATCGCCGTCGACATCTTGGTCAACAATGCCGGCATCCAGTTCCGTAAGCCGATGGTCGAGCTTGCGACCGCCGACTGGCAGCGCGTCATCGATACCAACCTGACCTCCGCCTTCATGATCGGGCGCGAGGCGGCCAAGCGCATGATCGCGCGCGGCTACGGCAAGGTGATCAATATCGGTTCGCTCACCAGCGAACTGGCCCGCGCTACAGTGGCGCCCTACACGGTCGCCAAGGGCGGCATCAAGATGCTGACTCGGGCCATGGCGGCGGAATGGGCCGAAGCCGGCATCCAGGCCAATGCGATCGGCCCGGGCTACATGATCACCGACATGAACCAGGCGCTGATCGAGAATCCGACCTTCGACGCCTGGGTGAAGGGACGTACGCCGGCCCGGCGCTGGGGCAAGCCGGCGGAGCTGGTCGGCGCGGCGGTGTTCCTCGCTTCGCCCGCCTCCGACTACGTCAACGGCCAGATCATCTATGTCGATGGCGGAATGTCGTCCGTCCTCTGATTCCCGCGCGAGGCGAGGCGGCGTTCAGTTGCGCCCGCCCGCCTTCGCCAGGCCCCAGCTCGGGGACATTCCCGTGCGCGCCGGCTCACCGGGCGCACAGACGGCGTCGTCGACCTTGAAGGCGGCGATCAGACGATCGAGCGTCGCGACCTGACCGGACAGAGAGACGGCCGACGCCGCGCCTTCCTCGGCCAGGGCTGAGTTCTTCTGCGTCACGGCATCCATCAAGGCCAAGGTCTGGCTCATCTCGTCGATGCCATTCGCCTGCTCCGACGAGCCGGACGAAATTCCGGAAATGGAGCACGCCACCTGCTGCGTCGCGGCGACGATGCGCTCCAGCGCGGCGCCGGCCGAGCGGACCAGCGTGACCCCGCGCGAGACTTCGTCTTTCGAAGCGTTGATCAGCGCATCGATGCCCTTCGACGCCTCGCTCGAGCGTTGTGCCAGGGTGCGGACCTCAGACGCCACCACCGCAAACCCCCTGGCACGTCAGAAATGGTGTGTATAACCGAAGCTTTCGAACAAGGAGCATGGCGAGCCGCCATGCAGCCTGGAGAGTTGACGTGTCCGCTTCCCGATAGGCAGCCAATATACGCAATTTGCGCGTTGCCGAAGGATTGACCCGGGCAAACAGCCTTGCTCAGTTTCGTTGGTTAGCGCGGATCGGACGGGCATGGGCTTCGGCGTCTTCATTCATCGTCAGGATTCGATCTACGACGACAGCCCGGCCGAACGGTATCAGTTCCCGCGCCAATATCTTGGCCGCGTGCAAGCCTGTGTCGGCGATTGGATCATCTACTATGAGCCACGTAAGGTTGCCGGGACACGCGGCTACTTCGCGGTGGCCAAGGTCCAGCAGGTCATTCCCGATCCGGCTGCTCCGGACATGTTCATCGCCGTCATCGAACCGGGCAGCTATCTCGATTTCGCCAACCCGGTTCCTTTCACCGACGCCCAGGGTATCATCGAGCGCGGCGTCCTGAACGAGGAGGGGCGCATCTCCGGTCGTGCCTAGGCGGCAGTGCGCCCGCTCTCGCCAGCGGACTTCGATCGAAACACCGACCTCGGCCTGGAAGATTCGGCACCGCTGCTGCCACGCAGAGATGAGGAGGCGGCATCGAACAGCTTCGCCGAGCAGCAGGCTCCGTTCGTATTCGAGCAGGCGCGCGAGCGGGCAACGTTCCTTGCCTCGCGGATCATCCGCGATCGCGTCTTTCGGAGCGTCGTCCTGCGTGCCTATGACGAACGCTGCGCAATCACAGGGCTTAAACTGATCAATGGCGGGGGCCGAGCGGAGGTCGCCGCTGCTCACATTCGCCCCGTCGAGGCGAGGGGGCCGGACATCGTCAACAACGGCATCGCTCTGTCGGGCACGGCTCACTGGATGTTCGATCGTGGTTTGATCAGTCTGTCGGATGACCTCGACATTCTGATCTCGCGGCAGGCGAACGACGCGGATGGGATACGCAGTTTCATCAACAAGACAGGTCGAGCGCTACCGCCGCTGCGAGCCCACGACCGTCCGCATCCACATTTCCTGCAGTGGCACCGAGACAATTGCTTCAAACAGTAGGGGTTAGCGATCGCGCGTCGAGAGAGCGTGCGGCGCCGAAGCGTACTTGCAACCCGCATGTAACCACTCGTCTTCGGAGCCCCCGTACCGGGCCTCGAAATCCAAACCTGAAAACGCAAAAAGCGCCGGTAAACCCAGCGCTTGCGGCAGTCTGATATGCTATGATGTCCTGGAGCGGGAGAAGGGATTCGAACCCTCGACCCCAACCTTGGCAAGGTTGTGCTCTACCCCTGAGCTACTCCCGCATCAGGACATGGCCGCGTCGTGTCCGCCGCGGTGGCCGGGTTATTGCCCCAAAGCGGCGCGCGTTGCAAGCGCCTTGTTGTGGAAATTTCATCCTTTGCGAAATCGGACCCCATCCCCGCGTTCAAGAGCCTCTCGATCGGCCAAAACGGTGCTTGTGGCCGGGTTTCCGGAGCGTTAGGCAACGCGGGCCAGCCCTTCGAGGCCGTAACTCCAGCGCGAATCCGACGTCAGCCCGATGCTCCAGACCGCACCGACCGCCGCCCATCTGACCCCCGACGAGCTGTGCGCGCATCTCGAAGTGCGCGGAATTGCGTTCGAGCGCGTCGATCACGAGGCGGTCTTCACGGTGGCCGAATCGCAGGCGCTGCGCGGCACGTTGCCGGGGCTGCATTCCAAGAACCTGTTCGTGAAGGACAAGAAGGGCCGGCTCTTCCTGATCTCGGCGCGGGAGAATGCTCGCATCGACCTGAAGCGCCTGCACGAGACGCTTGGCGCCAGCGGGCGGCTCTCCTTCTGCTCGGCCGAGACGCTGATGGAGAAGCTCGGTGTCACGCCGGGCTCGGTGACCGCCTTCGCCGTGGTCAACGACCGCGCCGGCGCCGTGACCATGGTGCTCGACCGCAATCTCACCACCGGCGCCGACATGAACTTCCACCCGCTGATCAATACGGCGACGCTGCGGATCGGGCGCGACGATATGCTGACCTTCCTGCGGGATACGGGCCATGAGCCGATGATCGTCGATTTGCCCGTCCCCGATGATGGACAGAACGGCTGATCCTCCCCATCTATGCTCCGGGCGCGGCGGCGGCCGGACCGACCATTCTCTGATGTAAGCGCGACGAAGGACGACCGATGCTGGTCAATGGCGAGGCGGCCGAACAACCCGGCCTGATCAAGGACACCACGACCCAGGGCTTCCGGCAGGATGTCGTGGCCGAATCAATGAAGCAGCCCGTGCTGGTCGATTTCTGGGCGCCCTGGTGCGGCCCCTGCAAGCAACTGACCCCGGTCATCGAGAAGGTGGTCAAGGAGGCGCGCGGCAAGGTCCGGCTCGTCAAGATGAACATCGACGATTTCCCGGAGATCCCGGGCCAGCTCGGCATCCAGTCGATTCCCGCCGTGATCGCCTTCAAGCAGGGCCAGCCGGTCGACGGCTTCATGGGCGCGCAGCCCGAGAGCCAGGTCAAGGCCTTCATCGAGAAGCTGGTCGGGCCGATGGGCCCCGGTGCGACGGAGGAGTTGATCACGGCCGCGCAGGCGGCCGCGGAGGCAGGCGACGCAGGGGGAGCGAGCGAGCTCTATGCGCATGTGCTCGAGCTGGAGCCGGAGAACCTGGCGGCGATCGCCGGCCTCGCGCGGCTGCATCTCGATATGGGCGACATCGAGGGCGCGGCCGGCATCCTCGGCATGGTGCCCGAGGCGAAGGCGGCGGATCCGATCGTGGCGGCGGTTCGCGCCGCGATCGAGCTGGCGCAGCAGGCCGCTTCGCTGGGCGACACCGCCGAGCTCGAGGCCAAGGTCGCGGCGAACCCGAAGGACCATCAGGCCCGTTTCGATCTGGCGCTGGCGCTGAACGCGCGCGACCGTCGCGAGGAGGCCGTCGATCATCTGATCGCCATCATCAAGGCCGATCGGAAATGGAACGAGGACGGCGCCCGCAAGCAGTTGCTGCAGTTCTTCGAGGCCTGGGGCCCGATGGACGAGCACAGCACGGCCGGCCGGCGCAAGCTCTCGACACTGTTGTTCTCCTGATCATGGAGCTGCCGCCGATGGGCATGAACGCCGTCTACAAGGGGCCAGAGGATTGCCCGTCGGTGATCCCGGTCTTCCCATTGGGCGGCGCGCTCCTGCTCCCGCGCGGCCAGATGCCGCTCAACATCTTCGAGCCGCGCTACATCGCGATGATCGACGATGCGATTCGGGCGCATCGCACCATCGGGATCATCCAGCCCGAGCCGGAGAACGGGCGCCAGTCGGCGACGCCGCCGCTGCTTCAGGTCGGTTGCCTCGGCCGGATCACGCAATTCGCCGAGACCGGCGACGACCGCTACATCCTGACGCTGACCGGCATCGCCCGCTTCCGCGTCGCGGAGGAGCTTCCGGTCACGACGGCCTACCGGCAATGCCGCGTGGCCTATGACGATTTCATCATCGACTTCACCGCCCGCGCCGGCGAGGAGGAGGTCGACCGCGTCGCGCTGCTCAAGGCGTTGCGCGCCTTCGCCAAGGCGAGCGACCTCAAGATCGACTGGAAGGGCGTCAACGAGGCGCCGAACGAGGCGCTGGTCAACGCGCTCTCGATGATGTGCCCGTTCGGGCCGCGCGAGAAACAGGCCTTGCTGGAGGCGCCGACCCTCAAGGAGCGCGCCGAAGTGCTGGTCGCGATCACCGAGATCGAGCTGGCACGGGGCGGCGGCGACCCCGAGACGACGCTGCAGTGAGTGCCGCGCCGGCGATTTCGGGGGCGCTGCCGGGCGCCTATCCGCCGCGGCGCGCCGTCGCCGCTTGGCTGTTCTTCGATTGGGCGGCGCAACCCTTCTTCACGCTGATCACGACCTTCGTCTTCGCGCCGTTCTTCGCCGCCGGTCTGGCTGCGGATCCGGCGCAGGGGCAGGCGCTTTGGGGCTATGCGACAGGCTTCGCAGGGCTTTGCATCGCCTTGCTCTCGCCCTTGCTCGGCGGCATCGCCGACCGTACGGGGCCGCGCAAGCCGTGGATCGCCGTGTTCGGCGCCTGCCTCGTGCTGGGTTCGGGCGCGCTCTGGTTCGCGGTGCCGGGTTCGCCCTGGGCGGTGCCGATTGCGCTCTCAGGCTTCGTGCTGGCGACGATCGGCGCTGAGTTCGCCACAACCTTCAACAACGCGATGATGACGCGGCTGGTGCCGCCGGAGCGGCTCGGCTGGCTCTCGGGCACGGGCTGGGCAATCGGTTATCTCGGAGGGCTCTTGTCGCTGGCGCTTACGCTCGGCCTGCTGGCAGCGGACCCGGTCACGGGCAAGACGCTGGCGGGGCTGACGCCGATCTTCGGGCTTGATGCCGCGAGCCGCGAGGGCGACCGCTTCTCGGGGCCGCTGACCGCGCTGTGGTTCGTGATCTTCGTCACGCCGATGTTCCTGCTGACGCCGGATTCGAAGCGGACGGGCATGAGGCTCGGCGAAGCGGCGCGCGGCGGTGTTGGCCGGCTGAAGGCGACGCTCGCGGAACTGCCGCGCCTGCCGTCGCTCGGGCGCTTCCTGCTGGCCAACATGATTTATCAGGATGCGCTGGTGGCGCTGTTCGCCTTCGGTGGGATCTACGCTGCCGGCGTGTTCGGCTGGCAGACGATCGAGATCGGCATCTTCGGCATCATGCTCACCGTCACCGGGACACTGGGCGCCTGGCTCGGTGGCAAGGTCGACGACGCGATCGGAGGCAAGGCGGTGGTGCTGGGTGCGATCGCCTGTCTGCTCTTCGCCTGTCTCGGCATCCTGTCGCTGGCGCCGGACCGGATCCTCTTCTTCGTGGAAGCCGTGCCGGCGGCGCCCGGGGACGGGCTGTTCGCCTCGCTGCCGGAAAAGGTCTATCTCGGTCTTGGCTTGTTGATCGGCCTCGTCGCGGGGCCGTTGCAGGCCTCATCGCGCAGCCTGATGGCGCGGCTCGCTCCACCCGAGCGCATCGGCGAGTTCTTCGGGCTGTTTGCGCTGTCGGGGAAGGTGACATCCTTCCTGGGGCCGACGCTGGTGGCGCTGGCGACGACGGCGTTCGCCAGCCAGCGCGCAGGGCTAGCCGTCCTGATCGCGTTCTTCCTGACCGGCGGCGCGTTGCTCGCCGGCGTCAAAGTGAAACGGGCGCCGTAGCGCCCGATCCTTTGCTTCCTCACCGAACCAGGATGTTCCGGAACTGCCAGGGGTCGCTGGTGTCGATGTCCTCCGGGAAGAGCCCCGGACGGCCGTCGAGCGGCGTCCAGTCGGTGTAGTAGCCCTTCACCGGCCCGAGATAGGGCATCTGGATCTCGAGGCAGCGGTCGAGATCCATTTCCTCGACCTCGACGATTCCCGCCTTCGGGTTCTCCAGGGCCCAGACCATGCCGGCGAGCACGGCCGAGGTCACCTGCAGGCCGGTCGCGGTCTGGTAGGGAGCGAGCTTGCGTGCCTCATCGGTCGAGAGCTGCGAGCCGAACCAGTAGGCGCCCTTGTCGTGGCCGTAGAGCAGCACGCCGAGCTCGTCGATGCCGTCGATGACCTCATTCTCCTCGAGAATGTGGTGCTCCTTCTGCGGACGGCCGGCATTGCCGAACATCTCGTGCAGCGAAAGCACGGCATCGTTCGCGGGGTGATAGGCGTAGTGGCAGGTCGGCCGGAAGATCGCCCGCCCCGCTTCGTCACGCACCGTGAAGTAGTCGGCGATCGAGATCGACTCGTTATGCGTCACCAGGAAGCCGTATTGCGGGCCCGGGGTCGGGCACCAGCTGCGCACCTTGGTCTCGGCGCCGGCCTGCATCAGGTAGATTGCCGCCTGCGAGCCGGTCTCGTGGGTGCGGGCATTATCCGGCATCCACTTCTCATGGGTGCCCCAGCCGAGCTCGGCCGGCTGCACGCCCTCGGAGATGAAGCCCTCGACCGACCAGGTGTTGACGAAGACGCCCGGCGGCTTGGGGTTCTTCGAGCGCTGCGTGTCGCGTTCGGCGATATGGATGCCCTTGACGCCGACCTGCTTCATCAGCCCGGCCCATTCCTCGCGGGTCGTGGGCTGCGGCACATTGAGGCGCATGTCGGCGGCGATGTTCAGCAACGCCTTCTTGGCGAGCCAGGAGGCCATGCCCGGGTTGGCGCCACAGCAGGAGACGGCGGTGGTCGAGCCAGGCGCGCGGGCGCGCTTGGCGGCCAGCGTCATCTCGCGCAGCGCGTAGTTCGAGCGCTCGCCCGGGCCCTTGCTCTCGTCGAAATAGAAACCGAGCCAGGGCTCGTTGACCGTGTCGATATAGAGCGCGCCGAGGCTGGAGCAGAATTCCATGATGTCGCGGGAGCCGGTGTCGCAGGACAGGTTCACGCAGAAGCCCTGCCCGCCGCCGGCGGTCAGCAGCGGCTCGAGCATCGTCTTGTAGTTGTCGATGGTGACCGCTTCCTGGATGAAGCGGATGCCGCGCTCGTCGAGGAGGTGGCGGTTCTGATCGTCGGGTGCGATCACGACGAAGCGGCTCTTGTCGAACTTCAGGTGCCGTTCGATCAGCGGCAGCGTACCGCGGCCGATCGAGCCGAAGCCGATCATCACGATCGGGCCGGTGATCTCGCCGTAGACGGGCCAAGTGCTCATTCTCTGGTTGTCTCCTTTTTGGGGGATAGCGCTGTTCAAAACGGGGCCGCGCGGAGCCGCCCTTGGGTCGTATGGGTGAAGTGCCGCCGCGTCAATGACGCGGCGGATTCGCGTTGTGCTCAGTGATCGCCGGGATAGTCGGCATCGAGCACGAAAGGATAGGGCCCCGGGAAGCGCTCGACATAGGCCGTGTGCGTCACGAAGCCCGCCGTCTGGCGGAACGAATGCAACAGATAGGCGGGCGGTTCCATGTGGAAGGTGGCATTGCTGGTCTCCGACAGATCGAGGGTGACCTGATGTGTCACGCTGGGCGCGATCTGGGCGATGGTGCCGCCGAAGCGCGTCACGATCGGCCGGTGGTGATGGCCGCAGAGGATGCGCTCGACATTCGGATGGCGCGCGACGATCGCGGCGAAGTCCGCTGCGCCATCGAGCAACCGGATCGCATCCATATGCGCGATGCCGCAATCGAAGGGCGGGTGATGCATGAAGATCGCGACGGGCTTGCCGTCCGCTTCGGATAGAGCCTTGTCGAGAAAGGCGAGGCGCGTTGCGCAGAGCGCGCCGGCGCTCTTGCCGGGCAGCAGCGTGTCGAGGCCGATCAGTCGCATCGGTCCGAGATCGGAGACGAACTGGACGAAGCCGCCATCCAGGACCTGACGCTGGTCGAGGGTAAGCCCGCCGATCAGCGTTTCGCGGCGGTCATGATTGCCGGGGACCAGCAGCACCGGCATGCCGACGCCGGCGAGCATCGCCTGCAACAGCTCGTATTCTTCGGGCAGCCCGCAATCGGTGAGATCGCCGGTGATCACCAGCAGGTCGGGTCGCGGATTGAGCCTGGCGACGACATCGAGCGCGCGCTCGCTCAGCGCATTGGTTTCGGAGACGCGATAGGCGGGCTTGCCGAGCGGGCGGATATGCAGGTCGGTGATCTGGGCGATGAGCATGGATGGTCTCGAAGGTCGAAAGGATGAGCGCGTTGCCCTCCCCCTTGTGGGGAGGGGCCAGGGGTGGGGGTGGTGCCGCTTGGCGATCGGATCCAGGAAGACCCGCTGCATCTCTGAACAGCGATCTGCCAAAGGGACCGTCTCGCGTTTTGACCCCCACCCCCATCCCCTCCCCACAAGGGGGAGGAGAGAAGCAGAACCTCAGTTCGTCGGCAGCTTCAGCGCGGTCTGCTCGACGTAAGGACGCATGATCTCGTCGGCCTGCTTCTGGGCGGCGGCGAGTGCCTCCTTCGGCTGCTTCTTGCCGGAGAGCACGGCGGCGAGCTCGTCCTCGATCGCCTTGCGGACGGGGACGGTCTTGTAGGTCGCGAACCACGGCTTGGCGAAGGCGAGCTGGCTGACCGCGATGCCAGCGTCGGGGTTCTTCTCGAGGAAGGCCTTCATCTCGGCTGTGTCATAGGCGGCCTTGTTGGGGGCGAAATAGCCGGTGGCGCGGCTCCACCAGCCGGACTTCTCAGGGCTCGTCATCCAGTTGATCAGCGTCCAGGCGGCCTTGCGGCGCTCGCCCTCGACGCCGGTCGGGATCACCAGCGAGGCGCCGCCGATCGGCACCTCGTTCTTCACGTTCTTCGGGACGAAGGCGACCTTGTAGGGGAACTTGGCGTTGTTGCGGATATGGGTCAGCGAGCCCGTGGAGAGCAGCATCATCGAGGCCTGGCCGGAGAGGAAGGCCGACGAGACCGCGCCGCCGGCCTGCACGCCGGCCGGATGGACCTTGTGCTTGCTGACGAGGTCGGACCAGAAGGTCAGGGCGCCGAGCATGGAGGGGGTGTCGTAATAGACCTCGCCGCCGTAATCGACGTTGAACCACTGGCCGCCATTCGAATGAGTGAAGGCCTGCAGGATCCAGCCGCCGTAATCATAGTTCGAGGGCATCATCATGCCCCAGCGGGTGACGCGGTCGCCGTCGCGCCTGGTCAGCTTCTTGGCGGTGGCGACCAACTCCTCCCAATTGGCGGGCAGCTTCTCGGGATCGAGGCCGGCTTCCTTGAGGTGGTCAGTGTTGACGTAGAGCAGCGGCGTCGAGTTGTGGAAGGGCACGCCATAGACCTGCCGGTCGAGCACGGCGTTGCCGTGCAGTGCATCGAAGAACTGGCCCATGAACTGATCGTTCGTCTTGCCGTCGGCCTTGATCAGCGCGTCCATCGGCTGGATCTCGCCCTCGATCTTGAGATCGAGCAGGAAGTTCGCGGACATGATCACCGCCGCCGGCGGCTTGCCGGCCTTCATCGCGGCCCGGGTCTTGATCAGGGTCTCGTCATAGGAGCCGGTATAGACCGGGGTGGCCTTGATCGAGGGGTTCTTCTCGTTGAACTCCTTGAGCAGGGCGGCCATGTCGCGGGCAAGCTGGCCATCGACCGGCACGGGGAAGAACAGCTCGATCTCGGTAGGCACCTGGGCGAATGCGGGGGAGAGCGCGAAGGTCGTGGCCAGCGCGGCGCCGGCGAGGACGGAGCGACGGGTGGTCGTCATGATGGTTTCCCTTACTTGATGCCGGAGGAGACAAAGGAGTTGACGAAGGCACGCTGGAACAGGGCGAAGGCGATCAGCAGCGGCGCGCTGACCAGCAGGGTGCCGGCGGCGATGACGCCCCAGGCCTGCGCGCCCTCGGCACCGCGGGTGAAGGAGGCGAGGCCGACGGTGAGCGGGCGCAGATCGGGCGAATTGATCACCATCAGCGGCCAAAGGAACTCGTTCCAATGGGCGGTGACCGAGACGATCGAGAAGGCGACGAGCGAGGGCTTGGCGAGGGGCAGATAGATGAAGCCGATGCGCTGCCAGACATTGGCGCCGTCGATCAGCGCGGCATCCTCCAGTTCCCGCGGGATCGCCCGGAAGGCCTGGCGCATCAGGAAGGTGCCGAAGGCCGAGGCGAAATAGGGCGCCATCACGCCGAGCAGCGTGTCGTAGAGGCCGAGCTTCGCGATCGTGGTCAGGTTCGGGACGATGAGCACGACCGGCGCCAGCATGAGCTGGAGCAGGAAGAGGTAGAAGCAGAGCGTCCTGCCGGGGAATTCGAGCCGCGCGAAGGCGTAGCCGGCTAATGTGATCGTGACGATCTGCACGGCGAGGATGCCGAGGCTGATGATCGTCGTGTTCAGGCCATAGCGCGGAAAGTCGGCCGAGACCCAGGCCTCGCGGAAGTTCGCCAGCGTCGGGAGGTAGGACGGCACCAGCGAAGCCATGCCGGCGCCGATGCTCTGCGGGTTGAAGGCGGCGACCAGCATCCAGAGGAAGGGCACCATCCAGAGCGCGGCGATGAGCAGCGTGGCGGCATAGCCGAGCTTCGGCGAGATCTCGCCGGTCGCGACGCCGGTGCTGGCCTGGTGGCCTCCCGCCTGGCTCATGCGCCCTTCTCCCCGAAGGAGCGCTCGAGCGTGCGCAGGGAGGAGGCGGTCACAGTGAGCAGCAGGGCCAGCATCACCAGCGTGCCGGCGGCGGCGCGTCCCGCGTCGTAGTTCTCGACCGCCTGCTGGTAGACGTAGAACAGCAGCAGGTTGGTCGAGTCGGACGGGCCGCCCTTGGTCAGGACGAAGACATGGTCGACCTGCGTCACCACATTGAGCAGGCCGATGACCAGGACGAAGCCGATCGTCGGCTTGAGATAGGGCAGGGTGACATAGCGCAGCCGCTGCCAGGGGCCGGCACCGTCGAGGATTGCGGCCTCATAGGCGTCGGCCGGGACAGCCTGCAGCCCTGCCAGGAAGAACAGCATGTAGTAGCCGGCATTCTTCCAGATCGTCAGCGCCATGATCGACCAGAGCGCGATATCGGGATCGCCGAGCCAGTTCGGCCCGGAGATGGCGAGCTTGGCGAGGTGGTAGTCGATCAGCCCGACATTGGGCAGGAACAGGAAGAGGAAGATCGAGGCGGCCGCGACCAGCGGGATGAGCACCGGCAGGAAGAACAGGGCGCGGAACAGAGCGTTGACGCGGCTCGTCCTGGCCAGAGCCATGGCGAAGCCCAGCGCCAGTACGAGGCTCGGGATCACCGTGCCGAAGGCGTAGACCAGATTGTTGGCGAGCGCCTTGCGGAAGGCGGCGTCGGCGAAGAGCTTGATGAAATTGTCGAGCCCGACATAGGCCTGCGGGCCGCCGACGCGGATCTGGCCGTGCAGCGACTGCCAGAGCACCTGCACGACCGGCCAGTAGGTGAAGAGCGCGAGGAAGACGAGCGACGGCGCCAGCATCGCGAAGGCGAGTAGCGTCGCCGGGCGCGGACGCCAGCGCGGCGCGCTCCAGTCATTCGCCCTGCCCGTGGTCAGAACTGCTTGCGCCATGAACCCCTTCCTTGGCGGGGGTCATGGCGCTGCGTGACGACGGAGCGGTTACGGATCGATGACGGATGCGTGACGGATCTCGCGAATCGCGAAACCCGTCACGGTTATCCTCAGGCGGCGCGGCGCGCAGGCTCGGCCAGCGGCGCGGTCTCGTCCACCAGGCCGGTCGCGACAAGGACGCCGGCCGCGCCGGCCAGCGCGCCGTCGCGCAGTTCGAGACCGAGAAAGCGCTCGCGCTCGACCGGGCCGGGCATGGCGAGGTCGCGGGTCAGGTCGCCCGAGAAGCCAAAGCGCTCGTAATAGGCGGCGTCGCCGACGAGCAGCACGGCGCCATGGCCGCGGCAGGCCGCGCGCCAGATCGCCTCACGCATCATTGCGCGGCCGAGGCCCTCGCCCTGGAGTTCCGGCGAGACGGCGAGCGGGCCGAGCAGGAGCGCCGCCTTGCTACCGGCCTGGACAT
The DNA here is from genome assembly GCF_035999205.1 of Allobosea sp. GTDB lineage: Bacteria > Pseudomonadota > Alphaproteobacteria > Rhizobiales > Beijerinckiaceae > Allobosea. Next base: position 12,784 of record NZ_DASYHA010000010.1, read on the forward strand.
GCCAGAGCCTGATCGTCGCGACGACGACGCCGTCGCGCTCGGCGGTCAGCGCCAGGCCTTCAGCCGGCAAACGACCCTCGCGGAGCCGCTCGCTCGATTTGGCGGTGCGGCGCTCGCCCAGGCAACGGTCGAGCAGCGCCTCGCGGGCGGGAACATCGGCAGCGATCTCGTCGCGAATCGTGATCATGACGCACCTCCGGCCGGAGCGCCTGCAAGCTCGCAGACCTTCCCGGCGCCGCGCGAACGCGGCCACAACATCAGGGGATGAGGGTGGATGAGGGTCCGGCGGGAGCCACGTCCACGGCGCTCCATTCTTGGAGGCACGAACGCTCCGCCCGAAAGCACTGGGCGGCCTGCCGATTATGGCAGGGCGCTTCGCCGGACCCGATTGGTGAGGGGCGCGGGTTTGGATCGCGCCCCGTTTCGTCAGATGACGTACTGCTTCAGCGGCGGGAAGCCATTGAAGGCGACGGCCGAATAGGTCGTCGTATAGGCGCCCGTGCCCTCGATCAGCACCTTGTCGCCGATCTCCAGCGAGAAGGGCAGCATGTACGGCGTCTTCTCGTACATGACGTCGACCGAGTCGCAGGTCGGGCCGGCGAGCACGCACGGGACGGTCGCATCGCCATCGCGCACGGTGCGGATGGGGTAGCGGATCGCCTCGTCCATGGTCTCGGCGAGACCGTTGAACTTGCCGATATCGAGATAGACCCAGCGCACATCGTCGCTCTCGGCCTTCTTCGAGATCAGCACGACCTCGGCCTCGATCAGGCCGGCTTCGCCGACCATGCCGCGGCCCGGCTCGATGATCGTCTCGGGCAGCTGGTTGCCGAAATGCTTCGACAGCGCCCGGAAGATCGCGTCGCCATAGGACGGCACGCCCGGAATCGGCTTCAGGTAGCGCGCCGGGAAGCCGCCGCCGAGGTTGACCATCGACAGCGAGAGACCGCGGGTGGCGCATTCCTTGAAGATCGCCGAGGCCGAGGCCAGGGCGGAATCCCAGGCGTTCACATTCGCCTGCTGCGAGCCGACATGGAACGAGATGCCATAGGCCTGCAGGCCGAGGCGATGGCCATGCTCGAGCACGTCCGCGGCCATTTCGGGCACGCAGCCGAACTTGCGCGAGAGCGGCCAATCAGCACCGGCGCCGTCGCAGAGGATGCGGCAGAAGATGCGCGCATCCTTGGCGCCGGCATTGTCGGCCGAGCGGGCAACCTTCTCGACTTCGGCCGTGCAGTCGACGGCGAAGAGACGCACGCCAAGCTCCATGGCGCGCACGACGTCGCGCTCCTTCTTGATCGTGTTGCCGAAGGAGATGCGGTCGGCCGTGGCGCCGGCAGCGAGTGCGAGCTCGATCTCGACGACCGAGGCGCAATCGAAGCAGGAGCCGAGCTTGGCGAGCAGCGCCAACACTTCCGGAGCAGGGTTCGCCTTCACCGCGTAGAAGACACGAGTGTCCGGCAGCGCCCGGGAGAAGGCACGGTAATTGTCGCGCACGACATCGAGGTCGATGACGACGCAGGGCCCGTCCTCGCGGCGGGAACGAAGGAATTCACGGATGCGCTCGGTCATGAGACGCGACTCCCTTCGGCGCAAGCGGCGCCGATGCGACGTGAAGCCGGGTGCAACGTCAGCAATTCCGGGCGCGATGGAGACGCCTAGAACAGCCGAACGTAACGTCCGGACCCTGGTAACCGTCGCTTGGGGAGACCCCGCACGCCCGGCAATGAAGGACAAGCCTCTTCGGTGCCGGCCTGTGGAAAGCCGGCGAGACCAAAAAAAGCCCGTTCCGTCGTTGCTTTAAGCTGCGTCCCCCGTGGAGATTCGGGGTTCGCCGGTTTCGCCTCCGGCTGCCAGTCGCTGTTCGGTGACAGTTCCCCGGAGAAGGGAACCGGGAGCGTGATTTGAGGGGATGTCCATCCCCCTCCATCCGTCTCCAACACCTGGCGGCTGTCCGGCCTCTTGTCCGGATGCCCACCGACCGGCACGCGGCCACAGGCACGTGCGAATTGGGTGAACGCGATATACGGATGATGGACCCGGCATTCAAGTTTTTTCTGAAGGCCGGGTGCGGTTTTTTTGACGAACGCGAGCGGATTCGGCCGGCTGTGCGAGACGATGCGGCTTCCCGACCCGATCGGGGCCAGTTCCGTCCTTCCGCGCGGGCACTTCGCCTGTGTGCGTACCCTGGATGGCTGGCCGGGATACGTCAGATCAGGACGGTGCCGGCGGCGAGCCGCGCCGGGCCTTCCGGGTCATGTGCCGGCAGCAGGATCGTCGGCTCCTGGGTGGCGAAGCGGCGGATCGCCTGCAGGGTCGCGAGTGCGGTTGCGGGGTCGTTGGTGACGCCGTCGGTCTTCTCCGCGAGCAGGTTCGCCTGCGAATAGGTGGCATCTCCGGCGAGGAACCAGGTGATGCCCTCGCCCCGGACGATCACCGAGACATGCCCGTCGACATGGCCGGGCGTCGGCACCAGCAGGATGCGGCCGTCGCTGGTGATGCGGTGCGAGGCCGGGAACGGGCCGATCGCGGGCCCGTCCATCTCGACGAGATCGGGCTTGAGCCAGACCGGCCAGCGCTGCGGCAGGCAACCTGTCATCATCCCGCGCAGGCCGGTGGAGACGGCGTAGTTCGCGCGCGGGCCGACGATGCGGCTGCGCGGGAAATGGTCGAGCCCGCCGGTATGGTCGTGATGGAAATGGGTGAGGATGACGGTGCCGATATCCGTCGCCGGATCGATCCCGAGAGCCAGCAGGCGCGAGCCGGCCTCCTCATGTGGGGCCACGCGAATCTGGACCTGCTTGTAGAAGGGGTTCCAGCCCGGCAGATAGCCGGGCACGGAATTGCGCCAAGTGTCGCCGGTGTCGACGAGGAAGCGCCCCTCGGGGTGCTCGATCAGGAAACACAGGATCGGCAGCGGCTCGACCCAGTCCGGATCGCGGAAGATGTCGATCTTCCTGCCGATGCCGCCGCGCCCGTCACGGCCACTGCGCTGCGCCGTCTTCATCCGCGCCTTGCCGGTCTCGATCGCCGTCACCTTGATCATGATGGCCTCCAAAAAGAACGGTGGTTCGTTTTATTAATCCAGATGCCGTCGCCTTGTAAAGAGCGATCGTTCGTTTTATTTCGAGGCCATGCCGAAGATCTCAGACGAGAAGCGTGCTGCCCGCCGAGCCCAGATCCTCGACGCAGCCTGGATCTGCTTTCAGAAGGAGGGGCTGCATGCCACGACGATGGACGACATCATCCGCGCGTCCGGGCTCTCGGCCGGTGCGGTCTATTCCTATTATCCGAGCAAGGACGAGCTCATCCTGGCGGCGGTGACCACGTCGCTGTCGGGTTTGCGGACCCTGATGCAGCCGCTGTTCGATGTGCGGCCCCCGTTGGCGCCGGCCGAGTTTCTGCGCCGGGCGACCGAGACGATCGCGCGCTTCACGGCGCGCGAGGGCTACGACCTCAAGCGGATAGCGTTGCTCGGCTGGAGCGAGGCGCAGCGCAATGAGCGGCTGCGCGCGACGATGCAGGGCTTCTACCTCGCATTTCGCGACCAGATCGAAATTGTGATGGAGCAGGCGGTCGAGGCGAAGCGCCTCGATGCAACGGTGTCCGCCAAAGATGCCGCCAAGACGCTCCTGTCCGCCATTCTCGGCTTCGTCGCCCAGTCCGCCATCCTCGGAGACGTCGATCCGGCCGAGATCGCTGCTGGGGTGACCGCTTTCGCAGCTTCGGGCCGCAGCTAGACGCCGCGCAACGGGCCGCGTCGAATCGCGCCGCGCCACGGCCCTAGACCGGCCCCAATTCCTCGCCTAAGTCACTGGCAGGCCAGCCTTTGACAATTCCCCCGCGCCGACCCCGCGACGGCGCGGCGAGACCACGGATTTCCCATGACCTTGACCAATCGTCGCCATGTCCTGGCGGGGCTTTCAGCCGCGCTCAGCCTCTCGGTGGCTCCGTCCGTCCTGCTGGCGCAGCAACCTGCGGCACGGCCGGACCCCGCGCCGGCGCCGGCTCCCGAGCCGCCGCAGCCGAAATTCGGCTTCGACGAGGTCGTGCGCCGCGCCCGCGAGATCGCCGCCGTTCCCTATGATGCCGGCCCGAACCTGCCCGAGCCACTGTCCAGGCTCGATTTCGATTCGTGGCGGGACATCCGCTTCCGGTCGGAGCGTGCTCTGCTCGCGCAAAACGGCTCCCCGTTCCGGATGCAGATGTTTCATCCGGGCTTCCTGTTCACGCGCCCGGTCGTGGTCAATGTCGTCCGCGACGGCGTGGCGACGCCGGTGCCCTACTCGGCGAACCTGTTCGACTACGGCCGCGTCAAGTTCGACAAGCCGCTGCCGGTCAATCTCGGCTTCGCCGGCTTTCGCCTGCACTATCCGCTCAACGATCCGCGCGTCTATGACGAGCTGATCTCCTTCATCGGCGCGAGCTATTTCCGCGTCCTCGGCCGTGAGCAGCGCTATGGCCTGTCGGCGCGCGGACTTTCGATCGGGGCCGGCGTGCCGGGTGGCGAGGAGTTCCCGATGTTCCGGGAGTTCTGGGTCGAGGCGCCGCAGGCCAATGCGGAGCGCGTCACCGTCTATGCGCTGCTCGATTCGGCCTCCGTCACCGGCGCCTATCGCTTCCACATCTATCCGGACGTCGATGCGGTCGTCGATGTCGGGGTGACGCTGTTCCCGCGCAAGCCGATCGAGAAACTCGGGCTGGCACCGCTGACCTCGATGTTCTTCACCGGCGAGAACGATCGGCGTTTCCATGACGATTTCCGCACCGAGCTGCATGATTCCGACGGGCTGATGATCCATTCCGGTACCGGCGAATGGATCTGGCGGCCGCTGCGCAACCCGCGTCAGCAGGCGGTGTCCTCCTTCGTCGAGCGCAATGTCCGCGGCTTCGGACTGATGCAGCGTGACCGCGTTTTCGAGCACTATCAGGACCTCGACCTGAGCTATGAGCTGCGCCCGTCCTACTGGATCGAGCCGCAGGGCGACTGGGGCGAGGGCGTGGTCGAGCTGATCGAGATGCCGACGACCGACGAGACCAACGACAATATCGTCGCGCTTTGGGCGCCGAAGGCGCCGCTGGAGCCGGGCCGTGAATTCTCCTTCGGCTACAAGTTGACCGCCATGCTGGATTCGAGCGATCTGCATCCGGGCGGGCGCATCATCAACACCTATCAGGCGCGGCCGAAGGCGCTGGGCTCCGGCGAGCCGGTGACGGCAGGGGCGCGGCGCTTCATCGTCGACTTCGCCGGCGGCGACCTCGACTATCATCTGCGCCAGCCGGAGAAGGTCGAGATCGTGCCGTCGATCGCCTATGGCCGGATCGACCGCGCCTTCATCGTGCCGAACCCGAAGACGCAAGGCTTCCGCGCCTTCATCGACATCGTCGTCGAGCCGGGCCAGCTCGCCGAGATGCGCGCCTTCCTCAAGAGCGGCGACAAGACGCTGACCGAGACCTGGAGCTACCCCTGGCGGGCTGAAGCCTAGGCGGCTGCGAGGAGAGAGCGGATGGACCAGGTCATCGACAACACGGCGGAGAGCCGCTTCGAGCTGGCGCTCGAAGGCGGCACAGCAATCATCGCCTATCGGATCGAGGGCGAGCGGATCGTGCTGATCCACACCGAGGTGCCGCAGGCCCTGTCGGGGCAGGGCGTCGGCTCGCGGCTCGCCAAGGGCGCCTTCGAGCTGATCCGGGCCAGCGGGCGCAAGGCGGTGCTCCGCTGCACCTTCATTCGGGGCTGGATCGTCAAGCATCCCGAATATGACGACATCGTCGACGGCTGAGACCGGGAAGGGCGCAGATGGGTCTGCTGATCGACGGCCGCTGGCAGGACCAGTGGTATGACACGGCCAAGAGCGGCGGACGCTTCATCCGGCAGGACAGCGCCTTCCGCAACTGGGTGACGCCGGATGGAGCGCCGGGTCCGAGCGGCAAGGGCGGTTTCGCGGCCGAGGCCGGGCGCTATCACCTCTATGTCTCGCTGGCCTGTCCCTGGGCGCATCGCACCCTGATCTTCCGGGCGCTGAAGGGGCTCAAATGCCATATCGACGTCTCCGTCGTGCATTGGCTGATGCTCGAGCAGGGCTGGACCTTTGCCGCGGCTGAGGGCGTCGTGCCGGATCCTGTTGGCGGCGCGCACTATTTGCACGAGGTCTATACCCGGGCCGATCCGCACTACACCGGCCGCGTCACGGTGCCGGTGCTCTGGGACAAGGTGACCGGCACCATCGTCAGCAACGAATCCTCCGAGATCATCCGGATGTTCAATTCGGCTTTCGATGGCGTCGGCGCAAAGGCGGGCGACTATTTTCCGCTGGCGCTGCGGGCGGAGATCGACGCGCTGAACGAGCGCATCTACGGGACGCTCAACAACGGCGTCTACAAGGCCGGCTTCGCGACGACGCAAGCGGCCTATGAGGAGGCTGTGAAGCCGCTGTTCGAGACGCTGGACTGGCTCGAGGAGCGGCTGGCGACACGGCGCTTCCTGACCGGAGATGCGATCACGGAAGCCGACTGGCGGCTCTTCACCACGCTGATCCGGTTCGACGCCGTCTATGTCGGCCACTTCAAGTGCAACATCCGGCGGATTGCCGACTATCCGCGGTTGAGCGCCTATCTGCGGGCGCTGCTCGCGGTCGAGGGCGTGGCCGCGACGGTCGATTTCGGCCATATCAAGCGGCACTATTACGAGAGCCACCGCATCATCAACCCGACCGGGGTCGTGCCGGTGGGGCCGGACCTGGCGGGATTGCTCGCGGGCTAGCCCTTCTTGCCGCGCGTGCCGGGGCGCTTCTTGCGGCCGTAGAGCTCGAGCCGGTGGCGGACGAGTTCGTAGCCGAGCTCGGCGGCGATACGGCGCTGCAACTCCTCGATCGCGTCGGAGGAGAACTCGATCACCTCGCCGCTCTCGACGTCGATCAGGTGGTCGTGGTGCTCCTGGTCGGCGTGCTCATAGCGCGAGACGCCGTCCTCGAAGGCGTGGCGCTCGATCGCGCCTTGCGTCTCCAGCACCTTCATGGTGCGATAGACCGTGGAAAGCGAGAGCGTCGGATCATGCGCGAAGGCGCGGGTGAAGATGCCCTTGGCGTCGGGGTGGTCGTCGGCTTCCGCCAGCACGCGCAGGATCAGCCGGCGCTGCTGCGTCATCCGCAGCCCCGCATCCCTGAGCTGGCCCTCGAAACCGGCCACGCGCTGTTCAACTGCTGTCATGGCGCCGGCATAGCAACTCTGCGTCGCATTTGCAAAAACTCCTTATTGCAAATCACTCGCAGTTGCGTTGACAGATGCAAGTGCTTTGCAATAGCGTGATGACTTGAACGGGTATCGGACAGGAGACCACATGCCTTCGCGTCGATCTTTCATGGGTGGCTCGCTCTTGAGCCTGGGAGCGGCCGCCGTGCTGGTCGGCGGATTGGCGGCGGGCACCGGCGTCGCGCTGGCGCAGGCGCCGGCGAAGAAGCTGCGCGTCGTCACCACTTTCACGGTGATCCAGGACATCGCCCAGAACGTCGGGGGCGAGGCTGCGGTCGTCGAGTCGATCACCAAGCCTGGCGCCGAGATCCATGATTACCAGCCGACGCCGCTCGACGTGGTGAAGGCCCAGTCGGCCGATCTCGTTCTGTGGAACGGCATGAATCTGGAGCGCTGGTTCGAGCGCTTCTTCGAGAATGTGAAGAGCGTGAAGAGCGCCGTCGTCACCGAGGGCATCGAGCCGATGGGCATCAAGGAAGGGCCCTATGAGGGCAAGCCCAACCCCCATGCCTGGATGTCGACGAAGAATGCACTGATCTACGTCGAGAACATCCGCAAGGCGATGGCCGAAGCCGATCCGGCACAGGCCGAGACCTATGCCCGCAACGCCAAGGCCTATGCCGAGAAGCTGATGGCGGTCGACGCGCCGCTGCGCGCGCGGCTGGACAAGGTCCCGGCCGACAAGCGATGGCTCGTCTCCAGCGAGGGAGCCTTCAGCTACCTCGCCCGCGACTATGGCTGGCGCGAGGCTTATCTCTGGCCGATCAACGCCGACCAGCAGGGCACGCCGCAGCAGGTGCGCCGCTTGATCGATCTCGTGCGCAAGAACAAGATCCCGACCGTGTTCAGCGAAAGCACGATTTCTGACAAGGCGGCTAGGCAGGTCGCCCGCGAGACCGGTGCCCGCTATGGCGGCGTGCTCTATGTCGACTCGCTCTCGGCGGAGGACGGGCCGGTGCCAACCTTTCTGAAGCTGCTCGAAGTGACCGTGGACACGATCGCGAAGGGTTTCAGCCAGTGAACATGCGGGCGGCCGGCTTGCCGGGTGGCATCGGTGTGACGCCCTCGATCGCGGTCGAGGAGGTCACGGTGCGCTATGGCAACGGCGTGACGGCTGTGAACGACGCCTCCTTCGCCCTGGGAGCGGGAACCATCTGCGCGCTGGTCGGCATCAACGGCTCGGGCAAGTCGACGCTGTTCAAGACCCTGATGGGCTTCCTGAAGCCGGCGCGGGGCTCGGTCCTGATCGCCGGCCTGCCGGTGCGCCAGGCCTTGAAGCGTGGGCTCGTCGCCTATGTGCCGCAGGCCGAGGAGGTCGACTGGACCTTCCCCGTGCTGGTCGAGGACGTGGTGATGATGGGCCGCTACGGCCATATGGGCCTGCTGCGCATCGCCGGAAAGGCCGATCGCGCTGCCGTCGATCAGGCGCTCGCCCGCGTCAACATGCTGGAGTTCCGCAAGCGCCAGATCGGCGAATTGTCGGGCGGGCAGCGCAAGCGCGTGTTCCTCGCGCGGGCGCTCGCACAAGGCGGGAAGGTGATCCTGCTCGACGAGCCCTTCACCGGCGTCGACGTCAAGACCGAGGATGCGATCGTAGCACTGATGCGTGAACTCAGGGCTGAGGGGCGGCTGATGCTGGTCTCGACCCATAATCTCGGCTCGATCCCGGATTTCTGCGATCAGGTCGTGATCATCAACCGCACCGTGCTGGCGGCCGGCCCGACCGAGACCACCTTCACCCATGACAACCTGCAGCGTGCCTTCGGCGGCGCGCTCCGGCATTTCCGGCTCGGCGGCGCCGACCTGCATGACGACGCGGACAAGCGGCGCGTCACCGTCATCACCGACGACGAGCGCCCGCTCGTGCTCTACGGCGACCGCGACCACGAGAAGCTTGCCAGGGGTGGCAAGGAGAACGGCGGCAGCGAGAATGGCGGAAAGGCGATAGGCGAAAAGGATCCCGCGCCGTGATCGAGCTGCTGCTGGAGCCGTTCGGCTATCAATACATGGTCCGGGCGATCTGGGTCTCGGCACTGGTCGGCGGGGTCTGCGCCTTCCTCTCCTGCTTCCTCATGCTGAAGGGCTGGTCGCTGATGGGCGACGCGCTGGCGCATGCGATCGTGCCCGGCGTGGCGCTGGCCTATCTGCTGAAGGTGCCCTATGCGGCCGGCGCCTTCTTCTCCGGGCTGCTGGCGGCCCTGGCGATGGCGCTGGTCAGGGTTCGCACGCAACTGCGCGAGGACGCGATCATCGGCATCGTTTTCACCACCTTCTTCGCGGTGGGGCTGCTGATCGTCTCGATTAACCCGACCTCGGTGAACGTGCAGTCGATCGTGCTCGGCAACATCCTCGGAATCTCGGACGAGGACGTGGTGCAGGTCGCGATCATTGCCGCTGTCTCGCTGGTCATCCTCGTGGCGCGCTGGCGCGACCTGATGCTGGTCTTCTTCGACGAGAACCAGGCGCGTTCCGTCGGGCTGTCGCCGACGCGGCTGAAGATCCTGTTCTTCATGCTGCTCAGCGCCTGCACGGTCGCGGCCCTGCAGACCGTCGGGGCCGTGCTGGTGATCGCCATGGTGATCACGCCCGGCGCCACGGCCTATCTGCTGAGCGATCGTTTCGGCCGGTTGATCTGCATCGCTGTCGGGCTCGGCGTCGTCACCAGCGCGGCCGGTGCCTATGCCAGCTACTTCCTCGACGGCTCGACCGGCGGGCTGATCGTCGTGTTCCAGACACTGCTGTTCCTGCTCGCCTTCGTCTTCGCGCCCAAGCACGGTCGGCTGGCCGCCGCACGTGCGGCGCAGGCCGCTTCGGAGCCGGCGCCATGAGCCTGATCGAAGCCTGGCTGATCGCGCCGCTGGCGCATGAGTTCATGCAGCGCGGCCTCGTCGTCGCCGTGCTGGTCGGCGTGGTCTGCGCCGTCCTGTCCTGCTTCCTGATCCTCAAGGGCTGGTCGCTGATGGGGGATGCGGTTTCGCATGCGGTGCTGCCCGGCATCGTGCTGGCGCAGGTCGCCGGCCTGCCCCTGGCGGCGGGCGCCTTCGTTGCAGGCTTAAGCTGCGCGCTCGCCATCGGCTATCTCAAGGAGAACAGCCGGGTGAAGGAGGACACGGTGATGGGCATCGTCTTCGCCGGGATGTTCGCGCTCGGGCTCGTCCTGTTCGTCAAGGTCGACAGCGACCAGCACCTGCTTCACGTGCTGTTCGGCAACATGCTCGGCGTCCGCTGGGAAGACATCGCCGAGACGGCGGCGATCGCGGTGCCGACGATCGCGATCATGCTGGCCAAGCGGCGCGACTTCCTGCTCCTCGCCTTCGATCCGGCTCATGCACGGGCGATCGGCCTGCCGGTGCGTGCGCTGAACTTCGGGATGCTGATCCTGTTGGCGCTGACCATCGTCGCGGCGCTGAAGGCCGTCGGCATCATCCTCGTCGTCGCCATGCTGATCGCGCCCGGCGCCATCGGCTTCCTGACGACGCGGCGCTTCGATGCGATGCTGGCGGTCGCCGTCGCAGCCGCGACGCTGTCCAGCGTCATCGGCACCATCCTGAGCTTCCATCTCGACGGGGCGACCGGCCCCTGCATCGTGGTGGTGCAGGCAGTGTTCTTCCTGGCGGCGCTCGGACTCAACCTGCGCCGCTCGGCCCGGCGCGCGGCGGCTGTCGCCTGATACGGTGCCTGGTGCAGCCCCGCGTCGCCAGCTTGCTCAGGCCGCGTGAGCCGTGACGCCGATCTCCGGAGCGATGCTGGCCAGGATCTCATAGGAGCGCTTGCGCGCGCCATGGTCGAAGATCGGCGCGGTCGCCATGATCTCGTCGGCCCGTGTGGCGGCGAGGAAGGCGCGCAGATCGCGCTTCAGCGTCTCCGGCGAACCGATGAAGGCGTAGCGCAGCATCGACGAGACATGGGCCTTCTCGGCCGGCGACCAGTAGCTGTCGATGTGGTCGAGAGGAGGCTGGAGCTTGCCGCGCGCGCCACGGACCATGCCGACGAAGCGCTGCTGCAGCGAGGTCGCGAGGTAGCGCGCCTCCTCGTCCGTTTCGGCGGCGATCACATTGATGCCGGGCATCGCATAGGGGCTGTCGAGCTGTTCTGAGGGCTTGAAGCGCTCGCGGTAGATCGCCAGCGCCTGCATCAATGCATCCGGCGCGAAATGCGACGCGAAGGCATAGGGGAGGCCGAGTTCGGCGGCGAGCTGCGCACCGAACAGGCTGGAGCCGAGGATCCAGAGCGGCACGTTGAGCCCGGCGCCGGGGACGGCCTGGATCATCTGGTTCGGCCCGGCCGGCGCGAAGTAGGCCTGCACCTCGAGCACATCCTGCGGGAAGGTGTCCGCCGACATCGGGTTGCGCCGCAGCGCGCGCATGGTCATCTGGTCGGTGCCCGGCGCCCGACCGAGGCCAAGGTCGATGCGGCCCGGAAACAGGGCTTCGAGCGTGCCGAACTGCTCGGCGATGACGAGCGGGGCGTGGTTCGGCAGCATGATGCCACCGGCGCCGATCCGCATGGTTTTCGTCGCGGCGGCGAGCTGGCCGATCACGACCGCGGTTGCGGCACTGGCGATGCCGGTCATGTTGTGGTGCTCGGCCACCCAGTAGCGCTTGTAGCCCAGCGCTTCGGCATGGCGGGCGAGGTCGATCGAGGAGCGCAAGGCATCGCCCGCCTCCTGGCCTTCGCGGACGGGGACGAGGTCGAGGACGGAGATGGCGACCATGGGAGCCTCTGCTTGGGCTCCGTGCGGAACCGCTGACGTGGCTTCCTAGATGGGGCAGGGGGAGCGCCCGGTCCAGAGGTGCCACCGCTCCGTCATGGCGCGTCTGCGTCGGCGTTCTGGCCGCGTCGTGGCGAGGGTGATGGTTCTCCGGCCAGAGCTGTACAGAGCGTCGCCGCGATGCGGGCATAGGCGTGCTCGTATTCCGCGAGATGCAGCCCATCCGTGAGTCTGTCTTCGTCGCGGAAGCTTTTGACCACGCGGCAGGAGGCGCTCCGGCGGCAGGCGCCTTCAGCCGAGGCGGTGATCCCGGAGGCGGCCTCGGCCGAGAAATCCGGGACGTTGCCGGCATCCAAGGGCGGAAGGCCGGTGACCACGACGAGATCGGCCCGATGTGCGAGCTTCCTCAGCAGCGGCCGGAAGGCCTGGCTGAAGCGGGTGACCGCTTCGGGCGGGTCGCGGAAGCGCTTGCGATTGGCGTCGTTGGTGCCGACGGTGAGGATGATCGCACGAGGTGGGCGCGGCAGGGCGAGTTCCGCTTGCAGGGCGTCGATGTCGCGCACCGTTGCGCCGTTCACCCCGGCATTGACCAGCGGCAGGCCGCAGAGTTCGCGGGCTCGCCAGGCTGCCACATGGGAATCGCCGGCGGCCAGCAGATAGTCGCCATCGATGTCCCGGAGATCGGCCGAAATCTGAGCGAGGCGCTGGGCTCGATAGGAGGTCGGCGCCGATGAGGCGCTGCCGACCGCGAAGCCCGCCATCGAGCCGAGCATCAGGGTGAGCGGAACGACGAGGACGAGCGTCAGCAGGATCTGGCCTGCTGAAATGCCTCCCATGTGCCGGGTTGTCCGAACTTCGAGGGAGGGCTTTCGGTCAAGGGCCGTCATGACCGGCCCGTTCTCGACGGGGCCGGGCAGGTTCCGCTGGCGGCGGCTTGGATGGTGGGGGCCGGCCGGGATTGGCCGGTGACCGGATCGCGATAGCTCGCCGGGGCGCAGGCGTCGCCACGGGAGATGAAGCCATCACGCGTCAGCAGCGTCGGCAGGGCCCAGAGCCATAGAGCGACGGCGCCGAGCAGGGCAATTGCGATGCCGGTGCGCCTGAGCGTCAGGTGCGAGAGGGCGGTTTGGGGGGCGGGCGAAGTGAGCTTGAGCATGACGTCATCGAGCGCGGCGGCGTGGCCTGTTCTGTGGCCGGGAGTTTTCCGGATGACGTCTGGCGGAAGGCTTCTGGTATCCTTGCTTTTCCATCTCCGGCGTCGGAAACGATTGGAAACAATTCCGGCCACGACCTCGCCGTGCGCGGAAGTTAGAGCCGATCCATGACCCGAACCCCGCATATCCTCATTGTCGAGGACGACCGCGAGATCGCGACGCTGGTGTCGCGCTTCCTGCGCAACAATGATTTCCGCATCAAAGCCGTCGCGAACGGACGCGAGATGGACGTCGCGCTGCAGGACGGGCGCTTCGACTTGATCGTGCTCGACCTGATGCTGCCGGGCGAGGATGGCCTCAGCCTGTGCCGCAGGTTGCGCAGCAACGGCTCGATCCCGATCATCATGCTCACCGCCAAGGCCGAGGAGATCGACCGCATTCTCGGCCTCGAGATGGGCGCGGACGATTATCTGGTGAAGCCCTTCAATCCGCGCGAACTGCTCGCGCGGATCCGCGCCGTGCTGCGGCGGGCCGGAGGCACGCCGGCGCCCGATGTCGGGGAAAGCTCGGTGTTGTCCTTCTCCGGCTGGCGGCTCGACAAGGCCGTGCGGCGGCTCTTCAATCCGCAGGGCGAGCGCGTCGTGCTGACCGGCGCGGAAATCGACCTGTTGTTGGCCTTTTGCGAGCGGCCGCGCCGGGTGCTCTCGCGCGACCAGTTGCTCGACCTGACGCAAGGCCGCGCCGCAGCGCCGTTCGAGCGCTCGATCGACGTGCTGGTGAGCCGGCTTCGTCAGAAGATGGAGCGCAATCCGCGCGAGCCCGAGCTGATCCAGACGATCCGTTCCGGCGGCTACATGTTCTCGCCCGAGATCGAGCTCTCGCCGGGGAATCCGGGCTGATGAGGCGGCTCCTGCTGCGCCTCCTGCCGGCAAGGGCCGCGGCACAGATCACGGTCATCGCAATCGGCTCGCTGGTGCTCGCCAATCTGGTGACGATCGTGACGCTGGTGGTGGCGCTGCCGCCAGAACTCAAGCGCGTTCCGAACATGCCCTATGTGACGCAACTCGTCTCGATCGGCCAGATGGTCGTGGCCGCGCCGACATGGGAAGCCAAGGCCGCGATCATCGAGGCGGCGCTGGCGACGCATCCGAAGCTGGCGCTTCTGCCCGCCGACGCCAGGGCGACGGCCCGCAGGCTGCCGCCGCCTGACGAACAGATCGTCGAGAGCGTCACCGAGATGCTCGGCGGCGCTGTGGAGGTGCTGGTCCTCGATAAGCCCGGCGAGCAGCGCGGCCCGCCACCGTTTGGCCTGCGCTTCGGCGACGGGACGGGGCTGGTGATGTCTCCCGATCCGATGATGCGACCGCCCCGTGCCTCCGCCTTCATCGGCTATCTCGTGGTGATGCTCGCGCTGCTGGCCTGCCTCGTCGGGCTGCTCTCGCTCTGGGCGGCGCGTGCCGTGGCATCGCCACTGTCGCGCCTGGCCGAGGCGGTGGACCGCTTCGACCCCGACCGCGACGATCTCATCGCTGCCGAACAGGGGCCGACCGAAGTCAAGCGGCTCGCGCGGGCATTTGGCGAAATGGCGGCGCGCATCAGGCGGCTTGTCGACGACCGGACGCGGATGCTAGCCGCCGTCAGCCATGACCTGCGCACGCCGATCACGCGGCTGCGGCTGCGGGCTGACGAAATCAGCGACGGGAAGCAGCGCCGCGCCATCGTCGCCGATCTCGCCTTGATGGAGCGCATGGTCGGGGGCGCGCTGTCCTATCTGCGCGAGGGGCGCGCCTCGGGCAGCATGGCGGCGACCGATATCCCGGCGCTGCTCCAGACGATCTGCGACGATTTCGCCGATCTCGGCCACATCGTTGTGTTCGAAGGACCGATGCGGGCCTCGGCGCTGTGCGATTCCGACCAGATGACGCGCGCCGTCACCAATCTCGTCGATAACGCCATCAAGTTCGGCGGTAAGGTCGTGGTCCGTCTCGACGATGGCGATCCCGACACGATTGCCGTCATCGTCGAGGACGATGGGCCGGGCATCGCGCCGGATGAACGGGAAAAGGTGTTCGAGCCGTTCTATCGCAGCGATCTGGCGCGGACACTGAAGCAGGGCAGCGGTTTCGGGCTCGGGCTCGCGATCGTGCGCGCCATCGCCGAAGCGCATCGCGGCGAGCTGACCCTGGCGGAGCGGGAGGGCGGGGGCCTCGCTGCGCGGATCTCCTGGCCGCGCCGCCGCTAGCGGAACGCGTTGACACCTGACGCGTTGATTCCACAGGGCCCGCGAGCCGGGCCGCGGCGTTCACGAAAGGATTGCCATGACCAGCACCAATCCGGCCAAGGAAAGCCTACGCAAGGAACAGCGCGAACAACGACAGGCCAGTCGCAAGCAGGGCAAGGATGCCGAGCTCGACAAGGCGCTGGAAGACACCTTCCCGGCTAGCGACCCGGTGGCGGCGCAGGAGCCGACCAAGCCGGGCGCAAGCCGCAGGCGCCACTGACGCCCGTCAGGAGCGCTGATAAAGCAGGCGCGCCCTGATGGTACCGTCGAGGGCGCGGATCTCCCGCAGGATGTCGCGGGCGTCGGCGCCGATGCTTTCCGCCTCCATGACGACGTAGCCGACCTCGCCATCCGTTTGGTAGTTCTGCGCGGCGATATTCACGTTGCGGCTGGCGAAGACGTCGTTCAGCCGCCGCAGCATGCCCGGCACGTTGCGCTGGACATGGATGAAGCGCGTGCCCACGGCGCGGGCCGCGAGCTGGACCTGCGGGAAGTTGACCGCGCCGACCGTCGAACCGACATCAGAGTAATCGACCAGCTTGCGTGCGACCTCCGCGCCGATGCGCTCCTGCGCTTCCTCCGTCGAGCCGCCGACATGGGGAGTTAGGATGACGTTCGGCAGCCCTTGCAGCGGCGAGACGAAGCGATCGGCGTTGGAGGCCGGCTCGACCGGGAAGACATCGACCGCAGCGCCCGCCAGATGGCCGCTCTTCAGCGCGGCCGCCAGCGCGTCGAGATCGACGACGGTTCCGCGCGAGTTGTTGATCAGGTAGCTGCCCGGGTTCATCGCCGCGATCTGCTCGGCACCGATCATGCCGTGGGTCTGCGGCGTCTCCGGCACGTGCAGCGAGACGATGTCGGCCGAGCCGAGCAATTCGTTGAGGCTGTCGACCGGTTCGGTGTTGCCGTGACGCAGGCGGTCGGTCTGATCGAAATAGATCACCCGCATGCCCATTGCCTCGGCCAGCGTCGAGAGCTGACTGCCGATATTGCCGTAGCCTACGATGCCCAGCACCTTGCCGCGCACCTCGAAGGAGCCATCGGCGGACTTGTCCCAGCCGCCGCCATGGGCCGCGCGCGAGCGGTCCGGAATCCGGCGCAGCAGCATGACGATCTCACCGATGGTCAGCTCCGCGACGCTGCGGGTGTTCGAGAAGGGCGCATTGAAGACCGGGACGCCACGGCTGCGCGCCGCCTGCAGGTCGACCTGGTTGGTGCCGACCGAGAAGCAGCCGACCGCGAAAAGGCGGTCGGCATGGGCGAAGACCTCTTCGGTCAGCTGCGTGCGCGAGCGGATGCCGAGCACATGCACGCCCTCGATCGCCTTGAGCAGGGCGTCGCGGTCGAGCGCCTTCGGCAGGCGCGTCATGTTGGTGTAGCCCGCGTTCAGCAGCAGCTCGGCGGCGGAATCGTTGATGCCTTCCAGAAGCAGGACCTTGATGCGGTCCTTGGACAGGGACAGGCGTTCGCTTTGAGTGGTCATCGCAATGTTCGGTCTGGCGGCGGAGGCGTTCGCTATAGACCCCGCGTCGCGCCTGAGAAACCGATTCTTCGCATGAGCGCCGCGCGCGTGGACCGCGGGCTAGTTTTTCTCGACCACGAGCGTCGCGCCCTCGACACGGATCACGCGGACTTCGCTTCCCGCCAGGAGTTCCGGGCCGATGACGCGCCAGGACGAATCGCCGACGCGGATGCGGCCCTCGCCGCCGGTCATGGTCGTCTCCAGCCGGAAGACCTTGCCGATGAGCTGGCGGCCGCGGTCGTTGAGGCCGGTGGCGGCATCGGGCTCCTCGCCCTTTCGGCGCGTCAGCAGGCGTCCGACGACCACGCTGACGAGGCTGAAGCCGGCGAAGACGAGCGCCGCCGCCTGCCAGCCGATTCCGGTGATGCCGACGACCGCGCCGGTCAGCAGCGCCGCGAGCCCGAGCCAGATCAGGAATACGCCGGGCGCGAACACCTCGCCGCCGATCAGGATCAGGCCGAGAATGACCCAGCCCCAGGCGCCCAGCCACAGCATCGACGACAGCATGATCTTCTCCTCAGGCGCCGCGCCCGGCCGGCGGCACGGAACCGCTACGCCTGGTCTCGGCCGCGTCATCGCCGAACACAGCGCGGGTAAGCTGCGCGATGCCGCCGACCGTACCGGCGAGAGCAGCGGCCTCGATCGGCACGATGACAACCTTGCTGTTATGGGCGCCAGCGATCGATTTCAGCGCATCGGTGTAGCGCTCGGCGATCAGGAAGTTCGCGGCCTGGATGTCGCCCTTGCCGATCGCCTCGGAGACCATGGTGGTGGCGTTTGCCTCCGCCTGCGCCAGCCGCTCGCGGGCTTCCGCGTCGCGCAGCGCCGCTTCCTTGCGGCCTTCGGCGGCAAGAATCTGCGCCTGCTTCTGGCCCTCGGCCTTGAGGATCTCGGCCTGGCGCAGGCCTTCGGCCTCGAGGATCGCGGCACGCCGGTCGCGCTCAGCCTTCATCTGGCGGTTCATCGCGCCGGCAATGTCGGCCGGCGGCAGGATGTCCCGGATCTCGATGCGCGTGACCTTGACGCCCCAGGGCGAGGCGGCGGCGTCCATGACGCGCAGCAGACGCTCATTGATCTCGTCGCGATGCGACAAGAGCTGGTCGAGATCCATCGAGCCGACGACGGTGCGGATATTGGTCATGGTCAGGACCATCAGCGCGTCGTTGAGCGAGGAGACCTCGTAGCAGGCCTTGGCGGCGTCCAGCACCTGGAAGAAGGCCGCGGCGTCGATTCGCACGCCGGCATTGTCCTTGGTGATCGCTTCCTGCGAGGGAATGTCGAGCACCTGCTCCATGACGTTCACCTTGTGCCCGATGCGGTCGATATAGGGCACGATCAGGTTGAGGCCGGCGCTGAGCGTGCGCGAATACCGGCCGAAGCGCTCCACCGTGTAGTTGTAACCCTGAGGCACGGTCTTCACCAGGAAGGCGATGGTGATGACGACGAGCAGGACGAGCACGATGACGAAGAGACTGAAACCCGACAACGCGTCCATCCAATACTTCTCCTGATCCGCCGTGCCGCTGCGGTACTCCGCATCGGGATTCAACCTGACGATTGCGACAGACCAATGCAAGTTCGTGCGGCGGGTGTACACCCGGGCCGAGTCGGCGAACCCGCGGCGCCAACGCCGCTCTGGCAGTTTCCACTAAGATGGCCGGGCCTTTGGCAGAAAGCTCCAACGCATCCGTCGTTTCCGGGGCGATTGCGGTTCACAGCGCTTGGCGATTTCGTGCATGATCGGCGCCTTGCTGGAGTGTCGACCATGTCCGATCCGCGCCTGTCCGCCGATTCCCGCCTCCCGGTCCTGGCCGAGCTGGAAAAGAAGATCCTCTGGCTGGCGTCATGGACGATCCACAACGCCAACCACCTGCGCGACAGCGCCGATGGCATGAAGGTAGGCGGGCACCAGGCCTCCTCGGCCTCGCTGGCGACGATCATGACGGCGCTCTACATGGCGGCCTTGCGCCCGCAGGACCGTGTCGCGGTGAAGCCGCATGCCTCGCCGATCTTCCACGCGATCAACTATCTGATGGGGCTGCAGACGCGCGAGAAGCTCGAGAACTTCCGCGGCTACAAGGGCGCGCAGAGCTATCCCTCGCGCACCAAGGACATCGACGACGTCGATTTCTCGACCGGTTCGGTCGGCCTCGGCGTCGCGCAGACTTTGTTCTCGTCGCTGACGCAGGATTACCTGC
The DNA here is from genome assembly GCF_035999205.1 of Allobosea sp. GTDB lineage: Bacteria > Pseudomonadota > Alphaproteobacteria > Rhizobiales > Beijerinckiaceae > Allobosea. The sequence goes on from NZ_DASYHA010000010.1 coordinate 31,901, forward strand.
GCGGCCATGGCTGGGGCACGGATCGGCCCGAAGGCCGCATGATCTCGCTGATCGGTGATGCCGAACTCGACGAGGGCAATATCTTCGAGGCCCTGATGGAAGGCTGGAAGCACGGTCTGCGCAACACCTGGTGGGTGATCGACTACAACCGCCAGTCGCTCGACGCCGTCATCCGGGAAGGGCTCTACGACCGCTTCGAGACGATGTTCCGCAATTTCGGCTGGGATGTCGTGACGCTGAAATATGGCCGGCTGCAGCAGGCGGCTTTCCGGGAGAAGGGCGGCGAGCGGCTGAAGGCCTGGATCGATTCCTGCCCGAACCAGCTCTATTCGGCGCTGACCTTCCAGGGCGGCGCTGCCTGGCGCAAGCGCCTGATGGACGATCTCGGCGACCAGGGCCCGGTGACGAAGCTGATCGAAAGCCGCTCCGATGCGGAACTCTCGAAGCTGATGTGCAATCTCGGCGGGCACGACCTGCCCTCGATCCTCGAAGCCTTCGAGGCGATCGACCACGATCGGCCGGTCTGCTTCCTCGCCTACACCGTCAAGGGCTTCGGCCTGCCGCTCGCCGGGCACAAGGACAACCACGCCGGGCTGATGACCAAGGAGCAGATGGAGGGCTTCAAGGCCGCCAACGCTGTCCGCCCCGGGCATGAGTGGGACCTGTTCGAGGGGCTTTCGCTGCCCGAGAGCGAGATTCGGGCCTTCCTCGACAAGGTGCCGTTCTTCGCCGAAGGGCGCCGTCGCTACAGCGCTCCCGCGCTGCCGGTCCCGGCGAAGCTGGAGGCCGGCATCCAGCCGGTGATGTCGACGCAAATGGGCTTCGGCAAGATCCTCGACGAGATCGCCAAGGCGGGCGGGCCGCTCGCCGACCGCATCGTCACGACGGCGCCCGACGTTACGGTCTCGACCAATCTCGGGCCCTGGGTGAACCGGCGTGGCCTGTTCGCCAAGGCGTCGATGGCCGACACCTTCAAGGACGAGCGCATCCCCTCGATGCAGAAGTGGGAGTTCTCGCCCAAGGGCCAGCATGTCGAGCTCGGCATCGCCGAGATGAACCTGTTCATCAATCTCTCGGCGCTGGGCCTGTCGCATTCGATCTTCGGCGAGCGGCTGATCCCGATCGGAACGCTCTACGATCCCTTCATCTCCCGCGGTCTCGATGCACTGAACTATGCCTGCTACCAGGACGCTCGCTTCATGGTGGTGGCGACGCCGTCAGGCGTGACGCTCGCGCCCGAAGGCGGGGCGCACCAGTCGATCGCGACGCCGCTGATCGGGATGAGCCAGGATGGTTTGTGCGCCTTCGAGCCCGCCTTCGTCGACGAGCTGTCGGTGATGATGCGCTGGTCCTTCGAATACCTGCAGAAGGATGGCGAGGGTGATCCCGACGAGCGCACTTGGCTGCGCGACGAGACCGGCGGCTCTGTCTATCTGCGCCTGTCGACGCTGCAGCTCGAGCAGCCGCAGCGCGCAATGACGCCCGAGCTGGAAAGCGACATCATCGACGGCGCCTACTGGCTGCGGAAGCCCGGGCCGAACGCTTCGGTGGTGATCGCTTACACGGGTGCGGTCGCGTCCGAGGCGATCAAGGCGGTCGGGCTGCTGGGCGAGGACCGGCGCGATGTCGGCCTGCTCGCGATCACCTCGGCCGACCGGCTCAATGCCGGATGGCAGGCGGCCGAGCGCGCGCGCCAGCGCGGCAACCATCGCGCGACCAGCCATGTCGAGCGGCTGCTCGGCGACCTGTCACGCGATTGCGGCATCGTCTCGGTGCTGGACGGTCATCCGGCGACGCTGGCCTGGCTTGGCAGCGTCCACGGCCACAGGCAGAAGGCGCTCGGCGTCGAGCATTTCGGCCAGACCGGCACGGTCGCCGATCTCTACCGGCATTTCGGCATCGACGCGAACGCGATCGTCCATGCCGCGAATGCCGCGTCGCCCGGCCGACCGGTGCGCTATCTCAAGGCTCTGCCCTAACCTCAGGGGCGCGGGTTCGGGCCGGCGCGGCGCTGTGCGTCGTCACCGATTTCGCGGCCATGGCGCAGTGCCCATTCGACGCCGCATTGCGGGAGGCCGATGTCCTTGAGCATGGCGTCGTCGGCGCCGCGCAATTGCCTGCGCTCGCGACGGCGCTCGAGGGCGGCTTCGAGCCCCTGAAGCAGGTTCCACGCCCTCATCGCCCTCATCCGCAGGGTGCGGGCGACGCGTAGCGCCTGTGCTTCGGCGCTCTGCGCCGTCGCACTCAACCGGGTGCTCCATGATGTTGGCCGTTCGGGAACGAAGGTCGACATGCCGGCGTCCTTTCGATTGGCTTGATCGGCGATACGTGCCGTTCGAGGATTGGACCGTGCTCTGCTGTCACCGGGCGTGTTCCTCGCAACGTCGGTCGCACGACGCCGTGACACGTTCGCTGACACGTTGAGCCAGTCGACTTGGCGGTCATCGCTTCGAGGGAACCGCCAATCCTGAATCGTGAGGCCAGCCATGGGCGTGACGATCAGATTGCTGGGCAGGCCGGCCATTCTCGATGCCACGGGGCAACCCGTCGCCATGCGCGGCCAAAAGGTCTGGGCGCTGCTGGCGCGGCTGCTGCTGGCGCGGGGGCCGATCGAGAGGCGGGTGCTGGCGGCGGAGCTGTTCCCGGAGGCTGAGGACCCGCTCGGCTCGCTGCGCGGGTGTCTCGCCATGCTGCGCCGAGCGCTGGGGCGGCGCCTGCACTTGCGCGGCGACCCGTTGAGCATCGTTCTGCCCCCCGACTGCGATGTCGACCTCACGAGGTTCGACGGCGATGACTTCGACATCGAGCAGGCAGGACAGCTGCTGGATGGCCTGGAGCCGCAAGCCGGTCCCGAATTCGCGACCTGGCTTCTGGTCGAGCGCTCGCGCCTATCGAGCCTGGTCGAGTCGCGCATCCGGCAGGAAGCGCTCCGGGCGCTCGCCATGGCGGAATTCGAGAAGGCAATACGTCTGGCTGAACTCGGCGTGCAGCGCGCTCCCTTCGACGAGGGAGCGCATGTTCTGCTGGTCAAGGCTCTCGCGATGGCCGGTCGGCATGACGCGGCGCAGCGCCATGTCGCGGTGACCGAAGCGCTGTTTCATGACGAACTCGGCGAGCGTCCTTCCTCGGCTTTGCGCAGTGCGGCGCGCCCCACGATGTCATCGCCTCCGGTGGGAATCTCCCGCACGGCTTTTGTCGGGTCGCTGATCGCCTCCGGGCTGGCCGCCCTGTCCGCCGGCGCGAGCGATGCGGGGCTGGATTGCCTGCGACGGGCGGCGCAGGACGCTACCGCGCTGGGCGATCCCCATCTCGAAGCCAGGGCGCTGCTTGAGCTCGGCACGGCGCTGGTCCATGCCGTTCGCGGCCATGCCGTGGAGGGGGCTGTGCTCCTGCGCCAGTCAGCCGAGATCGCCCGGGCGCGCGGCTATGGCGACATGGCGGCGACAGCGCTGCGTGAGCTGGGCTTCATCGAGACCAAGGCGGGTCGGCGGCCGGCCGCCGCCGATTGCCTCACTCAGGCGCAGGCGCTGGCCGGGGGAGGTGAGAGCCTTGCCGGTATCCATGCCGTCGCGGGCATGAACCTGATCGACTGGGGGCGGCCAGCCGAGGGGCTGGAGCAGATCGCACTTGCGCTCGACCAGGCGCGTCGTGCCGGCAATTGCAGGCGTGAGGTCTTCGCGCTCGGCATCGGCGCCCGCGGGTTGCTGTGTGTCGGACGGCTCGATGAGGCCGAAACCTGGCTCGCCGACTGCATCGGGCTAGTTGATGACGAGCACTGGCTCGCATTTCGGCCCTGGCCTGTCGCATTGCTCGGCGAGGCCCGGCTGCGTCAGGCGCATCGACCCGCTTCCGTCCGGCCAGCCCTGGAGGAGGCCTTCGCCCTCAGTTGCCAACTCGGCGATTCCTGTTGGGAAGGCGCCGCGGCGCGCGTGCTGGCGCTGTCCTTCATCGGCGAAGGGGAACGATCCCGTGCTGCCGAATGGCTTTCCGAGGCCCGCAGGCGATGTATTCGCCATGCCGACAAATACGTCGCGATGGAGGTCGAGATCCTGGCCAATCAGACCGAGAACAGCCAGGCGCTGGGGCAAAGCGAACTAGCCGATGCCTTCGCCCGCAGCTGGCTCGTACTGGCGGCAAGGAGCCACATGGACGATCACGTCGCGCGAGCCGCACGTCTGCTGCCGCAGGCGACCCGCGCAGGTCAGCCGTCGTAGCGGCGATCTACCAGGCCCAACCGATGCAGCGGCGGAAACGGCGCCGCCGCGATCGTCATGGCGTCAGGTTCAGAAGCGCGGCGTCGAGAAGGTGTTGGCGAACGGATTCACGCCCGCGCCGATGCGGCCGGGGAGGGCCTCCTCGCCATACCAGCCGCCGACATTGGCATAGGTCGGGGCGGCGATGAACTGCTGGGTGGCGTAGCGGTTCATCGAGCCGACCGGGACGACGTTGCCGGCGTCAAGGTAGCTGCGCTTCTGGACGGTGACGCGCAGCGGCCCGCGGCGGCTCTGTGCTTCCGCGATGGTGACAAGGACGGTCGATGCCGCGATCGAGACCGCGAACACGGCGGCGAGTTGCTTGAGCGAACGCATGGCGACGACATCTCCGGAGCAGCGGCGACCCGCTTGACGTAAGGATGAAAACTTCACGATGAAGCCTATCCTACCGTAGTTAACGAATTTGTGAGCGTCTCTTCAGCATAGCGCCGCCATCAACGCTTCGGTTGTGGCTTCGTCGACACGTTCGCCGCGCTCTTCGTCCGCAATGCGGGCGTCGCGCCGTCGGCGTCGAGCCAGGAAGCCTTGCGGCCCGACGCAGCGAGGCGCGACGGGGCGCAGGCCGGCTGGCGGTTTAGCTCGGTGCGGGCGAAGGCGGAGCGCAGGGCGCGGTCGTCGCCGGCATTGAGCAGGTCGATGCGATCGATCAGGCAGACGAGCTGCTGCCGGTCGGCGGGCTTGCCCTCGCCGCCGCACCACCAGCCGCTCATCGACAGCGGCATGGCTCCGGCGTCCATCCGGAAGGCGATGCACGACCGGCTGAGGTCGCCGTCGCTCAGCGTCGCGTCCGCGGTCTCGACCGGGCCGAAGCGGGTCTGGATCGCGTTCGCCAGGCCGCTGCGCTGTACCGACATGGCGCGCATAGCGGCCTCGCGCACCAGCGCGACGACGAAAGGCTGGCTGAGTTCGGTGCGATCATGCTCCACGCTCAGGCGCAGCAGCAGATGAGCCTTGGGTTCGGCGAAGCTGCCGAAGCCCAGCACGTCCTCGCGCTGCGAGCCGTCCTGGCTGCGCCGCGCCTCGAGGGTTGCGGAAGCGCGCTCCAGCTCGGGCGATTCCAGCCCGAACATCGGGATCGGCTTGGTGATGGGGATCCAGTTTTCCCGGCCGCCCAGGCTTGGGCGAGGCTCCTGCCGGACGTTCCGGACGGGCCGGATGTCCTGCGCAGGCTGCACAGCGAGGCTGGCGATGGTGGGCTCACGCTCCGGGGCCAGCGCGGTGACCAGCGCAGCGGTCAGCCCGATGCCCGTCGCGGCGGCGAGGCTTCGCCAGAGTAGCCCGCCGCCGAGCCCGAGATCAGGAACGCGCAGCAGGCGAGGCAGATGGCGCAGGCGGGCGAGATTGCTCCGGATGTAGCCGAAACCGATCTCGATGCGGTCGGCGAAGCGGATCAGGGCGGCGGCGACATCGACGTTCGCCAGCCGCGCCCGGAGCCGGTCCAGCGACGCGCCGCCCGGCCACGGCCGGGCATCCGCGATGAATGGCCAGGCCGACCTGAAGCGGCCGAGCAGATGCGATGCGATATGACTCGACACGAACCCCGAACCCGTCATGCCGCGCCGCTCCCCAGCGGCGCGGTCGTCCTCACCCGCGTCGAGGGTGATGCGGGCTGGTCAGCGCGTGGTTACCGGCCGCCGGGATTCGCGGCGCAGCGTGAACAGCCGGTCAACGGGCACGGTTAACGCAGGTCGAAGCTGGCGCGGGGCAGGCCGTCGCGGACAGGGCCACATTGACTTTTTATCGCCTTCGGTGTTCTCACATCCTCGTGGCATGCGGGGCGAGCGCCCTGGATGGCACCGCGAAGCATCAGCCTTTCGGGATTGGCCCTGTGACTGTCCGTCTCACGACGAAACGCACGACCAAAACGGCGACCGGGACCACCGGCACGCCGCGCTGAACTTCGCCTCGGTTCCGGGCCCCTCCCCCCCGGCGGGGGCATGATGCCGGACCCGCCTTCTAAAAGGCGACCGGCGCCCAGGGGGAGACCAAACCGGCTTATCCAAAAGGAACAAGATCATGAGCTTCAAGGTCGCGATCGTCGGCGCCACGGGCAATGTGGGCCGCGAAATGCTGGACATCCTGGCCGAGCGGGCCTTCCCGGTCAGCGAGGTGGTCGCGCTCGCATCCTCGCGTTCGATCGGGACGGAGGTCTCGTTCGGCGACAAGACGCTGAAGTGCAAGTCGCTCGAGCATTTCGACTTCTCCGACACCGATATCTGCCTGATGTCGGCCGGCGGCGAGATCTCGAAGGAATGGTCGCCTAAGATCGGCAAGCAGGGCGCCGTCGTGATCGACAACTCCTCTGCCTGGCGAACCCATCCCGACGTGCCGCTGATCGTGCCGGAGGTGAACGCGGCCGCCGCTGCCGGCTTCACCAAGATGAACATCATCGCCAACCCGAACTGCTCGACTGCGCAGCTCGTCGTGGCGCTGAAGCCGCTGCATGACAAGTACGGTGTCAAGCGCGTCGTCGTCTCGACCTATCAGTCGGTCTCGGGCGCCGGAAAGGAGGGCATGGACGAGCTCTTCAACCAGACCCGCGCCGTGTTCTCGGCCGGCGAGGTCGAGACCAAGAAGTTCCCGAAGCGCATCTCCTTCAACCTCATTCCGCATATCGACGTCTTCATGGAGGACGGCTTCACCAAGGAAGAGTGGAAGATGATGGTCGAGACCAAGAAGATCCTCGACCCGAAGATCAAGCTGACTGCGACCTGCGTGCGCGTGCCGGTCTTCATCGGCCATTCCGAGAGCGTCAACATCGAGTGCGAGAAGCCGGTCACGGCCGACGAGGCGCGCGAGGTGCTGCGCTCGGCGCCCGGCATCCTCGTCGTCGACAAGCACGAGCCCGGTGGCTACATCACCCCGCACGAGGCGGCCGGTGAGGATGCGACCTACATCTCGCGCATCCGCGAGGACAATACGGTCGAGAACGGCCTCGCCTTCTGGTGCGTCTCCGACAACCTGCGCAAGGGCGCGGCACTCAACGCGGTGCAGATCGCCGAGGTGCTGGTCAACCGCAAGCTGATCCAGCCGCGGCAAAAGGCGGCCTGAGGCCAGCTCTCCGGTGCTGTTTGATGAAGGCGGGCTGCGGCCCGCCTTTTTCGTTTGCTGAGCCGGGCGATCCTTCCGTTGGGACAGGCGCGTTGCTGCATGCGGGGCGTTCGTTCTTTGCGCAACCAATTCGGGGCGGATCGACTAAGGTCACGGTCCCATCCGACGTGACCTTGAATTGCCAAACGCCCCGCATCCCGAACCGCCTCCGCTGCCCAAGGGCGAGGCAACGCCGCCATTGCGTCGCGATGCGCCGTTTCGCGGCATCGGGCTGGTGCTGCTGGCCAGCATCTTCCTGACTTCGGCGGACATGGTCTCGAAGCTGCTGACGCTTCAGATCCCGCCGCTGCAGGTGACCTGGATTCGCTACGGCACCTTCTCGGTGATCATGCTCGCGATCGTCTGGCGCCGTGGCGGCCTCGAGCGGCTGCGGACGCAGCGGCCGATGCTGCAGTTCCTGCGCGGTGTCGGCGTGCTGACCTCGTCGGTGCTCTTCATCATGGCGCTCAAGCACATGCCGCTGGCCGATGCGACGGCGACGGGCTTCGTCGCGCCGCTGTTCGTGACGGCCCTGTCGATCCCGATCCTCGGCGAGAAGATCGGCTGGCGGCGCTGGACGGCGACCCTGGTCGGCTTCGTCGGGGTTTTGATCGTGGTGCGTCCGGGTGGTGCGGGTTTCCAGATCGCATCGCTGCTCGCCGTGGCCTCGGCCCTGGCGTGGGCCTTCGCGATGATCATGACGCGGATGATGAGCCGGACCGAAAGCCCGCTGACGACGCTGACCTATTCGGCCCTGATCGGTTTCGGCCTGACGAGCTTCGTGGTGCCGTTCCTGTGGGGGCCGGTGACGCCGCTGATCCTGCTGATGGGCGTATTCGTCGGCGTTTCGTCGACGGTGGGGCACTGGCTGATCGTGCTGGCCTATCGCCATGCCGACGCTTCGCTGCTGGCGCCGTTCTCCTATATCCAGCTGCTCTGGGCCTCACTGCTCGGCCTGGTCGTCTTCGCTGTCCTGCCGGACTTCTGGACGCTCGTCGGCGCCGTCATCATCGCAGGGTCCGGCCTCTATACCGCGCATCGGGAACGGGTCACCGCGAAGCTGCGCGGCTGAGGCAGCAGGTCAGCGTCTCGGCGCGCCGTAGCGTGCCATGAACATCGCGACGGCGGAGGCGACGACGCGGTGGATCTCATCGTCCGACGGGGGCTCGCGCATGGCATTGAACAGGCGTGGCCGCAGCAGGGTCGACTGGCAGAGGTCGATGAACTGAACGGCGGCGAGATAGGCGTCGTCCAGCGACAGCAGCCCCTGCTCGGCCTTGCCGGCCAGGAACTGCGCCAGGCGATAGCCGCCCAGCTTGGGGCCGCTCTCGTAGAAGTCCCGGCCGAGATCGGGCATCCGCTCGGCCACGCCGATGACGATGCGATGGGCGCTGACCACGAAGTCGCGGGTCAGAAGATGGGCAAGCCCTTCGCCGAAGCGGGTGAGGGCGCGGACGACATCGGGGTCGTCGTTCAGCGCGTCGAAGACCGCGGCCTTCTGGGTCTCGCGCTCGCGTTCGATCAAGGCGACAAAGAGGTGCTCCTTGTCGGCGAAATAGACGTAGAGCGTGCCCTTGGAGACGCCGGCGACGGCCGCGATCTCGCTCATGCTCGCGGCGTCGAAGCCCTGAGCCGCGAATACGGCCTGAGCGCCGTCGAGAATCTGGCGGCGCTTCTCGGGATCCATGCCCGCGACACGGCGATTGCGCGCGGTGGCCTTAACGATCGGCTCAGCAGTCTCGTTCATTGTCCCCGTCCGGCAGCGCGAAGGCCTGCTTGAAAAAAGAATCGAACCAATCGGTTCGATATGACTTGATATGCGTGAAGCGCCACGCTATTTCAAGCGCAATCGAACTGACTGGTTCGAATTGTTTTGTTCAGGACGAAGCCATGTCTGCCGAGACAAGCACCCGCCAGCGTCGCGACCGGCTGCAACTGGTCGATCCCGTCGGTGAAGCCGCACCTGCGCCCGCCGAGGCGCGGCGCGAGATCGCGAATGCGCCGAAGGAGGCCGTGACCCCTGCGGCTCCGCCGAAGGGCAAGGCGCTGCGCCGCGCCGGGTTGATGCTGCTCGGGACGGCCGCGATTGGCGCCGGCCTCTGGTTCGGTGGCAACTGGTGGTTCAACGGCCGTTTCATCGTCTCGACCGACGACGCCTATGTCGGGGCGGAGATGGCGACGATCTCGGCCAAGCTCGCCGCGAACATCGCCTCGGTCTCCGTTGTCCAGAACCAGGAGGTCAAGGTCGGCCAGCCGCTCGTCGCGCTCGATGACGGCGACTGGCGGATCGCGCTGGAGAGCGCCCGCGCCAAGAGCGCGACGGCGGCGGCGACGCTCGCCCGGATCGACAGCCAGATCGAGGCCGGCCGCGCCAGCCTCGAGCAGGCGCAGGCGCAGGAGAATTCGGCGCAGGCCGGCGTGACGCGCACGGCCGCGGATTTCGAGCGCGCCAACAGCCTCGCGGCCAAGGCCTATGGCTCGCAGGCAACGCTGGATGCGGCAACCGCTGCACGCGATCAGGCCAAGGCCTCGCTCGGCAGTGCGCAGGCCGGCGTCGCAGCGGCCAAGGCCAATGTCGAGGTGCTGAAGGCACAGCGCGTCGAGGCGGCGCGCCAGGCCGACGAGCTCAAGCTGGCCGAGCAGAAGGCGGAGCGCGACCTGAGCTTCACCAAGGTCAATGCACCGATCAGCGGGCTCGTCGCCAACACCAATGTCCAGCTCGGCGACCTCGTCAGCGCCGGCAAGCGACTGATGTCGATCGTCCCGCTCGACCAGGTCTATGTCGATGCGAACTTCAAGGAGACGCAGGTCGGCCCCCTGAAGATCGGCGACCGCGCCACGATCACCGTCGATGCGCTGCCGGGCGAGGTCTTCGAGGGCAAGGTCAGCGGCATTGCCGGCGGAACCGGCTCGGTCTTCACCTTGCTGCCGCCGGACAATGCGACCGGCAACTTCACCAAGATCGTCCAGCGCGTGCCGGTGCGAATCGCGCTGGCGCCGGAGGCAACCGCCAAGCACGTCCTGCGACCGGGCATGTCCGTGGTGGTGAAGATCGATCCGCGCCCAGAAGCCCGGCGCTGAACTTAATCGCAGATTTCTCAACCCTTAGCCTGAGCAGCCGCGGAACGTGGCGTCTCGAAGGATGGTCCAGGAGGCTCCGGTCGAAGCTGGAGCATCCTTCGAGACGGCCCTTGCGGGCCTCATCAGGATGAGGGCTCGTATGGGGAGGCCGGCATGGCCACCGCGACCCTGACCAGCCCGAGCGGCGCGCCGCCGGCAGACGACGCCATCCCGATGCGCCGGATCTTCGCCTTCGTGGCGATGGTCTTCGGCATGTTCATGGCGATCCTCGACATCCAGATCGTCTCGGCCTCGCTGGCCGAGATCCAGGCGGGGCTGTCGGCCTCGTCGGACGAGATCGCCTGGGTGCAGACGGCCTATCTGATCGCGGAAGTGATCATGATTCCGCTGTCGGGCTATCTCAGCCGGGCGCTGTCGACGCGGGTCTTCTTCAGCATCGCCGCCGCCGGCTTCACCATCTCCAGCGTGCTCTGCGCGATGTCGTCCTCGATCAACGAGATGATCCTGTGGCGCGCTGTGCAGGGCTTCATCGGCGGTGGCATGATTCCCGGCGTCTTCGCGGCCGCCTTCACGATCTTTCCGGCCTCGAAGCGCCCGATCGTCTCGCCGCTGATCGGGCTGGTGGCGACGCTCGCGCCGACAATCGGGCCGACCGTCGGCGGCTATCTCAGCCATGCCTTCTCCTGGCACTGGCTGTTTCTGGTCAATGTCGTGCCCGGCATCTGCGTCACGATCGCGGCCTGGACGCTGATCGATTTCGACAAGCCGCAGCCCGGCCTGCTGAAGCGCTTCGACTGGCTCGGCCTGCTCGGCATGGCCGGCTTCCTCGGCAGCCTCGAGTATGTGCTGGAGGAGGGGACGCGGCTCGACTGGTTCGAGAGCCACGAGATCGTGTTCTTCACCGGCGTCATGCTGGCCGGTGCGGTGCTGTTCTTCTGGCGGGCTCTGACGCGGGACGATCCGCTGGTCGATCTCTACGCCTTCAAGAACCGCAACTTCGCCTTCGGCTCGCTGTTCTCCTTCTGCATGGGCATCGGGCTCTACGGGCTGACCTATCTCTATCCGGTCTATCTCGGGCGCATCCGCGGCTATGACGCGCTGCAGATCGGCGAGACCATGTTCGTCACTGGCCTGTGCATGTTCCTGACGGCGCCGATCGCCGGCCGGCTCTCGCAGAAGATCGACCCGCGCGTGCAGATGATGATCGGCTTCGCGGGCTTTGCGCTCGGGACCTACATCGCCACGGGAATCACGGCGGACTGGGACTTCCACGAATTGCTGATCCCGCAGATCCTGCGCGGCGTCTCGCTGATGCTGTGCATGGTGCCGATCAACAACCTCGCGCTCGGCACGCTGCCGCCGGCGCAGCTCAAGAATGCGTCCGGGCTCTACAACCTGACGCGCAATCTGGGCGGGGCGGTCGGGCTGGCGGTGATCAACACCATGCTGAACAGCCGCACCGACCTGCACATCACGCGGCTGCACGAGAGCGTCGCCGCCGGCCGGCAGGTCGCGGAAGAGGCGCTGGCGCAGATGATGCAGCGCTTCCTCGACTATGGCGAGGCGGCCGAGCAGATGGCGCTCGCGCTGCTCAACCAGCGCGCCCACAAGCAGGCGCTGATCATGGCCTTCGGCGACGTGTTCCTGGCGCTCACCATGATCTTCGCGAGCCTGGTTCTGCTGGCGCTGTTCATGCGCAAGCCGCCAGCGGCGGCGCCGGGCGCCGGGGGAGGGCACTGAGCGGCCGGCCTGCAGCCATCACGGCTTCGTGCGCTCCATGCACAGCCGGATGACCGGATGCCGCACCCGCGAAGATTGACATTGAGACGCCATTGCGACAAATATAACAGCAATATCAGTAGTTTAGATGATTTCTAAACTACGGGCCGGCTATCCCGGCATTGCGGAAGGCGTTGTCTATGAGCGTTTCGTCCCTGAAGGATCAGGACCATCAGCGAGTTGCCGCGGATCATATTCCGTGGCCGCAGAAGAGCCCTGCCTCCTGCCCGATCAGCGCCGTGAAGGCGCGTCTGCGCACCGCCGGCCTGCGGCCGACGCGGCAGCGCATGGCGCTGGGCTGGCTGCTCTTCGCCAAGGGCGACCGCCATGTCAGCGCCGAAATGCTTTATGAGGAGGCGCTGCGCGCCCGCGAGCCGCTCTCGCTTGCGACCGTCTACAACACGCTGCGCCAGTTCTCCGAAGCCGGCCTGCTGCGCCAGGTCTCGGTCTCGGGCCCGAAGACGTTCTTCGACACCAACGTTTCCGAGCATCACCACTTCTACAACGAGGATGACGAGACCGTCGTCGACATTCCGGGTTCCACGATCCAGGTCGCAGGGCTGCCGGAGGCTCCGGAGGGCATGATGATCTCCTCGGTGGAGGTGATCGTGCGGCTGCGCCGGGCCGATGGCTCGGAGGTCGAAACCAAGATGCCGCTCTCGCATCTGGCGTCCCATCACGCCTGAATTTTTCGCAAGTGATCGTTCCGACGTGATCGTCTGTTCCTGCAACGTCCTGTCCTGCTCCCAGATCAAGGGCACCATCGCCCCTGACGGCTCCGGCCCGAGGACGGCCGGCGAGGCCTATGACTGCCTCGGCTGCAGCCCGGATTGCGGACGTTGCGCGCGCGAAGTCCGCGCCATCCTGGCAGAGGCGCGCGCCGCCTGCATGACGCAGTGCGGTTCATGCGCCAGCCGCGACATCGAATGCGCGGTCCATGTCTCCGTCGGCCAGATGCTGGACGGGCTCGCCATCGACGACGAGCTGGCCGTCGCCTGAGGGCTGCCGAATATCTCGGCTGGACGACCTCTTTTCGCTTTCCTTCCGTAAACCCGTGCCATACATTAGTATCATTCTAATGTGTTGGTCGGGAGCGATGTCATGAAGGGCGACAAGAAGGTCATCGAATATCTCAACAAGGGGCTTCGCTCGGAACTCACCGCCATCAACCAGTACTGGCTGCACTACCGCATGCTGGACAACTGGGGCCTGAAGGAGATGGCCAAGACCTGGAAGAAGGAGTCGATCGAGGAGATGGTCCACGCCGACCGCTTCGTCGATCGCATCCTGTTCCTCGAAGGCTTCCCGAACCTGCAGACCCTCGACGCGCTCCGAATCGGCGAGAACGTCAAGGAGGTCATCGAATGCGACCTCAAGGCGGAGATCGAGGCGCGCGCACTCTACCAGGAAGCTGCCAGCTACGCCCGCGAGGTCGGCGACTATCCGTCCGAGCAGCTCTTCAAGGATCTCATGGCTGACGAGGAAGGGCATATCGACTTCCTCGAGACTCAGCTCGATCTGATCGGGCGGATCGGCCTCGAACTCTATACCCAGAAGCATGTGGGCGGGCTCGACGAGGGCCACTGACGTCACGCCCGATTGCGGTGCACTCAGCGAAGCCGGTTCCGTTCGCGGAGCCGGCTTTGTCATATGGGCGTCTCGCCAGCGTGCCGTATTCGTGCCAGAAGCCGGCTATGCTGACCGGCCGGATGTGAGACGTGGTGACGATGGCGACGGTGATCACGGTGAGCGGGGCCCCCGGGCATCGCTTCAGCAAGCCGGTGCAGGGCTCGATCCGTCTGCTGAAGGGCCTTGGCGTCGAGGGTGACGGGCATTGCGGCGAGACGGTGAAGCACCGCTCGCGCGTCGCGGTCGATCCGACCCAACCCAACCTTCGCCAAGTCCATCTGCTGCATGCCGAACTGCTCGACGAACTGAACGCTGCCGGTTTCGAGGTCGCGCCGGGGCAGATGGGCGAGAACGTGCTGACGCGCGGGATCGACCTGCTCGGGCTGCCGGTCGGCGCGCGCCTGCGGCTGGGTGCGGAGGCGCTGGTCGAGATCACCGGGTTGCGCAATCCATGCGCCCAGATCGAGGCGTTCCGCCCTGGTCTGCTCAAGGCCGTGCTCGGACGTGACGAGCAAGGCCGGCTCGTCCGCAAGGCCGGCATCATGGGCGTCGTGCTGCAGGGCGGTGACATCGCGGCGGGCGATGCCATCGCGGTCACGCTGCCGGCGCTGCCGCACCGGGCGCTGGAGCGCGTCTAGAGCGGGCGGCGGAGCGCCCGAACCGCAAGGCGCAGGGCTGTCTGGACGGTGGCCGACGCTTCATTCGGGCACGCCGGCCTTCTTCAGCCCTTCGACGAACACCTCGCAATGCGCGAATTTCCCGAGGTTCTGGCGGAGCACCGAGAGACGCAGCGGCGGCCCGACGCGAGCCCGGGCCGCAATGAACTCCTGTGCCTCCTCGATCAGGCCGAGATGGCCGCAACAGCTGATCAAGGTGTTGTAGTGCCCTGAGTACTCGGTGAAGGCCGCGACCGATCGACGAAGGTGAGGCAGCGCCTCCTCGAACCGCCGCGCCCCGAGAAGGGCCAGGCCATGGATCGCCGTGTAGATTCCCGCAAAGCTGTCGAGCGGGCTCATGCGGATGGCCTTGCCGGTCTCCGCGACCGCATCGTCATAGCGGCCCGAGCGCAGCAAGCCCCAGCCATAGGCGGATCGTCCCAGCGCAAAGCTCGGATTCAGTTCGAGGGCTGCGCGCAGTTCCGCCAGGGCTCGCTCGTGCTGGCCTGCGGTGCTCAGGCACAGGCCGAATGTCATCCGCGCCCACGGATCGCCCGGATCGCAGGTCAGGCCCACTTCGGCGTGACGTGCGGCCTGCGCGTAACCTTCCCTGGTCTCGGGCACCCAGTAGCAAAGCGACGCCCACCAGATCGCCCAGCCCAGCAGGGCATGGGCTCGCGCGTAGCCGGGATCCAGGGAGATGGCCTGTCGCAGGAGCGTCTGGGCCTCGTCGTTCTGGCGGCGCCCGACCTTGTTGATCAGGCCCATTGCGCGGACGGCCAGTCCCCAGGCGTCGATGTTTCCCGGCGTCTTGCCGGCAGCCCGCGCGCCTTCCGCCGCGTAGAGGTGAGGCTCGATCGTGGCGACGACGACATTGGTGATTTCGTCCTGAACCACGAAGACGTCGGTCAGATCGCGATCGTATTTCTCGGCCCAGAGGTGCTTGCCGCTTTGTGCGTCGATCAGCTGACCGGTGATCCGGATCCGCTGTCCCGCGGCTCTGACGCTGCCTTCGAGGACGTATCGGACCCCGAGTTCGCGGGCGACCTGGCGGACATCCACACCCCGCCCCTTGTAGGAGAAGGTGGAGTTGCGCGCGATCACGAAGAGCCAGCGCAGCCGGGAAAGGGCGGTGATGATGTCCTCGGTTATCCCGTCGGCGAAATAGTCCTGTTCCGCGGCGCCGCTCAGATTGTCGAAAGGCAGGACGGCGATCGAGGGCTCGTCCGGCAGAGCCGGGGCCGCGACGATCCGATCCCCCGGCTTCAAGGCGGCGTCGCTGACCCGGTAGCACCTGATCGGCCGGTCCAGGTTCTTGACGGCCTGTTCTCCAAGGTCGTCGAAAGCGATGTCGAGCGCATTGCCGAGATGTTCATGGACATTGCCGGAGATGCAGATGCCGCCCGGTGCAGCCAGGGTCTGCATGCGGACGGCGACATTGACACCGTTTCCGTAGAGGTCGTCGCCTTCAACGATGACGTCGCCGAGGCTGATGCCGATCCGCAGTGCAAGCCGCTGCTTCGCGGCGATCCCCTCGCCAGGCAAGGCAAGCGAACGCTGGATCTCGATCGCGCCTCTGACGGCGTCGACCGCGCTGGCGAACTCGATCAGGACACCGTCGCCGATCGTCTTGAAGATACGGCCGCCATGCCGCCCGGCCTCGGGTTGCAGCACGTCGCGGTGCAGGGATTTGAGCCGGGCCAGCGTGCCCTGCTCATCGGCTTCCATCAGGCGCGTGTAGCTGACGACGTCGGCGGCGAGGATTGCGGCGAGGCGGCGTGGCACATGTTCTTCGCCCATTGGCCAAGCCATCACTAGAGTGCAGCACAATGCGCGATGGTACGCCTCGGCGGTTTGGGCGTCTATCAAGCCGGCCGGCGGGGGCATAGTGGGCGACGATGGCGTCGCGCTTCCTTCCAGAGGAAGTGCCTGCCGAGAGCAAGATCCTGGCGGGCGGCGTAGGTCATGGCCTTGGCCGGCGCGCTCTCGTGCCGATCGAGACTTTCGCTTGCTGGCCAGCGCATCGAGGGACATGCTGCTTCCGCTCGGTCAATTCCGCGCTCCGAACGAGCCCTTTCTCTCATCGCAGGGTTTGACATGGCAAAAGCATATTGGGTTGCGGCCTATCGATCGGTGAGCGATCAGGACGCGCTGGCGGCCTACGCGAAGCTGAGCGGGCCTGCGATCACGGCAGGGGGCGGCCGCATCTTGGTGCGAGGCTTGCCGTCCGTGACCTACGAGGCCGGATTGCAGCAAAGGACGGTCGTCATCGAATTCGACAGTGTCGAGCACGCACAACGGGTGCACGACAGCCCCGCCTATCAGGAGGCCCTGGCCCTGCTCGGCAATGGGGCGGAACGAGATATCCGCATCGTCGAGGGCGTGTGACACACGGGGCGATGCCCAAAGAAAAAGGCTCGCCGGCGTGAACCGGCGGGCCTGATTTCGTTTCGTCCGGGCTTCAGAGGAAGCTGACGTTCGCCGCTTCCGGGCCCTTCTTGCCGGCGCGGATCGAGAAGCGGATACGCTGCCCGTCCATCGGCGGCTGCAGGCCGCTGCGGCTGAGGGAGGAGACGTGCAGGAACACGTCCGGCCCGCCCTGGTCCGGAGCGATGAAGCCGAAGCCGCGCTCCGAGTTGAAGAACTTCACGGCGCCGTCGAAGGGGCCTTCCATCGGGCCGCTGTCACGGCTACCGAAGCCGCCACGATCGCCGCGGTCGGAATAGCCACCGCCACCGCCGCCGTAGCCACCGCGGTCGCCACGATCGGAATATCCGCCGCCGCCGTAGCCGCCTCGGTCGCCGCCATAGCCACCGCGGTCGCCGCGATCATTGTAGCCGCCGCCGAAATCGTCGCGGGGAGCGCGGGGCGCACGCGGCGCCGCCGGCGTCGCGGTCGAGGCGTCGATCTCATGAACCGCGACGACCTGGAGGCCGCGGCGTCCCTCGCCGAGATCGGCGATGATCGTCGCCCCCGGCTGAAGGTCCTGCTGATCGAGCGGGCCGATCGCGGAGATGTGGAGGAAGACATCGCCCGAGCCGTCGGCCGGCGATGCGAAGCCGAACCCTTTCTCGGGGTCGAACCATTTGACCTTGGCTTCGATATTTTCGTGCGTGACGAAGGGCTGAGCGGCAGGAGGCTTGCGACGATCGAACATGGAGCTTCAAGGATGAGTGACCGGGAAGCGCGATCCTAGCGCAAGGAAAGCGCGCCGTCATCGGGGGGAGGGCGTAAATTATCGTCAGCCGGCAATGCCGCGCCGGAGGGCTGCTCCAGCGACGTACCCGGCCTTCGCCGTCACCTATTCTAACCCTGCCGGTCGGCCCTGGCGAGCACGGACTGCAGCAGGACGTCGAGGCCCGGCTCGAGATCGTCGCGCGAGCAGAATTCGCCATTGTTATGGGTGACGCCGCCCTTGCAGGGCGTGAAGATCATCGTCGTCGGCGCATGGCGGGCGACGAAATAGGCGTCGTGCCCGGCCTGGCTGAGGATGTCCATGTGGCGGTAGCCGCGTTCCGTCGCGATCGCACGGACCTGGTCGATCAGCTCCGGCGCGAAGATGCGCCCGCCCCACTGCCAGACATCGAGGATCTCGACGCCGCAATCGGCCTTGGCTGCTGCCTCGAAGGCGGCGCGGCGCATCGCCTCGGCCATGACGGCCGAGGTCGTCGGGTCGGGGTGGCGGACATCGCCGACGGCCTGGGCCCAGTCGGAGAGGATGCCGGGCTTGTTCGGCCAGGCGACGAGGCGCGCAGCCGTCGCCTTGCCGCCCGTGCCGGCATGGGTCCAGCCGAGATCGTCGACCGCGACGAGGAAGCGTGCGCCGGCGATCAGCGCGTTCTTGCGCCGCTCCATCGGCCAGGGGCCAGTATGGGCGGTCTCGCCCTTGAACTCGATCAGCATGCCGGTGGAGGGAAAGCCGCCGGTGACGACGCCGACCTGCATGCCCTCGCGGTCGAGGATCGGCCCCTGCTCGATATGCAGCTCGAAATAGGCGTCGAAGGCGTGCGGCTTGTCCTCCATCGCGCCGAGATAGCCGATGCGGGCGAGCTCCTCGCCGATCGATTTGCCGTCCTCGTCGCGCCGGCCCTGCGCCCAGTCGAGCGCATAGGCGCCGACGAAGGCGCCGGAGCCGACCATCGGTGGCGAGAAGCGGGCACCTTCCTCATTGGTCCAGTTGACCACCTCGATCGGCCTGCGGGTGCGATGGCCGATCGCATCCAGCGCGCGGCAGACCTCGAGCCCGCCGAGCACGCCGAGGATGCCGTCGAAGCGGCCGCCGTTGAACTGGGTGTCGAGATGGCTGCCCATCACCACCGGCGGCAGGCTGTCGTCGCGCCCCGGGCGGCGGGCGAAGATGTTGCCCATGCCGTCGACCCGGATCGTGAGCCCCGCCTCTCGGCACCAGGCGACGAACTGGTCGCGCACTTCCCTGTCGGCATCGGACGCGGCCAGCCGCGACAGGCCGCCGGGCCGGCCCGGGCCGATCTCTCCCGAGCGCTCGATCGTCGCCCAGAAGCGATCCATGTCGATGCGGGCTTTGACTGGCTGTTCCATGGGACTCGTCTTCTGTGCGTTCTGAAACGGGGCCACCGCCGCGCTTTCGCCGGGCCGTGAGTGGCAGAGGCGGTAACTATCGAGCGGCGGCGGGGAAGGGGGCAAATAGATATTGGCGATGCCTGATATTGCCGGCGATGTGGTGATTGCCGTAGCGCGCCTCGGTCAGCACAGTGCGGCGAATCGGACAGGCGGAACATGGCGACCAGCGAAGCGGACATTGTCATTCTCGGTGCCGGGCATAACGGGCTCGTCTGCGCCTTTCACCTTGCCCGCGCCGGCCTCAAGGTCACGGTGCTGGAGCGTCGCCATGTCGTCGGTGGCGCGGCGGTGACGGAGGAATTCCATCCGGGTTTCCGGAACTCGACGGCAAGCTACACCGTGAGCCTGCTCAGGCCCGAGATCATCCGGGAGATGGAACTGGCGCGCCATGGCCTGCGCATCGTCGAGCGTCGGCTGGGTAATTTCCTGCCGCTGCCGGATGGGCAATACCTCGCCGCCGGGCCGGGACGAACCGCCACGGAGGTCGCCAAGTTCTCGACCCGGGATGCCGAGCGGCTCGCCGCCTATGAGGATCGGCTCGAGACGGTGGCCACGGTGCTGCGCGAGCTGGTCTTGCGCGCCCCGCCCAATCTGACGGATGCCGGCTGGCGGGCGGCGTTGCCGGAGCTGATCGAGGCCGGGCGCCTCGGCCGGCGCCTCGGCGGGCTCGACACCACCGGCCGCCGCGACGTGATGGACCTCTTCACGAAATCGGCCGGCGACTGGCTCGACGGCTGGTTCGAGAGCGATCCGGTCAAGGCGTTGTTCGGCTTCGATTCCGTCGTCGGCAACTATGCCAGCCCCTACACGCCAGGCTCGGCCTATGTGCTGCTGCACCATGTCTTCGGCGAGGTGAATGGCCGCAAAGGTGCCTGGGGCCATGCCATCGGTGGCATGGGAGCGATCACGCAGGCGATGGCGAAGGCCTGCGCGGAGGCTGGCGTCGAGATCAGGCTCGACGCGCCCGTCGCCGAGGTGCTGACCGAGCGCGGCCGGGCCGTCGGCGCTGTGACGGAGGCCGGCGACGTGGTGCGGGCGCGGGCGGTCGTCTCCAACCTGCATCCACGCCTGCTCTTCTCCAAGGTCGATGCCGCGGCCGTGCCGGCTGATTTCGCCGAACGCATCGGCCGCTACGCCTCGGGCTCCGGCACCTTCCGGATGAACGTCGCGCTCTCCGAACTGCCGCGCTTTGCCAGCCTGCCCGAAGCGGGCGACCATCTCACAGCCGGCATCATCATTGCACCCAGCCTCGCCTATATGGACCGCGCCCATGCGCAGGCACGGCTCGATGGCTGGTCGCGCGAGCCGATCGTCGAGATGCTGATCCCCTCGACGCTGGACGATACGCTCGCCCCGCCGGGCCAGCATGTCGCGAGCCTGTTCTGCCAGCATGTCGCGCCGGAGCTGCCGAACGGCCTCGCCTGGGAGGATTGTCGCGAGAGCGTCGCCGACCTGATGATCGAGACGGTCGATCGGTATGCGCCGGGCTTCAAGGCCTCGGTCATCGGGCGGTTGGCGCTCGGGCCCGCCGATCTCGAGGCGCGCTTCGGGCTCGTTGGTGGCGACATCTTCCATGGCCGGCTGACGCTCGACCAGCTCTTCTCGGCGCGGCCGGTGCTCGGCCATGGCGACTACCGCATGCCCGTGCCGGGGCTCTACCTCTGCGGCTCGGGCGCCCATCCGGGCGGCGGCGTCACCGGGGCACCGGGGCGCAACGCGGCCATGGCCGTGCTGGCGGACCGGCGCCGCAAGCGCTTTTGAGGTTTGTCGGCGCTGATTCGCCTCCTGTGGCAGCGTTGACGTCAGGAGAGTAGGCTCTTCGCAGGCTGAGCTGAGCGAGGTTGTCGCATGCAGAGGCGGAATCTCCTTGCTCTTGCCGCCGGCCTAGCCACGATTCCGCGCAGCCTGGCACAGACGAGGAGCAGGCCGCCTGCCGTGGGCTTTCTCGGCCTTGCGACGGAGCCGGCCGACCGCCCGCTGATCGCGGCGCTCCGGCGAGGCCTGCAAGAGCGGGGGCACGTCGAAGGGCGGACGATCCTGCTGGAAAGCCGCCATGCTGCCGGCGATCTCGGGCTGGCGGGGCGCTTCATCGACGAGATGGCGCTTCGCCCGGTCGATGTCTTCGTGGCGCCGGGGCCGGCGGCGGCGCGGGCGATTCATCGTGCGACGCAGATCCCGATCGTCGCGCTCGGCCTGCCGCCGGTTCCCAGCGATCAGGGCCTGTTCGCAAGCCTCGCGAAACCCGGTGGCCGCGTGACCGGATTCTCCTATTTCGGGGAGGCGTTGTCGGCGAAGCGGATCGAGGCGCTGCGCGAGATCCTGCCGCGATCCTCCATGCTCGGTATCCTGCACAATGTCGCCGATCCCGTATTTCGCGAATGGGGCGGCCAGACCGAGGCGGCGGCCCGGGCACAGGGGTTCGAAGCCCTAAGGCTCGGCCTGCGCTCGGCCTTGCCGGGCGATGTCGCCGAGCATCTGCGGAACTTGAAGAGCCGTGGTGGCGATGCGGTGATCGTGATCACCGACTTCCTGACGGTCAGCCTCAAGGACGAGATCATCCGGAACTGCGCCGAGCTGAAGGTCGCGGTGATCTCGGAATGGCCGACATTCGTCGAGGCGGGCGCGCTGATGTTCTATGGCGCCGATATTCCCGAGCTGTTCCGGCAGGCTGCGGGGTATGTCGATCGAATCGTCCGGGGCGAGCGGGCGGGCGACCTGCCGATCCAGCTCGCGACCAAGTTTCGGATGGTCATCAATCTCAAGACGGCCAGAGCACTCGACATCGCCGTTCCGCCAAGCCTGCTCGCCAGCGCCGACGAGGTCCTCGAATAGGCTCGCCGGCATGGCCAGAAACGAAAACCCCGGAGACCGCTTTTGCCAGCAGTCTCCGGGGCTTCGAAAATGGTGGGCGCGACAGGGATCGAACCTGTGACCCCTACGATGTCAACGTAGTGCTCTCCCGCTGAGCTACGCGCCCGTCTGCCGCGTCGGGATGTCGTCGCGGCGGCCGGAACATGGCGCGCCGTTTCGGGCTGACCATGTTGCGAGGTGTGCGGCTATAGCCGCTCGCTTCATGGCTTGCAAGGCGCTTCGCGAGAAAATCTCTGTACGAGCAGCGCCTGTGCACAAGCCTCAGGCGGCAAGGAGTTTTTCGACCTCGTTCACCAGCTCGCGCAGGTGGAAGGGCTTGGAGAGGACCTTCGCGTCTTTCGGCGTCTGCGAATCGGGGTTCAGGGCCACGGCGGCAAAGCCGGTGATGAACATCACCTTGATGTCGGGATCGAGCTCGGTCGCGCGCCGCGCCAGCTCGATGCCGTCCATCTCGGGCATGACGATGTCGGTCAGCAGCAGCTCGAAGGGCTCTTCGCGCAGGCGGTTATACGCCGAAAGCCCG
Organism: Allobosea sp.; assembly: GCF_035999205.1. Lineage (GTDB taxonomy): Bacteria > Pseudomonadota > Alphaproteobacteria > Rhizobiales > Beijerinckiaceae > Allobosea. The sequence continues at coordinate 54,403 of NZ_DASYHA010000010.1, forward strand.
TTGTCGAAGGACGCCACGTCGTAGCCCGCATTCTGCAGGGCCTTGACCAGGAAACGGCGCATGTCGTTGTCGTCTTCGGCGAGAAGTATCTTGGTCATGGGCCTGAATGTCCGTCCCCGTAAGGCCTGTCGTCACAGATGAGGGGCGCGGCCAGGCGACCCTTGTCTCGTTCTCTGGCGCCCGCGCCTGATTCCAGGGCCGGCGCCGGCAGGGTTATCGGCCCATCCCCGTGCGTGGAACCCTACGCTTCTATAAGGCACCACTATGGTAAACAACGCGTGAATCCACCGGCGATGGCGGCTGCGCGTGCGCTGCGCTTCAACCCCGCCGCTTTGTGTGCTTGTGTTGGCGGGCATGAGCGCTTTTCCAGCCCCCTTCCTGCCTGGTCCCGAGGACGTCGTCGCCGAGATCGAGCGGCCGTTCACGCTGTACCAGCCGGCGCTGCATGTCGTGCCGGTGGTGGTCGACGTGCCGCATGCCGGACGGCGCTATCCGCGCAGCTTCGTCGACCGGGCGAGGTTGCCGCTGCGCTCGCTGCGCCGCTCCGAGGATGCCTATGTCGACCAGCTTTTCGCGCGCAGCGTCTCGCTGGGCGCGCCGCTGCTGGTCGCCGAGTTCCCGCGCGCTTATCTGGACGTCAACCGCGAGCCCTATGAGCTCGACCCGCGCATGTTCGACGGCCGCCTGCCGCCTTTCGCCAATACGCGCTCGATGCGGGTCGCCGGCGGGCTCGGCACGATCCCGCGCGTCGTCGGCGACGCGCATGAGATCTATTTCGGGCGCATTCCGGTGGAGGAGGCGCTCGGGCGAATCGACGGGCTCTACCGGCCTTATCACGCCGGCCTGCGCGACCTCGTGCAGCGCACGCAGCGCGCTTTCGGCACCTGCATCCTGGTCGATGCCCATTCGATGCCGTCGAATGGGCTGGATCGCGACGGGCCGGCCAAGCCGGACGTCATCCTGGGGGATCGCTTCGGTACCAGCGCCGCGGCCTACATCACCGACATCGCCGAGGCCGCCTTCAGCCGGCTCGGCCTGAGCGTGACCCGCAACCGGCCCTATGCAGGCGGCTTCATCACCGAGCATTATGGCGCGCCGAGTTCTGGCGTCCACACGCTGCAGATCGAGATCAACCGGGCGCTCTACATGGATGAGGCGACGCTACTGCCGCATGACGGCTTCGCCGCGCTCGAGCAGGTGATCGCATCGGCCATGGCGGATTGCTTCGCGCGTTGGAGCGGCTGGCTCGATGAGTTCCGGCAGGCGGCCGAATAGGCGGGGCATCGGCCCCTTGATCCAAACTCCCTTGGCGGATCGCCGGTCGCCCAAGTTGCCGTGGCAACCCAGAAAAAAGGGCCGCACACTTGCGTGGCGGCCCAAGTCTAGGGAGGAAACGCCCAAGGAGGGCAACGAAGGCTTGAGGTGATCGCCCCTTCGCAGTGCACAATATGACGGTGCAGTGCGAAAAAGCAAGTGGCCTGACCAAAATTTCGAACAAGCAGGTGTCGCATGGGGCATGCGTCCATCGCATGACGAAGTCGAGTGCCGTTAGGTCGCCCCGCTATCGAGGGCGACTTGCCTTTCCGGAACGACCTGCCCATCAGGGACGTGACGATGCAAAGCGGCGGCGCGGCACCACGCCGCGTAAGCGTAAGGGGCAGACATGAGTGCGGTGGATTTCGGAGCCTTCGTCGCGGAGCTTGCGACCCAGTCCGGCCAGGCCATCCTGCCGTTCTTCCGGGCCCATCACGCGATGGAGGACAAATCGGTCGGTGGCGTGTTCGATCCCGTGACCGAGGCGGACCGCGCCGGCGAGACGATCATGCGCCATCTGATCCAGCGCAGCTTCCCGGCTCATGGCGTGCTCGGCGAGGAATTCGGCAATGAGAACACCGATTCCGAATATGTCTGGGTGCTCGACCCGATCGACGGCACCCGTGCTTTCATCTCCGGCATCCCGGTCTGGGGCACGCTGATCGGCCTGACCCGCCACGGCACCCCGGTCTACGGCATGATGCACCAGCCCTTCACCGGCGAGCGCTATTCGGGCGACGGGCGCGAGGCGCGCTATGAGGGGCCGGGCGGCGCAAGGACGCTGCGGACGCGCCAGGTGTCGGATCTGTCTGCCGCAACCTTGATGACGACCTCGCCGGCGCTGTTCAAGGGCGAGGAGGCGGAAGCCTATGGCCGCGTCGAGAGCCAGGTGCGCCTCGCGCGCTATGGCTGCGACTGCTACGCCTACTGCATGCTGGCGTCCGGCCATGTCGATCTCGTCATCGAGAGCGGGCTGAAGCCCTATGACATCGTCGCGCTGATCCCGATCATCGAGGGCGCCGGCGGCGTCGTCACCTCATGGGATGGCGGCAGCGCCGCCGGAGGCGGGCGCGTCGTCGCCGCTGCCAGCAAGGCGTTGCATGAGGCCGCGCTGGCCTTGCTCGCCGGCTGAAGCGGCCCCCTCCGGGTTCAGGCTGGCGTCCTCGCCGGGAATGAAGGCGTCGAAGGCGGCCCAGAACTGCGCCCTAATCGCGTCGATCTCCATCAGGATCTCGTGACGCGCGGTCGGCAGGATCAGCGCCTGGCCGGTTTTGAGGCGGGCGGCAAAGCGTTCGATCGCCGGTGTCGAGACGACGCGGTCGCGGCCAGCGGCGATGACCAGCGTCGGCACCCGGACCTCGCGCGCTGCGTTCGGCGCATTCAGCCGCGTCATCAGGCGGAAGGCGTTGCGGACCCAGGCGATGGTCGGATCACCGATGCTGAGCTGGCGTGCCGCTGCCGAAAGCGAGCTGTTGCGGGCATAGCGATCGGGATCGCCGGTCAGCCGGTTGTCGTCGAAGGGCTTGGTCGCAATCGCGGTATCCCCGCCACCGGGGATGAAGGCGCGGCCGAAACCGAGCCAGAACAGCAGGCTCGCCAGCCGGCTCGCGGCCTTCGGGTTCTCGGTGATGGTCAGGCCCAGCATCGGTGCGAGCGCGACCAGCCGCGAGACGGGCAGAGCGCCGTGGCGCGCGGCGTCGAGGCAAAGTGCGGCGCCCATCGAATGCGCGAGCACGAAATAGGGGCCGGGCAGCTTCTCCTGCATCTGGGCCATGGCGAGCGCGAGATCGTTCTCGTAGTGGCGCAGGCGGCCGACATGGCCCTTGCGCTCGCGCGCGAGGAAGCGCTGCGAGCCGCCCTGCCCGCGCCAATCGAAGGCCAGCACATGGAAACCGCGCCGGCGCAGCTCGGCGATGGTCTCGCTGTAGCGCTCGATGAACTCGGCCCGGCCCTGGACGAGGACGACCGTGCCGCGCACCGGCTTCACCGTCGGCCGCCAGCTCGCGAAGCGCAGTTGCGCGCCGTCACGCGTCGTCGCGAACCAGGCCTTGCCATGGCCGGGCACCGGATAGTCGGGATGAACGAAGAGTTCGGCGTCGGCCATTCCGGGCTTTCGTATCGACAGGCGGTTCCCGCCGCCGTTGGGCGCGAGCCTTATTTATGCCCGCCGTGACCGCCTCTTGAAAAGCCGAAAACACCTTCCCAACTCAGTGTGGCGCAGGCCGGAACCGGCTGCGCGAACCTCACTAAAGCCTGCGCTCATGACGAGGCGGGCTGACCAAACGTCGCTTCCTTTGGAGGACATCATGCGTCACTTCGATCTTTCCCCGCTCTATCGCTCGACCGTCGGCTTCGACCGCCTGTTCTCGCTGCTCGACCAGGCCGGCAGCGCCGATTCCGCGCCGAGCTACCCGCCCTACAACATCGAGCGGACCGCCGAGAACGCCTACCGCATCACGATCGCGGTCGCTGGCTTCGGCGAGGGCGACCTTGCGATCGAGAGCAAGGAGAACGCGCTGACCGTGCGCGGTGAGAAACAGGCCAACGACAATGGCGAGAAGCGCGAGGTTCTGCATCAGGGCATCGCAGCGCGCGCCTTCGAGCGTCGTTTCCAGCTCGCCGATTATGTACAGGTGACCGGCGCCAGCCTCGAGAACGGGCTGCTCCACATCGATCTCGTGCGCGAGATTCCCGAGGCCAAGAAGCCCCGCCAGATTGCGATCAGCGGCGGCAAGGCCAAGGTGCTCGAAGCCAAGGCCGCGTAACGCGCCGGCATCAACCGCCTGAATGACGAGGGCGCCTCCGGGAGACCGGGGGCGCCCTTTTGTCGTTTCGCGTTCCGAGCCATTGCGGCCCCGCGTCTCAGTCCAGCGGCGTCACCGGCACGGCCGGGGTTTCTGGCTTCGGCGTCGTCGGCGTCGCGTCTGGAGTCTGGACCGGCGGCAGTTGCGCCGGGATTCCGGGCTGCTCGGAGCGGGCCAGCGGCGGCTCGCGTTCGGCCGGCTCCGTGCCGCGGACGTCGCTGGGATTGACCAGCCTGGGCTTGTCCGCGCCGGTCGTGGGGTCGCTCGGGCCCGGCGTCGGCGCAGCCGGCGCCGCGGGGGTGGGCGGGATGTCGGTCGCGGGTGCGCTCGCCGCAGCCGGCGGCTTTTCGGCGGGCGCTGCCGGCTCGGCCTGCGGCGGCGCTGCGGGCGAGGGCGGCGTCTCGGTCGCCGGAGCGCTGGCCGATGCGGGGGGCTTCTCCGGCGCGGGGGCGGGCTCGGCGCGCGGCGGTGCTGCCGGGGACGGCGGAACCACGGTCGCGGGTGCGGTCGCCTGGCCCGGTGGCTTCAGTGAGGGAGGTCGTTCCGGCGGGCGCGGCACCGCACGCGGCTGCGGCGGCCTGGCCTCTTCGCGAGGGTCGACGCGAGCGACATGCGGCGCGGCGCGGGGCGGCGCCTGGAGTACGATCTCGTCGAGAAGGTCACCGGTGTAAGGGTCGAGAACCAGCCTGACACGCGCGCCCGACCGGGTCCGGCCATCGACGACAATGGATGAGGCCGTCCGGATCGTGCGGTCGATCCGCGCGAGGCCGACATCGCGCGCGGCGATGAGGCCCAGGGCGCGGTACGGGATCTGCGCAGGGGGGCGGGGCGCCGCATAGCGATAGCTGTGGCCGAAGCGCTGCTCGATATAGGGGACGTCTTCTTCGTAGAGATAGGGCTGGGCCGAGGCGGCGCCGGCCGTCCCGGCCAGGGCGGCGGCGGCCGCCAGGCCCATCAGCACGCTGCGCGTCGGCGCGGGCGAACGAAATGCCATAGAGTCATCCCTTCCAAGCACTGAAATCCAGTTTCAGTCTTCGTTAGGGATTGCGGCATGCTTGGGGCTGGAATCGGGAGGGAATCCAGCCTTCTCAGGCCTCGATCAGTGCGGCCAGCCGCTCGACCTGGGCTTCCTGCGTCGAAAAAGACATCACGAAGCGGCCGACGACTTCGCCCTCGGCAAGTGTCACCCCTTCCGGAAGAGACCGTTCCGACCATGGGAGGTAGCCGACGCCCGCCTCCTTCAGCCGCGTCTGCAAGGCAGCAGACAAGATCGGAAACACGGCATTGGCCTGACAGGGCCAGGCCAGGCGTGCCTCGCTGCTCTTGTCGACAGCGCTGGCCAGCCTTGCCGCCATGGCATTGGCGTGGCGGGCAAGGTCGAGCCAGTGTCCGTCCGCCAGCAGGCCGTCGAACTGCGCGCCGATCAGACGGCCTTTGGACAGGGTCTGGCCGGCGCGCTTGCGGCGCCATTTGAGTTCGCCGGCCTTGGCAGGGTCGAAGAAGATCACCGCCTCCGCAGCCCAGGCGCCATTCTTGGTGCCGCCGAAGGAGAGCACGTCGACGCCGGCCTTCCAGGTCATCTCGGCTGGGCTGCAGCCGAGCGTGACCAGCGCATTGGCGAAGCGCGCACCGTCCATGTGAACGGCGAGGCCGCGCGGTGCGGCGGCCGCTTTCAGGGCGCCGATCTCGTCAAGAGAGTAGATCGTGCCGCATTCGGTCGCCTGGGTGATCGAGAGCGCCTGTGGCTGGACCTGATGCAGCGCGCCTTCGCGGAAGCGCGCGAGAGTCCGCGTGACCAGATCCGGCGGGATCTTGTTGCCGGCGCCGGGCAGGCCGATCAGCTTCGCGCCGTCGCTGAAGAATTCGGGGGCGCCGCATTCGTCGTCGGCGACATGGCTTTCCTCATGGGTCAGCACGGCACCCCATGGACGCGTGATGCTGGCCAGGGCGAGCGCATTCGCCGCCGTGCCCGATGTCACCAGGAAGACCGCGACCTCATGCTCGAAGATCTCGGCGAAGCGGCGCTCCGCGCCTTGCGTCCAGAGGTCCGTGCCATAGGCGGAGGCAGTTCCGTCGTTGGCGGCGGCGATGGCGGCCATGACGTTGGGGCTGGCGCCGGCGGTGTTGTCGCTGATGAAGTTCATGCCGCAGCGATACCGGCGTGGTGCGAGCCTGCCAAGGTCGTGCCGGCGGGGCCGCTTTGCATCCTGCGCCGGCCGATGCTGCAGAGTTGTCGGCGGGGGGCTCAGAACAAGAACCGTGCTGGCTGAGTCTCGCTTTCGTGCCGGATATGTCCGCCTATTGATCGAGATAGCAATAAAATTTCGTTATGATGCAAATTCGGCTCTTGTGCAGACATTAGAATTCTGGCAAATTCCTCTCAATAGGACAGTATTGCTGTCCCATTTTTCGCCGCGCTGACCGCAGCCTCCGGGCTCAGGTCGCGCCATCGCAACGGAGCGGATCGATGACGTGGGGCACGGCTAAAGACGCCAAAGCCAACCGTACGCGAGCCGTCCGTAAAGCGACGGCCTAAGGCAGGCGAAGCCGGGCGAGAGCCCGGGCGCCTGCGGAGGACGCGGGCGCCCCGAGACCAAGCGCAAGCAAGCCTCCAACAGATGAACGGTCCGGCCATGCCGGCCCCAGCTCTCTGCCGTCCCTGCGGGTGCGACATGGCTGCGGCGGCACGGCAAGGAACTTGTGGACTCAACGGTGCCTCAGGCGGAAGCTGGAAGGGCATTGGCAAGCGGGGTTTGACGATGAGCGCAACCAGCAAGTCGAGCAGCGTCGTCAAGGGCGGCGCCGGTTCTCTGGACGGGGCCAAGCCTTTCGAGCGTTTTCCCGAGGTTCGCGACCCGGCCATGCCGGGGCGCCAGGGGCTCTATGACCCTTCGATGGAGAAGGACTCCTGCGGCGTCGGCTTCGTCGCCGACATGAAGAACCGCAAGAGCCACGCCATCGTCGCGCAGGGCCTGCAAATTCTCCACAATATCGACCATCGCGGCGCGGTCGGGGCCGATCCCAAGCTCGGCGATGGCTGCGGCATCCTCACCCAGATCCCGCATCGCTTCTTCAGCGAGGAGGCGGCCAAGCTCGGCATCGTGCTGCCCGAGGTCGGCCATTATGCCATCGGTCAGTTCTTCATGCCGCAGGAGGCGCAGGATCGCGCGGTCTGCGAGGAGATCGTGGCGCAGGCGGTCACCGAGGAGGGGCTGATCTTCCTGGGCTGGCGCGACGTGCCGGTCGACAACAGTGATCTCGGCGAGGCCGTACTGGAGACCGAGCCGGTCCACCGCCAGCTCTTCGTCGGCCGTCCGGCCGAGATTGCGAGCGAGGAGGATTTCGAGCGCAAGGTCTATGTCCTCAGGAAGTCCGTCTCCAACAAGGTCTATCAGCGCCAGGACCGGGCGACCGCGACCTATTATCCGGTCTCGATGTCGGCGCGCACCATCGTCTACAAGGGCATGGTGCTGGTGACCCAGCTCGGCAGCTACTTCAAGGATCTGACCGATCCGCGCTTCGAGAGCGCGCTCGCGCTCGTCCATCAGCGCTTCGCCACCAACACCTTCCCGTCCTGGCGTCTCGCCCATCCCTATCGGATGGTCGCCCATAACGGCGAGATCAACACGCTGCGCGGCAACGTCAACTGGATGGCGGCGCGGCAGGCGAGCGTCGATTCCGAGCTGTTCGGCGCCGACATCTCGAAGCTCTGGCCGATCTCCTATGAGGGCCAGTCCGACACCGCCTGCTTCGACAACGCGCTCGAATTCCTGGTGCAGGGCGGCTACTCGCTGGCTCATGCCATGATGATGCTCGTTCCCGAGGCATGGAACGGCAATCCGCTGATGAACGAGGAGCGGCGTGCCTTCTACGAGTATCACGCCGCGCTGATGGAGCCCTGGGACGGGCCGGCGGCGATCGCCTTCACCGACGGCAAGCAGATCGGCGCTACACTCGACCGCAACGGCCTGCGGCCGGCGCGCTACCTCGTCACCGATGACGGGCTCGTGGTGCTCGCCTCCGAATTCGGCGTGCTGCCGATCCCGGAGGAGAAGATCGTCGAGAAGTGGCGCCTGCAGCCCGGCAAGATGCTTCTGATCGACCTCGAACAGGGCCGGATCATCGGCGACGACGAGATCAAGACGACGCTCTGCCTCGCCAACCCCTACAAGGACTGGCTGAAGCGCACCCAGATCGTGCTGGAGGACCTGCCGCCGGTCGAGGCGCGCGCCTCGCGCACCGATGTGCCGCTGCTCGATCGCCAGCAGGCCTTCGGCTACACGCAGGAGGATGTCCGCCTGCTGATGGCGCCGATGGCGGTGACCGGCCAGGAAGCCGTCGGCTCCATGGGCACCGACACGCCGATCTCGGCGCTCTCGCTCAAGTCGAAGCTGCTCTACACTTACTTCAAGCAGAACTTCGCGCAGGTGACGAACCCGCCGATCGACCCGATCCGCGAAGAGCTGGTGATGAGCCTGCTGTCCTTCATCGGGCCGCGGCCGAACATCCTCGATCTGGAGGGCACGTCGCGCCGCAAGCGGCTCGAGGTGCGCACCCCGATCCTGACCAATGACGATCTCGAGAAGATCCGCTGCATCGGTCATTACGAGGATCGCTTCGACACCAAGACGATCGACTTCACCTATCCGGCGCGCGAGGGCGCAGCCGGCATGGAAGGCGCGGTCGCGCGGCTCTGCGAGCGCGCCGAGGCGGCCGTCCATGGCGGCTACAACATCATCATCCTGTCCGACCGGCAGGTCGGCGCCGACCGCATTCCGATCCCGGCGCTGTTGGCGACGGCGGCGGTACATCATCATCTGATCCGCAAGGGCCTGCGCACCTCGGTCGGCCTCGTCGTCGAGTCCGGCGAGCCCCGCGAGATCCATCATTTCTGCTGCCTCGCCGGCTATGGCGCCGAGGCGATCAACCCCTATCTCGCCTTCGACACGCTTCTGGACCAGCATGAGCAGGGCGCGTTCCCGACCGAAGTCGACGCCTATGAGGTGGTCAAGCGCTACATCAAGTCGGTCGGCAAGGGCGTGCTGAAGGTCATGTCCAAGATGGGCATCTCGACCTACCAGTCCTATTGCGGCGCGCAGATCTTTGATGCGGTCGGCCTGAAGAGCGATTTCGTCGAGCGCTACTTCTTCGGGACGGGCACGGCGATCGAGGGCGTCGGACTCGACGAGATCGCCGAGGAGAGCGTCAGCCGTCATCGCGACGCCTTCGGCGATGCGCCGATCTACCGCAACAGCCTCGATATCGGCGGCGAGTACATGTACCGCATCCGCGGCGAGGACCATGTCTGGCAGCCCGACGTCGTCGCCTCGCTGCAGCATGCGGTCAGGCTGAACGCGCAGGACCGCTATGAGGACTTCGCTCGCCAGGTCAATGACGAGGCGCAGCGGCTGACCACGATCCGCGGCCTGTTCAAGCTCAAGCTCGCCGGCGATGACGGGCGCCAGCCGGTGCCGCTGGAGAGCGTCGAGCCCGCGGCCGAGATCGTGAAGCGCTTCGCCACCGGCGCGATGTCCTTCGGCTCGATCTCGCGCGAGGCGCATGAGACGATCGCCATTGCGATGAACCAGATCGGCGGCAAGTCGAACACCGGCGAGGGCGGCGAGGAGCCGATCCGCTTCAAGCCGATGGCCGACGGTCGTTCCAAGCGCTCTGCGATCAAGCAGATCGCGTCGGGCCGCTTCGGCGTCACGACCGAGTATCTCGTGAACTCCGACGTCATGCAGATCAAGGTCGCGCAGGGTGCCAAGCCCGGCGAGGGCGGCCAGCTTCCCGGCCACAAGGTCGATGCCAAGATCGCCAAGACGCGGCATTCGACGCCGGGCGTCGGCCTGATCTCGCCGCCGCCGCACCATGACATCTATTCGATCGAGGATCTGGCGCAGCTGATCTTCGACCTGAAGAACGTCAACCCGGCGGCCGACGTCTCGGTCAAGCTGGTCTCCGAGATCGGGGTCGGGACGGTCGCGGCCGGCGTCGCCAAGTCGCGCGCCGACCACATCACCATCTCGGGCTTCGAGGGCGGCACCGGTGCAAGCCCCCTGACCTCGCTCAAGCATGCCGGCTCGCCCTGGGAGATCGGCCTCGCCGAGACGCAGCAGACGCTGGTGCTGAACAAGCTGCGCGGGCGCGTCGCGCTGCAGGTCGATGGCGGTCTGCGCACCGGCCGGGACGTCGTGATCGGGGCGCTGCTGGGCGCCGACGAGTTCGGCTTCTCGACCGCACCGCTGATCGCGGCCGGCTGCATCATGATGCGCAAGTGCCATCTGAACACCTGCCCGGTCGGCGTCGCGACGCAGGATCCGGTGTTGCGCAAGCGCTTCAAGGGGCTGCCCGAGCACGTCGTCAACTATTTCTTCTTCGTCGCCGAAGACGTGCGGAAGATCATGGCCGAGATGGGCTTCACCAAGCTCGACGAGATCGTCGGGCGCTCGGACCTGCTCGACAAGCGCGATGCCATCGACCACTGGAAGGCGAAGGGGCTCGACTTCACCAAGCTCTTCCACAAGGTCGAGCTGCCCGGCGTCGCGATCCGCCATGTCGAACTCCAGAAGCACCCGATCGAGCACGTGCTCGACCGCGCGCTGATCGAGGCGGCGGCGGATGCGGTCGAGACCGGAACCCCGGTCGTGATCGAGAAGCCGATCTCGAACGTCGATCGCTCGGCCGGCGCGATGCTGTCAGGCGTCGTCGCCAAGAAGTACGGCCATGCCGGCCTGCCGGACGACACCATCACCGTGAAGCTGAACGGCACCTCCGGCCAGAGCTTCGCCGCCTTCCTGGCGGCGGGCGTGACGGTCGAGCTGACCGGACAGGCCAACGACTATGTCGGCAAGGGCCTGTCGGGCGGCAAGCTGATCGTGAAGCCGGACCCGGCCTCGAAGGCCGTGGCCGAGCGCTCGATCATCGTCGGCAACACGGTGCTGTACGGCGCGATCGCGGGCGAGGCCTATTTCCGCGGCGTCGCCGGGGAGCGTTTCGCGGTCCGCAATTCCGGCGCGGTCGCGGTGGTCGAGGGCACCGGCGACCATGGCTGCGAATACATGACCGGTGGCGTCGTCGCCGTGATCGGGCCGACCGGGCGCAACTTCGCGGCCGGCATGTCGGGCGGCATCGCCTATGTGCTGGACGAGGACAAGAGCTTCGCGGCGCGCTGCAACCTCTCCATGGTTGATCTCGAACCGGTCGAGGAGGAGGAGGATCTGATGGAGCGCCTGCACCATCATGGCGGCGACCTCGAGCACAAGGGCCGGATCGACATGGGCGACATGTCCGGCCATGACGAGGAGCGCCTGATGCAGATGCTGACGAACCACGCCAACTACACCGGTTCGGAGACGGCACGTCGCATCCTCGACAACTGGGCCGATTACCGGACCAAATTCGTCAAGGTGATGCCGGTGGAATACCGCCGGGCGCTGCGCGAGATGGAGCAGGCCCGCAGCTTGCAGGCGGCCGAATAAGACGACTCGTCAGGCCCGGGTGGCATGTCCGACCCGGGACCTCATCAGGACAGGCGCCCCGGTCTCCGGGGGGCCCGGGCCGGGCCCGGGCTGGACGGCGAGAGAAACAGAAGTATGGGCAAGGTCACGGGCTTCCTCGAATACGACCGGCAGGAGCAGAAGTATCAGCTCGCCGGCGACCGCATCCGCCATTTCCGGGAGTTCACGCTCCCGCTGGAGGAGCGCGACGTCAAGAAGCAGGCGGCGCGCTGCATGGATTGCGGCATCCCGTTCTGCCACGGTCCGACCGGCTGCCCGGTTCACAACCAGATTCCGGACTGGAACGAGCTGGTCTATTCCGGCGGCTGGGAGGATGCGCTGCGCAACCTCCACTCCACCAACAACTTCCCGGAGTTCACCGGCCGCATCTGCCCCGCGCCCTGCGAGGAGGCCTGCACGCTGAACCTCGAGAACATGCCGGTGACGATCAAGACGATCGAGCAGGCAATTGCCGACAAGGGCTGGCAGGAGGGCTGGATCGTTCCGGAGCCTTCGACCACGCGCACGGGCAAGAAGGTCGCCGTCGTCGGTTCCGGACCGGCAGGCATGGCTGCGGCGCAGCAGCTCGCCCGCGTCGGCCACGAGGTGCATCTCTATGAGCGCGAGGCGCGGGCCGGCGGCCTGCTGCGCTACGGCATCCCCGACTTCAAGATGGAAAAGAAGCATATCGACCGCCGCGTGAAGCAGCTGGAGGCCGAGGGCGTCACCTTCCACTACAACGTCAATGTCGGCGTGACGCTGCCCTTCTCGACGCTCACCGCCGAGCACGACGCCGTGCTGATGACGGGCGGTGCCGAGGCGCCGCGCGATCCCGGCCTGCCCGACACCAACCTCCAGGGCGTGCACTATGCGATGCCCTACCTGACCCAGCAGAACAAGCGCACCGGCGGCGAGGATATCTCGGCGATCACGCCGATCCTGGCGGCCGGCAAGCATGTCGTGGTGGTCGGCGGCGGTGACACGGCGTCGGACTGCGTCGGTACGGCCTTCCGCCAGGGTGCGCTCTCGGTGACCCAGCTCGACATCCGGCCGATGGCGCCGGAGCTGGAGGACAAGCTGACGGTCTGGCCCTATTGGCCGACGAAGTTCCGCACCTCCTCCTCGCAGGCGGAGGGAGCCGAACGCGAATTCCAGGCGGCGACGCTCGGTCTGGAGGGCCGCAACGGCCGGCTGACAGGGGTGAAGTGCGCGCGCGTCGACGAGAAGCGCAAGCCGATCCCTGGCACGGAGTTCGTCCTGCAGGCCGATCTCTGCTTCCTGGCCATCGGTTTCGCCGGCTCGGTGATCGAGGGGATGATCGCGCAGTCGGGCGCGGCGGTCGACAAGCGGGCGAACGTGATCGCCAATGAGCGCGACTACAAGACCAGCACCGAGAACGTCTTCGTCGCCGGCGACATGCGCCGCGGCCAGTCGCTCGTCGTCTGGGCGATCCGCGAGGGCCGCCAGGCCGCGCATGCCATCGACAAGCACCTGATGGGTGAGACGATCCTGCCGGTGTGACCTGCTGGGAGCCTAGCCTGGATCAGGACGCGTCCGGCTCTTCCAGCGGCCAGATTTCGACAACGCCATGCGCCACGGCGCAGGGCACGCGCGAGACAAGGTCGATGGCCTCCTGCAGATTGTCGGCCTCGATCAACGCGAAACCTGCCACGGGCAGGTCCGACGCCATGAAGGGGCCGGCTGTGGTCCGGACGCCGGTGGCGTCGGGATTTCGCACCTGTGTCGGGCTCCCGGCGATGCCCATCACGGCCCCGCGCGCGACGAGCCGCGCATCCTGGGCATGGCCCGCATCACGCACGGCCGAAGGGGTCCTGTCATATCCGGCCCGGTCGCCGTAGCCGATCGTCACGAATCTCGGCATCGCGCCTTCGCCTCCCTGGCCCATCAATGCGAGGAATCGGCGAGGGTTCCGCCGGCGCGCATCGAGCCGCTCGGCGCTCCTGCGTGTCATGCCGGCGATGCCCTGTTCAATTCAGCCCGCTCCGCTATGATCGGCGCCATGGAATCTCACCAGAAGGGGAAGCAGGCGCCTCGCCGCCGCTTCCATTGCCGCACCCGCGGACCTGTTTGCGCCCCGCGTTTCACCTCGCGGGGCTGATCGGGAGCGCATCGCCGTCTCATCGTCAGCCTTTCTGGCGCGTTCAATCGCGCATGTCTGACTCCATGAGATTCCGATGTCCCTCATCACCCTGAAAGACCTCTCGCTCGTGCGCAGCGCGCCGCTGTTCAGCGGCCTCGCTCTCGCCATCGCCAAGGGCGACCGCCTCGGCCTCGTCGCCGCCAACGGGCGCGGCAAATCCTCGCTCCTGCGCATCATCGCCGGCGCGGAGGAGGCTAGCGGCGGAACGCTGACCCGCGCTCGGGGCCTCGTCACCGCCTTCGCGCCGCAGGATCCGCCAGAGCGGCTTCTGCCGATGAGCCTCTACGACGCGGTGCGCGACGCGCTCGATCCCGAGGCGGCGGAGACCGAGAGCTGGCGCGTCGATGTGCTGCTGGACGACCTCATGGTCGAGGAAAGCCTGCGCAGCCGGGCCGTTGCCGGCCTGTCCGGTGGCTGGCAGCGCACGATGCTGCTGGCGCGGGCAGCCGTGACCGAGCCGGATCTCCTGCTGCTGGACGAGCCGACCAATCATCTCGACCTCGAACGGATTGGCCTGCTGCAGCGTTTCCTCGCCGCGCTGCCGCGCGACTGCGCCGTGGTCGCGGCGAGCCATGACCGCGCCTTCCTCGACGATGTCAGCACGCGCACCCTGTTCCTGCGACCGGCCGAGAGCGTCGATTTCGCCTTGCCCTATTCGCGTGCCGTGCTGGCGCTGGAAGAGCGCGACGCGGCACGGGACCGGCAGTTCGAGAACGAGATGCGCAAGGTCAAGGCGCTCAGGCAGCAGGCGGCGAAGCTGAAGAATATCGGCATCAACTCCGGCTCGGACCTGCTGGTGGTCAAGACCAAGCAATTGTCTGAGCGTGCTGACAAGCTGGAGGAGCAGGCACGCCCCGGGCACAAGGAGCGCTCGGCCGGCACGATCCGTCTCGCCAGCAGCGGTTCCCATGCCAAGGCCCTGGTCTCGATCAAGGAAACGTCGGTGACGGCGCCGGACGGGCGCTTGCTGTTCCGCACCGGACAGCTCTGGATCGAGAAGGGCGACCGGATCGCGCTGCTCGGCGCCAATGGCAGCGGCAAGACTCGGCTTGTCACGCGGCTGCGAACGGCGCTGGACGGTTCAGATCCCGACATGCGCGGCGCGGCGAGCCTCAAAGCTGGCTACTCGGACCAGGGCCTCTCGCAGCTCGATGCCTGGCGCACGCCGTGGGACGCAGTGAAGCGGTCGAGCGATCTCGGCGACCAGACCGCGCGTACCGTGCTCGCTGGCGCGGGTATCGCGAGCGAGGCGCAGCCGGCGCCGACGGCGCGCCTGTCCGGCGGGCAGCGTGCCCGGCTTGCGATGCTGCTGCTGCGCCTGGCCGAGCCCAATTTCTACCTGCTGGACGAGCCGACCAACCATCTCGACATCGAAGGTCAGGACATGCTGGAGAGCGAGCTGATCAAGCATGAGACGGCCTGCCTGCTGGTCAGCCATGACCGCGCCTTCGTGCGCGCGGTGGCGACGCGGATCTGGGTCATCTCGGGCAAGCGGCTGGTCGAGGTCGACGATCCCGATCCGGTCTTCGACAGGCTGATGGCGGGGTGAGGAGCGGGGGTGCCGGCTCAGCGCGGCCAGCGATAATCGTCGATCCGCCCCGGCTTGGGCTCGGGCAGGACGCCCTCGACGAAGATGCGGTCGAGCTGGCTTGCGATGTCGCCGCGGCCGCGCGCCTCCGGTATCGAGATCAACAGCGTCTGATCGCCCGGTGCGGCCGTGCCGGTCAGCGGCAGGATCGGCCCCGCCAGCGGCTTGGCCTGGAGCGCGGCCGGCAGGCTGATCGAGGGCAGGCCGCTGACCATCTGGTCGATCAGCCGTTCGACGCCACCGGGCTGCAGTTCGGGGCTGGTCGGCGCGCCGGTGTCGGGCGAGACCGGCAGGGCGACGACATTGCCCTGTGCGCCAGGCTCGAACATGCGGCGCACCAGCACGTCGACGAAATGCGCCGCCTTGCGGGCACCGGCCGCGGTGAAATGGATACCGTCGCCGAGCCGCAGCCGCATGGTCTGGCCGGAGACGTCAGGGCCCATCGTCGCGTAGCGGTTCTCGCTATCGACGAAGGCGCCCCAGAGATCGACATACTGCCCGCCGGCACGCTCGACCTGCTGGCGATACTGCTCGTTGAAGGTGACGAAATCTGCCGAGAGCCTGGCATTCTGTACCGGCGGCGCGCCGACCCAGATCAGGGGCACGCGCCTGGCGGCGAAGATCTGCGTCACGGCGTCGATGCGCTCGCGGTAGAGTTCGAGCCAGCGCGGGCTCAGCGGCTCATGGACGGTGTCCGCCTCGCGAATGGCCTGCCGGTCGTTGAGGCCGATCATGATGACGCCGAGGCTCACCTTCTGATCGCCGGCCAGCAGTTCGGTGGCGACTTTCGGCCAGTCGTGGAAATCGCTGCGGACGAGGCCGGAATCCGGCTTGGCCTTCTGGATCACGGCAAGGTCCGGCCGGTCCTCCAGGGCCTCCTCCAGCCCGTCGGCCAGGAGATGGGCCAGCGAATCCCCGATGACCAGAATGTGGTGGGCGACATCGACCTTGGGGATGACGGGGTCGTCGCGCACCACGACAGGAGCGGCCGGGCGGCGGCGGACGACCGGCGCGACGCGCTGGCGCTGCGGCTGCGCGACGGGCGGCGGCGCGGGCTGCTGCCAGAACCACTGGAAGAAGCCGCGCTGCTGCTGTGGCTGCTGGCGATAATACTGCTGGGCGAACGAGGTCGGACCGCCGGTCAGAAGCAGCAGTCCGGCAGCCGCCAGAAGCATGAGGAGGGAGCGCAAACGCATCGGGCTCTCGATCCCGCGCCGGAGACCGGCCTGCCGGATATATAGTCCGGATTGGCGCCGGCGTCAGCGTGGGCTGCGCATCTTCGCCAGCAGGGCGGGCGTCGGCCAGCCATCGGGGACCTCGCCGGTGCGGAGCTGGTACTGTCGCACGGCCTCGCGCGTGCCGGTTCCGATGCGCCCGTCCGCGTCGTGGTTGTAGAGGCCGAGAGCCTTCAGCCGGCGCTGGAGGTCCTCAGTACCGGCCTTGTCGAGACGCGGTGCCTGCACCGGCCAATCGGCCTGGATCGCCGGACGCCCCATGATCCGGTCGCCGAGATGGCCGACAGCGAGCGCGTAGGCGTCCGAGGAATTGTACTTCTTGATGACGTCGAAATTCTCGGTCAGCAGCATGACCGGGCCGCGATGGCCGGCGGGATAGAACAGCCGCGCCTCTCCCGAAGACGGCAGGGCGCGGCCATCGGCGCGGCGCACGCCGGCCGAACCGAAGCTCGCAAAGCTCGCCTTGTTCAGCCTGTGGTCGAAACCTTCGGGCAAGGTCACCTCGAGGCCCCAGGGCAAGCCCTGCACCCAGCCATAGCCCTTGAGGTAGTTGGCGGTCGAGGCGAGCGCGTCGGCCGTCGAGGTCCAGATATCGGCATGCCCGTCGCCGGTGAAGTCGACCGCATATTTCCGGTAGCTCGACGGCATGAACTGGGTATGGCCCATCGCGCCGGCCCAGGAACCGCGCAGCTCGCGGCGTTCGACATGGCCTTCCTCGATCAGTTCGAGCGCGGTCAGGAGTTCGTCGCGGAAGAAGTCGCCGCGATAGCGGATATGGGCCAGCGTCGCGAGCGAGCGGATCGTGTCCTTGTCGCCCTTGAACGAGCCGTAATTGGTCTCCATCCCCCAGACGCCAAGCACGATCTCCCTGGGCACGCCGTAGCGCGCCTCGACCTGCGCCAGCACGCTCGCATTGTCGGCGGCGGCGTCGCGACCGCGCGGGATGCGCGTGCCGCCGATCGCGCTGTTG
The DNA here is from genome assembly GCF_035999205.1 of Allobosea sp. Classification (GTDB taxonomy): domain Bacteria; phylum Pseudomonadota; class Alphaproteobacteria; order Rhizobiales; family Beijerinckiaceae; genus Allobosea. The sequence continues at coordinate 71,974 of NZ_DASYHA010000010.1, forward strand.
AGATAGCCCCAGATCGGCGCCGTGAATTCGGACTGCTTCTTCGTCAGCGCGACGATCGAGGCATCGGGCGTCACACCGCGAAAGGCGGCGTCGAAGGTGGCGCGCGAGATGCCACGCTGCTGGGCCAGCGGCCAGAGCCGCTGCAGGAAGGCGTCGAAGGAGGCATTCGCTGGCGTCGCCGCCGGGGCAGGCTTGGCGTCGCGAGTTCTGGCGGCCGAGGTGTTGATCGAGCCGGTGGTTTGCGCGAACGCCGGCGCGAGGCTGATCAGGGCCGTAGCGGCGATGACGGACAGGCGCATGGGGACACTCGGTTCGGGTTGGAAAGGCGGGTCTCTCCAGAGCGCCTGAACAAGCTTAACCAAAGGTTAAGCGCGGTCGCAATGCCGCCGATCCGGGGTGCGTCGCAGTGGCGCGATTTGACAAATCGGGCGGGTTGGCCGAGCCTTGCGGGCATGGACAGCCATCTCCGGTTCTGCCGCGGTCTCCACCGCTCGGGCAATCTCATCGCGGGCCACTAGCCCCGCGCCCGCCGCGCCGCGCGCTCCGGGTTCGGGGCCAGTGCCGCGCCTTTCGGCGCCTCGATCCTAGACCCACATCAGCCTTTCGGACAGTCGCGAGTCGGCGCGGTCGATCGACCTTCGCCGCCGGCTGCCGAGCCATCTTTCAGGATACCTCATGACCAATTCAACGAAACGCTCCGCGCGGCCGGCTATCGTGCTCACCGCCGAGGACCATCTCATGCTCAGCCGCGCCGTCGCCGGCGCCGGCGAGCGCCTTGCCGATCTCGCGGCCGAACTCGGCCGCGAACTCGATCGGGCTCGCATCCTGCCGGAGGGCCGCAGCTCGGCCGATCACGTCCGCATCGGCAGCGGCGTCACCTTCCGCGACGAGGGCACGGCCAAGGAGACCACGATCACGCTAGTCCGGCCGGAGGAGGCGGATGTCGATGCCGGCAAGATCTCGGTGATGACGCCGGTCGGCGTCGCCCTGATCGGCATGGCGGCCGGCAAGTCGATCGACTGGGTGACGCGCTCGGGCGAGATGCGCCGGCTGACGGTCACGGACGTCAGGGACCCGGCCGATCTGGTCGTTGCGGGCTGAGGCCGGATGGGCTCAGAGCGCGTTTCGCGTCCTGAGCTTGTCTTCCCAGGCGAGGGCCTGGCGGACGATCTCCTCGAGGTCGTCATGTTCGGGGCGCCAGCCGAGTTCCGTGCGGATGCGGTCGGCCCTGGCGACGAGCGAGGCCGGATCGCCGGCGCGGCGGCCGGAGAGCTTGACCGGGAAATCGACGCCCGAGACCTGCTTGACCACGCGCACCACCTCGCTGACCGAGTAACCGCGGCCATAGCCGCAGTTGAGGGTCAGGTTGGCGCCGCCGGCGCGCAGATGCTCGAGCGCGGAGAGATGCGCCCGGGCGAGATCGGTGACGTGGATGTAGTCGCGGATGCAGGTGCCGTCCGGCGTCGGATAGTCGGTG
>NZ_DASYHA010000011.1:0-69933 GCF_035999205.1 Allobosea sp.
GGGGCCGTGGTCGCCTACCGCCAGCCGGCCCCTACGCCGGTCCGCGCCGCGCCGGCCTCCGAGCCTGCCCGTCTGCGGCAGCTCGCCGAGGCCGCCTTCGTCCAGACCCGGGCACCGGCGGCAGCGCCGCGCGCTCCGGCCCCGGCGCCGATCCCGCGCGCCCCGGCCAAGAAGGTCGCCAACGGCCATAACGATACCGGCTGGGAAGAGTTCTGAGCGGCGTAACCGCCCAACCCGAGATCGACCGGGGCCTGGACCGCGACGCGGTTCAGGCCCCGGTCATGTCGAGGCCAGTGCCGCGGGGCACCTAGCGGGGCAGTTCGGCCCTGATCATGGCATCGGTCTCGTCCGCATCGACCCGCCTCCGCTCGAACAGCGCTCTGGCGATGGCCTTCTGTGCAGCGAGCATACGGGGATCATACAGGATCGCGGTGGCGGCCCTTGCGCAACGGTCGCGAAAGGCCGCCTGGTCCTGCGGACGCAGGAAGGCGAGATAGGGCCGCATCTGCTCCAGGTCGTCATGGTGAGACTGGATCTCGCCTGGATACCATTTCAGGCCCTCGCCGGCGTTCCAGTAGATCATCTCGCCGCAATAGCCAGCTGAGAGGATCACCACCTCCACCTCGGCACGGACGGCATCCTCCTTCCGCCCGGGCTGGAAGCCGCGCTGGTAGGGCAGGAAACAGGTCTCGCCCGTGATGCCGTGAGGTGGGCGCAGCCAGGCATGAGTGATGTAGCGCCGGTGATGCCAGCCGACGACGATATGGCCGGCCTCGTGATGAGCGCAGGCGGCCCGGCGGATCTCGACCGGTATGGCGTCCAGGTCGATGTGCGCTCTCATGCCCTCTCCTGCCCCCTCGCGACCTCGGCGGCCGGCCTTGCCGTTTTGCCGCCGGGCGCGCCGACTCAAGCCAGTCAGGATCGAGATTTACGGCGGCGCGCGCCGCTTGCGAAGGCGGGACGCTGCGGCGGCCGGCGATGTCCGATTGGAGAGGGGCCTGCGATGGTATAAGGTGACGGCCAAAGGCTGCGCGGCTCCGTCGCCGGTCTGCCGGAAAGATCGCCTCCAGATGAGAGGGGAGATATCCGATGGCGCGTTGGACCGTGCTCGCCCTGTCGCTGCTTGCGACAGGTCCCCTTCCAGCCCAAGCGGCCGGAGACCCCGCCGCGGGCGAGAAGGTCTTCCTGAAATGTCGCGCCTGCCACCAGATCGGCGAGACGGCTAAAAACGGCGTCGGGCCGAAGCTGAACGGCCTGCTCGGTCGCCATTCCGGTTCGGTCGAAGGCTACAGCTATTCGGCCGCCAACAAGAATTCGGGGCTCATCTGGGACGAGGCCACGTTCCGCGATTACATCAAGGCGCCGCAAGCCAAGATCGTCGGCACCAAGATGGTGTTTCCGGGCCTCAAATCCGATACGGAAATCGACGACGTCCTCGCCTTCCTCAAACAGTTTGACGCCGACGGAAAGAAAACACAGCCGTAAAGTCGCATGATCTTAGATTGCGTTCATCCGGCCGTGGTCCGGCTTCAATTGACAACGATCGCGAGCAGGGCGACAACATTCGACGACTGAGACTGAAAGCCGCGAATGCATCGCGGCGGATGTGCGTGCTTACGACCCGATCGGTCATCCAGGCGAGCCGAGGTTCGGCGATGGCTAGGAGAAAGCAACGTTCGAAACCTGCGGGCGCGCTCAACCGAGCATGCGCCCCACGGCCTTCATGCGCCGCGTCCCCCCTCGTCATTCCCCCCCTTGTTCCCGGCGGGCTCCAGCGCAGGCCGGCCTGCTTTAACGTTCTCATGCCGGCTGGGAGTTCGTTCCCATAGCGTAGCGTCGCGACGCGGCCTCCGTGCCGCGACGATCCATGGTTTCCGTCCGTCACCGCCCCTGGGAAGGATGACAGAGGATGGCTATCGCGGTCGCACTGGCTCTGGTGGTCGTAGGCTCGGTGGTGTTCCACCTGGTGAGCCCGTGGTGGTGGACGCCGATTGCCTCCAATTGGGGCTATATCGACGACACCCTGATCATTACCTTCTGGATCACCGGCGTCGTCTTCGCCGCCGTGGTGCTCTTCATGGCCTATTGTGTGCTCCGCTTCCGCCATCGCGAGGGCCAGCGCGCCGCCTATGAGCCCGAGAACAAGCGGCTCGAGTGTTGGCTCGCGATCGGCACCGGCATCGGCGTCATCGCCATGCTGGCTCCCGGTCTCGTCGTCTGGAAACAGTTCGTCACGGTGCCGGACGATGCCGCGACCGTCGAGATCGTCGGCCAGCAATGGCAGTGGAGCTACCGCCTTCCCGGCGCCGACGGGCGGCTCGGTGCGACCGATGTCGCCCATGTCACCCCGGAGAATCCGCTGGGCCTCGCCCCGAACGATCCGCACGGCCAGGACGACGTGATCATCCAGGGCGACCAGCTGCATCTGCCGCTCGGCAAGCCAGTCAAGCTGCTGCTGCGCTCGCTCGATGTCCTGCACAATTTCTACGTGCCGGAGTTCCGCGCCAAGATGGACATGATCCCGGGCGTGGTGACCTATTACTGGCTGACGCCGACCCGCAACGGCACTTTCGAGGCGCTTTGCGCCGAACTCTGCAGCATCGGCCACGCCTTCATGCGCGGCGGCGTCGTGGTCGAGCCGGCCAGCAACTACCAGGCCTGGCTGCAGCAACAGAAAACCTTCGCCCAACTGCAAGCGCCATCGAGGACGCAGGCGAGGAACTAGGGAGGGGTCGGGGTCGGTCCCGCTGCGGGCCGCCCGATCCGACGAGGAGCGGAAGGATGCCCTGATGGCGGACGTGGCGCATGGCGTGGCCGGCCCGGCTCCCGCGGCGGAGCACGACGATGTCGAGCTCTATCACCCGAAGAGCTGGGTGACGAAGTACGTCTTCTCGCAGGACGCCAAGGTCATCGCCATCCAGTATTCGCTCACGGCGCTGGCGATCGGGCTGGTCGCACTCGTCCTGTCCTGGCTGATGCGGATGCAGCTCGCCTTTCCAGGCTTCCTCACCTTCATCGACGCGAATTTCTACTACCGGCTCATCACCATGCACGGGATGATCATGGTGATCTATCTCCTGACCGCGCTCTTCCTCGGCGGCTTCGGGAACTACCTGATTCCGCTGATGCTGGGCGCGCGGGACATGGTGTTCCCGTATGTGAACATGCTGAGCTTCTGGATCTATTTCCTCGCGGTCATGGTCCTCGTCGCCGGCTTCTTCGCGCCGGGCGGGCCGACAGGCGCGGGCTGGACGCTCTACCCACCGCAGGCGATCCTCGCCGCCACGCCCGGCCAGCAATGGGGCATCGTCATCATGCTGGCCTCGCTGATGCTCTTCATCATCGGCTTCACCATGGGCGGGCTCAACTATGTCGTGACCGTGCTGCAGGGGCGCTGCCGGGGCATGACCCTGATGCGCATGCCGCTGACGATCTGGGGCATCTTCACCGCGACCGTGATGGCGCTGCTGGCGTTCCCCGCGCTCTTCGTCGGCGCCGTGATGATGACGCTCGACCGGCTCGTCGGGACAAGCTTCTTCATGCCCTCGATCATCGCGATGGGCGAGCGACTGGCCCACAAGGGCGGCAGCCCGATCCTGTTCCAGCACCTGTTCTGGTTCTTCGGCCATCCGGAGGTCTACATCGTCGCGCTGCCGGCCTTCGGCATCGTCTCCGATCTGATCAGCACCCATGCCCGCAAGAACATCTTCGGCTACCGGATGATGGTCTGGGCGCTGGTCGCGATCGGGGCGCTCAGCTTCGTGGTCTGGGCGCACCACATGTATGTCAGCGGCATGCATCCGGCCTTCGGCTTCTTCTTCGCCACGACGACGCTGATCATCGCCATCCCGACCGCGATCAAGGTCTACAACTGGATCCTGACCCTCTGGCGCGGCGACATTCACCTGACGGTGCCGATGCTGTTCGCACTCGGCTTCATCGTCACCTTCGTCAATGGCGGTCTGACCGGGCTCTTCCTCGGCAATGTCGTGGTCGACGTGCCGCTCTCCGACACGATGTTCGTCGTCGCGCATTTTCACATGGTGATGGGGGTCGCGCCGATCCTCGTCGTCTTCGGCGCGATCTATCACTGGTATCCGAAGATCACCGGCCGGATGCTCAATGAGCCCCTCGGCAAGCTGCACTTCTGGGTCACCTTCCTCGGCGCCTACGCGATCTTCTTCCCGATGCATTACATCGGGCTGATGGGCGTGCCGCGGCGCTATCACGAGATGGGGGCGATGGCCTTCGTGCCGCCCTCGACCGTCGACCTGAACATCTTCATCACCGTGGTCGCGCTGATCGTCGGCGCGGCGCAACTCGTCTTCCTATTCAACCTGTTCTGGAGCCTGAGACGCGGCCGGCCCTCCGGCGGCAATCCCTGGCGCGCAACGACGCTCGAATGGCAGACGCCCGAGACGCCGCCCGCCCATGGCAACTGGGGCAAGGAGCTGCCGGTGGTCTATCGCTGGGCCTATGACTACAGCGTGCCGGGGGCCGCGCAGGACTTCCTGCCGCAGAACCAGCCGCCCGAGCCGGGAGTGACGGAGGGCGTGCGGGCATGATCGTGATCCTCACCTTCATGGTCGTGTTGGCGGGCTTCGGCGGCTGGTGGCTGCTGCGCCAGGGCCTGGCCAGCAAGCCCTGGCTCGAGGTTGGCATCCCCGGCGAGGCCGACTGGAGCGGCCCGGCGCCGCGCCCCACCGCCAGGCTCGGCCTCGCCGCCTTCCTCACTGTGGCCGGTTCGCTCTTCGCCCTGCTCGTCAGCGCCTATTTCATGCGGATGGGCATGGCGGATTGGCGCGCGCTGCCAATGCCGATCGTGCTGTGGTTCAGCACCGGCCTGCTGATGCTGAGCAGCCTCGCGCTGCAGACGACGGTCAGCGCCGCCCGCCGTAGCGAGCTCGACGGCATCCGCTCCGGACTGCTGGCGGCTGGGGTGTCGGCGCTGGCCTTCCTCGCCGGCCAGATGCTGGCCTGGCGCGAGCTTGCCGAGGCCGGCTATTTCGCCGCGTCGAACCCGGCCGGCGCCTTCTTCTGCTTGGTCACCGCGATCCACGGCCTGCACATGCTGGGCGGGCTCGTGGCGCTCTACCGCACGACGGTCAGAGCCTTCGCCATTCCGATGGGCAGCACGCCCCAGGCAATCGGCGCCCTGCGGCTCAGCGTCGAGCTCTGCGCCACATATTGGCACTTCCTGCTCGTGGTCTGGCTCGCGCTGTTTGCCCTGCTGATGCGCTGGGCGGACGAATTGATCGAGATCTGTCGGGGATTGCTGACTTAGATCCAGGGATTGAGAGCGATGAACGAGGTCCTGCCCTCCACCATGCATGGCGAAGCCGCTTCCTCCTCAGGCTTGCCCGGCCTCGTCTCGGACTGGTCGTCGGATCGGCGCGCGTTCAAGGACGTCTCCTGGGGGAAGGCCATGATGTGGGTCTTCCTGCTCAGCGACACCTTCGTCTTCGCCACCTTCCTGATATCCTACATGACCGCGCGGATGTCGACGATCGTGCCCTGGCCCAATCCGAGCGAGGTCTTCGCGCTCGAGATCGGCGGCCACCACCTGCCGCTGATCCTGATTGCGATCATGACCTTCGTTCTGATCAGCAGCAGCGGCACGATGGCGATGGCGGTCAATTTCGGCTACCGGCGCGACCGCCGGAAGACGGCGATCCTGATGCTGGCGACCGCCCTGCTCGGCGCGACCTTCGTCGGCATGCAGGCCTTCGAATGGAGCAAGCTGATCTCGGAAGGCGTCCGCCCCTGGGGCAACCCCTGGGGCGCGGAACAGTTCGGCGCGAGCTTCTTCATGATCACCGGCTTCCACGGCACCCATGTCACGATCGGCGTGATCTTTCTCCTCATCATCGCCCGCAAGGTCTGGCGCGGGGATTTCGACGACGGCCGGCGCGGCTTCTTCACCAGCCGCAGGGGGCGTTACGAGATCGTCGAGATCACCGGGCTGTACTGGCACTTCGTCGATCTCGTCTGGGTCTTCATCTTCGCGCTGTTCTATCTCTGGTGAGCGAGGCCGCCATGTCGCAACGGACGAGCCATTCCGACATCCAGCCAACCGTGCAGGCGGAAGCCCAGCACCATCCGATCAGGCTCTATCTCGTGGTCTGGATCTGGCTGTTCATCCTCAGCGCCTGCTCCTATCTGGTCGATTACTTCCATGTCGCCGGATTGCTGCGCTGGTCGCTGATCCTGATCTTCATGGCACTGAAGGCCGGGCTGATCATCGCCGTGTTCATGCACATGGCCTGGGAGCGGCTGGCGCTGAGCTACGCGATCCTGCTGCCGCCGACGGTGCTGCTGGTCTTCGTGGGCATCATGATCCTGGAATCCGACTACACGCTCCTGTCCCGCGTGACGTTCTTCACAGGCGGTTCGTGAGCCGGCGATGTTTCGGGAATGGCCATGACACCGCGGCGCGCCATATCGGCCGTCCGACCATGTCCGGAGAGTCTGCGTCCGTCAGAGGAGGGTTCGACCCATGGCTGCCAAGGAGCTGAAATTCTCGTCGGAAGCGCGCGACAAGATGCTGCGCGGCGTGGAGATCCTCGCCAATGCCGTCAAGGTCACCCTCGGCCCGAAAGGCCGCAACGTCGTGATCGAGAAGAGCTTCGGAGCCCCTCGCATCACCAAGGACGGTGTGGCGGTCGCCAGAGAGATCGAACTGTCCGACAAGTTCGAGAACATGGGCGCGCAGATGGTGCGCGAGGTCGCCGCGAAGCAGCATGACGCCGCCGGCGACGGCACCACGACCGCGACCGTGCTGGCCCATGCCATCGTCCGGGAGGGCGCCAAGGCGGTCGCCGCCGGCATGAACCCGATGGACCTGAAGCGTGGCATCGACATGGCCGTCGACGCCGTGGTCGCCGATTTCAGGAAGAACGCCAAGGCGGTAACGGCCAATAGCGAGATCGCCCAGATCGGCACCATCTCGGCCAATGGCGACACCGAGATCGGCCGGATGATCGCCGCCGCGATGAAGAAGGTCGGCAATGAAGGCGTGATCACTGTCGAGGAGGCCAGGACTGCGGAGACCGAGCTCGACATCGTCGAGGGCATGCAGTTCGACCGCGGCTACATCTCGCCCTACTTCATTACCGATGCGGAGAAGCTGCGCGTCGAGCTGGAAGACGCCTATGTCCTGATCCACGAGAAGAAGCTCTCCTCCCTGCAGACCCTGTTGCCGCTGCTCGAGGCGGCGATGCAGTCCGGCAAGCCGCTGCTGATCATCGCCGAGGACGTCGAGGGCGAGGCGCTGGCGACGCTCGTCGTCAACAAGCTGCGCGCGGGCCTGAAGATCGCCGCCGTCAAGGCACCAGGCTTCGGCGATCGCCGCAAGGCCATGCTCGAGGACATCGCGATCCTGACCGCCGGCCAGATGATCTCGGAAGACCTCGGCATCAAGCTCGACACCGTCTCGCTCCAGATGCTCGGCCGCGCCAAGAAGGTCTCGATCGAGAAGGAGACCACGACCATCGTCGGCGGGGCCGGCAAAAAGAAGGACATCGCGGACCGCGTCGCCCAGATCAAGGCGCAGATCGAAGAGACCTCGTCCGACTACGACCGCGAGAAACTCCAGGAGCGCCTGGCCAAGCTCGCCGGCGGCGTCGCGGTCATCCGCGTCGGCGGCGCGACCGAGGTCGAGGTCAAGGAGAAGAAGGATCGCGTCGACGACGCCATGCATGCGACGCGTGCAGCCGTCGAGGAAGGGATCCTGCCCGGGGGCGGCGTGCCGCTGCTGAGAGCGTTGCAGTCGCTCGGCAGCCTCAAGCCGGCCAATGGCGACCAAAAGACCGGTATCGACATCGTGCGCCGCGCCCTACAGGCCCCGGCACGGCAGATCATCGAGAATGCCGGCGGCGACAGCGCGGTCATCGTCGGCAAGCTCATCGAGGCCAACGACTACAACTGGGGCTACAATTCCGCGACGGGCGAGTATCAGGACCTGGTGGCGAACGGCGTGATCGACCCGGCCAAGGTCGTGCGTACCGCGCTCGAGGACGCCGCCTCGATCGCCTCGCTGCTGATCACCACCGAGGCGCTGGTCGCGGAACTGCCGAAGAAGGAAACGCCGCCGGCGATGCCGGGAGGCATGGACTACTAGCGCCCGCCGGTTCGATGGCGGAACCAGATCATCCGGCCTGATCACCGGACGGTCAGGATTTTTCGGCCTCCAACCCTTCAAGCAGGATCTGGAGCGCCGCCTCGGCTGCATGATCCGACCTGACCGTGTCGGGCCCCAGCAGGCCGTCCATCGTCAGGAGCGTGACGCCATGCAGATGCGCCCAGCCGGCGCTGGTCTGCTCGTAGACCTCTCTTCTGCGCAGCCAGCCGGTTCCCTGTCCCTCCTCGATCAGTTCGACAAGCACCGCCAGCGCCGCCTCGCCGCGCTCCTTGAGCCGCAGGCTGGCAGCAGCGCGTGCGTCCGCGCTGAACATCAGCCGATAGAGGTTCGGATTGGCCGTACCGAACCGCACATAGGCGCGCGACATTTCCAGGAATTGCTCCCGTAAGGTCGCCGGTGCCGGCGGGCGCGCGGCGAGCAGCGCAACGCGCAGCCGGTCCATCCCGATCAGCGCCAACTCCGCGAGCAGCGCCGCCTTGTCCGGGAAGTGCTTGTAGGAAGCGGTGTGGCTCACACCCGCCCGGCGCGCCAGCTCGCGCAAGGTGAACTGCCAGCCATTGTCCTCGGCCAGCATCTCCATGGCGGTGTCGAGCATGGCGCGCCGCAGGTCGCCGTGATGATAGCGTTTGGGTTCGTCGTTCATAGCGCAAAGTTAGCGGCGGAAACATATGTTGACAATAGTAACTTCATCGCCTATTTCGACTCGAAGTGACCACTGGTCACATTTTTGAACGAAAAGGAATGAACCATGCGATTGAACAACAAGACCGTGCTTGTCACCGGCGCCGCGAGCGGCATCGGTTACGCCATCACCCAGCTCTTCGCCGAACAGGGGGCGACCGTCTTCGCCAGCGATGTCAAGGCGCCGGCGCAGCCCTATGCCGACGGTATCCAGGCGCTTGATCTCGACGTCGCGAGCGAGGCGGCCTGGAAGGCGGCGGTCGACACGGTCGTCGCCAAAACCGGTCGGCTCGACGTTCTCGTCAACAATGCCGGCATCATCGCCTATGAGCCGCTGCACGAGCTCGGCATCGAGGCTTGGAACCGGATGATCGCGATCGACCAGACCGGCGTCTTCCTCGGCATGCGCGAGGCGGTGCGCGTGATGCGGCCGCGGAGGTCGGGCTCGATCATCAACATCTCCTCGATCTGGGGCAGCGCGGCGGTCGCCGGCGCGCACAGCTACCACGCCGCCAAGGGCGCGGTGCGCAACATGTCGAAGAATGCTGCGATCACCTATGTCGGCGACGGCATCCGCGTGAACTCGGTACATCCCGGCTTCATCGCGACGCCGCTGACCGACGCACAGGCGCCCGACCTCAACGAGGCCACCGTCGGTGCGACGCCGATGAAGCGCGCCGGGCAGCCGATCGAGATCGCCTATGGCGCGCTGTACCTGGCCTCCGACGAGTCCAGCTACGTGACCGGAACCGAGCTGGTGATCGACGGCGGCTATCTCGCGCAGTAATGACTGCCCACCCGGCCGGCCGCAGCCGGCCGGGTGGGGCCCGCACGACCTGCATGGCGACGGTCATCTCAGCTCGATCGTCGTCTCGACGACATGCTGCAGCGCCGGCTCGTCCTCCGAGGTCAGCGTCATCCGGAGGCGCAGCTTGCGCCCATCCGGCGCGCCCGCCCGCGCGACACGCTCGATCTCACGCTGCGAGGTGACCCCGACCTCCTTCAGGAACTTGCGGACAGCCATGTTGAAACGGTCCTCATCCATGATCGGTCTCCCAGGGTTGCCATCGGTTCGCCAAGTGCCGGCCGGGACCGGAGCGATCGGTTCCCAGCATCAGGCGTAGCGGCGGATCTCAGCGGCGATGTCGGGGCGATGCCGATCGAGCCATGCGGTCGCCCCGTTTCCATCGACGCGGCACTCGAACGTTGCCCAGGACGGGTCTTCCCGCGTCTCCATCTCCAGTCGATCCCGCGCGTAGCGGATCAGCTCGTGAAGCGCCTCATAGCCCGGGCGCGCCTCCAGGCCGTCCGCAACCCAGGGCACCGACCAATTCTTCCTGCTCAGCAAGACGATCGTGCGCGCATCGGCCGTCTCGAACCAGGGGGTCGCGTCGAATTCGACCTGCATTGCTTCATCGGCCGTGTGGCACTCCGCCCGGATCATGTTCCGCCCCTTCCCATGTCCCGCGCCGTCGCGCCGCCTGAGCGGCGTCAGGCGACCCGAAAAAGTCTGACCTCGTCGTCGATCCCCTTCAGGGAGCAGGGCCCGAACTCGACGAAGCGGATACCGGAGCCGGCGACGAGATCGCGCACCGTCGCCGAGACGAGCACCTCCCCGGCGCCGGCCAGCGACGACACCCGGGCCGCCGTGTTCACCGCGATGCCGGTGATGTCGTCGCCCTTGACCTCGACCTCCCCCGTATGCAGCCCGCTGCGCAGCTCGAGCCCAAGCGAGCGGACGGCATCGCCGATCGCCCCGGCGCAGCGGATGGCACGGGCCGGCCCGTCGAAGGTCACGACGAAGCCGTCGCCAAGCGTCTTGACCTCGCGCCCCCGGTAGCGGGCGATCTCCTGCCGCGCGATATGGTCGTGCCGCTCGATCAGACCCTTCCAGGCGTTGTCGCCCAGCTCGGCCAGGCGCCTGGTCGAGTCGACGATATCGGTGAAGAGCACCGTCGTCAGGACGCGGTCGCTCTCGACATGCGAGCGCGATCCGGTGAGGAACTCCTCGATCGCACCCGCCGCGGCATCGACGTCCGCAGCCCAGAGGACGTGGTCGTTCCCCGGCAGCTCGAGGTAGCGCGCGCCATTGATGCCCTGAGCGAGGTTCCTGCCGCCTTCGACATTGACGCGGGTATCGCCGACCCGATGCAGAACCAGCGTCGGGGTGCGGATGATCGGCAGGACGTGACGGACATCGATCTCGGTATTCATCCGCATCAGCGCGATCACGGCGGAGGGGCTAGCGCCCAGGCGCTCGAAGCGCGCCCACCAGGCGGTAAAGCGTTCGTCGCCGACCCTGCTCGGAGCGAAGGCCGCGAGGCTGGCGCCCGATCCCCAACGCTCGTCGACCCGGGTAACGAAAGCCTCGAAACGATCGGGCGGCAGGACGTAGGAGAAGAAGTGCGCGTAGGTGCCGTAGAGGGCGAGAGCCACACAGCGCTCGGGGTAGGTCGCGGCGAATAGCAGGCTCATCGCGCCGCCCTCCGATACGCCGAAGATCGCCGCGCGCTTGCTTCCGGCAGCGTCCATGACGGCGCGGACGTCGTCCATCCTTTCCTCGAGGGTGGGCAGGTTCCCGACCCTGTCCGAGAGACCGGTGCCGCGCTTGTCGAACAGGATCAACCGGCTGAAGCTGGCGAGGCGCATCAAAAAGTGCGTAAGGGTCGGCTCGTCCCAATAATGGTCGAGGTTCGAGATGAAGCCCGGCACGAAGACGAGATCGAGCGGCCCGTTCCCCAGGACCTGATAGGCGATCCGGACCTCTCCGCTCTTCGCATAGTGCGTCTCAGGCGGCATCGCGCCCTCCGACCTCGCCATGGGATGGTCGGAGACTGTGGTCCCGTTGCCCCGTGCAGGTCAATCAGCCCGGGCCGGAGCGCGCTCGCGCCTAGGCCTTGTCGAAGAGCCCGGCCGAAATCAGCTTCTCGTAGGCGGTGAAGACATGTTCCGGCACGGCTTGCGGGCCGTCCTCGCCATAAGCGTATCGCCGGCTCAGATAGCCGCGCGCGCCCATCAGCACATGGACGATGACCTCAAGCTCCTCGTCAGTGTAATCGCCGACCCGCCCCGGTCCCCGCGCGCGCTTGAGCAGCCTCACATAGGCGGTCGAGATGTTGTCGAGATGGTGCTGATAGCCGGTCGGCGCGTAGACCTCGGCCTCGTTCAGGATGCGGAGGAATTCCGGCGTCTCCTTCAGGAAGTCGAAGAAGGCGCGGAAGCGCGTCACCTCCCTCTCCACCTCTGAGTTCGCCTGGTCGATCCGCGTGCGGATGAAGGCGACCATCTGCTGGCCGATCACCGGCAGCAACTGGTCCAGCAGCTCCTGCCGGTTCTCGAAGTGATTGTAGAAGGTGCCCTGCGCCACGCCGGCAGCATCGGTGATGCGTGCGACCGAAGCGTCGGCATAGCCGTAGCGACCGACCATCTTGGCGGCGGCCCCGAACAGCCGACGCTTGACGTCGTCGTTCTTCTCGCTGCGCGTCAGTTTCACGGGGCGCTTGGCGGTCGCCGTCTTGGATGTGCTGATGACCATGCGCGTCAAAGGCTCGCTTGTCGTGACACTGCTTGAATTAAGACCGGAATTCGTCCCGGAGAAGTCTTTTCAGAATCTTTCCGGAGGGGTTTCGCGGCAGGCTTTCGCGAACGACGATGTCGCGCGGCGCCTTGAAGGCCGCCAACTTCGTCCGGCAATGACTCCGCAAGGCCTCCAGCGAGAGTGCGGCGCCGGGCTCAAGCACGACGAAAGCGACGGGCTTCTCGCCCCAGCGCTCGTCGGGGGCGCCGATGACCGCGACCTCGCGCACCTGCGGCAACTCGAAGATCACGCGCTCGACCTCCGACGAGGCGATGTTCTCGCCGCCCGAGATGATCATGTCCTTCAGCCGATCGGTCAGGAAGAGAAAGCCGTCGGCGTCGAGATAGCCCATATCGCCGCTGCGGAACCAGTCACCGTAGAAGGCCGCCTCGGTCTTGGCCGGATCGTTCCAGTAGCCGCGGGTGATCTTGGGTCCGCGCAGGCAGATCTCGCCGGGCTCGCCGGCCGGCAGCTCACGGCCCTGCTCGTCGCGGATCGCGATCTCGACATGCGCCAGCGCCCGCCCGACCGAGCCGATCTTCTCGATCTCGCGCCCGGCTTCCATCAGGGTGTCGCCGCTGCAGGTCTCAGTCAGCCCATAAGCGTCGATGTAGCGGGCCTTGGGGAAGCTCTCGCCGAAGCTGCGGATGCGGACTTCCGGCGTGCGCTCGCCGCCGCCGATGACCCAGCGCAGGCTGGTCAGGTCGAGCCCGCTCGCCGGCGCCGCCGCCAGCATGGCGCTGGTCATCACCGGTGCGAGCCAGGCACAATCGAGCCGCTCGCCGGCGATCGCAGCCAGCGCCGCCTCGGCGGAGAAATCGCGCAGGATGCAGAGCATGCCTCCGACCCAGAGCACTGCCATACCCGGCAAATCAAAGGCCCCGACATGGTAGAGCGGCCCGGTGACGAGCAGGCGGTTCCCGGCGTTCAGCCCGAGCGCGACGACATGGTCGCTGCACTTCCAGTAGAAGTTCTCATAGCTGTGCATCACTCCCTTCGGACGGTCTGTGGTGCCGGAGGTGTACATCAGCCGGTACAGATCGCCCGGCTTGCGCGGGACACGCGGCACGGGCGCCGCTCCGGGGCCGAGCCGCGTGCTGTCAGACTGGGCTGCCGCATCGAGCAGCACTGTGTCGGCGACCAATTCTGCGGCGCTCGCGAGTTCCTGATCCGCGATCAGCAGCTTGGCGCCTGAATTCTCGACGATGTAGCGGACCTCGTCCGCCGAGAGCCGGAAGTTGATCGGCAGGAACACGGCGCCGATATGCCCAACCGCAATCGCGATCTCGACGAACGCGGCGCTGTTCTTCATCAGCACCGCCACGACATCGCCTTCGCCGATGCCGCGCTCGCTGAGCCAGCCACCGGTCGTCGCAACCCGGCGAGCGAGCGCGGCGTAGCTGATCTGGGCATCGCCGAAAACGATCGCGATGCGCTCCGGCGTCCGACTGGCGTGGAAGTCGATGAAGCTCGAAAGATTGATCATTCCCGTCCGCTGCCCGTCCCGTATCCGCCCTTGCGCCAGCCCGTCGCGAGAGCCGGTCAGATCGTTTTCTGGTTTATGACTCGTAATTCATTTTTTTCTTGACGTCACCACCCGCCGTCACGACTATCGCCGGCAACAGGGCCGATGGAAACGACCGCGGCCAATAAGGCATGCCCACCGCACAGTCGGAAAGGGCCAGGCGGAACCAGGGAGAGAATGATGACCAAGACGTCGTGGACCTCGATGAACCGGCGCGGCTTCCTCGCCGCAGGAGCGGCCGCCGCAGGCACGGTCTCGATGCCCTGGGTGGCAAGCGCGCAGGCCAAGACCATCAAGGTCGGCTTCCCGACCATTCTGTCCGGGCGTGTCGCCCAGCTCGGCACCTCCTCGCGCAACGCCGCTCAGATGGAGGTCGAGAAGGTCAATGCCGCCGGCGGCATCGGCGGACGCGCGATCGAACTCGTTGTCCGCGACACCAAGGGCCAGCCGCAGGAAGCCGCTCGCGTCGCCCGCGAGCTGGTCAATTCGGACGGATGCGAGCTGCTGATCGACGCCGAAGCCTCGACCGGTGCCTTCGCCGTGCACGAGGTGGCACGCGATCTCGGCATCCTCTGCATCCACACCAATTCGGAAACCTCCTCGCTCAGCGCGGATCCCAAGCTCAAGCTGCCGAACGCCTTCCGCTGCGCCCGACAGGGCATCCACGACTCGGTCGTCGGCGGCACCTATGCGGCCGAAATCGCCAATGCGAAGAACCTGACGCGCTGGGCCACCTGCTCGCCGGACTATGCCTACGGGCGCGACACCACCGCCGAGTTCGTGATGTACCTGAAGCAGTTCGCGCCGAAGGTCGAGGTGATCAGCGAGGCCTGGCCGAAGATCTTCCAGCCCGACTACACCGAGGCCATCACCAAGATCCTGCAGGCCAAGCCGCAGGCGCTCTACTCCTGCCTCTGGGGCGGCGACCTGACCTCCTTCATCGACCAGGCCGCGATTTACGCGCTGTTCACTCAGATGCAGTTCTACGCCGTCAACATGGCCGACTACACGGCCCTGACCGCAGTCAAGAACCTGCCGGCCGGCATCCATTCGGGCAACCGCTACATCAAGACCTTCCCGGCCACGCCGGAGAACGCCGCCTGGGGCGACGCCTACAAGGCCAAGTATGGCGAGTTTCCGACGAACTGGGCCTGGCAGAACGCGCTGGGCGTCAACTTCCTCGCCGAGGCCGCGAAGAAGGCCAATTCGGCCGACGGCAAGAAGATCGCCGAGGCGCTGCGCGGCCTGACCATCAAGTCGCCCTTCGGCGCCGACGGCACGGTCACGATGCGCGCCGAGGACCAGACCATCGTCGGCTACGCCGTCGGCTGGGGCACGACCATCCCGAAGGAGCCCTATGTGCCGGAGATGAAGAGCGTGCCGTGGCAGCGCATCTTCGAGCTCGAGGCCGCATGGAAGAAGTCGAAGGGCTTCGCCTGAGACCTCGGCCGCGGCGGTGCCGACCGCCGCCTCCCCTCCCGCATCAGCCGGGCCGCGTTCTCACGCGGCCTGAACGCCCCTTGTCGATGAGCGCGCGATGGATCTCAACGCCCTGACCGAATGCCTGGTCTCGACCTCCTGCATGGTGACGCAGGTGACGAGCGGCTTCATCATCGGAATGCTGCTCTTCCTGGTCGCGATCGGGCTCACGCTCATCTTCGGCGTGATGAAGATCGTGAACTTCACGCATGGCGCGTTCTACATGATCGGCGCCTATCTCGCGATGACGGTGTTCCAGGCAACAGGCAGCTACACGCTGGCCCTGCTCGGCGCTGCCATCGGCGCCTGCCTGTTCGGCGTCGTGGTCGAGCGCTTCTTCATGCAGCGCATCTATGGCGGCAACGTCCTGATGCAGCTCCTGGTCTGCTACGCGCTCGTCCTCATCCTCGACGACCTCGTGCGCATCGTCTGGGGCCCCGAATTCAAGTCGATGGGCATGCCGGACGCCTTCCGCGTGCCGCCGCTCTTCATCCTGGGAGGCATCGTCCCGCCCTTCTACCTGTTCCTCATCGCGGCTGCGCTCGCCATTGCGGTCGTCGTCGGGCTCGCCATCGCCCGTACGCGCTTCGGCAAGACGATCCGGGCCGCGGCCCACAACCCGGCGATGGTCTCGGTGCTCGGCATCAACACCGGCCTGCTCTTCACCGGCGTCTTCGCGCTGGGCTGCCTCCTGGCCGGCCTCGCTGGCGGGCTGGCGGCGCCCGTGCGTTCGCTGACGCCGGGCATGGGCTTCTCCATCCTGATCGAGAGCTTCATCGTCACCGTCATCGGCGGCATGGGCTCGATCCTCGGCGCGCTGGTCGGAGCCGTGCTGATCGGCCTGATCCGCACCTTCGGCGCGCTGGGCTTCCCGCTTTTCACGGAGGCGTTGATGTACCTCGCCATGGCGGTCGTGCTGATCGTCAAGCCGTCGGGTCTGTTCGGTCGCGAGGCAGCCTGAGATGAAGAGCCCCGCCCTTCGCGACGTCCTCTTCGGCCTCGCCGCCTTCCTGGTCCTCGCTGCCCTGCCGCTCGTCACCACGAGCAGCGCCTTGATCGACTTCGTCATCCGCTGCGCTGCGCTCGGCCTGTTCGCGACCTCGCTGAACCTGCTGGTGGGCTATGGCGGGATGGTCTCCTTCGGCCACGGCCTGTTCTTCGGAATGGGCGCCTACAGCTTCGGCATCATCATGCAGCGGACGGGCATGCCGATCCCGCTCGCCATCCTCCTGACGATGGCAGTCGCAGCGCTGGTCGCGCTGGTCGTCGGCGCCATCTGCGTTCGCCTGAAGGAGATCTATTTTGCTTTCGTCACGCTAGCCTTCCAGATGCTGGTGCACAGCGTGATCATTGCCTGGACACCGGTCACCGGCGGCGACCAGGGCCTGCGCGGCGGCATTCCGCGGCCCTCCTTCCTCGGCAGCAACCTCGCCGACCAGAAGCAGCTCTATCTCTTCGCCGCCGCCCTGCTGGTGCTCGGGCTGCTGGCCATGCGCCACATCGTCTCCTCGCCCTTCGGCTACACGCTGCGCATGGTGCGCGACAACCCGACCCGCGCCGGCTTCCTCGGCGTCGACGTCTATCGCACGCGCCTCACCGCCTTCGTCCTGGCCGGTGTCTTCGCCAGCCTCGGCGGCGTCGTGATGAGCCTGTTCGTCTCGGGCGCCTATCCGGAGTTCGCCTTCTGGACGATGTCCGGCGAGGCGGTCTTCATCGTCATGCTCGGAGGCACCGCCGCCTTCCTCGGCCCGATGGTCGGCACCGTGCTGCTGCTCCTGCTGAACGACTTCGTGACCCGCATTGCGGAGCATCACGGGCTGGTCCTCGGAGCGGTGATCCTGCTCTTCGCGCTCGGCCTACGGAAGGGCTTGCTGGACTTCGTCCTGGATTGGCGCGCCGCGCGGCGGACCCGCGCCGAGGCGGTCGCCGGCACGGTCGTCGGCGCGGACAAGATGGAAAGGATTGCGACATGAGCGACGCGATGATCGCCGTCGTCACCGGCGGCGCCAGCGGCATCGGGGCGGCCTGCTGCCGCGACCTGGCCAGGCGTGGACACAAGGTCGTCGTGCTCGACCGCGACATAGCGAGGGCCGAGGCCGTCGCCGCCGAGATCGGCGGCCACGCCCTGTTCGGCGACGTCGGCGACGAGGCCGGGCTCAAGGCCGTCGCGGCTCGTATCGAGAGCGAGATCGGGCCGGTCGGGGTCGTCGTCAACAGCGCCGGCGTGCTGCAGCCGCCGCTGCGGCCGACCGAGCTGCCGATGTCGGTCTGGGACCATGTCGTCCATATCGACCAGCGCGGCACCTATCTCGGCTGCGTCGTCTTCGGTGCGGCGATGCTCGCGCGGCGCAGCGGCAGCATCGTCAACATCGCCTCGATCGCCGGTTCGCGCTCGATGGCTCTGCATGCCTATGCCCCGGCCAAGGCCGCGGTGATCTCGATCACGCGCTGCCTCGCCGCCGAATGGGGCCCGGCCGGCGTCCGCGTCAACTCGGTCTCGCCCGGCTTCACCCGGACGCCCGCCTTGCAGGAGGCGATCGACAAGGGCGAGCGCGACGTCACCAATCTCGTCGGCAGCGTGCCGATGGGCCGGCTGGTCGAGCCCGACGAGATCGCCCGCGTCGTCGGCTTCGTCGCATCGCCGGAAGCCTCGGCCCTTTCGGGCATCGACGTGCCCGTCGACTGCGGCTGGATGGCCGGAACCTCCTGGCACACCTATGGCGGCTTCCGCGATCCCGGGAACGGACCGCATGCTTGAGATCACCAACCTCGTGAAGTCCTTCGGCGGCGTCCGCGCCACCGACGACGTCACCATGACCTTCGCCACCGGCTCGCTCACGGCGATCATCGGCCCGAATGGCGCCGGCAAGAGCACCTTCTTCAACCTGCTCTCGGGCGCGTTCCGCCCCGACAGCGGCGACATCCGGCTCGACGGCCAGTCGATCATAGGCCTGAGTATCGGCGAGATCGTGCGGCGAGGCATCGGCCGGGCCTTCCAGGTCGCCAGCATCTTCCCGTCGCTGACCGTCGAGGAGACGATGCTGGCCGCGGTCAACGCGCATCACCGCCAGTCCGGCCGGCTCGGCGCGCGTTTTCCGCTGCCCTCGACGCGCGAGCATGCCGCCCACTGCATCGAGATGGTTGGGCTGACCGGCAAGCGCGACACGCTCTCGGCGAACCTCTCTCATGGCGACCAGAAGCTTCTCGACATCGCGCTGGCCCTCGTCCTCGAGCCGAAGGTACTGCTGCTCGACGAGCCGACCGCCGGAATGGGCCCCGAGGAGCGCTGGCGCGTGATCGAGAAGGTGCGCGAGCTCTGGGAGCGCCAGAAGATTACCGTCGTCTTCATCGAGCACGACATGGACATCGTCTTCCGGATCGCGCCCTCGATCCGCGTGCTGAGCTATGGCCGCGTCCTCGCCGAGGGCACGCCGCAGGAGATCCGCACCAACCCCGCTGTGATTGAGGCCTATCTCGGCACCGAGCATGAGGCCGCGGCATGAGCACCCGGACGGTCATCGAAGTCGCCGGCATCGACGTGTTCTACGGCGCGAGCCAGATCCTGTTCGGCGTCGATTTCGCCATCCAGGAAGGCCAGACCATGGCCCTGCTCGGGCGCAATGGCGCAGGCAAAAGCACCACGATGAAGGCCATCGCCGGCCTCGCCCCGCCGAAGCGCGGCACGGTCAAGCTGTTCGGCAACGACCGCACCCGCCAGAAGCCCTACGAGATGGCGCGCGCCGGTCTCGGCTTCGTGCCCGAGGACCGGCAGGTCTTCCCTGAGCACAGCGTCGAGGACAATCTCCTGATCGCGCGCAAGCCCGGGCCGGACGGGCGCGACGAATGGAGCCTGGAGCGGATCTACGAGGTCTTCCCGCTGCTGACGCCGCTGCGCCAGCGCATGGCGGGCAGGCTCTCCGGCGGCGAGCAGCAGATGCTGGCGATCGCGCGCATGCTGATGGGCAATCCGTCGGTGCTGCTGCTCGACGAGCCGAGCGAAGGCCTCGCCCCGATCATCGTGCAGCGCATCGGCGAACTGATCCGCACCTTGCGCAAGACCGGGGTCACGATCCTGATCGCCGAGCAGAACATGCATTTCTGCCTCGGCCTCGCCAGCGACGCGACCGTGATCGACAAGGGCCAGATCGTCTTCCGCGGCTCGATCGCGGACCTCAAGGCCAATGACGACGTTCGCCAGCGCTACCTCGCGCTCTGACCTTCGAGGGAGTCCTGCCATGCCGACACTCACCCAGGAAATCGCCCGCTTCGTCGCCGGGCTCGACGCGAAGACGCTTCCGGCCGAGATCGCCGACAAAGCGCGCGCCTGCCTCGTCAACGCACTGGGCATGGCCGTCAACGGCTTCGACACGCCGTATGCGCCGGTGGCGCGCAAGGCCGCTATCGCGCTCGACGGCGAAGTTCCGACCGGCGCGACGCTTTTCGGCGACGGCCGGAAGAGCACGATAGGCGCCGCCTGCCTCGCCAACAGCGCGCTGTTCCACGGCCGCGCCCAGGAGGACACCTGCGGCGCAGCCCATTTCGGCACCATCCTGATCCCGATGCTCCTCGCCATGACCGAGGCACGCGGCTATCCGCTGTCGCGGCTGATCCCGGCCCTCGTCGCCGGCTACGAGACCGGCGGGCTGTTCGAGAACGCTTTCGCCGGTAACACCACGCCCGCGGGGTTCCGCTCCTCGGCCACCTATGGCTGCATCGCGGCCGCAGCGGCGGCCGGCAAGCTGATGGAACTGGACGAGGGCCTGCTCGCCGCTGCGCTCGCCAATGCCGTGTCCTTCACCGGAGGCGTCCTACAATCCTTCGCCGACGGCACCGACGAATGGCGCTACCAGGTCGGCGTCGTCGCCCGCAACGGCCTGATCGCGGCCGAGCTGGCCGCAGCGGGCTCGGTCTCGGCGCCGCACGCCTTCGAGGGACGCGCCGGCTTCGTCCGCTGCTTTGCCGGCGCCGAGATCCCGGCCGACCTCGCCTCCCGCCTCGGCCACGACTGGTCGATCCTGCGCGTGACCTTCAAACCGTATCCAGTCTGCGCCTTCAACCAGACGCCGGTGACCGGCGCGCTGGCTCTGCGCGAGACGCTGACAGGCCGGGAGATAAAGGCCGTCCGAGTGCGGATGAACCCCTATGAGACCGGCTATGCCGGCATGGATGCGACCGGACCGTTCAGCTCGATCTCCGGCACGCTGATGAGCATCCCGTTCTGCATCGCGACGACGCTCCTTCGGGGCGTGCCGAGCACGCGGCACATGACGACCTATGACGACGCCACCGTGAACGGGTTGGTCGCGCGGATCACGTTGGTCACCGATCCCGCCGTCCCGATCCTCAGCGCCGTGATCGAGGCAGATACCGCCGAGGGCGACACGATCGTCCACGAGCAGCGCATGACGCCGGCCGACTACACCTTCGACCGCGCGACCTTGCGCGAATTGCTCACCCGGACTGGCGCCGAACAGGGCCTTCCCGCCGAGCTGTTCGAGCGCATCGAGAGCGCCGCCGATGCGCTCCCCGGCGGCCGGATCGAGGATTTCGTCGCGCTGTTCACGGCTATCGAACCGAGACGCGCTGCCGCCTGATCGCCCCTCCGGATCAGGCGGAGCAGTGCACGGCCGCACTCCGCCTTGAATAAAATGAATCATGACTCATAAATCATGTCATGCTAGTGTTGCCGCATCGGGATCGAGAGCGTCATGAGCGAGCAAGCAACATCGAGGACAGCGCGAGGCGGGGCCGGCACCGGCCATAACGCGGCAGCCGAACTGCTCGCGCTCTACCGCTCGCTCGTGCTGATCCGGCGCAGCGAGGAGCGGCTGAGCAAGATGTTCGCCGATGGCGAGGTGCCCGGCTTCATCCATCTCAGCATCGGGCAGGAGGCCGTCTCGGCCGGCGTCATGTCGGCGCTGACGCCGCAGGACACCATCGCCTCGACGCATCGCGGCCATGGCCACGCCATTGCCAAGGGCCTATCGCTCGACGGCTTCTTCGCCGAATTGCTGGCACGCGAGACCGGGCTCTGCCGCGGCCGCGGCGGCTCGATGCATGTGGCGGACATGTCGGTCGGCATGCTCGGCGCCAACGGCATCGTCGGCGCAGGCGCCTCCATCGCGCTCGGCAGTGCACTTGCGCACAAGACGCAGAAGAACGGCGCCATCGCGGTCGCCTTCTTTGGCGACGGGGCGCTTGCCGAAGGGCTGATGCATGAATGCCTGAACTTGGCGGCGCTGTGGAAGCTGCCACTGCTCTTCGTCTGCGAGAACAATGGCTGGGGCGAATTCCTGCCGACCTCGAAGCAGCTCGCCTTCAAGCTCGTCGACCTCGCCGCCGCCTATCGCATCCCGCATGTCTTGATCGACGGCAACGACGTCGCCGTCGTCGCCGAGCATGCGGCACGCATTGTCGCCGAGGTGCGCCATGACGGACCGCGCGTGCTCGAATGCATGACGACGCGTGTCCGCGGCCATTTCGAGGGCGACGCGCAGAAATACCGGGACGCGGATGAGATCGCAGCATTGAGTGCGCGCGATCCGCTCGCGGTCGCAGCCGGCCAGCTCAAGGCGCTCGGAGTCGGCGAAAGCGCGCTTGCCGAGATCGCCGACGAGATCGCCGCGCGGATCGAAGCGGCGGTGGAAGCGGCCCGCGCCGCACCGATGCCGAGCTTCGACGCGGCCAGGGCCGACGTCTACACCGGCGCAGTCGCCATGCAGGAGCGTGCCTGATGGCCGAGATGCGTTATCTGCGCGCGATCAACCAGGCGCTGGCCGATGCGATGGCGGCCGATCCGACGGTGATCCTGCTCGGCGAGGATGTCGGCGAGGCCGGCGGCTCCTTCGGCGTGAGCCGCGGCCTGCGCGACCGCTTCGGCGCCGAGCGGGTGCTCGACACGCCGATCTCGGAGGCGGCCCTTGCGGGTGCTGCCGTCGGCGCCGCGCTGAGCGGCCTGCGGCCGGTCGCAGAGATCATGTTCATGGATTTCACCACGCTGGTGATGGACGCGCTGGTGAACCAGGCGGCCAAGGCCCGCTTCATGTTCGGCGGCCAGCGCTCGGTGCCGATGGTGCTGCGCACGCCCCATGGCGGCGGGCTCGGCGCCGGCCCCCAGCATTCGCAATGCCTCGAAGCCTGGTTCGCCCATGTGCCGGGTCTCAAGGTCGTGTGCCCGTCCGACCCCGCCAGCGCCTATGGCCTGCTGCGCGCGGCCATCGCCGATCCGGATCCGGTCGTCTTCATCGAGCACAAGGCGCTCTATGCGATGAAGGGCGAGGTGCCGGACGCTCCGCCAATCCTTCCGCTCGGCCGCGCCGCCATCCTGCGCGAAGGCCGCGACGCCACGATCGTCGCCTATGGCGCCGCCGTCCACACTGCGCTGAGCGCAGCCGCGCAGCTCGCCGAGGAAGGCATCTCGGCCGAAATCGTCGACCTGCGCAGCATTCAGCCCTGGGACGAGGAAACCGTCCTGGCCTCCCTGTCCCGGACTCATCGGCTCGTCGTCGTGCATGAGGCGGTCGAGGCCTTCGGCGTCGGCGCCGAGATCGTCGCCCGCATGGCCGATATCGGCTTCGACGAGCTCGACGGGCCGATCCTGCGCGTCGCCGCGCCGTTCATGCCGGTGCCGTTCTCCAAGGGGCTCGAGACGGCCTACCTGCCCTCGCCGGAGCGCGTCGCCGCCGCCGTGCGCCGCACGCTCGCCTGAAGGAACCCGTCGTGACTGGAAAGCCCGAAATGTCGGACAGCATCCTCTACGAACGCCGCAACGCCGTGGCGCTGATCACGATCAACCGCCCCTCGACGCTGAACGCCCTCGACATGGCGACGCTGGCCGCGCTCGACGAGGCCGTCGTGCGCGCCGCTGCGGACGA
This sequence comes from Allobosea sp., assembly GCF_035999205.1. Taxonomy (GTDB): domain Bacteria; phylum Pseudomonadota; class Alphaproteobacteria; order Rhizobiales; family Beijerinckiaceae; genus Allobosea. The sequence goes on from NZ_DASYHA010000011.1 coordinate 23,277, forward strand.
TCAGGTCCGGGTCATCGTCTTCACCGGGACGGGCGAGCGCGCCTTCGTCGCCGGCGGCGACATCGCCGATCTCGACAGCCGCCAGGGGCTGCCGCACTACCTCGAACTGGGCGAGCGCCTGCACAGCGTCTTCCGCCGGATCGAGACGCTGGACAAGCCGACCATCGCCGCCGTCAACGGCTGGGCGCTGGGCGGCGGCACCGAGCTTCTGCTCTGCATCGACATCCGCATCGCCGCAGCCTCCGCCAAGCTCGGCCTGCCGGAGATCAATCTCGGGCTCTTCCCGGGCGCCGGCGGCTCGCAGCGCCTGATCCGCCAGATCCCGCTCTGCAAGGCCAAGGAGCTGATGTTCACCGGCTCGCGCATCGATGCCGCCGAGGCGGAGAAGCTCGGTCTGATCAACCGCGTCGTGCCCGACGCCGAGGTACTGCCACAGGCTCTCGCGCTGGCCGAGACGATCGCGGCCAAGTCGCCGCTGGTGCTGAAGTTGCTCAAGCGCACGATGTCGGACGGGCTCGACATGCCGCTGCCCTCCTCGCTGCGCCATGAGCAGGCGATGATCGGCCTCGTGCTCGATACACAGGATGCCCATGAGGGCTGCCAAGCCTTCCTGCAGAAGCGCCCAGCCCAGTTCAAGGGGGCCTGAGATGAGCGCCTCTGCCGCGATCGTCATGCCCAAGCTCGGTCTGACCATGACCGAGGGCCTGCTCGCCTCGTGGCGGGTCGGAGCGGGCGACACGGTCGCGACCGGCGACGTGCTCTTCGTCATCGAGACCGAGAAGATCGCGACCGAGATCGAGGCGGAGCGCGCCGGCCGGATCGGCACAATCCTAGTCCCGGAGGGCGAGACCGTGCCGGTCGGCGCCACGCTCGCGACCTGGGCGGATGGCAAGGCGGCGCCCGCAATGGGCACGACGCCGGCGGCCGAGGTTCGACCACAGCCGGCCCCGGCCGCTGACCGGACGGCAGAGCCCGCGCGCGTCGGCATGGGCACGCGCCTCATCGCCACGCCTCTCGCCCGGCGCGTCGCTCGGCAGAACGGCATCGCGCTCGATCGCGTTGCCGGCTCGGGACCGCATGGCCGCATCAAGCTGAAGGATGTCGAGGCCGCGCTCGCCACTGCCCCGCCCGCCAGCGCCGCACCTCTTCGCAAGACCGACAGCCAGCGCCGGCCAGCCACGCCGATCGAGCAGGTGGTGGCGCGACGGCTCTCGCAGGCGAAGCAGACGATCCCGCATTTCTACGTGATGGCGGAGGCCGACATCACCGGCCTCTTGGCGATGCGGGAGGAGCTGAACGCAGCCGGCCTGCCGCAGCGCCTCAGCATCACCCATTTCATCATGGCGGCGGTGGGCCGTGCCTTGCTGGCCCAACCCGAGATCAATGCGGTCTGGGACGAGGGCGACATCGTCACGCTCGCCGGCAGCGATGTCGGCATCGCGGTGGATAGTCCGCGAGGACTTATGGTGCCGGTTCTGCGCGATGCAGGAGCCCGGCACCTCGACGCCGTCGCGTCCTCCTGCGCCGGGCTCGTGGTCAGGGCGCGCGATGGCCGCCTGACCGCAGCCGACTGCGAGGGCGGCGCGATCAGCGTCTCCAATGTCGGCATGTACGGGGCCTCGCACCTCGTCTCGATCATCAATCCCGGACAATCCGCGATCCTCGGCGTGGCGGCGGTGAAGCCCGTCTTCCGGCCGGATGCGCAAGGCCAGCCGACGCTTCGGCAGGAGCTCGGCCTCGTCCTGTCCTGCGACCACCGCGTCATCGACGGCGTGCGCGCCGCCCGCTTCCTCGACCTCGTCGTGAAGACGCTCGAACACCCATTGCCGCTGCTGCGCCAACCGGCGCCCCAAGGGAGCCAGACATGAATTTCGACCGCAGCGACGAGCAGACCATGCTCATCGAGACCGCGCGACGGGTCGGCGAAAAGTTCGGCCTCGACTACTGGCGCGAACTCGACGCCGAGAAGGCCTTTCCCTCGGCGATCTGGCAGGAGATCTGCGACGCCGGACTCTGCGGCATCGCGATCCCCGAGGAATATGGCGGGGCCGGCCTCGGCATGACCGAGGTCGCCATGGCGATCGAGGCGCTCTGTGCGGCCGGAGGCGGCTCGACGCTCAGCCAGATGTTCATGTGCAATCCCGTCTTCGGCGGCGTCACGATCAGCAATTTCGGCACCGAGGCGATGAAGCACGAATTGCTGCCAGCGCTCGTCGCCGGCCAGGCGATGTTCGCGATGGCCCTGACCGAGCCGGATGCGGGCACCAACTCGCTCGCCATCAAGACCTTCGCGAAGGCCGATGGCGATGGCTGGCGGATCAGCGGCCAGAAGATCTGGATCACGGCCGTGCCGCAGGCCAGCAAGATCCTGATCGTCGCCCGTACGAGGAAGCTCGAGGAGGTCAGCCGCAAGACCGACGGCATCAGCCTCTTCCTGATCGATGTCGAGCGCGAGGGACTGACCCATCAGGCGATCGACAAGGTCGGTACCAATACCCTGCCCTCCAGCTCCGTCTTTCTCGACAATGTCCGGGTCGAGCCGCATGAACTGGTCGGCACGCTCGACGGCGGCTTCCGCCAGCTGCTCGACGTCCTGAACACCGAGCGCATCGTCACCACCGCCGGCCTGGTCGCAACGGCCGAACTTTCGATCAGGCTCGCCGCCGACTACGCCCGTGAGCGCAAGGTCTTCAACAACGCCCCGATCGGCGCCTATCAGGGCATCCAGTTCCCGCTGGCCGAGGCGCAGATCCAGCTCGAATGCGCGCGGCTGATGAACCACAAGGCCGCGACGCTCTACGATCAGGGCAAGCCCTACGGCACCGAGGCCAACATGGCGAAGTACATGGCCGGGCACGCCGCCGGCCTCGCCACCGACCGCGCGATCCAGACCCTAGGCGGCATGGGCTACGCCAAGGAATACCATGTCGAGCGGCTGTGGAGGGACGCCCGGCTGTTCAGGGTCGCGCCCGTCTCCGAGGAGATGATCCTGAACTACGTCGCCCAGCACGATCTCGGCCTGCCGCGGTCCTATTGATGACGGCCGCCGTGCTCGCAGGCGAGGCGGCCCCCGCCCTGCCACTGCTGCTGCAACCGCTCGTCTTGCGCGGTTTGGAGCTCAGGAACCGCATCGTCGTCGCGCCGATGGCGACCTACAGCGCCGATGACGGGATGCCGAGCGACTTCCACCTCGTGCATCTCGGCCGCTTCGCGCTGGGAGGCGCCGGGCTGGTGATGACCGAGGCTACGGCCGTGACCGAGCAGGGCAAGATCACCCCCGGCTGCCTCGGTCTTTGGCGGGACGAGCAGATCGCGCCCTTCCGGCGCCTGACGGATTTCCTCCACGCGCAGGGTGCGGCGGCGGGAATCCAGCTCGGCCATAGCGGGGCGAAGGGCGCGAGCCAGCGGCCCTGGCACGGCTACGGCCCGCTCGGCGAGAGCGACCTTGCGGCACGTGGCGAGGTGCCGTGGCCGCTGGTTGCGGCGACAGACGAGGCTTTCGAGACCGGCTATCAGACGCCGACTGCCCTCGATGAGGCCGGCATGGAGGCCCTGATCGCTCAGTATTGCGCGGCTGCTCAGCGCGCGGAGGCCGCCGGCTTCGACGTGCTGGAGCTGCACTGCGCCCATGGCTATCTGCTGCACGGCTTTCTCTCGCCGCTCGGCAACAAGCGGGACGACCAGTATGGCGGCTCGCTCGAGAACCGCATGCGCTTCCCGCTGAGGCTCGCGCAGGCATTGCGGCAGGCCTGGCCCGGCGGCAGGCCGATGTTCGTCCGTGTCTCGGCGATCGACGGCGTCGACTATGGCTGGGACCTCGCGGATACGGTCGCCTTCGCCAAAGCGCTGAAAGGCGTCGGCGTCGACCTTGTCGACTGCTCGACCGGTGGCATGCGGGTGCCGCGCGAATACAGCCTGCCGGCCCGCGCGCCCGGCTTCCAGGTGCCGTTCTCGGACGGCGTCCGCAAACAGGCCGGCATCGCGACCATGGCAGTCGGCCTGATCCGGGACCCCGCGCAGGCGGAGGCTATCCTGCAGGCAGGAGCCGCAGACCTGATCGCACTCGGGCGCGAGATGCTGTTCGACCCCAACTGGGCGGCCAAGGCGACGGTCGCGCTGGCGGGCGAGACGGGCTGGAACACTTGGCCTCAGGCTTTCGGCTGGTGGCTCCAGCGCCGCGCCCGCCTCGACCGGCCGAAATCGGGAGCCTGAGCGATGCGCAAGATCGTGACCCTCGTGAAGCGGGCTCCGGGCCTCTCGGTGCTGGAGTTCCAGGGACGCTGGGCGCAGGACCACGGCCCGCTCGCCGCCGCTGCCCCCGGCGTGCGTCGCTATGTCCAGTCCCATGCGCTGGAAAAGGGCTACGCCAAGGGCGAGCTGCTGTTCGACGGGATCAGCGAAGCCTGGTTCGACGATGACGCTGCCGTCGCGACCTACGACGCAAGCGAGGCCGCCCGCCGGGTCGCAGCGGATCTGCTGCCACTCGTCGAGCCGTCACGGCTGGTGCGGATGGCCGTCGACGTCCATGTCATCAAGGACGGCCCGGTGCCGGAACCTGCCGTCAAGAACATCGAATTCGTCAACCGCCGATCCGGCATGCCCCTGGCGCCCTTCCGCGACTACTGGCGCTACGTGCACGGCCCGCTCGCCGCGACGATCCCCGTGCTGCGACGCTACGAGCAGAACCACCTCGCTCTGTCGCAATACGAGGCGGGCGAGCCGGTCTATGACGGGCTGGCGATCACCTGGTTCGAGTCCACCGCCGACATGAAGGCCGGTACGCTAACCTCGGAATATGTCGCGACCCGCGCCGACGAGCCGAACTTCCTGCCCGACGGCCATCTGCCGATCATCATCACCCGCGAGGTCTTCTTCGCCGGGTGATCGGGCCGGTGACGTCGCACCGCGCCCCTTCAGCGGTCGCGCGTACGCGGGTCCGAGGCGTCGCGCAGGGCATCGCCCAGCAGGTTCAGCGCCAGTACCGTCGCCAGGATGGCGAGGCTCGGGAAGACGGCGAGCCACCAGGCGTCGAGGATGTTCTCGAAGCCTTCGCGGATCATGCCGCCCCAGGTCGCAGCCGGCGGCGGGACGCCGAGGCCGATGAAGCTGAGCGAGGCTTCCGTGCGGATGGCCGAGGCGAGCCAGAGCGAGCTCATCACCACCACGTCAGAGAGCATGTTGGGCAGGATGTGCCGGAACATGATGCGCAGGGGACCGCAGCCATAGGAGCGGCTAGCCTCGACGAAATCGCGCTGGCGCAGCGTGATCGTCGGAGCGCGGGCGACGCGGGCGAAGGGCGCGACCTCGGTCACCGCGATGGCGATGATGAGGTTCTCGAGACTGGCGCCGAGCATGGCGGCGATCATCAGGCCGAGCAGCAGCGTCGGGAAGGCGAGCAGCACGTCAAGCACGCCCATGACGATCTGGTCGAAGAGCCCGCCGATATAGCCGGCGATGACGCCGATCGTCGTGCCGACCACCATCGCGATCAGGATCGCGACGAAGCCGACGAAGAGCGAGATGCGCGCGCCATAGATCAACCGCGAGAGCACGTCGCGCCCATAGGAGTCGGTGCCGAGCAAGAATTCGGCGGATGGCGGTTCGAGCCGCGCGACGATGTTCTGCTCGAGCGGATCGTGCGGCGCCAGCCAGGGCGCGAAGATGGCGACGAAGACGATCAGTGCCAGCAGGACGAGCCCAACCCACGCGATCTTGTTGTGACGGAAGGCGAGCCAGAGGCCGCCCGGCCGCATGTCGACGGTCGTGGAGGCGACGGCGCTCATGAGTACTTCACCCTCGGATCGACCAGGCCATAGGCGAGGTCGGTCAATGTGTTCACGACGATGACGCAGACCGCGAAGATGATCATCAGCCCCTGGAGCAGCGTGTAGTCGCGCGAGTTGAGCGCACCGATGATCAGCTTGCCCAGGCCCGGGCGGTTGAAGATGATCTCGGTCAGCACCGAATTGCCGATCAGCGTACCGAAATAGAGCCCGACCACGGTGATGATCGGAATCAGGCTGTTGCGCAGCGCATGCGTCACGATGAGCTGCCGGCGGGTCACGCCCTTGGCGCGCGCGGTGCGGATATAGTCCTCCGTCAGCACGCCGAGCATCGCCGCCCGCGTCACGCGCATCACATAGGCCGTCATGATGATGCCGAGGTTCAGGGCCGGTAACGCAAGGGCCCGCATCTGGGCGCCGAAATCGCCCGAGCCGCTGGTGTTGCCCAGAACCGGGAACCAGCCGAGCTGGATTGCGAAGACGATCAACATGAGGATGCCGGAGACGAAGGCCGGGAAGGACAGGCCGACCAGCGAGACGACGCGCGAGACATAGTCGACCCAACCATTGCGGCTGAGCGCGGCGGCGACTCCGAGCGGCAGGCCGAAGAGGAGTCCGATCGTGATCGCGGCGATCGTGAGTTCGATTGTCGACGGCAGGACCCGCAGGACTTCCGCTATGACGCTGTGGCCGGTGCTGAGCGACTGGCCGAGGTCGCCGGTCACGACCTTGCCGATGAAGGTGAGGTATTGGACATGCACCGGCTGGTCGAGGCCGAGCTTCTCGCGCAAGGCGGCAAGCGAGGCCGCGCTCGCCTGATCACCCAGGATCACCGAGGCGGCGTCGCCCGGCACCAGCCGCACCAGCACGAAGATCGCCGTCAGCATGACGAACAGCGTCGGTATGGCGAGCAGCAGCCGCCTCAGAACGAACCCCATCATGCCGCGACCCTCTCCTGCATCAGGCGCCCTGGCGCGAAGGCGGCGATCTCGCGGCGCGTCGTCCCCGCCGTCACGAGATCGGTCAGAATGGCGCCGACGACCGGGACGAGCTGGAAGCCGTGCCCGGAGAAGCCGAAGGCATGGAACAGGCCAGAGGCGTTCGGCGAGGCGCCGATGACCGGCAGGTGGTCTGATGTCTGCGCCTCGATGCCGGTCCAGCAGCGCGCGACACGAACCCCGCGCACGATCGGGAAGAGGTCGCTTGCCGCGCGAGCGCCCTTGGCGAGTTCGGTGAAGTTCACCGTACTGCTCTCACCCTCGACATCGGCGGCGCCCTGCAGGCCGCCGCCGATCACCAGCGTGCCTTGGTCGGACTGCTTGAAGGAGAGCGCTCGACCGACCACGCTGACGACGGGGGCAAGCAGCGGCGCGAGCCGTTCCGTCACCATCATCATCGAGGCGCGGACACCGAGCGCGATCTCGTCGCCGAAGAGCGCAGCCAGCCGGCCAGCCCAGGCGCCGGCGGCGTTGACCACGACCGGCGCGCGGAAGCGGCGCGCTCCGCAGGCAAGAAGCCAGCCCTCGCCCTGGCGTTCGACCGCCTCCACCCCGCAGCCCTCGGCGATGACGACGCCTTCGGCCTCGCAGGCGCGGCGGAAAGCGAGGATCGTGCGATGCGGGTCGGCCGCGCCATCGTTTCGCGCAATGAGTGCGCCAATGCAGTGAGGACTCAGCGCCGGCACGAGGCGGCGCAAATCGGCCGCGTCGATCATCTCCTCATGCTCGTAGCCGAGGGACCGCATTTTCGCCTCGCGCTGCATCAGGGCGGGCATGTGCTCGTCGCGTTCGGCGATGCGCATCTGGCCATGGGCATGGAAACCGCAATCATCGCCGACGATGCTGGCGATGCGGTGCCACATCGCCATGGCCTCGAGCGAGATCGGAACCTCGGCGATGTCGCGGTTGAGCGTGCGTACGCCGGCGGCCGTGGCGCCCGAGGCATGTCGCCCTGTCCAGCGCCGCTCGATCACCGCTACGCGCCGGCCGGCCCGAGCCAGATGCAGAGCGGCGGAAAGCCCGTGAAGACCGCCGCCAACCACCGCGACGTCGAACTCCTCGACGCTCATGCCGCCGGCGCCTGTTCGTCGAGGCTGGCGAGTTCGCCGAGCGTAACAGGCTTCAGCGGCGGGCGGATGCGGTAGAAGCCGACATCCTCGACGGGGCGGCCCTGCGCGGCAGCGACGATATGGGCCATGGTGTAGCCGCATTGGCGACCCTGGCAGGGCCCCATGCCGGCGCGGGTGAAGGCCTTGAGCTGGTTCGGGCCGGGCCGCCCCTGTACGGCGCGCGCGCGCAGCTCGCCGGCGGTGACCTCCTCACAGCGGCAGACCACCGTCTCGTCGGCCGGCGCGAAGACCTCTGGACGAGGCGCATAGAGAGCGTCGAGGAAGGGGCGCAGCGCGAGCGCGCGGGCGAGCGTCGCCCGTTCCCGCCCGGCGGTGTTCTCTGCCTCCGAGTCGCTCAGCTTGCCGAGCCTCGCCGCGATGCGCACCGCTGCGAGCCGGCCACGCGGCTCGGCCGCCTCGGCCCCGCCGATGCCGGCGCCGTCGCCCGCCACGAAGACGTTCGCCTGCGTGGTCTCTCCCCACGCATCGAGTTCCGGCACATAGCAATGCTGCGAAGCATTCCAGGTCACGCCGCAGCCGAGTGCGAGCGGGGCATGGATGTTCGGCACCACGCCCTCATGCACCAGCAGCACCTCCGCTGGCGCCGTGCCTTCGCGCCCCTCCGCAGTGCTGTAATGCAGACGCTGGAGCTTGCCGTCGCCTTCGGCACGGATCTCCGCGACATGGCGAATGATAGGGAAGCCTGCCCGTCCCAGCGAAAAAGACCAACCCAGCCCCTTGGCGAGATCGCCGAGCCGACCGAGAGCCTGGGGCAGATGCTTCAACGCGGATGTCATGCGGCCGCGCGGGGTCGTGTCGAGGAAGCCGGCGATCTTGCCGCCCGCGGCCAGGAGCTGCGTCATGTAGAGCAGCGGCAGCGGTCCGCAGCCGGCGATCCAGACCGGGCTCGACGGCACGGAATCCGCGGTCTTCAGCAGGATCTGCGCCGCGCCGACCGTCAGCACGCCGGGTAGAGTCCAGCCTGGGAACGGCACCGGCCGCTCCTGCGCACCGGTGGCGAGAATGATCGCGTCTGCCGTGACGCTGCGAGCCTTGCCGTCGCGCGTCAGGAAGGCACGGAAGCCGGGCTCGATCTGCCAGAGCTGGCTCTGCGGCTCGTACCCGGCGCCGCAGGCACGGAAGGCTGCGGCCCGCGCCGCGCCGGCGCCATAGGCTGCGCCGAGACGCGCCAGCCGCGGCGTGGCGGCGACAGTCTCGATGGCGCGCCAAATCTGGCCGCCAGGCGCGGGCTGGTCATCGATCACGCGGACGCTCAGCCCGTGCTTGCGGGCGGTCACGGCGGCCGCCATGCCGGCCGGGCCGGCGCCGACGATCAGCAGATCGGTGTGGGTCTGGCTCATGCCGAGAGGCTCCTGCGGCCCTGCTGGCGGGTGATGCGCATGCCGTCACGCACCGGCGTCAGGCAGCCCTGCACGGAGCCCTGCCCGTCGACCTCGACGAGGCATTCGAAGCAGACGCCCATCATGCAATACGGTGCGCGCGGGCTCTGCGAGACCGGCGTCGTACGGTTCCAGCCCTCGGCCTGGCGCAGCAGCACGGCGGCGACGCTCTCGCCGACTTCGGCGGCGACGGGGTGACCGTCGATGAGAATGGTGACGGCCGACGGCCCGGGATCATGCAGCTTGCGGAACATCGAAACGACTCTGGTGGAACGGTGACAATGAGTCGGGCAGTGCTCCGGCCGCGATGGCGCTGGCCAGAACCTCGGAATGGAACGCCGCCAGCGTCACGCCCGAATGGCAGAGGGCGACGAAGGCGCCCGGCCGCGTGAGCGACTGGGCATAGATCGGATAGCTGTCCGGCGTCATGATGCGCAGCCCAGCCCATTGCCGGACGAGGCGAACATCGGCGAGCGCAGGCACGATCCGCACCGTCTTGCGGCTGAGCCCGGCCGCGGCATCCGCCGTCGCCGAGACATCGAAGCCGCTGTTGTCCTTGGTCGCCCCGATCATCACCGTGCCTTCGCCGGTCTGGCGCAGCCCGCTCGCCGGCAGCGGCAGGAACGGCGCGAGACGCTCGGTGACCAGCACCTGCCCACGCTCCGGACGAACCGGCACGTCCAGCCCGACCTGACTGGCGAGGGCGGGCGAGCCGAGGCCCGCGGCAATGACGATGCGCGGCGCGACCAGCGTCTCACCCGCAAAATGTAGGCGGAACTCGCTCCCGGCTGCGTCGATGCGCTCGACCCGCGCCTTGTGGCGGATGCTGCCGCCATGGCGCAGCAGTGCGCCGTGGAGGGCGGCGAGCAGCCGCAGCGGATTGACGTGGCCGTCGCGCCGCCCGTAGCTCGCCCCCGAGACGTCAGGGCCGAGGCCGGCTCTGGGCATCAGCTTCTGAAGGGCCGCGCGGTCCAACATCTCCCAATCGGGCTCACCCTCGCCGCGCTGATTGTGCAGGCGCATCAGGTCGAGGCGGCGCTTCTCGAAGCCGTCCTCACCGAAGCAGAAGGCCAACCCGCCATTCTGCTCGTAGACGAGGTTCGTCTGCTCGGAGGCCTCGAGCTCGTCGCAGAAGCCGCGCCAGAGATCGATGCTGCGCCGGGTCAGGCCCTGATAGGCCGGCATGCCGGGCCCCTTGCCCTGCAACCAGACCAACCCGAAATTCGCCTGGGCCGCGCGGAAGTCGCCATCGTCGCCGTCGAGCAGCAGCACCTTCTCGCGCCGCTTCGCCAGCCCATAGGCGATGGCCGCCCCGACCGTGCCTCCCCCGATGACGATGATGTCCGGCCGCATGTGAATTTCCCTTGCCGGCTTTGACGTTAGGAGGGCTTATTGTATTTCGTCAAAGTCATCTTTTTCTCGGGTCTATTCCTCAGGGTTATGCGATGGTGCGGCGGCTCAACCTGCGTCAGGTCGAGGCCTTCAAGGCTGTGATCGAGTTCGGCACGGTGAGCCGCGCCGCCGAGATGATGAATGTCTCGCAGCCGGCGATGAGCAAGCTGATCGCCCATCTCGAGGAGGATACCGGCCTCAGGCTGTTCGACCGGATCAAGGGCCGGCTCGTGCTGACCCGGCGCGGCATGCGGCTCTACGAGGAAATCGACCGCATCTTCGCCGGCCTGCGCCAGGTCGAGAACGCGGTCGACGCGATCCGCCGCGACGAACAGAGCCGGCTGCTGATCGGCGTCATGCCCGCGCTGTCGGGGCCCTTCATCCAGCAGGCGACCACGCGCTTCCTGGCGAGCCAGCCCAACGTCTTCTGCTCGGTGCAGTCGCGCAGCTCGCAATGGATCGCCGACGGGCTCGTGACGCGAAAGCTCGATGTCGGACTGATCATCGTGCCGGTCGACAACCCCTACATCATCGCCGAGCCGCTGCTGGCGCGCCCGGTCGTCTGCGCGCTGCCGCTCGACCATCGCCTCGCGGGAAAGGACGTGATCACGCCAAAGGATCTCGATGGCGTGCCCTTCATCTCCTTCGAGCCCGAGAGCCATACGCACCGGCGCGTATCCCAATTGCTCGAAGGCCATGGCGTGGTGCCGAACGTGGTGATGAGCGTGAACGTGGCGCCGACCTTGTGCGAATTCGTCGCCGCCGGCGTCGGGGTTTCGCTGGTCCACCCGCTCATCGTCGGAGGCCTGAAGGACCGGGTGGCGATCCGCCCCTTCGAGCCCGCGCTCCAGCTCGACTTCCAGCTCTGCCGGATCCGCGACAGCCGCAATGCAAGGCTGGTCGATGCATTCCTCTCGAGCGCACGGGAGGCCGCTGCGGAGATCTCGCGAACGATCGTCAGCCCTGTCCGAGCCTGATCTCGGCAAGGGCCGCGAAAAAGGGCATATGATCGCCGGCACGCAGACGGCGTAGCGCGTCGAGCAAGCGTTCCTGCTGTGCCGGCGTCGCGACGATGCGGCTCGCGCGGCGCAGCTTGTCCTCCAGATCCTCCCATGACGGCGCGGCGGAGGCCTCTCCGCTTGGGGCGGTGACCGGCGAGACGAAGCTCTGCCCCGCCGCGCGGACGGTGACGCGCGACAGGGTCTCAGCCGGGAACCTGGCATCAAGTTCGGGGTCGAGCCGCAAAGCGACCTTCTCCGCGAGAGCGATCACATCGAGACGATCGACCGCCGAGTCGGCCAGCGGCATCAACGCCTCGATGCCGTCCAGCGCGACGAGGCCGAGGCAATAGGGAATCGAGAACTGGATGTCGGTGAAGCTCTGCGGGCGCGGCCGGTTGGCCAGCCTCAGTGCGCCGCTATAGGTCGCGACCTCGATCGCCTCGATATGGTGAGGATCGATCGCGTTCCGCGTCATCACCCCGAGCAGCGCCTCGACCGGCGCATGGCAATGCCGGCAGCAGGCCAGGAACTTCATGTAGTTGCGCGTGATGTAATGCTGTCGGCCGAGCCCATCGGCGAGGCCCTCGAGCCGGAAATGCTCGTCATTGTCGAGCAGCCCGAGGGGGCCGGTATGCCCGGCCTCGGCCATCAGCAGCCCGCCGGCCGCCGTGACGCTGGACCAGGGAATGCCCTCCTTCACGTCGCTGCCCTCCTGCGCGCGGAAGGCGGGGCCTGCGCCGGCGTGGAGCTGGTTGGGCGCGCCGATGCCGGCAATCGCGAAGGCGTGCGCCAGCTGCTCCGGCGGAGTGCGCCGCAGGAAGCCGAGTGCGGCGACGACGCCATAGCCCGACCACATCCCGGTATTGGCATAGAAGCGGCGCGCTGCGCCGACCGAAACGCCGACCTCGTAGCCGACGACGATCGCCTGCAGCAGCTCCTCCGTCGTCGCGCTGGCCTGCTGCGCCACCGCCAGAACTGCAGGGATGACGGCGGCTCCGGGGTGTCCGCGGGCGATGCGGTGGCCGTCGTCAAGATCGAGGGCTGCCGCGGCGGACGCGTTGCACCAGATCGCGCCGGCAAGGCCAGACGTCCGGCCGGCGAACCAGACCGGCAGATCGCCGCCGGCCATCGTCGCATCCACCACCTGCCGAACCGCGCGCGGACCGGGCGCGGCGATGCCGGCGGCGGCCGCGGCGACGAGATCGAGCACCGCGCGGCTCGCCGCCTCGCGCAGATCGGCGCTCAACGGCTGGTCGCGAGCCTCGGCGACATAGGCCGCGAGCCGGCGCACGATCTCCACGGCGGCGCTCCGGACCCGACTCAGCGCTTCAGCGTGGTCGCCTCGGTGAGCATCGGGGCGAGATTCATCGCGCCCTTGAGGTCATAGCCGAAGTCGAGCTTGTCACTGCGGGCCCAGACCTGGCGCAGCTCGAACAGCGGCACGGCGCAGACATCCGCCATGATCTTCGCCTGCGCCTCCTTCCAGAGCGCCTTCTGCGTGGCGGAATCGGCAGCGGTGCGCGCGCCCTCGATCTCCTTGTCGGCGATCGCGCAATGCGAGAAGTTCGTCGCGGCCGTCGGCGTGCCGACGATGGCGCGCGAGTGGAAGAACTCGCTCAGATAGGTGTCCGCGATCGGGAAACGCGCCGCGCCATAGAACACCAGCCCGCTCAGATCCTTGCGTGTCTGGCTCTGATAGGTGGCGTGGTCGACGACCTGCATCTCGAGCTTGATGCCGGCCTTGGCGAGCTGGGCCTGGATGATCTCCATGAAAGGCTGTTGCGCCGAGATGTTGGAGACGATCGCCTTGACGGTGATGCCGTCCTTGTGACCGGCCTCGGCCAGCAGTGCCTTGGCCTTGGCGAGATCGAAGGCATAGCGCGCGGTACAATCCTCGCCGAGATAGCCGGGCGGCACCACGGAGCAGCCCTTCGGCCCGACATCCTTGCCGACGAAACGGACGAGGTCGTCGACATTGATCGCGGCGGCGATGGCGCGGCGTACACGGACATCGTCCAGCGGCGGCTGGCTGCGGTTGATGTGCAGCAGGCGGAACTCGCCGGGCTGGAAGATCTCGACATTGAAGCCGGGGCGCTTGCGGGCGGAGTCGACCCAGCGCTGCTCGCGCTTGCCATACATCAAGTCGAGTTCGCCTGAGGTGAAGGCGAGCTCGCGCGCGCTGTCCGACGGGATGACCCGGATGTTGATCGTGTCGATCTTGGGCTTGCCGCGGAAATAGCCGGGATGGGCGGCGAGCTTCACATATTGCTGGGTCACCTGCTCGACGAAGCTGAACGGGCCAGTACCGACCGGCCGCGTACCGAACTTGTCGCCCAGTTCCTCCGCCGCCTTGCGGCTGACGATGTGGCCGCCGTGGTAGTTGGAGACGCGGCCGAGGAAGTTCACGTCAGGATATTTCAGCGTGATGCGGACGGTGAGGTCGTCGACCTTCTCGACCTTTTCGATGGCGGCGAAGTCAGAAGAGAAGGTCGAGCGCTTCGGATCGGCCGAGCGCTGCAGTGAGTAGACCACGTCGTCGGCGCTGAGCGTGCCCCAGTCGCCGTGGAACTTCACGTCCTTGCGCAGCTGGAAGGTCCAGACCTTGCCGTCGGGCGAGGTTTCCCAGCGCTCGGCGAGGTCTGGCTCGATTTCCTGCGGGTCGGCGCTGCCGGGCTTGAAGCGGACGAGACCGTTATAGATCCAGCCGACCACGGTCTTGTCGTTGGTGGCGCTGGCGCGATGGGCGTCGAGCGTCGAGACATCGCCATTGCCGGCGACGCGCAGCACGCTTTCCTGGGCGAGCGCGGCGCCCGACAGGCAGGCGACGGCCAGCAGGCCGGCAAGGCCCAGGACGGAGTTCTTCATCAGTCGATCCCCTCAGATCAGAAGCTTTGGCCCATTCTGCCGAGAAGCTTTCCAGGCTGTCCAAGTCGGAATCGGCTGCGCCGTATTCGCAGCGGTTATGGGCCGAGGGTGTACCGAGCGTCCTGAAAACCTCCGTCGCTGTTCATCGGCCTGCTGGCTGCAGGCGCGGCCGTCAGTTCGGCCTGGCCCTGATCAGGTCCGCCATGCGCTCCGCGATCATGATCACCGGGAGGTTGAGGTTCGCTCGCGGCGCGGTCGGCATGACCGACGCATCGACGACGCTGAGGCCGCCAACGCCGTGGACGCGGCCCGTAGCGCCATCGACGACCGCGTCGGGATCATCCGCCGCGCCCATGCTGCAGGTGCCGCAGCAGTGCCATTGGCCGAAGGCATGCGCCTTGACATAGGCCTCCAGGATGTCCGGCTCGCCGAGCAGCGATTGCAGGCTGATGCCGCTGGAGACGGCGCGCTGGAAGAAGAGCCTGCGCAGCGGCGGAAGGGCGTCGATAGCGAGCGCGATCGGCGCGGTGATCAGATAGTTGCGCACGGTCTGCCGGCCAAGCGACTTGGCAAAGCCGCTATAGCTCGAGGCCCCAGGCATCTCGACGATGTCGGCCAGCGGGCGCGCGGCGAACAGCTTCGCGATCAGGTGCACGGCCGCACCCATGCGCTGGAGATCGCGATAATCGGAGAGATAGTTGAAGTCGGCCGTCGGCTCCTTGCGCGGATCCGACGAGACCAGCCGCACTTCTCCCCGCGAATGCGCCTTGTTGATCCAGGAAATGATCGTGCCGATCCGGGGCCCGAGCGGATGCCAGGCCGACTTCGCCGCGACCATCAGGAACATGTCCGACGGCCCGCAGTCGTCGATGCCGGAGGAGTAGCGCATGCCGACATGGATGTGGCGGCGCGTCGAATTGCCGAGGCGGGCCGCCGGTTTGATGTAGCCCGAGAGCGAGATGCCGGGATGCTCCTGCAGGTTGGCGCCGACACCGCGCAGGTCAGCGCGCACCTCGACGCCGAGCGAGCGCAGATCTCCGCCCGGCCCGATGCCGGAGCGCATCAGCAGGGCCGGTGAATGCATGGCCCCCGAGGAGACCACGACCTCGCGCGCCGCCAGCCGCTCCTGCCCGCTCCCCCTGGCGATATCGACGCCGACGACCTGCCGGTACTCCATCGCCAATGCAAGGACCTGGGTGTCGGCCATGATCGTCAGATTGGGCCTGCGCCGGGTCTCGGCATCGAGATAGGCCATGGCGGTCGAAACGCGATGCTGGCCCTGGTTGTTCGACAGAGTCATCGCGAAATGGCCGTCGCCGAAGGCGCCATTCTGGTCCTTGATGTCGGGAAAGCCCTGCGCTTCCATCGCGGCCTCGGCGGCGATGGAGAAGGCCGGCCAGCGCTCGCGCGGAATCCGGTGGATCGGGATCGGCCCGCTCTTGCCGTGCAAAGGCCCGGCATAGTCGAGGTCGGTTTCCGCCTTGATGAAATAGGGCAGCACGGAGTTCCAGTCCCAGCCCGCGGCGCCGGCCCGCCCCCATTCATCGTAGTCGTCCGGCGTGCCGCGATTGGCGATCTGGCCGTTGATGCTGGAGCCGCCGCCGATCAGCATTGGCTGTTCGTAGCGCTTCGGCGGCGGCCGGTTCGTCGCATTGTGCAGATGCGGCTGCGTCTGGACCATCAGGTCCGGCCAGTGGTTCTGCGGATCGAACGCCGCCTTGCCGGGATAGGTGTCGAGGATCGCCGCGCCCTCCTCACCCGGCTTGAGGTCACGCCCGGCCTCGATCAGCAGGACCTTGCGCGAGGGATCGGCGGAGAGGCGATTGGCCAGGACGCAGCCGGCCGAGCCGCCGCCCACGATGATGATATCCCACATGACTTGGCTCACGTTGCTTGGGTAGATGATGGGTGGGCGCGGATCAGGCCGAGAGGCAGAGCGCCTCGAAGGCGGTGGCCCCGGCTTCGGCGACCTGCTGATCCTGGACGGTCGAGCCCGAGCTCACGCCAATGGCGCCGACAACCTGGCCCCCAACACGCAGCGGTATCCCGCCCGCAAGCGTGGTGAAGCGGCCGCCATGCAGGTTCTGGAGGCCGAAGCCGGGTTCGCCCGGCAGCGTGCGCGCGGCGATCGCCCTCGTCTCGACCTGTGCACCGGAAGCCGAAAAGGCCTTTGCGAGGGCGATCTCGATCGAGGTGAACTTGGCGCCGTCCATGCGCCGGAACGCAACGAGATGGCCGACGGCATCGACGATCGCGATGTTCTGCGGAACCCCCATTCGCGCCGCTTCGGCGGCGGCGGCGGCGATGACGGCTTCGGCTTCGTCGCAGCCGATATTGAGGACGCTCAGCATGACTCAGCCCTTGACCGATCCCTTGGTCAGGCCGGACACGATCAGGCGGCTGAGCAGGGCGAATGCGACGAGGATGGGGAGGATGGCGAGCGTGGCGGATGCCGTGAGCGGCCCCCATTCGCGCCCGAAATAACCGATGAAGTTGTAGATCGCCGGCTGGATCGGCCGCAGCTCCGGGGTGTCGATCATCACCGAGCCGGCAACGAATTCATTCCAGCAGGAGACGAAGGTCAGCACGCCCGCCGCGCCCAGCGCCGGGCGCGTCAGGGGCAGCATGACGCGCGTGAGGATCTGGAAATGGGTGGCACCGTCGATGATCGCGGCCTCGTCGAGCTCACGCGGTATGCTCTCGAGCGAGCCCTTGACGATCCAGATCGCCATCGGAAGCTGATAGGCCGTGTAGATCAGCGGCAGCGTGAACACGGAATTGGTCAGGCCCAACCGCGTGAAATACAGGTAGTTCGGGATCAGCAGAGCGGCCGCGCCGAGCGACAGCGGAATGCTCGCGACCACGAGCATGAACAGCGCCCGGCGCAGCGGGAAATCGAAGCGATCGAACGCATAGGCAGCCGGCAGTGCCAGTATCAGCACGCTCGCCACGGTGAGCACGCTGTAGAACACGCTGATCCGCATGTTGCCGAGAAAGCCGCTGTCGACGACGCGCTGGTAGTTCTCCGCGGTCGGAACGAAGTCGAACAGGACCGGAGGCGTCCTGAACAGGTCCGGCTGTGACTTCAGAGAGGTCAGCACGCCCCAGAACAGAGGCAGCAGGTTGAGACCGGCCAGGACCGTGAACAGGCCGGCGATGACGAGACCCAACGCGCTCGGCAGGGCGATGCGGGATCGGGCCGGCACGGCGGCGTGCTGCGCGGAGACCGGCCTGGGATGTGCGGCGGATGTCGCGGCGCTCATCACGTCTTCCACTTCGCAAGACGCACATAGGCGAGGACGAGAAGAATGTTGCCGGCAAACATGACCAGCGCGAGCGCGGTGGCCGAGCCGAGGTCGAAATTGACGAAGGCGCGATCGAAGACCTCGATCGGCAGGATGCGCGTCGCGTCACCCGGCCCGCCGCCGGTCAGGACAAGGGGCGTTTCGACGGTGTTGAGATTGGACAGGGTCAGAACGATCGTCACCAGCAGCAGCGGCGTCTTCAGCAAGGGCAGGACGATGAGCCAGAAGATCTGCCAGCGATTGGCGCCGTCGATCTTGGCGGCCTCCTCATAATCCTCGGGGATGCCCTTGAGCCCAGCGAGCAGGATGATGACGGCGTAGCCGAGACGCTTCCAGACGGAGACGCCGATCAGCAGGGCCATGGCGCTGCCGGGACTGTTGAGGAGTTGCACGTCGGGCGTGCCCGCCATCCGGATCAGCGATCCCGCCAGACCGATATCGCTGACGAACACCCAGCGGAACAGCAGCGTGGCAACAACCGTCGAGATGATCCAGGGCAGGATGACGATCATCTGGACCACGAAGCCAAGTCGCTGTCCGAGTCGGTTGATCCAGACCGCCAGGGCGAGCGCGATGACCAGCGTCAGCGCGACGGCGGCGCAGGTGAACAGCGCGCTGCGCTCGAGCGTGGCCGCAAGGCCGGGGTCGTCGAGCAGTCGTGCATAGTTCTCCAGGCCGGCGAAATCGGTCGGTGCGCCATACTGGATGCGAAACAGGCTAAACCAGAAGCCGTAGAGCACCGGCGAGAACAGCACCAGCATCAGCAGCGACATCGCAGGCAGCACGTATTGGACGCCGGTCAGGCGCGAATACATCGTCATCAAGAGCGATCCCTGATCGAAGGGCGGAGCCGCTCCGGCTCCGCCCGGGTTAGGTCAGCGATTGTTCTGGCGATTGAAGCGGGTTTCGGCCTCTTCGAGGGCCGCCTTGACCGCGATGCCGTCGACGAGAATGCGCTGGGTCGCCTTGTTCAGTGCCTGGCGATAGCCGCCGACATTGAACTCGATCGGGGTCAGCCAGCCATATTTGCTCGCCCCTTCGGCCGCGACCCGGATGTAGCCGTTGCCGGGCTGGTCGACGAAGGAGGCGACGGCCTTGGCGGTCGATGCCATCAGCGGCGACTGCCCGCCGACTGTGACCCAGATCTTCTCGGATTCCGCACCGAGCAGGTAATCGACAAACTTGCCGGCCTCTTCCTTCTGCGGGCCCTTTGACCAGACGCCCACGGCCCAGCCGGCCATCACCGCCGGAGAGTGAGCGACCTTTCCATTTCCGGGCCAGAGCATCTGGCCGACATTCTCCTTGCCGATCTTCGCCTGCAGCGACGAGACGCGCACGCTCGGCCCCTGGATCATCGCGACGCGATCAGAGGAGAATTGCTCGAACAGGTCGTCGACCGTCCAGGTCGCCGATTGCGGCGGCGAAACGTTGTGCTTCTTGATCAGATCAGTCGCGAAGGTCATTGCCGCGACGCCGGCCGGGCTGGCGAAATTGGCCTTGCCGTCCGGCCTGAAGAGCTTCTCACCCTCCCCGAGCAGATAGGGGATCATCATGTGCGGGTCGGCCTGCTGCTCGCTGAAGCCCTGCGCGAAGCCGTAGCGCGTCACCTGCCCTGCGGCGTTTCTCACCGTCAGCTTCTCCGCGGCGACCCGGAGATCCTCCCAGGTCTTGATCGAGGCCGGGTCGATGCCGGCGGCCTTCAGCAGGTCCGCCCGGTAGAGGATTGAGATGTAGTTCGGCGAGGCGAACATCGCATATTGCTTGTCGACCTTCGTCGTCAGGTCCCAGTAGGCGCTGGCATGATCCTTGACCTGCTCGGCCGGCCACTTCTTGATGAACAGTTCGTTGAGGTCAGCCAGCGCGCCGGAGCCGATCGCATCGCCCAGGAAGTCGGTCACGACCCAACTGATGTCGGGCGCATTGCCGGCACGGTGGGCGGCGAGGAATTTCGGCGTCATCTGGTCCCAGACCTGCGTCTCGACGACAATCTTGGTGCCGGGATTGGCGGCCTCGTAGTTCTTGATGATCTGCGCCAGCGCGACCTCGCGCGGCGAAGTCCCCGTCGCGCTCAGGAACGTCCACATGCGGATCGTTTTCGCCTGCGCCAAGGCGGGGGCCTGCGGGAGCAACGCACCCGCAAGCACGCAGCCGAAGGCCGCGAGCGAACTCAAAAGCTGACGTCTCTTCATGATGTTTTCCTCCCCGGGATTGCGGCCGATTAGCTTCGGCTCTGCGTGAGTTCCTCGATCAGATTGCGGGCCTTGAGATCCGCCTGGGCATCCTTGAGCGAGCGGGCCAGATGGGCGCGCACGGCCTTGGCGTAGTCGTCCGGGCTGCGGTCTCGCAGCGCCTTGATGATGGCATTGTGCTCGACGGCCTCGGATGCGTGGCGCAGGCGCCAGGACTCGATGCCGCGCTGGATCCAGGCGTTGAGCACCTGCATCTGGATCCCGCGATAGGTCGAAAGCAGCAAGTCGTTGCCGCTGAACTCCACGATCTTGTGGTGGAAGCTGCCATTCAGTTCGTGGCGATCCTTGTGCGAGATCGCATGCGGCTCGACGGCGAGGCGCTGCTGGATGACCTCGATCTCGGCGACCGCCGTTTCGGGCAGCGTGCCGGCCTCCAGCCGCTCGATCATCAGCTCGCCGGCCATGAGCTCGATCGCGAGACGCACCTGCCAGAGGTCGAGCACCTGCTTGGCGTCGGGATCGCGAATGTGGTAGCCGCGCCGCTGGATGACCTCGATGAAGCCCTCTGCCGCGAGCCGCATCAGAGCCTCGCGCACCGGGGTCAGGCTGACATTGAAATGCTCGGCGAGCTTCTCGGGATAGAGCCGCGTACCCCGCTCGAAATAGCCGAACACGATCATGTCGAGCAGCGTCCGGCGCAGGGTCTCGGCCAGCGTCTCGCCGGGCTTGCCGACGAGCTCGCCCAGGTCGCCGGGGCTACGCACCAATATGGACATCGGCCCGCTCCTCTTTCTCCCCCAGGCCATTGACGGCATAGCGGGCCAGGCGCCCGAGATCCGGCTCGCCGCCATGACCGGGGACGTTCCGGGCGACGAGTTGCCCGCCTTCGGTGATGAGCGGGCGCAGCGCCATGTTGTCTCGCAGCGGGTTGAGCAGCCGGTTCGCCTCATAGGCGTGGAAGGCGGGCGCTGCCCGGCAGGTATGCACCGCGGCCGAGACCGCGACGCAGGTTCCGACCCCATGAGGCGCCATGCGGATGCCGGAGCGCTCGCAGAGCGCGCCGATCGCCATCAGGCCGGACACGCCACCGGCGCGCGAGATGTTCGGCTGCAGGAAGTCGACCGCATCGGCGGCAACGAGCTTGGCATGAGCGCTGAGCGTGAAGTCGTTCTCACCGGCAGCGATCGGCACGGGCGAGGCCTTGCGGACCTCCGCCAGCGCCTGCGGATCATCGGGCGGCACGGGCTCCTCGAACCAGCCGACGTTGTAGGGCGTCAGCGCCTTCGCGACCGCGATCGCCGTCACCACGTCATAGGCGCAATTCGCGTCGAGATAGAGCGGCGCATCGGGACCCATCTCGCTGCGCACCGCAGCGATGTGATCGATGTCGATCGCCAGGCCGCGGCCGACCTTGAGCTTGATGGCCGTGTAGCCCTGGTCGAGAAAGGCGCGCGCAGCGCGCGCCGACTTGTCGGGATGATCCTGGAATCCGACAGGGCTGACATAGGTCGCTACCGGCCCTGGCGAACCGCCAAGCAAGGTCGCCAGAGGCAGTCCCGCAGCGCGCGCCTTGAGATCCCACAGGGCGATGTCGACCCCGCTGAGGGCTTCGATCGCCGGGCCCCGCGTGCTGCCCATCGCCGTGAAGTAGCGCTCGAGATCGCCCAGCATCTCCTTGGGATCGGCGATGGTCGCGCCGATCAGTGCCGGCGCGACGACCCCGTTAATGATTGCGGTGGCGGCTCCGGCGTGAGGCAGGCCGAAAGCCTCGCCATAACCGATGGCGCCATCGTCGCTCTCCACGATAACGAGCGTCGAGACCTGGCCGGTGCGCGGGATGCGCCGAAAGTGGGCGGCAGGGGTCAGCAGTTCCGCCGGCACCTTGTCGATGCCGCCGAACACATCAGCGAACCGTGCTTCGAGCTGGATCGCCCTCAGTCGAGAAACCTTCAACGTCGCCCCTCCGAAATTATAAATTATAATTTATTTTCTGATCGCCCGCGTCAAGGGGCAAATTCGCCTGCAAGCACCGGGCAACGTCCGCGTCTTCGGATGAGCGCCAGGAATGCTCGCCAAGGCGGGCTTTCCTCGGTAACGTTCGGTTCAATCATCGGTCGAGGGTTTCCCAATGACTGAGATTGAGCGGGCCGTGATAGGTGGCGTCTGCATCGGTCTGACCGGAGGCATGATGCTCTACAGCATCCTGCGATCGTTCGGCTTCGGCGATGGCGCAATGATGGTGCTCGGAGGCGTCGTCTTCCTCACCGGTGGGTTGCTCCTCACCGTTCTGGGCGCCTAGGAAGAGCTGCCTCGCTTGCCTGGAAAGTGGACCTGACCGGTGCCCACCGGCGCGGCCACCGGCGCTTATTGCGCGCAACCATCGGCTCCCGCCCATTCGCGCGAGACCTCGGCCGGACTTCACGGGTTCTCCACGCAGCGCGCCCGCGCCGGAAACGAGCCCCTGATAAAGCTGGCGAGCCGGCGAGTGTCGTGCAAACCTGCCGACCCACACCCATCACACCGCCCTATCGCAGGCCTTCGACGTGTCGGATCAACCGCGGAGATCGGACAGGCATAGCTTCTCCAGGCAACGCAAGGGCGTACTGCGGGCCGCGATGCTCCTCGTCGCCTCGGCGATCCTGGCGGCCCTCGCACTGTCCTACAGCAGCGTTCGAGAGTATGGCGCTTTCCGCGCATCGATCCTGACGGGCTCGGCAGGTGGCGCCTATCACGCCCTGGCATCCGATCTGGCCAGGCTGGCGAGGCGCGATGGCGGGCGGCTCGAAGTGCTTGCGACCGCAGGCTCGATCGAGAACGCCAATCAGCTCGTGGCCGGTCGCGAGCATTGCGTCGAGAAGTTCGGCTTCGTGCAGGACGGCACTCCGATATCGCTCGACAGCGGCATCGAGTTGCTGGGACGCCTGCCCGAGCCGGAATCGCTGCTGGTGCTGGCACGGCGCGGCCGCACGCTCCGGAACTTCGCCGACCTGCGCGGCATCACAGTCGGCATCGGCCCAGAGGGGTCTGGAACGGCGTTCCTGACGCTCCAGCTGCTCGGCGATCCCGACCTGAAGAAGCTCGGGATCCGGACATCGCATCATGAGCTTGAGGAACAGGCCAGGCTCGTCGCGCGCGGCGATCTCGACCTCGCAGCCTATGTCATGAGAAACGATGCCGAGTTCATGCGCACGATCATCGGCCAGTACGATCTCGACATCATCGAACTGCGCGACCTGAAGGGGCTGATCGATCGCTACCCCTGGCTGAGCCTCGGATATGTCCCGGCCGGCCGGTTCGACCTGATGCGCCAGGTGCCGGAGAGGGACAAGCCGGTGCCTCAGGTCAACACGCTCGTGCTGGCCAGCCCCTGCGCGAAACGCGCCGACCGGATCGAGTTGCTCGTGCTCCTGACCGCGACGCTGCCGACATTCGTGCGCAGCAATCCGCCCAATTCCACGAGCCCGGCGACCGCCTTGCCGCTAGCTGCCGAGGCGAGGCAATTCTTCATTTCCGGCGAGCCCGAATTCGTCGATCGCTACTTCCCATGGCTCGTCAACATCATGTCGCCCGCCTACTGGGTCTACCTCGTCATGGCGGTGACGGCGCTTTTCAATGGGATGAGAGGCATCAGCCATTTCCGCCTTTGGCGGATCGACGCCAACCGCGAAAAGCTCGAGGAACGATCCCGACTTCTCAGAGCCAGCATGCGCGGCGAAGCGTCTGGCGCGGCGCCGAACCCAAGTCCGACCATCGATCACCGCGATACGGAGACAGGTATCTCCGACGTCCTGCATCAGCTCACGAAGCTGCGCGCCAGATGCAGAAGCTACGTCAATTCATTCGTCACCCCGATGGGAGACGAGATGTTCTATCGCTACCAGCAGTCCCTCATCGACATTGCGATCGCCGAGTTGAAGGAAGCGCGCGGTCCGGAGGCAAGCAGCGCTGCGGCGCTGGCTTCCTGAGTGCAGGAGGCCTGCCAGCCTCCGGCTAGCCACATCCTGCATGCTCGAACCAGAGCTCGGTCGCATCGGCCAGGGCCGGCCAGGCACGCTGCAGCGAGCGGAAGGCCGGCAGGTTCTTCCGGAGCAGGGAGCGCAACTCCGTCTGACATGCGTCGAGATCGATCCCGGTCGGCTGCCCGGCGCGCACGATGCAGCGCCCGGCGACGAAGACCTCGCGCACGCAGCCGAGATTGCCGCGGGCGAAGAACAGGTCGAGCGGATCGACGGGCATGATCGCGTCGCGGTCGAGCCGGTCGAGATCGAGGATGGTGAAGTCTGCGGGTGCTCCGACGACGAGCGCGCCCGAACCCGGCGCACCGGTTGCCCGGCGCCCATTGCGCACCGCCAACTCCAGGAACTCCGCTCGGCCCCAGTTCCGTCGGAAGCCGAGGCCGTCATGCGCGAGCTGGACGAGACGCATCTCGCGGATGGCATCGTCGTCCTCGTCGAGCGCGGCGCCGTCGACCCCCACCGCGATCGCGCAGCCACGCCGATGCGCTTCGCCGATCGGCCCAAGCCCGGAATGAAGGTGCAGGTTCGAGCTGAAGTTGGTGACGATGGTGGCGCCGGCCTCGGCGATCAGATCGAGCTCATCCGGTCGCGCATGGACGCAGTGGGCCAGCGTCAGTCGCTCGGAGAGCAGGCCGATATCCTTGAGATAGCGCACCATTCCGCCCGGGAAGGCTCGGTCGGCCCAGGCCCGCTGATAGATGGTCTCCAGCAGATGCATATGGACGCGCCGCCCCGTCGCGGCGGAGCGCTCGGCGATGGCTTCGAGCAGCGCCGGCGAGCACCATTGCACGCCGGCCGGGCCGTACTGGACATCGACGAGCGGGCCGGCGATGGCGGCATGGATTTCGTCGACGAGATCGAGATAGGCGGTTGGTGGCGCAGGCGACCTGACGAAGAGGTCTTCGACAGGCTGGCGAGCCTCGGTCGGCAAGGCGTCGAGCACGGCGGCGCTGTCGCCATAGACGAGTGGATTCTGGTCGCGCACGGCCAATGCGAAGGCGATGCGGATACCGACATCGGCTGCTGCCCGCGCGATCTGGCGGGCCTCATCGACGATCGGCATGGTACCGCTGGGGCGCGTGTAGTGAACCATCATGGCGCCGCAGCCGGAGCGGGCGGTGCGCGCCA
Organism: Allobosea sp.; assembly: GCF_035999205.1. Classification (GTDB taxonomy): domain Bacteria; phylum Pseudomonadota; class Alphaproteobacteria; order Rhizobiales; family Beijerinckiaceae; genus Allobosea. The sequence continues at coordinate 48,463 of NZ_DASYHA010000011.1, forward strand.
GCGAGACCGCGGCGGTCAGATAGGGATCCGGCGGCGTGCCAAGGACGGAGCGCAGGATCCAGGTCTCGAGCGGCATGTTGGCCGCGCCGAAGGAGGTCGCGCTCGGCCGGGCATGGTCATGCGCATTGACGAGCGCGGGGACGACCAGCCGCCTCGGGCCGGCTTCCGGAGCCTGGTCAGGCAGGACGGCGTCGATGACGCCGTCCTGGTATCGAAGCGCGGCATTCGCGACGAGGCCCTTGCCGGTGAACAGGCTCGTCGCGAAGGCCGTCTCGGTCATGGCGTGGTCCGCCCCATCAGTTCGCGGTGTAGACGAGCTCGCGCTCACCCTTCGGCGGCAGGAACTGGCGCGAGAAGATTTCCTCCGGCTTCGGGGTCCGCGCAAGCTGGTACCCCTCGACGATGATGCCGATGGCACGGGCCATGCGATCGTCCTTGGTGTCGCCGACGCCGATCTCCTTCATCTCGGGCGAGACGATGAGCTCGTTGAACGAGTATTGCAGGCGCAGCTTCTCGACTTTCTCGTCGACGAGATTGTCGAAATTCATCACCGCCTTCATGCCGAGATTCTGGTCCTTGGCGATCTCGAGCAGAGCCTTGTTGGTGGCGCGCACCAGCCCCGCCACGGCCTTGGGGTTCTCCTTGAGCAGCTTCTGCGAGACCATCAGCCCGTTCGAGTAGAGATCGAGGCCGTAGTCGCCGAACATCAGCCAGTTGAAATCCTTCGCCGGATCCTGGCGGTTGAGCAGCAGGTTGAAGTAGCTGGTGATGTTGAAGATCAGCGCACCGTCGATCTCGCCCTTGATCAGGAGCGGCTCCTGCAGGTTCGGCGCCATGTTCGAGAGCTTGATCTTGCTCATGTCGACGCCGTTCTTGCGGGCGAAGACCTCGAGCAGCCGCGTCGTCGGCGTCCCCTGGGAACCGCCCAACGTCTTGCCTTCGAGATCCTTCGGCTTGGTGATGTTGGTCGCCTTCTTGCTCGAGATGGCGAAGGGCGGGCGGTTCCAGATCATGTAGACCATGACCGGGTTCTCGCCGGGCTTGCCGGCGGCGTTCTGGATGATGGCATTGACGTCGCCGAAGCCGGCATCGTAGGCGCCGCCCATGATGCGGGTCACGGTCGCGCCGGAGCCCTCGCCCTGGTCGATCACGACGTTCAGCCCCTCGGCCTTGTAGTAGCCCTTGTCGCGGGCGAGGAAGAAGGCGGCGTCGGAGCCCTGGGTCTTCCAACCAAGCGTGAACTTGATGTTCGTTTCCTGCGCCAGGGCCGATCCGGCCAGGGCCAGCCCTGCGAGCAGCGTGGCGGCAAAGGTCTTCAGCATCGTCTTGTCCCCTCTTGTTGACGTGATGTGATCAGGCGGCGGCGAAATCGTTCTTGCGGTTGGCCCAGCCGGTGACGCGCATCTCGATCAGCGAGAAGGCGACGTAGAGCGCCACTCCCAAGCCGGCGAGGATGAACAGCCCGGCAAAGACCAGCGGGACGTTGAAGTTGGAGGAGGCCGACATCATCACGTTGCCGATGCCGCGGTTGGAGGCGACGGTCTCGGCCAGGACGGTGCCGACGAAGGCATAGGTGATCGCGACCTTCAGCGAGGCGAAGAAGAACGGCATCGTGCGCGGCAGGCCGACATTCCAGAGGATGTCGAGCTTGGAGGCGCCGAGCGCCTTCAACACGTCCTCCATTTCCGGCTCGGTCGTGGCGAGGCCGGTCGCGATGTTGACCGCGATCGGGAAGAAGCAGATCGCCAGCGAGGTCAGCACAGCCGGCACCGTGCCCGAACCGAACCAGAGCACGAAGATCGGCACCACGGCCACCTTCGGGATCGAGGAGAAGCCGATCAGCAGCGGATAGACCGTGTCATAGGCGGTGCGCGAAACGCCGATCATCGCACCGAGGAAGACGCCGAGCAGCACGCCGAGCGCGAAGCCGAGCATCGTCGTGGCCAAGGTCTGCAGGATGTGCGGCCAGAGGATCGGGAACCGCTGCACCAGCGTCGCGAGGACCTGGCTCGGACGCGGCAGGATCAGGTCCGACATGCCAGAGAGCAGGCAGAACAGCTCCCATGACAGGAAGAACAGCACGATCAGTGCGGCCGCCCAGAACTTGCGCTTGAGATCGGTCATATCAAGCTCCATGGGCGCCCGCGCCGGTGCGGGCATCGACGATCAGGTCGCGCAGGCGCTGGTTCAGCGCGACGAAATCCGGTTCGAAGGTCATGGCGATGCTGCGCGGCCGGGCGAAGCCGATCTCGCTGTCGTCGAGGATGCGGCCGGGTCGCGCGCTCATCACGCAGATGCGGCTGGCGAGAAAGCCGGCTTCGCGCAGGTCGTGGGTCACCAGCAGAACGGTTGGCCGGTGTGTCAGCCACAGCTCCTGAAGGATTGCCCAGAGTTCCTCGCGGGTGAACTGGTCGAGCGCGCCGAAGGGCTCGTCGAGCAGCAGCAGGCGCGGCTCGTGGATCAAGGCGCGGCAGAGATTGGCGCGCTGGAGCATGCCGCCCGAGAGCTGCCAGGGATATTTGCCGGCGAAATCCTTGAGCCCGACCTGGGCGAGCAGCGCATGGGCCTTGTCGCGGAAGGCACCGCGCTTCTCGCGGCCATAATCGGCACGGAAGGGCTGCACGATCTTCAGCGGCAGCATGACGTTCCGCTCGATCGTCAGCCAGGGGAGCATGGTCGGGTTCTGGAAGGCCATGCCGATCCTGAGCGCCTTGGCGGCAACCTCGCGCCCCCCGACGATGACTGCGCCGGTCGTCGGCCGCACCAGGCCGCTGGCGAGCTTCAGGATCGTCGACTTGCCGCAGCCGGAAGGCCCTACCAGGGCCAGGAACTCGCCGTCGCGGATCTTGAGCGACGTTTCCGACAGGGCGGGCACGGCGTTTGCTCCGCGCCCGAAGGTCACCGTCGCCTGCGACAGCTCGATCGCCGCCGGCGGGGTTCCCGCCGGGGAGGCGGCCGGAGAAGCGGCAAGCTCGACGGGAACCGAGGCGCCGACGATGGCGAGTTTGGAGTGAACTTGGCTCATGCGGAAAAGTGCATGCAATCATGATGCCATTCTGTATCCCACCGACAGCAACCTGTTGCTGAGCGGCGCGCCGCGGCGTTAAGACGAGGCGTTTGCAACTCCGGAAGCCGGACATGACGCGCGACAAGGCTATCCACGCCTCATCGGACAAGGTCGGGACGATCTGCCGGGCGCTGCGCCGCGCGATCATCGAGCAGGCGCTCGAACCTGGTGCCAAGCTGCCCGAAGATGCGCTCGGAGAACGCTTCGGCGTCAGCCGCACGATCGCGCGCCATGCGCTCGGCCAACTCGCCGCAGAAGGCCTGGTCGAACTGCGCCGCAACCGCATCGCCGTGGTGGCGACCCCGCGCTGGCAGGAGGCGCGCGACACCTTCGACATCCGCATCGGACTCGAACGACTGGTGGTGCGCCAGCTCGCAGGGCGGTTGAGCCGGGTGCAGATCTCGGCATTGAGGGCGCATGTCGACGCAGAGGACGCGGCGCGCGGCGGGCCGGACGCGGTCTCGATCAGGCTCGCAACCGAGTTCCACATCCTGCTGGCGGAGATGACCGAGAGCCCGATCCTGATCCGCTATGTCAGCGAGATCGCCTATCGCTGCTGCCTGACGCTGTCGTTGTTCAGCCGGCCGCACTCCTCGGAATGCGCAATAAGTGAGCACAGGCTGCTCATCGATGCCCTTGAAAGCGGCGATGCGGACAAGGCGATGAGCCTGATGCACCACCATATCGACGCGGTCGCGGAACGGGCGCTCGTGACCCAGGCCAAGCCGCGTGGCCACGACATCATGGCCATCCTGGCGCCCTATGCGGACACGAAGCCGATGCCGGCGGTCGCGGGCAAGCGCAAGCTGGACGCTGCAGAATAGGATTTCAGGCGACGCTCCCGGCATCCGCGCGTGCGTCCGGTGCCTGGAGCGGGAACGCTCCGCAAGATCTGGCTGCCACAAGTGCCGGCCGCGCGGCACACAAACTGCATGCATGTTTAGCCATCAATTGAATGCTATCCTGCAAGCAGACCCATGCCGCCCGCCACCGCTCTCGATCTCGTCTTCCGCCGCGCCGCGATTGCCGGCCATGACCGGCCGATGGATATCGGCGTCGGCGCGGGGCGAATCCTCGCCATCGCTCCCGGCCTCACAGCCGACGTTCCCGAGGTCGATCTCGGCGGGCGCCTCGCGATCCCCGGCTTCGTCGACAGCCATGTCCATCTCGACAAGGCCTGCCTGCTCGGCCGTTGCGGCCATAGCCATGGCGGCCTCGGTGGCGCTATCGCAGCCGTTGCCGCGATGAAGCGCGACTTCACCGAAGCCGACGTCCATGAGCGCGGTGCCCGCGTGCTCGAGAAGGCGATCGCCAAGGGCACGACCCGCATGCGCACTCATGTCGAGGTCGATCCGCGCGCGGGACTGCGCAGTTTTGCCGCGATCAAGTCACTGAAGGCCGACTATGCCTGGGGCCTGGACCTTTCGATCTGCGTCTTCCCGCAGGAGGGACTGACCAACGACCCCGGCACGGAGGAACTCCTGGTCGCGGCCCTGCAGGACGGCGCCGATCTTCTCGGCGGCTGCCCCTATACCGACAGCGATCCCGCGGCGCAGATCGACCGGCTCTTCGACCTCGCCCGGCGATTCGACGTCGATCTCGACTTCCATCTCGATTTCGATCTCGATCCAGGCTGGATGCATCTCGACGAGGTCTGCCGGCAGACTCAGCGCCATGGCTGGGGCGGGCGTGTCGCGATCGGTCATGTCACCAAGCTGTCGATGGTGCCGCCGGACGCGCTGGCGGCAATCGGGCGACGCCTCGCCGATACCGGCATCGCACTGACGGTGCTGCCCGCGACGGATCTCTATCTGATGGGGCGAGATCTCACGCATGCGAGACCGCGCGGCCTGACGCCGGCGCATCTGTTGGCCGACCAGGGCGTCGTCTGCTCGGTCGCGACCAACAACATCCTCAACCCGTTCACGCCCTTCGGAGACGCCTCACTGCTGCGCATGGCCAATCTCTACGCCAATGTCGCGCAGTGCGGGCCGGAAGCATTCGCGCACTGCCTCGATCTGGTCACGGCCCTGCCCGCTCGCCTGATGCGGCTCGACGACTACGGCATCGCCATCGGCCATCCCGCCGACCTGGTGATCCTGGATGCCGCGACGCCCGGCGACGCGCTGGCGGAGATCGCCGAGCCGGTCCTGGGCTTCAAGCGCGGACGCCTGAGCTTCGAGAGGCCTCGAGCACAGCTGAACATGCCGCCTGCGGCGCAGCAGGCCGGCTAACCGGCCTGCTGCGCCGACCTGACCTGAGAGGGCGACCGGCCGAAACGCTTGCGGAAGCTGCGATTGAAATAGGACAGATCGCCGAAGCCGACCTCGAAGGCGATCGCGCTGATCGTCGGGCCCTGCCCCTCCACCGTGACGAGCCGATGCCAGGCGCGCTCGAGCCGGCGCTCCAGCACGTAGTCGGAGAAGGTCCGCGATTCCGTCTCGAACAGCTTCTGAATGGCGCGTGCGCTCAGACCGTGAAGGCTGGACAGCATGTCGATGCCGAGGTCGCGCCGTTCCAGACGCGCCTCGATATCGGCCTTGATCGCCATGAGCCGGCCCGCTCGGCGGTCGGCCGCGGCGACCTGCACCGGCGCGCTGCGATCTGCCAACATGGCTCCGACCAGATCATGGATATGGCCGATGGCGAGATCCTGCAGCGCGGCCGAGTGCAGGGGCAGGAGCCCGCGCAGCAGCAATGCGCCGTAATGGCCCAGCACCTGCAGGCCGCGATTGCCGCGCGCCACCGCTCGCATCAGGGCCCCGGCCGGCGGCTCCGCGAGCAGCGGCAGCCGCGCAACATCGAGCCGGATGAGATCTATCCGGCCAATCTGGACGAGCGAGAAGCGGGTCTCGGCCTCGAGCGCGAGCACGGCGGCTTCCCGTGCCCTCAGGCTCGTTCGGCGGCCGCCCTGCTCGATCAGCACGCGCCCCTCGGCCGGACGGACCAGGATGTGACGTGGCCCATCGGCGCACGCCCCATGCGGCCAGGACCACTGCGCGGCCGGGCTGAAGCAAGACATCAGGCCGATATCCGGCCGCGTCGTCAGCGCGCAGCGCGCAGCGAAAGGCAGGCCTCCGCCGGAGGCCACTGCCTCACGGGCAACGGAACGACCGAGGACCTTGTGCGACAGCGCATTGGCCTCGTCCCGCGCGACGAGATCCGAGACAAGCCAGAACGGAGAGAAGGACTCGCTTTCGCCCGGCCCGCCGCCCCTCGCCTCAGGCTCCACCGCCTCACCGGCGCCCATGCGTGTCGCCGCTGCCACATCCATCGCTTTTGACAGGTCCGTTCGCCCCAGTCCCATGACTCGTTCGCGCAAGTCCAAGATCAAATCCCAACGCGATCGATATTACAATCGAACAAGCGATGAATCGACGCCGCGAAATCGTAACGCTCGATGAAATCGCTTCAGATTATTATCATTCTAAAGAAGAAACACTCCAATCTTCCAAAGTAAATCATCGCGACCGGCGCGGACCGAACCTCCACCCGCCCGGCGCCGATGAAGCAACAGCCTTCGACGGGTGCCTCATGTTCAGACCGATCGCGCTTGCCACCAGCTTCCTCGCCCTGCTCGCCTCCTCCGTCGCCGTCGCGCAGGTTTCGCCACAGGCCAATCCGTCCGCAACGATCGAGCTCGACACGATCACCGTGACCGCGGCCCGTGCGGAGCGCAGCCTGGCGGAGACGCCGCAATCGGTTCAGGTGATCGACCGCGGGCAGATCGAGCAGCAACTGCAGTTCAGCCCGAACGCCGCCGCCGCGCTCGGCAAGCTTGTCCCGGGCTATTCGGCGCCGACCCAGACGGTGTCGAGCGCCTCGGAGAACTATCGCGGCCGCGACCTGCTGGTGATGATCGACGGCGTGCCGATGAACACGCCGCTGCGCGACGTGTCGCGCATCCTGGCGTTGATCGATCTCAACACGGTCGAGCGCATCGAGGTCGTGGCGGGCGCCTCGAGCCTCTACGGCGCCGGCGCCACCGGCGGCACCGTGAACTTCATCACCAAGAAGGCGTCCGACGGCAAGCCGATCGTCACGCTCAACACGGCGCTGCGCTCCTTCACCCAGAACATCGGCCGCTCACTGGCGCCAGAGGCCTCGCTGACCGTTTCAGGGAAGGTGCCCAACGGAATCGACTACCTGATCTCCGGGCAGCTGCGCGGCGCCGGGCGCACCTATGATGGCGCCGGGCGCGAACTGCCCTCGGACGGGCTGCTCGGCCAGGGCGGAGGCGATCGCTACAAGGCGGGCAATCTTCTCGCCAAACTGGGATACGACTTCGATGCGAGCAAGCGCATCGAACTCAACGGCACGCTGATCGCCTTCGACCAGGATCCGAAATACCTGACGAACTACGCCGCGCCCTTCGCGCGGCCGGACCGGACGGCCCTCTATACGGGCCAGAGCGTGCTGGAGGACACCAAGTCAGTCTCCCTGCGCTATACCGATTCCGACTTCGCCCTCGGCAAGCTGAACGTGCTCGGCTACTACAACGACATCAAGAAGCGTTTCAATTTCTCGACTTTCTCCTACCCCTACAACAGCCAGGTCTACTACTCCTTCAACCCGCTCTCGCCGACGAGCCCGGACAACCAGACGACGCTCTATTCGCAGCGCGGCGGCGTCAACGTCACCATCGACACCGCGCTCGACCGGCTGCTGCCCGGTGCGAAGCTGACCTGGGGCGGCGACCTCATCAAGGAGAAGACCTGGCAGACGCTGACCAGTGGGCAGGACGTGTTCACGCCGCTGGAGCAGACGACCGCGGCAGGCTTCGGCCAGCTCCAGATCCCGATCGGCGAGCACTTCGTGCTGCGCGGCGGCCTGCGCTACGAGCACTTCTCGCTGTCGGTCTCCGACTATGTCCGCCCGGCGGCCTATGCCGCCGTCGCGGCCAACAATGCGCAGGGCTTCCAGAGCTTCGTGCTGCCCGCGCTCAACGTCACCGGCGGCAATTTCGACTATTCGGCGCTGACCGCGAACATCGGTGCGACCGTGAAGCTCTCCGAGACGAGCGAGATCTTCGGCGGCTTCTCGCAGGGCTTCGCCCTGCCCGATGTCGGGGCGTTCACCCGCCGCGCCGGCATCTCCACCGCCTTCGCCTGCCCGGTCGCCACGCCGAACTGCCTGCCGGCGAACCGCCGCACGATCAGCTATGCATCGATCGCGCCCGAGGCGCAGATCGTCAACAACTACGAACTCGGCGTGCGCGGCAGCGTCGGCAACTTCAAGGGCTCGCTCTCGGCCTATGTCAGCACCTCGGAGGACGGCGTCACCTTTGACCCCGTCACCAACACGCTGTCGCAGCAGAAGGAGCGGATCTGGGGTGCCGAATTCATCGGCGACTACGCCTTCACCGAGCAGTTCAGCATGGGCACGATGCTGTCCTATCGTGAAGGGCGCTACGACACCGATGGCGACGGGAACCTCGACTCCAACTTGCCGAACAACCGGATCGGTTCGCCCTGGCGCGGTACTCTGCACGGCACCTATCGCTTCGTGAACGGCGTCAGCCTGCGGGTCGAGGGCGAAGGTTTCTCCGATCGTGACGTCGCGATCGACCAGCGCGGCACCCGCTACAAGCTCAAGGGCGGCGCCACGATGAACCTGGCGCTGACGGCGCCGGTCCTCGCCGGCGAAGCCTATGTCTCTGTCAACAACCTGTTCGACCGCAACTACCAGAACCCGACGGCGACCTCGGTGAGAAACCTCGCCAACTATGCCTGGGGCCGTACGGTCACCGTCGGCTTCAAGAAGACCTTCTGAACGCCATGGTCAGCCTCGACATCGGCGGCGACGGCATCGTCACGCTACGCTTCCTGCCGCCCTATCTCGAAGCCGACGAGCGCGCCTATCTCAACGCGCTGATCGAGGTCGGCCAGCAGGAGGCGCCCTTCGCGCTGATGACCGTGTTCGGCGGAGGCCGGGCGCTCTCCACCGCCGGCGAGCGCGAGCAGGCGCTCTGGTTCAAGGCGACGCGGGCCCATGTCGGGCGGCTGTGCCGCGCCTGCGCCATCGTGCGGCCTGATGCGAGCGAAAAGACGGCGGAGGTCTTCCGCAAGCTCTGGCCCTTCCCGATCATCGCGGCTCGCGAGGAAGCGGTGGGCCGCGCCTTCCTGCTCCACCATCTGCGGGCGGCATCATGAGCACGACCTTGGGCACGGCTGCTGCCGGTTCCGACACGGGCACGGCCCGCATCGGGCGGAACCGCCTCTTTGCCGTGCTGGGCGGGCTCTATCTGGCGCAGGCGATCCCGTCCTATCTCTTCGTCGCCGCCCTGCCCCCGATCATGCGCGAGGTCGGCGTCTCGCGCACCGCCATCGGCTATATGAGCATCTTGCTGCTGCCGCTGGTGATCAAGTTCATCTGGGCGCCCTGGATCGACCGGATCCGCCCCTTCGCGCGGGCGCATCGGGCCGGCTGGGTGTTCCTGACCCAGATCGGCGTAACGGCGTCGATCCTGGCGCTGATCGCTGCGGGGCCGACCCAGGTCGGCTGGATCATCGCCATCGGCTTCATCGCGTCGCTGCTGATCTCGACGCAGGATATCGCGACCGACGGCTATGCGGCGAAGTACCTGCCCGAGGCCGACCGCCCGATCGGCAACGCCATTCAGGGCGGCTCGATCGCCTTCGGCGTCGTGATCGGCGGCACGCTTGGGCTCGTGCTCTACCATCATATCGGCTGGACCGGCATGCTGGTCGTGATCGCCGCCGTCTCGCTGCTGCCGCTGATCGCCGCCGCGATGATGCGCGAGAGCGACCCGGTTCCCGATGCCAGTGCCGCACGCCCCTCGATCCGTGCCTTCCTGCGCCGCCCCGAGGCCCGGCAGATCCTGTGGATCGCTCTGATCTACCGGGCGAGCGAGGGCCTCGTGAAGGCGATGGAGGGCGCCTATCTCGTCGATGCCGGCGTGCCGCTGACACAGATCGGCTATCTCTCCGGCATCTCCGCGACCACGGCCGGGCTCGGCGGCTCGATCCTGGCCGCGTGGATGGTCAAGACGCGCGGCGTCGCCTTCGTCCTGGCGCTGCTGGGCGGCCTGCGGACGCTGTGCTTCCTGCTCTTCGCCGGCCATGCTCTCGGCGTCGTCACCGGTGCCTGGCCGCTGTTCGGCGCCGCCGGCTTCCAGACCCTGATCCGCTACATGGAGATCGTCGCGCTCTATTCGCTGTTCATGGCCGTGACGACCTCGGAACAGCCGGGGACGGACTTCACCATCCTCGCCTGCGCACAATTACTGGTCTATCTCGGGGGCTCGATGATCGCCGGCAAACTCGCCGATGCGCTCGGCTATGGCTGGCTGTTCTCGATCGCGACCGCGATCTCGGCCGTGGCCGTCATCGCCACGATCAGCATGATCGCCTCGTTCAAGCGACCCTAGCGGCGAGCAGCGGCCTCGCGGACCGAACGCGCTGCCGAGGCCTCGCCCCCCTTGCGCTCGCTCTCGGCCGCCCCCCGGTGGCGACGGGAGCTGTTACCCGATGAAGGCGAGCTCCAAAGCCGGGAACGCACAGGACAATGACATGAGGCCCATCGCAAAATCCCGCATTGCCGAAGCAGCGGCAATCAGCTATCCAGCCTGCACGGTTAGCGCCCGTAGCTCAGCTGGATAGAGCGTTGCCCTCCGAAGGCAAAGGTCACACGTTCGAATCGTGTCGGGCGCGCCATTCTAGAAGCCCTTGAGATGACTCGGGCTTCAGCTTTGGAAGAACTCCTCGGAGACCATCGGGAGCCTTGGCTGTCACGGCTGTCACAGGATTCTTCTGGCTACGATCCGCAAGAGGGGTTCCAGTTGGCAAGCACAGGTCAGGCGCGAAGGCTTGCTTCCTGTGTCCAAGAGCTTTCCCACGAAGGCTTCTGCTTCTGCATGGTCCAGAGCCCTCGAGGTTCAAATCGACACTGCGGACCCATCTCCGGCTGTCCGTGATCTCCGCACGATGAAGCTCGCTGCAGTCGTTGGGGCCGAGCATCGCCCGAGGCACTCGTTTGCCGCATGCAATCCCGTGCCCAGCGGTCCATCGAGTGCTATGATACCCCGCTTTCTCTCGCGCGATCCACGAGCATCAGGGAGGGCCTTCCTATGTTCCGTCTCGGACTTGCCATCGCCGCTATCGCCCCTCTCGCTGCGTGCGCCTCAAGCAACACGCTGGTCATGTACCGCGCTGACGGCAGGAGCATCGCCAGCAGTCCAGCGCTCGCTCAGCAAGCGCGGCAGGATATGGCGGTATGCAGGGGAGAGTTTAGCAAGGCGCAGCTTACAGCACCGGTCATCTACGCCACCCAACTCATGACGGATGTTTATGTCGGGTGCTTGGCCCGGAGAGGCTACGTCCTCACGACAAGGCAGTGATCGGGCAGCTTGCGGACCGGTATGCGTCGCATTGATTTTGATGCCACTGAAACCAATTGACGGGTTACTGGCATCCCGTTCGGCGGTTCTCCCGCGGAGAAGCCGACCGGAAGATCGCCGGCGAACAGCCGGTCCGCGCTGAGCAGTCTGGAATCCGCAAGCCTTGGCGGAGTTGAGATTTCTCCCGCTAATCTCTCTGGCCTCAACAGGAGCAACCATTTCGCCGAAAGGCTTTGAAGGCACACTTTGACCGGAAATCATCCCGCAAAGACCAAGATGACCACCAACCCCCAGGTGGAAGCGGGGATGAGGTTTGAGATGTTGCGGCTTGGCGATCGCACGGGTCCGGCGGTCAATGCGTCTTTCCGTGCGGTTGGTCCGTCGATCGGTGCGCCGAACGTACCGGCCAGTGCGACCATCCAGACCCATGCATTTGAAGACCTCGCCGGCGATCGCAGACCAAGGCGAGGAGCGATCAGCATCGTTCCTGCGCGTTGTTTATGGGCCTCAAGACGGCGCGTGGAAGGTCGATCAGGCGCGGGCAGGACTTTGCCCAATTGCGCTCGCTCTCGAATTTGTGGCGCCAGGGCGGGCGTTCTCTAGAGCCAATCCAACGGGCGGACCGCTCATTCTGCCGGCGTACAGTGCCCGTATCGCAACTGGGCGAATAGGCCGGACTTTCTAAGGTCGCGGAAAGTTTGACTTTACGCGTTCGTGGTTTGGTGAGGCGTCGCTGCATAGGCGATCGGTTGCCGGTTGACTGGCCTTGTCTATGCCCAACGGCATCTCGTGAGGGCTCGCGTCATGGTCGCCAGTCTGATCGTTATTGGATTCCTGGCCGGGTACCTGACAGGCTTTTCAGTTGGCGAGCGACGTTGGAAGAGATCTGCATTCGAAGCGCTGGATCTCGTTGCAATCGTGCTTGCCAGGTTGCGCGGTGATCCGTCTCGGCGCCGCGAATAGCTAGCAGGCAAATTGCGTTGAACGTCGAGGGGATGCCCGAGATTGCTGGCGAGCCGGGTCGCCATGCTGCATTGAGCGCAACGTTTCGCCCAGCCGAATGGCAATTGCCGATAATGGAACGCATCGGACGAGTTGGGTTAGCCCTTTGTCACGATCGGCGCTGCGGCCGGCGGAGGAGCCTTACCTTTGCCCTTTCCAACGGTGGTGCAGCCACCGATCGCCATTAGGGCGGCAAACAGAACAGCAACGGATGCAATCTTCATCGCGGACCTCGATTGAGTTTCTGGCTGTATAAGTCGATCAAATTTTGATCGAGATGTAATTCAGTGCTCCGGACGCACGAACCAACTCGCCGCAAGAAGCGTCCGGCGGCAGGCGTTCCATTGTACCCGTTTCAAAACTTGTAGTTCACGCCGACCCGAAGCAATCCGGCACCGCCGCCGCCGCTGGTTGTCGCCGTATAAACGCCAGCCGGAAGAACGCCGCCCGCCGGATTCACGAAGGTCTCCGTTTTTCGCCCCTCGCCGGTATCGACGTAGAGCCCTTCGACCTTGAAGGTCCAGTTGTTGGTGAACGCGTATTCGACGCCGCCCCCGATGGTCCAGCCGGCGTTGCTCGTGGAGTTTCCCGTGATCGGATTGGTGTTGAGCCCACCATAGGCGAGACCGCCTGTGATGTAGATCAAGGTCCGGTCGAAGGCGTAACCTAGGCGAGCGCGAACGGTGCCGAAATAGGCGCCATCACCACCGCCACGGCCTCCCCACCAGGTATAAGGGCCCCAGGCGACATCGCCACCCGTGTCGACGTACTGGATGTCAGTCTCGAGGCCGTAGACGATCGCGCCAGACTGCCAGTTATAACCGATCTGGGCACCGCCGACGAACCGACCGTCGCCGTTGCCGCCGCCCAATGAGCCGGACGACGCAGCCGTCGGGCCGGTGACGATGACGCCTCCTGAGTCACCCCATCCGACGCCGGCATTGAGGCCGACATATAATCCGGCCCAGGTGAACGCCGGAGCGTAGATGATCGGTGCGACCGGTGGCGCACGGCTCGGCAGATCAGCCGCAAAGGCCGAGGTTGCAAGGCAGGCCGCTATTGCAGTGGATACAAGGCGTAGACGCATGTGATCCTCCCCCATGCACAAGCAGGACGCTATTGGTTGCACATGAAACCATTATCAGGAAGTGAATAGCGACCATTTCGCCGAAGAGCCGAGCCGAAATCCGTGCCAGGCGACATTTTCACTACGTTGGAAACATTCCAAATTCGAACAGGCGATGGCGCTGACAACTCAAAGGCCGCATCGACGACGACTGAGGTCTCGATCAGCGCCTGACGAGTTCAGGCGCAAAAGCCACTCACCGTCTGGCGTTGGCTCTTCGAGCCCTTTCTTCCGCTGCTTGCAGCTTGCGGAAGGCCTCGGCGTTGTCGCGGCCGGCCCGGAGCGCTTCGTCCATCCGGCCGTCGCGCTTCATCTGGTAGTCTTCGAGTTGGACATCCGTGGTGCAGCCCGCGGTGCGATTGCAGGCGAAAGCCACGTTCTGGCCGCTCGAGATAACGACCAGCGCGGATACCGCAGCCGCTCCGGCAAGCATCCAACTGATCATGGCCTGCACTCTCCGCCCGACGCGGCAAACCGCATGAGCGATGCCGATCGTTCGAATGCGTGATCCATCTGCCCGGCAAGTGCGGGTCTTTCGGTGTTTGATTTTAGCCGAATGCGCGTCGCAAGAACCTGTCCCCAGGGACAATACGTTGCCGGTCCGGCTTGTGTCGAACTCCCTTGGAGCGAAGCTGTTGGGCGCAGGAGTTCAAGAGCGTCCTGGTCGGGCTGGTGCCCGCCGACGATGGCGATGGAGCAGCGACCTCCGCCGTGCAATTCAGCGTCAGCCTGGCGCATCGCTTCGCGGCAAGTCTGACCCGTGATCGCGCGGTTCCAGCATGACGGTCCGCTCGCTCCGACCGAGCACGACGCGAGAAATCACCAACATCGTTCTCGCGACCATGGCGTCACGGATGACGCAGAAGGAGATGAGACAGATGGGCCTTGGCATTGCTGAGGTCGCTGGCGAGCTTCGGGACTGATCGGGTTCAGCGGCTGCGCGGGAGGAGCGGATTCGCGGTTCAGGGCGCCCAGCGTGTCTCAATACAGCGAGGCCCCCTGCGACAAGCACTCTGGCTCATGTAGTCATTCTTGGGCCAGGGCTTTGCCCTCGGCACCGCCCTGCTCGATCTGCGAAACGTGATTGAGAGCGATGACCCACCTGTTGTCGCGCTTGCGCATCAGGCGGGTGTTGACGCCGGTCTGGTTGCCGGCAGCGCGCACCAGCCGGTAGTCGCTGATCAGCTGTGCGGCGTCCGGCGCCAGCATCTCGATCCGGATGTTCGAGAAGGCGAGTTCGCCCTGCGAACCGAGGGCGCCGCCATAATCGGCAATGTAGTGTTCGAGTGTCCCCTGCCAGTCCTTCTGGATGCGACCGCGGGAAACGAAGATCACATCGGGATTGGCGAATCCGGCCATGTAGCCGCGGAAATCGCCGCGGTTCCAGGCCGCCTGCATGGCGGAGATCACCGCGCGGATCGCGTCTTTCTCGATCGTGTCGGACATGTCGAAACTACCTTTCAAAGCGAATTCTTGGCCACGGCCTCGTCGTCCTGTCTCTGCCGCCTGACCAAGACTTCCTGCGCGGCCGAAACGAGGTGGCGGCGGAGCGCGTTTTCCGCCGCCTTGGCGTCTTGATCCAGGATCGCATCGACGATCTGCTGATGCTCGAGGCAGGATCGCCCGACGCGCCCCCTGTCCTTGAGCTGGAATCTGCGGAAGGATGCGAGCTTCAGCCGCAGGGTCTGGGCGGCGGCGATCAGGTCGCTGTTGTGGCTGCCCTGGAAGAGCAGGCTATGAAACTGCGTGTTGAGCTCGTGGTAGCCATCGAGATCGCCTTCGTCGGCGAGCGCATTCATCCGACGGTGCAAGCCTTCAAGTTCGGCCCGCTCCCTCATCGTCATCCGATGTGAGGCGAGCCGACCGCAGGTCGCTTCGAGCTCGGCCATGGCCTCGAACATTTCGTCGATGCGCTCGGGGGAGATCGGCGTCACGACGACGCCCTTGTAGGGCTCGCGCTCGGCCAGTCCACGCCCGCACAGGATATGCAGCGCCTCCCGGACCGGCGTGCGCGACACGCCGAACTGCAAGGCGATCGACGCTTCATCGAGCCGCGCACCGGCCGGAATCGTACCGTTGATGACAGCCTCTTCCAGATGCTCGGCGATGCTGTCACCACGACTTTTCCTGGCGGCGGCCAACGTGTCCGGCATCACCTGTCCCTCTCTCGCCACGTTCGCTCCTCGCACGGCCGCCCTCCCCTTATCCGCTGCTTCGGCCATTTGCGAGGCGTACACAAACCTGTTGCAATTTGGGCAACTGATATACAAGACATGCCGCCCCGCATGCGATGCAGCACAACATCCCGCGAGGCTTGTCTATAATCCCCCGCGGATCTCCGGCCTTGTCGCCCCTTCGGCCAAAGCGGCCACGCACGGCTGGAACAGAGGAACTGCCATGACATTCACGACGCGACCGGAGCTCAGGGGCACATTCGGAGCCGTTTCCTCGACCCACTGGCTTGCTTCGACCGTCGGCATGTCCATGCTGGAAAAGGGCTTCACGGCCTTTGACGCCGCCGTCGCCACCGGTTTCGTGCTGCAGATCGTCGAGCCCCATCTCAATGGCCCCGCCGGCGAAGTGCCGATCATCGTCACCCCGGCCGGCGCCGATGCACCGACGGTCATCTGCGGCCAGGGGCCGTCCCCTGCGAAGGCGACCATCGCCTACTTCAAGGGCCTCGGCCTCGATATCATTCCCGGCACCGGCCTCCTCGCCGCCTGCATTCCCGGCGCCTTCGGCGCCTGGCTGACGCTGCTGCGCGACTACGGCACGGCCGAGTTGGAAGACGTGCTGGCACCCGCGATATACTACGCCAGGACCGGCCATCCGCTGGTGCCGCGCATCGCCAGGACGATCGGGGAGATGCGCCAGCTCTTCGAAACCCACTGGCCGAGCTCCGCCGAACTCTATCTGCCGGGTGGGGTCGCTCCCCAGACCGGCAAGCTGTTCCGCAACCCGCAGATCGCCGCGCTCTACCAGCAGATCCTCGACCACGCGAAATCCGGCAGGAGCCGCGAGGCGCGCATCAATGCGGCGCTCGACTTCTGGTATCGCGGCCCGATCGCCGAGCGAATCGAGGAATTCTGCGCCACGGAGGAGGTCTGGGACGTCTCGGGCCGCCGCCACAGGGGCCTGATCACCGCCCAGGACATGGCCGACTATGAGCCGCTGATCGAAAAGCCGGTCTCAGTGACCTATGGCGACTGCGAGGTCTTCAAATGCGGGCCGTGGTCCCAGGGACCGGTTCTCCTGCAGATGCTGCAGATCCTGAAGGGCACCGATATCGCCGATCTCGATCCGACCAGCGCCGATTTCGTGCATCTCGTCGTCGAGACGGCCAAGCTCGCGATGGCCGACCGCGATTCCTGGTATGGCGACACCTCCGATGTGCCGATGAAGGCGCTGCTGTCGTCGGGCTATGCCGACATCCGGCGGGCCCTGATGACCAGCACGGCCTCCATGGAGGTGCTCCCCGGCGCGCCGGAAGGCCGCAATCCCAATCTGCCGCCGCTGCGCACGGTCGGCACCATCCCGCAGCCGGGCCTCGGCGGCGGCGAACCGACGGTCGCCCGCGAAGCCAGGCTGCCCAATGACCGCCAGGGCGAACCCGCACTGACCAGCGAGGGCGCGCAGCGCGGCGACACCGTGCAGGTGAGTGCCGTCGACCGCTGGGGCAATATGGTATCAGCAACGCCGTCCGGCGGCTGGTTCCAGTCGAGCCCCGTCATCCCCGGCCTCGGCTTCAGCCTGACGACCCGCGCCCAGATGTTCTGGCTCGAAGAAGGCTTGAACTCCAGTCTCATGCCGTCGAAGCGCCCGCGCACGACGCTGACGCCGTCCACGGTCTTCCGGGACGGCCAGCCCTACATGGCCTTCGGCACGCCTGGCGGCGACCAGCAGGATCAATGGCAGCTGATCATGCTGCTGCGGCATCTCCACAAGGGAATGAACCTGCAAGAAGCGATCGACGCCCCGTCCTTCCATACGGACCATCTGACGAGTTCCTTCTGGCCGCGGGAGATCAGCTTCGGCGCGATCACGCTCGAGGACCGCTTCCCCGAGGCGGTCCGCGCCGATCTGGCGGCGAGAGGTCACAAGATCACCATTGGCGACGCATGGTCCGAAGGGCGCCTGTCGGCGGTCGCGCGCGAGATGGACGGCGACGTGCAGCTGGTGAAGGCCGGTGCCAATCCACGTGGCGTCCAGGGTTACGCCGTCGCCCGCTGACCAGACGCAACACGCATTCCAAAACCGGAGGGGAACCTTGATGAGAACAACCTGCCTTGCACTCGCAGCCAGCCTGATGCTGGGTGGCCTGGCCGCGACGACGGCTCCCGCCGCGGCCCAATCCGTCCTCAAGATCGGTCTACAGGACGATCCGGACACGCTGGACCCGGTTTCCAACTGGAGTTTCGTCGGCCGCCACGTGCTTCAGTCGCTGTGCGACAAGATCGTCGACATCGACAGCAGCGGCAAGATCATTCCGATGCTGGCGGCCAGCTGGGAATGGAGCGCCGACAGCACCGCGCTGACCCTGAAGCTGCGCAATGACGCCCTCTTCCACGATGGCAGCAAGGTGGACGCCGCTGCCATCAAGTTCAATCTGGACCGCGCGCTCACCGCGGGCATCTCGCGGCGCAAGGCCGAGATCAGCGCGATCAAGTCGGTCGAAGCCGTCGATCCGACGACCGTCAAGATCAGCCTCAAGGAGCCTTCAGTTCCGCTGCTCGCTGCGCTCAGCGATCGCGCCGGCATGATCATCAGCCCGGCGGCCGGCGAGAAGCTGGGCGACAAGTTCACCGATGCGCCGGTTTGTTCCGGCCCGTACAAGTTTCTGGAGCGCGTCGTCCAGGATCGCATCGTCCTCGAGAAATTCCCGCAGTACTACGATGCGGCGAAGTACCATTTCGACCGTCTCATCTACCGCGGCATGCCGGATTCGAACGTCCGCCTGCTCAACCTGCGCTCCCGCCAGCTCGACCTGATCGAGCGCCTCGCGGCGACCGATGTGGACGCCGTCAAGCGCGACAAGGCGCTGGCCGTCGATCCCGTCGTTGGCCTCGGCTATTACGGCATCACCTTCAGCATCGGTGGCGACGGCGCCAACCTTGACGCCGGCAAGAAGGCGGCGATCCGCGAAGCCTTCAGCCTCGCCATCGACCGCCAGGCCATCAGCAACGTCGTCTTCGACGGCCAGGCCAGCACCGGCAATCAGCCGTTCCCGCCGTCCAGCCCGTTCTACGACAAGAGCTTCCCGGTGCCGGCCCGCGATCTCGTGGCCGCCAAGAAGAAGATGGCGGAGGCCGGCGTGAAGTCGGTCGATCTGGAATTGCTCGTCCCGACCGATGCCGAACGCCAGCAGGTCGCCCAGCTCATCCAGGCCATGGTGCAGGAGATCGGCATCAAGGTTTCGATCAAGCCGACCGAGCTGATGACGCTGCTCGACATCGCCCGCCAGGGCAAGTTCCAGTCCCACCTCGTCGGCTGGAGCGGTCGCGTCGATCCCGACCTGAACATCACTCCGATGCTCACCTGCGGCGCCGCGACCAACGATGCCAAGTACTGCAACGAGGCGCTCGACGCGGTTCTCGCCAAGGCCCGCTCGCTCGGCGATGTCGAAGCGCGCAAGGCCGAGTACGCCAAGGCCGTGGCGATCCTGCTCAAGGATCTGCCGATCGTCTATCTCTACCACTCGCAGTGGATCTTCGCGCACAGCTCCGGACTCACCGGCTTCAAGCCGGCGCCGGACGGCATCATCCGCCTGACCAATGTCAGCCGGAAGAACTAAGCCGGCACCAGGTTGCGATGAAGATCACACCACGATCCGTTCAAGTCATGGGCGCTCGCGCCCATGACCACCATGACCGGGCTCTCGAAGCCATGGCCGCTCAGCCGGTCCTGGGCATGACAAGCGGCTGAACCATGACCTCACTTCTCGCCCGCCGGCTCGCGCAACTCGTCCCGACGGTCATCCTTCTGTCGATGATCATCTTTTCGCTGCAGCACCTCTTGCCCGGCGATCCGGCGCTGGTGCTCGCCGGCGAAAATCCGGACGAGGCGACGCTGGCCGCCATCCGGGCCCAGTATCACCTCGATCAGCCCCTGATCGTGCAATATCTCTATTGGCTGAAGGGCGTGGCGACGGGCGACCTTGGCGAATCCATGCGCCACAACCGGCCCGTCCTCGACCTGATCCTGCTCAAGCTGCCGGTCACGCTGCAACTGGCGGTCATGGGCATTTCGATTGCGCTCGCGGTCGGCATCGTCGCCGGCGTCATCTCGGCCCTGCGCCCGAACAGCGGCGTCGACTATGCCACCAACATCGCGGCGCTCGCCGGGATTTCGGTGCCGAACTTCTGGCTCGGCATCCTGCTCATCCTGTTCTTCTCGGTCTATCTGGGCTGGCTTCCGGCGTCCGGCTTCGTCAGCCCCTGGGAGGATCTGCAGATGAACCTCGCCACCACGATCATGCCCGCCTTCGTGCTCGGCACCGGGATCGCCGGCGTGATCATGCGCCACACGCGCGGCGCGATGCTCCAGGCGCTCGAAAGCGATTACGTTCGCACCGCGCGCGCCAAGGGCCTGAGCGAGTGGATCGTCGTGTTCAAGCATGCGATGCGCAACGCGCTGACGCCGATCATCACGCTCGGAGCCCTGGAATTCGGCGCCCTGCTGTCCGGCGCGGTGCTGACCGAGCAGATCTTCACGATCCCGGGTTTCGGCAAGCTAATCGTCGATGCCGTCTTCACCCGCGACTATCCCGTGGTGCAGGGCGTCGTGCTCGTGACCTCGCTGTTCTACATCATCCTCAACCTCCTGGCCGACATTGGATACATCCTCGTCAACCCAAGACTGAGAAGCTGACCTGTGCTGACGATCTCGGAAACCAGGCCCTCGGCCAATCCCGTCACGAACTTCTTCCGCGGCCGCCTCTGGCGGCGCTTGTCGAAGCGCAAGAGCGCATTGGTCGGTCTCGCCGTCGTGCTGTTCATGGTCTGCGTCGCCGTCCTGGCGCCGCTTCTGGCCCCCTACGACCCTGCGGCGCAAAGCTGGACTGCGGTGCGCAAGGCGCCCTCCGCAGCGCACTGGCTCGGGACGGACGAAGCCGGTCGCGACGTGCTTTCGCGCATCATCTGGGGTGCCAGGGCCTCGCTGATGGCGGGCCTCACCTCGGTCGGCATCGCCATGGCGATCGGCGTGCCGCTCGGGCTCGCCGCGGGCTTTCTCGGCGGGCTCGTCGACAGCCTGATCAGCCGCTTCACCGACGCGATGCTGGCGTGCCCCTTCCTCATCCTGGCGATCGCTCTGGCGGCCTTCCTCGGGCCCAGCCTGACAAATGCGATGCTCGCGATCGGGATCACGGCCACGCCGATCTTCATCCGCCTGACGCGCGGCCAGGTGCTGGCGATCAAGGTGGAGGACTATGTCGAGGCGGCAAGGGCGATCGGAAATCCGCAATGGCGCGTCGCGGTGCGTCACATCCTGCCGAACATCCTGCCGCAGCTCATGGTCCAGGCGACGCTGACGATCGCAGGGGCGATCATCGCTGAAGCGAGCATGTCCTTTCTCGGCCTCGGCCTCCAGCCGCCGGCGCCCTCCTGGGGGGCGATGCTGAACTCGGCCCAGCGCTTCCTGAGCAATGCGCCCTGGATGGCGCTCTGGCCCGGCATTGCCATCTTCGCCACGGTGCTGTCGTTCAACCTGCTCGGCGACGGCCTTCGCGACGCCCTCGACCCCCGCTCGCGCTGATCGGCAAGGTCAGGCGTTCGAGCTCCATCCGCGGGGGATCCTGGAGGCAAGAAAGGGCGCCCTTTCGGGCGCCCTCTTGATTTGGCGTGGATGTCGGGGTGTCCGGCTCAGACGAAGCGGAAGTCGTCCTGGCTGAGGCTGGCGAGCTGGACGCCCTTCAGCGTC
>NZ_DASYHA010000023.1:0-40087 GCF_035999205.1 Allobosea sp.
GGGGCCGTGGTCGCCTACCGCCAGCCGGCCCCTACGCCGGTCCGCGCCGCGCCGGCCTCCGAGCCTGCCCGTCTGCGGCAGCTCGCCGAGGCCGCCTTCGTCCAGACCCGGGCACCGGCGGCAGCGCCGCGCGCTCCGGCCAAGAAGGTCGCCAACGGCCATGACGATTCCGGCTGGGAAGAGTTCTGACCGACCTGCGCACAGGCGACATTGACATGAGCCCTGCCCCACCCGGGCAGGGCTTTTTTGTTCCGGAAGCGCTCCAGAAGACCCGCGCGCTCCGGCCTCCCCCGATTGCAGGATGCAAGCCGGCGGCGCGCCGGGGATGCTGTCTGCAATCCGGCCCAATTCCGCCTTGGCGGCGCCGAAATCGAACCCGCCTATCACGGCCACGTGATTGCCTGAGGGGATAGCACAGCATGATGACCCGCCTTGCCGCCGCACTTGTTCTCGCCCCCGGCCTGGCCGGCGCGGCCGAAACCGAATTGGCCTCGCGCATCGATCGCGTCACCGTCTATCCGGACGGCGCCGTGGTGACGCGGCTTGGCAGGGCGGAGCTGCTGCAGGGCGCCTCGCAGGTCGTGCTGCGTGGCTTGCCGGCGACGATCGATCCGGCTTCGATCCGCGTCGAGGGCAAGGGCGTTTCGCAAGGGCCGGGCAGCGGCGCCTTCTCGGTCGGCGCCGTCGATGTTCGCCTGACGCCCGGCGAGGCCCGCCCGGTGCTGGACACGGTGATCGAAGGCAAGCTCAAGGCACTGCGCGAGGAACAGGTGACGCTGGCTGGCCGGATCAGCGCGATCGAGGCCAAGCGCGCCACGATCGAACGCTTCGCCCAGGTCGGCCCCGACAAGCTCGGCCCCGACGGCAAGGCGCTCCCGGTCACCGACTGGCCGGCCGTGTTCGACGCGATCGGCACCTCGCTGGTCAAGGTCCATGACGAGCTGCGCGGCGTCCGCGCCCGTGCCGCCGATGTCGATGCCGAGATCGCCGCGCTGGAGCGGGCAAGGCCACAGGCGGTCAAGCCGGGCGCCCCGAAGCGCGACATCGCCATCGCCGTCGAGGCTCCCGGCCCCGTCTCGGCCGAGTTCGCGGTCTCGTACCGCGTCGGCGGCGCCGGCTGGACGCCGCAATACGAGGCACGCCTGACGACCGGCAGCGGCAACGCCAAGCCCGTGATCGATCTCGTGCGGCGCGCGGAGCTGCGCCAGCGCAGCGGCGAGGATTGGGGTGACGTCGCGCTGACGCTCTCGACCACCCGCTCGGCCGGCGGCACGCGCGCACCCGAATTGGCGCCGGTGCAGGTGATGTTCTTCGAGCCACCGGTGGTCTATGAGAGCCGCCCGCGCCTCGGCGCCGCGCCCGCCCCCATGGCTGCCGCGCGCGCGAAAGCCGAGGCGGAGGCCGAGGCGCAGGCTGAGAAATCCAGGCGTTCCGCATCCGCACCGGTCGTCGCCGAGGTCCAGACCGCCCAGGTCGAGGCCGGGGCGTATCAGGCGAGCTTCCAGGTGCCGGGCCGCGTCAGCATCCCGCAGGACGGCTCGTCGAAGACCGTCGTCCTGAGCCAGGGCAAGGTCGAACCGGCCCTCTCGGCCCGGATCACGCCCGAACTCGAGGAGACAGCCTATCTCGAAGCCGCCTTCACCCATGAGGAGGCCGCCGCCCTGCTGCCGGGCACGGTCGCGCTGCATCGCGACGGCACCTATATCGGGCGCGGCCGGCTAGGGCTGGTTGCGCCGGGCGACAGGGTCGAACTCGGCTTCGGGGCCGATGACAAACTCAAGGTCTCCCGCGCGCCGATCCGGCGCCGCGAGAACGAGCCGACCTGGCTCGGCCAGACCCGCACCGACCTGCGCGAATTCAGGACGGTGGTGAAGAGCCTGCACGGGCAGCCCGTGAGGGTCACGGTGACCGAACGCATCCCCTTCTCGGAAAGCACCGCGATCACGGTCGAGACGATTCCTGCCCAGACCACGCCGCCGACCGAAAAGCAGGTCGGCGACAAGCGTGGCGTCTCGGCCTGGACCTTCGATCTCGCGCCCGGCGCCGAGAAGGAGATCAAGGTCGCCTATCGCATCAAATGGCCGGGCGATCGCGAGGTCACCTACGCCCAGCAGCCGCTGCCGGGCCCGGCGCCACGTCCGACCAACTGAGGAGCGGAAGCACCTCCGCGTCATTCTCGGGCGAAGCGCAGCGCAGACCCGAGAATCTCTGGCGGTGAAAGGCCCGCTCCATGGTCGCGAGATGCTCGGGTCAAGCCCGAGCATGACGTCGGGCTGGCGTCAGACCGCCATCGCCACTTCACGCCCGCGCCCGAGCTGGTTCATCCACTCGCGATAGCGTGGCTGAACACCAAGCTGCACGCCGTAATGACGGCGCAGCGCCTCGACCAGCCGCCCGCCACGCCCGAGCTGAGCGTCGGCGAAGCCGATCATCACCGAGTTCGGCCAGGCCTGCGGGCGCACCTCGCGCAGGCGCGCGAACAGCTCGTCCTCACCCGCATCCGCATCGTTCTGCGCCATCAGCGTCAGCATCGCCGCCGTCGAGCGCGAAATGCCCATATGACAATGGACGAGGAGATGCCCCTCGATGCGCTCGCTCACGCCGTCGCGCAGGCTCTCGCCGAATTGCAGGATCTGCTCGACATGTTCAGGCTCGGGATGGATCTGACCCGGGGCGGGATCGATGATGTCGTGGAAGCGCAGCGTCACGCGGCTGTGCTCGCCATAGGTGCCGAAAGCGTCGATTTCCGCGCGGCCGGGATCGAGCACCGAGAGGACATGGGTGACCCGCCGGGAGCTGTGCGACGGCAGTTCCTCGATGCCGCAGATCGTAAGGGTCGAGATGGCAAGCGATTGCATGGTGGTGACCGGCTGTTTCGGGACGGCATCGCTTACAGCGTCGGCTCCGCCGCGGGCAACCGACAGGAATGAAGGGCAGCCCCGCATCTCGCGATGCGGGGCTGCCCGCTTTCACGCGATCCGGCCTTACGCCGCGACCGCCTGCGGCTCGATGCCGAGCTCCTCGCCGACGACGTTGACCCAGAAGCGGATGCCGTCCGGGATGATAGCGTCGTTGAAGTCGTAGAGCGGCGTGTGCAGGCCCTTGAACGAGCCGTCGGCCTCGACGCCGTTTCCGATGCGGGTGAAGGCACCGGGCTTGATCAGCATCATCTCGGCGAAATCCTCGCCGCCGGTGCCCGGGCGCAGCTTGCCGTCCACCTTCGCAGCGCCGACTGAGGCCGACGCCGCGGCCACCGCGACCTCGACCTGTTCGGCCTTGTTGATCAGCGGGCTCGTGCCGCGATGGTAATGCGCCTCCGCCTTGCAGCCCCAGGCCTGCGCGGTGGCCGCAGCGAGATCGGCAATGCGGCGCTCGATCGTGTCGCGGATCTCGGCCGAGTAGGTCCGCGCCGTGCCCCCCAGCACCAGTTCGGAGGGGATGACGTTGGATGCGTTGGCATCACCACCATGGATATAGCCGACGCTGATCACGGCCGTATCCAGCGGCGGCACATTCCGCCCGACGATGCCCTGCAGGCCGAGCACGAAATGCGCTTGAGCATAGGTGATATCGGTGGAGCGGTGCGGCTGCGAGCCGCCATGGCCGCCAACGCCGCGGAAGGTGACTTTCCAGCTGTCGGCCGAGGCCAGGAACGGGCCGACCGTGGTGCCGAAATGCGAGGCCTCCATGCCCGGCGTGTTGTGCAGCCCGTAGATCGCATCGCAGGGGAAGCGCTCGAACAGCCCGTCGGCCAGCATGGCGTTGGCGCCGCCGCGGCCCTCCTCCGCCGGCTGGAAGATCATGATCGCCGTGCCGGCGAAATCGGGGTTCTCGGCGAGGTAGCGCGCGGCGCCGAGCAGCATGGTGGTGTGGCCGTCATGGCCGCAGGCGTGCATCTTGCCCGGATGCTTGGAGGCATAGGGCAGGCCGGTCTGCTCTTCCAGCGCCAGGCAGTCCATGTCGGCACGCAGGCCGATCGCGCGCTGACCGGGACGCTTGCCGCGGATGACGCCGACGACGCCGGTCCCGCCAATCGACTCGGTGACCTCGACACCCCATTCGCGCAGCTTGGCCGCGACCAGCGCCGCCGTCCGGTGCTCCTCCAGCCCGAGTTCCGGATGGGCATGAATGTCCTGCCGGATCGCGCTGAACTCGGCATGATGCCGGTCGAGCCAGGTGTCGAGTGCCGTCGTCATCGTCTTGAGATCCCCTTCGCGCCTTGCGCGCCTATCGGTGTTTCGGGCGGCGGAACCGTTGCCGCGAGGCAAGCACGAAGCCTGCCAGTGAGGCGCCTTCATGGCCGCCGCAGCCTCTTCTACACACTGGCGCGCTTGCCTTCCATGCGCGCCGAGCTTGACCTTGGCGCGCGCTTGGCTCATGAGGGCTTGCAAGAACCTGCCTCGGAACCCCGGTCTTGCGCCGGGGTTTTTCATGTGCGGCGCTTGCCCGAACTGAACACGCGCAAGGCGCACGGACGCAAGACAAGCAGGAACAGCTGAGCCATGGCAAATGTGGTTGTGGTCGGCGCCCAATGGGGCGACGAGGGCAAGGGCAAGATCGTCGACTGGCTGTCGAGCCAGGCCGATGTCGTCGTCCGTTTCCAGGGCGGGCATAACGCCGGCCATACGCTCGTCATCGACGGCGTCGTCTACAAGCTGTCGCTGCTGCCCTCCGGCATCGTGCGCCCAGGCAAGCTCTCGGTCATCGGCAACGGCGTCGTCGTCGATCCCTGGCACCTCGTCGAGGAGATCGGCAAGCTGCGCGCCCAGGGCGTCGCTATCACGCCGGACAACCTCCGCATCGCCGACAACGCCACGCTGATCCTGCCGCTGCATCGCGAGCTCGACCATTTCCGCGAGACCTCGAATGCCGGCATGAAGATCGGCACGACCAAGCGCGGCATCGGGCCCGCTTATGAGGACAAGGTCGGCCGGCGCGCCATCCGCGTCATCGATCTCAAGGACCCGGCCCTGCTCGAAGCCAAGATCGAGCGCCTGCTCGCCCACCACAACGCGCTGCGCCGCGGGCTGGGCATCGGCGAGGTCGACGGCAAGGAACTGCTCGGCCAGCTCAAGGCGATCGCGGCCGAGGTGCTGCCCTATGCGACGACGGTCTGGGCGCTGCTCGATGCCGAGCGCCGTGCCGGCAAGCGCATCCTGTTCGAGGGCGCGCAGGGCGCGCTGCTCGACGTCGACCACGGCACCTATCCCTTCGTCACCTCCTCGAACATCGTCGCCGGCCAGGCCGCGACCGGCTCGGGCATGGGCCCCTCGGCGGTCGGCTATGTGCTCGGCATCGCCAAGGCCTACACCACCCGCGTCGGCGAGGGCCCGTTCCCGACCGAGCTCTTCGACGAGATCGGCGAACTGATCGGCACCAAGGGCAAGGAATTCGGCGTCGTCACCGGCCGCAAGCGCCGCTGCGGCTGGTTCGATGCCTGCCTCGTGCGCCAGACGGTCAAGACCTCCGGCATCGACGGCATCGCGCTGACCAAGCTCGACATCCTCGACGGCTTCAAGGAGATCAAGGTCTGCACGGGCTACAAGCTCGACGGTCAGGTGCTGGAGCATCTGCCGGCGGGACAGGCCGACCAGGCCCGCGTCGAGCCGATCTACGAGATCATCGAGGGCTGGGAGGGCTCGACCGCCAATGCCCGCTCCTGGGCAGAACTCCCGGCGCAGGCGATCAAGTATGTCCGTCGCATCGAGGAGCTGATCGGCGCCACCGTCGCGGTGCTCTCCACCAGCCCCGAGCGCGACGATACGATCCTGGTCCATAACCCCTTCGAGGGTTGACGCCACGCGTCAACAACGACAAGTGAGGCCAATGGCCGACTTCTATCCCATCCTGGCACGAGCCGTCGCCGGGCTTCCCGACAGGTCGCCGGCGGCACGCAACGCCATCTACGATCGCGCCAGGGCCGCCCTCCTGGCCCAGCTTCGCAGCCTCGACCCGCCGCTCGGCGAGGCCGAGATCATGCGCGAACGCCTGTCGCTCGACGAGGCCGTGGCGCGGATCGAAGCCGATTACGACGACGCGCTGCCCCAGCCGGACCTCGCGCCGCTGCTCCCCGCGGAGCCGGAACCCGAGCCGCCGGCGCCGCCAGCGCCGCCACCTGACGACGAGCAGCAGCAGCCCGCCATGGCGGCCCCTCGGCCGCACGCGCCGCTTCCGCCCCAGTCCCTCGCGCCCCAGCCCCCTGCGACACAGGCCCTTGCGCCCCAGGCCGAAGCAGAACCCGATGACGAGCGCCTCGATGCGGCCGTGCGGGAGCCGGCCGAGCCGCAGGTGATGCGCCCACGGGTGGCGCCTCCGCGCGAGAAGCGGGTCAAGCCCGTCCATCTGCGCACCGCGGTCGTCGCGACCGGCGTCGCCATCGCTGTCGCCGCCATCGCTGTCGCCGCTTACTACGTCAACAAGGTCAAGCCGCCGGAAACCGCGTCGCGCCCGCGCGTCGAGACCCCGGTCCAGCCGCTGCAGCCAGACAATGCCGGCAAGATCAGCGAGCGCGTCGGCGACGCCGGCGCGTCTGCCTCCAGCCAGCGCCCGGCCAGCAGCAGCAGCACGACGGCCCCCTCGCAGGAGATCGCGGTCGCGCAGCGTGCCATCCTCTACACCGAGGATCCCACCAGCCCGCAGGCACCGCGCGCCGTCAACGGCCGTGTCTTCTGGCGCCTCGACAGCGAAAGCGTCGGCCAGGGGCGTCCGGTCGAGACGATCGTACGCGCCACCGTCGAGATCGCGGAGATTGGGCTTTCGCTCGATTTCACCATTCGCCGCAACGCCGACCCCGCCTTCCCGGCCTCGCACATCATCGGCATGCGCTTCACCTCCACCGGCGACCCGGCGACGGAAGCGGTGCGCGAAGTCGGCGTGCCGCAGTTCAAGACCGAGGAGAGCGAGCGCGGCGCGCCGCTTTCGGCGATCAACTCGGCGCTGGGCGAAAACCTCTTCGTCGCGGCGCTCTCGAACGTGCCTGTCGAGGTCGAGCGCAATATCGACCTGATCCTGAACCGGGCCTGGATCGATGTGCCCGTTCGCTTCGCCTCGGGCCGCCGCGGCATCATCACCTTCGAGAAGGGCGGTCCCGGCAACCAGACGCTGGCCGACGCCTTCGGACGCTGGCGCTGATCAGGGCGCCCTCGCGGCTCCCGGATCGCTCCTCGCAGCGTGGCCCGTGCAACTGTGGACACGCCCCCTCGTGAAAGGTCTGGGAGGCGCCTTCAGGCGCCTTGGCCAGCCGGCGCGTGCCCGCTTCGCGCACGAATGAACTGCATGAACCCGTCCGGTATCTCGACAGGTGCCTGGGCTTCCTGGATGAGGTCGTATTCGACGATGGCCTCGGTCAGCATCTCGAATTCGCGCTCTTCCTCGGTTCCCTTCGCGCAGTTGAGAAGCTGGGCGGCCCGCAAGACAGCGGCCTTGCGCTCCTCGCAGGAGAAGATCATCACGGCATCGGCGTTCGGCATAGCCACCTCCCCGCTCCGGATCCAAGAAGGATAGGCTAGCTCCCAAAATTCAACTTGACGAGTCCGCCAAAATCGGTCGCCCGAATCAGCACACCTTCAGAACCAGCGTCCCGGCGGCGATCGTCCCGGACGGATGGCGTTTGCGGACGCCATCGCCTCCGATCCCTCAATGCATCGACCCTGGCTGCGACCAGGGCTGCTCCCCCTCTCCGAGACGCCCGTTGGGTCGAGAAAATCCTCCCCTTCCAGGCCCAGCCCACACTTGACCGGCAAGGGGTTTGGGCGCGTCTATCGGGACTACGCTTTCGCCAGACGCACCGACCCGCCTTACCGGCCACGGGAGCCCCAAGATGGCAAAGTCGAGCCTTAGCCTCGTTGCAGGCACAGCATTTCTCGCTCTGACATGTTTCCCCGCCGGCGCGCAGCAGGCCCCTGGTTCGCCCGGCGCGACCACGACCCTGTCCGGAAAGCAGCTGCCGCCGGCCGATCCGACCTTCGGCGGCGTCATCAATCAGACCGCATCGGAGTCGAAGCCGTGGTGGGCGCCGCGCATCGTGCCGCCCAAGGGCGCGCCCAACATCCTGCTGATCATGACCGACGATGTCGGCTTCGGCGCACCCTCGACCTTCGGCGGCGTCATTCCGACACCGGCGCTCGACCGCGTCGCCAATAGCGGCCTGCGCTACACGAATTTTCACTCCACCGCACTGTGCTCGCCGACGCGGGCGGCGCTGATCACGGGCCGCAACCATCACGTCGCCGGAGCCGGCGTCATCGGCGAAGCCGCGACAGGCTTTCCCGGCTACGATTCCGTCATCCGCAGGGAGAACGGCACCATCGGCGCGATTCTGAAGGAGAACGGCTACGCGACATCGTGGTTCGGCAAGAACCACAATACGCCCTTCTATCAGGCGACGCAGGCCGGACCGTTCCATCAATGGCCGAACGGGCTGGGCTTCGAGTATTTCTATGGCTTCGTCGGCGGCGACGCCAGCCAATGGCAGCCGAACCTCTACCGCAACACCACGGCGATCTACCCCTTCGAGGGCAAGCCGGACTGGAACCTGACGACGGCCATGGCCGACGAGGCCATCCAGCACATGAGGACGCTCAAGGCGGTCGCGCCGGAGAAGCCCTTCCTCGTCCATTACGTACCGGGCGGCACCCATGCGCCGCATCATCCCAAGCCCGAATGGATCAAGAAGATCAGCGACATGCGCCTCTTCGACGAGGGCTGGAACAAGCTGCGCGAGACCATCTTCGCCAACCAGAAGAAGCTGGGCATCATGCCGGCCGATGCCAGGCTGACGCCGTGGCCGAAGGAACTGCCGGAATGGGACTCGCTCGGCTGGGAGGAGAAGAAGCTCTTCACCAGGCAGATGGACGTGTACGGGGCCTACCTGGCCTATACCGACAACGAGATCGGCAGGGTCATCCAGGCCGTCGAGGATCTCGGCGAACTCGACAACACCCTGATCATCTACATCAGCGGCGACAACGGCGCGAGCTCGGAGGGCATGGTCAACGGCACACCCAACGAGTTCACCTTCTTCAACGGCGTCCAGGTGCCGGTGAAGGACCAGTTCCTCTGGTATCCGTTCTGGGGCTCGGAGCGAACCTTCCCGCATTACGCGGCCGGCTGGGCCTGGGCGATGTGCACACCCTTCAAATGGGTGAAGCAGGTGGCCTCGCATTTCGGCGGTACCGCCCAGGGCATGGCGATGTCCTGGCCCGGCAAGATCACAGATGTAGGTGGCATCCGCCGCCAGTTCCATCACGTGATCGACATCGCACCGACCATCCTCGAGGTCACCGGCATCCCACTGCCCGAGACGATCGACGGCATCAAGCAGCGGCCGATGGACGGCGTGAGCATGAGATACAGCTGGGACAAGGCCAATGCCGGCACGCCGTCGCGGCGCACCACGCAGTATTTCGAGATGCTCGGCAACCGCGCCATCTATCACGAGGGATGGGTGGCGGCGACGACGCCGGCCAATCTGCCATGGGCCGCAAGCACGGGCACGCCGCCCGATGTGATCACCGGCTATAACTGGGAGCTCTACAACGTCGCGTCGGATCCGACCCAGTCCACCGATCTGGCCACGCAGCAGCCGGGCAAGCTGAAGCAGCTGCAGGAGCTGTTCTATTCCGAGGCGAAGAAATATGACGTCCTGCCGCTCGACAATTCCACGCTCGCCCGCTTCACGACGCAGCGCCCGAGCCTCACCGCTGGGCGGACGCTCTTCACCTATACGGGCGGGCTGACCGGCGTGCCCAATAGCGGCGCCCCGAGCATCCTGAACAAGTCCTACACGATCACCGCCGAGATCACGGTTCCCGACGGCGGCGCGGAAGGCGTGATCGTCACCGATGGCGGGCGCTTCGGAGGCTACGCACTCTTCCTGAGCAAGGGCGAGTTCGGCTTCGGCCGCGGCAGGCCGGTGTTCATGTACAACCTGCTCGACCTCAAGCGCACGGTCTGGGAAGGACCGGAACTCGGCCCGGGCAAGCACAGCATCGTGTTCGAGTTCAAATCCGACGGTCCGGGCCTCGGCAAGGGCGGGACGGGCGTGCTCGTCGTGGACGGCCAGCAGGTTGTCAGCCAGGTCCTGGAACACACCACTCCGATCACCTTCCCCGAAGACGAGAGCTTCGATGTCGGCCAGGACACCCGTACCGGGGTCGCCCTTCTCGAGCATCGCTACGATCCGCCGTTCAAGTTCACCGGCAAGCTCGACAAGCTGACGTTCAAGCTCGTACCGCTGCAGTGACGAACGCGTTGAAGCTCGCCGCGATCGGCGAAACCGCGACCGGGTTGGCGCTTCTCGTCGCACCCTCCGTCGTCGCGTCGCTGTTGCTCGGCGAGGCGTTCGACGATGTCGCCCTGCCGGTCGTGCGCGTGGCCGGCATCGCACTGATCGGTTTAGGGATCGCCTGCTCGCCCGGCCCGCCACTCGTCGGCATGCTGGTCTACAGCGCCGCCGTCGCCGTGTATCTCGCCGGCCTCGGCATTGCGGGCGACGCGACGGGCGCCTTGCTCTGGCCGGCCGTCATCCTCCACGTGCTCCTGACGGCGCTCTTGATGCGCGCGGCCACGCAACGGCCACGCCGATAGGACCCGGCGCTCTTCCGTTGCAGGCCAGAACGCGGATAGGCCCGCAACCATGCCTCAGCGGGCATGCCGCCCGAACTGGCGGCGGATGAACCGAGGATCTCCGCGCTAGGTGCCGCTGCTGTCTGAGGCCGCGAGCGTCAGCACGAAGCGCCGCAGCGCGACCAGGGCCTCGGCGGGCTTGTCCACCACGACGCCATGCCCGCAATCCGAAAACCGCAGATAGGTGACGTCCGTGTGCCGGAGTCCCGAAGCGATCTCGTCGCTGAACGCGGGAGGCGTGATCGGGTCATCCTCCCCCGCCAGAATGAGGACCGGGCATGTGACCCGCTCCAGGCCAGGTCGGAAATCCATGCGCCCATGTTCGCGACCAGGCCCGTTGAACCACAGCGCGGTTTCATTCTTCCACTGGATGCGGGCCATCCAGTCTGTCGAGGCGGCCTTGTCCCGCACATAGAAGGGCACGCATCGCTCGCGATAGAGCGCACGCCGTTCTGTCGTTGGGGCATCCCAATAGGCGGCGGCGATGGCACGTATCTCAGCTCCGCCAAGCCGCTCGAATGCGGCGTAGACCTGTGCAAAATCGATCTTGGCAGCCGTGCTGAGGAGCGCCAGGCCCGCTGCATGCCCGGGGTGACGGGTCGCGTAGGACAGCGTCACAAAGCCGCCGAAAGACGTTCCGATGACGATGGGCCGCTCGATCCCGAGCACATCGCAAAGACCCTTCAGATCGTCGCCCCACTGAGCCAGGTTCCAGCTTGCTTGATCGCACAGATCGCTCCGCCCATTGCCCCTCTGATCGTAGTAGACGACCTGCGCGATGTCGGTGAGCTGGGAGAAATAGGGCTTGGCGATGGAATGATCCGCGCCCGGGCCACCATGGACCATGATGACAGTCGGCTTCTGCCGCATGCTCTTGCCGTCGGGCGTGAGGCCTTCGCCATCGACGTCGAAGAACAATCGCGCACCGTTGACCGTCACATACATTCTCTCACGCCTCGCCTGCTCGGTGACAAAGTCTTGCTGGATCGCGAGGCCGGTTCAACCACCGCCCGCGCCTGCCCCGTTTCCCAAGCCACCCTGCCGCCGCGACAAAATTGACCATACGTCACCGCGGATTTACCTTTGAGCCTTGCTCTGTCGACCAGGGGCGAAACGGCGGGAGGGGCGATCATGGCCTGCATGCCTGGCCTGCGGAGAGCCAACTGGCCGAACGCCATGGCTCCGTCGCTGCTTCTGGTGGCTGCACTGGCCTCGGGCCCCGCCGCAGCAGCATCGATTCCGGCCGATTTTCGCGGGGTCTGGGCACCGCGCTGCACCGATTCCTCGGCGCCTCGTCTCACAATCGAGAGTGACAGCATCCAGGTGGCGGTCGGCGGACGGTCGCACGTCTTTTCCGGCATCGACGTCAGCAGAACCTGGATCGGCGGCGCGCGGGCGAGCGGCCCAGGCATCTGGTTCCCGACCAGCAGTGCACCGGGGCAGCCCTTCGCCTTCGTCGCCGCAGCAGCACAGGGGGCGAAAGGGACGATCGTGCTCGAGGAGGGCCATCCCGACCATGGGCGGGAGATCAGGAGCCTGTTCGGCGTCGCTTTCCGGCGCTGCCCGTCCGAGGCGGCGATGATCCAGCCCGGCTCCGCAGCGGTGTCGGGCGAGCAGCCGGGCTATGTCGGCCTCTGGTCCCGCCAGTTGGCCTGGTGTGCCGACGCCGACAGCCGGATCCGCTTCACCCTTCGTGGCACGGAGGAAATCGAGAGCGCCTGCGACTTCGATCGGATCGAAGGCGGCAATGGCCGATGGAGCGTCCGGCAGACCTGCCGTGCCGAGGGAACGACGACACGCAGCCGTATGGACATCAGCGTCGAGGGCGAGCGAATGACCCTCGTGTTTCCGGGCAAGAAGGGCAGCCCGACGAGACTGCTGCGCTGTCGCTAGGCCGGGCGCGAGCCGGATGATCAGTTCGTCCGCTCGGCCGCGAAGCGCGCTGCCGCACGCAGCACATCCGCCTCGGCACCAAAGCCGGCCAGCGCTGCCACCGCCTCCGCGCTCAGGCGATCGCGCTCGCGCTTGGCCGCATCGAGGCCCAGCGCGGAAACCAACGTCGCCTTGCCCTTGTCCTGGTCCTTGGCCGTGGCCTTGCCGAGCTGCTCCGGGCTTGCCTCGACGTCGAGGATGTCGTCGGCGACCTGGAAGGCTGCCCCCAGTGCCCGACCGTAAGCCGCGAGCGCCGTGCGCTGCCCGGCTGATGCGCCGCCCAGAACGGCGCCGATCTCGACGCTCGCGGCCAGCAGCGCGCCGGTCTTCATCGCCTGCAGGCGGCGGATCTCGACCTCCGAGAGCTTTTCGGCAGCGCCCGCCCCGAAGCGCCCCTCGGCGGCGAGATCGAGCATCTGCCCGCCCGCCATGCCGCCCAGCCCGGAGGCGCGCGCGAGCAAAAGGACGAGAGCCGCACGGACATCCCCGGAGGAATGCGTCGCCGGATCGGCCAGAACCTCGAAGGCGAAGGTCAACAGCGTGTCGCCAGCCAGGATCGCGGTTCCCTCGTCATAGGCCTTGTGAACCGTCGGCCGGCCGCGGCGCGTGTCGTCATCGTCCATAGCCGGCAGATCGTCATGCACCAGCGAATAGCAGTGGACGAGCTCGACCGCGGCGCCCGCCCGCAAAGCCTGCGCCGGCGCGACCCCGAACAGGCGGGCCGTCTCCACCGTCAGGAACGGGCGCAGCCGCTTGCCACCGCCGAGCGAACCGTGGCGCATTGCCGCGAGCAGGCGCGCCGGGCGGGCGATTTCGCCGTCCTGCGCCGCGTCGCCGAGCAGCGCGTCGAGCAGTGCCTCGATCTCGCCGGCGGTCTGTGCCAAGCGCGAAGCGAGATCGCCGTCGCCGTGACCGGCGTCATTGCCTGAGGGCTGCGCGGAACTCATGATGGGACGGAACTCCTGCGGTCGCCTTGCGTTCGCTGACCGGCGGGGGCTTGCCGGACTGCGGCGGAACCGTCAAGCCGAGGGGGAAGTGACAGGGGCATGACGGCGATGGCGGCGGAGCGAGCGACCACGCGGCGGGGCATCCTGGCCCGCGCCCTGCGGTGGCTTTGGCTTGTGGCGATCACGCTGCTCGTCGCGCTTGCTGCCGGTCTTGCGCTCTACCGCTTCGTGCCCGTGCCCTCGACGCTGATGCTCGGGCGCTGGCTGACATTACAGCCGGTCGAGCGGCAATGGGTGCCGCTGACGGCGATCTCGCCCAATCTCGTGCGCGCGGTGATCGCGGCCGAGGACCAGCGCTTCTGCAGCCATCGCGGCGTCGACTGGGTCGAGCTGAATGCGGTTCTGGACGACGAGGACGGCCCCTCGCGAGGCGCCTCGACCCTCACCATGCAGACAGCCAAGAACGTCTTCCTCTGGCCCGGCCGCTCCTATGTCCGCAAGGGGCTGGAGATCCCATTGGCGATGGCGATCGATTTCGCCTGGCCGAAGCAACGCGTCATCGAGGTCTATCTCAACGTCGCCGAATGGGGCGAAGGGCTGTTCGGCGCCGAAGCCGCAGCCCAGCGCTATTTCGGCAAGCCGGCCTCGCGCCTCAATCCGGCGGAGGCGGCAAGGCTCGCCGCCGCGTTGCCCAATCCGATCATCCGCAACCCCGCTCGCCCGAGCAGGGGCCTGCAGGCGGCCTCGGCGCGCATCCAGCGCCGCGTCGGGCAACTGGGCCCGCTGGGTGATTGCGCCGTGCCGGAGTAGGATGATCGAGGTAAGCGCGATTCAGGACTAGCCATCACGCGCCCGAGCGTGTATGGGCAACGCCTCACGAGATTGATCCGTCGTCGTGGCGGTGGCGTGGCCTGAGGGCGACGCTCCCGAGCGGCGGCACGATGGAGAGTATCATGGCCGTTCCGAAGAGAAAGACGTCGCCGTCGAAGCGTGGCATGCGCCGCTCGGCCGACGCGCTGAAGCAGCCCGCCTATATCGAAGACAAGAACTCCGGCGAACTGCGCCGTCCGCACCATGTCGACCTGAAGTCGGGCATGTATCGCGGCCGCCAGGTGCTGAAGGCCAAGACCGAGGCCTGAGAGGCCGACGCCTGAAAGACCGAGGCCTGAGATCCGCAGGGGTTTCGACCTTGAGGCGCTGCCCCGCAGCGTTGTGAGCCGGCCGCGAGGCCGGCTTTTTCTTTGCCTGGCGTTCGGGTCCATTGCCTGAACGGGCCTCGGGCAGCGCTCAGGCGCGCAGGCCGCCGATTCGCGCCCGCAGCGCCGCCGCACGATAGAGCCGCGCCGCTGCCGCCGGCGTCTCGCGTTCGCGGCGGGCGAAGGGGCCGATCTCGGCCTGGCTGGCCGCGAGTTGCAGCAGCAGCATCGCAACGCCCGCTTCAGTGCGCTGCCCGTCCCGCTCTCGATGCCCGCCATCCGCCATGTGCCACTCCGAGACGCAGAGGCTGCGTCGAAGGGCAAAGTTGCAATCCCGTCGCCAAGCTTAACGGCGTATTAAGACGACGCATCGCATCGTTTCGAAACATTTCCATCCATCCGGACCGAACAGCCTGGCACAAGCTTCGGTGCCCAGCATCCGGTTCCACCGAGGCCGCCACGCGATGCCCGCGCCGTCGATTTTCAACGCTCGTGACGACGCCCGGGTGGATCCGCGCAACCTGCTCTCCTCGATCGGCGAAGTCGTCTACAGCTGGGACATCCAGAGCGACGCCCTGACCTGGGGCCCCAATGCGGCCGACGTGCTGGGCGCGATTCCCGAATCGGCCATGGCGCGGGGCCTGGGCTTCGCCGGCCTGGTCGAGCCCGGCAGTGGCCGCAGCCGCTATGACGCGATCTTTTCCTCCGGCGGGCACGATCAGGGCGAGGGTGTCATCTATCGCACGCGCTATGCGGCCCAGCTCGCCGGGCGCAGCATGTGGATCGAGGATGCGGGACGCTGGTTCGCCGGCACCGATGGCAGGCCTGCCTGCGCCCGCGGCGTGCTCAGGCTGGAGCGCCAGGCCCGGCCCGAGGAGCTGCTGGAACAGACCGGCGAGCTCGGCGACCGCTCGGCGCTGCTCGAACGCCTCGACTCGGCGCTTTCCGAGCATCTGCCGGCCGAACGCGGCATCGTCGTGCTGGTCGCGGCGATCGACGAACTCGCCCGGCTGAACGACGATTTCGGCCATGAGGCCACCGACGAGATCATCGGCGTGGTGCAGGATCGGCTGCGCTCGGTGACCCGCAGCCGCGATTACCTCGTGCGCTATTCCGGCAACCGCTTCGCCATCCTCCTCACCGGCTGCCCGAACAACCAGATCGAGGCGGCGGCCCGGCGCTTCAGCAAGGCGGTGGCTCAGGCCGCGATCGAGACCGCACGCGGCATCGCGCTAGTGCGCCTGCGCGTCGGCGCAGCCGTCGCACCCGATCTCTCGAGCCATGCCGGCACGCTGCTGTCAGCCGCCGAGAACGCGCTCGCAGGCGCCAAGGCCGGCGCTGCCGAGGCGGCCGTCATCGCGCGCCGCCAGGAGAACCGCGACCCGGCCGCCAGCCAGACGGGCTTCGACGTTCGCGCGCTTGCCGCGCTCAACGAGCGCCGGGTCGAGCTGGCGCTGCAGCCAATCGTCCGCGCTAGGTCACGCGAGGTCGGCTTCCACGAGGCGCTGCTGCGGGTCTCCGTCGGCCGGGACGACGCCTTCTTCGCCACTGCGGAACTGGTCGCGATGCTCGAGCGGCGCGGCCTTGTCCGGCTCTTCGACCATCGCGTGCTCGAACTGGCGGTCGGCCTGCTCGCCAATGAGCCGTCGCTGACGCTCTCGGTCAACGTCTCGCCGCACTCGCTCTCCGATCCGGAATGGCTGGATGCGTTCGTCGCCTGCACCAGCGGCGTCCGCGGCGTCGCCGAACGCCTCATCGTCGAGATCACCGAGACCGCCACGATCGACAATCCGGCACGGATCGCCAGGCTGCTCGGCCAGATCAAGGACCGCGGCGCGCGCATCGCCATCGACGATTTCGGCGCCGGCCACACCTCGCTGCGGCACCTGCGCGCCTTCCCGATCGACGTGCTGAAGATCGACGGCACCTTCACGCAGAATCTGCGCCGCTCCACCGACGATCGCTTCTATGTCCGCACCCTGATCGATCTCGCCCAGCATCTCGGCGTCGAAACCGTCGCCGAATGGGTCGATGACGAGCTGCAGGCCAGCATGCTCGCCGATTGGGGCGTGACCTACCTGCAGGGGCACCTGATGGGGCGCGCAGAACTCTGGCGCCCGGCGGTGGACGCGGGAGCCAGGTTCGCCGCCGGCTAGATCAGGCGTCGCGCCTCACTTCGCCTTGGCGAGCTTGTCGAGTCGCTCGCGCATCTCGTTCAGCTCGCGCTTGAGATCGCCGAGATCGTCGCCCTTGCCTGCGCCGGCAGCCGCACCACCGCCCTCTTCCTGTGCCTTGGCAGCAGCGGCCGCGGCGAAGGGGTTGAACATGCGGAACGCCTCGGTGAACATCGTCATGTTGGCGCGGGTCTGGGCCTGGAGTGCATCCATCGCACCGCTGCCGAAGGCGCCGCCGGAAAAGGCCTTCGCCATCTGCTCGCGGAACTGGCCCTGATCCTTGGTCAGGTTGTCCATCGAGAATTCGAGATAGCGCGGCACCAGCGCCTGCATGCTGTCGCCATAGAAGCGGATGAGCTGGCGCAGGAAGGTGATCGGCAGCAGGTTCTGCCCGTCCTTGGATTCCTCGTCGAAGATGATCTGCGCGAGCACCGAACGCGTGATGTCCTCGCCCGACTTCGCATCATAGACGACGAAATCCTCACCACCCCTGACCAGCCCGGCGAGATCTTCCAGCGTCACGTAAGAACTTGTGCCCGTATGATAAAGACGGCGGTTGGCGTATTTCTTGATGACGGTCGGTTCTTTGTCGTTGGCCATCAGAATCCTGCATCACGTTGGCCCGGACCCTCTCGCGAAGATCGCGCGACGGCCGGACTTACGGTCTCCCTCACACGATGGTAGCCGCTCGGGCGTGCGTCGCAAGTTTTTTGAGCGCGCAGCGCAAAAACACGACTAAAGCATGACGATGATTGCCCGCCTTTGCGGCAATCCGAATTTGCCTTGCTCGCTACCTTGGCATCGCGATCTCTTTCGGCTGACTTGACGGCGGCGCGGCGGGCTTCGAAGGTGCCCCTCGAACCAGGCGGCCCGGAGTGATTGGGCCGTCGCGACAACAGCAAGGATCTCCCCATGGCTGATACGGACATCGTGATCGTCAGCGCGGCGCGCACCGCGGTCGGCGCCTTCAACGGCGCCTTCGCCAACACCCCCGCTCATGAGCTCGGCGCAGCCGCGATCAAGGAGGCGCTGAAGCGCGCCAAGGTCGACCCCGCCGATGTCGACGAGGTCATCCTGGGCCAGATCCTGACCGCGGGCCAGGGCCAGAACCCGGCTCGCCAGGCGGCGATGGCCGCGGGCATCCCGCAGGAGAAGACCGCCTGGGGCCTGAACCAGCTCTGCGGCTCGGGCCTGCGCGCGGTCGCCATCGGCCTGCAGCAGATCGCCAATGGCGACGCCGACATCATCGTCGCCGGCGGCCAGGAATCGATGTCGATGTCGCAGCATGCGGCGCATCTGCGCAGCGGCACCAAGATGGGCGACACCAAGTTCATCGACACGATGATCAAGGACGGGCTCTGGGACGCCTTCCACGGCTACCACATGGGCACCACGGCCGAGAACGTCGCGACGAAATGGCAGATCAGCCGCGAGGAACAGGACGCCTTCGCCGCCAAGTCGCAGAACAAGGCGGAAGCCGCGCAGAAGGCCGGGCGCTTCAAGGACGAGATCGTGCCCTTCACCATCTCGACCCGCAAGGGCGACATCGTCGTCGATACGGACGAGTATCCGCGGCACGGCGCGACCGTCGAGGCGATGGCCAAGCTCAAGCCCGCCTTCTCCAAGGACGGAACGGTGACGGCCGGCAACGCCTCGGGCATCAATGACGGCGCCGCCGCGCTGGTGATCATGACCGCCAAGGAGGCCGCCAAGCGCGGGCTGAAGCCGATGGCGACGATCAGGGGCTGGGCGACGGCAGGTGTCGATCCCGCGATCATGGGCTCCGGCCCGATCCCGGCCACGCGCAAGGCCCTCGAGAAGGCCGGCTGGAAGGTCTCCGACCTCGAGCTCGTCGAGGCCAACGAGGCCTTCGCGGCGCAGGCGCTGGCGGTCAACAAGGACCTCGGCTGGAACCCCGACATCGTCAACGTCAACGGCGGCGCGATCGCCATCGGCCATCCGATCGGCGCCTCCGG
Source organism: Allobosea sp. (assembly GCF_035999205.1). GTDB lineage: Bacteria > Pseudomonadota > Alphaproteobacteria > Rhizobiales > Beijerinckiaceae > Allobosea. Next base: position 18,852 of record NZ_DASYHA010000023.1, read on the forward strand.
CGCGCGCGTCCTCGTCACACTGCTGCACGAGATGGAGAAGCGCGACGCCAAGAAGGGCCTCGCCACGCTCTGCATCGGCGGCGGCATGGGCGTCGCCATGGCGCTGGAGCGCTGAGCACGCGATGGCGCGTCAGACGACGCTCTATCGCTACCTGACCGGTCCCGATGACGCATCCTTCTGTCATCGGGTCTCGGAGGCGCTGAGCCAGGGCTGGGTGCTCTACGGGCACCCGACCCTGACATTTGATGCAGCGCAAGGCCGCGTCATCTGCGGTCAGGCCATCATCAAGGATATCGACGGGCCCTACACGCCCGACCTGAAGCTGTCGGAACAATAGATCGCTGCGCGTCCGTCCGGACGCGGCAACAGTGATCTATCGCTTTGAAACTGCATCGGATTACTCCGAAAAGTGGACTTCACTTGTCGGTCCGATGCTATAGCGCGGCGTCCACGCCGCCATGAGGAGGGGCGAACATGACGAAGGTGGCGTTGGTTACGGGAGGCACGCGCGGAATCGGGGCGGCGATCAGCCAGGCGCTCGCCAAGGCGGGCCACAAGGTCGCGGCCAGCTATGCCGGCAATGACGAGGCGGCCGCCAAGTTCAAGGCGGAGACCGGCATCCCGGTGTTCAAATGGGATGTCGGCGATTACGACGCCTGCGCCGCCGGTATCGCCAAGGTCGAGGCCGAGCTCGGCCCGGTCGACATCCTCGTCAACAATGCCGGCATCACCCGCGACGGTTTCTTCCACAAGATGACCAAGGAGCAGTGGTCCGACGTCATCCGCACCAATCTCGACTCGCTGTTCAACATGACGCGGCCCGTGATCGAGGGGATGCGCGCCCGCTCCTACGGCCGCATCATCGTGATCTCCTCGATCAACGGCCAGAAGGGCCAGATGGGCCAGGTCAACTACTCCGCCGCCAAGGCCGGCGACATCGGCTTCGTCAAGGCGCTGGCCCAGGAGAACGCCAACAAGGGCATCACCGTCAACGCGATCACGCCGGGCTACATTGGTACCGACATGGTCGCGGCCATGCCCGAGGAGGCGCTCAAGCGCGTCATCGCCGGCATTCCCGCAGGCCGCCTTGGCAAGCCCGAGGAGATCGCCGCGATGGTCGTGTTCCTCGCCTCCGAGCAGGGCGCCTTCGCCACCGGCGCGACCTTCGCCGTCAATGGCGGCCAGTACATGGCCTGACGGTCACATTGCGACAGCCAGCCGAGGCGTTCCGTCCGCCTCGGTCGCCTGCGGCTCCTGCGAGATCGGCGCGGCAAGCGGATCGATGATCTCGAAGGGGCGCTCGACCTTCTCCGGCGCCTCGCGCACCCGGATCCGCAGCGCCGCGAGCGCGGCCAGGAGCAGCGTCGTCAGCGCCATGAAGTAGAACAGGCCGTTGATGTCGAAGCGCGCCATGATGGCGGCGCCGAGAACCGGCCCGAGCGCCGAACCGAAGCCGCTCACCAGGATCAGCCGGCCGCTGACCGCAACCACGCGATCGGACGGCATCCGGTCGAGCGCATGGGCAACGCAGACGGGGTAGAGCGTCGACATGAAGCCGCCGAGCAGCGCCGCGACCGGCAGCACCATCGCCACTTGCGCGGGTAGCAGCACGAGGAGCACCGCCGCCGCAGCGTAGCCGACCGCCAGCCCTGCCAGAACCAGCCTGCGGTCGTTGCGGTCCGACAGCCGCCCCACGGGAACCTGCAGCGCCAGCCCGCCAAGCACCGCGACGAGCATGAACAGCGCGATCGTGCCCTGGCTGATGCCGGTGTTGAGCATCCAGGCCGGAACCAGAGCATAGAAGGCGCTGCTGATCATGCCGCTGACGACGCAGCCGGCGACGGCGACCGGCGCCTGCCGCGTCAGCTCGCCATAACGCAGCGAGCCGCCTTCGGAGACGAGAGCGGGCGCTTCTGCACGCGTCGTGGAGACCATGACCAGTGCGAGCGCGAAGAGCGCGCCGACGACATGAAAGGCGGCCGCCGACTGGATAGCGAGCTTGGCGATGACGAGCTGCCCGACCGCCAGCGCCACGAAGGTGCCGACCATATAGGTCGAGAAGACGCGGCCGCGCTGGTCGGGCAGGGCCTTGGCGTTGAGCCAGCTCTCGGTGGTGATGAACAGGCCGACGCAGCCGATGCCCATCGCGACGCGGCAGGCGATCCAGGCCGCGGGCGAGACCAGGAGCGGCATCACCGCGACACCGACGACGACCAGCCCGGCGAAGGCGGCATAGGCACGGATATGGCCGATGCGCTGGATCACACCGCCACAACCGACCGCCCCGATGGTAAAGCCGACGAAATAGGCGCTGAGCACGATGCCGGTCGCCGTCGCGCCAAAATTTTCGGTCGTCAGCCGGAGTGAGAGGAAGGTGTTGAAGAAGCCATTTGCGAGCTGGATCAGGCTGGTCGCGGCGATGAGCGTTCCGATCTGAACCAGCACGGCGTTCCTCCTGCACAGACGGCCGCCGGGAAGCCGGCCGCGCCATGCAGGAACGCTAGGCAGGAAATGTGGGTTCCTTGCGTCGGCGCGCGAAGAAGCGGCACGTCAGCCCTGGCGTGCCGATTTCGGCAGCAGGAAGGTCAACAGGCCCAGTGCCGGCAGCCAGGCGCAGATCTTGAACACCGCGACGATGCCGATCTGGTCCGCCAGCGCGCCCAGCACCGCCGCGGCGACGCCCGCCAGCCCGAAGGACAGGCCGTAGAACAGCCCGCCGACCAGGCCGACTCGATGCGGCACGAGGTCGATCGCGTAGATCAGGATCGCCGAGAAGGCGCTCGCCATGACGAAGCTGATGATGACGCTGAGCACGCCGGTCCAGAACAGGTCGGCATGCGGCAGCAGGAGCGCGAATGGCAAAGAACCCACGATGGACAGCCAGATCACCCGGTCGCGCCCGATCCGATCCCCCACCATGCCGCCGATGATGACGCCGAAGGTCGAGACCAGCAGATAGAGGAACAGCATGATCTGCGAGAGCTGCACGGTGATCTCGAACCGCGTCATCAGGTAGAACGTGTAGTAGGAGGTGAAGGCGGCGTTGTAGCCGTTCTTCGAGACCAGCAGCAGGATCAGGATCGTCATCGCGAACAGCACGCGCCCGCGCGACAGCCCGTGCCCGGCGACCTCGTCACCCTGCCCCTTCGCCTGACTGCGCCGGAACGTGCTGTAGCGCGAGGCCGTCCAGGACATCAGCATCATCGCGACCAGGACGACGATCGAGAACCAGGCCAGGCTCGCCTGCCCGCGCGGCACCACGATCGCGGCCGCCAGCAACGGGCCGATGGCATAGCCGGCATGCCCCCCAACCTGGAACAGGCCCTGCGCCAGCCCCTGCCGCCCGGCCGCGGCATGGCGCGCCATCCGCGTCGCCTCAGGGTGGAACACTGCCGAGCCGAACCCGACCAGCGCGGCGGCTAGGAGCACCATGCCGTAGCTCGTGGCGAAGGCGAGCGTCAGCAGGCCGCACAGCGTCGCGCCCATTCCGGCGACCATCGCATAGGGCCAGGGCCGCTTGTCGGTGAACCAGCCGAGGAGCGGCTGAAGCAGCGACGACGTCACCTGGAAAGCGAGCGTGATCAGCCCGATCTGGATGAAGTCGAGCCGATACGTCTCCTTGATCAGCGGATAGAGCGCCGGGATCATCGACTGAAGCAGGTCGTTCAGCAGATGCGCGACGCTCAACGCGACGAGGATCGGGATCAGCGGGCGGCGCTCGGTGACGGGCAGGGATAGCGTTGTCATGGCTGCGACGCTTGGTCCTTCGGCCCGCCCCGGTCAATGCCGCCGCACGGCGTGCAGGTCATGGCATCCATGGCGTGAAGGCCGTGCTGCGATGCGGAAACCCGCCCCAGCAGCAAAATAGCTGCTGCATTTCGCCATGTGCCTGCTATCGAAACCGCCCGCTCTCACAGGCCCGCCCCAACCGCAATCGCCCGACCGCAACCGCATGACCACGCGCACCGCAACCTTCATCGGCCTCGTCGCCATCCTGTTCTGGTCGACATTGGCCCTGTTCACGGCGATGAGCGGGCGCGTACCGCCCTTCCAGCTAGTCGGCATGACCTTCGTCATCGGTGGCCTGCTGATCCTGGCGATCACCGCATTGCGCGGCCAGTTGTCCCGCATCCGGCCGACGCCGGCCTCCTTCGCCCTGGGGCTCTACGGCCCCTTCGGGGACAGCGCGCTCTACTACGCCGCCGTCAAGACGGCCCCGGCCGCCGAGGCGAACCTGATCCATTATCTCTGGCCGCTGCTGATCGTGCTGTTCGCCGCACTGCTGCCCGGCGGCACGCTCAAGCTGCGCCACCTGATCGGCGCGCTGATCGGCCTCGCCGCCACCGCCCTGCTGATCTCGGGCGGTCTCGGCTCGGGCCAGGGGCTGGCGCTTGGCCATGTGCTGGCCGCACTCGGCGCCTTCGTTTGGGCGAGCTATTCCGTGGTCTCGCGCCGCTTCGCGACGGTGCCCTCGGAGAGCCTCTGCATCACCATGCTCGGCTGCGCCATCCCCGCCTTCGTCTGCCATGCCGCCTTCGAGACGACGCTTTGGTCGTTGTCATCGGTCGAATGGGCCGGCGTTCTGGGCTTGGGTCTCGGATCGATCGGGCTTGCCTTCGTCGTCTGGGACATCGGGATGAAGCAGGGCGACGTCGCCCTGCTCGGTGTCGCCTCCTATGCCGCCCCCGTGCTCTCGACGATCGTGCTCGTGCTGGCGGGCTATGCCCAGCCAAGCTGGCTGCTGGCGATCTCCTGCACGCTGATCGTCGCCGGAGCACTGGTCGCGAGCTATGCGCCCCGCCATGGCAGAGAGCCGCGGTGACCCCATAGCCCGCAAGGACGGGGTTCACCGGCGCTCTCAATTCCGCCTGAGCAGCCGCTCCAGATAATCCAGCTCTTCCATCGGCCGCGATGGGTCGCCGAGACGACGACGCAGCTCTTCCAGGATGCGGCGCGCGCGCTGGGTGGCGCTCTCATCGGCGCCGGGCACACGCACGCGGCCATCGGCCCAGTCGCGCTGGCGCTGCGGCCGGCCGAGCGGATCCTCGCGACCGCGCTGCTGGGCCGAGGGGCGGCCCGCAGGTTGGCCATCGGGCTCTCCGAAGGGGCTTCCCTCGCCGGGCTCGCCGCCCTCTCCGGGCTGGCCCTGCATCTGCTGTGCGAGGTTCTGGCCACCCTTGCGCAGCGCCTCCAGGGCCCGGCCCTGCGCATCGAGCGCACCCTCGCCCTGGCCCTGGCCAAGCTGCTCGCCGGCCTCGCCCATGGCATCCTCGGCCTCGCCCAGTTCGCCCTGCTGCGGGGCGCCCATGCCGCGCATGCGCCGCTGCAATTCCTGCAGGCGCTCGCGCAATTGCTGCTGGCGCTGGGCGAGGCTCTGCCCGCCCTGCCCCTGCCCGTTCTCGCCCTGCTGGCCTTCGCCGTCCTCGCCGTCCTCGCCCTGCTCTCCGGGCTGCTCGCCCGGCTGCTGGCCACGCTGGCCCTGCTGGCCGCGCTGCCCCTGCTGGCGCTGGCCCTGCTGGCCCGGGCGGGCCTGCTGCTGGCCGGGGCGCTGGCCGCGCTGCGCCCGGTTCTGGCGCTGCTGCTCCTGCTGGAAGGTTTCGTCGCGCAGGTTCTGCTGATCGCGCGTCATCCGGTCGAGATCGGACAGCGCCCGGTTCATCTCGCGCTGGCGCGGGTCCTGCTGGCCCGGTCGCGCCATCTGGAGATTGTTGAGCATCTGATTGAGCTCTTCCATCAGGCGCTGCGCCTCGGCCATGTCGCCGCGCTTCGACAGCTCCTCGATGCGGTTGAGCATGTTCTGCAGATCGCGCGGCGTCACCGTCCGGAAATTCTCCGGCAGCTGCGTCATCTGGTTCGGATCGGCGTTCTGCTGCTGACGCTGCATCTGCTCGGCGAGCTGACGCATAAACTGGTCCATCGCCCGCCGCATCTCCTCGGTGAGCTTGCGGATCTCCTCCTCGGAGGCGCCGCGCTCCAGCGCCTGCTGCAGGTTCTCCTGCGCGGCCCTGAGCGCCCGCTCGGCATCGGACAGATCGCCATCCTCGAGCTGGAGCGCCAGCGCCCACATCAGGTCTGCGACCTCGCGCAGCTCATCGTCGCTCGAGCTCTTGCGCAGCCGCTCGGTGATCATCCGCATGCCGAGATAGACGCCGGTCTCCTTCATGAACATGTCGGGCTCGATCATCAGCGCGTCCATCGCAAGCTGGACCTTGCGGCGGTCGTCGACATCCATGACGAGCTTGCGACGCTGCTCGACCAGCGCCTTCGGCAGCGGCTTGGCGAAGGTACGCTGCGGCAGCACGACCTCGACCGGCTCGCTACGTCCCTCCTGGCCGGCCTCGTCGCGGGCCACCAGGGTCATCTTCACCTTGGCGCCAGCCCAGGGATGGGCCGAGAAATCGACGGTGCTCTTCATGTCCTCCTCGCCCGAGGGCGAGGATGGCACGCTGAGCCCCTGCTTCGGCGCCTCGACCAGCGAGCGCCCGGTCGAAGGCGGACCACTGCGCTCCACCGTCGCCTCGACCGAGGCGAGGCCGTAATCGTCCTTGACGCGATAGGCGATCGAGAGCCCGCCCGGCTGCGCGCCCGTCACTGGCTTCGGCGGCTCGATGAACGAAACCTGCGGCGGCTGGTCGGCAATCGCCGTGATCGTCAGCGTCGTGCCCGGTGCGCCGCCGCCGGTCAGCCGCAGCGTGCCGTTACCCACCAGGGTAAATCGCTTCTCCAGCACCGCGGGAGCCTCTCCCGTCGCCGGCTTGGATGCTCCGGCCGGCTTGCCGTCTGCGGCCTTGCCGTCCGCCGCCTTGGCATCGGGCGGCGGCAGCAGGTCGAGCCGCCCGGTCGTCGCGACGTCCATCGAGGTCTTGCCGGCGATTCGCACGACGATCGTCGATTTCTCGGGTGCGCTGATCTGCGGGCTCGCGAGCCTGGCGAAATCGATCAGCAACGGCGGCAGCCGCGTATACGCCGGCGGGTCGATCCAGGCATCGACGCGGACTGCCGGGGCCGACAGGGCGGGCCCACGCCAGTCGAAGGCCGCGCGCAGCCTTGGAATTGCCTCGTGGCCCGCGACGAAGAATCCCGTTACGGCCGCCATCAGCGGCACGGCGCGCAGCGCGTAGCGATCGCGGCCGGCCATGCGCGGCTGAGGTGGGTTGACGCTCAGGCCGGCGATGCGGGCGCTCTGGCGCTCGACATGCAGGGCCCAGAGCGCCTGCGAAACCGGATCCTTGGCGCCGACCGCGAGACTGTCCTCCAGCGCCGAGGCCGGACGATGCCCGCCCACGAGCGACTGGTCGAGCCGCGCCAGCGCGTCACGATGCGTCGGCAGCGCCATCCGCGCCACATGCCAGAAGCTGGCGGCAAGCGCCGCCGCGAACAGGGCGAGGCCGAGCGCGCGGCCCTGCCAGGGCAGATAAGTCCAGAGCCCGAACCACGATACGGCGAGGAAGGTCAGCAGGACGGCGATGGGAAGCCAGAGCCGTGGCCAAAGCCGTTCCCAGCCCAGCGAGACGCGCGACGCCATGGCGAGGCGTGCCAGCCTTTGCCGGACGCCTTCGATCGGATCGGGCGCCTTGCGGCGCTGCGCCTCATTCATGCCGTCGCTCCGAGCCGCCCCCAATGCCGCCGGGAAACCTTGCGTCTGGGCCAAACCTTCGTCCGGACAGACGCCAGTTCCCGAAAGCTAGCACGGGAATGTGGCAAGGCCAGAGCGAAGGCGTTTAGCCCACAGCCTGCTCGACGTTTCGTGAACGCCCGTCAGGCGAGCCAAGGCGGTGCACGATCCGTGCCGAGGAGCTCTTCATAGCTCTGGCGCGGCCGCGTCACGGCATATTCGCCGCCTTTCACGAGCACTTCCGCCACCAGCAGGCGCTGGTTGTAGCTCGAGGACATGCTCGCGCCATAGGCACCAGCGGTCATGAAGGCGATCAGGTCGTCGGGCTTCAGGGCCGGGAGAACGCGGCCCGTGGTGAAAGTGTCGCCCGATTCGCAGATCGGCCCAACCACGTCATAGGCCACCTCGGCCGCGCCGGGCTGCGGTTCCGCCACCGGCCAGATCTCGTGATAGGCCTCGTACATTGCCGGCCGGACGAGATCGTTCATCGCCGCATCGACGACGAGGAACTGCTTCGTCGGGCGCGGGTTGAGATGCAGCACGCGCGTCATCAGGATGCCGGCATTGCCGACGATCAGCCGGCCCGGCTCGAAACCGAGCTCGACATCGAGCCCCTTGGTGACCCGGCCCACCATCTCGGCATAGGCTTCGATCAGCCCCGGCCCATGGTCGAAATCCTTCGGCACGTCATAGGGAATGCCGAGGCCGCCGCCGAGGTCCAGGCGGTCGACGCGATGCCCCTCGCCGCGCAGGCTTCCGACCAGCGCCGCCATCTTGGCATAGGCCGCCTCGAAGGCATCGGTCGTGCGGATCTGGCTGCCGATATGGACCGCGAGACCCATCATCCGCACGCCCGGCATGTTGGCCGCACGCGTATAGAGCCGGCCGACCTCCTCGAAGGAGACGCCGAACTTGTTCTCGGACGAGCCCGTGGTGATCTTGGCGTGGCCGCCGGCGCCGATGTCGGGATTGACCCGGAACACCGCCTCCTGGCGCTTGCCGAGCGAAGCCGCGACGCGCGAGAGCAGGTCGAGCTCGCCCTCGGTCTCGATATTGACCTGATAGATGCCGGCCTCGACCGCGAAGCGCAGCTCGCTTTCGCTCTTGCCGACGCCGGAAAAAACGATCTTCTCCGGCGGGAAACCGGCGGCCAGTGCCTTGCGGACCTCGCCTTCCGAGACCGTGTCGGCGCCGGCGCCGAGCGCCGCCAGCGTCTTCAGCACGCCGAGATTGCCGTTGGCCTTCATGGCGTAGAAGACATGCGCCTGACCGTCCGGCGCAGCGCCCTTCACCGCCGCCTCGAACAGCCGGTAGTGCCGCTCGATCGTGGCCGAGGAATAGACGTAGACCGGCGTGCCGACCTCGGCAGCGATCTGGCGCAGATCGACGTCCTCAGCAAAGAGGGAACCGTCGCGATAGCTGAAATGATGCATCTGAAGCTCTTAGAGGATCGCGTCGAGCACGAAGGGCTTCTCCGGCACCGTGATCGCGCGGTTGGCCTTGGCCGGCTTCGCCAGGACGGAACCTTGCGTCAGCGTCTCCGCGTCACGCTCGGTCGCGCCAATCTGCGAATCGGGCAGATCGATCGCGCTGGTCGCGTTCGGCGGGGCCTCCAGGGGACCCTTGCGGCCGCAGGCTCCGAGCGCGAGTGCGAGCAGGCCCGCGACCAGGACGGCGCGGCCAAGTTTCAGGCGGGAGTGCAGCACGAAAGCGAACCTTTGGGCGAAGCGTAGCGGGGAGTGTAGCGAAGGATGGCGGCGGAGGCGAGGCTCTCCGCTCCTGCTCCCGTCATTCCCGGCAAGCCCGGGAAGACGGAAGCCTGTGAAGCGGTCAGCCCTTCGCCAGCTTCTTGAGCCAACGCTTGGCCTGGCGGCGGACATTCGCCGGGGCGGTACCGCCATAGCTGACGCGGCTCTTCACCGATTGCTCGACGCCGAGCACGGCGAAGACGGCCTCAGTGATCTTCGGCTCGACCGCCTGCATCTCGGCAAGCGACAGCTTCTCCAGCCCGATCTTCTTCTCCGAGGCAATGCCGACGAGGCGGCCAGTGACGTGATGGGCGTCGCGGAACGGCATCTTCAGCACCCGCACCAGCCAGTCGGCGAGATCGGTCGCAGTCGCGTAGCCGAGGCCGGCGGCCTTCTTCATCACCTTGAGGTCCGGCTGCATGTCGCGGACCATGCCGGCCGTCGCGGCAAGGCAGAGCGAGAGCGTCTGCAGAGCGTCGAAGGTGCCTTCCTTGTCCTCCTGCATGTCCTTGGAATAGGTCAGCGGCAGGCCCTTCATCATCGTCAGCATCTGCTGCAGCGTGCCGAAGACGCGCCCCGCCTTGCCGCGCACCAGCTCGGCGGCGTCGGGGTTGCGCTTCTGCGGCATGATCGAGGAGCCGGTCGAGAAGGCGTCCGAGAGCCTGATGAAGCCGAATTGCGGCGTCGCCCAGAGCACGATCTCCTCCGCCAGCCGCGACAGGTGCATCGCGCAGATCGAGGCTGCCGCCAGCGTCTCCAGCACGAAATCGCGATCCGAGACCGAATCGAGCGAATTGGCCGTCGGCCGGTCGAAGCCGAGCGCCTTCGCCGTCATCTCGCGATCGATCGGGAAGGAGGTGCCGGCGAGAGCGGCCGCACCGAGCGGGCACTCGTTCAACCGGGCACGCGCATCGGCGATGCGGCCGCGATCACGGCCGAGCATCTCGACATAGGCGAGCAGGTGATGGCCGAAGGTGACCGGCTGGGCCGATTGCAGATGGGTGAAGCCCGGCATCACCGAACCGGCATGGGCCTCAGCCTTCTCGGCCAACGCGAGCTGGAGATCGGCCATCTGCTCGTCGATCTGGTCGAGCGTGTCGCGCACCCACAGCTTCATGTCGGTCGCGACCTGGTCGTTGCGCGAGCGCCCGGTATGGAGGCGCCCGGCGGCGGCGCCGATCCGGTCCTTCAGGCTGCTCTCGACATTCATGTGGACGTCCTCGAGCGCGCGCGAGAACGTGAACGTACCGGCCTCGATATCGGCCTCGACCTGCTTGAGCCCGGCGCGGATCGCCGCCACATCGTCCTTCGTCAGGATGCCGGTCTCGCCCAGCATGGCCGCATGGGCAAGCGAGCCACGGATATCCTGGCGCCACAGGCGCTGGTCAAAATCGATGGAGGCGTTGATTTCCTCCATGATGGCGTCGGGCCCCGTGGCGAAACGTCCACCCCACATGCGATTGCTCACGGCGGTCTTTCCTGCTTTGAGGACGTCCGATGACGTCACGAACGAAAATCATGGCCGCCATCGGAGCGCTGGCCCTCGTCGCGGCCGCTGGCGTCGCGGCCTTCTACTCCGTCGCGGGCGATGCCGGCAATTCCGCTTCTTGCAGTGCCGCCCGCACGACGGCGAAGCGGATGTCGCCGCTGGCGCGCGGTGAGGTCGCCGCCGTGCAGGTCAATGCCGCGCCCGTGCCGACGCCCGACCTCGCCTTCAATGGCCCAGACGGCGCGCCGACCTCGCTGTCGGCCTTCAAGGGCCGCGCCCTTCTGGTCAATCTCTGGGCGACCTGGTGCCCGCCCTGCCTCAAGGAAATGCCCTCGCTCGACGCGCTGCAGGCGGGCCTCGGCGGCGCTGACTTCCAGGTCGTAGCGATCAACATCGACACGCGCTATCTCGAAAAGCCGAAGAAGTGGCTGGCCGAGCGCAACATCGCCACCCTGCCCTACTATGCCGATCCGCAGGCGAAGGTGTTCCAGGACCTGCGCACCGCGCGCAAGGTCGAGGGCATGCCGGTCAGCCTGATCATCGACCCGGAAGGCTGCGAACTCGCGATCCTGCAGGGCCCCGCCGACTGGGCGAGCCCGGATGCCAAGGCGCTGATCAGCGCGGCGCTGAAGCGCTAGCGCCGCATCACACCGGTCCGCGGCCACTCAGCCCGGCAGCGTGTTCTTGTAGATCCGGCCGTCCTTCATGATCACCACGAAGTTCTTGCGCGGATCGGTGACGAGGCCGAGATTCTCCAGCGGGTTGCCATCGACCAGAAGCAGATCCGCCAGCGCCCCCTGCTCGACCACGCCGAGCTTGCCCGGATAGGGATTGCGTTCGCCCGACATCGCCAGGAGCTTGCCGTTCGTGCCCGTCGCCATGGTCAGGGCCTCGGTGGGTGTGAACCAGCGGCCGAGCTTGGCCAGGAGCTCCCCGTGCCGCGTCGCGAGCTGCGGCGAGAACAGGATGTCCGTCCCGAAGGCGAGCTTGAGCCGGTGCTTCTTCGCCAGTTCGAAGGTCTTCTCCGTCCCGGCGAAGACGGCATAGGCCTTCTGCCGCTCGAAGGAACCGGGCGGAAACGCATCGGCCAGCTCGTCTGGAAAGGCCTGCGTGCTCAGCCAGACGTCCTTTTCCGCAATCAGCCGGGCACTCGCCTCGTCCATCAGGTGGCCGTGCTCGATGCACTTCACGCCGACCCCAATGGCCCGCGTGATCGCTGCCGGGGTGTAGGCGTGCACCGCGACATAGGTGCCCCAGTTCTCAGCGGCCTCGACCGCCGCGCGTAGCTCCTCGGCCGTGAAGGTCGAGACGTCGAGCGGGCTGAACGGCGAGGCGACGCCGCCACCGGCTGTCAGCTTGATCTGCGAAGCGCCCTGCATGAGCTGTTCGCGCACGCGCATGCGAACCTCGTCGGGGCTGTCGGCGACCATGCTGCCACCGGTTTCCTCCATGCGCGACAGCGTGCCCGGCTTGCGGGGCAGGTCGGTCAACTGGCGGAAATCGCCATGCCCGCTGGTCACTGTAATGACAGCACCTGATGGGTAAATGCGCGGGCCGGGCAACACGCCGCCGTCGATCGCCTGCTTCAGGCCGAAGGACGGGCCGCCCATGTCACGAACCGTGGTGAAGCCGCGCATCAGCGTGTCGGTCGCTTCGGCACCGGCTGTCAGGATGTTGAAGCCGTAATTGCCGAAGAGCAGCTGGGGAGGCGTCGAGCGCACCAGCATCGCGTGCCAGTGCATGTCCGTCAGGCCAGGCATCAGGGTCCGCCCGCCGCCCGTGATGACGGTCGTGCCGGGCTCGGCGGCGACCGCTGCCGTCGTGATGCGCTCGATCTGATTGCCGCGCACCAGCACCTGCGACGGCGCCGAGAGCCCGCTACCGGTGCCGTCGAAGATGCGCACGTTCTGGAACAGCGTCGCTGCGGCCTGGGCGCGAGCCGGAGATGACAACCCGGCGACCGAGGCAGACAGCCCCGCGACAAAAGCCCGTCGTGAGATGGCTGCCATGCTGCGGTCTCCTGGCGCGCGAAGGTCATCGGCTCGCGCGCCTCATCTCTAGCGCAGGCGCGCTGTCACAATCCAGCCAATGCCCGTGCCTAGCCTTCGCCCGCTGCAATGGCTGCGAACCAAATGCCTCGCCAGCCGTTGTCCGCCCGAACAGGAGCAGGAGATCAGAGCGTGACGAACATCCGACCGACCCGCCGCAGGGTGCATGCCCTGGCTGTCGCGCTCTTCGCCTCGCTGGCACTGCCGGCAGCCGCACAGGAGCGCCTCGCCATCCCCGGCACCACCGTATCGCTCGTGCCACCGAAGGGCTTCACGCCGGCCAATGGCTTCGCAGGCCTACAGAACCCGCAGACCAAGGCCTCGGTTCTCGTCGCCGAGCTGCCGGCAGAAGCTCACCCGGCGCTGTCCGAACTCTTCGCCTCGCTCGAGACCGCGAAGGTCAATTTCGCCAAGCAGAATGTCGATATCGCCTCGCGCAAGGACCTCGACACCAAGGCGGGCAAGATCCCGCTGCTGGTCGGCACGCAGAATGCGGGGGGCCTGAGCTTCGCGAAATGGGTCGCGCTCTTCAAGGGCGCCAAAACGGTGATGATCACCGTGCAATCGCCTCAGGATGCCGATCTGTCGGCGGAGATGGTCGAGGCCATGCTGAAATCGGTCTCGCTCGGGGCCGAGCCCAGCCTGGAGGAGAAGCTCGGTGCCCTGCCCTTCGCCGTCGCCACGGCAGAACCCTTCCGCATCGTCGACACCATCGGCGGCGCCGGCGTGCTCATGACCTCCGGCCCGCTGAATGCCGACCCATCCGGCAGCCAGCCACTGATCATCGTCGCCGCCCAGCTTTCGGGTGGCCGCGGAGCGAAGCTGGAGGCGCTTTCGGAAACGCTGCTCAAGCAGACCCGCGGCTTTTCCGCCGCGACCATCGCCCGGCGCGAGGCGACCCGTTTCGCCGCATCGGATGGCTATCTGCTCGCCGGCGAGGATGGCGAGGGCAAGCGCTTCGAGCAGCGCCTCGCGGTCGGGCCGGACGGGCGCTTCGTGCGGCTTATCGCGATCTCGCCGGGCGCCGCATTCGATGGGCTGAAGCCCGCGATCGAGCGCGTCGCGAGTTCGATCGCGTTCAAGGGCAAGTGACGCCGGATCGCGACGGCAGGTTCAAGCAAAAGGCCCGCGCCACCATGGGTGCCGCGGGCCTTTCAATGTGTCGGCTGAAGCCGGGCGATCAGCTCGCCTGCTTGACCGCGATGCCCTTCTCCTCGAGCAGCGCCTGCAGCTCGCCGGCCTGGAACATCTCGCGGGTGATGTCGCAGCCGCCGATGAACTCGCCCTTGACGTAGAGCTGCGGGATCGTCGGCCAGTTGGAATAGGCCTTGATGCCTTCGCGGATCTCCTGATCCTCCAGCACGTTGACGCCTTTGAACGGCACGCCGACATAGGAGAGGATCTGCACGACCTGGCCGGAGAAGCCGCACATCGGGAATTGCGGCGTGCCCTTCATGAAGAGCACGACATCGGCGGACTTCACTTCGGCATCGATGCGGGCGTTGATATCGGTCATGCTTCGGTCTCCCTGAGCGGGGTCAAGGCCCGCAAGGACGGTTGGGACAGTCTGTTCTAATTCTGGGGAACCGCCGTCGTCAGCGCAAGGGCGTGCAGCACGCCGCCCATGTTACCTTTCAGCGCAGCATAGACCATCTGGTGCTGCTGCACCCGGCTCTTGCCCTTGAAGGCGGCCGAAGTGACGGTCGCCGCATAGTGGTCGCCGTCCCCGGCAAGATCCTTGATCTCGACGACCGCATCCGGCAGCGCCGCCTTGATCATCGCCTCGATGTCGTGGGCATCCATCGCCATGGTCGCTCTCCTCAGGCGGCCTTGCCGGCCATGTAGGCCGGCAGCCAGGCTTCATGGGCCTGGCGCAGTTCGGCAAGCGGGATCGCAGCCTCGCCCGGCAGGGTGAGCGCGCCCGCAGCCGTGCTGCCGAGCGCGAGCGCCGGCACGCCGGCGGCCTTCGCCTCGCAGAGAACGGCCTCGGCCGTGGCCTTCGGCACGGTCACGAGATAGCGCCCCTGGTCCTCGCCGAAGAGCACGCCATGAACCGGCCCGGCCGGCAGGCGCTCGATCACCGCGCCGACGCCGCCCGCCATCGCCATCTCGGCCAGCGCGACGGCAAGCCCGCCATCCGACAGGTCGTGGCAGGCGGTGACGCGCTGCGCCGTGATCAGGCCGCGCACGAAATCGCCGTTGCGACGCTCGACCGACAGATCGACCGGCGGCGGCGCGCCCTCCTCGCGGCTGCAGATCGTCGCGAGATAGGCGCTCTGGCCGAGCCAGCCCTGCGTCTCGCCGATCAGGATGACGCTTTCGCCCTCGGCCTTGAACGCAACGGTTGCATGCTTGGTGACGTCGGCCAGCACACCGACGCCGCCGATGGTCGGAGTCGGCAGGATCGAGACGCCATTGGTCTCGTTGTAGAGCGAGACATTGCCGGAGACGACCGGGAAGTCGAGCACCCGGCAGGCTTCGCCGATGCCCTTGATGCAGCCGACGAGCTGGCCCATCACCTCGGGCCGCTCCGGGTTGCCGAAGTTCAGATTGTCGGTGATCGCGAGCGGGGTCGCGCCGGTCGCGGTCAGGTTGCGCCAGGCTTCGGCCACGGCCTGCTTGCCGCCCTCGAAGGGATCGGCCTCGCAATAGCGCGGCGTCACGTCGGCGGTCATGGCGAGGCCCTTCGGCCCGTCCTCGATCCGGATCAGGCCGGCATCGCCGCCGGGGGTGACCACGGAATTGCCGAGGATCAGCGTGTCGTACTGCTCCCAGACCCAGCGCTTCGAACACAGGTCCGGCGAGCCGATCAGCTTCAGCAGCGCCTGCGCGTTGGTCACGGGTGCCTCGACGCTCTCCGGCGCGATGCGCTGCTGCGGCGGCGTCTCGATCCAGGGCCGGTCGTACTCGGGCGCCTCGTCGCCGAGTTCCTTGATCGGCAGATCGGCCATGGTCTCGCCCTGATGCTTCACGACAAAGCGCAGATTGTCGGTGGTGTGGCCGACGACGGCGAAATCCAGGCCCCATTTGCGGAAGATCGCCTCGGCCGGTTCCTCATGGCCCGGCTTGATCACCATGAGCATGCGCTCCTGGCTCTCCGACAGCATCATCTCATAGGCGCTCATGCCGTCCTCGCGGCAGGGCACGGCGTCGAGGTTCAGCTCCACGCCGAGATCGCCCTTGGCGCCCATCTCGACGGCAGAACAGGTCAGGCCGGCCGCGCCCATGTCCTGGATCGCGTCGACATGGCCAGCCGCCATGATCTCCAGGCAGGCCTCGAGCAGGAGCTTCTCGGCGAAGGGGTCGCCGACCTGCACGGTCGGGCGCTTCTCCTCGCCGCCCTCGCCGAATGCGGCCGAGGCCATGGTCGCGCCATGGATGCCGTCGCGGCCGGTCTTGGAACCGAGATAGACAATCGCCTTACCGACGCCCGAGGCCTTGGCGTAGAAGATCTCGTCGGCCCGGGCGATGCCGACAGCCATGGCGTTGACCAGGATGTTGCCGTCATAGCGGGTGTGGAAGCCGGTGAGGCCGCCGACATTGGGCACCCCGAAGGAATTGCCGTAGCCGCCGATGCCGGCAACGACGCCGGAGACGAGATGGTGCGTCTTCGGATGGTCCGGCGAGCCGAAGCGCAGCGCATCGAGCACCGCAATCGGCCGTGCGCCCATGGTGAAGACGTCGCGCAGGATACCGCCGACGCCCGTCGTCGCGCCCTGGTAGGGCTCGATGAAGGACGGGTGGTTGTGGCTCTCCATCTTGAAGACGATGGCCAGGCCGTCGCCGATGTCGATGACGCCCGCATTCTCGCCCGGTCCCTGGATCACCCAGGGCGCCTTGGTCGGCAGGGTCTTGAGATGGATCTTCGAGGACTTGTACGAGCAGTGCTCGTTCCACATCGCCGAGACGATGCCGAGTTCCGTGATCGTCGGCTCGCGGCCGATCAGATGCAGGAAGCGCTGATACTCGTCCGGCTTCAGGCCGTGCTCGGCAACGAGCTGCGGCGTGATCTTGATGTCGTTGGAAATCACAGGCGACGGTCCCTGGCGTTCTGACGGCGCGGCAAATCTTCGATCGCCCCACACTTCGATGCGCGGGGCATAGCGCGCCTGACCGCAGGAGACAACGCATTCCGGTGCCGTGCCCCCCTGCTGGCACGCGATCTGCGCTGTTTTTCCCGGCACGGGGCGGATCGTGCCGGGGAGATACAGTCCATGTCGCTTTTGTCTCGTTTCGGGAAAGACGCCTCCGGCAATGTCGGAATCATGTTCGGATTCCTCGCCCTGCCGATGATCGGGATCGCCGGTGCCTCGATCGATTACGCCCGCGCCACCTCCGCCCGCTCGACCCTGAACGCCGCCGTCGATTCGGCCGCGCTGATGGTCGCCCGCGACGCGACCCGGCTGACGGATGCCCAGCTCAGGATCCGTGCGGAGGCGCTGATCCGCGCCAACCTCGCCGGCAATTCAGACGCCAAGCTCGGCACCTACACGGTGGCGATCGACCGGACCGCGCGCACCGTCAACGTCACCGCCACCACCGCGGTCGAGACCAGCCTGACCAAGGTCATCGGCGTCGACACGATTCCGGTCTCCTCGACCGCCCAGTCGGCCTGGGGCACCAACACCGTCGAACTCGCGCTCGTCCTCGACAACACCGGCTCGATGGCCTCGTCCAGTAAGCTGACCGAGCTCAAGAAGGCCTCGCTCGACCTGCTCAAGATCCTGAAGGAAGCTTCGACCGCGACCGACCAGATCCGCGTTTCGGTCGTCCCCTTCGCGACGCAGGTGCGCCTGCCGACCAGCTACAAGGACTCGCCCTGGCTGCGCTACGATATGACGAAGACGACCGGCAGCGGCTCCAGCAAGAAGACGGTCTCGATCACGAAGGCGACCTGGGAAGGCTGCGTCAGCGACCGCGACAAACCCTATGACGTCAGCGACGCTGGCGCCGTCACGGGTCAGAACGCGACGTTGTTTCCGGCCGATTTCTGCGCACAGTCGACGCTGACGCCGATCCGGCCGCTGACGAGCGACTGGACCGCACTGACGAGCACGATCAATGCGATGACGCCGGTCGGCAACACCAACGTCACCATCGGTGCGGCCTGGGGCGCGGCGAGCCTCAGCCCGGGCGCGCCGCTTCCCGAGGCCGCCCCGGCCACCACGCCGCGACTGACCAAGTACATGATCTTGCTCACCGACGGCGACAACACCCAGAACCGCTTCGGCGACGGCCAGAGCACGATGGACCAGCGCACCGAGGCGGCCTGCACCAGCGCCAAGGCCGATCGCATCAAGATCTATTCGATCCGCGTCATCGACGGGAACCGCAACCTGCTGCGCGGCTGCGCCAGCGACACCGGCATGTATTACGAGGTCTCGAACGCCTCGCAGCTCACGCCGATCTTCCAGCAGATCGCCCGCGAGATCAGCCAGATCCGCCTGACGATGTGAGGGCTTCGAGCGCCGCGCGCAGATCCGCCGGAATCGGCACGGGGCGCTGCGAGGCGCGATCGACATAGACATGGGTGAAGCGGCCCTGCGCCGCCGCCCGCTCGCCCCCCTGGCGGAAGATGCCGATCCGGTAGGTCACCGAACTGTTGCCCAGCCGCTCGACGCCGAAGCCGACCTCGACGGGCTCGGGAAAGGCGACGCTCTCGAAATAGCTGCAGTTGGTCTCGACAACGAGGCCGACAGTCGCGCTGCCGGCAATGTCGAGGAAGCCGCGCTCGACCAGCCAGGCATTCACGGCCGTGTCGAACCAGGAATAATAGACCACATTGTTGACGTGGCCGTAGGCGTCGTTGTCGGCCCAGCGCGTCGGCACCGTGCGGAACGGTCCGAAGGCATCGCGGCCAAGCCGCTCCCGTTTCTCGCTCACTACGTCCCCTGCCCCCTCATTCCGGCATCAGCCCGCCTTGTCGCCGGTTCCGATCTCCGGCACGCCGAGCGCATCCGCGAGCCTGGCCTTGGCCGACCCCGGCCGCAGCGGCTTCTGCTGGCTCTCATGCGGCGCCCAGCCCGAGAGCCAGACCATTTCGAAGGTCGCGCGCAGCCGCCCGTCGGCATCGGAGAATTGTTCGGCATAGAGTGCCGCCGCACGCATCAGCGTATCCCGGCGCAGTCCGGACCGGCGTCGGGCCGTGAGCGCATTGCTCCAGCCCATGGCGCGCAGGTCGCGCAACAGGCCGAAGATGTCACGATAGCGCACGGTCACGACCTCGCTGTCGACGACCGGCAGCGCGAAGCCTGCGCGCTGCAGCAGGCTGCCGAGGTCGCGCAGATCGGCGAAGGGCGCGATGCGCGGGCTGACCCCGCCGGTGGTCTCGGCCTCCGCCTCCAGGAGCACCTGCCGGAGTTCGTGCAGCGTCCGGCCGCCGAGCAGGCAGCCGATGAAGAGCCCATCCGGCCGCAGAGCGCGGCGGATCTGGATCAGCGCGCCCGGCAGGTCGTTGACGCCCTGCAGGGCAAGCAACGAGGCCGCGAGATCGAGACTGCCCGGCCCCAGCGGCAGGTGTTCGAGATCGCCGAGAAAATCGGCCGCGAGATCGGCAGTCTCCCGGGCCGCCTCCACCATGCGTAGCGCCATCTCCGCCTTGGCGCGCAGCACCGGCGCAGCCAGCGGCAACGGCGTGCCGAGATCGACTGCGACAGTGAACCGTCGCAGCACGGCCGAGAGCCGCTCATCCAGATCCTGCGTCGCGCGCTCCAGCAGGAAGTCCGGATAATCGCCGCCAAGCGCCCGCGTCAGTCGCAGGCGCCCCAGCGCTCGGTCGAAGACGACGCCGGTTTCACTCACCCGCGCGGCTCCTGTCGATTGGGTACATCAGCGTTCCAGCAGCCGCTCGATCTCCTGGCGGAATTGCGAGCCGAGATCGCCGCCGCGGTCGAGCGCATAGGCGACATTGGCCGTCAGGAAGCCGATCTTCGAGCCGGTGTCGTAGATGTCGCCGTCGAAGCGCACAGCATGGAACGGCTCCAGCCGCGACAGCGCGATCATCGAGTCGGTGAGCTGGATCTCGCCGCCGGCCCCGGGCTCCTGGTTGGCGAGCAGGTTGAAGATTGTCGGCTGCAGGATGTAGCGACCGGTGATGTGCAGATTGGACGGCGCCGTACCCTTAGCCGGCTTCTCGACCATCTTGGTGATCTTCGAGACCTTGGCGTCGCGGTTCTCGACGCCGACGATGCCGTACTGGTGGGTCTGGTCATCCGGCACCGGAGCGACCGCGATGTGATTGCCGCCATGCTTGTTGTAGGCGTCGATCATCTCGGCCAGGCAGCCCTTGCCATGGGTGTGATGCAGCATGTCGGGCAGCATCAGCGCGAAGGGCTCGTCGTCGCCGATGATGTCGCGGGCGCACCAGACGGCGTGGCCGAGGCCGAGCGGCGCCTGCTGGCGCGTGAAGCTTGTGGCGCCAGCGGCCGGCAGATCGGCGAGCAGCCCTTCGAGTTCCTTTGTCTTGTTGCGCTTGCGCAGCGTGTCGTCGAGCTCGTAGGCGAGGTCGAAATGGTCCTCGATCACGGCCTTGTTGCGCCCGGTCACGAAGACGAAATGCTCGATGCCGGCGGCGCGCGCCTCATCGACGACATGCTGGAGGACGGGACGATCGACGACGGTCAGCATCTCCTTCGGAATCGCCTTGGTCGCGGGCAGGAAGCGGGTGCCGAGACCGGCGACGGGGAAAACGGCCTTGCGGATGCGTTTCGTCATGTAAGGTCCAATTGGCGCCTCGGCCTAGCATGGCTGTGGCGTTACGGGTGGAAGGGCGACCGCCTCGCAGCGTGTCTGGAGACGTTTTGCGACGCAGCAATACCAGAACGAGCTTGAGAACCCGTCAACGCTTTTCGCGCAATGATGATCGTCTGATGACGAGGGATGGCATTCTGCGATGGCGATTTTGGTTTCGGGCGGAGCCGGCTACATCGGCAGCCACATGGTGCTTGAACTCCTCGACCGTGGCGAGAACGTGGTCGTACTGGACAATCTCTCGACCGGCTTCTGGTGGGCGGTGCCGCCCGAGGCGACGCTGGTCAAGGGCGATATCGGCGACCAGGAACTGGTCGAGCGCGTCATCGCCGAGCACGGCATCACCGAGATCGCGCATTTCGCCGCAAGGATCGTGGTGCCGGAATCGGTCTCCGACCCGCTCGGCTACTACCTCAACAACACCGTGAAGACGCGCGCCCTGCTGGAGAGCGCCGTGCGTGGCGGCGTCAAGCGGGTGATCTTCTCCTCGACCGCCGCGGTCTATGGCGAGCCGGCGGTCAGCCCGGTGCCGGAGGAGATCGAGCTTGCGCCGATCAACCCCTATGGCCGCTCCAAGCTGATGAGC
>NZ_DASYHA010000006.1:0-2102 GCF_035999205.1 Allobosea sp.
GACGACGTCATCGCCGGCGGCGAGGGCGATGACGAGATTGAAGCCGGAGCGGGCGACGATGTCGTCGATGCCGGTACCGGCGACGACGAGATCGATGGCGGCGATGGCAATGACGTCATCCAGGCCGGCGATGGCGACGACGAGATCGCGGCAGGCGACGGAGACGACATCGCCGATGCAGGTGCAGGTGACGACAAGGTCGAGGGCGAGGACGGCGATGACGTTCTCTATGGCGGTGCCGGCAGCGACTGTCTGATCGGGGCGGATGGCGAGGACGTCCTGCGCGGCGATAGCGGCAACGATGTCCTCAAGGGCGGGGACGGCGACGACAGCCTCGATGGCGGACAGGGTTGCGACACCGTCATCGCCGGAGCCGGCGACGACGTTGTCATTGCTTCTCTCGATGCCGCCGCAGACTGCCTGGATGGCGGCAGCGGGACCGATACGCTCGACCTGTCCGGAACGAGCTGTGGCGTCACGGTCGATCTGACAGAGAAGAAGGCGGTCGGCATCGAGATCGGCAGCGACACCGTCGTCGATTTCGAGGCGCTCATCGGCGGCGATGGCGACGATCGCTTCATCGTCGGAAGCAGCAGCATGGTGCTCTCCGGTGGCGGGGGTGACGACCGCTTCGAGTTCCACGTCCCCGAAGAGGCCCAGAACGACCTGATCCACCAGATCCTCGACCTGCATGAAGGCGATCGCATCGTCATCAAGCAATACGAGATCCATTCTGATGCGGCGGCAGGCGGCACCGAGATCGATCCGTTCAGCGAGACCTACGGCGATTCAGGCGAGGACGGCCGGCCCTTCCGTTTCCGGATCGAGAAGATAAACGATGAAGAGAGGACATATATCGATGTCTTCGCCACGCAGCAGGATGACAAGGATTTGTCGATCGAGATCTATGGCAACCACAAGTTATATTATTACTCATATTGAATTTGATCGTGCGTCCGCCTGCCTCTGCGTCCTGCCAAGAGGGTTCGTGACATGAATGCCCAGAATTTTGATGCCAGGGTTCTCGCCGCTGCGGCCAAGCAAACTGCGGCCGCCGAGCGGCGCGCCGGCTTCGGCCTCGGGCCCCATATCGTGGCCGGCTCGGCGCTGGCTCTCCTGCTGGTCGTCGGCTGCGGCGGCTGGGCGGCCTCGGCCCATCTCAACGGCGCCGTGGTCGGCCAGGGCATGGTCAAGGTCGACCAGAACCTGAAGGAGGTCCAGCATCGCGACGGCGGCATCATCCAGTCGATCGCGGTTCGGCAGGGCGACAGCGTCGGCGAGGGCCAGGTCCTGTTCCGCCTCGACGACGTGCAGACCCGCGCCGAACTCTCGATCATCCGCTCGCAGCTCGCCGAGCATCTCGCCCGCGGCGCCCGCCTGGTCGCGGAGCGCGACGGCCTGGCCGTGATCACCTTCCCGCCGGTTCTCGCGAACTTCTCCGAGGAGGCAGCCGACATCGTCAAGGGCGAGACGCGCCTCTTCGACGGCAACCGCACCAACCGCGAGAGCCGCAAGGAGCAGCTCGAGATCGGTATCGTCCAGTCGGGCGAGGAGGTTAAGGGCCTCGAGGCGCGGCACGTCGCCAAGTCCGAGGAGCTCCGGCTCGTCGAACTCGAGCGCGGCAAGTATCTCGGCCTCTACCAGAAGGGCTATATCGACGGCGTCAAGGTCTTCAACATCAACCGGGAATGGGCGCGCCTGCTCGGCGAGCGCGGAGAGATCGATGCCGCCCTCGCGCGCGCCAAGCTGCGCATCAGCGAGACCCGCCTGCAGATCATCTCGATCGACGACACCGCCCGCACCGAGGCCCAGCGCGAGCTACGCCAGGTCGAGGCCAAGCTCTCGGAGCTGCAGGACCGCCGCGTCGCCAATGAGGACCGGCTCTCGCGCACCGATATCCGCGCCCCAATCGCCGGCACCGTCAACGAGATGACGATCTTCACCGTCGGCGGCGTCATCACACCGGCGGCCAGGCTCGCGACCATCGTGCCCCAGGGCGCCAAGCTCACCATCGAGGTGCGCATCTCGCCCGCCGACATCGACCAGGTCAGGGCCGGCCAGCCGGCGAGGCTGCGCTTCTCCGCCTTCAACCGCAACACCAC
>NZ_DASYHA010000022.1:0-2142 GCF_035999205.1 Allobosea sp.
GATGTTGATCTTCGCCGCGATCGTCTGCATCGCGTCGACCGCCTTGCCGACGGCGATGCCCGAAGCCTCGGCATCCTTCGCCGACTGGCCCGCCATCTTCTCGGTGGTCGCGGCATTCTCGGCGTTCTGCTTCACATTCGCAGCCATCTCCTCCATCGAGGACGAGGCTTCCTCGGTCGACGAGGCCTGCTCGGTCGAGCCTTGCGACAGCTGCTCGGCGCTCGCCGACAGCTCCTGAGAACCGGACGAGACGTTCTCCGCCGCCTGGATCGCCTGGGTGACGATGGTGCGCAGCTTGTCCAGCATGTTCTCGAGCGAGATGCCGAGCGTGTCCTTGTCGGAGAGGCGCTTGGCCTCGACGGTCAGGTCGCCATTGGCGATCGCGTCGGCGACGGCCGCGGTGGCGTTGAGGTTGGCCGTCATGGTGTTGAGCGAGGTCACGAGATCGCCGATCTCGTCATTGCTCTTCACGGCGATGTTCTGGCTGAGGTCGCCGATGGCGACGGCATTGGCGAGGCCGACGGCGCTGGCAAGACCGCGGCTGATGTTGAGCGCGATCCAGGTGGCGGCGGCGATGGCGATCAGCAGGGATGCGACCAGGATCGAGATCAGGAGCGTCTTGGCGAAGGCCGCGGCCTCCGACGCAGCGACCGCGGCGTTGTTCGCCGCCTTGCTCGCGAAAGTGCTGTAGCCGTCGAGCTCAGCCGTGAGTTCGGTCAACGCGGTCGCGCCGGTCGTCATGGTCGATGACGTCGCCTTGATCGTTCCCGCCTCAGCGGCGATGCCGACGGTGTGCAGGGCGGATGCGATGCCCTTGTCGAAGGCCGCCGTCATGGCAGCCGTCTGGAGGCCCAGCTGGTTGAGCTCGGTAGCGGCTTTGCCGAGCTTGGCACGAACGCTGAGCGCCTGGTCGCCGAGCTCCTTGTTGAGCTTCTCGACCTCGGCAACGGTCTGCACGTTGAATGCGAGCGCAGCCGTACGGGTCAGGCGCAGCCATTCGAGGCGGGCTTCCTGGAAGGCAAGCGCAGCGCGCAGCATCTCGGGCGAGGCGTCGGGACGCGAAGCCGCTGCGATCACCGGGTTCGTGGCTGCGGTGATCGCCTGGATCAGCGGCACCGTTTCCGTCTGCCAGGCAGTCGTCGCGCGGTTGCTCGAGTTGAGCTTCGCGTTGGCCAGGGTCTCGTCCTGGATGGCGCCGTAGCGGTTCGCCTTTTCCGTGATCTGCGCGAGGAAACGCCGCCCCTCCTCGCTGGCGCCGTTGGCGAGAGCTGCCGTCTGGGTCATTGCCGAGTGGCGGCGCTCGACCGCGCGGGCGGCCTGGGCCTCGGTGTCCTTCTGGGACGCGGCCAGCACGGCATTCTTCTCCGAGCGAGCGGAGGAGCCGAAGGCCTCGAGAACATTGCCGATGTCATCGACGCGCTTCGAGAGGACGACGAGCCTTTCCTGCGTCTCGGTCATCTCCGACAGCTTGATGTAGGAGAGCCCGCCAGCCGCCATGGACAGGGCGATCACGACGCCGAAGGCGCCGGCCAGTTTGGTCTTGATGGTCAAACGCATAACTCAACTCACATTGGGAGGTCGATCAGGGGAGGAGGCTGAAGGCATAGGCGGCTGAGGCCCCGCCGATGGCGGGAACTCCGAAGACCGGTCTAGGAGGCGCGGCGGAACTGGGCGTCGTGCTCGTCTCCCGCATCGTCGAGATCGAAGGCAAAGCCTCCCTTCGTGGCCTTGCCGACGGACACCGGAGCAGGCTTCGATTTCCGGGGAGCGGCTGCCGCCTTCATCTGCGCCGCCTTGGCCTTGAGCTGGCCGACGGCGCGATCGATCGAGGGAGCGGCGCCTGCCTTACCTTCATCGATCCGGAAGAAGGCGATGGTGGACTGGAGCTGCTCGGCCTGGGCAGCGAGTTCCTCGGAGGTGGCCGAGACCTGCTCGGAGGCCGCAGCGTTCTGCTGGGTCACCTTGTCGAGCTGCTGGATAGCCTGGTTGATCTGGGTCGAACCGACATCCTGCTCGCGGCAGGCGGCGGTGATCTCCTCGACCAGCTCGGCGGTCTTCTTGATGTCCGGCACCAGCTTGGCCAGCATCGCACCGGCTTCCTGCGCGACCTTCACCGTGTCGGTCGAGAGCGTGCCGATCTCG
>NZ_DASYHA010000018.1:0-426267 GCF_035999205.1 Allobosea sp.
GCGCTGCATCTGCTCGTCGGCCTCGTCGATCTTCAATCGCGCCGAGAAATCTCCCGCCGCCGCAGCCGCCACCACCTCGCCGACATCCGAGACCACCGCCTCCATCGACTGCGCCCGCGCCAGACGCGCCGCAGCGGCGGCGCGTTCCTGCTCCTCGAGCGCCCGGACGCGCAGCAGGTTGGCCTGGAAATCGTCGAGCGCATGGCTGATGGCATCGACCTCGACCATGCCGACCTTGGCCGGGATCTTGGCGTCTTCGGCGCCGCTGAGCATCAGCCCGACCGAGTTGGCGAGCTGGCCGAGCGGCCGGACCACGCCGCGGTGGAACAGCGTCACCACGCCGATGACGACGCCCGTCACCACGAGGATCGCGAGGACCGCGAGCGCGAGCCGCCACCCGGCAATCGAAAGATCCTCGTCGATCTCGACCCTGGCCTGTTCGAAGGCAGCGTCACGCATCTGCAGGATCGTCGCGAGCGACTTCTGGGTCCAGGCGCGCCAGTCGACGAGGCTCATCCCGGCCGGCTTGCCGTCGCGCGCCGCTTCGTACATCGCGCTGTAGGTCTTGCTCTCCTCGTCGCGGAAGCCCGTCTTGACGGCCTCGACGGCAGCACGGAGCTGCGCGGTGGGCTGCGTCTGGGCCAGAGCCTGGTCGACCAGCAGCCAGAGCTGCTCGACGCGCCCGCTGAGCCGGTTGACCTGCGATACCGCCTCCGGCGCGAGCTTCGTGCCGCTGCCGACATACTGGGTGAAATGCACCGAGCGGCTGCCGGCTGCCTCGCGCACCGTTGTGGCGAGCTCGCCCAGCGTGACGGTGTTGCTGAGGTCGGGGTTGAGGCTGCCGATGGTCGCGCCGATCCGGCGCTGCAGGGCGGATTGCTCTGTCAGGAGGGCAAGCACCGTGTTGCTGAAGACCTGCGCGGCCTTGGGATCGCGCTGGGCGAGCGGCTTGGCGCTCTCGGCTTTGGCAGCCTGGCGGGCGTCGGCCATGCGCTGGCCAAAACCGTTGACATGCGTCGCCACATTGGGAAGCGCGAAGAGCGAAGTCCCGGCGACGTCCTTGCGCATCTGCGCGATGCGGGCGTCGGTATCCTGGGCCGCTGCGGCCGCCGCAGCGGCGAGCTTGCCGTCCGGATCCTCCGCCAGGATCAGCTGGGTGATGGCGCCGCGCTCGATCGCGCCGCGCTCGATCACGCGGCTGGTGCTCTCGGAAGCCATGACGAGGTTGCGCGCCTCGCGCGCCGTCGAAAGCGCCTGCATCTGCGTGTAGGCGAAGTAACCGCTGGCGAGGATCGCGGCGCCGCCGGCCGCGATGGTGCAGATCAGAAAATGCGTGACGCGCATGGCATCATGTCCCTCACGGCCGCCGCCGATAATCCGGCATGCAAGCCATGCCGCATGCCGGCGGCGAGACCGAGGAGATGCTGGAGCGTTGTCAGGAAGACATAACGAGCTGCCGTTAACGCGAACTTTCAAATCGGCCGCGAAGCCGCGGAAATCACAGGTTGAACACCCGGTGCGGCACGAATTCGCCCTGCTCGATGCTGCCCGTGGCGATCAGGATGCCTCCTGAGGTTGCATAGACGGCCTGGCTCTCGACAGGCGCGTCGCGCCCGCGCAGGAGGACGCTCTGGCCGCGCTTCAACCGGGCCGCCGCATCGCGATGGACCGGCAGTTCCGGGATCAGCGACAGTGCCGCCTTGACCGGCAGCAGAGCGGCGGCTGCGCTCTCGGCACTCTCGCGCAAGGTTTCGACGCTGGCCGCGTCCGCGACGCTGAAGGGTCCGACGCGGGTGCGCCGGAGATGGGCGACATGGCCGAGGCAGCCCAGCGCGATGCCGAGATCGCGGGCGATGGCCCGGACATAGGTGCCCTTGCCGCATTCGGCTTCGAAGGTTGTGGTGGCGCCGTCATGCGAGACGATCCGCAGCGCGTCGATCTCGACGGGCCTGGCCTCCAGAACGACCTCCTCGCCCTCGCGGGCGAGATCATAGGCGCGCTCGCCGGCGATCTTGATGGCCGAGAACTTCGGCGGCACCTGGCTGATCGTGCCGGTGAAGCGCGGCAGCAGCGCCGCGATCGCGGCCTCTTCCGGGCGGGCATCGGAGGTGGCGATGACCTTGCCCTCGGTGTCGTCGGTATCGGTCTGCGTGCCCCAGGCGACCGTGAACTGATAGGCCTTGCGGCCATCCATGACGAAAGGCACGGTCTTGGTCGCCTCGCCCAGCGCGATCGGCAGCAGGCCGGAAGCGAGCGGATCGAGCGTGCCGGCATGTCCGGCCTTCTTCGCGGAGAAGGCGCGCTTGACCACGGCGACCGCATGGGTCGAGGTCATGCCGACAGGCTTGTCCAGCACGATCCAGCCATGGACGTCGCGCTTCTTCGGCCGTGGCGCGAAGCCCTGCCCCTGCGGCTCAAGAACGTTCGGGGAAGTGGGTTCAGTCATCGTCCTGGTCGTCCGGCTGGATCCGCAGCGGCTGCTTCAGGATGTCCTGGCGCACCTTGTCGGAATAGAGGATGGCGTCGACGCGCTCGGCCTCGGCGAAGCTCTCATCCTGGAGAAAGCGGATGTCGGGCGCGAATTTCAGGTTCACGCGATGGGCGATCTCGCCGCGGATATAGCGCTTGTGGTCGTTCAGCGCCTTGAGCACGGGCTTCGCGTCGGCGCCGCCGAGCGGCATGATGAAGCAGGTCGCAAGCTTCAGATCCGTCGAGAGACGGACCTCAGGCACGGTGATGACGTGCTTGGCCAGGACCTCGTCATGGATGTCGCCACGCGCGAGCATGTCCGCGAGCGCGTGTCGGATGACCTCGCCGATGCGCAGCTGCCGCTGCGACGGGCCGGATGGTTTGGACGGTCTTGCCATGGTTCTCGTTCTCCGGGATCGGACCGGAACAAACGTCATGATCGGGCCTGGCCCGATCATCTCTCGCAGGATGAGGCGCCTTGGACAGCGCTCTGTTCACGACGGGATGGCCGGGGCGAGCCCGGCCATGACGCGCTGGTTATGAAAAGCGATCGCCTTACAGCGTGCGCTTGATTTCCTCGACGCGGTAGCACTCGATCACGTCGCCGACACGCATGTCCTGGTAGTTCTCGAAGGACATGCCGCATTCCTGGCCGGCCACCACTTCCTTGGCGTCGTCCTTGAAGCGCTTGAGCTGGGCGAGCTTGCCTTCGTGAACCACGACGCCGTCGCGGATCAGGCGGACATTGGCGCCGCGCTCGATCGTGCCGTCGGTGACGCGGCAGCCGGCGATCTTGCCGACCTTCGAGACCGCGAAGATCTCGAGGATCTGCGCATTGCCGAGCATGGTCTCGCGCAGCGTCGGGGCGAGCAGGCCCGACATCGCCGCCTTCACGTCATCCATCAGGTTGTAGATGATGTTGTAGTAGCGGATTTCGACGCCGGCCCGTTCGGCTGCCTCGCGCGCTTCCTTGTGGGCGCGCACGTTGAAACCGATCACGGCTGCGCCCGAAGCCTGGGCGAGCGTGATGTCCGACTCGGTGATGGCACCGACGCCCGACTGCAGGACACGCGCCCGAACCTCGTCGTTGCCGACCTTCTCGAGCGAGCCCACGATGGCTTCGACGGAGCCCTGCACGTCACCCTTGATGACGAGCGGGAACTCCTTGCGGCCGGCACCTTCCTTGAGCTCGCGCATCATCTCGGCGAGCGAACGGCCGGCGCCCGAGGACGCGCCGCGGGCAGCCAGGCGGTCGCGCCGCTGACGCTCGCGATAATCTGTGATCTCGCGGGCGCGCGCCTCGGATTCGACGACCGCGACGCGGTCGCCGGCCTCGGGTGTGCCGTTGAAGCCGAGGACCTCGACCGGCATGGAGGGCGGCGCCTCCTTGATCTGCGCGCCGGTGTCGCCGATGAGGGCGCGCACGCGGCCCCATTCGGCGCCCGCCACGACGATGTCGCCGGTGCGCAGCGTGCCGCGCTGGACCAGCACGGTCGCGACCGGACCCCGGCCACGGTCGAGCTTGGCCTCGATCACGGTGCCTTCGGCGGCGCGGTCGGGATTGGCCTTCAGGTCGAGCAGTTCGGCCTGCAGCGCGATCGCCTCGAGCAGCTTGTCGAGGTTCTTGCGCGTCTTGGCGGAGACCTCGATCTCCAGCGTCTCGCCGCCGAGCGACTCGACCTGGATCTCGTATTGCAGCAGCTCGGAGCGGACCCGGTCCGGATTCGCGTCGGACTTGTCGATCTTGTTGATCGCCACGATCAGCGGCACGTTGGCCGCCTTGGCGTGGTTGATGGCCTCGACCGTCTGCGGCATGACGCCGTCATCGGCCGCGACGACCAGCACGACGACGTCCGTCACCTTGGCGCCACGGGCGCGCATCGCCGTGAAGGCGGCGTGGCCGGGCGTGTCGATGAAGGTCACCTTGGACCCGGACGGCGTCGTCACCTGATAGGCGCCGATATGCTGTGTGATGCCGCCAGCCTCGCCCGAGACCACATGGGTCTGGCGGATCGCGTCGAGCAGCGAGGTCTTGCCGTGGTCGACATGGCCCATGATGGTCACGACCGGCGGCCGCGGCAGCAGGGTCTCGTCGGTATCCGGCGTATCGAACAGGCCTTCCTCGACGTCCGATTCCGCCACGCGCTTGACGGTGTGGCCCATTTCCTCGGCCACGAGCTGTGCGGTGTCGGCGTCGATCACGTCGGTGATCTTGTGCATCGCGCCCTGCTTCATCAGCAGGCGGATGACGTCGACGCCCCGCTCGGTCATGCGGTTGGCGAGTTCCTGGATGGTGATCGTCTCGGGGATGATCACCTCGCGCATCACGCGCTCCTTGGCGACGTCCGAGGCACGGTGCCCGGTCATGCGCTGGACGCGGCGACGGAAGGCCGCAACAGAACGGGTGCGCTCCTCGTCGCCGCCGGTGGCGTTCGACAGCGTCAGGCGACCGCGCGGCTTTTCGCCAGCCTTGGGAACCTTGGGCGCGGGAACCGGCGCGCCACGCGGCGGGCCGCCGGCGCCGCCGCCCGGGCGGCGGAAAGCGGGCCTTGCCTCGCCGTCGTCAGGCCGGCTGCGCGGCGTGGCGGCGGAAGGCGCCTGGCGCGTCGGGCGACTAACGGCGGGCTCGGCCGGAGCAGAGGCATCGACACGCGGGGGGCGGGGAGAATCGAGACGCGGAGGCCGCGAGTCGAGACGCGGCGGGCGCGCGCCGACATCGCGCATCGGGCTGCGCGGGGCGAAATCCGGGCGCGGGCCCGAGGGCGCCGGGCGCGGAGCCGGGGAATAGGTCGGTGCCGGAGCCGGCGTCGGTGCCGCGCTGCGCTCGGGCTGCTGAGGCGCAGGCGTAGGTTCGCGCGGCGGCTGCGGCGGGCGGGCAGCCTGCGGCTCGTCCACACGCTGACGCGCGGCGCTTTCGGCACGACGCTTGCGCTCTTCCTCCTGGCGGCGACGCTCTTCTTCCTCGCGCTGGCGGGCAAGGGCCGCCTCGCGCTCCTGCCGCTCACGCTCCGCGGCGAGGGCACGCTGGCGCGCCTCGTCCTCGGCGACGCGGCGGGCCTCGGCCTCGCTGCTGCGGGCATCGGCGAGGGCGCGCTGGCGGGCGTCCTTCTCATCCTCGGAAAGCGTGCGGAGCAGCATGCCCGAGGCGGGCCGCGACGGGGGTGTCGGGGCGGGCGGAGCCGGGCGCGGGGCTGACTGCTGGACCTGCGGCGCCGGAGCGCGGGCGGCCGGCTGATCCTTGACCTCGGGGCCGGCGACACGCCGCTTGACCTCGACGACGACCTGCTTGGAGCGCCCATGCGAGAAGCTCTGCCGGACAGTGCTCTGCTCGACAGGACGCTTCAACGTCAGGGTCTTCGGGGGGCTGACGGTCAAAGTC
Organism: Allobosea sp.; assembly: GCF_035999205.1. Taxonomy (GTDB): domain Bacteria; phylum Pseudomonadota; class Alphaproteobacteria; order Rhizobiales; family Beijerinckiaceae; genus Allobosea. Next base: position 5,849 of record NZ_DASYHA010000018.1, read on the forward strand.
TTGTCGCCCGGGGTCTTGGTATCGCTCATTCTGTGTTCGGTCCTGCCGCGTTCGGTCCAGCCGGTTCGGTCGTTCGTTGGTCTACGGAATCGTCGTCTGCGGAGCCGGCGCTGGTCGGCTCCTCCGGGTGGATTGCGCCGGCATCGCCCGTCCGGTAGCGAACGAGCCGACGCCAGCGGGAGAGGAAACCCTCGGCCGCCGGTCCCGGAGCAAGCGCCGCATGTATCACATGTGCGCGCCCCAACGCCAATTCCAAATCTTCGCCCGAGAAGATTGCCACGACGGGCACTCTTCTCGGCTTCAGGCCAGCCTCCTCGCGGGCGAGTTCCACCCGCCGCAGGGCCTGTCCGATCTTGCGGCGGCCATCCTCGGCGCCGTCACTGGCCTCGATCACCGCCGCGCAACGCCCTGAGCCGATCACCGCCTCGACCTTGGCGAAGCCGGCCTGGACCAGCCCCGCCTTGTTCGACATGGCGAGCGCCTGGCGGGCGTCCGTCAACATCAAGGCGTCGATCATAGCAACCAAATCGGGCGGTACGACGACCTTGGTCTTGAGCGAGCGCTCGAAGGCCCGGCGCTTGATCGCTTCAGCGACGATCGCGGCGCTGAGGCTGACCCAGACGCCACGTCCCGGCAGCTTGCGCCGCAGATCCGGCACGAGGGCCCCGTCGGGGCCGACGACGAACCGTATCAGCTCGTCGGGAGACCGCACGGTCCTCGTGACGACGCAGCTCCGCTCCGGACCATCCCTACGATCCAGACGCCTCTCGCGCCCGCCTTGCGCCGCGGCCATTTTCACCGCCGGCGCCCGGCTCAGGCCTCGGCCGCCTCGCCTTCGGCGGCTTCAGCCTCGTCAGCCTCCTCGGCGGGAGCCTCGATCCAGCCAGCCTGGACGCGGGCGGCCATGATGATCGCCTCCGCATCCTGACGCGACAGGTCGAAACCATCGAGATAGCCGGAATGACGGGTGGTCTCGCCATCCTTGCGCTCGGTCCAGCCGACGAGGTCGTCCGTGGCGCAGCCGGCGAGATCCTCGACCGTCTTCACGTCGTTCTCGCCAAGCGACACCATCATGGAAGTGGTGATGCCAGCGACATCGCGCAAGGCGTCCTCGACGCCGAGCGCACGGCGCTTCTCGTCGAACTCGGCCTCGACGGCCGCCAGGTAGTCCTGCGCGCGCGACTGGATCTCGGCGCCGGTGTCCTCGTCGAAGCCCTCGATCGAGGCGAGCTCGGAGGGGTCGACATAGGCGACCTCCTCGACCGTGCGGAAGCCTTCCGACGCCAGCAGCTGGCCGACCGTCTCGTCGACGTTCAGCGCATTCATGAAGATCTCGGTGCGGGCGACGAATTCCTTCTGGCGACGCTCCGATTCCTCGGCCTCGGTCAGGATGTCGATGTCCCAGCCGGTGAGCTGCGAGGCGAGGCGCACGTTCTGGCCGCGTCGGCCGATGGCGAGCGAGAGCTGCTCGTCGGGGACCACGACCTCGATCTTGTCGGCGTCCTCGTCGAGCACGACCTTGGCGACTTCCGCTGGCTGCAGCGCGTTGACGACGAAGGTCGCAATGTCCGGCGACCACGGGATGATGTCGATCTTCTCGCCCTGCAGTTCGCCGACGACGGCCTGCACGCGCGAACCCCTCATGCCGACGCAGGCGCCGACCGGGTCGATCGAGGAATCGCGGCTGATCACCGCGATCTTGGCGCGCGAGCCCGGATCGCGGGCGACCGCCTTCACCTCGACGATGCCGTCGTAGATCTCCGGCACTTCCTGGCCGAACAGCTTCGACATGAACTGCGGATGCGTGCGCGACAGGAAGATCTGCGGGCCGCGCGGCTCGCGGCGCACGTCGTAGACATAGGCGCGGGCGCGGTCGCCGACCTTGAAGGTCTCGCGCGGAATCATCTCGTCGCGGCGGATGATGGCTTCGCCACGGCCGAGATCGACGAAGACATTGCCGTATTCGACTCGCTTGACCGCGCCGTTGACGATCTCGCCGATGCGATCCTTGTACTCGTCATACTGCCGGTCGCGCTCGGCCTCGCGCACCTTCTGCACGATGACCTGCTTGGCCGACTGGGCGGCGATGCGGCCGAAATCGAAGGGCGGAAGCGGATCGGCGATGACATCGCCGACCTGGGCGGCGGGGTTGTGGCGCTTGGCTTCGTCGACGGTGATCTCGACGGCACCGTTCTCGACCTGGTCGACCACCTGAAGGTGCCGGGCGAGCCTGAGTTCGCCGGTCTTGGTGTTGATTTCGGCGTGAACGTCCGTCTCGGCGCCGTAGCGCGAGCGGGCAGCCTTGGCGATAGCATCCTGCATCGCATCGACGACGATCTGCCGGTCGATGGACTTCTCGCGGGCGACCGCGTCGGCGATCTGCAGCAGTTCGAGCCTGTTGGCGCTGACGACCATGACGCTCACTCCTCTTCGGTTGATTCTGGCGGAGTTTGTCCGCGGATCTTGTCGGGACGTGGCCCCAGCGATTTCTTTTTGCCCTTGGGCGGCTCGGCGATCTCGTCGGCGGCCGGCATCTCGGGCGGCAGCCCGGCTTTGCCGCGACGCAGCGATTCGGTGACGAGCGCGTCGGTCAGCACGAGGCGGGCATCGGCGATCATGTTCATGGGAATCGCGACGTCGCGCTCTTCCTCTGTCTTGGCATCGTCGCGCGCGAGCAGGGCGTTGCCGCCCTCGACACCACGCAGGATGCCGCGAAAGCGCTTGCGTCCGTTGACCGGAGCCTCGGTGTCGATCTTGGCGAGATGGCCGGCCCAGCGGGCGAAATCGCCAGCGCGCACCAGCGGCCGGTCGATTCCCGGCGACGAGATTTCGAGATGGTAGGCAGCCTGGATCGGGTCATCGACGTCGAGCGCCGGCGAGACCGCCTGGCTGACCTCTTCGCAACCCTCGACGGTCATCGTGCCGTCGGGTCGCTCGGCCATGATCTGGACGGTGCAGCCGTTCTGGCCGGTCACACGCACGCGCACCAGCCGATAGCCGAGATCGACGATCGCGGGTTCGATGATTGCGGCCACGCGCGCGGCGACGCCGCTTTCGACGACCAGGCGCCTGTCGTTGTCGTGGTCCGTCGCTGTCGGTTCGTTCATACTCGGGCTGCCTGCCTGTAAGCCGGACGGTGTCCGGCCGACCGAAGGGTTGGCGCATGGCACCGTCCAGGACAGGCCGCTGAAGGGCAGCCGCGTGCCGGCGTCATGCTCCAGCCCCGGCCGGGCTGCGGCCAATAAAAAAGAGCGGGCCTTCCGGCCCGCTCTTGATCATCGGCTGATACCGAAACCAGAGCTGTTGGCTGCTATTTAGTCCGCATCGGCGGCGCATGCAAGCGTCCTCGACCGGCCTGACCAAAGGGCAGGATTTTCGCTGGCCGCTAACCCGATGGTCATCCTTCTGCGCGATGGTGCGTGGCTGTGCGCCGAGTGGGGTCGAGGTATGAGTTCTGTCAGTACGCTGTTGCGCGATCTCGAGACGACGATGCTGCGCGGCTCGACCGACGAACGCACCCAGATTCTGTCGCGCCTGACCGATCTCTTTCTGAGCTCGGCCTCGGTCATGGACGAAGACCAGGTCGGCATTTTCGACGTCGTCATCGGCCGGCTCTCGCGTGCGATCGAGCTGCGCGCCCGCATCGAGCTGTCGGAACGGCTCGCTCCCGTCCCCAACGCGCCGACTGGTGTCGTGCGCCAGCTTGCGCTCGACGAGATCGCGGTTGCGCGCCCTGTCCTGGTCGGGTCGAAACGGCTGAGCGACCAGGATCTCGTCGCGATCTCGGCCGCCAAGGGGCGCGATCACATGCTCGCCATTACGGAGCGGCCCAATCTCGGCGAGCCGGTCACCGATTTCCTGATCCTGCGCGGCGGCCGGGTCGTCACGCATGCGATCGCGGCCAACCATACGGCCCGCTTCTCGCGGCACGGCATGGGCGTGCTCGTGATGCGCGCCGTCCAGGACGATGCGTTGCAGACGGCGCTCGGGGCCAGGCAGGACATTCCTGCCGAGCTTGCCGAGCAGCTCATGGTCGCCGCCAAGAATTCCGCCCGCCGCCGTCTCACGGCGAGCCTCGAGCCGTCGCTGGCCGGTGCCGTTGCCGGCGCCATCGAGCGCGGCGCGCAGGCCGTCGCCGCGGAGGCGCGGGTCGATGGCGATCTCGGCGCGGTCAACGAGGCGTTGGTCGAGGTCAACCGGCTTCACGAGGCCGGCGAGCTCACCGAGAGCAGTGTCGCCCGGTTTGCTACGGATGGCGCGACCGAGCATGCGATCTGTGCGGTCGCGGTTCTGGCCCAGCTCGGCCTGCCGGCGGCGGAGCAGATCGTCCTGGGCACCGATCGCGACGCGGTGTTGCTGGTGGCGCGAGGCCTTGGCTGGTCGTGGGAGACCACGTCGGCCCTCATCGGCTTGCGCAAGGACTTCGGCAAGTCAGCGCCGGCGGTCGAGCGCGCCCGACAGCATTTCCGCAACCTGGCGCAGCCCACGGCGCAGCGTGTCCTTGGCTTCCTCAGGATGCGCGACGCACAGCAGTGAGATAGCTCGGTATCCGCCCCGCCTTGACGGCCTTGGCCTCGTAGCGCGTGCGGATCCAGCCGGGATAGGGCTGGCGCCAGTCGTCGGCGCGCGCATCCGTCCAGTCGAAATCATCAGAGCGCGCCAGCCGCGCCAGGGTCCAGCCGACATAGTCGTCGATGTCGCTGGCGAAGCGGAAGCGTCCGCCCGGCCGCAGGGTCCGGGCGAAAAGCGCCAGCGTCCGGTCGGAGACGAAGCGGCGCTTGCGTTGGCGCCGCTTCGGCCAGGGATCGGGATAGAGCAGGTCGATCGCGTCGAGCGACCCCGCCGGCAGCCGCGGCAGCATCAGGGCAGCGTCGCCGTCCCAGATCCGGATATTGGTCAGGCCCTCGCGCTCGATCACGGCGAGCAGCTTCGCCATGCCGTTGATGAAGGGCTCGACGCCGATGAAGCCGATCTGCGGGCTTTCGCGCATGCGGCTGAGCAGGTGTTCGCCGCCGCCGAAGCCGATCTCGAGCCGCACGGCCGTCACCGCCTGGGGAAACAGCGCGCCGAGATCGGCAATCTCGCCCTCGGGCAGGCGCAGCCGCGGCAAGACGGTGTCGATCATCACGCTCTGGCCATCGCGCAGGGCCTTGCCCTTGCGCCGGCCGAAGAAGGCGCGGTCGGGATCGTAGTCGTTCGTCATGAGCGGTCTTCTGAACTGGTGGCGTCTCGATGCACGCGAACGGTCATCCCGGGTCAGCACTTCGCTGCGTCCGGGCTGACGGCGCGTCGATGAAGCCTGTAGCACAAAGAAAAAGGCCGGAGCGATCCGCTCCGGCCTGATCGGGTTACCCCAGAGCGTAAAGCTCAGGCGGCGGCCTTCTTGAGCGCGTCGACCAGATCGGTCTTCTCCCAGGAGAAGCTGCCGTCACGGCCGGCCTTGCGACCGAAATGGCCATAGGCGGCCGACTTGGCGTAGATCGGCTTGTTGAGGTTGAGGTGGGTGCGGATGCCGCGCGGCGTCAGATCCATCACCTCGCCGAGAACCTTCTCGAGCTTGGCTTCGTCGACCTTGCCCGTGCCGTGCAGGTCGACATAGATCGACAGCGGCTTGGCGACGCCGATGGCATAGGAGAGCTGGATCGTGCAGCGATCGGCGAGCTTCGCAGCCACGACGTTCTTGGCGAGATAGCGCGCCGCATAGGCGGCCGAACGGTCGACCTTGGTCGGGTCCTTGCCCGAGAACGCGCCGCCACCATGCGGAGCCGCGCCGCCATAGGTGTCGACGATGATCTTGCGGCCGGTCAGGCCGGCGTCGCCATCGGGGCCGCCGATCACGAACTTGCCGGTCGGGTTGACGTGCCAGACCGTGTCCTTCGAGATCCAGCCTTCCGGCAGGGTCGAGCGGATATAGGGCTCGACGATCTTGCGGACGTCGGCCGAGGACAGGCCCTCGTCGGTGTGCTGCGTCGAGAGAACGATCTGGGTCACGCCGACCGGCTTGCCGTTCTCGTACTTGACCGTGACCTGGCTCTTGGCGTCCGGGCCGAGCTTGGCGGCGCCGCCTTCCTTGGCGTGGCGGGCCTTGGCCAGCACTTCCAGGATCTTGTGCGAATAGTAGATCGGCGCCGGCATCAGCTCCGGCGTCTCGCGGCAGGCATAGCCGAACATGATGCCCTGGTCGCCCGCGCCTTCGTCCTTGTTGCCGGAGGCGTCGACGCCCTGGGCGATGTCGGCCGACTGGGCGTGCAGAAGCACGTCGATCTTGCACTTCTTCCAGTGGAAGCCGTCCTGCTCGTAGCCGATCGCCTTGATCGCCTTGCGCGCGGCCGACTTGACCTTGCTCTTCATCGCCTTCTCGTCGAGCGAGGTGCGAACCTCGCCGGCGATCACGACGCGGTTGGTCGTCGCCAGCGTCTCGCAGGCGACACGGACCTGGGCCGCATCCATGCCGGCCTTGGCGGCTTCCTTGAAGAACAGGTCCACGACCTCGTCCGAGATCCGGTCGCAGATCTTGTCGGGATGGCCTTCGCCGACGGATTCACTGGTGAAGAGGTAGTTCTGGCGTGACACGGTCAGGCAGCCCTTTTGCAGGGGTGAGACGGGTGACCAGCTCGGAAAAGGGGCCGATCGATGAAAGCGGCGATCCTCTTTGCAGCGGATGCGTTCGCCGTCAAGCACGACAATCCGTTTATCGGGAGTTTCGTTCGTCAGGACGAACAAGTGTTGCGCGAAATCACGCGATTCCGGCATCTTCCTCGGCAAGGGACTCGACGAGGTCGATGATCCGGCGCCTGACCTTGCCGTTCTTGATGCGAACGAAGGCCTTGGTCAGCTGGACGCCTTCGCTGCTCGACATGAAGTCGGAGACATAGGCGCTGGAGGCGGAATCGGAGAAGCCGCCGGTGGGCATGTCTCCGGTCGGGGCGCCCTCGAAGAAGAACGAGACGGGCACGTCGAGCATCTTGGCGATCTGCTGCAGCCGGCTGGCGCTGATGCGGTTCGAGCCCTTCTCGTATTTCTGCACCTGCTGGAAGGTCAGTCCGAGCGCATCCCCGAGCTTCTCCTGGCTCACGCCTGCGAGCATGCGGCGCATGCGCACGCGGCTGCCGACATGGCGGTCGATCGGGTTCGGGACTTTCTTCAGCATGGACGACAGCCTCGGCTCTTCTCGCCGCCCTCCGGATGGTTGATCTTCCAGAGCGGCGTAGTCAATTGGTTTAAGACGTACCCCTTCGGCGAACAAGTTCCAAATGGGATCAGTGGCGGCGCAGCAGCCACGACAGAAGCAAGAATCCTGCAAGCAGCGCTGCATAGATCAGGTTGCCGAATTGCGCGTAAATCGTGGCGGGCCCGGCACGTGGCAGGCCGGCATCGAGGACGCCTTGCGTGCCGAGAGGCAGGCTGGCGACGATCCGGCCATAGCCGTCCGTGACCGCCGAGATGCCGGTATTGGCGACGCGCACCAGCGGCAGGCCCTCTTCGATCGCCCGCAGTCGCGCCTGGGCGAAATGCTGGTAGGGGCCGCTGGTCTGGCCGAACCAGCCATCATTGGTCAGGTTGAGCATGAAGCCTGCTCGCGGCCCCTGCGGCATGACCTCGCCCGGGAAGATCACCTCGTAGCAGATCAGCGGCGCGGCCGGCGGCAGGCCGCGGATAGCGAGCGGAGTTCGGCGCGTACCGGCGGCAAATCCGCCCGGAACCGACACGAACTCCGACAGGCCGAGGCTGCGGATCAGAGTCTCGAGCATCGGCGGCAGGTACTCGCCGAACGGCACCAGATGCACCTTGTCGTAGCTCGAGACGATGGCGCCCTCGTCGTCCACGATCTGGATCGAGTTGAAGATCGGTGGCCGGCTCTCGCCGGGAAGCATTTCGCCGGCCCGCGCCGCGCCCGTGATCAGCGTTGTGTTAGGCGGCAGCAGCGCCGCGATGCGCGAGAGCGCCTGTGGGGTGCGCCCGAGCAGGAACGGGAATGCCGATTCCGGCCAGATCAGATGGGTGACGGCCTGCACGCCGGGCGTCGCCGGGCTCGTCGCGCGGTCGCTCAGCGTTAGATACTGGTTCAGGATCGCCTCGCCGTTGCGGGCGTTGAACTTGGCGTCCTGCGGCAGGTTCGGCTGCATCAGCCGCAGCTTGACGCCGGCGACCAGCGGTGCGGGCCCGGCCGGCATGCGCCAGTGGCCGAAGCCGACCAGCCCCGCTAGGACGAGCAGCGCCACGGCCGGGGCGCGCCAGCGCCCGGCGCCGGCTTCCGCCGTTCCCAGCGTCGCCGGTGCGGCGCCGATTGCGATCGCGACCAGCGTCAGGCCATAAAGCCCGGCGATCGAGGCGAACTGCGCGATCTGGGCCTGCCCCGCCAGCATCATGCCGTAGACGTTCCAGGGAAAGCCGGTCAGGACATGGCCGCGCAGCCATTCGCTGAGCGAGAGCACGATCGCCAGGATGAGGATGCGCCCCGCCCCCGCCGGCCAGGCAAGGCGGGCGCAGCCGAAGGCCAGCGCCGGGAAGAAGGCGAGGAATGCCGGCAACGCCACGACCCCGAGCGGCATCGCCCAGGCGAACTTGTCGGCCTCGACCAGGAAGGCCGCGCCCAGCCACCAGAGCCCGGCCAAGAAGAAGCCGAAGCCCCACCACCAGCCGACCATGGCGGCGGCGCGGAAGCGACCGGCTGTGCTCTTTCCCACTGCTCCGTCGATCAGCCAGACCGCGATCGTCATCGGCACCACGATCAGCGGCCAGAGGTCGAGCGGCGGCAAGGCGAGCGCGCCGCTCGCGCCTGCCGCGAGCGCGATCAATCGCTTGCGCCAGCCCCAGGCGAGGATGACGCTGTCGGCCAGCATCGCGAAACGCATCAGGCAGGCTCCGCCGGAGGCTCGGATGCGGCGGGCAGGCTGTGACGGATACTCAGGCGCTTCACGCGCCGCGGGTCGGCCTCGATGATCTCGAAGCTGAGACCTTCGGGGCCTTCGATGATCTCGCCTTGTGCCGGCACATGGCCGGCGAGCGTCACGATCAGCCCGCCCAGCGTATCGACATCCTCGGCGATCTGGGTTTCGGACAGGTCGATTCCGGTCGCTTCCTTCAACTCCAGGAGCGTGGCGCGTGCGTCGGCCGTGAAGCTGCCCTCGCCGTCCGGGGTGATCGTCGGCGCTTCCTCGAGATCGTGCTCGTCCTCGATGTCGCCGACGACGATCTCGATCAGGTCCTCGATCGTGACGAGCCCGTCCGTGCCGCCATATTCGTCGATGACGAGCGCGATATGCGTTCGTGTCGCCTGCATCCGCACCAGCAGGTCGACCGCCGGCATCGAGGGCGGCACGTAGAGGACCGGGCGCAGGATCTTGGTCTCCGCCAGCGTCGCCGTCAGATCGACGGCCGAGAGGTCGTGGAGGGCGGCCTCGGAGAGGCCCGCGGTCGGCTCCATCCTGGCCTCGCCGGCAATGAATTCGAGGAAGTCGCGGATATGGATCATGCCGCGCGGGTCATCGAGCGAATCGTCGAAGACCGGCAGCCGCGAATGCCCGGCGGTCCGGAACAGTGCCAGAAGCTCGTCGAGCGTGGCATCGGCCGGAACCGCGATGATGTCGGCGCGCGGAACCATGACGTCGCCGACGCGGCGCTCGCGCAGGCTCAGCACGTTGGAGAGCATGGCGCGCTCCTGCGCGCTCAGATCGGCGAGCTGGTCGCTGTCCTGGGCCAGCGCTTCAGTGATGTCCTCGCGGATGGTGCCGCCGCCGCGCAGGCCGAGCCTGTCGAGGAACTGGCTGAGCCAATGGGAAAGGCCGCGCCCGGCGGCCTCGGTCTGTCGACTGTCGTCGCTCATGATCTTGGGGGATGGTCCGGAGTTGCGGCTTGCGGAGAAGGTAGGGAAGGGTCGTGGGGACGCGCGATCAGCTCGCCGCCGGCATAGGGGTCGGCGATGCCGAGCCGGGCGAGGGCTGCGACCTCGAGCCCTTCCATGCGCTGCGCTTCCGCCTCGGTCTCGTGATCCTCGCCGAGCAGGTGCAGCAGGCCGTGGATGACGAGATGGCTGAAATGGTCGGTGAGGCTCTTGCCCTCGGCCTGGGCCTCGCGCTCCACCGTCTCAAACGCGATCACGATGTCGCCCAGCACAGGGCTCATGGCGATCCGTTCCGGCGGCGCGGCGGGAAAGGAGAGCACATTGGTCGCCTTGTCGAAGCCGCGCCAGTCGCGGTTGACGACGCGGATGCGCTTGTCGTCGGTCAGCAGCAGGCTGAGTTCGGCGCCGTCGCAGGGCTGGGCCGGCGCGACGGCCAATGCGGCCTGGGTGGCTTGCTGCGCAAGCGCGCGCAGGCTCGCGAGGTTGCCGAGCGCGCGCCACTGGCGAGATTGCGCCCGCAGCGCGATGGCAAGGCTGGGAGTCGGGGTCTCGGGGCGCGGCGCCGGACGCCGCGCGCGAGGTCGATCGGTCATCGCGGGCGCTCCCGCGACAGGGTCCGCCGCAGGCCTTCGGTCTCGCTCTCGATCGGAGCCTCGGGCACGGCGGCGCGCATCCGCTCCTCACGCTCCTCGCGCTCGCGGCGGGACGCGTTCTCATAGGCCATGACGATGCGACGGACGAGGTCGTGGCGCACGACGTCGCCCTCCTCGAACTTGGCATAGCCGACGCCCTCGACGCCGGACAGAAGCTTCACGGCCTCGATCAGCCCCGAGCGCTGGCCCGGCGGCAGGTCGATCTGCGAGGGGTCGCCGGTAATGATCATGCGCGAGCCCTCGCCGAGGCGGGTCAGGAACATCTTCATCTGGACCGAGGTCGCGTTCTGCGCCTCGTCGAGCAGCACGACGGCATTGGTTAGGGTCCGGCCGCGCATGAAGGCGAGCGGCGCGATCTCGATCATGCCGGTCTGCAGGGCGCGCTCGACATGGCGCGCCTCCATGAAGTCGTTGAGGGCGTCGTAGATTGGCCTGAGATAGGGGTCGACCTTCTCGCGCATGTCGCCGGGCAGGAAGCCGAGCCGTTCGCCGGCCTCCACCGCCGGGCGAGACAGGATCATCCGCTCGACCACGCCCTGCTCGATCAACGAGACGGCATGCCCGACGGCGAGCCAGGTCTTGCCGGTGCCGGCCGGGCCTTCGGCAAGCACCAGTTCGTTGCGCTTGAGCTGGCGCAGATAGGCGTCCTGCGCAGCGTTGCGGGCCCGCACGGGGCCGCGCTTGCGCGTCACGATCGCGTCAAAGGATGCCTTGCCTGCATCGGCCGCCGGGAACAGCGAGCGCTGGACATTGCTCTCCTCGATCGCGCCGTCGACCTCGCCCAGCGTCACCGAGGCGCCGGCCTTGGCCCGGGTATAGAGCGTCTTCAGCACGCGCCCGGCCTGTTCGGCGGTTTCGCGCGGTCCCTTGATCGTGGCGTGGTTGCCGTTCGGGCTGATCACGACGCCGAGCCGGCGCTCGAGATGCGCCAGGTTCTGGTCGTAATGCCCGAAGACGAGGCTCGCCAGACGATTGTCGTCGAAGGAGAGCAGAACCTCGGTCGCCGGCAACCCGTCACGGGTAAGGACTTCCATCTGCGCGGAGGCGAGCTCGCGCCGCGTTCCGCGTTCCGGTCTCGGATTCGTCGAGTCAGCCTGTGCCAAAAGCGTCGTCTCCCTGGCGCCTGTTCCGGCCGGACAGGAGCGTGAGGCCGGGTCGTCTAGCGGAATCGTCGTCGTTATCAGCAGTCGCGCGGGTTTCAGCCTGATGACAGGCCGTCACGGGCGCGTCGGGCGAGATCGCATCGGGTGCATGGGCTGCGCTCAAGCGGCCAACTCCTTCGAGGAAGCCGGCCTTGCGGAGGTTTCCGGCGTCGAAGGTCTCTGTACGGGCTCGTTCGGCGCCCCGGCCTTGCGGCCGAAGAGCGAGTTGGAACCCGCCCGCTCGATCACCACCTGCACCCTGTCGCCGATCTGATTCGCCTCCGTCTCGATCTGCACAGCCTGAAGGTAGGGCGACTTTCCCGCAAGCTGTCCGGGGTGGCGCCCGGCTCGTTCCAGCAGGACCTCGACGGTGCGCCCGACCATAGCATGGTTGAACGCCTGGCGGTGATGCTCGATGCGCGCCTGCAGCCGCTGCAGCCGCTCGTCCATCACGGCGGCCGGAACCTGCTGGCCGAGATCCGCGGCAGGCGTGCCCGGGCGCGGCGAATATTTGAAGGAATAGCTCGAGGCGAAGCCGATCTCGTCCACAAGGGCGACCGTATCCTCGAAATCGGCGTCGCTCTCGCCGGGGAAGCCGACGATGAAATCCGAGGACAGCGCGATGTCCGGCCGTGCCGCACGGATCCGCTCGATCAGGCGGCGGTATTCGTCGCCCGTGTGCTTGCGATTCATCGCCGCGAGAATGCGATCCGATCCGGCCTGCACCGGCAGATGCAGGAACGGCATCACCTGCGGCAGGTCGCGATGGGCGGCGATCAGATCGTCGTCCATGTCGCGCGGATGGCTCGTCGTATAACGGATGCGGTGGATGCCCGGCACCTCGGCGACGCGGTACATCAGCCGGGCCAGGCCCCAAATTCGGCCATCGGGCCCCTCGCCATGATAGGCATTGACGTTCTGGCCAATCAGCGTGACGTCCTGTACGCCGGCTGCCGCGAGCCGCTCGATCTCGGCCATGACCTGAGCCACCGGCCGCGAGAATTCGGCGCCGCGCGTATAGGGCACGACGCAGAAGGCGCAGAACTTGTCGCAACCCTCCTGCACCGTGACGAAGGCCGAGATGCCGCGCTGGCGGATCGCCTGCGGGCGCGGCGCCGGCAGATGGCCGAACTTGTCGTCGATGGGCAGGTCGGTATCGACGGTGCGGCGGGTTTTCGCCTGCTCCAGCAACTCCGGCAGGCGGTGATAGGCCTGCGGGCCGACGACGAGGTCGACCGCTGGCTGGCGGCGCTGAATCTCGGCGCCTTCCGCCTGCGCGACGCAGCCGGCGACGATGATGCGGGTATCCTGGCCCTCGGCCTTCTGGGCGTTCTTGATGTCGCGCAGCTTGCCAAGCTCGGTATAGACCTTCTGCACCGCGCGATCGCGGATATGGCAGGTGTTGAGCAGGATCAGGTCGGCGCCTTCGGGCGTCGCGGTTTCCTCGAAGCCCTGTTCGCCCAGGATGTCGGCCATGCGCTGGCCGTCATAGACGTTCATCTGGCAGCCGAAGGACTTGATGTGGACTTTCTTCATCGCGCCGGGTCTGATCTCCAAACCGTCTCCTTACTCCGGATCGCCGCCTGAGGAAACGCCCGGCAGGCTGATCCTTCGATCAAGCCGGGCTCTTCGACCAAGCAATGGCTGGGCCAAGCGCGTGCCTGGCGGGCCTCAGGCCAGCGGCCGACCGCTCACCGTCTCCTGGCGGGCCTTGCGGATGGCGGCCTCGGCCAGTCGTGTCGCCGCCTTGCGCGAGGTCTTCCGGCCCATCGCGATTGGCTCGCCCCAAACCAGCTCGACATCGATCGCCCCCATGGCGAGCACTGTCTTGAGATGGGGAGCGAGTTCGGTATCGCCATACCAGGCGAGGGTGCTGCGCTCGAACCGTCCGCCGGCCATGCCGTGGAAACCCGTATAGCTGATCGTGAGCGGGTAGATCGCGATGTCGGCTTCGCCATCCGCCTCCGCCGCGCCCTTGCCGAGGGCCTCATGGGCCGCTCCCAGCAGCGATGAGCGCAACGGCAGGAGGCGCGTGCCGTCGCCGGTGGTGCCCTCGGCGAAGAGCACGACGGCTTGCCCGTCGGTCAGGCGCGCCCCCATCTGCTGGGCGACCTCGGCGGTTGCGGACCGGCGCGAGCGGTCGATGAAGACGGTGCGCTGCAGGCTCGCGAGGAAGCCGATCACGGGCCAGCCGGAGACCTCGCTCTTGGCGACGAAGCAGACCGGCCTCTCCGCGCCGAGGACGGAGATGTCCAGCCAGGAGACGTGGTTCGCGACGATCAGGCCGCTGCTGCCCGGCGGCGGCGGCGCGCCCCGCACCTGCCGGCGTACGCCGAGGCAGCGGCAGGTGAGGCGGTGAAACAGGAGCGGGAGCATCGCGCTGCGCGAGGGCAGCAGGCGCATCACCAGGAGTTGTGCCGGCACCAGCGCGAGCGTTCCCAGCGCCAGCAAGGACAGGCGCAGGATCGCGCCGGGAGCGAGCCCCTTCACGAGTGCGGAACTCCGCTCACGCCAGATCGAGCCTCATCGCGACGGCCGTCGCACGGCTGCCGTCGGGCTTGGGATAGTAGCCCTTGCGCCGGCCGACCTCGCGGAAGCCGAGATGCCGGTAGAGCCGCTCGGCCGCGACATTGCCCTCCTCGACCTCGAGAAAGACCTGCGCTGCGCCACCGCCGGCGAGCCGCGACAGATGGGCGCCGAGCAGGCTCGCCGCCAGCCCATTGCGGCGATGGCCGGGCGCGATCACGATCGAGAGGATCTCGGCCTCGTCGGCCGCCTGGCGCGACATCACGAAGCCCGCCGGCTGTGATGCCTGGCCGGGAAAGACGCCGTCCGCCCTGACGCTTGCATCCGCCAGCAGGGCCGCGCATTCGCCGGGCTCCCAACCGCGTGCGAACCCGCCCTGGCTGTGCAGCGCGGCGACGTCGCGCGCATGACGCGCGTCGAGATGGCCGGTCCGCACCGGGCGGGCTTGGGGGTGCAGCAGTCGCCTGAGCCAGTCCATGGCGCTTGATGGCACAGCGGCGCCGGCTGGCAAATCCCCCGGGCCAATTTCGCGCGGCGGGGCCGGGCCCAGGTCAGGAGAATGCACCAAAACGATGACTTCGAGCTGCCGTGACCCACACGCCGCGAATCAGCGGCGCGGCAGCCGGGCGCGGTCCTGCGGCGTCGTCTCGGGCGCCTTGAGGTAGAGAGGGCGCGGCGGCGCGGATGCCGGATCGGCGATCATGCCGAGTCGCGCCACCCAGGTCACATCCGGCGCACGGGCATCGTCGATGACCAGCGCGTCGAGGCCGATCGCCCAGGCCTCGTTGGCGACTGCGAGCGCGGCCGATCCGACCAGGCTGACCGGGCCGGCGCCAATGGCGCGGGCAGCATCGCGATAGCTGACCTGGCGCAGGGCGACGATCTGCCGACCCTCCGAGCTCAGCGCCTGGAACCAGACCTGGCCGTGCTTGGCATCAAGCGCGGCGGCAATCACGCGGCCGCTTTCGCGCCCGACCAGCGGCGCCGCGCAGGCGGCGACCGTGGTGACGCCGACCGCGGGGATGTTCGCGGTCAGCGCTATGGCGCGTGCCGCGCTGACGCCGACCCGCAGACCCGTATAGCTGCCGGGGCCGACCGTGACGGCGACGCGATCGAGTGACGAGAAGCCGCCTTCGACCGCGTTCATGACGCGCTCGATCAGCGGCATCAGAGCCTCGGCATGGCCACGCTCCATCGCGACCTGCTCGATCGCGAGCGGCTCGGGCATGCCGGCTTCCAGCACGCAGGCGGAGCAGGCGCCGAGCGCGGTGTCGATCGCGAGGATGCGCATCGGCGGCGGGTCTCTATCCGTTGGAGGCGATCGGGCTCAGACGGCCTCGACCTCGCGCACATCCGGCAGGAAGTGGCGCAGCAGGTTCTGGATGCCGTGCTTCAAGGTCGCGGTCGAGGACGGGCAGCCGGAGCAGGAGCCCTTCATCGCGAGGTAGACGGTGCCGTCCTTGAAGCCACGGAAGGTGATGTCGCCGCCATCGCCGGCCACCGCCGGACGGATGCGCGTTTCCAGCAGATCCTTGATCGTCTCGACCGTCTGGGCGTCCTCGGGCGCGAAGAACTCGCCCTCCTCGATGACGTCGGCGCGCGAGCCGTCCGACAGCACCGGCGCGCCCGACATGAAATGCTCCATGATCGCGCCGAGAATCGCGGGCTTCAGATGGGGCCACTCGCCGCCCGATTTGGTCACGGTGATGAAGTCCGAACCGAGGAAGACACCGGAGACGCCGGAGACGCCGAACAGGCGCTGTGCCAGCGGCGAGCGCTCTGCCTGATCGGCATCGCGCAGTTCGAGGGTTCCTTCCGGCATGACGGCGCGGCCGGGCAGGAACTTCAGGGTGGCGGGATTGGGTGTCGCTTCGGTCTGGATGAACATCGTGGAATCTCCGGTCCCGGACGGTTCAAGGCCGCCGTTACAGTCTTCGATATAGGCGTCCGCGTGGAATCATTCCAGCGCCAACGCGCGCCGCCGGGTCCGCGCCTGAGCGCGCTCACGCCAAGGCGTCGATTTCCTCGTCTTCCAGGAACCCCGGCACGATCGCGACCGGAATCGGGAAGGTGCCGGCGGATTTGCCGGCGAGCGCGCTGACCAGCGGGCCGGGCCCCTCGCGCCCCGTGCCGGCCGCCAGCACGAGCAGCGAGATGTCCTCATCGGTCTCGATCAGCTTGACGACCTCGTCGGCCTTGTCGCCGGTGCGCACGACCCGCTCCGGCTCGAGCCCGGCGAGGCTTCGCACGGCCGCGGCCGCGGCTTCGACCAGCTTCTCGGCTTCGGCCTCGGCTTCCGCCTGCATGACCTCGCCGACGCCGAGCCAGGTCTCATGCTCCGGTGGGGTCACCACGCTGAGCAGCACCATCGCAGCGCCGACGCGCGCGCAGCGCCGGGCGGCGAAGCGAATGGCCTTGGCGCATTCGGTGCTCTCGTCCACCACCGCGAGAAATTTCGGGCGATGGCCCGTTTCATAGGACCGCCGTCGCTTCACCATGTCGTCTGCCCTGCCGCCGCCTCAGGAGCGCGCATCGTGGCCTGCGCCGCAACGTCAGCGCAAGTCCGCCTCGTCATGGTCATTGCGCGTCCGCAAGCAAGATTGATCACGTGCGCGAGACGAAGCCCACGATGTCCTTTACGTCGCGGATGATCGGTGCCGCGATCGCTTCGGCGCGGCCGGCTCCGTCGCCGAGGATCTTGTCGATGTGGCTGACATCGGCGAGCAGGCGGCGCATCTCGCCAGCAATCGGGCTGAGCTTGGCGACCGCGAGATCGACCAGCGCGCCCTTGAAGCCGGAGAACTGGCCGCCGCCGAACTGGCTGAGAACCTGCGCCTTGGTCTGGCCGTTGAGTCCGGCATAGATGCCCACCAGGTTTTCCGCCTCGGGCCGCCCTTCCAACCCCTTCTCCTCGGACGGCAGGGCTTCCGGATCGGTCTTGGCCTTGCGAATCTTGGTGGCGATCGTCTCGGCGTCGTCGGTCAGGTTGATGCGCGAATAGTCGGACGGATCCGACTTCGACATCTTCTTGGTGCCGTCGCGCAGGCTCATCACGCGCGGGGCCGGGCCCTGCGTCATCGGTTCGGGCAGCGGGAAGTAGCCGAGATCGCCGGTGCCGAGATCGCGCTCGGCGATCTGCGCCGCGAAGTCGTTGTTGAACTTCTGGGCGATGTCGCGGGTCAGCTCGAGATGCTGCTTCTGGTCCTCGCCGACGGGCACATGCGTCGCCTTGTAGAGCAGGATGTCGGCCGCCATCAGGCTCGGATAGGCATAGAGCCCGAGCGAGGCGTTCTCCCTGTCCTTGCCGGCCTTCTCCTTGAACTGGGTCATGCGGTTCATCCAGCCCAGCCGCACGACGCAGTTGGTGATCCAGGCGAGTTCGGCATGGCCGGAGACCTGGCTCTGGTTGAAGATGATGCTCTTCTTCGTGTCGATGCCGGCGGCGACGTAGGCCGCCGTGACCTCGCGGATCGAGCGCTTCAGGTCGGCCGGATCCTGCCACATCGTGATCGCGTGCATGTCGACGACGCAGTAGATGCACTCATGCGTGTCCTGCATCGCCACCCAGTTGGTCAGCGCGCCGAGATAATTGCCGAGATGCAGCGTCGAGGTCGGCTGCATGCCTGAGAAGACGCGCTGGTGAAAACTCGCCATCGGGGCGCTCCGTCGTCACGAACGGGGAAGGGAAGGGGGGCTTCTGGCTCAACCCCGCCGCTTGCGCAAGGGGTGGGCGTGCAGCCAGGCGAGCGGGCTTGGCAGCCGGAGCACGCCGAAGGCGCCCAGAAGCCAGCCCGCCGCGCCGTAGGCCGCAAGCCCGCCACCGCACAGGATAGCCAGCGCCAGCATCCTGCGGAGCGCGGTCTGGTCCGGCATCAACCAGCCGTCGAGAGCCTGTCCGAGTCCGGCAAGTGCCGCGAGCATGATGCCGCTGGCCAGCATGGCCGCTGCGACGGGGCGCAGCGCATCGGCGCGGGGCCGCCACAGCCCCTCGCGCGCCAGCATGGCCCCGAGCAGCGCCGCCTGCACGGCGAAGGCGAGGCTCGCCGCCAGCGCCGCCATCTGGGCCGCATGGCCGTTGCGTGCGAGCAGGAAACCGGCGCCGCCCGCCGCCACCACCGCGAGACCGCTGCCGATCAGCGGCAGTCTCGGCCTCTGCCGGGCGAAATAGATCTGTCCGAACACCTTTGCGACGACGGCGAAGGGCAGGCCGAGGGCGAGCGCCGATAAGGCCGCGGCAGTTCGCTCGCGGTCCTCCGCGCCGAAGCGGCCATGTTCGAACAGCACGGAAACGATCGGATCGGCCAGGGCGAGGAGCGCCGTAGCGGCTGGTAATGCGAGCGCCAGCCCCAGCGCCAGCGACCGCCCCAGCATCGCGTCCTGTTCGGCGGCCCTGGCTGCCGCCATCTCGGACAGCACCACCGTGCCCATCGCCACGCCGACGAAGCCGAGCGGAAGCTGGAAGACGCGGTCGGCATAGTAGAGCGCTGCCACGGATCCGGGTTCGGTCGAGGCGATCTGCGTCGCGATCAACAGCACGAGTTGCGCGCTCGAGGCAGCCAGCAGGGTGGCGCCGCCGGTCGCGACGAGGCGCGTCATCTCCGGCGACCAGCGCAAGCTCGGCTGCGGCAGCCCGATGCGGCGCAGGGCGAAGAGTATGAGCGCCAGATGCGCGATGCCCGTGGCGCTGACCGCCAGCGCCTGCCATTGCGCGGCCAACGCCGCCTCGCTGCCCTGAAGCAGTTGCACGCCGAGGATCGCGATCAGGATCGCATTCATCAGCGCCGGCGCCAGGGCAGCCATCGCGAAGCGCCGCTCGGCATTAAGCAGTGCGGCGAGCATGGCGGCGACCGTGGTCAGCAGCAGGAAGGGCAGCATGAGCCTGGTGTATTGCGCCGCCAGCGCTAGGGTCTGCGGCTCTTCCGCGAAGCCGCCGGCCAATCCGAGCACGACCCAGGGGGCGAACAGTTCGCCGAGCCCGACCAGAACCAGCAACAGCAGGGCGAGATGCCCGACCGCCTCTCCGGTGAAGCGACGAGCGGCTCCATTCCCGTGCTCCTGCTTGATGGCGAGATAAAGTGGCACGAATGGCGCGTTCAGCCCGCCTTCGCCGAGCACGCGCCGCACCAGATTGGGCAGGCGCAAAGCAGCCAGGAAAGCGTCCGCCACCGGGCCGGCGCCGAGCAGTCGTGCGATGAGCACGTCGCGCGCGAAGCCCAGCAGCCGCGACAGGATCGTGGCTGCGCCGACGATGAGGGAATCGCGGGCGAGGCGGGATTTTTCCGGCGCAGGGTCGGCCGGAGCCTGCCTCACAGGATGAACCGGCTCAGATCGGCATTCTTGGCGAGATCGCCGATGCGGGACTGCACATAGGGCGCGTCGATCGTCACCACCTCGCCCGATCTGTCGGGGGCCGTGAACGAGATCTCGTCGAGGATCCGCTCGATCACCGTCTGCAGGCGTCGCGCGCCGATATTCTCGACGGTGGAGTTCACGTCGACGGCGATGCGCGCGATGGCATCGATGGCATCGGGTGTGAAGGCGACCGTGACCTCCTCGGTCGCCATCAGCGCCACGGTCTGCTTGATCAGGCTGGCTTCGGTCTCGGTCAGGATGCGCTTGAAATCCTCCACGTCGAGCGGTGACAGCTCGACGCGGATCGGCAGGCGCCCCTGCAGTTCCGGCAGCAGGTCGGACGGTCGCGAGACGTGGAAGGCGCCCGACGCGATGAAGAGGATGTGGTCGCTCTTCACTGCACCGTGCTTGGTGGCGACGGTCGTGCCCTCGATCAGCGGCAGGAGGTCGCGCTGCACGCCTTCGCGCGAGACATCGGCGCCGCCCTTGCCCTCGCGGGCGCAGATCTTGTCGATCTCGTCGAGGAAGACGATGCCGTTGTTCTCGACTTCCCGGATCGCCGCCTGCACGATCGCCTCCTGGTCGATCAGCTTGTCGCTCTCCTCGGTCAGGAGCGGGCCATAGGCGTCCTTGACCAGAATGCGCCGCGGCTTGCCCTTCTGGCCGAAGGCCTTGCCGAACATGTCCGAGAGATTGATCGCGCCGATCGAGGCGCCGGGCATGCCGGGAACCTCGAACATCGGCGCGGTGGCGCCGCCGCCCGCTGCGATCTCGATCTCGATTTCCTTCTCGTCGAGTTCGTTGGCCCTGAGCTTCCTGCGGAACGAATCGCGGGTCGCCGGGCTCGCGGTCGCGCCGACCAGCGCATCGAGCACGCGCTCCTCGGCGGCGACATGAGCCTTCGCCTGCACATCCTTGCGGCGGTTCTCGCGCACCAGCCCGATCGCGATCTCGACGAGGTCGCGCACGATCGATTCGACGTCGCGGCCGACATAGCCGACCTCGGTGAACTTCGTCGCCTCGACCTTGAGGAAGGGCGCGTTGGCGAGTTTGGCAAGGCGTCGCGCGATCTCGGTCTTGCCGCAGCCGGTCGGGCCGATCATCAGGATGTTTTTCGGCGAGACCTCCTCGCGCAGCGGCCCGTCGAGCTGCTGGCGCCGCCAGCGGTTGCGCAGAGCGATCGCGACGGCGCGCTTGGCGTCGTTCTGGCCGACGATGAAGCGGTCGAGTTCGGAGACGATCTCGCGGGGGGAGAAACTGGTCATGGGGTCAGAACTTCCTGAAACATGGGTCGCCGGCCGGAGCCGGCGGGTCAGGCCGGGGTCGCGTCGATCGGAGGCAGCCTGTCGCGCCAGCGCCCGAGCGGCAGCGCCGGCAGCAGCGCGCGACGCAAGCTCCGCCAGCCGACCGAGAGCGCCAGCACCAGCACCGCCAGCCCAAGCAGCGCCAACGGCAGGCTCAGATCGGTCGAAACGCTCTGCGAGATCAGATAGGCGACGGCGATGCCGGCATAGCTCAACGCCGAGACGAGCAGCGCACGCCGGTCGATGACGAGCGCGACGACGCCGAGCAGGGCGAAGACGCCGAGAATGATCAGCGATGTCGCGGTACTGAAGCTGCCGGCCGCGCTCACCATGCCCCTGAAGATGGGATGCACGATGAGTCCGGCCGACAGCAGGTGGAGCCAGAATGCGGCATCGGAGCGTCGGGTCACACGTTCCGGGTCACGCATGTCGATGCGCAGCGCCAGAACGAAGACGGAAAGGCCGCAGAGCAGCAGGATCAGGTTGAGATAATCCTGTGCCGGCCCGGGTGCGGTCGCCGAGATCAGGGCCAGCAGCGCGCCGATGCCGCCGCCTGCCGCCAGCGCGATGTCGATGGGCACGCGAAAGCGCCAGTGATGCAGCAGCGCCGCCACCGTGAAGGCGATGGCGGCAGGGACCCAGCCGCCATAGAGAAAGGCCGGGAGCGCCCGGTCGCTCGTCAGTTGCGCCACCAGCAGGGCGGCGGCGGCACAGAACATCGCCGCCAGCAGGATCGAAGGCAAAGCGAGACGCATGCGCCGCGCGAAGATTTCGCTCAGGCCCCAGGCTGCCAGCAGCGCGATGACGGAAAACGCATCGCCAAACCCGACGACGCGGGACAGGCCCAGAAGAGCGCCGGCGAGCAGGCCGACGCCGATCGCGACGAAGACGTCGTTGAAGCCGCCGATCAGCCGGAATCGTTCGTCGTCCGGGTCGACCACGAGCCGGTCATCCGCAAGGACGCTCTCCCCCAGACGCGGCGGAGACGCCCGCGCTGCGAGCCGCAGCCGCGCCAGATGCGCGATCCGCACCGCCTGGGCCTGGTCGATGATGCCCTCGGCGACGGCGGCCTGGAGATCCTCCTCGGCGATCATGCGGTCTCCAGCGTCTCGATGACGAGGCTGTGGTTGGTGTAGACGCAGATGTCGCCGGCGATCTTCATCGCCTTGCGCACGATCGCTTCTGGATCGGCCTCGACATCGATCAGCGCGCGGGCCGCCGAAAGCGCGTAGTTGCCGCCCGAGCCGATCGCCATGACGGAGCCGTGCTCGCTGGCTTCCGGCTCCAGCACGTCGCCGGTGCCGGAAATCAGCAGCGAGACCTCCTTGTCGGCGACGAGCAGCATGGCTTCGAGCCGGCGCAGATAGCGGTCGGTCCGCCAGTCCTTGGCGAGCTCGACGCAGGCGCGCAGCAATTGCGTCGGATATTGTTCGAGCTTGGCCTCCAGCCGCTCGAACAGGGTGAAGGCATCGGCGGTCGCGCCGGCAAAGCCGGCGATCACCGCGCCCTTGGCGAGGCGGCGCACCTTCCTGGCATTGCCCTTCATGATGGTCTGGCCGAGCGAGACCTGGCCGTCGCCGCCGATCACGACCCGCCCGCCCTTGCGCACCATCAGGATGGTGGTCGCGTGCATTACGGGGGCGTTGCTGGTGTCGGACATGGCGAATCGGGCTCGGATGTTCGTTCGGCGGGAGCCGCCAACATGTTCAGCCCGGCGCGCCGTATCAAGGGGCGCGGGCCGGGCCGATTGCCCGACAACGAGGGATTCACGTGAAACGCGACGGCCTCAGGCCGCGCGCTTCAGCCCCACGCGTCCCCAGATCGCCGTCAGGCCATCGACGAGGTGTGCGATATCGGCGTCGGAATGCAGCGGCGACGGCGTGATCCGCAGCCGTTCCGTGCCGCGCGGCACGGTCGGGTAGTTGATCGGCTGGACATAGATGTCGAAGCGCTCGAGCAGCTGGTCGCTGACCGCCTTGCACAGCACGGGGTCGCCGACCATCACCGGCACGATATGGCTGGGATTGGCCAGATGCGGGATGCCGGCGGCATCGAGGCGCCGGCGCAGGGTCGCGACCCGGTCCTGATGGCGCTCGCGCTCGACCGTGCTCTGCTTGAGATGGCGGATCGCGGCGAGCGCGCCGGCCGCCACCGGCGGAGGCAGCGAACTCGAGAAGATGAAGCCCGAGGCAAAGCTGCGGACATAATCGCAGAGGGCCGCCGACCCTGCGATATAGCCGCCCATCACGCCGAAGGCCTTGGCCAGCGTCCCCTCGATCAGCGTCAGGCGCGAAGTCAGGCCGTCGCGCTCGCTGACGCCGCCACCGCGCGGGCCGTAGAGTCCGACCGCATGGACCTCGTCGATATAGGTCATTGCGCCGAATTCGTCGGCGATGTCGCAGAAGGTCTCGATCGGCGCGATGTCGCCATCCATCGAATAAACCGACTCGAAGGCGATCAGCTTGGGCCGGGCCGGATCGATGGCCTTGAGCTTGCGGCGCAGGTCGTCGGGATCGTTATGCGCGAAGATGTGCCGCTCGGCCCGCGAATGCCGGATGCCCTCGATCATCGAGGCGTGATTGAGCGCATCCGTCAGCACGACGCAGCCGGGAAGCCGCGATGCCAGCGTCCCGAGCGAGGCCCAGTTCGACATGTAGCCGGAGTTGAACAGGAGCGCAGCTTCCTTGCCGTGCAAATCGGCGAGCTCCTGCTCCAGCAGGACGTGATAGTGATTGGTGCCGCCGATGTTGCGGGTGCCTCCCGCGCCCGCGCCGCAAGCGTCGAGGGCTTCGTGCATCGCCGCCAGCACGGCCGGATGCTGGCCCATGCCAAGATAGTCGTTCGAGCACCAGACGGTGATTTCGCGTGGGCCGCGCTCGCCGTGATGGGTCGCGCGCGGGAACTGGCCGGCCTTGCGCTCGAGATCGGCGAAGACGCGGTAGCGGCCTTCGCGGCGCAAGCCGTCGAGCTCGTTGCGGAAGAATGTCTCGTAATCCATCGCCAGCCTCCTGCGGCGCGCGCTTTCTAAGCTTACGGCCAAGCAGGGAAAATGGCACGCGGTGTCGCGCCCCGGTTTGATCCGGATCAGCCCTCGCGCCGGGCCAACTCCAGGATCGCCTCGAGCAGGACCCGGATGGCGATGCCGGCATCGGCCTCGGTCATGTTTTCCAGCGGCGAATGGCTGATGCCCTTCTCGTTGCGCACGAAGAGCATCGCGGCGGGGCAGATCGCCGCCATCGCCATCGCGTCATGGCCGGCGCCCGAGGGCAGGCGGCGCGGGCTCGGATTGGCGCCCATGCGCGCGACGCCGATGCTGAGCGCGTCCTGCAGGCCGGGATCCATCGGCACGGCCGCGGCCCTCGCATAGATGTTGATCGAAAGCCCGACGCCGCGTCGTGCTGCGATCTCGGCGAAACGGGACTGGACTGCCGCCTCCATCTTCGCGAGCGTCTCGTTCGAGGGGCAGCGGAAGTCGATCGTGAACTCGACCGCGCCGGGCACGACATTGGTCGCGCCGGGATTGACCTGGAACACGCCGACCGTACCGACGCCCTGCTCATGCCCTGCTGCGATCGCTTCCAGCGCCAGTGCCATCTCGGCGCTCGCGGTCAGCGCATCCTTGCGCAGGTGCATCGGCACGGTCCCGGCATGGCCGGCCTCGCCGGTCACCCGGACGCGGGCGCGCCTTTGCGCGTTGATCGCGGTGACGATGCCGACAGGCTCGTTCTCGACCTCGAGCACCGGCCCCTGCTCGATATGCAGCTCGAGATAGGCCTTGATCGAGCCCGGCTTGCGCGCCAGCCCGGCGATGCCAGAGGGATCGCCGCCGAAGGCGACGAGCGCGTCGGCCAGGCGCGTCCCCTCGGCGTCGCGCGCATCCAGCCAGGCCGGCTCGTAGTCGCCGGCAAGCGCTCCGGACGTCGAGAGATGGGTCGGGAAGCGGACGTTCTCCTCGTCACCGAAGGCCACGACCTCGAGCGCGAAGGGCAGCACGATCCCGGCGTCGCGCAGGGCCTGCGCCGCCAGGATGCCGGCGACGACGCCGAGATTGCCGTCGAAGCGACCGCCATCCTTCACCGTGTCGATATGGGATGCGATCATCACGCAGGGACCGCCCGGCACGGGGCCTTCGCGGCGGCCCTGCACCGAGCCGGCGGCATCGATGAAGGCGGTGAGCCCCGCGACCTCCATTGCCCCCTTGGTCCATTCCGCGGCCTGTCGATGCGCCGGCGAGAGATAGAGCCGCGTCAGCTTGCCCGGCTCGTCGGTGAAGCGATTGAGACCCTCGAGCGCAGCGAAGGCACGCGCGCCGAGCACGGCAGCGGAGGGAAGCGATTGGGTCATGGGTCGACTTTGAAGCTTGCTGCGCAGGATTTGAAGCCGGGTCGCGGATCGCGACCCGGAGAAGTGAGGCTCAATAGGTCGCGCGGCCGCCCGAAAGGTCGAACACGCCGCCGGTCGTGAAGCTGTTCTCGGCCGAGGCGAGGAAGGCGACCATCGAGGCGACCTCGTCGGGCAGGAGGAAGCGCCCGCGCGGAATCTTGGCCAGCATGTAGCCGATATGCTCCTCGCTCATCTGGTCGAAAATGCGGGTGCGGGCGGCGGCCGGCGTGATGCAGTTGACCGCGATGTCCTGCGTCGCCAGTTCCTTGCCGAGCGACTTGGTCAACGCGATCACCGCCGCCTTCGAGGCCGAATAGGCCGAGGCGTTGGGGTTGCCCTCCTTGCCGGCGATCGAGGCGACCAGCACGAGCCGCCCGTAGTTGCGCTTGATCATGCCGGGCACCACCGCCTGGCAGCAATGCAGCGTGCCGTCGACGTTGAGCCGCATCACGCGCGCCCATTCGTCGAGCGGATACTCCCAGGTCTTGTGGTTGGCGCCGGCGATGCCGGCGCTGGTGACGAGGATGTCGATGCTGCCCTGCTTCGCCTCCAGCGCGGCGGCGGCGGCGTTCACCGCCTTCGCGTCGGTGACGTCGATGCCGAGCCCGGTCGCGCCGTGGCCGATCTCGGCTGCGGTCTTGGCGGCAAGCGCAGCGTCGAGGTCCCAGATCGCGACCGCGGCGCCGCTGGCGGCGAAGCGTTCCGCGACGGCGCGGCCGATGCCCTGCGCCCCCCCGGTGACGATGGCGGTTCTTCCCTGAAGATCGATCTGGTTCATTGTCGGCCCCTGACGCGTTGGACCGGCACCCTAGAGGGTGTCGGGGAAGATGGACAAGGTTTGGGACCTGTGTGCCGTGCCGATGCGTCACGCCCTGGGCGCGGCGGTTACGGCCCGGCGGTTCAGCGGGAGGCGGCCCGCCCCTGGTGCAAGGAGGGGCGCGGCACCGATGCCTGCACCAGCAGCCGGTAGGTGACGGCGGCCGAAAGCACATAGACCAGCCCGAAGACCAGGTTGAGCCAGGGTGCCCAGGCGTCGGCGGCTGCGAAGCGGGTCATCACCCAGGACAGCAGCGCCGCCTTGAGAAGGGCGATCGCGCAGAGCAGCGAAATGCGCGCGCCGGTGCGTTCACGCGCATAGAGCAGCTCGGCATGATACTCGACGAGGTTGCGGAAGGCCGGCACCAGCAGCATGGGTGCGAACAGATAGGCCGCTTCCGAAACGTTGCGGCCGAGCAGGCCCGGGAAGGGTACCAGGGCCAGGATCACGGCCGCAAGGCCGGCGACCGAGACTGCCGCGATGCCGAGCTCGACCATGGCCAGCCTCGCCGGCCCGCCGGTGAAGCCGCGCTCTTTCATGATCTTTTGGACCAGCATCTGGTTGAAGCTGCGCACCGGCATGGCGGTGAGGTCGATGACGCGCATCGCGATCGTGTAGAGGCCCGCCGTTCGTTCGCCCGCCAGCGCCAGCATCAGCAATTTGTCGAGCTCCGCCTGGACGTAGAACACGATCTCGGCGGCGCCGGCATAGACGGCATCGGCCATGCGCCTCGGATACAGCCGCCTGTCGAACCGCAGCCGCAGCGGCGGCAGGAAGAAGGCCAGCGCCACGACGAGCCCCGCCAGCGTTGCTGCGAGATAGGCCCAGGCCCAGACCTCAAGGCTGCGCTGCCCGAAACCGGCGAACAGCAGTGCCGCAAGCGTTCGCAGCGCCGAACCGATGATGACGAGCATCGCCGCCTGCCGGAAGCGCCGCAGGCCGTTGTTGACGATGGCGACGACCTCGACCAGCCGCCAGCACAGGGCCTCGGCCACCAGGATCATCGCGAAGGGCAGGGCCGCGAGCCGATCCGCGAACAGCACGAGGTAGGAGACTGCCGCGGCAAGCCCGATCACGGGCAGGGAGAGCAGGCCGAGCCCGACGAACCCGCCGAGATAGGCGCCGAGCAGGCGCGGTTTCACGGTCGCGATCCGATAGACCGGCGAGACGAAGCCGAAGGCGAGCAGGCGCGACAGGATCAGCCCTGTCGCCGAGGCGGTGGCGAACAGACCGAATTCGCCGAGGGTCAACGTATTCGCAACGATGAGGAAGTAGACAAGGGAGATGACGAGCCGGCCGGCAGAGCCGCTCAGGATGGTGAGGTAGGCGAGGATGGCGGCGCGGTCTGGCAGCATGGGGTCCGTTCTTGCGTCGCGGCTCTCGCGTCACGGGCTGGCCCGGAGCGTGCCTGCCCCGTGTCGCCTGTCGTCATCTTCTAGCCGAGAGGCGTTGAGCGACCCTAAACGAAACGGAACCGTGTCTGCCCACGCGACCGCCTGAACCGGACCGAGACGATCATGCCCGTGCCGCGACGGATCCGTCGCGCCGGCGGGCGAGGACTTGAAGAGTGAAGCGTAGCGTCATGTTCACCACCGAGACCGCTGCCAGCGAGCCGGAACAGAGGCAGGAGCGCCGCGAGCGGCGCGCCGAGCCCGTTGCGGCGCCGGCCGGAATGGCGCTGCTGACCGATCCCGCCTGGCTCTTCCGGACCTTGTGGGCGCGCAAGGGCCTGATCGTGCTGACGACGATCCTTGGCGCGGTTCTCGCGGCATTCGCGAGCCTGCTGGTGCCGCCGAGATATGTTTCGACGGCGCAGCTCTTCATCGACCCGCGCGATCTGCGCGTGCTTCAGAACGAGGTTTCGCCCAACGCCGGCGGCGGCGATCCGACCTCGATCACCAGCTATCTGGAAAGTCAGGCTCGCATCATCGCCTCCGACAGCATCAAGTCGCGCGTCGTCGAGAGCGAGGGGCTGGACAAGGATCCGGAGTTCGGCGGCGAGGCGGCGCGCACTGGCCTGTCCGCACTTCTCGCCGATCTTCTTCCGGGCAAGGGCGCGTCCTCGCATGACGGCATGCTCTATGCGTTGGCTGCACTCGACAAGAACGTTTCGGTCCGGCGCGGCGAGCGCACCTTCGTCATCGACATCGCCGTCACGGCGCGCGAGGCGGCCAAGGCCGCCCGCATCGCCAACGCGCTGGCCAATGCCTATCTCGAAAACCAGGCTTCGGTCCGTGCCGATGCTGCCCAGCGTGCCACGGTCGCGCTCACGGCCCGGCTGGAAGAGCTGCGCAACCGCCTGCGCGTCGCCGAGGAGAAGGCCGAGCGCTACAAGGAAGCCAACAACATCGTCGGCGTCGGCGCCGGCAGGTCGATCGCCGAGGAACAGCTCGCGCTCAACAATGCCCAGCTCGTCGCGGTGCGCACGCGTCTCACCGAGGCGCGCGCGAAATACGATCAGATCCAGGCGGCCCGTCCCGCAGGCATCGAGTCCGGGGCGATCCCCGAGGCGGTCGCCTCCAACACGATGACGGCACTGCGCGCCCAGCTCGGCGCGGCGTTGGCCAGGGAGGCCGATCTTCTCGCCTCGCTGGGTGCCCGCCATCCGGCCCTGGCCGCGGCGCAGGCCCAGACCCGCGACGCGCGCCGCCAGATCGCGGACGAGTTGTCGCGCATCGCGCGCTCGGCCAAGGTCGAGCTCGACCGCGCCTTGGAGGCCGAGCGCCAGATCGCGCGCCGGGTCGAGCAGCTCACCACGAGCCAGTATGCGGCCAGTCGCGCCTCGGTCGAGTTGCGCGAGCTCGAGCGCGAGGTCGAGTCTTCGCGCGTCGTCTACGATGCCTTCCTGCGCCGCGCCCGCGAGACCGGCGAGCTCGCCGGCATCGACACCACCAATGCCCGCATCATCAGTTCCGCGATGCCGCCCCTCGAAAAGAGCGGGGTCAGCCGCCGGACGATCGTGATGCTGGGCGGCATCGCCGGTGGCGGCACGGGTGTCGCTCTCGCGCTGGGGCTGGCGCTTTTCGGCGTTGCGCGTCGCCGCCAGCCGGAGCGCGAGCAGATCGAGCGCCCCGGCAACCCCGCGCCCGCCGCTGCGCCAGATGCGGTCCCGGCGCCGGCCGGACAGATCGTGCCGGTGATGCCGAAGGTGAGCGCGGCCGCGCCCGCTCCCGCAAAGCCCGGCTGGCGGCGCTTCGTCGCAATCCAGGGCGGGCAGGCGATGCGGGCGCCCGAGATGCTTCGGGCGGAGGCTGCGCCGCTCCTGGCGACCCTGCCGGCCGTACGGCACCGCCGCTGGCGGCGCAATGATGGCGAGACGCGTTCGGTCTTCCAGGCCAAGGCGCATCTCGTCGACGTCATCGACAAACCCAATGCCGGCTTCGCCAAGGCGGTCCGGACGGGACGCAATGCACTCGCCGCGCAGGCGCCCGGCACGGGCCACCGACGCATCCTCGTGCTGGGCCTGCATCCGCGGTCCGGCGCTTCGACATTGGCGCTGAATCTGGCGCTCGATGCTGCGCTCGCTGGTCTTCCGGCGATGCTGGTCGATGCCGGCAGCGGCGACGACAGCCTGACCCGGGTCTTTGCGCCCGATGCCGGCGCTGGGCTTTACGAGATCGCGACGGGCGCGGTCGGGCTGGTGCGCGCAGCATTGCAGGATGAGGGCACCGGGCTGTTCTTCCTGCCGCGCGTCGGGAACGCCGATCTGGTCTCTCCGGTCCAGATCGAGAGCGGCTTCCTCGACAAGGCCCGCCGCTTCGGGCCGATCGTCATCGATGGCGGGCCGATCGACTCGGACACGCTGGCGCAGCGCTTTGCCGATGTCGCCGACGACATCGTCCTGATCCTCCGCGAAGGCGAGATCGGCGAGGGAGACCTGGCCCGCGCCAATGCGGCGCTCGGCAGCAACGCGGCCAAGCTGCGCGGCTTCGTCGTCAACGAGGCCTGATCGAGGCGCGCCGGCCGCCGCCCGGCATCACTCGTCCTGTTGCGTGTCGACCGCCTTGCGACGGCCGATGAGCAATCCGAAGAGCGGCCCGGCCGTGACCATCACCAGGAAGACGCGGATGATGTGGTGCGCCGCCACGAACGCGACCTCGGTGTGCAGCGCAAGCGCGATCAGGCTCATCTCGGCGAGGCCGCCCGGCGAATAGGCCAGGATCAGCGGCACGTTGCCGTGGACCGAGACCTTGGTCACCAGCCAAGCGAAGCCGAGCGTGAGCGAGAGCAGGATCACGGTGGAGCCGACCGAAAGCGCGAGCACACGCAGGATGCTGCGCGGCGCCGTGCCGACGAAACGGCAGCCGATGGTGATGCCGAGGATCAGCTGCGCTGCGTTGACGATCTCGAACGGGGGCACTGAATCGCTGAGGCCGGAGACATGGACGATGGCGCTGACCAGCATCGGTCCGAGCAGGAACTTGGCCGGCAGCCGCAGAAAATGGCCGAGGATGATCCCCGCGATGCCGCAGGCTAGCAGGATCAGTTCGGCCGAGAGCGGTGTCTGGAACAGCGAGGGCCCGGCGACGCGGTTCCCGCCGATCGGAACGCCGCCGATCCATTGCACGATGAAGGGCAGTGTCATCACCACCAGCAGGATACGGGCGGAATGGATCAGCGCGATGATGTTCGCATTGCCGCCCTTCTCCTCGCCGAGCGTGACCATCTCGACCAGCCCGCCCGGCATGCCGGCGAAGAAGGCGGTGACCGGGTCGAAACCGGCGACCTTGCGGAAATAGCCGACGCAGGCGATGGCACAGGCCAGCATGAACAGCACCAGGCCGAGCAATGTCGGCAGCCAGTTCGGCAGCTGTGCCACGACGTCGGGCTTGAAGCCCGCGCCCAGCATGACGCCGATCACCATCGTCATCGGCGGGCGGATCACCGGCGGCGCGGCGACGGGCCAGCGCAGCAGGGCTGCCGCCGTGCAAACCACCATCGAGCCCAGCATCCAGGGCAGCGGCAGTCTTGCCTGGGCGAAGAGCCAGCCGCCCGCGCCGCCGAGCAGGAGCGCCAGGGCGAAACGCCCGTAAGGGAAGCGTGCCGGCCCCAGCCCCCGGACGCCGTCGAGGAAATCGGACAGAAGCTCCCGCATCAGCGCAGAACCGCGGCGCAACGGCCCGGCGCGGCAGCGCGGGGGGCAGTGCCCGCGCGCATGGGGCGGAAAGGCGAGATCGTCATGCCGTCAGCTACTCGATTGGCTTGCCGGATGCACCGGCCGTCGCGGTCTCCTAGACCGCGTGGACGGCGCCGCAAAGTCCCGCATGGGCATGGCTCGCCTGCCCTCCCGGCGTGGCACTGGCCCAGCCAGCACAACCCGGCCATGTCCGGCCGTCTCTGGTGCGGATCGCCGGTTTCCTCGATCAATTCCAGACAGGGACGGGAACAGGCTGGGCGTCGAAGCCTCCGGCCGATGGTCGAGATCGATGAGCGAAGAACGGCAGACCGGGCGGCAGGGTCGCGCGGCCGATACGGATGGCGTGGCCGAAGCGGAGGCTCCGCCGCGCTTGTCAGAGCCGTTGGCCGAAGTTGTGCTCGTTGCCCCGCCGTCGCGGCCGCCCGCCGACGGGCTCGAAGAATCCGACGAGAGCGCAGGGCCCGATCATCGGCGCCTGCGCAGGTGGTGGACCAATGCCAGCCCCAATCTGCGCGGCTCGCTCTACATGTTTTCGGCGCTGCTGGTCTATGCGGTGATGGTCGGCGCCATCAAGCATGTCGGCAATGCCATTCCGCTGGTCCAGATCCTGCTGATCCGCCAGATCATCATGAGCCTGATCATCATCGCCTTTGCCGGCGGCAGCCTGCGCCCGATGCTGCGGACCAGACGGCCGGGGCTGCAGGTCGCGCGCGGCATCCTCACGCTGATCGCGATGCTCTGCGGCTTCACGGCGGTGATCCGGATCCCGCTCGCCGAGGCCACGGCGATCGGCTTCAGCCAGGTTCTCTTCGTCACGGTCGCCGCCGTCATCGTCCTCAAGGAGCAGGTCGACGGCAGGCGCTGGGCGGCGACCATCATCGGCTTCATCGGTGTCCTCGTCATGCTTCGGCCGACGAGCGAGGGTCTCGACACCTTTGCGCTGCTGGCGGTTGCCGGCGCCGTGTTCAACGCGGCGATCACCGTCAGCGTGCGGATGCTGGCGGCGACCGAGCGCACGGACACGATCCTGATCTGGCAGGGCATCGTGCTGATCACCACGCTGGCCCTGCCGGCTTGGCTCTGGTGGGTGCCGCTCGATGCCACGCAGTGGTTCTGGCTGATCGTCCTCAGCCTGTTCGGGACGGCCGGCCAGTGGCTGATCACCCGAGCCTATCAGGTCGGCGAGGCGGCGGCCCTGGCGCCGCTCGAGTTCAGCCGGCTGATCCTGGCGAGCTTCACCGGCTTCATCTTCTTCGCCGAGATACCCGCGCTGACCACCTGGATAGGCGCGGCGATCGTCATCGGCGCGACGCTCTACACTATCCGCAAGAACGCTCGTCCCTTCCCGCGCGAGCCGTCCTCGGCTTGACCGGGCTGCAGAGGCCTGATTGCCCCGCCGGCCCGGCTGCGGTTATGAATCGGCGCACGCATCCCTTCCCGCCCCTTGGCCCGCGCGTGCCGCAAGCCAGCCGCGAAGGTCCCGAACCATGCGCATCGAGAACGACCCCAAGCTCGATTTCCGCGACGTCCTGATCCGCCCCAAGCGCTCGACTCTGGGCAGCCGTGCCGAGGTCGATGTCCACCGCTCCTTCCGCTTCGCCCATACCGGCAAGGACTGGACCGGCTTCCCGCTGATCGCGGCGAACATGGATGTCGTCGGCACCATGGCGATGGCGCGCGCCCTGCTCCGCCATGGCGCGATGGTGGCGCTGCACAAGCACTACGGCGCCGACGAGCTCATCGCCTTCTTTCGCGAGCCGGATTCCGCCAACGCCTTCTATTCGCTGGGCACGACGCAGGCGGACCACGACAAGCTGGCCCTCGTGCACGCCCAGTCACCGATCACGAAGATCTGCCTCGACGTTGCCAACGGCTACACCGAGAAGTTCGTCGACACGGTCAAGGCGACGCGGGCCGAGTACCCCCATGCCACGATCATGGCCGGTAACGTCGTCACCGGCGACATGACCGAGGCGCTGATCCTGGCCGGTGCCGACATCGTCAAGGTCGGCATTGGGCCGGGCTCGGTCTGCACCACCCGCAAGATGACTGGCGTCGGCTATCCGCAGCTTTCCGCGATCATCGAATGCGCCGATGCGGCGCATGGGCTGAAGGGGCTGGTCTGCGGCGATGGCGGAGTCACGGTTCCGGGCGACCTCGCCAAGGGCTATGGCGCCGGCGCCGATTTCATGATGCTCGGCGGCATGCTCGCCGGCCATGACGAATGCGAGGGTGACATCCGCTATGAGGAGCGCGGTGGCGAGAAGGTGCCCGTCGGAATGACCTTCTACGGCATGTCGTCGGACACGGCGATGAAGCGCTATTCGGGCGGCGTCGCGAAGTATCGCGCCTCCGAGGGCAAGACCGTCGAGGTGCCCTATCGCGGCCCGGTCGAGGGCACGATGCAGGAGCTGATGGGCGGGGTGCGCTCGGCCATGACTTACATCGGCGCGGTTCGCCTCAAGGAAATGGCCAAGCGCACCACCTTCATCATGGTTGGCAGCCAGCTCAACACGGTGTTCGGGGGATAGACCTTGCAGGCTGGTGTGTGCGCGGTTCTGGTCCATGTCGCCGACATGGACGCAGGCCTGTCGTGGTATCGAAACGCATTTCCTGACGCGGTGCTCGAGGTCAGCTACCCGTCCGGCTTTGTGTTTCTGAGAATCGGCGCGACCCAGCTCGAAATCGTCCCCGCCGACGCGAAGGTCGGCAGCGGCGCTGCCGGCTCGGTCGTCTACTGGTGGGTGGATGACTTTGCGAGGTCCCTCACCGGGCTGAAGTCCGCTGGCGCGGTCCTTTACCGGGGGCCGTTGGAAATCGACGGCAAACTCTGGATGTGCCAGCTGCGCGATCCATGGGGCAACTGCATCGGCATCAGGGGGCCGCTTGCCGCGAATCCGTCGGATGTCGGCTCTGCCACTTGAGCGAGATCGACCCGCTACCGCTCGCGGCGCGTCTGTTGCATAGTCGCGCCCGCAACACGGAGAGCCGACGACGGCTCCGGGGAGAACGGACATGAAGACCACGATTCTGACGGCGGCTGCGATGCTCGCCATGGGCACCGCGCTGGCGAGCGCCCAGCAACTGGCCCCGAGCCCGACGCTCGACGCGGTCAAGGCCCGCGGGCACATCGAATGCGGCGTCCATCTCGGCCTGCCGGGCTTCTCCTTCGCCGACGACAAGGGAGAATGGACCGGGCTCGACGTCGATTACTGCAAGGCGCTCGCCGCCGCGGTGCTCGGCGACGCAAAGAAGGTCAAGTTCACGCCGACCTCGGTGCAGCAGCGCTGGCCGATCCTGCAGTCCGGCCAGGTCGACCTGCTCTCGCGCAATTCGACCATCACCTTCTCGCGCAACGCCTCGCTCGGCCTGAACTTCCAGGGCATCAATTTCTACGAGGGCCAGACCTTCATCGTCCGCAAGGCGACCAACGCCAAGACCGCTGCCGATCTCGACGGCGCCTCGGTTTGCGTCGCCGCCGGCTCGACCGAGGAGAAGAATGCCTCCGACTGGTTCGCGGAGCGCAACCTCAAGGTCACGATCACCAATTTCCAGAAGAACGACGACGCCATCGCCGCCTATGACGCCGGCCGTTGCGACGCCTACACCGCCGGTGTCGGCGCGCTCGCCGGCCAGCGCGCCAAGCTCAAGGTTCCCGGCGACCACGTCATCCTGACGCAGCCGATCTCGAACGACCCCCAGGGGCCGGTGACGCGCTGGGGCGACGAGCGCTGGCAGCTGATCGTGCGCTGGGTGCTGAACGGCACGATCGCGGCCGAAATGCTCGGCGTGACCGCGGCCAATGTCGATCAGATGAAGGCCAGCTCGAAGAACTCGGAAGTCCGCCGCCTGCTCGGCGCCGAGGGCAATTTCGGCGCCCTGATGGGGCTCTCGAACGACTGGATGTACAACGTCATCAAGCAGGTCGGGAACTATGGCGAGAGCTTCGAGCGCACCGTCGGCATGGGTTCGCCGCTGAAGCTCGAGCGCGGCCAGAACCAGCTCTGGACCAAGGGCGGGCTGCTCTTCACGCCGCCCTTCCAGTGAGAGCAGGGCGGGCCGCCCGCCTCTGATCGCCAGTCCGCATGAACCGTGCGTCATCCCGGACAAGCGGTAGCGCCGCGCAGATCCGGGATCCATCGTAGAGTACGATGCCCTGCGATGGATTCCGGCGCGCCGCTTTCCCGCGGCCGGGGTGACGACGCGGTTCTCGTGATCTTCCCGAACTCGTGGCTGACCTCGTGACCAGAGCCCTCGCCCTCCTCAACGACAAGCGCGTCCGCGACTGGCTCTACCAGATCGCGCTCGTGCTCGGCCTTGTGGCCCTGACCGTCTTCTTCGTGCGCAACGCCTCGGAGAACATGGTCAAGGCCGGCATCGCCTCCGGCTTCGATTTCCTCTGGCGCAATTCGGGCATCGACGTGCCCTTCGTCCTGACCGGCTACACCCGCGCCGACACGATCCTCAGCCTGTTCTGGACCGGCGTCGCCAACACGATGCTGGTGACCGTCGTGGCGATCGTGCTCGCGACCGCGCTGGGCTTCGTCGTCGGCATTGCGCGCTTGTCCTCGCATTGGCTGCTCTCGACGATCGCGGGCGCCTATATCGAGTTCGTCCGCAACATCCCGCTGCTGTTCTTCGTGCTGTTCTGGTATTTCGGCGTCATCGCCGCCCTGCCCGCCCCGCGCGACAGCCTCGGCATCTTCGGGATCGCCTTCCTCAACAACCGCGGGCTGACCATCCCGCTGCCGGACGCGCCGGGCAACTTCCGCTGGGCGCTGCTGGCGATCCTGGTCTCCTGGTTCGCGCAGTGGCTGGTTACCCGCTGGGCGCGCCGTCGCAAGGAGCGCACCGGCCAGGATGCGCCCGTGCTGGCGATCGGCCTCGTGCTGATCCTGATTGTGCCGGCGCTGGCCGTCGCCTGGGCCAGCCTCGCGACGCGCTGGGACATTCCGGTCCTGCGCGGCTTCAATTATCGCGGCGGCTTCGTCGTGATCCCGGAATTCGTGGCGTTGCTCGCGGCACTGGTGACCTACACCGCGGGCTTCATCGCCGAGATCGTGCGCGGCGGCATCCAGGCGGTGCCTCATGGCCAGATCGAGGCCGCCTCGGCGCTCGGCCTGCGTCCCCGCCGGATTCTGACCCTCGTCACCATTCCGCAGGCGCTGCGCGTGATGATCCCGCCGCTGACCAACCAGTATCTCAACGTGCTGAAGAACTCGTCCTTCGGCGCGGCGATCGCCTATCCCGACGTGGTCAGCCTGTTCATGGGCTCGGCGCTCAACAACACCGGGCAGGCGATCGAGATCATCGCGATGACGCTGGCGGTGTATCTTGTCATCGGCCTTGCCGTCTCCGCCTTCATGAACTGGTATAATGCCAGGATCGCGCTGGTGACCCGATGAGTGCCGCCACCTTCCCCCTCTGGCGCCGGCGCCTCTTCGGCACGCCCGCCACCGGCGTCGTGACGATCCTTCTGGGTCTCCTGCTCGCCTGGATCGCCATCCCGATCATCCGCTGGGCCCTCATCGACGCGACCTGGACCGGCACGACCCGGGCCGATTGCGCCGCGGGAGGCGCCTGCTGGGTCTTCGTCAAGGCCCGTTTCGGCCAGTTCATGTACGGGCTCTATCCCGTCGACCAGCGCTGGCGGGCTGACCTGGCCGGATTCCTCTTTGTTCTGGGCGTCGCGGCGGTCGTGCTGGTGTCGCCGCGTCTGCGGCTCAAGGCGGCGATCGCCGTGCTCCTGATCCTGCCGCCGCTCGGCATCTGGCTGCTCTCGGGCGGCTTCGGCCTGCGCTACATCGAGACGCGCGAATGGGGCGGGCTGATGCTGACCCTGTTCATCTCGGTCTATGCCAGCTTGATCGCGATCCCGCTCGGCATCCTGCTGGCGCTCGGCCGGCAATCGGAGCTGCGCGTCATCCGGCTGATCAGCGTGCTGTTCATCGAATTCTGGCGCGGCGTGCCGATCATCGCGGTGATCTTCCTCGCCTCGCTGCTGCTGCCGCTGATCCTGCCGGGCGGCATCGGCATCGACCGGCTCGCCCGCGCGGTGATCGGGCTCGGCCTCGTCATCGCCGCCTATATGGCGGAGGCCGTGCGTGGCGGCCTCCAGGCCCTGCCATCGGGGCAGCGTGAAGCGGCGACCGCGCTGGGGCTGACCTATTGGAAGGCGACGGGGCTCATCATCCTGCCGCAGGCCCTGCGCATTTCGCTGCCGGCGATGACCAACGAGTTCATCGCGCTGGTCAAGAACACCACGCTCGTGCTGGTGGTCTCGATCCTCGATCTGCTCGGCATCGCGCAGGCCTCGCTGGCGGATCCGAACTGGGTCGGCATGAGCATGGAGGCCTATGCCTTCTCGGGCTCGATCTACTGGCTGATCTGCTTCGCGCTCTCGCGCTGGAGCCGGCATCTCGAGACGCTCGGCCGGCGCCAGCATCGGTGAGCCTAGGCTTGCACGAAAAAAGCCGGCCTCGCGGCCGGCTTTTGACGATCGGTCAGGCTGCTTGCCTCAGGCCCGTGCGACCTTGCTGCGATCGCGACGGCGATCTGCAGCCGGCTGATAGGCGATGCGGGCGTGGTAACCGCAATAGGGCATGCCGGTCTGGGACCTAGCGCCGCAGAAGCGGAACTCGGGGGTCGTCGGATCGCCCATCGGCCAGCGGCACATGTATTCGCGCAGATCCATGATCGTGACCCGCTCGGAGAACGGGATCACCACGTCCTCGGACGGCATCGGCTCCTGCTCGGCTTCGGCCTCAGCTTCTGGAGAATATTGCGGGGCGAGCGCGTTGGCACCGCGCGTCATCCCCTGGGTCGCGCCCGGGCCGCCGCTCATCGGATGGCTCGGCGAGCGGGTCGGGGTCTTACGAGGGGTGGAGGTGCGGGGCGTGCTGGCGGCAGCGGGATTCTTGGCGCGGCCCGACAAGCCCAGGCGATGCACTTTCCCGATCACGGCGTTGCGCGTCACGTTGCCGAGCTCGGCCGCGATCTGGCTGGCGCTCAGGCCGTCGCTCCAGAGCTTCTTCAGAAGCTCGACGCGTTCTTCCGTCCATGCTCCGGCTTCGTTCATCGGGCTCACCTGTCTTCTCCGGCCGGCTCTTGGCGGAGCCGTCCTAGGGGCGGATCATGGCGGAATCCGATACCGGCGG
Source organism: Allobosea sp. (assembly GCF_035999205.1). Taxonomy (GTDB): domain Bacteria; phylum Pseudomonadota; class Alphaproteobacteria; order Rhizobiales; family Beijerinckiaceae; genus Allobosea. The sequence goes on from NZ_DASYHA010000018.1 coordinate 44,164, forward strand.
CGTCCGTCGCTAAACGGAAGCCGTTACAGCCGAAACTGACGGTACAGGGGTCGCCGCACGAGATGTCGTATCTGACAGGGGCGACCATACAAGATGCCCGGACTCGGCCACAAGAGTCGGCGAATCCGAAATCGCCTTTTCCCCAGAGCTTTCATCAATCGCGCGTCAAGCGAATCCTTTCGGCAACACTCCCGCCCCGGCATGGAATTGACAGGGGCGGCGCCCTTTTGCATAGTTGTTGACGTATCGCCGCCGCCCTTCCGGGCGGCGCTTATGTTTGCGGATCAGGGCCTTCCACGATGCGGATGACGGCGCGACGAGAAGTCGGAAGCTGGCTGCGACGATAGCGTCGTCGCCCGGTCGCATTCGGCTGTGCAGCTAGGAGCTGCCGTCGCCCCGCCCGGACCACCGTTTTCAGTCCAGCGCCAATCCGTTCTCCTGTCGCCCGTCGCGAGGATCGCATCCCATGGCCTCTGCCCCCGTTTCCGCTTCCCAATCCGTCCTGCTTCCGACCTATGCCCGCGCTCCCGTCGCTTTCGAGCGCGGTGAGGGGCCCTGGGCGATCACCGCCGACGGCACGCGCTATCTCGATTTCGGCGCCGGCATCGCCGTCAACGCGCTCGGCCATGCCCATCCGCATCTGGTCAAGGCCTTGACCGAGCAGGCCGGCAAGATCTGGCACACCTCGAACCTCTACACGATGCCGGAGGGCGAGAGGCTGGCGCGCCGGCTCTGCGAGGCGACCTTTGCCGATCGCGCCTTCTTCACCAATTCTGGCGCCGAGGCGAATGAGTGCGCCATCAAGATGGCGCGCAAGTACCACGCTGCGAAAGGCCATCCGGAGCGCTACCGGATCATTACCTTCGAGGGCGCCTTCCATGGCCGCACGCTGGCGACGATCGCCGCCGGCGGGCAGCAGAAATACATCGACGGCTTCGGCCCCAAGGTCGACGGCTTCGACCAGGTGCCTTTCGACGACGAGGCTGCGCTGAAGGCCGCGATCGGCCCCGAGACCGCAGCCCTGATGGTCGAACCGATCCAGGGCGAGGGCGGGCTGCGCCCGGCCACGGCGCGCTTCCTGCGGCTGCTGCGCGAGCTTTGCGACGAGCATGGCCTGATGCTGATCTTCGACGAGATCCAGACCGGCGTCGGCCGCACCGGCAAGTTCTTTGCATATGAGCTGTCGGGCGTGGCGCCCGACATCATGTCGGTTGCCAAGGGCATCGGCGGCGGCTTCCCGATGGGCGTCTGCCTTGCCACCGAGGAGGCGGCTTCGGGCATGACACTGGGCACGCACGGCACCACCTTCGGCGGCAATCCGCTCGCCATGGCCGTCGGCAACGCGGTGCTGGATGTCATCCTCGCGCCGGGCTTCCTCGATCATGTCGCGCAAACGGCGCTGCGCCTGAAGCAGTCGCTCGCCGAGCTCAAGGACAAGCATCCGAAGGTGATCGCCGAGATCCGCGGCGAGGGGCTGATGCTCGGCCTCAAGCTGAATACGCCGAACACCGACTTCGTCGCCGAGGCGCGGGCCGCAGGCCTGCTCGTCGTGGCTGCCGGCGACAATGTCGTGCGCCTGCTGCCCCCCCTGATCATCGGCGATGCGGAAGTGGCGGACGCCGTCGCGCGCCTCGATCGTGCCGCCGGCGCTGTCGAGGCGACACTGAACCGGCCCGCGGCCGAATAGCACCGATCCATTCCATAGAAGCGAAGGAAGCGCCCGTGACGCGCCATTTCCTCGATCTTTCCGATTTCTCCGCGACCGAGCTGCGCGCCATCCTGCGTGCCGGCGAGGAGATCAAATCGCGCCGTCGCACGCCGGATGCCGCCTCCGACCGCCTGCTCGAAGGCAAGGTCATCGCGATGATCTTCGAGCAGCCCTCGCTGCGCACCCGCGTCTCCTTCGATGTCGGCATCCGCGAGCTCGGCGGCTCGCCGATGATGGTCGCCGGGCATGAGATCGAACTCGGCGAGCGCGAGACCATTGCGGATACGGCCCGCGTGCTCTCGCGCTATGTCGATGCGATCATGATCCGCATCCTCGATCACGATTCGCTGGTCGAGATGGCGCGACATGCCACGGTTCCGGTGATCAACGGTCTGACCAAGCGCCAGCACCCCTGCCAGGTCATGGCCGACGTCATGACCTTCCAGGAACGCAAGGGCCCGATCCAGGGCAAGCGCATCGCCTGGACCGGCGACACCAACAACGTACTGACCTCCTGGGTCCATGCCGCCGGCCGGCTCGATTTCGAGCTCGCCATCGCGACGCCGGAAGAGCTGGCGCCGCCGCCGGCGCTGATCGACTGGGCCAGGAAGCAGGGCGCGAAGCTGTCGCTGACCAACCGGCCCGAGGCCGCGGTCGAAGGCGCCGATTGCGTCATCACCGATTGCTGGGTCTCGATGGGCGACGAGGAAGGCACGCGCCACAACCTGCTGCGGCCCTACCAGGTCGATGAGCGTCTGCTCGGCCGCGCCGAGAAGGACGCGATCTTCATGCATTGCCTGCCCGCCAGTCGCGGCGAGGAGGTCACCGATGCGGTGATGGACGGGCCGCAATCGGCGGTGTTCGACGAGGCCGAGAACCGTCTGCATGCGCAGAAGGGCATCCTCGCCTGGTGCTTCGGCAGGGTCGCAGCCTGATGGCCGATCTGGAAAATGGTGCGACGAGCGCAGCCCTCGACGATCGGGTGGTGCCGTTCACCGTGCCCGATCTCGACGTGCGCGGCCGCGTCGTCCGGCTCGGAGCATCGATCGACACCATTCTGGCTCGTCACGGCTATCCCGAGGCCGTTTCGCGCGTGCTCGGCGAGGCTGCGGCGCTGACGGTCCTGCTCGGCACCGCGCTGAAATTCGAGGGCCGCTTCCAGCTCCAGACCAAGAGCGACGGACCGATCTCGATGATGGTCGTCGATTTCAACGCACCTGACGTCTATCGCGCCGTCGCCCATTTCGACGAGGCCGCCCTCGCCCAGGCCGTCGCCGAAGGCAAGGTCAGCACCGGCGAGCTGCTCGGCGAAGGGCACCTCGCCATGACCGTCGACCAGGGCTCGGCCACGACGCGATACCAGGGCGTGGTGGCGCTGACCCGGCAGAGCCTTGAAGAAGCCGCGCATCAGTATTTCCGCCAGTCCGAGCAGATTCCGAGCCGGATTCGCCTCGGTGTCGGCTCGATCGTCACCGGCGAGGGCCGGCAATGGCGCGCCGGTGGGCTGCTCGTGCAGTTCATGCCGCATTCCGTCGATCGCCTGCGCGCCGCTGACATCCACCCCGGCGACGCCCCGGAGGGCCACGAGATCCTGACCAGTCCGGATCCTGATGGCGTCAGCGACGATGCCTGGGCCGAGGCCCGCTCGCTGGTCGAGACGGTCGAGGACCACGAGCTGCTTGATCCATTGCTGGAAAGCGAGCGCCTGCTCTACCGGCTGTTCCATGAGCGTGGCGCCCGCGTCTTCGAGCCGGTCCTGGTGCATGAGGACTGCCGCTGCTCGCGTGAGCGCGTGCTCGGCATGCTGCGCGGCTTCTCGGCCGATGATCGCCAGGCGATGGTGGCCGACGACGGCACGCTCGCGATCACCTGCGAATTCTGTTCGCGGCGCTATGTCTTTGCGGCGACCGAGGTCGAGGCGGGCCTTTCCGCAGGCGCCTGATCAGGCTCTGGCCGGCAATCCGAGGATGGCATGGGGCGCAGTCTCACCACGATCGGCTTCGATGCCGACGACACGCTCTGGCAGAACGAGCAGTTCTTCCGCCTGACCGAGGAGCGCTTCGTTGATCTGCTTGGCGCCCATGGCGAGGCGGCCGAGATTTCCGGCCGACTGCTCGATGCCGAGCGCCGCAACCTCGCCTTCTACGGCTTCGGCATCAAGGGCTTCGTGCTCTCGATGATCGAGACTGCGATCGAGATCACGAAGGGCGAGGTCAAGGCCTCGGTGATCGCCGAGATCCTCGCCGCCGGCCGCGAGATGGTCGCGCACCCCGTCGAGACGCTGCCTCAGGCGCGCGAGACGCTGGCAACGCTTGCCGCGGACTACAGGCTGGTGCTGATCACCAAGGGCGATCTCTTCGACCAGGAGCGCAAGCTCGCGCAATCGGGGCTCGGAGACCTCTTCGATGCCGTTGAGATTGTCAGCGACAAGACCGAACCGGTCTATCGCCGCATTTTCGCGCACCACGGTGACGGGCCTGAGCGCTCGATGATGGTCGGCAACTCGCTCAAATCGGACATCCTGCCGGCGCTCGCAGCAGGCTCATGGGCGGTTCACATTCCGCATGAGCTGACCTGGGTGCTCGAGCACGCCGAGGAACCAGCCGGCCATGCGCGCTACCGGCGGATCGCCCGCCTCTCGGCGCTCGACGAGCTGGTGCGGCTGATCGAGGCGGAAGCGGCCGCCCGCTGAGGCGCCGCTCCCGGCATCGGTCTCAGCTTCGGCATTCCGCCATCAGCTTGCGCATGAAGGCCTCGCCGGCGGCGAATTGCTCCAGCGTGATGTACTCGTCGGGCTGATGCGCCTGGTCGATCGAGCCCGGCCCGCAGACGATCGTCGGCAGCCCGGCGCGCTGGAAATGCCCCGCCTCGGTCGCATAGGCGACGGCGATGGTGCGGTTGCGCCCGGCAAGCCGCATGACCAGCGTCTCGGCTTCCGAGCCCGGATCGGGCGCGAGGCCAGGAACATCCGAGCTCATCACCGTCTCGATCGTGGCCGAGGGCGCGGTCTTGCGCATCCGTGCGAGCACCTCCTGTGACAGCGCGGCGAAGCGGACCGGCACATCCTCCGGGTCGGAGCCCGGCAGGGTGCGGACCTCCCAGGACAGGTCGCAGCGGTCTGCCAGGATGTTACGGGCGATGCCGCCATGGAACTTGCCGACATGCACGGTGTCATAGGGCGGGTCGAAGCGGCCGCTGTCGTCCGGTTTCGCCTCGCGCTCGTCGGCGAAGGCGACGAGGCCGGCCGAGAGCCTGATGCCGCCATGGACGGCGCTTGCCCCGAGATGCGGCTTCGACGAATGCGCGGGCACGCCGGTGATCGTCGTGAAGAAGGTGCGGATGCCCTTGTGCGCGTCGGCCAGTTCGAGCGAGGTCGGCTCACCGACGATGACGGCGCGCGGTTTCGGCAGGTCCTTCCCCATCCGGGCGATGCCGTCGACGACGCCGAGGCAGGTGACCTCCTCATCATAGGAGAAGAACAGATGGATCGGCGTCTTGAGATCGGCCGCCAGGAAATCCGGCACCAGGGCGAGCGCCAGCGCGATGAAGCCCTTCATGTCGACGGCGCCGCGGCCATAGGCCTTCCCGTCCTCGACATGCAGCGTGAACGGATCGCGGCTCCAGGCCTGGCCCTCGACCGGCACGACATCGGTATGTCCCGACAGCAGAACGCCGCCGCGGTCCTGCGGGCCGATCGTGGCGAACAGCGCGGCCTTGTCGCCGGTGGCATTGGGGATGCGGACCGAGGAGACGCCCCACCCCGCCAGATAGTCTTCCACGAAGGCGATCAGCGGCAGGTTGGATTTGTGGCTCACCGTATCGAAGGCGACGAGCTTGGCGAGCATGTCGAGCGGCGCGTAGCGCTGCCCTGTCGGCGAATTGGCAGTCAATGCAGGACCTTCTTCACATAAGGGGAATCGAGAGGAAACAGCGGGACCTCGACATCAAAGATCGTGCCGTCCTCGCCGAGCATGGCGTAGAAGCCGCGCATCGCGCCGTCGGGTGTCATCAGCGGGCAGCCGGAAGTGTAGCTGTAGCTTTCGCCTGGGCGCAGCACCGGCTGCTGGCCGACGACGCCGTCGCCGCGCACCTCATGGACTTCGCCATGGCCGTCGGTGATGAACCAGTGGCGGCTCATCAGCTGGACCGTGCGAGCCGAGAGATTGAGGATCTCGATCGTGTAGGCCCAGAAATAGCGACCCTGCGCAGGCGAGGACTCGCCCTCCATGAAGCTCGGCGCGGCCGTCACGCGCACGCCATGCGTCTCCGCTTGATACATCGCGACGACTCCGTCCCTGACGTGTCCGTCCTCCCGCCCGGATGCCTTGTTAGATCGTCGGGCCTGAAAGGGGAATGCGGTTTTCAGACATACGAGGCGGCGGGGCAGGCCGGCTTGCACGATTCTCGCGTGGACAACCCCTGGTCGGCAGTATGCATGGCCTGCCCGATGCTTGGCCTTTGCCCAAGGCTTCGATAGCTGTAGCCGATTGTTCCCGCGGATTTCGCATGCTGCCCTTCAAGCCCGGTATTCAGCCAGACAGCTGCATTCGCGCCTTCATCGAAGGCGGGGCGATCAGGCTCGCCCATCCGCCGGCCGACGGCCAGATCCAGCCGGCCAGCCTGGACCTGCGCCTCGGCGAGAAGGCGTATCGCGTTCGCGCCAGCTTTCTGCCCGGACCGGAGCGCACGGTCCGCCAGCGCCTCGACGAGCTCGCGCTGCACGAGATCGACCTCAGCAAGGGCGCGGTCCTCGAGACCGACTGCGTCTATGTCGCGGAGCTGATGGAGGGCCTCGCGCTGCCGGCGGGCCTGCGCGCGGCCGCCAACCCCAAGAGCTCGACCGGGCGGCTCGACGTCTTCACCCGTGTCATCACCGATCGCTCGCGCGAGTTCGACCTGATCGAGGACGGCTATGAAGGCCCGCTCTTCATCGAGATCTCGCCGCGCACCTTCCCGGTGCTGGTGCGGTCAGGCTCGCGGCTTTCGCAGATCCGCTTTCGCGCCGGAGAAACGAAGCTCGACGACCGGGCCCTGGGCGAGCTGCACCAGCGTGAGACGCTCGTCAGCGCTGCCGATCCCTCTTTCCAGAGCGGCGTCGCCGTCAGTGTCGACCTGTCAGGCTTCGACGGGCTCATCGGCTATCGCGGCAAGCACCACACCGCCCTGATCGATGTCGACCGCGTCGGCGCCTATCGTGCCTCCGAGTTCTGGGAGCCGATCCACGCCGACGGCTCGCGCTCGATGATTCTCGACCCCGGCCAGTTCTACATCCTCGCCTCCAAGGAGGCGGTCCATGTCCCGCCGGACTACGCCGCCGAGATGACGCCTTTCGACGCGCTCGTCGGCGAGTTCCGCGTGCATTACGCCGGCTTCTTCGACCCCGGTTTCGGCCATAGCGCGGCCGGCGGCCAAGGCGCGCGCGCCGTGCTTGAGGTTCGCTCGCGAGATGTGCCCTTCATCATCGAGGACGGCCAGATCGTCGGCCGGCTGGTCTATGAGGCGATGGCGGCTCGTCCCGCGGCTCTCTATGGCGCCGGCCTGAAGTCGAACTATCAGGGCCAGGCGCTCAAGCTCTCGAAGCATTTCAAGGACTGAGCCCGGCGCTTGCTCACGCCGCGCGATTCCCGGATGACACCCGCCGCGCGACCCGCTATGAACGGCCTGCTTCGGCTACGCGCGATAGGCGGCACCGGACGCATGCGGGCGTAGTTCAGTGGTAGAACGTCAGCTTCCCAAGCTGAATGTCGTCGGTTCGATCCCGATCGCCCGCTCCATCTTTTCAAAGCACACGTCAGCTGCCCGGGAAATCCAAGCCGTTCGCGGTTGAAATCGGCACGTGGCTCTCACCCGGCGCGTTCGGCGATGGCGGTTCCCGCCGCCCAGCCTGACGACCACGCCCATTGGAAATTGTAGCCGCCGAGCCAGCCCGTGACGTCGACCACTTCACCGATGAAGTAGAGGCCGTCGACCGCTGTAGCCGCCATCGTCCGCGAGTTCAGGCCGGCCGTATCGACACCACCGAGCGTCACCTCCGCGGTCCGGTAGCCCTCCGATCCGATTGGCGTGACCTCCCAGCGCTGGAGGGTGGAAGCGATCGCCGTGAGCTTCTTGTCGCTGGCATCGCCGATCGGCCCGGCCCAGCCATGGGCATCCGCCAGATAGGCCGCCAGCCGCTTCGGCAGGATATCGCCAAGCACGTTGCCGATGCTGCGGCGACCGTTCTCCTGCCGCGACGCCCGCAACCGCGCGAAGATGTCCTGTGCGGGCTCGAACGTGATCCTGATCGGGTCCTTCTCGCGCCAATACGAGGAGATCTGCAGGATGGCGGGCCCGGAAAGTCCGCGATGCGTGAACAGCAGCGCCTCGTCGAACGAGGTCTTGCCGCAGGAGACGCGCGCATCCGCGGCGACGCCGGCAATCTCGCGAAACCCGGCGAGAAGATCCTCCCCGAAAGCCAGCGGCACCAGGGCCGGGCGTGTCTCCGTCACCGCCAGGCCAAACTGGCCGGCGATCTGGTAGCCGAGGCTGGTCGCTCCCATCTTCGGGATGGACTTTCCACCGGATGCCACGACGAAATGTCGGCACCGGATTGGGGCTGCGCCATCGCCGCCAAGCGTGACGGCAAAGCCGTCTTCGATCCGCTCGAGGCTTTCGAGCGTGGTTCTGAGGCGCAAATCGCATGCGACGCGCGCCATCTCGTTGAGCAGCATCGCGATGACATCCTTGGCGGAATGGTCGCAGAAGAGCTGCCCGAGCGTCTTCTCGTGATAGGCGATGCCGTGCTTCTCGATCAGCGCGACGAAATCATGCTGGGTGTAGCGGCCAAGCGCGGATTTGGCGAAATGCGGGTTGCTCGAAAGGAAGTTGCGCGCGCTCGTTCCGATATTGGTGAAGTTGCAGCGACCGCCGCCGGAGATGCGGATCTTCTCGCCGGGAGCGGTGGCGTGATCGACGACGAGAACGCGTCCGCCGCGCGAGGCGGCATGGATCGCGCACATCATTCCGGCGGCGCCGGCGCCCAGGATGACAGTGTCGAAATGCTCGATCGGCATGGAATGCGGCTAGCCCCGGAACAGCCCTGACGTCCGTAGCGCGGCATCTCGGACCCCGTCGCGCTAGGCTCGGCTTCGGGTAGATGATCCGCAGGCATCCATCAACCGAGGCGATCGGCGCGACCGGCGTCAGAGCGGGAAGATCTCCTCAACCGAAAGCTGCCTCTCCGTGATTCCCTGCTCCCAGGAATAGCGCGCCATGGCCTCGATGGCCCGGCGGTTCGTCGCGGTGCCATAGGCCCAGTAATCCCTCCCCATCACGGCTTGCGTCTCGCGAAGCGCGCTCTCCTGCCAGGGCAGCATCGCCGTGTCATAGGCGAATTGATGCAGCTCATGGGCGGCGAAGGCCTTCGCCTTCTCGAAGGCCTCGGTCAGGGCGGTTGGCAGGCGGGGATGCCGCTCCAGCACGTCGTTGCGGATGCCGATCAGGTGCATGAGCGGGAACAGTCCGGTCTTGCGGAAGTAGGCCTTTTCGGCGGCCGGCACGTCGTCGAAGAGCCGCCGGATCGCCGGATGGCCCTGGGCGAAGGCTTCCGGCGCGCGCGGCGCGATGATCGCGTCCAGCTTTCCCGCCAGCAGCCAGTCCCACAGCGTCTCGCCGGCGGGCAGGCGCGTCGTCTTGAAGCGCTCGGGCAGCGTGACCGGCACCTTCTCCTCGCGGCCGGGGGCATCGATTCCGCCGATGATCCAGTGGATCGCGTCGGATGCGACGCCATACTCGTCCGAGAGCAGGCCGCGCACCCAGACATTGGCGGTGAGCTGATATTCCGGCACGCCGACGCGCCGCCCGATGAGATCCTCGGGCTTGGTGATCCCGGCATCGGTCCGGACATAGAGCGCGCTGTGGCGAAACTTCCGTGAGACGAACAGCGGCAGGCCGACATAGCGGCTGTCTCCGCGCGAGCGCAGTAGCAGATAGGTGCTCAGCGACATCTCGGTGATGTCGAACTCGCCGCCGAGCATGCCGCGCAGGAAAACCTGTTCGGGCGGCAGCACCGACCAGTCGAGCGAAAATCCCTCCGGCCGGATCAGGCCGGCGATCAGCGGCCAGGTCCGGTCATAGGCGCCGCAGCCGACGCTGAGCCGGGGTTCCGAGGTAGCGGGCGTGCTCATTTGTCGGAGTATCCCGGCACGATCAGCGCATCGATGATGTAGCGGCCACCGCCGGCGACGATCGCCGCGCCGCGCTCCAGTTCGGCGTGGAGTTCGTCGACGGAGCGCACCGGGCTGCCGCCCTCGAAGCCCTGCGCGCGCGCCAGCCCGATGATGTCCGGCGGCGGATCGTCGAGGCGCTGGCCGATCCACTTGTTCTCGACGGGGCGCGAGCGCGCCTTCGCCATGCGCTCCTGATGGACCTCGTCGTTGAAGTAGGAGCGGTTGTTGGCGACGATCAGCATCATCGGCACGCGGTCGCGCGACGCCGTCCACAGCGCGTTGACGCCCATCAGATAATCGCCGTCGCCGATCACGCCGATGGTCATCCGGCCGGAATCGCGCAGCGCGATCGCCGCCCCGATCGTGTGGCCGGGTCCGGTGCCGACAGCGCCGCCGCCATCCTTGCCGAGGAAGTCGAGCGGCGTGCGGAAACGGCAGGCCGAGCGCGGCCAGCCGAATGAAAGCCTTGCGAAGGTGACGTGGCGTCCCTCGGCGAAGGCGGCGACTGTGAAGGCGAGCTGTTCGGAGTTGAAGATCGCCGCGCGGTCGGGGCCGGCGGCAGCCGACACGGTCCAGTGCTCAGCAGGGGCGATGATCGGCTCTGCCTCGGGCCAGTCGCCGGCCGCTGTCACAGCTTCGAGCAATTGACCGACGAAGCGGTCGGGGTCGGCAGCGATCCTAACGTCGACGGCGGCGACCGCCTGGTGATCCATGCTCCAGCCATTGGCGACATGGCCGTCGAGCGAGCAGTGGATGATCGGCGTCGCCAGCGGCACCTGCGTCTGTGAGGCGCCGCAACGTGCGCTGAGGAAACCGGCGAGGTCGTGCCAGTCGAGGCTGACGATGGCGTCGGCAGACTTTAGCAAAGCGATCTCCGCCTCGTTCGGCCGCTCGCCGACCGGGGCCAGACCATGCAAAGGATGCTCGGTCGGGAAGCCCGGCGCGTTGTGTGTCGTCGTCAGCACGGTCGCACCGAGCGCCTCGGCGAGCGCGATGCGGCGGTCCCAGTCGCCGGAGTCGCGCGAGACGCGGCCGATCAGCAGGACAGGCGCGCGCGCGCCGCGCAGCACGTCGAGGACGCGCTGCAGATCCTCGGCCGGTGCCGCCGCCGGACGCGGCGGGCGGAAGCGGGCGACATCGGGGACATGGACCTCGCGGTCGAGCTCGGTCTCCTGCATCTCGGCGTCGAGGCAGACATAGACAGGCCCCATAGGCAGGGTTCGTGCGATCTGGTCGGCGCGCAGGACGGATTCGACGGCGGCCTCCGCCGAGGCCGGCTGGTCGTCCCATTTCGTGTAGGGACGCACCAGCGCGCCCTGGTCGCGGGCGGTATGGATCCAGTCGATCCAGGGTCGGCGGCGATGCGCATCGACGGGCCCCGTCGCGCCGATGATCAGCATCGGCCGGCGGTCGCACCAGGCGTTGAAGATCGTCATCGTCGCGTGCATCAGCCCGACATTGGAGTGCAGGATCACCGCCATCGGCTCCTGCGCAACGCGCGAGAATCCATCGGCAATCGCGACGGCGTGCTCCTCGTGCAGGCAGACGATCATCGCCGGATCATGATTGCCGAGATGGTTGACCAGGCTGTCATGCAGCCCCCGGAAGCTGGCCCCGGGGACGAGCGCGACATGGCGGTAGCCCAGCGCCCTGATCGTTTCGGCGACGACGTCGCTGCCCCAGCGACGCTCGGCCGGCGCCTTCGTATCCGCTTGCTCGTTCATGGTGTCGTCCGTCTTTGGAGGGCGCCCGGCGTCGCTTCGCGCGGCCGGCGGGCTGTTCGCCCGGATGTCATTCGGTGAAGACCTCGTCGCGGCCCTTGCGGATCGCGGGCAGCACGCCGACGACCAGCATTGCGACAGCGATGACGATGAAGGCGGCGGCGATTGGGCGTTCGAGGAAGGTCATCGGATTGCCGCGCGAGATCATCAGCGCCTGGCGGAGGTTCTCCTCCATCATCCGGCCGAGCACGAAGCCGAGTGTCAGGGGCGCCGGCTCGAAGCCGAACTTGGTCAGGCCGTAGCCGAAGATGGCCAGCGCAGCCATGATCAGGATGTCGGCCGGCTCGCTATTGATCGAGTAGACCCCGATGCAGCAGAAGATCACGATGCCGACGAACATCAGCCGGTAGGGCACCTGCAGTAGCTTCACCCAGAGACCGACCAGAGGCAGGTTGATCACCAGCAGCATCAGGTTGCCCATCCACATCGAGGCGATCAGGCCCCAGAACAGGTCGGGCATCTTGGTCATGATCTGCGGGCCGGGCACGATGCCGTGGATCGTCATCGCGCCGACCATCAGCGCCATCACCGCATTGGGCGGGATGCCGAGCGTCAGCAGCGGGATGAAGGAGGTCTGTGCGCCGGCGTTGTTGGCCGATTCAGGCCCGGCCACGCCTTCGATCGCACCGTTTCCGAACCGCTTGGGGTCGGCCGCCAGCTTCTTCTCGAGCGTATAGGAGGCGTAGGGAGCCAGGACCGCGCCATTGCCGGGCAGGATGCCGAGCACCGAGCCGAGCGCGGTGCCGCGCAGGATCGGGTTGATCGAGGTCCGCATCTCCGCGCGGCCGGGCAGGAGGTTGCCGATCGGCGCCTCCTTCACCTTGCGCGCCTCGCCATGTTCCAGGCTGCGGAAGACCTCGGCGATGCCGAACAGGCCCATGCCGAGCAGGGCCACCTCGATGCCGTCGGCGAGCCAGGTGGCGCCGAAGGTCAGGCGCAGCTGGCCGGTCGTCAGGTCAGGTCCGACGGCGGAGAGAAGCACCCCGACCAGGATCATGATCACCGCCTTCAGCACCGAGCCGCGTGCCAGCAGCACGGCGAAGGCGAGGCCGGTCAGCATCAGCGCGAAGTACTCGGCCGGTCCGAACACCAGCGCGACCGACGCCAGCGGGCCGGCGAGTGCCGCGATCACGAGGGTCGCGATCGTTCCGGCGATGAAGGAGCCGATCGCGGAGATGCCGAGCGCCACGCCGGCGCGGCCCTGGCGGGCCATCTCATGGCCGTCGATCGCGGTCACCACGGCGCTGGATTCGCCGGGGATGTTGAGCAGGATCGAGGCCGTCGAGCCGCCATACTGCGCGCCGTAGTAGATGCCGGCGAGCATGATCAGCGCGGCCGTCGGGTCTAGCCCGAAGGTCAGCGGCAGCAGGATCGCGATCGTCGCGATCGGCCCGATGCCGGGCAGCACGCCGATCAGCGTGCCGAGCATGCAGCCGGCAAAGCACAGCGCGATGTTGACGGGCGAGAGCGCGATCGCTGCGCCATGCCCGAGATTGGAGATCAGATCCATCGGCCCCTCAGAAATTGAGCGAAAGCGCCGGGATCACCAGCATTGGCAAAGGCTGGTTCAGCGTGAACCGGAACAGCAATGCGCAGGCCAGCGTCATCACCACCGCGAAGATGACGAGCTCGCGCGGGCGGACTTCGCGGGAGCCGAACCCGGCCACCAGCATCGCCAGCGGGGCCGCGACGAGGAAGCCGGGTTGGCGGATCGTGCCGGCGAAGATGACGAGGGCGGCGATGATGAAGAGCGGCCCGCGCAGATGCCAGCGCTCGAGCGCGTCGCCCTCCTGGATCGCGCTGAGTCCGACCAGCACAGCGCCGCCTATCCCGATGGCGACCGCGGTCCAGCGCGGCAGCATCGCCGGGCCCATCGTCCGCATCGTACCCTGCGACAGCCCACTCAGCATCCAGACGACGAAGGCGGAGGCGGCGACAAGGATCAGGCCGGCGACGAGATTCTGCGGCGAGCGCAGCCGCAGGCCGCCGGGACGAGCGTCATTCGTCGGTGTCATGTCCGTTTCTCCATGGCCGACCCGCCGGTCCGCCCTGCGGTTTCGACCTGGAGGCTCACTCGACGGTCGCGCCGACGGTCCGGACCATCTCGCCCCATTTGGAGACCTCGTCCTTGAGATAGGCTGAGGTCTCCGGGACCGACCGGTTCTGGATCTGGTAGCCCATGCCCAGCAGCTTGCTGCGGTTGGCCGGATCCGCCAGCATCTCGCCGATCGCGGCATTCAGCGCCTCGACGATTGCCGGCGGGGTCTTGGCGGGCGCCAGCACCGCCACCCAGGATTCGGCGACGAAGGGGAAGCCGGCTTCGGTGTAGGTCGGCACGTCCGGCATCGCCGCGACGCGGCTTTGGCTGGCTACGGCGAGGCCCTTCAGCTTGCCCTCCTGCACCTGCGGGATGATGCCGAAGGACGAGGCGACCATATCGACCTGGTTGCCGAGCGCCGCCTGCACCGAGAGGGCGCCGCCACGGAAGGGGATATGCGTCGCCGGCGTCTTGGCGATCACCTTGAGGAAGTACTCGGCCGCGAGATGCGAGCCCGAACCGACGCCGGCGGTCGCGAAGTTGATGTCGTTGCCCTTGGCCCAGGCGAGGTATTCCTTGAGCGTGCCGGGCTTCGACGGGTGCGTCGCGATCGTCTCGGGTGAGGAGACCGAGATCGACACCGGCACCAGCTGGTCGAGCGAATAGTCGCGCTTCTTGTAGAGCGTCTCGTTGATCGCGATCGCGGTCGATGTCACCAGCAGGGTCAGCCCGTCCGGCTTGGCGCCGGCCACCTGCGCGGCGCCGGTATTGCCGCCGGCACCCGCCTTGTTCTCGACGGTGACGGCCTTGCCCCATTTCTCGTTGAGCTTCTGGCCGATGATGCGTGCGAAGGAATCGACGAAGCCCCCCGGCGCGAAGGCGACGATCAGGGTGATGCGGTCCGGCGGATAGGCCGGCGCCTGCGCGGCGAGCGGGCCGGCGGTTGCCGACAGGAGCAGAGCCGCGCCGGCGAGGCGCGCGAGCGAAGGGCGGATGGCGGCCATCTTTTGTCTCTCCCTGGGATGTTGCTTGGCGCCGGCTCTCTTCTCGGAGCCTTGGCATGGGGCTTGTCGAGCGGGCTTCGGGCCCGCGCTCAGCTGCGCGCGGGCCGCTTCAGATTGACGTGGATGTGCTTTTCCTGGGTGTAGCTGAGGAGTTCCTCGATGCACTCCTCGCGCCCGATGCCGGACTGCTTGTAGCCGCCGAAGGGTGTGCCGAGAAAATGCCTGGAAACCTCGTTGATCCAGACGAAGCCGGCCTCGACCTCGCCGGCCAGGCGGTGCGCGTCGCGGACGTCATTCGTCCAGATCGAGCAGGTCAGGCCGTATTCGACGCGGTTGACGGTGGCGAGCATGCTGGCCTCGTCCGTCCAGCGGAAGACGGCGAGCACGGGGCCGAAGACCTCCTCGCGGGCAAGGCGCATCTCGGGCGTGACGCCGGTGAAGACGGTCGGCTCGACGAAATGGCCCTTGGCGAGAGCGGGGTCCGACGGGCGCCCGCCGCCGCAGAGCAGCGTCGCGCCCTCCGCCTTGGTGTCGGCGATGAAGCTCATGACCTTGGCGAGCTGGGTCTCGCTGATGATGGCGCCCATGGTCGTGGCGTCATCGCTCGGATCGCCCGGTTTGAAGTGCTTCACCCGCTCGGCGATGCGCGCGACGACGGCGTCGTGGATCGCGTCATGAATGAAGGCGCGGCTGGTCGAGCCGCAGGATTGCCCGCACCAGGTGAAGTTCATGCCGGCGACGACGGCGGCGGCGACTTCATCCGGGTCCGCATCGGCGAGAGCGACGAGCGCGTTCTTGCCGCCGAGCTCGAGCAGGACGGGCTTGATCGTGTCGGCGCCGGCCTTCATCACGGCGCGCCCGGCCTGGACGCTGCCGATCAGCGAGATCATCGCGACGTCGGGGTGCGCCGCCAGCGCCGCGCCGGCATCGCGCCCGCCTGGCAGGACGCTGAACACGCCCGGCGGCAGCAGGCCCTCGATGAGTTCGGCGAAGCGCAGCGAGCTCAGCGGGGCCTGATCCGGCGGCTTGACGATGACGGTGTTGCCCGCCGCCAGCGGCGCCGCGGACTTGGCCGCGCAGAACATGAAGGGGTGGTTGAAGGGGATGATGCGCCCGATCACGCCGCGTGGCTCGCGCACCGAGAAATTGACGGAGTCGCGCCCCAGCGGCACCGAGTGCCCCTTCATCTCGGTCACCAGCCCGGCGAAGAAGTCGAGCTGCGCCGCGGCATTGGCGACGTCGCCTTCCATCTCGTGCACGGGATTGCCGCCGTCGATGGCGTCGATCAGCGCGAGCTCGCGGGCATTGGCGCGGACGATCTGGGCGATGCGGCGCAGGATCTTGGCGCGTTCGGCCGGCGCGACCTGCTTCCAGACGCGATAGGCGCGGCGGGCGGCCGCGACCGCGGCATCGACATCGGCCGGGCCGGCCTGGGCGACGATGCCGAGCGAGGCGCCAGTCGCGGGATTGGTCAAGGCGAGGCTGCCGCCGGCGAGCGGCTCGCGCCAGGCGCCGTCGATGTAGAGCGAGCGATGGCCCGGCAGGACGCTCATCTTGTCCAGGGGCCTGGGGCGCTGCGCCACGGTCCCGCTCTCGGCCGTCATCGTTTCACTCATCGCCTGCCTCCCTGCCGGGTTGCGGCGGCTCGGACGCTCGATAGCGCCCGGTGGCCCGCGCCGGCTCTGATTCTTCCATTCTGGCTAAAGGCTTTGCGCGGACCGGTCTTCTGCGCGTCCGGCGCTCAATGTATAACTTTGGCGACTATCAGCTCGCGCGAGCCTGTGCCGCCAGGGCATCCGCCACGAGGTCGAGCAGCGTAAAGCCGTCATTGGGGTCGCCGGGCAGCCCGAGCGCACCAAGGCGCTCCTGCTGGAGGACCGTGCCTTCTGTCACCGCCGGATCGACGCCGAGTTCCCGCAGCGTTGCGGCGACCTCGCGCATCTCGGCGGCGCGCCTGGTGCCATGCTGGAGCATGCGGCTGACATTGTAGGGAACGAGCTTCGGCCAATCGAGGCCCGGATAGCTGCCCTTGAGCGAGTCGAGGATCACCGCGTCGACGCCGGCGGCGCGGGCCGCCATGAAGCACTCATAGCTCAGCGCCTCCAGCCCCTTCACCATGACGCTGCGGACCATCTTGATGATCGTCGCCGAGCCGATCTCGGAGCCGGCCTGCTTCAGGGCCATGCCGAAGGGCGAGAACATCTCCACGAACGCAGCCGCGTCGTCGCCGGCGACCAGGCAGGGAGTCTCGTGGCGGCGCGGATGGACCGGCGCCATGATCGCGAGGTCGACATAGCGTCTGCCCGGGCCGAGCGCCGCTGCGGCCTCGCGCTTGCGGCCGGGCGAGACGGAGTTGACGTCGACGAAGATCTGGCCGGGCGCGAGATGGGCTGACGCGGCACGAGCCGCGTCGAGGCTGGAGGCCGCTGTCACCGCGCAGAACACGAAATCGGCACCCGACAGCGCCGAAGGCAGGTCGGCAGCGAGCCTGACGCCCAGCTTTTGTGCGGGTCCTGCGACCCGCGCCGGATCGGGCGCGATGTCGAAGGCCGAGATCTCGGCGATGCCGGCCTCGAGCAGCCCGCCGGCAAAAGCCTGTCCGGCTTCGCCGAAACCGATGAAGCACAGCCTCGGCGGATTGCTCCGGGCATTTGTCTGCATGTCCATGACGGACCTCCTTGCCGGGGCCTGGTCGCCCGGCCTCGTTCAGAGAATCTGGCAGGTCTCGTCGAAGCCGAAGCGGGCGCCGCGCGGCTTCAGGCTGGCAGGGTCGCCATGGCCTATATTGACGAGGAAGTTCGACTTCACCCGTCCGTCCGGGAAGAACTCCTCGTCGACGACATCGTGCAGGAAGCCCGACATCGGCCCGCAATCGAGCCCGAGCGCGCGCGCCGCCATGATCAGATAGGCGCCCTGCAGGGTCGCGTTGCGGAAGGCTGCGCGCAAGGCGAGGTCGGGGTCGGCGAGATAGCCGGCGCGCTTGTCGACCGCATGCGGCGCGAGCTTCTCGAGATGGTCGAAGAAGCGCATGTCGATGCCGAGGATCGCCGTGACCGGCGCCGCCATGGTCTTGTCGACATTACCGGGTTTCAAGCCGCGTCGCAGCCGCTCCTTGGCCTCGGGCGAGACCACGAAGACGATGCGCTGCGGGTTGATGTTGCTGCTCGTCGGCGGCATCCGGGCGAGTTCGTGCAGAGCGCGCAACTGTTCTTCCGGCACCGGGTGGGGAAGCCAGCCGTAATAGGTCCTCGCCTCGCGGAACAGCAGATCGAGGCAGGCGTCGGAGACGCCCTGGCGGGCAATGGTCTGGAGCATGGTCGGCAGCCTGCAAGCGGATACGGAGGCTCACGCTAGCGGCGACGGGCGGGCAGGTCTTCGCGGCCTTGCCGGGATTAGCTATAAGCCCTGGGAATATCAGGCCGTCTCCGCCATGACCGGCGCACCGCCATCCTCGTCGAGCAATCCGCTCGCCCGCAGCTCGCGCAAATGGGCGCGCAGGGCGGCCAGCAACGCGGCGATGGAGGGAGGCCGGCGGCGGTGTCGCAGTGTGATGATCCCGGCCGGACGGCGGCCGGAACTCAGAGAGACAGGCACGACGCCGGCGGTGCCGCGGCCGAGGTCGCCGGCCAGCATCAACCGCGGCAGCACCGTGACGAAATCGCTGGTCAGCACGAGCTCCCGGATGAAGGAGATCGATGTCGAGCGCAGTAGCGAGGACGGCATCGACAGGCCGCTCGAGGCGATCACGCTGTCGACCTCCTGGCCGAGTCGCTGTTCCAGTGAGGGCAGCACCAGCCCGAAAGCGGCGATCGCCGCCGCGTCGGGCGGCGCGCCGCCGAGCAGGGGGTGGCCGGCGCGCGCCAGCATCGAGATCGGCTCGTGATAGATCGTCTCGCGCTGCACGTCGTGGTCGGTCTCCAGCTCGTAGAGCCGGCCGACGATGAGGTCGAGCCTGCCGCTTTCCAGTTCTGGCATCAGCTCGGCGGTCCGCCCCTGCACGATCCGGACGTTGAGCTCGGGATTGGTGACTTTAAGCCTCCCGAGCGTCGACGGCAGCACGCTCGAGGCTGCCGTCGGCAGCGCGCCGATGATCAAGGTTCCCGCCTGGCCCTGTTCGATCTGGATCATGTCGTCGGCCAGCCGCTCGACCAGAGACATCATCGCCATGCCACGCTCGACCACGGCCCGGCCGAATTGGTTGATCATCACGCCGCGCGCCATCCGGTCGAAGATCGGATGCCCGACGATCTCCTCGACATCCTGCACCGCCTTGGAGACCGCTGGCTGCGTGATGCTCAGCTTGTGCGAGGCCGCCAGAAAGCTGCCCTGCTCGGCGACGGCGAGGACGATTTCGATCTGCCGCAGCTTCAGCCGCGCATTGAGTCGCGATCTCATGATGGCGTCCACCCTGCCGGCACTGTCCGGCGCGGCAGACCATAGGCCGACCCATGAGCCCAGCGCGAGAGGGCCGGCGCATCGGGCGGGCGCTGTCGGCGCAAGGTCGAGGTTGCGGAAGCAAGCCCTTGCGTCTCATGTGTGGGGCCCACTCCCTCTCTCATGGCGTCGCCGAAACCGACACCCGAAGGGCGAGGTGGGCCGCTGGGAGGCGAAGCATCATGAGAATCGACGTCCTCGGCTTGCAGGCCTTCGTGAGCATTGCCGAACGTGGCAGCTTCCACGCCGCCGCCTCGCATCTCAACCTCTCGCAGACGGCCCTGAGCCACCGCATCCGCAAGCTCGAGGAAGCGCTGGCAACGCCGCTCTTGCTGCGCACGACACGCAAGGTCTCGCTGACGCCGGCCGGCGTCGCCCTGCTGCCACGCGCCAAGCGAACCTTCGACGATCTTGGCAGCGCGCTCGAGGAACTCCGCCTCGGCGCAAGCGACGCCAATGAGCGCGTCGTGGTCGGCTGCCTGCCGACCATCGCGACCCGCTGCATGCCGGCGGTGATCTCCGAATTCGTCCGGAGGCATCCAGGCGTCCAGGTGAAGGTCCACGACAATTCGGCCTCGGAGATCGCCGACAAGGTACAGTCCGGCGAAGCCGAGTTCGGCGTCACCATTGTTTCCGCCAATCGCTGGGACCTTGATCTGCAGCCTGTGGTGAAGGAGAGCTTTGTGCTCGTTTGCCCGCGGGATTGGCCGCTGGCGACGTCGACGTCGCTGACCTGGTCGCAACTGCAGGATCTGCCGCTCGTGCGCATCAGCGCCGAGACCGGCAATCGCATCCTGATCGACGATGCACTCGGATCGCGGCGCGAGATGCTGAACTGGCGCTACGAGGTCCAGCGCGTCATCACCGCCGTCAGCTTCGTGCGAGCGGGGATCGGCTGCACCATCGTGCCCCAGCTCGCGCTCGACCTCGTCTCTGCCAACGACCTCGTGGCGATCCCGCTGCGTTCGCCGACCGTTTCGCGCACCGTCGGCATCATCACCCGCAAGGGACTTCCACTCAGGCCCGCAGCCTGCGAGATGCTCGACCTCGTCATCCGCTCTCTCAAGGGCGAGACTCTGGAAGTTTGATTTATTCCTGCACGAATCTCATCAATCGCTGCAATCAACTCATTTGATCACACAATCATTCGTCGCCATCGTCGCGGGCAATGGCGGCGCGTCCTCGACGGGCGCTGCGTCCGGCCGGCATCTCGGATGGGAGCCGCCGGCATTTCGCCTTATGGGCTGGCAGCAGAGGGGACGCTGCGATGATGAACAGACGCAATGTCCTGACAGGACTGGGCGCGGCCGGCGTCGCGCTGCCGAGCCGCGTCCTGGCCCAGCCCGCCTGGCCGACGCAGGTCATCCGCATCGTCGTGCCGTTCACGCCGGGCGGCAGCACCGATCTGCTGGCGCGGATGATCGCGGCCAAGCTGGAGCAGGCGATTCCCGGCAAGGGTTTCGTGATCGAGAACCGGCCGGGCGCCGGCGGCATGACCGCGGCCGGACAGGTCGCGAAGTCGGAGCCCGACGGCCACACGCTGATGATGGGCCATATCGGCACGCTCGCCTTCGCGCCCTCGCTCTATCCCAATGTGCCCTATGATCCGCTCAAGGACTTCCAGCCGGTCGCGCTTGTGGCGCTGGTGCCGAACATCCTCGCGATCAACCCGACGCTGCCGGCCAGGACGCTCGGCGAGTTCATCGCCTATGCCAAGGCGAATCCCGGCAAGTTGAACTACAGCTCGGGTGGCCAGGGCAGCGCGGCCCATATCGCCAGCGCCTATCTCGCCTATCGCGCCGGGATCGAGGCAGTGCATGTGCCCTATCGAGGTACGGCGCCCTCGGTGAACGACCTCGTCGCCGGCAATGTCCAGTTCACGCTGACCGGCGGCCCCGCCGTGCTGCCTCTGGCTGAAGGCGGGCAACTCAGGGCGCTCGGCGTCGCCAGCCGCGCGCGCGTTGGCTTCGCACCGGACCTGCCGACGCTCGTCGAAGGCGGTCTGGCTGATTTCGAGGCGGTGCAATGGTATGGTCTGGTCGCGCCGGCGCGCACACCCCGCGCGATCGTCGACCGGCTGAACCGCGAAATCAACGCGCTGCTCGGCCAGTCCGAGTTCGCCGCGGCGCTTGCCCGCGACGGCGCCATCGCACGGCCGGAATCCCCGGATGGCTTCGGCCAGTTGATCAGCTCGGAACTGGTGCTCTGGCGCGACGTCATCACGCGCGCCGGCATCAAGGCGACGGAGTGAGTCGATGGGCCAGATCGCCGTTCCCTGCATGCTAATCCGCGGCGGCACCTCCAAGGGCGCGTACTTCTTGCGCGATGACCTCCCGGCCGACACGGCTGCGCGCGACGCCTTCCTGCTCGCGGTGATGGGCTCTCCCGACAAGCGACAGGTCGACGGGCTCGGCGGGGCGCATCCGCTGACCAGCAAGGTCGCCATCGTCTCGCGATCGAGCGAGCCGGGTTGCGATGTCGACTTTCTGTTCGCCCAGGTCGGCATCGAGACGGGAACCGTCGATACGACGCCGAACTGCGGCAACATTCTTGCCGGCATCGGCCCCTTTGCCCTTGCGCGCGGGCTGGTGGCGGCGTCGGGCGCCTGTACGATCGTCCGGGTCCGCACGCTCAACACCGGCACCATCGCCGATCTGGTCATGGAGACCGGCGACGGGCAGGCCTCCGTCGATGGCGAGGCCCGCATCGATGGCGTGCCGGGAACATCCGCGCCGATCGCGATCAGCTTTCTGGGCACCGAAGGCTCGGTCTGCGGCGCCTTGCTGCCGACCGGCAACGCTGTGGACATGGTCGACGGCGTGCCCTGTACGCTGATCGACAATGGCATGCCGGTCATCGTCCTGCGCGCCGCCGATGTCGGCCGTACCGGGTACGAGCCGCGCGAGGCGCTCGACAAGGATGCCGAACTCAAGGCCCGGATCGAGCGCATCCGGCTTGCGGCCGGCCCGCTGATGAATCTGGGCGACGTCACGGCTAAGGTCGTGCCGAAGATCGCGCTCGTCGCACCGCCGCAGGCCGGCGGCGCGATCTGCACGCGCAGCTTCATCCCGCATGAATGCCATGCCTCGATCGGCGTCTTCGCCGCGGTCACGGTCGCAACGGCGGCTGCGCTGCCCGGTTCGCCGGCGGCCTCTGTCGTCGACATGCCGATGGGGCACGAACGCACCATCTCGGTCGAGCACCCGACGGGGGAGTTCACCGTCGCCCTGACGATCGGCGGCACAGCCGAGCGCCCGGTCGTCGAACGCGCGGGGCTGCTGCGCACCGCCCGCATCCTGATGGATGGGCAGGCCTATGTGCCGGCCCGCGTCTTCGCTTCGGGGCGGCTTCGCGCCGCCGAATGAGTCTGAGCTAGAGAGGATCCTGAGCCCATGTCGAGCCTGCCGAAGACAGGTCTGGTGATTACGGCGCATCCGGGCGATTTCGTCTGGCGCGCCGGCGGCGCGATCGCGCTGCATGCGAAGCGCGGCTTTCGCGTGAAGATCCTCTGCCTGTCCTATGGCGAGCGCGGCGAAAGCCAGTTCGCCTGGAAGAAGGCAGGCGTCAGGATGGAGGACGTCAAGGCGCAGCGCCGGGACGAGGCGGAGCAGGCTGCGGCCGTGCTTGGTGCCGAGATCGAGTTCATGGATGCCGGCGACTATCCGCTGCGGACGACCGAGGCGATGCTCGACCGGGCGATCGACATCTTCCACGAGTTGAACCCCAGATTCGTGCTGACGCATGCGCTGGAGGACCCCTACAATGTTGACCATCCCGAGGCGACGCGCTTCGCTCAGGAGGCGCGGATCATCGCCCAGGCGGCCGGCCACAAGCCCGACCCGGAACGCGCCTATGCCGCGCCGCCGGTCTTCCTGTTCGAGCCGCACCAGCCCGAGCAGTGCAACTTCAAGCCCAACGTCATCCTGAACATCGACGAGGTCTGGGAGGCGAAGCGCAAGGCCTTCGAGATTCTCGCCGCCCAGAAGCATCTCTGGGAATACTACACCCGCGTGGCGCTGAACCGCGGCATGCAGGGCGGCCGCAACTCCGGCAAGGCCATGACCTATGGCGAGGCCTATCAGCGGCTGTTCCCCGAAGCGCTGGAGACCTTGGCATGAACCCCGTCGTCATCCGTACCGACAAGCGTGCGGCCGCGCCCGACATCGCGGCCCTGGCCGAGGTCGGCGTCTCCACCAGCCATGAGGCGATGGGCCGGGTCGGGCTGATGAAGCCCTATATGCGGCCGATCTATGCCGGCGCCCAGATCGCCGGTAGCGCCGTCACGGTCCTCGCCCAGCCAGGCGACAACTGGATGATCCATGTCGCGATCGAGCAGGTGAAGCCCGGCGACGTGCTCGTCGTCGCCTGCACCACCGACAACACCGACGGCATGTTCGGTGACCTCCTCGCCACCTCGCTGAAGGCGCGCGGCGGCATCGGCCTCGTCATCGATGCCGGCGTGCGCGACGTGCGCGTCCTTACCGAGATGGGCTTTCCGGTCTGGTCGCGCGCGATCTCGGCCAAGGGCACGGTCAAGGCGACGCTGGGCTCGGTCAATGTCCCGGTCGTCTGTGCCGGGGCGCTCGTCCATCCCGGCGACGTGGTCGTCGCCGACGATGACGGCGTCGTGGTCGTGCCGCGCCTGGAGGCGGCGGCGGTCGCCGCGACCGCCCGCAAGCGCGAGGCGCTGGAGGACGAGAAGCGCCGGCGTCTCGCCTCTGGCGAACTCGGGCTGGACATGTACGCTATGCGCGAAGGCCTCGCCAAAGCAGGCCTCGTCTATCGCGATGACGATTGACACCAAGAACAGGCCTCGCAGAAGGCCGCAGCAGGGGAAGGAACGGCAAATGACGGCTCGCAGGACAATTCTCGGTGGCATGCTGGGGCTGGCGCTTGCCGGCTCGACGAGCGGCTTCGCGCTGGCGCAGGAGGCGGTGAAGGTCGGGCTGATCCTGCCGATGACGGGACCCTTCGCCTCGACCGGCCGGCAGATCGATGCCGCCGTGAAGCTGTTTCTCGCCAAGGAGGGCGCCGTCCATGGCGGCCGCAAGATCGAGGTCATACTCAAGGACGACACGGGCAATGCCGACACGACGCGGCGCCTGGCGCAGGAACTCGTCGTCAATGACAAGGTCGCGGTGCTCGCCGGCTTTGGCCTGACGCCGCTCGCCATGGCTACGGCGCCGATCGCGACGCAGGCGAAGGTGCCGCAGATCGTCATGGCGGCGGCAACGGCTTCGATCACCGAAGCCTCGCCCTATATCGCGCGCACCTCCTTCACCCTGCCGCAGGCATCCGAGCCGATGGCCGACTGGGCCTGGGCGAACGGCATCAAGAAGGTCTTCACGGTGGTCACCGACTATGGGCCGGGCATCGACGCCGAGACCTCCTTCGCCAACAAGTTCAAGACGGCCGGTGGCACGGTCGAGAGCGTGCGCGTGCCGCTGCGCAATCCGGACTTCGCGCCCTTCCTGCAGCGCGTCTCGGAAGCCAAGCCTGACGCGCTCTTCGTCTTCGTGCCCTCGGGCGTCGGCGCGCAGTTCATGAAGCAGTTCGTCGAGCGCGGCCTCGACAAGGCTGGCGTCAAGCTGATCGGCCCCGGCGATGTGGTCGATGACGATATCCTCGAAGGCATCGGCGAGGTCGCGCAGGGCGCCATCACCACGCACCACTACTCCGCGGCCCATGACAGTCCTGCCAACAAGGCCTTCGTCGAGGCCTTCCAGAAGGCCAATCCCGGCATGCGGCCGAACTTCATGGCCGTCGGGGGCTATGACGGCATGGCGCTCATCGCCAAGGCGCTCGAGGCGACCAAGGGCGACACCAGCGGCGACAAGCTGATCGCAGCGATGAAGGGCGCCGGCTGGGAGAGCGTGCGCGGACCGATCAAGATCGACCCCGACACCCGCGACATCATCCAGAACATCTATGTCCGCAAGACGCAGAAGGTCGGCTCCGAGCTCCACAATGTCGAGTTCGCGACGATCAAGGACGTCAAGGATCCGGTGAAGGCCCGCAAGTGAGGGGCGGCACGCCGCTCCGACTGGACAGACACGCATGTTGACCATTCTGTTCGACGGCATCGCCTACGGGATGGTGCTGTTCGTCCTCGGCTGCGGGCTTTCCGTGACGATGGGGTTGATGAACTTCGTCAACCTCGCGCATGGCGCCTTCGCGATGCTCGGCGGCTATGTCGCCGTGCTCGCGATGCAGCGGCTCGGCCTGCCCTTCCTGGCGAGTCTGCCGCTCGCCTTCCTCGCGACGGCGCTGGTCGGCATCGTGCTGGAGCGGTTGGTCTACCGGCCGATGTACGCCAAGAGCCATCTCGACCAGGTGATGTTCTCGATCGGGCTGGTCTTCATGGCGGTGGCCGGCACCGACTGGCTGATGGGCTCGACGCAGCAATTCGTCCGGCTGCCAGCCTGGCTGCAGGGACGCTTCGAGATCGCCGGCATCGGCATCGGCCGCTATCGTCTCTTCGTCATTGCCATCTGCGGGTTCCTCGCCATCTCGCTGCAATGGGGCTTCACCCGCACGCGCTTCGGCAGCCGGCTGCGCGCCGCGGTCGACGATGCGCGCGTGGCGCGTGGCCTCGGAATTCCCGTCAACCGGCTCTTCGCGCTGACCTTCGCGCTGGGCTGCGGCCTCGCGGGGCTGGGCGGGGCGCTCGGCGTCGAACTGATGGGTCTCGATCCCAGCTTTCCGTTGAAGTTCATGATCTACTTCCTGATCGTCGTCACCGTCGGCGGCACCTCCAGCATCACCGGCCCCTTTTTCGCTGCGATGCTGCTCGGCGTCGCCGACGTGGTTGGCAAATATCTCGTGCCGCAGGTCGGAGCTTTCATCATCTACGCGCTGATGGTCGCGCTCCTGATCACCCGGCCGCACGGTCTCTTCGCGAGGGCGCGGGCATGAGAGCCGAAACCATCGAGGCCCGTGTCCGACAGGCGCTCTATGCCGGCCGGCGCTGGCATCCGGCGGAGATCGCATTCTGGCTGCTCGCCTTCGCGGCCTACCTGCTGTTCCCGCGCAACCTGCTGCTGCTCAACGAGATCGCGATCCTCGCCCTCTTCGCGCTCTCGCTCGACCTGATCCTCGGCTATGCCGGCATCGTCTCGCTGGGGCATGCGGCCTTCCTCGGCATGGGCGCCTATGCCGCCGGGCTCTTCGCCAAGCATGTCGGTGCCGATCCGCTCGCGGGTCTGGCGGTCGGCATGGGTGCGGCGGGGCTGCTCGGGCTCCTCACCAGCCCGCTCGTTCTGCGCGGCACCGACCTGACCCGGCTCATGATCACACTCGGCGTCGCGCTCATCCTCTACGAGCTGGCGAATTCCTTCGGCTCGCTGACCGGCGGCGCCGACGGGCTGCAGGGCATCATGATGGGGCCGATCCTCGGCCTGTTCGAGTTCGATATCTTCGGCCGCACCGCCTATCTCTATTCGCTGAGCGTGCTGTTCGTGCTGTTCCTGGCGGCGAGGCGGGTGACGAATTCGCCTTTCGGTCTCAGCCTGCGCGCCATTCGCGACAACCCGCTGCGGGCCTCGGCTTCGGGCGTGCCGAATGGCCGGCGCCTCGCCGCCGCCTACACGCTTGCGGCCGCCTATGCCGGCGCAGCCGGCGCGCTGCTCGCCCAGACAACACAGTTTGTTTCGCTCGACGTCCTCGATTTCCACCGTTCGGCGGACTTGATGCTGGTGCTGATCATCGGCGGCGCCGGCTATCTCTATGGCGGCCTCATCGGAGCCATCGCCTTCAAGCTGCTGCAGGACGTGATCGCGACCCTCACGCCGCAATACTGGATGTTCTGGATCGGCCTCTTCCTGGTGCTGTTCGTGCTCGGCGGGCGCGAGATCATCCACGGTGCGGTCCAGAAGGCGGCGGCGCGCTTCGCCCGGCTCGGCAGGGGAGTAGGCCGATGAACGCGGTGCTCCGGACCTTCGACCTGTGCAAGAGCTTCGGCGGCATCACCGCGACCGACCATGTCGACTTCTCCCTCGAGAAGGGCGCGCGCCATGCGCTGATCGGGCCGAACGGTGCCGGCAAGACCACCTTCGTCAATCAGCTCACCGGGGTGCTGAAGCCCAGCTCGGGACACATCGAACTGATGGGCGAGGACATCACGAGACTGCCGCGCGAGGAGCGGGTGAGGCGCGGCCTCGCCCGCACCTTCCAGATCAACCAGCTCTTCGCGACGATGACGCCGCTCGAGATGATCGCGCTCGTCACCACCGAGCGGCTCGGCCGCGGCAGCCATCCCTTCCGCGCGCTCGATGCGGACGCCGACCTCGTCGCGCAGACCGCAGATATCCTGACGCGCTTCAAGCTCGACGACATCACGGACCGCCAGATCGCGACGCTGCCCTATGGCAAGCAGCGCCAGATCGAGATCGCCGCCGCCTTTGCCGCGCAGCCCTCGGTTCTGCTGCTCGACGAACCGGCAGCCGGCGTGCCGGAAGCCGAGCGCCGCGAACTGATGGAGACCGTGGACTCGCTGCCGAAGGACGTCTCGGTGCTTCTGATCGAGCATGACATGGATCTCGTCTTCCGCTTCGCCACCCGCATCACCGTGCTCGTCAACGGACGGGTTTTGGCAGAAGGTACGCCCGACGAGATGGCGCATGATCCGGCCGTCCGCGCGGCTTATCTCGGCGAGGCCGCCCATGTCTGATGCACGCACGCCTGAGCTGCTGACCATCGAGAAGCTGAGTGCCGGCTATGGCGAGGCTGTGGTGCTGTTCGACGTCGATCTCGTTCTCGCGCCCGGGCGTTCGCTCGCGCTGCTCGGCCGCAACGGCGTCGGCAAGACGACGCTGGTCAACAGCATCATCGGCGTCACGCGGCGCCATGGCGGGCGGATCACGCTCGCCGGGCGCGACCTGACGAATGCCTCGCCGGAGCAGAGGGCGCATGCCGGCATCGGCTGGGTGCCGCAGGAGCGCAACATCTTCAAGTCGCTGACGGTGCTGGAGAACCTGACGGCCGTCGCGCTTCCCGGCCCCTGGGACGCGGCTCGCGTCTTCCGGATGTTCCCGCGTCTGGCCGAACGCAAGGGCAATCTCGGCAACCAGCTATCGGGTGGCGAGCAGCAGATGCTGGCGATCGGCCGGGCGCTGATGCTCAACCCGAAGCTGCTGCTGCTCGACGAGCCGACCGAGGGGCTGGCGCCGATCATCGTCGAGGAATTGCTGAAGGCGCTGAAGGCGCTGTTCCGCGAGGAAGGGCTCGCCGCCATCGTCATCGAGCAGCACGCTCGCAAGATCCTCACGCTGACGGACGATGCGATCGTGCTCGAGCGCGGCCGCGTGGTGCTGGCCGAGCGCAGCGAGACGCTGCTCGCCGAGCCGCAGCGCCTCGAACATCATCTCGGCCTTGCCGCCGCAGCCTGACAAGAAAACGGGAGGAGATCGCATGACCAGGAGACAGAAGCCGCCGTTCCGCGGCGACATGGTCGGCAGCCTGCTGCGCAGCGCGCCGGTCAAGGAGGCGCGCGCCAAGGTCGCCGCCGGCGAGATGACCCAGGCCGAGTTGGCGAAGGTCGAGGACGAGGAGATCCGCAAGCTCGTCAGGAAGCAGGAGGAGATCGGCCTTCAGGCGGTGACCGACGGCGAGTATCGCCGCGCCTTCTGGCATTTCGATTTCCTCGACGGCCTGACCGGCGTCACCACCTACGAGACCGACGCAGGCATCCAGTTCAAGGGCGTCGCCACCAAGGGGCACGGCATCCGTGTCACCGGGAAGCTCGACTTTCCCGATGACCATCCGCATCTGGCGCATTTCAGGTTCCTGGCCTCGGTGACGAGCCGCGTCCCGAAATTGACGATCCCCAGCCCTTCCATGCTGCACTACCGCGGCGGGCGGAAGGCGATCGACGCCAGCGCCTATTACCGGATGGAGGACTACTACGAGGATCTGGGCAAGGCCTACGCCAAGGCGATCAAGGCCTTCTACGACGCGGGTTGCCGCTATCTGCAGCTTGACGACACCAGCCTGTCCTATTTCTGCGATCCCGAGCAGCGCCAGATGCTGGCCGAGCGTGGCGACGATCCCGACAAGCTGATCTTCCTCTATCGCGACGTGCTCAACGCCGCGCTGAAGGCCAAGCCCGCCGACATGCAGATCACCACCCACACCTGCCGCGGCAACTTCAAGTCGACCTTCATCGCCTCCGGCGGCTACGAGCCGGTCGCGGACATGGTCTTCAATCAGATCGACGTCGACGGCTACTTCATGGAGTGGGACGACGACCGCTCCGGCGGCTTCGAGCCGCTGCGCTTCCTGCCCAAGGGCGACAAACAGGTCGTGCTCGGCCTCGTCACCTCCAAATTCGGTGCGATCGAGAGCAAGGACAATCTTAAGCGCCGGATCGAGGAGGCAGCGAAATATGCGCCGCTCGAACAACTCTGCCTCTCGCCGCAATGCGGCTTCGCCTCCACCGAGGAGGGCAATGTGCTGGCCGAGGAGGAGCAATGGGCGAAGCTCTCGCGCATCCTCGACGTCGCGAAGGAGGTCTGGGGATGAGCAGCGAACCGATCCACGATATCGCCCATCTGGCCCATGTCGAGCTGCTGACCGACAAGCCGCAGGAGAGCCTCGACTTCTTCGTGAACGTCTATGGCCTGACCGAGAGCGGGCGCGAGGGCAACAGCGTCTATCTGCGCGCCTGGGACGACTATGAGTTCCACACGCTGAAGCTCACCGCTGCCGACACCACCGGCATCGGCCATGTCGCCTACCGCGCCACGAGCGAGGCGGCGCTTCTGCGCCGCATCGCCGCGATCGAGGCACTCGGCGCCGGCATCGGCTGGGTCGAGGGCGATCTCGGCCATGGCCGCGCCTATCGCTTCCGCGACCCGGACGACCACGTTTTCGAGATCTATTTCGACACCAACAAATACGTCGCCCCGCCGCATGAGAAGCCGGCGCTGAAAAACCAGCCGCAGCGCAACCATTCCCGTGGCTGTGCCGTGCGGCGGCTCGACCATCTCAATCTGCTCGCGCGCGATGTCGGCGTAATCCGCGACTTCATGCCGAAGGCGCTGGGCAGCCGGGTGACGGAGCAGATCGTCCTGGATTCAGGAGAGGTCGGCGGCTGCTGGTTCACCGTCAACAACAAGAGCTACGACATCGCCTATACCCGCGACTACACCGGCAGCACCGGTCGCTTCCACCATGTCACCTATGCGGTGGACCAGCGCGAGCATGTGCTGGAGGCGGCCGACATCTTCCTCGAGAACGGCGTCCACATCGAAACCGGTCCGCACAAGCACGCCGTACAGCAGACCTTCTTCCTCTACGTCTACGAGCCGGCCGGAAACCGCGTCGAGATCGCCAATGCCGGCGCGCGCCTGATCCTCGATCCCGACTGGGAGACCGTGACCTGGACCGAGACGGAGCGGAAGAAGGGGCAGGCCTGGGGGCTCAAGACGATCGAGAGCTTCCACACCCACGGCACCCCGCCGGTCGCGGCGAAGCCGGTCTGACCGGTTGACCGCGAGGCTGCGCGGCCGCTCACAGCAGCGCGCGCAGCTCCTCCTTCTTGACCTTGCCGGTCGCGGTCATCGGCAGGGTGGCGACGAGCCGGATCTCCGGCACCTTGTAGGCGGCCATGCGTTCGCGGCACCAGGCGGTGAGCGCCGCCGCGTCCAGCCTGGCGGCGTCCTCGGCGAGCGCGATGAAGGCGACGGGGACCTGCCCGCGCTCGCTGTCCTCGCGCCCGATGACGCCCGATCCCGCGATGGCGGGGTGCTGGCCTAGCATTGCCTCGATCTCGGCCGGGAACACGCTCATCCCCTTGACCTTGAGCATCTCCTTGCGGCGGCCGAGGAAGTGCAGGTAGCCCTGCTCGTCGATCACGCCGATGTCGCCAGTGTGCAGGAAGCCGTTCCGGATCGACTCGGCCGTCGCCTCGGGCTTGTTCCAGTAGCCCTTGAACAGCGAGGGCGTGCGCACGCAGAGCTCGCCGGTCTCGCCGAGCGGCATCAGGGCGCCGCTGTCGAAATCGCAGATCTTGAAGTCGGTGCCGGGCACCGGCAATCCGACGAAGACCGGTTGCGACAACAGGTCGAAATCCTCCTGCTGCATCCCGATGGTGAAGCTGTCCATCGTGTGGGTCTCGGTCATCCCCCAGGCGGCCTCGATCATCTCGGCGCCGGTCAGTGCCCGCCAGCGCGCGCGGAAGTCGGGGTTCAGCTTCTTCACGAAGGACGAGACCCGAACCTTCCGCAGCGAGCTCAGGTCGAAGGCGCTCGCCTGCGGATGCTCGAGGATCTCGACCGTGTTGTCGACGAGCAGATAGGCGAAGCTCGCCTTGTAGCGCTCGACCGCGGTCATGAAGCCCACGGCGTCCCAACGCGCCATCAGCACGACGGTCGCGCCGGCGACCATCGGGAAGAGCAGTCCCGTATCCTCGCCCGCGATCCAGAAGATCGGTACGAAATTGACGACGACATCCTCGGGCGAGAGCGCGAAGCTCGCGGCCAGGCTGGTGCCGGCCGTGTAGAGCATGTCGCGCTGGGTGTGGATGCAGCCTTTCGGCATGCCGGTGGTGCCGCCGGTATAGTTCAGCGCGGCCACGGCATCGAGATCGGGCACGAGAGCGGGCGCGGATGCCGTCACTTGCGCCAATGCCGGCAGCAGGTCGATCGCGTCGTCGCAGGCGATCCTCGGCTGGAGCAGGGCCGGCGGCACGGGAATGCTGGGCACATTCGGGAGCATCTCGGCGAAGCTCGTGACGAAGACGGTCTCGACCGGCGTTTGGCCGCGGACCTGGCGCAGCAGCGGCATCAGGCTGTCCAGGCAGACGATGATCTTGGCACCGGTGTCGTTCAGCTCATAGGCGAGCTCGGCCTCGCGAAAGAGCGGGTTCACCGGCACATGCACGGCGCCGAGCTTGAGGATGGCGAAGAAGGCCAGCATGAATTGCGGGCTATTGGGCAAGAACACGGCAACGCGGTCACCGGGTCGAACGCCATGCTTGTGCAAAAGCGACGCGAAGCGCTCGCTCAGATCGTCCAGCTCGCTGTAGCTGACCTCGCGTCCGTAGAAGATGCAGGCCGGCTTGGTGGGCTGTCGCCTGGCCCATTCGCGCAGATGCTCGCTGATTGCGATTTCGCCCAGCGGGTAATGCGGCTGGCGGGCGATGCCCGGGGGCCATGCCGCGCTCTGCAGATCCCGAAGGCGGGCGAAATAGGTCGCTTCAGTCATCGTCATCGTCGGGTAGGCCCGCTGCTGCAGGGTGCCGCGGCGATCGCGACCCCAACGAGGCAGCCTATCGGGTGCGTGCCCTGACGCAAGGTCGTCGGCCCTGCCCTTCGCATCGCGACCCTGCCGGAGCCCTACCCTTTAGACCAACAGCCTCCGGGGCGGGCCCCGGAGGCTGTTGTTTTCGAGGCTGCCGGTCTCAGACGAGCGGCACCTTGTACGGATCGGCCCTCTCGTCGAACCGGGTCCAGCCTTCGCGGCGATACTCGGCCGTGCGCGTGTCGCGATCGATCGGCGTGGCGCCGTCCATGATCGCCTCGACCTCGGCGGCGTGGGCATCGGGGGCCTTCACGGAGACGACGGTGCCGCCGCGACGCACGGTTTCGGCATGGTAATGCGCTTCGCCCTCGTCGACGCCGGCGCTGGTGAACGAGCCCACGAGACCGCCAGCGGCAGCGCCGGCGACCGCACCAGCGGCGGTCGAGGCGAGCCAACCCGCCGCGACGACCGGGCCGATGCCGGGGATCGCAAGCATGCCGAGGCCGGCGAGCAGGCCGGCGGCACCGCCGACGCCGGCACCGATGCCGGCGCCCTCGGCGGCGTTGCTCTCCTTGGTGCGCTCATCGTGGCCGATCACGCTGATATCGGATGACGAGATGCCGGCAGCTTCCAGATTCTCGACGACGGCAGCCGCGGTTTCGTAGCTGTCATAGGAACGGGTGATGATGCGGGTCATTTGGGACCTCCAGAATGCAGGCAGACAGAAGAGGACGAAGTCAGTTGCGGGTGATGTTGCCGCGATAATCGACGGAGACGTTGACCTTGGCGCCGGCATTCATCGCCGAGCCCTTCCAGACCCCGTTCTCGTCCTTCTTGAGGGCCGTGACGTTGGAATAGCCGTTGGCTTCGAGCCGGCTCTTGGCCTGGCCTTCGGTGAAGCTGTTGGCGCCCGGCAAGGGCGCGTTCTTGTCGGCCTCCCCCTTGGGCGCCGGCATGGGCGAGGTCGTCGCGGTCTGTGCCAAGGCGCCGAGGGATGTCACTGAGGCGATCATCGTTGCGAGAAGCAGCTTCTTCATGGTCGTTCTCCAAGGGCTGGCGGCGCTGGCCGCTGTTGCCCAAAGAAACGGCACCCGGCTCGGATCGGTTCCGGAAATAAAAGACGATGAGAGGACGGAACTTCCGAGATCGATCGCATTTCGCCTGCGTCACGAACACCGCTTCCGACCGGAGCGGCGGGCGTTTATGTTGGCGCCATGACACAGGCTCACCATAGCCAGCCCGAGGACAGCGCCGCAGCCGTCGCAGCGGGGCCGTCGCGTCTCGGTATCGCGCTGCTCGCCGGCGGCGCGCTCACCCTGGTGCTGGCCGGCCTGCTGCTCTGGTGGCGCGAGGGCGATCGCCTCTTCACCGACGGCCTCATCGCCGCCATCGTCGCCTGTTTCTGAGAGCGTCAGCTGCCAGCGCCCGGGCTTCGGGGCGCAAACCAGGATCCTTCCCGTGAACCGCCGTCTCGTCCTGCCCCTCGTCGTCTTCCTCGCCGGCGCATTGGCGCTCGCCGCCGCCGCGATCCTGACCTTCTCGCCCAGCCGGCAGGGGCAGTCTGGCACGGCGAGCGTCGGGGGCCCGTTCTCGCTCACCACGCAGGATGGCAAGACACTGACGGACAAGGATCTGCGCGGTGCCCCCTTCCTGGTCTTCTTCGGCTTCGCCCACTGCCCCGACATCTGCCCGACCAAGCTGTTCGAGATTTCCGAGGTGTTGCGGGCGGCCGGCCCGAAGGGCGAGAAGCTGCGCGCGCTGTTCGTGACCGTCGATCCCGAGCGCGACACGCCCGAGGTGATGAAGAGCTATCTCGGCTCCTTCGACCCGCGCATCATCGGCTTGAGCGGTGACCGGCCGGCGATCGATGCCATGATCAAGGCCTATCGCGCCTATGCCCGCAAGGTGCCGACCAAGGACAGCGACTACACCATGGACCATACGGCGCTGGTCTATCTGATGGCGAAGGACGGCAGCTTTGTCGGCGCCTTCAATATCGAGCAGCCGCCGGCTCAGGCGGCGCAGGAGTGGCTGCGTCACCTGTAGGGCGGCTCGGGAGCGGCAAGGGGCGCGCGCTGGCGCGCCAGGCCATGCGTCGTCTTGTTCCACGCAAAGCGGCGTGCCCGATACTCGTAGAGCGCCATCCAGGCGGCGATGCAGACGAGGCCGTAGTAGAACGGCAGCAGCGGCAGGAACAGCAG
This sequence comes from Allobosea sp., assembly GCF_035999205.1. Classification (GTDB taxonomy): domain Bacteria; phylum Pseudomonadota; class Alphaproteobacteria; order Rhizobiales; family Beijerinckiaceae; genus Allobosea. Next base: position 78,776 of record NZ_DASYHA010000018.1, read on the forward strand.
CAATCGGGGGGCGCGGCGTCGCAACGCGCCGATGGCCGGCGGCAGGAACAGGGCGATCACGCCGAGTGTCCAGACCGTCACCGCTACCGCCGAGGTCAGGTTGCTGAAGGCGCCAGTCGGCGACAGCAGCGAGCCCTCGCGAAGGGCGATGAACGTCGCGGCGGCGAAGGCCGGATAGACCAGCGCGGTCGCGACGGTGCCTAGGCCGAGCGAGAGGAAAGCGAGCGTGGCCGGCAGGCCGGCTTCGTGCAGCGTTCGGATGGGCGCACGCGAATGCGTCACCAGCGTCTGCATGTAGCCCTTGATCCAGCGCGAGCGCTGCCTCAGCCAGGCAGGCAGCGTCAGTGGCGCCTCCTCGCGCGTGTCGGACGGCAGGTCGCCCATGCGGTAGCCCGACCGGACGAGGCGCACGCCGAGATCGGCGTCCTCCGTCACGTTCCAGGCGTCCCAGCCGCCGATCGCCCGCAGCGCCTGCGTGCGGAAATGGTTCGAGGTGCCGCCCAGCATAATCGGCAGCCCGGAGCGCAGCAGCCCGGGGTTCAGCACCTCGAACAGCCCGGCATATTCCAGCGCGAACAGCGCCGGCAGCCATCCCTCATCCGCATGGTCGATCACGAGCCTCGCCTGCAGGCAGGCAAGCTCGTCAGGCGCTCGCAGGAAGCGGGCTGCCGCCATGCGCAATTGCTGCGGATCGGGAATGTCCTCCGCATCGAAGATCGTGAACAGCGCGCCCCGTGCTTCGAGCAGGGCAAGGTTGAGTGCCCGCGGCTTGGTTCGGGGCGGGCCGGGCGGCACGACGGTGACGCTGACATGGGGCGGCAGGGCGATCTGGGCGAGCGCCGTCCGCATGCCGGTGTCGTCGGCTTCTACGAGCAGGCGGATGTCGAGCTTGGCGACAGGATAGTCGAGCGCCGCCAGGGCCGCCAGGAGCTGGAGGAGCACCGCCTCCTCGCGGTGGAGCGGCACCGCGACGGTATAGACCGGCAACCGCGCATCATCGACGCGCCAGCGATGCTCCTGCCATAGGTCCGGCGCGGGCCGCTCGATCGCGGCAGCCAGCCGCAACAGGATCAGGCCGAGGAACACTGGCCCGAGCAGCGATGCGATGCCGAAGAATGTCTCCAGCGGCGCGACGACCCCGCCGATCGCGGCACTTGCAGCTCCAAGCGCCACGGCAATGCGCTGCCCGCGTGTCGCGCCGGTGCGGGCGCTGTCACGGCCGAGCCCGGCCTCATCGAGATCGGCGACCCGGCGGGCCAGCGTGGCGCCGTTGGCGCGGCGCAGCGCGTCGCCGAACCGACGCGGCGTGACGATGGCGATGTCGTCGCGCTGGCGCGGTCCCGCCTCCAGCATCCGGCGCAGCGCCGGTCCTTCGGGGGCCAGCACGAAGCGCAGGCGTCGCGACGCCTCGCCGGCGGCCGGCGCGATGCCGCCGCGCAGGATCGCAGCATGGTCGCCGCCGGACATGAGATCGAACTCGCCGGTATGGAAGGGCAGGCCGAGCTCGGCGGCGAGGGCGCGGTAGAAGCCGTCCTCGTCGATCAGCCCGCGGGCAAGCACATCTCGCGCCGGCTCGGTGCCGCGTCGGCCGGCCTGCTGCGCGACCAGCGCAAGCGCGGCAGACGCCACGCCATGGCGCGCGAGAAAAGCGATCTCGACCGGCAGACCGGTAGGGGCCTGCGCGCATCCGTCCATCCGGCTGTCGTTACCGCCGCCCCCCAATGGCCCGGTCCCGCCCCACGCAACGACGCGCCGGGAAGGGCCCGGCCACATGACCTATGGTCACTTCTTTGCGGCGAAGAGTCGAGAGGTACTGATCGCGGGCTGTGGGGGCAGCGATGCCCGGCGGTCAGACCCCGCCGAGGATCTCCGCGACTTGCGGGATGTCCTTGTCGCCGCGACCCGAGAGGTTGACCACCATCAGATGGTCCTGCGGCTTCTGGGGAGCGAGATCGGCGACGCGGGCGAGCGCATGGGCGGATTCGAGCGCCGGGATGATGCCTTCCAGCTTCGAGATCAGCTGGAATGCTTCCAGCGCCTCGTCGTCGGTCGCCGAGATGTAGTTCGCGCGGCCGGTCTCGTGCAGCCAGGAATGCTCCGGGCCGATGCCGGGATAGTCGAGCCCGGCCGAGATCGAATGCGCATCCTTGATCTGGCCGTCCTCGTCCATCAGCAGATAGGTCCGGTTGCCGTGCAGGACGCCGGGCTTCCCGCCGGTCAGCGAGGCCGCGTGCAGGCCGGACGGAATGCCATGGCCGGCTGCCTCGACGCCGTAGATCTCGACGGAAGGATCGTCGAGGAAGGGATGGAACAGGCCCATCGCGTTCGAGCCGCCGCCGATGCAGGCGACCAGCGAATCCGGCAGGCGCCCTTCGAGCTCCAGCATCTGCGCGCGCGTCTCGTTGCCGATCACGCACTGGAAATCGCGAACCATAGCGGGGTAGGGATGCGGGCCGGCGACCGTCCCGATGCAGTAGAACGTCGTCGCGACATTGGTGACCCAGTCGCGCAGGGCCTCGTTCATCGCATCCTTCAGCGTCTTGGTGCCGGACTCGACCGGCACCACGGTCGCCCCGAGCATCTTCATCCGGAAGACGTTGGGCGCCTGCCGGGCGACGTCGACGGCGCCCATATAGACGATGCATTCCAGCCCGTAGCGGGCGCAGAGGGTGGCGGTGGCGACGCCGTGCTGGCCGGCACCCGTCTCGGCGATGATGCGCTTCTTGCCCATGCGCCGTGCCAGCAGGATCTGGCCGAGCACATTGTTCACCTTGTGCGAACCGGTGTGGTTCAGCTCCTCGCGCTTCAGGTAGATCTTGGCGCCGCCCGGCTGGCCGGCGGCGGCCGCCTTGCTGCGGAAGTGTTCGGTCAGGCGCTCGGCGAAATAGAGCGGCGAGGGGCGGCCGACATAATGCTTCAGCCCATTGGCGGTCTCGGCGTGATAGGCCGGGTCCGCCTTCGCGGCCTCATAGGCCTGTTCCAGCTCGAGGATCAGCGGCATCAGCGTTTCGGCGACGAAGCGGCCTCCGAACATGCCGAAGCGGCCGTTCTCGTCGGGGCCGTTGCGGTAGGTGTTGGGGGTCTGGGGCGCGTTCATGTCCGGCCTGCCTCTGTTGTCGCTGTCGCGGCGGCGCGTGCCGCTGCGACGAAATCCCTGATCCGGCCGCTGTCCTTGATGCCGGGCGCACTCTCGACACCGGAGGAGACGTCGACGCCCCACGGCCGCACGATGGTGATCGCCTGGCCGACATTCGCCGGATCGAGCCCGCCCGATAGCATGAAGCCCAAAGCGGGGTCGAGCGCGGCCAGCAGGCTCCAGTCGAAGACTTTGCCATGCCCGCCCGGATAGGCCGCGCCCTTGGGCGGCTTGGCATCGAGCAGGATGCGGTCCGCGACATCGCGATAGGCCGCGACCTCGGCGAGATCATCGGCGCTGGCGATGCCGAGTGCCTTCATCACGGGCAGGCCTGTCGCGGCCTTGATTTCGCGGATTTGGGCCGGCGTCTCCGCGCCGTGCAGCTGCAGCCAGTCGGGGCGCAGCGTCTTGGCCAGTTCGACCGCCCGCGCCATGTCCCAATCGACGATGAGCGCGACGATCTGCGCGCGGCTCCGGGCCATCGCGGCCAGTTCGGTGGCGCGTTCGAGCGTGACATAGCGCGGGCTCTTCGGATGGAAGTTGAGGCCGATCATGTCGGCTCCCGCGTCCAGGGCCGCGCGTAGCGTCTCCGGCGTCGAGAGGCCGCAGATCTTGACCGCCAGGGGAGAACTCGATGCTGACATGGCCTCGCCTTAGCACGAAGGTGATCGGCGCCGCACTTGCGACATGATGGCAGACAAAGCAATGCTGATCGTCGAGGCAACGGGCCAGAGCGGCGGCAGAGCGGGCAGATTCAATTGTTCGGCAGGGGACGGCGCCGTTTCACGATCCTGGCGGGGCTGCTGGCGATGTCCGGCATCACCGCGGCAATCTTCTATGTCGTCAGCCAGCCGCGGACGCTGCGCCTCGCCGTCGGCCCGCTCGGTTCCGAGGATGCCCGTATGGCTGCGGGCTTCGTGCAGGGGCTGAACCGCGAGAAATCGCAGATCCGTCTCCGGCTCATCCTCACCGAAGGCTCGGAAGAAAGTGCCCGCAAGGTCGATGGCGGCGACGCCGAGCTCGCGATCGTCCGCCCCGACATCGCCCTGCCGGCCAAGGCCGACACGGCCCTGATCACGCGCCGTTCCTTTCCCTTCCTGATCACGGACAAGGACAGCGCGATCGGCCGTATCGCCGATCTGCGCGGCCGCAAGGTCGGGGTGGTGCGCAATCCCGCCGGCAACGTCGCGCTGCTGAAGCTCGTTCTGGCGCAGTACGAGGTCGATCCCAATGAGGTGACGATCGTCGGGCTGACGCCCGACGAGATCGTCCCGGCGGCGAAGGAGCGGCGGATCGACGCCTTCTTCTCGATCACCGCCGTCGGTGCCCGTGCCAGCGGCGACGCATCCGGCCGCCTGCGCTCGGCCTGGGGCGAGGATCCCGTGCTGATCCCGGTCCGCGAGGCTGATGCCCTTTCTGCGCGGGTCCGCACCATCGAGACCGGCGAGATCGTCAGGGGCGCGCTTGGGGGCGATCCGCCGCGTCCGTCGGAGAATCTGCCGACGATCGCGATCACTTCGCGGCTCGTCGCCTCTCAGGATCTGGACGAGGACGTCGTCGGCAGTCTCGTCAGCGCCCTGCTCGGGCTGCGTGTGACGCTCGCTGCAGAGTTGCCGCAGATCCAGGGGCTGGAAACGCCGGCTACCGACAAGGATGCGCCGCTGCCGGTCCATGCCGGAGCCGCTGCCTTCATCGACGGCGAGCAGAAGACCTTCTTCGAGCGCTATGGCGACTGGTTCTATCTCGGCGTGATGGGGATGTCCCTGCTCGGCACCGGCGCCGCCGGTCTTCTCGGGCGCGAAAGCGCGGCGCGGCGCAAGCGGGCGATGATGGGGCTCGACCGCCTGCTCGCGCTCCTGCCCACGATCCGCAGCACCTCGGACATCGAGACGCTCGATCGCTGCCGGGCCGAGGCCGATGCGATCCTGCTGGAGGTGCTCGGCGATTTCGGCCAGGGCGATCTCGATTCATCCGCCGTGGCGGCTTATCGCCTCGTTTTCGATCAGGTCAGCCGCGCCGTGATCGAGGCGCGCATCCGGGCCACGACGGCACAAAGCTGAAGTTCTGGACCGATATCCGGCGCGGCCACACGCTGCGGACCGGTTCCTGGAGCTATTCCGGCCAAGCGAGCCTGCCTCCGCCGGCTATCGCCGTTCACCCTGCGGCAGGCAAAATCGACCGCCACGGTTGCCGAAACGGTCGCCAAGGTTTATGTGCGGCGCAGCGAAATCCAGATTCTCGAAACTAGGGCTGCGCCGACGGGGCTTCGATCCTCGCCGGCTTGTGGCCATGAAAAAGGCCCCGACCCGCATGTCCATGCGCAATATCGCCATCATCGCCCACGTCGACCACGGCAAGACCACGCTCGTCGACAAGCTGCTGCAGCAGTCGGGCACGTACCGCGACAACCAGCGCGTCATCGAGCGCGTGATGGACTCCAACGACCTGGAGAAGGAGCGCGGCATCACGATTCTGGCCAAGGCGACCTCGGTCGTCTGGAAGGACACGCGCATCAACATCGTCGACACCCCCGGCCACGCCGATTTCGGCGGCGAGGTCGAGCGCATCCTCAACATGGTCGACTCGGCCATCGTGCTGGTCGATGCGGCCGAGGGCCCGATGCCGCAGACCAAGTTCGTGGTCTCCAAGGCGTTGAAGCTCGGCCTGCGCCCGATCGTGGCGATCAACAAGGTCGACAAGCCCGACGCCCGCGTCCAGGAGGTCATCAACGAGGTCTTCGATCTCTTCGCCGCGCTCGACGCGACCGACGAGCAGCTCGATTTCCCGATCCTCTACGGTTCGGGCAAGCAGGGCTGGATGGCGCATGATCCCGCTGGCCCGCAGGACCAGGGCCTGGCGCCGATGTACGACCTCATCCTCTCGCATGTGCCGGAGCCCAAGGTCGAGGAAGGTCCGTTCCGCATGATCGGGACGCTGCTCGAGGCCAACCCCTATCTCGGCCGCATCATCACCGGCCGCGTCACCTCGGGCTCGGCCAAGCCGAACCAGTCGATCAAGGTGCTCTCGGGCGACGGCTCGACGGTCGAGACTGGCCGCATCACCAAGATCCTCGCCTTCCGCGGCCTCGAGCGCCAGCCGATCGAGGAGGCCGTCGCCGGCGACATCGTCTCGATCGCGGGCCTGGTGAAGGGCTCCGTCGCCGACACCTTCTGCGACCCCTCGGTCACCGAGCCGATCGAGGCCCAGCCGATCGACCCGCCGACGGTCTCGATGACCTTCATGGTGAATGACTCGCCGCTGGCCGGCACCGAGGGCGACAAGGTCACGACCCGCGTCATCCGCGACCGCCTGTTCAAGGAGGCCGAGGGCAATGTCGCGCTGAAGATCGAGGAAGCCTCCGACAAGGACAGCTACATCGTCTCCGGCCGTGGCGAATTGCAGCTTGCGATCCTGATCGAGACGATGCGTCGCGAGGGCTTCGAACTCGGCGTCTCGCGCCCGCGCGTCGTGCTGAAGCGCGACGAGTCGGGCCAGCTCCTGGAGCCGATCGAGGAGGTCATCATCGACGTCGACGAGGAGCATTCCGGCGTCGTCGTGCAGAAGATGTCCGAGCGCAAGGCCGACATGCTGGAGATGCGGCCGTCCGGCGGCAACCGCCTGCGCCTGATGTTCCACGCTCCGACCCGCGGCCTGATCGGCTATCAGGGCGAACTGCTGACCGACACGCGCGGCACGGCGATCATGAACCGCCTGTTCCACGACTATCTCCCCTACAAGGGCGAGATCGGCGGCCGCCGCAACGGCGTGCTGATCGCGATGGAGACCGGCGAGGCCGTGGCCTATGCGCTGTGGAACCTCGAGGATCGCGGCCCGATGATGATCGAGCCCGGCTGGAAGGTCTATCAGGGCATGATCGTCGGCGAGCACACCCGCGAGAACGATCTCGAGGTGAACGTGCTCAAGGGCAAGAAGCTCACCAACATTCGCACGACGTCGAAGGACGAGGCGGTTCGTCTGACCCCGCCGATCCGCATGACGCTGGAGCGTTCGCTGGCCTGGATCGACGACGACGAGCTGGTCGAGGTGACGCCGAAGTCGATCCGACTGCGCAAGGCCGTGCTCGACCCGAACGAGCGCAAGCGCTCGCAGAAGATGAAGCAGGAAGTGGCCTGATCGCCACCCTGGTTGGCACTCCCGTCGAGATCTTGTTGATCACCGGCCCGGCCGGTGTCGGCAAGTCGACTCTGTGCTGGGAAATGGGCGGTCTGCTGGCTGCGGCCGGCATCGCCCATGCTGCGATCGAGACGGACGAGCTCGATCGCGTCTTCCCGAAGCCCAACGCCGAGGCGCTGGCAACTCTGGCGCCCGGCGCGCGCGATGTCAGCCAGCTCAATCTGGCTGCGCTCTGGAGCACCTATCGCGCGCTCGGGCACCAGCGCCTGCTGATGTCCGGCGTCATGCTCCATGTCGATTTCGACAAGCGCTGGATCCTCGCCGCCATCCCCGATGCGCAGATCACCGTCGTGCGCCTGCGCGCCAGCGACGAGTCTTTGCTGGCACGCCTCGACCAACGGGAACAGGGGGCTGGTCGCGCAGGCCAGATCGAACGCAGCCTGCGGCAGTCACGCAGGATGCGCGATGAGCGGGGCGACGGTTTTCTCCTCATCGACACCGATCAGCGGTCGTCGGCAGAGCTGGCACGCGCCGTTCTGGCACAAAGCGGCTGGCTGAACGCGGCAGACGAGGCCCCGGGCTGATGCCTCCCTGACCGGCTTCCGATCAGTGGCTCATCAGGATCGGCAGGGTGCTGTCCTTGAGCAGCGACTGCGTCACGCCGCCGAGCAGCCATTCTCGCAAGCGTGAATGCTTGTAGGCTCCACAGACCACGAGATCGGCACCGAAGCTCGTCGCCGCGTGCCTGATCTCGCCGGCGACGTCTGGCTGCGTCAGCGCCACGTTGCGCACCGTGACCGCGATGCCGTGCCTCGCCAGGTGAGGCGCCAGATCGGCGCCCGCGATCGAGGTCGAGAGATCCTTCTCGCCGCTGATGGAAAGGATCTCGACCTCGTCGGCCTCATCCAGGAAGGGCATGGCGTCGCCGACCGCGCGCGCGGCGGCGGCGCTGCCGTCCCAGGCGATCAGGACCCGCTTCGCCGAGAAGGTCTCGCAGCTCGGCGGGACGATCAGTACCGGGCGCCCGCTCTCGAACAGCACGGCCTCGATCATGCCGCGGTCGCGCTGCACAGGGTCCTTCTCCATGTCGAGGATTGCGAGATCGTGGACCCGCGCATAGGCCAGCAGCCTGTCGCAGAGGTTGGCGTAGACCAGCGTCGGCGTCTCGACCGTGGTGGTGACGCCGGCGAGATCGGCGCTGCTTTTCGCCTTCTCCGCGAAGGCTTCGGCGAGCGCCTCGATCCGGCGGTTTTCGGTCGCGACCAACTCGGCGCCGAACGCTCCGACCAGCGAAGCCGGAATGGCGTAGCGCATCGAGGCGGCCTGCAGCGTCAGATGCGCGTCGGCCTGCTGCGACAGCGACAGCGCGTAGGCAAGGGCGGAACTCTTCTCGCCGCGCCCCTCTTCGGTGAAGGCGACGAGAACGCTCTTGATCGATTTGAGCATGGCTCAACTCCTCGTGTAAAATCGGCGCCCCGCAGTGTGCCTGAAGACGCCGCCGCCATGTTGCGCTGGATCAATCTGTCTGTCGCGGATCGGTGGAAGACTGCGTCCAAGGACGATCCTTCAGGAGGGGCTCCGATGCTCCAGCGCATTTCACTGCATCTCGGCCGCACCGCCTCGTACCCCGAGGGCAATAGTCGCGACGGTTACGAGATCACCGCACCGCTCGATGCCGAGGGGCGCCTCGTCGCCAGCGAATGGCACGGCGTGCGTGACAGATGCAGGGTGCGGCGCTTTCGCCCGGGCGAACCCGACCGCCATGGCTGGCTCCTGCACCGTGCGGGCGGCGAAGGCGGGGCAAGCTGGGGCATCGACTATGATGACGCTTCCCCCGACGACGACGAGGTCGGCTACAAGCTCGATCGTCATCGCTTCACGCTCGGCGAATACGTCTCGATTCGCGAGCAGGACGGCGATTTCCAGCCCTACAGGGTCGTCGCCATCCGCCCGGCCGGGACGTCCGAGCCAGCCGGCACCCGCTGAGCGGCCCGCAGCAATCCAGAGCCTGACGGAGGTCGTGCCATGTCGTCGATCCGCCCCTCTGCCGAGACTCCGCGCTATGGCGGCGTCCTCGTCCCCGTTCATCTCGGCGCAGGCGCGGAGGCGACGGTCCGCTTCGCCGCCCGCCTCGCCCGGGAGCTGTCCTGCCGGTTGATTGGCACCGGGGGGGACGAGGTCGAGTTGCCCTATTTCGGCGATGGAACGGGCATCGTCGATGCGGTTCTCGTCGAGAATGCGCGCGTTGTCGTGCAGGAGGATCTCGCCAAGGCCGAGGCTCTGTTCCGTCGCGTTGCGGCCGGCGCGGATCTGGTCTGGCGTTGCGCGGTCGAGCAGCCGCGCAGTCTTGTGCTGACGCAGGCCCGCGCCGCCGATCTGGTGATCCTTGCCCGCCAGGGGCCGGATGACGAGGCTCTGGGCCGCATGGGCGTGGCGCCCGGCGACATCGTCCTGGAGCTCGGGCGGCCGGTCCTCGTGGTTCCGCCTGGCGTCGAGACGCTGGCGGCAAGGAGTGTCGTTGTGGCGTGGAAGGATACGCGCGAGGCCCGTCGCGCCGTCCGGGACGCATTGCCCTTCCTGGCGCGTGCCGAATTGGTCAGCGTGTTCACGGTCGGGGCCGATGATGGTGACCACCCGGCGCAGGAGGTCTGCGGCTATCTCGCCCAGCACGGTATCGCGGCTCGTGCCGTGCAGCGGCCCGACCGCGGCGAGTATGTCGTCGACGAGATTGCGGAACTCGTGCGCCAGCAGAGTGCGGATCTGATCGTCGCCGGTGCCTATGGCCACAGCCGCATGCGCGAATGGATCTTCGGCGGCGTCACGCAGGACCTGATCGAGACCACGCCGGTCTGTTGCCTGCTCTCGCACTGAAGGCGGGTCTGCCCTGCGCGAGGCGCAGCTTCGACCGCCGCGCATCGTGGTTGCGGCGGGGCGGCGGCTCTGATCCTGTGTGGCCCTTCCGCAGAAGGACCACATCCATGCAGTTCCGCAATCTCGGCCGCTCGGGCCTGCGCGTTTCGCTCGTCGGCCTCGGCTGCAACAATTTCGGCGGCCGCATCGATGACGAGGCCGCCGCCAAGGTCATCGATGCCGCGATCGAGCACGGCATCACCCTGTTCGACACGGCCGACATCTATGGCGAGAAGGGCGGTTCCGAGACGGCGCTGGGCCGGTTTCTCGGCGCCCGCCGCAAGGACATCGTGCTCGCCTCGAAGTTCGGCATGAAGATGTTCCATGGCGGCGAGGGCGGCTCGCGCCGCTACATCATGGGCGCGGTCGAGGAATCGCTGACCCGGCTCAAGACCGACTGGATCGACCTTTACCAGTTTCACAAGCCCGACCGGCTGACCCCGATCGACGAGACCCTGCGCGCGCTCGAGGATCTCGTTCGGCAGGGCAAGGTCCGCTATATCGGCTGCTCCAACATGCCGGGCTGGCAGATTGCTGATGCGCAATGGACTGCACGCGACCTCGGGATCGGCGGTTTCGCCTCGGCGCAGGACGAATACAGCCTGCTCAAGCGCGGTGCGGAAGCGGACCTGATCCCGGCCATCGGCCATTTCGGCATGGGTCTCCTGCCCTATTTCCCGCTCGCCAACGGTGCGCTCACCGGAAAGTACAAGCGCAACGCCCCGATGCCGGACGGCGCGCGCCTGACGAAGCTGCCGGAACGCGCCGGCCAGATCTTCAGCGACGAGAATTGGACGAAGATCGAGGCGCTGGAGGCATTCTGCGCGGCGCGCGGCAAGACGCTGGTGGAACTGGCCTTCTCCTGGCTCGCCGCCCAGCCGGTCGTCTCCAGCGTCATCGCCGGCGCCACCAAGCCCGAGCAGATCGCCGCCAACGTCAAGGCGGCCGAATGGGCGCTGACGGCCGAGGAGTTGGCTGAGATCGACCGGGTCACGAAGTAGGGGTGGCGTCAGTCTCGGGCCGCGCATGGCGCGGGCCCGGGAATCTCCTGCCGGAGGAGGCCTCCAAGCCTCCTTGTTCCGAGATGCCCGGGTCTGGCCCGAGCATGACGCCTGTTCGATCCTGACAGCTTCTTACGAATCGCGGCATTCACCCGATGGACCGCTTTGCGCGGCCCGCTTATGGTCCGCGCCATGAGCGAGACAGCCCAGAAGACCGCAGCCCCCGCCCTGAAGCCCGGCGACCATCTCTTTCTGGTCGACGGCTCGAACTTCATCTTCCGGGCCTATTTCCAGTCGATCAACCAGGACCGGAAATACAACGCCCGCTCGGACGGTTTGCCTTCGGGCGCCGTCCGGCTGTTCGCGACCAAGCTGTTCCAATTCGTGCGCGACGGCGTGCTCGGGGTCAGGCCGACGCATCTGGCGATCGTCTTCGACAAGTCGGAGAACTCGTTCCGCAAGGCGATCTACCCGGCCTACAAGGGCAACCGCTCCGATCCGCCGCCCGATCTCATCCCGCAATTCCCGCTGATGCGCGAGGCGGTCAGGGCCTTCGGGCTCCTGCCGGTCGAGCAGGATGTCTACGAGGCCGACGACCTGATCGCGACCTATGCGAAGCAGGCCCGCGAGGCCGGCGCCGAGGTGTTGATCGTCTCGGCGGACAAGGACCTGATGCAGCTCGTGCGGCCGGGCGTCGCCATGTACGACCCGGCATCCGGCGACCAGAAGAAGGGCGCGGGCTTCCGGGCCGAGCGCCGTATCGGCGAGCCCGAGGTCGTCGAGTATTTCGGTGTGACGCCGGACAAGGTCACCGACGTGCAGGCACTGGCTGGCGACGCGACCGACAATGTGCCGGGCGCTCCCGGCATCGGCATCAAGACCGCGGCCCAGCTCATCGGTGAATATGGCGATCTCGAAACGCTGCTGGCACGTGCCGGCGAGATCAAGCAGCCCAAGCGCCGCGAGACGCTGACCAATCCCGAGGTCGTTGAGAAGGTCCGGATCTCGCACAAGCTCGTCACGCTGGTCGATGATGTGAAGGTCGAGACGCCGCTCGCGGATCTGACGCTCGGCCAGCCCGACCCGGCCCGGCTGATCGCCTTCCTCAAGGCGATGGAGTTCACCACCATCACCAAGCGCGTGGCTGAGGCCTATGAGGCCGATGTCGCGGCGATCGATCCCGACGAGGCTTTGGCACCGGGCGGCAGCCGCGCGGCCGAGCTCAAGGCGCTCTATGCCGGCGCTGATGCCAGCGACGCGCCCGCAGCACTCTCGGAAGCGGCGAGTGCGCCTGTCACGCAGCCGGTTGCGGCGGCGGCCAATGGCGACGGCTGGCTGAAGCCGGCCGATCTCGCTGCCAGCCGCAAGAACGCGGCGCTCGGCCAGAAGATCGACCTCACGGCCTATGAATGCGTCCGCGATCTCGATGCGCTCAAGCGCTGGATCGGCTGGGCCTACGAGGCCGGTCAGCTCGCGATCGACACCGAGACCAGCGCCATTGACCCGATGCAGGCCGATCTCGTCGGCATCTCGATGGCGGTCGCGCCGGGCCGGGCCTGCTACATCCCTCTGCAGCATCGCGGCGGCAGCGATCTCTTCGGCGGCGGCATGGTCGAGGGCCAGGTCCCGCTGGCCGAGGCGCTGGCGGCACTGAAGCCCCTGCTCGCCGACCCCGGCGTGCTGAAGATCGGCCAGAACCTCAAATACGATCTCGTCCTGCTGAAGCGCTACGGCATCGAGGTCGCGCCGATCGACGACACCATGCTGGTCTCCTACGCGCTCGATGCCGGCAGCAACAGCCATGGCATGGACAAGCTCTCCGAGCTGCATCTCGGCCATGAGACGATCACCTTCGGGCAGGTCGCCGGCACCGGCAAGGCGCAGGTCACCTTTGACAAGGTCGCGCTCGACAAGGCGACGGACTACGCTGCCGAGGATGCCGACGTGACCTTGCGGCTCTGGCAGGTCCTGAAGCCGCGCCTGGCGGCTGAGGGCCGCACCACGGTCTACGAGACGCTGGAGCGTCCGCTGGTCGGCGTCCTCGCCCGCATGGAGGCGCGCGGCATCGCCATCGACCGGCAGATCCTGTCGCGGCTCTCGGGCGAGTTCGCCCAGTCACTGGCGCGGCTCGAGGACGAGATCTACGAGCTTGCCGGCGAGAAATTCACCATCGGCAGCCCCAAGCAGCTCGGCGACATCCTGTTCGGCAAGATGGGCCTCGAAGGCGCCAAGAAGACAGCGACTGGGCAATGGGCGACCGGCGCCGGCGTGCTCGAGGAGCTGGCGGAGAAGGGCCATCCGCTGCCTTCGAAGATCCTCGACTGGCGTCAGCTCGCCAAGCTCAAATCGACCTACACCGACTCGCTGCCGGCCTATGTGAACCCGCAGACCAGCCGGGTTCACACGTCCTATGCGCTGGCGGCGACGACGACGGGCCGGCTCTCGTCATCGGAACCGAACCTGCAGAACATCCCGATCCGGACCGAGGCAGGGCGCAAGATCAGGACGGCCTTCATCCCCGAGCCGGGCTACAAGCTGGTTTCGGCCGACTACAGCCAGATCGAGCTGCGGCTCCTTGCCCATATCGCTGAAATTCCGCAGCTCCGGCAGGCCTTCGCCGACGGTATCGACATCCATGCGATGACGGCCTCCGAGATGTTCGGCGTTCCCGTGCAGGGCATGCCGAGCGAGGTCCGCCGTCGCGCCAAGGCGATCAATTTCGGCATCATCTACGGCATCTCGGCCTTCGGCCTGGCGAACCAGCTCGGCATCGGTCGCGAGGAAGCCAGCGCCTATATCCGCAAATATTTCGAGCGCTTCCCCGGCATCCGCGACTACATGGACCAGACCAAGACCTTCGTGCGCGCCAACGGTCATGTCGAAACGATCTTCGGGCGCATCTGCCATTTCCCGGCGGTGGCCTCTAAGAATCCGTCCGAGCGCGCCTTCGTCGAGCGTCAGGCGATCAACGCGCCGATCCAGGGTTCGGCCGCCGACATCATCCGGCGCGCCATGATCCGGATGGAGGATGCGCTGGCGGCGGCGCGGCTTGATGTCCGGATGCTGCTGCAGGTCCATGACGAGCTGGTGTTCGAGGTGCCTGACGATCAGGTCGAGGCGGCCCTGCCGGTGATCGAGAAGGTCATGGTCGAGGCGCCGCATCCGGCGGTTCAGCTCAGGGTGCCGTTGGCGGTCGAGGCCCGCGCGGCCGGAAACTGGGACGAGGCGCATTGAGCGGAGGCTGCCCGCGACGGAACCTTCGCCGATAGCCCAACGTTGTCGTTGTGGACGCGCCGGGGGGCGCGGTGCGCGCGCGTTGGAACCAAGGCCATGCTCAATTCATCCGCCTGGAAGCCTTTTCCGCGCTATATGGCGGAACCTGAGGTCGAGGAGGCCGGCGCCGATATCACGCCCCGCGAACATGACCTCATCGTCCGCTATGCGATCATCGGCATCTTCGTCATCCTCGCGACCGCGACGCTCTACCTGACCAAGGTGATCGCGTTGCCGATCACGGCCGGAGTCATCTTCGGGCTCGTGCTGGGCCCGGCCGTCGACTGGCTCGTGCGTCGCAACGTGCCGCAGCATCTCGCGGCTGCGATCATCGTGCTGCTTTTTCTCGGCATGATCCTGGCTGCGATCACCGTTCTGGCTGTGCCCGTGGCCGGCTGGAGCGACCAGGCTCCCGGAATGATGACGGCTGCCAAGGCCAAGCTCGCAGGTATCTTCGTCGTCCTGGACGAAGCCAAGCAGGCGATCGGCGCGATGATGGGCAAGAGTGGCGCCGAGCTCAGCGTTTCCCAGGGCAATCCGCTTGTCGACATCGCGATGACCTCATCGACCGCTGCCGGCGGCCTCCTGATCTTCGTCGCGACGGTCTATTTCTGGCTGGCGACGCGCCGCCACCTCAAGGCTCGCGCCTTGCGGCTTTGCCTCGGTCGCGGCGCGCGGAAATCGGCAGGATCCTTCTTCCAGGAGATCGAAACGCGGGTGGCGCGCTATTTTGGCCTGGTGACTCTGATCAACCTCGGCATGGGCGTCCTGACGCTGACGATCGCCTGGCTGGCCGGCCTGCCCTTCCCGCTCTTCTGGGGCGCGCTCGCCTTCCTGCTGAACTACCTCGCCTTCATCGGGCCGATCATCGTCACGGTGATGCTCTTCCTGGCGGCGCTGATCGATGCGCCCTTCCTGGTGACGGCGATCTGGCCGGCCGCGGCCTATTTCGTGCTGCACCTGATCGAGGGCAATGCGGTGACGCCGGTCTTCGTGGGCAGGAGCCTGACGGTCTCGCCCTTCCTGGTCTTCATCGGCTTCATCTTCTGGCTCTGGCTCTGGGGGCCGGTCGGTGCGGTGCTCTCGACTCCGATCCTGCTCGTCGCCATGGTGGCGCAGGAGGAATTCGCCCGCTATCGCGCGGCGCAGGCCGAGGAGCAAGGTCTCGAACAGGTTGAGGCGAAAGCAGCCTGAACCTTGGAGGGAACCCATGTCGGCGGCGCGCGTTGGCCGGTAAGGCTCGGCCGGCCTTTTACTTCGTCCGGCGGGGCAACGTTTTTGGGATCCGTTCAACCGACATCGATCTACGCAGAGGATGGGACAAGCGACATGGCCACCACCACCACTTCCGCCAAGCGTCAGGCTGCGGCTGCCGTCAAGCGCGCCAAGGACGAGGCCGTCGCCGGCGGCGAGGAGATTGCCGCCGAGGCGCGCAAGACCGCAAGCCGCGCCAGGCGCGAGGTGGACGAGATCGAGGCCAGCCTCGCGCGGGGGGCTGACGATCTGGTCGCGACCGTCAGCGAACGCCTGCGCTCGGTCGGCGTCGATACCGACCGCATGGTCGATGTCGCCAAGGAGCAGGCCACCGACCTCCAGCGCCTGATCGAGGAGGAAATCCGCGAGCGCCCGCTGCGGGCGCTGGGGCTGGCGGCTGCCGTCGGCCTCTTCGTCGGCTTCCTGTCGGCGCGCTGATCCGATGCTGGGGGGAATCGGAGCGTTTCTCGCATCGGAGATTTCCGGAGCAGTCAGGCGGAACGTCACTGTCTATGCCTTGTTCGGGCTCGCGGCTCTGCTGGTATTGTGTGCCGGCGGCTATGCGCTGAATGCGTTGCACACGGTCCTGGCGCTGCGCTACGGCGCGGCCGAGGCGAGCCTGTTCATCGCCGGAGGGCTGCTGGTCGCCGGGCTTCTGGCCTTCGGCATCGGGCTCTACGTCAAGAACAAGCGGCGCCCACCCCGCCCACTGGCGACGACCGCGCTGGCAGCGGCTCCGATCGCCGCACCGATCGCCGCCAAGCTCGTGGGTGCGGGCCTCGGATCACGAAAAGGCTGGCGCTATGCGGCTCTCGGGGGCGTCGTCCTGCTCGGCGCGCTCCTCGGGCGGCAGTTCTTCAGCGGCAGCGATGCTGACGACGAGGACGAGGCATGAGCGGGCGCGAGCGCCTGCCGGGCTGGCCTTGGCCAGGCCCAAATCGTCGCTGCCTGTCATTTAACATAGGGATTATGGCTGCCGTCCTGTAACAGGGTAGCCATGGCAGTTCAGGTGAGGCCCCGCTCGCGCTTTCTGATCCCGATGATCCCCGCCCTCCGGGCGCGCCTGCGTTCGGCGACGGTCACGGTCATCGCGATCGCTGTCGTCGCGGTGTCGGTGCTGCTGGCGGCGTGGATCAATCTCCAGGCCCAGAACACCGCCGAGCGCGTCTCCCGTGCCATTGCCATTCGCGAGAGCGCCGAGCGCTTCCTGGGTCATCTGCGCGATGCCGAGACGGGGCAGCGCGGCTACATGCTCACAGGTACCGCGAGCTATCTCGTCCCCTTCACGAACGGGCGCAGCGCCGTCATTCCAGCACTGGAGACGCTCGAACGGCTCGTCGAGCACGACCCGGTGCAGAAAAAGCGCGTCGCCGACCTGCGCGAGCATGTCGAGCGCAAGCTCGAGGAACTCGATGCGACGGTCGGGCTCGCCCGTGACGGTCGCAAGGACGCGGCGCTCGCCGTGATGCGCGACGGCAGGGGCATTGGCGCCATGGATGCGTTGCGCGACGGCATCCAGCAGGTCCAGCTGGCCGAGAACATCCGCCTCGTCTCGCTGAACCGCAATGAGGAGCGCCGCCGGCTGTGGGCGAGCATCGGCATCGTCGTGGCGTTGGCGGGTCTCGCCTTCGCCGCGCGGCAGCAATTGCGCACCCGTCAGCGCCGCAGCATCTCGCTGGCGGAGAGCAATGCCGAACTCGAACAGATCGTCGGCGAGCGGACGCAGGAGCTCGAGAATGAGCGCCTGCGCATCGAGGCCCTGCTTCGCGACGTCAATCACCGCGTCGGCAACAACCTCGCCATGGTCTCCGCGCTGCTCAACGTCCAGAGCCGCCAGAGCCGCGAGCCGGCGGTGCGGACTGCGCTCCAGCAGGCGCAGTCGCGCATCCAGGCCATCGCCGCAGGCCAGCGTCGTCTGCGGCTGGACCTCGACACCGACGAGATCGATGCAAGGCCCTATATGGAGGATCTGCTGGCCGAGATCGGCAAGGCCGCCGAGGGCCGACCGATCGAGGTCGCGCTCGCGATGGACGCGATCCGCCTGCCCGGGCGTGATGCGGTGTCCTTCGTGGTCATCGTCAACGAGCTGGTGACGAACGCGATCAAGCACGCGTTCCCCAACGGGATCGCGGGCAAGATCGTCATCCGTTTCGCCGAGACGGTTCAGGACGGAGAACCCGCACTGGCCTTGTCGGTGGAAGATGACGGTGTTGGCATGCCCGCCGAGATCGAGACCAAGGGCCTCGGGCAGACGGTGATCGCGAGCCTGCTCCGAAGCATGCAGGCGACGATGACATCAGCCCCGCTCGATGCATCCGCGAGCCGTCCCGGCACCTGCGTCACGCTGATCTTTCCCAAGCGGGACTGAAGCCGGCGGCGGTTCGGGAGCAGGCTGATCTTTCTCGGGAAGCCCGGGATTGACCCGCGCTTCCATCGAAACGAAGCACGCTCTCAGGGCTCGTCGCTCCGCATGAGCAGATGCGTGCGCGCCGCGCTGTCGATCTCGCGGACGAAGCCTTGCGCTTCCCAGAAGCTGGCCGCGCCGGCATCCGCTGCGCGCAGGGAGAGGCGGCCGGCAATCGCGAAACCCTGCTGGATCAAGGCCGTCGCCAGGATGCGCCCGATGCCCGACCGGCGCACCGCCTGCCGGACATAGACATGGCGGATGCGGGCGAGATCAGGCGCGGAGTCGTAAGGATCGGCCGTCAGCCCGCCCAGCGCGACCAACCCGCCGCCGCGAAAAGCGGCTAGCATCATCGGCAGCTCCGCGCCTCCGGAATAGCGTCCCTGCGCGATCTCGTCGGCCAGTCGATCGAGAAAGTCGTAACCCTCCGCTGCCGCCTCCCGCCGAAGGGTTTCGAAACCCTCCGGCGGATCGTCGAGAACGCGGCAGAGCTGGGGCAATGGCTCCGTCACAGCCCTTCGAACAGGGCGCTGGAGATGTAGCGCTCGGCGAAGGAGGGGATGATCACCACGATCGTCTTGCCGGCGTTCTCGGGGCGCGCGCCGACCTCCAGGGCTGCAGCGATGGCCGCGCCCGACGAGATGCCGGCGGGGATGCCCTCCTTCTTCGCCAGCGCCCGCGAGGTCTCGAAGGAGGTCTGGTTGCCGACGGTGACGACCTCGTCGATCACCGAGCGGTCGAGGATGCCCGGCACGAAGCCGGCTCCGATGCCCTGGATCTTGTGCGGGCCGGGCGCGCCGCCGGACAGCACCGGCGAATCCTCCGGCTCGACCGCGATGATCTTCACGCCCGGCTTCCTGGCCTTCAGGACCTGGCCGACGCCGGTGATCGTGCCGCCGGTGCCGACGCCCGCGATGAAGATGTCGACCTTGCCGTCGGTATCATTCCAGATCTCCTCAGCCGTGGTCTTGCGGTGGATCTCGGGATTGTGCGGATTCTCGAACTGCTGCGGGATGATCGCGCCGGCGATCTCGTTCTTCAGCTCCTCGGCCTTGGCGACGGCTCCGCGCATGCCGCCGGGGCCGGGCGTCAGCACGAGTTCGGCGCCGAGCAGCGCCAGCATCTTGCGGCGCTCCAGCGACATCGTCTCCGGCATGACCAGGATCAGGCGGTAGCCGCGAGCGGCCGCCACGAATGCGAGGGCGATGCCGGTGTTGCCCGAGGTCGGCTCGATCAGCGTGCCGCCCGGCTTCAGGGCGCCCGAGGCTTCCAGCGCGTCGATCATGTTGACGCCGATCCGGTCCTTGACGCTGGAGATCGGGTTGAAGAATTCGAGCTTGGCCAGGATCGTCGCCTTGACGCCGCGCTCGGCGGGCAGGCGGTTGAGTTTGACGAGAGGCGTATCGCCGATCGTGTCCGTGATCGATT
This sequence comes from Allobosea sp., assembly GCF_035999205.1. Classification (GTDB taxonomy): domain Bacteria; phylum Pseudomonadota; class Alphaproteobacteria; order Rhizobiales; family Beijerinckiaceae; genus Allobosea. Next base: position 98,316 of record NZ_DASYHA010000018.1, read on the forward strand.
CGTAGATCCGGCCCCGGCCGGGCGTCTTCACCGGTTCGGTATCGAGCTTGCGCGCTGCCTCGGTCATGAAATGCTCCTTGACGCTTCGGTTTCAAACCGTCGATTGGGCAGGCAGGCTAGCTCAATTCACATGACGTGTCGATGAATTGAAACAAATCACATTTCATATCGTGAAATCGACGTCCGCGCGCGCGGCGCCGAACACGGCCTCGTCTTGGGCGCGCTGGCAGAGCTCCTCGACCGTGATGCCGTCGAGAGCTTCCAGGAAGGCCTGCGAGGCGCGCAGGACCTCGGGCCCGACGACTTCGTCGATGAGGCGGGAATGCGGCGTCGGCCCGAGCCCATCCTCGGCGGCCTCCTGCATGGCGGCGCGCGCGATATCGCCGGCGGTGATCCTGCGCCGTTCCCGGGCCAGCTCGTAGCCGCCGCGCGGGCCACGCACACCCTTGAGGATTCCGACCCTGACCAGCGCCTGAAGCAGCGTCTCGAGATGGCGCGGCGGCAAGTCGTGGCGCGCCGCCAGAAGCTTGGCCGCGACCGGCGACGGCCTTGCATGCAGGGCGATGTCGACCACCGCCGCGATGGCGAGCTGGCTGCGGCGGGAGAGCAGGATCACGCGAGCGCTCCCTTGACGGCGCTTGTCGCGGCGTCGGGGCCCGCATCCGAGATACCGGTCGAGCCGAAGCCGCCCGCCCCGCGCCCGGTCTGGTCGAGCGCCGTGACTTCGACCGTGATCGCGCGCGTGACGGGCGCGATCACGAGCTGGGCGATGCGGTCGCCTCGGCGGATCGCAAAGGCGGTGTCGCCATGATTGATCAGGATGACCTTGACCTCGCCCCGGTAGTCGCTGTCGACGGTGCCCGGCGCGTTCAGCACGGTGACGCCATGCTTGGCGGCGAGTCCGGAGCGCGGCCTGACCTGCGCTTCGAAACCTCCAGGCAGCTGCAGGGCGAGGCCGGTCGGCACCAGGGTCCGTGCCCCCGGCGCCAGTTCGAGCGCCTCGCCATCGCTGATCGCGGCGCGCAGGTCCATGCCCGCGGCGCCTGCACTCTCATAGGCCGGCAGCGGCAGCCCGGCGCCATGCGGCAGGCGGAGGAACGCGATGCTGACCACGCCGCTCACGCCTCGACTCGCGCCGCGGCAAGCCGTGCGATATGCGCGACGAGACGGGTCGCAACCTCCTGCTTGGCGAGCGTCGGCCAGCTTTCGACTGCGTCGCGTGTCACCAGATGCACGGTATTGGCGTCGCCGCCCATCACCCCGGTGCCGCCGACATCGTTGGCGACGATCAGGTCGCAGCCCTTCCGGGCCAGCTTCGCCTGCGCATAGGCGACGACATTCTCGGTCTCGGCGGCAAAGCCGACGACGAGATCGGGCCGGCCGCTTTGCCGATGCGCGATGGTGGCGAGGATATCGGGGTTCTCGACGAGGCTCAGAGGCGGCAGGGCGCTGCCATCCTTCTTCAGCTTCTCGGGGGCTTCGTCCGCCACGCGCCAATCGGCGACGGCAGCGGTGAAGATCGCGATCGCGGCCGGCAAGGCGGCCTCGACGGCCGCCAGCATTTCGCGTGCCGATTCGACATGCACAGTCTCGACACCGGCCGGATCAGGCAGGTTGACCGGGCCCGAGACCAGCGTCACGCGCGCTCCGGCGGCCGCAGCCGCTGCGGCGATGGCGTGACCCTGCTTTCCCGAGGAACGGTTGGCGATGTAGCGCACGGGGTCGATCGCCTCATGCGTCGGGCCCGAGGTCACCAGCACATGCCGGCCGGCGAGCGGGCCGGATGCGTTCGCCGCGCCGCCCGGCAGGCGTCCCAGGAAACCGATGGCCCGCTGCTGCGCCGTGGCCTCGCCGGCGAGCGCGAGTTCGATCGCGGCCAGCAGCTCCGCCGGCTCCGCCATACGCCCCGGCCCGTTCTCGCCGCGCTCGGCCATGGCGCCGGAATTGGGGCCGACCACGAGCACGCCGTCCTTCTCGAGCTGCGCCATGTTCCGGCGCGTCGCCGGATGCTGCCACATCCGCGGGTTCATCGCGGGCGCGATCAGGACGCGCTTGTCGGTGGCGAGCAGCGCCGTCGAGGCGAGGTCGTTGGCGAGGCCGGTCGCCATCTTGGCGATCAGGTCAGCGGTCGCGGGCGCCACGACCAGGAGGTCGGTCGAGCGCGACAGCGCGATATGGCCGATATCGGCCTCATCGGTCAGCGAGAACAGGTCGGTGAAGCAGCGCTCGCCGCACAGCGTCCCGACCGAGAGCGGCGTGACGAATTCCTCGCCCGCCTTGGTCAGGATCGCACGCGTGGCGATGCCGCGATCCTTCAGCCGGCGGATCAGCTCCAGGCACTTATAGGCGGCGATGCCGCCACCGATGATCAGGAGAATGGAACGGGAAGGAGGCAATGGCGGCGGTTCCTAGCCTTGGTCGGCTGGTGTCGTAGCATTGGGCATGGGGCACGGGAACCCTTTCCCCTTGGGCGGCGCAGCGGCTTGACGTTGCGGCCGCGCCCGGGGCGCCCTTGGCTTCACCGGAACGGCGGCTCGTCGAAGCTCCTGAGCTTGCGCGAATGGATCGTTGAGCCCGCCTCCTTCAGCTTCTCCAGCGCGGCGAGCCCGATCTTGAGATGCTCGCTGACGGCGCGCTCATAGAAGGCATTGGCCGCGCCAGGCAGCTTGATCTCGCCATGGAGGGGCTTGTCGGAGACGCAGAGCAGCGTGCCATAGGGCACGCGCAGCCTGTAGCCCTGCGCCGCGATAGTGCCGGATTCCATGTCGACCGCGATGGCGCGCGAAAGGTTGATGCGCCGCCGCTCCTTGGTCCAGCGCAGCTCCCAGTTGCGGTCGTCCTGCGTCACCACGGTGCCGGTGCGCAGGCGGTTCTTCAGGCGCTCGCCCTGCTCGCCGGTGACTTCGGCGGCGGCTTGCTGGAGCGCGACCTGCACCTCGGCCAGTGCCGGGATCGGCACCTCGGGCGGAACCACGTCATCAAGGATGCCGTCCTGCCTGAGATAGGCATGGGCGAGCACATAGTCGCCGATGATCTGGGTCTGCCGCAGGCCGCCGCAATGGCCGACCATCAGCCAGCAATTCGGTCTCAGCACCGCGAGATGATCGGTGATGTTCTTGGCGTTGGAGGGGCCGACGCCGATATTGACCAGCGTGACGCCCTCGCCGTTTTCGCGGATCAGGTGGTAGGCCGGCATCTGGAAGCGGTGCCAGGGCGCCGACATCACGCGCTCGGCGGCGCTGACGTCGATGCCGTCGCGTTCGATCCGAACCCCGCCCGGCGTGACCAGCGCCAGCGCCGTGCCGGCCTCGATCTCCGCCAGCGCCAGCCGCACGAACTGGTCGACATAGCGGTGGTAGTTGGTCAGCAGCACCCAGGGCTGCACCGCGCGCCAGTCGGTGCCGGTGTAGTGGACGAGCCGGCGCAGCGAATAATCGACCCGCACCGCGTCGAAGAGCGAGAGCGGGCGCGGCTCACCCTCGACGATGTCGAATGTGCCGTCGGCGACTTCGTCGCCGACGAGCGACAGCAGAGGTGTCGGAAAATGGCGCGCCAGTTCGGTCGCCGTGACCTTGCCGCGCCCGAGTTCGTCGCCGCCGTCGAGCGCGTAGGGATAGGGGATCTCCTGCGGGCTGACCCCGGTCTCGATCGTCGCGCCATATTCCTCGACCAGCGGCTGAAGCTGGTCGAGTAGATAGGCGCGGAACTCGGCCGGCTGCGTCACCGTTGTCGAGTAGACGCCGGGAGTGGCGAATTTGGCGTAGCCACGCCGCGTCGCGGCCGGCAGCTTGGAGGGCTCGTAGGTGACGCGAAGCAGCGGGTAGCGATAGCGCGCCCGATCCTCCGCGGTCGGCGCCTGGCCGGTCTCGAAGAAGCGCTGCAGGTCGTCGCGTAGCGCCGTCCGGGCCTGGGCATAGAGCGCCTCGAGCCGGTCGATGGCGGCGGCGGGGGTGGCGGCGGTCTCGAACGTCATCGGCGGCTGCGTCCTTTCGTTCGGTCGAGCTTTAGCCGCGGGCCGTGCCGCGTGACAACTGCCAGCCTCTGACGCGGCCGCCGGGTTGACTGCCTGGCAGGCGCCCCTATACTAAACCGATAAGTTAAGTAATATTCCGGGCCGGCACGGCCAGAGCTCCATGGAACGAGGACACCATCATGCTGAAGACGGCCCTCATCAGCCTCGCCGGGCTCGTCGTCGTGGCGATCGCCATCGTGCTGGTCCTTGCCGCGACAAAGCCCGACACCTTCCAGGTGCAGCGTTCGATCGCGATCAATGCGCCGCCGGATCGGATCTATCCTCTGCTCGCCGACTTCAGGGCCTGGAGTGCCTGGTCGCCCTGGGAGAAGAAGGATCCGGCCATGAAGCGCAGCTTCAGCGGGGCGGAGAGCGGCGTCGGAGCGCGCTACGCCTGGGACGGCGACAAGAATGTCGGCCGCGGCAGCATGGAGATCGTCGAGGCGGCGCCCGCGAAGGTCGCGCTCAAGCTCGATTTCGTCGCGCCGTTCGAAGCCCATAACGACGCCGTCTTTATCCTGCAGCCTCGCGGCCAGGGAGCGACGGCCTCGACCCATGTGACCTGGACGATGACCGGGCCGACGCCGTTCCTGGGCAAGATCATCCATGTCTTCATGGACATGGACCGGATGGTCGGCGGCGATTTCGAAGCCGGGCTCGCTGCGATGAAGGCTGCGGCCGAGCGCCCGGCCTGAAGGACCCGAACGATCCATAACGACAGAGAGGAAAGCCCATGTTCGCAAAGCCGCAGAAGGAACACGACTGGCTGCAGCAGCTGGTCGGCGAATGGACGGCGGAGATGGACTGCGCGATGGGGCCCGACCAGCCTCGTCAGAAATCGAAGGGCAAGGAAACGGTGCGCTCGCTTGGCGGACTCTGGACGCTCGGCGAGGGTGAGGGCGAGATGCCCGACGGCACGACCGGCAAGACCTTGATGACGCTCGGCTTCGACCCCGCCAAGGGGCGTTTCGTCGGCAGCTTCGTCGGTTCGATGATGACGCATCAATGGCTTTATGACGGTGCGCTGGACGACAGCGGCAAGGTGCTTTCGCTCGACAGCGCGGGGCCCAGCATGACAGGCGACGGATCGATCATGCCCTATCGCGACGTCATCACCATCGTCGGACCCGGCCACCGCATCCTGTCCTCCTATACGCCCGACGGGAATGGCGGCTGGACCGAGTTCATGACCGCCCATTACCGCAAGCTCTGACCGTCGCCGGCCAGCGGAGGGATATTGCGATGAAGCTATCCACCTACCTGATGTTCGAGGGCAATTGCCGCGAGGCGTTCACGCTCTACCACGCCGTGCTTGGCGGCACGCTGACGGCGATGATGGATCATCGCGGCACGCCGGCCGAGGAGCATGTTCCGGAGGCCTGGAAGGACAAGATCCTGCATGCCTGCCTCGAGATCGAGGGCCAGATGCTGATGGCCTCCGATGCGCCGCCCGACCGAAGCGATGGCCCGATGCGCAGCGTCTCCGTTTCGGTCAACGTGCCCGAAATCGCCGAGGCCGAGCGGATCTTCGCTGGCCTGTCGGAGGGCGCGATGGTCCAGATGCCGATGGCGGAAACCTTCTGGTCGCCGCGCTTCGGCATGCTGCGCGACCGCTTCGGCACCAACTGGATGGTCGGAGCCGACATGCCGGCCGACAAGGCGAATTGCGGGTAGGCCTGCCGCGACGAGCCCCACACTGTGCTTCGTTTCGGCAGAAGCGGTTGTCATCCCGGACGGAGCGACACGGAGATCTGGGATCCATTCCGGAGCGCTAGTCGGTCAGGTTTCGGAACGGGTCCCGGGTCAAGCCCGGGACGACGGCGTGGTTCCGAGGGAAATGGGCATGCCTTACCCCAGCACCGCCCAGGCGATCAGCGCGGCGATGACCCAGAGCGCCCAATTGCCCCAGCGGTTGCGCTGGGCCTCGGCGCGCCCGATCGCCGCGACGCTGCGTTCGTCGAGCGAAAAGCCCTGGCGCGAGGCGTCTTCAAGCTGACCGAGCACGCGCTCGGCCCGGCCGATCGTCTCGGGCAAACGGGCGAGGCTCCCCAACAGCGAGCCGGCCCCGCGCCCTGCGTCCTGCAGCCGGCCGAGGGGCCCGAGATTCTGGGTGATCCACTCGCGCACGACCGGCTCGGCCGTCTTCCACATGTCGAGCTGGGGGTCGAGCGTGCGGGCGACGCCTTCGACCACCACCATCGTCTTCTGCAGCATCACGAGTTCGGTGCGGGTCACCATGTCGAACATGCCGGTGATCTCGAAGAGCAGGGTCAGCACCTTGGCCATCGAGATCTGGTCGGCGCTCTTGTCGTGGATCGGCTCTCCGACGGCGCGGATCGCCTGGGCGAAATCCTCGACCGCGTGATGGCCCGGTACATAGCCGGCTTCGAAGTGCACTTCGGCGACGCGACGATAGTCGCGCGTGATGAAGCCGAGCAGGATCTCCGCGAGGAAGCGCCGCTCCTTCAGGCCGAGCCGGCCCATGATGCCGCCATCGACCGCGACGAGGCGTCCCTGCGCATCGACGAACAGGTTCCCCGGATGCATGTCGGCATGGAAGAAGCCGTCGCGGATGGCGTGCTTCAGGAAGGACTGGATGACGTTGCGGCCGAGCGCCGGCAGGTCGTGGCCGGCGGCCCGCAGGCCCTCTATGTCGGAGAGGCGGATGCCGTCGATCCACTCATCGACCAGCATCTCGCGGGCGGTCAACTGCCAGTCGGGCTCCGGCACGCGGAAATCGGCGTCGGCCTTGGTGTTCTCGGCGAATTCGGAGAGCGCGGCGGCCTCGAGCCGCAGATCCATCTCCATCGTCACCGAGCGCGCCAGGGTTTCGACCACGCCGGTGAAGCGCAGGCGGCGAGCTTCCGCCGAGCGGCTTTCCGCCAGCTCCGCGCCAAAGCGCATCGCCCCGAGATCGCGATGGAAGCGGTCGCGGATACCGGGCCGCAGGATCTTGACCGCGACCTCGCGTCCGTCCTTCAGCCGGGCACGATGCACCTGCGCGATCGAGGCCGCGGCGACGGGCTCGCCGAAGCTCGCGAACAGCGCCTCGAGCGGTTGGCCATGCGCGGCCTCGATCGTGGCGCGCGCCTGCGCCATCGGGAAGGGCGGCATCCGGTCCTGCAGGGCCGAGAGGTCCTCGGCGATCTTCATGCCGACGACATCCGGTCGGGTCGCCAGGAACTGCCCGAATTTCACATAGGACGGCCCCAGCCGCGTCAACGCTGCTGCGAGCCGTGTCGCCGAGGTTCCGGCGCCGCGCCGTTCGATCAGCCGCCCGAGCCGGATCATGCCGCGAGCCAGCGGCGGCAGCACCGAAGGATCGACCAGCGCCAGCGCGCCCTCGCGTGCCAGCACGAAGCCCGTGCGGGCGGAACGAGCGAGATGGAAGAGCGATGAGATCATGCCGGTGCGCTGTGCATCACAGCTTCCAGCCCGAATGCAGCGCCACGACCCCGCCCGTCATTGGCGTGAACTTCGCCCGACGGAAGCCGGCGGCCTCGATCATCTGGGCGAAGGCCTGAGGCCGCGGAAATTTGCGGATCGATTCGACCAGATACTGGTAGGGCTCGGCCTCGCCCGTGACCAGGCGGCCCATCGGCGGGATCACGTTGAACGAATAGGCCTCATAGACCTTGTCGAGCAGCGGCACGTCGACATGGCTGAATTCGAGGCACAGGAAGCGCCCACCGCGCTTGAGGACGCGATGGGCCTCGGCCAGCGCCTTGTCGATGCGCGGCACGTTCCTGATGCCGAAGGCGATCGTGTAGCAGTCGAACCTGTTGTCGGGCAGGCCGAGCTCCTCGGCATTGCCTTGCACGAAGCGGATGCGCTCATCGTCGGGAAAGCGCTTGTCGGCTCGGTCGCGGCCGACGCTGAGCATCTCGGCATTGATGTCGAGCACGGTGACGTCGGTCTGCGGCCCGCCGGCCTCCAGCACCGAAAAGGCGACGTCGCCCGTGCCGCCGGCGACGTCGAGATGGTGAAAGGGACGGTCCTTGGCCGGGTTGATCGCGGTGAGAAGCGCGCTCTTCCAGGCCCGGTGCAGGCCTGCCGACATCAAGTCGTTCATCAGGTCATAGCGGCCTGCGACCTTATGGAAGACGTCATCGACCTTGGCCTGCTTCTCGGCCAGCTTCACGGTCTCGAAGCCGAAATGGGTGGTGTCGGAGGCTGCTGTCACGATCGGGCCGGCCTTGTGCAAATCTGTCTTGTCTTCAGCTGTGGCGATGAATAGCCAAACCAGCGGGGCTTGTCGCGGGCCCTCTCGACGCAGGCTTTACGAGAGAGTTTGAGGATGCCCGAACTTCCCGAGGTCGAAACCGTCAGGCGTGGGCTGGAGCCGGCTATGCTGGGCGAGACCTTCGCGCGCGTCGAGCAGAACCGGCCCGATCTCCGCTTCCCCTTGCCCGATCGCTTCGTCGAGCGCTTGACCGGTCGGCGCGTCGAGGCCCTGTCGCGCCGGGCCAAGTACTTGATCGCCGATCTCGACGACGGGCAGGCGCTGGTCATGCATCTCGGCATGAGCGGGCGCTTCGTCGTCGAGGCGCCGGGCACGCCGCCGGTCGAGCCGGGCGCCTACTATAATGAGATCGGCAGGCACCTGATCCACGACCATGTCGTGTTCCATCTCGGCTCGGGTGCGCGCGTCACCTACAATGACGTGCGCCGCTTCGGGTTCATGGATCTCGTGCCGCGATCGGAGCTCGCCGGCTCGAAGCATTTCGCCGGCATGGGCATCGAGCCGCTCGGCAACGAACTCTCGGGCGATACGCTGGCACGCCTCTTCGCCGGCAAGTTCGCGCCGCTCAAGGCCGCCCTGCTCGACCAGCGACTCGTGGCGGGACTCGGCAATATCTATGTCTGCGAGGCCCTGTTCCGGGCCGGGCTCCATCCGGAGGCCGAAGCTGGATCGATCGCGACGCCGACCGGTCGCCCGCGCCCCGTCGCGCATGATCTGGCGCGGATCATCCGTGAGGTGCTGGAGGAGGCGGTCGCCGCCGGGGGCTCGACGCTTCGCGACTTCGCCCATGCCGACGGCTCGCTCGGCTATTTCCAGCACCGCTTCAAGGTTTATGACCGCGAGGGCGAGGCGTGCCTCGCCCCCGGCTGCGGCGGGCTGGTGAAACGGCTGGTTCAGTCCGGCCGCTCGACCTTCTATTGCGAGAGCTGCCAGCCGCGCGCGACGAGGCGCGGCTAGCTCGTTGCGGCGCAGCTGGCCTTGCGCCGGCGCGCATGGACCGACGCCCGCCGCCCCTTTAAAGCTCTGCCGGAAGACAGTTCCGGGAGGCCGCCATGGCTTATGAGACCATCCTCGTCGAAACCAAGGGCAAGGTCGGCGTCATCACGCTGAACCGACCGCAGGCGCTGAATGCGCTCAACGGCCAGCTGATCGGCGAGATCAACGTCGCGCTCGACGGCTTCGAGAAGGATGCGAGCATCGGCTGCATCGTCCTGACCGGCTCGGAGAAGGCCTTCGCCGCCGGCGCCGACATCAAGGAGATGCAGTCGAGGACGTATCCTGAGACCTATCTCGACGACAAATTCGCCGATTGGGACCGCATCGGCATGCGCCGCAAGCCGATCATCGCCGGCGTTGCCGGCTTTGCGCTGGGCGGGGGCTGCGAGCTCGCCATGATGTGCGACTTCATCATCGCCGCAGACAATGCCAGGTTCGGCCAGCCGGAGATAAACCTCGGCGTCATTCCGGGCGCTGGCGGCACGCAGCGCCTGACCCGAGCGATCGGCAAGGCCAAGGCGATGGATCTTTGCCTGACCGGACGCATGATGGATGTGAACGAGGCCGAGCGCGCCGGTCTCGTCGCCCGCATCGTCCCGCTCGCCGACCTGATGACCGAGGTGATGAAGGCGGCCGACGCCATTGCCGCCAAGTCTCTGCCATCCGTGCTGATGGCCAAGGAGACGGTCAACCGCGCCTTCGAGGTCACGCTGGCCGAAGGCGTGCGCTTCGAGCGCCGCCTGTTCTCCTCGCTCTTCGCGACGCAGGACCAGAAGGAAGGCATGGCCGCCTTCGCCGAGAAGCGGAAGCCGGACTTCAAGAACAGCTGACGATCACCCCGGAAGCCTAGCGCCTGAAGAATCGAGACCTGCCATGAGCATGATCATCAAGAGCCCCGAGGGCCTTGTCCTGCCGAGCTACGCCGATGTCGAGACGGCGGCGGAACGCATCAGGGGCGTCGCCCATCACACGCCGGCGCTGACCTCGCGTACGGCGAACGCCCGCACCGGCGCCAATCTCGTCTTCAAGCCCGAGAACCTGCAGCGGATGGGCGCCTTCAAGTTCCGCGGCGGCTACAATGCCATCGCGGCGCTGTCGCCTGAGCAGAAGAACGCTGGCGTCGTCACCTACTCCTCCGGCAACCACGCCCAGGCAATCGCCTATGCCGGCAAGCTGCTCGGCGTGCCCACCACGATCATCATGCCGCTCGATGCGCCAGCCGCGAAGGTCGCGGCCACGCGCGGCTACGGCGCCGAGATCATCACCTATGATCGCTACACCCAGGATCGGCTCGCCATCGGCGCGGATCTGGCGGAGACGCGCGGCCTGTCGCTGATCCCGCCTTACGACCACCCGGATGTCATCGCCGGCCAGGGCACCGCGGCCAAGGAGCTGATCGAGGATGCCGGCCCGCTCGACATCCTGCTGGTCTGCCTCGGCGGTGGCGGGCTGCTCGCCGGCTGCGCGCTGGCGGCAAAGGCGCTCAACCCGACCTGCCGCGTCTTCGGTGTCGAGCCCGAGGCCGGCAATGATGGTCAGCAATCGCTGCGCTCAGGCAAGATCGTGAAGATCGCGGTGCCGAAGACCATTGCCGACGGGGCCCAGACGCCCTTCCTCGGCGACTACACCTTCCCGATCATCCAGGCTCTGGTCGAGGATATCGTCACCGTCAGCGACGAGGCCTTGGTCTCTGCGATGCGCTTCTTTGCCGAGCGGATGAAGCTCGTCGTCGAGCCGACCGGCTGCCTCGCCGCTGCCGCTGCCTTCACCGGCGCCGTGCCGGTCGAGGGCAAGCGCGTCGGCGTCATTATCAGCGGCGGCAATGTCGATCTGGCGAGCTATGCCCGTTTCCTCACCCCCGTCGGCTGAAAAGCGCAAGCGTGGTCGCGATTCCGCGTTGACGCCGGGCTAGGTTGAGACTATACGCCTCCCACTCGCGACGGCCCGCGAAAGCACAGGTCGTCGCTCACGCATTTCCACTACGGTAGCGGTCGGTGTCCGCCAGGCAAGATGCCAGGCGGCCGGACGCGATGAAGACGAGGACGTACCGATGGCCAATACGACGTCGGCCAAGAAGGCGACGCGCAAGATCGAGCGCCGCACCGAGGTCAACAAGGCGCGCCGCTCGCGGATGCGCACCTTCCTGCGCAAGGTCGAGGAGGCGATCGCCTCCGGGGACAAGGGCGCTGCCTCCGAGGCTCTGAAGGCTGCCCAGCCGGAAATCATGCGCGCTGCCCAGAAGGGTATCGTTCACAGGAACACCGCCTCGCGCAAAGTTTCGCGCCTCGCGCATCGGATCGGCGCTCTCGCCTCCTGATTGCAGTCCGCAGCTTGCTGCAGGACAACAAAAAAGCCCGGCCTCGTGCCGGGCTTTTTTGTTGTCTTCGAGCCGGCTTGTTGCAATTTTGCAACGGCGTTTTGGCGATCAGTTTTGACCCGCCGAGAGGGCGATTTCGCAATCTTTCCGCGGCGTTAAGGGGTTGACTCTCATCCGCGTTTCAGGGTCGCGAAACGGCGGACTCGCTCCGCGGGGCCGCGCAGGGAAAGCGCATATTTTTCAGGATCTTAGTGGGCAAAGCATTTCTCTTTGGGGAATCGTGGCGACTCTTGGGCACCCTGCCGAGGGGCTGGAAAAAAAAGATTCGGGCCGCCCGCGAACGCGCCTTCATGAAGAAAATCTTAAGTTCCCCAACCAATTGCGAGCCGGCTGCCGGTAGGTCGCGGGGGGCCTTGCGCGGGGCTGGTTCAGGGGGGGCGGACGAGGGGGTATTGCAGCCCGTCGAGAGCGCCCTGTAAGGTCTTTTTCAACGCCGGTCGGGCAGCGATGGCCGCACGGCATTTCCACAAGATTATCGGGTTTTGGCTCGCGACCAGGAGGTTGGAGGATGCGGCTCTTTGTCTTTCTGAGTTGAGATGAAGTGCGGTGTCGCCTTCCGGCGAGCCTTTCAAGCGTAATCGATCATATCGGACCGGGGAGCCGGCGAGCGTTCGCGTTCGTGGGAACCCTTGTTCATTGACCGGACAGAACGGTGCCGGTTCGGCGGTCTCATGCGAGGCCGTCGTCCCTGGGCGCGTGACTTTTTCAAGGAATGGGGCAGACGATGTTCGAACGGCGGCACATGAGCGAGGCGGTAGAAGTTGCGTCGGCATCGATCGTGACGATGGAACCCGCTGAGCTCTCCGCGCAGTCGGCGATGCAGGCCTCGCCCGTCGAGGCCTGGGACCGGGTGCGTCGTCGGCTGCGGGCCGAACTCGGCGAGGACGTGTTCTCGAGCTGGTTCGCTCGTGTCGAGCTTGGCGGCATCGTCGATGGCGTCGCCTATCTCACCGTGCCGACCCGTTTCCTCAAGAGTTGGCTCGAGGCGCACTATGCCGAGCGGCTGCGGGTCAACTGCATGGCCGAGCTGCCGGACCTCAATGGCATCATGCTCTCGGTCCGCCAGGTCGCCTCGCGCGATGCCGCGCAGGCCCCGGCGGAGGTCGTTCCGCTGCGCAGCCGGCCGGCGCCGGCCGCTCCTGCCGAGGTGAAGGCCGCTCCGGCCAGCGTTGCCCCCGCCGAGTCCAGCGAGCGCGATCTGGTCGACGCCTGCGGCACGCTGCTCGACCGCCGGATGAACTTCCAGGCCTTCATCGTCGGCAAATCCAACCAGCTCGCCTTTGCTGCGGCCGAGCGCATCGCGGCTGCGCCCGCCGGTACGGCGCCCTACAACCCGCTCTACATCCATGCCGGTGTCGGCCTCGGCAAGACGCACCTGCTCCAGGCGATCGCCCAGGAGGCCCGTGCCCAGGGCAAGCGCGTCGCCTACTTCACCGCGGACCGCTTCATGTACGGCTTCGTCGCCGCACTGAAGTCGCAGACCGCGCTCGCCTTCAAGGAGAAGCTGCGCGGCATCGACCTGCTCGTCGTCGACGACGTCCAGTTCATCCAGGGCAAGTCGATCCAGCAGGAGTTCGGCCACACGATCAACGCCCTGATCGATGCCGGTAAGCAGATCGTCGTCGCCGGCGACCGGCTCGCCAACGACCTCGAGGCTCTCGACGAGCGCATTCGCTCGCGCCTCGGCGGCGGGCTCGTGGTCGAGGTCGGCGATCTCGACGAGGCGCTGCGGGCCAAGATTCTGGCAGGCCGGCTCGAGGCACTTCACGCCGCCCATCCCAACTTCCACGTCAATCCCGACGTCGTGTCCTATGTCTCCCGTGTCGTCGCCACCAATGGGCGCGACCTGGACGGCGCCGCCAACCGGCTGCTCGCCCATGCCACCCTCTCCGGCCAGCCGGTGACGCTGGAGACGGCGGAGGCCGCGATCCGCGATCTCGTGCGGACCCGCGAGCCGCGCCGCGTCAAGATCGAGGACATCCAGAAGCTGGTCGCGACCCGCTACAATGTCAGCCGTGCCGACATCCTCTCCGAGCGCCGCACGGCCGCCGTGGTCAAGCCGCGCCAGATCGCGATGTATCTCTCCAAGGCGCTGACCCCGCGTTCCCTGCCGGAAATCGGCCGGCGCTTCGGTGGCCGCGATCACACCACGGTGCTGCATGCCGTGCGCAAGATCGAGAAGGCGATCACCGAGGACCGCCTGCTCCATGACGAAGTCGATCTGCTCAAGCGCATGCTGCAGGAGTGAGCGGGAAATGAGCGGCGGCGCGACCCCGGACCGGGGGGGGGGCGCCTGCCGCTGCGGCGTTTGGCTGTGATTTGAGGCGGCCGCCGCCCTTGCGCCGGCCGCTGGCCTCCGGCAATGTCGCGGGCCATTCCGCTGCCCGGGCATTCGCCGCGGGCGCCAGCACGCCAGAAGACTCAAAGACATGAAGGTCACTGTCGAACGTTCTACCCTGCTGAAGTCGCTGGGCCATGTTCATCGCGTCGTCGAGCGTCGCAATACGATCCCGATCCTGTCGAACCTGCTCCTGAGCGGAACCGAGGCCGGGCTGAAGCTCAAGGCGACGGATCTCGATATCGAGGTGGTCGAGACGGTCGCAGCCGATGTCCCCGAGCCCGGCGCCACCACCGTTCCGGCCCATACGCTCTACGACATCGTGCGCAAGCTGCCGGACGGCTCTCAAGTCTCGCTTGAGACCACTGGCGAGACCGGGCTTGTGTTGCGCTCCGGTCGTTCGCGCTTCCAGCTTCAGACCCTGCCGGAAAGCGACTTCCCGGACATTACCGCCGGCGAGATGGCGCATCGCTTCTCGCTCCCGGCCGGCGAGTTCAAGCGCCTGATCGACAAGACCCAGTTCGCGATCTCGACCGAGGAGACGCGCTACTATCTCAACGGCATCTATCTCCACACCATCGATGTCGACGGCCGGCCGATCCTGCGCGCGGTTGCGACCGACGGTCACCGGCTTGCCCGCGTCGACACGGCAGCGCCGCAGGGCGCGGCCGGCATGCCGGGCGTGATCGTGCCGCGCAAGGCGGTCTCCGAGATCCAGAAGCTGCTGGAGGATGGCGAGAGCGAGGTCACGATCGAGCTCTCCGCCACCAAGATCCGCGTCGCGACGGCCGATGTCGTCCTGACATCGAAGCTGATCGACGGTACTTTCCCGGACTATCAGCGCGTCATCCCCGCCGGCAACGACAAGCGCCTGACCGTCGACAAGGGCGATTTCGCGGCTTCCGTGGATCGCGTCTCGACGATCTCGTCGGAGCGCGGCCGCGCCGTGAAGCTCTCGATGGCCGATGGCCGGATGACGCTTTCGGTGACCAACCCGGATTCGGGCTCGGCGACCGAGGAGATCGAGGTCGACTACGATGCGAGCCCGCTCGATATCGGCTTCAACGCCCGCTATCTGATGGACATCGCCGCCCAGCTCGATGGTGACACGGCCCTGCTCAAGCTCGCCGATCCGGGCTCGCCGACAGTGATCCAGGATCGCGAGGGGGCCTCGGCGCTCTATGTGCTGATGCCGATGCGCGTCTGATCAAGCGGCCATGGCCGCCGTCGCGCGCCTGATCCTTCAGGATTTTCGTTCCTACCAGGCCCTCGATCTCGCGATCGGGGGCCAAATCGTTGCGCTCGTCGGCGAGAACGGCGCCGGCAAGACCAATATCCTCGAAGCGCTGTCGCTGTTCTCTCCCGGGCGGGGCCTGCGCCGCGCCGATCTGGCCGACATGGCCCGGCTCGACGGCGATGGCTCATTTGCGGTTTCGATCACCCTCGGCGATGACGGTGCGCGGCTCGGCGTCGGGCTCGGCCCGGCCGACGCCGACGGCAAGCGGGCGCGGCTCGCCCGGATCGACGGCGCCTCGGTCGGCTCGGCGCTGGCCTTCAGCGAGCATCTGCGCGTGGTCTGGCTGACGCCGGATCTCGATGGGCTGTTCCGCGGCGCCGCCGGGGATCGCCGTCGCTTCCTCGACCGTCTGGTGCTGGCGGTCGATCCGGTCCACGGCACGCGCTCCAACGCGCTCGAAAAGGCGCTGCGCTCGCGCAACCGCATCCTCGAGGAGAACCCCGGCCAGACCCAATGGCTCGACGCGATCGAGCGCGAGATCGCCGAGCTCGGCGTCGCGGTCGCAGCGGCCCGCGCCGAGACCGTGGCGCGGCTCTCCGCCATCATCACTGATACGCGCGACGAGGCCTCGCCCTTTCCGCATGCCGGCATCGCGCTCTCGGGCGAGATCGACATGCTGGTCGCACGTGGCGCGGCGCTCGACGCCGAGGATGGCTATCGCGCGCTGCTGCGCCAGGGGCGCGCCCGCGATCGCGCCGCTGGCCGTACGCTGACGGGGCCGCAGGCCTCCGACCTCGAAGTCATTCACGGCCCCAAAGGCATCCCGGCGGGACAGGGCTCGACCGGCGAGCAGAAGGCGCTGCTGATCGGGCTGGTGCTGGCCCATGCGAGGCTGGTCGCGGCGATGAGCGGGCTGAAGCCCCTCGTCCTGCTCGACGAGATCGCGGCCCATCTCGATCCGCGCCGACGCGCGGCGCTCTATGACGGCCTCACCGGTCTCGGCTGCCAGGTTTGGATGACAGGCGCCGATGCCGCGTTGTTCGGTGATCTGCCGGCCGGCGCGCAGCGCTTCGCGGTCACGCCAGGGCATGTCGATTTGATCGGCTGATCGATCGGCTCACGCCTTGCGATGGGACGCGCCAGTGCTTTGCTGCTAGCATCGCGATCGATCCGGAGCCCCCTATGGAACTCGCCAGCCTCGCCCTGTTTGCCGGCATCGTCGTCGGCGACCTTGTCTGGTTCGCGCTATCGGCGCTCGGCCTCGGCGTACTCGTGCAGAGCTTCCACGGCATCTTCGTCGCGATCAAATATGCCGGCTGCGCCTATCTGGTCTATCTGGCCTGGAAGGCATGGACCGCCCCCACCGGCGCGGCACCGCCACCGCCCGGCAGCGTCTCAGGTGAAGGCCCGCGCCTCTTCCTCGGCGGGCTGGCGCTGACGCTCGGCAACCCGAAGGTCATGGTGTTCTTCCTGTCGATTCTGCCGCTCGTGGTCGATCTTCAGGCGATGACGCCGCTTGCCTTTGCCGAGATCGCAGCACTCATCGCGCCGATCATCACCGGAACCCTGCTCGCCTACGCCTATGCGGCCGATCGAGCCCGCCGCCTCGTCGCCAGCCCGCGCGCCATGCGCTGGGTCAACCGCGTGACCGGCGGCGTCATGCTGGGCGCTGCAGCGGCAATCGCGGCGCGGAGCTGAGGACGAATGCGATTCGCCTATAGCCGACTGGGCGTCACCGTCATGACTCTGGTTTCGCTCGGCGCCGCTGCCGCGTTCTTCATTCACGGCGCGCGCGTTTATCGCGATGAGACGACGTTCTATGGCAGTTCCATTCCTGGAGAAGCCAGAATCGTCTCCAGCGAAATCAGAACGGGGCGGAGCAAATCGATAGGGTGGACGGTGGTCTACGAGTTCGCCGTCACGCCCGGTTCAAATCATCTCCATCGCGGGCCGACACGCTCCTATCCGCAGGCGGTCGATCCCTCGCAAAAGCCCGGCGACACCGTATCGATTCGCTACCGGCCGGCCGACCCGTCCCAGAATGCATTGGAGACTGGCGGGGCCGTCCTCTGGTACGCCTACGCGCTGCTGGCGTCCGGGGCATTCTCGCTCTTATTGGCCGCCGCCTTCGTTGCGTCGTGGAGCGGTCTGCGGCGCTAGCTAGCAACCGGACGGCGGATGCGGCACATACCTCCTCATGCCGCTCTCCCGCGAATCAGACGCCCGCGCGATCCTCAAATCCGTCTTCGGCTATGATGATTTCCGCCCGGGCCAATGGGAGGTGATCGAGGCCGCGCTCAGCGGTCGCGATGTCTTCGCGGTGATGCCGACCGGCTCCGGCAAGTCGATGTGCTACCAGCTTCCGGCGCTCGTCGCGGGTGGTCTGACCCTCGTGGTCTCGCCGCTGATCGCGCTGATGCGGGACCAGGTCGGGCAGCTCGTGCGCGCCGGTGTCGCTGCCGTCTCGCTGAACTCGATGAACAGTGAGGCCGAGGCCGCCGAGGCCTGGGACAAGCTGAATTCAGGCGATCTCCGCCTTCTCTTCGTTTCGCCCGAGCGCCTCGCCGGCGACGGGCTGGTCAACCGGCTGCGGCGTCTCGGCGTGACACGGCTTGCCATCGACGAGGCCCATTGCGTCTCGCAATGGGGCCATGATTTCCGCCCCGAATACCGCCTGCTTGCCAAGACCCGCGAGGCGCTCGGCGGCGTGCCGGTGACGGCGCTGACCGCGACCGCTGATCGGCAGACGCGCGACGACATCGCCCATCAGCTCTTTCCGCAGCCGCCGCATCTGGTGGTGCATTCCTTCGACCGGCCGAACCTGAAGCTCGCCTTCGCGCCGAAGGAGCAACCGCGCCGCCAGATCGACGAGTTCCTGCGCCGTCATCGCGGCGGCTCCGGCATCGTCTACTGTTCCTCGCGCAGCAAGACCGAGCGGTTGGCCGATGGCTTGCGCGAGAAGGGCTGGAACGCGCTGCCCTATCATGCCGGGCTGGAACAGGATCTGCGCAACCGCAACCAGGATGTCTTCCTGCAGGAGGATGGCGTTGTGGTCTGCGCCACCATCGCCTTCGGCATGGGCATCAACAAGCCCGATGTCCGCTTCGTCGTCCATGCCGACATGCCCGCCTCGATCGAAGGCTACTACCAGGAGATCGGCCGCGCCGGGCGCGACGGCCTGCCCGCCGACACGCTGACGCTCTACGGTACGGACGACATGGCGCTGCGCCGCCGCCAGATCGACGAGAAGGCGATCGACGACGAGCGCCGGCGCATCGAGCACAGGCGCCTCAACGCCATGATCGACCTCTGCGAGAACGCCCTCTGCCGACGCTCCGCCCTGCTTGCCTATTTCGGCGAGGAGGTCGTGCCCTGCCGCCATGGCGCGGCGCGCTTCGCCTGCGATCTTTGTGGTGAGACCGCGCCTTCCCTCTCCGATGTGACGCTCGACGCGCGCAAGCTGCTCTCGGCGGTGATCCGCTCCGGCCAGCGCTTCGGCGCCGGCCATCTCGCCGACATCCTCACCGGCAGCGCGACCGAGCAGGTGCGCCGCCTCAACCATGACGGGCTGAAGACCTTCGGCGTCGGTCAGGATAAGCCCAAGGGCGCCTGGATGGCGCTCGCCCGTAAGCTCTTCGCCGCCGATGCGCTGGCCGAGGCGAGCAGCGAGCATGGCGGCTTCTGCCTGACGCAGAAGGGCGAGGACATCCTGTTCGGACGCGAGTCCATCGCCTTGCGGAGCGATCCGCTCAGCGAGCGGCGTTCGCGCCGCACGGCGCGCGACAGCGCGCGTGCCGACGGCCTCGACGAGGATACGGCCGGGCTGTTCGAGCATCTGCGCCAGCTGCGCCTGTCGCTGGCCCGCGAAGAGGGCGTCGCCGCCTACATCATCTTCACCGATCGCACGCTGATCGCCATGGCGCGCGCGCGCCCTGCCGGGCTCGAACAGCTGCGCGCGGTCGAGGGCGTCGGCGAGCGCAAGCTGACCCAATATGGCGAGGCCTTCCTGGAGGCGATCGCCGATTTTCCCGGCTGAATCCGCTTGCCTACGCGCACGCACGCGTAGGCGCGTGAAAAAGCCGTCTTCACCCCCTATATTCGTGATACGAATCAAGACGATCGCGGGTGCCCTCAGTGCCTGCCTAAGGACCACGACATGAGCGAAGCTGCCCGCGACCTTGAAGACGCCGCCTATGGCGCCGATTCCATCAAGGTTCTCAAAGGCCTGGATGCGGTGCGCAAGCGCCCGGGCATGTATATCGGCGACACCGATGACGGCTCCGGCCTGCACCACATGGTCTATGAGGTCGTCGACAACGCGATCGACGAAGCGCTGGCCGGGCATGCCGATCTCGTCACCGTGACGCTGAACGCCGATGGCTCGGTCACGGTCAGTGACAACGGCCGCGGCATTCCCACCGATATCCACAGCGAGGAAGGCATCTCGGCGGCCGAGGTCATCATGACCCAGCTCCACGCCGGCGGTAAGTTCGACCAGAACTCCTACAAGGTTTCCGGCGGCCTGCACGGCGTCGGCGTCTCGGTCGTCAACGCGCTCTCGGTCTCGCTCAAGCTGCGCATCTGGCGCGGCGGCAACGAGCACTTCATGGAATTCCGCCATGGCGACGCGATCGCGCCGCTGGCCGTCGTCGGCCCGGCGGGCGACAGGCGCGGCACCGAGGTGACCTTCCTGCCGTCGCAGGAAACCTTCACGATGGTGGAGTTCGACTACAAGACGCTCGAACATCGCCTGCGCGAGCTCGCCTTCCTCAATTCCGGCGTGCGCATCGTGCTGACCGATGCCCGCCGCGCCGAGATCGTGCGCGAGGAGCTGATGTATGAGGGCGGCGTCGAGGCCTTCGTGCGCTATCTCGACCGCGCCAAGACGGCGGTGATCTCGCAGCCGATCATGCTGTCCTCGGAGAAGGACGGCATCACCGTCGATGTCGCGCTCTGGTGGAACGACAGCTACCACGAGAACGTGCTCTGCTTCACCAACAACATCCCGCAGCGCGACGGCGGCACCCATCTCGCCGGCTTCCGCGCCGCGCTGACGCGTCAGGTCACCGGCTATGCCGAGACCTCCGGCATCTCGAAGAAGGAGAAGGTCTCGCTCACCGGCGACGATTGCCGCGAGGGCCTGACCGCGATCGTCTCGGTCAAGGTGCCCGATCCGAAATTTTCCTCGCAGACCAAGGACAAGCTGGTCTCATCCGAGGTGCGCCCCGTCGTCGAGAACGTCGTCAACCAGGCGCTCTCGACCTGGCTCGAGGAGCATCCGAACGAGGCCAAGACCATCGTCGGCAAGGTCGCGGAAGCCGCTGCCGCCCGCGAGGCCGCCCGCAAGGCGCGCGATCTGACCCGCCGCAAGGGCGCGCTCGATATTGCCTCGCTCCCTGGCAAGCTTGCCGACTGTCAGGAGCGCGATCCGGCCAAGTCCGAACTCTTCATCGTCGAGGGTGACTCGGCCGGCGGCTCCGCCAAGCAGGGCCGCGCCCGCGAGTACCAAGCCGTGCTGCCACTGCGCGGCAAGATCCTGAACGTCGAGCGCGCACGCTTCGACAAGATGCTCTCCTCCGACCAGGTCGGCACGTTGATCACCGCGCTCGGCACCGGTATCGGCCGCGGCGAGGCCGATCAGGGCGGCTTCAATCTCGAGAAGCTGCGCTACCACAAGATCATCATCATGACCGACGCCGACGTCGACGGCGCCCATATCCGTACGCTGCTGCTGACCTTCTTCTTCCGGCAGATGCCGGAGCTGATCGAGTCCGGGCATCTCTTCATCGCCCAGCCGCCGCTCTACAAGGCGGCGCGCGGCAAGAGCCATGTCTATCTCAAGGACGAGCGCGCGCTTGAGGACTACCTGGTCGAAACGGCGCTCGACGGGGCCGTGTTCAAGACCAGCGCCGGCGATGGCGCGAGCTTCGTCGAGCGCGGCGGTTCCGACCTGCGCGGTCTGGTCGAGGAGGCGCGCGGCATCCGCAACACGCTCTCGCAGCTCCATTCGCGCTACGACAGACGCGTCGTCGAGCAGATGGCGATCGCAGGCGCGCTGCATCCGATTTCCGAGGAGAACGAGGCGCAGGCCAACGAGGCCGCGACCAAGATCGCGGCGCGTCTCGATGCGATTTCGGACGAGCTCCAGCGCGGCTGGGAAGGCAAGGTCAGCGAGGGCGGCTTCCTGTTCTCGCGGATGGTGCGCGGCGTGAAGCAGGTCGCGGCCGTGGATGCCGGGCTGCTCGCCAGCGCCGAGGCCCGCAAGCTCGATGCCTCCGCCGCGGCGCTGCAGGAGACCTATGCGAAGCCTGGCGTGCTCAGCCGCAAGGGCGATGACCATGTCGTCAACGGCCCGACCGACCTGTTCGACGCGGTCACCGCCATCGGCAAGAAGGGCGTTTCGCTGCAGCGCTACAAAGGCCTGGGCGAGATGAACCCGGAGCAGCTCTGGGAAACCACGCTCGACCGCGATGTCCGCTCGCTGCTCAGGGTCAAGAACGACCAGAACGACGAGGCCGACGACCTCTTCGTCAAGCTGATGGGCGACGTCGTTGAGCCGCGGCGCGAGTTCATCCAGGCCAACGCCCTGAACGCGACCGTCGATACCTGACGCCGGTCAGGTATTGGGTCGCTCGGTGGGCTGCACCTTTGCGGCCCACTGTTCCTGCCTCAAATGAGCTCGCAGCGTTGGGTTCAGGCCGCGCGGCGGGTGCTGCCGCGCTGCGGGTAGGCGCGTGCCGAACTCGTCCCGTCCTGCCCGGTCTTGAAGGCGGCGACGAGATCGTTGAGCTGTCCGATCCGTGAGGCGAGCGAGGCAGCCGAGGCGGCGCTCTGTTCGGCCAGCGCCGCATTGGCCTGGGTCATCTCGTCGAGATGGGCGACGGCTTGGCTCATCTCGTCGATCCCGCTCGACTGTTCGCCGGAAGCCGCCGAGATTTCGGCGATGGTCGCGGCGACCTTCTGCGATGAAGTCAGGATCTGGCTGAGCGCCTCGCCGGCCTGGCGCACCAGCTTGACGCCCTCGCCAACCTCGCTGTTCGAGGAGGAGATGAGCGCCGAGATGTCCTTCGCTGCGGCGCCCGAGCGCTGCGCCAGCGTCCGGACCTCCGAGGCCACCACGGCAAAACCCTTGCCGGCTTCGCCGGCCCGCGCCGCCTCGACCGCGGCGTTGAGCGCCAAGAGGTTGGTCTGGAAGGCGATGTCGTCGATGACGCGGATGATGTCCGAGATCTTGGTCGAGGCGGTCTCGATCCGGGCCATGGCTTCGACCGCCTGGCCGGCGATCGCGCCGCCGTTCTGCGCGGCTTCCATCGCTTCGGTGGCGATCCCGGCAGCCTGCCGCGAGGCCTGGGCCGTCGCCTTCACGGACGCAGCCAGCTCCTCCGTGGTCGCAGCCGTCTCTTCCAGGCTCGACGCCTGCTCCTCGGTGCGCTTCGACAGGTCGTCGGCGCCCATGTTGATCTCGCGGGCAGCGAGGCCGACATCGGCCGAGGTCACCTGGATGGTGCGCACGGTCGTCGAGAGCCGGTCGACGGTCTCGTTGATCGCGCCCTTCAGCTCGGCGAAGCGACCCCTGTAGTGGGTGTCGACACGATGGGTCAGATCGCCGTTCGCGACGGCCTGAAGCGCGACTGCGAATTCCGTCGTCGCTCCGTTGACCACGGCGTTGATCTCGTTGATGCCGGTGACCAGGTCGCCGAGTGGGCCACCGACCTGGCCGACGGACGCCTGGCCGGAGAAGTCGCCATCCTGCGCGGCGGCGACGATGGTTGCGACCTCTGCCAGGAGCTTCTGGACATTGGCTGCCTGCTCGCTGTCGGCGAGCATGGCGAGCTCGCGGTCGCGGCGGCTGGCTTCCAGCGACAGGGCGTTCTCGCGATAGGCCTCGAGCGCGCCGCTCAGCGCACCGATTTCGTCAGGCGAGGCAGGCGCCGGAATGGCTTGCGAGAAATCACCGGCCTGCATCACGTCGAGCGCCGACTTCAGCGCGACGACCGGCCTTGCGATGCGGCGCTGGACGCCGCGCCAGCTCAGCACGCAAACCCCGAGCAGCGCGGCCAGGAGCACGCCGATGATCGACAGCTTGATCCAGGCCTGGTTGAGCTTCGCCTGCGTTGCGTCGGCCATGTCGTCGAGGGATTGCTCGACGGCAGCGACGATCGCCGTGAAGGGGCCGTTGCACTGCTTCGTCCACTCCTCGGGGGAGATCACCGGACCGGTGCCGGCGCCGAGGCGCCCGATCAGATCGTCCATGAAGCGGTTGGCGGCCTGAACCTCGGCGGACATGACGCCGACCTTCCGTACCAGCTCGGCACCGACGCCCGGTCGAGCGCTGAGCTGCTGCAACTGGGCGACGCTGGCATTCGAGGCGCCGCGCAATTCGCCCATCGACCGCCATTGCGCGGGCTCGAGCGCCTTGCCGGAGCCCAGCGCCGGACGAAGCACCGAGCACTGCGTTCCGTAGCTGGAGCGGACCCGCCAGCCCGCCGCCTTGAAGGCCTGCAGATCGGCGAGCACGGGGTCGGCGAGCCTGACCGCATTGGACGTGGAGTCCGAGGCCTTGACCAGCGCGCCTTCGATCTCGCCGACGCCATTGTACCAGGCCATAGTCGCGGCGAGGCTGCGCTGGGCCTTCGGCTTGGCGGCTTCGGCATGGATGTCTGCGAGCTTGGCCTCGGTCGATTTTTCCAGGCGGGTGATCGCCTCGATCAGCGCGGCGCGATCGGGCAGGTCGGTGGCCTTCAGCCGCGCAACGGCGTTCGCGAGCTCGGTTCGGCTCGCCTGCTCGATCTTCTGGATAACGGGTTTGGGGTCGTCGACGGCCTGGATGGCGGTTTGCGCCTGGCCACGGTTGCTGCGGATGAGGTTGCCGGCCAGCAGGAGCGCCCGATCGGCCTCGACCAGATCGGCCAGGCGCATATTGGTGTGCACTTCGCCCGCGGATTGGTTCGCCATGAAGGTGAGCGCGCCGACGCCGGGAATGCAGAGGCAGGCCATGGTCGCGACCAGGTAGTTCTTGATCGAGGCGGGGAAGAGCTGCACAGGCACCATCCAGGTTTGCAGTGGCGCCCGATCGCGACACGCTTGGATGTCGCGACGGTGCCAGTAGATGCTGGTGCGGAACTTGCCCGGTGATGATTAAGAATTTCTGCTTGGTTGACGCCAAGCGGTAACCTTACCGCAGAGTTCGGGCGCTGGCGGATGCGGTCATACCGCTGCGAAGACCGACCAGCCCGTCGCTTCGGCCACCCGCTCCAGCGCGAGTGTGCCGAGCTTTGAGTTGCCGTTGGCGTTGAGGCCGGGCGACCAGACCGCGATCGAGGCCTTTCCGGGCGCGATCGCCAGAATGCCGCCGCCAACGCCGGACTTCCCGGGCAGGCCGACGCGGAAAGCGAAGTCGCCCGAGGCATCGTAGTGGCCACAGGTCAGCATCAGCGCGTTGATGCGGCGCGCCCGGCCCGCCGGCACGACACGGGCGCCTCCGGCGCTGTGAAGACCACCATGCATCAGGAAGCGCCCGGCGAGCGCGAGCTGGCGGCAGTTCATGGCGATGGCGCATTGGTGGAAATAGACGCCGAGCGTCAGCTCCGCGGCGTGCCTGATGTTGCCGAACGCCTTCATGTAATTGGCGAGCGCGATGTTGCGGAAGCCCGTCGCCTGCTCGGCGCGCGCGACCACCTCGTCGATCGCGATGCTGTCGTCGTCGGCGAGATAGCGGACGAAGCGCAGCAATTCACCGATCGCCACGCGCGGCTCGTGGCCAGCGAGATTGATGTCGGCGATGACGAGCGCGCCGGCATTGATGAAGGGATTGCGTGGGATGCCCTGCTCGCGCTCGAGCTGGACGATCGAATTGAACGGCGTCCCGGACGGTTCGCGCCCGACACGATTCCAGAGCGTCTCCCCGACCTTGCCGAGCGCCTGGGTCAGCGCGAAGACCTTGGAGACACTCTGGATCGAGAATGGTTCGAGCGCATCGCCGGCCATGTGGACGGTGCCGTCCGCCAGCGCGATGCAGAGGCCGAAACGCCGGGGATCGATCGCCGCCAGCGGTGGGATGTAGGTCGCCACCTCGCCGCGATCGGACTGGGCCGCCATGTCGTCGGCGATGTCGCGAACGAGCCGCCCGATCTCCGTCACCTTCCCGACCTCCGCCTGCGCAGGGCCGAACCAAGCCCGAGCCCCCGATCGAGGTCAAGGCCGATTGCAGCCAGGGCCCGAGGCGAAAGGCGTTGCGGCAGGGACGCGATTGCGCTGATCTCGGCTTCTTGCGGCTGGAGACTAGATGATGCGGGCAGCCTCGATCCCCACAATCGCCCTCGCCGCGTTGGCGCTGGCAGGCCGGGCCGAGGCGCGGCCGCTCGAAAGCGAATTGCCTCCGAAACGCGCGGCCTGCTGGGAGCGCAGCTATGACGCGGCCCATCTGGCGGCGCATCCGCGCCAGAAGGTCGGCCGGATCCGCCTGGTGCACCTGCCGGATGACTGGAAGGCCGAGCCGTCGCGCGGCTTCTTCGTCGTGCTCTACATGAACCTGCGCGAGCGCGTGAAGGCGACCTCCGACTACGATTACCAGATCAGCGGCTTCTGCAAGCCGCGCGGGCAAGGCGTGCATTGCGTGCCGGAATGGGAAGCGGGGAGCTGGCGCATCGAGCGAGGACCGGGGGGCGCACTCGACATCCGCAATGGCGGCATCATCGCCAACCCCAACCCCTATGACGCCGAGGAGATCGCAGACGATGCGGTGAGGATTCCGGCGAAGCCTGATGATGGCGTCTGGCGGCTCATGCCGGCGACCGGCGCCTGCCGCATCGAATAGCCGGCAAAGGCCTGCGCTGCCGCGGCGTCGCCGGCAGCCGTCACGCTGCGATGGCGGGGCTGGCGACGCCGCGAGGTGCGATGACGCAGCGCGATTTCCCGGCCGTCTTGGCCTGGTAGAGCGCCCTGTCCGCAGCGCCCATCAGGCGCTCGAGATCCAGCCCGTGCTCCGGCGCGAGCGCGATTCCGACGGAGGCGCCGATGCTGACCGAGATGCGGTTGTCGAGCTCGTAGGGTTGCGAAATGTCGCGGATCAGCCGCTCGCCGAAACGCTTCAGTTGTCCGGTGGCGACCTGCTCCGACAGGACGATGAATTCGTCACCGCCGATCCGCGCCGCGAGATCGCCCACGCGCACGAGCCGGCGCAGGCGTTCCGAGACGAGCTGGAGGAGCCTGTCGCCGACGACATGGCCGTGCGTGTCGTTGACCGCCTTGAAGCCGTCGAGGTCGAGATAGATGAAGGCGAGGTTCTGCCGACCGGCCGGTTGGGCCAGGCTCGCGTCGAGCGCCTTGGTCAGCCCGGCGCGGTTCGACAGGCCGGTGAGCATGTCGTGGTTGGCCTGGAAGGCCTGCTCGCGTTCGGCCTGCATGGTCGAGACCAGGATGGCGTTCAGCCGGTAACCGGCCCGGCTCATGCTGTAGAGGTAGAACGGGATCTGCAGGAAGACGATCAGCATCAGTGGTTCGCCGAGGAAGGGTGCTGCGAAGCAGCACGGCCCCAGCGTCAGGAAGATCATCAGCCCCGCCATGCGTGGCGCGCCGAAATTGCGGAAGCAGATGCCCCCGACCATGGCGGCGGCGGAAAGGCAGGCGAGCGTCGCGACGACCCAGTCACCACTGGTCAGGCTGATGAAGGTGCCGAAGCCGACGCCGCCGGCCCAGGCGATTCCGAGCAGGAGATAGAGGTCGGTCGGAGTCGGTTCATTCCGAGCGGCCTGGCGCTGGGCGATCAGGAGCACGGCGAAGCGGATGCTGCAGCAGAGGATCTCGAACGTGCACCAGAGAATGAAGGGCCATGTCGGAATCCGCATGGCGATCAGGAACGATACCGCGATGGTGTTGATCACGCCGCCCAGGAAGATCGGCAGCGTCCCGTAGAGGCCGCCGATCAGCGCGACCCTGATATCGGTCGGCACATCGGCGCCGGCATCCGCCAGCCAGCGGGTCAGGCGCCATCTCGGCAGGCTGAAACGCGCTGATTCGCCCTTCATGCGCCTGGCGTGCTCCCACAACTCGCGGCGACGAACGCTCGCCGTCCACCATGCGCTGGTAGCGGCGAACTGTTACGATTGGGTTGGTAGGAGGCCGGAATTTATCGGTTCCGGCGGGTACCGATGCGCGGCCTCGCGTCGCAGGGCCCGGGTCAAACCGGCTGGCGATAGACCCAGACCCGGGCGGGGGGAATATTCCGCAGAACCCAGTCCGAGGCGAAGCTCTTCAGGCCGGACCCCTTGCGCGGAACCGGCGAGACCACCGAATAGGTGAACTGGACGAAGGGCGCTCCCTCGACCAGCAGAGTGAAGGCGTCCTTCGCCAGGGCGCTGCGCATCGCCGGCGGCTGGTTGAACAGCGGCAGGCTGGAGACGACGGCGATCGCCTTTTCCTGCAGGTGCCCCGCGAGCGTCGTCGACAGCGCATAGGCGTCGCCCTCGACGACCGTGGCGCGCGGAAACCGCGCGCGCAGCAGCTTGCAGAATTCCGGGCTGTACTCGACCAGGATCAGCCTGTCCTCGCTGATGCCGCGCTCGATCAGCGCCTCGGTGACGGGACCGGTGCCGGGACCGATCTCGATCACGGGGCCGGGCAGGCTGGGATCGACGAAGGAGGCCATGCGTCGCGCCAGAGCCGGGCTCGACGGCGTCACCGAACCGGTCCGCATCGGATCGTCGATCCAGGATTTGATGAAGCGTGCTTCGTCACCGAGCTTGGTCCGGGCCTCGCTGACGCGCGAGCGCAGTTTCTCGGTCTTGCTGCGGACCTCGTCCTGCACCTTGTAGCGCACGGTCGCGACCTTCAGCCGGGCCTCGGCGACGCTATCGACGAGGTCGGCCGCAGTGACGCGAACCTCGTCCTCGATCCGCGCGGCGACGCGGGACTGCCCGAGACGGGCCGCCAGCGATTGGCCATGCGAATGTCGACGATGGGAGGTGAGTGACATGATGCCCCTGACGTCGCTCCGGAAGGCACGACCATGACGTTTCGCGAACGTTACCTGCGCGCCATATGGGGTCAAGAGTGCCCCGGAGCCAAGTCCTTATGCTGTCGGCGCCCCGATTCCAACGTTCCTCTGCCTGCTGACCACTATACGCGGGAGACGCAGAGAGGTTTCAGATCAGGGGCCTGGGAGCCATTTCGCGCTCATAGAGCAGGGCCATCCGCGAGGTCAGGCGCGGGTTGAGCAGGGTCAGCCGCCCGTCTGCGATGGCGAAGAGACCGGCCTTGCGCAGGCGCGACCAGGTCTTGCTGGTGTGAACCAGCGACAGGCCCAGCGCATCGGCGAGCTGCTGCTGGGACAAGGGGAACCGGAACCCGTCATCGCTGACCAGTCCGAGTGCCCGCGCCCGCCGGTAGAGCGAAATCAGCAGTGCGGCGATGCGCTCGCTGGCGTTGCGCTGCCCCACCGAGGTCAGGTTCTGATCGATCAGGCTTTCCTCGCGCGAACCGAGCCAGGCGACCTCATAGGCCAGGCCGGGCATATGGACGAACAGGTCCCAGACGCGCTTGCGCGGGAAGACGCAGAGCTCGACATCGGTCAGCGCCTCGATCCCATGCTGCGCTGCGCTGAGCAGCGAGGCCTGCAATCCGACCAGGTCGCCCGGCAGCAGGAAGTTCAGGATCTGGCGGCGCCCGTCGGGCAGGAGCTGGTATCGGAAGGCCCAGCCGGAGAACAGCGTATAGAGTTCGGCATCTTCCTGGCCGGGATGGATGATGTCGGCGCCGGCTGGCAGGTAGCGATGCTCCGTCTTCATCGACTGGATGAAGCGGACCTCCTCATCCGTCTTGTCCTTGAAGGCGGGCTTCAACCGCAGCGGGCAGGCCAGACAAGGTACGCCGCTGCGCACGTTATGGGCGGTATCCGTCATCGTCTCTCGATCCCCCGTCGAAGCGGGAGCGGGGTGCGCGGGGAGCACGCTTGCCGATCGATCGGCAGCCAGCCGGCCGATCGCGGACAACTCAATATCAGTTCGCTTCGTTTGACCATTGTGCAGGGCAACATTCTGCCGGATCTCCGGGAACTGTCGCAGCGCCGGAACGTTCTGTGAAGGTCGCTCCCGCAGGAGCGGCCGCACGGCGCCCTGTCTGGAGATGCGAGCCCCATGACCGAAAAGTCGCGCATCGGCAGACGCTCGCGCATGCGCCGGTTCTTTGCAGCAGCGCTGCCGTTCTGGAGCGGGGAGACCAGGCTGCGTGCCTGGGTCTTGACGGTCGCCGTCCTCGCTTTCGTCGCGGCACAGCTTGCGACGGCGGTCGGCGTCAACACCTGGAACCGCCTCTTCTTCGATGCTCTCGAAAAGCGCGACGTCGCAGCGGCATGGAGCGCCGCAGCCTGGCTGCCCTTGCTGGTCGTGGCCTCGGCGCTCAGCCTGTCTGCCCTGGTGATCAGCCGCATGCTGCTGCAGATGCGCTGGCGCGAATATCTGACGAGGCGGCTGGCGGGGTGGTGGATCGCCGATCAGCGCTACTATCGCATGCAGTTCGTCGCCAAGGAGCAGTCGGCGCCCGAGTACCGCATTGCCGAAGACGTTCGTCTCGCGATCGAACCCCTGGTCGAGTTCGCGATCGGCCTGATCAGCGCGGCCGTCACGGCGGCGACCTTCGCGGCCATCCTTTGGCATGTCGCCGGCGCCGCTCGCTTCACGCTGGGCGGCGTCGAGGTGGTGATCCCCAGCTACATGGCGCTCGCCGCGATCGGCTATGCCGTCATCGCCTCGCTCGCCGCCTATCTCACCGGCCGGCCGCTGGTGGCGCGAATTGCCGCAAAGAACGAGGCCGAAGCGCAGTTCAGGGCCGAGATGACGCGGCTGCGCGAGAATGCCGAGAGCATCGCCCTGATCCGTGGCGATGCCGACGAGCGCGGGTCCGTCGGCGAGAATTATGGTCGGGTGGTCGCGGCCTGGCTGCGTGTCATCAGGCAGCAAGGCGTCATCGCCCTCGTGCTCAACACCAATGGCGCGCTCTTCCCGATCGTGCCGCTGCTGCTGATCGCCCCGAAATACCTTGCCGGCGACGTCACGCTCGGCGCGGTGATGCAGGTGGTCGCAGCTTTCAGTGCAGTGCAGGCGGCTCTGATCTGGTTCGTCGACAACTTTGTCCGCCTGGCGGAATGGTTCGCCTCGGTGACCCGTGTCGACGAGCTGCAGGAGGCTTTGGAAGGCCTCGATGTCGGCACGATCATGGAGGGCGAGACCCAGATCGAGCTGACCGAGAGCGACGCCGGCGCGATCCATCTCGAAGGCCTGTCGATCGCGCACAGCAACGGCCGCGTCGTCATCGCGGATGCCACGGTGGTGATCGAGCTCGGCGAAAAGGTGTTGATCGTCGGCGAAAGCGGCACCGGCAAGAGCACCCTGATCCGGGCGCTCGCGGGACTATGGCCGTGGGGTTCAGGCTCGATCGTGCTGCCGCGCGGGAAGTCGCTCGCCTTCGTGCCGCAGAAGCCCTACCTGCCGATCGGCGACCTGCGCACCGTCCTGCTCTATCCCGAGGCCGAGAAGCCGGTTCCCGACGAGACGATCATAGCGGCCCTCAAGCGCTGCGGCCTGGCCTATCTCGCCAAGCGCCTCGACGATGAGGACAGTTGGGACCGCATCCTGTCCGGCGGCGAGCGCCAGCGCATCGCCTTCGCCAGGCTCCTCATTCGGCGGCCGGATATCATCATCATGGATGAGGCCACCTCGGCGCTGGACGAGGACAGCCAGAATGCGCTGCTGGGCCTGTTCGAATCCGAGCTCGCAGGAGCGACCGTGATCAGCGTCGGGCACCGGGCCGGACTCGATGACTACCATGACCGCAAAATCACGCTGGAAAAGCGGCTCGCAGGCGCCCAGCTGACATCGCGTCGCCTCGGAAAATCGCTCTGGCGCCTGTTCAGGTCGCGCTCCGCCGCCAATGACGAGGCTGCCTGACCTTGTGGCTCACGGCGATGTGATGCCGCGGCTTACCGGGGTGATCGGTTGCGTGGGGAACCTGCCCGGCCGCCTCGCGTTAACTCTTCGGAAGCCGGTCATTCCTGCCCGGCCAAGGCGTAGGGAGAGTCAGATGTTGCGCAACAGCCTTGCCCCCATCAAGCGCGCCGGCCTGTTCTTCGGTTTCATGGGCGCGACCGTTGTTGCGCTGACCTTCGGATCGGGTTTTCAGGAAACCAGCCCCACCAGTTCACAAGCCGTCGCGCAGGCCAAGAGCGAGCGCCACGTGCCCACCGATACGCGTCTGGCGGCGGTCGACCCGTCGCAGCGCTCGGTTGGCGTGATCAAGCGAGCGATCGGCACCTCGCAGCAAGCGATGCTGCCGCGCCTGGACGGAGTGGTGATGCGCTGACAGGCATCGCGCCGGACATGAGGCGGCTTCGGAACATTCCGGACCCTCCCGCGTTGTCGAGGCGGTGCAACCCCTCGCGCCGCTCCTCAGAGCCGCCTTCGGGCGGCTTGTTTTTTGTCTCGGGGGCGCGGTGGAGCCGGCGAGCGTTCCGCTTCGGTATGAACGTTGCGGCAAGAACGAAGTATGAGAACCATGCATCTGCGCATTCGGCATTCGACGACCTATCGATACGCGGCGCCCGTCGAGTTCGGCCCGCATCGGCTGATGCTGCGCCCGCGCGACAGCTTCGATCTGCGGGTCGTCGACACCGCGCTCGCGATCTCGCCGCAGGCGCGGCTGCGCTGGATGCACGATGCCTATGGCAACTCCGTCGCCATCGCGAATTTCGATGTGCCGGCCGATACGCTCGACATCGTCAGTGAGCTTGTCCTGGAGCGCTTCGGTTCGGCGCTTCCGCGCGCCGAGATCGACAGCGCGGCCGTGATGACGGGGGTGGTCTACACCGAAGGTGAGCGCGCGGTCCTGCAACCCTATCTCGCCTTGGCCGCCGCCGATCCCGACGGCGTGCTCGACCAGTGGTTGAGCGATTTCCGGGCCCGCATCGGACAGGGCAGCGGCCATCTGCTGCGCGATCTCGCCCATGCCATCTATGCCGGGCTGAGCTACGCGGTCCGCTTCGACGAAGGCACGCAGCATCCCGCCGACACGCTGCGGCTGCAGGCGGGCTCCTGTCGCGACTATGCCTGGCTGTTCATCGAGCTTGCCCGGCGGATGGGCTTCGCGGCTCGTTTCGTCACGGGCTACATTCATGACCGGACGCCGGATGCCGCCGGGCTGGTCTCGACCGTCGGGCTGACCCATGCCTGGGCGGAGGTCTTTATACCGGGCGATGGCTGGGTCGAGTTCGATCCGACGAACGACCTGGTCGCCGACCGCCAGCTGCTACGCATTGCCGTGGCGCGCGTGCCGGAGGACGCCTCGCCCGTGGCGGGCAGCTTCACCGGGCTCACCGGCTCGTTCCTGGGGCTCGGCGTCGGCGTCACGATCGAGCCGATCGACGAGCCGGCCTGATCGGCCACTTCGAATGCCTGTCAGGCGTTGTGCCTGATGCGCCAGCGCCCGAGCCTCGAGCCTTTGGCATCCTCGACCTGCACCGCCTCGATCTGGGCCATGAGCCCGCCGAAGAGCCGGGGCGGCTGGGTGGGCGCGATCTCCCGGTCTGCCTCCAGTGCAACCTCGAGCGTGGTCTCGTCGACATCGCTGATCAGGATCGCGATGCTGACGCCGGGCGTGCTGCGCAACACGCGCGATGCGACGTCGACGATCAGGAAGCCGAGCGGGATGATCCGATCGACCGTGAGCGTGGCGACCGTCTCAAGACGGCTCGCGACGAACTGATCGCGCTGGCGGATGAGATTGCTGATCATCGACGCCACGTCCTCGATGAAGAGGTCGACGCGCACCGGCTGCATCTCGCCATCGGCCAGCGTGAAGCGATAGGCCGCCGAGAGGACATGAACCCGGCATTCGGCATCGGCGAGAGCGAGCCTGGCCTCGTCGCGATAGTCCCGCTTGGTCAGGCCGATATAGCTCTGCACCACCTGGAGGCTGTTCTTCACCCGGTGATGGAGCTCGCGCACCAGGAAGCGGTTGTCGTCGAGCGCGGTCTGGAGCTTGCGCTGGCGCACCTCCTGCTCATCGACCATGGTGTTGAAGGCCTCCGCGACACTGCGGATATCCGCGGGCATGTCCTCGGCGGTGACGGCGCGGGCGCTTGGCTGGGTCAGGCGTGCCCGCGCGGCGGTCTCGATGCCCCGCAGCCAGTGGATGCAGTGCCGGTCGATCGCTCGCAGATAAACCATGCCGAACAGGGCAAGGGTCAGGATCGGC
Source organism: Allobosea sp. (assembly GCF_035999205.1). Lineage (GTDB taxonomy): Bacteria > Pseudomonadota > Alphaproteobacteria > Rhizobiales > Beijerinckiaceae > Allobosea. Next base: position 131,762 of record NZ_DASYHA010000018.1, read on the forward strand.
GCGATCAGCAGGGCGAGGAACTGATTGCGGGCCGCGCGTCGCGGCGCATCGCTGAAGCTGGCAATGACGTAGAGATCGGGCGCCGTCACCAGACGTGCGGCGTAGGCGCGTTGATGGCCCGCGCGGCTCTCGGCCTGCCAGCGTTGCGCGTCATCGGGAACGATTTCTTGCGCGGGTAGCCAGGAGGGGGCCTCGCTCGCCGCCTCGCTGCCAGGCGCGCCCCGGTGGGTCACGACCGTTCCACCGCGGGAGACGAGCGCCACGTTCATGTCGTCGCTGGTGTCTCCAAGCTCGAAGACCTGGTCGAGCAGGTCCGGATCGGCGAGAAGCAGGCCCTGCTGCACCACCCCGTCCTGAGACTTGGCGATCTGTATGGCGAGATGGTTCAGGCCGCCGGCGCTGACATAGTCGTAGCGAGCAGCCGGAAGCGCCGATTCCGAGCGAGCTGCGGAGCGCGGCAGTGCGGCCAGACGCGCCGCCACGGCAGACAGGTCCGCTTCGCTCAACAGCGGGTCGAGCGAAGCCGAGCACACCCGGCCATCGGCGAGGACGATGCGCAGGGCGCGGTAGCCTGGAATGCGTGCCAGCATGTCCCGGGCCGGTGCCTGGCAATCCGCGCCGATCAGCCCCGTGCTCGCGATGAAGGATCCAGACGCCAGAAGGGCGCGCAGCGCCCCCCGATTCCAGACACGTGCCCGCACCGCGAAATCATCCGCTGCCCGCGCCTGCGACAGGTCGATGGCGGCGACAACCGTTCGATAGGTCGTGACCGCTGCCAGCGCGGTGAGGCAGGCGATCGGTAACGCGATCGCCACGAGCAGCGCGAGCAGGCGGCCCCGAACCGTCCGGAAGCGCGCGAGCTTCATCAGGAGCCGACGGTTTCGGAGCCGATCCTTTGCATGGCGGCCGCGCTGCGGCGGTCCGGCCCAAGATCGTCGAGGCTGCCGATCGACAGCAGTTCGGCCAGCTTCGTACGCGCCCGGTTGACCCGGCTCTTGATCGTGCCGATCGCGACGCCACAGATCTCCGCGGTCTCTTCGTAGGAGAGGCCGGTGGCGCCGACCATGATCAGCACCTCGCGCTGTTCCTCGGGCAGTTTGGCGAGGGCCTTGCGGAAATCGGCAAGGTCGAGATGGCTTTCCTGATTGCCATGCGTCGCCATGCGCTCGGCATATGTGCCTTCGCTGTCCTGCACCTCTCGTCCGCGTTTGCGATAGAGAGAGTAGTAGGTGTTGCGCAGGATGGTGAAGAGCCAGGCGCGCAGGCTCGTCCCCGGCTCGAACTTGTCGGAATTACCCCAGGCTTTCAGCAGGGTATCCTGAACCAGATCATCGGCCAGCTGCATGGAGCCCGACAGCGAGGCCGCAAAGGCTCGCAGATTCGGAATCTCCTTGATGAGGCCGTCCTTGAAATCAGTTGAGCTCATCGGTGGATGCTCCGGCAGCGCGATTTTCGGTTGCCTCGAGCTGGGCGAGCAGCACCAGGAATTTGTCTGGCACGGGCGCGTTGACGATGTCATCGTAATGCGCCTTCAGCGACCGGCCGATCGATTCCTGGACTCTCGGGTCGAGCGTCAGCTCGCTGTCCTGATCGCCGTCCCCATCGGGTGTGGCCATCGCTGAATCCACGTCGCTCATGTCAGCCCTCGCGCCAAAACCAGGCCTGCTTTTCCAGCGGGTCCCAGCGACTTCCATTCCTGGCCGGCATGCTCTTTCGACGGGCGATACCGACACTCGTACTCCCGTTTAACAGGCGTTTCGGCAAAAGGTTCCGAACGGAATGAAAAATAAATAACTTGTCAGCAGGCGGCGCCCGGTGCTCATTTTCCTCATGATTTATGGGGATATATCCATGTCGATTGCCAAGGAAATCGCGCCGCATTTGCCCTATTTGCGCCGATTCGCACGCGCTTTGACCGGCACGCAGAACAGCGGCGACGCCTATGTCGTGGCCATGCTCGAGGCCTTGGTCCTCGATCCCGCCTCCTTTCCGCGCGAACTCAACCCGCGCATCGGCCTGTATCGGACCTTCCTGAAGCTCTGGTCCTCGGTCGGCCTCAACACCGCCGACACCGCCGCTCCGGTTGCGCTGAACACGTCCCCGGTGGAGCGCAACCTCGAAGCGCTGACGCCGCGTCCCCGGCAGGCCTTCCTGCTGCGCACGGTCGAGGGCTTCTCGATCGAGGAGGTCGCCGCGATCATGGATGTGGCGCCCGCCGATGCCGCCGAGCTCGTCCAGACGGCGGGGCAGGAGATCGCCGAGCAGGTCGCCACGGATGTGCTGATCATCGAGGACGAGCCGATCATCGCGCTCGACATCGAGACCATGGTCGAGGAGCTCGGCCATACCGTGACCGGGGTGGCCCGGACGCAGCGTGAGGCGATCGCGCTTGTGGCCAAGAAGCGCCCCGGCCTCGTGCTCGCCGACATCCAGCTCGCGGATGGCAGCTCGGGACTCGATGCTGTCAACGAGATCCTCACCACCATCGATGTGCCGGTGATCTTCATCACCGCCTACCCGGAGCGGCTCCTCACCGGCGACCGTCCGGAGCCGGCCTTCCTGATCACCAAGCCATTCCAGCCGGAGGCGGTGAAGGCGGCGATCAGCCAGGCCCTGTTCTTCGACCGCCGCGCCGGCCGCAAGGCCGCCTGACAGGCCGGATCGTTAATCATGATTGGGCCCGCTGCGCCTGGCGCCGCGGGCTTTCTCATGGATGGCCGCTTTTTGATTCCGATTTGTTCACGGGGAGGATGGAACAAGCGCCCGGCACCGACGTTTCATCGGCTGTTTCTCAGCACATTGCTTCGGTTCGTCATCTGGGGAGTGTGAGACCATGGCCATGACGTGCATTGCCGCATTGATCGCCGCGGCGTCGATTGGCACGGCGCTTTTCGGTGGCATCGTGCCGCAAGGGGCCTGGGGTGCGGAGATCCTGTCGGTCGCGCTCGCAGGTGTCACGGCCATTGCCGTCGCCAGCGCTTCGGCGCTCGACAGCTGAGGTGCGGCCTGTCCGGGCAGTGGTCTGATCCGTGCGGGCTGGCGGCTGCCGCGATGCTCGCGGCGCTGCTGCTGGCGCCGACGGTGTCAGAGGCTGCGCAGGGTCGCGGCACATGGATGACGCTGCCGCCCCGGCGTCCGGCGGAGCTGCCCGCACCGCCGAAGGCTGAGCAACCGGAGCCGAAGCCCGCTCCCGCCGAGGCTAAACCCAGTGCGCCCGTCGATGCCCTCGCGGATCCCGTCTGCCTTGCCGCTTTGATTGCTGTTCATGGCAGCGATGTTCGCGCGGCCAGGATCGCTCCCGCGCAGCAGGATGCGGCATGCGGCGTGGTCGAGCCTGTCGTCGTCTCGGGCCTGACGGCGGGGGGAGATGCCGAGAGACGGCGGATTGTCCTGGAGCCACCGGTGACGTTGAGTTGTGCGATGGCGACATCGGTCGCGCAATGGCTCGAGACCAGCGCCCAGCCCCTGGCGAAAGGCTACTTTGCGCGGGAGCTGACGGGATTACGCGTTGGCGGCGGGCATGAATGCCGGCGGCGCAACCGAGCGACGAATGGTCCGCTCAGCGAACACGCGACCGGGCGCGCCCTCGACATCTTCGCCTTCGTGGTCGGTGACGGCAAGGACGGCGGCAACGTCATCGTGGAGAAGCCAGACGGTGCTCGTCAACGCAGCTTTCTCTCTGCCATCCGCCAGTCGGCTTGCGGGGCGTTCATGACCAGCCTGGGCCCGGGCTCGGATGCCGCCCACGCCAACCATCTGCATGTCGATATCCAGCCCCGGCGCGCGGCTTCGAGCCGCTTCTGTCAATGATGACGGCGCTGTTGGCCGCGCACGGTCTCGCCTGTAGACTCGCTGCGCGTCACTGATGCGCTGGGGTCAGGTCCAGCCGCATTTCGGACGTCTGAGCCAACGAAGCGACGGACAGAGGGGGCGGCGTCTGCAATCGTCTGGCGGCCATGACGTTGAGCGCCAGGTCGAGCTCGAAGCCCTGGTCGATCAGAGCCTCCAGCTCCCAGAACGGCGGCATCTCGGCAGCGCCGCTGCCGGGCAGGAACGAGGTGTGAATTGCGGCCCGATCCTGACTCACGACGATCGACCTTTCAGATCCAGTATGACGCCAAACGCAGGACACGTTAACCAGTTCCAGCTTGCGCGGAACTGTGCCCGCTATGTGGCGTTTCATGGTCACCTTCATGTCAGGAGCTCCCAGATGATGATTCGGTATTCCCGGCCCGCCCTCGCTGCTGTTGTCGCGGCAGCCGGGCTTCTGGTTTCGAGCGCTCCGTCCTTTGCGCAGTCCGGCCCGCCTGCCGGCCGCCTGACCTGCAATGTGGGCAGCGGGGTGGGCCTGGTCGTGACCTCCCAGCGCCCGCTGAACTGCACCTTCACGCCACGCCGTGGCCCCCCGCAGCGTTATGCCGGGGTCGTCCGCAATGTCGGGATCGATCTCGGCAATATGCGCGCCAACACGATGTCGTGGCGCGTCTATGGCCCCTATGCCCGCGCCCCGCTCGACGCGCTGGCCGGCCGCTATGTCGGTGCGACGGCCGGTGCCTCCGCCGGTGTCGGCGGGAGCGCCAACCTGTTGGTGGGGGGCAACAATGACGAGGTCACGCTGCAGCCGCTCTCCCTGCAGGGTTCGCGCGGCGTGAATGTCGCCGTCGGCGTCACAGGTTTCGAATTGACGCCGGTTCGATCCGGGCGCCGCCGCTAACGGCCTGCTGACGACAGACGCCGGGCGAGACGCCCTGACTTACGTTTCGCTAACCCTGTCGTCGCAAATTGAGTCGAATTTGACGAAACTGGAGGACAATACCGGGCAGTCTTCCGGAACATCGTCACCCCTCTGACGTTCTCCAATCAAACGTCAAAGGGTTCAGAGTAGGAAAGGCGGCGGGATACGATGTCTGATATCCGCGTCCTCATCGTAGAAGACGATCCGTTCATTGCGATGGACATCGAATCCGCGGTTGCCGAACAACTCGGCGCAGCGGCAGAACTGATTGTCGTCGAGTCCGTCACGCAGGCCCACCGGGCTTCGGCGTCGAAGCTGTCCTGCGCATTGCTCGACATCGATGTCGTCGGCGGCAAGACCTTCGATGTCGCCGCCAGTTTGCTTGAGAGCGGCACCCCCTTCGCCTTTGTGTCCGGCTCGACGCCGAGCGATGTCCCAGAACCGCTGCGGGCCGTGCCGTTTCTGCGCAAGCCGTTTTCGATCAACGAGATCGCGAGCTTCGTTTCCGACGCCGTCGCCGCTCCCGATAAGAGCTGACGCGACGCGTTCTGATTCCGTGGTCCGAACCGTTCGAACCTCTTGCAGTTCGATCCCGACAGCATAACGCCGCCGTTCCATGTGGAAGGGCGGCGTTGTCTTTTGGTGGCGTGGCCTGGAGGCTCAGCTGGCCCTGAGAACCAGGCGGTTGCCCCATGGGTCGGAGATCGATGGGCCGAGCGGCGTCTCCGTGCCGCCGGCCGCCAGCAGCCGCTCGCGCATCGCGTCGAAATCGCTGGCATCCCGCGCGATCAGTTCGAAGGAATCCAGTCCGGCTTCGCCGGCCTGGCGCGGCGCGGCCCCGCGGCTGTTCCAGATATTGCCGGCGATGTGATGGTGGTAACCGCCACTGGCGAGGAAGCTCGCGCCGGGATAGCGCACCATCAGATCGAACCCCAGGACGCCCTCGTAGAACCGCTCCGCCTCGGCGGTATCGCCGACGCAGAGATGGATATGGCCCATCCGGGTCCCGCTCGGCATGCCCGGATAGGGTGCCGGTCGCGCTTCGGCGAGCAGGGCGTTCAGGTCGAGACGGTCGGTTGCCATCTTGATCGCACCATCGCGGCGCGGCCAGTCGGCGCGTGGACGGTCGCGATAGATCTCGATGCCGTTGCCCTCCGGGTCAGAGAGGTAAAGCGCTTCGCTGACGAGATGATCCGAGGCCCCTTCGAGCGGGATCCGCGCCGCCGCCGCATGGGCGAGCCAGTCGGCGAGATCGGTCCGGGACGGCAGGAGAATCGCCAGATGGAATAGGCCTGCCGGCGAGGTCCGCCGCGCTGCGCCCTGCTCGAGCCGCACCAGAACCTCGCCATCGACGCCCAGCGTGGCGAAGCCGGGGGCCTGCTCGATAACGCCAAGCCCGATGCTGTCGCGGTAGAACGCGGTCAGGCCGGCGAGGTCATGGACGCGCAGCGTCACCGCGCCGATATGGAAGGGCGCATCGAGCGCCTCCAGCTTGACGGGGGTGGTGGTCTTGCTGTCCTCGGCTGCAAGCATAGCGGCCTCCGTCGGTTCGCGACCTCGATGGCCGCACGACAGATAGATGGCGCTCCGCGCCCGTCTTGTCTGCCCCGGAGACCGCAAACGCTCGATTGCAGCGGCGCAATCGCCGGCTTCTGGCCGTTGAAGTCAGAGCCGTGCGGGGTCAGGCCGATCGATGGCGAAATGCGCGAACCAAGGCGCCTCCGCGCCCGCGATCAGCGCGCCGATGATGCGCGATGCGAGGAAGCTGAAGGTGATGCCGTTGCCGCCATAGCCATAGGCCGCGAGCATTCGCGGCTGGCCCGGCACGCGCCCGATCAGCGGCAGCCCGTCGGCCGTTTGTCCGAAGGCGCCTGACCAGGCATGGCTGACCGTGTCCTCGGCGGTCGGAACGAGGCCGCGCAGCTTGTCGAGCAGCGCTTGGGTCTTCGCGGGCCCCAGCATCCTGCGCCGGTCGGGGTCGTCGGTCTCCTCGTCCTCGCCGCCGATGATGATGCGGCCATCCGTCGTCGTACGGCAGTAGATATAATCCTCGGAGGCCTCCCAGACGAGCGAGCGACGGGGCCAGAGGCTGGCGGGCGGCTGTTGCGCGGTCGCAAGCGCCCAGCTCGAAGCGACGCGGTGCAGCTCGCTGGGAACGCAGTCGGGCATCACATAGCCCGTCGCCAGCACCAGATGCCCGGCCTCGATCATGCGCCCGCTGGCGAGTTGCACAGCCGCCCCGTGCCGGGTTGAATCGAAGGCGAAGGCCTCGTCCCGGATGAGCCTTGCGCCGCGGCCCGCAGCGACATGCAGCAGGGCGTGGCAGAGGCTGACCGGGTCGGCTTCCGCCGAGCCCGGCGAGACGATCGCAGCGCTGCGGTCGAAGCCGAAGGCGCCGAGCAGAGTCGCATGGTCGAGCAGCGCGCCCGGCAGACCAGCCCGCTCGCGCAGGATCCATTCGTCCAGCAATTCGCGTGGACCCGCTTCGCCGGCCGCGAGATAGACGGTGTCGCGCGGAAGGAAGGCGCAGCCCAGCTGTGCTTGCGCGACGTGCTCCCGCAGGCCCTCCACCGCCTTGAAGCTGCGACGATAGACATCGGCCGCCTTGTCGAAGCCATAGAGCGCCGCAAGCCGGCGCAACGGCAGGTCGATTTCCCATTGTAGCATGGCCGTGCTGGCTGCCGTGCTGCCGAAGCCCTCACGCTCGCGATCGACCAGCACGACACCAAGGCCGCGGGCGCTCAGATGCTCAGCCGCCAGCGCACCGGTGATGCCGCTGCCGACGATGACCACGTCGCAGCGGATATCGGCGTCGAGGCCCTCGCTCGCCGGCCGCGTGGGGCCCGCACGCCAGGGGCTGGATCCGCTGCGCAGATCGCTGTGGCGTGTGTCGTCGGGGTCGAGCATGGCGGGAACGACCTCTATCCGGCGGCGGGTGGGCCGACCCGGTCCGCCATCGTGGCGCCGCGCGTCCCGAGGGGTTTGGGACGGCCGGTCGTGGTGTCGTGCGCCGTCTGGTGTTCGAGCTCGGCGTTGAGCTCGGCCCCGCCGAGCACGATCATCGCCGAGAGCCAGAGCCAGGTCATGAAGACGACGACGGTGGCGAGCGAGCCATAGGTTGCGGTGTAGTTGCCGAGCGTGCCGACATACCAGGAGAAGGCCCAGGAGGCGGTGGCCCAGAGGATCGCCGCCGCGACAGCTCCAGGCATCACCCAGATGAAGCGCGCTCGCTCGCGGCTCGGGCCGATCCAGTACAGGCAGGCGATCGACAAGGTGGCGACGACGAGAAAGGCCGGCCAGCGCACGAGTCGCAGCAGGCGCTCCAGCTCGAAGGCGAATGGGAACAGCGCCGTGATCACCGGCACGCTGGCGATCGCGGTCAGCGCCGCCACCAGCAGGACCACGCCGCTGAGCGTCGTCATCAGCGAAATGGTGTTCAGCCAAAGGAAGCTGCGCTTTTCCTGCTCGCGATAGATGATGTTCAGGGCGTCGAAGATCGCCTTGACCGCGGCATTCGCCGACCAGACCGCCACCAGCAGGCTGATGATGAAGGTCAACGAGAGCGGCGAGGCCGGCAGCAGCGCCAGCCGCATCGCCTGCTCGTGGATCAGGTCGCGCGCCGCCTGCGGGAAGACCGTCGTCACCGAGTCGAGCTGCCCGGCGATCGTCGCCGGATCGGTGAAGTAGCGATACAGCGTCACGAGCAGGGAGAGCGCCGGGACCAGCGATAAAAGCGTGAAGAAGGCGACGGCGCCGGCAAGCGAACTGAGCCGGTTGTCCGCGACATTGCCGGCGAAGCGCAGCAGCACGTCCTTCCAGCCAAGCCAGGTCATCTGCAGCGGGCTGCGGGCAAGGCGGCCACGCGCCGCATCCTGCGCCGCTTCGCGCTTGCGGCGCGTCAGACGCGACGTGACGGCCTCAGTGACATAGCCCAGCGCGAGACCCGCTCCGGCCGCACCCGTGATCCGCTTCAGAAAGGACATTCACAACCGTCTCCGCCGCCGCGCTCAAGCTTCGTCGCGACGGCACGGCGAGGCAACAGCAAGCCGGCACGAATGTTCCCGTCCCCGCCTGGCGGCGTCATTTTAGCTGATCATTAACCTTAATGCTTTCTGATCATGGCCATGTTCGCCGTCTCCCGAGGCGTGCGCCGCTCCGTTTCGTTGACGAGTCGAGGCCGTGATGATGCATCCAAAGCCGGGCCTGGCCCGTCTCGCCCTTCTCTGCGCCAGCCTGCTCTGTGCGGCCCCGGCCGTGGCGGCGGACACGCCCTCGTCCCGCCTGCTCCCGCCTGCCCCGGCCTTGCCCGACATCTATTCCTGGACCGGCATCTATCTGGGCGTGCAGGCCGGTTATTCCTGGGGGCAGGAGCGCACCGCCTTCTCGGACGCGCTGGGCCGGGCCTTCAACGGCGCCGCCTTCCGCCAGAGCTCGGATTCCGCCCTCGGCGGCGCGCATGCGGGCTTCAATCTCCAGACCGGCAGCATCGTTCTCGGCATCGAGGGTGATGTCGAGGCGCTCGATGCGGGCGAGACGCTGGTCGCTCCGGCCATGACGGGGCGGGTGAAGCGCGACTGGCAGGCGTCGGTGCGCGGGCGCGTCGGCTTCGCCATGGATCGCTTCATGATCTACGCCACCGGCGGCGCGGCCTTCACGGACTTCGACTACCACCTCTACGACGCCGCGGCCGGGCTGTCGGCGAGCACGGATCGCTCGAAGACCGGCTGGACCGCGGGGGCGGGCGTGAACTTCGCCTATACCGACAACCTCATCCTCGGCGCCGAATATCGCTATACCGACTTCGGCAAGGTCAACGCGGCCGGCAGCGGGCCGCTGCTCGGGCTGACCGTCCGCCACGAGCCGACGACCCATACGCTGCGGGCCAGCCTCGCCTACAAGTTCTGACGACACGGGCCGTCGCGGTCGCCATCGGGTCGCGATCAGGCCGCGCCGACCTCTGTCCGGTGCTCAGCCATCATGGTTGTAGTTCTGCTGCATCAGCACGGGGCTGTTCGCATAGAGATAGGTCGGGCTCGTCAGCACCGCGAATCTGAGCAGTTCCCAGCTGACACGCGAGACTTGGGGAACCCTGACGGCGCCCCTCTGATACTCGGCCAGCAGCCCGTCGGCCGTCGCCGATGCGACATCAGCGATCGGCGCCGACCAGCGCGGCTGCTTCAGGCCGGTCATCTTGCAGTACAGGACATGCGCCACATAGGCCGATGCTTCCTCGTCCCACGCATTGATATTCGTCCTGAACAGGTCGTAGGCGGCATGGACGCATTCGTGCAGCGCCGTCGACTCGCCGACCCTGCCGAGGATGGGCGGCATCAGAAGCGTATTGGCGCGTGGCACCGGCGGCGTGTTCGAGAGGTCCGCCGCCGCGAAATACTGCGCCCCAGTGTTCGGCGGGAACTGGGTTGAGGTCTGGATATGGACGGTGTTCGCGCGGATCCCGCTGGCGACGCGCTGGAAGGTTCCGGGGCCGAGCGTGATCCAGCGATTGCCGGACGGGAAGCTGAAGCGTATCCGTGATGCCGCCGGCCCGAGCAGGACCTGGATCAGCCGTTCTTTCGCAGCCATGACACGACCCTCCGCGAAGCAGGGATCGGGACGGTACGGCATGGATCCCTGATGAGGGATGTGTCGCCGCGGCAGACGAGGAGGTTCAAAATCCGGTGCGCTGGCGGATCGCGGCGGCGAGCGTGCCGTCGTCGAGATAGTCGAGTTCGCCGCCGACCGGCACGCCATGAGCGAGTCTCGTCACCTTGAGCGGCAGATGCGCCAGGAGGTCGGTGATGAAATGCGCCGTGGTCTGGCCGTCCACGGTGGCGCTCAGCGCCAGGATGACCTCCTTCACGCCCGGTTCGGAGGCGCGCCTGACCAGCGCGTCGAAGGAGAGATGCTCCGGGCGAATGCCGTCGAGCGCCGAGAGCACCCCGCCCAGCACATGATAGCGGCCGGGCACCGCGCCGGAACGCTCCAGAGCCCAGAGGTCGGAAATATCGGCGACCACCACGATCAGCCCGTCATCGCGGCGCGGGTCGCGGCAGAGCGAGCAGGGATCGCTGGTATCGACATTGCCGCAGGTCGAGCAGACGACGATCCGGTCCCGCGCAACCGCCATCGCCTCGGCAAGCGGGGCGAGCAGGGCCTCGCGCTTCTTGACGAGATGCAATGCCGCGCGCCTGGCCGAGCGTGGCCCGAGGCCGGGCAGCTTGGCCAGCAACTGGATCAGCCGCTCGATCTCGGGGCCGGCGATGGCGCGGGACATGGATGCCTTTCGACGCAGGCGTCATGGTCAGGCTTGACCCGACCATCTCGGGAAGGGAGCTCTTCCGGTCGGAGATGCCCGGTGCAGGCCCGGGCATGATGGCAAGCCCTTAGAACAGCTTCATACCGGGCGGGATCGGCAAGCCCTTGGTGACTTCGGCCATGCGCTCCTGCATCACGCGGTCGGCGCGATTGCGGGCGTCGCTGCTGGCGGCGACGATCAGATCCTCCAGAATCTCGCGCTCGTCGGCCACCATCAGGCTCGGGTCGATCTTGACGCTCTTGAGCGCGCCCTTGGCGGTCATCGTCACCGTGACCATGCCGCCGCCGGCCGCGCCCTCGACCTCGATCGCGTCGAGCTCGGCCTGCACATTGGCCATCTTCTGCTGCATCTCCTGCGCCTGCTTCATCAGGCCCATGATGTCGCGCATGGTTACGTCTCCCTTTGAACCTCGGAATTCCGGATCTCAGAAATCGATGCCGTCGAAATCGGGCTCGGCATCGTCGAAGAGCGGCTCGCCATCCGGCAGATATTCGTCTTCCGGCGCCGGGGTCGCCGGCATGTCGGCTTCGGCCGCGCGCGGGTCGCGGACATCGACAATGCGCGCGCCCGGAAAGCGCTCCAGCACCGCCTTTACCGCGGGATGCGCGGCGGCGTCGCTCTCACGCTGATCCTTCGCCGCCACGGCCTGCTCGCGCAGGGTGGCGCCGCCCTCGGCATTGACGACGGCGACCATCCAGGTCTGGCCGGTCCACTCCTTGAGGCGACGCGAGAGATCCTGGGCCAGCGTCCGGGATGCCCCATCGGCGAGCGAGAACTCGATCCGTCCCTGCTCGAAACGAACCGGGCGGACATCGCGCTCGAGCGCGATCTTCAGCGTGATGTCGCGATGCTGCGAGGCGAGCGCGACGACATCCTCCAGCGAGGCCACCAGCGCCGCCGGCTGGGCAAGAGGCTGAGCCAGGGCACGCGGCGCAGCCACGGGCATAGGGTTGGCGCTGGCCAGGATCGGCCGTGCCGCCAGCGCCGTATTGCAGCCGCCCATGGGCGGCCGCGGTGCGGATGGGGCGCCCTGGCCCGAAGGCACGGCGCCCGAGCCGTCGCGCAGCATCCGCAGCGCTTCGTCGGGCGTCGGCAGGTCGGCGGCATGGGCGAGGCGAACCAGCACCATCTCGGCCGCCATGATCGGCCGGTCGGCCTGCTTTACCTCGCCGATGCCCTTGAGCAGCATCTGCCAGGTGCGGGCGAGGATGCGGATCGACAGGCGCTGGGCGAAATCGCCGCCGCGCACGCGTTCCGCCTGGGCGAGACTGTTGTCCTTGACGGCGTCGGGCACGAGCTTGAGACGCGTCACCAGATGGGTGAATTCGGCGAGGTCGGTCAGCACGACGACCGGGTCCGCGCCGGCGTCGTATTGCGCCCGCAGTTCCCCGAGCGCGGTCGCGATATCGCCCTTCATCACCGCCTCGAACAGGTCGATGACGCGCGCCCGATCGGCGAGGCCGAGCATCGAGCGGACATCTTCCAGCGTGATCCTGCCCGCGGCATGGGCGATCGCCTGGTCGAGGATCGAGAGCGAGTCGCGCACCGAGCCTTCGGCGGCGCGGGCGACGGCTGCCAGTGCCTCGTCCTCGGCCTCGACGGACTCGGCCCTGCAGATGTTCGACAGGTGCGAGACCAGGAGGCTGGCATCGACGCGGCGCAGGTCGAAGCGCTGGCAGCGCGATAGCACCGTCACCGGCACCTTGCGGATCTCGGTCGTCGCGAAGATGAAGCGCGCGTGCGGCGGCGGCTCCTCCAGCGTCTTCAGGAACGCGTTGAAGGCGCCGGTCGAGAGCATGTGCACCTCGTCGACGATATAGACCTTGTAGCGTGCCGAGACCGGCGCATAGCGCACCGCGTCATTGATCTGGCGGATGTTGTCGACGCCGTTGTTCGAGGCTGCGTCGATTTCCTGCACGTCGATGTGCCGGCCCTCGATGATCTCCTTGCAGTGGACGCCGAAGGTCCGCAGGTCCGTCGTTGGCCCGCCGCCGCCATCGGCCGTCTGGTAGTTCAGGGCGCGGGCCAGGATGCGGGCGGTCGTGGTCTTGCCGACGCCGCGCACGCCGGTCAGCATCCAGGCCTGCGGGATGCGGCCGGCCGAAAAGGCGTTGGTGAGGGTGCGCACCATCGCGTCCTGGCCGATCAGGTCGCCGAAATGGGCCGGGCGGTATTTCCGGGCCAGCACGCGATAGGGCGAAGCCGTCATCGGCACGGCGGCAGGCGCCGGGTCGAAGCCGGCAAAGCCCGGCTCGTCGGCGGAAGGCGCTGCGTTGGTGTCGTCGCTCATCGGTCTGGTTTGGCGGTTCGCCGCGCGGGGGTCAACGGCCGATTTCCGGGCCGCGACGCCGCTTGGCAGGAGACGCAATTTGGCAAGGGCCGCAGCGCCACGGCGCGACCCTGCTCAATTTCGAGCGCGCCTAAGGTGGGAGGCTGGACGAAGACCCGTTCGGTCTCGTTAGGGCTGCTTCCTTCCGGACCTGACCCGGTTGGCGAGTGAGACGTCCCTCGCCAACCTCCCGGGCGCTATATCGGGGATTAGGTTCCGGAGCGCAAGCGTGCCTGATGCGTCACCGCGGCAAAAAGCGCCGCGAAGCTTCGTCGCAGGGCGCTTCCGGCTGCGACTTCGGCATTGACTTGGGCCGGGTCATCCGCCATAAGCCCGCGACTTGCGCAGGCCTTCGGTCCGTGCAGAACCTTTTGCATGACAGGCGCCGCCGGCCACGCTTTCCGAGGAAAGCCGGGGCCGCGATGCCCACAGGGCCCCGGAGACGGACGATGAAGAGAACCTATCAACCCAGCAAGCTGGTCCGCAAGCGCCGCCACGGCTACCGCGCCCGCATGGCGACCGCCGGTGGCCGCAAGGTCATTGCTGCTCGCCGCGCTCACGGCCGCAAGAAGCTTTCGGCCTGAGCCACGGGCGCGTGATATCGGCGCGCCTTTTTCGGAAGACTGGCCAATCGCCATGCGCCTAGCCCGTCTGACGCAACGCAAGCAGTTTCTGGCGGCGGCCGAGCTTGGCCGCCGTTTTCGTTCGTCTGCATTCACCGTCCAGGTCCTCGACGCCCCGCTGCGCGAAGCCGCTGGCGGCGATGAGCGCGAGCCCGAAGGTCTGCGCCTCGGTCTGACCGCTTCCCGCAAGGTCGGCAACGCCGTCAAGCGCAATCGCATCCGCCGGCGTCTGCGCGTCGCGGCGGCAGAGGCCCTGGCGGGCCAGGCCGGCCGGCCTTGCGATGTTGTCATCGTCGCGCGTCCCGAGACGCTGACCGCCGCCTTCCGCACGCTCGTCGGCGACCTCTCCGTGGCGCTCGAGCGCGCCCGGCCTCAAGGGCAGGGTCGCAAGCCGCGCCCTGACAAGTCCCGCCCGGGCAAGGGGCCTGCTCAAGCCGGCGATACGCGCCCCCGATCCTAGAACACCTGAATCCCTAAAGCCCGACAGGCGTCAGCGAGATCTGTTTCCGATCATGATGAAAGAAGACAACCGCAACCTGCTTCTCGCGATCACGCTCTCGGTGGTCATCCTGCTCGGCTGGCAGTTCTTCTACGCCAAGCCGCAGATGGAGAAGCAGCAGCAGATCGCGCAGCAGAACCAGCAGGCGCAGAGCCAGTCGGCTCCTGCCCCCGGTGCCGCTCCTGCACCTTCGAACGTACCCGCCCAGACCGCGACGACCGCTCCCGGCGCCGCCCCGGCGGCGGCAGTTGTTGCCACGCGCGAGCAGGCCCTGGCCGCCAGCCCGCGTGTCCGCATCGACACGCCCCGGATCGCTGGCTCGATCTCGCTGACTGGTTCGCGCATCGACGACGTCTCGCTCAAGGGCTTCCGCGAGACCGTCGATCCGAACAGCCCGATCATCGTGCTGCTCTCGCCGCTGGGCGGCCCGAACGGCTATTACTCCGATTTCGGCTGGGTCGCGGCCCCCGGCACCAACGTGGCTCTGCCGAACGCCTCGACGGTCTGGACGCCGGATGCACAGGTGCTGACCCCGGCCAAGCCGCTGACGCTGACCTGGGACAATGGCCAGGGCCTGCTCTTCCGCCGCATCATCACCGTCGACGCGAACGCGATGTTCTCCGTCAAGGACGAGGTCGAGAACAAGGGCGGCGCCGCCGTCACGCTGTTCCCCTATGCCCAGGTCGTCCGCCATGGTCGGCCGCCCACACTGGGCTACTACGTCCTTCACGAGGGCCTGATCGGCGTTCTCGGCGAGCACGGCCTGCAGGAATTCACCTACGACCATGTCGACAAGGAGCCTCTGCTGGCGCCGGGCACCAATGGGCGGGTCTGGAAGGATGCGGTCGGCGGCTTCGTCGGCATCACCGACAAGTACTGGGCGGCGACGGTCGTCCCGGACCAGTCGCGCAAATATGAGGGCCGCTTCTCCTCCGTCCAGACCGGAGCACAGCGCACCTACCAGGCCGACTTCCTGGCCGAGGCGGTGACGGTCGCGCCCGGCGCCTCCGCCACGAGCAGCGCGAATCTCTTCGCCGGCGCCAAGGAAGTCGCGGCCATCAACGGCTATGAGCGCAATCTTGGCATCAAGCGCTTCGATCTGATGATCGACTGGGGCTGGTTCTATTTCATCACCAAGCCGATGTTCTATCTGCTCGACTGGATCTTCAAGCATGTCGGCAATTTCGGCGTTGCGATCCTGATCGTCACGCTGATCCTCAAGGGCATCTTCTTCCCGCTCGCCAGCAAGTCCTACGCCTCGATGGCGAAGATGAAGGCGGTGCAGCCGGAGATGATGGCGATCCGCGAGCGCTATGCCGACGACAAGATGAAGCAGCAGCAGGCGCTGATGGAGCTGTACAAGACCCAGAAGATCAACCCGCTCGCCGGCTGCTGGCCGGTGCTGGTGCAGATCCCGGTCTTCTTCGCGCTCTACAAGATCCTGTTCATCACCATCGAGATGCGGCACGCGCCGTTCTTCGGCTGGATCCGCGACCTCGCGGCGCCGGACCCGACGAACCTGTTCAACCTCTTCGGCCTGCTGCCCTTCACGCCGCCTTCCGTGCTGCATCTCGGCCTGTGGCCGATCATCATGGGCATCACGATGTTCATCCAGATGAAGATGAACCCGGAGCCGCCGGATCCGGTGCAGAAGATGATGTTCAC
Organism: Allobosea sp.; assembly: GCF_035999205.1. Classification (GTDB taxonomy): domain Bacteria; phylum Pseudomonadota; class Alphaproteobacteria; order Rhizobiales; family Beijerinckiaceae; genus Allobosea. The sequence goes on from NZ_DASYHA010000018.1 coordinate 147,929, forward strand.
CTGGATGCCGGTGTTCTTCACCTTCCTGCTCGGCTCGTTCCCGGCCGGCCTGGTGATCTACTGGAGCTGGAACAACCTGCTCTCGGTGCTGCAGCAGGGTTACATCATGCGCAAGCACGGGGTGAAGATCGAGCTGTTCGACAACCTCAAGGGCATGTTCGGCAAGAAGCCGGCTCCGGCCGGGGATGTCCCGGCACCGGGCAAGCCCGCCAACAGCAACAAGAAGTGACGGAGCAGAGGGCGGGGTTTCCCCGCCCTTCGCCTTTGGACTGACCCCCAAGTCGATGCCGCTGCCCGACCCGCTCACGCGCCACCCCATCCCCGGCTGGAAGGGCACGGCCTTCCTGAAGGCGATCGTCGATCATCCACTGATCGAGGTCGGCGACTACAGCTACTATGACGACTCGCGCGGCCCCGAGCATTTCGTCGCCCGCTGCGTGCGCTATCACTTCGACTTCATCGGCGATCGGCTGATCATCGGCCGGTTCGTCGCGATCGCGCAGGCTGCCCAGTTCGTGATGAACGGCGCCAACCATCCGATGGACGGCTTCTCGACCTATCCCTTCCAGATGTTCGGCATCGAGGGGGCGCCCGATGTCACCGCCCATGCGCATCGCGGCGACACGGTCATCGGCAACGATGTCTGGATCGGTCGTGAGGCCGTGATCATGCCGGGCGTCAGCATCGGAGACGGCGCCATCATCGGTACCCGCGCGCAGGTGGTGAAGGACGTGCCACCCTATGCGGTGGTCGTCGGCAATCCCGGCCGCGTCGTCAAGCTGCGCTTTCCCGAGGAGACGATCGCCGCGCTGCTGGCCATCCGCTGGTGGGACTGGGATGCCGGGAAGATCGCCCGCAATGTTCAGGCGATCGCCGGCGCCGACATCGACGCGCTGCGCGCGGCCGTGTAGGCGTAAGAGCCATGACCACGAGCATGACGACCCCCTTCACCGAGGACGAGATCGAATCCGCCCGCAAGCTCTTCGAAGGGCCGTGGGACTTCGTCTGGGCCTCGACCCATATCGACGACCTGCCGCCGATGGTCGGGCACGAGATCGCCTTCGCCGGCCGCTCCAATGTCGGCAAGTCGAGCCTGATCAACGCGGTGACGCGCCGCAATGCCCTGGCGCGCACCTCGCATACGCCCGGCCGGACCCAGCAGCTGAACTTCTTCCGCCAGGTCGGGGCCGATGAGCGCCTGACCATCGTCGACATGCCCGGCTATGGCTATGCGGCGGTCGGTCGGGCCAAGGTCGCGCAGTGGACCAACCTGATCCACAACTACCTGCGCGGCCGGCCCAACCTGATGCGCGTCTACCTTTTGATCGACGCGCGTCATGGCCTCAAGGACGTCGACAACGCCGTGCTCGAGACGCTCGACAAGGCTGCGATGTCCTATCAGGTCGTGCTGACCAAGGGCGATGCGCTCAAGAAGTCCGACCAGCAGTTCATGTGCGAGGCGACCTATGACGAGATCAAGCGCCGCCCCGCGGCATTCCCCGAGGTGCTGCTGACCTCGAGCGAGACCGGGCTCGGCATTCCCGAACTGCGCGCGGCGGTCGGCCGGGTGCTGGCGGAGCGGGGCTGAAGCAGGCGATGACCGCAGCGCGAATCCACCTGACCCTGGCCGCCCTGATGGGACTGGCGGGCGTCGCCCTGCTTGCCGCCGGCGCGCATGTGACCGGCACGGCCAACGTCCTGACGGCGGGCCAGATGCTGCTGTTCCACGCCTCGGTGATCTTCGGCGGCACGACCGCGCGCAAGGGCGGCTACCTGGCGGATCTCGCCGCGCGCATCGCTCTGTCGCTGATCATCCTCGGCGCGGCCCTGTTCGCGGCCGATCTCGCCCGGCGCGGCTTTGCCAATGAGGCCCTGTTTCCGCGCGCGGCGCCCACCGGCGGCTTCCTGATGCTGGGCGGCTGGCTCGTGCTCGCGCTCTCGGCCCTGTTCGCGAAGCGCGCCTGAGGCCCGGCAGTCCGCTGCAACCATCGCGCCATGGCGAGCCGCGCTATTGGATGACGAAGACGCCGATATCCCGCGAGATGCCGCGCAGCCCGACGTTTTGCCGCTGCGGCTTCAACCCCAGTTCGGCGAGCAGATCACTGGCGCGCGGGTCGCCGAGCACGGCATCGGTCGTAAAGATCTCGTTCGAGGCGGCGAGATGCTGCACGCGGGACGCGATGTTCACCGTCTGCCCGAAATAATCCTGCCGTTCGTTGAGGCTGACCGCGATGCAGGGGCCTTCGTGGATCCCGATCTTGAGGATCATATCCTCCTTGCCCCGTTCCCGATTGAGGCCACGCATCGCGTCCCGCATGCGAATGGCTGCGGCGATGGCGCGCTCGGGCGCAGGAAACGACGCCATGACGGCGTCTCCGATCGTCTTGACCACGGCCCCGGTCTCGGAGGCTACGATCTCGCTCAAGGCCCTGAAATGCGCCCGCACCAGATCGAATGCGGCAAGGTCGCCGACGCGTTCATAGAGCTCCGTCGAGCCCCGCAGGTCGGTGAAGAGAAACGTCAGGCTGGCGATCTTGAAGCGCTGGTCGACGTCGAGCGTGTCGGTGCGGTGGATATCCCGGAAGGTCTGATTTGAAAGGATCCGCTTGGCGGTCAGGAACGGACGGCGCTTGCCGAGCACGTCGTGCAAGACATCGTTCGCGACGCAGACCGACGGCAAGGTGCGGACGTCGGTATGATTGTCCAATGCGATCCGCAGAGCTCCCGGGCGCATCACCAGCGTCTCGCTGTGGCGATACGATCGGTCGAACACAAGCGACAGCGTCTGGCGATCTTTCGTCGGCTCTCCCTTGACCTCGATGAACTGCGCGACGTGTGTCACCGGCTCGAACACGATGATGAAGGATTCCGCAATCTGGAGCGAGATGACGGCCTTGTCGCCGGCCGGCAGCTCCAGCGCCTCGACGATGAATTCGTCGATCATCGCCTCGTAATTCTCTTCCGGCAGATCGACGCCCGAGCCCCAGTAGATCTGGCGGAAGTATTCGGCGGGTGGCAGCTGGTGCGGGTAATGCGCCTCGATCCGCCTGACATTGGGACTGACCGTGAAGGTCACCTCGACCATTTCGTCGAGCGAAGGCTCGTAGCCGGCGGCGCAGAGCGCACAGGTGTAGACCTCGTCGCGTACATGCTTCAGCGAGGCCCCGGCATCGAGCACGCCGCCGCAGCCGGGGCAAAGAACGTTCCATGAGAATTCGAAGAGGCCGAGGCGAGAGGCGTGCAGGAAGCCGGCGATCGCCTGCTCCTCGTCCAGGCCTCGTTCGGCCGCGAATGCGAGCACATTGACTCGATTGAGCTTACGATCGGGAGCGGTCGCAATAAGGCTTTCGATCGCGTCCACGACCTCGGCCGATACCGATTGGCGCAGAACGTCGAGCACGGATCGGGCATCGTTCATCGTCCGATCTCCCCGTTTCCAGGATGCCGTCGGATGATAGGCTCGTGTTCCCTGCTTGGCTATCGCGGGGCCGCCAAGGTCGCGAGAGGCCTTCCGGCGCGCCCCTCAGTCCGCTAGAAGGCGCTCACGCGGTCGCTTGCCCGCGCCTTCGCGGAGCCTGCCCGATGATCACCCCCGCCCATCTGACGCCGTCGCAAGCCGCCGACCTGCTGGTCCAGGCGCTGCCGCATATGCAGCGCTATGATCAGGAGGTCATCGTGATCAAGTATGGCGGCAACGCCATGGGTGATGCTGCGACCGCTGAGGACTTTGCCGAGGACGTCGTGCTGCTTGAGCAGTCCGGCCTCAAGCCGGTGGTCTGCCATGGCGGCGGGCCGCAGATTGCCCGCATGCTCGGCAAGCTCGGCATCAAGTCCGAGTTCAAGCAGGGCCTGCGCGTGACCGATGCCGCGACCGTCGACGTCGTCGAGATGGTCCTGGCCGGCTCGGTCAACAAGGAGATCGTCGGCTACATCTCGCGCGAGGGCGGCAAGGCGATCGGGCTGTGCGGCAAGGACGGCAACATGGTCACCGCCCGCAAGGTGACCCGCACAATCGTCGACCCCGATTCCAGGATCGAGGAGGTGCTCGATCTCGGCTTCGTCGGCGAGCCCGATAAGGTCGATACGTCGGTGCTCGATGCGGTGCTCAAGGCCGAGCTGATCCCCGTCCTGGCGCCGGTCTGCGCCGCCGAGGACGGCCAGACCTACAATGTCAACGCCGATACCTTCGCCGGCGCGATCGCGGGTGCCCTCAACGCCAAGCGCCTGCTGCTGCTCACCGACGTTCCCGGCGTCCTGAACAAGGACAAGGAGCTCATTCCCGAGCTGACCGTCGAGGAGTGCCGCCGCCTGATCGCCGACGGTACGATCTCGGGCGGCATGATCCCGAAGATCGAGACCTGCATCTACGCTCTGGAAAAGGGCGTTGAGGCCGTTGTCATCCTCGATGGCAAGGTGCCGCATGCGGCGCTGATCGAGCTCTTCACCGATACGGGTTCCGGCACGATCATCCGGCGGTAACCGCGGGAGAGGCCCCGGTTCTGAAGTGATCGCAGATCGCGGAACACTTTGGCGGCTGCCGGATCCAAGTTCTGCTGCGCCCGGAACCATCGCCGCCGGAGCAGCAGGCCTTAACTCTTAGCAGAACTCTTGCATGTCAGAATCGGCTCGCCACATGAGTCGGTCCAATGAACAACCGTGTCACCATTTCCGCTGCGACTCCCCCGCTCCAGGCCCAGGCCTTCGCGCATGTCGACCACTGGGTCTTCGACCTCGACAACACGCTCTACTCGCATGAGAGCCAGATCTGGCCGCAGGTGAACCAGCGCATCACGCTGTTCCTCCAGGAGCTGTTCGGGCTCGACGGCCTCTCCTCCCACGCCCTGCGGAACTACTACTACCATCACTATGGAACGACCCTAAACGGGCTGATGTCCGAGCATGGCGTCGAGCCGGACGACTTCCTCGACTTCGCGCATGACATCGATCTCAGCCTGCTCGAGCCCGATCCGGCGCTGGGAGCCGCCATCGCCGCGCTGCCCGGGCGCAAGCTGATCCTGACGAATGGCTCGGTCGGCCATGCTCGCAATGTCGCTGGCAAGCTCGGCATTCTCGAGCATTTCGAGGATGTCTTCGATATCGTCGCGGCCGGCTTCACGCCGAAGCCCGAGCGCTCGACCTACGAGCTCTTTCTCGCCAAGCACGCGGTTGATCCAGGCCGCGCGGCGATGTTCGAGGATATCGAGAAGAACCTCATCGTACCGAGCGCGCTCGGCATGAAGACGGTGCTGATCATCCCCAAATCGCCCGATCCCTTCCGCGAGGCCTGGGAGCAGACGGCGGTCGAGGCGGGTCATGTCCATCATGTCACCTCGGATCTGACGGGCTTCCTGACGCCACTCGCGCGCAGCCCCGCGCGGCGCTGAAGGTCGCAATCGCCTTCGCTGCCTGGGCGGCGACGAGAAAATCGCCAAATCGATCCGTCGTGACGGATGATTGTTCTTCTTTACGAACACGACGCAGGATGATACGCCGACGGTTCGTTATATAGAACGGTTTGGAGTTTCCATCATGTCGGACGGCGCGGCCAGCTTTCACCCCGAAACGCGCCTGGTGCATGCCGGCACCCTGCGCTCCCAGTTCGGCGAGACCTCCGAAGCGCTCTTCCTGACCCAGGGCCATGTCTATGACAGCGCCGAGCAGGCCGAGGCGCGCTTCCTGAACAAGGATCCGGGCTTCCAGTACGCCCGCTTCTCCAACCCGACCGTCGCCATGCTGGAAGCCCGCATGGCCGCCTTCGAGGGTGCCGAGGCCTGCCGCGCCACGGCCACCGGCATGGCTGCGGTCACCGCGGCCATCATGGGGCAGGTCCGACAGGGCGACCATGTCGTGGCGGCGCAGGCCCTGTTCGGCTCCTGTCGCTATGTCGTCGAGGAGCATCTGCCGCGCTACGGCGTCGCCTCGACGCTGGTCGATGGCACCGACATCGAGGCCTGGCGCAAGGCCGTGACGCCGCAGACCAAGGTCTTCTTCCTCGAGAGCCCCTCCAACCCGACGCTGGAAGTCATCGATATCGCCGCCGTCGCCGCGCTGGCGAAGGAGGTCGGCGCGACACTAGTGGTAGACAACGTCTTCGCCACGCCGCTCTTCCAGCGCCCGCTCGAACTGGGCGCCGACTGCGTCGTCTATTCCGCGACCAAGCACATCGACGGACAGGGACGCTGTCTCGGCGGGCTGATCCTGGGTTCGCAGGACTTCATCGAGACGCATGTCCAGACCTTCCTGCGCCAGACCGGCCCCGCGATCTCCCCCTTCAACGCCTGGGTCATGCTGAAGGCCCTGGAGACGCTGCCGCTGCGGGTGCGCAAGCAGGCGGAGAACGCCGCAATCGTCGCCAACTGGCTGGAAGCCCAGCCGCAATTGCCGAAGGTCATCTTCCCCGGCTCGAAGAACCATCCTCAGGCCGACATCATCGCCCGCCAGATGAGCGGCCCCTCGACCCTCGTCGCCTTCGAGGTCGCCGGGGGCAAGGCAGGGGCCTTCCGCTTCCTCAACGGTCTCAAGCTGATCCGCATCTCCAACAATCTCGGCGATGCCAAGAGCCTGATCGTCCATCCCGCGACGACGACGCATCAGCGCTTCAGCCCGGAGATCCGGGCCAGCATGGGCATCGGTGAAGGGCTGATCCGGCTCTCCATCGGTCTCGAACACCCCGACGACCTCGTCGCCGATCTGCGGCAGGCGCTGGCAGGCGTTTGAGCACGACCGCCGCATAGCAGATTCTTCCGTCATGGTCGTGCTTTTCCAGACCATCCACGTCTTCGACGGTCGAGACCTGTGTTCAAGACCTGGATGGTCGCCACGAAGGCGAGCATGACGACGTGGCGTTCCGCGGCCGCGCAGCCATGGCCTTCGTGCGCCTCGCCTGCTAAAGCGGGGCCGGTTTTTCGCAAGGCAACAGAGGCCATCATGCGTTCGGGCGAAGTGAAGCGCCGTACCAACGAGACCGACATCGCGGTCTCCCTCGTTCTGGACGGCACCGGCAAAGCCGAGATCGCCTCGGGCGTCGGCTTCTTCGATCATATGCTCGACCTGTTCGCCCGCCATTCGCTGATCGACCTCAAGGTCGCCGTGAAAGGCGACACCCATATCGACGACCACCATTCGGTCGAGGACACCGGCATCGCGCTGGGCGAGGCGCTCCGGCAAGCGCTCGGCGACAAGAAGGGCATTCGCCGCTATGCCGACATCCATCTGCCGATGGACGAGACGCTGACGCGCGTCGCCGTCGACGTATCGGGCCGGCCATTTCTCGTTTTCCGCACGCGCTTCGAGGCGCAGAAGATCGGCTCTTTCGACACCGAACTGGTCCGGGAATTCTTCCAGGCCTTCGCGATGAATGCGGGCATCACGCTGCATGTCGAGACGCTCTATGGCGACAATGCCCACCATATCGCCGAGAGCTGCTTCAAGGGCCTGGCCCGCGCGCTGCGCCAGGCTCTCGAGGTCGATCCGCGCGAGGGCGGCCGCGTGCCCTCGACCAAGGGCGCGCTCTGAAAGGGCCCGGGCATGGCATTCTATACGGTGATGATCCCGCCGCCCGGCTCCGGCGGCCTGCGCGACGAGGTCGAGCAGGCTCGGCTGCTGCCCGAGACCTTCAGCTGGCCAGCGTTCTTCCTGAGCGGACTCTGGCTGCTCGGCAAGCGGCTGTGGCTGGCGACGCTGGTCTATGCCGTGATCTGGGCCGCGCTGTTCTATGCCGGCAGCCAGCTCGGCATGACCGGTGGGGCCATGCTGATCGCGCATTGGACGATGGCCCTGTTCCTCGGGCTGGAAGGGCAGAATCTCGTCGCCCGCAAGCTCGCGCGCCAGGGCTGGCGCCTGGCGGACGTCGTCGAGGCGCGTGATCTACCGGAGGCGGAACGGCGCTATTTCGAGCGCGCGCTGGCCGGGCCGGCCGCGCCGCCACACCTGCTGGCGCCTGCGCCTGTTCGTGCACAGCCGGCCGGGCCGATGCCGATCATCGGGCTCTTTCCCGAGGCGCGGGGCCGATGAGCCAATCCGTCGTCATCATCGACTACGGCTCGGGCAACCTGCATTCGGCGGCCAAGGCCTTCGAGCGTGCGGCGCTCGAATCCGGGATCGCCTCGACGATCCGCGTCACCAGCGACACCGCTGAGGTCCGTGCCGCCGATCGCATCGTTTTGCCCGGTGTCGGCGCCTTCGCCGATTGCCGCCGTGGCCTCGATGCCGTCCCCGGCATGGTCGAGGTGCTGGAAGAGGTCGTGCGGGCTAAGGGCCGACCCTTCCTCGGCATCTGCGTCGGCATGCAGCTCCTGGCCTCGCGTGGCCTCGAATACACCGTCACGCAGGGGCTCGGCTGGATTCCGGGTGATGTTTCCCTGATCGTGCCGCAGGCCGAGGGGCTCAAGATCCCGCATATGGGCTGGAATACACTGGCGAAGCAGAACGACCACGCCCTGCTCGACGGCATCGAGACCGGCCCGGACGGCCTGCACGCCTATTTCGTCCACTCCTATGCTCTGGCGGCGGCCAATCCCGCAGAGGTGCTGGCGGTCACCGACCATGGTGGTCCGGTCACGGCGATGGTCGGCCGCGACAACATTGCCGGCACCCAGTTCCACCCCGAGAAGAGCCAGAAGCTCGGGCTGAAGCTGATCGCCAATTTCCTGGGTTGGAAGCCGTGATCCTTTTTCCCGCGATCGATCTCAAGAACGGCCAATGCGTTCGCCTCAAGCAGGGCGACATGGATCAGGCGACGGTCTTCAACGACGATCCAGCCGCCCAGGCGGCCGCGTTCGAGCGCCAGGGCTTCCAGTGGCTGCATGTCGTCGATCTCGACGGCGCCTTTGCCGGCAAGCCGATGAATGCGGCGGCGGTCGAAGGTATCCTGAAGCAGGTCGCGTTCCCGGTGCAGCTCGGCGGCGGCATCCGCGACATGAAGACGGTCGAGGGCTGGCTCGCCAAGGGCATCCGCCGCGTCATCATCGGCACGGCCGCCGTGCGAGACCCCGGTTTCGTGCGCGAGGCCGCGAAGGCCTTCCCGGGCCAGGTCGCGGTCGGCATCGATGCGCGCGACGGTTTCGTCGCGGTCGAGGGCTGGGCCGAGACCTCGGCACTGGCGGCAGACGACCTTGGCCGGCGCTTCGAGGATGCCGGCGTGGCGGCGATCGTCTACACCGACATCGCCCGCGACGGCATGCTCCAGGGCATCAACTGGGACGGCACGATCGCCCTCGCCAACGCCCTGACGATCCCCGTCATCGCCTCAGGGGGGCTCGCCTCGATGGCCGATATCGACCGCCTGATGGCGCCCGATGCGGCGATCCTCGAAGGCGCGATCACCGGGCGCGCGCTCTATGACGGGCGCATCGACCCCGCGGCGGCACTGGCGCGCGTGGCACAGGCGGCCTGAGCCGGCCCACCTAGAGCATCGGCAGCGAATGGGGCTTCGGCCCGCGCGGGAAGGCTGAATCGATACGGGCGAGGTCGGCGGCCGTGAGCCGGAGGCCCAGCGCGCCGGCATTGTCCTCGACATGGGCCACGCGGCCCGCTTTCGGGATCGCAAAGACGCTGGCGCGACGGGTCAGGAAGGCGAGCGCGACCTGCCTGGCCGTGGCACCATGGGCAGAGGCGATTTCGGCCAGCACGCGTCCGCCCGCGCTGCTTGGCTCCGGGAAATCATCATGCCCGAAAGGGCTGTAGGCGGTGACCGCGACACCGTTGCGCTCGCACCAGGGAATGACGGCATGCTCGATCGCGCGTTCGCGCAGATGGTAAAGCACCTGGTTGCAGGCGATACGGCGGGGGCCAGCCACGGCCAAAGCCTCGTCGAGGTCGTCCTCGTCGAAATTGCTGACGCCCCAGGACAGGATCTTGCCCTCAGCCTTCAGTGTCTCGAAGGCGTCGAACGTCTCGGCTAGGCGGTGCGGTCCGCGCCAGTGCAGCAGATAGCAGTCGAGCCGGTCGGTCTTGAGATGGCGCAGCGAGCGCTCGCAGGCCGCCCGGGCGCCGGTCTTCGAGGCATTATGGGGCAGCACTTTCGAGACCAGGAAGACCTCGTCGCGCCGCCCGGCGATGGCCTCGCCGATGATCGCTTCGGAGCGCCCGTCGCCATACATCTCGGCGGTGTCGATATGGGAGAGTCCGAGCTCGAGCCCGCGCCGGAAGGCGGCGATCGCCTCCTTGCGGTCACCCTGCTCGATATACCAGCTCCCCTGTCCGATCGACGCGATCTGCGGGCCGCCTTGCCCGAAAGCATGCTTCATCGGATGGTCTCCTAGCGAACCTCGACATCGAAGCGCCCGGGGCGAATCTCGCCATCGCCATAGCGCACGCGCACCTCGAAGGCATCCGGGCCGCGATAGCCGGGGCGCGGCGTGTATTCGAAGGCAAGCGACGTTCCGACCTTGCCGTCGCAATGGACCTGCGGGCCGGGGCCATAGACGGCCTTGGCGTTGCGCGTCGCCATCCTCACCGTCCCGTGCTGCGGCGGCTGCGTCAGCATGGCGGTGGGGCGCTTGAGGGACCGGCAGCGCTCGTCCATCGTCATATAGGTCTGGCGCAGGAAGGTCGGCTCGCCGGCCGCGACACGGTCGACACCGTTGGCATCCGACTGCGCGCTGCCGCCCGCGGTGACGCAGCCGCCGAGCAGGGCGCCTAGCAGCGTGGCGGCGGTGATCGATCGTCCTGAAACAGGCATGGCCGTCCTCGAGGTCCGGGTGGTCTGGATCCCAGGCCGCGCCGTCACGCCGGTGGCGTGCCGTTCGCCGACAGCACCTCGCCGGCCAGATAGAGCGAGCCGCAGATCAGGATGCGCGGCGGCGTCGACCAGTCGCGCGCGGCGATCTCGCGCAGTGCCTGCTCGACCGAGCCGGACGCCTCGGCTGCGAGCCCGGCCGAACGGGCGAGTTCCGCCACCTCCTCGGCCGGTCGCGCGGCGATCTGGTTCTGGATCGGTACGGTGAAGAGCAGCTGCGCCAGCCCCTTGAAATGACCGAGGGTAGCCTTCGCGTCCTTCGTTGAAAGCAGGCCTGCGATCATCACCAGCGGCGCCGGGTTGCGATCGGCGAGATCCGCCATGGCCTGGGCCAGCACGCGGCCACCGTCCGGATTGTGGCCGCCGTCGAGCCAGAGTTCAGCCCGGGCGGGGACGAGATCGGCGAGCTTGCCGCGCGCCAGCCTTTGCAGCCGTGCCGGCCAATCGGCGTCGAGCATGCCCTGCTCGAAGGCGCGTGCCGGCAGGCCGCCATAGCCGGCGGCGCGCAGTGCCGCGATCGCGGTCCCGGCGTTGACATGCTGGTGGCGCCCGGAAAGGCGCGGCAGCGGCAGGTCGAGCAGCCCGTCACCGTCCTCGTAAACCAGCCGCCCACCAGCCTCGTGCACGGCGAAGTCCTGCGCGCCGATCAGGATCTTCGAGGCGCCGACCCTCTCGGCCGCGGCCTCCAGCACGGCTGTCGGCTCCGGCTCCTGCGGCGCGATGACGGCAGGGGCACCGCGCTTGAAGATGCCGGCCTTCTCGCCGGCGATCTTGGTGACCGTGTCGCCGAGATATTCGGAATGGTCGAGCGAGACCGGTGTCACCACCGTGCAGGCGGGGTGGGCGATGACATTGGTCGCATCGAAGCGTCCGCCGAGGCCGACCTCGAGCAGCACGACATCGGCCTTGTGCTCGGCGAAGAGCAGGAAGGCGACGACGGTGGTGATTTCGAAGAAGGTGATCTGGTCGCCTGCATTGGCGCGCTCGCAGCGTTCCAGCGCCTCGACAAGGACGGCCTCGTCGACGAAGCGTCCGCCGCCCGGCCTGCCTAGCCGGATGCGCTCATGGAAGCGCACCAGATGCGGCGAGGTGTAGACATGGACGCTGAGCCCGGCCGCCTCGAGGATCGCCCGCATGAAGGCGATGGTCGAGCCCTTGCCGTTGGTGCCGGCGACATGGATCACCGGCGGTAGGCGCTTCTGCGGATCGCCCAGCCGCTCTAGCAGGGTGAGGATGCGCCCGAGCGACAGGTCGATCAGCTTGGGATGCAGCGCCAGCAGGCGCGCCAGCACCGTGTCGGACGAAGCCATGATGTCCCCGCGCCGCCGCGTCAGGCCGCTTCGACGACGGGCCGCGGCGGCGTGGTGGGAGCAGGCGCCGCGTTCGGAACGGGTTGCTTCGTCAGCAGCCGGCCGAGGCGTGCCAGGGTCTCAGGCAGGTCGTGGCGGTGGACGACCATATCGACCATGCCGTGATCCTTGAGGTACTCGGCGCGCTGGAAACCGTCCGGAAGCTTCTCGCGGATCGTCTGCTCGATCACGCGCGGGCCGGCGAAGCCGATCAGCGCGCCGGGCTCGGCGATCTGGATGTCGCCCAGCATCGCATAGGAGGCCGTGACGCCGCCGGTCGTCGGGTTGGTCAGCACAACGATGTAGGGCAGGCCGGCAGCGCGAAGGCGGCGCACCGCGACGGTCGTGCGCGGCAGCTGCATCAGGGACAGGATGCCCTCCTGCATGCGTGCGCCGCCCGAGGCCGCGAACACGACATAGGGCGTCTTCTTCTCGAGCGCGGTCTCGGCGCCCTTGATGAAGGCCTCGCCGGCCGCCATGCCGAGCGAGCCGCCCATGAAGTGGAAATCCTGGACCGCGATCGTCAGCGCGAAGCCCTTGACCCGGCCATAGCCGACCTTGAAGGCGTCGATCGCGCCGGTCTTGGCGCGGGCGTCCTTCAGCCGGTCGACATAGCGCTTCTCGTCGCGGAACTTCAGCGGATCGATCGCGACCTCCGGCAGCGGCACGTCGAGCCACTTGCCTTCGTCGAAGGTCAGGCGCAGCCGGTCCTGTGCGGTGACGCGCATATGGTGGTCGGAGCCGGGAATGACGAAGCCGTTGGCCTCGACGTCCTTGTGGAAGACCATCTGCCCGGAATCGGGGCATTTGATCCAGAGATTCTCCGGGCTCTCGCGCTTGAACAGCGTCTTGATGCGCGGCCGGACGACTTCGGAAATCCAGTTCATGGATCGATCCTTACGATTCTGGCGCAAATGGCGGGCGAGGCTTCGCGCCTCAGGCCGCCGCCTTCGCGACCGAGCGGACGCCCGCGGCGAGTTCGGCGACCAGCGAGGTGACAGCCGAAACCGTCTTTTCCGTGGCCTTGCCCTCGGCATCGAGCGAGAGGCGGACCCGTTCGACCAAAGCTGAGCCGACGACGACGCCGTCCGCGCTCCCGGCGATCTGGATGGCGTCCTGCGCCGTCTTGACGCCGAAGCCGACCGCGACCGGGAGTTCGGTATGGCGCTTGATGCGCGCGACCGCGTCGCCGACCGCGCCATAATCGGCGATCGCGCCGCCGGTGACGCCGGTCACCGAAACGTAATAGACGAAGCCGGAGGTGTTCTGCAGCACCTTGGGCAGGCGCTTGTCGTCGGTCGTCGGGGTGGCCAGGCGAATGAAGCTGATCCCGGCCTTCAGTGCCGGCAGGCAGAGCTCGGCATCCTCTTCCGGCGGCAGGTCGACGACGATCAGACCGTCGATGCCGGCCTTGCGGGCATCGACCAGGAAGCGTTCGACGCCATAGACGTAGATCGGGTTGTAATAGCCCATCAGCACGATCGGCGTGTCGTTGCCGGCGGCCCGGAAGCTCTCGACCATTGCCAGCGTCTTCCTCAGCGTCTGGCCGGCCTTCAAGGCGCGCTGGCCCGCGAGCTGCACCGGTATGCCGTCGGCCATCGGATCCGTGAAAGGCACGCCGAGCTCGATGACATCGGCGCCGGCACCGGGCAGGGCGGCGAGGATCGCGGCAGAGCTGTCGAGATCGGGATCGCCCGCTGTGATGAAGGTCACGAGCGCGGCGCGGCCTTCGGCTGCGCAGGCCTGGAAGCGGGCCTGGATACGAGCCTGGCCGGTGGCTGTGATGGGATCGGTCATGACCTGAGCGGTTAGCATGGCCGGCGCGGGCTGGCGAGAGGCTTGCGCGCAGGGAACTTGCGTAGACTTCGAGGCTGCGCCACATCGGGCCGGCATGCGCGCATTCGACGCCCCGCTTCCGATCGACGCCGTCCTCGGCGATCTCGCTGCCGCCCTGCGGGCGAGCAGCAATGCCGTGCTCGTCGCCCCGCCCGGTGCCGGCAAGACCACGCGCGTGCCGCTTGCCCTGCTCGATGAACCCTGGACGAAGGGCGGCAAGCTGATCGTGCTCGAACCGCGGCGGCTGGCGGCGCGTGGCGCGGCGAACCGGATGGCACAGACGCTGGGCGAGCGCGTCGGCGAGACCGTCGGGCTGCGCGTCCGGCTTGGCTCGAAGATCGGCCCGAAGACGCGGATCGAGGTCGTCACCGAGGGCGTCTTCGCCCGGATGATCCTCGACGATCCCGCCTTGGAAGGCGTCGCGGCCGTCCTGTTCGACGAGTTCCACGAGCGCTCGCTCGATGCGGATTTCGGACTGGCCCTGGCGCTCGACGCGCAGTCCGGTCTGCGCGAGGAACTCCGTGTCCTCGTCATGTCCGCCACGCTCGACGGCGCCCGCGTCGCGCGCCTGCTCGGCGAGGCGCCGGTGATCGAGAGCCAGGGCCGGGCCTTTCCGGTCGAGACGCGCTATCTCGGCCGCGAGCCGTTGAAGCGCATCGAGGATCAGGTTGCGGATGCCGTGCTGCTGGCATTGAACGAGCAGCCGGGCTCGCAGCTCGTCTTCCTGCCTGGTCAAGGCGAGATCAGGCGCGTCGAGGAGCGCCTGCGCGAGCGCATTCGCGACGCGAGCGTCGAGATCGCCCCGCTCTATGGCGCGCTCGACCAGGCCGAGCAGGACCGTGCCGTGCTGCCGCCCCCTGCCGGTCGCCGCAAGGTCGTCCTCGCGACGTCCATCGCCGAAACCTCGCTGACGATCGAAGGCGTGCGGGTGGTTGTCGATTCAGGTCTCGCCCGCGTACCCGTCTACGAGCCGGACATCGGCGTCACCCGGCTGGAGACGCGCCGCGCCAGCCGTGCGGCCTGCGACCAGCGCCGCGGCCGCGCCGGGCGCACCGAGCCCGGCATCTGCTACCGCTTGTGGGAAGAAGCCGGCAACGGCGCGCTCGAAGCCTTCGCGCGCCCCGAGATCCTCTCCGCCGATCTCGCCCCGCTGCTGCTCGATTGCGCTGTCTGGGGTGTGTCGGACCCGACGAGCCTGGCCTTCCTCGACACGCCGCCCGCGCCCGCGCTCAAGGAAGCCCGCAGCCTTTTGGGAAGCATCGGCGCGCTTGCTGCCGATGGCCGGATCACGCCCGAGGGACGCGCGCTGCAGATCCTGCCATTGCCGCCCCGCCTCGCCCGCATGGTCGTGGCGGCGGCGCGCTTCCGACAGGCCGAGCCGGCGGCGCTGCTCGCCGCCCTGCTCGTCGAGCGTGGGCTCGGCGGCGACGCGCTCGATCTCTCCGAGCGGCTGGAGCGTTTCGGGCGCGAGCGCGGTGGCCGGGCAAGCGACATGCGCCGTCTGGCCGAGGGCTGGGCCAGGGCGGCGGAACGCGCCGCGCGACAATCCGCGGATTTGCAGGACCTGTCGCCTGGGCTGTTGCTGGCCTTCGCCTATCCCGATCGCGTCGCCAGGGCGCGCAATCCGGGCTCCGGGCAGTATCTGCTCGCCAATGGGCGCGGGGCCACGTTCGAGCCGACACAAAGGCTGGCGCGCGAGAGCCATGTCGTCGTCGCCGAAATGACCGGCGCGGCCCAGCAAGCGCGCATTCTGTCGGCCGCGGCGATCACCGAGGCTGAGATCGTCTGGCTCGCCGCTAATGGGCTCTCGCCCTTTACGATCGAGGAGCGCAGCGAGGCGAGTTTCGACCGCGCGGCGCGCGCGCTTCGCGTCCGGGCGGTCAGGCGCTATTGCGCGCTCAGCCTGTCGGAGCGACCTCTGCCGGCCGAGCCCTCTGCCGCCAACGCGGCGATTCTCGCACGGGGCATCGCGGGGCTGGGCGTCGGCCTGCTGCCCTGGACGAAGGCGCAACGGCAATTGCGCGAGCGTGTCGATTTCCTGCGGCGCGCCGAACCCGAGCAAGGTTGGCCGGACCTCTCCGATGAGGGGCTGGCGGCCGAGGCCGCAATCTGGCTCGCGCCACACATCACCGGTCGCGCCTCGCTCGGCGCGATCGAGCCGGGCGATCTCGATGCCGCGCTCGCGGACCTGCTGCCCTGGGAGATGAAGCGCCGGCTCGACAGCGAGGCGCCGACGCATTTCACAGCTCCGACCGGCTCCAGCCTTGCCGTCGACTATGCCGCCGAGGCGGGGCCGACGATTTCCGTCAGGGTGCAGGAGCTCTTCGGTCTGTCGAAGCACCCGGCGCTCGCCGGCGGACGCGTGCCGCTGGTGCTCGAGCTCCTGTCGCCGGGCCACAAGCCCGTCCAGATCACCCGCGACCTGCCGGGCTTCTGGCGCGGCTCATGGGCGGCGGTGAAGTCCGAGATGAAGGGGCGCTACCCGCGCCACCCCTGGCCGGACGACCCGGCCGCTGCGCCGCCGACGACGCGGGCGAAGCCGCGCGGGACGTGACCGGGGGCTCAATTCCCCATCCGGTCGCGCCATTGCCGCTCGCCGGCGAGGCAGGTCGCGTTATTGCCGCCGCTCGCCTGCGCCTTCTGGATCAGCGCGTCGCCGTGGCGTGGCATCTCGGCGATCTCACGGATGAGTTTGGTGCGGGTCGCGTCGACAAACTGATGACGTTCGCGGATCGGGATCACGAACGCCCCAAGCCCGGTGACGACGCAATCCTTGTAGTAGACGTCGAGGTTGTCGATGTCGAAATAGCTCGCCTGCTTCAGCATCACCGGCAGGCCGTTGATGTTGATGCCCTTCGCCCCGGCCTCGTCACGCGCCACGGTGACGGCGCGTCCGTCATTGTTGGCACCGTCGCCGGAGATGTCGATCACCTTGCGCATCGGCGTGACATTGGCCTGGTCCAGCAACTGCACGCCGAGATCGATCGCTGCCGAGATCGAGGTGCGGCGGCCGCGCCGCGTCTGCGCCTCGCCGAGCTCCTCCGCGAAGGCGATCGCCGATTGCGGCGTGTCGATGATCGTCCAGGGCTTGACGATGTGCTGGAAATTGCCGCCCGCCCACTCGAAATAGGTCACGGCGATCTTGCCGATGGCGCCTTTTGCGATGGCGTCGTGCAGCGGCTTCGAGCGGAACGCCTCGATATAGCCGTTGCGCTGCAGCGCGAGTTCGTCGAGGTCCATCGAGAAGGACACGTCGACCGCGAGCACGAGCGCGACATCGACCTCCTCGGGCGGGCCGGCCGCCTGCTGGGCGTTCGGGGCGGCGCCGGTCCACAGACCCGCTGCCGCCAGACTCAAGAGACCGTACAGCCAACGCCGCATCGCCACCTCCGTCATCATGTCGCAACGGAAGTGTGCGCCCGCTTTCGATTCGTTCCAAGTGCGAAAGCTGGGCAGCGGCGCCGATTATCGCGCCGCGCGGCGCATTTCCACGATATCGATGGCTGCCGCCGCCGCCTCCTCGACGGTCAGCGCGGATGTGTCGAGGATCACGGCATCCTCTGCGGCCTTGAGAGGAGCGTCGCTGCGGCCGGAATCGCGCGCGTCGCGCCGGCGGATATCGGCCAGGATGCCTTCGAAAGTGGCAATCTCGCCGCGCCCGGCCAGTTCCTTGTGGCGCCGGGCGGCGCGCACCTCTGGCGTCGCGGTGACGAAGAGCTTGGCCGGCGCCTGCGGGCAGATCACCGTGCCGATGTCGCGCCCGTCGAGGACGGCGCCGCCGGGCTGCGCCGCAAACCGCCGCTGGCGCTCGATCAGCCCGCTGCGCACCGCCGGCATGGCCGCGACGACGGAAGCCGCCTCGCCGATCTCGCGGCCGCGCAGGCTGTCTTCGGTGAAGGCATCGTCCTTGAAGGTCGAGACCAGCCCGGCCGCCGCCTCTGCATCGCGGATGTCGTGACCGGCGTCGAGCATGGCCCGCGCGACCATGCGGTAGAGCAGGCCGGTGTCGAGATAGGGCAGCCGGTAATGCGCCGAGAGCCGGCGCGCCAGCGTGCCCTTGCCCGATGCCGCCGGGCCGTCGACCGCGATCACGAGCCCTGCCGGTGCCTGTTCGCGGCTCATCCGATCTCGACTCCGGAAATCTCGGCTCCAAGCCCGTTCATCAGGGAAATGAAGCTCGGGAAGCTCGTCGCGATCATCGCGCCGTCATCGACCTGCATCGGCCTCTGCGTCGCCAGACCCATAACGAGGAAACTCATCGCGATGCGATGGTCGAGATGGGTGGCAACCGTGCCGCCGCCGGTGACCGCGCCGCCCGAACCTTCGACGACGAGATCGTCGCCCTCGATCGCGCAGGTGACGCCGGCCGCCTTCAGCCCGGCCTCGACCGCCGCGAGCCGGTCGGATTCCTTGACCCGCAGCTCCTGCAGGCCCCGCATGCGCGTGGTTCCGGTCGCGAATGAGGCCGCGACCGCCAGTACGGGATATTCGTCGATCATCGACGGTGCCCGCTCGGGCGGCACGACGACGCCCTTCAGCGCCGAGGCCCGGACGCGCAGCGTCGCCACCGCCTCGCCGCCCTCGTTCGCCTCGCTCTCGACGGTGATGTCGGCGCCCATCTCACGCAGCGTCGTCAACAGACCGCTGCGCAGCGGGTTGGTCATCACGCTCTCGATCAGGATGTCGGAGCCCGGCACGATCAGCCCGGCGACCAGCGGAAAGGCAGCTGAGGACGGGTCGGCCGGGACCACGATCGGCCTCGCCTGCAATTCGGGCTGGCCCTTCAGCACGATCCGTCGGCCATGCTCGCCCTCGGGCGTCACGACGACATCGGCGCCGAAATGCGTCAGCATCTTCTCGGTGTGGTCGCGCGTCGCTTCCGTCTCGATCACGGTGGTCTCGCCGGGGGCGGCGAGGCCGGCCAGCAGCACCGCCGACTTGATCTGTGCCGAGGCGACCGGCGTGCGATAGGTGATCGGCAGCGCCTCCTTCGGCCCGCGCAGGGTCAAGGGCACGCGCCCGCCCGCTTCCTGCGAGACGATGACGGTGCCCATCTGCTCGAGCGGATCGAGAATGCGCCGCATCGGCCGCTTGCGCAGCGAGGCGTCGCCGTCGAAGGTCGTCGTGATCGGGTGGGAACCGCAGACGCCCATCATCAGGCGCGAGCCCGTGCCGGCATTGCCGAAATCGAGCAGGCCGGCCGGTTCGCGCAAGCCGCCGACGCCGACGCCCCGCACGCGCCAGGCGCCCGGGCCGTCATGGTGGACGATCGCGCCCAGCGCACGTGCCGCGTCGGCGGTGCGCATCACGTCCTCGCCCTCCAGCAGGCCCGTGACCACGGTTTCGCCGATGGCGAGCAGGCCGAAGATCATCGCCCGGTGCGAGATCGACTTGTCGCCGGGGACGCGGACGCTGCCGCGCAGCGGGCCCGAGCGGCGTGCGGTGACGGGGACGGGGGTAAGCGCGTGGGACACGGTTCTTCTGCCGGCTGATCGATCAGGGAGGTCGTGCCCTAGCACGCCCGTCTGGCACGCGTCACGTCCGGCCTGGCTCGCGCAAGCGTGAGAGCAGTTGCGCCAGGATTCCCTCTTGACCTCCGCGATCGGGAGCGCCGACATGAAATCAGCATTTGACAGGGCCGGCTGCCCCGACTAACGGACGCGCCTGCTTTTCAAAACATGAATGATTGAAGGTCCGACGCAGTGGCGAAACCGGAACTTGGAACGAAACGCGTTTGCCCGACCACGGGCCGCAAATTCTACGACCTGAACAAGGACCCGATTGTCTCCCCCTATACGGGACAGTCGTTCGCGCGCTCGATGTTCGAGCCGCAGGCCAAGGTTGCTGCCGCAGCCGCGGCCAAGCCCGACGAGGACGAGGATGAGACCGAGGCCGCCGACGGCGCTGTCGAACTCGTCTCGCTCGACGAGGCCGATGCCGAGGCGTCCGAGAAGGATGTCGTCGTCACCAGCGAGGACGACATCGAGGTCGAGGACGACGGCACGCCCGACGACGACACCTTCCTGGAAGAGGACGAGGAAGGCGACGACGACGTTTCCGACCTGATCGATGGCGACATCGAGGGCGACGAAGACGTTTGAACGCCTTCGGCAGGGGCCGCGAAAAAGAATGACGATCAAGCGACAATAGGTGCTTGAGTCTTCCGCCGCTCCCGCCTATAGAGCGCTTCGCCGCTGACGCGGTGACCGGGTTCCGGGCCTTTCCTCACCGAAATGGTGAGCGGCGCGGATCCCAGATTATCCCGGCCGACCCCCATGTCGGCTGGTTGAGAGTGGGGCCATAGCTCAGTTGGGAGAGCGCTTGAATGGCATTCAAGAGGTCGGCGGTTCGATTCCGCCTGGCTCCACCATCTCCTCCCGCCAAATGACTACGGTTTCGCGGGAATAGCCGGAACAGTCCGGCCTACCCCAAAATTTGCCCCCAGCCCTCTCTCCCCTCGGGCGAGACTACGGGGCTTCAAGCAGGCATCGGGCAAGCCGAGAGCTTCGCCTGGGCAGCGCCATCCGCATGAGTCGAGTCTGCCGGTGGACCAAGCGCAGCGGCTGATTCGGGCAGCATCTGTGCTGCCGTCATCCTTCAAGGCCACACTCAGACGATAGAGCGCAACGATCAGCAACCCGCCCGAGGGCGCTGCGACGACCTCGCTCTTCGGGCGTTCGACCAAGGTGGAGACGGCGCGACGAATCGACGACCGGTCGTCGTCGCAGAACCCGTTGTCGTCGGGCTCACACTCATTCTCGCATTGCGCGCCTTCGTCCAGGCACGCATCCTCCAGATCGGTGCCAGGACGAAGGCGTTCCGGCGAGGTTAGGCTCCAGGTCGCAATCTCCGTCGATCGCATCCACGACCCTGATCAGCGAAGCAACGGCGGCATCCAAGTGCTTGCAGGGTGGCGGCAGGCCAGCCGAGTGCGGCAGCCACTGAGCTCAATCTCAAACGGACACTGAGCCCGCCGAGGCGCCTTGTCGTCAGCGAAGGATGTTCGGGGGCAGCGGCGGTTCCGCATTGAGCAGCAAGATCGTCACCCGTCGGTTCGGCGAGAGGTAGGGATTGTCGGGGAAGACCGGCTCGGTGTCGCCGCGTCCCACCACGGAGTCGAAGTGGTCGCTGGGGAGTCCCGCACCGGACAGAATCTCGCGTACGGCGAGCGCGCGGCCGGTGGTGAGGCCCCAGGGTTCGACGGCCCGCACCGAGCCCGGGCGCGCGGCGGCCGTGTGGCCGGTGACAGACAGGCGGTTGGGCAGCCGGCGCAGGGTGGGCGCGATCGCCTCCAGCACGAGACGGGTGTGCTGGTAGGGCTGGACCGAGCCCTCCGGGAACATGGAGCGGCCGTCCTCGTCCACGAGGGAAACGGTCACCCCCTCCTTCGTTTGCTCGATCACGATGTTACGCGACAGCTCGGTAATTTCGGGCAGCTTCTGGAGCGCCTGCCGGAGGCTGGCTATGGCGCTGTGGTTGGCCTGCACGTTGGCGGCCGGGCGGTTGACCTCGCGGTCGCTGGCACGGCCCGAGCCGGTCGGGCGCGCTCCGTCCTCCTGCTTGGCGGAGCCTATCGCCGCGTCGCGGGGCACTGACGATTTGTTGCCTGACTTGTCCAGGGCGGTGCCCATCAGGATGCCGCCAGCGCCGCTGGTGCTGGCACTCAGGGCCGTCGGCGCGAAGTATTCAGCCAGGCCGTTCTTCTGCTCCTGCGTCGTCATGCTGATCAGCCACATCAGCAGAAAGAACGCCATCATGGCGGTCACGAAGTCCGCATACGCGATCTTCCAGGCCCCGCCGTGGTGCGCATGACCGGCCTTCTTGACCTTCTTGATGATGATCGGCTGGGCGGGCTTGTCCATCGAGTCCCCACTGGAGATTGGGTCAGACGTTGGCGGGCAGAGCCGCGGTCGCCGCTTCCACTTCGCTGAAGGTCGGGCGGACGTCGCTCATCAGAGCCTTGCGGGCAAATTCGACCGACATCACCGGCGGCTGGCCGCTGATATGGGCGAGGAGCCCCGCCTTGAGTGAAAGGAAGTACTTGGATTCCGCCTCGAAGGTGCTCTTGAGCGACGCTGCCATGGGCGCGAAGAAGCCGTAGGCGACAAAGACGCCGAAGAAGGTGCCCACGAGCGCGCCGCCGATCAGATGTCCCAGCACCTCCGGCGGCTCTTTGATCGCCCCCATCGTCTTGATCACGCCGAGCACGGCGGCGACGATGCCGAGCGCCGGCGTTCCGTCGGCGATCGACTGCATGGCCGAAACGAGACGCTCCTGCTCCTGGTGGTGCGTCTCCAGTTCCTCGTCCATCAGAGCGTCAATCTCGTGGACGTTGTTGGCGCCCAGCGACAACATGCGCATGTAGTCGCAGACGAACTCGACCGCATGATGGTTCGCTGCAAAAGTCGGGAAGGCGTTGAACAGCGTCGATTCGCTCGGATTTTCAATGTGCTGCTCGATAGCGAGCATGCCCTTCTGCTTCACGAGCTTGTACAAGGAATACTGCATCCCCAGCAGTTCGACATAGCATTCCTGCGTGTACTTGGGGCCCTTCATGATCGTGCCCAGCATGCTGGGCACGGCCTTGAGCACCGGCGCGGGGTTGCCGATGACGAAGGCACCGATGGCTGCACCGAGGATGATCACGAACTCGAACGGCTGCCAAAGGACGAGGAGGTGGCCACCCATGGCCGCGTAGCCGCCGAAGACGCAGCCGAAGACGATGATTGTGCCGACGATCAGCCGCATGGATCTGCCACTCTGTGCCGCAGCAGGTGCAGCCCGCGCGAAGCATTACTAGTCCAACGAAATGACCGATCGAGGTTAACGGCGGGTTTAGAGCCACGGTCCGGCAGGTCCGTAAGCATCGTCCTCCGGCCACGGCGTCGAGGCTTGGGGCGGCGGACTAGGAGATCGGCGTGCAACGCATCTCCGCCGATCCCGGTGATCCGCGTCCAATGGGGAAGCGTTTCATGGGGTCATCGACGCTGCGCCGCCTTCCTGTCCCGCGGCGAGGGGGCACGGGCTGGCCTTCCGACCAGCGATATGTCGATAAGGCATTGATTTGATTATCTTCAGTTCTTGCGTTCAAGCATGATGCCGCCGAACCATAGAGGCACACATGCATTCCAACCGAGGCAAGCGAACTGCGATGCTGATGCGCGCCGCGCTCGCGTGGCAGGTGACCATTCGTGGTTTTCTGCCGACGGCCGCTCGGCCGCGGCATGCGAATGGCGTGGTCGGGGCTCAGGGTTTCGAGCGTGCCGCGTCCGAATCAGCGGAGCACGACGACCTTGGTTCCGATCCTGACGCGGTCGTAGAGATCGACGACGTCGCGATTGGTCATCCTGATGCAGCCCGACGATACAGCGGCGCCGATCGTGTTCGGCTCGTTCGAGCCATGGATGCGGTAGAGGCTCGATCCGAGATAGAGCGCGCGCGCCCCAAGAGGGTTGTCGATGCCGCCGGCCATGTGGCGCGGCAGGTCGGGGCGGCGCTTGAGCATGGCCGCCGGCGGTCGCCAATCCGGCCATTCGCGTTTCATCGTGACGTTCTTGGTGCCCGACCAGCTGAAGCCCTGCCGTCCGACGCCGACGCCGTAGCGCAGCGCTCGCCCATTGCCGAGGACGTAGTAGAGCCGCCGCTGGCTGGTCGAGATCACGACCGTGCCCGCAGCCTGTTGTCCGCTCCACGGCACCACCTGGCGCGGGATCGGCTGTTCGCTGAAGATATTGAGGAAATCCGCGAGTCCGCGGCTGATCGTATTGTCGTAGGCACGTGCGGGTGCCGAGAGAACGAAAAGCGTGACGATGAAAACGATGGTGCGCAGCATGATTGGCCCTACGGCGCCCCCCGCCCGAATTTAACGGGAGAACGGCAAGGCGGGTCAAGGCAGGCTCCGCGATATGGGAGCGTATCGCCGCCCCGGTAGCCTTTGGGAGGTGTGAAGACCGAGGCGGCGAAGGCTGAGCCGCAAGGCTCGCGACCCGATCATCTGTCGCTTCCGGCCGGCGTCCGGTTCACGGGCCTGCGCAAATAATGCGAGGACCGCGGCTCAGGCGGCCTGCTCGAGGCCGACCTCAAATGGCGTCAACGCGACCGTGCCGGCGCGGACCGACACCAGCGTGTTGCAGGGCAGCGCCTGCCAGCAGTCGCGCGCGGCGTCGACCGGCTCCGAGGCGACGACGACGCTGTCGCTGCGCTGGCAGAGATAGAGGCTCGGCGGGCGCGCATCGGAGGACCAGCGCACGGCATGGATCGTGTCGCCATCGGCGAGGGCCGCGGCGCAGCGCAGGGGCTCGCTCGTGCCGACATGCCGCATCAGATCGAGCGCGTCGCCCAGCGCGGCGGCCAGGGCCGCACCGGGCGCCAGCCCTCCCTCGATGCGCGAGAGGGTGAGCAGGAACAGCGCTTCCGAATCGGTCGTGCCGACCCGGGCGGAATAGAGCGAATCGGGGATCAGCGCCTCGAGCCGGCGCCGGATCAAGCCGTAGCCCCCGATCTGGCCGTTATGCATGAAGAGATGCCGGCCATGAGCGAAGGGGTGGCAGTTGGCCCGCGTCGTCGCCGTGCCTGTCGCCGCCCGGACATGGGCGAAGAACAGATGCGAGCGGACCTGCCGGGCGATCGAGAGCAGGTTCTCGTCCGACCAGGCCGGCCTGACCTCGCGATACTGGCCGGGCTCCTGCCGGTCGCCATACCAGCCGACGCCGAAGCCGTCGCCATTCGTGCCCGTTTTGGCCTCGGCCGCGTGCAGCGACTGATGGATCAGCGAATGGCACGGTGCGGCGACGAGGTCCTCGAGGAAGACCGGCACGCCGGAATAGGCCAGGAAACGGCACATGGGGCTGTCCGAATCAGCGCGGCGGATCACCGCGCGGAGAAGATTATTCTCGCGGAATGAACAGCGGCACAATGGCGGAAAGCGGGCGGGCGCTCCGGTTGCGGGGGGCATGGCCATCGTATAACCGTGCCCGGCAGCGGATCACGACAACCACGCGAAGAGTGGGGCGGGGAATGGCCTTGAAAACCGGACTGACGCGGGCTGCCGCGATCGTGACCCTCTGCCTGACATCCAGTGCCGCCTTCGCTGCCGGCGACATCGGCGGGGGCTCGATGGGCGGCCTCTGGGCGCTGCCCTTCGCCGGCATGCTGCTCTCGATCGCGCTGGGGCCGATCCTGTTCCCGCATTTCTGGGAGCTGAACTACGGCAAGTTCGCGGCCTTCTGGGCGGCGCTGGTGCTCGTGCCGCTCGTCCTGTTCCGCGGCTTCGAGCCGGCATTGGGCGCGCTCGCACATACGGCGCTGCTCGAATACATCCCTTTCATCATTCTGCTTTTTGCGCTGTTCACGATCGCCGGCGGCATCCTGATCATGGGAAACCTGCACGGGACCCCCGCGACGAACACGGCCCTGCTGGCGATCGGCACGCTGATGGCGAGCTTCGTCGGCACCACCGGCGCCTCGATCATCATGATCCGCCCGGTGCTGCGCGCCAACGACAACAGGCGCCACAACGTCCATGTCGTCGTGTTCTTCATCTTCCTGGTCTCGAATATCGGCGGCTCGCTGACGCCACTCGGCGACCCGCCGCTCTTCCTCGGCTTCCTGCGCGGGGTGAACTTCTTCTGGACGACGACGCATCTGCTGCCGGAGACAGCGCTGGCCGTCGCGATCCTGCTCGCGCTCTTCTTCGCCCTCGACAGCTGGTTCTACCGCAAGGAAGACGGCATGCCGGCCCTGAAGGACCCGACGCCCGACCGCGACATCAAGCTCTACGGCAAGGTCAACTTCCTCCTGCTCGGCGGCGTCATCGCGGCGATCCTGATGTCGGCCAGCTGGAAGCCCGGCGTCGCGGTCACCATCGCGGGCGTCCATGTCGAACTGCAGAACATCGTGCGCGACGGAATCCTGCTGGCGCTGGCCGCGCTCTCGCTGATGCTGACGCCCAATCCGGTCAGGGCCGGCAACGAGTTCAGCTGGGGCCCGATCAAGGAGGTCGCCAAGCTCTTCGCCGGCATCTTCATCTGCATCATTCCCGTGCTGGCGATGCTGCAGGCGGGCCGGGACGGCGCCTTCTCGGGGCTGGTCTCGCTCGTCACCAATCCCGACGGTAGCCACAACACGGTCGCCTATTTCTGGCTGACCGGCGCCCTGTCCTCGTTCCTCGACAATGCGCCGACCTATCTCGTCTTTTTCGAGCTGGCCGGCGGCGATCCGCAGAAGCTGATGACGACGGGCGCGCTGACGCTGGCGGCGATCTCGGCGGGCGCCGTCTTCATGGGCGCCAACACCTATATCGGCAATGCGCCGAACTTCATGGTCTACGCCATCGCCAAGGACCGCAAGGTCCGGATGCCGAGCTTCTTCGGCTACATGCTCTGGTCGGGGGCGATCCTGATCCCGATCTTCCTGCTGCAGACGGTGATCTTCTTTCGGTAGCCGGAGCGGCGCAGGCGCCGCTCCGCTCAGCTCGCGACCTTCAGCCCCTTGCGGGCCTCGGCCGCGCCGGCATCGCGGCGGCCCTTGGCCGCTTCCATGTCGAGGCTGACCATGAAGTCCGAGATGCGCGGAGCGATCTCGGAGCGGAAGCGCGAGCCGTTGAAGACGCCGTAATGGCCGACGCCCTTCTGGAGGTAGTGCACGCGCTTCTCGGCGGGGATGTTGGGGCAGAGGTCGTGGGCGGCCTGCGTCTGCC
The DNA here is from genome assembly GCF_035999205.1 of Allobosea sp. Taxonomy (GTDB): domain Bacteria; phylum Pseudomonadota; class Alphaproteobacteria; order Rhizobiales; family Beijerinckiaceae; genus Allobosea. Next base: position 174,549 of record NZ_DASYHA010000018.1, read on the forward strand.
CGACGCCGGAGATGTCGTCCTTCTCGCCTTCGACGGTCATCAGCGCGACGCGGCGGATGGCTGTGCAATCAACCGGCTTGTCGCGATGCATCATCGTGCCCTTTGGCAGCGCGTGCTCGACGAAGACGGTCTCGACCGTCTGGAGATAGAACTCCGCGGTCAGGTCCATCACCGCCAGGTACTCGTCGTAGAAGTCGCGGTGCTTCTCGGCGGAATCGCCGTCGCCGGCGATCAGGTGCTGATACATCTCGTAATGCGCGCTGACATGGCGGTCGATGTTCATCGCCATGAAGCCGGAGAGCTGCATGAAGCCGGGGTAGACGTCGCGGAAGGTGCCCGGATGCGGGAAGGGGACCTTGGTGATGCAGTTGCGCCGGAACCAATCCGTACCGCGCTCCATGGCGAGGCAGTTCACCGCGGTCGGCGAGCGTCGGGTGTCGATCGGCCCGCCCATCAGCGTCATCGAGCGTGGCGCGCAGACGTCACCCTCGGCCTCCATGCGGGCGGCGGCGGCGAGAACCGGCACCGAAGGCTGGCAGACAGCCATCACATGGGTCTCGGGGCCGAGCATCTGCAGCATCGCGATGACGTAGTCGATATAGTCGTCGAGGTCGAAGCGGCCGGCCACGAGCGGCACCAGGCGGGCATCGGTCCAGTCGGTGATGTAGACCTCGTGCCCGGGCAGGAAGGCCTCCACGGTGCCGCGCAGCAGCGTGGCGTAGTGGCCCGACATCGGCGCGACCAGCAGGACCTTGGGCTGCGGCTTGCGGCGGCCGGAGATCTTGCGGTCGAAATAGACCAGCCGGCAGAACGGACGTTCCCAGACGACGCGCTCCTCGACGGCGGTCTTGACGCCGTTGATCGTCGTCTCGGACAGGCCGAAGGCGGGCTTGCCGTAGCGCCGCGTGGTGCGCTCGAACAGCTCGCAGGAGGCAGCGATGCTACGGCCCATCGGCGTGTAGGTCAGCGGATTCGCCGGGTTCCTGAAGGCCAGATGCATGGCATCCGACATGCCCCTGGCGGGGCTGAGCATCATGTGAACCGCTTCATAGGCATGATAGGCAAACGACATGGCGGCCCCGTACATGCGATGTTGATCCTTCCGGCGCTGCAACATTCGTTGATGCGCCGCAACAACAACACACCCTATGCCTAAATTGTTCTCATTCAATCCCGCAAAAGGCTAAGAAATCACTCCAATGCCGGTTTGCCACAGAAGATTGCACAGGGAATGCCTCGCATGATGCCTGCGGCGCCAACGAGACGGGGCCGAACATGAGCTTCGCGGATGTCGCGACGCCCGCGCTGGGCCGCGCGAATCGCCACCTGCGACTCGATACGCTCGTGCGGCTGCGCTGGCTTGCCATCGCCGGCCAGAGCCTGGCCGTCGCAGGCGTGCATTTCGGGCTCGGCTTCCCTTTGCCCTTCGGCTGGTGCTTCGCCGCGATCGCCGTCTCGTCCTGGCTGAACATCGCGTTGCGCATCCGCTTTCCGCTGAGCCATCGGCTTCAGGCGGGTGCGGCGACGGCCCTGCTCGCCTTCGACATCGTCCAGCTCGCGGCGCTGCTCTTCCTGACGGGCGGTTTGCAGAATCCGTTCTCGATCCTGTTCCTGGCCCCGGTGATGATCTCGGCAACGGCGCTGCCGCCGCAGCGTACATTCGTGCTCGGCGTGCTGGCGATCGTGTTGGCGACGGTGCTCAACTTCGTTCACCTGCCGCTGCCCTGGGCCGGGCCGGAGCGTCCGGTGCTGCCGTTCTACTACCAGCTCGGAAGCTGGGCCGCGCTCGTTCTCGGCCTGGGCTTCACCGGCATCTATGCTTGGCGGGTCGCCAAGGAAGCGCGCGACCTCTCCGATGCGCTCGCCGCCACCGAACTCGTCCTCGCGCGCGAGCAGCATCTCTCGCAACTCGACGGTCTGGCCGCCGCCGCGGCCCATGAACTCGGCACGCCGCTGGCCACGATCGCGCTCGTCGCCCGCGAATTGTCGCGACTTGCTCCGGCCGAGGGCGAGATGGCCGAGGACATCGCGCTGCTGCGTGAGCAGGTCGAGCGCTGCCGCGGCATCCTCGGCAAGCTCGCCTCGCTGCAGGATGACGATGCCGGGCCGCTCGACCAGCTGTCCCTGCGCCTGCTGATCGAGGAGGCCGCCGGGCCGCAGCGCCCCTTCGGCGTGCCCTTCGAGATCGTGATGAGTGGCGAGAAGCCCGAGCCGGTGTGCCGGCGCAATCCGGGCATGATCTACGGCCTTGGCAACATCGTCGACAACGCCGTGGATTTCGCGCGGTCGACGGTGACGATCACGGCGGAATGGAATGCGAGCCTCGTCACGCTCACCATCGCCGATGACGGTCCGGGCTTCCCGCCCGACGTGCTGCTGCGGGCGGGCGATCCCTATCTCACCCATGGTGCGGGCGAGAGCCGCGCCGGCGGCGGGCTCGGGCTCGGGCTCTTCATCGCCAAGACCCTGATCGAGCGCGGCGGCGCGGTGATGGAGTTCGCCAACCTGCCGGCGCCGGGAAGCGGCGCTTCGGTGCGGATGACCTGGCCACGCGAGGTGTTCGAGGCCGACCTGCCTGCCGCCGGGTCTACAAACGCGGAGCCGTCGATCCCACATGGTGTGGGCCGATGAGCCGGCGTAAGGGGTGCGTCGCGGTGGGAGCCGCGCTAAAGTGCCGATCGGGCTGGGCCCGCGGCAGGAGAGGATGATGCAGGAGACGCTGAGCGAAACCGTGGCGGATTTGGCCGCCCCGGACATGACGCTGCTGCTGGTGGACGACGACAAGCCGTTCCTGACCCGGCTGGCCCGCGCCATGGAGGGCCGCGGCTATTCCGTGCGCACCGCCGAGAGCGTCAGCGCCGGGATCGCGGCGGTCGAGGAGGAGGCACCAGCCTTTGCCGTGATCGATTTGCGTCTCGGGGATGGCAATGGCCTTGACGTCATCGCCCGTCTCAAGGAGCGCCGCCCCGATGCCCGAGGCATCGTGCTCACCGGTTATGGCAACATCGCCACCGCCGTCAGCGCGGTGAAGCTCGGTGCCTTCGATTTCCTGGCGAAGCCGGCCGACGCCGACGAGATCCATGCCGCGCTGGCCGCCACCCGCGATTCCCGGCCGCAGCCGCCCGAGAACCCGATGTCGGCTGACCGGGTGCGCTGGGAGCATATCCAGCGCGTCTACGAGCTCTGCAACCGCAATGTATCCGAGACGGCACGCCGGCTCGGGATGCACAGGCGCACGCTTCAGCGCATCCTGGCGAAGCGCGCGCCGCGCTGATCAGACCGGCGGCGGATTGATCTGGCGGAAGCCGCCCTCGCCCCAATACGGATAATGCGGGTAGGCCGGGGTCGTGGCGCTGGCGGCATCGAGCCTCGCGATCTGCTCGGCCGTCAGGCTCCAGCCGACCGCGCCGAGATTCTGGCGAAGCTGCTCCTCGTTGCGCGCACCGATGATGACGCTCGACACGGTCGGGCGCGCCAGCAGCCAGTTCAGGGCGATCTGCGGCACGCTTTTGTCGGTCTCCGCCGCGAGCGCGTCGAGCACGTCGACGATTGCGTAGAGCCGTTCGTCATCGACGGGCGGGCCGAAGGCGGCGCTGTCATGCAGGCGGCTCTTTTCGGGCAGGGCGACGCCGCGCCTGATCTTGCCGGTCAGGCGGCCCCAGCCGAGCGGGCTCCAGACCATCGCGCCGACCTTCTGGTCGAGGCCGAGTGGCATCAGCTCCCATTCGTAGTCGCGGCCGACCAGGGAGTAATAGACCTGATGCGCGACATAGCGCGGCCAGCCATGGCGCTCGGATGTGGCCAGCGATTTCATCATCTGCCAGCCGGAGAAGTTCGAGGCGCCGACATACAGAAGCTTGCCGGCGCCCACGAGGTCGTCCAGCGCCTTCAGGACCTCCTCGACCGGCGTGCCCGCGTCGAAGGCATGGAGCTGGAGCAGGTCGATGCGATCCGTGCGCAGGCGCTTCAGCGCAGCCTCGACCCCCTCGATCAGCCGTCGCCGCGACGTGCCAGCCTGGAGCGGGCCCTCGCCGATCGGCAGGCCGAGCTTGGTCGAGATCAGCGCCGCATTGCGCCTCCCCTCCAGCGCCTCGCCGAGGATCGCCTCGGAGGCTCCTTCGGAATAGACATCGGCCGTGTCGAACAAGGTGAGGCCGGCTTCGAGGCAGATGTCGATCAGACGCTTCGCCTGCGCGACATCCGTGTCGCCCCAGGCGCCGAAGAGCGGGCCCTTGCCGCCGAATGTGCCGCATCCGAAGCTGAGCGCGGGCACCTTGAGGCCGGACGCACCGAGTTGCCGATAATCCATGTGGTTCTCCTGTAGAGTGAATTGAAAGGGGTCAGGCGGCCAGCACGCGCGTGGCGCGCCGGTCGAGCGTGAGAGCGATCCAGGCGAGCGCGAGCGCTGCCAGCGGCACCAGGGCTGCGACCGGGGCGACGCCGGCGAGACCCGGTCCATGCGAGATCACGACGCCGCCGAGCCAGGCGCCGAAGGCGTTGCCGAGGTTGAAGGCGGCGATGTTGAGGCTCGAGGCCAGGCCCTGGCCGGCACCGCCGGCCTGCTGGAGCACCCACATCTGAAGCGGCGCGACGGTGGCGAAGGCGGCGGCACCGAGCACGAAGGCGCCCACGATCGCGCCGATCTTGTCATGGAACGCGAAGGTCGCTGCGAGCAGGGCGAGCGTCAGGAACATCAGCGTTCCGACGAGCGCGGGCGACAGGCTGCGGTCGGCCAGGCGTCCGCCGAGCAGATTGCCGACGACGAGGCCGGCGCCGAACACCAGGAGGATCGGCGAGACCGCCGCCTCGCTGAAGCCCGCGAGCTCGACCAGCAGCGGCTGGATATAGGTGAAGACGGCGAAGATGCCACCGAAGCCCAACACGGTCATGGCGAGCCCGAGCAGCACCTGCGGCCGGGCCAGGACCTCGAACTCTTCCGAAAGCGGACCGGACGCGACGCGCTCGCGGGCCGCCGGCACGAAGATCGTCAGGATGGCGAGCGCCAGCAGGCCGATTCCCGCCACGGCCCAGAAGGTCGAACGCCAGCCATAGGCGAGGCCGAGCCAGGAGCCGAAGGGAACGCCGAGCAGGGTCGCGAGTGTCAGCCCGGTGAACATCAGGGCAATGGCGGAGGCCTTGCGTTCCGGCTCGACGAGGCCGGTCGCGACCATGGCGCCGACGCCGAAGAAGGTGCCATGCGCCAGCGCCGTGACGATGCGCGCCGCCATCAGCCACGCAAAGCTCGGCGCAAGCGCAGCGGCAAGGTTGCCGAGCGTGAAGATTGCCATCAGCACGAGCAGGGTCGTCTTGCGCGGCAGGGAACGCGTCGCGATGGTCAGGATCGGCGCGCCGACGAAGACGCCGAGCGCATAGCCCGACATCAGCAGCCCGGCGACGGGAATACTGACGCCGAGATCGGCGGAGACCTGCAGCAGCAGTCCCATGATGACGAATTCAGTGACGCCGATGCCGAAGGCACCGACGGTGAGGGCATAAAGAGCGATGGGCATGACCGGCTCCGGGGAATGAACGAGCCGGCAAGATGGCGCATGCCGCGCCTATGAATTAGATTGCCGCCAGGACCTGCAATTGTGAAGTGAAGTCATCATGCCTCGGCCCGAGATCAACCGTTCCGGCGAGATGGAGGTCTTCGTCCGCGTCGTCGAGCTTGGCGGCTTCTCGTCGGCGGCTCGAGACTTGCGGATGACGCCATCCGCGATCAGCAAGCTCGTGGCCCGGCTCGAGTCGAGGCTTGGCGTCCGGCTGATGGTCCGATCGACTCGCAAGCTCCAACTCACCGAAGAGGGCGCCACCTTCCACCAGCATGCACTGCGGGTGCTGAACGATCTCGACGAAGCCGAGCGCTCCGTCGCGGTCTGCCAGACTCCACGCGGGCGGCTGCGGGTCAATTCGAACGTGCCGTTCGGGCGGCTCTACCTGCTGCCGCTGGCACCTCGTTTCATGGCGGGCCATCCGCAGGTGCAACTCGACATCACCATTACTGACGAGGTCATCGACCTAATGGACGAGCGCGCCGAGATCGCGATCCGCGTCGGGCCGATGCGGCCCTCGCAGCTGATCGCCCGCAAGCTCGGCGAGGCAGGGATGGCGATCGTCGCTGCGCCGGAGTATCTCGCACGCAAGCCGGCGCTCGAGCACTGGAACGACCTCGCGCGGCACGACCTGATCACCTTCAACTTCGCCCGCCATTGCGACGAGTGGCCGTTCCGGGCCGATGGCCGTCGCTTCTCGGTGCCGGCGCATGGCCGGGTCGCGGTCGGCGACGGCGAGAGCGCCCGTCAGCTCGCCCTCGCCGGGCAGGGGCTGGCGCGGCTTTCTCTCTTCCATGTCGGCCACGACATCGCGGCCGGGCGGCTCGTGCCCGTGCTGCAGGACTTCAACCCCGGCGATGTCGAGGAGGTCCATGCGGTCTATGTCGGCCATGGCGGCAAGCTGCCAGCCAGGGTCCGCGCCTTCATCGACTTCCTCGTCGAGACCGTCGATCTGACGGCCCCGCCGGGCGCCAACGAAGCCGAACCGCGGATGGTTCCCGCATTGGAGGGTGCGGTATCGGCCTAGACTCCGGGATCCTCGATCAGCGCCAGCCGGCCGGCGGCGAGCTTGGCGAAGGCGATCGTCAGCGCCTTGCGCCGCGCCGGCGCCAGCGGGTGCCGCGGCGCTTCCCGGATCAGCGCGCCGCCATAGGCGTCGGCGACGATCAGGCCGACATCCTCGGGCAGGATCTCCTGGGGAAATTCGGGCGCGACAGCGAAGAGGAAGCCATCGCAGTAGTCGCGGTAATCCGGCCATTTGCCGTCGACGCGATAATCCTCGATCCCGGACTTGACCTCGACCACCAGCAATTCCCCGGACGGGGCGAGCGCGACGATGTCGCCGCGCCGGCCATTGGCGAAGGTCATCTCCTTGACGATCGCATAGCCGCGCTCGCGCAGATGCCGGCCGGCCCCTCGGCAGACGGAGCGGGTGATGTCGGGCCGCGTCGGCGGCGGGTTGAGGACGGAATCCGGAAGCCGCATCCACTCATGTTCCCTCTTTGTGCTGGTCAAGGCAAGGGTGGAGCGCGGCAGGCGCCGGAAAACGGCTCCCGCTTTCGGAGTTCATGCTCTAGGGAAGGCGCGATGCTGCAGTGGTGACCTCACTTTGGAACGTCTTGCTACGCCTGTCCTGATCCTGCTCGTTGCGGCTGCCGTCTCGGCAGGGCTCTGCGTGCTGCTGCGGCCGTTGCTGGTGCGCTATGCGCTGGCGCGCCCCAATGCCCGCTCGAGCCATCGCGTGCCGACGCCGCAGGGTGGCGGCATTGCTGTGCTGGCGGGTGCGTTCCTGGCGCTGGGGCTGGCATTGCAGGTCGCGCCGCCGTCCATCGGCACATCCGGCCTCGCCTTCGTCGTCGTGGCCGCCCTCGCGCTTGCCATGGTGGGCGCCTGGGACGACATCCGGCCGCTCTCGGCTGGGTTGCGGCTCGGCCTCCAGGCGCTCTGCGTCGCGGTCGTCATCGTTTACGCCGCGCCAGACGCGCGGCTGTTTCCGGATCAGATGCCGCTCGCCGTCGAGCGCTGCCTCGCTCTGCTCGCCGGGATCTGGTTCGTCAACCTGACGAACTTCATGGATGGCATCGACTGGATCACGGTCGCGGGCGTCGTGCCGCTCGCCGGCGCCTTGGCGCTCGCCGGCGTCTTCGGGCTGATCGACCCGGCGACAGGCTGGCTGGCGGCGGCGCTGTGCGGCGGGTTGATCGGGTTCGCACCGTTCAACAAGCCGGTCGCGCGGCTCTTCCTCGGCGATGTCGGCTCCTTGCCGATCGGGCTCCTCACCGCCTATCTGCTGTACCGGCTCGCGGGCATGGGTGCGCTCGTGGCGGCGTTGATCCTGCCGCTCTACCATGTCGCCGATGCCACGATCACGCTGCTGCGCCGGCTGGCGCGCCGCGAGAAGGTCTGGGAAGCCCACCGCTCGCATTTCTACCAGCAGGCGACGACGAACGGTTACAGCGCCCTCGCCGTCGTCACACAGGTCGCGCTGCTCAATCTTGCGCTGGTCGTGCTGGCGGCCGTTAGCGTGCTTCTGCCGGTTCCGACCGCGCAGGGAGGCTGCCTTGCCGCGGCGATTGTCCTGACCGGGCTGCTGTTGCGCCGTTTCTCGCGACCGGCCGCGCGCCGATGAACGGCGAAAGGGTCCTCGTGACGGGCGCCGGCGGGTTCATCGGGCCCCATGTCGTCGCCGCCCTGAAGGCGGCTGGCTACCGTATTCGTGTCGCGCAACGCAGCGCTGCTCCGGTGCCCGCAGGTGCCGAGGCTGTCGTGACCGGGGACCTCGCCACTCTGGTCGATTGGAGCGCTGCGCTCGAGGGCGTCCAGCATGTCGTCCACCTCGCCGGGCTGGCTCACGCCGGCCCCGGCCTCGACGAAGATCTCTATCGCCGGATCAACACGCGGGCGACGCTGGATCTGGCTGAGGCGGCCCGTCGCGCCGGCGTGTCGCGCTTTGTCTGCATCTCCTCGATCAAGGCGCAGTCCGGCGCCTTCGACGGGCCGCCCTTGCGCGAGGACGATGCCCCCGCCCCCGACGACGCCTATGGCCGCTCGAAGCTGGCCGCGGAGCAGGGGCTGGCTCGACTCGATTTCGACTGGGTCGCGCTGCGACCGGTGCTGGTCTACGGGCCGGGTGTGAAGGCCAACATGGCAGCGCTGCTGAAGCTCGCGCGACTGCCGGTACCGCTGCCGCTGGGCGCGCTGATCGCGCCCCGCTCGCTGCTGGCGGTCGAGAATCTCGCCGATGCGGTGCAATTCGCGCTGACGCCCGCCTGTCCGGCCCGACGGGTCTTCACCGTCGCCGATCCGGAACCGATCAGCGTCGCGGCGATCCTGACGGCGTTGCGGGCAGGCATGGGGCGCGGCCCGGGGCTTGTCGCCGTGCCACTCGGCCTGTTGCGGCTGGCGGCGCGTCTCGTCGGGCATGAGGACGCCTTCGTCAAGCTGAGCGGCAGCCTCGTGGCATTGCCCGAGGGGCTGCTCAGGGCAGGTTGGCGGCCGCCGCTGACGACGCGGACGGCTCTTGAGCGCCTGGCGGCGTCTTCTGGCGCTGGCTGAAATCCGGGATCGCCTCGTCCAGCACGGCATCGGCGGCGGCGCGATCATCGGCCTTCAGCGCAGCCTCCAGCCGTGAGAGCCAGGCCTGCAGGCGGGCGCGCTGGGCGAAGACCGGCTTGGCGGCCATGACGCCGTCGAGGCCGGTTTCGGCCATCGGCTCGTCGCGGGCGAACAGGATCTCGTTGAGGCGCTCGCCCGGCCTGACGCCCGAGACCGCGATCTCGATGTCCTCGCCCGGCTCGAAACCCGCCAGCCGGATCATCCGCTCGGCCAGATCCATGATCCTGACCGGCTGGCCCATCTTGAGGACGTAAACGGCGGCGCGCTCGGCTTCGGGCCCATCCGGGCGGGCATGCGAGGCCGCCGTCAGCACGAGGTCGCAGGCTTCCCGAATGGTCATGAAGTAGCGGATCATGTCCGGGCTGGTCACGGTCAGCGGCCCGCCGCGCGCAATCTGCGCCTTGAACTTCGGCACCACCGATCCGACCGAGCCCAGCACGTTGCCGAAGCGCACGGCGACCAGCCGCATGCCGGCTGCGGCGGCGACGAATTCGGCATCGCGCGACTGCGCGTACATCTCGGCGAAGCGCTTGGTCGCGCCCAGCATCGAGACCGGCTCGATCGCCTTGTCGGTCGAGATCAGCACGAAGATCTTGGCGTTGGCAGCGATTGCGGCATCGGTCACGTTGACCGAGCCGAAGATGTTGGTCTTGACACCTTCGCTCCAGTCCGCCTCGAGATAGGGCACATGCTTGAGCGCCGCGGCATGGATGACGATGTCCGGTGCAAAGGCGGTGAACAGCGGCGTGATCCGCGCCCGGTCGCGCACATCCGCCAGCGCGCCGGAAACGACCGTGTCGTGGCCGTGCGCGATGAGCTGCTCCGTCACCTGGAACAGGGCGGGCTCGGAACTCTCGACAATCAGGAGTTCGGCCGCGCCGAAGGCGGCACAGCGCAGGCAGATCTCCGATCCGATCGAACCGCCGCCGCCGGTGACGATCACCCGCTTGCCCTTCAGGAAGGTGCCGAGGCGGTCGCGGTCGATCCGGACAGTGGAGCGCACCAGCAGGTCCTCGATCTCCAGCGGCGCGAGCTCGGTGTCGCGGACGCCTTCCCCGAGCGTTTCGATGCGCAGGATCGGCAGGGAGAGCTTGCGCGTGCGGGCGAGCCACCGGTCGGGCTGGGCCTCAGGCAGCAGCGCGCTCGGTGTCGCTACGATGCGGCGAAAGCCCTCGCCGCGATCCGCCGCGTCATTGGCGATCTGCTCGATCTCCGAGAGCAGGCCGAGCACCGGCACGCCCCGGATCGACTGGCCGAGATCATCGGCGCGCGGCGACAGGATGCCGGTGGGCCGCAGCCGACGCATGGTGCCGGACTCCATGGCGCGAATCACCATCTCGACCTCAAGGCCGCGCCCCAGCAGCAGGGCGGGCAGCGCCGCCTCCCGTGCCGCGTGGCGACGGGAGCGGGCGAACTTGAAATAGCGATAGGCGAGGCGGGGGCCGCCCAGCAGCGCAACCTGCACGAGCCAGTAGAGCGCGATGGTGATCTTGCCGAAATAGAAGGCGCCGTAGAAATTCGGCGCCACCAGCACATAATCCACGACAAGCAGCGTCAGCGTCAGGAGCGAGACGGCTTTGACGATGTTCGACAGGTCCGGCAGCGAGGCAAAGCGCCATTTCGAGCGGTAGAGCGAGAAGTACCAGTAGACCAGCCCGGCATAGGCTACGAAGAACGGCAGGAAGCGGGGCAGGTAACGCAGATGCTCGTCGAGCTGCCCGCCCTCGAACCGCACGACGAAGACAAGACAGATCGCAAGCGCCGTGACCACGAGATCGTGGAGGACGACGGCGAGCTTCTTGACGTTCTGCTTGGGGAGAATGGCCATGACAGGCGCGGTATCCTGCTCCCTCGGCGGCTTGTCAACGCGGCCGGCGGAGCGGGCCCACTTGCTCCCGGTCAGCTGCCGGGCTTCGGCCGCTCCAGCGCGACCATGATGAACTCGATCATCGCCTCGGCGGAGGGGCCGGGAATCCGTTCGCATTGAGCCATCAGCAGCGGGTGCTGGAAGCGGATCATCGCGGTGCGGATGCATCGCGTGGCGGCGATCGGGTCGACGTCGCGGAACTCGCCATTGGCGATGCCCTCGGCCACGACACCGCCGAGCAGGGCGTCGAGGCGCTCGATATGGCCGAGGATCGCGTCCCAGCTCTCCTCCATCGCGGCACAGACCATCTCCTGCATGCGCTGCTGGTCGGCGAAGCGGGCCTGATTGATCCGGTGGGAGGTCAGCAGCATTTCGCGCAGCCGGCTTCCGGCCGAGCGCGGTTCCGCGATGATGAGCGACAGCTTTTCCTCGAGCTCGCCCTTGAACCGGGCGAGAACCGCCTCGTTGATCGACTTCTTGGAATCGAAGAAGCGATAGACATTCGCCGGGCTCATGCGCAGCGCCTTGGCGATGTCGGCGACAGTCGTCTTCTGGTAGCCGATGTCGCGGAAGAAGCGCTCGGCGGTATCGACGATACTTTGCCTCGTGTCGCGCTCGGGAAGACTCACGGCTTCTGCCTGTTTCGTTGGGCCTGTAGCTGTCGGCGGGAATTGATCGCTATGACGAATTTCGTCATTCGTCAACATCATGGCGAATAAGGCGTTTCGTCACGGTGCCCTGACATTTCCCGACATGCATTGATCTGGATCAGCTCGACGCTACGCCTAGAGCTCGTTCAACGCTGGCATGGCGGCCCTGTTCCGCTGCCAGCGGTAGGTCAGCCATGTGCCGGGCGCTTGCTTGCGATGGCCAGGATCGCGTCGATGTCGAGATGGGCATGCAGATGCGCGGCGAGCCGATCCAGCGTCGCCTCCACCTCGTCCTCATAGGACAGGCTCGAAACCAGAAGACTCCCCGCGACAGCACCGAGGCAGGCAGCCCGCACGGCATCGGCCGAGAAGACACCGTGCAGATAGCTGCCGAGGACGCGGCCGTCGGAGCTCGCGGCGCCCTCCGCCCGGTCGCTGACCCTGAATGGCGCGCGCGCCGTATCGGCGCCCTCGGTTCGGCCGAGATGGATCTCGTAGGCGCGGCCCGTCGCGGCGCTCTGCGCATGGACGAAATCGACTTCGCGGACCGTCTTGGTTCCCTCGAGCACGGTCTCGACGTCGAGGAGCCCGAGGCCGGGCGCCTCGCCGGCCGGGCCTTCCAGCCCGAGCGGATCGCGCACCACACGACCGAGGATCTGATACCCGCCGCAGAGTCCGAGGATATGGCCGCCACGCCGGCGATGGGCGAGGATGTCGATGTCCCAGCCTTGTGCGCGCAAGGCGGCGAGATCGCGCAGGGTCGTCTTCGAGCCGGCCAGGATGATGAGATCGGCATCACCCGGCAGCGGCTGCCCCGGCCTCACCATCGCGAGGTCAACCTCGTCTTCCAGCTTTAGCGGATCGAGATCGTCGAAATTGGCGATGCCGGGCAGGACCGGAACCGCGATCTTCAGGCGCGCGCCGGGCTTCCGGCCCGAGCGGATGTCGAGTCCGTCTTCGGCCGGGAGGCGCATGGCATCGGCGAACCAGGGCACGACGCCGAGGCAGGGCCAGCCGGTCGCCTGGCGGATGGTCTCGACTCCGTCGCGGAACAGCGCGACCTCGCCCCGGAAGCGATTGACGGCGAAGGCGCGGATCATGGCGCGGTCGGCCTCGTCGAGCACGGCGTGGCTGCCGACGAGGCTGGCGATGACGCCGCCCCGGTCGATGTCGCCGACCAGGATCGCCGGAACGCCGGCGGCGCGGGCGAAGCCGAGATTGGCGATGTCGCGGGCCCGCAGATTGGTCTCGGCCGGCGAGCCCGCACCTTCGACCAACACGAGATCGGCATCGGCCGCGAGCCGCTCGAAGCTTTCCAGAACCTTGGGCAGGAAGTCGCCGCGCCTCGCGAAATCGCCCGAGGCGAGATGCCCGGCGACCCGGCCCTGCAGGATGATCTGGCTGCCGGATTCGCTTTCGGGCTTCAGCAACACCGGGTTCATGTCGACATGCGGTGCGACGCGGGCGGCGCGCGCCTGCAGCGCCTGTGCCCGGCCGATCTCGCCGGCGGCCGTGGCCGCGGCGTTGTTAGACATGTTCTGAGGCTTGAACGGTCTGACCTTCAGCCCGCGATCGGCGAAGAGCCGGCACAGCCCCGCGACGATCAGCGACTTGCCGACATTGGAGCCGGTGCCGAGGATCATGACGGCGGGGGTGCGGGATGAGGCCATGCGCCTGCTTATGCGCGCGTCATGCCGCGAGCAACCAGGCAACGCGCCGGATCGGCGACCGCAGGGGGATCAAAAAGGGGAGGGTCACCGGTTCACGCCAAATCCCGCTACGCCAAAGGGGCGAAGTCGCAGCAGGCGCCCGTCGTGAACCGGCCGACTCACTAAATACTGATCAGTGATGAATGTCAATAATCATCAGTTCGTATTTGACCGGTCGTTTCAAGCGCAGGCGGCAAATGCCGATCGCGTGCGTCCAGCGGCTTGCCATGCTAAACGCGCCGCCTGTTTTCGTGCCGCAGGCGACCGACTTCGATGAACCCGATCTTCTCTGCCCTTTCGACCAGCGTCTTCGAAGTGATGTCCCAGCTCGCGCGCGAGACCGGCGCCGTCAATCTGGGGCAGGGTTTCCCTGATGATCCCGGGCCGCTCGACGTCCGCCAGAAGGCCGCGGATGCGGTCGTGAATGGCTGGAACCAGTATCCCCCGATGATGGGCCTTCCCGAGCTTCGCCAGGCCACGGCGACGCATTACAAGCGCTGGCAGGGCCTGGACCTCGATCCCGACAGCGAGATCATGGTGACCTCGGGCGCGACCGAGGCGATCGCGGGCGCGCTCATGGCGCTGGTTTCGCCCGGCGACGAGGTCGTGCTGTTCGAGCCGATGTACGACGCCTATGTCCCGCTCGTGCGCCGCGCCGGCGGCATCCCGAAATTCGTGACGCTGACGCCGCCGCATTTCGGGCTGACCGAGGCCGCCCTGGCGCAGGCTTTTTCGCCGAAGACCCGGGTGGTGCTGTTCAACAACCCGCTCAACCCGACCGCGACGATCTTCAGCCAGGCTGATCTCGACCTCCTCGCCGATTTCTGTGTCCGCCACGACGCCGTGGCGATCTGCGACGAGGTCTGGGAGCATGTCGTCTTCGACGGGCACCGCCATGTCCCGGTGCTGGGGCGCCCCGACATGCGCGAGCGTACCGTCAAGATTTCCTCGGCCGGCAAGATCTTTTCGCTGACCGGCTGGAAGGTCGGGCTGGTGATGGCTGCGCCGCCGCTGATGAAGGTGCTGGCCAAGGCGCACCAGTATATCACTTTCACCACCCCTCCGAACCTGCAGGCGGCGGTCGCCTACGGGCTGGGCAAGGACGACAGCTATTTCGAGGGGATGCGGGCGGATTTCCAGCGTTCGCGCGACCGCTTCACCGATGGGCTCACCGGCCTCGGCTTCAGCGTGCTGCCGAGCGTCGGGACCTATTTCCTCAATGTCGACATCGCCCCGCTTGGCGAGAGCGATGACGTCGATTTCTGCAAGCGGCTTGTGATGGAAAGCGGGGTCGCGGCCATCCCTGTCAGTGCCTTCTACGCCGAGGGCGCGGTCAGGAACGTGGTCCGCTTCTGCTTCGCCAAGCGCGACGTGACGCTCGATGCGGCGCTGGAGCGCCTGGCGAGCCGTCGCCCGCGCTGAACGGTCAGCGCGCCGGCGAGCCGCCGATCAGTTGGGTCGCCACCGCACCGGCGGCGACGAGCCGCTCCTGCAGGTCGGCCGCGGTAGCGCCGCCATCGGGTGACTGGCGAGCGATCTCCATCGCCGACATCAACTGGGCCAGGGCCCGCTGCGCGAGCTCCCTGTCCCGTGTGCGCCGCGCGAGCTGAAGCATCGTCTCGGCCTGGTTGGCGAGCGTCCGCGCCCGCAGCAGGGGCGCCCTCTCGGCGCGGCGCTCCTCCAACGCGGCGTCGAAATGGGCGATCGCCTCCTCGAGCACGACGGGTTCGCTGTAGCGCTCGCCCATGCTCGCCAGCACGCTGCCCATCTGGTCCTGAAGCTCGGCCCAGCGCAGCGGTTGGCGGGCACGGTCGGTGGCCTGGGCAACCCGGTTGATGCCGTTGAAGGCGCGTTCCAGCAGGGACAGATCGCTGCGGTGCCGGCCAAGGGTGGCCCGGGCGCGGGAAATCATGTGCTCGGCCTGGAGCCACCGCGATTCGTCGTCGCGGCGATCCCAGACCGCGAGGACCTTCGCATGGGCGGCGATCGCTTCCTCGAGCAGCTCGTCGTCCTTCTGGGCGACACCGAGCGTCACGGCGAGGCGGCCGAAGCGCAGCGTCAGCGTTCGCCACAGCGCCGGCGCCTCTTCGCTGCGCAAATCCTCCAGGCCATCCCGGCAATGGGCGAGGGCCGTCCCGAGCAGTGCGGTCTCGCCACTGAGGTCGGCAAGGCCTTCGAGCGTCGCGGCCAGCGTCTCCTGGGCTGCTGCGAAGGCGACGGTGTCCTCCAGGCTGTCGAGCCCCTGGATCAGGCGGCGCAGCGCGGCCACAGCGGTGTCATAGCCCTCGCGCCCGCCGAAATCCTCGCTGACACGCGCCAGCGCCTTCGCCTGCTCGAGGGCAGCCGCGCGACTGCGATCGATATCGGCGAGGCCGATCAGGGCGGATGCCTCGCCATAGCGGGCGGCGGACTCGTGATAGGCGTCCGGCGTCGTACGCAGGAAGCTGAGCGCGGCCCGGTCGGCACGATTCTCGCCGATCAGCAGCCGCCGCTCGAGCGGCAGGGCGGCGAGGTCGGTGGATCCGCCGATCGCGTGCAGCTCGGCCTGGGCGAGGGCCTTGTCGCCGTCGGCAAGACGGCCCTCTGCGAGCGCGACAGCTGCCGTGCCGCGAAGTCCGCGGATCGTCGCATCGTCGAATGGCATCGCAAGACGCCGGGTCAGGACGAGGAGATCCGCCGATTTGCGGTCGAGCAAGGCCTCGTCTGGCTCGGCCGAGCCGGAACGGCGCAGCCAATCGGCGATCATGGCCGCCAGAGCGACGGGCGGCAGGCCGTGGCGCCCTGCGACACGCGCGACGAGAGTCGCGATATCATTCGGCTTGTTCACGAGATGACCGTTTCCCTGCCCCGCCGGGTCGACAATTCGTATGCGTAGGCCGGATGAAAATCACCTGGCCGGGCGATCCACCCGGCCCGGTAAGATTTGCAGTGTGTCACGCCCGCGCGACACACTGCGCGCCGCTCACTTGGCGGCGATGACCGCGATCTCGACCGTGAACTGCGGAGCGGCGAGCTTGGCCTCGACCGTGGCGCGGCCCGGCGTCTGGCCGGCGACGATCCACTTGTCCCAGACGCCGTTCATCTCGGCGAAGGTCGACATGTCGGACAGCCAGATGTTGACCATCAGCAGCTTGGATTTGTCGGTGCCGGCCTCGGCCAGCAGGCCGTCGATGATGCCGAGGATGTCGGCCGTCTGCTCGGCGACGCTCTTGCCCGCGGCCTTGTCGGCGACCTGACCGGCCAGGTAGACGGTGTCGCCGTGAACCACGGCCTTGGACATGCGCGGACCCACTCCGATGCGCTGAATGCTCATGATCAAATCTCCAAAAAAGGGGCGCTAGCTGGTAGCCCGTGCCGCAGCCATTCGCAAACGCAAAGACGGTGGGTCAGGCCATCGCCGTCCAGCCGGCCCAGAGCGCCGCGTAACGTGCGGCCTTGCCGATGAACACCAGCACAATGAAGCGTCCGAGCGGATAGTTCAGCGTGCCGGCGACGAAGGTGAGCGGATCGCCTGCGATCGGCAGCCAGGCGAAGAGCAGGGATGGCCAGCCGAAACGGGCGAACCAGCCCTGCGCCTGGTCGAGACGCTGCGGATCGGGCCGCAGGCGCTGCGGCAACCTCTCGACGCCATGCTGCGCGATCAGCCGCCCCACCCACCAGTTCACCGCCGACCCCGCCGTATTGGCGAGGCTCGCGACCAGGAACAGCAGCAGCGGATCGACCGTGCGCGCGGCCAGCAATCCGACGAAGACGGCCTCGGACTGGGCCGGCAGCAGCGTCGCCGCGACGAAGGCTGCGCCCGCCATGCCGGCGAGCGACCAGAACGCCTCCATCAGGACACGGGGCTGAGCGGCGCGAGCCGGTGTGCCGGCGCCATGCCGTCAGAGCCGGCGCAGCGCGACCTGCTGGATGCGATGGCTCGCGCCCTTGGTCAGGATCAGGCTGGCGCGCTGGCGCGTTGGCAGGATGTTCTCTTGCAGGTTCGGGAGGTTGATGCCGGTCCAGAGGCTCTGCGCGATCGAGAGCGCCTCCTCCTCGCCGATCTCGGCATATTTCCGGAAGAAGGATCGCGGATCGCGGAAGGCCGTCTGGCGCAACGTCATGAAACGGTTGACGTACCAGCGATGCAGGTCGTTCTCGTCGGCATCGAGATAGACCGAGAAGTCGAAATAGTCCGAGACGAAGGGGATAACCGTTCCGTCCTTGGGCATGCGACTCGGCTGGAGCACGTTCAGCCCTTCGAGGATCAGGATGTCCGGCCGTTCGACCGTCACGGTCTCGCCCGGCACCACGTCGTAGACGAGGTGGGAGTAGACCGGTGCCGTCACCTGCGGCTTGCCCGCCTTGACGTCGGAGAGGAAGCGCAGGATCGCCGCGCCGTCATAGCTCTCGGGAAAGCCCTTGCGCTGCATCAGCCCGCGGCGCTCGAGCTCCGCATTGGGCAGGAGGAAGCCGTCGGTGGTGACGAGCTCGACCTTGGGCGTGTTCGGCCAGCGCGAGAGCAGTGCCTGCAGGACGCGCGCCGTGGTCGACTTGCCCACCGCAACGGAGCCCGCGACGCCGATGATGTAGGGTACCTTGACCTCGGCCTCGGCCAGCAGGAAGCGCTGCGTCGCCTTGAACAGCCCTTGCGTCGCCGCGACATAGAGCGAGAGCAGGCGCGACAGCGGCAGGTAGATCGCCACGATCTCGTCGAGCGAGATCGGGTCGTTGATCGATTGCAGCCTGGTCAGGTCGTCGACCGACAGCGTCAGCGGCGTATCGGCGCGCAGATGCGCCCACTCGTCGCGCGAGAACGTGCGATAGGGTGAGCCGAGCTCGGGGTGATGTGGGGCGGGGATGACACGCTTGTCCATGAAGCGACCCGCATTCCAGGCTTCGAGGTTCAACGCAGGACTAGCCTCGATCTCAAGTGGGCCGTGCGGCCTTCTCCGCCAGACCGGAGCGCACGGTGCGAGCCTCAAGCTGGCTCAAGACGTCCTGCAATGCAACATTTCGCGCCTTAAGTACAACCAAGAGATGATAGAGCACGTCCGCACTCTCGGCGATCAACTCGTCGCGATCGCCCTTTACTGCGGCAATCACGGCCTCGACCGCCTCCTCGCCGAACTTCTTGGCGCAGCGCTCGGGCCCGGCGGCGAGAAGCTTCGCCGTCCAGGATTCATCGGGCGAGGCGGCGGCGCGCTCGGCGATGCGCGCTTCGAGATCGGACAGGGTGAAGGTGGTCATATCGGTCAATCCAGCCGCATCGCGAGACCGGCCTGCGCCATATGCGCCTTGGCCTGCCCGATCGTGTAGGTCCCGAAATGGAAGATCGAGGCGGCGAGCACGGCCGAGGCGTGGCCCTGCTTCACGCCATTGACCAGATCGTCGAGATCGCCGACGCCGCCTGACGCGATCACGGGCACCGTGACGGCATCCGCGATCGCCGCCGTCAGGCCGAGATCGTAGCCGACCTTGGTGCCGTCGCGGTCCATCGAGGTGACGAGGAGTTCGCCGGCGCCCAGCGAGACGACCTCGCGCGCGAAGGCGACGGCCTCGAGCCCGGTGGCGTTGCGGCCGCCATGGGTGAAGATCTCCCAGCGCCCGGGCGTCACCTGCTTCGCGTCGATGGCGACGACGATGCACTGGTCGCCGAACTTCTCGGCGGCTTCCTTGACAAACTGCCGGTTGGTCACTGCGGCGGTGTTGATCGAGACCTTGTCGGCTCCCGCCAGCAGCAACGCCCGGATGTCCTCGACCTTGCGCACGCCGCCACCGACCGTCAGCGGCATGAAGCAGGCCTCGGCCGTGCGGGTGACGACGTCGAGCAGGATGCCGCGATCTTCGTGGCTCGCCGTGATGTCGAGGAAGCAGAGTTCGTCGGCGCCCGCGGCGTCATAGGCCTTGGCCGCCTCGACCGGATCGCCGGCATCGACGAGGTCGAGGAACTTGACGCCCTTGACGACGCGGCCGTCCTTGACGTCGAGGCAGGGGATGATGCGGGTCTTCAGGGTCATGGCGAGGGATCGATCGGGTTTGTCGGGCGGAAGGCGCGGCCACTCTTAGAGCATTGCCGGCAAAAGCGGAATGTGTGGCCGCCGCCGTTGCCGGAAGGCGCATTCCTTGCTTTGCTGCCGGCTCTCCCGTCAGAACCCGAGGCCGCCATGTCGATCCTCTCCCCTCTCCGCGCCACCAAGTCCCTGCTGCTGCGCGCCGGCGCGACCATGCTTTTCGCGGGTCTTTCCCACGCCGTTCTGGCGCAGGCGCCGCAGAGCGCGCTCGATGCCATTCCAGCCCGCGGCGCCCTGCAGGTCTGCACGACCGGCGACTACAAGCCCTTCACCCTGGCGAAGGACGGCAGCTATGAGGGCATCGACATCGAGCTGGCGAAGTCGCTCGCCAAGGCGCTCGGCGTCGAGGCGAAATTCGTCCAGACCAAATGGTCCGACCTCCTGACCGATATGGGTTCAGGCAAATGCGACGTCGCCATGGGCGGCATCTCCGTGACGCTCGATCGCCAGAAGAAGGTGTTCTTCTCCGCGCCCTACCTGGTCAACGGCAAGGCGCCGATCGTGCGCTGTGCCGACAAGTCGAAGTTCCAGACGGTGGCCGACATCGACAAGCCGGAGACCCGTGTCGTGGTCAATCCCGGCGGAACCAACGAGCGCTTCGTCCGGGCCAACTTCAAGAAGGCCGACATCCGCGTCTATCCCGACAACGTGACGATCTTCGACGAGATCCTGGCCGGCCGTGCCGACCTGATGATCTCGGAATCGATCGAGACCAAGGTCCAGGAAAAGGCCAGGCCCGGCCTTTGCGCCGTCAATCCCGACGAGCCGCTGCAATATGGCGAGATGGGTTACATGCTCCCGCGCGGCGACGCGACCTTCAAGGCCTTCGTCGACCAGTGGCTGCACCTCGCCAAGGCGAGCGGCGAGTTTGCCGGGATCTACAACCAGTTCGTGAAGTGAGGCGCGGCTGAAGGGGGGCGGTGGGTTCAGTAGCCCGCCGCCCGCCGCAGCAGGTCGATCCCGACGATCGTCAGGATCGCCTTGATCGCGACCTGGAACCAGCGCTCGGGCAGTTTTTCCAGCAATTTCGTTCCCAGCATCGTCCCGGCGAATCCCGAGATGATCATCGCGACGATCAGCGGCAGCCAGTCGGCGAAGGCGAAGCCGAGTGCGCCGAAGGCGATGACCTTGAGCAGGTGCTGGATCGTCGTGCAGGCGGCATGCGTTGCGATGAGCTGGCGCTTCTCGAGCTTGAGCGGCAGCAGGAGAGCCTGGACGAAGGGGCCAGTGGCGCCGACGAACATGGTGATGATCGTCGAAAGGCCGCCGCCGATGACGAGGCCACTCGAGGCAAGACCGGGAATGCGCGGCTTCGGCAGCCAGGTCATCGCCAGGATGAAAGCCCCGAGCAGGCCGAGCAAGACGCGCTCCGGCAGTTCCACCACGAGGAAGGCCCCGATCAGCACGCCGACGACGGAACCTGCCGTGAAGCGTGCGACCAGCGGCCAGATGGCGTGGGCTCGCTGAACGAAGGTCCGCCCGATGTTGGAGCCGAGCTGTACGAGCCCGTGCACGGCGATGATGACCGAGGGCGGCACAGTGCCGGCGAGCGCACCGAGCATGGCCATCCCGCCACCGATGCCGAATGCGGCTGTGAAGGCCGAGGTCAGGAAGCTGAAGGCGATCAGCAGCACGGCGATGGTCGGCGCGACGCCGGCCGGCAGGAGAGTATCGAGCATGTCTGCGGAGCCGCGCTGCTAGGGAGGAGGAGCTTCGTTCCGCTGCTACACCGTGCGAGGCGGTCGGCAAAGCCTGGCCACGCAGGGCCGCCATGGGCGCACTGCGACCGGGCAGGTCGATGTCCTTCCCCTGCGCGGAAACCACATTTCGCCTTGGCGCTTTACAAGGGCTCGCGGGAGGCGTTTCCTGAAGGGAATGGCGGCGGCTCCGGGCCTGACAACGCCACATCGTTCAACAGTAGCGTCTTTGCGGAGTGGTGTGATGCGTCGCATGTTCGGCCTGCTGGCCGCCCTTGTCCTGTCGCTCGCCGGTGTGGCCTCGGCTCAGGCCGGCGTCGATGTCCGGGTCAACATCGCCGCCCAGCGCATCCAGGTCACCACGACCGACGGCGAGGTCTATAACTGGGCGATCTCGTCCGGCCGCAAGGGTTTTCGCTCTCCCAATGGCGTCTATCGCCCGACCCGGCTGGAGAAGAGCTGGTATTCGCGGAAATATGGCGGAGCGATGCCTCATGCCGTGTTCTTCCGCGGCGGCTATGCCATCCACGGCACGACCGCCGTCGGCGCGCTCGGGCGCCCGGCATCGCATGGCTGCATCCGCCTGCACCCAGCCCATGCCGCCAAGCTGTTCGCGCTGGTCAAGAAGCACGGCGCCGGCCAGACCCGGATCGCATTGAACGGTGCGGTGCCAGACAATGTCTCGCAATTCGCCAAGGCGTCTGGCGGCACCAAGGTCACGGTCGCCAAGGCCAAGACCAAGCCGACCGCGACGCTCGCGCAGCAGCGCAAGGCCCCTAGCTGGGATGCCGCCCGCGAGCAGATCCTGCTCCGTCCGGCCCTGCCGGCCGGTGCCTATGGCTACCAGCCCTACAACCTGCAGCGCTATTATGAGCCCGGTCCGCGCTGGCGCTGAGCCGGCTGCCGTCATGCCCGGGCTAAACCGCCTCCGGCGCGATCCGCAGCCAGCCTGACAGCGTCTCGCCCGGCTGCAGTCGCTTCAGCGGCGCGGCCTCCCGCGCGGCCTTCTCGCTGGGCGAGCCGATGGCGTGGCTCTGTGGCTCGACGCAAAGGAAATCGGCCCCTGCGGGCGCCCAGACGACCGGACAGCGCAGCTCTTCGCTGGCGCTCAGCGTGATCGCGAGCCCGGCTGAGGGCGTCTCGATCCGGGCCGTTCCATCCCAGCCGAGAAAGCTCCAGGCCGTCTCACCTCCGGTGGCGAAGACCGGCTGACTCGCATAGGGCCCGCCTCCGGCGAGCGGCTCGGATCCCGTTGCACGGTAGCCTTTTCCCAGGACGAGTGCGCCGCTGGCGGTCATACCGAGCCGCGTATCGGCGGCACAGGGAAACCAGGGATGATGGCCGATGCCGTAGGGTAGGGCCTGGTCCGCCTCGTTGATAATCGCAAGCTTCACGGTCATACCGGCCTCATCGAGCCGGATATCCTGGGTGATCCGGTAGCGATAGGGGTCCGGACCGGCGTTGCGGCGATGTTCCAGCAGAGTATGGCTTGCGGTTTGACCGAGTATGTCCCAGGCGGATTGCCAGCCGAAACCGTGGATGTTTCCGCTACCGTTCGGATTGTTGTCCGGCACCACGAAGCGCGTCATGCCGTCATCGACGATGCCGTCGAAGGCGCGGTTGGCGAAGGGCGCCATCGCCCAGCTGCCCATCTTGTTTGGCGCGGCCGTCGAGGGCACGGCGCCATCCGGCGAATGCAGCAGCTTGTGCAGGCGCCCATCCGGCCCCTGCCATTCCAGCGCGGCAATGATGCCGCCGGCTTCCGGATGGATGCGGGCGCGCAGGTTTCTCGCCTGGAGTTCGAGCATGAGCCTTGGTTCCTTCACGTGATCAGCGGCCGCAGCATCGCCTGCATCCCGAGCAGGCGCGGCAGGAAACGTTCGGCCATCTCCCGGGCTGAGCTGCGCTGGACCTGGCCTGAGATGTTGAATGCCGCGATGACCTCGCCGCGCGCATTGAACAATGGCACGGCCAGCGAGATCAGACCGAGTTCGAGCTCCTGGTCGACGACGCAATGACCTTGGTCGCGAATCTCGGCAAGAATCTCGGCCAGCCGAGCCGGATCGGTGATCGTGTGCGGCGTCAGGGCCCGTGGCTGGCCGGCGAGGATGCGCTTCTGCGCGTCGGCGGGATCGCGAAAGGCCAGCAGTACGCGGCCCATCGAGGTGCAGAAGGCCGGCAGGCGCGTGCCGACGGAGAGGCCGACCGACATGATCCGCCTTTGCGCCGATCGCGCGATGTAGACGATCTCATGCCCATCGAGCAGCGAGGCCGAGGAGGATTCGTGCGTTTCCTCGGAGAGCCGTTCGAGGAAGGGCTGCACCAGCTGGGGCAGGGCCGTCGAAGCGAGCCAGGCATGGCCGAGCCGCAGCACGCGGGGCGTCAGCCGGAAGAATTTCCCGTCGAACTCGGCATAGCCGATCCGGGTCAGCGTCAGCAGGCAGCGCCGGGCGGCGGCGCGGGAGAGGTCCGTCGCGCGGGCGACGTCGGCGATGGTCAGCTTGTCATGAGCGGCGTCGAAGCACTCGATCACCGCCAGCCCCTTCTCGAGGGCGGCCATATGGTCGCGGTCGGGGACCTCTCCTGCCATCCTTGACCGCCCGTCCCCTACTGCATAGAGTGCGATTATCGAAATAATGTGCGATAAACGCACATCTTGAGGGAATGTCAAGGTGGCCCGATCCGTGTCCCTGTCCGGAGGGAACATCGATGATATCGACCCGCGCGACACCAATACGTCGCCCCAGCGGCTATCGGTCTTGAGCAATTTGTCCTGGATCAAGGACATCATGCGAAGGAACGCGTCGGATCGTCGTCCAGCTTGCGGCCCGGCCGGCACGATGGCCTCATGACGGCAGGCTCGACCGAGATGACGACCATTGCGACGGCGCAGAAGTTCGCCATCCTGCGCGCCTCCCACAACCGCACCAGGCAAGCCCACGGAGTTGCGGCATGAGTCTGATCTACCCGCGCGACAGCCTGAAGTCGCACCCGCTCAACGCGTCGCCCGATTATGGCTCGACGGTGAAGCGAGCGCCATCCAAGCCCTTGATCCTGCTGCCGCATACGCTGTCGGAGACGAGCGGCCCGGTCTTCGGGCACGCCGCCGTGGCGGCGGGCGATTCCGACCTGACGCGCCAGCATCAGGGCGAGCCGCTGGGCGAACGCATCATCGTCACAGGGCGCGTCCTCGACGAGGACGGCCGGCCGGTGCCGCATACGCTGATCGAGATCTGGCAGGCCAATGCGGGCGGCCGCTATGTCCATGTCCGCGACCAGCATCCGGCCCCCCTCGATCCGAACTTCACCGGGGCTGGCCGGGCGCTGACGGATGCTGAGGGCCGCTATCGTTTCGTCACGATCAAGCCCGGCGCCTATCCCTGGCGCAACCACCACAATGCCTGGCGCCCGGCCCATATCCATTTTTCGCTGTTCGGGCCGAGCTTCCTGTCGCGCGTGATCACGCAGATGTACTTCCCGGGTGATCCGCTGTTCAAATACGATCCGATCTTCCAATCGATCACCGATGCGCATGTGCGCGAGCGCCTGATCTCGCGCTTCGACCTCGCGACGACCGAGCCGGAATGGGCGCTCGGCTACCAGTTCGACATCGTCCTGCGCGGCCGCAACGCGACGCCGGTGGAGGAGCCGCATGAGCACTGAACCCAAGCCCGCTCTCGGCATCACGCCCTCGCAGACCATCGGCCCCTTCTTCGCCTATGCACTGACGCCGCGAGCCTATGGCGGCTCCGAACTCGCGACCGAACAGGTCGCCACCGATGGCGTCGCTGGTGAGCGAATCCGCGTCGAGGGCACAGTCTATGACGGCGATGGCGCGGTCGTCAGCGACGCCATGATCGAGATCTGGCAGGCCGATGCGCAGGGGCGCTTCAACGCCTCGGGCAATGCCGGCTTCACCGGCTTCGGCCGCGCCGAGACGACAGCCGAGGGCGGCTTTCATTTCGACACGATCATGCCGGGTGCGCTGGCGGGGCCGGATGGCCGTACGCAGGCGCCGCATTTGTCGGTGTCGATCTTCGCGCGCGGTCTCCTGGTCAGGCTGGCGACGCGCATCTATTTCGAGGGCGAAGCCGGCAACGCGGGCGACCCGGTGCTGGCACTCGTCCCGGCCGAACGGCGCCGCACGCTGATCGCCAAGCGCAACGGTCAGGGCGTCTTCCGCTTCGACATTCGCCTGCAGGGCGAAGACGAGACGGTCTTCTTCGAAGCGTAGGGAGCGAAATCCGTCATGCCTGGGCTTGACCCGGGCATCGACCGCGGATGAGTCTCGCCGCCCCGCTTCGCACCCCCCGGGGGGACGAAGCACCCAGCCGGAGCGCCGCCTATGCCCAGACCTCTGATCGCGCTCGACTGGGGCACGACGCGCGCCCGCGCCTTCCTGATCTCCGAAGCGGGCGAGGTGCTGGAACGCCGCAGTGCCGATCAGGGCATCCAGTCGGTCCCGCCCGGAGGCTTTCCGGCCGCGTTCGAGGCGATTGCCGGCGACCTGCGCAAGGTGGCGCCCGACGCAGCGATCGTGCTCGCCGGCATGGTCGGTAGCCGCAATGGCTGGATCGAGGCGCACTATGTTGCCTGCCCGGCCTCGCCCGACCAGATCGCCGCCGCGGGCATGCAGGTCACCCTGGCCGACGGGTCGCCGGCGACCATCCTGCCCGGCCTGTCCTGCGACGAGGGCGCCTTCGACGTCATGCGAGGTGAGGAGACGCTGATCGTCGGCCTGGGGCTTGGCGACGGCATCGCCTGCCTGCCCGGCACCCATTCGAAATGGGCGCGGGTCGAAGGCGGCCGGATCGTCCGCTTTGCCAGCTTCATGACCGGTGAGATCTACGGATTGCTGCGGCAGCACTCGATCCTCTCCCGGCTCGCGGAGGAGCCGAGCGACGAGGACGCCGCTCGTGGCACGGCCGACGGACTTGCTGCCGCTGCTCGCCAGGGCGGGCTGCTCAACACCGCCTTCGCGTCCCGCTCCGAGGTGCTGGCTGGACGGATGCCGGGCGGTGCCGTCGGGCCCTATCTCTCTGCCTTGCTGGTTGGTCATGAGGTCGCCGGCGCACAGGCGCTGCTCGGACGGAGCGATACGGTCCATCTCGTCGCTGACGGTGTGCTGGCGCAAAGCTACGGCGCGGCGCTGGCCTCGGCCGGAATCGCGGCCAGCGTGACGACGCCGGAAGCGGCCTTCGTCGCCGGTGTTCGCCGTCTTGCGGAGCACGTCGCCGCATGATCGTCGTCTTCGGCTCGCTCAATGTCGATCTGGTTACGCCGGTCGAGCGCCTGCCCGGAGCGGGCGAAACCGTGATCGGGCCGGCCTACGCGCTTCACCCCGGCGGCAAGGGCGCGAACCAGGCGCTCGCGGCGCGCCGCGCCGGGGCGGAGGTCGCCTTGGTCGGCGCGGTCGGCCGCGATGCCTTCGCCGACATAGCCTTGTCGCTGCTTGCGGCTGACGGTGTCGAGCTTTCCCATGTCGCGCGTGCCGAGGCGCCAACCGGAGCGGCATTCATTGCGGTCGATGCAGAAGGCGCCAATCAGATCGTCGTCGCGGCGGGCGCCAACGCGCTGGCGCGGGCGGAGGTATTGTCTGCGATGACGCTCGGCGAAGGCGACATTCTACTGTTGCAGCGCGAGGTTCCGGAAGCCGAATGCCTCGCTGCGGCGGAGAGGATGAAGCGTGCTGGCGGCCGCGTCGTCCTTAACCTCGCCCCGGCGGGGCCGCCGGCGGAGGCGCTCCTGGGCTGTCTCGACGTGCTGGTCGTCAACGAGCATGAGGCCCTGGTGCTGGCGCAATCTCTCGGCTGGCCGGAGCGCGAGCCCGACGACATCGCCAGGCGCTGCGACGCCGAGCGCGGCATCGCCTGCATCGTCACGCTGGGGGCGGAAGGGGCTGTCGGCTGGCATGGCGGGGTCCGTCGACGGCTGGCGGCCCCCGCTGTGGCCGTCGTCGATACGGTCGCGGCCGGAGACAGCTTCACCGGCGCCTTCGCGGCTGCGCTGTCGGCCGGTTACGGCTTCTCCGGCGCGCTCCAGCGCGGTCTCGCGGCCGGCACGCTCGCCTGCATGGTGGCCGGCGCACAGCCGAGCGTGCCGCGCCGCGAGGCGATCGAGGCTCTGGTCGGCGAGTCCTTCATCTAGCCTCCGGCTGGTTGCCCAGATCCACCGCGGCATCCCGGCTATGCCGCATTCATCGGTGGCGGCAAGCAGGCGTTAAGCCTGTTCATGTCGGGCAGGCCGCGGGGTGCGGGAAACCGCCCAATCCAACCAGCGCTCTTCACCCTTCCGCAGGGACTGGGCCAGCATCCTTGCCGCAACGTCAATGATGGAGATGTGGTCGCGATGGCCCAAAGGCCGATCATCTGGGCGCTCGGTATCGCGGCGGTCGCGTCGTTGGGCGCGCTCGGCTTTGGCCCGCAGCTCGCTCGCCTCGTCGGTATGGAGGACGCGCCGAGCGCGGCGTCGGTCACCGCCGGGGGGCGTCCCGCTCCGGCCCGCGCCGAGGTGAAGCCCGCCGAAGTGCGGCCGAGCGAGCCACCCACACTGACCGTTGCCGCAGATTATCGCGGCCACTACGTCGTTCATCCCTCGATCGACAATTACCGGATCAAGATGATGGTCGACACGGGGGCCAGCCTCGTCGCACTGACGGCGAAGGACGCCCGGGCACTCGGCATCCAACTCTCATCGGCCGACTACAAGATGTCGCTGAGCACTGCCAACGGCACGGTCAGGGGCGCGCGCGTCAATCTGCGCGAGGTCCGACTCGGCTCGATCCTCGTTCGCAATGTCGATGCCGTGGTCCTGCCCGAGGGCGCGCTCTCCATGAGCCTGCTCGGCACCTCCTTCCTCGGCAAGCTGAGGGGCTACGAGGTCCAGACCGGACGCATGATCCTGCGCGGTTGAGTCAATCTCCGTAGCCGGCTATTTAAGGAAGGGAGATGCGCCGACAGATGCGCTTCTCGCCGGCCGGCGCCCCTGCAACACGATCGTCCGAGCCGACAGGACAGGCCGGCTAGGGCCGGTCTCAGCTGAATCCCGGGCACATCGACACGCCGGAGCGCTCGACCTGCTCGATGCTGGCTGAGCCGCCGGCCTTGCCGAGGCGCGGGCGCATATAGATCGGGTCGCCTCCGATCGTGATCGCTCCGCCCGTGATGATCCAGCCGACGACGGGCGTGAAATCGTAGCTCGCCTGCGCCATCACGACGGAGGTGTTGGGCAGGCGCAGATCCGTCGGCAGGTTGACGGTCGTCCCCCGGGCGAGCTTCGTCGAATTGCGCTCGTCGCTCCAGCAGACCTTCGCGACGCCGGCACTGTCGATGACGATGTTGTGGATCGACATCTTCGGCGCCACCGAGGTGTAGGGCATCATGACGGTCTGTGCGGCATCGAAGATGTTGCTCATCTCCGTGTTGGGGATCGTGGCGACCTGCGACGACAGGTCAACCAGCGACCGGGTCAGCTGCGTGACCTTGCGGTCGATCATGATGGCCTGGCCGGTTTCGACGATGCCGAAATAGATCGCCAGCATGATCGGCAGGATCATCGCGAATTCCAGGGCCGCGACGCCGCGCCGGTTGCGGCGGAGCCCGCGGACCAGGCGTCGCAGAGCGGCTCGGTTGCGCTTGAGCGAAAAGGCGCGCGTCATCTCGAACCTCATGTCGCGGGTGCTGCGGGCGCGTTGAACGGTTCGGCTCGGAAGGCCGTCGTGGCGACGATCCCGCGCCGGCCGGAGCCGATATTGACGAGGCTCGAGCTCCAGGTCGTGAAGAACAGCGGGTACTCGAGAACGGCACGCACGACGACGATCTGCTGTGGCTGGGACTGGTTGAAGCCGAAGCCGGTCGTGTTCAGTCCGCCCGCGCTGATCGGGTTGCTCCCGTCGATGCCGGTCTTCGCATTGGCGAAGGAGTTGTAGGTCCGCACGTCGATGACAAGCTTGGAGCAGTCGACAAGTGCCGACGACGCGGCACAGACGTCATTGCGGAAAGCCACGGTATTGGCTGCGGAAGTGCCGGTATAGCGGGTATGGGACTCGCCGGTCAGCAGCCGGCGCGAGGTCTGTGACACCGCCTCTTCGAGAGTTTGGCTCGTCCAGAACATCATGGCCGTCTCGAGGATGGCGGCCAGCACGAGCAGGAAAGGAAACGCGATGAAGGCGAATTCGACGGCGGTCGCGCCGTCCTGCGAACGCCGGAAGCGCGACAGCAGGCGCGTGCGCCGGCGGCTGACAGGCGCCGGAGCCGCAACCATCCTTGTGTCGGTGTCGATCGGGGAAGGGGTCATGCCGCTTGGCGTCCGGTTGTCGCTTCGAAGATCCATGCCGCTGGGTGGCCGTGCCGGCCCTGTTCGGGCAGTCGTCGGGCGCGGTGCAGGCTCCAGTAACGGCACCAGTCATAGCGGCAAAGAATTTCCGATCCGTTAGGCGCCCATTCGGTCAGCTCGAACGGCGATTAGGCAATGGTTTACCTTGCTACGGATGTGGATCGGCATCGGCAAACGCGCTCGCAGCCATGGCCGCGAGCATCAACCTGTGGCCAGGCGTCGGGAACCGGGAGAGAATGGAGCCCTCGTCCTCGGGGGCGCGGAGGCGTCTCGAAGGGCGCTCCGGTTGGTCGCGCGCTTCCGCTCCCATGCTTCGAGACGTCATTCCTGGCGGAACGGCTCCTCAGGCTGAGGACTCTTGAAGCTTCGAAGCGGATTCAGCGCTTGGTGGCGCCCAATGCGTTGCTGCTGCGGGTCGATGCCTGCGAGCCGACTTCGCCGAAGTACCTCTGGGCGTCGCCGAGCTGCGCCGAGGGCTGGCAGACGGGGGTGCAGGAATAGCTTTCCCGGTCGAGGCCGCGCTGAACCGTCAGGACGGAATCGGAATCCGCGCCCACGCGCACGAGGGATTCCGCCAACAGAGCACCGCTTGCGTCGAGTGCGATCAGGTTGGTGACGCCGAAGCTCTTGCCGGTGACGATCATGACGCCATTCTTCTGGACGGCGACGTCAGCGATGGCGGGGTTTCCGACAATGACGGTCTGCGCCTTTTCCGGCAGCCGGATGACCTTGGCATGATCGACCATCACGGCCACGCTTTCGATCTTGCTCGCCTGTGGAGCCGCGCCGGCAGGCAAGAGGCCGGCCGCCAGAATCAATCCGCTCGCCGCCATGCCCAGCGCCGATTTCGCCCAGGATGAGCGTCGGCGAGCCTGCCCTGCAGCAACCGGGAGAGTGGACATGGCGATGCCTCAAGATTTCCGACATCTGCAGGAAAGCGCAAAATGATGAATCAAACGCTAATTCCGTCGGGGCGATTGATTTGGCTCGCGTTGGCCGCCGATGACGCAGAGAGAGATATCCGGCGCGGCGCGCTTGCCGGTACGAATTCGTAGGTGGGGTTGCGAGCGTTTAGTCAAAATTGACAGTATTTATATTGTATACGACTTAAGTAATGCTTCAGATGGTGAGGCAAGTATTGAAGTATGCGGCATAAAGTCGACGTTAACCATCGATACGATGTTTGAATGAAGGGTCGAATTCTTCAATCGGCTTAACCGATCGGCAAGGGGAGCGCGGTAATGTGCATTTGTCGCTGACCGAAGCCACTTCAGAGCGAAGGCAGCCGTCAAACCGTGGTTCAAAAGGAGTTCGACATGACCAACGTTTTCGCTCGCTTCGTCAAGGATGAGTCCGGCGCCACTGCCATCGAGTACGGCCTGATCGCTGCCCTGATCGCCGTGGTCTGCATCACCGTCTGGACCAACATCGGCACCAGCCTCTCGGCGAAGTTCCAGGAAATCAACACCGGCCTGACGAAGTAAGGCTGGTCGGGGGCTCTACTGAGTTCCGCCACGAAACGCCCCGGCTCGTCCGGGGCGTTTTGATTCGGGTGATGCTGCGACGCGCGCCACCTTGTCCTTTGCGGTAAGGGTTTGGTGAGGCACCTGCGCCAGGATTGCCGGACAGCCCGCTTACCCCCGTAGGCAAATTGTTGCGAAGGCAAGTCCATGTCGCTCCCGCTCATTGCCCTGCTCTTCGTCTTCCCGGCCGCCATGGCCTATGCGGCTGCGAGCGACCTCGTGTCGATGACGATCTCCAACCGGCTCTGCCTCGTCCTGATGGCGGCATTTGCGGTCTGTGCGGCCGCGCTTGGTCTCGGCTGGAGCCAGATCGGCTGGCATCTGGCCGCCGGAGGGTTGGTGCTCGCCGTCTGTTTCGGCATGTTCGCGGCCGGCTGGATCGGCGGTGGCGACGCCAAACTGGCGGCCGTGACGGCGCTTTGGTTCGGCTTCGACCATTTGATGCCCTATCTCACCATTGCCGCGATGGCGGGTGGCGTGTTGACACTCGCCCTGCTCAAGCTCCGTTCGGGCCCGCTGCCGGCCGTCGCCAGCGACTGGTCCTGGGCGCGCCGGCTGCACTCGCCCAAGGAGGGCGTGCCCTATGGCATTGCGCTGGCCTTCGCCGCGCTGCTCGTCCTGCCCGAGACGACGCTCTGGCGCGCCGCCATGGGCCTCTGAGCGCGATGCCCGCCGGGCTCACATTGCCGGCACCGCCGCGGATACGAAAAAAAGATACGTCTGATTAACCATAAGTTGACGATTCCGGCCGCACGATCCTCGCCGAGAGCCAACTGGGCTTGGCCGAGGGTCAGTCGCAATGAGTCCCGCCCGCATCATCATTCTCCTGGTCGCGCTCGTCGCCGGTGTCGGCGCGGCCATGCTGATCAGAAAGCCCTCGCAGGGACCGGCTCCGGTCGCGCGGGTCGAAGCGGCACCGACCGTGCCGGTTCTGGTCGCTGCAGCCGACATCCCCGTCGGCAATGTCGTGGCCGCCGCTGACCTGCGCTGGCTCGAATGGCCGCTCGCCAGTGTGCCGGCCGGCGTGGTGCGCAAGGACGAGGCGCCCGAGGCCGAACATGAACTCACGGGCCAGGTCGTCCGCTACGGCATGCTCGCCTCCGAGCCGATCCGCCGCGAAAAGCTGATCAAGACCGACGGCACCGGCTTCCTCTCGGCGGTTCTGCCGTCCGGCATGCGCGCCGTCGCGATCTCGACCGACAGCCGCGGCGCCAACACGGCCGGCGGCTTCATCCTGCCCAATGACCGCGTCGACGTGATCGTGACGATGAAGGGCCCAGCGGCCGAAGGCGACGGCGAGGCGTTTCTGAGCGAGACGATCCTGCGGAACCTGCGCGTGCTGGCGATCGGCCAGAACGTCCAGGAGCGCAACGGCGAGAAGGTCGTGATCGGTGAGACCGCGACGCTCGAAGTCGACCCTGGTCAGGCCGAGACGCTGTTCCGGTCCCAGAAGATGGGCACCCTGTCGCTCGCGCTGCGCAGCCTGAAGGATGCGGGGCAGATCGCCGCGCCGGGCGTCGCGACCGAAGGCGCCCTGACGATCGTCAAATACGGCGTCACCATGAGGAGTGCGAACCAGTGAGCCGGGACCGTATCACCCTCTCCGTCGTCCTGGCCGTGGCCCTGACAATGTCCGGCCCGGCGCTGGCTCAGACCAGCGCTCCGGCGCCGGTCCTGAATGTCGGTACGAGCGAGCACGCCATCGCCCGAAAGCTCGACCTGTCGATCGGGCGCTCGATGATCGTTGAGCTGCCGCGCGACGCCAAGGAGGTCTTCGTCGCCAACCCGAAGGTCGCCAACGCAGTCGTCCGCTCGGCCCGCAAGCTCTTCATCATCGGCATCGCCGACGGTTCGACCTCGATGTTCGTCATCGATGCCGAGGGACGCCAGATCACCGCGCTCGAGATCGAGGTCGGGCGCGACCTGAACGTGCTGCGCCAGACATTGCGCACCGCGATCCCCAAGGCCCAGATCGAGGTCAAGCCGGCCGGAAACTCGATCCTGCTCGTCGGCAACGTCGCCAACGCTTCAGAGGCGACGCAGGCCGTCGACATCGCCAACGCCTTTGTCGGCATCAGCGGTGGTCTGTTCACCTCGAACAAGGGCGCGGTCATCAACTCGCTCTCGATCCGCGGCCGCGACCAGGTCATGGTCAAGGTCGTGGTCTCCGAGGTCTCGCGCAAGGCGATCAAGCAACTCGGCATCAATTCGACCGGCGAGTGGAAGCTCGGCAATTTCTCGGTCATGCCGACCATCGACAACCCGCTTCCGCTGCAGCCGCAGGCGCTGTCGGCGACCGCGATCACCGCCGGCCTCGGCAACTCCACCAACTTCACCCTGCGCGCCCTGGAGCGTGCGGGCCTCTCGCGCGTCCTCGCCGAGCCGACCGTCACCGCGATCTCGGGCGAAAGCGCCAAGTTCACCGCCGGCGGCGAAGTGCCGGTCCCGAGCGGCTACTCCTGCGACGGCACCGGCCTCTGCACCCTCGGCATCCAGTACCGTCCGATCGGCGTGGCGCTGAATTTCACGCCGATCGTTCTGTCCGACAACAAGATCAGCATGCGCATCGCCACCGAGGTGACGGAGCTCGACTTCGAGAACCAGCTGCGCCTCAGCGATACCCGCAACAGCAGCCAGCAGGTCGTCAACGCACCGGCCTTCCGCGTCCGCAAGTCGGACACGACGGTCGAGCTGCCCTCGGGCGGCACGCTGGCGACGGCCGGCCTGATCCAGCGCGTCTCGAAGTCGTCGCTCAACGGCTTCCCGGGCCTGATGAACCTGCCGATCATCGGCGTGCTCTTCCGCTCGCGCGACTATCAGCGCGAGGAGACCGAACTGATGATCACCGCGACGCCCTACATCGCCAAGCCGATGGAGCCGAACCAGGTCCAGCGGCCGGATGACGGCTTCGTCGACGCCCATGACGCGCAGGCTGTCCTGCTCGGGCGTCTGAACAAGATCTACGGAACCAGCGGCGGGCCGGTGCCGCAGGCCTACAAGGGCCGCGTCGGCTTCATCGCCGACTGACGGCCCCAGCTGCACGCGCAAGGGATGGCGAGACCATGATGGCTCGATCGAAGCAGAAGACCCGGTTCCGGCCCGCGGGCCTCGGCATCGCGCTGATTGCGGCGACGCTGCTCGGCGCCTGCGCGCGAAAGGACCTCGCCAACTCGGGGGTTCCGGTCGACGTGCGGGAGCGCCACCCGATCGTGCTGCGCGACGCGCCACGATCGCTCGACGTCTTCGTGGGGCGCTCGGGTGGCGGTCTCGACGCCCGCCAGTCGGAGGATGTCGCGGACTTCGCCAGGGAGTATCGCCGCTCCGGCAAGGGTGGCCTCGTCGCCCAGGTGCCGACCGGGGCGCGGCGCGAGATGGCCGCGCACGACACGCTAAACGGCATCCGTTCGGCGCTGGCGCGCGCCGGGGTCTCCGGCCATGCGCTGTCGGTCAGGACCTATCCCGTCCAGGACGAGAACCTCGCCTCGCCGATTCGTCTGACCTTCGCCTCGCTCCAGGCCGGCCTGCCGCATGATTGCGGGCAGTGGCCCGCCGATACCGGCGTGTCCAGCCTGAAGGACGACATGCGCAACGAGCCCTACTGGAATTTCGGTTGCTCCAGTCAGGCGACGCTGGCAGCCCAGGTCGCCGATCCGATCGATCTCGTGCGTTCGCGCAGCGAGGGCAGGCCCGACATCGCCAAGCGCATGGGCGCCATCAGCAAGATCCGCGACGGCAAGGACCCGTCGACCCAGTACCGGCAGGAAACGCCGCAGATCAATTCGTCCGTCGGAGGCCGCTGATGAGCGAGCAGGACTTCGAGACGCGCTCGGGCGATGCGGTGACCGAGGAGGTCATCGCGCCGCTTCCGCGCATTACCCTGCAGGCCTTCTGCGAAACGCCGGCCGTCGCGGCGACCATGCAGGCCGCCATCGCCGACCGGCGCATGGAGAAGGCGCATGCGCGCATCCAGATGGGCGGCCCGGCCGCGGCCGTCGAGGCTTTCCGCGCCGCGCCGACCCCCAACATCATCGTTCTGGAGACCGTCTCCGATCCGGCCAGCCTGATCGGCCATCTCGATGCGCTGTCAGAGAGCTGCGATCCAGGCACCAAGGTCGTCGTCATCGGCCATGTCAACGACGTCCAGCTCTACCGCGACCTGATCCGGCGCGGCGTCAGCGAATATCTGATCGCGCCGCTCGGCACGCTCGACGTGCTGCGCACGCTGTCCGAGCTCTATGTCTCGCCAGGCGCCCGCAATCTCGGCCGCATCATCGCGGTGATGGGCGCCAAGGGCGGCGTCGGTTCATCGACCGTGTCGCACAACGTCGCCTGGGCGATCGCCCGCAACCTCGACGCCTCCACCGTGATCGTCGATCTCGACATCGCCTATGGCACGGCCGGCCTCGACTTCAACCAGGACCCGCCGCAGGGGATCGCAGAAGCCGTCTTCGCACCCGAGCGTCTCGATGCGAATCTGCTGGACCGTCTGCTCTCCCGCTGCAGCGACAATCTCGCGCTGCTGGCGGCTCCCGCCATGCTCGACCGCACGCTCGACCTTCCGGAGGATGCCTTCGACCAGCTCTTCGACCTGCTGCGCGCCACCGTGCCCTGCGTCGTTCTCGACGTGCCGCATGTCTGGAGCGGCTGGGTCCGGCGCGCCCTGATCAATGCCGACGAGGTCGTCGTGGTCGCGGGCCCGGAACTCGCCTCGCTCAGGAACGCCAAGAACCTGATCGACCTCGCCCGGGCGAACCGGCCCAACGATTCCGGAGCGAGGCTGGTCCTGAACCAGGTCGGCATGCCCAAGCGGCCGGAAATCGACGCAGCCGAGTTCTCCAAGGCGCTCGGCGTCGAGGTGCTGACCTCGATTCCGTTCGATGCGCAGCTCTTCGGCACCGCCGCGAACAACGGACAGATGATCGCGGAGGTGCAGGCCAGCGGCAAGATCGCCGAAGCCTTCGTGCATATCGCGAGCAGTTTGACCGGCCGTGGCGAGGCCAAGCGCAGCAAGCGCAGCCTGTTCGAGCCGCTCGTCGCCAAGCTGCGCCGAAAGGCCTGATCGATGTCGTGTCTGCGGACCAGCGTCGGGCCACGGGACTACGCCGCCGCGCCATTGCGCTCGGAAGAGGGTTGAGATGTTCGGAAAGCGATCCCCTGGCGCAGCCGCCGCACCGGCCCTGGCTCTGAAGACTCCGGCCCCGGCCGCTGTGTCGGCCCGTCCGCCGGAGCCGGTGCTCGCGGCCGATACCCGTCGCGCGCCACCGCCCGTCGTTCCCGAGCAGCAGCGCTCGGAAGAATACTATCAGATGAAGAGCATGATCTTCGGTGCTCTCATCGAGGCGATCGACCTGTCGCAGCTCGCCAAGCTCGACGGCGAATCGGCACGCGAGGAAATCCGCGACATCATCAACGAGATCATCTCGCTGAAGAACGTCGTGCTCTCCATCGCCGAGCAGGAGGAGCTGCTCGACGATATCTGTAACGATGTGCTCGGCTATGGTCCGCTCGAGCCATTGCTCGCCCGCGACGACATCGCCGACATCATGGTCAATGGCGCGACCCGGACCTTCATCGAAACCGGCGGCAAGATCACGCTGACGAACATCCGCTTCCGCGACAACGCGCAGCTGATGAACATCTGCCAGCGCATCGTCAGCCAGGTCGGCCGCCGTGTCGACGAGAGTTCGCCGATCTGCGACGCGCGTCTCGCCGACGGCTCTCGCGTCAACGTCATCGCACCGCCGCTGGCGATCGACGGCCCCGCGCTGACCATCCGCAAGTTCAAGAAGGACAAGCTGACGCTGGACCAGCTCGTCAAGTTCGGCGCAATCTCGCCGCCGGGCGCCGAGATCCTGAAGATCATCGGCCGGGTCCGCTGCAACATCGTCATTTCGGGCGGTACCGGCTCCGGCAAGACCACCCTGCTGAACTGCCTGACCAACTACATAGACCTCGACGAGCGCGTCATCACCTGCGAGGACGCGGCCGAGCTTCAGCTCCAGCAGCCGCATGTCGTGCGCCTCGAAACCCGCCCGCCCAATCTCGAGGGCACCGGCGCGGTCACCATGCGCGATCTGGTGAAGAACTGCCTGCGCATGCGTCCAGAGCGGATCATCGTGGGCGAGGTGCGCGGACCCGAAGCCTTCGACCTGCTGCAGGCGATGAATACGGGCCATGACGGCTCGATGGGCACGCTCCATGCCAACACTCCGCGCGAGTGCCTCAGCCGTATCGAATCGATGATCACGATGGGCGGCTTCTCGCTGCCCTCGAAGACATTGCGCGAGATGATCTGTTCCTCGATCGACGTGATCATCCAGGCGCAGCGCCTGCGCGACGGTTCGCGCCGCATCACGCACATCACCGAGGTGATGGGCATGGAAGGCGACGTCATCATCACCCAGGACATCGTCAACTACGACATTCTGGGCGAGGACGCCCATGGCAAGTTGATCGGCCGCCACCGCGCGACCGGCATCGGCCGGCCGCGCTTCTGGGAGCGCGCGCGCTACTTCGGCGAGGAGCAGCGCCTCGCCGCGGCCATCGACGAACTCGAGCAAGGCGAAGCCCATGCGGCCTGATGACATCGGCGGGCTGGGGCTACGGCCATGGATCTGAGCTTCATCGCCGTTGTCGTTCTGGCGACGCTGGCTGCGGGCGGCGTCGCCTATGCGCTGTTCTATCCGATGCTCAGCGGCCAGGCACGTGCCGAGAAGCGCCGCAAGGAATTCGCAGCTCCGGTCGCCGCCCGCGCTCTCGACCGCGAGGCGCAGGCGCGGGCCAAGCGCGGCCAGATCGCCCAGAGCCTGAAGGAGATCGAGAACCGCGAGAACGCGCGCAACAAGCTGACGCTGGAGCAGCGCATCTCGCAGGCCGGCCTGAACTGGGACCGCAAGAAGTTCTACATGGTCAGCGCGGCCATGGCCGTCGGTACGGCTGTCGTCCTCTTCGCACTGAGCGGCAACGCCCTGGTCGGCCTGGCGGGCCTGTTCATCGGCGCTCTCGGCATGCCGCTCTGGTTCCTGCAGCATTCCCGGAATCGGCGGCTCAAGAAGTTCGCCAACGAGTTTCCCAATGCGCTCGACGTCATCACCCGAGGCATCAAGGCCGGTCTGCCCCTGAACGACTGCATTCGCATCGTCGCGACCGAGGCGGCCGAGCCGGTGAGGACCGAGTTCCGCCTGATCATCGAAAGCCAGACGCTCGGACTGCCGCTCCCCGATGCGGTCGCCAAGCTCTACGAGCGCATGCCCTGCGCGGAAGCGAACTTCTTCGGCATCGTCCTGGCGATCCAGCAGAAGACGGGCGGCAATCTTTCGGAGACGCTCGGCAATCTCTCGCGGGTCATTCGCGATCGCCGCAAGATGCGCGACAAGATCCAGGCCGTCTCGATGGAAGCCAAGGCCTCGGCCGGCATCATCGCCTGCCTGCCGCCGAGCGTGGCGGCCATGGTCTACCTGACCAGCCCTCGCTACATCGAACTGTTGTGGATCACCCAGTCGGGCAAGCTCGCGCTGATCGGTTGCGCCGTCTGGATGCTCATCGGCGTGCTGGTCATGCGCAAGATGATCAACTTCAACATCTGAGGCGGCATCGATGATTGCCCTGATCGCCGAAAAAGCCGTCGACAGTCAGTTCCTGCTGGCGCTGTTCGTTGCGATTGCCGCCGCGGCGACGGTGCTGACGATCGCGATCCCGCTGACGGAAGGCTCGAGCCTCCAGAAGCGCATGAAGAGCGTCGCCACCGAGCGCGAGAAGATCCGCGCCCGCGAGCGCGACCGCTTGAACCGCCAGAACGACCGTGTCTCGCTGCGCCAGGAACCGAAGGAGTTCATGCGGCGCATCGTCCACCAGTTCAAGCTGGGCGACTGGCTCGGCACCGAGACCGCCAAGAAGCAGCTCACCATGGCCGGCTATCGCGGGCAGCAGGCGGAAATCGCCTTCCTGTTCTTCCGCCTGGTGATGCCGATTGGCCTGTTCCTGTTCACCCTGTTCTACGTCTTCGTCATCAACGATTTCGGCAAGTCGGCCTTGATCCGGTTCGCGATGGCGATCGGCGGCGCCTATGTCGGCATCAAGGCGCCCGAGCTCTTCCTCTCCAACCAGATCACCAAGCGTCAGGCTTCGATGAAGCTGGCCTTTCCCGATGCCCTCGACCTGCTGCTGATCTGCGTCGAATCCGGCATGTCGATCGAACATGCCTTTCGCAAGGTCTCGACCGAGATCGGTGGCCAGTCCGTGCCGCTGGCCGAGGAGTTCGCGCTCTGCACGGCCGAGCTGTCCTACCTCACTGAACGCCGCCAGGCCTATGAGAACCTGAGCGCCCGCACCGGGCTCGAGGGCGTCAAATCGGTCTCGACCGCATTGATCCAGGCCGAGCGCTACGGCACGCCGGTCGGCACCGCGCTGCGCACGCTCGCGCAGGAAAGCCGCGACCAGCGCATGCTGGAAGCGGAGAAGAAGGCCGCAGCCCTGCCGCCCAAGCTGACGGTGCCGATGATCCTGTTCTTCCTGCCGGTGCTGTTCGTGGTCATCATGATGCCGGCGGTGATCCAGGTCATGAAACTGCAGTAGGTGTTGCCGGATCTCACTCCCGATGAGATGGCATGTGTTCCGGCAGGTCTCAGTCCGCCGTGCTCATAGGTCGACCCACCCGGGCTGGATGGCAGTTCAGTTTCCCTGATCCCGATAGAGATCTGGAACGTGGAGTTCCGGGGGGACAGCCTGGCGGGAATAGTCGGGATGGCGCACGCGTTCCGGCAGGGTGATCTCGGGCTTCGGTACGCTCTCATAGGGAATCTGGGCGAGCAGATGCGCGATGCAATTGAGCCGCGCCTTCTTCTTGTCGACGGCCTGTACCACCCACCACGGAGCATGGTCGGTATGGGTGCGGTCGAACATTTCTTCCTTTGCACGGGTGTAGTCTTCCCAGTGCACCCGGCTCTCCATGTCCATGGGTGAGAGCTTCCACTGCTTCAGCGGATCCGCGATACGCATCTGGAACCGAAATTCCTGCTCCTCGTCTGTGATCGAGAACCAGTACTTGATCAGGATGATGCCCGAGCGGACGAGCATGTGCTCGAAATCCGGGACCGAGCGGAAGAACTCCTCGAGTTCATCCCTTGTGCAGAATCCCATGACCCGCTCGACGCCGGCGCGATTATACCAACTCCGGTCGAACAGGACCATTTCGCCGGCCGTGGGCAAGTGCGGAACGTAGCGCTGGAAGTACCACTGGTGCTTCTCGCGCTCGGTCGGAGCGGGCAGTGCGACGACCCGGCAGATGCGCGGATTGAGACGCTGCGTGACGCGCTTGATCGCGCCTCCCTTGCCTGCCGAATCTCGACCCTCGAAGAGCACGACGACCTTGAGCTTCTTGTACTGAATCCAGTCCTGCAGCCGCACGAGCTCGTGCTGGAGACGGAACAGCTCGCGGAAATAGAGCTTGCGATCGAGTGCAGAGCCAACCGGGCCGATGCCCCTGGCGACCAGCTCGTCGAGCCGGTCTTCCTCGAGTTGCATCTCCAGCTCTTCGTCAAAGCTGTCGGCGAGTTCTGCTTTGAGGCGATCCAGGTCGGTGATCATGTGCTTGGAACCCTTGAGTAGAAGCGCGCCTCGGGCGTCTAGCGACAGTGCGGATCTGCCCGACATTCCCGGTGGCTCTCCCACCGATCGGCAGCTTCCGGCAGCGCTCGCAGCGCGACAGTCTCGCGAGAGGCTATGGACGCGGAGGTAAGCTCGTCGACTCTGCACATGGCGCTTTCATGGTCGTCGTCGGCATGGAGACGAGAACTTTGG
Organism: Allobosea sp.; assembly: GCF_035999205.1. Taxonomy (GTDB): domain Bacteria; phylum Pseudomonadota; class Alphaproteobacteria; order Rhizobiales; family Beijerinckiaceae; genus Allobosea. The sequence continues at coordinate 215,347 of NZ_DASYHA010000018.1, forward strand.
CGCAGCGTCATCGGCATCTCCGCGGATGGAGGCCTTCTAGCCTTTGTTCTATGTCAGTTTCGCGAAGCCAGGCACGAGGCCGGTTCGAAGGCTCTGTAGCGCCTCGCGGTCTGAAGTTCGCGGCCCAACCCATTCCGGAAGGCCCTGGCCGCAGTTGTCGCTTGAGGCATGCCGGCTGCGCTCGCCCACATACCGATCGAGCCGCATGGTGAAGCCCTTAGGCCCGGCAGCGAATACCGCTGTCGACCGGTGACGAGCTTCGAGGCGATCTGCGCTCCAGTCGAGGCCGACATCGCCGTCTGACTAATGCTGCCCTCGGCAGTTCCCGGAACGCTGGATGTGCTGAATGCATCGGCCAACCTTCCTCTGCTGGCCGACTTCCTCATCAATCTCTGACTCCCCCGCGACGGCGCGACCAATGTCGCGGTGGAGCTGGCCCGCCACATCAGGAAACTGCACGACAAATCGTAGAACGCTCAGGCGAGCCGGAATGCCCGGCCAACTTGTCGCCAAGTCGTCGTCCTGGAGCGCTGATGCGCTGTCCAGCGGGTCGCTGGACTCACCGCTCTTGCAGTTTCGGGTTGAGGGCATCGCTAAGCCCTTCGCCGACGAGGTTGATGCACAGCACCGTGACCAGGATGGCGATCCCCGGGATGGCTGACATCCACCATGCCGTACGCAACAGCGTTCGACCGACACCGATCATATAGCCCCAGGAGACGACATTCGGATCGGCCAGCCCGAGAAAGGAAAGCCCCGATTCGGTGAGAATGGCGGTGGCGACCAGGAGCGACGAGACCACGATCACCGGCGGCAGCGCATTGGGCAGGATCTGACGCACGGCGATGCGCCAGTCGGACATGCCCATCGCTCGGCAGGCCTGGACATACTCGCGGTCGCGATGCGCCATGAACTCGGCCCGTGCCAGGCGGGCGACCGGCGGCCAGGAGACGATGGCGATCGCGCTCATCACGCTGACCAGCGACGGGCGGAAGATCGCGATGATGACGACGGCGAGGACGAAGGACGGGATCGTCAGGAAGAAGTCCGTCAGCCGCATCAGCACGGCATCGACCGTCTTGCCCCAATAGCCCGCCGCCGCGCCAACCGCGACGCCGATGACGGTCGCGCAGACGCTTGCCGCCACCCCGATCAGCAGCGACACGCGCGCGCCGTGGAGGAGGCCGGCCAGCATGTCGCGCCCGGTCACGTCGGTGCCGAGGGGAAAGCGCGCCGAGGGCGCCTGGGCAGGCCTGCCGATCATGTCGAAGGGATCGACCGTGTAGATCATCGGCCCGAAGAGGGCCGCGAGCACGATCGCCGCGAGCACGACGAGACCGAGCACGGCGCCGCGATTGCGGCGATAGCGCCGCCAGAGATGCAGAATGCCCTTCATCGCGCGAGAATCCTCGGATCGAGCAGGCTGTAGACGAGGTCGACCAGCAGATTGCAGACGACCACGAGGATCGACGAGATGAACAGGATGCCCAGCAGCAGATTGAGGTCGCGCTGGAGCAGGCCGTCGAACAGCAGGCGGCCGAGTCCCGGCCAGCCGAAGACGGTTTCGACCAGGATCGAGCCGCCAAGCATGTGTCCGATCTGCACGCCGCCGAGCGTGACGACGGGCAGGAGTGCGTTGCGGGCCGCATGCTTCATGCTGATCCGGCCCTCCGACACGCCCTTGGCACGGGCCGTCGTAATGAAATCCGAGGAGTAGACCTCGAGCATCGAGGCCCGCATCAGCCTGGCATAGACCGCCGCATAGAACAGCCCGAGCGTCAGTGCCGGAAGGACGAGATGTCGGCCGATATCGAGCGCCCGCTCGAACGGGCCCATCTGCGCGCCGATCGTCATCATGCCGCCCGACGGCAGGACGCCGAGCGTCACCGAGAACAGCACGATCAGCATCAGGCCGAGCCAGAACTGCGGGGTCGCGTAGCAGAGAAGTGCCAGGACCGAGACGCAGGTATCGACCCATTTGCGGTGGCGCATTGCGGCGACCACGCCGCAGAGCACGCCGACGACGATGGCGATGCCGATCGAGGTAAGCATCAGCAGCAGGGTGGCCGGCATGCGCTCGCTGATCAGTTCGAGAACCGGCCGCTGCTGGACGTTGGAGATGCCGAGGTCGAAGCTGACGAGCTTGCCGAGATAGACGAAAAACTGCTGATAGATCGGCAGGTCGATGCCAAAGGAGCGTCGCAGCTCCTCGACGAACTCCTTCGAGGCGCCGCCGGACTGGGCGGCGATGATCTCTGCTGCATCACCTGGAGCGAGATGCAGCAGAGCAAAGTTCAGCACCGCGATGCCGAGGACGCTGGGTATGACCTGGAGTAGACGAACGGCCACATAGCCAATTGACATGGACGTTAGCTCTGCTGCTGGAGCGACCGGGCATGGACGAAGTGCGGCTTCACGACGGACTTGCTCAGTCCTTGCTCACGGCGTCCCAGGGCGAGTACATCGAGATGCCGTTGGTGATCAGGCCCTTCACCTTCCGGTTCCAGATGTGGGTGTAGGACATTTCCATCAGGAAGATCACGGGCATCTCGTCGTGCAGGATCTGCTGCAGCTCATCGAACTGCTTCTGACGCGCGACCGGATCGATCTCCCGGGCAGCCAGCCTGAAGAGCTCGTCAACGCGTGCGTTCTTGTAGCCCATCGAATTGGTGAAGGTTGCGCCCTTCCTGATGAAGTCCGAGTGGAAGGTGCGCTCCACACCGATCGAGGGATCGGAGTAATTGTGCGAGAAGGTGCTGGTGAGATTGAAGCTCCAGTCGGTATAGACCGCCTTCAGCCAGCCGCCGAGATCAGCGCTCTGGGTCTCGACCGAAATGCCGACCTTGCCGAGCTCCTGACGGACATATTCGGCGAGACGCTGCCAGTTCTCGCCATAGGGCAGGAAGTTCTGGGTGATCTTGAAGCGCACGCCGTTGGCGCCGCGGGGATAGCCGGCTTCATCGAGCAGCTGGTTGGCCTTGCGGGGATTGTACTCGTAGGGCTTCAGAGCCTTATTGAAGGCGGCGTTGCCGCTGACGACGGGGCCGCGGGCGGGTTTGCCCTGGCCGTACCAGATCACGTCGACAATGCGCTCGCGATCGAGCGCGAGGCTCAGCGCCTGCCTGACCTTGAGGTCAGCGAGCGGCTTGTCGCGCATGTTGACCTCGAGCCACATGTTCGGGCCGAGCGCTTCGGCGCCGGCCTGAGAGGCCTCCAGCGACGGCATGTTCTCCAGCCGCTGGGCCTCGGCCTCGGGCAGGCTGCTCATCGGCGCTAGATCGACCTCGCCCGTTTCGAGCGCGATCGCGCGCGAAGCGCCGTCGGGCATCATGCGCTGAACGATCTGGTCGAGGCAGGGGAACCCCTTGCGCCAATAGGTCGGATTGCGCTCGAGCGTGATGTGGCTGCCCTTGCGCCATTCCTTGAAGCGAAACGGGCCGGTTCCGACGGGGTTCTGCATGATCGGCGCCGCGCGCACGGCGGCCACCGTGCTCACATCGATGCCGTCAAAGCCGTGCTTGGGCATCATCGGCGCCTCGCCGGCCTGGAACACGTTCATGAAGAACGGGACCGGCGCCTTAAGCCTGAACACGACCGTCAAAGGATCGGGCGTCTCGACAGCAGCGACATCGCCGAAATAGGTCTTGCCGCGCGAGTGATAGGGCCGAATGATGCTCTCGACGCTGAACTTGACGTCCTCGGCCGTGAACGGCTTGCCATCATGCCAGGTCACGCCGGGGCGGAGCTTGAAGGTGTAGGTCTTCCTGTCGTCCGAGATCGTCCAGGACTCGGCGAGCCCCGGCTTCGGCGCCAGTCCCGGCCCCTCATAGTTGAGCAGGCTCTCGTACATCTTGGTGGAGATCAGCGCGACCGGCACCGCCGAGGTCGCAATCGTCGACAGCGACGTCGGTTCGAGCGAGTACACATAGGTCAGGGTGCCGCCCGTCTTGGGACAGCTCTGAGCCAGTGCGGAGGCGCCGCTCAGAGCCAGCGCGAACGGGACGGCCGCAAGAACCGCCGGAAGCTTCATACGCATGTCAGGACACCCCCTTTTATGGTTGGACGCTCCATGCTCGGAGCGCTTCCTACTCCGCGCCGCACCACTCCGCGATGAACTCGATCAGGTGCTCGATCGCCGACAGAAAGTCGCCGATCGGAATGTGCTCGTCCGGCTTGTGCGCTTGAGCGATGGTTCCCGGCCCGAAAATGATGCTCGGAATGCCAGCCTGGTTCACCAGATGGCGCATGTCGCAACAGAAGTGGCCGGGATAGGCCGAACCGTCGCCGCCGCGGCGTGCGAGCACGCCGCCCATGACCTGCGCAATGGCGAGACCGGCGGGCTGATCGGTCGAGTCATCATGGTGCAGGAACTCGAGCCGCGCCGGATGGCGACGCAGGCGCTCGTCGCTGTCATTGGCGCGGGCCACGGCCTCGCGAAAACCGTCCATGATGTCGGTGACGGCGCCTAGCGACGGAGCGAAGTAGGCGCCGCCCTTGATCACGACCGCGCCGGCCGTGACGGTCTCGTAATGGCCGCCGGAAATCTTGCCCATGGTCAGCGAGAAGGGTGGCTTTGCTCCGGTGGGTGTCCCGGAATTGTACCGATCCTCGAGGTCGAGCAGCGCCTCGATCACCGGAGGCAGCATGTCGACGGCGCCGAGCCCTTCGAGTTCGCCGCCGTTCCAGCGCGCGCCCGGCGAACGCTGCACGCCGTTGAGCGTAACCTGCCAGTAGAGCCCGCCCGGATGGCTGTAGGCGATGGTGTTGGATGTCGGCTCCAGCACGATGGCGGCATCGGCTGCCGCTCCGCGGGTGACGAGGTCGAGCGTGCCATTGCCGGCATGCTCCTCATTGACGACGCACTGCAGGGTCACGTCGCCGCGCAACCTGACGCCGGCCTCGCGTAGATAGGTAACCGCCAGAAAGGCGGCCATGAGGCCGCCCTTCATGTCGGAGGTGCCGCGGCCATACATCATGCCGTCGACGATCTCAGCCCCGAAGGGGTCGCGGGTCCATTGCGCCAGCGGCTCGACCGTCACCGTGTCGATATGTGCGTTGAGGATCAGCGAGCGCCCGCCCCCCGTGCCCTTCCAGTAGCCCACGACATTGGGGCGGCCGTCATAGTTCAGCACCGGTTGGAGCCCGCTGTCGCGCAACGCCGCATAGGTCGGCAGGCCCGCATAGGGCAGGATCAGGTCGTGCTCCCAATGCGTCGGATACTGCGCCACATCCGGGAACGCCTTGAACATCGCCTCGACATCGGGCTCGACCTGGCTGACCTCTGCCCCTGTGCTCGTGAGCAGCTCGGCCATGCGCGACTGCGCAGGGCCTTCCTCACCGGTCAGGCTGCGGATGCGAACGATTTCGGCAAGCGCCGCGACGCTGCGTTGTTCCTGGCTCTTCGCCAGTTCAAGGGCGGCCTTCTTAGATGCCGCTTGTGAGCTGTCCACGATTGTCGCCTCGCGCTGATCCACGATCAGAGAGGTTGCAGCCGTTGACCTATTAGGCAAATTAGAAATTTTATATGGACCGACAACGGTTCTTATAGTTTTGCATGGTTCTCAGGCATGATCTACGCGCAAATTCGAGCCTTCGACGCGGTTGCCAGGGAAGGTAGCTTTTCCCGCGCGGCGCTGGTCCTCGGGCTTACCCAACCTGCCGTGACAATTCAGGTGAAGGCACTGGAAGATCGGCACGGCCTCAAGCTCCTGCATCGCGAAGGACGCCGCGTTCGGCTGACTGAGGCTGGAAGGCGCCTCTATACGCTGTCGAGGCAGCTTGCGAGCCTCGATGAACTCATCGAGGAGACGTTGTCTTCATCGCAGGAATTGCAGGGCGGCAGCCTCCGCCTCGCCGTCGACGGGCCGCATATCGTGATGGGTCTTTTTGCCCGCTTCATGAGTCTGTATCCACGCGTGCGCCTGTCAGTGTCGACTGGAAACAGCCGCATTGTGCGGCAGGCGCTGCTCGACAGGCATGCCGACATCGGCATCCTGCCCGGGATCGCAGGCCATCCGCAGGTCGATGCGATGCCGCTCTGGCACCATCGCGGCGTGCTGATCGTCGCCAATACCCACCCATGGGCCAAGCGCACGTCGATTTCCCTGGCCGAGCTGAACGGCGAGCCGATGATCGGGCGCGAGGACGGCTCGATGACGCAGGCGCTGGTCGACAATGCTTTCGCTCGCCAAGGCGCCGCGCCGCGCTATGTCCTTGAACTTGGCAGCCGCGAGGCGATCTGCGAGGCCGTGGCGGCTGGCCTCGGCCATGGCATCATCTGGGAACTGGAGGCCTTTGGTTCAGAGCGCTTCACCACGCTGCAGATCGAAGGCGACGTCCTGATGAGCACCGACTATGTCGCCTGCCTCAAGAGCGAGCGCATGCGCTCCGTCGTCAAGGCCTTCTTCGATGTCACCGCCACGCTGCCCGCAGACCGCAGCGACATTCGTGCGCTGCGATCGACGCAAGCTACGCGCTAAGCACGACGGACCACGTTGCCAGTCCCACGCCGCCAATCCCACCCGCCCGCTGTCGGGTGGCGCGTCGATGTCGGCAACTGGCGCGACTCGCCTGTCGCGAAGTGCGTCGCGAGGACGTTTCAAAAGCAGCGCTTTCTTACGCCACGGCGGCCTGTATCGGAGCTTTGGCGGGGATCGGCCTGAAGGTCGCAAGGATCAGCGTCGCTGCCAGGCCCAGTCCCCAGGACGCGACATACATCGGCGCATAGCTGCCGAAATTGTCGTAGATCAGCCCGCCGAGCACGGGCCCGGTCGACATGCCGAGGCTTCCGGCCATCGCGGTTCCGCCGATGATGGTGCCCATCATCCTCAGCGGGAAATTCTCGCGGATGATCAGCGCATAGAGCGGCATCGTCCCGGCATAGATGAAGCCGACCAGGACAGCCACGGCATAGAACCCTCCGAGCTGTCCGACGAAGGCATAGGCCAGAACAGCGAAGGCCTGTGCGAGAAGGCCGGCGACGAGGATGCGCTGTGCGCCGAACCGGTCGCCAGCAAGGCCGAAGCCGATGCGTCCGAACATGCCGGCGAGCCCTTCCACGCTGTAGATCGAGACGGCTGCGACCATCGGGATGCCGCAGGTCACGGCATAGGTCACGGTGTGGAAGATCGGCCCGGAATGCGTCGCGCAGCAGAAGAAGTTCGCGAGCATCAGGGTGACGAATTGCGGCGAGCGCAGCGCCTCGGCCACCGTCATGCCAAGCGCGGTGGCATCCGTTGCCGCTTGGGCCGCTCCAGCCTCCAGGACCGGCGGCCGACGCACCAGCAGTGCCGCCGGGATCATCAGTGCAGCTGCGATGCCGGCGATGATCAGCATGGCGCTGCGCCAGCCGTGATCGGTCACCAGCCAGGCCGCGAGCGGAGCCATGGTCATCGGGGCCATGCCCATGCCGGCCGAGACGAGTGACACCGCCAGCCCGCGCTGTGTCTCGAACCAGCCGGTGACACAGGCCATCATCGGCGCGAACACCGCAGCCGTCGCCGCCCCGACCAGCAGGCCGAACAGGAGCTGGAATTCGACGAGCGAACTCGCCCTGCTGGCGAGGGTGAGGCTGACCGCCAGCGTGACCGCTCCGGTCAGCACGACGGGGCGCGGCCCGAACCGGTCGGAAAGACCACCCCAGACCATGCTGGCGGCCGCCATGGCGAGGAAGCCGATCGTCATCGCCGTCGATATGCCGGTGACCGACCAGCCCGTGTCCTGCGCCATCGGCCGCAGGAAGACCGGCAGCGAGAACATGGCGCCGACCGCGACGCAGCCGAGCAGGCCGCCGGCGGCAACGATCACCCAGCGATAAGGACTCTCCATGCCGATCTCCCGATGGCGCATGACGGCTCGGTTCCCGCTGGAGGCGTCAGCCCTGCGGCTTCCAATCGCCCGACGGAATGGTGTTGATCATCCAGGGGATGCCGAACTTGTCGATCAGCGAACCAAAGCCCGGCGACCAGAAGGTCTCGCCGAAGGGCATGACCGCCTTGCCGCCTGCGGAGAGTTGCTCGAACCAGCGCTGCGACTGTGACTTGTCCGTGCTGTGCAGGGTGACGTCGAAGCCGTTCTTGGGCTTCTCGATATTGGGCGCCCAGGCGGCATCCATATCCGCCCCCATCAGGGCCTGGTCACCGACCTCCAGCCAACAATGCATCAGCCAGCTCTTGTACTTCTCGTCGGTGATCGGCATGCCGGGAGGGGCGTCGCCGTAGGGGAACGCTGCCGTGATCTTGCCGCCGAGCACCTTCGCATAGAACTCGAAAGCCTCGCGGCATTGCCCCTGGAAGCTCAGGCTGGTCACGATCTTCATGGTCTTCTCCCTCTCCCGCGAAGCGCCGCTGTGGATCGAGTACGGCATCCATTGACGCTTTCCGAATTTAGTTGATATCAACGTATATCGATCGATGATGTCAACCCGTGTCATGAACGCGCAAGCCGACCTCACTTTCCAAACGACGCTTCTGGTGCGCGATGCATGCCTGTGCCTTCATGCGCAGCGCGCAGCCCGCGCGCTCGCACGACGCTTTGATCTCGCGCTGAAGCCCGTCGGCATCAGCAGCGGCCAGTTCTCGCTCCTGATGTCGCTGAATCGACCCAAGCCCCCGAGCCTCGGCAGCGTCGCCAGCTTGCTGGCGATGGACAGAACGACGTTGACTGCGAACCTCAAGCCGCTGGAGCGTCGCGGACTCGTCGAGACCTGCCCTGACGGAGCGGACCGCCGCGTTCGCCTCCTGTCTCTGACACCCGCCGGCAAGTCCGTGTTGGCGGGGGCGCTGCCGATCTGGCAGCAGTTGCATGCGGCCATCGAAGCGGAGCTGGCGGACCCGAGCCGCCTGCGGTCCGATCTGATCCTGCTATCCCGATGAGCAAATGCTCGGTGACTGGCATTGAGCGCATGCCGGCAATTGGCGCTGTCACGCAGTGCCAGTGATACGACCGACGGCGCGAGGGCGAGCGATGGCCCAATCGGTGAAGGCCGTGATCACTCTCCGCATGTAACCGACCTACGGGGCGATCCGAGATCTCGGTTGCGAGGCGCGTGCAAGCGGTTCGTTTCGTTCGCACGCGCCTGTGCGCTCCAGTTCAGTTCTTCTTGGGCGGCGTCGCCGGCCAGGATTTGATCAGAGTGTCGTAATCGATCGTCTCGCCCTTCGGCTTCTCATTGGCGAGCTTCGGCTGCGGCGCGACGTTGCCGTCCGCCTTGGACTTGGCGAACCAGGCGTCGGCCGACGTCTTCGGGTTCAGCTTCGGGCCGCAATCGCCCTGGACGCCGGAGCGCTCGAGCCGTTCAAGGACCGAGTCCTGCGCCGCCGCAAGGGAATCCATGGCTGCCTGCGCGGTCTTGGCACCCGAGGAGGCGTCGCCGATGTTCTGCCACCAGAGCTGGGCAAGGCGCGGATAGTCGGGCACGTTGTTGCCGGTCGGCGTCCACTGCACGCGTGCCGGCGAGCGGTAGAACTCGATGAGGCCGCCGAGCTTTGGCGCCCGCTCGGTGAAGCTCTTGTCCCAGATGTCGCTCTCGCGGATGAAGGTGAGCCCGACATGGCTCTTCTTTAGGCTGACCGATTTGGAGACGATGAACTGGAGGTAGAGCCAGGCCGCCTTGCGCTTCTCCAGCGGGGTCGATTCAAGCAGGGTCAGCGAGCCGGCATCCTGATAGCCGAGCTTCATGCCCTCCTTCCAGTAGGAGCCCTTGGGCGAGGGCGCCATGCGCCATTTCGGTGTGCCGTCGGCATTCACAACCGGCAGACCGGGCTTGACCATGTCGGCGGTGAAGGCGGTGTACCAGAACATCTGCTGGGCGATGGCGCCCTGCGCCGGCACCGGGCCGGACTCCGAGAAGGTCATGCCTCGCGCTTGCGGCGGCGCGTACTTGTTGAGCCAGTCGACATATTTCTGGACGGCGTAGACGGAGGCCGGGCCGTTCGTGTCGCCGCCGCGATCGACCGAGGAGCCGACCGGCCGGCAGCCCTCCATGCGGATGCCCCATTCGTCGACGGGCTTGCCGTTCGGGATGCCCTTGTCGCCATTGCCGGCCATCGAGAGCCATGCGTCGGTGAAGCGCCAGCCGAGCGAGGGATCCTTCTTGCCGTAGTCCATATGGCCATAGACCCGGACGCCGTCGACTTCCTTGACATCGTTCGAGAAGAACTCGGCGATGTCCTCATAGGCTGACCAGTTGACCGGCACGCCGAGCTCATAGCCATACTTGGCCTTGAACTTCTCCTTGAGGTCCGGACGCGTGAACCAGTCGTAGCGGAACCAGTAGAGGTTCGCGAATTGCTGGTCGGGCAGCTGGTAGAGCTTGCCGTCCGGCGCCGTTCCGAAGGACTTGCCGATGAAGTCGTCGACGTCGAGCATCGGATTGGTGACATCCTTGCCCGGCCCCGCCATCCAGTCGGTCAGGTTGGTGGTCTGCTTGTAGCGGAAATGGGTGCCGATCAGGTCGGAGTCGTTGATCCAACCGTCATAGACGTTCCGGCCGGACTGCATCTGCGTCTGCAGCTTCTCGACCACGTCACCCTCCTGGATGAGGTCGTGCTTCAGCTTGATGCCGGTGATCTCGCTGAAGGCCCGGGCCAGCGTCCGGGCTTCGTATTCATGGGTGGTGATCGTCTCGGAGACGATATTGATCTCCATGCCGGCGAAGGGCTTCGCGGCATTGACGAACCACTCCATCTCCTTGATCTGCTCATCCTTGGTCAGCGTGGAAGGCTGGAGTTCGCTGTCGACCCAGCGTCGCGCCGCATCCATGTCGGCGAGGGCAGGGACGGCGCCGAGCAAGAAGCTGAGCGCGGTAGCGGCTAGCAGTTGCTTTCTCATCGTTTCCTCCACTGGATGATTTTTTGCGAGCCCTGTCGGCTCCTTGTCGTGCAGGCAGTGATCCTCCTGGGCAGCCTCCGTGGTTGGTTAGACGAAGCGGAAAACCAGAGCGGCGAAGAGCAGCGAAAGGCCGGTCGCCCACCAGAGATCGGCCGCGGCGAGGCCGAGCCAGGCGAGGTGGATGAAGGCCGATCCGAGCAGGCTGAGGAACAGCCGGTCGCCGCGTGTCGTCGGGATGCCGAGCACGCCGACGCGTTCGACCTCGGGCCGCCAGATCGCCAGCGCCGTCATCACGCCGAGCAGCGCGAAGAGACAGGCGAAGAACAGGCCGGTCTGCGGCGTCCACGCCATCCATGCGAGATCGGGCATCAGACCCTCCCGAGGGCAAAGCCCTTGGCGATGTAGTTTCGCACGAACCAGATCACGAGCGCTCCCGGGACCAGCGTCAGCACGCCGGCAGCCGCGAGCAGCCCCCAGTCCATGCCTGCCGCCGAGACCGTGCGCGTCATCGTCGCGGCGATCGGCTTGGCGTTGACCGTGGTCAGGGTGCGCGCCAGCAGCAGTTCGACCCATGAGAACATGAAGCAGAAGAAGGCGGTGACGCCGATGCCGTTGGCGATGATCGGAGTGAAGATCCTGACGAAGAAGCGCGGAAAGGAATAGCCGTCGAGATAGGCGGTTTCGTCGATCTCGCGCGGTACGCCGGACATGAATCCTTCGAGGATCCAGACCGCGAGCGGCACATTGAACAGGCAATGGGCGAGCGCCACCGCAAGTGGCGTGTCGAACAGTCCGATCGCCGAGTAGAGGTTGAAGAAGGGCAGCGCGAAGATCGCCGGCGGCGCCATCCGGTTCGAGAGCAGCCAGAAGAACAGGTGTTTGTCGCCGAGGAAGCGGTAGCGCGAGAAGGCGTAGGCCGCCGGCAGCGCCAGCGTGATCGAGATCACCGTGTTCATGACCACATAGGTCAACGAGTTGATGTAGCCGGAGTACCAGGACGGATCGGTGAAGATCGTCCGGTAATTCTCGAATGTGATCTGCCGTGGCCAGAGTGTCATGCCGGAATTGATCTCGGCGTTGGTCTTGAGGCTCATGACGACGAGCCAATAGATCGGCAGCATCAGGAAGATCAGGTAGAGGCCGAGCGTCAGCGCGCCGCCATTGAAGCGGAAGGCGGAGCGAGCCTTCGTCGTCGCCTGGGCGGCGGAAAGCGTCGTGGCGGAGCTGAGGCTGTCCGTCGTCATCGGCCGCCCTCACGCATCCGTCGGCGGGCGCCGACGCTCGACATCGAGATTGGTCATCACCGTGTAGAAGACCCAGCACACGGCGAGGATGATCAGATTGTAGACGATCGACATCGCGGCGGCCTTGCCGAGGTCGAACTGGCCGAGAGCCAGTTTCACCAGTTCGATCGAGAGGAAGGTCGTCGAATTGCCCGGCCCGCCGCCGGTGACGACGAAGGGCTCGGTGTAGATCATGAACGAGTCCATGAAGCGCAACAGCACGGCAATGATCAGTACGCGCCGCATCTTCGGCAGCTGGATGAAGCGGAACACCGCCCAGCGGCTGGCGCCATCGATGCGGGCCGCCTGGTAGTAGGCGTCCGGGATCGATTTCAGGCCGGCATAGCAGAGCAGCGCGACCAGCGAGGTCCAGTGCCAGACATCCATCACGATGATGGTGATCCAGGCCGCCAGCGGATCGGCCACATAATTGTAGTCGATGCCGAGCCGGTTGACCGTGTAGCCGAGCAATCCGATATCGCTGCGCGCGAAGACCTGCCAGATCGTTCCGACCACGTTCCAGGGCACGAGCAGCGGCATCGCCATCAGCACCAGCGTGGCTGCGACCTTCCAGCCTTCGCGCGGCATGGCGAGCGCGACCGCGATGCCGAGCGGCACCTCGATCGCGAGGATGATCGCGGAGAACAGGAGGTTGCGCCAAAGGGAGTCGCGCACGCGGCCGCCGAGATCGGTCGTCGGGTCGAGCAGCTCCCTGAACCATCCCGTCCCGTTCCAGAAGAACTGGTTGTTGCCGAAGGTGTCCTGCACCGAATAGTTGACCACCGTCATCAGCGGGATCACAGCCGAAAAGGCGACGATCGCGAGCACCGGCAGGACGAGGAACCAGCCGCGGTTGTCATAGGGCTTGTCCATCAGGCCCTCCCCTCCAGCCGCTCGCCATCTGCATAGACATGGATGTGATCGGGTTGCAGGACGAGGCCCGCCGTCTCGCCGATGTCGCCGAGCTCGCCCGGCACGCTGGCAGCGATGGCGTGTTCCTGCAGGCGTAGCCGCGCCAGCCGGGAGCGGCCGAGATCTTCGATGCGCTCGACCGTGACGGGTACCCCTTCGCCGGGCCGGACGAGTGTCGCGAATTCCGGCCTGACCCCGATCTCGATCCGCTTGCCAGGCGGAATGTCGTAGCTCCGCCGCAGCCCGATCGTCGCCCCGGCGATATGGGCCTGGCTGCCCGCGACGGAGGCCGGGATCACGTTCATGCCTGGCGAGCCGATGAAATAGCCGACGAAGGTGTGGGCCGGCTTCTCGAAAAGCTCGTCCGGTCGGCCCACCTGGACGACCCTGCCGTCATGCATCACAACGACCGTGTCGGCGAAGGTCAGCGCCTCGGTCTGGTCGTGCGTCACATAGATCATGGTGACGTCGAGCGCCTTGTGCAGCGCCTTGAGCTTGGAGCGCAGCTCCCATTTCAGCTGCGGGTCGATGACGGTCAGAGGCTCGTCGAAGAGGATGGCTGCAACATCCGGACGCACCAGGCCGCGCCCGAGCGAGATCTTTTGCTTGGCGTCGGCCGTGAGGCCGCGGGCCTTGCGCCGGAGCTCTCCGGTCAGGTCCAGAAGCGTCGCGATCTCGCGCACGCGGTCATCGACGGCTCTCGGCACCAAGCCACGATTGCGCAGCGGGAAGGCCAGATTCTCGTAGACGGACATCGTGTCGTAGACGACGGGAAACTGGAAAACCTGCGCGATGTTGCGCTTCTCGGTCGGCAGATGCGCAACGTCGCGGCCATCGAACAGCACGCGGCCTTGCGACGGGATCAGCAGGCCCGAGATGATGTTGAGCAGGGTGGTCTTGCCGCAGCCTGAGGGGCCGAGCAGGGCATAGGCTCCCCCCTGGCGCCAGGTCAGGTTCATCGGCTTCAGAGCGAAATCGGCGGGTGCCGAGGCGCCCGGCCTGTAGGAATGCGCGAGATCGGAAAGCTCGATGCGCGCCATGGGGCGTCTCCTCAAGCAGCCGAACGGAAGGCCGGGGCAAGAGCAAGTTTCCCGGCGGAATCAAAGACGAAGACCGCCGACGGGTCGATATAGGCGGAGATGGCGGTGCCCGGCTCCAGCCTGTGCACGCCCGGTGCAAGCGCCACCCAGCGCCCGCCGGAGCATTCCAGATGGACGAAACTCTCGGAGCCTGCGATCTCGGACACGATGACCTTTCCGTCGAAATGCAGGCTGGAGCTGGCGGGGCCTCGCAATTCGAGCTGATGGGCCCGGAAGCCCAGCTGGTAGCTTCCATCCGCCAGTCCGTTCAGCGCTCCCGTCGCAGGGGCTTTCGAGCCGTCGGGCAGCAAGATTTCCGCGCCGGTTTTCGTGACAGGCAGGAGGTTGAGCGGAGGATCGGAGAAAATGCGCGCCGTGATGAGATCCTGGGGGCGCCGGTAAACCTCCGCGCTCGGCCCGTATTGCGTCACGTGGCCTTGCCACAACGTCGCGGTATGCTCGCCGAGCAACAGCGCTTCCTGCGGTTCCGTGGTCGCGTAGACGACCGTCGCATTCGACATGCGCACGATCCGCGGCAACTCCTCCCGCAGCTCTTCGCGCAGCTTGTAGTCGAGGTTGGCAAGCGGCTCGTCGAGCAGGACGAGATCGGCGCCCTTGATCAGCGCGCGCGCCATGGCGGTGCGCTGCTGCTGCCCGCCGGAAAGGTTGAGCGGCATCCGTTCGAGGAAGGGCTCCAGCTGCATCAGCCGCGCCATCGCGCGCACCTTGCTCTCGATCTCCGGCGCCGGCAGACCCTTGACCCTGAGCGGCGAGGCAATGTTCTCGAAGACGCTGAGGTTCGGGTAGTTGATGAACTGCTGGTAGACCATCGCGACCGAGCGCTCGCGCACGGGCAGGCCGGTGACGTCCCGCTCCCGGCCGTTCTCCTCGACCAGGATCCGCCCTGCGGTCGGCCTGTCGAGTCCGGCCATCAGTCGCATGAGTGAGGTCTTGCCGGCGAGCGTCGCGCCGAGCAACACGGTCATCGTTCCTGGCGGGAGCCGCAGCGTGGTCTCGTGAATATGCGTGAGCGCTCCGACGTCGCGACGCACCTTGTCGAGAACAAGACCCATGCGAGCCTCCTTCACGCCCTCTGGGCGGGCGGAGTGTGACCGATCTCACGCGCAGCGTCGAGCGCTTCTCGCCATGCGTCGAGCGCCAGGCCGCATCGAGCAGCCGCGCCGTGGGCATGCCGCGCATCGCGATCCCCCGGTACCCAGGGGCAATGTCACTTGACCTCGTGCCACCGGCTGTAGGTGCGGGTGAGGCGTGAAGATCGGTCAAAACGCCATCGGCCTGCCCCACAAGGGCAGTTGGCCACATGTCCGGCACGCGCCTGTCGTGGCTGGCGGACCGACCGCGGCGGGAGGTGAACCAGTGCGTGCACGACCCCTCGCATTTGCCTCTGCGAAACGACTATCAGGCATATCTGATGGTCGGTGATCCGGAGGCTCGTGTGGAAACGTCGCTCTATCTTCCCGTCAAGGCATTCCTCGAAGGCTTGGGCTACACCGTCAAGGGAGAGGTCGGGCATTGCGATCTTGTTGGACTTCGAGACGATGATCCGACTGTGGTCGTAATCGGCGAACTGAAAATGACCTTCAATCTCGAGCTCATCCTCCAGGGGGTGGATCGGATGAGCGTCGGCGACGAGATATGGCTGGCGGCCAAGCTTTCTGCGCGAGGCAAGGGCCGGGAGAGCGATCCGAGATATCGCAATCTCTGTCGGCGGCTGGGTTTTGGATTGCTGGGCGTCGACATCGCAGGCCGTGTCGAAGTCCTGATTTCGCCGGCGGCGCCGCTACCGCGCAAGGATCCGCGCCGGCGGTCGCGGCTGGTGGACGAGCACAAGCGGCGACGGGGCGATCCTTCCGCCGGCGGAGGTACCCGCAAACCCGTCATGACCGCATATCGCCAACAAGCGCTCGCCTGCGCGGCGGCGATGACTTCGGCACCGCAGCGGCCGCGCGACCTCAAGCAACTGTACCCGGATGCGCAGAAGATCCTGCACCGAAACGTTTATGGCTGGTTCGAACGCTCCGGACGGGGCGTCTACGCCCTCACCGAGGCCGGTCGCCTCGCGGCGGCAGGGTGGTGCGCCGAGTTGGCCGCCAGTCCGGGCAGTCACTGACCGTCGCGGCAGAGAAACAGAACTGGAGCGCCGCGCCAATGTCGGCTTTCGGGCCTTGTCGGCGTCCGTCGTCGGGCGATCAGGCGGGAACGTAGGTCAACCTGATCACGTCTTCGCCAAGCAGATCGTTTCCCACCAGCCGGAGTGGCGGCCGAGGGCCCGCGAAGAACGGCGTGCCGCGACCCAGCACGACGGGGTGGAGATAGAGGCGATACTCATCGATGAGTCCGACAGCGGTCAGGCTCTGCGCCAGCTCCGGTCCGGCCACTGCGATCTCGCCGCCAAGTCGCGCCTTCAGCCCGCGGAGCACCGCCTCGAGGCCATCCCTGACAAGCGTGGCATTGGGGCCGACAGACTTCAACGAGCTCGATACGATCCATTTCGGGTGGCTCCGCCACGCCATCGCGAAATCGCGCCGCTCCGCGTCCCACTCGGGGTCGTCATCATCCCAATAGCGCATGAGTTCGTAGACGCGGCGGCCATACACGCTGCCGGCCAGGCCGCGCACATGCTCGATCCAGTGGCGGAACAGCGCGGGGCCTGTCTGAAATGCCAGGTGGTCGACATAGCCGTCCAGGGACTGGTTCATTCCAAAGACGAGTTTCGCCAAGCGACCAAACCTCCATCCCGCAGTGCTTCAGAATAGCTCCGGCCATGGCTGCGCGGAAGCGCGTTCGTACGGTCTCGAGCCGAGGCGCGCCACGTGCCCGGCGCAAGCGGAACAGCGCAAGGCCAGGCGATCGGCAGCGGCAGCCTTCGGCGCCTGACGGTCTCGACGCGCATTGCCAGGATGTGTGTAATGTTGCCGTCGAGCCAATCGCTCCGGGGGGCATTTCCATGTGTCTGGCAATGGGTTTCGGACGTGCCCGCGGGCGAACTTCGCAGTGCGGCTCCAGGCCGTTCGGTATTCTCCTCGGGCTCGTTCTGGCCGTCTTCTGCCTGGGCTCCGCCGCTGCCTTCGAAGCCCCGCCAACGGTCAGCGCTGCTTCGATCCTGGGCGCGCAGGCCTCTGGCCCGAATTATCGCGTCGATCCGGAGGTGCACAGCGACGGGCTGTTACGCCTCTTCGTGCTGAGAACGGCATTCGGCACTTTTGAGATCGCCGGCGAAGGCCTGATGCGTGAGCGCATCCGCGAGTTGTCGGCGCTGCGCAAGCTGAACGAGATGTCCGCGTCGGATGTTTTCGTGAAGGCCCTCGAGCGGCAGGCGACTGCTCCTCTACGCTTCGGCGCCGACCTCATCACGTCGCCAGCGGAGACGCTGAAGCGATCCGCGTCAGGGGTCGCCAACATGTTCAGCCGGATTGGAACCGGGATCACCAACAACAGCGCCAGCCGCGACAGCATCGCTGGCAGTGTTCTGGGCGTCGATGCAGCTCGACGGGCGCTGGCGGTCCAGTTGGGCGTCGATCCCTACACCGATTTCTCGCCGCTTTCGGCCAAGCTGAACGACATCGCCTCAGCCAGCGCGATGGGCGGGCTTTCCGTCAGGGGTATGATGCTGGCGATCCCCGGGGGCGCCGGCGTCGCCATCAGTTCCACGACGACCGTCGACAGCATCCGGTCGACCCTGGCCGAACGGACGTCCGCTCAGATCGTTGAACAGGTGGTTGGCATGCTTGTGCGCGCGAAGGTGTCGCGCCCGCTTGCCGAGCGCCTCGTTCAGAACCGATCCTATACGCCAACCGACCTGCTGGTGATCGCAAAGGCCCTGGCCTCGCTCAAGGTCGGTGGAAGCGCGCTCTTCGTGGCGAAGGCCGCTGAGGCGACGACGCGCGAGGAGGCCTATTTCCAGCGCAGCCGCGCTGTGCTGCTCGCAGCCAACGCCAAGGCTCTTGGCATCGGCTCGTTCGTTCAGCTTGGTGGCTTTCCGCTGAACCGCTTGAAAGATGGGCGTCTGCTGGCCCTGTTTCCCCTCGATGAGATTGCCTGGACCGAGGGCGTCGCCGGCATGTTCGGCAAGGTCGCATCTGCGAACGGTGCTGACGGACAAGCTCCGGTGCTGGCGACGAACGGCACGCTCACGCCCATGGCGCAAGCCGAGATCACCCGGGCTGGGTGGACTGTCGAGCGCCTCAAGTAACGGCGAACCCTCTCAGCCGACCTTCGCCTGCAATTCGAGGCAGAAGGCGCGAGCGCTGCATCGACAACCGGCGTCCCGGTGGCCTCGCCAACGGGGCTGTCGGCGAGGCCCTCGCCCGGCAAGACACCGAAATTCTTGAGTTCAGGGCTGAGACTAGACCGCAACTGGGTCTGAACCACGTCGGCTACGGATCCCAGATCGATCCCCGCGCCCCGAGGTCGTTTCACCAGCTGTCCTGCCCGCGGCAGCAGCAATTCCGGGTCAATCCTGATCGCTGTTCGCCATGGCTTCGACCGCGGCCCTGACCTTCTCGACGAAGTCGAGCGCCAGCGTCGAGCGCAGGCGCCTGGCGCCCCAGACGACGCCGACATCGTAGTGGATAGCTGGCCGGAAGGGGCGTGCGACGACGCCGCGGCCATCGTACTCGGCGGCCGTGAAGGGATCGACGATCGAGAGTCCGGCGCCGGCCGCGACGAGGGAGCAGGCGATCATCGACAGTGGCGTCTCGACGCGGGATTGTCGGCTGATGCGGGCTGCCGAGAACAGGGCATCGGTGTGGTAGCGCATCGGCGTCGACTGTTCGAGCAGCACGAAGGGCTCGTCCGCGAAATCGGGGGGCTCCAGCACCGCCTTCGTGGCCAGCCGGTGCCCTTCCGGAAGCACCGCGACGCCGGGGACCGGCGCCATCAGCTCGACCTCGATATTGGGAAAGTCGAGCGGAGACTGGGCGAAGCCGACATCGCAGAAGCCGCTCGCGACCCACTCCATCACCTGCGACGAAATGCTGCCATAGATCGAGACTTCGAGCCCCGGTTTCTCCTTCAGGAAGGCGCCGACAATGCGCGGCAGGAAGCCGACATTGAAGGTCGGAAGCGCCGCGATCCGGAGCCGGCCGGACTCGCCCTCGCGCAGCTTCCGGGCGGCGCTCTCGATGCGGTCCAGCCCGACGAACTGCCGCTCGACCTCGCGGTATAACGAAAGCGCCTCATTGGTAGGCACCAGCCTCGTTCCGCGCCGCTCGAACAGCGTCAGGCCAAGCGCATACTGCAGATCATGGATCAACCGCGTCACGGCTGGTTGGCTGATATGAAGCGCGCGAGCCGCCGAAGTGATGCCTCCGGTGACGATGACAGTGCGGAAGGCTTCGATCTGTCGGGGGTTGAGCATGGGCCGTGGCTCGCAAAACCGTATCATAACATTTCGGTATGGAGTCAGCGAATCATTAGATTTGACCAGTCCCAGACTGTCGCCGAACCTTCACGGATCACTCGCAAACGAGGAGGGGATCATGAAATTCGGATGGGTAGGACTGCTGCTGGCCACGACCGCGCTGGGCTCGGGCTCGGCCGCCTTGGCCCAGCAGAAGACGATGTTCGTCGCCGGCTATGGCGGCTCCTATGAGCAGACGATGCGCAAGGAGGTGATCCCGGTCTTCGAGAAGCAGGCCAACGTCAAGATCGAATACGTTGCCGGCAACTCGACCGACACCCTCGCCAAGCTGCAGGCGCAAAAGGGCAACCAGCAGATCGACGTCGCGATCGTCGATGACGGCCCGGCCTATCAGGCGGTCGCGCTCGGTTTCTGCGGCACGCTGACCGACGGCGCCGTCTACAAGGACGTTGCGCCGGTGATGAAGTTCAAGTCGAACAAGGGCGTGGGGCTCGGCCTCGTCGGCACGGGCCTGTTTTACAACAAGAAGGTCTTCGACGAGAACAAGTGGCCGGCGCCGACCTCTTGGAACGACCTGAAATCCAAGACCTATGGCAAGAAGATCGTCAGCCCGCCGATCAACAACACCTATGGTCTGCACGCGCTCATCGCCTTCGCGCAGATCGGCGGCGGCGGCGAAAACAACATCGAGCCGGGCTTCGAGGCCTTCAAGAAGGACATCAATCCCAACATCGTCGCCTATGAGCCTTCACCGGCGAAGATGACCGAACTCTTCCAGAACGGCCAGGCAGTGCTTGGCGTCTGGGGTTCGGGTCGCGTCAAGGCCTTCGCCGACACCGGCTTCCCGGTCGAGTTCGTCTACCCGAAGGAGGGCGGTTACGCGCTCGGCGTCGCCGCCTGCCCGATCGAGGGGTCGAAGAACGCGGCCGAGGCCAACGCCTTCATCCAGTTCATGCTCTCGCCCGCGATCCAGAAGATCATGGCGACCGGCGCCGGATTCGGCCCCGCCAACATGACCGTGACTCTGACGCCCGACGAGCAGAAGGGCCTGCCCTATGGCGAGGACGTGAAGAAGCTCAAGGCGGTCGACTGGGATGTCGCCAACGCCAAGCGCGAGGAATGGACCCGGCGCTGGAACCGCGAGGTCGAGCGTTAAGCCGGACTCTCTCCAGGAAAACCTCCCCGTCATCCCGGCCGTAGCGAAGCGGAGCGCCGGGATCCATCGAAGGGCGGCCCGCTCTGTGATGGATCCCGGGGCAGGCCCGGGATGACGGTCGCGCTTCTTTCGCTTGCACAAGAAGACCGTTCACCCATGTCCCATCTCGTTCTCGAAGGCCTCGGCAAGTCCTATGGCAGCGCCGTCGCGGTCGACGGGCTCAACCTCTCCGTCGAGCGCGGCGAGTTCGTCTCGCTGCTTGGCCCATCCGGCTGCGGAAAGACCACGACGCTGCAGATGATCGCCGGCTTCGTGCCGGTCGATCGCGGGCGGATCCTGCTCGACGGGCAGGATCTCGGTCATGTGCCGCCGAGCAGGCGCGGCCTCGGCATCGTCTTCCAGAGCTATGCGCTCTTCCCGCACATGACGGTCGCCGAGAACATCGCCTTCGGGCTTGAGATGCGCGGCATCGACAAGGCCGAGCGTGAGAAGCGCACCCTGGAAGCCATGGCGCTGGTCGGGCTCAAGGGCTTCTCCGACCGCTATCCGAGGCGCATGTCCGGCGGCCAGCAGCAGCGCGTCGCGCTGGCCCGCGCGCTGGTGATCAAGCCGGCACTGCTCCTGCTCGACGAGCCGCTCTCCAATCTCGACGCCAAGCTGCGCGAGGAGATGCAGGGCGAGCTGCGCCAGATCCAGCGCTCCGTCGGCACCACCACCATCCTCGTCACCCACGATCAGCACGAGGCGATGGCGCTGTCGGACCGCATCGTCCTGATGAACCATGGCCGCGTCGAGCAGATCGGCGCACCTGACACCGTCTACGGAACGCCGGCGACCTCGTTCGTCGCGCATTTCCTCGGCAAGACCAATGTCCTGACGGCGAACGGGGACGGCGCCGGCACGATCGCCATCGAGGCGCTCTCGCTGCCCCTGCCGGGAGCGCGGCGTGGACCGCTCCGCATCGCGGTCAGACCGGAGCGTCTCGTTTTCGCCACGCCGGACAAGCCCGGCTTCGAGGCGAAGATCACCACACGCGTCTTCCAGGGCGCGCATTGGCTGCTCGGCGCCGAGAGCGCGGCCGGCTCGCTCACCATCATCCGCCATAATGACGGCGCTGCGGTGCCGGCCGAGGGTGAGAGCGTGCGCCTGGCCTTTGCGGCGGACGATGTCGCGGTTCTGCCCGAGGAGGCGGCGCCATGACGATCGCCACCTCGCTGGCCATCCCGCAGCGGGCCACTCCCTATGCGCTGACCGGGCCGGCGCTCGCCGTCTTCCTCGGGCTCGTCATCATCCCGCTCGGCATGACCGTGCTGCTCTCCTTCTACGACTGGGGGCAGTACAAGGGCATCGTGCCGGAATTCACGCTAAAGAACTGGTTCGAGATCGCGACCGATTCCTATTTCTTCGAGATCTTCCTGCGGACGTTCCGCATCTCGGTGCTGGTCACGCTGGCGACGATCCTGATCGGCGTGCCCGAGGCCTATATCCTGAACCGGATGGCGCCGGCCTGGCGCAGCGCCTTCCTGCTCGTGGTCATCGGCCCGCTCTTGGTCTCGGTCGTGGCGCGCACGCTCGGCTGGGCCCTGCTGCTCGGCTCGACCGGCCTTGTGAACCAGGGGCTGATCGCGCTCGGCCTGATCACGACGCCGCTCGAATTCATGTTCACCGAGACCGGCGTCGTCATCGCCCTGACGCATGTGCTCATCCCCTTCATGATCCTCGCCGTCTGGGCCTCGCTGCAGCGCCTCGATCCGCAGGTCGAGAACGCCGCCGCCTCGCTCGGGGCCGGTTCGCTCACCATCTGGCGCCGGGTCATCCTGCCGCAGATCGTGCCGGGCATCCTCTCGGGCTCGATCATCGTCTTCGCTCTGGCCGCCAGCGCCTTCGCCTCGCCGGCGATCATCGGCGGGCGCCGGCTCAAGGTCGCCTCGACGCTGGCCTATGACGAGTTCCTCAACACGCTGAACTGGCCGCTCGGAGCGGCGGTCGCGACGCTGCTGCTGGTCGCGCTGGTGCTGATCATCGTCGGTTCGAACAAGCTGGTCGAACGCCGCTACGCACAGGTGTTCGAATGAAGCGCAACGGCACGCTCGCGCTGGTCTTCCACGCGCTTTTCGTCGTCTTCATGCTGGCGCCGCTGGCGATCGTCTGCATCGTCGCCTTCACGCCGGAAGGCTATCTCTCCCTGCCGACGCGCGGGCCGAGCCTGCGCTGGTTCAAGGCGATCTTCGATTACCCCGAATTCATGCGCGCTTTCCGCGACTCGCTTTGGCTCGCGGCCTTGTCCTCGACCATCGCGATCATGCTGGCGGTGCCGGCGGCGCTCGCCATCGCGCGCCACCGCTTCCCCGGCCGCGACGCCATGACGGCGCTGTTCATGTCGCCGTTGATGGTGCCGCATGTCGTGCTCGGCATCGCCTTCCTGCGCTTCTTCACGCAGATCGGCCTGTCCGGCACCTTCACCGGGCTGGTGCTGAGCCATGTCATCGTCATTCTGCCCTTCGCGCTGAGGCTGGTGCTGGCCTCCTCCTACGGCATCGACCAGCGCATCGAGCACGCCGCGACATCGCTCGGGGCTGGAACCGCGACGGTGTTCCGCCGCGTGACGCTGCCGCTGATCCTGCCCGGCGTCGTCTCGGGCTGGCTGCTGGCGGCGATCAACTCCTTCGACGAGGTCACGATGACCGTGTTCATCGCCTCGCCGCAGACCACCACGCTTCCCGTCCGGATGTTCCTCTATATCCAGGACAATATCGACCCGCTGATCGCCGCGATCTCGGCCTGCCTGATCGCGCTGACCGCGGTGATGCTGTTCGCGCTCGACCGGTTGTTCGGGCTCGACCGGCTGTTCGTCGGAACCGGAAAAGGCTGAGAAAACCGTGTCTTCACCCATGACCAAGGAGCCCGATGCGGTCGTCATCGGCGGCGGTGTCGTCGGCGGTGCGATCGCGCTCGGGCTCGCCCGCAGCGGCGCCAGCGTCGCCATTCTCGACGAGGGCGACGACGCCTTCCGGGCCTCGCGCGGCAATTTCGCGCTGGTCTGGGTCCAGTCCAAGGGCTTCGGCATGCCCGAATACGCGCTCTGGTCGCGCCGCTCGGCGGATGACTGGAACGGGCTCGCCGGCATCCTGAAGGTCGAGAGCGGCATCGATGTCGCACACAGCCAGCCGGGTGGGTTCATGCTCTGCCTGTCGGACGGCGAGCTGCAGAAGCGCGTCGACATGATGCACCGGCTCCACAACCAGGAGACGATGACGAACTTCAACTACGAAGTACTCGATCATGCCGAGACCAAGC
The DNA here is from genome assembly GCF_035999205.1 of Allobosea sp. Taxonomy (GTDB): domain Bacteria; phylum Pseudomonadota; class Alphaproteobacteria; order Rhizobiales; family Beijerinckiaceae; genus Allobosea. Next base: position 239,287 of record NZ_DASYHA010000018.1, read on the forward strand.
GTCGCCTGCCGGCGATCGGCAAGGACGTCGTCGGCGCGCTCTACTCGCCCCATGACGGCCATGTGAATTCGCTCAAGCTGTTCCGGGCGCTGCGCGAGGCCTGCGTGCGGCGGGGTGTCGACTATCGCCCGAGCCATGCCGTCGAGACGATCGAACCGCGCGAGGGCAGCTTCTCGATCCGCGGCCCCTGGGGCGAGATCCGGACCGGCCGCGTCGTGCTCGCAGCCGGCCTCGGCAATGCCCGGCTCGCGCCGATGGTCGGGCTCGATGCGCCGGTGACGCCCAGCAAGGGCCAGATCATCGTCACCGAGAAGACCGAGCCCTTCCTGAACAATCCGATGGTAACGGTCCGCCAGACCGACGAGGGCGGCGTCATGATCGGCGATAGCCAGGAGGATCGCGGCTTCGACACGGTCGTGCGCCAGCCGATCCTGTCGGTGATGGCCGAGCGCGCGGTCAAAATGTTTCCCCGCCTCGCCGGACTCAACGTCGTCCGCACCTGGTCGGCGCTACGCGTGATGAGCCCGGACGGCTTCCCGATCTACGACCAGTCCACCACCCATCCCGGCGCCTTCGTCGTCACCTGCCATTCCGGCGTGACGCTTGCCGCGAACCACGTCCTGACGCTCGCGCCCGCCATCCTCTCCGGCACGCTGCCGGATGCGGTCTCGACCTTTTCCGCGAGGAGATTCCATGTTCCGGCCCATGCGTGAGCGCGCGGCTGCCGCCGCGCTCAACTTCACCTTCGACGGCAGGCCGATGACTGGCCGCGCCGGTGACACTGTCGCGGCCTCGCTGCTCGCCAACGGCATCGTCGCCTGCCGCGAGACGCCGGTCTCGGACACGCCGCGCGCGCCCTATTGCCTGATGGGCGTCTGCTTCGACTGCCTGGTCGTCATCGATGGCATCGGCAACCGGCAGGGCTGCCTCGTTCCGCTCAGCGAGGGCATGCGGATCGAGACCCAGCATGGCCGTCGCCAGTTCGGGGAGGCGCTGTCGTGACGCCGGTCAAGGATATTGCCACCGTCGCGGAGGCCTACGACCTCATCGTGGTGGGAGCCGGCCCGGCCGGTCTCTCAGCGGGCGTCCGCGCGGCCGAACTCGGCCTGTCGGTGCTGCTGGCCGACGAGAACCCGACGCCCGGCGGGCAGATCTATCGCGCGATCACCACGACGCCGGTCACCGACCGCAGCATCCTCGGCGAGGATTACTGGCGCGGCAGCGGCATCGTCGCCCGCTTCGAAAAGAGCGCGGCGACCTATGCGCCGGGCTGCACGGTCTGGTCGATCGGCCCCGACGAGGCGACACCAGGCAGCTTCGAGCTCGGCCTCTCGCTCGGTGGCAAGGCGCGGATGATCTCGGCCGCGCAGGTCATCCTCGCGACCGGCGCGCAGGAGCGCCCCTTCCCGATTCCGGGCTGGACGCTGCCCGGCGTGATGACCGCGGGCGCGGCACAGATCGCACTCAAGGGCTCCGGCATCGTCCCGTCGGGCCGCACCGTCATCGCCGGCTGCGGACCGCTGCTCTATCTGTTGGCGAGCCAGCTTGCCGCCGCTGGAACCGAAATCGTCGCGGTGCTCGACACCACGCCACGGTCCAACTGGAGCAAGGCGCTCGCTGCATTGCCGGATTTCCTGCGTTCGCCCTATCTCGCCAAGGGGCTGAAGCTGATGGCGGCGACGCGCGGTAAGCTGCGCTTCCTTACCGGCGTCACCGGCCTGGCCGCCCAAGGCGAGAAGCAACTCGGCGGTATCCGCGTCGAGCGTGGCTCACGCGTCGAGACGATTCCTTGCGACGCGCTGCTGCTGCATCAGGGCGTGCTGCCGAGCGTCAACTTCTCCAACGCAGCCGGCTGCGAGCACTATTTCGACGAGGAACAGCATGCCTGGCTGCCGCGACTCGACGAATGGTACGCCTCATCCGTGGCGGGCATTGCGATCGCGGGCGATGGCGCCGGCATCGGCGGCGCCGAGAGCGCGGCGCTGCGTGGCGAGATCGCGGCTTTCGGCGCCGCCTTCCGGCTGGGCAAGCTCGGCGAGAGCCAGCGCGATGCGCAGGCCGCGCCTGTCCGCGCCGAGCTGTCGCGCCGCCTGCGAGGACGCCGCTTCCTCGACCTGATCTACAAGCCGGCTCCACAGTTCCTCGCCCCACCACAGGACGAGACGATCATCTGCCGCTGCGAGGAGGTCACGGCCGGTCAGGTCCGCGATGCGGCGGCGCGCCTCGGCGTCACCGGACCGAACCAGATGAAGGCCTTCCTGCGCTGCGGCATGGGCCCCTGCCAGGGCAGGCTCTGCGGCCCGACCGTGGTCGAGCTGATCGCTCAGACGCGTGGCGTCTCGCCGGCCGAGACCGGCTATTACCGCCTGCGCCCGCCGGTGAAACCAGTCACGCTGGCCGAGCTCGCGGCCCTGCCGGCGACGGAGGCTGCGGTCAAGGCGGTTGTCCGGTGAGGACCGGCCGCGACAGCGCCGATGTCGTGGTCATCGGCGGCGGTATCCATGGCTGCTCGACCGCGCTTCACTGCGCGCTGCGCGGGCTCTCGGTCATCCTGATCGAGAAGGACCACGCCGGGCGTCATGCCTCGGGCGTCAATGCCGGCGGCGTGCGCCAGCTCGCCCGTCATGTCGCGGAGATCCCGCTGTCGAATGCCTCGATGGCGATCTGGCACGATATTGCCAACCTGGTCGACGACGACTGCGGGTTCAGTTCCGACGGGCAGGTGCTGGTTGCCGAAAACGAGGCCGACCTCGCTCAATGCCGCGCCCGAGTCGAGGATCTCAACCTGCGCGGCTTCCACCATGAGGAGATGATCGACGCAAAGGAGCTGCGCGAGATCGTCCCGGCCGTCTCGGAGGATTGCCCGGGCGGCGTGATCTCGCGCCGCGACGGGGCTGCGATTCCGCTCCGCGCCACCCAGGCCTTCAAGCTCAAGGCGCAACGGATCGGCGTGGATGTCCGCGAGGGCGTGCGCGTCACGAAAATCGAGCACGACGGCGCGAACTGGCGCGTCGTCACCGATGCCGGCGAGTGCCTCGCGCCCCGCATCGTCAACGCCGCTGGCGCCTGGGGCGGCCGCATCGCCGCCGATCTCGGCGAGCCGGTTCCGCTTGAGGCGGTCGCGCCGATGCTGTCGATCACGGCGCCGCTGCCGGCCTTCATCAAGCCGGTGGTGATCCTGCGCGGGCGCAAGCTCTCCTTCAAGCAGTTCGGCAACGGCACGGTGTTGATCGGCGGCGGCTATCTCGGCCGCGCGCTTCCCGACGAGAACCGCACCATCCTCGACTGGTCCAAGCTCGCCTCGAACCTGAAGACCGTCTGGGAGCTGTTCCCGATCATGCGAGGCGCTTCGATCGTGCGCGCCTGGGCTGGCATCGAGGGACGCATCGCGGACGAGCTTCCGGTCTTCGGCCGGAGCGCGAAGCACGAGGGCGTCTATCATCAGTTCGGCTTTTCGCTGCACGGCTTCCAGCTCGGGCCCGGTGCCGGTGCCGTAATGGCGGAGATCATCGCCACCGGCCGCTCGAACGTACCGATCGACGGACTCGGCATCGAGCGCTTCGCCGGCTCACATTGATTGCGATCCCATCACCGACTTCAATCCGAAGGAGAAGACCACATGACGATCAAGCGCAGCATCAAGACCCCGATCCAGAACCGCGTCGTCGAGACCGGCAACCTCGTCTTCGTCGGCGGCTGCATCGCCGATGACACGACCCAGTCGATGGGCCCGCAGACCGAAAACATCCTCGGCAAGATCGAGGGCTATCTCGGCGAGGTCGGCCTCGACCGCAAGGCGATCGTCGCCGCGCAGATCTACGTCACCGACCTCTCCCAGAAGAAGGAGATGGACGCCGCCTGGACCGGCTTCTTCGGTGACGAGCTGCCGACCCGCGCAACGGTCGGTGTCGCGGATCTCGGCGGCGGTGCGATGATCGAGGTGGTGGTCACGGCCAGCCGCGGCTGAGACTAGCCGCCGGCAAGCGGACCACCATGCCGGACGGCGTTGTCTGGTCCATTGTGCTCCGGCCGTGGCGTCTGCCACGGCCTTTCCGTGCATGACGGCGCGCAGGCGATCGCCGGGCGGCGCGGGCGCGGGCGGGGCGACGGCATCGGATCACGGCCGTCGGAGCGACATCGTCCTTTACCGAGTGGGTCTCGCCCCGCTCCAAACTCAATCTGGACATGAACCCGGACCCGGTTCGAGATGCCGGTCATCTTGAACCGTTCGCAAGGCGTAGCATGACCTTCCTCTTTGATGGCCCGGAGCAGGCCCGGCAGACCATCCTGCTCGCCCATGGCGCCGGTGCCCCGATGGATTCGGCGTCGATGTCCGCCGCGTCTGCCGTTTTGGGCAAGGTTGGATTTCGCGTGGCCCGTTTCGAGTTCGATTACATGGCCAGCCGACGCCATCAGGTTGGCCGCAGGCCGCCCCCGCGGGCGGACAAGCTGATTCCCGAGTATCTCGCCGCCGTGGCGGCCCTTGGCGCCGATGGCCCGCTCGTCATCGGCGGCAAGTCGATGGGCGGCCGGGTGGCCAGCATGGTGGCCGACGAGCTCGCAAAGTCGGGACGCGTCAACGGCCTGCTCTGCCTCGGCTATCCATTCCACCCGCCGGCCAAGCCCGCTGAACTGCGGACCGCGCATCTCATCGGGCTGAAGACGCCGACGCTGATCGTGCAGGGCACACGAGACGAATTCGGCGCGCGCGAGGAGGTCGCAGGCTACGAGCTTTCGCCGGCGATCGAATTCCTCTGGCTCGAGGACGGCGATCACGATCTGAAGCCGCGCAAGAGCGTGTCGGGGTTCTCAACGGCAGATCACCTCAGGACCATGGCCGAGACGGTTTCAGCATGGGCACGCCGGCTCACGATCCCGCAGGCATCCTGACGGACTTCGGCTATCTGGCTCCTGAACGCCGCCGACACGCGTCCGGAAGCGCCGCCGTTCGACTGGCCTATTTCCTCCGCGCGCGCTCGATCGCATTGATGATGGCCGAGGGGCTGTAGGGCTTGGGCACGACAACCTCGCCATGAAGGCCGGTCTTCGAAATGTCCCCCGTCGCGAACACCACGCAAAGTGCGCCTATCTGCTCTCTTGCCTGGTGAGCGAGTTCGACGCCCGATGCGCCGGGCAATTTCACATCGGTCACGAGCACCTCGACCGGATGGTCCTGCAGAATGGCGAGGGCCTGTTCGGCGCTGCTGGCCTCGAGTATCGAGAAGCCGGCATCCTCGAGGATGTCGCAGGTGTTCATGCGGATCAGCGCATCGTCTTCGACGATCAGAACGGTGCCGGGCTTCGCCAGTTCGGGTCCCGCGCCGCTGCCCGATGTTGTCGGCGCCTGCTCTGCCATGTTGGCAGAGCGGGCCTTCTGGCTCGAGAGCACCAGGCGGATCTTTCGTGCCAATGCCTCCCGGGTATAGGGCTTGGACAGCAGCTCCACGCCGACATCCAGGCGGCCGCCGTGAACGATCGAGTTCTCCGTGTAGCCCGAGGTGAACAGCACGGCGAGATGCGGCAGCCGCTCGCGTGCCAGCCGCGCCAGCTCGGGGCTCTTCAATTGCCCGGGCATCACCACATCGGTGAACAGAAGGTCGATGGGAACGCCGCTTTCGACGACGTGAAGCGCGCTCGTCGCATCGCTGGCCCGCAGAACGCGATAGCCGAGATCGGTCAGCAGCTCGATCACCGTAGCGCGGACCTGCTCGTCATCCTCGACGACCAGGACGGTCTCGGTTCCGCCGGCGATCGGGCTGTTGTCGACGACCGTCTCGACGGCTTCCTTCTGGAACGACCGGGGCAGGTACAGCCTGACCGTCGTGCCGTGGTCGAGCTCCGAGTAGATTTTGACGTGGCCGCCGGACTGCTTGACGAAACCATAGACCATCGACAGCCCGAGCCCGGTGCCCCTGCCTTCCGGCTTCGTCGAGAAGAACGGATCGAAGGCTTTCGCCAGCACCTCGGCCGACATGCCGGAGCCGGTGTCGCTGACCGCCAGCATCACATACTGCCCGGCCGCGACATCGCTGTGCCTGGCGGCATAGCTGTCATCGAGATGCGCATTGGCCAGATCGATGGTCAGCTTTCCCGAACCATTCATGGCGTCACGGGCATTGATCGCCAGGTTGAGCAGCGCATTCTCGACCTGAGTCGGGTCGATCAGGGAGTTCCAGAGCCCGCCGCCCACGACCGTCTCGATCTCGATTCCCTCGCCGAGGGTACGGCTGAGCATGTCGTCCATGCCGCGGACGAGTCGGCCGAGATTGACGACCTTCGGTTCGAGCGGCTGTCGTCGGCCGAAGGCGAGCAGCTGCGAAGCGAGCTTCGAACCACGCGCAACGCCCGTCATGGCATTGGCGATGCGGCGCTCGGCCTTTTCGTCTCCAACGACATCCTTGGCCAGCAGCTGCAAATTGCCCGAGATGACCTGCAGCAGGTTGTTGAAGTCATGTGCGACTCCGCCGGTCAGCTGGCCGATCGCCTCCATCTTCTGGCTGTGGCGCAGGGCCTCTTCGGCCGCGATCAGCTTCTGCGTGCGCTCGGCAACGATCTGTTCGAGCGTCTCGTTCAGCTTGGCCAGCGCCAGCTCCGCCTGGCGCCGGGCTGTGATATCCTGAAACAGGACCGCGACCTGCCGCTTGCTCTCCGGCTCGATCCGGATCGCCGCCAGTTCCAGGAATCGGCCGGTGGCGACGAGCTCCTGCTGAAAGCGGATCGGCGTGCCCGTGCGCAGGACCCCGCCATAGCGTTCGACCCAGGCATCGGCCTCGGCGCCCACCATCTCCCGGAGTTTCTGGCCGACGACATTCGGAATCCCGGCATGCCGGGCATAGGCGGCATTGGCCTCGACATGGATGTAGTCGCTGTCGGGACCGTGCGGGCCATCGAAGAACTCGATGATGCAGAAGCCTTCGTCGATCGCGTCGAACAGGCCCTTGTACAAGGCCGTGCTCTCGGACAGCCGCCGTTCGGCCAGGCTGCGCTCGGTCGTGTCGCTGCCCTGCACGAAGATGCCGGTCACGTTGCCCTGCGGGCCGACGAGCGGCTGGTAGACGAAATCGAGGAAGCGCTCCGCAGTCGGTCCGCTAGGCTGGGACTGGACCACGAACCGCGCGCCTGCCGCGGTGTAGGCTTTCCCGGTCCGGTAAACCTCGTCGAGAATCCGGACAAAGCCCTGGGCATCCGCTTCCGGAAGCGCCTCGGAGACGGTCTTTCCGATTACGTCGCGGCCACCCACCAGCTTCAGATAGCTGGGATTGGCGAGCTGGAAGCGATGGTCCGCGCCCTGCAGCACCGCCATGAAGGTTGGCGCCTGGTCGAACATCTCGGTGAGGAACGAGGCGATATTGACGTCGCTGGCGGGCAAGGCCGTTATCCTGAGAACAGAGCGGTTGGTCGGTCGTACGGTATCTGCGAGCCACGGCAAAGCGGCCTGCGCCTTGCCGCGATCGTCTAGTGCCGGAACATCCGTTGCTGCACGCGCTTGAGGTCCGATACGAAGCGAGCGTACTCGCGCAATCGGGCCTCCTCATCCCGCAGCCGCAGAAGAAAGGATGGGTGGACGGTCGCGAGCAGCGGTGTGCCGTCTTCGAGAGCGAGCTCGTGGTCGCGCATGCTCGCCAGCGAGCCCGCATGCCCGGTCAGCGATCGCAGGGCGGTCGCACCGAGAGCGACGACGAGTGCGGGTCTCACGAAGCGAAGTTCGAGATCGAGCCAGAAGCGACAAGCCTTGATCTCACCGACATTCGGCTTTTCGTGGATGCGGCGCTTGCCGCGCAGCTGGAATTTGAAGTGCTTGACTGCGTTGGTCACGTAGGCGCGGTCGCGGTCGAGGCCAGCCTCCCGCATAGCACGGTCGAACATCTGGCCGGCAGGCCCAACGAAGGGCCTGCCGGCGAGATCCTCCTGGTCGCCGGGCTGCTCACCGACGAAGAGCACCGGTGCATCCAGCGGGCCTTCTCCGAAGACCGTCTGCGTGGCGTGGCAATGCAGATCGCAGAGTCTGCAGCGTTGCGCCGCAGCGGCCGCATCCTGCCAGGACATGATCGCGGGTTCATCGGCCGGGGCCTCGGGTCGATGCCGAAGCTGCCTGACATGTCGTTCGGGTGGCTGCGTCGGAGCGCGCATCACCATATCCTCTGCTCGCCGGGCGGCGCTTGCGATCAAAGGCACAATCAATTCGGCCTCGGGTAGGTTCCGCCAGTACTTCACCGGCATCTCGCTTTTCATCGCCTTGGGCTTGAGGCGCGCCGGATTGAAGATGCTGGCGTAATAGGTCAGCCAGTAGGCCTCCATGGCATCGCCGTCCGGGGCCTCGGCCTTGTGGGCTGCGGGACCGAACTGCAGGGCCTTGCCATCCCAATGCAGCGAGCCCTGCGGCGTCATGATCGACCAGGTCATCCCCGCGAAGCGTGCGGTGAAGAAGGCCGCTGCCCGTTCGAGGATGAAATGCTCGGGCTCGAACCAGGCGATGAAGGGACCGTCCTCGCCCGCGCCGGCCACGGCCCTGAAGCGCACGAACGCGGTCATCTTGTGCAGGTCGCGACGGACCGAGCGAGCCATTGCCGCGGCTTGCGCGACATCGCGATCGACGCTGTCTTCAAGCAGGCGCGGCTCTCTTTGCAGGCGCAGCAACAAGCGATGCAGCAACGCGAAACGGCCGGAATCCCGATGGCAGATGACGCTTTCGGCGAGTTCGAGAAAGCGCCTGGGCACCGTGAGCGTCAGGGTGCCGTCGCCCTCGGGCAGCATGGCAACCACCGCAGCGAACAGCCCGGCCTCATCCTGGCCCGTCAGCCAGGTGACGGCTTCGGGCTTGATGCCCGCCAGTGCCAGCCTGCGTGCCTCGCGGCGCCAACCCGCGAAATCGGCTGGCCCGCTCAGGCGGGCCGCTATCACGGGAACAGCGTCAACTGCCGCGGCGCCGGCATGAGCCGGGCCCGCAGGTTCGGGGCGTCGAGGGCGCTCGGGCGCCAGCCCTCCGCCACGATGAAATGCCGGATCGTCGAGAGCGAGCGCGCGAGCCGCCCGATATCGTCCAGCCTGAGCCGGCGGAACCGGCGCGAGGCCAGGATGCGGTCGACGCTGCGGGTGCCGAGCCCGGGCACGCGCAGCAGCGTCTCGCGATCGGCCCGATTGACGTCGACGGGAAAGCGGCCACGCTCCCGCAGCGCCCAGGCGAGCTTCGGGTCGATCTCCAGATCCAGCATCTCGTCTTGCCCAAGGATGTCCTCGGTCGCGAAACCATAGAAGCGCGTCAGCCAGTCCGCCTGGTAGAGCCGGTGCTCGCGCATCAGCGGCGGCGGCTGGAGCGGCAATTGGCGCGAGGCATCCGGGATCGGGCTGAAGGCGGAGTAATAGACGCGCTTCAAGCCGAAGCTGCCATAGAGCCAGGCGCTCCTTTTGAGGATGTCTGCATCGCTCGCTTCATCGGCTCCGACGATCATCTGCGTACTTTGCCCGGCCGGTGAGAAGGCCGGCGCCTTCGCGCTCCTGTCCCGCGCCTCGCGCGCTTCGTCGATCTTCAGCTTCAGCCCGCCCATCGCGCTCTTGATCTCGCCGGCACGCTTCTCCGGGGCGAAACGCGAGAGCGCCGCCTCGCTGGGCAACTCGACGTTCATCGACACACGGTCGGCGAAGAGCCCGGCACGTTCGATCAGGTCGCGGCTCGCACCGGGGATGAGCTTGAGGTGGATATAGCCGCGGAAGGCATGCTGCCGGCGCAGTGTTTCGGCGACGCGAACCAGTTCCGCCATCGTGTAGTCGGCCGAACGGATGATGCCCGATGACAGGAAGAGCCCCTCGATATAGTTGCGCCGGTAGAAATTCAGCGTCAGCGCGACGACCTCCTCGACCGAAAACCGCGCGCGGCGGACATTGCTCGACGATCGGTTGATGCAGAACACGCAATCGAAGCTGCAGAAATTCGTCAGCAGGATCTTGAGCAGCGAGATGCAGCGGCCATCCGGCGCATAGGAATGGCAGATGCCGGCGCCCGTCGTCGAGCCGAGCCCTTTCCCGTCGCGCGAATCCCGTTTCGTGGTGCTGCTCGACGCGCAGGAGGCGTCGTACTTCGCGGCGTCGCTGAGGATCTCGAGTTTCTCCAGAACCGATAATTGCGCCATCGCCTTTCCTTTTGTTCTTTATATGTTCTTAACGCGTTGCCGCTCGAAATTCAAGCCAGCGGGCTGGATGGCCGCATCTGCGGACGGTGTCTGCGACGAGATCCGCTATGAAAGCAGAACGTTTTCCGCTGATGCTGCGTTATAGCGATGTCGATACGGGCCGATTCTGGATGCTGGCGGAATGATTGAGATCAGAAGTTTCCTGCGCGACGAGACGGGTGAGCTCCATCGCGAGCTGGATGCCATCGTTGGCGTCTTTTCGAGTCGCGCCGCATATGCCCGCTTCCTGCAAGGCACGTTTCGTCATCGTGCGCCGGTCGAGGCGGCATTGCTGGGGGCGGTTGCCCAGCCTTCATCCTGGCGGCCTCGCAAGCTCCTGCCCGAGCTGAAGGCGGACCTTGCGGACTTGGCAATCCCGCTGCCGGAGGCCGAACCTTTCTGCCTGTCAAATGACATGGCTGCGTACCTGGGCGCTGCCTATGTTCTCGAAGGTTCGGCTCTGGGGGCCCGCGTGCTCGTGAAGGGCGTCGATGTTCTCGGGTTCGGGCCTGAATTCGGAGCGCGCTATCTTTCGGCCCAGGCAGGCTCGCTCGATAGCTGGCGGACGCTTCTGCCCGCGCTCGAAGGCCTCGACCGGCAGGCCTGGGACGTTGCGGCGCAATCGGCCCGGACCGTATTCTCTCACGCCATTCAGGCCTTCACATCGGAAGAACTCTTGCCTGCATGACGACCGTTGACCTGACGAACTGCGATCGCGAGCCGATCCACATCCCCGGCAGCGTCCAGTCCCATGGCTGCATGATTGTCTGCGATGCGGAGGTGGTGACGATCAGGCGCCATTCCGCCAATGCCAGCGCCTTCCTTGGTCTCAAGGAGTTCGAACTCGTCGGCCGCAAGCTCGAGGAGGTCCTCGGCGGGCCGGTTGTGCACGAGATTCGCAATGCGCTCGCCCGCTCGGGAGCACCGTCGCGCGCCGGATTGATGCCGCGCTATCGCATGGCGGCGCCAGACCGCGAATTCGACATCTCGATCCATGCCTTCAAGGGCAATGCCATCATCGAGTTCGAGGCGAGCGTGCCGGCCGGGCCGAGTTCGCCCCTGGAATTCGCGCGGACGTTGGTTGGCCGGCTTTCGGACGTCACGACGCCAGCCCAGCTGATCAAGAATGCGGCGCGCCTGCTCAGGGGGGTGCTCCAGTATGACCGGGTGATGATCTACCAGTTCGCGCCGGATGGTTCGGGCAAGGTCGTCAGCGAAGCGAAGCGCCCGGATCTGGAGAGCTTCCTCGGCCAGCACTTCCCGGCCAGCGACATCCCGCAGCAGGCGCGGCAGCTCTATCTGCTCAATCCGATCCGGGTCGTCTCGGATGCGAGCGGCGAGAACTTTCCGATCACCCCAGTCCTCGATGGCGCAGGCGAACCGCTCGACCTGTCCTACGCCCATCTGCGCAGCGTCTCGCCGATCCATTGCGAGTATCTGCGCAACATGGGCGTCTCGGCCTCGATGTCGGTGTCGATCATCGTCGACGGCGCGCTCTGGGGGCTGATCGCCTGCCACCACTACAGCCCGCGCTCGCTCTCGATGAATCGCCGCATCGCGGCGGAGATTTTCGGGGAGTTCTTCGCCCTCCAGCTCGGCGCTCTGACCCAGAAGCAGATGCTGCTCGCGGCTGAGCGGGCCCGCGACTTCCTCAACGGCCTGCTGGCCTCGGCATCCCACGTGACGGATGCCTCCAGCTTCCTCGGCCAGCACCTCGCCGCCTTCCGCAATCTCGTCGAGAGCGACGGCGTCGGCGTCTGGGTCCAGGGCGAGTGGCGTGCCGAAGGCAGCGCGCCGCCGGCCGAGTTCGCCGAGGAGCTGGCGGCCTTCGCCGGCGAGGTCTGCGAGGGGCGGATCTGGGCGACGACGGCGCTGGCCGAGGCGCTGCCTGCGGCACGCGAGCATGCCGATCGCTTCGCCGGGCTGCTCGCCATCCCGCTGTCCCAGATTCCGCGCGACTACCTCTTCTTCTTCCGCAAGGAGCTGGTTCACACGATCGAATGGGGCGGCGACCCCAACAAGACCTACACCTCTGGGCCCCATGGCGATCGTCTCACGCCGCGGCAGAGTTTCGCTGTCTGGAAGGAGACGGTGGCCGGACATTCGAAGATCTGGACACCGGTCGAGCGCGAGCTGGCCGAGTCGGCGCGCCGGACCCTGATCGAGGTCGTGCTGCGGCAGAGCGAGCTTCTGGCGGACGAGCGGAACAAGGCGGAAATCCGCCAGAAGATGCTCAACCAGGAGCTCAACCACCGGGTCAAGAACATCCTGGCGCTGATCAAGTCGATCGTGGCGCATCCGCTCGCCGAAGGCGCGACGATCGAGGCCTATGTCTCGTCGCTGAAGGGGCGGATCGAGGCGCTCGCGCTCGCCCATGATCAGGCCATGCGCGCGAGCGGGGGCGGGTTGCTGCTCGACCTCGTCGACGCCGAAGCCTCGCCCTATCGCACGAGCGGCGGGACGATCACGGTGCGCGGGCCGGCCGTCGCTCTCGACGCCCGCGCCTTCTCGGTCGTCGCCCTCGTGATCCACGAACTGATCACCAATGCCGCAAAGTACGGGGCCTTGTCGGTCAAGTCGGGCGAACTCACCATCGACTGGTCGGCCAATGCCGCGGGCGATTGTGAGATCGTCTGGCAGGAGCGGGGAGGCCCGCCGGTCGTGGCACCGTCGCGCCAGGGTTTCGGCAGCATCCTGATCGACCGCAGCATTCCGTTCGATCTCGGTGGCCGAAGCGAATTGGCCTTTGCGCCCGACGGGGTGACGGCGACGCTCTGCATCCCCTCCCGGTTCGTGCGCTGGACGGAGACCGCGAGCGCGCCTGCGGATGCTCCCGCGCCTGTCCGGGGCAAGCCCGGCCGGCCGCTCGAAGGCAAGCGCGTGCTGCTGGTCGAGGACCAGTTCATCATCGCGATGGATTGCGAGGATATGCTGGCGACGCTGGGAGCGAGCCAGGTCGAGGTCTGCGCGAATGTCTCCGAGGCCCTGACGTTCCTGGGCCGGACGGTGCCGGATCTCGCGGTCCTCGACGTCAATCTCGGCTCGGAAACCTCCGAGCCGATCGGCAACCGCTTGCGCGAGCTCGGCGTGCCCTTCGCTTTCGCGACGGGCTATGACGATCTGGCACTTCTGGGCGTTGCGGAGGCTGTCACGCTGCGCAAGCCCTACAACCTCGCTTCGCTAGAGGGAGCGCTGCGGAAACTTCTGGGGGCCGGCTAGCCTTCGAGCCTGTGGTGGCGCCTCAGGCCGCCTCTGAATTCGGGGCACTACGCCGTTGATGGCGTGCCCGCAGCGTGACTGGTCGCGCCAACCTCCAGCAAGACGACCTCGCAGCGCTCTTCGAGCGCGGTCGGGCAGCGTTCGACACCGTGCGGCACGACGATGAACTCGCCTTCTTCGATGATCTCGTCGCGGTCGCGGAATTTCATTAACATCCGGCCCTTGTGGACGAAGAAGACCTCGTCCTCGCAGTTGTTGAAATGCCATCCGACTTCGCCTTCGAACTTGGCGAGCTTGATCTGCAGATTGTTGACCCCCGCAGCGATCTGCGGCGGCCATGTGTCGGAGAAGCGGCCGAACGCGCTGTTCAGGTTCTCCTTGTGGAACGGCGAGATGTGCCGGTTGAGCAAGGCGACATCGCGGATGATGGTCTTGAGCTGGCTCGGCACGTCCTTGCCTTCGGCCGGGTAGTTTCCGTCGAGCGCGGCCGTGCCGATGGTGAAGCCGGCGGCCCCGGCTTCCTTCAGCGCAGCGATCCGGCCGGGAGTGTCGATCGACCCGGCGACATAGACAGGCTTGGCCACGGCGGAGCAGACGGCTTCGATCAGCGCCGGGACGTTCTCATGGGAGCGATAGGCCAGCAGGTCGAGCCCGTGCACACCGTCGCGTGACGCCAATGCCCGCGCGCTGGCGACGATCTCGTCGATGCTTCCTTCCAGAACGCTCGGATGTCCGGAGATCGTTCCCGGGAACGGGCAGTATTGGATCGTCGTGCCGGCGATCAGCGGCAGCACGTCATCGACCCTCGTGCCCCCGAGCAGAATGTCGATGCCGATCTCGACTGCGGCCCTTGCCGACGCGATTTCGCTGTCGCGATCGAGCGAGACGACTTCGAGATAGGAGGTCGCGCCACCGGCCTTGATGGCGCTGTTGAGCGCCTTCAGCTTGTCGAGCGGCAGGCCGATATCCTTGAAGCCGATATGCCGGACGCCGAGGGCCAGGGCCGTCCGAAGCTGTTCCATAGCGTCGGCGACCGTGCGGTCGTTGCGCGTGAGCATGAAGATGAAGCGAAGGCCCATCGGACACCAGTTCCCTTCCGCTTGTCCGGACTGCGCGGCGAAGCGCCGCCCTGCGTCCGTGACTATGCTGGCTCAATCTGCGCTTTAAGCAACCGCTGGGCGCTTGGCGGGGCTGCGGCTGACGCTCTTTGAGCCGATCGGACGCCCCCCTATCAAGGGGGGCTGAAATCCTTTCTTTCGTTCTGACGGCCGGTCCTTGATGAACTCTCGCGTTTCCCCTGGCCGTCGCCCCGAGGCTTCGGTCGGCATTGGTCAGCCCGTTCCGCGCCAGGAGGATGCGATCCTCGTGCAGGGGCAGGGGCGTTACACGGACGATCTGAACGTCGAGAAGCAACTCTTCGCCGCTTTCGTTCGCAGTCCCCATGCGCACGGCCATCTGCGCGCCGTCGATGGGACCGAGGCGCGAGCGATGAAGGGCGTTGTCGCGATCTATACCGCGGCGGATCTCGACGGCCAGGGCTACAACGCCATCCTCGCGCCGGCCGATGTGCCGGGCCGCGACGGCGTCCCGATGCGAAAGCCGCCCAGGGCGGCCCTGACGGCCGACAGGGTCCGCTTCGTTGGCGACCCCGTCGCTGTGGTCGTCGCCAGGACGGCCGATCAGGCCCGCAACGCCGCGGAGGCGGTCGCGCTCGACATCGATGTCCTGCCCGCCGTGACCGACGCCGAAGAGGCGCTGCGCGCCGACACCGCGCAGCTCTATGATGATGTCCCCGGCAACCTGATCGTGGATTACCGCTTCGGCGACGGCGAGAAGGTCGCTGCAGCCTTTGCCGGGGCCGCGCATGTCGCCAAGCTGCGGATCGTCAACAACCGCGTCATCGTCAACCCGATCGAACCGCGCGCCGCGATTGCGAGCTTTGACGGCAAGTCGAAGCGCTACACGCTGCATGCGCCGAGCCAGGGCGCCTTCGGCATGCGCAACAACCTGGCCGCGGCGATGGGCGTGAAGCCTGCCGCCATGCGCCTGGTCACCGGCCATGTCGGCGGCTCCTTCGGGATGAAGTCCGCCGTCTTCCCGGAATATGTCGCGCTTCTCCACGCCGCCCGCATGCTGAAGCGCCCGGTCAAATGGACCGACCAGCGCTCGGAGAGCTTCGTCTCGGATCACCATGGCCGCGACATGGTTTTCGAGGCCGAACTGGCGCTGGACGCCCGCGGCCATTTTCTCGCCACGCGCTTCAAGGGCATCGCCAATATGGGCGCGTACCTCACGCCCGTCGGCGCGATGATGCCGACGATGAATGTGGGGAAGAACTCGATCGGCATGTACCGGACGCCGCTCGTCGAGATCCAGACGCGTTGCGCGGTGACGAATACGCCGCCGATCGGCGCCTATCGCGGCGCGGGTCGCCCGGAGGGCAACTATTTCATGGAGCGCCTGATCGACACGGCGGCCCGCGAGATGGGAATCGACAGTGCGAGCCTGAGACGGCGCAACCTGATCCCGCCCGCCAAGCTGCCCTGGGCCACGCCGATCGGGACGGTCTATGACAGCGGCGATTTCCCGGCACTCTTCGAACGGGCGCTCGAAGCCTCCGACTGGAAGGGTTTTGCCGCGCGGCAGAGGACCAGCCGCAAGGCGGGGCTGCTGCGCGGGCGCGGCATCGGCTGCTATCTCGAGGTCACGGCGCCACCGACCAATGAGATGGGCGGGATCCATTTCGCCCCGGACGGCAGCGTCGAGATCGTCACCGGCACGCTCGATTACGGCCAGGGTCACTGGACGCCCTTCGCCCAGCTCCTCACCAGCCAGCTCGGCGTGCCCTTCGACCGGATCAAGCTCATCCAGGGCGACAGCGATCTGCTGATCGCCGGCGGCGGCACGGGCGGGTCCAAGTCGCTGATGGCGAGCGGCTCAGCCATCATCGAGGCGAGCGATCTGGTCATCGAGAAGGGCAAGCTGCTGGCCGGCCACTTCCTCGAGGCCAACACCGCCGACATCGAATTCGCGGCAGGCCAGTTCGGCGTCATCGGAACCGACCGCTCGATCGGGATCATGGACATCGCGGCTCGCCTGCGCGCGGGCGCTGCAGTTCCCTCGGACCTGCCGCAGTCGCTCGACGTCGATCATGTCTTCAAGGCGGCCCCTTCGGCCTATCCGAACGGCTGCCATATCGCCGAGGTCGAGATCGATCCGGAGACCGGCCATGTCGAGGTCGTGCGCTATGTCATGGTCAACGACTTCGGGACCGTGGTGAATCCGATGATCGTCGAAGGGCAGCTCCATGGCGGCGTCGTCCAGGGCATCGGCCAGGCGCTGTTCGAGCGGACGGTCTATGATGACAGCGGCCAGCCGATGACCGGGTCCTACATGGACTACGCATTGCCCCGCGCAGCCGATGTCCCCATCTTCTCGTTCATGAGCCAGGGCGTGCCGACCCTGACCAACCGGGTTGGCGCCAAGGGTTGCGGCGAAGCCGGTTGCGCCGGCTCGCTGCCCTCGGTGATGAACGCGGTCGTCGACGCCCTGACGCCCTATGGCATCAGGCATCTCGACATGCCGGCGACGCCTCAGGCGGTCTGGCGGGCGGTTCAGTCCGGACGGAACTGATCGACGCCAACGGAACCCGGTCGAGCGTCAAAGGGTTTTCCTCCGAGGAGGATTGCACCATGGCGAAAGAGCGCAATCGCATGACCGATGCCCCGGCGACCTACCACACGGCCCGACGGCCCGGTCAGTCGGGAGGCGAAACCGAGCATCGGGCCGGCCCGAACCCTCGCTCGGCCCATCCGACGGGACCGAATGCGCCTTACGAGCCCTGGGATCGCGAGGGCATCGCAGCAGAGAAGCACCATTCCGACCCGGTCGCCGACACGGCGATGAGCGAGGGATCGAAGCCGCCCGCCAGCGGCACGATCAAGGTCGTCGATCTGCGTTCAGACCCTCTTCGCCAATCTGGTGAACCAAAGACCCGCTCGCGCGTTTCCTAGGTTCAGCCACAGCGAAGATGGAGGATCCAATGGATTGGAGCCGCGTCGAAGGAAACTGGAAACAGCTCAAGGGCAACATCAAGGAACAGTGGGGCAAGTTGACGGACGATGATCTCGACATCATCGCCGGCAAGCGCGACCAGCTCGAAGGCAAGATTCAGGAGCGCTACGGGCTTGCCAAGGATCAGGCGAAATCCGACGTCGATACTTGGTACAATCGTCAAACCTGGAATCACTGACGATCGAGCAAGCTCGCCCTCCAGCGAATGCTCTTGTCAGTGAGGGCCCGGCGTCTTCCAGGAGGGCGCCGGGCTCATTGTGTGAGCTGTCGGAAGTCGGCAGCGCCCGGCACGGTGCCCCTGGGCTAGCGCTCGTGACCGTTGGAACATTCCGCCTCGCGCGAGCTTCTTCAGGGACAGGAGGAAGCCATGCAAAAGCCTCGCGAAAATCCGGCGTTGCTCGAGGACGAGCGCAAGCCGCTCACGCCTGCAGAGAGCCCACTGGAAGCCGATCCCATCGCGACCGGCCGGCGTGTCAGTGATCGCACCAATGTTCACGATGAAGGCAGCGACGCCAACGACACGCCAGACGGACTGACCGAATTCGAGGAAGCTGTCCGGCACGCCGCCGAAGACATTCCGACAGGCAGCTCGCTGGCCGGCCCCACCGAAGCCATACCCGTGTTCGATCGCGCTGCGCTGCCGCCGAGGGTTTGACGGCTGCCCGCTTCATCATCCGGATCCGGCGGGCATCCGAGAGGGTGAAACGCGGCAGGGTACCGATCGAAGCCAAATCAATCACCGTCTCTTCAAGAGACGGTGTGTGCTTGTCCGGCACATTCGCGAGCACCTGCGCTCAGACGATCGCGTCAGGTCGCATGGACGCCCACGAGCCCGAGCCAAGGCCGGAAACGCTTTCAGCCTTGTGGCGTGACTGATTCCGGAGCGCGCGCTTGAGCGGGAGAGGGGGAGGGGGCCGTCTTCGGCTTGCCCTTGGAATTGCCGCCCCTGAGCATGTCCCAGCTATTGGGCTGGCTGACGCTGCGCTTGAGATAGGCGACCGTCGCCGCCGCTTCGGCCGGGCTCTGGTCCTGTTTCGCCAGCGTCTCGGCCTCGCCGAAACGACCCTGAAGTCCCAACACCAGCACCAGATTCTGTCGCACGCGTGAGTCGCCGCTTCCGGTGGCAGCCGCTTCGCGCAGGACTCGCTCGGCCTCGGGCAGTTGTCGCGAGAGCGCGAGCGAGAGGCCGAGATTGGACAGCACGGTCGGCTCGCCCGGCGCGATCTTGAGCGCGGCCTGATAGATTTGCTGGGCCCGGGCATGCTCGCCGAGCTGGTCGGCGACGGTACCCTGCGCCGAGAGGATGCGCCAATCCGGCCGTTCCGGCGAATGGGCCCGCGAGAGCACCTCATCGGCTTCCTTGAGGCGCCCGTTGTCGGCCAGCGATCGGCCATAGGCGCCGAGCATCTCGCGATCGTTGGAGTGGGTCAGAACGGCGCTCTGCAGCACGGCGAGGGCCTGCGCGTTCTGGTCGAGCGCGCGGAGCGCACGCGCATAGTTGAAGGCCGCGTCGCGATCCTTCTGGTTGGCCTCGTAGCGCTTGCCCCAGCGCTCGCTCTCCGCATGCCAGTCGGCGGAGGTGCGCGGCTGCGTCGTGCTCTTGTTGATCGACCCCGTGATGTCGCCCAGCCCGCCGCGGCCCTGGCAGCCGGCCAGCGCGAGCGCGGCGAGGCAGACGCTCAGTCCCAGCCCCGGCGCGGAGAAGCGGCGCGCGGAAGCGGAAGGGTGACGGCGCATCCGAAACATGGAAGACAGATGACTGGAAAACATGAGTCTCATCGCCTTGCCACGATGGAAGCTGCGGTTCCTCCGGTGATAAAACGTTAACCCTAACGCATCCTTAACCGGCGCTCGCCACCCCTCCCGACCACGGAACAGATCCTCGTGAACAGCCTCATCGTTCAAGCGTCGCCGGCTGCCGTTCCGGTTCATTGCGTGACGAAGCCGGGGCTGCCCGCGCTTCTTGCGGAGCTTTCGCCCGTGAGCCGGCGCTTTGCCGAGGCACAGGGCTTTGCCGGCAAGCCTGGCCAGCATCTCGTCCTGCCCGATGCCTCCGGCGCGGTCGCGGCAGTGCTGCTCGGCGTCGAGGCGGGCGATGTCCGGCGGCGCGATCCCTTCGCTCCGGGGCGACTCGCCACCTCGCTGCCCGCCGGGGACTATGCGCTGCGGGGAGAGGTCGGCGATCCGGCACTCGCGGCACTCGGCTGGTTGCTCCAGGGCTATGCTTTCGGGCGCTACCGCAAGGCGGCCCCGGCCACGGCGCGGCTGGTCCTTCCCGACGGCGTCGACGGCGCGGACCTGATCCGGATCGCCACATCGGTCGCGCTCGCGCGCGATCTGGTGAACACGCCTGCCAACGACATGGGCCCAGCCGAGATCGAGACGGCAATCCGCGCGCTTGCCGCCGAATGCGGTGCCACGGCCACGGCGATCGTCGGCGACGAGCTGCTCGTCCGCAACTTCCCGATGATCCATGCGGTCGGCCGGGCTTCGCCGCGTGCCCCGCGCTTGGTCGATCTCGTCTGGGGCGATCCGGCCCATCCACGGATCACGCTCGTCGGCAAGGGTGTCGCCTTCGACACCGGCGGACTCGACCTCAAGACATCGGCCGGCATGCTGCTGATGAAGAAGGACATGGGCGGTGCGGCCGCGGCGATCGCGGCGGCGCGCATGATCATGCTGGCGAAGCTGCCCGTTCGCCTGCGCCTGCTCGTGCCCGCCGTGGAGAATGCCGTCTCGGGCTCCTCCTTCCGTCCCGGTGACGTGCTGGCCAGCCGCAAGGGCCTGTCTGTCGAGATCGGCAACACCGATGCCGAGGGCCGGCTGATCCTGGCCGATGCGCTTGCTCTGGCGGATGAGGAGGCCCCGGAACTCCTGATCGACTACGCCACGCTGACCGGTGCCGCCCGGACCGCATTGGGCCCGGAGCTGCCGCCCTTCTACACCCATGACGAGGGGCTCGCGGCCGAGATCGCGAGGCAGGGCGAGGCCGTCAACGACCCGGTCTGGCGCATGCCGCTCTGGCCGAACTACGAGCGCATGCTCGATTCCCGGATCGCCGACCTCAACCATGTTTCCGGCGGGGCCTTCGCGGGCTCGGTGACGGCGGCGCTGTTCCTCAACCGCTTCGTCGAGAAGTCCGCGTCCTATGCCCATTTCGACATCTATGCCTGGAATCCGTCGTCGAAGCCCGGACGACCGGAGGGCGGGGAATGTCAGGCGGCGCGGCTGACCTACGCACTGGTCAGGCAGCTTTACCCGGCCGGTTAAGCCTGTCGCCAGAAGCCGATTGCGCCTTCGCGTATGCGGGACAATGATACGGACCCGTAACGATCGGGACCGCGCGCGCTCATGCCCTTGGAGATCAGGCCTTCTCAGGCGCTCAAGCTCTGGCGTCAGGTGCATCTCGATCTCGTGCGCGACGGGCAGGCCGATCTCTCGGCCCGCCAGACGGCGATCCTGCTGACGATCTATCTGGAGCTGCCGCCGCATACCGTGCGTGGCCTGGCCGCGCAGCTCGGCGTCACCAAGCCGGTCATCACCCGCGCCCTCGACACCATGGGCAAGCTCGGCCTCGTCACCCGCAAGCGCGACGAGTTCGACCGCCGCAACGTCGTGATCCAGCGCACCGTCGCGGGAGCGCTCGCGGTCGAGCGGCTGGCGGATCTCGTCGTCGAACATGCCCGCGAGATCGGTGGCGGCTGACCGGGAGCGCGTGGCGCTGCCGGGCCGTCGGGACTATGGTCGCGTCGTCCGTCGGGGAATCACCATGTCTCGGAAGAACCGCCTCGGCCGCCTTGCCGGCCTCGCCGCCCTTGTCCTGAGCGGCGGTGCCTTCGCGGCCCCGCTCGGCGCGCCGCCCTATTCCGCGCGCGGTCAGGAGCCGGGCTGGCATCTGACGGTCTCGCAGGACAACATCGTGCTGGAAATGGCGGCCGGAGAGCGGTTCCAGGCGCCGACGCCAAGGGCGCGCCGGACCGGCCGGCGGGCCCGTTACGACATCGTCTTCGGTGGCCGTCCGTCCCGGGTCGCTATCGAGCGCAGGCTCTGTCATGACACGATGAGCGGCATGCCGCATCCCGACAGCGTGGCGATCTTCGGCCTCGGCGCGGTGCTGCGCGGCTGCGGCGGCCTGCCGCGCGATCTGCTCGGAACCGATGAGTGGACGGTGACGCAGATCGGCGGCAAGCCCGCCCTCGCCAAGGCCGGCGCGACGCTGCAATTCCTCGAGGACAGCGCGCTCGTCGGCAAGGCGTCGTGCAATCGCTTCCGGGCCACGTTCAAGCTGACCGGCGAAGGGCTCTCGATCGGCCCCGCGGCAGCGACGATGATGGCCTGCGAGCCGGCGATCATGCAGCAGGAGCAGGTTCTGCTGCGCCAGCTCGAGGGCGTCGTCGGCTTCGATATTCGCCCCAACGGCAATCTCGTCCTCAAGGGGAAGGCTGGCGAGGCACTCGTTGCCCGCCGTCGCTGAAATGGATTCGTGACACATGACCAAGATGCTCGACGGCAAGACGTTCGACCGCCGGACCACGCCCGCCCGCCCCGATCTCGCCGCGCGCCGTCTGGAGGGGCAGGTCGAGGCGAGGACCTTCGTCGATCCCGTCCCGATGCGCGTCGCCGCGCCGTCGGCGCCGCTGCGCCGCGAGCCGCGTCCGGACGCCCCGCTCGACACGGAGGCGCTCTGCGGCGAGCGCGTCGATGTCTATGAGAGCTTCGAGGGCTGGGCCTGGGTCCAGCTCCGCTCGGATGGCTATGTCGGCTATCTCCCCGACGATGCGCTGCGTGGCGATGCGCTCGCCCCGACGCATCATGTCAGCGCGCTCAGGACCTTCGTCTATCCCGGCCCTTCGATGAAGCTGCCGCCGCTGGCGGCGCTTTCGCTCGGCGCGGGCGTCACGGTTGTCGGCGAGAGCGGGGATTTCGCCGTGCTCTCGGAGTTCGGCCGATACGCCAACGGCTATGTCTTCGCCGCTCACGTCGCCGCGGTCGAAGCGCCGGCGCCTGATTTCGTGACTGTGGCCGAGCGCTTCCTGAACGTGCCCTATCTCTGGGGCGGCAAGACCAGCCTCGGGCTCGACTGCTCGGGGCTGACGCAGCTGGCCCTCGCCGCGGCCGGCATCGCTTCGCCGCGCGATTCCGACATGCTTGAGGCCGGCATCGGCACGGCGCTGGACTTCGACGACAGCCTGCAGGGCCTGAGGCGCGGCGATCTCGTCTTCTGGAAGGGCCATGTCGGCATCCTGACCGATCCCGAAACCCTGCTCCATGCCACCGCCTATTCGATGACCGTGATGAGCGAGCCGCTGCGCATCGCCCGCGATCGCATCCAGGCGAAGAGCTTCGGCGCGATCACGAGCATCCGGCGCTTGGGCTAACCGAGTCCCTTCAGCCGATACAGCGCCTCCAGCGCCTGGCGCGGCGTCATCTCGTCGAGGTCGAGGCCGTCGAGCGCAAGTCGCAGCGGGTCTTCCGCCGGCAGGGCGGGCGTCGGCGCGACTCGCCGGGGCGGTGCCGCAAAGAGCGGCAGGTCGTCGACCAGCGACGCGACGGGCTTCTCGCGCTCGCTCTTTTCCAGCTCGCCGAGAATGGTACGGGCCCGGTCGACCACGGCCGGAGGCAGGCCGGCGAGCTTGGCGACCTGGATCCCGTAGGAGCGATCGGCGGCGCCCGGAACGACCTCGTGCAGGAAGACGACCTCGCCGTTCCATTCGGTGACGCGCACGGTCGCATTGGTGATGCGCTCCAGTCGGTCGCCGAGAGCGGTCAGCTCGTGATAATGCGTCGCGAACAGGCCCCGGCAGCGATTGATCTCGTGCAGATGCTCGATCGCGGCCCAGGCGATCGACAGACCGTCGAAGGTCGCGGTGCCGCGCCCGATCTCATCGAGGATGACGAGCGCGCGCGGTCCGGCCTGGTTGAGGATCGCGGCGGTCTCGACCATCTCGACCATGAAGGTCGAGCGCCCGCGCGCCAGGTCGTCGGCGGCGCCGACGCGCGAGAACAGCCGATCGACGATGCCGATATGCGCGCTCGCCGCCGGCACGAAGGCACCCATCTGGGCGAGCACCGCGATCAGGGCGTTCTGCCGCAGGAAGGTGGATTTACCGGCCATGTTGGGGCCTGTGATCAGGCAGATACGGCCGCCCTTCGCCCCAGGGCCTGGTGGAGACAGCTCGGTTTCGTTGGCGACGAAGGGCTTGCCGTCGCGCTTCAGCGCCGCCTCGACGACCGCGTGTCGACCGCCGCTGATGGTGAAGGCCTCGCTCGCGTCGATCAGCGGCCGGTTCCAGCCCTCCCGCGCGGCGAGCTCGGCAAGCCCGGCCGCGACATCGATCTCGGCCAGCGCCGCCGCAGCCCGCTTGATCGCTTCGGAATGGCCGAGGACATCCTCGCTGAGCGCGGCGAAGATCCCGAGTTCGAGCTTGAGTGCGCGGTCGGCCGCCGAGGCGATCTTGGCTTCGAGCCCCCCGAGCTCCACGGAGGAGAAGCGCATCGCATCCGACATGGTCTGCCGGTGCACGAAGGTTGCCCGCCAGGGTTCCTTCAGAAAGTCCTCGCCGGTGGCCTGCGGCACCTCGACGAAATAGCCGAGCATCGAGTTGTGCTTGATCCGCAGCGTGCGGCAGCCGGTCTCCGCGGCGTAGCGCGCCTGCAGCTGCGCGATCACCTTGCGTGAATCGACCTGCAACAGCCGCAACTCGTCGAGGGCCGGATCATGCCCCTCGCGCACGAAGCGGCCGTCGCGGCGGTTCAGCGGCAGCTCGTCGGCGAGCGTCGCCTCGAGTCGGGCCGGCAGGTCGGGGTCGACCTCGGACAGGGCGCGCGCTGCCTTCGACAATTCGGCCGGCAAGGCAGCCCGGCCGAGCAGCATGGCCACGATCGCGCGCGCGGCACTCAAGCCGAAGCCCAGCGCCGCCAGATCGCGCGGCCCGCCCCGATCGAGCGACAGCCTTGCCAAGGCGCGGGAGATGTCGGGGACCTTGGCGAGCGCGGATTGTAGATCCTCGCGCAGCGCACCGTCCGCAACCAGCGCCTCGACGGCATCGTGGCGCTCGGCGATGGTCGACGGGTCGGTCAGGGGACCGGCCAGGCGCTCGGCGAGCAGTCGCGCCCCGCCCGGCGTCACGGTGCGGTCGATCGCGGCCAGCAGGCTGCCGCTTCGCTCGCCCGACAGCGTCCGTGTCAGTTCGAGATTGGCCCGCGTCGCAGCGTCGATCAGCATCGTGGCCGAGCCGGCGTCCCGCACCGGCGGCGAAAGCGGTGGGCGCGCACCGAACTGCGTGCGCTCGACATAGGCCAGCGCTGCGCCGGCAGCCGCGACCTCCGCCCGGCTGAAGCTGCCGAAGGCGTCGAGCGTCGCGACGCCGAAGAAGTCCTTGAGCCGCCGTTCGGCCGAGGCCGCATCGAGCCCGTCGCGCGCGAGCGGCGTCACCGGAACTCCGATCTCGCGCCAGAAATCCTTCAGCTCCGGATCGTCATGGATCGCATCCGGGCAGACGATCTCGCGCGGCTCTAGACGGGCGAACTCGATCGCGAGCCGCTCCTGCGGCGCCTCCATCACGCTGAAACGCCCCGTCGAGATGTCGATCGCGGCGATGCCGTAGAGAGCGCTGGCGTCGCCGAGCTTGCGCCGCGCCACGGCAACCAGCAGGCTGGCGCGACCAGGTTCGAGCAGCCGTTCCTCGGTGATCGTGCCGGGCGTGACGAGGCGCACCACATCGCGCCTCACCACGGATTTCGGGCCGCGCTTCTTGGCCTCGGCCGGATCCTCGACCTGCTCGCAGACCGCGACGCGGTGTCCGGCCGCGATCAGCCGCTGCAGGTAGTCGTCGGCGCGCTCGACCGGCACGCCGCACATCGGGATGTCGTCGCCCTGATGCTTGCCGCGCTTGGTCAGCACGATCCCGAGCGTGCGCGAGGCGATCTCGGCATCACTGAAGAACAGCTCGTAGAAATCGCCCATCCGGTAGAACAGCAGGCAGTCGGGATTGGCGGCTTTGATCTCGACATACTGCGCCATCATCGGCGTGACGCGGCCGCTCTCCTCCTTGGCGACGGCAGGGGGAGCGACGGGCGGATCGACCCGTTCGTGATGAGGAGGCAGGGTGCGGTGCATGGCTCGCGGACGCTAGCGTCTCGGCCCAGGCTTGGGAACCGCAGAGCCGCTTCGGCGCTCTGCTCGCCGATTTTTGGTGTGGATGCGGGTCAGGAAGGCGCTGGCCCGACAAGGTTTAGCATTCGTTAGCTGCAGCCGGCGTAGATGTTGGATGGATGCCGTCATTGGCCGCAGCGGGCAAGCCCATATGCTACTGGAACTGACCAGGGGTCTTGGTTACCTCATCGTCGCTGCGGTGCTGGTATCGCTGGCGACGCAGCGGCTCGGCGACCATCACAGGCTGCGCCAGGTTGTCGTCGGGCTCGTGCTCGCGGCAGGTGGCTGCGCCAGCATGCTGGACGCGATAACCGTACAGCCTGGCATCCTGCTCGACTTCCGCAACATCGTCGCCGTCCTCGCCGGCCCGCTCGGCGGCCCGCTCGCGGCGCTCGTTTCGGCGATCGTGCTGTCCGCATTGCGGCTTTACCTTGGCGGGGGTGGCACGATGGCGGGGATCGCCGGCATCGTGCTCTGTTCGGCCATCGGCGTGGTCTATGCGATCAGGCTTCAGCGAGACGGACGGATGGTGTCCCTGGCCGGGCTGTTCGGCCTCAGCCTCGTCGCAGCCTGGATGCCGGTGGTGATGATCCTGCTGCTGGTCCCGTTTCCGCGAGCTTCGGTCCTGATCATGACCTTGTCCGGACCAGGCACGACAGTCGTCAATGTCCTGGGCACTTTCCTCGTCGGCTATATCATGAGGAACGACCAGCAGCGGGTCGAGGCCCTGCTGCGCCTCGAGGCTTGCACGGCCAACATGCCCGGTGTCCTCTACCAGAAGATCTTGCGACCGGATGGCTCGATCCAGCACAAGCTCGCGAACTCCAAGATCGAGGACTTCCTCGATGTGACGCGCGAAGAGGTCGAGCGCGATCCGACCAGCTGGCTGCGCTGGATGGTGCCCGAAGACCGTGAGTTCCTCGCGAATGCCAATGCCCAGGCCGCCGCTGAGAGGACGCTGAAGCCGTGGCGGTTCGAAGGACGTCACCGGCGTGACGATGGCTCGATGATCTGGCTCCGGACCGACGCGGCCGCGCGGCGCCTGGCGGACGGCTCGATCTGCTGGGACGGCATCATGACCGATGTCACGGCGGAGCGGACGCTCGAGCAGCGGCGGCTCGAATTCGACGATGAGCGCAAGGCGGCCCTCGGCAACCTCGCCTCGCAACTCGAGGTGACGGTCGGCAAGGCGCTGCAGGATGTCGCGTCTTCTGTGCGCGGCATGTACGAGGCGGCGAACGAAATGGTCGGCAGTGCCAACAATACGGCGCTGCGCGCCGGCGAGGTCACGCGCGAGGCGGATGTCGCGTCGCGGCGCGTCAGCAGCGTCGCGGTCGCGGCGGAGGAGATCGAGGCCTCGATCCGCGAATTGACGCGCCAGACCGCCCATGCCGACCAGACGGTGCGCGATGCGGCGAGCTATGTCCGCTCCACCCGCCGCGACGTTGCCGGTCTCGGCGAAGCCGCCGACAAGGTCAGTTCCGTGCTCGATTTCATCGAGGACATCGCTGCGCGCACCAATCTTCTGGCCCTCAATGCGACGATCGAGGCAGCCCGTGCCGGGGCGGCGGGGCGCGGCTTCGCCGTCGTCGCCGGCGAGGTCAAGAACCTGGCCGAGCAGACCCAGAAGGCCACCCGCGACATCGCCGAGACGCTGCAGGAGATTCGCGGCGCGGCGGCGACCGCCTCCGATGCCGTGGCCCATATCGAGGGAACGATGACCACGATCGAGCAGACATCGGGTGCGATCGCCGATGTCGTCAGCCGGCAGGCCGACATCGCCTCGACGATCACGGCCGATGCTCAGGCCGTCGCGGGCAGCACCAGCGCCGTCACGACCAGCGTCGGTTCGGTCGCGGACGAGGTCTCCGTTACCGGCGCCGCCGCCGAGCGCGTTCTCGGCGTCGCTCGCAAGGTCGATGAACAGACCGCCTCGCTCGACCGCTATGTCGGAGAGTTCGTGGGCAGTCTGCGCCGTCGTCTCTAGTTTTTCATCGTGTAAACGCCGGTCACGTTAGGAAGGCGTTCAGCAATCGCGGCCATGGTTGTTCGATCGTTAACCGAGCCGGCTCGATGTTGCTGTTCGTCACCCTGATCGAGAGTCTGTCGTTCATCCTGCTGGCAGCGCTGGCCGTGATGGTCATCACGGCGCCTCTCGAGCGCTATCCGCTGGCCCGCCGGCTCGCGATCGCGCTGCTGTTCGCTGGCGCCGGCCTGTTGAGCATGGTGCATCCTTTCGTGTTGCAGCCGGGCGTGGTCGTGAGCTCGCGCAACATCGCGGCGTTGCTCGCCGGAGCCTTTGGCGGGCCGCTGGCAGGGGTGCTGGTTGGCGGCACGCTGTCGGCCTACCGCTATTTCGAGGGCGGCGGCGGTACGGTCGCGGGCATTTTCGGCATCGTGCTCTCGACGCTCGCCGGTCTTGCGATGCACTGGCATATCCAGGCGCGACGGCGTCCTCCTTCCCGCAGTGACGTCGTGTGGCTGGCCCTCGCCAGCGGTCTGGTCCTGCTGCCTCCAATCCTGCTGCTGCCCAACCGAGGCATGATGTGGGCCGTGCTGACCGAGGCATTTCCGCCTGTCCTCGTGATCAACGTCATCGGCACGGTGCTGGCGTCAGTTCTGATCATCGTCGATTCCGAGCGGCGCGAAACGGGCTATCGCTTCAAAACCCTGGCGCAGCGCGTCCCCGGTACGCTCTATCAGCGCATCCTGAGCCCCGAGGGCACGGTCAGTTATCGCTTCGCCTCCTTCGGCCTCGGCGAACTGCTCGGGATCAAGCAGGAGGATGTCGAGCGCGACGCTCGCGTCTGGATCGACAGGATGATCCCGGAGGACCGGGTGCGTTTCGAGGAGGCCTGCCGGACAGGCTTCGACGAGAAGGACAATTGGCGGCTCTACCTGCGCTATCACGGCAAGGACGGCTCGATTGTGGCCATGCGCAGCGAGGCGACCATGCGTCGCCTGCCCGACGGAACCCGGATCTGGGACGGCATCCTGTTCGACGTCACTGATGAACGGACGCTCGAAGCCCGCCGCGCGGAGCTCGAAGAGGCGCGCAGGAGCCAGCTCGACGAGCTCGCGGGCCAGCTCGAGGTCACCGTCGGCAAGGCGCTCCAGGATGTCGGGCAATCGGTCCGCGGCATGCACGAGGCCGCAGGCGCCATGACGCGTAGTGCGGACAACACCACGCAACGTGCCGTCGCGGCGGCGCGGGAAGCGGAGAGCGCCTCGAGCCGCATCGGCAGCGTCGCGATCGCGGCGGAGGAGATCGAGGCTTCGATCCGCGAACTGACCCGACAGACCGAGCATGCCGATCTCGCCGCTCATGATGCCGCGAGCTATGTCCGCGAAACGCAGAGCGACGTCGCGGGCCTGAACGCTGCCGCCGACAAGGCGAGCGCGGTGCTCGACTTCATCGAGGATATCGCGGCCCGGACAAATCTGCTCGCGCTCAACGCCACGATCGAGGCCGCACGAGCCGGAGCGGCCGGTCGCGGCTTCGCCGTCGTCGCCGGGGAGGTCAAGAACCTCGCCGAGCAGACGCAGAAGGCGACGCGCGACATCGCCGATACGCTGCAGGAGATCAGGGCGGCAGCGGCGACAGCGTCCGGCGCCGTGGCCTTCATGGACAAGACCATGAGCGATATCGAACAGAGCTCCGGCGTGCTCGCGCGCGTCGTGAACCGGCAGGCGGACATCGTGTCCTCCATCGCGGCCGACGCTCAGGCCGTCGCCGGCAGCGCGATCCTCGTGACGAGCAATGTCGGCTCCGTCGGCGACGAGGCGCGCGTGACGGGCGAGGCCGCGCGTCTGGTCGTCGAGGCGGCGCGGACGGTCGAGCAGCAGACCGGCGCCCTCGACAAGTATGTCGGCGATTTCGTCGCCAGCGTGCGCAGCCGCCTCTGACGGCTTCACCCCGACTCGCGGGGCTCATCTTCAACCCGGCGGCATGAGCGTTCGTCATCAGCGCGGCTTGTGGGCGCGCGGGGGCTTGCCTATGGTCCGCGTCCCCCCAGGAAACGCTCACAAAAAGAACACGCCCCGATGTCCGACCAGCCGCCGATCAAACGCTCCCGCCCGACCTTCACCGATCAGGAAGCCCTGCTGTTCCACTCCGAGGGGAGGCCCGGCAAGCTCGAGGTCGTGGCAACCGTGCCGATGGCGACGCAGCGCGACCTGTCGCTCGCCTATTCGCCGGGCGTTGCCGTGCCTGTGCTGGCGATCGCCGAGGATCACACCAAGGCCTATGACTACACGGCCCGCGCCAATCTCGTCGCCGTCATCAGCAACGGCACCGCGATCCTCGGCCTCGGCAATCTTGGCGCGCTCGCCTCGAAGCCGGTGATGGAGGGCAAGGCGGTCCTGTTCAAGCGCTTCGCCGACGTCGATTCGATCGATCTCGAGGTCGACACCGAGGACAGCGACAAGTTCATCGAAGCCGTTCGCTATCTCGGCCCGTCCTTCGGCGGCATCAACCTCGAAGACATCAAGGCCCCCGAATGCTTCATCATCGAGCAGCGCCTGCGCGAGCTGATGGACATCCCCGTCTTCCATGACGACCAGCACGGCACTGCGATCATCGCCGCCGCCGGCCTGATCAACGCGCTCGATCTCACCGGGCGCGACGTCAAGACGACCCGGCTCGTCATCAACGGCGCCGGGGCGGCCTCGATCGCCTGCACAGAGTTGCTCAAGGCGATGGGCTTCAAGCCCGACAACGTCATCCTCTGCGACACCAAGGGCGTGATCTACCAGGGCCGCGCCGAGGGCATGAACCAGTGGAAGTCGGCGCATGCCGCCGTGACCGACCGGCGCACGCTCGCCCAGGCACTGGAAGGCGCCGACGCCTTCTTCGGCCTGTCGCAGAAGGGCGCCGTGACCCCGGAGATGGTGGCCTCGATGGCGCCGAACCCGATCATCTTCGCGATGGCCAACCCTGATCCGGAGATCACGCCGGAGGAGGTGGCCGCCGTGCGCGACGACGCGATCATGGCGACCGGCCGCTCGGACTATCCGAATCAGGTCAACAACGTCCTCGGCTTCCCATTCATCTTCCGCGGCGCGCTCGACGTGCGTGCCACCTCCATCAACATGGAGATGAAGATCGCGGCGGCCGAGGCGTTGGCCATGCTGGCCCGCGAGGATGTGCCGGACGAGGTCGCGGCCGCCTATCAGGGCGCACGCCCGCGCTACAGCAAGGACTACATCATCCCGGTCCCCTTCGATCCGCGGCTGATCCATGTCGTGCCGATGGCGGTGGCCAAGGCCGCCATGGAGACCGGCGTTGCCGGCAAGCCGATCGTCGACATGAACGCCTACAAGGCGCAGCTTTCGGCCCGTCGCGACCCCGTCGCCGGCACGCTCAACCGCGTCTTCGAGCGGGTTCGGCGCTATCCGAAGCGCGTCGTCTTCGCCGAGGGCGAGGAAGAGCAGGTCATCCGCGCCGCGGTGTCCTTCGTCAATCAGGGCCTCGGCCACGCCATCCTCGTCGGCCGCGAGGAGCGCGTCTACGAGACCGCGACCTTCCTCGGCATCGATCTCGAGACGAAGGGCATCTCGGTCCAGAATGCGCGCCTGTCGAGGCGCAATACGGCCTATGCCCAGTATCTCTATGAGCGCCTGCAGCGGCAGGGCTATCTCTTCCGGGACTGCCAGCGCCTGATCAACCAGGACCGCAACCACTTCGCCGCCGCCATGGTCGCGCTCGGGGACGCCGACGCCATGGTGACGGGCGTGACCCGCAACTACTCCATCGCGCTGGAGGAAGTCCGCCGCGTCATCGACGAGAAACCGGGCCATCGCGTCATCGGCGTCTCGATCGTGCTCTCGCGCGAGCGCACCGTGCTGGTCGCGGACACCGCGATCACCGAGATGCCGACGGCCCGCGAACTGTCGGAGATCGCGATCGAGGCCGCCGGCGTGGCACGGCGGCTCGGCTACGAGCCCAAGGTCGCGATGCTCGCCTTCTCGACCTTCGGCCATCCTGCCGGGGAACGCTCGGAGAAGGTGCGCGAGGCGGTCAAGCTACTCGACGGCCAGCGGGTCGATTTCGAGTATGACGGCGAGATGGCGGCCGATGTCGCGCTCAACCGCGATCTGATGACGCAGTACCCGTTCTGCCGTCTCAGCGGTCCGGCCAACGTGCTCGTCATGCCGGCGTTCCACTCGGCCTCGATCTCGACGAAGATGCTGCAGGAACTCGGCGGCTCGACCGTCATCGGCCCGCTGATCGTCGGTCTCGACAAGCCCGTGCAGATCGTGCCGCTCGGCGCCAAGGACAGCGACATCGTCAACATGGCGGCGCTGGCGGCCTTTAACATCGGCGGGTGAGGCAGGGCGTCATGGTCGGGCTTGGCCCGACCATCTCGTCGAGGAGGCCGGCAAGAGATGCTCCGGTCAAGCCCGAGCATGACGCCGACCAGTTCACGAAGCCCGCTTCCTCCGCGTCCCGGCGGCCTTCTTCGCCGAGGCCGATCGTTCCGACGGGGGGCGGGCGGCGGCTGCCTTGCCGCCGAGCTTTCCACCGCGCTTCGACGAGACCTTGGTGTCGGGCTTGCCCCGGCCGGAGCCGGACAGGTTGCCGCCGCCGCTCTCCTTGTTGACGGTGGCCCAGGCGCGCCTTTCCGCCTCTTCCTGGGCAACGCCGCGCTCCTCGTAGCTCTTCTCGATATGCTCGGCCTTGCGCTTCTGCTTGTCGGTGTAGGTCGACTTGTCGCCGCGCGGCATGGTCGCCTCCTGGGCTGGGTCCTTTGCGGTCGAACGCTGGCCGCGCCGACGCAGTTCCCGTTCATTTCGAGTTCATTCGGTACCAGCCAGCCTGTCCCCAGTGCCGCAGAAGCGGCCGGAGGGGGATCATCGGAAATCGTGCAGGCGCGCAGCGAGACGCCGGGCGTGATGATGGCTGCGCCGAGCGACCGGCAGGTCGCACTGCGCTTTGCGCAGCTGACGGGCGGTTTCTGGCGCGGTCAGAGTGCCCGCCGCGCCTGGTTCTGGTCGCTGCTGCTGGCCGCCGCGATCATCCTCTCCGTCTTCGCGAACGTCACCGTCAACCGCTGGAACGGCTGGTTCTTTGACGCGCTCGAGAAGCGCGACAGCGAGAGCGCGCTGGTCGCGATGGCGGTCTTTCCGGTGCTGGTGCTGGTCGTTGCCGGGCTCGGCGTCGTCATCCTGGTCTCGCGCGAGACTTTCCAGGTGCATTGGCGCCAGTGGGTCACGGCGAAGCTCGCCGATAGCTGGGTCGGCCAGCGTCGCTTCTTCCGGCTCAGCCTCTCCGGCTACGAGCCTGCCAATCCCGAATATCGCATCGCCGACGATGTCCGCTGGGCGACCGAGCCTGTGGTCGATTTCGCCATCGGGCTGCTCTCGGCGGTCATCACCATCATCACCTTCATCGAAATCCTCTGGGAGATCGGCGGCGCGTTGACGTTGCGGATCGGTGGCGCGCCGATCGTCATCCCGGCCTATCTGGTGCTGGCCGCGATCGTCTACGCAGTCCTGGTCTCGGCACTCGTCACCTTCGTCGGCCGCCGGCTGCCCAGCCTGATCGCGGCGCGCAACGAGGGCGAGGCGCGCCTGCGCTTCTCGCTGATGCGCATCCGCGATCATGGCGAGACGATTGCGCTTTCGCGCACCGAGGCTGGCGAGCGTCGCGCCGTGGCGCGCACCTATGACAGCCTGGTCGGGCGTTGGCTCGCGATGATCCGACAGCGTGGCCGCCTCACCTGGATCACCAATGGCAGCGGCGCGCTCGTGCCGGTGGTGCCGCTGCTGCTTGCCGCGCCGAAATATCTCTCCGGCGAGATGTCGCTCGGCGGTGTCGTCCAGGTCGCGGCGGCCTTCGTCGCCGTCCAGAACGCCTTCAACTGGGTGCTCGACAACTTCATGCGCATCGCCGAGTGGCTCGCGGCGGCGCGACGGGTCAACGAACTGGCCGATGCGCTGGAGCGCGTCGATGGCGAGCCGCCTGGCGAGCATCTCGCGCTTTCTCCCAGCCATGCCGGCCTGCTGCGCCTCGACGAGATCACCTTGATCGACCGCGACGGGCGCACGCTGGTCGCGGATATCTCCTGTTCCGTGCCGCGAGGCGCGACGCTTCACGTCTCCGGCGAACTCGGCCTCGGCAAGGCGGCGCTGATCCAGGCGGTCGCTGGGCTCTGGCCCTGGGGCCGCGGCGCGATCATGGTGCCGCAAGGAGCCTTCGTGACAGCCGTTCCGCAGAAGCTGCATCTTTCGGAAGGCACTTTACGCGCGGTTCTGGAGACCGGCAGGGCGGTCCCGGAGGAGCAGTTGGAGAGCGCGCTGCGCCGCTACGGGCTGTCCGGCCTCGCGCCTTTGCTCGACGAGAGCCGCGATTGGGACAAGGAGCTGGCGACGGGCGACCGCCAGCGTCTGGCTCTGGCCCGCGCCGAGCTTGAGCAACCCGACATCATCCTGCTCGACGAGGCGACCAGCGCGTTCGACACCGATGCTGCGCTCGAACTCCTCGGTGAACTGCGGGCGGCGCGGCCGGATGCGATCATCATCGCCTTCGGGCAGGGCGCGGGCTTCGTCGAAGCCGCGAGCCACCGGCTGCTGCTCAAACGCGCCGGCGGCGTGGTGCGCATGGCGCGCCAGCCGGGGGCGGAACCATCCCCCGTGTCCATCGCACAACCCGTTCCGGCCGAACCGGCCGAATGATCATCATCTTGTCCAGGAGCCGACTGTCATGACCGCCGCGACGATGAACATCTGGGACGTCTATTGGGGCCTGCGCGTCGAGCAGTGCCCCTGCGACGTGCACTTCGTCGAATGGCTCGAGGAAGAAGGGCTTTCCGGCAAGCGGATCTACCATTTTGGCACTGGCGGCCACCATTATGTCGGCATCCGCTGCGCAGAACCCGAGCTCGACTGCACCGTGCTTGGGATCACCGCCTCGCCGAAGGAGTACGACGCCTTCGTCAAGCTTGCGACCGGCAACCCGACGATCACCAAGACCTACAGCGCCTATTTCGGCGACATCTACACCAGCAATGCGAAGCTGCTGCCGCACTTCGACATCGTCACGCTGTTCCACGCCTGCGAGTTCCGGACCGAGGCTAACGATGCCTATGGCGCGTTGACGGACCGCGAGGTGATCGATCTCTTCACGGCCCAGACCGATGTCGGCGGCTATCTCCTGTTTTACACCGGCTCGTTCGCCTATGCGACGGCCGAGCCGATCATTGCCGATTGGGCGGCGACGGCGCAGGTCGACGAGGTCGCGAGCTTCAAGACGCTGCGCATCTTCCGCAAGACGGGCTGAGCGAGGCCAGGCCGGGCGCGCACTGCGCCGGGCTCATGGCGTGCATTCGTCGCGCCGTGGCGCCTTGTGCATTGGCTGGGAGGCGCTATGTCTGCGGCCGGGGCCGTCTGACGCCTCACGCCCGCAATCGGCGCCGCTGGCCTTACGCCTCCTGCGCGAAACCGACCATGAGTGCGTATGTCGTTCGGCCAGCCAGAGCCAGGAATGCCCGCGCGCAAGCGCAGCCGCTGGTGGTGGCTCGGGCCGCTCGCCAGCATCGTTATCTTCAGCGCCTCGCTCGTCGTCCTCTGGTTTATCATCCAGGAGATCGAGCCGGGCGAGCTCGCTGGCGCCTTTGCCAATGCCAGCCTGCGTCAGCTCGGGCTCGCCTGCGGCTTCACCGCACTGAGCTATCTGCTTCTCACCGGCTATGATGCGCTGGCGCTGAGGCGGCTTGGCCTGTCGATCCCCTACCGGACGACCGCGCTCGCCTCCTT
Source organism: Allobosea sp. (assembly GCF_035999205.1). Classification (GTDB taxonomy): domain Bacteria; phylum Pseudomonadota; class Alphaproteobacteria; order Rhizobiales; family Beijerinckiaceae; genus Allobosea. The sequence goes on from NZ_DASYHA010000018.1 coordinate 274,657, forward strand.
CACCAGCTATTCGGTGTCCTTCACGCTCGGCTTTCCGATCGTGACTGGCGGTACCGTGCGCTACTGGATCTATTCGCCCAAGGGCGTGCGCGCTTCCGAAGTCGCGAGCCTGACGGTCATTGCCGGGCTGACGTTCTGGCTGGGGCTGGGTGCGATCCTTTGCGCGAGCCTGTTCTACGCCACGCAATCGGTGGCGATGCTGGCGCGTACCTCGCCGCTGGTCGTACAGGCGGTCGGTGCCGGTGTGGCGATCGGCACGCTCGGTTACCTCGCCTGGATCGCGAGCGGCGAGCGCACCATCCGCGTGCGCGGGTGGAACCTGCCGCTGCCGGGGCTTGCCATCACGCTCGGCCAGATGTTCCTCGGCGCGGCCGAGGTCTGCGCCGCGGCGGCCGTGCTGTTCGTGCTGCTGCCCGGAGGGCACAACATCGACTATCCGAGCTTCCTGGCCGTCTATGTCTTCGCCTGCCTCGTCGGTATCGCCAGCCATGCGCCGGGCGGCCTTGGAGTCTTCGAGGCGACGATGCTGGTCGCGCTGAGCCGCCTGCCCTTCGAGCACGTCCTCGGCGCGCTGCTGATCTTCCGGATTATCTACTACATCCTGCCCTTCATCCTGGCGCTGGTGCTGCTGGCGCTGAACGAGATGATCAGGCGCATCAGGCGGCATGAAATCTGAGAGCGCGGCTGCGCGCTACTTCAGGGCGACCACGATCAGCAGGAACATCAGCACCAGGGCGATCTGCTTGAGGCTCCAGTTGATCCGGCCGAGCTGATCGGCGGTCGCCTCCAACGGTTCTTCCTCGGTGGCCGTTTCAGGCACCTCGGCCGCGGGCGCGCGCCGCCAATCCAGCGTCTCGACCAGTCCGCGTGCCGGCGCGCTGCTGCGCCCATCAGCCTCCAGTCCGAGATGCCAGGCGACCGGCAGCCCGGGAAGGGCTTCGCGCTGGCTCTCGCGCACCCACAGGCTGGTCGTGGCGGAGAGAGTGAGAATCTGCGCTGCTCCCGACAGGATATCCTGCTTCAGCGCGTCGAACGCGGCTGAGGGCGCAAGCATCTCGGCGCGGAAGCCGCCGGCCTCGCCCTCGCTTTCATCGAAGCCGAGAACCAGCAGGATGCGCCCGTCTTCGCCCGCGGCCAGGGGGCGGATGGTCAGCGCGATCTCGCCGGCTTCTCCGGCCATGCCGGCCCGGTGCAGGCTGTCGCCGGCAAGCGTGGCTCGCCCAAGGATCTTCGTGGTCTCGTCGAGACGCCCGTCACGGCGGGTGAAACCGCGGGCGAGGCCGAGGTCGCTGGCGGTGAGGCGCAGGTGCCGGCCGAGGCCTTGCACGAAGCGCTCCGAAACACCGTCGATGGTCATCACGCCCTGGGTGATGGCGACCTGCCGGATCCCGCCCTTCTCGACCATCGAATCCCCGCCCCGTTCCAGCCCGGCACGATAGCAGCTCGACCGCGCCAGACGAAGCCGATGATCCGCAGGCTCTTGGCCGGGGTCCGTGTGCCCCGCGGCGCGCCGCTCGCCGAACGCATGGCGAGCCCCGGCCAGACCGGGTTGTCATGCATTTCGCCAGGCCCTAGAGCAGCAGGCAGGGGTTTGCCATCACCCACGTCCGCCGGCCGGCGAGCGCGACTCCAGACAGGCTGCCATGAACGACGCCTCCCATCCTGCCGGGTCCCGCCACGGCATGCGCTTCCGTTCCTTCGTGGCGCTGATGGCCGCGCTGATGGCGGCGAACGCGCTTGCGATCGATTCGATGCTGCCGGCACTGCCGCAGATGGCCGATGCGCTCGGCATCGCCGAAGCGAACGAGCGGCAATGGATCATCACCGCCTATCTGCTCGGCTTCGGCACCGCCCAGATCGTGTATGGCACGCTGTCGGACCGCTTCGGCCGCAGGCCCGTGCTGCTGTTCGGCCTTGTCGTCTATGTCGCGGCCAGCATCGCGGCCGCCTTTGCTGGCTCTTTCGAGGCCATGATGGTGGCCCGCGTCATCCAGGGCGTCGGTGCCGCGGCCACGCGCGTGCTGGTCGTCTCGATCGTGCGCGACTGCTACTCCGGCCGCGACATGGCCCGCGTCATGTCGCTGGCGATGATCGTCTTCCTGGCGGTGCCGATCCTGGCGCCCTCGATCGGACAGGCGATCCTGCTCGTCGCGCCCTGGCGCTGGATCTTCGGCGGGCTGGCGACCTTCGGCGCGCTGGTGATGCTCTGGGTCGTGCGTAGCCTGCCGGAGACGCAAGATCCCGAGGATCGCAAGCCGATCGAGGTCGCGACCGTCGTCGCCGCCTTCCGCACAACTCTGACGACGCGGCTCGCCGTCGGTTACATGCTGGCGATGGCCTTCGTGCTCGGCGGGCTCTTCGGCTTCATCAACTCGGCGCAGCAGGTCTTCGTCGATGTCTTCCATGCACCGGAATGGTTCACGACGATCTTCGCCTTGATCGCGATGGGCATGGCGGTGGCCTCGCTGGTCAATTCGCGGATCGTCGTCAGACTCGGCATGCGCCGGGTCTCGCATGGCGCGCTACTGGCCTATATCGCGCTGACCGGGACACATGCGCTGCTGGCTCTGTCCGGCCATGAATCGCTCTGGAGCTTCGCCCTCTTCCAGGCGGGCGCGATGTTCTGCTTCGGGCTGGTCGCGCCCAATTTCGGCGCCATGGCGATGGACCCGCTCGGCCATGTCGCCGGCACGGCATCCTCGGTGCAGGGCTTCGTCACCACGGTCGGCGGCGCTCTGCTGGGCTTCTTTATCGGGCAGCATTTCGACGGCACGGTCGTCCCGATCACGCTGGGCTTCGCGCTTTGCGGGTTGGTGGCGTTGGGGATCGTGCTGGTGGCGGAGAAGGGCCGGCTGTTCTGCCCGGCCGCCGGGCGCAGCTAGCGAGCGCCGTCAGGAGGGAGATGTGCCTTGCGGGGGCCGGGCTTGAGCCGGATGGCTCTGCCTGGAGCCTGGAGGGGCAGGGCCCTCGACCGCCGCCATCTGGGCGACGGGCATGCCGGGAATCGTCTTCAGTCCGGATAGATCGATAGAGATTCGCATTGGCTCGGGAAGCGACGCCGCCGATCGGCCTCCCGTCTAGGTATCAGATCAGGCCGTCTTGAGATTGACCGCCGAGGACTTGCCGGTCTTGCGATCGGCCTCGAGATCGTAGCTGATCTTCTGACCTTCGTTCAGGCCGCGCATGCCCGAGCGCTCGACGGCGCTGATATGCACGAAGACATCGCTGCCGCCCTGGTCAGGCGTGATGAATCCGTAGCCCTTGGTCTCGTTGAACCACTTTACGGTACCCGTGCTCACGTGCTGTTCCCTCAGTCTCAGTTCAGGTCGGCTCATGCCGCCCGGCCCTACTCTATGGGGCAATTCGCCTAGGTTGCAATGACGCGCCGCACAACGGCTGGTTCTACCGCCCTTCGACATGCCGCCTGAGCAACGCTGGTCGCGAACAGGGGCCTTGCTCCGCGGCGCGGCGTCCCGCATGAACGGCGGCGAAAGCGCTGTCGCAGGAGAACCGCCGCCATGACGAATTATGTGATCGACCCACCGGCCGTCACGGCCGTCCCGGTGGCGGGCGGCGGGTTCTTCCCGGTGCGACGCGTCTTCTGCGTCGGCCGCAACTACGCCGAGCATACCCGCGAGATGGGCGGCGACCCTGATCGCGAGGAGCCGTTCTTCTTCACGAAGCCCGCCGACGCGCTGCTGATCAACGGCGCCGACATGCCCTATCCGACGAAGACGAACGACCTGCACCACGAGATGGAGCTGGTCGTGGCGATCGGCACCGGCGGCAAGGACATCGCCGAAGCCGATGCGCTGAGCCATGTCTATGGCTATGCCGCCGGCCTCGACATGACGCGGCGCGATCTGCAGGCCGCCGCCAAGAAGGCCGGTCGGCCCTGGGACATGGCCAAGGGCTTCGATTTCTCCGGGCCGGTCGGCGAGATCGCCCATGCCAGCCATATCGGGCATCCCAGCGCCGGCAAGATCGAACTCGTCGTCAACGGCGTGCCGCGCCAGAGTTCGGATCTCGCCAAGCAGATCTGGAACGTGCCGGAGACGATTGCCTATCTCTCGGGGCTGGTCGAACTCGCACCGGGCGACCTGATCTTCACGGGCACGCCCGAGGGCGTCGCCGCCGTGGTTCGCGGCGACGTGCTCGAAGGCGAGATCGCCGGCGTCGGAACGGTTCGGACCCGCATCGTCTAGTCTCGCGAACCTCTCTGTCACCCCGGGTCCCCGCTTCGCTGCATCGGGGTGACGGGGAGGCCGTCATCAGCGTCAATTCCCCCGAAGTTGGACTAAGACATGACCGTGACCCTCACCCCCGACGCCTCTGGCGTCTTCCCGATCGCGCCGACCCCGTTCAATCCGGACGGCACGCTCGACTGGGCCTCCACCGAGAAGCTCTTCGCCTTCTATGACGAGATCGGCTCGGATGGCACGACGGTGCTGGGCATCATGGGCGAGGCGCCCAAGCTTGAGCCCGAGGAGTCGCTTGGCATCGTCAAGCGCGCCGTCGCCGGCATGCCCGGCAAGCCGGTCATCGTCGGGGTCTCGGCGCCGGGCTTCGCTGCGATGCGGACGCTCGCGCGTGAGTCGATGGAACTCGGCGCCGCCGCGGTGATGATCGCGCCGCCGCCATCCTTGCGCACCGACGACCAGATCACCGGTTACTACGCGCAGGCCGTCGAGGCGATCGGGACCGACATCCCCTTCGTGATCCAGGACTACCCGCTGACGCTCTCGGTGATCATGACCCCGGCTGTGATCCGCAAGATCGTCACCGACAACCCGTCTTGCGTGATGCTGAAACATGAGGACTGGCCGGGGCTTGAGAAGATCTCGGCCCTGCGCAAGTTCCAGGCGGACGGTTCGCTGCGGCCGATCTCGATCCTGACCGGCAATGGCGGGCTCTTCCTCGATTTCGAGATGGAGCGCGGCGCGGACGGCGCGATGACCGGCTATGCCTTCCCGGAACTGCTGATCGATGTCGTCAAGCTGCAGAAGGCCGGCAAGCGCGACGAGGCGCATGACATCTTCGACGCGCATCTGCCGCTGATGCGCTACGAGCAGCAGCAGGGCGTCGGCCTCGCCGTCCGCAAATACACGCTGATGAAGCGCGGCATCCTGAAGAGCGACGCCCAGCGCAAGCCGGGCTCGGCAGTCACCGCCGCGGCTAAGGCCGAGGTCGATTACCTGCTGGCGCGCGTCGCGAAAGTCGATCCGCGCGCGAAGATCTGAGCGTGACGTCATTCTCGGGCGCCGCGCAGCGGTGACCCGAGAATCTCATCCCTAAGATGCTCGGGGCAGGCCCGAGCATGACGATTGCGGGCTTCAGTGCCCCTTGTGGGCGCCCTGGTCGCTGCTGCCGCGGGCGCCGACGGCCTCGACCTTGAACTCGACCTCGACAGGGCCGGCCTTCTCGAAGGTCAGGGTGCCCTTGACGCCCTCGCCCTGCTTCAGCGGCTGCTTCAGTTCCAAGAACATGATGTGGTAGCCGCCGGGCTTGAACTCGACCTTGCTCCCTGGTGCGATCGCGACGCCGCTCTCGAGCAGGCGCATCGTCATCACGCCGTTGTTCACCGCCATTTCGTGGATTTCGGCGCGCCCGGAGATGGCCGGAGCCGAGATCGAGACGAGACGATCGGCGCTCGTGCCGGTATTCTCGATTGTCAGATAGCCGCCGCCGACCTTGGCGCCACCTGGCGTGGCGCGGCTCCAGGGATGGTCGATCTTGAGCGCGCCGGCCTTGTAGTCATGGGCGAGCGCGGCTCCGCCTAGCGACAGGGAGATCGCAAGCGCGGCGAGAATGGACTTGGTCATGGCATGTCCTGATCGGATTGGCAGCGCTGTCGCGCTTTGAGAGGGCGGATGCGCGGCGGTCGATTTCGCTCGCGCAGTCACGCAGAAACAGAGGATTCGGATCAAGCGGCCCAAGCGATCGGCGGGGCTCGCGCCGGAGGCAGCCTCAAGCTCGGCGAAGGCGCTGTCCGTTCCACCGGTGGGCGTTTCGCGAGGAGCGCGACCGGCTCCCTGGCGATACCGGCCGGGGCTAGCGGGACCGGAGAGGCCAGCACCGGGTTCAGCGGGCAGCCCTTGCAATGAGTGGGCTCGCCAGCCGGCTCCGGGACCGGCGTGGAGGCCTCCTGCGCCGGCAGCGGCAGGCCAGAGCAGAGGATCGCGCCGTCGAGGAAGCCATGTGCCGCCGCCGGCGCAGGCGCCAGCCCGGAAGCCAGCATCGTCAGCGCATAGGCGACCGCGAGCCAGGCTCCGAGCGCGGAGCGGCGCAAGCGTCCCAACAGAGGCATCCTGACGGTCATGCCGGGAGATGGCGCTCCACCCGCTCTGGCGTCAAGCCGCGACGGTGCCGCAGGTTGATGCGGTGCAAGCGGAGAATGATTTTCTCCCGCGCGGCTGTCTCTCGGTAATCCCATCTCGATCAGATCGTTTCTTTAAAAGAACGATCGAGTTGACAAAAAGGACATGAGGCTGCATCTTGCATTCTGTCATCCGGCGCTGCCGGAAGGCCGCGGGGATTTGAGCGAGCAGCTTGCGCCGCGTCACCAAACGCTAAAGCGCCACGACGTGGTCGTGGGCTCCAGTCGATAGGAGACGAACATGACCGACGCGACCCTTCGCCGAACCTCCTCGCGCCCTCAGGGCGGCGCCTGTTGTTGTCGACTCTGATCCAGGCCTGGAAGCCGCGCTGACACGGCTTCGCAAACCAGTCTCATCGGATGTCCACAGGCGCCGCGTGGCGCGGCGGGAGCGCAGTCATGACCACATTCCAGCAGGGCAGCGGCCGGCCAGTGCCGGGTCGGCAAGCCTATGTCATCGAGATCGGCGAGACCCAAGCGGGGCTCGTAAGCCGGCGCGGTGACGAACGCTACTTCACCTTCATCGCCGCCTCGTCCGTCTTCAATGCGATCGAGGGCCACCGCTTCGCCTCGCCGAGTGCAGCCGAGCTCGCGGCACGGCAACTCGCAGCACCGCGTCGCCACGACGCGACCCGACTGGCCGTCTGAGGCGTTGGCCGTGAGCCTGCTGTCTCATCTCTGGCATCGCCTGGTGGAGTGGTTCGCCAAGGCGGTGCTGGCGGGCGCGCCCGAACCGGATCATCGCCCGGCGCTTCTGGATGAAGAAGACGACGAGGCGCGCCGGACATCCATCCATGACGTGACGCTCGAACAGCTGGGCGTTGCCCATTGGTCCAGCCACGCCCATTTCTGAGGCCATGATGAACGCCCCCGTAAAGCCCGGCGCCTTCGAGGCCGGTATCGCAATTTCCGTGGCGCAAGCGCCGATCATCCGCTTCGAGCGGATCGGGAAGACCTATCCCGGCCGAGGCACGCAAGGCGCCGTTACGGCCCTGACGGGCATCGATCTCGACGTGCCAAAGGGCGCCGTCGTTGGCGTCATCGGCCGTTCGGGCGCCGGAAAGTCGACCCTGATCCGCCTCGTCAACGGGCTCGAGCAGGCGACCTCCGGGCGCCTCCTGATCGACGGCGAGGATGTCACGAGCCTCACCGAGGCGGGATGGCGGACGCGTCGCCGCTCCACCGGCATGATCTTCCAGCATTTCAACCTGTTGTCCTCGCGCACGGTGTTCGACAATGTCGCGCTGCCGCTCGAGATCGCGGGGACGCCGAAGGCGGAGATTGAGGAGAAGGTCGCGCGCCTGCTCGATCTGGTCGGCCTTGCCGACAAGCGCGGGCGTTATCCGGCCGAGCTTTCCGGCGGCCAGAAGCAGCGCGTCGGCATTGCCCGTGCGCTGGCGACCGATCCGAAGGTCCTGCTCTGCGACGAGGCGACCTCGGCGCTCGACCCCGAGACGACGAAGTCGATCCTGGCCCTGCTGCAGCAGGTCAATCGCGATCTCGGCATCACCATCCTGCTGATCACCCACGAGATTCCGGTCATCAAGGAGATCTGCGACCGGGTGGCGGTGATCGAGGACGGCCGGATCGTCGAGGAGGGCGACGTCTTCTCGGTACTGACGCGCCCGCAGCACCCGACCACGGCGCGCTTCGTCGAGGCGGTCACCGGGGTCGAGCTGCCGGCCTATCTTGCTGGCCGCATCCGGGCACAGGCGAAGCCCGGCGACGACACCGTGCTGCGCATCACCTTCACCGGCGAGAATGCGACGGCGCCCGTCATCAGCCGGCTGTCCTCGACCATCGGCGTCGACGTCAACATCCTCGCGGGGCGCATCGATGCGATTGCGGGCAAGCCCTTCGGCAGCCTGCTGGTCTCGGTGCCGACGCGGGAGCCGGAACTGGCGGCCGTGCTCGGCGCGCTCAACAGCCTCGAACTCAAGGCGGAGGTCATCGGCCATGTTTCCTGAGATCATCTCGCCGCAGATCCTCGCGCTGATCCTGCAGGCCACGCTCGACACGCTCCAGATGGTCGCGGTTGCTGCCGGTCTCGGCACGCTTCTCGGCCTGCCGCTCGGCGTCTTCCTCGCCACGAGCAAGCGCGGCGAACTCTTCGCCGCGCCCGTCACCAACGCGGTGCTCGGCACGCTGGTCAACGCCACGCGCTCGACGCCCTTCATCATCCTCGTCGTCGCGATCATTCCCTTCACACGGTTGATCGCCGGCACTTCGATCGGCACCACCGCGGCGATCGTGCCGCTCACCGTGGCCGCCACCCCTTTCATCGCCCGCCTGATCGAGGGCGCCGTCCGCGAGGTCGACCAGGGCCTGGTCGAGGCCGCCCGCGCCATGGGCGCGACGCCGGTCCAGATCGTCCGCAAGGTACTGGTGCCCGAGGCGCTGCCGGCCATCGCGCTCGGCCTGACGCTCGCCATCGTCAGCCTGATCGGCTTCTCGGCCATGGTCGGCGCGGTCGGCGGCGGCGGGCTCGGCGATCTCGGTATCCGCTACGGCTACCAGCGCTTTATGCCCGAGGTCATGGCCGCCGTCGTCGCCGTCCTGATCGTACTGGTCCAGACCGTCCAGACCATCGGTGACCATCTCGCCCGCCGTCTCAACAAGCGCCTGCGCCACGCCTGAGCCAACCGCTTCCCGTCCTGTTCATCATCCCGACTGCCTGAAGGAATAGCATCAATGTCCAGCATCACCCGCCGCGCCGCGCTCGCCGCCTCGGCTGCCCTCGCGCTGACCCTGTCCATTCCCGCCCTCGCCCAGACCACGCAGGTCGTCCGCATTGGCGTCTCGCCCGGTCCGCATGCCGAGATCCTGGAGAAGGTGAAGCCGCTCCTCGCCCAGAAGGGCATCGACCTCAAGATCATCGAGTTCTCCGACTACGTCGTGCCGAACCAGGCGCTCGATGCCGGCGAGCTGGAGGCGAACTCCTTCCAGAACAAGCCTTATCTCGACAATCAGGTGAAGGATCGCGGCTTCAAGATCGAGAGCGTCGGGCTGACCGTGAACTTCCCGCTCGGCATCTACTCCGCGAAATACAAGAGCTGGGCCGATGTGCCTGACGGCTCCTCGGTCGCGATCCAGAACGATCCGACCAATGGCGGGCGTGCGCTCCTGCTCCTGCAGGACAAGGGCGTGATCAAGCTGAAGGACGGCGTCGGCTTCAAGCCCAGCCCGGCCGACATCGTCGCCAACCCGAAGAAGCTGAAGATCATCGAGGTCGAGGCGGCCCAGACGCCGCGCACTTTGGCCGATGTCGCCGCTGCCGCGATCAACACCAACTACGCCGTGGACGCCAAGATCGAGCCGACCTCGGCGATCCTGCGCGAGGACCCGAAGGGCCCCTATGTCAACCTGATCGCCGTGCGAACGGCTGACAAGGACAAGCCTTGGGTCAAGACGCTGGTCGAGACCTACCAGACGCCCGAGATCAAGGCCTTCGTCGCCGAGCGCTTCAAGGGCAACGTCCTCGCCGGCTGGTAATCTTTCCTCCCCACCTGGCCTCATCGCGGTCAGGCGACTGCCCCGGATGCGAAGCGCATCCGGGGCTTTTTCTTCGTCGCGTCATGGTCGGGCTTGACCCGACCATCTTCCGCGGCTGCATCAGTTCGGCAACTTCCCGAAGGCGAAGAACTGCGTCTCGCCCGAGGAATCATCGACACCGTCATTGTCGGTGACGACGAACAGGTTGCCGTCCTTGTCGACCGTCATGCCCTCGACCTTGTCGAGGCCGTAGCCGCCGACCGCCATCAGGTCCGGCGTCAGGTCGCGCAGCAGCTTCTTCTCGACGGTCGGGATCGTGGCGGAGCCCAGAGCGGCCGGGGTCAGGCCTTTGACCGAGAAGGTCGCGAGCGTCTTCACCGCCTTCGCGCCGAAGAGGTTGTCGCGCTCGATCACGGCGAAGGTGTCGTTGCCGAGATAGGTCAGCTCGGACAGGCCCATCCAGGCACCGGCTGCCGGCGTGCTAAGCGGGTAATGCAGGGCGCCCCAGCTCTTCGTCGAAGGCTTGTAGGCCAGGATCTTGGTCTTGCCCTTGGGATCGTCCTTCCACTCGCGCTGAACGGCGAGCCAGACGGTCTCGTCCGCGCCGGTGCCCGTGACGGCGACGCCCTCGAAGCCGAAGCGCGTCGCGTGCTTGGCCAGTTCTTCGGGGAGAAGGATCTCCTCCTCGACCTCGCCCTTGGCCGAGACCCGCAGCAGGATGTTCTGCGTCGGCTTGTCCTTGATCTCGGGATTGCCCTCGGAGGCCAGCCAGAACCCGCCGCCGCTGCGGTTCGCGATCGCCTCGACATCATAGGAGGCCGGCTTGCCGTCCTTGGTCAGCGTGATCTCGCCGACGATCCGGGCGGGCTTCTGAGTGGCGTCGATCTCGAGGATACGGGACGGCGTGTAGGCGCTGTCGGTGACGGCGTGCAACCGGCTGGCGGTCGTGGCGTGAGCAGCGAGGCCCGATAGGGCGCCCCAGCCGATCGGCGCACCACCGACCTCGACTGACGCGATCGTCGGATAGGCGGCAGGCCGCTCGGAGCGCTCATAGATCGTCACGACCGAGCGGGCTCCGCCCTTCTCGCCGACATCGGTCTCGGAAGCGGAGACGAAGAGATTGCGCTGCGGGATCGCGAGCAGGCCCTCGGGTCCGATGCCGCCCGGCAGGGCCTGAAGGTAGCGCGGCGCGCGGCCCGGTCCCTCGTCCTTGTAGACCAGCACCAGCGAGGCCCGCTCGAGCCCGACGAAGATCAGCCTGTCATTGCCGTAAGTGCCGACCTCGATGCCTTCCGGCTCGCTGCCCTTGGCGGCCGAGCGGCGCTCCGGATAGTGGCCGAGCTGGATCGCGAGCCGATCGACGGTGTTGCCGGAATCGAACTCGATCGTGCCGTCCTTGCGGAAGATCGTGAAGCCGCGCGAGCCGCCCTTCCAGTCGCCCTCATTGGCGGTGACGAAGCGGTCATTGTCGAGCCAGCGCACGGCGTCGGGCTCGCGCGCGACGCCCTTGAGTTCCTCGACCGGCTTGATCTGGCCGTCACGGGTCTTGTCGATGCCGGTAAGATCGGCCGTGCCAGCCGGAAAATGCGTCACCAGCTTGCCTGTCTTCGTGTCGATGATGGCGAGGTGGTTGTTCTCCTGCAGCGTCACGACGGCGAGCCCGTCCAGGTTGACGTCGACGAATTCCGGTTCCGGATCCGTCGGCTCGACCGCGGCGATGCCTGTCAGGTCGACGACCTGGCGCGAGGCGCAGTCGATCGCGCCGTCCTTGATCCCGATCAGCGTCAGGTTGCCGCCCGGCAGCTGGGGCAGCGCGCCCTTGTTGAGCTTCTCGTCGCGCTCGTTCTCGATCGCGATGACGATCTTCGTCTTGTCCTTGCTGAGCGTGACGGAATCCGGCTGGCCGCCGAGATCGCAGGTTGCCACGACCTGCTTGCTCTTCAGGTCGACGGTGGCGAGATGGCCGGCCGGTTCCTTGAAATTGTCCCCGGAGGTGACGACGGCGACGAAGGCCTTGTCGCCGAGGATCGTGACGGAGGTCGACTCGCCGCCGAGTGGCACGAAGCCGGCGGACTTCGGCGCTTGTGCCGTCGTGATGTCGACGAGGCCGAGCGCCTTCTGCTCGGCGTCCGTATAGGCCAGCAGGGTGCCGTCCTCGGTCGCGGCGATGATCTCCGCGACGGTCTTCTTCGATGCGTCCCGATCCGCCGGCAGGTTCAGCGGGACCTGAAAGGTGGCGATGCGGTTGAACGTCGGCTCGGCAAGCGCGGTGCCGCCGAGCAGAACGGTCGCTAGGGCGGCGAGAACGAAGGGATTGCGCATGGGACGGTCCTGTCCGGCTGGAGAGTGAAACAGCAGGTTGACCGGCTAGTGAGTGTGGATGACAGTTTCGTGACGTTCCGTCATCGGGCTCCGGATCGCCGTGCCCCGCTCGCTGCGAGAGGGCACGGCATCGGGTCCTTCGGGATCATTGCGCAGCGGTGGCGACGCCCGCCGCCGAGGCCGAACGCTTCAGCCCGATCACCTCGAGTTCGGTCACCAGGGCGACAGCCGCCGCCTGCGTCAGCACGAAGGCGATACCGAGACCCGTCGGGGCGAACCAGCCGGCGAGCAGGATGGCGACACTGTCGGCGATCCAGAGCAGGTTGACGCCGATGACAGCGAACACCGCGAGGCGATGCAGCGTTTCGCGGCTGGCGAACCAGGCCAGAAGGGCGGCGCAGGGCAGGAGCACGAGCCCGGCACCCCGCAGAAGTCCTTCAGGCAGGCCGAACACGCCAGCGAGCGGACCGGCGGCGAACGAGAGCAGCAGGCCCATGGCGGCGCAGGCGGCGGCATCGAGGGCAAGAGCGGTCCGCAGGAAGCGCGAGGACTGGATCATGGACATGGAAGGTCTCCTTGGCTGGGAGGCTGCCGAAAGGCGCCTCGTTGTCGATGGAGGCCATGCTGACGGGATCGGGTCCGACGGTCGATTAAGCGGGAGGTAATTGGAGCAGGTCCGCCCGCCAGCTAGGTTCGTCTGCATGAACAGGCATCATCAACCGACCATCGGTCATCTCATTCGCGACTGGCGTCAGCTGCGCCGGCTCAGCCAACTCGACCTCGCGCTTGAGGCCGAGATCTCGCAGAAGCATCTCTCCTTCGTCGAGAGCGGCCGCTCGCAGCCGAGCCGCGACATGGTCCTGCTGCTGGCCGAGCATCTCGGCGTGCCCCTGCGCGAGCGCAACGCCCTGCTGCTCGCCGCCGGCTATGCCCCGGTCTATCTGGAGCGTGCGCTGGAGGACCCCGGCCTGCAGGCCGCGAAATCGGCAATTGACCTGGTCTTGCAAGGACACGAGCCCTATCCGGCTCTCGCCGTGGACCGGCATTGGACCTTGCTTGCGGCCAATGCCGCCGTCGGCCGGCTGCTCGGTCTCGTCACCGACCCCGACCTGCTGCGCCCGCCTGTCAACGTGCTCAGGCTGTCGCTGCATCCCGAAGGCCTGGCGTCGGCGATCGCCAATCTGGAGGAATGGCGCTCGCATCTCGTCGCGCGCCTGCGCCAGCAGGTCAGGACGACGGCGGACCCAGTGCTCGCGGATCTGCTGGCCGAGCTTCTGGCCTATCCCGTCCCGGGTTCGCGCAACGGGAGGGGGCATGGGGCCGGGCCCGCGGACGAGCCGGCCATCGTCGTGCCGCTGCGGCTGCGGGTTGGCGAGGCAACGCTGTCCTTCATCTCGACGACCACGGTCTTCGGCACGCCCGTCGACATCACCCTGTCGGAGCTGGCGCTGGAGACATTCTTTCCTGCCGACGCCATGACGGCTGGCGCGCTGCGCGCGATGGCGGAAGGCGCGGCGCAGGCTGCCGGCACCTAGAAAAATTCTTTTGGAACCTTCCGCAGCCCCACCGGTTACCTCGTCACAAGCCGCGAGGCGGTACGGAATTCATCAGAAGGATCAAGATGATGGGCGCCACCATGGACAAGGTCAAGGGTCTCGCTAACGAGGCCGCCGGCAACGTCAAGCAGGCTGCCGGCAAGGCGCTGAACAAGCCCGAGCTCGAGGCCGAAGGCTTCGCTCAGGAGCGCAAGGGCGAGGCCCAGCAGGCGCTCGGCAAGGGCAAGGAAGCGATCAAGAAAGTGGTCGACAAGGCCTGATCTCGATCAGAGCCTGACCAAGAACGGGCCGCCGTGAGGCGGCCCGTTTTTTCGTGCTCAGGCGGCGCCGCCGATGCCGCCGAGGAAGTCCTTCACGCGGCCGAAGAAGCCGGCGGATTCCGGATGCGTCGCGCCGGAGCTCTCGCGCTCGAATTCCTGCAGCAGCTCGCGCTGGCGGGCGGTCAGCTTCTGCGGCGTCTCGACCACGACCTGGATGTAGAGATCGCCGACATCGCGCGAGCGCAGCACGCTCATGCCCTTGCCCTTCAGGCGGAACTGCTTGCCGGTCTGCGTGCCCTCGGGGATCTTCACCCGCGCCTGCTCGCCGGTCAGCGTCGGCACTTCGATCTCCCCGCCGAGCGCGGCCGAGGTCAGCCCGAGCGGTACGCGGCAGAACAGGTCGGCTCCGTCGCGCTGGAAGATGGCGTGCGGCTTGATCGACAGGAAGATGTAGAGATCGCCCGCCGGGCCGCCGCGTAAGCCGGCCTCGCCCTCGCCGGCGAGCCGGATCCGCGTGCCGTCCTCGACACCGGCCGGGATGTTGACCGAAAGCGTGCGCTCGCGCGTGACGCGACCGGCGCCCTGGCAGTTCTTGCAGGGGTCGTCGATGATCTCGCCGCGGCCCGAGCAGGTCGGGCAGGTCCGCTCGACCGAGAAGAAGCCCTGATTGGCGCGCACCTTGCCGTGGCCGCCGCACGTCGGGCATTGCCGCGACTTGGAGCCGGGCTTGGCGCCGGTGCCGGAGCAGACTTCGCAGGCGATCGAGGTCGGCACGCGGATCGAGGCGTTCTTGCCTGCGAAGGCGTCTTCGAGGCCGATTTCGAGGTTGTAGCGCAGGTCGGCGCCGCGCTCGCGGCCGTTGGCACTGCGAGGCCCCCCGCGCCGCGCATCGCCGAAGAAGGAATCGAAGATGTCCGACATGAAGTCGGAGAAATCGGGGTTGCCGCCGCCACCGCCGCCATTCTCGAACGCCTGGTGGCCATAGCGGTCATAGGCGCCGCGCTTCTGGCCGTCCGAGAGTACCTGATAGGCCTCGTTCAGCTCCTTGAACTTGGCCTCGGCCGCCGTGTCGCCAGGATGGCGGTCGGGATGGCAGCCCATGGCGAGCTTGCGGAAGGCGCTCTTCAGCTCGGCGTCGCTGGCGGTCTTGGAGACGCCGAGGATTTCGTAATAGTCGCGCTTGGACATCAAACAGCGGCCCCTTCGTTCCCCGCCGCGTCAGTGCCGGGCCGGCCCGGCACATCCTCGCGGGAGAACGAGAATGTTGTCTTCACGACGCATTCCTTCAGCGCAATGGCCGGGTCAAGCCCGGCCATCACGTCGTCGTGGATGAAAGAGCGCGATCAGGCGCTCTTCTTCTTGTCACCCTTGTCGTCGCTGACGTCCTTGAAGTCGGCGTCGATCACGTCGTCTTCCTTCTTGGCGTCCGCGGCCGGCTCGCCATCCTCGGCCGTGGCTTCGGCCTGGCTGGCGGCATACATCGCCTCGCCCAGCTTCATCGAAGCCTGCATCACGTCCGTGGTGCGCGAGGTGATCGTCTCGGCATTGTCCTCGGCCAGCGCCGCCTTGAGCGCGTCGAGAGCCGTCTCGATCGCCGTCTTGTCGGCGGCGGAGACCTTGTCGCCATAGTCCTTCAGCGACTTCTCGGTCGAGTGGACCAGGCTTTCGCCCTGGTTCTTGGCCTCGACCAGCTCGCGGCGCTTCTTGTCCTCGGCGGCATTGGCTTCTGCGTCCTTGACCATCTTCTGGATGTCGGCGTCGGACAGCCCGCCCGAAGCCTGGATGCGGATCTGCTGCTCCTTGTTGGTGGCCTTGTCCTTCGCCGTCACCGAGACGATGCCGTTGGCGTCGATGTCGAAGGTCACCTCGATCTGCGGCATGCCGCGCGGGGACGGCGGAATGCCCATCAGGTCGAACTGGCCGAGCATCTTGTTGTCGGCCGCCATCTCGCGCTCGCCCTGGAAGACCCGGATCGTCACAGCCTGCTGATTGTCCTCGGCAGTCGAGAAGACCTGGCTCTTCTTGGTCGGGATCGTGGTGTTGCGGTCGATCAGGCGCGTGAACACGCCGCCGAGCGTCTCGATGCCGAGCGACAGCGGGGTCACGTCGAGCAGCAGCACGTCCTTGACGTCGCCCTGCAGCACGCCGGCCTGGATCGCGGCGCCGATGGCGACGACCTCGTCAGGATTGACGCCCTTGTGCGGCTCCTTGCCGAAGAACTGCTTCACGACCTCCTGAACCTTCGGCATGCGGGTCATGCCGCCGACCAGGACCACTTCGTCGATCTGGCCCGCCGACAGGCCGGCATCCTTGAGCGCCTTCTTGCAGGGCTCGATGGTGCGCTGGATCAGGTCGTCGACCAGGCTCTCGAATTTGGCGCGGGACAGCTTGATGGCGAGATGCTTCGGGCCCGAGGCATCGGCCGTGATGTAGGGCAGGTTGATTTCGGTCTGCGCGGCGCTGGAGAGCTCGATCTTGGCCTTCTCGGCAGCTTCCTTCAGGCGCTGGAGCGCGAGCTTGTCCTTCTTCAGGTCGATGCCCTGCTCGCGCTTGAACTCCTCCGCGAGATACTCGACCAGGCGCATGTCGAAGTCCTCGCCGCCGAGGAAGGTGTCGCCATTGGTCGACTTCACCTCGAAGACGCCGTCGCCGATCTCGAGGATCGAGACGTCGAAGGTGCCGCCGCCGAGGTCATAGACCGCGATCGTGCCGGCCTGCTTCTTGTCGAGGCCATAGGCCAGCGCCGCAGCGGTCGGCTCGTTGATGATGCGCAGCACCTCGAGGCCGGCGATCTTGCCGGCATCCTTGGTCGCCTGGCGCTGGGCGTCGTTGAAATAGGCCGGGACCGTGATGACGGCCTGGGTGACCGGCTGGCCGAGATAGGCCTCCGCCGTCTCCTTCATCTTGGTCAGGGTGAAGGCCGAGATCTGCGAGGGCGAATAGTCCTTGCCGTCGGCTTCGACCCAGGCGTCGCCGGTCGAGGCCTTCTTGATCTTGTAGGGGACGAGATGCATGTCCTTCTTCGTCATCGGATCCTCAAAGGTCCGACCGATCAAGCGCTTGATCGCGAAGAAGGTGCGCTCGGGATTGGTGACGGCCTGGCGCTTGGCCGGCTGGCCGACCAGACGTTCGCCGTCGTCGGTGATGGCGACGATCGACGGCGTGGTGCGCGCGCCTTCCGAGTTTTCGATGACTTTCGGCGTAGTGCCTTCCATGACCGCGACACAGGAGTTGGTCGTGCCGAGGTCGATACCAATGACTTTACCCATGGATGGGATCCCTTTCGATTGAGCAGATCGCCGGCCTGCAGCGCTTGGCGCCACCTGCCGGCCCATGGACCGGTTCGCCCCCACCTGTCGCGGCGAACGAAACCGGCATTCCACGTTTGACGGTCGTGAAACCGCCCCTTGGCGGCGTATATAGTGAGGGTGTTCCTGCCCTTGCAAGACAGGCGAGCCGATTAAGAATCCGCGCGCGCAAGGTTTCGCCCGTCATCGACGACGCTTGCGCGCTCTTGCATCGCATTGACGGCAAGTGTTGCGGATGTGCCCTTGCGCGGCGCGCCGCGACATTTCATGCAGAAGCGGTTGTTTCAGTTCCAAACTGGCCGCCTCGTGACCCGACGGACGCATCTTGCCCTCTGCCTCGCGCTGCTGGCCTTCGCCGGCGCGTCGCAGGCTGCGCTGGCCCAGCCGCTGCAACTGCCGGGCGCGCAGCCCTTCAATGCGCCTGGCACACAGCAGGCCGCGCCCACCTCGTCCATCGCGCCGGCGGCGCCGCGTGCCCCATCCATGCCGGCGATCAAGGTTGCCGGCGAGGATGCGATCGTCGGGCGTGTCCTGCGTCATAATGGTGGCCCCGGCGAGGCGGTCTTCGAGAAGACGTCGGCGGGCTTCGGCTTGAAGCTCACCGTCGACGGCTTCCAGTCGAGCAATCTGGTCGAGCCCTGTGCCGTGTCCTTCGGCGACGCGCCCGTGCCGGTGACGTCGCTCGGCCGGCCGGCCGGAGTGCCCCGCTACCGGCTCGAGGCGCCGATCTGCCCGATCGTCTTCGACGTGCTCGATGGCGCTTTCCTCGTGGTCGAGCCGGCGCAGCCCTGCGTCGTCGAGGCGGCCGCATGCCGGATCGATCCGCGTGGCCTCTGGGGGCCGGATGCGCGCACCCTGCCGGCGCGCGCCAAGGAGATCGAGGCCGCGCGCGGCGCAGCCGAGCGCGCCGTTCGCGAAGGCTATCGCACCTTGACCGCCAAGGCCGATGCGGTCGACCAACGCGCGATCGCACGTGAGCAGGCCGGCTTTTCGGCCGAGCGCGAGCTGATCTGCCGGGCCTTCCAGCGCGAAGGCCAGATCGGTTTCTGCGGCGCACGCCTGACCGAGGCCAGGGCCGCCTCGATCCGCGCGCGCCTCGGCATCAGCAGCGAGCCGGCCAAGCCGGCCGCCAAGCCGAGGCCCCGTCCGGCGGCGCCGGCAGCCGGAGCCGGGCCGCTGCCCCTCACGCCGCAATAGACGGCCATCCTCACCGCCGCTTCCGGCAGTTCGCCCCGCATCCGCGGCCATATCGCGCATCGTCCTCACTGCCTTGTCATTGGCCACTTCGGCTACGATGAGGCATCTGCTCGGCGTAGGGCCGAGCCGAGAGGAGGCGACGTGAAGATGGTTTCGACTCTGACCGGGCGTTTCTGGCGGCAGGCCGTCCTGGCCCTCGCGCTGGTAGCGCCGGGCTTGGCAGTGGCGGCGGAATCGGTTGCCGTCTCCTCGCCACGGGTGACGGCGACGCTGCTGTCGAGCCGTGACGCGGTGGCTCCCGGCGAGCGCTTCCAGGTCGCGCTGGTCCAGAAGATCGCGCCCGGCTGGCACACCTATTGGCGCAATCCCGGCGATTCCGGCGAGCCGACGCGCATCGACTGGACGCTGCCGGCCGGCATGAGCGCCGGGGACATCCAATGGCCTGCTCCGAAAGCGCTGCCGGTCGAGCCGCTGGTCAACTTCGGCTTCGAGGGCACGGTCCTGCTGCCCGTCGAGATCGCCGTCCCGCCGGACGCCAAGCCAGGCGAGCGCCTGACGCTGAAGGCCGATGCGACCTGGCTGGTCTGTGAAAAGATCTGCATCCCCGAGGAGGGCGCCTTTACGCTCGACCTGCCGATCGCGCCGGTCGCGGCCGTCGATGAGGCCGCGCAGGCCCGCATCGAGGCCGCCCGTGCCGCGCTGCCCGCTCCCGCCGACTTCAAGGGCCGTCTGGCCGCCGATGGCGAAGGGCTCGCGCTGACGCTGCCGGGCCTGTCCGGGTCGCACAGCGATCTGCGCTTCTTCCCACTCTCGGACACGCTGATCGAGCATGCCGCCAAACAGGATTCTTCAGCCGGTACCGACGGGACTGTGCTGCGCCTGATCCGCTCGAGCGCCTTCAAGATCACCGGGGCGGAGATCGAGGCCGTCCTGACCTTCAAGGAGGGTGGCAGTACCCGCGCGCTCAGCCTCCTCGCTGCAGTCGATCCCGTTCTGGTCGCGAGCGGCGCGGATGCCGCCGCCTCGCCGCGTCCTGCGGTCGTTCGGATACCACTGCCGGCCGAGGGCGCGGACCTGACGCTCTGGGCGGCGCTGCTCTTTGCCTTCGCGGGTGGACTGATCCTCAATCTGATGCCTTGCGTGCTGCCGGTCCTCTTCATCAAGGCGCTCGGCTTCGCGCAGCTCGCGCGGGCGAACCGCGCGGAAGTGCGCGAGCAGGGTCTGCTCTTCCTTGCCGGCGTGGTCGTTACCTTCATGGCGTTGGCCGGGATGGTGATCATCCTCGGCGCGCTCGGTTCCAGTGTCGGCTGGGGCTTCCAGTTGCAGTCGCCCCCGCTGGTGATTGCGTTGGCTGTGGTGATGACGCTGATCGGCCTCAATCTGCTCGGCGCCTTCGAGGTCGGCACGTCCGCGGCCGGCGTCGGTCATGGCCTCGCCAGCCGGGGCGGCCGGCTGGGTGCGTTCATGACAGGCGCCCTGGCCGTGATCGTCGCGACGCCCTGCACGGCGCCGTTCATGGGCGCGGCCGTCGGCTATGCGGTGACGCAGCCTCCCACGCTCGGACTGGCCGTGTTCATGGCGTTGGCGCTGGGCTTCGCGCTTCCGGTCGTGGCGCTGTCCTTTGCGCCCGGCCTGTTGCGCCTGCTGCCGAAGCCCGGCCGCTGGATGCTGATCCTGAAGCAGGCCTTCGCCTTTCCGATGTTCGCCACCGCGATCTGGCTGATCTGGGTCGCCTCGGTTCAGGCCGGGCCGGGCGGTGTGCTGGCGGCGCTGGTTGCGGTGCTGGCTGCCGGCTTCGTGGTCTGGCTCGTCGGCGTCACGCGGAATGCAGGGCGCGGCCGGATCGCCGCCTCGGCGCTCTCTGTCCTCGTCGCCTTCGCAGCTGGCTGGTTCGTGATCCAGAGCGCCGTGCCCGAAGTGACGACGCAGGCCCGTGCCGGCGACATCCAGGCCTGGACGCCGGAACGCGTCGCGGCCTTGCAGGCGGAAGGGCGCCCGGTCTTCGTCAACTTCACCGCTGCCTGGTGCATCACCTGCCTCGCCAATGAGCGCGTCGCGCTCGCGCGCCAGGAGGTCAAGGACGCCTTCGCCGAGCTGAAGGTCGTCTATCTCAAGGCCGATTGGACCAACCGCAACAGTCAGATCGCCATGGCGCTCGCCGAGCAGGGTCGTGCCGGTGTGCCGCTCTATCTGTTCTACCCCGGCACGAAGGGCGCTCAGCCCGAGGTCCTGCCGCAATTGCTGACGCCCGACATGATCGTTACCGCCGCGAGGCGTGCCGCCGGCAAGGAGATGAAGACCGCCGCCCGCTGACTGCGTTTCGTCGGCGAAGCCTCACAAGGAATCCACCCCGAAGACAGGAGACAGACGTGAAAGCCAAACTGACCCGCCAGACTTTCATCGCCGGCCTCGCCATCGCAGGTCTTTCGTTCGCTGCCGGATCGGCCCTGGCCCAGGCCTCGGCCAAGATCGGGGCGCCCGCACCCGCCTTCGAGGCTGTCGACGCCGACGGCAAGGTCCGCAAGCTCTCCGAGTTCACCGGCAAGACCGTGATCCTCGAATGGACCAATCACGACTGCCCCTATGTCCGGAAGCACTACAACAGCGCGACCATGCAGACGCTGCAGAAGGACATGGCCAAGGAAGGCGTCGTGTGGCTCTCGGTCATCTCCTCGCCTGTGGGCGAGCAGGGCCATGTCGATGGCGCCAAGGCCAAGGAACTGACGAAGACTCGCGACGCCGCGCCGGCCGGCATCCTGCTCGATCCCAACAGCAAGATGGCGCGTGCCTATGGCGCGACCACGACGCCGCACATGTACATCGTCGATCCCAAGGGCACGCTCGCCTATATGGGCGCGATCGACGACAAGCCGTCCGCCAGCGCATCCAGCCTCGACGGCGCCAAGAGCTATGTCCGCCAGGCCATGTCCGAGCTCAAGGCTGGCAAGCCGGTCTCGGAAGCCGCGACCAAATCCTATGGTTGCGTGGTGAAATACGCTCCGGTTAGCTGAGCGGCCTCGCGCCCGCTCTTTGCTGCGTCATGGTCGGGCTTGTCCCGACCATCCACGCCTGCTTCGACAGAGAGCGGTGTTCGCCTCGTGAATGCTCGCCACAGGCGGGCATGACGATGGGCGTCAGGCCCGCCCCAGCCGCGCGCCCGTCTTCGAATCGAACACATGGACGCGGTCGGGATCGACCGTGATCCAGATCCGCCCGGTATGCGCCGCCAGGGCATCGGTCGCGGCCTGCATCACGAAGGGTTGGCCGGCGAGCTGGCCGTGGAAGAGCTGCGTCGCCCCCAGCTCCTCGATGAACTCGACATCGAAGGGCAGGGATCCGGCCTGGCCCTCGGAGGCGATCTCGATATCCTCCGGCCGCAGGCCCACCTCGACCGGCATCTGGGCGGGCAGGTCCTCGCGCAGATCGCGCGCTTCCAGGATCGCATCGCCCAGCGCCACGATGCCGGGGCCGTCCGTCGTGCCGGGCAGGATGTTCATCGGCGGCGAGCCGATGAAGGTCGCGACGAACTTGCTCGCCGGCTTCCTGTAGACTTCCGATGGCACGCCGATCTGCTCGACCTGGCCGCCATTCATCACCACGAGCTTGTCCGAGAGCGTCATCGCCTCGACCTGGTCATGCGTGACGTAGATCGAGGTGACACCCAGCGCCCGCTGCAGCTTCTTGATCTCGACGCGCATCTGCACGCGCAGCTTCGCATCGAGATTGGAGAGCGGCTCGTCGAAGAGGAAGACCTGCGGTTTGCGCACGATGGCGCGGCCCATGGCGACGCGCTGGCGCTGGCCGCCCGAAAGCTGGCGCGGCCGGCGCTCCAGCAGCCCCTCGATCGCGAGGATGCGCGCCGCTTCCTTGACGCGCTTCTCGATCTCGTCTTTCGGCGTGCCGCGATTGCGCAGCCCGTAGGCCATGTTGTCGTAGACGCTCATATGCGGATAGAGCGCGTAGTTCTGGAACACCATGGCGATGTCGCGGTCGGCGGGACCGACCTCGTTGACGGTGCGCGAGCCGATCGAGACCTCGCCGGCCGAGATCGTCTCGAGCCCCGCGACCATGCGCAGCAGCGTGGACTTGCCGCAGCCGGACGGGCCGACGAGCACGCAGAAGCCGCCATCGGGAATGTCGAAGGAGACGCCCTTCACGGCCTCGACGCCGCCGGGATAGATCTTCTTGACGCTGGTGAGGGTGACCTGAGCCATCGGCGGATTATTTCTCGGTTTCGACCAGGCCCTTCACGAAGAGCCTCTGCATGGCGATGACGACGAAGACGGGCGGCAGCATCGCGAGCATGGCCGTGGCCATGGCGAGCTGCCATTCGGTGAGGGCGTCGGAGGTGACGATCATCTTCTTGATCGCGATGACGATGGTCTGCATCGAGTCCTTCGTCGTCACGAGCAACGGCCAGAGATACTGGTTCCAGCCATAGATGAACTGGATCACGAACAGCGCTGCGATCGTGGTGATCGAGAGCGGGATGACCGTGTCCTTGAAGAACTTGAACGCGCCGGCGCCATCGATCTTCGAGGCCTCCAGCAACTCGTCGGGGATCGTCATGAAGAACTGCCGGAACAGCAGCGTGCCCGTCGCGGACGCGATCAGCGGCACGGCGAGCCCCTGATAGGTGTCGAGCATCCGCAGATCCGAGACGACCTTGAAGGTCGGGAAGATGCGGACCTCGACCGGCAGCATCAGCGTCACGAAGATGATCCAGAACGCCGCCATCCGGAACGGGAAGCGGTAATAGACCACTGCATAGGCCGAGAGCACGGAAATGAAGATCTTGCCGAGTGCGATCGCCATGGCCATGACGAAGGAGTTGAACATCATGCCGAGCACCGGCTCACGCGTCGTGCTCGACGTGCCGATGAACAGGATGCGGTTGTAGTTCTCGAAGAAATATGGCCCCGGATAGAGCGGCAGCTTGCCGTTGATGATGGTCGCGGCGTCCCAGGTCGAGGCGACGAAGGTCAGCCAGACCGGGAAGGCGACGATCAGCACGCCGATCGAGAGAATGACATAGGCGATCGCATCACCCAGGCGGCGGTCCTCGACCATCAGTAGCTGACCCTGCGCTCGATGAAGCGGAACTGGATGGCGGTCATCGCGATGACCATCACCAGCAGCACGACCGACTGAGCCGCCGAGCCGCCGAGATTGGAGCCGCCCTTGCCGTCGGCGAAGACCTTGTAGACAAGCGTCTCGGTCGCGCCCGAGGGGCCGCCGCCGGTGACCGTGTCGATGATGCCGAAGGTGTCGAAGAAGACGTAGACGATGTTCACCACCAGCAGGAAGAAGGTCGTCGGCGAGAGCAGCGGGAAGACGATCGTCCAGAAGCGCCGCATCGGCCGCGCGCCGTCGATCACGGCCGCCTCGATCACGCTCTTGGGGATCGACTGCAGGCCGGCGAGGAAGAACAGGAAATTGTAGCTGATCTGTTTCCAGGTTGCCGCGAGGATCACGAGCAGCATCGCGTCATTGCCGTTCAGCCGTGGGTTCCAGGCAATCCCGAGCGACTGCAGCCCGCGCGCCAACATGCCCAGCGACGGATCGAACATGAACAGCCAGAGCACGCCGGCGACCGCTGGCGCCACCGCATAAGGCCAGATCATCAGCGTCTTGTAGATTTCGGCGCCGCGGATCTGCCGGTCGGCCATGACGGCGAAGAGCAGCGCCAGCGACAGCGAGAGCACGCAGACGAAGCTCGAGAAGATCGCCGTGTTGATGAAGGCCCTGAGATAGCCGGGGTCGGAAAACAGCTGGATGTAGTTCTCGAACCAGACGAATTCGGTCGAGGTGCCGAAGGCGTCCTCCAGCAGGAAGGACTGCCAGACGGCCTGGCTCGCCGGCCAGTAAAAGAACACGATGGTGATCGCCAGCTGCGGCAGGAGCAGCATCAGCGGGATCGTCAGGCCATTGAAGACGGCGTTCTTCTGCATCGTGTCGCTTTAGTCCGCTCCGTCGTCCCGGGCGACCGTAGGGAGACCCGGGATCCAAGCAGGAACCGTTCCGGCATGGATCCCGGGCCTTCGCTTCGCTACGCCCGGGATGACGCAGCGTGGTGCATCAGCTCAGCGCGAGGCAGTCCGCTCGAACTGGCGAAGCATCTGGTTGCCGCGCTCGGCCGCCGCATCCAGCGCCGCCTTCGGCGCCTTCTGGCCGTTCAGCGTCGCTTCCAGCTCCTCCGACCAGATGTCGCGGATCTGCACGAGGCTGCCATAGCGCAGGCCCTTCGAGTTGTCCGTCGGCTCCTTGTTGTTAAGCTCCAGGATCGGGGTCTCGAGATAGGGCTTGTCCTTGTAGAAGCCCGACGCCTTGACCTTCTCATAGGCCGCCTTGGTGATCGGCAAATAGCCCGACTCGGTGTGCAGCTTCACCTGCCGGTCGACATCGGAGAGGAAGGTGAAGAACTTGGCGACGCCCTTGTACTCGTCCGCCTTCTTGCCACCCATCACCCACAGCGAGGCACCGCCGATGATCGAGTTCTGCGGAGCCCCAGCTGCCTCGGGGTAATACGGCATCGGCGCATTGGCCCAGTCGAACTTGGCGTTCGCCTTGACGTTGCCGAAGAAGCCCGAGGAGGTCAGCATGATCGGGCATTCGCCCGAGGTGAAGCGGCCCTCGCCGGTGTTTGTGCGGCCCGAATAGCTGTAGACGCCTTCCTTCTGCAGCTCGGCCAGATTGGTCCAGTGTTTCAGGAAGAGCGGGCTCTGGTTGAAGTTCATGACGGCGTCGAAGCCGTCCATGCCGTTGACCTTCGTCGAGAGCGGGATGTTGTGCCAGGCGCCGAACTGCTCGATGTTCGCCCAGGGCGCCCAGGCATTGGTGAAGCCGCACTTGTCGAAGCCGGCAGCCTTCAGCTTCCTGCCCGCCTCGAACACTTCGGGCCAGGTCTTCGGCGGCGCGTCGGGGTTCAGGCCGGCCTTCTTGAAGGCATCCTTATTGTACCACATCACCATCGAGGATGAGTTGAACGGCATCGAGAGCATCTCGCCCTTGGCCGTCGAGTAGTAGCCGGTGATGGCGGGCAGGTAGGCCTTCGGATCGAATGCTTCGCCGGCTTCCTTCATCAGCTCGTGCACGGGCTTCACCGCACCCTTGGCCGACATCATCGTGCCGGTGCCGACTTCGAAGACCTGCAGGATGTGCGGCGCCTGGCCGGCGCGGAAGGCCGCGATGCCGGCGTTCAGCGTGTCCGGATACGAGCCCTTATAGGCCGGGACGACCTTGTAATCCTTCTGCGAGGCGTTGAAGTCCTCGGCCAGCTTCACGACGACGTCGTTGTTGGCGCCGGTCAGCGCGTGCCACCACTGGATTTCGGTCTGGGCCGCGGCGGGCGCTGCGCCGGCGAGCGCGAAAGCCGCGACGGACATCAGGATGCGAGATTTCACTGTCATCTTTGTCTCCCTTCCGCCCTCGGGTCGCTTGGGCGGCTGTTATTGTTGGTGCGCAAGCTAGCATGAAGGGCGGGCGACGTTTCAATGACAAATTCATGACAGGCGCAAGCCGCTCGCTTGCGCGACTTTGTGCTGAGGCTCTTGCACATTCGCCCGGAAGCGGCTGTTCTCCCCGCCCACCTCGCCGATCGATGGATCTTCGCCATGCCGCGCTTTTCGCTGACGCCCGCCCAGACCCTGCCGAAGGATGCCTCGAATGCGACCCTGCTAGGTCGTGTCTGGCGTCCCGATGTCGCCGGCCCGGCGGTGGTGACCCTGCGCGACGGCGTTCTCGTCGATGTAACCCGTGCCTTTCCGACCAGCCGCGATCTCTGCGAGGCCAAGGATCCGGCCGCCGCGCTGCGGGCGGCGCAGGGCGAGCCCATCGGGACGCTTGCCGACATTCTGGCGAACACTCCCGTTGACGGGCGCGACAAGGGCAAGCCCTGGCTGCTCTCGCCGCTTGACCTGCAGGCGGTGAAGGCGGCCGGCGTCACCTTCGCCATCTCGATGCTGGAGCGCGTCATCGAGGAGAAGGCACGGGGCAACCCGGGCGCGGCCGCTGCGATCCGCGCGGAAATCGGCAAGCTGATAGGCGACGATCTCTCCAAGCTCAAGCCCGGCTCGCCCGAGGCGATGAAACTCAAGGAGGTACTGATCAGCCAGGGCGCCTGGAGCCAGTATCTCGAGGTCGGCATCGGACCGGACGCCGAGATCTTCACCAAGGCACCGCCGATGTCGTCGGTCGGCACCGGCTTCGACGCTGGTCTGCATCCGGCCTCGACCTGGAACAACCCGGAACCGGAGGTGGTTCTGATCGTCGCCTCCGACGGCCGCATCGTCGGCGCGACGCTCGGCAACGACGTCAATCTGCGCGATGTCGAGGGACGCTCGGCCCTGCTGCTCGGCAAGGCCAAGGACAACAACGCCGCCGCCACCGTCGGCCCGTTCATCCGCCTGTTCGACGCAGGCTTCACGCTCGACCATGTCCGCAACACCACGGTCACGCTGACGGTCGAGGGCGAGGACGGCTTCACGCTGGAGGGCTCGTCCTCGATCGCGCAGATCAGCCGCGACCCGGCCGATCTCGCCAGCCAGATGCTCGGCCCGCATCATCAGTACCCGGACGGCGCGGCGCTCTATCTCGGCACCATGTTCGCGCCGATCAAGGATCGCGACACGCCAGGTGGCGGCTTCACCCACAAATATGGCGACGTCGTCACCATCGCCGCGCCCGAGCTTGGGGCGCTGGTCAACCGCATGCGTCGCACCGATGAATGCGAACCCTGGACCTTCGGCACCTCGCATCTGATGCGCAGTCTGGCGAAGCGCGGTCTGCTGTGAGCGCAGCCGACATCCTCGTCGTCGGCGAGGCCATCGGCGATTTCATCCCGCGCGATGCCGAGGGCCGGCACTACGAGGCGGTGCTGGGCGGCTCCGGCTTCAACGCGGCGCTGGCGCTGGCGCGCTTCGGTGCAAGGCCCGCCTACGCCGGAGCGCTTTCGCTCGATGCGTTGGGACGGCGTTTCCGCGGCGCTCTCGAACGCGAGGGAATCGGCACGGCGCTGGTCCAAGACAGCGCACGGCCGACGGCGGTAGCGATCGTGTCGCCGCTCGGACCCGGCGGCGTGCCGGAATTCGCCCTGCATCTGCACGAGACGGCCCATGTCGAGCCCGAGGGCACGCTACGCAGCATGCCGGCGGGCGCACGCCATCTCCATGCCGCCTCCTTCGGCGCGACCGTCGGCGCCTCGGCCGAAGCTGTGGCGGCGCTGGCGGCGAGCGCAAGGGCCCAAGGCGCGACCGTCAGCTACGACGTCAATATCCGCCCGTCTGTGCTGCCGGGGCGCGAGCATTCGCGTGACCTGATCGAGGCGCGCATCGCTCAGGCCGATATCGTCAAGGCGAGCCTCGACGACCTTGCCTGGCTCTATCCGGGCGAGGCGGCCCACGGGGTCGCACAGCGCTGGCACGCACTCGGCGCGCATCTCGTGCTGATCACGCAAGGGCCCGATGGCGCCGTCTGCCATGCTCTCGACGGGCCGCTTGCTGCTGTCGCTCCGCCGGTCAGCGTTGTCGATACGGTCGGCGCCGGCGACACCTTCATTGGCGGTTTCCTCGCCGTGCTGTCGGCGCGTGCCCGGTTGGGGACAGGATTCGCCGGTGCAGACCGCGGCGATCTCCAGGCGGCACTCGCCTTCGCCTGTGCCGTCGCGGCCGACAGCTGCACCAGACCCGGCTGCGATCCGCCGCGCCGAACTGCCACCTGACACCGGAACTGAAATGATGCGCCTGAACTATCTCGATTATCACACCTGCGGCGAGCCGGTCCGCATCGTCACCGCCGGCTATCCGGAGCTGAAGGGCCGAACCATCCTGGAAAAGCGCCGCGATGCGCGTGAGAACCATGATCACCTTCGCCGGGCGATGATGCTGGAGCCGCGCGGCCATGCCGGCATGTATGGCGTGATCCCGGTCGCCTCTTCCTATCCCGAGGCGGCCTTCGGCGTGCTCTTCACGCACAACGAAGGCTATTCCACGATGTGCGGCCACGCCACCATCGCGCTCGGCCGCTATGCGATCGAGCATGGGCTCGTGCCGGCCGTTGAGCCGGTCACGCGCTTCGCCATCGAGGCGCCCTGCGGCCTGCTGCGGCTGGAATGTGCGGTTCGCGACGGCAAGGTCGAGAGCGTCGTCTTCGAGAGCGTGCCGGCCTTCGTCTTTGCACGGGATCTCGTCGTCGAATTGCCGGGCTTCGGGCCGGTCACCACCGACATCGCCTATGGCGGCGCCTTCTACTGCATTCTGCCGGCCTCGCGCTTCGGACTCGATCTCTTCGAGAGTTCGGTCGAGGCGCTGACCGATGCGGCGGCGGCCCTGACCGACCGGGTGCGGGCGACGCTCGCGATCACGCATCCGACCGAGCCCGACCTCGGCTTCCTCTATGGCACGATCATCACCGACGAGGCTCAGGCCGACGAGACGAGTTTCAATCTCTGCATCTTCGCCGAGCGCCAGATCGACCGCTCGCCGACAGGCTCGGGCGTGACGGCGCGCATGGCGCTCGACCACGCCAAGGGACTGGTCGCGGCGGGGCGGACGCGCAGCTTCCGCAGCATCACCGGCGGCACCTTCACAGGGCGCGTGCTGGGTGATGCCGCCGGTCCCGCCCCCGGCGCCGTCACGGTTGCCGTCGGTGGCACGGGGCATTTCGCCGGCGAGGGCACCTTCGTCATCGAGGCGGACGATCCGCTGCGCCATGGCTTTTCGCTGCCGGCGCGCTTCGCCGAGATCGCGCGCGGCTGACGCCTCGATTGCATGACGGCGCGGCTGCGCCGGAGGAACGGCGGCTTTACTCCGCAGCCGTCTGCCCGGCCTCCCAGCCGAGGATGGCGCGCTTGCGCGTCAGACCCCAGTGATAGCCTGTCAGCGCGCCGGATTTGCCGATGACGCGATGGCAGGGCACCACGAAGGAGATCGGGTTCTTGCCGACCGCCATGCCGACGGCCCGCGAGGCCGTGGGCTTGCCGATATGGCAGGCGACGTCGCCATAGGTGGTGGCGCGCCCGACGGGGATGCGCAGCAGCGTCTCCCAGACCCTGACTTCGAAATCGGTGCCGATCAGCACGACGCGCAGCGGTGTCTCGGCCGACCAGGCCTTCGGGTCGAAGATGCGGGCGGCATAGGGCGCTGTCGCCTGCGGGTTGAAGCGGTAATCGGCATGGGGCCAGCGCCGCATCATATCGGCCAGCGCCTCGGCCCGGCCGCCGACGACCTTGCCGCCGTCGAGCCCGTCCGACACCCAGCCGAGCCCGGCGAGGCCTCGCTCGGTGGCGACGATCAAGGCCTCGCCGAAGGGAGAGGCATGGAAGCCGTAGGAGAGCGCAAGGCCCTCGCCGCCCGCCTTCCATTCACCCGGCGACATCGCCTCATGCGTCACGAAGAGATCATGCAGACGGCCGGGCCCCGAGAGGCCGACCTCGAGCGCCGTGTCGAGCACGCTGGCGGAGGCGCCGAGCAACCCCTTGGCATGGTCGAGCGTGATCGCCTGCAGGAAGGCCTTGGGCGTCAGGCCGCACCAGCGCCGGAAGAGGTGGTGCACATCGGTCGGCGTCGCACCGGCCGCCTCCGCGATCGCCTCGATCGTCGGCTGGGCGCGCCAGTGCTCGGTGATGTAGGCCAGGATGCGCCGCACCGTGTCGTAGTCGGAGCCCGGCGCGGTCGACGGGAAATCGGCTGCTGCCGGAATCGCCTCGGCGGCGCGGGCCAGCACGGCGTTGGAAAAGCGGGTCGGCGTCATCACGCCGAGCTTCTGGATATGAGCGGTCATCGTTGTCACTCTCGCATCATCGATCATGCACCGAAACTAGGGAGAGCATTGCCGGGACTCCACCCGAAAGCTGGCAATCGCGCCCGATCTCCTGCACACAGACCGTCCAGCGGCGGCTTCGGAAAGACGTCCATGTCGACAGTGGCCAAGGAGATTGTCGGGCTCTACGAGCGGCACGCGAGCGCCTTCGACGCGCAGCGCGGCCGATCCCTGTTCGAGAAGCCCTGGCTCGACCGTTTCCTCGCCCTCCTGGCTCCTGGCGCTTCGGTCCTCGACATCGGTTGCGGCTCGGCCGAGCCGATCGCACGCTATATCATCGAGGCGGGATATGCGGTTTCCGGCGTCGACAGCTCGCCCTCCTTGATCGCTCTGTGCCGGACGCGCTTTCCGGACCGGGATTGGCAGGTCGCCGATATGCGCACCCTTGCACTCAGCCGCACTTTCGAGGGCCTGCTCGCTTGGGACAGCTTCTTCCATCTGACGCCGGAGGATCAGCGCGGCATGTTCGCGGTCTTCCGCGCTCATGCCGCCCCTAGCGCCGCGCTGATGTTCACGAGCGGGCCCGCTCATGGCGAGGCGATTGGAACCTTTGGCGGCGAGCCACTCTATCACGGCAGTCTCGCCCCGGCCGAGTACCGCGCTCTGCTGGCCGATCAGGGCTTCGAAATCGTGCATCATCTGGCCGAAGACGAGAGTTGCGGCGGGCACACCGTCTGGCTCGCGCGCAGGAACGAGGCGGCTTACGACGCGCGCTCAGGGGACTTGCGCTAGGCGCCAGACGGCGCGGGGCCGGCGAGCCAGTGCAGAAGCTTCGCGCGGGTCAGGCGCTGGTTGTTGCGGTGCCAGTCATCCTCGGTGACGAAGACCGGAGAGGACGCGTCCCAGCCGCTGCAGCTATAATCGGATTGCTCGGCGAAAAAGCTGACGAAGCCCTCTCGCGATGGCCATTCGGCGATGGCCGGGCCCACGACATGATGGCCATCCAGGATGTCGCTGAGCTTCACGCCCTTATCGGTGCGGATCAGCCCATGACCGCAGTAGTCGCGATGGAACTCGTGGATCAGTCCTTCACCGACCGGGCATTGCATCAGGCGGTCCCAGATCTGCCCGGCCAGCGCCGGCCCGAACAGCGCCCGGTCGAGCCTGTCACGCAGAACCAACGCATAGGCCCTGCGGTCGCTTTCGATCTGTGATGGATCTCCGTTGGCCACGCGCCGCCGCGGCACCAGCGCCACGATGAGAACGATGACGATAATTGCCAAGGTCAGGAGCGGGACGATGGTCGCGGCCATTCACGCCGCGCCGTAATCCGGCCCGCGACGGGCTTTGGCCAGCGCCGTGCCGAGCGCCTCGGCGAAGCCCTCGCGCTCCCCCGGCGAAAGCGCGCCGGCGACCGAGATGCTGCGCCCGCGGGAGACCAGGTTGAGCCCGAGCAGCCCGTAATCCTCGTCGGTCTGTCGTTCGAGCTTCGTCCAGGCCGGGTTGGAGCGCCAGACGGCTTCGCGGCCATGATGCGAGACCTTGCGCAGCAGCACTTCGAGCGGCGTGACGACGATGCGCTCGAAGGCGCGGGCATGCCGGAAATTGACATGGAACGCGATGAACAGCGCGATCACGTCGAGACCGAAGAAGCCTGCGACGGGCCAGGCCCCGAGCACGACGAAGGGAATCGAGGAGACGATGCTGGCAAGGCAGACCAGCGTCATCACGATGCGGAAGCCGTTCTGGCCGAGCGAGCGATGTGGAGTGATCGTCGCGTCGAAGACCGGGCGCTCGGCGGCGGCCGAGGCGTCTTGCTCAGGCACTCCTGAATCGCGCTTGCCGAGGTCCATGCGCCAATTATAACGCCCCCATGACGCAAGAGAACAGCCGCCAGCGCCGCGCCACGCCGAAAGCGCGGATCACGAAGCCG
Source organism: Allobosea sp. (assembly GCF_035999205.1). Lineage (GTDB taxonomy): Bacteria > Pseudomonadota > Alphaproteobacteria > Rhizobiales > Beijerinckiaceae > Allobosea. The sequence continues at coordinate 306,858 of NZ_DASYHA010000018.1, forward strand.
CGTGCCCGCAGCGCTGCCGAGGTGCGTGAGATCTTCACCCGTTTCCAGGCGGCCAATCCCGAGCCCAAGGGCGAGCTCGAATCCGTCAACGCCTTCACGCTACTCGTCGCTGTGGTGCTGTCCGCGCAGGCGACCGATGCCGGCGTCAACAAGGCGACGCGTCCGCTCTTCGCCATCGCCGACACGCCGCAGAAGATGCTGGCGCTCGGCGAGGAGCGCGTGCGCGACTACATCAAGACCATCGGCCTGTTCCGCACCAAGGCGAAGAACGTCGTAGCCCTCTGCGAGAAGCTGATCGCGGAGTTCGGCGGCGAGGTGCCGACGACGCGGGCCGAGCTCGAAAGCCTGCCCGGTGTCGGCCGCAAGACGGCCAATGTCGTGCTCAACATCGCCTTCGGCGAGATTACCCATGCGGTCGACACCCATGTCTTCCGCGTCGCCAACCGGCTTCGCATCGCGCCGGGCAAGAACGTGCTGCAGGTCGAACTTGGCCTGGAGAAGGCGATTCCCCCCGAATTCGGCCGGCATGCGCATCACTGGCTGATCCTGCACGGGCGTTACACCTGCAAGGCGCTGAGGCCCGAATGCGGCCGCTGCCTGCTCAACGACATCTGCGACTCGGCCGATAAACGGGTCGCTTGACGCTTCCCCTGCGATAGGCTCACCTCCCCTTGTCGAGGCGCTCCGGACGCTGACCACGCGATCCCAGAAGAGAGCGCAAGGCCAGAGGAAACGCGGGAGATCGCCATGTTCAGACAGATCTTGCTTGCAGCCGGCGTCGCGATGGCGGCGTCGGGAGGTTTATTGCCCGCGCTGGCCCAGGCCCAAGCTCCGGCCAAAGGCCCGGTCATCGGGGTCAGCTGGTCGAACTTCCAGGAGGAGCGCTGGAAGACCGACGAGGCGGCAATCAAGGCCGCGATCGAGAAGGCCGGCGGCACCTATCTCTCCGCCGACGCGCAGTCCTCGCCGGCCAAGCAGCTCACCGATGTCGAGAGCCTGATCGCGCGCGGTGCCAAGGCGCTGATCGTGCTGGCGCAGGATGCGCAGGCGATCCGCCCTGCCGTCCAGAAGGCTGTCGATGAAGGCATCGCCGTCGTCGGCTATGACCGGCTGATCGAGATCCCGCAGGCCTTCTACCTGACCTTCGACAATGTCGAGGTCGGCCGGATGATGGCGCGCGAGATCGCCAAGGCGAAGCCCGAGGGCAACTACGTCTTCATCAAGGGCTCGTCGGCCGATCCCAATGCCGGCTTCCTCTATCAGGGCTCGATCGAGGTGCTGAAGCCCGCGCTCGACAGCGGCAAGATCAAGAATGTCGGCGAAGCCTTCACCGATGGCTGGCTGCCGGCCAATGCCCAGAAGAACATGGAACAGATCCTGACGCGCAACGCCAACAAGGTCGATGCGGTCGTCGCCGCCAATGACGGCACCGCCGGCGGCGCCATCGCCGCCATGGCCGCGCAGGGGTTGGCCGGCTCCGTGCCGGTTTCGGGGCAGGACGCCGACCGCGCCGCGCTGAACCGGGTGGCGCTCGGAACGCAGACGGTGACGATCTGGAAGGATGCGCGGGAGCTCGGTCGCAACGCCGCCGAGATTGCGATCAAGCTCGCCGGCGGCGCCAAGCTGACGGAAGTCGCGGGCGCGACGAGCTGGAACCAGGGCCCGGCCAAGCAGGCGATGACGGCCCTGTTCCTCAAGCCCGTACCGGTGACGCAGGACAACCTCAACGTCGTCATCGATGCCGGGTGGGCGCCGAAGACGGCCGTGTGCCAGGGCGTCGCGGCGGGCAAGGTCAAGGCGTGTGACTGAGATCGCTCCGGCGCCGGCCAAGCCGGTGCAGGGCGACACGAGCCTGGACGCAGCCAGCACAGGCTCGCGCAGCCTTGCCGATCACCTGCGCGAGATCGAGTTCGATCCGCGCATGATCGGCATGGTCGCGGCCCTGGCCGTGATCTGGCTCGGCTTCAACTGGTTGTCAGGCGGCGCCTTCCTGACGCCGCGTAACCTGTGGAACCTGCTGGTCCAGTCCGCCTCCATATCGGTGATGGCCTGCGGCATGGTGCTGGTCATCGTGACCCGCAACATCGACCTCTCGGTCGGTTCGATGCTCGGTTTCGTCGGCATGGTCGTCGGACTGATCCAGGTTCGGCTGTTGCCGGAGCTCTGGGGCTTCGAGCATCCCGCGACCTGGGTCGTCAGCCTCTCCGCGGCAGTCGCGCTCGGCGGCGTCATCGGCTTGCTGCAGGGCGCGCTGATCGCGTTCCTCGCCATCCCCTCCTTCATCGTCACGCTGGGTGGTCTCCTGGTCTGGCGCGGCGCCGCCTGGTGGGTCACGCAGGGCCAGACCATCGCTCCGATGGATTCGCGCTTCCGCCGGCTTGGCGGTGGCATCGAGGGAGCGATCGGCACCAGCGCCTCCTGGGCGATCGGCCTGGCGATCTGCGCCGCGATCGCCGTGGCCAGCTTCGCCGCGCGCCGCCGGCGCATGCGTTTCGGCTTCTCCTTACGCCCGCTCTGGGCCGATTTCGCCCTTGCCGGGTTGGGTTGCGGCGCGGTCGTCGCGACCGTCATGGTCGCCAACGCCTATGCGCTGCCAGCCGGCATCGCCCGCCGGCTGACCGAGGCGCGCGGGGAGATCTGGCCCGAGGGCGGGCTGGTCATCGGGCATGGATTGGCCGTGCCGGTGCTGCTGGCGCTGGCGGTCGGCGTCGCCATCACCTTCCTGGCACGGCGGCTCCGCTTCGGCCGCTACGTCTTCGCCATCGGCGGCAATCCCGAGGCGGCGCAATTGTCCGGCGTCAACACTCGCAAGGTGTTGATGCTGGTCTATGGGTTGATGGGAGCGCTCGTCGGCATCTCCGCCTGCATCGCGACGGCACGCTTGAACGCTGCGACGAACTCGGCCGGTGCTCTCGACGAGCTTTATGTCATCGCCGCCGCCGTCATCGGCGGGACCTCGCTCGCCGGCGGCGTCGGGACGATCGCCGGCGCGATGCTCGGCGCATTGGTGATGCAGTCGCTGCAATCGGGCATGGTGCTGATCGGCGTCGACACGCCGCTGCAGAACATCGTCGTCGGTCTCGTTCTGGTGGTGGCGGTCTGGCTCGACGGCCTCTACCGCAAGCGGCTGGGGTGAGCGCCATGGACATGACGAGCCCGCTCGTCGAGATGCGCGACATCTCGATCGCCTTCGGGGGCATCAAGGCCGTCGATGCGGTCAGCGTCGATCTCAACCCGGGCGAGGTCGTCGGCCTGCTCGGACACAACGGCGCCGGCAAGTCGACGCTGATCAAGATCCTGTCCGGCGCCTACCGGGCCGATTCCGGCGAGATCCGGGTCAATGGCGAGCCGGTCTCGATCGCCAGCCCGCGCGATGCCAAGCGCCATGGGATCGAGACGATCTACCAGACGCTCGCGCTGGCCGACAATGTCGATGCCGCCGCCAACATCTTTCTCGGACGCGAGCTGCTGACGCCGTGGCGCACGCTCGACGACTCGGCGATGGAGGCCGAGACACGCAAGGTGATGGGCCGGCTCAACCCGCATTTCCGCCGTTTCAAGGAGCCGGTGAAGGCGCTCTCAGGCGGCCAGCGCCAGTCGGTCGCGATCGCCCGCGCGATTTATTTCAACGCCCGCGTGCTCATCATGGACGAGCCCACCGCGGCGCTCGGCCCGGCCGAGACGAGGCAGGTCGCGGAACTCATCCTCGAGCTCAAGAAGCAGGGCATCGGCATCTTCCTGATCAGCCATGACCTGCATGATGTCTTCGACCTCGCCGACCGCGTCAGCGTGATGAAGAACGGCCGCGTCGTCGGCATGGCCCGGACCGGCGACGTTACCCAGGACGAGGTTCTGGGCATGATCATCTCGGGGAAATGCCCGGCAGGCGCCGTGCCGGGCCCCGGGGCCTTGCGAGGGTAGGGCAGGGCGAGGCTCTGGAGTGCAGGCCGCGGCAAAAACCCGTCGCTTGGCAGCGGCGGGTCGCGAACTTTGCATCACATGGCGGCCGGGTCAGGCCGTTGCATGTGGCTCGTGCCGGTAGTCCCACACCGCCCAGGCCGAGACCGCTGCCGTCAAGACGCCCAGGATCATATGGGTCCAGAACGCGCGTGAGTTGCCGGTGAAGCCGAGCATCCACGGGGCCACCACCAGCCAGAGACCGAGCACCAGGTTCATCCATTCCTCCCATTCGGCGAACGCCGAAAGCGCCGCGGACGCCACCAGGGCGAGCACCACGGCGACGATCCAGGCATTTCGCGTGGGCCTGATTTCGCCCACGAAGCCGAAGAGCCAGGGGGAGATGAACAGGCACGCGGCGAGGATCAGGTTGAAGAAGTCCTGTGGCCGTCTGCTGTTCGTACTCGCGGTCAACATGATCACCTCCATGAGTGTCGATCATCCGAACCACCACGCCTCATGCAAACATGCACTTGGCGTCGAATAATATAATTCTGCACAAAACGCCGTTCAAGGCCGCCCTTCCCAAACGGGAATGGCCGGCAGGGCGCCGACCATGACTTGAGTTTGAGGACAGGTTCGGAAGAATGACCTGCCAACGACTTTCGTGAAGGCAGGCCTTCAGCTCACTTGGCGTCGAGCAGTTCCTTCACCGAAAGCAGGACCAGCTCGTTATCGTCGGCCTTCTTCGGGTCGCGCGACGACGAGAAGGGCAGGTTGTTGTCGTTGCCGACGACGATGATGCCGTTGCTCCGGTCGACCACGTCGACGTTCTCGATCGTGAAGAAGGGGAAGGGCAGCACGCCGTCGATGGCGCCCTGCTTCGCCTTGCCGTCGGGGTCGGCGATCTTCATCAGGTCGATGAAGCCGATCTTGCGCACGGCCTTGCCGACATTGGCGTCGGTCATCTCGATCTTCACGATGCGCTTGAACTTGGCCAGGTCGTGGAAGCAGTCCGGTCCCTTCTGCCCGGCCGCGCAGGCACGGTCGGCGGTGCCTTCGCCGTTATCTCTTTCGATGATCAGCGCTGTAGTGCTGTCGATCATGTTGAAGTCGCCGATCGCGAGGCCCGCCTGTTCGAGCGGGAAGAACCAGGAGCGCCCGGTCCATTTCTCGGCCTGCACGTCGAATTCGAGGATGCGCAGCACTTCCTTGCCATCGATCAGCTCGTTGCCCTTGGTCTCGGCGTTCCAGAGCGGGCCTTCGAGCAGGGGGTAGAGGAAGCGCCCGTCCGGGGACTGGGCCATGCCCTCATAGCCCTTGGAGCGGCGGACATTGAACTCGACCGGCAGGTTCGGGGCGCCGGGCGTGGTCACGGCATAGTGGTCGGGCGAGCGGGCCGGCTTGCCGTCGACCAGCGTCTCGAACACCGCCTCGACCTTGCCGCTGGCGTCGACGCGCAGGAGATAGGGGCCGAACTCCTCGCCGATCCAGAACTTGCCGCCGATCGGCTGGATCGATTCCGGATCGAAATCGGCGCCGGTCAGGTAGCGCTTCTCCGTGCCTTCATTGGCAATCCGGAAGGGCACCTTCTTGTCGGGATCGTGCAGGAAGGTGGTGGCGAGTCGCTCGATCTTGCCGCCGGCGAAATCGGCCTTGATGCGGTGGAAGAACAGCATCGCGTCCGGCGAGTTCGCCTTGGCGCCGAAGCCGTTGTCGGTCAGCACCAGGAACTCGCCATTGCCGAGCGAGCGGATGCCGGAGAAACCCTGGACGGGCTGCCCCTGGAACGGCGTCGAGAGACCCGTCGGGCGGCCGCCCGAGGTACCCATGACCGTGCCGACGGCCTCGACGCGCTTGCCTGGCGAGATGAACTTGCCGGAGACCTTGAGATCGGCCGGCGCATCTGCGGGCGGGGCGACCATGGTGTTGGCCGGCAGCAGGGCGTGGCCGACGAGCCTGGCCGGGAATTCCTTCTGCGTCTCCTGCGCACTGGCCAGGATGGTCGAGGAGAGCAGCATCGCTGCGATCAGGGAGAGGCGCATGGAACGCTCCGTTTCGGAAGGGGGCCTCGCTCGATTGACGGCGTCGGATTTCAGCGCTGCGACAGCTTGGTGACGATTGGAAGACGCCACGCCGCCAGCGATCACGTCGGCGGAGCAGCCGCGGCAAGCACCAGTCATCATGGCGCCGCCATCGCATGGCAACTCGGCCTGCGCAGACGAAACCGCACATCGAGAGGCACGACATCATGACGATCCATCCCGCTCTCGCTCCCGGTCATGTCGCGGTGGTCACGGGCGCTGCTTCCGGCATCGGCCTGGCCGCGGCGCGCGCCTTTGCCGCGCTGGGCATGAAGGTCGTGCTCGCGGATCGCGATGAGGCCTTGCTTGCAGCGGCGGTCGCGGAACTGGCCGACGCCGGCGCGACCGTGCTGGCACGCGCGGTCGATGTCGGCAACCGGGCCTCCCTGGAGGCGCTGAAGGACGAGGTGATCGGCCATTTCAGGGCGGTCCATGTGCTGATGAACAATGCCGGCATCCAGCCCGGCAGTGCGGTCTTCGGCCCAGTCGAGAACTGGGAACGCGTTTTCGCGGTCAATCTCTGGGGCGCGATCCATGGCTGCCAGATCTTCGCGCCCGCGATGCTGGAGGGCGGGCAGCCCGGCCTGATCGTCAACACCGGTTCGAAGCAGGGGATCACCACGCCGCCCGGCGATCCCGCCTATAACGTCTCGAAGGCCGGGCTGAAGGTATTCACCGAGGCCTTGCAGCACGAATTGCGCGGGCGCGAAGGCGCGCGCCTCAGCGCCCATCTGCTGATCCCGGGCTTTGTCTTTACGGGCCTGACGGCGCGTGGGCGCCCTGAGAAGCCGTCCGGCGCCTGGACGCCGGAACAGACGGTCGCCTTCATGCTCGAACGCCTCGCCGCCGGCGACTTCTACATCCTGTGTCCCGATGGCGAGACCACGCGCGATCTCGACGAGAAGCGCATGGCCTGGGCGATGGGCGACATCATCGAGAACCGCCCGCCGCTGTCGCGCTGGCATCGCGATTACGGCGACGCGTTCAAAGCCTTCCTCGAGGAGGAGACGCGGCCGGCTCAGTAGCCCCGCGCCGGGTCCACCCCGTGTTCCAGCGGCTCGCCGGCCTCGAGCCGCCTGACCTGGGCGGCGATCAGGGTCGCGATCGCCTCGGGCTCCGACATCGCCGCGTTATGCGGCGTCACCGTCACGTCCGGATGGCTCCAGAGCCGCGATTCTGTGGGCAGCGGCTCGGTCTCGAACACGTCGAGCGTCGCAGCCCTAAGCGTGCCGGCATCCAGCGCCGCCAGAATGTCGGCCTCGACCTGAAGCCCGCCGCGCCCGGCATTGATCAGGAACGGCCCGCCGAGGCGCCCGTCCTGCGCGAGGCCCGCAAGCAGCGTGGCGTTGATGGTGCCGCGGGTTTCCGGTGTCAGCGGCAGCAGGCTGACGAGGATGTCGGTGCGGGCCAGGAACGGCGTCATGCCTTCTGCGCCGGCAAAAGTCGTGAGCCCGTCGATCGTCTTGGGAGAACGGCTCCAGCCAGCGACGTCGAAGCCCATGACCTGAAGCTTGCGTGCCGCGTCCTGCCCGAGCTCGCCCAGCCCCATGATGCCGACGCGCACCGAGCGTGCTGCCGGCTGGTTGCGATCGTCTTCCCAGAGAGCCTCGCGCTGCTGGCGGTCATAGCGCGGCTGCTGGCGCAGATAGCGCAGGCAGTGGAGGACGATGTACTCGCTCATCCGCGTCGTCAGGTCGGGATCGACCACCCGTGCGATCGGCACGTCGGGCAGACGGCTATCGGCGAAGAGATGGTCGACGCCCGCGCCGAGCGAGAACACCGCCGCGAGATTCGGCAGGCCGGCAAGGCTGCCCTCAGGATGCTTCCAGCTCGCGACATAATGCACCGAGCGACGGTCGAACGGCTCGCCCAGTATCACGATCGGCATGTCCGGGAGCAGCGCCTTGAAGCGCGCGCGCCAATCCTCGACATGCCAGCCGGTCATCGCCAGAAGCAGACTCATGCGTGCGAACTCTCCGTAATGCGTTCCGCGATCAGTACGCCGCGTTCCGGCGCACCCTCTCCCAGGCGATAGGCATCGCGCAAGCGCCTCTGCGCCATGGCGAAGCCGGCCTCGTCGCGGGCGTGGACGATGCCGAGCGGGTGATCGGCTCCGACAGCGTCGCCGACTCCGGCCAATTCAGCGATGCCGACGGCGTGGTCGATCGGGTCCTGCGGTCGCGTGCGCCCGCCGCCGAGCGCCACGACGGCCTGCCCGGCGCCGCGCGTGTCGACAGCCTGCACGATTCCGGATGTCTCCGGATAGACAGCCCGAGTGATCGGCGCGGCGGCGAGGTGGTTTTCGGGGCGCTCCAGCAAGTCGGCCGGGCCGCCCAGCGCCACGATCATCCGGGCGAAACGCTCGGCCGCCGCCCCGCTGGCGAAGGCCGCTTCGATCTTCCGCCTCGCCTCATCGATATCGACGGCGAGCTTGCCGAGTAGCAGCATCTCGGCTGCGAGTGCCACGGTGACCTCATGGAAGCGCGGCTCGCGCCGCTTGCCGGTGAGATGGTCGAGCGCATAGCCGACTTCGAGCGCATTGCCGGCGCTGGTCGCGAGCGGCTCATCCATGTCGGTCATCAAGGCGGTCGTCGGCAGGCCTGCTCCATTGGCGACGCCGACGAGTGCATCTGCCAGCGCCAGCCCCTTGCGATACTCAGGCAGGAAGGCGCCCGAGCCGTACTTCACGTCCATGACGAGGCCGTGCAGGCCGGCGGCGAGCTTCTTCGACAGGATCGATGAGGTCAGCAGCGGAATGGTCTCGACCGTCGCGGTGACGTCGCGGATGGCGTAGAGCCGCTTGTCGGCCGGAGCGAGATCGGCGGTCTGGCCGATGATGGCGCAGCCCTCGGCCCGCACCACCTTGCGGAAAAGCGCGTTGTCCGGCTGCGTGACATAGCCTGGCACCGCATCAAGCTTGTCGAGCGTGCCGCCGGTGTGGCCGAGGCCGCGCCCCGAGATCATCGGCACATAGCCGCCGCAGGCCGCGACCGCGGCCGCCAGCGGCAGGCTCACCGTATCGCCGACGCCGCCGGTCGAATGCTTGTCGAGGGCCGGGCCGGGAAGGTCGTCCCAGTTCAGCACCGCGCCGGAGTCGCGCATCGCGAGCGTCAGCGCGACGCGCTCGCGCACACTCATGTCGCGGAAGAATATCGCCATGGCGAAGGAAGCGGCCTGGCCCTCGCTGACCGAGCCGTCGGCGATGCCGGCGACGAACTGGCGGATATCCGCATCGGGCAACTCGCCGCCATCGCGCTTGGCGGCAATGATTTCCTGCGTCAGCTTCATCTCAATAGGGTCCGCTCGCCTGTCCTGCCGTGCTTCCGGCGATCGTATCCACCAGCACCTGATGCAGCCCGCTCGCGCCGAAGCGGAAGGTCTCCGGCCGCGCCCAGCCCGGCCCCATGATCTCGTCGGCCAGCGTGAGATACCCGGCCGCGTCGGCGAGGCTGCGGATGCCGCCCGAGGGCTTCAGCCCGACCGGTCGCCCGGCCTTGGCGATGACCTCCAGCATCGTCCGCGCTGCGGGCAGGCTGGCGGACTGAGCGGTCTTCCCGGTCGAGGTCTTGATGAAATCGGCTCCCGCAGCGATGGCGAGCTCCGACGCTTCGCGGACGCGCTCGAGATCGGGAAACTCGCCGGTCTCGAGGATCACTTTCAAAGTCTTGCCGCCGCAGGCTTGCCTGATCCGGGCGACCATCATTCTGGCGGCCTCGCGCTCGCCCGCCAGGAACGCGCGCCAGGGCAGGACGAGGTCGATCTCGTCGGCGCCCGCTGCCAGAGCCGCCTGTGCATCGGCAACGACCACATCGATGTCGGTACCGCCGGCGGGAAAGTTCACCACGGTCGCGATCCTGACCGGCCCGGCCCCGAGGATCGCCCGCGCCTTGGCGACGAAGCGCGGCCAGATGCAGATCGCCGCCACCGGCCCGGGTGTCGAGACTGCCCTGGCGCAAAGGGCCGCAAGTCCTGCCTCGTCGGGAGCATCCGAAAGATCGGTGAGATCGAGCAGCGCCAGGGCGCGTGCCGCGAGTCTTGCGTCGGTCATCGGCATCACAGCGCCCTCACGAAGGAGCGCAGCAGGCGCGCGAGATCGGCGGCCGCGGCGCTGGCGACATCCTTGGTCTCGCCGTGATGCGGAGCGCCGCCATGGAGGCCCGCGCCCATATTGGTCACGACCGAGAGCCCGGCGACCCGCAGGCCATGGCGGCGGGCCAGGATCACCTCCGGCACGGTCGACATGCCCACCAGATCGGCGCCCATCACCTGTGCCATGCGAATCTCGGCCGGCGTCTCGAAGCTCGGGCCGGAGAACCACATATAGACGCCCTCGCCGATCGACAGACCCTCAGCGGCAGCCGCTGCCTTCAGGCCCGCGCGCAGCTTCGGGTCATAGGCGTCCACCATCGGCACGAAACGCCCGTCGCCGTCGTCGCCGACCAGCGGATTCGGCCCGTTGAAATTGATGTGGTCGGTGATCACCGCCATGCTGCCCGGCGGCATCTCCGGTTTCAGCGAGCCGGCCGCATTGGTCAGGATCAGCGGTGGCGAGCCGAGAGCGGAGAGCATGCCGAGCGGAACCCGCATCACCGCGGCGTCACCGCCCTCGTAGTAATGTGCCCGGCCCTGAAAGATCAGCACCGTCTTGCCCTCGAGCCGGCCGATGCAGACCTGCCGCGCATGGCCCGACACGGCGCCAGCCGGAAAACCGGGAATGGCGGCGTAGGGAATCCGGATGGCGTCGTCGAGCTGGTCCGCGAGCCCGCCGAGCCCCGTGCCGAGCACGATGGCGCAGTCGATCGGCCCGGTCACGCCATGAGCCCGGATGGTCCTTGCGGTTTGTTGGAAGCTGTCTTCGGCGTTCATGCAAGCGTATCCGGCATCACACTGTTCTTCGATGCGGAGAAACGGAGCCGCAAATCACCGGCGCAAATTGTCCGGTCCGAAGGAGGCTGGCAACAGCTCCGCCAGCGAAAACATCTGCCGTACGCCGCCGGGCCCGGCGATCGCCACGGGCGTCTCCGGTGTCGCGAATTCACGGATGCGCTGTCGGCAGGCGCCGCAGGGCGTGACCAGGGCCTCTCCCTCGCCGAGCACGAGGATGGCCGCGATGCGGCCGGCGCCGCCCGCGATCATCGCGGAGATCGCGCCCTGCTCGGCGCAGCTGCCGGACGGGTAGGCGGCGTTTTCGACATTGCAGCCGGAATAGACGACGCCGTCATCCGCGAGGATCGCCGCGCCGACCTTGAAGCGCGAATAGGGCGCGTAGGCGCGCGGCTGGGCGCGTGCTGCTGCCGCGAACAACGTCTCGAAATCGACGCTCGGCTCGCTCATCGCGCTCAGCGCTCCTTCACATAGGGCAGGCCGGAGGCCTTGGGCGGCGTCGACTTGCCGATGAAGCCGGCCAGCAGGATCACGGTCATCAGATAGGGCAGGGCCTGGATCGCCTGCACCGGAACCTGTCCGATGCCGGGCAGCGCCACGCCCTGCAGCCGGATTGCGATCGCGTCGAGCCCGCCAAAGAGCAGGCAGGCCCAGAGCGCTTGCCAGGGGCGCCAATTCGCGAAGATCACGGCGGCCAGCGCGATAAAGCCCTTGCCGGCTGTCATATGCGGCAGGAAGCCGGCTGATTGCGAGACGGCGAGATAGGTTCCGCCCAGGCCGCAGAGGGCGCCGCAGATGACCACTGCGCCATAGCGCAGCGCGGAGACCGAGATTCCGGCGGTGTCGACCGCGGCCGGGTTCTCGCCCACGGCGCGCAGGCGCAGCCCGAAGCGCGTGCGCTTGAGGACCAGCGCAGTCAGGACGACGGCGAGCAGGGCGAGATAGGCCGGCACGGCGTGGCCCGACACGACCTCGTCATAGAACAGGCCGAGCGCGGGGACGTGCTCGCGCAGCGTCGCAGCGAAGGGCAGGGCGATGTCGCCGAAGCGCGCCGCCCCCTCCAGTGTCGGGGTCCGGCCGCCTTGCCCGTACCAGGCATTGCCGAGGATCACGGTCAGCCCTGCCGCCAGCATGTTGATGGCAACGCCGGAGACGATCTGGTTGCCGCGCCAGGTGATTGCCGCGAAGCCATGCACGAGCGCCAGCCCAATCGAGGCCAGAATGCCGGCCCCGAGCCCGGTCCAGGCCGAGCCCGTATGATAGGCGGCGACGGCCGACGCGAAGGCCGCGATCAGCATCTTGCCTTCGAGCCCGATATCGACGACGCCGGCCCGCTCCGACCAAAGCCCCGCCATGGCGGCGCAGAGCAGCGGTACCGAGAGCCGGATCGCGGAGTCGAGGATGACGGCGAGGGTCGCGATCCATTCCATCGTCAGCTCGCCCTTCCGAGCCGCAGTCCGCTCGCCACCACACGCCGGAACAGCCCGTCCAGCGCACCGGCGAAGAGAATGACGACGCCGCCGATAACCACGACCATGTCGCGGGTGATGCTCGGCTTGTCGAAGGAGAGTTCCGCGCCACCCTGGTAGAGCACGCCGAAGAGCAAGGCGGCGAGTGCCACGCCGACGGGATGGCCGCGCCCCATCAGCGCCACCGCGATGCCGACGAAACCGTAGCCCGCGGTGAAATCGAGCAGCAGCCGGTGCTGCACGCCCATCACCTCGTTGACGGCGAGCCCGCCGGCGAGCGCGCCCGAGATCGCCATCGCGACCATGGTGATCCGGGCCGGCGAAATCCCGGCATAGGCGGCGGCTTTCGGATTGGCGCCGACGGTACGGATGGCATAGCCCAGCCGCGAACGGAAGATCAGCGCCCACACCGCGACGAGGGCGGCGAGCGCCAGCAGGAAAGCCGAGTTCAGCGGGGTCGCGGGGAGCTTGATGCCGAGTGGCGCAAGCAGCTTGTGCATCGGCGTCAGGATGGCATGGGCGGCGAATTCCGGCGTTTCCGGCTGCATCGAGCCCGGCTTCCCCATGACCTCGACCAGGAGATAGACGGTCAGCGTCGCGGCCAGGAAGTTGAACATGATCGTGGTGATGACGACGTGGCTGCCGCGCGTCGCCTGGAGCCAGCCCGGGACGAGCCCGTAGAGCGCCCCGCCCCCTGCCGCGGCGAGCACCGCCAGCGGCACCAGCAGGACGCCTGGCAGCGGCGCCAGCCAGAGGCAGGCGAGCGCGGTGAAGATGCCTGCGATCGTCGCCTGTCCCTCGCCGCCGATGTTGAACAGGCCGGCATGGAAGGCGACCGCGACCGCGAGCCCCGTGAAGATGAAGTTCGTGGCGTAGTAGAGCGTGAAGCCGATGCCCTCGGCCGAGCCGAGTGCGCCTCGCAGCAGGAGCGCGGTTGCCTCCAGCGGGCTCTCGCCGATCCCGAGCACGACGAGCCCGGCGACGGCGAGGGCGGCCGCAACCGAAACCAGCGGCACCAGCGCGGTATCGGCCCAGCGCGGGAGTTCGATGGGCGCCGCGCTCACGCAGCCTCCTCCGCCACGCCTGCCATCAACAGTCCGAGATCGCGCTCGTCGGCGGTCTCCGCCATGCGCTCGCCGGTGATCCGGCCACCGCACATCGCGAGAATGCGGTCGGACAGCGCCATCACCTCCTCGAGTTCGACCGAGACGAGCAGGATCGCGACACCAGCATCGCGCAGCGCGATCAGGCGGCGGTGGATGAACTCGATCGCGCCGATATCGACGCCACGTGTCGGCTGGCCGACGAGCAGCACCTTCGGCGCCCGCTCGATCTCGCGTCCGAGCACGATCTTCTGCTGGTTGCCACCGGAGAACTTCGCGGTCTTTAGCGCGGGGTCCGGCGGGCGCACGTCATAGGCCGCGAAGGTCTCGCGGGCATGTGCCGCAATCGCCGCCGGCGACAGGAAGGGGCCGGGGCCAAGGGCGGGATCGTGCTGATAGCCCAGGATCGCGTTCTCGGCGGCCGGAAAGGCGGTGACGAGGCCACTGCGGTGGCGGTCCTCGGGGATATGCATCACGCCAAGCTTGCGCAGGCGGGCGGGGTTGCGGTCGGCGCTGGAGAGGATGTTTCCGGCCAGCCTGACGACACCGCGCGACGGTTGGCTGAGGCCGGCGAGCACTTCGAGCAATTCGCTCTGGCCGTTCCCGGCGACACCCGCGATCCCGACGATCTCGCCGGCATGGAGGGTCAGGTCGACGCCTCGCAGGAGCGCGACGCCGCGCGCATCGACGAGCTCGAGCCCGACGGCCTCCAGAACCTTTTCGCCGCGCGGCCTCGGCTCCTTCTCGACCCGCAGCAGCACCCGGCGCCCGACCATCGCCTCGGCGAGTTCGGGCGGTGAGGTCTCGGCGGTCGCAAGATGCGCGACCATCTCGCCGCGCCGCATCACCGAGACGCGGTCTGTCACCGCCATGATCTCGCGCAGCTTGTGCGTGATCATGATCACGGTCTTGCCCTGGGCGCGCAGCGCCCTCAGCAGGGCAAAGAGCTGGTCGGCCTCGGGCGGCGTCAGCACGGCGGTCGGCTCGTCGAGGATCAGGATCTGAGCGCCGCGATAGAGCGCCTTGAGGATCTCGACCCGCTGCTGGAGGCCGACGGACAGATCACCGACGATCGCATCGGGCTCGATGGCGAGGCCGTAATCGGCCGCCAGCCGCGCGAGCTCGGCGCGGGCCCGGGCCAACCCGCCCTTGAGGAAGGGGCCGCCCTCGGCGCCGAGGACGACGTTCTCGACGACGCTCAGCGTCTCGACCAGCATGAAATGCTGGTGCACCATCCCGATGCCGAAGCCGATCGCATCCGCCGGCGTACGAATCCGGCACTCGGCGCCGCCGATCCGGATCGTGCCGGCATCGGCCTCGTAAAAGCCATAGAGGATCGACATCAGCGTTGATTTGCCGGCTCCATTCTCACCGACGATGCCGTGGATCGAGCCCTCGGCGACGGACAGCGAGACGTCGCGATTGGCCTGGACCGGCCCGAACCGCTTGGAGATGCCCGACAGCTCGATCGCGGGAGCGGCGTGTGCCGTCATAGCTCGATCGTCATCCCGTCATGGGCCCGTTCCTCGGGCAGGTCACCGTGCCCTGCCAGCATGGACATGCCCATATGGGTCAGCACGATCCGCGCCGTGTCGAGTTCGCTCCGATGTGCGCTTAGCGTCCGGTAGTCGAGATGGTTCGCGAGCTTGGTGTCGTAGGCGTAGCATTCGACGAGCAGGACGTCGGCGCCGGCGGCGAGCGGGATCAGCGCGTCCGTCCATGCGGTGTCGCCGGAGAAGGCGAATATCCTTCCCGCATGGTCGAGCCGGTAGCCCTGACAGGGGCCGGCGCGCTCGTCATGCACCATCGGGAAGGCGCTGACATTGATCCCGGCGAGCGTTGCCGGCTGCTCCGGCGTCACCTCGACATAGGTGATGGGAAAGCGCCAACGGTTGGTCGACGAGCCCGGGAAATCCGCTTCGAGAGCATGCAGGGTTCGGTGTTCGATGCCGGCAGGCCCGGCGATGGTCAGCGCTTCCGTCCGCCGCGAGGCGAACTGCGCATCGAGCAGGAAGGCCGGCAGCCCGCCGAAATGATCGCCGTGGAAATGCGTGAAGAGCAGGGTCGAGAGGCCGTTGCGCTCGATCCCTGCCCGATTCAGCGCGACCATGCTGGACGCGCCGCAATCGAGCAGCATGCGCTCGGCCCCGGCCCCGGCCTCGACATGCAGGCACGTATTGAAGCGCCCGCCGGTACCGAAGGCGTCGCCGGAACCGAGAATGGTGACCTTCATGGAAGGCGAGCCGCCCTGGCCGTCATGCTCGGGCTCGCCCCGAGCATCTGCATGAGATTCTCGGGTCTGCGCTCCGCTTCGCCCGAGAATGACGAATTTCTACCGCGTCTCAGATCGTGCACTTCGAATCCGACATGTAGTCATGGACCTTGACCGAGCCGCTGATGATGTCGGCGCGGGCCTTGTCGGCGGCGGCCTTCATCTCGGGCGTGATCAGCGCCTTGTTTGCGTCGTCGAGCGCCCAGCCGACGCCGTCCTCCTTGAGGCCGAGCACGGAGATCCCGGGCTTCCAGGCGCCGTCACGCGCGGCTTTGAACGAGGCGTAGGTGGCAACGTCGACGCGCTTCAGCATCGAGGTCAGCACCTTGCCGGGCTGCAGTGCGTTCTGGTTGGAGTCGACGCCGATGCCGAGCTTGCCGGCGTCGGCGGCCGCGCGCAGCACGCCGATGCCGGTGCCGCCGGCGGCGTGGTAGATCACGTCGGCGCCGCGGTCGATCTGCGACTTGGCGAGCTCGCCGCCCTTGACCGGGTCGTTCCAGGCGGCCGGCGTCGAGCCGGTCATGTTCTGGAAGATCTCGGCGTCCTTCTTGGCCGCCTTGACGCCCTGGACGTAGCCGCAGGCGAATTTCCGGATCAGCGGGATGTCCATGCCGCCGACGAAGCCGACCTTGTTGGTCTTCGAGGCGAGGCCAGCCAGAAGTCCGACGAGATAGGAGCCCTCATGCTCCTTGAACACCACCGACTGCACGTTCGGCAGGTCGACCACCATGTCGATGATCGTGAACTTCAGGTCGGGGAATTCGGCCGCCACCTTCTGCAGCGCGGTCGCCTGCGAGAAGCCGACGGCGATGATCGGCGAATGCCCGTCGCGCGCGAAGCGCCGCAGCGCCTGCTCGATCTGCGCCTCGTTGGTGGGTTCGAAATCGCGGAACTCGATGCCGGTCTCGGCCTTGAACTTCTCGGCGCCCGCGAAGACGCCCTCGTTGAAGGATTTGTCGAACTTGCCGCCCTTGTCATAGACGACCGCTGGCTTCATCGCCGTCTGCGCCATCGCCGCGACGGCCGAGAGAGCGACGCCGGCCAGCGCCAGCGCAAGCGATTTCAGACGCATGGAAGATCCCCTGTTCGACGTGAGGGGTCGTTGGTCGCCCCATCTGGCCGACACGATGGCATGGCTTTGCGGCGTGGCCAAGCGGGGTGACGATTGCCCCCGGCGCAGGATCGGCTTAACCCTTCGCGGATGAGCCTGAACGACGACGAGATCGAACGCTATGCGCGCCATCTGGTGCTGCCGGAGATCGGCGGTCCCGGCCAGCAACGTCTGAAGAACGCGCGCATTCTCGTCGTCGGGGCGGGCGGCCTCGGTGCGCCGCTGCTGCAATATCTCGCCGCCGCCGGCGTCGGAAAGATCGGCATCGTCGACGACGATATCGTCTCGCTGTCGAACCTGCAGCGCCAGACGATCTACGGAACGGACGATGTCGGCGCCCACAAGGCAGTGGTTGCGGCAGATTTCATTCGCCGTCTCAATCCGCATGTGGTCGTCGAGGAGCATGTCACCCGCATCGACCCGCATAATGCGCGCGCGCTGATCGCCTTCTACGATGTCGTCGCCGAGGGCTCCGACAATTTCGCCACGCGCTATGCCGTCTCGGATGCCTGCTTTCACGAGCGCAAGCCGGTGGTCATGGCGGCGCTCGGGCGCTTCGATGGTTCGCTGACGACGATCCGCGCCCATGAGAAGGGCCCCGACGGGCGCCCGAACCCGACCTGGCGCTGCCTCTTCCCCGACATGCCGCCCGCGGGCGCGATTCCGACCTGTGCCGAGGCCGGCATCCTCGGCGCGCTGCCCGGTGTCGTGGGCTCTCTGATGGCTCTCGAGGTGATCCGCGCCGTGACCGGCTTCGGCGAGCCCCTCGTCGGCAAGCTGCTGCTGATCGATGCGCTGACGATGCGCTTTGAGACGCTGCGCTATGGCTGGGACGAGACGAATGCGCTGAACGGCACCGCTCGGTAGGCCCGTCAGCGAAGCTTCGAGCTGCTTCCCGGCTGGCCTTAAGGCCGAATGGGCGAAGCCTGCCTCCGGCCGCAGGCCCCCGACCATGGTTTCGGGGGCGGAGCGCGTGCGAGAGCCGGTGCGCGTCGCTACGCTTTGCTGGCGCGCTTCGCCTCGATCACGTCGAAGAGCTGGGCCGCCAGGTCCGGCCCGCCGAGTTTCTTGATCGCGCGTACGCCGGTGGGCGCCGTCACGTTGATCTCGGTCAGCTTGCCGTGGATCACGTCGATGCCGACGAGCAGCAGGCCGCGCTCGCGCAAGGCCGGGCCGATCGCCTCGCAGATCGCCAACTCCTGCTTCGAGAGGTCGGTCGGCTTGGCCGCGCCGCCGCGAACCATATTGGCGCGCAGGTCGCCGACCGCCGGCACGCGGTTGACCGCGCCGGCCGCCTTGCCGTCGATCAGGATGATGCGCTTGTCGCCCTCGCTGATCTCCTTGATGAAGCCCTGCACCACCCAGGGCTCGCGGAAGAGATTGCTGAACAGGTCGAAGAGCGAGCCGAAATTCGGATCGGTCTTGCTGGTCTTGAACACGGTCGCACCGCCATGGCCGTAGAGCGGCTTCATCACGATCTCGCCATGCTCGTCGCGGAAGGCCTCGATCTCGGCCTTGTCGCGGGTGATCAGCGTCGGCGGCATCAGCTCCGGGAAATGGGTGACGAAGATCTTCTCCGGGGCGTTGCGCACCTGGGTCGGATCGTTGACCACCAGCGTCTTCGGATGGATCCGCTCCAGCATATGCGTCGTGGTGACATACGCCATGTCGAACGGCGGGTCCTGCCGCAGCAGCACCACGTCGAGCGTCGAGAGATCGACCTTCTCCTCGGAACCGGCGGTGAAATGGTCGCCCTCGACGTCGCGCACCGTCACCGGGCGCATCGGCGCCGTGACCTTGCCGTCGCGCATCGAGAGCTTGTCGGGGGTGTAGGTGTAGAGCGTGTGGCCGCGCGCCTGCGCTTCCAGCATCAGGGCGAAGCCGGTGTCCCCGGCGATCCGGAGGCGCTCGATCGGATCCATCTGGATGGCAACGGTCAGGGACATGGCTTCCGCTCCGATGAGGCGAAGGACGACGATGGGGCGTCCTTATCGGACGATGCGGCCGGAATCGGCAAGTGGCATGGCTTGCGTCACAGGACGAGCGGGAAGACGGCCGGCACATGGCGCGGCCAGCGCCGGGGCGCGAGGAAGACCGCGTCCGCCCGCAGGTGATGATCGTTTGCCCAGGGGTTCCGCGCCAGCCATTGCCGGATGCGGGCCTCGATCAACCGGCGCTTCTGCGGGGTGATCGCGCCCAGTGCGTCCTCGATCGCGCCGCGTGCCTTGACCTCGACGAAGGCCACCGTGCGGCCGCGTTTCACGATCAGGTCGATCTCGCCGCCCTTGCCGCCGAAGCGCCGCGCCAGCAGCCGGTAGCCCTTCGCTGCGAGCCAGAGGATCGCGAGCCATTCCGAGCGGCGGCCGGTGGTGCCGGAACGCCTTGCGCGCCGGCTGCGAAGTGCCTCGCCCCCGCCTTCGGCGGTCACGGCGTCTCGCGAGTGAGTTCGAGGGCGCGTGCATAGACCTTGCGGCGCGGCTGGCCGGTCTCGGCCGCGACCTGTGCGACGGCCTCCTTCAGCGAGACCTGGGCGAGAGCCGCGCGCAGCCGCTCCTCGATGACGTCGCCGGCCGGCGTCAGCACTTCGGCGCCGGGCGGGCCGATGATCACGACGATCTCGCCGCGCGCCTCTTCCTCCCCGTCGTAATGCGCGGCCAGGGCCGAGAGCGGCCCGCGCTGGACGTTTTCGTAGAACTTGGTCAGCTCGCGCGCGACCGCACCCGGCCGCTCGCCCAGCACCGCCGCCGCGTCCGACAGCATCTCGGCAAGGCGCCGCGGTGATTCGAAGAAGACCAGCGTTCCCGGGATGGCCGCCAGTTCGGTCAGTCGTCCGCGCCGAGCCGCGGCCTTCGGCGGCAGGAACCCCTCGAAGAAGAAGCGGTCGGTAGGCAGCCCGGCGAGCACCAGCGCGGCCAGCACGGCGGAGGGGCCGGGAATGCCCGTAACCGGCAAACCCTCGGCAACGAGTCCGGCCACGAGCTTGTAGCCGGGGTCCGAAACCAGCGGCGTGCCGGCATCCGAGATCAGCGCGAGCTTGCCGCCTTCGCGCAGCTTCTCGAGGATCTTGGGCCGCATCTGCTCGGCATTGTGCTCGTGATAGGGATAGAGCGGCGTCGAGATGCCGTAATGCGCCAGCAGCGTCTTCGAGGTTCGGGTGTCCTCGGCCAGGATCGCATCGGCGGCCGCCAGCGTCGCCAGGGCCCGGAACGAGATGTCGCGCAGATTACCGATCGGAGTCGCGACGATATGCAGGCCGGGCGAAAGCGGCTCGGCTTCGGCCTTGACCCCGAAGGCGGTGTAGCTTGGTGCGCGCGGCGCTGCGGAGGGGGCTGTCGACATCGCCGCGAACCTGCCACAAGCGCTCCCTCCGCGCCATCGGCCCGTCGGGCCATCGTCAACCTCCGCTGGCGCAACACAGAGTTAACAACTTGAAAATACCATGTCGCACTGGCAGGAGAGTCCCCGAGGTCGGGGGACTGCACCGCCGGACGGGCGGTCTGCCTTTCCGGCACAAGAACTGGAGATCGCCCGTGTCGCGTCATCGGCTTCTTGCACCGGTTGGTCGGCGAAGTGCCTGTTCGCTGGTCGCGCTCGCCTGTCTGGCGCTCGCGGCCTGCACCGGCGGCCCCGGCGGGTTGCCCGGTTTCGACAGCGCGGGGTCTCAGGGCCAGCCGAGCACCGGGCAGACCATCGGCACGGGCAAGGTCAAGGTCGGGCTGATCCTGCCTCTGACGGCCGAAGGCCAGGGGGCCGTCGTCGGCAATTCGCTCCGGAACGCCGCCGAGATGGCGCTGGCCGAGTTTCCCAATGCCGACCTGACGCTGCTGGTCAAGGATGATCGCGGCACGCCCGAGGGCGCTCAGGCTGCGGCGCAGGAGGCGCTCGGCGAGGGCGCCGAACTCATCATCGGGCCGCTCTTCGCACCGTCGGTCCAGGCGGTGGGACAGGTCGCGCGCGGCGCCAACCGCCCCGTCATCGCCTTCTCCAGCGACACCAATGTCGCGGGGCGCGGTGTCTATCTCCTGTCCTTCCCTCCGGAGAACGACGTCAACCGCGTCATCGCCTATGCCTCGCAGCAGGGCCGCAGGTCCTTCGCGGCGCTCGTCCCGGATACCGCCTATGGCAAGGTCGTCGAGGCCGCCTTCCAGCAGGCCGTCGCGGCGCGCGGTGCCCGCGTGGTCGTGATCGAGCGCTTCTCGCCGGACCAGAACTCGATGCGCGCCGCCGCGACCCGGCTGACGCCGGCTCTGGCGCAGGCCGATGCGCTCTTCGTGCCCGCCGCCGCCGATACGATGCCGGCGCTCGGCACCGCGCTCCAGCAGGCCGGCTATGATCCGGCGAAGGTCAAGCCGCTGGGGACGGGCGTCTGGAACGACTCGAATGTCGCGCGCGTGCCGGCGATCCAGGGTGGCTGGTTCGCGTCGCCCGACACGGCCGGCTTCAACGCCTTCGCGGGCCGCTATCAGGCTCGCTTCAACAGTGCGCCGACGCGTACCGCGACGCTTGCCTATGATGCGGTCTCGCTCTCGGCGGCGCTGGCGCGCACGCAGGGCTCGCAGCGCTTTTCGGAACAGGTCCTGACCAATGCCTCGGGCTTTGCCGGCGCCGATGGTGTCTTCCGCTTTCGGCCTGACGGCCAGATCGACCGGGGCCTCGCGGTGCTGGAACTGCGCAACGGTCAGATCGTCACGGTCAACGCAGCGCCGCGCGATCTGGGCCCGCGCACGCAGTAGCCAAGCGTCATGCTCGGGCTCGACCCGAGCATCTTCTCGCGGAGATTCTCGGGTCTGCGCTTCGCTCCGCCCGAGAATGCCGGGTCGGGCTACGCCGCCAGATCCGCCACGACAGCGTCCAGTACTAGGGCGCCCTCGGGCGTGCAGGCGAGCTTGCCGCCGGGCTTTCGAGCCAGGAGCCCATCCAGGACCAGACTCGTGACGCGGGGTTCGCGGAGCGCGCGCCCGGACAGGGCCTTGAACACCGCGGGATCGATGCCCTCGACCAGCCGCAGGCCCATCAGCAGATACTCGTCGCCTTGCGCCTCGGCGCTGAGCCGCTCATCCTCGACCAATGCGTGCCCCTCACTTTCGACGCGCTCGAGCCAGGTCTCCGGCCGCTTCTCGGTCGAATGCGCCATCCGCCCATCGGCCGTGACGAGCCGGCCATGGGCGCCCGGGCCGACCCCGGCATATTCGCCATAGCGCCAGTAGACCAGGTTGTGCCGGCATTCGGCGCCCGGTCTCGCATGGTTGGAGATCTCGTAGACGCCGAGTCCGTGCCGGGCCGTGATCTCCTGCGTGATCTCGTAGAGCGCCGCGCCCGCCTCATGATCGGGGATCGAGAGCTTGCCTGCCTTGAACAGCCGCTCGAACATCGTGTCGGGTTCGATGGTGAGCTGGTAGAGCGAGAGATGCTCGGCCGCATGGCTGATGGCGAGTTCGAGCTCGGCCCGCCAGAGCGCCGGCGTCTGCGTGGCCGCGCGGGCATAGATCAGGTCGAAGGAATAACGCTCGAAATATTTCCGGGCGATCGCAACCGCATCGAGCGCTTCCCTCGCGGAATGCATCCGCCCCAGCGCCTTGAGGTCGGCGTCGTTCAGGGCCTGCACGCCGAGCGAGACGCGGTTGACGCCGGCCGCGCGGAAATCGGCGAAGCGCCCGGCTTCGACGCTGGTCGGATTCGCTTCCAGCGAAACCTCGCAGTTCGGATCGACCGCCCAGAACTCGCCGATCGCATCGAGGATCGCGCCGACCGTGCGCCCCTCCATCAGTGACGGCGTGCCGCCGCCGAAGAAGATCGAGGTGACCGTACGGCCCGGTGCAAGTTGCGCCCGATGGGCCAGCTCGCGCCGGAACGCGGCGACGTAGCGGGCCTGGTCGGGCGGCTGCAGCCGCACATGCGAATTGAAGTCGCAATAGGGGCATTTGGCCAGGCAGAACGGCCAGTGCACATAGACCGCGAAACCCGCATCCGCAGTCGGATGCAGGATCGCGCCCTGCCGCTCGGCGCTGGCCGCGGCGCCGCTCAATGCGGTTTCCTGAGGCAGGCGGCCGCAAGCTGCTTGAAGGCACGCGCGCGATGCGAGAGCGCGTCGTCCGCGCCGCTCTTCACCGTGCTCGACATCTCGGCAAAGGTCACGTCATAGCCCTCGGGCTGGAAGATCGGATTATAGCCGAAACCGCCCGTGCCGCGTGGTGCGTCGACGATCCTGCCGTAGACCCGCCCCTCGAACAGTTCCTCGTGTCCGTCCGGCCAGGCGATCACCAGCGCCGAGACGAAATGAGCGCGCCGCTTCTCGGGAGCGGTCGCGCCGCGCTTGGCCATTTCGGCGAGGACGCGCGCCATGGCCGGCTTGAAGTCCTTGCCCGGCCCGGCCCAGTTGGCCGAGAACAGGCCGGGTGCGCCATCCAGCGCCTCGAC
The DNA here is from genome assembly GCF_035999205.1 of Allobosea sp. Classification (GTDB taxonomy): domain Bacteria; phylum Pseudomonadota; class Alphaproteobacteria; order Rhizobiales; family Beijerinckiaceae; genus Allobosea. The sequence goes on from NZ_DASYHA010000018.1 coordinate 330,095, forward strand.
GCAAAGCCCGGAATCGTCCGAGAGCGCCGGCAGGCCGCAGGCCTTCGCCGCAGCATGCGCCTTGATGGCGGCATTCTCCGAGAACATGTAGCCGGTCTCGTCGGGCTCCGGCAGTCCGAGCTCGCCGGCCGAGACCAGCTCGATCCCGTAAGGCGCCATCAGCTCGCGCATCTCGGCGAGCTTGCCCTTGTTGTGGGTCGCGAGAACGACCTTGCCGGCGAGGAGACGATGCTCGCTCATCTCAGGCAACCGCTGCCTTCTGCAGCGTGACGAGCTTGCCGACGCCGCCCTTGGCGAGCTTGAGCAGCGCCATCAGCTCCTCTTCCGAGAAGGGCGCACCCTCGGCCGTGCCCTGCACCTCGACGAGGCCGCCCGAGCCGGTGATGACGAAGTTCGCATCGGTCTGCGCACCGGAGTCCTCGACATAGTCGAGGTCGAGAACCGGGTTGCCGGCGACGATGCCGCAGGACACCGCCGCGACATGATCCTTGAGCGGGTTCGAACCCTTGAGCATGGAGCGGCCCTCCATCCATTTCAGCGCGTCGTGCAGCGCGACCCAGGCGCCGGTGATCGATGCGGTGCGCGTGCCGCCATCGGCCTGCAGCACGTCGCAATCGACGACGATCTGGCGCTCGCCGATCGCGGTCAGGTCGACCACCGCGCGAAGCGAACGCCCGACCAGGCGCTGGATCTCCTGGGTGCGGCCGGAGGGCTTGCCGGAGGTGACCTCGCGGCGGGTTCGCTCATGCGTGGCGCGGGGCAGCATCGAATACTCGGCCGTGACCCAGCCCTTGCCGGTGCCGCGCAGCCACGGCGGGCCCTTTTCCTCGACGGTCGCCGCGCAGAGCACCTTGGTCTCGCCGAAGGTCACCATGCAGGAGCCCTCCGCATAGCGCACGACGCCGCGTTCGAGCGTCACCTTGCGCATTTCGTCTGCGGCGCGTTTGGAGGGTCGCATGGGCATATCCTGATTGTTCTGGGTCGCCGGCTTGTAGGCGGTTGCGCGGGGGGCGGCAAGGTTGGCGCCGCCGCGTCATGCGTTTTCGCTTGATCCTTCTGGGGTCCGGGCGGACAATAACGCCATGTCGAACCCGTCTTTCCGGCCGAAATGAGCGCCCATACGCCGCGCCCCGAATCCGCCAGCGGCTTGATCGAGACCGACCAGCGCTCGCGCGAGATCTTTCGCCAGATCGTCGACGGCTACTTGGCCACGGGCGAACCAGTCGGCTCCCGCAACATCGCCCGCCTGCTGCCGATGGCGCTGTCGCCCGCGACGGTACGCAACGTCATGACCGACCTCGAGCTGGCCGGGCTGATCTATGCGCCGCATACCTCGGCGGGGCGCCTCCCAACAGAGAGGGGCCTGCGCTTCTTCGTCGATGCGATGATGGAGGTCGGGAACCTCACCTCCGACGAGCGCACACGCATCGAGGCGCAGATGAAGGCGGCCGCGACCGGGCGCACGCTCGATGGCACGCTGACCGAGGCCTCGGCGCTGCTTTCGGGTCTCTCGCGCGGCGCCGGCGTCGTCGTCACCACCAAGGCGAATGCCCGGCTGAAGCATATCGAATTCGTTCGGCTCGATCCGGCGCGCGCGCTCGTCGTGCTGGTCGCGGATGACGGCACCGTCGAGAATCGCCTCCTGACTCTGCCGCCGGGACTGCCGGCTTCGGCTCTGACGGAGGCCGCGAATTTCCTGAACGCCCGCATCATGGGCAAGACGCTGGGCGAGCTGCGCAGCGAGATTGCCCAGCATCGTGCGCAGATGGAGCAGGAACTCGATTCGCTGACGGCGCGGCTGGTCGAGAGCGGCATCGCCACGTCTTCGGGGCCGAGCAGCGACCGGCATCTGATCGTGCGCGGCCAGGCCAACCTGCTCGAGGATCTGAAGGCGCAGGAGGATCTCGAGCGCATCCGCCTGCTCTTCGGCGATCTCGAGACGCAGACCGACGTCATCGACCTGCTGTCGCGCGCCGAGGCTGGCGATGGCGTGCGCATCTTCATCGGCTCCGAGAACAAGCTGTTCTCGATGTCGGGTTCGTCGATGGTGGCCGCGCCCTTCCGCGACGCAGAACAGCGCATCGTCGGTGTCGTCGGCATCATCGGCCCGACACGGCTGAACTATGCCCGCATCGTGCCGATGGTCGACTATACCGCCAAAGTGGTCGGCCGGCTGCTGGATGGCGAGCGATGAAGGGTCTCCGCCGCCTGCTTGCGGCGGTGTTGGGTGTGATGCTGATGAACTCTGCTGTTCACGCGACGGGTCCTGCCTTGATCGAAGCCGCCGCTGCGGGGCGTGCCGACGAGGTCGCCCGACTGATTTCCGCCGGCGCGCCGTTGGAGGCGCAGGACTCCCAAGGTCGGACCGCCCTGCTGCAGGCCGTCGCGGGTAATCACGTCGCCATCGCGAAGGCGCTGCTCGACGCTGGCGCCAGCCCGAATACGCAGGCCGCCAATCGCGACACGCCCTGGCTCCTCGCCGGTGCGTCGGGCCGCACCGAGATCATCGCGGCGATGCTGCCGCGCAAGCCCGATCTCTCGATCCGCAACCGCTATGGCGGCAATGCCCTGATCCCGGCCTGCGAGCGGGCCCATGTCGAGACGGTCAGGCTGCTCCTGCCAAGTGGCATCGACCTCGATCACGTCAACGATCTCGGCTGGACCTGCCTGCTGGAGATCGTGATCCTCGGCGATGGCGGGCCGCGTCACCAGGAGGTCGCGAAACTGGTCCTCGATGCCGGCGCCAATCCCAATCTCGCGGACAAGGACGGTGTCTCGCCGCTCGCCCATGCCCGCCACAAGGGCCAGCGCGCGATCGCGGCCCTGATCCAGCAGGCCGGCGGCCGCTGATCCCCGCAGATTTGGATCGCTGCCGGATCGCGCTGCCTGTGCCCGCCTTGCGGCGCTCAGGCGCTCAGCGTCATCGGCGGAACGCAAGCCTCGCACATCGCTGCGACATGGCGGTGATCCGTGCCGCAGCATCCGCCGAGAATCCGGAAACTGGGGAAGTTGCGCCGGAGTGCCTGATAGCGCCGGCCGAGATCGATTGGGTCGCCCGCGTCCAGCGTCTCCGATTCGTCGAGTTCGGCATGGCTCTTCGTCGAGGCATTGGCACGCACGCCGTGCACCCGCTGCAGCCACGCCTCACCTGCCTCCAGCGCGTGCTCGAAATGCGTCGGATGGGCGCAGTTGATCATGTAGTAGAGCGGCGCGCCGCCTGTTTCGTCGTCGACGATCTCGATCGCCTCTCGCAGCGAGCGGCCGCTGACCAGCCTGCCGTCCGTCTCGACCGTGAAGGAGATCGCGCAGGGCATGTCGTGAGCTTGCGCGGCGAACGCGATGCCGATCGCCTCCTCGACCGTGCCGAGCGTATAGGCCGCGACCATGTCGGCTTGCGAGTCGGCGAAGGCGGCGATCTGCGCGCTATGGTAGTCGCGTGCCTCGACCGCGCCCATGGATCCTTCCTTGTACCCGTCACCCCGCGGCCCGATCGCTCCCGCGATGACGCAGGGCATGGTCGGCGTCTCCCACCGGTTGCGCAGCTTTTCCAGCAGCGTGATGGACCCTTGGTTCGCCGCCCTCAGCGCGGCGGCGTCGTAGCCGAGCTTCGCGCCCCAATCGGGGTTTGCACGCCAGGTCGCGCTGTCGAGGACGAAGCCGACGCCGCGCCCCTGCGCGACAGCGAGGTACTTCTCATAATAGGCGGTCAGATGCGCCCTCCCTTCGTCGCTGGCGAGCAGGACGAAGGAGGCGAAATGCGGCAACTCCAGCCCTTCATGGAAGATGAGGGTGGTTTCCATGCCGCCGTCGCTGAGGAAAACGCCGCCCTGCATCTGCGGCAAGGCGTGTCGATACTTTGCCATGAGTGTCGCTCCGCTTGGGGTTGAGACTTCCCTGACGGCCCCATGGCCCGCCAGGAGAGGCGTCGGTTATCCCCCGCCGCGGCACGCGACGACTAGCCGACTTGCGGTACGGCGGATTGAGGAAGAAAAAAATATTCAATATCAGTGGTTTGCCTGGAAAATGGTGCGGCCGAGCAGAATTGTGTTACGCTTCGGCAGCGCAAAACCATACCGGTGGTACAGTTTTCGGAGGTCCCGCCGTGAGCAAGGGCATCGCGACGCGCGACCGCATTCTCGCCATTGCTGAAGCGGGTGTCCTCGCCAAGGGCTTCGGTGCGACCTCGATCGAGGAGGTCATCGTCGAGGCGGGCATCACCAAGAGCGGCTTCTTCTATCACTTCCGCGACAAGAACGAGCTCGCCCGCGAGATGCTCAAGCGCTATGTGGCTAGCAACGACCAACTCTTCGACGAGATCTTTGCGCGCGGCCGCGAACTTTCCGACGACCCGCTGCAGGGCTTCCTGATCGCGCTCAAGCTACTGGCCGAGGTGATGTCGGACCTGCCGAACGGCCATCCCGGCTGCCTGATCGCCAGCATCTGCTACCAGGAGCGCCTGTTCGACCGCGAGGTGCGTGAGCTCACCGCGCAGTCGGTCAGGAGCTGGAACGCCCGTTTCCGCAGCATCTTCGGCGAGATCGCCTCGATCCACCCACCGCGCGAACCGATCGATCTCGACGATCTCGCCGACATGCTCTCCTGCGTTGTCGATGGGGGCATCATCATGTCGAAGACGCTCGGTGACCCGAGTCGTCTGGCTCGGCAGGTCCTGGCCTTCCGGAGCTTCGTCAAGCTGCTCTTCTCCGAGCCTGCGCGGGTCGCATAGGCCTGGCCAGCATGCCCCGCCCGATCGTTTGGGATCGCGGGATTTGGCTTCGTTGCCGGATCGCGCTACCTGTGCCGCCAACACGGCTCGCTTGCCGCACGATTCCGCATTCCAAGGCTGTATCCGATGACCGACACGCTCCCCGACCGTCTCTCCTCGAACCCGAGCAGCCCTTATTACAACGAAGAGCTGCTCGCGCGGGACATTGGCGTGCGCTTCAAGGGCGTCGAGAAGACCAATGTCGAGGAGTATTGCGTCAGCGAGGGCTGGGTGCGCCTCACCGCCGGCAACGCCAAGGATCGCTTCGGCAATCCGATGACGGTCAAGCTCAAGGGTGAAGTCGAGCCCTATTTCCGCCAGGCGAAGTCGGAGGGCTGACGCCCTCCCTACACCAGCGACTTGTAGAAGAAGGTCGAGCCGCAGAAGCGACCATCGGGCAACAATGCGAAGCGCGGTATGGTGCCGACCTCGGTCCAGCCGAGGCGGTTGTAGAGCCGCCGCGCCTCGCCATCTGCGTCGCTGTCGAGCACCAGCAGGTCGCGCTGCGCGGCGCGTGCGGCCGCCTCCGCTGCATTTACCAGCGCTGCGCCGAAGCCCTTCCGCCGCGCCCGCGAATGCACCAGCACCTTGGCGATCTCGGCGCGATGCGGCTGGTTCGGCTTGCCGATGAGCTGCAACTGGGCGGTGCCGACGATCTCGTCGCCGTCACGCGCGGCGAAGAGGACGGTCCGGCCCGCCTCGACCTCGGCCGCGACGCCGATCCAGAACCGCTCGAAATCGGCGTGGGTGTTCCAGTTCATGAAGCCGACGGATGCGCCATTGGCGACGCAATCGCGCAGGATCTCCGTCAGTTCGGGGATCGCGGCGCGTGCCGCTTCGACGTCGAGCGTCTCGATGGTCGGTAGGGTGGTCATGCGGCGTTGTCCGGAAGGCTGCCGCCCCGGGCGGCGAGGATGACTGCGTAGCGCACCGGGGTGGCGCTGCGGTTGCGATAGGCGATCCTGCCGCGCAGATGCATCTGCAGGCAGTCCCCGGTGCTCAGCGGGTGAACGGTTTCGCCGAGCGTCACCTCGAGAGCGCCGTCCAGGACCCAGATCTGCTGGTCGAGCGCCGGCGAGCCGGCGGCGCTGTCGAGCTCGACCTGCGCGCCGGGCGGCAGGACCACTTCGACGATCTCGAAGCCCGAGCCCGTGCCGTAGGGCGAGACGTTTCGGCGCAGATAGCCGCTCGCGGGATCGCGCCAGACGGCCTGATCGCCGCGCCGCGCCAGCGGGCCGGCGCCGGCGCTCTCATCGAGCAGGGCCGAGAGCGAGAGGCCGAGCCCCGAGCCGAGGCGTACCAGAAGCGCGGCCGTAGGGCTCGATTCGCCGCGTTCGACCCGCGAGATCATGGCCCGGCTGACGCCGGTGCGCTTGGCGAGGCCATCGAGTGTCAGTTCGGCACGCAGCCGCGCCGCCTTCAGGCGCGCACCGAGGCGCCTGTCGAGCGCGTCGTCGGAAATGTCAGCGGCGAAATCCATCAATGAGAGAAAAAATCTAATATCATGGAATGTCAAGCGCTCGCTCGCCGGCGTGCTACACTCCGGCGCCGCGGAACGCTTGGCGCGATGCGGCTTCGCTGCTATGGCCCGCGCATGAGCACGAAGTCCTTCGACAATATCCGCAACTTCTCGATCGTGGCGCATATCGACCACGGCAAGTCGACGCTTGCCGATCGGCTGATCCAGCAGACCGGCACGGTCGCGGCGCGCGACATGAGCGAGCAGATCCTCGACTCGATGGACATCGAGAAGGAGCGCGGCATCACGATCAAGGCGCAGACCGTGCGGCTCGACTACCTGGCGAAGGATGGCAAGACCTACATCCTGAACCTGATGGACACGCCCGGCCATGTCGACTTCGCCTACGAGGTCTCGCGCTCGCTGGCGGCCTGCGAGGGCTCGCTTCTCGTTGTCGATGCCTCGCAGGGCGTCGAGGCGCAGACGCTGGCCAATGTCTACCAGGCGCTCGACGCCAATCACGAGATCGTCACGGTTCTCAACAAGGTCGACCTGCCGGCGGCGGACCCCGAGCGCATCAAGCAGCAGATCGAGGATGTGATCGGCCTCGACGCCTCGGAAGCCGTGCCGATCTCGGCCAAGACCGGCCTCAACATCGAGGGCGTGCTGGAGGCGATCGTCGAGAAGCTGCCGGCGCCGAAGGGCGACCCCGACGCGCCGCTCAAGGCGATGCTGGTCGACAGCTGGTACGATGCCTATCTCGGCGTCGTCGTGCTCGTGCGCATCATCGATGGCGTGCTCAAGAAGAACATGACGATCCGCATGATGCGGGCCAACGCCGCCTATGGCGTCGACCGCGTCGGTGTGTTCAAGCCGAAGATGTCAGAGGTCAAGGAACTCGGCCCCGGCGAGGTCGGCTTCTTCACCGCCTCGATCAAGGAGGTCGCCGACACCGCGGTCGGCGACACCATCACCGACGACAAGAAGCCGATCGCCGAGCCGCTGCCGGGCTTCAAGCCGGTGCAGCCGGTGGTGTTCTGCGGCATCTTCCCGGTCGATGCCGCCGATTTCGAGCTGCTGCGCGGGGCGATGGCGAAGCTGCGCCTGAACGATGCCTCGTTCTCCTATGAAATGGAGACCTCGGCCGCGCTCGGCTTCGGTTTCCGCTGCGGCTTCCTGGGGCTCCTGCATCTGGAGATCATCCAGGAGCGGCTCGAGCGCGAGTTCAACCTCAACCTGATCTCGACCGCCCCCTCGGTCGTCTATCATCTCAAGCTGCGCGACGGCACGACCCTGGAGCTGCACAACCCGGCCGACATGCCGGACGTGATGAAGATCGAGGCGATCGAGGAGCCCTGGATCCGTGCCACCATCTTCACGCCGGACGAGTATCTCGGCTCGGTGCTGAAGCTCTGTCAGGACCGTCGCGGCCTGCAGATCGACCTCGGCTATGTCGGCTCGCGCGCCAAGGTCGTCTATGACCTGCCGCTGAACGAGGTCGTGTTCGATTTCTACGATCGGCTGAAGTCGATCTCGAAGGGCTACGCCTCCTTCGACTACAACATCACCGATTATCGCGAGGGCGACCTCGTGCGCATGTCGATCCTGGTCAATGCCGAGCCGGTCGACGCGCTCTCGATGCTCGTCCACCGCACCCGCGCCGAGGCCCGCGGCCGCGCCATGTGCGAGAAGCTGAAAGAACTGATCCCGCCGCACATGTTCCAGATCCCGGTTCAGGCGGCGATCGGCGGCAAGATCATCGCCCGCGAGACCATCCGCGCCCTGCGCAAGGACGTCACCGCCAAGTGCTATGGCGGCGACGCTACCCGCAAGCGCAAGCTTCTGGAGAAGCAGAAGGAAGGCAAGAAGAAGATGCGGCAGTTCGGCAAGGTCGAAATCCCGCAGGAAGCCTTCATCGCCGCGCTCAAGATGGATAGCTGAGCGGCATCGCTCCGCCCGTTACCTGCTGAAACGCGCGTCATCCCGGACAAGCGGCGTAGCCGCGCCGATCCGGGATCCATCGGAGAGCGCCGACATCCTTTGATGGATCCCGGCGCTCCGCTTCGCTTCGGCCGGGATGACGCGTTCTGGCTTACGCCCCGGCCGACTTTTCGCCTAGCTGCTTAACCTCACCAGCCCAGCGCGCAGCCGTCCTTGCGGTGGTCGGAGCCGGCGAGCAGTACGCCCTTCTCATGGTCGATCGAGATCGCCTGGCCGCCGCCGATGGCCGAGCTCGGCGCGGTGAAGCTGAAGCCGCGGCGTTCCAGCTCGGCTCGCACGGCCGGCGGCAAGGTTCCTTCTGCCTCGACCGCCGCCTGCCCGGGGCGCGGGAAGAGGCGCGGCAGCGACAGCGCAGTCTGCAGGTCGAGCCCGTAATCGACGACCTTGCTGACGAGATGTGCGTGGCCCATCGCCTGGTAATGGCCGCCCATCACGCCAAAGGACAGGCAAGCCTTGCCGTCGCGGGTCATCATGCCGGGGATGATGGTGTGCAGCGGGCGCTTGCGCGGAGCGATCGCATTGGGGTGCCCCTCCGTCAGAACGAAGCTCTGGCCGCGATTATGCAGCAGCACGCCGCTCTTCGGCGCCACGATCGCCGCGCCATAGGGGTGGAAGATCGAGTTGATGAAGCTGACCGCCATGCCCTGGCCGTCGACGATGCTGATATAGACCGTGTCGCGGTGCTCGACGCCGGACGCCGAGTAGCTCGGAAGCTCAGGGATCGCACGCTTCAGGTCGATCTTGGCGCGCAGCTCCGCCGCGAATTCCTCCGACAGGAGCCGCTCGACAGGGATCTCGGCCTGGCTCGGATCGGCCAGCACGGCGTCGCGCACCGAATAGGCCAGCCGCGACGCCTCGATCTCGAGATGCAGCCGGTCGGCCGAGAGCGGGTCGTCGCCCGGCTCGAAGCCGGACAGGATGTTGAGGATCAGCAGCGCGATCACGCCCTGGCCGGCCGGCGGGCATTCATGCACCTGGTAGTCGCGGAACTTGGTGCTGATCGGCGTTACATAGCCGCCCTTGGCGGCCTTGAAATCGTCCATCGTGTGCAGCCCGCCGAGCTCGCGCAGGCGGTCGACCATGTCCTGCGCGATCTCGCCCTCGTAGAAGGCAGCAGGGCCGCGCTCGCCGATGGCCTGCAGCGTGGCCGCGAGCTCCGGCTGCTGATGGACCTCGCCGGCGAGCGGCGCCCGGCCGCCCGGCAGGAAGATGCGGGCCGCATGCGGGTCGTTGGCCAGCAGAGCCGCCTGCGCCGCCCAGTCCGCTGCGGTGCGCGGCGGCACCGCATAGCCGTCGCGCGCGAGCGCGATGGCCGGCTCGAGCAGCTTGGCGAGCGGCAGCTTGCCGTGATCGTTGACCAGCGTCGCCCAGGCCTCGACCGCGCCCGGCACGGTCACGGCATGGGGGGACTGGCGCGGCAACTCGCTGAAGCCCTGCTCGCGATACCAGGCTGCCGTGGCGGCGGCCGGCGCGCGGCCCGAGCCGTCATAGGCGAGGATGTTGTCGCTGCCATCCGGCGAGATCAGCACGAAGCAGTCGCCGCCGATGCCGGTGGAGCCCGGCTCCACCACGCATTGCACGGCACAGGCCGCCACCGCCGCGTCGATTGCGTTGCCGCCCGCCTGCAGGATGTTGATGGCGGCGAGTGTCGAGGCCGGCTGCGATGTCGCGGCCATGCCCCGCCGGCTCATCACCACGGAGCGGCCGGGCTGCTCGAAATCGCGCTGGTTATGCTTGGTCACGTCTTTGGTCTCCCCGATCGCCGGCTCAGGCTGAATTGCTTTGCCTTCGCACTCGCCCAGCCGCGGCGGTTTGGCAAGCGCGCCGGACGCGTTGCGGCCCTGCGGCGGGTTCCACCCGCGCTGTCACGCTGATACGAACAGCGGCGCAACGAGAGAAAACGCCGGGGAGATCGAATCGTGCCGCTACCTGCCTCGCTCGCCGGGCGCCTGCGCCTCCCCGCCATCGCCTCGCCGATGTTTCTGGTCTCGGGCCCCGATCTGGTGGTCGAGACCTGCAAGGCTGGCATTCTCGGCACCTTCCCGGCCCTGAACCAGCGCACGAGCGAGGGCTACGCCGCCTGGCTCGACGAGATCGAGGGGCGCCTCGCCGACAGCCCCGGCGCGGCGCCTTTCGGCGTGAACCTGATCGTCCATCGCTCCAATCCGCGCCTCGAACAGGATCTGGCGATCACCGCGAAGCACAACGTCCCGCTCGTGATCACCTCGCTCGGCGCGGTGCCCGATCTGGTCAAGGCGGTGCACGGCTATGGCGGCGTCGTATTTCACGACGTCATCAGCCTGCGCCACGCCGAAAAGGCGGCGGAGGCTGGTGTCGACGGCATCATCGCCGTGGCGGCCGGCGCTGGCGGTCACGCCGGCACGATCAGTCCCTTCGCACTGGTATCGGAAATCAGGCGCTTCTTCTCCGGCACGATCGTGCTGGCTGGCGCGATCTCGAACGGCGCGCAGATCGCCGCGGCGCGGTTGATGGGCGCCGATCTCGCCTATCTCGGCACGCGCTTCATCGCGACGGCCGAGAGCATGGCGGATCCCGCCTACAAGGCGATGCTGCTGAAGACGCGCGCGGCCGATATCCTCTACACACCGGCGATCAGCGGCGTGAACGCGAACTTCATGCGTGAGAGCATCAAGGCGGCGGGCCTCGATCCCGACAACCTGATCTCCCACGGCAAGCTCGATCTCGGCAACGAGGCCAAGGTCTGGAAGACGATCTGGTCGGCGGGCCAGGGCGCGGGCTCGATCGAGGATGTGCCGAGCGTGGCTGATCTGGGTGCGAGGCTGGTGCGCGAATACGCCGAGGCGCGCGCCTCGCTTGCGGCCTGAGCTTCGTAGCTCTAGCACGCCGTCATCCCGGGGCGGGCTCGGGATGACGTTGATTGTTGCCGCTTGCGCGGATCAGCTCTTCAGCTTGGCGTTGCACTGGCTCCAGTAGCCACCGCCCTTCTCGATCCATTTCAGTTCGCCATTGGCGTTGGCGGCCTTGTTGGCGTTGTACTGGTCGGCACAGGTCTTGAGCCGGGCCTTGCCCGCCGACTGGTCGGAGTATTTCTGCGAAACCGCCCTCGGGAAGACGGCGGCCTTGGCCTTGCCCGCCGGCTTCGCCGCAGGCGCCGCCGCCGGTGTCGCGGGCTCGGTCACCGCGGCTGCGGCCTCGTTGTCGTCGGCGTCGTCATCTCCGCACTGAGCCTTGCGGAAATCGTTCCATTTCTGGCCCTTGAGCGTGTTGGCCTTCTTCGCGTCCTGATACTTGGCGCTGCATTCCTTCATCGTCAGCGCAGAGGCCGGCGTCACCGGCAGCATCGTCAGGGCGAGAAGGGAAGCGGATGCAAGAATGGCGTTCCTCAGCATGGTCGTCTCCGTCGCAGGGTTGATCTGGACCCTGCGTCATCGCACTCCCATTCTCGAGGCGTGGCAAGCGGGAATTTCGCCGGCCTGAAACGCATTCCGTTCAGGCGAGGGAGCGCAGATCGAAGCCTGGATCGGCCGCCTGCTCCGGAGTCGGCCAGCGCCCGGCGGCGATCAGCCGCCGACCCATCATGTGATCGGCCGGCTTGTTGATGCTCTCGATCGCCGCCAGCCTGTCGCCCTCATAGCGGAACAGCGAGAAGCGCCCATCCTCAACCGATCCACGCAGGATGTCCGTGCTGCCGCCATTGGCGAGGCCGACCATCTGCAGCTTGACGTCGTACTGGTCCGACCAGAACCACGGCACGGAGCGATAGGCCTCCGGCTTGCCGGCGATGGTGCCGCCTGCCGCGCGCCCCTGGTCATGCGCATTCTGGACGGAGCTAAGCCGCAGGCGACGTCCAGCGAAGACATTGGGATGGCTGGTGCAGTCTCCGGCCGCGAAGATCGCCGGATCGGAGGTGCGGCAGAAATCGTCCACGACGATGCCGTCCTCCACGGCAAGGCCTGCCGCTGCCGCCAGCTCGGTATTCGGCACGGCGCCGACCGCCGAGAGCACGAGGTCGCAGGCCAGGCGCGTGCCGTCGTCGCAAAGCACGGCGGTCGCCTTGCCGTCCTTGCCCTCGATCCGTTCGACCTTCGTCGCGAGCCGGATCGTGACGCCATGGCCGGCGTGGATGCGGTGCATGTAGGCGGAAATCTCGGGAGAGACGGCATGGCCGATCAGGCGCGTCCCCGCCTCCACCACCGAGACCTGCTTGCCGAGCGCGATCGCGGCCGAGGCCGCCTCGAGCCCGATGAAGCCGCCGCCTATGATAACGATGGCGGCGGCTGCGCCGAGCCGCTCGCTCAGGGCCTGGGCGTCCTCGATGGAACGCAGCGTGACGACGCCGTCGAGCTCCGCCCCGGGGCAGCGCAGGGCCGCGGCGCGTGCACCGGTCGTCAGCGCGAGCGTCCCGAAGCGCAGCGCGGAACCGTCGTCGAGCAGCACCTGGCGTGCTTGCCGGTCTAGCGCGACGGCGCGGCGTCCGGCGATGAACGCGATTCCCGCCTCCTCGTAGAAGGAAGCCGCCTTCAGCGGCAGATTGGCCCCGGCCTTGCCGAGCAGGAAGCCTTTCGACAGCGGCGGCCGCTGATAGGGCAGCTCCGTCTCGTCGCCGACCAGGGCGATGCGTCCGGAAAATCCGGCCTCGCGTGCCGCGCCGGCGACGCCGACGCCAGCATAGGAGGCGCCGATCACGACGAGATCGAAATCCGTGTCCGTTCCGGAATAGGCGGGGCTGGTCGACATCTCTGAAAGGTCCATGGTCGAACGAACGCGCAGCCGATGACCGTCGCCGGAACGGCTTGCCGACGCGTGGTCATCGCTGTTGCGTATCTAAGCGAGCCGGAAGGCGCCGGCCATGCCCATTTCGACATGCTCCGCTGCCGATCCCGAAGGGGGACCGCGCCCGGTCGCTGCGCTGGCGATGATGCGCCGTTTGCATCGATCGATACGCCCTTTGAGCTGTCCGTCGCCGACCGGCCACCGAACAATCCAGCCCTCAAGAGCGCACCGCTTGGCCATGGCGGGCGAAAGACCATCAGGGGGAAACACTCATGCGAGAGCTCGGGAACACTGGCGCGGCAGCGCTGCTTGCAGTCATCATGGGCGCCATGCCAGCCGCCGCGAAAACCATCGTCTATGTCTCGAATGCCGACAGCCGCGAGATCAGCGTGCTGGAGCTCGATGCATCGTCACGCCAGTTGAAGCCGGTCGAGACGGTCGCCGTGAGCGGTACCGCGATGCCGATGGCGATCTCGCCGGATCGGCGCCATCTCTATGTCTCGCTGCGCTCGCAGCCATTCTCGGTCAGTTCCTTCGCCATCGACCCGCAGAGCGGTAAGCTCGATCTGCTCTCGACCGTGCCGCTGCCCGACAACATGGCCTATGTCGCGACCGACCGGACGGGCCGCTTCCTGCTCAGCGCCTCCTATACGGGCCACAAGATCGCGATCAATCCGATCGGTCCGCAGGGCTTCGTTCAGGGTGAGCCGGTGCAGGTCGTCGAGACGCGCAAGCATGCCCACGCGATCCTGACGGATCGCTCGAACCGCCATCTCTTCGCGACCAATCTCGGCGGCGATGTCCTGCTGCAGTTCCGTTTCGATGCCGCGACCGGGAAGGTCGCGGCGAACGAACCGGCCTTCGTCGAGACCAAGCAGGGCGCCGGGCCGCGCCACTTCGTCTTTCACCCGAACGAGCGCTTCCTCTACCTCGTCAACGAGCTCGACGGCACGCTCGACAGCCACCGCTTCGATCCGGCCAGGGGTTTGCTGTCGAAGTTCGCCAGCGCCAGCATCGTGCCGCCCGGCTTCAGTGGCGGGGCGCCGGCCGCGGCCGAGATCCGCATCACGCCCGACGGCCGCTTCCTCTACGCCTCCGAGCGCACGTCGAACACGATTGCGGCCTTCAAGGTCGATGGCGAGACTGGCACCCTGACTCCGGCGGGGAACTTCGCTACGGAGATGCAGCCGCGCGGCTTCAACGTCGATCCGCGCGGGCGTTTCCTGGTCGCTGCAGGCCAGAAGTCGAATTCGGCGACGCTGTACGGCATCGATCCGGAAACCGGCGCGCTCAAGGAGCTTCAGAAGATCGCGCTCGGCAAGAACCCGAACTGGGTCGAGATCATCGACCTGCCGTGATCCCGGACCGACTCAGGGCGCAGGAACGGAGATCGCCATGCCGTCGCGCTGCGGGTCGGCGCCGCCCGAACACAGCCCATCCTCGATGCGGATGCCGTGCAGGGCCGCGAAGGGATAGCTCTGGGCCGAGCGCTTCACATCGTAGCCCATCGCGACGAGCTCCTCGCTGACGCTGCGCCGGATGCGGTTCGAGATATCGATGCTGTTCGAGACGGCAACGATGCGCGGCGCCGCGACCGCCTCGAGCATGCCCATGTCGAAGTCGATGACGTTCATCACGCCCTGGGCCATGGCGGGCGCGATGTAGCTGCCGCCCGGCGCACCCATCACGATGAAGGGCTTGTCGTCCTTGAAGACGATGGTCGGCGCGGCCGAGGAGGAGCGGCGCTTGCCGGGCGCGATGGAGGCGGCCCGCCCCGGGCGCGGGTCGAAGCGGCTCATCGTGCCGTTGTAGATGAAGCCGAGGCCTTCAGTGATCGCACCAGACGGCGAGCCCAGCGTGTGCGTCAGCGCGACCGCATTGCCGTGCCGGTCGACGACCGAGACATGGGTGGTTTCGCGCGAGGAGGACCGCTCCAGCCGCTTCACATCGGCGCGCTCGCCGCGACGGATGTTGGCAGCTTGCTCGGCCGCGCGTTCCTTCGAGATCAGCCTGTCGACGGGCACGTCGACATAGGCCGGGTCGCCCATGAAGGCGTCCTTGTCGATGGTCATGCGCTTCATCGCTTCCGCGAGCAGGCGGACGTGCTCGGTCGAGCCATGCGTGAGTTCGCCGATGGCGAAGGGTTCCAGCATGTTCAGGATCTGCAGCATCGACATCCCGCTCGCCGGCGGCGGGCTCGTCGAGATGCGCATGCCCCGGTAGGAGCCCCAGATCGGCTCGGCCACGGAGAGTTGGTAGGCGGCGAGGTCCTCGCGCGAGATCAGCCCGCCATGAGCGGCGAAATCCGCGGTGATCTGCTCGGCCAGTTCGCCGTGATAGAAGAGGTCGGCGCCGCCTTTTGCCAGCCGCTCCAGCGTCCGTGCCATGTCGGGATTGGCGACGATGTCGCCCGGCCGCTTCACGCTGCCATCGGGGCGGAAATACAGGCGCTTGCCGGTCTCGCTGTAGCGCAGCTTGTCGGCGGTGTTGACCTGCCCCGTGCTCTTCTGATCCTGGCTCCAGAACCAGTGCATGTGCGGGCGTACCAGCACGCCATCGCGCGCCTGCTTGATCGCCGGAGCGATGATGTCGGCCCAGTCCATCGTGCCGTAGCGGGAAAGCGCGTAGTCATAGCCCTTGACGCTGCCCGGCGTGCAGACCGCGAGATGGCCGAATTCGCTGATGCCGCCTTCGAGCAGGAAGGCGAAGCCGTCGCGTGATTGACCGGTGAGCTTGTCGGCCCACATGTCCGGCGTCGCCGAGAGCGAGGCCCTGGCGTAGAACTCGACGATCTGGTGGACGCCCTGGCTGGGCATGTAGAGCTGCATCGAACCGAACCCGCCGATGCCCGACATCAGCGGATCGACGACGCCCTGCATGAAGGCGCAGGCGATCGCGGCATCGATGGCGTTGCCGCCGCGCTCCAGCACCGCGGCCCCGGCCTCGGCCGCCTCCGGCTGCGGGCAGACGATCATTCCGTTCTTCATGGTGCGGGCCTTTCGATGACCTGAGTGCGTCCATCATCCTCCACGTCATCCCGGACAAGCCGCGTAGCGGCGCCGGTCCGGGATCCATCGTGGGGTACGACGGCGCTCTATGATGGATCCCGGAGCTGCGCTTCGCTGCGTCCGGGATGACGAGGAGGGGTTGGTTCGTCCCCTCCCAAGTCTTCAGCCCGATTCCGGGACCACCGTGTCAGGCTCGCCCAGCCGCCAGAACAGCCTGACCCCACCATCTTCCGTGCTTTCGAGCCCGGGAACGGCGGAGAGCAGTTTCCGCGTATAGGCGTGCTGCGGATCGTCGAAGATCTGATCCCGCATGCCTTCCTCGACGATCCGTCCTTCGTGCATGACGATGACGCGGTCGGCGACCTGCTCGACCACGCCGAGGTCATGGCTGATGAACAGGCAGGAGAAGCCATGCTTCTTCTGCAGCTCGGCGAACAGCTCGAGCACCTGGGCGCGCACCGTGACGTCGAGCGCCGAGACCGGCTCGTCGGCGATGACGAAGCTCGGCCGGCGCACCACGGCGCGGGCGATCGCGACGCGCTGGCGCTGGCCGCCCGAGAGCTCATGCGGATAGCGCTCGGCGAAGCCGTCGGCGAGCCCT
Organism: Allobosea sp.; assembly: GCF_035999205.1. GTDB lineage: Bacteria > Pseudomonadota > Alphaproteobacteria > Rhizobiales > Beijerinckiaceae > Allobosea. The sequence continues at coordinate 346,684 of NZ_DASYHA010000018.1, forward strand.
ACCTCGCTCAGCACTTCGGCGACGCGGGCCTTCTTCTGCTCCCCGTTCAGTCCGGGCACCAGCCGCAGCGGCTCGGCCACCAGCTGGCCGATCGTCATGCGCGGGTCGAGCGACGAGTACGGATCCTGGAAGACCATCTGGCAGTTGAGCCGGTAGTCCCAGTAAGCCGTGTCGCTTTTGAAGATCGGCTTGCCGTCGAACAGGATATCGCCGCCGCTGGCCTTCACCAGCCCCGCGATCGACTGGCCGAGCGTGGTCTTGCCCGAGCCGGAGCCGCCGACGACCGCGACGACCTCGCCGGGCTGCACGTCGAGCGAGATGCCATGCAAAGCGCGCTTCGGTGCGCTCTTCTTGAAGAAGCGCTGGCGGCCGGGATAATCGACGACGAGGTCGCGCACTGTGACGATCGGCGTCTTCGCCTGAGGCAGATCGCGCGCCTCCCCGCGATGCGGCATCGCCGCGAGGAGCTTGCGGGTGTAGGGGTGCTGCGGCCGCGCCAGGATGTCGGCGCTCGGACCCTGTTCGACCACGTCGCCCTGGCACATCACGACGATGCGGCTGCAATAGCGCGCGACCATGCCGAGATCATGCGAGATCAGCAGCACGGCGGTGTCGTTCTCCTGCGTCAGCCCGACCATCAGCTCCATCACGTCGCGCTGCACGACCGCGTCGAGCGCCGTCGTCGGCTCGTCGGCGAGTAGGAGGGCCGGCTTCAGCAGCATCACCGAGGCGAGCATGATGCGCTGGCGCATGCCGCCGGAGAACTGGTGCGGGAAGGCGTCGAGCGCGCCCTCCGGATCGGTGAGGCCGACACGCCGGAGCATGTCGAGGATCAGCGCACGGCGTCCGGCCGCGTCGAGCTTCCGGTGGAGCGCGAGCCCTTCCTCGAGCTGCCGGCCGATCGTCATCGAGGGGTTAAGCGAGGTCATCGGCTCCTGGAAGACCATGCCGACCTTGGAGCCGCGCACCGCCCGCAGCCGCTTCGGCGCCATGGTGGTGATCTCTTCGCCGTCGAAGCGGATCGAGCCGGAGACCAGCTTCACCGCCGGTGGGATGAAGCCCATCACGGCCCGCGCCGCCAGCGTCTTGCCGGAGCCGGATTCGCCGACGATGCCGACGATCTCGCCGCGCGAGACGGCAAAGCCGACATTCTTCACGACCTCTCGGCCCGAGGACCTGATCGCGAGGGTGAGGTTCTCGACCTCGAGCAGGGGCGTGGTCATCGGGCGCCTCGCATGCGTGGGTCGAGCTTGTCGCGGACCGCGTCGCCGAGCAGGTTGATGCCGAGCAGCGTCAGCGAGATGCACAGGCCGGGGAAGATGCCGAGCCACATCGCCTGGCCGATATAGGGGCGCGAGCCGGCCAGCATGTTGCCCCAGGTCGGCGCCGGCGGCGGCACGCCGAGGCCGAGGAAGGAGAGCGAGCTTTCCGCCAGCAGCACATAGCCAAACATCGAGGTTGCCAGCACGGTCAGTGGCGCGATGCAGTTGGGCAGGATGTGGCGGGCCATGGTGAAGGCCTCGGAATTGCCCATCACGCGCGAGGCGGCGATGAATTCCTTCTCGCGCAGCGACAGCACCGTTCCGCGCACGATGCGCGCGACCGACGGCGTGTAGGCGATGCCGAGTGCCAGGATGATGCCGTACTTGTTGGCGCCGACCACCGCGAGCAGGCCGAGCGCGAGCAGGATGCCCGGGAAGGCGAGCAGTGCGTCGTTGAAGGCCATCACGACCCGATCGACCCAGCCGCGCATATAGCCCGAGAACAGGCCGATGATCGTCCCCAGCACGACCGCGAGCGCGACCGTCAGGATGCTGATCCAGACCGAGGTCGCGGCGCCCGCCATCAGCCGCGAGAGCACGTCGCGGCCGAACTCGTCGGTGCCGAGCCAGTACATCGAGGAGGGCGGTGCGAGCTTGTAGCGGAAGGACAGCCGCAACGGATCATAGGGCGTCCACAGCGCGCCAACACCGGCGGCGATCGCGAGCGTGCCGATCAGCGTGCCGCCGATCAGGGCATTGAGAGGAGGGAGCTTCATTCGGCCATCACCCTCGGGTCGAAGATCGGATAGCAGAGGTCGATGACGAGGTTCACCAGCACATAGGTGAACGCGACGAACAGCATGCAGCCCTGGATGACCGGGTAGTCGCGCGCGAAGATCGCATCGACCAAAAGGCGGCCCAGCCCGGGGATGGTGAAGACCGTCTCGACGACAGCGATGCCGCCAAGCAGGTTGCCGAGAACGAGGCCGATCAGCGTCCAGGTTGGACCGAACGCGTTCTTGAAGGCGTGGCGCCAAAGCACCGCCATCTCGGACAGGCCCTTGGCGCGGGCATGGGTGATGTAGTCGAGCCGCATCACCTCCAGCGTCGAGGCCCGCGCCATGCGCAGGAGCACGCCGATCTCGTGCAGAAACAGCGTCAGGATCGGCATCACCAGGTAGAGTGCGCCACGCCAGGGATCGTCGCCGATCGAGACATAGCCCACGACCGGCAGCCAGCCGAGCTTCAGGCCGAAGAACAGCAGCAGGAGCAGGCCGAGCCAGAAGGTCGGGATCGAGAGGAGCAGCGTCGCGATGGCGACGAGCCCGAGGTCGAGCCCGGAATCCTGCCGCCAGGCGGCGATGACGCCGGCCGGCACCGCGACCAGGCTGGCGAAGAACACCGCGACCAGGACGATCTGCGCGCTGATCCAGAAGCGCGACAGGATCAGCGGCAGGATCGGTTCCTGCGTGTTGATGGAGATGCCGAGGTCACCCCTCAGCAGGTTGCCGAACCAGATGCCGAACTGCACCGGCAGGCTCTGGTCGAGGCCGAGCCGCGCCCTCAGATCGGCGATCGAGGCCGGTGTGGCGAGGTCGCCCAGCATCAGCGAGGCCGGGTCGCCCGGGATCAGCCGGATCAGCACGAACACCGACACTGCCACGATCAGCAGTGTCGGCAGCGCCATCGCGACTCGGGTCAGCGCAAAGCGCAGCATCGGTCGGTTCCCTTCGGATCGTCAGCGCCGGTCAGTTGGCGGTGACTTCCCACATCCTGAGCTTGGACTGCCAGGGCTTGAAGCCGGCGACACGCTTGCTGTGGGCGATCGCGTCGACGCCGTTGAACATGAAGATCAGCGGCACTTCGTCGATGACGCCCTTGTGCAGCTCGTCGACGAGCTTCTGGCGCTCGGCGCGGTCGGAGATCGTCATCAGGCGGTCGATCTTCTCCTGGGCCTGCGGGTTGTCCCAGACCTTGCGCGGCTGCTTGTCCTTCGGGCCGGCGAACTGCTCGAAGGCAATCGCGGGATCGAAGCGCGCCGAGAAGGAGAAGGACTGCATCTGGTAGTTGCCCTTGTTGTAGCGGTCGAGCTGCGTCGCCCAGTCGAGCACCTCGATCTCGGCGTTGACGCCGGCGGCCTGCAACATGGACTGCACGACCACGGCGGCCGGGAAGCTCGGCACGCGCGGGCGCTTATTGGCGAGGATGACGACCTTCTCGCCCTTGTAGCCGGCCTCCGTGAGCAGCTTCTTGGCCCGGGCGGCGTCGTATTTGTGGCCCTGCTTTTCGACCGCGCCGAAATAGGATGAGCCCGAATAGATCGGCGACGTGTTGGTCTCGCCGAGATTGTCCGAAGCGGCCGCGACGACCTCGTCCATGTCGAGCGAGGCTGCGATCGCCTGGCGGAGCTTCTGGTTGCCTAGCACGGTATCCTTGGTCTGGATCAGCAGGACGTGGCGCACGGCGGTCGGGGCCGTGACGACCGCGAGCTTCGGGATGCCGCGGATTTCCTTCACGTCGCTCGGCAGAATCTCGCTGAGGTCGATCGCGCCCGAGGTGAGGCCGGCCTTCACCGTGGCCGGATCCTTGACGACGAGGAACTTCACTTCCTTCAGCAGCGGTCGCTTCGAGCCGATATAGCCGTCGACCTTGCCGTCCGTCTTCGGCGAGGCGTAGCCCTCGAAGGCCGTCATGCTGAAGAATTCGCCGCGCTTCCATTCGCCGAACTTGTAGGGCCCGGTCCCGATCGGCTTGTCGAAGGAGCCGTCGGCCTTGAGCGAGTCCTTGTGCAGGATCGCAGTCATGGCGCAGTCGGTGCGGGCCATCGTGTCGAGGAAGAGCGCATTCGGCTTGTCGAGCGTCATCACGACGGTCTGCGCGTCGGGCGCCGTCACGCTTTCGACCTTGAGGCCCGAACGGCCATCGAAGTCGGAGGTGCAGCGCCAGTCCGTCTTGGGATCCATGTAGCGGGTCCAGCTCCACAGCACGTCCGCCGAGGTGAGCTCGGCGCCGTTGTGGAACTTCACGCCCTTGCGCAGCTTGAACGTATAGGTCTTGCCGTCGGCCGAAAGCTCGACCTTCTCGGCGAGCAGGGGCTGGGGCGTGCCGCCCTCGTCATAGCCGACGAGACCCTCGACCATCTGCAGGGCGAAGTCGTCGGTGCCGTCGTCGCGGTTGACGCCGGGATTGATGCTGCGGACATCGGCCTGGACCGCGACCGTGAGCGATTGCGCCAGCGCGGGGCTGACCAGCAGCGGCAAGAGGCAGGCGGAGGCGAGAAGGCGGTTCATGTCTGTTCCCCTGTTATCGTTTGCGCGTCGCCTGATCTGTCTTCAGGCCGCCTTGACTGTGTCGGCGCGGAGCCGGGCGAGATGTTCGGCGAAGAAGTCCTCGACCCGCGGCACGGCGCGCAGGCCGTCATGGGCCATGTTGGGTACGAGATCGAAGCGGACGTCGATGCCAGCCTGCTCGAAGGATGCCTTCAAGGCGGCAAGGCGTTCCGGGCGGGTCTTTCCGGCATGGTTGGCATCGGGCATCCAGTTGCGGCCGCCCGGCTTGTGGGTGATTTCCCAAGTCTCGATATCGGCGGCGCCGACGATCATCTGGACCGCGACCTTCTTCATCGCGGCGACATCGGGCGCCGTGCCGAACAGCTCGGCCATGTTGCGGGTGCCGACCCACCAGTCGCGCGTCGGATCGAGCAGCGTCACCGAGCCCGGCGCGCCGATCGAGCAGGCCCACAGCCTGTCGGGCTGCAACATCAGGAAGCGATGGGCGAAATGCCCCCCGCCGGAATAGCCGAACAGGCCGAAGCGCGGGAATTTGAGGCCGTAGCGTGCCTCGATCTCGGCCACCATGGCGAGCAGGACGTGATCGTAGCGGATCGCGCCCTCGCGCATGTATTTGAAGCCGTCCCGGTTGTCGTCGCCGAGAACGCCGATCGGGAAGAGCGGTGCCAGCACGATGCAGTTGTTCCAGCGGCCGAAGTCCTGGAAGGCGTCGCGATAGCCGGTGAAGCCCCGGCCGGTGCCGTGCTGGGCGACGATCAGCTCCGGAGGCTGCCCGCCCTTGCCGAGAGTCTTGGGGACATAGAGGCAGTAGCTGAAGCGCGGATCCGCCTTGCACGCCATCACCGGTGTGGCGCCCATGTCGTAGAGGGCGCGGGCGATCGCCGCCTGATCCTCGGTGCCGGCCGTCTCGGCCTTCGTCGCGCTCATGCCGGCGCTCCTTAAAGTGGCGATTGAATTGGCGCCAATTCTGTCGCACATTGATGTGGCGCGTGCAACAGGCTTGTGCGCAGGCTCCCGGTATGGGCTAGAAGGCGCCGATGTCCTCCGAACCGAAACAGGCCCGTGGCAACAGCCGGCGCCAGCTCGCCAGCGAGATCGCTCAGGCGATCCGGCTGCGCATGTTCCGCCCCGGCGAATGGCTGCGGCAGATCGACCTCGAAGAGAAATTCCAGGCGACGCGGTTCGACGTGCGCGGCGCGCTCGACGAGCTCGCCATCCGCAAGACGATCGTCCATGTCCCCAATCGCGGCTACCGTGTCGCGGAGGTCGATATGCAGACCTACCGCGCCATCGCCGACACGCGCGTGATCCTGGAGCAGGCCGCGTCGAGGGCCGTCGCGGCACGGATCGACGCCGCCACGATCGCCGAGCTCGAACAGCTGGCGGCGCGCTTCGGCGAGGCCGTCCATGGCGGCACGCGTATCCAGCAGAGCGAGCTCAACCGCGCCTTCCACCAGCTCATCTACAGGCATTGCGGCAACCCGATCCTTGAGGAGACGATCTGGGCGTTGCGGGACCGCTCGCGCGGGACGAACGTGACGATGTGGCGGTCGCACGAGGCCCTGCTGCAGAGCGACCGGGAGCACCACGCCATGCTTGCGGCGCTGAAGGCGCGCGATGGCGAGGCGCTCGCGGACCTGATCACGCATCACATCCTCCGTGACATGGAGGATGTGATGACGACGGATCAGCGCTTGACCGAGACCTCCCAGAGGCGCGGCAGCGACGTCAGCGAAGAGACGTAGCCGTCGACGCCCTTGCCCGTGCCGCCCGCGACGATGCCGTTGTAGAGCATCACCATCGGCATGTCGGCGAGGAAGCGGCGATGCAGGTCGTCGAAGATCTTCTGGCGCTCGGCCTTGTCAGCGACGACCATCGACTTGTCGAGCAGGGCCTGTGCTTCGGGGTTGTCCCAGAGCTTGCGCGGCTGCTTGTCCTTCGGTCCCGTGACGGATTCGAACGACAGCGCCGGATCGAGGCGCCCCGAATAGGGGAAGGCCTGGATCTGGTAGTTGCCCTTGCTGTAGCGGTCGAGCTGCGTCGCCCATTCCAGCACCTCGATCTCGACGTTCAAGCCGGCCGCCTGCAGCATCTGCTGCGCGACGACGGCGGCGTCGAAGCTCTGCGGATAGCGCTTGTTGGCGAGCATCACGATCTTCTCGCCCTTGTAGCCCGCCTCCGTGAGGAGCTTCTTCGCGGCCGCGGGATCGTAGGCGACATCCTCGTCCTGGACCTTGCCGTGATAGGCCGAGAGCGTCGGGATGACAGAGCCGTTCGGCTGGCCGAGGCCGTCGGTCACGGCTGCAACCAGCTCCTTCTTGTCGATGGCGGCGGCGATGGCGCGGCGCAGCTTGGCGTTGCCGAGGACCGGGTCGCGCGTCTGGATGATCAGGCCGACCAGGCCCATATGCGACTTCACCGACAGCTTGACGTTGTTGTTGCCTTTCAGCTCCGCGACGTCGGCATTGGCGAGGTCGGGCACGACGTCGATATCGCCGCTGAGCAGGGCGGCCTTCGCGGTCGCAAGGTCGGGGATGACGACGAAGTCGACCGTGTCGACCAGCGGCCGCTTGGCTCCGGCCAAGCCGTCGATCGCGCCGGGCAAGGCGGCGTAGTCGGCAAAGCGCTGGAGCCGGACCATCTCGCCGCGCTTCCATTCGCCGAGCTTGAACGGCCCGGTGCCGATCGGCTTGTCGAAGGATCCGTCGGCCTTGACCGAATCCTTGTGCAGGATGCCGGTCATCGCGCAGTCGGTGCGCGCCAGCGAACTCAGGAACAGCGCGCTCGGCTTGTCGAGCTTGAAGACCACGGTTCCGGCATCGGCGGCGGTGACGCTCTCGACCTTGACGAGGCCGCGCCCGTCGAACTCCGACAGACAGCGCCAGTCGGTCTTCGGATCCATGTAGCGGTTCCAGCTCCAGACCACGTCATCGGCGGAAAGGGTTGCGCCGTTGTGGAACTTGACGCCCTTGCGCAGCGTGAAGCTGTAGGTCTTGCCGTCCTCCGAGATTGCGATCTTCTCGGCCAGCAGCGGCTTCGGCTCGGAATCCTCGCCATAGCCGACGAGCCCCTCGACCACGTGAAGCACCACGCCGTCGGTGTTGTGGTCGCGGTTCACGCCGGGGTTGATCGAGCGGATGTCGGCGCGCAGCTGGACCTTGAGCGCGGTCTGGGCCTGCGCCGCCGGGATCGGTGCTCCAAGAGCGAGGCCGGCGGCGAGTGCGGTCGTGGCAAGGGCGGTCGTCTGGATTCGTCGAAGCATCGGTCTGTTCCCCATTGTTATGTCGGTGTGATGCGGTTCGATGCCGAACTATTCGGCGGCCTGCGCCATCGTCTGCGGATCGGCTGTCAGGCTGTAGCGGGTGAAGCTCCGGTTCAGCGCCGGCAGCGGGCAGACCTCCATGACCCCTTCGGCCGGCTGCATGATCACCATCGCGACGGTCGCCGAGAGGTTGCCGGTATCGTTGGGACGCGGCGGCCGGCAGACCGAATGCGGCGTGAGGAAGTCATCGAAGAAGGCATGCTTGAGGTCATCGACCGTCAGCTTGTCGCCGGCCTCGTTCAGCAGCTTCTTCACCCGCCAGTCGCGGTAGAAGCTCTCCGGTACGCGCGGCGTGCCGGTGTCGCGGAGCTTGGTCAGCGCGACCTGCCCGACCCAGTGATTGGCATGAACGATCAGCCCCTCGCTCGGATAGAGCGGGAAGGCTTCGTCCGGCGCGCATTCGAAGTCGATGCCGAAGCCTTTGACGGTCGACAACATCATGTTGTTGGAGCAGGCCTTGGGCGTCGTCGCCACGGCCTTGATCGCGAAGGCGAGGTGCTCCTGCTCCAGCACCTTGCGGCGGATCAGGGCGAGCGGTACCCCGGTCTGCGTGAAGTCGCGCTCGGATTCCAGGTAGTTGGCGGTGATGGAGATGCCGGCCGCGTTCATGCCGCAGCGGGCGAGGCCGCCTGCCTCGACGAAGGTCAGGAAGTCCGGCCCGTCATCGCGCCGCACGCGCAGCACGATCGCGGTCTCGGCGCATTCGGCTTTCCAGTCCCAGTTCTGGCCATGGATCAGCGCTCCATTGGCGCTGCGCTCAGGCAGGATGATCGCGCCGGTGCAGCCATCATCGAGCTCCTCGGTAGCCTCGACCGGCTTGTTCTTGATCAGCCGCGCCTTGGCGATCACCTCGGTACGGGCATTGATCATGACGATGTCTTCGAGCGGCACGCCCGCACCGTCGGCGATGCCGCGCATCTCCTCGATGTAGTGCGCGCCGAACGCCTCGATCTCGCGGGCGAACTCCTCGATCAGCGCTGTCTTGGCCTCAGGCCCGTAACCGAGCTCGCCGAGCTGTCCGCCATAAAGCTCGATCGAACGCTTGACGCGCGCGGGCACGGCCGCACCATGCTGCCGCCCGCGCTCATAGGGGGAGCCGGAAACGTCCACGAAGGGGCAGGGCTGGATCATCGTCGTCTCTCCCGGCCTATGGCCTGTCATCAATCCATAATGTATTTCATCTGCAATTAAGACAATCAAGAGCCTTTCATGTCCCAGCCCTCCCGCCTGCAGCAGGACCTTGCCGAGCGCATTCTCGATCTGGCGCGCGATGATGGCCTGACTGCGGGTGCGCATCTGAACGAAAGCGTCATCGCGCGACGTCTCGACGTCTCCAGGACACCGGTGCGCGCGGCCTTCGCCTGGCTCGAGGATCGCGGGCTGGTGCGGCGCAATCCGCATCGCGGGCTCGAGCTGATCAGCATGCCGCGCGCGTCGGAGAACGGCGCGAGCCCACCTGACGCCGTCGAGCTGGCGCTGGTCCGGCTGGCCCATGAACGTGAAGCCGGCGAACTGGACAACGAGTTTTCCGAACAGGAGATCATGCGCCGCTACGAGCTGGGTCGGCCCGAGATGAAGCGGTTGCTGGCGCGCCTTGCCGATCTCGACATGGTCGAGCGCAAGCCCGGCTATGGCTGGCGCTTCCTTCAGGAGCCGCGGGATCCGCGCGTGCACGACGAGCGCTACCGCTTTCGCATGCTGATCGAGCCGATGACGTTTCTCGAGCCGGGCTTCGCGCTTGACCCGGGCTGGATCGCGGAGATGCGCGAGCGCCATCACGCAACCCTGTCGCAGCCCTGGCGCGAGACCTCGGCGATCAGCTTCTTCGAGATGAATGCGGCCTTCCATGAAGGGCTGGCGGCGGCCTCCGGCAACCGATTCATCCATTCCGCGGTCCGTCGGCAGAACCAGCTGCGCCGTCTGTCGAACTATGACTGGGTGTTCGGCTTCGAGCGCGTCGAGGTGAACTGCCGCGAGCATCTCCAGATTCTGGACTCGGCTGAGGCCGGCGATCTCGAGGTCGCGTCGGTCCAGATGCGCCGCCATTTGCAGCGCGCCAGCAGGTTGCGCCGGCCCGATGGTTTGGATTGATCGGCGCTATTGTTTTTTCTTCTAGAAAAAGACATTCTGACTTCGCCAATCGCCGGAGTCAGATCATGTCAGCATCCCCCACCGCCCCGCACGGGCTCGCCAATGAGCGCGATCCCTTCTGGATGCCCTTCACGCCGATGCGTGGCTTTCGGCAGGACCCGCTCCTGTTCGCAAGCGCTGAGGGCGTGCACTACGTCACGCCCGAGGGGCGGCGCGTGCTCGACGGCATGGCGGGGCTCTGGTGCGTCAATGCCGGGCACGGCCAGCCGCGCATCGTCGAGGCCATTCGCGCCGCGGCGGGCACTCTGGACTTCGTCTCGTCCTTCAAGATGAGCCACCCGGCCGCGCGGGCCTATGCGCGGCGGCTCTGTGACTTTGCGCCTGAGGGCATCGAACACGTTTTCTTCGTCAATTCGGGTTCCGAAGCGGTCGACACGGCGCTCAAGATCGCGCGCGGCTATCATCACGCCCGTGGCCAGGGCGGTCGCACCAAGCTGATCGGCCGCGCCAAGGGCTATCACGGCATGGGCTTCGGCGGCCTCTCGGTCAGCGGCATCGGCCGGCACAAGGCAGCCTTCGGGCCGCTCCTCGAAGCTGCGCATCTGCCGCTGCCCTATGAACGGGACAGCATGGCGTTCTCGCAGGGCCAGCCGACGGGCGGCGAGAGCGCGTCGGCAGCACTCGAAACCTTGCTGCAGATGCATGATCCTGCAACCGTTGCGGCCGTGATCGTCGAGCCGGTGACCGGATCGGGCGGCGTCTACCCGCCACCGCAGGGCTATCTGCAGCGCCTGCGTTCGATCTGCGACAGGCATGGCATCCTCTTGATCTTCGACGAGGTCATCACCGGCTTCGGCCGTCTCGGCACTCCCTTCGCCAGCCAGTTCTATGGGGTGACGCCCGACCTTATCACCTGCGCCAAGGGCATGACGAATGGCTCGGTCCCGATGGGCGGCGTGCTGCTGTCCGGGGCCGTCCACGACGCCTTCATGGCCGGGCCGCCGGAAGCCATCGAACTCCTGCACGGTTACACCTATTCCGCTCACCCGCTCGCCTGCGCGGCAGGGCTGGCGACGCTCGATGTCTTCGCCGAGCAAGACATCCTCGCGCGGGCGACGGAGAATTTCCGGCATTGGCAGGCGGCAACCTTCGCGCTGCGCGATCTGGCTCACGTCATCGACATCCGCATCGCCGGCTGGCTCTGCGCGATCGACCTGCAGCCGCGTCCAGGTGCCGACGGCCAGCGCGGGGCACTCTGCGCGCGCCTCTGCCTGGAGGCGGGGCTACTCCTGCGCAATGTCGGGGACACGCTGATCCTGTCGCCGCCCCTGGTGATGCAGCCGGACACCGTCTCGGCCCTGTTCGAGACGATTGCCGGGACGATCGCGCGGATCGACTGAGTGCGCTGCGGCGTCGCCGCCGTCAGGCGGCGCGCGCTGCTGCTTTCTTCTCGGCGGCGTGCTGGTCTTCCGACAGGCCGGCGCGCCAGTAGCTGACGACCAGATGCTGGTCGAGGCCCGTTCGCAGGCGCTGCCGGGCGGCGCTGCGGATATGGCGGAAGGCCTCGTTCTCGGTCGCCGACCAGAGATAGGTTTCCGGCCCATCGGCATCCCATGTGAGCGCGTCGAACGCCTCCGCCAGCCCGGAAGCCTGGCCGGCAGGCAGAGCCTCGCGATGCAACCAGCGGATCGAGATCCCCGCTGGCGCGGCGAGAGGCTGTTCCTCGCCAGCATTCGCCACTTCGATCAGCGCAAGCCCCTGTGCGCTCGTCGGCAGGTTCTCCAGCATGCGCCCGACGGCTGGCAGCCCCGTCTCGTCGCAGAGGAAGACGTAGCGCTCCGCCGTCTTGAGCCCGCGCCCGCCCGGGCCGGCCATGCCGACAAGGTCTCCGGCGCGGGCGCGCGCCGCAAAGGCGGAGCCCGGCCCGGCATCGTCATGCAGCACGAAGTCGATGGCGAGCGTCCCGGCTGCGACGTCGATCTGACGGATCGTGTACTTGCGTACGGCCGGGCGCTGCTCGGGCGACGGCAGTTGCAGCAGGCCGTCGGAGCCGAGCATCGGCCACACCGGCTCTGCCAGATCCGGTGGCGGCAGGAAGAGTCGGACATGCAGGGCCTCCAGCGAGGCATAGCGCGCGATGTCGTCGCCGCGGAGATGGATCCGCTTCATATGCGGCGAAAGCTGCTCCGTCGAGGTGACGGTGAGCACGCGGAACTCTGGCGGCAATGACGCGACCTGGCCGTCTCCGGACCAGCCGATCACGGGCTTGTCGCCAGCCGGCGCAAACTCGACGACGTGGCTCGCGATCGCGCGCTTGAGGTTCTGCAGCGCGGCAAGGTCGGGAGCCTCTATCGCGACCGCGAGCAGACCCTCGCCGGCGCGCAGTCTGGCCTGGCCCCCGCCGAGAAGGATCACCGTCTCGCCCGGCTCGCGCCGGATCTGGGCGTCGTGTTCGAGAAGATGGTCGCAAAGCGGGCCCAGCACGGCGTCCGGCTGGGCCAATGCGATCGTCGTCTCGGCGGAAAGGCTGCTCATCGGGGTATTGTCCTTGGGGCGTTCGCGGGCGCCGGTGGAAATCTCGCAACGTCCTCAGGGGCGTGCCGGCGCCTGACCCGATGCCGGCGCGTCGAGCCAGAGCGTGCCGTCGAGCGGAATCGCCGAGAAGCGTGCGGCCTCCGCCAGCGTAGCGGCGGGATCCAGGTCGGCGAAGCGCTCGGGATGGATCCATTTCGCGAGTGCCTCGATCGCGACGACATGCAGCGGCGTATCGTTGAAGAGCTGCCACATGGCGGTCGCTCGGCGATTGCGCACGGCGCTTAGCGTCGAAATTCCCGGCTGTGCGAGCAGCTTCGCAAAGCCTGCGGCGGCCGTTTCGCGCGGCACGCCGAGCCCGAGCACGAGGCCGCCCAAGCGAGCCATATGTGTGCCGCCGGTCGCGACATAGACCTCGGGGTCCGAGCTGATCAGTTGCTCGAGGCTGATCTGCCCGGTCGCGCCCGGCAGCAGCGGCGCGGACATGTTGCTCCCGCCGGCGGCGGTGATGAAATCGTCGAAGGTGCCCCTGCCCGGGGTCGAACAACATTCCGGACCGCCGGCATGGGCGTGGATGAAGACGCTCGGGCGCCTCGCGCCCTCCAGTCGCCGGGCTATCCGGCCGAGCCTGTCCTCATAGAAGCGGATGAAATCCTCCGCCTGCTGCTCGCGGCCGATCAGCTTTCCGAGAATGCGCAGGCTCGGCACGGTGTCGGTCAGCGGCTTCAGGTAGAAGTCGACCACTGCCACCTTGATGCCGACCGCTTCCAGGCGCAGGACGAGGTCGCCGGAGCCATGTCGCGTGCCGGCGAGCGAGCCGCTCAAAATGACGAGGTCCGGCGCCAGCGCGACCGTCTTCTCGAGCGAGAAGCCGGCCTCCGTCGCCCCGTCGCCCACCGTCGGAATCGCGTCGATTCCGGGAAAGCGGCTGCGGTAGCGGGCATAGGCGTCCGGGTTCTGGCGCTGATGGTCGGCGCCCCAGCCCGCCAGCAGGCTCAGCGGCTCGGGATGGAGCAGGCCCAGCGCGTTGAGCTGGCGACCCTGCGCCAGCACGATTCGCTTCGCCGGTCCGGGCAAGCTCACGGTCCGGCCCAGGACGTCGGTCACCGTCACCGGCTGTGCCGAAGCGGCGCCGGCCGCGGCCAGCATCGCCAGCGCGCAGGCCAGTCGGGTGAGGTGGGTGCGAAGCGCTCCGGCAATGGTCATGCGGCTGCTGTCCTCGACAGGGCGGGTTCGGCCAGGGCAAAGGTGACTGCCCGCGAGAGCATCGCCGGAATCACGGAGACATGGTTCTCGCCGGGAAAGACGACGCTCTCGCATGCGACCTTGCCGGAGGCACGCAGGCGCGAGGCCATTTCGGCAGCGTTGTCGACCATACGGGCCTTGTGGAGACGCTCCAGGCGCGACGGTGGGGTTCCGGCCGCACCGGCCTGCTCGTCCGCGCCGACCGCGATCAGGAGCCGTCCCGCAAGGGCCGCAGTATTGGCGCGAAAAGTCTCTTCCGTCGCGAGGATTGCCCTGTCGTTCCACCAGATCGACGGGCTGCTCGCGACATGGGCGGCGAACAGGCCAGGTCGGGTGAACAATGTGTGCAGCGCGAACAGGCCGCCATAGGAATGTCCGATCAGCGCAAGCCGAAGCGGATCGAATGGTGCGACCTCGGCCAGCGCGGGCAGGATCTCGCCTGCGATCACGTCCAGGAAACGATCGGCGCCACCTGCCACCGGCAGCAGGTCGCGCTGCCGCCGCTCGACATCGAAGGGCTTGTCGCCGGGATAACCGATGCCGAGCACGATGGCCGGGCCGACTCCGGTCACCTCGGACCGCCCGGCCTGCAACCGGGCGGCACTCATCGCCGTGGTGAACAGCGCATTGCCATCGACGAGGACCAGCAGGGGAAATCCGGCGGGTGGTGCAGGCTCCGGCGGCAGTCCGACCAGCAGCCGGTAGACGGACCCGTCACGCGCAGTGACATCGTGCTGTACCGATCCGGGCAGGCTGACCGGATTGCCAGATGTCACCGTCATGCGCGCGCCGCTCACGGTCCTCACCAGCGATAGGACAGGGTCGCCAGCACGGTCCGGCGCAAGCCGAAGGAGCACTGCACGGCACCGTAGCAGCCGGAGATGTACTCCTTGTCGAAGAGGTTCTGCGCGTTGAGCTGCACCTTCCAGGCCTTCAGGGCCGGGTTGGCCACGCCGAAATCATAGCTGATCATGGCGTCGAACAGCGTGTAGTCGGGGGTGAAGAAGGTGTTGCCGGCATCGCCGGCGCCCTTGCCGACATAGCGCATGCCGCCGCCGAGGCCGAGCCCGGCGAAAGCGCCGTTCTTGAAGGTGTAGACGCCCCAGAGCGACCCCATATGGCGCGGCACGACCGGAGGCCGCTTGCCGAGGTCGACGCCGTTGCTCTTGGTCACCTCGGCATCGGTATAGGCATAGGCGGCGACCAGATCGAAGCTGTCGAACAGCGTCGCGCGCGCTTCGAACTCGAGACCGCGCGCGCGGACCTCACCGGTCTGCACCTGGAAGCCGACATTGAGCGGATCGGTCGTCGCGACATTGGTCTGCGTCAGGTCATAGGCCGAGGCCTGGATGAAGGCGCTGGTGCCCGGGAGCTCGTATTTGAAGCCGATCTCGTATTGCTCGCCTTCGGACGGCTTGAACGGCGTGCCGGCGAAGGTCGTCCCCGCGACAGGGTCGAACGAGGTCGAATAGCTCGCATAGGGCGCGAAGCCGTTGTCGAAATTGTACATCAGTGCGACGCGGCCGGTGTGGGCGGTGTCGTCCTGCTTGGTCAGGGCGCCGTTGGTGAGGGCGCGGGTGCGCGCCTCGGCATTGTCGAAGCGGCCGCCGACGAGCAGCGACAGGCGGTCGAGCTTGATCTGGTCCTGGAGATAGATGCCGTACTGGGACGTCGTCTGCGTGGTGCCCGGTGTGGCCGGGGCAGCGAAAGGCGTCCTCCCATAGATCGGATTGGTGAAGTCGAGCGTCTGGACCGTTCCGCCGGCGCCGGTGAAGGCCTTGCCGTCGGTCCAGTAGCCGTCGACGCCGAACAGCACCTTGTGCGTCAGCGGGCCCGTGCGGAAATCGGCCTGGAGCTGGTTGTCGATGCCGGCCGTGCGGGCATGCTCGTTGGAGACCGTCACGCGCCGTGTCAGCGTCTTCTGGTCGGCGCCGATGCTGGCGACGGCGACCGTGCGGAAGCGTGAGTCCAGATCGGAGATGCGGACGTTCTGGCGGAAGCTGAAGACGTCGTTGAAGCGATGCTCGAAGGTATAGCCGAGATTGGCCTGGTTGCGGCTGTAGCCCTCGAATGACGGCTCGCCCGGGAAGAACTCGCTGCGGATTCGGCCGGCGCGGCTCGGAAGCACGGTCCCGACCGCGGGGATGAAGCCGTAGAAGCCGGTCTCGGGATCGCGCTGGAACGAGGCCATCAGGGTGAACGTCGTCGCGCCGCTGGGGCGGTAGGTCACGGACGGCGCGATGAAGATGCGCTCGTCGCGGGTGAAGTCGACCTGCGTGTCGCCGACCCGGCCGAGGCCGACCACGCGGTAGAGCCAGGTCTTGGCCGGATCGACCGGGCCGCCGATGTCGAAGGCCATCTCGGCGCGACCATAGGTGCCGACCCGCGCCTGGACCTCGCCATGCGCCTCGTCCTTCGGGCGCTTGCTGACCAGGTTGACGATGCCACCGGGCTTGACCTGGCCGAAGACGACGGAGGATGGGCCGCGTAGCACCTCGACACGCTCAAGACCCCAGGGCTCGTAGCTGGGGACGAGGAAGTTGACGCCGCGCTGGTAGCGCAGCCCGTCGAGATAGTTCACGAAGCCCGCGCCCGTGCCGGCGCCGCCGAAACCGCGGATGAAGACGCTGTCATAGCGGCCGCCCGAGGAGAGCCGGGTCTCGCCGAGCACGCCGGCCGTGTAGCGGAGGGCCTGGCTGACCGTGGTGGCCGCCTGGTCGTCCATCTGCTCGCGCGTCACGACGGTGACGGATTGCGGCGTTTCCATCAGCGGCGTGTCGGTCTTGGTCGCGGAATCGCTGCGCCGCGCCACATAGCCATTGACCGGACCGCTCGCGCGCTCGCCCTGGACCTGGATCGTATCGAGGCTGATCGCCTCGCCGCTCTGCGCCCGGGCGCCGCCGGCGCAGAGGACGGCTCCGAGCGCGACGCCGGCCAGCGCCGTCAGACGCACCCGACCTGCCGCGTTAATCTTGGAGACACTCGCGTAGTCCATCATGCAACCCCGTTTCGTCAGCCCGTGGCCGAACCCCGCCTTGGTATTGCGGGAGGGCAGGGGCGAGGGGCAACACGCTCCACTTTCGATTCCGGCAGCATTGCTTTCGATCGCGTTTCGAATGCCTGTAATCTGAAAACAGGGGCCATCCGACGCCGGTGGGCGGCCTCAGCTGACCTATCGCAAAGCGCTCGGCGGCATGCCGAAGCGCTTGCGGAACAGGCTGGAGAAATGCGCCGGCGTGTAGCCGACATGGAACGCCGCTTCCGAGACGGTCATCTCGCCCGAGTCGATCAGGGCATGGGCGCGCTGCAGTCGCTGCTCCTGCAGATAGCCGAACACGCTGGCGCCGAAGAGTTGCCGGAAGCCGGAGGTCAGGTTGGTCGGGTTGAGGCCGGTCATCCGCGCCAGCTCCGGCAACCCCGGCGGATCCTGAAGGCGCGACAGCATGATGTCGCGGGCCTCGCGGATGCGCTCGGCCGTGCGGTGGGGCATGCGTGCGGGGCGCGCCGGCACGCCGGTCATCACCGTGTCCAGCGCCACGGCCGCTAGCTCCAGAGCTTTGCCCGCGAGATAGAGGCGATGCAGGTTGTCGGCGACGGGCGGCTCGGCCAGTTGCAGCGCCAGCGCGCAGAGCGTGGCGTTCGCGGGTCTGACCCAGAGTGCGGCGTCGCCCTGCATGAAGCCGTGCAGGGCATCGAGCTGCGCTCCGAACTCGCTTTCGACGAAGTCGAGGTCGAACTGAAGCAGCGCGCAGCGCAGATGTCCGCCGGCAAGGCCGGTTCGGCGTTGCATGTGCTCGCCGCTATTGGCTGCGATCAGAAGGGAGGGCCCGGCGACCATCACCGCCGGCCGGTCGTCGAGCTCCAGGGACTGGCGCCCATCGAGGATGACGCCGATCTTGAGCCCCGCCCGCATCGGGCCGACGACGTGCTTTCCTGTTTCGACCTGGAACCGCCCGGCGGACAAGGAGAGCTTGTTGGAGAAGAGCTGCAATACGGCGACCGGAATGGGGTGGGCTGGGAAGCGGCGACGGAATGCCCGTCCGCCGAGGTCTCAGTCATTATCCCATTGCAGTACAAATATCAATATAATCAGTATGTTATAGGGATTCTAAGCTATGTCGGCGACGCCTGTCGGTTTCCGCCGGTCCATGGCTCCGGTCGCGGGGAGTGGGCCACCGGGCGAGCGCGATGGGCCATTTTCTTCGCCGAGGCGATCTCAAGCGGCCCGGAGCAGCATCCCGAACAGGTCGCGCGGCTCATCCGGGTCCGCGAGAAGATCGAGCTCCTCGAAGAACG
Organism: Allobosea sp.; assembly: GCF_035999205.1. Classification (GTDB taxonomy): domain Bacteria; phylum Pseudomonadota; class Alphaproteobacteria; order Rhizobiales; family Beijerinckiaceae; genus Allobosea. The sequence continues at coordinate 364,722 of NZ_DASYHA010000018.1, forward strand.
CCGTATCGGCAAGCTTCGCGCGGACGTAGCGCAGCGCCGAGAAATCCTCCACCGCGAAGCCGACCGAGTCGAACAGCGTGATCTGCGCTTCGTTCGCCCGTCCGAGGGCGCGGCCGGCGATCACGTCCGACAGTTCGGTGACGGGGTGGTCGTTCGGCAGTTGCTGGATTTCGCCCTCGATCCGGGTCTGCGGCGTGTATTCGACGAAGATCTCGGACCGGCGCAGGATGTCGGCATGAAGTTCGGTCTTGCCCGGGCAATCGCCGCCGACGCCGTTGATGTGGACGCCGCGGCCGACGAGGTTGTCGGTGAGGATCGTGGCGTTCTGCTTGTCGGCGGTTACCGTCGTCACGATCTCGGCGCCCTCGACCGCCTTCTCGACGCTTTGGCAGGGCGTAATCTCGAAGCCGAAGCCCTCTAGGTTCCGGAGGCACTTCTGCGTCGCCGCGGGATCGATGTCATAGAGCCGCAGCCGATCGACCCCGGCGATCGCCTTGAAGGCCAGGGCCTGGAACTCGGCCTGCGCGCCGTTGCCGATGATAGCCATGGTGCGCGCTCCCGGCGGGGCGAGATAGCGCGCAGCCAGCGCCGATGTCGCGGCCGTCCGCAAGGCCGTGAGGATCGTCATTTCGGTCAGCAGCATCGGGTAGCCATTGCCGACATCGGCGAGGACGCCGAAGGCGGTGACCGTCTGGCGCCCTTCGCGAATGTTCTTCGGATGACCGTTGACGTATTTGAACCCGTAGGTCGTTCCATCCGAGGTCGGCATCAGCTCGATGACGCCGTCGACCGAATGGGAGGCGACGCGCGGCGTCTTGTCGAACAGGTGCCAGCGGCGGAAGTCCTCCTCGATATAGCCGGCCAGCTCCGACAGGAACCTCTCGACGCCGATCGAGAGCACCAGCTTCATCATGTTGTCGACGCTGACGAAGGGCACGACGTTGAGCTTGGGCAACATGCTCAGAAACTCCGGGTGGGGCGGTCGAGGATCTTGCGGCCCATCAGGCTGGCGGCAAGGTCGACCATCAGCAGCGCCGTGCGGCCGCGCTCGTCGAGAAAGGGGTTGAGCTCGACGAGGTCGAGGGAGGAGACGCGGCCGCTGTCGTGCAGCATCTCCATGGCGAGATGAGCCTCGCGGAAGGTCGCGCCGCCCGGCACCGTCGTGCCGACGGCCGGCGCGATGTCAGGGTCGAGGAAATCGACGTCGAGCGAGACGTGCAGAAGTCCGTCGGCTGCCTCCACGCGTTCGAGGAAACCCCGCAGCAGCGGCGCGATGCCGACCTCGTCGATTGCGCGCATGTCGTGCGCGACGACGCCGGCCGCAGCCATCGCCGCCCGCTCGGCAGGATCGACGCTGCGCAGCCCGATCAGGCAGACATTCTCCGGCTGCACCGGCGCCTCGACAGGCGGAAGCACCCCGTCGAATCCGCTCCGCCCGGTGACATAGGCCAGCGGCGTGCCGTGGAGGTTGCCGCTGGTTGTCGTCTCCAGGCTGTGGAAGTCGGCATGGGCGTCCAGCCACAGCACGAAGAAGGCGCGGCCCTCGCGGCGAGCCCGGCGCGCCAGTCCGGCAATCGAGCCGGCCGAGAGCGAGTGGTCGCCGCCGAGGAAGATCGGCATGCCGTCGCCGCCGGCCTCCTCCGCCGCATCGGTCAGGGCGCGGATCCAGGCGTCATAGGCCGACAGGTTGCGCAGTGCCGGATTGGGATGGGAGAGGTCGCGTAGCGGCGCCGGCGAGACATTGCCGCGGTCCTCGACGACGAAGCCGAGATCGGCCAAGGCCTCGCGCAGGCCGGCGGTGCGATAGGCGCTCGGACCCATGTCGCAGCCCAGTCGTCCTGCGCCGTCCTGCGTTGGCGCCCCGATCAATATGCAGCGCTCGGTCGTCATCATCGCTCCGTTCGGTCTATGGCGGCAACCTAGCGGCGAGCGGCGGCAGAGTGAACGAAGCATATTGGCAGATCTTGCAGAGCGACTTATCGATCTGGTCAATCAATACGATCATAATGGCGAACATGGACGACCTCGATCAACGTCTCCTCTCCATTCTGAGGCATGACGGCCGGCGGGCCATCTCGGACATCGCTGCCGAACTCGCCCTGTCGCGTGCGACGGTGCGGGCGCGCATCGAGCGCCTCGAACAGCGTGGCGACATCATCGGCTACACGGTGGTATTGCGGGCCGACGCCGTTGCGATGCCGGTTCGTGGCCTCACCATGGTCGAGGTCGAAGGACGCATGCTCGACCCCGTGGTCGATGCCCTCGTCGGCTTCCCGGAGATCGGTGCGGTCCATACGACCAATGGAAAATGGGATCTCATCCTCGAAATCGCCGCACAGAGCCTGACCGATCTCGACGGCGTCCTGCGGCGCCTGAGGATGGTGCCGGGGATCACGGCATCCGAGACGAACCTGCTGCTCGCAACCCCGCGCAGTTCCAGGGCGCGATTGTGAAGGCGTGACCGCTGAACGGCCTGCCCTTGGGGTTTGATTGCGAGGTCATGCCGGCGGGGCGAGCATCCCATGGAATCTTGATACTTCTCTCTTCGTTCCAGAATGGATTCAAAATCCGGAGCCGATCTATGTTGCCCGGCAAGATGATCGCTCGTTTCGGGTAGATCGACGGCAGATCAAAGAAGCTGTTCTCGCGAGAGCGGTGCAGTTTCGGTCTGCAGAACCTGGCTGGCCATTTGCGGGAACGACGGTGCGCCAGCCTCGCCGCATGGAATGTACGCCAGATGAACCTTGACCGATTGTGCGGGCGCCTGCACGGCGCGATCACGGCCCTCGCGACGCCCTTCAGGAACGGCGAAGTCGATTATGAGGGTCTATCAAGGCTGGTCGAATGGCAGGTCGCGCAAGGCATTCACGGCCTGGTGCCCTGCGGGACGACAGGCGAGGCGCCGACGCTGAACTGGCAGGAGCGCACGGCGATCATCGGTCGCTGCGTCGAGATCGTGGCAGGCCGCGTACCCATCATCGCAGGAACCGGCAGCAACGCCACCGCCGCGACGATCGAGCAGACAGCCATGGCGGCTGATCTCGGCGCGGATGCCGCGCTGATCGTGACGCCCTACTACAATCGTCCGACGCAAGAGGGCATTGTGCAGCACTTCGCGGCGATTGCGCGCGCGGTCAGTATTCCGATCATCGTCTACAATGTCCCGGCGCGGACGGGCGTCGATCTGGCTCCGCAGACGATCGAACGGCTCGCAGCGATCCCGGCGATCATCGGGATCAAGGACGCGACCGGCGACCTGTCGCGCCCGATGGCGGTGTCCCGGTTGGTCGGCGACCGCTTTATCCAGTTGTCCGGGCATGATGCAACCGCGCTCGGGTTCAACATGATGGGCGGGAGCGGGACGATTTCAGTGGTCGCAAACGTCGCCCCCAGCTTATGCGCGCAGATGCATGAAGCCTGCGGCAAAGGCCATTTCCAGATTGCCCGCTTGGCACAGCACCGACTCTTGCCGCTCATTTCGGCACTCGAGCGCGAGACGAATCCCATCGCCGTGAAGCATGCCCTGCACCTGCTGCACGGGATCTGCCCCGAAGCGCGGTTGCCATTGACGCCGGCCACCGCGGAAACCGCGCATGCCGTTCGCCTAGCGCTGCAAGCATTCCTCCGCGGCGGGGAGGAGCCCTGCGCGGCCTCGGCCCATGCCTTTGCAGCCGGTTAGGGCAGCGGGAGCCGGCGCCGCCTCAGTCGAACCAGCACGACGCCGTGCCGATCATCTCGAACTCGACGGTCAGATGCTGGCCGGGCAAGACCTGGAGGATGGGAGCGCAGGAGCCGATCGTCACGACGTCCCCGGCATTGAGCTGCCGGTTGTGCCGGGCGAGTTTCTGCGCAAGCCAGACCAGCGCTTCCAGGGGATGACCCAGGATGGTTCCCGCCTTGGCCGTCACCACGGTCTTGCCGTCGATGCGCGCGGTCATCACGGCCCTATCCAGGCTGTCCTTGTCGGCCGGCTCGACCAATGGGCCGCAGACGGTCGCGACATGCAGGGCGAAGTCGGCGATTGCGGCCAGTTCGCTCTCAGTGCCGGGCCGGACCCTGCGCCCCAGCAGCCCGATCGCCGGCTGGCAGGCCAAGATGGCGTCTGCCGCCGAATGGCGGTCGATGCTCTCGCCGCGCTCCGGATAGGCCCTGCCGAGGGTGAAGGCCAGCTCGCACTGGGCGCCGATCATCCCTTGCGGAAGATGGATGCGCCAGCCGTCACCGAACAGGGCGCGGTCCGCAAGTGGGGCAAAGATCGGGGAGCTCAGGCCAAGGCCACGTCGCGATAGCTCGCTCGTGCCGACAAGAACGTAGCCGGCAAAATCATCCGCATAGGCGTCCAGGGCTGCCGTCTGGACGGCTGCAGCCTCCGCCTTCGAATGAAGCCCGTCCAGCCGCAGGTCGGCGACTAAGCCGGCGATGCGATTGCGCGCCAGACCGGCGGCCAGGTCGTCCAGGGAGTTCGCTTGCATGTCATGCCCTCCAAAACGGGCGCAATCAGCGATCCAGTAATCCGAAAGTCAAATAAAAATACATTTATGCCGATTGCTGTGATCGATCACCCATATTCACATGAAGATTCTATTCCATGAGCAGTTTGCCCCAATCGAAAAGATATCCTCAAGTCGTTACGTTGGCTGGGTGAAGGAGTGCCCACAATGGTCCATCGCCTCGGGATGTATTACCTCGCTCAGCAGCTTCAAGACGCGCAGGACGCCAAGGCGGCGCATCGGTGCGGCCAGAAGTCCCTGAACCGACACAGGCTGGCTGACCATGAGGAGCTTGGACTGCTCGCATGGACCGGCGCCGCCCTTGTCGTCGCCATGGCAGCGCTCGGGCTGCTCCTGGGGCTGACCAACTGACGGCCTCTCCCTCCCGTATCGGTCTTCAAAAGGAAAGATCAGGACCAATGGGTCAAGCAGCGCAGAAATCTCCCTATCCCGCCAGCGAAAGCCGTTTCGTCGTCGGGCGAGACACGCAGGGTCGCTGGGTCGTTTGCGATCAGAGGGGGCTGGTCGGTGGGTTGTTCTCCAGCAGGGATTCGGCAGTCCATTTCGCCGAGTTCGAAAGTGATCACGCGCCGGGTGCCGTGTGCTGTGCGCCCGACGACGCCATCCTGACCCTGGCGGGACTGTCCGAAAGCCACAGGGCCACGCCGCGGAAGTTTGCTCGCGCATAAGACCGGCCGCCGTGCCAGCCGGGTGACGACAAAGGGATGCTTCTCAAGGCCTCCATCGCCGGTGTCTCGGCGGTGGGGGCCTTTCGCTTGCTGGGCCACGACTCGCCTGGCTGCGAGGCCGATGCGGGTCCGGGACCGCCACATGCCACGCTTTTCCTATAGCTTTTTTATTTCTTTCTCATGCGGCCGCTCTCGAACCCCTATGCGGTTCGGCGCCATATCACGGTCAAATCCCGGTCTGGCGCGCGGATGGCCCTGCGCCGGTCCGGGTGACTGTCGCGCAACGCTGGCGAGCCATCAACATCTGTAATGGCCGCCCGCCCGAAAGCAAGGATCCTGGGTCATGGATATCATTCTACTTGGAGTGGGTGTTTTGTTCTTCGTGATTTCGTTCGCCTACGTCGGTTTTTGCGCCAACGTTTGACTGTGCGGGAGCGTTACATGCTGTTCGAATACATCCTTGGCGGTTTGGTGACGGTGTTTCTCCTCACCTACCTCACCTATGCACTCGTTCGTCCCGAGCGGTTCTGATCGCGCAGGCGCAATGCCCGGAAAGCCATAGCCATGACACTCAATGGATGGATCCAGATCCTCGTCTTCTGCGGGATCGTCCTTTTGCTCGTGAAGCCGCTCGGCGGCTACATGACGCGCGTCTTCAATGGCGAGCGCAGCCTGCTCTCGCCGGTTCTCGGCCCGGTCGAGCGCGGTCTTTACGCCCTTGCCGGCACGAGCGAACGCGAGGATCAGCACTGGACGACCTATGCGGCCGGCATGCTCGCCTTCAACCTCGCCGGCTTCCTCGTGCTGTACGGCGTGCTGCGCCTCCAGGAGGTGCTGCCGTTGAACCCGCAGGGCATGGCGGCGGTTGGTCCCGAGCTGGCCTTCAACACAGCCGCGAGCTTCGTCACGAACACGAACTGGCAGAACTACGGCGGTGAGACCACGCTGTCCTACCTGACCCAGATGGTCGGGCTCACCGTGCAGAACTTCGTCTCGGCCGCCACCGGCATCGCGGTTGCGGTGGCGCTGATCCGTGGTTTCGCCAGGGCCTCGGCCAAGGCGATCGGCAACTTCTGGGTCGATATGACCCGTGCGACGCTTTACCTGCTGTTGCCGCTCTCGATCATCCTGACCCTGGTCTATGTCGCGCTTGGCGTGCCACAGACGCTCGGTGCCTATGTCGAGGCCACCACGCTCGAGGGCGCCCGGCAGACGATCGCCGTCGGCCCGGTCGCGTCGCAGCTTGCGATCAAGATGCTCGGTACCAATGGCGGTGGCTTCTTCAACGTCAATTCCGCCCACCCCTTCGAGAACCCCGATGCGATCTCGAACCTGATCCAGATGGTTTCGATCTTCGCCATCGGCGCGGCGATGACCAACATGTTCGGCCGCATGGTCGGCAACCAGCGCCAGGGCTGGGCGATCCTCGCCACCATGGGCGTGCTGTTCATCGCCGGTGTCGTCGTCTGCTACTGGGCGGAAGCGGCCGGCAATCCGCTGGTCCAGGCGCTCGGTCTCGAGGGCGGCAACATGGAAGGCAAGGAGGTCCGCTTCGGCATCTCGATGTCGGCCCTGTTCGCGGTCATCACGACGGCGGCCTCCTGCGGCGCGGTCAACGCCATGCATGGCAGCTTCACCGCGCTTGGCGGCCTCATTCCGCTGATCAACATGGAACTCGGCGAGATCATCGTCGGCGGCGTCGGCGCGGGCTTCTACGGCATCCTGCTGTTCGTCGTGCTCGCCGTCTTCGTTGCCGGGCTGATGGTCGGGCGCACGCCGGAATATCTCGGCAAGAAGATCGAGGCCAAGGAGGTCAAGATGGCGGTTCTGGCCATCCTCTGCCTGCCCGCGGCGATGCTGATCTTCACTGCCATCTCCGTCGTCATGCCGAGCGCGGTCGCCTCGGTCGGCAATTCCGGTCCGCACGGGTTCTCGGAGATCCTCTACGCCTACACTTCGGCGGCGGCGAACAACGGCTCGGCCTTTGGCGGCCTCACGGGCAACACGCCCTGGTACAACATCACCCTGGGTCTCGCGATGCTGATCGGGCGCTTCCTGATCATCGTCCCCGCCCTGGCGATTGCCGGTTCGCTCGCGACGAAGAAATCCGTCGCGGCTTCGGCCGGCACCTTCCCGACCGACGGACCGCTCTTCATCGGCCTTCTGGCGGGAGTCATCATGATCGTCGGCGGCCTGACCTTCTTCCCCGCGCTCGCCGTGGGACCGATCGTCGAGCACCTGTCGATGCTGCTCGGCCAGGCCTTCTGAGGCACGCCATGACCGGTTGGTTTGATCAGTTGCGTCACCACCTCGTCCCCCGCGCCGCGTTCCTGGCGCGGGGATCGGGGCGGCCACCGCGAGCCTCCAGCATCATCTGCGGCATGACGGCGGTGATGCTCCTCCTCGCGATCCTCGCCAAGGCGCTCATCCATCTGCTCACGGCGATCTGATCGTCCGCGGCGCCTTCACAAATTCTATGCTGGAGTCTCTCATGGGCCAGTCCAAATCCGCGAGCATCCTGGATACTCGCATCCTCGTTCCCGCCCTCGGCGATGCCTTCCGGAAACTCGATCCGCGCAGCCTCGCCAGAAATCCGGTGATGTTCGTCGTCGCCGTCGTCTCGGCTCTCACCACAATCCTCTTCCTGAGGGATCTGGTGACGGGCGGGGCCAGCCTCGGCTTCTCCTTCCAGATCGTCATCTGGCTCTGGTTCACCGTGCTGTTCGCCAATTTCGCGGAAGCCGTCGCCGAGGGGCGCGGCAAGGCCCAGGCGGAATCGCTGCGGCGGACCCGCACCGAAACGCAGGCCAAGCTCCTCTCGGGCGATGACCGCAGCCAGTTCAAGCTGGTTCCGGGCAACAGCCTGAAGGTCGGCGACATCGTCATCGTCGAGGCGGGCGACATCATTCCCTCCGACGGCGAGGTGATCGAGGGCGTCGCCTCGGTCAACGAGGCGGCGATCACGGGCGAATCGGCGCCGGTGATCCGCGAATCCGGCGGTGACCGCTCGGCCGTGACCGGCGGCACGCAGGTCCTGTCCGACTGGATCCGCGTCCGCATCACCGCCGCAGCCGGCTCGACCTTCATCGACAGGATGATCTCGCTGGTCGAGGGCGCCGAGCGCCAGAAGACGCCGAACGAGATCGCGCTCAACATCCTGCTCGCGGGCATGACGCTGATCTTCGTGCTCGCGACGGCGACGATCCCGAGCTTCGCCTCCTATGCCGGCGGCTATATCCCGGTGATCGTGCTCGTCGCGCTCTTCGTCACGCTGATCCCGACCACGATCGGCGCGCTGCTGTCGGCCATCGGCATCGCCGGCATGGATCGCCTCGTGCGCTTCAATGTGCTCGCCATGTCCGGCCGCGCCGTCGAGGCGGCCGGCGACGTCGACACGCTCCTGCTCGACAAGACCGGCACGATCACGCTCGGCAACCGTCAGGCGACCGAGTTCCGCCCGGTCCGGGGCGTGAGCGAGAAGGACCTGGCCGATGCGGCGCAGCTCGCCTCGCTGGCCGACGAAACCCCCGAAGGCCGCTCGATCGTCGTCCTGGCGAAGGAGAAATACGGCATTCGCGCCCGCGACATGGCGAGCCTGCATGCCAACTTCGTTCCGTTCACGGCCCAGAGCCGGATGAGCGGCGTCGATGCCGAGGGCTCGTCCATCCGCAAGGGCGCGGTCGACGCCGTGCTCAAGCATGTCGATCTGGGGACCGTCGCGACCGGCAGCCCGCGCGCCAGCGGCGAGACCGCCCGCGAAGTCCAGGCGATCGCCGACGAAATCGCCAAGGCCGGCGGCACCCCGCTTGCCGTCGTGAAAGATGGCCGCCTGCTCGGCGTCGTTCACCTCAAGGACATCGTCAAGGGCGGCATCAGGGAGCGCTTTGCCGAGCTGCGTCGCATGGGCATTCGCACGGTGATGATCACCGGCGACAACCCGATGACCGCGGCGGCGATCGCGGCCGAGGCCGGAGTCGACGATTTCCTCGCCCAGGCCACGCCAGAGAACAAGCTCTCGCTGATCCGTGAGGAACAGGCCAAGGGCAAGCTCGTCGCCATGTGCGGCGACGGCACCAACGACGCTCCCGCGTTGGCCCAGGCGGATGTCGGCGTCGCCATGAACACTGGCACCGTCGCGGCGCGCGAGGCCGGCAACATGGTCGATCTCGACTCAGACCCGACCAAGCTCATCGAGATCGTCGAGATCGGCAAGCAGCTCTTGATGACGCGCGGCGCGCTGACGACCTTCTCGATCGCCAACGACGTCGCCAAGTACTTCGCCATCATCCCGGCGATGTTCCTCGCCTTCTATCCGCAGCTCGGCGCGCTCAACATCATGGGGCTGCAGACGCCGCAGAGCGCCATCCTGTCGGCCATCATCTTCAACGCGCTCATCATCGTCGCCCTGATTCCGCTGTCGCTGAAGGGCGTCAAATACCGTCCCGTAGGTGCTGGCGCGCTGCTCAGCCGCAATCTGCTCGTCTACGGGCTCGGCGGCATCATCGTCCCCTTCGTCGGCATCAAGGCCATCGACATGGCCATCAGTGCCATGGGCCTCGTGTAAAGGATCCCTCCCATGCTCAAGCAGATCCGCCCCGCGATCATCATGATCGCCGCCTTCACGGTCATCACCGGCCTGGCCTACCCGCTCGGCATGACCGGCATCGCCCAGGCGCTGTTCCCGCACCAGGCCGCCGGCAGCCTGATCGAGAAGGACGGCAAGATCATCGGCTCGGAACTCATCGGTCAGAACTTTGCCGGCGAACGCTACTTCCACGGGCGTCCCTCGGCGACCTCCGCAGCCGACCCCGCTGATGCCTCGAAGACGGTCGATGCGCCCTACAACGCCGCGAACTCCGTCGGTTCCAATCTCGGGCCGACCAGCCAGAAGATGGTCGACCGGATCAAGGGCGAGGTCGTCACGCTCAAGGAGGGCAATCCTGGCGCACCGGTCCCGATGGATCTCGTCACGACCTCGGGCAGCGGTCTCGACCCGCATATCAGCCCGGAGGCGGCGCATTTCCAGGTCGCACGGGTGGCGAAGGCGCGCGGCCTCGACCAGGCCGTCGTCAAGGCCCTGGTCGACAGCAGCATCGAGCCACGTAAGCTTGGCCTGCTGGGCGAGCCCGTGGTCAATGTGCTCGCGCTGAACCTTGCACTGGATCGCGCCAGTATCCGCTGACAATTCGCCGCCGGGTCATCTCGCGATGTCCCGGCGGCTCCGGCCCGGAAGATGAGAGTCGATGCCTGACGACAAGCGCGAGACCAGAAGCCGGCCCTCACCGGATGCGCTGCTCGAAAGCGCGGAGCGCGAAAGCCGTGGCCGCCTGAAGATTTTCCTCGGCGCGGCTCCGGGCGTCGGCAAGACCTATGAAATGCTGCTCTCGGGCCGGGCACGCAAGGCCGAGGGCGTCGATGTGGTCATCGGCGTGGTCGAGACCCATGGCCGCAAAGAGACCGAGGCCCTGGTCGAGGGCTTCGAGATCGTTCCCCGCATCAATGTCGAATACAAGGGCCGCTGGCTCGATGAAATGGACATCGACGCCATTCTGGCGAGGCGGCCGGCGCTCGTCCTCGTCGACGAATTGGCCCATACCAACGTCGTCGGCAGCCGCCACCCCAAGCGCTATCTCGACGTGCAGGAACTGCTCTCCAAGGGCATCGACGTCTACACCACGCTCAACATCCAGCATGTCGAGAGCCTTAACGACGTCGTCGCACAGATAACCCGCATCCGGGTACGGGAGACCGTTCCGGACCTAATCATCGATCGCGCCGACGATATCGAGATCATCGATCTGACGCCGGACGATCTGATCAAGCGCTTGCACGAGGGCAAGGTCTACCTGCCCAAGACCGCGACGCGCGCTGTCGCGAACTACTTCTCGCCTGGCAATCTGACGGCGTTGCGCGAACTGGCGCTGCGCCGCACCGCCCAGCGCGTCGACGATCAGCTTCTCAGCCATATGCAGGCGCATGCCATCCCGGGCCCATGGGCGGCGGGTGAGCGCGTGCTGGTCTGCATCGATGAACAGCCGCGCGGAGCGTCGATGATCCGCTACGCCAAGCGGCAGGCGGATCGCCTGCGCGCGCCCTGGGCCGCGCTCCACATCGAGACGCCTCGCTCGGCAGGCATGGCGGAACCCGACAAGGACCGGATCGCAGCGAGCCTGCGGCTGGCCGAGCAGCTCGGCGGCGAGGCGGTGACGCTGCCGGGTCAGGATGTCGCCAGCGAGATCATCCGCCATGCGGCCGCCAACAACTTCACCCACATCGTCATCGGCAAGCCCGCCAAGCCACGCTGGCGCGAACTCTTCGAGGGCTCCGTCTCGCGTGAGCTCATCCGCCATGCCGGCGACATCAGCGTCCATGTCATCTCGGGCCAGGAGCGCGATGCGGGCGCCTCGCGCCCGCTGACCGCCCCCGCGCCGGGGCATTTCGAGATCTGGCCCTATCTGTGGAGCACGGTGCATGTCGCTGGCGCGGTCGCCTTCGGCATGCTGCTCGACCGCGTGCTGGACGTGCGCAACATCGCGCTCGTCTTCCTGATGGGGGTTCTGGCCTCGGCGGTCCAGTCGGGCCTTTGGCCGGCACTTTTTGCCTCGGTTCTCAGTGCCTTCGCATTCAACTTCTTCTTCCTGACGCCGCTCTACACGCTGACGATCAGCGACCCCGAGAGCGTGATCGCGCTCGGCTTCTTCCTCGGCGTGGCCGTCATCGCCAGCAACCTGACGGCGCGTGTCCAGCGCCAGGCGGCTGCTGCGCGCCAGCGCGCCCGGACCACCGAAGACCTCTATCTCTTCTCCAGGAAGCTCGCCGGCACGGGCACACTCGACGACGTGCTCTGGGCGACAGCCTATCAGATCGCGTCCATGCTCAAGGTGCGGGTCGTGATCCTATTGCCGGACGAGGGCTCGCTCGCGGTTCGTGCGGGCTATCCCCCCGACGATACGCTGGTCGATGCCGACATCGCGGCGGCGCGCTGGGCCTGGGAGCACAATCGGCCTGCCGGACGTGGCGCCGACACCTTGCCCGGCGCCAAGCGGCTCTACCTGCCCTTGCGCACCGGGCGCATGGCCGTCGGCGTGCTCGGCCTCGACAATGATCGTCAGGGCCCGCTGCTGACGCCGGAGCAGCAGCGCCTGCTCGATGCACTGGCCGACCAGGCCGCGGTCGCCATCGAACGGATCCAGCTCGTTGCCGATGTCGACCGGGCGAAGCTCGCCGCCGAGGCCGACCGCCTCCGTTCGGCGCTGCTGACATCGATTTCGCACGACCTGAAGACGCCGCTCGCGGCGATCATGGGAGCGGCCGGAGCCCTGCGCGACTACCCGGACGCCATACCTGCTGCTGATCGCGCCGACCTGCTCGCGACCGTCAACGACGAGTCGGAGCGGCTGCAGCGCTTTATCGCCAATCTCCTCGACATGACCCGGATCGAGTCCGGAGCAACCCAGCCGAACTACTCCCTGCAATATGTCGGCGATGTCGTCGGCACGACCTTGCGTCGCGCCGCCAAGATCGTGACCGGGCACAGGATCGAGACGGACCTGCCCGCTGATCTGCCGATGTTGCGGCTCGACCACGTGCTGTTCGAGCAGGTCCTCTTTAACCTGATCGACAACGCCGCCAAGTACGCACCACCCGGTTCGACGATCAGGATTCAGGCATGGCTGGATCGCGATCGGGTGTTGCTGCAGGTTCTGGACGAGGGTCCGGGTATTCCGCAGGCGGATCTCGAGCGCGTCTTCGACAGCTTCTACCGGGTCAGCAAGACCGATCATGTCCGGGCGGGGACCGGGCTCGGTCTCGCGATCTGTCGCGGCTTTGTCGAGGCCATGGGCGGCACGATTTCGGCGGCCAACCGAGCGGGTCGTTCAGGCGCGGTCTTTACCATCACGATGCCCGTTCCGCCCGAGGCCCATAACCTGGAAGACATGGCATGACGAGTTCAACAGTGAAGATACTGGTCGTCGATGACGAGCCGCCGATCCGGCGTCTGCTCCGCGTCGGCCTCGGGGCGGAAGGCTATGCGATCAGCGAAGCCGGCAATGCACGGGACGCGATCGCGCACGTCAAGCTCGATCGGCCAGACCTGATCCTGCTCGACCTCGGCCTGCCGGACATGCCCGGGCACGATCTGCTGCGGCAGTGGCGCGAGGATCGTGTCGACCTGCCGATCCTGATCCTGTCCAGCCGGACCGACGAGGCCGGCATCGTCAAGGCGCTCGAGCTCGGTGCCGATGACTACGTGACCAAGCCCTTCGGCATGAAGGAGCTTGTCGCGCGGATCCGGGTCGCGCTGCGTCATAAGCTGCAGCAGCAGGGCGAGAAGCCGATCTTCCAGACGGGTGAGCTGTCGGTCGATCTGGTCAAGCGCATCGTCAAGCTGGGCGACAAGGAGATCAAGCTGTCGCCGAAGGAATACGACATCCTGCGTATCCTCGTGCAGCATGCCGGCAAGGTCCTGACCCACCAATATCTGCTGAACCAGGTCTGGGGCGGATCGAACGATGTCCAGTATCTGCGCGTCTATGTGCGCCAGCTTCGTCAGAAGCTCGAACGGACCCCGGACCAGCCACAATACATCACCACCGAGACCGGGGTCGGATACCGCCTCCGCGAGGTCGAGTGAGTGATATCGCCCAAAGGCTCTTGAGTTGAACATGTCTATGCAAGCGTCGGATTTTATCCGCCCGGAGAATGCCGTCCTCGACCTTTCTGCACCGACCAAGGCGAAAGTCATCGAGGCCATCGCGAAGAAGGCCGCAGCCGTGCTCGGCATTCCCGACGGCGTCATCCTCGAGGCGCTGCTGCGCCGAGAAAATCTGGGTTCGACGGGCGTCGGCGAGGGCGTTGCGATCCCACATGCCCCAATCCCGGGTCTGGTCAGGCCGATGGGCTGGCTGGCGAGGTTGCGCAAGACGGTCGATTTCGAATCGATCGACGGGCTGCCCGTCGATGTCGTCCTGGTGCTGTTGACGCCGGCCGATCAGCAGAAAGATCACCTGAATGCCCTGGCTTGCGTTGCGCGGCGCCTGCGCTGCCAGGAGGTCCTGCAAGGAATCAGAGCCGCCAAGTCGACGGAACAGCTCTACGCCGCATTGACCCGCGAGGCCTGAGGCCCCGGGTCAATCGGTGTGTGATTGGCGGCCGGTGCTTGCGCAGTTCAGGGCCCAGACGAGGCTATTCCGTCCTGAGAGAGCCCAGGCGGCAGATCTCGATCGGGCGCGCCAGCCCCTTCAGTTCGACCGACCCGATGGAAAGCACCTCGGCAATGCCGGAAACGGCCGTCGCGAGCTTCTTCGTGAGCAGGATCTCGCCGCTTTTGGCATCGGCGCAGAGGCGGGCCGCGACATTGGCCACCGTCCCGATCGCGGTGTAGTCGGTGTGTCCCTCGAAGCCGATCTGCCCCAGTGTCGCAAAGCCCTGGGAGATGCCGATCCCGACGCCGAGCTTGTAGCCGCGCTCGGTCCAGGACGCCGTCAGTGCATCGATCTCGCAGCGGATCGCGTCGGCCAGCCGGACCGCCTGCGCCGGAGCGTCGGGCGATGGCACGGGATCGTTGAAGAACACCATGATGCCGTCGCCGGCGAAATGGTCGAGCGTTCCCTCGTGCAATCGCACCAAGGGTCCGAGCACGCCGTGATACTCGCGCAGGACGGCCATGACCTCTTCCGGTTCCGCCGTCTCCGCAAAGGCGGTGAAGCCGCGCAGGTCGCAGAACAGCACGACCACCTCCCGCCGATGGCTATCGAGCAGGCCGCCATCGCCGTCCGACAGCACCAGCTCCGCGATCTGCGGCGCCAGGAAGCGCCTGAGCCGACCGACGCGTTCCAGCTCGGCGAGTTGCTCCGCGACCCGTTCCTCCAGCTTTCCCGCCCAGGCCGCCAGCTCGGAGGCCTGTTTCGCCAGGCGATCGGCCTGTTCCTGAACTTGATTGTGCAGTGCCTTGATCCTGAGCATGGCCTGCACGCGTGCCACGAGGGTCGCGTTGTCGATCGGCTTCGTCAGATAATCGTCGGCGCCGCTGTCCAGCCCGACGACGATGTCCTTCGGGTCGCTCCGGGCGGTAAGCAGGAGGATTGGGATGAAGGGCAGCGTCGGGTCGGCCTTGAGTTGCCGCACCACCTCCATGCCGTCGAGCTTCGGCATCATCACGTCGAGCAGCACGAGATCGGGCAGGGCGGAGCGTGTTGTCTCGAGGGCCTCCTCGCCGTTGCTCGCGACGATCACGTCATAGCCGAGGCGTTCGAGGCGAGCTCGAACGATGTCGACATTGTCCGCCATGTCGTCGACGACGAGGATTTTCGGCGGCTGACGCACCTTGCCCCCTCAGATTGGGATCAGGGAAGAAACTCGCGCACTTTGGCCAGCAATTGGCGGGGGCTGAAGGGCTTGGCGACATAGCCGTCGCAGCCGGCCGCATGGGCCTTCGCCTCGTCTCCGCTGAGCGCGTAGGAGGTCACCGCGATGATCGGGATATGGGCGAGCGCGGCGTCGGCCTTGATGCGCCGGGTCGCCTCATAGCCGTCGATGACCGGCAGCTGGATGTCCATCAGGATGAGGTCCGGGCGCTCCGTCGCGGCCAGCCTCACGCCGGCCGCCCCATCGACCGCCTCGACGAGGTCGTAGCCGGCGGCGGAAAGCAGGTCGCGCATGATCTGCCGGTTGTCGGCGGTGTCCTCGACGATCATGATCCGCTTGCTCATGGCGCGCCCTCCTGCGCAACCGCGCAAATCGGAATGTCGATGCTGAAGGTCGATCCCTGGCCCGGGGCCGAGGTGACGGAGATCTGGCCGCCATGCATCGTCACGATGCGCTGGGCGATGGCGAGGCCGAGGCCGCTGCCGCCCTTCTCGCGCGTGCTCGAATTGTCCAGTTGCTGGAACTCCTCGAAGATCTTCTCCTGATCGGCGGCGCTGATGCCCGGCCCGGTGTCGCGCACCGTGATCTGGAACCGGCCGTCCGGTGCGGATGCCGCGATCGCGACTTCACCTGCATCCGTGAACTTGACCGCGTTGCCGACGAGGTTGAGCAGCACCTGCGACAGGCGCCGGGCGTCGCCGCGGCCGACCGGCAGGTTGTCCGCGATGGTGGCACTCAGGGCCAGGCCCTTGGTCCGGGCAAGCGAATCCGTCGCCGCCAGGACCGATTGCACCAGGGACGGCAGGGTGTAGTCGTCGATTATCAGCTTCAGCTCGCCGGCTTCTATCTTCGACAGGTCGAGAACGTCGTTGATCAGGCTGAGGAGGTGCTGTCCGTTCTGCTGCACCCGTTCGAGCACCGAGCGCGGCTTCTCCGGCAGCTCGCCATAGATGCCGTCGGCCAGCAGCTCGGCGTAGCCGAGAATCGCGTTCAGCGGCGTGCGCAGCTCGTGGCTCATATTGGCGAGGAACTGCGACTTGTGCTGGCTCGCCAGCCTGAGCTGCTCGCCGCGCTCGGCGAGTTCCTGGAACAACCGGGCATTCTGCAGCGCCAGAACCGACTGGTTGGCGAAGGTCTGCATCAGCCGAACCACTGAATCCGGAAATTCGCCCGTCACCCGGCGCTGCAGCACGAGCGCACCGAGCGTTCGTTCCGGCGCCGCCAGCGGCACGATCAGCACCGAGCGGAAGCCAGCTGCAAGCGAGATGTCGCGGACCGGATAGCTCGCGCGCCGCGCCAGATCAGGCACCGTGACCGGCTGCAGCGACTGGGCGGCCTCGCCCATGGCCGTCCCCCCCGCGTCGATCCGGATGGACCGCAGCGCATTCACCAGTTCCTCGCTCATGTTGCAGGTTTCGGCGAGACGAAAGGTCTGGCTGGGCTTGCGGTAGCGATAGATGGCGCCGGCGTCGGCTCCAGACAGATCGACGGCGCGCGCGACGATCGTCGCCAGCACCTCCTTGACGTCCAGCGTCGAGGTCACGGCGCGGCCGACATCGCTCAGCGCCTGGAGCTCCTCCACCGACCGTGCAAGCTCGCGCGTGCGCGCCTCGACCTCGCCGAACAGGCGCGCATTCTCGATCGCGATGACGGCCTGGTCGGCGAAGGTCTTGACCAGTTCGATCTGCCGCTCGGTGAATGGCTGCACGACGAGCCTGACGAGCGAGAGGGCACCGATCGGCTTGCCGTCCCGAAGCAGCGGCACCCCCAGCATGGTGCGCATCTGTCCGATCGCGAGCGCCTCGTGCCAGGTGTAGTCCGGATCGGTCGTCGCATCCGGGATATGGACCGTCTTCCCTTCGAGGGCGACGCGTCCGACCAGCGTGCCCCGGCCGGGGGAGACCTCCTGTGTCTTCATCCACGCGACGAACTCCTCGCCGAAGCCGTGGCTGGCCGCGATCCGATAGACGTCGCCGCCGCGCTGGAAGAGAAACGCGTGCTCCGCCTCGCAGAGCCGGCAGGCCGACTCGATCAGCACCTCGAGCACCGATTGCAGGTCGAGCGCAGAGCGGCTGATGACCTGCAGCACGTCGGCGGTGGCGGTCTGGTACTTCAGCGCCTCCGTCAGTTCCCGGGTCCGGGCCTGGACCTCGTCGAACAGCCGGACATTCTCGATGGCGATGACCGCCTGGTCCGCAAAGGTCTCGATCAGCTCGATCTGCTTGTGGGAGAACGGCAGGACGACGTGCCGGCTGACGACGATGACGCCCGCGACCACGCCGTCCAGCAGCAGTGGAACGCCGAGCATCGAGCGCCGGTCGTCATCCGCGACGCCCGCGAACATCTTGAACTCGGGGTCCGCCCGAACATCCTGGATCTGGACGGTGCGGCGCTCGAGCACGACGCGGCCGGTGATCGACCGGCGATCGGGCGGGATCGGGTGTTCCGACAGCAGTCGCTGCAGCTCGTCGTTCCCGGCTCCGTTGGTCGCCGCGAGCCGGTACTGCCCGTCCTGCAGTGCCACGATCCAGGCCTTGTCGGCCTGGCACAGCCGCCTCGCCGTCTGCGCGATGCTGTCGAATATGGGCTGCAGGTCGTTCCGGGACCCGCTGATCACCTTCAGAACCTCCGCGGTTGCCGTCTGCTGCTGCAGTGACTCCGTCAATTCGCGCGTCCGCGCCTGCACCTCGTCGAAAAGACGGACATTCTCGATGGCGATGACGGCCTGGTTCGCGAAGGTCTCGACGAGCGCGATCTGCTTGGCGGTGAATTGCCGGACCTCGCGGCGAAGCAGCGCCAGGGCACCGATCGGCGCGCCGTCCCGCAGCAGCGGTACGCCGAGAGCCGAGCGCCAGCCGCCGAGCTTCTGGCCCGCCAGCAGCGTGTACTCGGGGTCTGCGAGCACGTCGAGGATCTGCACCGGCCGGCCTTCGACGATCGCCCGCCCGGTCACCGTCCCGCGGCCCTCGGTGTAAGGGTTCTGCTCGAGATAGGCCCGGAACGCGTCATTCATGCCGAATGTCGCGTCCATGTAATGCTTGCCGCCGCGCAGCCGGGTCAGCACCACCTGGTCGGCCGCGCACAGGCGGGCGGCGGACTCGGCCAGCGTGTCGAGAACCGCCTGCAGATCGAAGGTTGAGCGGCTGATCGCCTTCAGCACGTCGGCCGTCACGTTCTGCTGCTCGAGCGATTCCGCCAGCTCGCGCGTCCGCTGCCCGATCGCCCGGTCGAGATCGGAACGCGCCTCGCGCAGCCGCCCGGCCATGCCGTTGAACGCGCCGACCAGCGCGGCGATCTCGCCATTCGCCCCGGTGTCGATGCGCTGGTCGATCTCGCCGGCGCCGATGCGCGCGACGCCTGCCCGCAAGGCCTGAAGCGGCATCGCCACCTTGCGCGCGAGATGCAGCCCGGCGAGGGCCGCCAGGGCGAGCGCCGCCAGCGTCAGCAGTCCCCAGCGCCAGAGCGAGCGATGGAGCGCCGCAGCGACCGCCTCTGCCGGCAATCCGGCGACAGCCAGCCGCTCCTGATGGCCGAACCAGATCTCGAAGGCTCCGCCGATCAGGAACAAGGCGCCGACGACGGCAACGAACATCAGGGCATATTGCCAGCGCAGGCTGGCACCGCGCGGCGCACAGGTCTCCGGCTCAGGGACGTGGGTGCCGGGGGCGAGGCTCGCGCTCATGGCCTGCCCTGGCCGTAGGGACAAAGCTCGGGGATGGCGCCGGTTCGGGCGCGCCGAGGACCGGACCATGACATCATCGCGCTTCGTCGAGCGAGCAAGCGACGACCCTGCTGGGTGGACGGTGCCATGGCTGCCCCTCCCTGCCGGGGCATTCTGTGTCAAAATCGCAATTCTGCCAATCGGGCGCGTCGCGGCTTCGTCCTGCGTGGGCCCGATGCGAGGTCGCCGCGAGCGGTGGTGTCATCTGCGAGGGCGCTGCGCCACCAGTTCGAAATGCGACCGGTCCTTGCCCTTGTAGCGGCCGAAATGTCCGCCCCAACGGAGTCGAACCCCCGTTTCGGAAGCGGCTTGTCTCATGGCTGCGGCGATCTGGCCCTGAAGCGTCGGGTCGAAGACGACGCGACCCTCCTGGTCGAGCGGCCACAGATCCACGGCGCGTCCGGAGCGATGCGCTGAACTTTTTATCCTCGACCACCCCCACGCCACGGCCTGACGTTGCTGATCGCGGTCACGACGCCCGGAGCCGATGACGAAGCGCAGCTTTGGGAGGTGCGCCTGCGCTCTTCGGACGATCATGGCGAGGGTCGGGTCGAGCGCACGCAGGTTGGCGTCGTGCTGCCCTGCCGGATCGGGGTTCCACGCCCGGAACATCGGAATCTGGTCGCGGCCGAATTCATCGCGGATCGGGATTCTGGCGTAGATCTCGCCTGGGCTCGCGATGCCCGTTTGGCCGTGCGCGGCGCATGCGAGCGCGAGGCTCGTCAGCACGATGCTGATCGACGGCAGGCAGGCGGCACGTGCGCGAGACGACATGGCAGCTCAAGGATTGCCCCTGAAAGCTTCGAAAGCATGGCAGGGAGATGGTCCAGACGTCGCGCAAGCCACCCCTGCACCGCACCGAGGGAATGCGCGCAGCGCGCCTTCGGCCGTTCAACGCTCCCTGACGACCTCGAAGCCGTTCTGCCCACGCCGCAACAGATCCGTGCGTGATCGCGGGCCCGCCAAAGCGTAGCACCACGGCGGTGTCGCCACGATGCTCAGGACATCCAGCTCCGGCCGCTCGAACATCACAATGGCGCGGCAGCCAATGCCGACCTCGTATCGGCAGCGGAAGCCGAGGGCGGCCCTCTCGCAACCGTGGAGAACCACCTCGTTCAGCGACAGCCGGACGCTGGGAGGGATGACCACCCGGTCCGTTCCTCCCAGGGTTCCCTTCAGGTAGTCGTCGAGCCGGTCCATGTGTTCGCGCTCGACGGGAGTCGTCTCGGCTGTGCGCGTGCAGCGAAAGAACGCTTCGGGCATTTTCAACTCCCGGTTGTCGTGGCAGCGGAAGCGCGAGGAGAGCTGCGCCTTGAGCGCGGCGATGACGTCGCTTTCGCGCGGCGGCCGGCTGGCTTCCGATGCCGCGATCTCGCTCCGGGCGGCGGCCAGCTGATCAGCGGGGGCGAGCTCGTAGCGCGCCGCCACCTCCACGACATCGCTGCAGCCGAACTCGAAGAGATCGTTGATCTTGCGCTCCGCGCGCCGGGCCTTGATGACGGCGTAGAGCGGCATCGGCTGACCCGCGCGGCACTGCGACAGCGCCTCGAGCCAGGCTTCGCGGAAGGCCGGCGTGCCCTGGGCGTGTCCCGTGCAATTGGCCAGCTCCTTCGCCCGGTCCGCACCGTTGCGTGCGCAGGTCGCGTCCACCCCCAGTCCCCGGGCCTGTAAAATCCGGTCGACATTGGGGCAGTCGAGCGCCGGGTAGCGACGCCACATCCCGACCTGCAATGGGAAATTGTGCGCGATCATCCGCCTGAGCGCGCCCGCAAAGGCCTCGCAGGTTGGGTGCTGCTGCGCGAGGCTGGTCACGGTCGCCTTCCAGCGGCCGAGGGCGGCCAGCCCGGAATAGCATTCGGGCGCCTTGACCGGATCGATCGCCTGATAGGCGGTCTCGCAGGCGTTGATCAGTTCGCGGTTCGCAAAGCGCCCCGGCTGCTTCGCAGAACCGCCTATGCGCGGAGCGTAGCGCAGCATATTGGCGCAATCGCTGCGCGCGCCGGCTGTCGCAAGGGCTTCGCAGTCCTGCGACGCGGGCTTGTCGTGCCCATCATGCTCGCGCATGGCGCCCCTCGGCGCGGGGCCAGGTGTCGCCGGAGGCTGTGGCTGAACCGCATCGACGGGCCTCGCAAAGGCGAGCTCGATCGTGCCGCAGCGCCGGTTGTCGAACGCTCCTGAAAGGCGTTGCCCATCGGGCGAGCGATGCAGCGTGAAGGCCAGCGCGGGATATCCCCTGGCCTGCACCAGCCAGCGCCCCGGCAAGACGCGGACCTCACCACTCGGCAAGGCCCGGGCCGTCACGACGAAGCGACCGGTCGGCGGTCCTGCAGGGCCTGGTCCTCGAAACGAGAACTCGCCACCAATGCGCCGGCCGACCTCATTCGCGAAGAGGACCGTGGCGCTCTGGGGCACGCCGTCGCAGCTGAATGTCCCGGTCCATTCGCCGAACAGCCCGCGGCCGTCGTTCTGCGCGATGGCGGGACCGTCCGGCATGAGGACCGAGATTGCCAAGGCGATGACACATGCTGCGCGCATCGATCACTCCCGGGCCAGGTGCGAATGCTCCGTCACAAGCCGCAGACCCGGCGCATCAGCTGGACGGCTTCCTCGGCTCCGCGCAGGTTGAGATCGGCCAGCTTCCGCCCTGCCGGATCGGAGATCGTCAGGAGGCCTCCCGCTTCGAAGGCACTGACGAAGTCCGGTGGCAGCGGCCCCTCGGACGGCCAGGAATCGCCCGGCGCCTCGTATCGCATTCTGGCCTTGAAGGTCTGGGTGCCGAAGCCGCCCGTGACGGCGAAATTCATCGTCATTCGCCGACCGTTGACCCGGGGCAGGCCGGGAGGATTGAACAGCGTCATCCAAAGCCCGGGGCTGAGCAGGGCCGTGGCGCATCCACCGGTCAAGCGGGCCGTGCCGCCGGAGGCGCGCGCCTCGATGCTGACGCCGCGTGGACTGGTATCGACCTTTGCGGTCCAGGCCGGGCTGGCCGCCTGTGCCAATAGGCGGGGTGCCTCCGTCGCGCTGGCCGAACCGGGAGTCGCGGTCAGGGACATGGCCAACAGCAGGAGCGGAATCATCGCATCCCTGCCGGATGACATCGCCATCGACCACACCGCACCCATGCAAGCCTCCAGCGTCGTCGAAATCTCCAGTCATCGATCCGTGGCGACGCCTTCCTCCTGCGCGGGGAGAGCGAAACGAGTCTTGTTTACCTTGCGTTAACCGCGGGCATCAAGGCACTCGTGTTCAAGCCGGCGCGCCGCGGCGAAGTCCGGCAGCGTCGATCGCACGCCACCGCGCCCAGCCGGCATCTGGCGAGGAGCGGCTGCGGGAGCGGCAATATCGGCGCATTCTCGCCCAACGACGTCTTCAGTCGAAGGAAACGGGGCCGGTCGACTGGCGGACGATCAGGCTCGGCGCCATGACTGTTCGGGAAACCTGCGGCGTCGGCGCAGCGATCAGATCGAGCAATTGCGCCGCCGCCTCGAAACCCATGCGATAATGCGGGATCCTGATCGTCGTCAGCGGCGGCCGCACGCGGTCTGCGAACGGCATGTCGTTGAAGCCGCTGACCGAAATGTCGCCCGGACAGTTCAGGCCAGCCTCCTCGATTGCTGTCAGGCACCCGATCGCGAGCCAGTCATTGGCGGCGAGGATCGCCGTTGGCTTGCCCCCGGCCTCGAGCAGATGCCGCGCGCAGCGATAGCCTTCCTGCTCGGAGAAGGTCTCTGCCATCACGATCAGGCGGTCGTCGATCTCGCCGCCGTGCTCGCGGGCAGCGGCGAGGAAGGCCTCGCGGCGCGCGACGCCTGTCGATGTGTCCTGAGGGCCCGCGATATGGGCGATCCGACGGTGGCCGAGGCCCGACAGATGCGCGAACATCGCTGTCACGCCGGCGCGATCGTCGCCGACGACGGCACTCACCGACGCCTTCTCGATTTCCCGGTTCAGGAGCACGACCGGCACGCGCCGCGCCAGCGCATCCATTTGTTCGGCGTCCTCGATATGGGCTGACGCCAGGATCAGGCCGTCGAGCCGGCGGTCGAGATAGGTGGCGATGATCGCCTTCTCCTTGGCCGGCCGGAAATCCGAATTCGCCAGGATGGCGCTGTAACCGTCCGCGCTCAGGCGATCCTCAATGCCGCGGAACATCGGCGGAAACATCGTATTGGTCAGATCGGGCACGATGACCCCGATCATGCGGCTGCGCTGCATGCGCAGGCTCGCGGCGATGGCGTTGCGGCTGTAGCCGAGCTGGTTGGCGGCGCGGCGCACCCGCTCCACCACCTCCGGCGACAATCGTCCGGCGAGCGCAGGGTCCAACGCGCGCGAGGCCGTCGATGGGTGGACATTGGCGGCCGCCGCCACATCGCTCAGTTTCGGCCTGCCGCTCACGCCCATCCCCCTCGTTGCCAGCACCGCTGACCTGGCCTAGCGATAGCACTGCGCATTCGATTGCACAAACATTGCATCCGCGCTGGGACGGGCTGGAGAGAGCAAGATGAGCGTGGAACTGAACCGGTCGGCGGCGTCGGGCGGCGAGAGCGGCGCAAGCGACGGATATCGGCGCATCTTCCTGCCACTCTGGGCCGCCATGGTGGCGTTGCAGAGCGGCCTGCTGATCCACGATGTCGGCGCAGCCTGGATCATTTCGCAGCAGACCGAGAGCCGCAGCATCGTCGCACTGGCGCAGACGGCGGCGGCGCTGCCCTTCTTCCTGCTGGCGCTCCCGGCCGGCGCCCTCGCGGACATGGTCGAGCGTCGGCGCCTCGCCCAGGCAGCGGCCTTCGTGCTGTCGGCCCTGTCGCTGGCGGTGGCCGTCGCCAGCGCGTCCGGGACGCTCAGCGTGCCGCTTTTGCTCACCGCGTCCTTTGTGAACGGCTGCTGCAATGCCGCCTTCACCCCTGCCTGGCAGGCGATGACGCCGGAGCTCGTCGATGGCGAACGGCTGCCCGGTGCGCTGGCGCTGAACAGCCTCGGGATCAATGTCGCGCGCTCGACCGGCCCCCTCATCTCCGGGCTGCTGCTTTTTGCCTCCGGCCCGTCCGCCGCGTTCCTGTTCAACGCGCTGCTCTATCTCGCCGTCGGCCTGGCTTTCCTGATGCTGGCGCCGCGCCGCACGGTGCCCGCTGCGCCCGAAAGCCTGACCTCCGCCATCCGCGGCGGCATCGCCTATGCGCGGCACGAGCCGGGGTTGCAGGCCGTTTCGCTCCGCGCCGTCTGCTTCTTCCTGTTCGCTGCCTCGTTCTGGGCGCTCGCACCGGTGGTGGTCCGGGACTGGTTCGGCGGCTCGAGCATGATGCTCGGCGCCATGGTGGGTTGCGTCGGCGTGGGCGCCGTTCTCGCCGCACAATCGTTGAAGGCCTTGCGCAGCCGGTTCGACCTCGATGCGATCATGTTCGGCGCCGGCCTGACCGCTTCCCTCGCGTTGGCGCTGGCTCCGCTGGCGCCTACGGCGACGGTGTTCGCATTGCTCCATGTCACGCTCGGATTTTGCTGGCTGCTCTGTTTCTCCTCGATCCATCTCGCAGCACAGCTCAGGCTGACGCCCTGGATCCGCGCGCGCGGCACTGCGGTCTATCTCATCGCGGTCTTCGGCTCCCTCGCACTGGGGAGTTTCCTCGCCGGGCTTCTGGCTGACCGTTTCGGCATGGCAGCCGCCTTCTGGATCGCGGCAGGCGGGCTTGCCGCAGCGACTGTCGTGGCCCGACGACGCCTGACGATCGCTGCCGGCGCTCCCGAGAAGCTGACCCCCTCGGTCCTCCTGCCGGCCGCCATCTTGGATGCGCCCAAGGGTCCGATCCTCGTCGAAATCCGCTACCTGCCGAAGCCGGAGGCGCAGGCTGCCGCGGCGGACGCGCTCCATGGACTGCGATCCGCAAGGCTGCGCAGCGGCGCACGGGGCTGGAGCAGCGTGCGCTGCGGCTCGGCACTCGTCGAGCGCATCGAGTACGACGATGCCGCCGCGATGGCACGTGCCGCCGCAAGGCAGCTTTCCGGCGATGCCCGGCGCGAAACCGAGCTGCTCGGCCGCCTGGAAGCCCCGCCCCAAGCCGGTCTCGTCGCCACGTGAAGCATCCCTGCGCAAAGCGCGGGCAATCTGCGCCAGCCATTTGAGCAAAACGCCGCGTTTCGCGGGTTTCCTGGCCGGGAAACGGGACCCAAGCCCTGGCATGCTTCTTGATTGATACTCTGCAATCGATTGCAAAAGCGAAGGAGGGTTCGGCATGATCACGCGCAGACAGGTTATCGCCACCGGCTCGGCTGCCGCCGCCGGCCTCGCAATGCCCGGCCTCGTGCGGGCTCAGGCGGCCACGAAGATGCGCATCGGGGTTGTCCCGCTGATCTCGTCCGGCCCCTTCTTCATCGCCATGGCCAGGGGTTTCTTCCAGAAGGTCGGGCTCGACGTCGAGATGCGCACCTTCGCCGACGGCGCGCTCGCCATTCCCGCGCTGGTCGCCGGCGAACTCGATGCGACCGTCGCCACGATCAATGCCGGCCTGGTCAACGCCGTTTCGAAGGGTGCGAACTACAAGCTCTTCCTCGACCGCGGCAGCGAGAAAGTCGGCGCCGGTTCGATGAGCATCCTGGTCTCGAACAAGATGTACGAGGCCGGCGTGACCGGCATCGACAAGTTCGCCCTGCTCAAGGGCGCGAAGTTCTCGCTCCAGGCTCCGGGCGGCATCGATCAGTATCTGCTCGCTCGCGGCCTGGAGAAGGCTGGCGTCGATCCCCGCACCGGCGCGAACTATTCCCCCGGCCTGACCTATCCCGACATCATCAAGAGCCTCGGCACCGGCGTGACCGACGCAGCCCAGTGCCCGGTTCCGCTCGCCTTCCTCGCGGAGGCCAACAATGTCGGCAAGCTCATCGGTGCCGGCTACGAGATCGAGCCCGGCTGCCAGCTCGCCTGCTGGGCCATGCCGATGAAGTTCATGGAGGGCAACCGCAAAGCCGCGGTCGCCTTCGCCATGGCTCATATCCATGCGGCGCGCCTCTTCACCGAGGCCGCGCAGAAGAAGGATCCGGAGATCATCAAGATCATCTCCGACGCGACGAAGGTGCCGGCTCCTCTGATCGAGAAGGCTGCTCCGCGCTGGACCGGATACGATCCCGACGGCATGCCGGACGTCGCGAGCGTCATGCGCCAGGCCTCGTTCTGGATCGACAGCATGAAGCTGATCGGGGGCCCGGTGCCGAAGCAGGACACGCTGCTCGACGTCAGCATCGCCCAGGAGGCTGCTGCCGCGCTCAAGGCCGGCAACCCCTTCATCTGAAAGCCCAGGCCGTGACCACACCCGTCATCGACATTCGTTTCGAGGATGTGCGCCTCGCCTGGCCCACCAAGGCGGGACCGCCGACTGTCGCGCTCGACCGGATGCGCTGCGCGCTGCCGGCCGGCAAGGTCACGGCTATCATCGGGCCGAGCGGCTGCGGCAAGAGCACCATGCTGCAGCTCGTGCGGGGTTTCCTCGAGCCGAGCGCCGGCGAAATCCGTTTCGTTGACCGACGCTCGGGGCAATCGGCACCGCGCCCGCCGATGGCGACCGTCTGGCAGGGCTTCAACCTGTTCCCCTGGCTGACCGTGCTCGACAACGTCGCCTTCGGGCTCGAGATGAACGGCATGCCCAAGGCCGAGCGCCATGAACGCGCCCGCGCAGCCCTGGCCAAGGTCGATCTCAAGGGCTTCGAGGCCAAGTATCCGCGCCAGCTCTCCGGTGGCATGCGCCAGCGCGTCGGCATCGCCCGC
Source organism: Allobosea sp. (assembly GCF_035999205.1). Classification (GTDB taxonomy): domain Bacteria; phylum Pseudomonadota; class Alphaproteobacteria; order Rhizobiales; family Beijerinckiaceae; genus Allobosea. The sequence continues at coordinate 391,740 of NZ_DASYHA010000018.1, forward strand.
GCCTTGGTGATGCGGCCGGAGGTTCTGCTACTCGATGAGCCCTTCGGTGCGCTCGACGCCCAGACGCGCCTGGTGCTGCAGGAACAGGTCGCCGAGATCGTGCAGGAGACCGGTGCCACCGTTCTCCTGATCACCCATTCGATCGAGGAGGCGATCCTGCTCGGCGACACGATCTTCGTCATGACCGCGCGGCCCGGGCGGATAGCCCGCGAGATCGAGGTGGCGCTGCCGAAGCCACGGACGCTCGCCGATCTCAAGCGTCCCGAGGCCGTGGCTCTGTTCGAGGAAATCTACGACCTGCTCAAGGACGAGGTGATCCGCGCCATGACCGGCGAAGGCGAGGCGCATTGATGGCCGGCAGCACCGATACGCGCGTGGCGCCCGTGCCGGCAGCTCCCCGGCGCCCCGCATTGCGGGTGCTGCTCGACGACCAGCGCGTCATCGGCTGGGGCTTCCTCATCGCCTTGCTGGCCGTCTGGGAGTTCGTCGTCATCCAGGCCCAGATCTCGCCGCTCTACCTGCCGCGCCCGACGCGCGTCGTCGCGGTGCTCTGGCAAGGCGTGACGGAGGGCGGGCTTGCCACCGATCTCGGCCTGACGCTCTACCGGATCTTCGCCGGCTTCTTCATCGCCCTCGTCACCGGCGTACTGCTCGGTGTCTGGATGGCGGTGTCGAAACCGGTCAAGGCGATGGCCGACATCCTGATCGCCGCGCTCTACCCGCTGCCGAAGGTCACGCTGATCCCGCTATTGGTGATTTGGCTCGGTACGGGTGGGCCGTTCATGCTGACGATCAGCTTCATGGGCGCTTTCTTCCCGATCGTGATCAATACCGTGGTCGGCGTGCAGCAATGCGAGCAGGGCCTGGTCTTGGCCGCGCGCGACCTCGGCGCCAATCTCCGCCAGATCGTCTTGCGTGTGCTGATCCCGAGCGCGGTGCCATCGATCTTCGCCGGCATCCGCATCGGCCTGGGTATCTCGATCATCCTGGTGGTCGCGGCCGAGATGGTCGTCGCCAAGGACGGGCTCGGCGCCCGGCTCTTCGTGGCGGGCCAGCTGCTCGACACCGAGCTCGTCTTTGCCGTGCTGCTGGTGCTGGCCGTGCTCGGCATCCTCATCACCAAAGGGCAGGACCTGATCGACGCGCGCCTCGGCCTCTGGCGCACGAACTGAGCCCTGCCAACCTCGCCTATCCGACCGTTCAGCCCGAGGAGTTGCCCATGTCCGCCGCCCATCTCAAGGTCGTCCAGCCCGAGTCTGACAAGGCCCACATGATGCCCTACGCCCCGGCCATCCATATCGTCGGGGCCTGCAACCTCATGTACATCTCGGGTGCGACGGCCTCGCCGCTCTACCACAACCACCCGCATATCGATTCCGAGCACGACCACTCCAACGACATCGCCGTGCAGACCCGCAACGCGATGGAGACGATCAAGTCCATTCTCGCGACGGTCGGCGCCGACTGGAAAGACGTGGTCAAGGTCACGAAGTACCTCACCGACATGCGCGATGCGGACGGCATGCACGCCGCAATGCGCCCCTATTTCGGCGATTGGCGTCCGGCCAGCACCATGGTCTGCATCAACTCGCTGAGCTCGCCCGGGGCTCGTGTCGAGCTCGACATGATCGTCGCAGTGCCAGCCACCTGACCGCTGCCGCGGCTGAAAAGCTCGGCTCTATCAGTCGGATCAAAGACCGATGATCATCAAACCGGTGGTCTCGGTCGCCGCTTCGGCCTTGCTGTACGAGGTGGGCGCCCAGGGCGCGGGCGAGGCATGCAGCAGGCGCGTCGCGGGCTGCTCGGTCGTCAGCCGCCTGGATGCAGAAACACCTGATCGGAAGCCGAAACGGGTCGAGCCGGGCCCTGATCTATCCTGAGCCTGGATGCGGGCGATGCGTCCGAGCCCGCATCTGGCGCGTTGCAGAGGCTGGACGTCCGCCTGCGGACGCTCGCGGGCGCTGCGCCCCCTCGCGAGATGGCAAGGCGGCAAGGTCCGGTGCACGCGCCAACATTCGCCTGGCGGATCCGGCTCGACCACGGTTACGTGTTGGGATCGTGGCTAGCGATACAGGAAAAGGGTGTCGCTGATTTAATGAATTGCGACAAATAATGGCGGACAGGGCGGGATTCGAACCCGCGATACGGTTTCCCGTATACACACTTTCCAGGCGTGCGCCTTCAACCACTCGGCCACCTGTCCGGCGCGCTGCTTATGACCGCCGAGCCGGCTTCTTTCAAGCGCGATCTGCTGCCTGTCGACAGATCGCGTCGAAACGGCCTGAAGCGCGGTTGCAAAGCCACAGCCGAATGGGCACATCGAGAAGGCAGGGACGGAGCAGGGCGGTCGCGGTGGCGCCGCGCAGCCTTTCGACCGGCCACGGGCGAATCTCGTCTTTGCCCGCTCGATCGATGAAGGAGACGATGTGGTGCGGTTCCTGCTGCGGCTTCTCGGCTATCTGCTTGTCGCGGCCGGCTTCGTTGCGCTCGTCATCGACGGAGCCCGCTCGATCGCCAACTCCGCCGTCCAGTACACGCCGCTCAACCAGGCGCTGGTGACGCTGTTCGGCGCGCGCATGGACGCTCTGCGGCCGGCCGTCGAGCGCAACATCCATCCCTTGCTGTGGGACCCGGTGCTGACGAACGTCCTGCTGGCGCCGGCCGCGCTGATTGCCTTCCTGCTCGGCTTCCTGCTGTTGAAGCTTGGCGCGCCGCCTGAGCCCAAGATCGGCATCGTCACGAGACGGTGAAGCCGGCCGGCTGACCGATGCCTGTCGGAATGAGGCGATGATGCCTATATCCCGGCTCGAAACCAGCAACGGAGTCCGCCATGTTCTTCCTGCGCAAGAAGACGTCCCTGCCTGAAGCCCATGAAGCCTTGCCCGGCCGGGCCGATCCGATCCCGACCGCGGAACGCCATTTCCTCAACCAGCGGGCCCTGGCCGGTCCCTATCCCGAGGGCCTGCAGACGGCGATCTTCGGGCTCGGCTGCTTCTGGGGCGCGGAGCGCAAGTTCTGGCAGATCGGCGAGGGCATCTGGATCACTGCCGTCGGCTACGCCGGAGGCTCGACCCCGAATCCGTCCTATGAGGAGGTCTGCTCCGGTCTGACCGGCCACAACGAGGTCGTGAAGGTGGTCTTCGATCCGGCCGTCCTGCCCTATGAGGCGCTGCTCAAGACCTTCTGGGAGAACCACGATCCGACGCAGGGCATGCGCCAGGGCAACGATGTCGGCACACAGTACCGCTCCGGCATCTATGTCCAGGATGAAGCCCAGCGCGAGGCGGCGGAGCGCTCGCGTGCAGAATACCAGCAGGCCTTGCAGCAGCGCGGCTATGGCCCGATCACGACCGAGATCCTCGATGCGCCGGAGTTCTATTTCGCCGAGGATTACCACCAGCAATATCTCGCAAAGAATCCGGCCGGCTATTGCGGGCTTGGCGGCACCGGCGTCGCCTGCCAGATCGGAACGGGCGTCGCCGCCTGACATGTTGCTGAAGCGCTGAATGCGAGGTCTCCGGGCTGGCCCGGAGACCTTTCTCATGCAGCCGAACCGGCGCGCCGCTTCGGTCTGCCGGCCCGAACCATCATTTCGGTTGATCGCCACTGCAAAGCTCGGGACAGTGGCCTGCGCCTGGGAGGTTGCTGCGATGTCCTCGCCCTTTCGATCGAAGCTCGTCGCCGCCGGCGCGGTGCTCGGCGGCCTGGCGCTGGCCGCCGGCCTTGCCTTCGCCCAGGCTCCCGCCTTTCTCCGCATCGCGACGGGCAGCACGACCGGCACCTATTACCCGATCGGCCGCCTGATCGCCGGGGCGATCTCGTCGCCGCCGGAGCTCGCCGTGACGGCCGTCGCCAGCAGCGGCTCGGTCGACAACGTCAATGCGATTGCGGGCGGTTCGGTCGAGTCCGGCTTCGTCCAGGCCGATATCGCCTATTGGGCCTATTCGGCCACCGGCGTCTTCCAGGGCAGGCCGCCGATGGAAGAGTTGCGCTCGATCGCGAATCTCTACCCGGAGAGCGTGCACCTCGTCGTCCGCAAGGCCGCCAATGTGCAGAGCGTCGCCGACCTCAAGGGAAAAAGGGTCTCGCTCGACGAACCCGGCTCCGGCACATTGCTCAACGCCAAGGCGATTTTGGCGGCTTTCGGCCTCGGGGACCGGGACATCGTCGGCATCTACATGAGTTCGGAACAGGCGGCCGTGGAGATGAGGGCCGGCGCGATCGATGCCTTCTTCCTGACGAGCGGCTTCCCGGCGACGGCGATCGCCGACCTCGCCTCGGCCGGGGCCGGCATCGACATCCTGCCCATCACCGGCGCTCCGGCGGAGAAGCTGACCCGGGATTTCCCCTTCTTCGCGGCGGACGAAATCCCGGCCGGAACCTACAGGGATGTCGGCGCGGTCAGGACGGTCGCGGTCGGCGCGCATTGGGTGACCTCGTCCAAGGTCCCGGCCGACACCGTCTATGCGGTGACCAGGGCGCTCTGGAGCGACAAGACCCGCGCCGCGCTCGATGCCGGCCACGCCAAGGGCAAGGCGATCCAGAAGGCGACGGCGCTGTCGGGCCTGCAAGGAGTGCCGCTGCATCCGGGCGCCGAGCGCTTCTACCGCGAAGCGGGCCTGCTGAAATAGCTTCTCGGCCGCATCGTCAGTTCTCGATATGTTCTTGCGCGCCAAATGAAGCTCGTCTAGCCTACCCTTGGGGAATGGGGTGGCGCTGATGGTGACGCGGGTCGCGACGGTGGCGTTCGAGGGGATCGAGGCGCGTGCCGTCGATGTCCAGGTCCAGGTCACGCCTGGCGGTGTCGCCTTCATCCTGGTCGGCCTGCCGGACAAGGCTGTGGCGGAAAGCCGGGAGCGGGTGCGCGCCGCGCTGATCGCTTCGGGGCTCGCCCTGCCGGCCAAGCGCATCACCGTCAACCTCGCCCCGGCCGACCTGCCGAAGGAGGGCAGCCATTACGATCTGCCGATCGCGCTCGCCGTCATGGCAGCGATCGGCGCGATCCCGGCCGATGCTCTGGCGGGCTATGCGGTGCTCGGCGAGCTGGCGCTGGACGGCTCGATTGCCGCCGTCGCCGGCGTTCTGCCTGCCGCGATTGCGGCCTATGGCCGGGGGCAGGGGCTGATCTGTCCGCATCCTTCCGGCCCCGAGGCAGCCTGGGCCGCGGCCGATATCGACATCCTCGCGCCACGTTCGCTGATCCAGCTCGCCAATCATTTCAAGGGCACGCAGGTGATGGCGCGGCCCGAGCCGGCGGTGGCGCGGCAATCCGGCCCGCTGCCCGATCTCGCCGACATCAAGGGCCAGGAGAGCGCCAAGCGCGTGCTCGAGATCGCCGCCGCCGGCGGGCACAACCTGTTGATGAACGGTCCCCCGGGAGCCGGAAAGTCGATGCTGGCGAGCCGATTGCCCTCGATCCTGCCGCCGCTTAGCCCGCGCGAACTGCTCGAGGTCTCGATGGTTCTGTCCGTCGCCGGCCACCTCGCCGAGGGCGCGCTGACCGACCGGCGACCTTTCCGCGCCCCGCATCACTCCGCCTCGATGGCTGCGCTCGTCGGCGGCGGCCTGCAGGCCAGGCCCGGCGAGGTCTCGCTCGCCCATCACGGTTCCTCGCAGCGTATGGTCGTTGTCTCAAAGTAGAGTGTCCGGGCCGCCACAGGGCAGGTGCGGCCTACTGTGCCTGTTTTGTGGTAGCCTAGTCTCCGGAGTTAAGGAGGGGGCGCGGCGGAGCCATTCGATCAGCGCAGGCGCGACCACTCCGACTCCAGGAGGTTCCAAGACCGTACCCATTGTGGCGCGATGAGGCGCCGCTAATGCTTCCGAGGAGGACAAATGGCGGTCCGCTGGCTCAGCAGGAGCGACCTTGAAGCTGACGAAGGGCAGCTCGACAGGAACGTCTACGACGAAAAGGTAGCAAAGATTGCGAGAGACGCTTGGCCGCGCGATCACGTAGGCGAATTGCCGGTCGTTCTTGATATTTCCGGGGTGATCGATACAGACCTCACCGAGTTCGCGATGAGATTGAAGAGCTTCGGCGCGTCAATAGGTACTGTGACATCCTATGCGATAGAAGCCGACGTATTCTCTCGATACCTTAGAGAACGAAGCATCAGATTTGAGGAAATCACGGACTCAGATCTTTATGGCTATAGAACTTGTCGTCTATTCGGTGATTTGCAAGTCCGCATCACACGTCGCTCTTGGACCAAGATTGCAGTAGTAATCCGGCAGCTGTGCGATTTCCGAGGAGTTATAATTCCAAGTATGGAATGGAGTAAATTTCGATACGGTGGCAAGGATGACGAACAAGTTCGGATGATTTCTTTAGAGCGGTACATCAACTTAAGGCAAACATTAGGCCTATCACGGTCTCCACTAAGAAATGCGGCCTTTGCGGAGCTGCTAGTTACAACAGGCCTCCGCTGCGGAGAGGCGTCAGCTTTACTTAAATGCGAAATCCCGTCGGTTGATAGATTTCAGGAAAGCACATCCGCCAGGGTGTGGGTGTCAGAGCTAACTACAAAGAATCGCAAGGGAAGATTCTATAACTATACAAAGCGGGTAGCGACTGATTTCGTGCAAATATATATTGATGAAGAACGATCAAATCATGTCAAAAAGGCACTTTGTGAAAGATTTCCTTTCGAAGTGTACGGAGGTGGCGATCTCTTATCTCACGAAGAATACTTATTCTTTAGAGTATCAGATAAAGGGTATTTAAACATACTGACAAATAATGGCGAGTTTCGATGTGATCTCGATCGCGTCGCTCAGAAGTACGGCGCGCCGTGACGCAAAAACACGAGACGTGCTTTAAAGCGCAACGCGCTAAAACGCAACGCGCTAAAACGCGTCGCGGTAAATCGCCCGCAAGTCCTACCAGTGCTTCATGGATATTCGAATGGTGATTGCGGCTAACGCCCGCGCGCTGCGGCTGGCTAAAGGGCTGACACAGGCGCAAGTCGCGCAGCGTTTAGGTGTCGATCGTGCCCACGTCAGCGCATTGGAAATGGGACAGCGCAATCCGACCGCTGTTAGCCTATGGGAGATCGCGCAGGCCCTTGAGGCGACCGTTAGCGACCTAGTTGCTGACCGGAACGAACCTGATACCGAATAGTACGCGCGGCTCGATGCCCTCCGTTTTCAATTTTTGGCCCCACGGATGGCGACCCTGGAAGAATGAGACAGGGATTGAGACAACTGTTCTCAATTCAATCAGAGCTTCCGCTGGCATAAGTCCCTGTGCGCGTTTAAGTTTTGAGAGGCTAGAAGTCCTCTTGAGACCGCCACTTTCGAAAGAAAGAGGGCGTGCTCTTCCTGGACGAGTTGCCGGAGTTCCAGGCCCAGGCGCTCGACGCCTTGCGCCAGCCGATGGAGACCGGTGACGTGCTGATCTCGCGGGCCAATCACCGCTGTGTCTACCCGGCCCGCTTCCAGCTCGTCGCGGCGATGAACCCGTGCCGCTGCGGCAAGGCGACCGAGCCCGGTTTCGCTTGCCGCCGCCAACAGAACGAGCGCTGCATGGCGCAGTATCAGGGCCGGATCTCCGGCCCGATGCTCGACCGCATCGACATTGCGATCGACGTGCCCGCGGTCACGGCATCTGACCTGATCCTGCCCGCGCCGGGCGAGGGCTCGGCAGAGGTCGCGGCCCGCGTCGCCGCGGCACGGCAGCTCCAGAGCGCGCGCTTCGAGGGCTTGGGCCTGTCCGGGATCGCAACCAACGCCGCCTGTCCGGCGCCTGTCCTCGACGAGATCGCCCGGCCCGACAATGCGGGCCTGTCCCTGCTGCGTGATGCTGCAGACGCAATGCGCCTGACCGCGCGCGCCTATCACCGCGTGCTCAAGGTGGCCCGGACGCTGGCCGATCTCGACGGTGAGGCCAAGGTCGGCCGCATCCATCTCGCGGAAGCATTGTCCTACCGCTCGCGCGGCGACCAGTTGGCGCAGGCGGCTTGATCCGGCGGCTTGAACAGCCAGGCACGGTTAACGAATTGCCTCACGCGATCGCTCCAGTTCGCGGTTTCATCCAACGGTTCCTCAACGCGCCCTTGCTAGATTGGGAGCATGGATGCTCTCTCGTCCCATTGGGCTGCGATGGCTGTGGTCGTGCTCGCGCTGTTTGCCGGCGCCGCGGCCCTGCTGTTGCTGCGCCAGCGCGATCGCATCGTCCGGCAGGCCGCCGAACTGGCCGCTGATGTCGAGGCGCTCAACGATCGCCTCTGGACGCTGGCCGACAGCGAGGAACATTATCGCAGCCTGATCGAGGCGCAGGGCGATCTCATCGTCCGCAGGGACGGCGCCCGCATCGTCTATGCCAACGGCGCCTATGCTGCGCTGCTGGGGCTGGGCGAGGCGGAGGTCGTCGATTCGGTGGCGCAGCCGCGTCTCATCGCCAGCCGTCCGGCTTTGGCGCTGGATGGGGGCGCGCGCGTCTTCGATGAATGCCTCGCGACGCCCGATGGCGAGCGCTGGATCTCATGGGTCGAGACCGTCGTGCCGGTGGCCCTCGGCCGGACCGTGCTGCAGCGCGTCGGCCGCGACATCACCGCGCGCATTGCCGCCGAACAGGACCTGGTCGAGGCCCGCGCCCGCGCCGAGAGTGCCAACGAAGCGAAGTCGCGCTTCCTCGCCACTGTCAGCCACGAATTCCGTACGCCTCTCAACGGCATCCTCGGCATGTCCGATCTGCTCGGCGATACCGGGCTCGATCCGGAACAGGCGACCTATGTGCGGGCGCTGCGAACCTCCGGCGAGGCGCTGCTTGGCCTCGTCGACGACATCCTGGATTTCGCCAAGGTCGAGGCGGGGAAGCTCGAGCTCGTCAGTGAGCGCTTCGATCTCGGCCTGTTGGTCGAAACCGTCGCGGAACTGATGGCGCCGCGCGCCCAGGCCAAAGGCATTGAGCTCGCCGCGCATCTCGCGCCGGATCTGCCGAGCCATCTGAAGGGGGACCGCGACAGGCTGCGCCAGATCCTGCTCAACCTTGTCGGCAACGCGGTCAAGTTCACCGAGACCGGCGGTGTGGGCATCCGCATCGCCAGCGAAGGCAGCATGATCGCGATCGACGTCGCCGATACCGGCCCGGGCATTCCGGAAGATCGTCGCCAGGCGATCTTCGAGGAATTCGAGCAGGCCGACAATTCACCGGCGCGCCGGCATGAGGGCACCGGGCTCGGCCTCGCGATCGTGCGCCGCCTTGCCGTCCTGATGGGTGGCACGGTCGACGTCGAGGGCCGGCCGGGTGGAGGCTCGCTGTTCCGCGTAAGGCTGCCCCTGTCGGCCGCTGCCGACGCTGCCGCGCCCACCGTGCCGGACTGGCGGGGCAAGCGCGTAATGCTCGTCTCGGGCTCGCCCTTCGGCGCCAGCTTCCTGCGCGAGACGATCGCCGCCACGGGCGCACTCGCGACTCTGGCAGGCGATGCCGAACAGGCCATGGCGGCATTGCAGGCCGGACCGCGTCCCGACGCCGCGCTGGTCGACCAGGCGATCGGCCACGATGCGGCGATCGCCCTGGCGGAGGCGGCACGTGCCGCCGGCGTCGAGGATTGCCTGATCGTGCTGTCGCCGCTGGAGCGCCGCCAGTTCGGCTCGCCGCGCGATGCCGGCTTCACCGGTTTCCTGGTCAAGCCGGTCCGCGCCCGCTCGCTTTACGAGCGGCTCTCGCCACGCCCGGCGCCCGTGGCTGCGGCGGCACAGACGCCCAGCTTGTACCCGCACCGTGCATCGCGCCCGAGGCTCAGCGTGCTGGTGGCGGAGGACAACGAGATCAATGCGCTGCTCGCGACACGCACCCTCGAGCGTTTCAACTGCGCTCCGGTCTGGGTTCGCGATGGCCGCGAGGCGCTCGCCGCCATCGCCGCCGGCCTGAACGGAACGGGTCCTTCCTTCGACTTGGTGCTGCTCGACATCCGCATGCCCGAGCTCGACGGTCTCGCCGTCGCCCGTGCCGTCCGGACGTTGGAGCGGACGAGCCCGGGGGCGGTGCCTCTGCCGCTGGTCGCGGTCAGCGCCAACGTTGCCGAGGACGATCGCGTTGCCGCGCTGGCCGCCGGCATGGATGATTGCCTGGCTAAGCCCCTCGATCGCGCAGCCTTGCAGCGCTGGCTCGACCGCGTCGGAGCGCCGCAGGCCCTGACGCTTTCGGCTTGAACGCCCGTCACGGCATCGACGCAGTTTTGTCGCGATCTTGTAAGACGATTAGTCGACACGTTCCCGATTGCCGGAGACGGCGGCCTGGGGGACAAGACGAGCCATGGCATCTGACCTCCATGGGCATGCGGGTGAGCCGGCTCGGCACTGGCCGGCAGGCGGCCTGCTGTTTTCCCGATTGTCACCGCTCAGATTGATCCCCGGCGAGACGATGCGCCGCCTCGGCCGCCCGTCGGACATCCCCGACGCGCTGTCCGGCACGCTCGGCCGCTGCGGCTCGCTCGAGGTCAGGCTGGCGCGCGGGCCGCGCGAGATCTGGCGGGCGCAGCGCCTGCGCTACCGGGTGTTCTATCAGGAAATGTCGGCCAAGCCGGATGTGGTCTCGCGCATGTTCCGCCGCGATGCCGATCGCTTCGACGCATCCTGCGACCATCTCCTCGTCATCGACCATGCCGCGCGCGGACGCTTCGGCGGCGTGCGCCCGAAGGTCGTCGGCACCTACCGGCTGATGCGCCAGGGCGCGGCGATGCGGCTCGGCGGCTTCTATACCCAGGGCGAGTTCGATCTCGTCCCGATGATCGAGCGGCATCCCGGACTGCGCTTCCTCGAACTCGGGCGCTCCTGCGTCCTCGAGCCCTACCGCAGCAAGGGCACGATCGAACTGCTCTGGCGTGGCATCTATGCCTATATCCGTCATCACCGCATCGATGCGATGTTCGGCTGCGCCAGTTTCGACGGTGTCGATCCGGCCGCGCTCGCACTGCCGCTGAGCTTCCTGCATCACCATGCCCGCTCCGCTGGTGAGTGGAGCGCCAGCGCCCATAGCGAGCGCTCTGTCGCGATGGATCTTTTGCCGGCGGAGACGATCGACGCCAAGCTGGCGCTGAAGCGGATGCCGCCGCTGGTCAAGGGCTATCTGCGGCTAGGCGCGCGCTTTGGCACCGGCGCGGTGATCGATCACCAGTTCGGTACGACGGATGTGCTGGTGATCCTGCCCGTGGCGGTGATCGACCAGCGCTACCTCGCCCATTACGGCGACGAGGCCCAGCGCCACGCGGCCTGAGGCCCGCGGCTCAATCCCCGCCAGCCAACAGCACGGGCAGCGACGCACGGTAGTTCGGGTAGCGGAAGCTGTAGCCGAGCTCGCGCTTCACCAGGGCGTTCGAGACGCGCTTGTTCTCGCCGTAGAAGGCGGCCGCCATCGGCGAGAGCTTCGAGGGGTCGAAAGCCGTCTCGGGTGGCGGCTCGAGGCCGCTGAGTTCGGCCGCGAAGCTGACGACATCCTGTGGCGGGGCCGGCTCGTCATCCGTGACATTGTAGATCGCGCCGTGGCGCGGGCGTTCGAGCGAGGCCATCAGCACGCCGGCGATGTCGTCGACATGGATGCGGTTGAAGACCTGGCCGGGTTTGACCAGCCTCGTCGCGGTGCCCTGCCGCAGCTTGACGATCGGGTTGCGGCCGGGGCCGTAGATCCCCGACAGACGGAAGATCTGAACCGCCTTGCCGCTGCGCTCTCCCAGCGCAAGCCAATCCTGCTCGATCCCGAGCCTGAGCTGCGAGCGAAAGCTCGGACGCGCCGCGGTGGTTTCGTCGATCCAGGCGCCATCATGGTCGCCATAGACGCCGATGGTCGAGAGATAGCCGATCCAGCGCAGCTCGGGCGCCGCGGCGAGGTCCTTGGCGAGGCACGCCAGTGCCGGGTCGCCCGCTTCCCCGGGCTGCACGGAGACGAGCACGGCCTCTGCCTCCGCGATCGCCTTGGCCAGGAAGGAGGACACGGCGAAGCCGTCGAACACCAGCGTGCGGACACCCTCGCGGCTGAGTCGCGCGGCCTTCTCGGCCGTGCGCACGGTGCCCGTCACCTCCCACCCCTTGTTCAGCGCCTCACGCGCGAAGAAACCCGCCGAATAGCCGAGGCCGAGGATCACGAGCTTCATTGAACACGTTCCGGTGCGGAGGAGAGCGCCAGCCATTCGCGGCGGACATCCGGGTCCTTCTCCACGGCGAGCGCCCCGGGCGCAAGCCTGTGGGCCTCACCGGGCTCGAGCCTGATCAGGGCCCATGCCGCCATCGCCCGCACCAGCGGCGAGGCATCGGCGACGAGAGCGGCGGCGCTGTCGGCCAGTTCGGGCCGGCCGCTGTTGCCGATCGCGATCAGCACGTTGCGGACGAAGCGGTCGCGCCCCGTGCGCTTGACCGGAGTGCCCGCGAAGAGTGCCCGGAAAGCGGCGTCGTCGAGACCGGCGAGGTCGGCCAGAGGCAACGCGTCGAGCCCGTCGCGCAGGGAGAGCCGGGTTTCACGGGCGGCCTCGGCGAACTTGTTCCAGGGGCAGACGGCGAGGCAGTCGTCGCAGCCGAAGACCCGGTTGCCGATACCGGGACGCAGGCTCGCATCGATATGGCCCTGATGCTCGATCGTGAGATAGGCGATGCAGCGGCGCGAATCGAGCTGGTAGGGCGCCGGGAAGGCCTCTGTCGGGCAGATATCGAGGCAGCGCCGGCAGGTGCCGCAATGGTCGGTTTCGGGCTCGTCGGGCGGCAGCTCGGCCGTGGTGTAGATCGCGCCGAGGAAGAGCCAGGAGCCGTGCTCGCGGGAGACCAGGACGCTGTGCTTGCCCTGCCAGCCGAGGCCGGCCGCCTGTGCCAGCGGCTTCTCCATCACCGGGGCCGTATCGACGAAGACCTTGACGTCGACGCCGCCCTGCGCGGCGAGCAGGCCGGCGACGTTCTTGAGTTTGCCCTTGATGATGTCGTGATAGTCGCGCCTGCGGGCATAGAGCGAGATCGCGGCCTTGTCAGACTGGCTGAGGATCGCGAGCGGGTCGCTGTCGGGCGCATAGCTCATGCCGAGCATCACGACCGATCGGGCCTCGCCCCAGAGCCGGCGCGGAGCGCTGCGCTCGGCGGTGCGCTCTTCCATCCAGCTCATGTCGCCATGATGGCCCTCGGCCAGCCAGGCCGCGAGGCGCGCGGGCGCGTCCGGAATGGCATCGACCGGAGCGATGCGCACGACGGAGAAGCCTTCCGCCAGGGCACGCTCGACGACCGCCCGCTTGAGGCGTTCGGCCTTCAAAAATCCAGGTTGTCGTAATGGGCGCTCGGCGCCATGCCCGGCACCCGGTCGCTCAGCAGCGGCCGGAAGCTCGGCCTCGACTTGATCCTCGCGTACCATGCGCGTGCCGCCTCGTCCTCTTCCCAGGGCACGTCGCCGAGATAATCGACGCAGGAGAGATGCGCCGCCGCGGCGAGATCGGCATAGCTCAGTTGCGAGCCAGCCAGCCAGTTCCGCTTGGCGGTCAGCCAGGCGATGTAGCGCAGATGATAGCGCACATTGGTGCGCGCGGCACGGATAGCGCTCATCTCCGGCGGGCCGCCACCTTCGTCGCGGCTCATGAAGCGCTTCATTACCTTCTCGAGCACGAGCGGAGCGGTGATCTCCTCGTTGAATTTGAGCCCGAACCAGTCGAGCAGGCGCCGCACCTCGACGCGCTCGCCCGGCCCCTCGGGCAGCAGGCGTCGCTCGGCCAGGGCGAGGCCGCGGGTTTCGTCGAGATATTCGGCGATCGGCCCTGCGCCGGGAACGGAGAGACCGTTCTCCTCGCGGAAGACTGGCGTCGTGCCGGCGGGGTTGAGTTCCAGGAACTCGCGCCGGCGCTCCCAGACGCGCTCCTCAACCAGCGCAGCCTCGAGCCCGAACTCGCCGAGCACGAGCCGGATGAAGCGCGAATGCGGGCACAGCGGATAATGATGAAGGGTCGCCATGGCACTCATGAAACAGGCAGCTGCGGCCGAAGCGGGGCCGGATGGACGAAAACGCATCCGATATGCGCAGGGCGCCCGCTATACGGCGGACCGGAGGGCCTCACAACCCGTTCCACGCCGGCGCCCGCAAATCCCGGCGATCCGGTTGGCGATTTGGTAACCAATTCGCAAAGGGCTCGGCGTATCGATGGCGACGGCTTAAGGAAGCCGCGCCGACGCATCCGAGTCGCATGAGGAACAGCCATCCATGGACAACCTGATCGAAGCGGTCATCCTCGGCATCGTCGAGGGCTTGACCGAATTCCTGCCGGTCTCCTCGACGGGGCATCTCCTGCTTCTGGGGCATTTCCTCGGCTTCGAATCGAACGGCAAGTCCTTCGAGGTGCTCGTCCAGCTCGGCGCGATCCTGGCGATCACGCTGGTCTACTTCCGCCGCCTGCTCGACATCGCGCTGAGGATCCCGACCGATCCGGCGGCGCGGCGCTTCGTCCTCGGCGTGCTGGTCGCGTTCCTGCCCGCGGCGCTGATCGGTGCGCTGCTGCACGGCTTCATCAAGGGCGTGTTGTTCAATCCCTTCATCGTCTGCTGCACGTTGATCGCGGGCGGGCTCATCCTCATGGTGGTCGACGAGCTTGAGCTCGAGGAAAAGCACACCGACGCCACGGCCTTCCCGCTGCCGATGTATTTCAAGATCGGTCTGATCCAGTGCCTGGCGATGATCCCGGGCGTGTCGCGCTCCGGCTCGACCATCGTCGGTGCCATGCTGCTCGGCGCCAGCAAGCGCGCCGCAGCGGAGTTCTCCTTCTTCCTGGCCATGCCGACAATGGCCGGCGCCTTCGCCTATGACCTGCTGAAGAGCTACAAGACGCTGACCTTCGACGATGTGACGCTGATCACCGTCGGCTTCGTCTGCGCCTTCATCTCGGCGCTGATCGTCGTCCGCAGCTTCCTCGACTTCGTCTCGAAGCGCGGCTTCGCACCCTTCGCCTGGTGGCGCATCGTGGTCGGCCTGTTCGGCCTGGCGGGCCTCTGGATCTACGGCTGAGGCCGGAAACGCCCGCATCATTGCGGTTCCTTGCCGGTTTCAGCAGAGTATCGGCATGGAACCCGCGCCGCCTGCTCAAGAGGAGGCTCGCTTCGACCTCTGTGTCAGGCGCGATGGCTCCATCCTGAAGCGAACGCCGACGACGCTCGTGGTCTCGGACGCAGGTATCGACTATGCCATCGACGGGCGCTCGGGGCTGCGGCCCTATTCGGGCCTGCGCTCCATCCGCATCCAGCTGACTTCGCCGGCCCCGCATCTGTCGGCTCGTGTCGAGCTCGATTTTGCACGAGGGCGGCCGCTCTTCGTCTATTCGCATACGCCCGACGGTGAGATCTCGTCCGAGCAGAACCGGGTCTTCGTGGCCTTCCTCATGGAGCTGCATCGTCGTCTCGGGCCGCAGGACCGGGCCCGCATCGCCTTTCGCAGCGGCGTCTCGCCGATCCGGCACAAGGTCCTGCTCGTCTGCTCGCTCGTCATCGCCGCCCCGATCCTGTTTCTGCTGGGGCTTGCGCTGGCAGGGCAGGTGCCGATCGGCAAGGTGATCTGGCCGATCATTCCGGGCGGCCTCCTGGCCGCAGGCCTCGTCAAGGCTGCGCTCTGGTCCCGGCCGGGAACCTACGAACCCGATCGCCTGCCGGACGGTCTGCTGCCGTCGGCCTAGGTCGCTCAGCCGCCATGCCCCATCGGCTCGGGCGGATGCGGGTGCTGCGCGGGCAGGCCGCGCGGCAGGGTCGCCGTCTCCCGCTCGATCATCCGGTGCACGACTGGCGGGTTCGGGCCCTTGTGCAGTGCCCTCACGCGATCGCTGATCTCCGCGTCGGCCTGCGTCACCCGCTGCGCCTGCCGGACATATTCGACCCAGGTCGGGCTGTCATAGCGCTCGATCCAGAGTTCGGGATCGGTCAGGTCGCGCAGCAACGTCCAGTGCCTGGCGCCGTCGCGCCGCCTGATGCGCTTGCGCTCGGCCATTGCCTTGAGGAACTCGACGACGTCGTCCTCACGGATCAGCCATTCGATGGTGACGATCACCGGCCCGCTGCGTGGCTCGATGTCGACGGCGACCTTGGGTTCGCGCCAGCGGCTGAGCGGATCGAGATTGAGCGCCTCCAGCGGCGGCAGGACATAACGCAGGCCGAGGCCGGCGCCTGCCAGCAGGGCGAAGGCGGAGAGCAGCAGCGCCTGCTGCGCCCCCAGATGCAGCGTCGCATAGCCCCAGGCCCAGCTGCCCGCGGCCATGCCGCCGAAGGTCGCCATCTGGTAGATCGAGAGCGCGCGGCCCACGACCCAGCGCGGCGCCGAGAGCTGCACGGTCGCGTTGAAGGTCGAGAGCGTCAGCACCCAGCAGGCGCCGGCGACGGCGAGCGCTGGCATGGTCAGCCACATCGTTGTGCTGACGCCCATGACCGCGGCCGAGGTCGCATAGGCGGCGAAGGTCGCGCGCACCAGCGCCTCCGTCGTCAGCATCCGGCGCAAGCGTGCGCTCATGAAGGCGCCGACGACCGCTCCCGCCCCGAAGGCGCCGAGCAGCACGCCGTAGACCAGCGGCCCTCCCTTGATCAGGTCGCGCGCGATCAGCGGCAGCAGCGCGAGCGCAACGATGCCGCCGAAGCCGAACGCAAACGCGCGCAGGATGACGCTGCGGATGTTCGGGGACATCGCGACATAGCGCACGCCGGCACCCATCGCGATCAGCAGCGTCTCGCGCGGCAGCACGCGCTCGACGCGGGGCGGTTGCCAGCGCGCGAGCACGACGAGCAGGCCGATATAGCTGAACGCGTTGACCACGAAGGCCGCGACCGCACCGGCCGCAGCCACGATGGCGCCGCCGATCGCCGGGCCGACGCTTCGGGCGATGTTGAAGGCGACGCTGTTCAGCGTCACCGCCGCCGGCACGTCGCGGCGCGGAACCATGTCGCCGACCGAGGATTGCCAGGCCGGGTTGTTGAGTGCGTTGCCGCAGCCGATCAGGAAGGTGAAGCCGAGCAATAGCCAGGGCGAGAGCAGCCCATGCCAGGCGAAGACCGCGAGCAGGATCGAGACGGCGAGCATGAAGCCCTGTGCCGTGAGCAGGATCCGGCGGCGGTCGTAATTGTCTGCAAGCGCGCCTGCCGCCAGCGAGAACATCATCACGGGCAACGTGGTCGAGGCCTGTACGAGCGCGACCATGTCCGGCGAGTTGGACAGCGAGGTCATCAGCCAGGCGGCACCGACCATCTGCACCAGGCCGCCGAAATTCGAGGCGAGGCTTGCGATCCAGACGGCGCGGAAGATCGGCTGGCGCAGCGGTGCGAAGGCGGAATAGGGCTCCGGGGCCGGCGTGACGCCCTCAGCGGCGAGCTCCGCTTTGGCTACGTCGGCTGTCGGCTGGGCGTGGGGATCGTCAGGCATGCCATAGGGTTAGAGGCAATGGTCTGGCCTGCCAACAGCGATTGCGACCGGGGCCGCAATGCGTCAGGACGTGGCCCCCGCGGGTGCGCCGTGCTGCGCGCGCCGGCGCTGCCCCACCTTCGGGCGACGGAAGGCGCCGGCGAGCGCGACTGCAAGTCCCACGAGCGCGACCCAGTGGCCCGGCCTGAGCGAGGCGAGATCCCAGTAGACGGCGATGTCGGCATTGGCCTGGAACACCAGCCAGGCCGAGGCGCCGGTCGCGAACGCGTACCAGGCCGTTTCGCAAAGGGCCGTCAGGAGGCCGACAGCCAGGGCGGTTGCGGTCAGAACCGGTGGCGTCGGCGCGATTTTCAGGCGGTCGAGGCCGCGATACGCCATCAGCAGCGCGAACAGCCCGCTCATCAAGACGGGCTGCGTCACGTCGATCTTCGCCTGCAGCGCGAAATGCAGCAGCGCGAGCATCGCGATCGGATAGACGAGGTTGTGCAGGCGCTGCCAGCGCTGCGTGCCCATCCGGCGGATCATGCCGTCGGTGGACGTCACGCCGAGCGCAACCAGCCCTGCCAGCGCCGTGATCCCGACGACGAGGTAGAAGCGCTTCGCGATCTCCGAGACGATCAGCCCCCAGTGGAAGCCGAGGTCGATGCAGTAGAGCATCAGATGCGCCCCGGCATAGGCCAGCACCGAAAGCCCGAGCATGCGGCGGATGCCGATCAGCTTGCCCCAGTCGAGGATGCGGCGCAGCGGCGAGACCGCGAGCGTGACGAGGAGCAGCCGAACCGCCCAGGTGCCGGTGTCGTGCACGGCTCGGGTCCAGGGCTTGGCGCCGAGCTGGCCCATCCAGGCCTCGCTCGCCAGGATCAGCGCCGGCACGAGGATGAGGGCGAATGTGACGGCGCGCAGGGCCGAAAAGCGCCCCTGCCGGTCCAGCCATGGCAACCACTGCCGCATGCCGCTCTCCGCCATTGCAATTCCCTTACCGGATACGCGACAGTGCGGCCCCTGTCTCGCGACCCGGCACACAAGAGCGTGAGCGCCGGCCGCTGTCGCTGACTTCACTTCACGGAACGCATCATGTCCGCCAGCAATCCCACAGTGGTCTTCGATGTCGGCAACGTCCTGGTCCGCTGGGATCCGACGCTGCTCTATCGCGACATGATTCCCGATGACGAGAAGCGCGCCTGGTTCATGCAGAACGTCTGCACGGCGGCCTGGAATATCGAGCAGGATCGTGGCCGCAGCTGGGAGGAGGCCGTAGCGCTGCTCGTCGCCAGCCATCCGGAATGGGAGACCGAGATCAGGGCCTTCGACGAGCGTTGGCACGAGACGGTGCCGGGCATCATCGAGGACAGTGTCGCTGTGCTGGAAGAACTGAAGGCCCGTGGCGAGAAGGTCTACGCCATCACCAACTTCTCGCGCGAGAAATGGGCCGAATGCCTGATCCGCTTCCCATTCCTCCAGAGCTTCGACGGTGTCGTCGTTTCGGCCCATGAACGGGTGATCAAGCCCGACCCCGCGATCTACGAAATCCTGCTGCGGCGCTATGGTCTCTCGGCTCCCGGCTGCATCTTCATCGACGACAGCGCCAAGAATATCGAGGCGGCGCGCGGTGTCGGCATGAAGGCCGTGCATTTCGTCGAGCCGATCGATCTGCGCGCCGAACTCGCCGGGCACGGCGTCAGGTTCTGAGGGCATGCTCGTGCCGCGCTCGATGGCCGATGTGGCTGGCCAGGCTGCGCGCTAACATCGCCCGAGACAGAACAATCCGAGGGAGCGGACGCAGCCGATGGCCAGCGCAACCAGATACGACCAGATGACCTACAACCGCTGTGGCCGGAGCGGTCTCAAGCTGCCGGCGCTCTCACTCGGCCTCTGGCACAATTTCGGCGAGACGACGGCTCCCGATGTCGGGCGCCGCATCTGCTGCACCGCCTTCGATCTCGGCATCACCCATTTCGATCTCGCCAACAACTATGGCCCGCCGCCCGGTTCGGCCGAGACGGCCTTCGGCGAGATCCTGCGCCGGGACTTCGCCGGCCATCGCGATGAGATGGTGATCTCGACCAAGGCCGGCTATCGCATGTGGCCGGGCCCCTATGGCGAATGGGGCAGCCGCAAATACCTGCTCTCGAGCCTCGACCAGAGCCTGAAGCGGATGAAGCTCGACTATGTCGACATCTTCTATTCGCATCGCTTCGACCCCGAAACGCCGCTGGAAGAGACGATGGGCGCGCTCGATTCAGCCGTGCGCCAGGGCAAGGCACTCTACGTCGGCCTGTCCTCCTACAACTCAAAGCGCACCCGCGAGGCGGCGGCGATCCTGCGCAGCCTCGGCACACCCTGTCTGATCCACCAGCCGAGCTACTCGATGATCAATCGCTGGATCGAGGAAGATAGACTGCTCGACACGCTCGAACAGGAGGGCATTGGCTCGATCGTCTTCTCGCCTCTGGCGCAGGGCATGCTGACCTCGAAGTATCTCGGCGGCGTGCCGGAAGGCAGCCGTGCGGCCAAGAAGGCGCCGTCCTTCCGCGATGGCTTCCTCAGCGACGACAACCTCAGGCGCATCGCCGCGCTGAACGAGATCGCGGCGGCGCGTGGCCAGAGCCTCGCCCAGATGGCGATCGCCTGGGTGCTGCGCGGCGGCCGTGTCACCTCCGCGCTGATCGGCGCGAGCCGGCCCGAGCAGGTCGAGGACTGCGTCGCGGCTTTGAAACGTCCCGATTTCAGCGTCGAGGAACTGGCGCTGATCGACAAGCATGCCGGCGAGGGCGGCGTGAACATCTGGGCCGCCTCGGCAGAGCGCTGACCAGGCGCGTGGCCGCCGATGTCACGCGTGCGGCCGCACCACCAGCTGCACGAGGAGCAGGAGATTCAGGACGATGATTGTCGCAGCCATCGCCAGCGACAGCAGGAAGAGCCAGCGCGGCGCGACCATCTCGCGCATCTTCTGCCGCGACCCTGAAATCAGGATCAGGGGGATGACCGCGAAGGGCAGCTGAAGCGACAGGATGACCTGGCTGAGCACCAGCAGCTTGCCCGTCTGGTTCGGCCCGTAGAGCAGGATGATCACCACGGCCGGCACGATCGCGACCGAGCGCGTGGTGAGCCTGCGCAGCCAGCTCGGCAGGCGCAGCCTGACGAAGCCCTCCATCACGACCTGTCCGGCCATCGTTGCCGTCACGCTGGAATTCATGCCGCAGCACAGCAGCGCGATGGCGAAGAGCGCCGGTGCCGCCGGGCTCTGGAGCAGTGTCGCGAGCATGGCGTGAGCCTGCTCGAGGTCTTCGATGGGCGTGCTGCCGCCGTGCCCGTAGAAGGCCGCGGCGGCCAGGATCAGCAGCGAGGCGTTGACCAGAAGCGCGAAGCCGAGAGCCATGGTCGAGTCGAGCGTCGCGAAACGCAGCGCCTCGCGACGGGCCGGCAGGTCCGAGCCGAAGGCGCGCGTCTGCACGATGGCCGAGTGCAGGTACAGGTTGTGCGGCATCACCGTGGCGCCGATGATGCCGATCGCGAGGTAGAGCATCTCGGGCTGGGAGATGATCTCGCGCTGCGGGACGAAACCGCCCAGGACCTGCCCCCAATCCGGGCTCGCCATCGCGATCTGGATCCCGAGGCTGATCGCGATGACCCCGAGCAGCGTCACGATGAAGGCTTCGATCCAGCGGAAGCCCATATGCTGCAGCCAGAGCACCACGAAGACGTCCAGTGCCGTAATCACCACGCCGATTTCGAGCGGCAGCCCGAAAAGCAGGTTCAGCGCCAGGGCGGTGCCGAGGACCTCGGCCAGGTCCGTCGCGCAGATCGCGATTTCGGCCGTGATCCATAGCAGGCGCGCCGTCATCGGCGAGTAACTGTCGCGGCAAGCTTGCGCCAGGTCGCGCCCGGTCGCGATCGCGAGCCTCGCGCAAAGCGACTGCAGGACGATCGCCATCAGGCTCGAGATCAGGACGACCGCGAGCAGGGTGTAGCCGAAGCGGGCGCCGCTCGACAGCGCCGTGGCCCAGTTGCCCGGGTCCATGTAGCCGACGGCGACGAGATACCCCGGACCGGTGAAGGCAAGCACCTTCCTCCAGCGCGAGCCGGCATGCGCGACCGGGATCGATCGGAAGACCTCGACCAGCGAGCGGTCATCCCACTTGCGGGGCCACACCGCCGCGCTATTCCGCTGTTGGAACTCGGTGGACATGGCAGCAGATCCAGCCCCGCATATGATGCCGGCTTATCAGGATAGCGCAGAGGTTAACGCAGAGTTTGACCACGCGAAAATGCGTGAGCCGCCCCAGCTACCTTCGGTCCGTCCCGGCAATGTTAACACAGAATTCACTATCTTGTTTACAGCGCTTCTCATCTGCGCAAGCCTTAGGTGCGGCAAAGTCCGTGGAGGGAGACGATGGCCGACACAACCATTGCAATCGTTGACGACCACCCGTTGTTGATGGAAGGGGTGGCAGCGGTGCTCGGCCGCAGGCCCGGGCTGAGCGTCGTCGGCACGGGCAGCTCGGCGGCCGACATCCTCCCCCTTGCAACCGCTCACCAGCTCGATGCCATCGTCGTCGACCTGAACATGCCGGGCGATACGTTTCTGGCGATCAAGGACCTCCGCGCGGCGGTCCCGCAGACCCGGATTGTCGTCTTCACCGCCTCGACCAACACTGAGCACGCTATCCGCGCCCTTGATGCCGGTGCCGGTGCCTATGTTCTGAAGGGAAGTCCGGCGGCCGACCTCGCCGAGGCAATCGAGGCGACCGGGCGCGGCGAAATCTACATCACGCCCGCCTTCGCGGCGAAGGTCATTTCGGCCCTGCAGAGCAAGGCGCTCGAAAAGCGCAGCGCCGAGGCGGCGCGCCTCAGCGTTCGCGAGGAGCAGATCGTGCGCCTCCTGCTCTGCGGCAAGCAGAACCGCGAGATCGCTCGCGAGCTCGCGCTCAGCGAGAAGACCGTCAAGGGCTACATGACCAACCTGATGACCAAACTTCATGCTCGGAACCGGCTCGAGGTGGTGATTGCCGCTCAGCGGCTTCACGTCGGCGGTCGCGGCGTTTCCCCGGGGGATACCGCCAACCGGCCGGATTCGGCCTGAGGCCGGATCGGGATCCGGGCGACAACTTCGGTCCCCCCCGCAGCCATGCGACGGATCGACAGCGTTCCGCGCAGCGCCTGAACGCGGGATTCCATGCCTCGCAGGCCGAGGGCGGCATTCTGAGCCAGCGCCGAGCGCGGTGAGGGCGGGCCGCCGCTGTCGCTGATCGTGAGCGTCACCAGGTCGTGCGTGGCGTTGGCCTGGACGACCTGGTTGGCGCCGCCGGCATGCTTGTAGGCGTTGGTCAGCGCTTCCTGCGTGATGCGGTAGGCGCAGACCTTGACGGCCTCCGAGGCCTGCGCCGGCATGGATCCGATTTCGCGTCGAACCATGGTGCCGGTCTGCTGCTCATGGCGAGTGATCACGAGCTCGATCGTCTCCGCAAAGGAGAGATGCTTCAGCTCCGGCAGGACGAGGCCGACCGTGAGGTTGCGCAGATCGTTGAGCGTCATCTGGATCAGGCTTTCCAGCTCGGCTCTTTGGACGGCGAGGGGACGCAGGTCGGGCGCCGATGGGTCGGGCAGTTTCAGGACCAGCAGGCTGAGCATCTGGATGGGCCCGTCATGGAGGTCGGCACCGACCCGCGCGAGATAGTTCTCGTTCAGCACGGCTGCCTTCAGCCGGGCGCGGTCTGCCGAGCGGCGCAGGGAGTTGTTGCGTTTGGCCAGGGCCGCAGCTCGGGCCAGATTGCTTTCCAGCAGCTTCCGCTGGGCCATGATGATGCGGCTGGCGCGCTTGACCGTGACGAAGAGCAGCACGCTGATGATCAGCGCGACGTTGATGATCAGGAACCAGGTCGCATATTTGACGCGCACGATCTCCTCTTCGAGCGTGCGGCTGAATTCATAGAACTCGCCGATCCCGATGATCTCGCGGGTCCCGTGCTTGTGCATCGGGGCATAGACTTCGAGCAGGGAGGTCGGCGCGGGGCTGTGATCGCCCTTGTCGTCGAATTCGACGTCGACTGATACCTGGCCATTCTTGATTTTTTGCAGAAGGGTCGGGGAGAGCGTCTCCCCGGAACTGGTTCGGCCCGTGCTGAAGAGAAGTTCTCCCTTCATGTTCCAGATCTTGATCATCGCAACGCGCTGGCTCAGGCGCGTGTCGGTGATCAGGGCTGTGACCGCGGCGCGCTCGCTCTCGCTCAGGTTGCCGGATGTCGCCAGGCCCTGGAGATGCGGCGCGAGGATCGCTTCGAGATAGACGGCGCTGGTCTCGGCCATTCCCTGCAGCCAGCCCGAACGGATCTGCTTCTCGATCCAGTAGCCCAGCGTCAGCATCGAGAGCCCGACCGACAGCGAGGCCGCGATCAGGAAGCGGCGCTCGAGGCTCAGCTTGTTCCACCGCGACAGGAAGCGCTCGACCAAGGCAGGCGACTTTGGTCGGTAGTCGCCCTCACCAAAGGTCAGGTCTTCCGCACCGCCTTCAGGCGCAGATGTTTGCGCGACCTTTCCATCTACAAGCCTGCTCATGCGAGACGCACCATGGTCAACGGGAGGCTTCACATTCGGATCAGAATCTATTCGCCCAAGAAAAGCGAGACCGAATGTTTAGCGCACAACCTTTCTAGGAGGCTAACTCAACGGCCTCCGGAGCACACCGACAACACCGCAGAGCATCCGTTCTGCGCACGATGATCTTTTGCCTCAAGGCAGGGAGTTTCGGTCATGGCCTTCAAGCTCAACCAAGCCGATATCGAATTCGTCCTCCACCAGATCAAGATCGCGGAAGCAAACGCCAACGGCATTCCTCTGACTGCGATCCTGCTCGACGCTGCCGGCGAGGTCATCACCGATCCGAACGCCATGAATGGCGCGGTTCGCTACTATACCCAGATTGTTCTCCCGGGCGGCGGCATCACTTACGCCGCGGCCGATCCGCTTCAGCCGCGCGCCATTCCCGATGCCCAGACGCCCTTCGGCCTGCGCACGGTCGACGGCACCTACAACAATCTTGTCGAAGGCCGCGAAACCTGGGGCGCGGCCGGCCAGCCGATGCCGCGGCTGTTCGACGCCGGCGGCTATCTCAACGAGAATGACGGCGACACCGTCGGCTTCGGACCCGGCGGCCAGATCGTCTTTAGCAACTCCAACTACACGCCGGGCACGCCGAGCGGACTTGGTCCGATGGTCCAGAATGGATCGGTGGTCGACGCCGACCCACGCCTCATTTCGAACCTGATCGTCGATATGAGCTTGAACAATCCGGCTGCGATCGTCGCGGCGCTCACCTTCGCCGGTTCGGAAAACATTCACGGTGCGAACGGAGACCTGCAGGCCATCGAGAGCGCGGCTGCGACCTGGCAGCCCCATATGGATGTCCTGACGAGCCCGACGTCGACGCAGTCTGCCAGGATCGCGGCGATGGAGGCGGTCAATCAGCTGCTCGCCGAATATGATCTCAAGGTCGACGAGACCGGCTCGCTGGAAATCCCCAACATCGCGCCCGACGAAGGCCTCTCGGCTCCGTTCAATTCCTGGATGACCTTCTTCGGCCAGTTCTTCGATCATGGTCTCGACCTGATCAGCAAGGGCGGCAACGGCACGATCTACATCCCGCTGCAGCCGGACGACCCGCTCTATGTCGAGGGCAGCGCGAGCAACTTCATGGTGCTGACGCGCTCCACCCCGGTCGGCGGCTCGCAGCGCAACGTCACGACCTCCTGGGTCGACCAGAACCAGACCTACACCTCGCACGCCTCGCATCAGGTCTTCCTGCGCGAGTACAAGCTCGATCCGGTGACGGGCAAGCCGGTCTCGACGGGCAAGCTGCTCGACGGCACCGGGCCCAATGGCGAGAAGAACGGCCTGCCGACCTGGGCGGATATCAAGGCCCAGGCGCTGATGCTCGGGATCGAGCTGACGGATCGCGACGTGACCAGCGTCCCGCTCCTGCGCACCGACGCCTACGGCAATTTCATTCCCAACGCGCTCGGCTTCGCGCAGGTCATCACGAATATCGGCGCCGACGGCATTCCCAACACGGCCGACGACACGGTGGTCTCGAAGACGACGCTGAACGGGGCGCCGATCAACACCTTCGCTGTTGGCGCCGTCCGCACCGCCAACGCCTTCCTCGACGACATCGCCCACACCGCGGTGCCCGTTGTCGTCGGCGGTGTCCTGCAGGCTGATACCGACCAGGTGACCGGCAATGCCGTTCCGGTGAACGACCGTGGGCAGAACACCCAATACGACAACGAATTGCTCGACCGCCACTTCATCACCGGTGACGGCCGCGGCAACGAGAACATCGGCCTCACCGCCGTCCACCACATCTTCCATTCCGAGCATAACCGGCAGATCGACGACCAGAAGCTGACGATCCTGCGCGATGGCGACCTGGCGTTCGTCAATCAATGGCTGGCGCCCGGCTCGGCACTGTCCCAGGCGCAGCTGGACGCGATCAAGGCGAGCCTCGCTGCGACGACCAACCTGTCGTCCTTCCTCGCCAATCTCGAGGATGCGAACCTCAGCACCGGCGTTCAGGGCATCGCCCTGAACTGGGATGGCGAGCGCCTGTTCCAGGCCGGCCGCTTCGCCACCGAGATGCAGTATCAGCACCTCGTCTTCGAGGAGTTCGCCCGCAAGATCCAGCCGGCGATCGATCCCTTCGTCTTCAACTCGGTCACCGACATCAATCCGTCGATCTTCGCCGAGTTCGCCAATGTGGTTTACCGCTTCGGCCATTCGATGCTGACCGACTCGATGCCGCGCATCTTCCTGAACGCGGACGGCAGCATCAACCTCGCCGCCAGCGACGACAACGGCCTCATCGCGTCGTTCCTGAATCCCGTGATGTTTAACAATGTAGATCTCAACGGCAGCGCCCCCGGAGGTCCTCAGCAGATCACCGCCGAGCAGGCCGCCGGCGCGATCGTGCGCGGCATGACGGTGGAGCGCGGCAACGAGATCGACGAGTTCATCACCGGCGCGCTGCGCAACAACCTGCTCGGCATCCCGCTCGACCTCGCGGCGATCAACATCGCCCGCGGCCGCGACACCAACATGCCGACGCTCAACGAGGCGCGCACCCAGCTCTTCGCCGCTACCGGCTCGAGCTTCCTGACGCCCTACACAAGCTGGGTCGACTTCGCCGCCAACCTCAAAAACCCGATGTCGGTGGTGAACTTCATCGCCGCTTACGGGACGCATGCGACGATCGTGGCCGCAGGCAACGACATCACGGCAAAGCGCGACGCCGCGATGAAGCTGGTGTTCGGCGTGACCGACGATCCGCTGACAGCCGTCAATGAGGCAGCGCCCTTTGCTGATCGCCTCGCATTCCTGAACGGCACCGGCGCCTGGAGCGCGACCGAGACCGGCCTCAACCTGATCGACCTCTGGATCGGCGGGCTGGCCGAGAAGAAGATGCCCTTCGGCGGCTTCCTCGGCTCGACCTTCAACGCCGTCTTCGAAGCGCAGATGGAGAATCTGCAGGACGGCGACCGCTTCTACTACCTGACCCGCACGCAGGGCCAGAACCTGCTCGTCTCGCTCGAGCAGAACTCCTTCGCCAAGATGATCATGGCGAACACCGACATCGCCGATCCCGGCGCCGACGGCATCCGCGGCACCCCGGACGACATCATCCGGCGGCATATCGGTGTCGATTCCTTCGCGGTCTATGACAGCGTGCTCGAGGTCAACAAGGCCAACCAGCTCGGCGACGATCCGACCGGCAATGACCCGGTGCTGGAAGCGCTCGGCCTCGGCAAGGTCCAGCGCGACAACCTCGCGACGGCCGGCATCGACGAGAGCCTGCCCGACACCACGGCCGACCAGTCCGGCCCGACCGGGCACTACATCCGCGTCACCGGCGGCGAGCATGTCCTCGTCGGCGGCACCAACGGCAACGACACGATCATCACCGATTTCGGCGATGACGGCATCTGGGGCGATGCTGGCGATGACCGGATCGAATCCGGCGCGGGCGTCGATCTCGTCAATGGCGGCGCCGGCGACGACATCATCACCGACAGCGGCGACAGTGGCGACTTCCTGAAGGGCGACGAGGGCAACGACGTCATCGCCAACTCCAATGGCCTCGACATCCTGATGGGCGGGACCGGCAACGACGTCGTCTTCGTCGGCGTCGACGACACCGAGGTCTTCGCCGGCCCAGGCGACGACTTCATCGCCGGCGGCGACGGCGTCGATCTGCTCATGGGCAATGAGGGCGACGACTGGATCGAGGGCGGCGGCGGCTTCGACACCACGGCGGGCGACAATTCGGAGCTGTTCTTCAACTCCAAGATCCTCGGCCACGACGTGATGTTTGCCGGCTCGGAGGAGCATGATTTCGACGGCGAGTCCGGCGACGACATCATGGTCCAGGGCGAAAGCGTCATGCGCAACGAGGGCATGCTCGGCTTCGACTGGGCGATCCACAAGGGCAGCGCCCAGGCCGCCGATTCCGACCTGACCAAGCCGATCTTCACCACCGACGCCGCGGACATCCTGCGCGACCGCTTCGACGCCGTTGAGGCGCTCTCGGGCTGGGACAAGAACGACGTGCTCCGCGGCGACAATCGCGGCGACGTGCCTGCTGCCGGGGAGGAGGTGGGAGGCCCGCTCCTGGCCGGTGCCGAGGGCACGATGGTCGGCCATGAGCTCACCCAGGCCGGCGTCGAACGGATTCGCAACCTGCGGGAGGTGCTTGGTGCAGCGGCTGCAGCTCCCACCAGCACCACCGGGTTCGAGGGAGGCGTCGCGTTCAATAGCGGCAATATCCTGCTCGGCGGCGCCGGCAGCGACCTGTTCGAAGGTCGGGGTGGCGACGATGTCATCGACGGCGATGCCTGGCTCAACGTCCGGATCAGCATCCGCGTTCAGAACCCGGCGAACCCTTCGACCACGATCCCCCTCGCCACGATCGATGGCCTCAGGCACACGTTCAAGGCGACGGATCTCGACCCGGACGCTCCGGCAGGGGCCACGATTCCCACGGCGTGGATCGGCAAGACGCTGTCCGAGCTGATGATCGCTCGCGTCATCGCACCGCTCCAGCTCAACATCGTCCGCGAGGTCCTGACGGATGACGGTGCCGGCGACACCGACACCGCGATGTACTGGGACGCGCTCGACACCTATTCGTTCGGCTCGACGGACGATGCGATCGTCATCTCGCATACCGGCTTCGACCCGGCCAACCGTCCGGTCGGCGCCAACCTGGTCTCCGATGGCACCGACATGATCCGGAACATCGAGCGGGTGGTGTTCGAGGATCGGGGCAATGCGGATGGACCCGCCCAGCGCACCCTGCGCGTCATCGAGGGAACCGCCGCAAGCGAGACTCTCAACGGCACGACCACAGACGGGATCGTCGACGAGATCATCGCCGGCTTCGGCGGCAACGACACGCTGAACGGCAATGCCGGCGACGACATCCTGCTCGGCGGCGAAGGCGCGGACACGCTCAATGGCGGTGCGGGCAACGACACCCTGGTCGGTGGCAGGGGCGCGGACAGCGGCTCCTACGCTGATACCTTCGCCACCCCGGCCTACAACAACAATACAGGGACGCTGAACTTCGGCGGCAACTGGGTCGAGAACGGCGATAACAACAACGCCGGTTCCGGCGAGATCCTGATCACGAATGGCCAGCTGCGGTTCACCGCCGGCGTCGACACGAACGACTCGATCCAGCGTTCGATCAACCTGGCGGGAGCCACGGCCCCGACGCTGACCTTGAACTACGAGGGCGCCGCGGCGGGCGAGACGATCGCCGTCGAAGCCTTGAACGGCAACACCTGGCAGTCGATCGGAACGATTTCCGGCGCGGCGACCGGGACCTTCTCGGCAGCGCTCAACCCGGCCCATTCGGCCATCCGCTTCCGGACGACCTCCGGCTTCGATGCCAACGAGACCTTCAACATCAACGACGTCACGATCGCGCTCGGCCCGAACAGCGGCGTCGACGTCCTCAACGGCGGTACCGGCGACGACACCTATGTGATCGCGGTGGGTGACGGCACAGATCTGATCGGCGATTCGGAGGGGGCTGCCGACCGCATCGAGGTGTCGGCTGCGGCGCTCACGACCCTCAACGTCTTCGAGGGCACGGGCGGCGATCTCGTGATCCGGCTCGACGGGGCACAGGCCACCGTCACCGACCACTTCTCGGACGATGACGAGGTCGTTGAGGCCATCAACCTCGACGGTTCGACCTTCGCCGGCTACGCCTTCGATGCCGACGATTACGTGCTGAGCACCGGTACGACGGCTGCGGCAGCCACCAACACCCTACTCGCCGGCAGCACCGGAGAGGACACGCTCGTCGGCAATACGGGCGACGACCTGCTCTTCGGCCATGACGACGACGATACGCTCGATGGCGGAACGGGCGCCGACCTCCTGGTCGGCGGGCTTGGCAACGACACATACGTCGTCGACGATGCCGGAGACGTGGTCGTCGAAGCGGCCGCGGCCGGCACCGACACCGTCCAGACGACGCTGGCGGCCTATACGCTCGGCGCCAATGTCGAGAACCTGACCTACACCGGCGCGGCGACCTTCACCGGCACCGGCAACGAGCTCGACAACCGCATGCAGGGCGGCGCCGGCATCGACACGCTCTCCGGCGGCCTCGGCAACGACACCTATGTCGTGACGGCCGGCGACATCATCGTCGAGACGGCCGGCGGCGGCACCGACACGGTCGAGTCGGGTGCGAGCTACACGCTTGGCGCCGAACTCGAGAACCTCACGCTGACCGGCACCACCGATGGCGTGAACGGTACCGGCAACGAGCTCGCCAACGTCATCACCGGCAATGCCGGGACCAACCAGCTCTTCGGCGGTGGCGGCAATGACACCATCGATGGTGGCGACGACGCGGATCTGATCGATGGCGGTACCGGGGACGACATTCTAACCGGCGGCGCCGGCGGCGACACCGACATCATCATCGGTGGCGAGGGCAACGACACCATCGATGTGGGGAGCGGTAACGATGTCGTCCGCTACACGGCGGCCGGCTTCGGCAACGATGTCGTCAACGGCTTCGACGCCGTGGGCGGGAACATCGCGTCCCAGGACATGATCGACCTTAGCGCATTGGGCATCACGGCCGCGAACTTCGCGAGTCGTGTGACGCTGCAGGATATTGAGGACGGCACAGTCGACGATACGCTGATCACGGTCTACGACGCGAACGGCATCGCCGGTGGAGTTGTGATCGGTACAATCCGGCTCGAGGAGGTTGAACAGACAGGCGCCAACGGCGTCAGCATCGCCGACTTCATCCTCGCCGGGGGCGCCCCGGCCATCACGATCAACGGCACCGACGCCGGCCAGACCCTCACGGGCGGCAATGCCGCCGAGACGATCAACGCGCTCGGCGGCAACGACATCGTCAATGCCAATGGCGGCAACGACGTCGTCAACGGTGGTGAGGGTGCGGACACGCTGAACGGCGGCGACGGAGACGACACGCTTAGCGGCGGCATTGGCATCGCCAACGGCACCTATGTCGATACCTTCACCACCGTTGCTTACAGCAACAACGAAGGGACGCTGAATTTCACCAACAACTGGACGGAGAACGGCGACAACAACAATGTCGCGACCGGCGACATCCTGATCACGGGCGGTCAGTTGCGGTTCAACGGGTCGATCGACTCCAACGACTCGATCCAGCGTTCGATCAACCTGGCGGGAGCCACGGCTCCGACGCTGACCGTGAACTATCAGGGCGCGGCCGCGGGTGAGACGATTGCGGTCGAGGCTTTGAATGGCAATAATTGGCAGTCGCTCGGAACGATCTCCGGCACGGCGAGCGGGACTTTCTTCGCCCCGCTCAATCCGGCTCATTCGGCCATCCGCTTCCGGACGACGTCCAATTTCGACACCAACGAGACGTTCAGCATCAACGACGTCACCGTTGCGCTCGGTCCGAACAGCGGCATCGACACGGTCAATGGCGGTGCCGGCGACGACACGATCATCTGGAACGCCAATGCGTCTGGCCCGACGGATGGCCGAGACCTCGTCAATGGCGGCACGGAAGGAGCTGCCGGCGACACCTTCGTGATCAACGGCAACGCGACCTCGGAACAGTTCCGCATCTACACCCGGGCGGAAGCGCTCGCTGCGGGCATGACCGGCCTCGCCGTCACTAGCGAGATCATCATCACCCGCAATGGCACCGACAACGCGTCGATCATCGCCGAGCTGACCGAGATCGAGGAGATCCGGATCAACGGCTTCGACCCGGCCGCACCCTCGGGCACAGCCGGCGCTGCCGACACCTTCGAGGTCATCGGCAATTTCGCGCAGACCAGCCTGCGGCCGAACACCATCACGATCAACGGCGGTGCCGGCGACGACTCGATCGACGTCTCCTCCCTGACCTCGGCCCACCGGATCGTCTTCCGCTCCAATGGAGGCAACGACACGATCGTCGGCACGCTGCGGCCGCAGGACGTGATCGAGCTCGCCGAAGGCTCGTCGCTTGCGGACTATGTCTCGACGGTGAACGCCAACGGCACGACCACCCTCTCCAACGGCACGCACTCGATCACCTACGCCACGGCCGGGAACCCGATCATCGGCGAGGAGGGCGAGCTGCCGCGCGGCGCCTTCGAGATCACCCCGCGCGATCTCGTCGGGCTGAAGAAGCTGGTCAATGGCGAGATGCCGTTCGACGACGACGATGACGCCACGGGCGCGCTCGGACCGCGCGAGGTCTCCGGGCACGGCAACAACGATGACAGCCCGGGCTCGGGCCAGGCCGACACGCCCTTCATCCGCCTGACCGATGCGCGCTATGGCGAGATGAATGCGGGGATCAACAACCGCGACCTCAACCCGATCTATGACGGGCTCGATCCGCGGGCGATCTCGAACATCCTCGGGGCGCAGGAGGCGAACCTCCCGCATGCCGGCAACAACGCCAACATCTTCTTCATGGCGTTCGGCCAGTATGTCGACCACGGGCTCGACTTCATCCCGAAGAACGCGGCCAACGGCACCATCCAGATCGGCGCCCCCGGCACGGGCCATCCCGGCCAGGGCAATCCCGCCGACCTGACCCGCGGCGAGGTCTACGCCTTCGAGGACGGGGTGCCGCAGCACCTCAACAAAACCTCGGCCTATGTCGACCAGAACCAGGCCTATGGCTCGCACAACCTCGTCACGCAGTTCCTGCGCGAAGGCGACGGCAATGGCGGACTGACCTCCCATCTGCTCAAGGGGGCGCCGGACCCGTCGAACCCGTCCTTCAACCTGCTGCCGACGCTTCGCGAAGCGATCCAGCATCACTGGGACAACAACACGATCTTCACCGATCCGTCGCTGCCTGGTGGCCAGATCGCCTTCCGGGACTACTACTCCAACTACCCGATCTCCGAAGGCGTCACCGGTGACCTGATCGATGCGACCGGCGGCTTCGATCCGCAGGTCTATTCGAAGCTGGCCAACAACTTCATGGCTTCGGGCCAGGCGCTGCTGCTCGACAGCAACCCCTTCATCAGCGCGCTGGATCACTATGTCGCCGGCGATGGCCGGGCGAACGAGAACTTCGCCCTGACCTCGATGCACACCGTCTGGGCGCGGAACCACAACTTCCATGCCGAGCAGCTCGAGGCGGCTGGCTTCCAGGGCACCGCGCAGGAGCTCTTCGACGCCGCCAAGATCATCAACGAGGCCGAGTACCAGCGCGTCGTCTTCGACGAATACGCCGATACTCTGCTGGGCGGTCTGCGGTCCCGTGACGGGTCGGGCGGCGATCACGGTCACGACGGCTACAATCCGGACGCCGATGCCGGCATCAGCCACGAGTTCGCCGCTGCGGCCTTCCGCTTCGGCCACTCGCTGATCGGCCAGACGTTGACGGTGATGGATGAGAACGGCCAGCCCCGGCAGGTCAGCCTCGTCGACGCCTTCCTGAACCCGACCAACGACGCCGGCGCCTTCGCGGCGCCGCTGCCTCCGGGCTATGTGCCGCAGCCCGGCTATGCCCAGTATGGCGTCAATGCCATCCTGGAAGGGGTGGCGACGCAGCCGGCCGAGGATGTCGACTTCAACATCGTCGATGCGGTCCGCAACGATCTCGTCCGCATCCAGGCCGACCTGTTCTCCTTCAACCTGGCCCGCGGCCGTGATCTCGGCCTCGGCACGCTGAACCAGATCCGCAACGATCTGGCTGCCTCGAACAACTCCTATGTCGAGGAAGCGGTCGGCTTCGCCGGGGACATGTCGGCTTATACGTCCTGGGAGGATTTCCAGCAGCGCAACGGTCTGAGCGATGCCGTCATCGCGCAGTTCAAGCAGGCCTATCCGGATCTCGTGCTCGACACGCCGGAGAAGCTCGCCGCCTTCGTCGCCGTCAATCCGGACATCGAGCTGGTCAACGGCAACACCGTGAAGGGCATCGACCGCGTCGACTTCTGGCTCGGCGGCCTGGCGGAGACGCACATCAATGGCGGCATGGTCGGCCAGACCTTCTGGGTCGTCCTGCACGAGCAGTTCGACCGTCTGCAGGAGGCCGACCGGTTCTACTACAAGGACCGCCTCGAGGCCTTCGACTTCTACGACGCCTTCATCGACGGCCAGGAGTTCTCCGACATCGTTGCGCGCGTCACCGGTCTCACCGGTCTCGACGAGCACATCTTCGAGGTCAATGACGAAGATGACGATGAGGACGATGGCGCTGGCAATGGCGACGACGATGAGGACGAGGACGACGACGGCGACACCGGAAACGGTGAAGACGACGAGGATGAAGACGATGACGACGACACCGGTAACGGTGACGAAGACGACGATGAGGATG
Organism: Allobosea sp.; assembly: GCF_035999205.1. GTDB lineage: Bacteria > Pseudomonadota > Alphaproteobacteria > Rhizobiales > Beijerinckiaceae > Allobosea. The sequence goes on from NZ_DASYHA010000018.1 coordinate 425,945, forward strand.
ATGACGAGGACGACGACACCGGCGACGGTGACGAAGACGACGATGAGGATGATGACGAGGACGACGGCGCCGGCGACGGTGACGAAGACGACGAAGAGGATGATGACGAGGACGACGGCGCCGGCGACGGTGATGAAGACGACGATGAGGACGACGACGAAACCGGCAACGACGATGAGGATGACGACGAGGACGACGACTGCGGTTGCGACGATGACGACGACGAGACGGGTACGCCTGCTCCATCGCCCTCGGGTGGCGCCACCAGGGTCGGCACGGTCTCGGGCGACACCCTGCTCGGCACGGCCGGCGCGGACAACATC
>NZ_DASYHA010000002.1:0-69323 GCF_035999205.1 Allobosea sp.
CGCGGCGCCCGCGCCACCATGGAGCAGGCTCCGCTGCTGCTGGTCTGGCCCTGCGCCGCGCTGACGCTCACCATCCTCGCCATGAACCTGCTCTGCGACGGCCTGCGCGACACGCTCGACCCGCGCACCGCCGGCCGCTGATCTCTCTCGTCTAGACCAACAAGGACCAAGCCATGGCTGCCAAGACCGATCCACTCGTCCATATGGGCACGATCACCGGGGGCGAGGCCCGCGAGATCTACAAGGACAACCCGATCATCCTGCTGCCGATGGGCAGCCAGGAGGACCAGGGTCCGCACGCCCCGATGGGCGACTACCTCCTCGCCGAGAAGATCGCCGAGCTCGCTGCGATCCGCGCCAGCAAGGCCGGAACGCGCACGCTCGTCGCGCCGGTCCTGCCCTTCGGCGGCGCCGACTGGTTCGGCCCGATGGTCGGCGGCATCGCGATCTCGCAGGCGACGCTGACCACGGTCATCGCCGAGATGGTCGACTCGCTGCATCGCAACGGCCTGACCCGGATCATCGTCATCAACGGCCACGGCGGCAATGTCGGCCCGATCTCGGAAGTCGCGCGCGAACTCTACCAGCGCGAGCAGATCGTACTGCCGAGCCTGTATCTCTGGCGCATCGGCTACGGCCTGCTGCCGGGCATACTCGGTGGCGCCGACAAGGCCGCGGCGGTCGCCGGGCACGGCTCCGACCCGCTGACCTCGATCGGCCTGCATCTCTTCCCCGAGCTGATCCGCAAGGACCTGATCCCGGACGGCAAGCCGCTGAAGAAGGACCCGGTGCTCGACCTGCAGTTCACGGGGCTCGGCCTGGCCAGCTTCGAGGGCCACGAGGTCGCGATGCCCAACGAATATGACGAGACTTACAATCTCGGCGTCGCCAAGGGCGATCCGCGCCTGTGCTCGGCCGAGACGGGCGCCGCCCTGACCGAGAAATTGACCGACATCTGCGCCCGCTTCGTCGCGCATTTCGCCAGCAAGGTCCCGGCCTGATCGCAACGGCGCCGCGGCTTCCGCGGCGCCGTTTCCACATCCGCCCGCGAATGCGCCAATCTCAGGAGGTCCCCATGCCGACACGCCGCCTCATTCTCCAGACGGGTCTCGCCACCATCGCCATGCCGGCGGTGCTGCGGGCGCAAGGCCTGACCGGGCAGATCACGCTGATGTCCTATGCCGGCATCTTCCAGGACAACTACACCAAGGCGGTGGTCGAGCCCTTCCTGGCCGCCAATCCCGGCGTGAAGGTGAACTATGCGCCCGGCGGTACCTCCGCGCAGATGGTCGGCTCGGTCCGCGCTCAGAAGGCCGATCCGCAGATCGACGTCGTCATCATGGATGTCACCACCTCCAGCATCGGCAACATCGAGGGCCTGTTCGAGAAGCTGACGCCCGCCGAGTTTCCGGTCCTCGAGGAACTTGCGCCGGAGGCGCGCGCGGCCGGCGGCGAGTTCGGCCCCGCCGTGACCTTCGACCATCTCGTGCTGGTCTACGACACCCAGAACCTCAAGCCGCCGCTCGCGAAGCTCGCCGACCTCTGGCGGCCGGACCTGAAGGGCCAGATCGCGCTCTCGGCCCCACCGAACATCCAGGGGCTGGCCCTCACCGCCATGGTCGAGAAGATGGAGGGCGGCGACCATCGCAAGTCGATCGACGCGGCGATGAAGCGCCTCAAGGAGCTTGCCCCTTCGGTCAACACCTTCGAGCCCAATCCGGATGGCTACTCGCTGATCCTGAACGGCGTTGCCAAGGTCGCGACGGGCTGGAACGCCCGCTCGCAGCTCTACGGCGACCAATCCGGCGGCAAGATCGGCACGCTGCTGCCGCCCGAGGGCTCGGTCTTCCAGATCAACACGATCAACCTGACCGCCGGCTCGAAGAACCGGGCGGCCGCTGCAGCTTTCGTGAAATACGCCCTGTCGCAGCCGGCGCAGAAGGCCTTCACCGAGCGCATGTTCTACGCGCCGACCAATGCCAAGGCCCAGATCGATCCGAAGGCTGTGGCACGCACGGCGGCGGCACCCGAAAGCCGCGCCAACATGATCCCGCTCGACTGGAACGACATCCTCAAGGTGCGCGACCAGTGGAACAACCGCTGGCGCCGCGAGGTCATCACGGCGGCACGGTGAACCGCTCCCGCGGCGTCCTGCTCGCTGCCGTGGCGAGCAGCCACGCCTTGAACATTGCCCTCGACGAAGAATGACATGGATGGTCGGGACAAGCCCGACCATGACGGAACAGCCCGGAACATCTTGGTCATGAGCTATCTCGAACTGGCCGGCCTGCAGAAGCGCTATGGCAGCGCCGTCGCGGTCGACGATGTCTCGCTGTCGGTCGCGAAGGGCGAGTCCGTCGCCCTGCTCGGCCCTTCCGGCTGCGGAAAGACCACGACTTTGCGCATGCTCGCCGGGCTGATCGATCCCGATCGCGGCACCATCCGCGTCGACGGCAGCGAGATCACGAAGCTGCCGGCACACAAGCGCAACATGGGCTATGTCTTCCAGTCCTATGCACTGTTTCCGCATCTGAGCGTCGCGCGCAATGTCGCCTTCGGGCTGGAGGAGCGCGGCGTCGGCAAGGCCGAGATCACCAGGCAGGTCGAGGAAGGGCTGGCGCTGGTCCGCCTCTCCGGCCTCGGCGGCAGGCGGCCGCGCGAACTCTCCGGCGGACAGCAGCAGCGCGTCGCGCTGGCCCGCGCGCTGGTGATCCACCCCTCCGTGCTACTGCTCGACGAATCGCTCTCAAATCTCGACGCCAAGCTGCGCGACACGATGCGCCACGAGATCCGCTCGATTCAGCGCTCGCTCGGCATCACCACCCTCTTCGTCACCCACGACCAGGTCGAGGCGCTGACGATGTGCGACCGCATCGCCGTGATGAATCGCGGCCGCATCGCCCAGATCGGCACGGCCGAGGACATTTACGAGCGCCCGGCCACCCGCTTCGTCGCCGAGTTCGTCGGCCGGGCGAACGCCTTGCCCGCGACGCGCGACAGCGACGGCAAGGTCCTGCTCTGGGGCGCCTCGCAGCCGGTTGCGGCGCCGCCGCAGGGCGAGTTCGATCTCTTCGTGCGCCCGCAGCGCATGCGTCTCGTGCCCGTTTCCGAACCGGCCGGCGGCTCGACCGTGCGTGTCGCCGGCCGCGTGCTGCGTAGCGTTTTCGTCGGCGACCATGTCGAGGTACTCGTCGAGGGCGCGGGCGGGCAACTCACCGTCGAAATGCCCTCGGGCACCACAGCCCCTGCGGAGGGCGCGGAGATCGCGGTGATCTGGCAGGCGCAGGACAGCCTGCCCTTCGCGCGCGAGGCGGCATGATCGGCGTCGCCCGCCTTCCGCTCCTGCTGGTTCCGGCGGGGCTCTTCGTTCTGGCCATCTATGCCTGGCCGACGCTGCTGCTCCTGCGCAACGGCTTCAACGAGGTCGGGCCGACCGGCGCGATGATCGAGGCCTGGTCGCTGAAGACGGCGGCCGATACCTTCGCCGACGGCTTCACTTTCGAGCTGACGCTGAACTCCCTGCAGCTCTCGCTCAGCGCGACCACCATCGCGCTCGCCCTGTCCTATCCGCTCTCGCTCTTCCTGTTCCGCACGAATTCGCGCTTTCGCGGCCTGCTCGCGGTAATCGCGATCCTGCCCATGCTGATTTCGAGCGTCGTGCGCGTCTTCGGCTGGCTCGCCATTCTCGGCGATCGCGGCCTCGTCAACACGCTGCTGCAGTCGCTCGGACTGATCTCGGCTCCGCTTCGCCTCGTCTTCAACTGGACGGGCGTCACCATCGGCCTCGCCGAGAGCATCATGCCCTACATGATCCTGGCGCTGCTTGCCGGCTTCGGCCAGCTCGACCGCACGCTCGAGGAAGCTTCGCGCTCGCTCGGCGCCTCGCCCCTGCGCACCTTCTGGCGGGTCACGCTGCCGCTCAGCCTGCCGGCGCTCGCGCTCGCCGCCGGCCTCGGCTTCGTGCTCTCGATGTCGGCCTACATCACGCCTAAGCTGCTCGGCGGTGGGCGCGTCTTCGTGCTGGCGACCGAGATCTTCGAGCAGGCGACGACCAACACGAACTGGCCGGTCGCGGCCGTGCTGGCGATCTACACGCTCGGCCTGCTGCTTCTGCTGCTGGTCCTCTCCAACCTGCTGGCGCGGGGGTTGAAGCGATGAACGGCGCCGGCACCGTCCTCTCCGGCCTCGCCGCACTGGTCTATGCGCTGATCCTGGCGCCGATCGTCGTCGTGGTGATGCTCGCCTTCTCGGCCGACAACTTCATCCTGTTCCCGCCATCCGGCTATTCGCTGCGCTGGTTCCAGGCTCTGGCGTCTCATGCGCCGCTGCTTTCGGCGCTGTGGCTGAGCGTGCAGGTCGCCAGTGTAGTGACGCTCTTGTCGCTCGCGATCGGCGTCCCGGCCGCACTGGCGCTGGCCAAGGGCGAGTTCCGCGGCAAGGACGCGCTGACCGGCTTCTTCCTGGCACCGCTGCTGCTGCCGACCCTGATCACCGGCCTCGCTTTGCTGCTCTTCTTCACGCCCCTGCGGCTGACGGCAACGCTTCCCGGCCTCGTGCTCGGGCACATGACCGTGACCGTGCCCTTCGTCATCCGGATGATGACGACGGCGCTGTCCACCCTGCCGCACGACATCGAGGCCGCAGCCGCGACGCTCGGCGCCCCGCCCTGGCGCGTGGTACGACGGGTGACGCTGCCTTTGGCGACGCCGGGCCTGATCGCCTGCGCCTGCCTGTCCTTCCTGCTGTCCTTCGACGAGACCGTGATCTCGCTCTTCATCTCGGGCCCGCGCGCCTCGACGCTGCCGGTCGAGATGGTCCGCTATGTCGAGGGCCGCACCGACCCGCTGATCGCCGCCCTGTCCGTCGTCCTCATCATCGCCACGTTGATCGTCGTCGTCGCGGTCGAGCGCCTTGTCGGCGTCGCCCGCGCGGTCGGCAAATAGGAGAGAGACCATGCCCGACTACCGTATCGCCCCCATGCCGGAACAGCTCCCGGCGGCCCTCGTCGAGAAGCTGCAGAAGGTCGAGACCGCCACCGTCGGCCATTCCCAGCACTGGGGCTTCATGGACCGCGGCATCCAGCCGCTGCTGCGCGGCAAGCGCATCGCCGCCGCTGCCGTGACCCTCGCCATCCCCGGGCAGGACTCGACGCTGCTGCACCACACGCTCGGCCTGCTGCGGCCGGGCGACATCCTCGTCGTCGACAGGCTGGGCGACGACAAGCATGCCTGCTGGGGCGGCGGCGTCACCGTCGCAGCCAAGGCTGCCGGCGCGATCGGCGGCATCGTCGATGGCCCCTGCACCGACCTGACCGAGATCGAGGATTCGGACTTCCCGATGTGGTGCCGGGGCATGTCTCCGATCACGACGCGCCTCTACAATCTCGGCGGCACGCTGAACCTGCCGATTTCCTGCGGAAATGTCCCGGTGAAGGCGGGAGACGTCATCCTCGCCGACGAGTCCGGCGTGCTCGTGCTGCCGCGTGACGAGGCCGAGGCGATCGCGGATGCGGCGATCGCCCGGCAGGAGCGTGGTGAACGTTCTCAGGACCGCGTCCGTAAGGGCGAGAAGCTCGGCGACATCTCCGGCGCGACCAAGATGGTGCTCGACGCGCTCGCGGCGGCCAAGGGCTGAGGTCCGAGCTCATGAACGCCATCGCTCCCACCCCGCGCATCACGAGCTTCACCTGCGAGAAGCGCCCGGCGACCGGCTCGCGCGGCATGGTCGTGACCAACCATCCGCTCGCCTCGGCCGCCGGCTCGCAGATGCTGCTCGCCGGCGGGAACGCGGTCGATGCGGCGGTGGCATCGCTCTTCGCCTTGACGGTAGTCGAGCCGATGATGGTCGGCATCCTCGGCGGCGGCCTGAGCCATATCCGGATGGCCGACGGCCGCCATGTCGTGCTCGACGGGCTCTCGACCGCCCCGCTGCGCGCGACGCCGGACATGTATGACTGCCTCTCCGACGAGATCGGCAAGCAGCGCGATGTCCGCGACCGCGAGAATGTCGTCGGCCCGAAGGCCGTCGCCGTTCCCGGCGCGCTCGCCGGCTGGTGCGAGGCGCTGGCGCGCTTCGGCACGCTGCCCCTGGCCGACGTGCTCCAACCCGCGATCGCGCTGGCCGAGCGCGGTTTCGTGGTGACGCCGTATCTCTCCAACTGCATCGCCGACAATGTCGCAGACCTGTCGCGCGACCCGGGTCTCACGGCGCTGCTCTTGAAGGACGGCAAGGCGATCCCCGCCGGGTCCCGGCTGGTGCAGACGGATTATGCCGCAAGCCTGCGCCTGATCGCCGAGCTTGGCCCCGCTGCGCTGTATGACGGTCCGCTCGGCAAGGCGCTGACCGATTTCATGGCGGCCAAAGGCGGCCTGATCGGCCAGGACGACCTCACCGCCTTCAAGGTCGAGACGCGTGAGCCGATCCGAGGCAGCTATCGCGGCTACGAGATTGTCGGCCCGCCGCCCCCGGCCTCCTCCGGCGTTCATGTCGCGCAGATGCTCAACATCCTCGAAGGCTACGACATCGGCGCGCTCGGCTTCGGCTCGCCCGATGGCGTGCATCTGCTGGCGGAGGCGCTCAAGATCGCCTTTGCCGACCGCGCCGTCGCGACCGCCGACCCCGCCTTCGTCAAGGTCCCGGTCGCCAGGCTGATCGACAAGGCCTATGCCGACGAACGCCGCGCGCTGATCGCGATGAACGAGGCGAAGGCCTGGTCACCGGGGCTGGCGCCGGGCGAGTCGCATGACACCACCCATGTCACGGTCGCCGATGCCGACGGCAACGTCGTCACCGCGACGCAGACCATCAACGGCCTCTTCGGTGCCTGCACCCAGATTCCCGGCACGGGCATGCTGACGAACAACTACATGTTCAACTTCGATCCGCATCCCGGCCGCGCGCTCTCGATCGCGCCCGGCAAGCGCGTCTTCACCTCGATGGCGCCGATGATCGTGCTGAAGGACGCCAAGCTCTGCTTTGCGCTCGGCCTGCCCGGCGCGTTGCGCATCTTCCCGTCGGCCCTGCAGGCGATCGTCAACCTGATCGACCACGGCATGAGCCTGCAGGAAGCGGTCGAGGCGCCGCGCATCTGGACCGAAGGCGGCGCGCTTGAACTGGAGGAAGCCTTCCCGGAAGCCGTTGCCGAGGCGCTCCGGGCGCGCGGCCACCGCATCGTCCCGATGCCCCGCATTGCCGGCGGCATGAACGCGATCCGCTTCAACGAGGACGGCACGCTGACCGGCGCCGCCTGCTGGCGCGCCGACGGCACCCCCGTCGCCATTTCCGGCGGGCTCGCCCGCGCCGGAGCGCGCTTCACGATCTGAGCCCGCGGCGCGCCCACCGCCCGCTTCCACCACGACCGATCCGAGAAAAGAACGACCCTATGACCGAAACCATCTGCCTCCTCGACATGACCACCCCCGCGCGCGCCGAGAAGCTGCGTGCGCTGCTGCCGCCGGGCTTCGTGCTGACCCATGGCACCGAGCGCGGCGACGAGCACATGAAGCAGATCATCGCGGAAGCGGACTATGCGATCTCCGGCCAGGTCGCCGTCTCCGGCGACGTGCTGCGCGCGGCGAAGAAGCTGAAGCTCCTGCACAAATGGGGCGTCGGCTACGACAACATCGACGTCGCCACGGCGAAGGAGCTCGGCATCAAGGTCGCGCGCACCACCGGCAGCAACGCGCTGCCGGTCGCCGAATTCACGATCGGCCTGATGCTCTCGACATTGCGCTATATCGGCTACGGCCATGCCGAGCTGAAGAAGGGCCACTGGAGCACCGGCCATTTGCCCGGCGACACCTTCATGCTCTCGGGCAAGACGGTCGGCATCGTCGGTTTCGGCGCGATCGGCCAGAACGTCGCCAAGCTGCTCAAGGGCTTCGGCTGCACGATCCTCTATTCAAAGCGCCAGCCGCTCAGTGCTGCGGAGGAAGCCGCGCTCGGCGTCAAATACGCCACGATCGACGAGATCCTGGCGCAGTCGGACGTCGTCTCGCTGCATTGCCCGCTGACGCCGGAAACCGCCAACCTGATCGACACCAGGGCCTTCGCCGCGATGAAGAAGACCGCCGTGCTGATCAACTGCGCGCGTGGCGGCGTCGTCAACGAGGCCGAACTGGTCGTTGCCCTGCGCAATCGCGAGATCGCGGGCGCGGCGATGGACGTCTATGCGATCGAGCCGTTGCCGGCCGACAGCGAGTTGCTCACGCTCGACAACCTCGTCGTCACGCCGCATCTCGCCGCGATGGCCGCCGACAACTTCGCCCCGACCGTGTCGCGCATGTTCGCCAACATCGCCCATGTCTCGCGCGGCGAACCCGTCCCGGCCAAGGATGTCGTGGTCTGAGCGCCCTCGAACGAAGCAGTCGCCCGTTCGCGTGACGATCACGCGATCAGACAACAGGCCCGGAGCACTTTTCGATCCCGCCGGATCGACAAATCCTCCGGGCCGCGACGCCGCACCGCGGCAACCCGCTTGACCTGAATCAAGGCCCATAGACCCCGCCATCGCTAAGTGTTGCCCCTGACGGCCTGCGCCAGGAGCGCGGCAGAACTGCGGGGACTGGGCATGGCGGCGGGCAATCCGATCAGACACGCGACGATAGGCGAGATCGCCGGCATGATGCTGGCGGCGGCGGCATTCCTCGGGCTGCTGCTCATCGCCGCGCAAACCGAGCACTCGGGCTACGCCTTCCATGCCGCGGTCGGCATGGCGGCGGCTCTGGTCTCGATCTTCATGATTGGGAATCGCTGCTTCAGGCCAGGCACGGGCCCGGCCCCGCAGGAGATCGACGGCCGGCCCAACTACAACATGGATCCGGTCAAGTTCGGCACCATCGCCGCGATGTTCTGGGGCATCGCCGGCTTCACCGTGGGGCTGATCATCGCCCTGCAGCTCGCCTATCCGGCGCTCAACTTCGATCTGCCCTGGATCAATTTCGGCCGGCTGCGGCCGCTGCACACCTCGGCGGTGATCTTCGCCTTCGGCGGCAACGTGCTGATCGCGACCTCGTTCTACGTCGTACAGCGCACCTCGCGGGCGCGCCTCGCGGGTGATCTGTCGCCCTGGTTCGTCGTCCTCGGGTACAACCTCTTCATCGTCATCGCCGGCACGGGCTATCTGCTCGGCATCACCCAGAGCAAGGAATACGCCGAACCCGAATGGTATGCCGATCTCTGGCTGACAATCGTCTGGGTCGTCTATCTCTTCGTCTTCCTGGCGACGCTGGCGAAGCGCAAGGAACCGCACATCTATGTGGCGAACTGGTTCTACCTAGCCTTCATCCTGACCATCGCCGTCCTGCATGTCGGCAACAACCTGGCGCTGCCGATCTCGGTCCTGTCGCCGCGCTCCTACATCGTCTGGTCGGGCGTGCAGGATGCCATGTTCCAGTGGTGGTACGGCCACAACGCGGTCGGCTTCTTCCTCACCGCCGGCTTCCTCGCGATCGTCTACTATTTCATCCCCAAGCGCGCGAACCGGCCGGTCTACAGCTATCGCCTCTCGATCATCCACTTCTGGGCGCTGATCTTCCTCTACATCTGGGCCGGGCCGCACCACCTGCACTACACCGCCCTGCCGGACTGGGCCCAGACGCTCGGCATGACCTTCTCGATCATGCTCTGGATGCCCTCCTGGGGCGGCATGATCAACGGCGTCATGACCCTGTCCGGCGCCTGGGACAAGCTACGCACCGACCCGGTCCTGCGCATGATGGTCGTCTCGCTCGCCTTCTACGGCATGTCGACCTTCGAGGGTCCGCTGATGTCGATCAAGGCGGTCAACTCGCTGTCGCACTACACCGACTGGACGATCGGCCATGTCCATTCCGGCGCGCTCGGCTGGGTCGCCTACATTTCCTTCGGCGCGATCTACTGCCTGGTTCCGTGGCTCTGGAACCGCAAGGAACTGTATTCGAACAAGCTCGTGAACTGGCACTTCTGGATCTCGACGCTCGGCATCGTGTTCTACATCTGCGCGATGTGGGTTTCGGGCATCCTCCAGGGCCTCATGTGGCGGGCCTACACCTCGCTCGGCTTCCTCGAATACTCCTTCATCGAGACGGTCGCCGCGATGCACCCCTTCTATGTCATCCGCGCGCTCGGCGGCGCCCTGTTCCTGACCGGCGCGCTGATCATGGCTTTCAATCTCTGGATGACGGTCTGGCACGGAACTGTGGGCGCCTCGCAGGCGGACCCGATGCCGCAGCCGCAGCTCGTCCCGGCCGAGTAGAGGAACGCTCCCCATGTCGAGTTCTGACCTGTCCGCGGCCTCGCCGCAGAAGTCCCTGCCGCGCAAGTCGCTCTGGGCCAAGCACAAGATCTTCGAGACCAACTCCATCGTCCTGATCATCGGCACGCTGCTGGTGATCTCGGTCGGGGGTCTGGTCGAGATCGCGCCGCTCTTCTACCTGAAGAACACGATCGAGAAGGTCGAAGGCATGCGGCCCTATACTCCGCTCGAGCTCGCCGGCCGCGCGATCTATGTGCGCGAGGGCTGCTACAACTGCCACAGCCAGATGATCCGACCACTGCGCGACGAGATCGAGCGCTACGGGCATTACTCGCTCGCCGCCGAGAGCATGTATGACAAGCCCTTCCAGTGGGGCTCCAAGCGCACCGGCCCGGATCTCGCCCGCGTCGGCGGCAAGTACTCCGACGAGTGGCAGCGCGGCCACCTCGCCGAGCCGCGCGCGCTGGTGCCGCAGTCGATCATGCCGGGCTACCCCTTCCTGGCCAAGACCGACCTCAAGTTCGGCGACATCGCCGATGATCTGCGCGCCAACCGCGGCGGCGGCGTGCCCTACACCGACGAGATGATCGCGCAGGCCGAGACCGATCTGCGCGCCCAGGCGACCCCCGACCACCCGAAGGCCGGCAAGCTCGAGGCGCGCTACCCGAAGGTGCAGGCCCGCGACTTCGACGGCGACCCCGGCCGCATCACCGAGGCCGACGCGCTGATCGCCTATCTCCAGGTCCTCGGCACGCTCGTCGACTTCAAGCTCTACGACGGCAAAGCCAACATCCGCTGAGCGAGGTCATCATGGACGCAACCTATCTCTGGCTCGCGCGCTTCGCCCAGTCCGCCGGCCTCCTCTACTTCGTGGGCATCTTCCTGGCCGTCTGCCTCTACGCCTTCTGGCCGTCCAATCGCGGCCGCTTCGAGCAGGCCGCCCGCACCCCGCTGCAGGACGATTGAGCCCATGAACAAGCACCACGACACGGATCACCAGATCGACGCCCATAGCGGTCAGACCATGACCGACCATGAATGGGACGGCATCCGCGAACTCAATACGCCGCTGCCGCGCTGGTGGCTCGGCATCTTCTACGCCACGATCGTCTGGTCGATCGGCTACTGGGTGGTCTACCCCGCCTGGCCGCTGATCAGCGACGCCACCAAGGGCGTGATCGGCTATGCCTCGCGCATCGAGATCGCCAAGGATCTCGCGCTCCTTCAGCAGCATCGCGCCACCCAGGCGAGCGGGCTGGCCGAGGCCTCGCTCGAGCAGATCAAGGCCGATCCCGCTCTGTTCCGCATCGCGATGGCGCAGGGCAAGGCCGCCTTCGGCGACAATTGCGCCGCCTGCCACGGCGTCGGCGGCGCCGGTGCCAAGGGCTATCCCAACCTGAACGACGACGACTGGCTCTGGGGCGGCACGCTCGCCGACATTCACCAGACGCTGCAGCACGGCATCCGCGTCGCCGGCAACGGCGACACCCGCATCAGCCAGATGCCGGCCTTCGGCAAGGATGGCATGCTCAAGCCGGCCGAGATCCGCGCCGTCGCCAACCATGTCCGCGAACTGGCCCACCTGCCGCCGGAGCCCAAGGCCGATCTGGCCAAGGGCCGTGAGCTGTTCGCCGCCAACTGCGCCGCCTGTCATGGCGACGCCGGCAAGGGCAACAGGGAACTCGGCGCGCCCGACCTAACCGACGCGATCTCACTCTACGGCATGGACATGGCCTCGCTCACGGAGACCATCACCAACAGCCGCGCCGGCGTGATGCCGTCCTGGGGCCAGCGCCTCGACCCCACCACGCTGAAGGCCCTGACCGTCTACGTGCATTCGCTCGGCGGGGGTCAGTAGTCATGGCGGTTCGAGATGCCGAGACAGAGGACGTTCCGCTCTTCGCGGCGTCGAAGAAGGTCTATCCGCAAAGCGTGACCGGCCCCTACCGGCGCGCCAAATGGATGATCCTCGCCCTCTGTCTCGGCATCTACTACCTGCTGCCCTTCCTGCGCTGGGACCGGGGACCGAACCTGCCCAACCAGGCGGTTCTGGCCGATCTCGCCAACGCCCGCTTCTACTTCTTCTTCATCGAGCTCTGGCCGCAGGAGGTCTACTACTTCACCGGCCTGCTGATCCTGGCCTCTTTCGTCCTGTTCCTGATGAACGCCGTCGCCGGTCGCATCTGGTGCGGCTATCTCTGCCCCCAGACCGTCTGGACCGACCTCTTCCTCACCGTCGAGCGCTTCTTCGAGGGTGACCGGCGCGAGCGCATCAAGCGCGACGAAGGCCCCTGGGACGCCGACAAGATCTGGCGCAAGAGCGCGAAGCACACGGTCTGGCTGCTGATCGCCTGGTGGACCGGCGGCGCCTGGGTGCTCTACTTCGCCGACGCCCCGACGCTGGTGCGCCAGCTGGCGAGCTTCGAGGCGCCCGTCACGGCTTACGCCTTCATCGCGATCCTGACCTTCACGACCTATACGCTCGCCGGCATCATGCGCGAGCAGGTCTGCACCTATATGTGCCCGTGGCCGCGCATCCAGGCTGCGTTGACCGACGACGAAGCCCTCAACGTGACCTATCGTTACGATCGCGGCGACCCGCGCGCCTCGCTGCGCCAGGCGGAGCGCCTGCGCAAGCAGGGCGAGCCCGCCGGCGACTGCGTCGACTGCCGGCAATGCGTCGTGGTCTGCCCCACCGGCATCGACATTCGCAATGGCGCCCAGCTCGACTGCATCCAGTGCGGCCTGTGCATCGACGCCTGCGACAACGTCATGGACAAGATCGGTCGCCCGAAAGGGCTGATCGGCTATGACACCGAGGACAACGTCAAGCGCCGCATCGCCGGAGAGAAGCCGGTCTACCGGCCGCTGCGTCTGCGCACGATGACCTATGCCGCACTGATCCTGCTGGTCGGCGGCGCCATGGTCTGGCAGCTCGCCACGCGCCGCACGCTTGAGCTCTCGGTCCTGCACGAACGCGCACCGCTCTTCGTCAGGCTGAGCGACGGCTCGATCCGCAATGCCTACACCATCAGGATCCTGAACAAGCGGCCGCATGAGCGCCCCTTCGCGCTCACGGTCGAAGGCCTGCCGGGCTTGCGCATCGAGACGGTCGGCGTCACCGCGACGGCCGATCTGCGCCCGATCGTGACGGTCGACCCCGATTCCTCGCGCGAGGTCCGCGTGCTCGTGACGCTGCCGGCCGACGGCCATCCCCAAAAATCCCAGACGATCACCTTCACCGCCGCCGACCTGTTCGCCGGGGAGACCGTGACCGCCCAGGACCACTTCATCGCGCCTTGAGGGGGAGACGCCCCATGTCCTGTTGCGGAGCCTTCATCATGCCGATCGATCTGACAGCCCCCGCCGAGCGCCCGCCAAGCCGCCCCGCCCGCCGCCCCTCCCACCTCAGCGGCCGCATGGTGCTCGCTTGCATGGTCGGCTTCTTCCTGGTCATCGCGGGCGTCAATGCCGCGATGATGACCATCGCCATCCGCACCATGCCGGGGGTCGACGTGAAGAGCGCCTACGAGACCAGCCAGCGCTTCAATGGCGAGATCGCCCGCATGCAGGCCCAGGCGGATCGCGGCTGGCAGGCCGGCGCGGAGCTGCGCCGGATCGGCGCCGATGCCGCGGTGACACTTTCCCTGCGCGACCGCACCGGCGCGCCCGTCACCGGTCTTGCCGTCCGCGCGAGGCTCGAACACCCCGCCGCCCGTCGCGAGGACCACGAGGCGACCCTCGGCGAGACCGCAGCCGGCGACTACGCCACCACCATCCCCTCTGTCCATGGCGGCGGCTGGACCCTCGCGATCACTGCCACGCGCGGCGAGGAGCAGGTCTTCGTCTCGCGCAGCCGCGTCATCCTGAAGGATTGAGCCATGGCCACGCAGCAGGATCTCTCGGTCTTCGTCCGTCATGGTGAAGGTGGGGTGGCCGGGATGGAACTGGCCGTCGAGGGCATTCGCTGCGCCGGCTGCATGCAGGCAATCGAAAGCGGACTCGGCCGCGACGCCGCGATCCTGAAGGCGCGCGTCAACCTCGCACTGAAGCGTGTCACGGTGGAATGGCGCGAAGGTGCGCTCAGGCCGGAAGGCGTGATCGAGCGCCTCGCCGCACTCGGCTTCAAGGCCTATCCGTTCCTGCCCTCGGCCGAGCGCGACAGCGTCACGCAGGAGGAGAAGCGGCTCCTGCGCTACCTCGCGGTGGCGGGCTTCGCCTCGATGAACATCATGCTGCTTTCGGTCTCGGTCTGGTCCGGCAACAGCAGCGACATCAGCCCCGTCACGCGCGACTTCTTCCACTGGCTCTCCGCCCTGATCGCCCTGCCCACGGCTGCCTATGCCGGGCGGCCCTTCTTCGAGAGCGCGCTTCGGGCCTTGCGGGCCGGAGCCGTCAACATGGACGTGCCGATCACGCTCGGCGTCGTGCTGGCGCTCGGCATGTCCGTGGTGGAGACCGCCAACCACTCCCACCACGCCTATTTCGACGGCGTGATGATGCTGCTCTTCTTCCTGCTGATCGGCCGCTATCTCGACCAGCTGACGCGCCGCCGCACGCGCGACCTCGCCGGCAATCTGGCCGCTCTCAAAGCCGAGACCGCTACGCGGCTGGCGGACGACGGCACGACGACCATCGTTCCGATCGCGGCCGTCGCCCCCGGCGACCTCGTGCTCGTCCAGCCCGGCGAGCGCATCGGCGTCGACGGCCTCGTCGAGACTGGCCGCTCCGAGATCGACCGCAGCCTCGTCACCGGCGAGACGGACCCCGCCGCGATCGCGGCTGGCGGGCAGGTCCATGCCGGCACGATGAACCTTTCCGGTGCGCTCACCATCCGCGTCGAGGCCGCAGGTTCCGGCACGCTGCTGGACGAGATCGACAAGCTGATGGCGCAGGCCGTAGAGAGTCGCTCGCGCTATGTCCGTCTCTCGGATCGGGCGGCCAGGCTCTACGCTCCGGTCGTGCACACCATCGCCTTCGCCACGCTCGTCGGCTGGATCGCCTTTGGGCTGGCCTGGCAGCAGGCGCTGATCATCGCGATCACCGTGCTGATCATCACCTGCCCCTGCGCGCTCGGACTCGCCATTCCGGCTGTCCAGGTCGTCGCCGCCTCCGCCCTCTTCCGCCGCCAGGTCATGCTGAAGGAGGGCGATGCGCTTGAGCGACTGGCCGAAGCCGACGTGGTGGTCTTCGACAAGACCGGCACGCTGACCCTGCCCGAGCCGGACCTGCTGAATGCCGGCCTGATCGATGCCGGCGCCATGCGGGCGGCAGCCGGTCTGGCGGCGGCAAGCCGCCACCCCCTCGCCCAGGCGATCAGCCGCGCGGCGGGCAGCCCGACGCCCTTGGCCGATACGCAAGAGCATCACGGCCTCGGCCTCTCCGCCATTGTCGATGGCGACGAGATGCGCCTCGGCAGCGCTGCCTTCTGCGGCGCCGAGGACCTCGCAGAGCAGGTCGGGGCCGCATTCCCCCCCGCCTCGCTGATCGCCTGGCGGCATCGCGAAGCCCGGGTCGTCTTCGCCGTCGGCCAGCGCTTGCGTCCGGACACGGGAGCCTGTGTCGATGCGCTCCGCCGTCTCGGGCTCGAAGTGATGATCCTCTCCGGCGACCGCGAGACCACCGTCGCGACCGTCGCCGGCGATCTTGGCATCGACAGTTGGAAAGCGGGTCTTCGCCCCGACGAGAAGCTGCACGTGCTCGACGGCCTCGCGGCCAGCGGCCGCAAGGTGCTGATGGTCGGGGACGGTCTGAACGATGCCCCGGCGCTGGCAAAAGCGCATGTCTCGGTCTCGCCGATCAGCGCCACGCATCTCGCCCAAGCCGCCGCCGACATCGTCTTCCTTGGCGACAGCCTGATGCCCATCGCGGCCAGCATCGGCATCGCTCGCAAGGCGCGTGGCCTGATGATGCAAAATCTCTGGTTCGCGGTCCTCTACAATGCGGTTGCGGTCCCGATCGCGATCGCTGGGCTGGCAACTCCCCTCGTCGCCGCCGCCGCCATGTCGGGCTCTTCGCTGGTCGTGACCGTCAACGCCCTGCGCGCGGCGAGAAGGGCGCCGGAAACTCTGCAGAAGGCTGCGTCATGAACATTCTCGTGATCCTGTTTCCGCTGGCGCTGGGACTGGGGCTGGCAGGACTTGGGGCTTTCTTCTGGTGCATGCGCAACGGCCAGTATGCCGACCTCGAAGGCTCGGGCTGGCGCGTGCTGCAGGATGACGATCTCGGGCTCGACACCGCCGCCGGCGAGACGCCAGCCGATGTCGCGCCGCGGCCAGCGCGGCCCGCTCCCGTTCCGCTTCATTGACAGGCGCGGCGATCTGAAACATTGGGTTTGGCCTCCCGGGGATCGTTTCCGACGCTCTCCTGCCATCACGCGCCCCGAGGGGCGGCGAGCCTGACGCCATGGTTTCAGCACAACGCGTGCTTCTGACGGGAGCCGCCGGTTTTGTCGGCTTTCATGTAACTGAAGCGCTGCTGGCCAAGGGCAGCCAGGTTCTCGGCATCGACAACCTGACCCCCTATTACGATCCGGCGCTGAAACAGGCCCGCCTCGAGCGGCTGCTGCCGCGCAATGGCTTCAGTTTTGAGCCGATCGACATCGCCGACTACGACGCGCTTCAGGCCGCCTTCGCCGCCTTCAGGCCAGAGGTCGTCATCCATCTCGCGGCACAGGCCGGCGTGCGCTACTCGCTCGACAATCCGCGCGCCTATGCCCATTCCAATCTCGACGGCTTCCTATCGGTGCTGGAAGCCTGCCGGCATAGCCCGGTCGCGCACCTCGTCTATGCCTCGTCGAGCTCGGTCTATGGCGCCAATGCCAAGGTGCCGTTCAGCGAGCATGACGGCGCCGACCACCCGGTCTCGCTCTATGCCGCGACCAAGCGCGCCAACGAGCTGATGGCGCACAGCTATTCCCAGCTCTACGGCATTCCGGCGACCGGCCTGCGCTTCTTCACCGTCTACGGCCCCTGGGGCCGGCCGGACATGGCCTATTTCAAGTTCACCAAGGCGATCCTCGAAGGCAAGCCGATCGACGTCTATGCCGAAGGCGAGATGAGTCGCGACTTCACCTATGTCGACGACATCAGCGAGGCGATCGTCAGGCTGGCTGCCCTGCCGCCGGAGTCCGCCGCCGCAAACTCCGGGCAAGCGGCCGACCCTGCGACGGCCGCCGCCCCCTGGCGCATTTACAATATCGGCAACCACACGCCGGTGCGGCTCGACCGCTTCATCGCGGTGATCGAGGCTGCCTGCGGCAAGGCCGCGATCAAGCGCCACCTGCCGATGCAGCCCGGCGACGTGCGCGCGACCTATGCCGACGTCGCTGACCTGATGGCCCGCGTCGATTTCAGACCGGATACCCCGATCGAGGACGGCATCGCCCGCTTCGTCGCCTGGTATCGGGAGTTCTACCGGATCTAAGGCGCGTTCCGGGAAACGCGGAAGGCTGCGTCAGGCCGTCGCCAGAGTAGCGCTTACGACCAACTGGGCCGCCATTTCGCGAACTCGGCCTTGGTCTCCGCATTGGCCGGATAGAGACCGAAGATGCCCTGTCCGCCACGCACGCGCTCGGCGACGAAATCCTCATAGGCCGTCTGCTCATAGACTTCGGGCGCGATCTCGTTGGCGATGTGAGCGGGGATGACGCAGACGCCCTCGCCGTCGCCGACGATGATGTCGCCCGGATAGACCGCGACATCGCCGCAGGCGATCGGCGCGTTGATGTCGAGCGCGTGATGCCGGATCAGGTTGGTCGGGGCGCTCGGCCGGTTGTGATAGGCCGGCATCGCCATGCCCGCGATTTCAGGACTGTCGCGGAATCCGCCGTCGGTGACGATACCGGCGACGCCGCGCTGCATCAGACGCGAGACGAGAATGCCGCCCGCCGAGGCCGCGCGCGGATCCTTGCGGCTGTCGATCACCATGACATGGCCGGGCGGGCAGTCCTCGACCGCGCGCCGCTGCGGATGCTGCGTGCCTTCGAACGTGCCGAGATGATCCAGATCTTCGCGAGCGGGAATGTAGCGCAGCGTGAAGGCCTCGCCGACCATGCTCTCGGATTTCTGGCCGAGCGGCCGCACGTCCTGGATGAACTGGTTCCGGAAGCCGCGCTTGAACAGGGCCGTCGTCAGCGTGGCGGTCGAGACGCGCTTGAGTTTCTTGCGGTTTTCGTCGGTGAGGGCAGTCGATGTCATGGTGGGAGCGTCCGATCGTCGTTACGCGGCGAGCATGGGATAGGCGTCACTCTCGGGCCAGGTCCGAGAATCTCGTGACCAGAGATCTCCGGTTTCCGTCATGGCCGGGTCGGGCCCGACCATGACGGTGTCGACGTCGATCACTCGATGCGGACATTCGCCTTCTGCGCCACCTCGGCCCAGCGCTTGGTCTCGGCGGCAATGTAGGCAGTGAATTCGGCCTGGTTCGAGCCGACAGGATCGACGCCCAGCTTCTTCAGCTGCTCGATGACCGCCGGCTCGCGCATGATCGCCTGCGTCTCGGCCGAGAGCTTGGCGACGATGTCCTTCGGCACGCCGGCCGGCGCGAAGAAGCCGTGCCAGGAGGCGGCCGCATAGCCCGGGATGAACTCGGCCAGCGCCGGCAGATCCTTGGCGACCGCCAGGCGCTGCGGCGTCGCGGTCGCAAGCGCCCGGATCTTGCCGGCTTCGACATGCGGCCAGGCGATGGTGATGTTGTCGAAGGTGATCTGGATCTGCCCCGAGAGCAGGTCCTGCGTCACCTGTCCGCTCGAGCGGTAGGGCACATGCACCATGTCGGTGCCGGTATCGACCTTGAACAGCTCGGCCGCCATATGCGTCGAGGTGCCGGCTCCGGACGAGCCGAAGGAATACTTGCCGGGGTTCTTCTTCAGGAGTTCGATCAGTTCCGGCACCGTCTTGGCCGGCAGGTCGAGATTGACCATCAGGATGTTCGGGACGCTGGCGACCTGCGAGATCGGCGCGAAGTCCTTGATGTGGTCATAGGGCATCTTGGCGTAGACGCCGGGGTTGATCGCATGGGACGAGACGGTCCCCATCGTCAGGGTATAGCCGTCCGGCGCTGCGCGCGCGACCGATGCCGCACCGGTGTTACCGCCGGCACCGACCCGGTTCTCGACGATGAACTTGCCGCCGAGCCGCGCACTCAACCGATCGGCCAGGATGCGGCCGAGCAGGTCGGTGGTGCCACCGGCTGCGAACGGCACGACGATCGTGACCACCTTGCTGCCCGGATAATCGGACTGCGCCAGCGCCGGAGCGGCCAGCACCGTCAACGACGCGGCTGCGGCCAGCATTGTTCTGCGATTCAGCATTGTTTCTCCTCCCAAGGAATCCGCGCCGGATGGCGCCGGTTTGCATGCGCCGTCACGCAGCGCTTGGCCGATCGAATAGCACATGATTCCAGATTTGAAATCTGAAATTTCAGCCTTGCCGACGCGTCGCGTTTGTGGTCAAGGTCAGCCTGAAGCGGTTAGATGACCGCCCGAGAGGCACGCCGGATGCGGGCCTCGCTCGTCGTTTTGAAAGCCGATGTCTGTGCAGCAGCTCGCCATCGAACCCGTTGCCCCGCAATTGCTGCGCTCGCTGCGCGAGCACGTGCACGAGCGTCTGCGCCAGGCGATCGTCGCCGGCCGGTTCCGCAGCGGCGAGCGCCTGAACGAGCGCACCTTGGCGGAGATGCTCGGCGTCAGCACCACGCCGGTGAAGGACGCCATCCGGATGCTGGAGAGCGAGGGCCTCGTCCGCACCGAGGCGCGCCGCGGCGTTTTCGTCGAATTCTCGGCCCGCCAGGCGCTTGAGATGGCGCTCGGCCGGGCCGCTCTGGAAAGCGTGATGGCCCACATCGCCGCTAACCGATTGACCGAGACCGATCTCGCCGAGCTCGGCAGGATGATCGAAGCCATGGACCGCGCCACCAGCCATGGCGAGCTCGAGGAGCTGGTCTCGCTCAACGAGACCTACCACGGCGCGATCCACCGGATCTCCGGCTGCAGCTATCTCGAGCGTCGGCTCGACGGCCAGCGCATGTATGACCACGCCCAGCGGCTCGCCCTGCTCTCCGAGCCGGCCGAGCGCGGCCAGGGCTTCGAGGAACATCGCGCGATTTTCGAGGCGCTCAAGGCGCGGGAACCCGCGCTCGCGGAACAACGGATGCGCCGCCACATCGTCCGCTCGGCGAAAGCCCATGTGCGGCAGGTGTTCGGCGCCGATGCGGAAGGGTTGGACTATGACGAATGACAAGATCCGTGGCGCTTTGCGCGGCATTTCCGGCGTGCATGTCACCGCCTGGAAAGCCGATGGCGAGGCCGATTGGGCTGTGACCGGCAAGATTGTCGCCCGCATCGCGCAGGCCGGCATTCACAACATCGTCTCCGCCGGAAACACCGGCGAGTTCTACCCGATGACGACGGACGAGGTCGTGCGCAGCCACGCGGTTGCGGCCGAAGCCGCCGCCGGCAAGGCGCTGGTCACGGCCGGCATCGGCCGCTCGCTGCGGGAAGCCGTCTCGACCGGCAAGCTCGCGGCCAAGGCCGGCTGCGATGCGGTGATGGTGCATCACCCGCTCGACCCCTTCGCCGCGCCGCAATCCCAGGCCGATTACATCATCGCCATCGCCGAGGCACTGACGATCCCACTCGTCGCCTATATCCGCTCCGACGCCATCGGCGTGAAGGATCTCGTCCGCGTCGCCACGCACCCGAATGTCGCGGGCGTCAAATTCGCCTCGAGCAATATGATGCTGCTGGCCGAGTGCGTCCGCGCGACGCAAGGGACGTCCGCCAACTGGATCTGCGGATTGGCTGAAGGCTGGGCTGCGCCCTTCTACGCGCTGGGCGCGCGCGGCTTCACCTCCGGGCTGATCAATGTCGCGCCGGAGCGCTCGCTCGCCGTCTGGAACGCCCTCGAAAAGGGCGACTACGCCGCAGCCCGCGTCGAGGTCGACGCAATCGCCGGCTTCGAGACGCTGCGCACGAAATACGGCAACGGCGCCAATGTCACCGTGGTCAAGGAAGCGCTCGGCCTGCTCGGCACGCATGTCGGCCCGGTGCGCCTGCCCGGCCTGCCGGAGCTCAACGAGGCCGAACGCGCCGAACTGCGTGCCATCGTATCGGGCTGGGGCGCGGCGAAAGCGGCAGCAGAGTAGGACACGTCATTCTCGGGTGAGGCCAGACGGAAGGCCCGAGAACCCCACGACCGAAGGGTGCTGGTTCCCGAAATGGCCGGGCGGAGCCCGGCCATGACCCCAGCGCCGGTTAGAACGACAAGAATTCGAGGAAACGCCTATGTCGTCCCATCCCCGCAAGACGCCCGACACGCTGCGCTCGAAGCGCTGGTTCGGCGCCAGCGACCTGCGCTCCTTCGGGCATCGGTCGCGAGCGCTGCAGATGGGCTTTGCCCATGACGAGTTCATGGGCAAGCCGGTGATCGGCGTCATCAACACCTGGTCCGAGATCAACCCCTGCCACACCCATTTGCGCGACCGTGCCGATGCGGTGAAGCGGGCCGTCTGGGCGGCTGGCGGCTTCCCGGTCGAGATCCCGGTAATGTCCGCGTCGGAGCAGTACCAGAAGCCGACGACGATGCTCTACCGCAACTTCCTGGCGATGGAGACGGAGGAATCGATCCGGTCGCATCCGCTCGACGGCGCTGTGCTGCTCGGCGGCTGCGACAAGTCCACACCCGCGCTCATCATGGGAGCCTGCAGCGCCGGCCTGCCTTTCATCTACGTGCCGGCCGGGCCGATGCTGCGCGGCAACTGGGCAGGCAAGGTCCTGGGCTCCGGCGCCGACGTCTGGAAGTACTGGGCCGAGAAGGAAGCCGGCAACATCACGGATGACCAGTGGAAGGACATGGAGAGCGGCATCGCCCGTTCGCATGGCACCTGCATGGTGATGGGAACGGCGGCGACGATGATGAGCCATGCCGAGGTGCTGGGCCTGACCCTGCCCGGCGCCTCCGCCATTCCGGCCGCGGACGCAGCCCATCCGCGCATGGCCGCAGCGAGCGGCAAGCGCATCGTCGAGATGGTTTGGGAAGACCTCACGCCCGATCGCATTCTCACCCGCAAGAGCTTCGAGAACGCGCTGACCGTGCACATGGCGGTTGCCGGCTCGACCAACGCCATCATCCACCTGATCGCCATGGCCGGCCGCGCCGGCGTCTCGCTGACGCCGGACGATTTCGACGCCTTCTCGCGCAAGGTGCCGGTGATCGCGAACCTGCGTCCCTCAGGCGATTTCCTGATGGAGGACTTCTTCTATGCCGGCGGGCTTCCGGCGCTGCTGAAGCAGCTCGAGAGCAAGCTCCACACCGACGCGATGACCGTGACCGGCAAGCCGCTCGCCGAGACGATCGCGCTCGCGCAGGTCTATAACGACGACGTCATCCGCCCGCTCGACAACGCCGTGACCACCGCCAACGGGCTGGCCGTCCTCAAGGGCAACATCGCGCCCGATGGCTGCGTGATCAAGCCGTCGGCCGCCGAGCCACGCCTGCTCAAGCACTCCGGCCCGGCGCTGGTCTTCGAAGATTACGATGCGATGATGAAGGCGGTGAACGACGAGACCCTCGACGTCACCTCCGACCACGTCATGGTGCTGAAGAACTGCGGCCCGGTCGGCGGCCCCGGCATGCCCGAATGGGGCATGATGCCGATCCCCAAGAAACTGCTGAAGCAGGGCGTGCGCGACATGCTGCGGATTTCGGACGCGCGCATGTCCGGCACCAGCTACGGCGCCTGCGTGCTCCATGTCGCGCCCGAGGCCTATATCAAGGGCCCGCTGGCGGCGGTGAAGACCGGCGACGTCATTACGGTCGACGTCGAGGCGCGCAGCATCTCGGTCGGCCTCACCGAGGCCGAGATCGCAGAGCGCCTGAAGAGCTGGACACCGCCGAACCGCGACTATCCGCGTGGCTGGGGCAAGATGTCCGCCGCCCATATCCGCCAGGCCGACAAGGGCTGCGACTTCGACTATCTCGAAGGCACGGCGAAGATCCCCGAGCCAGAGATTCATTGAGGTTGCTCACTTGCCTCCGCGGGGCGTGCGATCCGCGCCGTCATCCCGGACAAGCCGCCAGCGGCGCCGATCCGGGATGACGCGCTGGTTCCGCCGGAGCCTCGTTTGACCTACGCTGTGGTCCCGCACCAGCGAGACGCACATCGTGCCGCCAGCCACTCCCTCGCCCCGGCTCTCATGGCAGGCCGCCTTCGACGCGCCGACCAATTCCCAGATCGAGCAGGAGCGCTGGGTGCTGGCCATGTGCCTGGGCCGGCGCAGCGGTCGCTTCGCGGAGATCGGCGCCTTCGACGGCGTGCTCCACAGCAACACCTATTTCCTTGAAACTGATCACGGCTGGAGCGGCGTGCTGGTCGAGCCGAACCCGATCCTGTTCGAGAAGCTGGCGGCCAACCGCCGCGCGGCCTGCCTGGAGCGCGCCGTGCATCGCGAGGGCGGGCAATTCCTCTCCTTCGTCGCATCGCAGGAGATCGGCACCCTCGCCGAATATGCCGAAGCCGACGGCCATGCCGAGCACCGCCGCCGGGCGATCAGTGAGAATGGCCTGATTACCGTCGAAACCGTCACCTTCGACGGGATGGATGCCGCCGACGGCCGCCCCGGCAGCGGCTTCGACTATGTCTCGCTCGACACAGAGGGCTCCGAACTCGACATCCTCAGGACGATCGACCTCGCCCGGCACAAGATCGCGCTCTTCACCATCGAGCACAATTTCACCGAGCCCCGCCGCGAAACGATGCGCGTCCTGCTCTCGGAGGCCGGCTACGACAGGCTGAATGTCGGCTTCGACGACTGGTATTGGCACGAGGGCCATCTGCGCGAGCGCAATGGCGGGGCGCTGCCAGACATCGCCGCCATCAGCCAGCATGTGAAGAGCATCTATCGGGACTGAAGCGCCTCGGCTTCACCCGAGCCCGACCGAGCTTCGATCCTAGCCGAAGACGCGAGGCCGCAGGCCCGCGTGAAACCAGGTGATCATCGAATAGATGTCGTAGACCGGCAGCCCCGTAGCCGCCTGCACGGCCGCCGCATAGGGCGGCATGTTCGTGCATTCCAGAACGATCGCCCCGACATCCGGGTTGCGCGCGACGAGGTCGAGCGCCGCATCGACGACATCGCGCTCGGCCAGGTCGACATCCATGTCGTCCTTTTCCGCCTTGATCAGCACGCGGAAGAACTCGGCGCCGTTCTCGGTGCCGGTCACCGGCGTGTCGAGCGGTACGCCCGCGCCCTCGAGATGCGCGGGCGTCAGCGTCCCGGCCGAGACCGTGACAAGCCCGACGCGCTTGCCCGGCGGCAGCGTCGCCTGCACCCACGGCACCTGCATCAGCGAAGACGTCGCGACCGGCACGCCAACCGCAGCTGCAAGCTCGCGCTGGAACAGCGAGAGGAAGCCGCAATTCGTGGTGATGGCCTCCGCGCCGAGGCGGACGAGATCCTGCGCCGCCGCGATGAAGTCCGGCAGCAGCCCGGCAGCCCCCTTGAGGACGACCTTGTCGGGGCTGGCGCCGCCGACGACCCGGTACAGCACCGGGAACGGCCAGGTCGCGCCATTGCCCATGTCGCCGAGGATGCGCGGGAACCGTGCCTCCAGCATCAGGATGCCCAGCGGTGCGCCATAGATCGCCTTTCCGCCGCGAGCGATGCGCCTGCTCCGGGGTGTGACAGCGCTGATCGTCATGGATGATTCCCCAGAGTTCTCGGTCCATCAGAGGTAGCGCGGTCCTGCCGGGGGCGCCAACAGGGAATGGCCGATCGATCGATGCCGCACCGCAATAGGAGAGGTGACCAACCCCCTGTAACCGGCTATGCAACCAATGGGGTCATCTCCGCGACCGGTCATCGCGGCAGCCCGCGAGGACGACGCGTGGATCGCAATCTGACACGAGGCCATGACGACGCCCTGGTCGGGCAGGGCTGCCTGGCCTGCGGAACCCGATCCTTCAGCGTTTGCGCTGCCCTTTCGGCCGAAGAACTGGAGTTGCTGCACGGCCTGGCGAGCCCGGTCCGCTTTGACCCGAAAGAGCCGCTGCTGGTGCAGGGGCAATCCGCGCCGACGGTCTACAACATCACCTCGGGCACGGTGCGACTCTACATCCTGCTGCCGGACGGGCGCCGGCAGATCGTCGGCTTCGCCCTACCGGGCGACTTCATCGGCCTGTCGATGCGGGAGACGGCCAGCATCTCCGCCGATGCGCTCGATTCGGTCACGGCCTGCGCCTTCTCGCGCATGACCTATTCCGCTCTCGCCAATTCGAAGCCGTTCCTGCTGCGACGGCTGCACGACACGGCGAACCAGGAACTCGCGCTGGCGCAGGAGCAGATGATGCTGCTCGGCCGCCGCAGCGCCGAGGAGAAAGTCGTCTGCTTTCTCCTCGCGATGCAGCGCCGCTGGGCCAGGATCGGCTTGGCCTCGGTGACCGTGCCGCTGCCGATGGGCCGGCAGGACATCGCCGACTTCCTCGGTCTGACCATCGAAACGGTCAGCCGGACGCTGACGCGGCTGGCCCGTGACCGCGTCATCCTGATCGTCCCGGACGGTGTCAGGCTGGTGAAGGGCGACCATATGGCCATGATCGCCGCGGCATGAGAGCGCCCCCACAGCAGATCCGATTCCTGGCCGTGCAGGCTCCGGGGCCTCTGCCCGGCCTCTCGCGTGCCGGGCGGGCCGACGAAGCGAGACACCGCGCGTGAATCCCCTGGAAACGACCCTCCGGAGGATCGCCGCCGTCCTCGGCTGGAGTGCGGTGCTTGCCATTGCCTTCGCCACGTTGGCGCCGATCGGAAGCCGACCGCATGTTTCGGCGACCGGCCCCGACGTCGAACGCTTCCTCGCTTTCCTTCTCCTGTCCGGCACCTTGTCCCTGGCCTATCCGAAACGGTTCGGCCTCATCCTTGTACTGACGATCGGCCTCGTGATCGGCCTCGAGGCTGCCCAGAGTCTGGAGCCGACGCGTCACGGCAGGCCTCATGATGCCGTCATCAAGATCTTTGGCGCCGTGGCCGGCGTCGCCCTCGGCATCCTCGCCGACAGATTCGCACGCAGTCTGCTCCGGGCTCGCTGAAGCGAAG
Organism: Allobosea sp.; assembly: GCF_035999205.1. GTDB lineage: Bacteria > Pseudomonadota > Alphaproteobacteria > Rhizobiales > Beijerinckiaceae > Allobosea. The sequence continues at coordinate 26,325 of NZ_DASYHA010000002.1, forward strand.
GCCTCCGAGCCCGGAACCCGCCTCTCGGCAAAGGCGCGGCACGAAAAAAAGCCTGCAAAGTCGGGCCGCAAGCGCCGTCTGGGCTAATCGGTCAGGCCGGGCCGGCCTGTTCCAGAATGGAACGCCGGCCCGGAGCGACGTTCCCACAGCCCGACATATCCACCCTGATCCGCCGCGCATGACGGCGGTTTCGCCAGGAATTTGCCGATTTGGAGCATGTCGCGGCGGCACCACGCTTGCGATCGACCTCCCGAAGGCGTCCTGCATCGGCCCGTTGTTCCGGAGTGAGGCGCCCAAGACTGCGCGGGCCAAAACTGCGCGTTTCGGGAGCGATCGAGCCGAAATGAGCGTCAACGAACTGAACTTCGCAGCGGTCGCGGGAGCCGAGGGCCGTGCCAATGCGTGGCGGCATTGGCTGTGGCTGGTCACCGCGGCGACGGACGGGCTGGTCGTGACGGTGACGGTCGGGCTGGTCTCGTTCGCCTACCACCTGTCGGCCTACGGCGGCGTTCCCGATGACCAGATCACGATCGAGCTGGCGTTGATGCTGGCCTCCATCTTCGTGTTCATCAACGCCATGCGTGGCCGCTACCAGCTCGCGAACTATCTCTCGACGAAGGGCCAGATCGCCTCGGCCTTCTCGGTCTGGAATGTGACGCTGATCGCCTTCGTCGCCATCCTCTTCCTGGCCAAGATCGTCGACCACTACTCCCGCGCCGTGATCATCGCGAGTTATCTCGCCGGCATTCCGGTCATCGCCCTGACGCGTTCGGCCATGGTCCGCACCATCTCCATCGCCAGCAAGACCGGGCGCATCACCAGCGAGCGTGTCTTCCTGATCGGCCGCGAGCCGGATGTGATGTCGTTCGTCTCGCGCCACCAGCCCTGGAATGTCGGCTTCGCCATCGTCGATGTCGCCTTCCTGCGCAGCAACGACGCGCGCCGCATCAACGATCCGGCCGCGGCCCTCGCCGCCGATCTCGCCAGCGCCGTCGCGACCTGCCGGGCGAAGCAGCCGGATGCCGTCTTCATCGCCCTGCCCTGGTCGGACCAGGAGACGATCGACGCCTGCGTCGATGCCTTCATGAACCTGCCTGTCGCGATCCACCTGACACCCGAGAAGATCATGGATCGCTTCGCGACGCCCCATATCGTCCGCACAGGCAGCCTCTCGAGCCTGCGCCTGACGCGATCGCCGCTGAGCCTCGGCGAGATCGCGCTGAAGCGCAGCTTCGACGTCCTCGCGGCCTCGCTGATCCTCATCCTGTCGGCACCGCTCCTGTTGGCCATCGCGGCCCTCATCCGGCTCGACTCGCCCGGCCCGGTGCTGTTTCGGCAGCGCCGCTACGGTTTCAACCAGCAGGCGTTCCGCATCTTCAAGTTCCGGACCATGACGACCACGGATGACGGCAACGTCATCGTCCAGGCGACGCGTCACGACCCGCGCATCACCCGCATCGGGCGCATTCTGAGGCGTTACAATCTCGACGAGTTGCCGCAATTGCTCAATGTCATCGCCGGGCAGATGTCACTGGTCGGGCCTCGCCCCCACGCGCTCGCCCACGATCGCGAATTCGAGCGCAAGATCGCGCTCTATGCGCGGCGCCACAACGTTCGGCCCGGGATCACCGGCTGGGCGCAGGTCAACGGCCTGCGCGGCGAAACCGACACCAACGAGAAGATGGCGAAGCGCGTAGCCTTCGACCACTGGTACATCGACAACTGGTCGTTCTGGTTCGACATCGCGATCCTGCTGCGGACCGTCCTCAGCAAGAAGGCACTCTTGAACGCGCGCTGAGCCTCACAGGACCCACCGCGAGCCAAAGCCGTGCCGCGTCGGCGCAAAGACGCGGCTCGCTCCGTCGCTGCGGGGCGCGACAACGGAAGCGCCCAGGCTCAGGCGGCGTCCGCCTTCGACTTGGGTTCGGCCTTCGCGACCCCGCGGCCAATGTCGAAATAGGTGAAGCCCTTGGCGCGAACCTGCTCGGCTCGGTAGACGTTGCGCAGATCCACCAGAACCGGCTCCGCCATCGCAGCCTTCACGCGGTCCAGATCGAGCGCGCGGAAGATGTTCCACTCGGTCACGATGACCGCTGCATCGGCTCCCGTCACGCATTCATAGGTGTCCGAGCAATAGGTCACCTCGGGGGGCAGCACCGCCTTGGCTTGTTCCATGCCCTCGGGATCAAAGGCCCGGATCGTGGCCCCGCCATCCTGAAGTGCCGTCACGATCGCGAGCGACGGCGCATCGCGCATATCGTCCGTGTTCGGCTTGAAGGTCAGTCCCAGCACCGCGATCGTCTTGCCACGGACCGAGCCGCCGCAGGCGGCCACGACCTTTCGCGCCATGGCACGCTTGCGCTGGTCGTTCACCGACACGACCATCTCGACGATGCGCGACGGCGTGCCATGATCCTGCGCCGTCTTGATCAGCGCCAGCGTATCCTTCGGGAAGCAGGAACCGCCGTAACCCGGCCCCGCATGTAGGAATTTGCCGCCGATGCGGTTGTCCAGACCCATGCCGCGCGCGACATCCTGGACGTTGGCGCCGACCTGTTCGCACAGATCCGCCATCTCGTTGATGAAGGTGATCTTCGTCGCCAGGAAGGCATTCGCGGCATATTTGGTGAGCTCGGCCGTCCGCCGGGTCGTGTTCAGGATCGGCGCGCTGTTCAGATAGAGCGGCCGATAGACATCGGCCATCACCGCCTGCGCCCGCACATCCTCGGTGCCGATCACGATCCTGTCCGGGCGCTTGAAGTCCTCGATCGCCGCGCCCTCGCGGAGGAACTCCGGATTCGACACCACGGCGAACTGCGCATCGGGGCGCAGCTCACGCACGATGCGCTCGACCTCGTCACCGGTGCCGACCGGCACGGTCGATTTGGTGACGATGACGGTGTAGCCATCGAGCGCCTGCGCAATCTCGCGCGCAGCGGCGTAAACATAGGACAGATCGGCGAACCCGTCGCCGCGACGCGACGGCGTACCGACCGCGATGAACACCGCATCGGCCTTGGCCACAGGCCCGGCCAGGTCGGTCGTAAAAGCGAGCCGTCCCGCCTCGGCATTGCTCCGCACGAGGTCCGACAGGCCGGGCTCGAAGATCGGGATCTCGCCCTTCTTCAGCGCGGCGATCTTGCTTTCCTGCTTGTCGACGCAAACGACATCATGCCCGAAATCCGCGAAGCAGGCGCCGGAAACCAGCCCGACATAACCTGAACCGACCATGACAATCTTCATCGGATACTCTCCAAGGTCGCCCTATCGGCAGATTTGACCGGCCGCATCGGCAAGCCGATCCTCGCGAGGTGGTCTGAGCGCTCCGGTCCTCATAAAGCGCCCGGCGTCGTCGCGCCAATCATTAAACCGTCGCAAGGGGCCGCCGTGGGATCAGGGCAGGTTCTCGCGCAGCACGATCTCGGTCCGCGGCCGCTCCACCCCTTGAGACGCCGGCCGGCCGGCGCGCAGATTGGCGAAGATCGAGACGCAGTCCATCATCGCGGCCTGCGGGTTCTGGGTGATGACCGCATCCATCGCGCCCTCGATCAGCAGGCTGCGCGTATCCGGTGTCAGGCCATGGCCGACGACGACGACCTCATGCTGCCGCCCCGCCTCCTTGAGCGCCCGCGCGATGCCCTCGGGGCCGCCGCCGATGTTGTAGATGCCCGCGAGGTCCGGGTGTTGGGCCAGAAGCGTCTTGGTCTGGCGGTAGTTCCTGGCCTCCTCGTCATGGCCTTCTCGCAATCCGACAACCTGGATCGCCGGAAACAGATCCTCGAACAGGTGCAGGAAGCCCATCTCGCGTTCCTCATGGGCGCGATAGCTCAGGCTGCCGGCGATCATCGCGACCTTGGCCGGCCTCTGGCCTATGAACCGCGCCAACAGATAGCCGGCCGTGCGCCCGGCCGAACGGTTGTCGAGTCCGACATAGGCGACGCGCTTCGTATTCGCGATGTCGGAGATCAGCGTCACGGTCGGCACACCGCGCTCGGCCAGCCAATCGACCGCCTCCCGCACCGTCGGATGCTCGAGCGCCATGAAGGCGACGCCGTCGACGTCACGGCCGACCTTCTTCAGCTGTTGCGCCAGAAGCTCCGGCTTGAAGCTCTCGATGTAGTCGACCCGCGCCCGCATGTTGAACGAGGCGAGCTGCTCCTGCGAACCGGCGATCAGCCGGCCCAGCATCGCCAGGAAGCGGTTGCTGCCCGCCGGCAGCAGGAAAGCGAGCCGCATCGGCTTCAGCGCGCTTGCCGGCTGCGTGCCGTCGATGACATAGCCGATCTCGCTGGCCGCCTTTAGCACTCGCTGGACCGTGACCGCACGCACGCCAGACCGACCGTTCAGCACCCGGTCGACCGTCGCGGTCGAGACTCCGGCACGCTCGGCGACGTCATCGATCCGCGTCAAGCGGCGACGCCTCGGCAGGTTTTCCGATTCATCCAGCATCATTCAAAAACCATCAAAAACCATCAGAAATTGAGTTTGACGCCCATCATGCCGACTTCCTATCGTTTGGGGAAGAACACCGCAAACAATCAGATCGCTGAGCGATCCAGGGAGGTAGAGATGACTGAATTGACGCGCCGCAAGGTCCTGCGCACGCTTGCCGCATCGTCCGCGATCCCGCTGATCGGCATGCCGCACATCGCCCGCGCGGCCGAGATCGAGCTGAAATACGGCAACAACCTGCCGCTCAGCCATCCCCTCAACATCCGGGCTCACGAGGCGGCCGAGCGCGTCGCCAAGGAAACCAACGGCCGGGTCGAGATCAAGATCTTCCCGAACAACCAGCTCGGCGGCGACACCGACATGCTGAGCCAGGTCCGCAATGGCGGCATCACCTTCTTCACGCCCTCGGCGCTGGTCATCGCGACGCTGGTGCCGGTGGCCGCCATCAATGCGGTCGGCTTCGCCTTCGCCGATTACGACCAGGTCTGGAAAGCGATGGACGGCAAGCTCGGCGCCCATGTCCGCGAGGCGATCTCCAAGGTGAACCTCTTCGCCTTCGAGAAGATGTGGGACAACGGCTTCCGCCAGATGACGACCTCGGGCAAGCCGATCGAGCAGGCCAAGGACATGTCTGGCCTCAAGATCCGCGTGCCGGTCTCGCCGCTTTCGATTTCGATGTTCAAGGCGCTCGACGCCGCCCCGGCGAGCCTCCAGTTCTCCGAGGTCTATTCCGCCCTGCAGACCAAGGTGGTCGACGCGCAGGAGAATCCGCTGCCCATTATCCAGGTCGCCAAGCTGTTCGAGGTGCAGAAGAACTGCGCCATCTCGAACCACATCTGGGACGGCTTCTGGTTCATCGCCAATGGCCGCGCCTGGCGTGGCCTTCCCGCCGACATCCAGAAGATCGTCGGCGACGCGATCAACGATGCCGGCGTCAAGCAGCGCGGCGACATCAAGGCCCTGAACGAAACCGTCCAGGCCGACCTCCAGTCCAAGGGTCTCGCCTTCAACAAGACGAACCCTGACTCGTTCCGCGCCAAGCTCCGCGAGGCCGGCTTCTACAAGGAGTGGCAGGAGCGCTTCGGCGCCGAGGCCTGGGGCCTGCTCGAAGGCGCCGTCGGCAAGCTCGCTTGAGGCAACCGGCGGGCCTAGAAGGGCGCGAAGACCAAGATCACGAAAAGGCGCCGCTGCCATGGCCCCCCATACCGCTACCATGCATGACGCACCGCCGATCCCGACCACCGGGATCGGCCTGATCGCGAACCGGCTCGACCACGTGGTCGGCACCGCCGTCGAGGCGATCGCCGCAACCCTCGTCCTCGTCGAGATCTGCATCCTCGCGGCGGGCGTCACCGCCCGCTACGTTTTCCACGCCCCCCTCGTCTGGTCGGACGAGCTGGCCTCGATCCTGTTCCTTTGGCTCTCGATGCTGGGCGCCGTCGTCGCGCTCCGGCGCGGCGAGCATATGCGCATGACCGGCCTGGTCTCGCGTGTCTCGCCCCAGACCCGCGCGCTGCTCGAAGTGCTCGCGATCACTGCCGCGATCGCGTTCCTGTTGCTCATTCTGCCCCATGCGCTCGAATATGCCGAGGAGGAACTCTTCATCGTCACACCGGCGCTGGAGATTACCAATGCCTGGCGCGCGGCAGCGATTCCCGTCGGGGTCGGCCTGATGCTGCTGGCGGCGACCTTCAGGCTGCTGCGCTGCGGCTCGCTTCGCACGGCCCTGACCGCGATCGCGATCACCGCGGGGCTCGTCGCGCTGTTCTGGCTGGCGGGGCCCGTCCTCAAGCCGCTCGGCAAGCTCAACCTGATCGTCTTCTTCGTCGGCGTCGTCGCGCTCAACGTCTTCTCCGGGGTGCCGATCGCCTTCTCCTTCGCGCTCGCCACCTTCGGCTATCTCGCCTGCACCACGACGACGCCGCTGATCGTCATGGTCGGCCGGCTCGACGAGGGCATGAGCCATCTCATCCTGCTCGCCGTGCCGCTTTTCATCTTCCTCGGTGCGCTGATCGAGATGACCGGCATGGCCAAGGCGATGATCCAGTTCCTGGCCTCGCTGCTCGGCCATGTCCGTGGCGGCCTCTCCTACGTGCTGATCGGCGCGATGTATCTCGTCTCCGGGATCTCGGGCTCGAAGATCGCCGACATGGCGGCCATTGCCCCGATTCTGTTCCCCGAGATGACGAAGCGCGGCGCCGAGCCCGGCGACCTCGTCGCCCTGCTCTCGGCTACCGGCGCGCAGACCGAAACGATCCCGCCCTCGATCGTGCTGATCACCATCGGCTCCGTCACCGGCGTCTCGATCGCGGCACTGTTCACCGGCGGCATGCTGCCGGCGCTCGTGCTCGGCATTGCGCTCTGCTTCGTCGTCTGGTGGCGCTATCGGGCTGAGGATCTCAGCCAGGCCGTCCGCTATTCCTGGCGCCAGATCGGCAGGCTCTGCCTGATCGCGTTGCCGGCCATCGCCCTGCCCTTCGTCATCCGCGCCGCCGTCGTCGAGGGCGTGGCGACCGCGACCGAGGTTTCGACCATCGGCATCGCCTATTCGGTGGTGGCTGGCCTCCTGCTCTATCGCCAGTTCGACTGGCGCCGCCTTCCCCGCATGCTCGCCGACACGGCGTCCCTCACCGGAGCGATCATCTTCATCGTCGGCTGCGCGACCGCGATGGCCTGGGGCCTGACGCAATCCGGCTTCTCGCAGGATCTCGCCCGCGTCATGGCCACCGTGCCCGGCGGAACCTGGGGCTTCCTCGGCATCTCCATCGTTGCCTTCATCATCCTGGGCAGCGTGCTCGAGGGCATTCCGGCGATCGTGCTGTTCGGCCCCCTGCTGTTCCCGATCGCCAAGCAGGTCGGCGTGCACGAGGTCCATTATGCGATGGTCGTGATCTTCGCGATGGGCATCGGGCTCTTCGCCCCGCCCTTCGGCGTCGGCTACTACGGCGCCTGCGCGATCAGCAAGGTCAATCCCGACGACGGCCTGAAGCATATCGGCGGCTACATGCTCGCCCTGTTCCTGGGCCTCATCCTCGTCGCGGCCGTGCCGTGGATCTCCATCGGCTTCCTGAAATCCTGACCACTCGGCAACCGACAATCACAAGGGTATCCCCATGAGCCGCTTCTTCGGCCAGATCCGCCAGGCGGGCTATGTCGTCTCCGATATCGAGGAGGCGATGGACTATTGGAGCCGCGTCCTCGGCGTCGGCCCGTTCTTCTACAACCCGAAAGTCCCGATCAAAAACTATCGCTACAAGGGCGAGGCCTACGAGCCGCACAACTCGGTCGCGCTGGCCAATTCCGGCCCTCTCCAGATCGAGCTGATCCAGTGCCGCAACGCCGTGCCGTCCATGTACAAGGACTTCACCGATGCGGGCCTCACCGGCCTCCAGCACGTCGCCTATTGGACCTCGGACTACGACGCCGATCTCGAACGGCTGACGGCTCAGGGCTTCAAGGTTGTGATGTCCGGCGAGGTCGGTGAGCGTGGCCGCTTCTGCTATTTCGACACGCACTACCACCCCGGCACGGTGATCGAGCTCTCCGAGGTCGCCGGTGCCAAGGGCGAGATGTTCCGCCTGATCCGCGAGGCCGCCGAGACCTGGGACGGCAGCGATCCCGTGCGTCCCTTCCCGGACCTGAGCAAGCTCGCCGCCGCGGCGGGCTAAAGCCTTCTGGCATGCAGCCGTCATGGTCGGGCCTGCCCCGCCCCTCTCGCAAACCAGTGCGCTCTGGTCCTGAGATGCTCGGGTCAAAGCCCGAGCATGACGCCCTGAAAGGCAGTCCGATGACCCACGACCGCTTTGAAGCCACCTATCTGATTGAAACGCCGCTCGACCCCGCCAAGGTCGCGGAGGTGATGGCGGGCGAGCAGTCGAGCGGAACCTTCACCCGCGTCGCCGGGGAGACCGACGAGTTGCGCAGCCGCACCCGCGCCGTCGTGACGACGGTCGAGGAACTCGAAGCCGCGGCCTCACCCAGCTTGCCCAATGCCTGGCTGGCGAAGAAGGGGATCTCCGGCCCGTGGCGCCGCGCGCGCGTGGCGATCTCGTTTCCGGTCGACAATGTCGGCGCCAACCTCGCGACGCTGGCCTCGATCGTCGCCGGCAACCTCTATGATCTCGGCGAGGTCACCGGGCTTCGGCTCGACACCATCACCCTGCCGGCCTCCTTCCGCAGGCGCTTCCAGATACCGCGCCAGGGCATTGCCGGCACCCGCACGCTGACCGGCGTGATGGAAGGGCCGATGGTCGGCTCGATCATCAAGCCCAATGTCGGCCTGAGCCCGCAGGAGACCGCGGCTCTCGTCGCCAGGCTCTGCGAGGCTGGCCTCGACTTCATCAAGGACGACGAGATTTCGGCCGACCCCGTCCATGCCCCGCTGGCCCAGCGCGTGCCGGCCGTGATGGAGGCCGTCCGGCGCCATCAGGACCGCACCGGCAAGGCGGTGATGATCGCTTTCAACATCACCGACGAGACCGACGCGATGAAGCGCCACGCCGATCTGGTGGCGCGCGAAGGCGGCACCTGCGTCATGGCGAGCCTGAACTGGTGCGGCTTCTCGGCGATCGAGACGCTGCGGCGTGCGACCGATCTCGCCCTGCATGGCCACCGCAACGGCTACGGCGCGCTCTCGCGCCACCCGCAGCTCGGCATCTCCTTCCAGGCCTATCAGACGCTCTGGCGCCTTGCCGGCGTCGACCACATGCATGTCCACGGATTGCAGGGGAAATTCGCGCAGGAGGATGAGGAGGTTGTCACCTCGGCGAAGGACTGCGTCACGCCGCTGAGCCAAGGCCTAGTCGAGCAAGGCATTGACGATCGCGTCTTGCCGGCCTTCTCCTCCGGCCAGTGGGCAGGGACGGCGCAACCGACCTGGGATGCGACCGGCCATGCCGACCTGCTCTTCATGGCCGGCGGCGGCATTCTCGCCCATCCCGGCGGACCAGCGGCCGGTGTCGCCAGTATCCGCCAAGCCTGGGAAGCGGTCGCCGCAGGCCAGTCGCTGGCGGATGCCGCGGCGACCCAGCCGGAACTGCAGCAGGCTCTCGACTTCTTCGGCAAAGTCACCGGGTGACGCAGGCGATGACCACGTCTCGCCCACTCTATGGCTGGTATGGCGACGATTTCACCGGCGCGACCGATACCCTGGCTTCGCTGGCGGAGCGCGACATTCGGGCGCTGCTCTTCCTGCGTATCCCGACAGCGGAGCAATTGCGGGCCGCGGGCCCCCTCGATGCGATCGGCATCGCGGGCGCGACGCGCTCCATGGCGCCTGATGCCATGGCAGCGGAGCTTTCCGCCGCTGGGCGGTTCTTCGCCACGGCCGGTGTCGGCATTCTCCACTACAAATGCTGCTCGACCTTCGACAGCGCCCCCCATGTCGGCAGCCTTGGCGCAGCGGCGCGGGCGCTACGGTCGCATTTCGCCAATCCCTTCCTGCCGATCGTCGGAGGCCAGCCCAATCTCGGGCGCTATTGCCTGTTCGGCAATCTCTTCGCCGCCGCCGGCAGCGGCGGTCCGATCCACCGCATCGATCGCCACCCGACCATGAGCATCCACCCGGTCACGCCAATGGGCGAGGCCGATCTGCGCCGGCATCTGGCCGCACAGGGGCTGGAGCGGATCGAACTCGTCGACTACCGCGACTATGAGGGCCCGACCGCCGAAGACGCGTTCGCCGCCCGGCTCGCGGCCAATCCAGATGCCGTGCTGCTCGACGTCGCCCGGAGCGGGGATCTCTTAGTCATCGGGCGGATGCTGCGACGGCAGATGGAAGCCGGGCCGATGCTTGCCATCGGCCCGAGCAGCGTCGCGCAGGCTCTCGCGACGGCATGGCCGGGAGCTCGGCACGGCGCCAGCGTCTCGACGCAGGATGTGATGCACGCCGGCCCGGTGCTCTGCCTCGTCGGCAGCCTGTCTCCGGTAACGCGGGCGCAGGTGGCAGCGTCGACGGCCTATAAGCGCCTCGGCGTCGACACGGCAGCGCTGCTTCGCGAGCCCGCCTATGCCGTCGCGCTCGAACAGGATGTCCTTGGCCGGCTTGCCGCAGGCCACCATGTCATGCTGGTCACCGACAGGCCGTCGCAAGCGCCCGGCAATGCCGAAGGCGTAGCGCTCGCGACGGGGCGGCTCCTGCGCGGTATCATGGAACAGGCTCTAATCCGGCGCCTCGTCGTCGCCGGCGGCGACACTTCCAGCCTCGCCGTCCAATCGCTCGACATCTGGGGCCTGTCCTATCGAGCCGCCCTGGTGCCTGGCGCCCCGCTATGCCGAACCCACAGCGACGACCCTCGACTCGACGGGCTCGACATCATCCTGAAGGGCGGCCAGATGGGCCCGGTCGACTTCTTCGACAGCCTCGTCGCCGGCTAGAGCAGTCTAGAGGCGGATTCACCGATCAGGTTGGTTCAACCTGATCGGATCAGGCACTAGCTTTCCGGCTACGACGCGATCTCCGCCGCCATCCGCAGCAGATACTGGCCGTAATCGCCCTTGGCGAGCCGGTTGCCGAGGCTCCGGAGCTGTTCGACATCGATCCAGCCTCTCCGGCAGGCGATTTCCTCCGGGCAAGCGATCCGCAGATCCTGGCGGCTTTCGAGCGTCCGGACGAACTCGCCGGCCTGGAGCAGACTGTCCGGCGTTCCGGTGTCGAGCCAAGCGAAGCCGCGCCCCATGCACTCGACCGAGAGCTGACCGCGTTCGAGATAGGCCCGGTTAACGTCGGTGATCTCGAGCTCGCCGCGCGGGGACGGCTGGAGCGAGGCGGCGATGTCAACCACCTGGCCATCGTAGAAATACAGCCCCGTCACGGCCCAGTTCGAGCGCGGCTGCTTCGGCTTCTCCTCGATCGAGATCGCCCTGCCCTGCGCATCGAAGCTGACCACGCCATAGCGCTCGGCATCGCGCACCTGATAGGCGAAGACGGTCGCGCCGGCCTGGAGCGCCCTCGCCTGGCCCATCATCTCGGGCAGCCCATGCCCGTAGAACAGATTGTCGCCGAGGATGAGCGCCGAAGGCTCGCCTGCGACGAAATCCGCGCCGATCAGATAGGCCTGCGCCAGCCCGCCGGGATGCGGCTGTTCGGCATAGGACAGGCTCAATCCCCACTCCGAGCCGTCGCCGAGCAGGCGCTGGAAATGCGGCAGGTCGGCCGGCGTCGAGATGATCAGGATCTCGCGGATATCCGCCAGCATCAGCGTGGTCAGCGGATAGTAGATCATCGGCTTGTCGTAGACAGGCAGAAGCTGCTTTGAGATCGCCAGCGTCATCGGATGCAGGCGGGTGCCGGAGCCTCCGGCCAGAATGATGCCCTTCATTGTCACCTCTGGTCCTTGCCCTGATCCTTGAGAAGCCGCGCGACGCAAGCCCGCAGCGGCCCCTGCCACTCCGGCAAACTCAAGCCATGGACGAGGGCGAGCTTGCCGCAGTCGAGCCTGGAATTCGCGGGTCGGCGTGCCGGCGTCGGATAATCGGCCGTCGTGATGCGCTTGACCCGAACCGGCTTGCCGCCATGCCGCTCCCGTTCGGCGAAAACCGCTTCCGCGACATCGGCCCAGACGGCCTCGCCCGCGGCGCTCATATGAAACACGCCACGCAGCGAAGCGTCATCCGCGCGGGCGGTCAGGTTGCGCGCGACCGTGAAGATCGCATCGGCGATGTCGAGCGCGCCGGTCGGGCAACCCACCTGATCTGCGACCACGCCGGCCTCGTCGCGCGTTTCGGCAAGACGCAGCATCGTCTTGACGAAGTTCTTGCCGAAGGGGCTGTAGATCCAGGCCGTGCGCAGGATCGCGTGATTGCTGGTGGCCGCCGCGACCGCCTGCTCGCCGGCGAGCTTGCTCGCTCCATAGGCCGAGATCGGGCCGGTCGCGTCGTCCTCGCGATAGGGCCGGTCGAGCGCGCCGTCGAAGACATAGTCGGTCGAGAGCTGGATCACCGGTATGCCTAGCGCAGCAGCGGCCCGCGCCGCTTCGCCGGCCGCTTCGCCGTTGACGCGCATGGCGAGCTCGGGCTCGCTCTCGGCCTGGTCGACGGCTGTGTAGGCGGCCGTATTGACGATGATGTCGGGTCTGGCTGAGCGCAGGGCCGGCGCGACCGTCTTCGGGACGGCGAGGTCGAGGTCCGGGCGGCGCAGTGCGATCACCTCGACGCCCACCGGCACGCGCTCCAGCATGGCGCAGACGACTTGGCCGGTCCAACCGGTAACGGCGATGCGAAGTGTCATCAGTCGAAATACCGCGGCAGCTCCGCCAGTCGCGGATGCCTGCGGTCCTTCTCCGACAGGATCAGCCTGTCCGGCGGCATCCCCCAATCGATGCCGAGTGCCGGATCATCGAAGGCGAGCCCATGGTCGTGGTCCGGGGCATAAGGCGCGCTGACCTTGTAGAGCACCTCGGTATCGGGCTCGAGCGTTACGAAGCCATGCGCGAAGCCTGCCGGAACCAGCAGCTGCTGCCAGTTCTCGGCGGAGAGCTCGACCGCGACCGCCTTGCCGAAATCGGGCGAGGAGACGCGAATGTCGACGGCGATGTCGAGGATACGGCCGCGCGGCACGCGGATGAGCTTGTTCTGCGCGAAGGGCGGCGACTGGAAATGCAATCCTCGCAGCGTCCCGACGGCAGGCGAAAGCGAATGGTTGTCCTGCACGAAGACAAGGTCGATCCCCGCCTCGCTGAAGGCGCTCCGGCTATAGGTCTCCGAGAAGAACCCGCGGTGATCGCCGAATTTCTTCGGCTGGATCACTTTCACATCCGGCAGCGCGGTCGCTTCGACATGCAGCATAGGTGTTATCCTCCGGCGGCCCGGGCCGTTCAGCCCGTGCCGAGCCGTTCTCCGCGATAGACGCCGGAGCGGATGTCACCCCACCAGCCGGCATTGGCGAGATACCATTCGACCGTCCGACGCAAGCCGCTCGCGAAACTCTGCTTGGGCGCCCAGCCGAGTTCGCGGCCGATCTTGGCAGCGTCGATGGCGTAGCGGGCATCGTGCCCCGGCCGGTCGGTGACGTAGGAAATCAGCCGTTCATGCGGGCCGGCCGCATCGGGGCGCAATTCGTCCAGCAAGGCGCAGATCGTTCTGACCACGTCGATATTGGCCATCTCGTTGTGGCCCCCGATCGCGTAGGTCTCACCCGGCCTGCCCCGTTCGGCGACGAGCAGCAGGGCATCCGCATGATCATCCACATAGAGCCAGTCGCGGACATTGGCGCCGTTGCCATAGACCGGCAGGGGCTTGCCTTCGACTCCGTTGATGATCATCAGCGGGATCAACTTCTCCGGGAAATGATACGGCCCGTAATTGTTCGAGCAATTGGTGACGAGCACCGGCAGGGCGTAGGTATGGTGCCAGGCTCGAACCAGATGATCGGACGCCGCCTTCGAGGCCGAATAGGGCGAAGTCGGCTGGTACGCCGTGTCCTCGCGGAAGAGCCCCTCCGCGCCCAGCGAGCCGAAGACCTCGTCGGTCGAGATGTGATGGAAACGGAACCGCTCGCGGCGCCCGGCCTCGAGCCCGCGCCAATGGCGCAGCGCCTCCTGCAGCAGGACGAAGCTTCCGACGATGTTGGTGTCGATGAAAGCCGCCGGGCGGTCGATCGAGCGATCGACATGGCTTTCCGCGGCAAGATGCATGACGATGTCGGGATCGAAAGACGCAAAGATTGCGCGCATCCGCTCGCCATCGCCGATATCGGCCCGCTCAAAGCGAAAGCGCTCGTCATTCGCGACAGGCGCGAGCGAAGCCATGTTGCCGGCATAGGTCAGCTTGTCGACGACGCAGACGCTATGGGCGGTCTCCGCAATCAGCTTGCGGACCACGGCCGAGCCGATGAAACCCGCCCCGCCGGTCACCAGAAATCTCAAAGATGCCGGCAATGCCGCTCTCGCTCCTGTTCGGCGGGGGTATAGGGGATTCCGCCGCCGCAGGTAAACCCGACGCCGGCCACGGTGAGCCCGCTGGCAGCGTTCACCCGCCGGTGCACTTGCCGATACTCACTTGCCTTGCCACTGCGGCGGGCGTTTGGCGAGAAAGGCTTCCATGCCCTCGCGGAAATCGGCGCTGGTGTAGCACATCAGCACGAGGTCTTCGCCTTCGCCCGTGGCTGCGCCACCGAGGCGGCGCAAGGCCTCCTTGGTGGCCCGCATCGTCAGCGGTGCATGACCGGATATCGTCGCAGCCAGTTCGCCCGCCCGGCTCATCAGCGCCGGGTATTCGGCGACGATCTCGCTGTAGAGGCCAATGCGGTGACCTTCATCGGCCTCGATCAGCCTCGCGGTGAAGACGATGTCCTTGACCCGCGCCGGTCCGAGCAGCGCCGCCAGCCGGGCATAATTCGCCATCGACAGGCAGTTACCCAGCGTCCGCGCGATCGGATAGCCGAAGCGTGCCGAAGGCGTAGCGATGCGGATATCGCAGGCGCAGGCGATGCTGGCGCCACCGCCGGTGACGGCGCCGGAAATCGCCGCGATGGTCGGGACCGGACAGCTTTCGATCGCGGTGATGATGCGCTCGATCTTGTTCTCGTAGGCCAGCGCGTCTTCGGGTGTCTCGAAGGCCCTGAACTGGGCGATGTCGGTGCCCGCCGCGAAGGCCCTTTCGCCGGCACCGGTCACAATGATCACCTTCGGCGCGCCATGGGCGACCGGATCTGCGCAGATCGCGGCAACCCGCTCATACATCGCAAAGGTCAGGGCGTTGCGGGCCTGCGGGCGGTTCAGCGTGATCGTTCCGACGCCGCCCTCGACGGCGTAGAGAATTTCGTCGTCCATAGCGCTCGCTTCTGTCGGCCGCAGGGACGCGAACTATCCGGTCAGGCCCGCACAGCGTCAACGGCGCTCGCGCCGGTGGCGAAATCCCGGCCGGGCGCGGCCTCGATCAAGGCGCGCGTATAGGCATGAGCGGGCGCCGAAAACACCTGCGAGGTCGCGCCCTGCTCGACGATCACGCCCTTCTCCATCACCACGATCCGGTCGCAGATCTGCGCCGCGACCCGCAGATCATGGGTGATGAACAAGATCGCCAGGTTGAAGCGCTCCTGCACATCGGCCAGCAGCGCCAGAACCTGCTTCTGCACGGAGACGTCGAGCGCCGAGACCGCCTCGTCGGCGATCAGGATCTCCGGCTCCATGGCGAGCGCACGCGCGATCGCGATGCGCTGGCGCTGGCCGCCGGAAAACTGGTGCGGATAACGTTCGAGCGCAGCCGGCTGCAGGCCCACCAGCGTCATCAGTTCCCGTGCGCGCTGCATCGCCTCGGCCGTGCCCAGACCGAAATTGACCGGCCCCTCGATGATCGAGGCCCCGACTGTGCGGCGCGGATTGAGCGAGCGAAACGGATCCTGGAACACGACCTGGATCTTGCGGCGATAGGGCCGCAGGCGGGTCTCGGACAGCTTGGCGATGTCGAGGTCCGGCACCAGGATCGAACCGACGCTGGGCGGCATCAGCCGGGCGACGCAACGCGCGACCGTCGTCTTGCCCGAGCCGGATTCGCCGACGATCCCCACCGTCTCGCCGCGCCGGACCCGGATCGCCACATCCTTCGCCGCGTGCACGACGCGCTCCTTCCGGAACAGCGCCTTCGAGCTGTAGGTCTTGCCGAGGCCCGTGGTCTCAAGCGCAAGCGGGCCGAGCACCGGCTTGCGCTCGGCCGGTTTCAGGCTCGGCACGGCACCGATCAGCATCCGCGTATAGGGATGCTGCGGCCGCGTCAGGATGTCCGCCGCCGGTCCCTGCTCGACGACCCTGCCCTTCTCCATGACGACGACACGATCGGCGATCTCGGCGACGACTCCGAAATCATGGGTGATGAACAGCACACCCGTGCCGCGCCGCCCCTGCATGTCCTTGATCAGCTTGAGGATCTGCGCCTGCGTCGTGACGTCGAGCGCCGTCGTCGGCTCGTCCGCGATCAGCAGCGCCGGGTCGAGGATCAGGGCGGCAGCAATCATCACGCGCTGGCGCTGGCCGCCCGAGATCTGATGCGGATAGGAGGCGTGCATCCGTTCCGGCTCGGGCAGGCGCATCGACTCCAGCATGGCCAGTACCTTGGCGCGCCGCTCGGCCGGGCCGAGATCGGTGTGGATGCGCAGTACCTCCTCGATCTGGTCACCGATGGTCAGCACCGGGTTCAGCGCCGTCATCGGCTCCTGGAAGATCATCGCCATGCGGTCGCCGCGCAGCGCCCGCAGCCGCTGCGGCGTCGCCGCGAGAACGTCCTCGCCTTCGAGTTTGACGGTACCGGCGACGGGCTTGAGCACCTTCGCCAGCAGTCCCATCACAGAGAACGCAGTGACGGACTTGCCCGAACCGGACTCGCCGACGACGCAGACGATCTCACCGGCCGCAACCTTGAGCGAGACATCATCTACGGCGCGCGCGCGGTCGCCACCGCCCGGCAGCGCGATGCTGAGGCCGGAGATCTCGAGGACAGGTGTCTGCGCGCTCATCGGCCAGCCATCTTCGGATCGAGCGTATCCCGCAGGCCATCACCCAGCATGTTCACAGCCAGCACGGTGAGGCCGAGGAAGATGCCGGGATAGAGGATGTTGTGCGGGAAGACGCGGAACAGGTTGCGCCCCTCGGCCATGATATTGCCCCAGGTCGGGATCTCCGGCGGGATGCCGATGCCGAGGAAGGACAGGATCGCCTCGACCAGAATGGCCGAGGCGGCGATGAAGGTGCCCTGCACGATCAGCGGCGCGACCGTATTGGGCAGGATATGGCGGACCATCAGCTTCGGCAGGCGCGTGCCCGCCATGATGGCGGCCTCGACATAGGGTTCCTCGCGCACCGACAGCACGATCGAGCGCACCACCCGCACGACGCGCGGGATTTCAGGCACGATGATCGCGATGATCACTGCGGTCAGCCCGCTGCGGAACAGCGAGACCACGGCGATCGCGAGCAGGATGCCAGGTATCGCCATCAACCCGTCCATGAAGCGCATGATGATGCCGTCGAGCGGACGCACATAGCCGGCGACCAGCCCGATCACGAGGCCGATCGCGATCGAGATCGAGGCAACCGAGACGGCGATCAGCAGCGAGACGCGCGCGCCGTAGACGACGCGGCTATAGACGTCGCGGCCGAGCGAATCCGTACCCATGCGATGCTTGAACGTCGTGGTCGTTCCGTCATCCGCGCGGATCGTGCGCTCGAAGCCCGGCACCTTGTTGCGCGTGCTGGGGTTGATCGCCGTCGGATCGATCGTACCGAGCCAGGGAGCGAACAGGCCGATCAGCGTCAGCAGCATCAGCACGACGCTGCCGATCGCCACGACCGGGTTGCGAACGAGCCGCATCAGCACGGTACGGGACGGAGCAGCCGGCTCGACCGCGACCGGCGCGAGAATGCTGGGTTCGGCGTTCAATAGCGGATCCTCGGGTCGAACAGGCTGTAGGCGAGGTCGATCAATAGGTTGATGCCGACATAGACGCCCGAGAACAGCAGGATGACGGCCTGGATCGTCGGGTAGTCGCGCGCCAGCACCGCATCGACCGTGAGGCGCCCGAGCCCGGGGATCGAATAGACACTCTCGGTCACCACCACCCCGCCGATCAGGAGCGCGATGCCGATGCCGACCACGGTGACGATCGGCACGGCGGCATTCTTCAGCGCATGACGGAACAGGATCTTGCGCTCGACTTGGCCCTTGGCGCGAGCGGTGCGGATATAGTCCTCGTTCAGCACCTCGAGCACACTGGCGCGCGTCATCCGCGCAATCAGTGCGATGTAGATCACCGATAGCGTCACGGCCGGCAGCACCAGCCGCTGCACGAAGCCGCCGAACCCGCCCGACAGAGGCTGGTATCCCTGCACCGGGAACCATCCGAGCGTGATCGCAAAGATATAGATCAGGGCATAGCCGATAACGAAGACCGGCACCGAGAAGCCCAGCACCGAGAAGCCCATCACGATACGGTCGATCCAGGAGCCGTGCTTATAGGCGGCGAGCACGCCGAGCGGGATCGCGACACAGATCGCGATCAGCATGGTCGCGAAGGCCAGCGACAGCGTCGGCTCGATGCGGCCAGCGATGAGCTCGCCGATCGGCTTCTTGAAGAAGAAGCTCTCGCCGAGATTGCCCTGGGCGAGGTTGCCCGCCCAGATCGCGAACTGCGTCAGGATCGGCTTGTCGAGCCCGAGCCGGTTGCGGATCAGCGCGATCTGCTCGCTCGTCGCGTTGTCTCCGGCGATGACCGCCGCCGGATCGCCAGGCGTCAGCCTGAGCATCAGGAAGACGAGGACGGCGACGATCAGGAGAACCGGGATCGTCGCCAGCAGACGTCGCAGGATATAGCCGAGCATCAGGGCCGGTTCCGTGCGATCAGCGTCGCCACCTCACTTCTTCTCGACATTCCAGAACACCGGGGCCGGCGCGGTCAGGATGCCGGAGAGGTTCTTCCGCGCCGCGATCGGCACCTTGTACTGGCCGAGATGAACATGGGTGACCACCTCGCGCCAGCGCGCCTGCACGGCCTCGGCGATGGCCTTCTGCTTGGCCGGGTCGGGCTCGCGCGCAAAATCGTCGCGCAGCTTCTCCATCTGTTCGTCGCACGGCCAGCCGAAGGCGGCCTTGTCGCAGCTCGCATTGAAGAAGCCGGCCATCACCGGGTTGAGGATGTCGGCCGAGACCCAGGAGGTCTGCATCACGTTCCAGCCGCCCTTGTCGACCGGGTCCTTGCGGACGCGCCGGGAGACGACGGTCTGCCAGTCCGAAGACTGCATGTCGACCTTGAACCCGCCCTTCTCGAGCAGCTGCTTGGCGACGGGGCCGAGGTTGGTCAGCGCCAGCAGGTCGGTCGAGTGCAGCAGCACGATCGGCTTGCCGTCATAGCCGGCCTCCTTCAGCAGCTCCTGCGACTTCTTGAAATTGGATTCGAGCAGCCCCTCCATGCCCTTCTCGGAGGAGAGCGGCGTCCCGCAGACGAACATCGACTTGCAGACTTGATAGTATTCGGGATTGCCGATCGTGGCCTCGAGGAAGTCCTTCTGGTTCAAGGCATATGTCACGGCCTGGCGCACCTTCGGATTGTCGAAGGGCGGCTGCGTGTGGTTGAAGCGCAGCGTGTACTGCAGGCCAAGCGGATTGTAGTTCCACAGCTTGATGTTGCTGTCGCTCTGCACCAGCGGGATCAGGTCGAAGGCCGGCTGCTCGACCATGTCGATCTCGCCGGCGAGCAGGGCGTTGACGGCCTGCTGCTGGTCGGCGACCGCGAGCCATTCGATGCGATCGACCTTGGCGACCTTGCCGCCGGCGAGGCCCGATGCCGGCTCGGCGCGGGGCTTGTAGTCCTTGAACTTGGTGTAGACGATCTTGTCGCCGGGCTTCCATTCGTCCTGCTTAAGGACAAATGGGCCAGAACCGATGAACTCTGAGATCTGCGTGTTCGGATCGGTCTTCGCCACGCGCTCCGGCATCATGAAGGGCACGTTGGACGAGGGCTTGCCGAGGCCGAAGATCAAGAGGCCGGTCGGCGACTTGAGCTTGACCGTGAAGCTCTTGGCATCGTCGGCCGTCATCGTATCGACGAAGGTCATCAGCTTCTGCCCGACCGGATCCTTGGCCGACCAGCGCTTGATCGAGGCGATGCAGTCCTCCGGCGTCACCGGCTTTCCGTCATGCCAGGTGAGGCCGTCGCGCAGGGTGAATTTGTAGGTCAGCTTGTCCGGCGACTCGGTGAAGCTGTCGACCATCTGAGGCTTGATCGCGCCGGCCTCGTCCATGGCGAACAGCGTGTCGTAGATCATGTAGCCGTGGTTGCGGACGATGTAGGCGGTGGTCCAGATCGGATCGACAATCTTGACGTCTGAATGCATCACCACCTTCAGCGTCTGCGCCTGGGTGAGCGAAGCGCCGGCGACGATTGCCGCCGCGGCCACGAGTGATCTCAAACGCCATGCCATGCTGGTTCCCCCTCACCCATTTCAGTGGTCTGTTCCCGCGTCAGCTGCATGCAGGCTCTGTGCCACAAGCAGGTCATGCTGGCCCGGCCTGATCAGCCGGTCAACCGCGCCAGCAAACCGGCAATCAGCCTCGTCCGCTGGGCCAGGCTGTCGACCTCGATGTGCTCCTCCAGCGTGTGGTAGCCAGCCCCGAGCAGGCCAAGACCGTCGAGCGAGGCGATGCCGGCCGCGCCGGTGAAATTCGCATCCGAGCCGCCGCCGGCAGAGCCATGCTCGAGCGTCCAGCCGAGTTCGCCGGCCACCTCGCGCGCGAGCCCGAACAGCTTCAGCGTCGCCTCGTCGGGCTCCCAGACCGGACGGGTGACGCCGCGCGTCACGGTGAAGCGCGTGCCGTCCTCGTTCTGCGCCGACAGCGCCAGCATGCGCTCGACCCCGCGGTCGAGGTCCTCCTGCCTTTTTGCCATGCTGAGCGCCTCGGCCCGGCAGGTCGTCGGCACGCAATTGACCCATTGCCCGCCGGAGATAACCCCGACGCTGAAGGTGCAGTCCTCATCCGTCATCGCCTCGATCGCGAGCAGCTGCTTCGCCATCATGCTGATTGCGGAACGCCCGTCCTTCAGCCGCGAGCCGGCATGGCTCGGCCGGCCCTCCGCCAACAGGTTGAAGCGCGCGATCGCATAGCGTCCGGTGACGACCCCGTTACCGGGCCGCCCCGGTTCCGGCACCAGGATGAAGCGGTGCTTGCGAGCCTCCGCCATGATGATCTCGCGCGTACCCGGGCTGCCGATCTCCTCGTCGCTCGTGAAGAGCACGCTGACAGGCAACGGCGTCTCCACCCCCGCCCTGGCCAGCGCGACGATCGCCTGCAGGCCGGCAAAGGCGCCGCCCTTCATGTCGAGGATGCCCGGCCCGTAGCAGCGCGAGCCGTCGCGCTTGAACGGCAGGACCTTCAGCGTGCCGACTGGATGCACGGTGTCGAGATGCGACATCATCAGGACGCCGGGCTCACCTCGACGTGGGTGCGGGAAGTCGCCGCGCACGCAGTCGCCGAGGCCCGGCGGGCCGGGAATGCGCGTCACCACGGCGCCGGCCGCGGCCAGCTCGGCAGCGGCCAGGTCCATCATCCGGTTGACGGCAGCCGGGTCGAAAGTTGGGCTCTCGCACTCGATCCAGGGCTTAAGCCCGGCGACCAGGGCATCGGTTTCCAGCGGCAGATCCGCCGGGCGGAATTCGGCAGGCATCGTCATCGTCCCTCAGGCCACGGTCCGCGTCTCGACCAGCCGCGCCAGCAGGCTCGCGCCGATCGGCAGGATGCCGTCATCGAGGACGAAGGCGGGGTTGTGCACCGGCACACTGCCGGCATGCCCGACCCAGGCATAGGCTCCCGGCACGACCCGCAGCATGTCGGCGAAGTCCTCGCTGCCCATCACCGGCTTCGGCTCGGTCAGGACGTTGGCCGCGCCGACGATCTCGGCCGCGACACCGGCCGTCGCCTCGGCCTGCGCGGGGTGGTTGACCAGCACGTCGAAGATCGAGCGGATCTCGACATCGATCTGCACCCCGAAACTCAGCGCCATGCCGGCTGCGATCTCACGCATGCGCTCGCGGACGAGCCTGGCGATATCCGGCGAGAAGGTCCGCACCGTTCCCGCGAGCACCGCTTCCTCCGGGATCACGTTATAGGCCGAACCAGCATGAATCTGCGTGATCGAGAGCACCGCGGCCTCGCGCGGATCGGCATTGCGGCTGACGATGGTCTGCAGGGCCGCAGCCAGCGAGATCGCGACGATCACTGGGTCGCGCCCGACATGGGGCATCGCGCCATGGCTGCCCTTGCCCGTGATCTTGATGTCGAAGAAGTCGGCGCCCGCCATCGCCGGGCCCGGGAAGACGGCGATCTGGCCGGGATCGAGATTGGGCGCGTTGTGGATGCCGTAGATCTCGTCGCAGGGGAAACGCTCGAACAGGTTGTCCGCGAGCATGGCGCGGGCCCCGCCGAGCCCCTCCTCCGCCGGCTGGAACACGAAAACCGCCGTCCCCTTGAAGCCGCGGTTCTCGGCAAGATAGCGCGCTGCGCCGAGCAGCATGGTGGTATGGCCATCATGGCCACAGGCATGCATCCGCCCCGGAATGGTCGAGCGCCAGGGCAGATTGGTGATCTCGTCCATCGGTAACGCGTCCATGTCGGCGCGAAGTCCGATGCGGCGGCCCGGACCGCCGGTGCCATGGAGGATGCCCACCACCCCCGTGCCGCCGATGCCGCGATGCACCTCGATGCCCCAGGAGGCCAGCTTCTCGGCGACGATTCCGGAGGTGCGGACCTCCTCGAAGCCGATCTCGGGATGGGCATGGATGTCACGACGGATCGCGACGAGATCGTCCTTGAAGGCATCGATCGCGGGAAGCGCAGGCATGTTGTAACTCCGAACGAAAAAGGGGGCGGTCAGCCGAAGACAGGGCCGAGCGGCGCGGTGCGCAGGCCCGGCCGCAGATGCTTCCACGGCAGCACGGAGGGATCGACCGGCATCGGGCCGGGCGCAGCGCAGACCAGCACGGCCTGCGCGATCGGCTCGAAATCGGCGCGGAAATGCACCGAGCTTTTGTTGACGAGGATCGCCTGCTCGGTCGGCTCGATCCCGACCTGACGGTACATCGCCTGATCGGCCATCTGCGCCTTGCGCGAGGCGACGACGATGCGCACCCCGCCGATGCGCAGCGCCGCACACGGCCCGAGATTCATCCGCGAACCGCCGAAGAATGGGCCAGGCGCGATGAAGCGGCCGTCCGAAAGCTGCTCGACGACGAACTCGCCCTCGAGCGGCACATCGCCGGGAATGCCGGACTTCGCACCGAGCGCCACATTGATCGTCGCACCGATGCCGGCCTTGTGAGCCTGCGCCGCGACCTCGGGATCGACGATGAGGCCGATCGCGGCACGCACGGCGCCGTTGCGCACCAGCGCACGCGCCATGCCCATCGTGTCTGAGTCGCCGCCAGCACCGGGATTGTCCTGCGTATCCGCGATGACGATCGGCTTGGCCGCGCCCTCGGCCAGCGCCATTGCCTCGCGCACGCCCTCGTCGGGCTCGAACACCTGCCCCTTGAATGCGGCCTCGCTCGCCATCACGCGCGCCGTCACGGCATCGGCTGCCCGGTCCGCGTCGGCCTGCGTCGCACCATAGGCTACGACGGTCGGCCCGCAGTCGGCGAAATCGGCGGCCGGGAATCCGGGCAGGAAGGAGAGTGTCGGCACGCTCTCGCCTTCGAGCGCGGCCAGTTCGCCATAGATCGTCCGGCACGGCTCCATCGCAGTCGCCTGCCAGGCGATCGGGATCAGATAGGGGATTTGGCGGAAAGCCTTGGCATCGCGCTTCGTCGTGCCGATCAGCCGGGCGAGATAGGTCGTGGCGCGGCTGCCGGTCAGCGCCATGTCGACATGCGGATAGGTGCGGTAGGCGACGAGCGCATCGGCGCTGTCGACCATGAGCTGGGTGACATTGCCATGCAGATCGAGGCTCGCGACCAGCGGCACATCGGGCCCGATAGCAACGCGCACCCGGCGCAGCGTCTCGCCCTCGCCATCGGGGAAGCCCTCCGTGACCATCGCGCCGTGCAGGTCGAGGTAGACACCGTCGAGCGGCAGCGCGGCGGTGATGCGCTCCACCAGCTCGCCCAGCAGCGCCTCGAACGCCTCGGCGGTGACGTGGGCCGAGGGGCTGGCTGCGCACCACAGCGTCGGCACCATTTCCCAGCCCAGCTCGCGCGCCGTCTCGACGAAGCCGGACGCCCCGACATTGACGTTGTGGACGGCGGCGAAAACCGCCTCGCCCCGCGCCAGCGCCGGCCAGCCACCGCCCTGAAGGAAGGCGTCGAGCCCCGCCTTGCTCGGCGCGAAGGTGTTGGTCTCGTGCAGGAAACCGCCGAAGGCGATGCGTGGCGACATGAGGCGAAGGCTCCGAACGGAACGGCGAGACGGCGCAGGTAATCACGCCCGCCGCGCGGCTCCAAGGGCCAAATCATCCGAGTCTGCTCAAGCGATAGGCACGCCGCCGCGCTTGCAAGCCGCGCGACGTACGACCTTCGAACGATGACAAGCGCCCCACCTTATGTGACAGTTTGATGACGCGCCGCGGACCATCAGCCGCGGCGCCGCCATGCTCGCCGGCCTCGACGCCCGCGGTGCTCAATGATTTTGGGAGGAATAAGGATGTTTACACGCAGGATCGCGCTTGCGGGCGCGCTCGGCCTCGGGCTCGTGGCCCCGGCCGCGTTGGCCCAGGCACCTTCCGGCAAGGTCACGGTCGTGACCTCCTTCTCCAAGGATGTCACCGATCCCATCAAGAAGGCCTTCGAGAAGGCTGCGCCGGGCGTCACCCTGGAGGTCCAGAACCGCAACACCAATGCCGGCGTGAAGTATCTCGAGGAGACCAAGGCCAACAACCAGGTCGACCTGTTCTGGGCCTCGGCGCCGGACGCCTTCGAGGTGTTGAAGGGCAAGCAGCTGCTCTCGGCCTACAAGCCGAAGGCGGCCGGCATCCCCGAGAAGATCGGCTCCTACCCGATCAATGACCCGCAGGGCTTCTATTTCGGCTTCGCTGCTTCTGGTTATGGCATCATGTGGAACGATCGCTATGCCAAGGCCAAGAAGCTGCCCGAGCCGAAGGACTGGCAGGATCTCGCGGGCGCGGCCTTCTACGATCATGTCTCGATCGCCTCGCCCGCTCGCTCGGGCACGACGCACCTGACGGTCGAGACGATCCTGCAGGGCGAGGGCTGGGACAAGGGTTGGCGCACCATCAAGGAGATGGCCGGCAACTTCAACGCGATCACCGAGCGCTCCTTCGGCGTGCCCGAGGCGGTGAACTCCGGTCAGGTCGGCGTCGGCATCGTCATCGACTTCTTCGCCTTCTCGGCCCAGGCCTCGGGCTTCCCTGTCAAGTTCGTCTACCCGACGGTGACGACCGTGGTGCCGGCCAATGTCGGCATCGTCGCCAACGCGCCGAACAAGGCCGCGGCCGAAGCCTTCGTCGAGTTCCTGCTGTCGCCGACGGGCCAGGAGGTGCTGCTGGAGCCGGGCATCCGCCGCCTGCCGGTCAACCCGGCCGTCTACGCCAAGGCCGGCGCCGACTATCCCAACCCCTTCACCGATCCGCGCTTCCAGAAGATGATCGGCTTCGACGTCGACAAGTCGGAAGCGCGCACCGCCGTCGTCGATACCCTGTTCGACCAGCTGATCTCCTTCCAGCTCGATGCCCTCAAGGGCGTCACGAAGACCCTGCACGAGGTCGATGCGGCGCTCGCCAAGAAGCCGAACGCGCAGGCGAAGGCGCTGGCCGACGAGGCCCGCACGCTGATCGCCGCCATGCCCGTCACCGAGACGCAAGGGTCGAGCGCGGAACTGCGCGGCGCCTTCACCGGCGGCAAGGAGAAGGGCGCCCGTCAGGCCGAGGTCGAGGCGCAGTGGGCGAGCTTCGCCCGCGACAACTACGCCAAGGCGAAGGCCAAGGCCGAAGACGCTCTGAAGGCAGCGAAGTAAGGCCGCTGAGCCTCCTCCGTCATCCCGGACAAGCGGCGAAGCCGCGCCGCTCCGGGATCCATCGTAGAGCGCAGTTCCCTACGATGGATCCCGGCGCTCCGCTTCGCTGCGGCCGGGATGACGCCGCGTACTTGCATTCGATCGAAAGCGCATGACCGCCATCCCCGCCGCCCTTCCCCGCGCCCGCCGCCTCTCCGCCACGCCCGGCCAGATCGCGCTGGCGCTGGCGATCGCCGGTTTCCTGTTGCTCTTTCTCGGCTTGCCGGTCGCGACGGTGCTCTATGTCGCCTTCACCGAGAAGGGCACCTCGAACTTCACGCTGGTCAATTTCTACGATTTCTTCCGCACCGAACTGTTCATGCGTTCGCTGTGGAACTCGTTCTACGTCTCGGCCATGTCGGTGGTCTGGGCCTCGGTCTTCGCCCTGCCCCTTGCCTATCTCACCACGCGCTTCGTCTTCCGCGGCGCCATGCTGGTGCAGACGCTGGGCTTCCTGCCTCTGATCATGCCGCCCTTCGTCGGCGCGGTGGCGATGCAGCTCTTCTTCGGCCGCAACGGCTCGATCAACCTGCTGCTGGAAGACTGGTTCGGCTTCAAGATCGGCTTCATGGAAGGGCTGAACGGCGTCATCTTCGTCCAGTCGGTCCACTACTTCCCCTTCATCCTGATCAATCTCTCGGCGGCACTGCGCAACATCGACCGGGCCATGGAGGAGGCCGCACAGAACCTCGGCTCCTCGGGCTTCCGCCTCTTCCGCCGCATCGTCTTTCCGCTTGCTCTGCCGGGCTATCTCGCCGGCGCCTCGCTTGTTTTCGTCAAGGTCTTCGACGATCTGGCGACCCCGCTGCTGCTCAACGTCAAGGACATGCTCGCGCCGCAGGCCTATCTGCGCGTCACCTCGATCGGCATCGCCGACCCGATGGGCTACGTCATTTCCGTCGTGCTGATCGTCGCCTCGGTCATCGCAATGTGGCTTTCGGCGCGCGCCCTGAAAGGCCGGGACTACGCCACCACCCAGCGCGGCGGCGGCGGCCTCGCCCGACGCGTCATGACACCGTTCGAGGCCGTGCTCGGCTACGGCGTCGTCGTCCTGATCCTGGCGCTGGTGCTGGCGCCACATCTCGGCCTGCTGCTGCTCTCCTTCGCCACGATCTGGTCGTTCTCGCCGCTGCCCGACGGCTTCACGACGGCGCATTACGCCCGCGTCTTCGGCGAGAGCTCGCTCTACATCAAGAACACTCTGATCTACGCCACGCTCGCGGGCGGCATCGACATCGTGCTCGGCGTCGCGATCGCCTATCTCGTGCTGCGCACCAAGCTTGTCGGTCGCGAATGGCTCGACTGGGCCGCCACCGCAGCGCTCGCCATTCCCGGCGTGGTGCTCGGCATCGGCTATCTCAGGACCTTCTATGGCATCACCCTGCCCGACGGCACGCCGCTGGCGACGCTCTGGATCACAATTGTGCTCGCGCTCGCCATCCGCCGGCTGCCTTACGCCCTTCGCGCCTGCTACGCCGCCCTGCAGCAAATCTCGGTTTCGCTGGAAGAGGCGGCGGAAAACCTCGGCGCCACGAAGAGCAGAACTGTCCGGCGCGTCGTCGTGCCGCTGATGGCGGGAGGCATCCTCGCCGGCTTCGTCACCTCGTTCTCGACGGCCGCCGTCGAACTCTCCGCGACGCTGATGCTGGTGCAGTCCAACTCCGACGCGCCGCTGGCCTATGGGCTCTACGTCTTCATGCAGTCGGCGGCAGGCCGAGGGCCCGGCGCAGCGCTCGGCGTCGTCGCCGTCCTGCTCGTCGCACTCTGCACCTTCATCTCGCACGTCATCATCGAACGCAGCCAGAAGGCCAAAGGCATGGGCCACTGACACGAATGGGCCACTGACATGAACGCGATTGCCCCACTGACCACGCCAGCCGTTTCCGTCGACATCCAAGGCGTGAACCTGTCCTATGGCGACAACCACGTCCTCAAAAATGTCGATCTTGCCATCCGGCCAGGTGAGTTCTTCGCCTTCCTCGGCCCTTCGGGCTGCGGCAAGACCACGCTGCTGCGGCTGATCGCCGGCTTCAATCAGGCCGATACCGGCCGCGTCCTGATCAGCGGAAAGGAGATCTCTGATCTCCCACCCTGGAAGCGCGACGTCGGCATGGTTTTCCAGTCCTATGCGCTCTGGCCGCATATGACGGTGGCACGCAACGTCGCCTTCGGACTGGAGGAGCGCGGCGTCGGCCGCGACGAGGTCAACCGGCGCGTCGCGCTCGCGCTCGATCTCGTCGGCCTCGGGCACCTGGCCGAGCGCAGGCCGTCGCAGCTCTCCGGTGGCCAGCAGCAGCGCGTTGCGGTCGCTCGCACCGTCGCCGTCGAGCCGAAGGTGCTGCTTCTCGACGAACCGCTATCCAATCTCGACGCCAAAATGCGCGTTCAGGTCCGGCGCGAACTGCGCGACCTGCAGCAGCGGCTCGGCTTGACCACGATCTTCGTCACCCACGATCAGGAAGAGGCCAACACGATCTGCGACCGCATCGCCGTGATGAATGACGGCATCGTCCAGCAGGTCGGCACACCGATGGAGCTTTACGAGCACCCGGCCAATCTCTTCGTCGCGAACTTCCTCGGCACTGCCAACATCCTCGACGGCAAGGTCGCAGGCGCCGGCGCGGAACGGCATTTCGCGATCGAGGGCGGCATCCGGCTGCCGCTCGCAGCCGATACGGTCGTGCCCGACGGCGCGAAGCTTGTCTTCCGGCCGCAACACGCAAGCCTGACCGGGCCGGCGGCATCGGCCGGCACCGGCCTCGCCTTGCCCTGCGTCGTGGCACATCGCGAGTTTCTCGGAGCGAGCGTCCGTTACGGCGTCCGGATCGGCACGACTGAAGTGGCGGTCGACATGCCCTTCCAGTCCGGCCGCGACCTGCACGAGATCGGCGCGCAAGCGACGGTCACGCTCTCGCCGCACGCCCTGATCTGGCTGGCGAACTGAGGGGAGCTGCGCTCCTCAGCCCACAGGGATGTCTAGCGTCACTTCTCGACGAAGGCGCGCTCCACCACATAGCTGGCCGGCGTCGAGCTCGAGCCCTCGACGAAGCCCTTACCTTCCAGCAGGACCTTCATATCGGCCAGCATGGCGGGGCTGCCGCACAGCATCACCCGGTCATGCTCGGCATCGACTGCCGGCAGGCCGAGTGACGCGAACCAGTCGTCGGAGGCGAACAACTCGGTGACGCGGCCGCGGTTCGGATAGTCCTCGCGCGTGACCGTCGGATAATAGATCAGCTGCGAGGCGACCATCTCGCCGATCAGCTCGTCGGCCGGCAGTTCCTTGCT
The DNA here is from genome assembly GCF_035999205.1 of Allobosea sp. Taxonomy (GTDB): domain Bacteria; phylum Pseudomonadota; class Alphaproteobacteria; order Rhizobiales; family Beijerinckiaceae; genus Allobosea. The sequence continues at coordinate 55,548 of NZ_DASYHA010000002.1, forward strand.
GATGAAATCCTCATAGGCCAGCTCCGACACCAGCCGGACGCCATGAACGAGCACGACCTTCTCGAAGCGCTCATAGGTCGCAGGGTCGCGGATCAGGCTCATGAAGGGCGCAAGCCCCGTCCCGGTAGAGAGAAAATACAGGTTGCGGCCGGGCACGAGATTGTCGTGCAGCAGCGTGCCGGTCGCCTTGCGCCCGATCAGCACCTCGTCGCCGGGCACGATCTTCTGCAGCCGCGAGGTCAGCGGTCCGTTCTGCACCTTGATGCTGAGGAACTCGAGCTCGTCGTCATAGGGCGCGCAGGCCATGCTGTAGGCTCGCAGCAGCGGGCGTCCTTCCACCGTCAGGCCGATCATCGCGAACTGGCCGGCCTCGAAGCGGAAGGCGGGATTGCGGGTCGTGCGGAAGCTGAACAGCGTGTCGTTCCAGTGGTGAACCGACAGGACCTTCTCGACATACTGATTGCTCATGCTCGCTTCTTCCGTCCAAACCGTTTCGTACCAGCGCCTTCCAGCGCGTATCCCTCGTCGCCCATGCGCGGCCACTCCTCTGCGAAGCCGGCCACGAACGCAAGCCGTTGCGGGCGTTCTTTCTCGTCTCGGAGCGAATTCCGCCCCGCGACGCGCGGCCACGCTGGCACTGACCCCGCCGTTGAACGGAGAATGACTGCCCTAGATCTCCTTGGCGTCCAGCGCCCGGTAGAGCGGCAGCGCAAAGGGCGCGATCCGGCGCAAGAGCCCCTGGACGGGCTGCGCCCTCGGCTCGGAGAGCGGCAGGCCCAGCGTCGAGAGTGATGCCCCCTGCGTCGCATGCGCCAGTTCGCGCCCGAGCGAGATCGACAGTGCGACGGCGCGGCCGTTGCAGCCGACCCAACCGAAGCCATTGGGCCCGAGCTGGTGGATGCGCGGATAGCCCGGCACCTGCGGCTTCAGCACATCGTCCGGCGTCATGCCGACATAGCCCGACCAGACATAGTCGAAGGAGACCTCGCCGAGTTGCGGCCAGAGGCGCTTCAGCCGCTCGCCGACCGGTCCGCGCAGATTGTTGCCGCCGGCGCCCGGGAACACCGCCGCCCCGCCCGTTACCAGGCGATTTCGCGCATCCCAACGGGCGAAATAGAGCTCGCGATGCGTGTCCGACATCGCCTGCCGGCCGGGGATGATGGTCTTCGCGATGTTGTCGCTGATCGGCTTCGTCGCCATCTGCCAGGACAGCACCGGGATGACCTCCTCGGCGACCTCCGGCGCGAGCCCGCGCTCGAATTCACCTGTATAGGCATTGGTCGCCAGCACCAGCGCGCGCGCCATCACCGAACCCTTGGCCGTGCGGACCACCCAGCGGTCGCCCTCGCGCGCCATGCTGCCGACGGGCGAACGAGCATGGATGGTCGCGCCGAGCTTCAGCGCGACCTCGGCGAGGCCGCGCGCCAAAGCCAGCGGATTGATATGGCCGCCGGTGCGGTTCCAGAAGCCGCCGAACCAGGCCTGCGAACCCAGCATCTCGGCTGCCGCCGCCCGGTCGAGCAGTTCCACCGGTGCGCCGATCGCCGACCATTCGCGCACCCGCTTCTCGGCCAGCTTGAAGCGGCCGGGCGAATGCACCGGCTGGATCCAGCCGGCCTGCTCGGCCTCGGCCGGCACGTCGTATTTGCGGACGAGATCGAAGAGATACTGCGCACTGTCGCGCAACACGGCGTTGAAGCGCTCGCCCGCCTCGCCATGGCGCGCCACCATCGCCGAGGGATCATGCCCCGCCAGCGTCGGGATGACCTGCCCATTGTTGCGGCCCGACGCGCCCCAGCCGGGTTCCGCCGCTTCGACCACCACCACCTCGACGCCGCTTTCGCGGAGGTGAATGGCCGTCGAAAGCCCGGTGAAGCCTGCACCGATCACAACGACATCAGCCTGGATATCGCCTTCCAGCGGGTTCAGCGCAGGGCCGGCAGGAGCCGTCGCGGCCCAGAGCGAGGGCGGCCAGGTGACGGAGGCGGAGGTCGGCATGTCCATGACTTTCGAGCGATGTTCGGCGACGGCGCGCGGCGGATCGCCGAGCGGGCGCATCCTTGCCGCCCGCTTGGCGAGAGGCAAGAGGCGCTTCTTTCTTCGTCTGGCCAGAGAGGGATCAAAATTCTATCAGAAATCACTCAAACGAATGAAATCTTCCAAATTGTTTCACAGACCATTCTAGCCTTGGAATTTTTATCCCCCCGCAGCTATGTGTGCAGCGCAGCAGGGGGCTGCCGCAACTGTCGGGTAGGAGCGATTGCGCCACGCCGCAGCTTCGGCTGAACTCGGCCCTCTGCTGATCCATTGAAGGGCCTGTCATGTCGCTCAAGCATATCCTCGGTCTCGATCACGTCGTCGTCACCGTTCGCGATCTGGATGCAGCCGCCGAGCAATGGCGCAGCCTTGGCTTTACGGTCTCGCCGCGCGGCACGCATTCGCCGATCCTCGGCACTGGCAATTACACGATCATGTTCGGCGACGACTATGTCGAGCTGCTCGGCATCCTGACCGAGACCGAGCAGAACAAGCCGACCCGCGATTACCTCGCCAAGCGCGAAGGCCTGGAACGAGCCGCCTTCACCACCGACGACGCCGCGGCGGGCGCCGAGGAATTGAAGAGCCGAGGTCTGGCGGCGCTCGGGCCGATCCATTTCGGCCGCCCGGTCGACCTGCCCGGCGGAGGCACCGGCGAGGCCAGGTTCAACGTCTTCCGCTGGCCGCTCGAGGAACAGCCCGGCGGCCTGCGCATCTTCGCCTGCCAGCACCTGACCCGCGAGACGGTCTGGATCCCCGAACTCCTGGCCCATGCCAATGGCGCCAGCCGCCTCGTCCGGCTCGAGGTGCTGACCGCGGACCCCAAATCGGCGGCCGAGCATCTTGCCCGGCTGATCGACGAGCACGCCCGCGCCGATGGCGACGCCTGGCTCGTCCCCTCCGGCGGCAAGCGCGCCGATTTCCTGTTCTATGATGCAGCCGGCTTCGCGCGACGCTATCCGGAGGCCGTGCGCGACGGCGCGGCAACCGAAGGTGCCGTAGCGCTCGTCATCGCGAGCACGAACATCAAGGGCGCGAAGGCGTCGCTCGGTGCGCGTGCGATCGCCCATGACGGCGCCGTCAGCGTCGCCGCTAGCGCCGCGAACGGCATCGTCCTGAGCTTGCTGCCCCAGTAGCACACGAGCCCGTTTTTTGAGCGCGACCACCGTTGACGGTCGCGCTCGCCATTCCCATCGTCTCCCCTACGCGACCTCAGACACGAGGATTTCTCCATGGACATGACCCGCCGCGCCGCGCTCCTGACCAGCGCCGCCATCGCCTCGAGCGTCGCCTTTCCGATGCGCTCGCTCTTTGCCCAGGAGACCCCGCGCAAGGGCGGCGTCTTCACCGTCCATTACGGCGCCGAGCAGCGCCAGCTGAATCCGAGCCTGCAGGCCTCGACCGGCGTCTACATCATCGGCGGCAAGATCCAGGAACAGCTCGTCGATCTCGACGCGGCGGGCAACCCGGTCGGCGTGCTCGCCACGAGTTGGGAAGCCGCTCCCGATGGCAAGACCATCACCTTCAAGCTGCGCGAAGGCGTGAAGTGGCATGACGGCAAGCCCTTCACCTCGGCGGACGTGCAGTTCACCGCGATGGAGATGTGGAAGAAGATCCTGAACTACGGCACCACGCTGCAACTCTTCCTGACCGCCGTCGACACCCCCGATCCGCTCACCGCCGTGTTCCGCTACGAGCGTCCGATGCCGCTCAACCTGCTGCTGCGCGCGCTGCCGGACCTCGGCTACGTCTCGCCGCGCCACATCTACGAGGGCAAGGGCGACATCCGCCAGAACCCTGCCAATCTCGCCCCGATCGGCACCGGTCCGTTCAAGTTCGTGACCTATGAGCGCGGCCAGCACGTCATTGCCGACCGCAACCCCGACTACTGGCGCCCGAATGCCCCCAATCTCGACCGCATCGTCTGGCGCGTCGTCACCGATCGCGCTGCCGCGGCCGCCCAGATGGAAGCGGGCCAGATCCACTACAGCCCGTTCTCCGGCCTGACGATCTCGGACTCTGCCCGCCTCGGCAAGGATCCGCGCTTCATCGTCTCGACCAAGGGCAATGAGGGCAACGCCCGCACCAACACGATCGAGTTCAACTTCCGCCGCAAGGAGCTGGCCGACATCCGCGTGCGCCGCGCCATCGCCCACGCGCTCGACATCCCCTTCTTCATCGAGAACTTCCTCGGCGACTTTGCCAAGCCCGGAAAGGGTCCGGTCCCCTCGGTCTCGACCGACTTCTTCCCGGCCGACAACGGTCCGCAATACCCCTTCGACAAGAAGCTCTCGGCCAAGCTGCTCGACGAGGCCGGCTTCAAAGCCGGCGCCGGCGGCACGCGCTTCTCGCTCCGCCTCCTGCCCGCCCCCTGGGGCGAGGACATCACCCTGTTCGCCACCTTCATCCAGCAGTCGCTGGCCGAGGTCGGCATCAAGGTCGAGGTGGTGCGCACCGATGGCGGCGGCTTCCTGAAGCAGGTCTATGACGACCACGCCTTCGATCTTGCCACCGGCTGGCACCAGTATCGCAACGATCCCGCCGTCTCGACCACGGTCTGGTATCGCTCGGGCCAGCCGAAGGGCGCGCCCTGGACCAATCAGTGGGACTGGACCAACCCGCAGATGGACAAGATCATCGACGACGCGGCGACCGAGGTCGACGTCGCCAAGCGCAAGGCGCTCTATGGCGACTTCGTCCGCCTCGCCAACACCGAAATCCCGATCTGGACGCCGATCGAGCAGATCTTCCTGACCGCGATCAGCGCCAAGGCGCGCAACCATTCCAACACGCCGCGTTGGGGCTCCAGTTCCTGGCACGATCTGTGGTTGGCGGAGTGAAGGCTTCGTCTTCCGAAGCGCTCTGCTAAAGTCGGTCCTATGCGCATCCTGACCCTCGCGGGGCGGCGTCTCGCCGCCTCGATTCCCACTCTCGTGCTGATCCTGATCGGGGTCTTCGTCCTGCTGCAATTCGCGCCGGGCGACACGGTCGATGCGCTGATGGCGCAGATGGGCGGCGGCGATGCCGAGACCGCCCGTCAGCTACGCGAGCATTACGGACTCAACCTCTCGGCCTGGGCCCAGTTCGGCCAATATCTCTGGCGACTGGTCCAGCTCGATCTCGGCTTCTCCGCCATCTATGGCAAGCCGGTCGCGACGGTCATCTCCGAGCGCCTGCCGCCGACGATCCTGCTGATGACCGCCTCGCTCTCGCTGGCCTTCTTCTTCGGGCTGATCTTCGGCGTCATCGCTGCGCGCGGCGTCAACCGCTGGCCGGACACGCTGATCTCGACGCTCGGCCTGGTCTTCTACGCGATGCCGACCTTCTGGTTCGGACTGATGGCGATCGTCGTGTTCTCGATCTACCTGCAATGGCTGCCGGCCGGTGGCTTCGAGGATATCACGGTCGCCCGTGTCGGGCTGGCGCGCACGCTCGACATCGCGAGCCATCTCGTGCTGCCGACGCTGACGCTGGCGCTGTTCTACATGGCGATCTACCTGCGCATCATGCGCGGCTCGATGCTCGAGGTGCTGACGCTCGATTTCGTCCGCACCGCCCGCGCCAAGGGCATGGACGAAACCCGCGTCGTCGTGCGCCACGTGCTGCGCAACGCGCTTCTGCCGATGGTGACGCTGATCGGCCTGCAGGCCGGCACGATGCTTGGCGGCTCGGTCGTGGTCGAGAGCGTGTTCTCGCTGCCGGGTCTCGGCCGTCTTGCCTATGAATCGGTGATCCAGCGCGATCTCAACACGCTGCTCGGGATCGTCTTCGTCTCGGCGCTCCTGGTCATCGCCGTCAACTTCATCGTCGATCTGCTCTATGCCCGGCTCGACCCGCGCATCACGACGGGAGGCTGAGGCATGTCCTTCCTGAAGCTCTATTTCCGCAGCCCGCCGGCCGTGATCGGCCTCGTCCTGCTGGTCCTCGTCCTTGCCATGGCAGTGAGTGCCGACTGGCTTTATCCGCGCGATCCGTTGGCACTCGCCGGGCGGCCGCTGGTCTGGCCCTTCACCAACCCGCGCTTCCTGCTCGGCACCGACAATTCCGGTCGCGACATCGCCGCCCAGATCTTCCACGGCGCGCGCATCTCGCTGCTGATCGGGCTGGTCGCCACCGTGATCTCGGTCCTGATCGGCATCACCATCGGCGCCTTCGCCGGCTATTACGGCGACTGGGTCGACACCGCCCTGATGCGCGTGACCGAGGCCTTCCAGACGCTGCCCAATTTCATCCTGCTGCTGGTGCTCGTCGCCGTGTTCGGTTCGACGATCACGACTGTGACGGTCGCGATTGGCATCGTCTCCTGGCCGGCCTCGGCGAGGCTGACACGCGCCGAGTTCCTCTCGCTGCGCAACCGCGAATTCGTCCAGGCCGGGCGAACTCTGGGCTTGCGTGACGTCAAGCTGATCTTCGGCGAGATCCTGCCCAACGCCCTGCCACCCGTCATCGTCTATGCCAGCGTGGTCATGGCAATCGCGATCCTGCTGGAAAGCGCCCTCGCCTTTCTCAAGCTCTCGGATCCCAACGTGGCCTCCTGGGGCAACCTGATCGGCGCAGGCCGCGACGTGTTGCGGGTGCAATGGTATGTCTCCGCCATTCCCGGCGTCGCGATCCTCGTCACCGTGCTCGCCGTCTCGCTCGTCGGCCAGGGCCTGAACGATGCCCTCAATCCGAGGCTGAAGGGCCGATGAGCGCGATCCTAACCCTCGAATCCGTCAGCGTCCGCCTGCCGAAGAATGCCGACCGCGCCCATGCGATGAGCGAGGTCTCGCTCGCTCTCAGCCCCAACGAGATCCTCTGCGTCGTCGGCGAATCCGGCTCCGGCAAGTCGATGACGGCCAACGCCGTGATGCGCCTGCTGCCGCCCGGCGTCGCCATCGATGCCGGACGCATCCTGTTCGAGGGGCGCGATCTCGCGAGCCTGGACGAAGCCGATATGCGCAAGGTCCGTGGCGCCGGCATCGCCATGATCTTCCAGGAACCGATGACGGCGCTGAACCCGCTCCGCACCATCGGCGACCAGATCGGCGAGATGTTCGAGCTGCACAGCGATCTCGGCAAGGCTGAGATCAAGGCCAGGGTCCAGGCCCTGCTCGAAGAGGTGCGCATTCCCGATCCCACTGCGGCGGCGAAGGCCTATCCGCACGAGCTCTCCGGCGGCCAACGCCAGCGCGCCATGATCGCCATGGCGCTGGCGCTCGATCCCAAGGTGCTGATCGCCGACGAGCCGACGACCGCGCTCGACGTCACAACCCAGGCCCAGATCCTCGAACTGGTCCGCGACCTGCAAAGGCGCAAGGGCACGGCCGTGCTCTTCATCACCCATGATTTCGGCGTCGTCGCCGAGATCGCCGATCGCGTCGCGGTGATGAGCAAGGGCCAGGTCGTCGAGCAGGGCACGGCCGAAGCGGTGCTGGGCAATCCCCAGCACCCCTATACGAAGCAGCTCATCGCAGCGGTCCCCCCGCTCAAGGCGCCACCGCCGCGCGAGCTTGCGGCCGAGGCTATCCTGTCGATCGAGCACGTCTCGAAGACCTATCGCACCGGCGGCTTCCTCGGCCGCGGCCAGCGCGTCACCCATGCCGTCAGGGACGTCACGCTGACCCTGCCCAAGGGCGCAACGCTCGGCATCGTCGGTGAGTCCGGCTCCGGCAAGTCGACGCTGGCGCGCTGCCTGGTGCGCCTGATCGATCCGGAGAGCGGCTCGATCCGCATCGCCGGCACCGATCTCGCGAGCCTCTCCAAATCCGAGCTGCGCGCCGCGACCCGCCACATCCAGATGGTCTTCCAGGACCCCTTCGCCTCGCTCAATCCGCGCCGCAAGGCCGGCGAAGCGGTTGCCCAGGGCCTGATCGTCCACGGCAGGCCGCGGGCCGAGGCGATGATCCGCGCCAAGGAGCTGTTCGCCCTGGTCGGTCTCGATCCGGCTGCGACCGAACGCTACCCGCACGAGTTCTCCGGCGGCCAGCGTCAACGCATCGGCCTTGCCCGCGCGCTGGCGCTCGAGCCGCGCGTCCTCGTCGCCGACGAGCCGGTCTCAGCGCTCGATGTCTCCGTCCAGGCGCAGGTACTGAAGCTGCTGGCGGAGCTGCGCCAGCGGCTTGGCCTCTCGATCGTCTTCATCACGCACGACCTGCGCGTCGCCGCCCAGGTCTGCGACCTCGTTGCCGTGATGAAGAACGGCGAGGTCGTCGAGTCCGGACCGATCGGGGAGGTCTTCGGCAATCCACAGCACGCCTACACCCAAGCACTGCTCGCCTCGATTCCCGGTCGCGAGTTCGGTATGCGGGAGCAGTCCCTGAGCGCCTGACGCGAGACGTCCGGCGCCAGCCATGCATCGGCCCGAAAAGTGGGATGCGGTTTTCGGAAGAGCCGATGCAAAAAATGCGAGCCGTCGGAGACGCCATGACCATTCGCGAGCAGCTGATCGAGCGCTTCCTGCGCTATGTCGCCATCGAGAGCCAGAGCGACGCCAAGGCAACGACGCTGCCGACGACACCGGGCCAGCAGCGTCTCGCAGACCTGCTCGCGGAGGAGCTACGTGGCCTGGGGCTGGAAAACGTCGTCGTCGACGATCATGCCACCGTTACGGCGCTCAAGCGCGGCACCGCGAAGGGTGCGCCGCGCATCGGTTTCATCGCCCATCTCGACACGGTCGATTCCGGCCTTTCGCCGATCATCAACCCGCAGATCCTGCGCTTCGACGGCAAGGATCTCTGCCTGAACGCACAGCAGGAAATCTGGCTGCGGATCGCTGAGCATCCCGAGATCGAACCCTGGAACGGCGCCGAGATCATCTTCAGCGACGGCACCAGCGTGCTCGGCGCCGACAACAAGTCCGCGATCGCCATCGTCATGACGCTGCTGGCGACGCTCGGCCCCGACGATGCCCATGGCGACATCCTCGTCGCCTTCGTCCCCGACGAGGAGATCGGGCTGCGCGGCGCCAAGGCGCTCGACCTTGCCCGCTTCGATTGCGACTTCGCCTATACGATCGACAGCTGCGAGGTCGGCGAGGTCGTGATCGAGAACTTCAACGCCGCCGCCGGTGAACTGGTCTTCACAGGCGTCAGCGCCCATCCGATGTCGGCCAAGGGCGTTCTGGTCAACCCGCTGCTGATGGCGCACGACTACATCAGCGAATTCGATCGCACCGAGACGCCGGAGCACACCGAGGGGCGCGAGGGCTATTTCTGGTTCAACGACATCGTCGCCAATACAGGCCAGGCGCGCCTCAAGGTGATGATCCGGGAATTCGACAAGCAGCGTTTCGAGGAGCGCAAGCGCCGCATCGCCGAAGTCGCGGGTCAGATCGCGGCCCGCTATCCGGCCGGGCGCGTCGAATGCACCGTCACCGACACCTATGGCAACATCTCCGACAGCCTGGGCGACGACCGCCGCTCGGTCGACCTGCTGCTATCGGCCATGACGGAACTGAACATCGCTCCCAAGCTGATCCCGATGCGCGGCGGCACGGATGGCGCGGCGCTCTCGGCCCGGGGCTTGCCAACGCCAAACTTCTTCACCGGCGCCTATAATTTCCATTCGCGCTTCGAGTTCCTGCCCATTCCGGCCTTCGAGCGCTCGTTCGAGGTGGCGCGCAAGATCTGCGTGCTTGCGGCCCGATGACGGGCCCGTCAGGACAGCCGTGACCTGGGAACGGCCGTGTCGGTCCAGGCGTGGTCGCTTTCAGGCTCGCAGAACCCCGGCGTGAACCCATCGCAGGAAACCTCGTGACCGGGGACGCCCGCGGACTTGTTTTCGGCAAGGCGGCGCAGAAGCCCGCGCTTCAACGGGCAGGCCTCGGCGCCGGCCATGCCCGCAGCCTCTCCGACGCCGAACAGGCAAGATGCGCAGGGCAGGCGCGCCCTGCCCTTCATCTCGATGACGTTGAGTCCGACTGACGATGTCATCGATCATCTCCGGCCACGCCGCGCTGCAGGTCTGGACGAACATTTGCACGCAGAGCCTGACCGAGCTGTTAATTCATTGCCGACGATCGGCGGAACGTCCCCGCCGCCCGCGAATTCGTATGTGCGGGGTCACAACTACATCTTAACGGTCAGGCGCGATCTTGCGGGAGATTTTGCCGCTGGGATGACCGATGCCTCCCCAAACCTCCCCTCGTGTGATCGATCAGGGATTGCGCGACGAGGTCTATGTTTCGCTGGTGCGCTCGCTCTATGCCGACCCCAGGACCTTGATCATCGGGTCCAGCGGGACGGTACTGGCGGCGTTTCTCAGCGCCGGCATGACGGGCCACCCCGCCTTCTACATCTGCGCGGTCATCCTGCTGGGGCTGACGCTGACCCGAGCGGCCGATGTCGCCCAGTTCAAGGCCGCCGCCAGGCAGCTGCACGACCGCGACTGTGCCGCTCGCTGGGAAGTCCGATACACCGTCTTCTCGTCGCTCTACGTCTTCGTCATGGGGCTCTGGTCGTTCCTGACCTTCGCGCTCCAGACCAGTCCTCCGGTGCAGCTTCTCGCATTCTCGATGACGCTGGCGAACATGATCGGCGTCGCCGGGCGCAACTATGGCAGCCGGATGCTGGTCGCGACGCAGCTCAGCTGCGCCGGGGTGCCGCTGCTCGCCGGTCTCGCCCTTGCGGGCAATGCGCATTACGCAGTCGTCGCCTGCGTGCTGGGGCCGTTTCTGCTGAGCTTCAAGTCGATCGCAGAAAAGCTGCGCGCGACATTGACCACCGCCGTCGTCTCGGCCAAGCGCGAACGTCTGCTGGCGGCCCGTCTCGAGGCCGCGCTCGACAACATGGCCCATGGCCTGTGCATGTTCGACCGCAAGGGCCGGCTCTCGCTGGTCAATCGCCGGCTGCCCGCGATCGTCGGGCTGCACGCCGGTCTGGCCGAACCCGGCCGTAGCATCGGCCGCTTCCTGGTCCGTTGCCAGCGCGCCGGGCTGATCGGCCGCGCACAGCTGCGCAGCCTGGTACTCGCCGCACGCCTGGCCCTGCGGCATGAAACCGAGGCCCGGCTGACCGCGAGCCTCGCCGACGGGCGCGTCCTCGAGCTGACGTTTCGCGTCTCCGGTACGATCGGCGCCGTCGTGGTGGTCGAGGACATCACCGAGCAGCGCCAGCAGGAGGACACGATCCGCCAGCTTGCGCATTATGACCCGCTCACCGGGCTGCCGAACCGCAGCCTGCTCAAATCCCATCTGCAGACGCTGATGGCCAAGCCGGACCAGGGCTTCGCGATCCTGTTCATCGACCTCGACCACTTCAAGAAGGTCAACGATACCCTCGGTCACCCCTTTGGCGACGCCCTGCTCGTCGAGGTGGCGCGGAGGCTCAATCTGCTGCTGGGCGCGGCATCCCTGATCGCGCGGCTTGGCGGCGACGAGTTCGTCGTCGTCATTCCCGATCTCGTCGATCGCCACGCGCTCGAGCAGCTCACCGAGCGCGTCAGCTCCAGCTTGAGCCAGCCTCATGAGATCGACGGCAACGCCATCGTCGGCAGCGCCAGCATCGGCATCGCGATCTGTCCCGATGACGGCAGCGACCCGGACATCGTCATCCGCAACGCCGATCTCGCACTCTACGCCGCCAAATCGGGAGGGCGCAGCTGCGCCCGCTTCTACGACAGCAGCATGATCGAGGCCGCCAGCACGCGGCGCATCGTCGAGCTCGATCTTCGCGAGGCGCTCGCCGACGACCAGTTCGAGATCTTCTACCAGCCGATCGTCGCGATCGGGTCCGGCAGGATCACGAGCTGCGAGGCCCTGCTGCGCTGGCGCCATCCGGAGCGGGGCCTCGTCGCGCCGGGCGAGTTCATCGGCATCGCCGAAGAAGTCGGCCTGATCAACCAGATTGGCCGGGCGGTGCTCGACAAGGCCTGCCGGGAGGCGACACTGTGGCCTGACAGCGTCTCGGTGGCGGTCAACATCTCCGCCACCCATTTCCGCGACGACGTCATCGTCAACGATGTCGCGGTCGCACTGGCGCGGTCGAAGCTGCAGCCCTCTCGCCTCGTGATCGAACTGACGGAATCGGCGCTGATGCACGATGACGCCCAGGCCATGTCGACGCTGACCAAGCTGCGCGACATCGGCGTGCAGATCGCATTGGATGATTTCGGCACCGGCTATTCCAGCCTGAGCTATCTGCAGTCGTTCCCGCTTCACAAGATCAAGATCGACCGCTCCTTCGTCTCGGGCGGTCGTGAGACGAAGAAGGACCAGACGCTGCTGGTCGGCATCGCGCGGCTCTGCAAGGAGCTGGGGCTGACCGTCGTCGCCGAGGGAGTCGAGACGGCCGACCAACTGAACGGCCTGACGAAGATGGGCGTGATCGACGAGGTTCAGGGCTACCTGCTCGCCCGACCCCAGCCGACACCTTTGGCACGCGAGCTGATATCGGCCTTCGCCGCGCGCCCGCTGACGGCCTCGCTGGAACGCGCGCCACTCCGCCGGCTCCCCTGAGCACGACCGTCACGCGGCCGTTACGCTGGGCCGTCCGCTGCCGCTGCCAATGCAGCGACAGATCAAATCTTGTGCAGGGGCTGGCTTGACGACGCAGCCTCGCGGCGACGATGGTTAACCTAGGATTAACCATACCCGCGGTCGCAGCATGGTTCACGCAGTCGCACATCAAGCATTGTCCTTGAACGACCGCGTCAGCCGCGCGCTCGAGCGAGTCGAATACCGCCTGGCGGTTCACCCGGAAGACCGGGAAAACGTCTTCCGCCTGCGTTATCGCGCCTATCTGCGGGAGGGCGCCATCGCTCCCAACGAGCAGGAGCGTTTCACCGACCCCGTCGATGAGCATCCCAATTGCCTCGTCGTCGGCGTCCATGTCGATGGCGAACTGGCCGGGGCGATTCGCCTGAGCATCTCCGTTCCCGGATTGCCGCCGATTCCGACCGCCAACGTCTTCCCGGACACGGTCTTGCCGCAGATCGAGGCCGGCCGTGTGCTGGTCGATCCGACGCGCTTCGTGGCCGATGCGCAATGGTCTCGCGAATTGCCCGAACTCGCCTATCTGACGCTGCGGCTGCCCTGGTTGGCCATGGAGCGCTTCAACGCCGATATCATGCTGGCGGCAGTGAGGCCCGAACACTACCCTTTCTATCGCCGGCTCTGGGGCAACACGGTGGTCAGCCCGCCGCGCCTTTATCCAGGCCTGGTCAAGCCGGTGATGCTGTCGCAGCTCGACTATGCGAAGGCGGCGCCGCGGGTCGAGACGCTCTATTCCTTCTTCCGCGCACGCCCGGACGAGCTCGCGACGATCTTCGGCGCGAGCGATGTCCCATGGTTGCCGGCGATGACCGACGCGATCGCCCCTTCCCGTCGCGCCCTCGCCTAACGGCGCGTGCAGGCGAGCCGGAAGCTGTGTGACGCGTCCGGACGGCGCATGGAGGCGCTACGCCGCGTTTCGCGTCCTGAGCTTGTCTTCCCAGGCGAGGGCCTGGCGGACGATCTCCTCGAGGTCGTCATGTTCGGGGCGCCAGCCGAGTTCCGTGCGGATGCGGTCGGCCCTGGCGACGAGCGAGGCCGGGTCGCCGGCGCGGCGGCCGGAGAGCTTGACCGGGAAATCGACGCCCGAGACCTGCTTGACCACGCGCACCACCTCGCTGACCGAGTAGCCGCGGCCATAGCCGCAGTTGAGGGTCAGGTTGGCGCCGCCGGCGCGCAGATGCTCGAGCGCGGAGAGATGCGCCCGGGCGAGATCGGTGACGTGGATGTAGTCGCGGATGCAGGTGCCGTCCGGCGTCGGATAGTCGGTG
>NZ_DASYHA010000014.1:0-9544 GCF_035999205.1 Allobosea sp.
TTCCGCGAGGTGACGGAGGCCAGCTTCCGCGAGTGCCTGGCCGCCGGCATCCGCAACCAGCGCGAGGCCTACGCCACCGGCGAGCCCGCCCGGATGATGGAAGAGTTCCTCGCCAAGCGCGCCGCCAGAAAAAGCGCCTGAATTTCGAGTTCACCCCGGGGAAATCGCGGAAAACCGCAGCAAGGGAGAGTATGATGACGAAGACGTTCGAGACCAGCCGCAGGCGGTTGCTGCAGCTCGCGGGCGGTGCGACCGCGGCATTGGCCGCGCCGAGCTTTATCGGCCGCGCCAGTGCAGCCACCCAGATCACCGTCGCCGATCCGGGCGGACCGTTCGGCCCTGCCTTCCGCAAGGCGTTCTACGACCCCTTCGAGAAGGCGACCGGCAACAAGGTCGTGAACGTCGCCCGCGAGGCGGAGCCAACCGCCCAGTTCAAGGCGATGGTCGAGACCAAGTCCTATACCTGGGACGTCTGCACGCTGACGCTGTCGGCCCGCGACATCCTGAAGGGGCAGGGGCTGCTCGATCCGATCGGCTTCTCGCATGCCGACGTACCCAAGCTGATGCCGCAGGCGATCTCGCCCGAGTTCATGGGCACGGATGTCTATTCGACGATCTTCGCCTATCGAACCGACAAGGTGAAGAACGCCCCGGCGAGCTGGGCAGACTTCTTCAATGTCGAGAAGTTCCCGGGCCGCCGCGCGCTCCGCAAGAACCCGATCGACACCATCGAGCAGGCGCTGCTCGCGGACGGCGTGCCGCTCGACAAGCTCTACCCGCTCGATATCGATCGCGCCTTCAAGGTGCTCGACAAGATCAAGCCGCATGTCGCCGTGTGGTGGACGGGCGGCGCGCAGTCGACGCAGCTTTTGCAGAGCGGTGAGGTCGACATGCTGCCGGGCTGGAATGCGCGGCTGCAGGCGGCGATCGATGGCGGCGCGCCGGCCAAGATCGTCTGGAACCAGGGTCTCTACTCGATCGAGGGCTGGGGTCTGCCGAAGGGCGGCCCGAAGGCCGACGTCGCCCGCCAGTTCGTGCGCTTCTGCTCGGACCCGAAGGCGCAGGCCGTCTTCACCGAGGTTCTGGCTTATGGCCCGACCAACCTCGACGCCTATCAGACGATCCCGGCCGCGCGCGCCCAGGTTCTGCCGACCTCGCCGGAAAACCTGAAGCAGATGGCCATTGCGAACGAGGATTGGTGGAGCGCCAACCGCGCCAAGGTGACCGAGCGCTTCAACGCCTGGCTCCTGACCTGATCGCAATGGCGAAGAGCGCCGGAATGACCGCAACCGCCCCCAAACCGGCCAAACTCGTGGTCGAGGGCCTGTGTAAGCGCTATGGCGCGACCACGGCCCTCGAGCCGAGCTCGCTCAGCGTCGCCGAAGGCGAGTTCCTCACCTTGCTGGGGCCTTCGGGCTCCGGCAAGACGACCTTGTTGCAGCTCATCTGCGGACTCGTCGAGGCGAGCGAGGGCAAGGTGGTGATCGACGGGCGCGACCAGTCGAGCACCCCCGTGCACCAGCGCGACATCGGTCTCGTCTTCCAGCATTACGCGCTCTTCCCGCACCTGACTGTCTCGGAGAACATCGCCTTTCCGCTCAAGATGCGCGGGCGCTCGGCCTCCGAGATCGAGAGCCGCGTTTCCGCGACGCTCGCGATGGTGCATCTCGGCCATCTCGCGAACCGCTTTCCGCGCGAGCTTTCGGGCGGCCAGCAGCAGCGCGTCGCTTTGGCCCGCTGCTTCGTCTACCAGCCCTCCATCATCCTGATGGACGAGCCGCTCGGCGCTCTCGACAAGAAGCTGCGCGAGCACATGCAGATCGAGATCAAGCGGCTGCATCGCGAAAGCGGCGCCACGATCGTCTATGTCACGCATGATCAGGAGGAGGCGCTCGCGATGTCCGACCGCATCTGCCTGATGAACCACGCGAAGATCGAGCAGCTTGGCGCGCCACGCGAGATCTACGAGAAGCCGCGGACGGCCTTCGCGGCCGACTTCATCGGCATCTCCAACATCTTCCGCGGTCGCTGGGACGGCAACGGTGCGATCGAGACCGCGCATGGCCGATTCAACCTGCCGACTGGCGCCGCTCCTGCGCAGGTGGAGAACGCGCTGGTCGTGCGGCCCGAGCACCTTCGCATCGGCGCCCGCGATGGCAATGCCATCTCCGGGAAGGTCAGCGAGATCGTCTATGCCGGCTCGGAAACGCGCGTGATCGCGACGCTGGCTGACGGCGCGCAGCTCGTGCTCCGGCTGGGTTCGGACGAAGCGGTCCCGCAGATCGACGAGGTCATCGTCGCCGGCTGGGCCCGCGACAAGGCGGTGCTGGTCGCATGAGCGCGGTGGCGGCGTCATCGACTGCGAGCGTGCCGCGTCCCAGGCTTCGCTTCGGCGCGCTCTGGCTCGCCGTTCCCGGCCTGCTCTTCCTCGCGGTCTTCTTCGCCTGGCCGGTGGCGCAGCTGCTGGGCCTGAGCTTCGTCGACAACGAGACCGGCGCGTTCTCGATCGGTACCTATCAGCGCATCGCGGCGACTGACGTCTATGTCCGCGTCCTCGGCATCACCTTCCGCATCGCCGGATGGACGGCGTTCTGGTCCCTGCTCATCGGCTATCCGCTGGCCTACTGGATCGCGCGGATGCCGGACATCTTTCGTGGCCGGATGCTGCTCTTCGTCATGGTGCCGTTCTGGACGAGTTATCTCGTCAAGACCTTTGCCTGGATGATCGTGCTCGGGCGCAGCGGCATCATCAATTCGCTGGCGACCGGCTCAGGCCTCGTCGACCAGCCGTTGCCGCTGCTCCATAACGAATTCGGCGTCATGGTCGGCATGGTCCATGCCATGGTCCCGCTCGCGGTCATGACCATGCTCCCGGTGATGACCGGCATCGACCGAAGGCTGGTGCAGGCCGCGCAGACGCTCGGTGCCTCGCCGGCGCGGGCTTTCTGGCTGGTCTATTTCAAGCTGTCGCTGCCGGGCGTGGCGGCGGCCGGACTGCTGGTCTTCATCTCCTCCCTCGGTTTCTTCATCGTCCCGGCTTTTCTGGGTGGGCGGCAGCAGACGATGCTGGCGCAGCTCATCATCACCCAGGTCCAGGAACTGCTGAACTGGTCCTTCGCGGGCGCGCTCGCGGCCATGATGCTCGCCGCTGCGCTGATCTCCTGCTGGGCCTATGATCGGCTCTTCGGCATCTCGACGATCGCTGGTGGCTCGGCCCAGAGCAGCCAGGGGCGTCTGCGCGATCTCGGTCTCGTCGTGCTCGGCGTCATCGGCACGGCGGCCGCGAAGCTTTCCGGCGCAGCCAATGCGATCCTTGGCAAGCGAGCCTGCGCGGCCATGTTGCCGGCGTTCTGCTGGCTCGTGATCGGCTTCCTGGTGCTGCCGACGCTGCTCGTCATACCGCTGGCCTTCACGAGCTCGCAGTTTCTCGAGTTTCCGCCGCCGGGGTTCGGCCTGTCCTGGTTCCGGACCTATTTCGACTCGCCGCTCTGGATCCAGGCGACGATCCGCTCCTTCATCGTTGCCTTCGCCACGGCGCTGGCGGCCACGGCGATCGGCGGCTTTGCGGCCCTTGCGCTGGCCAACAGCCGGACGCGCTGGAGCGGGCTGATCTTCGCCTTTTTCCTGGCGCCGATGATCGTGCCGCGTATCGTCATCGCTGTCGGCCTGTTCTACCTCTTCGCGCGTATCGGTCTGATCGCCACCGACCTCGGCCTGATCATCGGCCATACCGTGCTCGCCATCCCCTTCACGCTGGTCACCATCGCGGCCGTGCTCAAGACCTATGATCAGCGGCTCGACCAGGCGGCGGCGACGCTCGGCGCCAACCGGGTGCGCACGCTGACTGGAGTCACCATTCCGCTGGTGCAGGGCGGGCTCGTAGCCGCTTTCCTCTTCGCCTTCATCACTTCGTTCGACGAGCTGACGATCGCGATCTTCGTCAGCGGCGGCATCAAGACCACGCTACCAAAGCAGATGTGGGACGACATGATCCTGCAGCTCAACCCGACGCTTGCCGCTGTCTCCGTGGTCGTGCTGGTCGTCGTCACCGCAATGCTGCTTCTGGCCGAACGGCTCCGCTCCTCCTCGCGCACAACATGACAGTCATGACGCCTCTTTCAGCCGACGGTTTCGTCGATCTCCTGACCGCGCGCGCCCGCGCCGAGCCGGACCGCGTCTATGCGCGCTTCTGCGGCGAGCCGCTGACCTATGCCGAGCTGGAACGTCGCTCGGCCGCTTTCGCCGCACATCTGCGCGAGCGCGGGCTGAAGCCCGGCGACCGCGTCGCCGTGATGATGCGAAATTCGGTTGCTGCCATCGCGGTCGTCTTCGGCCTGGCGCGCGCCGGCGTCGCCTGGGTGCCGGTCAACGCCCAGCAGCGTGGCGACGGGCTGCGCTATCTGCTGACCCATCCCGACCCCAGGCTCGTCGTCGTCGATGCCGATCTGGCCTCCGAGATCGGTGCGGCCATGCCCGAAGGCGCACACGAGCTGCTGATCCACGAGGCTGATGGGGCGCTGGACGCGATCCTGTCCTCGGGCGCGTCCTTCTCCGAGCCTACGCCGGCTCCCGATGCGATCTTCGCCGTGATGTATACGTCCGGCACGACCGGGCGGCCGAAGGGCGTGCTGGTTTCCCACCGCATGCTGCGGTTGGCCGCCGAGGGCGTCGCGCTCGTCTCGGACGCGCAGCCCGGCGAGGTGTTGTTCGTCTGGGAGCCGCTCTATCACATCGGCGGCGCCCAGCTCCTGCCGCTGCCGATGATCCGCGACATCACGCTGGCGATGGTCGATCGGTTCAGCGCCAGCCGCTTCTGGAGCCAGGTCAAGGCCGAGGGAGCAAGCCATGTCCATTATCTCGGCGGCATCCTGCAGATCCTGCTGAAGCAGCCGGTTTCCGCGCTCGACCGCGAGCACGGCGTGCGCATCGCCTGGGGCGGCGGCTGCCCGCCGGACATCTGGCCGCAGTTCCGGGACCGCTTCGGCGTCGAGATCCGCGAATGCTACGGCATGACCGAGGCCTCCAGCATCACCACCTTCAACGACAGCGGCACCGTGGGCTCGGTCGGTCGGCCAATGCCCTGGTTCGAAGTCAGGCTGCTGGCCGCCGACGGCTCGGACGTGCCGGTGGGCGAGCGCGGCGAGATCGTGATCAGGACGAGCCTGCCGGGCGCGATCTTTCCCGGTTATCTCGACAATCCCGAGGCAACGGGCCGGGCGCTGCGCGACGGCGCCATGCACACCGGCGATCTCGGCTCCTGGGACGCCGAAGGCAATCTCTATTTCCACGGCCGCATGACCGACAGCGTCCGCTGCAAGGGCGAGAACGTCTCGGCCTGGGAGGTCGAGCATGTCGCGGCCGAGCATGAGGCCGTTGAGGATTGCGCGATGATCGGCGTCGCGGCCGATGTCGGCGAGCAGGACATCAAGCTTTTCGTGAAGCCACGTGACGGCGCGTCGGTCGATGCTGCCCTGCTGTCGGCCTGGCTGGGCAGCCGCCTCGCTCCCTATCAGAACCCCCGCTACATCGCCGTCGTCGACGATTTCGAACGCACGGCGAGCCAGCGGATCATGAAGCACAAGCTCTCGCCGCGCCTCGACGATTGCTGGGACCGCATGGCGGCCAAGGGACGCTGACGATGAGTGGTTGCGACATCCTGGTCTCCGGCACCGGCGGCTTTGCCGCCCGCATCGCCTTTGACATCGCGGCGACTGCGCCCGCTCCTGTTTCGGTCGTCATCGCCGGCCGGAATGCTCAGCGGCTCGACTGGCTGCGCACCGCCGCCAATGCCCGCGCCAAGCTCTTTGGCACGAAGGCGCGCTTCACGACCTACAGCGTCGACCTGCTTGAACCCGGCGCTTCGGACGCCATGCTCGCCGCCACGGGTCCAAAGGTCGTGGCCCAGGCGGCCTCGATCCAGACCTCACAGGTCATCGCGCAGAGCGGCAATGCCTGGACGCGGCTGGTCGCCGAGGGGGGCTTGAGCGCCACCGCCGTCTTCCAGGCGCTGCTCTCCGCGCGCGTTGCCGCTGCCAACACAAGGCGCGGCAGCCCGGCCATTCTGGTCAATTGCGGCTTCCCGGACGTCGTCAACGGCATCATCATCGCGCTCGGCCACAAGGTCGCCAGTGGCATGGGCAATGTCGCGATCCTGTCGAACGTCTTCGGCGGCTCGGCCAGCACGCCTCCGGGTGCCGAGGTCAAGGTCCTCGCGCATTACCAGAATCTCGCCGAGTGGCGGAAGAAGCCGCAGGAGCGGCAGGGCAGGGCGCCGCGCGTCTGGATCGACGGCAAGGAGGTCGCGGACGTCTTCGGGACCTTCTCGGACATCCAGCTCACACCGGAGCCGGTGATCGAGATCTCCGGCGCCAGCGGCGTGCCCATGCTGCTGGCGATGGCGCTCGGACGCGAATGGTCCGGGCATGTGCCGGGGCCGAACGGCTTGCCGGGCGGCTATCCGGTGCGGCTGGCGGGCGGCGAACTTACGCTCGACCTGCCGCCGGGCGTCGATCGCGAGGAGGCTGTCGCATGGAATGCCTCATTCGAGGCGGAGAACGGGATGGTCGTGGCTCCCGATGGCCGGATTTCCTTCACCGGCGTCCTGCTC
Source organism: Allobosea sp. (assembly GCF_035999205.1). Taxonomy (GTDB): domain Bacteria; phylum Pseudomonadota; class Alphaproteobacteria; order Rhizobiales; family Beijerinckiaceae; genus Allobosea. Next base: position 6,608 of record NZ_DASYHA010000014.1, read on the forward strand.
GAGAAGATCGGGCAGTATCGGCCAGCACAGCGCTCGGGCTTCGCGGCCAGCGATCTGGAGGCCGTCTGCGAGGACCTGCTGGAGCTGCGCTCCGAGCTTATGCTGGCCCCATAGAGTTACGCCTTCCGCCGGCGATGAGCCGCGAGATGGCCGGCGGGCACATACTCGACATAGGCGCAGGCCCGTGCCAACGCCGCCTTCTCGGGGCTTACCCCTGCAAGATCGCGTTCGTCAGCAGGCCGAAGGTGTTGCTCGACTGGCCGCGGCTGACCGGGTCGAAGGCGAACGCCACGATCGAGCCCTTGCCTAGCGCCTCGTAGGTGGCGAGAACGGCGCCCTGCAGGCGCCACTGGCCGATTGCCAACCCGCTGAGGAGCGGGCTCGCGTCAGCAAAGCTTGCTATCGTGTCCGCAGCGCCCGGCTCGAAACACCGGCCGGTGAATGTGATGTTGAGCCCTGCCGGAAGACCTTCTGTCAGGGGATGAGTGCTGGTCTGCACCAGCATGATCGACTTGCCGTAGATTGGCCTGGCCTCGCCTGGTGCGACCGGAAACGTTCGCAACACGACCTTGGAGGATAGCGCCTCCAGCCATCCGGTCGCGGATCCGACCAGAATGACGCGTCCTCCATCCTTGATGAAGGCCGCAATCTGCGCGATCGCCTCGCTGCCGATCGCCCCCACCATGTGATGAAATGCCGGGTCCACATGCGCGAGCGGAGGATCTGGGAACACTTCGCCGGGTGCGGGTGGGTGAAAGCCGACCGGCGCGCGGCCGTCGGGGATGATGAGCACATCGATGTCGTCGCGCCAGGCGTCCTCTGCAATCTGGCGCGGAAACAGCGTCTGGTGCCTGATGCCTTCGCGGTCGAGCAACCAGCGCGTCCAACCAGCGTTGGAAAGACCGCCGAAGACGTCACAGATACCGACCGAGACAGATGTTTGGCGCTCGGCGGCAATCACTTCTCCAGACGTCTGCGACGAGGGTGGTGAAATCTGGGACGAGCTTTGCAGCGGCGCGAATTCCGGCAGTGCTCCTTCGAGGATGCGATGGAAAGTCAGGCCCATCTGCAAGGCCAGCGTCTGGCCCGCGCCATATTGCGCCGGCGAACCACCTTCGGATCGCGCCAGCGAGACGGGGTAGGATTGCGGATCGAAAGCGTTCTGGATCACGCCGCGTTTGCTCTGCGCGGCGGGGATGATCAGGGACCCTGCTGGAAGCAGGACGCTCCCCTGCCGGAGGTCCGTCTGCGTCAGGCCGATGGCGACGCCGTTGGACATCATGGCGTCGCAGAAATCGGCCAGCGCTCCCGGATCATGCTGGTCGAGGGGCAGGATGTACGCGATTGCGTTGCGCCGTTCCGGTGAACGCAGAATCGTCTCGAACAGCTCCGGCCGCACCATGGTCCCGCCGCGCAGATTGCCGGTCGTGACACCACCGGCCCGGTCGTAGTCATCCAACTCGTCCGCGCCGATGGCTGAGCCGTGCGCCGCCCCGAGTTCCTGGAGCGCATCGGATTGCGTGGTCCAGCTCTCGGACTTGCCGGCTGCGACGGCCGCCAGGTTTGCTCCGTAGACCGTGGCCAGGAGCCGGTCGCGGTTTCTTCTGACCCAGTCGAGCACGCCGAGATAGGCGCTCATCTGGTAGGCGAGGCCGTCCCTGGCGTGCCATAGGCGGGGCTCGATGGGGCGGGGCAGGCCCATCTGCGGCAACTGCTTGTCGATCACCGCCGGTATCCGTTGCGGGTGGGGTGTCCCGATAACCTCGGTGTGGAAGGTCACCACGTTGTGCAGCGGACAGGGCAGCATGCCGAAGGCCCATTGCTGATACTCGGTGACCTGCCCGAAATAGCTCCCGTTCTTTCCTTCGCCCAACAACCGCCCATGCAGTGAAAGCCCGAGCTCGCTGGTCATCGTCACGAGGCTCGCATCGACGCCGGGGCTGAGCGGCTCCTTGTAGGGCGGAAGGTACATGGCCGCACCGAGCGGGCCGGTCTGGTGCGCGTCGAGAATGACCTGCGGGCAGAAGGTTTCGTAGAGGGCGCGGTTGATGTTTCGCGTCTCTGGCAGGCGGGCGGCGAGGAAGTCGCGGTTGTTGTCGGAGCCCGAATAGGACGGCTTCATGAAGGGCAGGACGCAACGGAGCTCGGCGGCACGATCGCTCGGCTCGGCTGGCTTCATGTAGTTGGTGGCAGCGTACTCGTGCCCGTCAGGGTTGCCGTGCCCGATGACCACGACGACCTGTTCGAGCCAGCGCTCGACTTCCGGGTTGTCCACCCTGCACAGCTGATACGAGAGTTCGAACAGCGATTCCGATGTCACGACCTCGCTGGTGTGGACGCCGGCGCCCAGATAGACGACGGCCGGGCCATCCAGCAGCGTCGCCTCGTCGCAATCGGCCGGGGCGCGATCGGGATAGGCGATGATCCTCGCTTTGGCGAGGATCCCATCCAGTTTCCCGCTATTCGCCTCGCTCGTGACCAGTGCGAATTCATGCGGCAGGCCGTCGGAGGTCGTGCCGATCTCGCAGACCCGCAGGCGGGCCGAGGCTGCGGCCAGGGCCCGCCAATAGCTGCGCAGGCGCTGATAGCCGGCGAGCTGAAAATCGGCGCAAACCTCGTGTCCGAGGAACGCGCTCGGGGTGGGGATCGCCGTCATGGCCGCTGTCCGATGAGTTGAAGCGCTGCGATATGTCGTTGGGACGCCCTGTCCGCGCGAGCGCGAGGACGAGGCGTCTCCCATCAATGCGAGAACGCCTGCGCGATGCCTTGGCTGATCGCGGGAAGGGCGAAATCCGCTCAGGCGCTTTTTCTGGCGGCGCGCTTGGCGAGGAACTCTTCCATCATCCGGGCGGGCTCGCCGGTGGCGTAGGCCTCGCGCTGGTTGCGGATGCCGGCGGCCAGGCACTCGCGGAAGCTGGCCTCCGTCACCTCGCGGAA
>NZ_DASYHA010000004.1:0-42617 GCF_035999205.1 Allobosea sp.
GGACATCTCCGGCCTGATCTCGTCCTCGAACATGGAGGTCGGCGAGGGCGTCAAGCTGGTGCGCCAGGCCGGCGACCAGCTCGACCAGATCCTCAGCCACTCCAGGAAGGTCGCCGCCACCATCGCCGACATCTCGGCGGCTTCCGGCGAACAGGCCAACGGCATCGACGAGATGAGCCAGGCCGTCGCCCATCTCGACGAGATGACCCAGGCCAATGCGGCGCTGGCCGAACAGAGCGCCGCCTCCGCCGCCTCCCTCTCCTCCCGCATCGGACAGCTCAACGACCTCGTCGCCGCGTTCAGGACCGGGCAGGACGGGGGCAACGGCGCCGGCAGACTGGCCGCGCCGGCGGCCAGCGAGCCCGAACGCCTGCGCAAGCTCGCCGAGGCCGCCTTCGTCCAGACCCGGGCACCGGCGGCCACGCCGCGCGCCCCGGCCCCGGCGCCGATCCCGCGCGCCCCGGCCAAGAAGGTCGCCAACGGCCATAACGACACCGGCTGGGAAGAGTTCTGAGCGGCGTAACCGCCCAACCCGAGATCGACCGGGGCCTGGACCGCGACGCGGTTCAGGCCCCGGTCATGTCGAGGCCAGCGCTGCGGAGGCGCGCGGCATCCCGCAACGGCGGCGCGCCGAAGAGACGACGGTACTCCCGGCTGAACTGCGACGGGCTCTCATAGCCCACGCGGAAGCCGGCGGAAGCGGCATCGAGCGCCGCGCCGAGGATCAGGCGCCGGGCTTCCTGCAGGCGCAGCTGCTTCTGATATTGCAGCGGGCTCATCGCCGTCACCGTTTTGAAGTGCTGATGCAATGCGGAGGGACTCATGCGGGCCTCCTGCGCCAGCGTCTCGACGCTGAAGGCCTTGTCATAGTTGCGCTTGATCCAGCCGATCGCGCGGTTGACCTGCTGCAGCCTGCTTTCGCTGGTGGCAATCTGGCGCAGGCGCCCGGCCTGCTCACCCGTCATCAGGCGATACAGGATTTCGCGCTCGGCCAAAGGTGCCAGCATGGCGATGTCGCGAGGCGTTTCCAGCAGCCGCACCAGCCTCAGCGCAGCATCCAGCAACTCCGACGCCACCGGGCTCAGCGTCAGGCCGGACCCCGCGCCGCCGGCATCTGTATCCGCGACGCCCGCCTCCAGCATGATCGCGCCGATCATGACGGGATCGAGATCGAGCCGGATGCAAAGGTAGGGCGCCTCGTCCGTAGCGTCGACGACCTGGCCGATGACCGGCAGGTCCACCGATACGACCAGGTACTGGCTGCGGTCATAATGATAGACCCGCTCCCCCAGAATCACCTGCTTGCGGCCTTGCACGACGATGCAAAGCGCCGGCTCATGCAAAGCGTGCAAGGGCTCCGTCGGCTGGCTGGAGCGGATCAACACCAGACGCGGGATCGCCGTCTGGTGAATGCCATCACTCGTGCAGAGCCGCCCAATCAGCGCCGCGAGTTCGCCGACCTGCTGCATGTCCCGCCTCCGCTGTTTCCCAGACATGGCACCGACCAGCGCCGTGCCTGGATTTTCATACAATGATCGGGGCCTCCGGAGCGATGCAAAATGGGCATCTCTGGAGAATCAGGCAATCCTTGCGCTGCATTGGTCTACCGCGCGAAACCCTCGCCGCGGCATTGCTTCTCCACGCCGAAGCGCCTGGCGCGACCGGCAGCCAAGAGCCAACCACAGGAGAGCATGATGTCTGGAATCAAGGGCAAGGTTGTCGCCATCACCGGGGCGAGCAGCGGCATCGGCGAAGCCACGGCGCGACTGCTGGCAGCGCGCGGCGCCCATGTCGTGATCGGCGCACGTCGAACGGACCGGCTCGAAGCGCTGGCCCGGGAGATCGCGGCCGCGGGTGGCTCGGTTCGGGTTAAGGCCGTCGACGTCGCCAGAGCCGATGATGTCGAGGATTTCCTCGGCTACACCGAAGCGCAGTTCGACCGCGTCGACGTGGTCGTCAACAATGCCGGGCTGATGCCGCTGTCGAGGCTCGACGCCGGCAAGATCGACGAATGGGACCGGATGATCGACGTCAACATCCGCGGCGTCCTGCACGGCATCAAGGCGGGCCTGCCGATCATGAAGCGGCAGGGCTCCGGCCAGTTCGTCAACATCTCCTCGATCGGCGGACATCAGGTCTATCCAACCGCCGCGGTCTATTGCGCGACGAAATTCGCCGTGCTCGCGATCTCCGAGGGCTTGCGCCAGGAGCATGAAGACATACGTGTCACTGTGATCTCGCCCGGCGTCACCCGGTCCGAGCTCGCCTCCACCATCACCGACCCCGGCGCCCAGGCTGCCATGGCCGAGTTCCGTCAGATCGCGATCGAGCCCGACGCGATCGCGCGCGCCATCGCCTTTTCGATCGAACAGCCCGGTGATGTGGACGTCAGCGAGATCATCGTGCGGCCAACCGCCAGCCCATATTGAACCTGCTGCCTGCGTCGCGCGACAGCTGGTTCACGAATGGTCGACCCCGGAAGGCCGGGGTCGATGACCGATGACAGATCAGGAGACCCGACCATGCCACTCGCACAGATGCTTCACTCCCTCGGCCATTTCGCCGCCAACCTGGTCCCCTCCAGCCGCCCCGTCCGCTCGCTGGAGATCGCGGCCTTCGACGAGGCCGATGCCTTCGAGCGCGCTGCGATCGGTCGCTGGGCGACCGATGACGGCGCGATCGTCATCGAGCTACGGCCGGACGGCCGCTACAACAAGGCCAAGCAGGCCCTGTCCGCCTGGCATCACGGCCGCTATCAGGTCGATCGCTCCCAGCTCTATTTCGAGAGCGACAGCGGTCATCTCGCCAAGGGAGAGATGCGCCGCGGCGTGCTCAGCATCGGCGAGATGCAGTTCCGCCGCGCGCGCAATGCGGCAGAGCTCAGTATCCAACCGTGAAACGGCGGCGGCTGTGGGCGGGCTTCTCCAGCTCGTCGACCAGCGCGACCGCATAGTCTTCGGCCGAGATCCTGCTCTCGCCCTTGCCATCGACGAGGAGCTGGTCGAGGCCAAGGCGGAACGTGCCGGTGCGCTCACCCGGCGCAATCACCGCCGAAGGCGACAGGAAGGTCCAATCCAGCGTCTTCTCCTGCTTCAGCAGGTCGAGATAGACGCCGCCCTTCCTGGCCTCGTCGAGATAGGCCGCCGGGAATTCGGGCGTGTCGAAAAGCTTCACGCCGGGCGCGACTTCGAGGCTGCCGGCGCCGCCGACGACGAGGTAGCGCTTGACGCCGGACTGCTTCACCGCCCCGAGCAGCGTCTCGGGATCGCTTGCCAGGTAATGCACCGAGCTGATCACCGCCTCATGGCCGGTGAGAACCGCCGCGAGCCCGCCCTTGTCGAAGATGTCGCCCTTGGCAGCCTTGACGCCGGGGAGTGCAGGCACCTTTTCCGGGTTGCGGACGATCGCCGTGGCGGCGTGGCCGCGCGAAGCGAGCTCGGCGAGGAGGCGCGAGCCGATGAAACCGGTGGCGCCGACGAGTGCGATGGCCATGACAGGAGTTCCTCTTTCTGGTAACCAATGGATACCAACGATCCAATGGAACCCAGATGGCTCACGCCGTGCCGCCCGTAAAGAAGGCACTTTCGCGAGACATGGTCACTCCAAGGAAACCGCCATGCTGCAACGACCCGACCCTTTCAGCGCCCAATGCCCGACACGACAGGTGCTCGACCGCATCGGCGACAAATGGGCCGTGCTGATCCTGATCATGCTCGACCGCGAGACACTGCGCTTCAACGAGCTGCGTCGGCGCATCGAGAGCATCTCGCAGAAAATGCTGTCGCAGACGCTGAAGAGCCTCGAACGCGACGGGCTGGTGCGGCGCGAGGTGTTCGCCACCGTGCCGGTAACGGTCGAGTATTCGCTGACCGAGCTCGGCCGCACGCTGGCTGCAACGGTCCAGGCTCTGACCGACTGGGCCGAGAGCCATATCGGCGCGGTGCAGGAGGCACAGCGGCGCTATGATCACGGAGAGACGCTCCTGCTCTGAACAAGCGGGTCAACCGTTGCCGGTCAGCGGCCGGGGGCTATCGAGGAACCCGCTCCAGATGTCCGGAAGTGGGCCGCCAGCGCTGATGGCATCGGCCTTGAAGGCATCGGGCGCGGTTTCCGCGAGAGCCTCCCAGGCGATCGGCATGGCGACGGAAGCGCCGGGGCGGGCCCGCGTCGAATAGGGCGCGATCGCAGTCGAACCCCGGCCATTGCGCAGATAGTCGATGAAGATCTTGCCCTTGCGGGCCTTCTTCGACAGCGTCGCCGTGTAGAGCGCCGGCTCCGACTGCGCCATCGCCTGGGCAAAGTCGCGCGCGAAGCCCTTGACCCGGTCCCAACCGGCCCGGGGCTTCAACGGCATCACCACATGATAGCCCTTGCCGCCGGAGGTCTTGAGCAGGCTCTTGAATCCGAGCTCACCAAGCCTGTCGCGCACGGCCAAAGCGGCATCGCGCACGCGGTCGAGCGATAAGCCGCTGTCCGGGTCGAGATCGAAAATCACCTGGTCGGGGGTTTCGACGGCGTCGATGGTCGCGCCCCAGAGATGGATCTCGACCGTCCCGAGCTGCACCAGCGCCGCGAGCCCGTCGAAGTCGCGGATGAAGAGGAGCTCCTCGCCATCCTCGTCCTTCCGCCGCTGCACGGCCTCGTGCATGCCCGGCATGGCGTGTTTCTGGAAGAAAGAATGCCCCTCGATGCCGTTGGGCGCCCGGACGAGGCTGAGCGGGCGGTCGACGACATGGGGGCGCATGAGGGGCCAGACGGTCGAGTAATAGTCGAGCAGCCCCTGCTTGGTCAGTCCGATATCCGGCCAGAGCGGCTTGTCGGGGCTGGAGAGCTTGACCGTCGTCTCGGCACGCGGCGCGGGTTTGGCCGCCTTTCGCTGTGTCTTCGCCCTGCGTGGCTTAGGGGCCGCGGGTACCTTCCTCTCTTCCTGGGGACTCTCGGCAACGACCTCCTCTGCCGGCTTGTCCTCGCGCAGGCCGAGATAGCTGGCATGGCGCAGCGTCCTCGACTGGGTCCAGGCGCGAAATTCGACCTCGGCGACTAGCTCGGGCTCGACCCAGACGACACCGCGCTCGCGCCCGGGCGCTCCGGCGAAGGGCGAGGTCTTGCGCCTGACCGCATCGAGACGCGCCTTGAGCGTCGCAGCGGATTTCCGGGTGAAGCCCGTGCCGACGCGACCTGCGGGCTTCAGCACGCCATCCTCATGATAGCCGGTGAGGATCGAGCCCAGCTCTCGGCCCGAGCCTTTGGACGGCACATAGCCGGCGATGACGAACTCCTGTCGCTGCGTGCATTTCGACTTGATCCAGTCGCGGCCCCGCCCGCTGCGATAGGGCGCGTCGGCACGCTTGGAGATGACGCCTTCGAGGCCCATGAGGCAGGCATGGCGCAGCATGGTCTGGCCGGGCTCGACGAAATGCTCGCTGTAGCGCAGCGGCCCCATGTCGCCTGCCGCCCGGAGCAGGTCCTCCAGCCTTTCCTTGCGGGCGAGCAGCGGATCGCCACGCAGGTCCCGGCCGTCGAGATAGAGTAGGTCGAAGGCGAAGTAGACCAGATGCTTCGTCGCGCCCTCCGACAGTGCCTGCTGAAGTGCGCCGAAGGAGGAAATCCCGTTCTCGCCAAGCGCGACGACCTCGCCATCGATCAGCGCCGTTTCACAAGGCAAGGCCGCCAAAGCCTCCGTCAGCCCGTCGCCGAAACGCTCGGTCCAGTCGAGTCCCGAACGTGTGAGGAGCGTGGCCTTGCCGTTCTCGATGCGCGCCTGCAGGCGATAGCCGTCGAACTTGACCTCATGCAGCCAGTCGTCACCTGCGGGCGGCTTGTCCTGGAGGGTCGCGAGGCAAGGTTCGACGAAGCGCGAGAACGTGTCGCTATCTGCTTTCCGCCGCCGCGCCGGCTTCGCCCTGGCAGGTCGGTCCGGCTTGCTGCGCGGCCGCTTCGTCTTCGCCCAGACTTTCGGCTTCGCCTCCTTGCCGTTGCCGACATCCTCGACGCTCAGTCCCGAAACGACCGAATTCGGCGTGGATTCGAGGATGTCGTCGTCACGACGCGCCGCCGCGTCGTCGACCTTGATGAGAAGCCAGTTGTCGCGCTTTTCGCCTCGTCGCGGCTTCAGCCGAACCAGATGCCATTGGCCGGCGAGCTTGTGGCCCTCCAGCATGAAGGAGAGATGGCCCTTCTCCAGACCGAAGGCCGGATCGCCCTCCGGCACCCAGCGCCCTTCATCCCAGATGATCACCGAGCCCGCGCCATACTGGCCCTCGGGAATGGTGCCCTCGAAGCTGCCATATTCGAGCGGGTGATCCTCGACATGGACGGCGAGGCGCTTGTCGTCGGGGTCCAGGCTCGGCCCGCGCGTCACCGCCCAGGACCAGAGCACGCCGTCGTGTTCGAGCCGCAGATCGTAGTGCAGGCGCCTCGCGGCGTGCTTGTGAACGACGAAGGCGCCGCCCTGTGGCTGCTTCCTGGCCTTGGAATCACGGCGGGTAGCCGCGCCTGCCGGCTCGCGGGTCCGGCTGAAATCACGCTTGGCGCGGTAGAGGTCGAGACCGGGCATTCAGGCCTCCCAGCTCAGGCGCTCTTTCTCGGCTTCGGCGCGGGCTTTTTCGGCGCTGACCCGGCTCTTGGTTTCGCTGCGCTCTTGCGTGCTGCGGCCTTGGTCGCCGGAGGCTCGCCGCCATCATCCCCGGCCAGGCTTTTCTTCAGCGCGTCGAACAGGTTGACGACGTTGGCGGGACGCTCGGCGGACTGAACGACGGGCGGCTTGCGGCCCTTCTGCTTGGCCTGGATCAGGGTGAGAAGGGCGGCCTCATAGCGATCCTCGAAGCCCGAGGGATCGAATGCCGCCTGCTTCTTGTCGATGATGTGCGTCGCGAGATCGATCAGCTCAGGGTCGATCTTCGGATTCGCCATGCCGCGGAAGGTCTCTTCAGGCTTCCGCACCGTCTTGTCGTAGCGCAGCGTCGTCAGTAGCAGGCCCTTGTCGAAGGGCTCGATCATCACCGGCCGCTCGCGGCGATAGAGCACGATGCGGGCGATGCCGGCCTTCTTCTGGCGCGCCATGGCCTCGCGGATGACGGCGAAGGCCTCTTCCGAGACGTCATCCGCCGGGGTGACGTAGTAGGGTGTATCGAAATAGATCTGCGGGATGTCCGATCGATCGACGAACTGCTCGATCGAAAGCGTGTGCGACGAATCGATCTGGACCGCGTCAATCTCGTCCTCCTCGACGAGCAGGTATTCGTCGTCGCCGATCTCGTAACCCTTGACCTCGTCCTCATCAGCGACCGGCTTGCCGGTGACACCATCGACATATTGACGCCTGACCGTGTTGCCGGTCTTGCGATTGATGACGCGGAAGGAAACCTTCTCGCTATGGTCGGTCGCACCCGTCAGCTCTATCGCGCAGGACACCAGCGAGAGCTTGAGGTAGCCCTTCCAGGCGGGGCGGGGGGCCATCAGGCCGCCCTCGCGGGAGGCGTCCAGCGACGCGAGCCAAGTCTGTCCGCCTGAGCGAGATCCTCGTGCGACAGTGCCGGGACCGGATCCTCCAGAATGGCCAGCAGAACCTCACGGTCGAGCTGGCCGTTCCGGATAACCCCTGCAAGCGCCTCCCGGGTCTCGCGTTCCGCCCGCAGCTGTGCCGCCAGCGCGACGATGAGGCGATCCTTGTCCGACATACGCATGACGCAACACCTGCGATCCGACCCGTGAGGGCAGAACGGATATCGTGCCGAGAGGTTCCGCCGAGGCCGCTGGTCTTTCCGCCGATTTCGTGTATACCCCCGCCATCCGGCCTCAAAAACCGGCTGCGCGACCCCTCCCCGATGAGGCGGATCGCGGGCTTCGGACCCTGCTGGACGACATCCCGGCTATGGCCCGCCAGATCAACCCCAATACGAGGATCATACGATGTCGATCACTGCCGAGCGCAAGACCGCGCTCCTGAAAGAGTATGCCACCAAGCCGAACGACACCGGTTCGCCGGAAGTCCAGGTCGCGATCCTGACGGAGCGCATCAACAACCTGACCGGCCACTTCAAGTCCCACACCAAGGACAACCACTCGCGTCGCGGCCTCCTCAAGATGGTCTCGCAGCGCCGTTCGCTGCTCGACTACCTGAAGAGCAAGAGCGAGCCGCGCTATCGGACGCTGATCGAGAAGCTCGGCATCCGCCGCTGATCGACGCCTGACGCTAACGCCCGGTGCGACCTCGCTCCGGGCGCTTCGATTAAGGGACCTGCCGCAATGGTGCGGCATCGATCCCGCTACAACGCGGCGGCCGCATGGGCGGCCCGCCGCATGACCCGCCGGGCGCTTTCTTCGCCCATGGCAGGATCGCCAAGCGCTCGGGCGCGACTTCGCAGAACCGAGCGTTTCGCCGTCTTGTCCATGGGCCTGGGGCACCGGACGGGTCGCATCCGATCCGAAAGATAATCTCATGTTCGATGTACAGACCGAAGAACTGATCTGGGGCGGGCGCAAGCTCGTGCTCGAAACCGGCAAGATCGCCCGCCAGGCCGACGCCGCCGTGCTCGCCACCTATGGCGAGACCGTCGTGCTCGCGACCGTCGTCTCGGCCAAGTCGCCCAAGCCCGGGATCGATTTCTTCCCGCTGACCGTCAACTACCAGGAGAAGACCTTCGCGGCCGGCCGCATCCCCGGCGGCTATTTCAAGCGCGAAGGCCGCCCGAGCGAGAAGGAGACGCTGGTCTCGCGCCTGATCGACCGGCCGATCCGCCCGCTCTTCGTCGAGGGCTACCGCAATGAGACGCAGGTCGTCTGCACCGTGCTCCAGCACGATCTCGAGAATGATCCCGACATCGTCTCGATGGTCGCGACCTCGGCGGCGCTGACGCTCTCCGGCGTGCCCTTCATGGGCCCGGTCGGCGCAGCCCGCGTCGGCTATATCGACGGCGCCTACAAGCTCAATCCGCTGATCGAAGAGGTCAAGGAATCGGCGCTCGACCTCGTCGTCGCCGGCACCCAGGACGCGGTCCTGATGGTCGAATCCGAAGCCAAGCAGCTCTCGGAAGAGGTCATGCTCGGCGCCGTGATGTTCGGCCACAAGCACTTCCAGCCGGTGATCGACGCGATCATCCGCCTGGCCGAGAAGGCCGCCAAGGAGCCGCGCGACTTCACGCCTCCGGACGATGCCGTCGTGCTCGATGCGGTGCTCAAGCTCGTCGATGCGGATATCCGCGCCGCCTACAAGATCACCACCAAGGCCGAGCGCTACAAGGCTCTCGACGCCGCCAAGGCCAAGGTCGCCGTGCTCGTCTCGGACGAGCCGGACGGAAAGACCACCTTCACCAAGGAGCAGGTCGCCGGCCAGTTCAAGGAGGCGCAGGCCAAGGTCGTCCGCTGGACCATCCTCGATGACGGCGTCCGCATCGACGGCCGCGACCTCAAGACGGTCCGCAAGATCGTTTCCGAGGCCGGCGTCCTGCCGCGCACCCATGGCTCGGCGCTGTTCACCCGCGGCGAGACCCAGGCGCTGGTCGTGACCACGCTCGGCACCGGCGACGACGAGCAGTTCATCGACTCGCTGGAAGGCACCTACAAGGAGACCTTCCTGCTGCACTACAACTTCCCCCCCTATTCGGTGGGTGAAGCCGGCCGCATGGGCTCGCCCGGCCGCCGCGAGATCGGTCATGGAAAGCTCGCCTGGCGCGCGATCCGCCCGATGCTGCCGGCCAAGTCGGAGTTCCCCTACACGATCCGCGTCGTCTCGGAGATCACCGAGTCGAACGGCTCCTCCTCGATGGCCACCGTCTGCGGCACCTCGCTCGCCCTGATGGATGCCGGCGTGCCGCTGAAGGCGCCGGTCGCGGGCATCGCGATGGGTCTGATCCTGGAAGGCGAGCGCTTCGCCGTGCTCTCCGACATCCTGGGTGACGAGGACCATCTCGGCGACATGGACTTCAAGGTCGCCGGCACGGCCGAGGGCATCACCTCGCTGCAGATGGACATCAAGATCGCCGGCATCACCGAGGAGATCATGAAGGTCGCCCTCGAGCAGGCCAAGGGCGGTCGCGACCACATCCTCGGCGAGATGAACAAGGCGCTCGCGACCTCGCGCGGCCAGCTCGGCGAGTATGCCCCGCGCATCGAGACGATGAAGATCCCGGTCGACAAGATCCGCGAAGTCATCGGTTCGGGCGGCAAGGTTATCCGCGAGATCGTCGAGAAGACCGGCGCCAAGGTCAACATCGAGGACGACGGCACCATCAAGATCGCCTCGGCCGACGGCAAGTCGATCGAAGCCGCGATCAAGTGGATCAAGTCGATCGTCTCGGAAGCCGAGCCGGGCATGATCTATGACGGCACGGTCGTGAAGATCATGGAGTTCGGCGCTTTCGTGAACTTCTTCGGCGCCAAGGACGGCCTCGTTCACATCTCCGAACTGGCCGCCAACCGCGTCCAGAAGGTCTCGGACGTGGTCAAGGAAGGCGACAAGGTCAAGGTCAAGTTCCTCGGCCAGGACGACCGCGGCAAGATCCGCCTCTCAATGAAGGTCGTCGACCAGGAGACCGGCGAGGACATCACCGAGAAGCTGAAGGCCGCCCGCGAGGCCGAGAAGTCCCGCGAGAAGCAGCAGGCCGAGTAAGCTCCGGCTTCCTCGGATTCACGTGAAACGAGACGCCCCGCATCGCAGGATGCGGGGCGTTTTCGCTTTCGGAGCCGTCGCCGTGATCGTGATCGACTCGGGCATCTCGGAAATCAGCAGCTTGTCGGCGCGCGTTTCTCGAGTCGCGGCTGCCCGGCGCCTTGAGAATGGCGGCTGGCAAGGCCGCGCTTAATAGTCTAGACATATGCCGATCCACGGAGACTGGCATGACCGCGCACCGCATCACCTCGCTCGACCAGCTCGCGGCCCTCTACCCGAACCCGGTCGCCCCGGCCTCGATCGCCAAGGAGATCGACCATGTCGATGCGAACTATGCGGCATTGATCGCGGCCTCCCCCTTTTTCGTGCTCGCGACCAACGGTCCAGAGGGCCTGGATTGTTCACCGCGCGGGGATCTGCCGGGGTTTGTCACGGTCCGGGACGCGAAAACGCTCCTGATTCCGGACCGAAAAGGCAATAACCGTCTGGATTCATTGAAGAATATCCTGTTCGACCCGAGAATCGGAATGCTCTTCGTGGTGCCGGGTTACGGCGAGACGCTGCGCGTCAACGGAGTCGCCAGCCTTTCCAGCGACCCTGAGTTGTGCGGGCGCTTCGAGATGGCCGGAAAGCTCCCGGCCTGCGTGATCGTGGTCACCGTGGAGAGCATCTACTTCCAGTGCTCGCGCGCCATCGTACGGGCCGACCTCTGGAACCCGGCGAGGCATGTCGCGAAGGGCAGCGTGCCGAGCGCCGGCCAGATCCTCCGAGACATCACGGCGCGCGATGCGGCCATCGAGACCTTCGATGGCGAGGCTTACGACAAGGCATTGCCGGAACGGGTCAAGGCTACGCTGTACTGAAGCACGCAAGGGTCATGCTCACCCTTGTAGCGAGCATCCACGCCGTGGACACCGCCCTCGATCAGTGAAGACGTGGGTGGTCGGGCCAGGCCAGACCGTGACGCCGATCGGGCTTGCCCTCACCCCAAAGAAAAAGGGCCGCTCGCGCGGCCCGTAACTCATCCATCTGCTCCGGTGGCAGGCTCCCCCCGGGGAGAGCAGGCAGGGCTCAGAGCAGCCCTTCGTTCCCCGCCAGCGTCTTCAGGCTCACATCCGGCCGTGCGCCGACATGGCTGATGATCTCGGCCGCTGCGAGCGCTCCGAGGCGCAGGGAGTCGCGAACCTCCCGGCCCGAGGTCAGGCCGAAGAGGAAGCCGGCCGCGAAGAGGTCGCCCGCGCCGGTGGCATCGACCACACGCTCGATCGGGAACACCGGCTCCTCGACAATGCCCTCCGGGGTCACGGCGAGTGCGCCCTTCTCCGAGCGGGTGACGACGGCGAGGATGTTCTCCGAGCGCAGCCAGGACAAGGCCGTGTCGAAGTCGCCGGTCTCGTAGAGGCTCTTGAGCTCATGCTCGTTGGCGAAGACGATATCGACCATGCGGTTGCGGATCAGGCCGACGAACTCGTCGCGGTAACGATCGACGCAGAAGGAATCCGACAGCGTGATCGCGACCTTGCCGCCGGCCTTGTGGGCGATCTCGGAGGCCTTGCGGAAGGCATCCTTCGCCGCCGGCGGATCCCAGAGATAGCCCTCCAGATAGACGATGTCGGCGTTCTCGATCGCCTTCGCGTCGACATCGGCGACGGTCAGGCCCTGGCAGGCACCGAGATAGGTGTTCATCGTGCGCTCGCCATCAGGTGTGACGATGATGAAGGAGCGCGCCGTCGCCGGGCCGTCATTGGCCGCGGCGGAGTCGAAGGCCACGCCGAGCGAGGTCAGATCGTGCCGGTAGAGGCGGCCGAGCTCGTCGGCCTTGACCTTGCCGATGAAGGCGCCCTTGCCGCCGAAGGAGGCGAGGCCGGCGATGGTATTGGCAGCGGAGCCGCCCGAGATCACCTTGCCCGGCCCCATCGCGGCATAGAGCGCTTCCGCGCGGGCCTCGTCGATCAGGGCCATCGCGCCCTTGGTCAGGCCGTGCTTCGCCAGAAAATCTTCTTCGGCGGAAGCGATGACGTCTACGATGGCATTGCCGAGGGCAAGAACGTCGGTGCGCGTGCTGGACATCAGGAAAATCCGGGGGAAGGAGGGAATTGGGCGTGTCGCATCACGGGGCTGGCAGGTCAAGCAAGGCGGAGCCGCATGACCGGCTCTTCGTGATCTCGGGCTGCTCCGGCGGCGGCAAGTCGACGCTGCTCGAGGCACTGGCGCGAAAGGGCGTCGCCACCGTAGCGGAGCCCGGCCGGCGGATCGTCCGCGAGGAGCTCGCAGGGGACGGCGCAGCCTTGCCGTGGCGCGACCCGGCCGCTTTCGCGCGACGGGCACTGGCCATGGCCATCGCCGACAGGCAGCAGGCCCTGTCCGTCGGCGGCCTTGTCGTCTTCGACCGCAGCATCGTCGATGCCGCAGCAGCGCTGGAGCGGGCTACGGGCGAGCCAAGCCTCGCTACCTTGGCCGGAGCCTATCTCTACGCCTCGACGGTCTTTCTGGCGCCGCCCTGGCCGGAACTTCACGTCACCGATAGCGAGCGACCCCACAGCTTCACGGAAGCCGAGCGCGAATACGACCACCTGGTCACGGCTTATGGCGGGCTCGGCTACGATATC
Source organism: Allobosea sp. (assembly GCF_035999205.1). GTDB lineage: Bacteria > Pseudomonadota > Alphaproteobacteria > Rhizobiales > Beijerinckiaceae > Allobosea. Next base: position 13,219 of record NZ_DASYHA010000004.1, read on the forward strand.
GTCCTGCTGCCGCGGCTCTCCGTCGAGGAGCGCATCGCTTTCCTGCTCGGTGAGCTCGCGGCAAGGGGTTAGCGCTCATCGCGTCGGGAGGCCTGGTCGAGCACCGCGGTCAACGCATCGAAATCGATGCGGGAGAGGTCGCCGATCTCGCGAGCCAGGCGGTTGGCGAAGAGCGTTGCCTCCGCGTCGAGGCCGGCCGTGTCGACGGTCACCCGTGGGTGCGAGAGGTCGGCCAGGCGAACCAGTTCGTCCGCCTCGTCCCAGATCACGCCGAGTACATGGATGACGCCCTGGATCAAAGTGAAGGTCGGGCGACCGCGCTTGCCGTGCTCCAGCGCTGACAGATAGGCCGGTGTCACCCCCAGCACCTGCGCCATCTCGGCCAGTGTGATGCCGCGTTGCGCCCTCAGCTCGCGCACGCGCCGGCCAAAGGGCGTCACTGTCCGGCCTCCCGGGCGCGCCGCAGCCTGACATAAAGCGCGCCGGAGCCGCCATGACGGGCCTGGGCCTCCTCGAAACCGACCACAAGCGGGCGCAGATCGGGAAGGCGCAGCCAGTGCGGTACGACCCGCCGCAAGACGCCACGCTCGTCGCCAAACAGGGCGGTGCCGGCCGCGCCTTTGCCGGTTACCACGAGGGCCAGCCGGGTGCCACGCCCCTGCTCGCGGCGTAGGAAGGCGCGCAGCGCCAGATGGGCCTCGTCCTGGCGCATGCCGTGGAGATCGATGACCGCATCGACGCCCTGCTGGCCGCGCCTGAGCTGCGTCCGCAGGCGCTGTTCCAAGGGGGCGAGCGGCGGCGGGGATGGGGCCGATTTCGACGGCTTGAGCGCCACGGCGAGGAGAACAGGCGCTGCCTCCGGCGCTGGCGCGGCCGGGGGCAGCGGTTCCGGTTCCACGGGCACCCGTCCCGCCAGCGGCTTCACCGAGCGCGCGACCTGGCGCCAGAGCGCAAGATCGGCCTCCGACAATGTCCGGCCCCGCCGCGAGCGCATCACGGTCGTCCGGGCTCGGTCGGCCAAAGCACGATGAAATCGACCGGATGCCGGATCAGCCCGGCACGGTGGCCGGCGCGGGCGCCGGAACCGACGAAGAGATCGAGCCTGGCAGGGCCGAGGATGGCCGAACCGGTATCCTGCGCGATCATCAGGCGCGCGAGCCGGCCCATGCCGCCATCGCCATCCGGCAGCGTCGCATCAATCCAGACCGGCAAACCATAGGGCCAGACTGTCCGGTCGATGGCGATGCTGCGCAGCGGCGTCAAAGGCAGGCCGGCGCCGCCGATCGGGCCGGAATCGGCAGGGAGATCGTCACGACGGGCAAAGAACACGAAAGAGCGGTTCAGCCGGATCAGGTCACGTGCGAAGCCGGCATCGGCCTTCAGCCGCGCGATCAGGCGGTCCATCGTCATCTCGGCGGGCGGGATGCCCTCGCGCTCGCTGAGCACGCGGCCGAGGGAGGTGTAGGCATGCCCATTGCGGCCGGAATAGACCAGTCGCGTCACCGAGCCGTCCGGCAGACGGATGCGGCCCGAGCCCTGAACCTGCAGCACGAAACGGTCGACGGGATCGCGCATCCAGAGAACCTCGAGGCCGCGCCCGTCGAGGGCCCCGGTCTCGATCGCGGTGCGGTCGTGGAATGGTTCGAGCCCCGTCGCCGTCCGTCGGGCCGCGGAAAGGGCTGCGTCCATGCCGGGCCAGTCATCGCCCGGCAGGCGCGTCACCAGCTCTGGCGGGCGGCCATAGAGCGGCGTCGGGTAGCTGTCCGAACGGGTGAGAGAGCCTTCGAACTCGGGCTCGAAATAGCCGGTCATGAAACCCGTCGGCGCCGCGGGTGGCCGGATGCGCCAGAACGAGAAGTGCCGCTCGAAGAACCGCCTGGCCGCATGGGGGCCGACCGGTCCGGCGGATGCCAGGCGCCCAGCCTGCCTGCAGACCGCGGCCAGCGCTGCGGGAACAGGAACGGAGGCTCTCAGTGGCGGCTCGGCCTGACAGCCGCGCGCGAAGATGGCGAAGGCGGCGCGATGGTCGTCTCTGGCCCAGCCGGAGACCCTGGCAGGCTCCAGGGGCTCGGCCGTCGCGCCGGCCGGCAATGGTGGGGAAGACGCAGCCATGGCGCTCACAGGCGCCCAACAGGCTGCCAGCAGCGCCAGTGCGACACCGGCGCCACGGATCACGCCGCGGATTCGGTGGCGACCAGGAGCCAGTTGGGGTCGCGGCTGCCGAGCTGGCGCGAGAAGGTCCAGATGTCGTTGACCTCGGAAACCGCCTCGGCGCTGCCGTCGACGACCGCGCCCTGGGCATCCCGGGTCACGCTGATCAGCTGCGAGACGAAGGCGATGGTGACCTGCGCGGTCTTGCCCTTGACGTCGACGGCCGTGATCTCGGCCTTGTCGATCGAGACGAAATTGGACTCGGCCTTCTCGCCGCGCTTCTCGCGATCGGTGATCGCCTGCTCGAAGCCTTCATAGACTTCCTTGGCGAGGAGGCTCTTGAGCATCTTGCGGTCGCCGCGTGCGAAGGCGGTGACGATCGTCTCGTAGGCTGCCTTGGCGCCGCCGAGGAAATCGCGCGGATCGAAAGCGGGCTCCTGCCGCACGATCGCGTCGATGCCGGCGATGATCGGCGAATCCGCGGGGGCGATGTCCTTCCAGCGGTCGGCGGCCGGCGGCGGAGCCGCGGCGGGATCATTGGCCGCGCCCGGCAGTCGGATGACATTGTCGCGCTTGGCCTCGGCAGGAGGTGTCTGGTCGGGCCGCATCGGCGGCGCCTCGCGGCGCGAGAACGGATCGGCCGGCGGCTGCTCGCTGCCGGTCTTCTGGCCGAGCACGGAGCGCAGCTTCCAGGCGACGAAAACGGCCAGAGCCAGGAAGACCAGAGTCGTCACATCGAAGGAATTTTGCATCGAAAGCTGACCCGAAGCTCCAGTCGCGATAATTCACCCGCGGCACCCTTCCGGGAAGGCCGCCATGCGTCATATGGTAAGCTAGGCTCGTAACATCCACCCCCCTGCTTGTGAAGGCGGCTTCTTGTGCCGCGCTGTCGTCCATGATAGCCGACGCCCGCGTCGAACCGGAGAGCGGAGCGCAGTCCCGAACGTCAGGATTGGCACGGGATTTCCCTAGACAGCCAGCCAGAAGCGATGGGTCCGATGGCCAACGAACTCCCCAACGGCAACGGTGCCGGCGACGCTGCGCCGAGCATGAGCGCCCTGATCCAGTACACCAAGGACTTTTCCTTCGAGAACCCGAAGGCACCGCGCGCGCTTGGCCAGCAAGCCGCCCAGGAAGGCCCGCAGATGTCGCTGCAGGTCAATGTCTCGAGCAGCGCCCTCGGCGAGAACGACTTCGAGACCGTCCTTCAGCTCGAAGGTAAGGCCGAGCTCAATGGCGAGACGCTGTTCGCCTTCGACCTGAGCTATGGTGGCGTGTTCCGCCTGCTCAACATCCCGCAGGAGCATATCCATCCGGTGCTGGTGATCGACTGCGCCCGGCTGCTCTTCCCCTTCGCCCGGCAGATCATCGCCGAGGCCGTCCAGAACGGCGGCTTTCCGCCCTTCTATGTTCCGCCGATCGACTTCGCGGCCCTGTTCCAGCAGCGCATGCAGGAATTCCAGGCCCAGCAGGGCGTGCCGAACGCCTGAGTCGCCTGCGACAATCCGACCGATCCAAAAGGGCCCTTCGGGGCCCTTTTTCACGCCGATCCCTTGAAAGTTCCTGCCGGCCTGCCCTTGCGGCTGAAGCCGGGGCTCTCCATCTCCGCGTCATCGCAAGGCGGACGGCCCATGGCCGCCCGCCATTTTCATGATGCCGGAGGACCGATGGACTACCTTATGACGCTCGCCGCCGACCCCGCAGTCTGGGCTGCGCTCGGTGCACTGATCGCCATGGAGGTCGTGCTCGGCATCGACAACCTGATCTTCATCTCGATCCTGACCAACAAGCTGCCCGAGCATCAGCGCTCGCGCGGCCGCAGGATCGGCATCGGACTGGCGCTGATCCTTCGCCTAGCGCTGCTGGGCACTGTCGCGATCATCGTGCAGCTGACAGCGCCGATCTTCACGGTTTTCGGCAAGGCCTTCTCCTGGCGCGACCTCATCCTGATCGGCGGCGGCCTGTTCCTGGTCTGGAAGGCGACGACGGAGATCCGCCACAAGGTCGACCCCAATCACGGTCCGGACGTCTTCGACGGCGGCCGGGCCGCGGCTGTCACCTTTGGCGGCGTGATCTTCCAGATCCTGCTGCTCGACCTCGTCTTCTCGATCGACTCGATCATTACGGCGGTCGGTATGACCGACCACATCCCCGTCATGGTCATCGCCGTCGTCGTCGCGGTTCTGGTGATGCTGCTCGCGGCCGATCCGCTCGCGCTGTTCATCGAGAAGAACCCGACCATCGTGATGCTGGCGCTGGGCTTCCTGCTGATGATCGGCGGTACGCTGATCGGCGAGGGTTTCGGCGCGCATGTGCCGAAGGGCTACATCTATGCCGCGATGGCCTTCTCTGCCGCCGTCGAGGGGCTGAACATGATGTCGCGGCGCGCCGACAGAAGGAGGGGCGGCTAGCCCCTCGTCAGGCTTCCTCGGCAATGCCGAGATAGCCGCGCCAGAGCTGGTTCTTGCCCAGCGAGCGGATGAAGGTCTCATGTGCTGCGGCCGAGGCCTCATCCAGCCGGGGCGCCAGCGGCCGCAGCCGCTGCGGACGCTCGACAACGATGCCGGCCAGGCCGCCACTTCCTGCCACCGCCGAGACCCCGAGACCGAGCGAGGCCTGCTTGCCGCCGAGCAGCTCGATATAGACTTCGGCCAGGATCTCGGAATCGAGCAGAGCGCCGTGCTTGGTGCGGCGGCTGTTGTCGATGCCGTAGCGCGAGCAGAGAGCATCGAGGCTGTTCGAGGCGCCGGGATGCTTGCGCCGCGCCATCGACAGGGTGTCGACGACGAAGGCCTGCTCGATCGGCGGCAGCCCGAGGCGCTTGAACTCCATATTGATGAAGCCGACGTCGAAGGCGGCGTTGTGGATCACCAGCTTCGCGCCGGCGATGAACGCGGCAAACTCCTGCGCGACGGCAGCGAAAAGCGGCTTGTCCGAGAGGAACTCTTCCGAGAGGCCGTGAACATTGAAGGCCTCGACCGGCATCGAGCGCTCGGGATTGATGTAGACGTGGAAGGTGCGGCCGCTCGGGCAATGATTGACCAGCTCGACGCAGCCGATCTCGACGATCCGGTCGCCATTGTTGGCTTCGACGCCGGTGGTTTCGGTATCGAGTACGATTTCACGCATCTGACAGTCTCCGCGCGGCCCTGCCCGGCCGGCCGGCGAGCACGCTCAGGATAGAGCCGACCTGCCGACGTGCGGCCAGCACGCCCCGCGACGTGTCCACAATGAAATGGGCACGGCGGCGCTTCTGTGCGTCGGGCATCTGCCGGGTCAGAATCGCGTCGAGTTTCTCTTCGGTCATTCCGGGCCGGGCCAGAACGCGCTCGCGCTGAATGGCGGCCGGGGCGCTGACGAGGAGAACCGCGTCGCAGCGGCCCTCGGCTCCTGTCTCGAGCAGAAGCGGCACGTCGAGCACGGCAAGTCCTGCACCAGCCGCCTGGCAACGATGAAGAAAGCTCTCCTCCTCCTCCCGCACCAGGGGGTGGATGATCGCTTCCAGCCGGCGCAGGGAATCCGGCTTGCCGAGCACCGCCGCCGACAGGCGCGGCCGATCGACCATTCCGTTGGCGACGACGCCGGGAAAGGCTTCGCCGATCGGCGCGACGGCGCGGCCGCGATAGAGATCATGCACTGTGGCGTCGGCGTCATGGACCGGGATACCCCGCTCCCGGAACAGGGCGGAGGTCGTGGACTTGCCCATGCCGATTGAGCCCGTGAGGCCGAGGATGAAGGTCATCGCGTGAAAGCGTCCGTCAGCTCTGCCATGGGCTGTCCCGTCGAATCAGTGTCCCAGAATATCGGCTTCGAGCTTCGCCCGCAGCGCGGGCGTGACGGCCGGCGTCACACCGAACCAGCGGGCGAAACCCGGCACGGCCTGATGCAGGAGCATGCCGAGTCCATCGACGATAACGCCGCCGCGGCGCTCCGCATCCACCAGCAGCGGAGTCATCAGTGGCACATAGACGATGTCGTCGACGATGGTGCCTGGCCGCAGATGCGTCAGGTCGAGGTCGAGCGGCGGCTGGCCATGCATGCCGAGCGCCGTGGTGTTGACGACCAGATCAGCCTGTCCGACGAGTGCATTCCGCTGCGCCCAGTCGGCGGCCTCGACGGGAGCACCGAGCGAGGCGGCAAGCTCGTCGGCGCGCGTGCGGCTGCGGTTGGCCAGAATGATCCGGCGGACGCCCCGCACCTTGAGACCGAAGCCGATGCCCCGGGCGGCGCCTCCGGCGCCCAGCACGAGAACCGTGCGCACCCGCTCGTCCCAGCCCGGGACCGTGGCATCGAGATGGGCCAGGAAGCCGGAGACGTCGGTGTTGTCGCCACAGATCCGCGTGCCCTCGCGCCAGAGCGTGTTGACCGCACCGATCGCGCGCGCGGCTTCGCTGACCTCGTCGATCAGCGGCAGCATCGCTTCCTTGTGCGGCACGGTGACGTTGCCACCGGTGAATTCGCCGGCGCGCAGGCGTTCGACGAATGCCGGAAGATCCTCCGGAGCGACATCGACCCGTTCATAGGATCCGCGGAGCCCGTGTTCCGCGAGCCAGGTTCCGTGGATCAGCGGCGAGCGTGAATGGGCGACAGGATGGCCGATGATGAAGCAGCGGGGAGGCATGGTCAGTCCATTAATCCAGCGAGCACAGATTCAGCGGGCGAGAACACCCAGATCGCGGAGGCCTGCGAGCACGGCAAAAAGCGGCAGGCCGAGAATGGTGAAATGGTCGCCCTCGATCGTCTCGAAAAGCTGGGCGCCGATGCCCTCGACCTGGTAACCGCCGACACTCGACAACGCTGCTTCTCCCACCGCGTCGAGATAGCTGATGATGAAGTCCGGTGAGAGGCTGCGCATGGTCAGGCGTGCGACGGCGATGCCATCGGCGACCGGTGCTCCGTCCTTTGCCAGCACGAAGGCGCTGTGCAGTTCATGCGTCCGGCCGGCCAATGCCGCGATCTGATCGGCAGCCTCCATCGCTGTTCGGGGTTTGTGGAACGCTTCGCCATCACAGACCAGGGTCTGGTCGGCTCCAAGCACGAGGCGTCCTGGATTCGCCTGCGAAACGACCAGGGCCTTCGCACAGGCGAGTGCCGCAGCCACAGCCTCGCGCGGTGAGCCGGCGGCCACGAGCGGTGCTTCGACCGCGCGCTCGTCGATATCGGGCTTTGCCACCTCGAGCGGGATGCCGGCAGCGATCAGCATATCGCGACGCGTCGTGCTGCCCGAGGCCAGGAGCAAGGGCTCGGCACCAAGCCAGAGAGTCGCGACCGCGCTCATGTCGCGATGAACTTCATGCGGTGGTCGCGCAGCAGATCGAGGATCGAAGCTGCCGTCTCCTCGATCGACCGTCTGGTGACATCGATCACAGGCCAGCCCTTGCGCGCACACAGGCGCCGCGACTGGGCGACCTCGTCGGCGACCGAAGCCGGGTCGACATAGGGCGTCTCGTCATCCGCCCGGAGCGAGAGCAACCGGTTCTGGCGGATCTGGACGATGCGGTCGGCGCTGGCGACGAGGCCGACGATCAGCGGCTTCTTGATCTGCTCCAGCTCCGCCGGCAACGGCACATTCGGGACCAGCGGAATGTTGGCCGTCTTGATGCCGCGATTGGCGAGGTAGATCGAGGTCGGGGTCTTCGATGTCCGGCTGATGCCGACGAGGATGATGTCGGCGCTTTCGAGATCGCCGCCGAGCTGACCGTCATCATGCAAGAGCGTGTAGTTCATTGCGTCGATGCGGCGGAAATACTCGGCGTTCAGAACGTGCTGGGCGCCAGGCCGCGGCGCCGAAGCCTGGCCGAGATAGGACTGGAACAGGGCCAGCACAGGGTTGAGGACCGAGAGGCAGGGGCAGCCGAGCTCGCGACAGAAATTCTCCAGACGTTCCGACCATTCCGGCTCGACGAGCGTATAGAGCACGACGCCAGGCGACGCCTCGATCTCGGCGAGAACGCGGGCGAGCTGCGCCTCCGAGCGGACGAGCGGATAGACATGCTCGATCGCCGAGACGGTCTCGTATTGCGCGGCAGCCGCGCGGCTGACCGCGATCAGGGTTTCGCCTGTCGCGTCCGAGACGAGGTGGAGGTGGAAGTAGTTGCGGGCCACGGTGGCTCCCGGGTCGGTGCGGCGTCTGCCACCTCTATCCCGCCGCGCCGTCAAAGCAAATTCGCCGCTCGGCGGAAATGCCGGGGCATTACCCGCAGAGATGACGTATGGGCATTTCCAGGCCTGGGGAGGACTGTGGATAAGGAGGCCGCACCGGGAGCCCGGGGAGCGACTCTGTATAACCTTAAGAATCCGTCAACAGCCCTGCCCCTGTGGGGATGGCCGAGAGTGTTTCACGTGAATCATTTTGACGGGCGAGTCGGGCGATCCGAATCTGGCCGAGTTAATAATGCATTAACAGCTGCGGTCGCCCATTCACTTGTCACCCCTTGCCACCCTGCGTCCTGTGGACCCGTTGTGGACAAAGCTGTGCCGGGCTATCTGCCCACCTCCAAGAGTCAAAGAAGAAGATTCTCTCTAAAAGAATCTTAATTGAGAGATCGGGATGGATCGCCGATGAGCACCGCGACACAGGACGAGCCGGCCTTTCTGCGTGCGCTCTCCGGCGAGACACTCGCGACCCCTCCGATCTGGATGATGCGGCAAGCGGGCCGCTACCTCCCGGAGTACCGCGACATTCGCGCCAAGGCCGGCAGCTTCCTGTCGCTATGCTATAATCCGGAATGGGCGGCCGAGGTTACACTGCAGCCGATCCGACGCTTCGGCTTCGATGCGGCGATCCTCTTCTCCGACATTCTCGTGGTGCCACAGGCACTCGGACAAAAGTTGTGGTTCGTCGAGGGCGAGGGTCCACGGCTCGAACCTGTCGCCGACCACAAGAGGCTTGGCGAGATCGCCACACAGGCCGATCCGGACCTGCTTGCGCCGGTCATCGAGACGGTTCGCCGCGTGAAGGCGTCCCTTCCTCGCGAGACCGCGTTCATTGGCTTCTGCGGGGCGCCGTGGACGGTTGCAACCTATATGGTGGCGGGGCGCGGCACGCCTGATCAGGGTCCCGCCAAGGCGTTGTTCGAGAGCGACCCGGCGCTGTTCCAGCAGATCATCGACCGGATCGTCGAAGCCTCGATCGGCTATCTGTGTGCGCAGATCGAGGCCGGCGTCGATGCAGTGCAGATCTTCGACAGCTGGGCGGGCTCACTGGGTCCGGAGGATTTCGAGCGCTGGTGCGTCCATCCGACGCGCCGGATCGTCGAGGGTGTGCGGGCGCGGCATCCGCTGGCACGGATCATCGGCTTCCCGCGTGGCGCCGGCCGGCTGGTGCCCGGCTATGTCAGGGCAACCGGCGTCGACGCGGTGGGTCTGGATTCGGACATGGATCGCAGCTTCGCGCGAGAGGAGATCCAGTCGCTGGTCCCGATCCAGGGCAATCTCGATCCGCTCGTGTTGCGGGCGGGCGGGCGCGAACTCGAACGCGACGTCGCTGCCGTGCGTGCGGCATTCGGCGACGGTCCCTTCGTCTTCAATCTCGGTCACGGTATCCTGCCGGATACCCCGATCAGCCATGTCGAGCGGCTCCTTGCCGCCGTGCGGGCCTGAGATGTCCTCACGGCAGATGGAGCGAGATTTCGATGTATGAGTGGCTCAAGGCCTTCCATGTCCTGGCAGTGATCTCCTGGATGGCCGGGATGCTCTATCTGCCGCGGCTGATGGTCTATCATGCCGAATCAGCGGTCGGGTCGATTCAGTCCGAGACCTTCAAGATCATGGAACGGCGGCTGCTGAAGGGGATCATCAACCCCGCGATGACCGTCGCCTGGCTGCTCGGCCTCTACCTCGCCTGGCAGGCCTTCGGCTTCAAGGGCGGCTGGCTTCATGCCAAGCTGCTACTGGTGCTGATCCTGTCGGGCATGCACGGCTATCTGGTCGGGCGCGTCCGTGACTTCGCCAATGATCGCAACACCAAGTCGGCCCGCTTCTACCGGATCCTCAACGAGGTCCCCGCCCTGCTGATGGTTGGCATCGTCATTCTCGTGATCGTCAAGCCATTCTGAGGATTCGCGGTTTCCCGCTTGAGCGGGACGATGATTCCGGTTATCAGGGATTTGCGCTTCTCCAGCGTTCTCCCTGTTGTCGATGGTTCCTGAGCCGACTGCCCTAGCAGCCGCTCGTGGCGCGCAACCTCCGCGCCGTCCGTCCGGGCCTGTCGATCATTCCATTACCGTCCTGGTCTCGGCCGTTCGCGCCGCGACATTTTCGATCCGGGTGCCCCATGCGGGAAATCAAGCTCCAAGACCTCAAGGTCAAATCGCCGACCGAATTGCTCGCCTTCTCCGAGGGGCTCGAGGTCGAGAACGCCAGCACGATGCGCAAGCAGGAGCTGATGTTCGCAATCCTGAAGCAGCTCGCGGCCAAGGAAACCGAGATCCTCGGCGAAGGCGTGGTCGAGGTTCTGCCCGACGGCTTCGGCTTCCTGCGCTCGTCTGATTCGAACTATCTCCCCGGCCCGGACGACATCTATGTCTCACCGACGCAGATCCGGAAGTTCGGCCTGCGGACCGGCGACACCGTCGAGGGCCCGATTCGTGGACCGAAGGATGGCGAACGCTATTTCGCGCTGCTCAAAGTCAACACGATCAATTTCGAGGATCCCGAGCGGATCAAGCACAAGATCAATTTCGACAACCTGACGCCGCTCTATCCCGACGAGCGCCTGCGCATGGAAGTCGCGGAGCCGGTCAAGAAGGACTTCTCCGCCCGCGTCATCGACATCGTCGCGCCGATCGGCAAGGGCCAGCGCGCCCTCATCGTGGCGCCGCCGCGCACCGGCAAGACGGTGCTGCTGCAGAACATCGCGCAGTCGATCACGACCAATCATCCGGAATGCTACCTGATCGTGCTGCTGATCGACGAGCGGCCCGAGGAAGTCACCGACATGCAGCGCTCGGTGAAGGGCGAGGTCGTGTCCTCGACCTTCGACGAGCCGGCGACGCGCCACGTCCAGGTCGCCGAGATGGTGATCGAGAAGGCCAAGCGTCTCGTCGAGCATGGCCGCGACGTGGTCATCCTGCTCGATTCGATCACCCGCCTTGGCCGCGCCTACAACACCGTCGTGCCGTCCTCCGGCAAGGTCCTGACCGGTGGCGTCGACGCGAACGCGCTACAGCGGCCGAAGCGCTTCTTCGGCGCGGCCCGCAACATCGAGGAAGGCGGTTCACTGACGATCGTCGCCACGGCGCTGATCGACACCGGCAGCCGCATGGACGAGGTGATTTTCGAGGAGTTCAAGGGCACCGGCAACTCCGAGATCATTCTCGACCGCAAGGTCTCGGACAAGCGCATCTTCCCGGCGATCGACATCCTCAAGTCGGGCACCCGCAAGGAAGAGCTCATCACGCCGAAGGATGTCCTGGCCAAAACCTATGTGCTGCGCCGCATCCTCAACCCGATGGGTCCGCAGGACGCGATCGAGTTCCTGATGGACAAGCTGCGCCAGACCAAACAGAACGCCGACTTCTTCGACTCGATGAACACCTGACGCACCGCAAGCATTTGAGGGAACGCGTCGGTCCGGCAGACCGGCGCGTCTACCTTGATCGGCTCCTCCCGCCGATTCGGTTCCGTGATGATCGAGCGGATCTGCACCCGACGATCACGCTGCCATTGCTGAGATCGCCGGGCCCGAGCGCGCAGAGTCTGACCCGGTAGTGCTCGTTCGCCAAGACGCTGGACCCGGGTTCGACATGGCCGAGCGCGTATCATGCGCCAACGTCGTCAGCAGATTTTCCAACTGCGAGTTCAGGTATGACCGGGCCTGACCCTCATCCCACGATCGTGGCCCTGTCTTCGGCTGTCGGCCGAGCCGGCGTCGCAGTCGTCAGAATCTCGGGTTCACGCGTCCGATTCGTTCTTGAAACGATTGCCGGCATTATCCCGATACCACGACAGGCGATGCTTCGAAGGCTGCGTGACGGGGCGGGCGAGGCCATCGACACCGCGCTGGTTCTGTACTTTCCCGCGCCAGCGAGCTTCACCGGCGAGGACGTCGCAGAGCTCCATGTCCACGGCGCGCGTGCTGTGCTGGCAAAGCTGCTGGTCGTACTTTGCGCCCTTCCGGGAGTACGCCTGGCGGAAGCCGGCGAATTCACGCGGCGCGCCTTCGAGGCCGGGAAGCTTGATCTTGCTGCCGTCGAGGGACTGGCGGACCTGATCGATTCGGAAACGGAATGGCAGCGGCGCCAAGCGCTGCGGCAAATGGAAGGGGCGCTCGGCGAGTCTGTATCGGGCTGGCGGCTGCGCCTGGTCGAGGCCATGGCGCTACTGGCGGCCGAGATCGATTTCTCCGATGAAGGCGACGTATCCGGCCCCCTCGCCGACCAAGCCATGGCCCTGGCGATGCAGGTTCTGGTCGATTTGCGCGCGGCGCTCGGCAGCTTCGACATGGGCGAGCGCGTGCGTGACGGCTTCGTCGTCGTCCTCGCCGGACCGCCCAATGCCGGCAAGTCGAGTCTGTTGAATGCGCTGGCGCGTCGGGACGTCGCGATCGTTTCTCCCATCGCCGGAACGACGCGGGATGCGATCGAAGTCAGGCTGGATCTCTCCGGTTTGCCGGTCATACTCGTCGATACCGCCGGGCTGCGCGACAGCGCCGATCCGATAGAATTGGAAGGCGTGCGCAGGGCGCGGGCACTGGTCGAGCGGGCAGACCTGGTCCTGAGCCTCCGAGCGATCGATTCGGCACCGGATCGAATTCACCAGGATTCCGATACACTCGCGATCGCGACCAAGGCCGATCTCGGAGGGGTTGCGGCGCCTGGCGAACTGGCGATCTCGGTCAAGACGGGGCAAGCCCTCGATGCGTTGCTGGCGATGATCGTCGAACGGATCGCCGCCCGATCGCCGCCGGAGCCGGCCCTATTGACGCGCGAGCGGCATCGCGTGGCGGTGAGCGAGGCGATCCGCGCATTGGACCGGGCGGTGACCGCGGATCATGGCCAGGCCGAGCTTCTGGCGGAGGATATCCGCCTGGCAGTACTCTCGCTCGAGAGGCTGATCGGGCGCATCGATGTCGAGGACGTGCTGGATCAACTCTTCGCCGGCTTCTGCATCGGCAAGTAGAGGCGCTTTCGCTGCCATCGCGAGGCTTGGAGGAGCCCAGAATCCGATAATCATTGACCCATGCAAGCGGCTTGGGTAGCGATCAGCCATGTCCCGTGAACCTGTCGAAACCCGTTACGACGTGATCGTCGTCGGAGGCGGCCATGCCGGCGTCGAAGCGGCTGCGGCTGCGGCGCGCTTTGGTGCGCGCACCGCTCTGGTAACGCATCGGATCGAGACGATCGGCGTGATGTCGTGCAACCCGGCCATTGGTGGTCTGGGCAAGGGTCATCTGGTGCGTGAGATCGATGCACTCGACGGCGTGATGGCGCGGGCGGCGGATCGGGCCGGCATCCAGTTTCGCATGCTGAACCGCCGCAAGGGCCCTGCGGTCCGGGGACCGCGCGCGCAGGCCGACCGAAAGCTGTACCGCCAGGCGGTGCAGGACCTCCTCGCCGATCAGGCCGGTCTCGACATCATCGCGGGAGAAGTCTTCGACCTCGACATTGCGGATGGTCGCGTGACGGCCGTCGTCATGGCAGATGGGCGTCGATTCGTAACCGGAACGGTCGTGCTGACGACGGGCACGTTCCTGCGCGGGCTCATCCATATCGGCGAGGCGAAGATCCCCGCGGGTCGCGTCGACGAGGCGCCTTCGCTCGGCCTGTCTGCAACGCTGGAGCGCCATCGCTTTCCTTTGGGGCGGCTCAAGACCGGCACCCCACCGCGGCTCGATGGGCGGACCATCGACTGGGCGGCGCTGGAGATGCAGGCGGGAGACGATCCTCCGGAGCCGTTCTCGGCCCTGACCAGCGCGATCACGACGCCGCAGATCTCATGCGGTATCACGCGCACCACGCTGGCGACGCATGACCTGATCCGCGCCAACCTGCACAGGGCGCCGATGTTCTCCGGGCAGATCGAGGGTCGAGGCCCGCGCTATTGCCCATCGATCGAAGACAAGGTCGGCCGGTTCGGAGATCGCGACGGCCATCAGATCTTCCTCGAACCCGAGGGCCTGGACGACGACACGGTCTATCCCAACGGGATCTCGACCTCATTGCCGGAGGACGTCCAGCTCGGCGTGTTGGCGACGATCCCGGGGTTGGAGCGGGCCACGATGCTCCGGCCGGGCTATGCGATCGAGTATGACTTCGTCGATCCGCGTTCGCTGCACAACACGTTGGAGACCCGTGCGGTCACGGGGTTGTTCCTGGCTGGGCAGATCAATGGCACGACAGGCTATGAGGAGGCTGGAGCCCAGGGACTGTTTGCCGGCCTCAATGCGGCACGCCGCGCTGGCGGTGCCGAGCCGGTCGTACTCGAGCGGACCTCGTCCTATATCGGCGTGCTGGTCGACGATCTCGTGACGCGAGGTGTTACGGAACCGTATCGAATGTTCACCTCGCGGGCTGAGTTTCGTCTCTCGCTGCGAGTGGACAACGCCGATGAGCGGCTGACTGCCCTGGGGACTGAACTCGGGATAGTCGGATCGCGGCGTCAGGCGGTGTTCGCCGAGCGAAGCGCCGCGATCGAAGGTCTACGGGCGCAGTTGCAGGAGCTTTGGCTGACCCCGCAGCAGGCCGAACAGGCCGGGCTGCAGCTCAACCGCGATGGCATCAAGCGCAGTGCCTACCAGATTCTCTCCTATCCCGATGTCGGCTTCGAGCGGCTCGTGGCGATCTGGCCTGATCTGGCTGCCTATTCCGCTGCTACGGTCGCGCGCGTCACGGCCGATGCGGTCTACGCGGTTTACCTCGACCGGCAGGCCGCCGAGATCGCGGCCTATCAGCGTGATCAGGCCTTGAAGGTGCCTGCCGACCTGAATCTGGACGCCATCTCGGGCCTGTCGAATGAGCTCAAGGCCAAGCTGATCAGTGAGAGGCCGGCCGATCTCGCTCAAGCGGGGCGCATCGAGGGCATGACGCCTGCGGCGCTCACATTGCTGGCGGCGCATGCACGGCGCAACCGTGAGAAGCCTGCGCTCCAAACCACGACCTGAGTCATGGCTGTTGATAATTCCGATCGCGCGCGTGCTTTGCGCTTGACGCCTGTTTCACGTGAAACAGAGGAGCGCCTGGCGCTACTGGTGTCAGAGCTGGCCCGTTGGCAGGCTGCCAAGAACCTCGTTTCTTCGACGACGCTGGCCGATGTCTGGATGCGGCACATCGCCGACTCGCTCCAGATCCATGGGCTGGCGCCCGAGGCGTTGCGCTGGCTCGACCTCGGTTCTGGCGGGGGCTTTCCTGGACTGGTCATCGGAATCTGCTTGGCAGAGAAGCCCGGCGGGCACATCCATCTGGTCGAGAGCAACAGCCGCAAATGCGCTTTCCTACGCCACGCGGCCCGTCTCACCGGGGCGCCGGTGACGGTTCACGCCGCTCGTATCGAGGATGTCGTCGACGATTTCGTCGGCAAAGTTGATGTCGTTACGGCCCGTGCGCTCGCGCCGTTGCCGCAGCTTCTCGGCTGGTGCAAAGAGCTGTTGAGAACCGGCACGCTCGGACTCTTTCCGAAGGGACAACATCTAGATACGGAATTGACGGACTCATCCAGATATTGGAAGATTCAGGCATCAACGGTTTCCTCCGTCACGGATGGTGCCGCCCGGATCCTGATGGTTCGCGCGGCCGAGAAGCGGGCCGATCAATGACCGATCTCACGCCTATTCCCACGCCGCGCCGTCCGCGCGTGCTGGCACTCGCGAATCAGAAGGGCGGTGTCGGCAAGACGACGACCGCCATCAATCTCGGCACGGCGCTTGCCGCCATTGGCGAGAAGGTGCTGATCGTCGATCTCGATCCGCAGGGCAACGCCTCGACCGGGCTCGGCGTCGACCGCCGCAGCCGCAAATCTTCGACCTATGACGTCCTCTGTGGCGATGTCGGCCTCGGACAGGCGCTGCAGGAAACGGCTGTTCCTGGCTTGTTCCTGGCGCCGTCGACGCTCGACCTGCTCGGCGTGGAGCTGGAGATCGCCGCGTCCAAGGACCGCGCGCATCGGCTGAAGAATGCGATCGACGAGCTGGTCTATGACCAGCGCTGTTCCGATCTGACCTATGTGCTGATCGATTGCCCGCCTTCGCTCAGCCTGATCACGATCAATGCGATGACTGCAGCCGATGCCGTGCTGGTGCCCCTGCAGTGCGAGTTCTTTGCCCTTGAGGGCTTGAGCCAGTTGCTCAAGACGGTCGAGCAGGTTCGGGCTGGGCTCAATCCGCGCCTGATCATCCAGGGCGTCGTGCTGACTATGTACGATCCGCGCAACAACCTGTCGGGGCAGGTCATGGCGGATGTGCGCGAGTTCCTTGGCGACAAGGTCTATGAGACGGTGATTCCGCGCAATGTCCGGGTTTCGGAGGCGCCTTCCTATGGCAAGCCGGCGCTGCTGTACGATCTGCGCTGCTCGGGCTCGCAGGCTTATCTAAAGCTGGCGTCGGAGGTGATCCGGCGCGAGCGGACGCTGCGTGCAGCGGCCTGATCACGATTTTGCGTAGAGGTTCATGAGGATGACGATGGCCGAAGAACAGGGGCGTTCACGCCTGGGCCGGGGTCTGGCAGCGCTGATCGGCGATGTCGGCGAGGAGATCGGCGCGCTCGAGCGGGCTCGGGGACAACGTCGCGTTCCCGTGGAGTTCCTGCGGCCGAGCGCGCGCAATCCGCGCCGCAATTTCGTCGAGGAGAACCTTGAGGAGCTCACGGCGTCGGTGCGCGAGCGCGGCATCCTGCAGCCGATCATCGTCAGGCCGATCGTCGGCATGATCGACGCCTATGAGATCATCGCGGGTGAGCGGCGCTGGCGGGCGGCGCAGCGCGCCGGCTTGCATGATGTGCCGGTCATTCTCGTCGAAGCCGATGATCGCGAGGCGCTCGAGATTGCGATCGTCGAGAACGTCCAGCGTACGGACCTGAACGCCATCGAAGAAGCGGCGGGCTATGAGCGGCTGATCGCTGAGTTCAACTACACCCAGAATGATCTCGCGCGCGTCATCGGCAAGAGCCGCAGCCATGTGGCCAATACGCTTCGGTTGTCGAAGCTGCCCGATTCCGTCCGCCAGATGGTGAGCGAAGGTGCCGTCTCCGCCGGGCACGCCAGGGCGTTGCTGTCTGTTTCGGAACCGGAACTTATGGCCCGCAAGATCGTCGATGAGGGGCTGAGCGTCCGCGACATCGAGCGCATCGTCCAGGACGAATCCCGCGGCGAGAGCAAGGGCATCACGGCCAAGCCGAAGCTCGACAAGGACCCCGATACGCGGGCCGTCGAAAAAGCGCTGGAAGAGGCACTGGGCCTGTCGGTGTCAATCTCCCATCGACCCAACGGCGGCGGCGAGATGAAGATCAGCTACAAGACGCTGGAGCAGCTCGACGCGCTCTGCCGTCGCTTGAAGGATTGATCAGGGCTGGTCGCCCCGCGTCGCGGCGCGGCCTAGCCTTGCCAGAGTCCAAAGGACGCGCGTCGCGCCGGCCTTGCCGAGGTCGCCATCCCGCCGGGCGGCCAGCGTCGCATTGCCGAGCAGATTGACGGCCTCCATCAGCTTCGCGCTTGTCCAGCTGGAGAGAGCCGCTTCCGTGGCCGCAATGCGCGGATAGGGCAGGCGCATCGCAGCCACCATGTCGCGGGCGCTGCGACCGGCATCCATTCCCTGTCGGGCCTTCAGAAGCGCCAGGGTGTGTCGCAGGACGGCTCCAAGCATCACGCCGGGATCGAGACCCTCACCGGCAAGCTTGGCCTGGGCGAGGTCGAGCGCGGGCAGCCTTCCGGAGAACACGGCATCGATCAGCATGGCCTGCTCGCGTTGTGCGGTGTCGCCGACCACAGCGTCGACATGCTCGACAGCGAGCGTCGTTTCGGTACCGGCATAAAGCAGCAACTTCTCGATTTCGCGACGCGAGGTCTGCCGATCACCGCCGAGCAGCCCGGCGAGATGATCGCGTGTGACGCGGTCGATGCTCTTTCCTGCGTTGCGAACCATTTCGTCGATGATCGTGCCGAGATCGCGGGCGGCGTCGCCATAGCAGGGCACGGCCAGTGCGGTGCGGGCCCGCTCGCAGGCGGTCCGCAGCGGGTTGCTCTTCTGGAGATCGCCCGCCTCAACAATAATGATGGCGTCCTTCGAGGGGGTCGCCAGCAAAGGTTCGACAGCCGCGAGCAGTGGCTTCGATGTCGGCGAAACGCGAATTGCCCGTCGCCCTCCAAACAGGCCGATCGTGTTGGCCTCGTCGACGAGCTTGAGCGGGTCCGAGGCGATGTCGTCACCACTCATTCGGACAAGCTGGAAGGCGTCGCCGGCGTCGTCGACATTGGCGCGCGCCAGCGCTGCCGCCCGCTCGGAAACGAGCCCGGCATCGGGTCCGTAGATCAGGACGAGCCGGCAGGCCGGATCGAGCCTCGCCAGCGCGCGGTCGGCTTCATGCGCCTTGATGGCGACCATGGCGGCGTTCCCGCCCGGTCAGCCGGCGACGAGATCGGCGGCCATCTGTCCGCGAATCAAGGTGGCGAGGTTCTTGGCAGCGCGAATCTGAGCGTCACGGGCGGCCCGCACCGTGGCGAAGCGCTGTGAGGAACGCTCATAGGGAGCGCGGACCGAATTGGTGCCCTTGGAGACGACCTTGCCGGATCCGATCTCCGTCACCGTCCAGGTCGCCGTCGCCACGAGAACCGCCGAATCGGCCCGGCCGTTCTGGTAGTCGACCGTCACGACCTCGACGGATTCGGCGATGCTGGTGTCGAACTTCAGCCGCTTGGTTCGATCCGGCTCGCCGCCGCCATCGAGCTCGAAAACGAGCTCATTGCGCAGATAATGGCCGATCAGCCCCTTGATCTCGGGAATCTCGACCTCTTTCATCGTGTCCTTGATGCTGCCGCCGGTCACGCTGCGCGTGTTTTCGGCATAGAGCGGCTGAAAACAGCCGCCAGCCAGCGCAGCAGCGCCCAGCGCGACGGCCAGCATGGCGCGGCGACTCGGTTGCGAGGCATCGCGCATAGCGGCTTCAGACGACGACATTCACGATTCTCCCGGGCACGACGATGATCTTCCGGATCTCGCGGCCGTCAAGCGCCTTGGTGACGATCTCGGATGCCCTGACGAGGGCCTCGACCGCAACCGTATCCGCATCGGCCGGCACCGTCACCTCCGCGCGCTTCTTGCCGTTGACCTGCACCGGCAGAACAATGCTGTCGTCCTTGAGCAGGGCTGCCTCGGCGTCGGGCCAGGCGGCCTCGCCGACGAGGCCCTGCTGGCCGAGCGCCTGCCAGCATTCCTCGGCGAGATGCGGCATCATCGGCGCGACGAGCTGGGTCGCGATCACGCCCGCCTCATGCAGCGCGAAGGCGATGTCCGGCGCCAGCGCCGCATTTTCGGCGGCGGCGTCGAGCGCCTTTCCGATGGCGTTGGTCAGCGTATAGACATGGGCGATGCAGCGGTTGAAGCCGAGGCGCTCGATGTCGTTGCCCACGGCGTCCAGGGCGCGGTGGCTGGCCTTGCGCAGGCTCTCGGCCGCCTCGCCGAAGCTGGCCGGCTGCGAAGTCGCGTTGCCGGTCCGCTCGGCGATCTCGCCCAGGAGACGCCACAGGCGCTGCACGAAACGCGCGGCGCCCTGCACACCCTCATCGGTCCAGATCACGTCGCGATCCGGCGGGGAATCCGACAACATGAACCAGCGGGCGGTATCGGCGCCGTAGGAGGCGATGATATCGTCGGGGTCGACGACGTTCTTCTTCGATTTCGACATCTTCTCGATCGCGCCGATCTCGATCGGCGCGCCGGTGTCGACATGAAAGCCCTTGCGCTCGGTGCCGGTGCCCTCGATGCGGACATCGCCGGGCTCGACCCAGCTGCCATCGGCGTCACGATAGGTCTCGTGAACGACCATGCCCTGCGTGAACATGCCGTCGAAGGGCTCATCGAGCCCGGCATGGCCGGTCGCCTTCATGGCGCGGGTGAAGAAGCGCGAGTACAGCAGGTGCAGAATCGCGTGCTCGACGCCGCCGATATACTGGTCGACCGGCAGGAAGCGGTCGACCACTGGCCGGTCGGTCGGGCTCTCCGTCCGCCACGGATCGGTGAAGCGGGCGAAGTACCAGGACGAATCGACGAAGGTGTCCATCGTGTCGGTCTCGCGCCGGGCGTCCTTGCCGCACTGCGGGCAGGCGACGTGCTTCCAGCTCGGATGGTGGTCGAGCGGGTTGCCTGGCTTGTCGAAGGAAACGTCGTCGGGCAGCTGAACCGGCAGATCGGCGTCGGGCACCGGCAAGGTGCCGCAATCGGCGCAGTGGATCACCGGGATCGGGCAACCCCAGTAGCGCTGGCGCGAAACGCCCCAGTCGCGCAGCCGGAAATTGACCTTGCGGGCGCCAACCGGCCGGTTGCCACGCGTCTCGCCTTCCAGGCGGCGGGCGACTTCTTCTTTCGCCTCCGGAATGGTCATGCCGTCGAGGAAGCGCGAATTGATCATCCGGCCGTCATCGACATAGGCCGTGTCGGTGATGATGAAGCTCGCCGGATCGACGCCTTCGGGCGCGACGACCGGAGTATTGCCCAAGCCGTACTTGTTGACGAAGTCGAGGTCGCGCTGGTCATGCGCCGGGCAGCCGAAGATCGCGCCGGTGCCGTATTCCATCAGGATGAAATTGGCGACGTAGACCGGCAGCGTCCATGACGGATCAAAGGGATGCGCGACGCGCAGGCCGGTGTCGAAGCCGAGCTTCTCGGCTTTGTCGATATTCTCCTGGGCCGTGCCGGTGCGCTTGCATTCCTCAATGAAGGCCTGCAAAGCCGGGTTCTTGGCGGCCGCCGCCTTGGCGAGCGGATGATCGGGCGCGATGCCGAGGAACTTCGCGCCGAACAGCGTGTCCGGCCGGGTCGTGTAGACCTCGATCTCATCCTGCCCGAAGGCATTCGATTCGAGAGCGAAACGAATCAGCAGCCCTTCCGAGCGGCCGATCCAGTTCTTCTGCATCAGGCGGACCTTGTCGGGCCAGCGGGTCAGACCCTCCAGCGCGTCGTGCAGCTCCTGACCATAGGCCGTGATCTTGAAGAACCACTGCGTCAGCTCGCGGATCTCGACCGGGGCGCCGGAGCGCCAGCCCTTGCCGTCGATGACCTGCTCATTGGCGAGCACGGTCTCGTCGACCGGATCCCAGTTGACCTTGGCGGTCTTGCGGTCGACCAGCCCGGCCTTGAGGAAGTCCAGGAACATCTTCTGCTGGTGGCGATAATAGGCGGGATCGCAGGTCGCGAGTTCGCGGCTCCAGTCGAGCGACAGGCCCATCGACTGCAGCTGCGTCCGCATCGCCGCGATATTGGCGTAGGTCCATTCGCGCGGGTGCACGCGCTTCTGCTTGGCGGCATTCTCCGCCGGCAGGCCGAAGGCATCCCAGCCCATCGGATGGAGCACCGCGAACCCCTTGGCCCGCTTGTAGCGCGCCACGACGTCGCCCATCGCGTAGTTGCGGACATGGCCCATATGGATGCGCCCCGACGGATAGGGGAACATCTCGAGGACATAGTAGCTTGGCCGCGGATCGTCGTTCCTGGTCTCGAAGAGCTTGCGCTCCTCCCAGACGGCACGCCATTTCGGCTCGGATTCCTTGGGATTGTAGCGTTCGACGGCCATGGTAACGGGCTATTCTTGCATGATCAAAGGTGCCCGGACTAGGACACCATTGCGTGCACGCGGTCAACGTCGGCCCAGGCATGAAGGGATACGAGATGAGCGATACGGTTACGCGATTGGCCGAGACGAAAGCTGCGATCGCACGCGCGGCGCGCGATTTCGAGCGCGAGCCCGCTTCAGTCACGTTGATCGCCGTCTCCAAGACGATGCCGGCCGACGCCATCCTGCCGGCGCTTGAGGCCGGCCAGCGTGTCTTCGGCGAGAACTATGTCCAGGAGGCCAAGGCCAAGTGGCCGGTGCTGAAAGTGCGCTTTCCCGATGTTGAACTGCACATGATCGGGCCGCTCCAGTCCAACAAGGCGAAAGAGGCGGTCGAACTGTTCGATGCGATCCATTCGCTCGACCGCGAGAGCCTGGCCAAGGAACTGGCACGGGAGATCGGCCGGACGGGCAAGGCGCCGAGGCTGTTCGTCCAGGTCAACACCGGCGACGAGCCGCAGAAGGGCGGTGTCAGCCCGAGCGAGATCGATGCGTTCCTGGAGCTTTGCCGGATGCATCACGGTCTGGTGATCGAGGGGCTGATGTGTATTCCCCCGGCCGAGGATCCGCCCTCGCCGCATTTCGCTCTGCTGGCGAAGATCGCGGCGCGGCACGGGCTGCGCGGCCTGTCCATGGGGATGAGCGCCGATTACGAGGCGGCCATCCAGCTCGGAGCGACGCATGTGCGCGTCGGAAGCGCGATTTTCGGCGCGCGTGGTTGAAGCTCCCGCGCGTCAGGCTGCTTCGGTCGCGATCGGCTCGCTCTGCGCCATCACCACGCGGTTGCGACCTGCCGATTTGGCCTGGTAGAGCGCGGCGTCGGCGCGCGCGATGACATCTTCGATGTCGCGGTCGCGCGGGCTCGCCATGGCGGCGCCGATGCTGATCGTAATCGAGAGATGGGCCAGGCCCTGCGTCACGACGGTATTCTCGACGGCCTCGCGAATCCGGTTGGCCAGCAGGGTCGCTCCGGCGTCGTCGGTCTCGCGCAGCAAGACGACGAACTCCTCGCCACCGAACCGGGCGACTTTGTCGGTCGCCCGGACCTGCCCGGCGATGATCTTGCCGACCGCGCGGATGACCTCGTCGCCCGCAGCGTGACCGAAGGTGTCGTTGACGCGCTTGAAGTGGTCGATGTCGAACATCAACACGCCGACATGGCGCTTGTAGCGCTTGAAGTAGTTCATCGCATCTTCCGCGAAGGGCAGGAAGGCGCGGCGGTTGAACAGGCCGGTGAGCGGGTCGGTATCGGCGAGCGCACGCAGGGTATGGATGTCGGAGCCGAGTCGGCGCGTCTTCTCGTCGGCGGCGCGGGCCTGTTCCTCGGCCCTCTGCTCGACCTCCCGAATCGTTTCCCTCGCCTCCTGGACACCCCTCTCGGCGGTTCCGAGGCGGCGCAGCAGCGAGCGCAAGGCTCCGGAGAGCTGCAGCAGGTCGCGCGAGCCATGCTGCCTTTCAACGCCGTGCGCCTGCGGATCGCGGCCGATCAGGTCGATCGCGCGGCACAGCCGTGTCAGCGGTCCCGTCACGGTGCCGGCCAGGAACCAGGCCAGTGCCGCGCCGAGCGCAGCGATCAGCGTCCCGAGAAGGCCGATGGCGAGCGCCAGGCGATTGGCGGGCGCGAGCGCGACATCGAGCGGGCGCCGTGAGGCGACGATCCAGCCGAGGCCGGGATAGTCGCCCTCGCCCCGGGTGGCGACGAGGGTGATCAGCATCGGTCGTTCGCCGCGCATGTCCCGGAAGATCGCGGGCCGGCCGGATCTCACGGCCTGAAGCCAGGCGGCCGGCACGGATGCGGCCGTCTGCGGCCCCAGCAGGACGTTGCCTTCGCGGCCCAAGACCCAGATGTCCGATTCGAGCGCGGAATCGTATCGCTGCAGGACTTTCGAACGGACTTCACTGGCCCAGTTCCAGCTCAGATGCGCGCCGAGAACGCCGGCGAGTGCGCCGTTGGCGCCGAAGACCGGCATGGCGACATCGACAAAGCGGAATGGTGCCTCATCCGGGCTGCGACGCAGGAGTTGGTCGAGCAGCTTGGCATCGTGCACGTCCTCGACGGTCGCGCCTTTCAGGCCGTTGCCGAACCAGGGGCGCTGGGCCACCGACACGCCCTCGAGCATGCCGCGCGTAGCGGCCCGTACGGTTCCATCGGGCGCAGCAAGCCCGAGCCAGGCATAGTCTTCCAGACCCGATTGGAGCTGGCCGAGCACGCCGCGTGCCTTCGCCGGATCGTCCGTCCAGGCCCCGCGCAGCGGCTCCAGATTGGCGATGTTCTTGATCTCGCGGTAGCGCTCGAACATGTTCTGGTCGAGCCGGCTCGACATGGTCTGAGCCATGGCGGCCAGCTCGAGATTGGCGTCGCTGATCGCCTGCCGGCGGGCCATCAGCGCGGCTCCCGCGGTGACGATGCCAACGGTTGCGATGCAGAGCAGGCCTGTCATCATCGCGGTCTGCTGCCGCACCGTCAGGCGATCGGCGAGCCGGCGAAAGTACCCGTTCCAGGACATGCTGGCCTCCAACATCACTGCGGAGGCCAGCTTTCCCGATCAGGCCCAAGCCGATCTTAACGGAAGGCGGCTTTCAACGGGCATGGTTCTCGAAGGATGACCGGGATGTTGCGGATGCCGCGCGCCTGATTGACCGGAAGGTGCGTCACGCCCCGGGCTGCCGGGCGCGGAGTGGTTCTCCGACATCGATGCGATTGCCGTCCGGATCCTCGAAGACGAAGGCGCGCAGACCGTAGTCCTTGTCACGAAGGCCCTTGACGATCCTCAGGCCGCGCGCCCGGATGATCGCGTGCACAGCGTCGATATCCTCGACCATCATGTGGGCGATGTTGAAGGGCGCCGCCTTGTGGCCCGGCTGCAGCGTCAGATGCAGTTCGGCGGCGTCGCGCTTCAGGATCATGAAGCCGACGGGCGTTCCGTTCTGGAAGGTCTTGGTGAAGCCCAGCGCGTTCGCATAGAAGTCGTGGGCGCGCGCCATGTCAGCAACCGGGAGCATGGCTGCGATCCGTCCGAAGCGGATGCCGTTGGAAGCCGAATCAGTCATCGCAGGTCTCGATTTGGGGCGGCCGCGACAGTGCAGGACGGTGCCTGCGAGGCCGACGGGCCGATCCGGGGGGAGGAGTCGAGACGGTGCTCGTCGAGCAATCTAGCCGGACTTCTCCTATCTGACCAGAATCCGGCAACGCCGCGCCAGCCGCGGCAGGACCTTGGCGAAGACGTGTCCTTCGACGGCGACGCAGCCTGCTGTCGGGGTGAAGCCGGGGCGGGCGAGGTGCCAGAAGATCGCGCTGCCGCGGCCGCGAATCACCGGGGCGTCATTCCAGCCGAGTTCGACGATGACATCGTAAAGGTTGTCCTCGCGGGTCAGGCGTTCCTCTGCCTCGCCCGGCGGGCGGTCGATCAGGCGGTTGTAGCGGCGATCGCCGGCATCGTCGCACCAGGCATCCCGTGGGGCGATCGCGCGCAGCCGCAGAAGCGTGCGTGGCCGCCCGATCCGGTCGGCCCGGAACAGCACGCTACGCAGCGGAAGCGCCGCGCGCGGCGTACGCCCATCTCCCTCGCGCTTCAGAGTCCCGATCCCGGAACGGCCGAGCGCACAAGGGAAGGCTACGCCACCGGCAACCAGAAAGCCTTTGCGGCGGTCCCGGACCGAGGCGAATACACGCAGGGTCGTCAGGTTGCGGGGGGCTCCAGGACGCAGGCAAAGTGCCTGCGGATCACGGTTTCTCACGGGAATTCCATTCAGCGTGACTTGCGGTCGCGATTCAGCGGGCTCATGGTGACATGACCGCTCTCTTCAGAACGATCCTTCATGCCCGCCGTCCATCATATCCTGCTGGTCGATGACGACCAGACCTTGCGAGAGGCGCTTGCGGAGCAGCTCGCGCTCTATGAGGAATTCAAGCTTTCGACCGTCGGAACCGCGACCGCAGCCGTCAAGGCGGTGCAGGCCGAGCGGATCGACCTCGCGATCATGGATGTCGGCTTGCCCGACATGGACGGGCGTGAAGCCGTCAAGCTGATGCGCAAGAACGGCTTCAAGAGCCCGGTGATCATGCTGACCGGGCAGGGCTCGGACGCGGACACCGTGCTCGGGCTGGAGGCCGGCGCCAACGACTACGTCGTCAAGCCGTTCAAATTCGCTGTCCTGCTGGCGCGCATCCGAGCGCATCTGCGGCAATACGAGGCGAGCGAGGACGCGGTCTTTCAGGTCGGCCCGTACACCTTCCACCCGGGGTCGAAGCTGCTCGTCAGCGAGAAGGGCTCCAAGACCAAGCTGACCGAGAAGGAGACGGCGATCCTGCGCTTTCTCTATCGCGCCGGCCGCAAGCCGATCGCGCGCGAGGTGCTGCTGCAGGAGGTCTGGGGCTACAACAGCCAGGTCACCACGCACACGCTCGAGACCCACATCTACCGGCTGCGCCAGAAGATAGAGCCCGATCCGGGCAATGCCCGGCTGCTCGTGACGGATGCCGGCGGCTACCGGCTCAATCCCTAGCCCGATGGCACTTGACGACGACATGACCCTGCTGGCCCGGCAGCCCTTGCTGAGCCTGATGGAACGCGATGCGTTGAGGCTGATCGCCTTTGCCGCCGAGACCCGGATCCTGCGTGCGGGCGACGTGCTGTTCCGCGTCGGAGAGCCGTCGGACGGGGCCGTCCTGATCATTTCGGGAGCGGTCGCGCTCAACAGCCGGGAGGATGGCGGACCCGCCGACGAGATCGTCGGGCCCGGTGCCTTGATCGGCGAGATGGCCCTGTTCACGTCGGTCGCCCGCTCGGTCACGGCGATCGCGCGCGAACCGACGCAAGTGATGCGGCTGTCGCGCAGTGTGATGCGCCGCGTTCTGGCGGAATCGCCGGCATCCGCGGAGGCGGTGGCGGCGGCGATCAGCGAAAGGCTGCGCGGCTTCGTCGGCCAGCTCGGCGCCGTGCAGGACGCACTGACGGCGATCGACCAAACGAGCTGAGGAGCCGTAGAGGCGAGGCCCGTCAGAGGTCCAGCGTGACCGTGACGGGCACGTGGTCGGAGGGGCGCTCCCAGCCACGGGCCTCGCGCAGGAAGGTGACGTCGCGCAGAGCCGGCTTGAGCCCGTCGGAGAGCCAGATGTGGTCGAGCCGGCGGCCGCGATTTGAGGCTTCCCAATCGGCCGCGCGATAGCTCCACCAGCTGTACAGCTTCTCGGGCTCGGGTCGCAGCGCGCGGGCGGCGTCGGTCCAGCCGAGTTCCGAGCGCAGCTTCTCCAGCGTCGTGGTCTCGATCGGCGTATGGCTGACGACATCGAGGAGCTGCTTGTGGCTCCAGACATCGTGCTCATAGGGAGCGATGTTGAGGTCGCCGAGCAGGATGGCGGGCCGGTCGGTTGGCCGCTTGGCGACGCCCCAGGCGCCGATCTCGTCGAGGAAGGCGAGCTTGTGGGCGAACTTGTCGTTCTTCGCGGGGTCGGGAATGTCGCCACCCGCGGGGATGTAGAAGTTATGGATCGCGACGCCGGCAGCGGGGCCTGCGCCCTTGTCGAGCGTCACCGTCATGTGGCGGGCGTCGTTGCGGCCGCACATCGCCATCGCGTCCCTCTCGCTGAAGGGCAGCCTGGAGACGATGGCGACGCCGTTGTAGCCCTTCTGTCCGATGAAGGCCTGGTGGACATAGCCGGCCTTTTCGAAGGCCTTGGCCGGAAACTGCTCGTCAGGCGTCTTGGTCTCCTGCAGGCAGAGGATGTCGGGCGCATGGCTCGCCAGGAAATCGGTGACCATGCCGATCCGGAGCCTGACCGAGTTGATGTTCCAGCTTGTGACGGTGAGTTGCACGTAGGGATTCCGGCGGGAGGGAGCCGGAAACTGGTTCGCCATGCGCAAAAAAGCAAGGCTCGCATCGGAGTCGGCGCAAGACGCCTATCCCGCCCTCCTACGCTTTGGCGCGCCGAGGCAGGGGTGGGGACTGAACGCTCGCCACCAGGGCGGGCAGGACGCGACCGTCAGAGCTTGCGCTGATAGTCGATCACGAAGTTCTTGGCGTCGGGACGGCGCTGGGTGTCGAGATTGTAGAGTGAGACGGCTGTCTCGTAGCCCTGCGGATCGACGACGACCCACTGCCTGAGGACATTGGCAGCCAGATCGAACTTCAGCGTGATCTTCGAGGTCCCACCCAGTGTGGTGCGATCCTCGAGGCGCAGGGTCAGGACATCGCCATCGACGGCGGCACCCGTGATCGTGCCTTCGCGCGCCAGATCCATGCGCTCGCGCACCAGAAACTTCAAAGGCGTCTGCCCGAGCGAGTAGATGTCCTGCGTCGCCAGCCTCTTGTCGCGCACGGCCACGGAACTCCCATCTGCGATCACCTCGATGGTCGCGGGCGGCTCGTATTCGAAGCGCATCTTGCCGGGGCGCTGGATATAGATCCGGCCCTCAAGGCGGCGGCCATCCGCCGCATGCTGGATGAAATTGCCCTGAAGCGAGCTGAAGCTGTTGAGATACGCGTTGAGCCGCTCGATCGCCTCCTCGCGGGTCGCCGGAGCGGCCACCTTGGCACGGGCCGGCGTGGCAGCAGGCCGCGTGGTGTCGGTCGCGGTGGCCGCTGCGTTGCCGCCGGACGTGGCTTGCGTGGCTGAGGCCTCTGCGAAGCGTGGCAGCCCAAGATTGGCCGGCCGCACGGGAGGAAGCGGCAAGGCGCGCGCAGCCGCAGGCTTGGCGGCAACGGGCTTCGGCGGCTGGATCTGCAGCGGTTGTGCGGCGAGCGGCGCGGCAAGGGCGACGCAGCCCGAGAGCGTCAGCATGGCAGCCTTGACCCGAAGGGTCGGGGTCGATGTCATGAGCAGGTCTGCTCCATTCAAGTGCCGCTTCGATCCGCGGTCGGACCGGGAACACGGTTCGCGCCAAATCCGCTGCAGGCAAGTCCGATGCCCGAAAGTTCGCGGATGCTCAACGCGTCGGATGCCACAGAGGTTGCAGCATCCTGATGGCAATTTGAGGACGGGGCAGCGCAACCGCAAGGCCCACCGTCCCCGCTCCTCACTCCTCGTCTTCCCGGGCGCGCCCGGTTTCGACGAGGATTTCGCGCTTGCCAGCGTGGTTGGCGGGGCCAACGATGCCTTCGTTCTCCATGCGCTCCATGATCGAGGCGGCGCGGTTGTAGCCGATCTGGAGCCGGCGCTGGATGTAGGAGGTCGAGGCCTTCTTGTCGCGCAGCACGACCGCCACCGCCTGCTCGTAAGGATCCTCGCTCTCGGCACCGGCCATGGCGCCCTTGTCGAAGACCGCCCCGTCCTCGCCCTCGGCCCCGCCTTCCTCCTCCTCGGAGGTGACCGCGTCGAGATATTGCGGCCGGCCCTGCGTCTTGAGATGGGCCACGACCTTCTCGACCTCGGCATCCGAGACGAAGGGGCCGTGGACGCGGGTGATGCGGCCGCCGCCGGCCATGTAGAGCATGTCGCCCTGGCCGAGCAGCTGCTCGGCGCCCATCTCGCCGAGGATCGTGCGCGAGTCGATC
>NZ_DASYHA010000005.1:0-3754 GCF_035999205.1 Allobosea sp.
GTCGTCGCCATCGCCGGCCTGGATGACGTCATTGCCATCGCCGCCATCGATCTCGTCGTCGCCGGTACCGGCATCGACGACATCGTCGCCCGCTCCGGCTTCAATCTCGTCATCGCCCTCGCCGCCGGCGATGACGTCGTCACCGTCGCGCCCCAGCAGCGTGTCGTCCCCGGCGCCGCCGAGGAGGGTGTCGTTGCCGGCGCCGCCATCGAGCAGATCATCGCCCTGCTCGCCGGCGAGCGCATCGTCGCCATCCTCGCCATAGAGGCGATCATTGCCGGCGCCGGCCGCGACGATGTCGTTGCCGCCGCCGAGGCGGACGACATTGCGCCCGGAGCCGAGCTGGACGAGCTCGGTGCCGGCGCCGCCGAGGACGATGTTGTCGCCATCGGCGGCGACGATGCGGTTGTTGCCGAAGCCGGTCGCGATGATGTTGTTGCCGGCACCACCATCGACCTCGTTGTCGCCGTCGCCGGCATCGATGATGTCGTCGCCGTCGCCACCCGAGATCACATCGTTGCCGGCGCCGCCGATGATGTGGTCATTGCCGGCATCGCCCCGCAGCGTGTCGTCGCCGTCACCGCCATCGATCAGGTCGTTGCCGTCGCCGCCTTCGGCGGTGTCGTTGCCGGCACCGCCCGCGATCACGTCATGGCCGGCGCCACCGAGGAGCGTGTCGTTGCCGTCGCCGCCGGAGAGTTCGTCGTTGCCGTTGCCGCCGTCGAGCAGGTCGTCTCCGGCCTCGCCGTAGAGGCGGTCATCGCCGTCCTCGCCATAGAGGCGGTCGTTGCCGGCGCCACCATGGATGACGTCGTTGCCGGCGCCGCCATAGACGATGTCGTCGCCAGCCCCGGCGAAGATGATGTCGTTGCCGGCGCCGCCATGAACGGTATCGGCGCCAGCGCGGGCATCGATGATGTCATGGCCGGCGCCGCCCCGGATCAGATCCTTGCAGTCGGTGCCGGTCAGGACATCGTCGCCGTCGGTGCCGTCGAGGACGAGCACCTCGACGACGTTGAACGTCGCCGTCTGGGCGACCGTCGCGATGCCGTCGGTGACGGCGTAGCTGACCGTCACCGGGCCGAAATAGCCGGCCGTCGGCTTGTACTGCCAGCCGCTCGCGGTCAGCGTGATCGTGCCCGAGGAGACCTGCAGATCGCGGACCGCCAGCACATCGCCATCCGCATCGCTCGCGCCGGCGAGCAGACCCGCCAGGGTCAGCATCAGGGTCTGGCACGGGCCGATCTCGCCGAGCTGGACCGCGCCGGCCAGGCGCGGGGCGCGGTTGCGCAGGCGCGGATCTTCCGGCTCGACCGGGTCGACGGGCTCCTCCTCATCATCCAGCGGCGGCGGACCGACCAGGCCGGGATCGAAGGAGGAGACGATCACCGGCAGCTGGAACAGGTTCGACTGTCCCGGCAGCAGCGACGAGCCGCCGATCTGCGTGCTCATGACGAAGGCATTGTCGTTGCTGACCCGGCCGAGCCCGAACTCGAAGGCCGCCTTGACGAAGGCCGGCAGGGGAAGCTGTTCGTAGTCGATCGGCGGCGAGTCGATGCCGAGGAAATCGGCCAGCCCCTGCACGGGACCGCTCGCCGCGCCGGAGCCGAGTTGGCCATCCGGGTCGGACTCGGGTGCAAACTTCTTGTCAGGCAGCGAGCCGGTCTCGTCCTCCGGGTCGGGCACAATCTCGTCGGCGTCTGGTGTCGCGTTCGCAAGCTCATCCGGTTGGGGCTGTTCATCCTGTTGATTGGCCTCCGCCGCGACGAGCGAGCGCAGATAGCCTGCGACCGCCAGCACGATGACGGCGAGCGCCGCGGGCCAGCGCGAAGGGGCCGGTTCGCCCTCGCCCTTGCGATAAATCTCCTCGGCGGTGACGATGCGATCCTGATGGGGCTTGAGAGCCTTGACCTCGATCATGCCATCATCCTCCTGAGCAATCCGGTGCCAAGCTCGAGACCGTCCGCCACGGGCAGGCGCGGTTCAGCCGGAACATCCATTGCGGGGGTGGGCGCAGGCGCAGGTGCCGGCTGGAGACCGGGCATCGGCGGTTTGTGAACGGTATTGAGGATCGTCTCCTTCGGGCCGAAGCCGGCGAGCTTGCCGTTCTGGACGATGCCGACGAGGTCGACGGCGGCGAGCGCGCTCGGGCGATGCGCGACGATGATCGCGATGCCACCACGCGCCTTGACGCCCTCGATCGCCTTGGTGAGGGCGCTCTCGCCCTCGCTGTCGAGATTGGAGTTGGGCTCGTCCATGACGACGAGGAAAGGATTGCCGTAGAGAGCCCGCGCCAGGCCGATGCGCTGGCGCTGCCCGGCCGACAGCGCGGTCCCCTGCGGGCCGAGCTGGGTCTGGTAGCCGTCGGGCAGCTTGACGATCATCTCATGGATGCCGGCCGCCGTCGCGGCGGCGACGATCGCGGCCGGGTCGGGATCGACCGCAAGCCGCGAGATGTTCTCGCCGATCGAGGCGTCGAGCAGGCTGACCTCCTGCGGCAGGTAGCCGAGATGGCGGCCGATCGCCTCCTCGGGCCATTGCTCGAGATGCGCGCCGTCGAGCCGGACCGAGCCGCGCAGGCAGGGCCAGATGCCGGTGATCGCCCGCGCCAGCGTGGTCTTGCCGCCGCCGCTCGGGCCGATGATCCCGAGCGCCTTGCCGGCGGCGACGTCGAAGCTGACCTCGCTGAGCAGGACCTGGCCGGAGCCCGGCGCCGCGACAGTGATCCGGTCGATCTTGAGGTAGCGATGCGGCGCCGGCAGCGCCATCGGCTCGACGGCCTTGCTCAGCGCCACCACGGTCTCGCGCAGGCGGCCGAAAGCGAGGCGCGCGGCGACGAAGGACTTCCAGTTGCCGATCGCCTGGTCGACCGGCGCCAGCGCCCGGGCCGAGGCGACCGAGGCGGCGATGATCGCGCCGGCCGAGAGCTCGCCCTTGATCGTCAGGAAGGCGCCGAGCCCCAGGATCGCCGATTGCAGGATCATGCGCAGCACGCGTGCGATCGCACCGAAGGTGCCGCTGAGATCGCTGGCGCGGGTCTGCAGGGCGAGATGCTCGCGGTTCGACTGGTCGAAGCGGGCGACGGCGCGGCTGGAGAAGCCCATCGCCCTGACCACCTCGGCGTTGCGGGCATGGGTCTCGGCCATCGCGTTGCGGGTGATCGCCGCCTGGCGCGAGCTGCTGCTCAGATGCCGCGCCAGAACCTCGCTGGCGATGGTGAGCAGGGTCAGCACCACCGCGCCGGCGAGCGTCAGCGCTCCGAGCCAGGGGTGCAGGAAGTAGACGAAGGCGAGATAGAGCGGGATCCAGGGCAGGTCGAACAGGGCGGCCGGACCCTGGCTGCCGAGAAAGCCGCGCACCGTGTCGACGTCGCGGCCGCGCTCGAGCGCCTCCGTGCTGGAGAAGCCGAAGCGTGGCATGTCGATGGCGACGCGATGAGCGAGCGGCGCGATGTCCTTGTCGAGCCTGGCGCCGACCCGCACCAGAACCTGCGAGCGGATGACGTCGAAGCCGCCCTGGAACAGGTACAGGCCGATCGCCAGCACGGAGAGGGCCGCAAGCGTCTGCACGCTGCCGCTGGTCAGCGCCCGGTCATAGACCTGCAGCATGTAGAAGGAGCCTGTGAGGGCCAGAATGTTGATGAGCCCGGAGACCACGAACAGGAACAGTCCGACCTTGCGGAAATCCTGGGTCAGCACGGCGGCGTCGCGCTTGCGAGCCTGAGACAGGAGGGCAGAGGAGGCCATGGCGGCAC
>NZ_DASYHA010000025.1:0-1389165 GCF_035999205.1 Allobosea sp.
TGCCGTCATAGACGGAGAGCTCGAGCATCTTCGGATCGACCATGATCAGCCGGCACTGCTCGGGCTTGAGCCGGTAGAGCAGCGACAGGATCATGGTGTTGATCGCCACCGACTTGCCCGATCCGGTGGTGCCGGCGACCAAAAGATGCGGCATCTTGGCGAGGTCGACGATCACCGGCTCGCCGCCGATAGTCTTGCCAAGGCAGAGCGCCAGCTTGTGCTTGGAGCCCTCGAAATCCTGGCTCGCCAGCAGTTCGCGCAGGAAGACCGTCTCGCGCTTGACGTTGGGCAGTTCGATGCCGATCGCATTCTTGCCCTGCACCAC
Source organism: Allobosea sp. (assembly GCF_035999205.1). GTDB lineage: Bacteria > Pseudomonadota > Alphaproteobacteria > Rhizobiales > Beijerinckiaceae > Allobosea. Next base: position 326 of record NZ_DASYHA010000025.1, read on the forward strand.
CGCGACGCGCGCCGAAACCGCGCTCATCGAGCGCGCGATGTCGTCGGCCAGGGAAATCACCCGCGAGCTCTTGATGCCGGGAGCTGGCTCGAGCTCGTACAGCGTCACCACCGGCCCCGGGCAGGCCTGGACGATCTCGCCACGGATGTTGAAATCCTCCAGCACGCCTTCGAGCAAGCCGGCATTCTGCTGTAGCACCTCGACGGGAACCGCAGCCATCTGGTCCGGCGGCTCGGCCAGAAACTCGATCGGCGGTAGCTCGAACGCGACGGAATGGGAGAGGACAGGCGCCGCTTCCGGGGCGATGTCGCTGTGCCTCGGCAGCTTGCGCCGCGGCGCCGGCGCGGCAGCCTCGCGAACCTTTCGCGTGACAACGATGCCGCTCGCCGCAGCCGGCCCGGCGCTGCTGGCAGGCAAGGCACTCGCAGCATCAAGCCCCTGCCCTGTGCCGCCCCAGACCTGAGGCGCGAGCCTGACGCTCACGCTGTAGCTCGGGGTCGCCATCGCATTGGTCCAATGGACGACCGGCGCGACAATCGGCACCTGGCCGGCAATTGGATTAGCGAGCGCGACCGACGGCACCTCGCCGGCTACGGGCGCCTGCACCAACTCGATCGCGCCGATCGCCTCGGCAGGCACATGAGCGTCGAGCGCGACGTCGACATCATCGGGGTCGGCCCCGGACAACCCTTCCCAGAAGGCAAAATCGGAGATGTTGGCAAAGGGTGCCGGAGCCGCGATCTGTTGATCCGGCCCAGTACCAGATTCGTCGTGCAGCTCGCTCTCGGCGCAGGCCGCTTCATCGGGATGGAAGCCTTCGTCAGCGGCCGCATGGAGATCAAGCGCCATGTCCGGCAGGGCCGACAACGCCTCCTCCGAGCTCGCCCCCTTGGACCAAACCTGCTTCACGAGTCGGTTCGGTGTCCGCCAGTAGCGGACCTGAGGCACATCCGATGGCGCGACCGCGGCGGGAACATCGCGTGAGGCCGATGCGCCCAGGGCGTCGCCACCGGTCGTGCGCGGCAGCACCCGCGGCTGGCCGGCAACGACGTTCGCCCGATTGTAGCGCGACGAAACCGGGGAAGGCGGCAGCGGCGCAATGCCGGGATCGGCAGACCTCGCCTGGCCAGGACCCGCAAGACCTGCGGGCCGCCCTTGCCCGAATGACGAAAAATCTTCGGTATCAACACCTTGCGTCAATAGATACAGATCGGACTTACGCATGGGATACCGTGAATTCTAGAAGCCTAAATCGGCTTCAACGGGTACCCGGGCACGGTTAAGAGGGCATGAACAAAGCCGGAAAAGCTGAACGGTCTTGGCCTGCACCAAGCCCGGTCCCGAGACCGGATGGCGGCCATGCCGGCGGTCTCGACGGCTGTCGTCACCGCTGAACGTCTATGGTCCCGCCAAGCCGCAGCATCTCGAAGTCCGAGACCAGGATCTCGAGTTCCACTGTCCATAGCCCAGGAACAGGCAGGCTGAGATTCGTCACCCTCCAGATGCCGTCGTCGCCCCTGACCGCAGGCCGTTCGATCGGCTCGACCCCGGCGCTGGCATTGGACAATCCGAGGCGCAGTTCCTTCGCGGGTAGCGGGCCAAACTCACCATTCATCAAAACGACATCGACCGCCACGGGCCCGGCGCGCCCTGGCGTCAGCGTGACGTCCGCCATCGCCTCGAGCGTATGGATATGGATGGAGGCGGGCTGGGTCGCGGCAATGGCGAGTGCGCGTGGTGGCGGCGTGAAGCGCCAGAGCGCCGCCGTGCCGAGGATCGCCAGCATGAGCAGGACCTCAGCTGCGATCACGCGGCGCAGCTGGCCGAGCGCGGCGCCCTGCCGACGCAGTGCGCGGCCCGTCAGACGATAGCGATTCCAGGCAGCTAGAGCTAACAGGCCGGCGACGAGTGCGAACTTGACCAGCAGCACGCGACCATAGGCCGTTGTCAGCAAGGCGGCGGGGGTCTCCACCTGAACGACGGCGAGCACGGCGCCGCTGGTGAGTAGAGGCACGACAATCCAGAGGATCCGCCTAGAAAATCGCTCGAGGACGCCTGCGGCATCGGCGCTCCGCAACGCGACGATCAGACGCCAGAGCGCCCCGGCCCAGGCGGCGATCGCGACGGCATGCAGGAAGACCGCTGGCCGCATCAGCACCTGCGGCGAGGCTGCGCTGGCGTGGCCGCTCGCCGCAAGCGCCGCGCCGGCGCAGAGCAGCGCCAGGGCTGAGAAGCTTCGTGAGACCCCTCCTTGCGGGGCGAGCGACACCAGCCCCGACAGGAGCGCCGCGGCCGCTACGAGAGCCGTGACAGCGAAACTGCTGCGGACCGCCGCAGCCCAGACCGCCCTGTCGAACAGGCTCATGGGCGATGCGTCGAGCCCGTCCAGCCCCTGGGCTGCCAGAGCCCATGGCAGGGCGACGAGCCCCAAGACGATCATCGCACGCGCCATCCGGCGCGCAGACGCGGACAGGGGCGCGATCCAGACCGCGAAGGCTGCGCCACCGACACCCGGAAACAGACCGAGATAGAGCCCTACCCTGCCGATCCAGAGCATGAGGCGAACGGCTGGATCGCCTTGCGCGAGCGCATCCGGCGGCGTTGCGCTGGGCTCGCCGATCGAGAAGACGACTGCCCCGCCGACGGGATGACCATCTTCCGAAACCACGCGCCAGCTCAGGACATGCGTTCCTTGGCCAAGGCCGGCAGGCGCCTCGATTGTCAGCGTCCGGTCCGCGAGACCGTAACGCGAGAGCGGCTGCGCCGAGCCGTCGGGAGCAATCAGCTTCAGAACCAGCGGCGATACAGGCTCGCTGAAGCTCAGGGTTATTCGCGCAGGTGCGCTCGCTACTACGGCCCCGTCGGCGGGCGAAGCGGCGGTCAGCGCGGCATGCGCAAAGGCCTGCCCCGCGATCCCTATGGTGGCGACGGCGGCCCAGAGCAGACAGAGCGCGAGGCGGAGGCGAACGGACATGGCGCATCCTCGCGGCCGGGCGAGAAGCCCGGCCGCTTCGACAGTTTCACTTCTTCGGCGTCAGCTTCAGACCCGGCGCCGGGAACTTGTAGTCATCCGGGACCTTGCCGGCAGCGGGAATCTCGATCCAGCGCTCGACAGCGCCGCCTTCGCATTCCTGAACGATAGGGACGTAGAGCATCGTGTCTGGCTGGAGATCGGTGGTGAGATAGGCGCGGAAGACGAACTCGTCGTAGTGCTCGTCCAGCAGCTTGCCGCCGCTCCAGACCACCTCCCTGACGCCCTCCGAGGTCGGCGTGCCGTAATAGTCATAGGCCTTTTCGTATTTGCCCTTGACCGTCTCCAGCGACCAGCCGGCCTTCGGCATCGGCTTGACGGCGATCACGCCCTCTGGGATCCGGACGCGAACCTTGATGGTCGCCGCGCCCTTGCAGCCATGGGGGACGCGCGCCACGGCCTTGTAGGTCGAGCCTATCGGGGCGGTCTGGGTTTCAAGGGTGACGTGGGCGAGAGCCGGGGTGGCGCTGAGCGCGACGAAAGCTGCCGCGACGAGAGTGAACTTGGACATGGATGTTGCTTCCAGAAATGGCCCTTTGGGCCGAGGAGAGTTGGCTTGAGCCCGCGCCTGCGGCGCGAGCCGATCGGCTTCGACGCTGCGCGACCGCAGGCCGCTTGAGGATCATCGTAGGTGTGGCGACGCATGCGGCGCGTCGGCGGATGACAGCGCATCGGCGCTCGACACGGCGCGGAGCGGCACGTTTCCTGATCGTCAGCGATCAGCGCCTGGCCGGCAGCGCGCCGGCCGCGTCAGGCCTGGGCGGGTGGAGCGCGCGGGTTCGCGGGCGAGCGGCCTGCGACGTAGCCATGCGGGAGGTCGAGGCGGCGCGCGAAGGCGATCAGGTCGATGGCGCGATGCACGACAGGCAGATAGGTGCCGCTCACGGGCGACCCGTCACCGCCCGGAAAGGCGGAGCCCGTGACGCAGCAGGACATCAAATCGTGCGGCGCGCTGGCTTGGTCGGAATGAGCTCCCGGCGCATCGCCGGTCGCGCAGAGCGTCATCGCCAAGGCACGGTCGAGGCTCATGCCAGCAGCATGAGCGCCCGACGCCATCCCAGCGAACACCGCCTGCAGCACGAGCAGATAGGCCGCGGCAATCGCAACCCAACGGCTTGATCGTGCTATCTGGCGCAAAGCTGGCAAAACGGCTCTCCTATGACCTCGATAGCACCCGCGGCCGCGCGATCAAGCGGAAACAACCGGGCTATCCGATGCGGAGCGCGCCCTCCTGCAAGCGCAAGGTCAGGCGACGGTTTCATGCCAACGTCGTCACAGAGCGCCGAGCGATATTCTACAATCGCCATATACTAAGAAAACTCTCCCTCGCAGGCCCGGGCTAGCATCGCGGCAGCGGCACGACGGCCGCACGATCAAGGCTGGGGAACCGGAAATGTCACAGGGAATCGAGCGCCGTTCATTCTTGAAGGCGTCCGCCGCGTTCGCGGCCAGTGCCACAGGCGCCTTCGCCTGCGTCGAGATCGCGAGTGCCGCACCGATCGAAGTGCCGACCGTCGACCGGCTGTCGCTGCGCGTGCTCATCGACTCGGCGCATGACCAATTCCTGAGGCCCACGACCGTCCAGGGCGTGCAGCATATCCCGCCCGGTTCCGGCCGCGGCGCGGACTACCGGCAGGTGCTGCACAACCAGTGGGGCCTGTCGCTCTTCCTGGAATCGCAGCGCGAGGCGGAAGCCCGCACCATCCTGCTCGATTTCGGCTACAGCCCCGATGCGCTGCTGAACAATATCGACATCCTCAAGGTCGACCCGACGAAGGTCGACGCGCTGATCGTCAGCCACGGCCACCATGATCATTATGGCGGGCTCAACGGCTTCCTCGCCAAATATCGGGGCTCGCTAGCGCCCGACCTCAAGCTCTATGCCGGTGGCGAGGACAATTTCTGCCATCGCGTCAGCCCGAGCGCGGTGCAGGGCCAGTTCACCGATTTCGGGCAGCTCGACAGGCGCGACCTCGTTGCGCAGAAGGTCACGACGGTGCTGTGCGAGACGCCCACGGTCGTCGCCGGCCACGCCTTCACGACCGGCCAGATCAAGCGCCGCTCGATCGAGCGCATCCTGCCCAACACCTTCGTGGAGCGCGGCATCAAGGACGGGCTCGGCTGCGACGCCGGCCACTACAGCGCAGCGGAGCTCGCCGGCAAGCCGATCCCGGACGAGCATGTCCATGAGCATGCCACCTGCTTCAATATCAAGGGCAAGGGCCTGGTCGTGATCAGTTCCTGCGGACATGTCGGCATCGTCAATTCGGTGCGGCAGTCGCAGGAGGTGTCCGGCGTCGAGAAGGTCCATGCGATCGTCGGCGGCTTTCATCTCGGGCCGGCGCCCAAGGACTACCTGCAGCAGGTCGTCTCCGAGGTCGGCAAACTCAAGCCGGACGTGGTCATTCCGATGCATTGCAGCGGGCTCAACTTCGCGCTTGAGGCCCAGGCGCAGCTGCCCGAGCACGTGATCGTGCCCACGACCGGCAGCCGCATTGTCTTCTCGGCCTGAGATGCGCGCGCCCAGCCGCCCGTCCTGGCCCGCCGCGCTCTGGCACCTCGCGCTCGCGCTGGCCTTCGCGTTGCTGTTCGCTGTGGTCGGCTCGGGGCAGGCTCGGGGAGAGGAGCCGGCGCGGCGCTCGGCCGCGGAGCTGATGGATGTGCTGATGTGGAACCGTGAGCCGGTCGGCGGGCCGTTCTCCCTGACCGATCACAGCGGCCAGGCGCGCAGCGATGCGGATTTCCGCGGCAAGCTGCTCCTGGTCTATTTCGGCTTTACCTACTGCCCCGACATCTGCCCGACCGACCTCGTGGAGATCAGCCGCACGATCGACCAGCTCGGCCCTGCCGGGGAGATCATCCAGCCGCTCTTCGTCACGCTGGACCCGGAGCGGGACACCTCGGCCCAGCTCGCGGAATACGTCCCGCTGTTTCATTCGCGCCTGATCGGCCTCACCGGAAGCGCCGAAGCAGTCCGCGCGGCGGCCGACGCCTACAAGGTGTTCTACCGGAAGGTCGAGATCGGAGGCGGCGACTACACCGTCGACCACAGCGCCTATGTCTATCTGCTCGACACCGAGGGCCGCTATCTCGGCTTCTTTCCGCCGAATACCCCTGCCGAGCGCATGCTGACCATCATCCGCTCGCATCTGCCGCGCGGTTGAAGGGCTCCGGCGCGAGACGGTGCGCCGGTGAATGCCAGAGCGCCTGTCGAGGCTCCGCTCCCCGTTCCCATCCGGGCTTGGTCGACGTCGACAGAATTCCTTCTTCTAGACTGAAGTCGTACGACTGCTTTCTTTCCTGCAGCCGCAGAACAAAAAAATTCCATACGGCTTCCGAAAAGCGACCGCGAACGGAATGATCCTGCTCCCTTACGTCACTTCGGAGTTCCCCTGTTCCGGGAGCGTCCGACGAACCGGAGCCCAACCATGTCCGCCCTCGCCTTCCTGCGTCGTACCGCTACGGTCCTCGCAGCCTCCGTTGCCCTCGCCGGCTCGGCCTTCGCCCAGTCCGACGCACTGGTGACAACGGACTGGCTCGAAAAGAACCTCGACAATCCGAAGGTTCGGATCGTCGAAGTCAGCGTCGAGCCGGGCCTGTTCGAGCGCGGGCACATCCAGGGCGCGCAGAACGTCGTCTGGCACACCGACCTCGTCGACACTGTCGAGCGCGACATCGCCAAGCCCGAGAAATTCCAGGCTCTCGCCCGCAAGCTCGGCATCGACAAGGACGTGACCATCGTCCTCTACGGCGACAGCAACAACTGGTTCGCGGCCTGGGGCGCCTGGGTGTTCGACATCTACGGCCTGCGCGACAACGTGAAGCTGCTCGACGGGGGCCGCAAGAAGTGGGAGCTGGAGAAGCGCCCGGTCACGACCAACCCGCAGCCGGCCAAGGCCTCAAGCTTCACCGTCGCGGAGCCCAACCGCAAGCTGCGCGCGCGTCTGGCCGACGTCGTGGCCACCGTCGAGAAGAAGTCGGACGCCCGCATCCTCGACATCCGCTCGGCCGACGAATTCTCCGGCAAGATCATTGCCCCGGCCGGCTTCCAGGAGCTGGCACTGCGCGCCGGCCACATCCCGGGTTCGGTCAACGTGCCCTGGGCCCAGGCGGTCAACCAGGCGGACGGTACCCTGAAGTCGCCCGAGGAGCTGAAGAAGCTCTACGCCAATGTCGGCATCGACGGCTCGAAGCCGGTCATCACCACCTGCCGCATCGGCGAGCGTTCGAGCCACAGCTGGTTCATCCTCTCGCGCGTGCTCGGCTATCAGGTCGCCAACTACGACGGCTCCTGGACCGAGTACGGCAACACGGTCGGCCTGCCGATCAGCAACCCGGCCGGCTCGGTCTGGGGCGGCAAATAAGCCTGCGCCGATCGCGATGAGCCTTTCCGACGACAGTGGCGCGCTGGACTATCAGCGCGCCCGCGAGCAAGCGGCCGCAGCGGGATTTTCCGCCGCGGCTTCGCCATTCGATATTCCCTGGCGTTTCTCTGGAGCGATCGCGATCGCCGCCGCGCTGGTCGCGGCGATCGTGCTCGTCGGGCGCCATGGCGATCCGGCACCGCAGCTCCAGCTCTCGCTCGTCCTCGGAGCCGCCTTCGGCTTCGTGCTGCAGCGCGCGCGCTTCTGTTTCCTCTGCATCTGGCGGGACTGGCTCGACCGACGCGATCCGCGCGGACTGCTCGGCATCCTGACAGCTCTGGCCGTCGGCATCGCCGGCTACACGCTGATCTTCGGGGCCTGGCTGCCCGAGCCGAGCGGCACACGGCTGCCGCCGACGGCGCATATCGGCCCGGTCAGCCCGGCGCTGCTGCTGGCGGGGCTCGCCTTCGGCGCCGGTATGGCGATCTCCGGCTCCTGCCTCAGCGCTCATCTCTACCGCCTGGGCGAGGGATCGCCGACTTCCCCCTTCGCCCTGATCGGCGCAGTCGGCGGCTTCATCCTGGGTTTCCTGAGCTGGAATGGGCTCTATCTCTGGACGATCTCGGAGGCTCCCGTCCTGTGGCTGCCCCGCCAGTTCGGCTATGGCGGCGCGCTCCTGACCGGCGTAGCGGTCATCGCCGGCCTCGCCTGGTTCCTGCTGCGCAGCGGCAGCTTTCCAGACGGCGATGGCCGGCCCGAGCGCGATCCGCTCGTCGCGATCTTCGTTCGGCGCTGGCCGGCATGGCTCGGCGGCCTCCTCGTCGGCCTGATCGGTGTCGCGGCCTATCTGCGTCTGTCGCCGCTCGGCGTCACCGCTGAGCTCGGCTCGCGCTCGCGCCAACTCGCCACCTCGCTCGATCTCCTGCCCTCGCGACTGGAGGGGCTCGACAGTTTCCGTGGCTGCGCCACCGTCATCCGCGACGCGCTGCTGACGCCGAACGGCCTGTTCATCGCCGGCCTCGTCGCGTCGGCCGTCGTTGCCGCGCTGCTATCCGGGGAGTTCAAGCCGAGACTGCCGAAGATCGGGCAGGTGCTACGCGGGCTCACTGGCGGCGTCCTGCTAGGCTGGGGCACGGTGATCGGCCTGGGATGCACCGTCGGCACGCTGCTCTCGGGAATCTCCGCCGGCGCAGCCTCCGGCTGGGTCTTCGCGGCGAGCCTGCTGGTTGGGGCGACCATCACGATCAGGCTCGGCCGGCGTTTCGGCCTCGCGCTGTGACGAGCGGTCGGGCTGCGCCGACCACGCGCTTGGATCGCGGCCGGACCGGTCGCATAGTCGGCGCCAACTGCGGCCGCGATGGCTGCATGCGCAGCGAGGGGCCGACCACGGTGACGACGACACCATATCTCGATACCGTCCTGGTGGACGTGACCGACCGCTCGGAGCCCATGGAACTCGAGCTCGGCCGCTCATCCTATTGGCAGGACGAGAACCTGATCTATCTTGTCGTCGATGGCCGCTCGATCATCCTCGACGACAAGACCGGGCGGCAACTCTACAAGGCGATGATGAAGCTCGGCGCCTTCCTGGGGTATGATCAGGAGCCGTAGGCTACCCTCCGCACAAGGGCGCCCGCCGGGCCGGCAGCAGCTCGACCAGGCGGAATAAGCATTGTCTATCGGTCGCTTAGAGCCTGATCCGAACAGATCGATTCAAGTCGATGGGATCAGGTACTACCGTTTGGTCATTTCGATGTCCGGTATCGTGGGCGCAATTCCGACGGGCTCGCCCTCGACGAAGGCCGGCGACGGCTTCCGCGAAATCCGGAGCGCGATGTAGATCGCGACGAAGAGCGACAGCATCATGATGTAGCCGAGCATGCCCTGGGGGCCGAAGAGCTGCATCATCGCGGTCGCGGCAACCGGCCCCAGCGCCGAGCCGGCACCCCAGAGGAACAGCAGCTGTGCGGAGAGGCCGACCGCCTGGTCGCGCCCGATGCGGAAATAGGCATGCGTCACGGCGACCGTATAGAGCGGAACGCTGCAGCCGCCGATCAGCGCGAACAGACCGAAGAGCCAGATCCGGCTCTGAGCCACATCGAGGTTGAGAAGCGTCGCCAGCAGTGCTGCGGCGACGGCGACGATACTGACAGCGATCAGCATGATCAGGCGGCTGGCGACGCGATCCGCCAGCAGACTCATCGGCCATTGCATCAGCAAGGCGCCCAACTGGATCCCTGCGGTGAGCAGGATCGTCGCCTTCTGATCCAGGCCCGACAGGATGCCATATGCAGGAATCACGCTCGTCAGCGGGCCGCTGACCAGCCCGACATAGAGGCAGCCGACGACGGCTGCGGGCGCGTGCTGCCAGAGCGTGCGCAGACCGACCGAGACGACGTCGTTCGACTCCGGCCCCCGCGCCCGCGTCAGCGCGACCGGGATCAGCGCAATGGAGAAGGCCATGCTGGCGTAGAGGAAGACGTCATGTGACTGAATCGCGAGATAGCCGACCCCGATCTGCGAACCGATCATCGCGACGCGGTTGAGGATCTGGTACATGCCGAAAATGCGGCCGCGCTTGGCGCCGCTGGCCTGCCCGCTGATCCAGCTTTCGATGCAGATGCCGTGGCCCGCCGCCGCCAGGCCCATGACCAGGCGCGAAGCCCCCCACCACGCTTCGGGCAGCAGCGGGAAACTCAGCGTAAAGACGGCCTGGAGGGCTGCGAACACGGCGAAGCCGCGAATATGGCCGATCCTGCGGACGAGAGAGGGCATGGTGAAGCAGCCCAGCAGGAATCCGAGGGAGTAGGCGGAGGCGACGAGGCCGATCAGCAACGGCGGCTGATTGGCCACCGCCATCCTGAGCGGCACGAGCACGTTCACGATCGTGCCGGCGACCTGCAGCATGAGAGCCCCGGTGACGATTGCGCCGAGCGCAGCGACGGAACCGCCCCGTGCCGTGGTCATCATCGCCTCGCCCTGTCCGGGAATCTCATCGGCGCGAGGCTATCAGGTCGCTATCGGCCGGAACAGTCGCGCACGGTGATCCGCTGGTTTTGTGCGGGATGGCCGAATCGCCGAAGCGACCGCCGGGGGCGAGGAAGCGCTCCGAGAGGCCAGCACGGTGCACAGCTCGGGTGGCTGACATCTCCCCGGCCTGACCGGGCTCCAGAGCGGTCTGGAATGACCCCGGCACGCGATAAAACGACATCGTGCCGGTCCTGGGCCCGGCTCGGCATGTCCGGGCGGCGTGCGAGATGGCGGCAACATCCGTGATGCATTGCAGCGTGATTTGACGGACGGCCCGATTTGTCTCTCGATAGGGACACGTCATCGTCGTTTGCCTAAAGTCGGATTGCGCCGGGTCATGCAGGGTCCAGAGATTGCACAGGGAACCCAAGCCCAGCTGGCGGTTACCGGCCTCGATCTCAGCTTCTATGGCGTGCAGGTTCTGCGCGGCGTCGAGCTGTCGGTTCAGGCCGGGTCTTTGACGGGCCTCATCGGCCCGAACGGGGCGGGGAAATCGACCCTCTTCAATGCGATATCGGGACTCTACAAGCCGAACCACGGCTCGGTCCAACTCGGGGGGCGCGACGTGACCGCCCTATCCCCCGACAAGCTGGTAGCCGCCGGCCTCGTGCGCTCCTTCCAGCTCGCGCGCGGCTTCCCCAAGCTCAGCGTCTTCCAGCATCTGATGCTGTATGGCGCGCAGCAACCCGGCGAGCATCTTCTGGCCGCACTGATCGGGACGCGGCCCGCCAGGGAGCGCGAGCAGATGCTGGCCGAGCGCGCCTTCGACATCGCAGGTCGGCTGAAACTGACCCATGTCCTCGACAATCCGGTGACGGCCCTGTCGGGAGGACAGAAAAAGCTCGTGGAGATCGGACGCGCCCTGATGGCCGAGCCGAAGATCCTGCTGCTCGACGAGCCCATGGCCGGCGTCAATCCAAGCCTGACCGAGGAGATCGCCGAGCATCTGGTCGGCCTCAACAGGGACGGTCTGACGATCTGCCTGATCGAGCACGACATGGCCCTGATCAAGCGCCTCTGCCACCCAGTCATCGTGATGGCCGAGGGCAAGGTGCTGACCCAGGGCACGTTCGCGCAGGTCGCCGCGGATACGCGGGTGCAGGAAGCCTATCTCGGGAGGCGGCATTGAGCGTGGCCACCCCTTTGCTCGCCGTCGATGGCATCATCGCCGGCTACGGCGCGGCCGAACAGATCCTGAAGGGCGCATCGATCACCGTCGCCGCCGGCGAGATCGTATCGATCATCGGCCCAAACGGAGCAGGCAAGTCGACCCTGCTGAAAACGATCACGGGCCTGGTCGCCGCACGTGAAGGTCGGATCGCGCTCAACGGCAAAGACGTCACCGCCGAGGGGGCCCTCGGCCGCGCGAAATGCGGCATCGGCTTCGTGCCGCAGGAGCGGAACGTCTTCGGCGCGATGACGGTCGCCGAGAACCTCGACATCAGTGGCTTCCAGGAGCCCGGCAAGGTCCGCGAACGGAGCGAAGCGCTGTATGAGCGCTATCCGATGCTGGCCAGCAAGCGGAAGGCGCTCGCCCGCACCTTGTCGGGCGGCCAACGCCAGATCCTGGCGATGGCGATGGGGTTGATGAACGCCCCTGCCCTGCTGCTGCTCGACGAGCCGACAGCCGGCCTGTCACCGAAGGCCGCCGATGAGCTGTTCGAGGCGATCGTGACCCTGAACCAGGGCGGCCTGCCAATCCTGATGGTGGAGCAGCACGCGCTCGAAGCCCTCGAGATTTCCGCGCGCGGCTATGTTCTGGTGTCGGGCCGCAACAGCCGCGAAGGCGCTGGCACGGCACTTGCCGCTGACCCGGACATCCGCCGCCTGTTTCTTGGCGGCTAGCAGCCGCCGACGCTTCGTCCGCCGAACTAGAATAAACGAGGGGATCACCATGACGCAGTTCACGACAGACCGCCGCACGCTGCTGGCGGGCGCCGCCGCGCTCGCCGGCGTTTCCGCCCTGCCCCGGATGGCCATGGCGCAGGGCGCGCCGATCAAGATCGGCACGCTGACGCCACTCACCGGGGCCGGCGGCCCCTACGGCCCGGTCATGGTCAAGGCCGTGAAGGCCGTGATCGACGAGGTCAATGCTGCCGGCGGCGTGCTCGGCCGCAAGATCGAGCTGATCTCGGAAGACGACCAGACCAATCCGGAGGCCGGCGTGCGCGCCGCGCGCAAGCTGATCGACGTCGACAAGGTCTCGGCGATCCTGGGCACCTGGGCCTCCTCGGTCACCACCGCTGTCGCGCCGCTGTGCTGGGAGTCGAAGACCTTTCTTTGCACCACCTCCGGCGCGGATTCGATCACGCAGCTGCCGCATCAGGGCTTTCTGATCCGCACCCAGCCGACGACGACGCTGCAGGGCAAGAAGTTCGGCGAGTTCGCCATCGCGCAGGGTGCCAAGCGCGTCTTCTTCCTGTCGCCGCAGACGCCCTTCGCCAAGAGCCAGTTCGACAACATCACGCTGGCGGTGAAGGCGGCCGGCGGCGAGACCGCCTCGCTGATCTATGACGACAAGAAGCCGGCCTATCGCACCGAGATCGACGAGGCGATGCGCTTCAAGCCCGACGCCATCGTCTTCGGCGGCTACACCCCCGACACCACGGTAATGCTGAAGGACCTCTACCGCGCCGATTTCAAGGGCACAAAGATCGCCTTCGGCTACTCGGTCAACCAGAAGCTGGTCGAGAGCGTGCCGGCCGAGATCGTCGAGAAGACCTTCATGATCTCGCCCTCGCCGGCCGAGGGCTCCAAGGCCTATGACCGGTTGGTCAAGATGATCGGCGTCGCCGCGCCCGATCCCTACACCACGCAGATCTACGACCACATCAACCTCGTGCTCATGGCGATCGCGATCGGTGGCGATGCCTCCGGCGACGCAATCAGGGCCAACCTCCGCAAGGTCAGCCAGGCGCCGGGAGGGACCAAGATCGACAACGCCATCGACGGGCTCAAGGCGATCGCGGCGAAGCAGCCGGTCGACTATGACGGCGCCAGCGGCCCCTGCGACTTCACGGAGATCGGTGACATCAGCGACTCCAAGTTCCGCTACGAGCAGGTCCAGGGCGGCAAGATCGCACTGGTCAAGATCGGCTGAGTGAAAGCCGCTTCGTGACCCAGTTCCTCCAGGCGCTGATCAATGGCGTCATGACCGGGGCGCTCATCGCCGTCCCGGCCATCGGCTTCTCCGCAATCTTCGCGGTGCTTCGCTTCCCAAACTTCGCCATCGCCTCCTATGCGACCATCGGCGCCTTCGCCGCGTGGTGGGCAAATTCCCAGCTCGGGCTGCCCATCATGCTGGCGCTGGCGATCGCCTTTGCCTTCACGGGCGTGGTCGGCGTCGCCGCCGAGGAACTCTCGCTGAAACGGCTGCGCAACAATGGCGCGCTGATCGTCGCGATCGCCTCGATCGCGCTCAATCTCGTGCTCGAGAACATCGTCCGCTTCATCTTCGGCAATGAGCTCAGGGGCTATGACCTGCCGATCGCACGCGATCTGCGCATCGGAGAGCTGCGGATCGGCCCGCAGCAACTGCAGAGCCTCGCCTTCGCGGCAGCCATCATGGCGGCCGTGTTCCTGTTCCTGCGCTACACGCGCTTCGGCAAGGCGATGCGCGCCGTCGCCGACAATCCCGATCTCGCCCGGCTCAAGGGCATCGACCCCGCCCGGATCGCCATCGCGACGATCTTCCTCGGCGCCGGCCTTTCCGGCGTCGGCGGCGTGCTGATCGGGCTCGACACCTCGATTGACCCGCTCACCGGGTACCGCGTGCTGCTCTCGGTCTTCGCCGCGGCGGTGCTCGGCGGCCTGGGCTCGATTCCCGGCGCCGTCGTCGGTGCGCTTGCGCTGGGTGTCGCCGAGGAACTGGCGCTGCTGGTAGCGCCAGCGACCTACCGGACCGGCGTCGGCTTCGTCGCGATCCTGCTGATGCTGACCTTCCGGCCGCGCGGCATCCTCGGCGAGAGGGCCGCCTGATGCTGTCCTATCTGATCTTCACCCTGACGCTCTGCGGCATCTACGCGCTGCTGGCGCTCAGCCTGAACCTGATTTGGGGCGGTGTCGGCCTCGTCAATCTCGGCCTCGCCGGCTTCTTCGCCGTCGGCGCCTATGCCTCGGCGCTGGCGACCGGTGCCGGCGCGCCGGTCCTGCTCGGCTGGGGCGTCGCGATCATCGTCGGCGCGGCGGTCGGCCTCCTCGTCACCTTCGCAACGCTGCGCCTGCGCGACGATTACCTCGCCATCGTCACGCTGGGCTTTGCCGAGGTCATCCGGCTGATCGCCCTCAACGAGCGCTGGCTGACCAAGGGTTCCGACGGCATCTCCGGCATCAGGGCGCCGCTCAAGGCCGAACTCGGCCTACAGGGCTTCACACTGTTCTATCTCGGCGCGGTCACGCTGATCGTCGCCATCGTCTGGGCGCTGTTGCGCCGGCTCGACCTGTCGCCCTATGGCCGCGCGATGAAGGCGATCCGCGAGGACCAGCAGCTCGCCGCCTTCGCTGGCAAATCGGTGCTGCGCTTCAAGCTCCAGGCCTTCGCGGTCTCGGCCGCCATCGCGGCCCTCGCCGGGGCGCTCTACGCGCATTTCCAGTCCTATGTCTCGCCGGACCACTTCCAGCCGCTGATCACCATCTACATCTTCCTCGCCGTCACCGCTGGTGGCGTCGGACGGCCGAGCGGCGCGGTGCTGGGCGCCTACCTCGTCGTGATCTTCCTCGAAGTCACCCGTTTCATGACGGAATGGCTGCCGGGCCTGCAGCCCGTCCAGATCGCCGCCATGCGCGAGATGATGATCGGCCTCGCGCTGATCCTGGTGCTCCATCTGCGCCCGCAGGGCATCCTGCCCGAGCGGATTCCCAAAGCCCCCTCGCCCAAAGCCCTCCCACCAAGGGCGCCCGCACCATCAACGACCGCCTGAACCCGAAGGCCCGCCATGTCAGACGATTTCGCCACCTTGTCCGCCCTGCTCAAGCAGCCGGGCCAGCCCGACACCACCTTCAAAGCGTTCGAGCAGATCACAAAGCGCCTGGTCGGCCACGAGCTGTTCACACTGCTCTATGTCGACGGCCAGGAGGTCGCGCGGATCTATTCCAACCGCCCGGACGAGTACCCCGTGTCGGGGCGCAAGACGATGGGGCCGACGCCCTGGGGCAAGCATGTGCTCGATGGCCGGAAGCCCTATCTCGGCAAGGACAAGGCCGGCATCCGCTGGGCCTTCTTCGACCATGAGCTGATCGAGAGCATGGGCCTGGGGTCCGTCATCAACGTTCCGGCGATCTATGACGGGAAAGTCGTCGGGACGATCAATCTGCTCGCCCCCGAGCACCACTATGCCGAGGAGCACATCGCGCCGGTCGAGGCGCTGGCCCCGCTGCTGATCCCTGCCTTCCTCGCCGCCCGCGCCGCGGCCCGGGCCACCTGATCATCGGGCCGGCTTCCGGCCAGCAGGCCCGGTTCAGCGCTGGGCGCCCGGCTCCGGCATGACGTAGTTCAGCACACGACGCCCGCCGTCCGGATAGATGGTCTCGCCCGTGATGTAGGAGGCATCGTCGCTGGCGAGGAAGGCAACGACCGCGGCGATCTCGGCAGCGGTTCCGTAGCGGCCCAGTGGCGTCCGCGCGATGATCGCACGATCCGTCGCGCTGGCGACGAAGTCGCCCCTCACCATTTCGGTGTCGATAGTGCCCGGTCCGACGCCGACCACGCGGATGCCATTACGCGCGAAGGCAACCGCGGCCGTGCTGGTGATCTGGTTCATGCCGCCCTTGCTAAGGGCGTAGGTCGCCACATTCGGATTGGCGAGGCCCGAATTGATCGACGACATGTTGATGATGACGCCGCCCTGCCCCTGCGCGATCATCTGCCGCGCGGCCGCCTGCGTGCCCCAGAAAGCACCTTCCAGATTGATCCCCAGAACCTTGTCATAATCGGCCTTGGTCACGTCGAGGAAGTTCTGCACCATCGCGATGCCGGCATTGTTGACCATGATGTCGATCCGGCCGAACCGGTTCACAGATGCTGCGATCAGGGCCTCGACCTGCTCCTTGTCGCCGACGTCGGTGACGACCGCGAGCAGCTTGTCCGAATGGCCAAGGTCTGCCTTCGTTTCGTCGAGGCGGGCGCTGTCGATATCGGCGATGACGACCTTGGCCCCCTCGGCCAGAAAGCGTTCGGCGCAAGCGCGACCGATGCCACGGGCGGCCCCCGTCACGACGGCGATCCTTCCAGCGAGTTTCATTCTCTGCATTCCTTCGATAGGCGGGAATCTCGTGGAGCGGCGCCTTTGTGGGTGACGGTTCCGCGCATGGCACGCTCGGCGCTGTTGCGCAAAGTGAGCGCATGCGTTCCGCCTGGCCAGCGCAGCGGTTTCGGTATCAACAGGGCGCGAAGCCGAGATGCTGGCGGAAGCGCGTCTTCACATAAGCCGCGTCGCGCGGAGGCAGCGACCGCGGCAGGTTCTCCGCAGCGATCTTGAGGACGAAGAGCCGCGGCCCTTCGGCCGGATTGCGCAGATGCCCACATAGCTCGTCGACCTCAGCAAGCGTGGACAACTCGCGCGCTTCCGCAAAGCCGCAGGCGGCCGCGACCGTGTGGAAGGCGATGCCGCGACCGGTATGGCTGGCCTGCATCCCCGTCTCGCCGAAATGCTGGTTGTCGAGCACGATGATGTCGAGATTCCTGGGTCTAGCCACCGCGATCGTCGCCAGTGAGCCGAAAGCCATGAGTTGCTCGCCATCGCCGGTGATGACCATCACCCGCTTGTCGAGCTGGGCCTGAGCCAGGCCGAGCCCCACGAGGGCGGCTCCGCCCATCGCGCCCCACAGGTAGTAGTTGTCATCCCGGTCGCCCGCGGCATGGACATCATAGCTGGGCGAGCCCAGCCCGGTGACGACCAGCGCGCCATCGCGGGCATCGAGCAGCGTCTTCACCGCAGCGCGGCGGTTCATCGTCGGAACGGTCATGCGCCTCACCACTTCTTCTTGCCGAGGAGACGCTGACCGATCAGCACCGCGATCTGCTGGTCGGCATCGAAAGCCATCGCCGCGGCCTGCGCCACGGTCTCCACCAGATCGGCCCCGGTCTCGGCCCGCAGGACGGTCAAGCCGATCGCCTCGAGAGCGGCCTGCGTCGCCTGCCCCATCGGGACCTGCCACGGGTTGAACTCAGCCCATTCGCCGCGCATCGTCACCAGCGTCAGGAAGGGGAACCGCGCCTGAACCGGCAACGACAGCATGTTGATGCAGTTGCCGACGCCGGAGGACTGCATCAGCAGGACGCTCCGCTTGCCGCCGAGCCAGGAACCGGCGGCGATGGCAACACCCTCCTCCTCCGTCGTCAGGACGTTGGTGACGACGTCGGGATCGGCATTGAACAGCTTGATCAGCGTCGAGTGCCCGGCATCGGGCACATAGGACATGTGGCTGACGCCAGCCGTCCTCAGCGTGTCGTAGAGCGCGACCGGCCAGTCGGAAGACAGGTCCCGGATTTCGGCGGCGCTCTGCATGGGTTTGACGTCGATGGCGACCAAGGTGCTGCTCCGTGGCGGTCAGTGGCAACCGCACCTGTATAGCCTCGCCGGAGCTATGCTGACGTCGAGCCTTTCTCGCGATCAGATATGCCGATATTGTATAGCATGGATATCAATCAGCTCCGGACCCTCGTCCACGTCGCCGAACTCGGCAGCCTATCCAAGGCGGCAGATCGGCTGCATGTCGCGCAGCCAGCGCTGAGCCGCCAGATCAGGCTTCTCGAGGACGAGCTCGAGGCCCGCCTGTTCGATCGTCACGGACGCGGCATGATCGTCACCGAAGCGGGACAGGACGTGCTGCGCCATGCCCTTCGCATCATGGCTGAAATGGAAGAGATCCGCGCCGCCGTCGCCGATGAGAGCGCTCCCCTGCGCGGCCATGTCGCGATCGGCATGCCGCCCACCGCTTCCGACATCCTGTCCGAGCCGCTCGTCTCGGCGTTCGGCGAAGCTCATCCGGACGCCACGTTGCGCATCGTCAGCGCCTACTCCGGATATCTGCTGGACTGGCTTCACCGCGGCGAGATCGACGCTGCCATCCTCTATGATCCCAAAGCCGCGCGCACGCTTCGCATCCATCCGCTGCTTGACGAGACCCTGTTCCTGATCGGGCCGGCCGATCGCGGTCTCTCTCCCGAAGCGAGCGTGGAATTCGCGCGACTGGAGCATGAGCGGCTTCTCCTGCCGAGCCGCGGCCACGGGCTGCGGACGATCGTCGAGCGCTGCGCGCAAGATTGCGGGTTCACGCTGACCATCAAGGTCGAGGCCGACAGCTACGCGACGCTGAAGGGGCTGGTGCGCAGCGGACACGGCCTGACGGTGCTTCCATTGGCGCCGATCCATGAAGAGTTGCAGGAAGGCCGCCTGAGCGCCGCTCCGCTGATCAACCCCGTGCCGACGCGCCGGCTCGTCATGGCCTACCCCACGGATCGGCCGAGCCCGCGCCTCGCCCGCTTCGCGGGCCAGGCCATCTCGGCGACGGTGGAAGACCTGGTCGCGCGTGGCATCTGGTCGGGCTGCATGCCCGGCACGAGCGGGAATGCCGAAGCCGCCCGAACCGACCACAAACCAGCATAGCCGGCCACATATACTCCCGGCTCGCGGAGCCTCAGCCCATGCCTGGTGCTCAGCCGGCGGCGGCGGCCTCGGCGGCGATCTCCAGCGCGAGTTCGATGATGCTGACATCGGGCGAGGCGAGCCAGCCCGCGACGAATTGCAGGTCCGGGATCCTCTGGGCGCAACCGACCTCGACGAGGCGTCCGGCCGCGACATCGTCGGCGACGATCGAGGCCGGGATCAATGCAACGCCGAGCCCGTCCAGCGCCATCCGCACCGCGGTGGCGAGCGCGGCGCTGGCATGCAGGCGCGTCGGCGGCAGATGCGGATCGGACAGCAGCTCGCGCAGCCGCATATAGGGCTGGGTGTTGCGGGCGAACGTGATGATCGGGAAGGCAGCGATCCGCGCCAGCGGGTTCTGCCCAGCCGGGAAGCCGAGCCTGGGGCTGGCGAAGAAGCCGGTCGGCTCGTCGCGCAGCGGCCGCGACAGGATCGAGGGTTCGCTGATCGGCCCCAGCATGAAGGCGAGGTCGATCTCCTGGGACAGCAGGCGCTCGCGCAGGTTCGGCGAGATATCGACTTCGATTTCGAGGGTAACTCGGTCATAGCGCGCCGACATCGCCTCGACGAAGCGCGGCAGCCAAGTGTGGACGATGGTTTCCGCGGCACCAAGCCGCAAAGTCCCGCGCAATTGCGAGCGGTCGGTCACGGAGGCGACGAGTTCGGCTCGCAGCCGCAGCAGGCGCTCGGCCTGCACCAGTACCGACCGCCCTGCCTCGGTCAGCGCGAAGGAACTGCGTCCACGTTCGATCAGGCGGGCGCCAAGCTGTTCCTCCAGCTGGGCAATGCGCTGCGACACCGAGGGCTGGGTGGTGTTCAGCCTGGCCGCCGCGCCCCGGAAGCTCTTCAGCTGCGCCACCCAGACAAAGGTCTCGAGAGTTCTGAACTCGATCAAGGGGCGCCCCATTCGATAAGCCAGAACTATCAGCGGCGATCCCGAATGACAATTGGACGGCCGATCCGGCTTCGGCCCAGTATCGCCTCCGAAGCACCCGCAAAGGGGCTCGAGGGGAATACTGGAACAGCCTATGTCAATGCAAAGCGGCTTCGCGACCGGAGCCGAAGCGCGCCGCGCCGTGCGCAACGGCAAGCTCGTCGGCCAGACCTCATCGCTGGCGCCCGGCTTCGTGCAGGGCAATCTCGCCATCCTGCCGCAGGCTCTGGCCGGGGACTTCCTGCGCTTCTGCCAGCGCAACCCGAAGCCCTGCCCGATCATCGGCATGACCGAGCCCGGCGATCCGCGCCTGCCCGATCTCGGTGCCGATCTCGACCTGCGCACGGATCTGCCGCGCTATCGGGTCTGGCGCGACGGCGAGCTCGTCGAGGAGCCAACCGACATCCTCTCGCATTGGCACGACGACCTCGTCGGCTTCGTCATCGGCTGCAGCTTCTCCTTCGAGGAGGCGCTGATCGCCGACGGGCTCGAGATCCGCAATGTCGCGCAAGGCGCCAACGTCTCGATGTTCAGGACCTCCATCCCATGCGCGCCGGCAGGGCCTTTTGCCGGGCCGATGGTGGTGACGATGCGGCCGTTCAGCCCGGCGGACGCGATCCGCGCCATCCAGATCACCTCGCGCTTCCCCTCGGTGCATGGCGCCCCGGTCCATATCGGCCTGCCCGAGCAGATCGGCATCGCCGACCTGTCGAAGCCGGATTACGGCGATCCGGTCGAGCTGCGTGACGGGGAACTGCCGGTGTTCTGGGCCTGCGGGGTGACGCCGCAGGCGGTGATCGCCGCCGCACGGCCGCCCTTCGCCATCACGCATGCTCCCGGCGCCATGCTTGTCACCGACCTCAAGAACAGCCGGCTGGCGACCCTATGAGTGGCGCGCCCCATCCAGGCTTCGGCGCCTTCGGCAAGCTCCATCGCGAGTTCTTCGATGCGCTTGCCCCCGATGGCTGGGAGCCGGTCGCGGGCTATGCCGGCGTCGAGCAGAAGCTCCTGTCCGGCCAGCTCGACCATGTCGGACGCAGCGGGGCGCTAACGCGCCTGTCGCGCTGGGCGCCTGGCGCCTTCGTCGCCGAACCGGTGCTGCATGACTGGTGCGAGGAGGTCTTCCTAATCTCCGGCTCGCTCCGCATCGGCGTGCCCGCGGATGGCGAGGCCGCCGCGCTTCTGCCCGCCGGTTCCTATGCCTGCCGCCCCGCCCATGTCCTGCACGGCCCGTTCTTCACCGAAGGCGGCTGCCTGATGATCGAGTTCAACTACTACCCGCCGACCCAACCGAACCGACAGGAGCGCTTGCTATGAAACGACTTCGCTACGCCTCGCTCGCGGCCCTCATGATCGCCCTCACCGGCCCGGCGGCGGCCCAGTCCCTGCCTGCCGGTCCGACGATCAACATCCAGGCGGTGACGCAGGTCGGCCCGGCCCTGCCGCAATACACCAAGGTCGACATCCCGCTCCTGCGCGAGGGCGTGCCGCAGAAATCCGGTGGGCGCATCAATGTCACCCTGGCGAGCTGGCCCGAGCGCAACCTCAATGGCCCGGAGATCATCCGGCTCGTCCGTTCCGGCCAGGTCGATATCGCGGCCGTGCCGCTGAACACCGTCTCCGGCGAGGTACCGATGCTCGACATGGTCGACCTCGCCGGGCTGAACCCGACGGTCGGCCAGGCGCGCAAGGTCGCGCAGGCGCTGCTGCCCGAACTCAACAAGGACCTGGAGCGCTTCAACACCCGCATCGTCGCGATGTACCCGTTCGCGGCGCAGGTCTTCTTCTGCCGCGACAAGGTCACGAGCCTTGCCGACCTCAAGGGCAAGCGCATCCGCACCGGCGGCGGCTCGTCCAACACCTTCGTCAACTCGATCGGCGCGCAGCCGACGGCGATCGGCTTCCCCGAGGTCTACGCCTCTCTGGAGCGCGGCGTCGTCGATTGCGCCATCACCGGGTCCAGCTCCGGCAATGGCGCGCGCTGGTACGAGGTCAGCCAGTCGCAATACGCCCTGCCGCTGTTCTGGTCGGTGTCGATGTATGTCGTGAACCTGAACTGGTGGAACAAGCTCGATCCGCAGGTCCGTGCCTTCCTCGAGACGACGATGAAGGAGGTCGAGGAGGCGCAGTGGAAGCTCGGCGAGGAGACCACCGAGGACGGCCTCGCCTGCAACAGCGGCGACAAGGCCGGCTGCAGGATCGGCAAGCTCGTGGACAGCAAGCCGATGGGCCTGTTCCGCCCGGTTCAGGCCGACCAGGACGTGCTGCGCTCGACCCTGACCTCGGCGATCCTGCCGGGCTTCATGGAGCGCTGCGGGGCACGCTGCGTCGAGGTCTACAACCGCGCCGTGGCGCCGATCAGCGGCGTTGCCTACCAGGCCAAGTGACCGGGGCCTGATGACGCAACGGCACAGGGCCGTTGCAGGCATCGCGATTGCATCCATGATGCGTGGCCGCCAGGTCGCGGCCACGCACCGGGAGAACCATATGAGGATTTCCAGATCACTGGCGGCGGCTCTGGCCGCATGCACCGTCGGGACGGCTCACGCCCAGACCGTGCCGCCGGGCCCTGCGGTCAACGTCACCATGGTGACGCAGCTCTCGCCCTCGATCCCGCAATATACCCGCGTCGACATTCCGATGCTGCGCGAGGGCATTCCCGAGAAGTCGGGCGGCCGCATCAAGGTGACGCTGGCGAGCTGGCCCGAGCGCGGACTGACCGGCCCCGAGCTGCTGCGCGTCATCCGCTCGGGCCAGATCGACATCGGTGCACCGGCGCTGCCGACGGTGGCGGGCGACGTGCCAATGCTGGAGATGTCGGACCTCGCCGGGCTGAACCCCTCCCATGCCCAGTCGCGCAAGGTCATCGACGCGGTCCTGCCGGAGGTCAACAAGGAACTCGAGCGCTTCGGGGTTCGGATCATCGCGACCTTCCCCTATCCGGCGCAGGTCTTCTACTGCCGCGAGCCGGTGAAGAGCCTGGCCGACCTCAAGGGCCGGCGGATCCGCACGGCCGGCGGCTCGACCAATGATTTCGTCCAGTCCTTCGGGGCGCAGCCGACGGCGATCGGCTTCCCCGAGGTCTATTCGGCGCTGGAGCGCGGCGTCGTCGACTGCGCCATCACCGGCACGGCAACCGGCAACGGCGCACGCTGGTACGAGGTGACCAGGCACATGTACGCGCTACCCGTTTCCTGGGGGAACTCGGCCTATGTCGCCAATCTCGCCTGGTGGAACAAGCTCGATCCGGCCGTTCGCGACTTCCTGCAGGCCACCTTCAAGCAGGTCGAGGACCAGCAATGGGCGCTGGGCCTCGAGGCGACCGAGGACGGCATCGCCTGCAATGCCGGCACCAAGGAGGGCTGCCGGATCGGCCATGTCGTGGAGAACCGGCCGATGACCGTCACCCGCCCGACCGATGCCGACATGGAGACCCTGCGCGCATCGCTGCGCACGGCGGTGCTGCCGGCCTGGGTCAAGCGCTGCGGCGAACGCTGCGGCGAAGCCTATAACCGGCTGGTCGCTCCGATCACCGGCGTCCGTTACGAAGCGCGCTGAAAGGAAAAGGCCGCGATGCTCGACCGAATGATCGTCGCGGCCGCCCTGTGCCGGCGGCTCGTGGCCAGGCTCGGCACCTTCATGGGCTATGCCGCTGGCTGGGGCTTCATCCTCTGCGCCGCTTTCATCACCTTCGACGTGCTGGCGCGACGCTTCCTCGGCTTCTCCTCGCAGTCGACGACGGAGCTGACCGGCTATGCGCTGGCCTTCGGCATCTCCTGGGCGCTCGCCCACACGCTGACCAGCCGCGCCCATGTCCGCATCGACGTGCTGATCAACTTCCTGCCGGCGAAGATCCGCTATCCGATGCATCTGCTCAGCCTGGCGGCGCTGGCGGTCTTCGTCGGGTTCGTCGCCAAGGGCGCCTGGGACCTCGTCGACGAATCCCTGCTCTTCGGCGCCACCGACATCAGCGTGCTGCGCACGCCGCTCTGGATTCCCCAGGGCCTGTGGACATTCGGCATCCTCGTCTTCCTCGTCCTGATCCTGCTGATGCTGGCGGAGAGCACCTTGCTAGTGCTGGCCGGGCGCGGCAGCGAGGCCGAGGCACTGCTGCACCAGCGCACCTATGACGAGGAGGCGGCGGAAGCGCTGGAGGCCGTCGGCGCCCTCGACACGCTGCCCGGCGCAGCCATCGACAAGGGAGCGACGACATGATCGCCATCGTCTTCCTGCTCGTCCTCGTCGGCCTGATGGTCGCGATGAGCTTCCTGGGCATCGGCCCGGGGAACCTGCTGATCGGCGAGGTGCTGCTGCTTGTCGGCCTGTTCCTGCTGTTCTTCGGTGCCGGCATCTATATCGGCGCGGCGCTCGGCGTGCTCGGCCTGATCATCGGCTTTGCCTTCTCCGACCGGCCATTCTGGACCTTCATCGGCCAGACCGTCTGGAACCCCTCGTCGAGCTTCGTCCTGGTCGCGGTCCCGCTCTTCCTGCTGATGGGCGAGATCCTCCTGCGCGCCGGGCTTTCCGACCGGCTCTACAAGGCCCTGAACGTCTGGCTCGACCGCCTGCCCGGAGGCCTGCTGCACACCAACATCGCGGCGTCCGGCGTGTTCTCCGCGATCTCCGGCTCCTCGGTCGCCACCGCCGCGACAATGGGCTCGGTGGCGCTGCCCTTCTTCAAGGGCACGCGCTACGATCCCAAGATGGTGCTCGGCTCGCTCGCCGCGGGCGGCGCGCTCGGCAATCTGATCCCGCCCGGCATCACCTTCATCATCTACGGGCTGATCACCGAAACCTCGGTCGGTGCGCTCTATCTCGCCGCCGTCGGCCCCAGCATCCTCGTGGTCATCCTCTTCATCCTCGTGATCCTCTGGAAGGCGAAGACGGCGGCCCCGCTGGCCGATCCGGACACGCCGCGGCTGCCGCTATCGGTCAAGCTGCGCAGCCTCGTCGACCTCGCACCGACGGCGATCCTGATCCTGATCGTGCTCGGCACCATATATGGCGGTCTCGCCACCGCGACGGAATCGGCGGCGCTCGGCGTTATCGGCGCCATCGTCTTTGCCGCGATCGAGGGCCGGCTCTCTTTCAAGATGCTGAACGACTCCGCCGAGGCGACCGCGCGCAACACCGCACTCATCGGCCTCATCCTCTTCGGCGCCTATGTGCTGAACTACGTCTTCGTCGGGCTCGGCGTGCCGCAGGCGCTGGCCAAGCTCGTCGGGGAGATGCCGTTGCCGCCCTGGGCGGTGATGCTGCTGATCATCGGCTTCTACCTCGCGCTCGGCACCTTCATGGAGGGGTTCTCCATGGTCATCACGACGATCCCCGTGATCTTCCCGGTGGTCGTCGCGCTCGGCTATGATCCTGTCTGGTTCGGCGTCATCGTCACCATGCTTGTCGAAATCGCACTGATCTCGCCGCCCGACGGCACGGTGCTCTACGTCCTGCAGGGCATGCGGCGCGACGGCGGGCCGATCACCGACGTCTTCTCCGGCGTCATCCCCTTCTTCCTCGTCTACATCCTGGGTGTCCTGATCCTGATGTGGTTCCCGCAGCTGGCTCTCTGGCTGCCAAAAGTGGCGCAGTAACTCATGCTTCAGTTCGAACGCTTCACCCTGAGCGGCCGCGACACGATCAAGGTCGCCGTCGACCGGCTCATCATCGCCGGCTGGGCCGGGCGCGATGAGGCGGCGCTGCGCCACCATGTCGAGGAGCTCGCCGCAATCGGCGTCCCGCGGCCGAGCTCCATGCCGGTGTTCTACCGCGCCGCGGCGCAGACCCTGACCCAGGAGCCCATCCTGAGCGTGCTCGGCGGCGATTCGTCCGGCGAGGTCGAGCCGGTGTTGTTCTCGTTCGCCGACGGGCTCTGGCTGGGGCTCGGCTCCGACCATACCGACCGCAAGGCGGAGACCATGGGCATCGCGCTGTCGAAGCAGCTCTGCGGCAAGCCGGTCGCCGGCGCGCTCTGGCGGCTCGCGGATGTCGAGGCCCATTGGGACGCGATCGAGATGCGCGCCTTCGCCGTGATCGACGGGCAACGCGTCCTGTATCAGGAGGGCACGCTCGCCAGCCTACGCACGCCGCGCGACCTGCTCTCGCGACGACCCGATGGCCCGGAACTGGCCGCGGGCACGGCCATGTTCTGCGGGACCTTGGGCGCGATCGGCGGCATTCGGCCGGCCAGCCGTTTCGAGATGGAGCTGCGCGATCCGAAGCTCGGGCGCAGTATCACGGCCGCCTATGACATCGAGGCCCTTCCCGTCGTGAGCTGACAGCCCGCAGGCTACGCCCTCAGTCTCCGAAGATCACGCGGCGGAAGCGGCTGAGCGCATAGCTGAAATAGACGATGCCGATGACGACGAGCGTGACGAGCTGCGGCCAGACCACGGAGAGCCCGGCGCCGCGATAGAGCACTGCTTGCGAGAAGGCGACGAAGTGCGGTGTCGGGCTGACCGTCTTCATGACGTATTGGAGCCAGACCGGCATGCTCTCCATGGGCGTGCTGGCGCCCGACAGGAGCTGCATCAGCACCAGGATCGGGATGGCGAGCAGGCCGAACTGCCCCATCGTCGTGGCGAGCGTGCCCAGCATGATGCCGAGCGCCGCAACCGTGAAGGCATAGAGCGCAGCCCCCGCCAGGAAGAGCGCCAGCGAGCCGGCGATCGGGACCTGCAGCCACCATCGCACGACCAGTGCCAGCGACAGCGCCGCTGCGACCAGGATAACGAGACCGCTGGCGATGATCTTCGCCAGCATGATCTCGGTCGGCACGACCGGCATCACCAGGAGATGCTCGACCGTGCCCTGCTCGCGTTCGCGGATCAGCGCGGCACCGGTCAGGATCACGGTCAGAAGGGTGATGCTGTTGATCACCTGCATCACCGAGGTGAACCAGGCCGAGTCGAGATTGGGGTTGAACTTGGCCCGGATCACCACATTGATCGGCGTGCTCGCAACCGTTTCGCGGCCGGCGAGGAAATTCGCCACCTCCTGCGCGATGATCGACTGGATGTAGACCGCGCCGTTGCCGGCCTGCGTCATAGCAGTGGCGTCGACATTGAGCTGGACGGAGACCTGCCGGCTGGACAGGAGATCGGCCTGGAACGAGGGCGGGATCTCCAGCACGAAGACGAGGCGGCCGTGGTCCATCTCCTCGTCGATGGCGCTGGCGCTGATCGTCACCGCGCTCTTGAAGAGCGGTGGGTTCAGCGCGCTCTGGATCCGGCGCGAGAGATCCGAGCGGTCCTCGTCGACAATGCCGACGGTGAGGTCCTTGGCCTCGGTCGAGGCGCCGGTCGATACCGTGTAGACTGCGACGCTGAAGGCATAGACGAGAAGGATCAGCATCACCGGGTCGGCGCGGATGCTGCGCAGTTCCTTGATCACCAGCTGCCAGATGTTGGCCAGATGGATCCTGAGGCTGGACAAGCGCCCTCGGGCGGGAGCTTGCGCGGCGCGGGAGGTTTCGCCGGCCATGTCAGAGCTCCTGCTTGCGCAGCAGAAGCTGCGCCAGCACGAGGAAGAGCAGCGCGAAACCAGCGAGCATCAGAAGGTTGAACGAGAGGTCGTCGAAGCCCAGGCCCTTGGTGAAGGTCCCGACGCTGACCGGCTGATACCAGGCCGTCGGGAAGCCGAGCCCGATCAGCCGCGCGCCGCCGGACAGGGAGGCGACCGGAACGAGCAGGCCCGAGAAGTTCACCGCCGGGATAATCGACAGGATCGCGGTGGCGAAGACCGCGGAGACCTGCGTCCGGGTGAGGGTCGAGATCAGCTGGCCGAAGCCGGTCGTCGCGATCACATAGAACAGGGTGCCGAGCACCAGCACCGTGATCGAGCCCTTGATCGGCACGCCGAACACGAAAAGCGCGAGCAGCACCAGCAGGACGAAGCTGATCATCGCGATGCCGATGTAAGGCAGCTGCTTGCCGAAGAGGAACTCGAACTTGGTGATGGGCGTCGACTGGAAATTGGCGATCGAGCCGGTCTCCTTCTCCCGTACCACGGCGATGGCGGACATGATCGCCGGTATCAGGATCAGCATGAGCATGATCACACTCGGCACCATCGCGTTGACGCTCTTGAAGGCCTGATTGTAGCGGAAGCGCGTCTCGATATTGATCAGGCTGGCTGCGCTCGAGCCGGTGCTGTTCTGCGCGAGCCATTCCTTCGCATATTGAGCGGCGAGCCCGGTGACATAGCCCTTCGTCGTCTCGGCGCGGAACGGCATGGCACCGTCGAGCCAGACCGAGACCTCCGGCTGGCGGGAGGATTGCAGATCGCGACCGAAGCCCGGCGGGATTTCGATGGCGAGCTGCAACTCGCCGGTGCGCAAGCGCTGCTCGAGCTCGCTGGCGCTGGCGAGCGGTGCCCGCTCGTCGAAATAGCGCGAGCCGGAGAAGGCCTCGATCAGTTGGCGGCTCTCGGGCGTGTTGTCGTGGTCCAGCGCCGAGAAACGCAGGTTTTCGACGTCGAAGGAAATGCCGAAGCCGAATGCGATCATCAGCACGAGCGGGCCGAGGAAGGCGAAGGCGAGCCGGATCGGATCGCGCAGCAGCTCCATCGTCTCGCGCCGCGAATAGGCCCACAGCCGCTTCGGGTCGAAGCGGCGCGGCGGGGGGATCGGCTCGGGCGTGGGCACCACGGCGTCGGGATTCGGCGCCGCTGTCTCAGCGTCGCGCTCGATCCCCGCAGCCTCGGCGAGGTAATCGACGAAGGTGTCCTCCAGCGAGGCGCTGCCGCGGTCCCTGACCAGCTCCTCCGGTGTACCGACGGCAAGCACCTTGCCAGCGTGCATCAGCGAGATGCGATCGCAGCGCTCGGCCTCGTTCATGAAATGGGTCGAGAGGAAAATGGTCACGCCATCATCCCGCGAGAGATCGATCAGCGTGCGCCAGAAGGCATCGCGCGCGATCGGATCGACGCCCGAGGTCGGCTCGTCGAGGATCAGCATGGCCGGACGGTGGAGAACCGCAACGGCGAGTTGCAGGCGCTGCTTGATGCCCAGAGGCAGACTGTCGGGACGCGCGTCGACAACGTCCTTGAGGTCGTAGCGTTCGAGCAGCTCGGCGATTCGGCCTTCGATCTCCTCGCTCGGCAGGTGGTAGAGCTTGGCGTGCAACTCGAGATTCTGCCGCACGGTCAGCTCTGTGTAGAGCGAGAAGGCCTGCGACATGTAGCCGACGTTCCGGCGCGTCTCCATGTCGTTCGAGCCCATCGGCTTGCCGAAGAGCCTGGCCGTGCCCTCGCTCGCCGGCAGCAGGCCGGTGAGCATCTTCATCACGGTCGACTTGCCGCAGCCATTCGAGCCGAGGAAGCCGAAGATCTCGCCGCGCTCGATGCGGAAGCTGACATGGTCGACGGCGGTGAAGTTGCCGAAACGCCGGGTCAACCCCTCCGCCTCGATTGCCGGCACCGCGCTGTCGCTGGCCGGGCGCGGCCGTACGATCACCTCCTGATGATGCGCCCGCTTCTCCTCGGGCAGCAGCGCGATGAACGCGGTTTCCAGGTTCTTCTGGCCAGTCTTCTGCAGGATCTCGGAGATCGGCCCCGAGGCGATCACCTTGCCGCCGTCCATGGCCGCCAGCCAGTCGAAGCGCTCGGCCTCGTCCATATAGGCGGTGGCGACGATGACGCTCATCTGCGGCCGGCGGGCGCGGATGGTGTTGATCAGATCCCAGAACTGGCCGCGCGAGAGCGGATCGACACCCGTAGTCGGCTCGTCGAGGATGAGGAGGTCGGGGTCGTGGATCAGGGCACAGCATAAGCTGAGCTTCTGCTTCATGCCGCCGGAGAGCTTGCCGGCAGGCCGGTCCTCGAACGGATCGAGCCCTGTCGCCTGCAGCAGCTCGTCGATGCGCCGGCGGCGTTCCTCCCTGCCCTGACCGAACAGCCGGCCGTGGAAGTCGATGTTCTCGAACACGCTCAGGGTCGGGTAGAGATTGCGCCCGAGCCCCTGCGGCATGTAGGCGATACGGGAGCCGTGCCTCTCGCGATGCGCCTTGTCTGCCATGTCGCCGTCGAACACGGTGACCTTGCCGGTCTGGATCTGGCGGACACCGGCGATCAAGGCCAGCAGCGCAGACTTGCCGACACCGTCCGGTCCGATCACGCCCACCATCCGCCGCGCCGGAAAATCGATCGAGACGTCGTCGAGCGCGACCGTCTTGCCGTAGCGGTGCGAGACGTGCTCGACCTTGGCGATAACTCCGTCGCTCATCAGGGAAGCTTCACGGTCAGATCTTCAGGCCACTGGATCGACGGGCTGGTGCGAACGAAGCCCATGCCGCGCACGCCGGTCTTGGCCTGGGCGTGATACTTCTTCAGCACCCGCGGATCGATCTGCAGCTTGACGCGGAACATCAGCTTCTCGCGCTCATCCGCCGTCTCGACGCTCTTCGGGGTGAACTGCGCGTCGGCCGCAACGAAGCCGACATTGGCAGGAATGACGTATTGCGGCAGCGGATCGACCGTGATCCGCGCCTCGTCGCCGAGGGCGAGCAGGCCGGCCTGCGCTGCCGGCAGATAGATCGTCATGTAGACGTCGCTGAGGTCCAGCAGCGTCAGAATGCGCGAGCCGGCACCGACGACCTCGCCCGCCCTCGCGAGCTGATACTGCACGCGACCGCTGCGCGGCGCGACCAGGGTCATGTCGACTAGAACGGCCTCGATCCGATCGACCTCCGCCTCCGCGCTCTTGATGGCGAACTCGGCCTGGTCGCGCTGGGCCTCGGCGGCCACGAGCGCGGCTTTCGCGCTGTCGGCCTTTGCCACGCGCTGGTCGAAGGTTTGCTGCGTCAGATAGCCCTTCGCGACGAGCTGCTGGCCACGTTCGAGCTCGGCCTGGGTCAGGGTGATCTCGCTCTTGCGCTGGACGATCAGCGCATTGGCCTCCGCAAGCCCCTGCTTGGCCTTGAGAACCTGCGCCTGGGCGCCGCGGAGCTGGGCGTCGTATTCCGGCGACGAGATCTTTGCGACGACCTGCCCGGCGGTGACGTCGTCGCCTTCCTTGACCAGCACCTGCGACAAACGGCCGGCATATTTCGCTGCGACGTCGATCTGCGTCGCCTCGATACGCCCGTTCGACTTGGCGATGCCGGAGGGCAGCGATCCGCTGCGCAGGCGCTGCAGGAATTCCTTGAGCCGCGCCTGGGCATGCGCGGGGCTGGCAATGGACACGTCGCGCGAGACCGGAGCAACCAAGCTGCCGAAGGACAGGAGGGCGGCCGCCAGGGCGGTCGCTGCCGATAAACGAGCGAATGTCATCATAACTCTCCAACCTCGGCGATGCGCCAGGCGCCCGCCTGCTTGCTGAACCGGGTTCGACTACAGAGCGGCTACAGGTTCTGTCAGGGAGGATGTCCGCAGCAACCGCAATGTGTGCTGGCCGATCATGCGCTCCTCGTCTGTCGGGACGACGAAGATGGCGGCGCGGCTTCCCTCGGCATCAATACGCCCGGCGTTGCGAAGATTCGCCTCGTCATCGAGCGACACGCCCGTCCAATGGAGCCGCTCCACCACGCTCCGCCTGACCTGATGGGCATTCTCGCCAACACCGGCCGTGAACACGAGCGCATCGACCCCGCCGAGCGAGACGGAAAGGCTGGCGAAGGCCTGCGCCACGCGCAGGCTGAAGAAGTCGAGCGCCATCGCCGCCTCCGGCCTGTCGCTCTCCAGCAAGGCGCGGACGTCGTTGCTGATGCCGGAGAGGCCGAGCAGGCCGCTCTCATGGTACAGCATATGTCCGACTTCGGCTGGGCTCATCCCCTTCTGTTCGATCAGGTGCAGCACGACGCCGGGATCGAGCGAGCCCGAGCGCGTCCCCATCGGAAGCCCGTCCAATGCCGTGAAGCCCATCGTCGTTTCGATGCTGCGGCCGCCATGCAGGGCGCAGACGGAGGCGCCGGAGCCGAGATGGGCGATGATGACGCGCTTGTCGGCCAATTCCGGCGCGATGGTGCGCAGAGCTTGCGAAACATATTCGTAGGACAGGCCGTGGAAGCCGTAGCGCCGTACCCCTTCGTCATAAAGCGCGCGCGGCAGGGC
Organism: Allobosea sp.; assembly: GCF_035999205.1. Classification (GTDB taxonomy): domain Bacteria; phylum Pseudomonadota; class Alphaproteobacteria; order Rhizobiales; family Beijerinckiaceae; genus Allobosea. The sequence goes on from NZ_DASYHA010000025.1 coordinate 32,375, forward strand.
GAAGCGATCCGACAATTCGGGATGGCCGCGGTGGAAGGCAGTGTCGAAGCAGGCGACCTGCGGCAGGTCGGGCCGGCGCTGGCGCAGGACGCGGATCGGCTCGAGATTGCTCAGCTGGTGCAGCGGCGCGAGCGGGATGAAGGTCTCAAGTGTCTTCATCACCGCGTCGTCGACCAGGACCGGCGCCGCGTAGATCGGCCCGCCATGGACGACGCGGTGGCCGATGCCGATCACGCTCACATCCTGGATCTGGCCGATCACCCAGTCGCCCAGCACGTGCTGCGCCTGAGACGCGTTCGAGACCTCCGCGACGGGAAAGGATCGCTCGATCAGCACCGTGCCGGAGCCGTCCTTGGCCCTGAGGCGCGGACGGGTGCCGATGCCGTCCACCGCCCCGCCGATCATCAACTCGATGTCGTCGCCGGCGACGCGATAGAGCTTGAACTTGATGCTCGAACTGCCGGCATTGACGACGAAGAGAGCCTCGCTCACCGGCTAGCCTCCGATCGGGCGCGTCTGCGTCAGCGCATGAGCATAAAGCCCGGCGACGGCACAGGACGCAAGACGGGTCCGGACGTTGTCGGCGCGGCTGGTCAGGATGATCGGCACGCGCGCGCCGAGCACGATGCCGGCGGCATCGGCCCCGGACAGGAAGGTCAGGTTCTTCGCCAGCATGTTGCCAGCCTCCAGGTCGGGCATCACCAGGATCTGCGCCTTGCCAGCCACCGGCGAGACGATGCCTTTGATGCTGGCCGCTTCGGGGCTGATCGCGTTGTCGAGCGCGAGCGGGCCGTCGAGAAGGCCGCCGGTGATCTGGCCGCGGTCCGCCATCTTGCAGAGCGCGGCAGCCTCGATCGTGCTCGGGATCTTGGTCGTCACCGTCTCCACGGCCGAAAGGATCGCGACCCTCGGGGTTCCGAGGCCCAAGCCGACATGGAGATCGATGGCATTCTGGATGATGTCCCGCTTGCCTTCGAGGTCCGGAAAGATGTTCACCGCCGCGTCGGTGATGAACAGCGGCTCGGGATAGGACGGCACGTCCATGATGAAGACATGGCTGATGCGCCGCCCTGTACGCAGGCCGGTCTCCTTGTTGGTGATCGCCGCGAGCAATTCGTCGCTATGCAGGCTCCCCTTCATGATGAGGGCCGCCTTGCCCGCCTGGACCAGTTCGACCGCCTTGGCCGCCGAGGCGTGACTATGCGGCGTGTCGACGATCTCGAACCCCGCGATGTCGAGGCCACTCGCCTTGGCGGTCGCGATGATCCGGGCCGTGGGACCAACCAGGATCGGCTTGATCAGCCCCTGTGCCGCCGCATCGAGCGCCCCCGTCAGCGAGGATTCGTCGCAAGGATGCGCCACGGCGGTCAGCGCCGGCGGAAGCTCGCGCGCCTTGGCGATCAGGCGCTCGTATTTTTCGCGCTTTCCATTGGTCGCCGGGACTTCGCCGGCCTTGGTGGTCGGTTCGATCTGGGAAGACTGAGCCATGCTGCCCTTCACTTCTTCGACAGGGTTCGGCGAGAGGTTTGGCGCGGCACGGTTCGCGCGGCGGCCGGTCTGGACGAGACAGCGTCAGTCGGCCGCTGACGCGCTGAATCGGCGCCCGCAGTCGTCTCGTGCGCGGGCGATGGCTCCGGAAACATCCGGCTGATCCGCTCGAAACGGTCGAGCGCTTCGCCCTCGAGCGGCCCGGCGGCGGTGAGGACTTCGCGGATGTCGTCCAGCGAGATCTGAGGTGGCCGGTTCCGCAAGACCGCTCCGATGGCTTCGACCGCAGCCTCCATGTCGAAGCGCAGCATGAAGAACTGCTCGCGGACATGCGCCTTGAACTGGCGCAGCGTCATCCCGTCGAGCCGCTGATGCTGGCCATGCAGGCGACGGAGCGCGGCAAAGATGCGCTCGTCGATGCTCCTGCGCCCGGCGAGCACATACATCGCCGCTCGCAGCACGGCGATCTCGGGACCGATGTCGCTGACGCGCTGGCGCAGGCCGGCGAGCCCTGCTTCCAGCGCCGCGACGCCGCGCTCGCGATCGGCAGGGACCGGGCGCGCAGTCTCGTCGGTGACGCCGAGCGCCGCCTGCAGCGCCGGCGAACCGTAGACCTGCTTGAAGATGAGCTCGGTGGCCGTATCCCTGATGTCTCGGAAGAGGTCGAGCGAGGCGACGATGTTCTGCGAGACGATCTGCTGCCAGGCCAGGAACGGATTGTCCGGATCGACCGGCCGACGATTGGCGCGGACCTGATCCGCCCAGCCGGCCACGCCCCGCATCAGTGGGTTGTTATGCGAGAAGATCTCGAACTGCGAGCGCAGCGGATTCAGCCGTCGCTCCATCTCCGCCACCGGCTCGCTCGCCAGGGCGCGGACCGCCGGGCGCAGCCAGGTCTTGTAGAGATCGGCGTTGATCTCCGAGAGCTTGGCGACCGTCGCGAAGCGGCGATCGTCCTCTGCGGTGTTCAACCCGAGAGCACGAATATCGTCGAGGCTGCGCGCCTCGAAGCGCAGGACGTAATCGCCGCTGGCGAGATCGGCATAGCCCTGGTCCTGTTCGCGCGGCGAGATCACCGCCTCCCACAGGCCCGGAGGCAGGATGTCGATCAGGTCCATGTTCTCGGCGAGCTCGGTATGCTCCTTGCGCGCCACCGAGCTCGAAACGAACACGCCGAGATGCCCGGCCTGCGGATGGATGGTGTAGACGATCGTCTGTTCCGCCGCGATCAGCGCCAGGTCGCTGGCATAGAGATCCGTGATCCAGCCGAGCGCCTGCTGCGGCGGGGTGATGTTGTCGCCCCAGGAGCAGAACACGACGATCGGCGACATCACCTCGCGCAGGTCGAGCTGCTTGCCGGAGGAGAGAGCGACCTCCCCCTTCGTCAGCTTGTTGCCGACGAAGAGTTCCTCGACGATGAACTCGATTTCCTCGCGGTTGAGCAGCACATGCCCGCCCCACCATTTCTCGAATGAGAGGAAGCGTTCGGCCTCGGTGTCGACCTTCGACCAGACGTCGTAGAGTTTGGTCCACCACGTATTGGCGGGGTTCAGCTTCTCGAAATTCTGGACGAGATAGGCGCCGTCGAAGATCCCCGCCCCGAGATCGCCGGCAAAGGAGGCGAGCCAGGACCCGCCCAGCATGCCGCCGGAATAGCGCATCGGGTTGAGGCCGTCCTTGCCGTTCCAGTAAGCCAGCGGCGCTCCGGCGACCATGATCGGCCCCATCAGATCGGGGTGAGCGGCAGCGAGGCCGAGGACCGCCCAGCCCGCCTGGCAATTGCCGATGACGCAGGGCTTGCCGGAATAGCCGGGGTGGCGCCTCGTCACGGCCTCGATAAAGGCTGCTTCGGCGCAGCCGACATCCTCGATCGTCTGGCCTTTGACGGGGTTGGGCAGGAAGCCGATGAAATAGCAGGGGTGTCCGGCGGCGAGCGCGGCGCCGATCTCGCTATCCGGCTTCATACCGCCGATACCCGGACCGTGGCCGGCGCGCGGATCGACGACGATGAAGGGCCGCGAGGCTTCATCCGTCCTGATCGCCGCAGGTGCAACGATCCTCACCAGCCCATAATTCACCGGCCGCGGCAGCGTGCGTCCGTCCATGACGACCTCGAAATCGAAACCGAGGACGTTCGGGGCCGCCATGGCCATGTGGTCGAGATAGTTGTCGCCCCGCCGGCGCAGCACATCCAGCATCAGGACGTTGCGCTGGGCGGCATCGACCAGATAGCCGGCAAGCTCGGCACCGAGGGATTTCGCCGCTGCGGCGTGGCCGGGCGATTCTGCGAAATACGAACTCACCATATCGCTGTCCTCATTCGGCGGGGGGCCGACAGGTCGGAACCATCACGATGGTCTGCTGCATTGCAATATCACCATACTGAGACGCCCGAGCGAGCCATGCAAGGGCGGACGCCAGAATGCGGTGCCCCGAATTGCCCGCAATGATCTCAGTCAATCCGCCTCATTCGACATGAAGCAGCCGCCGCCGTCATTCCCCCTCTTGACAGCGAAGTGCATTGGCATGCCAAATACCAAACGACACCCCGACCACCAGTGAATGGGCCGGAGAACACGGCACAACGCGACGATGGATCGGCAAAAGAATTTCCACGGGAGGAAATCCAAGATGGTCAATCAAGCTGCCCTGAAGATGAAGCCGCGCGAAATCGCGGTCGACAAAGCGACGGTCCGCAAGGTGCTCGACGGGGTCAAGGCGGATGGCCGCACCGGCCTGACGGCTCCCGAGGCCAAGCTGGTTTGCGACGCCTACGATATCCCGCTGCCCAAGGAAGGCCTCGCCAAATCGGCCGACGAGGCGGTCAAGCTCGCCGGCGGCATGGGCTATCCCGTCGTGATGAAGATCGTCTCGGCCGACATCCTGCACAAGACCGATGCCGGCGGCGTGATCGTCGGCGTGAAGAGCGATGCGGAGGCGCGTGCCGCCCACGACACGATCCTGGTCAATGCCAAGAAGTACAAGGCCGACGCCAAGGTCGAGGGCATCCAGGTGCAGCAGATGCTGCCTTCGGGCGCGACCGAGACACTCGTCGGCGCGATCACCGATCCCTCCTTCGGCAAGCTCGTCGCCTTCGGCCTCGGCGGCGTGCTGGTCGAGGTCCTCAAGGACCTGACCTTCCGCCTCGCACCGGTGAACGAGACGCAGGCGCTCGACATGATCGGCTCGATCAAGGCCAAGGAGATGCTCGACGGCGTGCGCGGCGGTGATCCCGTCGACCGCGACGCTCTGGCGGCGATCCTGGTCCAGGTTTCGACGCTGCTCGAGGATTTCCCGGAGATCGAGGAGCTCGACCTCAACCCGGTCTTCGCGACCAAATCCGGCGCGACCGCGGTCGATGCTCGCATCGTCTGCAATTTCGAGGCGCGCAAGGAGCGTTTCCGGCCGGACCAGGCCGCGATCGTCAAGGCGATGAACCGGATCTTCCACCCGAAGGCGGTGGCGGTGATCGGTGCCTCGAACGAGGCCGGCAAGATCGGCAACTCGGTGATGAAGAACCTCATCAACGGCGGCTACAAGGGGACGATCGTTCCCGTGCATCCGAAGGCCGACACGATCGAGGGCATCAAGGCCTACAAGTCGATCCTCGACTATGATGGCGAGGTCGATGTCGCGGTCTTCGCGGTGCCGGCCAAGCTCTGCAACGGCGCCATGGACGAGGTCGGCCGCAAGGGCGTTCCCGGCGCGGTGATGATTCCCTCCGGCTTTGCCGAATCGGGCGAGCCCGAGCTGCAGGAAGAGCTCCTGGCGACGGCCCGCAAGCACAATGTCCGCATCATGGGGCCGAACATCTACGGCTTCTACTATACGCCGGAGAACCTCTGCGCGACCTTCTGCACGGCCTTCGACGTCAAGGGCAAGGCCGCCCTTTCCTCCCAATCCGGCGGCGTCGGCATGTCGATCATCGGCTTCGCCCGCTCGACCAAGATGGGCGTGTCCTCGATCGTCGGCCTTGGCAACAAGTCGGACCTCGACGAGGACGATCTGCTGACCTTCTTCGAGCAGGATCCGAACACCTCGGTCATCGCGATGCATTGCGAGGACCTGAAGGATGGCCGCGCCTTCTCCGAGGTCGCCGAGCGCGTCTCGAAGAAGAAGCCGGTGATCGTGCTTAAGGCCGGGCGCACGGCCTATGGCGCGAAGGCCGCCGCCTCCCATACCGGCGCGCTCGCCGGCAACGACAAGATCTATGACGACATCCTCAAGGCATCGGGTGTCATCCGGGCTCCGTCGCTGCGCGGCATGCTCGAATATGCGCGCGGCGTGCAGGTCCTGCCGGCGCCGAAGGGCGAGAACGTCGTGATCATCACCGGCGCCGGCGGCTCCGGCGTGCTGCTCTCCGATGCCTGCTTCGACAACGGGCTGACCCTGATGAAGATGCCGGAGGACCTCGATGCGGCCTTCCGCAAGTTCATCCCGCCCTTCGGCGCGGCCGGCAACCCTGTCGACATCACCGGCGGCGAGCCGCCCCTGACCTACCAGAATACGGTACGGCTCGGCCTCAACGACGAGCGCATCCATGCGCTGATCCTGGGTTACTGGCATACGATCGTGACGCCGCCGCTGGTGTTCGCCGACAAGATGATCGAGGTCGTGACGGAGGCACGAGCCAAGGGCATCGACAAGCCGATCGTCGCCTCGCTGGTCGGTGATGTCGAGGTCGAGAAGGCCTGCGAGAAGCTCTACGACCATGGCATCGTGGCCTATCCGTACACCACGGAGACGCCGGTCGAGGTGCTGGGCGCCAAGTACAAATGGGCGCGCGCCGCCGGCCTGATCAAGGGCTGAGCGCCATCCCCTGACTCCGCCGACGCCCGGACTCCGTCCCGCGTCGGCGGCTGCACGCAAAGCGTGACCGCCGCTCCCTCCCCGCACGAGGGAGCGGTTCCCACAATCGTTCAAGGCTTCTGTTCCGACTGGCCGGCGCCTCGGAAAGGCCCGGTCGCTCTCCCCGAACTCCGAGAGAGATCGCGATGAACATCCATGAATACCAGGCGAAGGGGCTGCTCCGTGACTTCGGGGTACCAGTCCCGGACGGTTTTGCCGTGCTCTCGGCCGAGGATGCCGAAGCAGCCGCGAGACAGCTGCGCGGCCCGGTCTGGGTCGTGAAGTCCCAGATCCATGCGGGCGGCCGCGGCAAGGGCAAGTTCAAGGAGCCGGAGGCCGGCGACAAGGGTGGCGTCAGGCTGGCCAGGTCGATCGAGGAGGCTGCCGCCTTCGTGCGCCAGATGCTCGGCCATACCTTGGTGACGGTGCAGACCGGCGAGGCCGGCAAGCAGGTCAACCGCCTCTATATCGAGGACGGCTCGCTAATCGACCGCGAGTTCTATCTCTCGATGCTGATCGACCGCGAGACCTCGCGGATCGCCTTCGTCGTCTCGACCGAGGGCGGCATGAACATCGAGGACGTCGCCCATGACGCGCCTGAGAAGATCAAAACCTTCTCGGTCGACCCTGCGACCGGCATCATGCCGCTGCATGGCCGCACCGTCGCCGAAGCGCTGAACCTCACCGGCGACCTCGCCAAGCAGGCCGAGGACCTGACGACGAAGCTCTATGCGGCCTTCGTCGCCAAGGACATGGCGATGCTCGAGATCAACCCGCTGATCGTCACCAAGGACGGCAAGCTGCGCTGCCTCGACGCCAAGATTTCCTTCGACGACAACGCGATCTATCGGCATCCTGACGTCTACAGGCTGCGTGACGAGAGCGAAGAGGATGCAAAGGAGATCGAGGCCTCCAAATACGACCTCGCCTACATCGCGCTCGACGGCACGATCGGCTGCATGGTCAACGGCGCCGGCCTCGCCATGGCGACGCTCGACATCATCCAGCTCTACGGAGAAAGCCCGGCGAACTTCCTCGACGTCGGCGGCGGCGCCAGCGAGGAGAAGGTGACGGCGGCTTTCAAGATCATCACAGCCGATCCCAACGTGAAGGGTATCCTCGTCAACATTTTCGGCGGCATCATGAAGTGCGACGTCATCGCCCGCGGCGTCATCGCGGCGGTGAAGACGGTGGGTCTCGAAGTGCCTCTCGTCGTGCGGCTCGAGGGGACGAATGTCGAGGAGGGCAAGGCGATCATCCGTTCCTCCGGCCTCAACGTCATCCCCGCCGACGATCTCGACGACGCCGCGCAGAAGATCGTCGCCGCCGTACGCAAGAACTGAAGGAGCAAGAAGGGCTTCAAGGACAAAGCCAAGCAACGTCCGATCCAGGGGACGCAGGAAAAGCAAGCGAAGAAACAATAATCAACGAGGGGAAACGCATGGCCATCCTGATCGACAGGAACACCAAGGTCATCTGTCAGGGCTTCACCGGCAAGAACGGTACCTTCCACTCCGAACAGGCGATTGCCTATGGCACGCGCATGGTCGGCGGCGTCGCGCCCGGCAAGGGCGGCCAAACTCATCTCGACCTGCCCGTCTTCAACACGGTTGCGGAGGCCAAGGCCAGGACCGGCGCCAGCGCATCGGTCATCTATGTGCCGCCACCCGGCGCGGCCGATGCGATCTGCGAGGCGATCGACGCCGAGATTCCGCTGATCGTCTGCATCACCGAAGGCATCCCGGTGATGGACATGGTCAAGGTCAAGCGCATGCTGACCGGCTCGAAATCGCGCCTGATCGGGCCGAACTGCCCCGGCATCGTCACGGCGGGCGAATGCAAGATCGGCATCATGCCGGCCAACATCTTCAAGCCCGGCTCCGTCGGCATCGTCTCCCGCTCGGGAACGCTGACCTATGAGGCCGTGTTCCAGACCTCCTGCGAGGGGCTGGGCCAGACCACGGCCGTCGGCATCGGCGGCGACCCGGTCAAGGGCACGGAGTTCATCGACATGCTCGAGATGTTCCTCGCCGACCCGGCGACCGAGTCGATCGTCATGATCGGCGAGATCGGCGGCTCGGCCGAGGAAGATGCCGCGCAATTCATCAGGGACGAGGCGAAGCGCGGACGTTCCAAGCCGATGGTCGGCTTCATCGCCGGCCGTACGGCGCCTCCTGGCCGCCGCATGGGCCATGCGGGCGCGATCATCTCCGGCGGCAAGGGCGGCGCCGAGGACAAGATCGCGGCCATGGAAGCCGCCGGCATCAAGGTTTCGCCCTCGCCGGCTCGTCTTGGGCGAACCCTGGCCGAGCTTCTGGCAGGCGAGTTTGCCGTCAAGAAGCGCTGCGCCGAGATCGAATGGTCGTTCTGAGCCAAATCATCGCCTAGGACGACTGCAGCAGGCCCCGCGACCGGATGGTCTCGGGGCATGCTGCATCGGGGAATCACAAGGCGACTGCGCCCGGCCCCGAACGGGACTAAGCTATCCGCGTGGCCGATTGAGCTGCCCCATATGGACGGTTCGCGGACGCATCGCTATTCGGCTTCAGACAGCCAGGAGTAGCAACCGTTGACAGCCCCCAGCGATACGACCGCCCCCACCGGCTCGACGCAGAAGATCGTCCTTGAACGCTTCGCTCCCGAGGAAACCTTCAAGACCAAGGTCTACGCCTCGCTGAAGCAGGCGATCATCACGATGGACATCTACGGTTCGCCGGAGCCGACCTGGATCGACGAGCGCCAGCTCTCGGAGCAACTCGGCGTCAGCCGCACGCCGGTGCGCGAGGCCGTCGCCATGCTCGAACAGGAAGGGCTCGTGAAGTCCATGCCGCGCCGCGGCATCATGGTGCTGAAGAAGACCAAAAGCGAGATCGTCGAGATGATCCAGGCCTGGGCGGCGCTGGAGAGCATGGCCGCCCGCCTAGCCGTCCAGCGCGCCAGCGAGACCGAGATCGGCAAGCTGCGCACGCTGTTCAAGGATTTCGACGAGGGCCACAAGCCGTCAGACCATGTCGGCGAGTACTCCTCCGCCAACCTGGTCTTCCATCAGACCCTGGTCGGGCTGAGCAAATCGCAGTTGCTCGTCGAGATGACCGACAATCTGTTGCTGCATGTGCGCGGCATCCGCCAGATGACGATCGGCCGCGACGACCGCGCCAGCCGCTCGATCGTCGAACACCTGCAGATCATCGAGGCGCTGGAGCGACGCGACATCGCGCTGGCCGAGCAACTGTCCCGCGACCACACGCTCGGCCTCGCGGCCTATGTCGACGAGCATGCAGACATCTTCGACTGACGCGCGGATCAACTGCCCTGCACGAAGGCGTTGGTGAGCGTGCCGATTCCGTCGATCACCACCTCGATCGTGTTCACCGGCTCCTTGATCGTTCCGACGCCGAGCGATGTGCCGCAGCAGATCAGGTCCCCCGGCAACAACGTCATGTCGTGCGAAAGCCTACTGACCAGTTCAAGCGGCTGGAAGATCATGTCCGCGATCGGATAGTTCTGGCGCTCCTGGCCGTTGAGCAGCGTCCGGACCGTGAGCGTCCAGGGATCGAGGCCTGTCGCCACCACCGGACCGAAGGGCCCGAAGCCATCGAAGCTCTTGGCCCGTACCCACTGGGCGAAGGTCGGGTCCGCCGCGATCAGGTCCAGCGCCGTGATGTCGTTGACGCAGGTATAGCCGAAGATGAATTCTCCGGCCGCCTGCGGACTGACGCGGCTGCAATTGCGGCCGATGATGATGCCGAGCTCGCCTTCATAGACGACCTTACCGGCATAGGATGGCGGGCGCATCACGGTGAAGCCCGGCCCTGCAGAGCTGGAGGGCGCCTTCATCAGATAAAGTGGCTCTGGCGGTACCGGGTTCGACATCTTGGCGGCCAGGGCGTGGAAATTGTTCCAGAGCGCGATGATCTTGGAGGGTGTGCTCGGCGCCAGCAGCGTGACCTCGTCGAGCGGCACCCTCTCGCCCGTCGGCCGCGCGCCGGCGAACATGTCGCCGCTATGGATCGCGATTGCCCCGCCGATAAGCGTGCCGAAGCGCTCGCGGCCCGCATAAGCAAAGCGCACCCAACGAACGCTCGCCTGTCTTGTCTCCGGCCGGATCCCCTGCTCGATGGTCGCGTTCAACATGGACAGGTCTCCCTCGTCACGACGCCGCCAATTGAAGCCGCTGCTCCGGAGCCGGTTCGCCCGCCCCTTCCCCGGCGGGCGCCTCGGGCGGGAAGGTCGGATAGAGCCTCTTGACGCTGGCCATCTGCTGCACGAGCCCGAGCACGGCATCGATGAAGGGCGTGCGGGTCCCGGTCAGCCGCCCCATCTCCTGGACCGCCGTCAGCAAGGCGTCGATCTCGAGCGGCCGGCCCTTGTCCAGATCCTGCAGCATCGAGGTGCGATGCGCGCCGACGCCGGCTGCACCATTGATCCGCCGCTCGACATCGACGCGGAAATGGACGCCGAGCTTTTCGCCGATCTCCTGTGCCTCCAGCATCATGCTGCGGGCAAGTGCGCGCGTGCCAGGCTCGGTGGCAACGACGTCGAGCGTCGCATGCGTCAGTGCCGAGATCGGGTTGAAGCAGAGATTGCCCCAGAGCTTGAGCCAGATATCGTCACGGATATCGCTGAAGAGCCTCGGCTTCATGCCGCCCGCGGCGATCGCATCGGCGAAGCGCGTCAGCCGTCCGCTCTCCTGGCGGTTGGGCTCGCCGAGGCCGAACTGATCGCCATAGACATGCTTGATCACGCCGGGCTCGATGATCTCGGTCGCGGGATAGACCGTGCAGCCGATGACGCGCTCAGGACCGATCGCGTTCCACTGCCGGTCGCCAGGGTCGACGCTGCGCAGGCGCAGACCGGCAAAGGCACCGTCCAAGCCGTGAAAATACCACCACGGCACACCGTTCTGGGCGGTGACGACGGCGGTCTCCGGCCCGAGCAGCGGCTTCAGGTCTTCCGCCGCCTCCCAGGCCTGATGCGCCTTGAGCGCGATGATGACCACGTCCTGCCGGCCGAGATCGCGCGGATCGCGGCTCGCCGGCATCCGCTCGGAGATCGTCTCGGTCTTGGTGACGAGGGTCAGCCCCTTGGCTTTGATCGCCTCGAGATGGGCGCCGCGCGCCACGAGCGAGACGTCGAGGCCGCCGCGCTTCAGCATCACGCCCATATAGCCGCCGATCGCGCCGGCGCCGTAGATGCAGATCTTCATGACGCATGCTCCCTCGTTGTCATGTTTCGGCGATCGCGTGGTTGGCCATCTGCTCGAGCGCCCTCACCATTGCCGAGTGGTCCCAATCCCTGCCGCCATGAGCGACGCAGGCGTTGAACAGTTCCTGCGCCGTCGCAGTGTTGGGCAGCGACAGGCCGAGCGCCCGGGCACCCTGCAATGCAAGGTTCAGGTCCTTCTGATGCAGCCCGATGCGGAAGCCGGGATCGAAGGTCCGCCTGATCATGCGCTCGCCATGGACCTCGAGGATTCGCGATGCTGCGAAGCCGCCCATCAGGGCCTGGCGCACCTTCACCGGGTCGGCCCCCGCCTTCGAAGCGAAGAGCAGGGCCTCGCCGACGGCCTCGATCGTCAGCGCCACGATGATCTGGTTGGCGACCTTGGTGGTCTGGCCGTCGCCGTTGCCGCCCACCAGCGTGATGTTCTTGCCCATCAACTCGAACAGCGGCTTCACGCGGGCGAAGGCCGTCTCGGGTCCGCCGACCATGATCGTCAGGCTGGCCGCCTTCGCCCCGACCTCGCCACCGGAGACCGGTGCGTCGAGATAGGAGCAGCCTGTCTCCTCGATCCGCCCGGCGAAATCCTTCGTCGCCATCGGCGAGATCGAGCTCATGTCGACGACGATCTTGCCGGGCGACAGCCCGGCCGCGACCCCGTCGGCCGAGAACAGCACATCCTCGACCTGCGGCGTGTCGGGCAGCATCAGGATGACGATGTCACTGGCCGCAGCGACATCGCGCGGCGTCGCATGGACGGCCACGCCCTTCTCGACCAGCTCGTCCGATACCGGCTTGTGATGGCGCGAGCCGTGCAGTCGATGGCCGCCGGCAAGCAGATGCTCCGCCATCGGGCGGCCCATGATGCCCAGTCCGATGAAGCCGATATCCGTCATGCCGCGGCCTTCCCCCGTTGCGTCTCTGCTGTCAGTGTTCGGTCAGGCTGCGAGCGTCGTCGCCGGCAGCCAGGACAGGCCCTCACGTGTTCCGCGCTCCGGCTTGTATTCGCAGCCGACCCAGCCGGCGTAGCCGATGGCGTCGAGATGCCGGTACAGGAAGGGAAAGTTGATCTCGCCGGTGCCCGGCTCGTGGCGCCCCGGGTTGTCCGCGATCTGGATGTGGGCGATGCGGTCGAGATTGGCCTCTATGGTGCGGGCCAGATCACCCTCCATGACCTGCATGTGGTAGACGTCGTACTGGAGGAAGAGATTGGGTGAATCGACATCGTCGAGCAGCCCCAATGCCTGATCCGTCCCGTTCAGGAAGAAGCCGGGGATGTCGCGCGTGTTGATCGGCTCGACCAGCAGCGCGATGCCCTCCTGAGCGAGCTCGTGCGCTGCGAAGCGCAGGTTGTTGGCCAGCGTCGCATGCAGCCGGGCAGGCTCGACACCCTGCGGCGCCACCCCGGCGAGGCAATTGACCTGCCGGCAGCCGAGCTTGGTCGCATAGTCGATGGCCTCGAACACGCCGCGCTGGAACTCGCTGATCCGGTCGGGAAGGATCGCGATGCCGCGCTCGCCTGCAGCCCAGTCGCCGGCCGGCAGGTTGTGAAGCACCTGCGTCAGGTTCCAGCGCTTCAGGCTCGCGGCCAGCACGTGCTTGTCGAAGCCGTAGGGGAACAGATACTCGACCCCGGCGAAGCCCGCCTCGGCCGCCGCCTGGAACCGATCGGGAAACTCCACTTCGTTGAACAGCATGGTCAGATTGGCTGCGAAGCGCGGCATGGCCCTGTCCTGTGTTGCATGCGCTGGATTGGCGATGATGTGTTCGGCACCGGCGTCACTGGGCCGGCTGCAGGACGGCTACTGGAGACGGCAGCGGCAGATCGAGCGCCTCCTCGAACTCGACGACGTTGTCGATCTCGGTGCCCATGGCGATGTTGGTGACCCGCTCCAGAATGAACTCCATCACCACCGGCACGCGGTATTCGGCGAGCCAGGCCTTGGCCTGGGCGAACGCAGCCTTGAACTCGTTGGGACTGCGCACCCGCAGCGCCTTGCAGCCGAGGCCCTCGGCGACCGCGACATGGTCGACGCCGTAGCCTCCGATGTCTGGCGCGTTGACGTTCTCGAAGGCGAGCCCGACCTGGAAATCCATGTCGAAGGCACGCTGAGCCTGCCGGATCAGCCCGAGATAGGAGTTGTTCACGACGATATGGATGTAGGGGAGGTTGAACTGTGCACCGACGGCCAGCTCCTCGATCAGGAACTGGAAATCGTAGTCGCCCGAGAGCGCCACAATCTCGCGCTCCGGATCCGCGGCCCGCACGCCGAGTGCCGCCGGCAGGGTCCAGCCGAGCGGTCCCGCCTGGCCGCAATTGATCCAGTGACGCGGGTTATGGACATGCAGGAACTGTGCGCCGGCGATCTGCGACAGGCCGATAGTCGAGACGTAGCAGACATCGCGGCCGAAGGCCTCGTTCATCTCGGCATAGACCCGCTGGGGCTTGAGCGGGACGTTGTCGAAATGGCTCCTGCGCAGCATCGTCTCGCGCCGGCCGAGGCATTCGCGGGCCCAGTCACTGCGGTTCCTGAGCTGCCCCCTGCCCTCCTGCTCGCGTGCCACCGCAACGAACAGCTCCAGCGCCGCCCGGGCGTCCGAAACGATCCCGAGATCGGGGTCGAAGACACGGCCGATCTGAGTCGGCTCGATGTCGACGTGAACGAAGGTGCGGCCTCTGGTGTAGGTCTCGATCGAACCGGTATGCCGGTTGGCCCAGCGATTGCCGATGCCGAGCACGAAGTCCGACGCCAGCATCGTGGCATTGCCGTAGCGATGGCTCGTCTGCAGGCCGACCATGCCCGCCATCAGCGGGTGATCGTCGGGGATCGCGCCCCAGCCCATCAGCGTCGGCACGACCGGCACGCCGGTGAGCTCGGCGAACTCGACCAGCAGTTCAGCCGCATCGGCATTGATCACCCCGCCGCCGGCGACGATCAGCGGTCGCTCGGAGGCCTGCAAGAGCGCCATCGCCTTCTCGATCTGGCGGCGCGAGGCAGAGGGCTTGTAGACCGGCAGCGGCTCGTAGATCTCGTCGTCGAACTCGATCTCAGCCATCTGGACATCGACAGGCAGGTCGATCAGCACCGGGCCTGGCCGCCCCGAGCGCATGACGTGGAAGGCCTGCTGGAAGACGCGGGGCACCAGCGCCGGTTCGCGCACCGTCACCGCCCATTTGGTCACCGGCTTGGCGATGGACTCGATGTCGACGGCCTGGAAATCCTCCTTGTAGAGGCGGGCGCGCGGCGCCTGTCCGGTGATGCAGAGGATCGGGATCGAGTCGGCGCTGGCGGAATAGAGCCCGGTGATCATGTCGGTGCCGGCCGGCCCCGACGTGCCGATGCAGACGCCGATATTGCCCGCCCTGGCGCGGGTATAACCCTCGGCCATATGGGAGGCGCCCTCGACATGACGAGCGAGGATGTGATGGATCGACTGCCTGCTCTTCAGCGCGGCATAGAGCGGGTTGATCGCCGCGCCCGGCACACCGAAGGCCTGGGTGACGCCCTCGCGCTCCAGAACCCGGACCGCAGCCTCGACAGCCCTCATTTTCGGCATGGCCTGCTCTCCCGCGAGAAAACCGTCATTGGCATACCAAATGCCAGTATCGGCTGCGGGTCAATTTTTTTCAGAAATATTTTTCAGTTCTTACCATCCGACAAATACCAGAGCTATTACAGTAGCTTGTGAATATTCCGATTGACTAGACGAACCTTATTGCAAAATCATTCCGGGCTACATTCGCCAAGCTCGGTCATCCATGCTTATCTGGGCACCGCGACGGGGAGCAGGCATGAGCGCAGTCGAGCAACGCAAGGGACGCGGACGGCCGCGCTCGCTGAAGGCGGCCCTCGCCGGTGGCGCTGTGCAGGCGCTCGACCGCGGGCTGACGCTACTCGAGATCCTGGCCGAGGAAGACGGCCTCACCCTCTCCGAGCTCAGCCGCCGCTCCGGCGTCTCGGCCTCGACGGTGCATCGCATTCTGCTGACGCTGGAGGGCCGCGCCTATGTCCAGCACGACATGGAACGCGGCATCTGGCTCGTCGGGGTCGGCGCCTTCAAGACCGGCTCGGCCTTCCTGCGCAACCGCCGCGTCGCGAGCATGGGGCGTGCGACCATGCATGCGCTGATGGAAGCAAGTGGTGAAACGGTCAATCTCGGCATCGAGGACCAAGGCGAGGTCGTGTTCATCTCGCAGGTCGAGAGCCACGATACGCTGCGTGCCTTCTTCCGCGCCGGCAGCCGCGGCGCGATGCACGCCTCGGGCGTGGGCAAGGCGCTGCTGGCCGAGTTTCCGGAGCACCGGGTTCGGCAGATCTGCGCGGTGCGTCGTCTCGAGCGCTTCACCGAGCACACCATCACCGATCTCGCTAACTTCATGCGGGAGCTCACGGAGGCGCGCCGGCGCGGCTGGGCGCTCGACGACGAGGAACGCTCGCTGGGAATGCGCTGCGTCGCCGCCCCGATCTTCAACGAGCATGGCGAGGCGATCGCCGGCGTCTCCGTGTCGGGGCCGAGCGTCCGCGTGACGCCGCGCAAGCTCGACGAGTACGGGCCGATGGTGCGCCGCGCCGCCGACGAGATCACGCTGTCGATCGGCGGCCGGCTGCCCAAGCCGGGAGTGACGCCCGCGAGCTAGCCCCGCTCGGCCAGCGCCTGCCGGACCGTGTCTCCGACCAGATGAGCGCTCGGTGCGATCCGCACGCCGGCCGACTCCAGTGCCTTGATCTTTCCCTCCGCATCGCCCCTGCCCCGGAGGGTCAGCGCGCCGGCATGGCCCATGCGGCGTTCGAGCGGCGCCTGACGGCCGACGATCAGAGCGATGACGGGCTTGGCCGGTCGGAGGCTCGCGACGTATTCGGCGACCTCCTCCTCCTCCGTGCCGCCGATCTCGCCGATCAGCACCACAGCCTCGGTATCGGCGTCGCCGAGCAGGAGTTCGAGGCATTCGCGCATGCCGATGCCGTGAATCGGATCGCCGCCGACACCGATCGTCGTCGACTGGCCGAGGCCGGCTGCCGTGATCTGCGCCACGACCTCGCTGGTGAGCGAGGCCGAGCGCGAGACGATGCCGACGCCGCCGGGGCGCTCGCTGCCGGTCGCCATCACGCCGAGCTTGCCGACGCCGGGGACCAGAATGCCTTGCGAGTTGGCGCCGATCAGGCTGGTCCGGCCCCCTTTGAGTGCGTCGCGCACACGCACCATGTCGAGGGTCGGCACGCGCTCGGTGACGGCGACCACCAACGGCATCTCGGCCTCGATCGCCTCGATCATGGCTGCTGCAGCACTGGACGGCGGCACGAAGACGATGCTCGCATTGGCGCCGGTCTCGCGCCGCGCATCGGCGACGCGGTCATAGACCGGCAGGTTCAGATGCGAGCGGCCGCCCTTACCCGGCGTCACACCACTGACGACCTGCGTGCCATATTCCATCATCCGCGCGACATGGTGGGTGCCGGCCCAGCCGGTCAAGCCCTGGCAGACGACGCGCGTATCCCGGTTCAGGAAGACGGCCATGGCTCAGGCTCCCCTCTGCGCCAGTTCGACCGCCTTGGTCGCGGCGCTCCACATGTCCGGACAATCGGTCACCGAGCAGCCGAAGTTCTTCAGCCGCGAGCGAGCGAAATCCGCGTTGTTGCCGGCAAGCCGCATGACCAGCGGCAGCGAACGGCCGCTGCGCCGCAGGGCGATGCCGAGCCCCTCGGCGATGGTGTCGCAGGCCTGCATGCCACCGCCATGCACATTGATCAGGATCGCGCGCGTGGCCGGATTGTCGAGCAGCAACCCGAAGCCGTGAGCAATATCGAGGCTCTTCGCCGTGGTCCGGATATCCATGAAATTGGCAGGGCGTCCCTTGGCGGCGACGAGCATGTCGAGCGTGGCGAGGCCGAGCCCCGCGCCGTTCGCCACCATGCCGATATCGCCGTCGAGCTGGACGTAGTTGAGCTGATGGCGCTGGGCCTGCAGTTCGGCAGCGCTGGTGTCGTCCTCATCGCGCAGCGCCGCGAGTTCCGGGTGCCGGAACAGGGCGTTGTCGTCGAGCATCATCTTGGCGTCGAGCGCGACCAGGGTCCCCGCCTCGGTGACCGCAAGCGGGTTGATCTCGATCAGGCTGGCATCGAGCTCGAGGAAAGCGCGGCGCAGGCCGTCGATGAGCGCGCAAGTCTGCTCCTGCAGCCCGCCATCGAGACCGAGCCCGGCGACGAAGGCCGAAACCTCCTGCCCCCGCGGTTCGCGCCCGGAGCCAAGCCTGAGCTGATTGACCTGGATCTCGCCCCGCGCCGCCTGCTCCTCGATATCCGCACCGCCCCTGGCGCCGCCGATCAGCATCAACTCGCCCGAGGAGGAGTCGATCAGCAAAGCGAGGTGCAACTCGCGCCGCACAGGGACCGCGGTTTCGACGAGGACGCGCCTGACGGTCTGCCCTGCCGGTCCGGTCTGCGCCGTCGCCAGCACCCGGCCGAGCAGCGCAACCGCCCTGGCCTCGGCTCCTTCCGGCGTATCGGCTTGCTGGATGCCACCGGCCCGATAACGCCCACCGGCGTGGATCTGGGCTTTCACCAGTACGGGTCCGCCGAGCCGACGGGCAATCTCGCCGGCTTCGCGAGGGGTGACCGCGACACCGCCGAGCGGCGCGTACAGGCCGTAAGGCGTCAACAGGTGCTTGGCCTGGAACTCATGGATCTTCACGGTTCGCTCCCTCTCCCGTCGCGTCGTTACCCGGCGCAATTCTTATCTGGCATACGTTATGCCAACTTCGAATGACGTACAACCAACCTCGTCGTATGGCTGCGTCGGGGCCACAATCCGATGCGATGGCGATCGGCGAACTGATGCTGAACGGCCCTTCTCGGACCGCGCGAGGACCCCGCCGCCCGGCCGCTGGCATCAGGCATGCCAGCAGTTGCACTTTAGAGGGTTTCGGATATCGTCAGGCTTCGCCGCAAGCGCCGACATAACGGCGCAGGGCAAGCGGAACCCGGGTTCCGGTCAGGGAGAACGATTCGGCCAATGAGCGGGCAGCACGAGCAGCACAGCCACAATGTCCAGCCTTTCGAGCATCCCGGCCTCGGCCGGAAGCGCGCCAGGTCGACGCCGAAGGGGCGGCAGGTCGACCCACGCGCGCTGCAGGACATCGCGGAGCTGCTCGGCGAGCGTCCGCGCCGGCGAGACCTGCTGATCGAGCATCTCCATCTGATCCAGGATCGCTATCACCAGATCTCGGCCGCGCATCTGGCCGCCCTCGCCGACGAGATGAAGCTGTCCTTCGCCGAGGTCTTCGAGACGGCGACCTTCTACGCGCATTTCGACATCGTGAAGGAAGGCGAGCCGGATCTCCCGCCGCTGACCGTGCGGGTCTGCGACAGCCTGACTTGCGCGATGTTCGGCGCGGAAAAGCTGCTCGAAAGCCTGGGCAACGCCGCCGGGCCTTCGGTCCGGGTCGTCAGGGCGCCCTGCGTCGGCTTGTGCGACCAGGCGCCGGTGGCGGAGGTCGGCCATCACTTCATCCATACTGCCACCCCCCAAAGCGTGCGGGCAGCGATCGAGGCTGGCGACACGCATCCGCACATGGCCGATTACGTCGACTATGACGCCTACCGCGCCGGCGGCGGCTATACCCTGCTCGACAGCCTCCGCTCAGGGGAGCGCAGCGTCGAGTCGATCCTCACCCTGCTCGACGATTCCGGCCTGCGCGGCCTCGGCGGCGCCGGCTTTCCGACGGGGCGGAAATGGCGCGCGGTACGCGGCGAGCCAGGTCCTCGCCTGATGGCGATCAACGGCGACGAGGGCGAGCCCGGCACCTTTAAGGACCGGCACTACCTCAACACCGACCCACACCGTTTCCTCGAAGGTACGCTGATCGGCGCCCATGTCGTCGAGGCCAGCGATGTCTACATCTATCTGCGCGACGAATATCCGCTGGCACGAGAGATCCTGGCGCGAGAGATCGCCAAGCTCCCTCCGGGCGGACCGGCGATCCATCTGCGCCGCGGCGCCGGCGCCTATATCTGCGGCGAGGAATCGGCGCTGCTTGAAAGCCTCGAGGGCAAGCGCGGGCTGCCGCGCCACAAGCCGCCCTTCCCCTTCCAGGTCGGCCTCTTCGGCCAGCCGACGCTGATCAACAATGTCGAGACCGTGTTCTGGATCCGCGACATCGTCGAGAAGGGCAATGGCTGGTGGAACTCGCATGGTCGCAACGGTCGAACCGGGTTGCGCAGCTATTCGGTCTCGGGCCGCGTCAAGGAGCCCGGCGTCAAGCTCGCCCCAGCCGGCGTGACCATCCGCGAGCTGATCGACGAATTCTGCGGCGGCATGCAGGACGGCCATCGCTTCCGTGCCTATCTGCCAGGTGGCGCCTCGGGCGGCATCCTGCCGGCCACGATGGACGACATTCCGCTCGATTTCGGCACGCTCGAGAAGCATGGCTGCTTCATCGGCTCGGCCGCAGTGGTGGTGCTGTCGGACCACGACGACATGCGCGCCGCCGCGCTCAACCTGATGCGCTTCTTCGAGGATGAGAGTTGCGGGCAGTGCACGCCCTGCCGAGTCGGAACGCAGAAGGCCGTGATGCTGATGCAGCGGCCGATCTGGAACCAGGACCTGCTCGGCGAGCTTTCCCAGGCCATGCGCGACGCCTCGATCTGCGGGCTCGGCCAGGCGGCCTCGAACCCTTTAACGTGCGTGATGCGTTACTTCCCCGAGGAATTCATGACGACGGAAGCGGCGGAATGAGCCAGGGCATCAGCTTCGAACTGAATGGCGAGCGCGTCGAGGCCCGTCACGGCGAAACGATCTGGCAGGTGGCGCAGCGCCTCGGAACCGAGATTCCGCATCTGTGCTACTCGCCGGAGCCGGACTATCGCGCCGACGGCAATTGTCGCGCCTGCATGGTCGAGATCGAAGGTGAGCGCGTGCTCGCCGCCTCCTGCATGCGCAAGCCGACGGTCGGCATGAAGGTCCACACCGCCACCGAACGCGCCGAGAAGGCGCGCAGGATGGTGATGGAACTGCTCGTCGCCGACCAGCCGGCGCGGGCGACCTCCCATGACCCAACATCGAAGTTCTGGAACTGGGCTGAGCGCACCGGCGTCAGCGAGAGCCGCTTTCCCAGCGTGCAGCGCTGGCATTCGGATGTCAGCCACACGGCGATGAGCGTCAATCTCGACGCCTGCATCCAGTGCGGGCTGTGCGTGCGGGCTTGCCGGGAAGTCCAAGTCAACGACGTGATCGGCATGGCCTATCGCAGTGCCGGCGCCAAGATCGTGTTCGATTTCGACGACCCGATGGGCGATTCGAGCTGCGTGGCCTGCGGCGAATGCGTTCAGGCCTGCCCCACCGGCGCGCTGATGCCCTCGGTCTTCCTCGACGCGAACCAGACCCGCACGGTCTGGGCCGACCGGAAGGTCGACTCGCTGTGCCCCTACTGCGGCGTCGGCTGCCAGGTCACCTACAACGTCAAGGACGAGAAGGTCATCTATGCCGAGGGCCGCGACGGGCCGGCCAATCACAACCGGCTCTGCGTCAAGGGCCGCTTCGGCTTCGACTACATCCACCACCCTCACCGCCTGACCAAGCCGCTCATCCGGCTGCCCAACATGCCGAAGGATGCACGCGACCAGGTCGATCCCGCCAATCCCTGGACGCATTTCCGCGAGGCTTCCTGGGAGGAGGCGCTCGACGCCGCGGCGAAGGGGCTCACACGCATCCGCGACGAGAAGGGCCGCAAGGCTCTCGCCGGCTTCGGCTCGGCGAAGGGCTCCAACGAGGAGGCCTATCTCTTCCAGAAGCTTGTGCGTACGGGGTTCGGCTCGAACAATGTCGATCACTGCACCAGGCTCTGCCACGCATCCTCGGTGGCGGCGCTGATGGAAGGCGTCAATTCCGGCGCGGTCACCGCCCCCTTCGCGGCTGCGCTGGACGCCGAGGTCATCATCGTCATCGGCGCCAACCCGACCGTGAATCATCCGGTCGCGGCGACGTTCATCAAGAACGCCGCCAAGAAGGGCACGAAGCTCGTCATCATGGATCCGCGGCGCCAGACGCTGTCGCGCCATGCCTGGCGGCATCTCGACTTCAAGCCCGGCAGCGACGTGGCGATGCTCAATGCCCTGCTGCATACGATCATCACCGAGGGGCTGACCGACGAGCAGTACATCGCCGGCTACACGGAAGGCTATGAGCGGCTCAAGGAGAGCATCCAGGCCTTCCCGCCGGAGAAGATGGCGGCCGTCTGCGGCATTCCGGCAGAGACGCTGAAGGAGGTCGCGCGCGCCTATGCCCGCTCGCGCGCCTCGATCATCTTCTGGGGGATGGGCGTCAGCCAGCATATCCACGGAACCGACAATGCCCGCTGCCTGATCGCGCTCGCCATGGTCACCGGCCAGATCGGCCGGCCGGGCACCGGCCTGCACCCGCTGCGCGGCCAGAACAATGTCCAAGGCGCTTCGGACGCCGGCCTGATCCCGATGGTCTATCCGGACTACCAGTCGGTCGAGAAGGATGCCGTCCGCGCGATCTTCGAGAACCTCTGGGGGCAGTCGCTCGATCCCAAGCGGGGTCTGACCGTTGTCGAGATCATGAACGCGATCCATGCCGGGGCGATCAGCGGCATGTATATCGAGGGCGAGAACCCGGCGATGTCCGATCCGGACCTCAACCATGCCCGCGAGGCGCTGGCGATGCTCGACCATCTCGTCGTGCAGGACCTTTTCTTGACTGAGACCGCCTTCCACGCGGACGTGGTGCTGCCGGCTTCCGCCTTCGCGGAGAAGGTCGGCACCTTCACCAACACGGACCGTCGCGTCCAGATGGCCCGGCAGGTAATCCGACCGCCCGGCGAGGCGAAGCAGGATTGGTGGATCATCCAGGAGGTCGCCAACCGCATGGGCTGCGGTTGGGGCTATGGCGGGCCGGCTGACGTCTTTGCCGAGATGGCGATGGTCATGCCGTCCTTCCGCAACATCACATGGGAGCGGCTTGAACGCGAAGGCGCGGTGACCTACCCCGTCGACGGGCCGGACCAGCCCGGCAACGAGATCATCTTCGCCCAGGGTTTCCCGACCGAAAGCGGACGGGCGAAGATCGTGCCGGCCCAGATCGTCGCGCCGGACGAGGTGCCCGACGCCGAATACCCGATGGTGCTCTCCACCGGCCGCGTGCTGGAACACTGGCATACCGGCTCGATGACGCGGCGCGCCGGCGTTCTCGACGATCTCGAGCCCGAGGCGGTCGCCCTGATGTCGCCGCGCGATCTCGGCCGCCTCGGCCTCGTCCCCGGCGGCCTGGTCCGGCTGGAGACGCGGCGCGGTGCCGTCGCCGTCAAGGTGCGCTCCGATCGCGACGTGCCGCAGAACATGGTGTTCCTGCCGTTCTGCTACGCCGAGGCGGCCGCCAACCTCCTGACCAATCCCGCGCTCGACCCCTTCGGCAAGATTCCCGAGTTCAAATTCTGCGCCGTCAGGGCCGGCCCCGCCGACGAGGCGCTGAGCACCGCCGCGGAGTAGCGAGCGGCAGTAGGGCTCGCGCTCTCGCGAGAGGCCCACAGGCTTCCGCCAGAACCACGTGTCATCCCGGACAAGCGGCGAAGCCGCCGATGCGGGATGACACTCTTCCCGTCATTGCGCGGAACGAAGTGACGCCGCCATCCAAGGCGCCAGCGCTCTGCCCCCCGAATTGCTGCGCTGCGCCCGCAATGACGGCGGCGCCGTGCTCCAACAAGGCGCCGCGCTCCAAGAGACGCAAAAAGGCCGGCGCCCCCTGCGAGGCGCCGGCCCTTTCTCGGCTTGACGATTACTCTGCCGCCGTGCGCGTCAGCGCGCCGGTAGCGCCGGATTCGGTGATCGACGCGATGCGGCCCTCGTCGAACTTGAGCACGTCGCGCAGCACCTCGTCGGTGTGCTCGCCAAGCAGGGGCGAGCGCTTCACCACGGTTGGGCTGTTGGAGAGCTTGATCGGGTTTCCGACCGAGAGGTACTTGCCGCGCTTCGGATGATCGACCTCGACCACGGTGCCGGTGTCGCGCAGGGACTTCTCCTCGGCGATCTCCTTCATCGAGAGGATCGGGCCACAGGGGATGTCGTACTCGTTGAGGATGTCCATCGCCTCGAACTTGGTCTTGGACATGGTCCACTGCTCGATGCGACCGAAGATCTCGTTCAGCCTGGGCAGCCGTGCCGGCGGCTTGGCGTAGTCCGGGTCGGTCTTCCAGCCGGGCTCGCCGATCACGTCACAGATCTTCTCCCAGACCGGGGCCTGAGTGATGAAGTAGATGTAGGCGTTGGGGTCGGTCTCCCAGCCCTTGCACTTCAGGATGCGGCCGGGCTGGCCGCCGCCGGAATCGTTGCCCGCGCGCGGAACGGCATCGCCGAAGGGCACGCCCTCGCCGAATTGGCTGTATTCCTTGAGCGGGCCATGGTCGAGCCGCTGCTGGTCGCGCAGTTTGACGCGGCAGAGGTTCAGCACGCCATCCTGCATCGCACAATCGACCTTCTGGCCGAGGCCGGAATGGGTGCGATGATAAAGTGCCGTGACGATGCCGAGCGCCAGATGCAGGCCCGTGCCGGAATCGCCGATCTGGGCGCCAGTGACCAGCGGCACGCCGTCGCGGAAGCCCGTCGTCGAGGCCGCGCCGCCGGCGCATTGCGCGACGTTCTCATAGACCTTGCAGTCCTCGTAGGGGCCTGGACCGAAACCCTTGACCGACGCGACGATCATACGCGGATTGACCTCGTGGACCTTTGCCCAGGTCAGGCCCATGCGGTCAAGCACGCCCGGGGCGAAATTCTCGACCATCACGTCGCAGATCTTCACCATTTCCCAGAGCACCTCCATGCCCTTGGGGTTCTTGGTGTCGAGCGTGATCGAACGCTTGTTGTGGTTCAGCATCGTGAAATAGAGGCTGTCCGCATCCGGCACGTCGCAGAGCTGGCCGCGCGTGATGTCGCCGGTGCCCGGACGCTCGACCTTGATCACGTCCGCACCGAACCAGGCGAGGAGTTGCGTGCAGGTCGGTCCGGACTGGACATGGGTGAAGTCGAGAACCTTGACGCCTTCGAGCGCTTGCATTGGACCCTCCCTTATTTCTTCTTGAGTGCGCTTTGCGGATTGAGATTGCCGATGCGGCCGCTTTCGCTGCCGGCGGTCGGGTCGATTACCGCGTTGATCAAGGTCGGCTTGCGGCTGTCCATCGCCGCGTTGACGGCGCGCTTCAGCTCGTCGGGCGAAACCGCGTTGACGCCGACGCCGCCGAACGCCTCCATCATGCGATCGTAGCGGGCATTCTCCACGAACACGGTCGTGGCCGGATCGTCGCCGGCGGTGTTGACGTCGGTGCCGCGATAGATGCCGTTATTGTTGAAGATGACGACGCAGACCGGCAGGTTGTACCGGCAGATCGTCTCGACCTCCATGCCAGAGAAGCCGAAAGCCGAATCGCCCTCGACGGCGAGCACCGGCTTGCCGGTCTCGACGGCGGCGGCAATGGCATAGCCCATGCCGATGCCCATCACGCCCCAGGTGCCGACATCGAGGCGCTTGCGCGGCTGGTACATGTCGATGATGCCGCGGGCGAGATCGAGCGTGTTGGCACCCTCGTTGACCAGGATGGCGTCCGGTCGCTCCTTGATGATGGTGCGCAGCACACCGAGCGCGCCGTGATAATCCATCGGCACGTTGTTGTTCATCAGCCGCGGCGCCATCTTGGCGACGTTCTCGTCGCGCTTCTTGGCGACGGCGCCCGTCCACTCGGCTGGCGGCTTGGCCCATGAGCCGCCCATGCCGGCGAGCAGCGCGCTGACGCAGGAGCCGATGTCGCCGACGACCGGCGCGACGATCTCGACGTTGGAGTCCATCTCCTTCGGCTCTATGTCGATCTGGATGAACTTCTTCGGTTCCTCGCCCCAGCTCTTGCCCTTGCCGTGCGACAGGAGCCAGTTCAGCCGCGCGCCGATCAGCATGACGACGTCGGAATCCTTGAGCACGGTCGAACGCGCCGCGCCGGCGCATTGCGGATGCAGATCCGGCAGCAAGCCCTTGGCCATGCTCATCGGCAGGAAGGGAATGCCGCTCGTCTCCACGAGCTGACAGATCTCATCGTCGGCCTGGGCGTAGGCTGCGCCCTTGCCGAGAATGATCAGGGGTCGCTTGGCGCCCTTCAGCACGTCGAGCGCGCGGCGGATTGCTTCCGGCGCCGGAAGCTGCGCCGGAGCGGCGTCGATCACCTCGACCAGCGACTTGGCGCCCGCTTCGGCGTCCATGACCTGGCCGAACAGCTTGGCCGGCAGGTCGAGATAGACGCCGCCCGGCCGGCCGGAGACCGCGGCGCGAATCGCGCGAGCCAGGCCGATGCCGATATCCTGCGCGTGCAGGACGCGGAACGCCGCCTTGCACAACGGCTTGGCGACAGCCAGCTGGTCCATTTCCTCGTAGTCGCCCTGCTGCAGGTCGACGATCTCGCGCTCGGAGGAGCCCGAGATCAGGATCATCGGGAAGCAGTTCGTGGTCGCATGCGCGAGCGCCGTCAGGCCATTGAGAAAGCCGGGTGCCGAAACGGTCAGGCAGATGCCGGGCTTCTTCGTGAGGAAGCCGGCGATCGAGGCGGCATAACCGGCGTTCTGCTCGTGGCGGAACGAGAGGACGCGGATGCCTGCCGCCTGCGCCATGCGACCGAAATCGGTGATCGGAATGCCCGGCACGCCATAGATCGTGTCGAGTCCGTTAAGCTTCAGCGCATCGATGATGAGGTTGAAGCCATCGGTCAGTTCGCGCTCTGCCTCTGGCGCGGCAGAAGAGATGCTCTGTACGACTGCGGACATCCCGCTTTCTCCCTAGTTATTTGATTATTGTTTCTGATTTTATTGTTTTTGATCTTGGCCCAGCTCAGTCGAGCTGGACGAACTGGTCGACGTGCTGGCGCAGCTTGAGGGTGTGTTCGCGGACGAGTCGCTCGGCACGCTCGCCGTTGCGGGTCTCCAGCGCCTCGACGATCTCCTTGTGATCGACGATCGAGCGACGAGCCCGGTCCTGCTCGAAGATCGTGCGCTGGCGGATGGCACGCACATGCGTGAACAGGCCATTGGTGATCTCGGCGATCAGCTTGCAGCCTGACAACGCGATGATCGCCGCGTGGAAGCGGATATTGGCGTCCGAGTACTCGCCCATGTGCACTTCGATGTCGGCGCTGTCGAAGGTGTCGACGAGGCCGTGCAGGCCAGCGATCTCGGCATCGGACGCGACTTCGGTGGCAAGGCGCGCAGCCATGCTCTCGAGCGCGGCCCAAACCGTGATCATCTCGAGGATCTCGGCCTTGGTCTTGCGCACGATGAAGATGCCGCGGCGCGGCGCGATCCTGACCAGCCCTTCCTGTTCGAGCTGGGCGAGCGCTTCGCGCAGGGGCGTCCGGCTGACGCCGAACTGAAGCGAGAGCGCGCGCTCGTCGAGCCGCAGCTCCGCGTTGGCGTCATAGATCTTCATCGCACCGATCGCAGCCTTCAGGGCCTCGTAGGTACGGCTCTTGAGGCTCTGAACCTCCTCGATCGGTTGGACTTCCAGCTGTGCTTTGACCATTGCGAAGTCGATTTCCGTGTTGCTCTCGCCAAGCGTGCCCGATCCGCATCATGCGGCGAGAGCGCTGGTTTCTGGCATACCATATAATGAAAGAAATAGCCGCGCAACGGCCCCAATTCGGCAATTATAATGCTGCAGTGCAGCCAGAAATGGCATATTGCATGCCACGATAATTCATCTTAGGCTCATTCGAATAAGGCCAGTCGGTTCTGCGTTGGTCATTGCGCGGTCCCAGAACAAGGCCAGCTATGGGGACGAAGCGCTATGGATGAACTGAACGCCCTGTTCGGCGGATTCGCCGTCGCACTCAGCGCCTACCACATCATGCTCATGGTCATCGGCATCACGCTCGGCGTGATCATCGGTGTCCTGCCGGGCCTCGGCGGCGCGAATGGCGTCGCCATTCTCCTGCCCCTGACCTTCAGCATGCCGCCGACCTCGGCGATCATCCTGCTGACCAGCATCTACTGGGGCGCGCTGTTCGGCGGCGCCATTACCTCGATCCTCTTCAACATTCCAGGTGAGCCCTGGTCGGTCGCGACGACCTTCGACGGGCACCCGATGGCGCAGAACGGCAAGGCCGACGAGGCTCTTGTCGGCGCCTTCACGGCCTCCTTCGTCGGCGCCATCTTCGCCGTCTGCCTGATCACCTTCCTCGCGCCGGTGGTCGCGAAGTTCGCGCTGAAGTTCGGGCCAGCAGAATTCTTCGCAGTGCAGTTCCTCACCTTCGCCAGCTTCATCGGCATGGGGCGGGGCTCGGCTTTCAAGACGGTCGCCTCGATGTGCCTCGGCTTCGCCCTGGCCTCGGTCGGCCTCGACGGCGTGACCGGCACGCTGCGGATGACGTTCGGCCAGGATGAACTCCTGAACGGCTTCAAGTTCCTCGTCGCCGTCATCGGCCTTTTCGGCATCGGCGAGATCCTGTGCTCGATGGAAGACGGGCTCAAGTTCAACGGCGCCGCCGCAAAGCTGCGCATGGATGCGGTGATCCGCACCTGGCGCCAGCTCCCCAAGATGTGGCTGACCTTCCTCCGCAGCTGCATCGTCGGCTGCTGGATGGGCATCACGCCTGGCGGTGCGACCCCCGCCTCCTTCATGGGCTACGGCATCGCCAAGCGCCTGTCGAAGAACGGCAACAATTTCGGCAAGGGCGAACTCGAGGGCGTGATCGCGCCCGAGACGGCAGCCCATGCCGCGGGCACCTCGGCCCTGCTGCCGATGCTGACGCTCGGCATCCCGGGATCGCCGACCGCCGCCGTCCTCCTCGGCGGGCTGCTGATCTGGGGGCTGCAGCCCGGTCCACTCCTCTTCGTCGAGAAGCCGGACTTCGTCTGGGGCCTGATCGCCTCGATGTATCTGGGCAACGTCGTCGGCCTCGTCATGGTGCTGACCTGCGTGCCGCTGTTCGCAGCGATCCTGCGGGTGCCGTTCTCGATCATCGCGCCGGCGATCGTCTTCATCTGCGCGATCGGCGCCTACACCGTGAACAATGCGATGTTCGATGTCTGGATGATGCTGGTCTTCGGCGTGCTCGGCTATCTCTTCAACAAGCTGCGCTATCCGCTGCCGCCGCTCGTCCTGGCGCTGGTCCTCGGCGACCAGGCAGAGAGCTCGTTCCGGCAGGCCATGCTGGTTTCGCAGGGCAATGTCAGCGTGTTCTGGTCCAACTGGCTGTGCGGCAGCATCATGACGCTGGGCATGGTGATGGCGTTCTGGCCGATGCTCCAGGCGCTCCGTGCCAAGCTCTCGGGCGGCGACGCCGTCGCCCGCGCGGCGTGAGGCCGCCCCGCGGGCATTCCCGCCACCGCATTTGCCTTCATCACTTTACTAGCGCGGCGGAAAGCCGCCCATCGAGGGAGGAAGCATGATGATCCGCAGGGGAGTCTCGAAGGTCAGTGCAATTGCGGCGACGCTCGCGGCAAGCGCCTGCCTGGCCTCGCCCGCCTTGGCGCAAGGCTGGGAGCCGACGAAGCCGGTGACGCTGGTGATCCCGGCCGGAACCGGCGGCGGCGCCGACCAGATGGCCCGTTTCATCCAGGGCCTCGTGCAGAAGCACAACCTGATGAAGCAGCCTCTGATCGTCATCAACAAGGCCGGTGGCGCAGGCGCTGAAGGCTTCCTGGAGATGAAGTCGAGCGCGAACGATCCGCATAAGATCGTGATCACCTTGTCGAACCTGTTCACGACGCCGCTGGGCACGGGATCGCCGTTCAGCTGGAAGGACATGAAGCCCGTCGCCATGCTGGCGCTCGACCAGTTCGTGCTCTGGGTCAACAGCGAAGCGCCACAGAAGACCGCCAAAGAGTATGTCGACGCGGTCAAGGCCGGCGCCGACCGCCAGTTCAAGATGGGCGGGACGGGCTCCAAGCAGGAGGACCAGATCCTCACGGCGGCAGTCGAGCAGCAAACCGACGGCAAGAAGTTCACCTATGTGCCCTATGCCGGCGGCGGGCAGGTGGCGGTGCAGCTGGTCGGCAAGCACGTCGATTCCACGGTCAACAACCCGATCGAGGCTGTCGCGCAGTGGCGCGCCGGCCAGCTCCGCCCGCTCTGCATCTTCGACGCGAAGCGCTCGACCTACACGGCGAAGGTGACCGACAAGGAAGCCTGGAGCGACATCCCGACCTGCAAGGAATCGGGCCTGCCGGTCGAGTACCAGATGCTGCGCGGGATCTTCACCACCAAGAATGCGACGCCGGCGCAGGTGAACTTCTATGTCGACCTGCTGAAGAAGGTCATGGCGACGCCGGAATGGCAGGAATTCATGGAGAAGGGTGCCTTCAACCAGACCTTCATGAGCGGCCCGGACTACGAGAAATGGGTCGCGAGCGCCGAGACGCAGCACGCCGACTTGATGAAGAACGCCGGCTTCCTCGCGACGCAGTGACCGGCAGCGCCCGCGGCCGGGCTCGATGAGCGCGGCCGCGAGACCATCCAGGCCATCGAGATCCAGCGGAAGGTTTGATCACATGGACACCAATGACGAAGCCGAAGGCCGCGCGCTCTTCAGCTACCGCTCGCTGGACATTGCGGTAGCGCTGTTCTTCCTCGTCGTCTGCGCGATCGTCATGATCGACAGCCTGCGGCTGGGGATCGCGTGGAAGCCGAATGAGGGACCGCAGCCGGGCCTCTTCCCGTTCTACATGGTCGTGGCGATGGGCATCGCCTCCCTCATCAACCTGGCTCACGCGCTTCCGCACACGGCGGAGGGCGAAAAGGTCGCGACGACCGTTCCGGGCCTCAAGCGCATGGCGGCGATCTTCGTTCCCGCCGTGATCTTCGTTCTGGCGACGAACTATATCGGCATCTACGTCTCGGCCGCGATCTATATCGGCGCCTTCATGGTGTTCTTCGGCAAGTTCCCGCTCTGGAAGGCGGCGGTCGTGTCGCTCGGCATCGCGATCATCAATTTTATGATGTTCGAGGTCTGGTTCCTCGTGCCGCTGCCGAAGGGGCCGCTGGAAGCTGCACTGGGCTACTGATCGGCGGCGGCGCGTGAGCGGGGGGCGAGCGCGACCGTCATCGGGGCGGGCCGGCAGTCATCTGCCCAAGCCCGGCGGGGCTGCGACCGACAAGGCCGCAGCCCTTTTCATGTGCGCTGTGGGCCGGGGGCCGGGTAGCGCCGCGGCGAGTTGCGCCGGCTACTTCTTCTCGATGTTCCAGAACAGCATGACCGGGGCCTTGAGCACGCCCGAGACGTTGGCGCGGCTGGCATAGGGCTGGTCGAACTGGCCGAGCACGCGATAGGGCTGCATCTCGGCCAGCCGCCGATGCAAAGCCTCGACCGCCGCCTTGCGGCTGGCCTCGTCCGGCGCATCGACCACGGCCCCGCGCAGCTTTTCGGCTTCGGCGTCGCAGGGCCAGCCGGACCAGGCCTTCTCGCAGGCCATGTTGGTGCCGATATTGGTCAGCGGGGACTGCATTGTCGCGCCCGAGGCGGTGGTCACGAACAGGTTCCAGCCGCCCTGCTCCTGGGTGCCCCGGTTCTGCTGTCGGGTGGTTACCGTGCCCCAGTCCGCGACCTGCAGGTCGATGTTGAACCCGACCTTCCTCAGCGAAGCGGCCGCAACCTCGGCCATGCGTCCGATGGGCGCGATGTCGTTGCTCGTGCTGAGGACCAGCTTCTCGCCCTTGTAGCCGCTCTCGGCGAGCAGGCGGCGCGCCGTCTCGAGGTCGGGCTTGGCGAAGGCGTCGGTCCCGACCTCGGTTCCGTTCGGGCCGCCGCAGACAAAGTAGGAATTGCAGCGCCGCCACCACTGATCGTCGCCATAGCCGGCCGCGAGGAAATCCGCCTGGTCGGTGGCGAAGGCGAGCGCGAGCCGGGCCTTAGGATTGTTGAACGGCGGATGGAGGCTGTTCGGCCGCAGCATGCCCTGGTTCGCCAGGTTGGAGAAGCGATCGACCCGGATGTCCTTGCTGCCCGCGATGACGGGGATCAGATCCTGGCTCGGCTGTTCCCAGATGTCGATCTCGCCGGTCTGCAGGGCCGCCGCGGCGGTGGCCTGGTCAGGCATGATCATCCATTCGACGCGATCGACCTTGACGACGCGACCGCCGGCCAGACCGTCCGCGGGCTCCTGCCGTGGCACGTAATCGGCGTTCCGGTCGTAGACGACCTTCGCGCCGCTGCGCCACTCCGCGCGGTTGAAGCGGAAGGGGCCGCTGCCGATCGTCTCGGTGATCGGCTTCATCGGATCGCTCTTGGCGTCGCTCTCGCGCATGATCACGGGGATCTGCCCGACGGCCGAGCCGAGCGCGAAGGGGACCAGGGCCATCGGGCGCTTGAGGTGAAGTACGAAGGTCCGGTCGTCGGTGGCTTCCATCCGGTCGGTGTATTCCCCGAGCTTGCCGCCGATCGTGTCGCGGGCCATCCAGCGCTGCAGCGAGGCGATGACGTCACGTGTCGTCACCGGCTGGCCATCGTGGAACTTCAGCCCGGGGCGCAAGGTGAAGGTCCAGGCGAGCTTGTCTGGCGAGGTACTGAAGCTGTCGACCATCTGCGGGCGCGGCTGGAGACTGGCGTCCCAGGCAAAAAGCGTCTCGTAGATCATCAGCCCGTGCATGCGGGTGATCACGATCGAGGCCGCGACGGGATCGAGCGTCTTCAGGTCGGCATGAGGCGCGACGCGCAGGACGTTCTTGGGGGCCTGCGCGAATGCCCCGGCCGCGAGAGCGCAGACGCCAGCGCCGCAGGCCAGCGCCATCAGACGACGAATGATCATGACAGGTCTCCTTCGGGAACGCGTTCGAAGTGGAGAATGCGCGCGCGGTGGCTGGCGACCCGCAGGGTTCCGTCGGGCTGCAGCCACAAGCAAGGGCGATGCCGCCAGGGGCCGTGGACCAGATCGGCAAGCGCCCGGCCGCCGGGTAGCGGCGTCAGCCTGCTCTCGAAGCCGATCCCGCCGGCCCAGGGAAGGCGCGCCGTGCCATCCGGCCGGATCGTCAGCGCGAGATCGAAATTCCGTTCGCGCCAGCTGCCCGGGAGGCGCGGATCGAGCGGGGTTGGCGGAACCCGCGAGAGCCGCCGCCTGACGCCTCCGATACGGCCCTCGAGACTGTCGGGCCCGTCAGGCGTCAACTGGATGTCGAGATAGGCGGGCAGGCTGCGCAGCCCGCCTGTTTGATCGGCGACGAGCCGCTCGAAGCCGCCGTTGAAACTGATAGCGTCTGGCGTCAGCTCGGCCCAGACCGGTCCCGCCTCGGCGGCAAAGAGACCCGTGGGAGCATTCTGCGGAGCAGGCGGCAAGTCCTGCCCGAGAAGCCTGGCGAGGACCTGCAGCGTCAGCCAGAGGGCGTCCTCCTCCCGGTTCGTCATGACCACCACGCCGACACCCTGCGCCGGCGCCATCAGCATGTGGTTACGGTAGCCCGGCAGGGAGCCGCCATGCCCGACCAGCGCGATCTCGCCGAGCCTCGTCTCGACAAGGCCGAGCCGGTAGGCACTGGCGCTGCCATCGTTGAAACGCCTCGGCTCGACGAGACGATCAATAACGCCCGCAAGATGGTCGCGTCCGGAGAGCAGCGCCGAGCACCAGCGCGCCAACGCGGCGGCGCTGCCCGCCATGCCGCCGGAGGCAGAGAAATGCAGGCCGTAGCGGCCACGCCGCCAACCGTCGCCATCATGCCAGTACCCGCTCGCCAGGCCGGGGATGATTTCGGTTTCATCCGAAGTGAAGCGAATGGCGAGATCGAGGGGAGCGACCAGTTCGGCAATGATCTGCGCATAGGGGATCGCAGCGCGGCGCTCGAGCGCCACCTGGGCAAGGCGCCAGCCGGTATTGGAATAAGCCATCTCCTCGCCGGGCGTGCCGTTCAGTCCCGGGAAGTGGTTCAGCATCGCGCGGATATCCGCGGCGCTCAGCGTCGCTGTGAAGGGCACTCCCGCCTGCCAGAACACCTCCATCATGTCCGGCAGGGCGGCGGTCATGTCGAGCGCGCGCCCGAGCGGTACCTCGGCCAGCGTCGCCGGGAGATCGCTCAGAAGATCGCCGAGGCGCGCTTCGAGATCGAAGCCGGCGCGCAGTAGCGCCGTTGCGAGGAAGTGCTTGCTGATCGATGCGAACCGGTTCGGCGTATCCGGCGTGAAGGCCACTGCCCCTTCGACCGAGGCGTAGCCCCCGCCGGCCGCATCGCGGACGCCTTCGCCATCGAACAA
This sequence comes from Allobosea sp., assembly GCF_035999205.1. Classification (GTDB taxonomy): domain Bacteria; phylum Pseudomonadota; class Alphaproteobacteria; order Rhizobiales; family Beijerinckiaceae; genus Allobosea. The sequence continues at coordinate 66,150 of NZ_DASYHA010000025.1, forward strand.
CACGATCGCGCCACCTGGACCGCCGCCGCGCGTCCAGGCTTCGGTGATCGAGCGGGCCGCCGCGCCAGCCTGTGCCCAGTTCAACATTCAGGCCCTCCCCTTGCCCTCAGGTTAGCGGAACCCCGAGCCCTGACGACAGGCAACGCAACCATGCCGCCATGCACGATCGACAGAGCGGATTTGGTCCTTGAAGGCGGCTGCACGGCCCGTGCGGCAGGGGGCAATTCTGCAGCGAGCCGAAGTGCCTAGGCGTTGGCAGACTTAGGACCGCCGGAAGCCTCAACGCTTTATCAATCAAGAGTTTGGGGGCAGATCCGCCCAGATTGATTCAACCTGATCGGAGCCCGCCTTAAGCTGTGACCTGCGAGGCGACTTCGCGAGCCGCCAGCCGCACCGCTTCCAAGGTCGCGTCGACCACCTCCGCATCGTGCTCCGACGAGACGAACCAAGCGCCGCGTTCCAGGACGCGAACGCCGCGCTTGAGCAGGGCGAGCGCGAAGCGGCCATAGGCCGCCTTGTCGGCCCGGGCCACGTCCCGATAGTTCCGTGCGGGCTCATCGAGCCCGAAGGCGATGTGGAACATCAGCGGGAAGCCTGCGACCTGCGCCTTCACGCCGGCCTCGGCCAGGATGCCCCGAATCCCGTCCTGAAGTCGCTGCCCCTGCTCGGAACTGCGCTGGTAGTGATCGGGCGTCAGCATCGTCTGCGTCGCGACCAGGGCCGCCATGGCGATCGGCTGCGCGTTGAACGTGCCGCCATGCAGTACGCCATCGGCGAAGAGGTCGAGGAGATCCGCCCGGCCGGCAATGGCCGCCACGGGAAAACCGTTGGCGATCGCCTTCGCCATGATGGTGAGATCAGGCGTCACGCCGAAGCGCTCCTGCGCCCCGCCCCGACCGAGGCGAAAGCCGGTGATGACCTCATCGAAGATCAGCAGCGCGCCATGCTTGCGGCAGGCGGCGAGCGCGCCTTCCAGGTAGCCGGGCGCGGGAGCGATGGCGCCTTGGTTGCACATCGCCGGCTCCATCAGCACGGCAGCGACATCGCCCTTCGCAAGCCGGGCCTCCAGCGCGGCGAGATCGTTCCAGCCGAGGACCGCGAGGCCATCGCCCGCCGCCGGATCCTGCCCCCTGCTGCCGATGACCGGCGCCGGCGCATCCTCCGGCCCGGCTGCATTGAGGCCGGGGGCGGTCGACCACAGGATGTTGTCGAACCAGCCGTGATAATGCCCTTCGAACTTGATGATGGTCCGCCGACCGGTGGCGGCACGCGCGAGGCGCATCGCCGCCTGCGCCACTTCCGAGCCCGATGAACCGAAGCGCAGGCGCTCGGCGGAAGGGACGCGTTCGCAGATCAGCCTGGCGGCCTCGTACTCGATCGGTGCCTGCCCGGCGAAGAGGATGCCCTTCTCCGCCTGCTTCTGCGCCGCCTCGATCACCGGCTTCGGCGAGTGGCCGAGCACGGTCGCGCCCATGCCGCAGTAATAGTCGATGATCCGGTTGCCATCGACGTCGATGAGGTAGGCGCCCTCGCCGCGCTCGAAGACGAGCGGCCCCGGAGCCATGCCGAGACGGAAGTTGCTGTTCACGCCACCCGCGATGAAGCGGGCATTCCTGGCGATGTCCCTGGCCGAATTCTCGAAATGCAGTGTTTCCGCCTGCCCGGTGCCGCTTCCTGCCACCTGCATCGCCTCCCCTGCTGAAGCTTCGACCAGATCAGGCCGCCATCACCGTGTAAAGGAACGTTGGTTTCGTCTTGCGGAATTCGATCGAGCTGTTATGCGATCGGGACAAGCGGAGCGAGCATGGCCAAGAAACCCGACAACCCCTATGTCGTGCAGCCGGTGATGAAGGCGCTCAGGGTGCTCGAGCTGGTCGCCCGGCATGGGCACGAGATCGCGCTGACGGCCGTCAGCAAGGAGCTGCGGATCCCGAAGACGACGACCTTCCGCTACCTGCAGACGCTGACCGCGGCCGGGTTCCTCGACCACAACCGCTCGACCGATCGGTACAATCTCGGCCCACAGCTGCGCGCCATCGCCCGAGCGGATGCCAGCGTCAGCAAGATCCGCGCACTTGCGCGGCCCGCCATGATCGAGCTGATGCACGAGTTCAACGAGACCGTGAACCTGGCGGTCAAGGGCAACGGCACGGTCGTCTATATCGATCTGGTCGAGGCCAACCGCTCCCTCAGGATGCAGGCGCGCATCGGCGAGAGCCATCCGATGCATTCGACCGCACTCGGCAAGGCAATCCTCGCCTTCCTCCCGGAAGCCGAACGCCGGCGCCAGCTCGACCTGCCATTGACCGAGATGACCGGCCGCACCCTGCTCGAACGCGAGGAGATTGAGCGGCAGCTGCGGCAGGTCGTTCGTGCGGGCTACGCCACTGAGATGGGCGAGAACGAGGACGGGGCGATGTGCGTGGGCGTGCCGATCCTCGACGAGGATGGCTACCCGGTGGCCGCGCTCTCGATCTCGGCGCCGTTGATGCGCATGCCGCGTTCGCTGGCGGCCAAGGCCGGAACGAGATTGCGCGAGGTGGCGGCCACCATTTCGGTCCAATTCGGGTCGCATCCCACGACGACGGCGCTCTGAGACCCCGCTCATCGGTACTCGATCCGCGGGTCGATCCACGCGTAGAGAACGTCGACCGAAAGGTTGATCAGCATGTAGGCCACCAGGATCACCAGGATGCAGCCCTGGATCAGCGGATAGTCGCGGGTGCTGATCGCCTGGATCAGCAGGCGCCCGAGGCCCGGATAGGTGAAGACCGCCTCGGTGACCACGGCCCCGCCGATGAAGTTCGCCATCATCAAGCCGACGATGGTGACGAAGGGCAGGAGCGCGTTGCGCATGATGTGCAGGCCGACGACGCGGCTTTCCGGCACGCCCTTGGCCCTTGCGGTGCGGACATAGTCGGAGCGCGATTCCCCGATCAGCGAGGCGCGCAGGAACCGCGCCAGGATGCCGGACACATAAACGCCGAGTGTCAGCGCCGGCAGGGCGAGGCTGCGCAACGCATCGAGCGGAGCTTCCCAGAAGGGCACGTGCCGCGAAGCCGAGGGCAGCCAGCGCAGTTCCACGGCGAATACGAGGATCAGCAGGATCCCGACCCAGAAGGTCGGCACACCGAGCGCCAGCGCGCTCCAGCCGCTCAGCACCCGGTCGAGCCAGGAATTCGGCTTCACGGCGCTGGCGATGGCGACCGGAATGCCCAGCACAAGCGCAATGAAGATGGCGGCAAGCGCGAGCTGTGCCGTTGCCGGCAGCCTTTCGCCGATCAGTTGTAGCACGGGCTGGCGGCTGTGGAGCGACAGTCCGAAATCGCCCGTCAGCGCCCGGCCGAGCCAGTCGAGATATTGCACGACCATCGGCCGGTCGAGGCCGTGGCGCTGGATCGCGGCGGCGATCTCTTCCTGCGAGGCGTTTTCGCCGACGATGACCGCGACCGGCCCGCCCGGCACCGCGTAAAGCATCGCGAAGATGGCGAATGAGGCAAGCAAGAGGACAGGCAGCATCTGGACGAGCCGGCGCAGGACGTAGGCCGTCATCGCCTGCCCCCGGCAGTCTCGCGGACGGCATCGGTCTCGTCGCGGTCGATGAGCGCCGTCAGCGCCCGGCCGATCGTGTCGAAGGACAGGATCGTCAGCGTCAGCACGATCCCCGGCAGCACGGCATAGGTTGGCGCCTCGTAGAGATAGGATTTGCCGGTGCGCAGCATCTCGCCCCAGCTCGGTGTCGGTGGTGGAACGCCGACCCCGAGAAAGGAGAGCGCGGCTTCCAGCAGGATTGCGATCGACGCCAGCACGATCGCCTGCACCACCAGCGGGCTCAATGCGTTGGGCAGGATGGTTCGGAACATGATGTAGCCCGGCCCGCCGCCGAATCCGCGCACCGCGGTGACGAAATCGAGCGGGCGCAGCGCCATCACCTGCGCACGGGCAATGCGGGCGAAGCTGGGAATGCCGGCGACGCCGACAGCGACCAGTGCCGCGCCCTGGCTGCGGCCGAGGACTGCGATCAGGGCCATCGCGAAAAGGATGTTGGGCAGTGCCAGCAGGACGTCGATGCAGCGCATCAAGACGGAATCGCGCCAGTCCCCGTAAAAGCCGGCGACGAGCCCTACCGGCACGCCGACGAGCGCGGCGATGAAGACCGCGCCGAAGGCCGTCGCCAGCGAGGTGCGCGCGCCATAGACGACGCGCGCGAGGATGTCGCGGCCGAGTTCGTCAGTGCCGAACCAGTTCTCCAGCGACGGAGGCTTGAGTGAATCGGCAATGCTCTGCCGCAGCGGATCGAGCGGCAGGAAGCCGGCGAAGAGCGCAGTGCACGCCACCAACACGAGGAAAGCGAGGCTGAGCGCCGCGCCGCGCCGGGTCAAGAGCCGGCGCAGCAGGCGCCCCGCCGCAGCAAGGCCCGTCACTTGAACCCGATGGTCCGCGCGACGAGGAGGTTGTCCATGTCGAGCGTCACCCCACCGATCTTGGGCGACGTCACGATCAGACCGACATCGTAGGAATTGGTCGGGATGCCGAAGGCCTCCTCGACCATGACCTTGTTGAGGTTGTCATATGCGGCCTTGACGTCGGCCTCGCCGCCGGTCGACGCGTCGACCCTGGCGATGGCCGCGACATAGTCGGGGTGGGGATGCGGATCCTTGAGGATCGGGTTCTGCGAGGTGCGGTAGATCGAGTTCGTGGTGACGCGCGAGGGGAACTTCTGAACGTTGCCGACCGCGCCGAACACCGCCGCGAAATCGCCACCCAGCAGCGCCGTGACGTATTCTGCTCCGAGCCTCATATCGAGCTCGATCGGAATGCCGGCCTTGGCGAGCGAGCCCTGGACGATCTGGCTGATCGCGACGGATGGCTCGTCGCTGCCGTTCACCAGGAGCTTCCAGCCCTTGATCTCGTCAGCGGAGAGGCCGGAGGCAGCGATCAGCTTCTTCGCCTTGTCGATGTCGAAGGCGTAGGTCTTGGCATAAGAGGCGTTGAAGGCCGGGCTCGCCGGCGCCCATGGCAGCGCGACCTCCTGTCCCATTCCCGCATAGCCGACGCGCAGGATGCTCGGCCTGTCCATCAGGTAGTTGAAGGCCTGCCGGAACGACTTGTTGCGGAAGGGGCCGCGCGTCGAGTTGATGCGGAAGACCTGCACCAGCGGCCCCGGCCCAGCGAAGACCTGATAGCCAGCGCCCTTGAGCCTGACCGCGCTGCGCGAAGACCCGCCATAGACGATATCGACGGCGCCCGACTCCAGCGCCGCGGTCGCCGCCTGATCCTCGGTGAAGACGGTGAAGGCGAGGTCCTGTGCCACCGGCTGATTGGGCCGCCAGTATTTCGGATTGGCCTTGAGGCGAAGCCCCTGCCCGACTGCGCGGCTGACCAGCGTATAGGGGCCGGTGCCGGCCGGCACCGTCTCGACCGTGTCGATGCCCTTCGGATCGATGGGTAACAGGAACTGCAGCAGGTCGAGGATCTGCCGTTCTGGCACCGGCGCCTTGAAGTTGATGGTGACGGTGCGGTCATCCGGCGCCGACCAGTCCTTCACGATCGACATCGTCGAAAAGACGTTCTTGCCGCGCTTGGGGTCGGCGCCCTTCTGCAACGTCGCCAGCACGGAATCCGACTTGAAGGGCGTGCCGCTGTGGAAGGTGACGCCGTCGCGCAGCGTCAGGGAAACCGAAGTCTTGTCCGGCGCGATCTTCCACTCGGTCGCCAGGCTAGGCTCCGGCTTGCCGTCCGGCGTGTACTCGATCAGGCTGTCGTACAGGTTCTTGATGACGTGGAAGTTCACGGTCGAGAGTTGCTGCGGATCGTAGTTCGCCAGTTCGCTCAGCACCGCGACGCGCAGCGTTCCACCCTTCAGCTGCTGAGCCGATGCCGGCAGCGGCGCCGCCAGGGCCGTTCCAGCGAGAGCGAGGCCAGTGATGCAGAATTGACGTCGCGACAGCATTGTCATCGCTTTCCCCTCGTTTTGCTTCAGTTCTCTTTCAGCCCGTTCCCGCTCCCGGCTGGGACGAATGCGCCCGCCAGTCGCTTATTGATTCCAGTGGGTAGACCGGCCGCGGAATGCGCTGCCACGGCAGGGTGAAGACGTCGGACTGTCCCGGTCCGCTGGTATCGGCACGGACGAGCCCGGAGGCGATCGCGTCGAAATACTGGAAGTTCGAGGCGGTCTTGAGCACGGCCATCTTGTAGTCCGCCAAGTTGACTCCGAAGGCCTCGTAGACGTCCGGCACATTGCCGGCGACGCCGCGCAACTCCGAGATCAGCAGCGTCACCGGCCCGACGTCGAAGATTGCGACCCGGCCCATGTCGACCTCGGTCTGGTGGTTGAAGCTGAGCGGGATCGCACCGCTGCCAAGCCTGCGCACGCGCCCCGTCACCGTCAGCGGCTTGAAGAAGTCCGGCGCCGCATCCCCACCGAGCGGCAATGTCACCTCCGCGCCCTCGCCGGCCGCCGTCAGCGTCGCGACCGCCTGGGGCGAGATCAGCGGGATCAGCGCCCGGCCCTTGATGCCGAGCCGCAGCATTGCCTCCAGCAGCAGGTTGCTGTCGCCAGCCGCGCCGCCGAAGACGGTGTCGCCCGTGTCGCTCAGCACCACCATGCCGCGCGTAGCCGCATCGGCCTTCAGCACCGCCTCGTCTACAGTCACAGCCTCACGAACCTGGAAGTCGTCGCGCATCGACCAGGCGAGATCGGCGAGCTCGTCCGCGAGTTTTTCGGCCAGGGCCTGGTCGCCATCGGTGACGACGATCGTCGACCAGCCGCCCTCGGCGACATCGAGCCAAGGCTGCATCGGATAGTTCGACGCCTGCAGAACGCGCTTGTCCGCCTCCAGAGCCCGCGCCCGGTCGAACCAGATCTTCATCGGCCCCTTCGATGTCAGGAACTGCTCCTGATGCGAAAGCAGGGGGATCTTCCGCCATGCCATGACCGGCCTGAGCTTCTCCCGCAGGATGCGCAACAGCACCTCGGTCCCGATCTTGCCGGTGTCGAAGACGTCATGGGGCTGGGTGCGGTGCCCGACGATCGCCGTGCAGTTAGCCACGGTCTTCTGCGTGATGTTGGCGTGGTGATCGAGCCCAAGCATGATCGGCACATCGGGGCCGACGATCTGCCGGCAGAGCTCGGCCTGCTCGCCCTCGACATCGTCGATGCCCTCGGCGGCGCAGGCGCCGTGCAGATGCAGGACGAGACCGTCGATCGGGCCGACATTCTCCAGACCCACACGGATCTTGTCCTGGAAGTAATCGAAAGCCTCACGCGTGATCCGCCCGCCCGCCACGCTCCAGGCCCGAATGATCGGGATGGTCTCGACAGCGAGGCCCGACTCCCGGATCGCGGCATAATGCCCGCCGATCTGACCGATCTCACTGAAATGACGGACGATCTCGTCGCCTTCATAGAGGCCGAATGCCTCGTAGTCGGCAAGCGTCGTCGGGACCGGGTTGAAGTCGTTCGTCTCCTGGACAATGTGGATCAGCGCCAGACGCACCACGACCTCCCGGATAGCAAATTCGAGCCTTCGGACAGTTTCCGTCGTTCGACGGAACGGCCATCTTGTTGCTTCTACGGTTCAGGCTAGGAAGGCCGCCAGTTTACGTCAAGGATTGCGAGTTCCGCCAGAAGGAACACAAGGCCGCCATCAGAAGAAGGTGCGGATCGCGCCGGTGACGCGGCATTCGTCGTCGATCAGCATCAGCACGCTCCACTTGTCGAACGTCGTGCAGGGATGGCCGATGCCGAAGGCGACCATGTCGCCGATCTGAAGCGGGCTCTCCTCGGGCGTCCCGAGATGGCAATGCTGGTCGTTGAGCGCGAGAACGGTGTGCCCAGGCGGCATCGTCGCAGGCAGCGTCATCGCGCCGGGACGGAACCACCGCAGCGGCACGGGCAGCCCGGCATCGTAGCTGATGTCGCGCTTGCCCAGGGTGAGAAGGCTGCGCCCGCGCTCCGGTCGCGACTGGACATAGGCCCAGACCTCGAGGGCAGGCTCCAGTCCGCCGGGCGGCAGCTTCAGGTTCGTTTCCAGCGTGATCCGGCTGAAGGCCGCAGAGTAGGCCGTGGAATCATGGGTCAGATAGCAACCGGAACGCAGCACCTTGACGACCGGCCGGGTGAAGGTCGCGGCATTGAAGACCTCGCCGACGCGGTCGAACAGGGAGGTTCCGCCAGCGCTCAAGATCATGGCCTGCGGGCCGAGCAGCCCCTCGGCTTCGGCGGCGGCCGCGACCGCGACGACCTCGCCGAGCAGCCCGTCGGCCTTGGCGGTATCGCTGTGCAGGCCCTCGAAGCATTCGAAACCGCAGAGCTGCAGGCCCGGCGATGCCGCAACCGCACGTGAGACCTCCAGAGCCTCCTCACGGGTGCGCGCTCCGGTACGACCGCCCGTGAAGCCGATCTCGACGAGAATGCGCAGCGGATTGGAGCCGCCGCGAGCCTGCGCTGAGCGCGCCAGCAATGCGACGCCGGCCGCGCTGTCGGCAAGGCAGTAGAATTCGAATCCGGGATCTTCGAGCGCGTCGAAGCAGGCCGCGATCTCCTGCGCCCCGACAGGCTGGTTGGCCAGGATCACGCGTTTCACGCCGAAATACCGAGCGACCGCGAGCTGCTGCATCGTGGCGACCGTGATCGCCCAGGCACCATCGGCGATCTGAAGGTCGAAGAGCTGCGGCGCCATCGTCGTCTTGCCGTGAGGCGCGATCAGCAGGTCGTTTGCCTTGGTGAAGGCGCTCATCCAGGCGCTGTTAGCCTTGAGGACGCTCTCGCGTATGACCGCCAGTGGCATCGGCATGTCGCCGGCGAGAAGGCTCCAACCTTGCTTGCCGACATCCCCGAGCCATACCGCCCGACCGGGCGGCATTCCCTTGCTCAGCGCGTCGAGACGCTGATCCTCGATCTCTTTGAGCGACAGGCGCGGAAGCGCGGCGGAGGCAGTTACAGCCATGGATTTGGATCCAACGGGGAAAAGGGGCGCCTGACCTTGGTGTAGGGGATCTTGCTCGCATCCGGCGGATAGGGTCCGCCGCTGTCGAGATAGAGCACGCTCGCTGCGATCGGTGCGAAGGCGGCGTGGAAATGGTTCGAGGACTTCACCACGACGATCGTCTTGGCCGCGAGATCGATGCCGAGATCGGTGAACACCGGCGGGCTGAAGGTCTGGGCCCGTGTCGAGGCCAGCACAATATCGAGCCTCCCGATCCGGATCGCTGCCGCTGGGCCGAGCGAGACCCAGCTCTGCTCGAAGGGAATCCGGAGATCGTCGGTCGTGCCGATCACTTCGACGACCGCGTCGATCGGCTTGCCGGAGGACGGCGCGGCCTTGCCGATGAAGCGCAAGGGTATCACCGAGCCAACGCCGGCGGCGCGACAGAGGCTCACGGCAACGGGATCCCACAGCGCACCGATCGCCGCCGGCACGTCGGGATGCCGCAGTAGTGCCTCGACCATCACCGAGGAATCGCCGGCGACGCCGCCGCCCGGATTGTCCCAGCGGTCGGCAAGCACCACTGGCCTGCCCGGCTCGGCCAGCTCGAGAGCGGCGGCGATCCCCTCCTCCGGCTTGTAGTGCCTAGGCGTCGCGCCACCACCCCAGCGCAGGATCTCGAGGCCGAGCTGCCGCGCCAGGGCTTCCGCCTTCGCCTTGTCCCCATCGGCGATGACGAGCACCTTGGTCCCAACATCGGCGACGTCGGCGGCCTGGAAGCCATGCGCGACGGAGATGCTCAGGATCCCGTCCAAACCCTCCATGGCCTTGATCCGATCGACGAAGCTGCGCCCGGGCTCGCGGCTGGTCATGAAGGCCGCAAGCCCGCGACAGTCGAAGACGCCGCTCGCGGGGCTAACCTGCTTGCGCGCCGTCCTGAGGCAGAGTTCCAGCAGATCCTCGGCCCGCGCCAGAAAATCCGTATGCGGGAATTCCTTGAAGGCGACGATGATGTCGGCGCCTTCGACCATCTGCTCGGTGAGATGGCAATGCATGTCGAGTTCCGCGCCGATGACGCAACGCGGCCCCGCCAGGGCCCGCACCCGCGCGATCAGGTCGCCCTCGCAATCATCGTAGCCGCGCGCGACCATCGCGCCGTGCAGTCCAAGCAGGACGATGTCGACCGGCATCGCGGCTGCGAGCTGGCCGAGGATCTCGTCGCGCAGGCTTTCATAGGCCTCGCGCGAGACCAGCCCCGCAGGCTCGGCCCAGGTCGCCGTGCCCTCGATCAGTTCGTAGCCTTCGCTGGCCGCACGCTGGCGCGCCGCGACGATCGGCGCCGAACACAGCGTCGGCGTATCCGGATGCTTGCCGGGCGGGCAGTAGAAGGCGCCTTCGAAGGCGCTGCGATCGACGAAAAGCGGCGCGAAGGTGTTGGTTTCCGTCGCCAGCGAAGCCGTGAAGAGCCGCATCCGGATTGTTCCCGCTCGGTGGGGCACCGTCTCGGTCCGGCAGCCAGCCGGCTTCATGAAACCGGGTCTCGGCTCGACCTGTCAAAGGACCGGCGTTTCTTCCGATGGAACAATGCCGGCTTGCGTCGCAACGGTGCAGCCGCCGAGATGCGCAGGCCTCGCGACGACGGGAGCTTCGCCGAACATGCCCCAGCGCCGACGCATCCTGCTGGCTTCGCTCTTCCACGAGACCCACAGCTTCGTCGACGAAGTCACGACCCTTGCCGACTTCACCGTGCGCCGCGCGGAGGAACTCGTCGCCAGGCGCGGCGACGGCTCGACGGTGGACGGCTTCCTGGAAGTCGCGGAAGCCGAAGGCTGGGAGGTCGTGCCAAGCGTGGACTACACCGCCCTTCCGGCGGGCACCGTCGAGCATGCCGTCTTCGAGCAGTTCCTTGCCGAATTCGATGCCGCGCTCAGGATGGCACTGGAGCAGGGAGGGCTCGACGGCATCTGGCTCGCCTTGCATGGCGCAATGGTCACGACCAGCTGTCGCGATCCGGAAGGCCAGCTTCTGGCTCATATTCGAACCGTTCCGGGCTGCGAGGCGCTGCCCGTCTTCGGCGTTTTCGACCTGCATGCGAATTTCACCGCCGCCATGGCAGAGCACGCCAATCTTCTCGTCGCCTATCGCGAGAATCCACACGCCGATGCGCGCGACTCCGCTGTACGCTCAGCTCGGCTGCTGGCCCGCGCGCTGAAGGACGGCTCCTGCCCGCGCATGCTCGCCCGCAATGCACCGGTGATCTGGCCCCCCACGGGCACCGGCACCGCCGATCGACCGATGCGCGACCTCGAAGCCCTGGCGCGGCGGATCGAAGAGGGGATTCCTGCGATCTGGGTTGCGAATGTCATCGGCGGGTATTCGTTCTCGGATGTCCCCGAGGCCGGCGTCGCCTTCGCGGTCGCGTTCACTGGGGCGGAACCGCCTGCTCGCGAAGCGGTCGCCCGTCTGGTCGAGACTGCAACCGAGCTGCGCGAACTCGGTCTTCCCGCTGAATGGGATATCGACGACGCGGTCTCCCAGATCCGGCACCTGCCGGGCGGTCCTTATCTCGTCGTGGAGCCTGCCGACAACATCGGCGGCGGGGCTCCGGGCGACGGCACCTCGGTGCTCCGCGCCTTCCTGCGCCATGGCGTCGAGAACTGCGCCGTCGCCATCGCCGACCCCGCTGCCGTTGCCGCCATGGCCGGCGCGAGACCAGGCGAGATCCGGACGATCTCCGTCGGCGGCAAGGGCAACGCGATCGCCGAGGGGCCCGTCGAAGCGGAGGCGCGTTTCGTCCGCGCCAGCGACGGAATTTTCACGCTCGAAGACCTCAACAGTCACCTCGCGGCATCGCAGGGGTCGCACTTCAGCATGGGGCCAAGCGTCGTCGTCGAGGTCGCGGGTGTCACGGTGCTCCTGACCAGCCGCAAGACGCCGCCCTTCGATCTTGGGCAGTTCCGCTCGCAGGGCATCCACCCCGAAGACTTGAAGGCCATCGGCGTCAAGGCGGCCGTGGCGCACCGACGTGCCTATGACAAGATTGCCCGAGGCAGCTTCACCGTCGCGACACCGGGCCCCTGCACCAGCCGGATCGGCACCCTGCCCTTCAAACATCTGCGCCGACCGGTTTTTCCAATTCACGCCGAGAGCGAGCTTTGACCGGCGAAATCGCGATGCCGTCCGTTGACGCTATTCGGCGAGAGCCTCCTGTCTGCGGCGCAGGATGGCGGGCGACAGCATGGCAAGCAGCGCCAACGCTACGGCGCCAAGCAAGAGCGCGCTGATCGGCCGTGTCAGGAAGACCGAGAAGTCGCCTTCCGACAGCAGCATGGCGCGCCGGAAATTCTCCTCGAGCTGCGGGCCGAGCACCAGCCCGAGCAGCAGGGGGGCAGGCTCGACGCCGACCTTGATGAAGAGATATCCGACCGCCGCGCAGCCCAGCATCAGCCAGACATTGAACAGGCTGTTGGCGATGCCGTAGGTGCCGATGCAGCAGAACAGCACGATGGCCGGGAAGAGAAGGCGGTAGGGGACCTTCAGCATCGAGACCCACAACCCGATCAGCGGCAGGTTGATGACGAGCAGCATCAGGTTGCCGACCCACATCGAGGCGATGACGCCCCAGACGAGCTGCGGCTGCTCGCGCATGATCTGCGGGCCGGGCTGGATACCCTGCATCATAAGCGCGCCGATCATCAGCGCCATCAGCGCGTTAGCGGGGATGCCGAGCGTGAGCAGAGGGATAAAGCTCGTCTGGGCGCCGGCATTGTTGGCGGCCTCGGGGCCGGCGACGCCTTCGATCGCGCCATGGCCGAAGCGCGACGGGTCCTTGGCGAGCTTCTTCTCAAGCGCGTAGGAGGAGAAGGGCGGCAGCGCTGCACCACCGCCCGGGAGCACGCCGAGCGCCGAGCCCAGCATCGTGCCACGCACCATCGCCGGGAAAGCAGCGCGGAGATCGGCCCGGCTGGGGATGAGGTCGCGGACCTTCTGGCTGACGACGCGCCGCTCGGCCGGGCGCTCGAGATTGGCGATGATCTCGGCCAGCCCGAACATGCCCATCGCGACCGGTACGAAATCTATGCCGTCCGAGAGCTCCGGGACGCCGAAGGTCATGCGGGCGGCGCCGGAGCTGACATCGATGCCGATCAGCCCGAGCAGCAGGCCGAGGAAGACCATGGCGAGCGACCGCGCCACCGAGCCATGCGCCAGCACGACGGCAGCGATCAGCCCGAGCACCAGCAGGCTGAAATACTCGACCGCCGTGAATTTCAGCGCCAGAGCCGCCAGCGGCACGCTGAGCAGCGCGATCACCACGGTCGCGACCGTGCCGGCGAAGAAGGAGGAGATCGCCGCGATGGCGAGCGCCGTGCCCGCCTTGCCCTGCCGGGCCATCTGATGGCCATCGAGGCAGGTGACGACCGACGAGGTCTCGCCGGGAACGTTGACCAGGATCGCGGTGGTCGAACCGCCATATTGCGCGCCGTAGAAGATGCCGGCGAGCATGATCATCGCGCCGGCCGGCTCCATGCCGAAGGTGAAGGGCAGCAGCAGCGCGATGGTCGGGATCGGGCCGATGCCCGGCAGCACTCCGATGGCCGTGCCGATCAGCACGCCGACCAGGCAGAAGCCCAGATTCTTGAGCTGCACGGCCGTGGACAGGCCCATCAGCAGGTTGTCGAAGAGTTCCATGAGCCTGCCTTCAGCGCGGCCAGAGCGGAACCGGCAGCGCCAGAACCTTGACGAAGAGCAGCGCCGCGAGGCCGGAGAGCAGGATCGCGAAGCCGATGCTTTCGAGCGGCCGCGTCTCGCGGGTCGCCAGACCCGCCAGGAGAACGGTCAGAACCGAGGCGATGGCGAGGCCGAGCCGCTCGGCCGTCAGCGCGAAGATGCCGACCGCGAGCAGGACGGCGAGCAGCGGACGCAGATGGACCGGCTCGATGGCCGCCCCCGCATGCCGCGCGCCGCGCAGGAGGAAGAACGCCCCGAAGCCGAGGAGCGCCAGCGAGACGACGCGGGGCATGTAGCCCGGCCCCATGTCGGCGGCGCTGCCGATCGGCAGCCTGCGGGTCATCCAGAGCGCCCCCGTCGCCACCGCGACGAGAAACAGCCCGAGGATCAGGTCCCGCCAGTCAAGTGCGCGGCGCGTCATCGGCCCGGACACCGCTCAGTTCACGCCCTTGATGCCGGCTTCCTTGATGATGCCGCCCCAGCGATCCGTCGCGGTCTTCAGCCAGGCGGAGAAATCGGCCGGAGAGCCGGGCTTCACCACCCCGCCCTGCTCCGCAATCTTGGCCTTGATCTCGGGATCCTGCAGGATCTTGCCGATCTCGGCGTTGAGGCGCGCGACGACCGCGGGCGGCGTGCCGGCCGTGGTCAGCAACCCCTGCCAGGTGCCGGCATCGTTGCCGGGCAAACCCGCTTCCTTGAAGGTCGGCATGCCGGCGATGCGCTCCTCGCCCGTGACCGCCAGGCCAACGAGCTGCTTGTTGGAGACGAAGGGCAGCGTCGCGGTCGAACCGTTGATGATGACGTTGCTCTCGCCGGAGACCACGGCCCGCGAAGCGGCCGCGCCGCCGCGATAGGGCACGTTCTTCCAGTTGATGCCGAGTTCCTTGGCGATGGCGACCGCCGTGATGTGGTTGGCAGCGCCCACGCCGGCATTGGCCACGGCGAGCTTGCCGGGATTGGCCTTGGCATAAGCGACAAGCTCCTGCGGCGTCTTGGCCGGCACGGATTCATGCACCGCCAGCACATAGGGGCCGAACATCACCATGCTGACGGGGGCGAGATCCTTCACCGGATCATAGGTCAGGTCGGAAAACAGGCTCGGCGCGGTCGCGAGCGAACCAACATCCATCAGCAGCAGCGTGTGCCCATCGGCCGGGGCCTTGGCGACAGTGTCAGCTCCGAGATTGCCGGCCGCGCCCGGCTTGTTTTCGATGACGACGGGCTGGCCGATCGCGGCCGAAAGCTTGGGGCCGACCAGGCGCGCGAGAATGTCCGAGGTGCCGCCCGGCGCGAAGGGCACGACGATGCGCACGGGGCGCTCGAAATTCTGCGCGGCGGCCGGCTGGGCTGCGAAGCCGGCGAGCGCGAGCAGGCCTACCGAGAGTGCTTGGCGGCGGGAGAACGAATCCAGGCGGGATTGGGCCTTGGTCATGGCGGTGATTTCCTCCGTTGGTTGGCCGCGCGCTCGCCCGAAACGGGGCGCGCGGAACGCATGCGGTCTTCTGGCCGCTTCGAAACCGGAGGATAGGTCAGGCACGATGCTGCGGTGAGTTAGTTTGGCAATGGAAAGATACCTTTTTTGGATCGCACCATAGCGCGAAGGATGTTGCGGAGGGCCACGCCGGACCTACTCTGACGTGCAGACGGCAAGAATGCCGCGTCACATCCGGGGAGGATTTCGATGAAGCCCATCATGACCCGCCGCGCAGCACTCGGGCTTGCAGGCGGCGCGCTCGCGACGCCGTTCCTGGCACGCAGCGGCTTTGGCCAGAGCTACCCGGCCAAGCCCGTCACCGTGATCATTCCGTTCGGTGCGGGCGGCACCACCGACCTGATCGGCCGCATCGTCTGCGAGAAGCTGTCGCAGCGGATGGGCAAGACCTTCGTGATCGAGAACCGGGCCGGCGCCGGCGGCAACACCGGTGTCGCGGCCCTCGCCCAGGCCACGCCCGACGGCTACACGATCGGCATGACGACGCCGTCGACGCACGGCATCAACCCCAGCCTCTACAAGGAGAGGCTGCCATTCCGGCCGCTCGAGGATTTCGAGTTCCTTTCCCTCGCCTCGTCCCAGCCGAACTTCATGTGCTGCCACCCGTCGCTGCCGGCGCAGAACGTCGCGGAGATGATCGCCTATCTGAAGGCCAATCCGAACAAGGAGGCCTTCGCCTCGTCGGGCATCGGCACGTCGATCCATCTCTGCGGCGAGCTCTTCATGCAGCTTGCGGGGGTGAAGATGCAGCACGTCACCTATCGCTCCTCCGGAGCGCTGATCCAGGATGTCATCGCCGGGAACGTGAAGATCACCTTCGACAACTTCACCTCGCCCTACCCTCACTACAAGGCCGGAACGATACGGGGCCTTGCCGTGACCACGACCCAACGCGCCAAGATCGCGCCCGAGATCCCGGCGCTGGCCGAAACACTGCCGGGCTTCGACATCGCGTCTTGGAACGGGTTCCTGGCGCCGAAAGGCACGCCGAAGGAGATCTGCGACAAGCTCATCGTGGAGATGCGGGCGGTCCTGCAGGATCCGGCGGTCGTCGGTCGTTTCGAGGAACTCGGTGCCGCAGCGACACCTTCCACGGCCGACGAAGCGCGGGCGAAGGCCGTTTCCGAGCTCGCGAAGTTCAAGGGCATCATCGACAAGGCCGGCATCAGCATCCAGAACTGAGCGTCGGCGCGATCCGGCACCGGGCAAGGAGGCGCGATGTTCGAACTGAGCCAGCTCCGCTGCTTCGTCGCAGTGGCGGAGGAGCTGCATTTCGGCCGGGCGGCTGCACGCCTCAACATGACGCAGCCGCCGCTCAGCCGGCAGATCCAGATCCTCGAGCGCATCCTCGACGTCGCCCTGCTCGAGCGCAGCAATCGCACGGTTCGGCTGACGCCGGCCGGTCAGAGCTTCCTGGCCGAGGCGCGCCGCCTCCTGAAGCTGGCCGAGAGCGCAGCGCTGCTCGCCAAGCGCGTCGCAAAGGGCAAGGCTGGCTCGATCAATATCGGGTTCACCGCGGCCTCGGCCTATTCCTACATGCCGCAGCTCGTCGCAGCCTGTCGGCGCGAATTGCCGGAAGTCGAGATCGCCCTGAAGGAGATGGTCAGCGGCGACCAGCTCAAGCGCCTGGACTCCGGAGAGATCGATATCGGGCTGCTGCGCCCGCCCGTTCCCCGCACGGGGCTGCGCAGCTTCCGCGTCTGCGCCGAACCGATGATCGCCGCAGTCCCCGCCGGCCATCCGCTCGCCAGGGCCGAGGCGATCTCGCTCGATGATCTCGCGGTCGAGCCCTTCATCACCTATGCGCCCTACGAGGCGCGCTATTTCCACGATCTGGTGGTGGAGCTGTTCACGCGGGCCGGGCTCGTGCCGGACTATGTGCAGCACCTCGCGCAGATCCATTCGATCCTGGCCATGGTGCATTCCGGCGTCGGTGTCGCGATGGTGCCGGAGGCGGCGGAGAGCCTGCATTTCAGCGGTGTCGTTCTCCGCCGCCTGACGCTGCCGAGCCAGCGCGCGGCAGAACTCTACTTCGTCAGCCGCGAGGACAACGACAATCCGCTCCTGCCCACAGTTGCGACGCTGGCGCGGAACCTTGCGACCGCGCCGCGACCTGCCCCCTCGGCCTGAGGGAGGACTCCGGGACGGCACACCGGCGCGCCATCCAATCTCGGCATCGATCGATACAGTGATTGGTCTCTATCGGCATCGATCCTGGTCTACTTCTTCGCCATCAGCCAGCGAAGGACGAGACCATGACCAAGATGACCCCGCAGGAGATGGCCCGGACGATCGGCGACGGTCTCCTGTCGTTTCCCGTGACGCCCTTCACTGCGGGCAACGTCTTCGACGAGGCACGCTATCGCTCCAACCTCGACTGGCTTTGCGGCTATGAGGTCGCGGGGCTCTTCGCCGCCGGCGGCACGGGCGAGTTCTTTTCGCTCTCGCCCGAGGAGGTGGTGAAGGTCGTCGGGACTGCGGTCGCCGAGACCCGTGGACGGGTCCCGGTGCTGGCCGGCGTCGGCCATGGCACGCAGGTCGCGACACAGCTCGCAGCCGATGTCGAAAAGGTCGGCGCCGACGGCATCCTGCTGCTGCCGCCCTATCTCGTCTTCTCCGAGCAGGAGGGGCTCGCCGCCCATATCGAGGCCGTCTGCAAGGCGACCAAGCTCGGCGTCATCGTCTACAACCGCGACAACGCCATCATCAACGAGGACACGCTGGCGAAGCTCTGCGAGCGCAATCCCAATCTCGTCGGTTTCAAGGACGGCGTCGGCGACATCGAGCTGATGACGCGCATCCATCTCCGGATGGGCGACCGGCTGACCTATGTAGGTGGCCTGCCGACGGCCGAGACTTTCGCCCTGCCCTATCTCGAGATGGGCGTGACCACCTATTCCTCGGCCGTGTTCAACTTCGTCCCGCATTTCTCGACGAAGTTCTATGCCGCCGTGCGCCGCCGCGACCGCGAAACCGTGCAGGCCGGCCTGCGCGACTTCATCCTGCCGCTGATCGCGATCCGCAACCGCAAGCGCGGCTATGCAGTCTCGATCATCAAGGCCGGCATGAAGGTGATCGGCCGCGATTCCGGCCCGGTGCGAGCGCCGCTGACGGACCTGACCGAGGTCGAGGTCGCCGAGCTCGCGGCGCTGGTCGCCCGCCTCGACAAGGGTGATTTCGCTACCCGCGAACTCGCCGCTGCCTGAGCATCGCAGGCAGATGTCATCCCGGGCGACCGCAGGTCGACCCGGGATCCCTGCCCGAGCCCGTCCCGACAAGTAGCCAGGAGCACGCAACAGCCGCACCCATTCTGAAATTTCAGATTTCAAACTTCACGACGTATGGTAAGGCTGCACGCCGGGCACGCCGCTGCGGTCGTGCCCGGACAAGAACCAAAACAATCACTCCCGGGGAAACGCTCATGAAGCTGTCACGTCGCAAGCTCGTATTCGGCGGCCTTTCGGCCGCCGCCGGTTCGCTCTCCGCCCGCGCGGCGCTCGCGCAGGAATTCCCGTTCAAGCCGAACCAGCGCTATCCGGACCCGGCGGTCGAAATCCTCGACCCGTCCTTCGCGAAATACCGGATCTATTCGAGCACGGTCGAGCAGCTCGGCAGCGGCATGCGTTGGGCCGAAGGCCCGGTCTATCTGCCTGAGGAACGCGCCGTCCTGGTCAGCGACATCCCGAACAACCGCATCATGAAATACGACGAGGGGAAGAACAGCTTCACCGTCTTCCGTGAGAACGCGAACTTCGCCAACGGCAATGCACGCGACCGGCAGGGCCGCCTCGTCACCTGCGAGCATTCGGTGACGCGCCGCGTCACCCGCACGGAAAAGGACGGCAAGATCACGGTCCTCGCCGACGCGTTCGACGGCAAGCGCCTCAACGCGCCCAACGACGTCGTGGTGAAGTCGGACGACACAGTCTGGTTCACCGACCCGCTGTTCGGCATCAACGGCGAATGGGAAGGCTCGCGCGCCAGGCCGGAGCAGGCGACCACCAACGTCTACCGCATCGCAACCGACGGCAAGGTGACCGCCGTGGTAACCGACCTCGTCAATCCCAACGGGCTCGCCTTCTCGCCCGACGAGAAGAAGCTCTATGTCGTCGAGTGGCGCGGCACGCCGAACCGCTCGATCTGGAGCTTCGATGTCGGCGAAAGTGGGCAGGTCTCGAACAAGACCAAGGTCGTGGACGCCGCCGATTTCGGCGCGCTCGACGGCTTCAAGGTCGATCGCGATGGCAATCTCTGGTGCGGCTATGGCAGCAACGGAGCGCTCAACGCCGAGCCGACCGATATTGGCGGCCGCAAAGTCTTCACGCTGCGTGGCAAGCCGGAAGACCTCGACGGCGTCATGGTGTTCAGCCCGGCCGGCAAGCCTTTGGCCTTCATCCGCCTGCCGGAGCGCTGCGCCAATCTCTGTTTCGGAGGCCCGAAGAACAACCGGCTCTACATGGCGAGCTCGCATTCGCTCTATGCGCTCTATGTCGAGGCGCATGGCGCGGTCTAGATACCAAACGGGCGCCGAACGGGTCGAAACGACCCGGTCGGCGCCCGCATCAGCCACGCCCGGCCGAAGCCGACCGCGCGTCAGAACCTGACGGCGAGGTTCGCCTTGAAGGCGTGGTCGCGGGCGTCGGTCGCGAGCTGGCCGGTATAGGACAGGCCGACCGTCGTGTTCTTGCCGACAGCGAAGTCGAGCCCTGCTTCCACCAAAGCGGCGTTCTTCGCGATCGGCAGCCCCGCGACGGTGAAGGCGTTGGATCCCGCGAAGGCCAGCGTCGTCTCCGGATCGACGTCGCCGAAGGCGTGGCGCCAGCCGAGCGCGCCACGGAGCGTCAGGTCCATCCCGTTCAGGCTGACATTGGTCGAAGCGCGCAGCCCGAGCGTGGAGTAGCCGACATTGGTGTCGTCGCCGCGGCCGGAGAGCGCCGCAGCGCCGCCGATCTCACGGATCCCGTCGCTGTGCAGGCTGACATAGGCCAGGCCGGCGAAGGGCTCGAGCGCGATCTGGCCGACATCGAAGCGGTAGCCGACCTCGCCGAAGACCTGGGCCGTCCCCGCGTGGGAGCTGCTGCGCAGGGCGTCGCCGAAGCCAGCGAAGGCGACCGTGCGACGGGTCGTGACGTCGTGCCAGGTGTAGCTGGCGCCGAGCCGCAGGCCGAACGCGCCCCACTGGCCACCGCCATAGAGACCGAGATGGTAGTTGTCGCTTTCGCCCGACGACAGACGGCTGTTCACGTCGAATCGGTCGTGGCTGTAGCCGGCCAGTACGCCGATACGGAGGGTGTCGAGGACCGCTAGGTCGGCGCCGAGCATCAGTCCCCCGGTCGAGCGCGAGAGCGTGCCGGCATTGCCGTCGCCGTCCGTCCGGCCGAAGCCGCCGAAGCCCTGGCCCCACGCGGCGAAGCGGTCGCTGCGCAGCGTCGGCATCGGGCCCTTCACGGCCGGCGCGAGGTCGGCGGTGAAGCCGTAGTTCATCGTCGCCATCGGGGCCGAGCCGACCGTGCCGAAGGCAGAGCGCAACCGGTCGATCGCAGCCCCGCGCACGGCGGCACTTTCCTCGACCAGCACGGTCTTGGCCGAGGCGTGGATCTCACCCGAAAGCTGATCAAAAGCAGCCCTACCCGAAGCAGCGTCGAGGACGAGGACGCTGTTGTACAGCAGCAGCGTGCCGCCGAGCTGCGGTAGGCTGTCGAGCCCGCCGGCAGTTGCGAGCTGGTTGCGGCTGTCGGCGGCCGTGCCGAAAGGCTTGGCGCTGACGTTGAGGCCGATCGCGCCCGTCTGCGCATCGAGCGCGAGATTGAGGAACGCCGAGCTGGAGGTGACGCTGGCGAAGCCGCCCTCGATCCCGCCCGCGGCGGTGATCAGGGTATAGCGCTGGCCCTGCTTGTAGAGCCCCTGCGGGTCGATCGCCGAGACGATGACGTTGCTGCCCGACACCGTGGCCTTGCCCGTGACAGCGATGCGGTCGGAGCTGCCGTTGCCGCCGATCTCGGCCGCATATGTCGAGCCCGGCGCCAGCGTGAGGTTGCCGTTGACGGTGAGCGTGCCGATTGAATTGCCGGGCGCGATCGTGGCGCCGGCCTGGACCGTCGTGGCGCCGACCGTGCCGCTGCCGCCGAGCGTTCCGCCGAGCACCGTGAACGTCGAATTGGCGAGCGAGCCGTTCACCGCGAGCCGGCCATCCCAGATGGTGAACGGCAATGCCGACGCATTGGTCCCCGTCAGCGTCCAGTTGCTCGCCCCGGTCTTCTGATAGATGCCGAAGCCGTTGATCTGGGAAACATCGAGGCTGCCGCTGGCCGAGCCGCCCAGCCTGAACGTGTCAGCGGTGCTGAACGCCTGGACGTTGCCGATGATGGCCGAGCCACCCCAGAGCTCGAGCGTGTTGACCCCGCCGGTAAAGGTGATGGCGTTGGCGCGCGTCGCGCCGTCCCCCGACAGGCCGCCGGCGATGGTCCCATTGTTGACCACGGTCAGGTTCGAACCCGTGACACCAACGCCTCCGGCACCGACGGTGCCGGCAACCGGACCGATCGTCCCGCGCGCTCCGCCGTTGCCGCCTGTGATCGTGCCGTCGTTGCGCAGCGTCGCGTTGCTGGCCGAGAAGCCGGCTCCGCCAGCCCCGCCCGACCCGGCCCAGGAGCCGGCGAGGGTTCCACCATTGCCGCCATTGCCACCCCGACCGCCAGCGAGCGTGCCGATATTGGTGAAGTTTGTATCGCTGCCTAGAAAGCTTGCGCCACCCGCTCCGCCATTGCCGCCCCGCCCCCCCGTGACGCCGCCATTGGCGCCGTTGCCGCCAGCGCCGCCGACGACAGTGCCGCGATTGGTCAGGATCGAGTTGATGCCGACGATGCCCGTACCACCGGCTGCGCCATGGCCCGCTCGGGCGCTGCTGCTGCTGGCTCCGACACCAGCAGCGCCGCCCATGCCGCCGTCGCCGCCACGAATGGTGCCGGACGTGAGCAGCAGCACAGAGGTCGCGTGGAGGCCGATGCCGCCGCTGCCGCCATTGCCGCCCCATGCGAGAGCCGCTCCGCCGGCACCACCTTGCCCGCCGGTGATGTTGAAGCCGAAGGCGCTCGTGCTCTGGGTACCGTTGAGGACAGCGCCATATCCGCCTGCGCCGCCGCCACCGCCGTCTCCGTTGCCACCAACGCCAACGCCGCCGGCACCACCACGTCCGCCGGCGACCGCCGAGGTCGGCAAGCTGCTGCCTAGATAGCCGTGCGCGCCACCGCCGCCGCCGCCACCGCCGCCATTGCCGACGAAGGTGACTCCATCAGCGCCATCCTGGCCCGCCATCGCTCCGCCGGCTCCGCCGGCCGCCGCGGGGTTGTTCAGCGTGGCCACGCCCCTGGCACCAGAGCCGCCGGTGGCGCCGGCGCCACCGCCGGCGCCGCCGGCGCCAGTGGCAGTCAGGGCAGATGGGGTGGCGTTGCCGCCAGCGCCCGCGACGGAATCAACGCCGCCGATGCCGCCAAAGGTCAGATCGCCCGCAGCGCCGACGCCGCCATCGGCCATCGCACCGGTCGCCCAGATGCAGGCGACGCCACAGAGCAGCAGGTTGCGCAGACGGAGAGCGCGGGCGGTTTCGGCTGTCCGGGCAAGGCCGGCAGGAGCCCGTGTCTCGAAGGCGGCAGGCATCGGTGTGTCCTTGATCATACAGTTGGAGAGCCCATCCGCCCGGTTGGACAAACAGGCAAGTTTGCGAATGCGGGGAAGGATGCACGGTCCGATTTCAGCCGAAGTGGCTGCGACAGGCCGCTTTCCGGCGTGCCTCGCGGAGACCCAAGCAGATGCGGCCGGACAACCCGGGCGCCACGCAGCGGGCGACGAATCAAACAGTAGTCGCCCCCCGGCGATACTTGAGACCTCCGACAAGAGAGGCGCCGGCTCAAGGGGGAACCAGTGCAAATTGTTTGCTGTGGCCCAGATGCTACGGGTCGCTTCGCGCCATGTTTCGGTGAGAGGCGCAGGCAGCACCGGCACCGCATGAACGACCGCCGGGCGTCCTCGTCACTGGTACGCATCACCGGACGGGGAAGCCCGCTTCGTTTGCAACGGGCAACCGGCGGGTGTACGCTTCCACGGCTTTCGTTGGCGAAGGCTGGCGTCGATCCGGAGATACCGATCATGCGCAAGTGGAAAAAACCCGCGATCATCGAAGTGACTGTCGGCTGCGAAGTGACCTCCTACGCACCAGCGCAGCTCTGACGTTTCTGTTCTGAGAACCAGGCTACCGCCTGAAGCGAAATCCAGTGGCGCCGTTCCCAAGCCGGCGTCGTGGGACGGATGCGGCGTCAGCGCTGTTCCGTATCCCGTCCGCAGGGCGGACGGGATTTTTGCTCTGTGCGCGTGCATGCGGCGCGCCCCTGCGTCGCCGACCTGCTCCCGGCACCCTGGCTCCGGGATTTGACAATTTCGCGCGAGCCGCCGCCCCATGAACGCCGACATCAGGACAGTCGATATCGCCGCTATCGTTCCGGTCCTTCCTCGGGGCGTTCGTCTGCGGTTCGACGAGAGCCGACAGCAATGGTTCCTGCTCGGTCCCGAGCGCGTCTTCGAGCCTGACGAGATCGCGCTCGAGATCCTGCAGCGCGTCGACGGCGTGCGCAGCGTAGAAGCCATTGCGCAGGATCTGGCGACGGCCTTCGAGGCGGATCGCGACGAGATCTCTGCCGATGTCATGGCTTTTCTGCGCGGCCTCGCCGATCAGAGGATGATCGATCTGTGAGCGATGTCGAAACGCTCCCACAAGCCATTCCGGCGCCACCGCCCGAGTCGCCGCCCATGGGCTTGCTGGCGGAGCTGACGCATCGTTGCGCCCTGCGCTGCCCCTATTGCTCCAACCCGCTCGAACTGGAGCGTCGCTCGAGCGAGCTCCCGACCTCAGAGTGGAAGCGGTTGATCGACGAGGCAGCGGCGCTCGGCGTCCTGCACATCTATTTTTCTGGCGGCGAACCCATGCTGCGGCGCGATATCGCCGAACTGGTCGCGCATTCGCATGGCGCCGGGCTCTACACCAACATGATCACCTCGGGCGTCGGCTTTCAGCCGGCCCTGCTGGACGCGGTTGCCGAGGCGGGGCTAGACCATATCCAGCTCTCGGTGCAGGCCATCGACGCGACGACCTGCGATCGCGTCGCCGGTTACGAGGGGGCGTCCGAGCGCAAGCATGCCGTCGCCGCCGACATCGCCCGGCTCGGGCTGCGCCTCACCGTCAATGCCGTCATCCATCGCGAGAACGTGCATGAGATTTCCGACTTCGTGCGGCTTGCGGAAGCGTGGGGCGCGGCGCGGATCGAGATCGCCCATGTCCAGTACTATGGCTGGGGCCTGGTCAATCGCGCCCGGCTGATGCCGACGCGCCAGCAGGTCGAAACCGCAATGGCGGATGTCGAAGAGGCTCGCAGCCGGACGGCCGGGCGCCTCGTCATCGACTGCGTGCTACCCGACTATTATGCCCGATATCCGAAGGCCTGCATGGGCGGTTGGGGCGCGCGGCTGATGAATGTCACGCCCTCGGGCCGTGCCCTGCCCTGCCACGCGGCCGAGACGATCACGGGCATGACATTCGACCATGTGCGCAACGCAAGCCTGTCGGAGATCTGGTATCGCGGCGCCGCATTCAACGCCTTCCGGGGCACGGACTGGATGAAGGAGCCATGCCGGAGCTGCGCCAGAAAGGAGCTCGATTTCGGCGGTTGCCGTTGCCAAGCCATGGCCTTGGCGGGCGATGCGGCCGCGACCGACCCCGCCTGTTCATTGTCGCCGCTGCACGCGGAACTTGTCAGGCTGGCTGAAGCCGAGGCCGGCTCCGAGCGCCGTGATTTCATCTACCGGAGCTATCAGGGCGCCTGACGCATCGGGCCACTAAGCAGGGGTCCGTGTCTCTCTCAGCCCGCCGGCACAAAGGCGCCCGGCGGAATATGGCCGGGCTCGACATAGGCATGATGGAGCGCGTCCAACATGGCCCAGAGCACGTCGCATTTGAATTTCAGCGCAGCGATGACCGCCTGCTGCTCGGCCGGCGTGCGGGCATGGGCCGTAACATAGGCGAGCGCGGTCTCGACATCGCGCCTTGCCTGCTCCGGGCGGGCGGTGAAATAGCTCAGGCTCTCGGGGCTGACGAAGGCGTAATGCGCCAGCATGCCCTCGACGCGGTGGCGGATGACCTTCGGCGAAAACAGCTCGGTCAGGGAAGAGGCGACCGCCTCGAGCAGCGGGCGCTCGCGCACGAAATTGACATAGGCATCGACGGCAAAGCGGGTCGCGGGCAGCACGCCGCGATGCGCGATCACATCCGCGCGCGCCAGACCCAGGCTTTCGCAGAGCCGGAGCCAGCGTTCGATCCCACCTTCGCCATCCCGGTCGCCGTCATGGTCGATCAGGCGCTGGCGCCAGGCCCGCCGGAGCGCGGGGTTCCCAGCCCGGGCGATGAGGAACGCATCCTTCACGGGGATATGGGCCTGATAGGTGAAGCGGTTGAGGGCCCAGGCCTGAACCTCGCCCTTGCTGCAATGGCCGGAGTGCAGTCGGGCATGGAAGGGATGCTTGTCGTGATAGCGCTCCTCGCCAACTTCGCGCAGGCGCCATTCCAGTTCCTCGGGCGATAGCAGAGCGGTCACAGCCTCACCTCCATGCCGTCAAAAGCAACCTCGACACCCGCAGCCTCGATGATCAGACGCTCCGGCGACCCCTCGATCAACGCCGGATTGGTGTTGTTGAGGTGGATGTAGATCTTCCGCGCCGCCAATACCCCCTCCAGCCATTCCAGCGAGCCGCCGGCGCCGCTGATCGGCATGTGCCCCATGCGGCGGCCGGTCTTTTCGCCGACACCGGCGCGGATCATCTCGTCATCCGTGAACAGGGTGCCGTCGAAAAACAGGATGTCCGCGGCGTCGGCCCTGGCGCGCACCTCCGCGGACAAGGCGGCGCAGCCCGGGATGTAGACGATCGATCGCCCGCCGCCGCTGACCCGGATGCCGGCCGTCTCTCCGGCTTCAGACTCGAGCTGCGGCGCGCCGTCCTCGAGGTAGAGCGGCACCTTGCCGGGAACGGGAAACAACTCCGCCGTCAGCCCGCCACGCATCTCGATGGCCCCCAATGCGGTTGCGGCGACGCGTCGGGCCGGCACCGGCGCGAAGATGGGATTGGCGTCGATCGCATCCAGAACAGGCTCGAGCGCGATCAGGTCGAATGGCTGTCGCTCGCGCAGGTGAAGCAGCCCGGCGACATGGTCGATCTCAGCACTGCTTAGGATGATCGTGCCGATCGGCGAATGCCGCTGCTCACGCGGCCACAAGGCAGGCGTCGCGCGAATCTGGCTGCCGAGATCGGGCGACGCGTTCAGCACGACCCAACTCTCGCCGTCGAGCGTCACCGCCAGGCTCGTTTGCGTGCGCCAGGGCACGCGGGGATCCTTGCTCCAGGCGAGCGCACAGACCCGGCACCGGCAATTCCACTGCGGAGAACCACCACCTGCTGCCGTGCCGAGAACGAGGCCCTTCATCGGTGCGCCTCAGGCCAAAGGCTCGTGAGCGCAACGCAGGACGATGTCCATCGCCCGCTCCGGAGCCTGAACCGTTGCGTCAGATCCCGCATGCGACCCAGGACATGCCCGCCGCCCCCATCGAAGACCTGGAGTGGAAGGGCCCGGATGCCGCCGCCCTCGTGCTCCGGTCAGAAGACTAGGGCATCGTCGCGCTTATCGCTACGGCCCTCGCCGTTTCGGAAGCCGTCGGCAGCGCGGAACCGCCTGTCACCGACATCACCCCCCGGTGGAGGCGATCACCGCGTCGACGTCGGTCACCACCGCGACGTTTTGCAGCGCGTAGTTGACTGAGGCGGTGTGCCACTCCGCGTTCATCGTCGAGCAGGCATCCTCCGGCACGACCATGAAATAGCCCTTGTCGGCGCCGGTGCGGGCGGTGTGCTCGATCGACATGTTCGTCCAGGCACCGGTGACGATGACAATGTCGCGGCCAAGCGCCTTGAGCACCGTCTCCAGCCGCGTGCCCTCCCAGGCGCTCATGCGCTGTTTTTCGACGACATGGTCGCCACCCTGCGCCTCCAACCCCGGCACGGGCGCCGCGCCCCACGTGCCACGCACCAGTGCATTGGCGTCGGCCAGCCCCTCGAAGAGCGGCGCGTTCATCGTCACGCCGGCCGCGCCCTGATCGACGACGAACCAGACATGGATCACCGGAATGCCCCGCGCCCGTGCCGCCTGCGCCAGACGCGCCGCATTGCCGATGGCGTTCTGCTCCTTGCAATGCATGGGCGAGCCGGAGGCGGCGAATGCGCCGCCCTCCATCACCACGTCGTTCTGCATGTCCTGGATCAGCAATGCACAGCGCGCGGCTTCCAACCGGTAGCCAGGCGCGGCCTTGTTGGCGCCATTGCGAGCGACGCCTGCCTGCGCAGGAGCTCCCGCCCGGCGCGCCGCGGAGGCGCGACCGCGCGCCTTCATGTAAGGCTCCAGACGCGGCCCGACCTTGGTCTCGACGGCGTAGAGCGAATGCGAGGCGGTCAGGAACAGCGTGCGCCAGTCCGGCCCGCCCCATGTCAGATTCCCGACCAGTTCGGGCACGCGCAGCCTGCCGATCAGCTCGCCCTTGATCGAATAGACCCAGACGCCGCCGGGCCCGCAGACCCAGATATTGCCCTGCGCGTCGCATTTCATGCCGTCGGGCACGCCGGGCTCGGTCGATGAGACGATGCCCGAGGCGAAGAGGCGTGGCGGGCCGAGCCTGCCGTCGGGCAGGATGTCGAAGACCCTGATGTTGCACTGGACCGTGTCGTTGACGAAGAGCCGGTCCTCGGTGGGGCAGAAGCAAAGCCCGTTCGGCTGATCGAAGAGATAGCGATCGACCAGGAGCTGCGGCTCTCCGCCGCCGGGCGGGATACGGTAGACGCCCTGGAAGCCCAGCTGCCGCGGCCGCTCGACGCCGAAGACCGGCATGCGACCGTACCAGGGGTCGGAGAAATAGATCGAGCCGTCCGACTTCACGACCACGTCGTTGGGGCTGTTGAGCTCCATGCCCTCGAAATGCGAGGCCAGCACTTCGCGCCTGCCGTCCGGCCGCTCGCGGACGAGGCTGGAGGTGGCATGCTCGCAGACGATGAGGTTCAGTTCGGCATCATAGGTCATGCCGTTGCACTTGTTGGCCGGACGCATCACCTCGCGCACGCCGCCGCGATCCCAGCGCCTGCGCACATCGCCCGGCATGTCCGAGAACAGCAGGTGCTGCTCCTGCGGATGCCAGAGCGGCCCCTCGCAGAACTCGAAGCCGCTGCCGAGCTGACGCACCGGCGCCCAGAGGTCGATCAGCTCGGCGAATTGCGGGCGGATTGCGGTGTGCGTGGTCATGCCGCGAACCAGTTGCGCGCCGGCAGCGACTGCACCACCGGCCCGGGCACTGCCATGTCCATGCGTCCGACGACCTGGCCATGGGCGATCTTCGCCGGCTTGTCATGGACCGGCAGGAGGAACGCACCGTTGGCCAGCAGCTTCTTGATCGCCGCCTTCTCCTCGCGCTTGGAGACGCCGTGATTGCCGGTGGTGCGCGGCTCGTTGGCGTGGAGCTCGTGGAAGGGCGTCACGATCTGGTCGTTGAAGTCGTAGATCACGTCGCCGCAGATGATCGCGCGGCCCTCGGCCGTGTCGACATGGACGTTCATCGAGCCCTCGGTATGGGCGCCGGCAGCCTCGAGATAGCAGCCGGGAAACTGCTCGATCATCCCCGACAATTCCAGGTCCTCGAAGCGCAGCGCGTCGCGCGTATGCAGCCGGTCGATCAGATGCTTGATGTCGGGCGCCGGATACTGCGGGTGCATCAGACCGGAGACCGAATACTCGAGCTCGCGGCGGTTGACGATCACCGTCGTGTTCATCGGGAAGAGCTCGTCCTTCCCGGCATGGTCGATATGGAGATGGGTGTGCATGACGTAGCGCACATCGCCCATCCGCACGCCATGCCTCGCGAGCTGGTTCTCGATCATGTTCTCGTGGAACTGGAGGCCGCGCATGCCGAGGCTTTCCATGATCTGGTTGTGGCGATAGCCGGTATCGACCACCACCGGCCAGGGACCGCCAAGGATGAGGAAACCGTAGGTGGGAACCCGGCGTGTCCGGCCGCAATCGCGCCCGAGCACGAGGAAACTCGCCTCCAGCTCGATATCGCCGTAGTCGAGGATCTTGATTTCGAGCGCCATGCGTCCCTCCCCTCAGTCCTGTCGCAGGCGGTAGACCCGCCTCGCCGTTTCGTTGAATACGGCCTGGTGTGCCTCCTCCGGCACGGCCGCGAGATGCGCCGAGATCAGCTCCGGATAGGTCGTCCAGAGCTTCTCGATTGGAAAGTTGGAGCCGAAGAGACAGCGCTCGGCGCCAAAGAGCGCCAGCGTCTGCACGGCGATCAGGCGGATATGCGAGGCGTCGTTCCGACGCAGGAAGGTGCCAAGCCCGGAGAGCTTGCTGACGATGTTGGGCTGAGCGGCGAGCAGCGTCATGCCGGCGCGCCAGGTGGCTAGGCCGCCGGGGCTGAGATCCTCCAGCATGCCGGCGTGCTGGAGGACAAAGGTGACGCCCGGGCAGGCCGCCGCAAGGTCCGCGGCCCCTGCCATCTGCCCGGCGAAGACCTGGAGGTCGAAGCTGAAACCGTAATCCGCCAGCCGGCCGACATTGGCCACGAGGCGTGGATCACGAGCCAATTCGGGCCCGCTGGCGAAGCGATAGAGCGTGTTCTCGTGCCAGTGGAGCTGCATCCGGATGCCGCGGACCCGCGGATTGCGAGCGAGCGCATCGAACTGGGGCCTGGCGTCGTCCGCCAGCATGTCGACATAGGCGACGATCGCGATCGGGAAGCCGGTCTCGTCGGAGGCGCGCGAGACGAACTCGACCTCGTCGAGAAAGCGCACCGGAGCCCAGTTGGCCTGGACATAAACCGCCTCGGTGATCCCCGAAGGTCGGCAGTCGGCGAGATACTCGGTGACCGGATAGTCGCGCTGGATCGGCTCGTAGGGGCCGAAGATGCGGGGCTGCATCGGCCCGACGAGCCAGGGCAGATCCTTCTGCCGCCAGATGTGGAAATGGGAATCGACAAATCCGGTCATGCCGCTGCTAAGCCTCCGAGCGAGAGAATGTGCCGGCAGATGCGGGCGGTGGTGGCGCCATTGCCGAGGCTGGCGAGATGCGGCGCGATCAGCCGCAGCGCCTCCGTCTCCGGCCGATAGGCGGGGTCGGCGGCGAGCGGCGTCAGCCAGTCGATCCGGTGGGCGCGCTGCGCCAGCCTCGTGATCGCGGCGACGAGGGCAGAAGGGTCACCCCGTTCCAGCCCATCCGAGAGCACCACGACGACCGCGCCACGCGCGTAGGATGCGAAGCGCGGCACGGCGAGGAAGGCCTGCAGGGCATCGCCGATGCGCGTGCCGCCGTCCCAGTCCGCCACCAGCCCGGCCGCATCGACCAGCGCCTGCTCCCGTCGCCTGCGGCGCAGCGCCTTCGTGACCCTCGTTAGTCGGGTGCCAAAGGTGAAGATCTCGGCGCGCGGCGCGGCTTGCATCACCGCATGGGCCAGAGCGAGATTGGCATCGCTGCGCTGCTTCATCGAGCCAGAGACGTCGATCAACAGCAGGACCGGCCGCGGCCGCGTCACGCGACGCAGCTTCTTCAGGCTCATCACCTCGCCATCGTGGCGGATGGCGTCGCGCATGCTGCGCGCGAGATCGACCGTCGCGCTGCGCCGCGCCGTGCGGTGGCGATAGCCGCGCCGGCGCGGCAGCGCCGCGGGCAGCGCCCGGCCGAACCGTCGCAGCGTCGCGTTATCGTCGAGTGGCTTCAGCACGCGGACGGACAGTGCTTCAGCGCCGGTCGCCGCCTGGCCGGTCTCGTTGATCTCCTCCCCCAGCAGCACCTCGCGGGAGCCCGAATCGTCCTGCACGGACATCTCGTCATCGGGCGCGAAATCCTCGTCGCCCGGCTCGGCGATGGCACCGAGGAAATGTGCGTCGAACAGCGCGTCGAACAGCTCGCGCTGCTCCGGATGGGGCGCGAGCGTTGCGACCGCCGCCTTGCGGACATGCTCGAGGCTGCGCGGCCCCAGCAGTTCGATCGCGGCGAGGAAGGAGACCGTCTGCTCCGGCGCGACCGCAATGCCGTGCTCCCGCACGAGCGTCGGGAATGCGACGAAGAGGCGTGCGGCGGGTGGAACGGGTGCGATCATGCCGCAAGTCCCGGGATGAAGAGCGGCAGGCGCGGACGCAGATGGGCGAGGTCTTCCTCGTCCTTGATCGCGGTGCCGAGCGAGCGGCGGAAGGCCTCGGGCCAGGGCGCGCCGCTTTGCGCCAGTGCCGTTGCCGCCTCGGCCCAGTCGACCGCCTCGGCCACGCCCGGTGGCTTGGCAAGCGGCTCCTGGCGCAAGAGCCCGACGGCGTGGACGACGGCGCGCGCCGTGCCCTCCGCCACGGCCGAGGAGCGCAGCATGATGATCTGCGCCTCCCGCTCCGGCTCGGGATAGGCGATGTAGTGATAGACGCAGCGTCGGCGGAGCGCCTCGTGCAGCTCGCGCGTACGGTTCGAGGTCAGCACCACGACCGGCCGCTCGGGGGCCCGAAGCGTACCGCGCTCAGGAATCGAGATCGAGAAATCAGAGAGGAATTCGAGCAGGAAGGCCTCGAACTCATGGTCGGAGCGATCGATTTCGTCGATCAGCAGCACGGTCGATTCAGGCCGCCGGAGCGCTGTCAGCATCGGCCGCTCGATCAGGAAATCGTCGCGGTATATGTCGAGATGCTCGCCCTCGCGCGCCTGCCTGATGGCGAGCATCTGGCGCGGATAATTCCACTCATAGAGCGCGGCCGAGGCGTCGATGCCCTCGAAGCACTGCAGGCGGATGAGCTGGCGCCCGAGGATGCCGGCGATGGCCTTGGCGGCCTCCGTCTTGCCGACGCCCGGCGCCCCCTCCAGCAGCAGCGGCTTGCCCAGAGCGAGCGCGAGATAGCCGGCCGTCGCGATGCCGTCATCGGCGAGATACATCGCAGCCGTCAGGGCCTGTGCGAGGTCCTCTGGGCTGGAGATGCCGGCGACGGTCGTGCGGAGCGCCATGGCGTCAGCGCCAGTTGACCGGGCCGCCGCGGCGCGGGCCGGGCTTGACGCCGCCATTGGCCTTGATGCCGCGCAGGATCTTCTCCGGCGTGATCGGCAATTCGTCGACGCGCACGCCAACCGCGTTGTAGACGGCGTTGGCGACGGCCGGCAGCACCGGATTGGCGCACATCTCGCCCGGCCCCTTGCCGCCGAACGGCCCGTCGGGCGCCGGCCGCTCCAGCACGGTGACGTGGTAGGGCGCGATCTCACCCGGCCCCGGCATCAGGTATTCGTTGAAGTCGCGCGGGCCATGCTCGATGCTCGGATAATAAGGCTCCGGCGTCTCGTAGAGCGCGTGGCTCATCCCCATCCAGGCGCCGCCGACGAGCTGCTGCTCGACCATGCGCGGGTTGATGACGCGGCCGAGCTCATAGGCGCTGGTCATGGCGAGCACCTCGACCTCGCCGGTCTCGTCGTCGACCGCGACATCGGCGACGAGGCAGGCATGGGCGAAGGCCGTGTTCGGGTTCATCTCGCCGGTCTCGGCATCGACGGCCGACAGCGGGATCAAGAAGATGCCGCGGCCCGCGATGGTCTTGCCCTGCTTGAACTGCGCCGCCTGCGCCGTCGCCTTCACCGTAATCGTCTTTGAGGGAGCGCCACGGACATGGATGTTGCCGCGCCCGTCGGTGACGAGATCGGCGGCGTTGACCTCCAGTTCCTCGGCCGCCGCCTCCAGCAGCACGCCGCGCGCCTCGCGCGCCGCGACGATGATGGCGTTGCCCATGCGATGCGTGCCGCGAGAGGCGAAGGAGCCCATGTCGTGCGGGCCGGTGTCGCTGTCTGCGGTGTCGACGAAGACGTCCTCGATCGGCACGCCCAGCGTTTCCGCCGCGATCTGCCGCGAGACCTGCTTCATGCCCTGGCCGAGATCGATCGCCGACAGGGCGACGGTGAACTTGCCTTCGGGGTTGGAATGGATCAGCGCCTGGCTCGGATCGCCGCCGAGATTCATGCCGATCGGGTAATTCACCGAGGCCATGCCCCGGCCTTCGTAACGGGCCATTTCAGCGCCTCCTCGTTCCGAAGACGGATGAAAACCGCACCGCGCCGTGCTGCGTCTGGGCCGGGGCGGCGGGTGGCGGTGGTGGCACTGCGCTTGCCGGCGCGGGCGAATAGGGCGGTGGAGCCGGCTGGCCGGTGACCGGCTGATAAGGCGAAGGCGCATAGGCCGGCGGGACGGGCGGCGCCATGGCCGGGGCCGGCTCGTAGCGCGGCACCTGCGTCGGCGCGGCGCGCCCGTCGCGCGAGCCATCCATCACCGGCTGCTTACTCAAGGGAATGCGCATCGTGCCGGCCGGCAACGTCTGGGTCGCCGTGCCCGCCCGCGTGTCGGGCCGGCCGATCTGCCCCTTCGTGTCGATCACCGTTGCCGGGATCTGGCCGCGCTCGCCGGCACCACCCGTATGAGACGTCTGCCGCTTCGCCTGCTCGGAGAGCGGCCAATTCGCCTTCTCGGCCGCGACCTGCACGCATTCGATCAGCGCCGTGTTCTTGGCGACGCGCCGATGCGCCTTCATGTCCCCGTCGCGATAGGCCTTGAGGATGCGGAACTCCATCGGGTCCATGTTCGCTGCCTCGGCGAGGCGGTCCATCTGGACCTCGAGCGCGAAATCGACCGCGGTGACGCCGAAGCCGCGCATGGCGGTCGAGGGGCAGCGATTGGTGTAGGCGACGTGGACGTCGGAGGCGACGTTCGGGATCCAGTACGGCCCCGGCAGATGCGCCGTGCACTTGATCGCCGCGTAACTCGACAGCCGCGTATAGGCGCCGGCGTCGAAATAGCTGCGGATGTAGCGGGCGACGATGCGTCCGTCCCGCATCAGCCCGTCCTTGATGTAGATGCGCTCGGCGCCGCGCGGCGAGCCGTAGAGCATCTCCTCCTCGCGATCGAGCACGAAGCGCACGGGCTTGCCCGTCAGCATCGCGCCAAGCACGGCGAGCGGCTCGGTCAGCGAGTCGACCTTGCCGCCGAAGCCGCCGCCGACCGTGCCGCCGACGAAATGCAGCTTGTTCGAGGGAACGCCGACGATCTTGGCGGTCGTGTCGAGCGAGAAGAACAGCCCCTGCGCGCAGGAATGCACCAGGTAGCGCCCGTTCTGGTCCGGCGCGGCGATCGTGCCGTTGGTCTCCGTCGGGGCATGCTCGATCGGCGACATCTGGTAGCGATGCTCCATCACGATGTCGGCCGAGGCGAAACCACGTTCGACATCGCCGAAGCGTAGCTTCTGGTGGTCGAAGCGCTCGTGATATTCGAAGTAGTTGCCCGGATAGGTGTCGTTGACGACGGGCGCGCCCGGCTTCAGCGCCTCCTCGACGTCGAAGACGGTCGGCAGCGGGTCGTAGTCGATCCGCACCAGCTTCTTCGCCGCCAGCGCCTGTGCCTCGCTATCGGCGAGGATCGCGACCACCGGCTCGCCCTTGTAGCGGACCTTTTCGACCGCGAGCGAAGGCTCGTCGTCCTTGCCGAAATTGATCAGGCTCAGCAGCGTGTTCTTGTTCACCGGCACGTCGGCGCCGCGCAGCACGCGCTTGACGCCCGGCGCGCGCTCCGCCGCCGAGACGTCGATCGAGCGGATGCGGGCATGGGCGTGCGGACTGCGCACGGCCTTGAGATGCAACAGCCCGTCGAAGGCATGGTCGTCGAAATAGCGCGTCCGCCCGGTGACATGGCCGGGCATATCCTGCCGCTGCAGCCCTTTCCCGATCACATTGAGATCATCGTCGCGCTCGTCGGCGAAGAGATCCTTGCGCATCTCCATCGTGGCCATGGCGACCTCCTTCAGGCTCGGCGCGCGCCGGGCGCGCCGGCAGCGGACAGAATGGCGGCTACGATCGGCTCGTAGCCGGTACAACGGCAGATGTTGCCGCTGATCGCCTCGATCACCTCGTCGCGGCTGGGGTTCGGGTTCTTCGCCAGCAGCGCCCGCGCCGCGGTCAGCATGCCCGGCGTGCAGAAGCCGCACTGCGCCGCGAAATGGTCCATGAAGGCCGCCTGCAGCGGATGCAGGTTCGGCCCGTCGGCCATGCCGGCGGCCGTCTCGACATGGCGGCCCTCGCAGGCGACGGAGAGCGTCAGGCAGGAGAGCTGCGGCTCGCCGTCGACCAGCACGGTGCAGACGCCGCAGGTGCCCTGGCCGCAGCCATATTTCGGCGAGAAGTCGCCGA
Source organism: Allobosea sp. (assembly GCF_035999205.1). Taxonomy (GTDB): domain Bacteria; phylum Pseudomonadota; class Alphaproteobacteria; order Rhizobiales; family Beijerinckiaceae; genus Allobosea. The sequence goes on from NZ_DASYHA010000025.1 coordinate 101,626, forward strand.
GCCCGCGCCGGAGCGTATTGAGCAGCGTCTCCGGCGCATCGACGAAGGCAGCGCGGTCGGAGCCGTTGAGACGGAACTGGACCGGGATCTTGGCCATGCGAGCCTCCTCAGCGGGGTTCGCCGGCGAGCAGCCGGCCGAGATGGACGGGCAGCACCTCGCGGCGATACCATTCGCTCGCAATCGCGTCGGTCGCGGGCTGACAGCCTTCGAGCGCTGCCTGCTTCGCCGCCTGGATCGCCGCGGCATCGAGCGTCTTGTTCTCCAGCGCGCGTTCGACGCCGCGCGCCCTGATCGGTGCCGGCGCCATCGCGCCATAGGCGACGCGCGGCTGCATGATCCGTCCTGCCTGCGCCGGCAGATGAGCGGCGATCGAGAGTACGGAGATGCCCTTCGGCTTGACCCGGCTGATCTTGCGGAAGCGGAAATCGCCGGGATTGGCAGGTCGCGAGAACTGCACGCCGGCAACGAGCCCCGGTGTCGTGCCGCGGTCGCGTCCGGCGAGGAACTCGTCGAGCGGCGTAGCCCGACCCGAGCCGAAGCCCGCGTGCAGCACGACCTGCGCGTCGAGCGCCAGCAGCGCCACGGTGAAGTCGCCATATGGACAGGCGGCGAAGAGATTGCCGCCGACGGTCGCCATGTTGCGGATCGCCGGGCCGCCGATGGCGCGCGCGGCGGGGTGCAGGAAGGCGAGGTCCCGGCTCGCCAGGATCTGCGCCATGGTGACGCCCGCGCCGAGCTCGATCCGCCCGCCGCCGGCATTGATCTGCCGGAAGGCGGGATCGGTGACGCGCACCAGGGTGCCTTCGGTCAGTCGCCCCTCATTGACGTCGCGCATCACCAGCGTGCCGCCGCCGAGGAGCACTGCATGGCGGTCTCCGGACAGGATGCCGGCCGCCTCTGCCATCGTCGTACAGTTTCTCACGCCGAGCATGTCAGACGCCCTCCCTGACCAGTTCGGGCAGGCGGCGCACCGCCTCGATGCCGTTGGTGTAGACCTCGTCACCGACGATGCGGGCGAGTTCCTGCTCGCGGCCGGGCGGCGTGGTGAAGCGGCTCTCCCAGTGCCAGAAGGCCCGGTTGCCGTCGGTGACCGGCAGCAGCCGGACATGTGCGACGTAGTTGAAGAGCGGGATCGGTGTGTCGAGGAGGCAATAACTGAAGGTCATTTCGAGATCCGAGAGGGTGAGGAGCTGCTCGCGCAGCTCGCTGCCGTCCTGCAGGGAGAAGCGGCGCACGCAGCCAATCCGGTCGGATGGGTGTCCGCGCTCAATCTCGCTGCGCGCGACGATCGGGTGCCAGCGATCATGGCCGTTGAAATCGCGCAGGATCGACCAGAGCCGGTCCACCGGCGCGTCGATGATGGTGCTGCGGACGACGTGAGGCATGGCCTCATCCCCCGAATGCGCGCTTCAGCGCGTCGAACCCACCCTGGAAGACATTCGCGCCGATGCCCTCGACCAGCTCCGCCTCGCGCTCGGGCGCGCAGTCGAAATCGGCAGACCACTCGATGAAGGTTCGCTCCTGATCGGTGATCGGCGTCAGCCTCAGCGTCGCGACGTAGTTCGTCAGCGGCATCGGCGAATCCAGGATCGAATAGGTGCAGAACATGTCGTAGTCCGACAGGCCCAGGAGCTGCTCGCGCAGCCGGTCGCCGCTGCGCAGGCTGAAGGCGCGGATGCAGCCAACCTTGTCGGCCGGATCGCCGTTCTCGATGCGGCTCTCGGCGATGCGCGGATGCCAGTTCGGCAATCCGTTGAAATCACGCACGCGGGCCCAGACCTTGGCGGCGGGTGCGGCGATGACGCTGGAGACGTAGACGCGGGCCATGCTGCTCGATCCTCAAGCCTTGGTCTCGGACGTGCCGTCGGCGCCGGGCTTGCCACCGCTGTCACCCTTCGGCTTCGCGGGCTGCACCTCCTTGGCGACGCGCTGCATGTCGGAGGCCTCGCGCATCAGCCCGCCCATCTTGGCGAGGTTGCCGCCTTCGATGCCGATCTCCTTCAGCACCTGGTCGATCATCGGAGCCTGCACGCGGTAGCGCAGCGCGGACTCGATCACTTCGTCGGTGGGCGAGCGCGCCGCGCCCCCTGCCCCGCTCGCTCCCAGCCCGCCGGCGAGCCCGTCGACATGGAGGATGCGGATGCCCTCGATCTTCTCCATCGGCTTGACGCTCTCGCGCACGATGCCCTCGATCCGGTCGAGCAGCCGGCGCCGGAACAGGCCGTAGCGGGCGCCGTCGGTCAGCACGTTCTCGGCCTCGTAGAGCAGCTTCTGCGCCTCGGCATCGACCGCCTTGCGGATCTTGTCAGCCTCGGCGGCGATACGTGCTTCCTCGGCCGCCTTCTCGGCGAGCATGACCTCGACGGTCTTGCGCCGCTTCGCGGTCTCGCTCTCGCGGATGGTCTTGACCTGCTCCTCGGCCTCGACGGCCTTGGCACGGGCGATCTCGGCATTGGCCTGCGCGGCAGACTCCTCCAGCGACTTGGCGTAGAGCGCGATCGCCTTGTCCATCGCGGCGCTCTCGACCTCGCGCTCGCGCTCGATTTCGAGCTTGCGCAATTCGCGCTGCCGGCCGACGCGGGCCTCGTCGAGCCCGCGATCGGAGGAGATGCGCGCCCGCTCGACCTCCTCGTTGGAGGCGATCTGTGCCTCCTGCAGCGACTGGTTGCGGGCAATCTCAAGCTGTTCCAGTGCCCGGCGCCGCTCGATCCGCGCCGCTTCCAGCGCCTGCTCGCGGACGATGTCGACCGTTTCGACCTGCTGGCGTGCCGTGATCTCGGCCTGGCGCAGCGCCTTGTCTGCGTCGGTCCGCTCGACCTTCTTGGCGGCGATCGCGATCGCCCTTTCCTCTTCCGCGACCTCGACCGCCTTCTTCTGGGCGATCTGCAGCATCTCGCGGGTCTTCGAGGAGTCGATGCGGTCCTTCTCCAGCCCCAACTCGGTCGCGATCCGCAGGCGCTCGACCGTGTCGCGCCGCTTCAATTCGGCTGCGTCGAGATCGGCGTTGCGCCTGATCTCGAGCTCCTTCGTCGCGAGTTCAGCGGCGATGCGCTCGGCGGCCACGGCCTTCTCCTGGGCGATGCGGGCGGCCTCGGTCGCCTCGCGCGCCGAGATCTCGGCGGTCTCGATCGCCTGGCTTCGCAGGATCTCCAGATTGCGGATCTCCTCGTCACGGCGGATGCGCTCGCCGGAGACGATCCGCTCCTGCGCGATGCGGGCCTTCTCGACGCTCTCGCGCGCCGCGATCTCGGCCGCCTCGACGGTTTCCGTCCGGCCGATCTCGAGCAGGCTCCTGCGCTGGTCGAGCGCGATCCGGTCGGCCGTGATCGCATCCTCCTGGGCGATGCGAGCCTTTTCGATGGCCTCGCGCGCGGCGATCTCGGCCTCGTCCAATGCCCTGTTGCGTGCAATGCCGAGAGCGCGGACCCGCTCCTCCTGCGCGATGCGCGCGGATTCGATCGCTTCGCGTGCGGCGATGTCCTCCTGCTCGAGTGTCCGGGTGCGCTCGATCTCGCGGTTCCGCACCTCCTGCTCGCGGACGATGCGCTCGGCATTGACCGCGGCCTCCTGCAGGATGCGCGCCTTCTCGGTGGTTTCGCGCGCGGCGATCTCGGCTGCCTCCAGCACCTTGGCGCGCTCGATCTCCTTCTGGCGGATGTCACGCTCGGAGGCGATGCGAGCGGCGTTGATCGCCTGCTCATTGGCGATGCGGGCCTTCTCGACCAGTTCGCGCGAGGCGATCTCGGCCTCCTCGACCGCTTGCGTGCGGGCGATCTCCTGCTGGCGGATGTCGCGCTCCGAGGCGATGCGCGCCTCGCTGATCGCGCGCTCATTGGCGATGCGCGACTTCTCGATCTCCTCGCGCGAGAGGATCTGCGCCTGCTCGGCCTCGGTGTCGCGGGCCGCCCGCTCGCGCGCCACCTCGGCGCGCTGCACGGCGCGCTTGATCTCGATCTCGCGCTGCTGTTCGAGCCTCGCCGCCTCGCTGTCGCGCTCGATGTCGAGCGCCTGCCGCTCGGCTTCGAGATTGCGGGTGCGGATGCGGATCATCGCCTCCTGCTCGATGTCGTTGCGCAGCTTCCGCTTGTCCTCGATCTCCTCGATGATCCGCGTCAGACCGGCCGCGTCGAAGCGGTTCGACGGGTTGAAGAACTGCAGGTCGGTCTGGTCGAGATCGGTCAGCGCGACCGATTCCAGAACGAGCCCGTTCTGGTCGAGCGCCTCGGCGGCGGCGTCCTTGACCTTCTGGACGTAGGTGCCGCGCTGCTCGTGCATTTCCTCCATGGTCATCTCGGAAGCGACCGTGCGCAGCGCCGAGATGAACTTGCCGGAGAGCAGCGCATTGAGCTGGTCGGGTTGCAGCGTGCGTCGGCCGAGCGTCGCGGCGGCGACCGAGACCGATTCCCGCTGCGGGCGCACCCGCACATAGAACTCCGCGTCGATGTCGACGCGCATGCGGTCGCGGGTGATCAGCGCGTCGTTGTTGGCGCGCGTCACCGCGAGCTGCAGCACGTTCATGTTGACCGGCGTGACGTCGTGGATGATCGGCAGCACGAAGGCGCCGCCATTGATCACCACCTTTTCGCCGAACAGTCCGGTGCGGACGAAGGAAACCTCCTTCGACGAACGGCGATAGAGCCAGTTCACCAGATAGACGACGATGGCGATGACGATCACCGCCACGATCAGCCAGAGGATCAGCGATCCGATCAGCTGTCCCGTCATGTCCTCTTCCTCCCGCCCGTCCTTCGGGTCACTTCGACTTGCCGGTCTTGGCTGCCGGCTTCGCTGTCCTGGCCTTGCCGCTTCCATCCACCCGGCTGATCCGCTTGAACGCGCGCGTCTGGTCGCGGATCGCGATCTCGACCGGCAGCCGCTCCATCGAGGAGGCCCCGTAGAAGCCGTGGCAGTGCTTCGTGTTCTTCATGATGAAGTCGGCATCGGCCGGCTCGGCGACCGGCCCGCCATGGACGAGGATGATCGCGTCCTTCTTGACCTTGAGCGCGGCGGCCGCCCAGGCATCGACCAGCGCCGGGCAGTCGACGAGCTTCAGCGCCGTCTCTGCCCCGATCGAACCGCCTGTGGTCAGGCCGAGATGGCAGACGATGATGTCGGCGCCGGCCTTGGCCATAGCGCGCGCATCGTCCTCACAGAAGACGTAAGGCGTGGTCAGCAGGCCCTTCTCGTTGGCGAGCGCGACCATCTCGACCTCAAGGCCGTAGCCCATCCCGGTCTCTTCGAGATTGGCGCGGAACGTGCCGTCGATCAGTCCGACGGTCGGAAAGTTCTGGATGCCGGCGAAGCCCATGCGCCTGACCTCGTCGAGGAAGACGTCCATGCGGCGGAAGGGATCTGTGCCGCAGACACCCGCGATCACCGGGGTGTTCTTCACCACCGGCAGGACCTCGGCCGCCATCTCCATGACGATGGCGTTTGCGTCGCCATAGGGCATCAGCCCGGAGAGCGAGCCGCGGCCCGCCATGCGGTAGCGCCCGGAATTGTAGATGACGATGAGATCGATGCCGCCGGCTTCCTCGCATTTCGCCGAAAGCCCCGTGCCCGCGCCTCCACCGACGATTGGCTCCCCCGCCGCGATCATGGCCTTGAAGCGCTTGAGCAGGCTCGTCTTGTCGAAGCTTGTCATGAGCGGCTCCTCACGCTTTCGCCCGCTCGCGGCGGCGGCCGGCATGCAGCGCGCGGAACTGCTGCACCAACGCTGCGGCGAAGGCGGGGTCGTTGATGTGGAGCGGCAAGCGAATGAGCTGCCGATTGGCGCTTGTCCGCACCGTCTGCTCCAGCGCCTGGAACAGTGCGGCATCTGCCGCTGGATCGTAGAAGGCTTGGCCCTGTGCATCGAGCGCGGAGAGGCCGAGCTCCGGGATCAGGAAGCGGACCTGGCCCTCCATCTGGTTCAGCCGCTCGCCGATCCAGCGGCCCATCCGGGCGTTCTCCTCCGGCGTGGTCCGCATCAGCGTGATTTGCGGGTTGTGAGGGTAGAGCTTGCGATTGCGGTAGCGTTCCGGAACCGTCTCGGGCGCGAAGAAATTGACCATGTCGAGCGCACCGACCGAGCCGACATAGGGAATGCGCGTGCGGATGATCGCGCCGAAGCGGTCCTCAGTGGCAGGCAGGAAGCCGCCCATCAGCATGTCGCAGATCTCGGTGGTGGAGACGTCGATCACCGCGCCGACGAGGCCGGAATCGACGAGCTTTTCCATCGATTGCCCGCCAGTGCCCGTCGCATGGAAGACGAGCGGCTCCCAGTCCGCCTCCAGCAGCTTCGCTACCTGCTGCACGCAAGGAGTAGTCACACCGAACATGGTCAGCCCGACCAGCGGTTTCTCGGGCTCCGCCCGGCGCGGGGCATTCTCGCGGCGCAGCTCGGCGAGCCGCGCCTTCGCCATCGCCGCGATCGCGCGCGCACCGTTGCCGAGCACGAGACGCGAGACCCGGTTGAGCCCCTGCACATCGGTGACGGCGTGCATCATCGCGATGTCCGTCGCGCCGACATAGGCGCGCACATCGCCCGAGGCCATGGTCGAGATCATCAGCTTCGGCAGGCCGACAGGCAGCGCCTGCATCGCCGGCGTCACCATCGCGGTCGCGCCCGAGCCACCGGCGGAGATGATGCCGAGCACGCCTTCCTGTCGCGGAAGCCAGGCGGCGAAGGCCTCGGTCATTGCCGCAACCGCCGTGCCGCGATCACCGGAGGCGATACCAGTCGAGCCCCTGGCCGAGGCGAGTGCGACCTGCTGTGGCGTGACATCGCCGCCCGCACTACGGCCCGAGGTCGAGAGATCGACGAGCCTGGTTCGCAGGCCTTCAGCGTGGATCAGGTCGCGGATATAGCGCAGCTCCTCGCCCTTGGTGTCGAGCGTGCCAGCGATGACGACATAGGGTTCGCTCGCGGCCGCTGCCGCCAGCGGCCGGATCGCGCCCACCGGCTCGCCATTGCGCGTCGCGAGCGTCGGGCGCGAGATGGTGCGGGCCTGCGCCTCGATCCTGGCGGCGGGTATCGGCTGCGACCACCGCGTCGGGATGACCGGATTGGCGTTGTAGATGCGCGTCGGCCCGACGGGAGCCGTGGGCGCCGGTCGCGCTGCCCCACCCTGCCCCGTCGCCGGCTCCTGCGCGGCATCGGTCTCGTCATGGCCATGGCGGCCGACGCCGAGCAGGCGCTGCTGCAGTTCGCGGTCGCCCGCGAGCGTCGCCGAGGCGATGATGCGGTTGATCCGGCCATTGACCATGATGGCGACCGGGTCGGACATCTGGGTCGCGACGCCGATGTTCTGTTCGATCACGAGGATCGCGACCTCGCCCTGCTCGGCGAGCCGGACCAGCATCTCCTCGACATGCGCGACGATCACGGGCGCCAGGCCTTCGGTCGGCTCGTCCATGATCAGCAGGCGCGGGTTCAGCAGCAGGGCTCGACCGATGGCGAGCATCTGCTGCTCACCGCCGGAGAGCTGCCCACCGCCATTGTTGCGCCGCTCGGCCAGGCGCGGGAAAACCTCGTAGACGCGCTCCGGCGTCCAGGCCGCGCGCTTGCCGCGCTGCATCAGCCGCAAATGCTCGTCCACCGTCAGCGAGCGCCAGAGTCTGCGGCCCTGCGGGACATAGCCGATGCCGAGCCTTGCGACCTCGGCCGGTGTGCGACCGGCGATCTCCTCGCCGAAGAACCGGATCGAGCCCGAGCTGATCGGCACGAGGCCCATGATCGCCTTGCACATGGTCGTCTTGCCCATGCCATTGCGGCCGACGACTGACAGCACTCCGCTCTGCAGCGTGAGGTCGACGCCCTGCAGCGCGTGCGAGCGTCCGTAGAAAACGTTGAGGCCGGCGATCTGCAGGATCGGCAGACCGGGCCCGGGAGGCGCTTTCAGGCGCTCAGCCATGGCCGCCTCCGAGGTAGAGTTCCTGAACCTCGGGGTCGGACTCGATCTCTTCCGGACGCCCCTCTTTGAAGATGCGCCCGTTGTGCATCATCGTCACGCTCTCGACGACGCGCAGGGCGACATCCATGTCGTGTTCGATGATGATGTAGCCGATATGGCCGGGCAGCGAGGTCAGGATATGGACGAGGTCGCGCCGCTCGGTCGGCGAGAGGCCGGCCGCAGGCTCGTCGAACAGGATGAAGCGCGGCGCGCCCGACAGAGCCAGCGCGATCTCGAGCTGGCGCTGCTGGCCATAGGCGAGCTCGCCGACGAGCCGGCCCTTGACCGCCGACAGATGCACGGCATCGACCAGCCCTTCCGCCGCGTGAACCAGCGCATCGTCGCGGCGCGGACGCAGCAGGGAGAAGCGGTTCCGCGACACGCCGCGGCAGGCCAGATAGACATTGTCGAGGACGGATAGCCCAGTGAACAGCGACGAGATCTGGTAGGTCCGGCGCAGACCCCGCCTGATCCGCTCCTGCGGTGGAAAGGCCGTCACATCCTCGCCGAAGAAGCGGATGATGCCGGCGCTGGGCGAAAAATCGCCGGTGATGCAGTTGAACAGCGTCGTCTTGCCGGCGCCGTTCGAGCCCAGCACCGCGCGACGCTCGCCAGGGCGCACAGAAAGCGTGATGTCGGAGAGCGCCGCGAGCGCGCCGAACAACCGCGACACGCCGCGCAGCTCCAGCGCGTTGGCCGAGCCCGCCGCAGCCAGCCCTTCCCGTGCCGCGATCGCGCTCATGGCGCGCCTCCACCGACGCGCATTCCTGCATCGCGGGCGTCGCTGTCCTTGCGATAGCGCTCGCGCAGGCGCTGCCAGATCCCGATCAGCCCGTCGGGCGAGAACAGCACGATGACGAGAAAGCCGAGCCCGATCAGGAGCTGGTAGCGCTTGCCGTCGAGCCCCACCCCTTCGAGCAAGTCGAGCGAGAAAGTGCGCAGCAGCACATAGACGAGCGCGCCGATGAACGGCCCGATCGGCCGGCTCAGGCCGCCGACGACGGCGATTATGAGCATGTCGACGACGGGTCCCACGCCCGCCGTGCCCGGGGAGATCTGGCGCTGGTACCAGACGAGCAGCACGCCGGCGCAGGCAGCGATGAAGGATGCGAAGGTGTAGGCCGCGATGCGATGCGCGACGACGTCGAAACCCAGCGCTGCCATCCGGCGCGGATTGTCTCGAGTGCCCTGCAAGGCAAGGCCGAAAGGCGCGCGTGAGACATAGATCACGGCCCCATAGGCCAGGACCGAACAGCCCAGCGTCAGATAGTAGAAGGGCAGATTCTGGCCCCAGTCGAGGCCGAGGAAGACAGGCGGCTTGACGCCGTTGAACCCGCTGAAGCCGTTGAAGACCGTATAGTTCTGCAGCGCCAGATAGTAGAAGGCCGACGCGATCGCGAGCGTGATCATGATCGTATAGATGCCTTCGGTCCGCACCGAGAGCGCACCACTCAGCGTGCCGAACAGGGTCGCGACCAGGATCGCAACCGGGGCTGCCATCCACCACGGCCAGTGCAGGCTGATCTGCGTGATCGCGCTGTCGCCGAGGATCGCGACGAGGTAACCCGCGCAGGCTGCCACCGTCATCTGCACCAGGCTGACGATGCCGCCATAGCCGGCGAGAAACATCAGGCTGAGCGCCACGAGGCCGAGGATCATCGAATAGGCGATGATCTGAACGAGCCAGAACGGGCTTGCGATCGCCGGCATGACCAGGAGCAGGACGCCTGCGACCCAGAAGGCCGTGCCGCGCCGGGCCAGCCAGGCCCCGAAGCCTTCGGGGCTGCGCGCGCGCTGCTCGAGGTTGAGATCAGCGATCGCCATCGTCAGCGCCTCGCCGCCAGGCCCTGCGGCCGCACCGCCAGCACCGCGACCATGATGATGAAGGTCAGCATCACAGCGTAGGTCGGCATGTAGACCGAGCCGAACTGCTCGGCGAGGCCGACGATCAGCGCCCCGATCGCGGCGCCGGGAATCGAGCCCATGCCGCCGACGATGACGACCACGAGCGACGACAGCAGGATCTTGGTGTCCTCGCCCGGCTGCAGCGACTGGAAGGTGCCGCCAACGACACCTGCCAGCCCGGCAAGACCGGCGCCGAATGCGAAGATCATGACGAAGACGAGCTGGACGCGCACGCCTGTCGCCGAGAGCATGTCACGATCATCGACGCCGGCGCGGACCAGCATGCCCACCCGGGTGCGGTTGAGCGCGAGCCACATCAGCACGCCGACGATGATCGCACCGATCAGGATGGCGATGCGCACGAAGGGATAGGTCATCATGACCGGGTCGCCATTGCCGCGCAGCGCCACGACGAAGGGCAGCTGGACGGGCCCGGACAGCCAGTCCGGGGTCGTCACCTGGAAGGTGTCGCCGCCATAGTTCCACAGCAGCAGGTCGGCGAAGATGATCGACAGCCCGATGGTGACGAGCGTCTGGCGCAGGTCCTGGCCCTCCATCCAACGGAACAGCAGCACCTGCATCAGCACGCCGACGATGCCGACCACGATGAACGCCGCCAGAAGCGCCATCAGCCATGAGCCGGTCAGCTGGCCGACGCTGTAGCCGAGATAGCCGCCGAACAGATAAAGCGAGCCATGCGCCAGGTTGACGTTGCGCATCAGCCCGAAGATCAGCGTGAAGCCACTGGCGACGAGGAAGTAAAGCGCGCCAAGCGTGATGCCGTTGAAGAGCGCGCTGAGGAACACGCGCTTGCGACCGAACATGGCTTCCATCCCCGGCGTCCAGACCGAGAAGATCAGCCACACCAGGATGCCGACCACGAAGATGATCACGAGCGACCAGATCGGGCGGCGCGCGATGAAATCAGACATGGGCCGCCTGCATCGGCATGGCGGCCTGCATCGGCGCCGGCCCTACCGTGCGCAGCACGCGGCGATAGTCGCGCGGCGCCATGCCCATATGGGCGGTGAAGAAACGGGTGAAGACGCTCTGGCAGGAGAAGCCGAGGCCGTGGCCGATCCGGGTCACCGGGTCCTGCGAGAAGACCAGCTTGTCGAGAGCAGCGTCGAGGCGGACGGTGTTGGAGAAGACCGTCGGGGTGACCCCGACCTGCTGGCGGAAGAGCTTGAAGAAATGGGCGCGCGACAGCCCGGCCTCGCGGGCGACGCGCTCGAGGGCGCCTTCATAGCTTGGATGATCCTCGAGCAGCCGGCAGGCCCGCAGCACGCGGCGGTCGAGCGCGCCTTCGGGCGCGAGATGGGCGAAGGAGGAAGCGAGCTCCGGCTCGATCGGCTCGCTCGAGGCCTGCGCCAGCGCCATCAGCACCGGCCCGAGATTGAGGTCGCGCCGCGGCGACAGCAGCATCTCGACGATCTTGTCGCGCCAGGCAGCGAGCTCGCGGGTGATGACGAGCTCCGACGAGGGGAACACGATCCCGCCGGGCGGGCTCATCGCCTGGGCTGCCAGCCATTCCGGCCTGAGATAGACGACGAGAAAGAGGCCGAAGCAGCCGGGGGTTTCGGGCTGGAAGTTGTGCGGTTCCCATGGGTTGATGGCGATGCCCATGAACGGGTCGACGCGCGTGGAGCGGCCGCCGACGGTCACGAGCCCGCGCGATCCCTCCAGGAAGAAGATCAGATGGGCCTCGCGATGCGCATGCAACACCAGTGGCCGGTCGAGATCGTAGATCGAAACCCGGCCGAAGGGACCGTGGCAGACCGCGACTGCGCGACTCATGTTTCCTCTCGAAAGCAGATCCGGCGCGGCGACTTGGGTCTCATCAGGCAAGCCGCCATCCATGCGCCCCCGCGATTGATCGGGGGCGCCGGCACCGGGACGTCACGGGGGCGAAGGGGCGCGCATCTCGCGTTGTTCCCCTCCAGCAGTCATCAGGCGTCTATTTCTTGCATTCCGGATTGGTCCGTGAGGGCAGCCCCACCGCCTTGAAGGCCTCGGCGCTCAGTCCCATCGTCTTGTTGACGTTCGGAACGGTGCGCACGAACTTGTTGGTGAGGTCGCCGTTCGGCAGTTCCGCAACCTCAGTGATGAAGGTCGTGGCGATCGCCTGCCGGTCGTCGTCGAGCTTGATCTTGCCGTTGGGCGCGTCCAGCTCGATCTTTGCCAACTCCGCCCGCAGCTTGGCTCCGCCGTCCGAAAGGTCGGCGTTGACCTTGCCCAGCGCCGTCGCGAGCGCGGTGAAGGCGTTATAATAGTTCGTCGCGAAGAGCGACGGGCTGGCGAAGCGCTTGTCCGCCGGGAACGCGTCCTGATAGGCCTTGACCCAGGCCTTCCAGCGCGGATCGTCCCAGGCATCGGCGACACCGCCCGAGGATGGCGTGCCGACGAGCAGTTTCTTGGCCGCGCCCTTGGACGACAGCACCGTCTGGTCAACCATGATGGAGCCGCCGACGAACTTGGCGTTGCCGCCGGTCTGGCTGTACTGGTTCAGGAAGTTGACGGCGTCGCCGCCGCCGAGGCCGAGGAACACGGCATCGACGTCGTCGGGGATGTTGGCGATGACCGAGCCGAAATCCTTGGTGCCGAGCGGCACCCACTGGCGCTGGGTAATCTGCCCGCCCGCGCCGCAATAGCCCAGCGCGAAGCCGAAGACCTGCGTATAGGGGAAGGAATAATCCTCCGCGATGACCGCGACCTTCTTGTAGCCCTTATCCTTGAAGACGTAGTCGCCGAGGCCGGCCATCCACATTGCGCCGTTGCTGTTGAAGCGGAAGTAGTTCGGCGACGGATTGACATAGGTGGTCTCGAGCGCGCCCGAGGAACCGTCGACGACAGTGACGTTCGGGACGGTCTTGGAGTAGTCGCGGATCGCGATACCTTCCGAGCCCGAGAGCGGGCCGACGATGACCTGGACCTTGTCCTGCTCGACGAGCTTTCGCGCTGCGCGCAAGGCGGAGTCGGGGCTGGCATCCGTGGTCGCGATGATCAGTTCGACCTCGCGACCGGCGATCTTGTTGCCGAGCTGCTTTAGCGCCACCTGGACGCCGCGCACGCCATCCTCGCCGCCGGACGTCAATGCGCCCGACAGCGTCGCCATCATGCCGATCTTGAGTTTTTCCTGAGCGCTGGCGACCGATGAGGCAGCCACGAGACTACAGACCGCGACAGCGGTCAAAAGCACCTTTCGCATCGTATCTCCTCCCTGCATGTCCGACCACGCCGAAGGTTTCAACGGCGAGGCCGATGGCGGCTTTTTGATCCGCTCTAAGGGAAAGGTAACACACGGAGGCTCGCTGCCAAGGTCGCGGACATTGCTCTGGGTCTGCTTTTTTGCCCGCAGAATCAGGCCGGGACGGGCTTCAGGGGCGTGGCACCGCCGACCTTGCGGTCTCCGTCGATCCCGGTGTCCGCCTGCGCGCGGCAGGTCCACCGCTCGTGCGCGGCGATCCTAGGGGGAACGCCCGATCAGCCGGTCCTCGACATTCTGCAGATGGCGTCGCACCGCATCGGCCGCGCCGCCCGGCTCGCGGTGAGCGATGGCGTCGACGATCCGGGCATGGTCTTCGAAACTGTGGTGGTCGGCCGGCGGACTGCTCTGGCTCGGCCGCGGCCTCCCCCAGGTGACGGCGCGGCGCACGGCATTCAAGGTGTCGAACAGCGCCAGCAGGATCGGATTGTGCGCCGCCTCGGCGATCTCATGGTGGAAGCGCGCATCATAGGCCTCGTACTCACGCCAGGTCGTCGCGGCGCGGCAGGCGGCATTCAGTTCGGCGAGCGTGGCGATTTCGGCCGCAGTCGCATTGATCGCGGCCAGGCGCGCAAGCTCCGGCTCGAGACCGATGCGCGCTTTCATCACCTGGACCGGATTGCTGCGCTGCGCCAGGTCGGAAATATCGACCAGCTGCGGCGGCTTCGGACCGACGAAGGTTCCCTTGCCGACATGGCGCCAGAGCTGGCCTTCGCGCTCGAGCACCGCCAGCCCCTTGCGCAATTCGGTGCGCTTGACGCCGAGCAGTTCGGCGAGTTCCCGCTCCGGCGGCAAGCGCCCGTCATCGGGCAGCCGCGCGGCCGAAAGGAACCCGTAGAGCTGCGTCAGGACCCCCGAAAAGGCGGCATCGGTGGAGGCGACGACTTTCTGATCCATCATGTGGCGACCGGCTGCAGGTGATGGCGCCTTGATCCCACGGAACCTCCGCCAACGCAACCATTATTCGCATTGGTTGGATCAATAGGGTATCGCCGGCTGAAATTTTGCTGATTTTGAAAGCAAATGCGGCCTTGACATGATCAATCCGTCACTTGACACTGCCCAAAATAAAATTGGTTGCGACCATAACAGACAAGAACGCAACAGCACTCTGGGAGGAGTCAAACCATGCAACCCTTGGGAAGAAGGCTGTCTACCGTGTTCGCTGCCGCCTTTGCGGCCGCCACTTTGTTCGGGACTGTCGCTGCGCAGGCGCAAAGCAAGGTGCGGGTGGCGTTGGGCGACGTCCTGTCGACCGAGACACTCGCCATGGTCATCGCGCTCGAGCGCGCCAAGGAGAAGGGCGTCGACTATCAGGTGACGCATTTCTCGAAGGAGGACCTCGCCATCCAGGCTGTGATCAACGGCCAGGCGGATCTCGGCATCGGCACGCCCTATGCCGTGGTCCAGAAGAGCAAGGCGCCGCTGCGCGTCCTGTTCCAAGGCACGCGCCTGGTGTTCTTTCCGGTCGCCGACAAGTCCTACAAGACCTGGAAGGACATGAACGGCCAGCCGATCACATTCCATGCCCGTGCAACCGGGACCGAGGCGATCGGCAACATCATAGCCAAGCGTGAAGGCATCCAATTCGGCGAGCGCAGCTATGTGCCCGGCTCGGAGAACCGGATCATCGGGATGATGAAGGGCCAGATCAAGGCCACCGTCGTCGACCTCGCCAACAAGAACCTGCTGCTCGAGAAGGCGGGCGACCGCTTCCATGTCCTGCCAGGCGTCAGCGCGCCTGCCTCCGACGAGACCCTGTTCGGCAACATCGAGTGGATCCAGAAGAACGAGAAGCAGGTCGACGTCATCGTCACCGAATTCCTGCGGCTCTGGCAGGAGATGGCGGCCAATCCGGCCGTCGTCGAGCAGGAGCGCGCAAAGCGCAAGCTGATGGCCGACCAGCCGAAGGAGGTCCTGGAGGGCATCACCAAGTTCTACACAATGGCCACCAAGGAAGGCGTCTATGCGCCGGCCGGCGGCAGCGCCGAGATCGCGAAGGCAGATTTCGAGTTCTACACCGAGGCCGGGCAGATGCAGGGGCCGGTGGCGGAGTTGAAGGTCGAGGACTTCTGGTATCTCGCCCCGCTCGAACGGGCCCGCAAGGCTCTCGGCAGCTAACGCCCTCGCGTTCGACAGCCCACCCGCATGCCGGGCCTTCACGACCCGGCATGCGCCCAGCTTCGGCCTCAAGCGGAGTGACCTCCCTTGCAGATTTCCGACCTAGCTACCGCCTTGCCCCACTCTCGCGAAGCTTCGGCCCAGCGCTGGCGCGACGTTCTGATCCACCCGCTCGTCCTGCGCCTGCTCTCCTTCGCTGCCGTGTTCGCGCTCTGGGAATATGCCGGGCGCATTCCCCTGAGCCCGGCTTTCCCGACCTTTCTCGAAACGCTCGGCGGCCTCGGCGCGATCATCGCCGACGGTTCCCTCTTCAAGGCCTTCCTGATCACGCTCCATCCGCTCGTCATCGGTCTTGCCGTCTCGGTCGTGCTCGGCGTCGGCCTCGGGGTGCTGATGGGCCTGCACGAGCCTTCGGAGTGGCTGATCTCGCCGATCTTCATCATCGCTCAGGCGGCACCGCTGGCTGCGCTCATCCCGATCCTGACCTTCGCCTACGGCATCGGGCAGACGGCCAAGGTCATGACCGTCTGCATCATGGCGATGCCCGTCATCGTGCTGAACACGCTCGGCGCGGTGCGCAACACGCCGAAATCGCTCCTGGAAATGGGGCGGTCCTTTCTCGCCAGCCGCAGCCAGAACATCCGCCTCGTCATCCTGCCCGCGGCGAGCCCGATGATCTTCGCGGGTCTGCGGCTTGGCTGCGCGGCCGCCTTCATCGGCGTCATCCTCGCCGAACTGCTGATCACGCCGACCGGCATCGGCGACGTGATCTCCTACAACCAGTCGGTCGCCGACTATCCCAAGATGTACGCGGCCATTCTCGCCATCATCGCCTTCTCGGTCCTGTTCATCGAGGTTCTCGAGCGGATCGAGGTCACCCTGTTCCGACCGGAGGGACGCGCATGACCCCGAACCTTGCAGCGGTCACACCGCGGCACATGACCGACATCGCGCCGCCACTTCTTGCCACACGGCCGATCGTCGAGGTCAAAAGCGTCTCGAAGACCTATCCGGGCGGCATCGAGGCGCTCAGCGGGATCTCGCTGGATTTTCCCGAGGGCCGGCTGACGACGCTGCTCGGCCCCTCCGGCTGCGGCAAGACCACGCTTCTCAAGATCATCGCCGGGCTGATCCCGGCCAGCGGCGGCCAGGTCTTCGTAGACGGTCGCGAGGTGAAGGGGCCCGGCCCCGAGCGCGCGTTCGTGTTCCAGGACTTCGCGCTGATGCCGTGGGCGAGCGTGATCCGGAACGTCGCATTCGGGCTCGAACTGCGCGGCGTCGCCCATAGCGAGCGCGAGGCGATCGCCGAGCGCCACATCGCACGCGTCGGCCTCAAGGGGTTCGAGCGGAAATATCCGCACGAGCTCTCGGGCGGCATGCGGCAGCGGGTCGGGCTTGCCCGTGCCCTCGCGGTCGACGCCAAGGTCGTGCTGATGGACGAGCCGTTCTCGGCGGTCGACGAGCAGACCCGCCGCAAGTTCCAGGAGGAACTGCTCGAGCTCGTCGCGAACGAGGGCAAGTCCTTCATCTTCGTGACGCACAGCATCGAGGAGGCGGTCTATGTCTCCGACCGGATCGCGCTGCTTTCGCGCCGGCCGAGCCGCGTCGCGGCGGTCATCGAGCCGAAGATCATGCGCGGCGGCGACCCGGACAAGATCAGGCGCGACAGCACCTATCTCGACGTCGTCGAGGAGATTTGGCAGCAGCTCAAGCACTATCTGGACTAGGGGGCGGGCATGGTCATTTCCGGTATCCGCCTTCCCTTGATGACGTCGCTGATCGTCTGGGCCGTGATCTGGGAGATCGTCGGCCATACGGACGCCGGCTTCATCCTGCCGCCGCTGTCCAGCATCATCGGGCGCGTCTTCGAGATCGTGCCGACGGCCTCGTTCCTCGATGCGCTCCTGATCACCGGCCGCGCCTTCCTGCTCGGCAACGCGATCGCGATCGGCATCGGCGTCCCGCTCGGGATCCTGATGGGCCGCTCGGTCATCGCAGACCGCCTCCTGCTGCCCTGGGTGAACCTCTTCCTCTCGGCGCCGCTGAGCGCCCTCGTTCCCGTCATCATGGTGCTGTTCGGGCTCGGCGAGACGACGATCGTGCTGACGGTCGTGCTGTTCTCGATGTGGATCGTCGTGCTCAACACGCGAGCCGGCATCCGCGCCATCTCACCCTCGCTGGTCGAGATGGCGCGCAGCTTCGGCGCCAGCCGCTGGCAGGCCTTCAGCCGGATCTATCTCTGGGCAGCCCTGCCCGAGATCTTGGCCGGCATCCGGCTCGGGATGATCCGCGCCGTCAAGGGTGTGGTGATCGGGCAATTGCTGGTCTCTGTCGTCGGCTTCGGGACGCTCTTCGAGATCTACCAGTCGCATTTCCTGATGGAGCATTTCTGGGCGCTGCTGCTGGTGCTCTTCACCTTCGCCTTCACGCTCAACGAATTGCTGGCCGGGCTCGAACGTCGGTTCGCCTATTACGCCGCCTCACGCTGACCCACCCTCTTGCCAACGAAGGACGCCGCAAGATGAACATCGCCACGCCTCAGAACCATGTCGTGCAGGCCCCCGCGCCAATCTCCATCGCGGTGCGGGGGACGCAAAGTCGCTTCCCCGTCCACCGCATCTACTGCGTCGGCCGCAACTATGCCGCCCACACGATCGAGATGGGGGGCGACCCGAACCGCGAGGCGCCCTTCTTCTTCCAGAAGAACCCCGACAACGTCGTCCTCGATGGCGCCGATTTCCCCTACCCGCCGCGCAGCAGCAATGTGCACCACGAGATCGAAATGGTCGTCGCCCTCGCCAAGGGCGGCAAGGACATCCCGGTCGAAAAGGCGCTCGATCACGTCTACGGCTATGCGGTCGGCCTCGACATGACCCGGCGCGACCTGCAGGACGAGTGCAAGAAGGCGAGCCGCCCCTGGGAGATCGGCAAGGCCTTCGAGCATTCCGCGCCGATGGGCGAGATCGTTCCGGCGAGCACGATCGGCCACCCCGAGAACGGGGCGATCTGGCTGAAGGTCAACGGCGAAATCCGCCAGCAGGGCGACCTCAACCACATGATCTGGAAGGTGCCGGAGATGATCTCCTACCTCTCCGGCCTGTTCGAGCTCGAGCCGGGCGACCTGATCATGTCCGGCACCCCTTCCGGTGTCGGCGCGATCGTGCGGGGCGACGTCATGGAAGGCTATGTCGAGGGCATCGGCACGTTGCACGCCAAGGTGGCGTGACCGCGACGGGCGCGGTCCGCCTTGCTGGCCGCGCCCCATCAAGAAGAGGCCGGGGGCCTGCGCCTGAGCGCACGCCCTCTGCTCAGCCCTCGAGCGCCACCGCTCGATACCAGTCGTAGATCTCGCCCGCCGTCGCGAACCAGACGCCGTCATGCCCGGCGAAATGGTCGAGCGCCTGTTCAAAGTAGCCGATCCGGTGCGGCACACCCATGATGTAGGGGTGGACGCTCAGCGACATGATGCGCGGCTGCGTCTCCCCCTCCGCATAGAGCCGGTCGAACTGGTCGCGCAGCCGCCGTAGCCAGAGATCGGACTCGTGGTGATGAGCGACCATCATCGGGAGATCGCCGGTTTCGAGTGAATAGGGCATGGCCACGATCGGCCCATGATCGGTCGCCATCTCGACCGGATGCTCATCCATGGCCCAGTCGCAGACATAGCCGAAACCCGCCTCGGCGAGCAGGTCGAGCGTCTCGGCGGTCTCGGCCATGCCGGGTCCGAGCCAACCCTGCGGCGCCTTGCCGGCGAAATCGCGCAGGATGCGCATCGAGCTCTGGATCGCCTCGCGCTGATCGGGCACCGCGTGCATCGCACCCTGCACGACGCCATGGCCCACGAACTCCCAGCCGGCATCGAGCATCGCCCGCGCCACCGGCTCGTAGCTCTCGCAGAGCTTCGCATTGATCGGTGCGGAGGCCCTCAGCCCGCGCCGTGACAGCGCTTCCAGCAGGCGCCAGAATCCAACCCTCAGGCCGTATTCGTGCCAGGCCCAGTTCTGCACGTCCGGCACCACCGGCACCGCCGCCGGCGACGGCACGTATTGCCGCACGATCGGCTTGCGGAAGTCCCAGTCCTCGACATTGACGACGGTGTAGACGGCGATCCGCGCGCCGCCCGGCAACGCGATCGGTCGCCGATGCGGCATCGCGGAATAGGAAAATCGGTCGGACGGAAGCTTCACGGCGCCTGCTCGGTTGACGGCATATGACATTTCTTATGATATTTCTCTTGCGACATCAATTAAAAGGGGAATGACATGCTGCGCACCGCGCTCACGGCGCTGAACTCGCTCATAATGACCATCGGCATCGGTCTGGTGCCGGTCTGTACCGAGGCCATGGCGCAGACCTGGCCACAACGCCCCGTAAGCATCGTTGTCCCGCTCGCCGCCGGCGGAACAGCCGACGGCGTCGCCCGGGTTCTCGCCGAGGGCCTGGCCGAGCGCTGGGGCGTCCGCGTCAACGTCGAGAACAAGAGCGGTGGCAATGCCATCATCGGCACCGACGCCGTCGCCAAGTCACCGGCCGACGGCTACACGCTCAGCATGGGGCTGATCACCTCGCAGGCGGCCAACCCCTTCCTCTTCGACAAGCTGCCCTACAACGTCGAGAAGGACTTCACCGGCATCGCGCTGCTCGCGACGAGCCCGATCTTCCTGGTGGTGCACCCGTCCGTTCCGGCCAAGAACCTGCAGGAATTCATCGCCTTTGCGAAGGCGAACCCGGACAAGCTCGCCTTCGCCTCGACCGGCTATGGTTCCTCCTTCCACCTTGCGACCGAGCAGCTGACCCAGCGCACCGGAATCAAGATGACCCATGTGCCCTATCGCGGCATGGGCGCGGCCGTGATCGACCTGCTCTCTGGCAACATCCAGGTCGCGATGGACGTCTCGACCATGGCGCAGGTGAAGGAAGGCAAGCTCAAGGCACTGGGGGTCGCAAGCGCAAAGCGCTATGAGGGCGAGCCCGATATTCCTTCCTTCGCGGAGCAGGGCCTGCCCGATCTTGATGCCGGCACCTGGCTCAGCCTGCACGGCCCGGCCGGCCTGCCGGCCGATATCCGCGACAAGATCAACGCCGACATCAACGCGGTGCTGTCCAAGCCCGAGATTCGCGCGCGCATGCTGACGATGCATTATGTCCCCGCCGGCGGCAGCGCCGCGGAGCTCGACAGCTTTCTCGGGAAGGAACGCGCCAAGATCGGCGAGATCATCCGGGTCGGCAACATCCGCGTGCAGCAATAGCGAACGCTTGGGAAAGCGGGAAGGCGGGCGCGATTTGCCCGTCTTTCGCTTCGACGATATTGAAGGATCGCTACTCCGGCGATTGCTCCAACTCCGTGCGGCATGACGAAATGACAGCCACGACCAGCGAAACAGCCCGGAAGCGGCGTCCCGCGCAAAAGGCCAAGGTCAAGGAAGAGACCCTGTCGCTTTCGGAGCAGGCCTATATCGCGATCAAGGACCGCATCATCACGCTGTTCTTCGCGCCGGGCCAGTATCTCAACGAGGCTTCGATCTGCGAGCAGCTCGGCCTGGGGCGCACGCCGGTCCACCAGGCGCTGCAGCGCCTGCAGGCGGAAGGACTCGTCGACATCGTTCCGCGCAAGGGCGTGATCATCCAGCCCGACTCCATGGGGCAGGTGCTGGAGATCCTCGACGCGCGCCTCGTCGTGGAACCGGAGATCGCGGCCCGCGCCGCCGAGAATCGCCGCCCCGAGGACGTCGCCGAAATCCGGGCCCTGCTCGATCACCATCGCGACGACCCACATGGCGGAGGCCGGATCGACTCCTTCGTCGAGTGTGACCGCGCCTTCCACAACAAGCTCAGCGACATGTCCCAGTCGCGCATCCTCGGCGAGTTCGCCAAGGCGCTGCACGAGCGTTCGACGCGCGCCTGGTACCTGCATCTCTGGCAGACGCTCGATACGGAAGCCTCCGACCGACAGCACCGTGCGGTGCTGGACGCGATCGAGGCGCATGATCCGCAAACCGCTGCGGCGGCGATGCGCGAACATCTCGCCGCGCTGCGCGACAAGGTCGCCCAGCTGCACCAGCACGCTCCCAAGCGCATGCCGACACCGCGTTCGCGCTGACGAGACTCCCGCGCCGGCTTCGGCGCTGGGGCCGCCGGCCCCTCCTCCCTTTCACTTCGTTCCTGGCCGCGACGCAGAAATTCCGCGTCGCGGCCTTTTGGCGCTTGCATTAGACATCACGTGAAATATCATGACGGACATCCTAAGCGTGAATGCTGAACAGAAGGGTCCATCATGCAGCTCCCCGCCGGCGCTCCCAGCCTCGAGGAAATCCTCATCCAATCGAACGACATGCCCTGGCGCCCGAAGTCGCTGAAGGGTGTTCACGAGAAGATGCTGTGGCGGGACGAGGCGACCGGCGCCTCCGTGGCCCTGATCCGCTTCGAAAAGGGCGCCGGCATCCCCAAGCCGCACTCCCATGCCTCGAACCAGATGATGTTCTGCCTGTCCGGGCACTTCGAATACACCAGCACCGGCGTCACGCTGAAGCCGGGCAGCTTCTACTGCAATCCCAAGGGCAACGTGCACGGACCGAGCGTCGCCATCGAGGAGACGGTCGTCGTCGAGATCTATGACGGCCCGCACTACCCGCAGATGCCGTCCTGGTACACCGACGAGCGGGACGCGCATTGATGGCGCGCGCTTCCCAGGACGCCGCCCATGGCTAATCCCGCCTCATACCCGGCCGCCGATTTGCGCATGCTTGCCCAGGCCTTGCTGGCGAAAGCCGGCACGCCTGCTCCCTATGCCGGACTGGTGGCCGAAGCGCTGCTCGATGCCGATATCGAAGGACTCGGCTCGCACGGCCTGATGCTCCTGCCCATGTATCTGGAGCGAATCGAAAAGGGTTCGGTCGACGCCGGCGCCAACGGCCGGATCGTGGTCGATGCGGGCGCGCGCGTCACGATCGATGCGGACAACGCGCTCGGCCATGTCACGGCCGAGAAGGCAGCATCCCTCGCGATCGAGCGGGCACGGGCACACGGCCTCGCCGCGGTGGCCATACGCAACGCCTTCCACTTCGGCGCCGCAGGCCGTTTCGCGCGCAAGATCGCGCTGGCCGGCCAGATCGGCATCGTCATGGCGAACACCCGCCCGCTGCTGCCGGCTCCCGGCGGCGCCGAGCGTGTCGTCGGCAACAATCCGCTCGCCATCGCCGTGCCCACGGGTGGCGAGCCGCTTGTGCTCGATCTCGCGATGAGCGCCGGCGCCATGGGCAAGATCCGGCTCGCCGACGCGCGCGGCGAGCCCATTCCCGAAGGCTGGGCCGCCACCGCCGACGGCGTGCCGACCACGAATGCGGCTGAGGCGATCAAGGGCATGCTGCTGCCGGCCGCCGCCGCCAAGGGCTTCGGTCTCGCGGTGATGGTCGATCTGCTCGCGGGCGGCCTCTCGGCCGGTGCCATCGGCGATGCGGTCCGACCGCTCTATGGCGACCTGTCGCAGCCCTATGCCAGCGCGAACCTGTTCCTCGCCATCGAGATCGAGGGCTTCCGCCCGCTCGGCGAGTTCGAGGCGTCCGCGACCGGCTTCGCGGACCGCATCCGCGCCTCGAAGACGGCTCCCGGCGCTGCCGCCGTGCGCATGCCGGGCGACCGCGCAGCCAAGGCCCACCGCGATTTCGACGGCTCCTGCCGCATCGCCCCAGCGACGCTGGAGGCACTGCGTGCCGCCGCGGCCCGGCTGGACGTCGCGTTCCCCTCCTCTCTTTCCTGATAACGGAGTTTTCCAATGGCCAAGCAGAAGATCACCAGCGCTAAGCTGCGTCAGCCCAACGGTCACTTCGCGCAAGCGACCATGATCGAGGCGCGCGGCCGGCTCGTCTTCATTTCCGGCATGACCTCGCGCCGGGCGGACGGCTCGATCGCCGGCATCGGCGACGTCTCCGAACAGACCCGCCAGGTCTGCGAAAACTTGAAGGCCGCGGTGGAAGAGGCCGGCGGCACGCTCGACGACATCTGCCGCGTCGATGTCTATGTCCGGAACATGGAGCATTTTGACGCCATCCATAAGGTCCGGCGCGAATACTTCACCGGCATCGCGCCGGCCTCGACCATGGTCGAAATCTGCAAGATGACATCGCCCGACTATCTGATCGAGATCAACGCGATCGCGGTCATCCAGGACTGAGCGGCGTCCAATGCGCTTCATCAACATCCGCCAGGGCGAGAGCGAACGCCTTGGCTTTGTGGAGGGGGGCGAGATCGTCCTCCTGCCGCGCGAAACCGGGGACCTCGTCGCCCTCATCGGCCTCGCGCCGGACATCCGCTCCGCTGTCCTGGATTCGGCCCGGGCCACGGGCGAGCGCCTGCCGCTGGCGGGAGCCGACATCGCCGCCCCGATCCGCCGCTTCCGCCGCGACGTGCTCTGCACGGGCTGGAACTACTGGACGCATTTCGAGGAGAGCAAGGGCAAACGCGAAGGCCAGGACGTCGACCGCCCCAATGCGCCGACCTTCTTCACCAAGGCGCCCGACGTCGTCATCGGCCCGAACGACGACATCGCCTTCGACGCCCGCATCTCGGCAAAGTGGGACTACGAGGCCGAAATCGCGATCGTCATCGGCAAGGGCGGCCGCAGCATCCCGAAGGCGCGCGCCCATGAGCACATCTTCGGCTTCTGCCTCGCCAACGACGTCTCGCAGCGCGATCTCCAGCGCCGCCACGGCGCGCAGTGGCTGAAGGGCAAGAGCATCGACGGCACGATGCCGCTTGGTCCCATGGTCGTGACGCCCGATGAGATCGACTTGCCGAAGGTCCGCCTGCAATGCCTGCTCAATGGCGAGGTGATGCAGGACGCCGTCGCCGCGCAGATGGCCTTCCCGATCGAGGAGCTGATCGCCGAGCTTTCCTTCGGCATGACGCTGCATCCCGGCGACGTGCTGCTCACGGGCACGCCGGCCGGCATCGGCAATGCGCGCGAGCCGCCGATCTTCCTGAAGGCCGGCGACGAGGTGATCGTCCGCGCCGAGGGATTGGGCGAGCTGCGCAACAAGCTCGTGGAGCGCGATCTCGCCGGCGATAGCGACGTCGTGATCTGAGGCCCTGCGCAACGCCTAAAGGAAAGGGCCGGCCCTTCGGGGACCGGCCCTTTTTCTTGGCAGCGTGCGCAGCGGGCTCAGCCCGGCAAGCGCCCGGGATTGTCGCAGAAGATGGCGCGGCGGCGCTCGGCCGAGAGGCCCGCCAGCTGCTCATGCGGCTTGAGCAAACCCATCGGGAAGGGCCAGTCCGAGCCGAAGACGACCCGCTCGGGTCCGAAGACGGACTCCGCCAGGCCGAGCAGCGCCGGATCATGCGCGATGCAGTCGACGCAGAAGCGCCGCAGCGCCTTGGCCGGCGCCTCGACCGTCGTGTCGAGGCCGGGCCTGGCGGTGGCGAAGCCCTGCTGCCAGCGACCGGCGACAGCGGCAACTGTCCCGCCGGCATGGGCCAGGCAGATCGTGATGCGCGGATGGCGTTCCAGGATTCCGGCGAAGACGAGGTGGCTCGCCGCGATGGCGGTCTCGCTGGGATTGCCGAGGAGATTGTGCAGATAGAAGGGATCGAGCCGCCCGTCGCAGCCTTCGCCCGGATGCAGGAAGACGAAGGCACCGGCCTCGTCCAGCACCTGCCAGAGCGGCGCATGCGACGGTTGCGACAGCACCAGCCCGGGTTCGCCGGTCGGCATGGCGAAGCGAGCACGCCCGCTCGCCACGCATTCCCGTACCACTGCAACGGCGAGTTCGGGATGCCCGACCGGCAGATGGAATAACGGCTCCAGACGCTCGGGATGGGACGCCGCGATCGCGACGAGCCCCTCGTTCAGCGCGCGCGTCCAGGCCTCCGCCTGCGCGGCGTCGAGGCCCGGCCGGTAGGTCGGAGGCGGCACCGAAATCCAGGCCCGCTCGACACCCTGTGCGTCCATCCAGGCGATCAGCGCCTCCGGATGGAACAGAGCCTTGATGCCGACGGCGTGGCCGTCGATGACGAGCTTCTCCGTTGCCGGATCCCAGGTCACGCCCTCGGCCTGCGAGATCCCCTCATGTCCGACAGGGATCAGATGGGCGTGGACATCCAGCGCGATCCGTTCGGTGCTCATGCCGCCACCTTGCCGAAGCGCGCGACATGCCCGGCGAAGCGGGACAGGAAGCCGTCGAGGAAACGCCTGGTCGCCGCGTCGGCGATGTCTCCGGCCGCATCGAACAGCCCCTCGCGCATCGACATGCAGACTTCCGGCTGCGGCAGGACATGCACGTCGAGATGCGAGAGGATGTTGCGCAGATGCTGCTGCGCCGGTGCGGTTCCGAGCGCGCCGCTGGCGAGGCCGGCGATCGCCGCCGGCTTGTCCTTCCAGGAATTGGCGCCATAGGGGCGCGAGCCCCAATCGATCGCGTTCTTGAGAGCGGACGAAACGGAGCGGTTGTATTCAGGGCCGACGATCAGCACGCCATCCGCCGCTTCGACCTCGGCCTTGAAGCGCAGCACCGGTGCGGGCAGCGCCGCGTCGAGATCGCGGTTGAAGAGCGGCAGGTCCGCGAGCGTGCTTTCCGCGATCTCGAAGCGGTCGCTACCGAGGCGCGCAAGCGCCTCCCCAAGACGGCGGTTGATCGAGTCCCGGCTCAGCGAGCCGACGAGAAGGGCGATGCGAGGCTTGGTCATGACGGACTCTTCGGCGGTTCTTCAGTGGCGGACTTCGCTGAACCAGGGTTTCAGCGCGACCTCGACGAGCGCGACGGCGGCATAGAGCGCCATGCCGAGCACCGCGAGCGCGAGCAGCGCTGCAAAGGCGAGCGGCGTATTCACCTGCGAGTTGGCGACCAGCAGCAAATTGCCGAGTCCTTCGTTCGAGCTGATGAACTCGCCGATCACGGCGCCGATGACGGCCAGCGTGATCGCGACCTTCGAGCCGGTGATCACGAAGGGCAGCGCGGCGGGGAAGCGAATCTTCCAGAAGGTCTGCCAGCCCGTGGCGCGGACCGAAGAGGCAAGGTCGAGCATCTCCGGCGGGGTGGAGCGCAGGCCGGTGGCGGTGTCGACCACGATCGGGAAGAAGGCGACAAGCCAGGCGATGGCAAGCTTGGATTCGATGCCCGTGCCGAGCCAGACCAGGATCAGCGGCGCCAGAGCCACCTTGGGCAGAGCCTGCGTCGCGATCAGCAGCGGATAGAACATCAGGTTCAGCGTCCGCGAGGACGAGATCGCGACTGCGATCGGAATGCCGAGGAAGAAGGCGAGGAGGAAGCCGTAGACGCTCTCGAGCAAGGTCACCCTCCCCTCCGAAAGCAGCAGCGGCAGGTTGTTGACCGTCGCGTTCCAGACCGTCAGCGGCCGCGGCAGCACCGCCTGGGGCACGTCGAAGAGCACGATGTAGCCCTGCCAGAGCACCAGCAGGAGCACGAGGCCGAGCGCGGGATAGGCGATCCGCGTGAAGGCGTCCGATGAGATTTTCATGATGCGGATCGTCAAGCGTGATGAAGGACGCCGAGGCCGGCGCCGGCGCGCCGCTCGTACTCGCTGAAAGTGCTGGTGTAGCGCTGGGCCGCCTCGCGCGGATAAGGCAAGTCGACCCTGATGCGGTCCGAGACCCGGCCGGGTCGCGCGCTGAACACCAGCACCTCGTCGGCGAGATAAATCGCCTCAGAGATCGAGTGCGTGACGAACATCACCGTCGTTCCGGTCAGACGGCGGATGTCGAGCAGCAGCTCGTGCATTTCCATGCGGGTCAACTCGTCGAGCGCGCCGAACGGCTCGTCCATCAGGATGAGCGAGGGCGAATGGATCAGCGCACGGCAGAGCGCGACACGCTGCTTCATGCCACCGGACAGTTCGTGCGGCCGGCTCTTCAGGAACTTGCCGAGGCCGACATGGTCCAGGAGCTCGGCGGCCCGCGCGCGTGCCTTGTCGTCGAGCCGCCCCTTGATCTCCATCGGGAACAGCACGTTGGAGATCACCGTGCGCCAGGGCAGCAGGTTGGGGCTCTGGAAGACGAAACCGAAATCGTCCTGCGGCTCGGTGACCTCGCGGCCGCGGATCACGATCTTGCCGCCACTCGGCTTGGTCAGCCCCGCAACCATGCGCAGCAGGGTGGTCTTGCCGCAGCCGCTCGGGCCGAGCAGCGCGACGAGCTCGCCCTTCTTCAGCTCATAATCGACCTCGGAGAGGGCAATCATCTCGCCCTCCCCCGTCCCGAAAACCTTCCGGACACCGATGAAGTGGCCGTAGACTTCGAGCGCGCCCGCTGGGGCGCGCTCCGCTTGTGTCAAAGTTGTGCTCACGGCAGGACAGGCGTCGCAGGCAGCAGGGTGGAGTCGTAGACGTCGCTCGCGGTGACCTTGGCGCCCGGCAGGGTCTGGAGGATGAGCGACACCGAGGAGGCCATGGCGGCGGGATCGATGGTGCCGAGGCCGGCCTTGTCCGTGACCTCGGTCTTAACGAGTTCGGTCACGATCTGGATCTCCTCAAGCACGACATCCTTCTCGAGCCCCTTGTTGAGCTTGACGACGATGTCGGCCGCCTCCTCGGGCTTCGCGATCGTGTCCTTCCAACCCTTGAGCGAGGCCGCGATGAACGCCTTGACCACCTCGGGCTTCGACTTGATCAGGTCCTCGCGGACGACGATGCCGTTCGAGTAGAGCACGAGCCCGTCATTGGCGAGCAGATAGGTTCGGGCATTCGAGGAACCGACCGCCTTGGCGACGCCCGGCCGGGCCATCACGAAGGTCTCGACCGACGGAATCTTCTTTGCCGCAAGCAAGCCGACGCGCGCGGAGGGGTCGACATTGGTGAACTTCGCCGGCGTAGTGATGCCTTTCTGCAGCATGAACGCTTCGATCACCTTCTGGGTGAAGCTGCCGGCACCGCTGCCGATCTCGAGCCCCCCGAGCTGCTCGGCGGAACGAACATTGGCGCCATCCCGCAGCGAGAAGATCGCGTAAGGCGCCTTCTGATAGGTCACGGAGACGAGCCTCGCCGTAGAGCCGCTGTTGGCGCGCGCCGCGACGACGCCGGCGACATCCGAGAACGCGACCTGGGCCGTGCCGGCCTCCAGAGCCTGGATCGCCTGTGCGGTCCCCTGCCCGGCGATGATGTTCACGTCCAGCCCGGCCTGCTTGTAGTAGCCCTTGTCGAGCGCCACGAACCAGGCTGCATGGCGGCCGAGTGCGCGGAAGTCGAGCGAGAAGGTGATCGGCGTCTGTGCCTCGGCGGGCGCGACGGCGAAGCTCGCGGCGGCAACTGCGCCCGCGAATATGGCGACTGCGGCTTTCGTGATCCTGTGCATCGGATTTCCCCTCACGGCGGGCATTGCGCCCTTGCCGTGAAGATGTCCGATCTTGTGATATTTCTCAAGAGATATCTTTTGCGATTTCAATCGATGACGACACCCGCTTTCGCGATGACCTCTCCCCACATTTGCCGATCATGCAGGATGCGCGCCGCGAGGTCCTTCGAACCGGCAGCAGCCACGGTAACGCCCGCGGCGGCAAGCTTGGCCGCGATTGGAGGCTGCGCCAGGACGCCGACAACCGCCTTCTCGAGCTGCGCCACCAGCTCCGGCGACGTTGTCCTTGGCGCGAGCACGGCGAACCAGGCGGAAGTGTCGAAACCGGGGATCGCCGCCTCCGCCACGGTGGGCACCTCGGGCAGCAGCGGCGTACGCGCGGCCGAGGTTACCGCCAGCGCCCTGAGCTGGCCGCCGCGGATCTGCTCCAGCACGGTCGGCAAGTTGTCGAACATGAGGTCGACCTGCCCCCCGACCAGGTCGGTGACGGCCTGGGCGCTGCCTTTGTAGGGAACGTGCAGCAGCGATAGGCCGGTCGCGAGACGAAACAGCTCGGCGTTCATCTGCCCGTTCGAGCCGATGCCCTGGGAGGCATAGGTCAGCCCGCCCGGCCGGGCCTTCGCAACAGCAACGAGCTCGGCCAGGCTGCGTGCGGGCAGCTTCGGATTGACGACCACGACATTCGGAACCAGCCCGGTGACGCTCACCGGAACAAGATCGCGTTCCACGTCATAGGCGAGCTTCTTGTAGAGCAGCGGGTTCAGCGTCAGTGCGCTGGACGCCACGGCAAGCAGCGTGTGGCCATCGGGAGCGGCGCGCGCCACGGCCGAGACGCCGATCGAGCCGTTGGCGCCGGGCCGATTCTCGATCAGGACGGGCTGCTTCCAAAGCTCATGCAGGCCTTCGCCGAGCACGCGGGCGATGATGTCGCTGGTGCCGCCCGCCGCATAGGGCGAAACGATGGTGACGGGCCGACCGGAAAGCCCCTGGGCCCGGGCAGCGCCGGCGATGAGCGGCGCGAGGAACGGAAGTCCGATCAGCCGCCTGCGGTCGATCATGCCACGGCGCCCGCAGCAGGCTCGGGCTCCTTCAACTCGACGAGAATGTTGCGGTACTGCCAGGAGCTGACATTTTCCAGTTCGTGCGCAGCGCCGGGCATCCGCCAGAGCGTGACGCCGGGCTTCTCATCCGTCCTCACTTCGCGCCCGTCATCGAAGCGCATGATGTTCTGCCCGTCGGTCAGCGGCACGATGAGGTAGGGCAGATCATGCACATGCCGCGACTGGATCTGGCCTGGCTCGAGTTCTACAAGCCAGACGCGGACCCGTTCGTTCTCGAAGACGACCCTGTTTCCAATCGTTCCGAGGCCGCTGGTCTTCATCGAGAAACTCCTTGTCCGCCATGCGCCCGTTCGATCCGGGCAGCATCGAGCGAACTATAAAATCTCTTGTGAAATATTTGCAATACGCCCACGCGAAAGCGGAGGCACGCCTTCCCTGCATGCCTCCGCGCGACCAAGAAACGGCCAGCGTGTCAGGCCAGCGCCCGCAGCACCAGATCGCCCATCTCTTCCGTCCCGACCGCGGCGCAGCCCGGGCTCGCGATGTCGCTCGTGCGGTGGCCGTCGGCGAGCGTCCGACGCACTGCCGCCTCGACCGCCGAGGCCGCGTCCTCTCGGCCGAATCCGAGCCGCAGCATCATTGCTACGGACAGAATCGCGGCCAGCGGATTGGCGATGTCCTTGCCGGCGATATCCGGCGCGCAGCCATGGACAGGCTCGAACAGACCCTTGCCCTGCGCGTTCAGCGAGGCCGAAGGCAGCATCCCGATCGAGCCGACCAGCATCGACGCCTCGTCGGAGAGGATATCGCCGAAGAGATTGGCGGTGACGATGACGTCGAAGGCCTTCGGCGTGCGCACCAGCGCCATCGCGGCTGCATCGATATAGAGATGGGTCAGCTCGACATCCGGGTACTCGGCGCCGATCTCGGTGACGATCTCGCGCCAGAGCTCCATCGTCTCGAGCACATTGGCCTTGTCGACCGAGCAGAGCTTGCGGCGTCGTGCCCGCGCGGCGCGGAAACCTGCATGGGCGATGCGACGGATCTCGGCCTCGGCGTAGCTCATCGTGTTGATGCCGCGCCGGGTGCCGTCGGGCAGGGTCTCGATGCCACGCGGCTCGCCGAAATAGATGTCGCTCGTCAGTTCGCGCAGGATGGTCAGGTCGACGCCTTCGACCACCTCCGGCTTGAAGGTCGTCGCATCGGCCAGTTCCGGCCAGGCGATCACGGGACGGAAATTGGCGAAGAGGTCGAGCTCGCGGCGCAGGCTCAGCAGCGCGTCGCCGGGCCTCAGACCGCGAGGCAGCGTCTCGTACTGGAAACCGCCTTCCGAGCCGAACAGGATCGCGTCGGCCTCGCGGGCGAGCGCGAGCGTCGCGGGCGGCAGCGGATGACCATGGGCCTCGTAGGCGCAGCCGCCGATCAGCGCCTCGCTCAACTCGAGATCAAAGCCGAAGCGCGCGGCGGCGGCGCGCAGAACCTTGACGCCTTGGCGCGTCACTTCGGGCCCGATGCCGTCACCCGGCAGGACTGCAATCTTCATGGAACTCTCCGATATGTCAGCAGAACGATGGTTGAGGCGCTGGCCTTCACTGCCCCGCCGCCTCGAAGGCGCTGACCCGATCGAGCAGCGTCAGCGTGTAGTCGATCTCGTCGAGGCCGGCGAGGAGGCAGGAACGACCGAAGGGATCGGCCGAAAAGACATGCGCGGTGCCGTCGGCCTCGATGACCTGCTCGCTCTCGAGATCGATCGTGAGGTGCAGCCCCGGCGACGCGGTGAGGCCGGCGCGCAGCCCGCGCACGATCTCCTCTGGCTGCGTGACCGGCAGCAGGCCGTTCTTCAGGCAGTTCGTCCGGAAGATGTCCCCGAAGCTGACGGCGATGATGCTGCGGATGCCGAAATCGACCAGCGTATGGACCGCCTGCTCGCGCGAGGAGCCGCAGCCGAAATTGCGATCCCCCACCAGGATCGCGGGCTGCCGGAAGCCGGGCCGGTTCAGCACGAAATCCGGGCGCGGCCGGCCCGTCGTGTCGAGGCGCTGGTCGTGGAAGCAGTACTGGCCGTACTCGACGCGCCGCTTGTGCATGAAGCGCGCCGGCAGGATCTGGTCGGTGTCGATATCGGCGCCCTCGATCGGGACGGCGACGCCGGAAAGGCGGGTGAAACGCTCCATGCTCAGGCCATCCCGAGCTGGCGGACATCGGTGAGGCGGCCGGCGACGGCCGCGGCCGCAGCCATCGCCGGGCTCATCAGATGCGTTCGCGAGCCCCTGCCCTGTCGGCCGACGAAATTGCGGTTGGTAGTGGAGGCACAGCGCTCGCCTTCGGCGAGCATGTCGCCGTTGATGGCGAGGCACATCGAGCAGCCGGCATGGCGCCAGTCGCAGCCCGCTGCCAGGAAGATCCGATCGAGACCCTCCGCCTCGGCTTGCGCCCTTACCGTCCCGGAGCCCGGCACCACGAGCGTCGGCACGGTCGCCCGGCGCCCTTCCAGCACCGCCGCGGCGAGGCGCAGGTCCTCGATGCGGCCATTGGTGCAGGAGCCGATGAAGACGCGGTCGACAGCCAGCCCTTCGAGCGCCGCGCCGGGCTGAAGCCCCATATAGGCCAGACCCTTCTCGATGCGGCTGCGCTTCAGCGGATCGGCGATGCCGCGCGGATCGGGCACACGGCCGGTGATCGGCCCGGCATCCTCCGGACTCGTGCCCCAGGACACCATCGGCGCGAGCGTGGCTGCATCGAGCCGCACCTCGCGGTCGAAGGCCGCATCCGCCTCGCTTGCCAGTGCTCGCCAGCGCACTACGGCCTCGTCCCATTCGGCCCCCTTCGGAGCGAAGGGGCGCCCTGCGAGATAGGCGAAGGTCACCTCGTCCGGCGCGACCATGCCGGCGCGCGCACCGGCCTCGATCGACATGTTGCAGAGGGTCATGCGGCCCTCCATCGAGAGCTCGCGGATGGTCTCGCCAGCATATTCGATGACATGCCCGACGGCGCCGGCGACACCGATCTGGGCGATGATCCCCATGATGACGTCCTTGGCGACGACGCTCGGGCCCGGGATGCCGGAGACGGTCACGCGCATCGTGCGCGGCCTGCGCTGCCAGAGCGTCTGCGTCGCGAACACATGGCTGACCTCGGCCGCGCCGATGCCAAAGCCGAGCGCCCCGAGCGCGCCGTGGGTCGAGGTGTGGCTGTCGCCACAGACGATGGTCATGCCGGGCTGGCTCAGCCCCTGCTCGGGTCCGACGACATGGACGATGCCCTGCCGGATGTCGTCGAGCGGGAAGAGCGAGATCCCGTTCTCGGCCGTGAAGCGGACCAGCTCCTCGATCAGCTCGCGCCGCTCGGCATCGACAGTGTCGGCGAGGCTGCGGCCGCGGGTCGAGACATAGTGGTCCGGCATAGCGAAGGTCAGCTCGGGCCTGCGGACCTTCAGCCCCTTGCGCCGGAGCGTCTCGAAGGCTTCCAGCGGCAGGTCGTCGCCGACATAGTGACGGTCGACATAGAGCAGCGTCTGCCCATCCGGCCGCTCATGGACCTTGTGGCGGTCCCAGATTTTTTCGAACATCGTGCCGGACACGACACCCGCTCCCATCAGGCGAAGCCCGAAACGGCTCCGTCATCGGGATAGGAAGGCGCAGCGGCCGGGAGAAGTCGTGGTTCACCAAGGCTGCGGCGTGGCTCACGACGCCTGCGCCGCCTCGAGCAGATGGCGCAGCAAAAGGCGCGTCGCGACGGGCAGCTCGGCCTCGCCGCGCACGCAGATCTTGTGTTCGCGCACGGCCCAGTCCTCTTCGAGAGGCACCGTCACGATGTCCATCACCGGGCTGAGCTTGGCGGCAAGCTGGTTTGGAATGATGCCGAGCCCGAGCCCCGCCTCGACCATGCGGCAGACCGCGTCGAACCCTCCCACCCGCACGCGCGAACGCGGGATGTTGCCGAGCTCGCCCGCATTCTTGAGCAGAAGCGTCTGGATGGAGCTGCGCGGCTCCTGCTCAATCAGATCGTAGCCCAGCAGCTCCGCGAAGCCGACCCCGTCGCGGCCGGCGAGCTCATGCCCGGCCGGCACGACCACGACGAGGCGGTCCTTGAAGCAGGAATGCACGGACAATTCGCCCGTCGGCAGATCGCCGGAGAAAATGCCGATATCGGCACTGTTGTCCATCACCGCCTGGATATTGACCGGGCTCAGGTTGGACTGCAGCTCGACGCGCACCTGCGGATAGCGCTCGGCGAATCCGGCGAGCTGCTCGGGAATGAAGCCGAACAGCGTGGACTCGTTGGCCCAGATGCGAACCTGGCCGCGTGTACCCGCCGAGAAGTCGACGAGCTCAGCCTCTAGCTCGGCCAGATTGCGCATGATGAGGCGCGCGTGCTGGAACAGGGCCTGCCCGGCGGCCGTCGGTTCGACGCCCTGGCGCTGCCGGTGCAGCAGCTCCGTGCGCAGGGCAAGCTCCAAGTCACCGATGCGCTTGCTGACGGCGGAGGCCGCGATGTTCTCGCGCTCGGCAGCGCGCGCGATGCTGCGCTCCTCGACGATCGCGACGAAGAGCCTCAGTGTCAGAAGGTCGATGCGGGAGCTGACATTGATCCGGATCGGCTCGGGAGCTCCCGAATACTGCCGCATGGCGGGCCCCGGGGTGCGCATGGTCACGCCCCCGATGGAGCACGCCCCGCGTCGTCGATCAAGCCATCGTCGCGACGCAGGCGCCAGACCTGCGTCCGGCGGAGGATGACCGATGTCAGGAGCATCTGCAGCAACTTCACGGCCGCGGCCGTCAGCAGGATCATCACCGCCATCGCTGCCGCGGCGGCCGTGTCGCCGGTATCGTCCATCTCCACCACGGCGACGGAGGCGAGCTTGGTCGCCGGCGCATAGAGGAAGACCACCGCGCCGATCGTCGTCATGGCGTTGAGAAAGAAATAGGTCGCGATGTCGATCACCGTCGGTGCGCAGATCGGCAGGGTGACGCGCGAGAAGGTCTGCCAGAACGGCACGCCGAGCGCGGCAGCCGCCTCCTCGATCTCGTCGTCGATCTGTTTCAGCGCCGTCACCGCCATCAGATGCGGCACGGTGTAGTAATGCGCGATGGTGGACATGACGAGGATCGACAGTCCGCCATAGACGCCGTTCAGCGGGTTCGACGGGCTGTTGAAGAAGAAGATGTAGCCGAGGCCGAGCACGAGCCCCGGCACGGCCAGCGGCAGCACTGCGAGCGCACGATAGAGCGCGCGCGGCAGCGCCAGCCCGGGCCCCTTCTCGACCAGATAGGCGCCGCCGAAGGCGAAGACCGTGCCGATCAGCGCCGTCCAGGCAGCCATCGTCAGGCTGTTGCCGTAGGACGACCAGCCGGCCGCGTCATAGGCGGCGAAGTCATAGTTGCCGAGCGACAGGCTCAGATCATAGGGCCAGAACTTGACGAAGGAGGCAAAGAGCGCGGTGCCCACAAGGACGAGGATGAAGAGCGCGACCAGTCCCGCCGCCGCCAGCATCGCGAGGTCGAAGCCCCTGCGCTGCTCCGGCACCAGCACGACGGCTCGCACACTCAGCATCGATTTCTGCCGCCGCCGGACATAGAGATCCACGCCGAATGAGAGCACCGCCGGCAGCAGCAGCAGCACGCCGACGACCGCACCCATGCGGAAATTCTGCTGGCCGATGACCTGCTTGTAAATGTCGATCGAGAGCACGTTGAACTGGCCGCCGATGACCTTGGCCACGCCGAAATCGGTGACGGCGATGGTGAAGACGACGAAGACCGCGCTGATGAGGCCGAAGCGGGCGCCGGGCAGCGTGATCGTGCGGAACATCCGGCCGCGCGAAGCGCCCAGCATCTCCGCCGCCTCGTAGAGCCGCGCATCGGAGAGTGCGAGCGCCGTCGTCAGGATCAGCAGCGCATGCGGGAAGCAGTAGAAGACCTGCGCCACGACGATGCCGGACAGCCCGTAGATCGAGGCGCCGCCGAGCAGGTCCCTGAGGAAGCCCTGATTGCCGAAGAGATAGGTCAGCGCGATCGCCGGAAGCAGCGAGGGCGAGAGGACCGGCAGCAGCCCGATGCCCCGGAACAGCGGCTTCAACGGCATGCAGCTGCGCGACAACGCATAGGCATAGAGGAAAGCGAGCGAGACCGTGATCG
The DNA here is from genome assembly GCF_035999205.1 of Allobosea sp. Classification (GTDB taxonomy): domain Bacteria; phylum Pseudomonadota; class Alphaproteobacteria; order Rhizobiales; family Beijerinckiaceae; genus Allobosea. Next base: position 137,347 of record NZ_DASYHA010000025.1, read on the forward strand.
TCGTCGTCAGTGCGCCGAGCAGCAGGCTGTTGCCGATCGAGCGGGTGAGCGAGGGATTGCCGAGATAGGCACTGAAATTGCCGAGGCCGACGAAGGCGCCGTTCTGATCCTCCAGGCTTTTGGAGAGGATGGCGCCGACCGGCAGCAGCACGAGGACGACGAGCGCTGCGAACAGCACGAGCGTCAGCATGAGCCGCAGCGCCGGTTCCGATATCGGCGGCGCCCGATGCCGCGTTACGACCGCCCTCTCCAGCATGACGTCACGCATCGCCGCCGCCCGGCAGGAGCTGCAGGCGTGTAGGGTCGAGCGTGATCCGCACTGCCGCGCCCGGCGCGATCGCCAGGTCGCGCATCTGGCGCGCCGCGACATCGGCGCTCAACACCACGCCGCCCCAGCCCGGAACGGCGAGGCGGAGCCGCGTGAAGGCGCCGAGGAACTCCACGCCCTCGACACGTGCCGCGGTGCCGCTGCCCGCATCCGAGACCTCGATATCCTCGGGCCTTACGCAGAGCCGCGCTGCACCCTCGCCTTGCGCCTCGGCGATCGTCGCCGTGGAGCCATGCGGCCTGAAGGCGCCGCCGGCGACCTGCCCCGGCACGAGGTTCATCTTGCCGACGAAGCTCGCCACGAAGAGCGAGGCGGGATGCCCGTAGATCTCGGCAGGCGTGCCGACCTGCTCGACGGTGCCGTGGTTCATCACCACGATCCGGTCGGCCATGGCCAGCGCCTCCTCCTGGTCATGCGTGACCATGATGGTGGTGATGCCGAGCCGGCGCTGCAGATCCTTGATCTGCTCGCGCAGATGGACGCGGACCTTGGCATCGAGCGCGCTCAGCGGCTCGTCGAGGAGTAGCAGCTTCGGGCTCGGAGCGAGCGCGCGCGCCAGCGCCACGCGCTGCTGCTGCCCGCCCGAAAGCTGGGAGGGAAACTTGCCGCCGATGTCCGGCAGGCCGACCATCTCGAGCAGCTCGGCGACGCGGGCCTCGGCCGCCCGGCCGGAGCCGTTCAGGCCATAGGCGACGTTCTGGCGGACGGTAAGGTTGGGAAACAGCGCGTAGGACTGGAACAGGATGCCGAAGCCGCGCTGCGCCGGCGAGAGCGCGGAGATGTCGCGGCCGCCCTGGCCGATCGTGCCGGCGCTCTGGCGCTCCAGCCCGGTGATGATGCGCAGCAGCGTCGACTTCCCGCAGCCCGAAGGCCCGAGGAAGCTGAGGAACTCGCCCTCATGGACGTCGAGGTCGATCGTCTTCAGCGCGACATAGCGGCCGAAGGTCTTGCCGAGGCCGCGAATGGCGAGCAGCAGCGCGGTCTGGCCGGAGGAAGAAACCATGGAATCGGCAATCCGGATGACATGAAACGGCCCGGCGCGCTCCCGCGGGATACGCGCCGGACGCTTGAGGTAAGGCGGCGAAGGATAGCCCTGGCTCAGTCGCTCTTGGGCTCGGACTTGCCGTCATAGCGCTTGACCCATTCGGCCGTCACGGCCTCGCGGTCGAGTGCGCTGGCGACGAGGTTCTGGTCGGCCATCGCGGCCTCGGCGCCCGGCGGATAGCCCTTCGGCGTGGCGAACTCGCCCGGATAGGCCACGATCGCCATGAACTTGTTGTACTGGTCGTTGGCGGCCTTGCTCACCGAGAAATCCGCCAGCGCCTGCGCGGCCTTGAGCTTCTTGGTGCCCTTGATGATCGCGGTGGCCTCGATGTCCCAGCCGACCTTGTCCTTCGGCAGGATGATGTCGATCGGCGCGCCCTTGGACTTGAGCTGGGGCGAGGTGATGTCGGTCGAGATGCCGATCACGTATTCGCCGGTCGCCGCCATCTTGCAGGGCTTGGAGCCGGAATGGGTGTAGAGCGCGACGTTCTCGTGCAGCCCGTCCATGAAGGACCAGGCCTTGTCGCCCATCGCCTGCTTCCAATGGTTCACCGCCATGTAGCCGGTGTGGCTGGAAGCCGGGTTCGGCATGGTGATCTGCCCCTTGTAGATCGGCTTGGCGAGATCGGCCCAGCTCTCCGGCGCCGGGATGTTGCGCTTCTTCGCCTCGACCGTGTTGAAGCAGATCAGGCTCATCCAGGTGTCCATGCCCGTCCAAGCAGGGGGATTGGCCGTGTCGCGGAAGCGCGGCTTCAGCTTGTCGTAATCCTTGGGCGCGTAGGGCTCGAGCATGCCGAGCTTGTCGAGACCGACGAGGTGCATCAGCGGCACGCCCCAGACGACGTCGGCGCGCGGATTGTCCTTCTCGGCGAGCAGGCGGGCCAGCACGATGCCGGGGCTGTCGCGCAGCCAGGCGATCTCGACATTGGGATGGGCCTTCTCGAAGGCCGCCTTGTAGGGAACGAGCTGTTCTTTCTCCAGCGCAGTGTAGACGGTGATCGTCTCCTTGCCGGACTGGGCCACGCCATAGCCGGTCGCGCCGGCGAGAATGGCGACCGAGAGTGCCCCGACGAGCGCCCTGCGAGATGCGGCGAGGATCGGGTCCAGCGGAATACGGCTCATGACTTTCCCCTTTTGGTGCTTGTTTGATCCGAGGCGACGCTAGTCACCGCTCAAAGGGGGCGGAACGCGCGATCGGGAAGGCAGCCATCGCGATCCGCGATGGATGCTGTGGCGGCTTGATGAGAAACGCCCTGCCATGCTGTAGGGCGGACCCGTTCAGCAGGGCCGCCATCGCCAACGCGTGAGGCCAAGAGCCATCGGGGAACACGAATCGAGGAAGCGCGGGGGCACCCTCGACGTGGGCTCGAGCGATTTCTTTTGAGTTCAATCTGTTGCGCCACCCATAAAAGAGTGGCGCGACCTACGGGAGTCGAACCCGTCTCCCCAGCGTGAAAGGCTGGTGTCCTAACCGATAGACGAAGGTCGCGGGCTTCCGAACCGCGGGCGGTTCGTGTCGAAGCGGGGCGAGGTATAGTGGCAGCTTCCCGGCTCCGCAAGCGCCAGTTTCCGGTTCCTGTGGTCAAACCACGGTACGGGCCAGAATCTCCCGTCCTGTCCGGTCAAGCCGGCTTGGCCAGGTCGAGCACGCGCAGTTCGGCGGTCTCGTTGCCGCCCCAGCGGTTGAGCGTCAGCGTCGCCGCGAGATGGACGGTCTCGCCACGAGCCGACAGGAGAGCGCGGCCGAGCGGCTCCTGTGCGACGCGAAAGGCGATGCCGCCGACCGTCGCGCCGTCGCCGCTCCTGAGCTTGATGCGGACATGGCCACCGCTGCCGATCTCGACTGCGTCGCTCAGGCGATGGGACGGAAAGACGAAGACCGGCTCGGGGCTGCCGGCGCCGAAGGGCCCTGCCCGCTCGATCTCCGTCAGCAGCCGGGGCGTGGCGCCGCCCGCACTGAGCGCGGCATCGACCCGCAGCGCCTCCGATTCGCTGGCCGTGCCGACCTCGGCCGCGAGACGCTCATTCAGGAAGGCATGGAACGCCTCGCCCTGCCCTGACGCCAGCGTGACGCCGGCCGCCATGGCGTGGCCGCCGCCCTTGATCGCGAGCCCGGCCTCGACGGCAGCGCGCACGGCGCGGCCGAGATCGACGCCGGCAATGGAACGGCCGGATCCGGTCGCACCGCCAGCGCCGTTGAGGGCGAGTGCGAAGGCCGGCCGGCGGAAGCGCTCCTTCAGCCGCGCGGCGACGAGGCCGACGATGCCGGGATGCCAGTCCGGCGAGGCGGCGAGCAGCACAGCCGTGCCTTCGTCCCGCATCAGCGCGTGATCAGCCTGGGAGGTCGCTTCCAGCACGGCCAGGCGCTCGATCTCCTGGCGCTCCTGGTTCAGGCGGTTGAGTTCGGCAGCAATGCCGCGCGACTCGATCTCGTCGGCGCTGAGCAGGAGCTTGGCGCCCAATGCCGCATCGCCGATGCGCCCGCCGGCATTGATGCGCGGACCGAGCAGGAAGCCGAGATGCCAGGGCTGGACCGGGCCGTCGAGGCCGGCGACGTCCATCAGGGCCGCCAGCCCCGGCCGGGCCCGTCCCCGCAGCATGGCGAGCCCCTGGCGCACGAAGGCACGGTTGAGGCCGCGCAGGGGCACGACATCGGCTACCGTCGCCAGCGCCACGAGGTCGAGCGACGCCAGCAGATCGGGCTCGGACCCACGCTGTGTCCAGACGCCCTGGCGGCGCAGTTCGGCGCGCGTCGCGACCAGAGCCAGGAAGACGACACCGGCTGCGCAGAGGTGGCCCAGCCCCGAGAGATCGTCCTGGCGGTTCGGATTGACCAGCGCCTCGACCTCCGGCAGCCGCTCCGGCGCCTGATGATGGTCGAGCACGACGACGTCGAGGCCGAGTCGCTTCGCCTCGGCGAGTGGCTCATGGCTGGTGGTGCCGCAATCGACGGTGACGAGCAGCGTCGCGCCTTCTGCGGCGAGCTGACGGATCGCCTCGCTGTTGGGGCCATAGCCCTCGATCAAGCGATCGGGAATGTGGATGCGCGCGCGGGCGCCCGCTTCCGCGAGGAAGCCCGCAAGGAGTGCCGAGGAGCAGGCGCCGTCGACATCATAGTCGCCGAAGATCGCGACCTGCTCGCGCCGCTCCACGGCGCGCGCGAGGCGGGCGGCTGCCGGCTGCATGTCGATCAACGTGCCGGGATCGGGCAGGAGGTCACGCAGCTTGGGCTCGAGATAGAGCGCCGCTTCGTTGGGTTCGACACCCCGCCCCGCCAGCAGGCGGGCGAGGATGTCCGGCATGCCCTCGAGCTGGGCCAGGGCCTCGGCCCGGCCGAGGCCGGCGGAATCGAGACGGTCACGCCACGGCCGGCCCAGCACCGAACGGGTGACGCCGAGAAAGGCGCGCGGGATTTCGAGACTCATGGCCAGAGGGCGTCGCCCAGGCGCACCCGTTCGTCAACCGTGCTGTTGAGGCATCAGCCTGGTTGGCTGCCGGCGAGATCGAGCGCCGAGCGGACGGCGACCGCATAGCCCTGCGCACCGAGCCCGGCGATGATCGCGGTCGCCACCATCGAAACATAGGAGCGGTGATAGATCGCCTCGCGGCGATGGATGTTGCTGATGTGCAGCTCGATGATCGGGCCCGGGAACATCTTGAGCGCGTCGAGGATCGCCATCGACGTGAAGGTGAAGGCGGCGGGGTTGATGACGATGGCGCGACCGCCGTCGATGGCCTCGTGGATCCAGTCGATCAGCTCATATTCGCGGTTCGACTGGCGGAATTCCAGCGGGGCGTCGCCCGCCGCCTCGCGGCACATCCCCTCGACCTGCGCGAGCGTCGTCGAGCCGTAGATGTGGGGCTCGCGCGTTCCGAGGCGGTTCAGGTTCGGGCCGTTCAGGACATAGATCGGCTTGGTCACGAGAGCACCTGTGATGTGTTCGGTCTAAGGCTGCGCCTATCCCTGGTAGCCCATCAGGCGCGGCAGCCAGAGGACGAGCTCCGGTATGAAGGTGATCAGTGCGAGCGCCCCGATCATCGCGAAGAGGAAGGGCATGCACTCGCGCACGATGTCCCTGAGCGGCACGCCGGTGATGTTGTTCATGATGAAGAGCAGCAGGCCGTAGGGCGGCGTGATCAGCCCGAGCATGATGTTGACGACGACAACGACGCCGAAATGCACCATGTCGATGCCGAGCGCCTTGGCGGTCGGGATGAAGACCGGCACGACGATGAGCAAGATCGCGGTGCCTTCGAGCAGGCAGCCGAGCACCAGCAGGATGGCGTTGACGAGGAGCAGGAAGCCGATCGGCGTCATGTTCCAGCCCGAGAGCACCACCTTCAGGCTTTCGGGAATGTTCTCGATCGTCACGACATAGTTGAACACCAGCGCGCCCGCGATGAGCATGCCGATCGAGGCCGTGGTGCGGGCGCTGTAGGCAAGCGAGGTATAGAAGGCGCGAAGCGACACGCTGCGATAGAGAAGCACCGAGATGGCCAGCGCATAGGCAGCGGCCACGGCCGCCGCCTCGGTGGGCGTGGTCGCCCCGCCATAGATGCCGCCGAGAAGGACGACGGGCATCATCAGGGCTGGAAAGGCGCGCCAGGTGATGCCGGGCCATTCGCGCAACGGGATCGGCGGCTCGACCGGGAAATCCCGCTTCCTCGCCGTGAAGCCGACAATGCCCATCTGCGCGCCGGCCATCAACAGCCCGGGTATGACACCGCCAAGGAAGAGGAAGCCGATCGAGGCGTCCGAGACCAACGCGTACAGCACCATCGGGATGGAGGGCGGGATGATCGGCCCGATCACCGAGGACGCGGCCGTCAGCGCCGCGGCAAAGCTCGGCGGGTACTTGCCGTCCTTTGTCATCATCGCCTGCATCATGCGTCCGGTCCCGGCCGCATCGGCGATGGCCGAACCCGACATGCCGGCGAAGATCACGCTCTGGACGATGTTGACCTGGGCGAGCCCGCCCCTGAACCGGCCGACGAGGGCATCGCAGAAGCGCAGGAGCCTCTCAGTCATCGAGCCGATATTCATCAGCTCGGCGGCGAGGATGAACAGCGGCACCGCCAAGATGACGTAGTTCGTGTACATGCCGTTGAGCAGTTGCTCGGCGGCGATGCTGAGGTCCTGCCCGGCCAGCAGCAGGTAGAAGATCGAGCCTGCGATCATGGCATGGCCGATCGGCAGACCGAGCAACGAGAGCGCCACGATCGCGATGATGCACAAGGAGAAGGGGCTGGTCATACGCCCGAGCTCGCCTTCGTCGGATCGAAATCCTGGGGGGCTTTGCCGCGCATCGCCTGCCAGCCGAGCCAGAGATAGCGGGCGATCGCTGCCACGGCGAAAGCGAGATAGATCGAATAGACCCAGTTGAACGGCAGCTTGAGATAGGCCGTGCGCTCCACCTTCATGAAGGCGACGTAATCGGCCATCGCCGGCAAGGAGAGCGTGTAGAGCACCACGAGCGCGACGGCGGTGATCACCGCCATCACCCTCCGCGCGCGGGGACCGACCGCGCCATAGATGATGTCGAAGCGGATCTCCTCGCTTTCGCGCGTGACGAAGGCCGAGCCGAACAGCACGATCCAGAGCCAGAGGATCACGCTGATCTCATGCGTCCAGCCAATCGGCAGGTTGAGCAGGTAGCGAAAGACGATCTGGACGATGAAGACCGCGAACATCGCGCCGAGCATCAGAACCAGGACGTTCTCGGCGCGGCGGGCCAACCACCCGCCGAGCCACTTCAAGCGATCCGTCACGCCGCAGCCCTCCCCGCGCCCCAAACGCCTCAGAGCGCGTTGATCTTGTCGACCAGACCCGGCTTCCAGCTCTTGGCGAGATCGGAGGCGAGATATTTCTTCTGGGCGAAGTCGCGGAAGGCGGCGACGTCAGGGACATAGACCTCGAGCCCCTGCTTCTTGAAGAAGTCGACCAGCTCCTTCTCCTTGTCGAGATGGGTCTTGGCGCTCCAGTCCATGGCCGCGTCGGCGGCGGCCTGGAAGGCGGCCTGCTTCTGTGGCGACATCGCCTTCCAGATCCGGTCGGTAACGCAGAGCAAATCGAAGCCGACGAGATGCGAGGTCAGCACGATCTGCGAGGAGACCTCGTAGAACTTCATGTTCTGGACGTTGGGCAGCGGATTGTCCTGGCCGTCGATCGCGCCGCTCTGCAGGCCGGTATAGACCTCGGCATAGGCCATCGGCGTCGGGTTGGCACCGAGCGACTGGCCGAGGAACTGCCAGGCATCGCCGCCCGGCATGCGTAGCTTGATGCCGGCCATGTCGGCGGGCGTGGTGATCTTCTTCTTCGGCTTCAGCCCGACCTGGCGGGCACCGAAATAGGTCGGCCCGAGAATCTTGATGTTGAGCTTGTCCTCGGCGACCTTCTTGAGATCGGCGCCGACATCGCTGGCGAAGACCTTCTTCAGATGGTCGGCGTCGCGGAACAGATAGGCCGAGGTCACGATCGACCATTCCGGAATCTGGTTCGAGATGTCCTGCGGCGCGATGTTCCCCATCTCGAGGTTGTTGCGCTGCATGGCGACCAGCTCGGTCCCCTGCTTGAAGAGGTTGCCGCCGTAGTAGGGCTGCAGGGTGAAGTCCTCTTTGATGGCGTCGCCGAAGCGCTTCATCATGTCGGCGCGGATGTCCTGCTCCGAAAACACCGCCGAGAAGCGCAGATTGGGCTTGGCCTGCGCAAAGGCGGCGCCGCTGAAACCGGCCGCCGCGGCGGCCGCGCCGCCAGCGATCAGAGCACGCCTATCGATTGAAATGGCCATGACGAACCTCCCCTGTGAGCGGACTGTGATGCCGCCTTGTGGGGCGCACTATTGCCGCGTGCCGGCGCAGGCGCAACATGGATTCTGAGTTTCATATGAGATTTTTGATTTTACCATATAAATTGATCTCAAGGGCGGTTTGGCTATGATGGCGGTTCGCCACGGCGAGCGCCGCCGCCGTGGCGAACACGCGATTCAAGGCCAGGTCATGCTCACCGTCACGCCCCCTGCCCCGTCCGTCGCCGAGACGGCCTATCGGCGCATTCGCTCCGACATCATCTTCGGGCGCCTCGCGCCGGGGCAGAAACTCAAACTGGAGGTGCTGCGTGAAGCCTATGGCGCCAGCGTCAGCACGCTGCGCGAGCTGCTCAACCGCCTGGCGTCGGAAGGGCTGATCGAGGCGGAGGGACAGAAGGGCTTCGTGGTCACGCCCGTCTCGGCCACGAACCTTCAGGAAATCGCGGCGATGCGCCTGCTGCTCGAAGGCCACGCGCTGGCGCAGTCCTTCGAGGCCGGCGATATGGAATGGGAAGGCCGCGTCGTCGCGGCGCATCACAAGCTCGCCGCGATGGAGCGGCGCATGCTTGCGCGAAGCGGCGCCGAGCCCGAGCTCTGGAAGCGCTATGACTGGGAGTTCCATCATGCGCTGATCTCGGCCTGCGGCTCGCAGGTGCTGCTGGAGACGCACGCGGCGATCTACGACAAATATCTGCGCTACCAGATGGTGGCGGTGATCTTCCGGGGTGCGATCGCGGCCGAGGAGCACCAGATGTTGCTGGATTGCGCATTGAAGCGCGACATCGCCGGCGCAACGGCGGTGCTGGCACGCCATGTCGATGGCTGCGTCGAGCACACGCTGGCCGGCGGGACGCTGCCGCAAGACCTCGCGGGCTGACACGCCGGCTCCGGCGCCTGGCCGAGACCGGAGCGCAGCCGCGCCTTGCAAACGCGCCTCTTCGCCTATCCCGTCAGGGACCGACCACGGTCCCTCGGGCGCGACCGCCCCAGACAGCGCAGGAACAGCCCGTCCCGACCACGCCGACATTGATCAACGCGCAGGTCCGTGCCGGCGTTGCGCAATAGCCGCCCGGCGAGGCGGCGACCCGCGTGGTGTAGACGGGGTAGCCGTAGGCCGGATAGCTATAGACATAGGGATCGGAATAATACGGCGCGGCCGCAGCAGCGCCGATGATCGTGCCGGCCGCCAGCCCCGCAGCCCCCCAGCCCCAGCCGGAATTCCAGCCGCGATAGTAGCCGGGATAGCCCCAACCACGACGCCAGCCCCAACCGGCGCGGACATAGGGTCGGTTCCAGCCGCCGCCGTACCAGCCTCCGCCACGCCAGCCGGCTCCGCGCCAGCCCGCACCACGCCAAGCCACGCCGCCACCGCGCCATGCTCCACCGCCATGCCATCCCCCGCCGCGCCACGCTCCGCCGCCCCAGCCGCCTCCGCCGGCACGGAAGCCCGCACCGCCGAAATGTCGCTGGGCGGAAGCTTCTTCGGCGGTGGCGATGAGGAGGGGAGTAACAGCTGCAGCAAGCAGAAGGACGTGACGCATGGCACACTCCTACGACGAGACCCTCGCAGGATAGCGCAAATTAACGTTACGGTAACGTCTTTTGACCGGGCACCCGACCGCCGAGCGCTTGAGGTCTTCCGAACAAGAATGGCCGGGACGAGCCCGGCCATTGCGTTTCAGACACCGTCCCTGGCGACCGCGGCCGCCGGCGTCTCAATCCAGCTTGAACTTCGAGAGTTCGCGGTGCTCGCCATAGATGCGGCGGACCGTGCCCGTGATCGAGCGATAGACGATGGTCTCCGTCTCGATGACGTCCTTGCCGAACTTCACGCCCGAGAGCAGCCCGCCATCGGTGACGCCGGTGGCGCAGACGATGACGTCGCCCGAGGCCATCTCCGACATGTCGTATTTCTTGTTGGGATCCTTGACACCCATCGTGGCGGCACGCTGGCGCTTCTCCTCGGTGTCGAGGATCAGGCGGCCTTGCATCTGGCCGCCGACGCAGCGCAGCGCCGCGGCGGCGAGCACGCCCTCAGGCGCGCCGCCGATGCCGAGATAGAGATCGATGCCGGTCTTCTCGGGCTGGGTGCAGAAGATCACGCCGGCGACGTCGCCATCGGTGATGAGGCGGATCGAGCAGCCGGTCTTGCGGACCTCCTCGATCAGCTTGGCATGGCGCGGGCGGTCCATGATCAGCGTCGAGATCTCGTGCGGCTTCACGCCCTTGGCCTTGGCCAGCGCATTGATGTTGTCGGCCGGGGAGGCATCGAGGTCGACCACGCCCTGCGGATAGCCCGGGCCGATCGCGATCTTGTCCATGTAGACGTCGGGCGCATAAAGCAGGCTGCCAGCGCCGGCCATCGCCATCACCGCGATCGAGCCCGGCATGTCCTTGGCGCAAAGCGTGGTGCCTTCGAGCGGATCGACCGCAATATGCACCTTCGGCCCCTGCTTGTTGCCGACCTTCTCGCCGATGAAGAGCATCGGCGCCTCGTCGCGCTCGCCCTCGCCGATGACGATCTCGCCGTCGATCGGCAGGCGGTTCAGTTCGCGCCGCATCGCGTCGACGGCCGCCTGGTCCGCGGCCTTCTCGTTGCCGTGGCCGCGCAGCCGGGCGGCAGAGACGGCGGCGCGCTCGGTAACGCGGACGAGTTCCATCGAGAGATAGCGCTCGATGATCTGGTCGGGGGAGATTTGGAGATCGACGGACATGAAACAGGGTCCCCTTGCAAAGACGTGGCTGGGCGAGGCGTGAAGCCTATTCCCGTTCGATACGGATGACTTGCGGCGGTTCGGCGACATGGCCGTCGGCTGAGACCTTTTCGAGAGCCGCCCGGATCGCCGCCTCGCTGGTGGCGTAGGTGATGAGCACGACCGGAACCGGCGCGCCGGAGCGGCCGCCCGGATCGCGGGTTGCCGCCTCGGGCGAACGCCGCTGCACGATGCTCTCCAGCGAGATGTCGGCCTCGGCCATGCGGGTCGCGATTGCAGCGGCAGCACCGGGCCGATCGGCGACGGCGAGGCGGATGTAATAACCGCCCTCATGGCGTTGCATCGGCGCTCGCTTCGCCTCCTCCAGACGCTCGACCGGCAGGCCGAACGGGAGACCGGCCGTCCCGCGCGCGACATCGGCGATGTCGGCGACGACGGCGGAAGCGGTCGGATCGCCACCGGCGCCAGGACCCACCAGCGTAATTTCGCGGACGGCGTCGGCATCGACACTGACCGCGTTGAGCACACCCATCACCTGCGCAATGGCGGAGGATTTCGGCACCATGGTCGGGTGGACGCGCTGCTCGATGCCGGTCTTGGTGCGTTCGGCGACGCCGAGCAGCTTGATGCGGTAGCCGAGTTCGTCGGCCATCCGGAGATCGAGCGGCGTGATCGCCGAAATGCCTTCGACATGAATCGCTTCGGCGTCGATCTTCGTGCCGAAGGAGAGGCTGGTCAGGATCGCGAGCTTGTGGGCGGTGTCGAAGCCCTCGACGTCGAATGTCGGGTCCGCTTCGGCGTATCCGAGGCGTTGCGCGTCCGCCAGGCAGGCCTCGAAGGTCAGCCCCTCCTGCTCCATCCGCGAGAGAATGTAGTTGCAGGTGCCGTTGAGGATGCCGGAGATGCGACTGACATTGTTGCCGGCCATTGCCTCTCGCAGTGTCTTCACGACCGGGATGCCGCCGGCCGAAGAGGCCTCAAAGGCGAGAGCCGCGCCCTTGCTTTCAGCCAGTTCCGCCAGTGCAACGCCATGAGCTGCGAGCAGAGCCTTGTTGGCGGTGACGACATGCTTGCCGGCCGAGAGCGCGGCCTCGACCGCCGCCTTGGCCGGACCGTCCGAGCCGCCCATCAGCTCGACCACGCAATCGACCTCGTCGGATTTCGCCAGCGCGACCGGATCATCGAACCAGGCCAGGCCGCCGAGATCGACGCCGCGGTCGCGCTTGCGGTCGCGGGCCGAGACGGCAACGACGCGGATCGCCCGGCCGCAGCGGGCCGCCAGCGCATTCTCCTGCCGTTGCAGGATCTTCAGCACCGAGGCCCCCACCGTTCCAAGACCGGCAAGGCCGATTCGCAGGGGCTGGGGGGCGGTTTGGGCGGTCGCGTTTGTCATGGGCGCGGGGTCGCATGGGGCGCGACACGAGTCAACGGAGCCCGACGCTCAGGGGCCAGCGAATTGTCGCCTGCGTTAGGCGCGCTCGGCTGAAACGACGAATGCGGCGAGGGCTCCTTCGATCGGGCCGGCCCCGAAGCGGCGCTCCAGTGCCCTTGCCACCGCCTCGGTCACGGCCATGAGCCCTGGCCCACCGCGCGCCTCGATCTCGCCGCGGATCGGCGTGCCCTGGCAGTAGCCCGTCGCGACATCCATCGCGGAAGCAGCGTGGGCGCGCTTCTCGACCCGCTCGATGATCGGCCTCGGGAAGCCGCCGGCCATCACATCGAGTTCGATGGTCCCGACATCATGATAGCCATGCGGCGTACGCTCGATGAAGCGCGGAGGATCGGACGGAAATGCCTCGACCAGCGCGTCCAGCAACACCGCCACGAAGTCGTTGGACGCGACCGCATCCCAGACATTGAACAGATAGCGCCCGCCGGGGCGCAGGACACGCCAGACCTCGCGATGGCTCTTCGGCTTGTCGGGGAAGAACATCACGCCGAACTGGCAGGCGGCAGCGTCGAAGCTCTCATCCGCGAAGGGCAGTTCGAGCGCATCAGCCTGATGCCAAGAGATCCTGTCATCGTCCGGCAGGCGGGTGGCGGCGAGGTCGAGCATCGGCTGGTTCAGGTCGGTCGCGACGAGGCTCGCCCCGTCGAGACGCTCCGCCATCGCGCGCGTCAGAGCGCCCGTGCCCGCCGCGAGCTCGAGAATCCGTTCGGGATTCGGGGCCATGACGCGGGCGGCCAGATCTTCTGCATAGGGCTGAAAGACCAGAGGAACGAGCAGCCGGTCATAGACCTGCGGAACGGGACCGGCGAAGACCTTGTCCGTCGCTTCCATGGCAGCACCTGTGGGAGCGCCCCCTGTGTCAGGATAGCCCAGCACGCGTTTGATCGAAACCGCCTTTTTCGGGCTTGCGGCGAGCCGGTCTCAGCCGAAGCGGCAGACCACCTCGGCCGCCAGCCGGCGCAACTTGCCATCCGCGAAAGTCAGATGGATGCGCAGCAGATTGGACCCGAAGGCTGTCGTCTTGATGGTGCGCAAAGCTTCGAGCGTGTCGCCCGTCCAAGTCGTCGCCGATTCCTTCGCCGGCGTCCAGAACCAGGGCCTGGGCGGCACGATGACTGCCGCATCCAGGATCTTCTCGGCCTGGGCCTGCGCGATGCCGGCCGGGAGATGGCGCGCGACGATCTCGGTCGCATCGCGGCCGCATTCGCGCGCCGTGGTTCCGGCCAGCACGTCGGCGATGAGAGGCGAATCCGTCTGCGGCACGCGGCCGCGCGAATAATCATAGGTCGTGACGAGGCAGATGAGCGCGAACAGGCCGACGCCGAGCCCGATCAGACGGCCTTTGCTGAACATTGCGCGCTGGAGCCCCACACCGGACGAGTCTGTCCGTGGCGTGGGGTTCCCATGTTTTCGGGGCGCGGTCCAGTGCGCTCAGCCGCGCAGGCGTCATTGCGAGGAGCGCAGCCCCTACCCTGCCTTCGGCATCTGGATGACGTTGTGCAGCCTGTCGTCCGCCGTCTTGAGGAAGCGGCCGATATTGCGGGCGGCCTGACGGATGCGCTGCTCGTTCTCGACGATGGCGATGCGAACATAGTCGTCGCCATGCTCGCCGAAGCCGATGCCCGGCGCGACGGCGACCTCGGCCTTCTCGATCAAGAGCTTCGAGAATTCAAGCGAGCCGAGATGGCGGAACTTCTCGGGGATCGGCACCCAGGCGAACATCGACGCGTTGGGAGCCGGAAATTCCCAGCCGGCCTTGCCGAAGCTCTCGACCAGAGCGTCGCGGCGCTTGCGGTAGATCTCGCGCATCTCGCGGATGCAGTCGTCGGGGCCGTTGAGGGCAGCCGCCGCCGCGACCTGGATCGGCGTGTAGGCACCGTAGTCGAGATAGGACTTAACCCGCGCGAGCGCTGCAAGCAGGCGCTCGTTGCCGACGGCAAAGCCCATGCGCCAGCCGGCCATCGAGAAGGTCTTCGACATCGAGGTGAACTCGACGGCGACATCGATCGCGCCCGGCACCTGCAGCATCGAGGGCGGCGGATCATTCTCGTCGAAATAGACCTCGGCATAGGCGAGGTCGGAAAGCAGGATCAGCTCATGCTTCTTCGCGAAGGCGACGAGGTCGCGGTAGAAATCGAGCGAAGCGGTGTAGGCGGTCGGGTTCGCTGGGTAGCAGGTCACGAGCGCGATCGGCTTGGGCACCGAATGCATCACCGCCCGCTCGAGCGCCGGGAACATCGCCGGCGTCGGCTCGGCCGGAACCGAGCGGATGACGCCGCCCGCCATCAGGAAGCCGAAGGCGTGGATCGGGTAGCTCGGATTCGGCACGAGCACGACGTCGCCCGGCCCGGTGATGGCCTGCGCCATGTTGGCGAAGCCCTCCTTCGAACCCAGCGTCGCGACGACCTGCGTCTCGGGATTGAGCTTCACGCCGAAGCGGCGCTCGTAATAGTTCGCCTGGGCGCGGCGCAGGCCGCCGATGCCCTTCGAGGCGGAGTAGCGATCCGTGCGCGGCTTGCCGGCGGTCTCGACCAGTTTCTCGATGACGTGCTTCGGAGCGGGCAGGTCCGGGTTGCCCATGCCGAGATCGATGATGTCGACGCCCTTGGCGCGTTCGGCTGCCTTAATCTTGTTGACCTGTTCGAAAACGTAAGGCGGCAGGCGCTTGATGCGATGAAAATCGGCCATTTCGAACAGTTCCTTCGCCGGATCCGGCAAAACTCAACGGTGCGCGGCGGGCTGCCGGCGGATGTGCGGCGGCTTTCCTCAAAGCACGCGATTCAGATCGTTGCGTCGTAGATGCCTCGCGCCGCATCTTTGGTCACGACAGGCAAAAAAACGCAAGATTCAATCAGCGCGAAATCTCACAAAGCGGGGCGGCGGCCCGCTGCTGCTCGCGTCAGTTGGTCGGCAATTGAGCCGGCTGGGGCGGCGGCGTGGTCCCCAGCGCCTTGGCCTCGTTGCCGGCCGCTTCATTGGCCGTGCGCTTGGTTTCGAGCTCGGCCTCGATCTTCTTGAATTCGGCCCTCGGCTTGCAGCCCTCATTGGGCTTGCGCGGATCGGGCCGGTAGATGTAGCGCGCAGCCTGTCCGGTCGGCACGAAGGGCGCAGGCGCGGGGCCATCGCCCTGGCAGAGCGGATCGACCGGGAAGGTCCGGCCGATCGGCATGTAGGCGGTGTCGGCCGGCCGCGTTGCCTGGACGAAAGGCTTCGCCTCCTGCGCGGTCGTAGCCATCCCGGCGGCTTCCGCAACGAACTTGCTGCTCTCGCCGGCGCAGCCTGCAGCCGTCATCCCCAATGCCGCCAGGAGCAGCAGGGGCAGGTGCGGCGTTTTCGTCGGCTGATGGAACGGCATGACGCAATCCGGCATGGTTGTAGAATTCTGTTTGTAATGGATATCCGCTACGTCCTTAATAGGACCAAAATGGGGAGCAAGCAGCATCCCACAAAAGGTTATGATGGGGAGAACACGATGAACCGGCGAGCGGACGAGAAGCCCGCGGATGCAGCCGCCTCAACCGAGGCGCCGATGCCGGATTTCGACCAGTTCGCGCAGAACATGGGCCGCCTTGTCGAGGAGTACGGAAAAGTCACGGCCGCCTATCTCAAGCCGATCGAGCGTGGCGAAGCCAAGGGTGGCCAGGCCGACGAGGCCAGCGAGATGGTCAAGACGCTCGGCCGCGTCGCCGAGAAGTGGGTTTCGGACCCGCGCAAGATTATCGAGGCGCAGGCTTCGATCACCGGCGACTTCCTGCATCTGTGGAGCAACATGCTCAAGCGCGCCGGCGGCGAGGAGGCCAAGCCCGTCGCCGAGCCCGACAAGCGCGACGCCCGCTTCAGCGACCCCGACTGGTCGGCGCATCCGATGTTCGACTTCGTCAAGCAGGCCTATCTGATCGGCACGCGCTGGGCCGAATCGATGGTCGACAAGGCCGAGGATCTCGACCCGCACACCCGCGAGAAGGCCCGCTTCTACGTCAAGCAGATCGCCAGCGCGCTCTCGCCGTCGAACTTCATCGCAACCAATCCCGAACTGCTGCGCGAGACGCTCAGGCAGAACGGCGAGAATCTCGTCCGCGGGATGAAGATGCTGGCCGAGGACATCGAGGCAGGCGGCGGCGAGCTCAAGATCCGCCAATCCGACCCGGGCGCCTTCCAGATCGGCGTCAACATCGCATCGACGCCCGGCAAGGTGATCTTCCGTGACGAGATCATGGAGCTGATCCAGTACGCGCCTTCGACCGAGACGGTGCTGAAGCGCCCGCTCCTGATCGTGCCGCCCTGGATCAACAAGTTCTACATCCTCGACCTCAACGCCGAGAAAAGCTTCATCCGCTGGTGCGTCGCCCAGGGCCTGACCGTATTCTGCATCTCCTGGGTCAACCCGGACGAGCGCCACGCGGCCAAGGATTTCGAGAGCTACATGCGCGAGGGCGTCTTCGCGGCGCTCGACGCGATCGAGCAAGCTACGGGCGAGAAGACGGCCAGCGCAATCGGATACTGCGTCGGCGGCACGCTTCTCGGCGTGACGCTCGCCTACATGGCCGCGACCAACGATAAGCGCATCGACAGCGCCACCTTCTTCACGACGCAGGTCGATTTCTCCAAGGCCGGCGAGCTCTCCGTCTTTGTCGACGAAGAGCAGATCCGCTCTGTCGAGGAGCAGATGACGAAGAGCGGCTATCTCGACGGCGCGCGGATGGCCGGCGCCTTCAACATGCTGCGCCCCAACGACCTGATCTGGTCCTACGCGATCAACAACTACCTCAAGGGCAAGGCGCCGACCCCGTTCGACCTGCTCTATTGGAACTCCGATTCGACGCGCATGCCGGCGGCGAACCACTCCTTCTATCTGCGCAACTGCTACCTCGAGAACAAGCTCTCCAAGGGCGAGATGAAGATCGGCGGCAAGCTGCTCGATCTCGGGAAGATCAAGATCCCAGTCTACAATCTCGCAACGCGCGAGGACCACATCGCGCCCGCGCCATCCGTGTTCCTCGGCTCGCAGTTCTTTGGCGGCCCGGTCGATTATGTCGTCGCCGGCTCCGGCCATATCGCCGGCGTGGTCAACCCGCCGACCAAGGTGAAGTACCAGTACTGGACCGGCGGGAAGGCCGAGGGCCGCTATGAGGACTGGATCGCGAGCGCCAGCGAGCATCCGGGATCCTGGTGGCCGCACTGGTTCGCCTGGCTCGAGAAACAGGCTCCCAAGCGGGTGGCAGCCCGCGTTCCGGGGAGCGGCAAGCTGCCCGCGATCGCCGACGCGCCGGGGACTTATGTGCTGAAGAAGGCTTGAGCGGCGGCAGCATTAGGCGCTGACGGCCCCCGCGCTATCGCGAACGCTAGGCCAGGCCACGCCACCATTGCCACAGCACGATAATCGCTACGCTGGCGACCACAGCGAGAATGAAGCGAAACTGTTCCCGCTGTTTTTCACGGCCCGTCGCTCGCGGCACTCCACAGACAGGGCAAACCACGGTGGAAGCGTCCATGGTGGCTTCGCAGCGCAAGCAACTGAACTGTTCCGGTCCAGACACGGGCGTATCGCTTCTCACGGCCGTAACACAGGAACGCTAGCTGATGCTCATTGACCTCACGTGGTCTATCGCGCGGACGCTTGGGGCCCGCGCCCACCCCGCAATCGAGCCGGCCAAGCCGCCCGTCACGTCGCATCAAAAAGCCGGCCCGAAGGCCGGCTTTTTCAGTCGATCAGGCTCGTGCCATCAGAACTTGCGGACCACCGGCTGGGCCGGGATCACCTGGGTCGGGTCGTCCCAGCGATAGGTCAGGCCGGCCGAGAGGATGTGGATGTAGGGCTTGGCCTCCGCAGTGAACAGGACCGGGCCCTGCTGCGGATGGGTGCCGCCATAGTTCACGGTGGCCTTGTTGACATGGATGTAGGTGTAGCCGAGGTCGAGCTTCAGCTTGTCGCTGACCTGGTAGCTCGCACCGGCCGAGAGCCAGAGGCGGTCATTGTCGGAGATGAACACCGTGCGGTTGGTGTCGTTCACGGCCGAGAGCTCATAGGCGACACCGGCGCGCAGCGTCAGGGCCTGATTGTACTTGTATTCGAGCGCGCCACTGAAATACCAGCTGTCGTCATACTGGAAGTTCAGGCTCGAGATCGGAAGCCCGCTGAGCTCGCTGACGATCGGGATGCGGCGGAAGCGGCTCCAGTTCGTCCATTCGACACCGAGGTGCGCCTGCCACTGGTCGTTGATGACCTGCGAGATGCCCAACACCGCCGAATCGGGCAAGTTCAGATTCGCCTTGATCGGCGCCACGCCGGCCACGGTCGAGATCGTGCCCTCGAGCGTCTGCCGGATCGAGGAGCGATAGCCGAGACCGATCGTGGTGCCCTGCCACGGCGTCAGCGTCGCGCCGACGCGGAAGCCGTAGTCGATCGAGTCACCCTTGAGGATCTGGTTCGGTGCGGCCGGGCCGACGGCCTGGAAGATGTTCGCCCCGGTGGCGTTCTTGAGGGTGGTCTTCAGATACTGGATCTGGAAGGCCGCACCGACTGAGAGCCAGTCATTAACCTTGTAGCCGATCGTCGGCGAGACGTTGTACGAGCCGAGCTTGGCGGAACGGCCATAGACCTGACCAGCATAGAACTGGTTGTCCGCCTTCGAGCGCAGGCCGAAGGGCGCGCCGGTGGTCAAGCCGACCCAGAAGCGATCGGTGAGCTGCCAGTTGCCATAGGATGCGGGGATGAAGGCGCCGTCGCCGCCGATGTTGCCGGTACCGAGGGGGCTGCCGCCGAGGGCCTGAATCGGCAGGCCGCCGACCGTGGTCTGGCGCGTCGGCTGGTAGTCGCCGTTGGCTAGGAGATAGGTGAAGTTCCAGTTGCTGTTGCGGCCCGGGAACATCGTGATCGTCGCCGGGTTCCAGGCCATCGAGCCCATGCCGATACCGCCCGAGGCGGCGCCGGCATAGGCCATGCCGAGGCCCTCTGCGCTCTGCCCGCTGCGGATGGCGAAGGAACTCGCCGAGGCCGCGCCGGCGGCGAGAAGCGCCGCAACTGAAACCGTGGCCGCGGCGGCTGTCCGAACGATGCCCTTCATCAAATCCATCCCGTCTGTCGTTTCTTCGAGGCCGCTTCGCCCCGTTCGCAGGCGAGCATGGCCTGACCCGTTTGCCGCCGCAATCCTGCCTCTTATGCCGCGATTCGGCCTTGTCGTCGTCGCGTTACGAAACGGAAACCCTAAAATCGGCCGAAATCGTCGAGTTTTTGCATTGCCGGCTCCGGGCGCGATCAAAAAAGATCGTTTACATACGAACTATCCGGACTTTTGCCGGTTTTGTCGTCGATCGCGCCAGTGCCGCACAATCTGCGAGCATGGAGCTTTCCGAAACTGCGTTGCATTCACGCAACAATTGGTCCGACTGCGGCCGGCAGCCGCGTCATGCGCGCGAACGGGCTTGTCTTTGGGCGCGCCATCCGGTCAGGATTGCGGCCCAATTAGATCGTTTGAAACGGGGGAAACCACGTGAAACTGCTTCGTTACGGTGCTCTGGGCCAGGAAAAGCCTGGCCTCCTCGATGCCAAGGGCGTCGTGCGCGACCTCTCCGGTGCCGTCCCGGATCTCGCTGGCAAGGCTCTGACCTCGGCCTCTCTGGCGAAAATTCGGGCACTCGACCCCGAATCACTGCCGGCGGTCTCCGGCTCGCCGCGGATCGGCGCCTGCGTCGGCGATGTCCGCAACTTCATCGCGGTCGGCCTGAACTTCGCCGACCATGCGGCGGAGACCGGCGCCGAGATCCCGAAGGAGCCGATTCTCTTCAACAAAGCCCCGAACTGCATCGTCGGCCCGAATGACGACGTAATCATTCCGAAGGGCTCGAAGAAGACCGACTGGGAAGTCGAGCTCGCGATCGTCATCGGCGATGGTGGCTCCTACATCCCCGAGGACAAGGCTTTTGCCGCGATCGCCGGCTTCGCCGTCTGCAACGACGTCTCAGAGCGCGAGTTCCAGATCGAGCGCGGCGGCCAGTGGGCCAAGGGCAAGGGCTGCCCGACCTTCGGCCCGCTTGGCCCCTGGCTGGTCACGACCGACGAGGTCAAGGACGTCCAGAACCTCGCCATGTGGCTCGAAGTTGACGGCGAGCGCGTCCAGAACGGCTCGAGCAAGACGATGATCTTCGGCTGCGCCTATCTCGTCCACTATATCAGCCAGTTCATGCGGCTGGATCCGGGCGACGTCATCACCACCGGCACGCCTCCCGGCGTCGGCCTCGGCTTCAAGCCGCCGCGCTTCCTGAAGGGCGGCGAGGTCGTGAAGCTCGGCATCGAAGGCCTCGGCGAGCAGCAGCAGAACTTCAAGGCCTATCAGGGCTGAAGATCACTCTGGTCGAAACAGGAAAGGGCCGCGCGAGCGGCCCTTTTTTGTTGCCCCGAACGCGTGGCTGACGCGCTGCCTTACTTTTCCGGCAAGCCCAGCATCAGCCGGATGTTCTGGACGGCCGCGCCCGAGGCGCCCTTGCCGAGATTGTCGAGCTTCGCGACGAGCACGGCCTGCTTCAAGTTGTCGTCGCCGAAGACGCGCAGCTCCAGCCTGTTGGTATCGTTCAGCGCTTCAGGCTCGAGCTTGCCGCCGGCCTGAGCTGCCGGCACGACGCTGACATAGGTCGAACCGGCATAGTGCTCGGCCAGCGCGTCTTCGAGATCCGCCGCCTTCGGCTTGCCGGGCAGCAGGTCGAGATGCAGCGGCACCGAGACCAGCATGCCCTGGCGGAAATTGCCGACCGACGGAACGAAGATCGGCCGCCGGGTCAGCCGGGCATACTCCTGCAGCTCGGGCAGGTGCTTGTGCTTGAGGCCGAGTCCGTAGAGCTCGAAGGCCGGCGCCGTGCCCGCCTCATAGGCCTCGATCATGCTCTTGCCGCCGCCGGAATAGCCGGAGACGGCATTGATCGTGATCGGATGGTCCTGCGGCAGCAGCCCGGCATCGACCAGCGGCCGCAGCAGCGCGATCGCGCCGGTGGGATAGCAGCCGGGATTGGCGACCCGGTTGGCGTTGGCGATCTTGGACGCGTGGCCATGCTCCAGCTCGGCGAAGCCGTAGATCCAGCCCGGCGCGACGCGGTGCGCCGTTGCGGCATCGACGATCTTGGGCGCGTTGCCGCCAAGCTCGTCGGCCAGCGCGACCGATTCCTTCGCGGCATCGTCCGGCAGGCAAAGCACGACGAGATCGACCTCCGCCATCATGTCCTTGCGGGCGGCCGGGTCCTTGCGCTTGTCGGGGTCGATGCTCTTGACGACGACCTCCGGCACGGCCGCGAGCCGGTCGCGGATGCCGAGGCCCGTGGTGCCGGCCTCGCCGTCGATGAAGATCGATTTCAAATTCTGGCTCATCTGGACCCCCGATGGGTGCGAAAGCGAAATGCTTGGTTGGCTTCAGGCATAAAAAAACCGCGCTCGGGGCGCGGTCGCGGGCGTTCGGACTGCAAGCCGAGCGTCATCGCGGTCGCGCGGGGGCGGCCGAGACAGGGCGACGTCGGGTCAGGTTCGTGGTCATCGCGCTGGATATGAGGGAGGGAGGGCGCGGTGTCAATCACGCCGCGTCATTCTCGGGCGGCGCGCAGCGGCGAACCGACAATCTCCGGCAGAACGAAGTGCCTTGGATTCCGCTCGCGAGATGCTCGGGGCTGGCCCGAGCACGACGACAGAGACCAATCTTATGAATCGCTTGCGACGGATCCCTGCCAAACGGATTCCGCTTGCTCACACGCTGTTTCAGCCGCGCAGCTTCAGCGGCAGCGCCTGGATGTAGTGCTGCACCAGCGCGGACCCCGCGATCGCGGTCGCATCGGCATGGTCGTAGGGCGGCGAGACTTCGACCACGTCCATGCCGCGGAAGTCGAGGTCGCGGATGCCCCAGACCATGCGCAGCGCCGCGTCCGAGGTGAAGCCGCCGGCGACCGGCGTGCCCGTCCCCGGCGCGAAGGCGGGATCGATCGCGTCGATATCGAAGGTGAGGTAGGCCGGCCCCTCCCCGACCCGTTGCCTGATCCGCGCGATCGTGCCGTCGACGCCGAGCTCATGGGCGGAATAGGCGTCGAGTACCTCGATGCCGCAATCGCGCGGCGCGACCGTGCGCAGGCCGATCTGGATCGAGCGTTCGACATCGATCAGTCCTTCGCGCACCGCCTCCAGCACGAAGGAGCCGTGGCTGATCGCGCCGACGCCGTCGTCCCAGGTGTCCTGATGCGCGTCGAACTGCACGAGCGCCAGCTTCCCGTGGCGCGCGACGTGGGCGCGCAGCAGTGGCAGCGTGATGAAGTGGTCGCCGCCAAGCGTGACGAGATGCGCGCCGGAGGCGATGATGCCGGCCGCCTCATGCTCGATCGCACGGGCGCAGCCCTGAAGATCGCCGCGCGGGAGCAGGCAGTCGCCATAGTCGACGGCGGTCAGGTGCTCGAACGGGTCGATGCGGGAGGGATACTGCGCATCGCCGTCGAAGATCGCGCTGGCCCGGCGCAGCGCCTGCGGCCCGAAGCGCGTGCCCGGGCGGTTCGAGACGGCGAGATCGAAGGGCACGCCCCAGATCACGAGATCGCAGCCGGAGACGTCCTTGGAGTAGCGGCGGCGCATGAAGGAGAGCGCCCCGGCATAGGTCGGGTCCAGCGCCGGCCCACGCCTGTCGCCGGTGAAGGCATGGTCGATCGGCGGCGTGTCGGCGTACTCGGTCATGTCAGTCATCCGGACGGTCGGTTTCGGAGGTCAGCGGCGAGAGCCGACGAGCCAGACATAGATGCACCAGGGCAGGATCAGGGCGAGGCCCGAGAGGACCAGCCGTAGCGTCGTCCAGGCGATGGGGTTCTGCAGCGCGCGGCCGTCGAGTTCCGGCACGCCATGGATCAGGCCGAGCGCAAAGGCCGGCGCCAGGAAGATCACCAACGCATTGAAGATGCGGCGGCCTCGCGGCAGGTCGTGCCGCGCCAGCGCAATCAGTGCCGGCACGGCGATCATGCCGAAAGCGATCAGGATCAGGAGGACGCGCATGGGGCTCCGGTCGGCGGGCTCGCGTCAGGCTTTAGCACGAAGTGCCGAACGCACCCTATCGCCCGCCTCCGACGCGCAGGATCGATCCGACGACATAGGAGGCCGCATCGGACAGGGCAAACAGGACCATCTCCGCAATCTCATCGGCATGGGCCGCGCGCCTGAGCGGGATCGACGGGGCGATCCGAGCGACGCGACCTGGCTCTCCGGAGGACATGGCGTGGATGTCGGTCTCGGTCATGCCGGGCGCAACGGCGTTGACCCGGATCCCGGCCGGAGCGAGCTCCTTCGCCATGCCCAGCGTCAGGGAATCGATCGCACCCTTCGAGGCGGCATACCAGACGAACTCGTCCGCCGAGCCGAGGCCGGCCGCGATCGAGGAGATGTTGACGATCGCCCTGCCCTTCGCGGCGTCATTGGCCAGCAAGGCGCGGGTCGCCTCGCGCGCCACCAGGATCGCGCCGGTGACATTGACGTCGATGCAGGTGCGGATGGTCTGTGGATTGGCATCGGCCAGCTTGCTCGCCGGGCCGGTGATGCCGGCATTGTTGACGACGTGGGTCAGGGGTCCGAGCGCGGTCTGCGCTTCCGCAAAGACGCGGGCGATGTCGGCGTCATCCGCCATATCGCCCTTGAGCGCGACGGCCTTGGCGCCGGCGGCCTTGCAGGCTGCGACGACCGTCTCGGCGGCTTCAGCATTGGACTGGTAGTTGACCGCAACGTCATAGCCGCGCTTCGCGGCCATCACGCAGATCGCGGCGCCGATGCCCCGGCTGCCGCCGGTGACGAGGAGAACGGGTCGGGACATGGGCGGGCTTCCTCTCGATTCTGGTTGAAGCCATCCCATACGAAAAGGGCGGCTCTTGCGAGCCGCCCTTTCCACATACCGGATCGTCGGAAAACGATCAGCGCTTCGAGAACTGGAAGCTGCGGCGGGCCTTGGCCTTGCCGAACTTCTTGCGCTCGACGACGCGCGAGTCGCGGGTCAGGAAGCCTTCCTTCTTGAGCGGGCTGCGCAGCTCCGGCTCATAGAAGGTCAGGGCCTTGGAGATGCCGTGGCGCACCGCGCCGGCCTGGCCGGAGAGACCGCCGCCCTTGACCGAGACGACGACGTCGTACTGGGTCAGGCGATCGACCAGGATCAGCGGCTGCTGGAGGACCATGCGCAGCACGGGGCGCGCGAAGTACACCTCCTGGTCACGGGTGTTGACCGTGATCTTGCCGGTGCCGGGCTTGATCCAGACGCGGGCGATGGCGTTCTTGCGCTTGCCGGTGGCATAGGCGCGGCCCTGGGCGTCGACCTTCTTGACATGGACCGGAGCGGCCTCGGCCTGCGCGGTCTTGACGCCGCCGAGATCGGCGAGAGACTGGAGAACTTCAGCCATGGTCAGACCCTCGCATTCTTGCTGTTGAGCGCGGCGACGTCGAGCGTCTCCGGCGACTGGGCTGCGTGGGGGTGCTCGGCGCCCTTGTAGACGCGCAGGTTGCCGAGGATCTGGCGGAACAGCGGGCCGCGGGGCAGCATGCGCTCGACGGCCTTCTCGACGATGCGCTCAGGGAAGCGGCCCTCGAGAATGAACTTGGCCGAACGCTCCTTGATGCCGCCGGCATAGCCGGTGTGGTGATAGTAGTTCTTCTGGTCGCGCTTGCGGCCAGTCAGAACGACCTTCTCGGCATTGATGACGATGATGTTGTCGCCGCAGTCGACATGGGGGGTGTAGGCGGCCTTGTGCTTGCCGCGCAGACGCATCGCCACAACGGAGGCGAGACGGCCGACGACGAGCCCGGAGGCGTCGATCACAACCCATTTCTTTTCGACATCGGCGGGCTTGAGCGAGATGGTCTTCATCGCGGCACCCCTTCGGTGGCTTGAGAAAAAACGACAAGCCGCCGGAGACCGGCGGCGATGTGGGGCGGTGGATAGTCGCGCCCTGCCTTCATGTCAATCGCTCATGGCGCGGCACTTTGCGAAAAAACCGCATAAATTTAAATGCGATAGAAGAAGAGGTATCTTGATACCGCATATCGGAATCTAACCGAGATGGCGAAGGGCCTGCAGGACAACGAGCGCTCCGCCGAGGATCACGACGCCGTCGAGGATCCAGGCATGGGCCGCCAGCGAAAGGCCGCCGGTCAGCCGCCTGGCGAGGAAGGCGCCGGGAATGGCGCAAAGCCCGATCACGCCCGCCATGATCCAGGCCGACAGGGGCAGCGCGCCCTGCCAGAGGAAGACGGCCGACTTGACGATGCCGACCGGCAGCGAGATCGCCGCATCGGTCGCGATCACCGCCATGCCGGAGAGCCCCGCCGCGAGCAGCATCGAGATCAGGAACACGCCCGAACCGGATGTGCCGCCGACGAGAAGGCCATAGCCCCCGCTCGCGAGCGCGAGTCCCTTGTCGGTCAGATGGCCGTGCCGGCGTGCCAGCAGCCGTCGTGCCGGCACCAGCACGATCAGCACGAGCCCGATCAGCAGCATTGCGCCCGGCCCCGACAGCAGGGTGTAGCCGTAGGCGCCGAGCGCAGAGAACGGCAGAGCGAAGAGCGAGACGATGCCAGCCCGGCGCCAGTCGAGATGCTGGCGGAAGGCAATCAGCCGGCTGCCATTGGTGGCCAGCGCAGACAGGCCGATCACGGGAACGACGGCTTCCGCGCCGATCAGCGGGATCAGAACCGGCGGCAGCAAGAGCCCCGTGCCATAGCCGGCGACGCCGCCGACGACCGAGGCCAGAAGCGAGGCGAAGCCGACGAGCGCATATTGAAGCAGAGTCACGTCGGCGGCCATCCGACGTTTCCGCTAGCGCTCGGAGGGGATCGAATAGGTGCCGGTCGCGTGGCAGACCATCTCGGTCTCGCCCTGCGAGTACAGTGAGACCTCCCCCACCGCCAGCCGCTTGCCGAGCTTGAGCAGCTTCGCCTCGCCGATCAGCGCGGCCTTGCCGGGCTTGCGCAAGAAGTTGAAGCTCAGGCTCGTGGTCACGGCCAGGGCGACCGGGCCGATCTGGCCGAGGATCGCGGCGTAGAGGGCGAGATCGGCGAGCGCCATCATGGTCGGGCCGGAGATCGTGCCACCCGGGCGCAGATGCTTCTCGTGGTAGTCGCAGCGCATGCGGGCGGTCATCGGCCCGACCTCCTCGACGAAGTAGGTGCGCCCGCCGACATGGAGCTGCGGGAAAACCTCGTCGAGATAGGCCTCGAGCTGCGAAGCGGTCATGCGGGTCGTCATGTCGGGCAGATGCTCATGGAGGGGCGCCGGCGCAGGCTGGAATGAGGAGATGCCCCTTGCAGCATGCGGGAGCGCGCCCGACAATACGTCAAAACGCAAAGCAGAATGCCCGAGGTTGCCGCCATGAACGTCCATCACAAGCCAGACGCCGCCGCCGTGCTTCGGCGCGAGGACAACGCAGGTGTCGCGACGCTGACGCTCAACCGGCCGCAGTCCCGCAACCCGCTGAGCGAGGCGATGCTGGCAGCGCTAGGCGAAGCCTTCACCGCCATCGCGGGCGATCGAGCCATCAAGGCGGTGGTTCTGGCCGCGGAAGGCCCGGTCTTCAGTGCCGGCCACGATCTCAAGGAGATGAGCGCCCATCGTGCCGATCCGGACCGAGGACGCGCCTATTTCGCCGAGATCCTCGGCCGCTGCTCGGCCGTCATGCAGCAGATCACCGCCCTGCCCCAGCCGGTCGTCGCGGCGGTTGAGGGCACGGCGACCGCGGCCGGCTGCCAGCTCGTCGCGAGTTGCGATCTCGCCATCGCGGGCGAGGCAGCACGCTTCTGCACGCCCGGCGTCCATATCGGCCTGTTCTGCTCGACGCCGATGGTGGCGCTGACCCGCAATCTTTCCGCCAAGCATGCGATGGAGATGCTGCTGCTCGGCGAGATGGTACCGGCTGACGAAGCAGCCCGGATGGGGTTGGTCAACCGCGTCGTGCCAGCGGGCGGCGCGCTCGCCGAGGCGCAGCGGCTCGCCGCCGTGATCGCCTCGAAATCGCCCGCGACGGTCCGGGTCGGCAAGCGCGCCTTCTACGAGCAGCGCGAGATGGGCCTGGCTGCGGCCTACGACCATGCCAGTGCGGTCATGGTCGAGAACATGCTGGCGCGCGATGCCGAGGAGGGCATCGGGGCATTCGTCGAGAAGCGCGCGCCGGTGTGGCAAGAACCCTGAAAGCAAAAGCCCGGCAGGAGAATCCTGTCAGGCGGCGCCGCGCCGGTCCATGGGCCGGCGCGGACCAGTCGACCGTTCTCAGACCGTTTCGGTCTGCGGCCTCACATCTTCCCGCTCCTGCGGCACGGCCTTCGCCTCGCCTTCAGGCTGCGGCACGGCCGGCAGTTGCAGCACCGTGAGGCGCTGTCCCTCCACCAGCGTCGTGACCATGACGATCTTGCCGTCGGGCAATTCGAGCGCGTCGTGATGCACGCAGGGCTTGTCGAGGTCGATCTGGCGGAACCGCGCCACCCTCGCTGCGATCCTGCGATTGGGCAGCAGGCCCAGGCCGCGGTCGCATTCGATGTCGGCGTGGAAGGCCAGCTCGGTGCCCGGCAGGACGCAGACGGCTACGTCGGGCTGCCCGACGGCGCAGAAGCCGCGGGTGCTCGATTGGGCGAAGCTGGTCGAAACCAACTCGTCGCCGACCTTGGCGGGAGTGGACATCACATGATGCAGGCTGTAGTCGCACATGGCAGGCACTCCTTTCTCAGCAGTGGCACGCCGGGGCCCATCCCCGTTTCGTCAGGTAAGCACGAAAGCATGGCGATGCTATGATGCGACCACTTCACCTCGTCGATGAGCGCCTTGATATCATTATGATTTCCCTGGGTGAATCGCGTTGAACCACGACTCTTATGATGATGCGCTGATCCGTCGCATCCTGCGCGAGACGAAGCGCATCGCGCTCGTCGGCGCCTCCGCCAATGAGGCCCGGCCGAGCTGGATCGTGACCAAGTACCTGCTCGACCGCGACTACGACGTCATTCCGGTCAATCCGGGCCTCGCGGGCCAGACTCTGCTGGGCAGGACGGTCTATGGCTCGCTGAAGGAGATTCCCGGCGCGATCGACATGGTCGAGATCTTCCGCAACTCCGAGGCGGCCGGGCCAATCACCGACGAGGCTCTTTCGCTCGATCCCCTGCCCAAGGTGATCTGGATGCAGCTTTCGGTGCGCAATGACGAGGCGGCCGCGCGGGCCGAGGCGAAGGGCCTGACCGTGATCATGAACCGCTGCCCCAAGATCGAATACGGCCGGCTCTCGGGGGAGATCGGCTGGCAGGGCATCAATTCGCGGATTCTGTCGTCGAAGAAGCCCGCGCTCGCCGGCAAGGGCTTCCAGAAGCTGACGATCAACCGGCCGGGGACGTGATCCGCCGAGCCCGCGGCCTTACTTGAAGCCGCGCGGATAGGGTTTCAGCCAGTCCGCGCCATTCTTCGGCGGCTCGACCGGGATTTCGTAGACCCAGGGCCCGGCCTCACGCCAGACAATCCGTAAGATGTAGTCCTTCGGCGGTCGCTGCCCCATCGCCCGCGTCATGTTCCGGGCCAGCCGGTCGAACGTGGCGTCGCTGCCATACTGATAGTTCGGGTCGACGATGTCGTTAAAGGCGAGGACGTTGTTGGTGTACTTCACCGTCAGGTTCGGCGTCTTCAACGAAGCCTGCTCGATCGAGATCGTGCCGGATATCTGGAAATCGCCGGCGGCCCGGTGGGAGCCGTGGAGCACCGCGTAGCCGGTATTGTAGCCGCCGGTCTGGGTGCCAACCTCGCCGTGAAACTGAAGCTTGTAGGGCTGGAACTTCAGGTCGATCCGGCCGTCCGGATGGATCTTGCCGCCGCGCAGCGCTTCGTCTCTGACGAGCTTCGCGTATCTGAAGACGTGGTCGTCGATGATCTTCTCGAGGCCTTTATCGGCCTTCATGTATTCGGCCCATTTCGGGTTGTCGAAGATCACCTCGTCCGGCGCATTGCCGCTGAACCACAGATCGAAGATCTCACGGGCATATTCATCCATGATCCCGCGGGCACCGCCGAGCATCATCCTAGCGGTGAACTCGTCGAATGCCTTCCTGTCATCCGCGATCGGCCCAGGCATCGGCTTCCCCCTGCACTTTCCCTGAACAGGGAGCCGCGACCGGCGCGGTGACCTTGCGTCAGAATCCGGAATCGCATGGCCGATTATGGCTGGCAAGGCCGGCCGATCTTTGCCAGCCTCGCGGTACCGCATGCCAAGGCGACCAGAGTGGGGCGAGGAGACGCGCCGATGTCCGAGATCTCGACCACCTGCTGCATTGCCGGCGGCGGCCCCGCCGGGATGATGCTCGGCTTCCTGCTGGCGCGGGCCGGCGTCGACGTGATCGTGCTGGAGAAGCATGCGGACTTCCTGCGCGACTTCCGCGGCGACACGATCCATCCCTCGACGATGCAGGTGATGCACGAGCTCGGACTGCTCGAGGACTTCCTGAAGCTGCCGCACTCCGCCGTCTCGAACATCGCCATGCGCTTCGGCGACGAGACGATCCAGTTCGCGGATTTTTCGCATCTGCCCGTGGCCGCTCCTTTCGTCGCGATGATGCCGCAATGGGATTTCCTCGACTTCCTGGCCGATCGCGGACGCGAGCAGCCACGCTTCACCTTGATGATGAGCGCCAAGGCCGAGGGTCTGATCGAACAGGCCGGCAAGGTCACCGGCCTCACCGGCCATGACGGCGCCGGCCCCTTCTCGATCCGGGCCGACCTCGTCGTCGCGGCGGATGGACGCCGCTCCGACATCCGCGCCGCATCGGGGCTGAAAGGAATCGATATCGGCGCGCCGATGGACGTGCTCTGGTTCCGGTTGCCGAAGCTGCCGGACGACCCCGGCCAGACCGGTGGGCAGGTCGCGAATGGCCGGCTCCTGGTGACGCTCGACCGCGGCGACTACTGGCAAAGCGCCTTCGTCATTCCGAAAGGCAAGTTTGCGGCCCTGCAAGCGGCGGGGCTGCCCTCCTTCCGCGATAGCGTCGTCAGAATGGCGCCCTGGCTCGCCGGGCGCATGCAGGCGATCGAAGACTGGGAAGAGATCAAGCTCCTGACGGTCGCCGTCGACCGGCTCGATAAATGGTGGCGGCCCGGGCTGCTCTGCATCGGGGACGCGGCCCATGCGATGTCGCCGATCGGCGGAGTAGGCGTCAATCTCGCCGTTCAGGATGCGGTCGCGACGGCCAATCGCCTCGCCGCTCCCCTGCGCGAGAAGCGCCTGACCGACGCCGATCTCGCGGCCGTGCAGGAGCGACGCGAGTTCCCGACCAAGGCGACGCAACGCATCCAGGTGATCGCGCAGAACCGCATCATCTCGCCGCTGCTCGCCCGCTCCGAGAGCGATGCGCCGCTCGGCCCACCCCTGCTGGTTCGGCTGTTCGACCAGTGGCCGCTTCTGCGCCGCTTGCCCGCAAGGCTCGTCGGAATGGGCGTGCGGCCGGAGCATATCGGGCCTGATCTTGCGCCTCGCCCCTGAATTGACGCCCTCCGGAGCGTTCGATAAAACGAACGCAATGTCTCGCATTCAGAAGATCGCAGGGAGTAATCGATGACTGACCGCGCGCCCGGCTTCCATACGCTCGCCATCCATGCAGGCGCCGCACCCGATGCGGCGACCGGCGCGCGCGCCACGCCGATCTACCAGACCACGTCCTTCGTCTTCGACGATGTCGACCATGCCGCCTCCCTGTTCGGGCTGCAGGCCTTCGGCAACATCTATTCCCGCATCGGCAATCCCACCAACGCCGTTCTGGAAGAGCGCGTCGCGGCGCTGGAGGGCGGCACGGCGGCGCTCGCCGTCGCGTCGGGCCATGCGGCCGAGTTCCTCTGCTTCCATGCCCTGCTGCAGCCGGGCGACGAGTTCGTCGCCGCGCGAAAGCTCTATGGCGGCTCGATCAACCAGTTCAACCACTCCTACAAGAACTTCGGCTGGAACGTGATCTGGGCCGATTCGGATGATCTGGACGCCTTCGCGGCGGCGGTGACACCGAAGACCAAGGCGATCTTCATCGAATCCATCGCCAATCCGGGCGGCGTCATCGTCGACATCGCCGGCATCTCGAAGATCGCCAAGAAGCACAACATCCCGCTCATCGTCGACAACACGATGGCCACGCCCTACCTGATCCGGCCCTTCGAGCATGGCGCTGACATCGTCGTGCATTCGCTGACCAAATTCCTGGGCGGCCACGGCAACTCGATCGGCGGCATCATCGTCGATGGCGGCTCGTTCAACTGGGTCGGCGACGAGCGCTACCCGATGCTGTCCAAGCCGCGGCCGGAATATAACGGCATGGTGCTGGGCGAGACCTTCGGTAACTTCGCCTTCGCCATCGCGACACGCGTGCTCGGCCTGCGCGACATGGGCCCGGCACTCTCGCCCTTCAACGCCTTCATGATCCTGACGGGCATCGAGACGCTGCCCCTGCGCATGCAGCGCCATTGCGACAGCGCGCTCTGGATCGCGACGCATCTGTCGAAGCATCCGGCGGTGGAATGGGTCAGCTATCCCGGCCTGCCCGGAGACAAGTACCACGAGCTCGCCAAGCGCTATTCGCCCAAGGGATCGGGCGCGGTCTTCACCTTCGGGCTGAAGGGCGGCTACGACGCCGGCGTCAAGCTCGTCACCGATCTCAAGCTGTTCTCGCATCTCGCCAATATCGGCGACACGCGCTCGCTGGTGATCCACCCGGCCTCGACGACCCATCGCCAGCTCTCGGACGAGCAAAAGACAGCGTCCGGCGCCGGGCCGCAGGTGATCCGCCTGTCGATCGGGCTGGAAGACGTGCAGGATCTGATCGACGATCTCAACCAGGCGCTGGGTTGAGCGAACCAACATCAGCGCCGTCATCCCGGACAAGTCGCGAACCGACGCAGCTCAGTGATTCATCGTAGAGCGCAGTTCCCTACGATGGATCCCGGACCTTCGCTTCGCTGCGTTCGGGATGACGCGCGGATGTTAAAGACGGCCGGCGCTCAGCCACCCGCTCCGCGCGTCCGCGTCACATGCACCACGCCCATCGCCAGCACGAGGAAAGCCAGCGCCTGATGCGCGAGGCCCGCCCATAGCGGCACGACCAGAAGAAGCGTGACGATGCCGAGCGCGGCCTGCGCCAGCGTCAGGCCGGCGATCACCGTCGCGCGTTTCGCCGCGCCCGCACCCGGCGCGGCCCGGCGCATCGCCAGCGCATGCCAGAGCGCCAGCCCCAGCAAGAGATAGGCGCCGAGGCGGTGGTTGAACTGCACCAGCACCGGGTTGTCGACGAAGTTCTCCCATAGCGGCAGCTGCGAGGCGAAGAGGTTCGCGGCGGGCGGTACCAGCGCGCCATCCATCAGCGGCCAGGTGTTGTAGGTCATACCCGCCTTGGAGCCGGCGACGAGGCCGCCGAGCGCGATCTGGACGAAGAGGACGATGAGCAGCGCCATGGCGAAGCCGCGCCCGCCGCTCGCCTCCTTGTGCCGCGGCGGCGTCAGCCAGGTCGCGAAGGCGATCACCGAGGCGAAGAACAGCCCAGCGAAGGTCAGGTGCAGCGTGAGCTTCACAGGAGCGACCGCGACCATGCCCGGCTGCAACCCCGACGCCACCATGATCCAGCCGATCGTGCCCTGCAGGCCGAGCAGCAGCCCCATGCCGAACAGGACCAGCGTCGACCGCCAAGGCAGCAGCCGGCGGGCAGCCACCACCAGGAACCCAAGCAGATAGACCAGCCCGATGAAGCGGCCGAGCTGGCGATGGCCCCATTCCCACCAGTAGATGAACTGGAACTCGCCGAGGCTCATGCCCTCGTTCAGGAGCTTGTATTGCGGGCTTTCGCGGTACTTCGCGAATTCGCTCGCCCAGCTCTCGGCGGAGAGCGGCGGGAGTGCGCCGGTGATCGGCTTCCATTCGGTGATGGAGAGGCCCGAGCCCGTCAGCCGCGTCGCGCCGCCGACGACGACCATGACGAAGACGAGCAGCGCTACGGCCCAGAGCCAGCGCCGGATGCCGGCATGTTTCCCGCCCTGCAGGATGATCGGAGCGGGCTTTTCAATGGTAATCGTCACGGAAGCGGGGCCTTCGGTCGCATCGGATACGCTTCACAAGCGCGTTGGCAGGTGACAGATAGTCCGCGCGCCGGGGCCAAGACAACGCCCGCATTGCCGCAGGCCTTGGAGCGTTTGGAGATCGCGTGATGAAACAGACCCACCGCAAGTTGATCGGCACCGTCGCGATCCTGATCTTCGTCTGCGTCTACGCGCTCGTCGCAATGGCCTTGGCACAGGGGCGGATCACCGAGGCACCGAAGCTCGTCCAGACCATCGCCTATATCGCGCTCGGCCTCGCCTGGGTTCTGCCATTGCTGCCGCTGATCCGCTGGATGGAGCGGAAGGACGGGGCGTAGACGCCCTAACCTGCCTTCACCCCCCGCCCCCGATTCCAGAGCCAGAACGGCAAGCCCGACAGCATCGCCCTGACCGCCGCCTCGCTCTGATGCAGGCCATTTAGCGAGACGCGCGGAAGGGCGTGCGGATGCTCGGCATGCTCGGCGAAGAGATGGCCCGGGCGCGTGGTGACGGCGCAGGCGAAACCGGCCTCCCGCGCCAGCGCGAAATCGCGCGGCCCGGCCGAGGTCGGATCGCCGACAGGATAGGCGAAGTGCCGGACGGCCAAGCCGAACTCCTTCTCCAGCCGCGCCTTGCTCTCGACGATCTCCGCCCGAGCGAAGGCCTCCTCGTGCTTGGCCAGCATCGGATGGCTGAGCGTATGCGCTCCGATTGTCACGCCCGGCGCGCCGGAGAGCGCGCGCAGCGTCTCCCAAGGCAGGCATTCGCGCTCGACGATCGCGGCGGCATCGATCCCGGCCTGGCCGGCGAGGTCGGAAATCGCCGAGAGCAGAATCGCTTCCGGCTGTTTGCGCAGACGCCAATAGAGCTTGTTGAAGGCACGCTGCTTCTCGGCGTCGCTGCCGGTGCGGGCGCTGAAGCGGCCATCCGGTAGCGTCAGTTCGATCTCCGAGAGAGCGCGGATCGCCTCCTCCAGCTCGCGCCACCAGAGGCGCGCAGTCCGGTCGGCGAAGCCTGTGGTGACGAAGAGTGTCCAGGGCGCGCCATGCTGCGCCAGCACCGGCCAGGCATGCTCGACATTGTCGCGATAGCCGTCGTCGAAGGTCAGCGCGACGAAGAAGCGACCTTTGCGCGGGGCGGTCAGCCGCTGCAACGCCTCATCGAGCGAGACGAGGTCGTAGCCCTCCGCACGGATGAGCCTGAGGGTGGCGTCGAGGAAGCCGGGCGTGATCTCGAGCAGGCCGTTCGGGCGGAAGCCGTCGCCCCCCTGCGGGCGGACATGGTGCAGCGTCAGGATGACGCCGGCGCCCTGGGCGAGCCCCCTGCCCCAGCGGTCGGCGCCGGTCGCCGAGATCGCCGCAAAGGCGGCGGAGAAGGCTTTGTGACGCAGGTTCATCTATCCGTTCCGTGGCAACCGCTCGCTAACGCTGTTCGCCGATGCCGGCGTCGGGGAAGCGCGATCTTGCCCAGTCCGTTCACAATGGCGGGTTAAGGAGGAGCACGATCCGCTTTCGAGGCCGGCCATCGATGTCCGCATTCGCCGACTCCGCATTTACCGAGAATTCGTCGGCACCCTTGCCGGCGGGGCATCGGGATGCTGCCGGAGCGCGGCCCTGGCATAGCGTCACGGTGACGGACGACATCACTGCCATCGAGGCCGACTGGCGCGATCTCGAGGCGTGTGCGCTGGTGACGCCCTATCAAGCCTTTGGCTGGGTGCGCCCCTTCGTCCAAACGGTCGGCGCAGCCGAAGGCATGAGCTTCCGCCATGTCGTGGTGCGGGACGCCTCGGCAGAGCCCCTCGCGATCCTGCCGCTGGTCATCACCCGCCGCAACGGCATCCGCTTCGCCGAGTTCATCGGCGGCAAGCACGCAAACTATCATATGGGCCTGTACGCGCCCGAATTCGCCGCGCTGCTGGACGCCCGGAACATGCGCCAACTGCTGTCCGAGATCGGCAGCGTGATCGGCGGGCTCGACGCCTTCATCTTCGTCAACCAGCCGACGCAGTGGCAGGGCGTCGCCAATCCGCTGGCGGCGCTGGCTGCGGGTCCCAGCCCGAGCGGCGCCTACAAGCTCGCTCTCGTCCCCGGCGATGGCGACGGCTCGCTGCGGCGCTCGATGAGCAGCCATGCCCACAAGAAGCTGAAGAACAAGCGCAACCGTTTCGCCGAGTTCGGCCCCTCCGAAATCGTCCGGGCACGCGAACCCGTCGAGATCAACAGGGTGATCGACGCCTTCCTGAAGCAGAAGGCTGCCCGCTTCCGGATGATGGGCGTGCCCGATCCGTTCGCGGCACCAGAGGTCCGCAGGTTTCTGGAGCTTGCTGCGCGCTCGGACGGAGCATCTGCGCCGGTTCTGGAGCTCTACTCTCTCGACCTCGCAGGCCAATCGGTTGCGACCTATGTCGGCGCCGTACACGCCGCGCGCTTCTCCGGGATGGCGACCTCCTTCGACATGGAGAGCAAGGCCGCCAGGACGAGCCCGGGTGAAATCCTGCTGGTCGATCTGATCAAACTGAAATGTCGCGAGGGAACGACCGTATTCGACCTCGGCGTCGGCGAAGCCCGCTACAAGACGACGATCTGCGATCAGCGCGACGAGCTGGTCGACAGCTTCCTGCCGCTCACCGCCAAGGGACGCGCCTTCGCCTGGTTCAGCCGCGCCAAGCGCGAGGCCAAGCGGCGGATCAAGGCCTCGCCGCTCGCGCTCAGGATCGCGCATCGCGGCCTGGGCTGGCTGAACCGAGGCCGCGCGCGCGCCGTCGAGGACTAGGGGGCCTTCTCAGACGGGCGTGGCGTCGCGCTCGCGCAGGCCAGGCATCGGCGCCGCCGGGGGCGCGTCGAGCATCAACGTCACCGGCGCCTTGGTCAGATCGGCCAGGCGATAGGCCGCCTCGACGGCGTGGCCATTGCCGAGCTGGCCTGCCATGACGAGCCCGCCTTGCGCGCGGCGGGCCAGCGGCGCCAGCACCGCCCCCTCGTCATTCGAGGCAGCGGCGACCAGGACCCAGTCATAGGTCTCGCAGAGCGCGTCCAGCGCCACCTCGACGAGATCGGGCGCGGCCAGAACCGCGTCGCGCCCGGCCCTGCCGGGCCCGATGCGGTGTAGCCGGGAGCCGGACGCGCGCGTGATGATGTCGGAGAACAGCGCCTCGCCCGCGAGCAGCTCGGAGAAACCGGGCTGGCTGCGCCCTTCATCGGCGGCAAGATCGACGATGATGCAGCGGCAGCGCTGCGACAGGAGCTCCGCCAGGTCGCGAGGCGTCGTCGCGCCCTCGCCGGCGCCGTCGAGCACGAGCACCATCGGCGCCATGCCGCGGGCCGGCTCCTCGATGCGCTCGGCCATGTCGGCCAGCGTCTGCTCCGGATGGACGAAATCGAGCGTGATCTGGCCGAGGCGGCCGCCATGCGTCAGCAGGCCCGCGACGCGTTCGCGGCGCGGGTCGACGGGGCTGTCCTCGGCTCGGGCGACGCCGCCGACCCAGCCCGGTGCCCGGCGGGGCTGCGGGGTCGGTGCGTCGCGGCGGCCGTCGAGCAGCTCGCGCGACACCACCGTCGCCAGCGAGGCGAGGAAGGTCGCAAGCGTCGCCACCAGCACCGTCGGCAGCTTCTTGGGGAAGGACGGCTCGGTCGGCTCGATGGCGCGCGAGATCACGCGGGCATCGGCGGGCGTCGCATTCTGGGTGTCGCGGGCGACAGCCTCGCGATAGCGCAGCATGTACTGCTCGAGCTGTTCGCGGAGCGTGCGGGCCTCGCGCTCGAGCGCACGCAGCTGAACCTCGCTGTCATTGCCCGTCGAGACGCTCTTCTTCTGCCCGTCGAGCGCGGCGGTGAAGCTCTCGACGCGCTGGCCGGCGATCTTCGCCTCGTTCTCCAGCGTGCGCACCGTACGCTCGGCGGCGGCACGAAGCTGACCTTCGAGGTCGGCGAGCTGGGCGTTCAGCTCCTTGATGCGGGGGTGCTCGGAGAGAAGATTGCGCGACTCGAGCGCGATCTGGGCACGCAGGTTGACGCGCTGCTCGATCAGCTGGCGCACCAGCTCGTTATTGGCGACATCGGGAATTTCGAAGGTGCGGCCCTGCTTGATCGCGTCGCGGATCAGGCCCGCCTTGGCCTGGGCCTCGGCCTGTTGGCTGCGGGCCGCCGAAAGCTGGGTCGAGAGGTCGCCGAGCTGCTGGGCGTTGATGGTCGTGTTGTTGGCGCCGACGAGCAGGCCGTTGCGCGAGCGGAACTCCTCGACCTTCGCCTCGGCCTCGGCCAGGCGCTTGCGCAGCGGCTCGATGGTGGTCGAGAGCCACGAGGAGGCACTGCGAGCGGAATCCTGCTTCGCGGCCTCCTGCATCTCCAGATAGGTGGCGGCGATGATGTTGGCGCCCTTGGCGGCGAGCGCCGGGTCCTGCGAAGTGAACTCGACGGCGACGATGCGCGAGCGCCCGACCGGATAGACCAGAAGCCGGTCGAAGTACTTCTCAAGGACTCGGTCCTCGGGCGAACGGTCGGCCGGGTGGCCGCCAAGGCCGACGAGGACACCGATCTTGCGCAACGCATTCAGCGCGCCGGCGCCTGAATCGAACTCTGAATTGCCGACCAGGCCAATGCGCTTGATCGCCTCGCGGGCGAGATCGCGCGACATGATGAGCTGGACCTGGCTCTGAACGGCTTCGCTGTCGAATTGCCCGGCGCTCTCGGGCGAGGCCTGGCCCGGAAGGGCGAAGAAGCTGCCGCGGTTCTCGAGCAGGATGCGAGCTTCGCCGGTGTAGCGTGGCGAAACCAGGTTCACGGCGACGAAGGACAGACCGAAAGCCGCGACCGTCGGACCGATGATCCACATCCGGCGGCGCTTGATCGCCGCCCAGAGCGCGGAGAGATCCAGCATCTCGCCGCGGCTTTCACCGTCGCGCGCCACGTCGTCCCTGGCGAGGCCCTCGGTCTGAGCGGTCATGACCCATCCATTCACGCAAAACTCTCGCGCCCTCGACAGGACGCTGCGTCAATGAAAGCGCAGTAAGGTTATTGCAGGGTTAAGAACGGGCCGAAACACCATCCCGGCCGGCGCCGAAACCGTCAACCTGAAGGCTTTGTTAACCATATCGAGCCCATGCTCCGCCCGGGTTCCGCATGGGTATCGCTTGTGATGAGTCGACGTCTCGCCTCTCTCGCCTTGGCTGTCGCCATGACGGCAGGCGCCTGCGCGCCCCGCTACGCGCCTTCCGACTATGCGCTCGCGCAGCCGAGCGGACCCTATCGCCTCGCCAGCGGCGACCGCCTGCGCATCATCGTCTTTGGGCAGGACAATCTCTCGAACATCTATGCGGTGGACGCCTCCGGGAGGATCTCGATGCCGCTGATCGACGCGGTCGAGGCGCAGGGGCGCACGACCCAGCAGCTCGAGAAAGCGATCGAGGGACGGCTGCGGGCCGGCTTCCTGCGCGAGCCCAAGGTCTCCGTCGAGGTCGACACCTACCGTCCCTTCTTTGTGCTCGGCGAAGTCACCAATTCCGGCCAGTTTGCCTTCGTGCCGGGAATGACCGTGCAGACGGCGGTGGCGATCGCCGGCGGCTTCACGCCACGCGGCCAGCGCTCCTATGCCGAGGTGACGCGCCAGGTCGAAGGCCAGCTCGTCACCGCCAGCGTGCCGATCACCTATCCCGTCCAGCCAGGCGACACGATCGTCATCAAGGAGCGCTGGTTCTGAGCGCGGCCAGGGGAGCCTGGCTGCCGGAGGCTGCCCAATGACCGACACCTCGCTGCCGCGGCTGCGTATCCTGCACGTCTTTCGGGCCCCGCTCGGCGGCCTCTTCCGGCATGTGCTCGACCTCGCACGCGGCCAGGCGGAGCGCGGCCACCAGGTCGGGATCTTCTGCGATTCAACGACCGGCGGAGCCCGCGCCGATGATGTCTTCGCCGATCTCGAGAGCCTCCTGAGCCTCGGCGTCACGCGCGTGCCGATGTCGCGCTATCCCAACATCACCGACGCCAGGGCGCAGATGAGCGCGATCTCGGTGCGCTCGCGGCT
The DNA here is from genome assembly GCF_035999205.1 of Allobosea sp. Lineage (GTDB taxonomy): Bacteria > Pseudomonadota > Alphaproteobacteria > Rhizobiales > Beijerinckiaceae > Allobosea. The sequence goes on from NZ_DASYHA010000025.1 coordinate 176,763, forward strand.
CGACCCCGACATCGTCCACTGCCACGGTTCCAAGGGCGGCCTTTACGGGCGGCTGCCGGCCCTCGCCAGCCCCGGGCGCCGCTACGCCACGGCCTACACCCCACATGGCGGCAGCTTCAACTACAAGCCCGGCGGAACCGAGCATAAGCTCTACATGGCGGTCGAGCGGCTTCTCGAACCTGCAACGGACATGTTCCTGTTCGAGAGCCGCTTCATTGCCGGGCGCTTCGAAGCCTATATCGGCCATATGCCGCGCACCGATCATCGGATCGTCCTGAACGGCATCTCGGACCCGGAATTCGTTCCGGTCGACCACACGGAGGCGAGCTTCGACCTCCTGTATCTCGGCGAACTTCGCTCGGCGAAAGGCATCGACACGCTGATCGACGCGCTCAGCCTGCTCAAGAGCCGCGACGGCCTGGCGCCCCGCATGCTCATCGTCGGCTCCGGCCCGGACGAGGCGGCGCTGCGCGCGCTCACCATATCGCGCGGCATCGCGGAGCAATGCGTCTTCGAGCCGCCCGGCCCGATCCGGCGAGCCTTGTCGCGAGCCCTCGTCATGGTCGTGCCGTCGCGGGCGGAATCGCTGCCCTATGTCATCCTGGAAGCGGCGGCAGCAGCCCAGCCGCTGGTCTCCACCGATGTCGGCGGCATCAACGAGATCTACGGGCCCCGCCACAGGAACCGGCTGATTCCGGCCAACGACCCGGTCGTACTGGCCGATGCCATCCGCAGCATGCTGGCGACCCCCGCCGCGGCCCGCGACGCGCAGGCCGCAGATCTCGCGCGGCATGTGCGCGAGAACTTTCGGCTCGATGCGATGACCGACGGCGTGATTGCGGCCTATCGTGACGCCTTGGCGAAGCGTAGCGAGGCCCAGCCGGAACGGCCGGTCAAAGCAGCTTGAGTGCTAGCACGCCGGCGATCACCAGGGCGATGCCGGCCCAGCCCGTCGGCCGAATGCGCTGACCGAAGGCCAGCATGCCGACGAGAGCGGTGATGACGAGGCCCGCCCCGCCCCAGACCGCATAGGCCACGGACAGGTCCATGCCGCGGATCGCCTGAGCTAGGGCAGCGAAGGCACCGATCACCATGACGATTCCGAGCAGGCCGATCAGACGACGGCTCATACCGTCGGAGAGCTTGAGCAGGCAGGAGCCCGTGACTTCGAGCACGACCGCCAGCGCCAGCCAGGCGATGGCGAGCGCCTGAGGCATCAGCGCGACGGTCACACCAGCCTCCCGTCGACGCGAGCGTGGCGGGCTTCTTCGGCCTCGGCGTCACCGACACCGCGCTCGAGCAGCAGGATACCGGCGAGGATCGCGGCCAGCGCCACGAGGCGGCCGGCAGTCAGATGCTCGCCGAAGAGCAGATGGCCGATGACGGCAATGCCGACGATGCCTAGCCCCTCCCAGACCGCGTAGGCGACAGCCAGCGGGATGACGCGCAGCGCGATGCTGAGCAGGGCGAAGGACAGGCCGATCAGAGCCAGAGGCAGGAACGCCACCAGCCAGGGAGCCGAGACGACCGACTTCAGCGCGGCCGTCGCGACGATCTCGACGGCGATGGCCGCGAGCAGGAAGAACCAATGGGTAGACATGTTGCACACGGGCGAAGCCGGCAACGGGGATCGCGGGGGCGATACCAGGCAGCTAAGCAAAAGTTGGAGTTTGAGATCAGGTCCGGATCAAAAAGGCTCTCGGCGGAAAACCGCCTCGAAAGCAGCACGGCAATCGACTCTCGGCCACAGAGGCCAAAAACTTGATCGCTCAAAAATGTGCTTCTCAGACACTCATCGCAGATGGATATAGCCTTCACATTGCTTCGCGTCAACCTAAGACAACTTCATTACAGTTTCGGCACTCAAGAACGACATCCATCGCAAGCGATCAAAACCGGTCCAATATCTTGATCCCCCAAGCGAAATTCGTGGTCCTGGCACGAGCGTTCCGACGTGCCGGCCCAAGGTAAGCCAGAGACCGCCAAGGCAGCCGAGGGGCCTGGGACAACGACACAATCCGCGCTCTAGCCGGCCAACCGCGCGGCTATGGAAACAGTAACCGGTCCGATTAAGCCTTCCGTGAGCATTTTCCGATAGGTCAGCGGCAAGATCGGCAACCGGCGCGGCCAGCGACCGGCCGCGTCGACAGCGACCAGGGTTGCAGCGACCAGGGATTTGACGTCATGGGTGCCTTCGATGTCCGGGATCTGATGAAGGCGGATGCAGCCGCCTCGGCTACGCCCGAGATGTTCGGCCCATCCAGCAGCGGTACGCGGATCTTTCACCCGCTCGCCGAGCGTATCGCAGCGATCCCGGTGAAGCCGACGCTCTCCCCTGTGATGATCGAGGGGCTGGTCCGGTTCTTCGACGTGCTGGCCATCATCGGCGCCGGCGGGCTGGTCTACTGGCTCTATGTCGCCGGCGTCGTCGACAGCACCCTGCCCTATCAGGTCACCATTCCGGCGCTGGCCGTCGGCGCGCTCGCAGTGTTCCAGTCGCTGCATCTCTACCATGTCGGTGCGCTCAGGAACTTCATCGCCATGGCGGTGAGGCTTGCCAGCGGCTGGACGCTGCTGTTCCTGGTCACGCTCGCCGTCTTTTTCTTCCTGAAGATCGGCGACCAGGTCTCGCGCGTCTGGCTGCTCGGCTTCTACGGCGTCGGCGTGGCGGCACTGCTGACCGAGCGCCTGATCGTCACGCTCGGCGTGCGGCATCTCACCCGGACGGGGCGGCTGGAGCGGCGCACGGCCATCGTCGGCGGCGGCGAAGGTGGCGAGGCCCTGATCCGCGCGCTCGAGGCACAGCGCGACACAGGCCTGCGCATCTGCGGCGTCTTCGACGACCGCAATGACGACCGCTCGCCCGATCTCGTCGCCGGCTACCCGAAGCTCGGCACGATCGACGACCTCGTCGAATTCGCGCGCCGCACCAAGCTTGATCTCGTGATCTTCACCCTGCCGATCTCGGCGGAAGCGCGCCTGCTCACCATGCTGCGCAAGCTCTGGGTGCTGCCGATCGACATCCGCCTCTCGGCGCATATGTCGAAGCTGCGTTTCCGCCCGCGCTCCTACTCCTATTTCGGCGCGGTGCCGGTGCTCGACGTCTTCGACCGGCCGATCGCGGACTGGGACATCGTGGTCAAATGGGTCTTCGACAAGGTCGTCGGAACGCTGGCGCTGATCGCGCTCTCGCCGGTGATGCTGGCGACGGCCATAGCGATCAAGCTCGACTCGAAGGGGCCGGTGCTGTTCCGCCAGAAGCGCTACGGCTTCAACAACGAGCAGATCGAGGTACTGAAGTTTCGCTCGCTCTACCATGAGATGAGCGACCACGCGGCCGCCAAGCAGGTCACCAAGAACGACCCCCGCGTCACCCGGGTCGGCCGTTTCATCCGCAAGACCTCGCTGGACGAGCTGCCGCAGCTGTTCAACGTCGTACTGAAGGGCAACCTCTCGCTGGTCGGCCCGCGCCCGCATGCAGTCCACGCCACGGCCTCGAACCGCGCCTACGAACAGGTCGTCGACGGCTATTTCGCCCGCCACAAGGTCAAGCCCGGCATCACCGGCTGGGCGCAGGTCAATGGCTGGCGCGGCGAGACCGACACCGAGGACAAGATCCAGCGCCGCGTCGAGCACGATCTCTACTACATCGAGAACTGGTCGGTGCTGCTCGATCTCTTCATCCTGGTGAAGACGCCGCTCTCGCTGATGACAAAGACCGAGAACGCCTATTGAGCGCGGTCGCCGACAGCGCTGGGCCGAAGCCGGGCCACCGCGGCCGTCTGCGCATCTCGCATGCCTCGATCAAGCGCGGCGCGCTATGGTTGCTGACGGCGTCGAGCTGGGTGGCGCTGATCGAGCCGTCGCCTTACGAGATCGCATTCCTTCTCGTCTTGCTGGTCTTCGCCGTCACCGGCATCCGCTTCTCGCAGCGGCTGCTGCCGCTGGCCTTCCTGCTGCTGGTCTTCAACATCGGCGGATTGTTCTCGCTGATCCCGTGGATGAGCGATCCCGATGCCGTCCGCTTCATGGCGGTCTCGCTCTATCTGATGATCACGGCCGTGGTCATCGCCGCGATCCTGGCCGAGGACACGCTCGGACGGCTGGAGACCCTGCGCAAAGGCTATCTGTTCGCAGCCTGGTGCGCCGGAATCGCCGGCATCCTCGGCTATTTCAACATCGCCGGCCTCGGCGACAGCTTCACGCTCTATGGGCGTGCCTCCGGCACCTTCAAGGACTCGAACGTGCTCGGACCGTTTCTGGTGCTGCCGATCGTCTTCGGCATCCAGCGCATCCTGAATGGCCAGAGCGGGCTGGTGCGCGGCCTGCTCTCGATCAGCATCCCGCTCCTTGCACTGTTCCTAACCTTCTCGCGCGGGGCGTGGGGCAATCTCGCGGCCTCCGTGCTGATCATGGTCGCGCTGTCGTTTCTTGTCGCACCGGATGCGGCGCGGCGCGCGCGGATCGTCGCGCTCACCCTGATCACGCTGATGCTGGCGGTCGTGGCGCTTCTGGTCGCGCTGTCATTCGAGGACATTCGCGCGGTCTTCGAGACCCGCGCCAGCTTCGACCAGAGTTACGACCAGGGCGTGACGGGTCGGTTCGGTAGCCAGCTGCGCTCGATTCCGCTCCTGCTCGACGAGCCGAACGGCTTCGGGCCGCTGCGCTTTCGCTGGCTCTTCAACCAGCAGGATCCGCACAACGTCTATGTCAACGCCTTCGCCTCCTATGGCTGGCTCGGCGGCTTCTCCTGGCTCGCCCTGATGGCGGCGACCTCCTATGTCGGCTGGCGGCTCGCCTTCCGGCGCGCGCCGACGCAGCAGCATGCGATCGCGATCTGGGCGGTGCTGTTCATCCACATCCTCCAGGGCCTGCAGATCGACACCGACCACTGGCGCCACTTCTACCTGATGCTCGGCCTCGTCTGGGGCCTGACCGCCGCTGTGTCACCTGTTCGCATCGCCAAGGCGAAGGCGAGCTGAAACATGGCGGCGGAGCGCAATCTCAACGTCCAAGTCCTGCGCGCGGTGGCGGCCTTTCTCGTGGTCGTCGGCCATGCGGCGCATGAGACCGAGGTGATGTCCGCCGCGCTGGGCCGCCCCGCCGCCGACCTGTCGGCGGTCAATTGGGGCTTCGGCGTCGACATCTTCTTCGTCATTTCCGGCTTCATCATGGTCTACACCTCGGCCGATCTCTTCGGCCGACCGGGCGCATGGCGCATCTTCCTGACCCGGCGCCTGATCCGGATCGTGCCGCTCTATTGGTTGCTGACGACAGCGCTGCTGGTCGGCGCCCTGCTGATGCCGCAGCTGCTCAACGTACCGATCAGCGACTGGAAGCACGTCCTGGCGTCCTATCTCTTCATCCCCAGCATGCGCGTTCCCGGCGAGATCCGCCCGGTCATGGCGCTCGGCTGGACTCTGAACATGGAGATGTTCTTCTACGTCCTCTTCGCCGCCGCGCTGGCGTTCCCCTTCCGCCGCGGCATGGCGGTGCTCACGCTGGCGATCCTGAGCTTCGCGACGATCGGGCTGGCGTTCCAACCTGAGCAGGTCCAGCTCGCCTTCTGGAGCCAGTCGCTCGTGCTGGAATTCCTCTTCGGCTGCCTGCTCGCCGTGGCGTTCCTCAACGGCGCCCGCCTGACGGCTCCGGTGGCGATCGTGCTCGGGCTGATCGGCTTCGCGGGGATGCTGAAGGTTCCCGGCCTCGACGGAGAGCCCACGGCGTTCGACGGGCTGCGCTGGGGCGTGCCGGCGCTGCTCGTGGTGGCGGCGGCGGCCCTTTCTCCGGGATCGTCGTCGCGCGCCGTGCTATGGCTCGCGGCGCTGGGCGACGCCTCCTACAGCCTCTATCTGGCGCATCCCTTCATCCTGCGGCCGCTCCGCAACGTCTGGATCAACTTTGTCGGCGACTCCATCTCGCTGACGGTCTACGTCCTCGTCGCGGCAGCGATCGCCACGCTCGGCTCCGTGCTGGTCTATCGCTGGCTCGAGCGGCCCCTGCTGCGCTGGGCGCAAGCCTGGCTCGGCCCTTCGAGCAAACGGCCGGCACACGCGCCGGAACAGGCAGCCGCCCTGTCCTGAGCCGGCCGCCCAAGGCTGACATATCCGTTCAGGCGGCGCGGTCCTTGCGCACGACGACATAGGCGTAGGTCGTCACCAGGTCCCAGCCGATCTTCGCCGCGAGCGCATTGAAGGCATGGTCGGCCTGCTTCAGGCCGGGCATGCGATCGAAATAGCCATGGCCCCAGAAGCGCTGGATGTGAACATCGGAGAAGCCGGCGCGGTTCAGCATCGGCGTGAGCTGTCCCCTGCTGCCGCGGCACCAGTCGTAATGGGCCGGGAACTTCGGATCGCCGCCGCCGTCGCGCCGCAGCGGGAAGAGCGCATGGACGATCGCGCGCGAGGCCTTTTCCGGCAGGACGTGGTTCAGCGCGAAGACCGGAGCCCAGAGCGTCGGGAAGAAGGCGAGCGCGACGCCGCCGGGCGCCAGCAGGGCATGGATGTTGGTCCAGGCGCGCTCGACATCCGCGACATGCTCGAAAACCATGCGCGAGACCATCAGATCATAGCCTCCACGCGCGACGTCGGGCTCGGACAGGTCTCCGGCTATATCGAAGCGCGCGGTCTTGAGCCCTGCCGGCGTCAATGCCAGTTCGCCGGCATCGATGTCGTTGACGATGAGATCGATGCCGCGGCGCCTCGCCTGCTCAGCCGTGAACAGCGGGTCGCGCCCGCCGCCGATCTCGCAGACACGGTGCAGGCCGAGGCGCTGGCTCAAGTCGAGAATGGTCGATTCGTAGTTGTCCCAGGCCCATTGCGAATGCCAATCCGGCGCGAGATCGCGGAAGAAGGCTTCGAGGGAGCCGGAGGATTGCGCCGATGCGCGCATCGCGGGCCGGGCCCGGGCCTCCGTGACTGTCGCCAGTGACATGGTCTTCTCCGCCTGCGTGACCTCCCCGCCCCGCGCAAAACCATGCGGGCAGCGCGCGAAGGCCGCAACCGAAGACTTAATCGAGGGTTAATATCGCCCCGCCCGAGTTGTGCCGCATCGGTTCAATTCACAATCGTGGAGGAACTGCATGAATCAGCCGCCAAAGCGGATTGCATCCCGGCGCACCCGCCACTATAAGCCGACCCGTCGGAGCGTAGCGCAGCCCGGTTAGCGCACTTGTCTGGGGGACAAGGGGTCGGAGGTTCGAATCCTCTCGCTCCGACCATAAATTCCAATAAAATCAAACACCTCTGCCGCCACACATCGGCGCGATGGACAATCCCAGCGCGATCTCCGATCGGCTAGACGGCCTCGCCGTCCATTTTCGCGCCGCGGCCGACGATCTTCAAACTGCCGTCGGGCAGCGGCCTCTGCAGGTAGCTCGCCGTCTCCCAGGGAGCCGTCATCCAGGTCTCGCATTGCTCCGGCGTCGTCAGGATCACCGGCATCGCCTTCGGATGGATGCCCTTGACCTCGGCATTCGGATCGGTGGTGAGGAAGGCATAAAAATCTGCTGAGACCTCGCCTTCCCTGAGCTTCCGCACGCTCCTCCACTGCGGCGTCCAGATTCCGGCAAAGAATGCCGTCGGCCGCGTCTCGTCGAAGGCAAACCAGATGTCGCCACCCTCGGCCTTGTTGAACTCACTGAACGAGGTGAACGGCACCAGGCAGCGATTCTCGACGCCGAGCCAGCGCCGCCAATGCGGACTCTTGGTGTTGCGGACGTTCGTCACGCCCGGATCGGTCTTCTTGCCCTCGAGCGCGAAGACGGGCGACGGCATGCCCCAGCGCGTCATCGCCAGCGTCGGTTGACCGCCTTCGTTGCGGATGATCGGCGCCGCATAGTCGGGGAAGATCCCGGGCTGCGGCACCACCTGTGCCGCAACTTCGAACTTGGCGAACAGCTTCCGCATCGCCTCGACATTTCGCGTGTGGCTGTAGAGATTGCACATCGGGCGAGGCTAGCGTGAAGCTGCCTCCATGTCTGCTCTCGACCCATAGCGCACCTAGAGCCAGGGTCGGCACAGCTTCTGAAATGGCTCCGCCGTGGCGGCGAACCAGTCCGCCGGCTTCGCGTTCCCCAACGGAACGCTCCCGCGATCGTGACTCACGGAAATCAGGCCGCCGTCGTTGTAGGGGATCAGGAGAATTGCCCCTGCATCCTGAGCAGCTGGCATATCGAGAGGGGTTGCGAGTAGGGCATATTCGGACCTCGTTCCCCAAAGGCATTGACTATCATCCAAGGCGGTCTGGACGAAGCCGACAGGATAGGGAGTTCGTGCCCCGTTGAGGTCGATGCGTTCGATGCGGAAGCCCTTGCTTAAGTGTGCGGCTATCGCGTCGGCGGTCACGTGCAAATGATACTCCATGCCGCCTATAATGGCGCGACGGCCAACATCCGCAACCGACCCACAGCAGACGCCTGCTACCGCCCTCGGCAAGTAAGCTCCTGCGCGACAACGAACATCGCGCCTGCGCTCGACCAGCGCCGGCCCGCCCACGCAGGCGTCGACGCTGGTCAGTCCCAGGCCTCTTGTCTGCCGCCGATCACTCGACGATTCGAACAGCTCCCTTGGCGGCGCTGGTCGTCATCGCCGCATAGGCCTTCAGAGCGGTCGAGATCTTGCGCTTGCGCGGTGCGGCGGGCTTCCAGCCATCCTTGCCCTTTGCGTCCATCGCGGCGCGGCGGGTGGCCAGCTCCTCGTCGGAAACCTGTAGTGAAATGCTGCGATTGGGGATGTCGATCGCAATGATGTCGCCGCTCTCGACGAGGCCGATCGCACCGCCCTCGGCGGCTTCCGGCGAGACATGGCCGATCGAGAGCCCTGACGAGCCGCCCGAGAAGCGACCGTCGGTGACCAGCGCGCAGGCTTTCCCCAGCCCCTTCGATTTCAGATAGCTCGTCGGATAGAGCATCTCCTGCATGCCCGGTCCGCCACGCGGCCCCTCATAGCGGATCAGCACGATTTCGCCGGCCTTGACCTTGTTGTTGAGGATGCCTTCGACCGCCGCGTCCTGGCTCTCGAAGATCACGGCCGGGCCGGAGAACTTCAGGATCGAGGCGTCGACGCCGGCCGTCTTCACGATGCAGCCGTCGAGCGCGATGTTGCCGAACAGCACGGCAAGCCCGCCATCCTGCGAATGCGCGTTCGCCTTGCTGCGAATGACGCCCTTCTCGCGGTCGAGATCGAGCTCCTCGAAGCGCCGCTCCTGACTGAAGGCCGTCTGTGTAGGGACACCACCCGGCGCTGCGCTATAGAATGAGCGCACGCTCTCGCTATGGGTCTGGGCGATGTCCCAGCGCACCAGCGCATCGGCCATCGTCGCGCTGTGCACGGTCGGCAGCGAGGTGTCGATCAGCCCGGCGCGATCGAGCTCACCGAGGATCGCCATGATGCCACCGGCGCGGTGAACGTCCTCCATGTGGACGTTGGCGACCGAGGGAGCGACCTTGCAGAGCACCGGCACGCGGCGCGACAGCCGGTCGATATCGGCCATGGTGAAGTCGCATTCCGCCTCATGGGCGGCGGCGAGGAGGTGCAGCACCGTGTTGGTCGAGCCGCCCATGGCGATGTCGAGGGTCATGGCATTCTCGAAGGCCTTGAAGCTCGCGACATTGCGCGGCAGCACCGAGGCGTCGTCCTGCTCGTAGTGGCGCCGGGCCAGATCGACGATCAGATGGCCGGCCTCGACGAAGAGGCCCTTGCGGTCGGCATGGGTCGCGAGCACCGAGCCGTTGCCGGGCAGCGCCAGGCCCAGCGCCTCGGTCAGGCAGTTCATCGAATTGGCGGTGAACATGCCCGAGCAGGAGCCGCAGGTCGGGCAGGCCGAGCGCTCGATCGTCTCGACCTCGGCGTCGCTGTACTTGCTGTCGGCCGCCGCGATCATCGCATCAACGAGATCGACCTTCTTCAGAACTCCCTCGGCGATGTACTTGCCGGCCTCCATCGGCCCGCCCGAGACGAAGACGGTGGGGATATTGAGGCGCATCGACGCCATCAGCATGCCGGGCGTGATCTTGTCGCAATTCGAGATGCAGACCATCGCATCGGCGCAGTGGGCGTTGACCATGTATTCGACGCTGTCGGCGATCAGCTCGCGCGACGGCAGGCTGTAAAGCATGCCGTCATGGCCCATGGCGATGCCGTCATCGACGGCGATGGTGTTGAACTCCTTGGCGACGCCGCCGGCCTTCTCGATCTCGCGCGCGACGAGCTGGCCGAGATCCTTGAGATGGACATGGCCCGGCACGAACTGGGTGAAGGAGTTCACCACGGCGATGATCGGCTTGCCAAAATCGCCATCCTTCATGCCGGTGGCGCGCCAGAGGCCGCGAGCGCCGGCCATGTTGCGACCATGGGTAGAGGTGCGGGAGCGATAGGCGGGCATTTCTTGACCTCTTGTCTTGATCTCTTGCCGAAAACCGAAGGAACCTCATACGAGGCGGAGCGCCAGCTTCAAAATCGAATAATCCGATCCTTGCGATCGGGGCGGCCCATGCTGCGGCGGCGAAGAGAACTGACTATGCTTCGGAACATAGACATCGACCTGCTGCGCTGCTTCCTGACCATCGCCGAGCTGCGAAGCTTCACCAAGGCGGGAGCGGCACTGTTTCGCAGCCAGTCGACGATCTCGACGCAGATCCGGCGGCTGGAGGAGCTCGCAGGCCAGAGCCTGCTGCAGCGCTCACCGCAGGAGGTGCTGCTGACGCGCGCCGGGGAGGATTTCCTGGGCTATGCCCGGCGCATCGTCACGCTGCATGACGAGGCGCTCGACGTGGTCAACGCCCGCAACGTCGCCGGGCGGGTGCGGCTTGCCGTGATGGACGACTACGCCACCCAGGTCCTGCCGCAGCCGCTGGCCCGCTTTGCGCGGCTGAACCCCGATGTCGAGCTGGAAGTCACCACCGGCTTCACGCGCGACCTGCTCGACGATCTCGGCGAGGATTTCGACTTGGTGCTGGCGACCCAGAAGCTCGGCGACGGGCGCGGCGAGATCCTGCGGACGGAGCGTACGGCCTGGGCCTGTTCCGACCGGCATGATTTCGACGTGGGATCCCGGGTTTCGCTCGCCCTGCTCAAGGCCCCGAACATGTACCGCGAATGGGCGCTCGCCGCCCTGAACGACGCCGGCCTGCCCTGGCGCATCCTGTTCAGCAGTTCGAGCATCGGCGCGGTCGAAGCCATGGCCGCTTCGGGCGCCGCCATCACCATCGTCAAGGCCGGCACGGCGCGCAGCGGTTTACGCCTGCTCGGGCCTGAGGACGGCATGCCGGAGCTGCCGGCGTCCGAGATCGCGCTCCACTCCGCCCCCGGCCGACAGGCGCCGGCGGTGCGCGCAATGGCTGGCTTTCTGCAGGAATCGCTCGCTACTCCGCAGGGCTGAGGAAGGCCGGGCGAACCCTTTTCCACAGAATACGCCGTGAAAATGCTTGCCGAATGCAGGGTTATGACCCAACGTCATCCCGCCGCGTTGTCGGGAGTCGTTTCATGCGTGCCCTGTCGCGTTCACATGAGTTCCGGTTGTCGGGCCAATGGGCCGTACTTGTCCGCGCCCTGGCGGTGCTGGCGATCGCGATGGCGATCATCCTACCGCTGATCGACTGAACCGGCGCGCCCGGGCCGCCCGTTCCGCAACCCGTATCGCGGCTCGTATCCGTGTGCATTCGCGCGTAAGCTGTGGCAGCGGCGTGTGACAGAAGGAATGCGGCGATGGCAGCAGAAGGTCGAGGAACACGCGTCTGGCACGATGTGAACACCATCCAGGAAGCGCCCCGCGAGAAGCAGAAGGCGAGCGGCCGCATCGCGGCTGAGGAAGCCGCCGCCCGCAAGAAGATCGAGGCGCTGAGGGCCCTGCGGCTGGCCAGAGAGGCCGCCGAGCCCCCTGCCCCGCCGGCGGCAGCCAAGGCGCCCAAGCGCAAGGCCGCCGCCGCAACGCCATGAGGCGGCACGGCGGCGGCGCGAGCGCCACCGCCGCCAGGTTCAGGCACCCATCAGCCAACCCTTGAGCAGACCGATGTCCGGTTGCGACAGGCCGTGACCGGACGGCAGGACCCGGTGATCGACAGTCGCGCCGTTGCTGGACAGCGTGTGTGCCAGCCGCTCGGCATCATCGGCCGGGACGATCGGGTCCATCGCGCCTGACAGGATCAGTACACGCTTCCCGGCCAGCTGGGCCTGCGGCGGCTTGGCGAACGGCGACATCGCCCGCAAGAGCGCTGCACCGGCCAGCACCTCCGGACGGAGCAGAAGCAAGCTCGCCGCGATATTCGCCCCGTTCGAGAAGCCGACGGCGACAGGCGCGGCCAGGCCATGACGTTCCCGCGCCCAATTGACGAAATCGGCCAGCTCATGCGTGCGACGACGCAGGTCGTCTTCGTCGAAGACGCCTTCCGAGAGCCGCCGGAAGAAGCGCGGCATCGCCCCTTCCAGCACCTTGCCGCGCGGCGAGAGCAGGCTGGCGCCGGGCGCAACCATCCGGCCGAGGCCAAGCAGGTCGCTCTCGTCGCCGCCCGTGCCATGCAGCAGGAGCAGTGGCCGCCGGTCCGTGTCGGTGCCGGGCTCGTAGACATGGATGAAATCGGTGGTCGCGATGGTGTCCATCGTGATCTCCTCCTTTGCAATGTGGTGTCGCCTTGCCTGAAAGGCCTGCTGCCCTGCCCGAACGCAGGCAGGGCGGCGGCGCATTCAGACGAGGGTGGGCAGGATCGCCTCGATCCGCTCGCGCTGCTTCTCCAGACCGGCCGGGAGCTTCAGCGCCTGGCCGAGGCTCTCGGCGGGTTCGTCGACGGCGAAGCCCGGGATGTCGGTCGCGATCTCGAAGAGCACGCGGCCGGGCTCGCGGAAGTAGACGGAGCGGAAGTAGTTCCGGTCCCTCTGCTCCGTCGTGCGGATGCCGTGGTTCTCCGCGAGCTTGCGCACCATTGCCTCCTCCGCCGCGTCATCGGCGGCGCGGAAGGCGATATGGTGGACCGAGCCCGCGCCCTGGCGAGCCGGCAGGAAGCCGCCGGCGACGCGCAGGTCGATGACGTTGCCGAGTGGCGCGCCATCGGCACGGTAGCGGATCAGCGTGTCCTCGCGACCGACTTCGCGGAATCCGAACACATCGCTCAGGATCGCACCCGTGGGAGCCGCATCCTCGAGCAGCAGGCTGACACTGTGGAAGCCGCGGATGGCATGCTCCACCGGCACATCGCTGCCACTCCAGGCCGGCTCGGTCTCGATGCCGGGCACGCCTACGAGGGCAAGCCGCATTCCGTCGCGATCGCGGAAGGCCAGGACCGTCTCGCCGAAGCGCTTCACCGGCGCATCATGCGGCACGCCATGCTCGACGAACCGATGCGTCCAGTATCCGATCGCCGCCGCGGGAATCCGGAACACGGTTTCCTGCGTCTCGCCGACACCGAGCCGGCCAGGAGCGGCATGCTCCCAGGGGAAGAAGGTCAGGATCGTGCCGGGAGCCGCGGCGGCATCACCGTAATAGAGGTGATAGGTGCCGGGATCGTCGAAATTGACGGTCTTCTTGACCAGGCGCAGGCCGAGCACGCGGCCGTAGAAGTCGAGGTTGCGGCGCGCCGGGCCGGCGATCGCCGTGACATGGTGGATGCCGTTGATCTGCATGATGAAGCTCCTTCCGACGCTCGCTCGGGGAGATCCCCGTGACGCGATGCTTTGAGGCGGTTGCCCCGTTGGCGAGGAAGATTGGTCCAGCGCGGCCGAAACGCCAGCGTCAAATCATTGCGCAGGCGCAATGTCGTTATTGGCATCTTGCTGTTTGCATTGCGGCGACACGAGAGCGATCTCTTGTGGCGAGACCAGCCCGGTCCCGCTTCAGGAGACTGCCATCATGATCGACAATCGCCTCGCCCCCTATGGTGCCCTCGGCCTGCGCGTCGCGCTCGGCCTGATGTTCATCGCCCACGCCTATCTCAAGCTCGTGATCTTCACCCCCGCCGGGTTCGCCGGCTTCCTCGGTCAGGTCGGCCTGCCGGCTTTCCTCGCCTGGCCGATCATCCTGGCCGAACTCATCGGCGGCCTCGCGATCCTGACCGGCTTCTATGGCCGCTATGTCTCGATCCTGCTGCTGCCGGTCCTGCTCGGCGCGCTGATGGTCCATGCCCCGAACGGCTGGGTCTTCAATGCCCCGAATGGTGGCTGGGAGTATCCGGCCTTCCTGGCGCTCGCCGCGCTGGCCCACGGCCTGATCGGCGACGGCGCGCTGGCCCTCAAGCCCGCCCCGCTGCCGGTTTCGGCCAAGCCCGCGACCGCCTGACGAGCCGCGCGTATATAGGCTGCCTCTTCGCCGTCATCAGGGCCACAAGGCCTTGATGGCGGCGAAGCCATGTCTGAGAGTGCCGGGATGAACACAGCTACTAAGCCGCAGCCGACGAAGACGCTCGCCTGGGACGATTTCCGCCTGATCAAGGCGATCGCCGACAAGCGGGCCCTGCCGGCCGCCGCGCTTGCGCTCGGCCTCAACCATTCGACCGTCTTCCGCCGCCTCGGCCAGATCGAGGAGGCGCTCGGTATCAAGCTGTTCGAGCGGCATCGCAGCGGCTATGTCGCGACGCCGGCCGGCGATGAGATGGCCCAGCTGGCCGAGCGGTTCGACGGCGACATCAACGCCTTCGCGCTGAAGCTCGCAGGCCAGGACATCAAACCGGCCGGGGAACTGCGCGTCACCACCAACGACACGCTGCTGGTCGACCTGCTGACGCCTGTCCTCGCCGCCTTCCTGGTGCAATGTCCGGACATCCGGCTGGACGTGCTGCTCAGCAACCAGTCGCTCAACCTGTCGAAGCGCGACGCCGATGTCGCGATCCGGGCGACCGACAACCCGCCGGAGACGCTGGTCGGGCGCAGGGCCGCGCGCATCGCCTGGGCGCTCTACGGCCGCGCCGCCGATTTCAGCGATGCCGGGACGGTGGCCATCGAAAACCTCTGGGATCATCGCTGGGTCTCGCTCGGCGAACAGTTCACCGGGCTGAAGGCGGTGCGCTATCTCGCGCAGCATGTCGCGCCCGAACGGATCGTCTACAAGGTCAACACGGTGCTGGGCCTCGCCGAGGCGGTCGAGGCCGGGATCGGGATCGGCTTCCTGCCCTGCTTCATCGCCGACACGAAGCCGGGCCTGACGCGACTGGCCGCGCCCGACCCGGGCTTTGCCGCCGATCTCTGGCTGCTGACGCATCCCGATCTGCGCCATTCGCCGCGCGTGCGCCTGTTCCTCGACTTCATGGCCGGGGAGCTCGGGCGGATGAAACCGCTGATCGAAGGGGCGCTGGCGATCTCGCCACGCGGCCTTCCTGCCCCCGAACCGGCCGGAACCACGCCCCCATGACCGGCGACTGGAGCTTCCTGCCCTGGCTGTTGCTCATCTCGATCCCGCCGGGCATGGCGCTGGCGGGTTACTGGGCGCGCGGCCGCTTCCGCGACAAGGCTCCCAAGGTCCCGCCCGGCGATCCCGGGAACCCGGTCTAGAAAGAACTGCGCCGCCTTCGGCCGCGACCTCGCGACAGGCGTGGGGCGTAGCACCGGGACCTGTTCCGTCCCGGCGCGGCTTGCTCTAGGCTTGCTCTATGGAGATGCTCGTCCCCCTCTTGATCGGCCTGACTCTGATCTGGCTGATCGGCCGCGGCACGCCGTGGAACGCCAAGCTCTTGACGCTCGCCGTCACGCTCGCGGTGATCACCCTCATCATCCTGCTGGAGCGGAGCGGCTACTGGCCGGAGGGCTGGCAGCGCCGCTGAACCTCGGGCTCAAGCGACGAGCTTGAGCCCGACGATGCCGGCGACGATCAACCCGATGCAGGCCAGCCGCAGTGCCGTCGCAGGCTCGCCGAGCAAGATGATGCCGAGAGCGGCGGTGCCGATCGTGCCGATGCCGGTCCAGACGGCGTAGGCCGTTCCGACCGGGAGCTCCTTGAGCGCGAGGCCGAGCAGGCCGAGGCTGACCACCATGCTGGCGAGCGTCAGCGCCGTCGGCACCAGGCGGGTGAAGCCGTCGGTGTACTTCAGGCCGATGGCCCAACCGACCTCGAACAGTCCTGCGATGAAGAGATAGAGCCAAGCCATGACGCCGCTCCTCCTGAAGGGGGCGAGGTCGTCCACGCCTGGAAGGAAAGCGCCAGGGCCTGTGCTCGCTGGCGACAGAGGTCGTCCTCTGCGGCCGATCTAGGGCGCGGCGCGGAAGCTTTCAAGCCTCCGCCAGGAAGGTTCAGCCCCTCCCCCTTCAGCCGCTCTCGGCAGCGGGCTGCAGCGCGCGATCGAGGATGCGCTTGCATTCGCCGAGTTCGGCGAGCACCGCGGTCAACAGCGTGATGTCGTCGAGACCGGGGGGCACAGGTGCGCGTGCCTGCTGCCTCGGCGCGGCCTCTGCCGTGGGCGGCGGGGCTGCGCTTCCTGCCTCGGTCGGCGGGGGGCCGATCGGCGCGCCGCGGCCGATCGCCTGGACATGGCGCGGGCCCTGCTCCTTGAGAATGCGCTGGAGCCCCTTGATCGTATAGCCTTCGCCGTAGAGCAGCCGGCGGATACCCTTCAGCAGCGCGACATCATCGGGGCGATAATAGCGCCGGCCGCCGCCGCGCTTGAGCGGCTTGATCTGGGAAAAGCGCGTTTCCCAGAAGCGCAGGACATGCTGGGGAATGTCGAGGTCTTCGGCGACCTCGCTGATGGTCCGGAAGGCATCTGCGCTCTTGGTGTCCATGTCGGCCTCGCTATCGCCGTTGTGGAACTCCAAATTCACGTGTCCTCACTCACTCGTCTTCGCCTTCGCCCGCCTGCCCGTTGATACGGGCCTTCATCACATTCGAGGGCTTGAACACCATCACGCGGCGCGGCTCGATCGGAACCTCGACGCCCGTCTTCGGATTACGCCCGATTCGCTCGCCCTTGTCGCGCACGACGAAGGATCCGAATGAAGAAAGCTTGACGTTCTCGCCCCGGGCGACTGCATCGCAGATCTCATCCAGAACGGCCTCGACGAGCTTCGACGACTCCGTCCGAGACAGGCCGATCTTCTGATATACGGCCTCGCTCAAATCGGCCCGCGTAACCGTTTGCCCCGACATTCATATCCTCCAAGGCGTTATGCGGCCGATGGGCACGCCATCGGCTCTCGCCATTATGGATGGCGAACGCTAGGCGCAGCCGCTGCCGCGGTCAATGCTCGAACGGGCGCACATGCTCCCGCCAGTTAAAAATTGCATGAAAACGGCTAGAAAATCGGGAAATTCCGATCGATTTCTTGCCTTGCCGGCTTACCAGCGGATCAACGCCGACCCCCAGGTGAAGCCACCGCCCATCGCCTCGATCAGGACGAGCTGGCCGCGCTTGATGCGGCCGTCGCGATGCGCCTCGGCCAGCGCCAGCGGGATCGAGGCGGCCGAGGTGTTGCCGTGGCGATCGACGGTCACGACGACTCGGTCATGGCCGATGCCGAGTTTGTCGGCGGTCGCGTCGATGATGCGGCGATTGGCCTGGTGCGGCACGAACCAGTCGATGTCGGCGCTGCTCAGCCCGGTTTCCTCGAAGGTGTGGCGCACCGTCTCGGCGAGTTTGACGACGGCATGGCGGAAGACCTCCTTGCCCTCCATGCGCAGGAACCCGACCGTCTTGGTCGAGCCCGGCCCACCATCGACATAGAGTTTGTCGGTGTAGCGCCCGTCCGACCGGATATGGGTCGCCAGCACACCGCGATCCGCCAGCGTGCCCTCGCCCGGCGTCGCCTTCAGCACCACCGCCCCCGCGCCATCGCCGAAGAGCACGCAGGTCGTGCGGTCCTCCCAGTCGAGGATGCGCGAGAAGGTCTCGGCGCCGATCACGATCGCAGCCTTCGCCGCGCCCGAGCTCAGGAACTTGTCGGCGGTCGCGAGCCCGAAGACGAAGCCGGAGCAGACCGCCTGCAGGTCAAACGCAGCGCCGCCTTCGATGCCGAGCGCGGCCTGGATCTGCGTCGCCGTGGCTGGGAAGGTGTGATCCGGCGTCGCGGTCGCGACGATGACGAGGTCGATCTCGCTCGCGTCCATGCCGGCATCGGCCAACGCCGCCTGGGCCGCCTTGAGGCCGAGCGTCGAGGTGGTCTCGTCTTCGGCCGCGACATGGCGCTGCCGGATGCCGGTGCGCTGGACGATCCACTCGTCGGAGGTGTCGACGCGCTGCGCCAGATCCGCATTGGTGACGATATGCGCCGGTAGATAGGAGCCGCAGCCGACGATTTGAGAACGCAGAATTGACAAGTACGCGTTTCCCTATTGGACGGCGGGTGCCTGCGCAGCCGCTTGCTGCTGCATCGACGCTTCCTGGCGTGCCGAGGCTGCGACCATCTCGCGGACCTTCGCCATCAGGTTCTCGCGCGCCATCTCATAGCCAAGTTCGGTCGCACTGGCGAAACCGACGGCATCCGTGCCGCCATGGCTCTTGATCACGATGCCCTCGAGCCCGAGGAACACGCCGCCATTGACCTTGCGCGGATCCATCTTGTCCTTCAGCGCCGCGAAGGCGCCGCGCGCGAAGAGATAGCCGATCTTGGCCATCAGCGAGCGGCCCATCGCAGCCTTTAGATAGGAACTGATCTGCCGGGCGGTACCCTCGGCCGTCTTCAGCGCGATGTTTCCGGTGAAGCCCTCGGTCACGACGACATCGACGGTGCCCTTGCCGAGATCGTCGCCCTCGACGAAACCGTGATAGCTCAGATGCGGGACGTTGCCCTCGCGCAGGATGCGCCCCGCCTCCTTCACCGCCTCGACGCCCTTGATCTCCTCGACGCCGACATTGAGCAGGCCGACCGTCGGGCGGTCCAGATCGAACACCACCCGCGCCATGGCGGCGCCCATCACCGCGAGATCGACGAGATGGCGGGCGTCGGCGCCGATGGTCGCGCCGACGTCGAGCACGATGCTCTCGCCGCGAACCGTCGGCCACAGGCAGGCGATGGCCGGACGATCGACCTCGGGCATCGACTTCAGGCAGAACTTCGACATCGCCATCAGTGCGCCGGTGTTGCCGGCAGAGACGGTGACGTCCGCCTCCCCTGTCTTGGTCGCGTCGATGGCGCGCCACATCGAGGATTTGTAGCGGCCATAGCGCAGAGCCTGGCTCGGCTTGTCGTCCATCTTCACCGAGACCTCGGTGTGATGGAACGTCGTGACCGCCTTGAGCTTCGGGTGCTGATCGAGGAGCGGCACGACCTGTGCCTCGTCCCCGAAGATCACGAAGCGAGCATCGGGGCGGCGCTCCAACGTCAACGCGGCGCCGGGGATGACGATGGAGGGGCCGTGGTCCCCGCCCATCGCATCGAGCGCGATTGTAACCGGTCGTGTCATGGAGTGATGGTTGATCCCAGGAGCGGCCGACCTTCAATCCGGGGCGGCTCGATGCGGGCGGGACAATAGCGACTTGGGCGTGCGCCGCAAGCCACGTTGAGACCGCCGAGGTCCGTCATTCGCTGCGCTTGAGCCTTGCCAGGGCCGCAAAGGGCGATTCAGGGGGTTCTTCCGGCGCAGGCTCGGTGAAGGCGGCACCCGGTTTGCGGGGATAGGGGTCGAGTGCCAAAGCGAGGAACTCCAGCGTCACCGCGCCGAGATCGATCACGCCGTCGATGATCGGCTCGGGCGGATCCTCCTCGTTCAGCCGGACTTCGATGTCGATCTCGCCGCCATCCTCATCGCTGCTCCGGCGCCGCGGCGTCTCGGGCACCTCGGGAGCGAAATCGAGCTTCAGCGGGACCGAAAGCGTCACCGGGAAGGGATCGAGCGAGACGATGCAGGTCTGGTGCAACGCAGCCTCGATCTCGCCCTCGAGCTTGACCCGCTCGCCATTGCGCGACAGCAGGAAGCGCGCCGCGAGCTTTTCCACCGAGGGCAGATCGAGCATGGCAGCGATTCCGGCGCGCTCGGACGCGTCGGCTTCGACCGCGAACCGGGAACCGCGCAGCTTGATCTCCTCGACTCGGATCGGCCGGCTCAGCGGAAGCGGGGTGGCATCAGGCGTCATGGCTGGCCTCCACATCGACCAGGGCCGGGAACAACGCAGCGTCGCGCAGGATGGCGTCGAGATCCAGCCCGGCCAGAAGCGCCTGCGCGCGGTTGACATAGGCGGCGAGCAGGGTCGCTCCCTCACCCGAGGCCTGATCGGGGCTCGCATTGCGCCGCAAGGCCTCGACCAGATCCGCCGGCTGGCGCGTCGCCAGCGCCGCCTCATAGGCTTGCAACCGGCCATAGAACATCTGGCCGATCTTCTTCATGCGCTTGGGAACGGCAATGTCGCTGATGCCGGCATTGCGGAAGCCGAGTTCAAGATAGGCGAAGCAGGCATCGACCAGCTCCTGCGCGAGATCGGCCGCCGGCGCCGGCAATTCGCGCAGGCGCCGCAGCACAAGGAAGACATGCAGCGTCAGCGATTCGAAGCGCCCCTCGAAGCTGTCGGGAACGCCGCCGGCGAGATAGAGCGCGGGCTGCCGAGACGCCTCGGCGATGCGCGCGAACAACGCATCGACCGGCGCCTGCCTGCCTTTCCGCTTGCCGAACAAACCAAACATTCCAAACCGCATCTCATAAGGGGGAGGCCCGGAGGTCTCCTTGCCTTGCCAAAGCCATTCTCGGGCGTTACGCCAACCTCCACCCGTTTGACAAGCGGCTCGGGCCCTGCCCTCACGCCGCAACGCCACTGGATGCTGTCCGAATGATCGCTGCCTCCCGCCGTACAGCCTTCCTTGGCCTCCTCGCGACAACGACACTGGCTCTTGCAGGATGCGGCCCCAACGCAGGCGGCTTCAAGCTTGCGACCTCGGCCGGCCTGAACGAGGAGTTCAGCCGCGGCTTCGTCGCCGACGACGCGCTGATCGCGCAGGTCAAGGTCGGCATGGACGTGCAGCAGGTGCTGTCGATCCTGGGCACGCCCTCGACGACCTCGACTGTCGGCAACCGGACCTTCTACTACATCAGCCAGACCGTGCGCCGGCGCTTCCAGTTCCAGGAGCTGAGCGTCATCGACCAGAAGGTGCTGGTGGTCTATTTCAACAAGGGCTTCAAGGTCGAGCGCATCGCCCATTACGGCCTGCAGGATGGCGTCATCTTCGACTTCATCAGCCGCACCACCGCGACCGGCGGCGAGGAACAGAGCTTCCTGCGCAACCTCTTCCGCGGCGTGACCAAGTTCAATCCGCTCGGTTCCTGAGTCGGGCGAGAGGCCTTACGGATATGCAAGAACCCGCGGTGCGATCCGCGGGTTTTCTGTTTGCATCACGCCGACCGCCTCAGCTCCGCGACGGATCGCGCTCCGGCGCAGTCATGGCAGCAACGCCAACCACCACGAGACAGAGGCCGACCCAGGCCGTCGAACTCGGGCTCTCTCCCAGGACAAGCATGCCGATGGCGACGCCGATCGGCACGCGGATGTAGGATACCGTCGTCGTGCCGACCGGGCCGAGCGTGCGGATCAATCGGAAATAGATCGCGAAGGCGAGTGCCGTCGACACCGCCGCGAGCGCGAGCAGCGCCAGCAGCGAATCCCGCGACGGCGTGAGCGTCCAGGGCTGGTCGACCAGCAGCGAGACCGGCAGCAACAGCGCGCCGCCGGCCAGCATCGAGCCGGCTGCCGGCAACAGCGGGGCCATGCCGGCGAAGTTGCGCCCGAACAGCGCCGCGCAGGCATAGGCTACGGTTGCCAGGACGATGGCGAGTTGCGGGAGCACCTGATCGCCGAGTCCAGCCAGAGCCGGCAGACCGACGATCAGGCTGATGCCGGCAATCCCTGCCAGGACACCGAGCGCCCTGCGGCCATCCGGCCGCTTCCGCGGCGCGATCGCCAGCGAGATCAGAAAGACGAAGACCGGGGTGGTGCCGTTCAGGATCGAGGCCAGGCCGGCGTCGACACTGCGCTCGGCCCAGGCGATCAACGTGAAGGGCAGCACGCTGTTGAGGCAGGCCTGCACCATGAAGAGCCGCCATGTCGCCAGATCGCGCGGCAGCCGCAGGCCGCGCCAGTGCAGCACGGCGAGCAGGATCGTTCCTCCGATCAGGGTCCGCGCGGCGATGAAGGTCACCGGCGGAATCGTCTCCACGCCAATCTTGATGAAAGTGTAGGAGGCTCCCCACAACGTCGCGAGGATCAGCAGGAGGCAAAGCTCGGTCGAGCGCTTGGTCGCCGCGACCGACTCGGCAATGGTTTGGGTTGTCATGGCGATCTCCCTGGTTGGGGAGACCATGCCACGCTTAGGCTCGGCAAACTGGCAGGAACGCTACGGTTCCGAACGTAGCTTCCCAAACCGATTCAACAGGCGACGGATCTGATTCAAGCATTTGGCGGAAGCGCTTGCCTGCAAAGAGAAAACCCCGCGGATCGCTCCGCGGGGTCCGTTCATCTCAATCGAGCATCGGCGCTCAGCTATGCGCCAGGATCGCCAGCAGCAGCAGCGCGATGATGTTCGTGATCTTGATCGCCGGGTTCACGGCGGGGCCCGCCGTGTCCTTGTAGGGGTCGCCGACGGTGTCGCCGGTCACCGAGGCCTTGTGCGCCTCGGAGCCCTTCATGTGGCGCACCCCGTCCTTGTCGACGAAGCCATCCTCGAAGGACTTCTTGGCGTTATCCCAGGCACCGCCGCCCGAGGTCATCGAGATCGCGACGAAGATGCCGGTCACGATCACGCCCATCAGCATGGCGCCTACCGCGGCGAAGGCCTGGTTGCGGCCAGCGATGGCGTTGATCACGAAGAAGGTCACGATCGGTGCGAGCACCGGCAGCAGCGAGGGCACGACCATTTCCTTGATCGCGGCCCGCGTCAGCATGTCGACGGCGCGGCCGTAATCGGGCCGGTCCTTGCCGTCCATGATGCCGGGCTTCTCCTTGAACTGGCGCCGGACCTCCTCGACGACGGAGCCCGCCGCGCGCCCCACCGCCGTCATGCCCATGCCGCCGAAGAGGAACGGGATCAGGCCGCCGAGCAGCAGGCCGACGACGACATAGGGGTTGGACAGCGAGAAATCGACCGTGACGCCCTTGAAGTACTGGAACGAGGTCGAGCCCGCCTTGTTGGCCTCGGCAACGAAGAAGTTCAGATCCGAGGTGTAGGCCGCGAAGAGCACCAGCGCGCCGAGGCCGGCCGAGCCGATGGCATAGCCCTTGGTCACCGCCTTGGTGGTGTTGCCGACCGCATCGAGCGCGTCGGTCGACTGGCGCACTTCCTTGGGCAGGCCGGCCATTTCCGCGATGCCGCCGGCATTGTCGGTGACCGGGCCGAAGGCGTCGAGCGCCACGACGACGCCCGCCAGCGCCAGCATGGCGGTGGTGGCGATGGCGATGCCGAAGAGGCCGGCGAGGCCATAGGCGACGATGATGCCGGCGATGATCACGATCGTCGGGGCGGCCGTCGATTCCAAGGATACCGCGAGGCCCTGGATGACGTTGGTGCCGTGGCCGGTGACCGAGGCCTGGGCGATCGAGACGACCGGGCGCTTGCCGGTGCCCGTGTAGTATTCGGTGATGACGACGATCAGCAGCGTCACCGCGAGGCCGACCAGCGCGCAGGCGAACAGACCGCCCGAGGTGAAACTGACGCCCTGCCCCGTGGTGAAGGAGGCCGAGAAGCCGCCGAACATCAGGTGGTTGACCGCGGCGATCGCACCGACGGAGAGCACGCCGGCCGCGATGAAGCCCTTGTAGAGCGCGCCCATGATCGACTGGTTGGCGCCGAGCTTGACGAAGAAGGTGCCCATGATCGAAGTGACGATGCAGGCCGCGCCGATCGCCATCGGGTAGAGCATCATCTGGCCGAGCACCGGCTGGCCGGCGAAGAAGATCGCTGACAGCACCATGGTCGCCACCAGCGTCACCGCATAGGTCTCGAACAGGTCGGCGGCCATGCCGGCGCAGTCACCGACATTGTCGCCGACATTGTCGGCGATGGTCGCGGGGTTGCGCGGATCGTCCTCGGGAATGCCGGCCTCGACCTTGCCGACGAGATCGGCGCCGACATCGGCGCCCTTGGTGAAGATGCCGCCGCCGAGACGGGCGAAGATCGAGATCAGCGAGGCGCCGAAGCCGAGTGCGACCAGCGAATCGATGACGACGCGGCTGGACGGGCTAAAGCCGAGCATCGAGGTCAGGACGCCGTAATAGACGGCGACGCCGAGCAGGGCGAGGCCCGCGACCAGCATGCCGGTCACCGCGCCCGCCTTGAAGGCGACGTCGAGGCCGTCCCCCAGCGACTGCATCGCCGCCTGTGCGGTGCGGACATTGGCGCGCACCGAAACATTCATGCCGATGAATCCGGCCATGCCGGACAGGACCGCGCCGATCAGGAAGCCGACAGCAACCCATTTTCCGAGCAGATAGGCCAGCGCAACGAACAGGACGATGCCGACCATGGCAATGGTGACGTATTGGCGCTTGAGATAAGCCTGCGCGCCCTCGGCGACCGCTGCGGAAATCTCCTGCATGCGCTGGTTGCCGGCGTCGCGTTTCATGACGTCGGCATAGGCCCAAACGCCATAGGCGATCGATAATGCACTTAAGACGATGATGATAAGCAGGGCTGACATTCGGTTTCCTGACCTTGAGCTTCCGACCTATCGGGAGCGCTATCGCTCCTCATTTGCCGTTTTGGACGCCAGGAACAGGAAAAGCGGGCCAAGAAACATCAAGGCCCGCTTCGCGTCGCCAGTGTCAGGCGAATTTGTGGCAAGTTTCGTGGAAAAGCGCAAACGTGACGATGCGGCAGCGGCCCGCGATCGGATCCTGCCGCCAGGCGGTCGCAGCCGGTCTAAAGTGCCACGTCGCGGTTGACGTTCTTGTAGAGCAGGTAGCAGGCGTCATCGAAGCCGGTGGGGTAGAATTGCTGCGGGCAATAGCCACCCATCCAGATGAAGTCGCGCGCCCAGATCTCGTGCCAGTCCCGACCGAGGAAGTAGAGCCCCTGCCCTTCCAGCATGTAGAGCCCGTGCTCCATCACATGGGTCTCGACATCGGGGAAGCAGGTGCCGGGCTTGAACCACATCAGGTTCATCTCGAAATCGAAGCGCAGGTCGCCATGGGGCAGCAGGAACTGGAAGCCGCGGCCCTCCATGCCGGTGTGATTGGTCACTGGCACCGAATCCTGATGCGACAGGATCGGTTCCGGCACGGCCAGTCCCGGCGCGGGCTCGTAGCGCTTGCGCAGGGCCAGCACGCGGACCGGCTCGGTGCTGTCGTTGCGCAGGCTGAACCGGGTTCCCGGGGGCAGATAGGCGAAGCTGCCCTTCCGGAACGGCGTGGCGGTCTGCCCCTCGATTGCGAAGGCGGCCTCGCCCGAGAGACCGTAGTAGAAATGCTGGATGCCGTCCTCGCCGAAAGGCGCACGGGTGCCGCCGCCGGGCTCGATTTCGAAGACGTACTGCGCGAAGGCGGCGCCGAGCACCGGCGCAGCGAGGATGCGGATGATCGTCTTCTCCAGATGCGGCAGGCGGCTGACGAGCACGCCCTCGGGCGGCATGAAGGCGTAGTTGGGCGCAACCACGCCGCGGTTGTGGCCGATGGCGCCGACGGCAGGGCGGCCGGGAATCTGAGGCAGCTGATGGGGGCGCATCGCGGGTCTCCTGAGTCGCGGCCGAATCGGCCAGCGATCAGGCTGCCACGGCACGACGCCCCAGTCCCTGCCAGGCGACGAGCGCAAGCGCCACGGCGACGGGCGGGAAGACCAGCCAGTTGACGCTGTCCCAGCCGCCGGCGTGGAGCAGGCCGCCCGACGAGAATGAGGCGATCGCGACCGAGCCGAAGACGAGGAAGTCGTTGGCGGCCTGGACCTTCACGCGCTCCTCGGGGCGATAGCAGTCGGTGACGAGAGCGGTGGCGCCGATGAAGCCGAAATTCCAGCCGAGCCCGAGCAGGATCAGCGCGATCCAGAAATGCGCGACGCTGATGCCCGACAGGCCGACGACCGCGGCCAGCGCCGTCAGCAGGAGGCCCGCCATCGTGACCTGCGCCTTGCCGAAGCGATTGATCAGCCGCCCGGTGAAGAAGCTCGGCCCGAACATGGCGAGCACATGCCACTGGATGCCGAGCGCGGCATCGCCGACCGAATATCCGCAGCCGATCATGGCAAGCGGGGCCGCGGTCATCAGGAAGCTCATCAGCCCGTAGGTGACGAGGCCGGCGGTGACCGAGGCGATGAATTTTGGCTGCCGCATGATCTCGCCCAGTGGGCGGCCACCGGTCGAGGCGGCCTTGGCCACGGGCGGCGCGCGCAGTTGCAGGATCACCAGCATGGCGATCAGCGCGAGACAGCCCTGGGCGACGAAGCTTGCCGCGAAGGGCGCAGCGGGGGTGAGGTCGCGTGTCCAGTAGACGGTCTGCGGGCCGATGACGCCGGCCGCGATGCCGCCGATCATGACCCAGGAGATCGCCCGCGGCCTGAAGCTGTCGGTTGCCGCATCGGCTGCGGCGAAGCGGTAACTCTGGACGAATGCGCCGTAGAGCCCGCAGGCGAAGGTGCCGAGGCAGAACAGCCAGAACAGGCGCGCACTGGTGCCGGCCGCCGCAATGCTGGCTGCGGTGGCGCCGATCAGGGCGCCGATCAGGTAGCCGTTGCGCCGCCCCAGCCGCCGCATCAGCATCGCGGCGGGAATGACGCCGCAGGCGATGCCGAGCTGCATCAGGCTGACGGGCACCGTCGCGAAGGTCTGGTCGGTGACGAGCTGCGAGCCGACGATGCCGCCGAGCGAGATGACGATCGGCGGGCTCGATCCACCCAGCGCTTGTGCACAGGCGAGGACCACGGAGTTGCGCTTGGCGAGCGCGTCGCCATCAGCGACCGGAACATGCTGGTTCATGCGTTTGCCGCCCTAGCCCGTGGCGGCACTCGAGGCCGCCTTCAGAAATGAGCGAAGGAGCCCTGCGCGAAGCTGCGCGCCTTGCCTCCTTCGCGATATGTCGCCACGCCTGCCGCATCGGTCACAAGGCCGATCCTGGACAGCACGATGCCGGCGGCCTCGGCCGCCGCGGCCAGAGCAGGATATTCCCTTTCTGAGGCCGTGAAGAGAATTTCGTAATCGTCTCCGCCGGTCCAGGCCAGTTCCGCCAATGCGGGATCGGCCATGATCGCAGCGCGCGCCGCAGCCGACAGCGGAACCGCGTCGAGATCGATCTCGGCGCCGACGCCAGAAGCCTTGAGCAGCTTGGCAAGGTCGCCGACGAGCCCGTCGGAAACGTCCATCGCAGCCGAGGCATGGCCCTGGAGCGCTGCCGCCAGTGCGAGGCGCGGCTGGGGATGCAAATAGCGATCGGCCAGGAAGGCACGCTGCCGGTCGGCCAGCCCGGAAACCCAGCCCGGCTTGTCAGGCCCGTGCGCCTTCAAGCCCAGTGCGCCGTCGCCGATCGTACCCGAGACAAGCACGAGATCGCCGGGCTTGGCGCCGGAGCGCAGCACCATCCGCCCGGCCGGCACGCTGCCGAATGCGGTGACGGAGAGCGTGAGCGGACCAGGCGTCGAGACGGTATCGCCGCCGATCAGCGGGCAACCGCCCTCCGCCGCAATGGCGGCAAGGCCCGAGGCAAATCCCTTCAGCCACGCCTCCTGCCAGCCTTTCGGCAAGGCAAGCGAGAGCACGAAGCCCTCCGGCTTCGCGCCCTTGGCAGCGAGATCGGAGAGATTCACCGCCAGTGCCTTGCGAGCGATCGAAGCCGGCGGGTCGTCCGGAAAGAAGTGCACCCCGGCGACCAGCGCATCGGTCGTGACGACGATCTCATAGCCACGCGCCGGCCTGAGCAGGCCGGCATCGTCAAGGAGACCAAGGCCGCCCGGCCCCGCGATCGGCGCGAAATGGCGGGCGATCAGTTCGAATTCGCCGGGGCGCTGCGTGTCTCCGGCCATCCCGTTCTCACGCCGCCGGGGCGTCGAACTCGTCGGCGCGGAAGTCGCGGGCGAGCTTGTCGAGTACGGCATTGACCATGCCGATCTCCTCGCCCTCGTAGAAGGCGCGAGCGACAGCGACGTATTCGGAGATCACCGCCCGTGCCGGCACGTCCTTGCGGAACGCCAGCTCATAGGCGCCGGCGCGGAAGATGGCGCGAACGACAGCCTCGACCCGCTTCAGCGGCCAGCCCTCGGCCAGCAGCTGATCGACAGCGCGGTCGACCAGACGCTGCTCGCGGACGACGCCACCGAGCAGATCGCGGAAGAAGGCGATCTCGGCCTTGGGCAGCTCGATATCCTCGACCTCCTGGCCGATCCAGAAGGCCTCGAACTCGGCCATGGCCTCGACCACGCCGCGCCCGCCGATCTCCATCTCGTAGAGCGCCTGCACGACGGAGAGCCGTGCGCCCCGCCGCATCTCGGCCCGGCTCATTTCGATTGCTCCCCGAGGGAACGCTTGTAACGCAGCACGCTGAGCGCCGCTTCCGCCGCGCCGCCCCCCTTGTCCATCTCGGAGCGGTTGGCGCGGGCCCAGGCCTGTGCCTCGTTCTCGACGGTCAGGATGCCGTTGCCGAGCGGCAGGGCGAAGGCGACCGACAGATCCATCAGCGCGCGCGAGCTTTCGCCGGCGACGATGTCGTAATGGCCGGTCTCGCCGCGGATGACGGTGCCGAGCGCGATCACCGCCTCGTACGGATCGACGGCCTCGTCGGCAGCACGCAGGCCGATGACTATCGCGGAGGGAATTTCGAGCGCGCCGGGCACGGTGACCACATCCACGCGGCACTCGGCCTTGTCGAGTACGGCGAGCGCGCCTTCCAGCAGTTCGTCGGCCAGCTTGTCGTAGAAGCGCGCCTCGACCACGAGCACGCGCGCGCCGTCCAGCGGGACGGCAGGAGTTGCGGCCTTGTCGGCCGAGATCTGCCGGGGTCCGGCCATGGTTCTTATCCTTCTCGGGTGTTGAGGGGCGCTGTTACCCCTGCGGGCGCGCCTCCGCAAGCCGCGCGGCGTAGCGCGCCATCAGATCGACTTCGACATGGACGGGATCGCCCTCCTTGCGCTGCCCCCAGGTGGTAACGCTGAAGGAATGCGGGATCAGCAGCACGGTGAAGACATCGTCCTCGACCGTGTTGACGGTTAGTGAGGTGCCGTCGAGGCTGATCGAGCCCTTGGCGGCGATGAAACGCGGCAGCCCCTGCGGCGCGCGGATGTGGAAGCGCGCCGTTGCGCCCCAGGGCTCGTCCGGATCGGGGGCGATCGGTTCAATCCTGACGATCTGGCCGACTCCGTCGACATGGCCGGTGACGAGATGGCCACCGAGCTCGTCGCCGACCTTGAGCGAGCGCTCGAGATTGATCGCCGTCCCCGGCTCCCAATCGCCGACCGTCGTCTTGGACAGGGTCTCTGCGGCGGCCTCGACCTGGAAGACACAGCCGGGCTCGCCGTCGGTGCGTGGCCGGAGCGCCGTCACGGTGAGACAGACGCCGGCGCAGGCGATGGAGGCGCCAATCTCGATGCCTGCCGCGTCATAGGGGCTGGCGATGGCGAGCCGCTTCAGGCTCGGCCCCTTGCGCTCGGCCTCGACGACCTTGCCTATGCCGGTGACGATGCCGGTGAACATCAGCCTGTCCTCACGAAATGCTCGAAACGGTCGAGACCGATGAAGCCGGTTTCGACGCGGGCGTAAACATCGCCATCCGCCAGTAGCGCCGCAAGAGGCGGACGCACGGCAACAATGCCGGGTCGGCCCAGCGCATTCGGAGAGGTCGAGACGATGACCTCGTCGAGCAGCCCGACGATGGCGAGCTTCTCGGCGACGGTTGGCCCACCTTCGGAGAAGACGCGCGTCAGCCCGCGCGTGCCGAGCAACTGCAGGGCCTCGCCGAGATCGAGATGCCCGTGGGCATCCGCGGAGACGCGCATCACCTCGACACCGGCGGCGACGAGCGCCGTCTCGCGCTCGACCGGCGCAGCCTCCGTCGCGATGACCCAGACCGGTACCTCGCCAGCGGTCTTCACGAGCTGCGAGGCGAGCGGCAGACGCAAGTGCGAATCCAGCACGATCCGGATCGGCGAACGTTGTGCCATGCCGGGCAGGCGCACCGTCAGCAGCGGGTCGTCGGTGAGAACCGAGCCGATGCCCAGCATGATCCCGTCATGATGGGCGCGCTGGAGATGGACCCAGCCGCTGGCCGCCGGACAGGAGACGGCGATCCGCTCCCCGCCCGGCCCCCCGGCGTAGCCGTCGGCCGTGCGCGCGACCTTGAAGGTCACCATCGGCCGCCCCCGCGTAATGCGCGAGAGATAGCCGCGATGGGCGTGCCGGGCCTGGTCTTCCAGCACGCCTGTCGTCACCGCGATGCCGGCCGTGCGCAGCAGCGCATGGCTCAACCCGGAAATGTGAGGGTTAGGGTCTTCCATCGCGGAGACGACGCGCCGAACGCCGGATAGCAGCGTGAGCTCGACGCACGGGGTCGCGCCGCGGATCGAGCGATGCGCGCAAGGCTCCAGCGTGACGTAGAGCGTGCCGCCAGCCACGGGCGAAACGGCACGCGCGAAGGCGTTCGCCTCGCCATGCGGCCGGCCGCCGGGCTGCGTGTGCCCCCGTGCAACGACGACGGGGCCATCGGCCGTGTCCTGGGTCACGATCGCACCCACGCAAGGGTTCGTGCCGGTGGTGCCCAGCCCGCGCGCCGCGAAATCGAGCGCCTGCCGCATGAAGACCTTGTCGATCGCGGCTTGCTGCCGGTCTGGCTCAGTCATCGTTGCGAGGCGGCCTCACCGGTGCCCCGGCTTCCGGATCGGCCTCGTCCGAGCCGAGTTGGCCGAGCAGCTCCTCGAAATCCTTGGCCTCGCGGAAGTTCTTGTAGACCGAGGCGAAGCGGACATAGGCGACGTCGTCGAGGCCCTTCAGGCCCTCCATCACCAGTTCGCCGATGCTCGAGCTCGGAATTTCGGCTTCGCCCGAGCTTTCGAGCTGGCGCACGATGCCGTTGACCATGCGTTCGATGCGCTCAGGCGCGACCGGGCGCTTGCGCAAAGCGTGTGCGATCGAGGTTTCCAGCTTGTCACGGTCGAAGGGCGTGCGGCGCCCGGAACGCTTGACCACGGTCAGCTCTCGCAGCTGCACGCGCTCGAAGGTGGTGAAGCGGCCGCCGCAATCGGGGCAGACCCGGCGGCGGCGGATCGAGGCATGGTCATCCGTCGGACGGGAGTCCTTCACCTGCGTGTCGAGAGAGCCGCAATAGGGGCAGCGCATCATGCGTATCCTTGGACCTGCGTGCCGGACGATACCATCGTGCCCCTCATTGCCTCATCGGCCATGTCGCGGGCCAGCGAAAAAGACGCCCACGCGTTGAACCACTTCGGGCCTCGCGGCGACAAACCCGGAAATCGTTACAGCGGAGGCGCCGCGCTTCTATCATGGCGGCAGGCAGGAGCAACGCGTCGCGTCGCGCGTTTCGACCTGCCGAGTTTCCCCGGCGGAGAAAGCGACAGGAAGCGGATCATGTCGGACGATGTTGGGAGCCCTGTCGATGCCTTCGGCGGTCTGGTCGTGCTGGCTTTCGATCTGGTCGGGTCAGAAATCGACCGCGCGCCGGACCGGCTGCTCCAGACTTTCAAGAGCCCGACACTTCTGCAGGCAGCCGAGAACGCGCTCCTGAGCTTCGCGAAATCGCGCGGTCCCTTCGGAAGCTCCCAGCTGACCGCGGAGGAAATCGACCGTCTCCAGTCCTCCGTCGTCGGCGGCGTCAGGACCGCGGCGACGAACGCCTACCTCAAGCAGATCCAATCCTCCTCGAAGTTCAAGGGGCTGGAGGCGCAACTCAAGAATTTCGAGGAGGCGGCAAAATCCTCGGCGATCGGCGTCTGGATCGATCGCAACAAGAACATCCTCTATGTCGTCGGCGCTGCGCTCGCGGTCGGCGCCGGCGTCGCGCTCTACATCACGAAGCCGTCGGGGCCAGCCTACAAGATGGGGCTGCGCGAGCTCGAAAAGCTCAAATTCGAGGTGGTGAAGGTCGGCGCCTTGAAACTCGGCGTGAGCAGCATCGTCTTCGACCCCACGGCCGAACGCTACGGCGGCAAGGTCACCGGCAAGGTCGAATGGGAGCAGCTCAAGCTCGAGCTGGCTCTCCAGATCGTCACCAAGTCCGCGGAGGTGACCGAGATCGACGGCGAGGTCATGGTCAAATACGGCGTGGTCAGCCTGACCGGCATCGCGAAGCAGGACATGACCAAGCCGAAGGTCGATCTGACGCTCAGGCTGGGCGCGAACAAGGACCGTTTCGGCCTGGCGATCGCGGCGCATCTGAAGGACGACAACGTCACCGGCAGCGCCTCGGCCTCCTACAAGGTCGCCGAGAACCTGAAGCTGGGCGTCGACCTCAGCCGCAAGAACCGCCCCGACATGGGCAACCAGACCGAGAACCTGATCATGTTCGAGCTCAAGGGCGTGTTCCCTTGAGCTCCGCGACGCCGCACGACGCGGCGTATCAGTAGATCGGGAAGCGTCCGGTCAGTTCCTTGACCTTCGCCTTGACCGCCGTCTCCACGGCGGCGTTACCTTCCTCGCCGTTCGCAGCCAGCCCATCCAGAACTTCGGCGATCAGTTCGCCCACCTTCTTGAACTCGGCGACACCGAAGCCGCGCGAGGTCGCAGCAGGCGTGCCCAGGCGGATGCCCGAGGTGGTCATCGGCTTCTCCGGGTCGAAGGGGATGCCGTTCTTGTTGCAGGTGATGTGGGCGCGCCCGAGCGCGGCCTCGGCCGCCTTGCCGGTGAGCTTCTTGGAGCGCAGGTCGACCAGCATCAGGTGGTTGTCGGTACCGCCTGTGACGAGGTCGAAGCCCTTGCTCTTCAGCGTTTCGGCCAGAGCCTTGGCGTTGGCGACGACGGCGTGGGCGTAGGTCTTGAACTCCGGCTGCAGCGCCTCCTGGAAGGAGACCGCCTTGGCGGCGATGACGTGCATCAGCGGCCCGCCCTGGATGCCCGGGAAGATCGCCGAGTTGATCTTCTTGGCGATCGCCTCGTCATTGGTCAGGATCATGCCGCCGCGCGGACCGCGCAGGGTCTTGTGGGTCGTGGTGGTGACGACATGGGCATGCGGGAACGGCGAGGGATGCGCGCCGCCAGCGACGAGGCCGGCGAAATGCGCGATGTCGACCATGAAATAGGCCCCGACCTCATCGGCGATCGCGCGGAAGCGGGCGAAGTCCCAATGGCGGGCATAGGCGGAACCGCCGGCGACGATGACCTTTGGCTTGTGCTCGCGGGCGAGGCGCTCGAGCGCGTCATAGTCGATCATCTGGTCGACGACGCAGACGCCGTAGGAGACGACATTGAACCACTTGCCGGACTGGTTGACCGGCGCGCCATGGGTCAGGTGCCCGCCGGCGGCGAGGTCGAGGCCCATGAAGGTGTCGCCCGGCTGCATCAGCGCCATGAAGACGCCCTGGTTGGCCTGGCTGCCGGAATTCGGCTGGACATTGGCGAAGCTGCAGCCGAACAGGCGGCAGGCGCGCTCGATGGCGAGCTTCTCGGCGATGTCGACGAACTGGCAGCCGCCATAATAGCGCCGGCCGGGATAGCCCTCGGCATACTTGTTGGTCATCACCGAGCCCTGCGCCTCGAGCACGGCGCGGGAGACGATGTTCTCCGAGGCGATCAGCTCGAT
Organism: Allobosea sp.; assembly: GCF_035999205.1. Lineage (GTDB taxonomy): Bacteria > Pseudomonadota > Alphaproteobacteria > Rhizobiales > Beijerinckiaceae > Allobosea. The sequence continues at coordinate 210,313 of NZ_DASYHA010000025.1, forward strand.
CTCGTCGCGTTGGCGGCCGAGTTCGAGCTCGATGGCGCGGGCGATCTCCGGGTCGGCATCCGCCAGGGTGGCGCCGAAGAAGGAGTTCGACAGGTGCTTTTCAGCGGCGGCGTCATGGCTCATGGCGAAGCTCCATCGGCGCGGGATCGGCAGTGCCTTGCGAGGCCCGCGATCCGGCATGGCATGCGGTTGCGAAAGCTTGCGGAATCCGCGCGCGCGATCCCGCCGTCGCGCGTCCCCTAGCATTCGCTGCGCCCCATTCCAAGCGAGAAGCGGGTGACATGAGCGCGCGGGCGGGCCAGAAACGGCGGCCCGCCACTCCGCGCCGGACAAGGAGACGGAATGCAGCACGACAGCGACGACGACCTTTTCGTCAGGCGCTCGCCTCTCGGCGCGTTCCTGAAGAGCGAAGCCGCCGGCGGCGTGCTGCTGATGATCGCTGCGGCACTGGCCCTAGCGATCGCCAACTCGCCCGTGGCCTCACTCTATTTCTCGCTGCTCGAGACCTATGTCGGGCCGCTGAGCCTGCTGCACTGGATCAACGACGCGCTGATGGCGGTGTTCTTCCTGCTCGTCGGGCTGGAGATCAAGCGCGAGTTCATTGAAGGCCAGCTTTCATCCTGGTCGCGGCGCGCCCTGCCCGGCATCGCCGCACTCGGCGGCATGGTCGCCCCGGCGCTGATCTATGTCGCAATGGCTCGTGGCGATCCGGTCGCTCTCCAGGGTTGGGCAATCCCGACCGCAACCGACATCGCCTTTGCGCTCGGCGTGCTCGCCTTGGTCGGCTCGCGCGTGCCGGTCTCGCTCAAGATCTTCCTGACCGCGCTCGCGATCATCGACGATCTCGGCGCGGTGATCATCATCGCGCTGTTCTACACCAAGGGCCTGTCGCTGCCGATGCTCGCGCTGGCGGGCGCCGGCATCGCCGGGCTGATTGTCCTGAACCGCATGAACGTGACGCGGCTCTGGGCCTATCTCGGCCTCGGCGCGGTGCTCTGGCTCTTCGTGCTGAAATCCGGTGTCCACGCCACGCTCGCGGGCGTCGCGCTGGCGCTCACGATCCCGATCGGCGACGGCAGCGACAGCGACGAGCCGGAGCATTCGCCGCTGCATACACTCGAACACTTCCTGCACCCCTGGGTCGCCTTCCTGATCGTGCCGATCTTCGGCTTCGCCAATGCGGGCGTGTCCTTCACCGGCATGACGCCGGCGAGTGCGCTCGCGCCGGTGCCGCTCGGCATTGCGCTCGGCCTGTTCCTCGGCAAGCAGATCGGCGTCTTCGGGTTCTCATGGCTCGCAGTGAAAGCCGGTCTCGCGGCCATGCCGGCAAAGACGAGCTTCCTCCAGCTCTACGGCGTGGCGCTGCTATGCGGCATCGGCTTCACGATGAGCCTGTTCATCGGGGCCCTCGCCTTCCCCGAAGATGCCGTGGAGCTCGGCAAGGCGACGAAGATCGGCGTGTTGCTCGGCTCGGTGGCGTCGGCCATCGCCGGCGCCGCAGTTCTGCAGGCGGCGGGCAGGTCGAAGCCCCGCATTCGGTAGAAAAATCAAAGCGGTGATAGGACGTATCTACCGACCTGCAAGTGCAGGCGCAGACCAGTTCCATCGCCCTCGACCAGATCGATGTCGTTGCGGCAGTCGACATCAGACAGGTAAAGATGATAACTTCCCCGTTGTTGACAGATGGACCAGCGACGTCCCTCGACGAAAGATGCGCCTGAAAGCGCGTCAGCTATGACTGCCTTCGCCAGGGACGAGCATCGAGGTGGCCGGCATGACGCCTGCATACCCGCCTTGGCCTGCCAGAGATATCCTGCGCCCGCTTCCAGCGAAACCAAGGCGGCGCATCGTCGCCGCACTCGCTTGTCTCGGCGCTGTTGCCGGGCCGCCGGGCGCGCCCGACCTTTTCCTGTCGTCGGCGCTGGCCACCGAAGCCTCGGATGAGCGGCGCGGCTCGCGCGCAAAGAAGGCCCGCACGCCGCATGCGAAGCCACCCGCCCCCGCTCCGGCCGCGCTGGCCGACCGGCGGACCGTCGCCACGGCGCCTGCCCCGGCGCCACCGACCTTTTACTCGATGAACCAACTGGGCGACCATCTGTGGTCGGTGCGCTGGGAACTGGCCGCGGTCGGAGGCGCCCTGGCGGTTATCGGATTCAAAGACTGGGGCTGGGGCGATTCCGGCTTCAAGTTCATCGAGGAAGGCTATTTTGCGAAGAACACGCGGCATGGCGGGATGGACAAGATTGGCCACGCATTCTCGACGTTCGTCATCGCCGACCTCATAACCGACCGGATCCGGGCGAACGCGGCCGATCCGACCGGCGCCCAGATCACGGGCGCCCTGGTCGCCTTCGGGATCATGGGGCTCGCCGAGACGCTGGACGGCTTCGCCGGCAGGCACCGCTTCTCGCGCGAAGACATTGCCGCGAACGCAGTCGGCGCCGCCTTCTCGATGATCCGCAACACGATCCCGGGGATGCGCGAGAAGCTCGACTGGCGGCTGATGTACACGCCCTCCAATTACGAGCGCCCAGGCATCACCACCGCGGATGGCGGCTTCCTGCCCACCTATGAACGCCAGCGCTACGTCATGGCACTGAAGGGCAGCGGCTTCGCTTCACTCAAGAGTACGCCGCTCCGCTATGTCGAGCTGCACGCGGGCTTCGATGTGCGCGGTTTCGAGAAGAAGGAGCGCGCCCTCGGCTACCCGATCGAGCGAACCTTCTATGTCGGCGTCGGCCTGAATCTGAACGAGGTCCTCTTCGGACAAGGCGCGTTGCCGAACCTGTCGAAGCACAAGGACACCCTGCCGGCGAAACTCGCGCAGAAGACCTTCGAGTACATCCAGGTGCCCTACACCGCGATCTATGCCGGCAATCGCTTCTCAACGATCCGGAGATAGGTGCAGCCGGCGATCAGTTCCTTCGGCAAATCGCGGGATCGAGGTTCCGGCTCGCTCCCCCGTTGCATTCCGGTTTTTGGGGCATGAGCGTGCAGCAAAAAGCCCGCCGTCGCCGGCGGGCTTCGTCGTCCTCGCAAACTGGGAATGCGCTCAGATGTCTTGCTCGGCCTGCAGTGCGGCGATCGGCGCGGGGCCGAGACCATCCTTGTTGTAGATGTCGTCGCGGAACTGCACGCCGCCATCGGGCGTCGCCCAGGCGGTGACATAGACCCAGTAGCACGGCACCGGGTTGCTGATGCGGGCATTGATGCGCTCGCCCGAGGCGATGACCTCGTCGATCTTGGCGCGATCCCAGCCAGGCGTCTCCTTGAGCAGCCAGGCAATGTAGTCGCGCACGTTCTGGACGCGCATGCAGCCCGAGGAAACGAAGCGGAAATCGTCGCCGAAGATGCCCTTGGCCGGGGTGTCGTGCATGTAGACGCCGTGCGGGCTGGGGATATTGATGCGCACGAAGCCGAGCGAGTTGAACTCGCCGCCCGGATCCTGCCGGAAGGTGTAGCGCGTCGCCTCGTCGGAGTTCCAGTTGACGCGCTCGGGCGCGATCTCGCCCTGCGGGCCGATGATCCGGATCTTGTTCTCGGTCAGGTAGCTCGGCTCCTTCCTCATCTTCGGGATGAGGTCCTTCTTGATGATGGAGGCCGGCACGGTCCAGGTCGGGTTGAAGTTGACCTCGGGGATCTTGGTCGACAGCAGCGGCGACTGGCGGTCGATCTTGCCGACGCCAGCGGCATGGCGCGTCGCGACCTGCCCGTTCTCGACGGTCTCGACCATCGCCGCCGGGATGTTGGCGACGACATAGCGGTGGCCGAGATTGCCTGAAAGCGAGCGCAGCCGGACCACATTGGTCTCGAGCTGGCGGATGCGCCGCTCGATCGGCACGTTGAGCGCGGCAACGGTGGCGCGGTTGATGGCGCCCGTGGTGGAGAGACCGACACGCGCCTGGAAATTGCGCACGCCCGCCTCGACATAGGAATCGTAGACGTTGCTGTTGCCGGCGCTGGCGGGCAGGTCGCCGGTGATGATCAGGCGCTGGCGCAGGGCGACGACGCCGGGCCCGCGTGAACCGACGGCCATCTTGTCGCCGAGCTGCACCGGCTGCCAGCCGCCGCGAGCGGCAAGGTCGCGATAGGCGACGATCGCCTGCTCGGTGGCCTGCAGCGATTCGGGCGAGATCATCGGCGTATGGGAGCGGGCGACGGCGTTGCGCGCGCCGGAATCATAGCTCTGGCGCCATTCCGCCTGCTGGGCGAAGGCCGGCACAGTCGTGGTTGCAGCAGCGCCCGAAAGCAGCGCCAGAACTGTCTCGCGGCGGGTCAGGCTCTTCGTCGACATCGCTTCCCTCTTCAACTCGTCCATCGCCCTGGGCGCAAACAGGCGCCGCAAGGATACCGCCACCCGTTCGACGCGGGTGACCTGCTATCCGGGCGACGCTGCCGTATCACAGTTAACGTCTTGTGATGAGAGCGGCGAATTTAGGGCATGGGCAGGTCTTGCGGCATGCATGGCGCAGCTTGGCCGCGCCTGTTGCAACGCAAACACAGCGAAGCCCCCGGCCGCGAGCCGGGAGCTTCGATTGACTGCTGGAGGCGTCGAATTCCGGTCCGGGAGACCGAATTCAGAGCTTGTAGCGGATCTGGTCGGTCCAGAAGCGCTCCAGGCGCAGCAGGGCATTGTTCATCCGTTCGAAGTCGTCGGCCGCGATACCGCCGATCTGCTCGACCGTGCGGACATGCTTGTCGTAGACGCCCTTCACGAGATTGTGCACTTCGGCACCCTTCTCGGTGAGGCTGATGCGCACCGAGCGGCGATCGATCCGCGAGCGAGCGTGGTGGAGATAGCCGAGCTCGACCAGCTTCTTGACGTTGTAGGACACGTTCGACCCGAGATAGTAGCCGCGCGTCCGCAGTTCGCTGGCGCTGAGCTCGGCATCGCCGATGTTGTAGAGCAGCAGGGCCTGGACGCTGTTGACGTCGTCGCGGCCGCGACGCTCGAACTCGTCCTTGATGACGTCGAGAAGGCGGCGATGCAGCCGCTCGACGAGAGTGAGTGACTCCAGGTAGAGAGGCTTGACCTTCAGATCAGCTTCTTCAGACCTTTCAACGACCGAAGTCTTGACGCTCGCTTTCATGGTATATCCCGCCTGTTGACTGCCGGTCAGGATTGATCTCCCGATCCGCTTCTGAGAAACACCATAGGCGGCACGGATGAAAACGAGTTTAAATATCAGGATGAATCGGAGATTTACCCCTTTGGGTGAATGCAAGATGAAGCCAGAAACGCTTAAGCTAAAGCGTTTGTTACCGTGACTCGCCGCAGTCTAGCGATGCTGCGGGATCAGGAGCCTTCGTTTTCCGCCGCCCATGTCGCCAGGAAATAGGCCAGGATGGCAGCGACGTAGCCGCCCGTGAGCCATGGAGTCATCGGCAGCAGGCGCGGGAAGAAGAAGGCGAGCAGCAACTGGCTGATCGCCGCGAGCAGCCAGAGCACGCCGCCCCAGGTCGAGGTCAGCCACAGCCCGACGGCGGCGACGAGGTCGATCACCGCGAAATAGACCGTGATCGCCTGGAAGCTCAGCAGCCTGGCCTCGAAGGGCGGCTGGTTGTCGCCCCAGACGCCGAAGATCACTCCCCAGGCGAGGAGCCCCTTGGCGAGCCAGAGCACCGAGAGGATGCGCAGCATCCAGACCAGCACGGTCCGCCAGCGCGTCGAGACGGGCTCGACGCCGCCGGAAGCGTCGTCGCTCCGGACCCCGCGCAGGGCATCAGAATCTCCGCTGCGCCCCAAGCTCAGGCCTCCAGCGCCAGTTCGGCAGCGCCGAGCGGCGCGAAGTAGGCCTCGATCGCGGCGGGATCGAGCGCATCGATCGAGGCCGGGCGCCAGTGCGGCGCTTGATCCTTGTCGATGACGACGGCCCGCACGCCCTCATAGAAGTCGTGGCCATGGGCGACGCGCGAGACGATGCGGAACTCGGTGCGCATCGCTTCGGCGAAGTCCATCCCGGCACCGCGACGCATCTGCTCGAAGGCGATGGCGACGCTCGTCGGCGACTTCGCGGACAACGTCTGACGCAGCTTGGCGGCAAATGCGCTCCCAGCAGTCGCGGCGTTGTCGAGACGCGCCAGAATCTCCGGCAGGCTCGGCGCGCCGAAGCATTCCGCGATCGTCCCGCGCTCGGCCGCGAGCTTCGGCGGACCCGGATCACGTGTGAAGCCGGCCAGAACATCGTCCAGTCCCTCGCGCCGCGTCAGGGCGTCCGCCAACTCCGCCATGCGGGCACTCGGCACGGCATGAGTGGCAAGGCCGACGGCCAGCGCATCGGCCGCGCCGACGCGGTCTCCCGTCAGCGCGAGATAGATGCCAGCGGCGCCGGGCAGGCGCGGCAACGCATGGGTCGCACCGACATCGGGGAAGAAGCCGATGCCGACCTCGGGCATGGCGAAGAGGTAGCGGTCACCGGCGATTCGGTAGCTGCCATGCAGGGATATGCCGACGCCGCCGCCCATGACGATGCCGTCGATCAGCGCGACATAGGGCTTGCGGTAGCGCTTGATATGAGCGTTGAGGATGTACTCCTCGCTCCAGAAGGCGAGCATCTCGTTTTGCCGACCGGCCTTGCCAAGGTCGTGAAGCGCGCGGATGTCGCCGCCGGCGCAGAAGGCCTTCTCGCTCGTGCTCGTCACGACGACGCGCTCGACCCGGGGATCGTTCTCCCAGGCTGCGAGCGCGCGGGCCAGCTCGCGCACCATCGGCTGGTTGAGCGCGTTCAGCGCCTTGGGCCGGTCGAGAATGACCATGCCGGCGGCTCCGCGCACCTCGCAAATTATCTCGGGATCCTGCGACATGCGCCTTCTTTTCCTGCGGTGACGATCCGGTTCTGGGCCGGGGGGCGGACGGTTGTCAACGCAGCGCGAGGACCGGGCTCAGACTTAAGGCGGGTCAAGCCATGCGACCATCAGGCCTATTTTGGAACCGTTCCGATGTGCTAGGAACGGCTCCGGCCCGGCCGGGCAGCATCTGGCCGACGGAGGCATCATTGGATACGAGGAACGTGCGGCCTTTCCCTGCGCCGCAGGCACGTCAGGAGACGGCGACCCCTTCGCTCGGCCTGACCCGGCGCATGCGGCGCAACCGTAAGGCGGAATGGTCGCGGCGGCTGGTGCGCGAGACGCGGCTGTCCACGGACGACCTGATCTGGCCGCTGTTCCTGATGGATGCCAGCGAGGCCCGCACGCCCGTCGCCTGGATGCCCGGCGTCGACCGCCTCAACATCGACGAAGCGGTGCGCCAGAGCACGCATGCCGCCTCCCTCGGCATTCCCGCGATCGCGCCCTTCCCCTTCGTCGACAAGGCATTGCGCGACCCGACCGGCTCGGAAGCGCTGAACGCGCGCAACCTGATGTGTCGGGCCGTCCGGGCGATAAAGGCCGAGGTGCCGCAGATCGGCATCATCTGCGACGCCGCGCTCGACCCCTATACGTCGCATGGCCATGACGGCGTGATGGAGGGCGAGCGCATCCTGAACGATGCCAGCGTCGCGATCCTGGTCCAGCAGGCGCTGGCGCTGGCCGATGCCGGGGCCGACGTGATCGCTCCTTCCGACATGATGGACGGGCGCGTTGCGGCGATCCGGTCCGCCCTCGATGCCTCGGGCCATGAGGACGTTCAGATCATGGCCTATGCGGCGAAATACGCCTCGGCCTTTTACGGCCCCTTCCGCGACGCGATCGGCACCAATGCCACGCTCGTCGGCGACAAGCGCACCTACCAGATGGACCCGGCCAATTCGGACGAGGCCATCGCCGAGGTCGCGCTCGATCTCGACGAGGGCGCCGACATGGTCATGATCAAGCCCGGCCTGCCCTATCTCGACGTCGTGGCGCGGGTGAAGGATCATTTCCGCGTGCCGACATTCGCCTATCAGGTGTCCGGCGAGTACGCGATGATCGTGGCCGCCGCCCGCAATGGCTGGCTCGACGGCGACCGCGCGATGATGGAAAGCCTGACCGCCTTCAAGCGCGCCGGCGCCGATGGCGTGTTGACCTACTTCGCCCCGCAGGTGGCGCAGAAGCTCAAGGCCGAAGGCTGAGAGCTGAGGGCCCGGCGGCGGGTTCATCCTCCGCGTCATCCCGAACAAGCGGCGAAGCCGCGCGGTTTCGGGATCCATCGTAGAGCGCAGTTCCCTCCGATGGATTCCGGAGCTCCGCTTCGCCGCGTCAGGGATGACGGCGCGTATTTCAAAGGCGTCGAGCGAGCGCTACCGTCGCGCGGCATGCGCCCTTTCCTGCTGACGATTCTGCTTGTCCTGGCGCTCGCCTCCTGCGGCGAGAGCTTCGACACGGACCAGCAACGGCTCTGCCGGCAGGCGATTCCCGCCCTGAATGCGCCGGACACTCCGATCACGATCGAACGGATCGGCGCAGGCCCGCGTCCGAACGTGCTGCGTATCGTCTATGTTGCCGGGGACCAGGCTGGACCGGCGCGGCGGCGCAGTGTCGACTGCCTCTTCGCCGGCGAGGGCCAGAGCCTACAACGCGGCGCGCTGCTCGGCATCGCCAGCGACGGGCAGCCGATGAGCGATGCGAGCTTCTACCTTCTGCGGCGCTTCTATCTGGAGAATCGCGAGGAACCGCCGCCTGATCCAGGCGCCGCTCGCTCCGACGCGCTGCCAGAACTGTCGGCCGGGCTCGCCTATGGCCTCCAGCAGGCGCTGAGCGCGCTGCCAACGGCGGCGATCTACGCCCTGCTCGCTTGCGCCTATGCACTGATCTATGGGCTGACAGGACGCATCATCCTGAGCTTTGGCGAGTTTGCCGCGCTGGGAGCGATGGCCGCCGTGGTCGGCGCGGCACTGCTGGTTTCGATGGCAGCCTCGACGCCGGCCTCGGGGCTGGTCTTCGCCTTCGTCGTGGCGATCCTGGCCTGCGCGCTGCACGGCTTCGCCATGGGCCGTTTCGTGCTGGGCCCGCTCGATCATGCCTTCGACCCGCTCGGTCAGGGACGGCAGGCGCCGCTCCGCCAGGCTCCCGGCCAGCAGATTCTGATCGCGACGATCGGGCTTGCCATCGCGCTGTCGGAATATCTCCGGCTGGCGCAGGGGACGGGTCCGCGCTGGCTGCCGCCGGTCTTCAACGAGCCGATCGGCGTGGCGCGGGCGGGCCGATTCATCGTCACCGTGACGCCGCTGGGTCTGGCTGTGGCCGCCATGGGCTTTTCCGTCACGCTCGGGCTTGTCCTCATGATCGCCCGCTCGGCCTATGGCCGGCAATGGCGGGCCGTCTCGGACGATGCGCGCACCGCCGCCCTGTTCGGTGTCGATGCGCGGGCCGTCCACGACAAGGCGCTCATCCTCGCCTGCGCGGCGAGCGGCATGGCGGGCGTGATCGTCACCGCCGTCTATGGCGGAATGGGTTTCGCGGGCGGCTTCTCGCTCGGCCTGAAGGCGCTCGTCGGCTCGATCCTGGGCGGCATCGGCTCGCCGGGAGGAGCGGCGCTCGGCGGGCTTTGCATCGCGCTGTTCGAAGTGCTCTGGTCGGCGGCGATGCCGCTCGAACAGCGCGACATCGCCGTCTATGCCCTGCTCGCCGTGGTGCTCATCCTGCGGCCCGGTGGCTTTTTCGGCGAGGGCACGCTGGCGCCGCGGCAAGTCTGAGACCCGACCGATGGAAATCTGGCCATGAGCGAGCCTTTCGTGATCACGCCCGCGGATGTCGAGGAGGCGGCGCGGCGCATCGAGGGCCATGTCCTGCGAACGCCATTGGTGCCGGCGCCGCGGCTCTCCGAGCTGACGGGCGCGACCGTGCTGGTGAAGCACGAGAACATGCAGGCGACAGCCTCCTTCAAGGAGCGCGGAGCCGTCAACAAGCTGCTGACGCTCACCGAGGACGAGCGCGAGCGCGGCGTCATCGCGATGTCAGCCGGCAACCATGCCCAGGCCGTCGCCTATCACGCGAGGCGCTTCGGCATCCCAGCGACGATCGTGATGCCGGAGACGACGCCGCTGGTGAAGGTGGAGAACACCCGCTCCCACGGCGCGCGCGTCGTGCTGCATGGCGAGACCCTCTACGAATCGGCCCAGAAGGCGCGCGAACTCGCGGGGGCGGAGCAGCTCGTGCTGGTCCACCCTTACGACGATCCGGCGATCATGGCCGGCCAGGGCACGATCGCCCGCGAGATGCTCGACGACGAGCCCGATCTCGACGTCCTGATCATCCCGCTCGGCGGCGGCGGGCTGATGGCCGGCAACGCCGTCGCGGCGAAGGCGCTGAAGCCCGGCATCGAGCTGATCGGCGTCGAGGCCGCGCTCTACCCCTCCTTCTTCAATGCCATCAATGCCGAGGACATGCCGATCGGCGGGGCGACGCTGGCCGAGGGCATCGCGGTCAAGACTGTCGGCGTCCAGACGCTGCCGATCGTCTCCAGCCTGGTCTCCGACATCGTGCTGGTCGGCGAGGACCTGATCGAGCGCGCCGTCTATGCCTATGCCAGCTTGCAGCACAGTCTGGCAGAAGGGGCCGGGGCGGCCGGGCTGGCGGCCATGCTGCAGGAGCCCGGGCGCTATGCCGGGCGCAAGGTCGGCCTCGTGCTCTGCGGCGGCAATATCGACACGCGCCTGCTGGCCGCAGTGATGGTGCGCGAGCTCGAGCGCGAGGACCGGATCGTCGCTTTCCGCCTGACCTCGAGCGACCGGCCGGGCCTCCTCGGCAAAGTCGCCAGCCTGCTCGGCGACCACGGCGCCAACATCCTCGAGGTCAGCCATGGCCGGCTGTTCCTCGACGTGCCGGCCAAGGGCGTGACGCTCGACGTCACCGTCGAGACCCGCGGCAGCGCGCATTCGGCGGCGATCGAGGCGGCCCTGCGCGACAGCGGCTTCGCACCGCATCGCGTCCTGCCGCGCGGTCTTGCGGAACCGGGACGCTGAACCGACATTATCGCGAGGGCGGCCAATCCGGCCTCCGAAACGGAACCAGAGAGAGATGACAGACACACGCTACAGCCGCCCCCCGATCGTCGCGGTCGGCGAGCGCCCCGTCCAGGACGTCAGCGGCGTGCTGGGCTCGCGGATCTTCGCCTGGATTGGCGATGTCGTCGTGCTCTTTATCCTCGGCACGCTGGTCTGGTTCGCGCTCGCCCTGCTCGGCATCGTCACCTTCGGTGCGGCTTGGATGCTGATCCCGATTGCGGGCGTCGCGACGGCGCTGGGCTATGCGGCGCTGACCATCGGCGGGCCACGCCAGGCGACCTGGGGCATGCGGATGGCCGGGCTCCGCGTCGAGACCGCCAATGGCGGGCGCCCTGACGGGCTGGCGGCAGCCGTGCATGCGCTGCTCTTCTATGTCGCAGCCGGCACGGTCGGCCTGTGGCTGCTCGACATCCTCTGCGGCATCGTTCGCGGCGACCGGCGTCTCGGTCACGACCTTCTGACCGGTCTCGTGGTGGTGCGCGCCTGACGAATCGAAACGGCGATAGGCGCAGAATCATGCCGCGCTGATCGCCGGCGGGCGCCTGTCGCGCCGCCCCGGCCAGTTGCCTCGCGCCGTGCTTTCTGCCTTTCTCTGGCGAGGTGAGGCGAGACGGACCAAGCCGATGGCGGGCGATCCGGAGCAACCCGAGAAGATCGAGTCGACATTCCGCAGTGGCTCGCTGACGGCCGTTGGCATTGTTCTCGGCTTCTCCCTGAGCTTCCTCAGTCGCTGGGCCGCCAATCCGAACGCCTGGAGTCGCGTCGATTTCATCCCGCTGGTACTGCTGGCCACCGGCATCGGCCTGCAGCTCAAGGCGTTCTCCAATCTCCTGAGGCGGGATTCGTTGCTGGTGACCCGCTACGACCGTACGCAGCGCCTCTTCGTGATCGGGCTGATCATCATGACACTCGGCATCGGGGCCGCGCTCGCAAACGATATTCTCGGGTTCAGCAAGCAGACGATGTTCGGATGAACCGGCCTGCGGGCCGGCGATTCGCGCAACCGAGAGCCGCGACCGGCACCACGGCGCTTGTTGCCAGAATTGCCGGTGGTACACTGCTTTGCCGAGCCGTTTCCGGAGCGAACCTGACGTGACGCGCCCGTTGCGGGATGCCCCGCAATTTTATCTGACGTCGCCGACCGCGTGCCCCTACCTGCCCGGGCGCGAGGAGCGGAAGGTGTTCACGCATCTGGTCGGTTCCCGCGCTCGAGACCTCAACAATGTGCTCAGCCAGGGTGGTTTCCGGCGGTCGCAGAGCATCGCCTACCGCCCGGCCTGCGAGACCTGCCGGGCCTGCGTCTCGGTGCGCGTCGTGGTCGATGATTTCCGCCCGTCGCGCGGCTTCAGGAAGGTCCTGTCGCGCAACAGCGACCTGATCGGAGAGAGCCTGCCGCCGCGCCCCCGCTCCGAGCACTATTCGCTGTTCCGGACCTATCTGGACGAGCGCCACCCCGATGGCGGCATGGCAACGATGTCGGCGCTCGATTTCGCGATGATGATCGAGGACAGCCATGTCGAGACCTCGCTGATCGAGTATCGCCGGCGCGGCCCGGACAGCGGCTTCACCGGCCGCGGCAGCGGCGACCTCTTCGCGATGGCGCTGACGGACACGCTGAGCGACGGGCTCTCGATGGTCTATTCGGTGTTCGATCCGGCGCTGGAGCAACGCTCGCTCGGCACCTTCATGGTGCTCGACCATATCGAGCGGGCACGCCGCCTGCGCCTGCCTTATGTCTATCTCGGCTATTGGGTCGATGGCTCACCCAAGATGGCCTACAAGGAGCGCTTCCTGCCGCAGGAGCGCCTGCTGGCTCAGGGCTGGGAACGCGTGGGCTAGGACATTGGTCCGGCTGGAGTGTTCGACGCCATGATCCGGCGCCCTCCTGCATCGGCGTTTTTCGAGAGCTGCCTCACTTTCGAGCCGATATCCTGACGCAGCTTCTGTCCGGCAGGAAGCAGCCGAACGGAAAGTGTTAACACCCGAAGGCTATGGCGGGCATGTTCCGCCGGCAAAATGGGGTTCCCACCCCTGCAAAGCCTGCTCTGATGCCATTCCGCGAGGATTTTGCACCTGCAGCCCCCCTCCAGGGCCGGATTCGCAACAGGTTTTGTTCATACCATTTCATGACAATGGTTGCGTGGCGGCGGCGCTGCGCCACATTGGCCACGGCTTCTCGCAAGCCTGGCCCTTATTAGAAAGGCTTGGAGGGCGTCATGCTGCACTCGCTGTTCAAACTCGCCGCGGAGACCTCGTCGGATGCACGCCGACGGCTTCTGCACGCGGTCACGGATCTGTTCTTCTACGATCCTGAGCCGACCGGCATGTCCAAGCACCACTATGGCGAGATCGCCCTGCGTGCCCTGCCGCATCTCGATGCCGAGGCGCGCCAGGGCTATGCGGACGAGGTCGCGGCGGAGCCGAACCTGCCGCGCAGCGTCGCGAACGCGCTCGCCGGCGACCCCGAGAGCGAGGTCGCGCGGCTGGTTCTGCGCCTGTCGCCGGTCCTGACCGATCGCGACCTTGCCGCCATCGCGCTCAACCAGTCGCAGGATCATCTTGCCGCGATCGCGGAGCGCGTGCGGCTGTCCGAGAGCATCACCGACATCCTGGTCGAGCGCGGTGACAACGGCGTGCTGAAGACCGTCGGCGCCAATGAGGGCGCGGAGTTTTCCGAGGAAGGGTTCGACCGGCTGCTGGAGCGCGGTCGCGACGAACCCGCGATCCCGCGCACCGTCGCCATCCGTTCAGATCTCACCGATGGGCGCGCCGAGCGCGTCATGCGCCTGCTTGTCGAGCTGGGCGAGGACGACCTCGAACCCCGCCCCCAGAGCGAGGCGGTCGACATCGTCCGCCAGGCCCGCCAGCAGCGCCTGGAAGTGAGCCTGCTGCTGAAGGACCTGAAGGCGAAGGAGCGCGCGATCGACGACGTGCTGATCATGCTCGCCAACGAGGACCGCGCCTATCATCTCGCACAGGTCATCGCGCGCTCGTCGGACATCGGCGTCGAACAGGCCCTGCGCGCGCTGTTGCGCCGGGATGTCAGCGGCATTGCGCTGGCCTGCCGTGCCCTGGATGTCGGCTTTCCGGCCTTCGCGGCAATTCTGGGCTTGCGCTCGCGGCGCCTGATGTTCGCGAACAAGGATCATGAGGAGGATCTGCGGCGCTACGCCCAGATCGACCAGACGGCGGCCGAGCGCGGCATGCGCTTCATTCGCATGAAAGCCAAGGTCGCCTGACCCGGAACCGCCACCCGCCATGCGCCGCTTAACGGGCCAGCCGGGCATGCTCGGAAGGAATTCGTGATTTCAAACGGAATGCGCGCGCCTTCCTTAAGGTTCGGGCAAGTGCTGTACCCTAAGGCTAGGCTGATCGAGTCCGCCTGGAACGCCTCATGTTCGATGAACTGACCCGGATGCCCGCAGAGATGTCGTCGGATTCCCGCCGGCAGCTTCTCAATGCCGTCACCGACCTCTTTCTGCTGGACGAGGCTCCCAGCGAGGAATCCCAGGCGCACTACGGCGACATCGCTGTGCGCTCGCTGCCTCACCTCCAAACCAGCGATCGCCGGGACTATGCCGACCGCGTCGCCGCGACCCCGGCACTGCCGCGCGATGTCGCCGTGACGCTGGCCTCGGATCCGGACGCCGATGTCGCGCATCTCGTCCTGAAGCTCTCGCCGGTGCTGACCGACACCGACCTCGCGGCCATCGCGGTGAGCCAGTCGCAGCGCCATCTCGTGGCGATCGCCGAACGCTCCCGCCTCTCCGAGAGCGTGACCGACATCCTGGTCGAGCGCGGCGACCGCCAGGTCCTTCACACGGTCAGCGCCAATGAGGGCGCGAGCCTGTCGGACAAGGGCTTCGACCGGCTGATCGAGCGCGGCGGCGACGACAGCCAGATCAGCCTGACCCTGTCGACGCGCTCCGATCTGACGCCCGTCCGGGCAGAACGCGTCATGCGCATCGTCGAGCAGCTCAGCGACGAGAAGGGGCTCTGGTCGAAGGCGAACACCGAAGCGGTGTCGCTGGCACGGCAGGCGCGCCATCAAAGGCTGGAGATCAAGCTGCTGCTGGCCGATCTGGCCGCTGGGTCCCGTCCGCTGGACGAGATCGTCACGATGCTCGCCGAGGAGGATCGGGCCTTTCATCTGGCGCTCGTCTTCGCGCAGATGGCCAACCTCACGACCGATCAGGCGCTCAGGGTGCTGATGCAGCGCGATGTCAGCGGCATCGCCGTGACCTGCCGGGCGCTCGGTGTGGGCGCCGGCGCCTTCGAGGCCGTCCTGACCTTGCGGGCCAGGCGCCTGATCTTCGTCAAGCCTTCTAACGAGGATGACCTGCGCAACTATGCGCGGCTCGATCCGGCCGTGGCAGAACGCACGATGCGCTTCCTGAAACTCAAGACCAAACTCGCCTGATCGCGACGCGCCACAAATCCGCGACATTCGGGCGACCTCATGCTAGCCTGACATGGTTCGGCGCATCCGTGCGACGCGCGGACCGGCGGCGAGGATGGCTTTCGAGATGAGATTTCCGCTTCTTTCCGGTGCACTCTGCGCGGCGGCGCTGTTTACGAGTGACGCCCAAGCGCAGAGTTGGCTGCCGATCACCGGCTTCGCCCCTCTGCCCTCCTTCGCCTGGACGTCCCCGACGCTCGCGCCCGGCGGCGTCAGGTGGGACGGCTCCTACGCCCGGATCTCCACCGGCTTCAACGTCACCAGCTCGAAGCACTTCGGCACCAGCGCCGGGCCGACCTTCGGGCTCGAGGCCGGCGTGATGCGGCAGGAGGGCAACTTCATCTATGGCATCGTCGGCGCGCTCGAATATATGCCGGGCTCCTTCGGCGGCTATGGCACGCCGGGGTTCGGGCAGGTCGCCTACAGCCGCGACTTCGTCGGCGCGTTCCAGATCAAGACGGGCGTGCTCGTGACGCCGGACGTGCTGGTCTATACCAAGGTCGGGATGGCGGCGGCCAACGAGACCCGGCGCTTCGGCGCCTCGCCCTGGTCGACGCCGTTCTCGCGCAACGACATCCGGGTCCGGCCGGAAGCACGCGCCGGCGTCGAATGGGCTGTGACCAACAACCTCACGCTCGGCCTCGAAGTCGGCGTCGCCGGCGAGGCGATCCGCTGAGAGGTTGATTCAAGCGCTTGCGGGTTTGATTCCGCATTTGCGCGCAAGTCTCTGATCGCACGCGTCATTCTCGGGCTAGCCCCGAGAATTTCATGACCGGTTACCTCTCCTTGGAGAGGTGCTCGGCCGAGCCCGAGCAGGACGCAGCCGGCTAGCCCCCGAACTTGTTGTTCTTCGGGAAGCCCTTCGGCGGCAGGCGGCCGGATTCGCCGCGATGGCCGAGCCATTCCATCAGCTCGCTCTGCGCGACCGTCCAGGTCCGGCCGGAGGTGTCGAGCCAGGTCAGCCCGTCGGCGAGCTTGAAGGTCTTGGCGTCGGAGACGCCGCCATCCTTGTAGCGCTGAAGCCGCACGCCTTTGCCACGGCCCATCTCCGCCACCTCGGAGATCGGGAAGCAGTTGAGCTTGCGGTTCTCGCCGATGATCGCAACGTGATCGCCATCGGCCGGGGCCGCGAGCAGGGCCACGACCGGCGCCTCGACATTGAGAACCTGACGGCCCTTGCGCGTATTGGCGACGACATCGTCGCTGGGCGCTACGAAGCCGCGCCCGTCGCTGGTCACCATCAGCAGGCGGCTGCCCGGCTTGTAGGGGAAGGCGGCGACGATCTCGGCCGTTTCCTCCAGCTCAATCATCAGGCGGATCGGATCGCCGAAGCCGCGGCCGCCCGGCAGCTTCGCCGCCTCCAGCGTGAAGACCTTGCCGTTCGAGGCCAGCACCAGGAGCTTCGCCGTCGTCTCGCTGAAGAAGGCCGTCTTCAGCCCGTCATCGCCCTTGAAGGTGAGCGTCGACTGATCCTGGACATGGCCCTTAAGCGCCCTGATCCAGCCCTTCTTCGAGATCACCACCGTAATCGGCTCGCGCTCGACCATGGCCTGGGTCAGGTCGATGTCGGTGGTGTCGGGCATGTCGGAGAAGGTGGTGCGGCGCTTGCCGATCGCCGTCTCGAGCCCGAAGAGCTTCTTCACCTCGCGGATGTCGTGCTGGATCAGCTTCCACTGCACAGTTTCCGATGCCAGCAATTCCTCGATCTGGCCCTTCTCCGTCTCGAGGTCGGCGAGCTCGGTCTTGAGCTGCATCTCCTCGAGCTTACGCAGGGCACGCAGACGGGTGTCGAGGATGGCATTGGCCTGGATCTCGGTCAGCTCGAAGACGCGCATCAGCTCGATCTTCGGCTCGTCCTCCTCGCGGATGATCTTGATGACGCGATCAAGGTCCAGATAGACGATCAGCAGGCCGCGCAGGATCTCGAGGCGCTTCTCGATCTGGCCGAGGCGGAAGCGCGAGCGGCGCAGCAGCACGTCGCGGCGATGGTCGAGCCAGGCGCGCAGGGCCTCGTTCAGGCCGAGCACGCGCGGCACCAGCCCGCCGGTCAGCACGTTCATGTTCATCGAGATGCGCGCTTCCAGCTCGGTCAGCCGGAACAGCGATTCCATCATCAGTGCCGGATCGACATTGCGGGCGCGCGGCTCGATGACGATGCGGATGTCCTCCGCCGACTCGTCGCGGATGTCGCCGACCAGCGGCAGCTTCTTGTCGTTGAGAAGTTCGGCGATCTTCTCGATCAACCGGCCCTTCTGCACCATGTAGGGGATCTCGGTGACGACGACCTGCCAGGTGCCGCGCCCGAGGTCCTCCGCCTCCCAGCGCGCGCGGGTGCGGAAGGCGCCGCGCCCGGTGCGGTAGGTCTCGGCCATCGAGGCCCGGCTTTCGACGATGACGCCACCGGTCGGGAAATCCGGCCCCTGCACGAAGGTCATCAGCTGCTCGGAGGAGGTCTCCGGATGCTGGATCAGGTAGAGGGCGGCGTCGCAGAGCTCGGCGGCGTTGTGGGGCGGGATCGAGGTCGCCATGCCGACCGCGATGCCCTGCGAGCCGTTGGCGAGCAGGTTCGGGAAAGCGGCGGGGAGCACGATCGGCTCCTCGTCCTCGCCGTTATAGGTCTCGCGGAAATCGACCGCGTCCTCGTCGATGCCGTCCAGAAGCAGCCGCGCGACCTCGGTCATGCGCGCTTCGGTGTAGCGATAGGCGGCAGCGTTATCGCCGTCGATATTGCCGAAATTGCCTTGCCCGTCGACCAACGGGTAACGCTGCGCGAAATCCTGCGCGAGGCGCACCAGCGCGTCGTAGACCGACTGGTCGCCATGCGGGTGGAACTTACCGATGACGTCGCCGACGATGCGGGCGCATTTCTTGTGGACCTGACCGGGATCGAGCCGCAGCAGCCGCATCGCATGCAGGATGCGACGGTGGACCGGCTTCAGGCCGTCGCGCGCGTCCGGTAGCGCACGGTGCATGATGGTGGAGAGCGCATAGGCGAGATAACGCTCCTCAAGCGCCGACTTCAGATCGATGCGCTCGGATTCGTCCTCCGGCGGCGGATCGACCGGTTTGCCCATTGCTAGCTCATCCCAAGAAAACGCCGACAGAAATGTCGACGCGAATTTTCGTCGCGCCTCTATCGCACGCTGCGAATCGCACGGCTAGAACGATGGCGGGCGATATCGCCGCATGCAATCGACCCGAACGCGCCCGGCACCGACGGAGAGTCGCATGACCACCCATGATCACAGCACGGACAAGGGCGTCTGCTCCCTCACGGGAAAGCCTGTGCCGCGGCGCGAACTCGTCCAGCTCGATGCATTGCGCCCGGCACTGGCCGATGCGATCCGCCAGGACCATCCCGACCTGCCCGCCCACGCCCTGATCGCCCATGACCAAATCGCGGCCTATCGCCTGCGCTATGTCAGCGACATGCTGGCGAGCGAGCGCGGCGAGATCAGCGAGCTCGACCGGCAGGTGGCCGAAAGCCTCGCCCGCTCCGAACTGATCACCAGCAACACCGACGACGACATCGACCGCGACCGGACGTTCGGACAGCGCTTGGCCGACCATGTCGCGAGCTTCGGCGGCAGCTGGGCCTTCCTGATCTCGTTCGGCGTTTTCATCCTGATCTGGATGATGATCAATCTCGTCGCCATCGCGACCTTCGACCCCTATCCCTTCATCCTGCTCAACCTCGCCTTGTCCTGCCTCGCAGCGGTCCAGGCGCCGGTCATCATGATGAGCCAGCAGCGGCAGGAGGCGAAGGACCGGGCTCGCGCCCGCAACGACTACCAGGTCAATCTCAAGGCGGAGCTGGAGATCCGGCATCTGCACGAAAAGATGGACCATCTCGTCAACCGGCAATGGCAGCGCCTTGCCGAGATTCAGGAGGTCCAGATCGAACTCCTGCAGGAGCTGCGCAACGCTCAGGCCTCCGAGGCCAAGCCGTCCGATCGCAAGCCTACAGATGGCAAGGGCGGCCGCGCCGCGAACTCGACAAGCCGCGCCCGCTCGGGCGGTTCGGCCACGCCGCGCGGCTCGAAGACGTGACGGCGCAGGAAATGACCGGTCAGCGCGAAGCCGGCAAGCAGATCAGCCGGCGTCGGCTGGCGTGCACCCTGCCCTTCGCTCAGGAACGGCGGTAGTGCCAGAAGCCGGTCGCGATATGGTTCCGCTGGCTTGCGGCTAACCGCCTTGCCCGATTTCGGCGAGACATGCGTGAGATCATCGGGCGAACCGGTGACGGCGCAGCGCGCGAGGTCGAGCCCGAAGCCGAGCTCGGAGAGCATCGCCAGTTCGAAGCGCACGACCAGCGCCGGCGCGAGGGCAGGCTCGTCGAGATGCTCGATCAGCACGCCGAGCGCCTCGTGCAACCCCGGATGCGGGTCGCGCTCGGGCAGCAGCCGCAGCAGGCCCGAGACGGTGCCGAGCCCATAGAGCGCGACCGGCGCCTCGATCAGCCTCGCCGCATGGGAGGCCAGCAACTCAACCCTGTAGTCGCCGAGATGCTCCTCGAGCCGGCCCCGCCACACCAGCGAGACGGCATTGCCCGGCTGGAGCACCGGCTGCTGCTTCGACGAGCGCCCTCCGCGCACCAGCCCGAGATGGCGGCCATGGTCGCGCGTCATCACCTCCAGGATCACGGCGCTCTCGCCATGCCTGCGGACGCCGATGATCGTGCCCTCGTCGCTCCATTCCATGAAGGGCAGTTAGGGCGAATTGCCGAGGTGTTTCCAGTCCTTCCGAAACACCAGGAGGCAAGCGAGGGCGCGTGGCCCCTCTCCCGCGGCTACGCCACATACTGTGCGATGCCGGCGCCGAAGGACCAGTCCTCGCGCTTGACCTCGACCAGGCTGATGAAGATGTCGTCCGGCTTCAGGCCCGGCTCCTTCTGCAGGTTCGCGGCGATCGCCGCGTAGAGCGCCTTCTTCTGGGTGACGCCGCGGGTGTTGGCGACCGTGAGCTGAATGATCACCAACCCGGCCGAGCGCTGAAAGCCGAAGTAGTTGGCGTCGAAGACGAACTCCTCGGCATCGTGCTGGTGGACGACGGCGAAGAGATCGTTCTCCGGCACCTCGAAGGTCGCGCGCAGGGCGCGGTAGACGCCGTCGACGATGGCGGCGGGATGGGAGGCCGGGCGGCCGCGGCGCATCGAAATCCGGATCAGTGGCATGGCAGGCTCCAAAGGCTAGGCAAGGCAGTGCATGCCCCGCGAACGCATTCAGGCTAGGCCGAAAGCATCGATCCTGATATCGTATCTATGCCGATATCAGTGATACGGATTTCTGATTTATCATGAGCGCGACCCTGGATCTCGACGCCGTCGCCGCCTTCCTGCAGGCGGCGGAACTCAGCAGCTTCACCCGCGCCGCCGAGGCGCTGGGGACCGCGCAATCGCTCGTCAGCACGCGGATCAAGCGATTGGAGGACGGGCTCGGCCAGACGCTGCTGCAGCGGCATCCGCGGCTGGTGCGGCTGACCGCGGAAGGTGAGCGCTTCCTGCCGGCCGCACGGGAGCTGATGGCGGCGCATGAGCGGGCGCTCGGCGCCTTCCGGCAGCCGGGCGAGCGCATCGCCATCGGTATCAGCGAGCAGGCTGTCGGCGCCGAGATTCCGGCCGTGCTGGGCCGGCTCTCGCGCCATCATCCCGGTATCGTCATCAATCTCAGGATTGAGGCGTCGCGGGCGCTGGAAGCGGCGTTCGAGCGCGGCGAGCTCGATGTCGCCGTCGTACGACGTCTCGGGAGCCGGCGCACCGGCGAGGTCCTGCGCGAGGACCGGTTCGGCTGGTTCGCGGCGGAGGGCCTGGCTCACCAGCCAGGTGAACCCTTGCCGCTGGTGAGCCTCGTCGCCGAATGCTGGCTACGGCAGCACGGCATGGATGCCCTCGGCCGCGCCGGCCTCGCCTGGCGTGAAGCCTTCATCGGCGGCGGCATGGCCGCGGTGCTCGCCGCAGTGGAGGGCGGAATCGGCGTCTCACCGCTGGCCCAGCGTATCGCCCCGCCGGGCGCCATCGAAGTCGGGGCCGCATGGGGCCTGCCGGATCTCGGCACCTCGCAGGTCGTGATGCGCAGTCAGGTGACGACGCCGCGGGCCAGCGCCTTCCTGCGTGAACTGGCGGCCGCCTTCCGGGCGCGCTGAGCGCCCGCCCTACCCCACCACCCGCTCGACCCGGCTGATCACCCGCTTCTCACGCAGTTCGCTGATGATGGCGCTGAGATGCTTCAGATCCCAGACCGTCAGGTCGATGGTGACATTGGTGAAGTCCGGGTTCGGACGGTGCATGGCGACGGCGTCGATATTGCCGTCATGCTCGGCGATGGTCGTCGTAATTTGAGCCAGCGAGCCGGGCTCGTTGATCGAATGCAGCGAGATCCGGGCCGGGAAGCGCTGCGGCACCTTGTCGTCGAGATCCCAGCGCACGTCGAGCCAGCGCTCGGGCTCGTTGTCGAAGGCCGCCAGCGCCGAAGACTGGATCGGGTAGATCGTCACTCCCTCGCCCGGCGTCAGGATGCCGACGATGCGGTCTCCCGGCACGGCACCGCCATTGGGCGCAAAGCGCACCGGCAGATCGCCGCCGAGGCCGCGGATCGGAATGGCATCGTCGCCCGGCGTCTCGCCCGGCAGCTTGAACTTCAGGTTCTCGCCCTGGCGCAGCTCGAACCAGCCCTTGCCGCTGCCTGCCGATGCGCCTGCCAGTTTGGCCTCGGGCGCGCCGCGCTTCTCGGGTTCAAGATCGGGATAGACCGCCTTGACCACGTCACCGGAATACATCTCGCCGCGCCCGACCGCCGCCAGCACGTCGTCCACGGCGCTGCGAGCGAGCCGCTTCAGAGCCGCCTTCAGCTTCTCATCGGAGAAGGGCCGATCGGCCCGGCTGAAGGCGCGTTCCAGGATCTGGCGGCCGAGGCCGGAATATTGCCGGCGCACGGCGGCGCGGGTCGCGCGGCGGATCGCGGCGCGGGCCTTGCCCGTGACGACGAGGGATTCCCATGCAGCCGGCGGGGTCTGGCCTTCGGCACGGGTGATCTCGACTTCATCGCCATTGGCGAGTTCGGTCAGCAGCGGCGCGATGCGGCCATTGATCTTGGCGCCGACGGCGCTGTTGCCGACATTCGTGTGGATCGCATAGGCGAAGTCGATCGGCGTCGCGCCGCGCGGCAGCGCGATCAGCCGCCCCTTCGGCGTGAAGCAGAAGACCTGGTCATGGAAGAGCTCGAGCTTGGTGTGCTCGAGGAACTCTTCCGGGTTGTCACCTTCCGCGAGCAGGTCGACCGTGCGGCGCAGCCACTGATAGGCGCGGCTCTCATCGGCATATTGCGCGAGCTCGGTGGTGCGGCCGTCCTTGTAGTGGGCATGGGCCGCGATGCCGAATTCGGCGATGCGGTCCATCGTGTCGGTGCGAATCTGCAGCTCGACGCGGCTGTGGCCGGGACCGACCACGGTGGTATGGATCGAGCGGTAATCGTTCTGCTTGGGTGTCGAGATGTAATCCTTGTAGCGCCCGGGAACCATCGGCCAGGTCATGTGGACGATGCCCAGCACGCGGTAGCAGTCCTCCGGCGTCTCGACGATGACGCGAAAGCCGAAGATGTCCGAGAGCTGCTCGAAGGAAATGGATTTGCGCTCCATCTTCCGCCAGATCGAATAGGGTCGCTTGCGCCGCCCCGACACCTCGGCATGGATGCCGCTCGCGGCGAGCTTGTCCTTCAGGTCCTTCTCGATCTCGCCGATGACGGCGCCTTCGCGCTCGGTAACCTCCTCGAGGCGCTTGGTGACGGTCGCGTGCGCCTCGGGCTTGATATGGCGGAAGGCGAGTTCCTCCAGTTCCTCACGCAGTTCCTGCATGCCCATGCGGCCGGCGAGCGGTGCATAGATCTCAGCCGTTTCCTCGGCGATGCGCAGGCGCTTCTCGGGCGCCATGAAATGCAGTGTGCGCATGTTGTGCAGGCGGTCGGCCAGCTTGACCAAGAGCACCCGGACATCGTCGACGATGGCCAGCAGCAGCTTGCGGAAGTTCTCGCCCTGGACAGCCTTCTTCGAGACGAGGTCGAGCTTCTTGATCTTGGTCAGGCCGTCGACGAGGCGACGTATGTCGGGCCCGAACATGCTCTCGATCTCTTCGAGCGTCGCGGCAGTGTCCTCGACGGTGTCGTGCAGCACGGCCGCGACGATCGTCGCATCGTCGAGCTTGAGATCGGTCAGGAGGGCGGCGACTTCGAGCGGATGGGCAAAGAATGGGTCGCCCGAGGCGCGCTTCTGCGTGCCATGCGCGCGCATGGCATAGACATAGGCCCGGTTGAGAAGGTCCTCGTCGGTATTCGGATTATAGCTGCGAACCCGATCGACGAGTTCGTATTGCCGCATCATGCCCATGCGGGCCCTCTGTCACGCCTGAATCTCCTGGGACCTGTGAATATCGGCGCGGCGTGGACGGGCAGCAAGGCGTAATCTCGTGGGGCAGGCATGAAAAAGCCCGGCTGCGCCGGGCTTTAGCGGAACGGGTAAAGAGAACGTGGACGCTCAGTCCTCGTCGTCGGCGCTCTCGGTCGGCGGCACGAGGCCATCGAGGCCACGCAGCAGGTCGTCCTCGCTCATGCGGTCGAACTGGATCTCCGAGTCCGGGGTCGAAGCACTCTGGCCGGGCGCAGCGAGCAGCGGGACGGTCTCGGCCTCCGGCTCGTCGACCTCGACATGCTTCTGCAGCGAGTGGATCAGGTCTTCCTTCAGATCCTCGGGCTTCAGCTTCTCGTCGGCGATCTCGCGCAGTGCGACGACGGGGTTCTTGTCGTTGTCGCGGGAGACGAGGATGGACGAGCCCGACTGGATCATCCGCGCGCGATGGCTGGCGAGGAGAACCAGCTCGAAGCGGTTGTCCACCTTGTCGATGCAATCCTCAACGGTAACGCGAGCCATGGCGCGGCTCCTTCTGATCTCTGGCGATGCAGGGAAGATGTCGAAAGCGGGCCATACAGCCAAAGTGTGGCCGATGCAAGATTCGCGTAAGGCAGGGCCCGGCTCAGCCGCGCATCCGCCGGACCATTTCCTCGAGGCCAGGCTCGCGGCGGCCCTCGACACCGATCGCGATATCCATCGCCGGCAGTTCATGCGGCGCGAGATCGGCGAAGCGCATCCGCATCGTCGTCGCAACCCCTTCGCCGAAGGCGATCGCCTCGCGGTTTCCGACCGAGGACAGGAATTTCAGCGTGCTCGCGGAGGCATCCGAGATCGCCGCCCGGATGATCTGCTGGTCGTGCTCGTTGGCGAGGCGCATGGCAAAGATCGTCGAGCACTGCGACAGAATCGTCGGATCGAGCTCCCCGGGCCGCTGCGTCACGACGCCGAGATAGGCGCCGTATTTGCGGCCCTCCTTGGCGATGCGGGCGATCGCCTGGCGCGTGGGCAGGAAGCCGAGCGACTGGTCGGCGGGGACGTAGCGATGCGCCTCCTCGCAGAGCAGCAGGATTTCGTAGGTGCCCTGGCTCGCCATGGCGAGATCGAAGGCGAGGCGCGCCAGCACGGAGGCCACCGCATCGACGACCTCGGAGGGCAGGCCGCCGAGCTGGAACACCGTGATCGGCCGGCCGTGATGCGGGACGCGGAAGATCTGTGCCAGGACCGGCGCCATCGTCTCCATCATGTTGGCGCGGGCAAACATGAACTGGTAGCGCGGATCGCTGTGCAGCGTCTCAAGCCGGACCTTGAGCGAACGCAGCGCGGCACGCGGCCAGCGCATCTCGTGCAGGCCGATCAGCTCGTCGATGATGGCGAGCGCGTCGACGATCCGGTACGGGGTCGGCATATCAGTGGCGCTGCCCATGCCATCCTCGCGGCGGGCGATGCCGGCATCGAGCGGGCGCTTCAGCAGGCTCGAATTGAGATCACGCATCGGATTGCGCTGGCTGGCGCCGCGATAGCGCTCGCGCGCTGTCGCCACGACCTCGCGCAGGATGTCCGCTTCCTCCTCGAAGGCGGCGCGGCCGCGGAAGACGATCTCGCCGAACTCCTCCAGCCTGAACATCCAGAACGGCAGATCGAGCCCTTCCGCATCGATCGACAGGGCGCGATCGGGAAAGGCGCCGGCATATTCGTTGTGCGGATCGAGGATGAGCACGCGCAGCCGCGAACGGGCGGCGATCGCCCGGCGCAGCAGCAGCGCAACGGCGCTCGACTTGCCGACGCCCGTGGTGCCGAGCAGGGCGAAATGGCGAGCCAGCATGTCGTCGATGCTGATCGTGGCGGGAATCGAGGAATCCTGGGTCAGGGTGCCGACGGCGACGCCGTTGCGCGAGCCAAGGTCATGCACCAGGGCGAGGTCGCCCGTGCGGATGCGGTGGGCGATGGAGCCGATCGGTGGATAGGTGGTGATGCCGCTCTGGAAGCGAACGCGCCCTTCGGGGCTTTCGGTGACCTCGCCGAGCATTTCGACCTGGACATGGACGATGTTGTCGGCCGCCTCGTCCCAGACCGGATTGACCGCGTGCATCTCGTAGACGAGACCGACGATGCGCGAACTGCCGAGATTGATCGAGATCATCCGGCCGACGGCCCATGAATCCGGGCCGAGCCTGGTCATGCCGGACACCGTGCTGGCGATCGTCGCCCGCGAGCCGTCGCAGGACACGACACGGCCCAGCGCGCGCTCGGGATCCTGGCCGAGATCACGCCTGTCGGAGGTTAGCTCGTTCTCGAATTGCCCCGATTTCACTGCCAGCTGCACGTTTCGGCCCCGCGTTCCGGCTTTTCCCGACAAGGAATGCTACCGCCAAGCTGTTACAATTGCCTTATCCGCAGCCAGTCGCGTGTCCGCACGGACAACGGGGTTACCAAACCCCAAAGACGACCGAGGCAACTGCTGCGATCGATCACGAAAACTGGTCTGCGCCATGACAATCCCTGCCTTGAGCCGATGCAGCATTTTCGTCTATGCACGGCTCGATCTGCGGGAGAGTTGATCCATGGCGAGCCGGCTGCGACTGGGCGTGAACATCGATCATGTCGCGACGGTGCGAAATGCCCGCGGCGGCACCCTGCCCGATCCGGTCCGGGCCGCGCATCTCGCCGTGGCTGCCGGCGCCGACGGCATCACCGCCCATCTGCGCGAGGACCGTCGCCATATCCGCGACGCCGACGTCGAGCGTCTCGCCCTCGAACTGACCAAGCCGCTCAATTTCGAGATGGCAACGACTCCGGAGATGATCGCTCTGGCGGAGCGGCTAAAGCCGCATGCGGCCTGCCTCGTGCCGGAGAAGCGCGAGGAGCGCACGACCGAGGGGGGGCTCGACGTCGTCGGCCAGGAGGCGGCGCTCATCCCGGTCGTCGCACGGCTCGCGGCGGCGGGCTGCCGCGTCTCGTTGTTCATCGAGGCCGATGCGGCGCCGATCCGGATCGCGGCGAAGTTAAAGGCCCCCGTCGTCGAGTTGCACACCGGCACCTGGTGCGAAGCGGCCATCGCCGGTGAGAAGGATAAGGCGGAGGCGGAGTTCGCGCGCCTCGCCGAGGGCGCCGCGCTCGCCGCTTCGCTCGGGATCGAGGTCCATGCCGGGCACGGCCTCGACTACGACACGGCGCGCCAGCTCGCGGTCGTGCCGGAATTCGTCGAGTTCAACATCGGTCACTTCCTGGTCGGCGAGGCGATCTTCATCGGCCTTGACGCTGCCATCGGGCGGATGCGGCAGGCGATGGACGAGGGCCGCGCGTCCAAGTAAGTCGAGCGCATGATCCTCGGCATCGGCTCCGACCTCTGCGACATCGACCGCATCGAGAACTCGCTCGCGCGCTTCGGTGAGCGCTTCACCCATCGCGTTTTCACCGCGGGCGAGCGGACCAAATCCGACCGGCGCGCGACGCGGGCAGCCTCCTACGCGCGGCGCTTCGCCGCCAAGGAGGCCTGCTCCAAGGCGCTCGGGACCGGTCTGCGCGCCGGCGTGTTCTGGCGCGACATGGAGGTGGTCAACCTGCCGAGCGGACGCCCGACCATGCGGCTTACAGGTGGCGCGGCCGAGCGGCTGAAGGCGATGACCCCACCCGGACACGAGGCCGTCGTTCATGTCTCGATGACCGACGACCCGCCGATGGCGCAAGCCTTCGTGGTGATCGAGGCGCGGCCGATCGCCGAATAGGGAGAGCTGCGATGACGGACGGAGCCGCCACGACGAACGAAGGCGAGGTCCGCGCCAGCTTCGCCAGTCAAGCCGAGTCATGCCGTGGCCTGGGCTCACCCTTCACGGCCCTGTTCTGCGCGACGATGGCGGAACGGCTCGACCGGCGCTTCGCCTTCGGGCGACGCGTGCTGGACTGGCCGGGCAATCCGCGCGCCGATGCATTGGCGCTGCGCTGCGCCGGAGCCTTCAACGCCCTGGCGCGCTCCGGCCGGGCGCCGGCGCTGACCGCGCTCTATCCGCCGGTCGAGCCCTCGGCCGACACGCTCTGGAACGGGATTCTGGCTGCGCTCGCAGGGCACGACGCCTTCCTGACCGGCTATCTCGACAGCCCGCCGCAGACCAACGAGGTCAAGCGCTGCGCCGTCCTGCTCGGCGGCGCGCTCATGGTTGCGCGCCAAACCGGGCTCCCCCTGGATCTCATCGAGATCGGCGCGAGCGCCGGGCTCAATCTCGGTTTCGACCTCTACCGCTACGAAATGGGCGGCTGCGTCTGGGGCACCCCGACCGCGCCGGTCACGATCCGCAGTGAATGGCGCGGCGCCTTGCCACCGCTCGACGCGCCGCTTGCCATCGCGACCCGGCGGGCCTGCGACCTCAACCCGCTCGACCCCGGAGACCCCGAGCATCGCGCCCGCGTGATGTCCTATATCTGGCCCGACCAGTCCGACCGCATCGCCACGACGGAAGCCGCCTTCGATGCTGCCGCCCGCCAGTCCTGGCGCGTCGAACAGGCCGATGCGGCGGAGTGGATCGAGGCCCGCCTGGCGGTTCCGCAGGCGCACGGCCAGGCACGGCTTATGATGCATACGATCATGTGGCAGTATCTGCCCGAGGCGGCCAAGCGCCGGATCGAACAGGCGATGGCGCAGGCTGCGGCGGCCGCCACCCCGGAGGCGCCGCTCGCCTGGCTGCGCATGGAGGCCGATGGCCAGCCCGGCAGCGCCGCCGTCACACTCGCGATCTGGCCGCAGGCCTCGTCACATGCTGGCGGCGAGCGCGAGATCGCGCGCGCCGATTATCACGGCCGCTGGGTGGAGTGGCGCTGAGGCGTCCTCCTCCTCACTCGGCCGGCGCATTCCCGACGACTGCGCCCTGCGGCTCGTCGCTGAGCCAGCGATAGACGATGCCGCCCAGCGCTCCCCCGATCAGCGGCGCGACCCAGAACAGCCAGAGCTGCTGAATAGCCCAGCCGCCGACGAAGAGCGCCGGGCCGGTGCTGCGCGCCGGATTGACCGAGGTGTTGGTGACGGGAATGCTGACGAGATGGATCAGGCACAGCCCGAGCCCGATCGCGAGCGGGGCGAAGCCGGCCGGCGCCTTGCCGTGGGTGGCGCCCATGATGATGAAGAGGAACATCATCGTCATCACGACCTCGGTCAGGAAGCCCGCGAAGAGGCTGTACTTGCCCGGCGAGTGCTCGCCATAGCCGTTCGAGGCGAAGCCCTTGGCGAGTTCGAAGCCCGGCGCGCCGCTGGCGATGAGATAGAGCACGCCGGCTGCGACGACGCCGCCAATGACCTGCGCCACGATGTAGGGAAGGATCTGGTTGGTCGGGAAGCGTCCGCCGGCCGCCAGGCCGACCGTCACGGCGGGGTTAAGATGGCAACCCGAGATGTGGCCGATGGCATAGGCCATGGTGACGACGGTCAGGCCGAAGGCGAGCGAGACGCCGAGCAGGCCGATCCCGACCTGCGGAAAGCCCGCGGCGATGACGGCGCTGCCGCAACCCGCAAAGGTCAGCCAGAACGTACCGATCGCCTCCGCAGCATACTTCTTGCCATTCATGATTGGTCCTCCCCGGAATCGAGCCTTGATCGTGCGCCCGGCCTCAGGCGCGGTCAATTGCCGCACCCAGCCATCCCCCTCCCCCGCGCATGCATGGCTTTCCGGCCTCCGCCCATCAGAGGAGGCCCCTCGGCATGCGGGGCGGCCCCGCAGTCGCGCGCCGTTGTCTGCGGCGCAACATTCCGCTAGACCGCGCGCTGGACAACCGTCCCAGGAGCGCCCGCGTGGCCAACGACGTCGAAGCCAAGAACAAGGCCGCCAGGGACGAAGGCGGGATCGTCGAGACGATCAAGGTCGTCGTTCAGGCGCTGCTCATCGCCCTGGTGATCCGCACCCTGCTGTTCCAGCCGTTCAACATCCCATCCGGATCGCTGATCCCGACGCTGCTGATCGGCGACTATCTGTTCGTCTCGAAATACACCTACGGCTATTCGAAGCACTCGATCCCGTTCAGCCCGCCGCTGTTCTCGGGCCGCGTCTGGGCGGCCGAGCCCAAGCGCGGCGACATCGCCGTGTTCAAGCTGCCGACCGACAATTCGACCGACTACATCAAGCGCGTCATCGGCCTGCCGGGCGAGCGCATCCAGATGATCGACGGCATCCTGCACATCAACAACCAGCCGGTGAAGCGCGAGCGCATCGCGGACTTCGTCACCACCGACAACTGGGGCCGCAGCACGCCTGCCATACGCTACCGCGAGACCCTGCCCAACGGGCGCTCGCACGAGATCATCGAGCGCGAGGGCGACAACGGCAGCTTCGACAACACCCCGGTCTTCACCGTGCCGCCCGGCCACTTCTTCATGATGGGCGACAACCGCGACAACTCGCTGGACTCGCGCGATCGCAGCGTCGGCTTCGTGCCGTTCGAGAATTTCGTCGGCCGCGCCGAGATCATCTTCTTCTCGATCGAGGACGGAGCCTCGGCCTGGAAGATCTGGGAATGGCCCTGGACGGTTCGCTGGAACCGCCTGTTCAGCGCGATCAAGTGAGCAAGGCCGGGGAACACGGGCGCAAGGCGCCCGACACCGCCCGCCTGCAAGAGACGCTCGGTCACACCTTCACCGACCAGGGCCTGCTTGCGACCGCCCTCACCCATATGAGCGCGGAAGGCTCGCGGCTGCAGAGCTATCAGCGGCTCGAATTCCTCGGCGATCGCGTGCTTGGCCTCAGCATCGCCGACATGCTGTTCGCGCGCTATCCGCAGGCCGAGGAAGGCGACCTGTCACGCCGGCTCGCCGATCTCGTCCGCAAGGAGACCTGCGCCGAGGTCGCGCAGGCCTGGAACCTCGGCGCCTTCATGCGGCTGGGCGAAGGCGAGATCCTTGGTGGGGCGCGCAAGAACAAGGCGATCCTGGCCGATGCCTGCGAAGCGATCATCGGTGCAGTCTTCATCGATGGCGGCTATGCTGCGGCCCGCGGGCTGGTCGAGCGCGCCTTCGGCGAACGCCTGCTCAAGCCGGTGCGCCCGCTGAGGGACGCCAAGACCGCCCTGCAGGAATGGGCCCAGGGCCAGGGCTACCAGACGCCGACCTATAGCGAGCGCGGCCGCTCGGGGCCGGACCATGCGCCGGTGTTCCGGGTCGCCGCCCGGATCGTGGGCCTGGTCGATGCCGAGGCACAAGGGCCGTCGAAGCGGCTCGCCGAGCAGGCCGCGGCCGAAGCCTTCCTGCGGCGCGAGGGCCTGTGGAGCGAAACGATGGAGAGCGACAATGGCTGACGTGGAGAAAGCCGCTCCGGCGCTCGCGCCCACGCGCTGCGGTTTCGTCGCGCTGATCGGCGCCCCCAATGCCGGCAAGTCGACGCTGCTGAACCAGCTCGTCGGCGCCAAGATCTCGATCGTCTCGCGCAAGGTCCAGACGACCCGGACTCAGGTGCGCGGCATCGCGCTGTCGGGCCCGGCGCAGGTGATCTTCGTCGACACACCCGGCATCTTCGCGCCGAAGCGCCGGCTCGACCGCGCCATGGTCACGAGCGCCTGGGGCGGCGCCACCGACGCCGATCTGATCGGCGTGCTGATCGATGTCGAGCGTTTCGACAACGAGGAGAACACCCGCCTGCTGGAGCAGCTCGCCGAGCTGAAGCAGCCGAAGTTCCTGATTCTCAACAAGATCGACACGGTCGCCAAGGAGAAGCTGCTCGACATCACCGCCAAGGTGAATGCGCGGGGCAATTTCGAGCAGACCTTCATGATCGCGGCGCTGACCGGCTATGGCGTCAAGGACATCCTGAGCTGGCTGGAAACGCGGCTTCCGCTCGGCCCCTGGCTCTATCCGGAGGACCAGATCTCGGATGCGCCGCTGCGCTTCCTCGCCGCCGAGATCACCCGCGAGAAGATCTTCGAGCGGCTGCATGACGAGCTGCCCTATCGCTCGACCGTCGAAACCGAGCAATGGCAGCAGCGGCCGGACGGTTCGGTCCGGATCGAGCAGACGATCTATGTAGAGCGCGAGGGGCAGCGCAAGATCGTGCTCGGCGAAGGCGGCCAGACGATCAAGGCGATCGGCCAGAAGGCCCGCATCGAGATCGCAGAAGCGGCCGAGGCCACCGTGCATCTCTTCCTGTTCGTGAAGGTGCGCGAAAACTGGAGCGACGATCCGGCGCGCTACCGCGAGATGGGGCTGGAATTCCCGAAGGGCTGAGGAGTACTCCTCCAGCAGCCTTGCGCACAGGCTCAATCCGACGCAAAAACTCGGCCAACCTGTTTGCAAGGAGCCGATAGATGACCGACGACGACGTCCTGGCCGAATTCCGCGATGCCGGCGCGCTGCTCGAAGGGCATTTCATCCTATCCTCGGGCCGGCGCAGCGCGGTCTTCCTGCAGAAGATGTTCGTCTTCCAGGACCCGGTGCGAACCGAGCGGCTCTGCAAGGCGCTTGCCGCCAAGATCGAGGCGCAGTTCGGCAAGATCGACTATGTCGTCTCGCCGGCCGTCGGCGGCATCGTGCCGGGCTATGAGACAGCCCGTCATCTCAAGGCCAAGGCCGTCTTCGTCGAGCGCGAAGGTGGCACGTTCAAGCTGCGCCGTGGCTTCACTCTGCCGGCCGGCGCGCGCTGCATCATCATCGAGGACATCATCACGACCGGCCTGTCGCTGCGCGAATGCCGCGATTCGGTGATCGGCGAACCCGGCACCATCGTCGGCGCCGCCTGCCTGATCGACCGTTCCGCCGGCAAGGCCGAACTCGGCATGAAGCTCGTCAGCCTGATGCAATACGACGTTCCGGACTATGCGGCCGACGAACTGCCGCCCGAACTCGCCGCGATCCCCGCAATCAAGCCCGGCAGCCGAGGGCTGAGCGCCTGAGCCAGGTTTAGCCCGTTAACGGCTGCGGCCGGAGTCGCAGCCGGACACCGTCTCTTCCGGAAATTGTCCACGAACGAACATTGTTAGACCGTGTTTCGATTTCATTTCGCCTATTGTAAAGATACGCATCCGGAGTGACTTCAATGGCGGCAGATCCGCGCATCGCCCTTTTCATCGACGGTGCCAATCTCTACGCGACATCGAAGCAACTCGGCTTCGACATGGATTACCGTCGCCTGCTGCGTGAATTTCAAGGTCGCGGCAACCTGATCCGGGCCTTCTATTTCACCACGCTGGTCGAGAGCGAGGAATACTCGTCGATCCGTCCGCTGGTCGACTGGCTCGACTACAATGGCTACCGGGTCATCACCAAAGCCGCCAAGGAATTCACCGACGCGACCGGCCGCCGCCGCATCAAAGGCAATATGGACATCGAGCTGGCCATCGAGATGCTCGAACTGGCTCCTCATCTCGACCAGATCTACCTGTTCTCAGGCGATGGCGATTTCCGGCCGCTGGTCGAGGCCGTGCAGCGCAAAGGCGTCAAGGTTTCGGTCGTCTCGACGATCGCGACCAACCCGCCGATGGTCTCCGATGACCTGCGCCGCCAGTGCGACGAGTTCCTCGATCTCGCCCAGCTGATGCAGACGATCGGCCGCGACCCATCCGAACGCCATGTACGCGGCGGGGGCGCGGCTTCCGGCACCCCCGGCAATCCCGGCCTCGAACGTCGCTATGGCATCCGCCAGAGCGACGAGACCGTCGACAGTTAAGTCCGTCGCCTCTCGCCGCAGCCGCAACGCCGCGTCGCGCCCCGCAGGGACCTGCCGTCAGGCGCCGCCCGATTTCATGATGCGGGCCTTGTCGCGGTTCCAGTCGCGGGTCTTCTCGGTCTCGCGCTTGTCGTGCAGCTTCTTGCCCTTGCCGAGGCCGAGTTCGACCTTCGCCCTGCCTTTGGCGTTAAAGTAGACCTTGAGCGGAATCAGGGCCATGCCCTCGCGCTGGACCGCGCCCATCAGCTTGTTGATTTCGCGCCGATGGAGCAGGAGTTTCCGGGGCCGGCGAACCTCGTGGTTGAAGCGGTTCGCTTCCAGATACTCCGGGATATAGGCGTTGAACAGGAAGAGCTCCTCGCCCATCGGGCCGGCATAGCTCTCGCCGATCGTCGCCTTCCCGCCGCGCAACGATTTGATCTCCGTGCCCTGTAGCGCGATACCCGCCTCCAGCGTCTCCTTGATTTCGTAGTTGAAGCGCGCCTTGCGGTTGTCGGCCGCGAGCTTGTAGCGATCGGGATCCGGCTTGCTCATAGCGTGTCTCCCAGCGCATGCGCCTTCACGAGCTGCGCCATCGCCTGAGATTCCGATTCCGGATCGGCCGCGAGTCCATTGAAAACACCGCGCTTATCCGCTTCCTGCCGGTTCTGGCTGAGCTTGAACTTGCCGATCAGCGAGGCGATCCCGATCTCGATGCCGACGATGCCGCGCGCCTGAGCTGCGACGAAAGCTTCGGGCGCATCGGAGACCGACCAGGGCTCGGCGCGCGGTGCCTCCTGCTGGCGCGTCAGCGATTCGAGCTGGGCTCGCAACCAGGCGGGATCCTCGATCGCGCGCGCCGGCCCACGCACCTGCACGGTGACGTAGTTCCAGGTCGGCACGACCTTGCCGTGCTCCTGCTTGGAGGCGTACCAGGCCGGCGTCACATAGCGTTCCACACCCGTGAAGATGACGAGCGCCTCGGCTCCGGCCGCGATCGCCTTCCATTGCGGATTGGGCCGCGCCAGATGGGCGCGCAGCACGCCCCGCCCGCCTTCCTCCGCGTGCAGGACGAATGGCACGGGATTGGCAAGCAGCCCGCCCTCACCCGCCGTCACCAGCGTAGCAAGCGGATGGGCGCGCATGACCGCGAAAAGCGCCTCGCGGTCCTCAACCTTGAAATGGCTCGGCTCATACATCGTCAGCTTCCCTGGCGTCGGCCGGGGAGACCGGACGAGCGCGCTCCCTATCTAGGTATTCAGCAGGCCGGCGAACACCATCGCGTCGCGAATGACCTTGCCGGTCGCCGCCGTCACCGGCATCAGCGGCAGGCGAACCTCCTCCTCGATGCGACCGAGCAGGCTGAGGCCATGCTTCGCGCCGGCGAGGCCCGGCTCCTTGAAGACGGCATCATGCAAGGGCACGAGCCGGTCCTGAATCCTCAGCGCGCCGGCATAGTCGCCCTTCTGCACCGCCGCCATCAGCTCCGCGCAGAGTTGCGGGGCGACATTGGCGACGACCGAGATACAGCCGTGGCCGCCGGCGGCCATATAGGCCAGCGCCGTCATGTCCTCGCCCGAGAGCTGGATGAAATCCGGCCCCATGGCGTGGCGCTGCTGCGAGACGCGGGCGAGGTTGGCAGTGGCGTCCTTGACGCCGGCGATGTTCTTCAGCTCGTAGAGCCGCGCCATGGTCTCGACCGACATGTCCACGACCGAGCGCGGCGGGATGTTGTAGATGATGATCGGAATGCCGACCGCATCGTTCACCGCCTTGAAGTGCTGGTACATGCCCTCCTGGGTGGGCTTGTTGTAGTAGGGCGTCACGACAAGGATCGCGTCGGCGCCGGCCTTCTCGGCATGGACGGCGAGGTCGATCGCCTCGGTGGTGTTGTTCGAACCGGCACCGGCGATGACCGGCACTCTGCCCTTGGCTTCCGCGATGACGATCTCGACGACGCGCTTGTGCTCGTCATGGGAAAGAGTCGGGCTTTCGCCCGTCGTACCGACGGGAACGAGCCCCGACGAACCGTTCTCGATCTGCCAGGCGACCAGCCCGCGCAGCGCGGCTTCATCGATCTTGCCGCCTTTGAACGGCGTCACCAGAGCAGGGAGCGATCCGGTGAAGGCGGGGTGCTTGGTCATGCGAGAGGCGTCCTGACACGGAATGGCCATTTTGGGCCGTCACACATAAACCGTCCCCCGCCGGAGGCAAAGTCGGCAACGCATCAAAATGCGTTGGAGTTTGGTTAAGTCTTCATAAACCCCGTTCCGTGAGCATTGCAGGCTTACGCATTCGACCGTGGAGCCTGCCATGGCCTTGTTTAGCGTCCGATCGAGGCTGATTTGCCTCCTTGTGCCCGCCCTACTTGCTCCGCCGCCCGCCTTCGCACCCGCCCACGCCGCCGATGACGGCGCTCATCCCGCGCAGCAGACCCGCCCGGACACGGTCGATGCCGTGATGACGGCGGCGCTGCCGCCGCCTCCGAGCGAGAGCGTGCCCGGCGAAGCCCTGCTCGACGACGCGGAGCGCCTCGACAAGATCAAGAACGCCATTGCCGTCTATCGGCGCGGCGCACTCGCGGAAGGCGACGCCATCGCGACCTCGATCGACGACGGCACTGCCCGCGCCCTGCTCGAATGGGCCGCGATCCGCTCCGGCGCCGGCCTGGTCCCGTTCGTCCGCATCGATGCGTTCCTCAGGAACTACCCGAACTATCCGGCGACGGCGTTGTTCCGACGCCGCGCCGAGGAAAGGCTGATCGCCGAGAAGAAGGGCGCGGCCACCGTCCGCGCCTTCTTTCATGGCCAGCGCCCGGTCAGCCCGGCCGGCCGGATCGCGCTCGCACTCGCGCTGAAGGCGCAGGGCCAGAGTGAGGAAGCCGTGACGCTGGCCCGTCAGAGCTGGCGACAGGATCCACACGGCACCGCACTCGAGAAGATCGCCTTCGAGGCCTTCGGCAGCGCGCTGACCGCCACGGACCATCGCCTGCGCACAGAGCGTTTTCTCTTCCGGGAGAACACGGAAGCCGCGCTGCGCAATGCG
The DNA here is from genome assembly GCF_035999205.1 of Allobosea sp. Lineage (GTDB taxonomy): Bacteria > Pseudomonadota > Alphaproteobacteria > Rhizobiales > Beijerinckiaceae > Allobosea. The sequence continues at coordinate 246,747 of NZ_DASYHA010000025.1, forward strand.
GCGCGCATCTCCCCCGATTACGTCGTGCTGGCTAAGGCCCGGCTCGCCAGCGCCAAGGCGAGGCAGCCGATCGCGCCCGCGCTGATTTCGGCGGTACCGGCCGCGCTCAAGACCGACGTGTCCTTCGCCTTCCTGCTGGCGCAGCAAGCCAGACGTGCCGACAAGCCAATCGAAGCGGCCAAGGCGCTGGCGAATGTGCCGCGCGATCCCGCCCTTCTCGGCGATGGCAATGAATGGTGGATCGAGCGCCGCGTCATTGCCCGCAAGCTGCTCGACGCAGGCGATGCTGCACGCGCCTATGAGGTCGCGGCTGGCCATGGTGCCGAGGACGCGGCCGAGCGCATCGACGCCGAATGGCATGCCGGCTTCATCGCGCTGCGCTTCCGCGACCAGCCGGGCATCGCGCTTGAGCATTTCAACGAGGCCGCGCGATCTGCCGAGACGCCGATTTCGGTCGCCCGCGCGGCCTACTGGCAAGGCCGTGCGGCCGAGGCGATCGGCAAGAGCGACGAGGCCAAGGCGGCCTACGAGCGCGCTGCCGAGCATCCAATCGCCTATTATGGTCAGCTGGCGCGCGCACGGCTCGGGCTGCCGGACCTGCCGCTGCGGCGCACGACCTCCGCCTCGCTTATGCATCTGCCCGGACATCAGGGTGTGCGCCTGCTCTATCACATCGGCGAACGCGATCTCGCCGTCCAGATGATGCTCGACCTGGCGCAGCGCCTCCACACGACGCCGGCTCTGGAAGCGCTCGCCGGCATCGCCCAGCGCGAGAACGACGCGCGCGCCCTGCTGGCGCTGGGCAAGACGGCCCTGCACCGCGGCTTCCCGCTCGACACCGCCGCCTTTCCGACCTCTGGCGTGCCCGAGTTCCCGGTTCTTGGAGACCCGATGGAGCGCGCGATCGTGCACGCCATCGCCCGCCAGGAGAGCGCCTTCGACCCGACCGCGACCTCGCATGCCGGCGCGCGCGGGCTGATGCAGATGATGCCCGCAACCGCCCGCGAGACGGCCAGGCGCGCCAATCTCCCCTTCGACTGGCCGCGCCTCGGGCGCGACGCGCTCTACTCGGCGCAAATGGGCGCCGCCCATCTCAACGACCTGCTGAAGGACTGGCGCGGCTCCTACATCCTGACCTTCGCCGCCTACAATGCCGGCTCCGGCAATGTGAAGAAATGGATCGAGGCTTATGGCGACCCGCGGAGGCCGGAGGTCGACGCCATCGACTGGGTCGAACGAATTCCGTTCTACGAAACCCGCAACTACGTGCAGCGGGTGATGGAGAACCTGCAGGTTTATCGCCAGCGCCTGAACCAGCGCACCGCCTATCTGATCGACCACGACTTGAAGCGCAGCTGGCGGCGGGATTAGATCGGGTCGATCTGGCGCTTCAGGGCCCATATTCGCAACATCATCCCGGGCTTGGCCCGGGATCCATCGGAGGGCTGTGACTTTGTCGGACTGCGCCTTACGATGGATGCCAGAGCTCCGCTTCGCTGCGTCCGGACTGACGGCGCGGGTTTGACAACGCGCTACCCTGGACTTCCCCATGCCTCCCGACGCCGGCTTCGCCTCGCTCTTCATCAGCGCCCGAGACGGGTTGCGGCTGCATGCGCGTGACTACGGCCCCCTCGCCTCCTCCGCGCTGCCCGTCATCTGCCTGCCGGGCTTTGCCCGGACTGCCGCCGATTTCCACGAGCTCGCGCTCGCTCTCTCGCAGGATGAGGCCCGGCCACGGCGCGTGCTGGCACTGGACTATCGCGGCCGCGGCCTGTCCGGCTTCGACGGGAACTGGAAGAACTACGACATTCGCATCGAACTCGACGATGTCATGCAGGTGCTGGTTGCGGCCGGAATCGAGGCGGCGATCTTCGTTGGAACCTCGCGCGGCGGGCTCCTGACCATGGCGATGGCCGCCGCGCGGCCCGGCATCATCAAGGGCGTGGTGCTGAATGACATCGGCCCGGTGATCGATGCGCGCGGCCTGCTGCGGATCCGGGGTTATGTCGGCAAGCTGCCGCTGCCGCGCAGTTTCGCCGAGGGCGCAGAGATCCTGAAGCGGCTCTCGGACCAGCAATTCCCGCTCTTCGGAGATGCCGAATGGGAGATCATGGCGCGCCGGACCTGGACGGACCGCGACGGCAAGATGAAACCGGATTACGACCCCAACCTGATGAAAGTGCTGGAGGAGCTCGACCTTGAAGCGCCGCTGCCGGTGCTGTGGAGCTATTTCGACGGGCTGAGCGGCGTGCCCATGCTCGCCATCCGCGGCGAGAACTCCGACCTTCTGGCCGAGAAGACGCTGGTCGAGATGGGGGAGCGCCACCCTGATTGCGAAACATTCGTCGCGCCCGGGCAGGGCCACGCACCAATGCTCGGGCCGAAGGACATGGTGCGCCGGATCGGCCGCCTGATCGCCCGTTCCGAGCGCCGCGCGGCCTGACGCACCTCAGGCCGCGTTTTCGCGCGCCATGCCGGCCGGTGGATTGGGCGCGGCAGCCGCCAGGAGCTTCGCCTGGCCAACCCAATCCTCGCGCTCGATCCGGCCGGGAAAGGCCAGGTAGCTGCCGACCCATTGGACGTTCTCGGGCGTCCAGTCGGCGATCTGCTCGAAATGCCAGATGCCGAGCGCCTGCAGACGGGCCTCGTTCTGCTCGGCGACGCCCTTGATCAGCTTGAGATCATCCGGCTTCTCACCCCTGGCTGCGACGAGGCCACCGGGGCGCCGACCCGGAATCTGCGCCTCGCCCTCGACCGGCGGCAATCCCGCGATCAACGAGGTCGCCTCCGCCGGCTCGGCTGCAGCCCTCGTCGCGCCCGACGCCCGCGCACCGCGCAGCAACCCGGCGAGGACACAGCCCGCAACATAGACCGCCGTGAAGAGCAGGGCCGACTCGACCCATGTGGCCGGCGCGCCATTCAGGAACTGGAGCCAGGTGAGCGCCGCGCCAAGCCCCCACAAGGCTGCGAACCAGCCGGCTAAGCCGCCGCCAAGCTGCAGCTTGCCGCCGTCATGGCTGATCCAGCCCATGACCAGGCCGATGCCGAACGCGGCGACGAGGAACCAGACGAACTGACTGGCGAGATACAGCATGTCCGCCCCCTATTTCGCGACCGTGAACTGCACGCGCCGGTTCATCGACTTGGCCTGTGCAGCGCCATGCGGCACGAGCGGCCGGTCGAAGCCGAAGCCGCGTGTCTCCAACCGGTTGGCGTCGACGCCGCGTCGAACCAACTCGTCGCGGACCCGCAGGGCCCGGCGCGCGGAGAGATCGAGATTGTCGAAGCCCTTGCGATGCCCATCGCTGTTGGCGTGGCCCTCGATGGTGATGCGCGTATCCGGGCATTGCTTCAGGATGTCCACGGCCTCGCCGATGACGCGCTCCGTCGCAGCGTCGAGCGCGACCACCGTCGTTCCCTGCGCAAACAGCACAGTGTTGCTCTTCGTCAGCGCATCGAGATCGTTCTGGCAGGTCGCTGGCGGATCGACCACGCAGCCGGTCTGGCGGAGGCCGATCACCGCGTCCGCCCGGAACCCGGGAGGCAGGCCGGACGCAGCGCTGGTCTCGACCTCGCTCTTGATCAGGTCGCGGCAAGTCAGGCCACGCAGCGTCACCACGTCGTCCGCGATGGAGGCCGAGCCGAAATCGAGCCGCAGCAGATTGCCAAGCGCCATGCGCGCCGCCGCGGCGAAGCCCGCGGGCGCACCGGGGAGGATCTGCGTTTCGTCGGTGAGCCTGTCCTTCAGGGGCGAGGCCTCGACGAGCGCCTGCAGGGCCTCACGCGTCTGCGCATCCGGCAGGTAGCCCGACAGGGTTATGCCGGTTCGATCGGCGGCAAGCGACAGAACATAGGGCCGAACCGGGACCGTCGCCGCGCCGGCGCTGGCGGGCATGGTCAATCCGGCCGGCAGCGGCCGGCGCAATGCCGCGTCAAGCTGATGCCAGGCCTCCGCATTGGCAACCTCGCCCGAAAGCGCCAGAGCCGCGCCGGCCAGCGTGACCGAGCCCTGCCTGAGCTTGCCGAGCAGCTCCAGTGCGAAGCCGGTGGCAACGCCGTAGTCGGGCTCGGAACGCAGGTTCGGCTCGAGCAACAACTGGTCGGAGACGACGCCGGACGGAGCAATCCGGCGCGCCTGTTCTAGAAGAGCCTCTCGCGCCGGCGCATCGCGCACCAACCCCTTCAGCGCGACCTGGGCCTGGTCGATCGCCGCGCTCCAGCTCAGGTCCACGGGCGGTGGTGGTGGCGGTGGCGGCGGTGGATTGACAGCGGGAGCCGGCGAGACGCTGGCTTGGGTGGGCTGACTTGGCGCTGGCGGCGCGGGTGGCGCGGGCAGCTCCGATGGCAGGAAGATCGGCGCGGGAACATCGGGCAGAGGCGGCATCAGCGTCTCGACCGGGGGCGGAGGCGGCGGCTCCGGCGGACAGGTGATCGCGGCCTGGGCGACCGAATCCGGGCCATCACCCTGAGCGATCTGCAGGCGAAGCGCCTGACAGGCCTCGTAGGTAGCGGGTCCATCGCCGGACAGCACATAGGCGTCGCCCGTCAGCTCCGCCTTGCCCTCGCGCAGGCGCGCGAGATCGCCGATGGCGCGCGTAACCTTGACGAGAAAGGCCGCCGGCTCACCGGCGGCAGGCTTGGTCCTGTCGTCGATGCCGATCGGGCCGGGAAAAGCGCGCCGCAGCAAGCCGAGAATCTGCTGACGCGCCGCTTCAGAAGGATAGAAACCAGTCAGGCGCAGCGCGTCCGCCGAGGGATATTCGATGCCCCAGCGATACGGCGTCACGACCGGCGGCTCGAGCGCGCAGGGCACCGACTGGAACCCGTCGCGCGCCAAGGCCGTCGTAGCGGCCGTCAGCGCGAGAAAACCGTCGGATGTCGCCGCCCTGCCCTCGATGCAGAAGCGCGAATCGTCCAGCGCGATCTTGCCGGCGGCGAGCCCTGGCAACTCGGCCAGCACGGCCTGCGTCATCGCCTGGAAACCGGCCGGCGCACCGAAGGCGAGACTCTGGCGGTCGTCGATCCGCACGGCAGGCAGGACGGCCCGGACCGCGGCCACATTGGCGACGGCGGTGGCTTCATCCGGAACGAAGCCATTGAGCGACACGCCGTCGCCCTGCCGCATCGCCGACCAGCTATAGGGCCGCTGGGCGACGACCTGCGACAGGCCGCCGAGCGCCCTGCGCACGCCGAATTCGGAGCGCAACCGTGCGATTGCGCGCGTTGCGCCGTCCGCTGAAAGAGCCTCGCCGCTGATCGTGACGTCGCGGCCCTCGACCTGGGCGGTCACCGGGCGCGCGCCGGGCGCCTCGCCGGCGACGGCAGCCGCCACCTCGGCCGCACGATGGCCGACATCGCGCTCGATCGCCTCACCCAAGAACAGGTTGGCGGTGCTCCAGAGCAATGTCAGGGGAATAAGCCCCCAAAGCCAACGTCCCGGCCGCGCCATGCAACTCCCCCAAGGCCCGATACCGGCGTCCCCCGTGAGAGCGGAGGCCGGCTACGCCTAAAGCCAAAAGGATCATGGCTTCAGGCACTTGAACGACGTCGCTCATTTCCGGCCGCATGCCGCAAGCCGTCCAGACCCGAGGGGTAAGCCCAGCTGCGCGACTTGTGTCAAAAACAAGACGACGCCTTCTAGAAGGCGCTTCGCGAGCCGGCTGTCAACCGTCACGCGGCGGCGGCCCATCGCCCGGCGTTCACCGAAGGCGGCCTGGTCCTGAAACGAAAAAGCCCCGGGTTTCCCCGGGGCTTCCGACAAAAGATCGCTTGAGACGATCAGAAGTCGCGCTGGATGCGCAGACGGCCGGTGAAGGCGTCGTCCGACTTGATCGTGCGGGCCGGAGCGCCGAGCGAAGCCGACTTGAAGTCGGCGATGCGGCGGCTCAGCTCGACGCGCGAGTAGAGAACCTCGACGCCGATGTCCAGGCCGGAGACCGGCGACCAGACGAGGTTACCAGCAACGATCAGCTCCTTCGGGTCGAGACCCTTGAGGGTGCCGCCGACGACGAGCGGGTTAGCAACACGACCGAGCTCCAGCTCCGAGTACGAACCGTAGATGTCCGAACGGATGGTGGGGGTCCAGTAGTGACGCAGGCCGGCGACGATGCTGAAGCCGGTGGTCGACTTCAGGCTGCCGACCAGCGGGTCGACCGTGAAGTCGTTCAGAGCGACCAGACCGAGGCGGCCATAGCCGGCCGTTCCGCCGTAGCCGAGGTAGCCGATGGCGCCGTCAGCGTAGGCAGCCTGCAACCAGAGGTGGTCGCCAGCCGACAGCATCGGCAGGTTGAACTTCACACCGGCCTGGATGGCGTAGCCGTACTCGTCGTTCGAGACGGCGACCGGGACGAGAGCGCCCGGCGGGGTGAACAGAGCAGACTGCGTGTTGCGGTTGCTGATCACACCCGACAGCTGAGCAGCGCCCCAGCCCTGCTCGACACGCAGCGAGGCGACGATGTCGGGCATGGTCATGCCGTCATAGGCGCGACCAACGGGGGTGAGCTGACCAACGGTCGACGGATCTTCGAGCGACAGCGTGGCGCTGAAGCCGCTGCCGAACGTGGCGGTGTAGGCCAACAGGGTCGGCGAACGGTCCGAGGTGCGGACGACGCTGAAGCCCAGGTCGTTGGCGTAGAAGTCGAAGAACGACTGCGCCTTACCAGCGGTGATCGGCCCGAACTGGACGAAGCCCTTGTCGAGGTTGATCGACGAGTCCTGAACGTTGCGGTTCGTGAAGGCGACCGGGTTGGCGCCGGCGTTCGCGCCGCCGTAGCGGTAGGAACCGGTGCTGGTCGTCACGTCGTAACGGATGAAGGTGCGGAGCGTGCCGTAGGCGGTCGCGGTGCGGGCGTCGATGTTGATACGGCCGCGAGCGCGGGTGCCGTACGAATCCTGGCCAGCGAACCAACGCTCACCGAAGGTGTACTCGGCGCGCAGACGGCCGCCGACGCGGAGGCAGGTCTCGGTGCCGGGGATGTAGAAGAAGCCTGCGCCATAGGCGGAGCAGACGCGAACGTATTCGACCGGAGCGGCCTTCCGCGAGGGAAGGTCGGCGGCCTGAGCCCCGGCGACCGCGGCGAAGCCGGCGGCGGAACCGAGGAGGAGGCTCTTAACGAGCTTCATTGGTAACCTCCAAAAGAGTTTCGAGACCCTCGGGCTTCGGCTTGTTCTGATGTCGGCCAGCCCCAGGAGACCCAACCGACGAACCCGCCTATTCCCGGCCTTTCGCCCATGTCCCTGAACCATTCAGAGGCAAAGACGAAAAACAGCGACCGGGAACGTCCCGACGCAGGACAACCATACGAATGCCGCAGGGCCGATCAACCTCGATCACGCCGCCGAGAGGTTCCGGGGGGTGCTTTGGACCCCGGTGTTGCAGGCAAGTCACGCTTTGACCGCCGAAATTTACGACTGATTAACCCCACCGCACCGTGCGGGGCTGTTTTGAGCCGTTCCAGACCAGAATCAGCGAAGGCGTTGTCCACAGATCCTGTGCACCGACGGGGAATCGATTCCCGCTCCACAGGCGGTCGTTCAGTATTCCCACTCCGCGCCAACGCCGACCGCGGCGCTGCCGTCGGCGCCCGTCTCGGCCTGGACCTTGATCCGGCGGGTCACGTCTATGCCGATCGAGACGCCGCTATCCTCCGGCTTGGCGCCAGCCTTGAATCCGACGGAGACGTTGTCGCCGATATAGCGCGACACGCCGACGGTGGGCCCGCCCGCGCCGACCTGGATGTCGAGATTGTCGACGCCGAGCGACTTGCGCAGGCGTTCGAACGAATCATCGCCGCCCCCGCCGGCGAACTGAGCCGCCGTCTGCGCTAGCTGCAGCGCCTGGAACGGCGACAGCGAGCCCGAAGCCCGAGCGAACAGCAGGCGCGAGAGCACCTCGTCCTGCGGCAGCTCCGGTGTCGAGGCGAAGACGAAGCTCGGCTGATCGGCCGGGCCGCTGATGATGACGCGGGCGGTGACGTCGGAGGCGCGGGTCTCGGCGACGAAATCGAGCTCCGGCATCGTGCCCCCGGCGAAGGTCAGGCGACCACGGCTGAAATCGATGCGCTGGCTGAGCACGCTGAGGCGCCCCCGCCGCAATTCGAAGCCGCCGTTGAGAGCCGGAGCAGCCAGCGTGCCGCCGACCTGGATCTGGCCGCCGAGCTCGGCATCGATGCCGCGTCCGCGAATGAAGACGCGGTTGGGAGCGGAAATCGTCAGGGCAAGCGCGGCGTCGAAGGCCGGCGTTGGCCGGGAGCCGCGCGCCGCCCGGGACGCCACACGCTTCTGCTCCGCGAGGCGGGCGGCGGCCGTTCCGGTCGGCCTGATATGCCTGATGCCGTCGACCGGACGCAGCGAGGCCGGAAGACGGTCCGGAACCGCGACATCGAGCGAGAGCACGTCGACGCGCCCGCCGATCCGCGGCCGCTGCGCCAGCGGCCCTGATATATCGAGGCCGAGATTGGCGACGGCGGTGACGATGCCGCTGGAGACGAGCTGGGCGCGATTGCCCTGGATGCGGATCTGCCCAGGGAAGCCGGCGGCGGGATCGAGCAGGAGCCGGCCGCTCGCCGAGATCGTGCCGCCATTGGCCGTCTGCGCGCTGGCGCGCTCGATCGCGAGGTTGTCGCCATTGGCGGCCAGCCTCGCCTCGATATTGTTCAGGCGCACGCCCTGCAGCGCGTCGGTGAAGCTGCCATTGGCGAGGGTCGCCGTGCCGCTCAGACGCGGGGCCGCGGCCGTGCCGGCGGCGCGCATGTCGAGCATGACCGTGCCGGTCAGCCTGCGGCCCTGGGGCGCGAGCATCGCATTGGTCAGGACAGCGTCGACCCGGCCTTGCGCGACGAGGTCGAGCGCCCCCGCCGCGCTGAGCGGAGCCGTGCCGCGAACCGTGAGGCTGGCACCGCGCCCGGCGTTGACCGTCGCATCGACGCTCGTTTCGTCGCCCTTGAGCTCGCCCTTGGCCGCGATCTCGACCGGCGGCAGCCCGGCCTGCCGGGTCTCCGGTGTCACGAGGCGCGCGATCTGGAGATTCCATGGCCCGGTCGGCGCGGCACCCGTTCCGCGGATCCGGGCCTCGGCGTTCAGCGTGCCGGCGAGATCAAGCTTCGGAGCGAGAATGCGTACGGCCGAGAGCGGGATATCCTTTGCCGCCAGGTTCAGGTCGAGCGTCTCGCCCGCCTTGCCGTCCAGCGTCAGGCGCCCTTTCTCGATCGCCAATGTGAGACCAGCAATCTCGATTCCCGCAGCGGGGAAGCTGAAGGTCGCGGGATTGGCCAATGCGATGCGGCGACCTTCGCGGCGGGCGTCGAAAGTGGCGAGCTCAAGCTTGAGCGGTTCTCCGGGAACGAGCTTGCCGGCGCCGGTCAACGCGAAGCCGCGCGCCGCGGCACTGAGGGTGAAGGCGCTGGCATCCGGCGCCCCCTTCGAATCGAAGCGGATCGCGCTGAAGGTCTCCCCCGCCAGAAGGGCACGGTCGATGCCAATCGCGGCGTCGAGCATCGGGCGCCCGTAGATATCGGACGCCGCCGCCGTCGCATCGAGCTTGTCGATCGCGACGGAGGGGCCGGCGAGCTTCGTCCCCCTCGCCTTCAGCTCGAGGTTCTGCCGGCCTTCGACGACGGCGAGCGCGATGTCGGCATCGAGCTGGCCGCCGATCTTGGTCAGGGCGAGTGGCGACAGGTCGTCGAGGTTGCGCGCGGCCAGCGTCAGGCGACCAGCGGCGCGGCTCGTGGGATCAAGCGTCAGCGCCCCGTTCAACCGGACCGAGCCGATCGCGATGTCGAGTGCCGAGAGATTCCAGCCGTCGCCGGGCAGGCGCGCCAGCGCCACCGTGCCGGTCGCAGGCTTCGAATCGATCTCGCCGTTCAGCGTCAGGCGGGAATCGAGCGCACCTTGGAGATCGCGAACGACAGCATCGATGGCGAGGCGCGGGATCGGCCGGGCGAGCGCCGTGGCATTGGCGACCGCGATGCGGGCCGTGGCATCGAGCTTGTCGCGCGGGCCGGTGATCTGCGCGTTGATGTCGCCCCTGCCCGACAGGCGCGGATCGGCGCGCTTCAGGTCCGGCAGTGCGAGAGCAAGCTTCAGGTCGGAGGTGCGAATGCCGATGCCGCCATCGGCCGTGAAGGCGGCGTGCTGACCCGCGACGCGCAGGCCTGCCACCGTGATGTCATCGGCCAGCGAGCGGACCTGCCCCGCGAGGGTCAGGTTGCCGGCGAGAAGCCGATCCAGCACGGCTTCGCCGGTGGCGAGCCGGTCCCCCTTGCCAGTCAGTGTCGCGCCGTAATCGTTCAGGCGCGGCGTGGCGTCGATCTCGGCGGCGAGCTCGGCCCGGCCTGCGAGCGGGCGCTTGGCGAGACCGCTCAAGCGCGCAAGATCGGGCAGGACGGCCTGGAGGCGGCCGAGCACGCGCGCCTTGCCGGCCTTTCCATTGTAGTCGAGCTCGACGCCGGACATGGCAAGACGCAGCGTCTCGAAGTCGGCCGTTCCATCGTCCTGCGCGACGCCGCGGAGGGTGAAGGCGACGCGCTCTCCGACGGCCCGGGCAAGCGCGCGATCTGCGAGCGCGATGCCCGCGGCCTCGCCATCGGCAGTCAGGGTGATGCGGGTGCCGGCCTCGCCGATGGTGCCGGTCGGAGTCGCGTTGAACGTCATGCCGAGGCGGGAGAAGCCGCCGGCCGGAAGCTTCGCATCCTGCGCGTCGAGCGTGGCGACGACGGTCGGGCCCGCGACCGGACCCTTGATCGTCGCATCGAAGGCGAGCTTGCCGATCTCGGTGCCCGAGGCGACGGTCTTGCCCTCGGCGTTGGGACGTGCGGCAGCGGTGACGCGGAGGTCCAGCGTCTTGTCGGCATTGTAGCGCCCGAGCACGTCGAGCCGGGCGAGCGCCGAGACCAGGGCGAGGTTGCGGATGTCGATGGCGCCGGCATCAGCAAAGCCGACCGAGCCGTCGAGGCGAGTCGAGCCGGCGAAGACAGGCGCGATCGGGGCCGGCATCAGCCCTTCGATGCGGGCATCGAGCGCGAGGTTGAGCTGACGCTCGGCTCCGCTGCGGGCAAGCGTCGCCTGCCCCTGCGCGCCGATCGTCGGGCCCGCGGTAAAGGTCAGGTTCGAGCGAAAGGAATCGAGAGGGCCGTCGCCATTGAGGTCGAGCTGGACTGGCGGCTCCCCAGGCAGGCCAGCGACCTTGGCGATCAGCCCGCCGGCCGGCTCGTCGAGCTTGGCCGCGAGTTGCAGCCGGGTGGTCTGCGGCACGAAGCCGAGATTGACGTTGAATTGGCCGGGCGCATCGAGCCGGCGCGCCTCCAGCCTGAGGTCGAGCCCCTCGCTCGGCGGCCCCAGCGTCGCCGAGCCGGTGGCGCCGAGCCGCGCGGGGACGCCGAGAACCGGCTCACCCAAAGCGAGTTCGTTGAGCTGAAAGGCTCGCACGATCACCTTCAGCGGCAGCTCCGGCAGGATCGGCGCATCGCTCGACGGCGGCGCGCCGGCCGGCTGCGGCGCCTGTTTCCGCAGGAATTCGAGCTTGCCGATCTCGAGACGGTCGATATCGAGCCGACGCAGCAGGAGCGCGCTGCGCGTCCAGATCAGCCGCGCCCGGTCGAGCCTGAGCCAGGGGCCGTCGCGATCTGACAGCACGATATCGCGGATCTCGACATCCGACGACAGAGCACCGTTGACCTGCCCGATCGAGACCTGGCTGGTGTCGCTCGACAGCGCCTTCGAGATCAGGTCGGCGACGATGCCGCGATCGGTCTGGGCATTCTGGGCGAAGCCGCCGAAATGCGCCGAGGCCAGGAAACCGGCGATCAGGAGGACGGCGAAGAGCGCGAGGCGCCCAAAACCCGACCGAACAAGTGCGAGAGAGCGGCCCATCAGAAGGCCTGCCCTATGCTGACATAGAGCGCGACTGGCTTGTCGCCCTTGCGCGGGTTGAGCGGCGCGGCGACATCGACCCGGATCGGCCCGATTGCGGTGTAGTAGCGCAGGCCGAGACCAGCGGCCATCTGCAGCTGCTGCTTGAAATCGGGAATGCTGCTTTCGAAGGCCGTTCCGGCATCGAAGAAGGGCACGATGCCGATGGTGTCGGTGATCTTGATGCGCGCCTCGACCGAGGCTTCGAACAGGCTGCGGCCACCGATGAGCTGGTTGTACGGGCCGAGTGGCGAGAGCGTGCGATAGGCATAGCCGCGCACCGAGCCGCCGCCGCCGGCGTAGAAGCGCCGCGTCGCCGGGATCTCGTCGAGGCTCGCCCCCGAGATCGAGCCGAGCCCGATGCGGCCGGCCAGCACATAGCGGGCGTCCTCATCGAGCGCGTAATAGGCTGAGAACGCACCCTTGGCCTGGAAAAGGCCGACCGTCGAGCCGAGGAATTTCGGATAGGGTGCAACCGAGGCGGTGACGCGAAAGCCTCTTGTCGGATCGAGCAGGCTGTCGGTCGAATCGTATTTCAGCGAAAGCGGGATGCCGACGAGCGTGTAGTCGACCTCGCCGAGCACGTCGCTGGTCTGGCCGCGCTCGAACTCGATTCCGGCCTGGACCGAGAAGGTGTCGCTGAAGCGGCGCTGGATCGCGCTGGTGACGTTGGCGTAGCGGGCCGTATAGCCGCCATAGCGGCTGGTTCCGACTCGCTGGCGCGTGGCGAATCCGTCGAGCAGCCAATCGTAGCGGCTGCCACCGAGCGCGGGCTTGAGAAAGCTGAAGCCGAACCGCCCACCGATATCCGAGCGCTCGAAATCGTCGAACTTGGTGATCTTGGTGCCGTCGATGCGCGGGGCGAGGAAGATGTCGCCTTCGAGACGCAGCCGCTCGGCGCCGCCGAAGAGGTTGCGATGCTCCCAGTATGTCTTCATCGCCGGGCCATCGATGGTCGAGTAGCGCGCCGAGAAGCCGAGCAGGCGCTTGGGACGCTCGGTGACGTCGACGAAGATCGGCAGGTTGCCGGCTCCGTCCAGCCGATCGGCCTCACGGATGCGCACCGAGCCGACCGCGGGGATGGTGGCGATCGAGCGGCGCGTGTCGGCCAGCCGCTTCGGCGAATAGGGATCGCCCGGCTCGAGATAGATGAATGAGCGCACGACGGCCGGCGGGATCTCGTCGGTCTGGCCGATGGTGACGTCGCCGAAGCCCGCGACCGGGCCGGGCTCGACCACATAGGTCACGTCCATGATGCGCGTCGCATGGTCGACGACCGGATTCAGCGCGACCACCTTGGCAAGCGGGCGCGACTGGGCGCGCAGATTGTCGATCAGTGCCGCCTGGGCCGCGCGCAGCGCCGAGGACGTTGCGGGATCGCCGGGCTTGAGCCGCGTAACCTTCTCTGGGTTCGCAATCGCGGGAGGGCCGGCGATGCCACGCTCGCTGACCGCGATGTTTCGCAATCCAAAGACCGGACCGGGCTGGATTCTCACGGTGATCGGCACCGCATCGCGATTGCGGTGCGTTTCGAGCGCCCTGACGAGCCGGGCATCCGGCTCGGCGCCGACCTTCAAGCTCACGCCATCGACGACGAGCGCGACCTCGGCGTTGAAATAGCCCTGCGACCAGAGCGCATCGACCAGCGGGTTGAGGTCGGCGGCCATGCGGCGCGCCAGCGTCTCGCCGTCAGGCGGGGCATCCTGGCGCAGGCGGTAGAGCAGCGAGGCGTCCTGGAGGGTCCGTGTCAGCGCCTTGGCGTCGTCGGCGCCGCCGAGGTCGAAGTCGAGCCGATAGGGCAAGGTCGTCGCGCTGACGGCGGGCGGCTCGTCCTTTTTCGTGAACAGGCCGAAGACGTCGAGCGAGGACAGATCAAAGGCCTGCGCCGGTACGGACTGGACACCGAGCAGCGCGGCGAAAGCGCAACCGCTTCCGCCTGCAACAGCGCGGGCCGCCCTCCGCCACAACCGCATCCAGCCTCCAGACAACGCCACCGGCACGCGACGATTAAGGTCAAACTGTGTTCAGAGCATGATCGGAAACAATGTCGATGATCTTGCGATCATCGACAAGGCCCTATCGAACATCCTAGCGCAGGGTCAGCGATACTGTTCCCAGCGGGCTGAGCTTCGTCACCACCTCGCCCTTGCCCGGCGCGAGGACGCCACCGCAGAGGCTGCCGGTGGTGACGATCTGGCCGGCGCGCAGGCCACCCATCAGCTCGTCCTTGCGGTTCGCCCAGGCGAGGAAGGGCGTCATCGGATCGCCGTTCCCATGCACCGCCGGCTGGTCGTAGATCGTGACTCCGTTGAGCGAGATGAAGCAGCCGAGGCCGGTCAGGTCATCCAGGACCTTCATGTCCAGCTCCGGGCCGAGGAAATAGCCGCCATGGCCGAGCGCGTCGGCGAGCCAGAGGGCGAAGGGCACGCCCTGCCAGTTGGCGAGGCGGCTCTCGACGATCTCGATGCCGAGATAGGCCTTGTCGCAATGGCCGAGCAGCTCGGCGCGCGAATAGGGCTGGCCAGGGCGCATCGGCACGTCCTTGGCGAGCCTGAGCGCGATCTCGATCTCGACACGCAGTTCGGCGCCGATCGCACCGTCATAGACGTCGCCCGGCGCCAGCCATGGCCCGGGCATCAGGCCGGCGACCGGCAAGCCGCCCTCGGCGATCGCGACCTTCCAGCCCGCCTCGGCCTGACCGAGGCGCCTGGCGATCTGCGCCTGCACGTCGAGCCCTTCGAGGAAGGAGGCGGGAACCGGCTGCTCGCTCATCTCGATCAGGGCCTTGTCGCGGCGGGCGGCGACCAGCGCATCGCGCAGGGTCTCGTTCGTGTTCGGCATTGCGTCTCGTCCCTGCTCTCTGATCCGGATTGGCGGTGGGCACCCTGCACGAGGCGCTTCCGCGACGCCACCCTGCTAAACGCGGGGGCCTGCCCGGACAAGGCGCATGGCTCCGCGCACGGCCCGCCGCGCTGCTGCCACGAGCCGTCGGCAGTTTCGCGCGGAATGGCGCCATGGCCGAAAGGGATGACGGAATGACAAGATCAGAGAACGACCGCCGCATCGACTATGTCGAGTTCAACGTGGCCGATCTCGGCCGGGCGCGGGACTTCTATGCCGCCGCCTTCGGCTGGGTGATGACCGATTACGGGCCGGAATACTGCGCCTTTGCCGATGGCCGGCTGGAAGGCGGCTTCACGACGCAGGGGGTCCCCAACCCGGGCGGGCCTCTCGTCATTCTCTATGCCGACGACCTCGCCGCGACGCAGCGGCGGATCGAGTCGGCGGGCGGGCGCATCGTCAAACCGGTCTTCGATTTCCCCGGCGGTCGCCGGTTCCACTTCGTCGACCCCGACGGCTACGAGCTCGCCGTCTGGTCGAAATCCTGATCGGCTCCAGGGGTTGGCCGACGCGAGACGCGGAGCGGGTTTCAGCGGAACCCGCGCCGCCCCCACCAAGTTTACCCGTGATGCTCCCCAAAATCAGAAAGGCATCGGCCGCGATGAGACAGCTTCTATCGATCGCCACGGCGGCCGTTCTCTGCGCCTCGGCCACCTTCGCGCAGACGGCGCTGCAGCCGCAGGATTTCGTCACCCAGGCGGCGGTCGCGAACCTGTTCGGGGCCCAGTCGGCGACGCTGGCCCTGCACAAGACGAACTCGCAGGAGATCAAGAGCTTCGCGCACCGCCTCGCCAACGACCATGGCACGACCGGCAGCAGCCTGAGGCAAATCGCGTCCCGGCGCTCGGACATCGCATTGCCGGAACGCCCCGACGCCCGCCATCTCGACATGCTGCGCGACCTGTCGGCGAAGCAGGGGCCCGATTTCGACAAGGCCTATGTCGCGGCCCAGCGTGCCGCGCAGCAGGAGACCGTCGCGCTCGTTTCAGCCTACGCGCAGAACGGCTCCGACCCCGAGTTGAAGGCCTTCGCCGAGAAGACCCTGCCAACGCTGCAGGAGCTCGAACGCAGGGCGAAGGCGCTGCCGGCACCGCAGTGAGCCGCGCGCCCCGGAGCAAGCAATTCTGTTTGAGTGTCGGCTTTCGACCCATTGCGGCCGTCAGAACGACGTGACAACCTCGTTTGTCCGCGTTTTCAACGGTTCTTCAATGACAGGATTGATCTATATTCCGTTTAGAAGAGGCTATCGGCTCCTCTCTCTCGGGATTGTTCTGACGACCGTATCAATAACATTGGGCGTTACGCCTTGGCATTTTCAGTTCGCCACGCGAAATGGAAACGCGTGCGAAGACTGCTATCCAGAACTTTTTTGGCTAGTAATTGCTCTTCCCATATCGGCAATTATATTTGTTTTTGGCTTGGTGTCTGCCGTAGAAACTTCTTTCATTCGGAAAGGGCAGACGCAAGCAGGCCCAGATTGATATCGACTTCAGTCTGTTCGGACGGCCGCTTTCGACCCAAAGAAGACATCTATCTTAAGGAGCAATCTCTTAAGTCTTGATGCTCTAGGCGGAAAGGCGACGAGCCTGCCCCGAACATGGGTATGCACTCGCGCCGCTCATCCGGCGAGTAAAATCGGAACGTCCCGCTCGCTGTTCTATCTACGGTACCAATGAACCGCCAGCGCTCCGAAAAGCTTGCACGAAGCATGGCATAGCTAACTTCCGTTGGAGGCTGATCCGAGTTTAGGGTGACTGCCGTTGCACCTCCGCCGGGGTGGGCAACGACCAGCCATTGTTCTGGAGTTGCGTAGATACTGGCTTGAGTTGCCGGTCCCCAATCGTCCCACATGCGGCTGTCGGATTTGCCGTGGCCATTTTCGACCACTAGCCGCGAGAAGGGTATCCAATCTTCGCCTAACCACCATTCAAAGCGCGCTGTCGCGTTTGCCCCGGAGAGGTCTAGGGCAACGGTCTGTCGGGGAATGGAGTACTGGGCATTACAGCTCCATATCGTAGCCGCGATGGCGAGCAAGAGCACTGGTAGGCAGCCAAATCTGAACATGAAGAGCGGTGATTACACTTAGCGGGCGGTTACGAAGATGCGATTTTTGCGGCCAGATCAACCGCCGCTTCCGACCCGTTGCGGATTTTCCCGTTGGCGGATGAACTGACGCGTCTCACAGGTCCAGTCCATGACTTCCAGGTTCAGGCTGGGGCCAAGCCGCGAACCGCGCGGAACACCATGGGAAATGACCTGGGTCCATCAGGCAGGCCCATCAGATATCCGTCACGAACATGCTGTTCGATCGCGCCGCGAGCGTCGTCGGAGAGAGCCATCAGTATGCCTGTGACACTGCCAGGGCCCGTCGTGAACGTCGCCCAATAATCCGCGAAGGACGAATATTCGCAGTCCACGACAATGGGAGCCTCCGTCACGTCGGTGAGGCCGAGTTTCCGCCACAACGCCGCCTGACCGCCAGACCAAAAGAGCTGGCGCCCCGCTCGCGTCGACCTGAGCTTTGCGAAATCGGCCTCGAGCACAGCTCCGGTATGAATGACGAGGTCCCAGGCGGGCATACCACCAAGAAACTGAGTGACAGCGGAGGCGACGACGCCGCCTGGTCGGGTCACGCGCTTCATCTCGGCTACAACCTGTTCAATCTCCGGGATGACATCCAGAGCCAATGTCGAAACGGCCGCATCGAAGGCGTTATCGTCGAAGCTCATGGCCCGGATATCGTCGTGTTGATAGGTGATATTGGGGTGGGCCCGACGCAGGCGGGCTCCTTCCAGATATCCCTCCGACGCATCAACCCCGATGACACGCGCTCCCGCCTGAGCCAGCGCTTTCGACAACACGCCCGTCCCACAGGCTACGTCGAGTACCCGACCACGCGGAACGAGATTGGCACAAGCGAGGAACGGGCCGGCGAGATGTTCGCTCCAGCGCCCCATGAAAGTCTCGTAGATGGCGGGGTCGGCCCAGTTGTATCGAAGTTGCGCGCTTTCCATGGCTCGCCGTCCTCACTCGACCTTGACCGGAGCCTAACACGGTCTTGCGGGCCGCGCGTGTCCCGCGATTTGTGCAGCCGGCTACGTCAACTCCCGCGCCCCAGCCGGCGTTCAAACTGACGCTCTCTTCCCACTCGCCCGCTTGACAGCCGCATACGAGCCGCCTCCGTTGATCGTCAAAAGACGGGGGAAACGGTCGATGCTCACCTTGCGGCAGATCGAGGTGATCCGCGCCATCATGATCGCCGGCACGATCAGCGGTGCGGCGAAGCTGCTCGGTGTGTCCTCGCCCGGCATCAGCCGGCTGATGAAGCATACCGAGCGCACGCTGCGGCTGAGGCTGTTCGAGCGCCGGCACGGCCGCTATGTGCCGACGCCGGAGGCCAACGACATCTTCGAGCAGATCAACGGCGTCTACAAGAAGGTCGACGACCTGCACTACACGCTGGCGCGGATCGAACGCGGCGGCGAGATCGAGTTGCGGATCGGCTCGGTGCCCAGCATCTGCCACGTCATGGTGCCGCGCGCGATCGAGAAGCTGAAGCGAAAGCATCCGGACCTCAGGCTCGACATCAACATCCTCAAGATCGAGGAGGCGCTCGATTATCTCCTGCTCGGCAAGGGCGAGATCGCGGCGATGAGCTACAAGCTCGACCATCCCGGCATCGCTTTCGAGCCGCTGAGCCTCGGCGAGCTGCTCTGCATCGTGCCGGAGGGGCATGAACTGGCCGGGCGCGAGGTGATCTCGGCCGCGGAGATCGTGCGCCATCCACTGATCGGCATCGACCCCAACGACCCCTATGGCCGGATCATGGCCGAGATCTTCAGCCGCCAGGGCCTGAGCTACGACATCGTCATCAAGGCGCGCTTCGGGACGACCGTCTGCTCGCTGGTGCGGGCCGGTCTCGGCATCGCCGTGATCGACCAGTTCACCGTTGCGCATGGCTCGATGCAGGGCATCGCCACGATCCCGATCGCCGAGCCGACGCAGTTCCAGACCTATGTCGCAATCAAGAACGACAAGGCCCCGTCAGTTTACGCAGAGAACTTCGTGGCCCTGTTGCGGCAGGAGATGGACGCCGTCGTCCGGCCGCGAGCGAAGGCAGCTGCGAAACCCCTGGCAAGATAACATCAGGTTAGGTAAGCGGCACGAATTGGTTATCGCGTTACGGCAGTCGATCGGCGTATTCTCAGTGTGGCAACGCCTGCTGACAACGACGGGCGAGCCACAGAGGGACGAGACAATGCCGGCCTACCCCATAGCCAATCGCACCAAGCGCGTGCTGCTCGGGCTGATCGGCTCGCCGATCGCGCATTCGGCTGCGCCCTCGATGCATGAGACCGCGGCGCGGCTGGCGGGCTTCGAGCTGCATTACCACCTGATCGAGGTGGCCGGCGCCGGCCGCACCGACCTCGCCGCCATGCTCGATGGCGTACGCCGCATGGGCTTCTCCGGCGTCAACGTGACCTTTCCCTACAAGGAGGCGGTGATCCCGCTGCTCGACGCGCTCTCGCCGGAAGCCGCGGCCATGGGGGCGGTCAACACGGTGGTCGCGCGGGACGGCAAGCTCACCGGCTACAACACCGATGCGACCGGCTTCGCCACCGCCTATCGCGCGCTCGGCCGCGACGACGGCGATGCACCCGTCGCCATCATCGGCACGGGCGGCGTCGGCAAGGCGATCGGGTTCGCGCTCGCCGGCAGCGGCGTGCGCCACCTGAAGCTGTTCGACAGCGACAAGGCCAAGGCACAGGCGCTGGCGACACAGATCGGCGACCGCGCCCGGGTCGAGATCGCGGCCGATGTCGAGGCCGCGGTTTCGGGCGCGGCCGGCATCGTCAACGGCACGCCGATCGGCATGCTGCCCAATCGCGACAGCCCCGTTCCGGCCGATCTCATCCGAAAGTCTCAGTGGGTCGCGGACGCGGTCTATCATCCGCTCTGGACACCGCTGCTGAAAGCCGCGCAGAAGGCGGGCGCCACGGTGATGACGGGTCGCGAACTCAGCATCAACCAGGCCGTCGACGCCTTTGCGCTGTTCACCGGGGTGCAGCCCCCGGCCGGCGCCATCGCCGATGCCTTCGACAAAGCCCTGGCCGCGCAGGAGGCGAGCCACCACGCAGCCTGAGAACGACCCGCGCCAGCCGGGCGAACAAGAAACCAAACCAACCCCTGGAGGAGACATTCTATGAAGACCCAATGGATCATCGGCGCCGCGCTGGCGACCGCGCTTGCCCTGCCGGCCTCGGCCCAGGAGAAGGTCAAGCTCGTCGACGTCGTGGAGCTGTCGGGCGCCGGCGCCACCGCCGGCACCAACTGGAAGAACGGCATCGACCTCGCCGTCGCCGACATCAACGCCAAGGGCGGCATCCTCGGCAAGCAGATCGAGATCGTCCACTACGACACGCAGACCAATCCGGGGAACACCCGCGCCGCCGTGCAGCGCGCCATCGACGAGGGCACCTATGCCGTGCTCGGCCCGGTCTTCTCCGGCCCGATCGGCGCCTCGATGCAGATCGCCCAGCGCGCCGAGATCGCCCAGTTGGTCGGTGGCGAGGCCGCCGGCCTGACCAAGCAGGGCAACCCATTCCTGTTCCGCACCTCGCTCAGCCAGGCGGCGGCGATGCCGAAGATCGCGAAATACCTCAAGGACACCGTCAAGGCCGGTTCCGTCGCGGTGGTCTGGGTCAACAACGACTTCGGCAAGGGCGGCCGCGACGCGATCATCCCCGAGCTCGAGAAGGCCGGCATCAAGGTCGCGGCCGATGTCGCAACCGAACAGGGCCAGGCCGACTTTGCTGCCGACGCGATCAAGATCAAGAACTCCAACGCCGACGCCGTCTTCGTCTATCTGAACGAGGAGGAAAGCGCCCGCTTCCTGCGCGCCGCCAAGCAGCAGGGCATCACCAAGCCGATGGTCGGCGAGACGACGCTGCTCGGCGCCAAGGTCATCGAACTTGCGGGCGACGCCGCCAATGGCGCCAAGGGCCATGTCGGGCTGTCGATCGACGCGCCGATCCCGGCCTTCCAGGACTTCGGCAAGAAGTTCCAGGCGAAGTACAACTACGCCTCCGACCATAACGGCCTGAAGGGCTACATGGCCGTCTACATGGTCAAGTGGGCGACCGAGAAGCAGAAGAAGTTCGACAAGAAGGGCGTCGCCGATACGCTGCGCGGCGCGACGATCAAGCCCTCGGACGAGCCGGGCATCCTCATCGAGACCACGATCGAGCAGAACGGCGACCTCGACCGCGAGAGCTTCCTCGCCGAGGTCAAGGACGGCAAGCAGGTGATCACGGCGACGCTGCCGAAGATCAAGCCCTAAGCGACCGCGACCGAAACCCCTCCCCCTTGTGGGGAGGGGTAGGGGTGGGGGTCGCGAAGGCAGCCTCCGCGGATGTCCCGAGAACGAAACCGCTGGTCCGGGGCTTTCTCCGCCACCGATCGCCAAGCGGCACCACCCCCACCCCAACCCCTCCCCACAAGGGGGAGGGGTTCGCGTCGAGCCAAACGTGCAAGGCACCAAGCCATGGCCGAGTTCATCGCCTATCTCATCGCCGGTATCGCAACGGGTGCGATCTATGCGCTCGCCGCGATCGGCTTCACCCTGGTCTGGCAGACCTCGCAGACGATCAACTTCGCCCAGGGCGAGTTCGTGATGCTGCCGGCCGTGCTGGTGCTGCTGGCGATCAAGCTGTTCGGAGCGCCGGTCTGGCTCGGTGCGCTGATCGGCATCGCTGCCTTCATCCTGATCTTCGGCGTCGGCTTCAAGCTCGCCGTGGTCGACCCGATGATCCGGCATGGCGTGCTGCCGCTCGCCATCGCCACCATGGCGTTGTCGATCATCATGAAGGAAGGCGCCAAGGACGGCTTCTCGGCCGAGGCGCAGAACTTCCCCTCCTTCGTGCCGACGCAAACGATCGAGGTCTTCGGTGCGGCGATTTCACTGCAGCATCTGGCGATCATCGCCTGCGCCTTCGCCGTCATCGGCCTGCTGCAATGGTTCGTCGGCGGCACCCGTCTCGGCCGGCAGATGCAGGCGACGGCGCAGAATCCCACCGTCGCGCGCATCCTCGGCATTCCCGTCGAGCGAATGGTGCTGCTGACCTTCGTCATCAACGCGGCGCTCGCCGTCGTCGCTTCCGTGCTGATCTCGCCGATCTATCTCGCCAAGTTCTCCAATGGCGAGGTCATCGGCCTGTTCGCCTTCATCGCGGCGATCGTCGGCGGCTTCAACCAGGTGCGCGGCGCGCTCGTCGGTGGGCTCCTCGTCGGCGTCGTCGATTCGCTGGCCGCAGCCTATGTCTCGAGCTCGTACCGGCTGGCGGTGCCGCTGGTGCTGCTCGTCGTCATCATCCTGCTCAAGCCCGAGGGGCTGATGGGCCGCAGAGAGGAGCGCCGCGTATGAGTGCGCCCGCAACCGATGGCCGCCTGGCCTCGTCCCCTCGCCTCGCCCGGCTGCCTGGCCTCGGCGGCGCGATCGACGGCACCTTCCTCACCCTCGTGATCGGCGCCGCGATCCTCTGGTTCGCGCCGGTCGGGATGGGCCGCTACGGCACCTATGTGCTCTCACTCTGGCTCGTCATGAGCATCGCCGTGATGGGGCTCAACCTGACGCTGGGCTATGCCGGGCTGAAGTCGCTGGCGCAGGCCGCCTTCATGGGGCTCGGTGCCTACACGACCGCGCTGCTGACGACCAAGGCCGGCGTGTCCTGGTATGCTGCCTTCGCCCTGTCCGGTCTGCTCACCTTCGCGGTCGGCATCGTCCTCGGTTTCCCGGCGCTGCGGGTCAAGGCGCATTACCTCGCCTTCGTGACGCTCGCCTTCTCGACGCTGATCTGGCTGATCCTGCGCAACGAGCAATGGCTGACCGGCGGTGTCTTCGGCATCTCCAACATCAACCGGCCGGAGTTCTTCGGCATCAAGCTGTTCGGCGCGCTGGAATTCCACCGCTTCGTCGTCGCGGTGACCTTCATCCTGGCGGTCGCGCTGTGGTGGCTGATCCGTTCGCCCTGGGGCCGCGCCTTCACGGCGCTGCGCGAGAATCCGATCCGCGCCGCGAGCCTCGGCATCGACACCCGCACCTATACGCTGCTCGCATTCGCCATCGGCTCGGCCTATGCGGGCTTCGCAGGCGCGCTCTATGCGCCGCTGGTCGAGTTCATCGACCCCTCGCCCTTCTCGCTGTCGCAGAGCTTCTTCCTGCTGCTGATGGTGGTGGCGGGGGGCGCCGGCTATCTGCTCGGCCCCTTCGTCGGCGCGCTGCTTGGCGTCGTGCTGCCGGAGTGGCTGCGCTTCGCCGGCTCGCTCTACCTGATCATCTTCGCAGCGATCGTCATGCTGCTGCTGATCGCCTGTCCGCAGGGCGTCAGCGGCCTGATGGAGCGCGGCTGGGCGAAGCTCACCGGCAAGCGGGGAGACGCCCGATGAACCAGGTTCTCGAAGTCAACAACCTCCACAAGGCCTTCGGCGGCATCAAGGCGGTCAACGGCGTGTCGTTCTCGGTGAACGAGGGCGAGATCCTCGGCATCATCGGCCCGAATGGCTGCGGCAAGTCGACCCTGTTCAACTGCATCCTCGGCCAGCTCGAGCCGACCGAAGGCGCGGTGAAGCTCGACGGGCGCGATGTCACCAACATGCGCCCCTCCGACCTGAACCGGCTCGGCGTCAGCCGCACCTTCCAGCTCCTGCAGGTCTTCCCGGAGCTGACCGTGCGGGAGAACCTGATCCTCGCCGGGCAGGAGCATCAGGGCTCGATGCTGTCGCGGCTGTTCGGCGCGCGCGATGCCGGGCTGACGGAGAAGGCCGAGCAGATGATCGGCTTCTTCAAGCTCGGCCATCTCGCCGACGCCAAGGCCGGCGGACTTTCCTATGGCCAACAAAAGCTGCTCGACGCCGCCATGGCGTTCATGGCGGGCCCGCGCCTGGTGCTGCTCGACGAGCCGGCCGGCGGCGTCAACCTGACCATGCTGGGCGATCTCAAGGAGCGCCTGCGCGCCATCAATGCCGAACAGGGCGCGACCTTCGTCGTGATCGAGCACAACATGGATTTCGTCATGAGCCTGTGCTCCCGCGTCATCGTGCTCGCCGAGGGCAAGGTGCTGGCACAGGGCACGCCGGCCGAGGTCAGGGCCAATCCGGCCGTGATCGAAGCCTATCTGGGGCATTGAGGAGCGACGCGATGAGCACCCCCATCCTCGAACTAGACGGCGTGGTCGGCGGCTATGGCGCCATGACCATCCTCAACGGCACAAGCTTCAAGGTGCCGCGTGCCGCCATCACCACCGTCATCGGCCCCAACGGCGCTGGCAAGTCGACCGTATTCAAGGCGATCTTCGGACTGCTCAAGGTGCGCGAGGGCCATATCCGGCTGGAAGGCACCGAGATCACCAACTGGAACCAGCGCAAACTGCTGGAGGCCGGCATCTGCTACGTGCCACAGGGCCGCAACATCTTCCCGGAGCTGTCGGTCCGCCACAATATCGAGCTCGGCGCGGTCGCCGCGGGCTCGCACATCACCGACATGCCCAAGCGCATCGAGGCCGCGCTCGACCGCTTCCCGTCGCTAAGGGCGAAGGCGGACGTGCAGGCCTCGACGCTGTCCGGCGGGCAGCAGAAGCAGCTCGAGATCGTGCGCGGGCTCCTGCTCGATCCGAAACTCGTGCTGATCGACGAGCCTTCGATCGGGCTCTCGCCGATGATGGTGCAGGAGACCTTTGGGATCCTGATGGAGCTTCGGTCGAAAGGTGTCACCATCCTGATGGTCGAGCAGAACGCCCGCTCGGCGCTGGAGATCTCCGACGAGGGCCTCGTGCTCGAACTCGGCCAGACGCGCATGCAGGGTCCGGCGGCCGAGATCCTCGCTGATCCGCGTGTTGCGCAGCTCTTCCTCGGCGGCGCCCTGACGGAGGCCGCATGAGCGCGAAACTGAAGATCGCCCTCGTCGGCGCAGGCCTGATCGGCCGCGCGCATCTGGAGCGCCTGGACGCCTCGCAGGACTGCGACTGCGCTGCGATCTGCGACCCGACCGACGCTGCCAGGGCGCTCGCGGCCGAGCGCGGCACGCCCTGGTTCGCCTCGATCAGCGACATGCTGGCGGCGATGACGCCGGACGGCGCGATCATCGCGACGCCGAATGCGATGCATGTGCCGGGCGCCATCGAATGCCTGGAGGCCGGTGTTCCGGTGCTGATCGAGAAGCCGCTCGCGGAAAGCGTCGCGGCGGCCCAGCTTCTGATCGCGGTGCAGGCGCGGACCGGGATTCCCGTGCTCGGCGGCCATCACCGCCGGCACAACCCGATCGTCAAGGCGGCGCGCAAGCTGGTGCAGGAGGGCGGCATCGGCCGTCTCGTCGCCGTCAATTCGCTGTTCCTGATCCGCAAGCCCGACGACTATTTCGACGTCGCCTGGCGGCGCGAGCCCGGGGGCGGGCCGGTGCTGATCAACCTGATCCACGACATCGACAACCTGCGCTTCATCTGCGGCGAGATCGACAGCGTGCAGGCGATGACCTCGAACGCGACGCGCGGCTTCGCCGTCGAGGACACGGCGGCGCTGATCTTCCGCTTCACCAATGGCGCCCTCGGCACGGCAACCGTCTCTGACGTGACGCCGACGCCGTGGAGCTGGGAACTCTCCTCGGGCGAGAACAAGGCCTATCCGCAGCGCGACGGGCTCTGCTACCTGATCGCCGGCAGCGAAGGCTCGCTGTCCATCCCTTCGCTCGAGCGCTGGCATTACGAGGGCCGGCAGGGCTGGTGGGAGCCGCTGCTGCGCGAGAGCGTCGCGATCGCGCCGCTCGAACCGCTGGCTGAGCAGATCCGGCATTTCTGCGCCGTGATCCGTGGCACGGAAACCCCGATCACCGACGCGGCTGACGCCGCCCGCACGCTGGCCGTGATCGAGGCCGTTGCCGAAGCCGCGCGGAAAGGCGGCCCGGTCACGATCGGACAGACGAAAGCCAAAGCCGCCTGAAGCTTGCCGGATGAGGATTGCCGCATGAACCCGACCTCGATCGCCACCGTCTCGCTGAGCGGCGACCTCGCCGAGAAGCTGGAGGCGATCGCCGCCGCCGGCTTTGACGCGGTCGAGGTCTTCGAGAACGATTTCCTGACCTTCGACGGCGGCCCGCGCGAAGTTGGTCAGATGGTCGCCGATCTCGGCATGACGATCTCGGCCTTCCAGCCCTTCCGCGATTTCGAGGGCATGCCGGAGCCGCTGCGCGCCCGCACCTTCGCTCGGGCCGAGCGCAAATTCGCCATTATGAACGAGCTCGGCGCGGAGCTGATGCTGATCTGCTCCAACGTCTCGCCGCAGGCGCTTGGCGGCATCGACCGGGCGGCGGCGGACCTCCGCGAACTCGGCGAGCTCGCCGCCCGCTACGGCGTGCGTGTCGGCTACGAGGCGCTGGCCTGGGGCCGCCATGTCAACGACTACCGCGACGCCTGGGAGATCGTGCGCCGGGCCGACCACCCGCGCATCGGGCTGATCCTCGATTCCTTTCACACGCTGGCGCGCCAGTCGCCGCTCGGTCCGATCGCCTCGATCCCCGGCGACCGGATCTTCCTTGTCCAGCTCGCCGACGCGCCGAAGCTCGACATGGACGTGCTGAGCTGGAGCCGGCATTTCCGCTGCTTCCCCGGCCAGGGCGACCTTGCCGTCGTCGATTTCGTGCAGGCGATCGCGCAGACCGGCTACAACGGGCCGCTCTCGCACGAGATCTTCAACGACCAGTTCCGTGCCGGTTCGGCCCGCAGGCTCGCCACGGACGGCATGCGCTCGCTGATCGCGCTTGCCGACCAGAGCTCACCGACGCTGCCGCCGCGCGCACAGATCCTGGGCGTCGAGTTCATCGAATTCGCGCTCGACGAGGAGACGGCGTCCGAGCTGGCTCGGCTGTTCTCGGCGCTGGGTTTCCGCCAGACGGGGCAGCATGTCAGCAAGTCCGTGACGCGCTGGAGCCAGGGCGGCATCAATCTCCTGCTCAACACCGAGAAGGACGGCTTCGCCCAATCGCATGCGATCATGCATGGGCCCGGCGTCTGCGCGATCTGCCTGCGGGTCGAGGATGTCGAGCAGACGATGGCGCGCGCGGCCGGCCTGCGCATCCAGAGCTTCGAGCAACCGGTCGGCCCAGGCGAGCTGCATATCCCCGCCATCCGCGGTGTCGGCGGCTCGCTGATCTACTTCACCCAGCCGGAGGGCGAACTCGGCCATATCTGGGACAAGGACTTCGTGGCGGTGTCGGAGCCGAAGTCGCCGGCCCAATCCCCGGCCCCCGCCGCGCCGCTCGAGAGCGTCGACCACATCTCCCAGTCGATGGACTATGAGGAGATGCTGTCCTGGCTGCTGTTCTACACCTCGCTGTTCCGGCTTGAGCGCATCCCGCAGCTCGCCATCGCCGATCCAGGCGGGCTCGTCGAAAGCCGGCCGCTGGTCAGCGCGAACGGCTCACTGCGTTTCATCCTGAACGGTTCGCAGGCGACGCGCACGCTGTCGTCGCGCTTCGTCTCCGAGCATTTCGGCTCCGGCGTCCAGCACATCGCCTTCGATGCGCCGGACATCTTCGCGGCGGTCACCGCGATGCGCGCCGCGGGGCTATCCTTCCTGGACATCCCCGAAAACTACTACGAGGATCTCGAGGCGCGGCACGGGCTCGATCCGGACCTGATCGACCGGCTGCGCGAACACCACATCCTGTACGATCGCGATGGCGAGGCCGAATTCCTGCAGGTCTACACCCATGTCTTCGCGCAGCGCTTCTTCTTCGAGATCATCGAACGACGCGGCGGCTATGCCGGCTTCGGGGCGGTGAACGCGCCGGTCAGGCTCGCCGCGCAGGCAAGGGAAGCCCGCCCGGTGACGATGCCGCGCTCGCTGCGGGAGGTGTAGAGCGGCTTGATGGGGCGATGACGCCAACTTCGCCATGCCATGGCGCCGCTGCAATGCTAACGTCGGCCTGGATCGGCAGGAGCAGGGACTGGTCATGGCACGAGAGAAGCGCTTCAATCGCCGTGACACGCTGAAGGGAGCTGCAGCATTGGCCGTCGGCGCAGCCCTGCCCTCGACGCTCGGCGCCCAGACACCAGCCCGGCTGAAGCTGCGCGTGCTGGAGACCACCGATCTCCACGTCAACATCGTGCCGTACGACTATTTCCGCGACGCCGCCGACGACACGGTCGGGCTCGCCAAGACCGCAAGCCTGATCAAGGCGGCGCAAGCCGAGGCGAAGAACAGCCTGCTCTTCGACAATGGCGACTTCCTGCAGGGCTCGTCGCTTGGCGACTACATCGCCTACAAGAAGGGCCTGAAGCCCGGCGAAACCCATCCGATGATCGCCGCGATGAACGCGCTGCCCTATCTCTGCGGCACCATCGGCAACCACGAGTTCAACTACGGGCTGGACTTCCTCGACCATGGGCTCGCCAAGGCCGAATTCCCGCTGGTTTGCGCCAATGTCGAGAAGATCGGCGGCTATCCGCTGGTCGACCCTTGGCGGCTGTTCGAGCAGAGCTTCGAGGACGAGAGCGGACAGCAGCATGTCCTGAAGATCGGCGTGATCGGCTTCGTCCCGCCGCAGATCATGCAGTGGGACAAGGCCAATCTCGACGGCAAGGTCACCGCTACCGACATCGTCAATGCCGCCCACAAGCATGTACCGGAACTGCTGAAGGCGGGGCCCGACCTCGTCATCGCGCTCTGTCATTCCGGCATCGCCGGCGGGGAGCGCAAGGGGATGGAGGAGAACGCGGCGCTGCATCTGGCCGCGCTCGACGGTATCGACGTCATCCTGACCGGCCACCAGCACCTCGTCTTTCCCGGCGCCAAGGCCTTCGACGGGCTCGCCGGCGTCGACAACGTCAGGGGCACGCTGCACGGCAAGCCGGCCTGCCAGCCCGGGTTCTGGGGTTCGCATCTCGGCATCGTCGACCTCGAGCTGGAGAAGCGCGACGAGCACTGGCGCATCGCCGCATTCAAGGTCGAACCGAGACCGATCTTCGAGCGCATGCCGGATCGCAAGATCGTCCCGAAGGCCGCTGCCGAGCCAGCCGTGCTCGCGAGCGTCAAGGCCGATCACGAGGCGACACTGGTCTATATGCGCGAGCCTGTCGGCACGACCGCCTCGGCCATCAACAGCTTCTTCGCGCTCGTCGCCGACGACCCTTCCGTGCAGATCGTGGCCGAGGCGCAGATTGCTTATGCCAAGGGACTGATGGCGCAGACGCCGTGGAAGGACCTGCCGGTGCTCTCCGCCGCCGCCCCTTTCAAGTCGGGCGGCCGGGCGGGACCTTCATTCTACACGGACATCCCGGCCGGGCCGATCACCATCCGAAACGTCGCCGACATCTATCTCTACCCGAACACCGTGCAGATCGTGAAAATCACCGGCGCGCAGCTGTCCGAGTGGCTGGAGCGCTCGGCCGGTATCTTCAACAGGATCGACCCTGCGAAGACCGGCGAGCAACCGCTGATCAATCCAGCGTTTCCCCCCTTCAATTTCGACGTGATCGACGGCGTGACCTACAGGATCGATGTCACGCAGGCCTCACGCTATGACGGCGACGGCAAGCTCGTGGCGCCGGAGGCACGCCGCATCGTCGATCTCGCCCATGCGGGCCGACCGATCGACGGGGCCGCCGAGTTCATCGTCGTCACCAACAATTACCGCGCCTCGGGCGGCGGCAATTTCCCGGGCACCCGGACGACCGTGGTGCTGGAGGCGCCCGATCTCAACCGCGACGTGATCGTGCGCCATATCCTGTCGAAGGGCACGATCGAGCCGAAAGCCGACGGGAATTGGTCGCTGGCCCCCCTGCCCGCTGGCGTGGAGGCGACCTTCGTGACGTCACCCGCAGCGGCGGGAAAGCGGCCGGAGGGACTTGCGGCGGAAGCCGCCGGCGATGCCGGCGAGGGCTTCGCCAAGTGGCGGCTGCAGAGGTGAGACTCGCTCAGGCCGCCTGCGCGGGCTTCAGCACGACGTCGCCGAAGGCGCGGACCAGATCCGCGTCGAGTTTCGCGCCCATCAGCACCAGCAGGTCATAGGCCTGATCCGGCAGCAATGGCAGCTTGTAGCTGCGCCGTTCGATCAGTGCCGCGTAGATGTCGCAGATCGTGATCATCCGCACGATGTCGGAGATTTCATGGCCTCTCAGGCCGTCGGGATAGCCTGTACCGTCGAGATATTCGTGGTGCGAGCGAACCGCGGCGAGGACTTCGGGCCGGATGCCGCCCTGAGCGACCAGCATCTGGTGGCCAACGACGGGGTGGCTGCGCATGACCGCCTGCTCGGCCTCGTCGAGCGCGCCGGGCTTGTGCAGGATGTCGAGCGGAATCCGCGCCTTGCCGATGTCGTGGAGCACGGCGGCACGCGTCACGAGCCGGCGGTCGTCTTCGCCGAAGCCGAGCCGATGCGCGAAGCTGGCAGCAAGACCGGCGACGAGCATGCAGTGCTGGTAGGTCAGGTCGTCATAGCTCCAGACCACCTGGAGCCAGTCGCCGATATCGGCGGCGCCGGCCGCCTGATCGATCGCGTCTACGGATGCCTCGACCGCCGCGAGCGGGATCGCTTTTCCCGAAGATGCTGATTGCAACATGTCGGCGAGTGAAACCGCCGCGGTTGCGAGATGGGCGCGGGTGAAGGCCTGCGTACCGCGAGCCGGGTCTGCGTCCTCGCCCTCCTGCAGCAACTGGCTGATCGTCTTGACGAGCACGGACGGCGCCGCTCCTGCCGGCAGGATCTCGGTCGCGCCGATGGCTCGCGCCTGGATGGTTGAGCGCGCGGTCATGTCCCGCAGCAGGCAGAGATAGGGCATGTCCTTGCGGCGATGACGAGTCAGAGCCTCGCGAATGGCCTCGACCGAACGCCGCTCGCCGAGATCGACGTCGCTGACGACGATCCTCGGCTGTGCGACGGCGCGCTCGCCCTGGCCCTTGCCCTGGCCGTCGAGCGCGACGACAGCACAGTGTCCCAAGAGGGCCAGGCCTCTTGCGACGTCCCGGCTTTCATCCGAGCGATCGGTGATCAGAAGCATTCCAGCAGGTATCCGCGGCCCGACATCATCGCATCACGGCACCATTGGAACCGGCAAATATGAATTTACTGCATATTCCATACGGTGAGCTCGCTCCTGTGTTTAGGGCGCGATCTCGAAGACCACGGTCACGCTGGTGCCGTAGCTGTTCTCGCCGCGCTCGACCGGGACGAAGCTGTCGGCTGCGGCCGCCCGCATCATCTTAGCCATGGGCCGGGGAGCGGAGCGCAGGGACTGCTCCTCGATCGACAGGATGCGCCCAAGCTTGACGCCTGCGGCATCGGCCAGCGTGCGCGCCCGTTCCTGGGCGTCCTGGACGGCACGCTTGCGCGCCTCGGCCAGGCCAGGCTTCAGATCGTCATTGACGAAGGTGATGTCGCCACCCTGGTTGACGCCCAGGGCGATGACCTTGTCGAGGATCGTTCCCACCGCCGAGAGATCACGGACCCGGACAGTCAGGGAGTTGCTGGCGGCATAGCCGCTGATCTTCGGCGCCTGAGGCTTCGCCTGCGGGCCGGGCTGCGTATAGCGCGGCTGGATGTTCAGCCCTGCGGTCTGCAGGTCGCGCTCGGCGACGCCGGCCGCCTTCAGCGCGGCGAGCACCTGCTTCATCGCCTCGCTGCTGGCGGCGACCGCATCGCGCGCCGTCTCGGCCTCGCGCAGCACCGAGAGGTTGAGGATCGCCATGTCGGGAGCGAGGCTGACCTCGCCCTCGCCGACGACGCTGATCCGCGGCGACGGCTCGGCAGAGTTCTGCTGCGCCATGGCGGGAGCCGAAAACGCCGCGGCGCAGAGCAGCGTCGATCCGAGGAATAGGGTGGCTAGGCTTTTCGACATCGGATGATCCTGTTTCTCCCGGCTCTTAGGGCCGAAGTGAGAAAAGCAGGGCCATCATGTCGAAATTATTGCCGCACAGAGGCCTTGGAACCTGCCAGGAAAATCAGCCCTCATCCCGGAGAGCCGCGCAGCGGCCCCTCGATATGAGGGCTCATAAGGAGTGTTGGTCGACGCAACCGTCGCAACCGCCCTCGGCAGCGCGAGCGCGGTCCATGGCTCCGCCGAGCAGAACCAGAAACGCAAGGCGCTGAACGCCTTTATCCGCAGCCCCGGCAGTTTTGACGCGGTGATGGATTTCGACGCCGTGATGCTCGACCCCGCGACCGGCGGGTCGAAGGCCGCCTTCTTGCCGGCCTCGACGAGCGGCGGCCTCGGCGAAAAGCTCCACCCCAACCGCACCGGCTATCGGGCAATGGGGTTTGCGGTTGATCCGGTGGCGATCGTGCCGGGATTAAAGCGTTAGGAGCGCTCGGCTTATTCTGGGCATCAGCCAGCCGTTCTGATCTGAGAACGCAAATCCGGGGATAGGCGCCGACTTATCCCGGCGACATTTTCGCGCTTAGCCTCCGCATCCGTCGCAGAAATCTGGCACCGGATGCAATCTTTCACAACCCAACAGATTATCGAGAACCGGCGCGCCTTCCGGCAGCGCCATTTTGCCCTGCTGCGCCAGCAGGCCGGCGATCGGATGATCGCCGCGCTCGACCGGCTGGTCGCGTTGATTGCAAAAGGCGGCTTCAATCCCAATCAGCCGCGCGTGCCAGCGGGCAATCCCGAAGGCGGGCAATGGGGCGATGGTTCGGGTCAACATCCCGACGCCATCCCCCTTCTATCGGACTTCCTCGCAGCCTTTCCCGATGCCATTGCCGGCGCGGCAAGTGGACTTGAGTTGCCGTCTCCGGCGGATGGGCCCGGTATTCCCGCCAGCCAGCCGAGGACCGCACAGGGCATCACTGCAGTCGTCAAGGACTCCGCGCGATGGCTGCAGTCAGCGAAGGATACTAGGGCATCCTCACAGGCTCGCGGCTTTTTCAGCCAGTTGCTAGACACGTCCTGGCTGCGCAGCCATATGCCGCGCATCGGTTCGTATCTTGACGATCCGAAGACGGAGCAGGAACTTCACGATGCCGTGTCACGTCCCAGCGCCGGTTTCGATATTCATCATCGCAACGAGCGGGCGGCGGCGACAGTTGCAGGTTATCCGAGCTCCATGATCAACGGACGCCCGAACCTAATGCTGGTGCCAACCTTGCGCCACTGGGATGTGTCGGGATGGTACATGACACGCAACAGTGAATTTGGCGGACTGACACCCCGTCAATTTCTCAGCGACAAGGACTGGAACACGCGCCAGGCTATTGGGAACCGCGCACTTAGACTCTACGGAATCTTGAAGCCATGAAGCGCGTAAATCTTGGCAAATTGTCCATCGAGGAATTACTGGCTCGCTATACCGAGTTGGCTATGGCCCGTGAACAGGCGGAGCGTTTTGGCCGAAAGGCCGACGAGAATCGTCATATTGAAGCAATCTGGGCCGTCGAGGCAGAGCTGAAATCTCGCCCCGGCGACCGACGCTTCGAATTGGCTCGCCTCCTAGACCATAGCAATCGGCAGGTTCAAGTGCAGGCCGCCTGCACGGTTTCCCGTTTTGCGCCCGCACTCGCCAGGC
This sequence comes from Allobosea sp., assembly GCF_035999205.1. Classification (GTDB taxonomy): domain Bacteria; phylum Pseudomonadota; class Alphaproteobacteria; order Rhizobiales; family Beijerinckiaceae; genus Allobosea. Next base: position 280,107 of record NZ_DASYHA010000025.1, read on the forward strand.
CTACCCTGGAGGTCATCGTCAAAACAGGCCTGGCACCCTACAGCTATCAAGCCCGCGAGCGGCTGATGTTCATGGACGGCGAATTTTCATTGCCACTGTGACCGGGCCCGCTGTCGTCCAGCAGAGCCACTGCGCCCTACTCCTCCACGAGCCGCCTCGCGATGACCTGGGCCTGGATCTCTGCCGCGCCCTCGAAGATGTTGAGGATGCGGGCATCGCAGAGCACGCGGCTGATGGCGTATTCCAGTGCGAAGCCGTTGCCGCCATGGATCTGCAGCGCGTTGTCGGCGGCAGCCCAGGCGACGCGGGCGCCGAGCAGCTTGGCCATGCCGGCCTCGAGATCGCAGCGGCGCTCGGCATCCTTCTCGCGGGCGGCGAAATAGGTGAGCTGGCGCGCGATCAGGATCTCGGCCGCCATCATCGCGAGCTTGTCGGCGACGCGCGGGAAGGCGATCAGCTTCTTGCCGAACTGGACGCGCTCCTTGGCGTAGCGCAGGCCGAGATCGAAGGCCGATTGCGCGACGCCGACGGCGCGCGCCGCCGTCTGGATACGGGCCGCCTCGAAGGTCTGCATCAGCTGCTTGAAGCCCTGCCCTTCCACCCCGCCGAGCAGGTTCTCGGCCTTGACCTCGAAGCCGTCGAAGGCGAGCTCGTATTCCTTCATGCCGCGATAGCCGAGCACCTCGATCTCGCCGCCGGTCAGCCCCTCGACCGGGAAGGGATCGGCGTCGCTGCCGCGAGGCTTCTCCGCGATCAGCATGGAGAGGCCGCGATAACCGGCCGCGTCCGGATCGGTGCGGACCAGCAGCGTCATGATATCGGCGCGGACGGGGTGGGTGATCCAGGTCTTGTTGCCGGAGACCTTCCAAACCTCTCCGTCACGGACGGCGCGTGTGCGCAGGCTGGCGAGGTCGGAGCCTGTATTGGGCTCGGTGAAGACGGCAGTCGGCAGCACTTCGCCGGAAGCGAGCTTCGGCAGCCATTTTTCTTTCTGCTCCGGCGTGCCGCCGCAGAGGATCAGCTCGGCCGCGATCTCGGAGCGGGTTCCCAGCGAACCGACGCCGATATAGCCGCGAGAGAGCTCCTCCGAGACCACGCACATCGAGACCTTGGACAGGCCCATACCGCCGAACTCCTCGGGGATGGTCAGCCCGAAGACGCCGAGCTCGGCCATCTTCTCGACCACCTCGATCGGGATGTAGTCGTTCTTCAGGTGCCACTCATGGGCATGGGGCGCGACTTCGGCGGCGCAGAAGCGGCGCATCTCGGAGCGGATCGCCTCCAGCGTCTCGTCGAGGCCGGGATCGCCGACGCTGACGGCGCCGTCGTCCTGGCTGAACAGGGAGACGAGGCGGGCGCGATTCTCCGGCGTGTTGCCCTCGGCGACCAGCGTATCAGCGGCGGCGGTGCGAGCGGCAGCGATCACCTTGGCGGACAGGCCTAGCGAAGCCAGCCGGACGATCTCGCCCTGGCTCATCGGGATGCCGCCGAGGATCTGCGCGGCATATTCGCCGGCGCCGATGCGGATCGCGTAGTCTTCGACGGCGCCGTAGCGGTTCTCTGCCGCGAGGCGCTCGCCATAGGCCTTCAGCTCGCGCAGAGCCATGACATAGGTCGCGAGCCAAGAGAGGCCATGGGCGGCGTGCTGCTCGGCTTCCAACAGGGCGGAGGAAACCTTGCCCTCGGCCGTCACCCTGGCGCGCACGGCGGCGATCGCCTCCTGCAGCAGGGTCTCGAAGCCCGGCAGCGCCGCCGCGATCAGATCGATGGCGCTGGCGGGGGGCTGCGACGGGGCGGCGGCGGCGGTTGCGCTCATGATTTCTCTCCCTTGTTGCGACGCAGCATATGCCGAACCGCGAAGGAGCGAAAAGCCGTCTTTCGGACGAGCAGGCGCTATTTCCGGCTCGCCAGGACGACGCCGACAATCGTCAAGGCCATGCCGGCAATCTGGATCAGCGACATCGTCTCGCCGAAGAGGATCCAGGCCTCGAGCGCCACCAGCGCCGGGACGAGGTAGAGGAAGGTCGCGATGCGCGAGACCTCGCCACGGCGCAGGATGAGCAGATAGAGCCCGATCCCACCAAGCGAGAGCGCCAGCACCGACCAGGCCAGGACCAGCGCCATGGTCAGGTTCCACTCGATCCGCATCGGCTCGAGCGCGAAGGCCAGCGGCAGCGTGAACAGGAAGGCAGCGCCGTATTGGATCGTGGTGATCGTCCGCAGGTCGCCGGAGACGATGCGGGCCTTCTGGAAGAAGGATCCGAACGTCACGGCAACCATGCCGACGATGTTGATCACGACCGGAAGCAGGATGCCCCACAGCGCAGCCGGATCGACGCCGACCAGCTTGGGTTCGAGCACCAGGGCGATGCCGAGGAACCCGCAGAGAATGCCGGCCCACCGCACCAGCGAGATGCGCTCCCCGACGAGCGCCGGCGCCAGCATTGCGGTGAGGATCGGCTGGAGGCCCGCGATCAGCCCCGAAATGCCGGCCGGCAGGCCGTGGCGGACCGCCCACCAGACGCCGCAGAGATAGATCGCATGGAGCAGCACGCCGGCGACGATGCAGTCGAGCCAAGCCCGCGGCGTCGCCGGCCAGCGCGCCCCGACGGCCAATGACAGCAGGGCCAGCAGAACCCCGGCGCTGGCGAAGCGGACCGAGAGAAAGGTCAGCGGATCGGCATACTGAGCCGAATAGCCCGCGACGATCCAGCCTGACGACCAGAGGAAGGTGAAGATCAGGGGAATGGCGCGCAGGAACAGGGGCGATGACAGCATGGGACCGGCTTTCGAGGCCCGATTGCTTAATCGCGCGGCAGGCAGATGTCGCCCCATGCGGACGCCGCATTGGCATGCTCTGGCCGGGGCAGCGTGACAGGTTTCAGTCGCGATCGGGGGCGCCCGGCGGGAAGAAGTGGCGATAGGGCCGCCCTTCCTCGACGGCGCGGGCGAAGGATGGCCGCGCCAGGAGCCTCGCCCGGTAGGCGCGCGTGTTGGGGAAGGCCGTATCGATCTCGTGGACCCAGTCGGCATAAAAGAGCGACGGTGCGGCCGCGCAGTCCGCGAGGCCGAATTCGTCGCCGCAGGCCCATTCGCGCCCGGCCAGCCGGACGTCGAGCCATTGATAGGCGGCATCGAGCAGCGCGCGCGCTTCGGCGACGCCATGGGGGTCGCGATTCCCCGGATCGCGGATTTGATCGAAGACGATCTTCTGCATCGGGGTCATGACGTAGTTGTCGAAGAAGCGGTCCATCATCCGCACGGCCAGCGCCGCCTTCGCATCCGCGGGCAGCAGCCGGACCCTCCCCGGATGGGCGAGCGACAGATGCTCGATGATGACGCTCGACTCGAGGATGGTGTCGCCGCCATCGACGAGCACGGGAAAGCGCTTCAACGGCCAGAGCGCGGCGAGCTCCTCGCCGGCCTGCGGGTCGGCGAAGTCGAGCAGCCGATAGCTGAAGGGCGTGTCGTTCTCGTAGAGGGCGACCAGCACCTTCTGGCAGTAGGACGACAATGGGTGCGCGTAGAGCTGGAGCGAGATCGGCACTTGGACACCTCGTTCGGAAAATTACTTTACCGAACGATTAAGTGTTATCGCCCCCGAGCGCAAGCCGACGCCCGCCTTACCCCGCCAGCGCTTCCGCCACGTCCTCATAGGTACGCAGGCCCGTGCGGGGGGCGTAGACCAGCACGGCCATGTTGCCGGGCGCGTGCTCGTTCTTCCACATCTTGTGGTGGGCGAGCGGGATCTTGTCCCAGGGGAAGACCTCGGACATGCAAGGGTCGATTCGCCGGTCGAGCACGAACTGGTTGGCCGCGCTCGCCTGCTTGAGGTGAGCAAAATGCGAGCCCTGGACGCGCTTCTGTCGCATCCAGACATAGCGGGCGTCGAAGGTGATGTTGAAGCCGGAGGTGCCCGCGCAGAACACCACCATGCCGCCGCGCTTGGCGACGAGGCAGGAGACCGGGAAGGTCGCCTCGCCGGGATGCTCGAAGACGATGTCGACGTCCTTCTTGCCGGTAATGTCCCAGATCGCCTTGCCGAACTTGCGCGCCTCCTTGGTCCATTCGACATATTCCGGCGAATTGACTTTGGGCATCTGCCCCCAGCAGTTGAAGTCCTTGCGGTTGAGGACGCCCTTGGCGCCGAGCCCCAGGACATAGTCGCGCTTGGTCTCGTCGGAGATCACGCCGATCGCATTGGCGCCGGAGGCCGCACAGAGCTGCACGCCGAAGACGCCCAGCCCGCCGGAAGCGCCCCAGACCAGAACGTTGTCGCCAGGCTTGATCGTGTGCGGGGCGTGGCCGAAAAGCATGCGATAGGCTGTCGCCAGCGTCAGCGTGTAGCAGGCGGCCTCCTCCCAGGCGAGGTGCTTCGGCTTCAGCATGAGCTGGCGCGACTGCACTCGGCAGAACTGCGCGAAGGAGCCATCCGGCGTCTCATAGCCCCAGATCCGCTGGGACGACGAGAACATCGGGTCGCCGCCATTGCACTCCTCGTCGTCGCCGTCATCCTGGTTGCAGTGGACGATGACCTCGTCGCCGACCTTCCAGCGCTTCACCTTGGAACCGACGGCCCAGACGATGCCCGAGGCGTCGGAGCCGGCAATGTGGAGCGCCCCCTTGTGCACGTCGAAGGGCGAGATCGGCTGGCCGAGCCCGGCCCAGATGCCATTGTAGTTGACGCCGCCGGCCATCACGAGGAGGAGCACCTCCTCCTCGCCGATCGACCAGGTCGGGACGACCTCGACCTTGAAGCTGTCCTGTGGCGGCCCATGGCGCTCGCGGCGGATGGTCCAGGCGTACATGTTGGCCGGGACATGGCCCAGCGGCGGGAGTTCGCCGAGTTCGTAGAGATCTTTGTGCGCGATCGCGGCGGGCTGTGGCTTAGACGTCTGCGGCTTGGACATGGTCGTCTCTCCCCTGCTCTGTCCGGCGGCTTGCGACAGCGGAGGCTTGCGATGACCCAGCGCTGCCCCGGCGGACTTGCCCACGATCATGCATCATATGCTGCGCCGCGCCATCGTTCCATTGGACTATGCCGCAGCGCAACAACAGACACGCCTCGCAGCTCCACTGGCCGTGCTGTGCGCCTGCCGCGCTTCGCAGCATCCCCTTAACGCAGCCATGCTATTCAAGCCTGGAGCCAGCCGAGGATTCTCCATGCGCACCTTGATCTCGATGCTCGGAATGCCGGACCTGCCGACCGCACACCTCGTGGTGTTGGTCGCGATCGTCGCGATCGCCGTACTGCTGTTCGGCTGGATTTCCGACATGCTGCTGCGCGACGGCGCCTTCGGCATCATCGTCAACGGACTGCTGGTGCTCGCCGGCGCGATCCTCGGAACGCTGCTCTGGCGCAAGCTCGGCTACACGATCGGCACCAATCCGGCGCTGACCGGTTCCATCGTCGCCCTGGCATCGGGCCTGGCGTTCCTGATCGTGCTCAGCACGATGCGACGCTGGATCTGAGCGCGTCCCTCGGACGCCACTCAACCCGGGCGATGCGCCGCCAGCATGTAGTTGACGTCCATGTCGCGCGCGGCGGACCAGCGATCCGTGAAGGGGTTGTAGACCACGCCGGTGCTGTCGCCGAGTTCGAGCCCGCCGCGCTCGATCGCATCGCCGAGCTCCTTCGGCGTCACGAACTTCTCCCAGTCATGCGTGCCGCGCGGCAACCAGCGCAGGACATATTCGGCGCCGACGATCGCGAGCGCATAGGATTTCAGGGTACGGTTCAGCGTCGCCATGACGAGGAGCCCGCCGGGCTTCACCGCTGCGCAGCAGGCGCCGACGAAGGCCTCGACATCGGCGACATGCTCGACCACTTCCATCGCCAGCACGATGTCATAGCGGCCGCCCTCGGCTACCAGCGACTCGATCGTCTGCTGGCGATAGTCGATCGCGAGCCCGCTGCTCTGCGCATGGGCGCCCGCAACGGCAATGTTGGTGGGGGCCGGATCGAGGCCCGTAACCCGGGCGCCGAGGCGCGCCAGCGGCTCGCAGAGCACGCCGCCGCCGCAGCCGATATCGACAAGGCTGAGCCCTTCCAGCGCCCGCATCGTCTTCGGATCGCGGCCAAAGCGTTCGCAGGCGAGGTCGCGGATGAACGCCAGCCGAACCGGATTGAACTTGTGCAGGACAGCCATCGGGCCCTTCGGGTCCCACCAGGTCTTGGCGATCGCATCGAAGCGCGCCACCTCGGCGGCATCGACGGTCGAGCCGTTCCGGGTCGCGTTGTCCTCAGCCGAGCCTCGGCGCTGGGCGCTCGCCGCCATGGTCCTTGCCTCCGTCTGGCTGCCCGACCCTCGTCGCATTGACAGGCAGGCCGCTGGCCGTCATCTACACCCGCCCCGCGCAAGACGCGAGGGTGACCTTTCGTCCCGGCCCGAACCGGGGCTTGTGATAACCGAGAACCTCTGGACCGCCATGGCCCGTCTGGTGATGAAATTCGGCGGCACGTCCGTCGCGACCGTCGAGCGCATCAAGAACGCGGCCCGGCACGTCAAACGCGAGTTCGACGCGGGCCACGAGGTTGCGGTCGTCGTCTCGGCGATGTCGGGCAAGACCAACGAGCTCGTCGCCTGGTGCAAGGAAGCCGCCCCGCTCTACGATCAGGCCGAATACGACGTCGTCGTCGCCTCGGGCGAGCAGGTGACCTCGGGCCTGATGGCGATCGTGCTCAGGGAGATGGGCCTGCCGGCGCGCTCCTGGCAGGGCTGGCAGATTCCGATCTTCGGTTCGGACGCGCATTCGTCCTCGCGGATCGAGGGCGTGGACGGCGCCGGAATTCTCGCCGGATTCGACCGCAACCGCGAAATCGCGGTCTGCTCAGGCTTCCAGGGCCTGCACGCCCAGTCGCATCGCATCGTCACGCTCGGCCGCGGCGGCTCGGACACCTCGGCCGTGGCAATCGCTGCCGGGCTGAAGGCCGATCGCTGCGACATCTACACCGATGTCGACGGCGTCTACACCACCGATCCGCGCGTGGTGCCCAAGGCACGCCGCATGGACAAGGTCTCCTTCGAGGAGATGCTGGAGATGGCTTCGCTCGGCTCCAAGGTGCTCCAGGTGCGCTCGGTCGAGATCGCCATGGTCCATCGCGTGCCTACCTATGTGCGCTCCTCCTTCGACGACCCCAACAATCCCAATCCAGGCACCCTCATCTGCGACGAGGACGACATCGTGGAACAGCAGATCGTCACCGGCATCGCGTTCTCACGCGACGAAGCCCAGATCACGCTCCGGCGCGTTGCCGACAAGCCGGGCGTGGCGGCCGCGATCTTCGGACCGCTCGCCGACGCCAACATCAATGTCGACATGATCATCCAGGTCGTCTCCGACGACCAGGCGACGACCGACATCACCTTCACCGTGCCGACGGCCGATTACGAGCGTTCCAAGACCCTGCTGGAGGGCCTGCACGACGTGATCCACTACCAGGCGCTGCAGGGCGCGACCGACGTGGTCAAGATCTCGGCCATCGGCGTCGGCATGCGCAGCCATGCCGGCGTCGCGGCGCGCGCGTTCCGGGCGCTGTCGGAAAAGGGCATCAACATCCGCGCGATCACGACGTCCGAGATCAAGTTTTCGGTGCTGATCGACGCGGCCTATACTGAGCTGGCGGTTCGGACGCTGCACTCGCTCTACGGGCTCGACGCGGCCTAGAGGCAGCCTGGAAATTTCTCGGAGCCCTCATCCTCCGGACGCCGCTCGCGGTCCGTCGGGATGAGGGCCGAATTTCCAGTTGGCCCCTAGAAAGCCGCTCAATTTCGCCTCAAATTCTTTAAGGGATTTGTGACAGCGTCTTAGCCGACGAATTTCCCGGCTATGGCGTACATTGTCCCAGGATCCCGCCCACCCCGCTTCCGGTGCCAAGCCCGTCGCGATCACGGCTGCGGCGATCGACAAGCTGCTGCTCGCTTCTGGCGTCGACGCGGGTGCGCGGGACGTCGCGCGCGCCTTGCTGCCGGTTGTCTCCCGGCATGCCGGCGAAGCCTCCTCCGCCTATTGCGACCATCTCGAGCGCTCCGTCGCCGACATGAAGATCCATGTCGAGAGGCACCGCCAGCCGATCGTCGAGGCCGAACTCCGGCATTTCGAACTCCTGTTCAAGGCTGAGTTCGGCGATGACTACGCCGACGACCTGAACCGGGCGGCGATGACCGAATTCGGCGACGCGATGGGGATCCGGACCAGGCTTGGCACGGCGTTGCGGTTGATCGAGCCGCTCTTCCAGGAGATCGGCCGACGACGCCGCTTCAGCAGCCGCAAGGCGATCGCCGAGGCCGCTGCCCTGACAAGGCTGATCCTGTGCGACGCGATCGCGGCGACCTCCTGCCACCAGCGGGCGAGCCGCATCGGGCTGACGCAGCGCGAGAACGAGCTGCATCTCGCCGCCTCGTCCTTCCAGGGCAATATCGGGCAACTGTCGGAAAGCCTGCGGACCGCGGCGAGCACGCTCAGGGACTACGCCGCGACCAGCCTCTATCGCAGCGGCCAGGCCGATCGCGAGGCGACGCTCGCGGAGCATGCCGCGCTCGCCTGTACCGACCGGATCGGCCGCGCCGTGGCCGCGACCGAGGACCTGGTCAGTGCGCTCGACCTTGTCAGCAGCGAAACACAGCAGAGCTTCTCGGTCACCGCGGAAGCCGTCGTCGACACGCGCGAGGTCACCGGGTCGATGGAGGTCCTGGCTGAAGCGGCAGGGCGCATCGGCTCGATCGTGACGCTGATCCAGCAGATCGCGACCAAGACGAACCTGCTCGCGCTCAACGCCACCATCGAAGCGGCACGCGCCGGAGCGGCCGGTCGGGGCTTTGCCGTCGTTGCCGGCGAGGTCAAGTCCCTCGCCCACCAGACGGCCAACGCCACCGGCGAAATTGCCACGCAGATCGCGCAGGTCCAGTCGGCGACCGAATCCTGCGTCCGGCATGTCAACTCGATCAGCCTCACCATCGCGCGCCTCGAGCAATCGGCGGCGTCGATCGCGGAGACGGTGCGGGCGCAATCGCTGGCCACCGGCGATATGGCGGCAGACACCAAGGAGGCCGCCGAACGCACGCAGCAAGGCCTCGCCTCGGCGCAGGCCGCCCGGCGCTCGATCGCGGATGTCGCCAAGATGTCGATCGAGCTCGACTCCGCCGCGGTGCAGGTCGAGGCGTCGGCCGGCATGATCAGCGATCTCGTCGAGCGCTTCCTGTCGAGCCTGCACTCCGCGGCCTGAGAGCCTGCACCAAAAGGCCTATGGCGCGCGGCTGCGCCTGCTGGCACACCGGCAACCGGCTTCCCCGCGATCCTACCCCATGCGCATTGCCGTTCTGACGGATCTTCACGCGAACCGCGAGGCGACGGAAGCCGTCCTCAAAGCGGTCGACCGTCTCGCGCCTGACCGCATCGCCTTGCTCGGTGACATCGTCGGCTACGGCCCCGATCCCGTCTTCGCGATCGAGACGGCCGAGCGGCTGGTTTCCGACGGCGCGCTCTGCCTGCTCGGCAACCATGACCAGGCCGCGATCACCGGTCCGTCCGGCATGACGCCACACGCCCATGACGCGATCCTCTGGACACGCACGCAGCTCTCGGCCGCGCATCTGGGCTTTCTGGACGCGCTGCCACTCTCGGCCGAATTGCCCGGCATGCTCTTTGTCCATGCCAGCGCGCGGACGCCGGCGAGATGGCCTTATGTCACCAACGAGAAAGCCGCCGCCGAATGCCTGGCCGCCAGCGATGCACCGCTCGTGCTGTGCGGCCACACCCATGTGCCGACGATCTACTATGCGCGCTCGGGCATCGAACCGGTTCGGTTCCAGCCCTTGCCGCATGTCGCAGCGCCGCTGTCCGCCATACGGCGCCATGTCGTCGTCGTTGGAGCGGTCGGCCAGCCGCGCGACGGCAATCCGGCGGCATGCTTTGCGCTCCTGGATACGGGCCGGGCCGAGATCACCATGATCCGTGTGCCCTACGATACCCAGGAGACGGCGCGAAAGATCCACGCATATGGCCTGCCCGAATGGCTGGGCCTGCGACTGCATATCGGCCGTTAGAGCATGCGGATTAAGCGCGTTCGATCAAGCTTCTAGAGGCGATTCCGACCAGATTGATTCAACACGCTCGGAACCGCGCGAGCAGAGGGGAAGTGCCATGGAGACGCCGCGCGCCGGCTCGGTCATTGACGGTTTCACCCTGACCGAGCGCCTGACCTCTGGCGCAATGGCAACGCTGTGGCGTGCGACGCATCCCGATCACGGCATGCCCCTCGTGATGAAGATCCCGATCCTCGACCCCGGCGCCGACGCCTCGATGATCGTCGGCTACGAGACCGAGGCGATGATCCACAAGCGCCTGTCGGGCCCGCATGTGCCGCGCTTCGTGGCTGCTGGCGACCTCGCCCGCATTCCCTATATCGCGATGGAATTCGTCGCCGGCACGCGGCTCGCCGAGGCGCTGCAGTCCGCGCCGCTAGCGGTCGCAGAGGTCGTGCGCATTGGCATCGCCATCTCCGTCGCGCTGGCCGACCTGCATCGCCAGAAGGTCGCTCATCTCGACCTCAAGCCGCAAAACGTGATGATGGCGAAGGGCGGGGCCGTCCTCCTCGACTTCGGCCTCTCCCGCCATTCAGAACTGCCCGACCTCCTCGGCGAGGAGAGTTCCGCGCCGATGGGCACCGCGGCCTATATCGCCCCCGAACAGGTGCTCGGCGACCGCTCGGATCCGGCGAGCGACATCTTCGCGCTTGGCTGCATCCTTTACCAGATGGCAACCGGCGAGGAGCCGTTCGGGCGCCCGGCAACGCTGCCCGGCATGAAGCGGCGCCTCTACCATGCGCCGCGCCCGCCGCGTTCGCTGCGCCCGGAAACGCCGGCATGGCTCGAGGAGATCATCCTGCGCTGCCTGGAGGTCGACCGCCGCCAGCGTTATGCCGACGCGGCCAAGGTCGCCTTCGACCTGCGCCACCCCGAGCAGGTCGTGGTCGCGCGCCACCGCCGCGCCACGACGTCGCCGGGCCTGGGCAAGCGCATACTGGCGCGGTTCCAGAAGCGCGACGAGGCCGAGATCCTCGGTCCCTCGGCGCATGCGCGCCGCGAGGCAGGCCCATCCATCATTCTGGTGGCCGTCGACCTGTCGGGCGAGCACGACGAACTCGCGGCCGCGATCCTGGCCGAGACACAGCGCCTCCTGGCGGCCCGCGAGGATTCCTGGCTCGCCTGCCTGACCGTGCTGCGCACCGAGATCATCCGCGAGACGCAGACCGTCGACGAGCACGGGCGCTCGCTCTACATCAACCGGCTCGTTTCACTGAAGGACTGGGCGCGGCCGCTGCACCTGCGCGAGGACCGCGTCAGCTACCACGTCATCGAGGCCGTCAGCGCCGCGGACGCTATCCTGAACTATGCCGGGCACAACGACATCGATCATGTCGTGCTCGGCGCCCGCGCCTCATCGGCGGTGCGCCGCCATCTTGGCAGCGTCTCGACCAAGGTCGTCGCGGAAGCGCATTGCTCAGTCTCGGTGATCAGGGTCAAGGGGGGCCGCACGAACTGAATCGCGATTCATAACGTTGACCCGTGCGCCACAGCCAATGATGATGCGACCCATGTCCGCCGGCCAAGCCTCCACCGCCCTCGAGTTCGACCCCGCCCGCCTCGATGCCTTCCTGCGCTCCGCCCTGCCCGGCCGCGCAGCTGGGCCGATGGTGCTGGAGCGGATCAGCGGCGGGCAATCGAACCCGACCTTCTTCCTGTCCTATCCCGACGCCGGCACGCGGCTCGTGCTGCGCAAGAAGCCGCCGGGACCGCTCCTGCCATCGGCGCATGCGGTCGATCGCGAGTACCGAATCCTGAAGGCGCTGGCTGGATCGGCGGTGCCGGTGCCGCCGGTCGTGCTGTTCCATGAGGCCGAGGACATCGTCGGCACGCCCTTCTATCTGATGGAGCGGCTGGACGGCCGCGTCTTCCACGACACCGCCCTCCCCGGAGTAACGCCTGAACAACGCCGCGCCATGTATTTGGCGATGGCCGAGACGCTTGCGGCGCTGCACGGCTTCGACTGGCAGGCGGCCGGGCTCGCCGATTTCGGCAAGCCCGGAAACTACTATGCCCGCCAGATCGCGCGCTGGGGCCGGCAGTGGCAGGAAACGAAGACGCGCGAGATCGCCGCGGTAGATCGCGTCTTCGACTGGCTCACGGCCAATCTCGACGAAAGCCCGGAAACCACCATCGTCCATGGCGATTTCCGCCTGGGCAACCTGATGTTCGCTCCGGATGAGCCGCGTGTCGTGGCAGTGCTCGACTGGGAGCTGTCGACACTCGGGCACCCGCTCTCCGACGCCGCCTTCTCGTGCCTGCCCTGGCATTCGACGCCGCAGATGTACGCCGGCATCGTCGGACTCGACCGCCAAGACCTCGGCATCCCGACGCAGGCCGAGTATCTTGAGCGCTATTGCACCGCGGCCGGTCGCAAGGGACCTGGTCGCTTCCACCTCGCCTTCTCGCTGCTGCGTTTCGCCGTCATCCTCGACGGCATTGCGGCACGGGCGAAGGCCGGCAACGCAGCCGCGGAGAATGCCGTCGCCGTGGGCGAGATGGCAGAGAGTTTCGCGCTGCGGGCAGAGGCCGTGATCGACGGCCGCGACTGAAGGACGACACCATGGATTTCGCCTATTCCGCCAAGGTCGAGGAGCTCCGCACCCGGCTGCAGGTCTTCATGGACGACCATGTCCAGCCGGCCGATGCGAGCTGGCGCGAGGAGGTCGAGGCCGGGCGCTATCCGATGGCGCTAATCGACGGTCTGAAAGCCAAGGCCAAGGCCGAAGGGCTGTGGAACCTTTTCCTGCCGGCACTCAAGCCGGAGGAGCCGGGCACGCGGCTCTCCAATCTCGAATATGCGCCGCTGGCCGAGATTATGGGCCGGATCTACTGGTCGTCGGAGGTGTTCAACTGCAACGCGCCCGACACCGGGAACATGGAAATCCTGCACATGTTCGCGACGCCGGAGCAGCGCGAGCGCTGGCTCGTACCGCTTATGAACGGCGAGATCCGCTCCTGCGTCGGCATCACCGAGCCCGGCGTCGCCTCGTCCGACCCGACCAATCTGCAGACGACGATCACCCGCGACGGCGCCGACTACGTCATCACCGGCCGGAAATGGTGGACGACCGGCGCACTGCATCCCAACGTCAAGTTCTGCATCGTGATGGGCCTGTCCGATACCCGCCCCGACGCCGACCCGCACAAGCGCCATTCGATGGTGATCGTGCCGATGGGCGCGCCGGGCGTGACCGTGATGCGGAATCTTCCGCTGCTCAACCACCATTCGCCCGAAGGCCACACCGAGACCGATTTCGACCATGTCCGCGTGCCGGCCGCGAACATCCTCGGCGAGGAAGGCGCCGGCTTCGCGCTGGCGCAGGCGCGGCTCGGGCCGGGGCGCATCCACCACTGCATGCGCACCATCGGGCAATGCGAAGTGGCGCTGGAGCTGATGGTGGAACGGGCCCTGCAGCGGAAGGCCTTCAGCCGCAACCTCGCCGAATTTGCGAATGTGCAGGACTGGATTGCCGAAGCGCGCATGGAGATCGACCAGGCCCGGCTGCTCTGCCTGCGCGCCGCCTGGATGATGGACAAGCACGGCAACAAAGCCGCCCGCGTCGAGGTCTCCTCGATCAAGGTTGTGGCGGCGCGGCTGCAGACGAAGATCGCCGACCGGGCGATGCAGGTCTTCGGGGCAGCCGGCCTCTCCAACGACACCCCCCTCGCCTTCATCTACTCCTGGGGCCGGGCGCTGCGCTTCATCGACGGGCCGGACGAGGTGCATCTGCGCACCGTGGCACGCGCCGAGATCAAGAAGCGGCAGCAGGCTGGTCGCTCGACCTTCGCCGAGCAGAACGTGCGCCTGCCCTATATCAAATCAGCAGAGTGAAGCGGGGGCCAGCGCCCCAATCACCGCCCTTGCACATCAGGCGCTTATGTCTTAAATTTCTGTCATGACAGAAATAACAGACACAAAAGACCGATTGCCGGCACCGCTGGAGACCTTCGTCCTGCAATGGGGCGATCTCGGCGGGCAGTGGGGCGTCAACCGCTCGATCAGCCAGATCCACGCCTTCCTCTATCTGGCGGAGCGGCCGATGATCGCCGAGGAGATCGCCGAGAGCCTCGACATGGCGCGCTCCAATGTTTCCAACTCGCTCAAGGAGTTGCTGGCCTGGAACCTGATCCGGCGGGTGCCGATGCGGCACGACCGGCGCGACCATTTCGAGGCCGAGACCAATGTCTGGGAGATTGCGGCTCGGATCGCGGCCGGGCGCAAGCAACGAGAGATCGACCCAGCGCTGGCAGCACTGCGGAGTTGCATCGAGGCAGCCGATAAGGATCCCAAGGTGAGCGCGGTGGCGCGGCAGAGGCTGCACGACATGCTCGACTTCACCGCCGCGCTCGACCGCTGGTACGGGCAGATGCTCTCGATCCCCACGGGCAAGCGCGACATGCTCATCCGCCTCGGGGCGAAGATCGCCTCCTTCCTGCCCGGAGGGAAGGGCTGAGACGGCGCTTTGCGACCTCCTGATCGAGTGAACGACGATGGCTGCCCAACCACGCGAACGGCCGCATCCCATAGCCCCTCCCCGTGAGGACAGTGTCACCGACCTGCGCTTTCGCACACTGCTTGGCGCGGAACGCTGGGAGACGCTGCCCGGCGATGTCCGCCGCCGGTTCTCGAAGCGGTTGAGCGGCAGCGCGGCAGCGACCTATGTCGGGCGCATCACCGAACTCAGGATGAACCGGGCGGGCCGCATTCTCGCCCAGGCACTGCGCCTGATCGGCGCCCCCCTGCCGATCTGCCTCGACACCGACGCCGCAAGCATCGTCACCGTTACCGAGGATGCGCAGTGCGGCGGGCAGGTCTGGACCCGGCTCTACGCCAGGCGCGGCGGCTTTCCGCAGGTCATCCATTCAGCCAAGCGCTTCGCGGGACCAACCGGGCTCGAGGAGTATATCGGCCTCGGCATCGCCATGGCGCTGCGGCTCGGGGCCGAAGACGGGGCCTTGGTCTTCCGCAGCGCCGGCTACACGTTCAGGCTCGGCCGCCTGCGCCTGCCCATCCCATCCTGGCTCGCGCCGGGCGCACTGACGGTGACCCATCGCGAGACCAGCCCGGGCGCCTTCACCTTCTCGCTGGCTCTGCAGCACCCGCTGTTCGGCGAATTGCTGCACCAGAGCGGTGACTACAGGGACCAGCACTCATGAGCCACACGCCGATCTGGCTCTATGACGGGGTCTGCGTGCTCTGCTCCGGCGGTGTGCATTACACGCTGAAACACGAGCGCGACCATTTGATCCGCTTCGTGGCGATCCAGTCGCGGGAGGGGCGCACCCTCGCCGAGTTGCACGGCATCGACCCGGAGGATCCGGAGAGCTTCCTGTTCATCGAGAACGGCAAGGCGCTCGGCAAGTCGGACGGCGTGCTGGCCCTGCTGCGGCATCTCAATGGGCCGGCGCGGGTGCTATTGCTTGGCCGCTGGCTGCCGCGCTCGATCCGCGACTGGCTCTATGACCGCATCGCGCGCAACCGGTACCGGCTGTTCGGCCAGAAGAGCGCCTGCGAGATGCCAGACCCCAGCCAGCGCCATCGCTTTAGCTTGCCAGGTACGGCGTGACGGTCAGGCGCCGCGTCCTGCTGATCGGCGGCTCCGGTGTGTTTGGGCGCCGGCTTGCTACCCATCTCGGCCGGATCGCCGGGCTCGACCTCCTGCTCACCTCGCGCGATGAGAACAAGGCCAAGCAGATTGCCGCCGGGATCGCCGCCGTGCCGGAGACCACGATCGGCGGTATCCGCTTCGACAATCGCCGCAATCTCGATGTCCAACTAGGCGCACTGGCGCCCTGGCTGGTGATCGACGCATCCGGCCCGTTCCAGGATGCCGGCTACGAGGTGCCGCGCGCAGCATTGATGGCAGGCGCCCATGTCGTCGACCTCGCCGACGCGCGCGACTACATCCTGGGCTACGGCGCGGCGCTCGATGCGCTCGCACGGGAACGCGGTCTCGTGGCGCTCGCTGGGGCGAGCTCAACGCCAGCGCTTTCGGCCGCAGTCGTCACTGCCCTCACGGAGAGCTGGCAGCGCATCGACAGCATCGACATCGCGATCACGCCCGGCGGGCGCAGCGAGGTCGGGCGGGCGGTCATCGCGGCGATCCTGTCCTATGCCGGCCGGCCGATCCCTGTATGGCGCGAGGGCGAATTGCAGCAGGTCCATGGTTGGCTCGACGCAGAGCGGGTCGCGATGCCAGGGCTTGGAATGCGGCGGACCGCGGCCGTCGAGACGGTGGATGCGCAAAGCCTGGGGCCGGCGTTGCGCGTCGGTTCACGCGTGTCGTTCCGGGCTGGGCTGGAGTCGCCGATCGAGCAATATGCTGTCATGGCGCTGGCATGGCTGCGCCGTGCCGGCGTGGTTGGCGATGCCCGTGCGCTGATCCCGGCCCTTCTCTCCCTGCGCCGGATCTCTCGCCTGCCGACCTCCGATCGCGGCGGCATGCTGGTCGCCGTCACCGGGCTCGATACGGCCGGCGCATTGCGGCAAGCACGCTGGTCGCTGCTCGCAGAGCGAGGTGATGGGCCTCATGTGCCGACGCTGCCGGCCGCCGCGGCCCTGCGCGCATTGCTCGACGGCCGGCTCGCGCCCGGCGCCAGATCGGCCGCCGGCTCCCTGACCCTGGCCGAGATCGAAGCCGAAATGGCGCCCTATGCGATCACGACGCGATGCGAGCACAACGCGCACGGCGAGGCCGTCTTCCGCGATGCGCTCGATGCGGCGAGCTTTACGGCGCTGCCCGCGCCACTCGCTGCTTTGCACGGCGCGGCGGGGCCGCCGGTCTGGCAGGGCCGGGCTTCGGTGGAGACTGGCACGCATCCGCTCGCCAGGCTGGCACGACGGGTCATCGGCCTGCCGCCAGCCGGCCACGACGTGCCGATCACCTTCAGCATCGACCGTATTGCCGACAGAGGCGGCAAGGCGGAGGTCTGGACACGGAATTTCAGCGGCAGGCGCTTTTCGTCGCAACTCTCGGCGAACGCGCTGGGCGAACTTCAGGAGAGGTTCGGGCCGATCCGCTTCACGCTGGGCCTGGCGGCGCGCGATGGCGGTCTCGCCCTGCCGATCACGTCTGCGCGATGCTTCGGCATCCCGCTGCCGCGCTTCGTCCTGCCGCGATCCGAAGCACGCGAATATGTCGACGATATCGGGCGCTTTCGCTTCGATATACGCCTGTCTTTGCCCGGAATCGGCCTGCTCACGCATTATCGCGGCTGGCTCGAACCCCGTTCACGCGAGTGAAGTTCAGCGGCGCCCCTGCATCCGTGGCGCACGCCACCCGCGCTACTGCGCATGGCCAGCCGCATCTCGCGGGCGTTAGAGTTGTTGCATCACACGGCCAACCGCGGCCATTGCACCATCAGGACCTCCCTTCCATGAGCCTGCTCTTCAGCCCCTACAAGCTCGGCGATCTTTCGCTCGCCAACCGCATCGTCATCGCGCCGATGTGCCAGTATTCGGCGCAGGACGGCAATATGAGCGACTGGCACACGATCCACCTCGGCAACCTGGCCCTCTCGGGCGCCGGCCTCCTGATCATCGAAGCGACCGCGGTCGAGCCGGCCGGACGGATCAGCCCCTTCGATGTCGGGCTGTG
This sequence comes from Allobosea sp., assembly GCF_035999205.1. GTDB lineage: Bacteria > Pseudomonadota > Alphaproteobacteria > Rhizobiales > Beijerinckiaceae > Allobosea. The sequence goes on from NZ_DASYHA010000025.1 coordinate 297,793, forward strand.
GTCGGACGAGAACGAGGCCGCACTGGCGGGCGTGCTCCGCTCGGTCAGGAAGTGGTCGGACATGCCGATCGGCATCCAACTCGCCCATGCCGGCCGCAAGGCCTCGGTCGACCAACCCTGGAAGGGCGGCGGCCAGCTCGGACTCGAACAGGGTGGCTGGGAGGTCTTCGGCCCCTCCTCCGCCGGCTTCGAGAGCTATCCGCGTGCGCCGCAGTCGCTCGGCAAGGACGACATCGCCCGGCTGGTTGACGCCTTCGCAGCCGCGGCCCGGCGCAGCGTCCGGCTCGGGCTCGACATGATCGAGCTCCACGGCGCCCATGGCTACCTGCTGCACCAGTTCCTCTCGCCGCTCTCGAACCGGCGTGAGGACGAATATGGCGGCTCACTGGAGAACCGGATGCGCTTCCCGCTCGCCGTGCTCGACGCCGTGAAGGCTGTCGTGCCGGCGGGCTACCCGGTCGGGATGCGCGTCTCGGGCACCGATTGGGTCGCTGGCGGCTGGGATATCGAGCAGACGATCGCCTTCGCGACCGAAACCAAGGAGCGCGGCGCCGACTTCGTCCACGTCTCCAGCGGCGGCAATTCGACCAAGCAGCAGATCCCGCTGGGCCCGAACTATCAGGTTCCGCTGGCGCGGGCCGTGAAGCAGGCGACGGGTTTGCCGACCATCGCAGTCGGGCTGATCACCGAGGCCGAGCAGGCCGAGGCGATCATCAGCACCGGCGACGCCGACATGGTCGGCATCGCGCGCGGCATCCTGTTCGACCCGCGCTGGCCCTGGCATGCGGCGGCTCAGCTCGGCGCCCGTGTCAAAGCGGCGCCTCAGTTCCTGCGTTCGCAGCCGAGGCAGTACAAGGAGCTGTTCAGCTGAGCCGAAGACCACCCTCGATCACCGGACCGGGAATCAAGTTCGAGCCGGTGATCGAGGCTTTTGATTTCGCATCGGCTTTGTCCGAAAACCGCGCTCCTCTTCCCGGGCCGATGCTCTAGGGCCGCCTGCCATATCATGCTCCAGTTCATAGCGACCTCGACGCCGTTCTTCGCGGTGATCGCCTTCGGCGCGCTGATGTCCGGCCGAATGGGTCTCGGTCCCGAAGCCATCCGAATCCTCAACGTCTTCGCCTTCTTCGTGGCGGCGCCGGCCATGATCCTGCGCGTGATCGCGCGCCAGCCGCTCGCCGAACTTTGGAACATGGTGTTCTTCGGCGCGATCTCGGCGATCGCCGTCATCGTCCTGGTGATCGGGCTCGTGATCGCTCGCAAGGTCCTGCGACTGCCATATCTCGACGCGGTTTCGCGCGGCCAGGCCCTCATCGCGTGCAACTTCACCTTCCTCGGCGTGCCGCTGATGCTGACCTTTCTCGGCGAGGCCGCGGCCGGGCCGATCGCCATCGCCCTGATCATCGACGGCGCCGTGGTGCTGCCCTTCGCCTATGGGCTGCTGGAGGCGGGACGGGGCGACGGCACGCTCGCCACCAGTGCCTGGAAGCTCGTTCGCGGTACCCTGATCAACCCGTTCATGCTGTCGATCCTGGGCGGCGTCGGCCTATCCCTCGCGCAGATCACGATTCCGGAGCCGATCGATCGCTTCCTCGGCTTCCTCGGTCCGGCTGCGGCGCCCGCAGGCATCTTCGCGCTGGGCCTGGCCACAAGGCAATGGAGCCGCGGCGGCTGGCCGATCCGATCGGTGCTGCCGCTGGTCGCAGGCAAGCTGATCCTGCATCCGCTGATCGTGTTCGTGATCATGGCCTATGTGCTCAGGCTCGACCCTTTCTGGGTTAAGGCCGGCGTGCTCTATTCGGCGCTGCCGGTCGCCGCCAATGTCTTCGTGCTCGCCGAGCGTGCCGGAGGTGATGCGCGCGTCATCGCGCTTGCCGTCGTCGCTTCGACTGCGCTGGCGGCCTTGAGCTTCCCCATCGCCAGCTGGCTCGTGACGCTCTGGGCCGGCGGCTGAGAGACGAAACGGAGTCGTTCTGCATGACCGCCTATTCCGAGCTTTCCGCCCATTTTGCCCGCGCCTCGGCGCTCGGCAACGCCGTCGGCATCCTGCAATGGGACAACGACGTGATGATGCCGAAGGGAGCCGCCGCTTCGCGGGCCGAGAGCATGGCGCTGCTGCGGGTGATGCATCACGGCATGACCACCGATGCGCGTATCGGCGACTGGCTCGATGCGGCCGAGGGCGATGACGGGCTCGGCGGCTGGGAGCGCGCCAATCTGCGCGAGATCCGGCGGCTCTGGACGGTCGAGACGGCGCTACCGGCCGACCTCGTCGAGGCGTCGAGCAAGGCGATCTCGGCCTGCGAGATGCGCTGGCGGCAAGCGCGCGCCGAGGCCGACTTCGCCGGGCTCCTGCCCTATCTCGCTGAGGTCCTGAACCTGCAGCGTCAGATCGGCCAGGCGAAGGGCGAGAAACTCGGCCTCTCGTCCTACGACGCGCTGCTGAACGACTACGAGCCGGGCGGGCGCGCGGCCAAGATCGACGCGCTGTTCGACGACCTCGCCGGCTTCCTTCCGGGCTTCCTGCGGGAGGTACAGGCGGTGCAGGCCAAGCGGCCGCAGGTGGCCGACCCGCAGGGCCCCTTCGCGATCGAGAAGCAGCGCGCGCTCGGCCTCAGAATGATGGCAGCGCTGGGCTATGATTTCGAGCGCGGCCGCCTCGACGTCTCGACCCATCCCTTCTGCGGCGGTGCGGACAACGATGTCCGCATCACCACCCGCTATGACGAGGGTGACTTCGCCAAGGCGCTGATGGGCGTGCTGCACGAGACCGGCCATGCGCTCTACGAGCAGGGCCGGCCGCAGGGCTTCCTGAACCAGCCCGTCGGCGCCGCGCGCGGCATGAGCCTGCATGAAAGCCAGTCCCTGCTGGTCGAGATGCAGGCCTGCCGCTCGAAGGAGTTCATCGCCTTCGCCGCGCCGCTGATGCGCGAGACCTTCGGCGGCTCCGGCCCGGCCTGGGAGACCGAAGCGCTATGGCGGCGCTACACCAGGGTCGAGCCAGGTTTCATCCGCGTCGATGCCGACGAGGTGACCTACCCCGCCCATGTCATCCTGCGCTACCGGCTGGAGAAGGCGCTGATCGCGGACGAGATGCCGCTCGTAGAGCTGCCCACCGCCTGGAATGCCGGCATGCGCGACCTGCTTGGCGTGAACGTCCCCGACGACCGGCTCGGCTGCCTTCAGGACGTGCATTGGCCAAGCGGCGGATGGGGTTACTTCCCGACCTACACGCTCGGCGCCATGACCGCGGCTCAGATCTTCGATTCGGCCTGCAAGGCGGAGCCCGACATCCTGCCGGCGATCGGCCGCGGCGACTTCTCTGCCCTGCTCGGCTGGCTGCGCACAAACATTCACAGCCAGGGCTCGCTGCTTGAGACAGACGCCCTGCTGACGCAGGCGACAGGCCGCCCGCTCGATGCGAGTGTGTTCAAAACGCATCTGCGCCGGAGATATGTCGGCGAGGGTTGAGAGCCGACGCATTTCGTCAAAACCGATTCCGGCAGCGCGCCGAGGCCTCGCCGAGGCGTCACGTCATCCCGGCGCAGGCCCGCGATGACGGTGCAATTGCGCAAGAATCTTGAGGCAACGTCGCCACGACGATCGGTGCGCGAAGGCCCGCGCATAGTTGCCAACAGCCATGTCCGGGCACGTTGCGTCGGTCGTTACCAGCTTCCAGATCGATGCCCAATCCACAGATCGGAGCCCGAAATTTACCAGCCGTTAACCATGTCGGCCTACACAGAATCAACTGAAAATTCATCAAGATGACCAACGTGTTAACGCAATCTCGGCCTATTCGCCTCAAGGGGCGCAGCTTCCTTGCGATCTCGCTGACCCCGGAGTTGCCCTTCGAGGACTGGCTGGCGCGGCTCGACGATCTGGCGTCCCGCTCGACGGGATTCTTCATGCGGCGACCGGTCGTGCTCGACGTCACCGGGCTGGAGATCGACCGCACGCAGTTGCGCGACCTCGTCGACATGCTCGGCGAGCGCCAGGTCAGGATCATGGGCATCGAAGGCGCGCGCCCCTCGCTGCTCGACGCGGATCTGCCGCCGGCGATGTCCGACGGGCGCCCCGCCTCGGACTTCGAGGCGCCGACCGTGGCCGAAGAGCCCAAGGCTACGACCCAGGCGCCCGCCATGGCCGAATCCGTCGCGCCAGTCGTGGTGCCGCAGACCAAGGCCGCTCCCTCGATCGTCGTGACCGAGCCGGTGCGTTCCGGCCAGTCCCTGATCTTCACCGAAGGCGACGTGACGATCCTCGGATCGGTCGCATCCGGCGCGGAAGTCATCGCCGGCGGGTCGATCCACATCTACGGCACGCTGCGAGGCCGGGCGATGGCCGGCACGATGGGCAACGCGGCGGCGCGCATCTTCTGCCGCAAGCTCGAAGCCGAGCTGATCGCCATCGACGGCTACTACAAGACGGCCGAGGACCTGGAGCCCGGCCTGCGCGGCACGGCCGTCCAGTTCTGGCTGGAAGGCGAAACCTTCAAAACCGCATCACTCGCCTGATCCGACGGCGCGTCCATCCAAACGGGAGAGAGCAATGGGCAAGGTCATCGTAGTTACGTCAGGAAAGGGCGGCGTCGGAAAGACGACGTCTTCAGCCGCGCTGGGAGCGGCTCTGGCGCAAAACGGCGAGAAAGTCGTGGTCGTCGATTTCGACGTCGGGCTGCGCAATCTCGACCTGATCATGGGCGCGGAACGGCGGGTGGTCTACGACCTCGTCAACGTCATTCAAGGCGAAGCCAAGCTGACCCAGGCGCTGATCCGCGATAAGCGGCTCGAAAGCCTCTATCTGCTGCCGGCCTCGCAGACGCGCGACAAGGACAACCTGACGGCCGAGGGCGTCGCGGCGGTGATCGGCGCGTTGAAGCAGTCCTTCGACTGGGTGATCTGCGACAGCCCGGCCGGCATCGAGCGCGGCGCGACGCTGGCGATGCGCCATGCCGACGTAGCGATCGTGGTGACCAACCCGGAAGTCTCCTCGGTGCGCGATTCCGACCGCATCATCGGCCTGCTCGATTCCAAGACGCTCAAGGCCGAGCAGGGCGAGCGGATGGAGAAACACCTGCTGCTGACGCGCTACGACCCCGCCCGCGCCGAGCGCGGCGACATGCTGAAAGTCGATGACGTCCTCGAGATCCTGTCGATCCCGCTGCTGGGCATCGTTCCGGAAAGCATGGACGTGCTGCGCGCCTCCAATCTCGGCTCCCCCGTCACCCTGGCGGATGAGCGCAGTGCGCCGGCCGTTGCCTATTTCGACGCGGCCCGCCGGCTGCGGGGCGAGACCCTGCCCGTCACCGTCCCGGGCGAGCGCCGGGGCTTCTTCGGCAAGATGTTCGGAAGGAAAGCGGCATGAACCTGCTCCGTCTTTTCTCCCGCTCCCAATCGGCTCCGGCCGCCCGCGAGCGCCTGCAGGTCCTGCTCGCCCATGAGCGCGCCTCGGTCGGCGATTCCGACCTGGTGACCAAGCTGCGGGACGAGATCCTGCGTGCGATCTCCAAGCACATGCAGGTCGACGACGAGAAGGTCAGCGTCCGCATGGAACGCGGCGCCAAGGTCTCGACACTGGCGGTGGACATCGAAGTCCCGTTCGACGCGGGAAAGAAGGCGGCCTAAGGGCCGCCTTTTTCTTTCTGGATTCCTGCGCCGCCTTGGCCACTCCCCTCACTGCATGGCCCGAGCGACCTCGCAATCCTCCCGGCCGAGCAGCTTCAGTGTCGACTTGCGCTGGATCTTGTCGTCCCCGGCAAAGAGCTCGGCCAGCCAGTCGACGAAGACGCGGACCTTGTTGGAGAGGTGGCGGTTCGGCGGATAGACGAGGTGCAGCGGCTTGGGCGCCGAACACCAGCTCGTCAGCAGCGGCACGAGGCGCCCCGCCGCGATATGTTCCTGGACCATGAAGCTCGGCACCTGGATGACGCCGAGACCGGCCAGCGCGGCCGCGACATAGCCCGCCCCCTCGTTGAACGAGACGACGTAGTCGCTCTTCACTTCGACGCTTTCCTCGCCATTGACATAGGTGAAGGGCAGAACCCGACCGGCGGCGGCATAGCGGTAGCCGACGATGCGATGCCCCGCCTCCAGATCGCTCGGGTGCAGCGGAGTGCCATGCCGCGCGAGATAGTCCGGCGTCGCGCAGGTGATGAGGTACATCTCGCCGATGCGTCGGGCGATCAGGCTCTGGTCACCGATCTCTCCGGCGCGCAAGGCGCAATCGACGTTCTCGCCGAGCAAATCGGTCGGCCGGTCGCTCAGCCCGAAATCGACCTGGATCTCTGGATAGCGCGCGTGGAAATCCGGCAGAGCCGGGATGACGACCGCGACCGCGAGCGCCGCGCTGCTCTCGACACGCAACCGCCCGCTCGGGCGGGCTTGCGACAGGGCCATGCTGGCATCGAGCTCGTCGATCTCTCCGAGCACACGCAGCGCCCGCTCATAATAGGCGGCGCCGTCCATCGTCACCGTGACGCGGCGGGTGGTCCGGTTCAGCAGCTTGGCGCGCAGATGCGCCTCGAGCTGCTGGATCTGCTTGGTCACCGTCGGCTTGGGCATGTCGAGCAGATCTGCGGCGCGCGAGAACGTCCCGGCCTCGACCACCCTGACGAAGGCGCGCATCGCGTTGAGCTGATCCATTCCATCCTCCGTGGGACCCTGCCGGGCATGAAAGCCGGGACCTCCCGGTCGCTATCGCTGCCACGCATTATTTCCATGTGGAAATAATGAATGAACTAAACGGCCATTTATTGCCTGATCATTATCACCTAGATCACGCTGCATCGCAACATCACAGGCTGCACCATGCTCGCCGCGCCCATTCAGCCCTATCGTAGTCCCCGCCCCGTCTTCTGGCGGCAGGAGACGATCGCGGCTGGCGCAGGCTCGTTGGCAGCGCGGCTCTATGCTCCCGCCGAGATCGCGGCCGATGCCGGGCTGGTGCTTCATCTGCACGGCGGCGCCTTCACCGGCGGCTCGCTGATGGAAGGCGAGGCCGTCGCGACGATGCTGGCTGAGGCGGGCTCGGTCGTGCTCTCGCTCGACTATCCGCTGGCACCGGCGCATCGGTTTCCCGAAGCGCTGGAGGCCGCATATGGGGCGCTCGCTGCGATCGGCAAGGGGCGCTCCCGCTGGGCGGCCAAGCACGCACCCCTCTATGTCGCGGGCGAGGAGGCGGGCGGCAATATCGCCGCCGCCCTCGCCCTGATGGCGCGGGACCGCCGTGGACCGACTCTGGCGGGGCAGATCCTGCTCTCGCCGATGCTCGACCCCTGTGTCGGGACCTGCTCCTTGCGCGCGGCCGATGCCGGCCCGGTCGGCTGTCGCTGGGCCGATGGCTGGGCCGATTATCTCGGTACGCCCGACAAGGCCGCCCACCCCTACGCGGCTCCGATCAACGCCTCGCGGCTTGCCGGCCTGCCGCCGGCGCTGCTGTTTTCGGCAGATGACGACCCGATGCGCGACGAAGTGGCGAGTTATGCGACACGCCTGCGCGATGCCGGCGTGACGGTCCGGCACTATGTCCGTCCCGGCGCGAGCCGCTGGCCGGCAGCCTATGCGGATGCGCCGGAGAACGGCTCCTGCCTCTGCCTCGCCTGCGACCATGTCACCGAGTTCTATGCCCTGACCGCGCCTTCATAGGCGCAAGGCCTTTAGCGCCTTCCGACAACCGACTTCTCTCAGCCAAGGAACGAACCCATGATTCAGGGAATGCATCGTCGTGGCCTGCTGGGCGGCACTCTGACCGCCGGCGCCTCTCTCGCTACCCTCGCCATCGCCTTCTACTTGTTCGGCAGTAGCGCCCACAGCGATGCGAGCGCCTCGCCCCCGGCCGCGCCGCCGGCGACGCCTGTCTCGGTCGCGACCGTCGAGCCGCGCGAGATCGTCAACTGGGCCGAGTTCTCCGGCCGGCTCGAGGCGATCGAGCGCGTCGAGTTGCGCTCGCGCGTCTCCGGTGTCGTCGAGTCGGTGCATTTTCGCGAGGGCGGGCTGGTGAAGCGTGGCGACCTTCTGGTAGGCATCGACCAGGCCCCCTATCTCGCCGAGTTCGAACGGACGCAGGCGCAGGTCCTCGCAGCGGAAGCACGCGTCGCCCTGGCGGCAAGCGAGCATGAACGTGGCGAGCAGTTGATGGCGAGCCGCAACGTCTCGCAGCGGGAGCTCGACACGCGCTTCAACGCGCTGCGCGAGGCGCAGGCCAATCTGCGCGCCGCCGAGGCCGCCCGCCAGACGGCGCGGCTGAACCTCGACTACACCCAGATCCGCGCACCGATCAGTGGACGCATCGGCAAGCTCGGCGTCACCGTAGGCAACCTCGTCGCCGCCGGCGCGTCCGCGCCGCTTCTGACGACCCTGGTTTCCGTTGATCCGGTCTATGCGTCCTTCGACGCCGACGAACGCACCATGCTCGATGCCCTGGCGAGCCTGCCGGGCAACGAGCGCGCGCTGGACCGCATCCCGGTCCGGCTGGCGACAGCCACAAGCGAGGCTGCGAGCTACACCGGCAAGCTGCATTTCGTCGACAACAACGTCGATGCCGCCAGCGGGACGGTACGGGTGCGGGCCATCCTCGACAATCCCGACGGCAAGCTGCTGCCGGGCCAGTTCGTGAGGGTCCAGATGGGGCAAGCCAAGGCCGAGCAGAGCCTCGTCATCAACGAGCGCGCCGTCGGCACCGACCAGAACAAGAAGTTCGTCTTCGTGGTCGGAGCCGACAACAAGGCGCTCTGGCGCGAAGTGACGCTCGGCCCGACCAATGAGGGGCTTCGCGTCGTCACTGCGGGGCTGAAGCCGGGCGAGCGCATCGTCGTCAACGGCCTGCAACGCATTCGCCCCGGTGCGACCGTCGCGCCGGAAGCGGTGCCGATGGCCGAGAAATCCGAACTGAAGCGCGGATCGGCGACGACCGAACTCGCACAACGCTAGACCGCAAGCACATTCGACGTCGTCCCGGGCCGCCCAGCGATCGCCCGCGACGACGCGCGCCCGATGCAATCACATCCGCTCCAAAGGGGGGCGTGTCATGAACCTGTCCAAGTTCTTCATTGACCGGCCGATTTTCGCCGGCGTGCTCTCCGTCCTGATCTTCCTCGCCGGGCTGATCTCGCTGCGCATCCTACCGATCTCGGAATATCCCGAGGTCGTGCCGCCGACCGTGGTGGTGCGGGCGCAATACCCCGGCGCCAATCCGCGCGTCATCGCCGAGACGGTGGCGACGCCGATCGAGGAACAGATCAACGGCGTCGAGGGCATGCTCTACATGTCCAGCCAGGCGACGACCGACGGCGTGATGACGCTGAACGTCACCTTCAAGCTCGGCACCGACCCGGACAAGGCGCAGCAGCTCGTGCAGAACCGGGTCAGCCAGGCCGAGCCGCGTCTGCCGGAGGAGGTGCGCCGCCTCGGCGTCACCACCATCAAGAGCTCGCCCGACCTGACGATGGTGGTGCACATCACCTCGCCGAACGGCCGTTACGACATGACCTATCTGCGCAACTACGCCGTCCTCAACGTCAAGGACCGGCTGGCGCGCATCGACGGCGTCGGCCAGGTCCAACTCTTCGGCTCGGGCGACTATTCGATGCGCGTCTGGCTCGATCCGCAGAAGGTCGCCGAGCATGGTCTCTCGCCCTCTGACATCGTCCGCGAAATCCGGGCCCAGAACGTCCAGGCCGCGGCCGGCGTGATCGGCGCCTCGCCGAGCGGGCCGGGGCTCGACCTGCAGCTCTCGGTCAACGCCCAGGGCCGCCTCGCGAGCGAGGAGGAGTTCGGCGACATCATCGTCAAGACCGTCGCCAGCGGCGCGGTGATCCGCCTCAAGGATGTCGCGCGGATCGAGCTGGGTGCGGCGGAATATGCGCTGCGATCGCTGCTCAACGGCAAGTCGGCCGTCGCGGTGCCGGTCTTCCAGGCACCGAACTCGAATGCGATCGCGATCGCCGACCGCGTCCAGGAGACGATGCGCGAGATCAAGCAGAACATGCCCGAGGGCGTGGACTACTCGATCGTCTACGATACCACCCAGTTCGTGCGCGCCTCGATCAAGGCGGTGATCACGACGCTGCTGGAGGCGATCGCGCTGGTCGTTCTCGTCGTTATCGTCTTCCTGCAGACCTGGCGGGCCTCGATCATCCCGCTCGTCGCCGTGCCCGTCTCGGTCGTCGGCACGTTTGCGGTGATGTACCTCTTCGGCTTCTCGATCAACGCTCTGTCACTGTTCGGCCTCGTGCTGGCGATCGGCATCGTCGTCGATGACGCGATCGTCGTGGTCGAGAATGTCGAGCGCAACATCGAGCAAGGGCTGGAGCCGCGCGAAGCGACCTACAAGGCGATGCGCGAGGTCTCCGGGCCGATCATCGCTATCGCGCTCGTGCTTGTGGCCGTGTTCGTGCCGCTGGCCTTCATCTCGGGTCTGACCGGGCAGTTCTACCGGCAGTTCGCGCTCACCATCGCGATCTCGACGGTGATCTCGGCGATCAACTCGCTGACGCTCTCGCCGGCGCTGGCCGCGCTGCTGCTGAAGGGCCACCACGCCCCCAAGGATGCGCTGACGCGCTTCATGGATCGCGTCTTCGGCTGGTTCTTCCGCGGCTTCAACCGCTTCTTCCATCGTTCGTCCGAGGCCTATGGTGGCGGCGTGCGCCGCATCCTCGGCCGCAAGACGGTGATGATGGTGCTCTATGTCGGCCTCGTTGCGCTAACCGGCGTCCTGTTCAAGACCGTGCCGTCAGGCTTCGTGCCCGGACAGGACAAGCAGTATCTCGTCGGCTTCGCGCAATTGCCCGATGCGGCGACGCTCGACCGGACCGAGGACGTGATCCGCCGCATGGACGAGATCGCGCTGAAGCATCCCGGCGTCGAGAACGCGATCTCCTTCCCCGGCCTGTCGATCAATGGCTTCACCAACTCGTCCAATGCCGGCATCGTCTTCGTCGGCCTGAAGCCCTTCGACCAGCGCAAGGACCCTGCCCTTTCCGGCAACGCCATCGCCATGCAGCTCAACAAGGAGTTCGCCGGCATCAAGGACGCCTTCATCGCGATGTTCCCGCCGCCGCCCGTGCAGGGGCTGGGAACGATCGGCGGCTTCAAGCTGCAGATCGAGGACCGTGCCGGCCTCGGCTACAAGGCGCTCGACGAGGCGACCAAGGCCTTCATGGCCAAGGCTGCGACGGCGCCCGAGATCGCCGGCATGTTCTCGAGCTTCCAGGTCAATGTCCCCCAGCTCTATGCCGATATCGACCGCACCAAGGCGCGCCAGCTCGGCGTACCCGTGACCGATGTCTTCGAGACGCTGCAGATCTATCTCGGCTCGTCCTATGTGAACGACTTCAACAAGTTCGGCCGCACCTACACGGTGCGCGTCCAGGCCGATGCGCCCTTCCGCGCCTATCAGGAGGACATCGGCAAGCTGAAGGTCCGCTCGAACTCGGGGGAGATGGTGCCGCTCTCGGCCGTGCTGAACGTCCGCAGCGATTCCGGGCCGGAACGGGCGATGCGCTACAACGGCTTCCTCAGCGCCGATATCAATGCCGGCCCTGCCCCGGGTTATTCCTCGGGCCAGGCACAGGACGCCGTGACGCGGATCGCAGCCGAGACCCTGCCCAAGGGCTTCGCGTTCGAATGGACCGAGCTGACCTATCAGGAGATCCTGGCCGGCAACTCCGCGGTGCTGGTGTTCCCGATCGCGATCCTGCTCGTCTTCCTGGTGCTGGCGGCCCAGTATGAGAGCCTGACGCTGCCGATCGCGATCATCCTGATCATCCCGATGGGGCTCCTCGCGGCCATGGCTGGCGTCTGGTATTCGGGCGGCGACAACAACGTCTTCACCCAGATCGGCCTCGTGGTTCTGGTCGGACTATCGGCGAAGAACGCGATCCTGATCGTCGAATTCGCGCGCGAGCTCGAATTCGAGGGGCGCACGCCGGTCGAGGCTGCGATCGAGGCGAGCCGGCTGCGGCTACGGCCGATCCTGATGACCTCGCTCGCCTTCATCATGGGCGTGGTGCCGCTGGTGCTTTCGACCGGGGCCGGCGCGGAGATGCGCCAGGCGATGGGCATCGCGGTCTTCGCCGGCATGATTGGCGTCACCGCCTTCGGCATCTTCCTGACGCCGGTCTTCTACGTGCTGATGCGGAAGCTCACCGGCAACAAGCCGTTGAAGCAGCATGGCGCGGAACCGGAGCAGGCCCATATGGCCGAGGCAGCCTGACGGGCGGCCGAGGCTCAAAACAGAACTCCGTCACCCTGGGCTTTGCAAGGGCCAGGGTGACGGCGTGTTTCGTCAGGAAACCGAGATCACCGCTCGATCATCTTGTTCCAGCGGCTGTTCCACTCGGGACGCTTGGCGTTGATCAGGTCCCAGTCCAGCGTCACGGCGGTCTTCATATTGGCGTGGAAGGTCTCGAGCTTCTTCTCGGCCTCGGGCGTCGTCGCCTTCGCCTTGGTGTTCGAGGGCACGATGTTGCCCGCTGCGAGAGCCTTCGACTGGGCATCGGCCGAGAGGAGGTAGGCCGCCAGCTTCTGGGCAAGCTCCGGCTCGGAGTTGTTGGCGATGACGCATTGCGCAACCATCAGCACCACTGAGCCTTCCTTCGGCTGGGCGTATTCGACGGGGATGCCCTTCTCCTTCAGGGTCGAGACGGCGGTCGGGGTCAACGGGAACAGCGCGGCCTCGCCGGTCTGGACCATCTCGGAGATCTTCGCCGAGTTCGGGATGAACTCGATGACGTTCTTGCCGATGGTGTCGCGGAACTTGCCGAAGCCCGGCTCGACATTGGCCTCGGTACCGCCCTGGATGCGGTTGAACATCAGGAAGGCGTGCAGACCGAAGGACGAGGCCGAGGCCGACTGGAACACGACCTTGTCCTTGAACTTGGGATCGGCCAGATCCATCCAGGAGGTCGGGGCAGCCCAGCCCTTCTCGTCGAACATCTTCTTGTTATAGGCGAGCCCGGTCATGCCCATGTCGATGCCGACGGCCATGTCGCCTTTCATGCGGGTACCGTTGGCGAGCTCGGCGAGTTCCGGTCCGTCCTTGATCTTCTCGCAGAGCCCGGCGCCGACGGCGCGGACCATGACGCCGTCATCGAGGAACATGACGTGCATCTGTGGCTTGTCCTTGGCCGCCGTCGCCTTGGCGAGGATGTCCGAGGAAGTGCCGGGGACGACGACGACCTTGACGTTGTTGGCCTTCTCGAAATCCGGGAAGACGCCCTGGGTGAAGGTCTTCTCGAAGTTGCCGCCGTTCATGCCGACATAGAGCGTCTTGGTCTGGGCATTCGCGGCGGTAGCGGCGGCCAGCGCGAGCGTGGCGACGGCAGCGCTCAAGGCTGTGCGACGATTGATCATGAGAGGTCTCCCCTGCGTTGCGGCTCTGAATGGCGATCCGCACCCGAGCCGTCGGCTGTGCGGTCGCTGGTCGTGAGAGGCTTGCTGAAGCGCGCGATCGAGAAGGCCTCGATTGGCGTCGCGGTCGTGCCGTCACGGACGAGTTCGGCCAGGACCTCGCCGACGCCGGGCGCAATCTGGAAGCCGGCGCCAGTGAAGCCGAAGGCGTGGAACAGGCCCGGCGTCGTGCCGCTCGGGCCAATCACCGGGTTGCGGTCCGGCATTGCGGCCTCGGTGCCGGTCCAGAAGCGGATCGCCTGGGCGTGGCGCATCGCCGGGAAGAGCTCGGCGGCCTTGTTCATGATCGCGAGCGCGCCGTCGCCTGTCGGCCGGGAGAAATCCGTATCGGCCAGAGGCAGGCCGCGCTCGCCGCCGACGACGCAGTTTCCGCGCTCGACCTGCCGGGCATAGATGCCGCCCCCCTCCATGCCGGTATTGACGGTCATGATCGGGGCCAGCGGCTCCGTCACGATCATCGATGGGTAGATCCGGCTGACCGGGACGGGCTCGCCGAAGCTTTCAGCGAAGGGGCCGGCCCAGGCGCCGGCGCTGTTGACCAGCGCCCCTGCGCGCAACTCCAGCCCAGTGCCGGCTTCCAGCGCAAAGCCTTCGCCATTGCGCGTCGCGCCCGTGACGGGTGTGTTCTCGAGCACATGCGCGCCGGCACGTCGGGCGGCACTGGCGAAGCCGGCCGAGACGAGGCGCGGATTGGCATGGCCGTCGCCGGCGCAGAGCGAAGCTCCGGTGACGTCCCCATCGATCCAGGGAAAGCGCTCGCGCAGGTCGTTATGGCCGATCAGCTCGAGGTCGAGCCCCTGATCGGCGACGCTCTCGGCATAGGCCTCCAGCGAGGCCATGTCGGCCTCGCCGCGGGCAAGCTTGAGGTGGCCTGAGCGCTGGAATTCGCCGTCGATTCCGATCAGGGCCGCGAGGCGCGGCCAGACGGAATGGGCGCGCTGCGACAGCGGGAGTTGCTCGCGCGGGCGCCCTTGTCGGCGGACGCCGCCATAGTTCACGCCGCTCGCCTGCGCCCCGCAGAAGCCCTTGTCGAGCAGGGCGACGCTCAGGCCCATGCCACGCAGGGCCAGCGCGGCCGAGGAGCCGACGAGGCCCCCGCCGATAATCGCGACATCGACATCGAGGCGCGCGCTCATTCCGCAGCCTCCGTTTCACGCTCCGCCGCAGCCAGGACCAGCGGGACCGGCTTGAGCGGGGCCTGGCTGCGCAGCCGCCCGACGCTCTCGATGCCCTGCCCGGTCGCTGCCGCGAGCAGTTCCGCCGCTGCACTCCCACAGACGCGGCCCTGACAGCGACCCATGCCGATGCGGCTGACCGCCTTCAGGCGATTCAGCTCGACGATGTCGAAATCGTCGATCGCCTTTCGGGCGTCGCCCGCGCTGATCTCCTCGCAACGGCAGAGCACGGTGTCGGCAGCGATATTGGCTGCCCAATGTGCCGGAAACGGGAAGGCCGCCTCGAGAATCTCGCGAAAGCGGTCGATGCGGGCGAGTTCTCGCTCCAGCCGGGCGGCTCGATCTCGCGAGAACGGCAGACGCCGATCCTCGCATAGCGCCAGCGCGGCGCGCTCCCCTGCCCGTTCAGCCGCGTCGGCCCCTGCGATACCGGCGCCATCGCCGGCAAGATAGACGCCGGGCACGGTTGAGCGCCCGGCAGCGTCGCGTTGCGGCAGCAAGGCGCGGTCGCGCCGGTCGAAGCGGAAGGCGCAGCCGGCGAGGTCGGAGGCCTGGGTTTCCGAACGCAAGGCAAGCCCGTAGCCGACGCCGTCGCAGGCGAGGCTGTGCTCTCGACCGCCCGCATGCCAGGAAATGCCGGCGACCTCGCGATCGCCCGCGATCCGCAGATCCACCACACCGTCATGCAGCGCCACGCCGCGCAGCTTCAGCTCGGCGACGAAACGCATGCCCCGCAGCACAATGGCCGGGAACAATTTCAACCCTCGCAGAATCGCGAACTTGGCGGAAAAAGGTGCCGCATCAAGCACGGCGGCGACCTCGACGCCCGCCTTCATGTACTGCCAGGCGACAAGATAGAGCAGCGGCCCGGTGCCGGCGAAGACGACGCGGCTGCCGATCGCGCAGCCCTGCGCCTTGAGCGCGATCTGCGCGCCGCCCAGGGTGAAGACGCCGGGCAGCGTCCAGCCAGGAATCGGCAGGATTCGATCGGTCGCGCCCGTCGCCAGGATCAATCCCTCATAGGCGACACGGCGATTCTCGCCGGCGACGGCGATGTCGGCTGCGCCATCGCGCAGGTTCCAGAGCAGCGCCTGCGGCCAGTAGTCGATGCGCCCGGCCAATGCGGCGAAATCGCGATGCAGCGCCTGCGCCTTGCCGGCCTCCGAACCATAGAGCGCCTTGGCGCTGCGCCCGTCCGGCACGGGACGCTGGCGGTAGATCTGGCCGCCACAGGCGGGCGCCTCGTCGACCACCAAGGGGCGCAAACCGGCCGCGACGAGCGCCTGGGCCGCACGGATGCCGGCCGGGCCGGCGCCGACGACCAGCGGCTGCGCGCGCCCGCTCACGCTGCTCGCCCTGCTTGCGTGACGACGCTCATACCGTCCGCAAGGGGCGTGGTGCAGGCCCGCAGGCGTGCGCCATCCGCCAGCGTCACCCAGCAGTCCTGGCAGGCGCCCATCTGGCAGAACCCGGCGCGGGGCTGGCCCGAGAACTCCGTCGCCCGGACGGCCTCGACGTGGCTGAGGATCGCGGTCAGCAATGTGTCGCCAACCCGCCCCTCGCAGGCCCGGCCGTCGAGCGTGAAGGCGATCGGGGGGTGTTCCTTGCGGACGATGCGATGGAGCAGCGGCATGGCCGTGGTCTCACTTCTGTCCGACAAGGATCTTGTCGAGGCCGAAGGCGCGGTCGAGGACCAGCATCGCAACCGCCGTCAGCGCGATCATCAGCGCCGAGACCGCCGCCATCATCGGGTCGATCGATTCCGTCGCGTACATGTACATCCGCACCGGCAGCGTCACCGTCTGCGGCGAGGTGACGAAGATCGACATGGTCAGCTCGTCGAACGAGTTGATGAAGGCGAGCAGCCGGCCGCCGGTGATGCCCGGCAGGATCATCGGCGCGGTGATGCGCCGGAACACCGTCCAATGCGAGGCGCCCAGCGTCATCGCCGCCTGCTCGGCGCTGCGGTCGAGCCCCGTGAAGGACGCCATCACCAGCCGCAGCACGTATGGCGTGACGATGATGACATGGGTCACGACCAGCCAAGCGAAGGACCCCGTGCCGCCGATCAGCGCGAACAGACGCAGAAAGGCGACGCCGAGCACCAGGTGCGGGATGATCAGCGGCGAGAGAAAGAGCGCGTTGAGCGCGCCGCGGCCGGGGAAATCGTAGCGGTCAATGGCGAGCGCGGCCGGGACGGCAAGCGCGATCGCGATCGTCGCGGAGAGCGTCGCCAGCCACAGGCTGTTGACGAAGGACGCGACGAAGTCCGGATGGGCAAAGATCGCGTGGAACCAGCGCAGCGAGAACTGGGTCGTCGGGATCGTCAGCGTGTTCTCGGGCGTGAAGGCGACGAGGCAGATCACCAGCAGCGGCGCCAGCACGAAGGCGACGACGAGGCCGTGAAAGAGAAGCGCGATGGGGCCGTTCTTCTGCATGGCGCCCTCCTCAACCCAGAGCGCGGCGGGCGCGCGCCTCGACCATGCGGTTGTAGCCGAGCATGATGGCGAGGTTGGCGACGAGCACGACGATGGCGATGGCAGCGCCAAGCGGCCAGTTCAGCTCGTGCATGTATTCGTCATAGACCAGCGTCGCCGCCATCTTGAGACGGCGCCCGCCGAGCAGGCCGGGGATCGCGAAGGCGCTGGCCGAGAGGCCGAAGACGAGCAGGCTGCCCGAGAGCGCGCCGAGCGAGACCTGCGGCAGCACCACGCGGCGCAACGCAGTGAAATGCGACGCGCCGAGCGTCAAGGCCGCCGCCTCGACCATCGGATCGAGCTTCTGCAGCGCGGTCCAGACCGGAATGACCATGAAGGGCAGCATGACGTGGACGAGCGCGACCACGATCGCCGTCTCGGTGTAGAGCAGCCGTATCGTGCCCAAGCCGAGCGCCTGCAGCGTCTGATTAACCAGACCGGTCGAGCCCAGCAGCATGCTCCAGCCGAAGGCGCGGACCACGACCGAAACCAGCAACGGGCCGATGATCACGAGCAGGAACACCGAGCGCCAGGGGTCGCGCATCCGGGACAGGATGTAGGCCTCGGGCAAGCCGATCAGCGCGCAGATCAAGGTCGTCAGCGCGGCGACCCGGAGTGTGCGCCAGAAGATGCCGAGATAGTAGCTGTCCGAGAAGATCGCGCTGTAATGCGCCAGCGTGAACTCGCTCTTGATGCCGGTCGTGTGGTCATAGGCGTGGAACGACAGGATGACCGTCAGGATCAGCGGCAGCACCACCAGCCCGAGAAACATCAGCGCGCCGGGGCCGACAAGCAGCCAGGGAGCGGGATTGGCACGTCGCGCGGGCGACTGGGCCGGATCCGCTCCGGCTACGCTCGGGCTCGCGGCGCTCACGCTGCAGCTCCCGCGAGCGCATCGACCTTGAGGCTGGCCGGCGCCCAGGAGAGCGAGACCTGCGCTCCTTCCGCCGGGGGCTCGCCACCCTGGTTCGGGACGGAGACCGTGAGCGGGCCTGCCGGCGTCTCGACATTGAACAGCCAGTAACTGCCGAGGAAGAAGCGTGCGGCGATGCTTCCATCGAGGACGCCCTGCCCAGCCTGCGCCAACAGGATCTTCTCCGGGCGCAGCGACAGCGACACCGCCCTGCCCTCCGCGAGGGTCGCCGGCTCGCTCGGCAAGGCGAGCCCCGAGACCTCGGCGCGGCCATTGCGCCAAACGCCCTCGATCCGGTTCATCTTGCCGACGAAGGAGGAGATGAAGGCGGTCGCCGGCCGCTCATAGAGGCGGTAGGGCGCATCGATCTGCGTCATCGCGCCCTGCTCCATCACGACGACGCGGTCGCTGATCGAAAGCGCCTCGGCCTGGTCATGCGTCACCATGATCGTCGTCGTGCCGACGCTGCGCTGGATGCGGCGGAGCTCGAACTGCATCTCCTCGCGCAGCTTGGCGTCGAGGTTCGAGAGCGGCTCGTCGAGCAGGAGCACCGGCGGCTCGATGACGAGTGCGCGGGCGATCGCGACGCGCTGGCGCTGGCCGCCCGAGAGTTGGCGCGGATAGCGCTCTGCCATGGCAGAGAGATGAACCAGGCCGAGCATCGCGGCAACGCGGCGATCGCGGTCCGCCTTGCCGACCTTGCGCATCTCCAGCCCGAAGGCGACGTTCTCCGCCACGGTCATGTGCGGGAACAGAGCATAGCTCTGGAAGACGATGCCGAGCCCGCGCTTGTTCGGCTTCTCATGGGTGATGTCGCGCCCGTCGAGCGTGATCCGCCCGCTCGTCGGCTCGACGAGCCCTGCAATCATCTGCAGCGTCGTGGTCTTGCCGCAGCCCGAGGGACCGAGCAGCGAGACGAACTCGCCCTGGGCGACGCTGAGATCGACATCGCGCACGGCGGCGAGGTCGCCATAGATCTTGCTCAGCGATTGCAGCGTCAGAAAGCCCATCGGCACCCTCGGATACGGGCCTCCGGAGCTGATCGAACCGGACGCCGGCCTGCGATGCCCCGAAGGAGACGCAGGCGACACAAATCCGTCAATCGCCAATTTCATATTGGAGAATTTATATCGAGATAATTCTCCTATATAGAATTATTGATCGATTCAATTGCGCATCGTTTCATGCAATGACCGACACAAGCGAACCTCAATCGAGTCTCCAGCGTGCCCTTCGCCTCCTGCGCATCGTAGCGGCGGGCGATGCAGCCGGGATGCGCCTGAAGGACATCGCCGCGGCCGCCGGCTGCGGCCAGCCCAGCGCGCACCGGGCGCTGCGCGACCTGATGGCGGAGGGCTTCGTCGAGCAGGTCGCGGGCGGGAAGCGCTACCGCCCGGCGCTCGATTTCTTCGTCCTGGCGGCGCGCGCCGGGCAGGCCGGTGGCCTGCGTGAACTGGCACGGCCGGCGCTGCTGCGGCTCTCGGCCACGCTGAGCGACACCATCTTCCTGCTCGTGCGCAACGGCTATGACGTGGTCTGTCTCGACCGGATCGAGGGCCCCTTCCCGATCCGCTCGTTCACCGGGGACATCGGCGGCAAGGTGCCGCTCGGCATCGGCCAGGGCAGTCTCGCGATTCTAGCGCATCTGCCGGAGGGCGAGCGGGAGGCCGTGATCCGCTTCAACATGCCCCGCCTGCTCGATCGCGGCTTCCTCGACGAGGCTGCGCTGCGTTGCGCGCTGGCGATGGCGCGTGAGCAGGGCTGGGTCAACCTCAACACCGGGCTTATTCCCGGCATGGCCGGCGTCGCGGTTCCGGTCTTCGATGCGGAGGGGCGTGCCGTCGCGGCGCTCAGCATCGGGACCCTGGTCGAGCGTCTCCGCGAGGATCGGCTGCCCAACGTCGTCGCAATCCTGCGGACGGAGGCAGAAGCGCTCGGCGCGAAGCTCAACCCCTTCGACATGGCGCTGCGCTATCCCTCACGGAGCCTGAGCGCGGTGACGGGCTAAAGGCCGCTTTCCCGAAAGACGGAACCGCCATAAGGTTTCGCAATCTATAAGGGCACTAGATATGATCACGCATCTTTTGCGAGCAACGCTCGTCCTGCTTGTGCTCACGCTGCCGGGCCCGCCCGGATCCGCCGCCGCAGCCGAGCCGCCTGCGCTCAGGCCCCAGGCCGGTCCGTTGGATGCTGGCTCCGGCTTCGCCTTCCCCAAAAAGCAGAACAAGACGCGCCAGTCCCTGAGCGGCATCGCCTGCCCGGGCGTGCCGGCCGCGCCGGGCCTGTGCCTCGCCGTGTTCGACGAAGGCGGCGAAGCGCGCTACGTCACGATCGAGACCTCAGCGATCAAGCCCGAGGCCGAGCGTGTCGCACTGCTCCCCGGCAAGGTCGAGCTCGATGGCGAGGCGGCCGCGACCGACGGGCAATTCTATTACGTGACCGGCTCGCACAGCGCCAAGCGCGGCGATTGCGCGAGCAATCCCGAAAGCCGGCACCTGTTCCGCTTCAGGCTCGACCCTGCGACTGGCCGCGGCCAGCAGGACAAGGCCGGCAAGCTGGTCGATTTCGCCGATACGGGCGCGCTCTGGACCGTGATGAGCAGCGTAGCGGGGTTGAAGGAGCATGTCGGCGAGGCGATGTGCCTGGGAACGGAGCCGCCCAAGGACGCGCAGCATTTGAAGGGCAGGAACGGCGTGAATATCGAGGGGATGACGGTCCGCGGGGGACGGCTCTATTTCGGATTCCGCGGACCGGTCGACAAGGACGGCGCCAAGATTCTCTCAGTCAAGGCAAACGAGCTGTTCGGAGGCGGCAATGCTGCGCCGGAGCTGTTCACGGTCGCACTCGGCAAGGGTCGCGCGATCCGTGATCTCATCGCGGTCAGCGACGGCATTCTCGTGCTTGCCGGCCCGGACGACGACAAGAGGAACGAGAAGCTGAGCTACACCGTCTCGCGCTGGAACGGTGCGAACGGCAACGACAACATCAAACCGCTGGCGACGCTCGACCTCGGCAGTGTGCCGCGACGAGACTGCGAGGAGAAGATCGAGCTCAAGGACATCAAACCCGAAGCGATCACCGTGCTCGCTGACAAGCCGGGCGAGGCCTACCAGGCGATCGTCTTTTCCGATGGGCTCTGCGATGGCGGGGGGCTGCGCTTCAGCATTCCGCGCTGATCAAGCCCGCTGCGCTGGTCCGCCATGCCGCAGGACGCTTGCCTTCAGGGGTCGAAGCATGGTCTCGAAAGCCAGCTTCCGACCCTGAAGGCAGAGTGCCATGACCGAAACCGCTCCCAACCCCGGCCCCCGTATCGCGATCACCTATTGCTCGATGTGCCAGTGGATGCTGCGCGCCACCTGGCTCGGCCAGGAACTGCTCTCGACGTTCGGGCAGGATATCGGCGAGATCGCGCTGATCCCGCGCACCGGCGGCATCTTCCAGATCCACTACAATGGCGAGCTGATCTGGGACCGCAAGGAGGATGGCGGCTTCCCCGACTCCAAGGTGCTGAAACAACGCGTGCGCGACCGGCTCGACCCCGAGCGCAGCCTCGGCCATGTCGACGGGCACGTCTCGAAAGTGGAAGCCTGAAGGGCTCGACAGCGCGAGCGACTCTTCTACTCTCAAACCGCCGTAGCGTCGCCAGCCGACAGAACGGTCAATGGCTCCCGATCAGCAAGGCCTTCCCGGATGCGCTTGAGACGACACCTTGTTTCCCTCGGTTTCGCCGCTGCCGTGATGGCAGCCAACTCCTCCGCCCATGCCTTCTCGGCGTCGTTCACCTGGAGTGGTATCGGCGCCTGTGGCGGCACCTCGCCGGCGTTCACCATCCGCAGCGCGCCGAAAGGCACCGCCTCGCTCAGGTTCGCGATGCGCGACTACGACGCGCCGAACTTCCGCCATGGCGGCTCGACCGTCGGCTATGATGGCAAGGGTCGGGTTGCCCAGGGAGCAATCAGCTATGTCGGCCCTTGCCCGCCCCCGGGCCAGACGCATCGCTACATCTGGACCATCGAGGCCGTCGACGGCTCGGGGAAGGTTCTGGGGCAGGCCGAGGCAGAAGGCCGTTTTCCGCTGCGTTGAGGGCTGGCTTCGCTAGATGCGGTTTCGCGTCGCCTCGACCCAGGCCTTCAGCCGCGTCTCGGGATCGGCATTCAGAGTGATATCGGTCACCGCCGCGACGATGTCGGCGCCGGCCTCAAAGACGCCCGGGGCGCGCTCCAGCGAGATACCGCCGATGCCGACCAGCGGGATCGCGCCGAGACGGCGCTTCCATTCGGTCACGCGCTCCAGCCCCTGCGGGCCCCATTTCATCGCCTTCAAGATCGTCGGATAGACGGGACCGAGCGCGACATAATCCGGCTGCGTCGCCAGCGCCCGCTCCAGCTCAGCCTCGTCATGGCTGCTGACGCCGAGCTTCATCCCTGCCTTGCGGATCGCGGCAAGGTCGGCGCTATCGAGGTCCTCCTGGCCGAGATGGACGAAGCCGCAGCCCTCGGCGATCGCGAGCCGCCAATAGTCGTTGACGACGAGGACGCAGCCGGCCTCGGCGCAGAGCGCCTTGGCGCGAGCGATTTCGCGCGCCGTCTCGACCTCGCTCCTGTCCTTGATGCGCAACTGCACCAGCTTCACGCCGAGGGGCAGCATGCGTTCGAGCCAGTCGGCGCTGTCGAAGATTGGGTAGAACGGATCGAGCTTCATCGCAGCGAGCACCTTCACGAGAGGAATGCCTTGCCCATCACAGGCGTCGAGGGAGCGGCCATGTCGCGCGCCTCGATCGGCTGCGCTCGATAAGCCTGTCGCCCGGCCTCGATCGCCATCGCGAAAGCCTCGGCCATCAGCGCCGGATCGCCAGCCTTGGCGACGGCCGTGTTCAGCAGGATCGCGTCATAGCCCAGCTCCATCGCCTGCGCCGCATGGGACGGCAGGCCGATCCCGGCATCGACGACCAGCGAGATATCCGGGAAATGCTGGCGCATGGTGCGCAGGCCGTAGGGATTGTTCAGACCGCGGCCCGAGCCGATCGGCGCGCCCCAGGGCATCAAGACCTCGCAGCCGGCATCGAGTAGGCGCCCGCCGACGACGATGTCCTCGGTGGTGTAGGGAAAGACCTGGAAACCGTCGTCGCTCAGAATCCGCGCCGCCTCGATCAGCCCGACGACGTCCGGCTGGAGCGTGTCGTCCTCACCGATGACCTCGAGCTTGATCCAGTCGGTCCCAAAAACCTCGCGCGCCATCTGGGCGGTGGTGACGGCTTCCTTGACCGTGTGGCAGCCGGCCGTGTTGGGCAGGACGCGAACGCCGAGCTCACCGATCAGAGACCAGAAGGCCTGGCCTGCACCGCCCTCGCCCGTCAGGCCCTGGGCGGCTTCCCGCCTGAGCGAGACCGTCACGACCTCGACGCCGGAACGCCTGACGGCATCGGCCAGGACGGCCGGCGACGGGTATTGTGCCGTGCCGAGGAAGAGCCGGCTCTGCGGCTCGAAGCCATAGAAATCTTTCATTTGTGGCTTTTGCATCTCAGCCACCCTGCATCGGTGCGACGACCTCGATGCGGTCGCCCTCGGCCAACCTGACGGCCTCGCGCTTGCGCGCCGCTACGAATTCGCCATTGACGGCCGTCGCCACGATCTTGCCGGCATAGCCGAGTTCGGCCAGCGCTTCGGCCAGCGTCGCGGCCGCGACCTCCTGCGGCTCCCCGTTAAGCAGCAATGTCATGCAACATCTCCGGATTGGCGGCTGGATCGAGCACGGCGTCGGCGGCCATCCGCGCCATGGCGGGACTGAGCAGGAAGCCGTGACGATAGAAGCCGTTGACATGGATCACCCGGCCGCGGCGCGTCAGCCGCGGCAGGTTGTCGGGAAAGGCCGGGCGGACATCGACGCCGATCTCGACCACCTCGGCCTCGCCGAAGGCGGGGTGCAGCGCATAGGCCGCGCCGAGTAGCTCGAGCATCGAGCGGGCCGAGATGCGGCCGCGATCGGCACTCTCGATCATGGTGGCGCCGACCATGAAAAGCCCGTCCGCACGCGGCACGACATAGAGCGGAATGCGCGGATGGAGCAGCCTGACCGGGCGCGACAGCGTGATGTCGCGGCTGCGCAGCAGCAGCATCTCGCCCTTGACGCCGCGCAGATCGGCGAGCGCATCGCGGGCCGCGAAGCCGCGGCAGTCGAGCACGGCATCGCCGGCCAGATCCGAGGCTTGCGCCTCGCTGCCGAAATGGATGCGGCCGCCCAGCGCCCTCACCCTGTCGGTCAGGCCTGCGAGGGCCAGCCGCGGATCGAGATGCGCCTCGCCTTCGAAGAAGAGGCCCTTGGCGAAGCGCCCGGCGAGATCGGGTTCGAGTGCCGCGATGCCGTCGCCGTCAGTCTCTGCGAAATGCGAGGTGCGCTGGCCGAAGCGCCGGAGTTCGGAACGGTCCCGGCTCGGCGCCAGCACCAGCGTGCCCTTGCAAACCACGCCCTCGACATGGCGCTGCCACCAGCCGGCCGCCTCCTGGCCCAGGCGGATGACGGGTTCCTCGGCGCTCTCGCCTTCACACCAGGGCGCGAGCATCCCGCCGGCATGCCATGAACAGGCGCGTTCACCGGCAAAGGCGCCGCGCTCGTGGATGTCGACGCTCGCACCACGGCTGAGAAGCTCAACCGCGCAGGCGAGGCCAACGACGCCAGCGCCGACAATGCCGACATGAGCCGGCTGGCGTTGAGCTGGATACGTGGACTGATGTGCCATGCCATTCCCATTGGCCCGGGAAGGCAACGGCCATGGCGTGACGAGCGACGAGCCGATGACCGTTCCCTTCGCCGGCATTACCCGGATCAGGTTCGATGGGTTGGTGCATCAGCACCTCTCAGCCTCGCGGCACCCCAACGGATCGGTAGAAGTCTAGGCTCGAGAGCCTAACGGAGCAAGCCGTCAGGCGCAGGGGCTTGTCAGAGCAGCGGCTTGGCAAAACGTGAAAACGCCTCCGCCGTGGGTGTCGTGCCGGCGCCGGGCTTCTGCGGCTTCAGGAAGCAGCCGTCGACGACATCGGCCGGCTCCTCGAAGGCGTCCTTGATCCAGGGTATGTATTCGAGGACGGGCGTGGCCTGATGCCAATAGGCGAGATGGACATGCACCTGGCTCATCTCGCCGGCATGGGGCGCCACCGGCAGGCGGCTTGCCAGCGCCAGATCCGCGACCTGGATGTATTCGGTGATGCCGCCGAGCCGGGTCACGTCGGGCTGGACGAAGTCGATCGCATCGGCCGCGATGAAGGCGCGGAAGGCATCGAGCGAATAGAGCTGCTCGCCGAGCGCGACCGGGATCGAGGTCGAGCGGGCGAGCGCGGCGTGCGAGCCGACATCGTCATACCAGAGCGGCTCCTCGAACCAGAAGATGTCGAGCGGTTCGGCGCGGGCGCAGAAGCGGCGGCAGGTCGGCAGGTCCCATTTGCCGTTGCCGTCGATGGCGAGCGTAACATGGGAGCCGACGGCCTGGCGCACTGCCTCGAGCCGGCCGATGTCGATGCCCGGGTCGGCATGACCGACCTTGACCTTGATGCGGTGGAAGCCGTCGCGCTCGACCGCCTTGCGGCAACCGTCGACGAGTTGGTCCTTCGGGATCGAAAGCCAGCCGATATCGGTGTTGTAGGCCTCGAGCCTCGGCTTGCTGGCGCCGCCGAGCAGATGCCAGAGCGGCACGCCAGCCTTCTTCGCCTTGAGATCCCAGAGCGCGACATCGACGGCGGCGAGCGCGAGCTGGGTTATGCCGGCGCGGCCGACCCATTGCAGGGCCGGATGGCGGGCGAGCTTCAGCCAGAGACGATTGCTCTCCGAGGCGTCCTCGCCGATCAGCAACGGCGCATAGCAGTCGCGGATGCAGGCGGTGATCAGCCGGTCCGACGGCAGGTCGGCATGGGTGCCGGTGAAGCCGTAGCCCTCGAGCCCATCCTCCGTGACGATCTTCGTGCCGACCACGCCCCAATGACTGATGCGATGGGTCGAATCCGCGATCGAACCACCCGTGACCGGGATGTGCAGGATGAAGGGCTCGATACTGGCAATGCGCATGCTGGTCCTCCCGACTCCGTTCGCGGCCGGAATCGGCCATGACGGCTTGTTGCGAGAAGTTCGACCACAGGATGCCGGCCGCTTCAACGGCTCCCGGGCACACCGGGCAGCGTCGACCCGGGCCCGATCATTCCACCTCGAACGTCTCGGCGATCACTGTCGCCGGGCGCCAATGCGTTGGCTGCCAGGTCAGCTCCACCCCGGTCTCGTCCAGCCACACCGGGGCAACCGCCGCGATGTCCAATGCCCGCCGCGGAAAGCTGCACCAGGCACGCGCCTGCTTGTCGCCATCGGTCACCTCCACAACCTGGCTTGATCCACGCCGCGCGCGAGGCGTGCCTATCGTCCATCCACCGCTCATCATCTCCCCTGTGCCCTTTGGCGCATGCGTCTTTCCCGAAGCAACTTTTGAGCCGCGACCTTGCGTCGGGCTGGCCGTGCTGCTGCCGATGCGACGCCAAGGCCAGCCCCATCCCGCCCCACGCCGAACGCCGCGGCTTTCGCGACCAGAACCGCTCGCGTTCCATTTCGTCCATGATTTCGTTTGTGAATTTCGAAGGCGGGGACCGAAATGCCGGCGCTCTCAATCGGAGAATACAGAATGCGGAGCACTATCTTCAGGCTGACGGCTCGCACGACCGCGGAGCGCTGCCGCCGGTCTGTTCGCGATAATCGGAAACCATAATTGCCGGAGCCATCGGGGTACTCCCGCTGCCCCATTGAAATCATGGAACCCATCTGGAATACTCGACGTTGTGTTGGGCAGGCTGCCCAGCACAGCAAAATTGACACAGTGTTGCGCATCCGCACTAGCAGTCGAACTGCTTTCATCCATAGTTGGGCTGTTCTTAACGAGGGCGAATCGATGAAAAAGCTTCTTGTGTTGACCGTAGCTGTTGCGATGATGGGCGTCGGTGGGTGCGCTTCGATCGGCAAGGGCAAAGGCAAGGCTCCGCCGCCGGCAGCCGCGCCGATCGTGACGAAGGGCTGAGCCCAAAAAACGGAAAACGGCCGGTCTGACCGGCCGTTTTCTTTTCTACTGCCTGTACTTGCATCTGGTCGCATGATGACGCGGATGACGTACGGATATTATATCGTGGAAGCAGGAGGCAGCGATGCGGCTTAACCTGACTCATCGGGCGCGCTCTTGGATGCTTGCCGCCTGTGCCGCCGGCCTGGTCTGCGCCGGCTCATCGCTGCAGGCCCGCGCTCAACCCGCCACGGTCTATCCCGGCGACGATCAAGGGATTGTCACGCAAGAGACCGGGTCGCTTGGGCGAAACTCGCATCGCGTGGCGCGGCGGCAGGCTCAGCAGAGCACCGGCGCCTATTTCGTCGAATTCCGCTCGCGCTATGCGCTGAGCTATGGCCACACCTTTCTCGTCCATGGCCGACTGAACGCGCGAGGCGAAGTCGGACAGGTCACAGCAAGCCAGGTCGCTGGCCTGCATCCAGCCGGCGACGGTCCCGAAATGTGGTCGGTCGGGCATGTGCTGCCGGTGCCGGCCGAGACCGGCGCCAGCGATGGAGACACCGAGGACGAGTACATTTCTGCGCGGTTCCGGGTGGTGCTGACCGAGGAGCAGTATCGGCGTATCGCTGCCCATATCAGGCAGAAGCAGAAGAACTCCCCGACCTGGCATGCAGTGCTGTACAACTGCAACCGATGGGTCGGCGAGATCGCGCAATACATGGGACTGGAAGCGCCGGGCAACACGATGCTCTATCCGGCCGACTACATCAACAGCCTCAAGGCGTTGAACAGCAACGGCAGAAGCGGCCAGGCCGCCGCCTTCTCGGCCGAACGCAACAATTGAGCGAAAGCTTGTCCCGGCCCTTCATGCCGCCCATGAGGGCCGGGTCGTCGGTCGACCGTCAGCGCTGGACGATGACCGGGGTGCCGACCCCGACGCGTTCGAAGAGGTCGATGATGTCTTCATTGCGCATCCGGAAGCAGCCATAGGACGCGAACGTCCCGACGCTTTCCGGGCGATTGGTGCCGTGGATCGCATATTGACCGCCGCCGGAGAGCGTCAGCGCGCGAGCGCCCATCGGATTTCGCGGCGAGCCGCCCGGGATCACGTCCGGAAGCGCCGGGTTGTCACGCTTGATCTCGTCGGGCGGGGACCACGCCGGCTCGACATGCTTGCCGTCGATCTCCACTTCGCCGAGCCACTGCTTGGAGGCCTTTCCAACAGCGACCTGATAGCGGATGGCAGTGCCATCGTCCCGCACCCAGTACAGGCGCCGCTCTTTCGTCTTGATGATGATCGCACCGGGTGCAGCATTCCCCTTAAAGGCAACAACTTCGCGCGCCTCGGTCGGAAGTGCGATCATCAGAGCAGCCAATGCAACGCTGATCCTGAGCATATTACTCAAGCCCCCTGCCTCGTTCAGAACTCACACGAACCTAGCAAATAAAGGTATCGATCTCCTCTACGCGAGACGCGACGCTTATGGCAAGGTTGCTCGGCAACCGGCGCGAACTCACGCGCCAGGTCCGGCCGGCTCTGCACCAACGTCCCGAGGGTCTCCTGCCTCGTTTCTGCGAGCAAGGCTCTCATGCGGTGACGAGAACCCGAGAATCCTACGCTCCGATCACGATCCGCTGAACAGCCGCGGGACGACACGGCCGGTTCGAGCCATGTACTCGCTATACTCCGCGCCGAAGCCCTCGACCATGAGACGCTCCTCCTGACCGACGCGAAAGAAATAGAGCGTGCCGAAGCCGATCAGGCCCGACAATCCGGCGACGAAATTGGGCAGGAGCAGGGCCTGCGCGATCGCCCAGAGCCAGAAGGCCGAATACATCGGATGACGGACGTAGCGATAAACGCCGCCGGTGATCAGGCGATGGCTTTCCCGCAGATCGAGCGACACCGACCAGTTTCGGCCGAGCGCGCGATGCGTGAGGTGAAACAGAACGAGCGCAGCCGGCGCGACGATCGTGCCGATGACGGCAAGGAGCGGCTGGAACGGATAATTAGCGAAGCGCGGAAATCCCGTCGCGACATAGATGAAGGGCAGCAGTCCGAGCCCCGTGAACGAGATGCTGAGCAGCGCGATCTCGCGCGCCCCGCGCGCGCTGCGGGAAATCGGCGTCCGGCGCGAGCGCCGTTCATGGGGGATGCGGATGATGTACCAGCCGACGGCAAGCAGGACGTAGACGGCCTTGGCGATGGTGAGCGTCATTGCCTGGCGGCCTCGGTCGGATCGTTCTGCATCGGTGCGGGCGAAGGCGAAATTCGTCCTTCGGAATCGAGGGCTAGCATGGCGCCTTCCTGTGATCGGGCCTGCTGTTCAGCGCTGAAAGGCCCGCAGGTCAACATGAAATAGTCATAGGGCGCGCGCCGGTCGTTGCCCCTGACGAATTGGCAATGCATCCGGTACCAGTTCCTGCGGATGCGCGGATAGCGCGCAGGGTCGAGCATGCGCCTGATGCTGACGCTGCGGACGAGCGGCGAGCCCGTCGGCGGAAGCCCCATCTCCGCGAGCGGATCGCTGTCATAGAAGTTCATCACGTCCGAACGCGCCTGGTAGTCGGCCCAGAACACGGCGCGGGCGGCACTGACGCGCGCGACCGCGGCACGGAAGCGGGCGGCCGCCCCGTGAAGCCCGATCTTCAAGGTGGACGACCCGACCGTGAGCAGCACGACGCGGGGCGTGCGATCCGATTGCCCCAACCCGGCCTGGATCGCGCGATCGAGCAGGTCAATGGCGAGCACGGCACCGAGGCTGTGCGCGACAATGACGATTTCATCCGGCGCGTCAGCGTGCGCCGGGCCGGCGAGTTCGAGAGCCACGCGCTGCAACCGATCGTCGAGCACGGGGTCGCCCCAGCGAATATAGCGGCGCGAAAAGATCCAGTCGTCGAACAGCAGCCCGAGGAAGACCAAGCGCTCCGCCAAGCGAAACAGAACGACGAAAACGCCGATGCCGACGCCCAGGCCGGCCAGAGCGGAACCGGTCGCCCGCGCCATGCCCGCTCCACCGAGGAAGGCGAACAGGCCGACCGCCGCCAGAATCAGGAACGGGTAGAGGAAGAACATCGCATAGCGCCAGCTGGTGCGCAGATAGCGGAGGAGCGCGCCCGCCAGAACAAAGTCGAGGAACGCCAGCACGCCGCCCGACACGCGCCGCCACATCGGCCTTGCGGCCTCTGCCTCGACCACGTCGTCCCAGCGCAACAGGCGGAACTCCGTCTCGACCCGCCAATCGGGGCCGGTCGTGGCCACCTGCCACGTCGCCAGATCGGCGCCGACGACGGGCTCCGACGATACTGCGGATACCCCCCACGTGCTTTCGAAACGCCGCAACTCCCTGGCGAGGCGGCCATGCACAGCGTCCGGGCGCGCATGGTCATACCCGCAGATATGGTAGACTCGGCGTCTCGATATCCTCGCGTCCGTCATCCTCGGCTGCCCTGTCGCGAATGCGAAACCTGCGCAATTTTTGTTAGTGGATTGCCGGCGCTCGCGCCAGCGAGCAGCCATCTGCAGACTTCCCCGCGGGATACCCCGATGCCGTCGACTCCTGACGCACAGGTGGATTTTTCGTGCCTCGACCCCGACAAAGCCCTGCCCGTCGCCGCGAGACGCCGAGGATCTTGGCATTTTGGCGGCGATTGGGCGACGTTTCCCGCAATCCACCGATTTCGCGCGAGCGAAACCGCGCCAGGTAAATTGCCATCGCCGATGTCGGGCGATCAGCCGGCATGGAGCGGCGCGGTGCGAGACGGTGTGACCCGTGTCACAGACGCTGATCGCGCAAACTCGCACCAAAGAGCAACCATCGGCCGATCCAGGCGGTGGCTTCATCGTTGGGAGCGCAAGATGCACATCTCCAATCGCGACTTCCTTGACGTCATCAAGCACCTGCGGCGCCGTCTGGCGATCGGGCAGATCCTGCGCGAGGAGTATCTCTACGAGGTTCACGGCCCGTTTGTCGCCGTCGCGCCCGCGCAATCGCCTCGCTCCTCGTTGAGGCGCCTGAGCGACAGGCTATCGTCCTGGACTAGCGGCCATGCAGGCTGGAATCGCCAACGCCGTACCGCGCTGTAGCCGGCCGTGCCGTGTGCCACCGAACGGGGCGGCTTGGTTCAGCGGCCACCGATGCGTTGCAGCGGTCGCCCTGCCAGGAAGCCGCCATCGACGACGAGGCACTCCCCGTTCACGAAGTCAGCGGCGGGCGAAAGCAGGAACGACACCGCGCCGGCGATGTCCTGGGGCCGGCCGATGCGCCCGCGCGGGATCATGGTCCGGAACTGATCGCGATAGCCGTCCGAGAACTGGCCTTCGCGAACTTCGACAAGACCGGGCGCAACGGCGTTCACGCGCAGGTCGAGCGACTGGAACTCGAGCGCGAGTCCTTTGGTCAGCATCACGACGCCGGCCTTGGACGCGGCGTAGGGCACCGCGCCGATGCGGGCGGAGAAGGCCGAGGTCGAGGCCAGGTTGACGATGGCGCCGCCGCCACCCTGCGCCTTCCGACGCCGCGCGAAGGCCTGGCAGGCGAAGAACGTACCCTTGAGGTTGACGTCGAGCACGCGGTCCCAGTCCTCCTCGCTGAGCTCGAGGGCAGGCGTATCGGGATAGATGCCGGCATTGTTGACGAGGCCCACGGGCTCGCCGAGTTCGGCCGCCGCCGCTTCCAGGACGGCCGCGATGTTGCCTGGCGAACAGACGTCGAGACGATAGGCGCGGGCCGCAGCCCCCTCGGCGGCAAGCTCCGCCGCCACCGCCTGGACCTCATCGAAGGCGACATCGGCGAGAGCGACGCCAAACCCTTCGCCTGCCAGAGCCTCCGCAATCGAGCGGCCGATGCCGCGCGCCGCGCCGCTGATGAAGATGACCTCACCGGAAGCCGTCATGGCCCATTCCTCTCAGGGGTCAGAACTTGCCGTCGGGCCGCAGCCGCGTGCCGTCATGCAGGCGCGAATAGCGGAAGGGCTTGAGATCGACCGCAGGCTTGCCGCCGGTGACCATCTCCGCCACCGCCTCCCCCGTGCCCGGTCCGATGCCGAAGCCATGGCCGCTGAACCCCGTCGCGATGAAGAAGCCGGCCATGGCATCGACCGGCGAGATGACCGGAATGAGGTCCGGCATGGAATCGATCGCGCCGCCCCAGCTATCGGCGATCCCGAGCGAAGCCAGCTCGGGGAATGTGGTGTGAAACTCGGCGATCGCGCGCCCAAGCAGTTCCATATCCGCGGGCGGATCGATGATGCGCTTCTTCTCGAAAGGCGAGACCTGGTCGCCACTCCAGCGCGCGGCGAAGAGCTCGTCGAAGAATGGCTTGCCGAAGCGGATCTTCAGCCCCTTGCGACGCTGCAGATACATCGGCAGGAACTTGAGGCCGTAGCGCAGCAGCGCCGGCGTGAGATGCACGGTGCCGCGCCCGCTCATCGCGACGGTGTAACCGTCATCGGTGCGCCTGCGAACGGCGAAACCCGGCGTCGCGACGCATTCGCCGATGATTTCCGGTCCAGCCGTCGTGCGAGCTACCGAACCGTGGACGACCGCCTGAGGCAGATCGATCCCGTGGCGGCGGCAGAACAACGACGACCAGGCGCCCCCCGCGCAGAGCACCGTGCCGGTATGGATCGTGCCGCGCTCGGTGACGACGCCGGCGACGTGGCCGGCCGCCGTCTCGATCAGACGCGCGGCGCAGTTCTCGAGCACGACGGCGCCGCGCTGGCGTGCGGCGCGGGCGAGGAAGGGTGCGGCCTTTGCCGGTTCGGCGCGCCCGTCCGAGGGCGTGAACAGCCCGCCGAGCCAGCGTTTCTTGCTGCCGGGGGTGCGGGCCTGGGCCTCGGCCGCGGTCAGGATCTGGCTATGGACCTGATATTGCTGCGCCCCGTCACGCCAGCGCTCCCAGCCGGCCAGTTCGGCAGGATCGTCGGTGACGAAGACGACGCCGGTGCGGCGGAAGCCGAGATCGGCGCCGATCTCATCCGGCAGACTCTCCCACAGCTCGAGGCTCCGGCGTGCGAGCCCGAGTTCGTTGAGGTTTCGTCCCTGCTGGCGGCACCAGCCCCAATTGCGGCTCGACTGTTCGGCTCCGACGAACCCCTTCTCGAGGACGACGGTGGAGATGCCCTTTCGCGCCAGGAAATAGGCGGTCGAGATGCCGGCGATGCCGCCGCCGATGATCACGACGTCGGCGGCAGCCGGAAGGACGGTGTCGGTTTCGATGCGTTCGAGAGGCTGGTGCAGCATGGGCTCACGGGCCTGACGCCCGTCCTTGGTGGTGACAGGCAGGGGGCTCAGCCTTCGACGCCGATGCGCTCGCGCAGTTGCAGCCACCAGCCATAGGAGGGCGGCCATTTCTCCCAGTCGGGATCGGTGCCAAGCGCCTGCGCGGCGTGGAGCGCCCAGTGCGGATCGGTCAAGGCCTCGCGCCCGATCGCGATGAGATCGGCCTGGCCCTTCTGCAGGATCGCCTCGGCCTGCGGGCCGTCGAGGATGACGCCGACGGCCATCGTCGGAACGCCGGTGTCGCGGCGGATCTGCTCGGCATAGGGCACCTGATGGCCGCGCTGAAGCTTCCGGCGCTGCTTCGCATAGTCCATCATCGAGTTTTCGGCGCGGATGCCTCCCGACGAGCAGTCGATCAGGTCGACGCCGCGCGCAGACAATTCACGCGCGAGCACGCAGCTATCCTCGATCGTCCAGCCATCGCTGCGATCGTCGAGATCCTTGCGCCAATCGACGCAGGAGATCCGGAAGAACAGCGGTTTGCCCTGCGGCCAGTGGCGGCGAATGCTCTCGGCAATTTCGAGCGCGAAGCGCATGCGCCCGGCGAGGTCTCCGCCATAGGCGTCGTCGCGCTTGTTGGCGACGGGGGATAGGAAGGAGTGGATCAGGTAGCCATGGGCGGCATGGACGTCGATGACGTCGAAGCCGGCCTCATTGGCGCGCCGCGCACCCTGGCCATAGGCCTCGACCAGCGCGGCGATCTCCTCGACGGTGAGCGCACGCGGCGCGCGCCAATGCGAGACCGAGCCCGTCGTCGTCGAGCTGACCGGCGTCCAGGGCACCTCGCCGCGAGCGGCCTCGACCTCAGTGAGGGAATTCAGCCCTTCCCAAGGGCGCTGGCGCGACGATTTCGGACCGGCATGGTGGAGCTGGGCGGCTGCGACGACGCCCTCGCCATGCAGGAAGTCGACGATCCGACGTAGCGGCGCGACCTGTGCATCGTCCCAGAGACCGAGATCGCCATAGGTGTTGCGGCCGATCGGGTCGATGATCAGGCCTTCGGTCATCACCGTGCCGGCGCCGCCGATGGCGTATTTGGCGAGGTGCTGGAAATGCCAGTCCGTCGCCCGCCCGTCAGGCGCGGCCTTGTACATCTGCATCGGTGCGATGACGATCCGGTTGGGGAAGGTCACGTCGCGCAGCCTGAAGGGGCTGAACAGCAGGGTCGATGCCTTGTTCGCATCCGATGCGGTGGCGGTGCTCATGATGCAGCCCCTTCACGTTGTCTGTTGCGGCGCCCGTCACTCGGCGGCGACGGGCACGACCGCGCCATCGGCGAAGGCGGAGGCTGGCGGCAGATCCTCGAAGCGTGCCGCCAGATCGCCATAGGCCGCGAGCAGTTCGCCTGTGCCGCCATCGCGGCCAGCCGTTCGGCCTTCCAGGACGCGGAAGAGCTCATGCTTGACGAAAAAGCGCCAGGTCACCGGCACCTCGCGCAAGATGCGCGTGAGCAGGGCATAGCGCGCCTTCGTCCAGACGCTCTCGAAGGCGACGCGGCCCGAGCCATGGCTGAAATGGTCCGTCGTCGCCGAAGCGGCCATTGCCTTGCGGAGCTTCGCGGTTTCCGCCTCGTCGACCGAGCCGTCGCCGTTCAGCGCGACGCCATAGCCGGCGCGAGCCTTGGCCACGCTGACGAAGCCGCAGCGCACGTCCTCGACGACCTTCTCGATAGGCCGCTCATGGGCCGGGCCGTAGCCGCCCGCGCCGGGTCCGATCAGCCGCAGCGTATCGCCGGGCTGGAGGGGCACGATGTCGGCATTGCGCAGTTCCTCCGGCGCAGGCCCATAGGGATTGCGCGTGAAGGTCGACTGGGCGCCGGGCTGGCCGCCCTCGACGCCCCAGGCGGAGATCATGCTGCGGTCGCGATTGCGGGCCGTCACCATGGATTGCGGTGCGAAGAGCTGGAATTCCATCAGCAGGGCCGAGCCGCCGCGATGCAGGCCGGCACCGCCGGAGTCCGGAACCAGCCCGTATTTGTGGATGCGGATCGGGATTTCGGACTCGCTGATCTCGACCGGCGTATTCTTCAGGAAGGACATGTTGGCGCCGCTGCCTTCGGCGCCATCCTCATAGGGGCCGCCGCCGGCGCCGCCACCGACCGGGCCGATCGAGGCCATGATCGTGCGCCCGCCGCGCGTGGTGGTGCGGACGTTGACGAGGCTCAAGCCGTTGCCGGGCGAGGCCGGCAGCTTGTCCGGCAGCGCTCGGGTGAAGGCGCCGACGATGACAGCCTGAAGCACGTTGCTGAGCAGGCTGCGCATGCCGACCGCCGCCGGGAACTCGCAGTTCACCACCGTGCCGCTCGGCAGGATCGCATCCAGCATCCTGACCGTTCCGGAGTTCAGGATGATCGTCGGGTCCAGCGTGTAGAGGACATAGACGAGGCCGACGGTGATCAGCGAATGGCGGGGATTGCCGCCGGTCGGCATGTTGAGCGACGAGACGAGCTGCGGGTCGGTGCCCGTGAAGTCGAAGAGCAACGTGTCGCCACGCACCTTCACCGTCAGGTTGATGCGAGCCGGATATCCGTTGGCTGCATCTTCGTCGGCATAGTCCGCGAATTCGTAATCGCCATCGGGAATCGTCGCGACCAGCGAGCGGGCCTGCTCCTCGGCATAGTCGAGGAGCTGGTCCAGGCCCGCCTTGAAAGCCTCGACGCCGAAGCGCTCGATGATGTCGTGAACCTTGCGCTCGCCGACCTTGAGACAGGCGAACTGGGCGTTGAGGTCGCCGCGGTTCTGCTCGGGCACGCGCACGTTCAGTTCCAGCGTGCGCACCATCTCCTCGTTCATCACGCCATCGCGGACGAGCAGGGTCGGCGGGATGCGGATGCCTTCCTGATGGACCTCGGTCAGGGTGCGCGAGAGCGAGGCCGGCACGGCGCCGCCGACATCGGTGTTGTGGATGTGGTTGCCGACGAAACAGACGAGCTCGCCGCCATGGAAGACCGGCGCCCAGAGATGCATGTCAGGCGAGTGCGTCGCGACATGACCGCTATAGGGGTCGTTCGTGCCGTAGACGTCGCCTTCGCGATAATCGTCGAACATCCGGATGACCGGGCCGTAATCGAGGCCGGTGTACCAGGTGGCGCCCATCGTCATTGGCGAGGCGACGGTCGCGCCGCGGCTGTTCATGAGCTGGCAGGAGAAGTCCTCGGTCTCCTTGACGAAGGTCGAGTAGGCCGTCCGCATCAGCGTGTAGCCCATGCTTTCGGCGGCCGCCGCGCAGTGATTGGCGAGGACCTGAAGAGTGGCCTTGTCGATGATCATGCTGCAGCTCCCAGTACGATCCGCAGATTGCCGAAGGTATCGACCGTGACATTGAAGCCGCCCGGCACGACGGTGGTGCAATCGTCCTGCGTGATGATGGCAGGGCCAGAGAAGCTCTGGCCGGCGAGGAGATCGGCACGCCGATACAGCGGCAGCGTGCGCTTGCCGCCATCGAGGAAGGCCTCGACGCTCCGGTCGGATTTCGCCGGACCGGGCCTGAGCTCGCTTTTCGGGAACTCTGGCTTCTCGGTCTTTCCGACGATGACGAGGCGGGCGGTAATGAGCTGGACGGGGGCGTCGCGGTCGGCGTGGCCATACATGCGCTCATGCGCGAGATGGAAGGCCTCGACCAGCGCGTCCAGCCGCCCCTCCTCGATCGCCGCGGCATCGAGGGACGCGTCGAGCTCGAAGGACTGGCCGCGATAGCGCATCTCGGCCGAGTAGATCAGCTCATGCGGACCGCCATAGCCCTGGTCGTCCTTCAGCCAGGACAGGGCAGCCTTGCGCAGTTCCGCGAAGGTCTGCTGCAGCACCGGCACCGCATCAGGGCCGACATCGAGATAGAGCGTGCGAATGAAGTCGTTCTTCAGATCGGCGATGAGCCCGCCCAGCGCACTGAGCACGCCCGGCGTCGGCGGCACGACGACCTCTCCCATCTTCAGCTCCCGCGCCAGGAAGCAGGCCATCATCGGGCCCGCACCGCCGAAGGCGAGCAGCGAGAGGTCGCGCGGATCGACGCCGAAGCGCGAGAGCAGTCCGCTGCACTCCGAATACATACCGGAGATCGAGATGTTGATGATCGCTTCCGCGGTCTCCTCGACCGAGCGGTCGATCTTGGCCGCCAGCTCGCCGACGGCCGTACGGGCCTTTTCGACATCGACGTGAACGGCGTTGTAGCCGAGGTCGGAATGGCCGACGAGACCGGTCGCGACGAAGGCGTCAGTGATGGTGGCACGCGTGCCGCCGCGCCCATAGCAGGCAGGGCCGGGCCGCGAACCCGCGCTCTCGGGCCCGACCTTCAGCACGCCGAGCCGATCGACCCAGGCGATCGAGCCGCCTCCCTCCCCGATCGAACTCACCGAGACGGACGGGATGAAGATCTGGAAATCGCCGATGCGCTCGCCGATGCCGTATTGCGGGGTGCCGTCCTTGATCAGGGCGACGTCGGCGGTCGTGCCGCCGATGTCGAGGCTCATGCAGCGCTCGATGCCGCACATCTCGGCGACGTAGCTCGCGCCAATGACGCCCGAGGCCGTGCCCGAGAGGATCATCTGCACGCATTGCTGCTTGCCCTGCTCGGCGGTCATGATGCCGCCGTTCGACTTGGTCAGGCGGGGATCGGCGGGGACGCCGACATCCTTCAGCGCCTGCTGCAGCGAGCCGAGATAATGCGAGACGCGCGGCTGGACATAGCCGCCGATCACCGCCGTCACGGTGCGCTCGTATTCACGAACGATCGGCCAGGTCTCGCTGGAGCAGAATACCGGCAGCCCGGGCGCGACACGCTCGATGATCGCCTTGGCCTGCCGCTCCTGTGTGCCGTCGCGATAGGCGTGCAGGAAGGAGATAACCACGCCCTCGGCGCCTGCGGCAACCGCATCCCGGGCGGCGGCCTCGACCGCGATCTCGTCGAGAGGCTCGGCGACGGAGGCGTCCGCCAGCATGCGGCCGGGGATGCCGAAGACCATGTCACGTGTGACGAGCGGCGCGGGCCGTTTCGAAAGCAGGCTGTACATGTTGGGAATTTTGAGTCGGGCCAGTTCGAGCACGTCGCGGAAATGCTCGGTGACGAAGAGGGCGAGCTTCAGCCCCTTGCGCTGAACGACAGTGTTCACGCCCACGGTGGTGCCATGGGTGAAGTAGACGATCTCCTCGGGCGGCACGTTGTAGCGCTCGGCCAGCCCCTTCACGCCCTCGATGACCTCGGCGCCCGGCTGATCGGGCCGCGAGAAGACCTTGAGAGAGCGCAGGGTCTTGGCCTGCTCGTCGAAGACAGCGAAATCGGTGAAGGATCCGCCGATATCGACCCCAACACGGTAGCCCATATGATCTACTCCGGCACACCGCCGGCACGTTCGCCGCGGGCGCTTGCTGGTTGATTGAGTGTCAGTGGTGCCTGCGCTCCCGGCCAATGGGCCGGAAGCGCGCTTGCTGGGACCGCCTCAGCGGCCGATCTCCTTGTTCCACTGCTCGAGCCACTTGGACTGGCGAGCGGGAATCTCGACGAAGGGAGGAATGACGATCTCGTCGATCTTGGTGATCTCGTGCGCGACCGCCTTGTCGTAGACCGCATCGACGTTGCCGGTGCCGTAGCGGACCTTGCTGCCGAAGCAGGACTGGCGCTTGGCATCGAGGGCGAAGTTGACGAAGTCGAAGCCGAGCGGCGAGCTGCCCTTGGCCTTCTGGATCCAGGTGATGCCGGCCATCGCGCCCGGAGCCGGCGTGACATAGCCGAAGCCCTGATTGCCGTCGTCGATGAAGGCCCAGGCGCGGCCGTCCCAATAGGCGGCCATGTCGATCTCGCCGCTCTTGAGATCGTTGAGGACCTGGTTCGGGTCGGTCCACAGCGTCAGATTGCGGCTGTCGAGCATACGCTTGGCCTGCGCGAGGCCAGGCGAAACGTTGTCAATGTTGCCGCCATAGAGCGTCGAGAGCTGGTAGACGATGAAGGGCGAGCCGCCGCCCGTGTAGTTGATGCTCGGAGCCGAGCTCTTCCACTTGCCGGCCACCGTGCCCTCGACGAACTCCTTCCAGTCCTTCGGCGGATTCTTGACCGTGGCCTTGTTGTAGATCAGGCCCATCGAGCCGTAGTTGTGGACGACGCCGTAGCCATCGCCGACATCGGTGAAGCGCTTGGCGATCTTGGCGAGGTTGGGCACCTTGTCGAGCGTGTATTTGTCGACGAGACCGCGGTTGATCGCGTCATGAGCGGCGTCGCTCGTCGTCATCATGACGTCGAGCGGCGGCTTGGTGGGGCTGGCCGCGATCTGGTTCAGCCATTGCGGCGGCGAGCCGAGCACGATCTCGACGCTCTTGCCCGTTTCCTTCTGGAACGGATCGACGACGCACTCCCGGAAGCTGCGCTCCCAGACGCCGCCGAATGCCCCTACGATCAGATCGGCGGCATTCGCCTGCCCTGCCAGACCGGCACTGCCGGCGATCATGCCGATGGCTGCCGCGAAGGACGCGGCACTCCGGCTGAAACCACGCATTGTCATGATTGCGATCCCCTCATTGTTGAACGGGTGTCGGGGTTCTGCGCCCGATCGCGTGACTATTCACTATCCTAAAAATCGTGGCAACGAATTTCATTGCCGCGATCGTGGGCGATCAGGATTGCGCTGAGCGTATGGCATCGATTTTGGCGAAAGATCGATATTTCGGCACAGTTGAATAGCATTTGAGCATCGATCCAGGTCGGGGCGCCGATATCATTGCGTTCAGGATCCCGGCCGTTGCGAGCGCCGTTCTTTTAAGATACTAAAATACCTGAACCGCCATCGACACAGAAGACGAGCGTGAACACGTCCGCCAACGCCCTGACCGCCCCCCACGCCGATGCGCCGACGAAGGCAGCCGAAGGCGACAGCGTCGGCGCCAAGATCCGCAAGAGCCGCCAGGCGGCCCGCATCTCGCTGCAGAAGCTCGCCGAACGCTCGGGCGTCTCGGTCGGCATGCTCAGCCAGGTGGAGCGGGACCTGGTCAATCCGTCGCTGCGCGTCCTGACGAGCATCCGCAACGCCCTCGGTCTGCCTGCCAGCGCCTTCTTCCAGGAGACGGCACAGCCCGCTCCCCGCGACCCGATGTTCGTGCGGCGCGCCCAGCAGAGGCCGCGCCTCGAACTCGGCTACATCAGCAAGGAACTGCTGTCGGCGGGCTCGCCGCACAATCTCCAGCTCATGATCCTGCACATCCCTGCCGGCAGCTCGTCCGGCGACAAGCCGATGCGCTACCAGGCCGAGAAGGCCGGACTCGTGCTCGACGGCGAGTTCATCCTGAAGGTCGCGGACGAGGAGTCCCATCTCAAGGAGGGGGACAGCTTCGTCTTCGACAGCTCGCTTCCCCACAGCTTCACCAACCCCGGCACGACCCCGGCCCAGGTCCTCTGGATCATCGGCTCCATCTCGGTCGACCGCCACGTGTAGAGGTATGGCATGATCAGCGTTCCGCTCGGCCTGCGCGGCATCAGCAAATCCTATGGGCAGGTGCAGGCTCTCAAGCCGCTCAGCCTCGAGGTTGCGGGCGGCGAGATGCTGGCGCTGCTCGGCCCCTCCGGCTGCGGCAAGACGACGACGCTGCGCGCCATCGCAGGGTTCGAGCAGCCGGACACGGGCGCGATCTTCATCGGCGACAAGGACGTCACCGAGCTGCCGCCGAACCGGCGCGACCTCGGCATGGTGTTCCAGAACTACAGCCTGTTCCCGCATATGACGGTCGGCGAAAACGTCGCCTTCGGCCTGAAGATGCGCGGCACGGCACGCGCCGAGCGCGACGAGCGTGCCCGCAAGCTGCTCGCCATGGTCAGGCTGGAGCAGTTCGGCGACCGGCAGATCCACCAGCTTTCAGGCGGACAGCAGCAACGTGTCGCGCTGGCACGCGCGCTCGCGACAGACCCCAAGATCCTGCTGCTCGACGAGCCGCTGGGAGCCCTCGACAAGAATTTGCGCGAGAGCATGCAGTTCGAGCTGCGCGCGATCCAGCGCCGGCTCGGGATCACCTCGATCCTGGTCACGCACGACCAGGAGGAGGCGCTGACGATGAGCGACCGCGTCGCCGTGATGTCGGCCGGGCAGATCGTCCAGATCGGCGCACCGGCGGAGATCTACGGGCGGCCGGCGACGCGCTTCGTCGCCGACTTTCTCGGGACCGCCAACGTCTTCTCGGCCACGGCCGTGGCCGAACAAGGGGCCGGCCTCTGGCGCGTGGCACTGAGCGGCGGCGAACCGATCGAGGTCGCGCTCACCGCGACGAAACCGCTTTCGCCGGGGCAGCAGCTGACCTTCGCCGTCCGCCCCGAGCGCCTGGCGATGGGCTCGCCCGAAGGCACGGGCCTGCCGGCCCGCATCCGCGACGTGGTGTTCCGCGGCTCCTTCCTGACCTATGAACTCGATATCGAGGGCCGCGACACGCCGATCTTCGTCTACAGCCAGGGCCGAACGGCAGCAGCCGCGGGAAGCACCGTCCGGCTGAACTGGGAACCCGATTGCGCGATCTTGCTGGAGGCCGGGGCATGACCGCGGTCGCCTCCATCGCGGCTCCGGCCGAAGGCGCTCCGCGCAAGCGCGGCCGCTTCCGCCTGGCCAGCCCGCTCTGGGCCGCCCCGGCCATCATCTTCCTGCTGGCCTTCCTGATCGTTCCGCTGTCGGCCAATCTGATCCGCAGCGTCACGCTCGGCGAGGCCGCACAGCAGCCCTTCGCCTATTACCAGAAGCTGCTGTTCGACGCCTATTACTCCGGCATCTTCCTGAACACCTTCAAGGTTTCTCTGATCACCACGGTCTGCACGCTGATCGTCGGCTATCCTGTCGCTTACTTCATGGTTCGCTATGCCGGCCGCTGGAACGGGCTGATCCTGTTCTGCCTGATCGCGCCACTGCTGACCTCGATCATCATGCGCACCTTCGGCTGGCGCGTGTTGCTGGCACGTCGCGGCCTGCTCAATGTCTGGCTCACGGATCTTGGCCTGATCGACCGGCCGATCGATATCCTGAACGACCCGATCATCGTCTATATCGGCCTGATTCATGTGATGGTTCCGTTCATGGTGCTGTCGATCACGGCGGTGCTGCAGGGCATCGATGTGCGCCTGGAGGAATCGGCGCGCGTGCTGGGCGCCGGACGCTGGCAGGCCTTTCGAAGCGTCACGCTCCCGCTCAGCCTCGACGGCATCGCGACCGGCTGCACACTGGTCTTCGTCATCACCAATGGCAGCTTCCTGACGATGCTGCTGCTCGGCGGCGGCAAGGTGCAGACGCTCTCGCTGCTGATCTACCAGCAGTTCAACCTGACGCAGGATGTCGGGTTCGCCGCGACCATGGGCAATGTGCTGCTTATCGCCGCGATGGCCTGCGTCGCGCTGCAGGGCCGCTTCCTCAAGCGCAAGGGGATCAAGGAATGAGCCAAGGAGCGAGCGATCTCAGCCTGACGCGCCGACGCCGCAAGCCGGACCTGCTGGCCTGGGGGCTCGGCCTCTGGGTCGCGCTGTTCATGACCTTCCTGCTGCTGCCGATCATCGCCGTGGTGGTGGTCTCCTTCTCCTCTGCGACCTACATCGCCTTCCCGATGCCGGGCCTGTCATTGCGCTGGTATGCGCGCATCTTCGAGTATCGCCCCTTCATCGACTCGCTGATCACCTCGCTGCAGATCGCGATCGGCTCGGCAGTGCTGGGCATCGCGATTGGCGTTCCCGCCGCGCTCTGGATCGCCCGTTCCCGGACCACATTCGCGGGGATGGCCGCCAACCTGCTGCTGGCGCCGCTCTCCGTGCCGGCGATCGTGCTGGGCTTCTCGCTGCTCTATCTGCTGTCGGCGCTCGGGTTGGGCATCTCGTTCAATGCTCTGCTGATCAGCCACACCGTCGTCTCGATCCCCTACATCACGCGGACCGTGCTGGCAGTCTATCGCGCGCTGCCGCCCGATTTCGAGGAGGCCGCGTCGGTGCTGGGCGCGACGCGCTGGCAGACCCTGCGCCACACGACGCTGCCGCTGATCCGGCCGGGCATCTTTGCCGGCAGCCTGTTTGCGGTGCTGATCTCGCTCGACAACCTGCCGCTGTCATTCTTCTTCGGCACGGCGCAGGCGAACACGCTTCCGGTGGTCATGCTGAGCTACATGCAGACGCAGTTCGACCCGTCGATTGCTGCGATCAGTACCGTCCAGATGCTGAT
Source organism: Allobosea sp. (assembly GCF_035999205.1). Taxonomy (GTDB): domain Bacteria; phylum Pseudomonadota; class Alphaproteobacteria; order Rhizobiales; family Beijerinckiaceae; genus Allobosea. The sequence goes on from NZ_DASYHA010000025.1 coordinate 341,234, forward strand.
CGCGGTCGTCGCGCTGCTCATCCTCAACGCGACCTACGGCATCGACAAACTGACGGCCGCATGAGGGTCGACGTCGAGGCAAGGGCCCTTCGGCCCTGCTCAGCGTGACGCCCGGACCATGCGCAGGGCGGCCTGCGCCGCGCCAAAGCCATTGTCCACGTTGACGCAGATCAGGTCCGGAGCGCAGCTCGCGAGCGCAGAGTGAAGCGCGACCAGCCCTCCCTGCGACACGCCACGACGGACCGAGGTCGGCACCGCGTTGATCGGCGCCGCGATCAGCCCCGCAAGCACGCTGGACAGCGCGCCTTCCATGCCGGCGACAGCGATCACCAGCCGCGACTTGCGGATGTCCTCGATGCGATCGAGCAGGCGCCAGAGCCCGGCCACACCGACATCCGCGACGATCTCGCAACCGACGCCACAGAAGCGAGCGTGCGGGCAGCCTCGCCGACGACCGGCATGTCCGACAGCCCGGCGGCGACGATCATGATGCCGGATGGGCCCCGGGACCGGCGGCGCATCCGAAATAGCGCCGCTTCAGCCCGCCTCATCAGGAGGGACGAACAGCGTCAGCTGACAGACGCGCTCGCCGTCATCTGACGATCATGATGACGCCGGCGCTGGACTTCCCCTCAAAGGTACAGTTGCAAGGCGCGTTTTCCTTCGTCGATCGCGTCGGGCACGACCTCTTGCCGCTCCTGCAGACGAAGGTTTGCGCGACGTCGTCCTCGCCAAACCCCAGTCCGCTTCGCGGCAGCGTGACCGGCTTGGTCCGAACCACCGAGGGGTCGGGCGTCAATGGACTGGTCGCCTGTGCCAGTACAGCGTCAGTGCTTCCGCAAATGAGCCCGAGGCAAAACAGGAAAATAATGCAGGATCGGGAAGACACCGTTACGCCTTGTATGCCAATGGTGTGACCATAAGGAACTTGTCCCGTGATGAGAAGGGCCCGCGGCTTGCAGGCTGACCTGTCGCGGAAGCAGGAAGCCAATGACGGGGCTCAACGATGCGACGGTCGATATTCGCCGGGTTTCTGCTCCTGGCGTGGTGCGTGCAGCCGAGCCTGGCGCAGCAGGGGCAGAAATTCGATCCGAACATGGACTACGACGAGATGCAGCGGCAGTATCTGCCCGGCATGCTCCAGGAACTTCGGACGGACAAGCGCAAACAGAGGGAAGCGTACGACGGCTGCGTGAAACTGTTCCAGCAGACCCTGCCTGTGCAATGTCGCAAGAACCTCCCGCACCTGGACAAGTCACGCTGCACCGAATTGATGGGAACTCGCAGCGAGATCGAGCGGACTTGTCGCGCCATGGCGTCCGGCAAGACCGCTTCCGGATACGTCGATAAGCAGGGCCGCCACCGACATGCTCCTGACTAGTCACCGAAGCAGATCGCATTTGGGAATCGCGCCTCCGCCTACGGCCGCATAGGCAACGCGATGCATGTCAGTTATCCGCTCCATGATGTCGACGCGATCACGATAAGGCTGCAACAGTCGCTGGACATCCGTTTCGCCAGTGAACCGCGCGTCATCGAACAGGAAATAGACAAAGCGGCATTCTTCAGGTGGGTGAGCCCTCGCCTTCGAGAAGGGATCGCTGGTCCTGTACCTCGCCATGAGATCGAAGATTATCGCGGCCGGTATGCGTGATGCCGCGGTGCCGAAAAGGACGGACCCGGTCTTTTCGGCCTCTTCCTCCATATCGCGCAACTTCGCGACGGCGTTCGTCTTGACGGGAACGTGGCGCAGCAGGTGGTGCGCGTATTCATGCCCGAGAATGAGCCCCAGGCCGGGGAGAAGCGTCTGGCGGAAGATCGCGCCCGCCTGCTCCCGGAACCTGCCGTCCTCTCGTAGTCCCGGCACCCCGCAATAATCGGCCGGGCGCACGACCGTGGCCAGGAACGCCTCCGGCTCCTGCCGCGCGCTGGTTTTGTAAAATTCCCCGAGATAAGTCAGATAATTCTTGCAGTTTCCATTATGCCGGCTTGGATAATGCGTCCGGATCGTCGCGTATTCCGAATAGATGTGGACAGCCACCGTTACGCCGACGTTCATCTCGATTGACTTCTTGCCGTCTTGAGCAAGAGCTATTCCACCCGGCCGTACAAAATCCTTGACATCGACTTTCACGGAATCGAACAGGGGCAGCCAAGACGGCATTTGCTGCTCAACCGTGACGCGAAGCACCCGCTTGGCGATGAGGTTGCTGACGACCTCGGTCAGCTTGTGCAAATCGACCGCAGATTGGGACGGCGACCATTCGACGATCTGAGACCAGGCAGCGGTCGGAGCAAGGAAAGCCGCGGCGAGAAGGCCGCATGCCCAGCGTCTCAATGTCGTCGGCAAGTGTTTCGAGCCCCCGGATCGTCCTTCGCCATCGCTGCCGTCATGCCGCGCTGACGACGCAAGGTTAGCGAAATATCGCGGTCTTCCAAGTGGGTAGGGGCGAAGCCGCTGGCGGGCTGACGCTGCGTCGTGCAAGATGCAGCACAACCAGCGAATTCGGATCTCCATGCCACCCGTCCGTGACGGTCACCTACCCGCCGCCAACAAGCAGTTCGTCGATCGCGAGGAGCCGCAGCGGACGTTCGAGAAGGCCGCGTTCTCGATCCCGAACGACCGGGCCATCCTGCGCGTCTTCTACGGTGTCGGCGGGCAGGGCAAGACCGCGCTGTGCCGCGAGCTGGTCCGCAAGACGCGCGCGGCGGACGATCCGGCATATGGCCATCTCCGCACGGCGCATATCGACCTGAGGAACAAGCCGACCGACCCGGATCTCCTGCTCGTCCTGATCCGGAACGAATTTGCGAGGGCCGGCATCGTGATGCCGTGCTTCGACATCGCGCTTGCCATCGTCTGGGAAGGCACACGCGGCGAGCAGCCCTTCCCTGCCCTGGTCAACCCCTGGCTTGGGCGCCTGACCAGCGGCGCCAAATCGGCCGTCGATCGCGGAGCCGACAAGGCCGGCGACTGGCTCGGCGCCACGGGGGCGACCGAACTCGTCGGCGACGTACTCGACCAGATTCCGGGCGTGGGCTTTCTGCTCAAGCGCATCGGCCATTGGGCGATCGACCGCGGCAAGCGCCTGTATCTGGCTCGCACGCGCGACCACCTGCAGCGGCTCCACCGGGACGGCAATCTGCGCCCGGCGCATGAGCTGTCGATGCTGCTGCCTTGGATGCTGGCGCAGGATCTCAACCATCATCTCGTCGAGCACTCACGCGAACGCTTTGTCCTCTTCGTCGACGAGTACGAGCGGGTGTTCGACCAGGGAGGGGCCGGAAGCCGCTGGGTCGACAACCCGTTCGACCGCCACCTGCGGACCTTCATCCAGGAGACGAACGGGCTGCTCGCCGTCCTCTTCTCGCGCGAGCGCCTTCCTTGGGCGGAGGATCCCGACTGGCGCGCCGATCTCGCCGACAACCAGCACCTCCTCGGCGGCCTGTCCGACAAGGACGCCAACGACTTCCTGGCTGCCGTCCCGATCACCGACCCGTTGATCCGGGCGGCCATTCTGGAGGGAGCGAGGGAAACCGCCGCCCCCAAAGCACCGGTCTATCCGCTGATGCTCGACCTCCAGGTCGAACATTGGCGCTCCCTCACCGCGCGCAACGAGGTTTCGCCGGATCGCTTCGATGTGTCCGAAGAGACCTTCGAGGGCCGTTGCCGCGGCATGGTCGGAATCGTGCTCCGCGATTACGATCCCTCACTCCAGGCGACGATCGACCGCCTGTCGGCAGCCCGGCGCTTCGATCGGGCCGCCTTCCGGCACGTCGTTCGCGAGTTCGGCACGGGCCTGCCGCTCGACCGCTTCGAGCGGGTCACCGAACTCTCCTTCGTCACGACGGGCGCAGACGGCTTCTTCAGCTTTCACAACGCCATCGCGACGGCCATCCGGGAGCTTCTGGGCGATGAGCGCCAGACAGAGTCGGCAGCCAGTCTCCTCGCGCATTTCGAGGAGCGCGCCGGCTGCGAAGCAGGATCGACGCCCTCGCCGGAGAATCTCGCGGCGCTCATCGAGGCGGCGCATCTTCATCGCGGGCTCGATGAGCGAGGTCATGTCGCCTGGCTCGAGGACGCGACACGCGCGCTTGGACCGGGCAGCTGGCGCGCCGAGCAGGCGCAGCTATGGCGCGATGGCGTTACCGCCAGCGAGGTCGCCAACGGGCCCGATCATCCGGCGACGGGGCGAGCGCTCGGCCATCTCGGCGTCATCCTGCACAATATGGGCGATCTTGCGGGGGCACGTCCCTTGCTGGAACGAGCCCTTGCTATCTTCGTAGCAACGGCGGGTTCCGAACACCCCGCGACCGCGCTCGCGCTCAACGATCTCGGCAGCCTGATGAAGGATATCGGCGATTACGCCGGTGCCCGCCCGCTGTGCGAACAAGCCCTGGCGATCAACGAGAAGGTGCTCGGGCCCGACGCCCCGATGACCGGCCGGAGTGTCAACGACCTTGGCCTGCTGCTGCATGCCACGGGCGCCTACGGTGAGGCCCTCGTCCTGTTGAGGCGCGCCCTGGCACTGGCCGAGCGAGAGCATGGCCCAGAGAGCGCCGCGACGGGGATCGCCCTGAACAATCTCGGCTTGGTGCTCAGGGACATGAGCGATCTCGCGGAGGCACGGCTCCTTTACGAGCGCGCCCTCCGCATCAGCGAGCGGATCAACGGCACCGACCATCCCTGGACAGCGGTCAGCCTGAACAATCTCGGCGGCGTCTTGCAGGACTTGGGAGACCTGGCCACCGCCTTGCCGCTGATGCAGCGGGCGCTTGCGATCGGGGAGCAGTGCGACGGCGCGGATCACCCGGTGACGGCGACCGCGCTGAACAACCTTGGCCTGCTGCTGCGGGACATGAACGACCACGACGGCGCAAGGCGTCTTTTCGAGCGCGCGCTCGGCATCAGCGAGGCTGTCAACGGCGCAGGGCATCCCGCCACGGGCGCCAGCCTCAACAATCTCGGCCTCGTCCTTTGGGACATCGGCAAGCCCGCCGAGGCCCTGCCGGTCTTCGAGCGTGCGCTCGCCATCAGCGAGGAGACCGAAGGTCCGGAGCACCCCTCGACGGCCGTCAGGCTGAACAATCTGGCCCTGGTCCTGAGGGATCTTGGTGACCCTGCTCGCGCTCAGCCCTTCTGCGAGCGTGCGCTCCGTATCACGGAGGCGGCCAATGGTGCCGAGCACCCCTTCACCGGACGGATGCTGGACAATTTTGGCATCCTCCTCGAGGCGTCAGGCCTCCGGCATCAGGCCGGAGCCGCCTTCGAACGGGCTGCGCGCATCCTGGACGACACCCTGGGGACAGCGCATCACTGGACGATGAGAGCCCAGGACAACCACCGTCGATTGTCCGAGAACAGCACCTCGTAGCGTGGCGCCGGGCTGATCCCGGCCGCCACGAAGACGATGGCTTCCCGCTGGCTCTCCGCAAACGCGCCTTGCGAGACCATCATGACGGCTTGCCGGCCACTCTACAAGCAGCGCGGGCGCGTCAGTTCCCGCTGCCGCCTCGCGACTTTCGACGCGGCGCTTGACTTCGCCTGAACTGCCGCTCGCGAGGTCGGGCAGGCATTCGCCGCGCTGATGATACGCCGGGCAACTGCGATCTCCTCCTGGGCGAAGGGGCAGAAATTCCAAAAGAACTGCGGGGTGCTGCGCATATGGGCCCCGAACGCGCCGGCGAGTTGAAGTTCGCGCTGACGCAGGGGCGCATAGGCGCGGTCAAAGGCAGCCGAGCAGTCCGGCTTCGGTTGAGGAGCCACCCGGGCCGCAGAGGCGCCCGCCCCCAAGGCTACCGCTTCCCTAGGGAGAGCGACATCAGGACAACGCAGATATTCGACGGTCTGCCCGCTGTAAAAGGGGCCCATCCCGTTGATCGCGTCCGCGTTCTCGATCTCGATCCGCAACACCTGATTGCGCGTCGGCAGGCCATGCCCGAGCTTGTCCTCGACCCGGATCGTGAGGTTGTAGACCATCTCGTTCAGGCGCTCGACCTTGACGATCTTCGTGACATCGGTCCCGGTCGGACTGGGTTCGACGATCGCATATCGGGTGAATGTCTGCGCGTATTCGCAACTGTCTGTATGGCGGCGCTGCCGCCAGGTGCCCTCGAATGGCAGCCGGTCGGCTCGGTTCGCCACAGCGGCGAGCGGCACGACATCGGGAGGCGCGGCCGGCAGGCTCGGTACCGCAGGCTGGGCAACGGGCGGCGCAGCGGCCGGAGCACTGGCTGCTGCCGGCGCGGAATCCTTGCGGATGCTGGCGATGCAAGCTTGCTGCTGGCGCGGCCGGAGCGTGGCCTTGGCGGCATCGTCCATGCTCGCCATCGCAAACTCGTTGAGGCCCATGCAGGAGCAGAATACCTCGATTTCGCCGACCCTCAGGTCGCCCGGAGCGGATGCCAGATTCGCCTTGCAATGGGCAGCGCCTTGGGCTGCGCCGCGGCGTAGCACATCCGCAGGATCCGGAGCGGCCGGCGTCTGCGCTCCAGCCGCCGCCGACAGGATCAGCATGGCGCCCGCAAGGATCGTCTTCAGCATAGCTCCTCCGGGAAGGTGTCGCCCACGTCTCAGCAAGGCACGCCTCGACGCATGTTCGCGTTGTTCTGCGCGATCGCCTGGTTCGCCTGCCTGATGATGTCCTTGACGAAGCCGAAGGAGTCGCAGGCGCTGACCGAACGCTTGACCTCGTTTTGGATGGCGTTGAAGGCGCGCAGCGACGAGCAGGCCAGCGGGACCGAGTTCTGTGCCTGGGCACGGCTCATGGTCTGCAAGGCCTGGTTGAGCCTCGGCGCGACGGCATTCGCCGTCCGAGCGACCAGCTGACGGCACTCCGCTTCGCTGTGGATCTTCGCGAGCCCGGTCTTGGGCGGTGCGCCTGCAGTCACCGAGGCCGGCAGGACGACGTTCTCGTCGGCGAAGCCATCGATTCCTGTCGTGTCGAAGTTGCCGACTGGAGCGCCGTTCGCGACCGCGGTGGCGCACTGGCTGCGCAGGCGAGTTCGAGCGGCACCCAGGCCTTCGAGAACGACGTTGCCGGCGATGTGATAGGCCGCCTTGCTGCCCTGCCCTCGTATGAAGCCGAAATCGGTGCTGGGATTGAAGTCGGGGCTCGTCCTGACATCTGCCGGGGTGTGCCGCTCTCCTTCTTCCCAGTCCTGTACCAACGAGGCCCAGGCTTGCTGCGTGGCGACCCCATGCCGATCCAGCTTGGCCTCGGTAGCATTGCCCGCGGACAGGGTCATGGCGATGCCATTTTCGCGGTTCCCGGGTTTGAAGAGAACCCGGAAGCCGATGGTATCCGGGGCCCGGCAGAACATCAGAAAGGCATCAACAGGCAATGGCCGGTCCGCGCCGCCGCCACTGGGCGGGTCCTTGACCGGCGTTGCCCGTACATAGGCGATCGGCGCGCCAGCGCGATTCCTTGTGAGCGTCCAGGCCTCCACCTGCTCGGTCGAAGCGGATGCAGGAGGAGTCGGGACGACGCGCGCAGTCTCCGGGAGCACGGGGGCCGTCGGAGCAGCCTGGGATGGCGCCGGGCCCTTGCGGATCTCGGCGACGCAGGCTTGCTGCTGGCGTGGCCGCAGCATCGCCTTGGTGGCGTCGTCCATGCTCGTCATCGCGAATTCATTGACGCCCATGCAGGAGCAGAAGGCCTCGATCTCGCTAATGGCCAGGTCGCCCGGCGCCGTGGTGATGTTCGCCTTGCAATAGGCCGCCCCCTCCGCGGCACCGCGGCGCAAGGCTTCGGTTTCGGCCAGAGCTGGAGCTCGTGCCTGTGCAGCGGCGGGATTGGACGGCGTCGCCGCCGACGCGATGCCGCACATCTGCTCGATGCGGCCGATTTCACGGTCCGCATTGCGCAACGGGATCGTGTCGTAGCCTGCCTTCAGCCCCGCATCCCGAATCTTCATGACCTTTCCAGCCTTGAGAGCTGCGAAGAATCCGGGCGGAAGGGGGGCGGCCCGATTGGTGAACTGCAGCTGCGGCGAGCCGGGCTTTCGAAACGTCATCGGAAACCGTTGCCCGTCGATGTCCAGGACCACCTGACCTTCAATGTCGGGCCCGGGCGCCGCCGCGTAGAAGTTCATGCTGCCCTTGGCGTCACAGCGCACGAAGGTGCAGACATAATCGTCGCCGGGCATGTCCGCGCAGCTCTGCGCGGCGTTCCTCTTGTCCTCGGCGGCCGGCTCCCAGCCCGCTGCCGATGCTGCAAAGGCCGAGAGGATGAAACCGGCGAATGCCAGCGCCCGGCCGATAGTCCTGCCCAACATACTTCCCCCAGCCACGTCGGCGCGATCGCGCGGTCTAACCCTTCGAATCCTGCTTCTGCTCTTTGATGAACCGGGCAGCGGCGATACCGCCTTTGACGGTCGATTTCGTCAGCGATCCCATCCCCATAAACATCATGCCCAAGCCCGAAATGGCCATTGGGATGCCGACGATGATGCCAATCCCGGTGAAGGAAATGGCCACACTGAACAGAAACAGAAACGTCCCGAGAATCAGCTTGATCATGGTAGCACCGCCTTATTCCGTAGGGGCAACCCAGGTGGCGCGAGCAATGGCCCTGCTCGCGATCGGCGGGCGCCCACGCGTGACGTAGTCGCGAACGGCTTCTTCGAAGTCGCCCTGCGACCGGAAGACGTGAAACTCTCCGGAGTCCACGCTGACCTCCCCGACAAACCTGCCCTGCTCGTCGTAGAAGCAACGGAACCCCTGGAATCGATTGTTTCTGTCCTGTAGGGCCGCCTTCTGCTGCTCCCGGGCAGCTTCGGCCCGGCTGGCGATCTGGTCTGCGATCTGCGCCAGGTAGGCTTTGTCGCCGATCGCGAGGTACTTCTGCGCCAGCTCGTCGACATAACCCTGGCCGAAGGGCGCGAGACGCTGCACCTGGGCGGCAATATCGGGATCGACATCCGCCAGCACCTGCCATCTCTTGCCGTCGCCCTCCTCGGGCCGAGGCGAGCCAGCGGCGGGCGCCGCGCCCCTTGCGATGGATATCAGGCCGAACGCGGCGATGAGCCCGATCCCGACACCAGCGGCAAGGTACAGGCCGAGATGGGTCAGCAGCTCGGACTTGAACGGCGCGTCGCCCGGGTACCGGCTGGTGACGACGGACAGGGGAATCTTCACGCCCATGAAGGTCGGGCGCGCGAGAATGCCCGCGACGAGGCCGAGGGCGGCACCTGCTGCGCCCAGCCCGACATAGCGCTGGCGGTCGAGGATCGTCTGGTCGACCATTGCCGCCTCACGCCCGCGACTGCGAATTGAGGAGCCTGGCAGCGGCCACGCCGCCCTTGACGGTCGATGTCGCCAGGGAGGCGTAACCGGCCATGGACATGCCGAAGCCGGCGATCGCCATGGGCACGCCGAAAATCGCCCCGGCGATGGTGAATGTGAATGCGATCCCCGCGACGAAAAGCAGGGAACCGATGACGAGCTTGATCATGTTTCTCTCCGTGCCGGATGAGCGTGAGCAGCGGCAGGAGAACTTCTCGACCAGATCGCCATCAGATGAAATCGTAAGTAATTTCAGCAAGTTGCAGCAGAATGAAAATTCTGCGATTTCTTGCGATGGGATTGCAGATCGGGAGCTATGAATGGCTGAGAAATGGAAGCCCTCCGAGGAGGTCAGGGGGCGTATCAGCCAGGCCTTGAATGCCCGAGGGCTCAATCGCCAGCGGCTCTACAAGATGGTTCCGGGCGTCTCCCAGTCCACCATCGAGAAGTTCATGGCGGGGACCGGCTCCCAGAAGACCTACATGGCAATCCTGAAGGCATTGAAGATTGACGACCCCGATCTGCTGGCACCAGCCGGATTGGCAAGCCCGGAGAAGGGGCGATACGACCGCGCGCGCGTTTCAGGATATGAAGGCAGCTATACCTGGATCAGGCCGGCCTTCGATAATCCTGCCGAGATCTGCGCGTTCCCCGTGACCATGGCGTGGAGTGACGAGAAGAACTGCCTCGTTCTGCGCTCCGGTACAGAATACGACTACAGCGACGAGGCCATCATTCACATGCCTCAGCACAGGTCGATTCACATCACGAATATCGAGCAGGGGCAGTGCAGCCTGACGATCATCTCCTACGTCAACAGCAAGGGTCATCTGTTCGGCCTGATGCTCTCGCTCGGCTGGGTCGGCCGCGGCGACAACTGGTCGCCGATGTGCGTTCCGGTCGTGTTTACTCAGGACCCATCGCTAGCCATCCCGACATTCGGCCGGTTCGGCCCGGGCCAGGGGCATTACGAGCGCTATGCCGAGCTGTTGAGCAGGGTCAAGACGGACGGGTATGGTGAGATGCTGTCGGCAGCCGGCGCGGCCTAATCCGGGATCGCGACGACGCCGCGTATGGATCGACCGCTGATCCTGCAATCGCAGGGAGCGCCGATGGTCCTGGCAGCGTCGAGTCGGCAGCTGCCACGCCGGGTCCGGCAGATTCGCGAAACCGGTTCGTCATCCTCGTTGAAACCGCGGCCACTCGGAGGCGGGCTGCCGGGCTTCGATCTGACGACGGGCGGGTTACCGAAGGGGGAGCCGATCGCCTGCGAAAGCGAAGGGGCCACGGAGGAGGCCAGCATGCTCAGGCTCACCAAGGCAATCGCGAACAACCGGAGCATCGACAGGCTCAATTCCGACTCAAGCTGTGGATTTTCTTAGCGGGCGGGCACCTGCGCGCAAACAGGAAACTCCATGCCTTGCCCTGACGACGTCGACGGGATGGCGTGACGCCGATTTCGTGGATACCGAGATGATGTGCTTCGTGAACCCTGTGACGCTCTCATCCGTCCTTTTGACCAAGAGGAGATAGCAATGCGCGCGCCCATCGTCCTGGCGACGGATCTGACAGCACGGAGCGACCGCGCCTTTGACAGGGCGGTTGCGCTCGCCAGGCAATGGGGGAGCCGTCTGGTCATCGTTCACGTGCTCGAGAACCTGACAAGCGAGCAGGACGAATCCGCACGCGCTCGCGCCGGCGATGCGCTGAAAGACCTGGTGGACGACCTCGATGTCCCCCATGAAACCATCGTCGAGCTCGGCTCGCTTCCAGAGACGGTATCCGCCATTGCGGATGGCCTGCAAGCTTCCGTCATTGTCGTCGGAGCGGCCCGCTACAACCATGTCACCGACTTTTTTCTCGGCACGGCGATCGACTACCTGGCTCGCTACTCAGCCATTCCGATCCTCATCGTCAAAGAGAGGGTCAAGCAGCCCTATGACGGCATCGTCGTCGGCACGGACTTCTCTGAACGATCAAAGGAGGCCCTGATCGGGGCAGCCGGTCTTTTTCCGGAGTTGCCGATCAAACTGGCGAACGGCTACCCGCAGCCCTTCCCCGGCCGGATCGGCATCGAAGCGGCACGCGCTCACGGCGAAGAGACGGCACGGGAAGAAGCCGAGGCGTTTCTCGACAATCCTGACCTGGCTTCGCTCCGCGATCGCATTGACCTGCGCTTCGCGCAGACATCGGCCTCAGATGCCATCGCACGAATGGCGGCGGGTCTGAAACAGCCACTCGTCGTGCTTGGCGGACGAGGCAGGGGAGCGGTCTTGCATGCGCTGCTTGGAAATCGTGCGTCCGAGTTGACCATCGTCCTGCCTTACGACGTGCTGGTGGTACGACAGAAGCCGCCGCCGGCCGTTCTGCCTGTTGGCATCGTCACTAAACCGACCTGAGATGAACTCGAGAGGCCGTCGATGTCTGGGCAGGGATTGCACCGTCTCGACAGGATGGGCCGCAATTGCCTTCATGTCGGACACTGACGTGCCCGCAGGGTCAGCCTGATCGCACAGGCAGGAGCGCACGGAACTCCAGCGATCGGTCTCGACTCGATGCGCTGTCGGGGATCGAGCCCCTGCCGGGAGGACGGATCGCGGTGGCTGCGCTCGACAGGGCCCAGCCCCAATCAATCGCCCCTTGCCCCTCCCGCAGGATCGAAGCCCAGAAACCGCAGGATCGCCTTCGTCTGGGCCGCGACCATCGCGCTGCCACCGGCATGCGGGCAACCGAGCGCGGCCGCAGCCCTCAGCAGGGAAGTGTCCGGCTTCGTCACGATGTCGACGACAGCCGTGCCTTCCGACAACGCGCGGATGTCTATGGGAAGCCCGTCGCCCGGCGCCATGCCGACCGGCGTCGCATGGACGAGCAGGTCGAGCCCGCCGACCTCGAACGCGCCCGCGGCAGGGGCGAGCGGCCCGAAGGCGGAAACGCGTTCGCAGAGTTGCTCCGCGCGAGCGCCATTGCGGTCCATGACGGACAGGCTCGCCACGCCGGCCTCCGCCAAGGCGAAAGCGATGGCAGCTCCGGCGCCACCCGCTCCGATCAGCCCGACCTTGAGGCCACGGGGCGAGATGCCGAGGCTTTCGACCGCGCCGACCAGCCCTTCGCCATCGAAGATGTCGCCCACCCAGTGCCCTTCGGACGTCCGCTTCGCCGCATTGACCGCGCCGATAGCGCGGGCGCGCGGGCTGACTTCGTCGAGCTGCGCCATCAGCCGCTCCTTGTAGGGCATGGTGACGACAAGCCCGTCGAGATTGGCGAGTGCCATCACACCGCCGATGGCCGCATCGAAGTCGTCCTGCCGCAGATGGAGCGGCACCAGCACCGCGTCATGGCCGGAAGCGGCGAGCAGCGGGTTGAAGTTCTGAGGCGATTTCGCGTGGATCACGGGGTCGCCGAGGAAACCGAGAAGGCGCGTGGCTCCGCTGATCGCGGGGAACGAGGCGTCGGGAAGCATCTTGGCAGCCTTCTCAATGGTGAGCGGGGAAAAGCTGGCGCCGCTATGGAGCGGGAGCCGGGCCGGAAGAGCGCCGGATCACCAGCTCGGCCTCGGCCTCGAGCGGCGCCGAATAGCCCCGTCCTTCCAGCCTCGCGATCAGGACGCGCGCCGCAGTCCGGCCGATGTCGGCGCTCGGTACCCTCACCGTCGTCACCGGAACCGGCAGATGGCTCATGATCTCGATATCGTCGTAACCGACGATCGACAGCTCGTCCGGCAGGCGCACGCCCATGGACAGCGCCTCCAGAACGGCCCCAACCGCGAGATGTGCGTTGCCGCAGACGACCGCTGTCGGCTTCGGATCGGTCTGCATCAGCTTGCGGAACAGGCTGCGCCCTTCGGCGATGGACCACTCGCCCATGGCGAAATGCTGGGGGCGCACCGCAAGGCCGCGCAGGGACAGAGCATCGCGCACGCCATCCAGGCGCGCACTGGCGCGGTCGTTGTTGCGCGTCGACTGCGCAATCACGGCGAACCGGACATGGCCGAGATCAGCCAGATAATCCGTCATCATCATCAGGGCCTTGCGGTTGTCAGGGCCGATGCAGTTGCCGGGAGTCGCGGGGTCGTAGACGAAGGTGTTGACGAAGGGCACCTGCCGGCGCGCCAGCAGCGGCTCCAGTTCCGGGTGGTGAGCCTGTCCGACCAGAATCAGCCCATCGACGCCGCGCTCGACGAATTTGCGGACCTGATGCAGTTCGAGATCGGGCTCATACTCCGAACAGGCGAGCAGCAGCGTATAGCCGGCCTGCGACAGTTCCGACTGGATGGCCTGCGTCGCATGGGCGAAATCGCCGATCGACAGCGCAGGGAAGACCGCGCCGATGGTCTGCGAGCGGCGCGTGCTCAGCGCCCGCGCCGCCCCGTCCGGCACCCAGCCCAGTTCCTTGACCGCGACCGCGATACGCTCACGCAGATCGGCCGAAACGACCTCGGGACTGTTGATGGCCCGCGAGACGGTCGCGGTGGAGACCCCCGCCGCACGCGCGACTTCGCGCAGCCCGACGCTGCGGCGCCCGTCCCCCGTCGCTGGTGCCGCGTCAGCCTCGATTCGCGCGGTTTTCACCCTCGGCATCTCGTTCGACTGCTCCTCATCAACTGCACGCGCGGTTCAGGCGATCTGCTGTTTCGCGAGCCCGTATTGCAGCCGATAGATGCCACAATCGCGCCGCGCATCGTAGCCATTCGCGATGGCTGACAGGGCCTCCGGCGAAGCCGTGCGTTTCAGCGCCTCGTCCAATGCGGCACGCTCCGCCGCCTCGACCAGCAGGATCCAGTCTGCGGTCGCGTCTGGCTGGCTGCGCAGTTCCTTCTCGGCGGTCTGGCCGTTGCTGCCTCCGCCCTGGCCTTCGAGCAGATGGACGCCGACGATGCCAGGTTCAGCAGCAAGCTCGGACAGCGCAGGCCGCATCGCGGCAGAAAAGGCCGCCGGCTCCACCAGCGCGGCGAGTCGCAGAGTAGCGAGATACGCGCCGTCGCCCAGACCCAGGCTGGCCGCCACGCTGCAGACCGTGCGCGAGGTGTCGCAGAAGTGGCGAACGACGCGCTTCGTCCAATCGGACGGCGTATTGAGGCGCGCGACATAATCTGGCGAGACCAGGGTCTCGGGCAGTTCGACCTCGTAGAAATTGAAGTATTTCGGGTGCCCGGCCTCGGCGACATAGCGCCGCCCGCGCAGGAAGCCGGGAACGGCGACCCGCTCGGGGATGTGCTCGCGCATATGCCAGGCGACGAAATCGGCTTCCGCCTCAGCGGCGATGCCGTTCCAGATCGCCAGCACGCCCTTGCCTGCCAGTGCCACGTCGCTCTCTCCCTCTCAGATCCTAGACTCGATGTAGCTGCAGGCCGCCGCCGACATCGATGTGGATGCCGGTCGCATAGGGGATAGCCCCGCTCGCCAATGCGGCCACGGTGCGGCCGATATCCTCCGGCTCTCCCCAGCGCCGCATCGGAATGCCGCCCTCGGCCAGCAGCGCGTCATATTTCGCGGTGGCAGGCTCGGTCATCGCCGTGCGGATCACGCCCGGCCTGACCTCGAAGACGGCAATGCCCTCGGCCGCGAGCCGCGCCGCGAAAAGCTTCGCCATCATCGCGACGCCCGCCTTGCTGATGCAGTAGTCGGCCCTGTTCTCGCCGACGATCTCGGCATTGGCCGAGCCGATGAAGACGATCGAGCCTGGCTGTCCCGGCGACTTGGCAGCCGACTTGGCGATGCGTCGGCGCGCAAAGGCCTGGGTCAGGAAGAAGCCGGCGCGCAGATTGATGGCGAGCGTGCGGTCATAACTCTCCGGTGAGAGATCGAGCAGATCGCCCCGCTGCAACGAGGTGACGCCGGCATTGTTGACGAGGCATTCCGGCTCGCCGAGATCAGCCACAATCCGGTCGAGCAGCTCAGCGTGAGCGCCAATGTCCGAAACGTCGCAGCTGTAGTAGGCGCCCGTGCCGCCGGTTCGGACCTCCGCTTCGGGCTGCGCCTCCAGGCTGACCCGAGCCACCACGAAACCTGCCTTCGCGAGCGCCTCCGCGATCGCCCGGCCGATCCCACGTCCTGCCCCGGTGACGATTGCTACGCGGCTCACCCTTGCCCTCCCCGGCCGGCACGCCTTCCCGACGAACTTGCTCTGCGACTTGACACTCGACACATCCCAATCTTATGCAAGCGGTTACAAATCCGGTCGCAAAAGTCAATCGCAGCGACACGAAACGACATTCGGGAGCGGGACGATGAAGGTGATCAGCGCGAGCGAGGCGGCCTCGCTCATCCACCCCGGCGACAGCATTCTCGTCAGCGGCTCGGGCGGTGGACACTGCGTTCCCGAAGCGATACTTGAGGCGATCGAGGCACGCTTCCTGGAAACCGGCGCTCCGCGCGATCTCTGCCTGATCCATGCCGTCGGCATCGGAGACAGGAAGCTGAAGGGTGCGGCCCGCTTCCGCCATCCCGGCATGCTCCGGCGCAGCATCACCGGCGCTCTGGTCGACTCACCGCCTCTGATCGAACTCGCCCAGAAGGACCTGATCGAGTCCTACACGCTGCCCCAGGGCGTCATCGCGCAACTGACCCGCGAGATCGCGGCCGGACGTCCCGGCCTCATCACCAAGACTGGCCTGCATACCTTCGTCGACCCGCGCCAGCGCGGCGCGCGCCAGAGCTCCAGCGCTCGCGAGGACCTGGTCGAACTGCTAGAAATCGCCGGTGAAGAATGGCTGCGCTTCAAGCCCTACCCGCTCGACGTCGTGCTGCTGCGCGGCACCAGCGCGGACGAGGACGGCAATATCAGCATGGAACAGGAGGCGATTCCGGGCGAAATGCTCTCCTCGGCCCAGGCCGCGCGCCGACTCGGCGCCGCCGTCGTGGTTCAGGTCAAGCGGCTCGCCCGACGCGGGGCGCTGCCCCAGCGCAACATCAGGATTCCCGGCGTGCTGGTGGACTACGTCGTCGTCGACGAGAACCAGCGCCAGACTTATTGGAGCGACTACAACCCGAGCTACTCGGGCGAGATGCGCATCCCGCTCGAAGGCATGCGCAAGCTACCCTTCACCGAGCGGAAGATCGTCGCCCGCCGCGCTGCGATGGAGATTTCGCCCGGAGCGATCTGCAATCTCGGCGCAGGAATCTCGACCGGCGTCTCGGCGATCGCCGCCGAGGAAGGCTTCCTCGATGAGATCGTACTAACCAACGAGCAGGGCTTCCTTGGCGGCGCACCAGTGACGGGGCCGGATTCGGGCGCGGCGCAGAATTATGACGCCATGGTCGACCAGCCCTACCAGTTCGACTTCTATGACGGAGGCGGACTCGACATCGCCTTCCTCTCTTTCGCAGAGGTGGACTCGGAAGGGCACGTCAATGTCAGCCGCTTCGGCGATACGATCGTCGGGATCGGCGGCTTCGTGAACATCAGCCAGAACGCGCGCAAGGTCGTGTTCAGCGGCACCTTCACCGCCGGTGGCCTGCAGATCGCGACCGCCGACGGGAAACTGAGGGTCCTGCAGGAAGGCCGCAGCCGCAAGTTCGTCCAGGACGTTGAGCAGATCTGCTACAATGGCCGCTTCGCCCGCGAGCAGGGGCGCGTAGCTGTCTTCGTCACGGAGCGCGCCGTGTTCCGCGTCGGCGCCGCGGGCCTCGAGCTTTGCGAAATCGCGCCGGGGATCGACATCGAGCGCGATATCGTCGCGCATATGGCGTTCCGGCCGGCGATCGCGGCCGATCTCAAGACGATGGATGCGCGCCTGTTCCAACCCGAGCCTATGGGCCTGAACGGCGACATCCGCGCGCGCGGCTCGCAGGCGCGTCGGCCACGGCGCCAACTCGGAGCCGGGCAGCCGCAGAAGATTGTGGAGCCGGCCTGAGGCCTAGATCTGGCCGGATGCGGCTTCCAGCCCGAGCACCAGAGCGGCGAACGCATCGAGCGTTGGTGTCGGCACCCCCCTCGCCCGCCCGCGCTCGATCACACTGAGATAGATCGCCTCGACCTCGCTGGGACGGCCGGCCTCGATGTCGCGGCGCATGCTCGTCTTGTTGCGAGCGGCTCCGCTCGCCACGATGCCGTCGAAGATCGCATATCGCGTCTCCTGCGGCAGCGAGACGCCGCAGGCCTCCGCCACGGCCGCCGCCTCGTCCATCGCTCGGCGCGCAACCGCCGACAGCTCCGGCTGACCCGCGACGCCGCCGATCGTCAACCCGGTCAGGCCGCTGGTCGCGGACATCGCGACATTGAGCATGAGCTTGCGCCATTTCTCCGCGAGAATCTCTTCGCTGGCGCGGGTTGGAATACCGTGCGCCGTCATCAGGGCGGCTAGATCCTTCACCCGCGTCGAGAGGCCACCGCGCAGTTCGCCCACCACGGTTGGCAGCGATGCATAGTTGCGGACCACGCCCGGCCCTTCCAGCGTCGCCCCGAGCGAGGTCAGACCACCGAGCACCGCTTCGTCGCCCAGCGATTCCGCCATGATTTCCTCATTGCCGAGCCCGTTTTGAAAGCTGACGGCGAGCGAGCCCTTCCGCATCAGCGGCATGACGTTGGCGCTGACGATCCGTGTCGCGTCAGCCTTGCACTGGACCAGCACGATGTCGGCAGGCGGCAGGCCATCGACCGAAGTCGCCGCGCCGATCGGCACATGGCGCTCGCCGCCTTCGCCGACGATCCGCAGGCCGCGCTCGCGTATCGCGGCGACATGTTCCTGACGCCGCGCCAGCAGGGTCACGCGCAAGCCACGCTCCGCGAGCAGGCCGCCGAACAGACAGCCCATCGCGCCCGCGCCGGCGATCACCACATGCGGATCCTTCATCGTCCCCTCCCCTGCGCGAGCCAGCCCAAGCCGCTCTCTTAGGCAATGTAAACGGCTACATTTCGCTTGTCATCGGCCGGAAGCTGGAATAGCGTTCAAGCATCGAAAGCCGAGCGGGCCTTGCCCGCCGCACGCCAAGGAAGAAGCGCGGCCCTCGCGGACACGCGCCGAGCGTCAGGGAAGGAGAGCCAAGAGATGGCTTCGCAAACGACGTCGCGCGCGGCGTCAGACTTCAACGTGCCCGCTTCTCCGGAAGGCCTCGTCCGCCGACGCTCGCCCGGCATGCGCAGGCTCAGGGCGATCGGCTGGAACCTGATCCCGCCGCTGACCTTCGTCGCCATCATCGGGCTGTGGTCGGCGTCGATCCAGATCTTCAAGATCCCCGCCTATCTGCTGCCGGCGCCCGGCGCGGTCTTCCAGCGCCTCATCACCGATGCCGGCATGCTCTGGCTGAACGCCAAGGTCACGCTGACCGAGATCGTGCTCGGCTTCGGGCTGACCGTCCTCGGCGCGATTCCGCTCGGTCTCCTGATCGCACTGTCACCGCTGGCCAAGCAGACGCTCTACCCGCCGATCATGCTGCTGCAGCTGGTGCCGAAGATCGCGGTCGCGCCGCTTTTCCTAGTCTGGCTCGGCTTCGGCATGGAGTCGAAGGTGCTCCTGACGGTACTGATGACCTTCTTCCCACTGCTGCTCGCCAGCATCAGCGGCTTCCAGATCCTCGACCAGCGGCTGCTTTACCTGACGCAGTCGATGGGTGCGAGCACCTGGCACACCTTCTGGTATCTGCGCTTTCCGGCGGCGCTCCCGGTGATCTTCTCGGGCGTCAAGACCTCGGCAACCATCGCCGCCACCGCCGCGATCGTCGCCGAATTCGTCGGCGCCAATCAGGGGCTCGGCTATGTGCTGCTGCGCGGCACCAGCACGCTCGACATCGAGCTCACCTTCGCCGTGCTCGTCGTGCTGACCCTCATCGGCATCGTCATCAACTACGTCGTCGAGTTCAGCGAATGGCTGCTGACGCCCTGGCAGCGCTCGGGAGGCCGCTGACGCGGGGAGCGCCTCTTCGGGTGCGCCTCATCGATCAAGCAACGACAAGAGCAACCACAAGAACAACGGGAGGAATTGTCATGAAGCATTGGATCAACCGGTCGCTCGCCACGGCGACGATCGTCGCCGGGCTCGGCCTAGCAAGCGCCCACGCGCAGACACCGGTAACCTTCCAGCTCAACTGGACGGCGGGCGGTCCGAATGCCGGCTTCGCCTCGGCTGTCGGTGAAGGCTACTACAAGGCCGCGGGTCTCGACGTCACGGTCGTGCAGGGCAACGGCTCGGGCAACACCGCCCAGCTCGTGGCCAGCGGCCGTTCGCAACTGGCCTATGCCGACGCCGTCGCGGTCAGCCAGCTCATTGCCAAGGGCGCACCGATGAAGGTGATCTCGACCATCTACCAGTCGAACCCCAATGCCGTGAACGCCCTGAAGAAGACCGGCATCAAGTCGGTGGCCGATCTCAAGGGCAAGAAGATCGGCGTTCCGGCCGGCGGCTCGCAGGGCCCGATGCTGCCGCTCCTGCTGAAGGCGAACAACCTCAAGGAATCCGACATGACACTGATGAACATGCCAGTGGCGGCCATGGTGCCGTCGCTGCTTCAGGGGCAGGTCGATGCGATTCTCGGCTCGACCGATGCCTACCAGATCCAGCTTGAGATGCAGGGCGCCGAGCTGACCAACTTCCCCTTCGCCGATCACGGCGTGCCGACGGTTGCGACCTCGATCTTCGCCTCCAACGACTTCATCAAGCAGAACCCCGAGGTGGTGAAGAAATTCATTGCCGCGAGCCTCAAGGGCTGGTCCTTCGCGCTCGACAACCCCGCCAAGGCGATCGAGCACACCAAGAAGCTGTTCCCTGACATGAACGAGAAGCTCGCGACCGCCGAGCTCGCCGCCATCACCCCGCTGTTCTGCAGCGGCGGCGCCAAGTTCATCGGCAAGGCCGAGGACGCGCATTGGACGCGGACCCAGGCGCTGCTCTCCGAGGTCAAGCTCCTGCCGGAAGGCCAGGATCCGAAGAGCTACTACACCAACGAATACCTGCCAGCGGATGGCGAGCTGCGCGCCTGCAAGTAAGCGCAGCCCTCAGCCCCACCGGATCGGAATCGGGACGACAGCTCATGAAAGACAAGCCGAGACTTGGTTACCGCTATGAGGATCTCTTCGTCGGGATGCGCTTCCGCAGCCCCGGCAGGACGATCACCGATGCCGATCTGGTGGGCTTCGCCGGACTCACCGGCGACTATTCCGAACTTCATACCAGCGACGTCTACGCGCAGAGCAGCCAGTTCGGCCGCAAGGTCGCGCATGGCATGCTCGGCCTCGCCTACGCCCACGGCCTGATGTGGGCCCGCACCGGCGAATTGCGGGAAACCGCAATCGCCTTCCTCGGGATCGACGGCTGGAAGTTCGCCGGCCCCATCTTCGTCGGCGACACGATCTTCGTCGACTACGAACTGGCAGAGTTGCGCGACAGCCGCTCGCGGCCGAGCCAGGCGATTGCGACCTTCGACGTCAAGGTCGTCAAGCAGGACGGCACGGTGGTGCAGCAGGGTCGCAAGGCGCTGCTCGTCTCGAAGATCCCCCTCGAAGCCGTCGCTGCCTCGACCACGGTCGCGGCAGCGGCAAGCTGACGGAGCAAGCCATGAGCGACAATCAGGCGAAATCCGGAGTGCCGATCGTCATCCGCAATGTCTCGAAGGTGTTCGGCGAAGACCTCGAAAAGCCGTTCCGTGCGTTGAAACCCATCGACGTGACGATTCCCGCTGGGCAGTTCATTTCGGTGGTGGGCGCATCAGGCTGCGGCAAGAGCACGCTGATGTTGATGATCGCGGGGCTGCTCCGGCATTCGACCGGGGAGATCTCGGTCGACGGTCGCCCAGTGACAAGGCCGATAACCGATGTCGGCATCGCCTTTCAGGACCATCTCCTGCTGGATTTCCGGACCGCCTTCGAGAACGTCATGCTCCATGCCGACATTCGGGGGCTGGATCGGGAGGCCCTGGCCCGGCGTGCCAGGGATCTGTTCAAGCAGCTCCGCCTCGAGCATGCGATGGACAAGTATCCGCGCCAGCTCTCCGGCGGCATGCGCCAGCGCGTCTCCCTGATCCGCACGCTGGTGCACGAGCCCTCCGTGATCCTGATGGACGAGCCCTTCGGCGCGCTCGATGCGCTCACCCGGCTTCAGGTGCGCACCGATCTCGAGAATCTGTGGCTGCGCAAGCGGCCGACCGTGGTCTTCATCACCCACAGCGTCGAGGAGGCGGTCGGCCTGTCCGATCGCATTCTGGTGATGAGCCCGAGTCCCGGGGAGGTCATCGACGACATCCAGGTGGATCTGCCGCGGCCGCGCCCGATCGTCCTCGGCGACGCAGCCGAATTCGCTGCTTATGTCGACCGGATCCACCGCCAGTTCGAGCGCATGGGCGTGCTGCACGGCATCGCCCTGCCCCAGCCCGACGCGGCCTGAGCCATGGCGACCGCCACTGCCACGAGGGCCGTCGCGGCGGGCACGGCCAGGCTGAGCGAGCGCGGCCCGATCGCGGAGATCGTGCTGTCGAACGGCCCGCTCAATCTCGTCACGCGCCCGCTGCTGCGCGAGCTCAACCGCATCGTCGCGGATCTGTCGCGCCGGCAGGACCTGCGCTGCGTCATCCTCCACGGCGGCGAGGCGCGCGCCTTCTGTGCCGGCAGCGACATCAAGGAGTTCGGGCCCGTCCGGCACGACGCCAGCGAGCAGAAGATCCTGTTCGAGGACATGGTGCTGCGCAATCTGGCGCGGCTGCCAATGCCGACCATCGCCGCCATTGACGGGCCGGCGCTGGGCGGCGGGCTCGAGATTGCGCTGTGCTGCGACCTGCGCGTCCTGCGCGGCGGAGTCCGCGTCGGACTGCCCGAATGCCATCTCGGCGGCCTCGCCGGCAATGGCGCGATCCGGCTGACGCGGCTCGTCGGGCCGGCGCGCGCCAAGCAGATGCTCTTCACCGGCGTCACGATCCCGAGCGAGCAGGCCCTGGCCTGGGGCGTGGTCAACGAGGTTGTGGAGGCTGGCTCGGCACTGGACGCCGCGCGCGCACTCGCCGAGACGATCGTTCAGCGCGGCCCGATCTCCAATCGCCTGGCGAAGGAGCTGGTCGATCTCGCAGACGATCTGCCGCTCGACGCCGGCCTTCTGCACTCGACCGTCTCACAGCAACGCATCTTCGATTCCGACGATCTGCAGGAGGGCGCCGCCGCCTTCTTCGCAAAGCGGCGGCCCGTCTTCACCGGCCGCTGAAGAGCCTGACCGAGCAGCTCACGAACCGACATCGCCATGGCCCAGATCCCCGCCGAACGCTGCCTCTCCATCGTCCAGCTCCTCGTCGAGGAAGCCGGTGAGATGCAGCTCGGCGAGATCGCGCTCCGGCTCGGTCTGCCAAAAAGCGGCGTCCATCGCCTGCTCGGAGCATTGATCGAGCAAGGCTGGGTCGAGCAGGATCCGCAGACGAGCGCCTATCGGCTGACCATGCGCCTCACCATTTTGGGCCAGCGCCTCTACAACGCGACCGGAATCCCCGACATCTGCCAGCCCGTACTCGACGAGCTGGCCGCGCAGACGCGCGAGTTCGTCCGGCTGGCGGTCATCGATGCCTATGCTCTGGTCTGGGTCGCCGATGCGCAGGGTGCTCGCGGCGGGCTGATGTACCAGCCCCTGCTCACGACCAACACAGTGCCACTGCATGCGACGGCAAGCGGCAAATCCTGGCTCGCGCGCCTGCCGCGGACGCAGGTGCGCGAGATCATCGGGCTCAATGGCGGGTTCGGCGAGCCAGGGCAGTACGGTCCCAACGCAGTACGCTCCTTCGAGCAGCTTTTCATCGAACTGGAGCGAACGGCCGCGCGCGGCTACGGCGTCGCGGTCAGCGAGGCGGAGCCCGGCGTCACGGCGGTCGCCGCTGCGATCTGCTCCGGCGTTGACGGTGCCCCGGTCGGGACGGTGAGCGTTGCAGGTCCGGGCGTGCGCATGAGCGATGCACGCGTCAGTGAACTGGGGGCGCTCGTAATCGACGTCGCACGGCAGCTTTCGGAGCTCTGGCCTCTGCGCAAGAAGCTCAAGCGCCCCGGCCGCGTTTCTGCCGCCGCCTGAGATTGCTCCGGTCGCGTCATGAGGATGCGAACCGTCCAACCGTCTCGATCAGCGCGCTCGCCTCGCCCCTGCACGTTGCGACGAGGGGTGCGCAGGAACCGACGTGCGGCCCCTCAACGCAGAATGTGCACTTCCGGGCGGTGGCCCAATGTCCGGTTGAAGGCACCGCGGCATTGGCGTTGGGGAGCTTCGAGCTTTGAATGAAGCGCCGCGCTTACCTGACGTACTCCGTGCTCAGGCGCGGCGGCAGCAGGCGCTTCCGGCAATCAAGCAGCGGCTGGCTGGCGCACCCGGACGTCTTCGATCAGAATCGTCGCCCGGTCGAACCCAGATGCGAGCGCGGCTCGGGCGTCCGGAGCCGGCCGTTCTATGAGCCCTTTCGCAACGCGAACTAGAGAACCCAGCCAGAAGCCGTCTTCCAGAGGCAGCTCGTGCGTGTCGAATCCTGCGTTGTCGCAGGCTCGACGGGGGATTCTTCTTCAATGCGTTAGGAGTGGCGGAGACGGAGGGATTCGAACCCTCGATACCCTTGTGGGGTATGCTCATTTAGCAAACGAGTGCCTTCAGCCTCTCGGCCACGTCTCCGTTGAGATGCTCTATGCCCGATTGCCGCTTGCTTTGACAAGCCATCAAACCGACAAATCCCGCGGGTTTCCGCAGCCTGCTGCCCGCGGCCATTCGCCTTGTGTGGATCGCTGTCGCAAAGCTGTCAAAGCGACTGGACAGCCCGTTCGTCACCGACTATACCGCGCCAACCAACAGGGACGCGCCGCAACGCTTCCCCGGCGCCCAGATAGCTCAGTTGGTAGAGCATGCGACTGAAAATCGCAGTGTCGCTGGTTCGATTCCAGCTCTGGGCACCATTCTCTCTTCACAAACTTGAATGTAGCTACTTCACCCGAGAAACGAGGTGTTGTTACCGCCGCCTGTTGTGGCCCTATTCCTGCGTACCATGCACCGTTCGCCGGCCCTGCTCGACCTGACCACACTGCCGCGGTCGGCTGCGACAGCGCGTTGGCCGGCCGCAAACTCATCAGCGCCACTGGCGCAGACGGGGTCGTTGCGGACAGCGTTTCGGCCGAATCACAGGCGGGCTACAGTCACTGCCGCGACCGCACGATGGGGCGCTTGGCAAGAATGGCATGCATTTGGTGTGTTCGAAGATCATCGAGTTCAGCGCGTCGCTTCGGGCACATTCCACACCGTTTTCGCGGGCTCGACGCTCGATGTCACTGGATCAACAGCGCGTTGATCGACAGAGCTGGTGTGGGAAGCAGAACCATCGCGATCGATAGGCCCATCAGGAAACGCCAAGTGCGCGATATCTGATGGATGGGACGCACCGGATGCGCCGTTGGGTTCAGCACGAGCTTCACCGATGACGGCGCATCCGCTTTGGTGTAGCAGGCCCCTGCCACCCTTCCGGATTCCTGAGCGGCTTATGAGCGTGTCAATCGATAGAGAATGGCCCTACCTCGCTCACGGACACCCATGTCCGATGAACCATGGCACGACGGCCAGACCCTGACCGATTGCATCCTCTCGGACGATCGAGAGGGCGGATCGCGAGAGCTCTGAAGGATCGAGAGATTGTCGAGTTTCGCGATCTCTGAGCTTGGCCGAGCATACTGCGGCGCCCCTCAAATAGCCTTATTTCAGACGCTCAATGTATACACGGAGAGAACTTAAATATATGATCATTAATTGCATTAGAAGCTACGCGTCAAAATTCTTAGTAATTTATACTAATTTTGGATTCAACTTTTAGGGCAAATTAAACTCCACCTCTAAACGAAAAATATACCACTCAACCTCGAACGAAATGAATAATCTCACCTACCATCAGCGCCAAATATGCAACTTCATGCTCACTCCAAGCATCGACAGTAACGGTCCTACACAAATCTACGACGAGACGTATCGGCGCGATCAAGACCTGGATCGCGATGGCCGCATGACGGAGGCCTTGCGTCTCGTCGCGCCTGCGAACAAGCGCGTAGACCAGAGCGAGATCCCGAACATGGGCAGCGACATTGGCGGCTTCCTCCACACGAGCCGCCGTACCCGCAAACTGAACACGGGCGGGACGGACATTAGTCCACCAATGGCCGACAAGGAGTGGCCTCCGAAAGGCCTTGGCGACAGGGAGTTCGACGTTGTCGCCACCGGCAGCGTGATCGAGCACTTTCCTAACCCGCGAAAGGTCTTCAACTTCATCTGGAGGCATCTGAGGTCTCCCGGTCTTTTCGCCTTCCAGACCGCGCACCGGGACCCGCAGTCGGTCGATCGCAACTGGTGGCTTCTTGGCCCGCACAACGGGCACGTCGGCCCCCATAGCCGGGAGAGGCTGCTGCACGTCACCAAAGACGTTGGCCTGAATGATCGCTGCCACTGGGGGCGACTACCCGGGCTTGCAGGCACGGCATTTTGAGTGAAACCATGTCAACCTTCACTCTGATAGGGATCCAACGATCCGGGACGAATTACGTCAGCACGTTGCTTCGCGAGCGCTTCGGCCTCGATGTGACGACGAATTCGAGAGTATGGAAGCACGCCTTCGTCAGCGAGTGCGCTGGTGAAATGGAGGGGAGACGTTTCCTCGCCGTGACCCGCCACCCGGTGATGTGGCTGCAAAGCTGCCTGCTGCATACGCCGCGTGATCTGGTGACGCGTCGGCCGGAGTTTTTCAAAGGCAAGGTCAACGACCCGGCGTCCTTCGCAGATGTGTATTCGCACTACTACAGCGGCTGGAGCGCTCTGTGTTCGGCTGGGCAGGGCTTGCTGGTGTCATATGAAGAGACGTTAGAGGGCTCTGATCGCTATCTGGCACGTCTGCTCGGCACCGAAGCGGTCGGCGAAGCCGAGCACGTGGCGGGCGTGCCAATGTCGATCGCCTTCGCCCCGGAAGACATCGAAGCGTATCGCCGCCTCGAATGCTCTCTCGATCGCCATGTCGTGCTTGAGTTCTGGTCCCGATTGGATGCGGCGCTGCCCGCTGAACTCGGTTACGATCTAGAGAAGGTTTCTTTCGTTGCATCGAAATCCGCCCGCAGCATCGGCTACCACTTCCTACAAGATCCCGCGAAAGTCGACGTCGCCGAATACCAGCAGCTATTGCGGGAAGCGGATGGCCGTTTCGCGAACGATGCCCATATCCTCGACGCGCTCTCCGTGGAGCAAGCTCGGCGGGGAGACACAAATTCGGCAATGCTGCTCGGAAGCCGCGCGGTCGTCGCCTACCAAGACGCGATTGATCGCTTCGCCATGGAAAGTGGAGCGCACGCGCCGCAGGTGGTTGCAATCGATCGGCTTATCAAGGCGCTGGAGGAGCGCCGGGCCCGTTCGATCCAGAGCACGATCGATTGTTTCAATGCGCGGCTGGCAGAGGACGGTCTGACGGCCGCACGGGCTTCGGAAGCGTGTTTCTATCTCAGCGATGCCTACTATCGAAGGGGGGACTTGGCGAAGGCGATCGAGTTCGGCTATCGCGCAATCGAGCCGGTAGGCGACACAGGCACTCGCATCGTCATCCCGTGGCTTCATCACCATCTCGGATGTCTTTTGGCAGAAGCCGGGCGACATGAGGAGGCCGTGGCGCGATTCGCCAAGGCGTTTGAGCTGGAACCACATGAATTCCGCTACCCCCTGCATGCCACCAAATCGTGCATGGCGTTGGGATGGCTCGACGACGCGGCGCGGTGGGCCACTCTAGCCGTCTCGAGCGACCCCGAAAATCCGGCTCACCACTACCTGCTCGGCGAGATCGAACTGCGGCGGGGGAATGTCGACGCGGCAATCAGCGCCGCGAGAGTTGCGACCGATTTGAAGCCACCGGTCGCATGGTACTTCCACTTCTTGGGGCGGCTCTACGCCATGAAGGGTGACTACGAGGCGGCAAGCGCCTCGTTCGCAGAAGCTATTGCGATTGACCCGGGCGATCCGGAGCACAGGCGAGGCCTTGAGGATATGGCGAGCGCTGCAGCGCGCTGCAGCTGAGCCTCCTGACGGCGTGCTTGGGCATCGACGAGGTGCCAGAGATGCCCGCGAAGTTCGCGGCCGGGCACGTGATCACGGCCCCATGGGGTCTCGGCTAGCCGCCGACGCCAAGCCGCTCACTCGGGCGGTCGCGACGAAGGCTGCGTGTCTTTCGCTTCCTTGCGGAGATCCGCATGACCGTCAACGAGGTGTGCCGGCGGGCAAGCTGCGAAGCGGCTCCGACGCATCCCTGTACCGTCCTCAAGAACCCTTGTGCCGTTCTCAAGACAGGCGACGATCCTGGATGTCGAGGATGCGGTCGCAGAGCGCCCGGTGTTCGGCGAGAAGCTCCTGGAGCGGCGTCAGCGGCCGGAAGGCGCGGGCGTCGTGCTCGTCCTCGGCTTCGGCGGCCCAGGCCCCGATCGCCTCGTCGGCTGCCAGCACATCCTGCTCCGACGGCGCGTCGACAACCGAATCGCCCCGCTCCTTCGCGAGGCGGAGCGCGATCCTGCGCCGCAGCGCCTGCTCGGCTTCCAGCACCAGTTCGAGTTCGTCGATATAGGCCATGACATCCACCTCGGCGACGCAAGCCGCGCCGATCGAGCCATAACGCAAAAAAGGATAGGGGCGGCAGATCCCTGCCGCCCCTCTGTCATGTCATCCGCGGCGATGCGGCCAAGCGTCTACTGGACGATTCCGCGCTTCGTCAGCCCGTCGATGTCGCAGCGGCAGGGACTACCGGGCTGGATCGGCGGCGCCGGGCAGGCACCGCGCGAGGTCACGCACATGGCCCTGCCCCGGCCACGGCGCGGGCCGTCGTCATAATATCCCCGGCGACGGTCGTAGCCCCGATCGTAACCGCGATCATAGGGTTCCTGGTAGCGCGGAGGACGGGGCTGGTATTCCGGCGGGGGCGGCGGGCGGTAACCCGGACGCATCGGCCCGAACGGGTCGCCATAAATCTGCGCACTGGCCGAGGTCGCCGAAACCAGTGCCGCACCAAGGGCCGCCATGAGTGCGAGCTTACGGAGCATCATGCATATCCTCTCAGCTTGTGCCCTGCCGCAGCCATCAACGACCGGGCGGGCGATGAGGTTCCGGATAGCAGGGCGTTCATGAATGAGGGGTGAAACGATGCGCGAGGCCGCTCAGGCCTCATCATCCTGGCGCGGCGGCAAGCCCGTCTCTGTCTCCTCGACCGCCTCACCCGGGATGACGTAGCTGCCCTTCAGCCAGCGGCCGAGGTCGATGTCGGCGCATCGCGCCGAACAGAAGGGCCTGTAGCGCGCCACGGCCGGCTTGCCACAGATGGCGCAGGGCCTCGCCGGCGCGGCGGGCTCGTTGCGCGCGGCCGCGGCGTCCGGCGGGTTGTTCTCGTTATCAGCCATATTTGAGCGTGATGCCTCCATCGACGACCAGTTCGATGCCGGTCACATAACGCGCTTCGTCGCTGGCGAGGAACAGCGCGGCATGGGCGACATCCCAAGCCTCGCCCATATGGCCCATCGGGACCTGCGCGTCACGTGCCGCCCACATCGCCTCGATGTCGCCCTCCCCATAGGCCGCGGCGAGGCCGGCGGAATGCTCGACCATCGGCGTCTTCATCAGGCCCGGCAGGATCGCGTTCACGCGGATCTTCTGCGGGGCGTACTGCACGGCGGTGGTGCGGGTCAGCTGGTTCAGCCCCGCCTTGGTCGCCGAATAGCTGGCATAAGGCACGCCGGTATGGCGAATCGAGGCAATCGACGAGATGTTGATGATCGAGCCGCCCTCCCCGCTCTCCTCGAACTGGCGCTGCATCACCGGGATGACGTGCTTCATCGTGAGGAAAGCGCCACTCAGATTGACCCTGAAGACGCGCTCCCAAACCTCCTCGGACAGTTCGACGACGCTGCCGACCTCGGCGATTCCGACATTGTTGTCGAGGATGTCGATACGGCCGTAGCGGCCAAGCGTCTGCGCAACGAGATCGGCGACAGCCTCTGTCTTCGTGACGTCGGACCGGACAGCGAAGGCCTGACCGCCCTCGTTCTGAATCAGCGCCGCGGTCTCCTCGGCGGCGTCGCGGCTGATGTCGGCACAGACCACCCGCGCCCCTTCGCGCGCGAACACCGTGGCGGTGGCCTTGCCATTGCCCCAGCCCGGCCCGATGGACCCCGCGCCGGCCACGATCGCGACCTTGCCCCTCAAACGTCCCGTCATGCGCGCTCCTCTCCGGGACGCGCCTCGTCAGGCCGGCGCCCTCCCCGCGGGCGCAGGATCGGGAGTTACCGGCCGAGGCGCAAGCGGGGTGAAGTGAAGCTCTCGCTCGAAGCCGCCCTGATGGCGGTTAGCTTCAAGGCGCCCTCAGCCCACATTCATCCAGCCGAAGCGGATCGGGAAGCCCTCGCCGCCGAGCAGGTTCACCGTCTCGTGTAGCGGCAGGCCGACCACGGCCGTGTAGGAGCCGACGAGCTTGACGACGAAGGAGCCGGCGATGCCCTGGATCGCATAGCCACCGGCCTTGCCGCGCCATTCGCCGGAGGCGAGATAGGTCTCGATATCCTCGGTCGAGAGGCGCTTGAAGCGCAGCCGCGTCTCGACGATGCGCTCGCGGATCGAGCCGTTCGGCGTGACCAGCGCGACCGAGGTATAGACCCGATGGGCCCGGCCCGAGAGCAGCCGCAGGCAGGCGGCGGCTTCGTCGACGATCTCGGCCTTGGGCAGGATGCGCCGGCCGACCGCGACGACGGTGTCGGCAGCAACGATGTAGCAGCCCTCGAGGTCCGGCCTGCCGGCAGCGCCGATCCTCGCCGCCTGGGCCTTTTCGCGCGCGAGGCGGCGCGCGAGATCGCGCGGGCGCTCGCCCTTCAGCGGCGTTTCGTCGAGATCGGCCGGCAGCATCGCATCCGGCTTCAGGCCCGCCTGCTCCAGCAAGGCCAGGCGCCGTGGCGAAGCCGAGGCGAGCACCAGCATCGGGCGCCAGCCGGGGTGTTTGGGGGAGGCGAAAAAGCTCAAGGGCAGCCCGACGAGGTTCCCGCACGGCCCGAACGCCGTGCTGTGCCAACAGGCTCTAGAGCATTTTCGGCGATGGATAAATCCATGTCGCGACCATGCGCCAAACGCGCGAGGCGGGCCATGACCATAGAGCAACCATTCACCCTGCGCATAAATTGAGCAGGACAACCACCCCGTATTGCATTGCACACAGGAGCGAGAACCGCCACATTGCCGCTTTGCATGCCGTCGCGGCCGCCATGCGGGGATCGCTGCTCGGAGATCCCGCCCCGAAGCCCGGAGTATCTCACCTTATGGCGTCATCGATCAGGAAGCGACGCTCCGCCATCGCAGCGGGGGCCGAGGCGCAGGCGCTCGCCAGCAAAGTGCTGACTCTGCAGGCCGATGCCGGGCTGACGATCGCGATGCGAATGCCGCTCCTGATGCAAGGCGCGCTCGGCAGCAGCCGTGGCCAGCGCGAAGCCGCCAAGGCCGTCAGCGAGAAGGTCTCGGCGGTGATGGAGAGCGGGTTCGCCGCCAGCCAGGCCGCTGCAATGTTCTGGTGGGGGCTGGCGCTCAATCCGCTCGGCAACGTCGATCTGGCCGAGGAAGCCGCCAAGGTCGCCAACAGCACGCTGGAGCCGTTCTCGAAGCGGACCCGCGCCAATGCCGCCCGGCTGACCGGCCGCAGGCGCTGAGGCCCCATCCGAGGGGGCTTTTGACGGAACCGCGCAGTCGCCCCGGGTTTGACCCAGGAATCACTCGGGAGCGTGGCCGATCGGAGTCCGGAATGGCTCCCGGAACTCCACTTCGCTACGTCTGGGACGACCCGCGCCGTTCTATCGGCAGCCGCTCATGAAGAACCGGCAGTTCCCGATCAGACGGGCTCCGACGGAGCCTCCGGCGGCAATGCTGTAGCGGCCGCATATTCGCGATCGAGCTTGCGATAGCGCGCGGCACTGAGCGGGATCAGGGCGAGGTAGGCGATGACGATCAGCGCCAGCACCTCGAAGGGATAGGCGAAGAGCAGACCGGCCACGACCACCACCGCGACGAAGATCGGCAGTACCCTCTCGCGCGGGATGCGCGTGCCCAGCGTCTTGCCGGCATAGCAGGGGATGCGCGAGATCGTCAGGAAAGCGATGAAGAGGATATAGAGCCCGACTGGCACCGCGCCGTAGTCCTGCACCGGCACGCCGACGAAGTGCAGATAGAGCGGCAGCATGGCCGTGATCGCGCCGGCGGGCGCCGGCATGCCGACGAAGAAGTTCTTCTGCCACTCGGGCCGGTTGGGATCATCGATCATGACGTTGAAGCGAGCGAGCCGCAGCGCCATCGCGCAGGCAAGCGTCAGCACGATGATCCAGCCGAACGACTTCAGGTCGTGCAGCACGAAGATCCACAGCACATAGCCGGTGGCGACACCGAAATTGACGAAATCGGACAGCGAATCGAGCTCGGCGCCAAAGCGCGACGTGCCCTTGAGCATGCGCGCGAGGCGGCCATCGACGCCGTCGAGCGCGGCAGCGATCAGGATGCAGATCGTCGCGGTCTCGAGCTTGCCCTCGACGACGAGGCGCATGGCGGTCAACCCCAGGCAGAGCGCCAGCAGGGTGATGACATTGGGCGCGATCAGCCGGAACGGGATCGGCTTGAAGCGGGCACGCTTCGATTCGACGCGCTCGGGCTCGAAGGGAGGAAAGAGGTCGCTCATGCGAGCCGGAATACGCGGTTTTCAGTGCGGAGGCTAGGCGGGCGCGGAGATCGATCCACGCCCTCGCCCGAGCATTCAGATGCCGCGGAAGATCCGCGCCACCGGCTCGCTACCGGTGAAATCGGCCAGGACCGTCTCGCCTGCGAAGGCGGTCTGGCCCTCGCCGACCAGCGGGGTAACGCCGACGGGCAGGTAGACATCCACTCGCGAGCCGAAGCGGATCAGGCCGAAGCGCTCGCCGGTGCCAATGACGTCGCCTTCCTTGACGAAGGGCACGATGCGGCGCGCGATCAAGCCGGCGATCTGGACGACGCCGACGATGCCGGCAGAGGTCTCGATCGCGAGCGCGTTGCGCTCATTGTCGTCGCTCGCCTTGTCGAGTTCGGCGTTCAGGAAGAGGCCCGGCGTATAGGCCATTTTGACGATGCGGCCCGGTACAGGTGCGCGGTTCACATGGCAGTCGAAGACGTTCATGAAGATCGAGATGCGCGTCATCGGCTCGGCCGGGAGATTCAGTTCCGGCGGCGGCAGGGCCGAGGCGATCTGGCTGACGCGGCCATCGGCCGGCGAGATCACCAGCCCCTCGCGTTGCGGCGTGATCCGGACGGGATCGCGGAAGAAATAGCAGATCCAGACCGTGATGATCGCCCCGATCCAGCCGAAGGGCGACCAGAGATTGGCGAGAACGATCGTCGCGACCAGCGCGATGGCGATGAAGACATAGCCCTCCTTGTGGATGGGCACGATCACCTTGCGGACGGAATCGACGAGCGACATGAGTGGGTTCCGTTGGTCTTGTTGGCACCGATGTGGCGCATTCGGCTGCGACCTGCAGCAGCATCGCCGCCGCAAGCTTTGGTTGCGTGGTTTAGGGGGTTCGGAGCCCCCGGGAAAGGGGTGTGTGGCGACTTGTCGCCTAAAGAGCGGGACAGTGCTTCACGACATCAGCGAGCGCGCGGTCGGCCATCGCCAGATCGAGGCTGCTGGAAACGGCCTGTCCGCTTGCGGCCGGAGCCGAAATGACGATCCGCCTGCTGGCGAGGACAAGCTGCAGAGTCGGCGCCAGCGCCTGCGGCTGCAGCAGAATGGCGTGTTCGGCGCCGACAGTGCCGTCCACTTCGACTGGAGCCCGCTCGTCGGCCTGCAGCGATAGGGTGACGCCGCGGCGCGCCGTGCCGAAGATGCGATCATCGGCTTGCGGGATCAGCGCGACCGAGAGCTTGCCGTCGATGCAGCGAAGTCCGACCGCGAAGGGCATGCGCGGGGCCGAGACGACTGCGGCAGCATCCCGGCGGCCATCCGGCTTGTCATAGGTGATCATCACCCACGGACCGACCTTTGCGGTTCCGGTCGCCTGCGCCGAAACGACCGGCATGACCAGCGACACGACGCCACCTGACAGCCATGCTCCCAGGAACAGGGCAAACCTTGTCGCTGCATGCGTCATCGCGGCTGATCTGCCATCGGCCTGCTGAGCGGCGTCAACGCAGCGCGCCATTCCGGGGGAACCGGCTGCTCGACCTCGGCCGGAAAGGCCGGCAACAGCGTGAAGGCGAGCGGCCGGCCGGGCCTGTCGTCCTGGATCACCAGCGTATCCGACCTGAGCAGCCGCGCCGAAGCGCGCGGAACGACGCCACCGGCGGCCACCACCACCCCGCGCACGCTCAGCACGAAGCAGGAATCGAACGGATTCCAGGTCCGAGCCTGCGGTGGGGCGGGCACGGCCGGCGCCACCGCCTGGGCGAGCAGCCCACCCTGCCAGCGGATCGTCAATGCCCCGTCCAGACGCTGAGGAACATGGGAGGTCGCCTGGTCCGCCGATTGCGGCCATGCCAGCCCCCGCGGCATGGAGCATGCCGTCAGGAGGCCCGGGCGGCTGCGCTGCGACACCCAAAGCGACCAGCCTTGCTCCGGTTCGGCCGCGAAAGCCCCGATCGGGAGGCCCGAGACGATGCCCGCCCCGACGAGCCCGCCAACCATCCATTGGAAAGCCACCATCTAGCTACGCTCCCAAGGTGCCGCAGCATCATGATCCTGGCCCGGTCCGCCGCCACGCACACCGCGGCGAGGTCAAATCGGCATCGCGCCCCCTGTCCGGGCGAAGAGAGGGCGCCGGGTTGAAACCAATGTCAGGCCAGCACGCGGTAGGTTGTGAAGCGTCGCGCCGCCCGCCAGGTCAGGGCGACGAACACCACGAACAGCAGCGCCTCCGCGACGGCGAAAGGCGGCTCGGACTGGGTCGGCGCCAAGTTCCGCAGCGCCGGGACCTTCGAGAAGAGCTGCGCGACCAGCACGAAGAGCAGCAGATAGAAGGTGAGCATCACCGTGATCGCGTAGATGCGCCGCCACCTGCCCTCGAGCAGCCGGGCGTAGAGCGCATAGCCAGCTGTCCCGACCAGGGCGAGCGAGATCGCGCCAATGATATGCGAGGGCAGCACGCCATTGAAAGGAAAGCCGAAGCCGGTCGCGCTCGTCGCGAAGGCGGTCGACAGGAAGACGCCGGTCCAGCCCGGCCGGATATGCCCGTGCAGCAGGCCTGAGGCGACCGGGAACCCCGCCACGATAGCGATCAGGCTGAGCCAGGTGTGGAAGCCTATGAATGTGGTCGGATCGAACATGCAAGCCCCCCGGCTCTCAGAAGGGGCGCCCGGAAGCTCCCCTTCCGTCAGGATGCCGGAAGCGTGCCGCAGATGCGAGCAGTTTTACACAGAGGCTAAGGCCTCATGTCGTCAGCGAGACCCGCACGCTCGGCTCTTCCTCCGCGGTGGCGCGCTGCAGCGTCGCCTTGGCCTCGTCGACCTGGCGCTGGCGGTTCCAGAGCGCGGCGTAGATGCCGTCCGCCGCAAGGAGATCGCGGTGGTGCCCGCGCTCGGCGATCAGGCCCTTGTCGAGGACGATGATCTCGTCGGCATTGATGACGGTCGAGAGACGGTGGGCGATGACGAGCGTCGTGCGCCCCTCGCTGACGCGGTCAAGCGCATCCTGGATTTCCTTTTCGGTGAAGGAATCGAGCGCCGACGTCGCCTCGTCGAGCACGAGCACGGGCGGGCCCTTCAGGATGGTGCGGGCGATGGCGACGCGCTGCTTCTCACCGCCGGAGAGCTTGAGGCCGCGCTCGCCCACCGAGGTGGCGTAGCCCTCGGGCAGCGACTTGATGAAGCGGTCGATCTGGGCGAGGCGCGCCGCCTCCTCCATCTCCGCTTCGGTGGCGTCGGGGCGGCCATAGCGGAGGTTGTATTCGATCGTATCGTTGAACAGCACCGTATCCTGCGGGACCATGCCGATCGCGGCGCGCAGCGAGACCTGCTGGACATCGGCGATGGGCTGGCCGTCGATCAGGATACGCCCCTGCTGCGGCTCGTAGAAGCGGAACAGCAGGCGCGAAATCGTCGACTTGCCGGCGCCCGACGGGCCGACGATCGCGATAGTGCGCCCCGCCGGAACGGTGAAGGAGATGCCCTTCAGGATCGGCCGCTCGGGGATATAGGCGAAATGCACATCCTCGAAGCGGACCTCGCCGGCCGGCACGACCAGCGGCGGCGCGCCCGGCTTGTCCTGGATCTCGGGATCCTTGCCGATCAGCGAGAACATCTGCTCGATGTCGAGGGTCGCTTGCTTGATCTCGCGATAGACGGTGCCCATGAAATTCAGGGGCATGTAGAGCTGCACCAGCATCGCATTGATCAGCACGAAATCGCCGACCGTGTGCGTGCCGGCGCGCACGCCCTGGACCGCCATGACCATCGAGATCGTCAGGCCGGCCGCGAAAATCGCGGCCTGTCCGAAATTGAGCCAGGCGAGGGAGGTGTAGGCCTTGATCGAGTTGCGCTCGTAGCGCGCCATCGACTGGTCGTAGCGCGCGGTCTCGCGGGCCTCCGCGCCAAAGTACTTCACCGTCTCGTAGTTGAGCAGCGAGTCGATCGCCTTGGAATTGGCGTCGGTGTCGGACTCGTTCATCTGCGCCCGGATGGCGATGCGCCACTCGGTCGCCTTGATGGTGTAGAGCATGTAGGTCGTCACCATCACGACCAGCACGACGACATAGATCCAGTCGAACATCACCAGCAGGACGGTGATGATCAGCGCGAGTTCGATCACGACCGGCACGAGCTGGTTGAGGCCGAGCCGGACCATTTCCTCGATGCCGTTGCGCCCGCGCTCCAGCACGCGCGTCAGCCCGCCGGTCTTGCGCTCCAGATGAAAGCGCAGGGAGAGATGGTGCAGGTGGCCGAAGGTCTGCAGCGCCAGCGTCCGCACCGCATGCATGAAGACCGGCGCGAAAACGGCATCGCGAAGCTGGATGAAGGCGGCCGAGCCGACGCGAGCAAAGCCGTAGAGCACGGTGAGTGCCAGCGGAGCGCCGACCAGCCAAGGCAACCAGTGCTCCAGCGTCGAGGCGGTGTTGGCCAGCGCATCAGTCGCCCATTTGAAGGTGAACGGAACGCCCATCAGGATGAGACGCCCGGTCACCAGCAGGGCGAAGGCGATCACCACCCTCCGGCGCAGATCCGCCCGGTCCGCCGGCCACAGATAAGGCCAGAGCGCACGGAAGGTCTCGACGAAGCCCGAGCCCGGCTTGAGCAAGGCGGGGCGCGCGAGGGACGACGCCGGAGGCGGCGCGACTGGTGGAGACATCTTGGGACGATTCCAGGTTGGGGCGCCGGTATAGGCGCAATTGCCGACAAATGCATGTGGGCCGACGCAATGGCTGGATTGCAGCGGTTGCCGCCTTGCTTACGTCCCAAGCCCGGTGTCAGACTGTACCCGGAGCGCTCAAAGGCGCGTCACCGGGGAAGAAACAACCATGAAGATTCAACGCGTTGTCGTGACCGGACTGATCGGGATGGCTGCCGGCCTCCTGTCTGCCGCCCTCCCTGCCGCCGCCCAGGCGGCCAAACCGCCGGCCCAGATCACCATCAAGAACATGCGCACCGCGCCGCTCACCACCTTCGAGATCGCGACGGGGGGTGAGCAGTCGCGGCTCGTCGGCAAGATCTCCAAGCCGCTGGCTCCGGGCAAGAGCATCGCGGTGAAGCTCAACAAGCCGGCTGGCTGCAGCTATTTCGTGCTGGCGAAGTTCGGCGATGAGGTCGAGAGCGACGCCGAGGGCATGGACCTCTGCAAGGACAAGATCATCCGCCTGACGGAGTGAGGGCGCGACGCTCGTCATTGTCAGTCGGATCTGAAATCTCGCCGTCATCCCGGGCGAGCTGCGCGGCAGCGCAATTCCGGGATGACGGCGCGGATGGCCCAGACCGTCACACCGTCGCGCCGGCGCGCATCAGCTTATATGTGATCGAGTCGACCAACGCCTGGAACGAGGCGTCGATGATGTTGGCGCTGACGCCCACCGTGGTCCAGCGTTCACCTGTTTCATCCATCGATTCGATCAGAACCCGCGTCACCGCATCGCTGCCGCCCTGGAAGATGCGGACCTTGTAGTCCACCAGCCGCAGATCCTTGATCAGTGCCTGATAACGGCCGAGATCCTTGCGCAACGCCTGGTCGAGGGCGTTGACCGGGCCGGACGGCCCTTCCGCCGCCGTGATCAGAACCTCACCCGCAACCGTCAACTTCACGATCGCTTCGGAGAAGGTGACGAGGTCGCCGAGCGCGTTGTGGCGGCGCTCGACATTCACGGCAAAGCGCTCGACCGTGAAGTAATCCGGCACCTCGCCCATGATGCGCTTGGCCAGCAGCATGAATGAGGCGTCCGCGCCCTCGAACGCGTAGCCCTGGGCTTCCTTCTCCTTGATCTCCTCGAGAACACGACCGAGGCGGGGATCGTCGCGACCGAGCGTGACGCCGATGCGTTCGAGCTCGGCGACGAGGTTCGACTTGCCGCCCTGGTCCGAGATCAAGACCTTGCGCGTGTTGCCGATCGCCTCGGGGGGTACGTGCTCATAGGTGCGCGGGTCCTTCAGCACGGCGGAGGCATGGATGCCGGCCTTGGTCGCGAAGGCCGACGCCCCGACGAAGGGCGCGTGCCGGTTCGGCACCCGGTTCAGCATCTCGTCGAGCTGGCGCGAGGCATGGGTCAATTCGCCGAGCTGCGCCTCGCTGACGCCGATCTCGAAGCGGCCGCGATAGCGCTCCTTCAGTTTCAGCGCACCGATCAACGTGACCAGATTGGCGTTGCCGCAGCGCTCGCCCAGGCCGTTCAGCGTGCCCTGGATCTGGCGTGCGCCGGCCTCGACGGCGGCCAGCGAATTGGCGACCGCGCAGCCGCAGTCGTCATGGGCATGGATGCCGAGATGGTCGCCCGGCACGACCTTCGCCACTTCCGCGACGATGGTCGAGACCTCGTCGGGCAGCGTGCCGCCATTGGTGTCGCAGAGCACGACCCAGCGCGCGCCGGCCTCATAGGCTGCCTGCGCGCAGGCAAGCGCATAGTCGGGATTGGCCTTGTAGCCGTCGAAAAAGTGCTCGCAGTCGAGCATGACCTCGCGGCCGGCTGCCTTCGCCGCCTCGACGCTTTCGCGGATCCCGGCGAGGTTTTCCTCGAGCGAGATCTCGAGCGCGACATGGACATGGTAGTCCCAGCTCTTGGCGACGAAGACGATGGCGTCGGCCTTTGCCTCCAGCAACGCGGCGATGCCGGGGTCATTGGCGGCCGAGCGCCCTGCCCGCTTGGTCATGCCGAACGCGGCGAACCTGGCGCCCTTCGTCGGCTTCTCTGCAAAGAACGCCGTGTCGAGCGGGTTGGCACCGGGATAACCGCCCTCGACATAGTCGATGCCGAGCCTGTCGAGCAGACCGGCGACGGCGCGCTTGTCTTCGAGCGAGAAATCGACGCCGGTGGTCTGCGCGCCGTCGCGCAGTGTCGTGTCGAAGAGGTGGACGCGGGCGGCCGTCATTGGTCGCGCCGCAGCTTGAAGCGCAGGACGCGCGGCACGACCATGGCCAGCATCACTAGCTTGATCGCGACGGAAAGGGAGCCGGCGGGGCGGATCTTCGGATTCATGAGCGTCGTTCTTCTTGCTTCTTGATGCGGAAAGCGGGTTGGTGGAGCGAACTATCGCTTCACCTCCCAGGTCGTGGTCGGCTCGCCGGTCGCAGGGTCCTTGCTGTCCTTGAGCGCGATGCCCATGGCGGCGAGTTCGTCTCGAATCTCGTCGGAACGCTTGAAATCCTTGGCGCGACGGGCGTCCAGGCGGGCCGTGATGAGCCGGTCGATCTCCGCCACGGCCACGCTCGCCTGCTCCTCTGCCGGCATGGCAATGCCGAGCAGATCAAGCGCTGCGCGCAAGGCCGGTCCATCACCGGCTTTCCGCAGGGCGTGAAGCTCGGCGAAGACGCGTGCCGTATTGAGGTCGTCCGCCAGCGCTTCGAGCAGTTCAGGCGAGACCTTGGATGCTGCAGCGGGGCGGGCGACATCGGCCCAATCGGCCAGTGTCCTCTCCGCCTCCTCCAGCGCCTTCACCGTCCAGTCGATCGGCTGGCGGTAATGCGTCTTCAGCATTGCGAGGCGCAGCACCTCGCCGGGCCATTTGCGCCCGCCGAAGGTCTCCGTCGCCAGCAGCTCGTTGATCGTGACGAAATTGCCGAGCGACTTCGACATCTTCTCGCCTTCGACCTGCAGGAAGCCGTTATGCATCCAGTAGTTCGCCATTCGGCCGCTGCCGGCTGCACCGCCAAAGGCGCAGCAGCTCTGCGCGATCTCGTTCTCGTGGTGCGGGAAGACGAGGTCGATGCCGCCGCCATGGATGTCGAAGACGTTCTTCTGCGGATCGTCGCACGAAAGCCCGCCGCCGAAGGGCTCGAGCAATTTGGCCATCGACATCGCCGAGCACTCGATGTGCCAGCCGGGACGGCCGGGCGTCCTGATGCCAGCCGGTGACGGCCAGCCCGGATCGATTCCCTCGCGGCTCGGCTTCCAGAGCACGAAATCCATCGCATCCTTCTTGTAGGGCGCGACATCGACCCGTGCGCCGGCCATCATCTCGTCGAGCGAGCGGCGGGCGAGCGAGCCGTATTTCGGCGCCTTCGCCAGATGCGCGACGGCCGGAACGTGGAAGAGGACATGTTCCTCGGCGACATAGGCGACGCCGCGCGCGATCAGGCGCTCGATGATCGCCTTCATCTCCTCGATATGGTCGGTCGCCCGCGGCTCCTGATCCGGCCGCAGGGCGCCGAGCGCATCGACATCGGCATGGAACTGCGCCGTCGTCGACTGCGTGACCTTCGCGATCGCCTCGTTCAGCGGCAGGGCCGGCCAGTCTCGCGCCGCCCGCGCGTTGATCTTGTCGTCGACGTCGGTGAGGTTGCGGGCATAGGTGACGTGGTCGGCCCCGTAGAGGTGCCGCAGCAGCCGGTAGAGCACGTCGAAGACGATGACCGGGCGGGCGTTGCCGATATGGGCGTAGTCATAGACCGTGGGCCCGCAGACATACATGCGGACGTTTTGCGGATCGACGGGGACGAAGTCCTCCTTCTTCCGCGTCAGCGTGTTGTGGAGCCTGAGGGTCGGCGACATCGGGTCGGTATCCTGAAAGCGGCGAAAAGAGGTGACGACGGCAAACCAGTCCTGGCCGCTGGCCGGGGCGCTGTCTGTCTTTCCGTTTCAGGATGAGGACGTGAGCAGCCGGCCAGCGAAAGCTAGCGGCAAATAATGCAAATCAGGTTGAGGGCTCGCGTCATCGGAAAAATGCTTGCCTGTGCGCGCTCCTTGCGTCAAGAGGGCGCCCCAACTTTGCCGCACTGCACCATCAGAAGCGCGGCACTTCATTCAAATTTAACCGAGTGGAACCATCCTCCTGATTCGAGGGTTGAGCGCCCATCGGTCACGAGGACACCACAGAAATGCGCCGCGCCGTTGCCCTGATCGGCCTGTTCGGGATTGTCGGAGCCGGTCTCTCGCTGGCCGTCCTGCCGACGTCAAAGACCGTCGCCGCCCCCAGCGACCAGCGCACCTTCCTCATCCCGGCCAGCGACGGCTATGGCGTGGCGGATTGCATCTCCAGCAAGTCGGAATGCGGCAAGATCGTCGCCGACGCCTGGTGCGAGGCGCAGGGCTTTGCCAAGGCGAGCTCCTTCGGCGTGGCCTCGCGCGAAGACTTCACCGGCTCTCTCTCCAAGGCGCAGGCCGCGACACCCGCCGCTGCCCCCGAACAGCCGCTCGCCATCACCTGCGGCGGCTAGATCGTCCGGCAGACGA
Organism: Allobosea sp.; assembly: GCF_035999205.1. Classification (GTDB taxonomy): domain Bacteria; phylum Pseudomonadota; class Alphaproteobacteria; order Rhizobiales; family Beijerinckiaceae; genus Allobosea. The sequence goes on from NZ_DASYHA010000025.1 coordinate 382,311, forward strand.
TCTGGCTTTTTGATTTGGCATCGACTTTTCCCGGAAATCGCACTCCACGTTTCGGGTCGATGCCTTGAGGCCGCGCCTCACTTGATCCAGTCGGCGCATTTCGGCGCCTCACCCGCCGTACCCCAGGGCATAATCGGGACGGTCGAGGTCGAGTTCTGCGGCGAGCCATCGATCAACTTGTCCGTATAGACCAGATAGACCAGCACATTGCGCTTGGCGTCGCAGCCGCGCACGATCTGCATCTTCTTCCAGACCAGCGAGCGGCGCTCGCGGAAGACGACGTCGCCCTGCTCAGCCTTCTCCTTGAACTTGATCGGGCCGACCTGGCGGCAGGCCAGCGAGACTTCGGAGACCTCCTCGGCCACGCCGAACATGCCGGAGACGCCGCCTTTTTCCGGCACGGTGTAATGGCAGGCGACGCCCTCGACGATCGGATCGTCGACACCGTAGACGGCGAGCTTGTCGTTCGGCGTCAGCATCTTCCAGACGGTCGACTTGCGGAAGATCAGATCCTCCTGCGCGCTCGCCGGCAGCGCCTGAGCCGCAAGGCCGAGCACGCCGGCGATGACGGCAGAAGCGATGACATTGATGCGCATGGACGATCTCCTTCGGCGGCGAGGCGCCGCCTGCCGGATATGGTGGCCGGCGAGCGCAGGCGCCAGAGCCAGCGTCACACTGCCAGCGGCTTGAAGGCCAGGTAGGCCGCTACGACCGCGCCGACGGTGCCGAGCAGGAACAGCACCAGCTTGACCTGGGTGATGCGGCTGGCGAAGGCGACATCGCCGGCCTCGACCTTGGGATATTTATCGAGGAGCCGGGCAACCGACAGGTTCTCGACGACATCGCAGAGACCGCCGAGCAGCCAGCCGCCGCCGCAGAGAGCCGCTACCCACCAGGGCTGGCCGCGCATCGCCAGGCCGGCGATCAGGATCGCCCCGACGATGGCGTAGGTGAAGGCGCAGGCGACATCCGCCGGCAGCACCCGGTTACGGTAACGCGCGCGGTGCGTCTCGCCATACATGGCAAAGAGCTTCTCGACATCGGCGACGTTGAAGCCGTTCCAGTCATTCTCGAGCATGCGCGGCACGCCCTGCCGGCTCGACCAGAAGCCGACCGCCCAGAACAGCACCATCACCAGAACCGGCCCCCAGACGAAAAAGGCGAGCGGAACGGTCGTGGAGTAGAACGGCACGGGGTCGATCATGGCGCTTCAGCTTTCACGGCGGGCTTGCGTCGTTGCGTCACGTTATCCGGCACCCAGGCAGGCGCCAAGCCCAACGGGCGCGGACTCCGCGCCCGGACGTCGACATCAGCCGCCCGGCAGGATCTCCTGCTCGATCGCTCCGAAAATCGAATGGCCGGCGGCATCCTTCATTTCGAGGCGAACCGTGTCGCCGAAGCGCAGACGGTCGGGGCCCTGCCCTGCGAGCGCCGCCGCTACAAGCGTTCCCGCGCCGAGCCTGCGCCTGCGGGCGGCCTGCGCGATCAACGCGCCGAAGCCGGACGTCGTGCCGGCTCCCACATCGGGCTTGCCGACGAGCTTGCCGTTGATCTGGGTGAGGAGCAGCAGGTGCCCTTTGCCGTCGCGCCAGCCTTGGCCCAACTCGTCAGGCGTCACCGCGACCGGCGAATAGGCACCGGACGGCTTAGCGGTCGCACCGGCGTCGCTCTGCAGACCGGCGCCATTGGCCAGCATGACGAGGCGGATATGGTCCAGCGCCGCCTCCCCGGTGACACCCATCGGCACATCGCCGGTCACCACCACGACCTCGGCCTGGAAACCAATGCCACCCTCGTCGCTCGCGGAGCGGAAGGGTTCGCGGGAGCCGAGCGGAGTGTCGGCACTCTCGTGCCGCAACGGCGCATCGGCGGCGGGGGCGGCCAGACGCTGATAGGCGCGCGGCAGCGGCGCGGCGCAGTCATGTTCATGGAAACGGAAGGACGGCACGGCGCCGTGCTCGAGTCCCTCGGCCAGGTCGGCAAGGCGTGGGGCATACCGCTCCCAATCGTCGAGTGCGGCCTGCAGCGTTGCCACGACAGGGAAAGCGTCGGTCGCACGCGTCAGATCCTGCGACACGACCACGAGGCGGCCATCCCGGCCATGCATGAGCGAAGCGAGTTTCATGTCTTTTCATTCCTCGCACGACGCGCCAATAAGGGCCCAACAAGCCCGCGGGAGGACTACCTTATGAAACGTCGCGACTTTTTGAAAACAGGCGCGCTCGCTGCCGCCGCCACGCCCGTGGCGATGCCGGCCGTCGCGCAGTCGCAGCCCGAGGTGAGGTGGCGGCTGACCTCGAGCTTCCCGAAGTCGCTCGATACGATTTACGGCACGGCGGAGCAGTTCGCGAAGCTCGTCCGCGAGGCGACCGACGGCAAGTTCCAGATCCAGGTCTTCGCACCCGGCGAGATCGTGCCCGGCCTGCAGGCGCTCGATGCGGTCTCGTCCGGCACGGTCGAATGCGCCCATTCGCCGACCTATTTCTACATCGGCAAGGATCCGGCGCTGGGCCTTGGCACCGGCATCCCGTTCGGCCTCAACGCCCGCCAGCAGCACAGCTGGTGGTATTTCGGCGGCGGCGAGCAGGTGGTGAACGGCGTGCTCGACCGCTTCAACGCCTATTCGATCCCCTGCGGTAATTCCGGCTGCCAGATGGGCGGCTTCTTCCGCAACGAGCTGAAGAGCGTCGACGACCTCAAGGGGCTGAAGTTCCGCATCGGCGGGATGGGCGGCGCAGTGCTGGCCAAGCTCGGCGTCGTGCCGACGCAGATCGCCCCCGGCGACGTCTATCCGGCGCTGGAGCGCGGCACGATCGACGCGGCCGAGTTCGTCGGACCCTATGACGACGAGAAGCTCGGCTTCATCCGCGTCGCCAAGTATTACTACTACCCCGGCTGGTGGGAGGGCGGCGCGATGCTGCACCTGATCATCGGCAAGGAGGCGTGGAGTAAGCTGCCGAAGCACTACCAGGCCATCGTCCAGAACGCCTGCGAGGCGGCCAATAATTGGATGCTCGGCAAGTACGACTTCGTGAACCCGGGCGGGCTGCGCCGGCTGGTCGGCCAGGGCGCGCAGCTCAAGGCCTTCCCGCTTCCCGTCATGGAAGCCGCGCTCAAGGCGGCCGAGGAATACTACGCCGAGACCTCGGCCAAGAGCCCGGACTTCAAGGCCGGCTACGACTCGATGGTCGCCTTCCGCGGCGAGAACCTGCTCTGGTGGCAAGTGGCAGAGCTTTCGTACGACTCGTTCATGAACCGGCTGAAAGCGCGCTGAGGCGCGAGCCGAGCCCGGGAGGCGGCCAGCGAACCATGTCGACGAAACCGCCTTCCGCACAGCCGGAGACGCCGCTCCGGCTGGAGCAGTACCTGCCCTATCGCCTGAACGTCGTCGCCTTTCATTCGGCACGGGCGCTGGGGCGGATCTACGGCGCCCAGTTCGGCATCGGCATCCCCGAATGGCGGGTGGTGGCGCAGCTCGGCGAATTCGGCAAGCTAACCTCACGCGACATCGGCGAACTCGCCCAGATGCACAAGACCAAGGTGTCGCGTGCCGTCTCCGAGCTGGAGCAGCGCGGGCTCGTCTCGCGCTCGGAGAACCGGCAGGACCGGCGCGAGCACTTCGTGGCGCTGACCTCGGCCGGGGAGCGCATCTACGCGCAGATCGTGCCGCTGGCGCTGGCGTTCCAGGCGCGCTGGACAGAAGGTATCGCGGCCGAAGAGCTCAAGGTGTTCGAGCGCGTGCTCTCGACCCTGACCGAACGCAGCCGCCACCTCGCCGGCAGTTACCGCGACGACGAGGGCTGAACAGCCCTTCCCTCAGAAGAAACGCGCGAGGTTGCGGCGGATGCGCTCCAGTGGCGCTTCTCCGGCCGGTGGGGCTACGAAGCTCTGGCCGGTGATCGTCTCGAAGGCACGGACATAGACATCCGTCGTTTGCGCGATCAGCTCCGGCGGAATCGGCGGCAGCTCTTCCTTGTAGGGATCGCAGCGCGCCACCACCCAGTTGCGGACGAAATCCTTGTCGAAGGATTCCGGCTTCTCGCCGGACTCGAAGCGCGAGCCATAGCTGCCGGCCATCCAGTAGCGGCTGGAATCGGGCGTGTGAATCTCGTCGGCCAGCAGAATCCGGCCTTCCTTGTCGGTGCCGAACTCGTATTTGGTGTCCGCGAGGATCAAGCCGCGCTCGGCGGCCATGGCCTGCCCCCGGGCGAACAGCGCCAGCGCGTAGCCGCTGATCATGTCCCACTGCTCGCGGGTGAGCAGGCCTTCCGTGACGATCTGCGTGGCCGAGAGCGGCTCGTCATGGCCGCCGTCGAAGGCCTTGCTGGTCGGGGTGATGATCGCCTCGGGCAGCTTCTCGTTATCGCGCAGCCCGTCAGGCAGGCTCACGCCATACATCTCGCGCTGGCCCTGCTTGTACATCGTCAGGATCGAGGTGCCGGTCGTGCCGGCGAGATAGCCGCGCACCACGATCTCGACGGGGAGGATGTCGAGCCGCCTGCCGATCACGACATTGGGATCGGGGTATTCGAGTACGTGGTTCGGGCAGATGTCGGCCGTGTTCTCGAACCAGTAACGCGCCGTCTGGGTCAGCACCTGTCCCTTGTAGGGGATCGACGCGATCGCGCGGTCGAAGGCGCTCAGGCGATCGGTCGAGATCAAAATGCGCCGTCCGTCGGGCAGATCGTAGTTTTCGCGGACCTTGCCGCGATAGTAGTTCGGAAGCTCGGGGATGAAGGCGCCTTCGAGCGCCAAAGGTTCGGTCATGTCGGCATCGCCCGGTCTGGGTGCCCGCGCGGCGTGCGCGGGCGGGGTTCGAGCGTTCTAGACAGTCGCCGGCCTCGCGCCAACTGCCTCGACGCGTGCCCGGTTCGGCCGGGGCGGACGATTGCCCGGCGGCGGCGAATATGGCATGCGGAGCGGACGCCGACCTTGCCCTCAGCGTCCAGCGAGGCGTCCCTCCTTAGTTCCGTCGCGTTTGGCGGGTGAAGTTCGTCCCCAGGACGAACCGCCAGCCCAGCGCAAGGATCGTCTGGCAGAGCAAGACCGACAAGCAGGTGACGCGACCCGCTATGAATTCGAGACCATTCTGGCTGCGACAGTGCGGCCGCCTCGGCGCGGCGTTCCTGGCCCTGGCGACCATGGGCGGCGCGGTGCTGGCACAGTCGCCGTCCTGCAATGCGTGGCGTTCCGAGCTGGCGAGCCTGCAGGGCCAGCGGGGCGGCGGCGATCCGCGCGCGGCTCAGGCGGCGCAGCGCGTCGGCGCCCAGCTTTCGCAGGCGACCAGCCAGTACCGCGCAATGGGCTGCGAGCGCGGCGGCTTCACCTTCTTCGGCGAGGGCCCGCCCCCTCAATGCGGTTTGCTGCGCTCCCAGATCGGCCAGTTGCAGGCGCAGTACGGCAGCCTGCAGCAGCAGGCCCAGGGCGGCGCGGTGGAGCAGCGGCGGGCGCAATTGGCCGCCGCCATCAACAATAACTGCCGGGCCCAGCCGCGCGGCTTTTTCGAGACGATCTTCGGCCTCGAACCGCGCCGCGGCGAGATCGATTCGACCCTGCCGGAACTCGACCCCGAACAGCCGCTGGAGCCCGAGAAGCCGCGCATGGGCGGGCCGCAGACCGTCTGCGTGCGGACCTGCGACGGCTTTTTCTTCCCGCTCGCCAACAATCCCGGCGGCCGCGAGGGCGGCGACGAAATGTGCCAGGCGCTCTGCCCGGGCACCGAGACGCTGGCCTATGGCATGACCAATGGCGGCGAAATCCAGAACTCCGTCGCCCGCACCACCGGCCAGCCCTATTCCTCGCTGCCGAACGCGGGCAAGTACCAGCGCAGCTTCGATTCGGCCTGCACCTGCCGGGGGCAGGGCCAGAGCTGGGCCCAAGCGCTGAAGGAAGCGGAGTACCTGCTCGACAAGCGCAAGGGCGACGTCATCGTCACCGAGCAGCGCGCGGCCGAGCTCTCGCGCCCGAAGGAGATCAAGCCCGATCCGAAGAAGCGCGGGACACCGGCCGTCCAGCCGGCCGCGGTTCCGGATATCCCCGACGAAAAGCCGATGCCGTCGGAGAATTCCCCGACCTCGGGCACGGAATCGGCCGGCGTCGGTCCGGCCACGGTCGGCGAGCGCGTGCTCGACAAGGGCGACGGGTTGAAGCGCGAGACGCGCAGCGTCACCGGCGAACGCCGCACCGTGCGGATCGTGGCGCCGAATCTGGCTCCTAATCTCGGCCCCGCCACAGCGCGACCGTGACAGCCAGCCTCTTTGCTCCATGCGCAAGAGGCATGGCGACAAGGCACAAATACTCCGAGCGGTCGCTGGACGCATGCCATTCATGGCGCGATAGAGGGGGCAACCTTTCAACCCCGCTTGCCTGGGTTGCCGCCGGACCGTGCCTAACCGTGCCGCTGCGTCGGTGAAGACGAGGTCCTGACGACACCGGGCGCAGAGGCCGCCATGTCAGAAACTGTCGCGACCGCCCATCCCCACCCGATCGAACTGGGCGACGCCAAACGCCGCCTCAAGGCGATCTTCGTCGGCTCCGTCGGCAATCTCGTCGAATGGTACGACTTCTACGCCTACACCGCCTTCGCGCTCTACTTCGCGCCGCATTTCTTTCCGTCGAACGACCCCGTGGTCCAGCAGCTCAACGCGGCGACGCTGTTTGCCGCGGGATTCATCGTGCGCCCGCTCGGCGGCTGGCTCTTCGGACATATCGCCGATCGCTATGGGCGGCGCCTGTCCCTGACCATCTCCGTTCTGATGATGTGCTTCGGCTCGCTGATCATCGCGTTGACGCCGACCTATGCCACCATCGGCTTCGCGGCGCCGGCCCTGCTGGCGCTGGCACGCATCATCGAGGGGCTGAGCCTCGGCGGCGAGTACGGTGCCTCGGCAACCTATCTCTCGGAGATCGCCGATCCCGAGCATCGCGGCTTCTATTCGAGCTTCCAATACGTCACGCTGATCGGCGGGCAGCTCACCGCGATCCTGGTGCTCCTGCTGCTCCAGAACGTCTTCCTGACGCATGAGCAGCTCGTCGCCTGGGGCTGGCGCATTCCCTTCGTGATCGGCGCCCTGCTCGCGATCACGGCCATGTTCATGCGCCGCCACATGCACGAGACGGAATCCTTCGTCGACGCCAACAAGAACCCGGTGAAGCGCGAAAGCTCGCTCCGGGGCCTGCTGCGCTATCCCCGCGAGGTCGCCATCGTGGTCGGCCTGACGGCCGGCGGCACGGCCGCCTTCTACACCTTCACCACCTATATGCAGACCTTCGTGCGCCAGACGGCCGGCTTCTCCGACATCACCACGACCTATGTCATCGCGGGCTCGCTGATCTTCGCGGCCTTGCTGCAGCCGATCTATGGGCTGATCTCCGACAAGATCGGGCGCAAGCCGATGCTGGTTTTCTTCGGCGTCTGCGGCACGCTGTTCACGGTGCCGCTGCTGACGACGCTGGCGGGCACGAAGTCGCCCTGGATGGCTTTCCTGCTGATCTCGGCCGCCTGGATCTTCGTCGCCGGCTACACCTCGATCAACGCCGTGGTGAAGGCCGAGCTGTTCCCAACCTCGATCCGCGCCACCGGCGTCGCCGTGCCCTATGCGCTTACCGTCTCGATCTTCGGCGGAACGGCTCCCGCGATCGCGCTCTGGTTCAAGCAGCAGGGCCACGAGCACTACTTCTTCTACTACCTCGCCGGCATCATCTTCATTTCGCTGCTGGTCTATTCGACGATGCGGGACACCAAGCACAGCTCGGCGATGCACCGGCACGATTGATGCCCCGAGGCACCAAACTCGCAGCCAGAACAAGAAAGGCGCCCTTCGAGGCGCCTTTCGTCTGTCTGCCGCCAGCTGCGTTCAGGCTGCGATCCAGGTGTCGTGATAGTCGCTGGAATCCCAGCGCGGCGTGTTGTGATGGTTCTGGACGCGCCGGTCGGTCGCGGCGACCTCCTGGCGTTCGGTGGCCATCCAGACCGGAAGTTCGTCATTCACGAGCTTGACCCATTCGGCGTAGAGCGCCTTGCGCTTGACGGGGTCGAGCTCGGACGCGGCCTGCGCGGCCAGAGCGTCGGCCCGCGCGTTCTCCCAGCCCCACTGGTTCGTCCAGGGCGCGCCCTTGGGCGAACCCGAGGTGTACCAGACCGTCGTCGAGACCGCCGGATCGCCGCGGAAGCGATGCCAATCTAGAGCCAGGTCGAAATTCCAGTCGCGATTCACGGCATTGATCGCGCCGGCATAGTCATAGGTCGCAATCTCGGTGTCGATGCCGATCGGCCGCAGCGACTGCTGCACGAAGGTGGCGAAGAGCGGCACGTCCTCGCCATTCTGGATCGGCACGATGCGCAGCTTGAAGCGGTTGCCCGAGGCGTCCTTGCGATAGCCGGCCTCGTCGAGAAGCCGCTCGGCGCGGGCGCGGTCGAACGCGTAGGGACGCTCGCCGCCCGGATAGAACGCGGTCGCGACCGACGGAATCGGCCCCGTCGCCGCGCGGCCAAGCCCATACAGGAAGTTCTCGATGAAGAAGTCGATATCGACCGCATGGGCGATAGCGCGCCGGACGCGGACATCCGACAGTTCCTTGCGCCGGAGATTGAAGCCGATCGTGTTGTTGATCGAGCTGCCCTCGAGGCCGCGACTCGAAACCTCGAAGCGACGGTCCTTGCCGAGCCGGTCGAGGTCCGACAGGGTCAGCGTCGAGTAGGTGCTCAAATGAACGCGCCCGGTTTCGAGCGCGGCCGCGGCGGCGGCCTTATCGGGAATGATGTGCCAGAAGATGCGGCCGAGATGAGGGCTGCCGCCGCGCCAGTAACCGGCATGCGCCTCGACCGCGACATGGCGGCCGCGCTCATACTGCACGAATTTGAAGGGGCCGGTGCCGACCGGCGCGGTGTTGGCCGGATTCTCCAGAGGATTCGTGCCTTCATAGAGATGCCGCGGCACGACATAGCCGAGATCGCAGAGCGCGCGCAGCAGCAGATCGAGCGGGATCGGATTGGCGTAGCGGAAGACCGCGGTCAGCGTGTCCGGCGTCTCGACTGCGACGAGGTCACGGTGCAGCTGCGTGCCGTAGTTCTGCAGCTTCTTCCAGAGTTCCAGTGCGTTGTACTGGACATCCGCGGAGGTGAACGGCTTGCCGTCATGCCATTTCACCCCGTCGCGCAGCTTGAAGGTGATGTCGCGGCCATCTGCCGAAGCCTCCCAGGACACGGCCAGGATGCCGACGATCTCGCCGTTCTTGCCGAGATCCACCAGCGGCTCGACGATCTTGCTGGCGACCATGTTGATGCCGACGCCAGCCCGGATCGCAGGGTTCAGCACGCGTTGCTCGAAACTGTAATGGACGTTCAGCGTCCCTCCCTTCACCGGCTCCTGGGACAGGGCCCGGCTTTGCGGCAGCGCCGCCGCCCCCACCACTGCGGTGCCGGCGACGAGGGCCGTTCTGCGTGTCAATTTCATGGGGCTGCAACCTCTTCCGGACGGCGTCGTGAAGCCGATTACGTAGCCGATCGCGCCGCGTAAGAGCTTCTCATTTCGGGCCAGGAGATAGTGGTTCGACACTGCGCGCAGGGCAAGGCGCAGCGCCTCCTTCTCCGCGGGTCAGCGGGCCGCATCGAGGCTGCGTAGAATCCGGAATAGCGCAAGCGCCGCCGTTCCCGGTGTTCAGGCCCTATCGCCCGCGAGCCGGCGCAGCGCCTTCTCCCGCCCGATGAGTGGCAGCAGGGCCGCCAGCTCAGGGCCGTGATCCTGCCCGGTCAGCGCCTGGCGCAGGGGCATGAACAGGGCCTTGCCCTTCGCCCCGGTCGCAGCGGAGACGGCGGCGGTCCAGCTCTTCCAGGTTGTCGCATCGAAAGGCTCGGGCGGCAGCACCGAGGCCGCCGCCGCGGCAAAGGCAGGGTCGGCGATGACGGGGCCAATCGGCCCGCGCACGACATCGTCCCAGAGACGGGCCTCGTCGAGTTTGGCAAGATTGCCGCGGATCGCGAGCCAGAAGGGCTCGGTGCCGGCGACGCCCAGTTCAGCCAGCCTCGGCGCGATCGCCGCGTAGGGAAGCTGGTGCAGGGTTCGTGCGCTCAATGTCTCGAGATCGTGCTCGTCGAACTTCGCTGGCGCCCGCGAGACATGGGCGAGGTTGACGAGGCCTGCCAGTTCGTCGAGGCTGGCGACAGGGCGCACGGCGTCGGAGGAGCCGGTCAGCACGGCAAGCGCCGCGACCGCCAGCGGCTCGATGCCGGCCTCGCGCAGACCGCGCAGCGAGAGATGGCCGAGGCGCTTGGACAGCCCCTCGCCGCTCGCCGTGGTCAGCAGATTGTGGTGCCCGAAGGCCGGCAGGGCCGCGCCCAGCGCCTCGAAGATCTGGATATGGACCGCCGTATTGGTGACGTGGTCCTCGCCCCGGATGATGTGGGTCACATTGGTGGCGGCATCGTCGACGACCGAAGGCAGATGGTAGAGATAGCTGCCGTCCTCGCGGATCAGCACCTGATCCGACAGCGAGGCGCAATCGACATGGGCGTCGCCGCGGATAAGGTCCTTCCAGGCGACGACGCGCGGCTCGAGCAGGAAACGCCAATGCGGCCTGCGGCCCTCGGCCTCCAACTTCGCCCTGTCCTCCGCCGTCAACTTGAGCGCGGCACGGTCGTAGATCGGCGGCAGGCCGCGTGCGAGCTGGCGCTTGCGGCGCCGGTCCAGTTCGTCGGCCGTCTCGTAGCAAGGGTAGAGCCGGCCCGCGACGCGCAGGTCCTCGGCCGCAGCGTCATAGAGCGACAGCCTCTGCGACTGGCTGATCACCAGATCCGGCACGATGCCGAGCCAGGCGAGGTCCTCGGCGATGGCCTGAGCGAATTCGGGCTTCGAGCGCGCCAGATCGGTATCGTCGTAGCGCAGCATGAAGCGACCGCCATGCCGGCGGGCATAGAGACCGTTGAACAGGGCCGAGCGGGCGTTGCCGATATGCAGGTAGCCCGTGGGCGACGGAGCGAAGCGCAGGAGAGGCGATGCGGTCATGGCGGCGCTTATGGCGCGTTTGACGGGCAGCGACAATCGTCTCGCACATTGCGCTTCTCGATGTTGCAACGCAGCGGATAACGACGCTAGAAGGGATCATTCGAATGGACCCGGTGAAAATCCGGGTGGCTCTTCCGGCCGCCGATCCGCCGGACAACCCCAATGTCGATCAGGCCGAACCCTGCATCTGTCGCAGGCGCCGATCGCTCGCGGGTTCCTCAATGCCGACACTCTCCGCCTACCGCCGTGAATGGTTCTCCAACATCCGTGCCGACATCCTGTCGGGCATCGTCGTCGCGCTCGCGCTGATTCCGGAGGCGATCGGCTTCTCGGTCATCGCCGGAGTCGATCCCAAGGTCGGGCTCTATGCCTCTTTCGCCATCGCCTGCGTCTCGGCCTTCGTCGGTGGCCGGCCGGGCATGATCTCGGCAGCGACCGCTGCGACGGCCGTGCTGATGGTCACGCTCGTCAAGGAACACGGGCTGCCCTATCTCTTCGCAGCGACGATCCTGATGGGGCTGATCCAGATCGGCGCGGGAGCGCTCCGGCTCGGGCGATTGATGAGCTTTGTCTCGCGCTCGGTGATCACCGGCTTCGTCAATGCGCTGGCGATCCTGATCTTCATGGCGCAGCTGCCGGAACTGATCGGCGTACCCACTCTGACCTATGCGATGATCGCCGCCGGTCTCGCGATCATCTATCTTTTCCCGTACCTCACCAAAGCGGTGCCCTCGCCGCTCGTCGCCATCGTAGTGCTGACCGCGATCGCCTGGGGCTTCGGGCTCGACCTGCGCACGGTCGGCGATCTCGGCGAGCTGCCGTCAGCCTTGCCGGTCTTCGCGCTGCCACAGGTGCCGCTGACCCTCGAGACGCTGAAGATCATCTTCCCTTACTCCGTAGCGCTCGCGGCCGTCGGCCTGCTGGAATCGCTGCTGACGGCGCAAATCGTCGACGACATGACCGAGACGACCAGCAACAAGAGCCAGGAATGCTATGGTCAGGGCGCGGGCAACATCGCCTCCGCGCTGATCGGCGGCATGGGCGGCTGCGCAATGATCGGCCAATCCGTCATCAACGTCTCATCGGGCGGGCGCGGCCGGCTCTCGACCTTCATCGCCGGCGCCTTCCTGCTCTTCCTCATCCTCGCGCTCGATGATCTCGTGCGGATCATTCCGATGGCGGCACTCGTCGCAGTGATGATCATGGTCTCGATCGGCACCTTCTCCTGGCGCTCGGTCCTCGACCTGCGCCGCAACCCGCTGCCGTCATCGATCGTCATGCTGGCGACGGTCACCACGGTGGTCGCGACGCATGACCTCGCCAAGGGCGTGATCGTCGGTGTGCTGCTCTCAGGTATCTTCTTCGCCGGGAAGGTCGCGCGGCTCGTCGCCGTCGAGAAGCGCGACAGCCCTGACGGGACTGCGACCGACTATGTCGTGCGCGGCCAGATTTTCTTCGCCTCGACGGAGAGCTTCCTCTCGGGCTTCGCCTTCGACGACCGGCCGAAGTGCGTCACGATCGACCTGACCCATGCTCACTTCTGGGACATCTCGGCCATCGGCGCGCTCGACAAGGCAGTGCTGCGCTTCCGACGCAACGGGGCGGAGGTCGAGATTCTTGGCCTCAACGAGGCCAGCGCAACGATGGTCGACCGTTTTGGCAGGCACGACAAGGCAGAGGCGCGCGCGGCGCCGATCCATTGACGCCGACTCGGTCTCTCAAAAGTCGAAGCTCTCGCCACTGCCACGACCGCTACCCTTCACCAACGCAGGGTCGGGCGTGTAGGCGGCCTCTCCCGTGTCGGCAAAGCCGTTGACGATCGGATAGCGCCTGTCGCGACCCAGATTGCGGCCCGTGATCTTGACGCCCGGCGCGGCCTGGCGGCGCTTGTACTCGGCGCGGTGGAGCAGACGTTCGACGGCCAGGACCGTCTCGCGGTCAAAGCCCTGAGCGATGATGTCCGCGACGCGCTGCTCACGCTCGATCAGGGCGACGAGGATGGGGTCGAGCACGTCGTAAGGCGGCAGGGTGTCCTGGTCAGTCTGATCGGCGCGCAGCTCCGCACTGGGGGGGCGGGCGATGGTCGCTTCGGGAATGACGGTCCCGTCCGGGCCGAGCGCACCGACCGGCTTCCAGCGGTTGCGCAACGCGGCGAGGCGGAAGACATCGGTCTTGTAGAGGTCCTTTACGGGATTGAAGCCGCCATTCATGTCGCCATAGAGCGTGGCGTAACCGCAGGACATCTCGGACTTGTTGCCGGTCGTCACCAGCATCCAGCCGAACTTGTTGGCGAGCGCCATCAGCAACGTGCCACGCGTGCGGCTCTGCAGGTTCTCCTCGGTGACGCCGGGCGCGCTGCCCGAGAACAGACCCGCCAGCGCCGCCTCGAAGGCTGCAACAGGTTCGGTGATCGGCAAGGTCTTGTAGTGCACGCCGAGCGCCTGCGCGCAGGCTTCTGCATCGGCAAGGCTTTGCGAAGCAGTGAAGCGCGACGGCATCATCACGCAGGTGACACGGTCAGCTCCCAGCGCATCAACCGCCATCGCGGCGCAGAGCGCCGAGTCGATGCCACCGGAAAGGCCAAGCACGACGCCGGGGAAGCCCGTCTTGCCGACATAGTCGCGCAGGCCCAGCACGCAGGCGGCATAGTCGGCCTCATCGCCGGTCTCGGTCACGGCCGGCTCCCCCGGCTCGCAGCGCCAGCGCCCAGCCTCGCGTCGCCAATCCGTCATGACGAGAGCTTCCCGGAAGGCGGGCAGTTGATGCGTCAGGTTGCGCTCGGCGTCGAGCACGAAGGAGGCGCCGTCGAAGGCGAGTTCGTCCTGCCCGCCGACCTGGTTGAGATAGACCAGCGGCAGGCCGGTCTCGACCACGCGCGCCACCGCGACATTCATGCGCTCGTCACCGACACCGCGCCGGAAGGGCGAGCCATTGGGCGAGAGCAGGATCTCGGCACCGGTCTCGACGAGGCATTCGGCCACGTCCTCGCTCCAGATGTCCTCGCAGACCGGCAAGCCGAGGCGGACACGGCCGCGGAACGGCACCGGGCCGGGCAGCGGCCCGGGCGCGAAGACTCGGGCCTCGTCGAAAACGCCGTAGTCGGGCAGTGCCACCTTGAAGCGCACCGCCTGGACCGCGCCGTCATCGAGCAGCGCATAGGCGTTGTAGAGCTTGCCGCCCTCGACCCAGGGCAGGCCGAGCAGCACGGCCGGTCCGCCATCGGCGGTTTCGCGCGCGAGATCCTCGCAGGCCTTCCGGCAGGCGTCCTGGAAGGCCGGCTTCAGAACGAGGTCCTCCGGCGGATAGCCGCAGAGGAACAGTTCGGGGAACATGACGAGATCGGCGCCGCGCCCCCCTGCCCGCTGCCTGACGTCGCGGATGCGGGCAGCATTGCCGGCGACGTCGCCGACGGTCGGGTTGGATTGCGCAAGCGCGAGGCGGAACGAGGTCGCGGTCATGGCGGGGCTGTAGCGCGGCGCTGCGACGCGGGCAACGGATCCGAAGCCGGGCGATCCGCAGATCACCGCAGGCGCTTAACCCGACGTTAGGGTTAATCGCGCATGAATCACTCACGAGCCGCTCTTGCACGATTGCCGGCCGCCGTTCGGAGAAGCGATCATGCGTACCCGCCAGATCAAAGCGCTGGGCCGAGCCCCCCTCGCCGCCTGCACGCTCGTCGCCTGCGTCCTTGGCGCAGCGACCGCCGCCAATGCCGCCGACTACCCCGTCCTGCGGGGATCCCAGATCGAGGACGCCCCGCCGGCGCCTGAATTCTTCGACGGAAACGCCAAATGGTCCGGCTTCTACTATGGCGGCGGTGCCGGCGTATCCTCGACGAAGTTCGAGCCGGGCAACGGTCTGCAGGACCTCGCGCGCTTCGCCTATCGCAACACGGTCCTCGGCAACGAGGTCGACATGGGCACGCTGCTCAGCAACCTGCCGTCCAAGCGCGACAGCGGCGCGACCTATTTCGGCTTCCTCGGCTACAACTGGTCCTTCGGCGACGCGATCCTCGGCATCGAAGCCGACTACACACGCTCGAACCACGAATATCTGCTGACCGACTACATCGCCCGACGCGTCACGACATCGAACGGCACGGTCAACGACTTCTCGCTGACGACCAACCAGGGCGCCGAACTTCTGGATTACGCCACCGCGCGCATCCGCATGGGCTGGGCCTATGGCCGGATCATGCCCTTCGGCACGATCGGTGCCGCGGTCGGGCGGTTCAACACGGCATCGACCATCGATGCGACCTGGCGCTTCACCAGAACGAACCCGGTCACCGGTGCGATCGAGAACAACGTCGTCGCCGCCGGCTATCCGCTGCGCGTCGGCGAGATCAAAAAGAACGTTTACGGCTTCGGCCTGGCGGCCGGCCTCGGCGTCGACTGGGCGCTGACTGACAACCTGTTCCTACGTGGCGAGTACCAGCTCATCCGCTTCGCCGATGTCGAGGGCACGACGACGACGATCAACACCGCACGCGTCGCCGCCGCACTGAAGTTCTGACGGCAGAGATCCTGAACATGAAAAAGCCGGGGCCATCGCCCCGGCTTTTTCGTTTGTCGTTGAGGCTGCTGCCGGCGCGGCCTATTCAGCCGCCTCGACCTCCGGGCGCGCCCGGCCGGCGCGCTCGCGCTTGACCAACTCGGCGACGAGGAAGGCCAGCTCCAGCGCCTGCTCGGCATTGAGGCGCGGATCGCAGACCGTGTGGTAGCGGTCGTTCAGGTCCGCATCGGTCATGCCGCGCGCTCCGCCGGTGCATTCGGTGACGTTCTTGCCGGTCATCTCCAGGTGCAGGCCGCCGGCATGGGTGCCCTCGGCCTGATGGACGGCGAAGAAGTTCTTCACCTCGCTCATGATCAGGTCGAACGGCCGGGTCTTGTAGCCGCTCGCAGCCTTGACCGTATTGCCGTGCATCGGGTCGCAGGACCAGACGACGTTGCGGCCCTCGCGCTTGGTGGCGCGCACCAGCGCCGGCAGGTTGTCGAACACCTTCTCGGCGCCGAAGCGCCCGATCAGCGTCAATCGGCCGGGCTGGTTCTGCGGATCGAGCACCTCGATCAGCTTGAGCAGGCCATCGACCGTGGTCGAGGGGCCGCATTTCAGGCCGATCGGGTTCTTGATGCCGCGGAAGAATTCGACATGCGCATGGTCGATCTGGCGCGTGCGATCACCGATCCAGAGCATGTGACCGGAGGTGTCGTAATACTCGCCGGTGGTCGAATCCGTGCGCGTCATCGCCTGCTCGTAGCCGAGCAGAAGCGCCTCGTGGCTGGTGTAGAAATCCGTCGTGCGCATCTCGGGATGCGTCTCGGGATCGATGCCGATGGCGCGCATGAAGTCGAGCGCCTCGGTGATGCGCTCGGCGACCTCGTTGTAGCGCGACGATGCCGGCGCATCCTTGACGAAACCGAGCATCCAGCGATGCGCGTTGTCGAGGTTGGCGTAGCCGCCGGTCGCGAAGGCGCGGATCAGGTTCAGCGTCGCGGCCGACTGGCGATAGGCCTCGAGCTGGCGGCGCGGATCGGGAATACGCGCTTCCGCGGTGAAGGCGTTGTCGTTGACGATGTCGCCCTTGTAGCTCGGCAGCTCGACGCCGCCGATCGTTTCGGTGGGAGCCGAGCGCGGCTTGGCGAACTGGCCGGCGATGCGCCCGACCTTCACCACCGGCGAACCACCGGCAAAGGTCAGCACCACCGCCATCTGCAGGAAGAGCCGGAAGAAGTCGCGGATGTTGTCTGCGGAGTGCTCGCCGAAGCTCTCGGCGCAGTCACCACCCTGAAGAAGGAAAGCCTCGCCGGCCGCGACCTTGCCCAACGCCCGTTTGAGCTTGCGCGCCTCGCCTGCAAAAACGAGCGGCGGAAAGCCGGCGAGCTGCTGCTCGACCGCCTTAAGGGCTGCCTGGTCCGGATATTCCGGGATCTGCTGAACGGGCTTTGCCCTCCAGCTCTCGGGCGTCCACCGCTCCGACATGGGTCCTGCTCCTGACTTGAACCGCGCTGGTTAACCTCTTTGAAGCGCGAAGGCGGGCCTATACACCCATGACGCAGCGAAGGCCACCGTCACGAGCGCGATGGGATCATGACGGCTCAGATGTGCAGCCGATTCGTGAATCACAACGGGCTCTTGGCGTCGCCTCCTGAGATTTCGATTCAATTCTCTGAGAGATTGATTCAACCGGACCAGATCGTCCTGCTAGATCACGAAGGCCCGCCATGCCGAAACGCAGCGTTTCATCCGACCGCGTCTACAAGAGCCGCCTGCCCTTCGCGCAGGCGACGATCGCCGGCGACTTCATGTTCGTCTGCTGCGTCGGCGCCGACCTGCACGGCCACTACGCGCTGGGCGATGCGCGGCGCCAGACGCAGCAATGCATCGACAACATCAAGGCATTGCTCGAGGAGGCAGGAGCCACCCTGGCGGATGTGGTGAAGTGCACGGTCTACGTCACGGACCGCGCCTATTGGGAGCCGATGAACGAGGTCTTCTTCGCCAATTTCGGCGAGGCCGCCCCGCACCGGGTCTCCTGCATCGTCAACGGGCTGGGCTCGCCGAACTGCCTCGTCGAGATCGATGCGACGGCCTATCTCGGCGACGCCGGCTGAGCGGGCCCGCGATACCCTTGGCAGCACTCTCCGTAGCGCTCGACCAAACGCGAGCAGAAACCTGGGAGCCGCCGCCGGGCATGCCGGCCGCCGAGATCGAGCAGATCGCACCCCCGCGTCGGCTCGTGCGGCGTCAGCTCTTTCCTCGTCAGCTCTTGCGTGGCGTCCGCATCGTCACCAGTTCCTCGGCCGCGCTCGGATGCAGCGCGACCGTGCGGTCGAAATCGGCCTTGGTCGCGCCCATCGTCACCGCGATGGCCACCGCCTGGATGATCTCGCCGGCATCATGGCCGAGGATGTGGACGCCGAGCACCTTGTCCGTCTTCGCGTCGACGACGAGCTTCATGTAGATGCGCTCGGCCCGGCCAGAGATCGTCGCCTTCATCGGGCGGAAGCCGGTTTCGAAGATCCGCAGCTCGTGCCCGGCCGCGGCGGCCTGCGCCTCAGACAACCCGACGGTGCCGATCTCCGGCGTGGTGAAGACCGCCGAAGCGATCAGGCCGTGATCCATCTGCCAGGGCTTGCCGCCGAACACGGAGTCGGCGAAGGCATGCCCCTCGCGGATCGCGACCGGGGTAAGGTTGATCCGGTTGGTGACGTCACCGACCGCATGGATCGACGGCACATTGCTGGCCGAGCTGGCATCGACCAGGACTTCGCCCAGAGGCCCAAGCTCGACGCCGGCTTCGGCCAGCCCCAGCCCCGCCGTGTTGGGACGCCGCCCCGTTGCCACCAGCACGACGTCCGCGTCGATCGGCGCGCCCTTGGCACAGTGGGCGCGGCGCGTGCCATCCGGCAGAAGCTCGATGCGCTCGACCGTGCAGCCGAGGCGGAAATGGATGCCGGCATGTTCGAGCGCGTCGCGCAGGCGGGTGCGGATGTCCTCATCGAAGCCGCGCAGGACATTGTCGCCGCGATGCAAGACCGTGACCTCGACCCCGAGGCGCGCGAACACGCTGGCGAATTCGAGCGCGATATAGCCGCCGCCGACGACCAGCATGCGCTTCGGCAGGCTTGGCAGATGGAAGACCTCGTTCGAGGAGATACCGAACTCGCCACCTGGAATCGGCGGATCGAAGGTCGGCCAGCCCCCCGTCGCGACCAGGATGTTCCGCGCGCGGATCGTCTCGCCGGTCTTGGCCAGGCGCACCGTATGGGCATCGAGCACCGTCGCGCGCTCCTCGCGGATGGTGACGCCAGCGCCCTCCAAGCCCTTGCGATAGAGCCCCGACAGGCGCGTCACTTCAGCCTCGACCGCGTCACGCAGGGTCGGCCAGTCGAAGCTCGGCTTCGCAATCGTCCAGCCGAAGCCGGCCGCGTCCTCGATATCCTCGGCGAATCGGCTGGCATAGACGAAGAGCTTCTTGGGCACGCAGCCTCGGACGACGCAGGTGCCGCCGATGCGATCCTCCTCTGCGATCATGACGCGGGCGCCATGGCCGGATGCGATGCGCGCAGCGCGCGTTCCGCCGGAGCCCGCCCCGATAACGAAGAGATCGACGTCGAATTCAGCCATGATGTCCTCTTACCCGTCGCGCCCTTGTCCCGCTGCGCCAGCCCACAGCCATATGGCCGCAGCGACCAGAGCCGCAATCCACCAGCCCTGCCACGCGCCATGCGCCACGGAGGCGACGGCGAAGGCGGACGCCGTCAACGCCAGACGCGGCGCCAGGTCGCGCGCCGGCAAATGCCGCAGGCGATACAGGAAGGCGAAGCCCGCGAAGGCCAGCAGCGCCGCGCCGACCGCACCCGTCTCGACCCAGGCCTGCATCGGCGCGCTGTGCGGATGCCCGACCGCGAGCATCGGGCGATGCGGCGGCGAGACTGCGAGCGCGACGGGATGCCGATCCAGCGTCGACGAGGTGCCGAAGCCCGAGCCCAGGAGGGGCCGCGCCAGAATCGCCTCGCCGAAGCTCAGCCAGATATCGGTGCGCTCGCGCGTATGCGAGCCCGCCAGCTTCTCGTGCAGTGCCGGCGGCAGGCTTGCATCGACGAGCCTGCCGGTGACCGGGGCCAGCAGCATGGTCGCAGCAAATCCCAAGGCGACGGCAGACAGCGTCAGCCGCGGCAGGACGCGCGCGGTGAGCCAGGTAACCGCCATGATGGCGAGCCCGAAACCGGTGGCGCCGCTGTCGGACTGGAAGGCGAGCGCGACGAGCGCAAGCAGCACGAGCAAGGCGAGCAGTCGGTCGCGCCCCATCGCGGCTGGGCGCAGCAGCCCCGGCAGCACAGCCGCCGAGAGGACGAGGCAGGTCAGCGCCGGGCGATTGAAGACGAAGCCCTCCTGCTTGCCGATGCCGAGCCAGATCCGCAGCGCGAGGCCGCTCGCAAGCTCAGCCATCATGAAGACGGCAGCGGCGATGAGCGCCAGCGCGAGCGCGCGGCTGGCATCGATGCCGGGCCGGAACCGACCACTCGCCGCAATCGCCAGGCCAAAGGCCAGCGGCAGCACCAGCTCGCCCCAAGCTGCGAGCCCCGGCACAGGGCGATGGCTCCAGGCCAGCGTCGCGAGCGACCAGGCTACGAAGGCGCAGAGCGCAAGCGCGCCCGGGCCCCGCAGGCAGGCACGCAGGCGCACCAGAAACGGATGTGCGCCCTCGGCGACGATCGCCGAGGCGGCAAAGCAGCCGGCGGCCAGGCCGAGGACGAGCGGGGCAGAACGGTTCGCCAGCCACATCGCCAAGGGGATCAGGACGAGCAGGCCCGTGCCCAGCGCGGCGAGCCGCCGCGGCGAGCGCTGCGCATCGCCTGTCGGCGTGGCTTCGGTTGCGGATGGTACGGTGCTGCTCATCGTGCAGCGCTTACGCGATCCTCTCGAAAGCGGCCAGTCGGTTGTTCGAGCAGCGCCGACGCAGACGGAAGCAGGCCGGGGAGCGGCGAGTTGCCCGGCTACGCGCGAAATCTCTTGACTCAAGATTATGCAATCATGCGCAATTGACGATGACACGCCCAGCCATCAGAGGCAGGGTTGCGGCCAAATGATGCGCGGGTAAGCCGCGTGCGGAGGAAATTCACATGCTCACATCCATCCTGAAGCGCACGGCTCTTACTGCTGTAGCGCTCGCTGCTCTTTCCACAGCGGCCTTCGCCCAGCTCGAGCTCAAGATCATGGCGCCCGCCGCGCCCGGCGGAGGCTGGGACGGCACGGCGCGTTCGATGCAGCAGGCGCTGACCGCGGCCGGCATCGCCAAGAGCGTGCAGGTGACCAACGTGACCGGCGCCGGCGGCACGATCGGCCTGGCGCAGCTCATCGGCGCGAAGGGCGACGGCCATCAGCTCATGGTCAACGGCTTCGTCATGGTCGGCGCGATCCTGCTCAACAAGTCGCCGGTGAACCTCTCGCAGACGACGCCGATCGCGCGCCTGACGGCCGAGGCCCTGGTGATCGTCGTGCCGGCGGATTCGCCGATCAAGAACGCCAAGGATCTGGCCGAGCGCGTCAAGGCCGACCCGGCCAAGGTGACCTGGGCCGGCGGTTCGGCCGGCGGCGCCGACCACATTCTCGCCGCGCTGTTCGCCGAGGCTGCCGGCGGCGACGCCAAGAAGATCAACTACATCCCGTTCTCGGGCGGCGGCGAAGCCCTCGCGGCGATGCTCGGCGGGCGCGTCACGGCCGGCATTTCCGGCTATGGCGAGTTCGAGGGCCAGATCAAGGCGGGCAAGCTGCGCGTCGTCGGCGTCTCGTCCTCGGCCCGTCTCGCCAATGCGCCGGACGCTCCGACCCTCAAGGAGGGCGGCGTCAATCTCGAGCTGATGAACTGGCGCTCGGTCGTTGCCCCTCCGGGCCTCAGCGCCGAGCAGACCAAGACGCTGTCGGACGCGATCTCGAAGATGGTCAAGTCGAAGGAATGGGCCGAGATCCTGAAGGCTCGCGGCTGGGACGACGCCTATCTCGGCGGCGCCGAGTTCGAAGCCTTCATGAAGGCAGAGCAGGCGCGCGTCGCCAAGGTCATGACGGATGTCGGCCTCGTAAAGTAAGGCGTCGCACAGCAGGCACACGGAGGGGGCCGGGAGATCGGCCCCCTTTCGTGCCTCTCGGCACCACCCTTCCCCGCATGCACGGCCAGACGACGGGAACGTCATGACGAACGAAAAACTGGCACGCGGAGCCGACAAGCCCGCCCTCATCGTCGGCGTCCTGCTGCTCGCCCTTGCAGGCATCGTCTATTACGACGCCTCGCAGCAGACGATCACCTCCAATTACGGCCTCGGCCCGACCGCCATGCCGATGGTCGCCTGCTTCGGGCTCGTGCTGCTCGGACTGGCGCATCTCTTCGTCGCCTTCCGCGAGGGCCTGCCGAAGCCGGAACATGCCGACCCCGTCGCGCTGATGTGGATCGTCGCCGGGCTCATCGGCCTGATCGCCTGCATCGCCACAGGCGCCGGCTTCGTCATCGCGATCACCATCCTCTTCGCATGCACCGCGCGGGGCTTCGGCCGGCGAGCGCTCGCCGTCGATGCCGTGATCGGCTTCGTGCTCGGCCTGGTCATCTTCCTCGTCTTCGCAAAGCTCCTGACCCTGCTCCTGCCGGTCGGGCCTCTCGAACGCCTGTTCCTCTGAGGACCGCCGCTCATGGAAACCGCACTTTCGCTCATCAACGGCTTCAGCGTTGCGCTTGAGCCGTCCAAGCTGCTGTTCTGCCTGATCGGCGTCTTCCTCGGCACGGCCGTCGGCGTGCTGCCCGGCATCGGCCCGGCGTTGACGGTGGCGCTTTTGCTGCCCGTGACCTTCAAGCTCGACCCGGCGGGCTCGCTGATCATGTTCGCCGGTATCTATTATGGCGGCATGTACGGGGGATCGACGACTGCGATCCTGCTGAACGCGCCGGGCGAGAGCGCCTCGCTCGCGACTGCGCTCGAAGGCTCGAAGATGGCCAAGGCCGGGCGCGGCGGCCCGGCGCTGGCGACGGCCGCGATCGGCTCCTTCGTCGCCGGGCTGATCGCCACGATCGGCCTCGCCTTCCTCGCTCCCTGGTTGGTCGAGGTCGCGATCAAGTTCGGCCCCTGGGACTACTTCGCCCTCATGATCGTCGCCTTTGTCACGGTCTCGGCGACCTTCGGCGACTCGCCCCTGCGCGGACTGACCAGCCTCTTCCTCGGCATCACGCTCGGCCTGATCGGCATCGACAAGCTGACCGGCCAGGCGCGCCTGACCTTCGGGGTTCCCGAGCTGCTGAACGGCGTCGAGGTGACGACGCTGGCGGTCGGCCTCTTCGCGGTCGGCGAAGCGCTCTACGTCGCCTCCAAGCGTCATCGCGATCCGGAGGAGATCATCCCGATCAAGGGATCGCTGTGGATGAGCAAGCAGGACTGGAAGCGCTCCTGGGCGCCCTGGCTGCGCGGCACCGCCTATGGCTTCCCGATCGGCGCCCTGCCCGCGGGCGGCGCCGAAGTGCCGACCTTCCTGAGCTATTCGACCGAGAAGAAGCTCTGCAAGTATCCGGAGGAGTTCGGCAAGGGCGCCATCGAAGGCGTCGCGGGGCCGGAAGCGGCCAACAACGCCTCGGCGGCAGGCACGCTGGTCCCGCTGCTGACGCTCGGCCTGCCGACCTCGGCGACAGCGGCGATCATGCTGGCAGGCTTCCAGCAATACGGGCTGAATCCCGGCCCGCTGCTCTTCGCCGAGAAGCCGGACCTGGTCTGGGGCCTGATCGCCTCGCTGTTCATCGCCAACGTCATGCTGGTGATCCTGAATCTGCCTCTGATCGGGCTGTGGGTGAAGCTGCTCGCAGTGCCGCAGCCCTGGCTCTATGCGGGCATCCTGGTCTTCGCGACCATGGGCACGCTCGCCGTCAACGCCTCGCCGGTCGAGCTCGGCATGCTCTTCCTGTTCGGCTACCTCGGCTATCTGATGCGGCGCTACGATTATCCGGTCGCGCCGATGGTGGTTGGGCTCATCCTCGGCCCGATGGCCGAGGCGCAGTTGCGTCGCGCGCTCCAGATCAGCCTGGGCGACCCGATGATCCTGCTGGAGAATCCGGGCTCGGCGACGCTGCTCGGCCTCGCCTTCATCGCTCTCGTCGCGCCCTTCGTGATGAAGGGGCTGAACAAGTTCAAGGCGAGCGAGGACTGAGGCCCCGTCAGCGGCGGATCAGTCCGAGCCGGATCAGGCTCTCCCCCGTCGCGGCCAGCGCCTCCACCGCCGGCCGCGGCTCCCAGCCCAGCATGGCGCGAGCCTTGGCGCTGGAGGCGGTCTTGCTGCGGCCGAGTTCCGGCGTCGCCGCCTGCCTCGCCGCGGCGCTGAAGCGGGCGACGAAGCGCACCAGCCAATCCGGAAGCACGCGTGTCGAGACCTTGTCGGCGGCCGGGCCGAGCCGATCGCGCAGGGCCAGCGCGATCTCCTGCATGGTCAGAAAATCGCCCGCCGTGGCGATGAAGCGCTCGCCTGCAGCGGCCGGGTCCGTCAGAGCGCGCAGATGCAGATCGGCGACGTCGCGGGCATCCACGACGCCAAACATCAGCCTCGGCAGGGCAGGAAGCTTGCCCTCGAGCATGCTCCTGATCAGCAGGATCGAGGCCGACAGGTCCGGGGCGAGCAGCGGGCCGAAAATGCCGACGGGATTGACCACGGCAAGCTCCAGCCCCCCGCCCTCGCCATCGACGAAATCCCAGGCCGCGCGCTCGGCCAATGTCTTCGACTTCGGGTAGGCGGCGAGGCCAGGCAAGGTCGGGTCCGTCCAGTCGC
The DNA here is from genome assembly GCF_035999205.1 of Allobosea sp. Lineage (GTDB taxonomy): Bacteria > Pseudomonadota > Alphaproteobacteria > Rhizobiales > Beijerinckiaceae > Allobosea. The sequence goes on from NZ_DASYHA010000025.1 coordinate 406,613, forward strand.
TCTCGGTGTAGGGGCGTGCGAGGTGCTTGCCGTAGCCGATCGCGGCGAAGGAAGAGGTAAGCACGACACGGCGCATCCCGGCTGCCCTCGCCGCGCGCAGCACACGCAGCGTGCCTTCCCGCGCCGGGCGGATCAGCTCGTCCTCATCGCGCGGTGCGCCCGCGGGCAGCGGCGAGGCGACATGGAGCGCCGCGTCGCAGCCGGCAGCGGCCTGCGCCCAGCCGTCATCGGCGGTCAGATCGGCCACGGCCGTGTCGAGCCGACCGGCCGTCTCGACCCCGGCGCCAGCCAGCATGGCCCGCAATGCCTGCTCCCGGGCCGGGTCGCGCAGCGTCGTGCGCACGGCGTAGCCGGCCCGCAGGAGCGCCAGGATGCAGTGGCCGGCGAGGAAGCCTGCCCCACCGGTGACAAGGATGCGTTCGGACGGCATGGCTTCTCCGGAGGGCACAGGCGGGGTCGGTGCAGATAGGCCGAAACCGGCCCGCCACGAAAGAGCCGCCGCAGGTGCAAAGCGCAGCGATGGGCATGAGGCAGGCGCGAGTCCACCCTGCACCGCGAGCGCGCCGGTTGGTACGCAGCTTGGTTATGGGTGATGGCAATCTGCCTCAGTCTCTGCGAGCTGCCATGACCGTCCACATCGTCTTCAAGGAACGCTTCCCCTCCTACATCGAGCGGCTGCAGCGGGAGTTCACGGTCCACGACCTCGATCTGCCGCTCGACCGGCTTCCGGCCGAGATCGCCGGGAAGGTCGAGGTGCTCGTCACCTCGGGCAGCGCCGGGGCGAGCCGGGCCGAGATCGCCGCCCTGCCCGCACTCAAGCTGATCTGCACGGTCGGCACAGGTTATGAGAGCATCGACCTCGAAGCAGCCCGCGAGCGGGGAATCCCCGTCACGCACGGCGCCGGCATCAATGCGCCCGTCGTCGCCGACCACGCGATGGCGCTGCTGCTGGCCGTCGTCAGGGATGTCCCGCGCGGTGACGCGGTCGCGCGCTCGGGCGGCTGGCGCGAAGGCCTGACATCCCGTCCGATGCTCGCGGGCAAGCGCCTCGGCGTGCTGGGCTTCGGCGGGATCGGCCAGGGCATCGCGCGCCGTGCGGCCGGATTCGGCATGTCGGTGAGCTACTACTCCCGCAGCGCCAAGGATTTTCCCGGTGCGACGCGCCTGCCGACTCCGGCGGCGCTGGCCGAGGCGGTCGATTTCCTGATCTGTGCCCTGCCCGGCGACGACTCGACCTTCCACCTGATCGGCGCCGAGGTGTTCGAGGCGCTGGGCTCCGCCGGCTTCTTCGTCAATGTCGGACGTGGCAGCACGGTCGATACCGAGGCGCTGGTCGCGGCGCTGCGCGCCGGCAGCATCGCCGGCGCGGGGCTCGACGTGTTCGAGAACGAACCCGGAGTGCCCGAATCCTTGCGCAACCTGGCCAATGTCGTCCTGACACCGCATGTCGGCGGTGGAGCGCCGGAAGCGCAGACCCTCAGTGCGGAGCTCATCATCCGCAATATTCGCGGCTGGTTCGACGGCCGGCGGCTGGAGACGCCGGTGCCTGAAATGCGCGACATGGCCTAAGGGCCTGTCCTGCCGCGGGCGCAGCCCGCCTGCGCGTGAACAATTGTGGCGCGACTGTGTTGCTTCTCAGCCGGCCCCGGATGCCGGCGGAGCGAGGGCGAGCCATGAGCGACATCGCAGGAACCCCGATCACCGTCAGTGCGCCACAAGCAGAACCCAGCCTGCACCGGGTCATGGGCCCGTGGCTGCTGCTGCTCTTCATCGTCGGAGACATCCTCGGAACCGGCATCTATGCGCTGACCGGACAGGTCGCCAAGCAGGTCGGCGGCGTGGTCTGGCTGCCCTTCCTCGTGGCGTTCATCGTCGCGCTAGTGACGGCCTTCAGCTACCTCGAACTCGTCACCAAGTACCCGAAGGCAGCCGGCGCGGCGCTCTACACCCACAAGGCGTTCGGCATCCATTTCATCACCTTCATCGTCGCCTTTGCGGTGATGTGCTCGGGGATAACCTCGGCCTCGACGGCTTCGCGGGCGTTCGCGGCCAACATGTCGAGCGCCCTCAATCTCGGGCTTGCCGGCACTTTTGGCATCACCGCCATCGGGCTCGGCTTCATGGCGCTGGTCGCGGCAGTCAATCTGCGCGGCGTCGGCGAGAGCGTGAAGGCCAATGTCGTTCTGACCTGCGTCGAGCTGACAGGCCTGCTGATCATCATCACGATCGGCATGATGGCGATCATGGGCGGCCAGGGCGACGTCTCGCGCGTGCTCGAATTCAAGACCGCAGGCGACGCCGGTGCCTTCTGGCCGGTGATCGCGGCGACAACGCTCGCCTTCTTCGCGATGGTCGGCTTCGAGGATTCGGTCAACATGGCCGAGGAGTGCAAGGATCCGAGCCACATCTTCCCGAAGGTGCTGCTGGCGGGCCTGATCATCACCGGGCTGATCTATGTCCTGGTCTCGATCTCGGCGATCACACTGGTGCCGCCCGAGCAGCTCGGCGAGGGCGAGACGCCGCTGCTCAAGGTGGTGCAGGCAGGAGCGCCGAACTTCCCGATCTGGATCTTCGGTTTCATCACCATGTTCGCCGTCGCCAACAGCGCGCTGATCAACATGCTGATGGCGAGCCGGCTGGTCTATGGCATGAGCCGCGAGCATGTGCTGCCACCCGTGCTCGGCAAGGTCCATGCGACGAGGCGCACGCCCTATGTCGCGATCGGCTTCACCACATTGCTCGCCTTCGCGCTGATCACCTTCGTCGGCGAGGTTCCGGCGCTCGGCGGCACGACTGCGCTGCTGCTCCTCTGCGTCTTCACCGTCGTCAACATCGCCGTTCTGGTCCTACGCAAGGACCGGGTCGAGCATGACCATTTCCGGACACCAACCGTGCTGCCGATCCTGGGGGCGCTGGCCTGCGCCTTCTTCGCCGGCCCGTGGACCGGTCGCGACCCGGTCCAGTATCAGATCGCAGGCGTGCTCATCGGCATCGGAATCGTTCTCTGGATCGTGACCGTCATGGTCAACCGCGCCACGGGCGAGCAACCGAGCGCACCGGACCCGGACGATTTCGGACGCGTCGGGCCGATGAACTGAGAGCGCCGTGCCCAACGAAAAAGCCGCCGGCTCCTGGCCGGCGGCTTTCTGTCAGGTTGCACGATGGCGGCTGCGGCAGCTCACATCTGGTGGCCGCGCTTGCGCATTTCCTCGCTGAAGCGGTCGAACAGGAAGTTGCTGGTCTGCATGCTCCAGGGCTGGAGCAGCGCGTAGATCTCGTCGATCGCGCGCGGACGCGCTGCATTGTAGCGCTGTCCGACCGGCGACTTGAAGAAGGCCGCGACCTCCTTGAGATCAGCCTCGGGCATGCGCTTGGCGAAGATGAAGGCAGCGGACGCCACGATCTCCTCCCGCTTCTTGTCGGCATCGGGCCGCAGGGCCGCGACGACCTCCTCCATGTCCTTGCGGGCCTCGGGACGCGTCGTGTTGACGGTCTGCGAGACGCGCTCGCGGAATTCGAGGTAGATCGAATCGAAGGAATCCGCGAGGCCGGAGACGATGACGACGTCGCGGCCGGCCGCGAGATGGCTCTGCGGAATGTCGGGCTGCGCCGGCTGGGCGGCGGTCTGCGCCTGCACAGGGCCGGCGAGCAGAAGCGCGAGGCTGACGGCCGCGCCGGCAAAATGGTGACGGATCATCACGTAAGGCCCCTTCATCATGCGCCGTTGAGCGCAATCATTTCTGGTTTGCGGCTCGTGCCCTCGGCATACCGGCCGCCCGCTGGTCTCGTTAGCGCCCGGTCCGGTGCGACTCAAACCTGCACCGGCACCACATTGCGCATCGCGGCTCTCCATAGAGCATCGCCGCACAAAGGGGAAACCGGTTTTCGAGCGAAACGATGGCGGGCCGGCGGCAATCCGCCGGAACCGCAGCGAGCCTGCTAGTCGAGGCTGCCGAGAACGGTAAGCCCCGTGCCGGCGGCAAGGATCGCAGCCTTGGCGAGGCCGAGGAACAGGCCGTGCTCGACGACACCCGGCACGGCGACCAACGCGGTCGCAAGCGCCTCGGGCTCGGCGATCTCACCGAGATGCGCGTCGAGGATGTAGTGGCCGCCATCGGTGAGAAGCACGCTGCCATCGGCCTTGCGGCGCAGGACGAGATCCCCGCTCGCACCGGCGGAAGCCGTCGCCGCCAGCACGGCGCGGCGCGTCGCCTCGAGCCCGAAGGGGACGACCTCGATCGGCAGAGGGAAGCGACCGAGGCACTTAACCAGCTTGCTCTCGTCGGCGATCACCACCATGCGCTTGGATGCAGCCGCGACGATCTTCTCGCGCAGCAGCGCCGCACCGCCGCCCTTGATCAACCGCAGCTGCGAATCGAGTTCATCGGCCCCGTCCACGGTGAGGTCGAGCTCGGGCGTCTCGTCGAGCGTCGACATCGGGATCGAGAGGGAAAGCGCCTGCGCCTGGGTTGCCTCGGACGTCGCGACGCAGATCACGTCAAGGCCGGCCGCGACGCGCTCGCCCAGCAGATCGACAAAAAGCTTCGCGGTCGATCCGGTGCCGAGGCCGAGGCGCATGCCCGGGCGTACGAGTTCGACTGCGCGCGCAGCGGCCTGGCGCTTGAGTTCGTCCTGCGTCACGCGCCCAGTCCTCCCATCAGCATGTACTTGATCTCGACGAACTCATCCATGCCGTGCAGCGAGCCTTCGCGGCCGAGGCCGGACTCCTTGACGCCGCCGAAGGGGGCGACCTCGGTGCCCAGGATGGCCGAATTGATGCCGACCATGCCGTACTCCAGCTCCTCGGCGACGCGGAAGGCGCGGCCGAGATCCTTCGAGTAGAAATAGGCGGCGAGGCCGAAGGGGGTGTCGTTCGCCATCGCGACGACTTCCTCCTCGGTCTTGAAGCGGTAGACGGGCGCGACCGGGCCGAAGGTCTCTTCATTGGTCACCAGCATCTTCGTGGTGACGCCCGACAGCACGGTCGGCTCGTAGAAGGTACGGCCGAGCGCATGACGGTGGCCGCCGACGACGACCTTGGCGCCGTTGCTGACCGCATCGGCGACGTGACGCTCGACCTTCTCCACCGCGCGCTCGTTGATCAGCGGGCCCTGGACGACGCCGACCTCGGTACCGTTGCCGACCTTCATCTTGGCGACCTCGCCGGCGAATTTGGCGACGAACTCGTCATGGATGCCGTCCTGCACGAACAGGCGATTGGTACAGACGCAGGTCTGGCCCATGTTGCGGAATTTGGCCGCGATGGCGCCCTGCACGGCGGCGTCGACATCGGCATCGTCGAAGACGATGAAGGGCGCGTTGCCGCCGAGCTCCAGGCCGACCTTCTTCACGGTCGTGGCCGCCTGCTGCATCAGCAGCTTGCCGACCGGGGTCGAGCCGGTGAAGCCGATGAAGCGCACCGCCGGATGCGAGGTCATCACCTTGCCGATCGCGACCGCATCACCGGTGACGATGTTAAGCACGCCCTTGGGGAAGCCGGCGCGGATCGCGAGCTCCATCAGCGCCAGCGCGGTCAGCGGCGTGTCGGGCGCCGGCTTGACCACGAAGGTGCAGCCGGCTGCGAGGCCCGGCGAGCACTTGCGGGTGATCATCGCGGCCGGGAAGTTCCAGGGCGTGATCGCGGCGCAGACGCCGACCGGCTGCTTCTGGACGATGATGCGCGAATTCGGGAAGGGCGAGGGAATCGTCTCGCCATAGATGCGCTTGGCCTCTTCCGCATAGAACTCGACGAAGGAGGCAGCGTAGGCGACCTCGCCGCGCGACTCGGTCAGCGGCTTGCCCTGTTCGGCGGTCATGATCTGCGCCAGGTCTTCCTGGTTCGCCATGATCAGATCGAACCATTTGCGCAGGATCGCCGAGCGCTCCTTGGCCGACTTCTTGGCCCAGGGCTTGAAGGCCCGCGAGGCCGCCTCGACGGCGGCGGTGGTTTCGGCCTCGCCGAACCGCGGCACCTTCGTCAGGACCTCGCCGGTCGCGGGATTGTCGACGACGTCGACACCCTCGCCGGTCCAGACGCCGTCGACAAAGCACTGCGACTTCAGAAGAGACGGATCGTTGAGCTTGAGCATGGCGGCCTTCCGTGAAGCGAAGGGAGATTTCGCGCTTGCTCTAGCATGCCGAGACCGACGCTGACGACGGGCCGCAGGCGCATCTCGGCGACAAGTCCTGCGCTTTTCGTGCCGTGGGACGGTGGATTATGTCAGCCGCTACTTCGCCTGGGCCGTGCACACGGTCTTGTCGTCGAAGACGTAGCAGATGCTCATCTCACCGGTGCGGATATTGACCCGGAAGATGCCGCCCTCGCGCTCATGGCGCGACGGCATCAGCGTGTAGTCGCTCGGCGCCTGCGGACCTGCCCCCTCGCCGGCCGGGAAGCACACGGTAACGCCGACGCCGCCTTCCTTGAGCTGGAACTGGCAGGCCGCCACCTCGCCGGTGGCCTTGTCGATGCGATAGACGCGATTGAGATCGGTCTGCGGCGCGGGCGCGAATTCGAAGGGCGCGGCCAGAGCCACCCCGCCAAGCGCAAGCCAGCCGCCGACAGCCATGCCAGCCAATCGTCCGAGGGATTTCGACACCGCACCATTCCTTCCACGAATCGAGCGGAGGATAGCATCATTGGCCGGGCGGATGATCTCCCCTACCCCGCTTGCAGAGACCGTTCGCCGAACCTTGCTTGCGGCCCGATTTTCCCGGACCTCGCTTGCTGGCCCGCGCTTGCCAAGCCGGCCAGAACTGCCTTTAAGCAAGCTCCGCGTCGCGCCAGGAGAGCCATGCAGATGAGCCTGCCCCCCATCGTCGTCTTCGATCTCGACGGCACGCTCGCCGAAACCGCGCCCGACATCATGCGCACGCTGAACGTCATCCTGCAACGCGAAGGCCTGCCGGCACTGCCGCTGGAGCGCGCCCGCGAGCTGGTCGGCGCCGGGGCGCGCGCCCTGATCGAGCGTGGCTTCAAGGTCTCCGGGCGACCGCTTGACCAAGAGACGCTGGAGCGGCTGTTCCAGGATTTCCTGCTGATCTATGCCGAGGACGTCGCGTCCAACAGCTATCTCTTCGACGGCGTGCTGGACGCCCTCGATGCGCTCGCGGCCGAAGGCTACGCGCTCGCCGTCTGCACGAACAAGCCGATCCTGCATACGCGGCTGATCCTCGACCACTTCAAGATCTCGCATCGCTTCGCAGCCGTTGCAGGGCGCGACAGCTTCGCGTTCCACAAGCCTGATCCGAGGCACCTGACCCTGACGATCGAGGCGGCAGGGGCCGATCCGACCCGCGCGGTGATGATCGGCGATTCGCGCACCGACATCTCGACGGCGCGCGCCGCCGGCATTCCGACGATCTGCGTGCCCTTCGGCTATACGGACGTGCCGATCGAGACGCTGGAGCCCGACCTGATCATCCAGCATTTCGACGCCCTGCCCGAAGCCGTTCGCGCGGTGCTCGGCGAGCGCAACATCTCTGCCCACAGCAAGGTCGCGGCTCATTCTTGACGCCACCGCCCGCGCCGACTAGGAGAGGCGCCGGTGCGGGCGACTAGCTCAGCGGTAGAGCACTCCCTTCACACGGGAGTGGTCACAGGTTCGATCCCTGTGTCGCCCACCACCGCATCTCCCAGACATCGCCGCTATGCGCCCGCTTCCGTGGGTCGCCCATACGCGGCCAGGCGATCGGCGCTGTCGCCGCGCCCCCTTGCATAGCCACGCGGCCGCTCCACCTTTCGGGAATGAGCGACGCGTTCGACCTCCAGCGCTTCGTATCGGCGCAAGCTCCCGTCTTCGACTCGGCGCTGGCCGAACTCCGTGCCGGCCGCAAGCGCAGCCACTGGATGTGGTTCGTGTTTCCGCAGCTGCGTGGCCTCGGCCTTTCGCCGACCTCGGAGCATTTCGGGCTGTCCGGCCTGGAAGAGGCCCGCGCCTATCTGGCGCATCCGCTGCTCGGTGAGCGGCTGCAGCGCTGTACGCAGGCTGTGTTGGCGGTCGAGAACCGGAGCCCGCGCGAGATATTCGGCTCGCCTGACGACATGAAGTTCACGTCCAGCATGACGCTGTTCGCAATCGCCGCCCCCGAGAGGCCCAACCTGTTCGATCAGGCCATCCAGTACTGCTGCGCCGGGCAGATGGACGCGCGGACGGTCGCGCTGCTGCAGCGAGAGCGCTAGCTCAGCCGCGCTCCTCGTCGGCGCGTCGCATCTCCCACTGGCGGTTCAGCCTGAGCGCGAGCAGCGTGACGACCGCACCCGAGAGCAGATAGGCGCCGGCGGAGATCAGCCCGAAGCGGGTGGAGAGCACGAGCGCCGCGAGCGGCGCGAAGCCTGCGCCGAAGAGCCAGGCGAGGTCCGACGTCAGGGCCGAGCCGGTATAGCGATAGACCGGCGAGAAGGCGGAGGCGACGGAGCCCGAGGATTGTCCGAAGGACAGGCCGAGCAGGATGAAGCCACCGATCATGAAGACGATCTCGCCGAGGAAGCCGCCATCAAGGAGCTGCGGCGCGAAGCCGCTGAAGACGGCGATGGCGATGGCGCAGCCACCGAGCAGGGCGCGCCGGCCTATCCTGTCGGCGATCATGCCCGAGGCGACGATCGCCAGGGCGCCGAAGACCGCGCCGACGGCCTCGATGACGAGGAAGCGGGCCGGACCTTCCTGCGTGAACAGATAGACCCAGGAAAGCGGAAACACCGTGACCATGTGGAACATGGCAAAACTCGCCAGCGGCGCGAAGGCGCCGATCAGGACATGTTGCCCCTCCGCCCGCAGCGTGTCGCTGATCTTGGCCGGTTGCAGCTCGCGGGTCTCGAAGAGCTTCTGATAGTCCGGCGTCACCACCATGCGCAGCCTTGCGAACAGGGCGACGACGTTGATGGCGAAGGCGACGAAGAACGGATAGCGCCAGCCCCAATCGTAGAAATCTTCGGCCGAGAGGTTGCCGACGAAGAAGGCGAAGAGCCCGCTTGCGACGATCAGTCCGAAAGGCGCGCCAAGCTGCGGGATCATCGCATACCAGCCGCGATGGCGGTGCGGCGCGTTGAGCGCCAAAAGCGATGCGAGCCCATCCCAGGTGCCGCCCAGCGCGACGCCCTGGCCGATGCGCGCCAGTGCCAGCAGCCAGACGGAGGCGATGCCGATCCGCTCATAGCCCGGCAGGAAGCCGATGGAGCAGGTGGAGATGCCGAGCAGGAACAGGGCAAGGGTGAGCTTGGCGCTCTTGCCGATCTTGCGGTCGATGGCGGTGAAAATCACCGTGCCGATGGGGCGCGCGATGAAGGCGAGCGCGAAGATCGCAAAGGAATACAGCGTTCCGGTCAGCGGGTCGGCAAAAGAGAAGACCAGCTTGGGGAACACGATGACCGAAGCGATCGCATAGACGAAGAAGTCAAAGAACTCGGAGGTGCGGCCGATGATGACGCCGATCGCCATCTCACCGGGGTTCACCGCGCCATGCGCCTCGCTCAGATGGCTGGAATCACGTTCCGCCGTGGACGGCACTTGCGTCGTCGACATCTGGGCCATGGTCTGCACCGTCGCGCATGGTTGCAGGAAACGCGGAGCCGCAGCGCTTTGCCGTGGCGGCGCCGGTAGTGCATTATCGGACAGGAACGCGACATAGGGCAAATTGCCCTATGTCGCCTTTGCTGCATTGCAGCTAACGGTCTCGCCGTCACAGCCTTGCGAAAGGTGAACGCCTTGAACCGTCTGCGTCTCGTCGCCCTGATCCCGCTCCTCGCGTTCCTCGGCGGCTGCAACATGGTCGTCATGGCGCCTGCGGGGGATATCGCCGCCCAGCAGCGCGACCTGGTCGTGATCTCGACCGTGCTGATGCTGCTGATCATCGTGCCGGTGATGGCGCTCACCATCTTCTTCGCCTGGCGCTACCGCGCCTCGAACAGGGACGCGACCTACAAGCCCGACTGGGATCATTCGACCGGGCTCGAACTCGTCATCTGGGCGGCGCCGCTTCTGATCATCATCGCGCTCGGCGCGATCACCTGGATGGGCACCCATCTGCTCGACCCCTATCGCAAGCTCGACCGGATCGCCGCCGGCAGGCCGGTTCCGGAGGCTGCCAAGCCGCTGGAGGTCGAGGTCGTCGCGCTCGACTGGAAATGGCTGTTCATCTACCCCGAACAGGGCATCGCGACGGTCAACGAACTTGCCGCGCCAGTCGACCGGCCGATCCATTTCCGCATCACCGCCTCATCGGTGATGAACTCGTTCTACATCCCCGCCCTGGCCGGAATGATCTATGCGATGCCGGCGATGCAGACGCGGCTCCATGCCGTGATCAACCATCCCGGCCGCTACCAGGGCTTCTCGGCAAACTACAGCGGCGCCGGCTTCTCAGGCATGCGCTTCGGCTTCCTCGGCTTGTCGGAGGGCGATTTCGCCGGCTGGGTCGCCAAGGCGAAGGCGGCGGGCGGGACGCTCGACCGGGCCGCCTACCTCGAACTCGAGCGCCCGAGCGAGAACGTGCCGGTCAAGTTCTTCGCAGCGACCGAGCCCAAGCTCTTCGACCTGATCCGCAATCTCTGCGTCCAGCCCGGCAAGATGTGCATGAGCGAAATGATGGCGCTCGACGCCAAGGGCGGGCTGGGACTCGCCGGCATCCACACCACGCTGCCGCTCGCCTACGACAAGTACAGCCGCCGCGGCGGCGAAGCTCCCTTCGGATTGCAGCCGGGTTACATCGCCTCGATCTGCACGGTCGAGGAAGCCAAGGCCATGATGGCGCAGGTGCCGGCCGACACGACGCCGCGCGACCTCACCCCGATGCGCGGCCTCGGACTGCCGCTCCCCGCCCTCGCCCCTCGCCGGCCGCAGAGCTTCTCCGAGCTGCTGAGCCAGGCCCGGCCATCCAATTCCTGAAGCGAGTTTCCCGTGACCAACGCTTCCGCACCCACTTCGATGATCTTCGGCCGGCTTACGCTGGAGTCCTTTCCGGTCCACGAGCCGATCGTGCTGGCGACATTCGTCGTCGTCGCGCTCGGCGGCATCGCCGTCGTCGGCGCGATCACCTACTTCAAGCTCTGGGGCTATCTCTGGCGCGAGTGGTTCACCTCGGTCGATCACAAGAAGATCGGCATCATGTACATGGTGCTCGGGCTGATCATGCTGCTGCGCGGCTTCGCCGACGCGGTGATGATGCGGCTGCAGCAGGCGATGGCGTTCAACGGCTCCGAGGGCTACCTCAACGCCCATCACTACGACCAGATCTTCACCGCGCATGGCGTGATCATGATTTTCTTCGTCGCCATGCCGCTGGTGACGGGGCTGATGAACTACATCATGCCGCTGCAGATCGGCGCCCGTGACGTCTCCTTCCCCTTCCTCAACAATTTCAGCTTCTGGATGACCACGGCCGGCGCCGTGCTGGTGATGATGTCGCTCTTCGTCGGCGAATTCGCGCGCACCGGCTGGCTCGCCTACCCGCCGCTGTCGGGGATCGCCTACAGTCCAGATGTCGGGGTCGACTACTACATCTGGGCGCTGCAGGTAGCGGGCGTCGGCACGACGCTGTCCGGCATCAACCTGGTCTGCACGATCGTGAAGATGCGGGCGCCGGGTATGACCCTGATGAAGATGCCGGTCTTCACCTGGACATCGCTGTGCACCAACGTGCTGATCGTGGCGACATTCCCGGTGCTGACCGCCGTTCTCGCGCTGCTCTCGCTCGACCGCTATGTCGGCACGAACTTCTTCACGAACGACTTCGGCGGCAACCCGATGATGTACGTGAACCTGATCTGGATCTGGGGCCATCCGGAGGTCTACATCCTGATCCTCCCGGCCTTCGGCATCTTCTCGGAGGTGACTGCGACCTTCTGCGGCAAGCGGCTCTTCGGCTACACCTCGATGGTCTACGCCACGGTCGTCATCACGATCCTGTCTTACCTCGTATGGCTGCACCACTTCTTCACGATGGGCTCGGGCGCGAGCGTGAACTCCTTCTTCGGGATCACGACGATGATCATCTCGATCCCGACCGGTGCGAAGATCTTCAACTGGCTGTTCACGATGTATCGCGGCCGCATCCGCTTCGAGGCGCCGATGATGTGGACCGTCGCCTTCATGCTGACCTTCGTCATCGGCGGCATGACCGGCGTGCTGCTCGCGGTGCCGCCAGCCGACTTCGTACTGCACAACAGCCTGTTCCTGGTGGCGCATTTCCACAACGTCATCATCGGCGGCGTGCTCTACGGGCTCTTCGCCGGAATGATCTACTGGTTCCCGAAGGCCTTCGGCTTCCGGCTGCACCCGCTGCTCGGCAAGTTCTCGTTCTGGTTCTGGGTGATCGGCTTCTGGTTCGCCTTCATGCCGCTCTATGTCCTCGGCCTGATGGGGGTGACCCGGCGCCTGCGCGTCTTCGACGACCCGTCGCTGCAGATCTGGTTCCTGATCGCCGGCTTCGGCGCGTTCCTGATCCTGCTCGGCATCGTCGCCTTCCTGGCCCAGATCGCCTACAGCATCTGGAAGCGGGACGAGTTGCGCGACACGACCGGCGATCCATGGGACGGGCGCACGCTGGAATGGGCGACCTCGTCGCCGCCGCCGGCCTACAACTTCGCCTTCACCCCGGTCGTCCACGACAACGACGCCTGGACCGATATGAAGCGGCGCGGCCATGTGCGCCCGCTCGAGGGCTTCAAGCCGATCCATATGCCGAAGAACACGGCGACCGGCATCGTCCTCGCCGGCTTCTCGACGGCGCTCGGCTTCGGGCTGATCTGGCACATCTGGTGGCTGGCAGCGCTGAGCTTCGCCGCGATCATCGTCACGGCGATCTGGCACAGCTTCAACTACCACCGCGACTTCTACATCCCGGCCGACGAGGTCGTCCGCACGGAAGGCGAGCGCACGCGCCTGCTCGCCGGATCGGGGGCCTGAACGCCATGGCGAGCACCATCACTGCCACGCAGCCCGGCGAGGCGCCCGTCTTCTATCTGAAGGACGAGCATCCCCATCCGGAAGGCCACAGCACGCCGCTGGGCTTCTGGATCTACCTGATGAGCGACACGCTCATCTTCGCGATCCTGTTCGCGATCTACGGCGTGCTCGGTACCAATTATGCCGCGGGCCCCGGGCCAAAGGATCTGTTCGACCTGCCGCTCGTCGCGCTCAACACGGCGATGCTGCTGTTTTCCTCGATCACCTATGGCTTCGCGATGCTGACCATGGCGCAGGGCCGGGTCGCGGCGACGCAGACCTGGCTTGCGGTGACGGCGATGTTCGGCCTCGCCTTCCTCAGCATCGAGCTCTACGAGTTCCATCATCTGATCAGCATCGGCGCGACGCCGCAGCGCAGCGCCTTCCTCTCCGCCTTCTTCACGCTGGTGGGCACGCATGGGCTGCACGTCACCTTCGGCACGATCTGGCTGTTCACGCTGATGGTGCAGGTGGCCAGGCGTGGGCTGATCACCGCCAATCGCCGCCGGCTGATGTGCCTCTCGATGTTCTGGCACTTCCTCGACGTCATCTGGATCGGCGTCTTCACCTTCGTCTATCTGATGGGGATGCTGCGATGAGCGCCGAAACCCATGCCCACCATCATGCCGGCCAAGGTCACGGTCATGACGACCATGGCCATGACGACCACGCCCATGGCTCCTTCAAGGGCTACGTGATCGGCTTCGTGCTCTCGGTCATCCTGACCGCGATCCCGTTCTGGCTGGTGATGAGCGGCGCCCTCGGCAGCGATCAGCTCACGGGCTTCGCGATCATGGGCTTCGCGGTCGTCCAGATCGTCGTCCACATGATCTACTTCCTGCACATGAACGGCCGCTCCGAGGGCGGCTGGAGCCTGCTGGCGCTGGTCTTCACCATCATCCTGGTGGTGATCGCGCTCGCGGGCTCGCTGTGGGTGATGTACCACCTCAACACCAACATGATGCCCGTCCACGACATGAAGAAGATGCCGTGAGCGAACCTGCCGCGGCGCGCGCGCCGCGGTCCCTGCCCGCGCTCGCCATTGCCACATTGATCGCACTCCTCGGCGTGGCCGGACTGGCAGGGCTCGGCGCCTGGCAACTCCAGCGCCTCGGCTGGAAGCTCGCTCTGATCGCACGGGTGCAAGAGCGCGCGCATGCCGCGCCCGTGCCCGCTCCCGGCCCGGCGCGCTGGCCTGCGATCGCGCAGGACGAGTATGCGCGCGTCATGCTGACGGGGCACTTCCTGCACGACCGTGAAACGCTGGTACAGGCGGTCACCGAGCTGGGCGCCGGCTTCTGGGTACTGACTCCGCTCGCGAGCGAGACGGGTTTGGTCGTTCTCGTCAATCGCGGCTTCGTCCCGCCGGAGCGACGGGAGAGGAGCAGCCGAGAAGCGGGGCTGCCTGCGGGAAGGGTCGCCGTCACCGGTCTTCTGCGCCTGAGCGAGCCCGGCGGCGGCTTCCTGCGCAGCAACGCTCCCGGCGAGGATCGCTGGCATTCGCGCGATGTCGCGGCAATCGCGCAGGCGCGCGGACTGAGCGGCGCAGCCCCCTACTTCGTCGATGCCGACGCCACCCCCAATCCCGGCGGATTCCCCGTGGGCGGGCTGACCGTGCTGCGCTTCGCGAACAACCACCTGGTCTATGCGCTCACCTGGTTCGCGCTGGCGCTGATGCTCGCGGGAGCAACTCTTTATGTGCTCCGCCGTGAGTACCAGCTGCGGCAAGCCCTGGCGCCCCGGATCCAGGCGAAGCAACCGGCGAACAAGAGCTGATGCAGCACTCTGAGATGTGTCCGGAAAGCCACGCAGCTCCGGAACGGAGCGGTGTGCGAGACACAAGCACTAGCTGCTTGGCCCCGATCTTGCTCTAATTCCTGTGGCTCGGGGGAGGATCGAAAAGCCGGAAGGACGGTGATGGACGCCTTCACCATGGTCATTCTCGCCTGCGTGGCGGGCGAGCCCAAATGCACATCCGCGCGCGTCGCCGACGTGGGCTTCACCAGCATCGAGGCCTGTGAGGCGCGCATCGACGCGATCACGGACACGATGACCAGCGAATTCGGCCGGAAGCCGGAATTCAAGGGTCGGGCAGTGACCTACGACGTGAGCTGCATGAGCCGCAAGGAGCTGCTCCAGACCCTCGGCATTGCCGATCTCGACGCGTAGTCCGAGGCGGGATCACGATCGACCCCACAGGCGATTCGCGTCGTCCTTACAAGCTGTCAAATGTGGACTGGATGAGCTATGTTGCAGGCGCGCAACGGAGCTCGCCAAAGCCGGTTCGCTCGCACCGATGTGATGGCGACCGCGTTGCACGTACAAAGTGATTCTGACAGGAAATTGAGGAGATGTTGACCTTTTCTGGTCCACTTCATGTCCTGCGCCCCCATCGCTGTCCGTCCGAGGTCTCAATGAACCGCTTTTTCCGCATGGCCGCCCTTTCCGGCCTTGGTCTGCTCGCCATTGCCTCCTCCGCCAAGGCAGAGATTGACCCGCTGACGCGGCAGCCACTGTTCACCTATGAGGATCCCTCCAAGGCCCAGGCGACGGCGATCCCGCGCGAGATCGTTTCCTTCAGCGGCAAGTACAATCCCGGCACGATCGTCATCAACACGAGCGAGCGCCGCCTGTATCTGGTGATGCCGGACGGCAAGGCGATGCGCTACGGCGTCGGCGTCGGACGCCCCGGCTTCGATTGGGCCGGCGCGCAGACGATCACCCGCAAGCAGGAATGGCCGACCTGGACCCCGCCGGCCCAGATGCTGAAGCGCCGCCCGGACCTGCCGCGCTTCATGCCGGGCGGCCCGGAGAACCCGATGGGCGCCCGCGCGCTCTATCTCGGCTCGACCCTCTATCGCATCCATGGCTCCAACGAGCCGGAGACGATCGGCCAGGCCGTGTCCTCCGGCTGCATCCGCATGCTGAACGAGGACGTGATCGACCTCTACGAGCGCGTGAAGGTCGGCACCCGCGTCGTCGTCGCCCGCTGAGCAGAGCGGCACTGCGGGTTTGAACGAGGCCGGCGGAAACGCCGGCCTTTTTCTTTGGCTGATCGCATGGCGTCGGACTGCTTGGTGCCGGCCTTACTTGGCGCGCGCCAGGACCTTGGCGAAATCGCGGTCGAGCGATGCGATCGAGCTGTCGATGCGCTCGCGCCGCTGCTTGATCCACTCATCCTGCCGCGCGAGGGTCTGCTTCGCCTCGGTGAGCATCCGCGCCATTTCGGCGGGCTGCGGGCCGCCGACGGTAGCGCGATTGCGGATGATGGCGACCGGATCGAGCGTGGCACGGAACTCGGCCTCGCTCATCGGCAAATCGCCGCCAGTGACCTTCATCTCTGCGAGGGTGTGCCGATAGATGCGCTGAGCCTCGGCATAGGGAAAATCGGTCGGCCGAATGTTGTTCGTCTTCGCGTAATCAACGATCTCGGACGCGAAATGATGCCCGACACGGAAGGGCAGCTTGTACTTGGCCATCAGAACGTCAGCGAGTTCCTGGGACGCGGTCCAGTCGCTGTTCAGCTCCTCGAGCGCCCGGTCGGGATCGATCACCAGGGCAGAGAGAATCTTGTTCCAGCCCTCGAGCATGGCGCCCGTCTCCGCGATCACGGCTGCATTGTCGCGCACGCTCTTGGCGTCGCTCATGCCGGGCGGAATGTTGTGCGCCTGGAGGATGCGAGCCATGCCGAGCCCGATCACCTGCGATGCCTGGCTGCGCGTGCTGTTCAGCAGCCCCGGATTGCGCTTCTGCGGCATGGCGCTGGAGACATAGGTGTTGCCGTCACCTTCGGCCAACAGGATCCAGGGGCGCGCCTGCGCATACTGGGTCATGACGTCCTCGATGAAGGCGCCGGCGTGCAGAGCAATGCCGGTCGTGAGAGCGCCGATCTCGACGGGCATCTCGGTGGCTGTGATCTGGGCGGCGTCATAGGCGTTGTCGACCTTGCCGGCGAAGCCCAGATAGGTCGCCATGCGGTCGCGGTTCAGCGGCCAGCTCGTGCCGTTCAGCACCGTTGTCCCCATCGGCGAACGGTCGAGCCGGGCATAGGCCTCCTGCAGACGCTGGAGATCGCGCTCCAGGCCGGCGACATGGCCGAGCAGATAATGGCCATAGCTGTTGGGCTGAGCGGCGACACCGTTGGTGTAGTTCGGCACGATGGTGCCGGCATGCTTTTCGGCGAGCGCGACCATGGTCGCGTTCAGCTTGCGCAACTGCCCGGCCAACCGCAGGAGTCCATCGCGCATGATGGCGGCCCGCACGGTCGCTAGCATGTCCTGGCTGGAGCGCCCCGCATGGAGCAAGGTCGCCTCGACGCCGGCCGCCTCGATCAGCAGCGGCTCGAAGGTGATGACGAGCGTCGGGCGCTTCGCGCCGGGCTTCTCCGCCGCCTTGAGCATGCTGTCGAGACCGGCCGCGATCCGCGGCGCCAGCGCCGGATCGAGCAGGCCCTCCTCGCTGTTGATGACAGTACTCGCCTTGTTGATCTGGCCGATCCAGTAGAATTCGTCCTGCTTTGGTGTCGTCTGCGCGCTGGCAGGCCCCGCGATCAGCGTTCCCGCGATCAAGGCCTTCGAGAGCGTCCTTGCTAGCTGCATCATTTCCTCCTTGGCTTGTGGCACCAGTAGTGCATTCCGGCTCCGTGCCCACAAGCTGCGGGCGGCGACACGGTTCCGGTCGTGCGGCAGAGCCATGCGCTCCATGCTCCGGCTGGCGGCGACAGATCGCCCACGGACTGCCATCCTGAACCCAGTGGATTCCTGCGGACGGACTGCCGAGAATGAGCCTGGATGATGTCGTGAATGCCTTTGTGCCCGGGCCGCGGGTTCGTATCGCCGGTCGAGCGGGTGGCCCGCTGTCCGGGCTGAGCTTCGCAGCCAAGGACCTGTTCGACGTCGCGGGTGTGCCCACCGGCGGCGGCAACCATGACTGGGCAACATTCAACCCCATCCCGGAACGCCATGCCTTCGCGGTCCAGACCCTGCTCGATGCGGGGGCCGAACTGGTCGGCAAGACCATCACCGACGAGGTCTCGCTCGGCATCCTCGGTGAAAATCCGTTCGACGGCACGCCGATCAACACGGCAGCTCCGGATCGCGTGCCCGGTGGCTCGTCCTCCGGGTCGGCGGCGGCGGTTGCGGCGGGCCTCTGCGATACTGCGCTCGGCACCGATACGGGCGGCTCGGTCCGGGTTCCGTCGAGCTTCTGCGGTCTCTACGGCATCCGCCCCACCCATGGCCGCATCGATGTGACCGGCATGCTGCCGCAGGCACCCTCCTCCGACACCACAGGCTGGTTCGCCCGGGATGCGGAGACCTTCGCCAGGGTCTCGTCGGTGATGCTCGGCGAGGCTCCCGGAGCGTTGCCGACGCGGCTCCTCATCGCCGTCGACGCCTTCGGCTTCGCCGATCCCGAGGTGGCCGAAGCGTTGAAGCCGATGGTCGAACGGCTCTCTCGTATCGTCGGCGACGTGCGCGACGAGATCATGGCGCCGCAAGGGCTTTCGGTCTGGTCGCGGGCCCAGCGCACGCTGCAGCCGGTCGAGGCCTGGCAGACCTTCCAGCCCTGGGTCGAAAGCGCCAACCCGCGCATGGCGTTCAGCGTCGTCGCCGGTCTGATCAACGGCGCGCGCATGCCGGAGGCGGACAGGACCTGGGCCACGCTGATGAGACAGGAGGCGCGCGCGCGACTGCGCCATCTCCTGCCGGCCGGCACGATCCTGTGCCTGCCGACCACGCCCTTCCCGGCACCGAAGCGCGGCCTTCCCCAGCCGGTGCTCACTCCCCTGCGGGACCGCATCAACTGCCTCTGCGCGCAGGGCGGCCTCACCGGTTCGCCGCAGGTGAGTCTGCCCGGCGCGAAGGTGGACGGTGCACCGGTCGGGCTCTCGATCATCGGCGGTCGCGGCACGGATGCCGCGCTCATCGCCGTCGCCCAAGCCATGGAGAAAGCTGCGTGACCGACCTGACGCCCAACCTGCCCGAAATCGTCGCCGAAGTGTCAGCGCTGTTCGAGGCCTACGAGCAGGCACTGATCGACAAGAACGTCGATGTGCTCGACGCGACCTTCTGGAACAGCCCCTACACGATCCGCTATGCGCTGCACGAGAACGGCTACGGCTTCGACGCGATCCATGCGCACCGCGTCGCACGCCCGCCGGGACCGGGCATCAAGGAGAAGCGAATCCGGCTGGAGATCCTGACGCTCGGGCGAGACATCGCGACCGTGAATCTCGAGTTCAAGGTGCGCGGTCGCGACCTGATCGGCCGGCAGAGCCAGAACTGGGTGCGCTTCCCCGATCTCGGCTGGAAGGTGATCGCGGCCCATGTCTCGACCATGGACGGCCTGCGGCTTTATTGAAGTCAGCGGGGGCCCCCGGCGCCCCCTCAACCTCTGCGGCGCGGCTCCCGCGACAGGCCCTGCGCCGCCAGCGCGTCGAGATAAGCCTGCATCTTGGCCGCGCCGGTCTCGCCGAGATCGCGCAGATAGTCCCAGCCGAAGATGCCGGTGTCGTGCATGTCGTCGAAGGTCAGCTTCACGGCATAGTGTCCGACGGGCTCGACCTTTAGGATTTCGACCTCGGCCTTGCCGGGAATGGTCTTCTTCTGCGTCGGGCCGTGGCCCTGCACCTCGGCGGAGGGGCTCTCGACCCGCAGCAATTCGGCTGCAAGCGCATAGCTTGCCCCGTCGTCGAAGGCGATGTGGAGGGTTCGGCGGTCCTTCGAAAGGCGGATTTCGGTCGGCCAGGATGACATGGCTTGCATACTCGGATGATGGCCCGCGACAATGGCTGCGCTTGACCTTGGCCGCAGCAATGACAATGTCTTGGCCTCAAAGCAATGCCGCCTTCCCGCACAGCGCGGCAGAGGGCTGGCGCCAGTGACGGGGCGGATTCAGGCCGTGCTTCTCGAGACTCTCAACAGTGAGACATTCGGGCCGCCCGAGGCGAGCGGACCGGCGATCGCGCCGCTGGCCCGGCCGGTGCTGACCGATCCGTTCGGCCGCGACATCTCCTATCTGCGCATCTCGGTCACGGATCGCTGCGACTTCCGGTGCGTCTACTGCATGTCCGAGGACATGAGCTTCCTGCCGAAGCGCGACCTGCTGACGCTCGAGGAGATCGACCGCGTCGCCTCGGCCTTCGTCGCGCGGGGCACGCGCAAGCTGCGCCTCACCGGCGGCGAGCCGCTGGTCCGACGCGACGTCATGAGCCTGTTCCGCTCGCTTTCGCGCCACCTCGTCTCGGGCGCCCTCGACGAACTCACGGTGACGACCAACGGCTCGCTGCTGGACCGCTATGCGCAGGAGCTCGCCGATTACGGGGTGCGCCGCATCAATGTCTCGCTCGACACGCTCGACGCCGAGAAGTTCCGCAAGATCACGCGCTGGGGCGATCTCGGCAAGGTCCTCGGCGGCATCGAAGCGGCTCGGAAGGCGGGCCTGCGCGTCAAGATCAATGCGGTGGCGCTCAAGGGTGTCAACGAGGACGAGATCGAGAGCCTGATGACCTGGTCGCACGGGCTCGGCATGGACCTGACGCTGATCGAGGTGATGCCGCTCGGCGAGATCGAGCCCGGGCGCATCGACCAGTTCCTGCCGCTCTCGGTCGTCCGGGCGCGGCTGATGGACAAGTACAACCTCGTCGAGGACCCGTATCGGACCGGTGGACCGGCCCGATACGTCCGGGTGAAGGAGACTGGCGGCCTCGTCGGCTTCATCACGCCGATGACGCATAATTTCTGCGAGAGCTGCAACCGTGTGCGGCTGACCTGCACCGGCACGCTCTACATGTGCCTCGGCCAGGAGGATGCCGCCGATCTGCGCGCGCCGATCCGAGCCTCCGCCGATGACGCTGCCCTGCATCGCGCCATGGAAGAAGCAATCTCGCGCAAGCCGAAGGGCCATGACTTCGTCATCGACCGGCGCGGCAGCAAGCCGGCCGTCGGCCGCCATATGAGCGTCACCGGCGGTTGAGGTTGGCGCTGCCGCATCGCGGCACCACCCGGCGGTTGGGGAGAGCTGTGCGGCGGCAGCGCCCATCCCTTGACGAGCCTCGCCAAAGCATTAACGCTTCGTTGATGGTGGCGGTTGCGGGCGTTCGATGATCAGAGGCATTCTTCCTCGGCTCAGGTCGATCGCCTACGTCGTCTGGCGCTTCGTGCTCGCGACCCAGATCGCTCGGCTGACGGTCATGGCCGTGAAGCTCTGGCCACGCGTGAAGCTCCCCTCGCTGCTTCTCGCCCTGCTGGCACTTGCCTGCCTGCTTCTGGCCGGCCTGTCGGCGCGCACGGTGTTCACAACCCTGGCGCCGACATCCCCCAGTGGCATCGGCGCCGGGATCGCCGCGGGCGTCACGGCGCTGGCCGTGCTCGAGCTATGCGCCTTCACGACGATCGCGGGCATCGAAGCCGTGCTGCAACTGGCTCATGATTTCGGTCGTCATCGCATCGGTGTGCTGCTGGCAATCGCCACGCTGCTCGCGGCCGCGGCAGCGATCAGCTCCCTTCCAATCGCCACCGACCTGACGAACGAGGGTTGGTTCGCACTCGGTGTCGCGGCCCTGTTGCTGGCCATGACCGGCTGGTTCCAGCGGACCTATCGCAGGCCCGCGCGGGGCGGCTTCCGGGATTTCCACGTCGATGTCGTCGATGCACGGCATTTCCTGGCGAGGTCCGCCGATGGCGCGTGAAGGCGGCTCCACGAACGGCACACTTCCGCCGATCACGGCCCATCACCTCGCCGAAACGGTGCAGGCCGGGCACTATGGCGCCAGCGATGCGCTCGACAACAACCCGCCGCCGCAATCGACTTTGCCCTCGCAGACCGAGATGACCCTGCTGGCGCGCGTGATGGAATTGTTCGGGGGGATCCGACAGGAAGCCGCCGCCGCGCTGAACGGCCTGCACGCCGAGATCGCCGGCCGGCGCGAGATCTTTACGCAGGAGCGCTATGAGGGCCGCGTCCGCTCGATCGAGGCGTCGATGCGGGCTTTGCTGAACCGGCATGGCGGCGAGCTGGAGCAGCGCGTCTACGACGCGCTCAAGGCCAAGCGCGAGTACGAGTTCTTTAACTACACCCATCGCCGCACCGCCGACCCCAAGATCGACAAATGGCAGTTCATCCTGCTGTTCCTGATCGTCCCGCTGGCGATCGAGAGCCTGCTCAACGGCAATTTCTTCGCGGAAGCGAGCGAGTTCGGCCTCGTCGGCGGGGCGGCGACGGCGGTGATCATCTCTGCCCTCAATATCGCGCTCGGTTTCCTCGTCGGCCTGTGGCCGGCGCGCTACTGCCAGCATGTGCGCGCCTCGCACCTGTTCTGGGCCCTGCCCGTCTATGTCGCGCTGATCATCCTGATCGTGATGTTCAACCTCGCCGTCGGACACTACCGCGAGATGCTGATCGCCACGCCCGATGCGCGCTCGCTGCAGGTGCTGCCGCGCATGCTTGAGAGCCCGCTCGCGATCACCGAGCTGAAGTCGGCGGCACTGGTCCTGATCGGCTGCATCGTCGCCTTCGCCGCCGCCGTGAAGGGGTATTCTGCGTTCGGCACCTATCCCGGCCATGGCAACGCCTACAAGCGCTGGCGGCAACGCTGGAACGCCGTCGAGGAGGAACGCCGCAGGCTCGACACCGAGCTGCTGCCAGAGCTGGAAGCGATCCGCTCCGGCATCGACGGTTTCAAGGAGGACTGCGCCCGCGAACTCGCCAGGCTGCAGGCCACGAAAGCCGATGCGGACCAGGCACGGGAGCTCTATGGAGCACGCTTGGCGCAGTTGCGCTCTGCCAAGGACGCCGCGCTGATGCAGTATCGCGAGGCCAATCTGCGCGTGCGGACGGATCTGCCGCCCGCCTATTTCTCGCAATCGCTCAATGTCCCCGAGATCGACCAGCCCGCCGAGCTGACCGAGTATCGCGCCGTCCGGACCCTGATCGCCGATTTCGAGCGGCAGCTGGCGAATATGCCAGCCCTCGTCGAAGCCAAGCTGCGGGACCGGCTGGCGCTGGTGCGCGGCCTCGACCTGGCCGGCGAGATCGAGCGGTTGAAGGCACGGGCGGCAGAGGCCGGCCGCGACGCCTTCGAGCAGGACGAGGCGGCGCGCAAGCAGATCAACGCGGAATTCGCCGCAATGAAGCGGTAGGCGGCGTATGCGATTTGGCGACCGAATGAAGAGCACGACATGAAGAGCGAAAGCTGGGCGATCGTCGCCTCCATCCTGGCAGGCGTCGCGCTGGTCGGCTTCTTCGCCGCGCCCACGCTGCTCAAGGGGCCGCCGCGCGACGCCGAGTCGCTCTGCCTGAAGACCGGCGCTGTCGGCCATACGCTCGTGCTGGTGGACAAGAGCGATCCCTGGAGCGAGGTCCAGGCCGGGCGCCTGAAGCGGCTCGTCAAGAAGATCGGCGACGAGCTGCCGCCCGACCGGATGCTGTCGATCTATGTCTTCAACGACGTATTCGAACCCGGCTTCCCGCCGCTGCTCTCGCTATGCAATCCGGGGCGGACGGCGAGCGAACTGATCGGCAATCCGCGCCGCGACTATGTCCGCTGGGTCGAGAAGTTCGGCCGACCGCTGGATGATGCCTTGGCCGTCCTGACGCAGCCGGCCAAGGGCAATCTGTCGCCGATCGTGGAAGCGGTGGGCGACGTCGTCTCGCGCCCCGAAACACGTGTGCGAGACGGCGAGAAGGCCCTCGTCCTGGTCTCGGACATGCTGCAGAACTCCAACCAGTTCTCCGTCTTCGGCAGCAATGCGGCGGCGCGCGATCCGGAACGCCTCAAGCGGCTCGTCGGCAAGGTCTGGAGGGACTCAGGCGCCAGCACCTGGCAATTGCAGGTCCACCAGGTCCAGGGCGTTTATGATCCGCAGCGCCTCGAGCAGGCCGGTTCGCTCTGGCAGCAGACGCTACGCGGGCTGAACATCCCGTTCGCCTGGGAGAGGCTCTAGCGGTCGCCCTCGGCTACATCCGGTAGGCCATGCGAACGCCGCCCCAATGGCGCCCCCTGATCCTCAGTGGCGCATCGACCTCGCGGACCGTTTCGGTGACGCCGCCGCCCATGTCGCGACGATAGGACTGGACGAGGAAAGGCCGCACCGAGCGGGCAGCCGCAATGCCGGCGCTGTCATCGAAGATGCGCCGGTTGCGCGAATGGGCCGCGTTCCAGGTCGGGTCTCCGCTGCGTTGCGGCAGCGAATAGGCCTGATTGTGAACGGGAATGAAGCCGTTGCGATCGATCGCGACCGTGAAGAGGAGGCGCGGGTCACTTGCGAGCATCCGCGCCAGCACGGGCGGCAGGAGTTCCTCGAGCACCGGCAATGCACGGTTGCTATATTGCTGCGGGTCGGTGTCGGGCAGCGCGACGTAGTCGATATCGAACAATTGGGTCTCGTTCGCGCGACCATCGTCAAGGGCGTCCGTCATCAAGCCGGCGACCTCGGTGGCAAAGGCCTGAGCCCTGTCGGTCAACGGGCGGTAGGAGCTCTCGATCGTCTCGATCAGTTCGTCGAGCTGTCGCGCATCGGTAACGGCGTGACGGTCGAAGACCAAGTGCAGGCCGATGTCGCTGATCATCGCCATGCGGCAGGGCATCGGCGGCAGATCGGCAATCTCGATCATGCCATAGACACCCGGCACGAGCACGTGCCCGTCGGGATGGGCCAAGAGAGCGCCGCCACGGCCGAGATCGATGGTGCGGCTGGCGAATTCGACGGTGTCGAACTGCACCTTGGCGCGATACTCGACCGGAAAGCGGTCATGTTGCCGACGGTCGGCAAAGGAGGAATGCCGCAGCGTCGGGATGAAGCGGCGGAGCATTCCACCTGCGTGGCTGGCGCCCATGGTCGTCGCCCTGCGGGCATTGGCGCTTTCGGTCGCAGCCGACAGCGCCACCCGGTCGATCTCGTCGACGTGCTGCACCACCGTCTCGACGAAGCGTGCCGTCTCACCGGCATTGCGCGAGAGCTCCGCCGTCGCGGCCGCCTGCTCCTGCGAGGCGTTGCCGATGGCGGCAATGACCGGATTGACCTCGCGGACCATCTGGAGGGCGTCGGTGACGATGGCAGCCGAGCCATGCGCCGCCTGCGTCAGGCGGTCGACCCGGTTGCGGATGTGCTCGACCGCCTCGCGCACCTCGACGGAGAGCACCTTGACCTCCTGCGCGACGACACCGAAGCCACGTCCGGTCTCGCCGGCACGAGCGGCCTCGATGGAGGCGTTCAACGCGAGCAGATTGGTCTGGCGCGCGATCTCGGCGATCGAGTCGACGATGCCGCGAATCTCGGCCGTGGCAACGGCGAGGCCCGTCATCATCTCGGTCGCCTCGCCGGCCCGGATCGCGGCGGCATCCAGGCGATCCCGCGCGTGGCTCATCGAGCAGCCGATCTGCTCGGCGGCGTCAGAGAGCTGCTGCGAGGCCGTGACCAAGGCCACCGAGTTCGTGCTCGCGGTCGCAGTCGCGGCGCGCATCCCGACGACGCTCTGATGGATCGCGCCCGAGCGCGTCTCGGATTCGGTGGAGAACTGTTCGGCGCTGGCGAGATCGGCAGTGAGACGGCGCATCGCCGCCACCACATCCTGTTCCAGCACGGTGACCGCCTCGCGATCGGCGGCATCGCCAGCCTCCGCCTTCGCAGCGGGCGGGACAAACTCAGGCACTGCCTTTGCCGCCGTAGCGGCCTCGACCGCAGTGCTACGGCTTCGACTGCTCAGCCAGCGTCGAACCGCACCGTGCATCAGGCCATCCCGTTAGGTTACGTCACCCAGCTTCCTTATGGTTCGACATTGTTAACAAAGACTGACGACTGCGCCCGAAGCAGGCGGATCGAGCGCCCGCAAGCATAGACCCACACACGACACGCCTGTATGGCTCCGGCACGACCGCACTCCCCGAGCTCTGATTGCACAGCCTCCCGATCCCGACCTGCCCAGCGAGCCTGCCATGACGAGCAACAGCTACGACGTCATCGTCGCCGGTGTCGGCGCCATGGGGTCGGCCGCGTGCTGGCATCTGGCGAAGCGCGGTCTCAAGGTTCTCGGTCTGGAGCGCTTCGATCTCGGCCATGCAATGGGCTCCTCCCATGGCCTCACCCGGATCATCCGGCTCGCCTATGCCGAGGGCTCGCATTATGTGCCGATCGTCCGGCGCGCCCATGAATTGTGGCAGCAGACCGGAGACGAGGCCGGGCTGAAGCTGCTCCATGTCACCGGTTCCCTCGACCTCGCTCCGGCCGGCGCCGGCCCGGTCGAATCCTCCCTGCAGTCCTGCCTCGACCATGGGCTGGTGCACGAGCAGCTCGACGCGAAGGAGCTGGCGCGACGGTTCCCGGGCTTCCGCCTGCCCGGCGGCCATATCGGGCTGTGGCAGCCAGATGGCGGGTTCGTCGCCTCCGAAAGGGCCATCTATGCCCATGTCGGGCTGGCGCAGTCGCGCGGCGCCGAGATCCGCACGAACGAACCGCTGCTCGACTGGACGCCGACCGCACAGGGTGGTGTCGTCGTCCGCACCGAGCGCGGCACCTACTCGGCCGGCCGGCTCGTCATCACCTCGGGCGGCTGGATCGCAGATGCCGTCCCGGCGCTGGCCAAGACGGTCGCGACCGTCCGGCAGGCGATCGGCTGGTTCACCGTGCGCCGGCCCGAGCTCTATCGGCCCGACGTGTTCCCAGTCTTCGTCCTCGAGGTCGACGAAGGCACCTTCTACGGGTTTCCGCTCTTCGAACATCCGGGCATCAAGCTGGGAGGCCCGCATTTCGGCCGCGAGCCGATGGATCCACGCGATGACGACCGCACGCCGAGCCCGCGCCAGGTGGCG
Source organism: Allobosea sp. (assembly GCF_035999205.1). Taxonomy (GTDB): domain Bacteria; phylum Pseudomonadota; class Alphaproteobacteria; order Rhizobiales; family Beijerinckiaceae; genus Allobosea. The sequence goes on from NZ_DASYHA010000025.1 coordinate 433,361, forward strand.
CTGATCCGGGATTGCCTGGCGCGCTACCTGCCCGACGCGGCCGGCGATCCTCTGACATTGAAGGGCTGCGTCTACAGCGTGACGCCGGACGAGGATTTCATCATCGACACGGTGCCCGGCGTCCCGCAGGCGGTCTTCGCCTCTGCCTGCTCCGGCCATGGCTTCAAATTCGCAAGCGCGATCGGCGAGATCCTGGCCGATCTCACGACGGCAGGCCAATCCGCCTTCGACCTGAAGCCCTTCTCGCTCAACCGCTTCGCGGCCTGAGCCAAGACCTTCACAAAAAGGACCGGACGACGCCGTGGCCAGCCCCGAACAGAACCGCCGCGGCATCGTCGCCATGCTCGCCGCCATGGTGCTGTTCGTCTGCAACGACACCCTGATGAAGCTGGCTCGCGAAGTCTACCCGGTCGGCCAGGCGATCACCTTGCGGACGGCCTTCGCGCTGCTGGCCTCGCTGGGGCTCGTCCTCGCACTGCGGGACGGGCCCAAGCTGCGGCTGGCGATGAAGCCAGTCGTCCTGCTGCGCGGGCTGGTCGACGCCGGAGTGACACTGACCTTCATCTGGGCGCTGGCCGAGCTGCCACTAGCCGATGTCACCGCAATCCTTCTGGCCTCGCCGATCATCATCGTGGCGCTCGCCGTGGCTCTGCGCATCGAACGCGTCGGTTGGCGCCGCACCGTAGCGGTCCTCGTCGGCTTCTGCGGTGTCCTGGTCGTGCTGAGGCCCGGAGCAGAATCCTTCAATTTCGCCGCGCTCGTCGCGCTCGCAAGCGCCTGCCTTGCCGCCTGCCGCGACCTGATGACCCGACGGATCGGCAACGAGATTCCGTCGACCGTCGTCGCCCTGATGACGACCGCGATCGTGGGCCTCGTCGCCTGCGGCTACGGGCTGCTCGAAGTCTGGCAGCCAATCTGGCAGCGCGAGACGCTGTATGTGGCGGCTGCGGCAGCGTTGATGACGGCAGGAAGCATCTGCATCATCAGCGCCTATCGCAACACCGATGTCGGCGTCGTCTCGGGCTATCGCTACTCGGTCGTTATTCTCGCCGTCATCATGGGCTATCTCGTCTGGGGACAGGTGCCCGACTCGATCGCCTTCTTCGGCATCGCGCTGATCGTCGGGAGCGGGCTCTACACCATGCATCGCCAACGTGTTCTGCCGGAGTCCAAGCTCAAGATTGCGGACCGCCCACCGACATGACCGGCATCGGCTTGAAACCGACCCTTGTAGTGCTGGTCGCGATGTCGGCGCTGCAGCCGCTCGCGCTCAATCTGGTGGCCCCGGCCGCGCCGAACCTGTCGCGCCATTTCAGCGCGAGCTACGCCACGATCCAGCTGACCCTGACGCTGTTTCTGGTGGCGGTGGCGCTGACGCAGCTGGTCAGCGGCCCGCTCTCCGACCGTTTCGGCCGACGGCCCTGCGTCATCGCCGGCATTGCCCTGTTCGTCGTCGGCTCGCTGCTCGGTGCGGTCGCGCCGTCGATCGAGGTGCTCCTGCTGGCGCGGGTGCTGCAGGGTGCGGGTTCGGGCTCGGTGTTCTCGCTGTCCCGCGCGATCATCCGCGATACCGCCACCCGCGACCAGGCCGCGAGCCAGATCGCGACCGTGACCATGGTCATGGTCGTGGCGCCGATGGTCGCGCCCTGGCTCGGCGGGCAGATCGAAACCGCTTTCGGCTGGCGGATGATCCTCTGGTTCATGACCGTCACCGGCAGCATCGTCCTGCTGCTGACGCTGCTGCGCCTGCCCGAAACGGCCGCCAATCTCGGCCAGCGCACGCCCCTGCTGGGGATTTTCCGTGCCTTCCCCGAGCTCGCGAGGAACCGCATCTTCGTGCTCAACGTCGTCGCGGTTTCGACCAGTTCGTCGGCCTTCTTCGCCTTCATCGCCGCGGCGCCCTACATCGTCGTCGAGACGATGGGGCGCGGCAGCGACGTCTACGGCACTTACTTCATCCTGAACGCGCTGGGCTACATGCTCGGCAATTTCGCGATGGCGCGGCTCGTCGTCAGGATCGGCGCCCCGCGCATGGTCCATATCGGGCTCGTCATCTCCTCGATCGCGATGACGATCGCCGTGCCGCTGGCGTTGCGCACGGACTGGTCGCCGCTGATGCTGTTCCTGCCGCTGGCGCTCAACGCACTCGGCAACGGCATGACCATTCCCGGCTCAACGGCCGAAGGACTTTCGGCCCGGCCCGAACTCGCGGGTTCCGCCGCCGGGCTGATGGGGGCGATCCAGCTTGGGCTCAGTGCGCTGATGACGATCCTGATCAGCTGGCTGGTCACGGTCTGGCCGCCTTCGCTGGTGGTGCTGATGTGGCTCCTCACTGCAGCCGGCCTGATCGCGATCCATCTCGGCCGGCGCGACGCGTCGCCGGACCGCTGAAAGTGCGGCTCGGACAGCACTAACGGCTGGCGCCTTCCGCTCAGCCTTCCAGGCGCTTGAGCAGGCTCGAAGTGTCCCAGCGGCCGCCGCCGAGCTTCTGCACGTCGGCATAGAACTGGTCGACCAGCGCGGTGACCGGCAGGCGCGCGCCGTTCCCGCGCGCCTCGTCGAGCACGATGCCGAGGTCCTTGCGCATCCAGTCGACGGCGAAGCCGAAGTCGAACTTGTCGGCATTCATCGTCTTGCCGCGGTTCTCCATCTGCCAGGAGCCGGCGGCGCCCTTCGAGATCACCTCCAGCATCGCCTCGACGTCGAGCCCAGCCCGCTTGGCGAAATGCACGCCCTCGGACAGCGCCTGGACGAGGCCGGCGATGCAGATCTGGTTGACCATCTTGGTGAGCTGGCCGGAACCGGCCGGGCCCATCAGCTTGCACATGCGGGCATAGGACGCGATCACCGGCTCGGCGCGGGCGTAAACCTCCGGCGCGCCACCGCACATCACCGTCAGAACGCCGTTCTCGGCGCCGGCCTGGCCGCCCGACACCGGGGCATCGACGAAGCCGAAACCGCCGGCCTTCGCCGCCGCGTCGAGCTCACGAGCGACATTGGCCGAGGCCGTGGTGTGGTCGACGAAGATCGCGCCCTTTGCCATGCCTGCGAAGGCGCCCTGCTCGCCCAACGTCACGGAGCGCAGATCATCGTCATTGCCAACGCAGGCGAAGACGATCTCCTGGCCGCGCGCCGCATCCGCAGGGGTTGGCGCCGAGACGCCGGCATGCTGCGCGACCCAGGCCTGCGCCTTCGTCGGATTACGGTTGTAGACCGTGACCTCATGCCCCTTGGCCTTGAGGTGACCTGCCATGGGGTAACCCATGACGCCGAGACCGATGAACGCGACTTTGGCCATGCTTCGCTCCGCTTGATTTCTTGGGTATCGCAAAGCGCTTTAGCCTGCGGCAGGTCGAGTGGGAAGGAGCGCTCCTGCGACGGCGCATATGCGCGCCGATGCGTCGACCATCATGACGAGCGCGCGAAGCGGTCGGATCATCTGGCCTGACATCGCATTCAGTCAGATGGTCCCTCCCCTTGTTCTTGCATCGGCTGATCCCGAAAACCGCATTCCTCTTTTCGGGCCGATGCTCTACGGCGTCTGACCATGACGATATCCAACGAGGATGAACTCAAGGCCCTGCAGGAGATCGGCCGCATCGTCGCCGATACGCTGGCGGCCATGGGAAAGGCGATCGAGCCGGGCATGACGACCGGCGAGCTCGACCAGATCGGCCGCACCCTGCTGGAGCGGGCCGGCGCGCGGTCTGCGCCGGAACTCGCCTATGATTTTCCCGGCGCCACCTGCATCAGCGTCAATGACGAGATCGCGCATGGCATTCCCGGCAAGCGGCGGATCGAAGTCGGCGACCTCGTGAACATCGACGTCTCCGCCGAGAAGAACGGCTTCTTCTCGGATACCGGCGCATCGTTCGCGGTGCCGCCGGTCGCCCGCAGGACCGAAAGGCTGTGCCGCGACGGGCGCCGCGCGCTCTGGGCCGGCATCGGACAGGTCGGAGCCGGCAAGCCGCTCGCCGGCATCGGACAGGCCGTCGGCCGCTTTGCCGAGAAGAACGGCTATACGCTGGTCCGCAACCTCGCGAGCCACGGAGTCGGGCGCTCGCTGCACGAGGAGCCGACCGAGCTCGCGACCTGGCCGGACCGCTCCGAGCGCCGGGTGATGCAGAAGGGGCTCGTCTTCACGATCGAGCCTTTCCTGTCGCTCGGGGCGAACTGGGCCGAGAACGGCGACGATCCCTGGACGCTCTACGGCGAGCCGCGCGCACCAACCGTCCAGTACGAACACACCGTCGTCGCGACCGCCAACGGCGCCCTGATCCTGACGCTGCCGGCGTGAGCGCGGTGTCATGCTCGGGCTCGCCCCGAGAATGACGCAGGTCAGCGCAGCGCCATGTGTCGCGTCAGCCTGAGCTCCAGCCGGTCCCAGACGCGCCTGACGACCTCGACGAGCAGCAGGTAGATCAAGGCCGCATAGAGGTAGATCGAGAGGTCGAAGGAGCGCGAGAATGCAAGCTTGGTCGCGCCCATCAGATCGTAGAGCGTCACCAGCGAGGCGACAGCGCTGGACTTGATCATCACGATCAACTCGTTGCCGAGCGGGCGCAGCGCCAGGATCATCGCCTGCGGCATGACGACATGCCGCAAAGTCGCCCAGCGGTGCAGGCCGAGCGCGAGCGCGCCCTCGAACTGGCCGCGCGGGACCGACTGGATGGCGCCGCGCAGGATCTCCGCCTGATAGGCGGCGGTGTTGATCACGAAGGTCAGGAGCGCGCAGTAGAACGGCTCGCGAAAGAACCACCAGAGCCCGAGATCGGTCCAGAAGACGCGGAACTGTCCGAGGCCGTAATAGACCAGGAAGAGCTGGCAGAGCAGCGGCGTGCCACGGAAGAACGTGGTGTAGCCATTGATCGCGGCTTGTGCCCATTTCGGCCCGTAGAGCCGCGCGACGGCGAGGCCGATGGCGAGCACGAAGCCGAGCGTCACCGAGATCGCCACCAGTTCGAGCGTCATCCAGAGACCGCTGAACATGCGGCAGCCATAGTTCTGGAAGACTTCGCTGCCGACGAGCCAGCCCGGATATTCGCACCAATTCATCGGGTTGCGCCCCCAAAGGCCGCGAAGCCGCGATTGGCACGGGCCTCCATGCGGCCGACGACCCAGGCGGAGACCAGGGAGAAGGCGAAATAGATCACCATCGCAGCGCCGAAGAACAGGAATGGCTCCTTGGTCGCGACATTGGCTCGTGTGGTGATGAACATGATGTCCGGCAGGGTGATGACCGAGACCAAAGAGGTCTCCTTGAGGAGAACCATCCAGTTGTTGCCGAGCCCGGGCAGCGCAACGCGGATAAGCTGCGGCAGCACGACAAGGCGAAAGGCCTGGCCCTTGTGCAGCCCCAGAGCGGCAGCGGCCTCGCGCTGCCCCTTCGGAATCGCATTCAGCGCTCCGACCCAGACCTCGCTCGAGAAGGCGGAAAGCACGACGCCGAGCGCAACCATGCCGGCGACGAAAGGTGGCAGCGCCACCGTGCCGGAAGCGCCGAGCAGCCGGAAGGACTCCTGGACCAGCAGCGGCAGGCCAAAATAGATGATGTAGAGCGTCAGGAGTTCGGGAACGCCGCGAAACACCGTCGTATAGCCGGTCGCGAGGCCACGAAGAACGACATTGCTAGAGCGCTTGCCCAGGGCGACCAGCAGGCCGAGCGCAAGGCCGAAGGGCAGCGTCGCGAGCGCTATCGAGATGGTGATGGCGGCGCCGCCGAGAAGCGCGAGCCCCCAGCCGCCATCGCCGAAGCCAAGCAAAGCGAATTTGTCGAGCATGAACCGCCCCGGGTCTCAAAGGCGGACTGGCGCGCGGATCACGCGCCAGTCCTGCGAGGGCGATCAGTTCAGAGGATTGGGATCTTGAAGTACTTGTCGGCGATCTTCTTGTGTGAGCCGTCGGCGATGGTCTCGGCGATCGCCTTGTCGAAAAGCGCCTTCAGCGCCGTGTCGTCCTTGCGCACCGCGCCGCCGACGCCGGGGCCGTGGATCGCCGGGTCACGCTCGATGACGCCAATCTGCTTGCAGCAGTCCTTGCCCTTGCCGTTGAGGAAATCCTCCAGCGAAAGCGAGTCCGCGATGATGTAGTCGAGGCGCCCGTTGAGCAGGTCGAGGTTGGCCTCTTCCTGCGTCGGATAGGGCCGCGCGGTCGAATCCTTGTAGACCTTCTCAACGAAGTTGGAATGAACGGTCGAGCCCTGCACGCCGATCGCCTTGCCCTTCAGCGCAGCCGGCGAAACGTCGGTCGAGGTCGTCGTCTTCGGCCCGATGATCCAGATCGGCGTCTTGGTGTAGACCGTCGTGAAATCGACGCGCTTCTTGCGTTCGTCGGTGGCGTTCATGCCGGCGATGATGATGTCGTACTTGTTCGAGAGCAGCGCCGGGATAATGCCGTCCCAGTCCTGCACGACCCAGGTGCATTTCACCTTCATGCGCTCGCAGAGCAGGTTGCCGTAGTCGATTTCGAAGCCTTCCAGCTCCTTTTTGGCGTTCAGGTTGTTAAAGGGGGGATAGGCGCCTTCGGTGCCGATCCGGATCTCCTTCCACTCCTTAGCCTGTGCCAGGGCGCCCGTGGCTCCGACTGCCGTCAAAAGGGCGGCGGTGATCAAGCGTGCGAAACCGTTCATAGGACCTCCCACAGGATTCGGCCGGGCAGGTTTTCCCTCTTCCCATCACCGGCTCTGCCCACAGATTGGGCGAAGCCGTGCCCTGGCCGCAAGTGGGGGCTCGCAGCTTTTCTGAGCCGGCACGCCGAATTATTCAGCAAGCCGTTCGAGGAGGTGATTGGGCGGGTGAACGAGCCGCGACGGGCCGTATGCCGGGCGCGATCAGCGACGCTTCTTTGCCCCGAAGCGGTCATCGAGCACGGCCAGGATCCAGATCGCGAAGCCGCCCAGCGCCAGCGCCGTGCCGACCCAGCCGGTCGAGGTCCAGCCATATCCGGCAGCGATCGCCATGCCGCCGAGCCAGGGGCCAAGCGCATTGGCCGTATTGAAGGCCGAGTGATTGAGCGCAGCGGCCAGGGTTTGCGCATCCTCGGCGACATCCATCAGCCGCGTCTGCAGCATGGCGCCAAGGCCGCCGCTGGTGCCGATCAGGAAGATCACGATCGATGCCGTCCAGATATTGCCGGCGGCGAAGGGAAATAGCGCCAACGCAGCGGCAGTCCAGAGCAGCATGCCGCCGATGGACGGCATCAGCGCCCTGTCGGCGGCCCAGGCGCCAGCCAGCGTCCCCGCCGTCAGCCCGAGGCCGAAGATGCAGAGCACGGCAGGCACCACCGACGGCGCGACCTGCGTCACCTCCATCAGCGTCGAGGCGACATAGGTGTAGACCGCGAACATGCCGCCGAAGCCGATCGCGCCGATAGCCAGGGTCAGCCAGACTTGCCGGCACTTGAGTGCGCCGAGTTCACGTAGGGGGCTCGCACCGGGCTCGACCTTGTCACGCGGCGCAAAGGCGTAGACCAGCCCCATCGTCAGCAGCGCCAGCAGGGCGACGATGCCAAAACCCCAGCGCCAGCCAAGCGCCTGGCCCAACCAGTTGGCGAAGGGCACGCCGATGATGGTCGCCACCGTCAGCCCCAGCATGACGCGCGCGACCGCCTGGGCCCGGCGATTCGGCGCGGACAGCGAGGCCGCGACCAGCGCGGCGACGCCGAAATAGGCGCCGTGCGGCAGGCCACTGAGGAAACGGAACAGGAGCATCCAGCCATAGCTCGGCGCGAGCGCGCTCAGGAGATTGGCGATTCCGAACACCGCCATCAGACCGATCAGCAGCGTCCGGCGCGACAGCCGCGCCGCCAGCACAGCGATGACCGGCGCTCCGACGACGACCCCCAGCGCGTAGGCGCTGATGACATGCCCCGCCGTCGGCTCGTCGATGCCCAGCCCCGCTGAGAAATAGGGCACGAGGCTCATCACCGCGAATTCGGTGGTCCCGATCGCGAAGCCCCCCATCGCCAGCGCGAACAGGACCAGCCCGACATGGGCATCCGGGCGGGCCTTCGCCTGCCCAGAGGCGGATGCGCCGAGGTCGGTGTCGTTCGTCGCGAGAGTCATAGGGATAGGAGGTCCATCTTTGGCGACGCAGCAATTTCGCTGCGATGCAACAAGATGGCATAGCCATGCGGATTGCGTCAGATCAACACGACGTGAGGAGCGTCGGCATGATTTTCCTGCATGGGTTCAAGGCAGGCGCTATACAGGAGGCAGATGCGCCATTCCCGGAGGGCGGAGCCCTCCCCTGAACCGAGACCCATTCGTGATTCCGTGGATCCAGCTCGACACCGCCACCTCTCCGGGCGCCGGTCCCGAATTGCGGCTGAAGCGGCGCGGCGCCGAGTTCTCGATCATGCTCGGCGCGATCGAATTGATGAACAGCCGCCTGAGCGGTTCGGAGGAGGCGCTCGCAACCCTCGTCGCCACGCGGCTCGCCGGCCGGCCCAAGCCGCGCATCCTGATCGGCGGGCTCGGCATGGGCTTCACCTTGCGCGCGGCGCTCGCAAGCTTTGGTGCCGATGCCGAGATCACGGTGTCGGAACTCGTTCCGGCCGTCGTCGCCTGGGCGCGCGGGCCGATGGCGGAGCTTTTTGCCGGCTGCCTCGACGATCCTCGCGTGACCATCGTGGATAAGGATGTCGCGCAGGTCATCGCCGAGGGCACGGGGCGCTATGATGCCATCCTGCTCGATGTCGACAATGGTCCGGATGGACTGACCGTCGCTGCGAATGATCGGCTCTACGACGACGGTGGGCTCGGCGCTGCGAAGGCAGCGCTGCGCCCCGGCGGCACCCTCGCCGTCTGGTCGCAAGGACCCGACCGGCGCTTCACGCAGCGCCTTCGGCAGGCCGGCTTTGGCGTCGAGGAGGTGATGGTCCGCGCCCATCGCGGCCGCAGCGGGGCGCGCCACATCATCTGGCTGGCGCGCAAAGGCTGACGCGCCGTCCCGTTCCCCCTATGGCCGGCCCTTCCCCAAGGCCCGCGCCTCGGCGATCAGGCAGAGCTCGGTGAAGAGGACCTGCGCCGCGCATTGGGCGGTGTTCGAGGTCGCGTCATATTGCGGGGCGACCTCGACGACGTCGGCGCCGACGATGTCGGCACCCTTCAGTCCCCGCAGAATCGCCAGTGCCTCGCGCGGCGTCAGGCCGCCGATCTCGGGCGTGCCGGTGCCAGGTGCAAAGGCAGGGTCGAGCGAATCGACATCGAAGGAGACGTAGGTCGGGCCGTCGCCGATCACGGCGCGCGCCTTCGCGATGACGGCCTCGATGCCGAGATCATCGACCTCATTGGCGTGGATCACGGTCATGCCGGACTCGTAGGAGAACTCCCAGAGGTACTCGGCGCCGCCCCTGATCCCGATCTGGATCACACGTTCCGGGTCGAGCACGCCGTCGAGCACCGCCTGCCGGAACGGTCCGCCGTGATGGAACTTCGAGCCCTCATAGGGCCCCGAAGTGTCGCAATGGGCGTCGATATGGACCATGCCGACGGGCCGCTTCGCCCCGATCGCCTTGAGGATCGGATAGGTGATCGAATGGTCGCCGCCGACCGCCAGCGGCGAGACGCCAGCGGCGACGATGGTCTTGAAGGTCGCCTCGATATCCTCGTGGCAACTCTCCAGCGAATAGCGCGAGCGAAAGGGCACATCGCCGATATCGGCGGCCTTGAGCATGCCGAAAGGTGCCGTCCCCAGGACATGATCCATCGGCCCCATGCGTTCGACGGCACGCACGGCACGCGGGCCGAGCCGCGTGCCCGCGCGGTTGGTGACGCCAAGATCCATCGGCAGGCCGATGATCGCGACGTCGAGCCCGCCGAGATCGGGACTGGTCAAGGCGTCCGGGCGATAGGGCGCGCTGATGAAGGTCGCGACGTCCGAGAACGGCCATTTGCGCTTGTCGCCCTTGAACTGGTCGGCCGCGACCTTGGCGAAGCGCGGATCGTGGATGTCGGCGCCGCTGGCGCCGGCATAGCGCGCCCTCAGCCGCTCGAGCTTGTGGTGATCCATGCTTCGTCCCCTGATGTGCAGCGAACACCCTTGTAGCCGAGCTTGCCGAGGCGGCGAAAGCATGCGCCGGCACTAGCCGAAAGTCTCAGGCCATAACGTTGAAAGTCCTCGCGATCGGCGAGCCGCTCGTCTAGAAGGCCAAGCAAGTATGAATGATCGGCGAGCGCGGCCGAACCGCCTCCCACAGCCACAACGCCCGGACATCCGAGGCAGATCGAGGAGATGCCCAGTATGAAGCGCCGTCAGTTTATCCAGACCGCCACCGCCGGTGCCGCCGCCGCCGCGATCGCCTCCCCGGCCGTCGCGCAGTCGACCCCCGAGGTGAAGTGGCGCCTGGCATCGAGCTTTCCGAAGTCGCTCGACACGATCTATGGCGGCGCCGAGGTCATGGCCAAGATGGTCTCCGAGCTGACCGACGGAAAGTTCCAGATCCAGGTCTTCGCGGCCGGCGAAATCGTTCCGGCGCTGCAGGCGGCCGACGCCGTGACCAACGGCACCGTCGAGATGTGCCACACGGTGTCCTACTACTATGTCGGCAAGGACCCGACTTTCGCGATCGCCGCTTCGGTGCCGTTCGGCCTGAATGCGCGCGGCCAGAACGCCTGGCTGTTCCAGGGCGGCGGCAACGACCTGTTCAACGAGTTCTACAAGAAGTTCAACATCTACGGCCTGCCCTGCGGCAACACCGGCGCCCAGATGGGCGGCTGGTTCCGCAAGGAGATCAAGACGGTCGCCGACCTGCAGGGCCTGAAGATGCGCATCGGCGGCATCGCCGGCCAGGTCCTCGCCAAGCTCGGCGTGGTGCCGCAGCAGATCGGCGGCGGCGACATCTACCCGGCGCTCGAGAAGGGCACGATCGACGGTGCCGAATGGGTCGGTCCCTATGACGACGAGAAGCTCGGCTTCTCCAAGGTTGCGCCGTACTACTACTATCCGGGCTTCTGGGAGGGTGGTCCCTGCGTCCACGCCTTCGTTAACCTGGAGAAGTGGAACGCGCTGCCGAAGGCCTATCAGGCCGCGCTGACCGCAGCCTGCAACTATGCCAACACGATCATGGCCGCGCGCTACGACGTGGTGAACCCGCCGGCGCTGAAGCGCCTTGTCGGCGCCGGCACGCAGCTGCGCCCGTTCTCGCAGGAGATCCTGGAGGCCTGCCTCAAGGCCTCGAACGAGCTCTACGGCGAGATCTCGGCCAAGAACCCCGACTTCAAGAAGGCGATCGACGCGATGGCGGCCTTCCGCGGCGACCAGTACCTCTGGTGGCAGGTGGCGGAGCTCTCCTTCGACGTCTTCCAGGTGCGTTCGCGCGCACGCTGAGCCTGATCCCGGCGCCTTCGCGGCGCCGGTCCAGCCTCCGTTCAAAGCCCGGCTTCGGCCGGGCTTTTTTCGTTGCGACGAGGGCCAGCAAAAGGCGATCCCGCGCCCAGCGCCGATCCGACGTTTCGTCACCCGTCGAATCATGCGTTTTACGCATGATAGACATGCATTTTCCTCTTGCGTTGTGTTGCAAACCTGCTTTTCTGACAGAATCGTGACGTTCGGAGCCAAAACCGACGCGCGAAAGCACTCCAGGGGAGGAGACGGAATGAAGCGTCGTCAATTCATGAAAGTCGCGGGTGCAGGCGCGGCCGCCGGCGTGATCGCAAGCCCGGCCATCGCCCAGGCGGCGCCGGAGGTCAGGTGGCGGGTGACCTCCTCCTTCCCGAAATCGCTCGATACGATCTATGGCGCGTCCGAGGTTCTCTCCAAGGCCGTTTCGGAGGCCACCGACGGCAAGTTCCAGATCCAGGTCTTCGCGGCCGGCGAAATCGTTCCCGGCCTCCAGGCGGCCGATGCCGTCACCAATGGCACCGTCGAGATGTGCCACACGGCATCCTACTACTATGTCGGCAAGGACCCGACCTTCGCCTTCGGCACGGCGGTGCCGTTCGGGCTCAACGCGCGCCAGCAGAACGCCTGGTTCTATCATGGTGGCGGCAACGAGCTGCTCAACGAATTCTTCAAATCCTACAACATCTACGCGCTTCCGGGCGGCAACACCGGCTGCCAGATGGGCGGCTGGTTCCGCAAGGAGATCAAGACCGTCGCCGACCTCCAGGGCGTGAAGATGCGCATCGGCGGCTTCGCCGGGCAGGTCATGTCCAAGCTTGGCGTGGTGCCGCAGCAGATCGCCGGCGGCGACATCTACCCAGCGCTCGAGAAGGGCACGATCGACGCCGCCGAATGGGTCGGCCCCGCCGATGACGAGAAGCTCGGCTTCAACAAGGTCGCGCCGTTCTACTACTATCCGGGCTGGTGGGAGGGCGGCGCAGCACTGCACTTCTTCATCAACACCGCGAAATGGGATGCGCTGCCGAAGACCTACAAATCGGTCCTGACGACCGCCGCGGCGCTTGCCAATGTCGACATGCAGGCCAAGTACGACGCCCGCAATCCGGGCGCGCTGAAGCGCCTCGTCGGTGCCGGCGCGCAGCTGCGGCCGTTCTCGCAGGAGATCCTGGAAGCCTGCCTCAAGGCGTCCAAGGAGGTCTATGCGGAGACCTCGGCCAAGAACCACGCCTTCAAGAAAGTCTATGACGCAATGTCGGCCTTCCGCGGCGACGAATATCTCTGGTTCCAAATCGCTGAGTACACCTACGACAACTTCGTGATCCGCGCTCGCGCGGCCAACCAGCTCTGAAAAGGAGCGACCGGCCGCTTCTGCGGCACAACTGGAACCCACCCCGGCCGCGAGGCCGGGGTTTTCCGTTGCGGGCCGGATGCGTATGCTCGCAGCCTTGGTCGCGCCTTTTTGCTGCCTGCTCATAGGCTCTCGGTTCACCCTCCGGATTTGCCCCATGCTTCGTCTTGCCGGCTCCGCCTTCATCGCCCTCCTGACCGCCGCCTCCGCCCAGGCCCAGTCGATCGGCGAACCCTTGCCGGGGCGCGGCCCCGCCAAGGAACGGCCGAAGCCGGCCCGCGCAGAACCGCAAGCAGCACGGCCCTGCCCCGAATACGGCCCCGGCTTTGTGCGGGTCGAGGGCTCCTCGTTTTGCGTGCGGGCCGGCGGCTCAGCGCGCGTCGATTTCGGCAAGAGCTCGCAGAACGGCTACGGCTCCTCGGCCGGGGCGCTTGTCCAGCTCGAAGGGCGCGGCGAAAGCGGGCTCGGCCCGGTGCGCACGGTCGTGCGCGTGCGCGGACAGGTCGACCGCAACCTCGATTCCGGCAGCTATCAGTACCGCTGACCCCGGCCCGACGTCAGCCGACCAGGCGCGCGACCTCGCGACGCAAGACCGGCACGAGCTCGTCGTCGAACCACGGATTGCGCTTCAGCCAGGCGTTGTTGCGCCAGGACGGATGCGGCAGCGGCAAGATCCGCGGATGCCCCGACCGCTCGAAGATCGCGCGCCAATCGCTGACCGTGGCGGAGAGGTTTGCGCCGGAACCCGACCCGAGATGCCAGGCCTGGGCATAGCGGCCGATCGCGAGCACGAGCTCGACCTTCGGCATCCCCGCAAAAACTCGCGCCCGCCATGTCGGCGCGCATTCGCGGCGCGGTGGCTTGTCGCCTCCCTTGGCATCGAGCCCCGGGAAGCAATGGCCCATCGGCACGATCGCGACCTTCGATGCGTCGTAGAAGACGGTCTCGTCGAGGCCGAGCCAGCTGCGCAGCCGCACGCCGGAGGGGTCCGTAAAGGGCCACCCGCTGGCATGAACGCGCGTCCCCGGCGCCTGCCCGGCGATGCACAGCCGCGCCGTCTCCGACGCCTGGATGACCGGCCGCGGCTGATGAGGCAGCGGCGGCAGGTAGAGCGGCGCGTCGCGGCAGATCCGGCAGGCCCGCAGTTCGCGCAGGACCGTATCGAGGGCTTCGCGCTCGCTCATCGCCTCGCCAGATGCGGGTGACCCGGACGGAAGCGACCGGGAGCCTGAGAGATCAGGCCATCACAGGACCAGCTCACAGGGCCCGCGCTGGCACCCTCCGGATCGCCGGGCCCGACCGTCGCCATGCCGTTGATGCGGCCGCTCGGCCGACTGCGAAGGACATAGAGCCGGCCACTGCGCTCGACCGTGAAGCAGTAGGTCCGGCGGCTTTCGCGCGGGCCGTAATAGTAGCAGACGGCGTCGGCCGTCGTCGTCCAGCAGGCGTCGCGATTGGGAACATTGCGATTGTGGCCGGTGGCGCGGCCATCGGGGTGGTGATGCTCGCTGAAGGGCAGGTTCGTGCCCGAGTAACGCCCTGCCACCGTGTTGCCCTCGAAGGCGCGGCGGATGGCCTCGCCGTCGAGCCGCTCGGCCGCCTGGACGGCAACACCGGTCATGACGGCAGCCGCGAGCACGGCCGCGACCGCGATCCCGGCCAACATCAGCGTGAAGCGACGCGCCGGCGCGACATCAGCGGCTCGGGCGCCTTCGAGATCAGGCCGTCGCAATACCAGGACTCGCCATGGTCGCCATGCTTGCGCGGATTGCCCGGCTCGACCGAGGCGAGTGCATTGATCCGTCCGTTGCCGGTATTGCGCAGGACGTAAAGGTCGCGGCTGAGTTCGACCGTGAAGCAATGCACCGTGCGGTCGCTTTGCGGACCGTAATAGTAACAGACCTGGTCGGCCCGCGTGGTCCAGCAGGCATCGCGATTGGGCTGCCAGCCATTATGGCCGAGCGCACGGCCATCGGGGTCGTGATACTCGGTGAAGAAGCCGCCATTGGTGTAGCGGCCGCTGACGGTGTTGCCTTCGAAGGCGCGCCGGATCGCCTCGCCGTCGAGCTTGTCGACCGCCCGGGCCGGTTGCGGCAGGGCAGCGAACACCGCCAGGAGAAAGATGGCGGCTCGCATCAGGCCTTCCAGCTCGGCCGGGCCGAGAGCTCGGCATGCCAGCGCCGGATATGGACGAAATCCTCCGGCAGCGGAATGCGCGAGGGCTTCATGAAATCGATGGCGATGCCGGCGGTGATGTCTGCGACCGTCAGGTCCTCGCCGCAGAGATGGCGGTTCCCGGCGAGCTGCAGCTCGAGGATCCAGAGATGGTCGTCGATCTGCTCGCGGTTGGCCTCGGCCCATTCCGGAACCTGCTCCTCGAGCTCCGCCATCGAGGGGTGAGAGTGGCGGAACACGGCCGAGACCGACGAGAACAGCCCAAGCTCGATGCGCCGGTTCCACATCTCGATCAGCGCCTGCTCCTTGGCATCCTTGCCGAAGAGCGGGGGCTGCGGATGCAGGCTTTCGACATAGCGGCAGATCGCGATCGTCTCGGCGAGCGCCGTGCCGTCGTCGAGCACCATGACAGGCAGCCGCTGGGCAGGATTGAGCTTCGTGAAGGCCTCGCTTTTGTGCTCCTTCTTCGCGATATCGACGGGCACGATCTCAGGCAGGGCAACGCCCTTTTCCGCAAAGAAGATGCGCACACGTCGCGGATTTGGCGCCCGTCCGCCGTCATAGAGCTTCATCGACATTCTCTCCGCCATCGCCGCGCGACCCGACCATGCCGAGGGCCGGATCGTCAATCCTTTCAGGGGTTTTCGTGATGTTTGTGTGGCGTCGGAAGCAAGCAGCAGCGCTAACGCCCCTGCCCTCGCCGCCATGTCTCCGGACGTTCGAACTGCAAGGCCCAGATGCCGCGCCCCGCTGCCTTGGCCTGCGCCTCCTCGGCACGATAGCCACCATAGGCGACGGCATGCCCCTCCCGAACCAGCGTCGCGTTGATGTCGGTCTCGCCCTGGCGGCACTGTGCCAGGCCACGGCCATAGCGGTCGACCTTGCCGATCTCGCAGGTGACGATGCCCTGCGACAGCAATGCCTCCAAGGCGCGCCGCGACGCCCTGCCGCAATCGACGCTACGGCCGGCGCGGTCCGTGCAGTTCTGCCGGAACTCCGGCGCATCGAGCCCCTGCAGCCGCAGTTCTTCGCCGGCGAGCCGCAGTGAATCGCCATCGATTGCCCGGGCCGCGCCAATCAACGTTCGCGCCGGGCCGAGGCGATATTGCAACACCGCGCCGACGATCGCCAATAATCCAATGATTCCAAAAGCTACGACAATATCGACGGGCCGGCTGACCCGTCGCCAGCCGAAGGGGCCCTGTTTCGAACGGGTGAATCCGAAGCGCGTCATCAGGAAGAGCTTAACGATTTGCCGACCATGATGGCGAGCCCGTCGCGCATCCCGCGCGCAGGAAGAGTGAGACTTGCGTCGCGATCATGCCTGAAGTGACGGCCGAACAGGTGCAGCGTGGACGCGGGCCGGACCCGACGGCCCTCGCACGCCGCAAGCTCGTCACCCGCGAGGTCAAGTCCGTACGCGAACGGCTGACCTCCTCGACCGGGCTGGAACGCGCCTTCGACCATGAGCTGCTGCGGGTCTTCGCCGAGTACCGGATGAACGGCTCGGTCGGCACGCTCGTCCTGGCCATCGGCATCGCGGCCGCAGCCTGTCTGTGGGTGCCAGTCTATATGGTCACCCCCTGGATCGGCGCCGTGCTGCTGGCGACGATGATCATCGTGGTGCTGAGCCGGCGCTTCCTGTCGCACCATACCGGCGATGTCAGGATTGCGCGCTGGCGCCGGGGCTTCGCGCTGGCGGAAGGTTTCCACGGTATCTCCTGGGCCTTGATCCTGCTGGTGTTCGCCAAGGTCGACGCTCCCGGCGCCAAGGTCTTCGTGACCACGACGCTGCTCATCGTCAGCGCACTGACGGTGATGCTCGCCGCCTCGATCCCGATGGCGGTCTATGCCGGCATCGTGCCGATCATGATCGGTATCGCGGCCTTCTTCTGGGGGCGGACCGACATGGACAGCCTCACTACGGCCGTGATGGCGGCTTCGGCGCAACTGTTCTTCGTCTTCCTCGCCAACCGGCTCTATTCCAGCTCGGTTTCGACCATCGCGTTCAGGGCCGAGAAAGACGCGCTGATCGCCGAGCTCGAAACCGCAAATGCCAATTCCGACGAGGCGCGGCGCAAGGCGGAAGAGGCCAACCTCGCCAAGTCGCGCTTCCTGGCCACGATGAGCCATGAACTGCGCACCCCGCTGAACGCCATCCTCGGCTTCTCTGAGGTGATGAAGAACGAGGTCTTCGGCGGGCACGCCAATGCCGCCTACAAGGAATACTCGGCCGACATCCACGGCTCGGGTCAGCACCTGCTCGAATTGATCAACGAGATCCTCGACCTGTCGCGCATCGAGGCCGGCAAATACGAGCTGAACGAGGAAGCCCTCTCGCTCGCCGACATCGCCGAAGACTGCCGGCACATGCTGAACCTGCGGGCCAAGGCCAAGAGCCAGATCATCCGCGAGGCGGTCGAGCCCGATCTTCCGAAGGTCTGGGCCGATGAGCGTGCGATCCGGCAGGTCGTGCTCAACATCCTCTCGAACGCCATCAAGTTCACGCCGCCGGGCGGCGAGATCACCATCAAGGTCGGCTGGACCGCCAATGGCGGACAATATGTCTCGGTCGCCGATACCGGCCCCGGCATCCCCGAGGACGAGATTCCGGTCGTGCTGCAGACCTTCGGGCGCGGCTCGTTGGCGATCAAGACGGCCGAGCAGGGCTCGGGCCTCGGCCTGCCGATCGTCAAGGGGCTCATCGACTTGCATGGCGGCGGCTTCAACCTGAAGTCGAAGCCACGCGCGGGAACAGAGGTGACGATCACCCTCCCCGCGGCGCGCGTGATGGACACGCTCGCGGCGCTACCGGAGCCGACGACCCGAGCAGCTTAAGATTGCGAGGCCGGGGTGGCTCGCCGCCCCGCGCCTGCCTTCGGCCTTGGGACGCGGCCAGCCTCAATTGGTCGCGAAGCAGTAGAACAGGCCGCCACCGCCGGTGCTGCGCAGACCATCCTGGCTGCAGCCGCGCGACGGATGCGACATGTTCCAGGACTTCGCCGCGGCCGAGTCGTCGAGCCCGCTGCGGTCATGATGGCCGACCATCACAGAGCCCTCCGCGCCACTCTTCGTATAGTTCCCGCAGGTGCGGTCCTCGCCGGGCCCAAAAGCCGTGCCGTCGGCCTGCGAACCCGTCAGCATGTCATGCAAGTTCGGGCTGTCGCCGCGGCCGTTGACCGGCTCGCCCTTCTCGGTGAGCGCGGTCTGTTTGGTGAGATTGGGCGCCGCCCCATGCAGATCGGCAACGCTGGTGGCGATGATGACGCCCTTGACGTTCTGCCAGGGGCCCGCCCCGATGCGATCCTTGGCGTTGACGGCGGTGGCGCCGTCGGCTGCCTGGGTAGAAAGATAGGCCCGCCAGGTCTTGCCGCCCGCGCCCGCCGCCTGGGCGAGGCGCTGGCAGATGGCATCCGCCCCGGCGAGGCCGCCGAGATCGGCGCCCTTGCCGGAGCCTGTGCTGGTGACGAAGAAGGTCATCGCGGCCGTCTGGGCCGCTACCGGGGCTGCGGCGAACGCAAGCAGCCCGACTGCGGCGGCAAGCTCGAAACACCTCGCGTGCTTCATCTATCCCTCCCGTGGTTCTTGCGCCCCGGTTGCCGTCTCGCACGGATGCCGATCACGGCCCGGGACGATGGCGGGAGAGTTTCAACACAATTTCGCCGCCAGCAAGGCAGCGGACTGCCCCCACCTCGCGTCTCGTGCAGTCTGCGGTTACTCCTTCCCCGCAACACCCGCCTGAGCGAAGGTCGCCATGCCCGAGTGGATCGCGGCTGCGGCCTTGACGAGACTCGCGGCCAGCGCTGCGCCCGAGCCTTCGCCGAGCCGCATGTCGAGCGCCAGCAACGGCTGCTTGCCGAGATTGGCAAGGACCTGCGCATGGGCTCCCTCGGCGGAGAGATGGCCAGCCACGCAATGGTCGATCGCAGACGGATCGAGCGCGTGCAGGATCGCCGCCGCCGCGGTCACGACATAGCCGTCGAGGATCACCGGAATGTGCTGCGAACGCGCCGCGATGATGGCACCACAGATCGCCGCGACCTCACGCCCGCCAAGGCGGCGCAGCACTTCGAGCGGGTCCTTGAGATGCGAGCGGTGCAGCGCAAGGCCGGCCTCGACGGCGGCGATCTTGCGCTTCAGCCCGTCATCATCGAGGCCGGTGCCGCGCCCGCACCAGAAGGCGGCGTCGCCACCATAGAGCGCGGCATAGATCGCGGCGGCCGAAGTGGTGTTGCCGATCCCCATCTCGCCGAGGCAGAGCAGATCCGTGCCGCCAACCAGCGCTTCCATTCCGAAAGCCATGGTGGCGACGCAGGCGCGCTCATCCAGCGCCGCTTCCTGCGTGAAATCGCCGGTCGGAAGATCGAGGGCGAGATCGAAGACCTTGAAGCCGAGATCGAAGGCGGCGCAGATCTGGTTGATCGCCGCGCCGCCAGCGGCGAAGTTCTCCAGCATCTGGCGCGTGACGGCCTGCGGGAAGGCCGAGACGCCCTGCGCCACGACGCCATGATTGCCGGCGAAGACGCAGACCAGGGGGCGATCGACCGTCGGCCGGCCCTTGCCCTGCCAGGCGGCCAGCCATTCGGCGATCTCCTCCATGCGGCCGAGGCTGCCGGCCGGCTTGGTCAACTCCTTGTCGCGGGCACGAACCGTGTTGGCGGCTGCCATGTCCGGGCCGGGCATCGCCGCGATGAGTTCGCGGATGTCGTCGAAGGGAAGTCCTGAAGCGGCCATGGCGATGTCTCGTTCGGCGGATGATACGCGCCGGCGCAATCGCGATGGCTGGCCGGCCGCCGCTGCTGCTATAGGCTGCGGCGCGGGAAGACAATCGAGGAACGCAAGGACCGGCATGGCCGAGGCTTCGACAGAGACGGTGCCGTCGCGGCAGGTCGAACCGGTCTGGCCGGGCTGGCTGGTCGCGACCGCGATCTGCATTCGCTTCTATTCACGCCTGCCCATTCCGGCGCTGCCGGGCGAGGCGGACCCGCATGCGGCGCCGGACTTCCGCACCGTGCCGCGTGCCCTGCCCTTCGCCGCGCTGGTCATCGCCTTGCCGGCGACGCTGGTGCTGCTCGGCGCCGGGGCGGTCGGACTCGGCGGGCTTCTCTCGGTTGCGCTCGCCATCGCGACGCTGGCCGTGACGACCGGAGCGCTGCACGAGGATGGGCTGGCGGACAGCGCGGACGGGCTGTTCGGCGGACGGACGCCTGAGCGACGACTTGAGATCATGAAGGACAGCCGGCTCGGCAGCTATGGCGCGATGGCGATGGGCCTCGCCTTGTTGCTGCGGGTGGCGGCGCTCGCCCTGATCCTCGACCGGACGGGCGCGCTCGCGGCGGCGGGAGTGTTCATGATCGCTGCCGTGATCTCGCGCCTGTCGGGTGTCCACCTGCTGGCCACGATGGCGCCGGCTCGCCGCGATGGTGCGTCCGCCTCGGTCGGGCGCCCCTCGGAGCGCACCGCGCTGCTCGGCTACGTCATCGCCACGGCACTTGCGGTGGCGCTCATCTTCGCCTTCGGCCTGCCGGCATGGGGTCTCGCTCTGAGCTTCGCTATGGCGGCCGCGAATGCGCTGCTCGTCAGGCGCCTCTGCACGCGACTGATCGGCGGGCAAACCGGCGACGTGGCGGGGGCGACGCAGCAGCTCGACGAGATCGCGATCTATCTCAGCTTCGCGCTGGTGCTGGGGCTTGCCGCGAGATGAGCGGCGTTTCGAGCCCCTGTATCAAGATCTGCGTGGTCGATCCCGCCCGCAAGCTCTGCGAAGGCTGCGGGCGGACGCTGGCCGAGATCGCGCGCTGGGGCCGTTTCAGCGAAGCCGAACGGCTGGCGATCATGGCGGTGCTGCCGGAACGGCTGGCGCAGCCCGGCGATCCGGGTCAGGAGTCGGTTCGCGACGCCCCCTGAGCCGTCCTTGCCAGCGCCTCTCCGGTCAGGCGGAAGAAGACCTTCTCCGTCTGGGCGGCGGCGCCAAGGCTCTCGTAGAAGCGGATCAAGTCCGGATTGCCGGCATCGGCCGTCCAATCGAGGCGCCTGTGACCGCGCGCCAGCGCCAGTTCAGCGAGCGCGTGCATCAGCGCGCGTCCGATGCCGCCGCCCCGCGCCGCGCCGGCCACATAGAGCTCCTTCAGGAAGAAGCCCGAGGCGAGACCGGGGCCGGGATAGATCGCACAGGCCGAGGCGAAACCCAGCAGTTCCCCCTCCCGCTCGGCGATGAGGATCTCGACGCCTGGCGGGAGCCTGGCGAGACCTTCGAGGATCGACTGGGGAGGTGGACACGGCACGCGGTAATGCGCCTGCATCTCCGCCATCAAAGCCGCCAGGGCCGCGTGATCAGGGACGGCGAGTGCGCGAATGGCGAAGGGCGTCACGTCCTGCGTCACGATGCGCCCTCCTCGACTCAGCCGAGCAACGACCAGATGAAGCGGCCGGCGATCACCAGCAGGAACAGACCGAAGACCACCTCCAGCCTGCGCTTCGAGAGCCGGTGCGCGAGGCGCGCGCCGATCGGGGCGGTCCAGATCGAGGTCGGGATGAAGAGCAGGAAGCCGATCAGCGAGACATAGCCGAGCGAGAGCGGCGGCAGCACGTCCATCTTCGGCCAGCCGGCATAGATGAAGCCGAGCGCACCTGGGATCGAGATCAGGACGCCGAGCCCGGAGGAGGTCGCGACCGCCTGGTGGATCGGCCGGCCGTAGAAGGTCATGAACAGGCTCGAGAGCTGGCCGCCGCCGATGCCCATAAGGGCCGAGAGCACGCCGATGATCGCGCCATAGATCGACATCACGATCTTGCCCGGCATCTCCGTGCCCAGCTTCCAGCGGTCCGAGGCGAAGAGCAGGCGCAGAGCGCTGGCGAAAGCGACGATCACGAAGATGATCTTGAACAGGTCGGCCGGGGCGAAACGGGCGATGTAGCTGCCGGCCATGACGCCGAGCACCACAGGCAGCGCCCAGATCTTCAGGATCGAGATATCGACCAGGCCCTTGGCGCGGTGGGCGTTGAAGGAGCGGATCGAGGTCGGGATGATGATCGCCAGCGAGGTGCCGACGCAGAGCGGCATCCGAACGTCCTCCGGCACGCCGATGACGCGGAACACCTCGTAGAGGATCGGCACGATGACGGCACCGCCGCCGACGCCGAAAACGCCTGCCAAAATGCCCGTCGCGGCGCCCGCGGCAACAAGAGAGACAGCGAGGAAAGCGAGTTCCCCGACGGATATTCCAGCAAACATATAACCAAGCCCGACAGAAGTTGTGGCCGTGTGTGCGATTTCCGGGCCAGAGGCAAGCACATCAGGGCGGGGCGGATATGCAGACGCGCACCGTTCGGGCGCCAGCGCACCGGCGGCAGGCGCATGAGCGGGCGCCACTGCAGCGGCGCTGCGGCGGCGCTCGCCCGCAGACAGCCGCACCAATGAGTTGTAGGCTTGCGCCCGCGCGCCCTGCAGCCCGGGCGCGAGACGAAAAGATAAGGACAGCAGCAAGACGACCAGCAACCGGGGCCCAGCCGACCCGGACAATCACAATCATGGGAGGTAAAGCATGACAGACTCATCTGCTCACGACTGCGACCTCATGCCGCCGCAAGCCGCAGCGATTTCCCGGCGAACCCTCATCCATGCGGCGGGGATCGGAGCGCTTGCCGCGACTGCCGGTCCCGTCCTTGCCCAGACGGCAGCGGCGCCGGCCGCTCCTCCGACCACGATCACCACGCCACCGCGCGACTTCAGCCGCAACGGTGCGCCGACAACCTATTTCTGGGACCCCGACGTCATCACCCTCGATCCGGCCTTCGGCGGGCTGGCCCAGCCCAATGCCGCGATCCAGCGGATCTGGACCGGCGGCCTGTGGGTCGAGGGACCGGCCTGGAACGCGCAGGGCCAATACCTCGTCTGGAGCGATATTCCGCGCAACCGGCAGATGCGCTGGATCGAGGATGACGGGCGCGTCACCGTTTTCCGCTCGCCCTCCGGCAACAGCAACGGCAACAGCTTCGACTTCCAGGGCCGCCAGCTCTCCTGCGAGCACCTCAACCGCCGTGTCGTGCGCTACGAGCTCGACGGTTCGGCGACGGTGCTCGCCGACTCCTTCGATGGCAAGAAGCTGAACTCGCCCAACGACATTGTCGCCCATCCCGACGGCAGCTATTGGTTCACCGACCCGCCCTATGGCGGGCAGCTCTACGAGGGCGCCCCCGATGCGGCGGGCGGGCCGAGCAATGCCAATGGCAAGATCAACCCGCGCCTCGGGCAGCCGCCCGGGATCGGGCTCGCCAAGCGCGAACTGCCGACCAACACCTACCGGCTCGACCCGAGCGGACGCGTCGATCTCGTCGTGCCGGAGTCCCAGGTGCCCGATCCGAACGGGCTCTGCTTCTCGCCTGATTTCAAGAAGCTCTACATCGCATCGACCGGCAAGGGCCCGGGCGATACCGGGGCTGGCGGCAAGGGCGACATCCACGTCTTCGATGTCGGCGCCGACAACAAGCTCAGCAACGGCAAGCGCTTCTCCGATTGCATGGTCGACGGCGTCCATTGCGGGCCGGATGGCCTGCGTTGCGATGTCGAGGGCAATCTCTGGGCCTCGTCGAATGCCGGGCGCAATGTCGGCTACAGCGGCGTGCTGGTGTTCAATCCCGCGGGCAAGCTGATCGGCCGGATCCGCCTGCCGGAGGTGTGCGGCAACATCTGCTTCGGCGGGCCGAAGCGGAACCGGCTGTTCATGGCCGCGAGCCAGTCGATTTACGCGCTCTATCTCGCGACCCAGGGGGCCGCGCCGGCGTGAGCCGCAGTCACGCTCCCGTCATCGCGAGCGCAGCGAAGCAACCCTGTGACGTACGATCCCTGGATTGCTTCATTGCTGCGCTCCGTTCGATGACGGGAGCGTCTTCTCTCAGACGTCGAGGATCGGCGCGAAACCGCCATGGATCATGCGCTTGCCGTCGAAGGGCATGGCCTTGGCCGCCATTCGCGGATCCTGCATCAGGCCGCCCCAGCCGGCATCGCGCGCGGCCTTCGACGGCCATTCGATCCAGGAGAACGCGACCGTCTCACCGGCCTGAGCCTTAACGGCGCCCTTGAAGTCGGTGACCTTGCCGTCCGGGACATCATCGCCCCAGGCATCGACGACGCGCGAGGCGCCATGCTCCTTGAACAGGGCCGCGCATTCGGCCGAAAAGGCCCGATAGTCGGCCTTGCGCTCGTCGGGCACCGCCGCGAGCATGCCGTCGACATAGCCCATAGCGCCGCGCCTGCCCTCCTCGACGAGGCCTGCGAAACCGCCATAGATCATGCGCTTGCCGTCGAAGGGCATCTCGCCCAGGGCTTTCATGCGCGGGTCCGCCATCATCTTCTCATTGGCGGCGTCGCGCGTCGGCCGGTCCGGATACTCGAACCACGAAAAGACCACGACCTCGTCGGGCCTGGCCTTCACGGCGCCCTTGAAGTCCGTGACCTTTCCATCCGGGACGTCATCGCCCCAGGCCTCGACCATGCGGGTCGCGCCGAACTCCTTGAAGAAGGCCCAGGCCTTCTCGGCATGCTGGCGATACACATCCTTGTTCGCGGCCGGGACGGCCACGACGAAACCATCGACATAAGCCATTGCATCCATCTCCCTTGCTGGATGCGGTCGGCTGGCGCCGGCCGCATGTCTTGGTGGGTGACGACAGATCGTTCGAATAACGCGCTCTGGCGAGGCAGGTTCATCAGCCGCAACAGGAGGCGACCGCCCCCACCGGCATGATCCGGGCGCGCGCCTCCGGCTTCTCCTCGTAGCGATCATGGTGGCGCATCCAGTCCATGATGGCGTCCTCGTTGCGGCCCTTCGGCATCATGTCGAGGAAGTTGTAGGCGCCGATCAGGAGGTCCCCGCCGCGGGCATAGGTCGAGTAGGTATGAAAGATCTCGCCCGTGTCGTTTCTGTAGAAGATGCTGAAGCCCGGCATCTCGCCGCCTTCGCCATCGTGCATCTCGTAGTTGTACTCGTAGCGCCCGGCAGCCTTCTCCCGCGGGCTCGGCGAGACATGGAAATCGGCGTTGAAGTCGCTGCCCGCCGAAGAGACCCAGTCGAACTGCCATCCCATGCGCTTCCGGAACGGCTGGAACTCGGCATAGGGCGCATGCGAGACCGCGACGAGGCTGACGTCGTGATGTTTCAGGTGCTGGTTCGGCCCGTCGAAATGGTCGGCCAGGAAGGAGCAGCCGGGGCAGCCTTCCTTCCAGCCAGGCCCGAACATGAAGTGATAGATCACAAGCTGGCTGTTGGCACCGAACAGATCGGCCAGCGTCTGGCGCCCCTTGGCGCCCTCGAAGACATAGCCCTTGTCGACCTTGACCCAGGGCAGCGCGCGGCGCTCGGCGCTGAGCGCGTCGCGTTGGCGGGTGAACTCCTTCTCGCGGGCGAGATGCGCCTTTCGGGCGGCGATCCATTCGTCACGAGATACGACCTGATGCTGCATCGTCCGTCTCCTCGTTGTGCGGGCACGGCCATTCCGTTGGACCGCCCCGGCGGTTTCCCCCTTTGGTCTGCTTGGGCAAGCGCGGAGATCTGGGCGGCGCGAGGCGCGCCCGTCCGTCCGGTACCGTCGTTCTCAGGCGAACAGCGCCTCCAGCTTGACCAGCGAGCCGGTCCAGCCATGGGTGTGTCCACGCACCGCCTGCTCATCGAAGAGCTTCTCGTGGAGCAGCGTCAGGATCGTGCCCTCGCCATCGGGCTTGAAGCTCACGCTGACTCGCGAGACGCGTTCGGGCGTCGTGATCCAGGACCAACTGAAGGACAGCCGCTCGTTCTCGACGACCTCCTGGTAGACGCCGGAGACCTCGTGCCGCTCGCCGGTGTCCTCGAGCATGACGACGCGATAGGCGCCGCCGACGCGCGGATCGACCGCGACCTCCATCGTCCTGACATTCTCCGGACCGAACCAGCGCATCAGCAGTTCCGGGTCGGTCCAGGCCTGGAAAACCTCTGCCGGCGAAGCATTCAACCAGCGCTTCAAAGTCAGGCTCGGCGTGGTCTCGACCTTCTTGTCCATGACGAGTGGCTTCCTTCGCTTGGCGTGATCAGGCGCTGCCGTCCGAACCAGCGTCGCGACGGCGCGCGTTCAGCATGGCCTCCAGCGCGTCGAGCCGCTGCGTCCAGAACCGCTGGTAGCGTGCGAGCCAGCCCATCGCCTCCTCCATCGGATCGGCATTGAGGCGGCAGGAGACGGTGCGACCCGTCTTCGTCCGCGTGATCAGCCCGGCATCCGACAGGACGTCGAGATGCTTCATCACCGCCGGCAGCGACATCGCGAAAGGCTGCGCCAGCTCGCTGACCGACAGGGCGTCCTCACCCTCGAGGCGCGCGAGCAGGGCCCGCCGCGTCGGGTCCGACAATGCAGAGAAAGTGCGGTCCAGTTGTGTCTCTTGAAACTTAACCATTGAGTTAAGTTAATGCAGGCACGCTTGGCTCGTCAAGCGCGAAAAGAGCTGTTGGTCGGAAGCGTGCCGAGAAATGACGCATAGCGTTGCCTCAAGTGCAGCTCGGCACCGCAATTCAACAGTTCAGGTCCGTGAAAATCGGGTGTGAGCCGCGTGCATCGGAGCGGCATGCCGCTACCGGCAATCGCCTCCAGACCCTTCGCGTGGGCGACGAATCCTTGAAAGCGGACTTCAGATCAGGCGCCGACCGGCTCGTTACTCGATTCCAAATAGCGAGACGCCGGCCGTTTGAGCGGGCCCGTCACGGCGTTTCAATAAGGCGATGGGCGGTGCAGCAGGAAGCATCCAACGGTCGAAGGCGGCCCTTTGCGGACTCGCGGAACGTCGGCCTTCCGGCAACCTAATTTGACAGACGATGCTGCGGCCGAAGCTGGCCCATTACGGGCACAGGCATTGTCCGGGTGAGGACGCGCTCACGAGCCAAGCGAAGGCGGGGCTAGCCGGCCGCACTGCGAACGCCCGGCAAATCGCCTTCATCATCCAAGAGTGAAGCGATCCGTCGCTGAACATCAAGTGGGTATGGGATGTGGCGATACTCGATCGTCGGCAGCGTTTGGGGAATGGTTGCCAACACGTCCTCAGTCCCTGACGCATAGACGAGCACATCCGCCGCTGCCGCCAGCGATGCGACCTCGGCGGCGCTTCCTGCTGTCAAATTCAGAAGCGCGGGAGAGGCTGCAAAACGAGTGACCCCCGCCTTCATGATCGGCAGGAATTCCGGAACGCGTGCGACGAGCAGCAGGCGGGTGCCCGGCGCGAGCGCCGCAAGCGCGCGGCGGGTTTCCTCGGCAGGAACAAAGCGTATCCCGGACACCCGCGCGCCCGGCAGCAGGCTGGCAACTTCGCGCCGTCGGTTCACGAATGTCACGACGAGATCGGAGGAGGCGATCCTGGACCGGGCGGCTGGATCGCGTTGAATCAGATCCATCGTCGCCGGCTCCACGGTCGCCTTACGTCCGATCTGCTCCGCGATGAGCCGGGCATAGCGCGCTGTCGTCGGCTGGAAGAGGCCTACGACCGCAATGCTCTTGCGGCGTCCGTGACGCGCTCGCGATGCCAATCGCGCATGGATCAGCGAAGCAAGGTCCGAGCTCCGCAATCCGAGCGACAGCC
Source organism: Allobosea sp. (assembly GCF_035999205.1). Taxonomy (GTDB): domain Bacteria; phylum Pseudomonadota; class Alphaproteobacteria; order Rhizobiales; family Beijerinckiaceae; genus Allobosea. Next base: position 460,821 of record NZ_DASYHA010000025.1, read on the forward strand.
CCTTATCGATCAGCGCTTCGATCTGGCCGTGCAGGGCGGCGAAGTCCTCCTGCGCGCGCGGCGGCTCGGCGCCGCTTTCGGCGACGAAAGTGCCCGAGCCCGCGCGGGTTTCGATCAGCCCGAGCCCTTTGAGATCGGCATAGACCTGGCTCACGGTCATCGGTGCCACACCGAGCGCGGAGGCCAGGTCCCTGACTGAAGGCAACGGCTCGCCAGGTGCCGCATCGCCGCAAGCGATCGCATATTCGATCAAGCCCTTGAGCTGCTGACGGATCGAGATCGGCAAGGTCCTGTCGATCGTGAAATCCATGCGTTGCCTTTCGAATTGCGCTGCCACGCAAGCCCGCTGCGCCACGCTCGATCGCCCTGCGCCAATACTCGCTTGGTCCCGCATGGAACTTATTGACGAAGGCTGGTGCGCGTGGGAGTGTTATAGCATCATGTTACAGTTCGGAAGCGCCGCGACAGGTCCGATGTTCGCCGCATCCCTATCCCTCACAACGGGCGGGATGGGCTGACTCGTGGCCGGCTATATCCTCAAGCGCCTGATCGCCATCATAGCCTTGACCTTCGGCATCACCGTCGTCGCCTTCCTGATCATTCGGCTGATCCCGGGCGATCCGGTCATCGCCATGCTGGGCACCGGCGCGGGCGACAAGGAGATGATCGCGCGGCTGCGTGAGCAGCTCGGACTGACCCGGCCGCTGCACGAGCAGTACTTCGTCTGGATCGGCCAGGTCCTCCGCGGCGATTTCGGCTATTCCTATGCCAATCAGCAGACGGTCTCGTCGCTGATCGCCTCGAGCTTTCCAGCCACGGCCCAGCTCACACTGGCCGCATTGACGATCTCGTTGCTCTTCGGGTCGGCGATCGGCATCGTTGCGGCCGTGAAGCGCAATCGTGCGCCGGATACCGCCGGCATGGGCTTCGCGCTGATCTGCATGTCGATCCCGAGCTTCTGGCTAGGGCTTTTGCTGATCCTGATGTTCGCCGTGGTCTGGCCGATCTTCGATGTCGTCGGCGGAACCGGGTTCAAGGGCCTCGTGTTGCCGGCGGTGACGTTGGCGCTCGGCACGATGGGTTTCAACGCCCGCTTCATTCGCTCCAGCGTCATTACTGCGCTGTCACAGCAGCATGTCGTCACAGCCCGGGCCAAGGGTTTGCCTCCGGCGCGCCTGTTCGGCTGGCATGTCATGCGCAATGCCCTGTTGCCGATCCTGACGATCGTCGGGCTTCAGATCGGCCAGTTGCTGTCGGGCTCTGTCATCGTCGAGACGGTGTTTTCGCGCCCCGGTATCGGCCGCCTGCTGATCCAGGCGATCCTGGCCAAGGACTATATGACGGTGCAGGCCCTGATCATGATGATCGCGCTGATCTACGCGCTGTCGAACTTCATTGTCGACATTCTCTATCCGGTCCTCGACCCGCGGGTGGCGCGATGAGCGCGGACGCACAGCAAACGGCCGTTTTCGCCATTGAGCCGGATCCCTCCGCCCTCACCGGCCGACGCTGGTCGCGCAGGGCTGCCATCCTGCGCGCGCTGCGCCATCGCAGCCTCTCGGTGGGCCTCGTCATCTGCACCGTGCTGATGCTGCTGGCCTTCGCCTTGCCGCTGTTCATCACGATCGACCCGGTCGCGCAGGATCCGATGGCGACCTTCTCACCGCCCACCGCGACCCATCTCATGGGTACGGATGCATTTGGTCGCGACCTGCTTGCGCGGGTTCTGATCGGTGCGCGCACGACGATGCTCGCCAGCCTCTCCGTGGTCCTGCTCGGTGCGCTCGCCGGCACCACGGTCGGCCTTGTCGCTGGCTATGTCGGCGGGGCGGTCGGCTTCGGCATCATGCGGTTGATCGACCTCCTCCTCGCGTTCCCCGGCATCCTGCTGGCGCTCACCGTCACCGCGATCCTCGGGCCGGGTCTCGTCAACGGCGTCTTCGCGATCGCCGCGATTCTGGTGCCGGTCTTCGCGCGGCTAGTCGAGGGCGCGACCGTCGAGGTCCGCAACCTGCCCTATGTCGAGGCGGCCCGCTGCGCCGGCGCATCCACCCCTCGCATCATCCTGCGCTACATCCTGCCGAACGTGATGTCCGGCATCATCGTGCTGACCACGACCTGGCTCGGCATCGCCGCGCTTTGGATCACCGCGCTCGGCTTCATCGGCCTGGGCGTCCAGCCGCCGACGCCCGAACTCGGCGCGATCCTGAACGACGGCCAGAACTACATCATGCTCGCCTGGTGGATCACCGTGTTCCCCGGCCTCTTCCTCTCGCTCTTCGTCGTCGGCGTGAACCTCGTCGGCGACGGTCTGCGGGACGAACTCGACCCGACGCTCAATCGCGGCTGAAGCCGCTCAAAAAAGAGGGATATGGCGATGAACGCAGGACTTCGTGGATTTCTTCTGGCGGGCCTGTCGGCCCTCGCCATTTCGGGCGCGCAGGCGCAGGCCCCGAACAAGAACGCCAAGCTGACCGTAGGTTGGGCCGAACCCATCGATACGCTGAACCCAGCAACCACCGGTGCCCGCAACCAAGGCCCGTTGCTGGTCAACATCTTCGATACGCTGGTCTGGCTGACGCCGGACTTCAAGGTCGAGCCGCTGCTGGCGACGAAATGGTCCGTTTCGGCCGATGGCCTGACCTACAGCTTCACCCTGCGCGAAGACGTGAAGTTCCATGACGGCACGGCCTTCGACGCCGAATCCGTCGTCGAGAACATCAAGTACATCACCAACAAGGACACCGCCGCCAAGGTCTCGATCGCGCTGCTCGGCCCCTGCAAGGAAGCGGTCGCCACCGGCAAGTACACCGTCGACATCAAGTGTGCGACGCCTTACGCGCCGCTGCTGCGGCAGTTGGGCGTGCCCTATCTCGGCATGCAGTCGCCGGCGGCCATCGTCAAATACGGCAAGGACCTCGGCCTGAACCCTGTCGGCACCGGCCCCTATTCCTTCGTCAGCTACGAGCCGAACCAGAGCCTCGTGGTCAAGCGCAACGAGGCCTACAACTGGAACCCAGCCTCGGTCGGCCACAAGGGCCCGCCTAACATCGCGGAAGTGAAGTTCCAGATCGTCACCAATCCGCAGGCTCGCGTCAGCCAGTTCCAGGCCGGCCAGTCGCAGATGATGCAGCAGACGCCGGGCGTTCACTGGAACGCGATGCAGAAGATGGATCGCTTCACCGCGATCCCGGTCCCGATCACGGGCTTAGGCATCTTCGCCCCGGTCAACGCCAAGAAGTTCCCGACCGACGACGTCGCTGTGCGCCGCGCCATCCAGTACGCCATCGACAAGAAGGGCGTCGTCCAGCTCGCCGAGGCCGGCGCGATCCAACCCTCGCTGACCCCGCTGCAGCCCTCGATGTTCGGCTACGACAAGTCGCTCGAGACGATGTACCCCTATGATCCGGCCAAGGCCGAGGCCACCCTCAAGGAGGGCGGCTGGACCAAGAAGGACGGCTTCTGGGAGAAGGACGGCAAGCGTCTTTCCCTGACGCTGACCGCCATCTCGACCTCGACCTCCTATCCGCTGCTGGCCCAGGCCATCCAGAACTATCTGCAGAAGGTCGGCATGGAGGCCAATGTCCAGCTGCTCGCCTCGCCGGCCTGGCTCGCAGCCAACATCAACGGCGACATGTCGCTGACCCCATTGCAGTACATCGGCGTCGATCCGGATGCGCTCTCGGGCTGGTTCACTGCAGGCCAGTACTTCAACTGGAGCCACTATTCGAACCCGAAGCTCGACGCGCTGTTCAAGCAGGGCCGCGAAGAGGGTGACTCCGCCAAGCGCGTCGCGATCTATCAGGAACTCCAGAAGCTCCTGATGGACGAGGCGGTGATGCTGCCGATCCGCCAGAACGTCGATCTGGTGATGACCTCGAAGAAGCTGACCGGCGTGACTTATTCGGGCGGCGGCTTCGAATATCTCGGCGCGGCTTCTCTGGCCGACTGAGCCTGAAGGCGGAGCTGCTCGCGACCAGCTCCGCCCTTTTCCTACCCGATCAAGATACGACGCTCCGGGAGCGAATGCCGTGAAGACGCTGATCAAGGCTGCCCAACTCATCGACGGAACCGGTACTGCTCCGGTCAAGGACCCGGTACTGGTCGTTTCCGGCGGCAAGGTCGAGGCGATCCTGTCCGGTGCCGTCCCGGCCGAGTTGTCGGGCGCCGAGACCCATGACTATCCCGGCGCAACCATCCTTCCGGGCCTGATCGACACGCATGTCCATCTCAATCTCCCGGGCGACGGCACCATTCTCGAAGATGCTGTGCGCGAGACGGAGGGCGTGCTGGTCGCGACCTCGGCGCTGGCGACCACCAAGGCGCTGAAGGCCGGCATCACCACCTTGCGCGATCTCGGCGCCAAGGGGCGCACGGCCATCGATGTCCGCCGCGCCCTGCAGCTCGGCCATGGCGAGGGCGCCCGCGTCGTCGCCTGCGGCCAGGCGATCACGATCACCGGCGGCCATGTCTGGTATCTCGGCGGCGAGGCCGATGGCGTCGACGGCGTCCGCAAGAAGGTCCGCGAGATGGTCAAGCTCGGCGCCGACTTCATCAAGGTGATGGCGAGCGGCGGCGGCACTGTCGGCACGCAATCTTGGAACCCGGCCTTCTCGCAAGAGGAGCTCAACGCCATGGTCGACGAGGCTCACCGCTTCGACCGCAAGGCGACGGCGCATTGCCTTTGCGCGCGTTCGATCGAGATGGCGATCGAGGCTGGCTTCGATCAGCTCGAGCATGCCGGCTTCATCGCCGATCGCACCGGCCGGCAGGTCTATGAGCCGGCCGTCGCCGAGAAGCTGGCAAAGTCGGGCATTCCGGTGACGGGCACGCTTGCGGTCGGCGGCGCTGTTCTCCGTGAGCTGCGCGGGAAGCCGTCGCTTACCGAGACCGAGGCGGCCTTCCTGGCCCGCTGGGAGAAATCCGCGGCCCAGAATCTCTACCAGTTCCGCCAGTTGCGCGAGGCCGGCGTCAGCTTCGTCGCCGGAACCGATGCCGGCTGGCGGTTCACGCGCTTCGACGATCTACCGCTCGAAATGGAGCTGATGCAGGAAGGCGGGATGACGGCGATGGAAACCATCGTCTCCGCCACCGGCTACGCGGCGAAGGTCATCGACATCGAGGCTCAGACCGGCAGCCTCAAGCCCGGCCTGGCGGCTGATGTCCTCGTTGTGGGGGGCGATCCCCTGAGCGATCTCGCCGTTTTGCGAGACGTTCGCCTTGTCATGCAGGGAGGCAAGGTCCGGACGTCCTAAAGTTCGCATCGTGCAGTCTGAGGGCCGAAACATCGCGCACGACGCTGCATCTCAGGGCATTCAGCTTCTTGTGTCTCTATCCGTCGGCGACACGAGAAAGCAGATGAGCCCTGACAGGGCGCAAGCAAGGAAGCCAATGTCGAAACGAGACGTCATCGTCAGAGTCAACGCGAAGGCGGAAGGCGCGATGACGTAGCCAAGAAAGATAACCAAGGTAGCCGCGGCAGAGGCTTCGCGAACCAGGCTCGGCGGGCAGGCCCGGGCGATCTCGGACAACTGGACCCCGTTCCAGCTGGAAACGGTGACACCTGCGACCGCTGCGATGACACAATACGCTGCGAACGACCATTCCGGCGTTGCCAGCGCCAATGTCAGGGAGGTCATGCCTGACGCCAGCCCGATCAAGCGCAACAGCATTCGCGGCGCACCCAGCTTGTCCGACAGCCACCCAAGAAGAACGCGTCCAGCAACACTGGTCGCCTGCATCAGGGCGTACAGCGTTCCGGCAGTCTCAAGGCTGTAGCCAAGCTTAGAGACCGCATACGTCATGAGGTACGCGAACCAGATCCCCTGCCCGATCGCCAGGCAGGCGCCGGCTGCCGCCAGGCGGAACAAGGTCTTGGACGTCGTCAGCGTCCTGATCGGCGTCACCAGATTCGAGACGGAGAGGATCACGCCCAACCCCAACTTCAGGCCCCTTTCCCGATCTCGGTCGAGCGCCTCCCGCATCGGCTGGACACTGGCGATGATTGCAAACACGAAGACCGCCGAGGCCAGGAGGGCGACGCGCCAACCGTAGGCTGCAGCGAGAGGCGGCAACGCTAGACCCGCTACCACTCCTCCGAGGGGCACCCCCGCCTGCTTGATCGAGAAGATCAAACTGCGACGGGTGGGAGGCGCCGTGCGATGCAGGACATCGTTACCCGCGGGCGATGACGGCCCGTAGCCAACGCCGATAAGGAGAGCGGCGATACAGGCTGTTATCGTCCAGCTTGGCAGAAAGAGCGCCAGCCCCAGGATGCCGATCAGCAGCCCGACTTGCAGGGCTCTCACGGAGCCAAGGGCTCGCAGATAGGGAGCGCCCAAGGCGAGGAAGAGGATCGAGCCAAGGGTGTTGAGGCTGGCTAGATACCCCACCACCGAGTCCGACCAGCCTCGCTCTTCAGCGAGGATAGGCGCGATCGTCGGAGGAATCCGGCTGAGAAAAGCCGTCGCCATCTGGACCGCGACCATCGTCGCGAGAGCAACCTGCCATGCAGGCGCGGTTTCGGCCCGAGAGGCATGAAGGTTCATGCTTTCAGCTCACGCCAATGGAGGCAGGCAACGCCGTGGCTGTCGTCATCCTCGAGCTGCGGATCAACCTCGGCACAATCCGGCATCGCGTGGGGACAGCGCGTACGGAAACGGCATCCGCTGGGAACATTGGACGGATCAGGCGGCTCGCCTTGCAGCGAGAAATTCTCGGTGACACGAGGACCGCCAATGCGCGGCGCAGCCGATAACAGTGCCTGGGTGTAGGGATGACGGGGCGAGGCAAAAACCTCGGCGGTCCGCCCGATCTCAACAATCCTGCCGAGATACATGACGATGACACGGTCACAGATCGACTGCACGACCGCGAGGTCGTGGCTGATGAAGAGGTAGGTCAGGTCGAATTCTGACTTGAGGTCACGGAATAGCCGCAGCACCGTCGCCTGGACCGAAACGTCGAGCCCCGACGTGGGCTCATCGAAAATGACCAGTTCTGGCCCAAGAACCAGGATCCTGGCCAAACCGACCCGTCGTTGCTGCCCGCCGCTGATCTCATGAGGATAGAGATCGAGGTGCTCAACGGGCAGTCCGACCGCCTTGACGATCTCCCTGACCTTTTCCTCCCGCTTCTCTTTCGGCCAGTCGGTGTGGATGATCAGCGGCTCGTGGAGCGAACGGCGCAGCGTCCAGCGCGGGTCGAGGGAAGCGCCGGGGTCCTGATAGACATACTGAAGTCGCGCCCGGATCCTGGCCGCGCGTTTCTGGCCCGGCGAGGCGATCCTCTCGCCCAACATTCGGACCTCGCCCTCGCTTGGCTCATGAATGCCCATGAGTGTCTTGCCGAGCGTCGACTTGCCACAGCCGGATTCCCCGACAATTCCCAGAATCTCGCCTGGCTCGACCGAGAAGGAGACATTATCCAGCGCGCGCAGACTGCCGACCTGCCGGTTCAGGAACCCTCGGACCGGAAAGTGCCGGGCCAGGTTGTCCACTTCCAGGATCGCGGGATCATTGCCTTCAGACATGCGCAGCCTCCGCCTTGGCCGACCAGGGATGGTGACACGCAATGGCGTGACCATCGGGGCCTGCCGTCAGCGCCGGCCTGCTTTCGTGACAGATTTTTGTTGCGCGGGGGCATCGGGGATTAAAGCGGCAACCATTGGGGGCCTTGAGAGGGCTTGGAACCCCGCCAGGAATCCCGACAGGGTCACGCCCTGGTGAGGGAAGGCTTTCGAGCAGCATCCGCGTATAAGGGTGGCGCGGGTCAGCGAAGAACTGCTCGCGTGGAGCAATCTCCGCTGTCTGTCCAGCATACATGACGACGATGCGATCACAGATTTCCCAGGCCGCACCGAGATCGTGTGTCGTGAACAGGACTGAGACACCTCGTTCCACCGCCAGCCGCCGCAGCAGCCCCAAGATCTGCGCCTGAACCGTAACATCCAGAGCCGTTGTCGGCTCGTCGGCGATGATCATGCGAGGCTGGGGGAGCAGCGCCATGGCTATCATCACCCGCTGGCGTTGGCCGCCCGACAGCTGATGAGGATACTTGTTCAGGATGGCCTTCGGCTGGGGCAGTTGAACCGCATCGAGCATGGCGATGGCGCTTGCCTCGTCGGCCTTGCGTGAACGGCCAAATTTCCCGCTTCCATCCCGCGGTGCCTTGAAGCGCATGAGGTCCTGAATCTGGGTGCCGATCCGAAACAGCGGATTGAAACTAGCAAAGGGATCCTGCGGGACGAAGGTCACGACGCGGCCGCGTAGGTGCTCGGCTTCTCTGTTCCCTCGAAGCATATCGACACCATCAAGCCGGATATGACCGCTGTTGATCTCGGTTTGACCTTCGGGCAGCGTCCCCAGGATCGCCCGAGCAAGCGTTGACTTGCCACAGCCGGACTCTCCGACCAGACCCACGATCTCTCCAGGCTTCACGCTGAGATCGATCCGGTCCAGGACCTTGGCGATGCCCTTTTCGGTTCGGAAGCCCAAGGACAGGGCCTGAATATCGAGAAGACTGCTCATGATCAGACACTGCGCCGCGTACGCGGGTCGAGGATGTCGCGCAGGCCGTCGCCAAAGAGATTGAATCCGAGCACCGTGAGGAAGATCGCGACGCCTGGAGCGAGCGCGTACCACCAGGCCTCGGGAAGGAATTCACGGCTCTCCGCAATCATCCGCCCCCATTCAGGAGTTGGGGGTGGAGCGCCAAGCCCGAGAAAGCCGAGCGTTGCCGCGGTGAGAATCGTCGCGCCCATGCCGATCGACGTCCGGACGATGATCGGCGAGGCGATGTTCGGCAGGATGTGCAGGACGATGACGCGCCAGGGCGATGCACCGAGCGCGACGGCGGACTCGACGAAAACCTCATTCCGCATGGACCGCGTCTCGGCGTAGACCAGCCGCGCCCAGAATGGCCAGTATGTCAAAGACAGCGCCAGAATGACGTTCTCGATCGATGGTCCGAGCGTCTGCGCGATCGCGATGGCCAGAACAATCTGAGGTACAGCCAGGAAGATCTCGGCAATCCGCATCAGGGCGTCGCTTACCCAGTTCTGGTAGTAGCCGGCGATGAGGCCGATCGGCACGCCGATGACGAGTGCCGAGCCGACAGCGATCCCTGCCAGCATCAGGGTGATCCGGGCGCCGAACAGCAACCTGCTGAAGATGTCGCTGCCCATCCGGTCGGTGCCGAAGAGAGCGGTCGCCGATGGCGGCTGAAGCCGGTTCCCGATGTGGAAATCAAAAACATCGTTGGGAAAGGGAGCCAATAGCGGCGCAAAAAGAGCAGCCAGCACGAGAAGGCCCAGCAGGCTCAACCCGATGAAAGCAGCCCTATCTCTGGCAAAGCGTTTCAGGAGATCCATCAGGCGGCACCCCGCGGATCGATCGCCGCCTGCAGCATATCCACCAGCAGATTGATCAGGACGAAGAGTGCGCCCGTGCAGAGGGTAAAGCCCATCACGGCGTTGTAGTCGGACTGCAGGATAGAGCGCACGGCGTAGGCACCCAGGCCTGGCCAATCGAAGACGGTCTCGACCACGACCGCGCCGGCCAGCAGGATCCCAAAAATGAGGCCGAGCTGAGTGACGGTCGCAGTCAATGCCATGCGAAGCACATATTTCCAGACGATCAGGCGACGAGGCAGCCCCATCGCCGTCTGGTAGGCCACTGACGGCGAGTTGATCACGCCGATGACGCCGTTTCGGGTGAAGCGGACGACCGTGGCCGCCGCAGGTAGGGCCAGAGTCAGCGTCGGCAAAATGATGTGCCTGAATGCGGAGCCGATCATCTCGCGATCGCCCTCGATCATCGCGTCGACGAGCATGAGGCCCGTCACCGTCTCAGGCGGAAATCCCTCGATGCGGCCGGAAAGCGGCAACCATCCAAGTTTCATGGAGAAGAGAAACTGGAGCTGCATTGCCAACCAGAAGGACGCGACCGCCAGCCCAGAGACCGTCACGACCCGAAGCACGTGGTCGATCCATGAATTCCGGTGCAAGCCGCAGAAGACCCCCAAGGGAATCCCAATGAGACCGGCAATCAGGACTGCAAAAATCGTCAGCTCCAACGTTGCGGGAAGACGGGACGCCAGGTCGTCCACGATGGGCTGCTGGGTGAAGAGGCTTGTGCCGAGATTGCCCTGCGCGATGTCGCGCAGGTAGTTCACGAACTGGACCGGCAATGGCTTGTCGAAACCGAAACGCTCCCGCACCTGCTGGACCTGAGCAGCAGATGCGTTCTCCCCCGCGGCCAAAACCGCGGGGTCGACAGGGATCACGCGCGACAGCACAAACACGATCGCGAGGAGCCCCACGAGCGTCGGCACGAACCAAAGCAATCGGTTCGCCACCATTGACAGCCAGTTCATGGCAATGCCTCCGGTTGGATGAATTCAGGACAGTTCAGCGTTTGAGGGATGCCCAGCGAATGTCCTGGCCGTTGCTGACGGGGGAAAAGCGAATGCCCTCGACCTTGCTCGAATAAGGTCCGTACCAGCGGGTGTTGTAAACGAAGATGCCGGCGGCATCGTCGTTCACCATCTGGGTCATCTCCTCGTAGAGCTTGCTCCGTTCCCCCCTGTCAGACGAGACGAGCGCACGATCGAGCCGCTTATCGAATTCGGGGTTGCTGTAGTACGAGAAGGTGCGTGTGCCGTGATAGCGCGTGCCGTAGAGCTCCCCGACCCAGTTGTTGGGGTCGACGTAGTAGGTGCTCTTCCATAGCGGCACGATATCGGCCTGAGTGTCGGCCTTGCGCATCCGGCTGGACACGACCGACCAAGGCGAAACCTCGACCACGACTTCCACCCCGATCTGGCGCAGAGTGTTCTGGAAGAGCGTCGCAGCCTGCTCTGACTCGCTGAATCCGGCCAGTGCATTGATGGTGATCGGCCGAAGAGGCTCCGTCACCTTCTTCAGCTCCTCGCGCGCCTTGTCGAGATTGTAGCTGTAGCCTTTGAGACCAGCGGGCGTGCCCCAGATGTTGTTGGGGTTCGGACCCGCATTTCGCGAGACCGAGTCCTTCATGATGCTCTTGATGAAGCCATCGTAGTCGAAGGCGTAGGCCAGCGCGCGGCGGAAGTTCGGATTGTTCATCGGCGGCTTGGTGCAGTTCAGCGCCAGGATGAACACACGCATCGATTCCTGCTCGATGATCTGAACATTGCTCGACTGCCGGAGCCGCTGAATCTGATCATAGGGAAGGTAGCCGTCGGCGCCCTGAAAGTCGCCGCGGATCAGACCGAGCACACGGGTGTTCGTCTCAAGGACCGTACGGAATTCCAGATCGTCGAAGGGTTGGCCGGTCCAGCCCGCAAAATGGTCGGCGAAGCGGCGTGCAGTGAAGCCTACGGCTGGATCGTGTCGGCGCAGGGCATAAGATCCGGAACCTGCCTCATTGCGTGCGAGCCAGGCCTCGCCCCAATCACCGTCCTTCTCATTGGCCTTCACCAACGCGCTGTTGACCACGAGGATGTCGGGCACAGTCGTGAGGAAAATCGCGGATGGCCCATTGAGGTTGAAGACAACCGTGTGAGCGTCGGGCGCCTGTGTCGACCCCGGCTTGATGCTGTCGAGATACAGGCTGGCCGGCCCCTTCTTGAGAGCGAGGATCCGCTCGATCGAATAGACCACGTCGGCAGATGTCAGCGGCTTGCCATCGTGGAACTTGGCATTCTGCCGCAGTTTGAACGTGTAGACCTTTCCGTCATCCGAAACCGTATGGCTTTCCGCGAGCCACGGGATCATCTTGGGAGGGTTGTCGACCCAGCGGTAGAGACCGTCATAGAGATTGAAGCGCGAAGCGGCGCGGGCAGTGTCAAAAATGGTGTGAGGGTCGAGGTTATCGTAGGGGCTGTTATTCGCATAAACGAACTTGCCGCCAGCCTGGGCCTGGGCTCCCTCGAATGAGAGCGACGTCAAAGCTACCGAACCCACAACCGCTTTAAGAGCGTCTCTCCGTGTCGTCGTCATGCCGTCCCTCCATTGTTAACGAGTTTCAAGGACTGCCGGTCACCGAAACGACCTGGCCTGTGATGAAGTCCGCATAGTCGGAGGCGAGGAACATGACCGTGTAGGCGATGTCCTGCGGCGTCCCCGGACGGCGTCGAGCGGTGTTGGCGATCATGTTTTCCTGCCGCTCGGCCGAATAGGATTGCCATTGCCGCTCATAGTCCGGGCTCGTCCGCTGGAACCCGGGAGCAACCGCGTTGACCGTGATCCCGAATGGCCCGAGTTCCTGTCCGAGCTGGCGCGCCAGCCCGATCTCGCCGGCCTTGGCCGAAGCATAAGCCTGAATGCCGGTCAGCGAGGTGCGTAGCCCGGCACCGCTGGCGATCAGGACGATCCGCCCCTTGCCGCGGGCCTTCATGCCGGAGCAAACCGCCTGAGACGTTAGAAAGGCGCCGGTCAAGTTGACGTCGAGAACAGCTCGCCAGTCGGCCTCTTCGACTTCCTCAAGCGGCTTCGCACTTTGCCCGAGAACGCCACCGGCCACATAGACAAGAACGTCAGCGGCTCGCCCGCTGATCTTCTCCGCTTCGGCAACCCATCCGTTGACTGCCGTTTTGTCGAGCAGGTCGAGCTGTGTCGGATGCGCCGGCAGGCCAGCCATCTCTTCCTTGAGCCGATCCGCCGCGAAAACGTTGGCGCCCCTGGCGGCGAATTCCTCGACGATGCCTCGGCCGATGCCGCGGGCAGCTCCGGCCACCAACACCGTCTGGTTCGGGAACTCGATGTTCATGCCGCCTCCTCCATATGGCGAGGCTCGATCTGGGGGTACTGCAGCAGGACCGCGGCATAGGCCCGCTCCAACGTCGCGAGCGGATCGGCTTCGGCGGCTCCATCGGCGTTCACCGCCGCGAAGACCTCGTGTTTGACGAAGAAGCGCCACTCGACGGGAAGCGCAAACAAGTGCTGCGCCAACCGGTCCCAAACCGCATCCGACCAAATGCGCTCGAAGCTCAGCCTCTCGGGATCGAAGGTCATACCTTCGATGCTTTCCCGCGCCGCTGATCGCAAGGCGTTGGTGGCAGCCTCGTCCACGACGCCGTCCTTGACCACGACGCCATAGGCCTTGGCGCCGCTTTCAGTGACCTTGCCCCCGAGAACGTCCTGCAGAACCTCTTGAATCGGGCGTCCGAAGGGATCACCCCAGCCACCTGCGCCTGCTGCTGAAATCGTCAGCACGTCGCCCGGCGCGCATCGGACCACGTCAGTATTGCCCAAGTCCTCCGGCTTTGCGTTGCCGTTGGCGCGGTGGAAACCGCAGGTCGAGCCTGGCAGCCCGCCTTCGAGGCCCCAGCAGGAGAAGCGCACGCGATCGCGGTTCCGGGCGGTCACGACCGAATTCGGCGTGAACATCTGGAAGGTCATCTGAGCTGCGAGGCCGCCACGGTAGCGACCCGGGCCGCCGGAATCCGGAACGAGCTCATAGCTCCTGACGCGTATCGGCACCTCTGCTTCTGTGATCTCGACAGGAGTGTTCTTCAGGAACGAGTTCGAACCGTCCTGCCCATCCTCGAACGAGCTGCCGCCGCCGCCTCCGGTGATCGGATTAATCGAGGCCATGGCCAGGCGCCCCGTGCGACTGTCGGTGGTGCGCACGTTCAGGATGCCGCCACCACCCGCGGGGCCGGCGGGCAGGCGATCGGGCATCGCACGCGAGAAGGCACCGATGACCATTCCCTGGATGCGCACGCAGGTCAGGCTGCGCATGCCCGTGGCCGCCGGGTAGATCGGATTGACGACAGAGCCCTCCGGCAAGATGCACTGAACCGGGCGCAGAAGGCCCATGTTGAGCGCGACCGTGCGATCAAGCGAGTAGACGACGTAATTGTAGCCCACGAGCGGTAGGATATGGCGCGGAAGACCGCCGGTCGGCATGTTCAGGGCCGATTGGAGCTGCGGGTCACTGCCCGTGAAGTCGAAGAGGGCTTCGTCGCCCCGAACCTTGACGGACAGCTTCAGGCGGCACGGAACCCCGCCGGGGCTATCTTCATCGATGTAATCCGTGAACTCGTAGTCACCGTCCTGCATCGAGGCGAAGAGCTGGCGCGCCTGTCTCTCTGCCAGATCGAGCACACCATAGGTCGCGGCACAGACGGTGTCGGCGCCGAAGCGAGCAATCGCCTCGCGGATCTTGCGTTCGCCGGTCTTGAGTGAGGCGATCTGTGCCTTCAGGTCGCCCCAGTTCTGATCGGGCATGCGCACATTGCGCAGCATGATGCGCAGCACGCTCTCGTTCATCACCCCAGCCTCAACGAGCTTCATGGGTGGAATCCGAATTCCCTCTTGCTGCACCTCCGTCAGCGCGCGTGACAGCGAAGCCGGCACCGCTCCGCCCATATCGGTATTGTGGATATGGCCTACAGCGAAGCAGACGAGCCGATCTTCATGGAAGACGGGCATCCAGAGATGGATGTCGGGAGCGTGGGTGCAGACATAGCCGGAGTACGGGTCGTTGGTGATGCAGATGTCACCGGGCTTGTAGTCCGCGATGGCGTCTATCGCGCCCTTATAGTCGAGGCCGATGAACCAGGTCGCTCCGAGGTCCTTGGGGCTGGCAAAGGTTTGCCCACATGGGGTCGTCAGTCCGCTGGTGAAATCTTCCGTCTCCTTGACGAATGCGGAATGGGCCGTCCGTAGAAGTGTGAACGCCATGCTCTCGGCCGCAGCCTCGAAATGGCTCTTCAGGATCTGAAGCGTGACAGGATCCAGCGCCGCCATCAGATCGCACTCCGCTTCAAGATCAGATTGCCGAAGCCATCGACATGGCCCTCGAAACCGGGCGGGGCCCAGGTCGTCGTGTCATCCTGCAAAATCACGGCCGGGCCAGCGAAGGATGAGCCCGGGGACAGGTCGTTTCGATCGAAGAGCCCGGCTTCGATCGTCGAACCCTGATGGACGATCGGAACCCGCTCCCTGGGCTGCGCCTTTTGCAGCTTCAGGCCTTGTTCCGCGAACTGGGGCTTGGGTGTGACGCCGGCAATAACCACACGGAGCGCAACGATCTGCACATCTGCCGCGTCGTCCGAGTGATCGTAGATTTCGGCGTGACGCTTATGAAAGGCTGCTGCAATGGCGGCATGGTCACCGTCGTCGATCCAGACCTCTTCCAGAGGCGTCTCAATCTCGTAGGACTGGCCTCGGTAGCGCATGTCGGCCGTGATCGACAGCGTGGCCTCGCCGGCATAGCCCTGCCCTTCGAAGAGCCAGGTGCGCGCTTCGTTTGCGAGCTCGACCAGCGCGTTGCGCAAGCCATCGAACGAGTGTGGTCCAACATCGAGGAAGACCACGCGCACGAAGTCCGAACGCAGATCTGCAAGGAGGCCTCCAAGGGCGGCGAGCACACCTGGAGTTTGAGGGATGATGACCGACTGCATCCCCATGGCATCGGCCAGGAGGCAACCGAGCATGGGACCCGCGCCACCGAATGCCAGCAGCGCATAACCGCTCGGCTCTTCGCCAACCTGTGAGAACAGCCGGCTGGTTTCGCGATACATATTGGCGACCGCGAGCTGGATGATGGCTTCAGCCGCGCGTTCCGACGAGCGGTCGAGACCTTTGGCGATGGGCGCAAGTGCAGCAAGCGCTCGGGATCGGTCGACGTTCACGGCGCCATATCCGAGCTCGCCGGCGCCCAGAACGCCGATCGTCGCGAAGGCGTCGGTGATCGTTGCGCGCTCGCCACCGCGGCCATAGCAGGCCGGTCCAGGAGTGGATCCCGCGCTTTCAGGTCCGACGCGTAGCACCCCCAAAGCGTCCACGGACGCAATCGAGCCTCCGCCGGCTCCAATCGAAGACACCGACACCGTCGGAAGATAGATCGGATACTCCCCGACGAGTTCCCCGGAGCGGAAGTCAGGCATCCCGTCCTTGAGCAGCGCGACGTCCGCGCTTGTGCCACCGATGTCGAGGCTCATGACTCTGGAAAAGCCGGCCAGCCTCGATGTGAAGCCTGCGCCGATCACACCCGCAGCCGTGCCGGACAGCAGCATCTCGATGCTGCGCACCTTGCCGGCCGCGGCGGTCATGACGCCGCCGTTCGACTTGGTGATCATCGGAGCGGGAACGACACCGCGCTCGATCAGGGCATCCTCGAGACGGCCGATGTAATGGGACACCCGAGGCTGCACCGATCCATGGATGCAGGCCGTGATGGTACGCTCGTACTCCCTGACAATTGGCCAGATGTCCGCGGAGCAGAACACCGGCAAGCCAGGCCGCAGGCGTTCGATCTCGGCCTTGACCAGCCGTTCATGTGCCGGGTTCTTGTAGCTGTGCAGCAAGGCGATCACGATCGCCTCGGCCCCGCGTGATTCCAGTCGACGCAGGACGGCGGCGATCGCAGCCTGATCGGGAACGACCTCTGCAATGCCATCCGCATTGATGCGCTCCGGCAGTGGAGCCACGCGGTCGCGCGGCACCAAAGGAACCGGTCGACGCGAGAACAGATCATAAGGATCCGGGATCTTCAGACGCGCGAGCTCCAGGACGTCGCGAAAGCCTTCGGTGACGATGAGCCCAAGCTTCGCGCCTTTGCCCTGAATGATGCTGTTCACTCCGACTGTGGAGCCATGGGTGAAGTAGCTGACCTGCGAAGGCGCAATGCCGAAGCGCTTCTCGATCTCATCCAGCCCCTGAAGGACCTCAGCTCCTGGCGCGTCCGGGCGCGACAGAACCTTCAGCGTCCGCAGATTCAGCGTCGCCTCGTCGAGCACACTGAAATCGGTGAAGGTGCCGCCGATGTCGACGCCAATACGATAGCCCATCTGTCAGCTCCGGCCGTTGGTGGCTGACGGAATCGGCGCGCCGAGACCGGCCTGATCTGCGCAATAGCGACAAATCTCCTCGTGCGTCGCGAACCAGACGGAGCCCTTTGCTTTCGCCGATCGGATAACCTCGTCGAGAATGAAAATCCGTGATCGGTGCCCGATGATGTGCGGGTGCATCGTCAGCTGGAATAGCCCCCCTTCTTCCGCAGCGACGTCGAGCTCTCGCAGGAAGATATCGAGCACCATGGGCGGCCCGCTGTGAGGCCGCAGCCCCTTGAAGCGATCCATGCCGAAGTAGACGGCATCGTCCCGGATCCACTCCACCGGCAACTCCACGATCCCGGTCGGCTGCCCCTCGTCGAGAAGTTCGTACGGCTCGTCGTCCGCCATCAATGAGGAATCGTAGAGCAGCCCCATTTCGCGAACGATCTTCAACGTCCACGGGCTGAAATCCCAGGACGCGGTCCGCATTCCCTTCGGCTCGCGGCCGGTGAGCTTCGTCAATGTGTCGCGGGCACGCAGAGCGAGATCGCGTTCCGTGTCGTAGTCGAGCACTGAATTGAGCTCGTGTATCCAGCTATGGATCGCCACCTCGTGCCCTGCTTCTGCAACAGAACGGGCTTCCAGGTCATGCAGAAGCGCCGCGACGGCCGGCATGAAGAAGCTGGCTGGGACGGAATGACGAGCAAGAGTTGCGAGGATGCGCGGAATGCCAGAGCGATTGCCGTACTGGCCCTGGCTCAGCTTCGAGTAGGAGCGCCCGCCCTCCCGGAGCTCGTTCGTCTCGTGATCGGAGTCGAAGGACAGGGCGACGGCGAACTTGGCGCCATTCTTCCAAACTCCAGGCTTGAGCGAACGCCCTGCCCGGACGTGATTCACGACCTGCCGCCAGGTTTCCTCACTCCACATCCAGGGCTTCGTGTCGGGGGGCAGCGTGACGTTCATCGGGATCACTCAGCGATTGAACTGGAACCCATCCACCACGATGTCTTGGCCCGTGATGAAGCAGGGGTTCGAGGTTGCTAGGAACGTGACCAACTCGGCCACGTCGTCGGGCTTGCCCATCCGCTTCAGCGCGATGCCGGCATCGGCAATCGCGGGGCCGCGAGCCCGTGTCAGCGCATTGCCGACCTCCGTCTCGATGATGCCCGGGCAGACGGCGTTGATGAGGATTTCCGGGCCGAGTTCCTTGGCGAGGGCCCGGGTCATCCCGATGATCCCGGCCTTTGCGGCGGCATAGGCGAACCGGGAGACCGCAGCCGTAACACCGCCCGAATGCGCGTTCAGCGACGACATCGAGACGATGCGGCCATTGCCCTGGCGCCGCATGACGGGCGCGACCGCCTGAATGTAGTTGAAGCAGCTCTTCAGATTGAGAGCGATCGTATGGTCGAATTCCGCCTCTGTAATCTCGAAGATGCCCTTCGGCATCCCCTTCCCTGCATTGTTCACGAGGACGTCGACACGGCCCCATTGCGCCACGACCTCTCCAACAACACGATCGGCCTCCTTCTTGCGAACGACATCGGATTGGAAAGTCAAAGCGCGGCGACCGCAGGCTTTGATCTCATCAGCAGTGCGGAAAAGCTCCGCCTCCAACAGATCAACAAGCGCAACGTCCAAGCCTGACTTGGCAAGCGATAGCGCGCAAGCGCGGCCGATACCTCTCGCGCCGCCTGTGACGATTGCCACGGGCGCAGCGTTGCTAGAAGTCATGATATTCCCTCTTTCAAGAGTGTTGATTTCCTCTTGATTAAGATGGAGCCTATCGCCGGCAAATTGGTTCGCCAAGGGAGATTCGGTTCACATCCATGAACACCGAGGTCAAGTCCGCGGCTCGCGTGTTGGACCTGTTGGAGTATCTTGCAGGTTGCTCCGAGCCCGTGAAGCTCAAGGAAATCGTCGCAGCGCTCGGGTTTCCCAAGAGCAGCGCGCACGCGTTGGCGCAGACGCTCGTCTCACGCGGCTATGCAATCCAGGATGCAACAGAGCGCTACGTCCTTGTCCACGCCAGCCGCCACCAATCGGCGGCACGAGCCCTGGAGGCACGCCTGCTTTCCGCCGCACACCCGATCATGGAGCAGCTTCGCGAGGACACAGGCGAAACCGTCATGCTGGCGGTGCTAACAACACGAGGCGATTGCCGACGCATTGCAAAATGCGTGAGCCGACAGGCGATCCGATTTGATGTCGAAATCGATGCCCCCTCGGAATCCTATTGCTCTGCCACCGGCCGCCTTCTGCTCGCACATTGGGACCCGGCCCTTGCAGATGCCCACTTAGCCAAGGCGAACCTCCTCCCGAGAACACCCAAAACAGTCACGGATCCGGATGCCATCAGAAGAATGTTTGGGCCCATCCGCGAGCAGGGGATCGCTATTTCAAACGAGGAGCATGTGGCGGGTTCCATCGGTCTGGCCGCCCCGATTTGGGGTCGAGAGGGCAAGGTCGTCGCGGCGCTGAATCTGGGCGTCGTGGCGCTCAGATACCATGGCCGTTCATCCGAACTGATTCAGTTACTCAAGGATGCGGCCACTCGGATAAGCGGCCGACTAGGCCATAAAGCCAGCTAGCACCCATTGCGGTCATTCTCGTCGCATTCTCCGGCTTTGAACATGCCCACGTGACGCGAAACTTGACCTGTCGGAGAAGCAGCACTTCGCCAAACGACTTCGCCTGGCGGAATCTGCGAGTCCTGATTTCATTCTGCGGTCGTCGGCACGCTTCGCGGTCACGACAAGCTTCAGGATGGCCGGCGTCAGATCCGCCCGGTAGGTCGAGACGTCCAGTGTCGCAATCAGACGGCCACGGGTGTCCCAGATCGGCGCGACCGCGCAACTCAAACCGATGTCGCATGTCATGAAGTGCTGGTCGCCATGGATGGTCAGCGGACGCCCCTCGGCGACACAGCTACCGACGCCAATGGTTCCCTCGCTGGATTCGCCCCAGACCATCCCCGCCTAGAGGCCCATACTGCAAAATCGAGATCGTCGCCGGCGGTACCCCGCCGGTCGAGCGGAACGCCTTCTCGGTCTGTCAGCAAGACGCGACACCCCGCATCACCGACCCCTTGGAAGAGACGATCCAGGGAAGGCTGCGCAAGCCTGATAAGCGGATCAAGGCGTTCATAAGCCGCGTCGAATTCGCGCTGGTCGAGCCGCCAGGGCGGGAGGCTGTGATCGAGGTCAAGCCCGTATTTGACGACAGAACGAGACCAGGACGCGGCCACAGCCGATTGCGCAACGACGGTCCTGTTGCTCAAGGCCTAATGTATCCGATCGGCGTGAGCCCGCCCGCTCTCAGCCCTGTTTGGCACCGTTTCCGCCGGTATTGTGCGTTCGTCTGGTTCCGATGACTCCGCCATCGGTTTGCGTGCGATTTCCCGCATGTTCCGGGCAGAGCGCCGACAATATCAACGGCAGTCGCGTGACGAGCCAACGAACTCGGCTGGGCTCGCGCTTGTTTAGCTGGCGCCGCGCGCCCCTTTCGAACGTGGCGTTGCCAGGCAAGCTGGGATTCCCATGGAAATTGATCGCTATAGCTGATTGAGTATAACGCTAGCCCCGACTGCTGGCGGCGCGTGCACCCTTCCAGCGTCACCGTAGAGGCAATGTGCCGCGTTCCTTGCCGGAAAGAGAGATCGAAATGAGGTTTCAGCGCACCGGACTTGCCTTCGCCCTGCTTGCACTCGCGATGACGCTCGCCCTGCCGGCCCGTGCCGAGCGGATCGTCACCGACCAGCTCGGACGGCAGGTCAAAATTCCCGACGCCGTCTCTCGCGCTGTCGTGCTCCAGCACCAGGCGCTGAACATCATCGTGCAACTTGATGCCACCGATGAGGTTGTCGGCATCCTGGACGAATGGAAGCGGCAGCTCGGCGCCAACTACGTTCGCCTTGCGCCCCGTCTGGCGGACCTGCCCATGCCGGGCGGCCTGACCAAGGTGAACATCGAGGCGCTGCTCAAGCTGCGGCCGGACGTCGTCTTCGTAACCCATTACGCGCCGCCTGACATGATCAAGCAGATGGAGAACTCCGGCATCGCCGTCATTGGCATCTCGATGATGACGGCCCCTCCCGCAGAGGCCGCAAAGCTCAACCCTGTCGTTGCGGACGAAGAGGCTGCTTACGAGACAGGTTTTCCGGAAGCGATCCGACTGATCGGAGATGTCCTGAACCGCAAGCCGCAGGCTGAGGATCTGATCGCCTATGCGACGCAGAAGCGAAAGGTGGTGCAAGACCGCCTGGCCAATCTCGCAGAGGCGCAGCGCGTGCCGGTGTATATGGCCAATCCCGATCTCGCGACGTATGGCACTGGAAAATACACCGGCCTGCTGATGCGGCGGGCGGGAGCCTCGAATGTCGCGGCGTCCATCAATGGCTTCAAGCAGGTCTCGATGGAGGACGTCCTGAAATGGAATCCTGCAGTGATCTTCGTTCAGGAGCGCTATCCGTCCGTTGTGGACGAAATCAAGCGCGCGCCCGCCTGGCAGTCGATCGCCGCGGTGAAGGCAGGCCGGGTCTACCTGATGCCGGAATATGCCAAGGCCTGGGGCCACCCCATGCCTGAGGCGCTGGCGCTCGGTGAACTCTGGATGGCCAAGACGCTCTATCCCGATCGCTTTGCCGACATCGATCTCCAGGCGGAGGCGGATGCATATTACCGGCGGTTCTATCGGACCGGCTATTCCTCGTTCCACTGAGCTTGGGATGCGCTGGCAGGGCGGTGAACCATTGAGCCTCGCACGGTCGCGTCTCGTCATCGCCTTGCTCGCTGTGGCGCTGGTCATTGTCGCGCTCGCGTCGCTCGGCCTGGGTCGCTACGAGATCCCCCCGCTGAAGGTTCTTCGCATTCTCGCATCGGGACTTGGGCTGCCCGATCCCTCGCTGATCGAGGTGGAACGAAACGTCGTCTTCAATGTCAGGCTGCCTCGCATACTCGTCGCGATCTTCGCGGGTGCGGGGCTGGCGCTGTGCGGGGCGGCGCTGCAGGGCGTGTTTCGCAACCCGCTGGTCGGGCCTCACATCATCGGGGTCAGCTCGGGCGCTGCCTTCGGTGGGACGCTGGCCATCCTGTTCGGCGCCTCGCGCAGCATGCTGCTGCTCGGAGCCTTCGCCTTCGGCATGCTTTCCCTTCTGATGGTCTACGCGCTGCATGCCCTCGTCGCGCGCCGCAACATGCTGGCGCTCGTCCTGGCCGGCGTCATCGTAGGCGGCTTTTTCGGCGCTTTGGTGAGCCTGGTGCAGTATCTTGCCGATACCGAAGAGAAGCTGCCGCGTATCGTCTTCTGGCTGCTGGGCAGTTTCGCAACCGCCGACTATGAAAAGCTCGCCTTGATACTGGGCCCGATCCTGGTAGGCGGCATCCTGCTCCTGCTGCTGCGTTGGCGCATCAACATCCTCTCGCTCGGAGAAGATGACGCCCAGGCGCTCGGCATCTCCGTCGCAGGCACCCGTTGGCTGATCCTGGCCCTGATCAGCCTGATCGTTTCCGCGCAGGTCGCGGTCAGCGGCGTCATCGGCTGGGTCGGGCTGGTGGTGCCCCATCTCGCCCGAATGATGGTAGGGCCCGATCATCGCCAGTTGCTGCCTGCCTCGGCGCTGGCCGGAGCGCTCTACATGCTCCTGATCGACGACGTCGCACGGACCGCCACCGACAGCGAGATTCCGTTGGGCATCCTGACGGCCCTGCTTGGTGCCCCGATCTTCGCGCTGGTCTTCTTTCGAAGCCAGAGGGCAGGCCAGAATGGCTGATGAGATGATCCTGATCCGGGACGCCGGCCACTCCTATGACGGAACCCGCTGGCAGTATCGCGGGCTGAACCTGAACGTCATGCCAGGCGAGATCGTCGCCATTCTGGGGCCCAATGGGCGGGGCAAGTCGACCTTGCTGCGCTCGATCGTCGGGCTCAACCGGCCGAACCAGGGCACGATCCGAACCAATGGCCTCGTCGGGTTCGTACCGCAGGATTTCAGCGCAGCCTTTCCATACAGCGTACTGGATATCGTGCTGATGGGTCGCGCCCGCCATGTCGGCGCTTTTCGCTCGCCAGGCCGACGCGACAGCGAGATCGCCCGCGGCTGCCTCGACGCGCTGGGGCTGACCCAGTTCTCAGACCGCTCGTTCGACTCGCTCTCGGGCGGCGAGCGGCAGCTCGTCCTGATCGCCCGCGCCCTGGCGACCGAAGCACCCATCCTCCTGCTCGACGAGCCAGCCTCCGCGCTCGACCTCAGGAACCAGGATCTGGTCCTGGGTTTCATCCACCAACTTGGCCGAGCGCAGGGGCTGACCATCCTGTTCACGACGCATCAGCCCAATCACGCGCTGGCAGCGGCGGATCGCGCGCTGCTGATGAACGATGGCGAGCATTATCAGATCGGAGATCTGTCGGAGGTTCTTACCGAGTCCAATCTGGCCGCGCTCTACCACCTGCCGGTCAGCCAGGTGCGGTACGACCATGAGGACGTGGAGCTGACGACGTTCGCGCCGACATTCCGGTCACAGGTCGAACGCGCTCGCAGTCGCAGGAACACCGCATGACCGATACCGGCAAGAGCGACCGTCCGATCCGGTTTCATGCCGCGGGCAGCCTACGTTCGGCCGTGCAGCAGATCCTTTTGACCCTCCCGGCTGGGTACAACTCGCAGGTGGAAGCGACATTTGGCCCGGCCGGCCTTCTGCGCCAGCAGATCGAGGACGGCGAGCCATCCGACGTCTTCGCCTCCGCCAACATGCGCCATCCGGAACGCCTGCATAGGCTCGGCCTTTTTGAGGCACCGACATGCTTTGCGAGAAACCGCATCTGCGCGATCGCGCGTACGGATCTGGGCCTCACGACGACGAACCTGCTGGAAGCGCTATTGGATGATCACGTTCGCATCGGCACGTCGACCCCAGGCGCCGACCCTTCGGGCGACTATGCGCTCGAGGTCTTCGACAAAATAAATGGACTCAGGCCCGGCGCCGGAGCCGTTCTGGGTACAAAGGCGCGCCATCTTGTCGGTGGCCCTCAGCCCTTGGCACTCCCGCCCGGTCGCTTCCCGGCCGAATGGCTGATCGAGACCGGGCAGGCTGACGTGTTCCTCGGATATTGGTCGAGCGCACTTCCGCTACGCGACGATGCTCGGCTCAGCATCGTGGACCTGCCCGCCGAATGCATGGTTACGGCGGACTATGGCATCGCCGTTTCGGTCACCGCCTCGAGTGCTGCACGGCAACTGGTGAAATTCATGTTCTCGGATTCTGCTCAGCAGATCCTCGAACATCAGGGCTTTCAGAGGGTCTCGCTTGATATGCGGACCAGTGCCGATCCGTCCCAGAAGGCCTGACCCACATGTCCGCTTTCGGGCAGTAGCTGAATGTCCGCTTTCTGGCAGAGCGCCAGCGTCAGCTTCTTGGCGCCGCACCCGCGTGTGAAGATCATTCGACTCAGACCGATCGGTGTGGCTCGAGACGCTCCCAATATGGCGGTTCGCCGAAAGCCTGGCGAAGGCAGTCGGCAAGGGCGCGCAACTTGGCAGACGGCCGGCGCCCCTCTGGGTGTGCGAGATAGATAAATTCGGCCTCCGGCTGCACACCGACATCGACGACGCCCAGGCGTCCGCCACCGATTTCGGCGCCGGCGACGAAGAGCGGCAGAAGTGCGATGCCAAGACCTGCCAATGCCGCATCTCGCATCATATCCCCGTTGTTGACACGCAGCGCTGAGCGAGCCCGGATGCTGAGGGCTCCCTGCTGGGCGCTGAACCGCCAATCTGCAGCGCCGCGGTTCGTGTAGAAGATGCCGGCGTGGCCATCGAGTTCGGCCAGCGAAGCCGGGCTGCCATGACGCGCCAGATACTCCGGCGCGGCGACGAGGACGCGCCGACTCCGCGCGAGCGTCCAGGCGACGAGCCGCGAATCCGCGATCGGCCCATGGCGCAACACCGCGTCGTAGCTGTCGGCACCCGCCTCGACGCGACGGTCATCGAGATCGAGCGTCAGTTCGATCTCGGGATGCCGAGCGAGGAAGGGATAGATGGCCGGTCCCAGATGCATTCGTCCAAAGGTGACAGGCGCGGAGATCCGCAAGGGGCCAGCAAGTGCTCCGCGGCGCTCGGCCATGTCGGCCGTCGCCTCCTCGACCTCGCGGGTGATCCTCGTGGCGCGTTCGAGAAAGGCCGTTCCGTCCTCGGTGAGCGTCAGCCGGCGAGCACTACGATGCAGAAGCGTCGCTCCGAGGTTGCGCTCCAGCTCGGCCAAGCGATCGCTGATCACCGATTTCGACAGACGTTGCCGCCGAGCGGCCTCGCTCAGAGAGCCTGCCTCAGCGATCGCGACGAAGGTCGCGATGCCGTCCAGCTTTAACATCGTTCGCTTTTCCCGGACATGAATTTCGCTTGCGTGACGCTAATCCGAACACGGAGCGAATGCTACGTTGCGTCATGCCAACGGGGCTGACAGCGACGGTCGCATCGACCGCCCTCCCGGTAGGCGGGAGAACCGTCATGTTGAAAGTTGCCGCTATGCTTGGAGCGCTCGCCTTCGCCGCTCCCGCCACAGCCCAGGTCCCTGATTTCCCGAGTTCGTTCAAGGCGCAGGAGATCGCGACCAACGGTGCAACCATGCATGTGCGTGTCGGCGGCCAGGGGCCCGCCGTCGTGCTGCTTCATGGCTATGGAGAAACCGGCGACATGTGGGCGCCAATGGCGGCCGATCTGGCGCGGACTTACACCGTGGTCGTGCCAGACCTCCGTGGACTTGGCCTGTCTTCCAAGCCCCAATCCGGCTTCGACAAGAAGACGCAAGCCGGCGATGTCGCCGGTGTTCTCAACGCGCTCAAGATCGAGCGTGCCGATCTCGTGACGCATGATATCGGCAACATGGTGGGCTTCTCCTTCGCGGCGCAGCATCCGCAGCGTGTCGGCCGCTTCGCGCTGATCGACGCGCCAGTCCCCGGTGTCGGTCCTTGGGAAGAAATCCTGAAGAACCCGCTGCTTTGGCATTTCCGCTTCGGTGGTCCGGACATGGAGCGGCTCGTGGCGGGTCGCGAGCGCATCTATCTCGACCGCTTCTGGAACGAGTTCTCGGCGACACCCTCTCGCTTCAGCGAAGCCTCGCGCGAGCACTACGCCAGGCTCTACGCTCTTCCGGGAGCGATGCATTCGGGTTTCGCTCAGTTCGCCGCGTTCGACCAGGACGCGATCGACAACCGCGCCTTTCTGGCTGCCGGAGGCAAGCTGACGATGCCCGTGCTGGCGATCGGCGGTGAGAAGTCCTTCGGTACCGCAATGGCAGCCGTAATGAGGGCTGCCGCGACTGACCTGACTGAAGGTGTTGTCCCCGATTCCGGCCACTGGATCATGGAGGAGAACCCTTCGGCTACCGTCGCCATGATCCGCGCCTTCCTCGACAAGGGTCGCTGACCATAGCCGGCATCCTCAGGAAGCCTGTCGGGCCGGCTCGCGCCGGCCCGTCGCATGTTGCCGCGTCCACATCCGGGAAAGACCCCAACTTCCAGTAATGGCGCAACGTTATCGGCCTGATGCTATCTGGCGGGCAAGGCGCATCCGCCGCGGCCGTTTTGGGCCTTGGCGGATGCCGGTTCTTCAGATCCGGCTTTCCCAAGCCTGAAGCTGGTGATCCTTGAGCATGTCCTCGATGACTTTCGGTACGACATTGCGGAACTTGCCGTCGTCGGCCGGGACGATCTCGATCATGCGGTCGATCATCTCCTGCGGGTCCATCTTGCCTTCCGGCGTCGCGAAGAAGTCGTCGAAGCCCTTGCGAAGATCGGCGCGCTTCGTGAAGTTGACCTCGTCGTCGAGCCAGCGGAACGGGTTGTCCGCCATCGTCTCGTTGTAGCCGGTGTAGTAGGCGCCGGGATTGATCGTCTGGATCTTGATGCCATAGGCCGCGAGTTCCTGCTGCAGGGCCTCGGCGATCGATTCCAGCGCATGTTTGGTCGAGACATAGGTCCCCCAATTCGCCGGCGTGAACAGCCCGCCCATCGAGGAGGTGAAGACGACCTTGCCTGCTTTGCCGGCGCGGACCCATTTCTGCACGACGCCTTGCGTCAGGACCAGCGGCAGAAAGACGTTGATCTCGTAGTTGTTGCGGACGAGCTCGATCGGAATTTCCCAGACCGGGCCGGCCTCGCCCATGCCGGCATTGTTCCAGAGGATATCGAAGTCCCACTTCAAGGCCTGCTTGATGTCGTAGGCGTCGGTGAGGTCGAGCCGCTCGACGCGGATCCGATCGGAGAGCCCGAGTGCTGCAACTTCTTCTCGCAGCGGCGTCACCTGCGACGAAACATGCACCGTGGCGATGATGTTGTGGCCGTTCCTGGCCATGCCGATGGCGGCGCCCTTGCCGAAGCCCGAGCCCGCGCCGGTGATGAGGATGGTCTTGGTCATGACGTGTTCCTTTGTCTGATGGGGTGGGTTGAGGTGTTTGGAGTTGTCGATGGATCAGACGCCGAGCGCCTGCGCGGCGGCCTGGGCAATGGCTCGGTCTTGAGGGACGGCCCCGCCGGAGACACCGACGGCGCCAATCAGCAGGCCATCCGGACCAAACAGCGGAATGCCGCCGGCGAAGGTCATCAGCCCGCCATTGCTGAGCTCGAGGCCCGGTGCCGGCGCGCCCGGCTTGCAGTAGTCCCAGACTGCCTCGCTGGCGGCCTCGAAGAGGACGGAGGTGCGCGCCTTGCCGGTCGCGATGTCGATCGAGCCCAGGACGGCGCCATCCATCCGGCTGAACGCCTTGAGATGGGCGCCCGCATCGAGAACCGCGATATTGACGGCGATGCCGATAGCGTTGGCCTGGGCTTCGCCGGTCGCGATGATCCGGCGCGCCTGCTCTAGGGTGATCATGGGCTCTCTCCCGTGAGCGGCCGGCAGCTCAGGCTGCGGCGCTGGTTGCAGGAAAGTCGGTGCTGACGGCGACCTCGCGCCAGGCAGCAAGCTCACCGGCCACGAAAGCGTTCTTGGCCTCGATCGCCGCGACCGTGTCACTGCCATAGGGCATGCGCAGCGGTGCATCCGGGTTGCCGCCAAGTTCGACCAAGGCGGCGGCCAGTCTGGCGGGGTCGCCGGGCTGCTGGTGGCTGAGCTTGGTGGCATGCTCGCGCACCATCCCCGCCGTTCCGGTGTAATCGGCGATCTGGCCGTCGCTGATGCTCAGCGAACGGGCGTCGAGGAAGTCGGTGCGGAAATAGCCCGGCTCGACGATGGTTGCCTTGATGCCGAGTGGCGCGAGTTCCGCGGCCAGTGCTTCGGTCAGGCCTTCGACCGCGAACTTGGTCGAGCAATAGACACCGAAGCCCGCGCCGCTCTGGTAGCCGCCGATCGAGGAGATGTTGAGGATATGGCCGCTGCGGGCGCGGCGCATATGGGGCAGCACCGCCCTGACGACGTTGAGCACGCCGAAGACGTTCGTGCGGTACAGCGCCTCGATCTCGCTCGCGGTTGCCTCTTCGACGGCTCCGAGCAAGCCGAAGCCGGCATTGTTGAGCAACACGTCGATCTTGCCGAAGCGGCGTATCGCTTCCTTCGTCGCAGCGTAGGCCTGCGCCTCGTCGGTGACGTCAAGCGACACCGCCAGCAGGTTGGGATGCTTGCCGAGAGCCGCCGTCACGCTGCGCGGGTCCCGCGCGGTGGCAACGACAGCGTCGCCCTTTTCCAGTGCAAGCTTCGCAACGAGCGCCCCGATGCCACGCGAAGCGCCGGTGATGAACCAGGTTTGCATGATGTTGTCTCCTTCCAATCGCTCGGCCGATGCCGATGAGAGGAAGGTAGCCAGGGCGTTCAGATGAGAGTATCCACGCAGTGATCAACGACTTGATGAGTTTATCTCAGCAATGGATCAAGGCGCGCTCTCGCTGTTTATGGCCGTGGCACGACATCTGAGCTTCCGTCGCGCCGCCGCCGAAATCGGCTGCACGCCTTCGGCGGTCAGCCATGGCCTGCGCGCGCTGGAGGAGCGGCTTCAGGTAAGGCTGGTCAATCGGACCACGCGCAGCGTCGCGCTGACCGAGGCCGGGCAACGGCTCTACGGGCGTATCGGACCGGCCTTCCGCGACATTACGGATGCGCTCGACGATCTCAACAACTACCGCGACCAGCCGATCGGGAATCTGCGCCTGAACGCGGCCCATCTCGCGACCGAGATCCTGCTGCTACCCTATGTTACGCGCTTCCTCGAACGCCATCCGACGGTGACGATCGAAATCGTCTCCGACAATGCGCTGATCGACATGGTCTCGGAGGGCTTCGACGCTGGCCTGCGCTTCGGCGAGACGGTCGCCCAGGACATGATCGCCGTACCGATCGGTCCGCGTCAGCGTTCGGCTGTGGTCGCGACACCGGATGTCTTCGCGCGTCACGGTATGCCGGCTGCGCCCGAGCAATTGCGCGACCTGCCTTGCCTGCGGCTGCGTTTCGGCAGCGGCCGGTTCTATGACTGGGAATTCGAGCGCGGCGGGATCGAGTTCAAGGTCGCGGTGCAGGGCCCGCTCGTCCTGAGCGACCAGGGCCATCTCCTGCAAGCCGCGCTGGCGGGCTCAGGCATCGCCTATCTGTTCGAGAGCCAGGTCGAGCAGCATATCGCCGAAGGTCGGCTCGTCCGCGTGCTCGAGGAATGGTGTCCCTACTATCCGGGCTTCCACCTCTATTACCCCAGCCGTCGCCAGATGCCCGCGACGCTGCGGGCTTTTATCGACTTTGTTCGAGGCGAGCGCGTCCTATCGTAGTGCGCATTCGCAGTCGCCGCTCCCGCGCTTTCGACACTGGCGGATGAAATCGTGACGCTGGCTCGGGCATGGGCTGCCAGAGCCAGCGATCGTGCTCATCCTTCCGCGCGCAGCTCGGGCGCTTTGGCGCCCCTCACCGAAGCGATGATCGTCCAGCCGACGATTGTGACCGTGATCGCGGCGAGGACGGCCGCGATCGGCCGGTCGACGAGGCCGATCAGCCGTCCGTCGGACTTGATCATCGAGTTGATGAAATACTCCTCGAGCAGCGGCCCGAGCACGACGCCGAGGATGACCGGCGCAACCGGGAAGTCGTTCTCCTCCAGCACGAAGGCGAGCACCCCAAAGGCCAGCATCAGCCCGACATCGAAGAGCGAGTTGTTGATCGCGTAGGAGCCGACGATGGCGAAGAGCAGGATGATCGGCATCAGCACCTTGCGCGGTACGGTCAGTACGCGGGTCGCGACCTTGATGATCGCCCAGCCGAGCGGAAGCATCACGAGGTTGGCGATGACGAAGACCAGGAACAGCGCGTAGACGTTCTCCGGATTGTTGACGAAGATCGTCGGCCCCGGCGCCATGTTCTTCATCATCAGCACGCCGATGGCGATGGCAGTGATCGAGTCGCCGGGGATGCCGAAGACCAGCGCCGGAATCCAGGCGCCGGCGAGCGAGGAGTTGTTGGAGGCGCCGGCCTCGATCAGCCCTTCCGGATGGCCCGTGCCGAACTTCTCCGGCTCCTTCGAAAGGCGCTTGCTCATGGCGTAGGACATCCAGGCCGCCATGTCGGCACCACTGCCAGGCTGGATGCCGATCACGGTGCCAAGCGCGCTGCCCCGCAGGAGCTGCCAGGGGTATTGCTTCGTCAGCCGCCACATGTTGGCGAAGATCGGTCCGATCTTGCGGACGACGACCTGAGGGGCGCCGCCGCCGCTGATCATGTGCCGCATCACCTCCGAGCAGGCGAACATGCCGACCATCATCGGGATCAGGGAGACGCCGCCGAGCATCTCGGTCGAGTCGAAGGTGAAGCGCGGTTGGCCGGCCGGATTGTTCATGCCGACCATGGCGATCAGCAGGCCGATCAGCAGGGCGATGCAGGCCTTGAGTGGTGTCGACGAGCCGATGAAGACGGCGCCGCCGAGGCCGAGCATCACGATCCAGAAGAACTCGACCGAGCCGAAGCCGAGCGCGAAATCGGCAATGGCCGGCGAAGCAACCATCATCACCGCCGTGCCGAAGAGGCCGCCGATCACGGAGAACCACAGGCCGATGCCGAGGGCGAGTTCGGGCTTGCCCTTCAGCGTCATCTGGTAGGAATCGTCGACATAGGCGGCCGAGGCCGGAGTGCCGGGGATGCGCAGGAGACAGCCCGGGATATCGCCGGAGAAGATCGCCATGGTGCTGGTGGTCACGATGGCGGCAATGGCCGGAACCGGTGGCATGAAGAAGGTGAGCGGCACCAGCAGCGCGGTCGCCATCGTGGCGGAAAGGCCGGGGATGCAGCCGACGACGAGGCCATAGATCGCGGAGGCGGTAATGACGAAGAGCACATAGGGATCGAGCACCATCCCCAGCGCGGTCACATAGGCATCGAGCATCGCGGCCTCACCAGCGGAAGGGTTCGAGCGGTCCCCAGGGCAGTTGCACGCCGAGGCCGAGATAGAAGAGGGAGTGGATCACGAGCGCCGCGATGCAGGCGAGAGCGAACGCGTGCAGCGGGCGCACGCTACCGGCAAGGAACAGCACTGCGAGGATCAGTGCGGCTGTCAGCAGGAACCCGAGCGGATCGGCGCAGAGGATGTAAAAGACCACGGCGGCCGGCACGAGCAGCAGGCGCAGGAGCGTTCCGCCGTTGCGAGCCCAGTCGGCTAGCGCGAACAGTGGCCCGCGCGGCGTCGCCCGCGCGCCGTTGA
This sequence comes from Allobosea sp., assembly GCF_035999205.1. Taxonomy (GTDB): domain Bacteria; phylum Pseudomonadota; class Alphaproteobacteria; order Rhizobiales; family Beijerinckiaceae; genus Allobosea. Next base: position 492,242 of record NZ_DASYHA010000025.1, read on the forward strand.
CGGCAAGAATCGCCGCGCAGAGCCCGAGCAGACCGGAGAGGATCAGCGGGAAGGCCGACGGCCCGAGCGGCTGCTCGGAGGGATTCGGCAAGCTGCGCGCGGCGAAGGCGACTGCGGCCGCCACCGCCAGGAACAGCATTCCCGCGAAGAGATCGTTGAATTTCATGTTTGGCCTGCCGTATGCGAATCTGCGCGCGCGGCGGCCGGGCCACCGCGCGAGCGCGTTGACGAAGCGATTCGGCTACTGGCGGAGGCGCAGACCGAGAGCGCCCATGATCTCGCCATTCTGCTTGTGCTGCTTCGACAGGAATTCGCCGAAGGCGGGCCCCTTCTCGAAGGCGTAGCCGAAGCCGCGTTCTGCGAGGAAGCTCTTGTAGGCTTCGGAGTTCGCGACCTTGTCGGTCACCTCGACGAGGCGTGCGGCAACATCGGCGGGGATACCTGCAGGCGCCGCCAGACCGCGCCAAGTGCCGCCCTCATACTCCTTGCCGATCGCCTCCTTGACCGTCGGCACGGCAGGAAAGGTGGAGATCTTGTCCTTCGACATCACCGCCAGCGCCTTGACGCGGCCGGCATCGAACATCGGCTTGCCCTCGGGGAGCGAGGACGGGACGATCTGTACGCCGCCTGATGCGAGCTCCTGGAAGCCCGGCGCCGCGCCCTGGCTGGGCACTACGGTGACGCTCTTGGGATTGATGCCTTCGAGCTGCAGCAGCCCGGCGAAGGCGAGGTGATAGGCGGCGCCGGCCGCCATGCCCGAGAGCTTGTAGTGGCCGACCGGCTGCTTGCGGATGTCGTCGAGGGCCGCACGCAGGTTTGCCCAGGGGCTGTTGGCGGCCACGTTGAAGGCGGCGGAATCGAAGTTGACCAGCGCGATCGGCGTCAGCTTCTCAAAAGTGAAGGGGGCAGTGTTGGACCAGTAATAGGTCGTCACCTCCGCGGTCGCGAGGCCGATCGTGTAGCCGTCGGGCTTTGCGTTGACGATCTCGGTATGGCCGACCACGCCGCCGCCGCCGGTGCGGTTCACGACGTTGACGGGCTTGCCGAGTTCCTTTTCGAGCCCGGCCGCGAGGATGCGCGCGACCGCGTCGGTGCCGCCGCCGGCCGCCCAGGGCACGACCAGCGTGATCGGTCGCTCGGGCCAGGCGGCGGAGGCAGAGAAGGCGGTCGCCGCAAAGCTCGCGGCCAGCATCAACGTCTTCAGTTTCATGGCGTTTCTCCCGGTTTGGCGATCTTCTTTTCAGTTTTGAGCACGGAGGTGCTTGTGCCGGACAGCAGGTGGCCCTGCGTGTAGCCGAGCACCTGTTCCATGGCCTGTCGCGCCGATGCGGCATCTCGTGCCGCGATCGCCCGGGCAACCGCGGCGTGGTTCGGCAGATTGCCCGCGAAGACACCGACGGCAATGTCGAAGACGGCGCTCAGGATGGCGTCGATCGCGCCGCGGAAACTGCGCAGAACCGGATTGTGGGTCGCGTCGAGAATGGCGAGGTGGAACTGCTTGTCCGCGGCGATCGCGGCCTGCGGATCCTTTTGGCCGGCCTCCATCGCCATCAGCGCCGCCGCGATCCGTGCGTGGTCTTCCGCAGTCGCGCGATGGGCTGCGAGTGCGGCGGCGGCCGGCTCGATGATGGCGCGCGCCTCTTCCAGCGCGATCAGCAAGTCGCGGTCGAGGCCATCGCCGGTACGCATCCAGCTGAGGACGTCGCGATCGAGCAGCGTCCAGTCATGGACCGGGCGCACATGTGTGCCGTGGCGTGGCCGTACGCTGACGAGTCCCTTGGCGGCAAGCGTCTTCATCGCTTCGCGCACGACGCTGCGGCTGGCGCCGTAGCGCGTTTCCAGTTCGTGCTCCGGCGGCAGCACAGAGCCCGGCATGATCTCGCCGCGCACGATCGCCGCGCCAAGCGCCGAGACCATCGTGCCGATCTTTCCGGGCTTCGCCCTGCGCATGCGCCGCTCCTGCACCGCCGGAATCCATCCGGCGGGGCGGAAGCTGCCACGGTCCGCAAACCTGCGCAAGCATTGATATGATGTTTAACATATGATCTTTGGACGTCTGACTGAACGACCCGCAACGCGGCGGGCATCGGAGGGAGGAAACCAGATGGGCTTCAGGCCGCCATTCACGGGCATTCACGCCATCGCCTACGCGTTGTTCGACGCTCAGGAGCGAATCGACCGCGAGGCGATGCGCCGTCAGGTCGAGATCTGCTTGCGGCTCGGCGTGCACGGGATGGCCGCGCTGGGCCTCGCGACCGAGGTTTCCAAGCTCACCGTCGGCGAGCGGCGCAGCATCATGGAATGGGTCGCCGAGGACACGGCCGGCCGCGTGCCGCTCGCCTTCACCATCTTCGGCTCCTCGGTCTCGGAGCAGGTCGAGCAGGTCAAGGCGGCCGAGACAGCCGGGGCGGATTGGGTGATCCTGCAGCCGCCGATGGTCGGCAGCTTCGGCGCGCCCGAGTACATCCGTTTCTTCGGGCGCGTTGCCGAGGCGACCGGGCTGCCCGTCGCGATCCAGAATGCGCCGGCGTACATGGGGCGCGGTCTCTCGGCGGAGGACATTCGCGAGCTCGTCGCGCAGCATCCCAATATCTGCCTGATCAAGGGCGAGGGTTCGGTCGTCGAGATCCGGCAGCTGATCGAGACCACGGGCGGCCGGCTGCCGATCATGAACGGCCGCGGTGGACTCGAGCTGATCGACAACTTCCGTGCAGGCTGCGCCGGAATGATCCTGGCGCCTGACACGATCGACTACGCCCTTGCCGCGCATGCGCTCTTTGTCGCGGGCGACGAGGCTGGAGCCGAGGATGCCTATCGCGAGATGGTGGCGACGACCGTCTTCATCATGCAGTCGCTCGAAAGCCTGATCTGCTACGGCAAGCGCGTCTTCGGCCTGCGTGCCGGCATCGATATCCATGATCGCGGCCCGGCGTTGCGCCCGACCGCCTTCGGTCTCGAACTCGTCCAGCGTCATGCCGAGCGGCTGGGCGCCTACGCTTTCCCCCGTTGAATGACCATGTCCAAGGAGACAATCATGACGAACATTGCCGCCTCGCCGGAGGAGCCGCTGTTCCAGCGTATCCGCGACGAACTCTACAGCGCCGTCCTCGGCGACGTGATGGACGCCATCGGCCTGACGCGCCAGTTCCTGCCGCCGGAGATCCGTTCTCAGGTTCCGGGCGCTGTGATCGCAGGCCGGGCGATGACGGTCCAGGAGGCCGACTGTGCCGTCGATGTCGCAAGTCAGAGCGGAGCCCAGCCTTTCGGCCTCATGTTCGAAGCGCTCGACAGTCTGAAGCCCGGTGAGATCTATATCTGCACGGGCTCGTCACCGACATACGCACTCTGGGGCGGGCTCATGAGCACCCGCGCACGCAGGCTCGGCGCCGCCGGTGCGGTCCTCGATGGCTACCATCGCGATACGCGCGAGATCCTGCAGCTGGGCTTCCCGGTGTTCTCTGCCGGCAGCTACGCGCAGGATCAGCGCGTGCGCGGCCGGGTGATCGACTTTCGTTGCGACATCCAGTTCCGCAATGGCTGCCGGGTCAGCGCCGGCGATCTCGTGGTCGGCGACATCGACGGCGTCGTCATCGTGCCAGCGGCACGCGAGCGTGAGGTGCTGGAAGCCGCTTTTGCCAAGGTCAGCGGCGAGAACAGTGTCCGCGACATGATCCTTGATGGGCAGTCGACCGTCGATATCTTTGCCAAGACCGGGATCATGTGAGGTCGTTCCGTCGGCGGATGCTCGCTTCGAGTACACCCTTAAACGCGTGCGAACCGCGTCCGGGCGAGCGTGGGCTAGGACGGCCTCCCAGCCCATCGGCCACACGTCATGCCGCCGAGGCAGCACCCATCGGACGCCCGCCGCTCCGCCGAACGAACTCAGCGTCAAATGACCTTACGAGCCGAACGAAACTTTCTAGCGAAAGCGCCCTTTGCCTTGTTCCGCTCTCGCGGGGAACTTGATGAGGTTGCCCTTTGAACCGAGTGACTTCCTGAAACGATTCTGGCTGACAAAAAGGCGGAAATCGACAGCAGGCAGTGCCGGGCTGAAATAGTAACCTTGGGCCACATGCGCGCCCTCATCGATCATGAACTGCAAATCCGCGATCTCTTCCACGCCTTCCACGACGGTCGCGAAGCCGAGCGAGCGCGCAAGCGACAGGACCGTCCTGACAATGGCCTGTTGCTCGGGAGTGGTCGCGACATGGCTGACGAGAGAGCGGTCGATCTTCAGCGTGTCGACACGCAGGCGCGCAAGCGACGACAGGTTCGAATACCCCGTACCGAAATCGTCGATCGCAAAGCGGATTCCGGAGGCGCGCAACTGACGCAGCTGTTGTTCGACGAGCTGAGAGGAGCGCATCGCGACGGTTTCGGTGATCTCCAGCTCGAGCAGCGATGGCGCCAGCCTGGCGGCGCCGAGCAGGGCCTCGACGGAGGAGGCGAATGACGGATCCTCCAGCTGCAGGACGGAAACGTTCACCGCGATCCTGATCGGCATTCCCGCGGCCTCGAGTTCCCGCGCTTCGTTGATGGCTCGCGTCAGGACGAAGAGACCGAGCTCCCGGATCAGTCCTGCATCCTCGGCAATGCCGATGAACCGGGCAGGGGAAACCTCGCCTCGTGTCGGGTGCGTCCAGCGGGCCAATGCTTCGCCAGCCTCGACGCTGCCGTCCGCGAGTGAGATCATCGGCTGGTAGAACACGTCGAGCGTGCCGTCGCGCAGGGCTACGCGCAGATCCTGCTCGAGCGCCAGACGTTCTTGCATGGCGACCGCCGTCTGAACGGTGAAGAAGGCCGCGGAGCCCCGCCCCTGCCGTTTCGCTTCGTACATGGCCATGTCGGCCTTGATCAGCAGATCGTCGTAGCTGTTGCCGGCCGGGCCGGCCATCGCGATGCCGATGCTCGCCCCGACCGTGACATGGGCGCTGCCGATGACGTACATCTCACCGAGCCGACGGATCAGTGCCTCGGCGCATGCGCGCACGGCATCAGCGCCGATCTCGGCCCGGACGATCACGAGGAACTCGTCACCACCGAGACGCCCGCCCCAGTACTGATCGATCGCGCCGCTGCGCCGGTACAGCGCCAGGAACTCGTCGAGGCGGCATGCGACCTGCCGGAGCAGCAGATCGCCCATCTTGTGCCCAAAACTGTCGTTGATCGACTTGAAGCGATCGAGATCGACGAAAAGGAAGGCAAGGCCCGATGCGTCCGAGGCAAGGGCGGCGCTGCCGTCGATACGCATCTTCTCCCGGTTGGAAAGCCCCGTCACCTGATCGACAAAGGCGAGCTGCCTGATGCGTCCCAGGCTTTCGCGCAGGTTGGAGATCATGACCTCGAAGGCGCGGCCAAGGCTGCGAACCTCGCCGATACCGGTCGCGCTGAAGGGCTTGTCGAGGTCACCTCGCGAGACGGAGGTCGCAGCCGCAGCCAGTTGCGGCAAGCCGCGGGTGACACGCCGAACACCGAGCAGGACCATTCCGACGAGCACGCCGAGGGATGCCGCGGCGAGGATCAGGAACCAGCGAAACAGGCTGTAGGCCTGTCGCTGGCTGATCTGCAGCATCTCCCGCTGGGTTTCCTCGACCTCCGCAGCATCGACATGGGTACAGATAGTCAGGTCCAGGAAGGTCGTGACACAGCGCGCGACCCGATGGCCGCGTTCGTCGGAGAGCAGATCGTCGCCGGACTGCGCTGCCGCCGAGCTGAGCTGAAAGCCGGTCGCTCCCCCGGCCGTGACGATGTGGGCGCCGTCGAACACGACGACGCCAGCCTCGACGATCTTCGAGAAGGTCTCGAAGGTGCTCTCGGATGGAGCCAGTGTTCGCAGCCCGACCAGGGTTCCGGCGACATCGCCGAAGTCGTCGAAGACGGGCTCGATGGAAACATGACCGATCGTCCGGTCCTGCGGCACTCCAAGCGCCTGCCTCATCCCCTCGGCCAAGCGGTATGTGGCATAGTGGGCCTTGCGATCGCTCCGCCGGTTGTCGTTGGAGACCGCAGCGACGGCCTCCCTCAGACCCAGCTCCTCCAGGGCCTCGGCAGCGGCGAGCAGGTCAATCGTCCGACTCGCGCCCGTCACCGCTCCGTTCGCGCTGGCGACCAGCAAGACATCGAGCTCTCCAGTGACGCTCGCGGGAGCCAGGATCGCCTCGATTGCGACGTTGTTCGACGAGACGATCGCCTTCACGATATCGAGGCGCTGGGAAAGATAGCGCGTCTGGCGGTTGCCCTCGGTGAACAGAATGCTCAGGCGCGCCTCTGCGAGCCGGGCGTCCGCATCGAGGCGCTTCGCGACCTGTTGCCGTGACAGCTGGGCCAGAACGTTGCTTTGTTCGGTGGCGTCCTGCCGCAGGCGAGCCCACGACACCACCCCGATCAGCGTGAAGGTGAGCGCGCCCGTGAGGAGGACGATCCAGGCGAGGTGAACGCCGATATGGGTTTTCGCGATCTTCTCGCGCCATGCCGAGCGGAAGCGGCGGACGCGACGCAATGCCGGCAGCAGACGCGTCCGCATCGCTGCCGTCGCCTGCGACCGAGTGGGTGCGCTGGGCTTGTCGGCGCTGAACCCGTCGTCTGGCACGAACCGCTCTCTAATGAACGCAACAGCTCGTTCCTTAGATAGCAAGGCTGAAGTCCACGTAAATTAATTACGCAAATAATTGGGAAATAATGACCGCTTCGAAGAGCAGGATTAATTTACGAAGCCGTGCCAGAACAGCTGGAATCCACCAACAAGCGAGTTCCGCCAATGCGTTGCCTGGCTTTTGCTGCTGTCGTTGGCTTCATGGCTGCTTGCCAGCCTGTCATCGCGAATGAACTTGTCATCGTCGGCACGGGTGACGGCGTCGAGATGCTGCAGGCCGTGGCGGAGAAATTTCAGGGCGTCGACCCGACCGTCGTGGTCAAGGTCCCGCCGAGCATCGGATCCGGCGGGGGCATTACCGCAGTCGGTTCCGGAACCGCCAAGCTGGCACGTGTCGCACGCGTACTGACCGACGCCGAGCGGGCGCGTGGTTTGGTCTATGAGCCGGTGGCGCGGGTGCCCAGCGCGATCTACGTCAATCCGGCGGCCGCTGTCACGCGGCTGACGTCCGAGCAGCTTGCGGCGATCTATGCCGGCACCATCGTCAACTGGAAGGAGGTCGGCGGGGCCGACCAGCGCATCCGCGTTGTCAGGCGCGAGGAGGCCGACAGCACGCTGGTCGTTCTGCGCGCGACAATGCCCGGCTGGAAGGATCTCCAGATCACCGAACGTTCGAAAATGGCCATCTCGACGCAGGAATCCGTCGAAGCGGTTCGCCTGACCGAGGGCGCGATCGGTTTCGGTCCGTTCAGCCGGGTTCTGGACATCGGAACCAAGGTGCTGCTGATCGACGGGCTGCATCCGTCGGATCGTCGTTATCCCAGCAGCGTCGAATTCGCTTATGTCTACAAGCAGGGCGATCTGACGCCGGAGGCGGCAAAGTTCATCGCTTTCACCAAGAGCGCCGATATGACGTCGTTGATCCGCAACTTCGGCGCGGTCCCGGCGCAAGACTGATCGGGTCGCTTCGTCAGGACGAAGCCGATGGCGATGACGGCTCGGCGGAGCCCCCGCGGAAGAAGAGCCCGAAGACCTTGTCCTTGAATGACTGCCTCGTCGGAGACGCGACGAACGCATCGGCATGACAGGTCGCCCCGGCTTCTCGACAAAGCTGCTCGACCGCGGCCACCATCTCCGGCGAGCCGGCGACATGAACGACATCGCTGTCGCGCAGACCGGGCAGGTGATCAGTCGGTCGGCCGGCCCGGACACCCTCGGCCACCTGGCCGCTTGCCGTCGCCACCACATGGCCGACGCCGGTCCCCGCCAGCCAGGCAAGCGCATCGCGCATGTAGAGGTTTCGGGGATCGCGAGCGCCGGCGACCACGACCATTTCACGCCTCGGCTCGCGGTATCGCGATGCCCTGGCGATCGCCCAGATCGGTGCCCAGCCTGTGCCTGCCGCGACAAGGACGATCCGCCCCTCCCCCGGACGGTGAAACGCACTCCCGAAAGGGCCATGGATCGAAACCTTGTGGCCGACGGCGATGCGGTTACCGAGCTGAGCGGATACGACGCCAGTCTCGATGCGGCGAATTTGCAGGATCAGCTCGTCGCTATTGGCCGTGCCGTCGCTCCGCAAGGTCGGGCTGTAGTCGCGTGCGGGAGAGCCGGCGAACATGCATTTGACGTATTGGCCGGGCAGATAGGTGAAATCGCGCGCCAGCGACACGGTCACTTCGAGGACGTCGGGCGAGAGCGGCTGGATCGCACTCACGCGACCGGCGATCTTGGTCGGCACCGGAACGGCATCGAATTCAATGATGGCATTGCCGGAAACCCGGGCCTGGCAGGCCAACACAGTATCGCCGCGTTGCGTCCCCATCGCATCGATTTCGCCATCATAGACCCGCACCCGACAGGTCTCGCACTGCCCGGTGCTGCAGTCGTGCGGGATGGCGATGCCAGCGCCGAGGACGGCTTCCAGCAGCACCTCGCCCCGCGTGACGCGAATCGGCTTGCCATTGACGACGAGGGGCACCTGCGAAGTCATGCAGCAAGAGCTTCCTTCCGCTGCGCCTGGCGCCTTGCCCGAAATCGATCGAGCTGGACCAAACACGATGCTCGATCCAGCGTCGCAACTCCTCGTTTCCGCATTCCCGCCCCCGAATGCCGCATTTTACGTCCCGCTCTTGCGCTAGCGCAGTTGAACGCTGACCGGCCGTTGGTGCCGGGTATGGCGGGTCTGCGAATGATCGAAAACGGAAACCCACATGTAGATCGGTGCGCCCGGTTCGAAATCGAGATCGTAACGGCTTCCCGTCTTGAGAGCCCGCGACGCTTCGAGTGTCCAGTACCCATCCTTCCAGCGCGCGGCGGCCCGGATATCGGCCCTGTCTCCCTCGTAGTTCCCCATGATGAGCACGCCGGGCATCACTGTTCCCACTGGAATGAGCCGATCCGCCTCATCGCTGTAGGGCGCGCTGGCCGCCTCCGTCAGCCACCAGGTCGTGCCTTCCTCATGGCTCGCGTCCGGGGCCTTCTCGTCGAAGCGCCCGAGCTGCGCCATCGTGGCGGCGGCATCGAGCGGAAGACGCCGCGGCTTGACGGGGCCGGCATATCCTCCCGGGCCCTCGAAGCCGAAATTGTAGCTGTAGAAGGCCCTTCCGGGGTCATTCCAGTAGCCGCCCTGATAGCGGGCGCGCTGCGAGGCTTCATCTGCAGTCGCGTCGCGTGGGGGGCCGATATACTGATCGTCCATGTAGCCGAGCAGGCCGCCGCGCGAGGCCTTCCACTGCCACATGTCGATGATCGATCCGTCGGTCGTGTAGTGCAAGCCGCGCTGATTCAGCGAAGAGGGCCGGTCATCCAGAGGCCTGGGGCCGAAATGGGTCGCGCCACTGCCTCCCAATGCGTCCGATCGAGAAAAGATGATAGCAAACTTGTCCTCGTAGAAGTCGACGACGTCGGCCATGCCGGCACGCTGGCCGACCACATGCCATCCGTCCTGCCGCTTGATCATGGGCAGGCGCGCCAGCGACCGCGTGGGATCGCTCCAGCGGAAGGCGAAGTGGATCTTGCTGCCGTCATGGACGGCCCTGATGTCGACGGTCGATTCACCCGAGCCACCGAAATTGGACCCCTGTTGCGTCCTGACCCGGATCGGCTTCGCCTCGCGCCAGAGAGCTTCATCAAGCACCCCGTCAAGAACGGGACTCGCCTGAGATTTGCCCACCGAGAGCGTATCGCGAAAGGTGAGGTCGATGCCGGCGACAGCGACCGCCGCGGGCAGCGCGACAATGCTCGCGATGAGCAGAGGCCGCTTGCTGCGCTGGGCCAGCGTGGGAACCAACGCGGCCGGCCGGAAGATCCGCAGGAGCTGACGCCACCCGCCATAGCCGAAATGGGCGACGATATGCACGAGCGTGTAGATCAGCATGCCGATCGCGGCACCGAGATGGACCGAGACCACCCAGCCCCCGAACCCCAGATAGAGCAGCACGCCCGTGGCCGTCAGCGTCACCACCAGACCGTACAGAAGCCAGTGAAGCAGGACATTGATGGCGAGCCAGCGCGTCTTCCAGGACGGCAGCCGGATTGCCGTAATCCGGCGCAGCGCAATGCGTCCGGCGAGCCCGCTCAGCCCCATATAGACCAGGTACCCCGTGGCCGCGCCGAACAGCGTCAGACCAGCGAGGATATGGACGGTCCAGATCTCGCCCTGAGGCAGTATCGGCGCCAACCATCGCGAGAACTGCGCGTCGAGCGCGTCAGCGGAAATGCGCAGGCCTGTCGCCAGACTGACGGTCGCCGCGATGGCAGCGATCCAGTGCAATGTCAGCGTGCCGACATCGCTCGAGGGCAGCACGGCCCGCGGTGGGGCCTTGGTACCGGGAATGGAGCTCTCGGCCGGAGAGCCATGTGCCTCAGGCGCCCGGTTGGGGTTGCGGGTCAAGGGCTCAGGCGCGTTCGGAAGCTCTGTCATGTTCCGCCTTGAAGCTGTGCCTGTGGCGCATAGCGCTGCGCGTGCTCTATGGATAATCAAGCCGAGTCTTGGCTGGCGCACAAGCTCTCAGGCCGCCAAACATGGGCCAAGCCACAGAATATTGCCGTGCAGCGTTCGTTAGGTTTGCACTCTTCTTAGCCGATATTCGCGTTGATACTGGCTACCAACATATTCCGACTACACGGCCCCGAGCATCCGCAACGACAAAGACGGCCTGTGTCTCGCTATGACGCGTCGGGGAACACCGGCGAGCAACAAAGCCCCGGTCAAGAACGCGACAGCGCGCGCGAACGAACCCAGAGCCTGTCCGGAACTCGACAGCTCGCTCTGACTCGTAACCTCAGCACGGGTCATGGCAGATTGCTCCACCAGAAAGGAGCGGACGTGAATCTGCGCCAACTCAAATACTTCGTCCGCGTCGTCGAGACCGCCAACATGACGCGTGCGGCCGATGAGCTCAGGATTGCCCAGCCCGCGCTCGGCATGCAGATCAAGCAATTGGAGGAAGGCCTCGGCATCGCCCTCCTGACCCGCCATTCCCGCGGTGTTTCACCGACCACCGCCGGCGAGAAGCTGTTCGAGCGAGCCGTGCAGATCCTCGATCTCGTCGAGCTGGCTCGGCGCGAAGTCAGCGAGGACGCACGTGAAGCCGTCCGTCTCGGCCTGACGCCGAGCCTGATGCAGATCATCGGGCCGGAGTTGCTGCTGGCGGTCTCCGAGCGTGCGCCACAGCTCGCCCTCAGCCTGTCCGAGGAGATGAGCCATCTCCTGGTGGACAGCCTGCAGCGAGGCGATCTCGACATGATCCTTGCCTATGACGTCGCCGACCTATCCGGCTTCTGGAAGCGAGCGCTCTATCAGGAGGACCTCGTACTGGTGACGGCGGGCGGGTGTGATGACGCTGGCGCGGTCACATTCGCGGATGCGCTGAGCCATCCGCTGATCCTGCCGGAAGCGCGGGATGGCGTGCGCTCCCTTGTCGAGAGGACTGCCGCGGAGCACGGCCTTCAAATCGATGTCGGCCATGAGATTCGATCGATCTCCGGCATCAAGTCACTCGTTGCGCGTGGGGCGGGAGCCGGCATCCTGCCCTACGGCACGGTGATGGCGGAAGTCGCCGCCGGAACACTCCTCGCTCGGCCGATCGACTCCCCGGTGCTCAGGCGAACGCTCTTCCTTTCGGGCTCACGGAAGGCTGGCCAGCTCGCGTCGCTCCCCGTCATCCGCGAGGCAGTCGGTTCGGCAATGACGACGCTTTCGGTGGCCATGCGGGGACTGGGTCACCCCCTTGCCCTCGCAGAGCCCCCTCAGAACGCTTAGCTCTGAGCTAAGCACTTCGCATTGGATTTGCCTTGAGCAAGGGAAGAACCTCTCCCCGACGAAGCAAGCGCACGCGATTGTCGAGGTGACCCAATGCGGCAAGATTTGGAGGCTTCCGTCGGTGCCGTACCGCTGCGAGGATCGCCGGAACTGGACCTGACCATCGCCGAGGTCGTGGATGCCAGCCGCATCCTGGCGCATGAAGGGATCGTCGATAGCTTTGGGCACGTCTCGGCGCGCCACCCGAATTCTCCCGGCCACTATTTGATGCCGCGAACGCGCGCCGCGGAACTGGTCGGCGCCGAAGACATCCTGATGTTCGATCTGGACGATGCTCTCGTCTCGAAATCCGAAGCGCGGATCTTCGCGGAGCGCAGCATACACGGAGCGATCTACCGCGCCCGGCCCGACGTGCTCGCCGTCTGCCATCACCATGCTCCTCAGATGATGCCTTTCTGCACGAGCGACGCAGAACTCGTCCCGGTCTTTCATCTCGGCGCGACCATGGGCGCGACCGTGCCTCTGTGGGACAGCCAGGACGAATTCGGCGACACGAACCTGATCGTCTCGACGCGGGAGCAAGGCGATTCCCTAGCGCGAGCACTCGGATCCAACTGGACCGTGCTGATGCGGGGCCATGGCACCACGGTGGCGGGGCGTTCCGTCCGTGAAGTGACATTCCGATCGATTTACGGGGCCCGCAACGCCGATGTGCAGCTGAAGGCTGCGCAAATCGGGACGCCGCGGCGATTGACGGCAGCCGAAGCGGTCGCCGCTGCCGAATTCAACCTGGCTCCGTTCGCCATGGACAGAGCCTGGGAGCAATGGACCCGGCGCGTTCGGGCCGACCGGCCGTAAGATTCATCCAAAAAAACAATAGGGAGGTCATCATGTCCGTGTTGCAGTCGCGTCGCGCCTTTCTGGCGCTCGCCAGCGCAAGTCTGGCCCTGCCCGCCCTCGCCCAGAGCGCCGGCGCCTTTCCGACCAAGCCCATCCTGCTCGTCGTTCCCTATCCGGCCGGTGGAGCTGTCGACCTGGCCGCCCGCCTGGTGGCCGAGAAGATGCGCGTGGATTTCGGCCAGGCGGTCGTCGTCGAGAACAGACCCGGAGCCAACGGCATGGTGGGCGCAGTGGCGGTCGCTCGCGCGCAGCCCGACGGGTACACGCTTCTGATGGCCCCCCGCGAGGTCTTCGGCATCAACCCGATCCTGATGCCGCAGCAAGCGCTCGATGGAAAGCGAGACTTCGCCTATGTCGGCATCGCCGCTGAAGGCCCCTATGTGCTGGTCGTCAATCCCGGGCTCGGCGTGAACAGGTTCGCGGAGTTCGCAAATCTCGCCAAGCAACGCGAACTGGCCTATGCGAGCTTCGGCAAGGGCAGCATGGCGCACCTCAACATCGAGGCCCTCGCACGTAAGCTCGGCGTCAGGATGGTTCACGTTCCCTACCGCGGTGCCCCACCAGCCGTCACTGCTGTCGCGACGGGCGAAGTGGCCCTGACGATCGCCACGCCGCCCGCGGCGCTTTCGCTGATGCAGGACGGCAAGATCAAAGCACTGGCAGTGGGTGACCAGCGGCGGCTGCCTCAGTTGAGCGACGTTCCGACCATGGCCGAGCTAGGGGTGACGGAGGATCCTCTGATCCCGAACTTTTTCGGCCTGGCGGCGCCGAACGGAACGCCACCAGCTGTCGTCAAGCGCTTGAACGAGGCGATGGCCAAGGCGATCAGATCGCCGGAAATCGCAACGAAGCTGGAAGCCAGCGGCCTCGTCGCTGCTCCCGGTTCGCCAGCGGCTATGGCCAGCCTCGTCAACGGGGATGTCGAGCGTTTTGGCCGGCTGATCCGTGAACTCGACATCAAAATCGTGGAATGAGCCGCCACGCGTCACAACCTGCGAGAACCGGCCGGGGAAATCGCTGCGGAATGGATAACAGGGCGGATGGTCACAGACCGCTCACGCCCCCCTGCCCTCTGTCATCCGCCATTGCGAGAACAGGAGAAGCGCAGCGACGACGCTGATGACGGAGAATGTCGTGAAAGCCTCGGGATATCGCGTGCCGTTCGCCGCGAGATAGGTGACGAGCGACGGGCCCAGACCCGAGCCCAGTGAGAATGCGAAGAAATTGATCCCGTAGATCCGTCCGAAGCTTCGCATCCCGAACCGTCGGGCCAGCAGATACCCGATCGCATCGCCTTCGGCGCCGGTCGCCAGCCCGAAGAAGACCGCGCTGACGAAGACTGCAGCAGCCCCCTCGGAATAGGCCAGCAGCAGGTGTCCGATCATCGGCGCGAGGAACAGCAGGCTCGTCGCCGGCACCGCCGGTACCCGGTCGATCAACGCCCCGAAGCCGATGCGCGCGATGATGATGGTGGCGCCGACGACGCTCAGCGCCAGCGCGGCCTGTCCGCTCGACAGGCCGCGGTCGGCCAGCACGAGCGGCAGCGAGACCGACCCACCGACCGCGGTCATGGAGGTCAGCAAGAACGCGGCCAGCATCATCCAGAAGCTCGGCGTGCCGACCGCCTCGCGCAGCGTCGTGCCTTCCATGGCCCGCACATCCGCGAGCCGTCGCGCCGGGGGATCGCGAATGATGAACAAGGCCAGCGGCAGCGTGACCACAAGCGCCGTCAGCCCGGCAGCCGTGAAGGCGGCCCGCCAGCCCCAGGCGGCGATGATCGTCGATAGTACGGCGGGTACGGTCGCGATGCCGAGGCCGCTGAAGGCAAGGGCGAGGCCCAGCGCCAGGCCGCGCCGTGCGTCGAACCAGCCGACGAGCACATAGGTGTAGGGCACGAAGGTTTGCGCGCTTCCCAGAATGCTGGCGGCCAGGACGGCTACGACGAATGCCGTAAGGTTCGACGACGCCACTCCTATTCCGATCAGCCCGGTCGCGAGGCCAAGCGAGGAGATGATGAGCACCCGCCGCGGGCCGAAGCGATCGGTCGCAGCTCCTATAAGAGGTGACATCATTCCGATGAGAAGTGCCGCCGGTGCGATCGCCGCCGCGATATGCGTTCTCTCCCAGCCCGTATCGTCGGAGATGGGCTTTATGAAGACGCCAAAGCTGTAGACCAGAAATATTCCGACGCCGAAATACATTCCGATGCCGCAGGATACGACGATCGAAATCTTCGACTGCAATAGGGCGTACGCCCTGAGGCCTTGTGTCAAAGGTCGTGCCTGAGTCTGACTTTGCTCTCGGTCAGCCATATCGATCGTTCTGCCCCCCGGCTCGATCTCCAGCGCGACGCCCCTTTCCGAGCGTTGCGCCGGCCTGAACGCCGTTTCAGCACACTCTCGGCGATGTCGCGACAGGAATGCGCGATCGCTTCGGGCTGCCTTGGCAGGCGCCGAGATCTCGCTATCAATTGCCGGCCTTGGCTCAGCCGAGCTCGGCCGACAGCCAGCGGCCTCACTAGCGGATGCTGTGACATGCGGGACCGGGACACCGATGGCTCTGACCGCCGCGAGGGAGGTATCGTATTGAAACTGCCCTCCATGCGTGCGTCGGGAGCAGGTTCTGATCCGGACCACTCGGGCGGGCCCGGCAGCCAGCCTCTTCACGGTGTCGGCGTGCGTGAGGCCGTCGGCTACGCATTCGGTCCCTTCGTGCTCCTGCCCGGCCAGCAGAAGCTTCTCCACGATGGCAGCCCGGTGCGCATTCGTGGGCGAGCTCTGGACATTCTGGCACTGCTTGTCGCCAGGCCCGGAGAGGTGATCGAGAAGAACGATCTGATCGCCGGCGCATGGCCGAACATCTTCGTCGATGAGAGCAACCTCAAGGTCAATATCGCGGCGTTGAGACGGGTCCTCGGCGACGGCAAGGGTGCTGCGACATACATCGCGACGGTCAGCGGACGCGGGTATCGCTTCGTCGCACCGGTTCGGATGCTCGCGGATGCCCCCCGCCCCGAGGGAAGGGCAGCGCTCGGGCCTGGCCAACTGCCACCGCATCTCGGGCGGCAACTGATCGGCAGGGCCGAGGTCGTGTCAGCGCTGCGCGACGAGCTTCTGCAAAGCCGGCTCGTGACGATCGTAGGGCCGGGCGGGATCGGCAAGACCAGCGTCGCCTTGGCCGTCGCCCGAGAATCGGCGGATCACTTCCGTGATGGGACGGTGTTCCTCGACCTGTCGCCGATCGCCGAGCCCCGCTTCGTTGCGCCGGCCCTGGCGAGCACGCTCGGGCTTTCTCTCCATTCCGAGCACGTCGTCCCTGCCCTCAACACCCACCTGCTCGGCCGGTCCATGCTGATCGTGCTCGATGGCTGCGAGCATCTCATCGAGGCCGTCGCGATACTGGCAGAGGATGTCCTGACGGGCACGACCAGCATCCGGATCATGGCCACGAGCCGGGAACCGCTCAGCATCGCCCACGAGCACGTGCATCGACTGCCGGCACTGGAGACTCCCGCGGACCCGGCTGCGATGACCGCGCGCAGCGCGATGACCTATTCCGCGGTACAGCTCTTCGTCGAGCGCGCCCGCGCGCGCTCGAACAGGTTCGAGCTCACCGACGCCAATGCACCGGTCGCCACTAGCATTTGCCAAAGGCTGGACGGCATGGCGCTCGCCATCGAACTTGCCGCGACGCGCGTCGACATGTTCAGTCTTTCGGAGCTCCTCAGCCTGCTGAACGATCGCTTCCGATTGCTCGAGGAAGCGCGACGCTCGAGAATTCCGCGCCAACGAAGCCTCGCTGCGACGCTGGACTGGAGCTACAGCCTGCTGTCGGATGCCGAACGACGGGTCTTGCAGCACCTTTCGGTTTTCGCAGGGCAGTTCACCCTCGAGTCGGCGGGCGCGATCCTCGCCGAACCGAACGAGGTCATCAGCGGAGCCTCCGCCGTCATCGCCAGCCTGGTCGCGAAATCGCTGGTCCAGTCCGACGTCTCGGGACCGATCGCCTTCTATCGGCTGCTCGACACGACAAGGATCTATGCGCGCGGGCATCTGCTGGCGGCAGAGGACGCCTCGGACGTCATGCGCCGGCACGCGAACCATATCCGCGACCTGGCCGAACGAAGCGAAGCCGACTGGGGCACGCTGCCCACACCGGAGTGGCTCGCGCTCTATGGTCGCGCGATCGACGACGTGAGATCTGCGCTCGGCTGGGCGTTCTCGGATGGCGGCGACGTCGAAATGGGCCTCGCTCTGACTGTTGCAGCGATCCCCCTCTGGGATCATCTCTCGCTGCTCGACGAATGCAGGTCTTCCGTCGAACGGGCGCTCGCCAGCCAGGCTGCTCGCGCCGGGGAGGATGGCAATCAAGTCAGGATGAAGCTGTGCGGGGCGCTGGGCACTGCCATTCTGCATACGAAGGGCCCGCTGCCAGCAGGCAGGGCGGCCTGGGCTGAGGCCTACGAAATCGCCCATGCGGCCGGAGAGCACGACTATCAATTGCGGGCACTCTGGGCGCTTTGCGACTATTGCACCTGGAGCGGCGATCACCGCGCCGCGCTCGCTACGGTTGCCAAGATCCGCGATCTGGCGACCGCGTTGGACGATCGTCTGGCATTGGTCAATGTCGATCGGCAGGCGGGCACGGCCCTTCGCTATCTCGGCCGACAGGGCGAGGCCCGCGCCACCCTGGAACGCATGATCTCGAATTATGCGCCGCCGCTATACCGCTCCCATATCGCGCGTTTCCAGTTCGACCCACGTGTCGGCGCGCGCGGAACTCTGGCCAACATACTTTGGTTGCAAGGTTATCCGGAGCAGGCACAGGCAATGGCTGAGCGTGCCCTCCGCGAGGCCGAGGCGGCCGGCCACGCCATGGCACTGTGCAACGCGCTTGGACATACGGCGTGCCCCATCGCGCTCTATGTCGGTGATCTCGGCCGGGCGGAGACATTGCTGGCCCGGCTCGACGAGCACGTCGCGAGACATGCCATGGGGATCTGGAAAGCCGTAGCGGGCGCGCTCAGGGGCGTGCTTCTCGTCAGCCAAGAGCAGGCGTCCGGTGTTCAAACCCTGCTGAACGCGATCGAGGCGATGCGAGATGTCGGTTTCCGGCTGCGCTATCCCGCCTATCTCGGAGTGCTCGCAGTCGGCCTCTCCCGCTCGGGCGATGCCGCTAGTGCGCGCCTGGCTATCGAGGAAGCGATCGTCTTCGCCCGCCGTAGCGGCGAGATCTGGTGCATCGCCGAACTCCTGCGGGTCCAGGGAGAGCTGTTGCGCCGGGACGGCTTGTCAGATGCCGCCGAGCAATGCTTCAGGAGGGCGCAGCGATGGTCGCGGCGCCAGGGATCGCGATCCTTCGAAGTCCGAGCCGCGACAAGCCTGGCACGCCTCTACTGTGACAGCGGCCGGGCCGACGCGGCCGCCGCCATTCTGGCACCAGTCTATGACAGCTTCGACGAAGGCTGGGATACGGCCGATCTTGTCGCCGCGCGCGAACTGGCCGGATGCGGCCTTGTATCGGTGCTCGCCTAGCACTGGCGGCCAGTACCCCGTTTACTTGTCTTAACGTCTGTTTACGACGTGTTACGCAGCGATCGGCGATCGCGGCGCTAGCCTTCTGAGCGAGCAGGTTCGTGAAGAGGATGGAAGCGCCGTGACCGATGTTTGCAAGCCCAACGAAGCCGAGCTGCCGCAGGATCTCGAACGCCGCGATCTCATCCAAGGTGCAGGCGCGGCTGCTCTCGTCGGCATCGCCGGAGCCGCCCTCGCCGCGTCGAGCCCGGCCAGCAGCCAGACGGCCCAATCCACCCGCAGCGCTGGCGGCACTGAGAAGGGTTCGCTGGGCGCACGACTGCGCGGCGTCCAGCATTTCGGCGTGACCGTGCACAATATGGAGCGCGCCTTCGCGTTCTACACCGAGGTCCTCGGCGGCACCGAGATCATGCGGGACGGCGACTTCTATGGCGACCGCATCCAGAACACGCTTCTTCTCAAAGAGGAGATCGAGGCGCGCGAGCGCGCGCTCAACCCTCGCACGATCGGCGTGCCGGACCTGCGCAGCGGCGCCCAGCGCCTCGATGTGCGCTTCATCCAGTTCGAGAACGTCGTCATCGAGCTTCTGCAGTATCGCGACAGGGAACAGCCGCAAGGCTCGGGCGCGAGCTTCGCGCCGCCACGGGACGAGACCAGCCCGGCCTTCCCGCGATCGATGCACGTCTGTTTCTACATTCGCGATGATGTCGACTTCAACCAGTTCGTCCGTGACCTCGAGGCCGAAGCGGCGCGCCGTGGCATGACGAACGTCAAGGCCAATCGCATCGTCAGCGCAGCGAGCAACCGCGACCGCCTGCAATCACCGCTCGAATCCAACACCAATCCGATCACTGAAGGCCCGTCCGACGGCTGGACCCTCATGTACTGCAAGGGATCGGAGGGCGAGCAGCTCGAATTCGTTCAGGTGCGAGGCCGCGCCAAGCAGCTCTTCGACGGAGCGATCGAGACCCGCCGGCGCGCGGTGGCGGCACTCGGCAACTAGAGCGGCGGAAGTCGTGGCTGCCGCATGGGACGGGCAAGAGCGATGCGATTTCAGATGCGCAGGATTCCGGCTTCGAACGCCTTCGCTGATCGCGCGACCGGCGAGCCGGGCCGATTGGAGAAGGTTCCCTTGGCACTTCTCGCTGGGCTGGCGGTCTGGCTGGCAAGCTCCGGGGGCGCTTTCGCCCAATCATCCAGCTGGGAGGCTGGTTGCGCCCAGCGATACGCGTCGCCCGGCCCCAGCGAGCTCGTCCGCACGATGTATTGCAGCCGTCAGGCGGATTGCCAGGCAATGGCCAATCGGGCCGGGCGCACGATTTTCGAGAGTGGCTGCTTCGGCATTTCGCCTTCGGCACCGGTCGCCGCGGCGCCCGCGCAGCGCCACGCTGCGCGTCGATAGCGACAGGTACCTTGCCGCTTCGTCGCTCACGCGCTGCGGCGAAGCCATCCGCGATCCGGCTGCGCATCGAGGTCAAAGCAACATGGTCTACGCGGTACACGAGGATCGCTATCGGGGCGTCGCATACCGGCGCTGCGGCCGCAGCGGCCTGATGCTTCCGCCGATCTCGCTCGGCACCTGGCAAAATTTCGGCGGAACCAGCGCCTTCGAGACAATGCGGTCGATCGTCCGGCGCGCATTCGACCGCGGCGTCACCCATTTCGATCTCGCCAACATGTACGGGCCACCGCCCGGAAGCGCCGAGGACAATTTCGGCAGGATCCTGCGCGAAGACTTTCCCGGTCTGCTGCGCAACGAACTCGTGATTTCGTCGAAGGCGGGCTACGCCATGTGGCCGGGGCCTTACGGTGCGGGCGCATCGCGAAAGCACCTGATCGCGTCCATCGACCAGACGCTACGGCGCCTGGGCATCGACCATGTCGACATCTTCTATGCACACCGCCCCTGGCCGGACGATCCGATGGAGGAGACGATGGGCGCACTCGCGCAGATCGTCCGGCAAGGCAAGGCGCTCTATGTTGGCGTGTCCTCCTACAGCCCCGCCCGGACCCGGCAGGCACATGCGCTGCTGGCGCGCGAGGGCGTGCCTCTCTTGATCCACCAGCCTTCCTATTCGATGCTGAACCGACATATCGAGGGGGAACTGCTGGGCACGCTCGACGAACTCGGCGCCGGCTGCATCGGCTTCTCGGCTCTGGCGCAGGGCCTGCTGAGTGACCGTTATCTCGGCGGCAGCACGATGTCGGGGCGTGCATTGGAGCAGGGCGGCAGCTTCAGCACCGCGTTCCTGTCCGAGGAGAACCTTCTCAACATCAGAGGCTTGGCGGCAATCGCCGGCAAGCGCGGGCAGACCCTCGCCCAAATGGCGATCGCCTGGGTCCTGCGCGATCCCCGCGTCACCAGCGCCCTGATCGGAGCACGCACCATCGAGCAGCTCGACGATTCCCTCGACGCGCTGAAGCAACTCGACTTCAGCCGGCGGGAACTCGCCGAGATCGACCAATTCGCTAGGGAGGGAGGGATCGACCTATGGCGACAGACATCGGAACTGTGACGTCGCCCCTGGCCGGCGGGCAAGATCCCGGCTGCATCCAGCGATCCGGCGAAGCACGTCCCATGACACGGCGCTCCCTCCTGCTCGCCGGGGCGGGCGCAGTGGCTGGAGGCACGGTCCCAAACCGCGTGGCGCTCGGCCAGACCCGGCCGCAGAGTCCCATCGTGCTGGGCCAGGTATCGCTCAGCTTCTATGCGGTCACCGGAGCCGTGGTGCAGGACGTTCTGGAGCGCCTCGGCCACGAGGTCGAGGTCCGGCAAGGTCCGCACGAGCAGATGTTTCCCCTGCTCGGCGACGGCCAGATCGACCTGTTGGCCGCCGCCTGGCTTCCCGAAGGCCATGCCACCTACTGGTCGCGCTACGCCGCGCAGGCCGCGGAAGTCGCCAGGCTCTATGACGGTGCGCGCTTCTTCTGGGCCGTGCCGAGCTACGTGCCCGTCGACGCTGTCAGCTCGATCGAAGATCTGAGCAAGCCGGCAGTGGCCGAGCGCGTGGCGAAATTGGTCCAGGGCATTGGTGCGGGCGCGGCCATCACCACGGTCTCGCGCAAGGCGCTGGACGATTACGGTCTCTCGCAGCTGGGATACTCGCTGCAGCCAGGCACGCAAGCCGAGTGGGTCGCGGCGCTGGAGCGCGGGCTCGCCGAGAAAAGGTGGCTGATCTTCCCGACCTGGGCCCCGCAATTTCTCAATCGCGATGGTCAGCTGCGCGCGCTTGCCGACCCGCGCGGCGTCCTCGGCGGAACCAATCATGCCTCCCTCGTAGCGCCGCGCCCTCGTTTCGAGGCGCTGCCAGAGATGACGCGCCGCAGCCTGGCGCGGATCGAGCTCGGGATCGACGGAGTGACCGAAATGGACTGGCTCGTGAACGTCGGCAAGCAGTCGCCACGCGAAGCTGCGCGCACATGGATGCGTGCCAATGAGGGCCGCGTCTCGGGCTGGCTGGGCTGACGCGATGCCTAGGGGGCCGGGCAGAGCGTCACCGAATTTAACCGAATGCGACTGCGGCCGGTGTCTCGTGCCTGCTTGCAGTGCCTTCTGCCATGCGATGGGAGAGCGTCAATGAAATCGTACAGCAAGTTTGGATTTGTGGCCGCGGCCACCGTGTTGGCCCCGTTCACGGCCATGTCGACCGAGGCGCCCAAGGTGGGACAGGTCGAGATCGTCGCCGAGCTCGACATCACACCGGGCAACGTCACCGCCTCGAAGGACGGCCGCATCTTTGCCAGTGTCCACGGCATGCGCCGCGGGCCGATCCAGTTGATGGAGATCACCGGCAAGAACACCTATGCGGCTTTCCCGGACGCCGGATGGAACGGTCAGCCCGGCTCCGGCCCCAATGTCCTGAACACGCCGCATGGCGTCCTGATCGATGGCAAGGACAGGCTCTGGGTCGTCGATCACGGCAACTGGATGGATCAGCCCCAACCGCCCAAGCTCGTCGCTTTCGACATCAACTCGCGACAACTGGCCTATCGCTTCGATTTCGACGCTTCCGTCGCGCCGAAGGGCCAGATTCTTCAGGACCTCGCAGTCGACGGCGAGCGCGGCTTCGTCTACGTGGCGGATTGCGGGCCGGACCCGGCCATCGTCGTGGTCGACATCAGTACCGGGCGAGCCCGGCGCTTTGCCGGGCATCGCTCGCTCGCAGCGGATGATGTCGACCTCGTCGTCGAAGGCAAACCGCTTCTCTTTCCCGGCGCGGACGGGCGCATGCTGCCGGCGCGGGTCGGCGTCAACCCGATCACCCTCTCGGCCGACGGCGAAACGCTGTTCTTCGGCGCGATGAACGGCACCAGCTGGTTTGCCGTGCCGGCGCGGCTGTTCCGGGAGGGTGCAAGCGACAGTGCGATCGGCATGGCCATCAAGCGGGTCGGTGCGAAGCCGATCTCAGACGGCGCGGCCACCGATGCGGAAGGCAACCACTTCATCACCAACCTGCCGGAGAATGGCATCGACAAGCTCACAAGCGACGGACGGCTGGAGCCGCTTGTGCGCGACGAGCGCTTTCTCTGGGCGGACAATGCCCATTTCGGCCCGGCATCCTGGCTTTATGTCGCGGTCAATCAGCTGCACCGGAATCCGATCTTCTCCGGTACCACGGATGCGGGGAAGCCGCCCTACCTGATCGCCCGAATCTGGACCGGAACTCGCGGCCAGCCGGGACGCTGAACCGGTGCAAGCGGCAACGCCAATCGCGCGCAACGCCCCAGCGAGACTTCCGGGGCCGTCGTGAGCCCGAGCCTGTTCTCGTTCATCTGGCGGTATTCGGCACGGGACCAACTGATGCTGCTGGTCCTGACCTGCGCTTCCTTCCCGCTGCTCTACGTGGCGCTAACGCTGCCGAAGCTGATCCTCAACGGAGCCATAGAGGGCCGCGCGACGCCGCTCGACGCCTACCTGCCGGAAATGAGCCAGCTCTCGCTGCTGTGGCTCCTCTCCGGCCTGCTGCTCGCGCTGATCGTCGCGAATGGCGCCATCAAGATGCGCCTGAACATCTATCGCGGCGTTCTGGGCGAGCGCCTGATCCGCCGCCTGCGCTTCGTGATGATCGAGCGCACGCTCGGTATGGCACCGGACCGATCCGAGCGGATCTCCCAGGGCGAGGCCGTCGCGATGATCACGGCCGAGTCGGAGCCACTCACCGGCGTAATGGGCGACGCCTTTGCCCAGCCCGTGTTCCAGATCGGGCAGATGCTGACCATCCTCGCCTTCCTGTTCGCGCAGAACATCTGGTTGGGCGTCGCCGGCGTAAGCCTGATCCCGCTGCAGGCTTATCTCATTCCCCGCATGCAGCGCGAGGTGAATAGCCTGCACCGCCAGCGCGTCGGAGAGATGCGCTCGCTATCGGAGGCGATCGGCGAGAACGTCGCCGGGGCGGCCTCCCTGCGGGTCCATGGCGGCCGGCGCTATCGGCTCGCTCAGTTCAGCGATCGCCTTCAGCGGCTCTTCGCGGTGCGTGTCCGGATCTTTCGTCGGAAGTTCCTCATCAAATTCGTCAACAACCTGCTGACGCAGATCACGCCCTTCCTGTTCTACGCGCTCGGCGGCTATCTGGTGATCCACGGCCAGCTCAGCATCGGCGCGCTCGTCGCCGCGATCGCCGCCGCGCGCGACATCGCCGATCCCTGGCGCGAACTCCTGACCTACTGGAACGCGGCACAGGAGGCCGCGTCCCGCTACGCTCATCTGCTGGCTCGCTTCCTCTCCGGTCCCCCTGCCCGCAATACCGCGCCCTCCAAGCTCGACGTGGAGCCACTGCCGCGCTTCAACGCTGACATCCTGTTCGCCAATGTCAGTCTCGTCGCGAGAGACGGCACCGCGATCCTCCACCAGGTCGACCTGACGGTTCCAGGTGGCTCCCTGGTCGCGGTCGAGGCGCGGGACGATGTCGTGCGGCGCGCGATCACGGATCTTCTGACCGGAGAGCGCAAGCCGGATTCCGGCACGATAGCGATCGGAGGACGCGACATCGACGCCATCCCGTCCGACGTGCTCGCCACGCGCATCGGACTGGCCACGAGCACGCCCTTCCTCTTCCGCGCGAGCGTCGCCGACAACATCCGCATGCCACTGCGGAGACTGCCGCTGCCCGGCGAGGATTCCACCCTTTCGGAACGTCTGATCGAGGCCGAGCGTACCGGAAACAGCACGGACCGGCTCGATATCGCCTGGAACGATGGCGGCGTGTCAGGATTCGGCGACGGCGCGACGATAGACCAGTGGAGCCTGCAGATCTTCGACGCCATCGGTGCCTCAGATCTGCTGCTGGACCGAGCCCTCGACGTCAGACTGGCGCATTACCATCACCGATCGCTCCACGAGGACCTCGCTGCCTGCCGCGACTTGGTCGCCGAAAGGCTTGCAGCGGACGGGCTCGCTGGCGAAGTCGAGCCGTTCACTCCCGATGGCTTCAACGCGTCGCTCTCGCTCGGCGAGAACCTGCTCTTCGCCGTTCGACAGCGCGATATCGACTGCGGACGCTATCGCGCCGTGCTGTGCGAATTGGGTGACCTCGCGCTCTCGCGCCCGCTGCTTCGATTCGCCTGTGAACTGACCCCCGTGCTGGCGCGGGCTTTCGGAGAGGTCGGCCCGAGCCATCCCCTGCTGCGCCGGCTGACTTCGATCGGTCCGGAGCAGTTCCAAAGGCTCACCGAGCTGGCCTTACGCATCGAGCCCAATCGCCTCGACACTCTCACGCAGCAGGACCGGGTGACGTTGCTCGAACTCGTCTTCCAGGTCACGGCACGGGACCTCGGCTCGGCCGTGCCGGCGCATCTGACGCAGACCATCGTGGAATGCCGGGCGGCGGCGCGAGCCAGCCTCGGCGATCTGACCGCAAGAGGGTTCGAGGCGATTGTGCCGGGGCGCTACCACGCAAGCCTGACCGTCCTCGAGAACCTTCTCGGCGGCACGGTCCGCTCACGTTCCTTGGCCTGGCAGCGCAAGCTCAGGCGCGTCGTGATGGACGTGCTGGCCGAGCGCGGCCTCGATGGCGCGTTGCGCCTGCTCATCGAGGAGGTCGATGCGGGCCCTGGCGGCGAGAATCTAAGCGTCGCATCCCGGGAGCATGTCGCGGTGACACGTGCGCTGATCCGTCGGCCAGACGTGCTGATCCTTGATCATGCGCTCGCCAGTGCAGGAGCTTCGGACAGGAAGCACATGTGGTCGCGCATCCGTAAGCTGCTTCCGGACGCAACCATGTTGGTGATCGAACCTGAGTTCGCCTCGCAGGACGGTTTCGATCACGTCATCCGCATTCGCGACGGACGGCTCGACGCCAAGCTCGTGCCCGCGGTGGCAGACGCGCGAACGGCGACCTTGCTGACCGGGCAGGAAGACAAGGTCGCGGCGCTGGGCAAGGTGATCGAGTTTCGCGGGCTGCGGCGGGCGCAGCTCGAATTGCTGGCCTACGCCTCGGACTGGCAGACTTACAGCGCGGGGGACTATGCATTCCGGGCCGGCGAGCCCACGGATGGCGTCTACGTCGTGACGGAAGGGCGTGGCGAACTGCGCTATCCGGAAGCGGACTACACGCATGACGAGGCGCTCGACGACGTCTGGGCCGGGCGGATGATCGGAGACCTTTCCGTCATCCTCGACCGGGAGAGGATGTCGAGCCTCGTCGCGATCACCGACATGACCTGTCTGAAGATCGGCGAGCAGGAGTTTCGCGACATCTACGAGAGTGATCTGGGCGTGGCGCTCACGCTCTTGCGAACGATCAGCGGCCATTTGCACCTGGCCGTCCACGAACTCGATCTGGCAACAAGGAGATAGACCATGGTGGCTGCGCCGGAACACCTGCTCCGCGGCAACCTCCGCTTCAGCGCTCGCTCCGACGGTCGAGACGAGCGATGAGCAGCCATCTGGTGCTTCACCTTGGCGGGATCGCTCGGCGGTCTTCCTTGGGTCGTTGCGGAGCGGCGGGTATCATTATCTCGATGCCGCCGCCGCACCGATTGATACGCTGATGCGCCCTTCTCACATTCCGCAGGACGTCCTGACCAGGAGTGTGAACGGATCGATCTGAAAAGCCTCTTCAAGGGACTCCCCGAATAATCTCAGCCACTTCTCCTGCAACTCGAAGGCCTTCGCCCCGCGTTCCGCGTCACACTCGAACTTGGTCTGGCGCTCCTCCTGAAAATGATGAACCAGTTCGTGAACAAGGACGGACAGATCTGCCGCCGTGGCGCCACTCCATGATTCGCGCAGATAGATGATCTTCTCGCGAGAGTCATAGACTGAAATGATGCTGGTACGACCGCCTTGCGGCATGAACTCGGACACATGTTGCTTGAATCTCAGCGCAGCAACCAGGTGTTCCGGTCTGAATACAACCTTTGGCAATGAGGTGGGCACCGGATGCCCCAGCTTCGCTCCGACCCAGATCGCAAGCGCCTTCAGCAACCGCCCTCCCGGATCACGTTGTCTCTCACCGATGATGATTTCGAAGCCCGAACCGAGGCGTAGGCGCTCGATCGTTTCATCGCGCGCCCGAGTTTCACTGGTCAGCGGCGCCACGAGCAAGGCGATGGCCGCGACCAGACGCTGTCCGAAACCGCTCATGGCATTCGTCCGCAGCAAATGCCGTCAATTGCAGTACTGGCCGCTGATACCGCCGCCTGAGTTCGGCGTGGGGAAGGCAGCGATCCCGCAAGGTAACATACCTTGAGGGTGATCCCTACCGGCTTGTCCGCCCTTCCTTCATCATCCGACAAGATGGAGCGGTCGCGGACTCACCGATGATCGCCACGGCGCCCAGGTTTCCTGAAGCCCGCTTTCCGGCAATGAGCGAGGGTCCGCTGCTGGCGCATCTCGCCGATCGGCCCGTGCATTTGCTGGAGAGGTTATTTGGCGGCCTGCTTCGCACGAGCGTCAGCGACGACCTGCTTGAAGCCCTTGTAGTCCAGCGTGGAGGTCCGAAACGGGCCGACAAGGTAAGTCGGCGTGCCTTGCAGACCTAAAGCGTCGGCCTGCGCCATGGTGCGACGTAGGAGTGCGACGATCTTGTCCCCGTTTGCATCCAGGTCTGACTGAAGCCGCTCGAGATCGATCGATGCGCCCTTCAGCGCTTTTGAGATTTGCTCTTTGCTCAATCGGCCCTTCGTTGCCATCAACGCATCATATGCCCGGTGATAGCCATGCTGGTACCCCGCGGCCAAGGCGAGCTGGGCGGCGTAGACCGACGTTTCGGTGATGACCGGCCAGTCCTTGTAGACCAGACGGATCCCACCATCGTCGTCGACGATGCGAGCAAGTTCGCGAGCAGAAATCTTACAGAACGGGCAATTGTAGTCGAAGAACGAGACGATCGTGACGTCGCCTCGGAGGTTGCCGCCGACCGGGGCATCCGGATCGTTGAGAATGGCATCTTCGTCGTTGCTGGACGCCTGTGAGCAAGCGGTACCGGGTACGCCTGCGGCGAGCAGTGACAAGCCCGCGAGAACCGTACGGCGATCAGCGTGCATCGTAGCCATTGCCCTGAATTTCGTGGGTTCGCGATGAACCGGCTCGGCCAGCGCCGCCGTTCATCGTCAAGACCATGCGGAACTTGGTTTCGCCAGACCGCATGCGCCGATAGGCCTCGACCGCTTGCGAGAGTGGCATGGTCTCGATCCGGGGTCGGACATCCGTCAGGACGCTGAAGTCCAGCGTCCGCTCGTTCTCATAGGGCGAACCTGTGATCGAACCCTGCACGCTACGCTCGCTGCTGACGAGCATGCCTGCGGACACGGCCAGTGGATCCTTTCCGGTTCCCAGGATGATGAGGCGCCCCTCCGGGGCGAGGCCGCTCAGCATTGGCGAGACGACGTCGCCAGCGCCCACCGTGGCGATGATCGCCTTGGCGCCCCCCATGCTCGCGAGGGTCTTCGCGGCATCCTCGGTATCGGTGTCGATATAGAGATGAGCACCCAGGTCCCGCGCATCTGCGGCGATATCCGTACCGCGCCCGATCGCGGCCACCCGGAAGCCCATTCGTCGCGCATATTGCAGAGCCATGTGGCCGAGCCCGCCGATGCCGAGCACGGCGACGAGATCCCCGGCTTCGCCGCCCGACTTCTTCAGGGCGTTGAAGGTTGCGATGCCCGCACAGAGGATCGGAGCGGCTTCCTCCGAACTGAGTTCGTCGGGAATGGAGACCAATCCGGTACTCCGGGCGATCATCATCTCGGCGTAGCCACCGTCGCAGGTCGACCCGACGAAATGCTGCTTGCGGCAGAGCTGGAACTTTCCCTGGCGGCATTGTGCGCATTCATTGCAGTGACCGCCCAGGCGCCCCACTCCGACCCGCTTCCCCAGAGACCAAGCGGCAGAGACGCCGTCGCCGACGGCCACGATGCGGCCGACCACTTCATGCCCCGGGACACGCGGCCACGGGCCTTCCCCCCGCTCGATGTCGTGGCCGTCTGCTCCACAGAGGCCGCATGCTTCCACGGCGAGCAACACTTCACCGGTGCCCGGCACGGGGACCACTCGCTCCACCAGTTCCAACTGCCCGGGCCCGGTGACGACGACAGCCCGATAGGTATCCGCCATGGCGATGCTTCTCCTCGGTATTCCGCTATTCCGTTGTGCTGGAAGAAATCTGCCGGGCGCCCGCCTTGACCGTTCTCACGAGCTCCGTGACGGCGCGCCTGGCCGCATCGACCGCTCCGGCCAGATATCCGGGCTCACGGGCGCTGGCCTCGCTACCGGCAAGGAACAGCCGGCCCGCCCAGAGGCCATCGATGCCCGCCGAGCGACACCCGTCGGGATGGCCGGGAGCTTCCATGTCGGCGGCGGTGGCTGTGAAAGGATCGCTCGCCCAGTCCTTGTAGAGCGTCGCTATCGGCTTGCCGGCTTCCAAGCCGAACATGGCCGTGAGTTGCCGTATCGCGGCCGCGACCACCACCTCTTCGCCGGCTTCCGCACGTTGTCTTGCGGGAACGCCCACGAAGCCGAAGAGCGCGGCGTTGCCGGACGCGGTGGTGGCGTCGTGGACCTCGCCGAGCGGCCCGACCACGCTACGGCCCGCACCCGAGAGCCCGATCTCGCGCCAGAACGGCTTTTCGTACAGAGCGAAGAACTTGGCGTGAGGCGCCATCCATGTCGAGGTTCGGCGCCAGTCCTCCTTGGCCCGGGCATCGACCGGCGGATCCAGCAAGATCGTCTCCGCCAGCAGTCTCGGTGGCATCGCAATGACGAGGTGGGAGCCGCTCACGGTCACCAGATCGTCGCCTGCCCGCCGGCATTCGACGGTGATGGAGCCATCGCCCAAGGCAACGCTGCGAACCGCGAGCCCCCTGCGGATGGACTCCGCCGGGAGCGTTGCAGCGATTGCATCAATGATCGCGCCCGTGCCCCCGACGACGCGAGCGGATGCCGATTGCTGGAAGCTGCCGCCCGGATATCTCTCCGGAGGCGCGTCGGGCCGGTACTGGACGACGATGTCCCCCTGCTCATGCTGGCGAAAGTCCGCCAACCCGAGCTCGCCGATCAGGGCCGCCAGCGCCGGCTGCATCTCCGGCCAGAACCAGGACGGGCCCAGATCGAAGCCATCCCCGGAGTGATTGCCGTTCGCATCGACGGACAGGATCCTGCCGCCAAGCCTGTCGCGGGCCTCGAGCAGCTCGAACGCGAACCCCGCGCGATCCAGCTCGCGGGCGACCAGCAATCCCGCCAACCCGCCGCCGACGATGATGACCTTTTCAGCCTTCGCGGAGACATTCGCCGGCATCGCGATCATCCGACCCGCGGGTATGTCCGCCGCCCGGCCATCAGCGCCACGATGGCGACCAGCAGGGGAGCAAACGAGAGCCAAAGCACGGTATCCCAACCGAAGCCGGACAGCAGGCCGCCCGACAGGAACGAGCCCACGGCCATGGTGCCGAAGACGGCGAAGTCATTGAAGGACTGGACCCGTGCCTTCTCTTCCGGACGATGGCACTCCAGAACCATCGCCGAGGCTCCGACGAACCCGAAGTTCCAGCCGATCCCGAGCAGGATCAGCGTCGCCCAGAAATGAGCGACATCGACGCCGAGCAGGCCGACGGCCGAGGACGCCCCGGTCAGGAACAGGCCAGCGGCAACGACTTTGGCCGCGCCGAAGCGGGTGATGAGCTTCCCCGTCCAGAAGCTCGGCCCGTACATGGCGATGACATGCCATTGCAAGCCGAGGTTCGCGGATTCTTGCGAAAGACCGCAGAACTTCATCGCGAGCGGCGCAGCCGTCATGAGGAAGTTCATCAACAGATAGGAGACGACACCGCAGATGACTGCGAGGACAAAACGCGGCTGGCGCACGATCTCGGCCAATGGCCGCCCGCCGCTACGCTCGGCAGCGCTGGGCATGGGCAGCTTCACGCCGGCCAGAACCAATGCGGAGAGAGCCGCAACCGCCGCCTGTCCGACATAGGTCGCGGCGAACAGATGTGGCGCCCAGAGGTTCATTGTATGCGTGACGAGCTGCGGGCCGAGCACGCCCGCGAAGACGCCACCCGCCATGACCGCCGACAAGGCACGCGGGCGCCGCGCCGGCACGGCGCAGTCGGCTGCCGCGAAACGGAACGACAGGACCACGGCAGCATAGACACCACCGCAGAAAGTGGCGGCACAGAACAGCCAGAACTGGGCGTAATAGACCGCTAGCGCACCGAGCAGTCCGGCGAGGACACCGCTTCCCGTGCCGAGCATGAAAGCCATCCGCCGCCCGAAGCGCTGGGCAATCGCACCAGCGGGAAGCGTGCACAGGGCCATGCCGACCACGAAAATCGAGATGGGCATCGTCGCCAATGCCTTGTTCGGCGCCAGCATGTCGCCGACGACCGCCCCGGTCGCGTAGACCACCGTGGAATTGGCCCCCGCCAGGGCCTGGCAGACGGCCAGCCTGAGGACATTGTTGCGCTCCCGGCGAACCGCGCTCAGCTCGCCGGTATCGGAGGTGGTGGTCATTGTCGTCATGCTGCGATCTGGCTCTTCCAGAGAATGTCCCGAGGGGACGGCCTGCGATGCAGCCGTTCGTCGAGCAAGGCCCCGGCCTTCATGACCTCGCCACTGCGCATCAGAGCCACAAGGAGGGTGTCCTCGATGACCTCCCGCTGGGCGCCGCTGCCGCCGATCCGCGCAACTTCGCCCGCCATGGGCTCGAGAATCCGAACGCAATCGGAGTAGTTGCCATCGGCAAACGCGAGCGCCGCCCGGCAGATCGCCGGAACGACAGGTCCGGCCGCCATCGTGCCTTCTTCGACGAGACTGGAGAGAGCTGCGACGCGCTCGGACGCGGCGAGCTTGTCACCCGTTGCGGCAGACAGAAGACCCAGATGGGCGTCGATGAAGGCGAAGCCAGGCTTGGCGAACTTCGTCTCGGCATAGTTGCGCGCGGTCTGCCACAGGCTGTCCGGAACCTGATGGCCGTAGAGCTGGAGACGCCAAAGCAGCGAGACGGTGTCCGTCAGGATATTGATCGGCGTGCCCTGGGAGACGGATGGCTGGACATGCGTCTCGTAGACGGCCAGTGCCCCGGCCGGGTCGCCACGCTCCAACGCCGACAACGCCTGATGCCACGCGATATGCCCATGCAAGATCCCGGAGCGGTCATAGGTCGGCAGCCAGCGCGCGACGAGCTGCTCCGCCTCGGCGCCGGCTCCGCCCTCGAACATTGCATGGGACAGCGCGTGCGCACCGTTCGCGTTAGCCGGTTTGAGGTCGAAAGCTCGTTGCGCCAGGTCGCGGCCGAGTCGGACAGAGCCATTTTCCGCATGCGACCATCCGCGATAGGTCAGGAACCACCAATCGTCGGCATCAAAGTGGTGCGCGTGCTTTTCGCAAAGATCGACACGAGCCTGATCGTGATCGGCCATGCCGGAGAAGGCGAATAGACCGAAAGCGCCGAGCGGCAGTGAGAAGATGACGACGTCCCGCGGCCAGCGGTCGACATGGGCGAGCGCCGCTGGCAGCGCCTTCGCGGCCTGCCCGGTCACGGCGAAAGCCAGCGTCGCGACATGGCTGCGCTCTCGCTCGGTGCCGTTGCGGGCGGCAAGCTCGCTTGCGTTCGCGATGCTAGCCTTGGCGTCGGCCGGCCTCACCCGGATCGCATAGGCTCGGGCTAATGCGGCATGGGCGAGCGCGAAATTTGGGTCCGCCGAGACGGCCTGTTGCAAGGTCTCGATGGCGCCGGGCCATGCAGCGATCAGCAGATCGACACCCTCGCGATAGAGGCGCGCGGCCTCCGGCGAGTTGGTCGAGATGGGTAGGCCGCGACTGTCGACTTCGGCCATGCGTCCAGGTCCCTTTCGCTACCGCTGTCGGAGCGGATTGACTGCTCGCGATCGTGCTCAAGCCATATCAGAGGCGGGCTTGGCGAACTTTCGACGCTTTGCCATTCTATGTCGATTATCAGACAAGATTGCTTTGCCATGGCCTGGTCGACGATTTCCGCTCCCCCCGATGCACTGCCTCCGAGTCCTCTGACCACGCGCGCGCAGTCCATCCCCGCGCGGCACCAATTCCCGGACCACGCCCATGACTGGCATCAACTCGTCTACGCCATAGACGGCGTCCTCACGATCTCGACGGCGGGGCGAACCTTCATCACCTCGCCAGAGCAGGCGGCCTGGCTGCCGTGCGGGATCGTCCATCGCGTCGGCTCCCTTCTGGGCGCGGAGTTCCGCAGTCTTTGGATCGCCAAGGACGCCGGGGCCGGAATCGATACGGAGCCATCCGTGCTCGCGGTATCGCCCTTGCTGAAGGCGCTGATCGTCGAAGCATCGGATCTCGGTCAGGAAGACGACGCCGAGGGTTATCGAAGCCGCGTCGTGGCGCTGATTATCGATCAACTCCGGCGCGCCCCAAAACTCCCGGCCGCCCTCCCATGGCCGCGTAGCGCTCCCCTTATCCGGCTTTGCGAGGCGTTGTTTCTTGAACCCGCCGATGAACGCGGCGCCGATGACTGGGCCCGCGAACTGGGAATGTCGGGACGGACGCTGACGCGACGCTTCGAGGCAGACGTCGGGACACCGCTCCGGACATGGCGGCGCCGACTGCGATTGTTTCGTGCCGTAGAATTGCTCGCCGGGGGGATGTCTGTGACCGACACCGCCATGGAGCTGGGCTACAGCTCGGCCTCGGCCTTCATCTTCGCATTCCGGGAAGAAATGGGCGAGAGCCCGCATGCCTTCGCGCAGCTCAACTCAGCGCATATGGCGGGCCGCACCGCGCGCCGCAGCAGCCCGGTGCGGTAGGACTTCGCCTGCAGGTCAATGCCGTGGCGAGCGCACAACGCAGGTTTCAGATTGCGCTTCCGGCCTGAGGAAACGCGTTCGTCGCCACAGCTGTCGAGGCCGCTCGCACCTGGTCCTCGACAAGGTCGGTGCGATAGCCCTCGAGCTCCTTGTCGTAGGTCAGCTTTTCCCAGGGGATCGTCACGTGACGACTGCCCATACCAAGGAAACCTCCAAACGACACATCGACATAGGTAACGTGGCCACTCAGCTTCTCGATGAACAGCCGCTTGATCGTGCCGATCTGTTCGTTCCCGCGACCGAATACGACCGTCCCTTCGACGCGATCACTCGCGATCGTCGAGTGGTATGCGTCCGTTCGCTCGACCGGGCCCCAGAGATAGAAGCCGTTCTCCAGGATGCCCGCCGCCACGACCGCCCGGCTGATGGCGAGCTTCCATTCCTCGTGCGGCTCGATCGCCTGCATGAGAGCCCATGGCCCAAGATCCATGGGCAAGCTGGCGCCGGGCAGTTTGTCCGTGAAGCCGCGCAGGTCAGGGGAATTCACGGCTTGAAACAGGTAGTATGTTCTCATGAACGCCTCCTGCGTTTTGACAGACAGCCGCACGGGCTTGTTTTTCATTGAGCAGCGACGAGGCCATTGCGACAATCGGCAAGGATGTCCTCGATCCGGTCGACAGGGCGGCAGTGATTATAGCGCCACCTTCGTACCGGCGCTCTTCAAAATGCGACGGCCCGAGCCCTCGCTGGAAACCTGCCTCGTAGCGTCCGGCACGGCTGCAGAAGTGGGATCGCGTTGCGCGTCAGGCGCGAGAAGCGGCTTCAGTCGGCTACGCCGTCGCGGCCGGCGATCGTCATGCAGGTCGCCGTCATCATGGCGCAAAGCTTCGAGGCCCCGTCCTTGACCGCGAAAATCTCGGCCATGGCGAGCGTCAGCGTGCGACCGGCCTTGACCACCCTGCCCTTCGCAACCAGCCGCTCTCCGGCGGCCGGCGCCAGCAGATTGATCTTGAACTCCGCGGTGAGGACGCCTGCACCGGCCGGCATCAGCGTGAGCGCGGCATAACCACAGGCGGAGTCGGCGATGGAGGCGACCGCTCCGGCATGGACGAAGCCATGCTGCTGGGAGACATGCGGCAGGATCGGCAATTCGATCTCGACCTCGCCGGCAGCGACATGGCTCAGGCGGGCGCCGAGCGTCGACATGAAGCTCTGCTTGCCAAAGCTCGCTGCGATGCGCCCGGATATCTCGGCTTCGTCCAGAGGCGCATCGCTCATGATGGCTCCTCAGGCAGCGACGCGGGCGCCGTCAAGGCGCGCGACATGGGCGATCGCCGCGCGCAGATCGGCGATCCCTGCACCTGCAGCGACGCAATGCTCGGCGAGATGGCGGCGGAACTGGCGCGCGCCGGGGCGGCCCGGGAAGAGGCCGACGAGATGGCGGGTGAAGGCATGCAGCCTGCCGCCCGCCTCGAGATGGGCCGCCAGATGCGGCTCGAGTGCCTCCAGCATGGCGAAAGCGTCCGCAACGGGCGCGGCCTCGCCGAAGAGCAGCGGATCAACCTGCAGCAGGATCTCGGGGTTCTGATAGGCCTCGCGGCCGATCATGACGCCGTCGAGACGGGCAAGATGGGCGTTCCATTCGTCGGAACCGCGGATGCCGCCATTGATCGCGACGAGCAGTTCCGGATTGGCGCTCTTCAGGCGGTAGGCGCGCTCGTAGTCGAGCGGCGGAATCTCGCGGTTCTCCTTGGGCGACAGCCCCTGGAGCCAGGCCTTCCGGGCATGGACGACGAGCGCATCGACGCCGGCCTGCCGCACGGCAGCGGTCAGGGCGTCGAGCGCGGCTTCGGGATCCTGATCGTCGACGCCGATGCGGCACTTCACCGTGACCGGGATCGAAACAGCAGCCTTCATCGCGGCGACGCAGTCGCCGACCAACGCCGGCTCGCGCATCAGGCAGGCCCCGAAGGCCCCGCCCTGCACCCGGTCGGAGGGGCAACCGCAATTGAGGTTGATCTCGTCATAGCCAAAATCGGCGCCGATCCGCGCGGCCTCGGCCAGGAGCTGCGGATCATTGCCGCCAAGCTGCAGCGCGACCGGATGCTCGACGGCGTCGAAGCCGATCAGCCGCTGCCGGTCGCCCCGGATCACGGCCTGCGCCGTCACCATCTCGGTGTAGAGGCGGGCACGGCGCGACATCAGGCGATGGATGACGCGGCAATGCCGGTCGGTCCAATCCATCATGGGGGCGACGGAAAAGCGCAGAAGCTCTGGCGAAAGCAAGGTCATCGCGGCTGACTAGCCTAAAATGAGCCTTGGCGCACCCCCGGGGCGCGAGCACTGGCCTTGCGCCGGGCAAGCGGCAGGTCAAGATGGCGGTCAGAGAGGCGGTCTCGCGGCCGCACCGAACCCGAAGGGGCCGCATGTCATGGCCGAGGCAGCGCCGTCTCCGGCAGCCCACCATCTCGTCGTCGTGGGCGCAGGTTTTGCCGGTCTGCAGCTCGTGCGCGATCTCAAGGGGGCGGGCCTGCGGATCACCCTGATCGATCAGCGCAACCATCATCTCTTCCAGCCGCTGCTCTATCAGGTCGCGACCACGATCCTCGCCACCTCCGAGATCGCCTGGCCGATCCGGAGGTTGTTCCGGGAGCGTGAGGACGTCACGACGCTGCTGGCCGAGGTCACGGGCGTCGATGCCGGTGGTCGGCAGGTCCTGCTCTCCGACAGCTCGACCATCGCCTACGACACGCTGGTTCTCGCCACCGGCGCGCGGCACTCCTATTTCGGCCGCGACGAATGGGAGGCTCTGGCGCCCGGGCTGAAGACGCTGGAGGACGCGACGACGATCCGGCGCCGGATGCTGCTCGCCTTCGAGCAGGCCGAGCGCGAGAGTGACCCTGCCGCACAGCAGGCGCTTCTGACCTTTGCCGTGATCGGAGCCGGGCCGACCGGCGTCGAACTCGCCGGCATCATCGCCGAACTCGCCAAGGAGGTCCTCTGGCAGGAGTTCCGCCATATCGACACGCGCAAGGCGCGGATCCTCCTGATCGAGGCGGGGCCGCGGGTTCTGGCCGCGTTCCCCGCATCGTTGTCGGATTATGCGAAGGCGGCGCTCGACAGGCTCGGCGTCGAGGTCCTGCTGGGGCGGCCGGTCTCCGACATCCGTACGGACGGGGTGACGATCGGCGAGGAGTTCGTCGGCTGCCGCACGGTCGTCTGGGCAGCCGGCGTCGCCGCCTCGCCCGCGGCCGCCTGGCTCGGCACGCCGGCGGACCGGGCCGGACGCGCCACTGTCGATGCGAACCTCAACGCGCCGGGACGACCGGAGATCTTCGTGATCGGCGACACCGCCGCTGTCCCGACGGCCGACGGCCAGCCGGTTCCCGGCATCGCGCCCGCCGCCAAGCAGCAAGGCGCCCATGTCGGCCGCGTCATCCGCGCGAGGCTGGCGGGCCAGCCGGCCCCGCCGCCTTTCCGCTATCGCCACCAGGGCAATCTCGCGACCATCGGCAAGAGCGCGGCGGTGGTGGATTTCGGCTGGCTGCAGCTGCGTGGCTGGATCGCCTGGTGGTTTTGGGGCATCGCCCACATCTTCTTCCTGATCGGCGCGCGCAGCCGCGTCGCGGTGGCCTGGAGCTGGTTCTGGACCTTCATCTCGGGCCAGCACAGCGCAAGGCTGATCACGCAGGGGCGGAAGGCACCCGACCCGAAGCCTTGAGGGTCACCTCGCCAGCAGCCCGAGGGCCCGCTCGATGCGCGAACAGGCGCCACGCGCCCTCGCCTTGTCATAAGCGCGCCTGAGCCGGCCGGTGGCGTGAGCACGCAGCACGATCTCGTGGACATAGCTCTTGCGCACCACGGCGGGCGTGTTGACCAGCCGCTCGGAGATCGCCCGCATGATGTCGGCGAGCTGGCGCTTCCGGCCGGTTTCGGTCGCGACGACCTCGCCCGCCAACAGAAGCTCCGCCGCAGCGGCATTGGCGGCGAGCATGCGCAGGTCCTTGCTGCTCACAGGCAGGCCGGTGACGCGTTTGAGATAGGCGTTGATCTCGCCGGCCCTGACCTCGGCGACGCTGCCATCCTCGCGGCGATATTGCAGCAGGCGGCGGCCCGGTAGAGCCATCACACGGGTCAGGGCGCGCGCCAGCGTCCGATCCTCATGGGCGCAGGCTATCTGCTTGCCGCTCTTTCCCTTGAAGGCGAGTTCGACACGCGCGCCGGTCACGGCGACGTGGCGCTTCAGAAGCGTAGAGGCGCCGTGGCTGCCATTGGCCCTGGCGTAGGCCTCATTGCCGACGCGGATATGGCAATGGTCGATGATCGCGGCGGCGCAGGCGAGCGCTTTGTCATGCGTCAGGTTCCGGTCCTTGAGATCCCTGGCGACGGCCGCCCGCAGCTTCGGCAACGCGTCGATCAGGCATTTCAGACGCTTGAGCTTGCGGCGCTCGCGGACCTTCTCCCAATCCGGATGGTAGCGATGCTGGACGCGGCCGGCTTCGTCATGGCCGACCGCCTGGAGATGCGCACGCGGATCGGCGGCGATGCGGACGCCGACATAGGCTGGCGGGATGGCGAGCTTGCGAATGCGGGCGAGCGTCGCCGGATCGGCGATGCGATGCCCCTCCCCGTCGCGATAGGAGAAGCCCTTGCCAGACCTGCGGCGCGTGATGGTCAGGCTGGTCGCTGAACTGTGTCTCAGCCGCCCCGTCGAGGGCGACACCGGGGCTGGATCGGTTTCATCGAAGATGACGCGCGCCATGACTGGAACTCCGGGATTGCCCGGATTCAATCGCAAGAAGCCCCGCCCGGTTCCGGACGGGGCTTCGTTTCTTTCCTGCGATGGCGGTAGGCCGCCGTCTCAGCGCTTGGCGCGGGCCACGATCTGCGTCGGGTTGACGAAGCGCAGCGCGATCAGCAGCCAGACCAGCGTCGTGATCATGTAGATCACCGCCATGGCGTCGATCGACTGAACCGCACGCACGCCCGCCGCGAAGACCGCGTAGTAGAGCGCGACGACCAGCGTCTGGCTCGTCGGGCCGGCCGTGAGGAAGGTCAGCTCGAACATCGCGATGGTGCGGACCAGCACGAGCAGCAGCGCCGCCAGGATGCCCGGCGCCAGCAGCGGCAGCAGGATATGGATGAAGAGCTTGAAGGTGTTGGCGCCGAAGACGCGCGCCGCCGCCTCGATCTTGGTGTCGATCTGCTCGATGAACGGAATCATCACCAGGATGACGAAGGGCACCGTCGGCACGAGATTGGCGAGCACAACGCCCGACATCTGCCCGGCGAGGCCCGCCTTGTACAGCACTGTCGCCAGCGGAATGCCGAAGGTGATCGGCGGGACCAGGAGCGGCAGCAGGAAGAGCAGCATGATCAGCTTCTTGCCGGGGAAGTCGCGACGGGCCAGCGCATAGGCGGCCGGCACGCCGATCAGCCCCGAGAGGAAGACCACGAGGAAGACGATCTGGAAGGTGACCGAGAGCACGTCGTAGAGCTGGAACTCGTCCCAGGCGGAGGAGTACCAGCGCGTGGTCCAGCCAGCCGGCAGCCAGGTGCCGAGCCAGCGCGTGGCGAAGGAGCTCGTCACCACGGTCGCGATCATCCCGAACAGGTTCAGGATGAAGAAGGCGATCACGGCCCAGTTGGCGAAGGCCCAGAGACGGGTCGAAAGGCGGGTGTCCTTGACCATCGGATCAACCCTTTCCGCCGCCGGCAGGGCCGCGATAAAGCAGGCCGCGTGCCGCCAGAACCGCAACGACGATCGAGAGCTGGACGACGCCCATGATCATCGCGACGGCCGAGGCCATCGAATAATCATACTCCTCGAAAGCCGCCTGATAGGCCGCGATCGAGATCACGCGCGTCGGCCCAGCCGGAGCACCGAGCAGGACCGCCGACGGAAAGACCGAGAAGGCCTGCACGAAGGAGAGGCAGAAGGTGATGGCAAGGCCCGGCAGCAGGAGCGGCAACAGGATATGCTTGAAGCGCTGCCAGGGGCCTGCGCCCAGCGTCGCGCCGGCCTGCTCGAGCGCCGGATCGACGCCCGAGAGATAGGACAGCGTCAGAAGGAAGGTGAAGGGGAAGCCGGTGATGACCAGCGAGATCATCACGCCCCAGTAGTTGTGCAGCAGCTTGACCGGCGACGAGATCAGCCCCGCGGTCATCAGGGCGCGGTTGAACCAGCCCTGCGGGCCGAGATAGTTCAGCAATCCCTGCGCGACCAGCACGGTGCCGAGCGTGATCGGGATCACCAGGATCGTGGTC
This sequence comes from Allobosea sp., assembly GCF_035999205.1. Taxonomy (GTDB): domain Bacteria; phylum Pseudomonadota; class Alphaproteobacteria; order Rhizobiales; family Beijerinckiaceae; genus Allobosea. The sequence goes on from NZ_DASYHA010000025.1 coordinate 532,038, forward strand.
AGCAGGCGCTGATGCTTCATCAGGCGGACGCGGAAGGCGATCGGGATCGCCATCAGCAGCGTCGCGATCGTGACCGGCAAGGCGAGCCAGAGCGTCGTGGAAATCGTGCCGTACAGGAACGAATCCGAGAAGAAGCGCTGATAGTTGGCGAACGCGCCCCCCGCCTTCGGCGTGAAGGACAGGAACAGCCCGTAGAAGAACGGGTAGATGAACAGCGCGAGCGAGAAGAACACCGCTGGCAAAACCAGCAGAGTCAGCCCGTCTAGCCCGCGCGCAGCGAGCTTCTGGCTCAGCGGAATGGAGGGAGCCGAGCCGGTCACGCCGCATCCCCGTAGACGAGGACGCGATCGGGCTCCGCCGCCAGCGTGACTTCCTCTCCCGGTGCCAGCTTGTCATGGGCGAGGAAGGAGAGGTCCGTGCCATCGGCCATGCGGGCGAAGCCGACGAATTCGCGGCCGCGGAACTCGGTCGAGATGACCTGTGCCTTGAGGCCCGCGCCCCCGGCCGCAACCGGGTGAAGATCCTCGGGGCGAATCGCAACATGGGTGGCGGCGCCCGGCGCGATGGCATGACGCGCCCGGCCGACGATCTGAGCCTCGCCGACCGCGACCGTGGCATGCCCGCCGGCGACCGAAACGGCGCGGCCGGCGACCTTGTTGCGGAAGCCCATGAACTCGGCGACGTCGAGATGGTCCGGCCGCGAGAACAGATCCTCCGGCGCTCCGACCTGGCGCACCTGCCCGTCGCGCATCACCACGATGCGGTCTGCCAGTGACAGCGCCTCTTCCTGGTCGTGCGTCACATAGATGGTCGTAGCGCCCAGCGTGTTGTGGATGCGGCGGATTTCGGCGCGCATCTCGAGGCGCAGCTTGGCATCGAGATTGGAGAGCGGCTCATCCATCAGCACCAGCGGCGGCTCGACGACGATGGCACGCGCGATGGCGACGCGCTGCTGCTGGCCGCCGGAGAGCTGGCCGGGCAGCTTCTCGGTCTGGCCCTGGAGCCGGACCAGCGCCACGGCCTCGGCGACGCGGCGCTCGATCTCGGACTTGGCGACGCCGCGCATCTTCAGGCCGAAGCCAATGTTCTTGGTCACGCTCATATGCGGGAACAGGGCGTAGTTCTGAAACACCATGCCGAAGCCGCGTTCTTCCGGCCGCAGAGGGTCGATGCGCTTGTCGTCGAGCCAGATGCCGCCACCGGTGGCGGGCAAGAGGCCGGCGATGATGTTCAGGGTCGTCGATTTGCCGCAGCCGGACGGGCCCAGAAGAGCGATGAACTCGCCCTTGCCGATCGTCAGCGAGACGTCCTTCAACGCGTTGTGGGTGCCGAAATCCCGGCTCAGGCGATCGAGCCGGAGCTCATTGAAAGAGGCTGCGTGAATCGTCATGGCCACCGCGTGTTGAAGTCTCGATTCAAGGTCCGGTCGGGGGCAGCCCTCATCGGGTTGCCCCCGGTCGATTCATTCGACCGCGCAGGATCGCTTGCGCAGCGTCACTTGTACAATGATCACTTGGATCACTTGCGCTTGGCGCCGCCGACCTGCTCGTCCCAGATGCGGAACGCGACGACCATCTTTTCGGGATCGAGCGGCGTCTGGAGCGGGTTGTCGGCGATCAGCTTCTCGTATTCGGGCCGGCCGAACTCCTTGATCGCCGCCTGGCTCTCGAGCGGGGCCATGTCGAGGGTCACGCCCTTCACCGCCGGGCCCGGATAGAAATAGCCCTCGTCATAGGTATAGGCCTGCTGCTCCTTGGTCAGGAGGAAGTTCATCAGGTCGATGAGGACGGCGAGCTTCTCGTCCGAGACGCCCTTGGGGATGCACATGTAATGCGCGTCCGTGACCCAGTGGAAACCCTTCAGCGCGGCGATCTTCGCTTCCTTGGGCACGACGCCGAGGACGCGCGGGTTGATGTCCCAGCCCGTCGTCGTCACGGTCATGTCGCGCGAGCCGTCGCCGAGTTCCTTCATCGTCGCGCCGGTGCCGCCGGGATAGTACTCGATGTTCTCGCCCAGTGCCTTGAGATAGGCCCAGGTCTTGTCCCAGCCCTTGACGGGATCCTTGGGGTCGGAATCGCCGAGCAGATAGGGCAGGCCCATCATCCAGGTGCGGCCGGGGCCGGAATTGGCCGGGCGCGGATAGATGAAGCGGTTCTTGTTCTCGCGCGTCCAGGCCAGCAGCTCTTCGGCCGTGGTCGGGACTGTCTTGACCTTGGCCGGCATGTATTCGAGCAGCGGGCCCGACGGGTAATAGGTGACGACGACGCCCTGCCCGCTGGCGAGAGCCTGCATCTTGGCGGCGCCTTCGAGAAAGATTTCGTCGAGCTTCGGGAGGCTGCCGGAGAGCTGCGGCAGCAGCGGCACCCAGAGCTTCTGATCGACGCCGGCCGACAGCGCGTCCGTTCCGGTCAGCACCATGTCGATGTCGACGCGGCCGGCATCCTGCTGCGCCTTGATCTTGCCGGGCAGCTCGGGCGACGGCGCCTTGGTGAAGACGATGCGCGAGACCAGGTTGGGCTTGGCCTTGCGGTAGTTCTCGATCGCCTTCTGAGTCAGCGCCAGATTGCCGGCGACGTCGACGATCGACAGGACGACCGGGGATGTCGGCAGCTTGAGTTGCTGGGCGAAGACGGAAGACGCATGCGCCGCGCCGGCGAGGCCCGCGACGCCGCCGATGAATGCACGCCGATTGATGCTGCTCTGGACCATGACCTCTCCTCCGATGACGCGGATTTTCCGCTTTGTTCTTGTTGATCGAGCTGCGGGCATCGCTTCAGGATGCCGTCTCGACGGCTCCGTGACTCGCGCCGATTGACGCGACCCCGGAATAGTCGGTATCCTAGTATACTAGTCGACCAGAGCTTGGCAATGGGCATCCCCGCAGCGCGTCAGAGCACCGATCAGATCCATCGCCTGTTGCGAGGTGACATCCTCGCAGCGGTGCTGCGCCCGGGCGAGGCGATGTCGGAGGCGCGCATGGCCGTGCGTTTCGGCGTCAGCCGCACGCCGGTGCGCGAGGCCTTCAAGCGCCTCGTCGAGGAGGGCTTCCTGATGGTGGTGCCGCAGGTCGGCACCTTCGTCGCGCCGATCGATCTCGCCGCCGTGCATGACAGCCAGTTCGTCCGCGAGACGCTGGAATGCCGGACGGTCGCGCTGGCCGCCCGCCATGCCGACGCGGCGGGCAAGGCCGCACTGGAGCAGAACGTACGACAGCAGGAGCGCGATCTTGCCGCCGGCGACCGGGCGGCCTTCTTCCGCCATGACGAGGCCTTCCATGCCGAGCTGGCGAAGCTGGCCGGCCACCCTTCCGTGTGGAGCCTGATCGAGGGCGTCAAGGCGCAGCTCGACCGCGTCCGCTGCCTTTCCCTCGACAGCGCGGCCTGGCCCAACATGATCCTGACCCAGCACCGCGAGATCCTGCATTACGTCGTCACCGGTGACGAGGCAGGCGCGGAAGCGGCCATGCGGGCGCATCTGCGCACCGTCTTCGACGCGATCGAGACGATCGCACGTGACCAGGTCGATGCCTTCGCCGGCAGCGCCACCCCTGCCCGGCTCGACTGACGGCCAGGCTGCACCATACCAAGCCCACAGAACAAGAAACCCGGAGGACACGCGACCATGACCCATTCTCTGACGGAACGGGCATCCTGATGGAACAGAGCTGGCGCTGGTTCGGCCCCGACGACGTGGTGACGCTCGCGCAGGCCCGGCAGGCCGGGGCTCGCGGCATCGTCAACGCCCTGCACCAGATTCCCTATGGCGTGGTCTGGAGCGTGGCGGAGATCGAGGCCCGCAAGGCGATCATCGGCGCGGATGCGAGCCTCGGGCTGCGCTGGAACGTGGTCGAGAGCCTGCCGATCCATGAGACGGTGAAGATCGGCGAGGGCGATCTCGAACCGATCTTCGAGAACTACCGCCAGTCGCTGCGCAACCTCGCCGCCTGCGGGCTCGAGGTGGTCTGCTACAACTTCATGCCGGTGCTCGACTGGACGCGCACCGAGCTGGCCTACCGGCTGCCCGGCGGCGGCACGGCGCTACGCTTCAACATCCACGAATACGTCGCCTTCGACCATTTCATGCTGCAACGTCCCGGTGCTGCCGACGGGCATTCGGCGGATGTGATGGACCGCGCCAAGGCCTGGTTCGAGCGCTCCTCGGAGGCCGATCGCGACCGGCTGCTCGCCAACATCATGGCCGGGCTGCCCGGCGCCTATGACCGCTACGACGTGCCGGGCCTGAAGCGCATGCTGGAGCGCTATCACGGCATGAGCCACGAGGAGCTCCGCGCCAATCTCAAGCGCTTCCTCGAAGCCGTGATCCCGACGGCCGAGGAAGTCGGCATCCGGATGTGCATCCACCCGGACGACCCGCCGCGCCCACTCTTCGGCCTGCCGCGCATCTGCTCGGACGAGAACGACATCGCCTTCATCCTCAACGCGGTCGACCGGCCGGCGAACGGGTTGACGTTGTGCTCGGGCTCGCTCGGCGCCAATCCGAAGAACGACGTGCCGTGTATCGCGCGGCGCTTCGCGGACCGGATCTGGTTCGCGCATCTGCGCAATGTCGCGAAGGACGCGGATGGCTCCTTCATGGAGGCGGAGCATCTCGGCGGCGACACGGACATGGTGGCCCTGGTCGAGGTGCTGCTCGCGGAGGAGCAGCGCCGCAAGGCCGCCGGCCTCGCCCATTGGCAGATCCCGATGCGCCCGGACCACGGCCACGAGCTGCTCGACGATCTCGGCAAGGGCTCGTTCCCGGGCTACCCGGCGGTCGGGCGCCTGCGCGGGCTTGCGGAACTGCGCGGAGTGATGACGGCAGTCAGTTCCCTGCGCGGCTACGCCGCCTGAGCAGCCGCCGACGCTCCCGCCAGGATGCGCTGGTCCGCCAGATGGGCCAGCCTACCACCGACAATGGTCGCGACCACGCGTGGTTGCGGCCCCTCATCGACCAGCACGAGATCGGCACGCATGCCGGGCGCAATCGCACCGCGATCGGCGAGCCCGAGCGCCATGGCCGGAGCCTGCGAGACCAACCGCCAGGCGTCCGGAAGGCTCGCCGAGCCGTTTCCGGCCAGGATGAAGGGCGCGAGCGGCAGAGACGGGTAGTAGTAGTCCGAGGCGAGGATGCTGCAGAGGCCCTCGCGGACCATCTCTTCCGCGCCCGGACAGCCGAGATGCGACCCGCCGCGAACAACGTTCGGCGCGCCGAAGACGATGGCCTCGCCTGCGGCCGACGCCTCCCGCGCCGTCTCGACGGTCAGCGGGAACTCGGCCACGCCAACGCCGAGGGCGCGGTAGTCGCGCCGCATGGCGGGCGAAGCGTCATCATGCGAGAGCATCGGCACGCCGGCATTGCGCGCAGCCTGAGCGATCCGCGCGACAGAGGCGGGGACCTCATCGCCGCGATCGAAGACCTGCCGGGCCAGCGCCATGAAGTCCGCATCGGACAAGCCCGTGCGCTCGGCCATCTTGGCGATCTTCCCGGCACGGACGGCGCCCTTGAAAATTGCCGGGGTGTGATCGTTGAAGGCGAGAACGCCGATGCGGCCGCTGCCGAGCCAGTCGAAAATCTCGGCTTCGGCCTCAAGATTGAAGATCTCGTGGCGAAGATGGAAGCGCGTATCGGCACCGAGCCGGGGCCGCAGGCGTTCGAGCGCGGCGACCAGCGCGCGCGCATTGCCGGCGCCCCGCAGGCCTGGCTCCCAGGACCATGTCACGCCATGAAAGGCCGTGGTGATGCCACAGGCCAGCATCGCCCTGTCAGCGTCGCGCAGGGCGACATCGATGTCGAAGGAAACGCCCGGTCGCGGCATGATATGGCGCTCGAAGGCATCGCCATGGATATCGACGATTCCGGGCAGCACGAGCAGGCCGGTCGCATCGAGCCGCAGCGCCACGGCCGGCGCCGAGCCATCGATGGCCGCAATGGCAGAGCCCTGCGTCGTCAGATCGGCAAAGGCGAACTCGGCCCCCAGAACCTTGCCGCCGGTAATGTGAAGCGCCACGCCGATCTCCCGTGTTCGATCAAGCGAGCGCGAGTGCAGGCGCAGCATGACAGGAAGATGACGGGCGCGACGCGCTCTCCGACCTGCCCTTCTCCGCCCGCAGGCGGAAAAGGGCATAGATCACACCTCAGTACACATCCGCCTGATAGCGCCCGGCTTTCTTCAGCGCGGCGACATAGGCGACAGCCTCGTCGGGCGAGCGCTTGCCATGCTCGGCGACGACATCGACCATGGCGCGCTCGACATCCTTGGCCATGCGCTTGGCATCGCCGCAGACGTAGAAATGCGCGCCCTGCTCGAGCCAGGCGTAGAGTTCCGAGCCACGCTCGCGCATGCGGTCCTGGACGTAGATTTTCTCCTTGCCGTCGCGCGACCAGGCCAGGGTCAGGCCAGTGAGGACGCCCTCCTCCTTCATCGCCGTCAGCTCGTCCTCGTAGAAGAAGTCGCTGGCCCGGCGCTGATGGCCGAAGAAGAGCCAGTTCTTGCCGGGCGCCTTCGTAGCCTTTCGGTCGTGCAGGAAGGCGCGGAAGGGCGCGACGCCGGTGCCGGGGCCGCACATGATGACCGGCGTCTGCGGGTCAGCAGGCAGGCCGAAGCCGTGGGCGCGCTGGACATAGACCGGCACCTTGTCGCCGGGCTGGACGCGCTCGGCCAGAAAAGTCGAGGCCACGCCCCAGCGTGGCCGGCTGCCGATCCTGTAGCGCACCGCATCGACAGTCAGGGTGATGCGGCCGGGCGTGGCGATGCAGGAGGACGAGATCGAGTAGAGCCGCGGCTGCAGCGGATCGAGCGCCTCGACGAAGGCTTCGGCCGAAAGCCGCGCGCTGCCGAACTTGTGCAGCGTACCGAGCACGTCGAGCCGGTCGAGATCACCATCGGGATCCTCCCCTGCCGCCAGCCGCTTGGCCTTGGCGCGCGTTTCACCGCCGGTGACGTAGGAGATCAGCTGGAACAGCGCATCCGGCGCTGGCCCGAGCGCGCGCTCGGCGATCAGCGCCTGGCGCAGCGTCATACCGCCGACATCGGCGTCGGGGCGCGCGCCGAGCAGCGCGATCACCGCATCGACGAGGCGCGGATCGTTCTGCGCGACAATGCCAAAGGCGTCGCCGACGATATAGTCGAGCCCACATTCCGAGAGATCGAACTCGACATGCCAGGTCTCCTTCTCCGAGCCTTCGCCGTTGAGCTTACGGCGCGACAGGAAGGTCGCCATGGCCGGGTTCTCGCGGCAGCGCCCCAGAGGACCGAGCGGCTCAGCGGTGGCGGGCTCAGCCGGCGCGGCGGCGGGCAACGAACCGCCCTCATCAACCAGCGTCTTCAACATCCGCAGCGTGTCCTTGCCGCCCGGCGCACAGAGGTTGAGGCGCGGCTCCTTGCCCTCGGCGATCGCAGCCGAATAAGTCTCGCAGACATAACCGCACTGGCCGCAATCCTGCTGCGCCATCGCGGCGTAGAGCTTGCGCGGCAGGGGCCTGCCCTCGGCCAGCTTCATGCGCTCGGCCATCTCCATCGACGGATCGTGCCAGGGCGCGCCGTCATCGGCCTCGCCCATCACGGCGGCGTTCTCGGCCGGCGAGAGCGCGGTGACACCGGCATTGTCGAGCGAGAGCAGGCCGGCGAAGAAGCCGTTCAGCCAGGAGCGCTGCTCCTCGCTGAAGGGCGCTGTCTCGGGCAGGACCTGGACGATGGGGGATGGGGTCTGGACGGTCATGCCGCGTCTCCCGTCTGCGCGACGAGCGCCTGCAGCGCCCCGATCTCGTGGCGGCGCGCGAAGGCGACGAAGCTTTCGTCAGGCGTGGCGCGATGCTCCTGCCAGGTACGCAGGATCGCCTCGACCAGCGCCGGCGCATCCTCAGCCTTCACATCGGTGCGGAATTCCCGGCCGATGCCGCCCTCGACGCCAAAGCCGCCGCCGACGAAGACGTGGTAGCCCGGCACCGTGTCGCCCTCTTCGCTGACCGGAACCTTGGCGCCGATCAGGCCGAGATCCCCGATATAGTGCTGGGCGCAGGAGTTGTGGCAGCCGGTCAGGTGGATGTTGACAGGCGTATCAAGCGTGATGCGCGGCTCGCAATGGGCGGCGATGGCGAGCGCGTCCTCCTTGGTGTGCGCGCCAGCGAATTTGCAGCCCGTGGCGCCCGTGCAGGCGATCAACCCGGCGCGCAGGATCGAGGTCTCGGCGGAAAGGCCGATGGCTTTCAGATTGGCGATGACGTCCTCGACCTTGCCGTCCGGCACGCCGGAGATCAGCAGGTTCTGCCAGACGGTGAGGCGGATATCGCCATCGCCGCAGGCCTGCGAGATCGAGGCGATGACGCGCATCTGCTGGACGGTGAGCTTGCCGACCGGAAGCGCAACGCCGACCCAATTCAGGCCAGCCTGCGACTGGGCATGCACGCCGATATGGCCAAGGCGGTCATAGACCGGGCGGGCCTTGACGAAGGCTGCGTCGAGCCGGATGAGCTTGCGGCCGAGCTTCTCCTCGACCGCGTCCAAGAACTTCTCGAAACCCCAGGCGTCGAGGACGTATTTCAGGCGGGACTTGTTGCGGTCGGTGCGGTTGCCGTTGGCGATGAAGACGCGGACGATCGCATCCGAAACCGCGATAGCGTCCGAGGGAGCGACGATGACGCCGGTGTCGCGGGCTAGGTCCTTGTGGCCGGTGATGCCGCCGAGGGCGAGGCGATACCAGATGCCGGGCTCTACGGCAGCGCCCTCAAAGACCGCGCCGTCGCCTACCTCGATCGCCTGGAAGCCGATGTCGTTGGTGTCCTCCAGCGTCGCGATCGAGCCCGCACCGTCGAAGGCGACGTTGAACTTGCGCGGCAGGCCGTAGAGCGAGCGATCGTTCAGGATGTGGTGGTGCCAGGCGCGGGCGTCCGGGCGCGTGTCGAGCAGTTCGAGCGGGTCGATGCCGGCCGTGGCGGAGCCCGTGACGTTGCGGATGTTGTCGGCGCCGGAGCCCTTGGCGGTGAGGCCGAGATCGGCGAGGCCTTCCAGCAGCGCGGCCGCGTTCTCGGCTGGAATCTCGCGCACCTGCAGATTGGCGCGCGTGGTAACATGTGAATACGGGCCGCAAAGCTTCTCGGCGAGGTCAGCGACGCCCGCGAACTGCCAGGCCTTCAGGATGCCGTTGGGAATGCGCAGCCGGCACATATAGCTGTTCTGCGCCGGGGCCACGTAGAACAGGCCGTGATAGCGCCAGCGGAAATTATCCTCCGGCTTCGGATAGATGCCGGCATTGGCCTGGTCCTTGAAGCGGGCATAGGCGTCGAAGGGGTGCTCGGCCGCCTTCCACTTCTCCTGGTCCACGAGCTTGCCGCCGGCCGCGACAGTCTTGGCCTGCGCCTCCGCGTGCTCCCGGTCGGGACCGCTAGGCTTGCCCGAGCCGCCTGCGCCGGACACGCCGCCGAGCGGACCTAAGCCCCGCGCGGTGCGGGCCGACTGCATGCCGCTCATGAAGCCTTCCAGATAGCGCTTCTGATCGGGGGTGAAATCTTCGCTCATGATGTTTTGCTCTCGGCTGACGGATCAGGCCGTTGTGGTCTGGCCGGCGGCCGCGATCATCGCGCCGGACAAGGTGCCGTAGGCGCTGGTCCAGGCGTCCCGGACGGCCGGCGTGAAGCCGTCGCCGAGCCCCTGCTCCAGCGTCCAGAGCAGTGCGGCGCCGACGGGCACGTAATGGGCGGCGGTCACACCGTAGTCGTTGTGCTTGACCGCCAGAGCGTTCACCGCCGGCATCAGCGCCGGCAGGTCGTCGAGCCCCTTCACCACGACGGCGAGCGTGCCCATCAGCTTGCGGCCCTGCTCCTTCATGTCGCTCGCCTTGAACAGCGGGCGAACCTCGGGAGCGATCTCGAACAGGCGGCCGTAGAACAAGGCGGCGGCCTGCTCGGCTATGGGGGCGACCTTGGAGAAGCTCGCCTTGATCTCGGAAACCTGTTCGGGGGTCATGGCCGGCTTCCTCAAGCGGCTTCGACGAAGCGGTGGCGCTCGTAGAGGAACTTCAGCACCGCCTCGCGGGCAGCGATGTAGGTCCGGTCGGAGACCAGTTCGAGGCGCTTGCGCGGGCGCTCCAACCGCACGTCGAGCACCTCGCCGATGCGGGCGGACGGCCCGTTCGTCATCATCACGATGCGGTCCGAGAGCAGCACGGCCTCGTCGACGTCATGGGTGATCATGATCATCGTGTTCCCGAGCGTGGCGTGGATCTGCATGATCGAATCCTGCAGATGGGCGCGGGTCAGCGCGTCGAGCGCGCCGAAGGGCTCGTCGAGCAGCAAGATTTTCGGCTCCATGGCGAGGCCGCGCGCGATGCCGACGCGCTGCTTCATGCCGCCCGAGATCTCGCCCGGGCGCTTGTCCTTGGCATGGGCCATCTGGACCAGCTCGAGATTGTGCATGATCCAGCCATGCCTCTCGGCCCGGCTCTTGGTGGCGCCGAAGACCTTGTTCACGGCGAGCGCGACATTGTCGTAGACGGTGAGCCAGGGCAGCAGCGAGTGGTTCTGGAAGACGACCGCGCGATCGGGCCCCGGCGCGTTGACCTCCTTGCCCTCGAGCAGGATGCCGCCCGTCGTGACCGGGGTCAGCCCGGCGATGATGTTCAGAAGGGTCGACTTGCCACAGCCGGAATGGCCGATGACCGAGACATATTCGCCCTTGTCGATGACGAGGTTGATGTCCTTCAGCACTTCCGTGGTCGCAGCGCCGCGCTGGAAGCGTTTGTCGACGTGGTCAATCTTGAGATAGCTCATCTGCGCCTCCTCAGTTGCTGAGCGTGCCGCGGGTGACGATGGTGCCGACGAAGGCGACGAGGCGGTCGAGCAGGAAGCCGACCACGCCGATGTAGACGAGCGCCACGATGATGTCGGACAGGCGCGACGAGTTCCACGCATCCCAGATGAAGAAGCCGATGCCGACGCCGCCGGTGAGCATTTCCGCCGCGACGATGGCGAGCCAGGACAGGCCGACGCCGATCCGCAGGCCAGTAAAGATGTAGGGCGCGGCCGAGGGCACCATGATCTTGAAGAAGAATTCGACCTGGTTCAGCCGGAGCACCTGCGCGACGTTGCGGTAGTCCTGCGGGATGTTGCGGATGCCGACGGCCGTGTTGATGATCACCGGCCAGATCGCGGTGATGAAGATGACAAAGATCGCCGAGGGCTGGCTGTCGCGGAAAGCCGCGAGCGAAAGCGGCAGCCACGCCAGCGGCGGCACCGTGCGCAGCACCTGGAAGACCGGATCGAGCCCGCGCATCGCCCAGACCGACTGGCCGACGACGGCGCCAAGCAGCACACCGACCACGGCCGCGAGGCTGAAGCCGATGGCGACGCGCTGGAGCGAGACCAGGATGCGCCAGCCGAGCCCGATATCCTGCGAGCCCGCCCAATAGAACGGCTCGATGATCAGGTCCTTGGCCTCCTCCCAGATCTTGGTCGGGGGTGGCAGCGAGGATTGCGGGCCAGACGCCGCGATCTGCCAGAACAGCGCGATCAGAGCGACCGTCACCAGCGGCGGCAGGACGTTGACCAGCACCGCCCTGAACCAGGGCAGCAGGCGCTGGCTCAACGGCTTGCGCGCCGGCGCGGGCAACGGCACGACACCGGGCTTGGCGCCCGGCAAGGCAACGACGGTTGCTCCCGCCGTCGCTTCCTTCAAGACAGCCTGACCCATCGGGCCCTCCTCTGGTTGCTGGTTCCGCACTGGTTCATGCCGCCGTCTCTCACGCCGCGACCGTGGCGCGTGCCTGCGCGCCGATGCGGCGGATTTCCGGGAGGCATGAACCGCAATTGGTGCCGGCCTTGAGCTGCCGGCCGATGTCTTCGGGCGTCGTCGCACCGCCGGCGAAGGCGGCGCGGATCGCGTTGAGGCCGACGCCGAAGCAGGCGCAGACGGTCGGGCCGGGATCGGCAGCACCATCGAGATTGCGGCCGGCGAGCAACGCCAGCCGGTTCTCCGGCAGGGCCTGCGCGTCGGCGAAGGCGAGCTTGACCGTGTCCCAGAGCGGCGCGCGGCCGGAGGGCGCGACGAACAGCGCCAGGACGAGCCGGCCCTCGCGGATGACGGCGCAGCGATAGACGCCGCCCTTGGCATCGACCATCTCGGTAAGGCCATTCTCGCCGAAGGCGGCGCGAACGGCAGCCATCAGCTCGGCTGGCTCGGCATCGGTCGCGAACAGACGGCCCTCGCCGCCGTCGACCGCGAGCTTCGACCACCAGCTTCCTTCAGGCAGCGCGAAGTCCTCGCGCGACAGCACGAAGCCCTGCGACGCGTAAGCCACCGGCGCGATGGCCGAAGGCGTCGCCTTCATCTCGGGCTGGCCGGAGAAGGGGTCGCAGGCCGGCTGCACGGCGGCTCCGATGCGGGCATGCGAGGCCGTCTCGCCCGACCAGTGGATCGGCGCGAAGAGCGAGCCGGGCCCAACGCCGGCATCCAGCGTGACCTTGAGCACGACCGCGCCGAAGGCGTTGCTGATGCGGGCGAAGCCGCCCTCGCCGAGCCCGAAACGAGCCGCGTCGGCGGGGTTCACCTGGACGGCAGGCTCGGAGATATGGGCGCTGAGGCGTGGGCTCAGGCCGGTACGCGTCATCGTGTGCCAGTGGTCGCGGACACGACCGGTGTTGAGCAGCAGCGGGAACTCTTCGGTCGTGGCGTTGGCCAGCGCTGGCACGGCGAGCGGTGCCATCCGCGCGCGGCCATCGCCGGTGAAGAAGCCGCCCTGCGCGAAGAGGCGCGGCGTTCCCTGCGCGCTGCCGGCCGGCAGCGGCCATTGCACCGGCTTCAGCGCGTCATAGGCGGCTCTTGGGAGTTCGGCATGGGCGCCAATGTCGAAATCTCGGCTGCCATCGTTCTCGAAGGCGGACAGCGCAGCGTGCTCGGCATAGATCTCCGACGGGCCGGCATAGGCGAAGGCCTCGTCGAAGCCGAGACGCTTGGCGACCTCGCAGAGAATCCACCAATCCGGCTTCACCTCGCCGGGCAGAGCGAGGAAGGCGCGCTGGCGCGAGATGCGTCGCTCGGAATTGGTGACAGTGCCGTCCTTCTCGCCCCAGGCGGCGGCGGGCAGGATGAAATGCGGCTTGGCCGAGAGCGTGTCGTTGGACAGCACGTTCTCGGAGACGACGAAGAGGTCGAGGCCGCCGAGCGCCGCCTTCACCGCGTCGGCACGCGGCAGGGAGACGGCCGGGTTCGTCGCCATCACCCAGAGCGCCTTGATGCGGCCCTCGTCGACGGCCTCCATCATCGCCACCGCCTTCAGCCCTTCGGCCTGCGCCATCCTCGGCGCCTTCCAGAAGCGCCCGACAAGGTCGATCTCGGCAGCCGAATAGCCCATATGGGCAGCCAGCATGTTGGCGAGCCCGCCGACCTCGCGCCCGCCCATGGCGTTGGGCTGACCGGTCAGCGAGAGCGGCCCGCCGCCCGGGCGGCCTATGCGGCCAGTGGCGAGGTGGCAGTGAAGGATCGCCGCGACCTTGTCTGTGCCCTGCGCCGACTGGTTGACGCCCTGGCTCCAGGCCGTGACGACGGCGGGCGTTGCGCCCCAAAGCTCGTAGAAGGCGGCGATCTCGACAGGCGTCAGACCGGTTCGCTCGGCCACCCTCGCGATGCTCGGGGCGATTTCCCGGGCATTCTCCAGTGCCGCCTCGTAGCCGGAGACATGACGGGCGAGATAGGTGCCGTCGGTCAGGCCGTTGGCGGCGAGATGCACGAGCAGGCCGGCGAACAGGACCGAATCCGAGCCCGGTCTGATGGCGAGGACCATGTCTGCGTCTTCCGCAGTCGCCGTGGCGCGCGGGTCGATGACGACGATGCGGGCGCCGCGCTCGGTCCGGTTCTGCTGCATCCGGCGGAACAGGACGGGATGGCACCAGGCCGTGTTGGAGCCGACGAGCACGATCAGGTCGGCGCTGTCGAGGTCCTCGTAATTGCCCGGCACCGTGTCGGAGCCGAGCACGCGCCGGTGGCCGGCGACCGTCGAGGACATGCAGAGCCGCGAATTCGTGTCGACATGGGGCGAGCCGATGAAGCCCTTCATCAGCTTGTTGGCGACGTAATAGTCCTCGGTGAGGAGCTGGCCCGAAAGGTAGAAAGCCACCGCTTCCGGGCCGTCGCGCTCGACGATCTGCTTGAGGCCGTCGGCGACGGCGTCGAGAGCGACATCCCAGCCGACGCGGTCGTAGCCGCCATCAGCATTGCGACGCATCGGATGCAGCACGCGCGAGCCGAGCCCCAATGTCTCGCCCAGTGCGGAGCCCTTCGAGCAGAGCCGCCCCAGATTTGCCGGATGGGACGGATCGCCGGCGATCGCAGCGCCGCCCTTGCCGTCCGGCGTGGCCAGCACGCCGCAGCCGACGCCACAATAGGCGCAGGTGGTGCGGATGGCATTGCCGGGAGCCGGGAGAGTGGCGTCGCTGCGCATCTCAGGCAGCCCTCCCAATGCAGTAGGGCTCGCCGAAGGGCAGGTCGGCGCGGATGGCCGAGATGTCCTGCCCCGAACGGATCAGCCCGAGATAGAACAGCGCCCCTTGGGTATCGCCGACGAGGACACAGCCGGCGAGCCTGCCCTCACGCAGCACGAATTTGCGGTAGATGCCGGCGAAACGGTCCCGCAGCACGAGCGTCTCGTCAGCTTCGCCCGCCTCGAAATCGCCGGCCGAGAACACGCCGACGCCGCTGACCTTTAGATTGGTCGCGAGCAGCGAGCCTTCATAGGCGGCGGGCTTGCCGGCGAGCCGCGTCGCGAGCACGCGGGCCTGCTCGTAAGCCGGCTCGACCAGCCCGTAGACGCTGCCGCGATGTTCCGCGCATTCGCCAATCGCGAAGATCGAGGCGTCGTCGCTGGCCATGCCGTCATCGACGACGATGCCGCGGTTGACGCCAAGGCCGGCGGCCTTGGCGAGATCGGTGTTCGGCCGCACGCCGATCGCGATGACGACGAGATCGGCGGGGATCACCGTGCCGTCCTGGAGTTCGACACCCTCGACCTTGTCGCTGCCGAAGAAGCCCTTTGTCGCGCTGTTCAGGCGCACATCGATCCCCCGCGCCGTGATCGCGGAAGCCAGCAGGGCCGCCCCCTCGGCGTCGAGCTGGCGTTCCATCAGGCGGTCGACCAAATGCAGGAGGGTTACCTCCCCGCCGGCCTTCGACAGACCATAGGCGGCTTCCAGCCCGAGCAGGCCGCCGCCGATGACGACGATGCGGGCACCGCGCTCGGCAAAGCTGCGCATCGCCCTGACGTCGGCTGTGTCGCGGAAGGTCGCGACGCCCGGCAAGTCGCCGCCTGGGAAGGGCGGCTTCAGCGGTTTCGAGCCCGTCGCCAGGACGAGCTTGGCGTAAGGCAGGGCGAGCCCGTCTTCCAGCGTGACGGTCCTGGCTGCGCAGTCGATCGTCGAGACGGCGCGGCCATAGAGTGTCGAGACACCGCGGGCCTTCCACCAGGCCGCGGGCTTCAGCTCGATTTCGGGCTCGGCAATCTCTCCCGCGAGCAGCGGCGAAAGTAGCACCCGATTGTAGGCCAGGCGGCCTTCCGCCCCGATCACCGCGATGGAATAGCGGCCGAGCGCGCGCTGGCTGAGTTCATCAACCAGCCGCGTCGCGGCCATGCCCTTCCCGACGATGATCAGGGGCTCGGCCATGGTTCAAGCCACCCGCTTGATCTTGAGGGCTTTGAGGTAGTCCATCGGCGCCGCCGGGTCGAACTTCACGCCGTCGAAGAAGGTCTCGACGCCGCGGGTGTCGGCGGTCGGGGCACCGGCGACGCCCAGCGTCTTCGCCGCCTCGCGCCAGAGATCGGCCCGGTTGGTCTTGTCGACGAGCGCCTTGATGTCGAAGTTCGGCTCGAACTTGCCCCAGCGGATGTTCTCGGTGACGAACCAAGTGTCGAGGGACTTCCAGGGATAGGAGGAGGAACCGCCGTCGCCCCAGAACTTCATCTGCAGGTTCGTGCCCTTCACCTCGCGGCCATTGCCGTAGTTGATGTCGCCGAGCAGGCGCTTGTTGATGTCGCCGACGGGAACGTTGAACCACTGCCGGCGCCCGACGATTTCGGCGAGCTCCTGGCGGTTCTCGCGCTTGTCAGCCCATTGCTGGGCTTCCATGACGGCCATCAGGATGGCCTGCGTCGCCTTCGGGTTTGCGTCGACGAAATCGGCGCGCATGCCGAGGATCTTCTCGGGATGGCGGGACCAGAGCTCGCCCGTGGTCAGCGCCGTGTAGCCGATGTTCTGGTTGACGAGCTGCTCGTTCCAGGGCTCGCCGACGCAGAAGCAGTCCATCGTGCCGACCTTCATGTTCGCCACCATCTGCGGCGGCGGCACGGTGATGACCTTGATGTCGGTGTCGGGGTCGATGCCGCCGGCGGCGAGCCAGTAGCGGATCCAGAGGTCGTGCGTGCCACCCGGGAAGGTCATCGCGGCGGTCAGTTCCTTGCCGGCGGCCTTCTTGCGCTCGAAGGCCTGCTTCAGCGGCGAGGAATCCTTCTGGACGTTGAGGTCCTTGTACTCGTTGGAGACCGAGATCGCCTGGCCGTCCTCGTTGAGGTTCAGCAGCGTGTACATCGGCAGCGGCTGGTTGTTCTGCATGACCTTGCCGGTCGAGTAGAGATGCGTCTTCGGGCGCAGGATGTGGCCGCCATCGATGCCGTTGGCCTTGAAGCCGAGCGCCATGTTGTCGCGCGTCGCGCCCCAGGAGGCCTGCTTGGAGATGTCCATGTCGGGAACGCCGTACTTGGCGTAGAGGCCCTTCTCCTTGGCGATGATCAGCGGCGCGGCATCGGTCAGCGCGATGTAGCCGAGGCGCGTGCCCTTGACCTCGGGGCCGGTCGATTGCGCGAAGGCGCCCGACGGAAAGCTGAGCCGGGCGGCGCTGAGGAGGGCCGCTGCGCCCGTGAGCTTGAGCAGCTGGCGGCGACCGGCATCGACGGCCCGGTCGTCCATGGCAATGGCTTTCGGCTTGGTCACGACTCTCTTGGTCATCGATCGCCTCTCGTTCTGAAAATGAGTGGGCCCGCCAGCCGCCGAACGCGAAAAACGCCGCGCGAAATGCGCCCAGGGGCACGTTTCGACAGCGACGTTGCTGTGCATTCCGGTTCGGAGGATGACGCGGGCAGCGTTGGCCGCGTTGCAACAATCCTTACAAGGATCGTGCCAAGCGCCGCGCTGGCGCGCAGAGTCTGGAATTGCAATAAGTTAGCAGGAAATGGCAGGGCCGGCGCGCATGGCGCAAACTTATCCCGCGCCGCACAAAAATGCCGCTAACGTCCAAAAATTAGTCATATCGGCCATTAGGCCGGATCTGCCTTAAAAATAGGCTGGTCGATAGACCGCCCTCGCCTGCGCGGTCATTTCCGGCGTGCGGACGACCTGCCCGGCTCGCTCCATGCCCGCCAGGATCCAGTCGGCATGGGTCGGTTCGGGCCGCAATGCCGCGCGGTCAAAACGGATGAAGCGCTCGACCCGACGCGGCAGCCGTCCCGCCCCCTGCAGCAGATTGAATTGCAGCACCGGCTCGAGGATCTCGACCGGCAGGGCCAGCCGGTCCGGCGCCGCGAGATGCCTCGCGAAGCGCGGAATATTGACGGGATCGCTGGCCCAATCGCTGGCTCGCAGGATCGCGGCGGAGAGCTTGCGAACAGCCTCGGCGCGGCGCTCGACATCGTCGGCCTGCCAGGCGAGCACCTTGTCCGGGCAATCGCGCCGCAGATCGGTGCCGGTGTGAACCATGGCGCCGATACCGGCGGACACCGCCGCCGCGTTCCAGGGGGCCCCGGCACAGAAGCCGTCGACGCGGCCGCTGGTCAGGGCCTCGACGGTCTGCGGCGGCGGCACCACCTCGAAGCGGATGTCCGTGCCGAGCGACAGCCCGCCCTTCGCCAGCCATTCGCAGAGCAGATAGGTATGGCTGGAAAAGCCGAAGACGGCAGCGAGCGTCAAAGGCGGCAGGCCCGACGCCTTGCGCCGCGCGACCATTGCGGCAAGTGCCTTCGCCGAGACCTCCGTATCGGCCATGTCGCCATCGGCAAGCCGGGCCAACTCCTCATAGCGGCGCACCGAGACGGTGATCGCCGCGCCGTCGAGATTGAGCGCGAGCGGCGCCGCCATCGGCACCTTGACCCCGCCGACGCCGAGCGTCGCCGCGATCGCCGCCGGACCGAGCATATGGGCGGCGTCGAAGAGGCGGACATTCAGCTTGTCGCGCAGATTGGACCAGGAGACCTCGCGCACCAGCTCCAGGTTGAGCCCCTCGGTTTCGGCGAACCCCTCATCCTTGGCGAGCACGACGAGCGCGCAGTCGACCAGCGGCATGAAGCCGACACGCAAGTGCAGCGTCACTTGAACACCTCCGCAGCCGTGATGATCGAGCGTGCGATATCGACGAGCTTGCGCTTCTCGTTCATCGCGGTGCGCCGGAGCAGGGCATAAGCCTCGTCTTCCGACAGGTTCTTCATGCGCATGACGATGCCCTTGGCCTTATCGACCAGCTTGCGCTCCTCGAGCTGGGAGCGGGCCTCGTCGAGTTCCTCGCGCAGCTTGCGAAAGGCGTTGAAGCGGCTGATGCAGGTCTGAAGGATCGGCTGCATGCGCTCCTTCTTCAGCCCGTCGACGATGTAGGCCGAGACGCCAGCCTCGACCGCCGCCTCGATCGAGGCCGAATCCGACTGATCGACGAACATGGTGATCGGCCGCTTCACATGGCGGCTGACCAGGAACATGTCGGCCAGCGCATCGCGACTGGGATCTTCGAGATCGATGACGACGACATCGGGATCATGGGTCTCGATCGCCGCTACGAGACCATGCGTCGCGCCAATGCGGACAAGGTCGGTGAAGCCGGCCTCACGCAGGCCCTCATCGATGATGGCCGCGCGCACCGGATTGGCGTCGACGATCAGGATTTTCAGATCCGGCCTCATGATCGGCAGTGGGGCAGTGTTAGCTTCGGCTCGCGAAGCGCCCTGTGGCGCCCCGCATATCTATCCTTGGTCGGCGTGCAGCGCGAAGCCCGGCGAAAGCCTTCGTCACGCCGCTGGCGCAGCCCGCAGGCCGCCCGCCGTCTCGATGAAATCCACCACCACATCGACCCCCTCGCCCGCCTTGGTATTGGTGAAGACGAAGGGGCGCTTGCCGCGCATCTGGCGCGAATCCCGGTCCATCACGGCCAGATCTGCACCGACATGGGGGGCGAGATCGGTCTTGTTGATGACGAGCAGGTCCGAGCGCGTGATGCCCGGCCCGCCCTTGCGCGGGATCTTCTCGCCGGCCGCGACATCGATGACGTAAATCGTCAGGTCGGCGAGCTCGGGCGAGAAGGTCGCAGCGAGGTTGTCGCCGCCGGATTCGATCAGGATGAGGTCGAGCTTCGGGAACTTGCCGCGCATCTCCTCGACCGCCGCGAGATTGATCGAGCAGTCCTCGCGGATCGCGGTATGGGGGCAGCCGCCGGTCTCGACGCCCATGATCCGCTCCTGCGGCAGCGCACCCGCGACCGTCAGCAGCCTGGCGTCTTCCTTGGTATAGATATCGTTGGTGATGGCGCAGAGATCGTAGGCGTCACGCATCCGCTTGCAGAGCACCTCCATCAGCGCCGTCTTGCCGGAGCCGACAGGGCCGCCGATGCCGACGCGAAGCGGACCATGGGGAGAGCGCGACATCTTCAGAGTTCCTTGAGCAGCAAGACAGGGTAGCCGGCCGTGGCGGCAAGGCAAAGCAGGGCGTGGTGATGCAAGTCGCGCGCCGCGCTCACGACCGGAACAGCCGCGAATACTGCGTCTCGTGACGCAGCGAGGCGATGTCCGAGCGCAACGTGCAGCCGCCGAGGTCGCCCAGTGTCGCAGGCGCGGCGCCCGCTGCCGCGACCTGCACGGCGGGGACCAGCGCGGCCGTCACCTTCTGCCCATCGGTCTGACCGACGATGCCGAGCCGGACCGAAGCCGAAACGAGATTGGCGACGAAGGCGAGGCCATAGGCCTCCAACGAGGCCGCCAGCGGCAGGCCATGGCCGGCGCTCGCGGTCGCCACGGCAAGCGGATAGGCGACATCGCCGGCCCAAGCGGCCTTGAGGCGATCGATGGCGGCGCAGGGCCAGGCGGCGCGCAGCGCCGTGACGAAGGCGTTGCCCTGGGTCACGGTCTCGAGCCGTCGCTCGGCGGAATTCGCCAGCGCCAGTGCGAGCTCCGCGATCTCGACGAGGGCGGCATCGTCGCCCGTTTCGACCGCACGGGCGGCGCAGGCGAACAGGATCAGATCGTTGCGCAGCGAGCCGTGGGAAACCAGCGCCTCCAGCCAGTCCTGGAGCGTCGCGGCATCATGCAGGTCGCCGCTTTCGAAGGCCCATTCCAGGCCATGCGAATAGGCGAAGGCGCCGACCGGGAAGGACGGCGACAGCCAGACCATCAGGGGCAGATGGGCCGCCATGGCCGCAATGCTCAATGATCGTGGGAGTGGCCTTTGTGGCCGTGTTCCGCGCCGTGCTTGTGGCCGTGGTCGTGATGACCGTGGTCGTGCCCGCAGCCGCAGGCATCGCCGTGGGAATGGGCGTGAGCGTGGCTGTGCGCGTGCGCCTCGGCATGGCTATGGGCATGGCCGTGGTCGCCGTGACCATGGCCATGGTGATCGTGGTGGCCATGGTCGTGATGGCCGTGACCATGATGATGGTCGGGATGGTCGCAATTGGCGTGGTCGTGGTCGTAGGCACCGCGCTCGGGCTGGAACGGCCGCGTCACAGCGGTCATCGCGCAGCCCTGGCCACGAACCATCTCGGCGAGGACATGGTCGTTCTCGATATAGATCGCATCCGCCGTGATCTCGGCCGGGGTGTGGCGGTTACCGATATGCCAGGCTACCCGCATCAGCCGCAGCGGGTTCTCGGCGCGGATCTCGAGCAGGCTCTGCGGCGCGGCCTTGATCAGGACGAGCCGGCCGTCTTCCAGCTTCACGGCGTCGCCGTCGCCGAGCGCCGTCGGCTTGTCGAGATCGAGCAGGACATCGAGGCCGCCATCGCCCTTGAGCGCGAGGCGGCGGCGGTTTCTGTCGTCATGGTCCAGCGTCAGCGTATCCACGACGCGGTCTTGCCTGACGGCGGCCTTGCGAACGACGGAGATGGCGCGAAACATGATGAGGCGTCCGTGACAGATAGAGATCAGAGGCAGTCGATCGACCGCGGCTCGACCACTTCGATCACCGGAGGCGCCGTGACGCAAGCCCTCGTCGCCTCCAGGAACGCGACCATGTGCGGAGAACGCATGTGGCGATCGATGTCCGCGCGCGTCTCCCAGCTTTCAAAGGATACGAAACGACAGGCCTGCGTCAGGCTCTCATGAATTTCGTAGGCAAGGCAGCCTTGTTCCTTGCGGGTCTCGGCGATGCATTCATTGGCAGCTGCGACAAATTGCTCCCACGCGTCGGGGCGGACCTCGACGCGTGCGATGACGATGAAAGGCTCAGACACTAATCAGGCTCCGAAAAGCGACGGGCATGAAGCCTGACTACGCAGTGGCAGCTTGCCTGGATGCAGAGCCGCTCAGAAAAGGATCGCCTGTCGATCCTCACGCCGAACGATCGGCGCGCCTCATCGCGGCAGCGACTTCACTTCGGCGTCGAACTTCTTCAACAAGCGCGAGCGCTCGGCGGGGGAGCCCCAGCGCGGGGTGTCGTAGTCGATCAGCTTCATCTCCGAGAACTTCGGCGCGTCAGGCGAGAGTGCCGAGTTCCGGTTCGAGGGGATCGAGTTGATCTTGAGCTTGGCGTTGATGTTCTGCGCCTCGGGCGACAGCGTGAAATCGACGAACCTGCGTGCAGCTTCCGGGTTCCTGCCGCCCTTGATGATCGAGACAGAGCCGGTTTCGTAGCCCGTGCCCTCGCAGGGCGCGACCGTCTCGATCGGCGCGCCCTGCAGCTTCTGCGTCAGCATGTCGTGGATGAAAGCGATGCCGACCGTCGTTTCGCCGAGCGCGGTCGCCTTGACGGGAGCGATCCCGGACTTGGTGTACTGGTTGATGTTCTTGTGCAGGGCCTTGAGATAGTCGAAGCCCTTCTCCTCGCCGAGGCGCTGGACCGTCGTCGCCAGGAACACATAGGCCGTTCCCGAGGAGTTCGGATCAGCGATCTGGACCTCGTCCCGGAATTTGGGATCGAGCAGGTCGGACCAGCATTTCGGCGCCGCGATCCCGCGCTTCTTGAGCAGCTCCGTGTTGTATCCGATGCCGAGCGCGCCGAGATAGATGCCCGATGTCCTGAACTTGGCCTGCTCGGCATGGCGCTGCGCCCAATCGAGCAGTTCCGCCTGCTTCGGCGACTTGTACTCGTCGAGCAGCCCCTCATCGGCGGCCTGCAGATGCGGCTCGCCGGGGCCGCCCCACCAGACGTCGCCGCGTGGATTGCCGGCCTCGGCCTTGACCTGGGCATAGACCTCGCCAGTGCTCTTGCGCACCATGGCGACCTTGATGCCGGTCGCCTTCTCGAACATCGTCGCGCCCTCGCGGCACTGCTCCTCGAGGATCGAGCAGTAGACGGTGACCTCGCCCTGTGCCGAAGCGGGGAGCGCAAGGCCCACACCGAACGAAACAGCAAGAGCAAAGGCCCCGATGCGGGCGGCGCGGTAGCGGTCCATGGCGTTCTTCCCAGTCGATAATCTTTTGCCGACTAGAAAACTGCTGCCCTTCGCCGTGTCAATGCCCAGTCGCCATCAACGGCTGCGCGTGCGATCCGGCAGGGCATCGATCGCCTCTTCGGCCCCCTGATCGCGCTTGAGCACGCCCTCGCGCAGGACTTTCGTCGCGGCTTGTGCCTTTTTCTGGCTCGATGTCGGGATAGGTGCGGTTTCTGGCGTTGCCGTCAGCCCGACCTTATCCGGCTTGTGGCCGGCATTGCGGGCGCTGGCCGCGAAGGTGGCGAGCGCCTCGGGTTGCCGTCCCTTGGGATCGCCGGCGTTCTTGTGAGCCATGTTGGACCTCCCCTGCTCTGGCAGGGGAGGAACGCGGTGCCGGGCGGCCTGTTCCGCGGCTTCGCTGCTCAGAACAGGAAGTAGCGCTGCGCCAGCGGCAGTTCCTTCGCGGGCTCGCAGACCAGCAACTCTCCGTCCGCCACCACGGCATAGGTCTCGGGGTCGATCTGGATGTCCGGCGTGGCGTCGTTGTGGATCATGCTCTTCTTCGAGATGCCGCCGCGGGTGTTCTCGACAGCGACCATCTCCTTCTCCGTGCCGAGCCGGTTGCGGAGGCCGTTCGCCATGGCCGCCTGCGAGACGAAGACCAGCGAGGTCGAGGTCACGGCCTTGCCGAAGGCGCCAAACATCGGCCGGTAATGCACCGGCTGCGGCGTCGGGATCGAGGCGTTCGGGTCGCCCATCGGAGCGGCCGCGATCGAGCCGCCCTTGATGACGAGATCGGGCTTGGCGCCGAAGAAGGCCGGCGACCAGACCACGATGTCGGCGAGCTTGCCGATCGCGATCGAGCCGATATGGCGCGAGATGCCATGCGAGATCGCCGGGTTGATCGTGTATTTGGCGACATAGCGCTTGGCGCGGAAATTGTCGGCGCCGGTGCCGACGTCCTCGGCAAGAGCGCCGCGCTGGACCTTCATCTTGTGGGCGGTCTGCCAGGTCCGGGTGACGACCTCGCCGACACGGCCCATGGCCTGCGAATCCGACGACATCATCGAGAGCGCGCCGATGTCGTGCAGGATGTCCTCGGCCGCGATCGTCTCCTTGCGGATCCGGCTCTCCGCGAAGGCGAGATCCTCGGGGATCGAGGGCGACAGGTGATGGCAGACCATCAGCATGTCCAAATGCTCGTCGAGCGTGTTGACCGTGAAGGGCCGGGTCGGGTTGGTGGATGAGGGCAGCACGTTCGGAAGCCCTGCGACCTTCATGATGTCGGGCGCATGGCCGCCGCCCGCCCCTTCCGTATGGAAGGCGTGGATGGTGCGGTTCTTGAAGGCCTTGATCGTGTCCTCGACGAAGCCGGACTCGTTCAGCGTATCGGTGTGGATCATCACCTGCACGTCATAGTCGTCGGCGACCGAGAGGCAGTTGTCGATCGCAGCCGGGGTCGTGCCCCAGTCCTCGTGCAGCTTCATGGCGCAGGCGCCGGCCTCGATCATCTCGACCAGCGCGCCGGGAAGCGCGGCATTGCCCTTGCCGGCGAAGGCGAGGTTCATCGGGAAGGCGTCAGCCGCCTTGATCATCTGGCCGAGATGCCAGGGGCCGGGCGTGCAGGTCGTCGCCAGCGTACCGTGCGCGGGACCGGTGCCGCCGCCGAGCATGGTGGTGAGGCCGCCCATCAGCGCGTCCTCGATCTGCTGCGGGCAGATATAATGGATATGGCTGTCGAAGCCGCCGGCGGTAACGATCTTGCCCTCGCCGGCGATGACCTCGGTGCCGGGGCCGACGATGATCGTCTCGGTCGGATCGAAATTGCCGAAGCCGCTCTGGATGTCGGGATTTCCGGCCTTGCCGATGGCAACGATGCGTCCGCCGGTGATGCCGATATCGGCCTTTACGATGCCCCAGTGGTCGAGGATCAGCGCGTTGGTGATGACTGTGTCGACGGCGCCGTCGGCGTTGCGCACCTGCGACTGGCCCATGCCGTCGCGGATGACCTTGCCGCCGCCGAACTTCACCTCCTCGCCATAGGTGGTGAAGTCCTTCTCGACCTTGATCCAGAGATCGGTATCGCCGAGACGCACCGTGTCGCCGGTGGTCGGGCCGAACATCGCGGCATAGGCGTTGCGCGGGAAGTTGAAGGGCATCGTCTCGTCTCCTCCTCAGGCCGCGCTCAGAGCTTGCCCATCACATCCTGACGGAAGCCGTAGACCTCGCGCTTGCCGGCGAGTGCCACGAGCTTCACGTCGCGGGTCTGGCCAGGCTCGAAGCGCACCGCCGTGCCGGCGGGAATGTCGAGCCGGAAGCCCCGCGCCTTCTCGCGCTCGAAGGCGAGCGCCGGGTTGGCCTCGAAGAAATGATAGTGTGAACCGATCTGGATCGGCCGATCGCCGGTATTGGCGACCGTCAGCGTCAGGCTGTCACGGCCCTCGTTCATGATCAGGTCGCCCGGGAGGGTCTTGACCTCGCCCGGCTTCAGCGCCCCGAGCGAACCGCGGATCGGCTCATGCACGGTGACGAGCTTGGTGCCGTCCGGAAAGGTCGCCTCGACCTGGACGTCGTGGATCAGTTCGGCGATGCCGTCCATGACCTGGTCGGCGCTGACGACATGGGCGCCGGCCTGCATCAGATCGGCGACCGATCGGCCGTCACGCGCACCTTCGACGACGAAGTCGGTGATGAGCGCGACGGCCTCGGGATAGTTGAGCTTGACGCCGCGCTCCAGCCTGCGCCGCGCCACCATCGCGGCCATGGCGACGAGCAGCTTGTCCTTTTCGCGCGGCGTCAGATTCATTGCTTCGCCTTCTCTTCGTCCTCGTCGACCTCGTCTTCGGAGGCCTCGTCCTCGTCGTCCTGATCTTCGTCTTCCTCACCGTCTTCGTCGTCTTCGTCCTCGACGGCGAAATCGGCATATTCGTAAGCGAAGACGATCTCGCCCGTCGCCGGATCGAAGGCGCTGGAGGTGGATTCCTCGAAAGCCTCGATCAACATCTCGGCATCATCGGGTCCGTCGACCTCGAAACGGCGCACGGCCTCCTCGCCCTCCCCGCTCAGGGCAAGTTCGATGGCCCAGCCACGCGCGCCGGTGTCGTAGATGCACTTCAGACCCTGGATCGCCAGCATCATGCTCTCCTCAAGTTGACCAGGTGCGCGGCAGCGCACGGCCGGTCAGATGCCCGAGCAGCGTGACGAGCACGCGACGCAAGCGTTGGGCGTCGCGGGAGAGAAGGCGGATCACAAGCAGGTCCGAGACAATGCCGGCGCCGAGTTCGACGTCGCCTGCGTGCTCGTCGGCGCCCTGCGCACGGACCAGATCGAGCCTGTCCTGAAGGTCGCCGCCGGCCGAGATGAGCGTGGCAGCGGCGCGGGCCCCGGCGCCGACGGCCGGCCGCGCCAGCGTCTCGGCCATGGCCCCTTCGAGCCGCACATCCTCGGCGAAGACCAGCCTGCCCTCGCGGCGGATGCGCCAGCGGTCGCGCAGCGTGCCGCGCAGCATCGTCTCTCCCATGGCGGCGCGGCCGAAGAAAACTGTCTCGCAGGCGAC
Source organism: Allobosea sp. (assembly GCF_035999205.1). Lineage (GTDB taxonomy): Bacteria > Pseudomonadota > Alphaproteobacteria > Rhizobiales > Beijerinckiaceae > Allobosea. The sequence goes on from NZ_DASYHA010000025.1 coordinate 558,188, forward strand.
GAGCCGGGCATCCGCGGCCAGATCGACGTTCAGGCTGCGGGCCAGCCGCGCGCCGGAGAAAAGGATGCTTTCCTGTGGCAGCCAGGCGAGGCTCGCGCCTGCACCGACAGACAACGTCGTCTCGATGCGCGTGTCCGAGCCCTGGCTGCGATAGATCTTCTCAGCCGCCTGCGTCGTGACGATCGCATCGCTGCCGGGGCCAAGGTCGATGTCGACGCGCATCGCGTCACCGCCGGCCATGCCGCCGCCGGTGTTGATCAGCACGGCCTCGCTGGTCGCGTCGAACGTCGTCGGAAATCGGGCGCGATAGCCGCCGGTTTCCGACACGTCGAGGCGATGCGTCTGCCCGGCGATGCAGCCGAAGCGCAGCCCTACTCCGCCTGCGGCGCGCACATAGGCGGGCAGGAGCGGATCACTGGCTGCCGGAAGGGGCGGCGCGAACATGGAAAGGCCCGAAGCAAAGACATCGACAACGCTTCAGCAATCTTCCGCGCAGCCGCTTGCCGGGCAAGGGCCTCGGGGCGCTAGCGCGCCCAAATTATAGGCAATACGCGATCAGCCCGGCGCGCCTCGATCTTGCAGGAAAGCCTCGATCTCGGCACGGCGAGGCGCACCGGCGCGCCCGCCGAAGCGCGTGCATTTGATCGCAGCCGCCGCCGAGGCGAAGCGGATCGCCGAACGTTCGCCCTGCCCCTCGGCCAAGGCCAGTGCGAAGGCGCCGTGCCAGACATCGCCGGCGCCGAGCGTGTCCACGGCCTCGACCGAGAAGGCCGGCATATGCGCGACGGCGCCATCTTCGAGGAACAGCACGCCTTCCTGGCCGAGCGTCACGGCAAGCCAGGTCGGGCCCTCGCGCGCAATCCGTATGAGCCCGGCGCGCGGATCGTCCTCGCCGGACAGTTCGCGCAGCGCCTGGGCGCTGAAGGCGACATGGCTGGCGGTGCCGACGAGATCGGGATGAGGCGGCTTGCGATCGCCGTCGAGAACGCCCGGCACGCCCGCCTGCCGCGCCAGCCGCAGCGCCGCCAGCGCCCCTTCCCCCCAGCGCGTGTCGGTCAACACGGCGCGTGCTCCGTCCGGCAAAGCGGTCGGGAGCCAGTCCGTATCCTCCGGCATCTCCGGATCGGAATAGGAGATCACCATGCGCTCGCCCTGCGCGTCGACCAGGATGGCCGAGACCGGCGAGCGCAGGCCGGGAACGCGCCGAGCAAAGCGCGTGTCCACCCCCTCGCCCGCCAGATCGGCGACGATCTGGTCGCCGGTCAGGTCGTCGGCAAGGCGGGTCGCGAGCCAACAGCATCCGCCGAGGCGAGCGATCGCGACGGAGGCATTGCCGGCGCAGCCCCCGCCGACGACGGCGAGCCCCTTCGAGCGGTACTTTTCGCCACGCGTCGGCATGGTCTCGACGCTGTAGACATAGTCGAGCGTCGAGATGCCCAGGCAGAAGACGCCCGTCATGCGTCTTCCCGCGCGAGAGCCCTGCCGATCACCAGGCACCCGTGTTCGGCATGCTCAGCCACGGCTCGGCCGGCGGCTTGGGATCGCCCTTCTGGAGCAGTTCGATCGAGATGTTGTCGGGCGAGCGGACGAAGGCCATGTTGCCGTCGCGCGGCGGGCGGTTGATCGTGACGCCGGCCTTCATCAGCTTGTCGCAGGTCGCGTAGATGTCGTCGACCTCGTAGGCGAGATGGCCGAAATTCCGTCCGCCGGTATAGACCTCCGGATCCCAGTTGTAGGTCAGCTCCAGTGTCGGAGCGCCGCGCGAGCCGCCTGCGCGAGCCGCGTCGAGATCGTCGGTGGATGCGAGGAAGACGAGGGTGAAGCGGCCCTTCTCGTTCTCGATGCGGCGGGTTTCGACCATTCCGAACTTGTTCACATAGAAGTCGAGCGAAGCGTCGAGATCGGTGACGCGGACCATGGTGTGGAGATAACGCATATTGAACTTCCTCTCCGGTCGGCATCAAAAGGCCGAACTCGTTCTGATGGGGCCCGGCGGGCGGCGCCGGGTTGATCCTACCGTTGAATCGGGCGAAAGCATCGCCTCTCCCGAAAACAGTTCCAAGACGCAGCCGGCAGGACGGGCCATGAATTCAATGCAAGACGCGCCGGACGGCACGCCCGTCCGGGCGACTGCGACCCAGATCTCGCAGATCAAGCAGCGTGCCGCCATCCTCTCGGTGATGGCGACGCTGCTCCTGACCGGCGCGAAGTTCATCGGGGCGATCCTGTCCGGCTCTCTGGCGCTGCTGGCGGATGCGCTGCAGGGCCTGATCGATGTCGGCTCAACGCTATTCACCTGGTTCGCGGTGCGCGTGTCCGACAAGCCTGCCGACGAGGAACACCATTACGGCCACGGCAAGGTCGAGGCTCTGGCGGCGCTCGTCGAGACCGCCATCCTGTTCACGCTGGCCGGCGCGATCCTCTGGGAGGCCGGCAATCGCCTGTGGACGGGCCTGATCGAAACCGTGCAGGTGACACCGCTCGTCATCGGCATCATGCTGCTGTCGATGGTCGTCGACGCGATCCGCTGGCGCTCGCTGACCAAGGTGGCGAAGGAGACCGGCAGCGAGGCGCTGGCCGCCGAGGCGACGCATTTCTCGGCCGATTTCGTCGGCTCGACGCTGGTGCTGGTCGGCCTGATCGGCGTCTGGTACGGCGTCGCGCGCGCCGACACGATCGCCGCCTTCGCGATCGCCGCCTATACCGCGTTCTCGGCCTACCGCCTTGCCCGGCGCGTCCTCGACACGCTGATGGACGCAGCGCCCGAAGGCGTCAGCGACAAGCTGCGCGAGGTCGCCCGCAACGTGCCCGGCGTGGTCGGGGTCAACTGGCTCAGGGTCCGGCCTGCCGGTGGGCGCATCCATGGCGAGATCGGGATCAGTGTCTCCCGGACGCTGCCGCTCGACCGTGTCGCAGCGATCAAGGCCGGGCTTGCAGGCGCGCTGCTGAATGCGGAACCCGATGCCGAGATCACGATCACCGCCGATCCCGTACAGGTCGACGACGAAACCGCGCTCGAACGCGTGCTGCTGATCGCCCTCAAGCTCAAGATCCCGGTGCACCATGTCACTGTGCACACCATCGGCCAGCGCCTGTCGGTCAGCCTCGACATGGAGGTGGCGGCCCAACTGCCGCTCGGCCAGGCACATGAGATCGCCAGCCGCCTCGAGGCCGCGATCAGGGCCGAGTTCGGCGGCGAGACCGAGGTCGAGACCCATATCGAGCCCATGGAGACCGAGACCCCGACGGGGCACGACGCGGCCTGGGAAGCGGTCGAGGACATCGGCAAAGCGCTCGCCGCGGAGGCTGCCAGCCTTGCCGGGCCGGTCCACGACATCCATAGCGTCAGGGTGCGCCAAACGCCGAAAGGCCTCGTGGTGAACTACCATTGCCGGGTCGATCCGGCGCTTGACGTCGCCTCGGTCCACACCGCCGTCGACCAGATCGAGCGGGCCGTCAGGATCGCCCGGCCCCAGGTCTGCCGCCTCGTCAGCCACGCCGAACCGGCGATCAGGAGCTTCGCAAGCTAGACAACGCTACCGGCCCTGCCCTATCGGCACCTCGCCAGGCGGGCTACAGACCAGCTACGCTAACTAACTTCGCCTGACACGCCGCTTGCCAGAGTTTTCCATGCGCTCCGAAGACACTCCGCTGATCCGCCTCGAGGATTATCGTCCGTCGGACTGGCTGATCGACACAGTCGATCTCGACATCAGCCTGCATCCGACCAAGACGCGGGTGCGCTCACTGTTGGGCCTGCGGCCCAATCCGGCTGGGCGGCCGGGCGCACCGCTGGTGCTCGACGGCGACGAATTGTCCCTGAGCGCGCTGCGACTGGACGGCCTGCTGATCGAGGAAAGCGCTTACAGCGTCACGCCGCAGAGCCTGACACTGCATGCCCCGCCTGCCCGTCGCTTCACACTGCTGATCGACACCGAGATCGATCCTTCCGCCAACACCAAGCTGATGGGGCTCTATCTCTCGTCGCGGGTGTACTGCACGCAATGCGAGGCCGACGGCTTCCGCCGGATCAGCTATTTCCTCGATCGTCCGGACGTGATGTCGGTCTATACCGTCCGCCTCGAGGCGACGAAGCTGATCGCGCCGGTGCTGCTGTCCAACGGCAATCTCGTCGCCGCAGGCGAGGTGCCGGGCGGCGAGCGCCACTTCGCCGTCTGGCACGATCCCCACCCCAAGCCCGCCTATCTGTTTGCACTGGTCGGCGGTGCGCTCGACCATGTCCGCCAAGACTACGTCACGGCCGATGGCCGCAATGTCGAACTCGCCGTCTATGTCGAACCGGGCAAGGCCGACCGCGCCGGATGGGCGATGGACTGCCTGATCCGCTGCATGCGCTGGGACGAGCGCGTCTTCGGTCGCAACTACGATCTAGACGTGTTCAACGTCGTCGCCGTCTCCGATTTCAACATGGGCGCGATGGAGAACAAGGGCCTCAACATCTTCAACGACAAATATGTGCTCGCCGATCCGCAGACCGCGACCGACGGCGACTACGCCTCGATCGAGGCCATCATCGCGCATGAGTATTTCCACAACTGGACCGGCAACCGCATTACCTGCCGGGACTGGTTCCAGCTCTGCCTGAAGGAAGGCCTCACCGTCTTCCGCGACCAGGAATTCTCCTCCGACGAGCGCTCGCGCCCGGTGAAGCGGATCGCCGATGTCCGCACATTGCGCACGACCCAGTTCTCAGAGGATGCCGGGCCGCTGGCTCACCCTGTCCGGCCGCGCGCCTACAAGGAAATCAACAACTTCTACACACCGACCGTCTACGAGAAGGGCGCGGAGGTGATCCGCATGCTCAAGGTCCTGATCGGCGACGACGCCTTCCGGGCCGGCATGGACCTCTATTTCGAGCGCTGCGACGGCACAGCGGCGACGATCGAGGAATTCCTCGCCTGCTTCGCGGAAGCCTCCGGCCGGGACCTGGCGCATTTCGCGCGCTGGTACGAACAGTCGGGCACGCCGACGATCGTGGCGTCGGGGCGCTATGACGCCGCCGCCCGAAGCTACACGCTCGACCTCGCCCAGACGACGGCGCCCACACCGGGCCAGCCGGAAAAGCTGCCCGTCGTTCTGCCCGTCGCGCTCGGCCTCGTCGGGGCGACGGGCGACCTGCCGCTTAAGACGGGTTCCGCCGCCTATGCAGGCGACGGGCTCGTCGTGCTCGACCAGCCGTCGCTTTCGGTGACCTTCAACGATGTCGCCGAGCCTCCGATTCCCTCGCTGCTGCGCGGCTTCTCGGCTCCGGCGCGGCTGGAACTCGATCTCTCTGACGCGGAGTTGCTGCGGCTGTTCTCGACCGACAGCGACTCCTTCAACCGCTGGCAGGCCCTGCAAACGGTCGCGACCCGCGCCTTGGTGGCCGCAGGGCGCGACCCGAGCCGACGCGATGCGCTCATCGCGACCGCCGGTGAACTCGCCGACGTCCTGGGCGGCTTCCTGCGAACGCAGGCTCCGACGGACCCCGCCTTCGCAGCACAAGTGCTACGGCTGCCGGCCCAGTCCGACATCGCCCGCGAGATCGGCGGCAATGTCGACCCGGATGCGATCCATGCCGCCCATCGCCTTCTCTCGGTCGAAGTCGGACGCAGCATCGCGGCGCAGCTCCATGAATTGCGCGAGGTCCTGAGCACGCAGACCGCCTATCGCCCCGACGCGACCTCCGCCGGGCGGCGCGCCCTGCGCAACGAGGCGCTGGGGCTGATCGCGCTCACCGCCCCGGATACCGGCGCACGCCTCGCGACGGCGCAGTTCGTGACCGCCGACAACCTGACCGACCGGCTGGCCGCGCTGGCGGCGATGACGCTGGTCGAGGGCGAGGCCCGCGAGGCCCTCATCGCCCGCTTTGCGCAGACCTATGCGGCCGAGCCCCTGGTGCTCGACAAATGGCTGATGGCACAGGCGCTGATCCCGGAACCCGGCACGCTCGACCGGGTCAAGGCCCTGATGCAGCACCCGGCCTTCTCGCTCGGCAACCCCAACCGCGTGCGGGCGCTGATCGGCGGCTTTGCCGCCAATATGACGCAATTCAACCGCCCTGACGGCGAGGGCTATGCTTTCGTCGCCGACATGGTGATCGCGCTCGACCGGACCAACCCGCAGGTCGCCTCGCGCCTGCTCGGTTCGTTCAAGAGCTGGCGCATGCTGGAGCCCGGCCGGAAGGCGCTGGCCGAGGCCAGATTGGCCATCGTGGCGCAGACGCCGAACCTGTCGCGGGACGTCGCCGACATCGCCGAACGGACCCTCGCCTGAACAGGTTAACGCGCACCTGTCCGAAAGGTTAACGTTTCATTACGCGCGCAGGATTCATCTGCCCAAGCCATGCAACCTAAAGGAGAATTCGTCACGGTTGATTCAACTCAAAGCTAGACAAACCGACTCGCGCGGATTCAACTGACAGTGATTCGCGGGGATGCGGCACGTCTCCCGATCTACCACGGTAAAGTATCCGAAGGGGAACGGGCATGACGCGTGCCAACGCGAGCTGCGCAGCAGTGCGCACGGATTCGATTCTGGGTGTCGCAAGATCACTCACGCATCCGCTCTACCAGCGCTTCGAAAGCCTCGAACCGACTTTCCGCACCGTCATCCCAGGCCTGGTCGCCGTTTTCGTCATCCTGCTCGCGGTCGGCGCCGCGATCCAGACCGCGGCCATGCGCGAGGATGCCCTGCAGGACGCCGCCGGGGACATGGATCTGGTCTCCGCCCTGCTCGCCCGTGAAATCGACAACGCGACGCAGAAGGGCGTGGCGCCCGCGAGCGCGCTGACGATGCTGTCCTCGCGACATCTGGCAGCGCATGGGCGCATCGTTCACGTCAGCGCCGAGGATGGCCATGTCGTCGCGAGCGAACCGGCGATCGGCCAAACGCAGCGCACGCTCGTCGACTTCCTCGGCCCGACCCAGGCCCTGACCGCCTTCGGCGATCGCGCCGGCGTCATGCGGATCACGCTGCCCGGCGGAACGGAGGTCCTCGCCACCGTCCGCAACCTCGCCGCCCCCCTCGGCCAGGTCGCGGTGCTGCAGCCGGTCTCGCGCGCGCTCTCCACCTGGCAGCAGCGCCGCAGCGGCCTCGCACTACTCTTCGCCACGGCTGGCATCGTCCTGACCGCGATCACCATCGGCTTCGTCGTGCAATCGCGGCGGGCGCGCGCCGCCGACGAGGATTGCGATTGCGTCCGCGAGCGCATCGACACCGCGCTCAACCGCGGCCATTGCGGCCTGTGGGACTGGGACCTGGCGCGCGGACGGATCTACTGGTCGGATTCGATGTACGCCATGCTCGGCTACGACCGCGCCGGGCAGTACATGTCCTTCGGCGAGGTCAGCGGCTTCATCCACCGCGACGACGTCAATCTCTACGCTCTGGCCGACGCGATCAGCCGCGGCGAGGCCAGCCATCTCGACCAGGAGTTCCGGGTCCGCGACAGCGCCGGCAACTGGATCTGGCTGAAGGCCCGCGCCGAGTTGGTCACCGACCGCCGCACGCAGTCCCAGCATCTCGTCGGAATCGTCGTCGACATTTCCGAGCAGCGCCGCATGGCCGAGCGCACCGCCACCGCCGACGCCCGCCTGCGCGATGCCGTCGAAGCGATCTCGGAAGCCTTCGTGCTCTGGGATGCCGACAATCGCCTCGTGCTCTGCAACGCCAAGTACCAGCAGCTCCATCAGCTTCCGGCCGAGCTGGCCCAGGGCGGCGCCAGCCACAGCGAGATCATGGCGCACAGCGCCCAGCCGAACATCGACCGCGAGTCGATGCGCGCGCTGCGCAGCGTCGACGGGGCCTCCTCCCATGAGGCGCGCCTGTCGGATGGTCGCTGGCTGCAGATCAACGGCCGTCGCACCAAGGATGGCGGCTCGGTCTCGGTCGGCACCGACATCACCAAGCTGAAGCAGCAGGAAGAGCGGCTGACCCAATCAGAGCATCAGCTCCTGATGCATGTCACCGACCTGAAGGCCTCGCGTCAGAAGCTGGAAACGCAGGCGCAGCAGCTCGCCGACCTGGCCGAGCGCTATCTCGAGCAGAAGGCCGCGGCCGAAAGCGCCAACCGCGCCAAGTCCGAGTTCCTGGCCAATATGAGCCATGAGCTGCGCACGCCGCTGAACGCCATCATCGGCTTCTCGGAGATCATGCAGAACGGGCTGTTCGGGCCGCTCTGCGAGAAATACACCGACTATGTCCAGGACATCCGCTCCAGCGGCGGCTACCTGCTCGGGATCATCGACGACATCCTCAACATGTCGCGCCTCGAAGCCGGCAAGGTCCATCTGGAGAAGTCCGACGTCGCGCTCGGGCTGGTCATCGAAGAGGCGGTTCGCAAGTCTCAGGACGAGATCGACCGCAAGCGCCTCGCACTCACCATCGAGGGCGCCCGCAATGCACACCTCGAAGCCGACCCGCATGCGCTCTATCAGGTCCTCGACAACCTGCTCGACAACGCCGTCAAGTTCACGCCGGACGAAGGCCAGATCGCCATCCGCATCAAGCAGGTTCCGGGCGCGCTGAACATCTTCGTCGAGGATACCGGCATCGGCATCCCTCGCGAGAAGCTCGGTCGCATCGGCCGCCCCTTCGAGCAGGTCGAGGGCGATTTCACCCGCAGCTATCAGGGCTCCGGGCTGGGCCTCGCCATCGCCCGCTCCCTGACCGAGCTGCATGGCGGCTCACTGCGCCTGCGCTCCGCCATCGGCGCTGGCACCATCGTCATGGTCCATCTGCCGCTCGACGGCGGCGCCAGCAGGATCACGGCCCGGGCGGCGTGACGCCACCGCTCCGTCAGCCGGAGCGGGCGGCCCCCAGGATGCGGGTGAAGATGGCGCGCACGCCGGCGCGCACCTCGTCGAGCTCCGCCCTGAGCACCTTGGTATCCGGCCGTCCGACGGCCGTCGCGATCCGGTTCAGCACGCGCGCCGGCACGGCCGCAGGATCGAAGGCCTCATCCACGGTAAAGCGCTGCCAGAGCTGAACATCCCCGATCAGCCGCACCGCCTCCTCCAGCGCGGCCGCGTCAGCTGGCGCGAGCAACCCCGCCGCACGGGCAGCGACAAAGACCGAGGCCGTGTCAGGCACGAGCAGGCCGGGATGATCGCTGGAGTAAGCGAGCACGAAAAACTGGGCGAGAAAGTCGAGATCGGTCAGGCCGCCGAGCGCGAGCTTGAGGTCCCAGGCGTTCTTCTCGCCCTTCTCCTTCGCGATCAGGGCGCGCATCTGGGCGACCGCCGCCGCCACCTTGGCGGGATCGCGGCGCCGGGTCAGGATCGTACGGATCGAGGCTTCGACGCGCGTCCCCAACTCCGGATCGCCAGCGACGACCCGAGCGCGGGTCAGCGCCATCTCCTCCCAGATCTCGGCTTCGCCGGAATGATAGGCCTCGAAGCCGGCGAACTGGGTCGCGGCCGGGCTCTTGTTGCCGGAGGGCCGCAGCCGCATGTCGACCTGGTAGAGCGTGCCACGTCGCGTGGGCACGGTCAGCGCGGCGACGAGGCGCTGGGTGAAGCGGACATGCCAGGTCACCGGATCGAGGCTGCGGCGGCCATTGCTCGACTCGGCGTCCTCCGGCCGGTCATAGAGCAGCATCAGGTCGAGATCGGAGGACGGCGTCAGCTCGCCCGCCCCGAGCCGGCCGAGGCCGAGCACGACGCTCTGCGCGCCTTCGATGACGCCGTGATCGGCGATAAAGGCCTCGCGCGTATCGGCGAAGGCCACGCGGAGGCAGGCCTCCGCGACAGTGCAATAGGCCTGTGCCGCCGTCTGCGCTGGATAGACGCCCGAGAGCAGCCTGGCACCGACCAGGAAGTTCTCCTGCCGGGCCGCATCGCGCAGCCTGTCGAGTCCATCCTCGACGCTCGGCGGCGGCGAACCGACGAAGCTGCGGATACGACGTTCCAGCGCGTCGCAGTCCGGCGAGGCCTTGCCGAAAGCGGGATCGATCACGCCATCGAGGACATGGGGATGGAGCGCTGCAACCTTCGCCAGGCGCGGCGCGCTGCCGAGGATTTCGGCGAAGAGGGTCAGCAGTGAATCCTGCGAGCGCAGCAAGGTCAGCAGCTCGACCGCCGCGGGCATGCGCACGAAGGCATTGTCGAGATGGGCGAGCGCGCCGTCGGGATCGGCGGTGCGGCCGAGCGCGACGAGGAGCGCGGGCGTCAGCTCGGTCAGCACCTCGCGGGCACGGGCGCTGGTGACGGCGGCGCGACGGCCGAAATGCCAGCCGCGAACGGTTTCGGCGGCCGTCAGCGCATTGCGGAATCCGAGCTTCTGCAGCGTCTCCAGCGTCGCCGGATCGGGCTCCGAGCCGGTGAAGCTGAGCGTCCCGGCTTCGGCGGCCAGGCTCGGCCCCTCCTCGAAGAGCAGCGCGTAGTGGCCCTCGACGCGCCGGGCATGGAAGGTCAACGCCTTGCCGAAGGCAGCGGTCGAGGGATAGCCGCAGAAGCGGGCGAAGGCCTCGAGATCCCCCGCCTGCTTCGGCAAGGTCTGGGTCTGCTCATCGTCGCGCATCTGGAGCCGATGCTCGATGGTCCGCAGCCAGCGATAGGATTCGGCCAGCTCGTCGCGCGCTTGGGGCGTGATCCAGCCCTCGCTTGTCAGCTCGCCCAGCATCTCCAGCGTGCGGGGGCCGCGCAGGCTAGGCCGCCGTCCGCCGAAGACGAGCTGCTGCGTCTGCACGAAGAACTCGATCTCGCGGATGCCGCCGCGCCCGAGCTTCACATTATGGCCGGCGACCGCAATCGTCTCGTGGCCCTTCACCGTCTGGATCTGGCGCTTCATCGCGTGGATGTCGGCGATCGTCGCGAAGTCGAAGTACTTCCGCCAGATGAAGGGGGCGAGATCCCTTATGAAGCGCTGCCCGAGCGCGATGTCGCCGGCGACGGGACGCGCCTTGATCATCGCCGCCCGTTCCCAGTTCTGGCCGACGGTCTCGTAATAGGCGTAGGCGCTGGGCAGCGCGACGGCGACATGGGTCGAGGCCGGGTCGGGCCGCAGGCGCAGGTCGACGCGGAAGACATAGCCGTCCGGCGTGCGCTCCTGGATGATGCGCGCGATCTGCTGTGTCAGCTTGACGAAGAAGCTCGTCGGCTCGGCGACGCCTGCCGCCTCGGCCGCTTCCGGATCGAAGAAGACGACGATGTCGATGTCGGAGGAATAGTTCAGCTCGCCGGCGCCATGCTTGCCGAGCGCCAGCACGACGAGGCCCGAACCCTCCCCCGGATTGCCCGGATCGGCGAGACGAACGCGCCCAAGTTCGGCTGCCTGGCGCAGGACGTGCTCGGTTGCCAGCTTGACCGCCATGTCGGCTGTGGCCGTCAGCGCCGCTGTGACGGTCTCGACATTCCAGACGCCGCCGATATCCGCGAGCGCGATCAGCAGGGCCATCGCTCCGCGGAAGCGGCGAAGCAACCGCATCAGCTCGGCCGTCTCGGTGGCGGCTCTGCCCTGCTCTTCGATCTCGGCCAGCAGTGCGTCGCGATGCGCCTCCGGCGCGCTGGTCAGGCAGGTGAGCAGCAGGGCCGGATTCTGACGCATGATCTGCGTCAGGAACGGCGCATGCGCCACGACACCGGCAATGATATCGGCCGAACGAGGATGCGCTGCGAAGTGAGCGCCCAACGCCTGCGCCGCCTCATCATCATGCAGGCGCTCGATCAGATCGTGCGTCACGAGGGTCGCGGCCCGGGCCCGCGCCGGAAGCACCGGCGCCGCCTCCAACCTGTCACAGAGCAACCCGGCCATCGCGCATCCCCCGAGAGCCGCGCCGATCCGACTGCGCAGCAATCAGACCGGATCACGCGTTCCCTATCAATCGTTCAGAGGCGAATTGACCGATCGGCTTGGTTCAACCTGATCGGATCCGGCTCTAGCGGGATGGCAAGCCAGCAGGGTTTGATTGCCCTGTCGAGGCTGGAGCCTGTGACGAGGCCGAGGTGTCCACAGGCTTGGCTTCGGCCGGCCTGGCTGCGACGGCGCCGGGCGCGACGGATTCGGGCTCGACCACCGGCAGCGCAATGACAACGCGCAGGCCCGGGGCGTTGTCCTCCAGCCGCATCTGGCCGCCATGCAGCCGCACGACACCGGCAGCGAGCGACAGGCCGAGACCGAAGCCCGGCTTGCTGCGGCTGGCGTCGAGCCGGACGAAGCGGTCGAGCACGCGCTCCCTGTCCTGCTCAGGAATACCCTGGCCGTGATCGGCGACCGACAGCAGCACGTGGCCATCGGCTTCCGCGGCCGCCACCGTCACCCGCGCATCGTCGCCCTCGGCGGGCTGACCGTATTTGAGCGCATTGTCGATCAGGTTGGCGAGGGCCTGCCCGATCAGTTCGCGATTGCCCTCGATGCGCAGCCCCGGCGCGACCTCGGTGACCAGCATCAGGCCCGCCTCCTCGGCCAGCGGCTCGTAGAGCTCGGCCATGCCGGAGACGATCTCCGACAGGTCGAGCCGGTCCATGCTGTCCTGGATGCGGCCAGTCTCGAGCCGGGCGATCATCAGCAGCGCGTTGAAGACGCGGATCAGGTTGTCGGCCTCGTCGATCGCGCCGTCGAGCGCGGTGCGCAGTTCGTCCGGGGTTGTCGCCGTCCGCAAAGCCTCCTCGGCCCGGTTGCGCAGCCGCGTCAGCGGAGTCTTGAGGTCGTGGGCGATGTTGTCCGAGACCTGCTGCATGCCGGCCATCAGCTCGCCGATCCGCTCCAGCATCGCGTTGAGGTTGAGCGCCAGCCGGTCGAGCTCGTCACCGGTCCCAGCGATGGCGAGCCTGCCCTTGAGATCGCCGGCCATGATCGACTGTGCCGTGCCGGTCATGTCATCGATGCGCTTCAGCACGCGCCGCGCCACGAACCAGCTCGCGAAGCAGCCGAGCACGAAGACAAGCAGCAGCGACCAGCCCGCTGCGCGGCGGATCACGATGCCGAGCCGCTCGCGCTCCTCGACATCGCGGCCGACCAGCAGGCGAAACCCGCCGGGCAGCATGAAGACACGCACGATCGCGCGGCTCGGCGTGTCCACCGCCTCGCTGGAGCGGGCATATTCGATCTCGGTCTCGCCGGGGCGATCGAGCGTGCCTGGCGGCAGCGCCTCGACATTGCCGACGATGCGCTCGCCGACCGGGGTGGTGACGAGATAGAGCGAGGCACCGGGCGCCCGCGAGCGCCGCTCGATGATGCTGACGAGCCGCCGGATGCCGCCGAGACGTTGCTGCTCGGCCAGCCCCTGGATCTCGGCATCGATGGTCGAGCGGATCTGGTCGTCGAGCAGGCGCTGGGCGTTCCAGGCGACATAACCCAGCACCAGCCCGGCGAAGAGCGCAAACAAGACGAGGTAGACCGCCGTCAGCTTGAAGGCGGTCGTCCGGAACAGGTTCGGCAGGAGGCGCTGCGCCTGTCGCGATGCCGTGGCAGCGCCCCCGGCCGCGGGGTCAGCGTGCGGTGTCACGGACCATGTATCCCGCGCCGCGGATGGTATGGATCATCGGATGCTCGAAGCCCTTGTCGACCTTGGCGCGCAGGCGGCTGACATGCACGTCGATCACGTTGGTCTGCGGATCGAAATGATAGTCCCAGACGTTCTCCAGCAGCATCGTGCGCGTCACCACCTGGCCGGCATGCTTCATCAGGTATTCGAGCAGGCGGAACTCGCGCGGCTGAAGCAGGATCTCGCTGCCACCCCGCGTCACGCGATGGGCCAGGCGGTCGAGTTCGAGCTCGCCGACGCGATAGGTCGTGGGCTCGGAGGCCGGCGCACCCCGGCGGCGGGCCAGGACCTCCACCCGGGCGAGGAGCTCGGAAAAGGCATAGGGCTTGGGCAGATAGTCGTCGCCGCCGGCGCGCAGGCCCTTCACGCGGTCGTCGACCTGAGCCAGGGCGGAGAGGATCAGGGCCGGCGTCGCATCCTTCTGCTCGCGCAACGAGCGGATCAGCGAGAGGCCATCGAGCCGCGGCAGCATGCGATCGACGACGAGCACGTCGTAGCCCCCGCCTTCGGCCATCGCATAACCCTCGAGCCCATCCCCGGCATGGTCGGCGACATGGCCGGCCTCGCGAAAGGCCTTGGTCAGATAGGCCGCAGCCTCGGCATCATCTTCGACGATCAGGAGTCGCATGGCCTAACTCTAGAGCACGCGCCGATCGGATTGCAGAGTAATCTGATCGGATCACGCGTTCTCTATCCTCAGTTGGGAGACGGCATCGCCGATCAGGTTGATTCAACCTGATCGGATCCGGCTCCAGCCCAGAAAACGCAAAACGGCAGGCCGGAGGATACGCATCCGGCCTGCCGCGGTGAAGGCTGCTCTCCCGGCGGGGGGCGACAGGCTGCCAGGAGACACGAGCCTTGCCTCTGCACGACGCCTATCCAAAAGGGACAGGCGTCGTGTTGAAGGAGGTCGAGATCAGGCAGCCGGCTGGCGGCCGACCTCGAAGCTGATGTCGCGCTCCTTGCCATCGCGCCAGATCGTGATCTTGGCCTTCGAGCCCGGCGCATACTTGGCGATCTTGCGCGAGAGGTCGCGGGCGTCCTTGATCTGCTCGCCGTCGACCGAGATGATCGTGTCGCCGCGCTTGATGCCAGCCTTGGCGGCGGGGCCATCCTTCTCGGCGGCGGCGACCAGGGCGCCATGGGCGTCCTTGAGACCGATCGCGTCGGCAACTTCGCCGGTCACCGGCTGGATCTGCACGCCGATGAAGCCGCGCGAGACCTTGCCGTCCTTCTTGAGGGCTGCGACGACCTGCTCGACGGTCGCGGCGGGAACCGCGAAGGCGATGCCGACATTGCCGCCAGACGGCGAGTAGATCGCGGTGTTGACGCCGACGACCTCACCCTTCTGGTTGAAGGTCGGACCACCCGAATTGCCACGGTTCACGGCAGCGTCGATCTGCAGAAAGTCGTCATAGGGACCCGAGCCGATGTCGCGGCCCTGGGCCGAGACGATACCGGCCGTGACCGTGCCGCCGAGACCGAAGGGGTTGCCGACGGCCAGGACCCAGTCGCCGATGCGCGGCTTGCCGGAGGCCAGCTGCACGAAGGGGTAGCTGCCGCTCTCGGTGACCTTGAGCAGGGCCAGATCGGTGCGCGGATCGGTGCCGATGACCTTGGCGTTCAGCGTCTTGCCGTCATCGGTGACGAGCTGGACCTCGGACGCCTTTTCAACGACGTGGTTGTTGGTCACGACATAGCCGTCCTGGCTGACGAAGAAGCCCGAACCCTGGGACATGGCCTGGGGAGCCCGCGGGCGTTCCGGACGCATGCCGCGCTGCTGACCCTGCTGGTTCTCGAAGAAGCGGCGCAGGCCGGGCGGGAGATCGTCCAGGCTGCCCTGGTCGTCGTCCATCTCGCCGGCGACCTTCTGCTTGACGCGGACGGAGACGACGGCGGGCTTCACCTTCTCGACCATGTCGGCGAAGGAGGGAAGATTGGTCTGGACGCCCGAGAGCTGGATCGGCTGGGCGAATGCGGGATGGTCGAACTTCAGCGCGCCATCGGCGAGGCCGGCGGCGAGGCCGATGCCAAGGGTCGCCGCGCCGGCGAGCAGTGCGCCGCGCTTCAGGATGGACCGCGAAGGGGTATTGCTGGTCGTCATGGTGCTAAACCTCGAAACGATCGGCAGGGCCTTCCCTGCTCGTGACGAGGACCATGACGGCCGGCGCGTTACGCCGCCTTCGCCCAAAGATGACGATTTCGTAAGGTATCGATTTGTTTCTGAGCGCGGCCGAGACGGGTCAGGGAGCGTCGTCGCCGAGCAAGCGCTCGACCCGGCGGCGCTCTTCGTCGGAGAGCGGGGCCGCGCTCGTGGGCGCCGCCATCGCCCTGCCCCGCCGCCACATGAAGCCGAGCGCCGCCAGCAGGATCAGGAAGGGCGCGGCCCAGAGCAGCGCCGTCCGGAGGTCGAACGGAGGCCGCAGCAGGACGAAGTCGCCATAGCGCGCCACGACGAATTCGCGCACCGCGCGGTCGCTGTCGCCGGCGACGAGCCGCTCGCGGACGAGCACGCGCAGGTCCTTGGCCAGGGGCGCATCGGAATCGTCGATCGACTGGTTCTGGCAGACCAGGCAACGCAGTTCCGAAGAGATCGCGCGGGCGCGCTGCTCCAGCGCGGCGTCAGGCAGGATCTCGCCGGGCTGGACGGCAAAAGCCGGCCCCGCCGTGGCGAAACCGAGCAGGAGGGCGAGGGCAAGGCGAGGCCTGGATGCGGGTCGCATCGCATTCACTCCGCCGGCTGCACGGCTGCGGGCTGCGGTGCAGCGCGCTTCGGTGCGGCCAGCCGGAAACGCCGGTCGGTCAGCGAGAGCGCACCACCAAAGGCCATCACGATCGAGCCGATCCAGATCAGCAGGATCAGCGGCTTGTCGTAGAGCCTGACCGCGATCGCGCCGTCGCCCTGCGGCTCGCCCAACGCGACATAGGCCTGGCTCAGACCGTCCGAGCGGATGCCGGCCTCCGTCGTCGGCATGGAGCGGGCGGTGTAGATGCGCTTGGCAGCTTCGACCGGGCCAAGCTCGCGATTGCCGGAGAAGAGCTGGAAGCGCGCCACCTCCGCGCGAAAATTCGGTCCACTGCGCGGCAGAACCGATTCCAGCACGACCGTGTAGCGGCCGCTGGTCAGGCGCTCGCCCGGCTTGAGCACGCCGATCGCCTCCGTGCTCCAGGCGGCGGCCGCGATGCCGATCACGCTCAGGCCGACACCGGCATGGGCGAAGGCAGTACCCCAGGCCGATCGCGGCAGGCCCTTGGCGCGCGACAGCACGGCCGGCCAGCCGCTGGCGCGGGAAACGATCCGCTCGCCCAGATCGACGATCGCGCTGAGGACAAGGAAGGCGCCAAGGCCGATCCCCAGCGGTGCCAGGACCGGGCCGCCACGCGTCATGGCGATCAACCCGAGCGCGACGACGAGAGCGAGGCCGAAGGCGGCGGCATTGCGCTGCGCCGCACCGAGCAGGTCTCCACGCTTCCAGGCCAGCGACTGGCCGAGCGGCAGGATCAGCAGCAGCGGCACAAGCAGGGGAACGAAGGTCGCGTTGAAGAACGGCGGGCCGACAGAAATCTTGTCGCCGGTCAGCATCTCCAGCACCAGCGGATAGAGCGTGCCGATGAAGACGGTGGCGCAGGCCGTGGCGATGAAGACGTTGTTGACGACGAGCGCGCCCTCCCGCGACACCGGCGCGAACAGGCCGCCCTGCCGCAGCAGCGGCGCGCGCCAGGCAAACAGCGCCAGCGAGCCACCGACGAAGAAGATCAGGATGAAGAGGATGAAGAGCCCGCGCGCCGGGTCGGTGGCGAAGGAGTGCACCGAGGTCAGCACGCCCGAGCGGACGATGAAGGTGCCGAGCAGCGACAGGGAGAAGGTCAGGATCGCGAGCAGGATCGTCCAGACCTTGAGGGCGTCGCGCTTCTCCATCACCACTGTCGAATGGATCAGCGCGGTGCCCGCGAGCCAGGGCATCAGCGAGGCATTCTCGACCGGATCCCAGAACCACCAGCCGCCCCAGCCCAACTCGTAATAGGCCCAATAGGAGCCCATCGCGATGCCGAGCGTCAGAAACACCCAGGCGAGCAGTGTCCAGGGCCGGACGGCACGGGCCCAGACCGCATCGATGCGCCCGTCGATCAGCGCCGCGACCGCAAAGGCATAGGTGATCGAGAAGCCGACATAGCCGACATAGAGCAGTGGCGGATGGATCGCGAGACCGAGGTCCTGCAGGATCGGGTTGAGATCCTGCCCGTCGGGCGGAGCTGGCAGCATCCGTCGGAACGGGTTCGAGGTCAGCAGGGTGAAGGCCAGGAAGGCGACCGTGACCATGCCCTGGGCCGCCAGCGTCCCGGCCCGCAGCCGCAGCGGCAGGGACCGGCGCGACAAGGCGACCAGAGCGCCGAACAGCGTCAGGATCAGCACCCAGAGC
This sequence comes from Allobosea sp., assembly GCF_035999205.1. Classification (GTDB taxonomy): domain Bacteria; phylum Pseudomonadota; class Alphaproteobacteria; order Rhizobiales; family Beijerinckiaceae; genus Allobosea. The sequence continues at coordinate 576,095 of NZ_DASYHA010000025.1, forward strand.
AGCATGGAGCCTTCGTGATTGCCCCAGACAGAGGTGAACTTGTAGATCAGCGGCTGCGTCGAATGCGAATTCGCGACGACATTCTCGACCGAGAAGTCGGAGCGCACATAAGAGGCGACCAGCGCGGCGAAGGATAATGCGACCAGCAGGAAGCAGGTGATCGCCGCCGCCGAGCCGACACCGGCAAGAGCCCTGTCATGACGCGCCACGCCCCAGAGCGGCACGAGCGCCTGAACCACGGCGACGCCGAGCGCCAGGGCCAGCGCGAAATGGCCGATTTCGACGATCATGCGCGCCTCACGGCTTGGCCTGCGGCGCCGCGCTGGCCGGCGACGCTTGCGTGTCGGTGCCGGGCTGCCAATGCCCCTGCTTCTTCAGCGCATCGGCGACTTCGCGCGGCATGTAGGTCTCGTCATGCTTGGCCAGGACGGAATCGGCGCGGAATTGCCCGCCCCCCTGGAAGACGCCTTCGGTGACGACGCCCTGCCCCTCGCGGAAGAGGTCCGGCAGCAGCCCGTCATAGGTCACCTTGATCGCGGTTCGGCTGTCGGTGACGGCAAAGACGACGCGCTGGCCCGGCCCACGCACCACCGAGCCGGCCTCTACCAACCCACCGACACGCATGCGCGTACCCGGAGCGACGCCCTTTTCCGTGATCTCGGTGGGACCGTAGAAGAACACGATCGTATCGCGCAACGCGAACAGGACGAGCCCGGCGGCGATGCAGAGAACGGCGCCGGCCGAGCCGATCAGCACGAGCCGCCGCTGCTTGCGCGACGAGCGCCGCCTGATGGCGGCCGGGCGTGGTTGCTCGGCAGCCGTCATGGCGCCGTCTCCTTCAGCGAGAGTTCGCTTTCGAGCGCATCGAGCTTGGCGGGTGCCTCGGCGTCCTGGGCCAGGCGCTCTCGCGCCGTCGCAAGTGCGCCCCGCGCCGCCGCCTTGTCACCGAGGACGGCCTGCGAACGGATGAGCCGCGTCCATTCCGGCAAGGTGCCGCCGCCAGCCTTGAGACGCTCGGCCAGGCCATCGACCATGGCGCGGATCGCTGCCTGCCGATCGGCGGCAGGCAGGGCCGCGATGGCGCTGCCGGCGGATTCGGCCCCCAACCGCTCGAGCCGCTGGCGAACAGCCTGCGCCCAGGGCGCATCTGCCTCGGCATCTGCGAGCAGTGCGCGGAGAGCCGCGATGGCCCCTTCCATGTCGCCGTCCTGCTCCTTGCCGATGGCGAGGAAAAAGCGGGCACGGGGATTCTTCGGATCGAGCCGAAGCGCTTCGACCATGCTTTCGCGAGCAGCGGCGGTCACGACGCCGCCGGCCGCCAGCGTGAGGGCTTCGCCCAGACCGGCATGCATTTCGGGTTTCGCTTCGCCATGACGGATCGCCGAGGCGAAGGCCGTCGCGGCATCGTCGTAGCGGCCCTGGCGCATGTAGACCGGCGCGATGACGGACCAGCCTTTCGCATCCGATGGATTGTTGGCGAGATGCGTCTCGATCCGCGACAGCGCCAGCGCGAAATCCTGGCGCGAGGAATCGGCCTGAAGCCGTGCGGCAAGGGGCTGATCGGGATTGCCCGGCGAGCCATAGGCGCCATAGACCAGGAGCGCGAGCAGCGGCACGCAGGACAGCGCCAGCGCGGAACTCGCCCGGCGTCGGCGCAGCGACGATTCCGTCTCGCCGGCCGGACCGGCCTCGTTGCCGGATGCACGCAGCAGGCGTCGCGCCGCTTCCGCGCGCGCAGCCTCCGCCTCTGCCGGCCCGATCAGCTTGCGCGCAACATCGCGCTCGATCTCGCCGAGCTGGGCGCGATAGAGGTTGGTCGCATCCGCCGTGTCGGCGAAAGCCGCCACCCGGCCATGGCTGAGCGGCCAGAGCAGGGCGAAAATCGCCGCCCCCGTCATGAGCGCGAAGATGATCCAGATCAGCATGCGATGCTCTTAGCCAAAATCAGGCTCGGCATCATGTCAGAAGATGGCGACAAAGGGTCACGCAGCGGTGATCGGCTCAGACGGAGGGCAGCGCGAGACGGGCGCGCAGGCCGCCGAGAGGCGAGCGCTGCAGCGACAGTTCGCCACCGTAGAGCTTGGCCAGATCGACCACGATCGAAAGCCCCAGGCCCGAACCCGGTGTCGCCTCGTCGAGGCGCCTGCCGCGTTTCACGACGTCCATCATGGCGTCATCGGGCAAGCCCGGACCGTCATCGTCGATCAGCAGGGCGATCCGGCCGGGCCCATCATCGTCCTGCTTGTCCAGCGAGACCTCGACCGTGGACTCGGCCCATTTGAAGGCATTGTCGAGGAGATTGCCGAGCATCTCCTCGAAATCCTGCTTCTCGCCCCTGAAGCGGGCCCGCGCCGACACCGTATGGCTGCCGGAGATGCCCTTGCCCTGCGAGATCTTGGAGAAGGTGCGGATCAGGGCATCAAGCGAAGGCGCAATCTCGGTGACGCCGCCCAACGCACCGGAGAGCGCGGCCGCCCGGGCGCGATCGAGATAGTATTGGACCTGATCGCGCATGATCGCGGCCTGCGCCTTGACCGTCTGAGGCAATTGCCCGTCGCCCGCCTCAGCTTCGTTCAGCAACACGCTGAGCGGGGTCTTGAGGGCATGGGCCAGGTTGCCGACCTGGGTGCGGGCGCGGTCGAGAATCTCGTGATTGGCGTCGATGAGCTGGTTGAGCTCGCCGGCAAGCGGCGCGAGATCGGGCGGATAGCGGCCGACGATGCGCGGCGTCTCGCCGGTGCGCACCATGCCGACGGCCGCCCCCAGGCGGACAAGGGGGCGCAATCCGAAGCGCACCTGGATGATGGTTGAGGCGACCAGTGCCAGGCCGAGCAGGAGGAAGGTCATCGTCAGCGCCAGCCGGAAGTCGCGGATGTCGGCATCGATCTCGTCTGACGGGGCCGCGACCGCAACCGAGAAACGCCCGTCCTCCCCGACATCGATCTCGCGCTCGAGGATTCGCAGCGAACGGTCATCGGGCCCGGAGATGTAGCTTTCGCGCAGGCCTCGCGCATTCGGCGCGATCGGCTGGTCGAGCAGCTTGGGCAACTGACCGCCGACGAGGGAGCGCGAGGCGCGAATGGTCGGCCGCTCGCCGTCGAGCCGGATGATCTGCCAATACCAGCCCGACAGCGGCAGGTCGAAACGCGGCTCGCCGAGATCGCCGATCGCCTGCCGCTCTGTCTCCGGCGGGGCTGCGAGGTCGGCGATGAGTTCCTTAATGTAGACGCTGAGGCGCTCGTCGAAGCCGCGCTCGGCCGAACGGCGGTAGAAGGTGGTCAGGCCGAAACCTGCCAAAACGAGCACCAGGGCGCAGCAAATCGCCGCCGAGAGGAACAGCCGCGCGCCGAGCGAGTAGCGATGCGACCTGAATGGCATGTCCCGGCGTCAGACCTTCTCGGGCGCGGCTGCGATGTAGCCGAGGCCGCGGACGGTCTCGATGATCTCGACACCGAGCTTCTTGCGCAGGCGACCGACAAAGACCTCGATCGTGTTGGAATCGCGATCGAAGTCCTGGTCGTAGAGGTGTTCGACCAGCTCCGTGCGCGAGACGACGCGGCCCTGATGGTGCATCAGATAGGCCAGCAGGCGGTATTCGTGCGAAGTCAGCTTGATCGGGTTGCCGTCGACGACGACGCGGCTCGCACGCGTATCGAGCCGGACTGGCCCGCAGACGAGCTCGGATGTGGCGTGGCCGGCGGCGCGGCGCAAGAGCGCCCGCACGCGCGCCAGCAGCTCCTCGACATGGAAGGGCTTGGTGACGTAGTCGTCGGCGCCGGCATCGAAGCCCCCGACCTTGTCGCTCCAGCGGTCGCGCGCGGTGAGAATCAGGACCGGCATGGTCTTGCCGGCGCGACGCCAGCCCTGGAGCACGGCGACGCCATCGACCTTCGGCAGGCCGAGATCGAGAATCACGGCGTCATAAGGCTCGGTCTCGCCGAGATAGAGCCCTTCCTCGCCATCGAAGGCCTTGTCGACGGCATAGCCGGCATTCTCCAGAGCGGTGACGATCTGGCGGTTGAGGTCCTTGTCGTCCTCGACGACGAGCAGTCTCACAGTGGGTAGCTCCTGTTGGCGATGGTCGGGCGCAATTGGATCAGCGAATGGTCGCGACCTTGCCAGACTGTCCTTCGAGCGTCACGCGTGCGACGCGCCCGTCACGCTTCAACGTCGTCACCACATAGACATAGTCCTCGCCCTGTCGGCAAAGCCGGATGCGCACGACCTCGCCCGGCGCCGCCTGGCGCGCGTGACGGGAGGCCTGGGCGGGCTGGATGACGCGCCCATCCGCGACGGCGTCGCGCGTCTCGTCGGCGGACAGGCAGGAAATCGGATCCTGACTGTCGATCTGCACGATCGGCAGCGGCGTCGCCAGCAGAGCGAGTGCGAAGATGGGTTCGACGGGCATCATCAACATGGGCTAATCCCGCACGCGTGAACGCGCCATGAATGCTGAAACGCGCCTGACTATGTCAGCGCACGGGCACGCGTCCAAGCCATTCATGACCGCGCCCGGCAGTGGCACTCATTTGGGCGATCACAATTTCGATCTCGGCCTGCGGCGCGCCGAAATCAGCCAACTCCAGAGCCTCCGGGTACGACCATGCCGCAGCGGTCGTCCTCGCGTTGCGCAAGGTGGCGCCCCCGCTCCGAATCGAGATCTCGTAGGCTTCCGTCTCCTCGCCGAGCGGGACTTCGACCAGATCCCAGGAATCGCCGTCGATGCGGCTGCGCCTGATCCAATCGATCGCGATGGCACCGCCGCCGCGACGGGCGCGCGGATGCACGGGCGAAAGCGGTCTCAGCGCCTCGCTGCCGATCCTGACTGTCAGCTCCGCCATCGAGGGGTCGCCGACATCGCGCTGGACGGGAGCGATGCGGTAACGCTCTTCGCGCCCGAGATCGCCGAGTTCACTCGTCAGGGTGACCGCGGCGCCGTCGAGAAGAACGAGGCGGGAGCCGATCGGCAGGCTGCGCCCCGCCTCCCGCTCCGCCCCCCCGAGACCGCGGATCAACCCCGACAGCCGGAAGCGCTGCGGGCCGATCAGCTCGACATGGGCCGCCGTCACGATTTCGACCGCCCCGGTTTCGTCGAGCAGCGCCAGCGCATTGGCTCCGGCAAGGGCTGCTTCGGCCGGGACCGATGAGAGCACGCCCCCGCGCAGGCGCACATCGAGCACGGAACCGGCATCGGTGCGCCAGACTGGCCCAGGCGGCAGGACGGTCAGTGTCTCGCCGACGATCGAGGGCGCCTCGACCAGGCGCAGCAGCTCGAACTGCCCGGCACCATCGGCCTGCCACACGGCGAGTGCCCCTGGCCAGGGCGAAGCGAAGGCGGCGAGCGAGAGCAGCGGTGGTGGCTGGGTCCGCACGATCGGCAAAGCGAGCGGAATGACGAGGGGCCGTCCGGGCAGTGCCGGGCCAGTCCGCAGCGGCCGCGGCAGGCTCGGCACGCCGCTGCCGCGATAGATCGCCGGCTCGACCGCACGCGCGCTGGCCCTGCGGGTCGGCCCGTCATCGATCCGGGTCAGGCGGAAGAGCCGCTGAGCCCCCACGACAGGCAAGGCGACGACATCGCCAGGCTCGAGCGCGAGACACCGAGGCGACAACTCGATCTGCAGCGTCTCGCGGCCGGCCCAGACCTCCTGCAGGCGTTGATCGGCGAGGCGCTGGCCTTCGGCCGCACGGGTGACGATCGCCGTCTCGACGCCGATTTCGCGCCGCGCCGCACCGGCAAGCCGCCGCGAGCGGGAGGCAGCGGCGCGGTAGTCGTTTTCGCCGTCGCTGAAGCCGATCCGCAATTCCAGCGGCAGCTCGCTCTCCTGCGAGCGGCGCAGTTCGTAGGGCTGGCCGTCGCGGTCGAGCACCCAATCGTCCGCCGAGAGAACGCGCGAGACGCTCCCCGCCCGACCGCGGAAGACCAGCCGCCCCGAGCTCATCGTCGCGTCGAAGCCGAAGATCTGGCCGAGCGGTTCGAGTGCCTGCCGCGCCGATAGCGGCCGCTCGAGCACATAGCCGTCGACAAAGCCGTCGACGGAGATGGCGTCCGCCGCCGGCAGGCCGAAATCAGCGAGGATCCGACGCAGCAGCCGATCGACGGGCGTCCCCTCGATGCGGCCGTTGAGCCAGTGGCCTGTATCGTAGCTCGCGCCATCGGCCCAGATGCCGCCAAGGTCGGGAAACGCCGGGAATGGCCGGGCATCATAGCTCCAGACGAAGATGTTGGCGGGGTCGACCATGCGGATGCCGGTCACCGGATGCACCGGATTGCGGGCGGCCTCGAAGCCTTCCCGCGCCGGGTCGAAGCCCGAGATGATCGCCTCCAGCCCGCGCGCCTGGACGAGATCATCGCGCGCACCGCTCGAGAAGTGGGGATAGCCGCTCTCGGCCGATTTCGCGTCGGGGAAGACATTCGGCGCGTTCGCCCCCTTGTCGACGGCGGGCACGCCGATCTCGGTCAGCCAGATTGGCTTGGCGCCGGGCACGAAGGGCGTCGCGGTCGTCTCGACGCCGCCGACACGGGCGACATGGGGCTGGCTCCACCAGCCAACGAGATCCTTAGGCCGAAAGACCCAGGGCTTGCCATAGGCGCCATCCGTGATCGGCAAGCGGGTCTGAGCGAGGCGCCCGGCCATGTCGGCATAGTACCAGTCATGGGCCTCGCCGGAATTCAGGCGGGCACGGAGATAGCCAAGATCGCTCGGGCCGCTCGCGACGCTGGTGTCGGCATGATCGCTGGTATCGCGCCAGTCCGAGAGCGGCGGGTAGAAATCGATGCCGATCGCGCCGATCGCAGGCGACGCCCAGAGCGGATCGAGTGGAAAGGCAATGTCCTGCCCGCCATTGCGGACATGCGCGCCGTATTCGGTCCAGTCGGCGGCATAGGTCAGGGTAGCCGAAGGCAGGAGCGTCGCGACTTCCCCGGCGAGGCCGACAAGCCCATCCACCATCGGATAGCCGACAGCACCGCGAACCCGCGTCAGGCCGGGCATTTCCGAACCGAGCACGAAGCCGCTGACACCGCCTGCCGCCTGCGCAAGGATGGCGTAGTGCAGGATGAAGCGGCTGTAGCTCCATTCGTCCGGGTTGGCGCAGTCAATCCGCTCGTCGGCGGCGGACATGTCGGCGGCGGAAACCGTGCCGAGGAAGGCCGCGAGCTGCGCCTCGGCAGCCGCAGCGCCATCGACACTGCCGAGGCTGCCCGGCGCCGGCGAGCAGGTGATGCGGCCGCGCCAGGGATAGCGCGGCTGACCGACAGCGCCGGTCGCGGGGTCGGGCAGCGCATTCCCTGCCGGGATGTCCATCATCACGAAGGGATAGAGGACGACCTCGAGGCCGTAATCGTCGCGCAGGCGCCGGATCAGCCGGATCACGCTCGCATCCGACGGCGTGCCGCCGAAGGCTGGCCGCCCGCCGGCCTCGCTGACGACGCGCGACGTCATGCGGTTGAGCCCTGCAACCGACCATTCCGCGCCGATGGTCGGCTTATGGACAAGCTCGACGCGCGGGGCGAGCGTGCAGGAGCCTGCGCGCAGATCGTCGCCGAACCAGGACACGACGAGCGAGACCCGCCGCAGGTTGGGGCAAAGCGCGACGAGGTGGCCCAGCGCGGTGTCCACATCCGAGCCACCATAGAGCTGGTGCCGGCTCAAGCTCTCGGTCACGCCGGGTTCCGGCTCGTGATTGACCTGGCGCATCTCGTAGACGAATTCGCTGGCTCCTGGGATCAGCGTCACGGCCCGGATCATCTGGTTGAGGCCATCAACGGCCCGCACGACCTCGAATGCGAATTGCGGTACGCGGTTGCCGTAGTCGGCCAAAGGAAAGCGCTCGAACACGACATAGGCGAGGCCGCGATAGGCCGGGGCAGCGCCGGCCTCCTTGGCGACGATCAGCGGATCGGGCGCCTGCCCTTCGTGGCCCTGATGCACGCGCATGCCGACAGTCGTGACATCCAGTTCGCGGCCATCGGCCCAGATGCGGCGGACGAAAGCAATCGGCCCCTCACACAGTCCGATGGCGAGATTGGCGTAGTAGCTGTAGGTGGTCTCGACGGACTTCTGCTTCGGGCTGCCCTTGCCGCCGCTCTTCGTGCGGGTGACGGAGACCTTGATTTCCTCCTCGAAGCGCGTCGCCCAGATCAATTGTCCGCCGATGCGGGCACGGCCATAGACGCGCGGGATCGCAGCGCCCTCGCTGGAGGCCAGCCCGTCGATCTCGGTCAGGCGCGGCCCCTCGATGGTGCGGGTGCCGCCCGAGCCGCCGAGAAGCGACTGATCGATGCGAGCGCCGGCGATGCCGCCGATAGCCTGGCCGATAACGGCTCCGATCGGCCCGCCCAGCGCCGTGCCGAGCGCGCTGCCCGCGACCTGCAGAAGAAGCGTCGCCATCAGTCGATGACCTCCGGAAAGGTAAAGGCGTGGCTCAGATGCCGCCGCCACCAGGGCGAGAACGCGACCTCGCTGACCTGCGCCCCGTCATGGGCGTGCATGATGGCATCCGGCGCGGTGAGGATGGCGCAGTGCTTGGCCGGGAGATGGGCGCGCCAGCGAAACAGCAGGACGTCGCCCGGCCGTTCCAGCCCGGGCACGATGGGCAGCAGATGCCGCAATGCCGCTTCCGCGAGCGTCTCCACGCCCAGGCTTTCCGCCCAGCCCAGCGAATAGGGCGGCGGGATCTCCGGCTCGTCGCCGTAGAGGTCGCGCCAGACGCCGCGCACCAGCCCGAGGCAGTCGCAGCCGACGCCCCGGAGCGAAGCCTGATGGTGATAGGGCGTGCCGAGCCAGAGCCGCGCTGCCTCGACGATACCGACCCGAGAGACCTTCGCGCTCATCGGAACAGGCTCCCGCCATCAAGTGCCCCGTCGCCCGGCCTGACCCCGCCGATGATGAAGTCGGTGCCGGGCATGTGCGGAAAGCCGCGGAAATTGATGCCGTTGGCGAATTTGGCCTGGCAGGTCGCGAAGCTCTTGTCGCAGCCGGGAGAAAGGGTGAACGCATCGCCAGCGACGATAGCCGCCGGCGGTGCCTGCCAGAGCTGCAGCGCGACGAGCCCGCCCGCCGCCCCATGGCGCTTCACCTCCGTTGCGAAGCCGATATTGGCCCCGCTGGTGAAGATCAGGCGGCCGCCGGTGAAATGTCCATCCGCGAAGCCTGCGAGCGCCGGCGCGGTCAGCCCGAGGCGGCCGTCGCTCGCAGCGACGGTCGCGGTGATCGCCGCCAAGGCGACGCCGCAGCGCGCATCACCGAGATCGGCGGAGCAGGAGCGCATATAAAGCCGGCCGCGCTCCTCGTCGAAGGCCTTGGCCAGTCCCCTCACCTCGGCGGTGAAGCCGCGGTCGCCGCGCCTGATCTCGCCGACGAAGCCGGTTTCCAGCAGGATGCGCTGCGCGACGTCGGACCAGTTCACCAGCCAGATCGCGACGCGCGCATCGTCGTAGAGCCCGCGCGCGAGATCGGCCTCGTTGAGCCCGGCCGCGAGCAGTGCGCCCGAGACGTCTCCGCCCCCGATGGCAAAACCGAGTTCGGCGGCGCTCTCCGCGGCCTCGAGGCCCGTCATGGCCGCGAAAGCGATACCGTCGAAGGACAGCGGGCCGTCATGATCGGTGAAGCCGAGCACGGCGCCGTCGCGGCGCGTCAGGCTCCAACAGCGGCAGAGCGTTGTCGCGCCCTGGGCGAGATGCTCCGCCAGGGCTTCTGGGATGTCACGCATCGCGATGTCCTTCCGAGAGATATCGCCTCAGGGGATGATCTCGACGATCGGGATCTTGGGGATTTCGCCGGCCTCGAAAGCGGAGAGATCGACCTCGATCGCGTCGATGTCGAAGCGCACCGGCACGTCGAACAGGAAGCCGGCGGTGATCACGGCGCCCGGCCCCGGCACATGCCCGGCCGCGAAGGTCACGAGGCCGGTCGTCGCGTCGCAGTCGACATGTCCGGGCAGATCGGCCAGGACGCCGTCAACGGCGATCAGCACTTCGCCCGGCAGGGGCTTGGTGATCGGCCGACGATAGCGCGCCGCGCCGGAGCCGTAGTCCTTGCCGAGCTGAAAGACCGCCTGCACGCCGTCTCCGGTGCCGAGTGGCTGATCGGTCGCGGCAGGCGTTTGCGAGGGCGGGCAGCTCTTCCAGTCGAGCCGGTCCCGCCAGCGGAAGCCGTAGAGCCGCCCCCGCCGCTCCTCGAAGAAGGCGACGACCGCCGCCAACGCGTCGAGCGTGCGGATGCCGAGCCCGGCATCGTAGCGCCGGCGAGAATGAGCCCAGCGGCTGTTGCGCACCTCGCGGCCCGAGGCCAGGGTCACGATCTGCGTCAGGCGTTCCGGTCCGCCCCGCGCGCCACGCGCAACGTCCGTCGGGAAGCGGGTCTCATGAAAATCGGTCATGGGCCGAGGCTCCTCACAGTGCCCGGCCGCCGCGCGCGACCGCGCGAGCGATCGCCGCTGAAACCTGAGCTTCCGAACGGCGGAAGCTGTCGGCATCGGGCGTCGAGACCTGAACGACCACATTGAGGGGGCGTCGCGCGTCGCCGGTCGAGCGGACCCCCAGCCGGCCATCGGCGCCGCGTGACAGGGGCAGGATCGCCTCGGCGCCACGTTCGCCCATCAGGCCGAGGCCACGCCCCAGCGGGAAATAGGCGGGCGAGGCGATGACCCCGCCCTCGGCGAAGGGCGCCACCGGGACGCCGCCACCGCCGCCGCCCAGCCCGCCCAGGTTGAAGCCGCCGCCGAACAGGCCCGTCAGGCTCTTCACCCCCGTACCGAGCAGGCTCGACAGGCTGCTCTGCAGCGGCTTCAGCGCCGATTTCAGCAGGCTCTCGGTGATCGAGCGGCCGACGCTGCGCAGCACATCCTCGAAGCGTTTGCCCTCGATGATGCCCTTGGCGAAGGCGTTGGTGATCGACTTGCCGAAGCTCTCGGCCGATTTGCCGAGATTCTGCGTCAGGGAGCCGAGTGACCGCATGTCCGACAGGCGGGAGGAAAGGACGATGTCGTCATCGGCCATGGCAGACTCCGAAGGCGAGAGAAGGAACTGGCAGGGTCAGGCATCGGGATGGGCCGCCATCAGGGCTCGCAGCGCATCGCGCCCAGGTACCGCAGGCGATTGACCGGTCCGATGTGCACGCAGCGCGGCATCGATCTCGTGCGGGGTCGCCGCCCAGAAGGTTTCAGGCGACCAGCCAAGGCGGCCGAGTCCGAAGGCCATGACCTCGTGCCAGGGAAAGGGGATGGCCGCCGCCGGCGCACCTAGCGCGTCGGCGGCTGCGGAGGGCGCGACGTAGCCTCCGTCTGGCTCGCCGCTTCCCCTGCCGGATCGCCGAAGGTTGCATCGAGCAGGTCGATGGCCGCCCGGATCGCTCCGTTGAGACCGCCGTCGAAGTCAAGGCTCGCGACCTGGTCCTCGCTGAGGCCGCTGCCCGCACCGCGAAGCCCGGCCACGAGGATGCGTGTCACGTCGCGCGCCGAGAGCCTGCCACCGACGAAGCGCTCGCCCAGCGCCGGCAGGCTGTCCACGGCGAAGGCGTGTTCGAGTTCGGCGAGCGCGCCGAGCGTCAGACGCATCGGCAGCGCCTGACCGCCGGCCATGAGGGCGGTCTCGCCGCGGTAGCGGTTGATCATGCCCGTCCCCCTCACAGCGCGGTGAACGCAAGCTGGCCGGCCGATTCCAGCGAGAGGTCGAAAGTGACTTCGCCCGCATGGTCGCCGCGGTACTCCAGGCTCGACAGCTGGAAGGGCCCCGTCACGGTGCCGAAATCCGGCACAATCACCTGCCAGTCGCGGATCGCGCCGTCGAAGAAGATCTGGCGGACCAGAGCATCGGAGATTTCGTCCTTGAAGATCCCGGCGCCGCTGATCGCCGCGCGGCGCATGCCCGCGCCGGCCAGCAGCTCGCGCCAGCGGCCGGCGGACTCCGAGTGCGTCACATCCACAGTTTCCGCGTTGAAGGCGATCTGGCGGGCCCGTAGCCCCGCGACCGTGACGAAATCGCCTTCCGCATCCGCCGCCTTCAGCAGCAGATCCTTGCCCTTCTGTGCCGACATCCGGCGCCTCCCTGGTTCGGGTTTGATGAAGTCAAAGCGTCTCGGTCACGGCCCGAAATCGGATCGCGACGAAGGCGAGCCCGGTCGCCCGGTCCCGCGTCAGCCGCGTGGAGCGCCAGCGGAGATTGACGAGCCCGTGGCCGGCGGGCGCGAGCGGCGCCTCATCGAGCGCCGCAACGACCAGCGCCGCCGCTTCCAGAGCCCGGCGCGACGACGAGCTCTCGCCAGCCCAGACGGTGAGGCCGAAATCCTGCTCGCAGCCGCGATCGCTCCCGGTCGACCAGTCGCTCGCCTCGGCATCGCCATGCACGACATAGATGCCGCTCGAGGCACGCGGGGCCTCGTCATGGATGCGGCCGGGGCCTATCAGGGCGCTCAGGGCAGCATCGGCTTCGAGCCGCATCTGGATCGCGGCGCGCAGGCTGAGGACCGCATCGCTCATGGCGTGATCTCCAGGATATGGCAGACGAGGCGGCGCCTGCTGCCGTCGGGATCGGCGACGCTGCGGATGTCGAAAAGACGCTCGCCATCGCGCAGGCGCTGCCCGGCCTCGACGCCGGCACGCCAGCGCATCGTGATGCGATGCGTCGCGGCCTGTTCGGGCCGGCCCCGGCGCCAATGCTCGCCGCCTCCGAGCCATTCCACCTGGGCCCACAGCGCCGCGACGGTCTCGAAGCTCTGCGTCTGCCCCCCCAAGCCGTCCGGCGACGTGACGGCCGCTTCGAGCACGAGCCGGCGGCGCAGCGCGCCCACCGCTGTGGCATTGCCATTCGGTTGCGCCATTGCTCAGAGCCTCACGCGTCGGAACGGCGCGACCAACGTCATGATTTCCGCCGGCAGGGCCTCCGCATCACGGCCGACGACATCGCCGCGCTGCTCGAACCAGCGCGCGGCCAGCCGCAGGACCGCCTGTCGCAGCAAGGCCGGCACCGCGGCCGCGGTCGGGGCGAAACCCGCGACCACGTCGATCTCGATCGCGCCACGGGGACGGCCGATCTCGGGCACCTCCCCGGCCAGCCGGATGACCGGCGGATCGGCAACGGTGTCGAGCTGCAGGGCGCCCGGCGCGACCGGCTGCGCCGTCCCAAGCACGTCATAGACCCGAGCGGCGGTGATCGCGCTCACGGGCGAGAGCGGCAGGCGGATCTCGCCACCATCGGGCCAGCGGTCGATCACGACGCGCCAGGCCTGATCGACCAGCAGCCGGCCGGATGCCGCCTCCACCATCAGGCGCGCGGCCGTGATCAGCGTAGCCAGGAGATCGTCCTCCGCGCTCTGATCGAGGCGCAGGAAGATCTTGGCTTCGGCCAGCGAGACCGGCTCCAGCGCCGGCGGGGTCAGGGCAAGCGGCGTCATGGTCGCTCCGATCGGGGGTTCATTTGCGGTGGCCGACGCGCTATCCAGCGCCTCCTGTCGGGGAGGAGCGCGATGCGCATCGGTTATCTGATCGGCCTGTTCGGCCTCGCCATGGGTCTGACGCTGGCGGCGAATTCCGCAGGCGCCGTCGTCGGCGGCCGCGATGGCGGGCCAGCTGGCGGCTCGACACTGATGGTTCTCAACGCGCGTGGCGGCGTCTGCACCGGCATCGTGCTGTCGCCGCGCGCGATCCTGACGGCCGCCCATTGCGCAGCCGGCGGCACCGAGCTGCGCGTCCACTGGAAGGATGGCGGCGGCGAGCCGGTATTGATCGCACCAGCTGCCATCGCCCTCCATCCCGAGTTCAAGGCCAATGCGGTCGCGGCGCGGCAGCGCTCGATCGACATGGCCCTGGTTCGGATGGCCGATCCACTGCCCGCGCGCTTCACTCCCGCCACGCTTCTCGACGGAGAGCAGCCGCGCGCCGGCGCCCCGGTGACGCTGGCGGGCTATGGCGTCTCGCGCGAAGGTGAGGCCCGAACGACCGGCGTCTATCGTTCTGCAGCCCTGGTCGCGGTCGAGCCTTATGGCCCCGGCCGCGTGCTGCTCTGGGCAGCCGACCCCGTCGGCGGGGGCAAGCGTCCCGGATCCGGGGCCTGCCAGGGCGATTCCGGAGGGCCGATGACATCGGCCGACGGTGGCATCGTCGCCGTCACGAGCTGGTCGACCGGGCCGTCAGGCAAGAGCTGCGGCCTGTTGAGCCAGGGTGTGCTGGTTTCGCCGCAGCGCAACTGGATCGATGGCACTCTCGCGAAATGGGCCGAGCGCGCCTCGTGGACGAGCGGTCGTTGACGGAAGGGCTGGACTGCGGCGCCGCAGCCCATAGATTGAACCGGTTCGATCATCTGGTCCCTGTCATGATTTGTCGTCGTCTCGCCCTGGTTCTCGCTACCGCCATCGCCGCCGGGGCTCCTCCGGCGCATGCCGTCGTCGGCGGCGCAACGTCGCAGGACGTGCGTGGGGCGCGAGCCTCGACGCTGCGTGTCGAGACCAGCCGGGGCGAACTCTGCTCCGGAGCGGCGATCGCCCCCGAACTCGTCCTGACGGCGGCGCATTGCCTGATGGGCGGCGGCGCCGTCAGCGTGGTCAGCCTCGATCCGCGTTTCCGCACGCGCCGGCACGCCGTCGTCGCGGTGTTGCCGCATCCGACTTTCGTTCCCGGGACGACGCCGCGCACGCAGCCCGGTACCGACCTCGCGATGCTTCGCCTGGCGGCGCCGCTGCCGACCGACATCGTGCCGGTCACGCTCGGCGGCGGGCTTTGGCAGGGCGAGAGCGTGTCGATGGCCGGCTTCGGCCTTTCGATCGAGAACAACAAGAATACGGCTCGACGCCTGCGTGAGACCAGGCTGGTCAATGCCGGCAACTACACCACCCAGAATACGGTCAAGGTCGCCGTCGATGCCGAAGGCAGGGGCGAGAGCCCCGGTGCAGGTGCCTGCCGGGGGGATTCGGGCGGCCCCGTCCTGCGCGGCGACATCCGCTCGCGCGATCTGGTCGGCATCGTAAGCTGGTCGAGCGGCCCGCTGAACTCGCGCGAGCGACGCATCTGCGGCGGCTTCACCGCAATCACGCCGATCGCCGAGCATCGCAGCTGGATCTCGGAGACTGCAGCGCGACTGCTCGCGATGGGGCCGAATCCGCGCCAACTCGAACCACAGCCGCCATCGGCCGGCTACAGCTGGTGGTTCTCGCGATAAGAACCGGTTCCGAACCGGTCGCCCTGCAGATCCGATCGGCACCTGATCCAGGGACGGGGCGCGAACGCCCCGTCCTCCGCCCCCTTCGACGCAGGTCAGACCGCGAATTTCAGGCCCTTGATCGCGGCGAAATCCTGCACGCCGCCGCCGACGCGCTTGGTGGTGTAGAACAGCACATAGGGCTTGGCGGAGTAGGGATCGCGCAGGATGCGGACGCCGGCCCGGTCGACCACGAGATAGCCACGCCGGAAATCGCCGAAGGCGAGCGAGACCGCATTGTTGGCGATGTTGGGCATGTCCTCCGCCTCGACCAGCGGGAAGCCCAGCAGCGTCGCCGGCGCACCGGCCGAGGCCGGAGGCTGCCAAAGATAGTGACCGGTCGAATCCTTGAACTTGCGTACGGCGGCTTGAGTCTTGCGGTTCATCACGAAGGAGGCGTTCTGGCGATAGCCGGCCTTCAGCGCGTAGACGAGATCGACCAGGATATCCGACGGGTTCGAGGCCGCGAAGGCGCCGGCCACGCCGGTATTCAGCACGCCGATATTGCCCCAGCTCCAGCTCGCCTCGGCCACCGTAGGGTAGGCCAGGAAGCCCTTGGGCTTGTCGATGCCGTCGCCATTGACGAAGGCCGCGCCCTCCTGCTCGGCGAAGGCGCTCTCGACCTCATCGGCGATCCACTGGTCGATGTTGACGATGGCGTCGTCGAGCAGGGTCTGCGTCGCCGCCGGCATGGCGTAGAGTTCCATGGCCGGGAAGGAGAGCTCGGCCAGTGTCGGCGTGCCGGTCTGGGGACGGGCAGCCACTTCGGCCACCCAGCCGGAGGCCGGGCCGGTGGTGGAGAAGGCCTTCTTGTAGGTGCCGGACGAGATCGTCCGCACGGTGGCGAGAGCGCGGATCGGCGAGACATTGGCCAGTCGCCGGAGGATTTCGGTCTCGACGCCGGACGGCGCGAGATAGCCGCCATCGGGGCCGGAACCGGCCGAGAGCGCCTTGCCCTCCAGCCGCTTCAGCCCGCCGGCCTCGCCGCTGCGGACGTAGGCGGCGAAGGCGGCCTTGTGCTCGGCGACGAGCGGATCGCGCGGTTCGTCACGGCCGAGCGCCGGGCGGCTGCGGTCGAGCGTCAGCCGGTCGATGCGGCGCATCGCATCGTCGAGCGCAGCATCCATCCGCGCCATCTTCTCCTCGGTCAGCGGATCGGCGCCGCGGCGGGTCTCGATCTCGGCCAGCCTCTCGTCATTGCTGACGCGGTAGCTTTCCAGCGTGTAGCGGAGGTCGTCGAAGGCCAGCGACAGATCGGTTCCGGCAGCCTTGCTCTCAGGAGCGTGGTTGGCAGTGGTCATGGTCTCTCCTCGGGTGGAAAAGGTCAGGCGTGGGCGAATGCGGCCGCGCCTCGCAGCGCCTTGACGTTGGAAACGCGGGCCTGCGGCAGCATCGGGAAGGTGACGATCGAGATTTCCCAGAGATCGATTCGCTCGAGTCGGCGCAGGCCGCTGCGCGGTTCCGTCCGGGCTCTTTCCGAACGGAAGCCGATCGAGAGCCCGTCCACGGCGCCCTCGCGCATCAGCGCATGGATCTCGCGGGCCCGGCCGACGGCCAGCGAGAGCCGTCCCCGGACGAACAAGCCGCGCGCATCCTCGGTCAGGCTGATCCAGCGGCCGATCGGCTCGGCCGGATCGTGCTGCCAGAGCAGCTTGATTCCGCCCGGACCACGCCGGGTGAGGCTGTCGCGGAAGGCGCCGGGCTCGACCACGTCCTTGCCGAGATCGGCGATTCCGAACAGGCTGGCATAGCCCTCGAACAGGCCGTCGGGCCTGATCCGGGCTGGCGGCAGGGGCAGGAACTTGGATTCGCGCGCAAGCGGCCCTGTCGGAAAGGCGCTCCTCATCGGACGCCCTCACCGCACTTTTCGGCGCCAGCCTTGCCGAGGCGGCCGGGACCTCCCTCCAGCCTGGCCAGGTTGCGCACGAAGCGGCCGAAGGCCTCGCTGTTCGCCGGCCCGCGCGCCGGCTTCTGCGGCTGGCCGCGGCTTGCGGGGGAGGATGGTGGCGACGGCGTCTTCTCACCGGAACGTGTCATGGCTGATCCCCCTCGTGACGTGCATTGAAGCGGTTGAGCTCGCGCACGAACTCGTCGAAACGCCGGTTGGCGGCGGTCAGTTCGCGCAGCACGAAACAGGCGAAGGCGGACGCACAGGCCGCCCAGAGCAGCAGGCCGAGATGGCCGACATCGGCGCGCCCGACGAAGGCAGTGACGATCTGTTCGAGCAGGTTCATGGCACTCCCCCACCTGTCGGCGCGCGGCCGTAGCCGACCGCCTCGCGCTTCTCGCCCTCGCTGAGGAAGGTCGCGGCCGAGAGCCGGCGCCAGAGCGATTCCCGCTCCTCGGCCAGCGCCTCGATGGCATCGAGGTCGGGCTCCAGCGTGAGTTCGTCACCGAAGGCCGGCCCCAGCCATTGCGCCAGCGACTGCGCCGTGCGCCTGACCAGCGGGATCGCGGTCTGGCGCCAGAAGGCGCGGTTGGCCTCGGCGAAATTGGCGTGGGTGTTGTCGCCGGGCAGGCCGAGCAGCAGCGGCGGCACGCCGAAGGCGAGCGCGATCTCACGCGCAGCGACGCCCTTTGCCGCGACGAAGTCGAGCTCAGCCGGCGTCAGCGAAAGCGGCTTCCAGTCCAATCCGCCTTCGAGCAGCAGCGGCCGGCCGGCATTGCGCGCACCCTGGAAGCTGTCTTCCAGCTCGGCCTTCAGCCGCTCGAACTGCGCATCGGTCAGGCTGGCCCCGTCCGGCCCGTCATAGACGAGTGCGCCGGAGGGTCGCGCCGCATTGTCGAGCAGCGATTTGTGCCAGTTGCTGGCGGCATTGTGGATGTCGAGCGAACATGCAGCGGCCTCGATCGGCGAGAGGCCGTAATGATCGTCGACCGGATGGAACAGTGTCAGATGCAGGATCGGCGGCAGCGCACCCTCTTCCTGCCGGAAGCGGATGGTGTCGCCGCCGACGGTGTAGTCATAGGCCTCCGGCCAACCGTCGCGACCTGGCACGATCCGCATCCGGTCCGGCCGCAGCGCATAGAGCTCGCGCGGCTCGCGGCCCGCGCTCGCCGCCTCGACATAGGCATTGCCCGCGACCAGCAGGTGGCCGAACAGCATTTCTCGGAAGGCGATCCCGCCCTGGCGCGGATTGGGCCTGTCGATCAGCGCAAGCGCGGGATGCTCCGGCATCTCGCGCGCCCCCACCTTGGCAATGAGCGGCGTCTGCGCCGCGGCTTCTGCGATTAGCCGGACGCAGCGATGCACGACCGGATTGCGCTCATAGCCTTCGCGGGCGAGCGCCGCATAATCGCGCGGCGTCCAGACAGGGCGACCCGCTTCGTGCAGCGCGATCAGCGGCCCGACGCGCGAGCGCTTGCGTTCCGGCGCGGCGAGGCCGCGCAGGTGGCGTAGGAGATTGAGCATGAAGGTCTCGCTGTTGAGTGCGTCATGCTCGGGCTTGCCCCGAGCATCTAGTGCTCGGGTCCGCTGACACGCCCGAGAACGACGGCGTTCGAATCTAGATCCCCCTCACCCGCGGCCGTCCCTTGGGCGCGAGCATCAGATGGGTCAGTGCCCAGACGAGCGCGTCGAGCCGGTCCGGCGAGCGGCCGGAGCTGAGACCTCCCGGCCCAAAGTCACACATCTCGTCCTCCAGCGCCGGGAAGACACCGCCATGGCGCACTCTCCCCTGTGCATAGAGCGCCGCGACCGGCTCGGCCCTGAGATACTTGCCGCGCGTGGCCCGGACAGCCGTCACCGGCACGCCTCGATCGACCTCGCGGATGACGCTCTCGGCCATCTCGCCGCCCTGGTTGACCTCGACGACCAGCGCATCGGCCTCGAAGCGCCGATAGAGCGCGACCGCCTTGGCCGCCCATTCATGCGGGCGGGCACCGGAGATCGTGCCGTCTTCGAGCACATGGCCGATGCCGTCACGATCAATGCCGGCGACGATGAGCCCGCAGGAATCGGCCCGTTGCGAGGACGATGCCGGCGGATCGACCGCGACCACGATTCGCACCATGGCAGGCGCCTGTGGCTCGCGGCATTCCTCGATCATGACTCGCGTCCAGAGTGCGTCGGCGCTCTCCTCGACCAGTTCGCCATCGAGTTCCTGCCGGCCGAGCCGCGTGCCACCATAGGTCCCGGTAACGCTGCGGATGAAGTCGGCGGCGAGATTGAGGCGGTTCGCGCTGGTCGCCGCCCGGCTGACCGCGACATGCGGATCCGCGAGCAGGCGCTTGATCAGTGGCACCGGCCGCGGCGTCGTCGTCACGATCTGGCGCGGCCTGTCGCCGAGGCGTAAGCCGAATTGCAGCATGTCCCAGCACTCCTGAAGGTTCGGCCATTTCGCCAGCTCGTCGCACCAGGCCGCGCCGAATTGCGGGCCACGCAAGCTTTCGGGATCCTCGGCGGAGAAGACCTGCGCAATTGCGCCCGTGGACCATTCGAGCCGCCGGCGCGAGGGCGACCATGTCGGCCGCTCCCAGCGGGTGTGGATCGAGAGCAGCCCGGAGACGCCCTCGATCATCACGTCGCGGACCTGGCCTTGCGTCTCGCCGACGAGGGCGATGCGGCCGGTCGCTCGGTCGGCATAGGGCGGTAGCCCCAGCGCCATGCCCTTGACCCACTCGGCGCCCGTGCGCGTCTTGCCGGCGCCGCGGCCACCTAGGACGAGCCAGATCGGCGGATGAGGCGGGCTCCGGAGCTGCTGATCCTCGCGCCCGAAGAGGCTCCAGGCCTCCCCGAGGCTGATCAGCAGATCAGGCTCCAGTTCCGGGAGCAGATCCCTGGGAATGATCCTGGCCCAGCTCGCGGTCGGCAAGCGCATCAAGACGTCGTGCAAGTTCCTTTCGGAGGTCGGCGGCGTAGCGCAATCCGTCGGCAGGGTCGGCATCATCGCTGGCCTTGTTCTCCCGGGCTGCGGTCGCACCTTCCAGCGCCACGAGTTCGCGAACGGTGCGGGCGAGCACCGCCAGCGCCTTGGCGTCGGCTTCGCTCGCGGCCACGCCCTTCGGCAGCTCGTCGAGGCGCGCCTCATGGGCGTCGAGCTGGCGCTTGGCAGCACGCCAGAGCTTCGTCACCACGGCCTTGCGGCCGACAGGCAAGCGCCTGGCCTTCGCAGCCGGCAGCGCCGGCGCGTCATCCTCGTCATCGGTCATGGGCAGTCTCCGGGGCCGGAAACGCGAAAGCCGCCGGCTGGGGAGCGCGGCGGCTTCGTTTCGGTCACACTTCGTGAGCGTTCCTGATGTCTACCCGATCAGCGTCACGATGTCAAGGACTAATTTCCTACAATCTTCAGGCGAGAAGCGGAACCGCCTCAGACCTGTTCCTTCTCGACCCATTTGATCGTCTGCGCCGGGACGTACTGCTCCATGCGGTCGAGCAGGGTCGCTGGCTCCGTATCCGTCAACGCCATGGCGCGGTGTGTCTGCTTCAGGAAGCCGGCCTCCACCGTGTTGTCGAGGAAGGTCGCGAGTGGATCGTAGAAGCCGGCGACATTCAGGAAGGCGAGCGGCTTCTGGTGGATGCCGAGCTGTGCCCAGGTCCAGATCTCGAAGAGCTCCTCGAAGGTGCCGATGCCGCCGGGCATGGCGATGAAGCCGTCCGACAGCTCCGCCATCCGCGCCTTGCGGACATGCATGGTTTCGACGATCTCGAGACGCGTGAGCCCGTAATGGCCGACCTCCTTCTCGCGCAGCGCGCGCGGGATGATGCCGTGGACCTCGCCGCCCGCAGCCAGCGCCGCATCGGCGACGATGCCCATCAGGCCGACCGCGCCACCGCCATAGACCAGGACGAGGCCGCGCCGCGCGATCTCGGCGCCCATGGCGCGCGCCGCATCGGCATAGACCGGATCATTGCCGGGATTTGACCCGCAGAAGACGCAAACCGATTTCATGAACCCAAAGCCTGCAGGATGCGCGCCCAGGAGCGCTGGCCCTTGTGGAAGGAAGAGAGGTCGTATTTCTCGTTGGGAGAATGGACCCGGTCGTCATCGAGGCCGAAGCCGACGAGCAGCGTGTCCATGCCGAGCAGGCGCTTGAAATCGCCGACGACCGGCACCGAACCGCCAGAGCCGATGGTCACGGCCTTGCGGCCCCATTCCTCGGTCAAGGCAGCCTGCGCCTTGGTCAGGGCCGGCGAATCCAGCGGCACCGCGAACGCGGGCGAAGCACCATGCGCGATGAACTCGGCGGTGACGTCGGCCGGCAGCCGCTCGCGCACGAAGGCCTGGAAGGCGGCCGCGATCTTCTGCGGATCTTGCTTGCCGACGAGGCGGAACGAGATCTTGGCCGAGGCCTGGCCCGCGATCACGGTCTTGGTACCCTCGCCCGTATAGCCGCCCCAGATGCCATTGACGTCGCAGGTCGGGCGAGACTGGATCTGCTCGATCAGCATGCGCCCCTTTTCGCCAATGGAGTGCTTCAGGCCGATCTGGCCGAGGAACTCCTCCTCGGTGAGATTGAGGTCGGCCCAGTCGGCCTTCTGCTGGTTGGTCGGCTCCTCGACGCCCTCGTAGAAACCGGGCAGCGTGATCCGGCCAGTCTCGTCATGCAGTGCCGCGACGATCTTCGCGAGGACATGGACCGGATTGGCGGCAGCGCCGCCGAACAGGCCAGAATGCAGGTCGCGATCGGCGCAGGTGATCGTGACCTCCTGATAGACCATGCCGCGCAGCGAGGACGTGATCGCCGGCGTCTCGCGGTCCCACATGCCGGTATCGCAGACCAGGGCGAAATCGGCCTTCAGAGCTTCGGCATTCTCGCGGACGAAGGCCGGCAGGTTGACCGAGCCCGATTCCTCCTCGCCCTCGACCATGATGGTGACGCCGATCGGCAGGTCGCCGGTCTCGGCAATGGTCGCTCGCATCGCCTCGACGAAGGTCATGACCTGGCCCTTGTCGTCGCAGGCGCCGCGACCGGTGATCACCCTGCGACCGGGTTCGATCTCCTTGACCGTCGGCTTGAAGGGATCGGTCTCCCAGAGCGCCAGCGGGTCGACCGGCTGGACGTCGTAATGACCGTAGAACAGCACATGCGGCGCACCCGGCTTGGGGCGGTGACCGAGGACGATCGGCTGGCCAGGCGTCTCGCGCAGGCCGGCGGTGAAGCCGAGCGTCTCGAGATCCTTCGCCAGCCACTCCGCGGCGCGCCGCGTCTCGGCATTGAAGGCCGGATCGGTGCCGATGGAGGGGAATTCGAGCCAGGACGACAGGCGCGACAGCGAGGCGTCCAGATCGGCATCGAGACGGGCGAGGATGGCGGGCAGCTTGGTCATGGTACTCGGCAAGGCTGGGCTCACGCGCAAACGGGAGCCGATTGAGGTGGCGCCATCATGGCAAGAGCTGATGATGGCAAGACTTGACGGCGGTGTCAGCCATGCGCGGGACGTGGCGTCCTTCGGCTAACGCTTACCGCCCATCATCGAGCCGAGCACGCCGCGCAGGATCGCGCTGCCGACCTGGCGACCGATCGTGGTCGCCGCCGAGCGCGCCGCCGAGGTCAGAACCTTCTCCGCCATGCTCTGCGGCATCCGGCCGCCCCGGCTGCCGGGGCCGGTCTTCGGACGCTCGGTTGTGCCACCGAGCCAGCCGCCGATCGTGTCGAGAATGCCGCCATCCCCTGTCGTCGAGGCCTCGACCGGCTCCCCGTCCGGCGTCAGGTTCTTGCGGCTCGCCAGCACCTCATAGGCCGACTCGCGGTCGACCATGGTGTCGTATTTGCCCTTGAAGCCCGACTCGACCAGCGCCTGCTGGCGAATCTGGACCGAGCAAGGGCCGACCTGCGCCATCGGCGGCGCGATCAGCGTGCGCTCGACGATCGTCGGCGTGCCCTTGCCTTCCAGCGTCGAGGTGAGGGCCTCGCCGACGGCAAGCTGCGTAATTGCCTCGGCGGTGTTGATCTTCGGGTTTTGGCGGAAGGTCTCGGCAGCGGCCTTCACCGCCTTCTGGTCGCGCGGCGTGAAGGCGCGCAGCGCGTGCTGGACGCGGTTGCCGAGCTGGGCGAGCACCGTATCGGGGATATCGAGCGGGTTCTGCGTCACGAAATAGACGCCGACGCCCTTCGAGCGGATCAGGCGAACGACCTGCTCCACCGCCGTCAGCAGTGCCTTGGGCGCGCCGTTGAACAGGAGATGCGCCTCGTCGAAGAAGAAGACGAGCTTGGGCTTCTCCAGATCGCCGACCTCGGGAAGCTGCTCGAACAACTCCGAGAGCAGCCAGAGCAGGAAAGTCGCATAGAGGCGCGGATTGGCCATCAGCTTGTCAGCGGCCATGATGTTGACGATGCCGCGGCCGTAGCGATCGGTCTTCATCAGGTCGGCGATGTCGAGCGCAGGCTCGCCGAAGAACATGTCGCCCTTCTGGTTCTCGAGCACGAGGAGCGCGCGCTGGATGGTGCCGACCGTCTGCGAGGTGACGTTGCCGTATTTGGTGGTCAGGTCCTTGGCGTTCTCGGCGATGAAGCCGAGGATCGCGCGCAGGTCCTTGAGGTCGAGCAGCAGGAGCTTCTGCTCGTCGGCGATGCGAAAGGCGATGTTCAAAACGCCTTCCTGCGTCTCGTTGAGATCGAGCAGCCGCGCCAGCAGCAGCGGCCCCATCTCGGAGATGGTGGCGCGGACCGGATGGCCCTGCTCGCCGAAGACGTCCCAGAAGACAGTGGTGAACTGGTCGGGTTCGTATTTCTCGCCGACCTCCTCGGCGCGCTTGACGAAGACCGGCTTGGAATCGCCCGGCGCCGCGATACCGGAGAGATCGCCCTTGATGTCGGCGGCGAAGACCGGGACGCCATTCCTGGCGAAGCCTTCGGCCAGCACCTGCAGGGTCACCGTCTTGCCGGTGCCGGTCGCGCCCGTCACCAGGCCGTGGCGATTGGCGAGCTTGAGCAGCAGGTGTTCCGCCTTCCAGCTCTTGCCGATCAGAATCGCGCCGTCATCCGCCATGGGCCTGCCTGTTGTGCTATCGATGGGTCAGGGCAAGGGTGTAGCGAAAGGCGCTCGCGGGCGGAAGCCCGATCGCTGCTCACGCTATGTGCTTGATCAGATCGTTGATATGTGAACTATCTCGCCGCCAACCGCCGCAAGCAACAGGATGAAGACCATGGATGAACTGATCTCCCGCGTGATCGCGGCCTCGGGCCTCAACGAAGAGCTCGCCCGCAAGGCGATCGGCATCATCCTCGCCTTTCTGCAGAAGGAAGGCCCCCCGGCCGAGATCAACGAATTGATGGCCGCGCTGCCGGGCGCCCAGGAGCTCGCCAATGCCGAAGGCGGCGCCAAGGGCGGCCTGATGGGTATGGTCGGCGGCCTGATGGGCGGGAACGGTGGCGTGATGGCGCTCGGCGGCCAGCTGATGGGTGCGGGCCTGTCGATGGGCCAGATCCAATCGGTCTCGAAGGAGATGTTCGCGGTCGGCCGCGAGAAGGCGGGCGAAGACGCGATGGGCGCGATCGTCGGCGCCATTCCCGGGCTCGGCCAATTCGTCTGACGTCGATCTGAACATGCAGGAGCACAGCGCCGCCTTCGGGCGGCGTTGTCGTTTCGGGCCTTGTCGGGGCTGCGCAGGTTTGCGCAGCCCCGTTGCGACGAAGTAGGAATGGCGATGCGTCGCCGGCCGTGGCAATGACCCCTCGCGACTGCACAAATGGCAAGAGACGAGGACCGGCGCGCATGAATTCCGCCCCAGCATCCGACCTGCCCTTCATGGACGCCTTCCCGGCGCCCGCGCAGGAGGCCTGGCGGGCGGCGGTTGAGAAGGTCCTGAAGGGCGCCGATTTCGAAAAGAAGCTCGTCGGTCGGACCGCCGACGGCATCCGCGTCGAGCCGCTCTATGAGGCCGCCGCCCCAGCGCTGCGCCCGCTGCGTGGCGAGCCCGGGCGCTGGCATGTTGCAGCCCGCCTCGACCATCCCGAGCCGCGCGAGGCGCAGAAGCTGGCGCTGGCCGATCTCGAAGGCGGCGCGGATTCGCTGATCCTTTCCTTTGCCGGCGCGCGCGCTGCCCGCGGCCATGGCCTCGTCGCCGATGATGTCGCGGCGCTGGACGCCAGCCTCGACGGCGCCATGCTCGACCTGATCCGCCTGCGGATCGATCCGGCGCCGCAGGGACGCGTCAACGCGCTGCTGCTGGCGGCGCTCGTCGAGAAGCGTGGGCTGGCGCCGGATGGCGTGGCCGTCGATTTCGGGCTCGACCCGATCGGGCTCCTGGCCAGCACGGGCACCTTCGCCGCCTCCTGGCCGGAGATCGGCCGCAGGCTCGCCGCGACGATCCGGGCCCTGCGGGCGCGCGGCTTCACCGGACCTTTCATCGCGGCGGATGCACGGCCCTATCACGAGGCCGGCGCCAGCGAGGCGCAGGAACTCGGCGCGGTTCTGGCGACGGCCATCGCCTATCTGCGCGCATTGCAGGCCGAAGGCTTCTCGCTTGAGGAGGCGCGGGACGCGATCTCCTTCGTGCTGGTGGCCGACACCGACGAATTCCTGACCATCGCAAAATTCCGGGCGGCACGACTGCTCTGGCAGCGCGTGCAGGAGGCCTGCGGCCTTTCGCCCAAGCCGATGGTCCTGCATGCCGAGACGGCCTGGCGCTCGCTGACCGGGCGCGACCCTTGGGTCAACCTGCTGCGTGGCACCATCGCGACCTTCTCGGCAGGAGTCGGCGGGGCGGATTCGCTGGTGGTGCAGCCCTTCACCGCCGCGCTCGGCCTGCCCGATGCCTTCGCGCGTCGCATCGCCCGCAACACCCAGCTCGTGCTGCTGGAGGAAGCCAATCTCTGGCGCGTCGCCGACCCGGCCGCCGGCGCCGGCAGCTTCGAGGCGCTGACGCTGGCACTGTGCGAGAAGGGCTGGGGCGCATTGCAGGGCCTGGAGGGCGAGGCCGGAAACGGCCTGCCCGGCATCCTCTCGGCTCTCGCCAGCGGCGCGATCCAGTCGAGCCTGGCAGGGCAACACGCTTTGCGTTCGAAAGCGGTTGCGACACGCCGCGAACCCATCACCGGCACGAGCGAATTCCCCAACATCAAGGAAGCGTCGGTCTCCGTGCTCGATGTCGCGGCGCCGGCGCGCCGCAAACCCGCGCAGCCCCTCCGGAAGGCGTCGGAGCAGGATCAGGGCAAGCTGATCGGCGAGTTGGCCGCTGGCGCCCCGCGCGACGCGGCTCTGAGCGCGCCGGAAGACGGGCTCCATGCCGAGCCCCTGCCATCCCGGCGCCTGGCCGAGCCGTTCGAGGTGCTGCGCGACCAGGCGGATGCGGCTGCGCAGCGCCCCGTCGTGTTCGTCGCGACGCTGGGGCCGATCGCCGACTTCACGGCGCGAGCGGGCTTCGCGCGCAACCTGTTCGAGGCCGGAGGACTTTCGGCGCCAAGCGGCGACGGGTTCGCGAAGAACGGCGGCACGGACGTTGCCGCGCTGGTTGCAGCCTACACGGCATCGGGCGCGCGCCTCGCCTGCCTCTGCGGCTCGGACGCAGCCTATGCGGCCGAGGGAGCTGCTGCAGCGCGGGCGCTGTCCACGGCCGGCGCGACAGTCTGGCTGGCCGGACGCCCCGGTGAATTGGAGGCGGAACTGAACAAGGCCGGCGTCACTTCGTTCATCTCTGCAGGGGGCGATGCGATCGAGGCGCTCACGCGTGCCCATGCGATCGCGTTCGTCTGAACAAATTTGGCCTGAGACGGAGAACGCCGTGACCGCCATCGCCGTGACAATCGCCGGATCTGATTCCAGCGGAGGAGCCGGTATCCAGGCCGACCTCAAGACCTTTGCGGCGCATCAGGTCTATGGCGCCAGCGTCATCGTCGCGCTGACGGCGCAGAACACCAAGGGCGTCAGCGCCATCCACGC
Organism: Allobosea sp.; assembly: GCF_035999205.1. Taxonomy (GTDB): domain Bacteria; phylum Pseudomonadota; class Alphaproteobacteria; order Rhizobiales; family Beijerinckiaceae; genus Allobosea. The sequence continues at coordinate 603,109 of NZ_DASYHA010000025.1, forward strand.
CGTGCCCGCGGGTTTCGTCGCCAAGCAGATGGATGCGGTCTTCGAGGATCTCGACGTCGCCGCTGTGAAGATCGGCATGCTCGCGACGGCCGAGTTGATAGAGACCGTCGCTGCCGGGCTGAAGCGGCACAAGGCGCGCAATGTCGTGCTGGACCCGGTGATGGTCGCGGCGTCGGGGGCGCGCCTGCTGGAAAACGAGGCGGTCGATGCGATCCGGCGCCACATCTTCCCGCTCGCGACGCTGATCACGCCGAACCTGCCGGAAGCGTCCGCGCTGCTCGGCAGCAGCATCGCCGAGACGGAGGATGCCGTCGAGAAGCAGGCGGACAGGCTCGCAGCGCTCGGTGCCGCCAATGTCCTGATCAAGGGCGGCCATGGTAGCGGCGAGACAAGCAGCGACCTGCTTCTGCTCGCGGGCGGCAGCCGCCAGCGCTTCGAGGCGCCGCGCCTGGCGACCCGCAACACCCATGGCACGGGCTGCACCCTCTCCTCGGCGATCGCGTCCGGACTGGCGAAGGGGTTGGCGCTGCCGGAGGCGGTCGGCCACGCCAAGACCTACATCACGGCCGCGATCGCCGCCGCAGACGAGGTTCCGGTTGGCCATGGCCACGGGCCGGTGCATCATTTCCACCATTGGTGGGATCGAACGGGCGGGAGACAGCCATGACAGCCATCCCGGATTTCACGAAGCTGGCCTTTTCCGAAGCTGCGGCCGCGCCCGCCCTGCCGGTCGGCGAGGACTGGCTGACACCGGAAGGCATTGCGGTGAAGCCGGCCTACGGCGCCGAGGACCGCGACGGATTGCCTTTCGTCGATTCGCTGCCGGGCATCGCGCCCTATCTGCGCGGCCCCTATCCGACCATGTACGTCAACCAGCCCTGGACGATCCGGCAATATGCCGGCTTTTCGACGGCCGAGGACTCCAACGCCTTCTACCGGCGCAATCTTGCCGCCGGCCAGAAGGGGCTCTCGGTCGCCTTCGATCTGGCGACCCATCGCGGCTACGATTCGGACCATCCGCGCGTCGGCGGCGATGTCGGCATGGCCGGCGTCGCGATCGATTCGATCTACGACATGCGCACGCTGTTCTCCGGCATCCCGCTCGACCAGATGAGCGTGTCGATGACGATGAACGGCGCAGTCTTGCCGGTTCTGGCGCTGTACATCGTCGCGGCGGAAGAACAGGGCGTGCCGGCGTCCAAGCTCTCGGGGACCATCCAGAACGACATCCTCAAGGAGTTCATGGTCCGCAATACCTATATCTATCCGCCCTCCCCCTCGATGCGGATCATCGGCGACATCTTCTCCTACACCTCGGCCAACATGCCGAAGTTCAACTCAATCTCGATCTCCGGCTATCACATGCAGGAAGCGGGAGCGACGCAGGACCTCGAGCTCGGCTACACGCTGGCCGATGGCGTCGAATACATCCGGGCCGGGCAGCGGGCCGGTCTCGGCGTCGATGTCTTCGCGCCGCGCCTGTCGTTCTTCTGGGCCATCGGCATGAACTTCTTCATGGAGGTGGCGAAGCTGCGGGCAGGCCGGCTGATCTGGGCCAAGCTGGTCAAGGATTTCGGCGCGCAGAACGAGAAATCCCTGCCGCTGCGCACCCATTGCCAGACCTCCGGCTGGTCGCTGACGGCGCAGGACGTCTTCAACAACGTGCCGCGCACGATGATCGAGGCGATGGCGGCGACCCAGGGCCACACCCAGTCGCTGCACACCAACGCGCTCGACGAGGCGCTGGCGCTGCCGACCGACTTCTCCGCCCGAATCGCGCGCAACACGCAGATCGTGCTGCAGCAGGAGAGCGGCACCACCCGGATCATCGATCCCTGGGGCGGCTCCTATTATGTCGAGCGGTTGACGGCCGACCTGGCGAATAAGGCCTGGGGCCACATCCAGGAGGTCGAGGCGCTGGGTGGCATGGCCAAGGCGATCGAGGCCGGCATCCCGAAGCTGCGCATCGAGGAGGCCGCCGCCAAGACGCAGGCCCGCATCGACGGCGGCCAGCAGGCGATCATCGGCGTCAACCTGTTCAAGCCGGAGAACGAGGCCTCGATCGACGTGCTCAAGGTCGACAACGCCTCGGTGCGCGCACAGCAGCTCGACAAGCTGCGCAGGCTCAAGGCCGAACGTAACGAGGCCGATGTCCAGGCCGCGCTGACCGCCCTGACCAACGGCGCGCAGGGCGACGCCAACCTGCTCGATCTCGCGGTCAAGGCGGCGCGCGCCAAGGCGACCGTCGGCGAGATCTCGATGGCGATGGAAAAGGTGTTCGGACGGCACAGGGCCGAGATCAAGGCGATCTCGGGCGTCTACAAGCGGGAGGTCGGCGAGATGAACCCAGCCGTGACGCGCGTCCAACTGATGTGCGAGGCCTTCGAGGAGGCAGATGGGCGTCGCCCGCGCATCCTGGTCGCCAAAATGGGGCAGGACGGGCACGACCGCGGCCAGAAGGTGATCGCCTCGGCATTCGCCGATCTTGGCTTCGACGTCGACATCGGGCCCCTCTTCGCCACGCCCGACGAGGCGGCGCGGCAGGGCGTCGAGAACGACGTCCATATCATCGGGGTCTCCTCGCTCGCGGCGGGACACCTGACACTGGTACCGGAACTCAAGGCCGCGCTCGCCAAGGCCGGCCGGCCTGACATCATGATCGTGGTCGGTGGCGTCATCCCGCCGCAGGATTTCGACGCCCTGATCGAGGCCGGCGCCTCGGCGATCTTCCCGCCCGGCACCGTCATCGCGGACGCAGCCGAGAAGCTGCTCCAGGACCTCAACGGCCGGCTTGGCTACGTCCAGCGCACGGCGGCCGAGTAGCAGACAGGCGCGGCCGGCGGGCCGCGCCTGTCGCCGTGGTCACGCGGCGTCTTTACGCGACATCAACGCCAGCCGTAACCATAGCCGTAACGCGGCCCACGCGGGGGCGGCGGGCGGAAGCCGTAGCCGTCATTGTAGCGCTGCCAGCGGCGGTGGCCCCAGTAGCCATGGACAGCCGGCGGCGGGGGACGCCAGCCATAGGCGGGGCGGTCGTAGCCTCCCTCGTAGCGGCCGCCGAACGCCTCCGCCGAGCCGACATTTACGAAGCTTGCGGTGATCAATGCGGCCGCGCCGACGACGAAGGTGGCAACGCTGGCGCCTGCGAATTTGCGGAACATGGTCCCTGTCCTGTCTGGTGGCCAGGGACATCCCTGACCTGACACGGACATTCGCAGATCGCGTCTGAACGGCCGTTGAGGGCGTCGTTCACGCGCCGTTTAACCGCCCGTCGCCTGCTCGCGCTTCAGAAGGAGCGATGCAACGATCACGGCCAAAGCGACGCTCCCGATCATGATCGTGCAGGCGGCGTTGATCTCCGGCGAAACGCCGAGCCTGATCGCCGAATAAAGCCGCATCGGCAGCGTGGTCGCGCCTGGCCCGGTGGCGAAGCTCGCGATCACGAGATCATCGAGCGAGAGCGTGAATGCCAGCATCCAGGCAGCGGCGACGCCTGGCCAGATCAGCGGCAGCGTTACCGTCCAGAACGTCACCAGCGGCGTCGCGCCGAGATCCTGCGCCGCCTCCTCGAGCGAGCGGTCGAAGCCGGCGAGCCGCGACTGCACGACGATGCAGGAGAAGCCGAGCGCGAAGGTCGCGTGGGCGATCGTCACGGTCCAGAAGCCGCGCTCCACCTCGGCGGCCACGAAGAGCAGCAGCAGGGAGAGCCCGGTAATCACCTCCGGCATGACCAGCGGCGCCAGCACCATGCCGGAAAACAGCATGCGCCCCCGGAAGCGGCCCTGGCGGGCGAGCGCCAACGCCGCCAGCGTGCCCAGCGCAGTGGCGAGCGTCGCGGAGACGAAGGCGAGCCTGACGCTGAGCCAGGCTGCATCGAGCAGTGCCTCGTTGCGGAGCAGCGCGCCGTACCACTGCGTCGAGAACCCGCCCCAGACGGTGACGAGCCGCGACGCGTTGAAGGAATAGGCGATGAGCGCAAGGATCGGCAGATACAGAAAGGCGAACCCGGCGACGAGGGCGAGGATCAAGCCTGGACCGAGGCGTCTCATGCCGGCGAGCCCCTGCCCTGCCGCGCCCGCTGCAGTAACGCCAGCGGCAGGACGAGCACGATCAGCAGCACGATCGCGACGGCAGAAGCCAGTGGCCAGTCGCGGTTCGAGAAGAACTCGTTCCAGAGCACCTTGCCGATCATCACCGTATCGGGCCCGCCGAGCAGGTCGGGGATGACGAACTCGCCGACGGAGGGAATGAAGACCAGCGCCGAACCGGCGAGGATGCCGGGCAACGAGAGCGGCAGGGTCACGGTCAGGAAAGCCCTCACCGGCGTGGCGCCGAGATCGGCTGCGGCTTCGAGCAGGCTGCGGTCGAGCTTCTCCAGCGTCGCGAAGAGCGGCAGTACCATGAAGGGCAGATAGGAATAGACCATGCCGATCAGCACAGCGGCCTCGGTGTTGAGCAGGCGCAGAGGCTCGTTCGCGAGACCGAACGCGCCGAGTGCCATGTCGAGCAGGCCTTCGGGCCGCAGGATGCCGATCCAGGCGTAGACGCGGATCAGGAACGAGGTCCAGAACGGGAGGACCACGAGCAGGAGCAGGATCGGCCCCCAGCGCCGGGGCGCGGCCGCCATCGCATAGGCAAGCGGATAGCCTATCGCGAGCGCGATCAGCGTTGTCAGGGCGGCGATGCGCAGGGATTGGAGATAGCTCTGCCAGTAGAGCTCATCATCCGCGAGCAGGCGGAAATTCTCGAGATCGAGCTGCCCGAGGAACTCGCCGAGCTTCGCGAGCCCCTCGAAATGCGGCGCATAGGGCGGCAGCGCCTGATCGGCGTCCGACAGCGCCATCCTGAGCACGATCGCGAAGGGCGCCAGGAAGAACAGCAACAGCCAGAGATAGGGCACCGCCACGACGAGGCGCCCCTTGCGAACCGCGGGCGAAGCAGGCGCGCTCATGGCGGCAACAGCAGCCCGGCCTCGACATCCCAGGCGAGCCAGACCTTGTCTTCCCAGGCGAAGGGCCGGGCGATACGGCGCGTCCGGTTGGCAAGCGCAACCTTGACCAGATGTCCGCCTTCGCCGCCGACCATGACCTGGACCATGGTAAAATCGCCGAGGTAGCCGATGTCCCAGATCTCGCCGCGGACCTTGTTGCTGACGCCGTGCGGCTCGTCATGGGCGAGATCGATCTTCTCCGGCCGCAGCCCGACCAGCGCCGCCTCGCCCACGGCGAGCGCCGCGTCCTCCTCGTCGAGGATGACAGGCCCGACGAAGGGCGTCTCGACGGTGATGAGCTCACCGTCGACGGCCGCGACGCGACCTTCGAAGATGTTGATGTCGCCGACGAACTCGGCGACGTAGCGATTGGCCGGTGCCTCGTAGATGACGTCGGGCGGGCCGATCTGGACGAGCCGGCCATGGTCCATCACCGCCATCCGATCCGCCATGGTCATGGCCTCGTCCTGGTCGTGCGTCACCACCATGAAGCTCAGGCCAAGCTCGCTCTGCAGGTCCATCAGCTCGAACTGGGTCGCCTCGCGCAGCTTGCGGTCGAGCGCCGCCATCGGTTCGTCCAGCAGGAGCAGCTTCGGCCGCTTGGCGAGCGCGCGGGCGAGCGCGACGCGCTGGCGCTGCCCGCCCGAAAGTTGCTCCGGCCTGCGCCGACCCAGGCCCTCCAGCTTGACCAGCCCCAGCATCTCCTCGACGCGACGGGTGATCTCGGCGCGCGGCAGTCCCTCACGCTTGAGGCCGTAGGCGACATTGTCGGCAACGCTCAGATGCGGAAACAGCGCATAGGACTGGAACATCATGTTGACCGGCCGCAGATGCGGCGGCACGGCGGTGACATCGACCCCGTCGAGCAGGATCTCGCCGGCATCGGGCCGCTCGAAACCCGCCAGCATCCGCATCAGCGTGCTCTTGCCGCAGCCGGAGGGACCGAGCAGCGCAAAGAACTCGCGCGGATAAAGCGACAGCGAGAGATCCGAGACCGCCGTCACCGGGCCGAAGCGCTTGACCACGTTGCGGAACTCGACGAGCGGTTTGGCCGCCGGATCATTCCAGGGCTGGAAGGCCCGGCGCACGCTGCCGGGCGATGCCTTGCGCATGGTCACTGCGCCCCGTCCGTCACTCGTCACTTCGTCTCGACCATTACTTGCCGGTTTTCACCCGGGTCCAGAGCCGGTTGACCAGCCGCTGCGACTTCTGGTCGTAGGGCGTGATGGTGTACAGCCGCGACATGACCGCCTCGGACGGATAGATGCCCGGATTGTCGCGCACCGCAGCCGAAAGCAGCGGCTTCGAGGCGATGTTGCCATTGGCGTACTGGATGAAATCCGAATTCTTCGCCGCCATCTCCGGCCGGTTGACGAAATCGATGAAGGCGCGGGCGGCCTCCGGATTGGCGGCGTCCTTCGGAATGACGAAGGAATCGAACCACATCAGCGCGCCTTCTTTCGGGATCGCATAGGCGATCTCGACCTTGTTCTTCGCTTCCTCGGCGCGCTTCCTGGCCTGCAGCACGTCGCCGGAATAGCCAACGGCGAGGCAGATATCGCCATTGGCGAGCGCGTTGATGTATTCCGACGAGTGGAACTTCTGGATGTGGGGACGGATCTTGCGCAGCAACTCGCCGGCCTTGTTCAGGTCGGCCTCCGCCTTGGAGTCCGGGTTCAGGCCGAGATAGCGCAGCGCCGCGGGAAACAGTTCCTCGACCGCATCGAGAACATGGACGCCGCAATTGGAGAGCTTCTTGAGCTGGTCGGGCTCGAACAGGATCTTCCAGCTGTCGATCACCGCATCGGGACCGAGCCGTTCCTTGATCTTGGCGACGTTGTAGCCGATGCCGGTGGTGCCCCACATGTAATTGGCGGCGTAGACGTTGCCGGGGTCGTATTTGGCCAGCCTTCCCTGGATCTCGGGCCAGGCGTTCTTGAGGTTGGGAACCTTGGCGGCATCGATCGGCGCATAGAGACCGAGCGGGATGTGGCGCGGCAGGAAGGATGCCGTGACGACGATCAGGTCGTAGCCGGTCTTTCCGGCAAGGAGCTTGGTCTCGACCGTCTCCATCTGGTCGAAGGTGTCGTAGACGACGGTGATCCCGGTTTCCTTCTTGAAGGCATCGAGAACCTCCGGATCGACATAGTCGGACCAGTTGTAGATGCGCAGTTCCTTGCTCTGCGCGCCGGCGGTGCCATTGGCCAGGAGCGCGAGCCCCAGCACCGCGCCCGATACGATCCCCTTCAGCCAACTCCGCGCCGTCATGATCCGTCCGATTCCCCCTGTGGCAGACGGCGCCGAAGCTAACAGCTTGGCGCCGCGCCTCAAGCCGTTGTGATCCGGTGCCCCCGGCAAACGACCTTGCGATGCAACATGGCTGCCACATATCATCCGCCATGCGTCTCTCCCGCTTTATTCCCGGGCTTTTCCTGCTGCTGTTCGTGCTGCCTCTGGCAACCCATGCCGCATGGTGGGCGATGCAGGCCAATGCGGATGACTGGCGGCGCGCCGACTGGTCGAGCGCGCAGCTCCTGCCCGCGGCCTCGGTCGAGCAAGAACCGACCGTCCATGTCTTCGCCGCTCGCGTCGGCCGCTGGCGCGGCGTCTTCGCGCATCATTCCTGGGTGGTGGTGAAGGAGCGTGGCGCCAGTGCCTATACGCGCTTCGACGTGGTGGGCTGGGGCACGCCCGTGCGCGTCAACCATCGCGAGGCGGATGGGCGCTGGTACGGCAACCTGCCCGAACTCGTCACCGAGATCCGGGGCGAGGCGGCGGAGCGGCTGATCCCGCGCATCCGCGAAGCGGTCAAGAGCTATGCCTATGCCATGCCCGGCACCTATCAGGCCTGGCCGGGGCCGAATTCGAACAGCTTCGTCCAGCATGTCATGGCCGAGGTTCCGGAGCTCGCGCAGGCGCTGCCGCCGACCGCGATTGGAAAGGATTTTCGCGACGACGGCCTTTTCGCCGGGCTGACCCCCAGCCGCACGGGCATACAGGCCTCGCTCTACGGGCTGCTTGGCGTGACGGTCGGCTGGGTCGAGGGCGTCGAGGTCAACCTGCTCGGACTGGTCGCGGGACTCGATCTGCGCAGTCCGGCACTGAAGCTGCCCGGCTGGGGCCGGATCGGCGCGCTGACGTCGGCGCAGGCGTCCTAGCCGGCGCTTGCGAGGCGGCACAGCTCGGCAAATTGCCCAAATTCCGCTGCATCGTTGCAGGGGAGATGGTTCGGGAGCTGGAGCAACCGACGATGGACAGCTCACGAAGCGAGGATTTGGGTTTCGCACCGGTCCATGACGTTCCGATCCCCTACCTGCAGCGCGTCCGCAGCTATTATCAGGCACTGGGCTATGGGGCGCCCTATGAGTGGGCGCATTACGCAGCCGTGCCGTTCCAGCCATTGGGGAAATCGCTGGCGCAGAGCCGCGTCGCACTCATCACCACGGCCGCGCCCTACCAGCCGGGCAAGGGCGATCAAGGCCCAGGCGCTGCCTACAATGCGGCAGCCAAGTTCTACTCCGTCTATTCGGGCGACAGCGCCAGCGATCATGACTTGCGCATCTCGCATGTCGCGGTCGACCGCACGCATACGACCGGCGAGGATATCGCGGCCTATTTTCCCCTGGCCGCGCTGCGCAGCGCGCAGGCTTCCGGACGGATCGGCGCAATCGCACCGCGCTTCCATGGCCTTCCGACCAACCGCAGCCATCGCACGACGCTCGAGATCGATTGCCCGGAGCTCGTGGCGCGATGCAAGGCCGACGCCGTCGATGCGGCAATCCTCGTGCCGAACTGTCCCGTCTGCCACCAGAGCGTCAGCCTCGCCGCGCGGCTCCTCGAGGCCAGTGGCATCGCGACCGTCATCATGGGGTGCGCCAAGGACATCGTCGAGCATGTCGGCGTGCCGCGGTTGCTGTTCTCCGATTTCCCGCTCGGCAATGCCGCGGGGCGGCCCAACGACAACGCTTCGCAGGCGGCGACACTCGACCTGGCGCTGACCACGCTGGAACGGGCGCCGGCACCACGAACGACGGTTCAGTCCCCGCTGATCTGGGCGCCGACCCCGGATTGGAAGCTCGATTACTGCAATATCGACCGCCTCTCACCGGAAGAGATCAGACGCCGGCGGTCGGATTTCGATGCGCAGAAGGAAACGGCAAAGGCTCTGAGAGAGCAGGTCCGCGGCTAGGCCGCCCGGGCTACGGCCGGACCGTGGCTAGTTTCGCAGCACCGCGCAGTTCCCGCCGGCACGCCGGAGCCGGTCGCAGAAGACGCTGGCCTCGCGCATGGTCTGCGCAGGCAGGCGGACACGGTAGAACGGGGCACGCCCGCGTCCCGCGATGCGCGAGCCGAGGATCAGCGTCGGCCTGTCTGCTAGTAACGAGGCGAAGCGCAGCGCGATCGCCTGATAGGACCGGATCGCGCGGGCCTTGGAGACATTGCCGGCGAGCTGCACGCCGAAGGGCGCGTAGACGCCCTCGATCAGCGCCGGCGGCGCCGAACGGCGGATCGAGGCCACCGTCGGCAGGCAGTCGGTATTGACCGTCGTCGGATCCGGCGGCGTTTCGCCCGCGCCCGGGCGCCACTCCTCAACGCCGCGGCCGGTGATGAAACGTACATAGGCCTGCGTTTCGAAGGGCAATCCGCCACCCTGCCCGAGCCAGCGCGAGACCCGCGCCGGCCCGGCATTATAGGCTGCGGCAGCCAGGCCGAGATTGCCGAACTGCGCCTTCAGCGCCGCGAGATAGGCAGCCGAAGCCGGGATCGCGGCTTCCGGATCGAAGGGATCGGCAAGGCCGCGCTCATTCGCCGTGCCGGGCATGAACTGGGCGATGCCCTGCGCGCCGACGGGACTCGTGACATGCGGCCGGAAGCTGCTTTCACGCCAGATCAGCCGGGTGAAGAAGGCGACCGGCAGCCTGCTCTCACCTGCTGCCTTCTCGATCAGGCGGCAGATCGTTTCCGCGACGCTTTCCTGCTGCTCGGCCGCGACAAGGGGCGAGGTCGCGCAGGACGCGACCCAGATCAGCGCTCCGAAAAGCGCCGCCCGCCTCACACCGCTTCCAGCGCCTGCGCCAGATCGGAGATGAGATCCTCGATGTTCTCGATGCCGACCGAAATGCGGATCAGCGCATCGGTCAGGCCGATCTCCTCGCGCAATGCGCGCGCGACGCCCGAATGCGTCATCGCCGCGGGGTGCGAGACCAGCGTCTCGGTGCCGCCGAGCGAGACGGCGAGCTTCATGATCTGGAGGTGGTCGAGCAGTGCGAAGGCCTCCTTCTCGCCGCCCTTCACGTCGAAGGCGAAGGTCGAGCCGGCCGCCGTGCATTGGCGATCGAAGACGGTCTTGCGCGGGTCGTCGGCTGCGAGCGAGCCAAGGTAGTGTACGCGCGCGATCTTCGGATGGGCGGCGAGGTATTCGGCGACGAGCTTGGCGTTCTCATTGGCGCGGCTCATGCGGATGTCGAGCGTCTCGAGCGAGCGCATCAGCATCCAGCAGGAATTCGGATCGAGCTGCGTGCCGAGCGAGCCGCGCCAGCCCTTGACCTGCCTCACCAGCGCGTCCGAACCGCTGATCGAGCCGCCGACGAGATCGGAATGACCGCCGACATATTTCGTCAAGGACAGCAGCGAGAGATCTGCGCCGTGCTTCAGCGGCTTCTGGTATTTCGGCCCGAGCATGGTGTTGTCGACCACGACCGGCGGGCGATGGCCCTGCGCCTTTTCCAGTTCGTCGGCGATCATTGCGCAGGCGGCGAGATCGACCAGCCCGTTGGTCGGGTTGGCCGGCGTCTCGACAAGGATCATGCCGACGCGCCCCTTGGCGGCTGCAGCCTTCGCGGTGGCGCGCATCTGCGCGACATCGAGCCCGTCGGTGAAGCCGAAGGGCGTGACGCCGAAGGCGCCCATCTGGTTCTTCAGGAGGGTTTCCGTGCCGCCATAGAGCGGGCGCGAATGGATGATGGTGTCGCCCGGCCGCAGAAAGGCGAAGCAGGTCGTCGCGATCGCCGCCATGCCGCTGGCGAAGACGGCGCAGCGTTCCGCCTCGTCCCAGATGGCGAGGCGATCCTCGAGGATTTCCATGTTGGGGTGGTTGAAGCGGGAATAGACCAGCCCCGGCTTCTCGCCGGGCTTCGGCTGGCGGCGGCCGGAAGTGAAATCGAAGAAGTCCTTGCCCTGCTGGGCGTTCTCGAAAACGAACGTCGAGGTCAGAAAGACCGGCGGCTTGAGCGAGCCTTCCGACATCGCCGGCGAATAGCCGAAGCCCATCATCAGGGTCTCGGGATGCAGCTTGCGGTTGGCGATCCGGTCCTTGTGATAGCTGTCGTCGCTCATGGTGGCCTCGCTGGTTGAACTCTGGCGGAAAGCGCTCGCGGGTTCGCTCTGGCGATCAGGATAAGCCTGCTGCGTGACGATTGCTTGGATGCAATCAACTCCCTAGAGATTGATTCCAGCAGCTTAATGCCAAGAACGAGATCATTGGAAGCAGACCATGCTCGACAGCGTCGATCGCCGCATGCTCGCCGTCCTTCAGGAGGATGGCCGCATCACCAATCAGGACCTGTCGCAGAAGGTCGGCCTGTCGCCGACGCCATGCCTGCGCCGGCTGAAGCGCCTCGAGGAGACCGGCGTCATCCAGGGCTATTCGGCCACCGTCGATCCCAAGGCCTACGGCCTGCCGTTCAGCGTTTTCGTCTCGGTCAGGCTGTCGCAGCAGACGCAGGAGCACATCGCCGAATTCGAGAAGGCGGTGGAAGGCTGGAACGAAGTGACCGAATGCTACCTGATGACCGGCTCGCAGGACTATCTCCTGCGCGTCCTGACCGACGGGATCGAGGGCTATGAGCGCTTCCTGAAGCAGAAGATGACCCGACTGAAGTGCATCCAGTCGGTCGAATCGAACTTCGCGCTCGCGACCGTCAAGAAGCGCATCGGCCTGCCGTTGATCTGAAATTTTACTTGCCGCCGAACAGGGCGTCGGCTGCCGCATTGGCCATCTGCCGGGACTGATGCGCCACGCCCGGCACGACGATCTCGCGCCAGCGGCTTTCGGCGCCGAGCCGCTTCGCCTCACCGACCGCGACGACCATGAAGTGCTCGCCGCGCGCCAGACGGTTCGCCCCTTGCGCCTGCGCACCCCTGCTCTTGTTGAGCTGGGGATGATCGGGGTCGATGTCCTGATCTCCCAGCATGACCCATAGCGGCTTGGCGAAGGCGGCCTTCAGCGTGGCTTCCGTCGCAGGGGTGCCTTCGAGGGAATAGGGATAGGCAAGGCCGCCTGCGCCCTCCCGCCAAACAGGCAGCGTGTAGTAGCCCGCATTGGCGCTCACCGCCGTCGAGTAGCGGGCCTCGGGCAGCAGCAGCGCCATGCGATGAACGAATTGGGCGCCGGCCGAATGGCCGAAGAGCACATAGCTCGTCCCCGAAACGCGACCGCTTTTCAGCGCGCGGTCGAAGAAGCGCTCGATGATGGAATAGACCCACCGGGTACGATCCGGTTCGCCGCGCACGCCGCCCTGCTGGAACAGCCGCGTCGGGAAGCGCTCCTTGTCGAAATGCGGAGCGGCGACCAGAAGCCCGTAGCGCTCGGCTGCCTCACCCCAGTTGTCCCGCGCGGCCTCCGCATTGCGGTTGAGACCGTGCAGCGAGACCACGAGCGGGCAAGGCTTTGCCGCGCAGGCGGCCGGCACATAGGTCTCGACATTGATCATCTCGGCGCCGGACGCGGAAACGTCCTCGTGCAGGACGTGGCTGCGACCGGGCTCCTGGAACGGCGTCAGGTCATGCGCCGCAGCAGCATGGAGGCCTAACCAGGTCAGCAGGGCAAGAACCGTTGCACGCCCGATCATCGCCGCTCGCTCCCGCCGGACCATCGCAGCGATCCTGCGCGAGACGGCCCTCCCCGGCAAGCGGGTCCGTCGGGCCCTAGCTGCGATCCATGGCGCGGCGCACGACCTGCGTGACCTCGCTGTCCGACAGGAACAGGTCGTGCCTCAGCATGCTCCAGCCACGGCCGGAGGTGTCCGCCACACGCACGCCCAGCGCTTCGAGGCGGGTGCGATCGGCCGCGCCCGCGCGGGCGACGCCACCGGCGATGCGTGCCGAGACCGCCAGTGCGCGATCGCCGGGATCGATGATCAGCGTCATGCGCCGGGCAAGCGGACCCAGCTTCGAGACGGTCTGCTCGAAGGCGTCGATGTCGATGTCCGGCGAGGCGAAGACGACCGAGCCGATGCGGGAATAGACTTCGGCCTGATCGCGCAGCTCACGCAGGGCTTCCAGCGTCAGGAAGGTGCCCATCGAATGCGCGACGATGTGGATGCGCCCGACGGTCGGATTCGCGACGAGCGCCTGGAGCGCCTTGACGAAACCATCACGCGACCAGAGCGCACTTTCGCGATCATAGGCGTAATCGAAGAGCTTGCCGCCCGACGGCCAGGAGAAGACCGCGGTCCGGCCCTGGAACTCGAGCGAATGCGAGAGCTGCCCGGCGCTTCGCGCTGCGGACTCGAAGGTCTCGTTGTAGCCATGCACGTAAAGCAGGACGTCGCGGCCGTTCGCGGCCTGCGCAAAGGCACGCGCCGCGTCGGTGGATGTCTGGTGGTCGATGCCGAGCACCGCCCAGTCCCCGCTCACGGCGGAGGAAACACGGCCCGCGATGCCGTTGCCGGGCGGCGAGATCCGCGCCTCGGCGAAGGTCAGAGCTCCGCGATCGCTGCCGAAGAAGGGCTGGCGCCCGCCGACCGACTTGCGCGTGGTGACGACGAGAAGCTCCGGCTCCTTGCCGAGCGCGGATGCATCCGCGCGGGTCGGCTCCGAGAAAGGCGAGACGGCGGCCTCGGTCTGGGCGCAGGCCGAGAGCGCGAGCGAGAGCAGCGCGGCGAGAGCCGCCATGCGACAGGAAGGCGCGTGCCGTGAACCGGGCATCGTGTCAGGCATCCGATGGTTGTGATCGGCCGAGTTGGCCAGCTACGCCTTAACGACAGGCTAACGCGGCCAGAATGCGGCAGGCCGGCGGCGTGATGAAATTCGCTGGGAGCTGTGGCCGCGGATCAACGGCCGCCGGAAATGATCGTGATCGGCGCCGTCACGACGAGCCCGACGGTGGATCCAACCGTCCCGACCACGCCGCCGGCGACATCCCCCAGCCGCTCGCCGAAATGAGGACCGGCAGTGGCGATGCCTCTGTCGGCCTGCAGGCGCTGGCCGATCAACTGGACGACCTTGGGGGACGAGGCGAACTTGCCATGGTTGAGGCGGTCGCTGGTCGACACCTCCGACAGGTCGATGATGCGGGCGCCGAGCTTGTCGAGCTCGGCAATGATCTCGGTGTCCTTGGCCGAAACTGCGCCAAGACGGGTCTTGTCGCCGGCGAAGCGCCGCGAGAAGTCCAGTGCGCGGTCGTCGGCGGAGACGAAGACGGTCACCGGCCGCTTGGTCTGGCGCATCATCGTCTTGAAGACGTCGAGATCGACATCGGGCGCCGCCAGCATGACGTCGCGCAGCTTGCCACCGAAGCTGCCGTCGCCGCGGATCGAGGCTTGCCGCAACGCTTCCATCGTCAGCATCGTACCCATCGAATGGGCGAGGATGTCCATGCGCGTCGTGCCGAGGTCGCGCGAGATCGCCCTCAGATTCAACTCCAGGAAATCGCGCGAATAGATCGCACTCTCGCGATCATAGGGATAGGCGAGGACCTCCCCGCGCGACGGCCAGGTGAACAGCACCGGCACGCCCTTGAAGCCGGAATCGTAGACGATCTGGGCGAAGCGGTAGGCGGCATCGGCGAAATTGGTGTTGAAGCCGTGGACGAAGATCAGAACGTCTCGCTGGTCCGGCGGACGCCGCATGATCTCGCGACGCACGTCGGCGACGATCGGGGCGAGATCAAGTCGCTCGACGCGCGTCACCGCGAAGTGTTTGGCGGGGTCGCCCGGGCCGGAATCCGGCAGCTCCAGTTCGCCGGGCTTGTGGGTGCGGGGGACGGTGAAGTCGAGCCGGGCGAAGGCCAGCTTCGAGGCGCGCTCGCCGTTGAAATAGATCGGCTCGGCCGCAGCCTGGCGCGTGGTGGCGACGAAGATCTCGACCTTGCCGGCAACATCGGTCGACGGCGCCGTGCTGATGTCCAGCACGCGCGGCGTTCCGCAGGCGCCAAGCGCCAGCGACGCGAGCAACGCCCACGCAAGAACCCGAAACCGCAGCACCATCGACGCCATCATCAGCCCACACGTCTCACCGAAGTGACGTATGAGCAAGTGGCGCACAGGCCACAGCGTGGAAGTATCGGCTCGTGCCGTTCGCGGCCTTGTCGCACCGCGGCGGGCCTTGCTAGTTGGGTGTCATGGCCGACCTCCCCGCCTCCGTCGCTGACCTAGCCCAGGCACTGCTTGCCGGCGAGCGCGCAGCGTTGGCGCGTGCCATCACGCTGGCGGAATCGCGCCGCGCCGACCATCGCGGGCAGGCGCAGGCGTTGATCCAGCGTCTGCTGCCCAAGACAGGCGGGGCCATCCGTATCGGCATCACCGGCGTTCCCGGCGTCGGCAAGTCGACGACGATCGATGCCCTCGGCAGCTTTCTGACGGCGAAGGGGCATAAGGTCGCGGTGCTGGCCGTCGATCCCTCCTCGACGCGTACCGGCGGCTCGATCCTCGGCGACAAGACCCGCATGGCGCGCCTCGCCGTCGATCCGAGCGCTTACATCAGGCCCTCGCCTTCCTCGGGCACGCTCGGAGGCGTCGCCGCCAAGACACGCGAGACCATGCTGCTCTGCGAGGCCGCGGGCTTCGACGTGATCCTGGTCGAGACGGTCGGCGTCGGGCAGTCGGAGACCGCCGTCGCCGACCTGACCGACTTCTTCCTCGTGCTGATGCTGCCCAATGCCGGCGACGAGCTGCAGGGCATCAAGAAGGGCATCATCGAGCTCGCCGACATGATTGCCGTCAACAAGGCAGATGGTGCCGGCGCAACCGCGGCCCGCGCCGCCGCGGCGCAGTACCGGTCGGCGCTGCATATCCTCGCCCCCGCCTCCAGCCTGTGGTCGACGCCGGTGGTCACGATCTCGGGCCTGACCGGCGAGGGCCTCGAGGAACTCTGGGCGAAGATCGAGGATCATCGCTCGCGCCACGAGGCGAAGGGGTTGATCGCGCAGAAGCGCCACCGCCAGGACGTGAAATGGATGTGGGCTCTGGTCAACGACCGGCTCCAGGCCAGGCTGCGGCACGACCCCGCGCTCAAGGCACGTACCCCGATCCTCGAAGCCGAAGTCGCCGCCGGCCGGCTCGCGCCAACGCTGGCCGCCGAGGAGATCGCCCGGGCTCTGGGGCTTTGAAGCGAGAGGTGCGCAGCCGGGGCGGATAAGCCGCGCTCCGTACCGGAACGGCACAGCAAGCGCGGCATGCGGCTTGAACCGATCCGAACATGATGGTGGATTCGATCGCATTTTCGCGACGCAGCGTGCTGGCGACGGCCCTCTTCGGCACAGCCTCGCTCATGGTCGCTCCGGCCTTCGGGCAAGCGCGCGCCGCCGTGGCATCCGGCCCGCTCGGCCATCATGGCCTCGACGCCGCTCAGTTCGGCCTCCGCGCGGGCTCGCCCGACGACCAGTCGCGCCTGATGCAGAAGGCACTCGGTGAGGCCGCAAAGCGCGACGCACCGCTGCTGATCGGCCCGGGGCGCTACCGCATTTCCCGCATCGCTCTGCCCGATGGCGCGCGCCTGATCGGCGTTCCGGGAGCAACCCATCTCGTCGCCGCGCAGGCCGGCCCCCTCCTTCTGGGTCGTGGGCTGGGTCGGGCCGCGCTGTCAGGGGTGACCCTGGATGGTCTCGGCATTCGCGCTGCAGGGCGTGAAGGCCTGCTTGAGGCCGACGACGTCGCCGATCTCGGCATACGCGACTGCACCTTCATCAATGCCGGCTCGGTCGGTGTCGTCCTGAACCGTACCGGCGGAAGCGTCGAGACCAGCCAGTTCCGGATCATGCGCGAATCGGCGCTGTTCTCGCTCGACTCGCGCGGGCTCCAGATCGAGCGTAACCGGGTCGAAGATTGCGGCAACAACGGCATCCAGATCTGGCGCAGCCAGCCGGGTGACGACCGATCGAGCGTGAGGAGCAATCGAATCGACCGGATTCGAGCCGATGCCGGCGGCGACGGCCCCAACGGCAACGGCATCAGCCTCTACAAGGCCGGCGGGGTCATTATCGAAGGTAATTCCCTGCGCGATTGCGCCCTGACCTTCATCCGCAACAATTCCGGCTCCAGCGTGCAGATCCTCGGTAATCAGGGCAAGCGCTGCGGCGAATGCGGCATCTATTCCGAATTCGCCTTCGAGGGCGCCATCATCGCCAACAACCTGATCGAGGACTGCGCGCTGGGCGCCAGCATGACCAATCTCGACCATGGCGGGCGCCTGTCGGTCTTCGCCAACAACATCGTCCGCAATGCCCGCAAGGGCACCTATCCCGGCTTCAAGGACCCCGTCGGCGGCATGGGCGTGCATGTCGAGGCGGAGGCGACCGTCTCCGGCAACGTCATCGAGAACGCGAGCGACATCGGCATCTCGCTCGGCTGGTCCTGGGGCATGCGCAACCTCGTCGCGACAGGCAACATGGTGCGCAAGACCGGCATCGGCATCTCGGTTTCACTGGTGCCGAAGCAGCGCAACGCCACGATCGTGGGCAACACGATCTCGGAGGCGACGCGCGGCGCCGTCATCGGGACCGAGTATGGGAAGGTCGTGACCGGCGACCTGACCAGGGCCCCCGATGCGCGCGCGGCTGGGGTCCGCGTCGAGAACAACGCCGTGGGCTGAATCCGCGCCGGCCGCCTCTCAGCCGGCCGCCCTGACCCGCCCGACCTCGATGCCGTTCCAGTTCTTCATCACGCTCTCGCGCAGCGGCGCGAAGGCCGCCTGCTCCGCCTCGGTCATCGGCAGGAAGCGCGCGATCAGCGCGGCCATCGCCACCTCGGCCGCCCGACCGGCACCGTCGTCGCATTTCAGCGCGATGCCGTAGCCCAGTTCGGGCAAGGAGCCGCAATAAACGCCCTCGGCCCCGGTCTTGATGAAGATGCGCTCGCGGAGCAGCTCCATGGCGCGGGTATCGAAGCGCCCCGTGCCCGCGACCAAGAAGGGGTGGAGGGCTGCCGCCTTGCGGATGCGGGCCGCGGCCTGGGCACGCTCGGCTCTGAAGCCATGGCCAGTGCCGAAGCGGGCGAAGCCGAGGGCCAGCGCCCTCAGCGGCACCGCATAGGTCGGGATCGAGCAGCCATCGGTGCCCATGCGGTCGGCCGAATGCACAGCACCCGTCACCTCCTCGAGCGCACCCCGCACCGCCTGCTGGACCGCGTGACCCGGCTTGATGTAACCGGCCGGGTCCTCGTCGAGACCGCAGGCGAGGCAGACGAAGCCGGCATGCTTGCCGGAGCAGTTGTTGTTGAGCGCGCTCGGCTCCTGCCCGGCCTTGGCGATGGCGCGTGCTGCGGCCTCGTTCATCGGCCAGTGCGCGCCGCATTCGAGGCAACCGGCTTCACGTCCGGCCTTCCTGAGCATCGCGAGCGATGTTTCGGCATGGAGCGGCTCGCCGGAATGCGAGGAGACGGCGAGCGCGATTTCCTGATCGGTGAGTCCATAGCGATCCGCAGCGCCGCTTTCGAGCAGGGGCAATGCCTGGATCGCCTTGACCGCCGAGCGCGGAAAGACCGGACGATCGATGTCGCCGGCGGAGAATACGACGGCGCCATCGGCATCGATCACGAGGGCGGCGCCGCGATGGCGCGACTCGACCGTGTCGCCACGGGTCACTTCGGCGAGGATCGGGTTTTCCATCATCGTCTCCATCGGCTGCGCCATGCGCCGGACGCGCAGCCTTGTGCCGCCCGGTGCTCGACCTGTCAAAAGCCATGGCGCAAACTGGGCGCAACTGTCATGAGCATTGCATATGCCCACATCGGGGAAGCCTGTGTGCAGCAGGCATGCCGGAGCCAGGCAAGCCGGAGTCAGACGTGTCACCCGATTACGAGACCGAATACAACAACCGCGCCCGCGTCCCGGAGCATCCGGAGATCATCGCCGGCTGGGCAAGCGACGCGGCCGCCTATCGCTCGGAGGCGGTTTGCGAACTCGGCGTCCCCTATGGCGAGAGCGAGCGCCAGCGCTACGACCTGTTCAAGCCCGAGACGGCGCGCAGCAACGCAATCGCCATGTTCATCCATGGCGGCTACTGGCAGGCGCTCGACCGCAGCTTCTTCTCGCACATGGCGCGCGGGCTGAACCAGCTGGGCGTGCCCGTCGCCGTGGTGGGCTACGATCTCTGCCCGCAGGTCGAGCTCGGCCATATCGTCTGGGAGATTCAACAAGCTGCCGCATCTCTTTGGCAACGCTACCGTTTGCCGATCGTCGCGGCGGGGCACTCCGCCGGCGGGCATCTCTCGGCCTGTGCTCTCGCCACCGACTGGAAGAACGTCGATCCCGAACTCCCCGAGCAGCTCGTGCCGGCCGCCTATGGCATCTCCGGGCTCTACAATCTCAAGCCCCTGACGGAGACCAGCATCAACGGCGCGTTGAAGCTGACGACCGAAGCGGCCGAGCTCGAGAGCCCTCTGTTCTGGCCGGCCCCCGCGCGTCTGACCATGGACGCGGTCGTCGGCGGCGCCGAGAGCGAGGAGTATCTCAAGCAGAGCCGCCGGATCACCGATGTCTGGGGCCTGGAGGGCGTGCGCACGCGCTATGAGGAGATCGCTGGCGCAAACCATTTCACGGTCATCGCCGGCCTCGCCGAGCCCGAGAACGCGATGACCCGCCGGATCGCAGAACTCGCCGGCGCTTGATCTCATCCTGCCGGAGGCTCTATCCAGTGGCCGAGAGCATCGGCCCGAAACGTAGCGCCCGGTTTTTCGGGCAAGCCGATGCGGCAAGACGTCCCGGAGTTCCTGATGCAGACCTTCTTCGTCGAGATCAAATGCAAGCTCGGCAAGACCTATGAGGTCGCCAGCGAACTCGCCGACCGCGAGATCGCCTCCGAGATCTACTCGACCGCCGGCAATTACGACATCCTGGCGAAATTCCATGTCGCGGCGGACGTCGATATCGGCCATTTCGTCGCGCAGAAGGTGCAGTCGATCCCCGAGATCGCCGACACCCACACGATCATCACCTTCAAGGCCTTCTGAGCGGAAGCTGCCCAGCCCGGGCCGCGGCGCCAGACGGCGCGATGCCGGATTGGCGAGTCGCGGGAATCGCTTACCAGCGTTTGCTGAGATGCGGATTCCGCTGCTTCACAGATCGATTCAACGCAGCCGCTCCGAGCGTCCGCCAGGCCGACCGACCCCCCGCTCGCATCGCTGCCTGCGATTAAAACAAGTTCTGCGCTTGACGACCTCCCCTCATTCGCGCGACCTCCGCTGCTCCTGGCATTGAGCCGACGCCGCTGGAGCCGCCGCGATGAAGAGCAACCTGTCCCCCGATCTCCGTTCGGGCGCGCTCGTCTATCACCGTGTTCCCCGCCCAGGTAAGCTTGAGGTCCAGGCGACCAAGCCGCTCGGCAACCAGCGCGACCTGGCGCTCGCTTATTCGCCGGGTGTCGCCGCCGCCTGCGAGGCGATCGTCGACGATCCCGGCCAGGCCGCCGAGCTGACGTCGCGGCAGAACCTCGTCGCGGTCATCACCAACGGCACGGCCGTGCTCGGGCTCGGCGACATCGGGCCGCTGGCCTCGAAGCCGGTGATGGAGGGCAAGGCGGTCCTGTTCAAGAAATTCGCCGGGATCGACTGCTTCGACATCGAGGTCGAGCAGAAGAACATCGAGAAGTTCGTCGAGGTGGTCGCAGCGCTGGAGCCGACCTTCGGTGGCATCAATCTCGAGGACATCAAGGGCCCGGAATGCTTCGAGATCGAGGAGCAGCTCAAGGCCCGGATGCAGATCCCGGTCTTCCATGACGACCAGCACGGCACGGCGATCATCGTCGGCGCCGCGATCCTGAATGGGCTCGATCTCGCCGGCAAGAAGATCGCCGACGTCAAGATCGTCGTCTCCGGCGCGGGCGCGGCGGCGCTCGCCTGCCTCAACCTGCTGGTCGAACTGGGTGCCCAGCGCAAGAACATCTGGGTCACCGATCTCGAAGGCGTCGTCCACAAGGGCCGCAACACCCTGATGGATCGCTGGAAGGAGGTCTATGCCCAGGAGACGGATGCCAGGACGCTCGCCGAGGTGATCCCAGGCGCGGACGTCTTCCTCGGCCTGTCTGCGGCTGGGGTCCTGAAGCCCGAGATGGCCAAGGCCATGGGCGACAAGCCGCTGATCCTGGCGCTCGCCAACCCCAATCCCGAGATCACGCCGGAGGACGCGCTCGCCGTCCGCCCGGATGCGATGATCTGCACCGGGCGGTCGGACTATCCGAACCAGGTCAACAACGTCCTGTGCTTCCCCTACATCTTCCGCGGTGCGCTCGACGTCCAGGCGACGACGATCAACGAGGCGATGAAGCTCGCGGCCGTGCGCGCCATCGCGGCCCTCGCCCGCGAGGCGACCTCCGACATCGCAGCCCGCGCCTATGGCGGCGAGGCCTCGACCTTCGGGGCGACTTCATTGATCCCGAATCCGTTCGATCCGCGCCTGATCATGCGGATCGCCCCGGCGGTCGCCCAGGCCGCGATGCAAACCGGCGTGGCACGCAAGCCGCTCGCGGACATGGACGCCTATCGCGAGCAGCTCTCGCGCTTCGTCTTCCGCTCCGGCTTCATCATGAAACCCCTCTTCGCCCAGGCAAAGGCGGACCCCAAGCGCGTGATCTATGCCGAGGGCGAGGATGAGCGCGTGCTGCGCGCCGCCCAGGTCGCGCTGGAGGAAGGCCTCGCGACCCCGATCCTGATCGGCCGACCGAGCGTGATCGAGACCCGCGTCAAGCGCTTCGGCCTGTCGCTGCGGCCCGGCGTCGATTTCGAGGTGATCAACCCCGAGGACGACCCGCGCTACCGCGACTACGTCCAGACCTATCTCGACATCGCCGGCCGGCGCGGCATCACGCCCGAGGCGGCGCGCTCGCTGGTGCGCACCAACAACACCGTGATCGCGGC
Source organism: Allobosea sp. (assembly GCF_035999205.1). GTDB lineage: Bacteria > Pseudomonadota > Alphaproteobacteria > Rhizobiales > Beijerinckiaceae > Allobosea. The sequence continues at coordinate 625,168 of NZ_DASYHA010000025.1, forward strand.
GCTCGCCGTCGCGCGCGGCGAGGCGGATGCGATGATCACCGGCCTCGAGGGGCGCTTCATGTCCCGGCTGCGGCACATCAAGGACATCATCGGGCTGGCGCCCGGCGTCTCGGACGTCTCGGCGATGACGCTGATCATCACCAACAAGGGCGCCTTCTTCCTCGCCGACACCCACATCAAGCATGATCCAAGCGCCGAGGAGATCGCCGACATGACGGTGCTGGCGGCGAGTCATGTCGCGCGCTTCGGCATCGAGCCCAAGATCGCGCTGCTTTCGCATTCGGATTTCGGCGCGGCCGACACGCCCTCCGCGCTCAAGATGCGCAAGGCTCTCGCCCTGATCCGCGACCGTGCTCCGGCGCTCGAATGCGACGGCGAGATGGAGGCCGATACGGCGCTGGTCGCAATGGTGCGCGAGCGCGTGCTGCCCTCCTCGACGCTCAAGGGCGTCGCCAACGTGCTGATCTTCCCGAACCTCGACGCCGCCAACATCGCCTATCAGTTCGCCAAGGTGCTGGCGGACGCGCTGCCGGTCGGCCCGCTCCTGATCGGTGCAGCCAAGCCTGTGCATATCTTGACCGGCTCGGTGACGGCGCGCGGTGTAGTCAACATGACCGCCGTCGCCGTCGTCGAGGCACAGGAGCGCGCCGCGGCGGCGGCCGGTTGAGCCTATCGTACGGCTGAAAGAGGACAGGCTGAAATCCTGACGAGGGCTGGGGAGGTCTCGATGATGGTTGCGCGGTTGCTTGCGCTTTTTGCTGTCATCGCGTGCTGCCTCGCGCCGCTCGATCCCGTGCAGGCGCAGGAGCCTCTGCGACAGGAGGACACTTTCCTGCGCATCAAGGTCGACCGGCGCGATGTCAGGCTGGAAGCCCTGATCGTCAGGCCGGAAACAGAGCAAGGCCGGCTGCCGCTGGCCTTGATCACGCACGGCAAGTCGTCGAGCAGCATCAGCATGGGCGATCTGCGCGCCTCGTCCTATGCCACCGTCGCCCGCGATTTCGCGCGGCGCGGCTGGCTCGCCGCCGTCGTGATGCGGCGCGGCTTCGGCCAGTCGGACGGCCCCTTTCCTGGTTCGAGTTCCTGCGAGAAGCTCGATCTCGGCCAGCGCTTCAACACGGATGCCGATGAGCTCGAAGGCGCGCTCAAGGCCTTGCAGCTGCGGGACGACGTCGATCCGGAGCGCGCCATCGCCATCGGCGAATCCGCCGGCGGCGCGGCGGTGCTGGCCCTGGCCCAAAGGAAGCCGGCAGGCCTGCGTGGCGTCGTCAATGTCGCCGGCGGATTGAATATCGAGAACTGCGTCGACAAGGGGCAGAATGCGCTCGTCGACGTGGTCAAGACCTGGCAGAAGCCTGGCGCGCCGCCGCAGCTCTGGATCTACGCCAGGAACGACGAGCTGTTTCCGCCTTCGCTGGTCGACCGGATGCGCGCGGCGGCGCTCGATGGCGGCGGTGACGTGCGCTTCGTCGACCTCGCGGAAATCAAGCCGAAAGGGCATCTGATCTTCCGCCACGGGCAGGCGCGCTTCGTCTGGCTGCGCGAGATGGACGCATCGCTGCGCGCCTGGAAGTTGCCGACATGGTCGCCGCAGCGGGCGCGGGAGCTCTATGCCAAGCTCGGGCTGACGACACGCGCCGAGTCGTTCGAGCGCTATTTCGCCGCACCGGGTGAAAAGGCGATGGCACTGAGCCCAGGCCGCAAGCAGTTTCACTACTGGTTCGGCACGACCTCGCTCGACCGCGCCAAGGAGAATGCGCTGCGCGATTGCGCAAAGACAGCAACGGACTGCGTCGTCGCATTCGAGAACGACCGATCCGTGCTGCCGGATTGAGGCGTAGGCGGGACTTCTAGCTGCAGCGCTGGAATGAAGCCCGGTACCGATCTTTAAGCCTTGGCAGCGGCCGAAAGCCGGGTTCTACTTCGCCCGTCGGGCGTCGCTTCGTCGCGATTCCCGGCCCGAAGCGGAGGCTTCCATGCTCGACGTCAGGCGCCTTGCCGTCACGTTGACATTTGCCGCCCTGCTGGCTGTTGCGAGCACGGCTGCGGCCCTCTCCCAGGGCGTGTTCCACCGCGGCAACGATGCCGATCCGGAAACGCTCGATCCCCACAAGAGCTCGACGGTCGCGGAGGCGCATCTGCTGCGCGACCTTTCGGAAGGGCTGGTGATCCACAGCATGAAGGGCGAGGTCGTCCCCGGCGTCGCCGAGAGCTGGACGATGAGCGAGGATGGCCGGACATGGCGCTTCGTGCTGCGCGACAGCGCACGCTGGTCGAATGGCGATCCGGTCGCGGCGGCGGATTTCGTCTACTCGTTCAGGCGCATGCTCGACCCGCAAACCGGTGCGAAGTACGCGAACATCCTCTATCCCATCCTCAACGCCGAAAAGGTCCACAAGAGCAGCGACGGAGCCAAGCCCGAGGATCTCGGCGTCCGAGCAATCGATGCGCGCCATCTCGAGATCACCCTTGAGCGGCCGACGCCCTATTTTCTCGAGCTCCTGACGCACCAATCCGCCCTGCCGGTGCATGCCGCCACGGTCGAGCGCTTCGGCCGGGACTTCGTCAGGCCCGAGAACTGGGTCTCCAACGGCGCCTATGTGCTGAAGGAGATGGTCCCGAACTCGCATATCAGGCTGGACCGGAACCCGGCCTTCCATGACGCCGCCAATGTCCGGATCGACACGGTGATCTACTATCCCGCCGCGGACCTCGCGGTGGCGGCACGACGTTTCCAGGCCGGCGAGCTTCACCTGACGACGGACATCCCGGCCGATCAGATCGCGGTTCTGCGCGCCAAGCTCGGCACGCAGGTCAAGGTGGCGCCCTATCTCGGCACCTATTTCCTTGTCCTCAACACCCAGAAGCCGCCCTTCGACGACGCGCGTGTTCGGCGGGCGCTGTCGCTGGGGATCGACCGCGAATTCATCGCGCAGACAATCTGGGCCGGCACCATGCTGCCCGCCTATGGAGTCATTCCGCCCGGAATCGGCAATTACGGCGAGCGCGCCGAACTCGACTTCAAGATGGCGTCACCGCTCGAGCGAGAGGACGAAGCGAGGCGGCTGCTGGCCTCTGCTGGCTTCGGACCGAGCACGCCGCTGCGGCTGGAACTGCGCTACAACCAGACCGACAACAACCACCGCACGGTCCTCGCCATCGCCGAACAGTGGAAGGCGATCGGCGTCGAGACGTCGCTCTTCAGCGCGGACAGCCGGGCGCATTTTGCCCATCTGCGCGATGGCAGCGATTTCGACGTCGCCCGCTATGGCTGGATCGGCGATTATTCCGATCCGCAGGACTTCCTGTTCCTGTTCCAGAGCGACAATGCCGGCTTCAACTTCGGCAAGTTCGCCGATCCGCAGTTCGACATGCTGATGAAGCTTGCCGCCGAGCAGACGGACCTCGCCAAGCGCGCGGCGATCCTGCGCGAGGCCGACAGCATCATCGCCCGCGAACAGCCCTGGATTCCCGTCCTGCACTATTCGACCAAGAACCTGGTCTCGCCGAAGCTCGCCGGCTTCGAGTCGAATCTGCGCGGGGCGATCCCGACCCGGTTCCTCAGCCTGAGACCGTAAAAAACGCCGGGGCGGCCCGCGTCGCCGAAGGGCATTCACGCTCGCACCCGCAACTTGTCTCGGCTAGTAAGGGTTGCTTCAACCTGCTGACGAGACCCGATCGATGAGCCGCATTGTCTATGTGAATGGCGCCTACCTGCCGGAAGAGGACGCCAAGATCTCGATTTTCGACCGCGGCTTCATCTTCGGCGACGGCATCTACGAGGTCTCGGCGGTGATCGGCGGCAAGCTCGTCGACTGCGAGGCGCATCTGGCCCGGCTGGAGCGCTCCTGCGGCGAGATCAGCCTCGCCTTGCCCTGGTCGAAGGCAGAGCTGGTCGCGATCCATGAGGAGCTGATCAAGCGCAACGACCTCGACGAGGGCGGCATCTATCTGCAGGTCTCGCGCGGCGCGTCCGATCGCGACTTCGCTTTCCCGAAGGATGTGCCGCCGACGCTCATCATGTTCACGCAGGCCCGCAGCTTCGTGAACGCGCCGACGGCCAAGACCGGCATCAAGGTCGTGTCGACGCCCGACCTGCGCTGGGCCCGCCGCGACATCAAGAGCGTCAACCTGCTGGCGCCCGTCCTCGCCAAGCAGTTCGCCGCTGAAAGCGGCGCACAGGAAGCCTGGCTTATCGAGGACGGCGTCGTGACCGAAGGCGCCTCCTCGACCGCCTGGATCGTCAAGGGCAAGACGCTGATCTCGCGCCCCCTCTCAAACAAGGTGCTGCCCGGCATTACCCGCAAGGCCGTGCTCGCCTTCATCGCAGAGAGCGGCTTCACCTTCGAGGAACGCGAGTTCACGCTGCAGGAAGCACTCGACGCCGAGGAGGCCTTCATCACCTCCGCCACCAGCCTCGTCATGCCGGTCACGACGATCGATGGCCATACGATCCACAACGGCGCTCCGGGCCCGGCCGCCCTGCGCCTGCGCGAGATCTATGTCGATTTCGCCCGCAAGGGCGGCGTGCTGGGCTGAGCGACCGGTGATGTTCAACAAAATTCCAATTCGTTGAACATCACGTCATTCCGGGGCTGAGACCCGCTCCCCCATCACATAGGTCGCGACAACGTTGCGCTCGTCGCCGAGGGTGACCAGCACGAACAGTTCCTCGGCCAGATCGCGCGCCGTCTCGAGCCGGTGCGCCATCGCGCGCTGGGCCGCAGGGTCGAGTACGACGATATCGGCCTCATGGCCGGGCTCGAGCGAGCCGACCAGATGATCCAGCTTCAACGCTTCGGCATTGCCGAGCGTAATCGCATGCAGGGCCGCGAAGGCCGAGAGCGACTGCCCCTGCAACTGCAGCACCTTGTAGGCCTCCGACATCGTCCGCAGCATCGAATAGGAGGTGCCGCCGCCGATATCGGTCGCGACCGCGACCGGCACGCCCTCGGCTCGCGCCCTCGCCCAGTCGAACAGGCCGGAGCCGAGGAAGAGGTTCGAGGTCGGGCAGAACACCGCGACCGCGCCCGTCTCGGCAAAGCGCCGCCATTCCCGGTCGGTCATGTGGATGCAATGGCCGAGCAGGCTCTTCGGGCCGAGCAGACCGAATTGCTGGTAGATGCCGGCGTAGTCGCCGGGCTCGGGATAGAGTTCGTTGGCGAAGGCGATCTCGGCCCGGTTCTCGTTGATGTGGGTCTGGACGTGGCAGTCGGGGTGCTCGGCCGCGAGCCGACCCGCCGCCGCCATCTGCTCCGGCGTCGACGTGACAACGAAGCGCGGGCTGATCGCGTAGAGTTGCCGGCCCTTGCCGTGCCAGCGCTCGATCAGCGCCTTCGAATCGGCATAGCCGCTCTCGGCCGTATCGGTCAGCGGCTCCGGCGCGTTGCGATCCATCATCACCTTGCCGGCAACCATGCGGGTGTTGCGGCGCTCGGATTCGCGAAACAGCGTCTCAGCCGATTGCGGATGGACCGAGCAGTAGATCACCGCCGTGGTGGTGCCGTTGGCCAGCAGTTCGTCCAGCAGGAAGGTGACGAGCTTTTCGGGATGGCCCTGCTGGCCGAGCTTCTGCTCCTCGACGAAGGTGTAGCGGTTGAGCCAGTCCATCAATTGCGCGCCATAGGAGGCGATCACCTGGGTCTGCGGCATGTGCAGATGCGCGTCGATGAAGCCCGGCATGATGAGGTGCGGGCGATGATCGACGATCTCGACACCCGGCGGCAGCCCGGCCAGCAGGTCCGCCACTTCGCCGACCGCGCGGATGATGCCGCGCTCGATGACGACCAGCCCGTCCTCGACATAGCGATGGGCGGCCTCGCCCTGTTCCTGCGGATCGGCGACAAACCAGAGAAGGCGCCCCCGCAAGGCGCGAATGACGGCGGTTTCGCTCACGAGGCTTCGGACTCCGGCTTAAATTCACATCACATCTGCACCAAATCAAAGCTTCCGGCCAAGCGGCGATCGTGCCTAATCTGCGGGCATGATGCATGGTTCTGGGAGAGGCGAGCCGAATGCGTGAGACGCTTCGCTTCATCCTCGGCGACGAGTTGGTCGAGATCGCCGGCTGCGATCCGACGCTGACGGTGCTGGACTGGCTGCGCCTCGAGAAGCGCATGACCGGCAGCAAGGAAGGCTGTGCCGAGGGCGATTGCGGCGCCTGCACCGTCGTGGTCGGCCGGCTCGATCGCGGCCAGCTGCGCTACGAGGCGATCAATGCATGCATCCGCTTTCTGCCGACGCTGGACGGCTGCCATCTGCTGACAGTCGAACATCTGAAGGGCCGTGACGGCACGCTGCATCCGGTGCAGCAGGCCATGGTCGATTGCCATGGCTCGCAATGTGGTTTCTGCACGCCGGGCTTCGTGATGTCGCTGTTTGCGCTCTGGCTCAACGAGGACGCGCCGGCGGTCTCCCGCATCGAGGATGCGCTGGCGGGCAATCTCTGCCGCTGCACCGGCTATGAGCCGATCATCGCCGCGGCGCAGCGGATGTATCGGCTCGGCGACCGGGATCGCTTCGCTCCCGATCGCGATACGATCGCGGCGCGGCTACGTCGGCTCGCGGACCAGGAAACAGTCTCGCTCGCAGGCCCGGTTGGCCATTTCCTGGCCCCGGCGACCGTCGAGGCGCTGGCCGAGCTCGTTATCGCGCATCCGCAGGCGACGCTGGTCGCGGGCGCGACGGATGTCGGGCTCTGGGTGACGAAGGGCATGCGCCGGCTCGATCCGGTGATCTATCTCGGCCGGATCGAAGCCCTGCGCGCCATCGAGGACCGGGGCGACCATCTGCGGATCGGTGCGATGGCGACGCATGCGGAGGTTCGCCCCGTACTCGCCGCCCTCTCCCCCCAACTCGACGAGCTGCTGCGCCGTTTCGGCGGCGAGCAGGTCCGCAATGCTGGCACGGTCGGCGGCAACATCGCCAATGGCTCGCCGATCGGCGACCTGCCACCTGCCCTGATCGCGCTGGGGGCGAAACTCGTCCTGCGTCGAGCCGACAGCGTGCGAACGATCCCGCTGGAAGCCTTCTTCCTCGACTATCGCAAGCAGGACCGGCGCGCAGGGGAGTTCGTCGAGGCCGTGATCGTGCCGAATCTGCCTTCGGATGTGCTGTTCCACATTTCGAAGATCTCGAAGCGCTTCGACGAGGATATCTCGGCCGTCTGCGGCGCCTTCCTGCTGAGCATCGGCGACGATGGGCGGATCGCGGAGGCGCGTCTGGCCTATGGCGGCATGGCCGGCATCCCGAAGCGCGCGGCCGCCGCGGAGGCGGCGCTGGTCGGCCGCGCCTGGGATGACGCCGCAGTGGCAGCCGCCATCGCCGCCCTCCCCGGCGATTTCACGCCACTCAGCGACATGCGAGCCTCGGCGGGGTATCGTCTTGCCATCGCCGGCAATCTGCTGCGGCGCTTCCTGATCGAGACGACGCAGCCGCGGGTCGAGACCCGGGTTGCGGGCCTGCTGGCGGAGGCGGCTCATGGCTGATGCACGCAAGCGGCTTGAGATCGAGGCTGCCGCCGGGCCGGTCGGCGCGGCACGCATTCATGATTCCGCCGCGCGCCATGTCGCGGGAGAGGCCTTCTATATCGACGACATCGCCGCGCCCGTCGGCTTGCTGCACGCCTATCTCGGCCTCAGCCGCATCGCTCATGGCAAGCTGATCTCGCTCGATCTCGAAGCGGTGCGCGCTGCGCCGGGCGTGCTGACCGTGCTGACGGCTGCCGATATTCCCGGCGCCAACGACATCTCCTCGACGCATCGGCATGACGAGCCGGTCTTCGCGACCGACACGATCCTGCATCATGGCCAGCCGCTCTTCGCCGTGGTCGCCGAGACGCGCGAGGCGGCGCGACAGTCCGTCACTCTCGCGAAGGCGGTCTATGACGAGGCGAAGCCGCTGCTGGACGTGGCAGCGGCTCGCGCGGCTGGCGGCGCGCTGGTCACCGATCCGCTGAAGCTCGAGCGCGGCGATATCGCGGTCGCGCTGGCGGCCAGCCCGCGTCGGCTGAAGGGCTCGATGGAGATCGGCGGGCAGGAGCATTTCTACCTGGAAAGCCAGATCGCGCTGGCCATCCCCGGCGAGGAGGAGGACGTGCAGGTCTTCTCCTCGACGCAGCATCCCAGCGAAGTCCAGCACATGGTGGCGCAAGTGCTCGGCGTCGGCTCGCACGCCGTCACCGTCGAGGTCCGGCGCATGGGCGGTGGCTTCGGCGGCAAGGAGACGCAGTCCAACCTTTTCGCCTGCGTCGCGGCGCTCGCCGCCCGCAAGCTGAAGCGTCCGGTGAAGCTCCGGCCCGACCGCGACGACGACATGATGATCACCGGCAAGCGCCATGATTTCGTCTGCGATTACGAGATCGGCTTCGACGACGAGGGCCGCATCCATGCTGTCGATGCTGTCTATGCGGCACGCTGCGGCTGGAACGCCGACCTGTCGGGGCCGGTGACCGACCGGGCGCTGTTCCACATGGACAACTGCTATTTCTACCCGGCGGTGCGCGCCCGGTCCGAGCCGCTGCGGACGAACACGGTCTCGAACACAGCGTTCCGCGGCTTTGGCGGGCCACAGGGCATGGTCGGGGCCGAGCGCTTCATCGAGGAGGTTGCCTTCGCGACCGGACTCGATCCGCTGGAGGTGCGCAAGCGCAATCTCTATGGCGGGCTGGGGCGCGACGTGACGCCCTATCACCAGACCGTCGAGGACAATATCGCGGGCGAGGTGATCGAGCGCCTGGAGCGGGCCTGCGACTACCGCGCCCGGCAGGCGGCGATCCGCGAGGCGAACGCGACGAGCCCGGTGATCAAGCGCGGCATCGCGCTGACGCCGGTCAAGTTCGGCATCTCCTTCACCGCGACCTGGTACAATCAGGCCGGTGCGCTGGTACATGTCTACACCGACGGCACGGTCGCGCTGAACCATGGCGGCACCGAGATGGGCCAGGGGCTCTACGTCAAGGTTGCGCAGGTGGTGGCGCAGGCCTTCGGCATCGGCCTCGACCAGATCAAGATCACCGCGACCACCACTGGGAAGGTCCCCAACACCTCCGCGACCGCCGCCTCCTCCGGCTCCGATCTCAACGGCATGGCGGCGCTCGACGCCTGCGAGACGATCAAGGCTCGGCTCACCGCCTTCGCCGCGGCGAAATGGAGCGTCGATCCGGCGGAAATCGCGTTCCTGCCCGGCCGCGTGCGGATCGGCACTCAGGAGATCGGCTTTCCGGAGCTGGTTGGCGCCGCCTATATGGGCCGGGTCCAGCTCTCGGCCACCGGCTTCTACGCCACGCCGAAGATCCATTGGGACCGCAAGGCCGGACGCGGCCATCCGTTCTACTACTTCGCCTATGGCGCGGCCGCGGCCGAGGTCGCGATCGACACCCTGACCGGCGAATACAAGGTCGAGCGCGTCGACATCCTGCATGATTGCGGCCAGTCACTGAATCCAGCGATCGACAAGGGCCAGATCGAGGGCGGCTTCGTCCAGGGCATGGGCTGGCTCACGACCGAGGAACTGGTCTGGGACGAGAGGGGCGTGCTCAAGACGCATGCGCCCTCGACCTACAAGATCCCCGTCGCCTCGGACCGGCCGCGCATCTTCAACGTCGCACTGCTGCAGGACGCGCCCAATCGCGAGCCGACGATTCACCGCTCCAAGGCCGTCGGCGAGCCGCCGCTGATGCTGGCGATCTCGGTGCTGCACGCCCTCTCTGACGCCGTGGCGAGCGTCGGCGGGCACAAGACCTGCCCAAGGCTCGACGCGCCGGCGACGCCGGAACGGGTGCTGGCCGCGGTGGAGCGAATGCGCGCGGAGGCAGGACCATGAGCCTCTCCGCCTTCCTGGCCCGCAACCTCCGCGACGGTGCGATCCTCATTCGCATCGAGAACGCGCGCGGCTCGACCCCGCGCGAAGCCGGCGCGGCGATGGCTGTTACGGCGACCGACACCGCGGGTACGATCGGCGGCGGGCAGCTCGAATTCCATTGCATCGACATCGCCCGCGACATGCTGGCCGCGAGCGAGCGCAAACGGGATCTCGACATCCCGCTCGGCCCGCAGATGGGGCAGTGCTGCGGCGGTCGCGTCATGGCTTCGCTGAAACGCGCTACGGCGGCCGATCTCGCCATGATCGCCGCTCGAGAGAAAGCCGACGCCTCCGCCCGACCCGTCGTCCAGATCTTCGGCGCGGGGCACACCGGACGAGCGCTCGCGCAGGCGCTGGCGCCCCTGCCCTTCGCGACGACGCTGATCGACGATCGCGATGGCGTTCTCCAAGGCCTGCCCGCCAACATCACCAGCGTCCGGATGGCGGACCCCGTTCGCGCCGTGGAGGCTGCAAAACCGGGATGCGCCTTCGTCATCCTCAGCCATAGCCACGCGCTGGATTATCGGCTCGCGGAGGCCGCGCTGGCGCGCGGCGATGCAGCTTACGTCGGGATGATCGGCTCGGCGACGAAGCGCGCGCGGTTCGAGGCGAGCTTCCTGCGCGATGGCGGCCGCCCCGAGACGCTCGCCCGCCTGACCTGTCCTATCGGCGGCTGCGATGTGGACGACAAGCGCCCGGAGGTGATCGCAGCCTTGACGGCAGCCGAGCTGGTGCGGAATTTGCTCCGCGGATCAAAGGCTTCGGGGGAAGCCGTAACGGGGAGAGCAGCCACCCATGACGCAACCGCCTGACCAGACGGTTCGCCCAAGGCTGGCCCTGTCGCACATCTCCAAGAGCTTTCCCGGCGTGAAGGCGAACGAGGACATCAGCCTCTCGGTCCGCCCCGGCGAGCTGCATGCCCTTCTCGGCGAGAACGGTGCCGGCAAATCGACGCTGGTCAAGATCATCTACGGCGTCCAGCAGGCCGACGAGGGCGCGATCGCCTGGGATGGCGAGACTGTCGCGATCCCCTCCCCCAAGGCTGCGCGGAAGCTCGGCATCGGCATGGTGTTCCAGCATTTCTCGCTGTTCGATGCGATGACGGTGATCGAGAATATCGCGCTCGGGTTGGACGAGACGGTCGATCGCGAGGAACTGAAGCGGCGCGTCGCGGCCATCCTCGAAAGCTATTCGCTGCCGCTCGACCCCGAGCGCGAGGTTCACACGCTCTCGGTCGGCGAGCGCCAGCGCATCGAGATCGTGAGGTGCCTGCTGCAGAAGCCCAAGCTCCTGATCATGGACGAGCCGACTTCGGTGCTGACTCCGCAGGAGGTCGACAGGCTGTTCCTGACGCTGCGCCAGATCGCCTCGGAAGGCTGTGCGATCCTCTACATCTCGCACAAGCTGCATGAGATCAAAGCGCTCTGCGAGACCGCCACGATCCTGCGCGGTGGGCGGGTCGTCGCGACCTGCGATCCGAGGGTCGAAAGCACCAAGCGCATGGCCGAACTGATGATCGGCGCCGAGTTGCGCCAGATCGAGCGAGGTGCAGGCCGGAGTGCGGGGGCCGTACGACTCTCCGTCACCGGTCTGTCGCTCGCCGGTGAGCCGCCTTTCGGCACCGCCTTGCGGGAAATCGGCTTCGAGGCGCGGGCCGGCGAGATCCTTGGAATCGCCGGCGTCGCGGGCAACGGCCAGTCGGAACTGCTGACGGCGCTGTCGGGCGAGCGATCGGCCTTGCGACCGGATGCGATCGTGCTCGACGGCAAGCCCGTCGGTTCCATGGCGGCGGGGCCGCGCCGGGCTCTCGGCCTCGCCTGCGTTCCCGAGGAGCGCAACGGCCACGCCGCGGTGCCAGATTTCTCGCTCGCAGACAATGCTGTGCTGACCGCTCGCCACCGCCTGCCGCTGACGCCGCTCGGCTTCATCAGCACCGGCGACGTCAAGCGCTTCGCCGACTCCGTCATCAGGCGTTTCGACGTGCGCACGACCGGCACGGCCGCGCTCGCCCGCTCGCTTTCCGGCGGCAATCTGCAGAAATTCATCATGGGCCGCGAGATCGGCCAGCAGCCTGGCGTGCTCGTCGTCTCGCAGCCGACCTGGGGCGTCGATGCCGGAGCCGCTGCCGCGATCCGGCAGGAACTCGTCGATCTGGCGGCCAAGGGCTCGGCCGTCGTGGTGATCTCGCAGGACCTCGACGAATTGCTCGAACTCGCCGACCGGCTCTGCGTCCTCAACGAGGGCCGGCTCTCGGCGCCGCGCCCGGTCGCAAGCCTCGGCATCGACGAGATCGGCCTGATGATGGGCGGCGTCCACGGCGCGGAGGCGGCGCATGCTTGAATGGCGCCGCCGCCGCGAACCGAGCACCGCAATGCTCTGGCTTAGCCCGCTGATCGCCATCGCCCTTACGATGCTGCTCGGCATGATCGTCTTCACGGCGATGGGCTATGACGGCTTCCACGCGGTCGAGAGCATCTTCCTGACGCCGTTCCTCGAACCACAGCGCTGGGCGGATCTCGGCGTGAAGGCCGCGCCGCTGGTGATGATCGCGCTCGGCCTCGCCATCGGCTTCCGCGCCAATGTCTGGAACATCGGCGCCGAAGGGCAATACATCATGGGGGCAATCGCCGGCACCGGCGTCGCACTGGCGACCCATGGGATGACCGGATGGTGGATCCTGCCGGCCATGGCGCTGGCCGGCATCCTCGGCGGCATGGCCTGGGCGGCGGTCCCGGCCTTCCTGCGCGTCCGGCTGCAGGTCAGCGAGATCCTGACCAGCCTGATGCTGACCTATGTCGCCGTTCAGGGCCTGTATTATCTCGTGCGCGGACCGTGGAAGGATCCGGACGGTTTCAATTTCCCGCAGACCAAGATGTTCAGCGCCGACCAGACCCTGCCGGCGATGATGGAGGGCTCGCTCGTCCATCTCGGCATTCCCGCGGCGCTGCTGATCGCTGTCGTCGCCTGGCTGCTGATGGAGAAGACCACCGCCGGCTACGCGGTGAAGGTCGTGGGCCTGGCCCCCGCGGCCGCGCGCCATGGCGGCTTCAGTGCAGACAAGGTGACCTGGGCGACGCTTCTGGCAAGCGGCGGGCTTGCCGGCCTCGCCGGGCTGTTCGAGGCGGCCGGCCCCTTCGGCCAGCTGACCCCGCAATTTCCGGTCGGATACGGCTTTACCGCGATCATCGTCGCCTTCCTCGGTCGCCTGAACCCTCTCGGCATCGTCTTCGGAGGTGTCGTGCTGGCGGCGACCTATGTCGGCGGCGAGATCGCCCAGACGACGGTTCGGCTGCCTCAGGCGGCGACCGGCATGTTCCAGGCGCTACTGCTCTTCATGCTGCTCGCGACCGATGTGCTGGTGAAGTACCGGGTCGCGTGGCGGTCGAAAGCGTTGCCATGACCAGTGCCATCCTCGTCTCGATCTTCATGACCCTCGTCGCGGCCTCGACGCCGATCCTGCTGGCGGCGCTGGGCGAACTCGTCACCGAAAAGGCCGGCGTGCTCAATCTCGGCGTCGAGGGGATGATGCTGTGCGGCGCGGTCGCGGGCTTCGCGATCGCTTTCAGCACCGGCAACACCGGGCTCGGCCTCCTCGCGGCCATCGTCGCCGGCGTTGCGACGGCGATGATCTTCGCCGTGCTGACGCTGTCGCTGACGGCCAATCAGGTGGCGACGGGCCTGGCCCTGACGATCTTCGGCATCGGCGCATCCTCGCTGATCGGTGCAGGCTTCGTTGGACGCACGATCATGCGCCTCGGGCCGGTGTTTCCGGCGGCGCTGTCGGAACACCCGCTGCTTCGCGCCGTCTTCGGCCATGACATCGTCGTCTATCTCTCGTTGGCGCTGGTGCTCGGCGTCAGCCTGTTCCTGCGGAAGACGCGGGCGGGGCTGATTCTGCGCGCCGTCGGCGAGAACGACGCCTCGGCCCATGCGATCGGCTATCCGGTGATCGCCATCCGCTACGGTGCCATTGCGTTCGGCGGCGCGCTGGCCGGGCTGGGCGGAGCCTATTTCTCGCTGGCGCTGACGCCGATGTGGGCGGACAGGCTGACCGCCGGCCGCGGCTGGATCGCGCTGGCGCTGGTCGTCTTCGCCGCATGGCGGCCGGGCCGCCTGCTGCTTGGGGCCTATCTGTTCGGCGCCGTCATGACGCTGGAACTCCAGGCCAAGGCGGCGGGCGTCACCTGGCTCGCCCCCGAGATCCTGGCGATGGCCCCCTACCTTGCGACGATTGCGGTTCTGACCATGATGTCGCTAGGACGAAGGACCGGCCGGCTCGACGCGCCGGCCTGCCTCGGCAAGCCTTTCTCGGCGTCCTGACGCCGTCCACCACAAGCGGGAGACCAAGACCATGACCTCCATCATCACACGCCGCAGGTTCAATTTCGGCGCCGGAGCCGCGGCCGCGTCCCTGCCGCTGATCGGCGGCGCCCGCGCGCAGGCGCCGCTCGGCGTCGGGTTCGTCTATGTCGGCCCGGTCGGCGACCATGGCTGGACATGGACGCATGACCAGGGCCGCCTGGCGCTGGAGAAGGAATTCGGCGGCAAGATCAAGACGAGCTTCATCGAGAACGTCGCCGAGGGGCCCGACGCGGCGCGCGCCATCCGCCAGCTCGCCCAGGCCGGTAACCAGATCATCTTCACGACCTCGTTCGGCTTCATGAACCCGACGATCCAGGTGGCAAAGCAGTTCCCGAAGCTGAAGTTCGAGCACGCCACCGGCTATCAGCGGGCCGAGAACGTCGCGACCTATAATGCCCGCTTCTACGAAGGCCGCGCCGTGATCGGCACCATCGCCGGGCACATGTCGAAGTCGGGCCAGGCCGGCTACATCGCGTCCTTCCCGATCCCGGAGGTCGTGATGGGCATCAACGCCTTCCATCTCGCGGCCAAGAAGGTGAACCCGAACTTCAAGACCAAGGTGATCTGGGCCTCGACCTGGTACGACCCGGCGAAGGAAGCCGACGCCGCCAAGGCGCTGATCGACCAGGGCGCCGACATGATCACCCAGCATACCGATTCCGCCGCTGCCCTGCAGGCGGCCGAACAGCGCGGTGTCTTCGCCTTCGGCCAGGCCTCGGACATGAAGGCCTTCGCGCCCAAGGCGCATCTGACCGCGATCGTCGACGACTGGTCGGGCTACTACATCAAGCGCGTCAAGGAGGTCATGGACGGCTCCTGGAAGAGCGGCGACGTCTGGGGCGGCATCAAGGACGGCATGGTCAAGATCGCGCCCTACAACGACGCCGTGACGCCGGCGGCCCGCGCAGCGGCCGACGAAGTGCTCAAGGGCATCGTGGCGGGCACGCTGCACCCCTTCACCGGCGAGCTGAAGGACCAGAAGGGCGTCGTGCGCCTGAAGGCCGGCGAAACCGCCTCCGACGAGATGCTGTCCAAGATGGACTGGTATGTCGACGGCGTGCAGGCCTGAGGTCGGCTGACGATCACGACGGCATCGCCGTCATTCCTGACGTAGCGAAACGAGGCTCCGGGATCCATTGCAGGGAACTGCGCCCGTCGATGGATCCCGAAACGGCGCCGCCTTGATGCACGACCGGGATGACGGGGAGGTTTTGTCGGGCGGTCGAAAATTCTCCGGCAAGAACCCTCTTGCAGATATTTTAAGCTTGAAACAATATGCCTTCATCGCGCGGTCAATGAGGTCGAGGGGACCCTGCCGCACCGTCGCTTTCTCGCTCGTCCCGGGAGGACAACCGACATGACCCTCAAGTTCTCGCTTTCGCTCGGCGCCGGCCTCTTCGCCCTCGGCATCGCGGCCGCCCAGGCGCAGGAGCCGATCAAGATCGGCGTCGTCAGCGTGCTGACCGGCCCGGCCGCCGCGCTCGGCCAGCAGGTCCGCGACGGCTTCCAGCTCGCGGTCGACCAGAACGGCGGCAAGCTCGGCGGCGTGCCGGTGCAGATCACCGTGATCGACGACGAGCTGAAGCCGGACGTCGCCGTCGCCAAGGTCAAGGGCTACGTCGAAGCCGCCAAGGCGGACTTCGTCGTCGGCCCGGTGTTCTCCAACATCCTCGGCGCGATCGCCAAGCCGGTGCTGGATTCCGGCGCCTTCCTGATCAGCCCCAACGCCGGCCCCTCGACCATGGCCGGCAAGGCCTGCAACCAGAACTTCTTCGTCACCTCCTACCAGAACGACCAGGTCCATGAGGTGCTGGGCAAGTACGCGCAGGACCAGGGCTACAAGCGCGCCTACATCATCGCCCCGAACTACCAGGCCGGTAAGGACTCGCTCGCGGGCTTCAAGAACTACTTCAAAGGCGAGATCGTCGACGAGGTCTATGCGCCTCTGACCTCGATGGACTTCGCTTCGGATCTCGCGAAGATCGCCTCGACCAAGCCCGACGTGGTCTTCGCCTTCCTGCCGGGCGGTCTCGGCGTGAACTTCGTCAAGCAGTGGTCGCAGGCCGGCCTGCAGGGCAAGATCCCGTTCCTCTCCGCCTTCACGGTCGATGAATCGACCCTGCCGGCGCAGCAGGACGCCGCGGTCGGCCTGTTCGGTGGCATGACCTGGGCCCCGAATATGGACAACCCGCAGACCAAGAAGTTCGTCACGGACTACGAGGCGGCCTACAAGATCGTGCCGGGTTCCTATGCCCAGCAGGCCTATGACGCCGCCATGCTGATCGACTCGGCGGTCAAAGCCGCCGGCGGCACGGGCGACAAGGACAAGCTGCGCGCCGCCCTCAAGAAGGCCGACTTCACCTCGCTCCGCGGCAAGTTCAAGTTCAACACCAATGGCTACCCGATCCAGGACTTCTATCTGGTCAAGGCCGCCAAGCGGCCGGACGGCAAGTTCCAGACCGAGATCGTCCAGAAGGTATTCACGGACTACGCCGATCCGCATGCCAAGGATTGCGCGCTGAAGTGAGCCCATTCGTCATTCCCGGGCGAAGCGGAGCGCAGACCCGGGAATCTCTTTCCTGAGATGCTTGGGTCGAACCCGAGCATGACGGGCGACATGACATGACCACCGGCCTCCTCATCGTCCAGATCCTGAACGGCCTCCAGCTCGGCATCCTGCTGTTCCTGGTGGCCGCCGGGCTGACACTCGTCTTCGGGGTGATGGACTTCATCAACCTGGCGCATGGCGTGCAGTACATGCTCGGCGCCTATCTCGCCGTGACCTTCGTCTCGCTGACCGGCAGCTTCGTGCTCGGGCTCGCGCTGGCACTGGCGGCTGCGCTGGTGATCGGACTCGCGCTCGAGTTCCTGGTCTTTCGACATCTCTACGAGCGAGACCATCTCGACCAGGTTCTGGCGACCTTCGGGCTCATCCTTCTGCTGAACCAGGGGGTGAAGATGGTCTGGGGCGCGGCGCCGCTTTCCGTACCCGTTCCGGCCTTTCTCGCGGGCAATGTCGCCCTGATGGAGGGCATCCTCTATCCGACATACCGTTTCGCGCTGATCGGCGCCGGTCTCGCCGTCGGCGCCCTGCTCTGGTTCGTCGTAGAGAAGACGCGGACCGGCATGCTGCTTCGCGCCGGCGCCTCGAACGCGCCGATGGTCTCGGCGCTCGGCGTCGACATCAACAAGCTGTTCATGATCGTCTTCGCCTTCGGGACGATGCTGGCGGCCTTTGCCGGCGCGATGGCGGCGCCGATCCTCTCGGTCGAGCCCGGCATGGGCGACAACATCCTGATCCTCGCCTTCGTCGTCATCGTCGTCGGCGGCATCGGCTCGATCCGCGGCGCCTTCGTCGGCGCGCTGATCGTCGGCCTCGTCGACACCCTCGGCCGCTCCTTCATGAACGACCTGCTGCGGCTGTTCATGAGCGCCCCCTCCGCTCGGGCGGCCGGCGCCGCACTGTCCTCGATGCTGATCTATCTGGTGATGGCGATCGTGCTGTTCGTGCGGCCGGAGGGTCTGCTGCCCGCCAAGGGGCGCGCATGAGCATCGCAAGCCCATCGGTCCCGGCGCCGGCGGCCGCTGCCGCGCCCGCGAAGCGGCGCCCGGTCGTCGCGATCGTGCTCTTTGCCCTGCTGGCGCTGCTGCCCGTCGCGGTCTCGCTCGGCCTGCCCTCGCACTGGCTGACGCTGGTGACGCGGGCGATGATCTTCGCCATCGCTGCGCTGTCGCTCGACCTGATCCTCGGCGTCGGCGGGCTGGTGTCCTTCGGCCATGCCGCCTTCGTCGGGATCGGCGCCTACGCCACCGGCATCATGATTACCGAGGGGCGCGGCGAAGCGCTGCTGATACTGCCGGTCGTGCTCGGCCTGTGCGCGCTGTTCGCCGCCGTGACCGGCGCGGTCTCGCTGCGCACGCGCGGCGTCACCTTCATCATGATCACGCTCGCCTTCGGCCAGATGGTCTATTTCCTGGCGCAGGCACTTTCCGCCTATGGCGGCGATGACGGGCTGACGCTGTATGAGCGCAGCACCGTGCTGGGCTTCGACGTGTTCAAGAACCGGATCGGCTTCTTCTACGTCGTGCTGGGCGTGCTGGTGGCCTGCTACGCCGTGATCAGCGTCATCGTCGCCTCGCGATTCGGGCGCGTGCTGCGCGCCGCGCGCGAGAATGCGACCCGTGTCGCCGTCACCGGCTTCCATGTCGGGCGCATCCGCCTCGTCGCCTACATCATCAGCGGCATGATCGCGGGGCTTTCCGGCTTCCTGCTCGCCAACCAGACCGAGTTCGTCAGCCCGGCCTACATGTCCTGGCCGCGCTCCGGCGAGTTGATCTTCATGGTCGTGCTCGGCGGCGTCGGATCGCTCCATGGCGCGATCATCGGCGCGCTCGCCTTCCTGTTCGCGGAGGATGTGCTCTCGGGGCTGACCGAGCACTGGAAGGTGATCTTCGGCCCGATGATCGTGCTCTTCGTGCTGTTCACGCGCGGCGGGCTGGTCGGCCTGATGCGCAAGCTCGGAGTCGGTCGTCATGACTGAGCCCGTGCTGGTCCTGACGGGGGTGCAGAAGGCCTTCGGGGCGCTGAAGGTGACCGACGGCGTCAACCTGTCGGTGGCGCCGGGTGAGCTTCATGCGCTGATCGGGCCGAACGGCGCGGGCAAGACGACGCTGGTGCACCAGATTTCCGGCATGCTGCGGCCCGACACCGGCAGCATCCGCTTCAAGGGGCAGGACGTCATCGCGCTGCCGCCGGAGAAGCGCGCCCGCGCCGGACTTGCGCGGACCTTCCAGATCACCTCGACGATCCCTTCCCTTTCCGTGCTGGAGAACGTCGCGCTCGGCGTGCAGGCACGCGCCAGCCATCCGCTCGCGCTGTTCCGCAATGCGGCACGCGACGAGAGCCTGAACGGCCCGGCCTGGGTCGCGGTCGAGGCTGTCGGCCTTTCAGATCGCGCCCATGTTCTGGCCGGACGGCTCTCCCATGGCGAGAAGCGCGCGCTCGAGATCGCGATGGCGCTGACGCTGGAGCCGGCCGCGATCCTGCTCGACGAGCCCCTGGCCGGCGTCGGCCGCGAGGAAGGCGAACGCCTGATCGCGCTGCTTCGCAGCCTCAAGGGCCGATACGCCATGCTGCTGGTCGAGCACGACATGGAGGCCGTCTTCGCGCTCGCCGACACGGTCAGCGTTCTGGTCTATGGCCGCGTCATCGCCTCGGGCGACCCCGCGACCGTGCGCGCGGATCCCGCCGTGCGCGAAGCCTATCTCGGCGAGGAGGGCTGACGATGCTCATCGTCGAAGGGCTCGATGCCGGCTATGGCGAGGCGCAGATCCTGTTCGGGGTCGATCTCGCGATCGGCGAAGGCGAGGTGGTGACGCTGCTCGGCCGCAACGGCATGGGCAAGACCACGACGATCCGCGCCATCATGGGGCTGATCCCGCCGAAAGCAGGCCGGGTCAACGTCGGTGGCAAGGATCTAACCGGCGCTCCCGCCTTCCGGATCGCGCAGGCGGGGATCGGGCTCGTGCCGGAAGGCCGCATGATCTTCCCGACGCTCTCCGTCGAGGAGAACCTGATTGCGACCGCCGCGAGCCGCTTCGGCAAGGCGCGCTGGGATGTCGAGCGCATCTACGCCTTCTTCCCTCGCCTGAAGGAGCGCCGCGCCAATCGCGGCAACCAGCTCTCTGGTGGTGAACAACAGATGCTGGCGATCGGCCGCGCGCTGATGACCAATCCGCGGCTGATCATCCTGGATGAGGCGACCGAGGGGCTCGCGCCGATCATCCGGCAGGAAATCTGGTCCTGCCTCTCAGCACTGAAGGGCGAAGGCGAGTCGATCCTGGTGATCGACAAGAACGTCGATGCGTTGGCCAGGATCGCCGACCGTCATATCGTGCTGGAGAAGGGCCGCGTCGTCTGGCGTGGCTCGAGCGACGATCTGCGCAGCGACCACGCGGTCAAGGACCGCTTCCTGCACTTCTGAGCGGTCAGGGACCGCTTCGCACTTCTGATTGGGAATGGGGGAAACGCGATGAAGCCGCTGACAGCCGGGGTCACCCGGGCGAACGAAGGTCTGGACCAGATCAGCTGGAACATCCTCGGCCAAACCTATGTGCCGAAGTCGCTGAGCGAGGATTCGTTCTCCTGGCACGCGACCTTTCCGCCCGGCACCTTCGTGCCGCCGCATATCCACACCACGCAGGACGAGTTCATCTACATGCTCGAGGGCCGGCTCGACCTCGTCCTCGACGGGCAAGAGAGCTTCGCCACCGCCGGTGACCTCATCCGGCTGCCGCGCAACGTCCCGCACGGCCTGTTCAACAAGAGCGAGACCACGGTGAAGTGCCTGTTCTGGGTGTCGCCGACGGCCCGCCTCTACGACCTGTTCTGGGGCATCCATTCGATGGCCAACCAGAATCCCGCCGATGTCGTGGCGCTGTCGGCCAAGCACGAGGTCGACTTCCTGCCGCCGCCTCCCGACGGCGCCTGAGGGCGGCGGATTAAGCTTAAACCGAGGCGGAAGCTGCGCCCGAGGCGGTTTTCCGGCACTCTCCCTTGCGACGGTCGCGGATCGCATGGTCCCAACGCGGCCGAGCAGGGAGACGGATCATGACCGCCAGTCGTCGCCAGGCGCCGCGCAGCCGGATCTTCCAGGGCGCGAGCGTGGTGTTCAACGGACGCCAGTCGGTCCTCGCCTGCACGATCCGCAACTGGTCGGACGCCGGCGCGATGGTCCGCATGAGCGATTGGATCGCCCTGCCCGAGACCTTCGAGCTTGACATTGCCAGCCAGCAGAGCAGCATTCGCGTGCGCCAGTGCTGGCGGCGCGGCGACGATGTCGGCGTCGTTTTCCTGACGGAGGCCGACCAGCCGCCCTGCGAGGTCGTCTCGCTCGCCCAGGCCCGCGCAAGGCGGGCGGGCGTGAGCGGTTAGCTCCCCTTCCGAGATCGAAGACGCTGCTGCTTTCGTGCATCGCGGCGACGAGTCGTTAAACCTCGAACCAAACGATTGCTGCGCTGCAACCCAATCTGCGGCATGGAGCCGGCGTGGCGGCATTGTCCGCCTTCGCTGACAGCGATTGGGATCGAAACACGATGTCGGAGCAGCGCCGAAACGCGAGGCTGCGCGCACTCCTCGGCGCCCGGGCCTGTTACAATCAGCGTCGGGTGACGGTCGACTGCGTCGTGCGCAACATCTCCGAAGGCGGCGCGCTGCTGGTCGTCTCGGACGCCGTCGCCCTGCCGGCCAGCTTCGAGCTCGAGATCACCCAGCGCCGGCGCTCCTTCAACGCGCAGGTCCGTTGGCGCAGCGGCACGCGCGTCGGCGTCTCCTTCGAGACCCAGGCCGCAGACGACTCCGCCGGGCCCGCACAGGCCGCCGACATGGCGAGCCGCCTGCGCATCGCCGAGCGTGACAACACCCGCCTCAGGAATCGCATCGACCAGCTCACCGAGGCTGGCTGAACCCGAAACCGGGCTCAGCCGCGCCGTGCGAGCTGCTCCTGGGAGAAGCCGGCCTTGCCGGCATAGGATTTCACGATCGCCTCGCGCCTGGCATAGCTCAGTACGCGCTCGACATCGTCGAAGCCGTTGGGGGCGAGCTGTTCGACGGCATCGATGACGCGTTCCGGCCCGCCATTGCGGTTCAAGGCGACGATTTCGGCCGTCGCCGGGAGGCGCTGCGCCTCATAGGCGCTGAGCGCGTGGCGCGGATGTTCGGAGCGCACCAGCATGTCGGCCAGGCAGCGCGCATCGAGGATTGCCTGCGACGCTCCATTCGAACCCACCGGATACATCGGATGGGCTGCATCTCCGAGCAGCGTGACGCGGCCATGGGTCCAGCGCGGCAGCGGGTCGCGGTCGCACATCGGATAGTCCCAGAAGCCGGGGCTGGCCTGGATCAGCGCGAGAATGTCCACGCCCGGAACGGTGAAGCGGCGTGCAAAAGGCAGCACATCCTCAAGGCGCCCCGGCTTTGACCAGGCCTCCTTCGGCGGCGGCTTGGCGGGATCGCCGGTGCGGATGTTCACGACCCAGTTGGTCAGCCGCGTCTGCGGGGTCGCGCCCTTGGCGATCGGGTAGAGCACGAGCTTTCCGGCCATGCCGCCGGCGATGATCATGCTCTCACCATCGAGGAAGGTGGGCCAGTCGCAGGCGCCGCGCCACATCTGTACGCCATTCCAGCGGGGTGGTCCCTGATCCGGGAAGAAATGCGAGCGCACCGTCGAATGGATACCGTCGGCAGCGATCAGGATGTCGCCACGCGCCGTCTCCCCCGCCTCGCCGCGGCGCGCATCGACGAAATGGGCGGTGACGCCACCCTCGTCCTGAATGAAGCCCTGAAGCCTGCGGCCGCAGCGGATCGCGCCCGGCCCGAGCCTTTCGGCAACCGCGTCGCGGATCAC
The DNA here is from genome assembly GCF_035999205.1 of Allobosea sp. Lineage (GTDB taxonomy): Bacteria > Pseudomonadota > Alphaproteobacteria > Rhizobiales > Beijerinckiaceae > Allobosea. The sequence goes on from NZ_DASYHA010000025.1 coordinate 647,796, forward strand.
GCCCTGCAGACGCCCGCGATGGATCGAGAATTGCGGTGTCGGCGAGCCGGCATGCAGGCCGCGCGGCTCGCGCCAGACGGTTTGACCGAAGCGGTTCATATAGATGAGTTCGCGGGTCCTGATCGCGACGGCGTCCAGCGCCGGCAGCAATCCGAGATCGGCCAGTTCGCGAATGGCGTGGGGCAGCGTGTTGATGCCGACGCCAACCTCGCGAATCTCGCCGGACTGCTCGTAGACGGTGGCGGCGATGCCGCGCGCATGCAGCATGAGCGCGAGCGTCAGCCCACCGATCCCGCCTCCGACGATGATGACCTTCATGCCGCTTCCCCAGCGCAGATTTATTATTTCAAGCTTGAAATAATACGGCCTGTTTTGTCAATCACGCCGGTGGATTGTGCCAATCAGGGCCATGCTGTTGCGCCGAAGCCGGGAACGAAGCCGATTTCTGTGCGTATCTTCCGCCGTGACCATCGCCTTTCGGCGATAGTCGTGGCAACTGGCGCAGTGGCGCCATGCAAAAACGGCAACGGTGCTTCGTGATTTGAGACTGACACGAAAGCCAGCCTTGCGCACGACGCCCCACATCACTCTCCTAAGGAGGCTCTCATGACCAAGAACGAACTGATCGCCGCCATCGCGGACGAGACCGGCAAGTCGAAGACCGACGTTTCCGCCGTGCTCGCCTCGCTGGGCGCGATCGTCGCCAAGACGCTGAAGTCCGGCGACGACATCACGCTCGGCGGTGTCGGCAAGCTCTCGGCCGCCAAGCGCGAGGCCCGCGAGGCCCGCAACCCCTCGACCGGCGCCACGATCAAGGTCCCGGCCAAGACCGTGGTCAAGTTCAAGGTGACCAAGGATCTCGCCGACGCGGTGGCGTAAGCCGGCGATCCGGTGCGAGCAGCCCCTCGAACGATGCGAGGGTGCTGCTTGACCGGGGCCGCATAGCCCGCACAGTAAGGGCATGTTCCTGCGCCTGTTCACCGACCTGCGCGCCGCCAAGATCCCCGTCACGCTGCGGGAGTATCTGGCGTTGCTCGAAGGCGTCGATGCCGACCTGGCCGAGCACCGGGTCGATGAATTCTACTATCTCGCCCGCACCTGTCTGGTGAAGGACGAGCGCCATCTCGACAGGTTCGATCAGGTCTTCGCCCAGGTCTTCAAGGGAATGGAGACGCTCGGACAGGCGATCGAGGAGGCCGCCATTCCCGACGAATGGCTGCGCAAGCTCGCCGAGAAATACCTCACCGACGACGAAAAAGCCCAGATCGAGGCGCTCGGTTGGGACAAGCTGTTCGAAACGCTGAAGCAGCGGCTCGAGGAACAGAAGGGTCGCCATCAGGGCGGCAACAAGTGGATCGGCACGGCGGGCACCTCTCCTTACGGTGCCTATGGCTACAATCCCGAGGGCGTGCGCATCGGGCAGGACGGCAACCGCAACTTCCGGGCGGTCAAGGTCTGGGACAAGCGCGAGTTCAAGGATTTCGACGACAGCCGTGAGCTCGGCGTCCGTAATTTGCGCGTAGCGCTGCGGCGGCTGCGAAGGTTCGCGCGCACCGGGCTCGCCGAGGAACTCGACCTCGACAGCACCATCAGCGAGACGGCCAAGCACGGCTATCTCGACGTGCAGCTACGCCCCGAGCGGCATAATGCGGTCAAGGTGCTGCTCTTCCTCGATGTCGGCGGCTCGATGGACTGGCATGTCGAGCTGGCCGAGGAGCTGTTTTCGGCGGCGCGGGCCGAGTTCAAGCATTTCGAGCATTTCTACTTCCACAACTGCCCCTATGAGCGGGTCTGGCGCGAAAACCGGCGCCGCCACGACCAGATGATCTCGACCTGGGACGTGCTGCGGACCTATCCGGGCGATTATCGCGTCGTCTTCGTCGGCGATGCGTCGATGAGCCCTTACGAGATCGCAATGCCGGGCGGCTCGGTCGAGCACTGGAACGAGGAAGCCGGGGCAGTCTGGATGGAACGACTGACCGGAAAGTTCCCGAAATCGGTCTGGCTCAATCCGGTGCAGCAGCATCTGTGGAGCTACACCCAGTCGATCCGCCAGATCGGCGGCCTGATGGGCGGACGGATGTTCCCGCTAACGCTCGACGGACTCGATGGCGCGATGAAGGTGCTGGCCCGCTAAAGACCTCCCACGCCGTGCGGCCGTCGCGGCAAGGCACATCGGCGCCGACCGGACGATCCGGAAAGGATGCAGCATCATGAGCGAAACCGCGCCGCAGAATGGCAAGACCCCTTCCGAGATGATCGACGAGAGGATCAGGGAACTGGGTGACTGGCGAGGCGAGACGCTGGCCCGCGTCCGTGCCCTGATCAGGCAGGCCGAACCCGAGAGTGTCGAGGAGTGGAAATGGCGCGGGGTGCCGGTCTGGTACCGCGACGGGATGATCTGCACCGGCGAGACCTACAAGAACATTGTGAAGCTGACCTTCGCCAAGGGCGCCGCGCTCGACGATCCATCCGGGCTCTTCAACGCCAGCCTGGATGGCAATGTCAGGCGCGCCATCGACATTCGCGAGGGCGACAGGTTCGACGAGGAGGCCCTGATGGCGCTTGTTCGCGCGGCCGCCTCTCTGAACGCGGCCAAGGCGCCCGGCCGCTCGCGAAAGACGAAGGACGAGCATTAGCACTGCGAAACCCGCGACAAGCGGCAGCCGAGCCGCTATGGCTCCCGCCATGCAAGCCCTCTCCGACGAAGACAGCCCTCCCCCGTACTGGCGCCAGCGCCCGAGGCCGGTCGGTCTCGAGATCACCTACAGGCTCCGCGGCGACACGCTCGAGATCGACACCACCCGCAAGATCAGCCACGTCCGGCTGGCCGCCGTCGAGCAGGTCCGCTTCGTCTATGCCCCGAGCAATGTCAGCTCGAAGGGCTTCAAGACGCAGTTGCGGCTGAGCGACGGCAAGAGCGTTACCTTCGGCAACCTGTCGTGGCGCTCACTGACGGACATGGACCGCGACGACGCCGGCTACCATGCCTTCGTCTCGGCGCTCGCTGCCGCGATCGCGCGGGCCAATCCGCGTGCGCGCTTCGTTGCCGGCAAGCCCTTTGCGTTCTGGCTGGCGCTTGCCACCATCAGCGCCCTGTCGATGCTGATGCTCGTCTTCTTCACCGGCCGCGCCTTCCTGCAAGGCACGACGACGACCGGCCTGCTAGGGCTGCTGCTGACGGCGGCGTCGTTCTGGCAGATCAAGCCCATGGTCGTGCTCAACCGCCCGCGCAATCTTTCCAGCGGCGAGGTTCCGGACGATCTCGTGCCGGGGCGCCCCGCCGCCTGACTTGTTTCGCTGCCTGACCCGACTCAGCGGACCACGAGCACCGAGCATTTGGCGCGCCGGACGATCGCCGAGGCGTTCGAGCCGATGACATAGGCGAGCATGCCTGGCTCGTGCGAGCCGATGACGATCAGGTCGGCGCCGCTGGCATCGGCTTCGGCCAGCACCTCGCCATGCACCGAACCGATCAGGACCTTGGCCGAGACCTGCGATTCCGGCAGATCGATCTTGGCGGCGATGGCGGCGAGCTTGGCTTCCGCATCCTCCTGCTGCTCGGCATCGAAATCGGCCGGCACGAACTCCATGTAGGTGATCGGCACGAGCGAGCGGACATAGACCAACCTCACGGCGCCGCCGGAGATCTTGGCGAAGGAGACGGCGGCGGCGACCGCGGGGTCGGCCAGTTCGGCCTCGGCCAGGTCGACGGGAACCAGAATCGACTTGTACATCGTGATCTCCTCGTAGCGTTGCAGCGATAGTCTATGACGTGTCGTCCCCGTCGCGATGATCCAGCGCAAACGTCGCATCAGCGCGCATGTCAGCATAGACCTGATTCTGCGCGTGTGTGCTGCCCGCGCGGGGTGGAGCTATCCTGGCTTCCTTGCCTGTTCTAAGAAGATCGACGCACGAAGAGATCTCGTGTGGCGAAGCGCCCTGCCGGGTCGCGTCTTCTGCAGGGTCTTCCGATGACCGACATCGCTCCCGGGCCGCGCGGCTCCGTTACGCTCCTGCGGTCTCCGACCACCTTCCTGATGGCTTTGGCCTTCATCAACTGGCTCGGCTATGCGAGCTGGAGCGCACTGCTCAACAATTTCGCCAAGGAAGCGGCCGGCTTTACCGGGGCCGATATCGGACTCCTGCAATCGGTGCGCGAGATTCCAGGCTTCCTCGCCTTCACCGCCATCGTACTGTTCTGGTTCATGCGGGAGCAGGTGCTGGCCTATGTCAGTCTCGTCACGCTCGGCATCGGCGTCGCCATCACCGGCTTCTACCCGACGCTCGGCGGCCTGCTGCTGACCACGACGATCATGTCGCTGGGCTTCCATTATTACGAGACCGCCCAGCAATCGCTGCAGCTCCAGCTCCTCCCGAAAGCGGAGGCGCCGCGCCTGCTGGGGCGGATCGCCGGGGCCTCAGCCACGGCGCAGCTGCTCGCCTTCGGCGCGATCGCTGTGATCTGGCGGGTTTTCGAGCCGGGCTATGTGCTGGTCTTCCTCGCCTCCGGCGGCCTGGTCGTGGCACTTTCGCTGCTGGCCTGGATCGCATTCCCGCGCTTCCAGGGAGCCGTGCCGCAGAACAAGGGCTTCGTGCTGCGCAAGCGCTACTGGCTCTATTATGCGCTGACCTTCATGTCGGGCGCGCGCCGGCAGATCTTCATGGCCTTCGGCGGCTTCCTGCTGGTCGAGCGCTTCGGCTACGACGTCTCCACGACCGCCATGCTGCTACTCGCGACCTATGGCATCAACACCTTCATGGGGCCGATGCTCGGCCATCTGGTCGGCAGGATCGGCGAACGCGCCACGATCCAGATCGAGAATGTCTCGCTGATCCTGGTCTTCGTCGGCTACGCGCTCGCGAGCCACGGCCATTTCGCCGGATGGGGTGCCTATATCGCCGGGGCGCTCTTCGTCATCGACGGCGTGTTCTTCACGCTGGTCCTGGCGCAGCGGACCTATTTCCAGAAGATCGCCGATCCCGCCGACATCGCGCCGACATCGGCCGTCGCCTTCACGATAAGCCACATCGCGGCGGTCGTCCTGCCCGTGACCTTCGGACTGATCTGGCTGAAGGACCCAGCGATCGTCTTCTATATCGGCGCGGCCGTGGCGACAGCCTCGCTGGTGCTGGCCTTCCTCGTGCCGCGCCATCCGTCGCCCGGCCAGGAGACGGTAATGGCATCGCGGGTCGCCGCGGCCGCCGAGTAGGGCGCGCTTCAGCCCTGGCGTGCGGGCGTGCGGACGACGAGCCCGTCGAGCTCGTCGCGTAGCTTGATCTGGCAGGAGAGGCGCGAGGTCGGCTTCACGTCGAAGGCGAAGTCGAGCATGTCCTCCTCCATCGGCTCCGGCGTGCCGGTCTGGGCCGCCCAGGCGTCGTCGACATAGACATGGCAGGTGGCACAGGCGCAGGCGCCGCCGCATTCCGCCTCGATGCCCGGTACGCCGTTGCGGATGGCGACTTCCATCACCGTCGCTCCGGCTTCGCCCTCGACCGTCCGGCTCTCGCCCCGGGCGTCGATAAAGGTGATCTGCGGCATCATGAACTCCAAGCGGCGGCGAAGGCGTTTCGCCTTAGATCATTTCCAACCGCACGGGAAAGGGCCATTTGGCCGCAATCGACAACGCCCGGACCGAACCGGTGCTATATTCAGGCGGCGCAGTCGTGTCGCGCAATGACGGCGCGCGCCTCGGCGGCGGCCAGCGTGAGCGTATCCATCGCAGCCTCGGTGTCGCGCGGGCTGGTTTCCGCGAGCTGGCGCTCGATGGCATCGGCCGCATCGGCGACCTGCCAGGCGCCGATGGCCCGCGCCGCGCCCTTCAGCGTGTGGGCGGCGTCCATGCGGGTCCTGGCATCCTCGGCCTGATGGATCGTGCGCAGGTGACGAACGCATTGCTGGGCGAAGAGTGCGAGAATCTCGCGTTCGAGTTCAAGGTCGCCGCCGGTCTGGCGGGCGAGATGGTCGAGATCGATGGCGGTCTGGGGCATTGTCGGCTCGGAAATGACGGGTCTGCCGGCGCCGCAGGGACGGCGCGGCCACGCTCTACCAAGCGCCTTCATGGTGAACGAGGCGTTAACGACGTTTGTGAATCGGCACTGTAAACGGGTTCCCAAGCCTTAGAGCCTCCACTACCCTTTCAATTGGTAAACGATAGGCGCAGTGTTTCTCCCACTAGCAAGGACCAGAGGCGGTCCGTGCGGGCGCGGCGATCACGATCAGGCTCCTGTCCCAGTAGCGTGGCGAGGCGGTACCCATGAATCGGCCCAAGAAGCTCCAAGACCCGACCGAAGCCGCCATGTCGGCGATCGAGGAGGCTCTCCGGCTCGATCAGCCGAAGTCGGACGCCGACGGCGATCCGGCTTTCGAGCCGAAGCTGCCCGCCACCACAGAGAACGATCTCAAGCTCGACCTGCCTCGCGTCGAGCCGGCTGCGCCCCAGCCCGCCGCACCGGCCCAGCCGGCGCAGCCGCGCGCCACGATCGCGCCGGACACCAGTCGCGTCGCCAATGACGATCGCCGCGATTCCAGCTCGCTCGTCCAGGCCTTCTCGGTTCGCCCCTCCGCCCGGCCCTACTGGTTCGCTGCGCTTGCATCTCTCGCCTGGCTTGGCGGCGCCGCATTCGTGCTGCTCAACCGCTTCGGCTCGGTCGATGGCGGCCTGCGCGAACGCCTTTCCACCTTCGGCGTCGGCGAATGGACCCTGCTGGCGCTCTCCATCGGCGCGCCGGTCGTCTTCTTCTTCGTGCTCGCAGCGCTTTATCGCCGTACGCAGGAGATGCGCTTGGTTTCGCGGGCCATGACCGAGGTCGCCCTGCGGCTGGCCGAGCCCGAAGTCGTCGGTGCGGACTCCGTCCTGTCGCTGAGCCAGACCATCCGCCGCGAAGTCGCCGCCATGGGCGACGGCATCGAGCGAGCCGTCGCGCGTGCCGGCGAGCTGGAGACGATCGTGCGCGGCGAGATTGCCACGCTTGAACGCGCCTATGCCGATAACGAGATCCGGCTGCGCTCGTTGATCGACGAACTGGTGACCCAGCGCGAAGCCGTCGTCGGCAACGCCGAGCGGGTCAAATTCGCGATCAGCGGCGCGCATGAGGGCCTGTCCAAGGATCTCGACCTCGCCAGCCGCACCATTGCAGAGGCCGTCGCCCAGGCCGGCGACCGCGTCACCGGCTCGCTCGGCGAAAAGGGCGACCAGATCACGCTTGCGCTCGGCCGTGCTGGCGAGCGCATGATCGACGAGATCAGCGGTCGCGGCAGCGAGTTGGTCGAACGCCTGCAGGTGACCTCCGGCGAGGTCAGCGAGCGCCTTTCCGGCGCCAGCGACAGCCTGTCCACCCTGCTCGATGGCCGCGCCCGCGACATCGCCACATCACTCGAGCGCACCGGCGCCGTGCTGACGGAGGGCCTCGCCACCGGAGCGCGCGACGTGACGCGCGCGATCACCGAAACCGGCTCGCAGGTCGTCGACAACCTGGCCGCCCGCGTCGACGGCGTGAACGAGACCCTGCGTGCGACCGGCGAGTCGCTGGCGCAGGACATTTCCGCACGCGGTAGCGAAGCCGCCGAGCGCTTCGAAAGCAGCAGCCGCAGCATGGTCGCGCTGATCGAAAACCAGAGCGAGGCTCTGAGGGCGCGCCTGACCGAGACCGGCGAAAGCCTTCGCAGCTCACTTGCCGAAGAGGGCGACAGCGTCACCACCCGCCTCGCTGAGGTCGGCCGCGGCGTCAACGGGCTGCTGACGCGCCAGAACGAGCTGATCGCCTCGCGCCTCCTGGAGGTCGGCGAGAACGTCAACAGCCTGATCGGCACGCAGAGCGACGCCCTGGTCTCAAAGCTCAACGACACCGCCCGCACCGTCGATGACGTGCTGCGCGAGCGCAGCGACGCGATCATCCTGCGCGTGGACGAAGCCGGCCAGGCGCTGGGCGACACTGTCGGGCGGCATGGCGAGGAGCTGGCGACTCGCGTGGCTTCGGTCACCGATGGCCTCCAGACCGTGATCAACGACCATGGCGGCAAGCTGGTGACGCGCCTTTCGGAAACGGGCGAGAGCGTCCAGACGCTGCTCGGCCAGCAGGCCGACAGCCTGGTCTCGCGCGTCTCTGATGCGAGCTCCGAGGCGGTGAAGCTGCTCAACGACCAGAGCCACGCGCTGATCTCGCGGGTTTCAGGCACGGGCGCTGATGTCGCGCAGATGCTGGTGGAGCAGAGCGAGACCCTGGTTTCGCGGGTTTCCGGCACCGCCACCGATGTCGCGAAGATGCTGTCGGAGCAGAGCGATTCGCTCGTCTCGCGCGTCTCAGGCACCGCCACCGATGTCGCCAGATTGCTGGCCGAGCAGAGCGACTCGCTCGTCTCGCGCGTCTCAGGCACCGGCGCGAATGTCGCCAGCTTGCTGGCGGGTCAGAGCGAAGCACTCGTCTCGCGGGTGTCGGGAGCGGGCGCGGACGTCGCCAGCTTGCTGAGCGGGCAAAGCGAAGCGCTCGTCTCGAGCGTCACCGGAGCCGGCGCGGATGTCGCCAGCCTGCTGCACGGGCAGAGCGAAGCGCTCGTCTCGCGCGTGACCGGAGCCGGTACCGATGTCGTCAAGCTGCTCGACAGCCAGAGCGAGACGCTGGTGCTGCGGCTCGGCGCGGCCGGCGATCAGGCCCACGGCCTGATCGGGGCGCAGAGCGATGCGCTGGCAGCGAGCCTGTCCGAGACCGGCGCCCGCGTCAGCGCCCTGCTCGACGAGCAAGGTGCAGCGCTGACGGTGAAGCTGTCGCAGGTCGGGTTCGAGGTGAAGGACCTGCTCGGCAACGAAAGCCAGGCGCTGGTCACCCGCGTCGCCGATGTCGGCCGTTCGGTGCATGGCGTACTGGCGGAGCGCAGCGGCGCCCTCATCGCTCGCCTGGCGGATACCGGCGAGAGCCTCGACCAGCGGCTCGACGAGCGCGGCGCAGCCCTGGCTGCCCGGCTCACGACTGCGAGCGAGGCCGCGCAGGCGGCGCTGGAGCAGCAGCAGAGCGGCTTCCTGACGCGCCTGAGCGAAACCGGCGAGCAGGTCGGAACCTTGCTGGGCGATCAGCGCGAGACGTTGCTGCGCGACCTCGTCAGCGCCGGCCGCGAGGTCCACACGCTGCTCGGCGAGCAGAGCGAAGAGCTGGCGCGCCGCATGAGCGACGCCACCCGTTCGCTGACCGAAACCATCAATGTCGACGGCCGCGATGTCGCCGACCGAATGACTGAAGCGACGCAGGGGCTGCGCGAAAGCTTCACGGTCCATGCCGAGGAGGCGCGCACCCTGCTCGCCGGCACCGGCAAGGAGATCGTGCTGGCGCTGACGCAGCAGGGCGGCCGCGTGAACGAGGCCCTTTCGGCCAACGCCGAATCGATGCTGCGTTCGGTGGAAGGGCGCGCCCAGGCTCTGACCGAGGCGCTCGCCCACCGCCACGACGCGCTGAACAAGCTCTTCGACGAGCAGGGCCGCGAGATCGAGACGTCGCTCGGCGGTCGGCTCAGCGCGTTCGCGGAGCTGTTCGACAACCAGGGCCGCCATGTCGAGACGGCGCTGGGCTCGCGCCTGGCTGCCTTCGAGGACATCATCGTCCACAAGGGCAGCGAGCTCACCAGCCGCCTGTCGGACGACACGCAGGCGCTGACCGCTGCCGTGACCAACGGCATCGCCAATGTCGAGAGGCTGATCAGCGAGGACGGCATGGCGCTCGCTGACCGGGTCGGCGCGCGCGCGACCGAAGCGGCTGCGATCCTGGCCGAGCGCACGCGCGAAGCGACCGACGCCATGGAGAGCCAGATCAAGCTGTTCGAGGAGCGCTCCGGCGCCAAGAGCGCCGAGATCGCCGGCTCGCTGGACGGCCTGATCGCTCGCATCGACGGCAATCTCGGCTCGCGCGCCACTGCCCTGAACGAGGCCCTGGTCGAGCGCACGGTCGACATCGCCCGCGTGCTGGCGGAGGGCGGCCGCGAGGTCACCCGCGCCCTGGCCGCCAAGGCCGACGAGATCGGCGAGGTCGTGACCTCCAAGAGCGAGTCGCTCACCCGCACGCTCAGCGACAAGGCCGACACGATCAACGCCACGCTGGGTGGCCGGGCCCTCCAGATCGCCGATACGCTGGACCGCAGCGTCGCGCGCTTCGAGGAGCGTGTGGTCAACCGGCTCGACACCGTCTCGGGCACGCTCGATACGCGTGGCCAGCAGATCGCCGACACGCTGCAGACCAAGTCGGACGCGATCTCGGCTTCGCTCGGCGAGCGCGCCGAAGAGCTGCGTGTGCTGTTCGACGACAAGGGCGTCGGCATGGTCACGGCGCTCGGCGAGCGCGGCGACGCCATCGCGACCGCATTGGGCGACCGGGCCGAAGCCCTGCGCCTGCTGTTCGAGGACAAGGGCGGCGGCATGGTCGCGGCGCTTGGGCAGCGCGGCGATGCGATTGCCAACGAGTTCGCCATGGTCGGCGAAACCGTGGTCCGGGCGATCGAGAGCCGCGGCTCGTCGATCATCGAGGGGCTGCGCGAGCGCGGCAGCGAGATCACGACGGCGCTCGACAGCTCGTCGAGCGGTCTGCGCGAGACGCTGGAGAGCGGCACGCGGCAGTCGGTCGACGCGCTGGTCGCCACCAACGAGCAGCTGCGCAGCGAGCTCGGCGGCATGCTCGGCCGCCTGGGCGAGGCCAACAAGCTCATGCAGCAGATCGTCAACGGCGCGAACAAGAACCTCGCCGCCGTCGAAGGCGGGCTCTCGGCCCGCCTCGGGGATCTGCAGAGCGTGATCGCGACAGTGATGGACGAGACCGGCAAGGCCTCGCAGCAGATCGCGACGCAGGTCGCCGAGCTGAAGACCTTCTCCGAGGGAACGCTGCGCGAGACCGCCACGCTCGTCGGCCAGCTCGACGAGAAGGGCCATTCGCTGGGCGAGGTCACACAGGCCAGTACCGCAGCGCTGCATTCCGTCGCGACGCGCCTGGAGCAGGTCGAGGCCCGCGTCGGCAAGGCGCTGGCCGACCGCAAGGACTCGCTCGAGGAACTGCACGGCCTGATCGCCAACCGGACGGACGACGTCGAGTCGATCACGCGCTCCTTCGCGGCGCTGATGGACGAGTCGCTCAGCACCGCGGAAGCCCGGGCACGCCAGATCGGCGGCGTGCTCAGCGATTCCGCGGAGTCCACGACCACCGCGATCGCGCAGCAGTTCGAACTGATCCGGAGCACCACCGGCAAGGAACGCGAGCGTACGGCGCAGGCCTTGCGCCAGGCTTACGAGCAGGTCTCGAACGAGGTTGGCAGCGAGCTCGCCAAGGTGACCGAGCGCTTCCAGGGCGCGGCGCAGGACATGCGCGGCGTCGCCGCCGAGATCCAGCGCGAGCTGGAAGAGACGCGGGCTGAGCTGAAGCGCGGTGTGCTCGACCTGCCCCGCGAGACGCAGGAATCGACCTCCGCGATGCGCCGCGTCGTCGCCGAGCAGATCAAGGCGCTGAACGAGCTGACCGAGATCGTAACCCGCTCGGGCCGGCGCAGCGATGTCGCCCTGCCGGTCGATGCCGGCCAGAGCCGCCGCTCTGCCCCCGCGGCCGCCCTGCCCCGTCAGGAGCCCGCCTACACCACGGTGACGCAGGCTCGCCTGCCGGCCGCGGAGCCGCAGCTGCGGCCCTCGCTCGACGCGACGCCCGAGTCCGCTGCCCCTGCACCCGCGCCCGCGCCGCGCGCCGAAGCACGGCCCGCGGCTCCGGCAGCCCCGGCCGCACGCCCTGCCCCGGCCCCCGCCCAGGAAAGCGGGCGCCGCCAGCCTGCGTCCGATACCCAGCCGCCCGCGAAGAGCGGCTGGCTGTCGGACCTGCTCAACCGGGCCTCGCGCGAGGACAAGGCTCCCGAGGCTCCCAAGCCGACGGCGCATTCGATCGAGCGGCTGGATTCGCTCTCGGTCGATATCGCCCGGATGATCGACCATGACGCGGCGGTCGAGCTGTGGGACCGCTACAAGCGCGGCGAGCGCAACGTCTTCACGCGCCGCCTCTACACGCTGCAGGGCCAGCAGACCTTTGACGAGATCCGCCGGAAGTACCGGCGCGATGCCGAGTTCAAGGAGACCGTCGACCGCTATATCGACGAGTTCGAGCGCCTGCTGGCGGAGGCTGCCAAGGACGATCGCGACTCGCTGGTCGCCAAGACCTACCTGACCTCGGAGACCGGCAAGGTCTACACGATGCTCGCCCATGCGAGCGGGCGCTTCGAGTAAGCGCCGGCCTGCGACCACAAACGAAAAGGCCGCCCCCCTGGGCGGCCTTTTTGCTTGGTGGCATGCTTCGGAAGCCCCGTTCCCGCGCCGTCCGTAGCCGCTCAGCGGGCCCAGCGCGCGATCTCGACAAGCACCTTCGACAGCGCCTGGTCGAGCGTCTGGGCTGCTCCCGCACCATCGACGGCCGCAGCCGGGACACGGGCGGAAAAGAAACGGGCCCGGCGGACCAGGCCGTCGCGATCGCCGACGACCCTGGCCGTGATCTCGACGACCGCCATGCCGCTCGCCGCATCGATGTTGAAGCTGCGGATATCGGTGAGGAGCTGGGCATCCGGCGTGACGCGATCGCCGGGCCGGGACACGGCGCCGAGTTTGCTGCCGTTCTCGAAGGTCTGGATCAGACGGACCTGAACCAGCTTGGGCACCCGGTCGGCCCACTGTGCCCCACCCAGGAAGGAGAGCGCGCCACTCGAATCCTTGACGATCACGCGGTCGGAATCGAGCGCCTGCACGGTCGTCGGTTCCTGCACCATCAGGATCGCGCGCGAGCCGCCGATGCGCCCGAAATCGCGCGGTGCGGTTAGATCATAGGTGGTCGGTGCGCCACCGCCGCCGCAGCCAGCCAGCAGCAGGGCAGCGGCGAGCGCCAGGGCGACGGCAGGCTGGCGGAGAGGCATTCGCGAGGCGGGTGGAACCTTGATCGTCATCGGTCTAGCGGGATCCACCATATTGAGGCAGCGGGGGCTTGCCGCCGAAGATGAATTGCTGCGGGTTGCGTTCCAAACTCCGCAAGGTGCGGTTCAGATCCCCGAGCGTGCGACGGCCATCCGTTGCGAGCGCCTCGATGTCGCGCAGGCCCGGCCCGGTGAAGCGGCTGATACCCGAGGTGATCTCGGCGGTGCGCTTATCGAGGTTGTCGGCGAGCACGCGGATCGACTTGGCGGCATCGCTCACCTCGGAGAAGGCGCTGCGGCCATCCTGCCCTGCGGCCGTGTTCAGGAAGGCCTGCGCGCTCTTGAGCACGCCCTCGACCTGATCAGCCGCCTTGTTCAGCTTGTCGGTGATCGAGGCGACGTCCTTGACCGCCTTGCCGACATCCCCGCTGGAGCTGCCCAGCGCGGCCGTGAACCTGTCGACGTTGTCGACGATCGCCGCGACCTTCTTGTCGTCGACCGAACGCACGATCTCGGTCAATTCCTCGCTGAGCACGCCAAGCTTCTCGGACAGCGGCGCGATGGTCTCGGCGATAGTACCGAAGCTCTTCATCAGCTTGTCGATGCCATCGGCATTGTTGCCGAGCGCGGTCGAGAACTTCTCGACGTTCCGGACCGTATTGTTGATCGAGCCGGCGTTCTCCTTCACCAGCTGGTTGAGCCCGGTGAGGGTATCGTCCGCCTTGGCGGCGATGTTGCGGACGGTCTCGACGATGTCCTGCAGTTCCGAGCGGTCGGCGACGATCACCGGCAGGCTCTGCCCCTCCGCCGGCTTGAGGGGCGGCGAGGTCGGATCGCCGCCGACGAGCTGGACCGCGACGATGCCTGTCGCCAGGCCCACGGTCTCGAGCCGGGCGCGGGTATCGACACGCAAGGGCGTGTTGGCGTCGACCGAGATCACAGCGTAGATCCGGCTCGGATCGTTCGGCCGCAGCTCGATGCGGGTGACCTCGCCGACGCGGAAACCGTTGAAAAGCACGCTCGAACCGCGCCCGAGCCCGGTCACCGTGCCGCTGAAGATCACGCGGACATCTTGCCGGCCGCCGGCATTGCCGCTGTTGAACCAGTAGACGAATCCGAACAGCGCGGCGAGAACCGCAAGCGTGAACAGGCCGACCAGCGCGTAATTCGCCCGCGATTCCATTACCTAGCGTCTCATCCTCGCATATGGGCGGGCTGCCGGGCCCTGGCGCGCTCGCCGCCGAAGTAGGCCTTCAGCCAGGGGTGATCCGACGCCAGCATCGTGGCCAGCGAACCAACCGCGATCACCCGCTTGTCCGCGAGCGCAGCGATTCGGTCGCAGGCAGAATAAAGGCTGTCGAGATCGTGGGTTACCATGAAGACGGTCAGACCCAAAGTCTGCTTGAGGGTCATGATCAGCTCATCGAATTCGGCGGCTCCGATCGGATCGAGGCCCGAGGTCGGCTCGTCGAGAAAGACGATCTCGGGGTCGAGCGCCAGCGCCCGGGCGAGCGCCGCCCGCTTGATCATGCCGCCCGAGAGCTCGGAGGGCACCTTGTCGGCAGCGTCGGGCTTCAGGCCGACGAGATCGAGCTTCACCATCGCCAGCTCGTCGAGCAGCGCCGGCGACAGCTTGAGATACTCCCGCATCGGCACCTGGATGTTCTGCTTGACGGTGAGCGCCGAGAACAGCGCACCCTGCTGGAACATCACGCCGAAGCGCCGTTCGAGCACGCGGCGCTGGGCCGAGCTCAGCGTATCGACATTCTCGCCAAAGACCTCGATCGTGCCGCGCGACTTCTGCACCAGCCCGAGGATCGTCCGGGTCAGCACCGACTTGCCCTGGCCCGAGCCGCCCACGAAGCCGAGGATCTCGCCGCGCATCACGTCGAGATTCAGGCCATCCATGATGACCTTGTCCCCGAACGCCACCCTGAGGTCGCGCACGCGGATGACGGCCTCGGGCTCGGCCGCCGTCGCCTGAGGCTGCCTTGTCCGATCGACCTGCTGCATCCCCTGCTCGCTCATCTGCGGGATACGATCCTCAAAACTCGATGGATGCGAAGAACATGGCGAAGAGGCCGTCGACGACGATGACCATGAAGATCGCCTTGACCACCGAAGCGGTGACCTGATGCCCGAGCGACTCGGCTGACCCCTTCACCGCGAGGCCCTCGATCGAGGCGATCAGCCCGATCACAAAGGCCATGAACGGCGCCTTGATGAGCCCCACGGCGAAGTGCTTCCAGGTGATGACGGATTGCAGCCGCGCCAGGAAGATGTCGACGCCGATGCCGCCATAGAGCCAGGCGACCAGCGCGGCCCCCGTCAGGCCCGCCATGGCGGAGATGAAGGTCAGGATCGGCAGCGAAATGATCAGGGCGAGAATCCGCGGGACGACGAGCACCTCGATCGGGTCCAGCCCCATGACCCGCAGCGCATCGATCTCCTCGCGCATCTTCATCGAACCGATCTCGGCGGTGAAGGCCGAGCCGGACCGGCCGGCGATCATGATCGAGGTCAGCAGCACGGCGAGCTCGCGCAGGATCAGGATGCCGGTCAGGTCCACGACGAAGGCCGCCGCGCCGAACTGCTGGAGCTGGAAGATGCCCTGCTGGGCAACGATACAGCCGACCAGGAACGAGATCAGCATGATGATCGGCGCGCCGTTGAAGGCGATCAGCTCGATCTGGTGGACCAGCGACGGGCCACGAAACTTGCGCGGGCCGAGCATGACGCTGGCCGAGGCGACGACCACCTCGCCGAGGAACATCGCGCCGCTAACCATGTCGCGGCCAAAGCGCACCACGGCGGCACCGATGTTAACGAGGACATCAACGACACGGACGTGGCCGTGCGGCTCCGGCTGTCGTTCGTCATGCACTGCGACCTCGGCAAGCAGGACGCCGTGTTCGGGCTGCTTGCTGACGATCTCGACGGCCGCACCTGCGGCTTCCTGCTGGTGCTTGAGACGGTTCAGAACATAGGCGCCGAGCGTATCGAGTCGTGACACGGCCGAGAGGTCGAGCCGGGCATGCGATGCCTTGGCGACGCGACCGGCAATCTCTTCGGCCAGCCTCTCGACTCGGGGGGCGCGGTCGGCGCTCCACGAGCCGGCGAGCACCACTGCGAGCGTGCCGGCATCATCGCGGAAGACCGCTTGCGGTTCGGCGGTATCAGGGCTCGCCATGGTCTGCGTGATGTCCCTCGCCCGCCCTCGACGGTCCTGCATCAATCCGCGACACCCGCCGAAGGCGCCAGCTTACCCCTTTTGCCTGTATCGCCGGGCAAAATGCGCTTGGCAAGGGCAGGCATGCAACAGCAGCCGAACTCCCGCGGGCACCGCCTGGCATCGCGAAGCGTGACTCGCCGGCCGGCCTGCCACGCGCCCGACGTTCCCCATGGGAACACTTCATTAATTAATGCGATGGCAGGGTCCGCAATGGTGCATCATCACCGGCGAAATCCGATTCGGCCGGTCCTTCAAGAGCAGATTGGTCATGAGCGAAGCGCGTTCACTGACACCGCTGAGCGAAACGGACTACGAGGCGATCGAGGCCGCGGTGATGGAGACCGCCCGTGGCCGCTGGTTCATGGCCGAGTACGCCAGGCGCAACCGGCAAGCCGACACACAGCAACTGCTCGGCGCCATCAATCGCATCGAGCGCATCGTCGGCCTTGGCCTGCCTGAGCCGGCAGCCGAGCCGGATGTCAGCGAAGCCGCAGCCCTGATCGCCGATCTGCGCATCGATCTCGAACGCATCAGCGGCAAGGGCGAGGACCGCGCCTCGGGGCTGGCGAGCCGCATCGAGACGGCGGCGGGCAGCATCGTCCAGGCGACGGAGAGCATGCAGGAGGCGGCCTGGAGCCTGCGCGAAGCGGGCGCCAACGAGGCGCTCTGCGACATGCTCGATCAGCGCGCCGCCGAAATCTCGGCTGCGACGATGATCGTCGAGGGCACGGCCCAGCGCATCGACAAGATTGCCGACACCATCGCGATGCTCGACAGCAGCCTGCGCGCCGTCACCGCCATGGGCCCGACCACGCCGCTGCATGACGAGCCCTTCATGGCCGAAGCCAAGCTCGGCCGGGACATCGGCATGCCATCCCCGCCCCCCCTCGGCAGCTACCACGACATCGAGATCGTCGAGATCGACAGCCACCCTGCCCCTGTCGCCGCCAGCAAACGTTCCACTGTGGAACTCTTGGGCGCAGAGCCCCGGATCGGCTCGATCCAGCTCGACGATGACATCGTCTTCAGCGACGCCCCCGAAGAACAGCCGCTCGACGTGATCGACCAGTCGTCAGCGCTGGCAGCCTTCCAGCAGCGCCTTGCCGGCAACGAAGTGCCGGCCAAGGCCGGCTTGCCGGGAGCGGGCTCCGAAGGCGGCCTGCGCGAACTCGATGCGCTGCCCGCCGACAAGAAGGTCGCCTACTTCGCCTGAGCTTACTTCGCCTGTTCCTGTGCGACGAAGCTCGCCATCTTCCCAGGGTTGAGCAGGCCGCGCGGATCGACTTCGCGCTTGAAGCCGAGCTGGTCGGCATCCGCCCGCTTGTGCCGGCTGCCCTCCTCCAGCGAGACGACATGGGGATTGGCGATGAATACGCCGGACGCCTCGTGCTGCGCGATGATCTCGTTCAGGCGCTCTGGCGTCGAATAGCGCAGAATCGGCAGCGCGCTTGCCGTGACCCGGCCACCGAAGCGGATGAACTCGTGATGCGGCAGCAGCTCGTCGCCATAGGTCGCGATCGTCTCACGGGCGCTGTCGACGAGGCGGTCATGCGGGAAAAGACACTGCAGATAGGTGATCGAGCGATCGCTCTTCAGCCATTGCAGCGTGGTGTGGTTCCAGGTGTATTCGTAGAGCGGCACCGTGCCGGGCCCTTCTTCCGAAGGAGCCTCGTAGGTGATCGTGCCACGCTTGCCGACGATCGCCTTGAACGGGCCAAGCGAGCCCTCGGCGACCATGCAGATCAGGATGCTCTTTCCTTCAGGGCAGTTCGGCTTCAGCGCACCGAAACGGGGCGTGATCTCCGATGAGATCGGCGTGACCAGCTTCTTGACGATGCCGTCGGCCAGCGCGACCTCGTAGCCGGCCTGGAAGGCTTCCATGTAGTCGTCGAAAGCGACGATCACGTCGATCCAGGGCCAGGCCGGCGCCAGCGGCATCTCGAGCGCCGTGATGATTCCCGTCGTGCCATAGGCGCGGTTGACCTTCTGCGCCGCGTCGTCGCGCAGCTCGATGATCCGCGGCTCCTCCTCGACCGTGACGATGCGCGCCGCCAGGATGTTGCCGGGCTCGCGCAGGCCGCCATAGGTCACCGAACCGACGCCGCCGGAACCGCCGGCGACGAAGCCGCCTACCGTCGCGCTACGCTTGGTCGAGGGATGCATGCGCTGCTCGAAGCCGGTTTCGCGCATCGCGACATCAACATCGAGCATGCGCGCACCGGCAGCCGTGCGGACGACGCCGGGCTTCTGCCATTCGATGGCGGTGAGCCCGGTGATGTCGAGCAGCACACCGCCTTCCAGCGGCACCGCCTGGCCGTAATTGCCGGTGCCCGCGGCCCGCACGGTCAGCGGTATGCGGCGCCTCGCGCAGGCCGCCGCGATGCGAACGACCTCGGCCTCGTCGCGCGGGGCCGCAATGATGTCCGCAGATTTGTCGGCGAGCTGCTGATTCAGGATCGGCGAATACCAGAAGAAGTCGCGCGAGCGCTTGCGCACAACCTGCGCCTCGTCGATCAGCGCGATGCCGTCGAGATCCTGCTTGAGCGCGGCGATGTCGTAGCGCGAGGGCTGGACAGGCCTCGGCCGGCGTTCCGGAACAGCGCTCATCTCAATTCTCCCGCTTCAGGGCGCTCTCGTGCCAGCGCCGCAACAGCACATGCGAAATCCAGCTCGTGACCAGGAAGATCGCGATGCCCGACAGCGAGATCATCAGCAGCGCGGCGAAGACGCGCGGGATCTTGAGCTGATAGCCAGCCTCGAGGATGCGATAGGCCAGCCCCGATGCGCTGCCGCCGGTGCCGGCGACGAACTCGGCGACCACCGCGCCGATCAGCGCGAGACCGCCGGAGATCTTCAACCCCGCCAGGAAATAGGGCAAGGCCGCCGGCAGCTTGAGATAACGCATGGTCTGCCAGCGGGTCGCGCCATAGAGCTGGAACAGGTTGACGAGGTTGTGGTCTGCCGAGTTGAGGCCGAGGATGGTGTTCGACAGGATTGGGAAGAAAGCGACAATCCAGGCGCAGATGAGCAGCGACAGGTTGACGTCGCCGGCCCAGATGATGATCAGCGGCGCGATCGCGACGATCGGCGTCACCTGCAGGATCACCGCATAGGGCAACAGCGACATCTCCAGCCACTTCGACTGGGTGAAGAGGACCGCCAGCGTAACGCCGACGATCACGGCCGCCGCCAGCGCCATGAAGGTGATCCGCAGCGTGATCCAGAGCGAGCCGGAAAGCGTGCCCCAGTCGGCCACCAGCGTCTGGCCGATCAGGAGCGGGCCGGGCAGGATATAGGGCGGGATCCCGTTCCAGCGCACGGCCAGTTCCCAGAGCGCCAGCGCCAGCACGCCGATTACGATCGGCGCGAGCAGGCGCGGCCAGGCGCTGGCCGGCAGGCCCAGCACCCGCCTCTCGGTCGCGAAGACCGGTCGCGCCTCGGCGTCGGTGCCGTCATGAGCCGGTGCGGGCGTGTCGAATGCGGGCGCGCTCATGAGCCGATCGCCTCCTTCAGCTTGCCCGAGACGACGCGGCAGAGATGTGCGTATTCGGGCGAGGTGCGGAACAGATCGTCGCGCGGATAAGGTGCGTCCACATCGAGATCTGCCATGACGCGCCCCGGACGTGCCGCCATCACCACGATCCGCTTCGAGAGATAGACCGACTCGAAGACCGAATGGGTGACGAAGACGGCCGTGAACTTCTCCTTCCACCACAGTTCGAGCAGATCGTCGTTGAGGCGATGGCGGGTGATTTCGTCGAGCGCGGCAAAGGGCTCGTCCATCAGCAGGATCTTGGGCCGCAGCACCAGCCCGCGCGCGATCGAGACGCGCATCTTCATGCCGCCCGAGAGTTCTCGGGGATAGGATTTCTCGAAGCCGGCCAGGCCGACCAGCGCCAGCATCGCGGCAGCGCGCTCGCGCGCCTCGCTCTTGCGGACGCCCTTCAGCGTCAGCGGCATCATGACGTTGGCGAGCGCCGTCGCCCAGGGCATCAGCGTCGGGTCCTGGAAGACGAAGCCGAGGTCGCGCTCCGGCTCGCCGCTCGCATCATGGCCGGTCGTCGGCCATTCGATCGTGCCCGCGGACGGCGCGCCGAGCCCCGCGATCATCCGCAGCAGCGTCGATTTTCCGCAGCCGGAGGGGCCGAGCAGCGAGATGAACTGCCCCTGCCCGAGATTGAGGTTCACGTCCCTGACGGCAAGCGTGCCGTTGCCGAACTGCTTCGAGACGTGGCGGATGCTGACGAGTGGCTTGCCGCCCTCGGCCGCATCCTCATGGGGTCTGCTCAGATAGGCCGTGTCCAAAGCCTGATGATCCGTTGTTTTCGATACTCAAACGTCGTTCTCGGGCCAGCCAAGCGCAGACCCGAGAATCTCGTGCAGAAGAGGCTCGGGCCGAGCCCGAGACGGGAGCTCAAGCCTTGCCGACGCCCTTGTTGATGAACTCCAGGCTATACGCCTTCTTGACATCGACCCCCGCGGGGAAGACGCCGGCATCGGTCATCGTCTTGTAGAAGCTCGCCCACCGCGCATCGGTCATGGCGCCGATGCCGAGCGTCAGGGCGTCGCCAGAAAGCACGATCCCCTTCTCGTTCATCACCTTGACCGCATAATCGATCTTCTCCTGATCCATGTCGGGATTGTCCTTCAGGATCTGCGCATTCGCGGCGGCGACGGCGGGGCCGCCCTTCATGTACTCGGCCCAACCCTCGAGCGTGGCGGTGACGAAGCGCTGGACCAGGTCCTTCTTCTCGTCGACCATCTTCCGGGAGATGTTGATCGTTGTGTTGTAGTTCTCGAAGCCGGCATCGGCGATGAGATGCACCAGCGGGGTCACGCCGCCCTGCTTCTGGATCGCGAAGGGCTCCGACGAGAGGAAGCCCTGCTGCGAGATCGTCTTGTCGGCCAGGAACGGCGCCATGTTGAAGGTGTAGGGCCGGATCTGCTCGTCGGTGTAGCCGAACTTCGCCTTCAGGAACGGCCAGTAGCTGTTGCGGCCGGCGGCTCCGACCAGGATCGGCTTGCCCTTGAGCGCGGCAAGCGAATCGTTGCCGACGCCGGGGTGCGAGATGATGACCTGCGGATCCTTCTGGAAGATCGAGGCGATGCAGAGGAAGGGGATGTCTTCCTGAGCGTAGCGGATCGCCTCGAAGGCGTTCGACATGATCATGTCGACGCGGCCACCGAGCAGGAGCTGCGAGGGGTTCTGCTGCGGCCCGCCCGGACGGATCTCGGCATCGATGCCGTACTTCTTGTAGATGCCGTTGGCGGCGGCGAGATAGAAGCCGCCGTGCTCGGCCTGGGCGCGCCAGTTGGTCTGGTAGGAGACCTTGTCGAGGGTCTGGGCGCTGACGCGAGCGCCGGGGACGGCCACCAACGCTGAGCCGCCGATCAGGCCGAGCGCCCCGCGGCGCGTCAGGCGATATTTCGTCATCGTCATGCTTGTGGCCTCCCTGTAGCTGTCCGGCGAACGCCTTCAGCCGCGAGCGAGCAACATGTATGCCATGTGCCGCAGGTCACCGAAACCGCAATGGGGTCGGCGCCCGGAGGGGATGGCGGCTTGCCCACAGGCGATCCGGCTGGAGCAGCATCAATTCCGACTGTCGATGCTCTAGGATGACGGCCACGACGATGCAGGGATCATGAGACGATGAGCGCGCGCTTCTGGGGCGATCTGAAGACCACCGACTTTTCCGGGCTTTCCGCCGACAGCACCATCGCGGTGCTGCCGCTGGCCGCGATCGAACAGCATGGCCCGCATCTGCCGGTCTCGGTCGATACGACGATCATGAACGCCATGCTGGCGGAGGCCATGCCGCTGGTGCCGGAGAGCCTCGACGTGCTGGTGCTGCCGACGCAGGCCATCTGCAAGTCGAACGAGCATCTGCATTCACCGGGGACGCTCACGCTCTCCTGGGAGAGCGCGACGCAGGGCTGGATCGAGATCGGCGAGAGCGTCAAGCGCGCCGGCCTGCGCAAGCTCGTGATCGTGACCTCGCATGGCGGCAATGTCGACCCGATGAAGGTCGTGGCGCGCGAACTGCGCGTTCGCCATGGCATGCTCGCCGTGACCACGGCCTGGCGCGCCTTCGGCCTGCCCCCTGGCGTCTTCGCCGACCTCGACGCCAACCACGGCATCCATGCCGGCGACATCGAGACCTCGCTGATGCTGCACTTCCGGCCCGACCTCGTCGATATGAGCAAGGCCGCGCCCTTCAACCCGCTGACAGTCGAGATGGCGACGGAGGGCTACAAATGGCTGCGCCCGACCGGGCTGCACGCGATGGCCTGGATGGCCCAGGACGTTCACGGCTCGGGCGCGGCCGGCGACGCTTCCCTCGCCACGGCGGAGAAGGGCAAGGCGACCGCCGCGCTGCAGGTAAAGGGCTTTGTCGAGCTGCTCGCCGATGTGGCGCGCTTCCAGCTGGCCCGGCTGCACAAGGCGGGCTAGCAGCGAGGCGGCTTCAGGCCCAGATCGGCTAGGAGTTCCCGCAAAGCCCGGGGTCTGCCCAGGAAATAGCCCTGCGCCTTGTCGAATTTCAGGCTGCGCAGGGCGTCGAACTCGGCCTGGGTCTCGACGCCTTCGGCGACGACCTCGGTTCCGGTTCGCCTGGCGAACTCGACCAGCGCCGCCGCCATGGCCTTGCGAACCGGGTCGCTGTCGACGTTGCGGGTCAGGCTGACGTCGAATTTGATGACGTCAGGCCGCATCGCGAGAATGTGCCTGAGGCTGGAGTAACCGGCGCCCGCATCGTCGATGGCGACGCGGATGCCCATCTGCCGCAGCGGCGCAAGCGCATGCAGGATTGCGTCGTAGTCCTCGATCGGCGTGTGCTCGGTGATCTCGATGACGATGCGCTGCGGATCGAAGCCGGAGAGCGCCTCCGCGACATTGCCGCCAATCAGTGTCAGCGGCGAGATGTTGATGCCGATCACATGGTCGGCGGGCAGCGCGGCTGCGGCTTCGAGCGCCTTGCGCACCGCCAGCAGCTCCAGCAGTTCGCCCATGCCGACGGCATGCGCGCTGGCGAACCACTTGTCCGGGGAACGCACTGGTTCCTGATCGAAGCGGGCCAGGCATTCCACGCCGGCCACCGACAGGTCCGTCAACCTGACGATCGGCTGGAAGACGATGTGCGGGTCGCCGGCCTCGATGGCGGCGTCGATGCGCTCGATCGTCTCCCTGCGCTCGCGATCCGCCTTGAGATCGACCGCGATGTCGTTCGCCACAACCCGGCCGAACGTGCGCAGCATCTCAAGATCGCGCTCCTTCAGATCGAGATTGGCTGCATGGCTGAAGCAACAGAAGGTGCCGAAGACGTGCCCGTCATCTAGCCCGATCGGCACGCTGAGATGAGCTCCGATCGGGATCGACTGCGTCTCGGGAATTTGCCGCGCGAAGGCGACCGCGTCGGTATCGGGGATCAGTTCCGGCAACCGGCCGGAGACGACATGCTGACAATAGCCTGCCGCCATCGGGATGACGTCGCCGGCCTTGAGCGGGAAGTTCCGGCTGGTGGAATCGACGTTCCTGAAGATCCGGTTCTTGCCGAGGAATTCGGACACGAAGGCGACGTCCATCTTGAGATGGCTGCGTACGGCCTGGAGGATTCTGTCGATGTTCTGAGCCACATGGGGCGAAATCGTCATCGGCGCTCTGTCCGATACGATTCCCAGTTCAGCCATAGTCCCTTCCCCCACGCACGGCCCGCCGAAGCGATTCACCGGGCGATCTCACCTCAAAGAACGCATCGTTTCAACAATGCACCGCGTCGACATGACGTTTCGGCACGGAATGGACGGAATGAAACGCCACGCGCGCGAGCGGCAATGTCCACAATTTCGAATTGGTGCGGTGACGGGAGGAATCGCAAGATCGCACACCCCTCGAGAGATCGACACGAATATGCAACTCCAGCTCGTCCGCAACGCCACACTCAAGCTGCGCTATGCCGGCATGACGTTCCTGATCGATCCCGATTTCGGCGAACGGTTCAGCCGCCGCTCGTTCACCGGCCGCGCGCCGAACCCGATGGTGCCGCTGCCATCGCCGGTCGAGGAGATCGTCGCCGGTGTCGACCTCGTCATCGTCTCGCATCTGCACGCCGATCATTTTGACGACGTCGCCAAGGCCAGCTTGCCCAAGGACGTCCCCCTGATCTGCCAACCAGGGAATGAGCTGGCCATCCGATCCTCGGGGTTCGGGTCGGTTACGCCGCTTGAAGCGCCACTGCGCCTCGGCACGATCGTCATCGAGCCGCAGCCGGCCCAGCACGGCACCGGATCGGTGGTCGAGACGATGGGGCCGGTCATGGGCTTCAGCCTGCAGGCCGCAGGCGAGCCGACGCTCTACTGGTGCGGGGACAGCGTGCTCTACCCGCCGCTCGCCGCAGCGGTCGCCGCCGCCGATCCGGACGTCATCGTGACGCATTCGGGCGGCGCGCTCTGGGACGGCACGCTGATCATCATGGACGCACAGCAGACCGTCGATCTCGCGCGCGCGGCGCCGCGCGCCACGGTGGTCGCGACGCATCTGGAAGCGCTCGACCATTGCACGGTCAGCCGAGACGCGCTGCGCGACCACGCTGCAAAGGCCGGCATCGGCCCCGATCGTCTGAGGATTCCCCTGGACGGCGAGGTCGTGACGATCGGCTGAAGGCCGCCTACTCCCCCGCCTTCATCCGCGGCGCGTAGATATCCTTGTAGGTGTCGCGCAGCAGGTTCTTCTGGACCTTGCCCATGGTGTTGCGCGGCAGGTCCGGCACGATGAAGACCTGCTTGGGCAGCTTGAATTTGGCAAGGCGCTGCTCAAGCGAAGCAGCGATCGACTGCGCGGTGATCGTCGCACCGGGCTTCACCACCACGACGGCGGTGACGCCCTCGCCAAAATCGGGATGCGGGCAGCCGATCACGGCGCTCTCGATCACGCCCGGCATCTCGTCGATCTCGGTCTCGACCTCCTTGGGATAGACGTTGTAGCCACCGGTGATGATGAGGTCCTTGCCGCGCCCGACGATGTGGACATAGCCGGCACCATCGATCTTGCCGAGGTCGCCGGTGATGAAGAAGCCGTCCGGCTTGAACTCGGCGGCCGTCTTCTCGGGATTGCGCCAATAGCCCTTGAAGACGTTGGGGCCCTTCACCTCGATCATGCCGATCTCGTCGGCGCCGAGCGCCTTGCCGCTCTCGGGATCAACGACGCGCGCCGACACACCCGGCAGCGGGAAGCCGACCGTGCCCGCGACACGCTCGCCCTCATAGGGGTTCGAGGTGTTCATGTTGGTCTCGGTCATGCCGTAGCGCTCGAGGATGGCGTGGCCGGTGCGCTCGCGCCAGTCGCGATGCGTGTCGGCCAGCAGCGGCGCCGAGCCGGAGACGAAGAGCCGCATGTGCCTCGTCGCCTCCTTCGTCAGCCGCGCATCCTGGAGAAGGCGGACATAGAAGGTCGGCACGCCCATCATGCAGGTCGCCTGGGGCAGATACTTGAAGATTTGCTCCGGATCGAATTTCGGCAGCAGGATCAGCGAGGCGCCGGAGAACAGCACGCAGTTCGTCGCGACGAAGAGCCCGTGGGTGTGGAAGATCGGCAGCGCGTGCAGCAGCACGTCATCCTTCGAGAAGCGCCAGTAATCGACCAGCGCCAGCGCGTTCGAGGCGAGGTTGTCATGCGACAGCATTGCGCCCTTGGAGCGCCCGGTCGTGCCGGAGGTGTAGAGGATCGCGGCAAGGTCGTCCGGACCGCGCGCGACATCGGCGAAAGCGGTCGAGGCAGCCTGCGCCTTGTCGAGAAGCGAGCCGGTCCCGACGCCAAGCGTCTCGAGCTTCGCGCCCGCCTTCTCGGCGTACGGCTTCAGCGCCTCTGCCTTCGCGGGGTCGCAGACGAAGATGCCAGGTTCGGCGTCGCCGAGAAAATACTCGATCTCGGCTGGGGTATAGGCAGTGTTCAGCGGCAGGAAGATCGCGCCGGCGCGGACAGCGCCAAGGTAGAGCATCAGCGCCTCGATCGACTTCTCGACCTGAACAGCGACGCGATCGCCCGGCTTCACGCCCAGCGAAACCAGCGCGTTGGCGAAGCGGGCCGAGGCATCGACCATGTCGGCATAGGAATAGCGCCGGCCGTCATCGAGCAGCGCGAAGGGCGCGTCGGGCGCCGGCATGCGCGAGCGAACGAGGTCGAACAGGTGATTGCCCATGATTTCGGGTCCTTTCAGGCGTTTCCGTGAGCCGTTCGCTCAGGCTGTCGCCGGCCGCAGCAGCTTGCGCACGCCGGAGGAGGCGACCACCGTGTTGCGGGTGGCGAAGGCCTCGTGGTTAGTCTCGATGTCGTCGAGATCGTAGCGGTAATTGACCATCACGCCATGCGACTCGCGCAGGCCCCGCGCCGACATGTTGCCGGCGACGTTGATGCGCTCGAGCCGCGCCCCATTGCCGAGATGGAAGCGGGCGACCGGGTCGATGACACGGCCGGAATTGGTGCGGGCGCGCAGCAGATATTGTGCCGCCATCTGGCCGAGCAGCTTGTCGCGGCGGGCCTTGGCCGGCGCGTCGAGCGAGATCGCCTCGACGGCCGGGCGGCCGATCTCCGAACGTTCCTCATTCGTGAGCGCGAGCTCGGCCGGATCGGCGACGATGCCGTCCAGCCAGCGCGCAAAGCCCGGCACGGGCGAGAGCGTGACGAAGGTGTCGAGCCCCGGCAATTCGCGCTTCAAATCTTCCGCGACCTGCTTGATCAGGAAGTTGCCGAAAGAGATGCCGCGCAGTCCCTCCTGGCAGTTCGAGATCGAATAGAACACCGCCGTCGTTGCCGCCTGGGCAGGCAGCACCTCGCGCTCTCCACTCAGCACCTCGCCGATGCTGCGCGGAATCTCGCTGGTCAGAGCGACCTCGACGAAGATCAGCGGCTCATCGATCAGTTGCGGATGGAAAAAGGCGAAGCAGCGCCGGTCGGCCGGCTCGAGCCGGCGGCGCAGATCGTCCCAGCCCTGGATTTCGTGCACCGCCTCGTAGCGGATGATCTTCTCCAGCACGTTGGCGGGGCTGCGCCAGTCGATGCGGCGCAGGACGAGGAAGCCGCGATTGAACCACGAGCTGAACAGGTGGCGGAAATCGGCGTCGACGCTGATCAGATCGCGGTCGCTCTCCATCGCCTCGAACAGCGCCTCGCGCATACGCACGAGCACATGGGTGCCGCCTGGCGCGAGATTGAGCCGGCGCAGAAGCTCCTGCCGGCGGGGCTCAGAAGCCAGATGCAGGGCCGAGATGGCGGCCGCGCTCGGATCCTTGCGATAGGCGTCGATCGCCTTGCCGAGCCGGTCATGATCCGGCCCGAAGCGTTCCTGCAGCATCGCGAAGAAAGCCTGGCGGCCCGGCCGGTCCAAGCGCTCCCAGGCCTCGAGCACCCCCTGCGCCAGCGCCATGCCCGAAGCCTCGCCACGGCCGGAGAGCAGATCCTCGCAGAGGCGGTCGATCGGCCGGTTGCGCTGTCCCATGAAGCGCTCGAAGCCGATCAGCGCCCGGCCGCGGCCAGCCACATTGGTCAACAGATCGCCGAGAAACGCCATGTCCATCCGGCCCTCCAGGAGATGCATCATGCCCTGCCGGACATCCTACACAAGCCCGGCCTTGGTCGCACGGCGCTTCAGCGCAGCAGGGTCCATGCCTTGATGAAGAAGTCGGGTGCACCGAAATTGCCCGATTTGAGAGCAATCACCATGTCCTGACCATCGGCGACGCGCGTCCAGGGCACGCCCGGATCGATCTCCGGGCCGATCTCGAGCATGCCGATGCCGAGCCCCTGCACGACCGCGCCCGACGTCTCGCCGCCCGCCACCAGAAGGCGCGATACGCCCTTCTTCGCCAACAGAGCGGCCGTCTGGGCGAAGGCGTGCTCGACCGTCTCGCCCGCCTTCTCGCGGCCGAGCTTGTCCTGAATGGCCGCGACCTCCATGGGATCGTCGCTGGAATAGAGCAGGAAGGGCTTGTCGGGAGACTGCGCGAGCGCCCATGCGGCGAGCTTGCCGGCGTCCTGCTCGCCCGACACCAGGGCCATCGGATCGACCTTGAGCGCCGGATAGCCAGCCGCGGTGGCAGCCTTGATCTGCCCGCGCGTCGCGGTCGAGCAACTGCCGGAGATGATGCCGGCACGCCCCTCGGGCGCGTTCAGGCTCGCGGCGATCTCACGATCCGGCAGCAGGCCGGCCTTGCGGAAGTTCTGCGGCAGTCCCATCGCGATGCCGGAGCCGCCGGTCAGCAGCACATGGCCGGCGACCGCCTCGCCCAGCACCATGAGGTCGGCATTGGTCAGCGCATCGGTGACGACGTAACGCACGCCCTCCCCGGTCAGTTTGGCGAAACGCGCCTTCACCGCGTCGGCCCCGGCGAGGACGGTCGCGTAATCGACGAGCCCGACCGCCGCCTTGGTCTGGCCGCCCATGAGGCGCAGCAGGCTGGAATCCCGCATCGGCGTCAGCGGGTGGTCCTTCATCGAGCTCTCATGGAGCGGCACGGCGCCGACGAAGAGGTAGCCCTGGTAGATCGAGCGGCCATTCGCCGGAAAAGCCGGGCAGACGATGGCGATGCCGGCGCCCAGCCGCTGCGCCAAGGCGTCGGCAACCGGGCCGATGTTGCCGGATGGCGTCGAATCGAAGGTCGAGCAGTATTTGAACAGGATCTGCTTCGCGCCGGCAGCCAGAAGCGCCTCGCAGGCGGCCAGCGAATCCGCCACGGCCTCCGTCACCGGGTTCGTCCGCGACTTCAGCGCTACGACGACGGCATCCGCCTCCGGCAGTGCCTGCCCCGGACGTGGAGCGCCGATGAGCTGGACCGTCCGCATGCCGCTCCGGTTTAGCATCAACGCGACATCCGTCGCGCCCGTCATGTCGTCGGCAATCACACCCAGCAGCATCGAGGCACTCCCTTCCCGCGCCTCACATGAGCGCTTGGATCCCTGTGGTCTTGTAGCCAGCCGCCGCCGTCAAGGCGACCGAGGCTCGTGCATGGCCCTGCCGCGATCCGGCTTCGCGGCTGGCAGCCGACTTGCATGCAGATGCGCACCGCTACGGCATGCAGGAAGAAGTGGACGCCGGCATAATCCTCCATCGACGCCACGTCGATTTTGCATCAGGCTGGTACCAATCGGGACGATCCTCCGCGATCGTCACCGCAATCACAAAAGGGGACATCCGATGAAGCTGCTTACCGTCCTGGCCTCGGCCACGTTCCTGTCGCTGGCCGCATTGCCCGCGGTCGCGCAGGCTCCATCGACCCTGCGCATCGGCCTGCAGGAAGACCCGGACATGCTCGATCCGCACAAGGCACGCACCTTCGTCGGCCGCATTGTCTTCAAGGGGCTTTGCGACAAGCTGCTCGACATCACCCCGGATTTGAAACTCACGCCCCGGCTGGCAACCGAGTGGTCGTTCTCGGCCGACGGGCTGACGCTCACCATGAAACTGCGCACCGACGCCAAGTTCCACGATGGTGAGCCCTTCAATGCCGAGGCTGCCAAGGCCAATCTCGAACGCGCCCGCACCCTGCCCGATTCACTGCGCAAGTCCGAACTCGCCTCAGTCGACAGCGTCGAGGCTCCGGATGCCTCCACACTCGTCCTGAAGCTCAAGCGCCCCGATGCGACGCTTCTGGCGCAGCTTACCGACCGGGCCGGCATGATGCTGGCCCCGAAGAGCCTCGCGAGCGACGTCGCAGCCAAGCCGGTCTGCTCGGGTCCCTACAAGTTCGTCGAGCGGGTCCAGAACGACCGCATCGTGCTGGAGCGCTTCAAGGAGCACTGGGAGGCGCAGAACTATCATTTCGATCGGGTGCTCTACCGCTCGATTCCCGACACCACCGTGCGCCTCGCCAATCTGCGTGCCGGCGAGCTCGACATGATCGAGCGGCTGGCGGCGACGGACGTGAAGTCCGCGCAGGCCGACAAGACCCTCAAGGTCGAGCCGATGCCCAATCTCGGCTATCAGGGCATCACCGTGAACACCGCCCATGGGGAGGCCGCCAACCAGCCGATGGGCAAGGACAAGCGTGTGCGGCAGGCGCTCTCGCTGTCGATCGACCGCAAGGTGCTCACACAGGTCGTGTTCGACGGGCTCTACGCGCCGGTCGTGCAGCCCTTCCCGCCGACCAGCCCCTATGTCAGCGCGGCCTTCCCAGTGCCGGCACGCGATGTCGCGAAGGCCAAGGCCCTGCTCAAGGAAGCAGGACACAGCAAGGTCTCGGTTGAGGTCTTCATCACCAACAACCCCGTCCACGCCCAGATCGGCCAGGTGATCCAGGCCATGGCCGCGGAGGCCGGCATCGACGTCCAGATCAAGTCGACCGAGTTCGCCAGCCAGCTGCGCGACCAGCAGCAGGGCAAGTTCCAGCTCAGCCGCGTCGGCTGGTCCGGCCGCAGCGACCCGGACGGGAACCTGCACCAGTTCGTCACCACCAAGGGCAACCAGAACGACGGCAAGTATTCCAATGCCGAGGTCGACCGCCTGCTCGATCAGGCACGGACGATCTACGATCCCGCCGAGCGCAAGAAGCTCTACGACGCCGCGCAGGTGATCCTGCAGGACGAGCTGCCGTTGATCTACCTGTACAACGAGACGGTCTTCTTCGCGATGCGCTCGAACATCAGCGGCTTCGTGATCAGCCCGGACGGCATGATCCGGCTGGCCGGGATGAAGCGCTCTTGAAGCACCGGCTTCTCCTGGCTCCGACGATGGCCTCATTCCGGGCGGCCGAAGGTCGACCCGGAATCCATCGGGAGCCACTGAGTTCAATGATGGATCCCGGATCTCCGCTTCGCCGTGTCCGGGGCGCCGACGTGTTTCCGAGGTTGCCATGCTCGCCCTGATCGGCCGTCGGGCCCTGATCGCCCTGCCGACGCTGTTTTTGGTATCGCTCTTCGTGTTCGCCCTGCAGCGCGCGCTGCCGGGCGATCCGTTTCTGGTCATCGCCGGCGAGGAACGCGATCCCGAAGTGATCGCACGGCTGCGCGAGATCTACCGGATGGACGACCCGATCGTGGTCCAGTTCTTCGCCTGGCTCGGGCAGGTCGTGCAGGGCGATTTCGGCCGCTCGCTGCGGACGGGAGAGCCGGTGCTCGCGCTGATCCTGCAGAAGCTGCCGGTGACGCTGCAACTCGCGATCGCATCGATCATCGTCGCCATCGGCATCGGCATCCCCGCCGGTATCCTTGCGGCCCGACGCAAGGATACGATCATTGACTATTCGACGAGCGCCCTGGCGCTGTCGGGGCTTTCGATCCCGAATTTCTGGCTCGGGATCATGCTGATCCTGGTCATCTCGGTCGAACTGAAATGGCTGCCGGCCTCGGGCTATGAGCCTTTCTTCAGCGACCCGAAGGGGGCGATCGAGCGGCTGATCATGCCAGCGTTCGTCCTGGGCTCGGGGCTTGCCGCCTTCCTGATGCGGCACACCCGCTCGGCCATGCTCGAGGTGCTGAGGTCGGATTATGTCCGTACCGCTCGCGCGAAGGGGCTCGACGAGGATGCGGTGGTGAACCGGCACGCACTGCGCAACGCACTGGTGCCGATCATCACGCTGACGACGATCCTCTTCGGGGAATTGCTCGCCGGCGCCGTCCTGACCGAACAGATCTTCACGATACCCGGCTTCGGCAAGCTGATCGTCGACGCGGTCTTCAACCGCGACTACGGCGTGGTGCAAGGCGTGGTGCTGTGCACGGCGATCGGCTTCATCTTGATGAACCTGCTGGCCGATGTGCTCTACATCCTCGTCAATCCGCGTTTGAGGGTTCAGTGATGGCGGCAACGGGATCAGGAGCCCTGACCGGGCCGGCCGAACCGACCCTCCGTTCGCGGCCCAGCGTTCTGGCGCGGCTTCTCCGAAACCGCTCCGCGCTGATCGGCGGCGCGATCGTGCTCGTCTTCGTGCTGATGGCGGTGCTCGCGCCGATGCTGCCGCTGGCCGATCCGATCAAGTCCAACTTCCTCGCCATCCGCAAGCCGCCCTCGGAGCTCTACTGGTTCGGCACGGACGAACTCGGGCGAGACCAGCTGTCGCGGCTCTTCTTCGGCGCGCAGGCCTCACTGCTGGCGGGCATCATCTCGGTGCTGATCGCGCTCGCGATCGGCGTTCCGTTCGGGCTGCTCGCCGGCTGGTATGGCGGCTGGGTGGACGCCTCGGTCTCGCGCGTCACCGAGGCCATGCTCGCCTGCCCCTTCCTGATCCTGGCGATCGCCTTCGCCGCCGTGCTCGGCCCGTCGCTGACGAACGCGATGATCGCGATCGGCCTCTCGGCGGTGCCGATCTTCGTGCGGCTCGTGCGCGGGCAGGTGCTCAGCGTCAAGGCCGAGGATTTCGTCGAGGGCGCGCGGGCCGTCGGCGCGCGCGACCTCAGGATCGTCCTCCGCCACATCCTGCCCAACATCCTGTCGCCGATCGTCGTGCAGTCGACGCTGTTCATGGCTCAGGCGATCATTCTCGAGGCGGCACTGTCCTTCCTCGGCCTCGGTCAGCAGCCGCCAGCCCCCTCCTGGGGCCAGATGCTGAACGTCGCCAAGAACTTCATGGACCAGGCGCCTTGGATGTCGATCGCGCCCGGCATCTGCATCTTCCTCGCCGTGCTCGGCTTCAACCTTCTCGGCGACGGCCTGCGCGATGTTCTGGACCCGAAGGAGAGTTGAACTGCTCCTGTCGCGCGCCGGTCATTCCGGAGGCAACGCAACGGAGTGCCGAAATCCGTCGTAGAGTTCGGTGTCCTTCCGAAGGCTTCGGGGTCGGCGTTGCCATGCAGCCTGCCTGGATTGCCGGCCCTTTCTCGTTCCCAGCCCTGCTGGCCCAAGGAATACCGCCTCATGTTCACCACCCGCCCGGAAATTCTCGGCACCTTCGGTGTCTGCACCTCGACGCATTGGCTCGCCACGGCGACGGGCATGGCCATGCTGGAGAAGGGCGGCAACGCCTTTGACGCCTGCGCGGCCGCCGCCTTCGTGCTGCAGGTCGTCGAACCGCATCTCGTCGGGCCCGCAGGAGAAATGCCGGCAGTGTTCTATTCGGCGGCAACGAAGAAGGTCGAGGTCATCTGCGGGCAAGGCACCGCGCCGCAGGCGGCGACCAGCGAGGCCTTCAAGGCGCTCGGCCTTGACCTCGTGCCCGGCTCCGGCCTGCTCACCGCCGTCGTGCCGGGCGCCTTCGGCGGCTGGATGACCCTGCTGCGCGACCATGGCCGCCTGCCGCTGCGCGAGGTGCTCGAACCCGCGATCGGCTACTTCGAGAACGGCCATCCGATGCTGCCGCGTGTCTCGGATACGATCGCCGGCCTGACCGACCTCTTCACCGATGAATGGCCGACCTCGGGCGAGGTCTACCTGCCGGGCGGGCAGGTGCCCAAGGCCAAGGCCCTGTTTAGGAACCAGGCGGCTGCCGACACCTACAAGCGCATCCTCGCCGAGGCTGAGGCCGCCGGCGGCAGCCGCGAGAAGCAGATCCAGGCGGCTTACGACGCCTGGTACAAGGGCTTCGTCGCCGAGGCCATCGATACGTTCTGCCGCACGACGGAGGCGATCGATTCCTCCGGGCGCCGTCACAAGGGGCTGCTGACCGCCGACGACATGGCGCGCTGGCAGCCAACCTATGAGACGCCGGCCAGCGTGACCTATCACGGCTGGGAGATCTTCAAGATCGGCCCCTGGGGCCAGGGCCCGGTTTTCCTGCAGACGCTGAAGATCCTGGAAGGCATCGACATCGCCGGAATGGGCCCCGACAGCGCGGCCTTCGTGCATCATGTCGCCGAGGCGATGAAGCTCGCCTTCGCCGACCGCGAAGCCTATTACGGCGACCCGGATTTCGTGAAGGTGCCACTGGCGACGCTGCTCTCTGAAGATTATGCGCGCGGGCGGCGCAACCTGATCAGCGACAAGGCCTCGCACGAATTGCGACCGGGCGTGATCCCCGGCTTCGAAGACCAGGTCGCCCGCGCCATGGCTGGGGTGCGCTATGCCGGCCAGGCAGGTGCGGGCGGCGCCACGGTCGGCGAACCGACGATGGCCTCGATGGTCGCGGCCGGCCGGCGTGGCGACACCGTCCATATCGACGTCATCGACAAGTGGGGCAACATGATCGCGGCGACGCCCTCGGGCGGCTGGCTGCAGTCCTCGCCGGTGATCCCCGCGCTCGGCTTCCCGCTCAACTCGCGGGCCCAGGCCTTCTTCCTTGAGGAGGGGCTGCCCTCCTCGCTCGCCCCCTTCAAGCGTCCGCGCACGACGCTGACGCCGTCGCTCGCCTTCGAGAACGGCGAGCCGCGCCTCGTCTTCGGCACCCCGGGCGGAGACCAGCAGGAGCAGTGGCAGCTCGGGCTGTTCCTGCGCCGGGTGCACCATGGCCTGAACCTTCAGGAAGCGATCGACCTGCCGCTGTTCCACACCCAGCATTTCCCCTCGACCTTCTACCCGCGCGAAGCCAAGCCCGGGCATCTGGCGGTGGAGGAAAGCATCGGCGAGGCGGTCCTGACCAATCTCGTCGCGCGCGGCCACGCGCTGGAACGCTCCCCGGCCTGGACGATCGGCCGCCTCACCGCGGCCGAGAAGAGCCCCGACGGCCTCTTGCGTGCGGCCGCGACGCCGCGTCTGATGCAAGCCTATGCCGCCGGCCGCTGAAGGATCGATCGCATGACCTGGTCCATCGTCGCGCGCGACGCCGCCACCGGAGCCTATGGTGTCGCCGTCTCGACCTGCGCTTTCGCGGTCGGCTCGCGCGTGCCCTATGGCGGCGGGCGCATCGGCGCGATCGCTACGCAGGCTTTCGTCAACCCGCTTTTCGGCATCGACGGCTACCGGCTGCTCCAGGAAGGGCGCTCAGCGGTCGAGATCGTCGCGACGCTGGTCGCAGCTGATGAAGGCCGGGCGCATCGCCAGCTGCATGTCATCGACCGCGAGGGCCGGATCGCGGCCTATACCGGCGCGGCCTGCATCGAATGGGCCGGGGCCGTGGACGGACCGCAGGTCTCGGTCGCCGGCAACATGCTCACCGGCCCGGAGGTGGTCGAGCAGACGCTGAAAGCCTACATCGCAGCCTCGGCGCTCGATTTCGACGAGCGGCTGCTGGTCGCCCTCGAAGCCGGCGAGAAGGCCGGGGGCGATAAGCGTGGCCGGCAATCGGCTGCGATCCGCATCTGGTCGGGCGAGCCTGTGCCGAGTTTCGACATCCGCGTCGACGACCATCCCGATCCGCTGGCGGAACTGCGCCGGCTGTGGCGCGTCGCGCACCAGCGCTACGTCCCGTTCCAACAGGCCTCGCCCTCGCGGGGGCGGCCGGCGGGCGTGACGGACCGGGACGAGCTGGACCGGCTCTGTACGGAGTATGCAGCCGCCTGGAACGCACGCCATCCGGAGGTGTGACCGACTGGCGCGGCAAAGCGGGAGGAAGCCATGGCCGAGAGCGACACTGACACGCTGCTGCGCCGGATCGCGGCACTGGAAGCCAAGCTTGGCGCACTGACGCAGATGATCTCCGCGAGCGGCGGCTCGCTCGTCATCACCGCGCCCGCGGGGCTGAGCATCACCTGCGGAGGAGCGATGTCGATCCAGGCCGGAACGGCCCTGTCGATCGCGTCTGGCACCAACGTCGCCGTTTCCGCCGGCAGCCGGATCAAGCTGGCTGGCGGCCAGGAGATCGCGCTCGACAGCCGCCAGTGCAATCTCTCGGCGACGGTTTCGATGAGCCTGGACAGCGACAAGGCGTTCGCGATCGAGGCTGGCCGGGAGATGACGGTCAAGGTCGCCAAGACTCTGACCGTCGAAGCCGCCGATTCCATGAGACTGGACAGCGGCGGCGCCGAACTGACCCTGAAGAAGGACGGCACCACGACGCTGAAGGGGCGCGACATCACGATCGAGGCATCCGGCCGCCTCACCGCAAAATCGAGCCGCGACCTCGTGCTCAAGGGCTCCAAGATCAGCCAGAATTGAGCGTCGAACCGCCTCGCCCGCCCATTTCCCTCAGAACCACGCCGTCATCCTGGACAAACTGCGAGCAGCGCGGCTCCGGGATGACGGCGGTGTTTCCTCGCGAAATCGTCAGGCTCAGCCGAGCTTGCCGCGCGCCGCGACCGGCAATTCGCCGACCAGCTTGTCGCCGCGCACCGTCACCAGCCGGTCGACCATGTTGACGACGACGCAGACATGGTTGGGCACCACGCGCACGACATCGCCGACCTTGGGCCGGCCATTGCTGGCGGACAGATCGAGGAAGCCGTGCTCCTCCGCGAACTTCGCGATCCTGGCCGCCGGGTATTCGAGAATATGGCCATGGCCATCGAGACCGCCCGAGTCACTCGTCAGCGTCTTCGAACCGGAATCGAGAATGCCTCGCTCGGGCCCGGCGCGGCTCACGACCGTCGCATAGACCGTGAGCGCACAATCATCGAGCGATGCCACGCCGGCCGCGACCTGCATACGATCGTTGAAGATCGAGGTGCCGGCGCGGTGTTCGGTCGCGCCCTTGAGCTTGCCGATATTGGGGATATTGGGCGAGCCGCCGGTCGAGACGATGCCGGCCTCGAGCCCGGCGTCGCGCAGGCCCGCATTGGCCGTGTCGAGGAAGGTCTGCGTGCGCGCCCAGCCGTCCTCGGGCGGGTACATCAGGAAGCCCGCGAAGGTAAGCCCCTTCGAGGCCGCGATCAGCTTCGCGAGTTCGACGGCTTCGCCCGGGGTCTCCACGCCTGCGCGCTGGCGGCCGGTGTCGCATTCGACGACGACCTCGAGATCGCGGCCGGCGATCTCGGCCGCGTCGGGAAGGCCGGCGATGGTAACGGGATTGTCGGCGGCGACGATCATCCGCACCCGGCGCTGAAGCTGGCCGAGGCGGCCGAGCTTCTGCTCGCCGAGGATGTTGTAGCTGATCAGGATGTCATCGATGCCGCCATCCGCCATGACCTCGGCTTCGCCGAGCTTCTGGCAGGTGATACCGCGCGCGCCGGCCTCGATCTGGAGCCGGGCGAGTTCGGGAGATTTATGCGTCTTGATGTGCGGGCGGTTGGCAACGCCGGCTGCATCGCAGACCGCCTGCAGGCGGGCGATATTGGCCTCGACCTTGTCGAGGTCGATGACGACGGCCGGCGTGCCGTAGACGCGGGCGATCTCCGCCTTGAGTGCTTCCTGGGCGGGCGTGGTCACGGCAGCACCTTGATGATCGCCTCGATCTCAACGGGCATGTTGCCAGGCAGCGAGCCCATGCCGACAGCCGAACGTGCATGGCGGCCGTTATCACCCAGCACCGCGACGAGCAGGTCCGAGCAGCCGTTGATGACCTTGGGCTGGTCGCCGTATTCAGGCACGGCATTGACCATGCCGAGCAGCTTGATGACCTCGACCTTGTCGAGCGAACCCGCCGCTTCCTTCATCGCCGCGAGCAGGCCGAGCCCTGTGTTCTTGGCGAATTCATAGGCCTGCTCGGTGGTGAACTCCTTGCCGACCTTGCCGTTCGGGATCGAGCCATCGGGATTTCGCGGCCCCTGCCCCGACAGAAAGACGAGATCGCCCACCTTCTTGAAGCGGACATAGTTGGCCATCGGCGCTGCGAGCGTGGGCAGGCTCAGCCCCAGATCCTTGAGTTTCTGTTCGGCGCTCATTGGTCTTCCTCATGGTTTCTGGTTGGTGACGCCGGTGGCGCCGGGACTTCAAGCTCGCGTTCCAGATAGCGCGCGGCATCGTCATAGCTCGCAAGCTTCGCGGCAAGTGCGGGGTCATGCATCTCGCGAAAGCCATGCCGCTGCCAGAAGCCGGACGAGTCGTTGACCGCGATCAAGGCCAGCCGCGGTTGCTGCGCCTGACGGGCCAGAGCCACCAGGCGCTCGAGGATCAGGCGCCCTGCCCCGGTTCCCCGCGCGGCCGGCAGCAGCGCGAGATCGTGGATGTAGAAGGCACCCGGCGCATCCGGCAGGTGGCCGAGCGACGTGTTCAGCGCCGGCGGCGCGCCGCGATGCCAGGGATGGGCGACGACATAGCCGAGCAAGCCACTGGGCCCTTCGAGCACCAGGCAGCCATCCGAGAACAGACGCAGCCGTTCGGCGAAGACCGCTTCGTCTTCGGGGTAGTCCGGGTGCACCACCGCGGCGACCGCCAGCACAGCCGGCAGGTCGGTTGCGTTCATCGGGCGCCACGTCGCTTCAGACATTCGGGCCTGTCCAGCCATCGGGCTTGGGCGTCATGCTCGGGCCGGTCCCGAGCATGACGCACACACCCGCGTTCAGGCCGCGACCTTCTTGAACTTGTTCGTGCGCTTCGGATGCCACCACGCTCCCTTGAGCACGACGCCCTCGGAGACGATCTTGCGGTCGCCCGTCATGTGCTCGCCGGTGACGTCGGCATAGTCGAACTTGCCTTCCTTCACCGTCAGGATCGTGGCGTCGCCAAGCGAGCCGACCTTGAGCGAGCCGTACTCCGGGCGCTTCAGCGCCATCGCCGCATTCACGGTCGAGGCGGCGATGACGTTGTTCAGGCTCATGCCCATGACCAGGAACTTCGACATGGTGGTGACCTGGTCATAAGCCGGGCCGTCGATGCAGAGCTTGTGGACGTCCGAGGAGATCACGTCCGGCTCGAAGCCGTTGGCGAGCATGGCGCGCGTCGTCTTGAACGAGAACGAGCCCTTGCCGTGGCCGATATCGAAGATGACGCCGCGCTTGCGGGCGGCCATGACCTCGGGCTTGACCGTGCCCTGCGCGGTCGACGGCGCGTTCGGGAAGGGGCGGAAGGCGTGCGTCAGCACGTCGCCCGGCCGTAGCATGTCGACCACCTCCTCGTAGGACGGTGGCGGGTGGTCGATATGGCACATCAGCGGCATGCCGACTTCGTTGGCGACCTGCAGCGCGATGTTGAGCGGCACGGCGCCGGAGTTGCCCGAGGCGTGCAGGCCGACACGGACCTTGATGCCGACGATCAGGTCGCGGTTCTTGTCGGCGACCTCGACGCAGTCGATCGGGTTCATCATCCGCAGATCGCCGCTCTCGCCGACCATGACGCGGTGGTCGAAGCCATAGATGCCGGCATGCGAGACATGGAGATAGGCGAGGATGCGAGCCTGGCTCTTCTCGATGACATGCTTGCGGAAGCCCGCCCAGTTCCCAGGGCCGGCCGATCCCGTGTCGACCGAGGTGGTGACGCCGGACACCCGACAGAACTCGTCGGCATCGATGCCGAGCGAGGTGCCGCCCCAATAGACATGGGTGTGCAGGTCGATCAGGCCCGGCGTGACAATGTAGCCGGAGACATCGCGGACCTCCTTCGCGCCCTTCAGATCCTTGCCGAAGCCGGAGACCTTGCCGTCGGTGAAGGCGACATCGGCGATGCCGTCATGCTTCTGCGAGGGGTCGATGACCCGGCCGCCTTTCAGGATGAGATCATGTGTCATTGAGCTTTCCCGCCCGTCACTTCGATTTCAGAACAAGACGCCGGCGCCCCAGGTGCGACTAGGCCGCACCCGGAATGACCAGCCAAAAGGTCGAGTCGTCACACCGGCCCCACGGCGCCCTTGCGCTCGACGATCAGGCCATAGGCCTGGGGCTCCCGGTGCTTGGCGAAGTTGAAGGTCGAATTCTTGTAGCTCTTGCCGAGGTCCATGTCGCAGCGGGCGACGACGAGTTCATCGCCCTCGGTCACGGCTTGCGCCACGACCTCGCCGGTCGGGGCGATGATGCAGGAGCCGCCGATCTGGTCAACGCCGGCCTCGGGGCCCGCCTTGGCGACGCCGACGACCCAGGTGGCGTTCTGATAGGCGCCGGCCTGCATCACGAGCTGGTTGTGGAAGTTGCCAAGCCGGTCATGGTCCGGGGCCGGCGGATTGTGCTTGGGCGTGTTGTAGCCGAGCACGATCAATTCGACATCCTGCAGGCCCATCGAACGGTAACTCTCCGGCCAGCGCCGGTCGTTGCAGATCATCATGCCGATATTGGCATCCATCGTGCGCCAGACCGGCCAGCCGAGATTGCCGGTTTCGAAATAGCGCTTCTCCAGGTTCTGGAACGGAGCCTCGGGACGGTGCTCGGGGTGGCCCGGCAAGTGGATCTTGCGATACTTGCCGACGATCGAGCCTGACTTGTCAACCAGGATCGCGGTGTTGAAGCGACGCTTGCGGCCATCCTCATGGGCGAGCTCGCAATAGCCGAGGTGGAAGCCGACGCCGAGGCGCTTGCTCTCCTCGAAGAGCGGGGCGGTTTCGTTGCCCGGCATCGCGCTCTCGAAATAGCCGTCGATCTCGTCTTCATCGTCGATCCACCAATGCGGGAAGAAGGCGGTGAGCGCCGCTTCCGGGTAGACGACCAGATCTGCGCCGTGGCTCTTGGCCTGGCGCATCAGCTCGATCATGCGGGCGACGGCGGACGCCCTGCTCTCGTCGCGCTGGATCGGGCCGAGCTGGGCTGCGGCAATGGTCAGGATGCGGGTCATGATGGCTATGCTTTCACCCGGCTCGTTTCGTCGCGTCGGGAGCCGGAACGCGATGACGTTACGGAAACGACAATTGCGCCGAGCCGGGTGGCGGCGTAACTTCGACGGGCGGGCCGCGGCCGCGCCCCCAAGCGATGGCCTGGCCCTGTTGCGGCGAAGGCAAGCGGGGGAGCACAGCGATGACCGTGTTCAATGTCGTCCGTTTCCGCGTCAAGGCGGGCCGGGAGGAGGACTTTCTGGCAGCCCATCGCGACGGCAACGCGCGGTGGCCTGGCCTCGTCAACGGGCACATCATCAGGACCGGCGAGCGATCCTACTGCCTGATTGGCGAATGGGCGGATATCGACGCGATCAAGGCGGCGCGCGCTCCGATGATCGCCACGCTCGACAGCTTCCGCGACACCTTGGAAGACCTCGGCGGCGGACTTGGCGTCACCGATGCGGTCTCCGGCGAGAAGGTGGTCGACCTTCTCGCCTGACGGGACCTCGAGGTCGCAGGACGGATCCGGGACACCCGAATTCCGCTGCGCAGACGCGCTGCTATGGACACCAGACATGCCGCGGCGCCGTCACAATGCCTTCGCCAGTCTCGGGTCAAGCGAGTCGCGCAAGCCGTCGCCGAGCAGGTTCACCGCGAGCACGGTGATCGAGAGGAAGATCGCCGGGAACAGGATGATGTGCGGCTTGACCTGCCAGAGCGCGCGTCCCTCCGCCATGATGTTGCCCCAGGACGGCGTCGCCGGCGGGATGCCGGCCCCGATGAACGACAGGATCGCCTCGATGATCATGGCGCTGGCGCAAATATAGGTCGCCTGCACGCTCATCGGCGCGAAGGTGTTCGGCAGGATGTGACGCAGGATGATGCGCGGCGTGCGGGCGCCGTTGGCGATCGCGGCCTCGACATAGGGTTGCTCGCGCAGCGACAGCACGACGCCGCGCACGAGACGGGCGACGCGCGGAATCTCCGCAATGGTGATCGCGATGATGACGTTCTGGATCGAGCCGCGTGTCAGCGCCATCAGCGCGATGGCGAGCAGGATCGGCGGGATCGACATCATGCCGTCGATGATCCGCATGACGACGCCGTCAGCCCAGCGCACGAAACCGGCGAAGAGCCCAACAGCGAGGCCGATCACCGAGGACAGAAGCGCCACGCTGAAGCCGACCACGAGCGAGACCCGCGCGCCATAGACGACGCGGGAGTAGATGTCGCGGCCAAGCATGTCGGTGCCGAACCAATAGAGCTCGGACGGCACGCGGGTCCGCCGGGAGGTCGCGATCGCCGTCGGATCGACGGTCCAGAGCAGCGGCGCGAAGATGCCGATCAGCGCCATCAGCGTGAGCAGCGAGCCGCCGATCAGCACGGAGGGGTGACGGCGCAGATAGCGCCGGAAGCGGACCCAGCGACCGAGCGTCGGCTTGATCGCGGGTTCGGGCGAAGCCGCCAGCGCGGCTGGTGCCGGAAGGGAGCTTTGCATCGTCAATAGCGTATCCTCGGGTCGACGAGGGTGTAGGTCAGGTCGATGAGCAGGTTCACCAGGACGTAGACGAGGCTGAACATCAGCACGACGCCCTGGATGACCGGATAGTCTCGCCGCAGGATGGCATCGACGGTGAGCCGGCCGAGACCGGGAATCGCGAAGACGCTCTCGGTTACGACCGCGCCGCCGATCAGAAGCGCGATGCCGATGCCGATGATCGTGACGATCGGAACGGCGGCGTTCTTGAGCGCGTGGAGGAAGAGCACGTCACGCTGACCGACGCCCTTGGCCTGGGCCGTACGGACATAATCCTGCTGCATCACCTCGAGCATTGTCGCCCTCGTGATGCGCGCGATCAGCGCGATATAGACCAGGCCCAGCGTCACCGCCGGCAGGATCAGATTCTTGAACCAGGGCCAGAACCCCTGGGACAGCGGCGTATATCCCTGCACCGGAACCCAATCGAGCTGAAGCGCGAAGACATAGGCCAGCAGATAGCCGACGACGAAGACCGGCACCGAGAAGCCGAAAACGGCAAAGGCCATGGCGCCGCGGTCGATCCAGCTTCCGGCCTTCCAGGCGGCGATGACGCCCATCGGCACGGCGACCGTCACGGCGAAGATCAGCGTCAGCACCATCAGCGACAGTGTCGGCTCGATACGCTGGGCGATGAGCTGCGTCACCGGCAGGTTGGTGAAGATCGAGGTGCCAAGGTCGCCCTGCAGCACGCGGAAGGCCCATTCGGCGAAGCGAACAAGATAGGGACGGTCCAGACCGAGGCTGGCGCGGATGCGCTCGACGTCGGCAGGCGAGGCCTGGTCGCCGGCGATGACCGCAGCCGGATCGCCCGGCGCGATGTAAAGCAGAGAAAAGACGAACAGTGCCACGAATGCCATCACAGGGATGGTCGTGATGATCCGTCTGACGATGAAGGCTAACATTGCGGCTTTCTAGCCCTTTTTCACTCGGTCCGGTGTCTGACTGCCCCGGGCTCTTGCTCGGCCCGGCGAAATGAAAGCGGCGGGATCGGCATGCAGGATGCCGACCCCGGATCAATGCGGGGGCGGCAACGCGCCCCCGCTCGCAGGCATCAGGCCTTCGACACGCCCCAGAGCACCGGGAAGGGCCCGCTGGTGACGCCAGAGACGTTCTTCCGCCAGGCCTGGTAGCCGAGATAGAAGCCCGTCGGCACATAGACGACGTTCTCGACGGCGGCCTTGTTCAGGCGGCCCATCGCGGCCTTCTCCTCCTCCATGTTCTTGGCGTTGAACCAGTTGGTCACCTCGGTCTCGACCGACGGCACATCCGGCCAGCCGAACCAGGCCTTTTCGCCATTGGCGCGCACGGCCGTGTAGGAGGACGGGTTCACGCAGTCGGCGCCGGCATGCCAGGTGTGGAACATGCTCCAGCCGCCCTGCCCCGGGGCCGTCTTCTGGGCGCGGCGGGCGCCGACGGTGCCCCAGTCGGTCGCGACGAAGTCGACCTTCATGCCGATGCTCTTGAGCAGTTCGGCCGTGACGTCGCCCATCGACTTGGTCGCCGCCATGTCCTGCGCGACGACGCAGACCACGGGCTCGTCCTTGTAGCCGGACTCGGCCAGGAGCTTCTTGGCCTCGGCGACGTTCTTCTTCTTCATGATATCGCCGCCCTCCTCGGTGTAGAGGGGGGTGCCGGGCGTGAAGAAGCCGGCCATCGGCTTCCAGAGCTTGTCATCGTCGCCGATGATCGAGCGCATGTAGTCTTCCTGGTTCAGCGCCGTCATGACGGCCTGACGCACCTTCACATTGTTGAAGGGCGGGTGCATGTGGTTCATGCGGAAGGCGCCGATATTGCCCAAGGGATCGCCGATATCGACGTTGATGTTGGCGTTCTTCTTGAGGACCGGCACGAGGTCCGCCAGCGGGGTCTCCCACCAGTCGACCTCGCCGTTCTGGAGCGCGGCCGCGGCCGTCGCCGGATCGGGCATGATCACCCATTCGACGCGGTCGAACATCATGTTCTTGCCGCCGGCCAGCCAGTCGGCCTTCTCGGTGCGCGGCTTGTAGTCGGCGAACTTCTCGAACACCGCCTTGGCGCCGGGCACCCATTCGCTGCGCACGAACTTCATCGGCCCGGAGCCGATGTATTCGGTGATCTGGGTGAACGGATCGGTCTTGGCGATGCGCTCGGGCATGATGAAGGTGCAGGGCGCGTTGTTCTTGCCGAGCGCGAGCAG
Source organism: Allobosea sp. (assembly GCF_035999205.1). Lineage (GTDB taxonomy): Bacteria > Pseudomonadota > Alphaproteobacteria > Rhizobiales > Beijerinckiaceae > Allobosea. The sequence goes on from NZ_DASYHA010000025.1 coordinate 692,059, forward strand.
CATCTTCGGATAGGGCTTGTTGAGGACCCATTTCCACGTCTTGTCGTCGACGGGCGACAGCTCGACCTCGATCGCCTTGATCATCAGGCCCATCGGGTCGCGCGCCTGCCAGCGCTTCAGGCTCTGCACGACGTCCTTGGACGTCACCGGCGCACCATCGTGGAACTTCAGGCCGTCGCGCAGCGTGAAGGTCCAGGTCAGGCCGTCGGCGGAGACCGTCTCGCTCTCGACCATCTGACGCTGCGGCTGGAACTTGGAATCGATGCCGTAGAGCGTGTCCCAGACCAGCAGGGCCGCATTGCGGACAACGTATTGCGTCCCCCAGATCGGGTCGAAGTTGGCGAGATTGGCCTGAGGCACGAAGCGCAGGGTCTTCGTCGCCGCGCCTTGCGCAAGGGCCGGCATCGCGAGCCCACCGGCCGCGGCCATTGCGCCGGAACTCGCGGCGGCTTTCAGAAATGTTCTGCGATCCATCAATCTCTCCCCTGAAACGGCAACCTCTGACGGGCGACCCTGGCGCGAATTTGGGCAGAAAAAATCTGCCGTGACAACTCGTCTGGCGGGCCTCCCGTAGGCGCCGGACCGCCTGCACGGTTCGTGCCAAACGGAACTGCTCACGCCTTTTCCGTGTGATGTGCTCTCCGGCATGCCGATTTGCCCGGCCAGATTATTTTGACGCGCCGGGCGAAAGGCCGCGAGGTCTGCATCATCGCGGAGGCGGTCTTGCCTTTCGTTAGGGCAGAGACCTCGCGCGAGCCTCGAATCGATGCCGCGACGCTGATGGAACGTTGGAAACCAAGTGCTTCGTCATGGTAGTGCCGACATGACGCTGCGTCGTCACGGGAGGAGCGGATGCGAGGCATTTGGATGGCGCTGGCGGCGACACTCGCCGGCTTCGCGGCCCAAGCTCAGGCGCCCGATGCGCAGGAGTCACGCCGCCAGCAACGACGCGCCAGCGCTGCGCCCGCCGTCCAGCCGGACCCGGCGACGCCGACCATCCCGTTCATCGACGGCCATGTCCACCTCAACGACGAGGCGATGCAGCTCGACCTGATGCAGCGCTTCGGCGCGACGCGCGCGGTGATCTTCTGGGGCCGCGCCAGCGACAACGAAACCATCGCCGAGGTCACCCGCCGCCATCCCGGGCTGTTCATCCCCTTTGTCTCGGTCTCACCCGAGCGGTCGCTCTTCCGTTCGGCCTGGGACAGCGACGATCCAAAGCTGCTCGCCCGGCTCGACGAGTGGCTGGCCTCAGGCATCTACAAGGGCATCGGCGAAATCTCCGCCGTGCACTTCCCCTCGCCCGGCCTGAACGAGACGGATTTCGATCCGGTCGGCGCGACGATGCGTGGCATCTTCGCGTTGGCGCGCAAACATCGCGTCCCCGTGCTCGTCCACATCGAAACGACCCGGATGCGTGAACTGTCCAGCCTGCTCGAGGCCTTTCCCGACGTGCAGGTCATCTGGGCGCATGGCGGCTACACGCCGCTGTTCCTGGCCCGCCGGATGCTCGAACGGCACCCGAACCTGACTTATGAGCTCAGCGCCCGGACCTGGCCGAGACATCCGCGCGCGCCGGACTACACGATCCTTCGCGACGGCCAGCACGTCTGGCCGGAATGGCTCGAACTGATCGAAGCCAAGCCGGACCGTTTCGTCGTCGGCACCGATGCGAGCCATCGCTCGCAAGCCAGCGAGGTGATCAAGTTCGAGAGCGTCCAGAACCTGCTGCGCCAATTGAGCCCGACGACGCGGGAGCGCGTGGCGCACTCCAACCTGATCGACCTCGTCGAACCGCGGCGTTGACGACCGCGCGTCAGATCACCCCGACGGGCGCGTCGATCCGCGCGAAGGGCCGCGCGGCCTCGAAGGCTGCCGCGGCGCGCAGCACCAGCGCATCGCGCCCGAAGGCGCCGACCACCTGAAGCCCCGCCGGAAGGCCTGCGCTCGTCAGTCCGCAAGGCAGCGAGACCGCCGGCGCCTGCGTGATGTTGAAGGGGTAGGTGAAGGGGGTCCAGCGCGTCCAGTCATCGCCATAGCCGCCATGGGCGGGGGTGTTGGCGCCGACATCGAAGGCCGGCAGCGGCAGGGTCGGGGTCAGCAGCAGATCGAAGTCTGCATGAAATTGCGCCATCTTGTGCGCAAGCGCATTGCGCTGGTTCAACAGCGCATCGACGTAGCTCGCGCCCGAAACGCGCTCTCCTTGCTCGGCAACGGCGACGAGGCCAGGATCCATGCGAGCCCGCTCGGCCGGGCCGGCACTGCGCAATGCGAGTGCGGCACCTGCCGACCAGATCGCCATCAGCGTCTCGATCGGATCGTCGAAGCCCGGATCGACCTCCTCGACGCTGGCGCCGAGATCGCGGAATGCCATCGCGGCAGCTTGCGTCAGCGCGGCGATCTCGGGATCGACCGACACGTTGCCGCCGAGCTTCGGCGACCAGGCGATGCGCAGACCCTTCACCCCGCCCTTGAGGCCGTCGACATAGTCGGGCGGGCGGACGATCATCGCGGTCATGTCGCGCTCATCGGGCTGGCCGATCGCATTCATCGCGAGCGCCGTGTCCGCGACGGTGCGGGTCAAGGGCCCGAGATGGGCGAGGAAGCCCATGGTCGAGATCGGCCAGGCAGGAACGCGGCCATAGGTCGGCTTGAGGCCGACCACGCCCGTGAACGCCGCGGGGATGCGGACCGAGCCGGCGCCGTCGGTGCCGATATGGATGCAGCCGAGGTTGAGCGCCGCGCAGGAGGCTGCGCCGGCCGAGGAACCGCCGGGACCGGTCGCGATGTTCCAGGGATTGCGGGTTATCCCCGAGAGCGGCGAGTCGCCGACACCCTTCCAGCCATATTCCGGCATCGTCGTTTTGCCGAGGAAGACCGTTCCGGCCTCCCGCAACCTTGCCGTCGCCGGCGCGTCTTCCGGAAAGGGGGCATCCGATGCCACGGCCGAGCCGCGCCGCATCGGCCAGCCGGCGACACCGATATTGTCCTTGATCGTGACGGGCACGCCATCGAGCGGACCGAGCGGCTCGCCCTTCAGCCAGCGCGCCTGCGAGGCCTCCGCCATGGCGAGCGTGATCTGCGCATCGCGCACCACAAAGGCGTTGATCTGCGGCTCGAAGCGCTCGATCCGCTCCAGCGCATCTTGCGCAACCTCTACGGGCGAGAGTTCGCGGCTGGCGAAGAGCGGGCCGAGCTCGGCGGCCGAAAGCGATGCGATTGCCGTCATGGACACAGCCTGTCGTTGAGAGCGGAAGGACTGGAAAACGCGGGAGGCGGCCGATCTCGTCAGCCGTTGGCGGCACGCCACGCCGCGCTCAGCAGGACATTGGCACCGGCGGCCATATCCTCGTCGGTGCTGAATTCGGCCGGATTGTGCGAGAGGCCCCCGATCGAAGGGATGAAGACCATGGCGGTGGGGCAGAGCCGCGACATCATCTGGGCATCGTGGCCTGCGCCGGAGATCATCCGGCGGATCGGGAGACCGAGTTCCGCGGCGCTCTGCTCGACGCCTGCGATCAGCTCCTCGGCGAAGGGCGTCGCCGGGAAACGGGCTAGATCGCGGAAGGAAATCTCGATGCCGTCGCGGGCCGAAAGCTCGGCGCAGAATGCCCGGACCGCGGCCTCCGCTTCCGCCAGCGGCGCATCGAGCGGGTTGCGCAGGTCCAGCGTCATGGTGACCGTCTCGGGGACGACATTGACGTTGGCCGGCTGCACGCGGATGACGCCGCAATTGGCGAGCTGGCCGGGTATCGTCTTGGTCAGTTCATTCGCGAAGATGTTGATGCGCGCCGCCGCGAGGCCCGGGTCCTTGCGGTAGACCATCGGCGTGGTGCCCGCATGGCTCGGCCGCCCCTTCAGCGTCAGCTCCAGCCAGCAGATGCCCTGGATGCCGGTCACAGCGCCGAGCCCACCGCCGTCGCTCTCCAGCACCGGGCCCTGCTCGATATGCAGTTCGAGATAGGCATGAGCGGGCAGGAAGCCCGGCTGTTCCGGTCCTTCATAGCCGATGCGCTTCAATTCCGTGCCGAGCACCGCGCCGTCGGCATCCAGTTCGGCATGGGCGGCGGCGACGCTCATACCGCCGGCCCAGACATAGGAGCCGAGCATGTCGGGATGGAAGCGCGCGCCCTCCTCGTTGGTGAAGGCGATCACGGCCATGTCGCGCTTGGGCGTCAACCCGGCATCACGCAGCGTCGCCAGCACCTCGACGCCGGCGACAACACCGAGCGCGCCGTCGAAGCGGCCACCGGTGCCAACGGTGTCGATGTGCGAGCCCATGATGACGGCGGCGCCTTGCTCGCGCCCCTTCAGGATGCCGACGACGTTGCCGATCGCATCGACCTTCACCTCGAGCCCGAGATCCTTCATCTGGCCGACGAGCCAGTCGCGGCCCTGCCGGTCCTCATCGCTCAGGGCCAGGCGGCGGCAGCCACCTTCAGGGGTCGCACCGATGGCGGAGAGTGCCGTGAGCCGCGACGCCAGCCTGGCGCCGTCGATCCTCAGATTGCTGCTCATCCGTCATCTCCATGCAGGCCCGTCCGTGGCGGCCAAAGGGCAGGCAAGATGCGCGCCGTCCGGCCGGTTCGACAGGCCCTTCCATAGGGGAACCGGCATGCGCCTGTCGATGGTCGGGGCCGGCCCGCGTAACCGCAATGAAAGGAAACGGCGCGCCTTCATGCTATGCTCGGGCCAATCGGCGAACACGAAGCGGTTCGCAATGGCATCGCCTGAAATTTCGCAGGAGAGCAGCCATGACCGATCATGACATCGAACTGGTCAGGGAGAGCTTCGCGCATCTGCATCGCCGCAAGGTCGAGACGGCGGCGATGTTCTACGGGCGCCTGTTCGAGATCGCTCCCGAGGTCAGGCCCCTCTTCACGAAAGAGATCGCGGAACAGAGTGCGAAGCTGATGGAAACACTGACCGTCGCCATGGCGGCCCTGCGCGATCCCGAGGGCCTGACCGCGCTGCTGCGCAAGCTCGGCCGCAACCATCGCAGCTATGGTGTCGAGGAGCGACACTACGCCAGCGTCGAGGCGGCTCTGATCTGGACGCTGCGGGCCTCGCTCGGCAGGGGCTTCACACCCCAGCTCGAGCGTGCCTGGACATCCGTCTACCGCCACATGGCGGGAATCATGATCGCTGCGGGCCGCGCGGGCTGAACCTCAGAACTCCTCCCAGCCAGTGTCGTCATGGCCGTTGGCGACCTTTCTGGCAGGTGCGCGCGGCGTCGGCGTGGCGGCCGGGGCTCTGGTCTGGACGAAGGCGGCTTCAGCGATTCGGCGCAGGCGGGCAGGTTCCGAGGCCGCCGGTGCGGGCTGGCGGTGGGCGACGACGGCACCGCCCGCTTCCGACCCGGTCCGGAAGGCCGCGACGAGGTCGTTGAGCTGCCCAATCCGGCCGGTGAGCGAGCCGGCCGATGCGGCGCTCTGTTCGGCCAATGCGGCATTGGCCTGGGTCATCTCGTCGAGATGGGCGACGGCCTGGCTCATCTCGTCGATGCCGCTGGCCTGTTCGCCGGAGGCTGCCGAGATCTCGGCGATGGTGTCCGCAACCTTCTGCGACGATGCCAGGATCTGGCTCAGCTGCGCGCCGGCCTGGCGGACCAGCTTGACCCCCTCGCCGACCTCGCCATTCGAGGACGAGATCAGCGCCGAGATGTCCTTGGCTGCCTCGCTCGAGCGCTGGGCAAGCGTCCGCACCTCGGAAGCGACGACGGCAAAGCCCTTGCCGGCATCGCCGGCACGCGCCGCCTCGACGGCGGCATTCAGAGCCAGCAGGTTGGTCTGGAAGGCAATGTCGTCGATCACGCGGATGATGTCGGAAATCTTGGTCGAAGCCGCTTCGATGCGGGCCATCGCGTCGACGGCCTGGCCGGCGATCAGCCCGCCGCTCTGGGCCGCCTGCATCGCCTCGTCGGCGACGGCCGCCGCCTGGCGCGAGGCCTGGGCGGTGGCCTTGACCGAGGCCGCGAGCTCCTCGGTCGTCGCAGCCGTCTCTTCCAGGCTCGACGCCTGCTCCTCGGTGCGCTTCGACAGGTCATCGGCGCCGGTGTTGATCTCGCGCGCCGCCAGTCCGACATCGGCCGTCGTGGCCTGGATCGTCTTCACCGTCGAGGACAGACGCTCGACCGTGGCGTTGAAATCGTCGCGCAGCTTGACGTAGTCGGCCGGCAGGTCGAGCTCGATGCGATATGTCAGATTGCCGTGCGACAGCTCGGCCAGTCCGTCCGCGAGCGCGCCGACGACCTTCTCGAGTTGCTGCGCCTGTTCCAGCCGTTGCTGGGCGGAAAGCTGGCGCTGCTCCTCGGTCGAGCGGCGGGTTTCGTCCATCAGGCTGGCCTGGGATGCCGCCTCGACTTCGAGCCGCTCCTTCTCGATCGCGGCATTGCGCAGCACCGCCACGGCGCCCGCCATGTCGGCGAACTCGCCGCTGCGGAAGCTGGGCACGACGGAAGCCAGATCGCCGGCGGCAAGGCGCTCCATCGCCGCCTTGAGGCTGCCGAGAGGCTTCATCATCCGGCGCACGAGCAGGAAGAGCGCCACGCCGGCAACGGCTGCAATAACCAGTCCGGCGATGATGTTGCCGGTGATCATCTCGCTGATCACCGACATGAAGTCCTGCTGCTTGATGCCGACATAGAGCACGCCGATGACGCTGTTGTCGGACTTCTGGATGATCGGCTCGTAGATCGTGAAATAGGGCGTACCGAGGATATCGGCGGCACCGGAATAGGTGGCGCGCTGCTTGAAGACGGCGTCATAGGCCGCACCCGGAGCGAGCTTGGTGCCGACGGCGCGCGAGCCGTCCGGTTTCTGCACGTTCGTCGCGACGCGAACATCGCCCATGAAGACCGTGGCCGTGCTGCCCGCGAGTGCCTTGACCTTGTCGACGGCCGCGAAATTGCCGTTCACAAGTTCGTTGCCGAAGAACAGCTTGTCGCCTTCGAGCCGCGGCTCGCCCTTGGTCGCGAGGAGATCCCGCAGCAGGTTGATGTTGACCGAAAGGCTGGCCTGGGCCCGCTCGCGCATCGCCTTTTCTGCAGCCTGCAGCGAAACCAGCACCGATGCGGCGACGGCGAGGCCGACGAAAAGAACACCGACGACGGCGAGGCGCGTCGCGATCGGCAGGCCGGCAGTCACAATCTTTTTCATGGAGAGCCAATCCGGTGGCGACGCCGGAGCAGAGGCCGAATTCTTTCACAGGACATTCGATCACATGCGGCCGACGCCGGGTTTAATGATTTATAGGCAGGCAGCGCGCCACGAAGAGGCGCAAATATAGGCATCGTCTCATCTGATCTATTCGTGACCGAGCATCGGGGTTCATGCTCGAGTCGCCGCGCAAGACGCTCAGATTCAGTTTAGACTTAATCAAAGCCGTGAATAATCGCTTAACCTTGCGGATGCGTCGGGTGTCGAGGTGCAAGGCCGGCACCCGCCCCGTCGAGCCTGAATTCTTCGGGGTTGGCGTCGCCGCAAAGCCCGCGACTGCGTCTGTTGCCGATGGGCCACAGCCGCGCGCCGCCATCATTTCGCCACGTCATGTTCACCCCGCGGCCATGTCCACCGCCTTGAAACGGTGTCATGCGTTCTCGTGGGAACGCAAACCTGTTTCCGCCGTTGATCCTCCGTTTTCGCAAGATCGAACAAAGCAGAGCCAAACCCATGTCCGCCGCCGTGCCTGCCGCCGCCCCAGCCGCCTCCGTCTTCGATCGTCCCCTTAAACGACTGGCGGCCCTGCTGATGCCCCTGCTGCTGGCGGCTTGCGTCAGCGCCCAGCAGCAGCCCTATGAAGTGGCGCACAGGGCAGGCCCGCAGATCAGCCCCGAATATCTGGCGATGTATGGCGAGCGTCCCGACGAGCAGTTCCCGCTGCCGGAAACCGATCTCAGCGAGGTCGATCCGCGCTACCTGCGCAGGGAAGTCGCCTACCCGACCCGCGAGCAGCCCGGCACCATCGTCGTCGACACGGACAACCGCTATCTCTACCTCGTGCGAGAAAATGGCCGGGCGATCCGCTACGGCATCGGCGTCGGCAAGCAGGGCATGTCCTGGCGCGGTCGCGCCACGGTCGGCCGCAAGGCTGCCTGGCCGCGTTGGACGCCGACGCCGGCGATGATCGCGCGCGACCCCGAGAAGAACGGCCCCTGGGCCGGTGGCATGGCGGCCGGCATCGACAACCCGCTCGGCGCGCGCGCTCTCTATCTCTACCAGGGCGACCGCGACACGCTTTACCGGATCCACGGCACGAACGAGCCTTGGTCGATCGGCAAATCCGTCTCGAGTGGCTGCATCCGCATGTTCAACCAGGACATCATCGACCTGCACAGTCGCGTGCCCACCGGCACCAACGTCGTCGTGCTGAACCGGGGCCAGCTGCTTACGCCGGAGCCCGGCGAGAGCTTCGACGAGTTCACCTCGGAGAGCAGCATCTGACGTGGGGGCGCCCTGTCGCGGCGCCTTGATACCGTCACATGCACGCACCACCTCTTGGTCGGCGGCGCATCCGCGCCGTCCGACATGAGAGGAGATGACGATGACGCCGCAAGAACGCGACGTGATCGCCGGGATTTTCGACCGCCTGAAGCAGGCGGCCAACCAGCCCCGCGACCCCGAGGCTGAAAACTACATCGCCCAGCGCCTGCGCGAGCAGCCCTACGCGCCTTACGCTATGGCGCAGGCCGTCTATGTCCAGGAAACCGCCCTGACCAATCTGCAGGCGCAGGTCGAGGATCTCCAGGCGCAGCTGCGCGAGTTGCAGAGCCGGCCGACCGAGGCCCCCGCCCAGGCAGGCGGCTTCCTGTCGGGCATCTTCGGTGGCGGCGCCCAGCCCACCCCGCGTGCCGGCTCGGTGCCCTCCTTCCCGCCGCGCTCTCAGGACGCGCCCTCTGCGGCCTGGACGCGGCAGCAGCCCGGCGCGATGGCGGCGGCACCGGCCCAGCAGCCCGGCCCTGCTACGCAGCAGCCCGGCCCTTGGTCGAACCAGCCGGCGCAGCAGCCTCCCGGACGTGGCGGCGGCTTCATGGCGAGCGCGCTGACCACGGCGGCGGGCGTCGCCGGCGGCATGATGCTTGGCAGCGTGCTGACCAACGCATTCGGTGGTGGTGCGGCCAAGGCGGCCGAGGCCAAGCCCGCAGCGGACACCAACGCCGGCGCGCCTGCCCAGGACAACGGCGCCGGCGCACAGCCGGCAGCTTATGACGACGGCTCCTCGAACGAGGCGAACTACCAGCAGGCCGCTCATGAAGAGCCCGTCGACGAGGGCTATGACGACGGCTCAAGCATGTTCGACGGCGGCGACGACGACAGCTGGACCTGACGGCCGACCGTCGAGTACCTTCGGTCCGAAATGACGAACCCGCCCGGCGCGAGCCGGGCGGGTTTCTTGTATTCACAGACGATCCACGGGGCTCGTCAGATCACCAGCACCTTCGCGCCGACGCGCACGCGGCCATAGAGGTCGATGACGTCGTCGTTGGTCATGCGGATGCAGCCCGACGACACGGCCTGACCGATCGTGTGCGGCTCGTTGGTGCCGTGGATGCGATAGAGCGACGAGCCCAGATACATCGCCCGCGCGCCCATCGGATTTTCGGGGCCGCCCGGCATGAAGCGCGGCAGATCGGGTCGGCGCTTCAGCATTTCGGGTGGCGGCGTCCAGTTCGGCCACTCGGCCTTGCGGCTCACCGTCTTCATGCCGGCCCAGGAGAAGCCCGGACGGCCGACACCGATGCCGTAGCGCAGAGCCCTCCCGTTGGGCTGGACCAGGAAGAGGAAACGCTGCGGCGTGTCGATGATGATCGTGCCGGGCTTGTGCGGCCCGTCATAGGCCACGTCCTGCTTGCGGAAGCGGGGATCGATGACCCGCTCGATCGGACGCTCCATCTCGATCGGCTGGCCCAGGGCCGCGACGCGACGGCCCGGCTCTCGCTGTCCGGCCGCCTGTTCAAACGGGTCCGCCTCGTAGCCGGCCGGCTGCCTGACATTGCGGCCATAGGCGTAATTGCCGCCCGGCCGGTTGTAGACGGCCCCGCCCCGCCCCTGCGGCGTCGGATCGCGGCCGGTCATGAGCATCTCGATGAAGCCGCCTCCGTAGTTGCCGCGCGCCGTGGAGGCCGTGACCATCGGGTCGGCCTGCGCGGGGTAGTGATAGTTCTGGGCGAGCGCCGATCCAGGCGCGGCGGCCGTTCCCGACAGCACGAGCAGCGGAACGAAGAGGACAGGACGCATGACGCAACTCTCTCGACATCGACTTCGAAAAGCCTGCGGGAGCGTCTTAAAAGGAATGGTGAATCGTTGACTCTGGCCGGCCCCTACAGCGATCAAACCAGCGAAATCAACGAATTAACCTTATCGTCCCCCAAAGGGACAGGGTGAAGGAAACGTTGCAGAAGCGACCGCCTTCCCACCCCGCGGAGGCTCGCCCGGTCAGGGCCGCCGGGAGCGGCGCGCCGCCCACCAGAGCAACAGCATGGTGCGCCAGCGCGCGACGTCACAGGCCAGGATGACGGCGCCATAGACCAGCCCCCCGAGCGCGACCTGCAAGGCGAGTTCCGGCACGGCCGCGAAGCGCCCCTGCAGAGGCCAGATCGTGGCCGCCATGGCGGCCACGGCAAGCAGGACGGCGGCACAATCGCGCCATGGCGGGAGCACCGGCAGCAGACGCAATGCCGCCACCGCCGTGATGACGAGCACGACGAGGAAGGCTGCCGTCTGGGCCGTGGCATAGACGATCGGTGAAGACGCCGCGAAGGCCGCGACGACGGCGATGTTGGCGCAGAGCCCGAAGACCGCCGCAAGCGTCGCGACCAGAGTGCGCTTCTCCAGCAGGAAGGCAGGATAAAGGCCGGCCTGAAAGATCGTGAGCGCGACGAAACCCGGCAGTAGCGGCGCCATATAGGTCGAGAAGCTGCCCTGGAAACTCGGCGGCACGAGGAGGCGATCGAAAGCCGGGAGAACCATCGCGAAGCCGGCAGCAGCGGGCAACGCCACCGCCAGCACGGTGACGAGGTTGGCCGCGATCCGCTTCTGCGCAGCCCTCCGGCCGCGCGTCTCGTCCAGACGGATCACCTGCCGCAGCATGACGATCTCGAGGGTGGAGCTGAGGGCGCCGAACAGGCGCAGGCCCATATCGGAGGCCAGCGAGAAGTAGCCGGCCTCGGCGAAACCATGCGCGCCAGCCAGCAGCGAGCGGTTCAGCAGCGGGATCAGGGAATAGATCGCATTGCCTGCGACGAGCGGGAGGGCGTATTTGGCAAAGCTCCAGGCGACGTCGCGGCGCGCCGCGGAGAACGAAAGCGGAGCATCGGCAAGCGCCCGGCGCACCGAAATCAGCGCGGCGGCGGCGCTGAGCAGCCCGCCGAGCAACACGACGGTCGGGTCGCGCGTCAACCAGGCGCCGCCGACCATCAGGATCAGCGCCAGGAGGTTCTTGACAATCACCAGCCTGGCATAGGTGGCGTCGAGGAAACGCGCCCGGGCGATCGCGCCGTGATAGTCGAAGAGCCCCGCGCCGATGCCGGCCAGGACCGATGCCGCCAGCATCATCGCGGGCATGCGGAAATCGATGCCGGCCACGACCGCGGCAATCAGGAGTGCGCACAGGGTCATGCTGACGCCAGCGATCAGGGCGTCCAGCGTGGCGCGGATCTCGGGCTCGCTCTCACGCGTCCTCAGCGAGTAGAAGCGCACCGCCGAGAGCCTGATCCAGTCGAGCAGCGCCGTATTGACGAGGACGATGATGGCGGCGCCGATGGCGTAGCGGCCGAACTCGGCCGGGCCGAGAAAGAAGGCGACCAGCAGGCCGAGGACGAAGTTCAGCCCGGCATTGATGATGAAGGGCAGGAGAACCGTCATCTCGTCTCTGTCATGGCGTCCAGGTCACTCATGTCATTCGGCTCTTGGCGGCGATGGACGGCTGGCCTTTGCAATGAAAAGGCTTGGCGACTCAGGCATGCTGCGGGGGCCTGCCGACACCATGGCCTAGACGGCCCTCCGGGGTTTTCCAAGGGGAAGCGCCGACTGCGTGGCCTCCACCGCACTCAGCTGGGGCGGAACCGGGCTGATGCTGCATCTGCTCTGCTGCGCTGGAGGCATGGGGAGGATCGTCGCGAGCCTCTATCGCGCAGTCGGGATTGGCCCTAAGCGATCCGCCATGACCAGCCCACAGCTTCCGCTTCGTCCCGCCCGCGACGACGATTCCGAGCCGCTCGCCACCCTGATCGCGGCAAGTTTCGCCGAATATCCGAACTGCCATTTTGTCTGGGACGAGTTTCCGGAGCTTCGCAACCCCGCGAGCGCGTTCACGGCAAAGGCGGGACGGCTCTGGGTCGCGGATGCGCCGGGAGGCGGCATCGCCGGCTCGCTCGGCGTCGCGCCTGTACCCGGGCAGAACGCGGTCGAGATCACCAAGGTCTATGCCGACCCGGCCTTCCGCGGGACCGGGCTGGCACAGGCGCTCTTCGCGGAGGCCGTCGCCTTCGCCCGGGCGGGCGGTTTCGCCGAGATGATGCTCTGGTCGGATACGCGCTTCGCGCGCGGCCACCGCTTCTACGAGAAGCTCGGCTTCCAGCGCTGGCCGGGCGAGCGCTACCTCGCCGACGTCTCCGCAACATGGGAATATCACTTCCGCCTGAATCTGACGTCCCGGGCATGACCCCCGGCCCGGCTTTTCGCGCCGCTCTGGGCATAGCGCTCCTCACCGCCATGGATGCGGTGGTGAAGGCGCAGATGCAGGCGCACCCCTTCATCGTGGCGCTGTTCATGCGCTTCGCCATGGGCGGACTCTGCGCACTCGTCGTCCTCGCTGTCGTGCGGCCGGCGAGGCCGACGCGCGCCAGTCTGATCGGCAACGCGATCCGGGTTCCGGTGGTGGTGCTCACCGCCGGCAGCTTCTTCTATTCGCTCTCGGTTCTGCCCCTGGCGGAGGCGCTGACGCTCTCCTTCCTCGCGCCGGTCTTCGTCGCGCTGCTTGGCGGCGTCCTGCTCAAGGAGCGGCTGGACGGACGCATCTTCCAGGCGCTCGCCTTCGGTGTCGCCGGCATGCTGGTGATGGTCTGGCCGCGGCTGCAGGGACATGTCAGCGGTGCGGGCCTCGGTGTCGCGGCCGCACTGTTCTCGGCCGTCGCCTATGCCTTTAATCTGATCCTGCTGCGGCGGATCGCGATGAAGGAACATCCGGCCGTGATCGTGGTCTTCCAGAATTGCGGACCGGCGCTGCTGCTCGCCATCCCCGCCGCACTGAGCTTCGTGCCGATGACGGGCGGCGACCTCATGGTCTATCTCTCGGCCGGCGCGCTCGGCGTCGCCGGCCACCTGACGCTGACCTCCGCCTTCGCCCGTGCCGAAGCGTCGCGGCTCGCTCCGCTCGAATACACCGCGCTGATCTGGGCGAGCCTGCTCGGCTACTTCGTCTTCGGCGAGGTTCCGCTGATCACCACCTATGCCGGCGCGCTGCTGATCGTGGCCGGCGCGGTCGCGATCACCCGGCGCTAGCCCGCCGCCTTCACCGGGAAGATCATGCAGGTCTCGGTGCCGTGCGCGAGCAGCTTGCCGCGCTCGTCGAGGAGCCGGCCCTCGCTCGTCGCGACCGTGCCGCCGCGATGGATCAACTTGCCTTCGCAGCGCACCGTGCCGCTGCCCGGCATGACGGGACGGACATAGTTCACCTTCATCTCCAGCGTGGTGTAGCCCTCGCCCGGCTTGAGCGTCGCATGGGTGGCACAGGCCATGGCTGAATCGAGGATCGTCGCGGTCCAGCCGCCATGGATCGTCCCGAGCGGGTTGAAGAAGCGCGCTGACGGACGGCCGACGAAGACCACCCTGCCCTCCTCGACCTCGACGAGATCGAAGTCCATCGCATCGGCGAAGGGCGGTCCGGGATGCTGGCCCTCGATCATGCCGCGCAGGAAATCGAGGCCGCTGCCGGCCAGCAGCGTCTCCCGCGATACCACTCCGACCTCGCGCGCCATCGTTCATCCATCCCGCCGTTGTCGTGTACATACACGGTACTTGCCGGAGCGAGGCCTGGTCAAGCCGAGGTCACGGCGTTCCGCGGGCAACCCGACGGAGCGCCTTCAGCCGGTCGCGGGTCTCGTGCCAGTTGTCCTTGCCGAGCCCGCCCTCGATGCGCTCCTGCGCCTCCCGCCAATGCGGGATCGCGGCCTCGATCGCGGCACGCCCCTTCTCGGTCACGGCATAGATCGCAGCCCGCCCCTTGCAGGCGACCGGCTCGATCAGCCCGGCGGTTACGAGCAGTTGCAGGTTGCGCGTCAGGGATGTCCGCTCGAGCGCGAAACGGTCGGCCAGTTCGGTCACGGAACGCCAGGCGCCGGTCGAGAGCGCCGACAGCAGCACGAACTGCGTGATCTTGAGCCCGGTCGGGCGCATCGCCTCGTCATAGGCGCGTGTCACTGCGCGCGCCGTCATCCGCACATGCAAGGCGACGCAGGCTCGGGCGATGTCGTCCAACTGCGGGACCGGCCCGGATGGGTCGGAGCCGGCCAGATCGGGCCTGGCGGGAGCGCGCGCATCTGTCGTCATTCCGCCATGCTAGCGTGTTCGAAGGGCAATGCCAGCCAGCACCGCCACGGCCGGCGGATTCACCTTTCGTGGGGATCGTTTCTTGACTCGCGGCGGGCACGCGCCTATCTCCCCGCCATCCGTTGGCACTCGCCTCACGAGACTGCTAACAGATGCCCATCGCGGGCTCTTCAGAGGCCTGCATCGAATTTGTACCGAGAGGAAGACAGAACCATGAAGTTCCGTCCGTTGCATGACCGCGTTGTGGTCCGCCGCCTTGATGGCGAAGAGAAGACCAAGGGTGGCATCATCATCCCCGACACCGCCAAGGAAAAGCCCCAGGAGGGCGAGGTCGTGTCCGTGGGTCCCGGCGCCCGTGACGATGCCGGCAAGCTCGTCGCGCTGGACGTCAAGAAGGGCGATCGCGTCCTCTTCGGCAAGTGGTCCGGCACCGAGGTCAAGATCGACGGCCAGGATCTCCTGATCATGAAGGAATCCGACATCATGGGCGTCATCGGCTGAAAGCCTGAGACCGCTCTTTCCGTCATTTCATAAGGAGTTGCTCTCATGGCAGCCAAAGACGTCAAGTTTTCCTCCGAAGCCCGCGACAAGATGCTGCGCGGCGTGGACATCCTCGCCAACGCCGTGAAGGTCACGCTCGGTCCGAAGGGCCGTAACGTCGTGATCGAGAAGTCCTTCGGCGCCCCGCGCATCACCAAGGACGGCGTCACCGTCGCCAAGGAGATCGAGCTCGCCGACAAGTTCGAGAACATGGGCGCCCAGATGGTGCGCGAAGTGGCCTCGAAGCAGAACGACGCCGCCGGCGACGGCACCACGACCGCCACGGTCCTGGCCCAGGCGATCGTCCGCGAGGGCTCGAAGTCGGTTGCGGCCGGCATGAACCCGATGGACCTGAAGCGCGGCATCGACCTGGCCGTCGAGGCCATCGTCGCCGACCTCAAGAAGAACTCCAAGAAGGTCACCTCGAACGCGGAAGTCGCGCAGGTCGGCACGATCTCGGCCAACGGCGACAAGTCGGTCGGCGAGATGATCTCGACCGCCATGCAGAAGGTCGGCAACGAGGGTGTCATCACCGTCGAGGAAGCCAAGACCGCCGAGACCGAGCTCGACGTCGTCGAGGGCATGCAGTTCGACCGCGGCTACCTCTCGCCGTACTTCATCACCAACTCCGAGAAGATGGTGGCGGAGCTCGAGGACCCCTACGTCCTGATCTTCGAGAAGAAGCTGTCGTCGCTGCAGTCGATGCTGCCGATCCTCGAGGCCGTCGTGCAGACCGGCAAGCCGCTGCTCATCATCGCCGAGGACGTGGAAGGTGAGGCTCTCGCCACCCTCGTCGTCAACAAGCTCCGTGGCGGCCTGAAGGTCGCGGCCGTCAAGGCTCCGGGCTTCGGCGATCGCCGCAAGGCCATGCTCGAGGACATCTCGATCCTGACCGCCGGCCAGATGATCTCGGAAGACCTCGGCATCAAGCTCGAGACCGTGACCCTCCAGATGCTCGGCCGCGCCAAGAAGGTGCGCATCGAGAAGGAGAACACCACGATCATCGACGGCGCCGGCAAGAAGAAGGACATCGAGGCCCGCGTCTCGCAGATCAAGGCGCAGATCGAGGAGACCACCTCGGACTACGATCGTGAGAAGCTCCAGGAGCGTCTGGCCAAGCTCGCCGGCGGCGTCGCGGTCATCCGCGTCGGCGGCGCGACCGAGGTCGAGGTCAAGGAGAAGAAGGACCGCGTTGACGATGCCCTGAACGCCACCCGCGCTGCGGTGGAAGAAGGCATCCTGCCGGGCGGCGGCGTCGCCCTGCTGCGCGCCCTCTCCTCGGTCAAGTCGATCAAGACCCAGAACGACGATCAGAAGACCGGCGTCGAGATCGTCCGCAAGGCGATCACCGCTCCGGCCCGCCAGATCGTCGACAACGCCGGCGATGACGGCGCGGTCGTGATCGGCAAGCTGCTCGAGTCGAAGGACTACGCCTACGGCTACAACGCCCAGACCGGCGAGTTCGGCGACATGGTGAAGTCCGGCATCATCGACCCGACCAAGGTCGTGCGCACGGCGATCCAGGACGCGGCTTCGATCGCCGGCCTGCTCATCACCACCGAGGCGATGATCGCGGAGCTGCCGAAGAAGGACGCCCCGATGCCCCCGATGGGCGGCGGCGGCATGGGCGGCATGGACTTCTGATCCATCGCGCTCAGCGAAACCAAGGAAGGCCCGGCGCAAGCCGGGCCTTTTTTGTTGCCGCGGCCCGAAACCATCCTGTCGATGGCTGCATGTCACCGCTTGCCAGCGCACGGCTTCTCGCTTCTGTTGTCTCCGGCCGTGCCTACGGTGCCGACACTCCGCTTCGGAAGGGTCGTCCTCCCACTGAAGCGCCCGGTGAGCCACGCTCGCGCCGGGCCAAACGGAGACTGTCATGGTTCGGCGCTCTGCGGTCGTGGTCGCGGCCTATGCCCTCGTCGCGCTGCTCGCGGTCGCCGCGGCAATAGCCAGCGGCTGGTACGCGCTCAAGGACGAGCAGCCCGTCACGCTGGCGGTGGCCGTCGGCGGCAAGGGCGGCAATGTCGACCAGTTGATGAACGAGCTGCGCGAGGTCGTCGCCACTCAATCCAAGACGATCCGGCTCACGATCGTTCACACTGACGGTTCGGCGACGAATGCGCGGATGGCGGCCGAGGGCAAGGTCGCGCTGGCATCGGTCCAGGCGGACATCATGACCGCTCCGAGCGTCAAGACTGTCGCCGTCGTCGGCCAGGAACACTTCCAATTGATCGCCCGGCGTTCGTCCGAGATCCGGAGCCTGCGCGACCTGGCCGGCAAGCGGCTGGCCCTGCCGCCGGAGGGAACCTCCGGAAACCAGAACTTCTTTGCACTCGCTCAGCACCACGACCTGCCCCTCGCCCAGATCAGGATCACGGCCGCTCCGGTCAACGACAACTTCGCGGCGCTGGAGCGCGGCGAGGTCGATGCCATCGCCTTCGTGCGTGCGCTCCGCGATCCAGCGACGATCGAGTCGATGCGCCGCCTGCAGCAGAAGGGCGACGGGCTCTTCTTCGTGCCGGTCGAGCAGGCCTCGGCGATCCGGCTGGTGAAGCCCTATGTCAGCGAAAGCACCATCAGCCAGGGCACCTATCAGGGCTTTCCGCCCGTGCCCGAGCGCGACACGCCGACGCTGGCGATCGGCATCAACCTCGTCGCCGGAGCAGCTGCGCCCGACGCCGCGGTCGAGGAGCTGACGCGCATCCTTTTCGAGGAACAGTTGCGCCTGGCTTTCCGAACGCCGCTGGCGGCCGGCATTGCGCGGCCTTCCCAGAGCGGCCCGTCGCTTGCCGTCCATCCCGGGGCGAAGGCCTTCTACGACGGTGCAAAGCCGTTCCTGCTGATGCGCTATCGCGACGAGATCACCTTCCTGATCTCGATACTGACGATCGCCTATTCAGGGCTGATGGTGCTGCGTCTGCAAATCCGAAACCGCCGGAAGGTCCGCGTCAGCGCCTACAACGACAAGCTGATCGAGATTGCCTCGCGAGCACAGGAAGCCAGCGACGTCGCCACGCTGCAACGCTGCCGCGCCGACCTCAACCTGCTGATCCAGCGCGTCATGAAGGATTTTTCGGAGGAGCGCATATCGGATCAGGGCTTCCACGTGTTCTCGCTGAGCTGGGAGGCCGTACGCGCCTCGATCGCCGAAGCCATCGGCGAGGTCCGCGCCGCCTCATCGAATGGACCGCGCGCCGCCGCGTGAGCCAGCGGCGGCAATGCCCGGCCACCGGCGTTGACCGTTCCGTCCGGGCCGTGAGAAGCGCCGTGCGGAGCAGCCGGCGAGCATCGCTTCCTGCCGTCCGAATGATGACAATTTGCTCATCTTGACGCGTTGCCATTGAACGGCCGCATCCACTGCGACATGGTCGCGCTCGCGGCTGTCGCCGCGATTCAATAGCTGATCAGGAATTGCCGATGCGCCCGTTGAGTTTTGCCGTCGCCGCGCTCGCGCTCATTGCGCTCATCGCTGGCCAGCAGAGCGGCGCCGCCGGTACGATCGGCATGGGCGTGGTCGGCGTGCTGCTCGCCGCGGCGCTGTTCCGCTCGACCGAGATCGACTTCTTCCTGAAGATCTTCTCCGGCATCTTCGGCGCGGAATATGTCGTGTTCGGCGCCGGCGCGCTGCTGGCGCAGGGAGGATACTGGCCGCAGGACTGGATGTCGGCAGCGCCGCCGACGAGCCTTGCGACGACGGTCGCCGTCTTCGGGATCCTGATCTACGCGATCTCCTTCGTGCCGGTGGTGCAGCGCATAGCGCGCATCTCCTCGCCCTATTTCCTCTCCGGCGATGCGACCGAGGCCAATCTCTGGCTGCTCGGCCGGTACCGTGTGAAGCTCGGGCATCTTGCGATCGCGCTGATCGTCTTCCTGGTGGTGTTGAACCAGGCTCAGGTCGGCATCTCGCTGCGGCTGAACTTCTTCTATCGCGACTTTTACAATGCCCTGCAGGAGAAGAACGCCGCGGCATTCTGGGAGCAGTTGCTCTGGGTCTTCTGCATCTGGGCCGCGATCTCGGCCATCTCGAGCCTGATCGAGATCGTCGCCCAGTCCGTGCTGCTGATCCGCTGGCGCGAATGGATGGCGGCCGAGTACAGCCGGCGCTGGCTGCAGAGCGGCACGCATTACCGGATCTCGCTGGCAGGCACCGCCGACAACCCCGACCAGCGCATCTCGGAAGACACCCGCGCCTTCCTGAACCAGACCTACTCCTTCTCGCTGACCATGCTGACGCAGGTCTCGACGCTGGTCTCGTTCTCGATCATCCTCTGGAACATCCCGGTCGCTATCACGGTGCCGGGCACGAACCTCGTCATTCCCGGCTTCATCTTCTGGGCGACGCTGATCTATGCCGCAGTGGCGACCTGGATCACCCATCTCATCGGCAAGCCGCTGATCGCGCTCGACTTCGAGCAGGAGAAGCGCGAGGCGAATTTCCGCTTTTCGCTGGCCCGACTGCGCGAGTATTCCGAGCAGATCGCCCTGATGCATGGCGAGCCGGCCGAGCGGCAACATCTCGCGCGCAGCTTCCACGCGATCGTCTCGAATTTCTACCAGCTGATGTGGCGCAAGCTGAAGCTGACGACCTTCACCCTGTCCTACAACCAGGCGAACGTCGTCATCCCCTTCGTGCTGCTGGCGCCCTATTACTTCGCCGGGGCTATCACCTTCGGCGTGCTGACGCAGGTTTCCTCGGCCTTCGGCCGCGTCGAGACGGCGATGTCGTTCTTCATCAACAGCTACCAGTCGATCGCCTCCTACCTCGCCTCGATCAACCGCCTCACCACCTTCGAGGCCGCCATCGCGCAGGCGCAGGCGGCCGAGGTGGGCGCCAAGACGCTTCATCGCGATCCGGCTGATGATCGCGACGTCCATGTCAGCGGCGCCACGCTGACGCTGCCCAATGGCGCTCCGATCGTGCGGGTGAACGATCTCGATCTCGGCCAGGTCCGCCGGACCCTGGTCGTCGGCCCCTCGGGCTCCGGCAAGTCGACGCTGTTCCGCGCCATCGCCGGCATCTGGCCGTTCGGCGAAGGTAAGGTCGGCATCCCCGCCAATGCCGAGATCATGCTGCTGCCGCAGCGGCCCTATCTGCCGCAGGGCACGCTGCGCGCGGCCCTCGCCTACCCGTCCGAGGCCGACGCCTATGGCGATGCCGAGATCCAGGACGCGATGGACAAGGTCAAGCTCGGCCATCTCCGCGACCGGCTCGACGAGGTCGATCTCTGGGGCCAGCGCCTGTCAGGCGGCGAGCAGCAACGGCTGGCGGTCGCGCGGGCCCTGCTGGCCCGGCCCGACTGGCTGTTCCTGGACGAGGCGACCGCCTCGCTCGACGAGAAGCTGGAAGGCGAACTCTATGCCGCCATCGACAAGGCCTTGCCGGAGACGCGCGTCGTCTCGATCGGCCATCGCGGCACGCTGCGCGAGATGCATGATGCGGTGGTGACGATGGAACCGAACCCGGACGGCACCTTCAGCCCGCGCATGCCGGTGAAGGTTCCGGCAGAGGCGTAGCGCATCGCGCGCTACGCCAGGCGTCATGCTCGCCCTTGTGGCGGCAATCCACGTTTTGAACAGAGCATCTGACCAGCGAGGACATCGATGGTCGGGACAAGCCCGACCACGACGGGAAGTCGCAGTCGTTTCAGATGCCGCGGTCGAACTGCAGTTCGCCGGCGGCGCCCTTGATCACGAGCTTGCCGTTGACGAGGTCCCAGCTGCGCGCTGCCCGCAGCGCCGTCAGGTAGCTGCGCTCGAACTCTGAGGCGCCCTTGTCGCAGGTGCGCTTGGTCAGGGCGAGAGGACCGACCGCGAAAGCCTGCTGGCGCAGCGGATAGGCGGACGCCGAGAAGGTGTTGCAGCCGCCGAAGCCGGTGCCGCGCAGGCTGGGATCGACCTGCAGGGTCGCGCGCCGGTCACCGATCGGCTTGCCGTTCAGCGAGACCGCGGTCCAGGAGGCGCCGAGCGGGAAGTTCTTGTCCTGCTGCTGGATCGGCGCTTGCTGCGGCGTGCCCATTTCCTCGCGCGACGGCATTTTCTGGCGGCTCTGCGCGAGCGCATCCGCCGGTAGCAGCAGCGGGGCTGCCACAACGGCGAGAGCAGCGGCGTAGCCAAGGCGTCGAATCATTGTCGTCTTACCCGATCCTCAAAGCTGGATGCACGGAAACCTAGCGCATGGGCCGGCTCCAGTGAAAGCGCGTAGCGGCGTATCGCTCCGTAATCAACCGCGAAGCTCATCCGCCCGCGCTGCAATCGCACACGCCAGATCACGAGGCACGGATTTTCCTGCCCGCGACTGCATCCGGATCGCGATTGGATTCGTAGGTAGGAAATGCGTCGAAAACACGAGGTCCAGGCGCTGGCCCTACCCCCCAGGGCCGCCCGCGACCGGCGAGGCCGCTTGCCCCCAGCGGCGGCCTCGCTTGGCCGACCCCGAGGTTTGCAGCCTCAGATGCGGGCCCGAAGCCGCTCGATCAAGGGATTGGCCTTGCGGAAGACATAGGCCGGCGCACTGACGGTGATGTCGTCCGCGCCCGCGCCCGCGAGGTGCTCGACCAGCGAAAACACCGCCTTCTCCGGGCAATGGATCGTCACGACAGCGCCTGCCGGCGTCGCGCCGAAGGGCAGCCGCGCCCCGAAAAGCCCGGCGAGGTCGCCGAGCGTACCGGAAGCCGCATCGAGCCGAGCCCGAATTTCGCGGACCGAACGCGCCTCCTCTTCCGCTGCGATCCGCGAGAGAATCGCATTGGCTGCCGCCTTCGCCCGTTCGCCCCAGGGCGCGCGCACGGACGCGACGAGGTTAGCCTCCGACGCCAGCATCACGCCGTCATCGAGAATCTTCAGGGCGTTCGCGGACAGGGTCGCGCCGGTCGTGGTGATGTCGACCACGATTTCGGCGCTGCCGGCCGCCGGCGCCCCCTCGGTCGCCCCCAGGCTCTCGACGATGCGATAGTCGGCAAGCCCGTGGCTGGCGAAGTAGCGGCGGGTCAGGTTGACGTATTTGGTGGCGACGCGGAGCTTGCGCCCCTGGCGGATGCGCATGGTGGACGCGACATCGTCGAGGTCGGCCATCGTCCGTACATCGATCCACGCCTGCGGCACAGCGACGACGACATTGGCGTGGCCGAAGCCGAGCGGGGTCAGCATCTCGACGGCGGCGTCGGCATCCGCGACCTGCTCACGCACCAGATCCTCGCCGGTGATGCCGAGATGGGCGGCACCCGATGCGAGCTGAGAGACGATCTCGGATGCCGAGAGAAAAGCGACCTCGGCGCCCTCGACGCCGGCGATCGTGCCGCGATAGTCGCGCTCGCCACGCGACTTGACGAATTTCAGGCCCGCGCGGCCAAAGAAGGCGGTGGCGTTCTCCTGCAGCCGACCCTTGGAAGGCACGGCCAGGACGAGAGGAGCGTCGGTCATGCTGCGTCTCCCGTCAGGCGCTCGAGCCAGATCGAGGCGCCGACGGCCGGAATCGGCGCCGGCGCGCCGAGGCGGGCGAGAACCTGATCGTAGCGGCCACCGCCGGCGACCGGCTTGCCGTCACCGCGCGCGGCGTCGTGCAGCTCGAAGATGAAGCCGGTATAGTAGTCGAGATTGCGGGCGAAGGCGGCCTGGAAGGCGATCGCTGCGACGTCGACACCGCGCACGGCGAGGAAGCCGGTGCGCTCGTCGAAGGCGTCGAGCTGGCGGCCGAGGTCGAGCGAGGCCTGGTCGGCGAGTGCGCGCAGCGCGGCAGACGCCGTGTCGGGGTCGCCCTTGATCGAAAGCACCTGGGCCAGCAGCGCCTTCACATCGCCATTGACCGGATTCTCGCGCTCAGCCGCGCGCGCCAGGAAACGCTCGGCGATATCGCCGGCGCTGCGGCCGCCGACCGTCGAGATGCCGGCGATCGAGAGCACGTCCTCGACGAAGGCCTTGGCGGCCTTGGGGTCCTGGCCCTCCAGCGCCTTGAGCAGGCCTGCATGAGCGGCCTCGCCATCGGCGACCGGCGGATCGAGCGCGTCGACCGCCTGCGGGCCCCTGCCCTGCACGACCGCGCGCATCAGGCGGCGGCGGGCGCCGGCCGGAACCGAGAGGCCGTCGAGGAGTGCCCCGAGCAGCGCGACGTCGCCCATCAGGATCTTCGGGCTGGTGAGCCCGAGCCCGGCCGTGGCCTCGACCGTCAGCGCCATGATCTCGGCGTCCGTCGCGGCGAAATCTTCGCGGCCAAAGGATTCGATGCCGGCCTGCGCGAATTCGCCCGGCTCGCCGGCGCGCATGCGGAAGACCGGACCGGCATAGCTATAGGCTGCCGGCTCGCTGGAACCGGAGGCGATGTGATCAAGCGCGACGGGGATGGTGTATTCCGGCCGCAGGCACCAGTCGCGGCCATCCGCATCCTGCGTCATGAAGATGCGGCGGCGGATGTCCTCGCCGGAAAGATCGAGAAAGACATCGGCCGGTTGCAGGATCGCGGGTTCGGCGCGGGCGTAGCCCTCGCGCGCGAACAGCGCGATCACGGTCTCGATGCTGGCTGCGATGGCGGGCACGGCTGCTTCATCCTGTTGCGGGCGCTGTCCTAGCAGCGGCGCCCGCAATTTTCGACTGATTTGAGGGAAATGGGTGAACGGTCTTCCTTCTCCCCCGTGGGGAAAGTGGCTCACCCGTGTCGCGCAAGCACCTTCTTCACGCCCTCGACCAAGCCGGTCACCGGCACGGCGAACTGCGCCTCGGCCTGCTTTGCCTTGTGCTCGGCGGAATCCTTCACGTCGCGCGAGGCTGCCGCGAGTTCGGCGCCGAGGATCAGATCCTTGATCACGACCGTGCCGGCGTCGCGCTCCGAAGAGCCCTGGATGATCGCGCAGACGGCTCCACGGCGGTCGGCATATTTCATCTGCGCGTTGAAGCCGGAAGCGCCGAGATAGAGATCGGCGCGGCAGAGCGCCTTGCCTGCGCCGTCCTTCGCCTGCCGGAGCGCCGAGACCATCGCCTGATAGCCCGGCATGAACTCCGGCGACTTGTTGTCCATTGCGGTGACGACGACGAGCGGCAACTCGTTCTTCGCATCGACGATGGATGACTTGACCGCCTTCAACGCCGAATAGAGGCGCGAGACGCCGATCGAGAAGCCGGTCGCCGGCACCGGCTCGGGCCGGAAGCGGCCGACGAGACCATCATAGCGCCCGCCGCCGGCGACCGAGCCGAAGCGCACGACCTGGCCGTCATCGTTGGTGACCGGGAAGGTCAGCTCCACCTCGTAGACCGGGCCGGTATAGTATTCGAGGCCGCGGACGACCGAGGGGTCGATGATGACCCGCCCGAGATAGCCGGCCGCGGTGATCAGTTCGCGGATCTGCTCCAGCTCGGCGATGCCGGCCTGACCATTCTCGGCGCCCTCGACGAGGCCGCGCAGATCTGTGAGCGCCGCGGCCGAGAACTTGGCAGAGCCTTCGCTGTCCGCGGCATTCGTCTTGCCCAGCTCGGCAAGCTTCTGGCCGAGTTCGAGATAGCGCAGGATGCGGTCGGACTGCGTATCGGACAGCCCCGCCCCCTTGGTGAAATCACCGCTCTCGTCCTTCCGGCCCTCGCCGAGGAGCTTGCGGATCTCTTCGAGCGGAAACTTGTCGGCCTTGTCGATCGCGCGCAGCACGGTGAGGCGCGCGGCAGGGTCGATGCCGGCCGCATCCATCACGCCGTCGAGCACCTTGCGGTTGTTGACCTTGACGACATAGTCGCCGCGCTTGACGCCGAGCGCCTCCATCGTGTCGGCGGCGAGCATGCAGATCTCGGCATCGGCCGCGACGGTCCCTGCTCCGACGATATCGGCATCGAACTGCATGAACTGCCTGAACCGTCCAGGCCCCGGCTTCTCGTTTCGGAAGACATAGCCGACGCGATAGCTGCGATAGGGCTTCGGCAGCGCGTCGAAATTCTCCGCGACATAGCGGGCGAGCGGCGCGGTCAGGTCGTAGCGTAGCGAGAGCCACTGCTCGTCATCGTCCTGGAAGGAGAAGACGCCTTCGTTCGGCCTGTCCTGATCGGGCAGGAACTTTCCGAGCGCATCGGTGTACTCGACGAAGGGCGTCTCGACCGGCTCGAAGCCATAGACCGAGAAGCTCTCGCGGATGACGGCGAGCATGCGCTCGGTGGCGGCGACATCGGCCGGGCCGCGATCGACGAAACCGCGCGGCTGGCGGGCCTTGAGCTTGTCGGGCTTCGACATGGGATCTTCGCTTCTCTGGTCGTGCGGGCGGCCGTTCGGCGCCTGAATTGTCTGGCCGTGGGTTAGCCCGCTGACGCCGAAGGGGCAAGTGACGCGAGCGTCGGGCGATAGGCTCGGCGAGAGGCTTGCGCTAGCATCCCCCTGGCAACGGAACGGAGTACGGGATGGCCGGACGGCTCGTGAAGATGATCGCCAGCCTGATGGCAGGCCTGCTGCTCGTGGCCTGCAGCCCGAGCGAGTCCGACCAGCGCAAGGCCTTCATCGCGTTCCTGCAGAGCGATGTGCTCCCGCGGCAGGGTGCGCGCGTACCGCAGCCGAATGCGGAGAAGCAGAAGAGCTTCGGCGACTACGCGGCCCATTATGCCGTGATCACGCGCTTTCATGAGCGCATGAACGCCTCCGTCGCCAACCCAATGCAGGAGACGATGGCCAAAGGCTTGCCGCGCACGATCGAGGAGGTCGTGAAACGCAAGTCCGATATTGCCGCGGTGCGCGCCGGCTTCGCCAAGATGAAGGAGGCCCTCGACCAATCCGCCGCCGCCGCCGATACCGAGCGGGCGGCATTGAAGCAGCCCGACGACCTCAAGACCGTCTATGCCGCGACCTGGGACAAGCTGGTGGCTCAGCCGGTCGCTACCTTCCGCGAGATCTTTCCGCCGACCGACGAGGCATTTGGGTCGGCTCTGGCGATGGCTGATCTGATCGATGCCAATCGGCCGGCGATCAAGCTCAGCGGCTCACAGATCGAGATCAGCAACGCGGCCCTTCGCACCAAGGTACAGGCTGCGATGACCGCCATGGCCTCCAAGCAGCGGGCGATGTTCGAGGCCCAGCAGAAGCTGCGGCGGATGGTATACGGGAGCTGACCTGCAAGGTCGCTGTGCGGAAGGCGGATGAGCGCCACAAGGGCGAGCATGCCCCGCATGGCTACTCCGCCGCCAGCGCCTGCACCCGCAACGGCCGGTCGGCGATCCCCGCCTTCGCCAGCTTCTCCGGCAGCGGGCCACCGGTCGCCCAGTCCAGAAGCTCGGCGGTGTGCACGATCGGCGTGGTCGCGCCCTTGTCGGCGAAGCCCTTGGCGATCTGGGTCATGCAACCGATATTCCCGGTTGCGACCAGCATCGGCTTCGTCTTCTCGATATTGCCGACCTTGCGCTCGCGCAGCTTCCCCGCGATCTCCGGCTGGAGGATGTTGTAGACGCCGGCCGAACCGCAGCAGATGTGCCCCTCCGGAACTTCCTTGACCCGGAAACCGGCGGTCGAGAGCAGGCGCTTCGGCCCGTCCTTGAGCTGCTGGCCGTGCTGCATCGAACAGGCGGAGTGATAGGCGATCGGCATTGCGACATCCCGGACGGGAGAGAGCTCGATCATCTCAAGGAACTCGGTGACGTCCTTCGCCAGGGCGGACACACGTTCGGCCTTAGCGGCATAGGCCGGCTCGTTGCGGAACATGAAGCCGTAATCCTTGATCGTGGTGCCGCAGCCCGAGGCCGTGATCAGGATCGCATCCAGCCCCTCGCCTTCGATCTCGGCCATCCAGGCGTCGATGTTGCTGCGGGCGAAGGCGAGCGCATCATGCTCGCGGCCCATATGATGGACGAGCGCGCCGCAGCAGCCCTCGCCTTTCGGCAGCACGACCTCGACGCCGTGGCGTGTCAGCAGGCGGATCGTGGCTTCGTTGATCGCAGGATCGAGCACCGGCTGGGCGCAGCCGGAGAGGATCGCGACGCGCTTTCCGCGCGGCGCCGCGACGGGCGGGAAATTCTGCGGACCCTCCATATGCGAGCGCGTCGGCAGGCGCGCCGGCGCCAGCGCCAGCATCGCCTTCAACCGCTGGCCGACCAGCGGGAGCGCGCCGAGAACCGGCCCAAAGGGCTTCGCCAGCATCGCGCCGAGCATGGCGAGGCGGAAGCGGCCGGGATAGGGCAGGATCGCGGCCAGAACCCGCCGGAGCAGCCGGTCGTG
The DNA here is from genome assembly GCF_035999205.1 of Allobosea sp. GTDB lineage: Bacteria > Pseudomonadota > Alphaproteobacteria > Rhizobiales > Beijerinckiaceae > Allobosea. The sequence goes on from NZ_DASYHA010000025.1 coordinate 719,311, forward strand.
CCAGGACCGCTCATAGGTCTCCTCGATATGGGCTCGGGCATGGTCGACGAGGTGCATGTAGTGCACGCCTGAGGGGCAAGTGCTCATGCAGGACAGGCAGGAGAGACAGCGATCGACATGCTTGACCACCTCCTCGGTCGCCGGCTTGCCGTTCTCGAGCATGTCCTTGATTAGGTAGATGCGCCCGCGCGGCGAATCGAGCTCGTCTCCGAGCAGCAGATAGGTCGGGCAGGTCGCGGTGCAGAATCCGCAATGCACGCAGGTGCGCAGGATCTTCTCCGAGGCCGGCAGCCTGGGGTCGGAGGCAAGAAGGTCTGGGGTGAAGTTGGTCTGCATTGTTACGCTCTGATCGTCCTGTCACCCACTGCGCGTCTTTCCTTCTCCGGATCGGAGAAAGGCCGCCTTACATCCCCGCATACATCCGGCCCGGCTCGAACAGCCCGACCGGATCGAAACTCTGCTTGATGCCGGCGGTGACGCGCATCAGCGGATCCGCCAGCGGCTCGAAGACCGGAACGGTGGCGCGGATCGCAGCAGGGGCCCTCACGAGCGTCGCATGACCGCCGAGCGGCTTCAGGGCGGCACGGATGGAGCCTGCAGCCGCGTCCTCACCGGTGGGCAAGGCGAGCCAGACCAGCCCGCCGCCCCAGTCGTAGAACCAGCGCGCACCCGGCACATGCGCCGCAATCGTCGCCGTCGCTCGCGGCCCGTTGCCAGGCGCCACCGACACGCGCCAGACGGCCTCGTCCGTGCCGGCAAAGAAGCGGGCATCGCGGACGTCGCGCCAGAGCTCGGCCGAGGCCGCGCCCTCCACGGTCACGGGCGCACCGTGCTGGCGCAGCAGCTCGGCCAGCTCATGGCTGCGATAGTCGATCGAGTCGGAGAAGTTCTCCAGTCGCAGCAGCGTCCGGGCCTGGTCGGCACCGACTCCCTCTGGCAGGTGCGCGGCGGCGAAGGGTTCGAAAGGCGAGCCCAGCGCCGCTGAAAGCAGCGCGACGGCCGCATGATCGGACAGGCCGCGCCAGACCAGCGTCACGACGCGCTCGGGACTAGGCAACACGCGAAAGGTCACCTCGGTCAGAAAGCCGAGCGTGCCATGGCTGCCGGCGGCGAGCTTCACAAGGTCGAGCCCGGTGACGTTCTTCATCACCCGGCCGCCCGACTTGATCGCCTCGCCGCGGCCATTGACCATGCGGATGCCGATCAGCGAGTCACGAGCAGCGCCGGCGTTGATCCGGCGCGGGCCCGAGATGTTGGCGGCGGCGACGGCGCCGATCGTCGGCTCGCCCTCGCTACCGAGCAGGGCGCGGTGGTCCATCGGCTCGAAGGGCAGCATCTGTCCACGTTCCGCCAGAGTCTGCTGAACGAGGGTGAGCGGCGTGCCGGCGCGTGCGCCGATCACCATCTCCGCCGGCTCATAGAGCGTGATGCCGGTCAGGCCGGCGCTGGAGAGCGTGCTCTGTGTCTGCGTCGGGCGCCCGAGGCCGGCGCGCGTATTGCCGCCGATGATGGACAGGGGCGTGGCGCTCTCGATCAGGGATTTGACGACGGCACAGGCCTGCGCCTCGGTTGTAGGGATATGGAGGGTCACGCCGCGATCCTGCCTTCGAGCGGGAACACCTTGGCCGGGTTGAGCAGCCAAGTCTGGTCAAAGACCGCCCTCACCCGCATCTGCTGGGCGAGATCCTCGGACGTGAACTGGAAGGTCATCAGGTCGCGCTTCTCGATGCCGACGCCGTGCTCGCCGGTGAGGCAGCCGCCGACCTCGACGCAAAGCTTGAGAATGTCCATGCCGGCATCCTCCGCCTTCTGCGCCTCGACCGGATCGTTGCAATTGTAGAGGATCAGCGGGTGAAGATTGCCGTCGCCGGCATGGAAGACATTGGCGACGCGCAGGCCATGGCCCTTCACGATCTCGTCCATGCGGCGCAACACATAAGGAAGCTGGCCGGTCGGGATCGTGCCGTCCATGCAGATATAGTCGGCGATGCGCCCGGTCGCGCCGAAGGCGGACTTGCGGCCTTTCCAGATCGCGGCGGATTCCATCGCCGACTGGCTCTCCTTCACCGTCTTGACGCCATGCTCGCGGGCGATGGCGACGATGCGGGCGAGCTGGGCGTCCATTTCGGCGTCCGAGCCCTCGACCTCGATGATCAGAAGCGCCTCGACATCCATCGGGTAGCCGGCCTTGGCGAAGGCTTCGCAGATCTCGATCGCAGGCTTGTCCATGAACTCCATCGCGACGGGAATGATGCCCGCGCCGATGATGGCAGCGACCGCCTCGCCCGCCTGCTCGCTGGTCGGGAAGCCGAAGAGCACCGGGCGCGCGCCTTCTGCCGAACGCAGGATGCGCACCGTCGCTTCCGTGACGATGCCGAGCTGGCCTTCCGAGCCGACGACGAGGCCGAGCAGGTCGAGGCCCGGCGCATCGAGATGCGCGCCGCCGATCTCGACGATGCTGCCATCCAGCATGACCAGCGTGACGCCGAGCACGTTGTTCGTGGTGACACCATATTTCAGGCAATGCGCGCCGCCGGAGTTCATGCCGATATTGCCGCCGATCGAACAGGCGAGCTGCGACGACGGATCGGGTGCGTAGAAGAAGCCTTCCGCCGAAACCTCCCCGGTGACTGCGAGATTTGTGACGCCTGCCTGCACTTTCGCGGTGCGGTTGGCGTAGTCGATCTCGAGGATGCGGTTCATCTTCGAGACGCCGATGACGACGGCATCCTCCTGCGGGATCGCGCCGCCGGCCAGCGATGTGCCGGCACCGCGCGGGACGACAGGCACGCCCTGCTCGCCGCAATAGCGCAGCACCGCCGCGACCTCCTGCGTCGTCGAGGGCAGCACGACCGCCAGCGGCAGGCGGCGATAGGCCGTCAGGGCGTCGGTCTCATAAGGCCGGCGCTCGTCGGCGGAGGTGATCAGCGCCTCCGGCGCAACCAGCCTGGACAGCCCGGCGATGATCGCATCGCGGCGGGCGAGGATATCCGGGTCGGGGGCGGGAAAGGCGATGGCGGACATGGCGAAGATTCCTGGGCAACGGCGCAGACCCTAGACGAAATCGAAACTGCTTGCAGCGTGACCAACGCGCATGATTATTTCCAATTCGGAAAAGATGGCGAGAGGACAACCCTTCGGATGGATCGCTTCGGGGATCTCGACGTCTTCGCGCATGTGGTGACGGCACGCAGCATGTCGGCCGCGGGCCGGCAGCTGAACCTGTCGCCGGCCGTGATCTCCAAGCGCATCCGCCGGCTGGAGGAGCGACTGGGCGTCAGACTGCTGCAGCGCACGACGCGCCAGCTCTCGCTGACCGAGGCCGGACAGGGCTTCTATGAGCGCGTGGTCTCGATCCTGTCCTCGATCGAGGATGCGGAGGCCTGGGTCGCAAGCGGCGCCGGCCAGGCACGCGGCACGCTGCGCGTCTCGGCGCCGACCTCCTTCGGCCGGTTGCACATCGCGCCGCATCTCAAGCCCTTCCTCGACGCGCATCCGCTGGTGACGGTGGATCTCGTGCTGAGCGACGCCTTCATCGACATCGTCGGCGAGGGCTTCGACCTTGCGATCCGGATCGCCGACCTGCGCGATTCGAGCCTGGTGGCGAAGCGGCTGGCACCGAACCACCGCGTGCTCTGCGCCGCACCGGATTATCTCGCCCGATCCGGCACCCCCACCAGCATTGACGACCTGTCTCGGCACACGCTGATCACCCACAATGCCGATCACTGGCGCCTGGACGGACCGGAAGGACCGGTGAACGTGCGGGTCAACGGCCCGCTGCGCACGAATTCCAGCGAAGTCGTACGCGAGGCGCTGATTGCCGGCGTCGGCATCGCCCTGCGCTCGACCTGGGATGTCGGGCCGGAATTGAAATCGGGCGCCCTGCAGCGCGTGCTTACGGGCTATTCCGTCGGCAAGCGGGTCGCGGTGCATGCCGTCTATCCCAGCCGTCGGCACATGGAGCAGAAGGTGCGCGCCTTCGTCGACTACCTCGGCGAGCTTTACGGACAGACGCCCTATTGGGATGCTGGGCTGGAGCTGTAGACAAGAATCGATCGGCGCCCGCCGGGCTGACCGATGAAAACCAGGGCTGGAGCGTTCTCATGTTCGGCGTCATCGAAGGCACAGGGTCCACCGTCCTGGACCCGCGCTTCCACCGCGTCATCCCCGGCTCGGCCCGGGTCGAACGGCTGTGGAGCGGGTCGCGCTGGGCTGAGGGGCCGGCCTGGTTCCGGGCGCATAACACCCTGGTCTGGTCCGACATCCCGAACGACCGCATGCTGCGCTACGACGCGCTGTCAGGCCAGACGAGCGTCTTCCGCCAGCCGGCCCGCAACTCGAACGGCAATACGGTCGACTCCCAGGGACGGCTCGTCAGCTGCGAGCATGGCGGGCGGCAGGTGACGCGCACCGAGCATGACGGCTCGATCACCGTGCTGGCCAGCCATTACCAGGGCAAGCGGCTGAACTCGCCGAATGATCTCGTGGTGAAGTCCGACGGCTCGATCTGGTTCACCGACCCCGATTACGGCATCCTCAGCGACTATGAGGGCAACAAGGCCGATAGCGAGATCGGAGGTTGCAACGTCTATCGCATCGATGGGCAGAGCGGCGCGCTGACGCTCGTCGCGGACGATTTCGTCAAGCCCAACGGGCTGGCCTTCTCGCCCGACGAGCGCATCCTCTACATCGCCGATACGGGGGCAAGCCATGATCCCGTCAATGGCCCGCGTCATATCCGGGCCTGCGGGGTCACGGCCGATGGCACGCAACTCGCGGGCTCCAGCGTCTTCGCGACCTGCACGGCGGGGCTGTTCGACGGCTTCAGGCTCGATGTCGCGGGACGGGTCTGGACCAGCGCCGCCGACGGCGTCCACATCTACCATCCGGACGGCACGCTGATCGGCAAGATCGCGATCCCCGAGGTTGTCGCCAATGTCTGCTGGGGCGGGCCGCGCCTCAACCGGCTCTTCATCTGCGGCACGAGCTCGCTCTATGCCGTGCTGACCAACACCAACGGCGCGGTGTGGCCGAGCGTCTGAGCAAGGCCGCTGGCACAGCCCTTGCTGAATTGCATGCATCTCTTCCCTCGGAGCTGCATGCATGTTCAAACGCCTGGCTATTTCGGCCGCACTCGCCCTTTCCCTCGCCACGGCGGCGCAGGCGGAATCGGTGGTGCGCTACGGCATCTCGATGGCCGATATCCCGCTGACCTCCGGCCAGCCTGATCGTGGCGCCGGTGCCTACAAATTCACCGGCTACACGCTCTATGATCCGCTCGTCGCCTGGGAGATGGATGTCGCGGACCGGCCGGGGAAGCTCGTTCCCGGCCTCGCCAGCGAATGGAAGGTCGATCCGGCTGACCAGAAGAAGTGGCTGTTCACGCTCCGCGACGGCGTGAAGTTCCATGACGGCTCGGCGCTCGACGCCGCAGCGGTGGTCTGGAACCTCGACAAGGTTCTGGACGAAAAGGCGCCGCATTACGACCGCCGCCAGGCCGCGCAGGTCAAGCCGCGCCTGCCCTCGGTCGCCAGCTACCGCGTGGTCGATCCCAAGACGGTCGAGATCACCACCAAGGCGGTCGATTCCTTCTTCCCCTACCAGATGCTCTGGTTCCTGGTCTCGTCGCCCGCCCAATACGAGAAGGTCGGCAAGGACTGGGACAAGTTCGCGATGACCCCGTCGGGCACCGGCCCCTTCAAGCTTGACAAGTTCGTGCCGCGCGAGCGCGCCGAGCTCGTCAAGAACGCCGAGTATTGGGACAAGAAGCGGCTCGCCAAGGTCGACCGCCTGATCCTGCTGCCCATGCCCGAGGTTCTGGCGCGCACCAACGCGCTGATCACCGGCCAGGTCGACATGATCGAGACCCCGGCGCCCGACACCGTGCCGCAGCTCAAGGCCGCGAAGATGCGGATCGTCGAGAACGTCACCCCGCATGTCTGGAACTATCACCTCTCCGTCGCGCCGGGCTCGCCCTGGGCGGATGTCCGCCTGCGCAAGGCGCTCAACCTCGCCATCGACCGCGACGGCATCGTTGCCCTGCTGAACGGCCTCGCACGTCCTGCCATCGGCCAGGTCGACCCGACCAGCCCCTGGTTCGGCAAGCCGTCCTTCCAGATCAAGTACGATCCCGAAGCGGCCAAGAAGCTGCTGGCCGAGGCCGGCTATTCCAAGCAGAAGCCGCTCAAGACCACCTTCGTCATCGCCCAAGGCGGCTCGGGCCAGATGCAGTCGCTGCCGATGAACGAGTTCATCCAGCAGAACCTCAAGGATGTCGGCATCGAGGTCGAGTTCAAGGTCGTCGAGCTGGAAGTCCTCTACACCCGCTGGCGCAAGGGCGCGAAGGACGAGATGAACGCCGATGTCACCTCGAACAACATCGCCTATGTCACCTCGGACCCGCTCTACGCGATCATCCGCTTCTTCCACTCCAACCAGGTCGCGCCGGTCGGCGTGAACTGGGGCACTTGGTCGAGCCCAGCGGTCGACGCCTTGCTCGACGAGGCAGCGAAGAGCTTCGACGTCGCCAAGCAGGACGAGCTCCTGGCCAAGGCCCACAGCCTGATCGTCGACGATGCCGTGCTCGGCTGGGTCGTCCACGACACCAACCCGCATGCGCTGTCGCCGAAGGTGACCAAGTTCGTGCTGGCCCAGCACTGGTTCCAGGACCTGACCACGATCGGGATGGACTGATAACTCGACCAGCCGCCGGAGCCTCAGGGCTTCGGCGGCTCCGGCTTCAGCCGGGCGACGATGAAGGGCATCGCAAGGCCCAGCGCCATGAAGCGTGCGAGATGATGTGCGCCTACATAGAGCGGGTCGAGCCCCATGGCGAAGGCGAGCATCGCCATCGCCTCGAGACCTCCCGGAGCAAAGGCCGCCATCGCCGTCGCATAGGGCACGCCCGCGAGCCAGGCGGCAGGCCAGGCGAAGGCGAAGGCCACCGCGACCGACACGAAGAAGCCACCGATCGCGAGCGGAAACAGGGCCAATATCTCGCTGCGCTTGACGTGCGAGACCCGCCCTCCCATCGCCGCTCCGAGCATGATCAAAATCGCGATCTGGATCGCCTGCGGCAGGGTTCCGTGGACCACGCCGGTGCCGTGCAGCACGGCGCTCGCCAGCGTCGCGCCAAGGATCATCGGCGCTGTGACGCCCCATCGCTCGAAGACCAACCCCGTGGCCAGGCCGGCCGCGATCACAACCAGCATGTCGCCGGCCGAGGAGATCACCACCGCCGGAGGTTGGGTCGGAACGCCGGCCCCGGTCATCTGCATGATGGTCGGCAGCACCGCCACCAGCACGAGAATGCGGAACAGCTGCACTACCGAGATGCGGCCGATATTCGCCCCCTTTTCCTGCGCGACGGAGATCACGGCGGAGAGAGCGCCGGGCGCTGCCGCCAGCAGCGAGTCAATCCAGGACCAGCGTGCGACGTAGTGAAGATAGGCCCCGGTCGCGAACATGATCGTGATGAGGCCGACGAAAAGCACGGCGAGAGAGCTCGGATAGCGCGCCGCAGCGGCGAGCGCCTCGGGGGTCGCGGCCGAGCCGATCAGCACGCCGGAGAGCAGCATGGTCGAGTCGAACCAGGGCTTGCGTAGCACCGGCAGCGGCCGCGCCATCCCGATCACCGAGATCAGCAGCATCGAGCCCGAGAGCCAAGCGGCCGGCACGTCGAAAAGGGAGAACAACGCGCCGCCCAGCCCGGCGAGGCCGATCACCAGCGCTTCGCGGCGCCAGACCGCAAGACGTGACGTGGGATAACCGAAGAGTGCCATAGCGTCCCGGAAGGCGCTCGCACGCCGGAAGGGACTGCCGGGCGCGGCCATGCGCTGTCATGGCCGCGCGGCGCTGCCCGGTCAATTTGGAATATCCCGGCCTCGCGCAAAGCAGCCCTGCGCCGGGCGAAAGCGGGACTGCTCAACCCGCGGCGAGCGCACCCTGCAGCCGTTTGACGACCTCGACCAGATCCGAGGACTTGCGGGCAAAGCACAGCCGCAATCCCGTCTCGCCGCCGGGCCCGAAGGCCGTTCCGGGTGCGAGGCCGACATTCGCCTTGTCGACGAGGTCGATGGCGAGCGCGCGGGAATCCGACCAGCCGTCGACCGAGAAGAACTGGTAGAACGCGCCGTCCGGCGGGGCCAGCGTCACGCGGTTGGTCGCCTTCAGGCCCTCAGCGATGATCTTCCGTCCCTCGGTTGCGCAGGCGATCTGCTCGGCGACAAAAGGCTCGCCCTCGTCGAGCGCGGCGATGGCGGCACGCTGGACGAAGACCGGCGAGCCCGAGGTCGAATACTGGATCAGGTTCTCGATGATCTGGCCGAAGGCGGGTGGCGCCTCGATCCAGCCGATGCGCCAGCCGGTCATGGCCCAGTTCTTCGAGAAGGTCTGGACGAAGAGGATACGGTCCTCCGGCTCCATCACGTCATGGAAGGAGGCTGCGCGAGCCGAACCGTCATAGACGAAGCGGGCATAGATCTCGTCAGCGATGATCCAGATGCCGTGCTTGCGCGCCAATGCCAGGATCGCCGCGAGTTCATCCTTCGTCGCGGTCCAGCCGGTCGGATTGGCCGGCGAGTTGATCGCGATCGCGCGCGTCCTCGGCGTGATCGCGGCAGCCAGCCGGTCGAGATCGAGCGTGAAGCGGCCATGGACGTAGTCCATCGGGACATTGACCGGCACCGCACCTGCGACGCCGATCGCGGCGGCGACGTTCGGCCAGGCCGGGGTCGGGATCACCACCTCGTCGCCCGGGCCGGTGATCATGCGCACGACGATCTGGACCGACTGCATGCCGGAGCCGGTGACGAAGAACCGGTCCATCGCGAAGGGCTGGCCGTAGAGGGCGGTGTGGTAGCGCGCCAGCGCCTCGCGCAGATCGGGGATGCCTCGCTGCCAGGTGTAGAAGGTCTCGCCGTCGGCCAGGGACTTGTTGGCGGCGCGCACGATGAAATCGGGCGTCGGAAGATCGCCCTCGCCGACCCAGAGCGGGATCAGCCCGTGTTTCAGCCGGCCGTGGTTGACGACCTCGACGATGCCGCTCTCGGGGGCATTGCGAGCCTCGGGGCGCAGCCCGGAAATCAGGCTGGAGCCCGCAAGCGTGACGGTGGACATGCGTTTCGACCTCGCGACTTCGATCAGCCACCTTTAGCCGATGCCTGCGCCGACAGGCATGAAATCACGAGATCGGGTCGATCGGTCGCGGTGATGAATCGGTGCGACCGATCGGAGCCTCGTCAGACCGACTTCTGCTTGAGCAGGTCGCGGATCTCGGTGAGGAGGACGACGTCGGCGGCCGGCGGGGGCGGCTCCGCCGGCTTGGCCTGTTCCTTGTAGCGCAGCGTGTTGATGCCCTTGACCACCAGGAACAGGACGAAGGCGATGATCAGGAAGTTGAGCGCGGCCGTGAAGAAGGAGCCATAGGCCAGCACGGCGCCCTGCTTCTTCGCCTCTTCGAGGACGGGGGCAGTCACGGCCTTGTTCAGGCCGATGTAGTAGTTCGAGAAATCGAGGCCGCCGAGCGCGCCGAAGAACGGCATGATGACGTCGGAGACGAGCGAATCGACGATCTTGCTGAACGCCGCACCGATGATCACGCCGATCGCGAGATCGACGACATTGCCCTTCAGCGCGAACTTCTTGAATTCCTCAAGCATGCTTTAGCCCCTTCCTCGGTCTGGCGCCCTGAGCCCGTCCGGCCACATCGCGTCGCGGATCCGAGGCTAAAGAAGAATGTCGTGCGTGGAAACCAGTTCCCTCCCATTGGTAACGTCCTCTAATGTCCGGCCATCGCAGCGCCTGGTGATGGAGGCAGCATGATCCCCGCATGGTCCGTCATCTTGGTGGCGCTGGCCTATCTGTGCGCGCTGTTCGCGATCGCCCATGCGGCCGACACGTCCGGCCGCCGACTGGTCAACGGCAAGGCGCGGGCGACGATCTATGCGCTGGCGCTCGCCGTCTATTGCACCTCCTGGACCTTCTATGGCTCGGTCGGCTTCGCCAGCCGCGCGGGGCTCGACTTCCTGGGCATCTATGTCGGCCCGATCCTGGTGATCGGCTTCGGCCACCGCTTCGTCGGCCGCATCGTCGGCATCGCGAAGTCGCAGAACATCACCTCGATCGCGGATTTCGTCGGCGCCCGCTACGGCAAGAGCGAGCGGGTCGCGGCGCTGGTCTGCCTCGTCGCCGTGATCGGCGCCCTGCCCTACATCGCGCTGCAGCTCAAGGCGGTCGCGAATTCGCTGTCGGTGCTGCTCACGGCCACCGGCGGGAGCCCGATCACCGCAGACGTCCCCGTCCTCACCGACCTCGCCTTCCTGGTGGCGATGGTGCTGGCGGGCTTCGCCTGTGCCTTCGGCACCCGCCATATCGACGCGACCGAACACCAGGACGGGCTCGTGCTCGCCATCGCGGCCGAGTCGCTGGTCAAGCTCGTCGCCTTCCTCGTGCTCGGCGTCTTCGTCGTCTACGGGCTTTACGATGGTGCCGGCGACCTCTTCGCGCAGGCCTCACATCTTCCCGATGGCGTGGCGCCGGTCTGGGAACGCACCTCGAACTGGCCGACCTTCCTGACGCTGACGCTGCTTTCGACCTGCGCCGCATTGCTTCTGGCGCGGCAGTTCCACATGACGATCGTCGAGAACCGCGATGCGCGCGACGTGCGCCGCGCCGCCTGGATGTTTCCGGTCTACCTCGTCCTGATCAACCTGTTCGTGCTGCCGCTCGCCATGGCCGGTGAATTGCTGATGCCGGGCGCCGGCGTCGACCGCGACATGACCGTGCTGCTGCTGCCGTTGCAGAAGGAGGCCGGGCTGCTCGCCCTGCTGGTCTTCGTCGGCGGCCTGTCGGCCGCGACGGCGATGGTGATCGTCGCCTCGGTCGCGCTCGCGATCATGATCTCGAACCATCTCGTCATGCCGCTGCTGCTGCGCGGGCGGCGCGGGTTGAGCGACCCGGCCGGCAGCAAGGCCCAGCTCGCGGCACAGGATGCCGACAACGGCACGACGGGCGGGGACCTCGGCTCGCAGGTCGTGATCATCCGGCGCGTCGCGATCCTCTGCGTCATCCTGCTCGGCTATGCCTATTATCGCGCTGCCGGCGAAGCGGCTCTGGTCTCGATCGGCCTGCTCTCCTTCGCGGCGACCGCGCAGATCGCGCCGGCCTTCTTCGGCGGGCTCGTCTGGCGCCGCGGCACGGCGCTGGGCGCCGCGGCCGGGCTGATCATCGGGATCGCGACCTGGGCCTATACACTGCTGATGCCGAGCCTCGCCCATCCGGGCAGCTACTGGAGCGACATCGTCGCGCTCGGCCCGTTTGGCAAGGCCGCGCTGCGGCCGGAGGCGCTGTTCGGACTGGACCTGCCCGCCCTGCCCCATGGCGTGGTCTGGAGCCTCGGGCTCAATCTCCTGGCCTATGTCGGCTTCTCGCTGCTGCGCCCGGCAACAGCGATGGAACGCCTCCAGGCCAACGCCTTCGTCGAGTCCGACAGGGCGACGATGGCGCAGTCCTTCTCGCTCTGGCGCTCCAGCGTCACAGAGGCGGAGTTACAATCCACGATCGGGCGGTATCTCGGCCAGGAGCGGACGCAGCGCGCCTTCGAGGGCTTTGCCAGCAGCCGCGGCGAAGAGCCCAGCCCCGCGCGCGACGCCGACATCCATCTGCTGCGCTTCGGCGAGCATCTGCTCTCCTCGGCGATCGGTGCGGCTTCCTCTCGGCTCGTGCTGTCGCTGCTGCTGCGCCGGCGCAACCTGACGACCGAAGCCGCCTTCAAGCTTCTCGACGACGCCTCGGCGGCGCTGCAGTACAACCGCGACATCCTGCAGCACGGCCTCGACCATGCCGGCCAGGGCATCACCGTGCTCGACCGCGACCTTCGGCTGCTCGCCTGGAACCAGGCCTTCATCGAGCTCTACGACCTGCCGCCCGCGATGGTCCGCTTCGGCACCGGGCTCGACGAGATCGTGCGCTACAATGCGGCGCGCGGCGCCTATGGCGTCGGCCAGCAGGACGAACTGATGGCCGCCCGGCTGCAGAGCTTCGTGCATGATAGGGAGCCGGTGCGGCTCAAGCTCTATCCCTCGAAGAAGGTCATCGAGATCCGCACCAATCCGCTGCCCGATGGCGGCTTCGTCACGACCTATACCGACATCACCGAGGCGGTGGAGGCGCAGGAAGAGCTGGAGCGCACCAATGAGAGCCTGGAGCGCCGCGTCGTCGAGCGCACCGAGGAGATCCTGCGCGTCAACACCGAACTCCAGCGCGCCAAGGCCGAAGCCGAGGAGGCCAACGCCTCCAAGACGCGCTTCCTCGCGGCCGCGAGCCACGACATCCTGCAGCCGCTGAACGCGGCGCGCCTCTATGCGACCTCGCTGGTCGAGCGCGACCGGGCGGCGGGCAGCCCCGACCTCGCCGAGAACATCGACGCCTCGCTCGATGCGGTCGAGGAGATCCTGACCGCGCTGCTCGAAATCTCGCGCCTCGACGGCGGCGCGCTGAAGCCCGAGCTGACGTCCTTCCGGCTTGACGAATTGATGCGCCAGCTCCAGCGCGAATTCGAGCCGAGCGCGCAGGAAAAGGGCCTCAAGCTGGTCTTCATACCGAGCAGCCTTGCCGTGCGCTCCGATCGGCGGCTGCTGCGGCGGTTGCTGCAGAACCTCGTCTCCAACGCCATCAAGTACACGCCGAGCGGAAAGGTCCTGATCGGCTTCCGCCGGCGCGGCCCTCAGATCTCGGTCGAAGTCCTCGATACCGGACTCGGTATTCCCCAGGCGAAGCAGAAGACCGTGTTCCGCGAGTTCCAGCGGCTCGACCAGGGCGCCAGGGTGGCGCGCGGCCTCGGCCTCGGCCTCTCGATCGTCCAGCGCATTGCGCGCACGCTGGACCACCGGCTGACGCTGGATTCTGTGCCGGGCCGGGGCAGCCGATTCACAGTACTCGTGCCACGCGCCGCGCCGCTGCCCGAAATGACGACCGGCCCGACGCCGCGGCAGGTCCCCGCCGGGCAGCTCGCAGGGCTGAAGCTCCTCGTCATCGACAACGAGCCGGCAATCCTCGACGGTATGAAGCGGCTGCTCGAGGGCTGGGGCTGCACGGTTACGACCGCCGCCGGGCTCGACGAGGCGCTGATCCTCCTCAAGCGGCGCGAGCCCGATGTGGTGATCGCGGACTATCATCTCGACCATGGCAACGGCCTGACGGCGATCAGCACGGTGCGCGAACGCGCGCGGGCGCCCATGCCCGCGATCCTGCTGACGGCCGACAGGACGCCGCATGTACGCGAGGCCGCCGCCGCGCTCGACGTCCATCTGCTCAACAAGCCGCTGAAGCCCGGCGCGCTACGCGCGCTGCTGGCACAATGGCGCGCGACGCGGGTCGCGGCAGAGTAAGGCGGCTCAGGGCCGCCTAGATCATCGCGCGTCCTATCGGACGCGATAACGATGATCTATCTATCTGTTATCTCATCGGATTTATCCGAAAAGTGGATTCCACTTTTCGGTCCGATGCCAAAGTCGCGCTCTCGCGCATTGCATCCTCGGATGCAAGGAAGGCCTCGACCTCGGGCCCCGGCAGCGGGCTTGCCTGCGCCGTGCCGATCTCGGCCATCAACCGCGCGACGGGAACATAGGCGCGCCCGGCCCGGTCATAGAGCGCCGCGCGCACCAGCGCGTGGGCTGCCACAATTTCCGAGCCGTCACTCGCTCGGCTGAGCACGCGATGCTGGATCACCAGCCAGGACTCGGTCCAGCACAGGATCACCGTCTCGATCCGAAAGGGCCGGAACGGCCGCAGCTCGCGGCGGAAACGGATCATGCCTGCGTTCACGACAGGCACCCAGCGATGCCGCAGCACCGCACGCCACAAGCCGGTGCGCAGCATCAGATCGGTGCGCCCAAGATCCATCAACGACCAGTAGCGGCCGTTATTCATGTGCAGGCTGGTGTCGAGATCATGCGGCCAGACCCGGAAATCCAGCAGCGACGGGTCGGCCAGCGGCTTCAGCTTCGGGCGGAACGGGGAGGTCAGCAGCAGCCAGATCAGGCGGAACCAGAGATTCATCGACATGCTCGCGCGATGGGCGGGGTGCCCCGTCGGCGCTTCTAAGGCGCAATAGTTTATATTGGAACCATTTCGTTTGGTCGGAAAAGCGCGGCGTCATCCCGGAGTACCTTCCAGTCGCCAGGATGACGTCATGGTTCCCGTGCATTATTCGCTTGCGACGCGTCCCAGCAGGAAACCCCTCATGCCGACCCTGCACGTCTCCCCCCTGTCGAAACTCCACGAGACCGTGGCCAGGGTGCGCGCGAGCCATCTGGTCACTCTGATCAACGTGAACACCGTGGTCGAGCGGCCCGCCAGCATTGCCGAAAGCCGTCACCTTTTCCTCGGCATGTCCGACATCAACGCCGAGATGGAGGGCCATGTCGTGCCGGCGCAGGATCACGTCGAACGCTTCCTCGCCTTCGTGGGGGAATGGGATCGCGCCGCCCCGATGGTCATCCATTGCTGGGCCGGAATCAGCCGCTCGACGGCCGCCGCCTATATCGCGTCCTGCGCACTGGCGCCCTCGCGCGACGAGGAGGAGGTCGCAGCCGACCTGCGGGCTGCCTCCCCCTCGGCAACCCCAAACGCCCGCCTGGTCGCGATCGCGGACGGCATTCTCGGCCGCGGCGGCCGGATGAGCACGGCGATCGAGAGGATCGGGCGCGGCGCTGATGCCTTCGAGGGAACGCCGTTCTTGCTCCGCCTCGACTGACGATGCCGCGGCCGGGTTCGACGCCGGCAACTTCGTGCGACCTTTGGCGACCGCGGCGTGCATATCGCCGCCGTGCTCCGGATTCGATGCAGAAAATTGCTTGCGCTGCGCGGAATTTGCGACAATGCATCGCGCAGAGGATATCGGCATCATGACCATCGAACTCGATTCACGCGACCGCGCCATCCTGCGTATTCTGCAGGCCGATGGCCGCATCACGAATTCCGATCTGGCCGAGAAGGTGCACCTGTCCCCCTCGGCCTGCCTGCGCCGTGTCCGGCAGTTGGAAGAGAGCGGGCTAATCCGCGGCTATGCGATGCTCCTCGACGACAAGATCGCGGGATTTCCGGGAACCGCGTTTGTCTTCGTCACGCTCGACCAGCAGGGCCGCGCCTCGCTGGAAGGATTCGAGCAGGCGGTGCTGAACCTGCCCGAGATCCTGGAATGCCATCTGCTCGCCGGCGCCCATGACTATCTGATGCGGGTGATCTATCGCGACAGCGCGGATTTCGAGCGCATCCACACCGACATCATCACGCAGTTGCCCGGCGTCACCCGCGTGCAGTCGACACTGACCCTGCGCAGCATCAAGAAGAGCTCGGCGCTGCCGGTGTGACCTTGTCAGGAGCACGCCTGCTGACCCGTTCCCGGGGTTGCGGGCGCCGCCTCTCCGGCGGATAAGCATCCGGCAATCGGGAATCATGCTGTGAGCGAAGCCAAAGTGACCGACGCCAATGGCGATGTCGCCGCCCTGCCCTTCGAGCAGGCGCTGAAGGAACTCGAGGCGATCGTGGCGCGCCTGGAGCGCGGCGACGTCCCGCTCGAGGAATCGATCGACATCTACACCCGCGGCGAGGCGCTGAAGGCGCGCTGCGATGCGTTGCTCAAACAGGCCGAGGCGCGCATCGAGAGGATCACGCTCGGCGCCGACGGCAAGCCGACCGGCACCACTCCGCTCGACGTCGACAACTGAGGCTCCGCCGTCAGGCTGGCAAAGCGGCAACCAGTTCTTCGATCAGCCTTGCGACATGCTGCACCGCCGGATCGCCGGCACGCCGCTTGTGCCAGGCGCAATGCAGCGGAAAGCCCTCGACAGCGATCGGCGGCTCAAAGGCGACGATCTCCCCTCTAACCCGCTCAGGCAGGCAGCGGCTCGGCAAGAGCCCGATCATGTCGGACTCGGTCAGCAGCGGCGGCACCATGACGAAGCTCGGCACCACCATGCCGACATGGCGCGTGCGCCCGATCCGTGTCAGCGCCTCGTCGAGCGGGCCGCGTGTGTCGCCGCGGCCTGAGACCAGCACATGCGGATAGGCGAGCCAGCGATCCAGGTCGAAGGCGGCAGCCGCCGGATGGTCGCGACGCATGGCAACGCGATAGCGCTCCTGCAGCAGTTCGCGGCGGGTAAAGTCCGAGTCGACGCTCGGGAAGACCGAAACGGCGAGATCGACGCCGCCGCGCCCGAGCCCCTCCAGAGCCGCCGCAGCACCATGCCAAGGCATCACCGCGACCGTGATGCCGGGAGCCGTCCGCGCAAGACGGCGTTGCAGCGCCGCGCCGATGGCGACGGCAGGAAGATCCGCCATGACGACGCGCACAGTCTGGCGGATCGCATGAAGATCCGGCTCGGCTCGGTCGAGCAGGGCGGCCATGCCGGCAAGGACCTCCTTGATCGGGCCCGCGAGCGCCTGCGCCTTCGGGGTCAGCACCATGCCGCCGCCCCCCCGTTCGAGGAGCCGGTCGCTGAAGAGATGGCGGCAGCGCTCCAGCGCGCTCGACATCGCCGGTTGCGACAGGCCGACGCGCTCCCCGGCCCGCGAGACATGGGCCTCATCGAGCAGGGCGTCGAGCACCACGAGAAGGTTGAGATCGACCGAACGTAAATTCATACTCTGGATATTACGGTATACCGACCATCGATTGGAGGAATTTTATTGCGACGGACATCCTCTCCCTCGTTCCCCGAAGGAGGATGCCATGACCAAGACCCTGATCCTGCTGTTCCATCCGCATCTCGCCGGCTCGCGCGCCAATCGTGCCCTGCTCGACGCGGCTGCGACGCTCCCCGGCGTCGAATTCGTCGACATGCAGGCGCTCTATCCCGACGGATGCATCGATGCAGAAGCTGAATCGGCTCGCCTGCTCGCCGCAGACCACATCGTGCTGCTGTTTCCGGTGCACTGGTATTCGACGCCGCCCCTGCTCAAGGCCTGGCAGGATGCCGTCCTGACGCGGATGTTCTACATGGCCGCCGAGACCGAGGGGACGCTGCTTGCTGGCAAGCCTCTGCTCATCGCGGCGACAGCCGGCAATGTCGAGGCGGCCTATGCGCCGGGCGGGGCCAACCGGTTTCCTTTGCGTGAATTGCTGCTCCCGCTGGAAGCGACGGCCCATCGCTGCACCCTCGCCTGGGCCGAACCCTTCCTCGTCTACGATGCGCGCCGCGCCGATGCGGAAGCGCTGGATGCGGCAGGTGCGCATTACCGTTCGCGGCTCAATCGCCTGCCGGCCGCCGCCGCGGCTTGACCACTCCCGGCAGGTCTTGCCTTTGCCGACCGGCTCAATCGGTCTACGCTCTCGTGCAGCCACAGGAGCCCACGCCATGTCGCAATTTCCCTCCGAAGATCCGATTCCCGGCGACGCCCGCTCCTGCGCTGCGATCGAGCAGGTGATCGTGCCGCGCGCCCATGATCTCGGCGGCTTCTCGGTCAGGCGCGCCCTGCCCTCGATCGGGCGGAAGATGGTCGGCCCCTTCATCTTCTTCGACCAGATGGGTCCGGCCGAGTTCCATCTCGGCGAAGGGCTGGACGTGCGGCCGCACCCGCATATCGGGCTCTCCACCGTAACCTATCTGTTCGACGGCGAGATCATGCATCGCGACTCGCTCGGCACCGAACTCGCGATCCGCCCGGGCGCGGTCAATCTGATGACGGCGGGGCGCGGCATCGTCCATTCCGAGCGCACCGGGCTCGAGGCGCGCGCAAGCGGACCGAAGCTCTACGGCATCCAGGCCTGGCTCGCCTTGCCGCAGACGCATGAGGAGGTCGCGCCCGAGTTCAAGCACCATGCAGCACCGGAACTGCCGCGGATCGTCGAGGGCGGCAAGCGCATCAGCCTGATCATGGGCTCAGCCTATGGGCAGACCTCGCCGGTCAAGTTCCCCTGGGATGCGCTCTATGCCGAGGCGGTGCTGTCGCCGGGCGCCGTCCTGCCGCTCGACCCTGACTATGACGAGCGCGCGATCTACATCGTCTCCGGCAAGGTCGACATCGCCGGCGACGAGTTCGGCGCCGGCCAGTTGCTGATCTTCAAGCCGGGAGACCGCATCTCGATCCTCGGTGTCGGCCAGACGCGCCTGATGATCGTCGGCGGCGAGCCGATGGACAGCAAGCGCTACATCTGGTGGAACTTCGTCTCCTCCTCGAAGGAGCGCATCGAGCAGGCCAAGGCGGAATGGAAGGCCGGCCGTTTCGACACCGTGCCCGGCGACGAGACCGAGTTCATTCCGCTGCCTGAGGGTTGAGCTCCCCTTCAGGCATTGCTCTCAGCGCCGGCATGCTCGACGCCAGGATCGCCAGCGTCGAGAGGCCGAAGAGCGCGACCGGCAGCCAGATCGCCGTGGCGAGCCCGAACCATTCGCCCGCAAGGCCACCGGCGAGCGCGCCGATGGGGCGCATGCCGTACATCGCGGTCGTCAACGTCGCGCTGACGCGGCCGAGCAGGGCCTGCGGCGTCACCGCCTGGCGCAGGCTGGTCTGGGTGATGAACCAGAGGATCGGCCCGAAGCCGAACAGGAAGAAGGCGACCGCCAGCGCGGGCCAGCCCAGCCCGACCGGCGCCAATGCCAGCAGGCCAGCGCCGACGAGGGAGGAGGCCGGCCCGAAGACGAGCAGCAGCCCCGTCGGCAGGCGAGCGATCAAGGCGGCGCCGCTGAGCGCGCCCGCAATCAACCCCGCGCCATAGACCGAGGAGGCGAGGCCGATCGTCTCCGGCGCGAGCAGCAGGATGCGGGCGGCATAGGGCGCGACCATCGCCGTAAACGCGAAGAAGGCCATGTTCCAGGCGATGGCACAGAGCGCAATCGGCCGGAGATAGGGATGGCGCGCGACGAACAGGCCGCCCTCCGCGATGGCACGATGCAATGGCTGGCGCGGCTGGGGGGCGGGGTGCTCGCCCGGAAGCCTCGACGCAGCCATCAGCACGAGTAGGCCCGCCGACGCGCAGATCAGCAGGCCGAACCAGCCCTGCCCGCGCGCAACGGCCCAGCCTGCGATCAGCGGCGCTGCGAGGCTGAAGCAGGCGCGTCCCAGTTCGAGCCGGCCGTTGGCCCGCGGCAGGGCCGCGATCCCCACCACGCGCGGCATCAGCACGAAGATCGACAGGGCGATGACGACCGGGCCCGTCGCCGCGACGAAGGCCGAGCCCGCGAGCAGCCAGGCAGTCTCACCCGTCGCCAGAAGGGCCGCCCCCGCCAGTGCGCCGACGATCATGAGCAAGCCGCCGATGCGGATCAGGCCGCGCGGCGCGACGCGGTCGGCGAAGACGCCGGCCGGCAGCGAGACCAGAAGCCAGGCTGCCGATTGCGCGGCAACTAGCAATCCGACGAGGCGCGGGCTCGCTCCGGCCTGCGTCGCGGCCAGCGTGATGGTGTCGAGCGCCAGCCTGTCGGCGAACTGCGCCAGAACGCCGGTCGCGATCAGGGCGAAGAGAACGGGTGACGGCATGCTCGGAATCCTGCGTGGCTGATGAGGCCAGCTATCTCACCGCAACCATGAGCGACCCACCCGTTTCCTGCCCGTTCCGGTCGCCACGCCCTTCTTCTTCCCGGAGCCGCTTTCGTACCGCCGGCCTCACAGGACCGCGGGTGGAACCCGCAGGTGATGATCGGTTGCCTGCTGCAAGGCGTAGCCGATGCGCAGCGCGGTCGCCTCCTGATAGCCCGGGCAGGAGATCTGGAAGGACAGCGGCAGGCCCGCGGCGTTGAAGCCGTTGGGCAGACAGAGCGCGCACATCTCCAGATAGTTGGCGAAGCCGTTGAAGCGCGAGAGCTTCACGCTGGCGTCGATTTCGTCGAGCCTGAGCGCGGCAAACGCCGTGCCGGGCGTGAGCAAGGCATCGACGCCGGCGAGAGCCGCCTCCATCCGCCGCTTGCGCCCGACATGCTCGGCCTTGTTGGCGAGATAGTCCTGTGCCGTGACGCCGGCCCCGGCCATGATGCGGGCGCGGACGGCCTCGTCGAGCTGGGCCGTCGGATCGCTGGCGATGGCGCCATGGTGGAAATAGCCCTCGGCCTGAACCATGGCCTGCGGCTGCAGGAAGATGTTGAGGGCAAAGGGCAAGTCGACATCGACGATCTCGGCGCCGAGGGCTGCCAGTACATCGAGCGAACAATCATAGGCCGCGAGCATTTCGGCATCGACGCCTTCGCGTTCGCTCTCCGGCATCCGGGCCAGACGCAAGCCCCGGACGCCGCGCTTCAAGGCCGGCATCGGATCGACAGGCACGATGCCGCGCGTCGTGGGATCGAGCGGGTCGGGCCCTTGCATCGCATGGTAGAGCAGCGCGGCGTCCTCGACATCGCGCGTCATCGGGCCGGGCGTGTCGAGCGAGGGGGCGAGCGGCAGCACGCCATAGGTCGAGATCCGGCCGATCGTTGGCTTGAGCCCGGTCAGCCCGCAGAAGGAAGCCGGTAGCCGGATCGAGCCGCTGGTGTCGGTGCCGACAGCCCAGGGCACGAGCCGACCGGCCACAGCGACGCCGGAGCCGCTGCTGGAGCCGCCGGGCGCACGTACATGCTCGCCATCCCAGGGATTGCGCGGCATGCCCATGTGCTGGTTGAAGCCCCAGCCTCCCGCGGCGAACTCGACCGTGTGGGTCTTGCCGAGGATGATCATACCCTGGGCGAGCAGGCGCCGTGCCAGCGTCGCGGTGACGGTCGAGCGACGCTCGCGCCAGTGCATCGAGCCGCCGGTCGTGATCCGGCCCTCCAGATCGACGAGATCCTTCAGCGCGACCGGCACGCCATGCAGCGGGCCCAGCGCATGGCCCGAACGGATCGCCTTGTCGGCGGTCTCGGCGGCCTGCCGCGCATCGGCGGCGTAGACCTCGACGAAGGATTGCAGCGCCGGCTCCAGACGCTCGATCCGCCGCAGCAACGCATCGACGACATCGACGGGAGACAGGCGCCGCGCAGCGATCTCGCGAGCCAGCATGTGGGCCGGCAGCAGAGCGGGATCGGTGGCAGCGCCAACCATCGTGTTCATCGGGTTCATTCCAGGCTGACGCGCGCCAGGTCGATGAACCAGGATTGCGGTGAGACGAACCCTCGCACCTTCCTCGACATCGCGCGCGGGTTGAGGTCATGGACGATGTAGAGCCAGGGCGGGTTGTCCACCAGCCGCTCATGAGCCAGAGCGGTCTGCTCGGCGATGACCTTCGGATCGTTTGCTGCAGCCAGCTTTGCCAGCGCCGCCTCGAAGGCCTCGTCCTTCCACTGCGGAAAGTTGAAGCCGTTGGGCGGAGCGCTGGCCGCCGCGAAATAGCGCGCCATCACGCTCGGATCGGTCGAAGGCGAGGAGATGTTCAGGGCGAGCGAGCCGTTGAGCGAGGCGGCGTCGGGCAGAGCGCGCATGCTGTTCAGCAAGAGCTGCCATTCCGTGACGTTGAAATCGACCTGGACGCCACAGGCCTCCTTGAGGCTCGCCTGAACAAATTCGTTCATTGGCAGGGGCGACATCTGGCCGGAGCCCGAGGTCGAGATCATGACCTTGAAGGCAAGCGGCTTTTGCGCGGTGAAGCCCGCCTCCGCGAGCAGCGCCCGGCCCCTCGCGGGGTCGAAGCGATAGCGGTTCGCCGGCTTGCCGAAGTCGGGATCGCTGGACTTGAGCCAGCCGATCGCCGGCTCGGCCGCGCCGTTCAGCAGGGTGACGATCGCGTCGCGGTCGACGCAGTAGTTCAGCGCCTGCCGGACACGCGCATCCCTCAGCGGGCTGTCGGTGGCGCCGATGTTGAGAAGCCAGGGCCAGACATGCGGGTAGGAACCGGTTGTGATGGTGAAGCCGGCCTGCCTGAGCGAGGGAATGCCGTCGGCGGGCGGCACCTCGATCCAGTCGACCTGGCCGGTGCGCAGGGCGGCGAGGCGCGCATTCGCTTCCGGCATCGGCACGAGGACGACCTTGTCGAGCTTGGCCTTGCCGGCCGCGTCCCAGTACCCGTCATGGCGCAGCAGTTCGACGCGTTCGCGCGGCACCACGCTGGAGATCCGGAACGGCCCCGTGCCCGCTGCCGGCAGCGTCGCGACCCTGGCCCAGTCACGGCCCGCCTGCTCGAAGGATGCGGGCGATGTGAACAGCGCGAGCGACACCATGTAGGGGAAATAGGATGCCGCGACGCTCGTGGTGATCGCCACCGTGGCATCGTCGATCTTGCGATAGCCGTTCATGATCGGCGCGCGGGCCCGGACGATCGCGGAGGCAGGCGCCTCGAACTGCGGCGCGTCCTTGTTGAAGTAGCGCTCGAGATTCCAGATCACCGCGTCGGCGTCGAACGGCGTGCCGTCATGGAAGCTCACGCCGCGCCGCAGATGGAAGATCCAGGTCAGGGGATCGCCAGCCGCCTGCTCCCAGCGTTCGGCAAGCCCGGGACGAAGCGGCGCGAGCCGGTCGGTCGTCGTCAGGTCCCACAGGGCGAGGCTCTCGAACACCGGGTAGCCGAGAAATCGCATCCCCTCGAAGCCGTTATTCGGCAGGCCGGTTGGCGTCGGAATGTCGGACGCGGTCATCGCGATGCGCAACGTGCCCTGCGCGTGAAGCGGGGCGCCCATTCCGGCCCAAGCCAAAGCGGCAAGCGTTGCGATGCGGAAGCCGGCCTTCAGCCAGCCGCCCATGATTGGCGAGCGACCCTTGCGCATCGTCCAGCCCCTGATTCCTCAACGTCGCCCACTCCTGTTCCAGCAAGTTGTGCGCCAGAGCACAAGCCGCCTGGATCGAAGGCACGCGTTTTCGAGGGTGCCGGTGGCGAGCACGGTAAACACATTGTTCGGCCGGGAATTGCGGACCGGCCTTCGACGACGCCGCCGCGCCCTTGTGCCACCCTGTCGGGATGCGATAGACCGTGCGCGTGACCCAGCGCCCTGCCACGCCGATCCTCGACCGCGTCCGCACGCCGGAGGATCTTCGCACATTGCCGGATAGCGACCTGCGGCAAGTCGCCGACGAGTTGCGCCAGGAAACGATCAGCGCCGTCTCCGTCACGGGCGGGCATCTCGGTGCGGGGCTGGGCGTCGTCGAGCTGACGGTCGCGCTGCACCATGTCTTCGATACGCCACGCGACCGGCTGATCTGGGATGTCGGCCACCAGGCCTATCCCCACAAGATCCTGACCGGTCGGCGCGATCGCATCCGCACATTGCGCCAGCCCGGCGGTCTCTCCGGCTTCACCCGCCGCGTCGAGAGCGAGTACGATCCGTTCGGGGCGGCGCATTCCTCGACCTCGATCTCGGCCGGTCTCGGCATGGCGGTCGCCCGCGATCTCTCCGGCGGCTCCAACAACGTGATCGCCGTGATCGGCGACGGGGCGATGTCGGCCGGCATGGCCTATGAGGCGATGAACAATGCGGGTGCGCTCGGTTCACGCCTCGTCGTCATCCTCAACGACAACGACATGTCGATCGCGCCGCCGGTCGGGGCGATGTCGGCCTATCTCGCCAGGCTGGTCTCGGGCCGGACCTATCGCTCGCTGCGTGAGATCGGCAAGCATCTCGCCGAACGGCTGCCGCGCTTCTTCCACGAGAAGGCGAAGCGCACCGAGGAGTTCGCGCGCGGCTTCTTCACCGGCGGCACGCTGTTCGAGGAGCTGGGCTTCTACTATGTCGGGCCGATCGACGGCCATAATCTCGACCATCTGCTGCCGGTGCTGCGCAATGTGCGCGACTCGCAGACAGGGCCGATCCTCGTCCATGTCGTGACGCAGAAGGGCAAGGGCTACGCCCCGGCCGAGGCCAGCGCCGACAAGTACCACGGCGTGGTCAAGTTCGATCCCGTCACCGGGCAGCAGGCCAAGGCTCCGGCGAATGCGCCGAGCTACACCTCGGTGTTCGGCAATGCCCTGATCAAGGCGGCGCGCGAAGACAGCAAGATCGTCGCCGTCACCGCGGCCATGCCATCGGGGACCGGGATCGACGCCTTCGGCAAGGAGTTTCCCGGCCGGACCTTCGATGTCGGGATCGCCGAGCAGCATGCGGTCACCTTCGCCGCGGGCATGGCGACCGAAGGCTACAAGCCTTTCGTTGCGATCTACTCGACGTTCATGCAGCGCGCCTACGATCAGGTCGTCCACGACGTGGCGATCCAGAAGCTTCCGGTCCGCTTTGCGCTCGACCGGGCCGGCCTCGTCGGTGCCGACGGAGCAACCCATGCGGGGGCCTTCGACATCGCCTATCTCGCCTGCCTTCCCGACATGGTGGTGATGGCGGCAGCCGACGAAGCCGAGCTGACCCATATGGTCGCTACGGCAGCGGCCTTCGACCAAGGGCCGATCGCCTTCCGCTATCCGCGCGGCGAGGGTGTCGGGGTCGAGATTCCAGATTTCGGCGTCCCGCTGGAGATCGGCCGCGGCCGGATCGTCCGGGAGGGCTCGCGCGTCGCGCTGCTCTCGCTCGGGACGCGGCTGGCGGAATGCATGGCGGCGGCGGAGCAGCTCGGCCAGCGCGGCCTGTCGACGACGGTCGCCGATGCGCGCTTCGCCAAGCCGCTCGACGAGGCCCTGATCCTGCGGCTCGCTCGCGAGCACGAGATTCTGCTCACGGTCGAGGAGGGCTCGGTCGGCGGCTTCGGAAGCCATGTCCTGCAACTGCTCGCCCGCAGCGGCCTGCTCGATGGCGGCCTCAAGGTCAGGACGCTGACCTTGCCGGACATCTATCAGGACCACGACAAGCCCGAGGCGATGTATGCGTCGGCCGGGCTCGACGCCGCCGGCATCGTGCGCACGGTCGAGGGCGCGCTTGGGGTGCCGAGCGCGATCAAGCGCGCCTGAACGCGCGAGTGCCGGTGACATGAAGAGCCGCGCCGACCAGCTGCTCGTCGAGCGAGGCCTGTGCGAAAGCCGGGCGCGCGCGCAGGCTGCGATCGCCGCGGGCCTCGTCACGGTGGACGGCCGACCCGTCCGCAAGGCTTCCGAGATGCTGGCGAAAGACGCGGTCCTGACCGCGCAGGCGCCGCACCCTTACGTCTCGCGCGGCGGGCTGAAGCTGGCAGAAGCACTCGATGCCTTCGGATTCGACCCGGCCGGACGCACCTGTCTCGATGTCGGCGCCTCGACCGGCGGCTTCACCGACCTGCTGCTCAAGCGCGGCGCCAGCCGGGTGATCGCGGTGGACGTCGGCCGCGACCAGCTCCATGCCTCGTTGCGCACCGATCCGCGCGTCATGAGCCTGGAAGCACGCGACATCCGTACGCTGACACCTGACGAGTTGCCGGAAGCCCCCGCGCTGGCGGCGATCGATGTCAGCTTCATCTCGCTGCGCCTGGTGCTTCCGGCGGTTGCCGCGCTAATGGCACCGGCTGCGCAGATCGCGGCCCTGATCAAGCCCCAATTCGAGGCGGGCCGTGCCGCGCTGAAGAAGGGCATCGTCAGGGATGCGGCCGTGCACGACAGCGTCTGCGCCGACATCGCGGAGTTGCTGACCGGACTGGGCTTCAGCATCGACGGGCCTGTCCCCTCCCCGATTGAGGGCGGCGACGGCAACCGTGAATTCCTGATCGGCGGCCGGCGCCCAGGCTGATCAGCCAGCCAGCAGGGCGTCGATCTCGTCCTGGAGGGCGCGATTTTCGACCGCGCTGATATCGACCTTGCCGTTGGCGTTGACGAACTGGGTCGCCCGGCCGATCTGGCGGCGCAGCGCCTCGCCGGCAACCTCGGCGATGGTCCTGCTCTCGAGCCCATCCGGCCTCTCGGCCAGCAGCGCCGTCGCCGTTGCAACGAGCCGGGCCATGGTTCTGCACAGCTCCTCGAAGCCCATACGGCGCGACGGCAGGACGCGATCATAGGCAGCAAGCGCCGATGCGGCGCAGCGCAGGGGCGAGGCTTCGAAATGCTGGCGATAGGTGACGCTGCGCCAAGCCTGCAGATCCTGGATCGCCTCGTCGTCGTCGGCGGCCATCTCGATCAGCATCAGGGCTTCGCTGTAACGGTTGAGGAAGTCCGTGGAAAGGCGCGGCAGCCCGGACATGTCCGCTTTGCCGTCCTCCTCATCAGCCAGCGATGTCATCGCGGAGACGGTCATCAAGAACCCCAAACCGGCGCGACTATGCTCGGGCAAACCCAAAGAAAGTGTTGATCGGAGAGGGACTCATCGCCACAGCTGCCGGACCATGTGTGGTCGCTATGCCATTACCCTTCCGCCCGAAGCGATGCGGACGACATTCGGCTATCGCGAGCAGCCGAATTTTCCGCCGCGCTACAACATCGCACCGACGCAGCCGGTGCCGGTCGTGCGCCTGCACGAGGGCGCGCGGCAGTTCATGCTGATGCGCTGGGGCTTCATTCCCGGCTGGGTGAAAGACCCGAAGGAGTTCCCGCTCGTCGTGAACATCCGCGGCGAAAGCGCGGCGACGAAGCCCTCCTTCCGCGCCGCGCTGGTGCGGCGGCGCTGCCTCATGCCGGCCGATGCGTTCTACGAATGGCACCGGCTCGGCCAAGGCCGGAATGCCGAAAGCCGCGCCTACCTGTTCCGGCGTCCGGATCGCAGCTTCTTCGGCCTGGCCGCGCTGTGGGAGACTTGGCACTCGCCTGATGGTTCGGAGATCGACACGGTCGCGCCGATTACCGGGGCGGCGAATGGCGTGATGGCCGCGATCCATGATCGCTGCCCGGTCATCATCGAACCGCAGAACTTCGACGCCTGGCTGGATCCCTCGGCGGAAGCTCGCAAAGTCGAAAGCCTGCTCAGGCCGCCGCCGGACGACCTGCTGGAGATGGCCCGGATCGGCAATGCCGTGAACAAGGTCGCCAATGACGGGCCGGAGGTGCAGGAACGCCTCGGTCCGGCGGCGGCCGAGGCAGCCGTGCCGAAGCCACCTCCCCGCACCAAGCGCCCCGAGGACGATCTGCAAGGCAGCCTGTTCTGAACCGGTGTGCCTGGCCTCCGACAGTCTGAGGCGGTTCCGGCCGACCTGTTGGCCGCTACATCGCCAGAACGGCGCCGGGATTCAGGATTCCCTGCGGGTCGAGCGTCGTCTTCAGCGTCTTCATCAGCGACAGTTCGACCGGGTCCTTGACGCCCGGCAAAAGGTCGCGCTTAAGGCGGCCAATGCCGTGCTCGGCGGAGATCGAGCCATGCATTTCACTGACGATGGCGTGCACGGCCTCGTTCATCGCGCTCCAGCCGGCAAGGAACGCCGCCTTGTCGCCACCGACCGGCTGGCTGACGTTGAAGTGGATGTTGCCGTCGCCCATATGGCCGAAGGGTAGCGGGCGGCAGCCCGGGACCATCTGCATCACCACCTCGGACGCCTTGGCAATGAAGGCAGGAACCGCGTGCAGCGGCACCGAGACGTCATGCTTGATCGAGCCGCCCTCATAGGTCTGCACCTCGGAGAGCATCTCGCGCAGCTTCCAGAAATCGGCGCGCTGCGTCAGCGAGCCGGCAAGCGCGGCATCCGTGACCAGCCCCTGCTCCAGCGCCTCGCCCAGGAAAGCCTCGACGGCCTCGTCGAGCCCGGTCGCGGACTGGGCCGAGACCTCCATCAGCACGTACCAGGGCGACGGCCCCGACAGCGGATCGCGCGCGCCCGAGGCATGGCGGAGGACGAAGTCGAGCCCGACACGAGGCATGATCTCGAAGGTGGTCAACGTGCCCCCCGCGCCGGCCTTGGCCGTGTTCAGCAGCGTGAGCGCCTCTTCGGGGCCGGGCACGGCGAGGAAGGCCGTGGCGCGCGCCGCCGGCTGCGGAAACAGCTTCAACACGGCGGCGGTGATGATGCCGAGCGTGCCTTCGGCGCCAATGAAGAGGTTCTTCAAATCGTAGCCGGTATTGTCCTTGCGCAGCTGGCGCAGGCCGTTCCAGATCCGCCCGTCCGCCAGCACGACCTCGAGCCCCATGCAAAGCTCGCGGGCATTGCCATAGGCCAGGACGGCGGTGCCGCCGGCATTGGTCGAGAGATTGCCGCCGATGGTGCAAGAGCCTTCGGAAGCGAGCGAGAGCGGGAAGAGGCGCCCCGCGCCATCCGCCGCCTCCTGCGCCTTCTGCAGCGTCAGCCCGGCCTCGACCGTCATCGTGTCGCTCTCCGCATCGATCGCGCGGACCTTGTCCATGCGCTGCAGCGACAGGATGATCTCGCGCCCCTCGGCGATCGGGATCTGGCCGCCGACGAGGCCGGTATTGCCACCCTGCGGCACCAGCCGCGTGCCCGTTCGCGCCGCGAGCTTGACCAGCTCCGCGACTTCGGCCGTCGAGCCCGGGCGGACGACGGCCCGCGCCTTGCCGCGGAACAGGTCGCGCCACTCCTTCAGATAGGGCACCATCGCGTCGGCATCGGTGACGATGTTCTTGGGGCCGACGATTGCGGCCATGTCGTCCAGGATGGATGCGCTCAAGGATGCCTCCGAATCTTACTTCTTCTTCGACCGGCGGAAGACGCCGACGAGCTCGATATGAGCGGAATAGCGGAACTGGTCGACGGGCGTGACACCCTCCAGCGCATAACCGCCCGCGATCAGAATCGCGGCGTCGCGCGCGAAGGTCGCTGCATCGCAGGAGACATAGACGACCGTGCCGGTCTTGGCTGCGGCGAGGCGCCTGACCTGCGCTTCGGCGCCCGCGCGGGGCGGGTCGAGCACGACGGCGTCGAAGGCGTTCAACTCATGCTCCAGCAGCGGGCGCCTGAACAGGTCGCGGACCTCGCTGGAGATCGGCTTCAACCCCTGTGTGGCCGCCGCCGCCCGCGTCAGCGCGAGAATCGCCGCCTTGTCGCTCTCGACCGCATGAACCTGCGCGCGCTCGGCCAAGCGGAAGGAGATCGGGCCGCAACCTGCGAAGAGATCCGCAACCCGCTTGACCTTGGGCAGGCCAGCCAGAACGAGGTCGGAAATGGCATCCTCGCCCGCGGCCGTCGCCTGCAGGAAGCCGCCGGGAGCCGGCGCGACCATCGCCCTTCCCATGCGCTGCTGCGGCGGGCGGCGCTCGACGACGATCTCGCCATGCATTGACAGCCGCGCGAGATCGAGCCGCTCGGCCGCCTCGGTCAGGGACAGCCGCAGCTTGTCGCTGGCCGGACCATGTCCGCGAATGTCGATGTCGAGGCCGGCTTCCGAAGCGGTGATCTGGATGTCGAGCGGCTTGTTCGAGCCGCCGAGCCGGTTTGCGACGAGTTGAGCCGCGGCCGGCGCGCGCGCCAGCCCCGGCGCCAGGACCGGGCAGGCCGGAACGGCGATGAGGTCATGGCTGCGGGCGACCATGAAGCCGACCAGCATGCCGGCCCCCTCGCGCCGGGCGTGGAAGGTGACGCGGCGGCGCCCAGTGCCATGGCCGTCGACGATGTCGGCGACCGGCGCCGAGACCCCGGCGCGCGACAGGGCCGTCTCGACCTGCCGACGCTTCCATTCGCGATAGAGGCCGGGCGCCATGTGCTGGGCCGCACAGCCGCCGCAGCGAGTGAAGAGCGGACAGATCGCGGCAATGCGCGAATCGACCGGCGTAATGATCTCGACGAGCTGCCCGCGGTCGCCGTCGCGCACCACGCGAACGGTCTCGCCAGGCAAGGCGTAGGGCACGAAGACCTCGCCTGCCTCGCTTGGCGCGATGCCGTCGCCGCGCTGGCCCAGCCGGGCCACGACAAGAATTTCATTCATGGCGAGGATCATCGTGGTCGAATTTTCTCCGTCCGGGCCATTGCAAGCCGCGCTCCTTCCAACCTCGCCGGAGGATGCGCGACCATGATGACCTGCTTGCCGCTTTCGCCTATCAGGTTGGGAGCAAACAGGGAAATTTCGACATGCCCACCCGCGACGGCGTCATCGAAGCCATTGGCAACACGCCCCTGATCAAGCTGAAGCGCGCCTCGGCCGCGACCGGCTGCACCATTCTCGGCAAGGCCGAATTCATGAACCCCGGCCAGTCGGTCAAGGACCGCGCCGCGCTCGCAATCATCCGGGATGCGGAGAAGCGCGGTCTGTTGCGGCCCGGCGGCGTCATCGTCGAGGGCACTGCCGGCAATACCGGCATCGGCATCGCACTCGTCGGCAATGCGCTCGGCTACCGCTCGGTGATCGTGATCCCGGAGACGCAGAGCCAGGAAAAGAAGGACATGCTGCGACTGGCCGGCGCGACGCTGGTCGAAGTTCCTGCCGTCGGCTACGTCAACCCGAACAACTATGTGAAGGTCTCGGGCCGCCTTGCCGAGGAGCTGGCGAAATCCGAGCCGAATGGCGCGATCTGGGCCAACCAGTTCGACAATACCGCCAACCGCCAGGGCCATATCGAGACGACCGGCCCCGAGATCTGGGAACAGACGGCCGGCAAGGTCGACGGGTTCATTTGCGCGGTCGGCACCGGCGGCACGCTTGCTGGCGTGGGCATTGCGCTCAAGGGCTTCAACCCGAAGATCACCATCGGCCTTGCCGACCCCTTGGGAGCTGCGCTGCACTCCTACTACACCACCGGCGTGCTGAAGGCGGAGGGATCCTCGATCACCGAAGGCATCGGCCAGGGCCGCATCACCGCCAATCTGGTCGATGCGCCGATCGACGTCTCCTTCCAGATTCCCGATGAGGAGGCGGTGCCTGTCGTCTTCGACCTGCTCGAGCACGAGGGGCTCTGCCTCGGCGGTTCGTCGGGCATCAATGTCGCGGGCGCGATCCGGCTGGCGAAGCAGATGGGCCCCGGCCACACCATCGTGACGATCCTCTGCGACTACGGCACGCGTTATCAGTCCAAGCTGTTCAACCCTGAGTTCCTGCGGTCAAAGGGCCTGCCCGTACCGGGCTGGCTGGAGCGCGATAGCTCCGCGCTGCAAAGCGTCGTGCAACGGGTGATGAGCTAGCGGCCATGCCGCTCGCCCCCGCCTCGCCGCTGGCGCACCTGCTCGATGCACCAATGCGGCCGGGGCGGGTCGTCTGGATCGGACTACGGCCGGTGCGGCGGGCGCCGATGCAACCGGTCGTGGAAGCGACCCTCGATCCGCAGCAGGGGCTCATTGGCGACCACTACAGCAGCCGCACCGGTGGCGCCCGCCATGTCACGCTGATCCAGGCGGAGCACCTCGCCGCGATTGCAGCGCATCTCGGGCTGGATGCGGTCACGGCCGAGCAGCTTCGGCGCAACGTCGTGCTTTCGGGCATCAATCTGGCGGCGCTGAAAGGCCGGCGCTTCAAGCTGGGCGAAGCGCTGCTGGAGGCGACCGGCGACTGCCATCCCTGCTCGCGGATGGAGGCGATCCTGGGAAGCGGCGGCTACAACGCCGTGCGCGGCCATGGCGGGATCACGGCGCGTGTCGTTGGCGGTGGCGTGGTTCGGTTGGGCGACGCGGCGGCGCGGGCGGAACAGGCGTGATGCGGACCGCGTCCGGAATTCGATGTTCGGCGGCGGAGGGCGTGCATGCCGCCCTCCGCCGCAACAGTCCTTGTCAGTTCGGCGGGCTCCAGAAGCCAGCCTGGTATTCGCGATCCGAGAGCTTGTCGGCGTCTTCTTGCTCGCTCGTCTCGGGGGTTTCCTGATGGATGCACTCGTCTTCGAGCAGGCAATCCAGATCGTGCCGTTCCAGCATCGTTTCTCCTTTCGTAGGTTGGGAGGTTTTGCGGAGGCAAGAGCGAGATAAACATTTATGCTGCAGCGCACAAGCCACGTGATCGTGATTTCGCCGGCAAGATGTCTACCGATCGGCACAGGATCGGACCTGCATCATCACTCTAGCAA
The DNA here is from genome assembly GCF_035999205.1 of Allobosea sp. Taxonomy (GTDB): domain Bacteria; phylum Pseudomonadota; class Alphaproteobacteria; order Rhizobiales; family Beijerinckiaceae; genus Allobosea. The sequence continues at coordinate 750,978 of NZ_DASYHA010000025.1, forward strand.
GACTTCAGCGAGCTCTAGCGATGATACACCTGCCAGCGATGCGCGGCCGCGCCAGGTGCGACAGAAGGGGCGAAGATCGAAATCGCCTTCGGATGAACCTTGAAATGTGCGGGAGTGGCGGTGACGATCTCGCCATCCGCATTGATCGGCATGGGCTTCTTCGTCTCGATGTCGAACTCGATGCATTTAGCGGTCCGCACCTCCTGCCAGGCGCCATGCGTTCCTGACCGGAACGAGCGCAGCATCAAAGCGAGCTTCCAGACATTCTTCAGCTCGAGGCTGTAGAGGTCGAGGTGGCCGTCATCGATCTCGGCGTTCTGCTCGACGACGTTTCCGCCGCCGTAGTGGCGGCCATTGCCGATCGCGATCTGGTAGGTGTCGACCTCGGTCGCGCTTCCCTTCTCGGTGATCCTGGCGCTGAACCGTGAGGCCCGCGTCAGCACCTTCATCGCCGCAAGGGCATAGCCAAGCCTGCCAAAGCGCTTCTTAAGCGCCGGGTCGAGGCCCTGGGCCAGTTCACTGCTCAACCCGATGCTGGCCACATTGAAGAACGCATGACCGTTGACGGTGCCGACATCAACCGGGCGCAAATGCCCGCGAGCGATGACTCCTGCCGCCCCGACCAGATCCATCGGCAGATCGAGCGTTCTGGCGAGGTCGTTCGCGGTTCCCATCGGGATGATGCCGAGCGGCAGGCCACTCTCCATCGCCGCCAGGGCCGCCGACGACACCGAGCCGTCGCCGCCGCAGACGATGACGAGATCGGCCCTGTCGCGCAGGCGGACGATGTCGCGCGCGATCTCGGGCAACGCCTCGAAGGTTTCGATGGTGATGTCGATCCCGCCCTGTTCCAGACGCTGGAGAACGGGTTCGATCGGCTCGCGGCCACGGCGTGACTTCGGATTGCGCAGCAATAATGCCCGCCGGTTGGTCGATACGCTCATCATGCCTGCTTACGCTGCTGGGCTACCGCAGGTGGGCAACGCGCCACGACTTTTCAACCTCGGGCGCGGGCCGGGCACACGGACCTGCTTCGCCGGCCCGATCCAGAGCATTGCCGCCTAGGCAGCCCGCAATGGCCACACGATCAGGATCATCGGAACGGCGACGGCGAGCACGATCAGCGACAGCGGCGCACCCAGCCGCGGATAATCGCTGAAGCGATAGCCGCCGGGGCCCATCACCAGCGTGTTGCACTGGTGCCCGATCGGAGTGAGGAAGTCGCAGGCGGCGCCGATCGCGACCGCCATCAGGAAGGCATCGGGGTTGTAGCCGAGCCGCGCGGCGAAACCCGCACCGATCGGAGCCATCACCAGCACGGTCGCGGCATTGTTGAGGAAGGGCGTCACCGCCATCGCCGCCGCGAGGATCAGCGCGACCGAGGCCCAGCCCGGCAGCCCCGAGCCGATATGGGCCAGCCAGCCCGCGAAAACGTCGGTCGCACCGGTTGAGCGCAGCGTGTCGCTGACGGGGATCAGCGCCGCCAACATCAGCAGGATCGGCGCGTCGATGCTGGCATACGCCTCCCGCAGCGGCAGGCAGCGCAGGGCGATCAGCAGGACCGCTGCGGCAAAGAATGTGAGCGGAACCGGGGCGAGCCCGGCAGCGAGGACGATCACGGCTGCCAGCACGATCGTTACGGTCATCAGCGCCTTGCGCGTCGAGCCGAGCGATACGAGCCTGTCGGCCAAAGGCAGCAAGCCGAGTTCCATCAGCTTTTCCGGCAACAGCTTCTCGTCGCCCTGGATGACGACGATGTCGCCGGCGCGCAGGCGGATATCGCGCAGGCGCTGCGAAAAGCGCTCGCCCAAACGGCTGATCGCGATCAGGTTGACACCGAAGCGGGCGTGCAGGCCGATATCGCCGGCCGATTGGTCGATCAGCACGGAATCGGGGCCGATGATCGCCTCGGTGACCTGATCCGGGTCGAGCGCATCGCCCTTCTGCGGCGGTCGGTTCTTGCCGTCGAGATCGAGCCCGCCTTCGGCGACGGTGCGTTCCAGCACGGCCGCATCGCCGCGCAGCAGCAGCGTGTCGCCCGCCTTCAGGCTGGCATCGGGCAGCGGCGCCTGGAGGCGCCGCTCATCGCGCAGGATCGCCACGATCTGGAGGTCGCCACCACCGATCGCCTTGAGATCGGCGACATGCTTGCCGGCCATGGCGGATTTCTGGCCGATACGGGCCTCTGTGACGTAGTCCTTGATATCGATGGCCTGGTCCAGCGAGACCGCACCGCGCCGATCCCTCGGCAGCAGGCGGTAGCCGACTGCCAGGAAGGCGCAGCCCGCGAGCGCGACGACGATACCCACCGGCGTGAAGTCGAACATCGAAAAGGGCTCGCCGCCGAGTTCGGCCCTGACCCGGGCGACGATGACATTGGGCGAGGTGCCGACGAGCGTGACGATGCCGCCGAGCAGGGAGGCGAAGGCCATCGGCATCAGGAAGACAGACGGCGAGACACCACCCTTGCGCGCGAGCTGGTAGGCAATCGGCAGCATCATCGCCAGCGCGCCAATGTTCTTGATGATCGCCGACATGACCGCCACGACGGAGACCAGCAGGACGACCTGTGCCTGCGTCGAGCCGAGATGGGGAGCGAGTCTCGCCAGCAGCCGCTCGATCACGCGCGAGCGGGCAACCGCCGCGCTGAGCACCAGCGCGCTGCCGACAATGATGACAATGTCGTCTGAGAAGCCGGTGAAGGCTTCCTTGGCCGGAACGATGCCAACAACCACGCCGACGAGTAGCGCCAGCATCGCGACGATGTCATAGCGCAGCCGACCCCACAGGAAGGCCGCCATCATCACGGCCACGAGCGCAACGGACAGAAGCTGGGGCGTGGTCATCGACAGGCGTTCATCGTTTCCCCGAGCAGCGAGGATGCCGCGCCGAATTTAGAGCCATTTCTTCCAGCGGAAGAACAGATAGGGCAGCACCGCGAACAGGATCATCAATCCGATCGCCAGCGGATAGCCCCACTGCCATTCCAACTCCGGCATCGTCTTGAAGTTCATGCCGTAGATCGAGGCGATCAACGTCGGCGGCATCAGCGCGACCGAGACGACCGAAAACAGCTTGATGATCTTGTTCTGCTCGATCGAGACGAGGCCGAGCGTCGCATCCATCATGAATTGCAGCTTGTTCGACAGGAAGGTCGCATGCTCCTCGATCGCCTGGACGTCGCGGACTGCCGCGCGCCATTCGGCCGAGAAGCCGGTCTGCGCCTTCTTTGGGCGCGTGTAGTTGGCCGAGAGGAACAGCAGCACGCGCTCGACCGAGACCATGCTCTCGCGCACATTCGAGATGATGTGCTCGTACTGGCCGATCTTCTGGATCACGCCCTGGTAGGCGCCGCCCTGCTCGACGTCCTGGCCGCGCCCGGCGAAGATCCGGCGCGAGGCGATATCGATCTGATCCCCGACGCCGCGCAGGACCTCTGCCGCCCGATCGACGATCGCCTCGATAAGCCCGTCCAGAACGGCTTCGGGCTGGGTTCCGCAGCCGCCGGGCTTGGTCGCGCGGTTCATGAAGATCGTGAAGGCGCCGGGCTCGTCATAGCGCACCGTGACCAGCGCCTTCTCGGTCAGGATGAAGGTGACGTCGGCCAGCTTAGGGACGATCGTCTCCGACTGGCAGATGATGCGCGCTGTCATGTAATGCGCGCCGTTCTCGGTGTAGATGATCTCCGATGGCTCGAGATCATGCATCTCCTCGCGCGTCGGGATCGAGATGCCGAGATGCTTCTCGACCCGGGCATCTTCGGCGGCCGTCGGATTGAGCAGATCGATCCAGACCGACTCGGGCGGAAAGCCGTCCTCGACCGCAACCGCGCCGGGAAGCAGCTTGTCGCGCGAGGTCGGGCAGACGCCGTGGATCTGGAGCATGTAAGGCCTCAGGCGGTCGCGGATTCGGATCGATATGCGGCAGGAACGCCGATCCCACTGCCATGTCAAACCTGCATGACGCAGACCGTCAGGTAGGGAGGGTGAAGCGCTCGGGCCGCCGACCATCGCGGTCGGTGAAACCATAGACCGCGGCGAGGTCGGCCACCTGCAGCACCTGCCCGGCATGGCGGGCGACCTCGGCATCGCCCATCAGCGCCGCGACCGCACGCCCGGCATAGAGCGGTGTCTCGGTGGTCTCGTCCGCCATGCCGGCATCGCGGACGCGTTCGGTCAGGACATGACCGGGCGACAGACCGAGCGCCGTGACGCCGAAGGGCTTCAGCTCCGCCGCCATTGCCAGCGTCAACCGGTTCATCGCCGCCTTGGCAAGGTCGTAGAACACGTCGCCGAGATACCCGCCTTGCGCGTCGAAACTCACCGTGACGATCAGGCCCTTGCGAGCCTGCACCATCGCCGGCGCGACCGCGCGCGCCAGCAGGAGCTGCGCATAGACGCCGCTCTCGAAGCTCGTTCCCAGCCGCGCCACGGGCCGGCGCCAGAACGGCGCACCAAAGGAAGACCCATCGGGATAGCGGACGCCGTCATAGCCCTCGTTTCCGCCCCAGACGGCATCGATCACGGCGTCGAGCCGGCCAAACCGGCGCAACGCCCAGGAGACGAGTGCATCGACCTCGCGCTCACTAGTGTGGTCGCAGCGATAGGGATGCCCGCGCCCGCCAGCCGCATCAACCTCGCGCGCCGTATCCTCGAAGGTCTCGGAGCGCTGGTCGGTGCGGGCGCCCGCCTCGCTGGACCGGCCGGTGACGATGACCGTCGCGCCAGCTTCCCCGAGCGCCCGGGCGATGCCGCGCCCGAGACCGCGCGAGGCGCCCGCGACGAGGCAGACTCGGTCGGAGAGCCGTGGGTTGGACATCCCGGTCACGATCTCGGCCTCCATGTCACGTCTAGCCACCAGCTGCGGGCTTCACTATAGCCGCCATCCCTTCGCAACGGAGCAGCACAATGGACCGCATGGACGTCGCCGCCTGCTGGGAGGCCAATGCGGAGACCTGGACCCGGCATGCGCGCGCCGGCTATGACCTCTACCGCGACGCGCTGAACACGCCGGCCTTCCTGGCGAGCCTGCCGCCCATCGACGGCCTGGACGGCCTCGACATCGGCTGCGGCGAGGGCAGCAACACGCGCAAGCTCGCCGAGCGCGGGGCGCTGATGAGCGCCATCGACATCGCCCCGACCTTCATCCGCCATGCGCGCGAAGCGGAAGAACAGGCCCGTCTCGGCATCTCCTATCTGGAGGCGGACGGCACGGCCCTGCCCTTCGCGGAGAACAGTTTCGACTTCGCCACCGCCTTCATGTCGCTGATGGACATGCACCGGCAGGATCTCGGCATCGCGGAAGCGGCCCGCGTGCTCAGGCCCGGCGGCTTCCTGCAGTTCTCGATCCTGCATCCCTGCTTCGCGCCGCCAAACCGAAAGGTCGTTCGCGACGCCGACGGCACGGTGACAGGGCTGCTCATCAGCGAATATTTCAGCGACCCGGCCGGGGCGATCGAGACCTGGCGTTTCGGGGCCGCGCCGGACCATGAGAAGGCGCGCGTCGAGCCCTTCCGCGTGCCGCGCTTCCACCGCACGCTGAGCGACTGGGTCGCGATGATCGTCGCGGCCGGGCTTGCGATCGACCACATGGCCGAGCCGCGCGTCGATCCGGCGACCGCCGAACGCGAGCCCTATCTGGCCGATACGCTGCTGGCGCCGCTGTTCCTGCACATCCGGGCCCGCAAGCCTACGGTCCCCTGAGCGCAGCGCGGCCTGCCCTTTCACGCGGCGAAGACGACCGCCGCATCCTCGACGGCGCCGGCCCCTTCCGTCACAGCCAGCTCCAGGGCCGGCGCTTCCGTCGCCAGGATCTCGGCGAAGAAGCGGGCCGTGGCGAGAGCGCCCGATGCATGATCGTCGGCGCGCGTTGCCAGCGCCTTGCGGGCGAGACCGGTGCCGCCCTGGGCGAGCGCGAAGAGCTTGAGGTAAGGCGTCGCGCCTGCCAGCGCATCACCCTGGCGCTCGCCCATCGTCGCGAGCATCCATTGCGTCGCACGCTCCAGCGCATCGACCGCAGCGCGCAGGCGCACAGCGCTATGGCCGAAACCCGGCGTGTTGGCTGCCTCGACCTCCGCGACGACGGCACGCATCTCCGCAATCAGGTCCGCCACCGCCTTGCCGCCGGAGAGCGGCAGCTTGCGCAGCACGAGATCGATCGCCTGGATGCCATTGGTGCCCTCGTAGATCGTCGCGATGCGGGCATCGCGCAGATGCTGGGCCGCGCCGGTCTCCTCGATGTAGCCCATGCCGCCATGGACCTGGACGCCCGTCGAGGCGACCTCGACGCCGATATCGGTGGCGTAGGCCTTGGCGACGGGCGTCAGGATCGCCGTGCGCTCGCTGGCGGCCTTACGCTTCGCCTCGTCCGGCTCGCGGCGGGAGCGGTCGAGGGCCTCAGCGACCTGATAGGCGATGGCGCGGGCGGCCTGCGTCTTGGCCCGCATCTCCATCAGCATGCGGCGGATGTCCGGATGCACCACGATCGGGCTCATCGGCGCCCCCTTCGGCGCATCGAGCGCGACGCCCTGACGGCGTTCCTGAGCGAAGCCGAGAGCCTGCTGATAGGCCCGCTCGGCAATCGCGACGCCCTGCAGGGCCACATTGAGGCGGGCGTTGTTCATCATCGTGAACATGCAGGCGAGGCCGCGGTTCTCCTCGCCGATCAGCCAGCCGATGGCGCCACCCTTGTCACCGAAAGCCATCGAGCAGGTCGGCGAGGCATGGATGCCGAGCTTGTGCTCGATGCCGGAGCAACGCAGGTCATTGTGCTCGCCGAGCGAGCCGTCGGCGTTGACGAGATATTTCGGCACCAGGAAGAGCGAGATGCCTCGCGTGCCGGCCGGCGCATCGGGCAGGCGCGCCAGCACGAGGTGGACGATGTTCTCGGTCAGATCGTGCTCGCCATAGGTGATGAAGATCTTCTGGCCGATGATGCGGTAGGTGCCGTCCGCGGCCCGTTCGGCCTTGGAACGGAGCGCATTGAGATCGGAACCAGCCTGCGGCTCGGTCAGGTTCATCGTGCCCATCCACTCGCCCGCGACGAGCTTGGCGAGATAGGTCTCCTTGAGATGCTCCGAGCCATGGGCATGCAGCGCCTCGATCGCGCCGACCGTCAGCAACGGGCCGAGCGCAAAGGCGAAGGCGGCCGAGTTCCACATCTCGGTGCAGGCCGATTGCAGCAGCGCCGGCAAGCCCTGGCCGCCATGCTCCTCAGGCGCCGGCAGCGCGTTCCAGCCAGCCTGCGCCCAGGCGGTGTAGGCTTCCTTCCAGCCCGGCGGCGTCGTCACCGAGCCGTCCTTCAGCGTCGAGCCATGCAGGTCGCCGATCCGGTTGAGCGGCGCGATGACGTCGGAGGCGAACTTCGCGGCCTCGTCGAGCACCGCCTGCGTCATGTCGCCGTCCAGCTCGGGAGCGAGGCCGTCGGCGATCAGGCGGTCGAGGCCTGCGACATGGCGCAGCGTTGCGAGGATGTCCTCGACGGGGGCGCGATAGCTCATCTTCGTTTCTCCCTGCGGCCGGCGCACTGCTGCACGCGGACCTGCCCGTTCCGGCCCCGGCTGCTTTTGGCGTTGCCGCGATGGTAGCGAGGAACTATCCCCGATGCCACGCGCCGACGAGGACGACTTTGGTCACGCGTCCGGCATAGTTTAGTTGTAAACGATTTTCGGTCAATCGGGCGGAAGCGCCTGACGATGGGTGTATCTTGAGGCATGATCTGACGTCCAGCCGCGCAACGGAACGGCTCAGCGCCGATGCCGCGGGGATCGCACGCGCCGCCGAGTTGTTGCGGCAGGGCAAGCTCGTCGCGCTGCCGACCGAGACGGTCTATGGGCTCGCCGCCGACGCGACCTCGGGCGCGGCCGTCGCCGGCATCTATGCCGCCAAGGAGCGGCCGAGCTTCAATCCGCTGATCTCGCACCTGCCGGATCTCGTAGCCGCGCGCAGGCAAGGCTTGTTCGACGCCAACGCACTCGCCCTCGCCAAGGCCTTCTGGCCCGGACCGCTGACGCTGGTCGTGCCGGCCGCCTCAAGCTGCGAGGTCAGCGAACTGGCGCGGGCCGGCCTTCCCTCCGTCGCGCTGCGCGTGCCCTCGCTGCCGCTCGCCCATGCCGTGCTCGAGGCGGCGGGCCGGCCGATCGCCGCTCCGTCGGCCAATCGCTCCGGCCGGATCAGTGCGACCAGCGCCGCCCATGTGCTCGCCGATCTCGACGGCCGGATCGACGCGGTGCTCGACGGAGGGCCGACAGAGGTCGGCCTCGAATCGACGATCGTCGCCTGCCTCGACGGCGCGCCGCGCCTGCTACGTCCAGGCGGCATACCACGCAGCACGATCGAAGGCGTGATCGGGCGCTCGCTCGTGATCGCGGGGGAAGCCGGCATGGCGCCGATCTCTCCCGGCTTGCTCGCATCGCATTATGCGCCGGCGGCGCAGGTCCGACTGAATGCCGACGCCCCGCAGCCCGGCGAGGGATGGCTCGGCTTCGGGCCGCAGCCACACGATGTCCCGCATTCGCTCAACCTCAGTCCGGCTGGTGATCTGGTGGAGGCGGCCAGCAACCTGTTCGGGCATCTGCGCAGGCTCGACGTGCTTGGGCTACCCTCCATCGCGGTTGCAACGATACCGGAGCATGGTCTTGGCGAGGCCATCAACGACCGACTGCGCCGCGCCGCCGCGCCGCGCTGAGGGGCGCCAGTTCACCCTTGCACCCGCGCAAGATTTCGGCTTGCCTTGCCCGGCCCGAGGATATCGCCGCCAATGAACGCCAATCTCGCCTGGGACGATTTCCGGCTGGTCAAGGCGATTGCCGACCATGACGGGCTGACCGGCGCGGCCGCAGCGCTCGGCGTCAACCACTCGACCGTTTTCCGCCGCCTCGGGCAGATCGAGGAGCATGTCGGCCTGCAGCTCTTCGAGCGCCGCAAGACCGGCTATGTCGCGACCGCCGCCGGCGTCGAGATGGCGGCGCTGGCCGGCCGCGTCGAGGAAGACGTGGCCGCCTTCAGCCGGCGTCTGGCCGGGCGCGACGTCGCCCCCTCCGGCGAGTTGCGCGTCACCACCACGGACACGCTCTATCTCCATCTGCTGCTGCCGATCTTCGCGGCGTTCCGCGCGGCGCATCCGGCGATCCGGCTAGACATCGTGATCGGCAATCAGGCGCTCAACCTGTCCAAGCGCGACGCGGACATCGCCATCCGCGCCAGCGACGCCCCCGGCGAGACGCTGGTCGGCCGCCGGCTCGCGACATTGAGCTGGGCGATCTACGGCCGAACGAGCGACGTCTCTCAGCCGGACGACGGTAACGGCACGGCCAGACTGTTCGCCCGCGACTGGGTCGCACTCGGCGACCAGCTCGCCCATGTGAAGGCCGCGCGCTATGTCCGCGACAAGGTCGCGCCGGAGCGGATCGCGCTCAGGAGCTCGGCCGTTCTCGGCCTCGCCGAGGCGGTCGAGCAGGGGCTCGGCATCGGCCCCCTGCCCTGCTTCATCGCCGACCAGCGGCCGACGCTGGTGCGCCTCCTGCCGCCGGACCCGGATTTCTCGACCGGCCTCTGGCTCCTGACCCACCCGGATCTCCGCAACGCACCACGCGTGCGCGCCTTCATGGATTTCGTCGGCGGCGAGCTGGCGAAGCTGCGCGGCCTGATCGAGGGCACGGGGTAAGCGCGCCGCGTCCGCCCGCCTCAGATCTCGACGCCTTCGGGGATCAACCGCAAGCCCTTGTCATAGGCGTCCTTGAAGCGGTCGAAGCCGTGGCTGCCGCCATTGACGAGCCTGCGTGCCACCTTCAGGTTTCCGTCCGCGAGGGCAATCCGGATCGGATCCTCGTTGTTCGCCAGAAATTGCGCGAGGATTCGGCCCGCCAGAATAGAGTCGTTCGCAAGCGTCGGATTGCCGACGAGATCGACGCCGATCTGGCTGCCGATACGGGTGTAATTGTCGCGGCCCGTCAGCTGGATGAACCCCCGCCCCTTGAAGCGGGCGCCATCGCCAGGTTCGATATTGCCGAGTTTCACCGCCGTCGACGTGCCTGGCTCGTATTTGTCAAAGGCCACCTGATCGGTGTTGTAGGGGCTGACGAACTCGTCGATCGGGACGAAACCTTCGGTCTCCGCACGGATCGTGGCGAGTGCCATCAGCAACATGTCGCGGTCGATGAGATCGCAGGAACGCAGGCCAGCAAGCACGTTGGGGAGATGCGTCCTGATGTTGGCGCGCGGCGTTGCCGGCACGAACAGGCGCGCCACCAGGTCCGGTGTCAGCGATGCCGCTGAAGGCCCCGTCAGCAGCGCCCAACTGGTCTCCGGCGAGCCGGCCGCGGCCGTCGACTTCAGCGACGCAATGTCTGCCTGCAACTGGGAGGTCTGCGCATTGAGCTGACTGGCCAGGTTGGCCTCCATCTGCGCCGCGACCTTCGCCGCGGCGCCATTGCCGGACTGATCCGGCAGCACGGCGACGCCAGAGCCGGTCGAGCCCGGGCCTGCGACGGCGCCTGCGCCTGCGCCCGGCAGCGGCACCTTCTCCATGAAGCCTTCGATGAAATCGGTGCCGGCATAGCCGGCGGCGATCAGCCCGAGGAGCATCTCTCCGCTGAACCCCGTAGAGCCCACCAGATCCTTGACGCCCAGCGCCAGCGCGGCCAGCACGCCGGCGATGAAGCCAAGCATCAGGCTGACGAACATGCGGCTGGCGAGGAAGGCATCCTGATTTCCCGGCGGCTGGGACGCGTTGACGTCGTGCAGCTTCTTCAACCCGACGATGGTTCGCGCGCCCTGCCCCACCATCCCCATCAACCCCGCGAGCACCAAGGCGCCCAACAGACCGTCCGCTTGCATCGCTTCCCCCAATGATTGCACGCTCAGGATATGCAATCATTGGTTGCAATCTAAATCAAGAACAACCCTGCGCTCTCATGGCGGGTTTTCAGCGGATGCCAGCCACTCTCGACCACGACGCACCGTCATTGCCGGAGGTGGTAAGGGCATCTAAGGTCCAACCGTTCGCGCGACTGGCGCTGCAAGATGGATGACCATCGGGGAGCGCGAACATCGGAGCCGCGCGCCTGGGCAATTCCCATCGAAAGGAGTGGCCCATGCATGTTGTCATGCTGCTCTACCCCAACCTGACCCAGCTTGATCTGACCGGCCCCTATGAGGTCCTGGCGCGCTACAAGGAACTGTCGCTGCACCTGGTTTGGAAGGATGTCGAGCCGGTGCGAGACGGCTCGGGGCTGCGGATCCTTCCGAGCTGCAGCTTCGCCGATTGCCCGCAGGCCGACATCCTGTTCGTCCCCGGCGGCCTCGGAATCGCCGCGCTGCTGGAAGACCAGCAGGTCCTCGATTTCCTGCGCCGCCAGGCGGAGAATGCACGCTACATCACGTCGGTCTGCACGGGCTCTCTGGTGCTTGCGGCGGCCGGCCTGCTGAGCGGCTATCGCGCCACCTGCCATTGGTCGGCGCTTCCGCAACTCGCGCTGTTCGGCGCCGAACCGGTCGCAGAGCGCGTCGTCCATGATCGCAACCGGATCACGGGAGCAGGCGTGACCTCCGGCATCGATTTCGCGCTCAGCCTGATGGCAGCCTTGTTCGGCGAAGACCGGGCCAAGGCCACCCAGCTGATGATCGAATACGATCCGGCTCCGCCTTTTGCCGGTGGCTCGCCGAGCAGCGCCTCACCGGAGACGCTGGCAGCGGTGAGAGCGATCACGAATGCGTTTCAGGCCAAGCGCGAAGAGGTGCTGAGGCGCGCGGCGGCGGCACTGACGCCCCACTGAGACAGACCTCAGCCGATCTCGACCACGACGCGCCCGCGCACCTTGCCGTCCAGGATCGCCCGGCCGGTCTCGACGACATCCGCAAGCGGGATCGTGCTGGTGATCAGGGCAAGCTTCTGGCGGTCGAGGTCGCTGGCGAGGCGCGCCCAGGCCTCGAGACGGCGCGGCGTCGGGCACATCACCGAGTCGACGCCCAGCAGCGAGACACCGCGCAGGATGAAGGGTGCGACCGAAGCCGGCAGGTCCATGCCCTGCGCCAAACCACAGGCTGCCACGGCGCCGCCATAGCGCGTCATCGACAGGACGTTCGCCAGGGTGTGCGAGCCGACCGCATCGACGCCTGCGATCCAGCGTTCCTTGCCGAGCGGCCGCCCCGGAGCCGACAGCTCGTTGCGGTCGATGATCTCGGCGGCGCCGAGGCTCTTGAGATAGTCCGCCTCCTCCGCCCGCCCGGTCGAGGCCACGACATGCCAGCCCGCCTTCGCCAGCAAGGCGACGGCGACGGAGCCGACGCCGCCGGCCGCGCCCGTGACAACGACCGGCCCATCGGCAGGCTTGAGGCCATGCTTCTCCAGCGCCAGCACGCAGAGCATTGCGGTGTAGCCGGCAGTGCCGATCGCCATCGCCTCGTCCGGGTTGAGGCCGGCGGGCAGCGGCACCAGCCAGTCGCCCTTGACGCGGCTCTTCTGGGCATAGGCGCCGAGATGCGTCTCGCCCGTGCCCCAGCCATTGAGAACGACGAGGTCACCCGGCTTGAAGCCGGGATGGTCTGACGTCTCGACGCGGCCGGCAAAGTCGATGCCAGGGATCATCGGCCAGCGGCGGATGACCGGCGCCCTGCCGGTCAGGGCGAGACCATCCTTGTAGTTCACCGTCGAATGCGTGACCCGGACGGTGACGTCGCCCTCCATCAGGTCGCTCTCGGCGAAATCCGCGAAGGCGAGATCGGTGCCGGTCTCGCCCTTGGTCGCGACAAGGGCCTTGAAGGTGGGCATGGGCATCTCCTCCTGAACGTTCTTGGCCGCAGGAGATACGCAACCTGCGCCGCACGGCAACCCGTGCGGCCTCCGCCTTTCGTCAGCGCGTGTCAGGCCGGCTGCGGAACCGTGCGCTCCACGGGCTTCTCGACGATCGGCAGGTTGATCAGCGCGGAGGCGATGCCGAGCGCGATCGAGAGCCACCAGACGATGATGTAGGAGCCCGCGGCTTCGTAGAGCAGGCCGCCGAGCCAGACACCGAGGAAGCCGCCGACCTGATGCGAGAAGAAGGCAAAGCCATAGAGCATCGCCATGTATTTCGTGCCGAACATCAGCATGACCAGCGACGAGGTCGGCGGCACGGTCGAGAGCCAGAACAGGCCGATGACGATGCCGAAGGCGATCGAGGTCACCGGGCTCGCAGGCAACATGATGAAGGCGGCGATCGCGACGGAGCGGCCAAAATAGATCCAGGCGAGCAGATGGCGCTTGGGCATGCGCGTCGAGAGCCAGCCCGACGACAGAGAGCCGACGGCATTCGCGAGGCCAATGACGGCGAGCGTCCAGCCGCCGACCCAGGCCGGCAGACCCATATCCTTGAGGTAAGCCGGCATATGCACCGTGATGAAGGCGAGCTGGAAGCCGCAGGTGAAGAAGCCGAGCACCAGGAAGACGTAGCTCTTGTGCTTGAACGCTTCCGACAGCGCCTGCGCGATCGACTGGTTCGGCAGGTTCGCGGCCGCAGCCTGCACGGTGCCGCCGAGCTTGCGCGTCGACAGGAAGATCGAGATCGGCAGGATCGGCAGCAGGGTCAGCGCGAACACGATGAGCGCCTGGGTCCAGCCGATCTGCTCGATCAGGATGTTGCCGATCGGCGGATAGAGGAACTGGCCGAAGGAGCCGGCGGCGGTTCCGGCGCCGAAGGCCATCGGGCGCCAGGATTCGGGCAGGAGCTTGCCGAAGGCGGCGAGGACGAGATTGAACGAGCAGGCCGAGAGGCCAAATCCGATCAGCACGCCGGCGCCGAGATGAAGCTGCAGCGGCGAGGTGGCATGGGCCATCACGACGAGGCCGAGCGCGTAGAGCAGCGCGCCGGTGCAGAGCACCTTGACGATGCCGAATCGGTCGGCGATGGCGCCGGCGAAGGGCGCACCGAGGCCCCAGAGCAGATTCTGAATCGCGAGCGCCAGGCCGAAGGTATCGCGGCCCCAGCCGAACTGCACCGTCATCGGGATCTGGAACAGGCCAGCGCTGGCGCGCGGGCCGAAGGTGATCAGCGCGATCAGGCAGCCGGCCGCGACGATGATTTCCGGGGCATAGCTACGCCCCGGGGCGGCACTCGGCGTGACACTCATTGCGAATCTCCGGAACCTGACAGGGGGCGTGTGTCTGCACGTTACCGCCGATCGCCGAAGTCCGACAACGCGAATTCGTGGCCTGGCGCATCACGCGATTGCATGGGAAGCGCATGAACGGGCCGTTTCCGCTCGCCGCGTTAACCCCCGCTCAACCCTACCGAGGTGATAACGGAACGATGCGAAAGCGCGCCGGTCGCGCGCCGGTCGCTACCCTCGTGTTCAAAACGGGTGAGCGAGTTGAGTCATTTGCGTTTGCGCCGGCGTACGAGACGCATTGGATCGCTCGGGCTGAAATGGGCCCTGGCGACAACGGCGCCATGGGCGCTCTCGGTCGGCATGCTGGTCTCGTTCACCGCCTCGGCCGGCCAGAATTTCAGCATCGACACTCTCCCCACCACGTCCCTGTCGCGCACCTTGCCAGGCCCCGACTCCGAGCTCGAGGAAGGGCCGTCGATGCTGATCGCGGCCAGCGCCTTCCGGCTTCCCGGCCTCTCCCTGTCTTCGGCGGTTCGGCAGGCGCATCTGTCTTTCGATGACCCCGAGCGGCGCGTCGCCATCGATCCGCGCCAGCCGCGCGAGGAGATGAAGCGCAGTGTCGCCGGCTTCCCCGAGGTCGATCGCACAGCCAAGGGCGATGCCCTGCCCCGACTGCGCCCGAGCATCTCGGCCAAGGCGCCGCGCGAGCTGGAACGCGTCGTCTTCGGCGACAACCAGCCGGGCCTGATCTCAGGTGGCTTCTCGCTCGACGCGCTGCGTGAGGCGGAGGCGCTGACCGGGCCCCAGATCGGCTTCGAGCCCTATGCCGAGGACCAGGGCCTGACCGATCCGGCTCTCTCCGACGCCTCGCCCGATGCCCTGAAATCCGCCAACCCCTATGGCGCGGTGCCGCGCACGATCGACGGCGCGACGCCCGGTGTCACCTCCGAGATCGCGCGGGGCTCGTCGACGCCTGCGGTCTCCTACAGCGTGACGACGCTGGTTCCGGCGCTCGCACTCCCCCTTGCGCCGGAGCGCCCGGGCCTGCTCGCGCGCGGCCCCGCCTCGTCCGAACGGCGCGGCGGCAGGGCCGAGCCCGGCCCGCGCGAGATCTATACCGGTCTGATCGCGGCAGGGGACATGGCGCGCCAGCAGCGCTGCCTGGCGGAAGCGGTCTACTTCGAGGCGCGCTCGGAATCCGAAGAGGGCCGCGCCGCGGTGGCGCAGGTCGTGCTCAACCGGGTCAAGAGCGGGCTCTACCCCGACACCGTCTGCGGCGTCGTCTACCAGAACAGCAACCGCTACCTCGCCTGCCAGTTCACCTTCACCTGCGAAGGCAAGTCGCTGCGCATCACCGAGCCGGAGCCGTGGCGCGCCGCGGTCCGCATCGCCCGCGAGGTCTATGAGGGCACTACCTACATGCCCGAAGTCGGCGCCTCGACGCATTATCACGCCCAATATGTCCGGCCCTACTGGGCGAAGAAACTCAAGAAGATGGACACGATCGGCCAGCACGTCTTCTACAAGCTGCGGCCGGGACAGACGTAAGCCGAGGTGCAGCGGCACGTCCGTGAGGGCTGATCTACCCCCTCTCGCACCCGCTTCGTGGTGACCGCCCACACGGCTGACTGCCTTATTCGGCGGTCGCTATCGGCGCCTGGGCCAACCGCTCGCCAGCCCGCGCAGACCGGCAGGCGGAACAGTCGCCCTCCTCGACCGTTACCTTCTGAGAACCTTCAGGAGGTGGCCATGAACGCTCTCTGCGCGGCGGCATTTGTCGCGATCTCGGCCGTCACGCTGGCGATGGTGGGGCTGTCCGATCTCCGGCCCATCGAGACGCGCTGCCGTCAGCTCGTTCCGGGCTCGATCATCGAGGTCGTAAACTGCCCGCACACGCCGGCGCGAGAGCAGGTGGCAGCCGGGCGGGGCGAGCAGCGGCTGCTGAGTGCACTCTTGGGCCCGTCAGCGGCTCGACCGGCCACCAACTGATCGCGTCGAGCGGCGATTTCACCACGCTGGTCCTCCCACGGCGGCGCAAGCGTCACGCAAGGTTGGCGGGACAGCTTGTCGGCATGACACACAAGGCCCACATCGTTTCGGCGCTCGCAGCCTCGGCTTTCTCGGCTGCTCTGCTGCTGGCTCCCACCGCCGCCCACGCCGATGGCTGCCAGGGCACGGCCTGCTACAATCTCGTCAAGACGCCGCCGACCTATGCCACGGTCGCCGAGCGGAAACTGGTGCGAAAGACGCAGACGCGCCGCCGCGTGGTCCCGGCCCGCTACGCCACCGTCACCGAGAAGGTGCTGATCCAACCCGCACGGCAAATTCCCCACCATGTCGAGGGACAGTACTACTCGATCTCCGACAAGGTGCTGATTGCGCCGGGCGGCCCGCGCTGGGAGGTCACGACCGACATCTATGGCCGCACGTCGGGCTGCTGGATCTATGACGAACCGCAGTACGGATTTCGCCAGCGCCTTGTCGAATCCGCACCGGCCAGGATCGAGTACGAGACCATTCCCGCCGTCTACACGCAGCGGGAGCGCCGGGTGTTGGTCCGACCGACTCGAGTCGTGAACGAGACCATCCGCGCCGGCTACAAGACCCGCTATCGCAAGGTGCTGGTCAGCCCCGGCTCGGAGCACTGGCAGCGGGCCGGCTACTGAGCTCGACGCGCAGCCCCTTTGACTCCGAAACAGACCAGTATCGCGGCGTCTCGTGCCGGCATCCGTCCAAGCGCGCCGGCGGTCCATGACCGCTTCCGGAGCAGCAAGGCTGCGCGGCCTGCCCTGAATCACGCCGCCAACGCGAATTCGGGCGACGGAACGTCAAAGCCCCGTGGAATCCGCTCAAATGCGACCGTTTCGCTTCACGCAAACGCAAACTGCGTGAATCCACAGACGATGCCCGGCTTGGTTAATTTTACCTTGTTTCGGCGTTTACCTTGCGTTCATCACGCTTTCCCGGCTTTCTCCGGTCAACGAGCGGCGCCAAGCGCCGCACAGGACTGGCGGGGGCAGGTTTTCGGCATGACGATCAAGGCTTTCACCGCTCCGGCTCTTGCCGCTACGGCCGTCTCCGTTGCGCTGCTGCTGGGCGCGACCGCGGCCCAGGCCGGCGGCTGCCGCGGCAGCGCCTGCTACAATTTGGTTCAGACCCCGGCGATCTACGGCACCATCGCGGAGACGCAATTGGTGCGAGAGGCTCAAACGCAGCGCCAGGTCATCCCGGCACAGTATGACTACGTGACCGAAAACGTCGTGATCCAGCCGGCCAGGCAGATCCCGCGTCACGTTCCCGCGACCTACTCCACGATCTCCGAGAAGGTGCTGATCTCGCCAGGCGGCAAGCGCTGGGAGGTCACCACCGACGCCTATGGGCGCACCACCGGCTGCTGGGTCTATGACCGACCGCAATACGGCATCCGGCAGCGCACGGTCGAGGTCACGCCGGCGACCGTCGAGTATGAGACAATTCCCGCTGTCTACACGCAGCGGCAGCGCAAGGTGATGGTGCGCCCGACCCAGGTCGTCAGCCAGACCATCCCGGCCGTATACGAGACCCGGCACCGCAAGGTGCTGGTGAGCCCCGCCTCGCAGCATTGGCAGCGAGCCGGTTACTGAGTTTTACATGTAGACCCTTTGACTACGGAAAAGACCACTCATACCCCGGCTCCGGCCGGGGTTTTTTTGTGGCTTCCGCATAAGGGATGTCGGCCGGAGGCCGCCGCTCCACCGCCTGCCCTACCCGAGCCCGCCCATCAACAGCGCCAGCACGCCGACGCCGAGCAGGAAGGCGAGCATGCGGGCGGGCATGCCGATCAGGGCGCCCGGCGAACGGCCGAGCGCGAAGCCGGCGACGATTTCAGAGAGGCCGAGGCCAAGCAGGACAAGGACGAAGGGCGGGAAGCTGGCCGAGGGCGCCAGCCAGCCCGCCTTGAACACGGCGGATACGATCGCGCCGAGGGCAGCGCCGAACGCGACGAAAACCAGCTCGGCGCGCGAAAACCGCATGGCGCCGATCAGCGCCGACGGAAGTTCTGGTTGCGCGGCGGGCCGCTCGGCGCGGGGCCGGCGGTCTTCTGGCGGAAATTGATGCGCCCGCGATCGAGATCGTAGGGCGACATCTCCACGACCACACGGTCGCCAGCGATGGTGCGGATGCGGTTCTTCTTCATCTTGCCTGCCGCGTAGGCCAGGATCACGTGGTCGTTGTCGAGCTTCACGCGATAGTTGCCGTCCGGCAGCACTTCGACCACCGTGCCGTCGAATTCGAGGAGTTCTTCTTTAGCCATCCCGTTGTCCTTCGTGTGCCCTTTGGCGCGGGGAGCGGACCGGCTTCAATTTGCTGGTCCGCTCCGGCTCTGGCGTCGCTGCGTCAGTTCGCGCGCCGCCGGGCGCCGTTGGTGCGTGGTTGCTGTGTTCTTTGCTGCAAGAACGCGACGCCGCCAAGTCCTTCCTTGGCGGAACCACCGTCTTTTCGCTGCGCAGGCTGTTCGCTGCGCTGCGGCCGATCGTTGCGCGGCGCATCATGGCGCTGGCCGCCGGCATGCTGGCCGTTGCCGCCATTGGCAGGCTTGCCACCATGACGCTGCCCGGAGCGCTCGCCTTGGGGGCGGCCATGATCGCGGCCACCGCCCTGCTGGCCGCGCCCGCCGCGGCCCTGGTTCTGGGGCGGCTTCTTCGGGGTACGACCGTCCCAATACGGCACCTCGCCGATCGGCGTGATGGCGACGCGGGTCAGCTTCTCGATCGCGGCGAGATCGCCACGCTCTTCCGGCGTGCAGAAGGCGATGGCCTGGCCCGAGGCGCCGGCGCGCGCGGTGCGGCCGATGCGATGGACGTAGGTCTCGGGCACGTTCGGCAGGTCGAAGTTCACGACATGGCTGACGCCGTCGACATCGATGCCGCGGGCCGCGATGTCGGTGGCGACGAGAATGCGCAGATCGCCGTCGCGGAAGGCACCGAGCGCCCGCTCACGCTGGCCCTGGCTCTTGTTGCCATGGATCGCGGCCGCCTTGATGCCCGCCACCTCGAGCTGGCGGACGACCTTGTCGGCGCCGTGCTTGGTGCGGGTGAAGACGATGGCGCGGTCCATCTCGGGCACGCTCAGGGTCTTCGCCAGCAGGGCCGGCTTGTCGCCCGGCGTCGTATGGATGACGCGCTGCTCGATCTTCTCGGCAGTGGTCGCAACAGGCGCCACCGCGACCTCGACCGGATCGGTCAGATAGGCCGAGGCGATCTCGCGGATCGGCTTGGGCATGGTCGCCGAGAACAGGAGCGTCTGGCGCTTCTTGGGGATCAGCGTCGCGATCCGGCGCAGGGCATGGATGAAGCCGAGGTCGAGCATCTGGTCGGCCTCGTCCAGCACCAGGAACTCGATGTCGCGCAGCGAGACGGCGCGCTGGTCGACGAGGTCGAGCAGACGGCCGGGCGTGGCGACGAGGATGTCGACATGCTGGCCGAGCGCGCGGATCTGCTTGCCGACGGGCACGCCGCCGAAGATCACCGTCGACTTGATGGTGGTGAACTGGGCGTAGTTGCGGATCGAGGTCTCGATCTGGGCTGCAAGCTCACGCGTCGGCGACAGGATCAGCGCACGCACGGAGCGGGCCTCCATGCGGCGCGGCTGCGTCAGCAGGCGATTCAGCAGCGGCAGGGAGAAGGCGGCCGTCTTACCGGTGCCGGTCTGGGCGGCACCGAGAAGGTCGCGGCCCTGCAGAATGGGAGGAATGGCCTGCGCCTGGATCGGCGTCGGCGTGGTGTAACCTTCGGAGGCGAGCGCCTTGAGAAGCTGCTCGGCCAGGCCGAGGTTGGTGAATTGAGTCAAAACAGGTCTTTCCGAACGCCGCGACGCAAGGGGCACATGTGGATTTCGGCTGTGCCGCCGGATTGCGCCCGGCCTTGAGTATTTGCTCTTCCCTGCCGGCGAACCGCTAAGCCACAGCGCCGGGAGGTGTCTTTGCAAAACCGGGCGGGCGCAACGCGCCTGCCCGGTCGATAGTCGTCAGTATCAGGCGACGGCGAGGTTGCCGGCCGAGGACTTGCCGGTCTTGCGATCGGCAACGAGCTCGAACGACACGACCTGGCCTTCGACCAGCTCGCGCAGGCCGGCGCGCTCGACGGCGGAGATGTGGACGAACACGTCCTGGCCGCCGTTCTCAGGGGTGATGAAGCCGTAGCCCTTGGTGGCGTTGAACCACTTGACGGTGCCCTTGTTCATGGAAGGTAGTCCTTACGTTTCAGATCCGCGTAACTTGTGGAGACACGGCGCGGCGCGCGGACGCCTGCCATGGCCTTGTAGTCGATGTGTGGTGGATCTGATTCGTGCCCGCCGACCGGAGAACCCGCGCGGAGGATTGGCCAGAACCCGGCCGCATCTCGTCTTACATGGGCGGAGCTAGCACAAATTGCAATGCGGGTCCAGCGACCCACCCAAAGGCGAGTGGCGGCGGGCTCGGGCAAGCCCACCGCCTCCTCATACAGTGGCCCGTTTCAACGCGGGCAGACGGCGCCGGTTTCTGTCCAGGCCTTGAGCAGCGCACCGAACTCGTCCTGCGTGCCGGGCGCGGGCTGGCGACCGGGGCCCGGGCGCCAGGCCCAGCCGACGAGCGTGTCTTCGGCGACATGCTTGATCAGCGCGGCAAAGTCGCGGCTGCCGTTGCGATTGGGGTCCTTGATCTGCTCGCAGATCTGGCCGAGCGTCTTGCCTTCCCAGGCCATCGAAGCGGGCGCCAGTGCCCAGTGGCCGTCGCCCGGCACGCGAGCCGGATCGAAGTTCTCCTTGCCGTGGCAGGTCGAGCAGGCCATGCCGGGTGCGCCATGCCCGTCCTTGCCACGCACGACGAGCGGCTGGTGCAGGCGCTGCGCGTCGGTCTGACGCGGACGCTCGGTCGCGGGATGGCAATTCACGCAGCGCGGATGCTGCAGGACCTTGCCCATCTCGGTGAACAGCGCCGCCGAGCGCGCCTCGCGCTGGGCGATCGACTGGAAGCTCTCGACCGAGCGCAGCGTACCGGCTGGCGGGGTCGGTGTCTGAGCCGTCGTGATGGCCGTGCCGGCGAGCGCGAGCCCAAGTCCGGCGGCCGCTGCGAGAAGGGACTGCCGCAGCATCAGACCATCCCTCCGACCATGGGCAGCTGGCGCGGGCGCCCCTGGCCGAGGCGCGCCAGAGCATTGGCGACGGCCGGCCCGATCGGCGGGACGCCGGGTTCGCCGACGCCGGTCGGCTTCTCGGCGGAGGCGATGATCGCGACCTCGACCTCCGGCATCTCGTGGATGCGCAGCGAACGGTAGCTGTCGAAATTGGTCTGGATGGGCTTGCCCTTGTCGAGCGTCAGCTCGCCATAGAGGGCATGGCCGAGGCCGAAGCCGATGCCGCCCTCCATCTGCGCGCGGATGACGTCGGGATTGACCGCGATGCCGCAATCGATCGCGCACCAGACCTTGTGGACCTTCGGCTCACCATCCGTTCCCACCGAAACTTCGGCGATCTGCGCCACGAAGGAGCCGAAGCTCTCCGCCACGGCGACGCCGCGCGCCCGGCCATTCCCGGCATCGGGGCCCGTCCATTTCGACAGCTCCGCGACGGCCTTGAGCACGCCGGCGAGGCGCGGCTCCTTGCCCATCAGGGCAAGGCGGCCGGCAACCGGATCCTGCCCCGCCGCCTGCAGCAATTCGTCCATGAAGCACTCGACCGCATAGGCGGTGTGGGTATGACCGACCGAGCGCCACCACAGCGTCGGCACGCCGACCTTCGTCGCATGCACCTCACAGCGGAAATCGGCGACCTCGTAGGGCAGCTCGCTCGCCCCCTCGAACATGGTCGAGTCGAGGCCGTCCTTCGCGATCATCGGCTCGAAGAACGTGCCGAGGATGAACGACTGGCCGACGATGCTGTTGGTCCAGGCGGTGATCTTGCCGTCCTTCACCGCGCCGCGCATGCGGTGGACGAAGAGCGGGCGATAATAGCCGCCGGTCAGGTCGTCCTCGCGCGTCCAGACAAGCTTGACCGGCCGGTTCGGACCGATTGCCTTGGCGCACATGGCGAGTTCGGCCGCGAGATGCTGGCTGACCTGCGCGCGCCGGCCGAAGGAGCCGCCTGCGAGCATGGTCTCGAGTTGCACCTTCTCCGGCGGCAGTTCGAGGATCGTGGCGATGGTCTGGTGCTCGGTCGTCTGGAACTGGCTGCCAAAGCGAGCGATTGCGCCCTGCGCATTCCATTCGAGATAGCCATCGAGCGGCTCCATCGGCGCGTGCGCCAGATAGGGGAAGACGTATTCCGCCTCGATCACCCGCTCGGCCCTGGCGAGCACGGCCTCGGCATCGCCATGCTGGCCGGCAATCTTGCCCGGCGTACGGGCGAGCGCGCGGTACTCCGCCACGAGCTCGGCGCTGCCGCGCTTCTCTGCCTCGCTCTCGTCCCAGGTGACCTTCAGCGCCTCGCGGCCCTTGAGCGCCGGCCACATGCCCTGCGCATAGACCGCAACGCCCGAACCGATCTGCTTGACGTCGACGACGCCCTTGACCTTGAGCGCATCAGCCGCATCGAAGCTCGCGACCTTGCCGCCGAAGCGCGGCGCCCGGGCCACGACCACGGTCAGCATGTCCGGAGCGCTGATATCGATGGTGAACTGCGCCTTGCCGCGGGCCTTGTCGGCACCGTCGATGCGCCTGACCGCGCCTTCCTTGCCGATGAGCTTGAACTGCGACGGCTGCTTCAGCGGAGCGTCGGCAGGCGCGGACAGCTTCGCAGCAGCCTCAGCGAATTCGCCGAAGCGGCCCTGCTTGCCCGAGGCGTGCTTCAGAATACCCTTTTCGATCGTGATTTCGCCGGCCGGTACTTTCCAGGCCTGCGCCGCAGCCTGCACCAGCACGACACGCGCCGTCGCGGCAGCCTTGCGGATCTGCTCGAAGGAGTTGGCGATGGCTGTCGAGCCGCCGGTGCCCTGCACGCCGAAGGCGAGATTGGCGTAGAGCTTGACGTCGGCAGGGGCATGTTCCGCCCGCATCTGGGCCCAGTCGGCGTCCATTTCCTCTGCGACGAGGGTGGCCAAACCTGTGAAGGGTCCCTGCCCGAACTCGATATGCTTGACCAGAACGGTCACGCTGTCGTCGGCGGCGACGCGGATGAAGGCGTTGGGCACAAAGGTCGCCGCTCCGGCGGGGCGAAAGGCCTGTGCGGCGCCGGACTGGGCGCGAGCCGCCTTGGGCAGCTGCAATGCGATGATGAGGCTGCCCGCACCGGCAAGCAGCGAGCGGCGCGAAAGGGTGACGTCATGTGCGGTCATATCAGCCCTCCAGCGTGCGGGCGGCGGTGTGGATCGCCGTGCGGATGCGGGCATAGGTGGCGCAGCGACAGATATTGCCGTTCATCGCGAGGTCGATGTCGCGGTCGCTGGGCTTGGGATTTTCCTTGAGCAAGGCGACGGCACTCATCACCTGGCCGGACTGGCAGTAGCCGCATTGCGGCACGTCGATCTTGTCCCATGCCGCCTGGACGGCCTGCGCCTCCTTGCCTTCAAGCGCCTCGATCGTGGTCACCTTGCCCTCGACCGCTGATATCGGCGTGACGCAGGAGCGAACGGGCTGGCCGTCGATCCAGACGGTGCAGGCGCCGCATTGCGCGACGCCGCAGCCGAACTTGGTACCGGTCAGGCCGAGATTGTCGCGGATCGCCCAGAGCAGGGGCGTGTCGGCGTCGACATCGACGCTATGGGTGCGTCCATTGACGGTGAGCGTATGGGCCATGGCTGCCTCGCGGATATGAAATGCCGTGTGAAGAACCGGAACGTCGCCCTGCCGCGGGGGTTATCTGGCAACCCGATCCGGCATAGCGTCGGCAGCGACCGCGGACATGGCCCGCGACCACCGAAATAGACTCATTGGATTAATCCAGTCTATTTGGTATGGTCGCGCAGAGTCTGGAATTCGTCAAGACTGAGAATGATCAGCTCACGAGATTGTTCCCCGGCCGTGCCGGATGAAGCGAGGACCCGCATCGAGCAGATCGCGGATGCGGCCTTGCGGCGTTTCGCGCGCTATGGCTTCAAGCGCAGCTCGATGGAGGATGTGGCGCGCGAGGCCGGCCTCGCGAAGGCGACGCTGTACCTACATTTCAAGGGCAAGGACGACGTTTTCCGCGCCATGATCGAACGCTTCGGCGCCCGGATCGCAGCACTCTGCGAGGCCGTGATGGCGCGGCCCCTGCCCTTCTCCGAGAAGCTCGAGGAGCTGATGCTGGCGCAGTTCGGCGCGAGCTATGCCGCCTTCGGCGATGGCGAGCACCTGGCCGAGCTCAAGGCGGTGATGGCGAGCATCGCGCTGCGCGAGATCCAGGCTTTCGAGGGGATCTTCACCGCCAATGCGACGAGGCTCCTGACGGAGGCTGCGGCCAGGGGCGAGATCGCGCTCGGCTCGCTCGCCGCCGACACGATCGTCGAGACGCTGTCACAGGCTGCGGTCGGCGCGAAGATGGGCCAGCCGCCCTCGCTGGAAACCTACGAGGCGAGGCTACGCCAGATCGCGGCGCTCGCGGCGCAGGCGGTCGCGAAGCGATAGGCTGGCCTTGCAGCGGCGCATCGGCGAGGGCCGATCGCGCCGCGTGTCTCTGGCAACGGGCGGGCGTGCCCGTCGCATCATCTCAGCCTTCCTTCGCCCTGACCGCGCCCAGCGCCGCCTGCGCCGCCGCGAGGCGGGCAATCGGCACGCGGAAGGGCGAGCAGGAGACATAGTCGAGGCCGACACTCTCGCAGAAGCCGACAGAGGCCGGATCACCGCCATGCTCGCCGCAGATGCCGAGCTTGATGTCGGGCCGGGCCTTGCGACCGCGCTCGGCGGCGAGCTTCACCAATTCGCCGACGCCCTCCTGGTCGATGGTGACGAAGGGATCGGAGGCGAGAATGCCCTTGGCCGTGTAGGCGCCGAGGAAGGAGGCGGCGTCGTCGCGGGAAATGCCGAGCGTCGTCTGGGTCAGGTCGTTGGTGCCGAAGGAGAAGAACTCCGCGCTCTCGGCGATCTCCTGTGCCCGCAGGCAGGCGCGCGGCAACTCGATCATCGTGCCGACCTGATAGTCCACCGGGACGCCACTCTCCTCGATCACGGCCTTGGCCATCGCATCGATCCGCGCCTTGACCAGATCGAACTCAGGCACGCCCATCACCAGCGGCACCATGACCTCGGGAATGACGGCCTTGCCGGTCTCCTTGGCGGCGATGACGGCCGCCTCGAAGATGGCGCGAGCCTGCATCTCGGCGATCTCAGGGAAGGCAACGGCGAGACGGCAGCCGCGGAAGCCGAGCATCGGGTTGAATTCATGCAGCTCGGCGGCCCGGTGCTTGAGGGCATCGGCCGTGACGCCGAGCGCGCTGGCCACGGCGGCGATCTCGGCCTCGCCATGCGGCAGGAACTCGTGCAGCGGCGGATCGAGCAGGCGGATGGTGACCGGCAGCCCCTGCATGATCGTGAAGAGCTGGACGAAATCCTGGCGTTGCACCGGCAGCAGCTTGGCAAGCGCGGCGCGGCGGCCCTTGTCGTCCTGGGCGAGAATCATCTCGCGCACGGCCTGGATGCGGTTCTCGTCGAAGAACATGTGCTCCGTGCGGCAAAGCCCGATGCCCTCGGCGCCGAATTCGCGTGCCATCCTGGCATCGTCCGGCGTCTCGGCATTGGCGCGGACCTTGAGGCGGCGCACCTTGTCGGCCCAGCCCATCAGCGTGGCGAACTCGCCCGACAGCTCGGGCTTCTGCATCTTCACCTCGCCAAGCAGGACCTGGCCGTTGCCGCCGTCGACGGTGAGGAAATCGCCGGCCTTCAACGTGGTGTTGCCGACGGTCAGCGTGCCCTTGGCGTAGTCGACGCGGATCTGGCCGGCGCCCGAGACGCAGGGCTTGCCCATGCCGCGCGCGACGACCGCGGCATGCGAGGTCATGCCACCGCGCGTGGTCAGGATGCCCTCGGCGGCGTGCATGCCGTGGATGTCCTCTGGCGAGGTTTCGACGCGGACGAGGATGACCTTGCGGCCGGCCTTCTTGGCGGCCTCGGCATCATCGGAGTTGAAGACGATCTCGCCGGCGGCGGCGCCGGGCGAAGCCGGCAGGCCTGTAGTCAGGATGCGGCGCTCGGCCTTGGGATCGATCGTCGGGTGCAGGAGCTGGTCGAGCGCTCCGGGCTCGACGCGGCCGACGGCCTCCTCCTGCGAGATCAGCCCCTCGGTCGCAAGCTCGACCGCGATCCGGAGCGCCGCCTTGGCGGTGCGCTTGCCGGAACGGGTCTGCAGCATCCAGAGCTTGCCCTCCTGGATGGTGAACTCCATGTCCTGCATGTCGCGGTAGTGCTTCTCGAGGATGCCGTAGATGCGGCAAAGCTCGGCATAGGCCTCCGGCATCTCCTTTTCCATCGAAGGCTTGTCGGAGCCGGCCTCCTTGCGGGCGGCCTCGGTAATGTCCTGCGGCGTGCGGATGCCGGCGACGACGTCCTCACCCTGGGCGTTGATCAGGAACTCGCCGTAGAGCGCGTTCTCGCCGGTCGAGGGATTGCGGGTGAAGGCCACGCCGGTGGCTGAGGTGTCGCCCATATTGCCGAACACCATCGACTGGACGTTGACCGCCGTGCCCCAGGCGGCCGGGATGTTGTTCAGCTCGCGATACTTGATCGCGCGCGCATTCATCCAGGAGGAGAACACCGCGCCGACGGCGCCCCAGAGCTGCGCCTGCGGATCCTGCGGGAAGTCGCTGCCGAGCGCCTTCTTCACGATGTCCTTGTATTTGCCGACGAGCACCTTCCAGTCCTCGGCGCCGAGATCGGTGTCGAGGTGGTAGCCCTTGCGCTCCTTGTAGTCCTCGAGCGCCTCCTCGAAATGGCCGTGATCGACGTCGAGCACGACGTTGGAATACATCGTGATGAAGCGGCGGTAGCTGTCCCAGGCGAAGCGGGCGTCGCCCGAGGCCTTCGCCACGGCCTCGACGGTCACGTCGTTCAGACCGAGATTGAGCACGGTATCCATCATGCCCGGCATCGAGGCACGGGCACCGGAGCGCACTGAGACCAGCAGCGGGTTGGCCGGATCACCGAAAGTCTTGCCGGTCAGGGCGCCCATTGCGTCGAGCGCCGCCTTTGCCTGAGCCTCGAGCTCGGGCGGGAACTTCTTGCCGTTATCGTAGTACCAGGTGCAGACCTCGGTGGTGATGGTGAAGCCGGGCGGCACGGGCAGGCCCAGATTGCTCATCTCGGCGAGATTCGCCCCCTTGCCGCCGAGCAGGTTCTTCATGCCCGCCTCGCCTTCGGCCTTGCCGTCACCGAAGGTGTAGACCCATTTCCCGCCAGCCATCAGTCAAAACCTCTTCATTCAGCCCGGGCAGCAACGCCAGGGCGATCCAAAAGTTTCCGCGCAGCGCCCATCGCGCGTGGGCACCGGCGGCAGGGACGGGGTGGTCATGCCGAAAAGCACATGAACAATCAATGAGGGAGACGTGGCGCTGCCGGCCGGCCGCCCGGCATCACGGGCGCCAGGCGACTTGAAGAGCGCGCTCACAGCCCATATGGTCGCGACTAGGCGAGACGAGACGCCTCCGGACCCGCGGAAAAGGTCTAACCTGCTCGGAAAGCGACTATCTGACGCGTCTGCCCCTGTGCAGCCGATTGCGGGTCTTCGGCCTCATGCACTGGAGGCGTCATGTCACAACTTCCCGCATCTCCCGATCTCGACCATCTGCGCAAGCAGGCCAAGCGCCTGTTGCGTGCCGCCCGTGCCGGCACCGACGACGGGCTCGACCGCTTCGCCGCCGCGCTGCCGGCGGCTCGGGACCTTCCTGTCGAAGCGCTGGCGCAACTTCCGCTGCGGTTGCACGACGCGCAGTCCGTCATCGCACGCGAGCACGGCTTCCGCTCCTGGACCGAGCTCAAGCGCTATGTCGAATGGGCGCGCAGCGCCGCCTCCGAACGGCTGGAGCGCTGGCTGGCTTGCGTGTTCGAAGGCCAGGCGCGCGAACGCGCTCTGGCGCTCAGGATGCTAAGGGCCGAACCATCGCTTGTTGCAGGCGATCCCTGGCTCGCGGCTCCCGTCGGCGACGTCGCCCGCCTCGAACGGGCGCTCGCAGCTGATCCGGATTTCGCCAATCGGCCCGGCGGGCCCTTCGCGATGCCGCCGCTTGCCGCCGTCACGTCCTCGGCCCTGATCCGCGAGCCGGAATTCGAGGAGCAGCTGCTGACGAGCGCACGCTTGCTCGTCGCCCATGGCGCGGATGTCAACGGCCGCTGGATCGATCGGCGCTTTCCGGACGATCCGCTCTCGGTGCTCTATGGCGCTGCCGGGCGGACGCATCACGCCGGCATGACCAGGCTGCTGCTGGAGTCAGGGGCGAGCCCCGATGACAACGAGTCGGTCTATCATGCCGTCGAGAGCGCGGACCTCTCCTGCCTGCGCCTGCTTCTGGCGGCGGGAGCAAGGGTTTCCGGCACCAATGCCGTCGCGCGGGCGCTCGATTACGACAGGCCCGAGGCGCTGGAGCTGTTGCTGGCGCAAGGCGACACCACGCCAGAGCGGCACTGGCTGCACCATGCGTTGCTGCGCGGCCGCTCGCTCGCCCATATTCGCGCGCTGATAGAGGCCGGCGCGGATCTGACGGCCCAGAACCGCAGCGGCGCGAGCGTGCTATGCTTCGCCGAGCGCCTCGGCAGGAACGATGTCGTCGCGCTGCTGCGCGCGCATGGCGTCAACGAGGCAGCGCCAGCCGAGGAGCGTTTCATCGGGGCCTGCGCGCGCGGCGACGAAGCCGCGGCACAGAGGCTGCTCGCGGCGATGCCCGACATCTTCTCGCGCCTGAGCGACGCCCAGCTTCAGGCCATGCCCCAGCTCGCGGCACTGGGGCGGATCGAGGCCGTCCGCACGATGCTCGCGCTCGGCTGGCCGCGCGAGGTCAAGACCGCCTGGCACGCGACCGCGCTCAACCTCGCGATCTTCACCGGCGATGCCGTGATGACGCGCCTCCTGCTCGACGCCGGAGCGGATTGGCGCACGACGCATGGCTATGGCGACAATGCGCTGGGCACGCTCTCCTTCGCCTCGCAAGCAGACGATGTCGGCGACGACGCGCCGCGCGACCACATTGGCTGCGCGGCCGCCCTGCTCGCCCATGGCGTGCCGGCGGAGGCGTTCAAGAAGTACGTCTTCTCGGAGGAGGTCGGCGACCTGCTCGAAGGCGACCCCGCGTCGGAGCGGGAGCAGGCCGTCGGCTGAGGCTCACGAGGCGGGGGTGCGCTCAGCGCGCCCTCGCCTTCTCTCTTGCCGCTTCCCGCGCCTTCTTGGGCCAGCGCAGCGGCCAGTTGACGATGCGGTCGGGCACGTCCTCTTCCGGCACATCGTCCTCGCTGGCGAAGACGCGGCCGCGCACCGCGACGCCTGCCTCGACGACCGTCTCCGGATCGCCGGAGACCAGCGGGTGCCACCAGGGCAGGTCCCTTCCCTCGGCAACGAGCCGATAGGCGCAGGTCGGCGGCAACCAGGGCAGCGTCCGCACGTCATGGGGCGTCAGCGTCACGCAGTCCGGCACCGTCGCCGATCGATTGACATAGTCCTTGCAGCGGCAGGTCTTCGCGTCGAAGAGGCGACAGCCGATATCGGTCGCCAGGATGGTGCCAGTATCCTCGTCCTCGAGCTTGACGAGGCAGCAGCGGCCGCAGCCATCGCAGAGCGATTCCCATTGCTCGCGGCTCATCTCCTCCAGCGTGGTCGTGCGCCAGAACGGATCATCGGGATTTTGGTCGCCGGTCATGCTGCCTTATGCTCTGCCGGGCCGGCCGAGGGAAGCCGACGAATGGAAGCAGCCCGCTTGCATCCGCAAGGCGCCCTGCAGCTTACCTGCTCCAGCCGTGCCGAAACGGGACAGTTCCGCTGGCCCAAAATCTGCTCTTTGACTGGAGACTGTGACCCGGGTCACTTACACTTTTGCCGGGACTGAATATCTATCGCAGGCACGGCCGGAATATGTTGCCAAGACGGCCGGGGCGCGGCAGGACAATGTCGTCGCCTTTCGAGGCAGCGGCTCTCATCGGGATCCTGGGACTACGATGGAGTTCAAGAGGACAGGCTGGACGACCCGACTGAAGCGCTACGCGCTGGCGGTCGATTCATGGGTCGATGCCGGGCTGTGGAACGCCGCGCGCCGCGCTGGCGACTCTTATGAACGCATCCGAAGCTTCACCGACCGCCTCACCGTTACAGGCGGGCAGCGCCTGGCGGCCGAATTCACCAGCGAAGGCCTGAATCTCGGCATCGCCGGCTCGCTGCTGATGCTGTCGCTCGCCATTCCTTCCTTCCATGAGGGCCGCGAGGAGGCGCTGAAGCACCAGGTCTTCGCCGTCACTTTCCTCGACCGCTACGGAGCCGAGCTCGGCCATCGCGGCGCGCGTCACGACGACTCGCTGAAGCTCGAGGAGATGCCAGATCACCTGCTCAAGGCTGTTCTGGCGACCGAGGACCGGCGCTTCTACGACCATTTCGGCATCGATGTGATCGGCACCGTTCGCGCACTGACGGTCAATGCGCGGGCGTCGGGCGTCGTCCAGGGCGGTTCGTCGCTGACCCAGCAGCTCGCCAAGAACCTGTTCCTGACCAATGAGCGCTCGCTCGACCGCAAGATCAAGGAAGCCTTCCTGGCGATCTGGCTGGAACAGAGGCTGACCAAGAACGAGATCCTCAAGCTCTATCTCGACCGCGCCTATATGGGCGGCGGCACTTTCGGCGTCGCGGCCGCCGCGGAGTATTATTTCGGCAAGTCGGTCAGGGACGTCTCGCTCGCCGAGGCCGCGATGCTCGCCGGGCTGTTCAAGGCGCCGACGAAATACGCTCCGCATGTCAACCTGCCGGCGGCGCGCGCCCGCGCCAACGACGTTCTGAATGCCATGGTCGATGCCGGCTTCATGACGGCGGGCCAGGTCGACAGTGCGAAGCGCAACCCGGCCACGCCGGTCGATCGGGCGCGCGATTCCAGCCCCGACTACTATCTCGACTGGGCCTTCGACGAGGTGAAGCGCCTTGCCGACGACGGCAAGATCGGCCCTGACCGGGTGCTCACGGTGAAGACGCCGCACGACCCCGCGATCCAGGACCGGGCCGACGAAGCGATCGAGGCCATCCTGCGCCAGCACGGGCCGGGATACCGTGCCCGGCAAGCGGCGACCGCCATCATGGATACGGATGGGGCGGTGCGCGCGCTCGTCGGCGGCCGCGACTATGGCGCGAGCCAGTTCAACCGCGCGACATCGAGCCTGCGGCAGCCCGGCTCGTCCTTCAAGCCCTTCGTCTATGCGGCAGCGCTGCAGGCGGGGCTCTACAAGCCCAATACGGTTGTCACCGATCGCCCGGTCTGCATCGGCAACTGGTGCCCCAACAACTACGGCCGCTCCTATGCAGGCTCGATGCCGCTGACGGTGGCGCTGGCCAAGTCGATCAATACGATCCCGGTCCAGATGTCGATCGCCATCGGTCAGGCGACCGGCGAGACCCATGTCGCGCGCGCCGCCCGCATCGGCCGGCTGAAGATCATCGAGACCAGCCGCGCCATGGGCCTGAACTCGCCGCTGACCGACACCGTTTCGCTACCGATCGGCGCGGCGGAGGTCACCGTGATCGACATGGCGGCCGGCTACGCGGTCTTCGCCAATGGCGGCAAGCGAGCCAGGCCCTATGCCGCGATCGAGATCCACAACTCGCAGGGCGAGCCGATCTATCGCCACGACCGGGACGAGCCCGCGCCAACACAGGTCCTGAGCACGCAGGTCGCGCAGGACATGAACTTCATGCTCTCGAAGGTGCCGACCGAGGGAACTGGGCGCCGCGCCGCTCTCGACGGCGTCGTCACCGCCGGCAAGACCGGCACGACCAATGGCTACAAGGACGCCTGGTATGTCGGCTATTCCGGCAATCTCGTCGGCGCGGTCTGGTACGGCAACGACGATTCCTCCGAGACGAACAACATGACCGGCGGTTCGCTGCCGGCCATGACCTGGAAGGAGATCATGCAGTTCGCCCATCAGGGGCTCGAACTGAGGCCGATCCCGGGTGTCGCCCCGCCCGATCCGAAGGCCGTGACCGTCGCCAAGGCGCCGGCGCCCACGGCCGCAATCGCCGCGGTATCCGGCCCAGGCGCAGGCCATATGCCAAGACAGTCCTTCGAGGTCCTCTCGGCAGTCGGTGCCATGTTCAGGACGATCGAGCCCTCGCGCCCGGCAGGCCAGCGCGTGCAGATCGGCATTCGCGAGGTCTCGGCGACAGGCAGCGTGACCCAGATTCGCTAGAGCGCCGGTCCGGAAGCTGGGATGCGTTTTCGGAACGGGGCGGCGCGGGGACGACGGCGACATCGACCGCATTCTGTTGACGTACGGCAGCAGGGTGGTTCAACTCGCGCCGCCGGCCGCCAGCGATGGCCGGTCTTGAAAGCAGGGTCGTGCGCGTCTTCCATCTCGCCTATCTGATAGCGCTCGGCGCCGGGCTGGGACTGGCGTCGGCGCATTTCGCGGTCGCCGGCCGCCCGCTGCTGGGCATGGTCGAGATCGGCGTCTGGAAGGCCTGGCCACGCAGCGGCGGGCGCGACATCGATCCTTACATGCGTGCCTACCTCGCCCGGGGCGTGCATCTCCCACTAGGCGCGGGCGAGGGGCTCGAGCTGATCGCCGAACGCGACGAGCAAGGCTGGGCGCTCGACGGCCGCTGCCGCTATGCCCTGACCGGGTCTACCCCGACGACGCGAGGCTGGACGCTCAGCGTGACCGATGCCGACGGACGCGCCTTCCGCCTGCCGCTCGACCGCAGCGGTTTCACCGATGCCGAGATCGTGCGCGACGAGGGCGGCACCTTGCGCATCGCCGCCGCATCATGGCCACAGGCCGGCAACTGGCTGCCCCTGCCGACGAGCGGGCGCTTCCAGTTTCGCCTGCGGCTCTACGACACCCCGATTGCAACCCAGGCTGGCGAGACCCGGCCCGAGAGCCTGCCCCGCATCCAGCGGATCGACTGCCCATGAGTCGACTGCCATGAGCACGACCGAACAGGAGATCGGCGATGCCGTCGCCGCCGGGCCGAGGCCCTTGCCGCGTGGGGCTCGCTTCGCGGCCGCCCTGCGGCGCCTGTTGCTGGCGACGCTCGCGGGGCTCGTGCTCGCCGGCATCGTCCACATCGTGACCGTCCTGCTGGTCCCGGTCCTCTCGGACAGCGACGCCGCCCACGCCTATCGCGTGCTCGGCACCTCGGGGAAGGCAGAGCTGATCACCTCGGCCGACCGCAGCCTGCCCCTGCCCCGCGAGGCGGACGCTGCCACTGTCACGGCGATCTGCAGCTACGACCTGACCGGCGGGCCGATGCGCGTCGTGGCGCGGGCCGGGACTTTGCCGCTAGGCCTCACTTTGCACCGGCGTGGCGGGGGCGTGCTCTACGCGATCACCGACCGCGCGGCGATCCGCGGCGTCGTCGAGTTCGTGGTGATGACCGAGGAGCAGCGCGACGAAAGGCTCGCACGCGACGAGGAGGGCGAGGCTGCGCGTGAGCTGCGGGTGGTTTCCGACACTGATCAGGGACTGATCGTGGCGCGAGTGCTGGTGCGGCACCCCTCCGACCGCGCCGACGCCGAGGCACTGGCCAGCGGCGTCGCCTGCGGAATGGCGGATTGAGCGGACAGCCCGGTCGAGCTTCAGCCCTTGGCGACAATCGGCGCGAAGGTTCCGATGAGCTGCATCTTGCAGAGTGGCGCGGCCTCCGCCTCCAGCGCCATGATGGCGCGTTCGGCGCGGATCGCCTCGCGCGAGGGCATCTCGACGACGAGGTTGGCGAGCGCGTAGTGATAACTCTTGATCCGGAAGCCGATGCGCTCGCAGACCCAGAGGATCAGCCCCTCGTTTTCGACGACGCGGGCATGAGCCGGATCGATCTGTTCCGGCGCGACATAAGGCGAGCCCTCGGCCGTGCGCATCCGCACGCGGTCGGCGGAAACGACCCGCATCGCGTTGGCGCGGAAGGGCCCGATCAGCAGCCGGTCGGCATTCACGTCTTCCGCCAGGCGCGAATAGCGCGAGACCTGCGACGAGTAGGAACCCGACGTCAGCGCGACGAAGTAGTCCGACACGGCGCTCGATTGGGCCTCCACCGGCAGGATCCGGTAATGCGCGAGGTCCGAGACACGCCCCTGGAAGACGCTGCGTTCATGGCCGGGCATGACGAAGCGCCAGGCGCGGTCGCGCAGCTGCTCCTCGTCATCGGTCATGCGAAAATGCGAAGCGGCCTCGCCACGCAGTGTGGCCGACCAGAAGCCCTTCTGGGGTGCGACGACCTGGCTCCAGTAGTCCGGCCGCGGGCGGCCGAAATCGCCGGGACCGGCGCAGGATCCGGCGCAGAGGCCGAACATGAGAACGGCCAGGAGACTGCTCCGCCGCGGCACGGCGCGCTGACGCTCGACGGGCACGAAGGTCACGCCGGCTGCCTGGCGTTCGTCGTCTTCTTGGTCCGTTTCGGGCCACCGGCCGACAGCGCTGCCACGATGCGCCGCCGGCGCCTGACCACCGGCTCGGGCGCCACGGGCTCGGCCTGCCGCTCATAGCGAACGCCGGTGAAAAACAGGATTTCTGCGGGCTCTGGCCGCATGACGGCCGAAGCTTCCGTTGATCGCGCCCGGCGGAGCGGCGCAAGGGGGATGACGACGGCCATGTTGCGCCTCCGTTTCTTGGCGCCTCGGGTTACGGTCGCGGGAGAATCTCTCTCCGTTCCGCATCAGGCCCCGACATGGTTAACGCCCTCTTAAAGCCTCGGGGATTACTCTCGCCCTGCACCAAGAATCACAGCCGAGCGCCCCATGCCGTCGCGAATTTCCGCCGAACTCGCTCATCTCGCCCGCCTTGCGCGCGATGGCGGACTCGATCTCAGCCAGGTTTCGCTGCGGGTGAAGGCAGATCTGCTGATGTCGACGCCCCACCCGGCGCCCGACGATCTTGCTGCCTTCGGCGAGATGGCCACGGCCCTCATCCCCGGCATCGACGAAGCCACAGCCATCATCCTCGCCCGGAAGCTCGCCGGCTGGCGGCATCTGCCGGTGCCCGTGCTCACGGCGCTGAAAGCACGCGGCGGCGCCGTCCTGTCGGCTCTGCTGCGCCATGGGATGCCGCTGACGCCGGTGGAGATCGAGGATCTTGCCGGCCACGACGATGGAAAGATTGCCGGCGCTCTCGCGGAGCGGTCCGATCTCAGCGCCACCGCGGTCCTGATGCTGGTCGAGCGCGCCGACCGGACGATCGACTTCGCACTGATGGGCAATGCGGCCGCCCCGCTGCCCCGCGCCGCGCTCGACCTGCTGCTCGCCCGCTCGCGCGAAGATGCCGCCTATGTCGCGCCGCTGCTGGCGCGGCGCGACCTCTCCAGCGCGGAACTGGCACCGCTGTTCCTGTTCGCCGGGCCCGAACGACGTCTTGCCATGCTGGATTCGCTGGCGGCACTGGATTCGCTCGGTCCCTCCGAGCGGCGCCCTAACGTCTCAAGCGATATGTTCGCCGGCTGGCTCGCTCTGGCAGCGGACGATCCTGCGGGTGCCTTCACGGCGCTGGCGAGCCATCTCGGCGGCGGGCCCACATTGGCACAGGCGATCGAGGCCGACCGCTCGCGCGACCTCGCGGCGCTGGCGCTGACCGCGGCCGGCGCCAGCGTCGAGGATGCGACGCGCTTTCTGATCAGGCTCGGCGACGAGGCGGCGCATTCTGTCGAGCGGATCTTCGCTGTCGTCGCCCTGATGCGCTCGGTTCGCCCGGCGGTGGCGCTCAGGCTGGTCATGCAGGTCGCCGGCGCGCCGCTTCCGTCGGCTTCGCGGCGGGGACAGCATCAACCGGCAATGGACCCGAGCGGCACGCCGGCCCGGAGTGGCGC
This sequence comes from Allobosea sp., assembly GCF_035999205.1. Taxonomy (GTDB): domain Bacteria; phylum Pseudomonadota; class Alphaproteobacteria; order Rhizobiales; family Beijerinckiaceae; genus Allobosea. Next base: position 786,959 of record NZ_DASYHA010000025.1, read on the forward strand.
TACGCGTCCGGAAAGCTCCATCAGCGCCAGCGAGGTGCTGCGCAAGCTCGGTCTGGCGCGCGACCGGGGCTAGGCGAGTACAGCCACGGCTGCTTCGCGCGAGGCTGCCAAGCGCCTACTCCGCGGCCAGGTCGAGCCTGGGGTCGCCCTGCCGGTTTTCGATCTCGACCAGCCAGAGATCGGAATCGAACCGGCGTTCGCGCTCGACCCGTTCCTCGATGCTGCCGGGATCGCTGTCGAGGATCAGCTGGAAGCGGCGGACACCGTCATCCGCCGCCATCGATTGCGGCGCCGGCCCGTAGAGTGCAGCGGTTCCATCGAGCCGGTCGAGCTTGACGAAGATGGCGCCGGCCTCGGGCGATCCGCGCCGCCTCAGCACGGCGACCAACCCGTCATGCGCCGCCTGGCGGAGATAGGCCGAAACCCAGAAATCACTGGTGAGACGCGCCATCGGCGCCATTTCCTTCTGTGTCCCAGCAGCGGCGTTGCCCGAAAGCCGCAATCGAGCTGTCGGGCCGATGCTGCCCGCCTCAGTTCTCGGCGCTACGGCGCGGCGTGGCGGGTTTCGCCTGGGCGACTCCGCGGATCTCCGCCGGCGGCCGGATGTCAGCGCCGTTGATCAGGTCGGCGATCGGGTCGCGCGGAGCGGCGGCGCGCGCGGCCGGAGCTGGCGCCGGCGCCGGAGCGGCGGCCGAACGTGGTACATTGGTCACGCCGGCCGGCGGCCGGATCACGGCCTCGCGCGACGCGGTCTCGCGCGCCTGCTGCGGCAGGTCGTTGGGGCGGGACGGCGGCAGCGGAGCAGGCGCCGCATTCGCAGCCGCTGCCGGCGCGGCGTTGGGAACGGCGGCAGGCTGCTCGGAACGGACCGCCTGGCGGGCAGACGGCGATTGCGAGGGGGCGGAGATCATCGGCGCAGGATGGCGCGCCTTCTGCAACATCAGCGCGTTGGCCAGGATCGCGGCGGATACGCCGGCGAAAACCAGCAGCACGAAGGCGCGGCCGGGACGATGGGCAGCCATCCGCCCGACCCGGCCCAGCCATGTCGTCTTGCGGCGCGGCTGCGGCGCCGCGCGCCTGACCGGGGCGGAGAGCGAAGCGCTGGAATGGGCGCGGGCGGCGATCGTGGACATGCGACGGGCTCGTGATCAGGCGGTCAGACGAAAAGGAGTCTTGGTTTCGAAGCCGCGGCGCGGGGCGCGGGCGAAGGTGGCGATCCTGGCGGGCTGCGAGGCGTCCTCGACGCCGCCGACCGGCAGCCGGACGGCGACCCGCGTACCGACGCCGGGCGCGCTCTCGATGCTGAGACGCCCACCATGCAGGCCGACGAGGCCGCGCACCACCGACAGGCCGAGGCCGGTGCCTTCATAGGTGCGATCATACGAACCCTTGGCCTGGAAGAAGGGGTCGCCCAGGCGCGGCAGGTCGTTGGCCGCGATGCCGATTCCGGTATCCGACACCGACAGGTCGATCATGTCGCCGTCCCGGACGACGGCCAGCACGACTCGACCACCGGCCGGAGTGAACTTGATCGCGTTGGAGAGCAGGTTGATCATGACCTGCTTCAGCGCACGGCGGTCGCCCAGCACCTGCGGCAGGTCCGGACCGACGACGCGATCGACCTCGATCTCGCCGGCCTCGGCGCGCAGGGCCATCAGCGCGCAGCAGTCGCGGGTCATGTCGGACAGGTCGAGCGCCTCCTGCTCGATCGTCATGGTGCCGCTTTCGATCTTGGAGATGTCGAGCAGCGTGTTGACGACGTCGAGCAAGTGATGGCCCGAACTGTGGATGATGCGGGCGTATTCCAAGCGCTTGCCGGCATCGAGCCAGGTCTGATCGTCGGCCGTCAGCATCTCGGAAAAGCCAATGATCGCGTTCAGCGGCGTGCGCAGTTCATGGCTGACGGTCGCCAGGAAACGGCCCTTGATGTCGCTCGCCTTGACGGCCTCGGCATGGCCGCGCGCCTGTTCGTCTTCCATGGCACGGCGGGCGGTGATGTCGCGCATCACGCAGACAACGGCGGCGCTGTCTTCCGGGCCGGCGGTCTCGATGCGATGCGCACGCATCTCAAGCCAGAGCGAGACCGGGTGCGGATGCTCCTGCCCGCTGCGCGGCACGAAAAGCGTGCGGAAGCAGGCGGTCGCCGAACCCGCGCCGTGCGCCGCATCGCTCAGCGCCTTGAGAAAGAGCGGCCGGTCGGCGACATGGACGCGCTCGAACAGGCCGCGCCCATGCAGATCGCGAGGCTCGGCGCCGGCGAGCGTGCGGGCTGCATCATTGGCGAAGACAACCGCGCCACTGGCATCGTGCCAGGTGACGAGGTCGCCGACATGGTCAAGCAACAGCTGGGCGCGCTGGTCGGACGCGCGGTGCTCGCGCAATTCCTCGCGGCGCCAGCGCAGGAAGCCGACCGCCACGACCATCGCCTGCACGATGGCGCTTATCACCAGAAGCGGCATCATGCCGGCCGCCCAGGAGGCCTGGCCTGCGAAGAAGCCGAGATGTTCGAGAAGCATCACACCGAAAAGCGTCACTGCGGCGATAACACTGGCCCGCGCGACATATGCGCGTGCGCCGAAGAACATCGCCTCGGCCGGGACGGCTGCGAGCCAGAGCAGAAGCGGCGAGTCGGCGCCTCCCGTCATGCCGGCGAGCGCGCCGATGAAGAGGGCTAGCGCCGCCGAGGAGATGCAGTGTGCGATGTCGAGCCGGCCGCTGCGGGAGAGCGTCACCACCGCGAGCAGCGGCAAGGCTGCGGCGACGATCACTGCCGCTTCGAGAGCGCCCAAGGTGCCGCGCCAGGCGATATAGGCCGGAGCCAGGCCGAGCGCGATCGCGCCGACCAGCAAACGGGTCATGATGAAGCGCTCATGACGCATGCGCTCGAGCGAATTCGGCAGCACCGATGCGTGCACCATTGCCGCCACCTGCGTCCTGATCGCCTGCATCTTCATGAGAAACGCAACGCCTAACCTGCTGCGGACGACACGTCCGCTCGCAAGCAATCTCGCCCGGAGCGGTTTAAGCGGGGCTTAAGGCAGCCTCCGAGAAAACGGGGATCGAACCGGCCTCACAGCGATTTTATCTCGTGAAAGCAATTACTTGAAGACGCCCCAGACCTGGTTCCGGCCCCGTCTCGATGTTGCAAGCAGGGTGAACGGAAGCTGAAGATCGGCCGCCGCTTTTGATACGCATTTGAGGCTTTGGAATGACGCGATTTTTCCGGGTCGCGGTCTAAGGTCGAGGCAGGGTGAGCCCCCAAGGGTTCACAATCCGACGACGGGGACCGGCATGGCCTACATTCTGCGAAGCTTGGCGGTGATCGGCGTGATCGCGCTGAACTCGCCCGTCCATGGCGAGAAGCCGGACGATGGCGGCCACAGCGCCGCGACTGTTCGAAGCGTCGCCAGGACGGCGGCGCAGATCGACGCGCATGGCGCGATGTCGATGACGACGTCCAGCATCACCGCCGCGCGCGAGGCGGCGCAGATCCTCGCCGGCCTCGACCCCGCGACACGTGAGCGCCTGATGGCGATCACGGCAGCCGCGGCAGCAAGCCGCAGCGAAGGGCGCGAGCGCAGCACGGGAATGACGCGCTGACGCACTCGGGGGGCTTGCGACAAGCCGGCGCTTGACGCGGGGAGCGGACACGCCGAAGACGCGCATATGAGCGCCAACCTCAACGAGATCATCGCCAATTTCGACCTGCTCGACGAGTGGGACGACCGCTATCGCTATCTGATCGAACTCGGCAAGGAGCTCGAGCCCCTGCCGGAGGAGGCGCATAACGACGCGAACAAGGTGCGTGGCTGCGCCAGCCAGGTCTGGCTCGACGCGAGGCGCGAGGGCGGACCGGGGCCGCAGACGCTGCTGCATTTCCGCGGCGACAGCGACGCCCATATCGTGCGCGGGCTGGTCGCGCTGGCGCTGGCGATCTATTCCGGCCGCAAGGCCACCGACATCCTCGAAACCGACGCCTTCGCGATCTACGAAAAGCTCGGGCTGGCAGCGCATCTGACCCCGCAACGCTCCAACGGCGTGCGTTCGATGATCGAGCGTATCAAGACCGACGCCCGCGCGGCCACCACCGGCTGACCCGTTGGCGACGCTGCGGCCGCTTCACCCGGCCCGTTCGGGCAGGAGGTGTGGCCGTGCATCCTCGCCCCGCCATACGGAGGGCAGTCGCTTCTCGCTCGGTGACGGGGCGGCCAGGCCGTAATGGCTCGCCAGCGCCTTGAGCGCCAGACGCAGCACGACCTTGGCCGAGCGCGCTGGCCAGCCGCGCTCGCGCTCGACGCGGTCGAGCCCCTTCAGGAAGCCGCAGACATCGATGGCGAGGCCCGACAGGTCCGGCCCAAGGCGATCGCAGGCGAGCCTGACGCGCTGGCGCGCGGCAATGGCCGCATCCGAGGCCGCGGCCGGCCCGCGGCTGCCGGCACTGCTCCCGTCCGGGACGAGCGAGGCGTCCCAGTTCATTGTCGTGCGCGGCATCATCCGCGCCAGCGTCAGCTCCGCCCGAAAACGCTCGCCGGCAGCGAATTCCTCGGCCGAGATCTGGGGCTTGCCGTCCTTGCCCGGCCGGCGATGCAGCCAGAGCAACGGGCTTTCGCGCTCGTCCAGCATGACCTCCTGACGACCGCCCGCGACCTCGACGACGGCCGGCGCGACCCCGCTTCCCGCCTCGGTCGCGCGAAGGCGCCGGGCGCTGTCCTCCCCGCTCCAGACGGCGAGGCCATCGGCCAGAAGCGAACCAGCCGCGTCGGCCGGGACATAGCCGGCGCCCAGGCTGGTACCGCCGGTCGTCCGGTAGAGCGCGATCCGCCCGCAGCCCAGTGGCGAGACGCATGCGAAGGCTCCGGGCTGGGCCAAATGGCGCAGCAGTCGCGCGCTCGCATCATGGGCCGTGCTATGCTGGCCCGCGTGCTCCTGCCCTGCCCTGGTCATGACCGCCCCTCGACGCGAGCGGTCACCGTGAGCGCGCCGGTCAAGGCACGCAGCCCGGCTTCGAGGGCGGACAAGCCGAACTCCAGTGCCGGATCGTCGCGCCGATCCTCGATCAAGGCGCAGGCATGGCGAACGGTCGTCCGGTCGCGTCCGAAACAGATGCCGACGCGGGTAAAGGTCAGGCCGAAGGCGACATGGGCGAGATACATCGCCATCTGCCGGGCCAGCGCGATCGGGCGCCGGCCTCGGCGCGGGCTGCGCAGGGTCTCGGCCGGCACGTGCGTGACCGCCGCGATGGCCACTTCGGCCAGCCGTGCCAAAGCGGCATGTTGGACGGGGTCATCCGTTTTCGGATCGAGCATGTTCATGATATGTTCCTTCCATCGTTCGCGCCACTCGGCGAGCTCGACGCTCAGGATGCATGAAAATATTCCTATATCAAGGCTGTTGTAGGCCGGCCCCAGCTTATCCCCGCCGGCCATGCCGTGCGCGCACGAAAAAGGCCGCCGGGATGCCGGCGGCCTCTGCAAATTCCAGGCACATCCCGCCGAGGCGGAATTGAATGTCGGCTCAGCGGCGCTTGCGGCGCTGCTGCCCCAGACCCATCTTCTTCGCCAGCTGGGAACGCGCCTCGGCGTAGTTCGGCGCCACCATCGGATAATCCGGCGGCAGGCCCCACTTCTCGCGATACTGCTCGGGCGACATGTTGTACTGCGTGCGCAGATGGCGCTTCAGCGACTTGAACTTCTTGCCGTCCTCGAGGCAGACGAGATAATCGGCCGTGATCGACTTCTTGACCGGAATGGCCGGCTTGGGGGCCTCGGCCGGCACAACCGGAGCGGCTCCGCTGATGACGCGGCTCAACGCGGAGTGAACATCACCGATCAGCGCAGGCAGATCGGCTGCAGGAACAGAATTGTTCGAGACATAAGCAGATACGATGTCCGCAGTCAGCTCGATAAAATCCGATCCGTCATTGTCAGCCATGATGGCGTCGCTCCCTGAGATATGTTTCGTGAGAAACTTCGATTGCCGAAGGCACTATCCTACATAGATACCTTGCGCGATCCTGACCAAGAGCACCAAGCGTTATCGACTCGGACGCAACTCCGGCGGGCCGTTGTCGTTCATTTAGTCGATGGCCTACATCGCCGCAAGTGATCAACCCGGCGCGAATACGATTATCCTACAGAAATATTGCAACGCCTGCCAGATGATCATGGTAACCGAAATTCCGCGGAGCTCGTGTCTGCCTGCAGCGCAGCGGTCTTGCCAGCCCGGGCCCTGCTCTCTACCTGTCTGGGCCCGTTCCTCGTGGAGACGCCGTCGATGCGCTCAAATTCCGTTCCCGGCGCAGCGAGGCCTCGCCGGCGCAAGGTGTCGCCGCCGCGCGCCGAGATCCGCACCAAGAAGACCGTCGTCCACGGCGTCGAACTGCAGGACGCCTACGACTGGCTGCGCGCGCCGAACTGGAAGGAAGTGCTGCGCGAACCGGACGCCTTGCCTACTGACATCCGCACCTATCTCGAGGCCGAGAACGCCTATTCAAAGGCGCAGATGGCGCCGACCCGCACGCTGCAGCGGGACCTCGTCAAAGAGATGCGAGGCCGGATCAAGGAAGACGATTCGAGCGTCCCGCAGCCGGATGGCCCATTCCTGTACTATTCGCGCTACCGCAAGGGCGGCGAACATCCGCTGATCTGCCGCAAGCCCCGCAACGCGGTTGCTGGCAGGAAGACCCGCGAACAGATCATGCTCGACGCCGATGCGCTGGCAGACGGCAAGGATTTCTTCGATCTCGGCGACACCGTCCACAGCCCCGACCACCGCCTGCTCGGCTGGAGCGCCGACGAGGCGGGCTCCGAGTTGCACCTGATCCGGGTCCGCGATCTCGCCACCGGCGCGGATCTGCCGGACGCCATCCCCGACACGACGGGTGACATCGTCTGGGCGGCCGACGGCAGCGCCTTCTTCTATGTCGGCGTCGATGCCGATCACCGCCCCTCCAAGGTCTTCATGCACCGCCTGGGTGATCAGCCCGGACAGGACACCCTCCTGCATGACGAAGCCGATGCCGGCATGTTCGTCGACATCGACGAAACGCAGTCGGGACGCTTTCTGCTGATCTCGATCAGCGACCATGAGACCTCCGAGATCCGGATCGTCGATCTGCTGCAGCCCGACAAACAGCCCGTCACGATCGCGGCACGTGAAGTCGGCCGGCAGTATGACGTCGAGCATCATGGCGAGGACTTCCTGATCCTGACCAATGCCGATGGCGCCGAGGACTTCAAGATCGTCACCGCGGCGGTGGCCGATCCCTCGCCCGCGAACTGGCGCGATCTGATCCCGCACAAGGCCGGCCGGCTGATCCTGAACCATCTCTGCCTGAAGGGCCGGCTGATCCGTCTGGAGCGCGAAGAGGGCCTGCCCCGCATCGTCATCCGCGACCTGGCGAGCGGAAGCGAAAGCAGCATCGCCTTCGACGAGGAAGCCTATGGGCTGGGACTCGACGCCGGTTACGAGTTCGACACCGACACGCTGCGCTTCATCTACGCCTCGATGGCGCGCCCGGCCGAGACCTATGACTACGACATGGCGACCGGCGCGCGCGTGCTGCTGAAGCGGCAGGAGGTGCCGTCGGGTCATGATCCGGCCGCCTACCGCGTGCGGCGCATCTTCGCCACGGCGCAGGATGGCGAGCAGGTGCCGATCTCGATCCTGCACCGCGCCGACCTCGCCCTCGACGGCTCGGCGCCCTGCCTACTCTATGGCTATGGCTCCTATGGCTCGGCGATGTCGGCCTCGTTCCGGACGCGTCCGCTGAGCCTGGTCGATCGCGGCTTCGTCTATGCCATCGCCCATGTTCGCGGCGGCACCGACAAGGGCCGGCGCTGGTATCTGGACGGCAAGCGCGAGAAGAAGCGCAACACCTTCACAGACTTCATCGCGGCGGCCGAAACGCTGGCCGATGCCGGCTTTACGGCGCGCGGGCGGATCGTGGCAGAGGGCGGCAGCGCTGGCGGCATGCTGATGGGCGCCGTCGCCAACATGGCCCCTCGCCTCTTCGCCGGCATCATCGCGGAAGTGCCCTTCGTCGATGTGCTCAACACCATCCTCGACGACACCCTGCCTCTGACCCCGCCGGAATGGCCGGAATGGGGTGACCCGATCCGGGACGTGAAGGCTTTCGAGACGATCCGCAGCTACTCGCCCTATGACAATGTCTCGGCCCAGGACTATCCGCCAATCCTGGCAATGGGCGGGCTGACCGACCCGCGCGTGACCTACTGGGAACCGGCGAAATGGGTGGCGCGCCTGCGGGCGACCATGAGCGGCGGCGGGCCGATCCTGCTGCACACCAACATGGATGCCGGCCATGGCGGCTCGGCCGGCCGCTTCGACTCGCTCAAGGAAACGGCGCTGGCCTACGCCTTCGCCATCCAGGCTGCCGGCGCAGGTTGGCCGGAGGCGAGCGCCTGAGCACTCAGCCGGGCGTCTCATACGCCGAGGCGGCTTTTTTCGCTGGCGAGATAGACCTTGAGCTCGTCCATCGAGCCGAAGCTGTAGTCGCCATCGGGCGTGCGCGCCTGGATCGAGCCATCGGCATAGATCGTGAAATGCGCCTCGCCGACCTGATAGGCGCCGACGATACCCTCTTCGGAGGCAGCGGGGGCGGCATCGCCCTCGGCAGCCGTGGCGTCCGGAACGATCGGCTCCGCCTCGGATCCGCCCTGCTCCTCATCGTCGGATGCAAGCGCGGGAGCTTCTTCCCCACTCGCCTGCTCGCGGCCGGCATCGTTCCAACCCTGCCGTTGAGATGGGGGCGGCGCCGGCTCGAACGGCGCGGCGGCGCGAGCATGTGGCGGCCATTGCGGCAGGTCCCGACCGGGCACATCCGGATCGGTCGCCTCCGGCTCCGGCGCCTCCGGTCGCGATATGTCGAGCTTGGGCCAAACCATCTCGGAAGGGTTGGTGAATTGCGCCGACGTCGTGGGGATTTCGCGGTCCTCCGCGGCGGGTTCCGCGGGGCCGAACCAGGGCGTGCGGCGCGCCAGATCCGGCGTCATCCAGCTTGCGGCAGCGGCGAGATCGTCGTCACGACCGCTCTCGCTTCCGTCGCCGCCCTCCTCCTGACCATCGACCTCAGCAAATGAGGGCTCGATGCGTCCGTCGGTCGGCGCCGGCCCGACTCCCAGCCCCACGAGGCTCTCGCGCAGCAGCCCGAACTCGTCGGCCTCGCGCGAAGCGGCCGATGCCGGCTCGGGCGTCAGCGGATCCTCGATATCGGATGGGACGTACGGCTCAGCAAGGTGATCGAGGGGCTCGGCTGGCGGCGCGGCCGCGTCCAAGGACTCGCTCTGTTCGGCAACGACTCCAAGCGAATCGGGCTCGGGTTCGGACTCGACCTCCGGGGCATCGGCCTCGACCTCAATCTCGGCCTCGAACGTCGGAACCGGGACCAGATCGACTTCAGGCTCACGTTCGGCGGCAACTTCGGACACAGGCGCGGCTTCACCGATCGGGGCCATCGGGCGGAACGGCTCGAAGGCAGGATAGGCTACGACATCGGCCTCGCGCTCCGGATCGGGCGCAGGTTCGACGGGGTCAGCCGGAAGAGTGTCGGCAGGCCCGATTTCGGCGGCGCTGTCCTCGGGCTTCTCGGTCGCGGCAGACGCCGAAATCTGCGTTGCCGCGAGAACAGCGCCGGCGCCGACGAGCGCTCCCGCGCCGGCAACAGCCAGGCCCGGACGCGTCGTGCCGACGATGTCCTCGGGTTCCGAAGGCAGGCGGGGCATCGGGGCGATGTTGTCGGGTGCCGGGCCGCCCACCATCGATGCAACGGAGATCGCAGTCGCGGCATTGGACAGCGTCTTCCTGAGCCGCCGCAGCTCGACCAGGACCCAAGACAAGGCCAGCATCACGACACCGGCGGCCGCCACCACGGTGCCGATGATGACCTGGGTGAAGCCGCGTTCGAGCACCATGTAGGGCAGCCCGTCGACGATGGCTGCGATGCCGCCGCCGAGGAAACCGAGGCCGAGCAAGATGAATAAGGTGATCAACGTCGGGTCCCCGAAAACAACTCTAGCAGCTCAATAGCCGGGCGAGCCTCAGCCACCGCGCCCTGCCATTATGTAACGCATTGAATAAGAGAGAGTTTCAAATTCTAACGACGGTTAGGGCGAGGATTCGGGCGGGAGTGAGGCGCAGCCCCGCAATGACATGGACGCTTCGTCGGTGCGGCGGTTGCCGGAGAGCCGCCGGAGGCTTAACTAGCAAAGCGAATGGCGGGCGCCCCCAGCGGCAATCACCCGGCCCAGGCCGTACAGCGGCAAGCCATTCTCAGTTCAGGAAGTCATTCTCAGTTCAAGCGATTTTATCAGCCCAAGGAGAGGCCCCATGACCTTCACCCTTCCCGACCTGCCCTACGCTCATGATGCGCTCCAGCCCTTCATGTCGAAGGAGACGCTCGAGTTCCACCACGACAAGCACCATCTCGCCTATGTCACCAACGGCAACAACGCGATCAAGGGCACGGAATTCGAGGGCAAGTCGCTCGAGGAGATCGTCAAGGCCTCGCATGGCAAGAACCCGGCCGTGTTCAACAATGCCGGCCAGCACTACAACCACCTGCATTTCTGGAAGTGGATGAAGCCTAACGGCGGCGGCAAGATCCCCGGCGCCCTGGAAAAGGCGATCGTCGATTCCTTCGGCTCGGTCGACAAGTTCAAGGAAGACTTCGTGGCTGCCGGCGTCGGCCAGTTCGGTTCGGGCTGGGCCTGGCTCGAGGTCAAGGGCGGCAAGCTCGCCGTCTCCAAGACCCCGAACGGCGAAAGCCCGCTGGTCCATGGTGCGAGCCCGATCCTCGGCTGCGACGTCTGGGAACACTCCTACTACATCGATTACCGCAACCGCCGTCCCGACTACCTCAAGGCCTTCCTCGAGAGCCTGGTGAACTGGGAATACGTCGCGGAGATGTACGACGCCGCCAAGGCCTGAGCCGCGGCCATCGCACGAACGGAAAACGGGGCCTTGCGGCCCCGTTTTTTGTTCTTCCCATGCGCAGGCGAGAGCCGCGCCCAACCTGTTCAGGCGGCGACGCTGTGGAGGAACTGATCCACCGTCGAGCGCAGGCGCAGGGCCTGGGCCGCAACCTCCCCGGCCGCGCCACGCACATCCTCTGCCGAGCGGCCCGTCTCCTCGACACTGTCGGCCAGCACGCTGAGATCGCTCGACACCGACAGCGCCGAGGAACTCGCCATGGCGACGCCGCTGGCGATCTCGCCGGTGGCGATCGCCTGCTGCTCGATCGAGACGGCGACAGAGTTGGCGAAATTCTCGATCGCGCTCATCCGCTCGGCGATGTTCTGGATCGAGCCGACAACCTCCCCCGTGGCGGACTGGATCGCACCGACCTGGGCGACGATGCGGTCGGTCGCATCCGCGGTCTGCGAGGCCAGGCTCTTCACCTCCGAGGCGACCACGGCAAAGCCGCGCCCGGCCTCGCCGGCACGCGCAGCCTCGATCGTCGCGTTGAGCGCGAGCAGGTTGGTCTGGGCGGCGATGTCGCGGATCAGGTTGACGACCTCGCCGATGGCGCGGGCCGTCTCGTCGAGCGCGTGCACCGAAGTTGCGGTGTCGCGCGAGATCGAGGCCGCCTCGACGATCTCGGTGCGGACGCGGCGCACCTGGAATTCGACCTCGCGGATGGCGGCGCCCATCTCCTCGGCGGCCTGCGCCGCGCTCTCGACATTGCCCGACGCGCCATGGGCGTTCTGGGCGGCGCGTGCGGCACGGCTGGACGATTCGGCAGCGACGCGGGCAAGCCCGACGGAGGCCTCGCTCATGCGGTCGGCATTGCTCTTGAAAGCCTCGAGCGCGACGCCGACCTCACCACGAAACAGCGCGATCGCCTCGTCGACGCGCTGCTGGTGCAGGCGACGCTCGGCCTCGGTGACGTGCTGCTTTTCCTGCAGCGCCGCGCGCTCGGCCAGGCGGAGCTTGAGGACGCCCAGCGCATGGGCGATGGCGCCGATCTCGTCGCGCCGCGCCAGCGCGTCGATCGGCGTGTCGAGCTTGCCGTCCGAGATGCTCACGATGGCCTGCGTCATGCTCTTCAGCGGCTTCATGGTCCGCGACAGCGAGAACCAGAGCAGCGGGCCGAGGATCAGCAGGATGAGCACGCCGAAGCCGATGGTCATCATCTGCTCGAAGGAGACGCGCGCCAGCAGGCGAGTCTTGTCGAAGCGCAGCGCGATGTAGCCGATCTGCTTCTGATGGCCGCCGACCCGGACGACGTGCAGCTTGGTGATGAAGGTGTCGTCCTCGAATTCGGTCGAGGTCACGTCCTTCAGCACGTCCCAGGGCTCGCGACCGAGCTGGGCAGCCACCTTGCGCGGCGTCAGCGCCAGCCTGGCCTGCTCGGTGCGTCCCGCGCTCGCCAGGGCCGCCAGGTCATCGGCAACGAAGCCGGCCTCGAAATCGGGATCGCGCCGCAGCGACTCCAGGATGTAGCCGAGCGTATTGGTGTCGCGCGCAAGGATCAGCGAGGGCGAGGCGTTGACGACCATCAGGACGAGGGCCGTCATCTTCTGCTCGAGATCGTCGCGCGTCTTGGCATCGTTGTAGCGCGCCGCAGCAATCACCACGAACATGATGGCGAGCGCGACGATGGCGACAGCGGCGGCCGCGATCTGGCTGCTCAGGGAGCGGCCGCGCTTGCGTGCCGGGGTCGCCGTCTGCTGCACGGCCGTCTCTACGCTGGCCGCTCGCTTGAACCACGTCATTGCGCTGAAAATCCCTGAAATGGGCTCGGATAGACGACCGCCGCCGGGCATGAGCCTCGACTGCGAAGGTGCCAGAGTTAGGTAAATAATCGATTGCGCGGATGGGGCTCAGCGCAGCTGCGCGAAGCGGACCATCGCCAGTTCCGACGGCACGAAAGCCGCGAGCGCGGCATGCTCGACCGGCCGCGTGGCGACCACCGGATCGAGCCGGGCCAGCTCGTCGTCGATGAATCCGGGATGGCACATCACGAGATGGGCCGGGCCGGGCTTGAGCAGGAAACGCTGCAGATCCGCGGTGAAGTCGCGCCCCGGATCGAAGGGCGCAACACCCGAGAAGCCGCGATTGACGGGTATGCCGCGCCGCAGGGCAGCCCGCCGGAAGCCGAGCGCCAGCGCGGCGATGGTCAGCGCCTTGCCGACAGCGACGCCGCGCGTGCGGATCGCCACCGCCGAATCGGCCGGGTCGCGGAGATAGACACGGCCGGCGGGATAGCGCCGCATGACCGCCTCCAGCACGGCGCGGCGCACGCCCGGCAGCACATGCACATGCTGGTGCCCGTCGAGGTAGTCGGGCGCGCGGCCGAGCTTGTCCTCGAAGGCGTCGAGTTGGCGGGCGATCTCAGCCGCAATCTCCCGGCGCGCCACAGACGAAGTCGCGGCGGCCCGCGCCAGGTCGCGCAACGCCGGGAATTCACCGCCCGGAGCCAGCCGCGGCATGGAGCCAAGTGGTGCGGCGCAGGTCAGGTTGAGATGCAGGCCGAGATCGGCCCGTTCGGCCAGCGCGCCGAAGTCCGCGGCAAAGGTCTGCCAATGCCGCCGGTTGGTCATCGCGCCGGCAGCCGAGAGCTTGCCGGCCTCGATCAACGCCAGGATCGAGCGGCTGACGCCGTCCGTCAGGGCGAAGTCGTCGGCACACAAAACAAATCCGCTCGCCATTCGTGTCTGTTGTCCCCTGTTCAGGCGGCATGCGCTAAAGGCTCAGGCAGGTTTGTGCGCCTGCAAGCTTTACGGTTCCGTGCGGGCCGCGTCATCCGCGATGACCGAGGCTTGGGGCCGGAGGTCGCGAGGCGCCGCCAAGAGGTCGATCGCTGTGTCCGAATTGTCATCCCCTTCCGCCGCGTCGGTGCCAATGCATCCGTCCAGCCGGCCGGAACTCTCGATCGTCGTGCCGGTCCACAACGAGGCCGACAACCTGCCCCTGCTGGTGGAGCGCCTGAAACAGGTTCTCGACGGAGCGGTGTCCTCCTGGGAGCTCGTCTGCATCGATGACGGCAGCCGGGACGGCACGCTGTCGGTGCTCAAACTGCTCAGTGCCCAGGATCACCGGATCAGCGCCGTCTCCTTCAGCCGCAATTTCGGCAAGGAGATCGCGATCGCGGCCGGCCTCGACCATGCCGCGGGCGATGCCGTGGTGATCATGGATGCCGATCTGCAGCACCCGCCGGAGACGATCCTGGTCTTCCTGCAGAAGTGGCGCGAGGGCCTCCTTAACGTCTACGGGCAGCGCTCGGATCGCGCGGGCGAAAGCCGGCTGAAGCGCAATTTCGCCAAGCTGTTCTACCGCCTGTTCGCGAGCTTCGGCGAGACCGAACTGCCGGAAGGCGCCGGCGATTTCCGCCTGCTCGACCGCAAGGTGGTCGATGCGCTGCGTGCGCTGCCGGAGCGGGCACGCTTTTCCAAGGGCCTCTATGCCTGGGTCGGCTTCCCTTCGGCTGGCGTGACCTTCGATGTCGCTGACCGCGAGCACGGCGTTTCCAAGTTCAAGTACCGCAAGCTGTTCAGCTTCGCCTTCGACGGGCTGTCGTCCTTCTCGACGGTGCCGCTGAAGATCGCCACATGGGCCGGCGCGATGATCGCGCTGATCTCGACCTTCACCGCCGCCTTCTTCCTGCTGCGCACGCTGCTCTTCGGAACAGACCTGCCGGGCTTCCCGTCGCTGATCGTCTCGATCATGTTCTTCTCCGGCATCCAGCTCCTCTCGCTGGGGATGATCGGGGAGTATGTCGGGCGCATCTTCGCCGAGGTGAAGCGCCGGCCGCTCTATCTGATCGGCGAGCGTGTCGGTTTCGACGCGCGCACCGTCGACCATCCGCGCGGCGACGCACTGCCGCCGCTGATCCGGTAGACGCCGCTGCGCCGATCTGGAATGACCGGACGGTGATCCCCAGACGAATCGCCCCATCCTGATGCTTCGCAATATTCTCTCCGTCGGCGGCTTCACCCTGGTCTCGCGCGTGGCGGGTTTCGCGCGCGACGTCGTGCTCGCCGCCGTTCTGGGCGCGGGCGCGATGATGGACGCGTTCTCGGTCGCGCTGCGGCTGCCCAATCATTTCCGCGCCATCTTCGGCGAAGGCGCCTTCAACCAGGCCTATGTGCCAGCCTATTCGCGGATCGCCGAGCAGGAGGGGCCGGCCGTCGCCTCGCTGTTCGCGAACCGGCTGTTCACGCTGCTGCTGCTGGTGCAGCTCGTCTTGCTGGCGCTGGCACTGCCCTTCATGCCGGTCATGGTGACTTTGCTAGCCCCTGGCCTGACAGGCGATCCGGCGCGGTTCGAACTCGCAGTGACGCTGACGCGGATCACCTTCCCCTATCTGCTGTTCGTGACGATGGTCACCTTCCTCGGCGCGACATTGAGCGCTGTCGATCGCTTCGCCGCCTTCGCGGCGGCGCCGATTCTGCTCAGCATCAGCATCGTCGCGGCGCTGGCGGTTGCCTTTCTGTTCCCGAGCGCCGCCCATGCGGCAGCCTGGGGCGTGGCCGTCGCCGGCATCCTCGAATGGCTGCTGCTCTACGTCGCCGCGCGCCGGGCCGGCGTCGCAAGCCGGTTGGTCAGGCCCCGCATCGACGCCCATATCCGCAACTTCCTGCGCAAGTTCGGCCCGGCGGTGATCGGCTCGGCCGGCGTGCAGATCGCCCTCTTCGCCGATACGATCATCGCTTCGCTGCTGCCTCGCGGCGCCTATGCCGCGCTCTATTACGCAGAGCGGCTCTACCAGCTGCCGCTCGGGCTGATCGCGATCGCGGTCGGGACGGTTGCGCTCTCCGCGATGAGCCGACACATCGCCCGCGGCGACGAGGCCGGCGCCAACCGTGCACAAAACCAGGCCGTCGCGATCGCGCTCTTCGCCAGTGCTCCCTTCGTCGCCGCCTTCGTCGCCGTGCCGGAACTCGTCGTCGCCGCCCTGTTCCAGCGCGGCGCCTTCGACGCCCAGGCGAGCCAGGCGGCCGGCATGGTGCTGCTCGCCTACTCGCTGGGATTGCCGGCGATGGTGCTGGTGCGGACACAGGTTTCGGCCTTCCAGGCGCGCGGCGACACGACGACGCCGATGATCGTCTCGCTCGCCTCGATCGCCGCCAATCTCGCGCTGAAGCTCGTGCTGTGGCGCGACTGGGGCGCGCAGGGGCTGGCGCTGGCGACGGCTGCCGGTGCCTGGATCAATGTCGGGGCGCTGTTCGTTCTGGCGCTCAGGCGAGGCCTGACCGCGCCACATCCGCGCCTGCCGCAATTCGTGGCGCTGATCACGGCCGCCGCGGCGCTGTCCGGCTGGCTCGCCTGGCGGCTGGCTCCGCTGGCGCTCGGCGCCATGGCCGGCCTGCCCTTCGAGCCCCGGCTCTTCGCGCTGGCCCTGGTCGCGGCCGGCGCGGGGGTGGCCTATGCCACGGTTGCGGGGATTGGACTGAAGCTCTCGCGCCTGTTGCGGCTGCTGCGCTGAGACTTCAGGCGAGGAAGCCCTTCGCCTTCTCGCCGAGTAGCGTTGCCGCCTCGTCGACCATGCGCGTGACGATCTCGCCGGCCGGCGGGATGTCCGCGACGAGCCCGGCCGCCTCGCCGAAGATCACCGCGGCGTTCTGCGCGTCACCGGCAGCAAAGGCCGCGCGATAGGCGGGCGCCTCCTGCTCGATCGCGGCCCTGAACTCGTCATCGCGCCCTGTCCAGCGCTCGATGAAGTCGTTGTCAGCGACTCTAATGTCGAAGGGTTTCGGCCAGTCGAGCTGGCGCGCGATATCGGGCAGCGAAGTCCGCACCGTGCCGTCGCCGGTGGCAGCGACCGCCGCCGCATGGTGGCCGGCATGGACCAGGGCCTCCCGGCTCGCCCAGAAACGGGTTCCGACGAGAACGCCATCAGCGCCAAGCATCAGCGAAGCCGCGAGCCCGCGCCCGTCGGCGATGCCGCCCGCCGCCAGCAGCAGCGTATCCGGGCTCAGGCGGGCGAGCAGGTCGGCGACCTCGGGCACGAAGGGCAAGGTCGCACGACGGTGGCCATGGCCGCCCGCCTCGCCGCCCTGCGCGACGACGATCGAAGCGCCGGCGTCCAGCGCCTGCCGGACATGGTCGAGCGACTGGCACTGGCAGATCAGGGGCACCTCGGCCGCGGCGATGTCCGCGGCGAAGGGCTGCGGGTCGCCGAAAGACAGCATCAGCGCCGCGGGCCGATGCGCCAGCGCGGGAGCCAGCAGATGCGGCTGCTTCGCCAGCGACCAGGTGATGAAACCACAGCCGACACGCGTATTGCCGGCCTGCCCAAACTCGTTTTCGAGCCAGGCTCCGTCACCATAGCCGCCGCCGATCAGGCCAAGCCCGCCGGCGCGCGTGACTGCCGCCGCCAGTGCGCCGCCGGCCGCCAGCGCCATCGGCGCCGACACGACCGGGTGCTCGATGCCGAGACGGCGCGTCAGCCTGGTGACGAGCCGCGCCATGCTCAGACCTTCGCGCTCTTGGCGAAGTCCGTATAGAGCTCGCGCGCCTTGCGATAGAAAGGCCCGGGCTGGAGCTGGCGGTCGTCGATACGACCGACCGGCATGACCTTGGAGTAGTTGCCCGAGGCGAAGATCTCGTCGGCCTGCTCGAAGTCGCTGTAGCGCAGGCTGGTCTCCTCGACCGTGACCCCATCCTCGCGCAGGAGCTTGATGACGCGCTGGCGGGTGATGCCGTTCAGGAAGGTTCCGTTCGGCACGGGCGTCTTCACCACGCCGTCCTTGGCGAGGAAGATGTTCGAGGTCGCGGTTTCGGCGACGTTGCCCTGCATGTCGAGCACAAGCGCATTGTCGAAGCCAGCGGACTTGGCGGCGCGCAGCGTACGGGCGTTGTTGGGATACAGGCAGCCGGCCTTGGCGTCCGTCGGAGCCGTCTCGATGGTGGGGCGGCGGAAGGTGCCCTGCGTCACCGACATACCGGCACCCGGCACGCCCATCGGCGCCTCGAACAGGCACAGGCAGAAGCGGGTCGATTCCTCATCGGGGATGATGGTCGAGACGCCGTCGGCCTCGGCCCAGTACATCGGCTTGACGTAGAGGGCGGTGCCGCCGCTGAACTTCTTGAAGCCCTCGAGCGCCTTGGCGATGATCGCCTCGGTGGTCTCGGTCGGCTTCAGGCCCAGCGCCATGGCCGAGCGGTTGACGCGGGCTGCGTGCAGGTCGAGATCGGGCGCGACGCCATCATAGTAGCGGGCGCCGTCGAAAACGGTGGAGCCCTGCCAGCTCGCATGGCTGCGCGGCCCGATGAACGGCGGATTGCCCTCGAGCCACTCCCCCTCGTACCAGGTCCAAGTCTGCGAATACCAGGCCATTCCGTGCTCCTGCACAATCGGTGTCTTGATGGGCGCCACCGTCTGCCCCGCGTGGGCCGGCGTCAACATGCAGGTCCGCACATCCCAATGACGGGATGTGATGGAAGCGATCGCAAGGGCTGATGAATGCCGTGATGGATCAGAAGCCGAAGGCGCGCAGGGCCGCGATCACACTCATGCCGACGACCAGCGCGAGCAGCTCGCTGCGCCGGAGCACCATGCTGCCGATCGCCGCGAGAAGGGCGATCGCGGCAGCAAGCCCCAATCGTTCGATCAACGGCAGCACGGTCGCCACGATGATCGAGCCGGGCAGCGCGGCGAGCCCGCGCCGGACATGCGGCGTCAGCGGGATGAAGCCCATCAGCACAACGCCGGAGATGCGGCAGAGATAGGTCGCCAGCGCCATGGCGAGGATGGCGAGGATCGCGCCCCAGCTCCCGGGATCAGGCAGCGTCATCGCGGAACGCTCCCACGAGTGCGCCCGAGAGCGAGCCGACGATGATGAAGGCATAGCCGTCGAAGAGCTTGGCCGTGACAAGCGCGACGAGACCGGCGACGACCCAGGGCACGGCCGCGCGCTTGCCACGCCAAAGCGGCACGATCATCGCCGCAAAGAAGATCGGCATGACGAGGTCGATGCCATATTTGCGCGGATCGGAGACCAGGGCGCCGAGCAGATGCCCCAGCATCGTGAACAGCATCCAGACGATCCAAAGTGCGAGGCCCGCCCCGATTAGCACGCCGAGGTCACGGCCACCTTCGGCGCGATAGCGCGTGCCGATGAGCCAGTTGGCGTCGGTGAAGAAGAACAGGTGCAAGGCGTTCAGCGTCTTCGAGTAGGAGGCGAACCAGGGCTGCAACGACGCGCCCTGGAGAATCATGCGTGCATTGACGGTCGCGGTGACGACGGCGAGCCCGGCGATCGCGCCCCAGCTCCATTCCGGCCGCCAGATCTCGAGCGCGACCAGCTGCGAGACGCCGCCATAGACGAGGCCGCTCATCAGCATGGTTTCGAGCAGGCTCAGACCCTTGGCCGAGGCTGCCGCCCCAAAGGCGACCGCGAACACGACAATGCCGGGGATGAGCACCCCGACCTTGCGGATGCCCAGCAGAATGCCGGCCCGCGAGGCCGGAACCGCAGCATTGTCCATCAATCTGGCTCTCCCCGACGGCCGACGTTCGGGCGCCGGCGCGTGCGTCTCCCGGCCCGGTCCGGGGCAAGCGACATCGTTCCCTTCCAAGGACGAAGCCGGTCTGAGGTCAACGGCCCGCGACGAACAGGCCGCATGTGCCTGACACAGGACGACGCCACGCCATGGCAGGACGGTTACGGCAGTGCGGCGACTGCTCTAACCTGCCCGGCATGATCTGGCTCGACACACCCGAGATGACCGCCGCCACGCTGCCGGCCGCCTGGCTGATCGCGACCGGTGCGCGCCCCGGAAACCTGCAGGAGCGGTCGCAATTGCGGCGGGACGTCGCGCGGCAAGTCATCGCCCGGCAGCTCGGGTTGCGAGCGGACGCGGTCACCATCGGACACGACGCGCGGGGCTGCCCTCTGCTCGATCGACCTGGCGGCACGGCGCTGCATCTGTCGCTGGCGACGCGCGCCGGGCTGGTCGCGGTGGGGCTGGCCGAACGGCCGGTCGGCATCGATGTCGAGCGTGTCGACCCGGCTCAGGCGCTGCCACTGGCAGCCCTCCACCCCACGGAAGCCACGCTGCTGCTCGATCTGCCGCAGACTGCGCGACCGCTCGCCTTTGCGCGGCTCTGGGCCGCCAAGGAAGCCTATGTGAAGGCGCTCGGAACCGGCTTTGCCCGTCCGCCAGAGAGCTTCGCCGTGTCGGAGCAGACGTCGGAGCGGTTCACCATCGTCGATCCAGCCCGGCCCGGCGCGACGACCGGCGTCCGCCACACCATTAAAAACGGCGGCCAGGAGACCCTGGCCGCCGCAATGGTGATACTCGGTTGAGCAACCGGCTCAGCCCGGCTGGTCGGCGGGCTTCTTCTTGTTCTTGAGCATGTAGCCGACGGCGCAGACGAAGGCGGCGCCGATGATCGAGCTGACATAGTGCGGCATCGCGGCCAGTCCGATGCCGATCGCGCTGATCTCGGTCGGCACAGGCTTCACCCAGGTCGGCATGTTGACCTCGAGCCAGCGCAGCACGGCGATGTCGCCCAGGATCATTTCCGCAGCGATCCAGCCGAGAAGACCCGCGCCGATCCAGATCAGGATCGGGAAGCGCGCGATGATCGAGGTCAGGAACTGAGCGCCCATGATGATCAGCGGGATCGAGAGCAGCAGGCCGAAGATGAACAGCTCGGGATGTCCGCGCGAGGCCGCAGCGATCGCGATGACGTTGTCGAGGCTCATCACGGCATCGGCGATGGCGATGGTGCGCACGGCCTGCCAGAGCGAGGTCCCACCATCGATGTCGGCATGGGCTTCCTCCTCGCCGACCGCGAGCTTGACCGCAATCCAGAGCAGGAGCAGGCCGCCGACGATCTTCAGATAGGGCACGAGCAGCAGGTAGGTCACCACCAGCGCGAAGATGATGCGCAGGCCGATGGCGGCCGAGGCCCCGAGCCAGATGCCGACCTTGCGCTGTTTTTCAGGCAGCTGGCGGCAGGCGAGCGCGATCACCACCGCGTTGTCGCCCGAGAGGAGGAGGTCGATCCAGATGATCTGGAGTAGCGACACCCAGAATGTCGAGGATGAGAAGTCCATAGGTCGGTCAGTCCCTTTGTCAGAGGGCCGGATCTGGCCGGCGGTTTTTCAGGAGGTAGCCGAGGCCGACGACGAGCAGTGCGCCGATCAGGGCTGCCGGGAATTCGAAGCGATGCAGCGTCTCCGCGCCGAATTTGGTGATGAGCCAGGGGTCGCTGTCGAACATCTCGCCCGCGACCCAGCCGAGCAGGGCAGCGCCCGCCCAGACCAGGATGGGGAAGCGGGTCAGGAGGTTCGTGATCAACGAGGCGCCGAGCACGATCAAGGGGATCGAGATGACGAGGCCGCCGACCAGCAACGGGATCGAGTCCTTCGCGACCGCGGCGATGGCGAGGACATTGTCCAGGCTCATGACGATATCGGCAATCGCGACCGTCTGAACGGCCTTCCAGAGCTTGCTGCTGGCGGCGATCGAATCCTCGTCGCTCTCGCCATCCTCGACGATCAGCTTGACCGCAATCCAGACCAGCAGCAATGCGCCGACGATGTGCAGGAACGGCATGTTCAGCAGCGAAGCGATCAGCACGGTGAAGACCACGCGCAGCACGACCGCGACGCCGGCGCCGAGCGCGATGCCCTTCGCCCGCTGATCGGGCGCGAGTGCGCGACAGGCCAGCGCGATCACGACCGCATTGTCACCCGACAGCACGATGTTGAGCGCGATGATCTCGACCAGCTTGCCCCACAGGGCCGGGTCAAAAAGCGGTAGCGACGACAAATCCATTCCCAGCCCCCTGTTGTTCCCCACCCCTCGGCGGCCCGATGCCGCTGAGGGAACCGCGTTCCAGCGCGGCCGGGGTTCGATGCCTCAATGTGGCCGGCTTGTCACGGCGATGCCGCGACAGGCCGGCGGTGAATCAGGCCAAAGCCTGCTCGACGGCCTTGCCGGCCGCTTCGGTGCCCAGCGAACCGCCAAGATCGCGCGTGCGGGTGCGGGCATCGCCTAGCGCCCGCTCGATCGCGGCCTCGATGCCCCTGGCGGCTTCAGTCTCGCCGAGATGGTCGAGCATCATCGCGGCCGACCAGATCTGGCCGACCGGATTTGCGACACCCTGGCCGGCGATGTCCGGTGCCGAGCCGTGGACCGGTTCGAACAACGACGGAAAATCGCCGGTCGGGTTGATGTTGCCCGAGGGCGCAATACCGATCGTCCCGGTGCAGGCGGGGCCTAGGTCGGAGAGGATGTCGCCGAACAGATTCGAGGCGACGACCACGTCAAAGCGGTCAGGATTCAGCACGAAATGCGCGGTCAGAATGTCGATGTGATACTGGTCGACGGTCACGTCGGGGTACTTCGTCGCCATTTCCTTCACGCGCTCGTCCCAATAGGGCATCGTGATGGCGATGCCGTTCGACTTGGTGGCCGAGGTCAGCTTCTTGCGCGGGCGCTTCTGGGCGAGCTCGAAAGCGTACTTCAGGACGCGGTCGACGCCGACGCGGCTCATCACCGTCTCCTGCATGACGATCTCGCGCTCGGTGCCGGCGAACATGCGGCCGCCGACCGAGGAGTACTCGCCCTCGGTGTTCTCGCGCACGACGAAGAAGTCGATATCGCCGGGCTTGCGGCCGGCGAGCGGGCCGGGCACGCCGGGCATCAGGCGCACCGGGCGCAGATTGACGTACTGGTCGAATTCACGCCGGAACAGCAGCAGCGAACCCCAGAGCGAGATGTGGTCCGGCACCTGCGCCGGCATCCCCACCGCGCCAAAGAAGATCGCGTCATGGCCGCCGATCTTTTCCTTCCAGTCGTCGGGCAGCATCTTGCCGTGCTTGGCGTAGTAGTCGCAGGACGAGAAATCGAACTCATCGAGCTGCAGCTCGAATCCGTATTTCTTGGATGCCGCCTCGAGGATGCGCAGTCCCTCGGGCATGACTTCCTTGCCGATGCCATCCCCGGCGATGGCGGCGATACGATAGACGCGGTTGGTCCGGCTCATGACTTGTCTCCGAAGAATGCGGTGAATTCGGCTGCGACGAGATCAGGGATCTCCTCGGCCAGATAATGCCCGCCCGGCAAGCCGCGGCCTTGGACGTTCTCGGCGCGCCGGCGCCAGAGTTCCACCGGATCGAAGCATTTGCCGATGATGCCGTTCTCGCCCCAGAGCGCCAGAAGCGGCTGGGTCAGCTTTCGGCCGCCATCCTCGTCGTCATGCCGGATATCGATCGTCGCAGCCGCGCGATAATCCTCGCAGGAGCCGTGGATCGTCGCAGGATCGGAGAAGCAGCGGATGTATTCGGCTATCGCCTCAGGCGTGAACGGCTTCAGGCCAGCCGAGCCCGAGCCGCACTTCTTGCGCCAATAGGCTTCCGGATCGGCCCCGATCATCCGCTCCGGAAAGGGCGCGGGCTGGATCAAGAAGAACCAGTGCCAATAGGCGCGTGCAAAGGCATCGGTCGTGCCGGCATACATCTCGCGCGTCGGCGCGATGTCGAGCGTGGCGAGCCGGGTCACACGCTCGGCGTGGTCGAGCGCGAGGCGATGAGCGACGCGGGCGCCGCGGTCATGTGCGCCGACCATGAAGCGCGGATGGCCCAGCACCGTCATGACCTGCGCCATGTCGAGCGCCATGGCACGCTTCGAGTACGGCAGATGCTCGGCATCCGTCGCCGGCTTGTCGCTGTCGCCATAGCCGCGCAGATCGGCGCAGACGAGCGTGAAGCGATCCTTCAGCAGCCCGGCGAGTTTGTGCCAGAGCACATGCGTCTGCGGATAGCCGTGCAGCAGCAGCAGCGCCGGCCCCTGCCCTCCCGTCCGCACGCGAATCCGCGCCCCCGACGTGGCGACGTCGAGCAGGCGAAAGCCGGGAAAGAGGCTGTCGGAGACAGGAAGCTCGGTGATTGACATGCGCTGGCGGGTTTTGGGAACCGAAAGCGCTTAGCTCGAAAACCGAGGCTTTACGCCGTCTGATTATTACACAATTCACAACAATAAAATGGTGCAGCGCAGCAACAATGGAACGAGCCGGGCGCGCGGCATCGTCATGCCCGCGGGTAGCGAGCATGAGCAGAGCGATGTGACTTTGAACGGAACTACGCCGTCATCCCGGACAAGCTGCGAAGCAGCGCAGCTCCGGGATCCATCGTAAAGCTCCGGAGCCCTCCTATGGATCCCGGGCAAGCCCGGGATGACGGAGAGGTTCCGAGAACAATCCGCGGACGCCCGGTCAGCCCCGCAGCGACGCGCCGTAGCGCTTCGCCATCTCGGCGACGATCTTCGCGCCAACCGCCTCGATCTCGGCTTCGGTCAGCGTCTTCTCGACCGGCTGCAGCGTGACCGCGAGCGCCACCGACTTCTTGCCGGCCTCGACGCCCTGCCCCTCGTAGAGATCGAAGACCGAGACGTCCGAGATCAGCGCGCGGTCGGCGTTCTGGGCAGACTTGACCATCTCGCCGGCAGCCTTCGCCTTGTCGACGATGAAGGCGAAATCGCGCGTCACCGGCTGGAAGCCGGAGAGAGAGAGCTTCGGCTTGACCTTGGTCGGCTTGGACTTCGGCAGCGGCAGCGCATCGAGATGGATCTCGAAGGCGACCAGCGGCCCCTTGACGTCGAGCGCCTTGAGCACGCGGGGATGGACCTCGCCAAAGGCACCGATGACGCCCTTCGGGCCGAAACGCAGAGTCGCAGAGCGGCCGGGATGAGCCCAGTCCGGCCCGCCGGGAACGACCTGCAGCCCGCCTACGGGAACGCCGAGCCCTGCCAGCAACGCCATCGCATCCGCCTTGGCGTCGAACGCGTCGACGGCCTTCGCCGCGCCGTCCCAATGGCGGCCGGCACCGTCGAGACGGGCGGTTCCGCGGCGCAGGCCGGTCGCGGCGATGAGCTGGCCTTCCGGCTCGTCGCTCTGGAAGATCTGGCCCACCTCGAACAGCGCCACATCGGCGAAGCCGCGATCGGCATTGGCCTGCGAGGAGCGGATCAGCCCCGGCAGCAGCGAAGGCCGCATGTCCGAGAGCTCGGCCGCGATCGGGTTGGCGAGTGCAAGCTTCTGTGAACCGCCACCGAAGAGCTTCGCGGCATCATGCGAGATGAACGACCAGGTCACGGCCTCGACCATGCCCCGGCTGGCGAGCAGGCGCTTGGCGGCGCGGGTGCGCTTCTGCAGCACGGTCAGAACGGGCTTCAGGACCTCGCCCCTGATGCGCGGCAGCGGCGTCGAGTCGACACGATCGAGCCCGGCGATGCGAAGGATCTCCTCGACGAGATCGGCCTTGCCGCCGACATCAGCACGCCAGGACGGCGCCACCACCTCGACCCGGTCGCCCGCGCCCGAGACGTGGAAGCCGAGCGAGGTCAGGGCCAGCTGCATCTCGACCTGCGGCAGATCGAGCCCGGTCAGGCGCTTGACCTCCGACCAGGGGAAATCGATCGCGCGGGCGCTGTCGGGCAGTTCGCCCGCGAAGACCATCTCGGAGGCCTCGCCGCCGCAGAGATCGAGGATCATCGCCGTGGCGAGATCGAGCCCCGGCCGGCAGAAAGCCGGATCGACGCCGCGCTCGAAGCGGTAGCGCGCATCCGAGGTGATGCCGAGCGCGCGGCCCGAGCGAGCGATGTTGAGCGGATCCCAGAGCGCACTTTCGACCAGCACGTCGGTCGTGCCCTCGTCGCAACCCGAAGCCTCGCCGCCCATGATGCCAGCGAGCGATTCGACGCCGTGCGCGTCGGAGATGACGACCTGCTCCTCGGTCAGCGTGTAAGTCTTGCCGTCGAGCGCGAGGATGGTCTCACCGTCCTTCGCGCGGCGCACGACGAGATCGCCCTTGACCTTGGCCGCATCGAAGACGTGCAGCGGCCGGCTGCGGTCGAGCGTCATGAAATTGGTGATGTCGACCAGCGCATTGATCGGCCGAAGGCCGACGGCGCGCAGGCGCGCCTGCAGCCATTCCGGCGACGGGCCGTTCTTGACGCCGCGCACCAGCCGGAGAGCGAAGGCCGGGCAGAGCGGCTTATCCTCCGGAGCGAAGGATAGTTTGACGTCGACCGGACAGGGGAAGCTGCCGCGGACTGGCTGGACCGCCGGCGTCTTGATCTTGCCGAGGCCGGCAGCGGCGAGGTCGCGGGCGATCCCGGCAACGCCTAGCGCATCGGCGCGGTTCGGCGTCACCGCGATCTCGATCACGGCGTCGCTGAGGCCGGCGTACTCAGTGTAGGAGACACCGACGGGCGCATCGGCCGGCAGGTCGATGATGCCGTCATGATCCTCCGAGAGCTGAAGCTCGGCGGCCGAGCAGAGCATGCCGTTGGATTCGACGCCCCGGATGACACCCTTGCCGAGCGTCATATCCTTGCCGGGGATATAGGTTCCCGGCGGAGAGAACACGCTCTTCATGCCGGTGCGGGCATTGGGCGCGCCGCAGACGACCTGCACAGGCTCGCCCGAACCGGTATCGACCATGCAGACGCGCAGCCGGTCGGCATTGGGATGCTGCTTGGCCTCGATCACATAGGCGACGGTAAAGGCGGCCAGCGCCTTGGCTTTGTCCTCGACGCCCTCGACCTCGAGCCCGACGCGGGTCAGGGCCTCGGCGATCGCATCGACGGAAGCGTCGGTGTCGAGATGGTCCTTGAGCCAGGAAAGCGTGAATTTCATCGTTCGTCGTCCATCAGGCGCAGTGCCGGCAGGGATCGCTGGCGGGCGCACATCGTCATCATCTGAAAAGGGGTAGCGCCGGAAGGCATTTCAGCCGCCATCGCGCGCCACCTGCGTGGAAACGACCGGCAAGGCATCGTTCAGAGCGCTGTCGCCATCCGTGCGGATCTTCATGGCGTTGCCGCGCCAGCTCACCTCGCCGCCGACGAAGGCATAAGCCCAGACTCCGGGAAAGGCGATGTCGCGCACCAGCAGAGCGAGCGGCGTCCGCCAGTTCACGAACCAGCCGACGCCGAGCGACAGCGCGATGTCGCCGGCGTACCAGATCGCGAGCGCCAGAACCGGACCGAGCCAGATCGGCAGACCGAGAGCCGGCATGGCGAAGCCTGCAAGCACCGCGGGCAGGATCGGCGCGGCAAGGATCTCCAGCGCGAAGAAGGGCAGGAAGGTGACGCGACGCAGCCGCGCCCAGCGGAACTGGCGCTGCACGGCGTCCGCCAACCGGCGTGGCCCCAGCGGCTGCTCGAAGGGCTGCCCGACGAGGTGGACGTGGCGGCCGGCTCCCCGCACCAGCTTGGTCGCCGCCGCATCCTCGGCGATCTCGGCGCCGAGAGCCGCGATGCCGCCATTGGCGTCGAGGAAGGGCTTGTTCCAGAGCATCGACTTGCCCTGGGCGAAGCCCAGGCCGAGCGCCTCGCCGACATATTGCCAGCGTGCCTGGAAAGGGTTGAGGAAGGCGCACTCGACCTCGGCGCCAAAGCTCTGTGGCCGGGAGCCGGCCGGCGTCGAGCAGACGAGACCGGTATCGGCTCGCCAGGCCGCCAGCATGCGCTGGATGTAGTCCTTCGGCATGAGCACATTGGAATCGGCGAGGATGACCCATTCGGTCTCTGCCGCTTCCCAGCCGCGAACGCAGTTGTTGAGCTTGGGATTGGCGCTGACAGCGACGTCGCCGACGATCAGGCGGACCCTGTCGGCGCCGTAGACGCGCGCCAGCTCCTCGATCAGCGGGATGATCGGATCATCGGCATCGGCAACGCAGAAGATCGTGCTGTAGCGCGGATAGTCGAGCTCGAGCCCCGAGATCGCCGTCTCGCGGCTGAATGCCTCGATGCCGCGCACGGGGCGCACGATCGTGACCGGCGGCAACTGGTCGAGCAGCGCCGAGCGCGCGAAAGACTTGCGAAAGCGCCAGAAGGCGATCGCCTGACTGAGCAGATTCGTCGCGAGCAGCAGCCCGGCGAAGAGGGCAGCCCAATGCGCCGACGTCACACCGCCCTCCCCTGTGCGCGACGACGGCTCACGACGACAGGCCGCCGGTCAGCGTCGGCAGATCGAGCGGGCGGAAGCCGTAATGTGCGAGCCAGCGCACATCTGCCTCGAAGAAGGGACGCAGGTCCGGCATGCCGTATTTCAGCATAGCGATGCGGTCTATGCCCATGCCCCAGGCAAAGCCCTGATAGACCTCCGGGTCGAGCCCGCAGTTCTTCAGCACGTTCGGGTGAACCATGCCGCAGCCGAGGATTTCGAGCCAGTCGTCGCCCTCGCCGAAGCGGATCTCGCCGCCCTTGCGCGAGCACTGGATATCGACCTCGACCGACGGCTCGGTGAAGGGGAAGAAGGACGGCCGGAAGCGCATCTTGACCGTGTCGATCTCGAAGAAGGCCTTGCAGAACTCCTCGAGAATCCACTTCAGGTGGCCCATATGAGCCCCCTCGTCGATGACGAGGCCCTCGACCTGATGGAACATCGGCGTGTGGGTCTGGTCCGAATCCATCCGGTAGGTCCGGCCAGGGCAGATCACGCGGATCGGCGGCTGCTGCGCCAGCATGGTGCGGACCTGCACCGGCGAGGTGTGAGTACGCAGCAGCTTCCTCTCCCCGTTCTCGTCCGGCGCGAAGAAGAAGGTGTCATGCATCTCGCGGGCCGGATGGCCGACGGGGAAGTTCAGCTTGGTGAAGTTCAGGTCGTCGGTTTCGACGTCAGGGCCTTCCGCGATCGAGAAGCCCATATCGCCGAAGATCGCGGTGATCTCGTCGATGACCTGGCTGATCGGGTGGATGCGGCCACGCGCCTCAGGCCCTTCGCGCACGGGTAGCGAGACGTCGATCGTCTCGGAGGCCAGCTTGGCGGAGAGCGCCGCCTCGGCGAGCGCGTCCTTGCGGGCCGTCAGCGCGGTCTGCACGCGGTCGCGCAGGCCGTTGATCAGCGGTCCCTTTTCCTTGCGCTCGTCGGGCGTCATCGCGCCCAGCGTCTTGAGCAGGGCCGAGATCGAGCCGGCCTTGCCAAGCGCCGCGATGCGCAATTGCTCGAGAACGCCCTCGTCGGGGGCGGCCTCGACGGCGGCGAGGACGTCGCGTTCCAGGGTGGTGAGTTCGGTCATGGATTTCGGTCGCAACGTGCTGAATGCGTGGGAACGGCCGCGTTCTAGCGGGAACGGCCAGCATATGCCAGAGCGAAGCGGCACTTGCTGCTCGCCGAGATCGACGCAGGCAGCAAACGCGCAGCGAGGACCAGAGACCATGCCCGACAGCACCGCCCAGAAGAACTCGCCCTCCTACCGTCTCGCCGCTCTCGACCCGGATTTCATCCTCGGCGATTCGACGCGCGGCGCGCGCTTCATGCTCGAATACCAGAAGGCGGAGGACCACTTACGCGCACGCGGTGTCGTTTCGACCATCGTCGTCTTCGGCTCTGCGCGCGTGCGCGAAGGCGATACCTGGTATGAGGCAGCGCGCGCCTTCGCCAAGCTTGCCTCTGAGCGTGGCGGCGCGCTCGCCAAGGGCAATAGCGGGCGCGACCACGTCATCGCCACGGGCGGCGGTCCGGGCATCATGGAAGCGGCCAATCGCGGCGCGACGGAAGCCGGCGCCCTCTCGATCGGCTTCAACATCACCCTGCCACATGAGCAGGAGCCCAACGCCTGGTCGACGCCGGAGCTGACTTTCCGCTTCCATTACTTCGCGATGCGCAAGATGCATCTGGCGATGCGGGCGGCGGCGTTGGTGGTCTTTCCCGGCGGTTTCGGTACGCTCGACGAGCTCTTCGAGATCATGACGCTGGTGCAGACCGGCAAGATGGGGCCGGTTCCGATCGTGCTCTATGACAGCGCCTACTGGAAGGCGCTGCTCAACCTCGAGGTGATGGCGGAGGCCGGGATGATCCGCCCCGAGGACCTCACCCTGTTCTGCCATGCAGACACGCCGGAGGAAGCCTATGCCCGCATCGTCGAGGGCGCGGGCGAGAACTGGCGGCCGGCGGCCGAGGACAGCGTTCAGACGTGAGGCCACAGGCCTAGCAACGACCTCGATCAGACCGCGCAGCGACCCGTCTGCGTGCGCGGGCAGCGACGCGCCAAAACGCAACTGCCCGCAGCGGATTGACCGGCATTCTTCCATCGGACACCGGCTGGTCGCCCGCCAATTACCCGGCCGCTTCTTCAGTTCGAAACATCCAGCCGAACGACTATGACATTCTTATTTGACGATATCCGCCACCGACTGCCAACCTCGACAGAGAGTGGCAGCGGCTCTGCTGCGCTCGGAAAGGCTGCTTCGCCATGTCTCCAAGTGCTTTGCCCCTCACCCGCCGCTCGGCGATTGCGATTGCGGGGGGCTCGCTATGCGCGGCGATAGCACGTCCCTCTTTGGCGCAGGATCGCTCGCGCGTGCTGCGCTTCGTTC
Organism: Allobosea sp.; assembly: GCF_035999205.1. Taxonomy (GTDB): domain Bacteria; phylum Pseudomonadota; class Alphaproteobacteria; order Rhizobiales; family Beijerinckiaceae; genus Allobosea. The sequence goes on from NZ_DASYHA010000025.1 coordinate 817,259, forward strand.
CCCACGCCAATCTGTCAACGCTCGATCCTCTGTGGTCGAGCGCTCTGGTATCCTTCTGCGCCGCCTCGATGATCTGGGAGCGGCTCTACGGGCTGGACGACTCGCTGACGCCGCGGCCGCAGATGGTCGCAGCCCATGAACGCTCCGACGACGGCCTGACTTGGCGATTCAAGCTGCGCGAGTCGTTGGCCTGGCATGACGGGACAAAGGTCACCGCGCGCGACTGCGTCGCCTCCATCGCTCGCTGGGCGCAGAAGGACGGCTTCGGTGTCAGGCTCAAGGCCCAGACCGAGGAGATGCGAGCCATCGACGACGACAGTTTCGAGATCCGGCTGAAGAACCCGTTCCCGCAACTGCTTTTCGCCTTCGGGGCCACCGCCTGCTTCATGATGCCCGAGCGCATCGCCGCCACCCCCGCCTCCTCGGGCGTCACCGAGTTCACCGGCAGCGGACCTTTCGTCTTCCGCAAGGACGAGTGGGTATCGGGCGCGCGCGCTGTCTTCGAGCGCAACGCCCGCTATGTCTCGCGCGACGAGAAGCCCGAATTCTGGGCTGGCGGCCGGCCGGTCCATTTCGATCGCGTCGAATGGCATATCGTTCCCGATCCGGCGACGGCAGCGTCCGCGCTGCAGCGTGGCGAGGTCGACTGGCTGGAGCGCCCGCTGACCGATCTGCTCCCGCTCTTCGCGCAGAGTAGGGATATCCGGACCGAAGTGCTCGACCCATTGGGAACCTGGTCCGCGCTGCGGCTCAACACCGCGATCGCCCCGTTCAACGACCCGAAGGTGGCGCGCGCGATCCTGCCGGCATTACGGCAGCGCGAGTTCCTCGAGTCGCTGCAAGGCGACCGGACCGATCTGATGAACGACCAGTGTGGTGTCTTCCTGCCCAAGACACCGCTGGCCAGCACCGCGGGCCTCGAACGGCTGACCGGTCCGCGCGACCTGGAACTCGCCCGCAGGCTGCTGCGGGAGTCCGGCTATGACGGACAGCCCATCGTCCTGCTCGAAGCCGCCGACCTGGCGGCCTCCGCGGCCTTTGCACCCGTCGCGCATCAGCTTCTCGAGCAGATTGGCTTCAAGGTCGACAAGCAGACCATGGACTGGGGCACCCTGCTGGCGCGGGTGAACACCAGCGGCAGCCGTGCACCGTGGCATTGCTACCCGACGTCCTGGGCCGGGCTGTGGATCACCAATCCGGCGATGCACCTGCACCTCTACGGCACCGCTCCCAACCCGGGCATGCAGGCGTTGCGCACGAACTGGTTCAATGCTCCCGACCTGCCGACTCAAAAGCGAGTGGCCGACGACATGCAGCTGCTGGCTTTCGACGAACCGCCCTTGGTCCCATGCGGGCAATACTTCAACGTTCAGGCCTTCAATGCGCGCCTGACCGGCTTCGTGAAGTCGCCGGTCGCACAGTTCTGGAACCTGCGCAAAGCCTGAGCCCATGCACGAGCCGACAGCGGACGACGCCCCCATCCAGCGTTGCGTCCAAGCACTGCAACCCTACCTTGCGGAGGTCGTTACCAAGGCAGCGGCCTTCCCCGGCAGCATCCTGGTGTGTGAATGGCGCGAGGACAGGCTGGCTGGTTTCGTTCTCGGCCTCGCTCGGCCGACCGGAGCTTTGCTGCGTCTACGCGCAAGCTGGGTGGCGCCAGGAGCTGATGCGGCAGAGATCGCGCGCCAACTCGCGAGCCAACTCGAGACGAGGAGCCGTTCCGCAGGCCTTCTGCTGTGGCGGCGCGACGCCGAGACGCTCATGGATGCCGAGTTGGCGCGGCTCCTCGGCGTCGAGCCGACCGGGCAGCGCTGGCTCGTCAACACCCTGTCCAACGTCGCGGGCCAGGTTCCCTATTGGCGACAGACAACGCGCTTCACCTGTGGGCCAGCCTCGCTGATGATGGGCATCGGGGCCTTGCAGCCGGGCACCCTGCCCGACCGGCACGCCGAGATCGCACTCTGGCGCGAAGCGTCGAGCATTGCCGGTTTGACAGGCCCGGGCGGCTGCGATCCGATCGGACTCGCGCTGGCGGCCGACACGCGCGGCTTCTCGGCACGCGTTTTCCACAGCACGGATCGGCCTATCCTGCTCGAACGGGTCGATACCGAGGAAAAGCGCGAGCTCGTAGGCTTCGTCCAGGCCGAGTTCCGCGAGCGCGCCGCCGCCGCGAAGCTAGCCATCGAAGCGCGGCCGTTCTCGCTGGAAGACGTCAGAGAAGCGCTTGCGCGCGGTGAGGTCGCCCTGGTCCTGATCAATCAGCGCCTGACCCACGGCCGCGACACGCCCCACTGGATCCTCGTGCACGGATACGAAGACGGCTGGTTTCTGGTGAGCGATCCCTGGTCCGAGCCGGAGCGCGGCGAAAGCGCGGCGGACGTCTCGGATCTGCCCGTGGCCTCCGCCAAGCTCGACGCGATGGCCTGGTTTGGCGAGCCACCTTATCGCTGCGCGGTCATGCTAGGCCATCGCCCGACAAGTTGATCGCCGGGGGCGCGCCTGCAGCGGACATCGGCCCCTCTCAACTGAAAAAGGCCGGCATCGCTGCCGGCCTTTTCCAAACTCACATCGAACCGAAGGCTCAGGCGGCCTTGGCTTCGGTGCCCAGCGCGGCCTTGACCGTCTCGACCACCGCCGTGAAGGAGGCGGCGTCGTCGATCGCCATGGCCGAAAGGGTCTTGCGGTCGAGCTCGATGCCGGCCTTGGCCAGGCCGCCGATGAAGACCGAATAGACCAGGCCGTGCTCGCGAACCGCGGCGTTCAGGCGCTGGATCCAGAGAGCGCGGAAGGAGCGCTTCTTGTTCTTGCGGTCGCGATAGGCGTACTGCATCGAACGATCGACGGCAGCCTTGGCAGCGCGGATCGTATTCTTGCGGCGGCCATAGAAGCCCTTGGCGGCCTTGAGTGTCTTCTTGTGCTTGGCGTGGGACGTTACGCCCCGTTTCACGCGAGCCATATCATGATCTCCGGAAGGTTAGGGGGCGTCAGCCGTTGGGGAGGAAATACTTCTTCACGTTGGCCGCATCACCCTCGAACAGGGTGGTGGTGCCGCGGTGATTGCGGATCTGCTTGTTGGTCCGCTTGATCATCCCGTGACGCTTGCCGGCCTGTGCGTAGAGCACCTTGCCGGTTCCGGTGATCTTGAACCGCTTCTTGGCGGCCGATTTCGTCTTGATCTTGGGCATTTCAGCTCCTGATAGGTCGCGAGCGCGCGAACTGCGCCGCTTCATGCTTTTGCTTGCTGGAAGCAAAGAACGATCGCCACGGCAGCCCTTATCAGCCGGGCGATCGAAGGCCGGGCGTATGACAGAAAAGGACGGGCATGGCAAGCCGGATGGCCGCAGCGGCTGCAGCGCGAGGCATCCACGCTCTCCCCGCCCCCCGGCGGCCAATGCTCCCGAGGCCCGCAACCCTATATCCATTCCTCGGCCTGAACGGGTAGAATGCAAGCTCCTCGGCGTGGGGGGTGCCATGAAGCGGCGTGAGTTCTTCACGTTGGTCGGCAGTGCGGCAGTTGCGTGGCCGCGCGCCCTTCCTGCCCAGCAGCGGGACCGGCCCGCCCGTATCGGCGTGCTGAATCCCGGAGCGGTCGACACGCCAGGGGCACTCGGGTTCTACCAGGGGCTGCGGGAACTCGGTTATGTCGAGGGCTCGAACGTCACGATCGAGCGCCGTTACGGGGATTGGGTCCCCGATCGATTCCCGGCACTGGCGGCCGATCTGGTTAGGCTGAAGGTCGATGTCATCCTGGTGGTGAGCACGTCACCGGCTCACGCTGCGAAGCAGGCGACGAACCTGATCCCCATCGTCGTGGGCGGCATGGCCGATCCAGTCGGCGACGAATTGATCGTCAGCCTGTCCCGGCCGGGGGGCAATATCACGGGAGCGTCCTTCCTTGGCCCGGAATTGATCGCCAAGCGCTTCGAACTCCTCAAGGACGCGATTTTGGGCATCTCCCGCGTCGCCGCCCTCTGGCATCCAACCGCGTATGGCAGACGCACGATGGAAAACCTGGTGAAGGAAACCGAGGCAGCGGCAAAGACGCTGAAATTGCAGCTTCACCTCGTTCCGGCCCAAGGCCCGGGAGATCTCGACGGCGCCTTTGACGAAATCGCCCGAGCCCGCGCCGATGCCGCCATCCTGCTGCCGAGTCCGATGCTCTTCGTCGAGCACAGGCGCATCGTCGAGCTCGCCGTGAAGAACCGGCTCGCGACAATGTACGCGGCAAGAGAGTTCGTCGAGGACGGAGGGCTGATGTCCTATGGCGCCAACCAGCCCGAATTGTTCCGGCGCGCGGCCATGCTTGTGGACAAGATCCTCAAGGGGGCCAAGCCAGCCAACCTACCGGTCGAGCAGCCGACGAGGCTGGAGTTTGCCTTCAACATCAAGGCGGCGAAGGAACTGGGACTGGCGATTCCTCGCGAAGTCCTGTCACTGGCCGATTTGGTGATCGAATAGGCGACCCGCGGGACAGGGGGACGCGCGTCCGCTCCCGCCTCCCTCTGCGCCTTACTCCGCCGCCCGAATGAAGTTCTCGGCGCCATCGCCCTGAAGGCGCGCGCCGAGCCGGTCGACATCGAGCAGCATCAGCATCCCGGCCGGCTCACCCTTGGCATTGCGGGTCGCGACCACGCCAAGGGCGGGCACATCCGTCTTCGTCGTCAATTCGCGCAGCGGCTGCAATTCGGAGGTGGCGATCTCCGGGATCAGGCCGAGCGCATCGACGATCAGCCCGAGCGTGCGACCGGCGGCGCGCACGATGACGATCTGCTGCTCCTCGGAGGACGCATCGGGAATGCCGAGCAGGCGCGCCAGCCGCAGCACAGGCACCGGCTGGCCCTGATGCAGCTTGTAGCCGGCGAGCAACCCGTCATCGGCCTTGCGTGCGGACGGCTTCAGGCCGGCGATATCGACGGCTTCGATGACGTCGCGGGCCTTCACGCCGAGCCAGTGGCGGCCGATATGGAAGGTAGCGACCTCGAAGGCCTCGACGCCATTGGCGGGCTTGTGCGCAGCGAGCGCGCCCCGCCCTGCCCCGCTCGCGCCCGACTTTGCGCCGGCGGCCACTTCGCCCAGCGGCACGGCGCAGAGCGCCACAACGTCCGTACGGTGCCCGTCGCTGGTCTTGTATTCGCGATAGCCCTTCGAGAGTGCGGCGCCGACGGCCATGTGCTTGCCCTCGAAGCTTCGGATGCAGGCGAGATCGCCATCGCGCTCCAAAATGGCGGGATCGACCGGCAATGGGCTTTCGGAGCCGATCGCGAAGCGCGGATCGCTCGAGGAGATCACTCGGCCGTCGCTGCCGACCAGGAGCGTGAAGGCGCCGGACAAGGCCGCACCATCCTCGGCAGTCGGCAGGGAATCCGTCAGGATCGCGGAGAACTGCGGGGTCGAATCGAAGACGATGGCGATGCCGCCGAGCGCCTTGCCGCCGGTGGGTGTCTGCACCGCGGCCGTGTAGACCAAGGTCGCGGCATCGTCATAGAGCGGGCTCGGCTCGAAGGCGGAGACGGCGTAGTGCTGGCCCGAACGCAGCGCGAGCGTCCGCGCCACCCATTCGGCATCGAGCGTGCTGCCGACAAGATGGGCCTGCGAGGGCTGCGAGACGGCGACGACGACGCCATACGCATCGAACAGGATGAGGTTGCTGTAGACCGTGTAGAGCGCGTTGATCGTGGCGAGGATCTCGCCGCAGAGCTTGTTGCCTTCGGCTGAGGGCGCCGCAAGCACGCGTGCGAAGCTCGCATTCAGCGCCCACCAGCGGCAGTCATTGGCACGCTCGTAGAGATTGCGGTCCATCACATCGATGGCGAAAGCGGCGCGCGAGCGACACTTCTCCATGATCGCCGCGACGACCGTGCGGTGCAGGTCGCCGATCGACGCGTCGCAAACGGCCTGCGTCTTGCGGCCGGCGCTGGAAATCTCCCAGAGCAGGATCTTGGAGAAGGCGGCGTTGGCGGCGGTCGAGCCGGCCTGGCGGATCGAGCCGTTCCAGACCGAGCGGTTGAGGTCGCCCTGGATCGCCGCGGCCTGACGGGAGACGCTGCGCAGTTCCGCCGAGAACAGGCCGGCCTGACTGGTGACGGCAGCGAGCAGGTCCTCGCTGATCTCCTTGCCGAGTTCGCCATCATCCTGGTCGAAGGCCGCTTCCAGCGGGATCAGGCCAAGTCCGACCCAGCCAGGGCCCATGTAGCCCTGATAGCCCGAGGTCTTGCAGGCCATGGCGAGATATTGCCGCCCACCCAGCCTGACGATCGGATCGCGGCCCTGCAGTGCCGAAGGCGACAGTTTCAGGCCGGCCGGCAGCTGGATCGCGCAGGAGCCTGCAATGACGTCCCCCTCCGGCGAGACGCAGCCGAGCACGGTCCAATCATGCTCCGGCAGGAGCTTGCGGAAGATGCCCGCCATTTCGTCGGCGAGGCGGAAAACCAACACGAGCACGCCGAGCGGGCGCTTGGCGGCATCCTCGACACGCCAAGCATAGACCAGCTTCTGTTCGTCCGAGACGAAATCCAGCACGCCGTAATGCTCGACATAGGCGCCATGCGACGACAGCGCCTCATCGATGATCGCGTGCCGCGCCGTCTGCGCCTCATGCGGCGCGAGCCGGGCCCGGATCGCGCCCGCGCAATCGACCAGCACGATGTCGGAATAGACCGAGTATTTCGCGACATAGTCGCGGAAGCGCGCCTGCATCGCGTTGCGCGCCTCGGACGAGGGCTCGCCCTCCAGCATCTCGCGGATATCGGTGTCGGCAGCAAGGAAGCCGATATCGGCCGTACGCTCAAACAGGTTGCGGACCAGAACGTCGATGGCGTTCTGCGCCTTGGTGCGCAGATCGGTCATGACCTTGTCGCGCGTCTCCTTGGCCAGATGGCCGAGCAGGCTCGCGGTCAGATCCTCGAAGGCCGAGCGCGTGCCCGACATCTCGGTGGCATTGCCGGAGAGCTGGCCGAGCAGGGTCAGCGTGTCCCAGGATGCCTGAAGACGATCGAATACCTGGCGGTAGTCGTCGATCGCCCGCATATGCCGGATCAGGCCGGCCAGCGCCGGGTCGATCTCGATACCCTTGTGCAAAGTCGGCAAAGTCGGCAGCCCTCTCGTCAGCCCGCCGCCGCGACCGCCGGGTCGCAAACGTCGGAAATAGCCGGGCATGACGAAGCTGCCCCCCGCGCGGGATGAGATCACCAAGCCCGCCGATTCGCATCAAATCACGCAGCAAAAATCGCTCAAATTTGAAGCAAAACGCCGCGTTCGACGGCGTTGCCCGACGCATGTCGTGCTAGGGTGGCCAGCCCGGCGGACGCGCAGACGTCCCGTTCCGGAGCCGCGCGGCGGCAAGCCCGCCGCCGCACGGTGCTTCCGACGGAAACCCCGGGGCGGGAGACGTGCCATGACGACCTACATCATGCTGGCGAATTGGACCGACCAGGGTGCGCGCAACGTCAAGGATTCACCGACCCGCCTCGATGCCGCCAAGAAGCTCATCGGGAGCATGGGGGGCGAGTTCAAATCGTTCTTCATGACGATGGGCGAGTACGACATGGTCATCGTCTGCGAGGCCCCGGACGATGCGGTACTCGCGCGCTTCTGCCTGCAGCTTGCCATGCTCGGCAATGTCCGCACGAAGACTCTCAAGGCCTTTCCCGAGGCCGCCTATCGCGAAATCGTCCGTTCGGTGAGTTAGCGCATGCTGGATTCCGTCTGACCACGACGTCATTCCGGACAAGCTGCAAAGCAGCGTTGCTCCGGCCTCCGCCGTAGAGCCCCAGAGCCCTCCGATGGATCCCGGGGCAAGCGCGATGGTGATGTGATTCCGCGCGAGATCCCGAAATTCACAGCCAGATGGCAAGCGGAACCATCGTCACGTCAGGCATGAAAAAGGCCCGGCGCTAGGGCCGGGCCTTTTTGGCAGATCATCTGATCGGCAGGGCTTACTTCGGTGCCAGCACCATGACCATCTGGCGGCCCTCGAGCTGCCAGTCGCTCTCGACCTTCGCCGTCTCGGCGAGGTCCGCCTTGACGCGCTCGAGAACCTTCACGCCGAGATCCTGGTGCGCCATCTCGCGGCCGCGGAAGCGCAGGGTCACCTTGACCTTGTCGCCCTCCTCGAAGAAGCCGAGCATGGCCTTCATCTTGACGTCGTAGTCATGCTTGTCGATGCCCGGACGCAGCTTGATCTCCTTGATCTCGATCGTGCGCTGCTTCTTGCGCGCCTCGGCAGCCTTCTTCTGCTCCAGGAAGCGGAAGCGGCCGTAATCGAGAATCTTGCAGACCGGAGGCACAGAATTGGGGGCGATCTCGACCAGGTCGAGGCCGGCATCCTCGGCAATCTTCAGGGCCTCGAAGAACGAAACCACGCCACGGTTGGCGCCGGTATCGTCGATGAGCTGGACGTCGCGAACGCCGCGGATGTCACGGTTCGAGCGCGGGCCGTCTTTGGTCGGGGTCGGGGCAGCACGGAAAGGACGACGAATGGCAGTATTCTCCTGTGAATGGCGCTTCTCGCGCCCGTGAGCAGACACATTGCACAAAGATGCGCGTTGTCAATGGACGAGGCGGATTTGATCAGATGGTTACCGTCCGAGCAGCGCGCAATAGACGTCGAGCGTCTCGCTGACCATCGCCTCCAGTGAAAAATGGCGCTCGACATGCTGGCGCGCCCGCGAGGCCAGGTTGTCGCGAGCGGAGGGACGCAAGCTCAGCGCCCCTTCGAGCGCCGCTGCGAGCCCGGGGGCATCGCCCGGCGGCACGCGCCAACCGGTGCGCTCGCCGGGGCTGACCTGCGGCGGGGCGAGCACGGTCTCGGGCACGGCGCCGAGATCCGACACGACGACGGGCGTGCCCATCGCCTGCGCCTCGACCGCAACGCGGCCGAAAGCCTCCGGCTCCGTCGAAGGCACGGCTACGACGGACGCCGCGAGCAGGGCGGCCGGCATATCCGCGCAATGACCGACCCTTTTGACGCGCCCTTCCAGCCCGGCCTTGGCGATCAGCTGGTCGAGTTCCTTGACATAGCCCTCTCGCCCCTGCGGATCGCCGGCCAGAATGAAGGCCGTGTCCGTATCGCCGCCGTCGCGCAGGATGCGGGCGGCCTCGATCAGCACGCGCTGGCCCTTCCAGTTGGTCAGGCGGCCGGGCAGCAGCACGATGCGCTGATGCGGCTCGATGCCCCAGGCCCGGCGAAGTGCCTGGATGCGCTCGGGGGTCACCGCCTGCGGGGCGAAGGCGGCGAAATTCGTGCCGCGGTTGACGATGCGGATACGGTCGCGCGCGAAGCCGTGCTTGGTCAGGATCAGCTCGGCCGTGTAGGCGGAGTTGGCAATGACGACATCGCCCCTTGCCATCACCGAGTTGTACAGCGTCTTCACCGCAGAGCGGCTGGCATAGGAGCCGTGATAGGTGGTGACGAAGGGCAGCTTGAGGATGCGCGCCGCGGCGAGCGCCACCCAGGCCGGCGCACGTGAGCGGGCATGGATCAGTTCGACACCCTCATGCCGGCAGAGCAGCACGAGCTTGCGCACGTTCATCGCCATGGCGAGCGGGTTCTTGGAGGCCGCCGGAAAGGGCAACCAGACGCCGCCGACGGCCTGCAGCTCGGCCACGAGCCTGCCTCCTTCGGTGGCGACGAGGGCACGGGCTCCGACATCGGTCAGCCCCTTGGCGATATCGACCGCCGTACGTTCGGCGCCGCCCGCTTCCAGATCGGGGATGATCTGCAGAATCGTCCGTCCGACGAGCGGATGGGTCTCGGTCGAGGGCAGCGAGAGATGCGCGCCTGGCTGGAAGGACATACTCACCGTTTCGGAACGACGCTTTCGGTTTGCGCGAGAATTCCCGCGCGGCTTTCAATTAGCACACCCTGGACCGGCATGCGGATCGCGCGATCATAGCCACGTTCGATTGGCGCGAGTATGCCCGCGTGCGGCCGCGACTTGCAGCCTATATTCGTCCATTACGCCGATTCGTCACAGGAGATTTGGGTTGGAGCGAGAGGCACCGCAATGGCTGGAGGTCGGCGACGGCGAGGAACGCCGGCGCATCGCCCATCTGTCGCAGGAGGGAGTCGGCGCGCCGGTGGTCTGGCTCGGCGGCTTCTGCTCCGACATGCGCGCGACCAAGGCGGAGGCGCTGGCACGCTGGGCGCGCGAGGCCGGACGGGCCTTCATCCGCTTCGATTATGCCGGCCATGGCGAGAGCGGCCGCGACTTCGCCCGCTGGACGCTGTCGCACTGGCTGGAGGATGCCCTGGCGGTGATCGGCGCCCGCTGCGGGCGGCAGCCGATTCTGGTCGGCTCCTCGATGGGCGGTTGGGTCGCGCTGCAGGCGGCGCGGCGCCTGCTCGGCAGCGCGCTCGCGCCCGCTGGCCTGGTGCTGATCGCACCGGCCGTCGACTTCACCGAAGAGCTGATGTGGGCGCGGATGCCCGAGGCGATCCGCGAGACCATCCTGCGCGACGGTGTCTGGATGCGCGCTTCGGAGTATTCGCCCGAGCCGACGCCGATCACGAGGGCACTGATCGAGGATGGACGCCGGCACCTGATGTTCGGGGGAGATATCAGGACGGGGTGCCCCGTCCATATCCTGCAAGGCATGCAGGATCCTGATGTACCCTGGCGCCATTCGCTCAGGCTGGTCGAGCACCTGAGCGGCGATCCGGTCGTGCTGACGCTCGTCAAGGACGGCGACCATCGCCTGTCGGGTCCGGACGACATCCGCCGGCTGACGGCCGCGGTCGCGGGCCTCGCGACCGCGGCGTGAATTGCCGCGTCAGTGAACGCTGACCATCCGGAGATCGTGCTCCCACGCGTTGGCGGTAGCCGCCTCGCGCGAATCGGTCACCAGGATGGGCGCACCATCCGCCGAGAGCAGAGCGAAGAGCTGCAGGCCGGACTGGATTTCCGGAGCCTGCGGAAAGATCCGCTGCAGCTCATCCGAGGTCATCGGCTTGAGATAGGCGACTTCGCCCGTGCCCAGCGCCGCAAACTCGGCGGGGGTCAGGGGGTTCGTCTGGATCATCGTCCTGTCGTTGTTCATCGCGCCCTCCTTCAGAGCAGTGCGAGTGCGGTTATCAAGATACGGTTGCAATTATGAACGGATGCAGAAACCGCGATTGCACCCTTCAGCCGTCGTTCTAGGCACCTTCAGTCACGGCTCATGATATCGATACGCCTGATGAGCCTCTCCGGTTCCGGTCGAACCAGATCAATCGCCAGCAGCCCGTTCGAAAGATCGGCCCCCAGGACCTGCATGCCCTCCGCGAGGAGGAAACTGCGCTGGAACTGGCGCGCCGCGATGCCGCGATGCAGGAACTGCCTGCTCTTGTCGTCGCTTTGCCGGCCGCGAATGGTCAGCTGGTTCTCTTCGAGCGTGATCTCGAGCTGTTCGCGCGCGAAACCCGCTACCGCGAGCGTGATCCGGAGCCGGTCCGGCTCGTCGTCACAACGCGGCATGCGCTCGATATTGTAGGGCGGGTAGCCCTCGCTGGCGCCCTTGGCGACCCGGTCGAGCGCTCTCTCGATATCGTCGAACCCAAGCAGAAACGGGTGCGACAGACTGGGCGTACGCGTCATTTCAGGGCCTTGCCTGACCTTGCCGAAGCCCCCGGAGGGCGCTCCCGATAAACCGGGGCCCGCCAGCGCAGCGCCCCGCAGGCGAAAGGCGAAGCCCTTCCGCTTAAGCAAGATATGGCGAAGGCTGACCGCAGCTTCAAGGGTAGCGATGCCGACGCGGTGGCGCAGCAGGGCTGTGCGGCGGCGGATGGGTGCGGGTGGTACAGCCACCCCGGCTTGAACGGGGGACCTCTAGATCCACAATCTAGCGCTCTAACCAACTGAGCTATGGCTGCCCGCACCCGGTGCTTGGCGATCGACCGCTTTCGCGTGATCGGCAGCGGCGCGGAACCTAGTGCCGACTCCTCGCGATTGCAACCGGGGAATTGCGGGTTTTACCGGAAGTTTCCGGCAAGCCCCGCAAGCACCACTTGAGACCTCGCTTTTCAGCCCTTGGCCAGCGCCTTGCTGGCGATCCGCGCCAGTTCCTTGAGGTGCTCGGCGTAGGATTCGTAGGAGCGGCGCACGGCCTTCGCCTGCAGCGCGACCGCATCGGCGGCGCTGTCGGTGCGCGCCAGCGTCTCGGCGTCGCCGAGCGTCGCCTTAAGCTCGGCGCAGGCGTGGTCCAGCATCTTGGCCTGGAGGGCACCGAATGCCTTCGCCATGACGAGCGCCTGCGTCATCACGGTGGTCGACGTGATCGCGGCGAACTCCGGCGGGCGCGGCAAGGGCATCGTGATCAATGAGGGCGCCGGGGCGGCCTTGGCCGGGACGGGCACAGCCGCCTTGACGGCAGCCTCCACGACCTCCGCGACAGTCTTGACCGGAGCAGCCACAGCTTTCGCGACAGACGCGCGCGTAGCCGGCGCGGCCACGGGAACGGCCGCGACTACCGGCTTGGGCGCAGGCTTGGGTGCGGATTTCGCCACAGGAGCGGGCTTGGAGGCAGCAACCGGCGCGAGCGCCGGAGGCGCTTTCGACGCAGCAACAGGCTTGGCGACAGGCGTGGCGGGCTGCGCGGGCTTCTCGATGCGGAGCTTCGCCGAAGCGACCCGCGTCTCGGCCTTGGGCTTGATCGATCGCGCCGCCTGCTTCGCGGAGGTCGGCTTGGGCGCAGTCTTCGCGGCCGGCTTGGCCTCGGTCGGTTTCGCGACGGGAGGCGCAGGCTGAACGGGCTTGGCAGCCGCGGGAGCAGCCGGCTTCGATTCGAGTGTCTTGACCTCGAGTGGCTTGACCTCGAGCGGCTTGGCTTCGGGCGCCTTGGGCTCCGGCAGCTTCGCTTCAACCGGCTTGGCTTCGGGAGACTTTACCGCAGGAGCCTTGGCTTCAGGAGACTTGACTTCAGCAGGCTGGGTTTCCGCCGGCTTGAGCGCGGGAGCCGGTGCCGGCGCGGCCATAGCGGGCGGCTTCGGCTGCGGCGCACCGGCGGGCTCGAAAGGTTCGGCCGGTACGGCGCCGGAAAGCGCCTTGACCGGGGACAGGCTGATCGGGGCCTTGGACTTGATCCGGGTCGGAGCAGGCTTGACCATCGCGGTTCTCCTTCGGCGCTGGAGCGGCCGGACCGGGCAGGCTGCCCGATCTTCCGCTCGTCATGGGGCGCGCCGGCGCTGTCCGGATGATCAGATCGGCGCAGTCATTCGGAACGGACCACGCTCGAAGCGGCCCGTTCCGTCGATATCGCTGTCGCCGGACTCCCTAGTCTTGCGGGATCGTCCGGCTCTCCGGAAGCACCCGGCCTCGCAGACTCACTTCGTCTTCGTCGCCTTGGTGACGGTCTCGGCGGCCTTGGCCGCAACCTCCTGCGCCACGGTGCCGATCTCCTTCAACTGCGTCTGGAGAGCGACCATCTGCGCCTTCACGAACTCGGACTGATGGGCCATGACCTCGGTCAGGTCCTTCGATTGCACCAGCTTCTGAGCGAGATCGAAGGCCGCAGCGACGTTGGTCTCGGCATAAGTGATCGCCTTGTGAGCGACGTCCATGGTGTTGACGCGGGCGCTCTCGGCCGAGCCGTGAGCGCTGTCGACCGCCTTGTGGGCCGCGCCGATGAAGCCGTCGAAGGCCTTGCGGGCCTGCTCGACGCTGCGCTCGGCGAATTCGCGCATTTCGGTGGGGACTTCGTAGGGGGTGTTGCCTGCCATAGGGTCGTCCTCCGGGTTTGGGTCGGCTATGCTGGCCGTGTGCTTCCGGCCGGTCTCCCGACCAAGCACCGCGCCACGTTATTGTGCGATGCAATATCATTGCTGCGTTGCGATGACAATCATAGCGTCAAGCGCGCCGCGCGTTAACGCTGTTTCGATGCGGGCGGGGACAGCCCGATGCGCCGCATGGCCTTGTAGGCATTTGGCCGCTATTAAGTCTTTGTTAGCCATATTGGCGCGGACCATGATGGCGCGAAGCTAGAGCGGGCGGGCATGAGCGAAGCCGGACAGGACTGGACGCGGCTGGGCGCGTTGGTGGCGGAGGATGCGAATCTCGCCGCCTTCGCGGCTGGCGGTGCGCTGCTGCTCTGGGACCAGCAGTCGGAGCGCCCGGGCTTCGCCAATGCAGCGGGCCAGGCCCTGCTGGGCGGGGACATCGAAGGCAGGGCCCTCCCCGCAGCGACGCGCCAGCGTCTCGCCCTGCTTGCGGGCGGTCTGGCATCGCGCCAGGGCGTCCGGCTGGAGCGGTTGCGGCTGACCTCGGGCTTTGCCGCAACACTCGTGACCTGCGGCTGCAAGCTCGTCAGCGATGGTGAGACCGAGCCAGTCCTGGCGATCGCGGTCCAGGCGGCGGAGTTGCGGCGCCTCGGTATCGTCGTACCCGCAGCGCCCGACCCCGCCCTCCAGGAGTCCACTCCGCTCGTCTCGGCGCCTGTAACGGAGGCGCCCATCGCCTCCCCCGCCCCCGTTGCCGACAAGGCGATCCGCTTTCTCTGGCAGAGCGATTCCGGCGGGCGAATCAGCAGCCTGTCCCCCAACATGGCCGAGCTGATCGGAGCCGAGGGGGTAGCCGCGCTGCGAGACCGCTGCTGGGCCGAGCTGATCGGGACCGAATTGATCGACCGCAGCGGCGACCTGATCGCGCGCCTGTCCGGCAGCGCGACCTGGAGCGGCCACGAGGTGCTGTGGCGGACGGCGCCGGGCGAAGGCGCCCGTGTCGAACTATCCGGCGTGCCTATGCTCGATGTGGCGCGGCAGGTCACGGGCTTCCGGGGCTTCGGCCTGGTGCGCCCCGGCCCACGCGAGCCATTCGTCCTGCCCGTCGACGCCGAGCCCCCGGCCGGGGTCGACGCCGAAGCCCCAGCCCAAGTCGAAGCCGACGAGGCTTCGGGACGCACTGTCGATTCGACGCCGGAAGCGGCGATCGTCGAGGCACTCGACGCCGCCGTCGTCGCGCCCGCACAGGATGATACCGAGACCGAGACGCTCACGCAGACCGGTGCGGACGAGCCTCTCCTTGCCGATCAGCCCGCTAGCGACGCGGTCGCTGAAGCCGCCCTCGACGAGGACGAAACACAGGCCGCCGAGACCGACGGGTCGCCCGTTGAAGCGCAGGCCGCCCCCGCGCGGCAACAACCGGCACAGGGCAATGCCAACATCGTGCCGCTGCATAACGGCCATCTGGCTTCGGTGCGCCCCGTGCTGGAGCCCTCGAAGGCCAATCTGAGCTCGGCGGAACGCAATGCGTTCCGCGAGATCGCCAAGGCGCTGGGCGCTCGGATCGCCGGCGACGACGAGGCGTTGGCGCCACGGCTTCCACCCGTCGCACCGTTGCAACTGAAGGAGAGCAAGGCGACCGCTGCCGCCGAGGCGCCTCCGCCCGGCGAGGCGACACAGGCCGCGGGATCCCCCGATCTCGTCGCCAGCACCCGGCCGCGCCTGCCCAATTCCCATGCCGACGTGCTCGACAAGCTGCCGATCGCAGTGCTGGTCAATCGCGACGAGGAAGCGCTCTATGCCAACCGGACGCTGCTCGATCTGCTTGACTACGCCGACCTCGATGACCTGACCGCCGGCGGCGGCGTCGGCCGGACGATCAGGGAAGCGACCCGCACCGATGGCGGCAGCATGATCCTGATCGACCGGCTCGGGCACCTCGTCAGCGTCGATGCGGTGCTGTCCAGCGTCGCCTGGCAGGGCGAACCGGCGACCTTGATGGCCTTCCGGCATCCTGCAGGCGGTGGCGAGGTCAAGGTGTTGACGCCGGAGGAGGCTGAAGAGGCTGAACTGGCGGCGGAGTTCGAGGCCGAGGAGCGTGAGAGCGCGGCGCGCGTCGAGGCGCTCAGGCTCGATGCCGGTGCCCGCGATGCGCGCATCAACGAACTCGTCGCGATGCTCGACACCGCGACGGACGGCGTCGTCACGGTCGACGAGCGTGGCCGCATCCTTTCGCTGAACAAGACCGCCGAGGCGCTGTTCGGCTACGATCAGCGCGAGGTCACCGGCGAGCTGTTCACGCTGCTCTTCGCGGCCGAGAGCCATGCGCCAGCGCTGGATTATCTCGAAGGACTCAAGGGCGGTGGCGTCGCTTCGGTGATGAATGACGGCCGCGAGGTCGTCGGCCGCGTCCGGCAGGGCGGCAAGATCCCGCTGTTCATGACCATGGGCCAGATCGCCGAGGGGCCGGAGCGCCGCTTCTGCGCCGTGCTGCGCGACATCACCGCCTGGAAGAAGACAGAGGGTGAGCTGGTCGAGGCGCGCAAAGCAGCCGAAAAGGCCAGCGCCCAGAAATCGGACGTGCTTGCCAAGATCAGCCATGAGATCCGCACGCCGCTGAACGCGATCATCGGCTTCGCCGAGGTGATGGCGGAGGAGCGCTTCGGGCCGATCGAAAACGAGCGCTACAAGGAGTATCTGCGCGACATTCACCAGTCCGGCGGCTACGTGATCAGCCTCGTCAACGACCTGCTCGACCTCGCCAAGATCGAGGCCGGAAAGCTCGACCTCGACTTCGTCAGCGTCAACCTGAACGAGATCGCGCTGTCGGCGGTGAGCCTGCTACAGCCGGAGGCGCAGCGCGGCCGCGTCGTGCTGCGCTCGGGGCTCTCGCCGAAGCTGCCGCCGGTCGTAGCCGACCAGCGCTCGATCCGACAGATCGTGATCAACCTCCTCTCCAATGCGGTGAAGTTCACCGATGCGGGCGGGCAGGTCATCATCTCCACCGCGCTGGGCGACCAGGGCGAGGCGGTCCTGCGGGTGCGCGACACCGGCATCGGCATGGACGACAAGGAGATCGAGCTCGCGCTCGAGCCCTTCCGGCAGGTGCCGACGACGCGCCGTGCCGGCGGCACGGGTCTCGGCCTGCCGCTGACCAAGGCGCTGGTCGAAGCCAACCGCGCCGCGATGTCGATCACATCAGTCAAGAAGGAAGGCACGCTGGTGGAGATCACCTTCCCGCCGCAGCGGGTTCTGGCGGGCTGAAGAAGGCGTATCACCCGACCGACTCTACGTCAGCCCAGACGCCTCAGAGACCGACGCAAGGGTTGGGCGGCCGCTTTTTCTGACGCGCCCGGTTGCTGAGGCCGGGTCAATCTGCCAAGAGCACGCGATCCGCCACCCTGGTCTTGTCGTTGTTCTGCCGAACGTCCCTGCTTTAGCGGGGATGGGATGCAGACGTCTGGATGAGTTGCCCCTTCCAATGCGTCCAGACAGCGAGAGTGCCGGGGGACGCCGCTTTTCATTAAGTCGCACAACCCTGCAGCAGCGCTTCCTGGCGGCCATCGCCGTCATCCTGGCCTGTTCGCTTGCATTGGGCTGCACGCTCATCGCCGGGTTTCATCGTAACCTGCAAGCCAACAGCGACAGCATCGCCAGGCTGACGGCCTTCCGGGAGGTCATGACCGCCGCCAACCGGCTGTCGGCAGAGCGCGGGCCGACCAATGCCGTTCTGGGCGAAGAGCCCACGCCCGACAGTCCCTCGCAGCAGAAGCTGCTGGCCTATCGGGCCGCAAGCGATGCCGCGCTGGCCGGCGTCTCCACGAGCGCCTCCATGGCCGAGGTAACCGCCGCGCTGCGGGAACGGCTGACGGCAGCGCGGCGGCAGGTCGATGAGCTGTCCGGGCTGCCTTTTTCGGCGCGCAGCAGTGCCGATATCGAGCGCGTCATCGAGGCGATGTTCGGCGTCTTTGACGCGTCGCAGCCCCTCATCGATGCAGCCATGACCGATCTGCTGGCCGACGCCCCCGTCCTCATCGGCCGGGCCCTGGTCGCCCGCATGCTCAGCGAACTGCGTGAGCATGCGGGCCGCATGGGCTCCCACCTCGTCATCCCGATCGCCCATGCCCGGCCGATCGACCCGGAGCGCCGCGCTGCCTTCGAGCAGACTCGCGCACGTGTCGTCGCAATCTGGCAACTCGCCCAGCAGCAGACGGGCACGCATGCCGATCCGCCGATCGGCGCCGCGCACCGGGCCGTCGTCGAACGCTTCTTCGGCGAGGGCATGCCGCTGCTGGAACGAACACTCGATGCCGGCCGAACCGGCCAATTCGGGCTGAGCCCGGCCGAATTCACCAACGCAATCGTGCCCAGCTTCGCGCCGCTCGAACAACTTCGCGACTCGTTCCTCGACGCTGCTGTGACGCAGCTGCATGTCGAGGGCGCTGCGGCCCGGACAGCGCTGATCACGGTCATTGCGGCGACCGCCCTCGTGCTGCTGGTCGAACTCGCGCTTCTCGCTGCCAGCCAAACGCTGCTGTTTCGCCCCCTGCTCGCCGCGCGCGACCACATCGTCGCGCTCGCCGCAGGCAAGGTCGACGAGCCGATCATTGCCCGGGGCGCGCAAAGCGAGATGCGCAGCCTGTTCCAGGCGCTCGATGCGTTGCGGCTTCAGTTGATCGAGCGCAACGGTCTCGATCGAGAACGCACCGCCCTCGCCGCCCAACTGAAGCAGCAGGCCGACACGGACGGGCTGACCGGCGTGCTGAACCGTGGCGCTCTGGAAAGACTGGCAGCACATCTCGCCGAGACCGGAGCGATACCCAGGCGGGTCGGCCTCATCCTTCTCGATATCGACCGCTTCAAGGGGATCAACGACGCCTTCGGCCACGCTGCCGGCGACGAGGTTCTCAAAGAAACGGCGCGACGGCTGCGCGCCGCGCTCAGGCCGGGCGACATTATTGCCCGGTTCGGCGGCGAGGAGTTCGCCGTCCTGCTGCTCGGTCAGGGCGGCGAATCGCCGTTCGGGATCGCCGAACGGCTGCGGCTGGCCATGCAGGTTCCGCATTATACGCTTGAGGGCGGCCGAAGCCTGGAGGTGACCGCCAGTTTCGGTACCGCCCTGATCGAGAATCGGCACTGCGCTTGGCCGAAGCTTGTCGCGGCCGCTGACCGCGCCCTCTACCGGGCCAAGGCAGCCGGCCGCAACCGCGTCGTCGCGGATGGCGACGACGCCTAGGCTTTGCCGTTCAGAGCAGCGTCCCGCTCAGGATCGCCGCCGCGACACCGAAGTAGATCACCAGGCCGGTGACATCGACCAATGTCGCGACGAAGGGCGCCGAGGCGCTGGCCGGATCGAATCCGAGCCGTTTCAACGCGAAGGGCAGCATCGAGCCGGTCAGCGAGCCGAAGGCGACGATACAGACCAGCGTCGCGCCGATCGTCGCGGCAACGAGCACCCAGTGCGGGCCATAGTCATAGAAGCCGACCGTCTGCCAGAGCACGATGCGAGCCATGCCGATCACACCGAGGATGGCGCCGAGCGTCAGGCCGGTCGGCAGTTCGCGCAGGGCGACGCGCCACCAGTCCCGCAGCGAGACCTCGCGCAGTGCGAGGGCACGGATGATCAGCGACGTCGCCTGCGAGCCTGAATTGCCGCCGGCCGACATGATCAGCGGGACGAACAGCGCGAGCACGATCGCCTTCTCGAGCTCAGCCTCGTAGACCTGCATGGCTGAGGCGGTCAGCATCTCGCCGACGAGCAGTACGGAGAGCCAGCCGGCGCGCTTCTTGATCATCGGCAGGAAGCCGATCTGGTCATAGCGTGCGTCCAGCGCCTCCATGCCGCCGAGCTTCTGCACATCCTCCGTGGTCTCCGCGATCATCGCGTCGATCACGTCGTCGACGGTGACGATGCCGATGACGTGCCCGCCTGCATCGACCACCGGCACGGCCAGGAGATTGTACTTGGAGATCAGCCGGGCGACGTCCTCGCGGTCGACCTCCGGCCCGACCGTGACCGGCTTGTGCTCGGGCGCGAGCGTCGCGATGGCGGCCTTCGGATCGCCGCTGATCAACCGGCGCAGCGACACGGCATGCAGCAGCGCCCCTTCGGCCGGATCGACGACATAGATCGCATAGACCGTCTCGCGCGAGCGCTCGACATGGCGGATGTGGTCCAGCGTCGCCTTGACCGTCCAGTTCGAGGGGACGCTGACGAATTCGGTGGTCATCAGCGAACCGGCGCTGTGCTCGGGATAGCTCAGGAGATGCGTCACCGCCGCATGGGTCTCGCGATCGAGATGCCGCAGCAGCCTCGCGCGCAGCGGCTCGTCGACCTCGTCGACGAGGTCGGTGACACGGTCGGCCGACATCGCGCCGAGAAAGGCGGAGGCCTGCGCGTCAGGCAGCAGGGCGAGCACGGCCGGCGCCGCGATGAACTCGGGCTGGTCCATCACCTCTACGGCGCGCTCGAACGGCAGCGCCAGCAGCACGGCGGCGGCGGTCTCCGCATCCTGGTCGTCGAGCGCTTCGACAATGTCGGCGACATGCTCGCCCGCGAGGCTGACCGCCAGCGTCCTGGCGAGCAGATCCGCTTTTGGATCGAGTCGGGGCTCGACCCGATCCTTGAAATCAGTGGTGTCGTTCATCGGCTTGTTCCTGTGAGCGGCCGTCATCGGCCGATCACAGGCGAGCCGGTTCCCCGGTCAGACCCGCTTCTCGGCGGCAGACGGCATCGACTGTCGACTGGGACTGTCGCTTGGCATCGGGGTAAGGGTTCCTGTTGAGCGGACGGCCTGAAGCGGTCGCCACGCGGCCGCATTGGACCCGCGCAGGACGCGCGTCAACCGGAATCTCTGCGGCCCTCGAGCGGCGTCAACCGGATAGGCCGGACGTCCGGCGACATAGGGAGCAATGGAGATCATCCGCCCCGGAAGCGTCATGTCACAGGACAAATATTCTTCCGGACGTGATGCGCGCGAACGGTCTCTGCTGTAACCACAGCCCGTCACATCTCTCCTGCAAAGGCCGCCTTCCCATGACCCTGACGATCTATGGCTGCTACCGCTCGCGCGCCACGCGCAATGTCTGGCTCGCCAACGAACTGGGCCTTGCCTTCAAGCATGTCCCGGTGATCCAGGCCTATCGCCTGGCCGATCCGTCGGCGCCGGATGCGCCGCTGCATACGAAGAGCGCCGACTTCCTGAAGGTCAATCCGAACGGGCATATCCCGAGCATCGATGATGACGGCTTCAAGCTGCATGAATCGCTCGCGATCAACCTCTATCTCGCCCGCAAGCATGGTGGCCCGCTGGCGCAGAAGGACGCCAAGGAGGAAGGCCTCGCGGTGATGTGGTCGCTCTGGGCCGCCACCGAATGCGAGACCCATGCGCTGAACATCCAGTACCACATGGCCGCCTATCCGCCGGAGAAGCGCGATCCGAAGCTGGTCGAGGCGGCGCTCGCCGCCCTGCCCGCTCCCTTCGCCGTGCTCGACAAGGTGCTGGCCGAGGGCGGCGGCTTCGTCATGGGTGGCCGCTTCACCGTCGCCGACATCAACGTCGCCGAGATCATCCGCTATGCGAAGCCGGCGACGTCGCTGTTTGACGCGGCGCCCCATGTCAAAGCCTGGCTCGACGCCTGCCATGCCCGCCCCGCCTTCAAGGCGATGTGGCAGGCGCGGGAAGCCGAAGCCGCCTGAGGCCGCCCTGCTCATCGGATCGCCTCATGTTCGATCCGGTGAGCAACTGCCCTCGTTCCTGCATCGGCCTGCCGCACTCCAGTTCTCGGTCCGATGCTTGCGGGAATCGGGTGGCCGGGCCCTGCCCGGCCGCCTACTGACGCAGGATGACCCGCTCCGCGAGCACAGTTCCTGCCATGACACAGCCAACGCCCGCTCCCTCGCTGCGCATGGGCCCGACCGAGTGGCTCCTGCTGGTCGCCCTGTCGATCCTGTGGGGCGGCTCGTTCTTCTTCAACAAGCTCACCGTGACGGAATGGCCGCCTTTCGCAGTGGTCCAGGTCCGCGTCGGGCTGGCGGCGCTGGCGCTGCTGCTGGTGGTGCGGATCAGCGGGCATTCGATGGCGGTGGGACGCAGCCTCTGGCTCGCCTTCTTCGGCATGGGCATCCTCAACAATCTGGTCCCGTTCAGCCTGTTCCTGTGGGGGCAGCAGCAGATCGCCAGCGGCCTCGCCTCGATCCTGAACGCGACGACGCCGATCTTCGCAGTGCTGGTGATGCATTGCTTCGGCAATGAGAAGGCGACCGGGCCAAAGCTCGGCGGTGTGCTGGCCGGCCTGATCGGTGTCGGCATTCTGATGGGCCCCGAAGCGTTCGGCGGCCTCGGCTCCAATCTGGCGGCGCAGCTCGCCTGCGTCCTCGCTGCGGTCTCCTATGCCTTCTCGGGCCTGTTCGGGAAGCGATTCCGCGGCCTGCCGCCGCTGGTCGCCGCGACCGGACAGCTTTCCGCCTCCACCATCATGATGATCCCGGTCGCCTTCGTCCTGCATCCACCCTGGACGCTGCCGGTGCCGTCGCAACAGGCGGTTCTCGCAGCAGTTGGCCTGGCGCTGATCTCGACGGCGCTCGCCTACATCATCTTCTTCCGGATCATGCGCGCCGCCGGGCCGAGCAACGTCATGCTGGTGACCTTCCTGATTCCGGTCAGCGCCATCCTGCTCGGCGTCGGACTGCTCGGCGAAACCCTCCTGCCGCGCCATTTTGCCGGCATGGCGGCAATCTTCGCAGGGCTGGCACTGATCGACGGTAGGCTGGTCCAGCGGCTGCGTCGCCCCGCCGCGGCCTGATCCGCCAGCTTTCCCAACAAATCGCGCCGAGCTTTATTTCCCAAAGATTATGAATTGTTCTAGGGTCGCTTTCGCGGCGCGAGCCGCTAATCGACTTGACGACAACGGCTGGAAGATATCGGTCAAACGATACGCCAGAGGGGAACAGAGGGACGCTTATGGATGTTCGGCAACTGCGATGTTTCATCGCGGTGGCGGAGGAGCTGCATTTCGGCAGAGCGGCAGAGCGACTCGGGCTCGCGCCTCCCGCCCTTTCCCGGCAGATCAGCACCCTCGAGGAAGAACTCGGTGCCGTCCTCCTGACGCGAACCACGCGGCAGGTCGCTCTGACGCGCGCCGGCCTCGTCCTTCTTGAGGAGGGCCGGGCGATCCTGGCCCGGATGGAATATGCCGCGCGCGCCGTGCGCGATGCGTCGCTGGCCTCCGGCAAGCTGCTCCGGATCGGCGCGATCGATGCCGCCTCGTCGAGCTTCGTCCCCGAGGCGCTCGTCGCTTTCCGGGAGCGCTATCCCGGCGTCGAGATCAAGTTCGTCGAGGCCATGACGGCACCGCTGATCCAGATGCTGGAGGCAGGCAAGCTCGATCTCGCCCTGACACGCCCGCCACGCAAGCCCACCGACTGCGCCTATGAGGTGCTGCGCGTTGAGCGCCCGATCGTGGTGCTGAACGAGGCTCACCCCCTCGCCGCGCGCGACGGCCTGACGATGCAGGATCTGGTCGGCGAGCCCTTCGTGGTGCCGTCGAAGCGGATCCGCCCCTTCGCCTACGACCTCGTCATGGCCTATTTCGAAAGCGTCGGCGCCGTGCCCAATGTCGTGATCGAAGCGACCGAAAAGCCCGCCATGATGTCGGCCGTCGCGGCCGGGCTCGGCATGGCGCTGGCGCCGGACTGGGTCTGCCGGCTGAGCTTCCCGGGCGTGACGCTGCGGCGCCTGCGCGGCGCGATGCTCGATCCGCCGCCGCCCGGCGCCCTCGTCGGCGTCGCCTGGCGGCCGCACCAGAAGCTCTCCGCCCGCGACGACTTCCTCGCCATCCTGCGTGAGAGCGTCACGCTGATCGACGAGGGCAGCCCGCTGCCCTTCACCATGCCGGCGCAGGCCCGAAAGCCCGCGACACGCGCCGCCGCCCCCCAAACCGGAGGACATTGATGAGTCTCAACAGAATCGAGGCGGCCCGGAGCCTGCGCATACGCTCGACACAGGATTTTGCGGCCGGCCTATTCATGCTGGCCCTGGCCCTGCTGGCACTCTTCCTCTCGCGCGACCTGCCAAGCGGAACCCTGCGCCAGATGGGGCCGGGCATGCTGCCCAAGGCCTTCGCGACGATCTGCGCCGTCCTCGGCCTGCTGCTGTCGGTGAACTCGCTGCGCTACAACGGCGAGAAGCTCACCGCCCTGTCCTGGCGCGGGATCTTCTTCGTGCTCGGCGCAGCCTGCCTCTTTGGCCTGACCATCCGCGGCTTCGACATCGGCTCGCTCAAGGTCCCGCCGCTGGGCATGTTGGTATCGGGCCCGATCGTCGTGATCTGCTCGGGCCTTGCAGCCCCGGATGTGAGGATCAAGGAGCTCCTGATCTTCGCCGCGGCGATGACGATCGGCTGCGCGCTCCTCTTCAAATACGCGCTCGGCCTGCCGATCCCGCTCGCGCCCTGGCTCCTGGGAATCTGATCCATGACGGAAATGTTCGCCCATCTCGGGCTCGGTTTCGGGGTCGCGCTTACCCTCAAGAACGTCGCGCTGTGCTTTGTCGGCTGTCTCGTCGGCACGCTGGTCGGCGTGCTGCCCGGCGTCGGCCCGGTGGCCACCATCGCCATGCTGTTGCCGATCACCTTCGGGCTCGACCCGGTCGGCGCGCTGATCATGCTCGCGGGTATCTATTACGGCGCCCAGTATGGCGGCTCGACCACTGCAATCCTGGTCAACATTCCCGGTGAGGCGACCGCCGTCGTCACCACGCTCGACGGCCACCAGATGGCCAAGCAGGGCCGTGCCGGTGTCGCACTCGGCACCGCCGCGATCGGCTCCTTCGTCGCCGGCTGCGTCGCCACCGTGGTCATCGCGGCGCTCGGTGCCCCGCTGACGCGGCTTGCCCTGCTGTTCGGCCCTGCCGAATACTTCTCACTGATGGTGATGGGTCTGTGCTTCGCCGTGGTGCTGGCGCGCGGCTCGATCCTCAAGGCCTTCTGCATGATCATGCTGGGCCTGCTGCTGTCGACCATCGGCACCGACCTCGAGACCGGTCAGGAGCGCATGACCTTCGGCTTCGCGCCTCTGGCAGACGGCATCGACTTCGCCGTGCTGGCCATGGGCGTGTTCGGCTTCGCCGAGGTGCTGCGCAACCTGGAGAACCCGGAAGCGCGCGACGTCGTCAGGCAGAAGATCGGACGCCTGCTGCCGGACTGGAACGACATCAAGCAGTCGACCGCTCCGGTGCTGCGTGGCACCTTCATCGGCAGCATTCTTGGCATCCTGCCCGGTAACGGCGCCGTGCTCGGCCCCTTCGCCAGCTACACGCTGGAGAAGAAGATCGCCAAGGATCCCTCCCGCTTCGGCAAGGGTGCGATCGAGGGCGTCGCGGGGCCTGAATCGGCCAACAACGCCGGCGCGCAAACCGCCTTCATCCCGCTGCTGACGCTGGGCATCCCGCCGAATGCGGTGATGGCGCTGATGGTCGGCGCCATGACGATCCACGGCATCATCCCCGGCCCTCAGGTCATGACCAAGAACCCGGACCTGTTCTGGGGCATGATCGCATCGATGTGGATCGGCAACCTGATGCTGCTGGTGATCAACCTGCCGCTGGTCGGGCTCTGGGTGAAGTTGCTGCAGGTGCCCTACCGCCTGATGTTCCCGGCGATTCTGATCTTCTGCTCGATCGGCATCTACTCGGTGAACAACCAGCCGGTCGACGTCGCCTTCACCGCCTTGTTCGGCCTGTTCGGCTATCTGCTCATCAAACTCGGCTTCGAGCCGGCGCCGATGCTGCTCGGCTTCGTGCTCGGCAAGCTGATGGAGGAGAAGCTGCGCCAGGCCCTGATCATCTCGCGCGGCTCGTTCATGACCTTCATCGAGCGGCCGATCTCGGCAGGATTGCTGGTGGTCGCGGTCGCGATCCTCGTCATAGCGCTCCTGCCGTCCATGTCGAAGAAGCGCGACGAGGTCTTCACCGAATGACGGGGTTGCCGCGCCTCCGGCGCGGCCCCACCTTGGCCCCAACGATAACGAGGAAGGATTCACCCATGAAGAAGCTCGCACTCGGCCTCGCGGCCGCCGTGTCGCTGGCCTTCGCCGGCAACGCTGGCGCCCAGGGCTACCCGAACAAGCCGGTCACCATGATCGTTCCGTTCGCCGCCGGCGGACCGACCGACATCATCGCCCGCATCGTCAGCGACCACATGTCGAAGACGCTCGGCCAGCAGATCGTCATCGAGAACGTCGCCGGCGCCGGCGGCACCACGGGCATCACCCGCGCCCTCACCGCCGCGCCTGACGGCTACACCATCGCGATGGGCCATCTCGGCACCTTCTCGGCTGCGCCCGCCACCTACCCCAACCTGAAATACGATCCGCTCGACGGCATGCAGGCGATCGGGCTTGCCGGCGGCACGCCGATCCTGATCGTCGCCCGCAAGAACCTCGAGGCGCCAGACCTCAAGGCCTTCGTCGCCGCGGTCAAAGCCACCCCGGACAAGTTCAACGAAGCCCATGCCGGCCTCGGCTCGGTTTCCTGGACGACCTGTACCCTTCTGAAGGGTCAGCTCGGCGTGCCGAAGCTCAACGCCGTCGCCTATCGCGGCACCGGCCCGGCGCTCAATGATCTCGTCTCGGGCCAGATCGACTTCATGTGCGACCAAATCGTCAGCGTCGCCGAGCAGGTGAAGGCCGGCACGATCAAGGCTTATGCCATCGCCTCGGCCGAGCGCTCGCCGGCCCTGCCGGACGTTCCGACCACGAAGGAGGCCGGCCTGCCGGAGTACCAGATCGAGGCCTGGAACGGCATCGCCGCCCCGAAGGGCACGCCGAAGGAGGTCGTGGACCGGCTGGTCGACGCGCTCAACAAGGCGCTGAACGACGACAACACCAAGAAGCGCCTGCTCGAGCTCGGCACGGTCTTGCCGACCACGGCCGAACGCACGCCAGAGGGTTTCTCCGCCCTGATCAAGCGCGACGCGGCCAAGCTCGACCCGGCCCTGAAGGCTGCTCCCAAGTAGGCTCGATCGTATCGAGAGCATCATGACGGCGGGCCTCGGCCCGCCGTTTTCGTTTGCGGCGAGGCTTTTCCTCCGCCGAACCGATAACGTCTCAACCTCTTGATAAGCCGCTTCTTTCGAGCGCGCCCTGCGCGATTGTTACACGTCGTGACCGATTCTTGCGGAACCGCGACCGCCTGCGCCGGTTGTCCCCCCGAACTTTCTCTCGGAAGGAGAACAACCATGATCAAGAAGTTTGCTCTCGTCGCCGCCATCGTCGCGATTCCCGCCACGGCCTTCGCTCAGACCCAAGTCCAGCAGCAGCCCTCGGGCGGCGCAACGGGCGGTGCCGTCAGCGGCGCGACCTCGGGCGCCATCGGCGGCGCGATCGTCGGCGGCCCGGTCGGCGCGGCTGTCGGCGGTGTCGGCGGCGCGGTAGTCGGCGCGATCATCGGTGACGCTGCGTCGCCTAAGTTCCGCACCTATGTGGTGGAGCAGAACGTCCCGTCCTACACCTATGCGCAGCCGGTCGCGGTCGGCACCGTGCTGCCCGAGCAGGGCGTGGTCTATCGCGAGGTTCCGACCGAATACGGCGCGCCGACCGGCTATCGCTACACCGTCGTGAACGATCGTACGGTCGTCGTTGAGCCGCGGACCCGCCGCGTCGTGCAGATCATCAACTGATCGCAAGGCTGCGCTTGCAGCGCGGCGCCGCGGCCCGCCCTGGCAACGGGGCGGGCCGTTCTACGTTTCGCATGGGGTCATGCGGATCGAGGCTTCGTTGACGCTGCGGCCTCCTGCACACTCGGCTTTCCGCCCTTTTCCCGGCAGTTTGCGATCTCTCTTCGGAACTTGGCCGCCGCAGCTTCGTTGGTTCGGTAATCCCCAACCGATCAAGGAGACCCAGGATGATGAAGAGACTTGCCCTTGCCGCGGCACTCGCCGTGTTTCCTGCCGCAGTCTTCGCCCAGAGCACGGGTCCGGTCATTCGCGACCCGGCCGGCGGCTCCACGCGTGATCCGGCACTGGGCGTCGTGGTGCCCGGCCCTGCAATGGTGCGCGATCCTGCCGGTGGCTCGATGATCGACGACACCCCGCGCTTCCACACCTATGTCGTCGAGCAGCGCATCCCGTCCTACAACTACGCGCAGCCGGTCGTCGTCGGCACCGTCCTGCCCGAGACGGGAGTGGTCTATCGCGAGGTCCCGGTCGAGTACGGCGTCCACGGCTATCGCTACACCGTGGTGAACGAGCGCGCGGTCGTGATCGATCCGCAGACGCGTCGCATCGTGCAGATCATCAATTGATCGAAGGGGCTGCGCTTGCAGCCTTGCGCCCTGTCCGCCTCGGAAGCGGGGCGGGCTCTTTTTCCTCTCTCTGCTCGCCTCACGGTGGAACCGCGGCAGGGCGGTCGCGTTGTTATGGCTGTTCCAACCCAGCCAGGAGGTGAGCCATGATGAAGAGCATCGCATTTGCGGCCGCGCTCGCGATCATTCCGGCCAGCGCCTATGCCCAGAGCTACGGCCCGATCATCCGGGATCCGGCCGGTGGCTCGATGCGCGATCCGGCACTCGCCGGATATGGCTGGTACGGCGGCGCCTACGGCACATACGGCACGTACGGCGCCATCAACGAGTCGCCGCGTGTCCGGGTCTATGTGATGGAGCAGCCCGCGCCTGCCTATCGCTACGGGCAGCCTGTCGTGGCGGGCCCGGTCCTGCCGCGCGGGAACGTCGGCTATCGCGAAGTCCCGATCGACTACGGGTATCGCGATACGGCGGTGAACGACGACATCGTCGTGATCATCCAGCCGCGCAGCCGTCGCGTCGTGCGCACCATCGACTGAGTTTCCGAGATCCGCCGGGCGCTCGCGTCATCGCGACCTGATCGTTCGTCCGGATGCGAGCCCGCCCCCGCAAGGAGGCGGGCTTCGTCAGGGTGTTATCGAGCGAAATGGACACTTGGTCGCGTCAGGACGTGACCCAGCGAGCCTCAGCGCGTGCCGAACATGCGGTCGCCCGCATCGCCCAGCCCCGGCACGATGTAGCCGTGATCGTTCAAGCGCTCGTCGATCGCGGCTGTCCAGATCCGGACATCCGGATGGGCGCCACGCAGGCGCTCGACGCCTTCCGGCGCCGCCAGCAGACAGACGAAGCGCAGGTCCTTGGCGCCGCGTTCCTTCAGCCGGTCGATCGCGGCGACGGCGGAGTTGGCGGTCGCCAGCATCGGGTCCATCACCACGATCATGCGATCGGCGACGTCGGAAGGCGCCTTGAAGTAGTACTCCACCGCCTGCAACGTGTCGGGGTCGCGGTAGAGGCCGATATGGGCGACGCGGGCCGCCGGCACGAGTTCCAGCATACCGTCGAGGAAGCCGACGCCGGCGCGCAGGATCGGCGCGAAGACCAGCTTCTTGCCGGCGATGATCGGCTGCATCGACTTCTGCAGCGGCGTCTCGATCTCGACCAGTTCGGTCGGCAGGTCGCGCGTCACCTCGTAGCAGAGCAGCATGCCGATCTCGTTGAGGAGCTGGCGGAAGCTCTTGGTCGAGCGGTCCTTCTCGCGCATCAGCGTCAGCTTGTGCTGGACGAGAGGGTGATCGACGACGGTGACCCCGTCCGAATGCATGGTCATGCGGTCCGTTTCCCTTCTTATCTGCCCTCAACAGGCATCCTGCGGAGCCGTGCAGCGGCGTCTCGACGGATGATCCAGTGCGCTCTGGAGCATCCTTCGAGGCGCAAGGCTCACGCCTTGCTCCTCAGGATGAGGGCTGAGTCTGCTTTTCCAGATCTAGAATACCGTGCCGTCGCTGACGATCGTCAAGGGCGGGCCACCGCCCTCGCGCTTCTGGGCCGCGATGCGCCGGCCGGCCGCCCAGGTGCCGCCTTCCAGCACCTTCGCCAGCGGCAGCTCATCGCGGGTGCGGCCGAGGCGCTTGCGGATCAGACTGCCGATCTCGTCGAGCAGCGCCACCGTCAGCGCGCGCCATTCGACGACGAGTTCCGAACCGGCCTCATGGGCGCGCACAGCGTCGGCCTCGTCCTTCAGCGCAATCACGCCCAAGTCGAGCAGGAGGCCGCCATTGCGGTACTCGGGCAGGCCGGTGAGCTCGTCGATGTCGATGACCGTGACGCCGGCCCATTGCAGCGGCTCGATCAGCGAATAGGTCAGCCATTGCGAGAGCTTGTGGAAGGGCACGAGCCCGGCCGTCGTCGAACCCGGCGCGATGAGCGGATGGCGCCAGGTGTCGCCGAGCGCGACGCCCGCCAGCGTCAGCCGCGACGGCCAGATGCCGCCGAAGCAGGCAAGGACCTCGCCCAGCATGTGGCTGGCGCGCAGGGTGCCGGTTTCGGCCGCGGCAAGGAAGTGGTCGAACAGGTCGCCAGGCCGACTCATCCCCTGGCGCTCCAGCTCCTCGCCGAGCCGGTTGAGCAGTGCGGCACGCCCCTCGACGGCAAGCAGGGGATTGGCCGGTCCGGCCTGGAAACCGATGGCTAGCGCCTCGGGCTCCAGCCGCTTCAGCGCCGCCGCATCGACACGCAGCGGATCGCCCGGATCGCTCGAGAACAGGCCGGCTGCGAACATGTCGAGCGAGGCGAGCGCCAGCCCCTCGGAGCGCGCGACCTGCTTGCCGGTGACCACATCACGATAGGACCAGTCTGGCCCGGCTCCGGCGTCGAGCAGGACGCTGACGATGGCGAGGTCATAGGCCGCACGTCCTCGCTCGGTCGCGTCGCGGAAGTTCGCGCCGAGATCGAGCACGCTCCAGCGGTCGATGCCGGCGACGACGAAATGGCGCCAGCGGGCATGGAACGGGATATCGAGCGTCGGGTAGTTCAGTCGGATCGTGTCGAGCACGTAGTCCGCGCAGGCCTCCAGCCGCTCGGGATGAACGGCAAAGTGCAGCAGGCGGCCGGCCAGCCCCAGTTCCAGCATTTCCTGGGCACGGTTACGGATCGAGGCCGGTTTCAGAAGAAGGCGGATGGCCTCCGGATCGCGGTCTGCCATTGGTTCAGAACTTGTCGAGGTCGCGGCCGACCGTCGCCTTGAGGGCATTGTCGCCCGGGGTTCCATCGGGCGAGTAGTAGCCGGCCGCCTTCTTGGCCTCGATCTCGACCGAGGCATCGGGCGGGATCAGCTCGGGCGGGATCGCGACGCGCTCGCCGATCTCGATGCCGGATTCGACCATCGCGTCGTATTTCATGTTCGACATCGACATCAGCCGGTCGATCCGGGTGACGCCGAGCCAGTGCAGCACATCCGGCATGAGCTGCTGGAAGCGGGCATCCTGCACGCCGGCGACGCATTCGGTGCGCTCGAAATAGGTTGCGGCGCTGTCGCCGCCCTCCTGGCGCTTGCGGGCATTGTAGACAAGGAACTTCGTGACCTCGCCGAGCGCCCTGCCCTCCTTGCGGTTGTAGACGATCAGACCGACGCCGCCGCCCTGCGCCTCCTTCACCGCCTCCTCGATGCCGTGGATGAGATAGGGCCGGCAGGTGCAGATGTCGGAGCCGAAGACATCGGAGCCGTTGCATTCGTCATGGACGCGGCAGGCGACGCGCTTCTTCGGGTCGGTGATGGCCGAGACCTCGCCGACGACATAGGCCGTGATCGAGCCGATCGGCGGCAGGAAGACGCGCAGGTCCGGCCGCGTCACCAGCTCGGGATACATGCCGCCGGTCTGCTCGAAGAGCGTGCGGCGGAGCTCGTTCTCGCTGGTGCCGAAACGCTCGGCGATGCCCGGCAGGTGCCAGACTGGGTCGATCGCGATCTTGGTGACACTGATGTCGCCCGAGGTATGCAGGATATGATCATCGGGTGCCAGCCGGTGCGCCGCCATCGCAGCCAGGATCTCCGGGAGGTTCAGCCGCGCCTTGGTGATGGCGATGGTCGGGCGGATGTCGATACCCTCGCCGATCCACTGGCCAAAATCCTGCGCGACGCGATGTCCGAACGGGTCCATCGAGACGATCTTCCCCGGCTGGAACCATTGCGGCTGCTCGGGGATGTCGACGGTCGGATAGGTGTTGCGCAGGTCCGGTCGCTGCGACGGGTTCATCGCACGGGCCGAGATCGCGAGCGCACGGTAGACGGAATAGGAGCCGCCATGGGCGCCGATGACGTTGCGGTCTCCCGGCGTCGTGGTCGACGCGATGATCGGGCCGCGCTCGGCCGGCGTCGCGGCACCCCATCGGATCGGAAACCGCGCCGCGGCGCTGCCGGGCTCGGGGTGCGAGGTCAGCCTGATATGGGTCGTGCGGTTCGACGCGCTCATGGCGATTTCGCCTGCAATAGGAAAGGGCCCCGCGACGGAACCGTCCGGGGCCCTCTGGACCTATCGAAGTGTGCATCAGCGCAGGCTAAGCGTCAATTGCGTCGTCATTTCCGGCCGCAGCGCAGCGAAGCGCCGAGAATCTCCCGCATGAGATGCTCGGGTCTTCGCCCGAGCATGACGTCGAGCCTCCTCAGAACACCGCGAGATAGCGCAGCAGCGAGATGATGCCGATGACGATGACGATGATCTGAACGACGTTCTTGATCTGGGCGTCGAGCGGCAGCATCCGCACGAGATAGAGCACGAGGCCGATGACGAGGACCGTGATCAGCAGCGAAATGAGAATGCCCATTGAAATGAACCTTTGAATCGGCCGTCAGCCGGCCCCCCGGAGCCGATGCCGCGACGCATTTCGCGGCACCCCAATCCGATGACAGAACGTCGCAGGGTGGGAATAGGTTCCGTGGGGGCGGCGAACGCCGACAAAGGGGCTCGTCATGGTCGGGGTTGACCCGACCATCTCATGAACCAGAGCCATCTCGTCACGAGATGCTCGGGGCAAGCCCGAGCATGATCGCGGCGTCAGCCCGCAATCCGCCCGAAATCGGCCACGGCGAGCGTCGCCGCGCGGAGCTGGTTCAGCAGCTTGAGCCGATTGGCACGCAAGGCCGGATCGGGGTCGTTGACCGTGACCTTGTCGAAGAAGGCATCGACCGCCGGGCGGATTTCGGCCAGCGCCGACATCGCGCCCTCATAGTCCTCGGCGGCGACGGCAGCCTCGGCCTTCGGTGTCGCCTGCGAGAGTGCGACGGCCAGCGCCTTTTCCTCGATCAGCCCGGCATCGGCGATGAGCTGGAGATCGGCCGCGCCCGCAAAGGCGCCCTCGCCGTCCTTCTTCTCCTCCGCCTTGAGGATGTTGGCTGCGCGCTTGTAGCCGGCGAGCAAGCTCTTGCCGTCCTCGGTTTCGAGGAAGCGCGACAGCGCCGCAACACGGCGGGTGATGAGGAGCAGGTCGTCACTGCCGGACGCCCCCTCGCCCAGAACGGCGTCGACGAGATCATGCCGCGCGCCCTGATCGCGGAGCATGACCTTCAGACGGTCGTGGAAGAAGGAGAGGAGATCGGCATCCTTGACCACCTGCGCCAGAGGCAACCGCACCCCGTTTTCCACCACCAGGCGGATCACGCCCAGCGCCGCTCGCCGCAGCGCGTAAGGGTCCTTGCTGCCGGTCGGCTTCTCGTCGATGGCCCAGAAGCCGACAAGCGTGTCGAGCTTGTCCGCCAGCGCCACCGCGACTGAGACCGGATCGCTCGGGACGCGGTCGGAGGGGCCGAGCGGCTTGTAGTGCTCCTCGATCGCCGCGGCGGCGGACGCGTCCTCGCCCTGCAGTTCGGCATATCTCCGGCCCATCAGGCCCTGCAGCTCGGGGAACTCGCCGACCATCTCGGTCGGCAGATCGGCCTTGGCGAGCTTGGCGGCGCGCTCGGCCTTCTCCGCGTCGGCGCCGGCGATCGGCGCGAGTTCCCGCGCCAGCGCGGCAATGCGCTGGACGCGCTCGCCTTGCGTGCCGAGCTTGGCGTGGAAGACGACGCCGAGCTTGTCGAGCTTGGCCATGCGCTGGTCGAGCGGCTTCGACAGGTCGAGCCCGAGCTTGTCGGCGCTCGCCTGCAGGGTGTCGAGGTCGGGCAGCGGGCCGCGATCGGTCTGCCAGAAATAAGCGGCATCCGAGAGGCGGGCGCGCACGACGCGGCCGTTGCCGGCGGTGATCGCCGTGCCGCCATCGCTGGCGACGAGATTCGCGGTCAGCAGGAAGCGATTGGCGAGATTTCCGGTCGCCGGATCGCGCAGCACGAAGCATTTCTGGTTGGCGCGGATGGTGGCGCGGATCGTCTCGGCGGGGATGTCGAGGAAGCGTTCCTCGAAGGATCCCATCAACACGACCGGCCATTCGACCAGCCCCGCGACCTCCTCCAGCAGGCCCTCGTCCTCGACCAGTTCGAGCCCCTGCGCGAAGGCGAGCGTCTTGGCGTCGGCGAGGATGATCTCCTTGCGCCGGTCGGCATCGAGCACGACCTTCGCCTTCTCCAACGATGCGACGTAGTCGTCGAAACGCTTGACCGTGATCGCGCCCGGCGCATGGAAGCGATGACCATAGGTGACGTTGCCCGAGACGATGCCGTCGACATCGAAGGCGACCACCTCCGGATCCTCGGTCTCGGCGCCGAAGGTGCAGAGGATCGAATGCAGCGGACGCACCCAGCGCAGGCTGGCGCCGGCGGCCGAAGCCTTGCCCCAGCGCATCGATTTCGGCCAGGGGAAGGATCGGATCACGGCCGGGACGATCTCGGCGATCGCGGCGATTGTTTCCTGGCCGGGTTTCTCGATGACGGCGATGTAGCTGTCGCCCTTCTTGGGGTCGCTGACGATCGTCGCCTGGTCGAGCGAACTCAGGCCGGAGGCCTTGAGGAAGCCCTGGATCGCGGCATCGGGCGCGCCGACGCGCGGACCCTTCCGCTCTTCGCGGACATCGCGGCCTCGCACGGGCAGGCCGGCGACGTGCAGCGCCAGCCGGCGCGGCGTGGCGAAGGCCTTGGCGCCCTCATAGACGAGGCCGCGTTCGACCAGCGCATCGGTGACGAGCTTGCGCAGATCGTCCGCCGCCTTGCGCTGCATGCGGGCGGGGATCTCTTCGGAAAAGAGTTCGAGCAGGAGATCGGGCATCAGTTGGCTCCCCCGCCGGCGGTCTTCAGCCAGGCGGCGCCGCAGGCCTTGGCGAGCTCGCGGACACGCAGGATGTAGCTCTGCCGCTCGGTGACCGAGATCACCCCGCGCGCATCAAGCAGGTTGAAGGTGTGTCCGGCCTTGAGGCACTGGTCATAGGCCGGCTGGACCATGAGATGCCGGTCGCCGGCCTCGCCTTTTTCGAGCAGGGCACGGCACTCGGCCTCCGCTTCGGCGAAGCGCCGGAACAGCGCGGCCGTGTCGGCATGCTCGAAATTATAGCGCGAGTACTCCTGCTCGGCCTGCAGGAAGACATCGCGATAGGTGACCTTCTGGTCACCTTCGAGGCCGTTGAAGTTGAGCTCCATGATGCTCTCGACGTTCTGCAGGTAGCAGGCGAGGCGCTCGAGGCCGTAGGTCAGCTCGCCGGAGACGGGCGCGCATTCGATACCGGCCACCTGCTGGAAATAGGTGAACTGGCTCACCTCCATGCCGTCGCACCAGCACTCCCAGCCCAGGCCCCAGGCACCCAGCGTCGGGTTCTCCCAATCGTCCTCGACGAAGCGGATGTCGTGCACGGCCATGTCGATGCCGATCGCCTTCAGCGAGTCGAGATAGAGCTCCTGCAGGTTCGGCGGGTTCGGCTTCAGGATGACCTGGAACTGGTAATAATGCTGGAGCCGGTTCGGGTTTTCGCCATAGCGGCCGTCCTTCGGGCGGCGCGACGGCTGGACATAGGCCGCGTTCCAGGGCTTCGGGCCGAGCGATCGCAGCATCGTGCCGGGATGCGAGGTGCCGGCGCCGACCTCCATGTCATAGGGCTGCAGCACGACGCAGCCACGCTCGGCCCAGAAGCGCTGCAAGGTCAGCAGCAGCCCCTGGAAAGAGCGCGTCGGGTTCAGAGCGTCGGGCAGTGCGGCGGGGGACATGTCTGGGGCGGCCAAGACTGAAGCCTTCCGAATTCTTTGGGATCGCCGCGTGCTTAGGGTCTGCCGCCCGCCCCGGTCAAGCGCGGGAGGGAACCGAACCGGACAGCTTCCGTTCATCCTTGGCACGATAAAGACCAAGCATCCGCTGGATTCGCGGCGTTCGGGGCGAGCGCTTGAGCCGGATCGGCGGTCTGTACGAGTAGGAGACCAACATGCTGCCAACCCGCATCGCCGCCGCCACACTCGGCGCTCTCGCCCTTGCGGCCACCGCCTTTGCTGCCGCTCCCGCAACGGCCGCGCCCATTTCCGCCGGCACCTTCCAGACCGCGCCGGCCGAGGGCGGGCTGGTCCAGGAGGCGCAATATTACGGCCCACGGCGCTATTACGGGCCGCGCCGCTATTACGGCCGCCCGGCCTATCGTCCGCGCTGCTTCTGGAGCGATCGTCGCGTCTGGAACGGCTATCGCTGGGTCGTGCGGCCGGTGCGCGTCTGCCGCTGAGGCGGGTTTCGCGCGCCGAGATGTGGCCGCAATGTGAAGACAAGCTGAACGGCGCGGCATGGTGCCGTTCAGCACCGGGGACCTAGAGTCACCCCACTCAGGACGGCGGTCGACCGCTTAGCGGAAGCTGGCGGCACCCTTTCGAGGAGGATCACATCCATGTTCCGCAAGGCGCTTCTCGCGATCGCAACGGCGACGACCCTCGGGGGTCTGGCGCTCGCCGCAGCCCCCGCCAGTGCGGCGCCTGTCGCTGCCGGCCAGACCGTTCAGACAGATGCCGGCCTGCTCGAACAGGCCCAGTATTACTATGGTCCGCGCCGCTATTATGGGCCGCGCCGGTATTACGGCCCGCCGCGCTACTACGGACCGCGCTATTATGGCCCGCGCCGCTACTACGGGCCGCCGCGTTACTACGGGGCGCCGCCGCCGGTCTTCGTACCGCCGGTCGCGCCGTTCTACGGGCCGCGCTACTACTACTGATCGCGGGATGGCGGCTCGGTCTCTGCCGCCATCGAAAGCCCCGCCCTGCCCCGGTGCAGCGCCTCGCTCTCCGGCGTGAAGCCGCCACCGCGCAGGTTGAGAACCAGAGCCGGCAGCAGCGCTGCCGGCTTTTTGCTGCCGAGCACGGCGGTCACCAGGATGCGGATCGCCGGGCGCTCGGCCAGGGCGTGAACCGGCCGGATCGCGACATCGCCGAAGCCGGTGGCGAGGCCGTCCAGCACCTGCGCCAGCGCCTCGGCCCGGTGGATCAGCACAATCCGCCCGCCCGGCCGTAGCAGCCGGCGTGCCGCCTTGAACCAAGGAGCGAGCGTGCCTTCCACGACATGGGCGCCTCGTCGGTTCGGCACGGGCGAGGCCTTGTGTTCCCCGCGCGGATAGAAGGGCGGGTTCATCGCGACGCAGGCGAAGCTTGCCGCGCTCAGGCCGAGCGCAGCCGCCGGGCCAGTGACGTCGCCGGCGACGACCGAAACCCGGTCATCAAGGTGATTCAGGCTGATGTTGTCGGCGGCCAAGGCCGCCAGCGCGGGATCGCGCTCGAGCAACACGACCCGCAACTCCGGCTGTGCCAGTGCAGCGGCCAGACCGATCGTGCCGACGCCGCTGCCGATGTCGAGCAGCGGGCCTTCGCCGAGTTTTGGCAGCGCCGCCGCGAGCAGAACCGCATCGCTGCCGGCGCGATGGCCGCGCTTCGGCTGGCGCAACAGGAGACGCCCGTCGAGAAGGTGATCCTCAACGATTTCGCCCAGCCCCCGGGTGTCGTCATTCATCGCGCAATTCGCCGCCGAAGCCAGCCTCGATCAAAAGAGCGCGAGCCCGCATGCGGTCGGCATCGCGCACAAGCAACCGGCGCGGGAAGGCACCGATCATGCCTTCGAGCGCGCTGATGTGCTGGTCGGCGACCAGGCAGTCGAGATTGGCCGAAGCCAGAAGCGCCTCGATGGCGCCAAGCAGGACGAGATCGTTGGTGCGGACGAGTTCATGCATCGTCTGATGGAGCCCATCCGCAGCCTTGCGCGCAAGTCCCCGTTTGCGCCTGCGGCGACATTGCCGGTTTGCGGGGGCTGGTCACCCATGCAAGGGATGTGGCAAGGCTTTACTGCGCCGCAAAATGCGCAGGCCAGCGGAGTGGATCGAGATGGGTGTCGTCGTCGCGTTCGAGGACAAGGAAGCTGGACAGGGCGCCGGAAACGCCCGGATCGAGACCCTGGTCGATCTCGTTCGCGCCGATATGGAGCGCGTCAATGCGATGATCCTGTCGCGCACCGGCTCCGATGTGACGATGATTCCGGAGGTGGCGAACCACCTGATCTCGTCGGGCGGCAAGCGCCTGCGGCCGATGCTGACGCTGGCGACGGCGGGCCTCTGCGGCTACCGCGGCGAGGGCCATGTCAAGCTCGCGGCCTCCGTCGAGTTCATGCACACGGCGACGCTGCTGCATGACGACGTCGTCGACCAGAGCGACATGCGCCGCGGCAAGCTCGCCGCGCGGATGCTCTGGGGCAACGAGGCCAGCGTGCTGGTCGGCGACTTCCTGCTCGGACAGGCGTTCAGGATGATGGTCGAGGTCGGCTCGCTGCGCGCGCTCGACATCCTGTCCACGGCTGCCGCCGTGATCGCCGAGGGCGAGGTTCTGCAGCTCTCCGTCGCCAAGAACACGCAGACCACCGAGGACGAGTATCTCGCCGTGATCCGCGGCAAGACGGCTGAACTCTTCGCCGCCGCCTGCGAGGTCGGCCCGGTGATCGCCAACGGCTCCAAGGCCGATGCCGCCGCCTGCCGCAGCTATGGCCTCAATCTCGGCATCGCCTTCCAGCTCATCGACGACGCGCTCGACTATGGCGGCGTCGCCGCCAAGCTCGGCAAGAACACCGGCGACGACTTCCGCGAGGGCAAGATCACGCTGCCCGTCGTACTCTCCTTCCGGCGCGGCAGCGATGCCGAGCGCGCCTTCTGGAAGCGCACGCTGCAGGACGGCGAGATCCGCGACGGCGACCTCGAGGAGGCGCAGGCGATCATGAAGCGCCATCGCGCGCTGGACGACACGATCGAGCGTGCCGAGCACTATGCCAAGATGGCCAAGGACGCGCTCGGCCTGTTCCCGGCATCGCCGATGAAGCAGGCGCTGAACGAGACGGTCGACTTCTGCGTGGCCCGCGCTCATTGAGCGGGCCAGAACGGGTCGGCTAGGGCACTCCCCAAGCACTGCTGCGCTGGCGTGGCGGACTCGATTTGCCTATCAGGCTCTGTGGTTCAGGGCTTGAGGGACGAGGCATGCGCGCCAACCGGGATGCGGTACAGCCAATGGCCGCACGAGCGCGCCGACTCGGGCTTGCAGGCAAGTTCGATGACGCGCATGCGCTGCTGGACGAGGCCGAGGAGTTGGCTGAGGGGTGCGCCGGCTCGCTGGCCTCCTGCGCCATCGAGCGCGGAAGACTTCAAAACAGCGCCGGCTTCCCACAGGAGGCCCTGCCCTTTTTCCTGAAAGCGTGGGAGCTGGCACGCGAGGCTGGTGAGCACGGCCCGGCCGTGGATGCTGCTCATATGGCCGCGATCGTCGCGCCTGTGGATGAAGCTGCTGCCTGGGTCCGGACCGCCCTCGCCTATATCGAGGCGCATCCCGGCACCGAGCACTGGCGCGGCCCACTCTACAACAACCTCGGCTGGAGCTATTTCGA
Source organism: Allobosea sp. (assembly GCF_035999205.1). Lineage (GTDB taxonomy): Bacteria > Pseudomonadota > Alphaproteobacteria > Rhizobiales > Beijerinckiaceae > Allobosea. The sequence continues at coordinate 856,543 of NZ_DASYHA010000025.1, forward strand.
GGCCAACCGCTTCGAGGAGGCTCTGGCCGCCTTCCGCCAGGGTGTGCTGATCCGCGAGGCATCAGGCCAGCCCCGTGAGCTGCGGATCGCGCGCTATACGGTGATCCGCAGCCTGCGGGCGCTGGCGCGGTACGAGGAGGCGATCGCGCTCGGCGAAATGGTCATCACGCTCGCAGACGCCAGCGGTGAGGCAGCCCCGTTCGTCTATGAGGAACTGGCGGAATGTCATGCAGCGACACGGGACGAGGCCATGGCGAAGGCTTATGCCAAGCGGGCCGTCGCGGCTTTCGAGCACGACATCCAGTTCCGCAGCAACGAGCCAGCGCGGTTCGCGCGGTTGCTCGACCTCGCCAGCAGTTTCAGTCCGGCGACGCAGTAAATCTAGCTCAGGGACCGGCCAGAAAGCGGTCGTGACCATTGCGATCCGGAACCGGCTGTTGGCGGGCGCCGTTGATCCACCGCCAATGGAGACATCCGGCGGAGGCGAAGAGATGACCATGAAACTCTCGGGCGGCTGCAATTGCGGACAGGTTCGCTACGAACTCGACGGCGATCCCATTCGCGTCGGCATCTGCCATTGCGAGACTTGCCGGAAGGGGTCCGGCTCGGCCTTTTCCTTCTTCGGCATTTGGCCCAAAGCCAGCGCAAGCTTCTCGGGTGAGCTCGGATGCTGGGAAAGTCGTGCGGGCGGCGAACGCTTCTGTCCGCAGTGCGGCTCGCCCCTGTTCTGCTGGGCGGACGATGCCAACGAGATCGAAATCAAGCTGGGCACGCTTGACGGCGGACCCAGCGAAATGCTGCCGGCCTATGAGCTCTGGACCATCCGCAGGGAGCACTGGTTAGGACGGCTCGAGTGCGCCGAACAGCATCAACGCGATCGGCATGAGCCTGCGGATTGACCGCGGCGCCCCTCAGCGCAGCATGGTCGGCTTCACCCACCAACCCGGCTGCGCCCGAGCCAGCGCCTTTCCGGCAGTGGCGCTGGCGCGGCAATCGTCGAAGAGGGCGAAGCAGGTCGCGCCCGAGCCGGACATGCGGGCGAGCCGGCAGCCCGGAAGGTCGCGGAGCTGGTCGAGCACGGTGTCGAGGACCGGCGCGACGCGTCTTGCCGGCGCTTCGAGATCGTTGCCGCCCTCCGCCAGCGACGCGACCAACCCGGGGACGTGGTCGTGCCGGAGCGCATTCGCCTTCCCTGCCCCTGGGCCGACGTCGCCGGCACGCAGCCCCAGCGCCCTGAAAACGGCCGCTGTTTCGACAGGCACGCCCGGATTGACCAGCAGTGCGAAGAGCGACGGCAGGGGCAGCGCCGGGCCGAGTCGCTCGCCAATGCCGGCCATGATGCGCGCACGTGACTCGAGGCAGACGGGGACGTCGGCGCCGACACTGGCCGCCGCGCGAAACAGTGCGGGATCGTCCGGCTTCAAACCGTTCAGCCGCGCGAGCAGACGCAGCGCGCCGGCCGCGTCGGCCGAGCCGCCGCCTATTCCGGAAGCCACAGGCAGCCGCTTGACGAGGTGAAAGCTGCCGCTGCGGAACTGGCCGGCGGGGCCCGCGACCTCGGCGGCAAGGGCCCGCGCCGCGCGCAGGACCAGATTGCCGTCATCGACCGGCAAACCCGCACCCTGCGGGCCTGCGATGGTCAGGGCGAGACGACGGCCGGGTTCGAGCGAGAGCACGTCACCGACGCCCGCAAAGGCGACGAGGCTTTCCAGTTCATGATAGCCATCGGCGCGACGTCCAAGCACGCGCAGCGTCAGATTGACCTTGGCGCGGGCGCGAGTGCTCAGCGATGCAGGCACGAAGGGCTCGGCGGCAGCGTTCAGCCGCCGTCCTTCTTCGGCTCGGTCTCGTCCTTGGGCTCGACCGCGTTGTTCGCCGAGGGGCCGTCCTCCATGCCACGCTCGATCTTCCGCTTGATCTTGACGAGATCCTCGGGCTCGGGATTGAGGTCGCGGGCATGGTTCCACTGGAAGCCGGCCTCAAGCCTGCGACCGACCTTCCAGTAGACATCGCCGAGATGGTCGTTGATCACCGGGTCGGAGGGGCGCAGTTCCATGGCGCGCTCCAGTTCGCGCGTTGCCTCGGCATAGCGACCGAGACGGTAATAGGCCCAGCCGAGCGAATCGGTGATGTAGCCATCGCGCGGGCGCAGTTCGACGGCGCGGCGCAGCATCTCGAGCGCCTCGTCGAGCTTGAGATGCTGGTCGACCAGCGAATAGCCGAGATAGTTCAGCACCAGGGCGCGCTCGCGGCCGAGCGGCTCGGGCAGCAGGTCGAGCGCCTTGCGCAGATCGGCCTCGGCCTCGGGCCAGCGCTTGATGCGCTCGCGGGCGATGCCGCGGAAATAGAACAGGTCCCAGTTGGCGCGGCCGGGCGAGGCCAGCTTGGCGATCGCCTTGTCATAGGTATCGGCCGCCTCCTGGAACATCTTGCGCGAGCGATAAATGTTGCCGAGCGCCGAAAGCGCGTCGATATCGTCCGGCCGCTCGGCGATCAGGGCCGTGAGGTGCTTCACCGCCTCATCCGCCTTGCCGAGATTCTCCAGAGCGAGCCCGGCCTGGATCTCGGCATTGGGACGCAGCGGCGAGGTGGTCGGCATCTTCTCGTAGACGGCGACCGCGTCCTCGGGCTGGCGCGCGCGCTCCAGGATGTCGCCCAAAGTCAGGATCGCGAGGTCGTGATTCGGGTCGAGATAGATGGCGAGGCGCAGATAGAGCAGCGCGGCCGCCTCATCGCCCTGACGATTGCCGGCGCTGGCGAGGCCGTAAAGCACTTCGGCCGCGCCCTGCTGGGCGTTGCCGACCTGCCGCGGGGGCGCCTGCTTCGCGGCGACCTTGGCGAGGCCGTCGCGGACGATCGGGTGATTCGGCAGCAGGCGATCGAAATCGCCATAGGTCACCGCCGCGGCTTCGAAGTCGCCGTTGCGCGCCTGCATGCGGGCCCAGAGATCGACCAGGCGGAGCGTCGTCTTCTCCGAATCATAGGCCGCCTTGAGGCGCTTCTCGGCATCGGCCTTGCGGCCGGCGGCATCGAGGATGAGGCCGGCGTGATAGTCGCGGAAGAGATTGTAGGAGGGCTCGCCCTTCAGCCGCTCCAGCGTCTCGATGGCGCGTGTCGCCTGGTTGGAACCGAGATAGGACCAGGCCGAGAGCAGCGTCGCCGTAATGTCGGCCGCACGGCCACGGCCGCCGCGCTGGAGATGGTTGCGGGCGGTCTGGTAACTCTTCTGCTTGAGCGCGCGGATGCCGATGGCCAATTGCGCCAGGCCGTTGCTCGGATCGCGCTGGATCAGCTTGTCGGCGGCGCGGAAGGCATCCGGCATCGCGCCATCGGCCAGGAAGGCCACGAAAGCGCGTTCGAGAAGATCGTTGTTCTGCGGATCGCCCTTGATCGCCTCGCGCAGATAGACCGACGCCGCGCCGAGATCGCGCCCGGCGCCCGCCACGATCGCGGCAAGGTAGTTGCCCTCGAGGCTTTCGGCCGTGTCCAATTGCTCGTTCGTGCGCGGGGTAGCCCCCTGCGCCGCCGCACCGACGGGCAAGGCGATGAGCAATGCCAAGGCAGCCGCCGTGATCGGGCCACGGCTCTTCATTCCAAATACCACGACTGCCATTCTCCCTCGGTCCGCCGCCACGATCATCGCGGGGGGCGTGGTCGTCAGCGCGACCGTGACCGCTTCGCGTATTGACGCAAGATGGCCCTTTCCAGGCAGGCGGGCAAGCCGTGCACCACCCGAAAGGCGCCGTTTCGTAGCAGGCGTGCCACAGTGGCGCGATGCGATGTGCGGCTATCGGGCCCGGCCAGAGATATCGCCCCGCCCGATCCTTGCTGCCCGCAAGAAAAAAGGGCGCGCCATCGTCGGCACGCCCTCCATTTACCCGCGCTTCGCGGCGAAACCGCGATGGCTGGCCGCGATAATCGGCCGCAATCACATATTCGCGTAGCCGGGCCCGCCGCCACCCTCGGGCGTCGTCCAGGTGATGTTCTGTGCGGGGTCCTTGATGTCGCAGGTCTTGCAATGCACGCAGTTCTGCGCGTTGATCACAAAACGCGGCTCGGTCTTCGCCTCGGCATCCTTGTAGACGACCTCGTAGACGCCGGCTGGGCAATAGAGCCGCGCCGGCTCGCCATAGAGCGGCAGATTCTTTTCGATCGGGATCGACGGGTCGGTCAGCTTCAGATGCGCCGGCTGGTCCTCCTCATGATTGGTCGAGGAGAGGAAGACCGAGGACAGCTTGTCGAAGGACACCTTGCCGTCGGGCTTGGGATAAGTGATCGGCGTGACCTCGGCGATCGGCTTCAGCGTCGCGTAGTCGGGCTTGCCATGTTTCAGCGTGCCGAAGGGCGACCAGCCAAAGAGCTGGTTCAGCCACATGTCGATGCCGCCGAGCGCGATGCCGGCGAAGGTGCCCCATTTCGACCAGAGCGGCTTGACGTTGCGCACCGGCTTGAGATCGGCGCCGATGGCGCTTTCGCGCCAGCTCGTCTCGATCTCGACGACCTCGTCATGCGAGCGGCCAGCGGCGAGCGCAGGCACCAGTTTCTCGGCCGCTAGCATGCCGGAAAGCACGGCGTTGTGGCTGCCCTTGATGCGCGGGACGTTGACGAAACCGGCCGCGCAGCCGATCAGCGCGCCGCCCGGGAAGGTCAGTTTCGGAACCGACTGGAAGCCGCCCTCGGTGATGGCGCGCGAGCCGTAGGACAGTCGCTTGCCGCCCTCGAAGACGTCGCGGATCAGCGGGTGCGTCTTGAAGCGCTGGAACTCGTCGAAGGGCGACAGAGTCGGATTGCTGTAGTTGAGATGGACGACGAAGCCGACCGAGACCAGGTTGTCGTCGAAATGGTAGAGGAACGAGCCGCCGCCGGTCGTGTTGTCGAGCGGCCAGCCGAAGGAGTGCTGCACGCGGCCCTTGTGGAACTTCTCCGGCTTGACCTGCCAGATCTCCTTGAGGCCGATGCCGTATTTCTGCGGCTCGCGCCCCTCGTCGAGGCGGAACCTGCGGATCGCGATCTTGGAGAGCGAGCCACGGGCCCCCTCCCCCAGCAGCGTGTAGCGGCCGCGCAGTTCCATCCCGCGGGTGAAGCGCTCGGAGACCGTGCCGTCCTTCGCAATGCCCATGTCGCCGGTGGCGATTCCGGCGACTGAACCGTCTTCATTGAAGAGGAGTTCGGCGGCGGCGAAGCCCGGATAGATCTCGACGCCCAGCGCCTCGGCCTGCGCGGCGAGGTACTTCGTCACCAGACCGAGCGAGCCGACGAAATTGCCGTGGTTATTCATCAGCTTCGGCATGCCGAAATTCGGCAGGCGAATGCCGTTGGGCGCGGTCAGGAAATAGAAGATGTCCTCGCTGACCTCGGTCGTCAGCGGGCGCGCCTCGTCCTTGCGCCAGTCCGGCAGGAGCTTGTCGAGACCAATCGGATCGATCACCGCGCCCGACAGGATATGCGCACCGACCTCGGCGCCCTTCTCTACGACGACGACGGAGATACTCTCGTCGAGCTGCTTGAGACGGATCGCCGCCGAAAGTCCCGCGGGGCCGGCACCGACGATGACGACGTCATAGTCCATGCTCTCGCGCGGTTCGGCCTGTGCCTGTTCGAGATCCATCCTGCCCTCCGAAGGCCCCGCACGGCCTCAAAGCCAATTAGTTTACATATGAACTATCTTGCTTGCCCGTTCAAGCCGGCCGGCGCGACAGTCTGGAAACCCTCTATCCAAGTGCGCGGTTCAATTTGCAACCGCATCCGCTCGCGAAGTCGCAGCCAGCCGTGATAGACAGAGCGACGATGTCCCTGACCGCAGCGCCCGACCCCGCCGAGCTCCTCGCCTGGTATGCCGATATGGGCATCACCGAGGCGCTGGACGAAGCGCCTCACGACCATTTTGCGCCTCCACAGGCCGCTTCGGATGCGTCGCGCGCCCGGCGGACACTGCCCCCGCGCGCCGGGCAGGACGCTGCCGTGATGCGCCCCAATGCCGCGGCCGCCACGGCACCCGACGACGCCACACTCAGCGCTAAGGCGCTGGCGCAGGAGGCGATGACGCTCGATGCGCTGAAGGATGCGCTGGCCCGGTTCGACGGCTGTGCCCTGAAGGCGACCGCGAAGAACCTCGTCTTCGCCGACGGCAACCCGGAGGCGCGGGTGATGATCGTCGGCGAGGCGCCGGGCGCCGACGAGGATCGCATCGGCCTGCCCTTCGTCGGGCGCTCCGGCCAGTTGCTCAACCGAATGCTGGCGGCGATCGGGCTCAGCCGCAAGGACGACGTCTACATCGCCAACGTCGTGCCGTGGCGGCCTCCGGGCAACCGCACGCCGACGCCGCAGGAGGCTGCAATCTGCCTGCCCTTCATCCAACGCCAGATCCAGCTCGCCGACCCCGACATCCTGCTCTGCCTCGGCGCGCCCTCGGCCCAGGCCCTGCTCGGGTTCAAGGGCATTACGGGTTCACGTGGCAAATGGGTGGAGTATGACACCGGGACACGGCGGATCCGCGCCGTCGCCTCGCTGCATCCGGCCTATCTGCTGCGCCAACCCTTGCAAAAGCGCTTCGCCTGGCGCGACCTGCGCGCGCTGAAGGCCGCGCTCGAAGCCGGTGCGGACGCCGGAACCGCAGGCGACAGCGCGGGTTGAATGACCGCTTGAGTTCCTGCCGTCCCTCGCTGAGATTGCGGGCAGGCTTGGAATGCGGGCAAGCTTCAAGATTGCAGGCAGGCTTGCGGGGATGACGCCATGCAGTGGGAAGATTATCGCCAATCGGAGAACCTCGAGGATCGGCGCGGCGGCGGCGGCAGTTTCGCCGGTCTCCCGGGCGGACGCGGCGGGATCGGCATCGGCACCATGGTCGTGCTCGGCCTGGTCGGCTGGGCGCTCGGCATCGATCCGCGCCTGCTGATCGGCGGGGCCGAGCTCATCGGTGGCATTGGCGGGCGCCAGGCGCCGACACAGGAATCGCGCCGCTCATCGGGGCCGCCCCAGGACGAGATGGGCCGCTTCGTCTCGGCCGTGCTCGCGCAGAACGAGGACATCTGGTCGAAGGTCCTGCCGCAGCAGGCGAATATGCGCTACGAGGCGCCGCGGCTCGTGCTGTTCTCGGGCGTCGACCGCTCGGCCTGCGGCACCGCGCAATCGGCGATGGGGCCGTTCTATTGTCCGCCGGACAAACGCGTCTATCTCGACCTCTCCTTCTTCCAGGAGATGCAGCGCAAGCTCGGCGGCGGCGGCGACTTCGCCTATGCCTATGTCATCGGCCACGAGGTCGGCCACCACATCCAGAACCTGATCGGCATCCTGCCCAAGGCCAATGCCCTGCGCGAGCGCTCGGACGAGCGGCGCGCAAACGAGATCTCGGTCCGGATCGAGCTGCAGGCGGATTGCTTCGCCGGCGTCTGGGCCCACAACATCCAGGCGATGGGGCGCATCGATCAAGGCGACATCGAAGAGGCGATGCGCACGGCGGCGGCGATCGGCGACGACAAGCTGCAGAAGGCCTCGCAGGGGGTCGTCGTGCCGGATTCCTTCACGCACGGCTCCTCGGCGCAGCGCCAGCGCTGGTTCAACACGGGCTTCCGCACCGGTTCGATGCAGAGCTGCGACACGTTCAAGACGCAGCAGCTCTAGGGGCCGTCGCATCCGTCATTGCGGGGAGCGAGAGCGACGAAGCAATCCAGGCAGACGTCTGACTCTGCCGCTGGATGACTTCGCTTGCTCGCAATGACGGGAAGGGCCCGCGCACCTCAGCCGCGATATTGCACGTCGCTGACATGCTCGAGCCAGTCGACCGGCGAGCCGTTCAGCTTCTCCTGAAGCGCGATATGGCTCATCGCGGTCGTCGCGGTCGCACCATGCCAGTGCTTTTCGCCGGGCGGGAACCAGACAACGTCGCCGGCGCGGACCTCCTCGATCGGCCCGCCTTCACGCTGGACCCAGCCGCAACCGGCGGTGACGATCAGCGTCTGACCCAGTGGGTGCGTGTGCCAGGCGGTGCGGGCTCCGGGCTCGAAGGTGACGAGCGCCGTCGCGATGCGGGCGGGTTCGGGCGGGTTGAACAAGGGATCGATCCGAACCGAACCCGTGAAATACTCGGCCGGCCCCTTCCCGGAAGGCTGCGAGCCGCTGCGCTTGATCTCCATCGTCGTTCTCTCCTGCCCTACTTCGGGACACCGTTGATGACGAAGAGGGCCCGGATGAACTGATCCGGCGGGAAACTGCCGAAGCTGCGGGCATAGATCTGCTTCACACGATCCGTGCGATAGAGCTCGGCCAGCGTGGCATCGACGAGCAGGCGCAGCTTTTCATCGCCGCGCGGCAGGGCCAGCGCATAGGTCTCGAAGGTGAAGTACTGGTCGGACAGCTTCATCCCGGCGCGGTTCTGGCTGTTCGTCAGATGATAACTCAGAATGCCACGGTCGGCGAAGTAGGCGTCGATCCGTCCCGCAGCCAGGCTGCGAACGCCGTCGGGATGCGTCTGCATCGGGATGACCTCGGCCTGGATCTTGAGTTGCGACAAGGTCGCCTTCAGCACGTCCTCGGTCGTCGTGCCCCGGAGCACTCCGACCTTCTTGCCGCGCAGTTCTTCGAGTCGGTAAAATTCGCTGGCCCGGTGAAGCACTCCGGCGCCATCAATGAAAGTCGGAAGGGAGAAATCGACGATGGCGCGACGCGACATGGTCATGGATGTCGGGTCGCACAGAAGATCGATCTTCCCATCTCGCACGGCGTCGAACCGCGAAGCGGACGAGACCTCGACATACTCGATCTTCAGGGCTGGAATCGCCTGCGAATTCCTCACGGCCTCAGCGACCTCTCGGCAGAGATCGACGATGTAACCTGACGGCTCACCGCTGGTCGTGCGATAGGAATAGGGTGGCGCATCGGCCCGGATACCGAGCCGCAATGTGCCGGTCTCACTTGCCCGCGCGAGAGTGTCTGCCGCCAGGCTTGCGGTCGACATCGCCATGCACAGCAGCGCGGTCCAAAATATTGGCATGGTCGCCATCCCCCTTTGGCAAGGGCGCAGAATAGACCAGCTGGATCGGATTGAAAAACGTCGTTTCCGCGACTGATCACCGGTGGCGCACGCCGCAACGACGATACGTGCCGCATCCCGGGGAGGTGCCGAGGCGTGACCTTCCGGCCGCCCTCGCCTCAGCCTGCGACCGCGCGCTCGCGCCTGACGCCCAGGCGGCGCGGCGCAGACCCGAGCCGGCCGGCCAGGACATGCCCCTTCGGCACGATCAGACCTGGTCGCAGGCGGCGCGGACCGAAGGAGATCGCCGCGCGCTCGCGCAGCGAACCGGCCACGCCGCGCAGCGCGATCAGGGCCGGCGCATCCGGCGCGACGATGAGATGGCGCTCGACGGCCTGGGTCCAGTGCGGCTGAGGTACATCGCCGGACTCGAGCAGGAACAGCCAGTCGCCACGGGCCTGGGCGGCGCCGAGATGCCAGCCCTCCGCCCCGCCGGCGCGGAGATAGCTCGCGCCGGTCGCGTCGGCGAGACGTTCTATGTCGGTCCGTCCAGCGGCATCGATCACTACGGCATGGCCGAGGAAGCCATCCGCTACGGCCGGGATCAGGACGGAGAAGGTCGCGGCAAGCGCCTCGACCGAGCCACCGACCCGCGAACCATCGACCCTTATGACCGCCGTGAGCATGCGCAATCCCTTATGGCGCAGCGCAGCATGTCGCAATCCTGTCACTTGCAATTCGTTCTCTTTATGTTCACATTGAACGTCAAAGAAGCGACCGATTCCGACGATTTTTCAGGGAGGGTTCAGCGCCATGAGCCAGAGCAGACCCTCATTGCGGCCGATTCCGGCCCAACCGCTGAAGCGGCAGGACAGCGTCCCCATGTCGGTATCGGCCCCCATGCCGATCTCCGCGCGCGTGGCGCCGAGCGAGCCGCTGGCCTATGCCGGCCATCGCATCGATCCCGAGCGGCGGCGTGGGCGCGGCGCGACCATCAATCCTGGCGGGCGTTTCGAGGCCGAGCAGCGCATCGACGAGGATGACGGCTGGGGCTCGTTAGGCGAACTGCCCCCGTTCAAGACCGAAGTCGCGGTCGAGAAGGCGCGGACGATCATCACGAGGAACGATTCCCCGGATATTTCCTTCGACCGCTCGATCAACCCCTATCGCGGCTGCGAGCATGGCTGCGTCTACTGCTTCGCCCGGCCGAGCCATGCCTATCTAGGCCTGTCGCCAGGGCTCGACTTCGAAAGCAAGCTGACAGCCAAGCCGGATGCGGCGCTGCTGCTCGAAAAGGAGCTCTCGGCCGCCTCCTACCAGCCGCGCACCATCGCGATCGGCACCAACACCGACGCCTACCAGCCGATCGAGCGCAAGCTCAGGATCATGCGCCAGGTCCTGGAGGTGCTGGCCAAGTTCAATCACCCGGTCGGCATCGTGACGAAGTCGGCGATGGTCCAACGCGACATCGACATCCTCGCGCCGATGGCGGCGAAGGGGCTGGCCAAGGTGGCGATCTCGATCACGACGCTCGACCCGAAGGTCGCGCGGGGCATGGAGCCGCGCGCAGCCTCCCCGGCGAAGCGCCTGGAGACGGTGCGCAAGCTCTCGGAGGCCGGTATTCCAGTGACCGTGCTGGTCGCGCCAATCATCCCGGCCATCAACGAGCACGAGATCGAGCGCATTCTCGATGCCGCCAAGGCCGCCGGCGCGCGCCAGGCGGGTTATGTGTTGCTGCGGCTGCCGCTTGAGGTGAAGGACCTCGTGCAGGACTGGCTGCTGACGCATCATCCGGACAAGCTGCGCCATGTCGTCTCGCTGATCCGCTCGACGCGCGGCGGCAAGGATTACGACGCCGCCTGGGGCCAAAGACAGGTCGGCTCCGGCCCTTACGCGTGGATGATCGGCCGGCGCTTCGAGATGGCGGCCGAGCGACTCGGCTTCAACGGAACGCGGACGCGGTTGCGCAACGACCTGTTCGTGAAGCCGGAGAAGGAGAAGGCGCAGTTGAGTCTGTTCTGAGGGAAACGCGTCCCGGAGCCGTCGTTGCGAGGAGCGGAGCGACGACGCAATCCAGGCGCGGCAGCGCTCCACGCCTCCCAAGATTGCTTCGCTTACGCTCGCAATGACGGGGATGACTCGTCGAGACCGCTGGTTTCCGGCCTGTAGCTCCGCCATAACGCCGCCATGACCACCGACTTCCTTCGCGAAACCCAAGCCATCTCGAAAGGCCTCTGGCCGCTCGCCGGGATCGACGAAGTCGGACGCGGACCGCTGGCCGGGCCGGTGGTGGCGGCGGCAGTGATCCTCGATCCGGCGCGGGTGCCGGAGGGGCTGGACGATTCGAAGAAGCTGAGCGCGGCACGGCGCGAGGAGCTGTTTGCGATCATCGCGGAGACCGCACTCGCCGTCGGTATCGCCAGCGTCACAGCCCTGGAGATCGACAGCATCAACATCCGGCAGGCGACGCTGCTCGCCATGCGCCGCGCGGTAGCCGCGCTGCCGATCCAGCCCGCAGGTGTCCTGGTCGACGGCAATGATCCGCCGGTGCTCGCCTGCCCCTGCGAGGCCGTGATCGGCGGCGATGCGCAGATCGCATCGATCGCGGCCGCCTCGATCGTCGCCAAGGTGACACGCGACGCGATGATGGCGCGGCTGTGCCAGCGCTATCCGGCCTATGGTTTCTCGGCCCATGCCGGCTATGGCACGCCACAGCATCGCGCCGCCCTGCAAGCGCATGGCCCCTGCCCCGAGCATCGCTACTCATTCGCACCGGTGAAGGGCGTCTGGCGACGCTGACATCCGCCTGCCGACGTTAACCAGCCCTTAGGAATCTGCCTTTTCTGCCAAAGGGCTGGGCAAAAATTGCAGCCCCAGAATGGGACGCATTTTTTTCAACTTGGAAACCCGGCTTTTACCCTGTCTGGCCAATATCGCGACTGTTGAAGTTGCGTAACGGTCTTGGGGCGTCATGAGTATTTTGCGTACCGGGACCACCAGCGCCGCCGTCCGGATTCAGGTTCCGCGTACCGGGCGGCCCGCGCTGCAGTCACCTGTAAAGCCTGCTCGGTTCAAGCCCGCAGGCCTTCCGATGGAACTGCCGCTCGATCAGGTCCTCGTCGGCGACTGCGTCGCTGCGATCGAGCGCCTGCCCGCGGCGAGCGTCGACCTCGTCTTCGCCGATCCACCCTATAATCTCCAGCTCGGCGGCGATCTGCGCCGGCCCGACGACAGCCTCGTCGATGCCGTCGACGACGACTGGGACAAATTCTCGTCATTCGGCGAATACGACGCCTTCACCCGCGCCTGGCTTGCTGCCTGCCGGCGCGTGCTGAAGCCCGATGGCGCGTTGTGGGTCATCGGCAGCTATCACAATATTTTCCGCGTCGGCTCGATCCTGCAGGATCTCGGCTATTGGATGCTGAACGACATCGTCTGGCGCAAGGCCAATCCGATGCCGAATTTCCGCGGCCGGCGCTTCACCAACGCGCATGAGACGCTGATCTGGGCGGCGCGCGGCGAGAACTCGAAATACACCTTCCATTACGAGGCTCTGAAGGGTGGCAACGACGACCTGCAGATGCGCTCGGACTGGTATCTGCCGCTCTGCACCGGCGAAGAACGCCTGAAGAACGACGCCGGCTCCAAGGTGCATCCGACGCAGAAGCCGGAAGCGCTGCTCGCCCGCGTCATGCTCTCCGCCAGCAATCCCGGCGACGTGATCCTGGACCCGTTCTTCGGCACCGGCACGACCGGCGCCGTCGCCAAGGCCTTGGGCCGGCGCTTCATCGGGATCGAGCGCGAGACGATCTATGCCGAAGCCGCGCGCAAGCGTATTGCGGCGATCGAGCCCCTTCCGCCGGAAGCCTTCTCGACCGCGCCTTCCAAGCGCAGCGAGCCGCGCGTGCCGTTCCTCTCCCTGGTCGAGGCTGGCTTGGTCAAGGCTGGCGAGGTCGTCACCGACGACAAGCGGCGCCACAAGGCTGTTATCCGCGCCGACGGCACTCTGATGCTCGGCCCCGCAGTCGGCTCGATTCACAAGGTCGGCGCGCTGGCGCAGGGGCTGCCGAGTTGCAACGGCTGGACCTTCTGGCATGTCGAGCGCCCGGCGGGGCTGACGCTGCTCGACAACCTGCGCGGCGAGATCCGGGCACAGATGGCGGCCGCCTGAGAGGCCGCCCTGATTTTAGGCCGCGGGTTGAGAGAGCCCCGCGGTCTCCAGCACCTTCAGCATCACGCTCGATAACGGCTCCTCGCCTAGGCGCGCCGCCGGCGTGAAGCGCATGCCCGGCGGCTCGGCGGTCCCCGTCGGCGCCTTCGCCATGAAGACGGTCAGTTCCAGCGGGAAATGCGTGAAGACATGGCGCACCCGCGGCGCCAGTTCGCGCCAGCGCGTCACCACGGGGGCGTCCTGCGCGGCGCCATCCAGCTCGTAATCGGCACGCCATTCGCTGGTTGGGACCTCCGCCATGCCGCCGAGCAGCCCCTTCGGCGGGCGCGTGCGCAGCAGCAGCGCGCCATCCTCACGCAGCAGGACGAAGGCGGCACCATAGCGGGTCGCGCCCGCCTTCTTCGCCGCCTTGCGCGGAAAGCTCTCTTGCGTGCCCCCGGCGCGGCCGACGCAAGGCGAGCGCCAGGGGCAGAGGCCGCAGGCCGGGTTGCGTGGCGTGCAGATCGTCGCCCCGAGATCCATCAAGCCTTGAGCGAAGTCACCCGGCCGATCCTGCGGCATCAGGGCGAGCACGCGCTCGCGCACCAGCGGGCGGGCGCCTGGCAACAGATCCGCAATGGCGAAGAGCCGCGTCATGACACGCTCGACATTGCCGTCGACGGCTGCCGCCGGGCGGTCGAACGCGATCGCGGCGACGGCGCCCGCCGTGTAAGCGCCGATGCCCGGCAAGGCGCGCAGCCCCTCCTCCGTATCGGGAAAGCGGCCGCCGTGGTCGCCCATCACCGCTCGCGCGCAGGCATGAAGATTGCGGGCGCGCGAATAATAGCCGAGCCCGGCCCATGCCTGCATCACATCCTCAGAAGGGGCCGCGGCCAGTGCGGCGACCGTTGGGAAGCGGGTCATGAAGCGCTCGTAGTAGGGCTTCACCGCCGTGACGGTCGTCTGCTGCAACATGATCTCGGAGGCCCAGACCCGATACGGATCGGCCCGTTCGCCGGCTGCCGCGCGCCAGGGCAGGCTGCGGCGGTGACGGTCATACCAGGCGAGGAGATCGGCAGCAGAGGGCGCGGTCATGGTGCTGATGTAGCGTCTTCGCCCGGGCGGGCAAGCCGGGACGAGGCGGTTCAGGTCCGGACAGCGCCCGGCCATGCCCGCATGGCGTGGCGAGCCGCGGCCTCGAGTTCGGCGCGGCCGGCGCCATCGCGCGCCAGGATCGACATGCCGTTCTGCACCGCCACGAAGAAGCGTGCGAGACCGGGGACATCAGTGCCTGCCTCGAGCTCGCCATCCGCAACCGCCTGGCCGAGGCGCTGCTCGACGCGCGTCACGGCCATGGCCCGGGCCGCCCGGACGCGCTCGCCGAGTTCGGCATGGCCTTCGCTGCCGACGGCGGATAGCGTCACCATGCAGCCAAGGGGATCGTTCCGGCCACAGGAGCCGGAGAGCGCCGCGGCCGAATCCATGAGGAGTGCGGCGATGGCGTCATGTGCCGTCGACGCCGCGCGGAAATTGCCCCAGACCAGGGCCTCGAAACGCTCCCCGAAATGGCGCAGCGCCTCGGCATAGAGCTGCTCCTTGGAACCGAAAGCGGCATAGAGGCTCGGCGAACTGATGCCCATCGCCTCCGTAAGATCGGAGATTGAGGTCGCGGCATAGCCCTTGCGCCAGAACAGCCGCGTTGCGGTATCCAGCGCGGCCTCGCGATCGAAGGCGCGCGGACGGCCGCGGCTACGCACCGCTTCCTTCACGGCCACGATACCCAAATCCTGTCCACCCGATTTCTGCATCGTTCGCTATATAATTCTCTTGACGCGATGACGCAACGCTCCTAGCTATTTCTGTATCAATCAACACAGAAAGATCAGACCATGAGTGAACTGACTGGCAAGCGTGCTCTCGTCACCGGCGCATCGCGCGGCATCGGGGCGGCGATCGCCCTGGCGTTGGCGGAGAAGGGCGCGGATGTCGCCATCACCTATGAGCGTTCAGCCGAGCGCGCAGCGGAGGTGGTACGCGCCATCGAGGCAAAGGGCCGGCGCGGCTTCGCGATCCAGGCAGACAGCGCCGATGCGGATGCTGTGAAGCGCTCTGTCGATCAGGCGGCTCAGAGCCTCGGCGGGCTTGACATCCTCGTGAACAACGCCGGCATCGCCCGTGGCGGCCCCGTGGCCGAGCAGAGCCTCGCCGATATCGACGCGCTGCTTGCCGTCAACATCCGCTCGGTCGTGCTGGCCTCGCAGGCCGCGATCAAACATCTGCCGGAAGGCGGGCGCATCATCTCGATCGGTTCCTGCCTCGCCGAGCGCGTGCCCTTCCCGGGCGTCACCGTCTATTCGATGACCAAGTCGGCGCTGCTCGCCTTCACGCGCGGATTGGCTCGCGAGCTCGGACCGCGCGGCGTCACCGTCAACCTCGTTCATCCCGGCCCGACCGACACCGACATGAACCCCGCCGCGGGCGGGCAAGCAGACGCACAGCGCGCGATGACGGCGCTGGGCCAGTACGGCAAGCCGGAAGATGTCGCGGCGGCGGTCGCGTTCCTCGCCAGTCCGGGTGCGCGGCAGATCACGGGCACGGGAATCGTCGTGGATGGCGGCGCGAACGCCTGATCGAAGGGCGAGAGAACCTCAAGACCACGGGCCCGTTAAATGGACGCGGCGATCTCCGAGGTTCTCGTTCGGGTCCAACCGAGGGGGCTCAATGCCTCGGCTTCAAGATGCATCCCAGAAATCGGCTGGGATCGACTCGTCGTTTCGAATCATAATGTCCAGTGGCGACATGGTTTCCGTTGCGGTCGCAGCGACGGATGTTCGATGCGGAGGCGA
Organism: Allobosea sp.; assembly: GCF_035999205.1. Classification (GTDB taxonomy): domain Bacteria; phylum Pseudomonadota; class Alphaproteobacteria; order Rhizobiales; family Beijerinckiaceae; genus Allobosea. The sequence goes on from NZ_DASYHA010000025.1 coordinate 872,507, forward strand.
CGCGAATTCCACGGCGATCAGAATCGCGACGCCGGCGAGTATGCATAGCCCGGCGATACGGAGCGGCTTGGGCATTTTGAGTTCGGCCATCGAACTGCCTCCTTGATCTGAGTTGCAAGTGCTTGACCAACCGGGGCGGCTTCAGATCGCGTTGTCGCGCAGCACAGATACCCCCTCGGGCCAGCCCACCTTTGCAGGCAGGTGGCCCGTGAAGCGGCTTTGACACCCTGCCACGCGGCACGCCGTCGATCTGAAGGCTGTTACCCGGCGCCACCATCTGCCTTGGTCTGGGCATTGAATGTGATCGTCATCACAGAGGATGCGGGGTGCACTGCCTGTGAAATACTCGGGCCGAATGTCGTGTTCGGTCCGAGGACCTGGCATGTTGATCGAGCAGGACGGAGCCCGTTTCCGCTGATCGTCACGATCTGACGGTCAGCCCTCCGCACGTCGGCTGGGTTCATCAGTGCCTCCCACCGGGGCCCGACGCACCGTCATATGTGACCTGCGTCACTGAGCGGAGCTGTGAACTGGCGCAGATATGGGGTGGCTGAGGGGGCGCATCGAAAGAACCACCCTTCCGGGAGGAGCCATCATGCCTGCGCAAAGTCTCGCGACACTGGCGGCTGGAATGAAGACCATCGCCGCTCCGGCCATCGACGCGCTTGCCTCACAGCTAAGCGGCGGCATCCTGACCGCCTCCGACGCATCCTATGATGAGGTCCGCGCGATCTGGAACGGCATGGTCGATCGCAGGCCCGGCCTGATCGTTCGCTGCTCGGCCGCAGCCGATGTCGTCGCTGCGGTCCGCTTTGCTCGGGATAATGGCCTGCTCGTCTCGGTGCGGGGAGGCGGTCATGGCATTGCCGGAAACGCCGTCTGCGACGGCGGGGTGATGATCGATCTTTCACCAATGAAGTCGGTCCGTGTCGATGCTGCGGCGCAGCGAGCCTGGGCCGAACCAGGCGCAACCCTCGCGGATCTCGACAGAGAGACGCAGGCCTTCGGATTGGCCGTGCCGACAGGCATCAATTCGACCACCGGCATTGCCGGGCTGACACTGGGAGGCGGCTTCGGCTGGCTCACGCGGAAGCTTGGGCTGACCCTCGACAATCTGGTGTCGATCGAGGTGGTGACGGCCGATGGCGAACTCCGGAGGGCAAGCGAATCCGAGAATCCGGATCTGTTCTGGGCCCTGCGCGGCGGTGGTGGCAATTTCGGCGTCGCGACCGGGTTCGAATTCCGCCTGCACAAGGTCGGGCCGCAGGTTCTGGCTGGCCTCGTCGTGCATCCGTTCAGCGAGGCCGAGACGGTGCTGAGGGCGTACCGCGACGCACTCGAAGTCGCTCCCGACGAACTGACCTGCTGGGCGGTGATGCGGCAGGCCCCGCCTCTGCCGTTCCTGCCGGCAGAGTGGCATGGCAAGGAGGTGCTGATCCTCGCCATGTGCTACTGCGGCGACCTGGCAGAGGGTGAAAGAGCGACCAAGAGATTGCGCTCGATTGGAACGCCGATCGCCGATGTGGTCGGCCCCGCGCCTTTCACCGCATGGCAACAGGCCTTCGATCCGCTGCTGACGCCCGGCGCCCGCAACTACTGGAAGAGCCACGACTTCACGACTCTTTCGGACGCGCTCATCGGTATCCTGACCGGTGCCGTCCGCCGCCTTCCCGGGCCGGAATGCGAGATCTTCATCGGGCATGTCGGCGGTGCGGCCGGCCGTATTCCGGCCGATGCGACAGCATTTCCGCAGCGCAGTTCGCATTTCGTCATGAACGTGCACGCGCGGTGGCGCGAGCCGGCGATGGATCAAGCTTGCATCGGCTGGGCCCGCCAACTGTTCGACGCCGCCAAGCCGTATTCGGCCGGAACGGCCTATATCAACTTCATGCCTGCCGACGAGGGCGGTCGCGTCCAGGAGGCGTATGGAGCCAGCTATCAACGGCTGGCCATGCTGAAGCGGCGCTACGATCCGTCGAACCTCTTCCGCATGAATCAGAACGTGACGCCGGCGACGCATTCGCAGGCGGCATGAGTCCGGACGGTCCAATGGGTTAGGAGAACTGAACGGCGGACCGGTTCGCAGCCGTGGCGCAACGCCCCTGCGGACCGGCCTCGCCTGGGCCGCCCCCTTGCCGCTTGCACCCCTCCCCCCGCCGCCGCAGAATGGCGCATGGCCGCATCACCCCTCGCAGACCTGATCGATGACCTGCTCGCGCCTGCGCTCGCCGCGCAGGGCTTTGCGGGGCGTGCCATCGTCTCGCTCTGGCCGGAGATCGTCGGCGAGCGGCTGGCCGCGCGCACGCGACCCCTCAAGATCGACTGGCCGCGTCGCAGGCCTGCGCCCGGCGAAGCGTCCGAACCCGCGACGATGGTGGTGCGGGTGGAGAGCGCCTTCGCGCTCGAAATGCAGCAGCTCGGGCCGATCGTGCTGGAACGGGTCAACACACATCTCGGCTGGCGGGCCGTCGGCAAGCTCGTGCTCAAACAGGGGCCGGTCGAGGCGCCTGCCCCCAAGCGCCCCCCACCACCGCTCGCTCCGGGCAGCGTTGCGCGTGTCGAGCAGCAGGTCGCGGGCGTGGCGGATCCGGGCCTGCGCGCCGCGCTCGAACGGCTTGGCCGCCATGTCGCGCAGAAGCAAGCCGAGAACACGAAACACGGTGGGATCGACACGGCTTCGTGAGCACCGGCCCTGCGGCATGGTGACGATCTTGCCACAATCGTCGCGGCCTCTATGTTCCCGGCGACCGAAAGCCGATTTCCACCCTTTGCACTTGCAGGAACAGCGACGATGACGAACAGGCGACAGCTTCTGACGGCGACGGCCGGACTCGCGGCAGCCGCGATGCTGGGCTCGCCCGCTGCCCGCGCGCAGAGCGATCTCTCCACGCCCGGGCCGCTCGGCGACGTCTGGCTCGGCCCGGCTGACGCCAAGGTCACGATCATCGAATATGCCTCGCTGACCTGCGGCCATTGCGCGTCCTTCCACAAGGACACCTGGCCGGCGCTGAAGGCGAAGTACATCGACACCGGCAAGGTGCGCTTCACCCTGCGCGAATTCCCGCTCGACCCGCTGGCGACGGCCGGCTTCATGCTGGCGCGCTGCAACGGCAACGACAAGTATGTCGCGATGACCGACCTGCTCTTCGCCCAGCAGCGGGCCTGGGCGTTCACCGACAAGCCGGTCGATGCGCTCTCGAACATGGTCAAGCAGGCCGGTTTCACACAGGATTCGTTCGAAGCCTGCTTGAAAAGGCAGGATATCTATGACGCCGTCACAGTTGTGAAGGATCGTGGGGCCAAGGCTGGCGTGGATTCCACGCCGACCTTCTTCATCAACGGGCAGAAGCGTTCAGGTGCGCTCTCGATGGCCGAGTTCGACAAGATCCTGGAACCGCTCGTCGGCGGCTGAGCGCGTTCGCCCGATCAACACACTCGTTATCCCGGATGCAGCGAAGCGGAATTCCGGGATCCATCGTAGGGAACTGAGCCCTCCGATGGATCCCGGAACGGTGCGGCTGCGCGACTTGTCCGGGATGACGGGCGCGGTTGTTGCAAGGGCGCGTCCATGCAGCTGACGCGCCTCAAGCTCACCGGCTTCAAGACCTTCGTCGAGCCGACCGAGTTCCTGATCGAGCCCGGGCTGACCGGAGTCGTCGGGCCCAATGGCTGCGGCAAGTCCAATCTCGTCGAAGCGCTGCGCTGGGTAATGGGCGAAAGCTCGTTCAAGAACATGCGCGGCTCGGGGATGGACGATGTCATCTTCGGCGGCTCGAACGAACGCCCGGCCCGCAACATGGCCGAGGTCGCCCTTACGCTCGACAATGCCGACCGGCGCGCGCCCGCCGCCTTCAACGAGACCGACGTCCTCGAAGTCACGCGCCGGATCGAGCGCGAGGAAGGCTCGACCTACCGCGTCAATGGCAAGGAGGTGCGGGCCCGCGACGTGCAGCTCCTCTTTGCCGATGCCGCAACCGGTGCGCGCTCGCCGGCGCTCGTCCGGCAGGGACAGATCAGCGAGATCATCTCGGCCAAGCCGCAGTCGCGCCGGCGCATCCTGGAGGACGCCGCCGGCATCGCCGGCCTGCACAGCCGCCGCCATGAGGCCGAGCTGCGTCTCAAGGGTGCCGAGGAGAACCTGACCCGCCTGGAGGATGTGCTCGGGGAGATCGACGGGCAGATCGACGCGCTGCAGCGCCAGGCGAGGCAGGCCTCGCGCTATCGCAGCCTCGCCGCCGATATCCGCCGTGCCGAGGCGACGCTGGCGCTGATCGCGCATCACGAGGCGCGGGCGCAGGAAACCTTCGCGCAGCGGGCGCTGGAGGAGGCGCAGCGCGGCGTCGCCGACCAGACCGGCATCCAGGCTGAGGCCGCGAAGCGACAGGCCGTGGCCGCGCATGAACTGCCCGCCCTGCGCGAGATCGAGGCCGGCGCGGCTGCCGCGCTGGTCAGGCTCAAGCGCGGGCTCGACGAGCTGGAAGCCGAGAACCGGCGCGCCAAGCAGAGGGCCGAGGAGCTCGGCCGACGGCTTGCCGAACTGCAGGGCGACCTCGCCAGGCAGGAGAGCGTCGCGAGCGACGCAAGCGAAAGCCTGGCGCGGCTGTCTGACGAAGATGCCGCGCTCGCCCGTGACGGCGAAGGTGCGACCGGCGGCACAGAGGCGGCAACGGCCGCACTGGCAGAAGCGGAAGCCGCATTGGCTGCTGCCGAGACCGAACACGGTACTGCACAGGCTGCCCTGTCCGAACTCGGCGCCAGGCGCGGTGCGCTGGAGCGTGCCTTGCGCGAGACGAAGGAGCGCGAGGCGCGCGCGGCTTCGGAGCGCGAACGCCTGCTGCGCGACCAGGCAGCGCTCGACGCCAGCAGCGCGGCGGTGCCACTCGAAGCGCTGCGCGCCGCTGTCGTGGCGAGCGAGGTGTCCATGCGCGACAGCGACGGCGCGGCCGCCGCCTCCCGTTCGGCGCTGGCGACGGTCCGTGAGCGCGAGACGCAGTTGCGCGCGCCGCTGGCCGAAGCCGACCGCGCGGCACAGCGGCTCGAAACCGAGATCCGGACGCTGCAGAAACTGCTCGCGCCGGCGAGTGGCGGCCGCTGGCCGCCGATCCTCGAGTCACTCACTGTAGCCAAAGGCTACGAGGTCGCGCTCGGCGCTGCACTCGGCGACGATCTCGACGCAGCGACGGATATCTCCGCGCCGAGCCATTGGCGCGACAGCGGTCCGGGGCACGACGATCCGGCCTTGCCCACAGGCAGCGAGCCGCTGGCCACGCATGTGCGCGGCCCCGCCGCGCTGAAGCGACGCCTGTCCCAGATCGGCGTCGTACCTCGCTCGGATGGCCAGAGGCTGCGCGATCTTCTCAAGCCGGGGCAGCGGCTGGTCTCGCGCGAGGGCGACGTCTGGCGCTGGGACGGCTTTACCGGCGCGGCCGAGGCGCCCTCCCCCGCCGCCCGCCGCCTGGCCGAGAAGAACCGGCTCGGCGACCTCGAACGCGAGGCCGCGCGGGCCAAGGAGGCGGCGGAGGCCGCAAGGGCGGCGCTCGAAGCGCAAAGCTCCGAGGCCAGGACGGCCGCTCAGAGGGAGGCCGCAGCGTTGGACGCAGCGCGGCTCGCGCGGCGGGCCCTCGACCACGCGCGCGAGCAGCTCACCGTAGCCGAACGCAAGGCCGGCGAGACGGCGGCACGGCGCTCGGCCCTGACCGAAGCCATCAACCGCCTCGGCCGCACCATCGCCGAGACCTCAGCCCAGGTGGCGACGCAGGAACAGTCCGTCACCGAACTGCCACCTACGGCCGAACTCGAAAGCACGCTGCTGAAGGCGCGCGTCGCACTCGGCGAGCAGCGAATCGCGGCCTCCGACGCTCGCGCGCGGGTTCAGACCCTGTCGCGGGAGGCGGAGCTGCGGGCAAGGCGGCGCGCCGCGATCGCCGCCGACGTCAAGGCCTGGCAGGAGCGTGCTGCCGCGAGCGGGCAGACGGCGCAGGAGACACGGCGCCGAATCGAGGCCGTCGGAGCCGAGCGGACCGCGCTGCTGGAGGCGCCCGACACCTTCCTCACCGAGCGGCGCCGCCTCGTCGCCGAGATCGAGAGCGCCGAGACACAGCGCCGGCAGGCTGCCGACCGGATGGCCGTCGGCGAGGCCGCTCTGGCCGAGGCTGACCGCCATGCGCGCATCGCGCTCGAGGCGCTGGCCGGCGCCCGCGAGATCAGGGCTGCTGCGGAGGCGAAGCTCGAGGCGGCGCGCCAGCGTGTCGCCGATGTGACGCGGCAGATCGAGGATGGGCTGGAAACCGGCCTCTCCGGGCTCGGCGCCCTGGCCGGACTCAAGGCCGGCGAAAACCCGCCAGATCAGGACAGTGTCGAGCGCCGACTGTCGGGGCTCAAGGGAGAGCGCGAGCGGCTCGGCGCGGTCAACCTGCGAGCGGAGGACGAACTCACCGAGGTCAAGACCAAACGCGAGGGGCTGACGACCGAGCGTGACGACCTCGGCGAGGCGATCAGGCGGCTGCGCCAGGCGATCGGTGCGCTCAATCGTGAAGGACGCGAGCGGCTGCTCGCCGCCTTCGAGATCGTCAACGGCCAGTTCCAGCGCCTGTTCGGCGTGCTGTTCGGCGGCGGCACCGCCGAGCTCAGGCTGGTCGATGCCGAGGATCCACTGGACGCCGGGCTCGAGATCTTCGCCCGGCCGCCCGGCAAGAAGCCGCAGGTCATGACCCTGCTCTCCGGCGGCGAGCAGGCGCTGACCGCGACTGCGCTGATCTTTGCTGTATTCCTGACCAATCCTTCGCCGATCTGCGTGCTCGACGAGGTCGACGCGCCGCTCGACGACGCCAATGTCGAGCGCTACTGCGACCTGCTCGACGAGATGGCGCGCGACACCCGCACGCGCTTCATCCTGATCACCCACAATCCGATCACCATGGCGCGAATGGACCGGCTCTTCGGAGTGACGATGGCGGAGCGCGGCGTCAGCCAGATGGTCTCTGTCGACCTCGCAACGGCCGAGCGTATCCGCGAGGCGGGTTGAGCCTGCTGATTTTGGACGCCCCCTCGTCATCCCGGACGAGTTGTGCAGCCCGGGACAGGCCTGAGGTGACTGCGTGGTTCCGAGAAAACCCGGCATGCTCCGGCCGAGTCCGGCTGAAAAAACGCCACAATCGCCTTTGCAATGCGGCAAGAATGTCGCAGTTGGGCTGAATTTATATATATTCCAATGCGTTAGCATCAACTCGACTGTCTTGACAGCTTAGGGGGCGGGCAATAAAGGAGGCCGTGCTGACGACGGCTCGATGCGCGGGCTCGAACAAGGATCGTGTGGTTTTTTGCAGGATCGTGGCCATTCCACGATCAGGTATGGAGCTACCGCCATGTCCGAACCCGACAAAAACGCTTCAGACTCGGAGTTGCGCGCAAGACTGGGTTCTTTGAAGGCCGCCCTCGGGAAGGCCGAAAAGGACGAAAAGCCGGGCGCGAGCCAGGCTGGACCGGACGGTGCCCTCGCAGGCGCCATGTCTTCAGGCTTTCGCGCCGCGACGGATCTCGCAGGCGGCATCATCGCAGGCGCCCTGATCGGGGTCCTCGCAGACCGGTGGCTGGGAACATCTCCGTTCCTGCTGATCGCCTTCCTGGTGATCGGATCCATCGCGGGGCTGCGCTCCGTCTATCGGCTCGGTTCGCGTCCGACCTCCGGGTCGAAGGACAGTGCACCGAAGGAATGACCGAGGCTGGCGGCCGAGAGGCCGCAGGACAAAGGGCTGGTAGAGACATGGCGGCTGGCGGCGGAATCGATCCGATCCACCAATTCGAGATCAAGCCGATCGTCGGCTTGCGGCCGTTCGGCCTCGATCTGTCCTTCACCAATGCGTCGCTGCTGATGGTTCTCATCGTGGCGGTGATCTCGATCATCATGATCTATGGCTCGAGCCAGCGTTCGGTCGTTCCCGGCCGGCTGCAGTCGCTCGCCGAGATGATCTACGAATTCGTCGCCTCCACCGTCACCGGCGTGATGGGCAAGGAAGGCATGAAGTTCTTCCCGCTCGTCTTCTCGCTGTTCATGTTCGTGCTGACGGCCAACATGCTCGGCATGGTGCCCGGCTCGTTCACCGTGACCAGCCACATCGTCGTCACGGCTGCCTTCGCCTTCCTCGTTATCGGCACCGTGCTGGTCTATGGCATCGTCAAGCATGGCAGCCATTTCTTCGGCCTGTTCGTGCCGTCAGGCGTGCCCGGCTGGCTGCTGCCGTTCATGGTGCTGATCGAGGCCGTCTCCTTCGTCTCGCGGCCGATCTCGCTGTCGCTGCGCCTGTTCGGCAACATGCTTGCCGGCCATATCGCGCTCAAGGTGTTCGGCGGCTTCGTCGTCGCCCTGCTCGCCGCCGGCGGCGCTGCCACCGTGATCGCGCCGCTGCCGCTGCTGCTGGCCGTCGCGCTGACCGCCCTCGAATTCCTCGTCGCTTTCCTGCAGGCCTATGTCTTCGCGATCCTGACCTGCGTCTATCTCAACGACGCTCTGCATCCGGGCCACTGAGCCGGTCAGAGTTCGCGAGAGCTTTCAACCCCGCCTTCTAGCTTTTCACACTGGAGAAAGACCATGGATCCCGTTGCAGCCAAGTACATCGGCGCTGGCCTCGCCTCGCTCGGCATGGGCCTCGCCGCCATCGGCGTCGGCACCATCTTCGGCAACTTCCTCTCGGGCGCGCTGCGCAACCCCTCGGCTGCCGACGGCCAGTTCCCCCGCGCGTTCATCGGCGCGGCGCTCGCCGAAGGTCTGGGCATCTTCGCCTTCGTCGTGGCGCTCGTCCTGCTCTTCGTGGTCTGACGCGCTTCGACCATCTGCTTCCCGTCGCGCCCGGCCACCCGTTCTCGGGTTCGGGCGCGGCTTTTCATCTCCTTCCGCTGAAAGGCAGTCCATGCCGGTTCGATCTTCACAGTTCGCCAGGCGCGGATGGGCCGGTCTCGTCGCCTCAGTGCTGCCCGCCACGCTGCTGGTGGGGACGGCCGCAGCCGCGACGTCGCCCGTGAGCGGCGAAAAGTCCGCCTTCCCTCCCTTCGACGCCTCGACCTTCGCAGGTCAGCTGTTCTGGCTCGCCATCACCTTCGGCGTGCTCTACTGGCTGATGTCGAAGGTTGCCCTGCCCCGCGTCGGAGCGATCCTCGAAGAACGCGCGGACACGATCTCGCGCGATCTTGACAATGCCGCCCAGATGCAAGCCAAGGCCGAAGAGACGGCCAAGGCCTATGAGACGGCCCTGACCGAGGCTCGCAAGAATGCCCAGGGCATCGCCCAGGCATCGCGCGAAGCCGGCGCCAAGGCATCGGACGAGCGCCGTCACGCCGTCGAGGCCGAACTGTCGGCCAAGATGGCCAAGGCCGAGACCACGATCGCCGCCACCAAGACCAGCGCCATGAGCAATGTGCGGGGTCTCGGCAGCGAGGTCGCGATCGCCATCGTCGAGAAGCTGACCGGCAAGGCCCCGAGCGCCAGCGAGGCGTCCGAGGCGGTCGAGCAGGTTCTGGCGCGCGGCTGAGGAGAAGACAGATGGATACGTTCTGGGTCGCCGTTTCGCTCGTCATCTTCCTCGCCATCCTCGCCTATTTCGGCGTGCCGAAGGCGATCGTCGCCGGGCTCGACTCGCGCGGCGAGAAGGTCGCGCAGGAGCTGGCCGAGGCGCGCCGCCTGCGTGTCGAGGCCGAGAAGCTGCTTGCCGAGTACGAGGCGAAGCGCAAGGCGGCCGAAACCGAGGCCGCCAGCATCGTCGCCGCCGCCAATGAGGAGGCCAAGCGCCTCGCCGAGGAGGCGGAGGCCAAGCTGAACGATTTCGTCGCTCGCCGGACCAAGTCGGCGGAAGACAAGATCGCTCTGGCCGAAAGCCAGGCCGAGGCCGAGGTCCGTGCGGCCGCGGCGGAGGCTGCGACCAAGGCTGCCGAGGTCATCATCCGCGCTCAGGTGGGCGGCAAGACCGGCGACACGCTGTTTGCCTCCGGCCTGAACGAGGTCAAGGCGAAGCTGAACTGAAGCCCGCCGCACCGATAGAGATACCGACGCCGCGATCCCCCGGGATCGCGGCGTCGTCGTTTCTGACGCAGCCCAACCGAAGCGGATCTCCCATGTGGCTCCTGCGCAGTCTCGTCGCCGTGTTCCTCGGGCTGGCAGCACCCGCGCAGGCGCTGGAACAGGTCGCCTTCGCCTCACGTGACGGAACCAAGCTCTCGGGCTGGCTGGCCAAGCCGGAAGGCGCAGGCCCCTTCCCCGCGGTCGTCATCCTTCATGGCTGCGCGGGGCTGTGGAACGCCTCCGGCAAGCTGGGCGCCCGCGACGCGGACTGGACCGCGCGGCTCGTTGGCGCCGGATACGCCGTTCTCCTGCCCGACAGCTTTCGCCCTCGCGGCGTATCAGCACTCTGCAATGATCGCGATCGCAGCCTAACGCCCGCAGACCGGGCGCAGGATGCGCTCGGCGCCCGCGACTGGTTGGCAGGGCAAGCGTTCATCGCCTCAGGGCGCGTCGGGCTGATCGGCTGGTCTAATGGCGGATCGACCGTGCTCGAGGCCGCCGGAAAACCCGCAGCAGCTGGCCCAGGCGGGTTTCGCACGGTCATCGCGTTCTATCCGGGCTGCCGCGTCCTGCTGAGGCGCGGCTGGACGGCGCAGGTCCCGACCACCATCCTGCATGGCCTGGCCGACGACTGGACCCCGGCCGAGCCTTGCGAGAGGCTCGCCGGCAAGGGCGGCGCGCGGTTTGTCGGCTATGCCGGAGCCTATCACGACTTCGACCATCCCAGCCTGCCCCTGCGCGAGCGCAAGGCGGCCTATTCGGAACGCGCGGACGGGATGGTGACACTCGGCACGCAGGCCGAAGCCCGCACGCAGGCGATCGCCGCGACGATGGCGATCCTGAAGGGAATGTGAGGTGCCTCAGTTCGAGACCGTCAGCGTCCTGGCCGGACCGGCCTCCGCCTTGGCGGGGCGCGCGGGCGGAATGGCGGCGGGTTTCGCCTCGCCCGCCGGCTGCACCGGCTTCGGCTTGGCCTTGCGCGCCACGATCGTCGAGGTGACGATGCCCTGCGGCGTGTCGAGGCTGTAGATGTCGTCGCGGAACTGGACCTGGCCGTCGGCCCCCTGCCAGCCGGTGAGATAGACCCAGGCCACCGGCACGGACTTCTTCAGCGAGATGTTCTTGCGCTCGCCCTTGGCGATCTCGTCCTCGATCGCCTGACGGCTCCATTCGCTGCCCTCGAGCAGCCAGGCGGCAAGGTCGCGAACGCCTTCGATACGGGCGCAGCCCGAGGAGTTGAATCGCACATCGTTGCGAAACAGGCTCTTCTTCGGCGTGTCGTGCATGTAGACGGCGTCGGAATTCGGCATGTCGATCTTGAGCTGGCCGAGCGAATTCGTCGGCCCGGGCTCCTGCCTGACATAGAAGTACGGATTGTTCAGCGTGGCCCAGTTGACGCTTGCCGGGTCGATCTCCTTGTTCTCGGCGCCGAGCAATTTCATGTTCGACTTGGCAATGAAGCTCGGATCCTTGCGCATATGCGGGATGATGTCGGCCTTCACGATCGACATCGGCACCGTCCAATACGGGTTGAGGTTGACCGAGGTGATGTTGGCCTGGATCACCGGCGAGGGCCGGTCCGGCCGGCCGACGACGGCGAGATGGCGCTGCTGAACTGTGCCGTTCTCCACCGCCTCGACGCTGGCACCGGGGATGTTGACCACGACGTAACGGCTGGCGAAGTTGAAGCCGTTGCCTTTCAGCCGCTCCAGCGTGGCGGTGAGCTGGTTCAGGCGGATTTCTACGGGCGTGTTCATCGCCTTCAGGGTCAAGCGGCCAACCGTGCCCAGATCGGAGAGGCCGTGGCGGAGCTGGAAGCGCTTCACCGCCGCGACGACATTGGCGTCGTAGACATCGCCCGGCAGCGCATCCGGCGGCAGATCCCCGCTCAGCATCAGCCGCTGCTTCAAGGCCACGACATCGGGGCCTTGAGCATCGGGCTTCAGTGCGCTGACGCTGGAAGGCACCTTCGGCCAGCCGCCGCGACCGGCGATGTCCTCGTGCGCGATCAGCGCCTCGAGCGTGCGGTCATAGGTGTTGGGGCCGTAGCTCGGCTCATTCGCACGGGAGGCAGCAGTCGAGGCCAGCAGGAGTGCTGCCACTGCGGCGAGGATGGAGGGACGCACGGACATACAAAAACCCCCGGGCCGCAGAGAGCGGCACCGGGGGATCATTCCCCGACATGGTCAAGGAATGCTTAAGAAACGTCCTGCGCCCTTCACCATGCTGACGAATGCCGTCAGCATGGCTGGATCCCCTACTCCGCCGCTTCGGCGACTGGAGCCGGCTTGACCCATTTCAGCACCGGCTGGCGCGCCGCGCGGGTCTCGTCGAGGCGGCGGATCGGGGCGTGATGCGGGGCACTGGTGAAGCGCTCCTTGTCGTTGCCCTTGGCGGCCATGGCGAGGTCGCGCAGCGTCGCGATGAAGAGGTCGAGCGAGGCCTTCGATTCCGATTCGGTGGGCTCGATCAGCATGGCGCCGTGGACGACGAGCGGGAAATACACCGTCATCGGATGGTAGCCCTCGTCGATCATCGCCTTGGCGAAATCGAGCGTCGAGACGCCGGTGCCCTTGAGCCATTCATCGTCGAACAGCACCTCATGCATCGAGGGATGGTCCGGGAACGGCAGCGACATCAGGTCCGACAGGCAGGCGCGGATATAGTTGGCATTGAGCACAGCATCCTCCGACGCCTGCTTCATGCCGTCGGCGCCATGGCTGAGCATATAGGTCAGGGCGCGGACATACATGCCCATCTGGCCGTGGAAGGCGGTCATGCGGCCGAAGGGCTTGTTGCCCTCGGGGGCCTCCTCGCGCGTCTCGATCAGATGCGGCCTGTCGTTCACGACATTGATGAAGGGAACGGGCGCGAAGGGCGCAAGGCGCTCGGACAGAACGACCGGGCCAGCGCCCGGGCCGCCGCCGCCATGCGGCGTCGAGAAGGTCTTGTGCAGGTTGATGTGCATGGCATCGACGCCAAGATCGCCCGGCCTGGCCTTTCCGACGATCGCGTTGAAGTTCGCGCCGTCGCAGTAGAAGTACGCGCCGGCCTCGTGCAGCGCGGCGGCGATCTCGACGATCTGCGGCTCGAAGATGCCGCAGGTGTTCGGATTCGTCAGCATGATCGCGGCGATGTCCGGGCCGAGCAGGGCCTTGACGTCCTCGACGGCGACCGTGCCATCAGGCCGCGCCGGGACGGCCTTCACCGAGAAGCCGATCAGCGCGGCAGTCGCGGGGTTGGTGCCGTGCGCCGACTCGGGCACGAGCACGACATTGCGGGTCGCGCCCTCGCCCTTCGCCTCGATCGCAGCCTTGATCGCCATCATGCCGCAGGCCTCGCCATGGGCACCGGCCTTGGGCGAAAGCGCGACGGCCGGCATGCCGGTCAGCGTCATCAGGTAGCGCGCGAGTTCGAGCATCACATCGAGCGCGCCCGGAACGGTCGAGAGCGGCTGCAACGGATGCACGTCGGAGAAGCCCGGCAGGCGCGCCGTCTTCTCGTTGAGGCGGGCATTGTGCTTCATCGTGCAGGAGCCGAGCGGGAAGAGCCCGGTATCGATGCCGTAGTTCTTCTGGCTCAGGCGCACGTAATGACGCATCGCCTCGGGCTCGGAGAGGCCGGGCAGGCCGATCTCGCCCTGGCGCGCATGCTTGCCGAGGCGCGACTTGAAGGGCGCCGGCTTCTCGATGTCGACGCCGGTGGTCTCATGGTGACCGATCTCGAAGATCAGCGGCTCGATCTGCTGGAGGGCCTTGTTGCCGGTGAAGGTGGCGCGGTCCTCATGCGAGGCCCCGCCGGCCTGGGTAGGACGTCCCTGACGGTTCAGCATCACAGCACCTCCACGAGCGCCGCCACGAGGGCCGCCCGGTCTTCATCCGTGTTGATTTCGGTATTGGCGACGATCAGCAGGTCGTCGAGGCCGGCATGCGGCAGCAGCCGCGAGACCGGCACGCCCGCGAGGATACCCTTGGCGGCCAGCACCTCGACCACCTCGGCCGCGGGCTTGTTCAGCTTCACCGTGAATTCGTTGAAGAAGGTCTCGTTCAGCACCGTGACGCCGGTCACGCGCGACAGCATGTCGGCGAGCTTGACTGCATTGGCGTGGTTGACCTCGGCGAGACGGGTAAAGCCGGCCTGCCCGAGCAGCGTCATGTGGATGGTGAAGGCCAGCACGCAGAGGCCCGAATTGGTGCAGATGTTCGAGGTCGCCTTGTCGCGGCGGATATGCTGCTCGCGGGTCGACAGCGTCAGCACGAAGCCGCGCTGGCCGTCGGCATCGACTGTCTCGCCGCAGAGCCGGCCCGGCATCTGGCGGATGTATTTCGACTTGGCGGCGAAGAGGCCGACATAGGGGCCGCCGAAGTTCAGGGCGTTGCCGATGGACTGGCCCTCGCCGACGACGATGTCAGCGTCCTGAGCGCCAGGCGGCGTCACCGCGCCGAGCGAGACGACCTCGGTGAAGACCGCGATCAGCAGCGCGCCATGGGCATGGGCCTTCTCGGCGATCGGCCTCAGATCGCGCAGATTGCCGAAGACGTCGGGCGACTGGACGACGACGCAGGAGACGCTGTCGTCGATCTGCGAGAGGATATCCTCGCTCGCCGTGACATCGGGCGAGAGCGCGACGATGTCGTCATTGGCCATATCGGAGAGCGTGCGGACGGTTTCGGTGTAGTGCGGGTGGAGCCCGCCCGAGAGCACGGCCTTGCGGCGCTTGGTGACGCGGTGCGCCATCAGCACGGCCTCGGCGGTGCCGGTCGAGCCGTCATACATCGAGGCGTTGGCGACCTCCATGCCGGTCAGGGCCGCGATCTGGGTCTGGAACTCGAACAGATATTGCAGCGTGCCCTGCGCGATCTCGGGCTGGTAGGGCGTGTAGCTGGTCAGGAACTCAGAGCGCTGGATCAGGTGGTCCACCGTCGCCGGGACATGGTGCTTGTAGGCACCGGCGCCGACGAAGAAGGGCACCGAGGAGGCGGCGGTGTTCTTTGCCGACATGCGGGCCATGATGCGCTCGACCTCGAGCTCGCCCTTGGCGCGCGGCAGGTCGAGCGGCGCCTTCAGCAGCTGGCCGCCTGGCACGTCGGAGAACAGCGCGTCGATATCGGGGACGCCGATACGCGCGAGCATGTCCTCGCGGTCGGTGTCGGTGAGGGGAAGATAGCGCATGGCAAATGTCCGTTTGCGGGTGTTGGCGCCGAACCGTTTAAAAACCGCGCCGTCATCCCGGGCGAAGACCCGGGATCCATCGGAGGGCGGCGCGCTCTACGATGGATCCCGGAACGGCGCGGCTTCGCCGCTTGTCCGGGATGACGCAGAGGTTCAATTCAAAGCGTCTTGACGTAGTTCTGGTACTCGGCCTCGCTCATCAAGCCGTCGACTTCGGCGGCGTCCTTGAGCTTGAGCTTGAGGAACCAGCCCTTGCCGGCCGGATCCTCGTTGACGGTGCCGGGCGCGGCTTCGAGCTCGGCATTGACCTCGACGACCTCGCCGGAAACCGGCGCATAGACTTCGGAGGCCGCCTTGACGCTCTCCACCACGGCGGCTTCGGCGCCCTTGGTCAGTGCCTTGCCGACGGAAGGTAGTTCGACGAAGACGACGTCGCCGAGCTGGCCCTGGGCGTAGTCGGAAATGCCGACCGTTCCGGTATCGCCCTCGATGCGGATATATTCGTGGTCCTTGGTGTAGCGGGTCTCGGCCATGGGATCAGGTCTCCGGGAGCAGAAAACGGGGTTTGGTCGGGTTCAGCGCTTGTAGCCGTTGGGCACGAAAGGCATGGCGGCAACGACGGCGGGCAGCGGCTTGCCGCGCACGATCAGGTCCAGCCGCGTGCCCGGCGCGCTATGGGCTTTGGCGACATAGCCCATGGCACAGGGGCCGTTCAGCGTCGGCCCGAAGCCGCCGGACGTGACCTTGCCGACGATTTCGCCTTCCGGGGTCGCAATTTCCGTGCCCTCCCGCGCCGGCGCCCGGCCTTCCGGCAAGAGGCCGACGCGAACGCGCGAGACGCCCTCGGCGAGTTCGCGCTGGACGCGGGCCGCACCGGGGAAGCCACCCTCCTCGCGCCGACGCTTCTGGATCGACCAGGTCAGCGCGGCTTCGACAGGCGAGGTCGTGGTGTCGATGTCGTGGCCATAAAGGCAAAGGCCGGCTTCCAGGCGCAGCGAATCGCGGGCGCCGAGGCCGATCGGCTTGACGGGGGCGTCGAGCAGCAGCGTGTCCCAGATCTCGCCGATCCGCTTGGCATCGGCCGAAATCTCGTAGCCGTCCTCGCCGGTGTAGCCCGAGCGGCTGACATTGGCCTTGATGCCTGCGACCTTCATGGTGCGGGAGGTCATGAACCCCATCTCGGCCGCTTCCGGCGCGATCGCGGCCAGCGCGGTCTGCGCGGCCGGCCCCTGCAGCGCGATCAGGCCGCGATGCTCGGCCTTGATCAGCTTCACATTGGCGGGCAGCCGCGCCTCGATATGGGCGTAGTCGTCGGTCTTGCAGGCCGCGTTGACGACGAGATAGAGCGCGCCGTCCTCGTCGGGATCGATCGAGCGCGTCACCATCAGATCGTCGAGCATGCCACCCTCCTCGTTCAGCAGCTGCGAATAGCGCTGCTTGCCGGGGGCGAGGTTGACGATATCCGCGGGGATCAGGGCTTCGAGGGCGCGCGCCGTGGTCTCGTGGTCCGGGCCGACCAGAAAGCACTGGCCCATATGCGAGACGTCGAAGAGCCCGGCCTTCTCGCGCGTCCAGTTATGCTCGGTCAGGATGCCGGTCGGATACTGCACCGGCATGTCGTAGCCGGCGAAGGGCACCATGCGGGCGCCGAGCGCGACATGGCGGGCATGGAGCGGGGTCTTGAGGACGATGGCCTCGGGCACAGCCCCGGCATCGGCAATATCGGCGTCGGCAGCCATGGACGGCCCCTTCCAGAATCGAGCGCAAGCCCCGGACGGAACTGTCCGGAGCGCGCCCCCTCTGTCTTGGGACCTGAGAGATTTCCCCGCACCGGCCAAGCAGCCGGACAGGTTACACCCGTCGGTGGGCGGAGTTGCCTCCGCCGCTTTCCAGAGCGCCAGTTCCCACGCGGTCCGTTTGCCTGAGCGTTTCCGGGGCGGTTGCGCCTTCGGCGCCGGAACCGGACAAGTCCGGACCCGGTCTCTCCCGCGGGGATGTTACGGCTGCAGGCACAGATACAAGACGCCGCGTCTTAGTCAATCGCGACGCTGCCTCGTTTGTCGGCAATTCACGCGAGTCTTCGGAAGCGCCGCAATCCGGCGCTTCGCGTCTACCGGCGGCGCGCGCGAGCCGGCGTGGCCGCGCCACCGCCCAGGCCGACGATGATCTCGACGTCGCCGCGACCGGCCGGAACGACGATGCCATCCTCGATATGCGAGAAGTCGGCGCCGCCCTGACCGGACGCGATCGTGCCGCCGATGCGGGCGGCGCGGCGGGCAACCTGGGTCGTGCCGCGCAGGACCGTCGTCGTCAGCGTCGCGCCATAGCTACCGGGGCTGCCGGCGGGACCGAGCAGCACGCGCCCCTCGACGCCGACCTTGAGGCGGAAGCCGCCATTGCCGGTCGGCGTGCATTCGCGCGCGACCTGGAGAATCGAGATCTGGTGCCGCAGGCTGCCGCTGTCCTGGCCGCCCTGAGCGCGCAGCGCAGCGCCGCCATCGGCGATGATGACCTGAGGACAGACGAACTCGTCATCCTCTTCTGTCGCCCGCTGCTCCCGTGGCTGCGGCTTTGCCACAGGAGCCGTCGTCGATTGGAACATCACGACATTGGCGACCTTCTGCATCGCAGTCGGTTCACCGGCTGAATAGGAAGATCCGCAGCCGGCCAGGCCAAGGCAGAGGAACGGCACAGCAAGCAGGCTGTGCCGACGAAGAAGCGCATCACTCACGGCAGGGTCTCCACGCCGGGGCCAAAACCGTTGAGGGAGACAGGAACGCCCACCCCCTCTTCCGGCGTCTGAAACACGATGAAAGTGGCATTCTTGCCTGATTTGAGCTGGCCGAGCAGATTGTCGTCCATGACGACCTCGGCAACGCAGCCCGTGGTCAGGCAGCGCACGAATCCGGCGCGGCCGATATCCTTGTCGTCGATCTTGAGGCCGAGGCCCGAGGGGAGCAGCACGCCGAGCGGGGCGACCACGCGCAACAGCCGGCTCTTCTGATCGGCGGTCTTGAGCACGATGACGAGCAGCGTCAGATTCGGCCGATCCTCGGCCGCGACATTCTGCACCAGCGCACATTGCTCGGTCTTGGCGCCGGGCGGCACCTCGCAGCGCATCTGCCAGTCGCCATGCGTCGATTTGACAGCGCCCTGAGCCAGCGCCTGGCCCGCGGCCAGAGCAACCCCCGCCAGCGCGAGAGCGGCCGCGCAGACAGGTCCGATGATCCTACCCATCCCTGCGATTCCTCCAAACCGGCGACCTTCGCCGGACCTGCACCCGAGCTCCAGCGCCCAAAACAAAGCGCGAAATTCAGGCAGAAAGCCGGTCCCGCCAAGCGGAATCCGGCTTCACTCCATATTGGAGTGCGTTGGGACCATGCAGGCCCGGTCCTGTCAAGGCGGGGATCCGTCATCCCGAGGCCGCGGCATCGGCACTCGCGCGATTATGCCGCACAAGTTGGGTTGGCGCCCCGCATTGTGCCACTGGCGCAAGCGTGATCTTTGATTTATCGCAATCCCGAAGAACAAGGTGGCCTCGCGGCCGCACTGGCCAGGCATGGAACAAGCCCTTCATCAGCGCTCCCGACGGACGCTTCATGACGGGCGCCATGTGGGGGCGCGATAAGGAGCTATGTCGGATCGATGCGTTTTCTGAGCAGGACCCTTGCAACCGTGGCCGCATCGGCCCTTGCCGTCGCGACGACGGCGATCGTCTCCGACAGTGCACTCGCCGGAACCGGCATGCCGTCCCCCTGGCAAATGAATCTGCAGGGTGCGGTGACCGAGGTCGCGCACTACATCCACTGGTTCCATGACTGGCTGAACATCATCATCGCCGTGGTCACGCTCTTCGTGCTGGCGCTGCTGGTCTATGTGGTCTTCCGCTTCAACGAGAAGGCCAACCCTGTCCCCTCCAAGACGACGCACAACGCCCTGCTCGAGGTCGCCTGGACGGTGATCCCGGTGCTGATCCTCGTCGTGATCGCGATTCCCTCCTTCCGCCTGCTCAAGCTCCAGCTCGAGATTCCGAAGGCCGACATCACCATGAAGGTGACCGGCAAGCAGTGGTATTGGTCCTACGAGTACGCCCAGGACGGCAACACCGGCGGTTTCGGCTTCGATTCGCTGATGCTCGACGAGAAGCAGCGGGCCGAGGCGATCGCGTCCAAGAAGATCGCCGCCGACGAGGCGCCGCGCCTTCTCGCCGTCGACAACGAGGCGGTCGTACCGGTGGGCAAGATCGTGCGCGTGCAGGTCACCGGCGCCGACGTCATCCACAAGTTCACGGTGCCGTCCTTCGGCATCAAGATCGACGCCATTCCCGGCCGCCTGAACGAGACCTGGTTCAAGGCCGACCGCGAGGGCATCTATTACGGCCAGTGCTCGTTCATCTGCGGGCAGAACCACGCCTATATGCCGATCGCTTTCCGCGTCGTCAGCCAGGAGCGCTACGCCGCCTGGCTCGCCGAATCGAAGCAGAAATTCGCCAATGCCGGCGATGCCGCCGGCAAGGTCGCTGCCGCCGGCGAGTGACGGCCATTAACCTGCCACGGGCTGCGAGGCCCGCGGCGAACCTGATTTGACTGACTTCGCGAAGCGATTTCGCACGAGGAGACCAAGGCGATGGCAACAGCGGCTCCGCACGCTCACGCCCACGGACATCATGACGAGGAACACGCGCATCCGACCGGATGGCGTCGCTGGCTGCTGTCCACCAACCACAAGGACATCGGCACGCTCTACCTGATCTTCTCGATCATGGCCGGGCTCGTCGGCGGCTTCCTCTCGATCATGATGCGCATCGAGCTGCAGCAACCCGGCATGCAGATCTTCGCCAACGGCCAGAGCTACAACGTCTTCGTCACCGGCCACGGCCTGATCATGATCTTCTTCATGGTCATGCCCGCCGTCATCGGCGGCTTCGGCAACTGGTTCGTGCCGCTGATGATCGGCGCGCCGGACATGGCCTTCCCGCGCATGAACAACGTCTCGTTCTGGCTGACGGTCGCCGCCTTCATCCTGATGGTGATCTCGATGTTCGTCGAGGGCGCCCCGGGCGCCAAGGGCGTCGGCACGGGCTGGACGGTCTATCCGCCATTCTCGACCTCCGGCCACCCCGGTCCCTCCGTCGATTTCGGCATCCTGTCGCTGCACCTGGCCGGTGCTGCCTCGATCCTGGGCGCGATCAACTTCATCACCACGATCCTGAACATGCGCGCGCCGGGCATGACCATGCACAAGATGCCGCTGTTCGCCTGGGGCGTGCTGGTCACCGCCTTCCTGCTGCTGCTGTCGCTGCCCGTCCTCGCCGGCGCGATCACGATGCTGCTGACGGACCGCAACTTCGGTACGACCTTCTATGATCCGGCCGGCGGCGGCGACCCGATCCTCTACCAGCACCTGTTCTGGTTCTTCGGCCACCCCGAAGTGTACATCATGATCCTGCCGGCCTTCGGCATCGTCAGCCACATCATCTCGACCTTCTCGAAGAAGCCGATCTTCGGCTATCTCGGCATGGCCTATGCCATGGTCGCGATCGGCGTCGTCGGCTTCATCGTGTGGGCGCACCACATGTACACCGCCGGCCTCTCGCTCAACACGCAGCGCTATTTCGTCTTCGCGACGATGGTGATCGCGGTGCCGACCGGCATCAAGATCTTCTCCTGGATTGCGACGATGTGGGGCGGCTCGATCCGCTTCACCGCCCCGATGACCTGGGCGATCGGCTTCATCTTCCTGTTCACGGTCGGCGGCGTCACCGGCGTCGTGCTGGCCAATGCCGGTGTCGACCGCTCGCTGCACGCGACCTACTACGTCGTGGCGCACTTCCACTACGTGCTGTCGCTGGGCGCCGTGTTCGGCATCTTCGCGGGCTTCTACTACTGGTTCCCGAAGATGAGCGGCTATGTGATGCCGGACTGGATCGGCAGGCTGCATTTCTGGGTCGCCTTCGTCGGCGCCAACCTGCTGTTCTTCCCGCAGCACTTCCTCGGGCTCGCCGGCATGCCGCGTCACTATGCCGACTATCCGGATGCCTTCGCGGGCTGGCATTTCTGGTCGTCGATCGGCTCGTACATCTTCGCGGCCGGCCTGCTGATCTTCTTCTACGGGCTGTTCGTCGCCTTCACGCGGAAGGAACTCGCCGGCGACAATCCGTGGGGCGAAGGCGCGACCACGCTGGAGTGGACCCTGTCCTCGCCGCCGCCCTTCCACCAGTTCGAGACGCTGCCGCGCATCACCGGCTCGGACCACTGATATCGAGGCGGCGGGCCCACCGGGCCCGCCGCCGCCCCTCCCCCGAGCGCCTCCAAGGGCGCTCCGGAGACGGGCGGCACAGCCGCTGAACAAGGCCGACAGGCGCATTCGCCGCGCCTTCAGGAATCGAAACGACGAAGCTCATGTCCGCTGCCTTCGACACCCGTGACAACGGCGTCGCGCTGACCTCCACCGGCGAGGCCCGCGATTTCTTCGCGCTGCTCAAGCCGCGCGTGATGTCGCTCGTCGTGTTCACGGCCCTGGCCGGCATGGCCACCGCGCCGGGCTCGGTGCATCCGGTGATCGGCCTCGCCTCGCTGCTGGCGATCGCGGTCGGCGCCGGCGCGTCGGGCTGCCTCAACATGTGGTACGACGCCGATATCGACGTGCTGATGAGCCGCACGGCCAAGCGTCCGATCCCGGCCGGCCGGGTGCTGCCCTCCGAGGCGCTCTCCTTCGGGCTGACGCTGTCCGTCGGCTCGGTCCTGGTGCTGGGGCTCGTCGCCAACCTGCTCGCGGCGGCGCTGCTCGCCTTCACGATCTTCTTCTACGCCGTCGTCTATTCGATGTGGCTGAAGCGTTCGACGCCGCAGAACATCGTCATCGGGGGCGCCGCCGGCGCCTTCCCGCCGATGATCGGCGAGGCTGTCGTCACCGGCGATCTCGGCTGGCATTCGATCGTTCTGTTCGCGATCATCTTCATGTGGACGCCGCCGCACTTCTGGGCACTGGCTCTGGTGAAATCGGCCGACTACGCCCGCGCCGGCATCCCGATGATGCCGAATGTCGCAGGCCCGGCCTCGACCCGCCGGCAGATCGTGCTCTACTCGCTGGTGATGGCGCCGGTCGCCGTGCTGCCGGCACTGATGGGCTTCGGGGGGCTCGCCTACCTGGTCGTCTCCGTCACGACCGGGCTGGCCATGATCGCGCTCGCCATCCGCGTCTGGCGGACGACCGAAGGCCCGGCGGCGACGAAGGCCTGCTATTCGCTGTTCGGCTTCTCAATCTTCTACCTGTTCGGACTGTTCGCCGTGCTGCTGGTCGAGAATGGCCTAGGCCTGATGTGGGCACTGCCGAAGGTGATCGGATGAGCGAGTCGCGCAGAAAGCCACCCGCGCCGGCCGCCTTCTCCCCGGAGGACATGGCGCGCCGCCGACGCCGCTCGATCGCGCTGGCGCTCGTGCTCGGCGGCCTGGTCGTGTTCTTCTTCGTGGTGACGCTGGTTAAGACCGGTCCCGCCATCCTGAACAGGCCGCTGTGATGGAGAACGCCCGCCCGCCCGTCCAGAAGCCGGCCAATCTCGGCCGCACCGCGCTGATCTGCGCCGGTGTCGCCATGGGCATGACCGGGCTCTCGTTTGCGGCAGTTCCGCTCTACGACATGTTTTGCAGGGCGACCGGCTTCGGCGGCACGCCGATGGTCGGCACGGCCGCGACGGGCACGATCCTCGACCGGACGATGTCGGTGCGCTTCGACGCCAATGTCGCGCCGGGGCTGGGCTGGAAGTTCGAGGCGGAAAGCCCCGAGATCTCCTTGCGCGTCGGTGAGACCAAGACGGTGTTCTACAAGATCACCAACAAGACCGACCGCGCCTCGACCGGTATCGCGAGCTACAATATCGCGCCCGAGAAAGGCGCTGCCTTCTTCGTCAAGATCCAGTGCTTCTGCTTCACGGAGCATACGCTCCAGCCGGGCGAGAGCCTGGAAGCGCCGGTCGTGTTCTACATCGACCCCGAGATTGCGGCCAATCGCGAGCTCGACGGGCTGAAGGCGATCACGCTCTCCTATACCTATTTCGCCTCCAAGGCGGGCCAGCCGCTCGCCCAGGGCGCCGGCACCCCCGCCAAGGGTGACGCAAGCAAATCGAACCTGTAAGAAACGGCGCCGGAAACGAGCGCTGCAAAGTCGGACGCGGAGACTGATTACGATGGCCGGGGCCCATACCAAGAACCACGACTACCACCTCGTCGACCCGAGCCCCTGGCCGCTCGTCGGCTCGATCAGCGCGACGACCATGGCGATCGGCGCCGTGATGTGGATGAAGGCGATGGCCGTGGGCGGCATGAAGCTCGGCCCGCTCGTCTTCGGCATCGGCGTGCTCGGCGTGCTCTACACCTTCCTGGCCTGGTGGATGGACGTGGTGCGGGAGGCCGAGCATGAGGGCCACCACACCCGCGTCGTGCAGATGCATCACCGCTACGGCATGCTGATGTTCATCGCCTCTGAGGTGATGTTCTTCGTCGCCTGGTTCTGGGCCTTCTTCGATGCGAGCCTGTTCTCCGGGGAAGCGATCAACTTCACCCGCAAGGAGTTCACCGGCGGTGTCTGGCCCCCGGTCGGCATCCAGACCTTCGACCCCTGGCACCTGCCGCTGCTCAACACGCTGATCCTGCTGACCTCGGGCACCACCGTGACCTGGGCACACCACGCCCTGATCACCGGCGATCGCAGGGGGCTGAAGCAGGGCCTGTGGCTGACCGTGATCCTCGGCGTCCTGTTCACGATCTGCCAGGCCTACGAGTATGCGCACGCCTCCTTCGCCTTCTCGGGCCACATCTATGGCTCGACCTTCTTCATGGCGACCGGCTTCCACGGCGCGCATGTGATCATCGGCACGATCTTCCTGGCGATCTGCCTGTATCGGGCCTATCTCGGCCACTTCAAGCCGCAGCAGCATCTCGGCTTCGAGTTCGCCGCCTGGTACTGGCACTTCGTCGACGTGGTCTGGCTGTTCCTGTTCGCGGCAATCTATGTCTGGGCTGCGGGGACGCCCGGCGCTCACTGAGCCCGCCGCCCGACAGAACCATTCTTGGAAGGCGGCCTCGGCCGCCTTTCGCATTTCGGGAAGCCGCCATGGCCGACGACCACCAGCACAATCTGCCCTCGCCCTATTCGACCGGCCTCTCCGGCCGTTGCCCGCGCTGCGGTGAGGGCAGGCTGTTCGACGGCTTCCTGAAGGTGCGGCCGCGCTGCTCGGCCTGCGGGCTCGATTTCAGCTTCGCCGATTCCGCCGATGGCCCGGCCGTGTTCATCATGCTGATCGCCGGCTTCGTCGTGCTGGGCGCGGCGCTCTATGTCGAGATCGCCTACGAGCCGCCAATCTGGCTGCATCTGGCGATCTGGCTGCCACTTTCCGTGATCGTCTGCCTTGCCTTGCTGCGCCCGATGAAGGGCCTCGCCGTCGCGCTGCAATACGCCCACAAGGCCGAGGAAGGCCGGTTGGACAAGGACGGACCTCGTTCGTGAACGCCCCCGCTTCCACCGCCGGAACCGGCCGGCACCTGTTCTGGCCGGCGCTGCTGTCGCTGCTCGGCGTCAGCATCCTGTGCACGCTCGGCACATGGCAGTTGCTGCGGATGAGCGAGAAGCGCGTCTTCATCGAGCGGCTTTCAGCACAGGCGGCCGGCCTGCCGGCAGCGATGCCGGCCTCGTCGGGCTGGGCCGGTCTCGATCTGGCGGCGCTAGACCTGACCCGCGTGACGGCACAAGGCAGCTTCATCGACGGCCCTGTCGCGAGCGTTCGCACCACCATTGCCTCGGGCGGGCCGGGAACGCGCCAACTCACCGGCTTCGGCCGCTGGATCTTCCAGGGCTTTCGGCTGAACGACGGCGGCGTCGTGCTGGTCAATCGCGGCTTCGTCCCGGAAGGCCGACTCGGCGAGATCAAGCCGTCGAGCGGCCCGGCGACCGTGACGGGCTTCCTGCGGGCGCCGGAAGCGCGCGGCTCCTTCACGCCAGCGGACCTGCCTGCACAGCGCGAGTTCTACACGCGTGATCCCGTCGCGATCGCCTCCTCGCTGGGATTGGGAGCCGCCGCGCCGTTCTATCTGGAGGCCGAGCGGCAGGGCGACGGGCTAACGCCGCCTGCCGGGGTTGATGCCAAGGAGCTGATCGCGCGCATTCCCGACAACCACCTCTCCTACGCCCTGACCTGGTTCGGGCTGGCTACGACGCTGATCGGGGTGTTCGCGGCCTTTGCCTGGCAGGGGCGCCGCAGGCCGGAGGGGGCGACGCGCTGACGCTCCTTCGCTTTTGCCCAAATTGGCAGAGCGGCCTATAGCTTCTGACAAGATCACCACAAGTCCAGATCATCGAGACCCGACGCCGTGCTGCATGTGTCCACCCGCGGGGAAGCGCCCGCCCTCTCCTTCTCCGATGCCCTTCTGGCCGGGCTTGCTCGCGATGGCGGCCTCTACGTGCCGAAAGCCTGGCCGCAATTGACGAGCGAGGAGATCGCCAGCTTCTCCGGCCGCAGCTATGCACAGGTCGCAGAGCGCATCGTCGGGGCGCTGGCCGATGGCGATATCGAAGGAACGGCACTCTCGACGATGATCGCAGAGGCATATGCGACGTTCCGGCATCCAGCCGTCTGCCCGCTGACGCAGATCGGCGACAACCTGTTCGTGCTCGAACTCTTCCACGGCCCGACGCTGGCCTTCAAGGACGTGGCGATGCAGCTGCTCGGGCGGCTGATGGACCATGTCCTGAAGCTGCGCGGCGAACGCGCCACCATCGTCGGCGCGACCTCGGGCGACACCGGCGGCGCCGCCATCGACGCCTTCAAGGGGCTGGAGCGCGTCGACGTCTTCATCCTGTACCCGCAGGGCCGCGTCTCGGACGTGCAGCGCCGGCAGATGACGACGGTCGAGGCCGACAACGTCCATGCGATCGCCGTCGAGGGCACCTTCGACGATTGCCAGAACCTGGTGAAGGCGCTGTTCAACCACCACTCGTTCCGCGACGAGATCGGGTTGTCGGGCGTGAACTCGATCAACTGGGCCCGGATCGCGGCGCAGGTGGTGTATTACTTCACCTCGGCCGTTTCGCTCGGCGGGCCCGGCCGCAAGGTTTCCTTTGCCGTTCCGACCGGCAATTTCGGCGATGTGCTCGCCGGCTTCGTCGCCAAGCGGATGGGGCTTCCGGTCGAGCGCCTGCTGATCGGCACCAACAGCAACGACATCCTGGCCCGCACGCTCGCCAGCGGTGCTTATGAGATGAAGGGCGTGCATGCGACGACCTCGCCGTCCATGGACATCCAGATCTCGTCGAATTTCGAGCGGCTGCTGTTCGAGGCGCATGGCCGCGACGGTGCCGCGGTGCGCCGGCTGATGCAGTCGCTGCAGCAATCCGGGCGCTTCGAAATCGCGGCCGGGCCGTTGGCCGCGATCCGAGCTGAGTTCGATGCTACCGGCGTCGACGAGTCCGCGACCTCCAACGAGATCGGACGGACCTGGCGCGAGGCCGGCTATCTGCTCGACCCTCATACCGCCGTCGGCGTCGCTGCCGCGCGCGGGGGGCTCGCCAAGGATCCGGCTACGCCGATGATCGTGCTCGGCACCGCCCATCCGGCCAAGTTCCCGGCGGCGGTGAAGGCCGCGAGCGGCGTGACGCCTGCCCTGCCCGCCCATCTCGGCGACCTGATGGAGCGCAAGGAGCGCTTCACCCTGCTGCCGAACGACCAGGGGGCGGTCGAGGCCTTCGTCCGGGCCAAGGCACGGGCGGTGGGAGCGGCGGCATGAGCGCCGAGATGACCGCGACCGGGCCGGCCGAGGTCGCCGAAGTCGCGGCCAGCGGCAAGCGCGGCGCGCATGATCCCGATGTCGGGCTGACGACGCTGCCCTCCGGGTTGCGCATCGTCTCGCAGCGCATGGACCATGCGGCGACCGTCTCGCTCGGCATCTGGATCGGGGCGGGCTCGCGCGACGAGCTGCCCCATGAGCATGGCCTCGCCCATATGCTCGAGCATATGGCCTTCAAAGGCACCGCGCGGCGCAGCGCCCTGCAGATCGCCGAGGAGATCGAGAGCGTCGGCGGCGATCTCAACGCCGCCACATCCGTCGAATACACCTGCTATACGGCGCGCGTTCTCGGTACCGATCTGCCGCTGGCCGTGGACATCCTCGCGGACATCCTGACTGCGTCCTCCTTCTCAGAAGAGGAGCTGAAGCGGGAGAAAGGCGTGATCCTGCAGGAGATCGGCGCCGTCCAGGATACGCCCGACGACCTCGTCTACGACCGCTTCCTGCAGGCTGCCTTTCCCGACCAGCCGCTCGGCCGACCGATCCTCGGCACCGCAAAGACGGTGAACAGCTTCACGCCGGACGCCATCCGCGCCTATCTCTCGCGCAACTACCATGCCGGCAACATGGTGCTGGCCGCCTCCGGCGCCGTCGACCATGACGAGCTGGTCGCGCTGGCGAAGACGCATCTCGCCGCGCTGCCGGCAAGTCCCGCACTCCTGCCCGCTCGCGAGGACGGCCGCTACCTCGGCGGCGAGGCCCGGATTGGCAGCGACGAAGAGCAGGTCCATCTCGTCTTGGGCTTCCCCGGCCAAGCCTTCAAGGATGGCGCGCATTATCCGCTGCAGATCTTCTCGTCGGTGCTCGGCGGCGGGCTGTCGTCGCGGCTGTTCCAGGAGGTCCGCGAGCGACGCGGGCTCGCCTACGCGGTAGACGCCTTCCACTGGCCGTTCTCGGATTGCGGCGTCTTCGGCATCGGTGCCGGTACTGCACCGGAGGACGTCGGCGAACTGATCGAGGTCGCGCTCGCCTGCCTGCGGCAGGCCGCTGACGACACCACCGAGGCCGAGGTGGCGCGCGCGCGGGCCCAGATGAAGGTCGGGCTCCTGGCCGCGCTTGAGAGCCCCGGCGGCAAACTCGAGCAGATGGCGCGGCAGGTGCTGCTCTTCGGCCGCGCCATCCCCCGCGAGGAACTTGCAGCGCGGCTGGATGCGGTCACACTCGAGGACGTGCGCGCGGCCGGTCGCTCGCTGCTCGGCCACCAGCCCACCGTGGCAGCCGTCGGACCGCTGCAAGGATTGCCGCCGGCGAAGATGCTGCGGCATGCCGCCCGATCGGCGGATTAGGGCCCGGCCATGGCGCTCTTCCGTTTCTCCACCGAGCCACCGACGCGGCCTCTGCTGCGGACACAGAACCTGATCCTGCGGGCACCGCAGGCAACAGACTATGCCGCCTGGGCCGTGCTGCGGATGGAGAGCCGGGCCTTCCTGACGCCCTGGGAGCCGGTCTGGAACGAGGACGACCTGACGCGGACCTCGTTTCGCCTGCGGGTCAAGCGCGCCGCCCGCGAGATTGCGGCCGACGAAGCCTATTCGCTGTTCATTCTCGACGCGCGCTCGGAGACGCTGCTCGGCGGGCTGACGCTCGGGCTCGTCCGGCGCGGCGTCGCCCAAGCCTGCACGCTAGGCTACTGGATGGGCGAGCGCCATGCCGGCAAGGGTCATATGACCGAGGCGGTCCGCGGCGCGCTGCGCTTCGCTTTCCAGGACTTGGCCTTGCACCGCGTCGAGGCCGCCTGCCTGCCCAACAACGAAGCCTCTCGCCGATTGCTCGAGCGGGTCGGCTTCCATCAGGAAGGCTTGGCCAGGGCCTATCTCCGGATCAACGGCAACTGGGCCGACCACCTGCTCTATGCGGCGCTGGCGAGCGACAGGCTGCCGGGCGAATTCAGGTGACGGGACGCGGCCGTGCATGGCCCACGCTCGTGGACGCGGATGCCTTGCCCTCGCCACGAGCCGCCGATAGGACTGACGCCCGAAGACGCATGACCGTTCCCTGCCGAAGATTCGAGCGCCGCTTGACCCTTTCCGACCGACTTCTCCGGTTCGGCCTCGCCATCGCCGGGCTGGCGCTCTGGCTCGCCGTCACGGCCGCCAGTCCGGCGGCGGCGGTCGAGGCCGTGCGTGTGCCGGTCGACGCCACCGTGCTCGACCTGACCAATGTCGTCGAGCGCAACCGTTCGGACGGCGACGTCATCCAGATCTCGACCGCGCCGGGGCCTGACGGAATCGTGCGCCGGATCGCGGTCCGGGCGCGGGAATCCGGCGCGCGGCCGGACTGGATCGTGTTCGCGCTGACCAACGATTCCGATGAGCAGATCGACCGGCTCCTCGTCGCGCCCTTCCACCGGCTGATCGGCTCCGGCGTGATCTGGCCGGATCTGGGCGACCGCCGCATCGAAGCGGTGACCGCGAGCCAGGGCCTCAGCCCCGAGCGCGAGGTGAGCCCAGACGCCGACGTCTTCCTGATCACGCTGGATCCCGGCACGACGGTGACCTTCGTCGCCGAGCTGAAATCCTCCAACCTGCCGCAGCTCTACCTCTACGAGCAGGAAGCCTATCGCCAAAAAACCAATGGCCTCACCCTCTATAAGGGCATCATCATCGGCATCGCCGGACTGCTGGCGCTGTTCCTGACGATCATCTTCGTGGTCAAGGGCGCGGTGATCTTCCCGGCAGCGGCGGCGCTCGCCTGGGCGGTGCTGGCCTATGCCGGTCTCGATTTCGGCTTCTTCCAGCGCATCTTCCCGCTGACGCCGGCGATCGAACGGATATACCGCGCCGGCGCGGAGGTCGTGCTGGCGGCGACGCTGCTCGTCTTCCTTTTCGCCTATCTCAACCTGGCTCGCTGGCATGTGCGCTACAGTCACGTCACCTTCGTCTGGGTGCTGGGGCTCGCAGCGCTGGTGGGGCTCGCCGTCTTCGACGCGCCGATGGCGTCGGGCATCGCGCGCATCTCGATTGCGGCCGTTGCCGCCGTCGGCTTCGTCCTGATCCTGCATCTGGCGACGCATGGCTTTGAGCGGGCGGTGATGCTGATCCCAACCTGGTTCCTGCTCGCGGTCTGGGTGACGGCGGCAGGCTTCACCGTCACCGGGCAGTTCCAGCGCGACCTCGTGGCGCCTGCCCTGCTGGGCGGCCTCGTACTGATCGTGCTGCTGATCGGCTTCACCGTGATCCAGCATGCCTTCGCCGGCAGCGGCCTGTCGCAGGGCCTCGTCTCCGACACGGAGCGGCGCGCGCTGGCGCTGTCGGGCTCGGGCGATCTCGTCTTCGACTGGGACGTCAGCGCCGACAAGATCTTCGTCTCGCCGCAGATCGAGACGCTGCTCGGCCTGGCCCGCGGCGCGCTGGAAGGCTCGGCTGCCCGCTGGTTCGAGCACATGCATGTCGCCGACCGCGACCGCTACCGCGTCTCCCTCGACGCCGTGCTGGAGCAACGGCGCGGCAAACTCAATCTCGACCTGCGCCTGCGCGCGGCGGGCGGCAACTATCACTGGTTCAACCTGAAGGCCCGGCCGGTGATCGGCTCGGACGGCGAGGTCATCCGCGTCATCGGCACGCTCGCCGACGTGACCGAGCAGCGCACCGCGCAGGAGCGCATGCTGCACGACGCCGTCCACGACAACCTGACCGGCCTGCCGAACCGCAAGCTCTTCCAGGACCGGCTCGGCGCCATTTTCGGCTTCACCCGCGCCGACGAGTCGATCCGCCCGACGGTGCTGGTGATCGACATCGACCGCTTCAAGCAGGTCAACGAATCGGTTGGCTTCTCGGCCGGCGATTCGATCCTGCTGACATTGGCGCGGCGGCTCGGCCGCTTGCTGCGGGCACAGGACACGCTGGCACGCATCGGCGGCGACACCTTCGCGATGATCCTGGTTTCCGAGCGCGACCCAGAGCGCATCCTGGCGCTGGCCGAACTGGTGCGGCGCGCCGTCTCGACGCCGATCACCTTCGCCGAGCGCGAGATCCTGCTGACGCCTTCGGTGGGCCTGGCCCTGTTCGACCCGGCTCCCGCCGCCCGCAAGGACGACGCGCTGAAGAACGCCGAACTCGCCATGGCCCATGCCAAGCGCCAGGGCGGCAACAAGATCGAAGTCTTCGTGCCGGCGATGCGGACCGATCGCAACGACCGGCTGGCGCTCGAAAGCGACCTGCGCCGCGCTATCGAACGCGGCGAGATCCAGGTGATGTACCAGCCGATTGTGAGGCTGGAGGACCGCACCATCGCGGGCTTCGAGGCGCTGGTGCGCTGGGACCATCCGCGCGAAGGCCGGCTGATGCCGCAGGATTTCCTCGCCATCGCCGAGGAGACTGGGCTGATCGTCGATCTCGGCGTCTACGTGATGGACCGCACGGCGCGCGAGCTGGAGGCCTGGCAGGCGGCGCTCGAGGTCGATCCGCCGATCTTCGCCAGCGTCAACGTCTCGAGCCGGCAGCTGCTGCGCCATGACCTGCTGCATGACGTGAAGACGGTCCTGTCGCGCCGGCGTATCCTGCCGGGCACGCTGAAGCTCGAGATCACCGAGAGCCTGGTGATGGAGAACCCGGAATATGCGGCGCAGATGCTGTCGCGCATCCGGGACCTTGGCGCCGGCCTCTCGCTCGACGATTTCGGCACGGGCTATTCCTCGCTGTCCTATCTGCAGCGCTTCCCCTTCGACACGATCAAGATCGACCAGAGCTTCGTGCGCCAGATGGGCAGCGGCAAGCCGCCGGTCATCCTGCGCTCGATCGTCCAGCTCGCAGCGGATCTGCGAATGGATGTCGTGGCCGAAGGAGCCGAGAGCGAGTCGGATGCGATCGAGCTCTATCAGCTCGGCTGCCAATACGCGCAGGGCTACATCTTCGGCCAGCCGATGAGCGCCGCCGAAGCGCGCCGGCTGATGGGAGCGACCGCGGCGAGTTCAAGCGAGGCGGCTTGAGTCCTTCCCTCTCGGGAGCGAAGGACTAGGCGTGCCCGGCTTCGCTCGACAGGAAGGCGGGATCGATGCCGATCTTGTGCAGGGCGCGGCTGTATTTCGTGTCGATGCCGTCATCGAACAGCAGGCCGTGGTCGGCCGCGCAATGCAGCCAGCCATTCGCCTGGATCTCGGATTCGAGTTGGCCGGCGCCCCAGCCGGCATAGCCCAGCGCCAGGACGGCATTCTCCGGCCCGCTGCCGATCGCGATGGCACGCAGGATGTCGAGCGTCGCCGTGAGGCAGATGCCGTCGTCGATCGGCAGCGTCGCGGATTCCAGGAAGAAATCGGCCGAATGCAGCACAAAGCCGCGCTTGGTCTCGACCGGACCGCCGCGCAGCACCTGCAGGCGCTCGGCCTGGCTCGGCAGGCGGATCAGCTCCTCCGAGGGGATCACGTCGAGCTGGACCAGGAGATCGGGAAAGCGGGTATCGGCGGCCGGCTTGTTGACGATGATGCCCATCGCCCCATCTTCGGAATGGGCGCAGACATAGACCACGCTGCGGCTGAAGCGCGAGTCGGCCATGCCGGGCATCGCGATCAGGCACTGCCCATCGAGGTAGCTGCGTCCGCTGACACGCTGATTTGAGCCGATCTTCATGGAGCCATGCTAGATCACTTTGGCCCATGCTGTGAACAGCTGTCTGCGTCGGAAAATCGACCACCGCCATTGCGCCTCAATGCTGCGCCAACCTGCCTGCGGGCAGGCCCCTCACGCGATTGTTCGGCCGGCTGCGATGGTTTTGTTCGCAATTTCCAACGGGAGCGCATAAATCTCGACCGTGAAACATGTACTTTCCCTCCTGGCCTTGGTCTCAGCGCTGCTGAGCGCCCCTACGCATGCCCAGGAGGCCGCAACGTCGCCCTGGTCGAAGGGCGATCATGCGTCGTTGCGCCTGATCGCCGGAGCGACCGCGGCCTCCGGCAAGCAGCGCGTCGGCGTCGAGATCGTGATGGCGCCTGGTTACAAGACCTATTGGCGCAGCCCCGGCGATTTCGGCGTGCCACCGGTCTTCGACTGGGGCGGTTCGACCAACATCGGAGGGCTGGACGTGCGCTGGCCCGCGCCGGAACGCTTCCAGGACGTGAACGGCCACTCCATCGGCTATGTCGGCGAGGTGGTGATCCCGGTCTCGGTGCAGCCGGTCGATCCGAACAAGCCGGTCATGCTCGTGCTGAAGCTCGACTATGCCGTCTGCGACAAGATCTGCGTGCCGGTGAAGGGCGAGGCAAGGCTCTGGCTGGAACCGGGCGTGACCTCGGTCACCTCGCCGCGCCTCGAGAGCTTCGAGGCGCGCGTGCCCGCGCCGGCGAAGCTCGGCGCCCGCAAGGACAAGATCGCGCTGCTCGAGGCCAAGCTGGACGAAGGTGCCATCGAGCCAGGCCTGCGCCTCGTGCTGCAGGCTCCGCCCGAGGGCAAGATCGAGGACGTCTTCATCGAAGGCGCGGGCATGTGGTCGTTCGGCAAGCCGACGCTGAGCCAACAGCCCGACGGGACGACCGTCGCCCTGCTGCGCATCATCGATCAGCCCAAGGGCGTGGCCGGGCCGGTGCCCTTCATCATCACCGTGCGCGGCAAGCCCGGCGCGATCGAGGCACGGCTCGAACTCGACATCCCGGCGGCCAAGCCCTAATCCGTGAGCCGGGCGGCAGGCTGCCGCAGGCTTCACGGAGAACAGGCACGATGACCATCAAGGTGGGTGACAAGCTTCCGCAGGCGACGTTCCGGCTCATGACCGCTGACGGACCGGCCGCCAAGACCACGGACGACCTGTTCAAGGGCAAGAAGATCGTGCTGTTCGCCGTTCCCGGCGCCTTCACGCCGACCTGCCACAAGAACCATCTGCCCGGCTATCTCGCCAAGGCCAGCGACATCAAGGCCAAGGGCGTCGATGCGATCATGGTGACCAGCACCAACGACGTGTTCGTCATGGATGCCTGGTCGAAGGCGACCGGCGCGGCCGGCGTGATCGAGTTCCTGTCGGACGGCAATGCCGATTTCGCCAAGGAGATCGGCCTCTCGCTCGACGGCTCGGGCTTCGGCCTGGGAACCCGCTCGCAGCGTTACTCGATGATCGTCGATGACGGCGTCGTGACCGCGCTCAATGTCGAGGAAGCCGCGGGCAAGGCCGAGGCCTCCGGCGCCGAGGCGTTGCTGGCCCAGCTCTGAGCAGGCCGCGTTCCGATTCACGGCCCGCGTCTCCCTCCGGGGCGGCGCGGGGTTTTTTTTTGATTGGGGAATGTCGGGAAAGGGCCGGAAGCCGAAATTCACTTCGTTCCCCTCTCAAGTCCGCGCGTGCCAGCAAGCCGACCTTGGAAGATCACCCGAAACCGGACATTCGTCCTTGAGCCGCCGAAAGCCGGCTCCGGAACTGTTTCAGAAATCAAGCTGGGCCGCGCCACCACAGCACAGGAAGCCGTGAGCGAAGGTCAACGTGCAGGCGCGGGCGGTCGATTTTTAGGTTGCCCCCTGCAAGCCCATTCCTGTCGCCGGCCAGGCAGCCGGCGCCGGGCTAAGGTTGCGGCTGCAGTAAGAACTGCGCGACAGCGCGAGCGGCGACCAGATGTCCGTGCGCATTCCAATGCGCGTCTGAGGGAAATTCGAAACGCTGGCGTTGCTTGGCCCAGTCGGCAGCAAAGACCGGGTGCAGATCGAGAAACGGCAGCCCTTGAGCCCTAGCTGTGTCCGCAGCAATCGCGTTGAGAGCAAGTGCCGGGCTGGCGACCACGCCTGCCTGGATGGCGCCACGATCTCCGTCCATCACGAGATGCAGCGACGCACCCGCCCCGCGCGCCAAGGCTGAGAGCCGGGCAAAGGCGTGCTGCGTTGCGACGCGGATATCCGCTTCGCGAGACAGCACTTTGCCGACATCGATATTGGCGGCATAGCGCGGATCGGACGCGCGCGCGGGGCCGAGAAAAAAGTCCGCCAAGGTTTGCGGTCGCACCTGCCAGCGATACAGAAAGTACCGCGCGATCGCGGTGCGTCGTAGAAATTCCAGCGCGCCCGGGCGCCAGGGATCCGGCGGCAGTTCACCAAGAAACCTACCGTCGGCGATGTTGAATTTCAGGAAGCTCGAGGTATAGCGCCCAGGTCGCAACACGAAGCTCTCATCGAAATCATTGTGCACCAGGAGCACGACGATCCGGTCGGGCCGGAAGCGCGCGACCTCGCGCTCGACCATTTGCACGTATTGGCTGAGGGGTGCGCCTGCAATGGCGAAGCGGTAGGTCTCGACCGGACGCTCGCCCGACATCGTCTGCGCGACGCCTTCGACGAAACTCATGCCCACCGGAACCTGCAGCGCCTCGACGAAGCTGTCGCCGACAAAGGCAATGCGGGGGACGCCCGGCCGGCGCTCCGTCGTATAGTCGGCGAGCGGTGAGTTCCAGCCCTGGGCGTTGATCGAAAACGGGGCCGCGATTTCGTCCCGCACCCGCCAGATTCCGGTTTGGCCAGGTGCGTAGCGAACCACATCGTTGACGACGGCGTTGCGCGGCACGTCGCTGCCCGGCAGCACGATCCGGAAGACGACGAATTCGCAAATCGCAAGGAAGATTAGCGTGCTCGCGACAGCAAGCCCAAGGTTGAGCATAGCTTCGCGCAGCCGGCGGGGTCGGGCTGGCGTCACGACGTCAGTCGAGTTCGAAAGCGGACTTGTAGTCATGCACCAGTCCCGGATCCTGCAACTCCTTGCGGAGCAGACAATTGCCGACGATCAGCATCTCGATGTCCGAGCCCATGAAGCAGCGGAACGCGTCCTCTGGCGTGCAGACGATCGGCTCGCCGCGCACGTTGAAGCTGGTGTTGACGAGCACGCCGCAGCCGGTCGCCGCTTTGAAGGCACTGAGAAGGCCATGGAAGCGCGGGTTTGTCTCGGCATGCACGGTCTGGAGCCGCGCCGAGTAATCAACATGCGTCACCGCCGGAATGTCCGAGCGAACGACATTGAGCTTTTCGATCCCAAACAACGCCTGCTCGTCCGGCGTCATCGGGTGTCGGCGCGCCTCGACGAGGTTGGCGACGAGCAGCATGTATGGCGATGGGCCCTCATGCTCGAACCACCTGGAGACGTCCTCCGCAAGCACGGCCGGTGCGAAGGGCCGGAACGATTCGCGGTATTTGACGCGTAAATTCAGGGTCTTCTGCATGACAGGGCTGCGTGGGTCGCCCAGAATAGAGCGGTTGCCGAGCGAGCGGGGACCAAACTCCATCCTACCCTGGAACCAGCCGACGGCTTGGCCTTCGCCGAGGGCCGCCGCGGTCCTGGCGAGAAGCTCGTCCTCGCTGAGCGTCTCGAAGACGGCTCCGGCGGCTCTAAGGCGCGCTTCGGTATCCGACTGGCCGTATGCAGGGCCAAGATAGGCGCCGGACATGGCATCGAGCGTTTTCGACGGTTCGCGTGCTCCGCCAAACTGGAGGTGATGCGTCGCAAGCGCGGCCCCCAGCGCGCCACCGGCGTCTCCCGCCGCGGGCTGAACCCAAAGGTTCTTGAAACGCCCGTCGCGCAGAATCTTTCCGTTCGCGACGCAGTTCAGCGCGACTCCGCCGGCGAGGCAAAGGTTCTGCTCGCCGGTCTCAATCGACAGCGCGCGCGTCATCTTAAGGATGATCTCTTCCGCGACGGCCTGGATCGAGGCGGCGATATCCATGTGGAAAGGGCGCAGCAGAGATTCGCCCCTGCGCGCGGGTTCCCCGAACAGCGCCTCGAAACGGGCATTGGTCATGGTCAACCCGCCCATATAGTCGAAGTAGGTCTGGTCCAGCCGGAAGCTGCCATCCTCCTTCAGGTCCACGAGCCGGTCGAGAATGGTCTGCGCAAAGCGCGGTACGCCATAGGGAGCAAGCCCCATCAGCTTGTATTCGCCGGAATTGACCTTGAAGCCGGCATAATGCGTGAAGGCCGAATAGAGCAGCCCCAGCGAATGCGGGAAGTGCAGTTCCTTGACAATATCCAGGGCTGCTCCGTTGCCGAGTGCAACCGACGTCGTTGGCCACTCGCCGACGCCGTCGAGGGTCAGGACCAGTGCGCGTTCAAAAGGCGAGGGATAGAACGCGCTCGATGCATGGCTCAGATGGTGCTCGCAGAAATGCAGCCGCACCGGATCGAAGCCCCCATCGATGGCTTTGAGCTCGTCGGAAAGCAGGCGCTTCTGGAAGAGCTTCTCGCGCAGCCAGAGCGGCATGGCGGTGAGGAACTGTCGAAAGCCAGCAGGCGCAATCGAAAGATAGGTTTCGAGCAGCCGTTCGAACTTCAGGAACGGCTTTTCATAGAACACGACGGCATCGAGTTCAGAGAGACTGGCTTTCGCCTCCGCAAGACAGTAGCGAACGGCGTTCGCTGGAAAGGCGGCGTCATGCTTGACCCGCGTAAAGCGCTCTTCCTGTGCTGCGGCAAAAGGCCGGCCGTCGACCACGAGCGCCGCGGCCGAGTCATGGTAGTAGGCCGACAGCCCCAGAATGCGCATCGGCGACCCTAGAACAGGGTATAGACAAAGGGTGCGATCGCTGAGCCTTTGGTCAGGACGAGGAGACCACCCAGGAGCGCCATCAGCAATACGATTGGCATCAGCCAGTACTTCTTGCGCGCGAGCAAGAACTCGCTGAGTTCGCTCAAAAAAGACATTGCTGCGGGTTCCTCAATATTGCTTCGTCATCGGGCCTGGCGCCGTCTCCCGAGAGAGCCAGTAGCTCGCCGTCGTCCGGTCGGGCCGAAGCGGGATCGGGCGCTTGCCGAGCGTGCGCATCAAAAGGCCTATTGGCGTGATGACGACAAAAAACATCAGCCCCATGACGAGCGGATTGACGATGGCGTGAAGCAGCAGCCCAAACCGAAACCAGAGTCGGTTCAACGGGTCCAGCATTCGCGGTGCGACCAGCGTTGCCAAGCCGAAGAATGCGACGAAACTGGCCCAGATCGCCGCCCAAGCCCATGCGCCGCGCCACGATGCAATGGTGCACAGAATGGCGAAGAAGACCGCCATGACGAGGCCGAACTGCCGCGCCGAGCCGGGCTTGAGCTCATCTGCGCGATGCAACGACTCACCGGCGAGATGGCCGGAGGGCCTCTTTCTCGCACCGGTTCCGGATGGGCGTGACGTCAAGATAACTCCTGATCGATCGAAGCCGGTGCCTTACAGGACACCGCTCGCCATGGCAATCGGCTGCCGGGGGTAGCTCGGGACCGACCGGGGCCTACGAAGAGCAGGTTATGACGCGCTTGCTGGAATGTCGGAGCGGACGGCGGGGGAGCCAAGCCACACGGCGAGGCGCAGCCCACCGTTTTCCGAAGTGAGACCGGCCATGCTGCCCGGAAGCGGCCCCTCAGAAGGTCGCATAGCGGCCAACCTCGCCCGTCAGATGCGGCGCCGCAAATGTCCCACCTGGGTCGATAGCAGACACTGCCGCGGGCGGTTGGACGCGCTGCTCTTCCGGAGGCCCCTCTTGCGGACCAGTGAGTGATAGCGCCGAGCGGAAAGCCGGCCCCCGGCCAGAATGGCGGGGCCGGCGGACGCTCCGGAAGAAGCCATCAGCGATGCAGACGAGCGGGCGTGACCGGCCCTGCCTCAGCTAGCGAAAGGCATTCCCAAACATGTCCGTCTGACGCGCGGGCGCGCCAATGCCCGGCTGCATGTAGGCCGGCCCGCCCTCCCTTTTGCTGGGAACGGTTTCCTGCGTCATGCAACCGGCTGGCCCGAGAAGGAGCAGGACCACGGTGACGGCTCGTTTCAGCACGGCGAACTCCTTCGTTACAATCCGGAACCAGTGCCAGGCGTCCTCGTCGGAAAGCCTCGCTCCTAACCTACTATTCGCGCAGACTTGAAGCCGGAAAGCTGTCCATTGGGACAATCCGCTGAGGCCGGAAGCAGGCATGCCTGGCGCCAGCAACGGGTCGCTGCAAGATCATGACGATCTATTCCTGACAGCTCTCGTCGCGGCCCGAATGCAGCGGCGGCAGCCCAAGAAAGACAGGGCCGACGCTCAGGGCAACCCCGACGGGTCCGCGCGGCAACAATCCGAGCGCCTCGACCTGCAGTGATGGACCGTCAATGCCTGCCCGGCAGTCGAGCCCGTTCACCAGGCGACCGGCTAGTAAGACTTCGAATAGCCGCTGGAGGACGGATGGACCGACAGACATTCCAGCATATACATCGACTGGAGTGTTCGATTGACCGGCACGGCGCAAACCGGAGCAAGTATCGCGGCCCTGTATGGAGACACTGCGCAGCCCGCCAACAGAAATCCGCAGGCCATCAGCAGGCACGCCCGTCGCATCGTTCCCATCATCCTGGCTCCCATTGCGAACAATGTTCGATCGTTTCAGTGCCCAGTCGCGACTGCGGACTTGACCCAAGCCGATGCCCGGGATGAGTCGATCCCGGACGAAGCCTATTTATGTACAGATGCGCCGCGCCCCGCCAGCGCATTTCAAGCTCGCCCGCCCCCGCTTGATCGATCCGATATCGCCTTGTCATGAGACAGGTGCCACAGCGGGCGCTAGCCTTGCGCGCTGTTGCTGGAGCCTGCCATGTCCGAGATCACCATCCGCCCCCTCGCCGCCGCCGACCGCACCGCCTGGGAGCCGCTCTGGCAGGGCTATCTGACCTTCTACAAGGCCTCGCTGACGCCCGACATCACCGACGCGACCTTTGCCCGACTGACCGGTGGGCAGGAGCCGATGGGCGGCTTCGTCGCCGAGCGCGGCGGCAAGATCATCGGCATCGTCCATTGGGTGATCCACCGGAGCACCTGGAACATCAGGGACATCTGCTACCTGCAGGATCTGTTCACGCTGCCCGAGGCGCGTGGCACCGGCGCAGGCCGGGCCTTGATCGAGGCCGTGAAGCAGATGGCGCAGGCCAAGGGCTGCTTCCGCGTCTACTGGCAGACGCATGAGAGCAACCTGCAGGCGCAGGCGCTCTATGATAAGGTC
Organism: Allobosea sp.; assembly: GCF_035999205.1. GTDB lineage: Bacteria > Pseudomonadota > Alphaproteobacteria > Rhizobiales > Beijerinckiaceae > Allobosea. The sequence goes on from NZ_DASYHA010000025.1 coordinate 912,464, forward strand.
GCAGACAAGTCGGGCTTCATCGTCTACCGCCAGCCGCTGGGCTGAGCGGGAGGCCGATCGGGACAGCTCCTCCGCCGGCCCGCCCGAGGATGCGACATGGACCTCCACATCGTCATTTCCGGGGTGGTGCAGGGCGTCGGGTACCGGCAATGGCTGTGCGGGCGCGCGCTCGCCGCGGGCGTGACCGGCTGGGTGCGCAATCGGGCCGACGGAACGGTGGAAGCCGTGATCTCGGGACCGGCCGCAATCGTGGAGGGGCTGGTCGCCGAAGCGATGAAGGGGCCGCGGGGCGCCAGGGTCGACGACATCCGGCGCAGCGAGGTCGGAACCGCGTTGCCGGATCAATCCGGCGGGACGTTCGTCATCGCCGCCAGCGCGTGATGGGAGAATCCCTCAGCGCCCCGGCTTGAACGGCGCCATGCCGGCCCGGGCCAGCGCGTCGGCGCGCTCGTTCATCTCGTCGCCGGCATGGCCCTTGACCCATTTCCACTCGATCTTGTGGCGGCCGAGCGCGGCGTCGAGGCGCTTCCAGAGTTCCTCGTTCTTGACCGGCTTCTTGTCCGCCGTCTTCCAGCCATTGCGCTTCCAGCCATGGATCCAGGCGGTGATGCCCTGGCGCAGATATTGGCTGTCTGTATGGAGCGCGACGGTGCAGGGCCGGGTCAGCGCCTCCAGCGCCGAAATCGCCCCCATCAACTCCATGCGGTTGTTGGTGGTCATGGCCTCGCCACCGGAGAGCTCCTTCTCCTTGCCCTTGTAGGACAGGATGGCGCCCCAGCCGCCGGGGCCCGGATTGCCCGAGCAGGCTCCGTCGGTCCAGACCTCGACAGCGTCGCTCATCGCTTCAGCCCGTAGTCCTGCGCATCGGCGACGCGCTGATGGAAGGCGAGCTTGCGGTCATATTCCATCGGGTCATGCGGTTTGACGAGCGCGCCTGGTGGCACGTTCAGCCAGTCGACCAACCGCGTCAGCAGGAAGCGCAAGGCCGAGCCGCGGCAGAGCTGCGGCAACGCATCGACCTCGGCCTGCGTCAGCGGGCGTACGCTCTCATAGCCCGCGAGCATGGCCTGGCCCTTGGTCAGGTTGAAGGAGTTGTCCGCCTCGAAGCACCAGGAATTCAGGCAGATGGCGAGGTCGTAGGCGAAGGCGTCCGTGCAGGCGAAGTAGAAATCGATCAGGCCGGAGAGCTTGTTCCTGATGAAGAAGACGTTGTTCGGGAAGAGATCGGCGTGGACGACGCCGCTCGGCAGGTCCTGCGGCCAGTTCGCCTCATGCACCGCGATCTCGGCATAGAGGCGCTGCAGCAGGCCGGGCGAGACCGTATCGGCAGCCGCGCCGGCCTGATCCGCCAAAGGCCGCCAGCCCGGCACCGACAGCGAGTTGACCCGCGACATCGCGAAATCGGCTCCGGCCTGATGCAACAGCGCGAGGCCGCGCCCGACCTCTGCGCAATGCATGGCGTTCGGACGGCGCACCGAGAGCCCGTCCAGGAAGGTGACGATCGCGGCCGGCCGGCCGGCGAGCCGGCCCACGGCCTGCCCTTCCGGCGTCTTCACCGGCTGCGGGCAGATCAGGCCGCGCTCGGCGAGATGCTCCATCAAGCCGATGAAGAACGGCAGATCGGTTTCGTCGACGCGCTCCTCATAGAGCGTCAGGATGAAGAAGGCCTGCGTGGTGTGCAGCAGAAAGTTGGAGTTCGAGACGCCTTCCGCGATGCCCTTGGCGGACAAGAGATCACCGATTCCATAGCGCGCGACGAAGGCCGCCATCTCGTCATCGGGAACTTCGGTATAGACAGCCAAGGGATCGCTTTCTCGGGTAGCCGCTCACTCGGCCGCGGCCGGCGCGTCGCGCAATTCGCGCGGCAGCGGGAAGAAGACATTCTCGTCCGCGGTCGAGACGGTCTCGACGCGGACCTCGTAGCGTTCGGCGAAGGCGTCGATGATCTCTTCGACCAGCACTTCGGGAGCGCTCGCACCGGCGGTGATACCGAGGCTGCGGATGTTGCCGAAGACCGACCAGTCGATCTCGTCGGTGCGCAGGACCAGCCGAGCCAGCGGACAGCCGGCACGCTCGGCTACCTCGCGCAGGCGCTGCGAGTTGGACGAGTTCGGGGAGCCGACGACGATGAGTCCGTCGACGAGCGGGGCGACCCGCTTCACCGCTTCCTGCCGGTTCGTGGTGGCGTAGCAGATGTCCTCCTTGTGGGGGGCGATCAGCTCCGGGAAACGCTTCTGCAGGGCTTCGACGATTTCGCGTGTGTCGTCGACCGAGAGTGTCGTCTGGGTCACGAAAGCGAGCGGCCTGTCGTCCGGCGGATTGAGCGATGCGACATCGTCGAGTGTCTCGATCAGCGTGATCGCGCCCTCTGGGAGCTGCCCCATCGTACCGATCACCTCGGGATGGCCGGCATGGCCGACGAGCAGGATATGGCGGCCGCGCTTGTGGTGGACCTCGGCCTCGCGATGCACCTTGGTCACCAGCGGGCAGGTCGCATCGATGGCGAAGAGGTTGCGCTGCGCGGCCTCGGCGGGGACCGATTTCGCCACGCCATGCGCCGAGAAGATCACCGGCCGCGTCGCGTCGGGCACCTGGTCGAGCTCGGCGACGAAGACCGCGCCCTTCCGCTTCAGCGATTCGACGACGTATTTGTTATGGACGATCTCATGGCGGACATAGACCGGCGCGCCATGCAGGGCGAGCGCCTTCTCGACCGCGTCGATGGCGCGCACGACGCCCGCGCAGAAGCCGCGCGGCGCGCAAAGCAGAATGTCGAGCGGCGGCTTGGTCACGAAAGGGATCCGGTGAGTGTCGCGCCTTCTTTCGGCGTCGAGCCGGCGATGTCAAGGAACGGCGGCGTCGCGGGCCGCGTGTACCGGCCGTAGCACAGCCTGCGGCGAAGCCCTCGCAGGATCACGCACGACACACTAGATTGCGCGCTCCGGCCAGCGCGCCTGCGGCGTGCCGACGACCTCCACCAGACGAGCAAGTCGCTCCAACCAGGGCAATCCATGGCCGACGCCTCCCATACCAGCTATCTGCCGCCGATTCTGACCTTCTGCGCCGGCGCAGTGGTCGCCGTGCCGCTGTTTCGCAAGCTCGGCCAGTCCGCTGTCCTGGGCTATCTGGCGGCGGGCATCGTTATCGGCCCATCGATGCTGGCGCTGATCCGCGACCCGGACACGATCCGCGGCGTGGCCGAGATCGGCGTCGTCCTGCTGCTCTTCCTCGTCGGCCTCGAACTGCAGCCGTCGCGGCTCTATTCGATGCGCAAGGACATTCTCGGGGCCGGCCTCTCGCAGATGGCGCTGAGCGCGCTCGTGATCGGCGGCGTCGGCTGGTCGTTCGGCCTGACGGTGGGCGGCGCGATCGCCGTCGGCCTGGCGCTGGCGCTATCGGCCACCTCGATCGCCCTGCAGGTGCTGGAGGAGCGCGGCGACGGCCACGAGGCCTATGGCCGGCGGACTTTCTCGATCCTGCTCTTTCAGGACATCTCGATCGCGCCGGCGCTCGCGCTGCTGCCGCTGCTGGCGACGACGGGCGCGGCGGCGGGCAGCGCGGCGCAGACTTTCAGTGGCATCGGGCTGTGTGTCCTGGCGCTCGCATTCATCGTGCTGGCCGGTCGCTATGCGCTGAATCCGTTCTTCCGCATCCTCGCCAAGGCCGGCGCCAAAGAAGTGATGACGGCAGCTGCCCTGCTGGTCGTGCTCGGCGCTGCGCTGCTGATGGAGCAAGTCGGGCTGTCCATGGCGATGGGTGCCTTCCTGGCCGGCGTGCTGCTGGCGGAATCGCATTTCCGGCACGAACTCGAAGCCGATATCGAGCCGTTTCGCGGCGTACTGCTCGGCCTGTTCTTCATGGCGGTCGGCATGTCGCTAGACCTCAGGCTGGTGCTCGACAACGCGCTGCTGCTGGCGATCGCAGCGCCGCTGCTGGTCTTGTTCAAGATCGCCGTGGCCGCGACCATCCTGCGCGTCTCCTGCTCCTCGACCGTGGAGGCGATCCGTGCAGGCGCGCTGCTTTCGCCTGCCGGCGAGTTTGCCTTCGTGCTGCTGCCGCTCGGCGTCTCGCTCGGGCTGCTCGCCCCGCCGCAGGCGGCTGTGGCGACGGCGCTGGCGGCGCTGTCCATGCTGATCGGCCCCGTCGTCGCCAAGCTGATCGACGCCTGGCTGCTGGCACGCGTGACGCCCGAGACCATCGAGGAGGATTTCTCGGATGCGGGCACGGCCTCCGTCATTGTGGTCGGCTTCGGCCGCTTTGGCCAGGTCGTGACGCAGGCGCTGCTGCTCCAGCATATCGACGTCACAGTCATCGATTCCGATGTCGAGCGCATCCGCTCCGCCGCCAAGTTCGGCTTCAAGATCTATTATGGAGACGGCACGCGGCTCGACGTGCTGCGGGCGGCCGGCGCGGAGAAGGCCCGCATCATCTGTGTGTGCCTCGACGACCGGCATGCGGCGCTGCGGATGGTCGAGATGACCAAGGCCGAGTTCCCGCAGGCGCGCATCCATGCGCGCGCCTATGATCGCGTGCATGCGATCGACCTGATGAAGGCCGATGTCGATTACCAGATGCGCGAGACCTTCGAATCCGCGCTGGGGTTCGGCCGCGTGACCCTGGAAGGACTCGGCCTGACCTATGAAGAGGCCAGTCTCGTTATCGAGCATGTCCGCGACCGCGATGCGCAGCGCATGGAGATCCAGTTCCACGAGGGCATCGCCGCCGGCCTCACCAAGGTGCCGCGCGTCACGCCGGAGCCGCTGGTGAAGCCGCAGGGCAAGTCGAAGGCGCTAACGCCCGAGACAGAGGAAGCGATCGCCGATGGCGGCGCGGAGGTCGCCGTCGGCGGCGTCGGCGAGCCGGAGCGGTGAGCATGCCCGCTGGCTCCAAAACCGCCGTATTCGTCAGCGGTTCGTTGATGCGCCATGTCGCGGTCATGACCGGAACGGGCGCGATCGGCCTGATGGCGATCTTCCTCGTCGATCTGCTGTCGCTGCTCTATGTCTCCTGGCTCGGACGCCCGGAAGCGACCGCCGGCGTCGGCTTCGCGACCATCGTCCTGTACCTGATGATCTCGATCAACATCGGACTGATGATCGCGGTCGGTGCGCTGACTGCACGGGCGCTGGGGGCTGGGGACCGGGCGGCGGCAAGGCGGCTGGCGGGCTCGACCCTGGCCTTGATGGCACTCGCCGGCCTAGCCCTCAGCGCCGTCGCGCTGCCCTGCCTGCCCTGGCTGCTGCACCTGCTCGGCGCCCATGACGAGTCCTATCGCGTCGCGCTGTCCTTCCTCTGGATCGTGCTGCCCTCGAACGTACTGATGGCCGTCGGCATGGGAGCCTCCGGCGTGCTGCGCGCCGTCGGCGACGCACGTCGCGCCATGTTCGTGACGCTGGGAGGGGGCCTCGCGACGGCCGGCCTCGACCCGCTTTTCATCTTCTGGTTCGGGCTTGGACCGGACGGCGCGGCCTGGGCAATGGTCGCCTCGCGCATCATCATGGTGGCGACGGGGCTGCATGGCGCCATCCATATCCACGGCATGGTCGCGCGACCGAGCCTCGCGGGCCTGCGACACGACACTCCCCCGACATTGCTGATCGCCGGGCCGGCGATCCTGACCAACCTTTCGAACCCGATCGCGAACGCCGTCTTCGCCAGCATCTTCGCACGCTTCGGTGATGCGGCCGTGGCGGCGCTCGCCATCATGGACCGCCTCGTCCCGGTCGCCTTCGGCGTGCTCTTCGCACTGACGGGAGCGGTCGGGCCGATCCTGGCCCAGAACTGGGGCGCGGGGCGCTTCGACCGGATGCGCCGCGGCCTGACGGCCTCGGCCTTGTTCGGGATCGGTTGCGTGGTCATCGCCGGGCTCGCGCTGGCGCTGCTGCGCGGCGGAATCGTCTCGGCCTTCGGCGCGACCGGGCTGACAGCCGAGCTGGTGATGTTCTTCTGCTTGATCGCCGGGCCAATGTGGCTGTTCGTCGGGCTGCTCTTCGTCGCCAATGCCGCCTTCAACAATCTCGGCATGCCGCTGCTGTCGACACTGTTCAGCTGGGGCCGCGCGACGCTCGGCACGATGCCGCTCGCCTTCCTCGGCGCGCAATATGCCGGTCCGAAGGGAGCGCTGCTCGGATCGGCGCTCGGCGCCGTCGCTTTCGGCATTCTGGCGCTGGTCTTCGCCTATCGCGGCATCGCCCGGCTGGAGCAAAAAGCGACAGCGACCGCGCCGCTTGCCTCGCCTCCCGACACTGCTATCGTCCCAATGCAGGCGGCGACAGACCGCGCAGCAGCCGGAGGCACGCCATGATGAATCTCTTCGAGATGATGCAGCAGGCCCAGAACGGCCAGGCGATGCAGAACCTCGCGCGTCAATACGGCCTCAGCCAGCAGCAGACGCAGGCGGCGATCGATGCCCTTCTGCCCGCCTTCTCAATGGGGCTGCAGCGCCAGACGCAGGACCCTTACGCCTTCGGGTCGCTGGCGCAGATGATGACGGCCCAGCCCTTTGGCCGGATCTTCGACGCTGATGGCGACGGCATTCCCGACAATGCGAGAGGCGCCGGCAACGACGTGCTGAGCCAGCTCTTCGGCTCGAAGGAGGTCAGCAACGCGGTCGCGGCCCAAGCGGCGGCGACGAGCGGCGTCGGCCAGGCGGTGCTGAAGCAGATGCTGCCGATCATCGCCTCGATGGTGATGGGCGGTCTGTTCAAGTCGATGAACAGCCAGGGCATGGGCGGCATCCTTGGCCAGTTTTCCGAGATGATGCGTGGGCAGATGCCGGGGATGCAGCCGGCACCACAGCCACGACCGCAGCAGGCGAGTCCGACCAATCCGCTGGAGGCGATCCTCGGGGGCCTGTTCGGCAATGCACAGGCCCCGACCAGACCCGAAACGCAGGGCGGGGGTCCGTTCGGCGGTGGCCAGATGCCCGGGGGGCAGATGGGCATGGAGCAGATGGGCGGCATGCTCGGCCAGATCCTGACCGGGATGCTGGGCGGCGGACAGGCACCCCAGGCCGAGCCGGAACCCCAGCCCCGCGCTGCACCTTCATCGCGTCGCGCTCCGGAGCCGGAGCCGGAACCAGAGCCCGAAGAAGCACCCGCCTCATCGCAAACTGGTCCCGGCTCGATCGGCCTCGATGCGCTGAACCAGATGTTCGAGCATGGCCGCAAGGTGCAGGACAGCCATCAGGACGCGCTGAAGACGATCTTCGACACGATGTTCGGAGGCCCGAAAGGGCGCTGAGCTTCGACGACGCGCATGAAAAAGGGCGGAAGCACGAAGCTTCCGCCCGCAGGAACGTGCAACCCCAAGGGGTCAGGCGCTGCACGCAATCGAATCGGTGGCTTCAACCCGCTTCGCCACGGGCCTGGAGCCGGACGGCCTGAGCGTCACGACAGGCTGTGCCTCAGCCGCCGAGAGCACCGTGACGGGCCGTTGAAAACCGGCCTCGCGCCGCATCGCCGCCACGCCCGAGCGGGCGCTCGAGCGCTCGGCCAGGATCACGGAGGGATCGGACAGCCAGGAGACGGCGAGCGCGCCGTCGAGGTCCGAGCGGACGAGGCCGATATCCTTCAGGCCGCGCTCGTCGAGTTCGCCGAGGCGCAGGACCTCGCGGCGGTGAATCAGCGCTTTCACGAGTGCCACGATCGGCGAGAATCCACGGACGGCAACACGCGTAGCACCGGCCGAGGCGGACGAGAGCGACTTCGTTGCGAATGTCATGAGCAGCATGACGAGCTCCTGTGGTTCAATGGCGACGGGCACTCCCGAGCCTGCCTGGACGCGCCGCTGGCAGGGACCGGAAACTGACTGAACGGTAGCTTTGCACTGGCCATAAGCCAAACGAATGCTTATGATGTCTCACAACACGGATATTGATGAACCGATGTGAGGTGGCGCCATGGCGCATGTGCTCGACGCGGACCAGCTCAAAACCTTCGTGGCGATCGCCGATTCCGGTTCCTTCACCCGCGCGGCCGAGATCGTCTTCAAGACCCAGTCCGCGGTTTCGATGCAGATGAAGCGGCTGGAAGAGCGTGTCGGCCGGCCGCTTTTCGGCCGCGACGGACGCCATGCCAAGCTGACCGAGGATGGCGAGCGGCTGCTCGACTATGCACGGCGCATCGTGCGGCTGAACCTCGAATGCGTCGCCAGCTTCACCGATGCCGACCTGAAGGGGCGCATCCGCCTGGGCGTGCCGGATGACTATGCCGATCGCTATCTGCCGGAAATTCTTGCCCGCTTCGCCCGCTCCAATCCGCGCGCCGAGGTCACGGTGGTCTGCGAGCCGACGCCGATGCTGGCCGAGCGGATCGCCACCGGCGACATCGACCTCGCCATCATCACCCATGTCGAGAGCCGCGGTCAGGGCGAAATCATCCGCATCGAGCCGCTGCTGTGGGTAACCTCGGCCCGTCATGCCGTGCATGAGGAGGACCCGCTGCCGCTGGCGCTGGGCCGACCGACCTGCAACTGGCGGCAGGCGGCGGTCGATGCCCTTGAAACGAAGGGACGGCGCTTCCGCGTGCTCTATGCGAGCTGGAATTCGACCGCGGTCGGCGCCGCCGTCGTCGCGGGCCTTGCGGTTTCGGTGCTGCCGGAAAGCGCGGTCAGGCCGGGCATGCGGATTCTCGGGCCGTCGGAGGGCTATGCGACACTGCCGTCCTGCAAGATCGGACTGCTGCGGACGCGCTTCGATCCCTCGGTGCTGTCGAACGCGCTGGCCGAGCACATCATCCAGAGCCTGGACAATCTGGCGAGTTTCAAGACTGCGGCGGAGTGAGGCGAGTAGGGCCGTCGAATATCCGCAGTATCAGCGAAAGCCTGCCATGACGCGCTCGGTCAGGCTGCTGACGTTCCCGCCGATCTGCGCGATCGTGGCGATCGTCGCGACCGACATCAATGCGGCGATGAAGCCGTATTCGATCGCGGTCGCTCCGCGTTCGTCGCGCACAAAGCTCGCAAGAAGGGTGGTCATCTGACGCATGGGAACACCCTAGTGCGCAAGTTTCCGCCAAAGCGTTAACGCGACCGCGCCAATCCTCCCGACCTTGCGGATTTTTGCACGAGCAAGCGCCCGAGGCCCCGCTGCGTCAGATCGCGAATTCCGAGAACACCGGGCCGACATTGCCGTCCCATTCCGCGCGATAGCGCGCGGCAAGGCGCTGCGACAGCGTGCGGTCACCAGCAACGATGGCGTCGAGCGGATCGAGGAAAACGGTTTCGTCGGCTCCAGCAGCGTTGCGACGGGCGCGACGCGTAAGGCCGCCACGGGACTGGGCAAGCACCTCGCCGGCAAGATCCCGCAGGCTTCGACCGGCAATCGTTGCGGAGAGGCCCTGCTTGGGAACCGCGTCGCGCAGCGCCTGGCGCTCCGCATTGCTCCAGCCCTTGACGAGGTCCCAGGCGGCATCGAGCGCCGACTGGTCGTAGAGCAGCCCGACCCAGAAGGCCGGCAGCGCGTTCAGCATCTCGGGAGAACCGGCATCGGCGCCGCGCATCTCGAGGAAACGCTTCAGCCGGACCTCGGGGAAGAGCGTCGAGAGATGGTTCGCCCAGTCGGAGATCGTCGCCTTCTCACCCGGCAACTGTGCCAGCTTGCCGGCGAGCAGATCGCGGAAGGACGCGCCGGCGACGTCGTGATAGGTGGCGCCGCGCTTGACGAAATACATCGGCACATCGAGCGCCCAATCGACATAAGCCTCGTAGGACATGCCCTCGTCGAAGGCGAAGGGGATCATGCCGGAACGGGCATTGTCGGTGTCGCGCCAGATCTCCGAGCGCATCGACTGGAAGCCGTTGAGCTGGCCTTCTGTAAAGGGCGAAGCTGCGAAGAGCGCGGTCGCCAGCGGCTGCAGGGCGAGCGACACCCTGAGCTTCCTGACCATGTCGGCCTCATCAGCGAAGTCGAGATTTACCTGCACCGTGCAGGTGCGGAACATCATATCGAGGCCGCGCGTGCCGACCTTCGGCATGTAGTTGGCCATGATCTTGTACCGCCCCTTGGGCATCACCGGGGTCTCTGCCCTCGTCCAGAGCGGTGAATGGCCGAGCGGCACGAAGCCGATGCCATGCGGCTCGGCGACCGCCTTCACGTCTGCCAGGTGCTGGGCCAGTTCGGCGGCGGTGTCATGCACCGTCTCGACGGGGGCGCCCGAAAGCTCGAACTGGCCGCCGGGCTCGAGCGAGATCGCGCCGCCGCCTTCGGGACCTGCAAGCCCGATGATGTGGCCGGCATCGACGATCGGCTCCCAGCCGAGCTTCGCCTGCATCCCCTCCAGCAGGTGGCGGATGCCGCCCGCGCCGGGACGCCCCTCATAGGGAACGGGCGCGAGATCGTCGCGATAGAACGGGAACTTCTCATGCTCGGTGCCGAGCCGGAAGGCAGCCGGCGGCTTTTCGCCGACGGCAATCCAGGAGATCAGTTCGTCCTTCGAACCGATCGGGGTCGTATCGGACACATCGCGAGCCATGGGCGCTCCGGCAGAAAAACAAGGCGGCCGGCTTCCACCCGCGTAGTGCGACGCGGGGGATCAGGCTCCAGGAGCGCCAGACATAGGCGAGCACGGAACGCTCGACAACGACCTCCGCCACGCGTTGGCGGACAATCGACGGACGATCAGCGCAAGACGCGGGGCGGATGCGATCAGGCGACGTCGCGCCGGCGCGCCTCCCGCGTGCTCCAGCCGGTGGCGTCAAGCCGGGTCTCCGAGGCAATCCAGTCGACGACCGCAGTGAGCCCGGCCGCCTGTCCGCCTTCGCGGTTGCGCGCCTCTTCATAGACGGCGAGCTGGACATCGGCGCTCGTGCCCAGGCTCGCGATCCGGCGGCAGGTCGCCAGTTCCGCCTGGCAGCCAAGCGCTGCCGCATCCTCTGCCAGCTCAGCGACGAGATCGTCGAGAAGGCTCGACACGCTGCGCATGCTGCGGGTCTGGGCATGCACCAGCCCACCATGGATGCCGTAGCGCTGGGCGCGCCAGAGGTTCTCCGCGGCGATAGCCCGCGATGCCGCCGTCAGATCCGCGTTCAGCTTCGGCCGGCGCAGCAGGTGGCGGACCAGGCAGCGATACAGAGCCGCGATCGCGAGCGTGTCGTCGAGACGCGTGCAACTGTCGGCGATCCGCAACTCCAGCGTCGGATGCTTCTCGGAGGGGCGGATCGCCCACCAGATGTAACTGGCATCCTTGATCGCGCCGGCCGCGACCATGGTCTCGAGATAGGCGCGGTAATCGCCGGGCTCGCTGAACAGGTCGGGAAGGCCGGTGCGCGGCAGTTCGCCATATGCGGCGAGCCGGTAGCCCATCAAACCTGTGCGCCGTCCCTGCCAGAAGGGCGACGAGGTCGAGAGCGCCAGCAGCAAGGGCAGGTACGGCATGATCCGCGCCATCAGCCGGATGCGCTCATCCTCGTCCTTCACCTCGACATGCACATGGAGGCCGCAGAGCTGGTTGCGGCTGCCGAGCATCTGCAGGTCCCGCATCAGCGCGTCGTAGCGCGCGGCGTCGGTGGCGCGCTGCCGCGACCAGGCGGCGCTGGGATGCGTGCCGCAAGCCAGGAGCAGCATGTCGTGCTCGAGGGCGAGGCCGGCCAGCCCGGTGCGCAGCGTCATCAGGGAACGGCGCGCCTGATCCATCGATTCGCAGACCGGGGTCGCGACCTCGATCTGCGACTGCAGCATCTCGCGCTGGACCTCGTCAGGAAAGACCTGCTGGGCTGCCTTGATGAATTTCGGAGAGACCTTGCGGACAATCCCCCTGCTCCCGGCATCAGACAGGAAATACTCCTCCTCGATTCCGAAGCGGCAGGCTTCTCTCATGGCATCATCCTCGTCAGGCAGATCATTGCTGGCCTGCCGGAGGTGAATCACCGGCAGGCGGCCGTCAGGCCGGCGCGCCACACTGCCCCCGAATGAGTCGAGAATGCGTCCTCTGCACGAGCAAGCAACGCCCGAGGCGGAGTGACGTTCCGCTAGCTCCTCGGCCAGTCGCCGAGCACGGCCTGGACCAGCGCCAGGGCAGCGACCGCCGCCGTGTCGCCACGCAGGATGCGCGGGCCGAGCGAGATCGGCAGCGTCGCGGGCCGCGCCAGGATGCGGCTGCGCTCCGCGTCGTCGAAGCCGCCTTCAGGGCCGATCAGCACGGCCAGCGGCCCGGGCTCGACGCCCGACAGGGCCGCGACCGGACTTTCCTGCGCCATCGCCTCGTCACAGAAGATCAGCAACCGTGCGGGGTCGAGCGCGGCGAGAGCCGCATCCAGGGTCTGCTCGGCCCGGATTTCCGGCAGGGCGAGGATCCCGCACTGCTCCGCCGCCTCGATCGCATTGGCGCGCATCCGGTCGAAATTGAGCCGCGAGACCTGGGTCCGGCGCGTCAGGACAGGCTGGATCACCCCTGCCCCCATCTCGACCGCCTTCTGGGCGATGTAGTCGAGCCGGGCGTGCTTCAGCGGGGCGAAGAGATAGTGCAGATCCGGCGGCTGCGGCTGCGGACGCGTCTGCCTCACCAGGGACAGGCTCGCCTGCTTGCGGCCCTCGACGGAGATCGCGGCCAGCCACTCGCCGTCGTGCCCGTTGAAGACCAGGACCGTATCGTCCTGCTTCATTCTGAGGACGTTGAGCAGATAGTTCGCCTGTTCGCGCTCCAGCGGCAACCGGGCACCCGCTGAGAGACCATGTTCCAGAAACAGCCTGTATCGGGCGAAATCGGGAATCGACATCGGCGGCGCGAACTCCTGTGGAGAAGAATCAGCCCGGGCGCGTAGGGCAGCACCCGGCCGCATCGCGCGAAAACCGCCACAATCCCGGTTTATCCGCAGGCGCTGGCCGGCAGGCGGCGTGGACTCGCAATGGTCCTTGGCGCTAACACACCCATGCTGGTAAGGAAATCGCGCGGACGCCAGCGCCCGCGCAGGCAATGTCGGAGCAGGAACAAGATGCGGCGTAGGTTGGCTTCCGGAATGATCGCGGCAATGGGACTCGCAGCCGCCGCCTTCATCGACGCCGCCCCCGCGCAGGCGCAGGCCTCGGGCTGCGAAAAGCTGCAGACGCTGCTCCAGGAGCGGCAGAAGATCATTGTCTCCTTGAACGCAGCGCAGAAATCGAAGACCAAGCTGACGCCCCAGCAGGCCTGCGGCAGCATGGGCAGGCTCGTCAGCAACGGCGCCTCGGCGGTCAAATTCGCGACCGACAATCAGGACTGGTGCCAGATTCCGGCGTCCTTCATCGACAACATGAAGGCCGACAACGAAAAGGCTGTGGGCATCCGCAACCAGGCTTGCAATGCTGTCAAGCAGCAGGCCGAGATGATGCGCCGGGCTCAGAAGCAGGCGCAGGGCGGCGGCAACCCGTTCGGTGGCGGCGACGCGATCACCGGCGGCGGCATGCGCATCCCCCAGGGCGCGCTCTGAGTTCCAGGACGAGTCCGTCATGCAAGAGCCTGCGCCACTCGGACCGGGGCAGGATGCTCCGCTACCCGACGCGCTGACCGGCCACTGGGTCGACACCCGCGCGCCACGGCGGATTCGACCCTTTCTCAAGCTCGCCCGAATCGAACGCCCGATCGGCTGGCAGCTTCTGCTGCTGCCGTGCTGGTGGTCGGCGGGGCTCGCGGCGATCGCGACCGGGCAGGCCTTTCCGAATCCCTGGCACTGCCTCCTGTTCCTGATCGGCGCCATCGTGATGCGCGGCGCCGGCTGCACCTTCAACGACATCGTCGACCGCAAGCTTGATGCACAGGTCGCGCGCACGCGCGGACGGCCCCTGCCCTCGGGCCAGGTCACGGTGAAGGCCGCCGCATTGTTCATGGTCGGGCTGTCGCTGGTCGGCCTGGCGGTGCTGCTGCAGTTCAACAGCTTCACCATCATCGCAGGCATCGCATCGCTGGTGATCGTGGCGGTCTATCCGTTCATGAAGCGGATCACCAACATGCCGCAGTTCGTGCTCGGCCTCGCCTTTTCATGGGGCGGGCTGCTCGGCTGGAGCGCGGTTACGGGGCGGCTCGATGCCCCGGCCTTCCTGATCTACGCCGCCTCGGTGGTCTGGACCATCGGCTACGACACGATCTACGCGATGCAGGACATCGAGGACGATGTCATCGCCGGCATCAAGTCGAGCGCGCGCTATTTCGGCGACCATGGCCGGGAGGCGATCGCGCTGTGCTTTGCGACCGCGGTGCTGTTGGCCGGGCTCGCGGTCTGGAACGCCGGCGGCGGGCCGATCGCCTTCGCCGGCCTTGCCGCCTTCGCGGGCCATCTCGGCTGGCAGGTCTCGAAGCTCAAGGGCGTGACCTCCCCGGTCGCGCTCTCCCTGTTCCGCTCGAACTGGCACGCCGGGCTGCTGCTGGCAGTCGGATTGGCGCTCGATGCGCTCGGCCGCTTCGCGTTGCAGGGCTGATCGCGTCAGTCCGTCAGCCTGTCTCCGCTCACCACGACCGGCCGTTCGGCGAGCCGCCCGGTCTTGCGCCGCACCAGGAAGCGCGGGCGGCGACCGTTGAGGAAGGCGTGGCGGCGTCTGACCCGGATGGAACCGAGCGCGACACGGCCGATCTGCGGGAAAGGCTCGGAGATTTCGCCATCGCTGGTCTCAAGCAGCAGCGGCATGCCGCTGGCCCGGCCGCAGTCGCGCCAGAGCGCCACGGCATCGTCCTGATCAACCGTCGCAACGGTGATTGAGCGGCCGTCACCGGCGGTCAGCGCGAGCTGGAAGACCTGATCCTCACCCGCCGCATTGGCCAGCCGCAGGGCGACGCCGCGCCAGCCGGCGGACCCGCGCAGGATACGCACGGAGCCGATCCGCTGGATGCGGGGTGCGTCCGGCTGCGCCGGCATCGGGTTTCTGGAAACGGTCGCGGGGTCGGTCGCGCCGCCGGAGCCGTTCGGCATGAAACCGAACTCTCCGGCGGCCGGCGTGACTCTGGCCATCGGTTTTACGCCTCTCTCTAATCCCTGCCGCTACGGAGCCCTCTGTGAAGTCCGGGGCTCTCGTGCTTGCAGGGTGAAATTGCGTCTCAGGCCTCTCCGAGCACTTAAGCGGTTGGGTTAAAGGAGCGTGTTTTGCGCCTTCCAATGGCCCCAATGGCCTGTTTCATGCATGATGATTGACGGAATCTTTCGGTGCGCGCGGGCATTTTCGGCTTGAACCGCGGCCCCGCCATTCGTACGGAACGCGCATGCCCCCTCGCCCGCTGCCCATCGCCCCGGACCTGCTCAGAGCGGTTCGCGAGAGCTGTCTGGAAGCTGGTGAGTTGGCATTCGACCTGTTCCGCCCCGGCGAGAAGACAGCCGCCAGGACCTGGGCCAAGAGCGGCGGATCACCCGTCACGGAAGCCGACATCGGTGTCGACACCTTCTTGCGGATACGGCTCTCGGCTTTGCTGCCGGAGGCGGCCTGGCTGTCGGAGGAAACCGTCGACGATGCGCAGCGGCTGTCGCGCCGTTTCGTCTGGGTCGTCGACCCGATCGACGGCACGCGTGCCTATATGAGCGGCTCGCCCGATTGGGCCGTCTGCGTCGCGCTGCTCGACGAGGGCGAGCCCATCCTGGGTGTCGTGCATGCGCCGGCCTGCGAGGCGACCTACACGACACTGCGTGGCGGCGGCGCCCAGAAGAACGGCATCGGCATCGCCGCATCGCCTGCGACGGAGCTCGACGGTGCCCGCATCGCCGGGCCCAAGCCGATGCTCGACGCGCTCGCCCGGTTCGAGAGCTTCCAGCCCGTCGACAAGATTCCCTCGCTCGCACTTCGCCTGACGCGGATCGCTGACGGATCGATCGATGCCGGGCTGATCTCGACCGATGCGCGCGACTGGGACCTCGCCGCCGCCGACCTGATCCTTCGGGAAGCCAATGGGCGCCTCAGCGGCGGCAGCGGCGAGCCCGTCGTTTATAACCGCGAAATTCCGATCCACGGCGTCTTGATCGCCAGTTGCGGCGGCCTGTCGGAACCACTACTTGCTGCGATGCAACATCTGCGCGACGGACAGCCGCAGCGGATCTGACGCCCCTTTGATTCCGATTGGCGCTATTGCTGTGCGCCATCGCGCCGTTCGGCACTCGCACACGGCGCGCGGATGGCTTAACTGATGCCGCGCGGCTCGATGGGTGAGCCGCTCGTGCTGGAGAAATCTATGGCTGCGGAACCGGAACAGAAACAGCTTCTCCACCTCGTCTTCGGCGGGGAACTGAGTTCGCTCGAGGGCGTCACGTTCAAGGATCTTGCCAAGCTCGACGTCGTCGGCGTGTTCCCGAACTATGCGACCGCGCATACCGCCTGGAAGGCGAAGGCGCAGGCGACTGTGGATCAGGCCCAGACGCGCTACTTCATCGTGCATCTGCATCGCTTGCTCGATCCCGAGAGCTAAGGGCCCGGCGCAAGCTTCAGGACCTAACTTAGATTCATGGGCTTCTCGATCCTCAAGACGCGCGTGGCGCAGGAAGCGCTCGGCCGGCTTCTCGCCGGCTATCTGCGTCTCGTGCGGCGCACGAACCGTTTCGTGGTCGAGCCGGCCGACATCTATGAGCGCGTCCGCCCCGAGCTGCCGCTGATCATCGCGATGTGGCACGGCCAGCACATCATGATCCCGTTCTCGCGGCCGGACTGGATGCCGGCCTGCTCCCTGGTCTCGCGCCATGGCGATGGCGGCTTCAATGCGGTCGCGCTGCGCGAACTCGGGATCGGCGCGATCCGCGGCTCCGGGGCGCTGGGCAAGAAGGTCCGCGAAAAGGGCGGCGCGAGCGCCTTCCTCGCCATGGTCAGGCGGCTCGCGGCCGGCGAGACCATGGTGCTGACCGCCGATATTCCCAAGCGCGCCCGCATCGCCGGACCCGGCATCATCCAGCTCGCGCGGGCGTCCGGGCGGCCGGTGCATCCGATCGCTGTGGTGACGAGCCGGCGCATCGACTTCAAGAGCTGGGACCGGGCCTCGATCGGCCTGCCCTTCGGACATGGCGCGATCATCGTCGGCGAAGCGATCCATGTTGCGCGCGATGCGGATGAGGCGACCTGCGAAGCGGCGCGGCTTGCGCTGGAAGCAGGGCTCGACGCCGTCCATGCCCGCGCCTACGAGATCGTCGGCGCCCAGGATCCCGGCGCCGGGCTGCGGCAGGCGTTTTTGGCCAGCTCGAACAGCGTCCACAAGGACCTGCCGGCATGATCGGCAAGGGCGCCATTCTGACGAGCTACCGTACCGTCACCCGGCTGCTCGAGCCAGCCGCAGCGGCGCTGCTGGTCTGGCGGCGCAGGCGCGGCAAGGAGGATCCGACGCGGCTGGCCGAACGGCGCGGATATCCCGGCGTCCGGCGGCCCAACCGCCCGCTGGTCTGGCTCCATGGCGCCAGCGTCGGCGAGACCGTGACGCTGCTGCCGCTCGTCGCCAAGCTGCAGAAACGCGGCCTCGCTGTTCTCGTCACCTCCGGCACCGTGACCTCGGCCAAGCTGCTCGCGGCGCGGCTGCCGGCGGGCGTGATCCATCAATATCTGCCGCTCGACGTACCCCGCTACATGCGGCGCTTCCTGGACTATTGGCGACCCGAGCTGGGGCTGATCTGCGAATCCGAGATCTGGCCCAACCTGCTGATCGAGGCTCGCAAGCGCGCGGTGCCGCTGGTTCTGGTCAACGCCCGCATGTCGGAGCGCTCCTTCGCGCGCTGGTACAAGGCGCCGCATACCTCGCGCTACCTGCTCTCCTGCTTCGAGTCCTGCCTCGCCCAGTCGCAGGGCGATGCCGAGCGGCTGGCGCAGCTCGGGGCGCCGCGCGTCAGCGTTGCCGGCAATCTCAAATTCGACGTCCCCGCTCCCCCCGCGGACGCCGACACGCTGGCGATCCTGGACGGGCTGACCACCGGGCGGCCGATCTGGGTCGCGGCCAGCACGCATCCGGGCGAGGAAGAGCTGGTCATCGCGGCCCATCTCGGGATCAAGCCCTATCTGCCCAATCTCCTGACGATCATCGCGCCACGCCATCCCCAGCGCGGCTTCGAGATCGAGGCACTGGCGCAGGCCAACGACATCGCCGTGGCCCGGCGCGGCGGCGGGCAGATGCCCGAGCGCGACATCGATCTCTACGTCGCCGATACGGTCGGCGAGCTCGGCCTGCTCTACCGGCTCTCGCAGGTGGCCTATCTCGGCGGCTCGCTAGTGCCGCTGATCGGCGGGCACAACCCGATCGAACCGGCCAAGCTCGGCTGTGCGCTGCTGCACGGCCCCTTCGTCCACAACAATGCCGACATCTTCGCCGCCTTCGACCAGGATGGTGGCGCGCGTGAGGTCGCCGACGCGCAGGGGCTCGCCGGCGCCGTGCATCGCTGGCTCAGCGACCCGGCCAGCGCGCGGCAGGCGGCCCGCGCCGCCGCCCAGACCAGCGCCCAGCTCGGCGGCGCCTTGAACCGGACGATGCAGGCGCTGGAGCCGCTGCTGATGCGGATCGCGCTCGGTCAACGCGGCAGCGCCTCTTGATGCGTGCCCCGGGCTTCTGGTGGCGGCCGCCCGGCGTGCTGGCCTGGCTGCTGGCACCTATCGGGAAGCTCTATGGCGCGATTACGCTGCGGCGGATGCGCCGCAACGGCGTCGATATCGGCATTCCGGTGATCTGCGTCGGCAACTTCGTCGCGGGCGGCGCCGGCAAGACCCCGACGGCGATCGCGCTGGCGGAATTGCTGGCAAGGCACGGCGAGACCCCCTTCGTGCTGATGCGCGGCTATGGCGGCTCGCTCACCGGGCCCGTCGAGGTCCATGCCTCGCATCACGCCGCACATGCGGTCGGCGACGAGCCGTTGCTGATGGCGAGGCACGTCCGCACCGTTATCGCGCGCGACCGCGTGGCGGGAGCCACGCTGGCAAGGGCGCTTGGCGCGAGCGTGGTCGTCATGGATGACGGCTTGCAGAACCCGGCCCTCGCCAAACGGTTGCGGCTCGCCGTCGTCGATGGCGCCTCCGGTGTCGGGAACGGCCATTGCCTGCCGGCCGGGCCGCTGCGCGCGCCGCTAGCCGGACAACTGGCGCAGACGGATGCCGTGCTGATCGTCGGCCCGGGAGAGCCCGGCGAGGCGGTCGCCGCGGCGGCTCGGAAAGGCGCTATCCGCGTCCTCCATGCCCGGCTGGAACCGGCGGCGGATGCGGTCGCAACGTTGCGGGGACAGACGGTGCTGGCGGTTTCGGGGATCGGCCGGCCCGAAAAGTTCACTGCCACCCTGCTGAATGCCGGAGCGCAGATCGTCGCGGAGCGCGCCTTCGGCGACCATCACGCCTATACGGCAGGCGATGTCGCAGGGCTTCTGGCCGAGGCCAAGGAGCGCAACTGCCCGATCGCCACGACGGAAAAGGACATGGTCAAGCTCGAGCCGCTCTGGCCGAGCGGGGAACGCCACCGCCTCCTGCCCGTGCCGGTCTCGCTCGACTTCGCGGAGCCGGAGCCGGTCGAGGCGCTGTTGACTGCGACGCTGTCGGCCGGATCAGGCGCGGCCCGCGCGCCGCAGCCTTAGCTGCACGGCCTCCGGCGAGGCATAGGCTTCCTGCCAGTCGGCAGACCAGTAGCGCAATTCTTCGATCCGGATCGGGACGCCAGTGACAGCGCAGCGTACGAAGGCGCCCGGCCGCACCACGCGGAACTCGCCGTGGCCATAATCGAGCACGGCTTCAGGACCGTTCAGTGGGGTGCGTTCGCTAATGTTCATGACAACTTGTCTAATATATTGCCGGAAGCGTCGATTGTCGAAATAATCCCGCTTTGTGATAACGTTCCCATCGATGATGTCCAGCCTCGTGATGCCAAGCCTCGCAACGCTAGGCCTTGCGCGCCTCGCCGCGGTTCTGACCGGGCTCGCGCTCCTCTCGACGGCAGCATTCGCTGCCGGCTACGAGCGCGTGCGCGTTCCCAGCTATGACGGCGAGCTCGACGCGGTGCTGTATCTGCCACAGGGCCCCGGGCCCTTTCCCGCCGTCGTCGCCCTGCATGGTTGCGGAGGGCTGTGGCGCGACAATGGCAAGATCTCGACCCGGCACTCCGATTGGGGCGAGCGGCTGGCGCAGGAAGGCTTCGCCGTGCTGATGCCCGACAGCTACGGCTCGCGAAAGCTCGGTTCGCAATGCGGCGTCAAGGAACTGACTGTCCGGGCCAGCCGCGAGCGGGTCGCCGACGCGGCCGCCGCGCGCTATTGGCTGCAGTCGCGCAGCGACATCCGCGCCGACAAGATCGCATTGCTCGGCTGGTCGGGCGGCGGCTCGACCGTTCTCGCTGCAGTGCGCAAGGATCGCCGGCCAGCCGACGAGAAGGCCGATTTCGCCCGCGCCATCGCGTTCTATCCGGGCTGTCGCATCCAATCGGAATCGTCCAGCTTCGCCGCACGGCTGCCGCTGATGATGCTGATGGGCGATGCCGACGACTGGACCCCGGCCGCACCATGCGACTTTCTCGCCAAGTCCGCGCGGTCACGCGGCGAAAAGGTGGAGCTGGTGATCTATCCCGGCGCGCTGCATGATTTCGATCACCCCCGGCTCGAGGTGAAGGAACGCAGCGACATCGCCTATTCCGCCACGGGGACCGGCAAGGCCATGGTCGGGACCAACCCGGCCGCACGCGAGGACGCGATCAAGCGGGTGAAGGCCTTCCTCAAGGCCCTTTGACGCAGGTTGGTCTGACGGGCGGGCGCGAGGCTCGACGCCGCCCTCAGAACAGGTCCCCTTGCCCCGACTTCGGACTCTCTGTCCTGGCGCTCTCCCGCCGCAGCGGCCGGGATGGCCGAGACGGAGCGTCGCCGCCACCCGCCACCAGGACGCCGAAGCGCCCGTCGCTCACCTGCGCAGTCAGCGCCTGACCGGGCCTAACCTGGCCGGTGGCGCGAATGAGCGCACCGGTCTCATCACGCAGCAGCGCATAGCCGCGCGCCAGGACCGCGTTCGGACCGAGCGAGGCCGCCAGGGCCCAGACGCTGTCGAGCCGGTCGCGGCGGCGCTGCAGCAGGCGCGCGAAAGCCGCCGTGAGATTGCCCGACGCCGTAGCTAGGCGATCGCCGGCTCGCCCAATCCGGTCGCGCTCGCGCCTCAGGATGTTGGCGCGGGCGACAGCCATGGCCTTGGCAAGCCCTTCGACATCCTTGCGGGCGGTCGCCAGCCGCAGCAGCGGCGAATGGCGGGCGAGGCGTTGCGAGGCCAGCGCAAGCTGCTGCTCATGGGCGCGGGCATTGCGCGCGAGCGCGGGCGCCAGCCGCGCCGCCGCGAGATCGAGCCTCTGGCGCGGGCCCGAGAGCACGGCTTCGGGCCCCGGCAGCGCTCGCGCGAGTGCGCGCAAATCGCTGCGGCGCCGATCGGAAAGACGGCGCATCGCGCCGGCCTGGCGGCGCGAGAGATCGGCTACGGCCGCCATCAGCTCGGCCCGGACGGGCACGACCTTCTCGGCCGCGCCCGTCGGAGTCGGCGCGCGCAAATCGGCGGCATGGTCGATCAGCGTGACGTCGGTCTCATGCCCGACCGCCGAGACCAGCGGGATCGAGGACGCGGCAGCGGCGCGCACCACGACCTCCTCGTTGAAGCCCATCAGATCCTCGAGCGAGCCACCGCCGCGCGCCACGATGATGACGTCAGGTCGCGGGATGCGCCCGCCTTCGGCGAGAGCGTTGAAGCCTGCGATGGCGTTGGCGACCTCGGATGCGCTGGTCTCGCCCTGCACCCTGACCGGCCAGACCAGGACATGGCGGGGGAAGCGGTCCTCCAGACGGTGCAGGATGTCCCTGATGACGGCGCCGGTCGGCGAGGTCACGACGCCGATCACCCGCGGCAGATAAGGGATCAGCTGCTTTCGCTCCTGCGCGAACAGCCCCTCGGCTGCGAGTCGCTTGCGGCGTTCTTCGAGCAACGCCATCAGCGCGCCGACGCCGGCGGGCTCAAGCGAGTCGATGATGATCTGGTAGCTCGACTTGCCGGCGAAGGTGGTGATCTTGCCGGTGGCGATGACCTCCAGCCCCTCCTGCGGTCGCGTCTTCAGGCGCCCGAAGACGCCCTTCCAGATCACGGCATCGATCTTGGCGTTGGCGTCCTTCAGCGAGAAATAGACGTGGCCGGAACCGACCGGGCCGCGATAGCCCGAGATCTCGCCGCGCACCCGCACGAAGCCGAAGGCATCTTCCAGCGTGCGCTTGAGGGCGCCGGAGAGATCCGAGACCGACCATTCGGGGGCATTGCCGGAGGGCTTCTGCGATTCGCTGTCCATGACCGGACCATAGCGGCGGGACGGCATCGGCAGAAGCGTTGCGGTCAGCGCGATCGGGAGCTATTGCCCGGGCAGGAAAGCGGAGAACGGCGATGAACATCCTTCTGATCGGTTCGGGCGGCCGCGAGCACGCGCTCGCCTGGGCGATCTCCGGCTCGCCGCTCTGCGACCGCCTCTTCATCGCCCCGGGCAACCCCGGCACGGGGCAATGCGGCGAGAATGTCGTCCTCGATATCGCCGATCATCAGGCGGTCATCACGTTCTGCAAGCTGCAGCGGATCGACTTCGTCGTGGTCGGGCCGGAGGGCCCGCTGGTCGACGGAATCGCGGATGCGCTGACAGCAGCCGGTATCAAGACCTTTGGCCCGTCGAAGGCCGCCGCCCAGCTCGAAGGCTCGAAGGCCTTCACCAAGGAACTCTGCGCCGAGTTCGGCATCCCGACCGCCGGCTTCGGCCGCTTCACCGACGCAGCTGCGGCCAAGGCCTATGTCGCGACCCAGGGCGCGCCGATCGTGATCAAGGCCGACGGGCTCGCCGCCGGCAAGGGCGTCGTGATGGCCGAGACCCTCACGCAGGCGGATGAAGCCATCGACATGATGTTTGGCGGCGGGCTCGGCGCAGCCGGCGCCGAGGTGGTGATCGAGGAATGGATGATCGGCGAGGAAGCAAGCTTCTTCGCGCTCTGCGACGGAACCCATGCACTGGCGATGGCCTCGGCGCAGGACCACAAGCGCGTCGGCGATGGCGACACCGGTCCCAATACCGGCGGCATGGGCGCCTATTCGCCTGCCCCCGTGATGACCGAGGCGCTGGAAGAGCGGGTCATGGCCGAGATCATCGCGCCGACCTTGGCTGGGATGGCCAAGCGCGGGTCGCCGTTCAAGGGCATTCTCTACGCCGGGCTGATGATCACCGCGCAGGGGCCGAAGCTGATCGAGTACAACGTCCGCTTCGGCGATCCAGAATGCGAGGTCCTGATGCCGCGCCTGAAGAGCGACATCGTGCCGGCGCTGCTCGCCGCCTGCGACGGCGTGCTCGACAATTTCGATCTGCGCTGGTCGGACGAGACGGCGCTGACGGTGGTGCTGGCGGCCGAAGGCTATCCCGGCAAGCCCAAGACGGGCACGGTCATCAAGGGGATCGAGAAGGCCGAAGCGATCGACCACGTGCTCGTCTTCCATGCCGGAACGAAGCAGGACGCGACCGGGGCGATCCTCGCCAATGGCGGGCGCGTGCTCAATGTCGTGGCCATGGCCGCAACCGTCGCCGAGGCCCAGGCGAAAGCCTATCAGGGGGTCGACGCCATCGACTGGCCGGGCGGATTCTGCCGCCGCGACATCGGCTGGCAGGCCGTGAAGCGCGAGCGCGAAGGCTGACAAATCGGCCGAAGGAACGCTATCCTTCTGGCCATGAGCAATCTCGACAGCCTCTTCCCCGCCTTCAAGGCCCATTGGATCGACGGCCCTGTCGGCAAGATCTTCGCGCGTGTCGGCGGCGAGGGGCCACCGGTCGTGCTGATCCACGGCTTCCCGCAGACTCATGCCGAATGGCATAAGATCGCGGGCGAGCTCGCCAAGACGCACACGGTCGTCTGCCCGGATCTGCGCGGCTATGGCTGGTCGGCCGCGCCACATGGCGATGGCGGCGAGCAAACCTATACGAAGCGCGGCATGGGCGAGGACATCGTCGCCGTGATGCAGGCACTCGGGCATCTGCGCTTTGCCGTCGTCGGGCATGATCGCGGCGCGCGCGTCGCCTACCGGCTCGCGCTCGACCATCCCGGCCGCGTCGAACGCCTCGCATTGCTCGACATCCTGCCGACTATCTCGATGTGGGAGGGCATGAGCGCGGCGCGCGCCATGCAAGTCTACCACTGGACGTTCCTGGCCCAGCCCGAGCCCGTGCCGGAGAACCTGATCAAGGGCGACCCGCTGGGCTGGCTCGACCACACCATTGCGAGCTGGACGCGGGCGAAGTCGCTCAAGCTGTTCGATCCGCTGGCGCTGCAGGCCTATGGCGAATCCTTCAACGACCCAGCCCGCATCCACGCGGCTTGCGAGGACTACCGCGCCGGGGCGACCACCGATGTCGCGCATGACAAGGCGGATCTTGCGGCCGGCAAGCGCATCCTCTGCCCGACCCTGATTCTCTGGGGCGAGGCCGGCATCCCGGCCAAGGGTGCGAGCCCGCTGGAAATCTGGCGCGAGAGCTTCGCACCCCAGGCGGAAGGGCTGGCGATCGACAGCGGCCATTTCCTGCCGGAGGAGAACCCGGCTGCGACGCTGGCGGCATTGATACCTTTTTTGTCCAAGACCGGCGTCTGACCGGCTGGCGATGATGCAGGCGGCGGCCGCGCATCAACCCGGCCGAAGCGATCTGGAGTCCCCGATGAAGCTGACCGATTTCAACACCCTGACCTTCGACTGCTACGGCACGCTGATCGACTGGGAGGGCGGCATGGTCGCGGCGCTGGCGCCGCTGGTGGCGAAGGTCGGCCGGCCGCTCAGCCGCAACGCGGTCCTGGAGGCCCATGCCCGGCACGAATCCGGCCAGCAGCGCCACACGCCGACGAAGCGCTACAGCGAGCTGCTCGCGATCGTCTACAAGCGCCTGGCCGAGGAATGGGGCGTGCCGGCGGCCTGGGACGAGTGTCAGGCCTATGGGCGCTCGGTCGGAAACTGGCCGGCCTTTCCGGACACGGCCGCAGCCCTGCAGGTTCTGAAGCGGCACTACAAGCTCGTGATCCTGTCCAATGTCGACAATGAGTCGTTCGCGCTCAGCAACCGCCGCCTCGGCGTGACCTTCGACGCGATCTACACCGCCGAGGATATCGGCAGTTACAAGCCGGCGGCGGCGAATTTCGACTACATGCTCGAGGCGCTCTCTGCCCACGGCGTCGGCAAGGGCGACATCCTGCACACGGCGGAGAGCATGTTCCACGACCACAAGCCGGCGAATGCGGCCGGCCTCGCCTCCTGCTGGATCTACCGCCGTCATGCCGACGAGGGTTTCGGCGCCACGATGAACCCGGGCGCGATGCCGAACTACAATTTCCGCTTCAACAGCCTCGGCGAAATGGCCGAGGCTGTGCAGAAGGAAGCTGGCAGCGCCTGAGCTGCGGAGCGGGGACGGAACCGGCACGATGGCGCAAGCGAGCCGCAAATCCATCGTGCGTCAGGCCGGGACAGGGCCCGAGCTGGTGCTTGTTCTGGGTGCCGGCGGGGCGCGCGGGCTCAGCCACATTCCGGTGCTGGAGGCACTCGACGAACTCGGCGTCAGACCGGCCTTCATCGCCGGTTGCTCGATGGGCGCAATCGTCGGAGCCGCCTATGCGGCCGGCCTCTCCGGCCGCGACCTGCGCGAGCACGTCGCCGACACCTTCCGCGACCGCGCCCGGGTGATCGCCCGACTGCTCGATGCGCGCGTCGGCAAGTTCACCGACCTGATGCGCGGGCTCGGCAACCCCGTCCTGATCGATGGCGAGCGCATGCTCGACCTGTTCTGGCCCGAGGCGGTGCCGGACCGCTTCGAGGAACTAGGCGTGCCCTTCGCCGCGACGGCGACGGACTACCATCTCCATGCCGAGGTCTCGCTGAGCCATGGCCCGCTGACGCCGGCGGTCGCGGCCTCGCTCGCGATTCCGGGCCTGGTACGTCCCGTCGTCATAGAGGGCCGGGTCCTGATCGATGGCGGCGCGATCAATCCCCTGCCCTATGACAGGCTGATGGCGCCGGGACGGATCGTCCTGGCGGTCGACACCAGCGCGCCTGCGACGATCAGCGAGACGCGCGTGCCTGAACCGCTGGAGGCGATGCTCGGCGTCAGCCAGATCCTGACGCGGACGATCGTGCAGCGCATGATCGAACGGCAGCCGCCGGACATCCTGATCCGCGCCGGAGCGGACGGCATCGGCGGGCTCGACTTCTTCAAGGCAAGGACGATCCTCGAAGCTGCCGAACCCGTGAAGGACGAGGTCAAGCGAAAGCTGGCGCAGGCGCTGGAACGGCGGGGCTGACGGGCTCCGGCGCATCGCAACGGAAACCCGGCAGCGCGGTGGTGAGCGCCGCCCTGCCCACCTCGGTCAAGGTCACCGCGCGGCTATCCTTGCGACGCTGAACCCACCCTGTCTCGAAGCAGCGGCAGGCCAGCGCGGCGGCGAGCGAGCCCGCCAGATGCGGCCGCCTCTCGCTCCAATCCAGACACGGGCGCAAGGCGGCGCGCCGGCTCGTCTTGTTTGCTGGCGCGACACCCAACGCGGCGAAGATCGCCTCCCCTGAGCCGGTCAGGCCATAGCCGCCATCGGCCACAGTGAGATGGCCGCCGGCGACGAGCGCGTCATGGATGGCGATACCGAGGCGGCCGGCGAAATGATCGTAGCAGGTACGGGCCTCGCTCAGCTCCGCCCCGACGCGCGAGGGCAGACGCCGGCGCCCAGTCTCGGTGCCGGCCAGCACCATCAGCCCTTCCAGCGCCTGCGCGACCTCGGGACCGGCCAAGCGGAAATAGCGGTGGCGGCCCTGCACCGCGACCGTGAGCAGGCCGCCCTGCATCAGCTTCGCGAGATGGCCGCTCGCCGTCTGCGGGGCGACGCCCGCCAGCCAGGCAAGCTCCTTGGCCGTCAGCGCCCGGCCATCCATCAGCGCGTGCAGCATGTTGGCGCGGGCCGGGTCTCCCATCAGATGGGCGATCTCGGCGAGATAGGGGCCATGCGTGCTCATCGGTGCATGATGCTCCCGTAGTGCCGGCACGCAAAGCGCGAACGCTACGGCCGCGAGCGTAGCATCCGGCAGCGACAGAACGCATCGGCAATGCCACAACCTGGTCATGACCGACCTCAGCCTCATTCTCTTCATCGCCGCGACCTTCCTGCTCGCCGGCTTCGTCAAGGGCGTCATCGGGCTCGGCCTGCCGACCATCGCGGTCGGCATTCTCGGTGTGGTGATGGTCCCGGCACAGGCGGCCGCACTGCTCGTCGTGCCCAACCTGATCACGAATGGCTGGCAGATCGCGAGCGGCCCCAGGCTGACGACGATCCTGCAGCGGCTCTGGCCGATGCTGGCGGGCATCTGCGCTGGCACCTGGGCGGGCGCGGGGCTGCTGGAGCAGCAGAAGAACGGCTCGGCCACGCTCTGGCTCGGCGTCGCGCTGGTGCTCTACGCATTGGTCGGCCTCAAGGCCGCGAAGCTGCGTGTGCCGGCGGGCATGGAAGGCTGGCTCGGGCCGGCGATCGGCATCGCGACAGGCGTCGCGACTGCCGCGACCGGCGTCTTCGTGCTGCCGGCGGTGCCCTATCTCCAGGCGCTCGGCCTCGACAAGGACGAGCTGGTGCAGGCGCTCGGGGTGTCCTTCATCGTCTCGACACTGGCGCTCTCGATCGGGCTGGTCGGGGCCGGCGCGCTGGACATGCAGGTGGCCTGGAACTCCCTGCTGGCACTGGCTCCGGCGCTCGCGGGGATGGCGGCCGGCACGGCCATCCGAAACCGCATCTCGGCGGCTGCGTTCAAACTCTGCTTCTTCGCCGGGCTGCTGGCGCTCGGCGCCTATCTGGTGCTGCGGGCGGCTGCCTGAGCGGCCGCCCGGCACGTCGCCTCAGCGGTTATAGGCCAGGCGGCGGTTGTTGCCGCGCTTGTGGCCGTACCACGAGATCTGAAGCTCGCCGACATCCACGTGCACGAGACCGTTCGAATAGGTGCCGACGCCGCCGACATTGGTGAGCGTCTTGGCGACGGCGGCCGCCTTGCGGGGCGAAGTGGCGCGCGGGCGGAAATCGATCGCGTTGCCGCTGTAGTGCTGCGAATGCCTGGCGTGGCGTCCGCCGCAGGTCGAGGTGATCTGGATCGGGCCGATCTTGTCGGTCAGTTCCTTGATCATGGCGATGGTCTCGGGCTTGAGGCAGCCCAGTCCCTTCACCTGCGGTTGAAACGAAACCTGCTTGATCGACGATTCCGCGTGGGCAAGCACAGGCACGGAAGCCGCCAAGATAACAGCCGCAACAATACTACGCATTACTAACCTAACAACAGTGGGGAAATGGAAGGCTACAGCCACCATCGCTTGGTCTGGCTGAGCAGTTCGCCGTGCCAATAGTTTGGCCAGAAGGCCAAAAAAAGGCACACCCCATTCTGATGATCTGAGACTATAGCCACGCATGGTCAACGCCCGAGACGCGCATACTCGAAAATGGACGATACGACCCCAGAACACGGCGGTTTTGCATTTCGCCTGGATGCGACAGCGCGATTGGCCGTCCTATTGGTGCATTTTCGAGCACATGCGCCTGAAACGCGAAGCGCTGCTCGCATTTGCCGAATCCACTTCGATCCGCGCCCGGATCGATGCGCGCCGGCGTGCAACCCGGCGCCATACTGGCGCCGGGCAGCGTTCGATCACCCGGCCTTCTTCGCCACGATGGTCAACTCGCCGGCCTCGTCGATCTGGGCGATGACCACGTCACGCGACGAAAACCCCTTGCCCTCGAGCGCCGATTTCGCGGCGGGGACACCTTCGATCGCCTGACGCAGACGCTCGAGCTGATCGGCAGAGCGCGACGCGGCGAGCTTGTTGACCTGGCTCTTCGTCTCCTCGGGCAGCTCGTCCAAGGCAACGACGCTCACGGTCTTGATGGCGGGGGTGGATGCGGGCGCCTGCGGCGCGGCGGCTGGCGGCGCGCGCTCCGTCGAAGGAGCCTGTGAGGGGGCCTGCGCGTTCACGGGGCCGGCCAAGATGAACGCGGCCCCTGCGGCCGCCAGCATGATCATGCGCATCGGATGTCCTTCCATCGGTTACGGATGGGCGCGATCTAGCCGGGCGAATGGGTCGGGAAACCGGGCGGGATCGGGTCATTCCATGACCATGTCGCGGCCGGAATGCGTTGTGCTGGGGCGGCGACGATCGGCACGCGGACGATTTTTCGGATTGAGTTGACGACCGGCTAACCGACGCTTCGTCAGCTCCGCGCAAGCTTCCGGCCTGCATGATAGTCTGGGCCCGTTGCGTATGTTCCGTCAGGGAGGCGTGGATGGCCGACGAGGTGCAGGACTACCTGACTTCGGAGATGGAGACCCTTCGCAGCGCGGTCTTTCGAGCCGGGGCGCTGAATGCCAAGACGCTCGGCCCCTGCACTGAGGCGCATCTGGACAACGTCCTTCGTTTCGTCGCCGACTCGCACGAGTTGGAGGAAGCGACGTTCCTGACCGTCTCCCATATCGCCCTGCTCGCGCGGGCGCTCTATGGCCAGGCCGGCATCGGCGAAACCGAGCAGGTGCGCAAGGCTGCGCTGCTCGCGATCGACACGCTCGCAATCATCCTGAGCAGGTCGGAACGAAGCGGTGCTTCCGTCTTCGATCAGCGCTCCATCGCCGAGCAAAGGGTCCTCGCCTGAGGCCGTGAAGCCAGGCGCAGGCGAGCTGACCGCGTGGATTCGCACGCGCCATGCGCCTGCGCTCAGCGCCGGCCCTGGAAGAAACCGCGTAGGAGATCCGCCGCCTCGCTCTCGCGCAGCCCGCCATAGACCTCCGGCGCATGGTGGCAGGTCGGGCTGGCATAGAACCTGACGCCATTCTCGACGGCCCCGCCCTTGGCGTCGCCCGCGCCGAAATAGAGACGGCGGATGCGCGCGAAGGAGATTGCGGCCGCGCACATCGGGCAGGGTTCGAGCGTGACATAGAGGTCGCAGTCGATCAGGCGCTCGGAGCCGATCGCCTCGCAGGCCAGGCGCAGTGCCAGCATCTCGGCATGGGCGGTCGGGTCCTTCAGTTCCAGCGTGCGGTTGCCGGCGCGGGCGAGCATGACGCCTCCCCGCGTCACGACGGCCCCGACCGGTACCTCCCCGCGTGCGGCCGCCGCCCGCGCCTCGTCGAAGGCGAGCGCCATGGGGTCGCATGGCTTCGCGTCGGCCGGATTGGCCTTGGGTTCCGGCGATAGGCGCATCTGCGGCATGCGGTCTCCGTTTTGGCGCTCGCAGGCGCGGGGGCGCTCTGCTACAAGCGCCGGCTACACCAAGAATTCGAGCCTGTCCCTTTTCGCGAAAGTGCCTGTCACTTTCGGCGCGGCACGCTCAGGAGCAGTCATGAGCGACGACAACAATCAGAAAAGCCGGGGCCCGCGCAAGGGCGGCGGAACCGGCGGCCGTGGCGGCGGACGCGATGGCGGCGGCTTCGGCGGCAAAGGTTCAGGCGGCAAGGGGCCGCGCTCCGGTGGGACGGGCGGTGGCGAACGCAAGCCGTTCCGCGGCCGCAGCGAAGGCGCCGAGCGCCCCGCCCGCGGCTTCGGCAAGCCGGAAGGCGGCCGTGCTCCCTTCCGCGAGCGCGCAGGTGGCGAGCGCCCCGGCCGCGAGGGCGGCGCGGAGCGGCCGTTCCGGGCGAGATCCGAGGGCGAGCGCAGCGCGAGCCGGCCGCCGCGCGAAGGCTTTGCGCCGCGCGGCGAACGGGCCGGCGGCAAGCGCTTCGACCGGCCTCGCCCCGAGCGGGCCGAACGGCCGCGCCGGCCGCGTGAGGAGGCTGCAGCCTCCGAAGCCAAGCTGCTGCCCTCGCTGATCCAGGAGCCGGAGCGTATCGCCAAGGTGATGGCGCGCGCCGGCGTGGCCTCGCGCCGCGACTGCGAAGCGATGATCGCGGAAGGCCGCGTCAGCGTGAACGGCACGGTGTTGGAGAGCCCAGCGCTCGATGTCGGCCCCGACGACGTCGTGCTGGTCGACGGCGAATTGCTGCCGGCGCGCGAGCGTACGCGGATGTGGCTCTACCACAAGCCGCGTGGCCTAGTGACGACCAACCACGATCCTGAGGGACGGCCGACTGTCTTCGACGCGTTGCCGGAGGACCTGCCGCGCGTGCTCTCCATCGGGCGGCTCGACATCAACACCGAAGGCCTGCTGCTGCTGACCAATGATGGCGGGCTGGCGCGCATGCTGGAACTGCCGGAGACCGGTTGGCTCAGGCGCTATCGCGTGCGCGCCTTCGGCTCGGTGACGCAGGACAAGCTCGACACTCTGCGCGACGGCGTCACCATCGACGGCGTCCATTACGGCCCGGTCGTCGCGCGCTTCGAGCGCCAGCAGGGCTCGAACACCTGGCTGACCGTCGATCTGCGCGAGGGCAAGAACCGCGAGGTCAAGACGGTGCTGGAGCATCTCGGCCTCGACGTGAACCGGCTGATCCGGGTCTCGTTCGGGCCGTTCCAGCTCGGCGACCTGCCCGAAGGCGAGGTCGACGAGCTGCGCTCGCGCGTGCTCAAGGACCAGCTCGGCGAGGAGCTGATGGCGAAGGCCGGCGTCGACTTCGAAGCACCGCGCCGTGACGAAATGCCTGCCGCACCGCCTCGCCCCCCAAGCGGCGACGATCGCCCGCGCCGGCGCGAGACGGGCGACCGCGACGACCGGCCCGAACGCGAGCGCTGGGAGAGCGACGTCGTTCGCACGCCCTCACGCGACGACCGCAGCGACAAGCCCTGGAAACGCACCGTCTGGCGCGACGAGGAGGCCGAACCGCAGCGCGCGCGCAAGGCGCCGCCGCGCCGCGGCGCCGACCCCAGGATCGAACGCCAGGCGCGCGAGGCGACCGGCGAAGTGGTACGCCGGCGCGACAAGGCGATCGAGGATCCCAATGGGCGGCGCGTGCTGGTCGAGCGCGTCAGCGTCTCGGTGCGGGAAGAGCCCCGCGAGGCAAGAGCCCCCCGCGAAGGTGCGACCCCGAAGCGCCGGCCTGACCGCCTGCCGCGCAGCGAGCGCGGCGCGGCCGAGGGGCGCCCGGCCCGGGCACGGGACGGCGGCAGCGAACGGCCGATGCGCCGCCCGCGTGTCGACAGCGGCGAGCGTGATCGCACGCAGAAGCGCCCCTGGGAGGAAGCGGCCGAGCGGCCCGAACGCGCCCCGCGCGGCGACAGGCCTGCGCGCGTGCCGCGCGAGGGTGGCGAGCGCCCGCCCCGGCGCTTTAGCGAACGGTCTGGTGAGGAACGCGGCGGTGAAAGGCGGCATGGCGGCCGCAGCTTCGGCGACAAGCCCGGCGGAGCGGGTCGGGGCTTCGGCGGCAAGTCCTTCGGCGGCAAGCCGTTCGGCGGCAAGCCCGGTGGCGGCGGTCGTTCCGGAGGCGGTCGGCCTGGCGGCAAGGGTCCGCGCCCCGGTGGCAAGCGGGGCTGAAGGCTAGCCGATGCGGATTGTCGGCGGGCGTTTGCGCGGGCGGTCGCTGGCCGGCCCGAAGCCGGGGATCGGGAGCATCCGCCCGACCTCGGATCGCCTGCGCGAATCTCTCTTCAACGTGCTGGCCCACGCCTATGACGACCCGCTCGACGGGGCGCGCGTGCTCGACCTTTTCGCGGGCACCGGCGCGATGGCCTTCGAGGCGCTGTCGCGCGGGGCGGGCTTCGCGCTCCTGGTCGATGACGGCACCGAAGCGCGCGGGCTAATCCGCGAGAACCAGATGGCGCTCGGCCTCGCCGGCCATAGCCGCGTCTTCCGGCGCGATGCGACCAAGCTCGGGCCGATCGGCCCGATGGCCCCCTTCGCCGTGGCCTTCTGCGACCCGCCCTATCGCAAGGGGCTTGGGGAGACGGCGCTGACCTCGGCGCGCGACGGTGGCTGGCTGGAGCCGGGTGCCCTTGTCGTGCTGGAGGAAGCCGCCGACGTCGAGATCGTGCTGCCGAAGGGGTTCGAGGAACTCGAGCGGCGGGCCTATGGCGAGACGCAGGTCATCCTGCTGCGGGCGACCGTCGGCTGAAGGCGCAGTTCCCGCTTCGCCCGGTGGCGCTTCGCCGTTTCAGGTCTCCGTCCGCGCGGCGTGGTGCCGCGCGAGATGGATCCGGTCGTCCAACGTCGAGCAGAGCACGGCGATCACGATGCCGATGCAGGCGCCCAGCATCGTATCCAGAACACGCTCGGGGGCCATTGCCACGCTTGCCGCGTGCGGCGCCGCGAGATGGCTCATCAGCAGTGCCATAGGCGTGACCAGGATCTGCCCTAGGCCGTAATTCGTCCCGATGATCAACTCGGTCGCAAACTGCAGAACAGCCAGGATGGCGATGGCCGTCCAAACCGAGGGGGCCTGCATCAGGAGAAGCCAGACCAGGAGGGCGCCGAGCGCCGTCCCCGCCATGCGCTGAAGGGCCCGGCCCATCGTGACGTGCAGATGCGCGCCCTGCAGCACCGCGACCGCGCCCATGGCGGCCCAGGCCGGGTGGGCAGCGCCGGCCGCGTCACTCGCGAAAATGGCGATCGCCGCCCCCAAGGCGAGGCGCACCGCAGCCAAGAATCTATGGCCGACCGGGCGAGGCGGCTCCGCGGGAAAGCCCCGCTCGGGCGTCGCTGGATGGCGGAAAGCCTCCGTCACCGCACAGATCACCCAGGCGAGCACCGAGACGACAGCGGTCGCGGCCACCCGCTCCAGAATCTCCTGCCCCGACCCGACGGCGCCCATGGCGGCTCCGGCCGCGAAAACGAAGATCAAGGCTCCCGGCGGTCCGAACCCGCCGGCCGTGCTGACGAAGGAGTAAAAGCCACAGAGGAGTGCCAGCAGCACGAACATGGTCGGCTCGGACGCTCCAAGCCATGACGCGGCGGA
Source organism: Allobosea sp. (assembly GCF_035999205.1). GTDB lineage: Bacteria > Pseudomonadota > Alphaproteobacteria > Rhizobiales > Beijerinckiaceae > Allobosea. Next base: position 946,209 of record NZ_DASYHA010000025.1, read on the forward strand.
CATGAGCAGGACGGCAAAGGTCTGGCAAAGGCCGCAGAGGAAGACGATGCGGTTGCGGCTCCTCGACGGCGCAAAGCGCCCGAAGAGCGCGGTCAAGGCGCCAAGCGAAGCAAAGCCGATTAGGTGCGGCCAGGGCGAGAGGTGAACAAGGGGCAAGGCGATCGCCACCGTCACCGCAGCTTGCAGGCCGGCAAGGCCCGAGTTGCGCAGTGACGGCTGCTTCGCCAGGGCGAGACTCTCACGGACGAGGTGCCGATGAAGAAGATGACGCGCGGCATCGATGCGGCGGGCTGCCGGGATTGCGGACGCGGCTGCGGTTGCGGGCGACTTGGCAGGCGCCATCACCGGACCTCTTCTGCTTGGCGCCGGGCCTGCCTAGCGGTCAGGCGCTGCTCGATCCGGTCGAAATGGCCGAGCATTGTGACGATGTCGGCGTCGGACAGGTCCGCGAGGAGCTCCTTTTCCTCCTCGGCCAAGTCCTGCCGGATTTCGACGACGCGTCGCTCGCCGGCAGCGGTCAGGTAGATCAACCGCGCACGCCCGTCGGTTTCATCCGGCCGCCGCTCGAGCAGGCCTTCGCGCGACAGGATGTCGAGCACGCGCACCAGACTGGAACCGTCGATCCCGACAAGCGCGGCGAGCTCCTTCTGGGTGATGCCGCCTCCCGTCTCCTGGAGATGGATCAATGGCACCCAGGTGGCATCGGACAGCCCGCCGGCTGCCAGCCCGGCATCCAGTGCCCTGCGCCAGCGGCGTGCGAGCAACGAGAAGCGAATTCCGAAGCGGAAACGCGGAGAGGGTGAAGCTGATTCCATGGGCCATATCGACCATGATTTAATTTGCATTGCAAATCAAATTATATTGATCAGCCTTGGCGTCACCGAAACGCCGCCTCCCGCGCATCACCCCAACGCTGAAATGACATGACGGCCGCTGCTTCTCCTCCCGCATAGTCCCGCTATGCCCCAGACACCCGGCCGTTCACTTCTCCTCGTCCCGCTGCTCGGGCTGCTCTGGGGCTTCAACTGGCCCGCCGTGCGGATTTCGCTCACCGAGCTCGCCCCCTGGACACTGCGGTCAGGGGGTATGACCTTTGCCGGACTGACGCTGGTCGCGATTGCGCTGGCACGTGGCCTGCCGCTCGCCGTGCCCCGCCAGCAATGGCCGAGGCTCGCGATCGCAGGCTTCCTTTCGATCGCCGCCTTCAACGTGCTGCTCGCCTTCGCCCAACTTGCGGCGCCAACCTCGCGGGCGGCCATCCTGACGTTTACCATGCCGATCTGGGCGACGATCCTCGCCCGTTTCATCCTGACCGAGCCCTTCGACCGGCAAAGACTCATCGGACTTGGCCTCGGCGTGAGCGGTCTTGCCTGCCTCGGCCTGCCACTGATCGCGAGCGGAAGCCTCTCTGTGGGCCTGCTCTATGCACTGATCGCCAGCGTCAGCTGGGCGCTCGGCACCGTCGTCAGCAAGCGCTGGCCCGTCGACGCGCCGGCGGTAACCATCGCTGCCTGGCAACTCCTGATCGGCGGTGCGGCAGCCGGGATCGGCATGCTCGCCTTCGAGGGCGTGCCGGTGCCGAAGCTGCTCGAACCGCGAACCGTGGCGGCACTGAGCTTCCATATCCTCGGTGCCCAGGCGTTGGCCTATTTCCTCTGGTTCACGGTGATCGCGCGGCTGCCGGCCGGCATCGCCAGTCTCGGCACGCTGATGGTGCCCGCCGTCGGCGTGCTCGGCTCGGTCCTGCTGCTCAGCGAGCGCCCGACGCCGAGCGACTGGCTCGGCCTCGCCCTGGTGATGTCGGCCTCGGGTTCGATCATGCTTCCGACGCGGCGCGAAGCGGCTGCGTAACGCAGCTTCGGTGACAGAGGGCAGACTGCGTTCCCACGTGCCCTTCGACGAAGGCGAAACGAAGGGGCGGATCCGCGCACGCGGCCGCTTCGCCGGCTGCGGGGACAAGAACGCATCTTATCCCCCGCCTCTATTGCCTGCTTAATCTCCGCATCCGTCGCGGAGATCAAACGCACGGATGCCATTACCCTCATCGATACGACAGGACGAGCGGGCCACCCGCCTCCAGCGCAACAGGCTGAAGTCTCATATCGCCAGCAAGCGCATGATGCTTGCGCTCGCGCAGTTGGGCAAGCTCATCGAGAAGGCCGGCTTCAGAGAGGATCAACCGCGCGTTCCCGGAGGCAGCGGGGCCGGCAGCGGCCAGTGGATGTATGTCGAAGGTTATGCTCAAGGCCGGCCGCCGGGCATGGGCGACAATGGCGGGCCATCACTCGATCCGCCCGAGCCGCCAAAGGATCCGCCCAAGGACAAGATCTCGAAGACCCAGGCGGCCAAGGCTCTGGCGAAGGAAATCGCTCGTCAAACGCTGCGGCGCGCCGGGCCTGTCGGTGCGGTCTTCATGGCGATCGAGGCCGCGCATTGGCTGTATTCCGAGCGGCATTCGATCCGATCCTATCAGGACGAGCCCAAGTCGCTGGCGGAGCTTCAACAGAACGCGGGTCAGAGCCGAGCGGGTTACGAAAATCACCACATCGTTGAACAGGGCGCGGCAGAATCCGAAAGGTTTCCACGCTCGATGATCGATGGGATCGATAACGTGGTCAGCGTCCCGAAATACAAGCATCATGAGATTACGGCGTGGTATAGCAAGCCTAACCAGAGTTTCGGCATGCAGTCACCGAGAGCCTATCTCCGCGGCCGCGATTGGTCCGAGCATGTTCGTGTCGGCCACGATGCAATGCGCCAAACTGGAGTACTCAAATGAAAGGGACAACGGTCTTAAGTGCCCTGTCGAGCGCCGAGATCATTCAACAGTTCGAACGCCTGTGCATCGAGCAATACGACGCGATGGAACGCGAGGAACAAGCGCGCGTCAATCGTCTCGTCTGGCGCGTCCACGCCCTTGAGATGGAATTAAAATCCCGGGTCGGCGATCAACGGCGCCTGCTCAATCGGTTCTTTGGGCACCCCAACATGCAGGTTCGCCTATCGGCGGCTCAGGCTAATCTGGCGATAGACTATCTCGCGGCGCGACGCGAAATACAGGAGATCGCCGACTCGCGCTGGGGCCCGCAATGCCTCGACGCCGGCATGACGCTGGTCAATCTTGACAACGGCATCTACCGTCCGAGCTAAAGTAGAGGTTTTTCACCTTCTCCCGAACAGCTTCTCGATGTCGCTTAGCTTCAACTCGACATAGGTCGGGCGGCCATGGTTGCACTGGCCCGAATTGGGCGTGACCTCCATCTCGCGCAGGAGGGCGTCCATCTCCTCGGGGCGCAGGCGGCGGCCGGCGCGGACGGAGTCGTGGCACGCCATCGTCGCCAGCACATGGTCGAGCCGGCGCTCCAGCGAGCCGGCCGTGCCGTGCTCGGCCAGGGCGTCGGCAACGTCCCGGACCAGCTTCTGGAGATTGCCGCCGGCGAGCTGCTGGGGCGCCTCGCGGACGAGCACAGCGCCCGGCCCGAAGGGCTCGATCCGCAGCCCCAGCGTTTCCAGTTCCTCGCTCGCCGCGTTCAGGCGGTCGGCGTCGACCGGGTCGAGTTCGACGACCTCGGGCAGCAGCAGCGGCTGGCGGGCGATGCCGTTGCGGGCACGCTCGGCCTTAAGCCTCTCATAGACCAGCCGCTCATGGGCGGCATGCTGATCGACGATGACGACGCCTGCCCGCGTCTGGGCGACGATATAGGTCTCGTGGAGCTGGGCGCGAGCAGCCCCGAGCGGACGGTCAAGGGCGTCGGCAGCGGGCTCGGCGAGATGCGCGCGGGCGTCCGCCGAAGAGACCTCGAAACCGGCGAAGCCCTGCTGGGGACGGGCGTCGAAGCCCGTTGTCGGTGCGGTCCAGACGGGCGTGGCGGGCAGGTTTGGACGCAGCGGTGTGCTGCTTTTGCCCGCACCGGCGAAAACGGCCCGGAAGGCTTCCAGCGTGCGGGCGCCGCCTGTCGTGGTGGCGCGGTGGCCAGCCTCGGCCAGCGCTGCCTTCAGTCCGGAGACGACAAGGCCACGTACCAGCGCGGGATCCCGGAACCGGACCTCGCTCTTGGCCGGATGGACGTTGACGTCGACCAGGCGCGGATCGCAGGCGACATCGAGGAAGAGCACGGGGTGCCGGTCGGAGGGCACGACATCGGCATAGGCGCCGCGCACGGCCGAGAGCAGCAGCTTGTCGCGCACAGGACGGCCATTGACGGCGAGATGCACGCCGGCCGAGGTGCCGCGATGAAATGTCGGGAGGCCGGCGAAGCCGGTGACGCGGAAGCCCTCGCGCGCCGCATCGAGCCGCAGCGCGTTCTCGGGAAAGTCGCGGCCCAGCGCGCGGCCCAGCCGGCGCAACTGCCCGTCCTCTCCCAGCGCCTCGGCGGGCCAGTCGAAGGGCGAGACATGCTCGCCCTCGAGCGAGAAGCGGATCTCCGGGTGGGCGATGGCGAGGCGACGTAGCATCTCCGAGACGGCCTGCGCCTCGGCCCGGTCGCTCTTCAGGAATTTCAGCCGCGCCGGGGTGAAGGCGAAGAGGTCACTGACCTCGATGCGCGTGCCGGGAGCCGCCGCGACCGGTCGCACGACGCCTTTTTCGCCAGCCTCGACGACGAGGCCAGAACCCTGCGGCGCATCATGGCGGCGGGTCGCGATCGACAGGCGCGCGACCGAGCCGATCGAGGGCAGCGCCTCGCCGCGGAAGCCGAGCGAGTTGATCGCGAAGAGATCGCCGTCCGGCAGCTTCGAGGTCGCGTGGCGTTCGACCGCCAAGGCGAGATCATCGGGCGTCATCCCGGCGCCGTCATCGACGACACGGATCAGCTCGCGCCCGCCGGCCGCGATCGTGACCGCTATGGCCCGCGCGCCAGCGTCGATCGCATTCTCGACCAGTTCCTTCACGGCGGCAGCCGGCCGCTCGATCACCTCGCCAGCGGCGATGCGGTCGACCAGGACGGGATCGAGGCGGCGGACGGACATGGGAATTCCGGGTGGGCGAGGTGTGCGGCAGCGAATCGTGCCGCCGCCGTCAGCGAGGATAGCGGGTCGGCGTGTCCGGCGCTCCCGTCCACGCGCTCGTCCCGGACAAGCCGCGTCGGCGGCGCCGCCTCAAGCCAGATCGACCGGCCGGCCCACAGCCTGCACCAGCAGGCGCGGGTCGCCGAAGAGGCGCTGCGCCACGCGCCTGACATCGGCCAGCGTCACCGCCGCGAAGAGGCGGTTGCGCTCGCCGAGATACTCCGGCTCAAAACCATTGATCGCAAGGCCAAGCAGTTCGGCAGCAATCTTCGGCGAGGTGTCGAAGCGCAGCGGATAGGAGCCGATGATGTAGCGCTTGGCCTCCTCGACCTCGTGCTCGCTCGGCCCGTCAGCCGCGAGCTTGGCCATCTCCTCGCGGATCACGGTCATCGACTCGGCCGCGCGCTCGTTCTTGGTCGCGGTGCCGCCGACCAGCATGGCGCCCTCGCGCAACGGCAGTAGGCTCGACGAGACACCATAGGCGAGGCCGCGCTTCTCGCGGACCTCCATGAACAGTCGCGAGGTGAAGGCCGAGCCGCCGAGGATGTGGTTCAACACGCTGCCGGCGATGAAATCGGGGTCATGCCGCATCAGCCCGGGACCGACGAAGCGCAGCACGGTCTGCGGCACGTCGAGATCGATGACATGGGTCTGGCCCAGCCCCTGGATCGGCAGGGGCTCGCCCGGAAGCGCACGCGGCAGACCTGCCGGCAGCCCGCCGAAGACCTCATCGAGGCGGCGGGAAAGTTCGTCTGCCGTAATGTCGCCGACGACGACCACCTTGAGCCCGGCGCGGACAAGCAGATCGCGCGAGAGCGCCTTCAGCGCGGCTGGCTCGAGCCGCGAAACGCTGTCGACATCGCCCTTCTCGGGGCGGGCGTACGGGTGGCCGGCAAAGGCGGCCGCATAAAGCGCGTTGCGGCAGAGCGTCTCGGGGTTCTGCGCCTGGCGCTGCAGACCGGAAATGACCTGCCCCTTGACGCGAGCAACGGCATCAGCGTCGAAGCGCGGCGCGTTCACGGCAAGCGCCAGGAGCTCGAAGGCCGTGTCGCGATGGTTCGACAGGGTCTGGACATGGCCGTGGAAATCGTCACGGCGCGCATCGAAGCCCAGGCTGATCGCGTGGTCGGCGAGCTTGCCGTGGAAGGCCTCCGCGTCGAGATCGCCGGCACCTTCGTCGAGCAGGCCAGAGACGAGATAGGCGCTGCCGGCGGCGTTATCCGGATCGCGCGTGGCGCCGCCGTCGAAGGCGAAATCGACCGCGATCAGCGGCAGGCTGTGCTCCTCGACCAGCCAGGCCTCGACACCCGCAGGCGAGCGGACCTTCTGGACGGGGACGGAGGGCCCGGCGAGGCCGGAGACGGCGGCGGGGATGGGTGCGTTCATGTCATGTCCTGACGCGGGTCATGTTCTGACGGCGGATCCGGGCCCTGCCCTTTCCGGCAAGGCGCGGCCGGTTCAGGCCGAGGGCAGCAGCAGGCCGGTGACGCAGCGATCGGGCCGGAGATAGCGGCGGGCCGCCTCGACCACGGCCTCGCGCGGAACGGCCTCGATTCGCGACGGCCAGGCCAGCACATCCTCGACGGTCTCGCCCACGGCGAGCGAGGCGCCGAAGATCCGCGCCAGCGAGGACTGGTTGTCGCGGGCGAAGATCGTCTCGGCGACGAGGCGCGTGCGCGCACGGGCGAGTTCGAGTTCGGTCGCCCCGTCGCGGAGGAAGGTCGCGAGCGCCGCGTCGAGCCCGGCCTCCAGCGCCGTCATCTCGACGCCGGGGCGCGGGCTGGCGGAGACCTGGAAGGCAGCGCGATCGACCATCGAGCCCATGAAGTAGGCGCTGGCGCCCGAGGCGAGTTCGTCCTCGACACAGAGCTTGCGGTACAGCCGCGAGGTCGTGCCGCCGCCGAGGATCTCGGCCGCAATCTCGAGCGCGAAGACCTCGGCCTGATCGCCGCTGCAATAGGTCGGCGTCAGCCAGCCGCGCCGCAGCGAGGGCTGGCGCACGCGCGGGTCGCTCAACGTGATGCGGCGCGCCGCACGCGGGGCGGGCTCGGCCGGGCGCTTGCGGACGGGCATCTCGCCGCGCGCCGGGATTGCGCCATAGGTTTCCTCCGCGAGACGCCGCACGGTCGCCGCGTCGGTATCGCCGGCGACGACCAAGATCGCGTTCTCGGGCGTGTAGAAGCGCTGGTAATAGGCGAAGGCGTCGTCACGGCTGAGCTCCTCGATCTCGTGCTCCCAGCCGATGATCGGCGTGCCATAGGGGTGATGCACGAAGAGCGCCGAGGAAAACTCCTCGCCGAGCTGGGCGGCGGGGTCGGAATCGACACGCATCTTGCGCTCTTCCAGGACGACGTCGCGCTCGGGGCCGACGACGCTCTCGTCAAAGGCCAGCCCCGTCATGCGGTCGGCCTCGTAATCCATCATCGCGCGCAGATGCTCCTTCGGCACGCGCTGGAAATAGGCGGTGTAGTCGAAGGAGGTGAAGGCGTTTTCCTGGCCACCGAAGCCGGCGACGATCTTTGAGAACTCACCCGCCGGCCAACGGGCGGTGCCCTTGAACATCAAGTGCTCGAGAAAATGCGCGATGCCGGACTTGCCGGCCGGATCATCGGCCGAGCCGTTGCGATACCAGACCATATGGGTGACGACCGGCGCACGGCGATCCGGCACGACGACGACGTCCATGCCATTGGCGAGGCGGAACGACTCCACCAACTGGGCGGCCTGGGTCTGTTGCGAATGCACGTTCACCTGAGGCCGTCTCCATTGTCTCGCGCGGATCCGGATCCGCGCGACTGCGTCATGCGCAAGGGATTATCGGCACGCCAGCCTGGCCGGGCGCCGGAATGTTCGATCTCCGCAGATAGGGAGGCCTGGCGCCGAACACCAGAGCCGCCCGCCTTGGCGTGCCCGAAGCGGCCCCGCCCTTACTGCTGGATCGGGACCTTCCCGGCGAGGAATTCGTGCTGAGCGGTGGACTGCTTGTCCTCGACCGGGCCGCCGCGGCCGGGACCGAGCGCCGCAGTGCCGGCCGGGCGGCGATAGCCGACCGGAGGCTCGGAGAGCAGCCGCCGCGGCGGCTCTTCGCCGCTGAGCTGGAGGTCGGCGGCAGACTGGTTGCGGCGGGCCGCCAGTTCCTTGCCGATGATGATCGGCTTGATCTGGTTGTTGTAGTTGTTCGCTTCCTCGGGAAAGCTCGGCGCGGCATTGCCCGTCGAGCGGACACGGCGGAGCTCCTCCTGCGACAGCATCGGATTGTTGCGCCAGTGCGGGTTCGTGCCTGCGGGGGCACGGGCGGCGGCAGCGTCCTCGCGGCGCTTGGCCACGTCGGGATCGTTCGGCCAGGCCGCGGTGCGGTTGCTCGCCGGGGTCTGCGGGCGCGGCAGCGCCGAGCTCGGCGGAACCACCAGCGGCGGACGCTGGCGGTATTCGATGTCGTCACCGGACTTGCCGCCAATGACGCCTTCGAGCAGGTTCTTGAAGAGCACGCCCTCCTGAGCCTGCGCGGGCTGGACCGCCAGAAGAAGGCCGCCGGCCAACAGCAGATGCGTCACGCGGATGCGGTGAGCCATGTCAAACCTCCCTTGAGGAAATCTCTTCCCCGCCTCAAACCCCAGACGAACGGCAAAACGATGGCGAAGATCGCTTCAAGCCGTCTTTTCTGCTCCGGGGCGGAAGGACTCATATAGCAGCCCGACCACCCCGACAACGATGGCCACGTCGGCAATGTTGAAGATGTACCAACTGAAGTCGCCATAATGCAGGTGAACGAAGTCGACGACGGCACCATAGACGGCGCGGTCGAGCCCGTTGCCGAGAGCCCCGCCGACGAGCAGCGCGAGGCTGACCACCGTCAGGGTCCGCGGCTCGCGCCACATCCAGCGTCCAAGCCAGACTGCCGCGACGATCGAGATCACCACGAGGCCCCAGCGTCCGATATCGGTGCCCTGCTGGAACAGCCCGTAGGAGATGCCGCGGTTCCAGGCGAGCACGATGTTCATGAACGGCGTGACCGCGAAGGGCCCGGTCTCGGCCAGGCGCAGGCCGAAGAGCAGCCAGAGCTTGAGGGCCTGGTCGGCCAGGAAGACGACCAGGGCGATCGAGACACCGAGACGGCGGGCGGAGCTCACTGCGCGCCCCGGCCCAGTTCGCGCAGCGCCTTGGCGTCACGCGGCGTCACCGCCGGATAGGCCGCATCGGCCGTCTGCGGGTCGAAGTACTTCCACGAGCGGGCGCATTTGATGCCGTCGGCCCGATGCGGCACAACCGCGACGCCCGGCACCTCGGCGAGGCGGAAGGCGTCGGCCGGCCCCTCCCCGTTCTCGATGCGGATGCCGGAGGTGATGCTGATCTCGGCGAGATCGACGCCAGACAGTGCAGCGAGAAGATCAGCGTCCGTGACAAAGACCTGCGGCGCGGCTTCCAGCGAGGACCCCAGCCGCTTGGCGGCGCGCTCCAGTTCCAGCGCGCCGGTGACGACGCGGCGGACCTTGCGGATTTTGCTCCAGCGCTCGGCCAGCTCCGGATCGAGCCAGTCGGCGGGCGCCTTCGCGAAGAGTTCGAGATGGACCGAACCGTCGAGCGTCTTCGCCTCGGGATAGCGTTCGAGCCAGGCCTCCTCGGCCGTGAAGACCAGGATCGGCGCGAGCCAGGTCGTCAGGCAGCGGAAGAGATGGTCGACGACGGTGAGAGCGCTCTTGCGGACTTGGCTGGAGAGCGGATCGCAATAGAGCGCGTCCTTGCGCACGTCGAAGTAGAACGCCGACAATTCGGTGTTCATGAACTGCGACAGCAGGAAGACGACCTTCTTGTAGTCGTAGGTGCGATAGGCCTCCTCGACCTGCGGGCCGAGCTCGGCGAGCCGGTGCAGCATCAGCCGCTCCAGCTCCGGCATCGTCTGCGGGCCGGAAACGCGAATGTCCTCGCTGAAATGGGCGAGCGTGCCGAGCATCCAGCGCATCGTGTTGCGCAGCTTGCGATAGGTCTCGACGAAGGTCTTGAGGATCTCCTTGCCGATGCGCAGATCGTCGGAATAATCGGCCGCCGCGACCCAGAGGCGCAGGATGTCGGCGCCCGAATCCTTGATGATGTCCTGCGGGGCTGTGACATTGCCCTTCGACTTCGACATCTTCTCGCCCTTCTCGTCGAGGCAGAAGCCGTGCGTCAGCACGATGTCGTAGGGCGCGCGGGCGCGCGTGCCACAGCTTTCCAGCAGCGAGGAATGGAACCAGCCGCGATGCTGGTCCGAGCCTTCGAGATACATCACGCGGTCATTGCCGCCGTCGCCGCGTCGGCGGGCGCGCAGGTCGTCGCGCTTCTCCAGAGTGAAGGCGTGGGTCGAGCCGGAATCGAACCAGACATCGAGCACGTCGGTGACGCGCTCATAGGCCGCCGGATCGTAGCCGAAGGGCTTCAGGAAGCGGGCGCCGTCGGTATCGGTGAACCAGGCATCGGCGCCTTCGGCCTCGAAGGCCTCGGCGATGGCAGCGTTGACCTTGGCGTCGACGAGGATCGCCTTCGTCTCCTTCTCGACGAAAACGGTGATCGGCACGCCCCAGGCGCGCTGGCGCGAGACCACCCAGTCCGGACGGTTGGCGATCATGCCGTTGATACGGTTCTCGCCGGCGGCAGGGACCCATTCGGTGTCCTTGATCGCGCCGAGCGCGACCTCGCGCAGCGTGCGGTTACCGAGCGTGTCGACCGCCTTGTCCATGGCGATGAACCATTGCGGCGTGTTGCGGAAGATCACCGGCTTCTTCGAGCGCCAGCTATGCGGATACTGGTGCTTGAGGCGGCCACGCGCGATGATGTTGCCGGCCTCGACCAGCGCCTTGATGACGACGTCGTTGGCGTTGCCCTTGTCGCCCTTGTCGGTGATGACCTGCGCACCCTCGAAGCCCGGCGCCTCCTTGGTAAAGCGGCCGTCCGCGTCGACGGTGTAGGGGATGCGGGTTTCGATGCCTCGCTCGGCGAGCTGGCGGCCATGCGCCATCCAGACGTCGAAGTCCTCGCGACCATGGCTCGGCGCGGTGTGGACGAAGCCGGTGCCGGCATCGTCGGTGACGTGGTCGCCGTCGAGCAGCGGGACGTCGAAGTCGTAGCCGTGACCGCGCAGCGGATGGGCCACGGTGAGCGCAGCGAGCTGCTCAGCGGGAACGTCCGCAACGTGCTCAAAAGCCTCGACCTTCGCCGCCTTGAAGACGCTCTCGGCGAGGTTCTTCGCGAGCACATAGCTCGCGCCGACTTTGGCCCAGTTGTTCTCCGCCGCCGCCGTGACCCTGTAGAGACCGTAAGCGACCTTTTGGCTGTAGGAGATCGCGCGGTTGCCGGGGATCGTCCAGGGCGTCGTCGTCCAGATGACAACAGAGGCTGCCTTCAACAGCGTCTCGAAGGACGCCTTGTCAAAACGGGCGCCGTATTCCTCGTATTGGCTAGGAAGGATCTGAACGATCGGGAACGCCACGAAGATCGTGTCGCTCGTGTGCTCTTCGTACTCGACCTCGGCTTCGGCCAGCGCCGTCTTCTCGACCACCGACCACATCACCGGCTTGGAGCCGCGATAGAGCTGGCCGCTTTCGGCGAACTTCATGATCTCGCGGGCGATCTGCGCCTCGGCCGGATAGGCCATGGTCAGATAGGGATCGTCCCAGTCGCCCTCGACGCCGAGGCGCTTGAACTCCTGGCGCTGGACATCGACCCAGTGTTCGGCGAAGGAGCGGCATTCCTTGCGGAACTCGACGACGGGCACGTCGTCCTTGTTCAGCCCCTTGGCGCGATACTGCTCCTCGATCTTCCATTCGATCGGCAGGCCGTGGCAGTCCCACCCCGGCACGTAGTTGGAGTCGAAGCCGAGCATCTGCTGCGAGCGCGTGACGAGGTCCTTGAGCACCTTGTTCAGCGCGTGGCCGATATGGATGTTGCCGTTGGCGTAGGGCGGGCCGTCATGCAGGACGAAACGGTCCCTGCCCTTCCCGGCCTCGCGCAGCTTGCGGTAGAGGTCCATCTTCGCCCAGCGGGCGAGCAGTTCCGGCTCGCGCTGCGGCAGGCCCGCCCGCATCGGGAACTCGGTCTGGGGCAGGAACAGGGTCTGCGAATAGTCGACGGCGTCGGTCTTGTCGGTCGGCTTGGCTTGGGGCTTGTCGGTCATGGTCCGGCTCGGGCAATGCGGATGAGCCTGCCATGGTTGCCTGGCCTGGCGCTGATCCGCTGAGAAAATCAGGAAAAGCGATCGTCACCCGGCTTGCGCAAGCGCCCACGCATCAGCGCGGGGCGGCAGCCGGGCCCGTAATTCGCCGGGAAACATCGATGAACTTGGCGCAAAAGGCGAGCATGAGCGGCTTCTAGCAGGCGCACGCTAAGGAAGGAAGGGCGCTGTCTTGGCCAGGATGTCGCGCGCCCGCAGGCTGTCGGCATCCATCTGCGCGATCAGCGCGTCGAGCGAATCGAACTTTTCCTCGCCGCGCAGCCACTCGACCAGCGCGACATCAACCTGCTTGCCGTAGAGATCGTCCGAGAAATCGAAGACGAAGGTCTCGAGCCGCGGCGCGCCGTCGTCGAAGGTCGGCCGACTACCAAAGCTGGCGACACCATCATGCCAGAGGCTGTCGATCTTCATCCGCACGGCATAGACTCCGAACTTTAACCGGCAGTCACGGGCAAGATGCATGTTGGCGGTGGGATAGCCGAGATCGCGCCCGCGCTTGTCGCCATGGGCGACCACACCGCGCACGAACCAGGGCCGGCCCAGGAACTCGCCGGCGCGAGCGACGTCACCCTGCTCCAGAAGGTTGCGGATCAGCGTCGAAGAAACCGGCTCGCCGGCCCAGGCATAGGGTGCGACGACGGTCACGGGAACGCCGGCATGCATCGCCCGCGCCTCGAGCATCTCCGGTGAGCCACTGCGACCCTGCCCGAAATGGAAATCATAGCCGCAGACGAGGCCTGCGGCGCCGAGCTTGCCAAGCAGGAGCTCGTCGACGAAGGCCTCGGCGTGAATCGCGGCGATCTCGCGGTTGAACGGCAGCACGAAGGTCAGCGGCAGGCCGGCCTGTGCCAGCAGTTCAGTCTTCACCGCCGGCGGCGTCAGGCGGAAGACCGGCTGCTCGGGACGGAAGACGCTGCGCGGATGCGGCTCGAAAGTGAGCGCCGCTGCCCGGGCGCCGAGCCTTGCCGCCATTTCGCCTGCGACCCGCGCCAGCTCGGCATGGCCGCGATGGACGCCGTCGAAATTGCCGAGCGCGATGACCGAGCCACGCAAGGCGTCGGGAACCGGCTTGTCGAGATCGAGCACGAAACTTGAGGTGGCGTCGGCGGGAGTGGTCATCGGGCAGGACTATCCGGGCGCCCGAGGCGCTGGCCGGGCAGGCCCGTCATTGGGCAGACGCGGCGAGGCGTCAAGCCGGCAAGCTCAATCCCCCGCGCCAGCGACCTTGCCGTCCTTGGGCCGGGACGGCGGCAGGGCCACCCAGGCCTCTCCCTCCAGAACGGCCTTGCCGTCCACCAGGCATTCGCAGAAGAGCCGTGCGCGGCGGCGTTCGGCCACAAGCTCCACGACCTCGACCCGGGCGGTGACGACATCGCCGATCTTCACCGGAGCGAGGAAGGTCAGGGTCTGCGACAGATAGACTGCGCCCGGCCCCGGCAGCCGCGTGCCGAGCAGGGCGGAGACCAGGCTCGCAGTCAGCATGCCATGGGCGATGCGCTGGCCGAACTTGGTGCTGGCGGCGAAGCGGTCGCAGAGATGAATCGGATTGGCGTCGCCCGACAGGTCGGCGAACAGCGAAATGTCGCGCTCCATCACCGTCCGCATCAGGCTTTCGCTCTGTCCGACGGTCAGGTCCTCGAAGGCGTGGACGGTGTAAAGTGCGCTGTTCATCGGTGTGACCGGCTTTCGTCGCCGGCGCGGCGCGGGGTCCGCTGCCGGGATCGCTGTCTCACGGCGAACCTCTCACAGCCGGCGCGGGCCGGCCATTGGACTTTGGTGGCCTCGCAAGAAGTCGAATTACCCTGCGTCAGTCCGAGATCGGATTAACAGCTTTGAAAGCCGGAGCCGGTATGACCTTCGACCTGTAGCCGCCTTGATCGAGGCAGCGCGGCGTGGGTATCGCCCCGCGCCGTCACTGTTTGCTTGGAGCACCGCAATGGCTCTCGACCCTTCCATGCCCATTCTGGTGGTCGATGATTACCAGACGATGGTCCGGATCATCCGTAACCTCCTGAAGCAGCTCGGCTTCGAGAATGTCGACGATGCCTCCGACGGCCAGGCTGCCATCGCCAAGATGCGCGACAAGCAGTACGGGCTGGTCATCTCCGACTGGAACATGGAGCCGATGACCGGCTTCGAGCTGCTGCAGCGCGTGCGCGAGGAAGACGCGCTGTCGGCGACGCCCTTCATCATGGTCACCGCCGAGTCCAAAACCGAGAACGTCATCGCCGCCAAGAAGGCCGGCGTGAACAACTACATCGTCAAGCCGTTCAACGCGCAGACGCTGCGCTCCAAGATCGAATCCGTCGTCTGCGCCGCCTGAAGAAGAGCCTGCTTCTCGTCGACAGACGTGTCACCAGACGAGATGCGGCAGCGCATAGGCCGGGCGATGGCTCTGCCGCTCGAACCAGCCATGGCGCTGGTCCCATGAAGCTTCCATCAGGTCCTGGGCGTGAATGCCCGCCAGCACCATGATCCCCGTCGCGCCGAAGGTGTCGGCGCCGGCGATGTCGGTGCGGATCGCATCGCCGATGGCGCAGATCCGATCGCGCGCGATCGGAGCGCCGCGCTTCTCCTGTGCGAGAGCGAGCGCGGTGTCGTAGATCGGCCGGTGCGGCTTGCCGGCATAGACCACCTTGCCGCCGCGTTCCTCATAGGCCAGCGCCACAGAGCCGGCGCAGGGTACGATCTGGCCGCCGCGCTCGACGACCAGATCGGGATTGGCGCAGATCATCTCGAGGCGGCGCGCAGCGAAGCCGGCAAGCAGGCCAGCGTAGCTCTCGGCGGTCTCCGTCGTATCGTCGAAGAGGCCGGTGCAGAGCACATACCTCGCCTCATCCGGCCCGACCTCCGGCGCATCGAGCCCCGCGATCAGCGGCAGGTCGCGATCGGGGCCGAGCCGGAAGACCGGCTGGCCGGCGCGAGCCTGGATCAGCGCGCGGCAGACGTCACCGGATGTCACGATCGCGTCCCAGGCCGCCTGGGGCACATTGAAGCCGGCGAGCTGGCGCGCGATCTCGGCGTTCGGCCGCGGCGCATTGGTGACGAGGACGACGTTGATGCCCCGCTCGCGCATCGCGACCAGCGCCGCAACCGCGTCCTCGAAGGCGGCGACGCCGTTGTGGACGACGCCCCAGACATCGCAGAGGCACAGATCGAAACGGTCCGCGATCTCGGAAAAGCCCGACAGTGGACGGGTTGCGGCGATGTTCAGAGACGGCACGGCGGATCACTTCCTCTGGCTGCGAGCTTTCGCTCTACAGCATCAGGGCCGATCCCGCATCCGCAGCGATGCGCCGGCGCCCTGCCCGGGCAGCGGAGATCGCGCGAAGCCTTCGGCTCCTTCGACGATAGCCGCTCAGGCGCTGGCGCGGCGCAGGACCGAGCGGAACGACTGCCGCTCCGGGGGCGCCTCACGCGCCGGCGAGCCCTGCTCCGCGTCCTGCCTCGGGGCGGGCGCGGCGGCGGGATGACCGACGACCTCGGCCGGCGGACGTTGCGCGGCCGGCTGCGGGGCCGGTTCGGGCGCAATCGGGGCGGGTTCGGCGAAGACGTCGGGCTTGACCGGCCGCGGCGGCGAGAAGACGAGCCCCTGCGCCATCATGACGCCGAGGTCGATCATGTCGGCGACTGTCGGATTGTCCGCGACCTCGTCCGCGACCAGGACGATCGAGGCCCGCGCGAGCAAGGTCGAGAGGTCGCCGGCCGCAATGTCCGTCGCGGCGCCGCCCTCGGCATGTTCCATCAGCAGCGCCGCCGGCGCCTTGACGAAGCGGATGCCGCGATCGAACAGCGAGACCGGATCGAGCCGGAGATCGACGAGCTGATCGAGCGCGAAGCGCACACCATTGGCCGACATCGCCCCAAGCAGTCCCAGGCTCGTGGGATCGAGGCCGCGGAAGACGCTCTGCGGCATCTCGATGATCAGGTTGCCCGTATGCTCGCGATACTTGTCGAGAATGCGCGACAGGGTCACCAGCGCCTTGGAAGACGCCCAGGTCGCCGCGCCGAAATTGCAGGAGACGAAAAGCTCGCCCTCCTTCGAGCCAAGATGGCGGGCGATGGCGAGCGCGCGGGTCAGGACGAGCGCGTCGAGCGTTGGGCCGAAGCCGCGCTCCTCGATGACGGACAAGAACTCATGCGGCAGCAGGAGTGTATTCTCGTCGAGCCGCAGGCGCACCAGTGCCTCGTAACCCCGGGTACGACGCTGCGGTAATTGCACGATCGGCTGCAGGTGAACCTCGACCTTGCCCTCGGAGAGAGCGGCGCTGATAACGGCGGCACGCTCCGCCTCCGCCCGCTCCTTGGCCTGTCGCGCGGCCTCGGCCCGCTCGGCCGCCATCGCCTGCAGACGTTCCTGCCGGGCCGCTTCGGGATCGACGACCACGACGGGCGCCTCGACGCGCTGCGGCTGGACGGACTTCGACTGGACCGCGGCTAGCGCCGCGTCATGGTCCGCCAGCGTCGTTGCGACCTGATGTATCAGGTCTCCCAGCAGCCCGACCTCGGCGGTCAATTCATTGATGGCGGCGCGTGCGGGCACCGCATCGGCCTCGCGCATCGGCATCTGCTCGACGCGGGCCGACAGGGCATCGAGCCGGATCGAGCTGGTCGCGAGCCGGACCTTGACCTCGCCTATCGCGGCCAGAACCTGCTCGCGCTGAGCCAGGCCACGCTTCTCGAACAGCCAGAAGGAGCCGATCGAGCCCGCCCCCGCCAGCAGCAAGCCCAGCGCGGTGCCCAGCGGGGTCGGCAGCAAAAGCAACAGGACCGCGCCCGCCGACAGCCCGGTGACGGCGCTGGCGAGAGGATGCAGGGCATTCGGTCGGAGACGGGCCAAGGCAGCGATCGCGCAAGGGGTTGATCGGAAAAGGACGGCGAATCACACCACTGCGACAAAGATTAACCTCACGCCCGACGGCAAGCGAGCATTTGCCCCATTCACCACGCGGCGAAGTGCCGAAACCGGTGATAGACGACTGCGGCCAGGGGCTTTCCCGGTCAGGGCTGCACGATGGCGAGATCGGACAGGATGCGTTCGGTGACCTCGGGACCGAAACCGCGGCGCATTAGCCAGACCTGCGGCTCGGTCTCGAAGAGCCGCGAACTCCGGCGCAGGGCGGCGATCGCCTCGGCCTTGTCGGCTTCCTTGCCGAGCTGCGCCGCCTGGAGGGCCCGACCGAGCATGGCATAGGGATTCGAATCGGCCGCCAGAAACTCGGCATGGCCGCGCGAGATCTGCCGGGCGCCGAGCAGATGGGCGCCGAGCAGGGCGAAGAAATCATAGGCAGGCGGACGGCCGGCGCTCAGTTCGATGGCCCGCTCGAGCAGCGGCATGCCCTCGGCGGGGCGATTCAACTGAATGAACCGCGCGCCGAGACTGGCCATGATGTCCGAATCATAGGGATTGCGGATCAGTGCCTCGCGCCCTGTCCTGATCGCCTCCTCCGACGCCCCGCGCGCGAACAACACCTCCATCATCGCCTGCTGGGCCCGCGCGCTGGAGGGCGACAGCCGCACGGCGGTGAGAGCCGCCGAAAGCGCACGTTCGAGGGGCGAGCCCGGCTGTGGATTGAGGCCGGAGGTGTACTCGGCCAGAGTGAGGAAGGAGAGCTGCACCCAACCGGGGTAGAAAGTCGCATCCTGATCGACCAGTTCCTGCACGCATTTGCGGGCCGCAAGATGATCCTCGGGCTTGAGCGAGCGACGGACATCGATCGCCTGATAGATGCAGCGCATCGGCCCGGAAGTCGCGTTCTGGCGGATATCAGCGTGGATGATGCCGAAGGGCTCGGCCAGACGCGTCGCCAGCCGCCGGGCGACGTCCGGCAGATCGCCATCGCCCGAGCTCAAGGTCCGTGTCGAGGACCCCGACCAGACGATGCGGCCATCGCGTGCCGAGCGCAGGCGGGCGAAGCCCTCCAACGTCCCGTCGATCGTCTGGGTACTGATCTCGAAGATGTAGTCGGCCCCGGGCAGCGGTGCCTGGCCGGGAGACGGAGCCCTGACCGTGACGAGATCGTCGAAGCGGGACATGGCGTCGGCAAGTATGCGGGCAAACCGGCGCGCCGGCTCGGCGAGTTGCGGGTCACTGGGCAGGTCCGGAATCGCAATCGCCACGACCGTCACCTCGAGCGGCCGGGTCCGCGCGGTGGCCTCGTGGCTCGGGGCCGGCGCGACGGCGGGCGCCGCAGTCGAGGCTGCGCGCTCCGGCCTCGGGCTGAGCAGGCCGAAATACCAAGCTGCCAGCGGCAGTGCGACGCATAGGCCCAGGGCAGCGACGAGGGGCCAACGCCTGGCCGCCCGACGCTCGTGAGGCGTCTCCGGCACCGGGTCCGGGCTATCGCTCGCCTCGGGCTGCGGAGCGCCGACGGGTTCCTCCTGCGCGGGCTGATCGAGCCCCGCCGCCTCGGTATCCGGCGGCCCGACAAGGTCGAATGCCGGGACATAGGCCCCGACCGGCATGGTGATCCGCAGGGGATCCGCTGCGCCCTCACCGGCATAATATTGTGCCAGTGCCCGACGCAGGCGGCCGGCCTCGACGCGCACGATCGGATCGGCCTGAGGATCGAAATCGGCGGAACGGCCGAAGGCCTCGACGGCAATCGTATAGCCCTTCAGCTCCGCGCTGCGTCCTTCGACGGCGCGCTCGACGATGAAGCCGAGAAAGGCGGAAAGCTGCGGCGCAGCACGAAAGGCATCGGACGCGAGAACACGCACGAGGCTCGCGCGAATCAACGCATGGAATTCGCCATCCGGCCGCTCCGACGCTGGCTCACGATCGTCCATCGGGGTCCGGTTCAGTTTTGCGCCCCTTCCCAATTTACGCCAGAAGCGACGCAACGTCACCTTGCCGTGCGATCAACCACCCGCTCTCCCGTGGGGCGCAGGGATGCCGCGTCGCGCCGACGATTTACACCCCGTGTCGGGCTGTTAGGTTGAAGGAAGATTAATCTCAGGATGGCCCGATGCCCTTGTCCACAACCCCGATCGCGACCCCCAACGACCTCGAAGCCTTTTGGATGCCGTTCACGGCAAACCGCTCGTTCAAGAAGAACCCGCGGATGGTCGCCCGAGCCGAGGGGATGTTCTACTATACGCCCGACAACAAGCCCGTGATGGACGGCACCGCCGGCCTCTGGTGCTGCAATGCGGGCCATTCGCGCGAGCCGATCATCCAGGCGATCCAGGCGCAGGCGCGCGACCTCGACTACGCCCCCTCCTTCCAGTACGGCCACCCCAAGGTCTTCGCGGCCGCCGCCCGCATCGCGGCGCTGGCGCCGGGCGATCTCGACCATGTCTTTTTCGCCGGCTCGGGCTCGGAGGCGGCCGATTCGGCGCTCAAGATCGCGCTCGCCTACTGGAACGTCTCCGGCAAGGCGGCGAAGACCCGCCTGATCGGCCGCGAGCGCGGCTATCACGGCGTCGGCTTCGGCGGCATCTCCGTCGGAGGCATGTCGAACAACCGCAAGTTCTTCGGCTCGCTGCTCACCGGCGTCGACCACATCGCCCACACCTATGACCGCGAGAAGCAGGCCTTCAGCAAGGGCGAGCCGGAATACGGCGCGCATTTCGCCGACGATCTCGAGCGCGTCGTAGCCCTGCACGACGCCTCGACCATCGCCGCCGTGATCGTCGAGCCGATGGCAGGCTCGACCGGCGCCCTGCCGCCGCCGAAGGGCTACCTCAAGCGCCTGCGCGAGATCTGCGACAAGCACGGCATCCTG
Source organism: Allobosea sp. (assembly GCF_035999205.1). GTDB lineage: Bacteria > Pseudomonadota > Alphaproteobacteria > Rhizobiales > Beijerinckiaceae > Allobosea. The sequence continues at coordinate 966,147 of NZ_DASYHA010000025.1, forward strand.
CTGATCTTCGACGAGGTCATCACCGGCTTCGGCCGCCTTGGCTTCGCCTTCGCCGCCGAGCGCTACGGCGTGATCCCCGACATGATCACCTTCGCCAAGGGCGTGACCTCGGGCACCGTACCGATGGGCGGCGTGATCGTGCGCAAGCACATCTACGACGCCTTCATGGGCGGGCCGGACAATGTGATCGAGCTCTTCCACGGCTACACCTATTCGGGCCACCCGCTGGCCGCGGCTGCCTCGCTCGCCACGCTCGACATCTACCGCGAGGAAGGTTTGTTCGAGCGCGCCCGCGCCATGGAGGGCGCCTGGGCCGACGCGGTGATGAGCCTGAAGGGCGAGCCGAACGTCGTCGACATCCGCACGCTCGGCCTCGTCGGCGCGGTCGATCTCGCGCCCCGCGCCGAGGGTGCCGGAAAGCGCGGCTTTGATGCGATCGAACGGGCCTTCCATGAGCACGGCCTGATGATCCGCACCGCCGCCGATACGATCGCCTTCTCGCCGCCGCTGATCATCACGGAGAGCCAGGTCGAGGAGCTGATCGGCAAGCTGCGCGCGGTGATCCGCGCCGTGGCGAACTGAGATTGCGTTCGGCGGAACGGACCACGCCGTCATTCCGGAACGAGCCAAGGCTCGTCCTCGGAGTGACGGCCTGCCCGAGCACAGCCCGCGAGGGATGAATTCTCTCATTATACGGCCATCCGGAGATAATTCGTTCTCAGTCAGCGTGATTTTTCCCAGCAACGTTCTTTATTCCGAACGAAGCCTTGACCTTCCCCGAGACATTTCCGTAGAGCCTGCGCTTCCCCGCAGCCCTTCGGATGATCATGTCGCTTCGTATCGTTGCCGCCGGCCTCGCCGCACTTCTCGCCCCCGCGCTTGTCAGCCCTGCCCTCGCCCAGTCATCGAAGCCGCTTCGCATCGGCGTGTTGAACGACATGGCCGGCATCTATGCCGACATGGCAGGCCCCGGATCGGTGATCGCCGCGCAGATGGCGGTCGAGGATTTCGGCGGCGAAGTGCTTGGCCGCAAGATCGAGATCCTTGCCGGCGATCACCAGAATAAGCCGGATGTCGGCTCGGCGCTGGTCAATCGCTGGATCGATGAGGATGGCGTCGATGTCATCGCCGACATCCCAACCTCCTCGGTGCTGCTCGGCATTCAGGAGATCGGCCGGCGCAAGAACAAGCTTGTGCTGGCCTCGACCGGCGGATCATCGGACTTCACCGGCAAGTTCTGCGCGCCGACCGGCATCCACTGGACCTATGACACCTATGCGCTGGCGGTCGGCACCGGGCTGCCCCTCGCCAAGGAAGGTCCGTGGTTCTTCATCACCGCCGACTACGCCTTCGGCCATGCGCTGGAGCGCGATACCTCGGACGCCGTGACGAAGGCCGGCGGCAAGATCGTCGGCGGCGTCAAGCACCCGCAGGGCACGAGCGACTTCTCGTCCTATCTGCTGCAGGCGCAGAGCTCCGGCGCGAAGATGGTCGGCATCGCCTCCTCCGGCGCCGACCAGATCGCCACCATCAAGCAGGCGACGGAGTTCGGCCTGCCGCAGACCGGCGTGAAGCTCGCGGGCTTGTATCTCCACATCACCGACATCCATGCCATCGGCCTACAGGACGCGCAGGGGCTGATCCTGACCCAGGCCTTCTACTGGGACCTGAATGAGGAGACCCGCGCCTGGTCGAAGCGCTTCTACGAACGGCACAAGGCGATGCCGACCATGGGCCAGGCCGGCACCTATTCCTCGATCCTGCACTACCTCAACGCCGTGAAGGCCGCCGGCACCGCCGAGACCGAGAAGGTGGCGGCGCAGATGAAGGCGACGCCGGTCAACGACTTCTTCGCCAAGAACGGCAAGATCCGCGAGGACGGCCGCATGGTGCACGATCTCTACGTGCTGGAGGTGAAGAAGCCCTCCGAGTCGAAATACCCCTGGGACTATCTCAAGTTGATCCGCACCATCCCCGGCGACCAGGCCTTCCGGCCGTTGGCGGACGGCGGCTGCCCGCTGGTGAAGTGACGCCGGTTCAGGCGCGCCGCAGCTTGTCGTAGCGCGCCTTCACCCTGTCGCGCTTGAGGCGCGACAGGCGCTCGATCCAGAAGATGCCGTCGAGCTGGTCGATCTCGTGCTGGTGGCAGACGGCGCGGAAGCCATCCGCCTCCTCGACCCGCTCGTTGCCGTCAAGGTCGCGGTAGCCGATGCGGACGCGGGCGGCGCGCTCGATCTCCTCGGTCACCCCCGGCATCGAGACGCTGCCCTCGGTCGCGCGCTGCGTCTCCGGCGACGACCAGAGCAGTACGGGATTGACATAGGTCCGCACCTCGCCCGGCGTCAGCTCGAGCACGACGAGGCGCTTCATCACCCCGACATGCGGTGCGGTGATGCCGACACCAGGCGCCGCCCGCATCGTATCGAGCAGGTCTGTCGCGAGCTCGCGCACACTCTCGTCGAAATCCACCACCGGCGCGGCCGGCAGCTTCAGGCAAGGATCGGGAAAGCGCAGGATCGGACGGATGGACATCAAATGTCGCCCCAGTCACGACGCCGCGCCGTGAAGCAGCGAAAGACGTAAGGGTAAGGCACGAGGCCGTCGCGGCCGATCAGATCCCTCGCCTCAGCGAGCAGGATCCTGCGCGCCTCGTCCTCGCCAAGTGTATCGAGAGCTCCCCGGGCGTAGGAAGACGACAGCACGAGCTCGGTGAAAGCCGATGGCTCGAGGCTGAGCACCACGCGTTCGCTCGCCTCGCTAACGTTCGCGAAAGCCGACAGACAGGACAGTTCCGCCTGATAATTCGGCCGTGAGTTGCCCCGCGGGCTGCCGTGGCGGCCGAGAAAAGCCGTGGCGACAGCCGGAGCCGGAGCGGTTTCGTCTCTTATGTACTCGACGATGGCGAGCAGACCGTCGCCGGCGAGCACGCGGGCCGCTTCGGCATAGAAGCGCGTCCGCTCGAACCAGTGTGCCGCCGTTGCGGCTGTGACCGCGCGGGCGGCGCGGTCCTCGACCGGCAGCGCCTCGGCGGCGCCAGCCTTGAAGGCGATGGAAGGTTGCGTCGGGCGGGCCGTCGCCTGCGCGCGCATCGCGGCCGAGGGCTCGATGCCGACGAGGTCGACGTCGGCCGGCAGCGCGGCCCGCAACTGGCGGGTGAAAATGCCGGTGCCGCTGCCGACGTCGATGACGAGACCCGGCGGCCCGGCGAGGATGGTGCGCACGAGATCGCCGATCAGCCCGGCCGGATAGTCAGGCCGGGCCTCGGCATAGCGTGCTGCCCCGGCGGAGAAGCGCTCACCGTGCTCGGGCGCACCCGGCAGGGTCACGCCGCCGCCTTCTGCGCACCGTAGTAGCTCTCCCCCGTCTTCGCCATGCGCTTGAGCTGGCGGTTGGGCTTGAAGCGCTCGCCATGCTTCTTCGCCAGCGCCTCGCAGAGCTTCACGAAGGCGGCGGCGCCCATATTGTCGATGAAGCTCAGTGTGCCGCCGCTATACGGTGCGAAGCCGAAACCGATGATCGAGCCGACATCGGCCTCACGCGGGTCGGTGACGACGCCCTCTTCATAGGTCCGCGCGGCTTCGAGCGCCTGCGTGACCAGAAGGCGGTGCTTGAGCTCATCCATGTCGACCTGCTCCGGCGCGAGCTGCTTGCCGACGAGATCGGCAAGCCCCGGCCAGAGGCGCTTGGGGCCGGCTTCCGGATAGTCGTAGAAGCCCTTCTTGTTCTTGCGGCCGAGGCGGCCGTGCTTCTCGACCATGTCGGAGAGCAGCTTCTCCTGCGCCGGATCAACGGCTCCCTCGCCGAGTTGCGACTTCGTCGCCTTGAGCACCTTGAAGGCGAGGTCGACCGCAACCTCGTCGTTGAGCGAGAGCGGGCCGACCGGCATGCCGGCCTGCTTGCCCGCCGCCTCGATCATCGCCGGCGGCACGCCCTCCATCAGCATCAGGTGGCCTTCGCGGATGTAGTTGCCGACGCAGCGATTGGCGTAGAAGCCGCGCGTGTCGTTGACCACGATCGGCGTCTTCTTGATGGCGCGGACGAAGTCGAGCGCCATGGCGAGCGCCTTCTTGCCGGTCTTCCTGGCCATGATCACCTCGACCAGCAGCATCTTCTCGACCGGCGAGAAGAAGTGGATGCCGATGAAGTTCTGCGGCCGCTGGCTCGCCGTGGCGAGGCCGGTGATCGGCAGCGTCGAGGTGTTGGATCCGAAGATGGTCTTCGGCCCGACGACGGCCTCGACCTTGGCGATGACTTCGGCCTTGACCTTCGGATCCTCGAACACCGCCTCGATGACGAGATCGCAGCCCTTCAGCGCGGCGTAGTCGGCCGTTGCCGTGACGCGGCCGAGCAGCGCGTCGCGGTCGGCGGTCTTGGCGCGGCCCTTCATGATCTGGTCGGAAACCAACTTGTGAGAATAGGCCTTGCCCTTGTCTGCGGCCTCTTGATCCCTGTCGACAAGGACAACCTCGATGCCCGCCAGCGCCGTGACATAGGCGATGCCGGCGCCCATGAAGCCGGCGCCTACGACGCCAACCTTCCTGAGCTTGCTCGGTGGGACATCGGCAGGGCGGCGTGCGCCCTTGTTGAGCTCCTGCATCGAGACGAAGAGCGAGCGGATCATCGAAGCCGCCTCCTTCGTCCGCAGGATCTTGGCGAAGTAGCGGCTCTCGACGCGCAGGCCGAGATCGATCGGAAGCTGGAGCCCCTCATAGACCGCGGACAGGATCGCGCGGGCAGCCGGATAATTGTCGTTGGTCTCGCGGCGATAGATCGCGTTGGCGGGCGGCCAGATCTGCATGCCGGCCGGCGAATAGACCTTGTTGGAGGGGAGCTTGAATTTCGGATCGTCCCAGGGCGCCTTGGCCTGCGGATTGGCCTTGAGCCACTCCTTGGCGTTCGCGACGAGCTGGTCACGCGGCACGACGGCGTGGACGAGGCCGGTGTTCCGCGCCGGCAGCGCCTTCACCTGCTCGCCCTTGAACATCATCTGGAGAGCGTCGCCGGTCTGCATGAGGCGGGCGACGCGCTGCGTGCCGCCGGCGCCGGGGAACAGCCCGACCTTGATCTCTGGCAGGCCGACGCGGGTCGAGGCATCGTCCGAAACGACGCGATACTGGCAGGCCAGCGCCAGCTCGAAGGCGCCGCCCAGGCAAACGCCATGGATCGCGGCGGCAAAGGGCTTCCCGCAGGTTTCGAGCTTGCGATAGAGCAGCGAGAGCTTGCGGCTCTCGTCGAAGAAGCTCTGCATCGCGGCCTGCTCGCCCTTCTCCTTGGCGAGGCGGATATAGAGATCGCGCAGGCCCTGGAGCATGGTGAGGTCGGCGCCGCCGGAGAAGGCCTCCTTGCCGGAGGTGACGACGCAGCCCTTGATCGCCTCATCGGAAGCGACCTTGTCGATGATCTGCTCGATCTCGGCCATCAGTTCGGGGGTGATGACGTTCATCGAGCGGCCGGGCATGTCCCAGGTCGCGGTGGCGATGCCGTCTGCGTCGACGTCGAAGCGGAAATTGACGAGGTTCATGACGGCTCTCCTCAAACCCGTTCGATGATGGTGGCGACGCCCATGCCGGCGGCGACGCAAAGGGTGACCAGCGCGGTGTTCTTGTCCGTGCGCTCAAGCTCGTCGAGGACGGTGCCGAGGATCATCGCCCCCGTCGCGCCGAGCGGGTGGCCCATCGCAATGGCGCCGCCATTCACGTTCAGCACCTCGTCGTCGATGTCGAAGGCCTGCTGGTAACGCAGCACGACCGAGGAGAAGGCCTCGTTCAGCTCGAACAGGTCGATGTCCTTCGTCGTCATGCCGGCCTTCTTCAGCACGCGCTCGGTCACGTCGACCGGGCCGGTCAGCATCAGCGCGAGGTCGGAGCCGATCGTGGCGAAGGCCTTGATGCGAGCGCGAGGCTTGAGGCCGGCTGCCTTGCCGCCTTTCTTCGAGCCGACCAGCACGGCGGCGGCGCCATCGACGATGCCCGAGGAATTGCCGGCATGGTGCACGTGGTTGACGTATTCAACATCGGGATGGGCAGCGGTCGCGACCGCGTCGAAACCGCCCATCTCGCCCATCTGGACGAAGGAGGCCTTCAGCGCGGCGAGCGCCTGCATGTCGGTGCCAGGGCGGATCGTCTCGTCACGGGCAAGGATGGTCAGGCCGTTGACGTCGGTGACCGGGACCACCGAATTCTTGAAGCGGCCCGCCTCCCAGGCGGCATGGGCGCGCTTGTGCGAACGCACGGCATAGGCATCGACATCATCGCGCGAGAAGCCGTATTTCGTCGCGATCAGGTCGGCGGAGACGCCCTGCGGCATGAAATAGGTGTCGATCGCGACCGAAGGGTCGACCGCGATGGCGAAGCCCGAGGCGCCCATGCCGACGCGGCTCATGCTCTCGACGCCGCCGCCGATCGCCAGCTCCTTCTGGCCGGACATGACCTGCGCAGCGGCGAGGTTCACCGCGTCGAGCCCCGAGGCGCAGAAGCGGTTGATCTGGATGCCCGGCACCTCCTTGCCGTAGCCGGCCTTGAGCGCGACGGTGCGGGCGATGTCGGCACCGGCCTCGCCGACCGGATCGACGCAACCGAGGACGACATCCTCGACCAGCCCGACATCGAGGTCGTTGCGCTCGCGGATCGCACGCAATGTCGTGGTGCCGAGCTCGATCGCCGTGACCTCGTGCAGCGAGCCGTCGGCCTTGCCCTTGCCGCGCGGCGTGCGGACATGGTCGTAGATGAATGCGTCTGCCATCGAGGGCCTCCCGGGCTGGCCGCTCACGGGCGGCTCGTTGTGTCCCCCCGCCGTCATGGTCGGGCTTGACCCGACCATCTCGTGGCGAGGACGATCCTTCAAGAGACGCCCGGGGCAAGCCCGGGCATCACGCGCCGCGACGGCGCGTCAGAACTGATCGGCGTCAAGCGCCATGGTGCTGTCGGCTCCCGCCGTGATCCGTGCCAGATGCACGGCGGTCTCTGGCAGCGAACGCTCCATGAAGAAGCGGGCCGTGACGAGCTTGCCGTTCATCCGCTCGGTGGCGCCATTGGCGCCGGCCTTGAGCTTGTCCTGCGCGACCCTGGCGATCCTCGCCCACATATAGCCGAGCGAGACGAGCCCGAGCAGGTGCATGTAGTCGGTGGCGCCAGCGCCGGCATTATCGGGCTTGGCCAGCGCGTTGTTCATGAACCACATCGTCGCCTGCTGGAGATGGCCGAGCGAGGCCATCAGCGGCGTCAGCAAGGGCTTCAGCGCCTCGTCCTCGGCGTTCTCCTTGAGGAAGCCGCCAACCTCGTTGAAGAAGGCCATGATCGCGCGCCCGCCGTCGCGGCCGAGCTTGCGCCCGACGAGATCCATCGCCTGCACGCCGTTGGCGCCCTCATAGATCATGGCGATGCGGGCATCGCGCACGAACTGCTCCATGCCGTGCTCGGCGATGTAGCCGTGGCCGCCGAACATCTGCTGGGCCTTCACCGCATTGTCGAAGCCGACATCGGTGAGCACGCCCTTCAGCACGGGTGTCATCAGACCGAGCTGGTCGTCGGCGGCCTGGCGGTCGGCCGCATCGCCGGAGCGATGGGCGACATCGGACTGGATCGCGTTCCAAAGCACGAAGGCGCGGGCGGCCTCGTTGAAGGCCTTGATCGACATCAGGGTGCGGCGCACATCGGGATGGACGATGATCGGGTCTGCCGCCTTGTCTGGGCTCTTCGGCCCGGTGAGCGAGCGCCCCTGGAGGCGGTCCTTCGCGTAGGTCACCGCGTTCTGGTAGGCGACCTCGGACTGCGCCAGCCCCTGGATCGCGACGCCCAGACGCGCCTCGTTCATCATCACGAACATGGCGTTGAGGCCCTTGTTCTCCGCGCCGATGAGCCAGCCTTGCGCCCCGTCATAGTTCATGACGCAGGTCGAATTGGCATGGATGCCCATCTTGTGCTCGATCGAGCCGCAGGAGACGTGATTGTTCGCCCCGACCGAGCCGTCCGCGCCGATCACGTTGCGCGGCACGACGAAGAGCGAGATGCCCTTGACGCCGGCGGGCGCGCCCTCGATGCGAGCGAGCACGAGATGGATGATGTTCTCGGTGATGTCCTGCTCGCCGGCCGAGATGAAGATCTTGGTGCCGGTGACGGCGTAGGAGCCGTCGCCATTGGGGACGGCCTTGGTCTTGATCAGGCCGAGATCGGTGCCGCAATGCGGCTCGGTCAGGTTCATCGTGCCCGACCAGGCGCCCTCGATCATCTTCGGCAGATAGGTGCGCTTCTGCTCGTCCGAGCCATGGACGTTGAGCGCCGCGATCGCCCCCATGGTCAGGCCGGGATACATCGCGAAGGCCATGTTCGCCGAGGAGGCGAACTCGTTCATCACGGCGCCGAGCGTGTAGGGCAGGCCCTGCCCGCCATATTCGGGGTCCATCGCCAGCCCGATCCAGCCAGCACCGGCATAGGCTTCATAGGCTTCCTTGAAGCCTTTCGGCGTCGAGACGCTGCCGTCCGCGCCACGTGTGCAGCCCTCACGATCGCCGGACATGTTGAGCGGCTGGAGGATTTCCTCACAAACCTTGGCGCCCTCGCCGAGCACCGCCTCGACCACATCCGGCGTCGCATCGGCGAAGCCCGGCAGGTTGTTGTGGCGCTCGATGTTGAAGACGTCGTTCAGCAGGAAGAGCGTGTCCTCGACCGGGGCCTTGTAGATCGGCATGACGTTCCTCCTCATGTCGTCGCGGGGCCGCCTATTCACGCTTCAGCGGCACTTGATAGTTTACATATAAACCATCTTCGCGCGATTGGCAAAGGCGCGCCAGTGGAATTTCACGCGGTGGCGCCGCCGCATCGTGCCGCCGCCGGCCGAGAAACGCAAAACGCCCCGGCCAAACGGCCGGGGCGCAAAATCTCACAGCTATGAGGCTGATTGCCCGAGACGCTCGGCGCGTCCGGGTTCGGCGTGTCTCGCCTCAAGCCTTGGCGAAGCGCGCCGCCGAGGCCTCGAGCTCGGCGATGGCGCCGTCGATCTCGGCGCGCTGGGCCCGCAGCAGCTCGAGCTGCTCTGCAACCTGCTCACGGCTGAGCTGAAGACCGCCGACCGAAGTTGAGCCAGCCTCGAGACCCTTCTTCTCCTCATTGGCGAGCATGGCGCGGATTTCCACGAGCGTAAAACCGAGCTGCTTGCCCTTCAGGATCAGCGCGAGGCGGGCACGATCGCGGCCCGAATAGATCCTGGTCATGCCGGAACGTGCGGGCGAGATCAGGCCACGCGATTCATAGAAGCGCAACGTGCGCAGCGTCACGCCGAAGTCACGGGCGAGATCGCTGATGGTGAAGCCACCGGCCGTTTCCGGCTCGGATGCTGCGGAGGGAGAAGCGCGGCCGTCAAGATTCGGAGCGGCCGCCAGAGCGGAGCTTTGGCGCGACATTCGGTTATCAATCCTTGATGATGGGAGCGGGCACACCGGCATCGATGGCGGCGGCTTAGGCATGGCGCCGAGATAGGCGAGAGCCTGTCGTTGCGTCAGGTAATATCGTGCTTCCGTGAGGTAAGTTACGGTTAACCGGCTAGCGACCGAGAGCGGCGGCCTCGCGCGTTCGCAGAAAATTAACCGATGGGGCCGGAATTTTAACCGGCTGTTTACCACGCTGGCCAAAAGGTCGGTTTCGCGGATCGGCGTCGTCGCTACGGCAACGTTATCTTCAGGTGTCGCCAACCCGCAGGAAGACAGCGGCGTTCAGGGGCCTGCGTCTTCCGGTTCCAAGGAAAAGCCCCGTAGGCGAGCGTCACATGGCCAATAGCTTGCCCTGGAGCGTGAAGGGCGTCGATCCCCGCACCCGTGATGCGGCCAAGGCCGCCGCACGGCGCGCCGGCATGACGCTCGGCGAATGGCTCGACCACAAGCTGGGCGAGGAAGCGCCCGCCGACCCCGCGCCGCCCGAACAACTCGACATCGCAGCTCTCTCCGAGCGCCTGGCCCGGCTCTCGCAAGGCCAGATGGATACCGCTCCGCAACAGCCCGTCAGCGTGCAGCAGAGCGCCGCTTCGCCGTCGCGCAGCGAAATCGACGCCGTTCTCACCCAGGCCGCCAGCCTCGAGAGGCTGACGCGCGAATCGAGCGCCAAGACAGTCGGCGCGCTCGATTCGATCGCACGCTGGATCGAGAACACCGAGAACCGGATGAGCTCCGGCGAACGCGCCGCCGCCGAACGCCAGGACCGTGCGACCAGCGTGATCGCGGAGGCGATCAAGACGATGGGCGAACGCATCGCCGATATCGAACGCCGGTCGCAGGAGGCGAAGCAGGCTCCAGCCCGCGCCGAGCAGGCGCCGCGCCTCGCTTTCAGCCGCGACGGCCTTGCCGCCGCCGTGACCGACATCCGCAGCCGCCAGCGCATGCTCGACGAGGAGGAGGCCGCGCCCGCCGTTGCGCGCCGGCCGGCCATGGCGGAAAGCCGCATCTCGGCCCTGCGGGACGATCTGCGCGAGCTCAGCGCCCGCATCACGCCCGTGGCCGCCCGCCCCGCAGCCCCGCTGCCGCCGCCGCGTTTGGAGCCCGATCCCCAGCTCGGCAAGATCGAAGCCATGCTCGCCGAACTCGGCGGGCGCCTCGACCGGCTCGACAAGCGCGACCGGGTCGATCCGATCCTGAAGCCGCTGGCACGCATCGAATCGGAAGTGTCGCGCCTCGCCCAGGACCGCTCGGGCGAGAGCTATCAGCGCATCGAGCTCGAGATCGCGCATCTGGCCGCCAAGGTCGATGCGCTGACGGCCCGTGGCGGCGACCGCACGATGCTCGCCCCTGTGCAGCGCGACATCGCGGAGCTGCGCGACCTGCTGTCCTCCAATGGCAGCGATGGGAGGCTCGCGGAGCTGTCCGAGCAGGTCTCGGCGCTCTCCTTCGACGTCAATCGCATCCGCGACGGCCAGCAGGACAGCCGCGAGTTACGCGGACTGACCCTGGCGATCGACGAGATCCGCGACGCGATCCTGGCCGAACGCGGCCAGGCGCGGGTTCACGACCTCGAACCGCTTGCCTCGCTTTCGCTGCAGATCGAGAAACTGGCCGGCAAGATCGACACTCGTCCGAGCAGCCAGATTGAAGATCGGATCGACGCTCTGCAGGAGCGCATCGAGGCTCTCGCCGAGAAGGGGCCCACCGCCGTAACACGCCAGATCGACGCGCTCGCCGGGCGCATCGAGAACCTCGCGGCCTCGACCAACCTCGCGCATCTCGTCAGCGAGGGGCAAGCGATGCCGGTCGCGCAGGTCGATCTCGGCCCCGTCGAGCAGATGCTCCGCAACCTTGCCGACAAGATCGACGAGGCCGGCCGCCCCGGCGCTGAAGCAGGCGCGTTCGATGCCCTCGAACAGCAGATCTCGGGCCTCGCCCAGAGGCTCGACGCCGCCGCTGCGACACGCTCCGCCGAGACTGGCATGGAGCGGACGCTGCAGGATCTCGTGGTCCATCTGCGCTCGATGCGCGAGGAGACCACCGAGGCAGCCGAGCGCGCGGCGCGGGCCGCGATGTCCGACCATCTCGGCAAGGCCGCACAGCCGCAAAGCGGCCTCGCCGAGCTGAGCACGCTCGTTTCGGGTCTGCATGAGAGCCAGGCCTCGACCGGGCGCGAGACTCAGGACGCGATCGGCGCGGTCCACCAGACGCTCGAGACCATCATCTCGCGGCTCTCCAGCCTGGAGGCCGAACTGGTCGCCGACCGGCAGGCTGCAGCCTCGGCCGCCGCCGCGCCGGCGCGTACGCCGATGCCACCGCGCATCGCAGCAGCCGAACGCGCAGCCGCCAGGCCGCCGGCGATGACCGCCGCCATGAGCCTGGCGATGGAGGACCGGATCGCGCCGCCCGAACCGGTCGCCCCCGCCAAGGCCGAGGCGCCCGCACTCGCAGCGCCCGCCGCCAATACCGCCGCGACACAGATCAACGCTGCGCTCGACCTGCCGCTCGAGCCAGGCTCCGGCCGCCCCCGTGCCGATGCCACGCTTGCCGGCGGCCATGACGCGCAGTCGATCCGCCAGAACCTGATCGCGGCCGCCCGTCGCTCGGCGAAGGCCGCGACGGAAGCGGCTTCGGCTGCTCCCGCAGCGGCCCCGGAAGTCGCCAAGACCGGAGGCCGGCTCAAGGAGATCATGGAGAAGCGCAAGCGCCCGCTCCTGCTCGGTCTAGCGGCGCTCGTCCTCGCCCTGGGTACCGCCCATCTCGTCACCGGTGCGCTGAAGGGGCCGCGTACGGCCGCCACCGGCGACACCGTGCAGAGCCCGATCGTTCCGAAGGAAGAAGCTCCCGCCGCGGCGCCTGCCAAGGACCAGACTTCGGCGCTGCAGCCCGCGCCTGCCACCCCTGCGCCGGCAGCTCTTGCTGCTGCCGCGCCGCCGGCCGCGGACGTCACCGGCTCGACTACCCAGCCGGTCGCGCCATCGGCCCCGGCCGCGGCGTCCGAGGTCAGCGAACCCGTCCAGGCCGTGACAGGGCTCGGCGAGCTTCCGGCCGGCTTCGGCAGCCCCGGCCTGCGCAAGGCCGCGCTCGACGGCAATGCACGCGCCGTCTACGAACTGGCGAGCCGCGCCGCCGATGGCCCGGCCGCCACGCGCGACCCCAAACTGGCATTGCGCCTGTTCGAGCGGGCCGCAGTCGCGGGCCTCGCTCCCGCGCAGTTCCGCCTCGGCAACATGTTCGAGAAGGGCATCGGGACCGCCCGTGACCTCCAGCTCGCGCAGGTCTGGTACATGCGCGCCGCCGAGCGCGGCAACGCCAAGGCGATGCACAACCTCGCCGTGCTCCACGCCGAGGGAGTCTCCGGCAAGCCCGACTATGCGACGGCGACCGAATGGTTCCGCCGCGCTGCCGAATTCGGCGTGCGCGACAGCCAGTACAACCTCGCCGTCCTGCTCGGACGCGGGCTCGGCGCACCGACCGACCTCGGCCAGTCCTATCTCTGGTTCTCCGTTGCCGCGAGCCAGGGCGACGATGACGCCAGCCGCAAGCGCGACGAGGTCGCCCAGCGGCTCGGCGCCACCGATCTCGCCGCCGCCAAGGCGGAGGCGGCCAGCTGGAAGCCGAAGCCCCTCGACGCGGCCGCCAACGAGGTCACGCCGCCGGCCAAGGGCTGGGACGAGACCCCGACCGCCGCTGCGGTGAAAAAGCCGATCAAGCCGGCGCGGAGCTGACGTCGGCAAGCCTCGCGACAGCCCACTCCGTCATGGTTTCGACGCGTTGGCACGCCATCACGACAGGCAGCCGGCCGGTCGCCGGCCAGCTCGTCCGCCAGCTCGCGCTGGCCTTTCCGCCAGCATCTTGCCTTAACCGGATCGATGCATAGTCGGACGAGCCGGCGTCGGCCCGTCGTTCGGCGCTGCGGCGCGTGAGGAGTTGAGGTGCAGATCTATCTCCCGATCGCCGAATTGCCGATCAGCATCCTCACGGTGCTGGGGCTCAGCGGCGCGGTCGGCTTCATCTCGGGCCTGTTCGGCGTCGGCGGCGGCTTCCTGCTGACGCCCCTCCTGATCTTCCTCGACATCCCGCCGGCGGTGGCGGTCGCCACCGTCGCCGCGCAGGTCGCAGGGTCCTCGACCACCGGCGTGCTGACCTACTGGCGACGGCGGGCGCTCGACTTCAAGCTCGGCGGCATCCTGGTCGCGGGTGGCATTCTCGGCACGTTGCTGGGCGTGCTGTTCTTCAACTCGATGCGCCGTCTCGGCCAGCTCGAGCTGGTCATCACCCTGTCCTATGTGACCCTCTTCACGATCATCGGCGGACTGATGCTCTACGATGCCCTGCGGGCCCTGATGCGCGTCCGCGCCGGCAAGCCGGCGCGGTTGAAGCGCCGGGCCGGCACGCATCCCTGGTGGATGGGGTTGCCCTGGCGGATGCGGTTCCCGCACTCGCAGCTCTATTGCAGCGTCATCCCGATCGCCCTGCTGGCGATCGTGATCGGCTTCATCGGCGCGGTGCTCGGCGTTGGCGGCGGCTTCATCCTGGTGCCCGCCCTGATCTATTTTTTCCGGATCCCCACGGCCGTCGTCGTCGGAACCTCGCTGTTCCAGATCCTGATGACGATGACGGGCGCCACCATCCTGCATGCGCTGACCAACCAATCGGTCGATCTCGTCCTGGCCGTCCTGCTGCTGCTCGGCGGCGTCATCGGCGCGCAGTTCGGCGGGCGTGCGGCGCGCAACCTCAACGTCGAATCCTTCCGCCTGCTGCTGGCACTGCTGATCCTCTCGGTCGGCATGCGCTTCGCGATCGAGCTGTTCATTCCGCCCACGGAGCCGTTCTCCGTCGTGGTGACGGAGGGCACGCGATGAACCGGTTCGCGCGGCTCGTCATGATGCTGGGGCTGATGGCCTGCGCGGCGGGCCCCGTCAGGGCCGAGTCGCTTATCGCGGCGATGTCGAGCCATCAGATCCAGATCTCCTCGAACTACACCGGCAGCCAGCTCACGGTCTTCGGCGTGGTCGAGCGCGACGGGCGGACGGTTGCCCGCGGCGACCCCTACGACATCGTCGTCACCGTGCGCGGGCCGAGACGCATGCTGCTGGTGCGCGAGAAGGAAAGGCTGGGGCCGATCTGGATCAACCGCACCCAGCGGCGTTTTCCCGATTCGTCGACCTTCCTGACCGTGGCGAGCAACCGGCCGCTCAACGAGATCATCAGCCCGGAGGCTGCGCGACGCGAGCGCATCGGACTGGAGAACGCCCAGCAGCGCAAGGATGCCGCGCTCGACCTCGACGTGACGACGGCGCGGTTCCAGGAGGGGTTGATCCGCATCCTCTCCGACAAGGGGCTCTATTCGTCCGAAGAGCGCGGCGTCACCTTCCTCTCCAACACGCTGTTCAGCGCTCCGATCGACGTGCCCGCCACGGCGCCGACCGGGTCCTACGAGATCGACATCGTGCTGTATGCCGGCGGCGTGCCGCTCGCCCGCCAGACCACCAATTTCGAGGTGGTTAAGACCGGCATGGAGCAGCGCCTCGCTTCCGGCGCCCATGAACTGCCTCTGCTCTATGGACTGATCACGGTGTCTCTGGCGCTGCTGCTCGGCTGGCTCGCCAGCGTCGTGTTCCGGCGTGACTGAGCGGGAGCTTGCTGCTTCAGCCGACCAGAAGCCCATATGCCAGGAACGGCACGACGGTGCCCTCCGCGAGCACCGTGAGATCCTCGGCCAGCTCGACGAGGCCGTCGGTGCGGGTCAGCGACGTCAGCACGCCCGCGCCGTCCTGCGGATGCTTGCGCGCGATCATGACGCCGTCGGCGGAAGGCTCCAGCGAGACGCGGACATATTCGCGCCGCCCCTCCTTCTTGCGATAGGCGAAGCCCAGTCGCACCGGCAGGGCGACGGGCCGCGCCTGCTCCGTGCCGGCGAGCCGCGCGATCATCGCACGCGCGACGAAGGCGAAGGTCACGAACACCGCGACCGGGTTGCCGGGCAGGCCAATGAATGGCGTCGCGCCGACGCGGCCCAGCGCCACGGGCCGGCCCGGCTTGATACCGATGCGCCAGAAGGCGAGTTCCCCAGCCTGCTCGATGGCGGCCTTGACGTGGTCCTCCTCGCCGGTCGAGACCCCGCCCGATGTGAGGACGAGGTCACAGCTACCGGCCGCCTCGGCCAGGCGCCGCGCCAGGCTGTCGCGCTCGTCGCGCAGGATGCCCAGGTCGATCACCTCCGCTCCGGCCCGCGCGACCATGGCGCGCAGCAAGGCGCGATTGGCGTCGTAGATCGCGGCCGGCTCCAGCGCCCGGCCTGGCTCGGTGAGTTCGTCGCCGGTCGAGAACACCGCAATCCGTGGCCGGCGCCGCACCGTGACCTCGGTCAGGCCAAGCGCCGAGAGCAAGGCGAGATCCTGCGGGCGCAAGCGCTGGCCGGCCCTGGCCGCAACCGCACCGCGCGAAATGTCCTCTCCTGCGGGGCGGGCGTTCGCGCCTCGCGCGAGGCCCTGGGGCAGGATCGCGAGCCCCCCCTCCAGAGCGACGTCCTCCTGCATGAAGACCGTATCGGCGTCGGGCGGCATCGGCGCGCCGGTGAAGACACGGACAGCGACGCCTCGCGTCGTCACGCCGGCCGCATCCGCTCCCGCCGCAACGCGGCCGGCGACAGGCAGACGGGTTTCGCCGCCGGCCGCAAGATCGGCGAAGCGCACCGCGTAGCCGTCGACCGCGGAATTGGCGAAGGGCGGCAAGTCGATCGGCGCCGTGACATCCTGTGCCAGCACGCGGCCATCGGCCTGCGCCAGCGTCACCACCTCGATGCCGACCACCGGCCCGACCAGCGCCGCGACGCGCTCGCCCGCCGCCTCCAGCGTCATCAGGGCGCCGCCGAACGCCTCGCTGTCACGGCTCAGTTGCGCCATCGTCCGTTCACTCCTGCGAGCCGGTCCGCGCCAGCATCGTCGCCAGCGGCTGGGCTTCGGCGAGAATGATATCGGCAACGGCCGCGACGTCGTTGATGTCGATCACCGGACGGCCGGCATTGGGGAAGGCGATGTCGCTGGCGACGGCGACGATCGACGCATCGCCGGGATGCAGCGGCGGCTTGCCATTGCCGGCGCGATGGATCTCGATCTTGACGTGCGGCTCGCGCTTGAAACCCTCGACGATGACGAGATCGACGGGAGAAAGACGGGCGAGCAGTTCTGGCAGGGTCGCTTCAGGCTCGCTGCGCAGCTCGCGCATCAGCGCCCAGCGGCGTTCGGAGGAGATCAGCACCTCGCGCGCGCCTGCTTCACGATGAGCGTGGGAATCCTTGCCGGGCGTATCGAGGTCGAAGGCGTGGTGGGCGTGCTTGATCGTGGAGACCGAGACGCCGCGGCCCGCCAACTCGGGAATGAGGCGGGTCAGCATCGTGGTCTTGCCCGCGCCGCTCCATCCCGCCAGTCCGATCACGCGCATAGGCTGCCTTCGTCATAAACAAAACCGGGCGCCTGAGCGCCCGGCTGTCATCGGCCAGTTCGGGGGGCCGGGTCAAGCAAGCCGACCCGGATGCAGCGCCGTCACTCGGCCGGCTGCAACGCCGGCCTGCCGGGGGCGACATGGCCCTTGCGCACCTCCTCCTCGACCCAGAGCGAATGATGCGCCTTGGCCCAGTTGAGGTCGACCTCGCCGGAGCCCATCGCATCGAAGGCCCCCTCCATACCGATGGTGCCGATATAGATGTGGCCGAGGATGGCCGCGATCAGCAGCACCGAGACGATGCCGTGGACGACGTTCCAGAACTGCAGGTTCAGGACACCGCCGGCGAGCGCCGGGAAGATCAGGTAGAAGCCGGAGACCGAGAGCGCGGCGCCGCCGAGCACCACGGCCCAGAACAGGGCCTTCTGGCCACCATTGAAGCGCCGGGCCGGAGGATGGCCGTTGCCGACGATGCCGCCACCGGCGAGGAACCAGCGGACATCGACCATGCTGGGGATGTTGTCCTTGATCCAGACGACGAACATCAGCGCGATGCCGAGCATGAAGGGCCAGGCCAGGAAGTTATGCGCCCATTTTGCCGCGACCGAGAGGTTGGTGAAGGCGTTCGGTCCGATCAGCGGCAGCAGCACGTGCTTGCCGAAGGTGACGTTCAACCCCGAGAAGGCGAGCAGCACGAAGCAGGCCGCGGTCAGCCAGTGCATGAAGCGCTCGAAGCCGTTGAAGCGCGTGATTGTCTGCCCCGCCGGGGCGGTTTCCATCCGGACGCGACCGCGGATCAGATAGAATGCCACCAGGAGCGCGAGCATGCCGAGCACGACGATGGTCGCGATGCGCAGCATCGTGCCCTGGTGGAAGGCGCGCCAGTCACGGCCCGCAGGCCGCTCCAACGTCGCCGCCCTCTGGTCCGGAATGGTGATGCGGCCCTGCAACTCCGCCTGGGGATTGCCCTTCAGCGCCTCGAGGAACTGCTGTTCCCTGACCGATTGCGCGGTTGGATTGACCTGCTGAGCCTGTGCCGGAACCGCTGCCGCCGTGGCGACGGTCAGCAGCAGGGCTACCGCGAGGAGGCGAAGGACAGCGCCGAAACGCATTGCGAAAATCCTTTTGCGAGCCCTCATGCCGAGGAGCCGTTTCGTTTCAAAGCACGGGTCTACCCGCGTCAGATGGCGATCGTTTCCTTGTAGGCAGTCTGCCAGCCCCAGGCGCCCGAGCCATAGCCGCGCTTCACCACCCGCTCCTTGTAGATCTGGGCGATGATCTCGCCGTCGCCGGCGAGCAGGGACTTCGTCGAGCACATCTCGGCGCAAAGCGGCAGCTTGCCTTCGGCGAGCCGGTTCGAGCCGTATTTCTGGAACTCGGCTGGCGAGAGATCGGCCTCCGGGCCGCCCGCGCAGAAGGTGCACTTGTCCATCTTGCCGCGCGTGCCGAAGTTGCCGATCTTCGGATACTGCGGGGCGCCGAAGGGACAGGCGTAGAAGCAGTAGCCGCAGCCGATGCAGAGATCCTTGTTGTGCAGGACCACGCCGTCGGCGGTATTGTAGAAGCAATCCACCGGGCAGACGGCCATGCAGGGCGCATCCGTGCAGTGCATGCAGGCCATCGAGATCGAGCGCTCGCCGGGCTTGCCGTCATTGATGGTGACGACGCGGCGGCGGTTGATGCCCCAGGGCACCTCGTTCTCGTTCTTGCAGGCGGTGACGCAGGCGTTGCACTCGATGCAGCGGTCGGCGTCGCAGAGGAATTTCATCCGGGCCATGGTTCAGTTCCTCCTCACGCCGCCGCGATCTGGCAGAGCGTGACCTTGCCTTCGTGCATCGCCGTCACCGGGTCGTAGCCATAGGTCGTGACGATGTTGACGGATTCGCCGAGCACGATCGGGTCCGTGCCTTTGGGGTAGTTCCCGCGCTGGTCGGTGCCCTGGTAGAAGCCGCCGAAATGGAAGGGCATGAAGGCGACGCCCTTGCCCACGCGCTCCGTCACCAGCGCCTTGACGCGAGCCTTCGAGTTGTTCTCCGGACCCGAGACCCAGACGAAGGCGCCGTCCTTGATGCCGCGTGCCGAGGCATCGGCCGGGTTGATCTCGACGAACATGTCCTGCTGCAGCTCGGCGAGCCAGCGGTTCGAGCGGGTCTCCTCGCCGCCGCCCTCGTATTCGACGAGGCGGCCCGAGGTCAGCACGATCGGGAACGACTTGGCGATGCCCTTCTCGACCGCAGCCTTCTGGACCGTGGTGTGCAGGTTCGGGATGCGCAGCGTGCGCTCGTCGGGACGCGCCGGCCATTTGGCGACGAGGTCGACGCGCGGCGAGTAGATCGGCTCGCGGTGCGTCGGCACCGGGTCCGGCAGGTTCCAGGCATTCGCCCTCGCCTTGCCGTTGCCATAGGGCACGCAGCCATGCTTGAGCGCGACGCGCTGGATGCCGCCGGAAAGGTCATTGGCCCAGTTCACCGCATCGATGGCATTTCCGCCGATCCAGGTGATGGTCTCCAGTTCCTGCGGCGTCAGGTCGGCATCCCAGCCGAGCTTCTTCAGCACGCCCATGGTGAACTCGGGATAACCGTCCCGGATCTCCGAATTGAGCGAGTAGGAGCCGTTCTCCGCCAGCAGCGTATCGTTGACCTTGCTGCCGTCAGCCAGGGTGCGCTCGCGGGTCAGGCCAAAGCGCGGACGGAAGGTCCCGCCGCCGTTCCCCGCCTCGAGCGCGGTATTGTAGAGGATGTGGGTGCCGGGATGCTTGAGTTCCGGCGTGCCCCAGCACGGCCAGGGCAGGCCGTAGAAATCGTTCTCGACGGGCGAGCCCTTGGCGCCGCGCAGGCTGACGAGATCGAACTTGTCCTGGTGCTGCATGTGCAGCTTCAGACGCTCGGGCGACTGGCCGGTGTAGCCGGTCGACCAGCCGCCCCGGTTGATCTCCTTGAGGATCGATTCGGCCGACGGCTCAGGGCCGTACTTGCCCTGGACCATCTCGAAGTTCTTGTGCATCTCGGCGGCGAAGCCGAGCTTCTGCGCCAGCTTGTAGATGACGTAGTAGTCGCTCGCGGCCTCGAAGATCGGCTCGACGATCTTCTCGCCCCATTGCACGGAGCGGTTAGAGCAGGTGCGCGAGCCCGAGCATTCGAACTGGGTGCCGATCGGCAGCAGATAAGTGCCGTTCTTGCGCCCGCCGAGCGAGACGAAGTTGGTCGGGTGCGGATCGGCGACGACCAGCAGTTCCAGCTTCTCAAGGCCCTTCACGGCGTCGGGCATGCGCGGGATGGTGTTGCCGCCATGGCCCATGACGAACATGGCCTTGAGGTTGTCCTTCTGGTCGACCTGCTCGGCCGGCAGATTGGCGGCGTCGAACCAGCGGGTCGAGGTGTGGCCGGAGGTCTCCATATTGGCCTTGGCCGTGCGGGCCGGACGGCCGCCCTTGGCCGGAACCTCGTCGAAGCGGGTGACGAAGTAGTCGTAAGGCACGTCCCAGACACGGGCCCAGTGGCGCCAGGCGCCTTCGACCAGACCGTAGTAGCAAGGCAGATTCGAGATATCGAGGCCGAAATCGGTCGCGCCCTGCACGTTGCAGTGGCCGCGGAAGATGTTGGCGCCATTGCCCATGCCGCCGACATTGCCGGTCGCCAGCAGGAGGTTGCAGATGGCGCGGACGTTCGCTGTGCCGACCGAGTGCTGGGTCACGCCCATGCACCAGATGAAGGTCGCGGGCTTCACCTTGGCGAAGGTCTCGGCGGCGCGCTTCATCTGCGCCTCGGGAACGCCGGTGATGTCCTCGACCGTCTTGGGATCGTATTTCTCGACCTCCTTGCGCACGTCATCCATGCCGTGGACGCGGGCGGCAAGGAACTCCTTGTCCTCCCAGCCATTCTTGAAGATGTGCCACATCATGCCCCAGATCACCGCGATGTCGGTGCCGGAACGGATGCGGATGTAGTCGGTGGCATGCGCGGCCGTGCGGGTCAGGCGCGGATCGAAGACGATGACGTTGGCGCGGTTGAGTTCCTTGCCGGACAGGATGTGCTGCATCGAGACCGGATGGGCTTCCGCCGCATTCGAGCCCATGAACATGATCGTCTTGGAGTTGCGGATGTCGTTGTAGGAGTTCGTCATCGCGCCGTAGCCCCAGGTGTTGGCAACACCTGCGACCGTGGTGGAGTGGCAGATGCGCGCCTGGTGGTCGACGTTGTTGGTGCCCCAGAAGGCCGCGAACTTGCGGAACAGATAGGCGCCCTCGTTGGAGAACTTGGCCGAGCCGAGCAGATAGACCGAATCGGCGCCGGACTTGCCGCGGATCTCCATCATCTTGTCGCCGATCTCGTTGATCGCGACGTCCCAGGAGATGCGCTGCCACTGGCCGTCGACCAGCTTCATCGGGTACTTGATGCGACGATCACCATGGACGAGCTCGCGCACCGAAGCGCCCTTCGCGCAATGCGAGCCGCGGTTGATCGGGCTCTCCCAGGCCGGCTCCTGGCCGACCCAGACGCCGTTGGCGACCTCGGCCTTGACCGTGCAGCCGACCGAGCAATGGGTGCAGATGTTCTTGACGATCTTGGTGCCCGTCGCGGGGCCGAGACCGGCAGCCTCGGCCTTGCGGACAGAGCCGATCTGGAGGGCGCCTGCGGCGGCAATGCCGCCCGCTACCAGGCCGGAGCGGCGAAGGAAGGCTCGGCGGTCGATGACGCCGGAGGACAGGCCGGCGATCGCCGCCTGGAGTCGGCCGCGCTGCACATCGGCCGTCTTGCGCTTGATCAGCATGGTTCTCGGCCTCTCAGTAACGGTTGACCCGGTAGAAGTCCTTGACGTGCTCCGACTCGCGGTAACGCGCCTTGGTCTCTTCCTTGCCGGGGTCGACGGCGGCGGCGGGCGTCACCATCGCAGGCGTCGCGGCCAGCGTGGCGCCCGCGCCGAGCGCCTTGAAGAAGCTGCGCCGGTCGACCGCTGGCTTGCCGGGCTCTCTGGTCTTCGACATCATCATCTCCCACGCATCTTGCTCTGCGGCCGTCATGCCGGCAGCCTCGCCGCCTGCGTCTCGATCGAGAGGAACAGGCTGCCGAGGCGGCCCACGGCCTTGTAGAATTTCGCTGCCTTCGCGACCTCGAGATCGGCGAAGAAGCGCTCGCCCCAGGGCTCGACATGCCGGGCGAAGAAGCGGTTGGCGTCGATGCCCTCTGCCGAGAACTCGCCGCGGATCAGCTTCGCCATGATGTCGAGGAGGACGGCGATGTGGTCTTCCGGTTCGCCGGCGCGCTCGGCGCGCGCGAGGCCGAGCGCGCCCATGTCCTCGCGGACGAGAGCGAGCGGGCGTTCATGCAGGAAGCCGGTCAGGTAATAGGAGGCATAGGGCAGGAGCTCGCCCCGCCCGACGCCGATGAAGAGCTCGAAGAACTCGTCGCGCAGGCTCTCGGGCGTGGCCTCGTCGGCCGCCTCGGCCAGGGCCAGATGCGCCATGCCAAGTGGAGATGCGTCGCCTTGCAGGCCGCGCAGCACGGCCAGCGTGTTGGCGGTCGGCGCCCGCCAGAGCAGCGCGCCGATCAGCTCGCATTCGCGGGCGCGTGCATCGTCGATCTCATCGATCTCACTCGGCGCGGCGCTCGCTACAACTTCGGGATAGAGGTCCGGGCGCAGGTCTCCACGCGGCACGCCAGTCAGCGCCTCGACAGACAGGACACGATCGGCCGGGACTCGCTTCCAGCTCGAGATTGCCGGTTGCGAAACACCCAGGCTGCGCGCCAGGGCCCTTACACCGCCAGCGCTGTCAATCGCCTTTTCGAGTGCCGGGTCGCGCATCGATTCCAGTCGCCGTCCTCTTCACTTGATCGACCCAGCCGCCGACCAATCTTTAGGCAGTGATAATGCCTCCTTATCACTCAAGAAGTAAAATGATTCCAATCTGTTTTCATGTTGGAATTGCCCCACCTCCACGCTTGCGAAGCCGCATGGAAGGGGCCTTCTCGGGCGCAGTATTTTGCACCGCAGCATAGACGGATGAGCCGGATTGCTGCGGCAGCAGGGCCAAATCCTGCACTTCTGCCGCGTCGCTGCTCAGCCTAACCGCCTTGGCGCCCTCGCCCCCGGCCGACGCATCCCGCGTCGCAGCATCGGTTTTCACACCTTCGTCATTAGACGAAAGTGGGTGCGACATGCCGTCACCCTCTCGCTCAGCAGCCGTCAGCACGGTAGCTTCCGGCTCCGGTTTCTCGCCAAAAATGCTCCGCAGCATGCCGGCGACGTCGTCCGATTCCGTCAGCGGCCCATAGCCTGGCGCACCGCCCGGGGTGTTCCAGTCGAGCGCGTAGTCGCGCGCCGGGTTCTCGAAGCCGGCGATCGCGGGGTCGCTTTCCCAGGCGCGCCGCAGCGCCGCGAGCTTCCAGCTTTCCGGCACGTTGCGCTTAAGCCAGGGAGCGAGATCGAAATCCTTGTCGACGAGATCGAGCGCAGGCGGCTCGATCTCCGGCTCCGACTCGGCAGGTACGGTCGGCGAAAGGCCGGCTTCGGCGGGAGCGGACATTTCGGCAGGAGTGGCCGCGCGGGTCGCTTCCGGTTCGGCCTGCTCGCGCTTGCGCCGTGACCAGCGGCTGAGGAAGCCCTCCTCCTCGGGAGCGCCGGCGCTCATGATTCGCTCTCCCGCCGGCGTGCTCCCGGTTCGGGGCGCGGGCCGCCGCCTTTGCGCGGATCGTGCTCGCTACGCTGGCGCTTGATGAACTCGCGTTCGACATGGTGTGCCTCGAAGAAGGCGAGCACCTGCTCGGCAATGGCGACCGGCATCGGCAACGCCTCCACGATGTCGCCGACATTCTCGGCATAGACCTCGCCTTCGAACGGGTCCGCCGTGACACCGACGAACTCGATCTCCGGCTCCATCCCAGTCGGCCTGATCGCGACCCAGAGCTTGGCGCGGCCGGCCTGGAAATTCTCGCGGAAATGGGCGGTGTCGACGGAGTGGAGCGTCAGCGTCGCCGGCCCGAGATAGAAGCTGCGCCTGTCGGCCGAGCCCGGCAATTCGGTCCAGGGGTCGAGCGGCGGCGGCTCGGGCAGCACTGCGAGCGGCGTCCAGGCATGATCGATCCAGGGGGAATCGACCGCACGGCGTTCGGCCACGATGCCGACCTCGATGTGCGCTTGCGTCATCGCCGCCTCCTTGGCGTCTAGTTCGCCATCTCGCGTGTGGCGAGCGGCAGGCCCGTCACGAGGTTCTGCGGCTTCAGCCGGAGCTCCCTCTCGGGCGACATCGCCATGATCAGATAGATCGGCTTGGCCCTGGCCGCCGGCAAGACCGGCACGTCCTCGGGCAGCGTCATCGTATAGAGCCCCAGCACCCGCGACAGCGCCTCCTCGGCCGGCGCCTGCCCCTTCCAAAGCGCGTTGCCGATGATTGTCGCCTGCGCATCGAGCCCGACGAACCAGCGCCAGTCAGCGTCCTTGACCTTTTCCAGAGGCTCGATCGCGACGTCGAAGCCATGGATTTGGCGGACCCAGTGGCGCAACGCCTGGCCAAGCGCCGCCCGGCCCGACGGCGTTCCGCCAAGGTCGAGCACCATGTCGAAGCCGTCCGAACGCTGCCAGTACTGGTCGGCGTTGGCAGGCTTCAGGATATCGAGCGCGGTCGCTGCGGGGCCCCCGAGCATGGCGAGCAGCGGCGAGGCGTGGCGGTCCGCCTCGTGCCCCTCGATCATCTCGGCATCGGCGAGCAGGATCGTGTTCTCGTGATGGGTGACGCGCTGGGGCCGGAACAGGCATTCGGCGGCCCGCACCACGAAGGGGTCATCCACCTCGTCCAGTGCTGCGCGCAGGATGACGTGGACGAGCTGGTCGAGGAACAGCGGCGGGATGCCCGACACGCCCTGGCGGATGATGCCAGTATAGGCTGCTTCAAGCGTCGGCGCAGCCATGAGCCGGTCGCGCCAACCCAGCATGAAGCGCCAGTTCTCGCGCGCATCCGCGTCGACGATAGCACCGATCTCGGCCGACGATACGTCCCGCTGAGGGGTGTCCATCAGTCTGCCATGCAGGGCCCGTTCGGCGTCGCAAGCCTCATCCGGCGGCAGCAGTTCGGGCCGCGCCAGATAGGCCTTGAGGAAATCGTCGGTGACCTTGAGGCCGCCGCCCGCCTCGCGGTCCAGCAGCAGATGGCCCGAGCTGGCCCAGAAATGCGTCATGACAGTCCGGTCTTCAATCTGTTCAACGGGTTTGGCCGAGTTTCAGGAGATCGACCTGCTCGGCCGGCTCGTCATCCTCGCCCGCCACCTCCAGGAACTCGAAGGCGCGGAAGCCTTCGGTCTGGGTCGCGTCGCGCGGGGTCAGCGTGCGGAAGCGCTCGCAGATCTCGTTCTCTTCCAGCGTCCGGTGCAAGGCCAGAAGGGTCTGGGCGGGGTGGTCGCAGAGCGAGGCGGCGAAGGCGATCTCCTCCTCGGCTGCAGCACGCGCCGTCGCGAGATCGGGCGCGCCGAGCTTCTGCATCAGCTGTCCGGCAAGCTCGGCGATGGCCGCCTCGCGCTCGGCCTCCGTCGCCTCCGTCACCACGGCGAGCGTGCTCCAGCCGAAGCTGGCCGTGCCGAGAAAGCCGGAGCGGAATGCCGCCTTGCCCTTGGCGTCGAGCGCGCCGAGCGCGGCCACGTCGAACAGGAAGGAGCCCGTGACCAACCATTCGCCCGGCTCCGCTGCCCGGCGGAAGACGAAGGTGTCCGACGAGTCGAGCCTGATGGCGCGGGGGAGCTTGAGGCCGGTCATAACTTCGGCCCGCCATTCTCGCGGTCGAGCCAGTCGACCCGCGCCAAAGCCTCGACGAGGCTGCGGCGCTCGGTTCCCGCCTGCGTCGTCGCGACGAGGTCGCCATTCGACTCGATGCCGTGGCGCGTGCCGACAACCTTGTCGAGCCGATCGAGCCAGCGCCGGGCCGCTGCCTTGGGTCCATCACTCTGCCAATGCGTGACGCCGAGCATCAGATGGCGGGCGAAGGCCTCGAGCAGGTCGACCGCATCGACCTCCTCGAAGCCCTCCTCGGCCATGCCGACGCCGCTCTGGCCAAGCGCGAAGGGCGTCATTGTCGTGGCGCGCAGCATCGCCCCGAAGACGAGCCAGTCCGGAACCTCGTTTTCGCCGCAGCCCTCGGGCCAGGCAAGCCTGCCGCCGCCGATGAGGCCGAGATCGTAGACCAGCGCATCCGGCCAGCGGAACAGGATCGGCCGCTCCGGCGGGCTGTAGACCGCCAGCGCGTCGGCGAGCGCGTTCATCGCCAGGTAATGCGCGAGCCGCGCCTCGCACAGCGGATTCTCCGGCTCGAGAACGACAGCGAACTCGATGATATCGAAGCGCCGCGTCCAGACGATCGTCGCCGCGCCCGCCTCCGGCGCAATCTTGCAGGCACGGGCGAAGGCATCACCCGATTCGCGCTGGGTCACCAGCGAGAAGCCGGGCGGCAGCACCGGCTCGCGACGAAGATCATCCGGTCGCTGGGCAGTCGCCGCCATCAGCCTGGCCTCCTCAGTCTCGCCGCTCCGGCCGCCATCGCCTCTTTCCCCTCGCCGCGCAACCGCGACCAAATGCTCGCCTGGAGTTTCTTTTGAACCACTCCAATTCCATATAAGCATGGATTATCGCAAGGAGGACGAGCTGCGTCCTTCGCGCCCGAGGATATGCCGCCGATGCCCGACACCACCCGCACGCTGATGGTCTGTTCGTGCGAGGACACGATGCCGCTCGACGGCGCGGCGCTGGCACGCGGCTGCAAGGGCGCCGACATCCGTACCGCCCGCCATCTCTGCCGGACGCAGACGGAGCTGTTCACGCGGGCGCTGGGCGAGAGCGCCGCCGTCACCGTCGGCTGCACGCAGGAGGCTCCCCTCTTCGAGGAGATCGCCGCCGATCTGGACTATGCGGGCGAGCTCGTCTTCGCCAACATCCGCGAGGCGGCGGGCTGGTCGCGCGAAGCAAAATCGACGGGCCCGAAGATGGCCGCGCTGCTGGCCGCCGCCGCAGAGCCGATGCCGCCGATCTCGTTCACGCCCCTCACCAGCAAGGGCGTCGCGCTGGTCTATGGCCGCGACGAGACCGCGATCTCGGTCGGCCAGCGGCTGGCGGAGCATCTCGACGTGACGATCCTGCTCTCGCGGCCGGGCGACGTCACCCCTCCGCGCGTCGTCGAGACGCCGGTGCTGAAGGGCACGATCGCAACCGCGACAGGCTGGCTCGGCGCCTTCGAACTGAAGATCGACGACTATGCCGCCCCTGCCCCGTCCTCGCGGGCGAAGCTCGTCTTCGGCGAAGCGCGCGATGGCGCCACCTCGCATTGCGACATCGTGATCGACGTCTCCGGCGGCACGCCGCTGTTTCCGGCCGACGAGCTGCGCGCCGGCTATCTGCGCGCGGACCCGCGCAGCCCGGCCGCGATCGAGAAGCTGATCGCGGAGGCCGGTCATCTCGTCGGGGAGTTCGACAAGCCGAGCTATGTGCGGCTGAACGAGGACCTCTGCGCCCATTCACGATCGAAGAAGACAGGCTGCACGCGCTGTCTCGAGCTCTGCCCGACCGGGGCGATCACGCCGAATGGCGACCATGTCGCGATCTCGGCCGAGATCTGCGCCGGCTGCGGCGCCTGTGCCGCGGTCTGCCCGACCGGGGCCGTGACCTATGCCCTGCCGCCCAGCGATGCGCTGCTGCGCCGGCTGCGCACGCTGCTCGTGACCTATGCCGAGGCTGGTGGGCGGGCGCCGGTCGTGTTGCTGCATGACGGCGAGCATGGCGAGGCGTTGATCGACGCACTCGCCCGCTTCGGCGAGGGGCTGCCGGCCCGCGTGCTGCCGCTGCGGATCAACGAGGTCACCCAGATCGGGCTCGAGACCTTCGCCGCGGCGCTCTCCTTCGGCGCGAGCGCAGTGCGCGTGCTCGGCCGCGCCAAGCCCAAGCACGACCTCTCCGGGCTGCAGCGCAACCTGTCCTATGCGAACACGCTTGCGGCCGCGCTCGGCTTCGCACCCGACAGTGCCGGGCTGATCGAGACCGATGATCCGGATCAGCTCGCGGCGGCGCTCGCGCGCCTGGCTCCGGGAACCGTCTCGCCGGCGCCGGCCCGCTTCCGGCCGATGGGCGAAGGGCGGCCGTTGCTGCGCCAGACGATCAGCGAGCTCCATGCCGCCGCACCGTCCCCGGTAGCCGCCGTCGCACTGCCGGCGCGCGCGCCGTTCGGAACGGTGCATGTCGACACCGAGGGTTGCACGCTCTGCCTCGCCTGCGTCTCGGCCTGTCCAGTCCAGGCCCTGTCCGACGATCCCGACCGCCCGACGCTGAGTTTCCAGGAAGATCTCTGCGTGCAGTGCGGGCTTTGCGAGGCGACCTGCCCGGAGAAGGTCATCACGCTGGAGCCGCGCATCGATTTCGAGGCCTGGAAGGGCGGCCGGCGCGTGCTCAAGCAGGAGGAACCCTTCCACTGCATCAGCTGCGGCAAGCCGTTCGGCGTGCGCAGCACGATCGAGAAGATCGCGGCCAAGCTTGAGAATAAGCACTGGATGTTCTCGGGCGATGCCGCCCGCCGCATCTCCGTGATCCGGATGTGCGAGGATTGCCGGGTCGAGGTCGTGGTGAACGAGAGCTTCGACCCGCACCTCTCGCCCCAGCGCCCGCCGGTGCGCACCACGGAGGACTACCTGCGCGAGCGGGCGGAGCGCGGTGAGGATCCATTGCAGTAGGGGGCGCCTCCCTCCCCATTGTGGGAGGGAACTACCGCGTCACCTTCTCCAGCCAGTCGACCAGCGCCTGCCGGTCCTGGGCCGAACCGATGGTCTGCTCGGGCATCTTGGTGCCCGGTGTGTAGGCGGCAGGGCCGATCTCGAAGAGCTTCGCCACCGTCTCCTTGGTCCAGACGATATCCATCGTCCTGAAGGCATCCGAATAGGCGTAGCCCGGGGCGCTCGCAATCCTGCGGCCGAAGATGCCGTGCAGGGTCGGGCCGGCGCGGTTGCCGTCCGCGGCGGTGAGCGTGTGACAGGCGGCGCAAGCCCGGAAGACCTGCGCGCCACGCTCGCCATTGAAGGCCGCGAGCAGGTCCTCGCCGGCGCGCGGCACGACCGTGCCGACATGCTCACCGGTCACGGCATTCCAGCGCCGCACGAGCCTGTCCGCCCCACCGGAAAGGAGCTGCCGGCCATCCGGCAGGAAGGCCAGCGACCAAACCGGCAGGCCCGGCCCGACCAGCGTCGCACGGATGCTGCGGGCTCTGCGGTCGATCAGCGCGACCTGACCGCGCAGGCCACCCGCCGCGATCGCCGTACCATCGGCAGAGATGGCCAGCGCGATCAGGGGTGTCTCGCCGATCACGATCTCGCCACGCGCCTCGCCATCGGGGCCGAACAGCCTGAGCCGGCCATCGGCGGCCGCGACCGCGATCTCGCCATCGGGCGCGACCACGACGCCGTTGAGCGGAGCCGGCAGGGTGATGATCCGCGCGGGTCCGGCATCGGCGGGCCAGATCCGCAGCGTCGCGTCGTAGCCTGAGGAGACGACGTTGCCGTCCGGCATGAAAGCGACGCCGTTCACCGGCCCCTTGTGACCTTCCAGGACCTTCGCCTCGCCATTACCCGCGAGCGACGCTACCCGCACCGTCTCGTCCCATGAGGCGGAGGCAAGGCGGCTGCCGTCGGCCGAGATCGCGAGCGCGGAAACCGGGCCCTTGTGCCCCTCGATGACCTGCGCCGGTTCGGCGGCGTTGCCACGCCACAGGGCGATGCGGCCATCCTCGGCGCCGGTGGCGAAACCGAGACCTGCAATCGCCGCCACCGCATTGACCGCGCCCTGGTGGAAACGCAGGACGGCGTCGGCCGTGCCTGCCGCCATGTTCCAGAGGATCGCCGACTGGTCGAAGGAGCCAGTCATCGCCGTCCGGCCATCGGCCGAGACCGCGACCGCCCGGACCGGCCCGCCATGGCCGCGCAGCTCCTGACCTGCCGCGGGGGCAAGCAGAAGCAGGGAGCATGCGAGGCAGCGGGCGGCATTCAGCATGGCGCCATCATGGACCGGCTCGCAGGGCGTGACAAAGCGGGCAGTTGATGCGGCAGGGTGCGCCATCCTATGAAGCGATCGTCCCTAACCGGTGCCCTGCATGTCCGCGATCCCGCTCAATCTGCGTGGCCTGAAATGCCCCCTGCCCGCGCTGCGGGTACGCAAGGCCCTGAAAGGCGCCATGCCCGGTGCGCTGTTCGTCGTCGAATGCACCGATCCGATGGCGGCGATCGACATTCCCAACCTGATGCGCGAAACCGGAGACGCGATCGAGGAGAGCCGCAGCGATGGCGGGCTCCTCGTCTTCCATATTCGCAAGGCTTAAATGATCCTCGATCGAGCCCTCATCCTGAGCGGCGCCGCAGGCGCGTCTCGAAGGATGCTCCGGGGAGCTCCGGAGAGATCTGGAGCATCCTTCGAGACGCCGCTTCGCGGCTCCTCAGGATGAGGGCTGAGGTTGACCAGGAGTTCTCTGACGTGGCCGTGACCCAAGCCGACATCCTGCGCGCACTAGAACTTGTGAAGCTGCCAGGGAGCGGGCAATCGCTCTCAGCCTCGGGGCGCGTCGCCGACATCCTGATCGATGGCGGCAAGGTGATCTTCGCCATCGGCATCGATCCGAGCGAGGCCGGCGCGATGGAGCCGGTGCGCAAGGCGGCCGAGAGCGCGGTGTCGGGCCTGCCCGGCGTGACGCAGGTTCTCGTCGGGCTCACCGCCGACAAGGCCCCCTCCTCCGCCGCAGCCCAAGCGCGTCAGCAGGCGCAGCGTCCGGCGCCGGGTGGGCCGACGCCGAAGGCCGCCGGCGTGCCGGGCGTCAAGCAGATCATCGCGGTCGCCTCGGGCAAGGGCGGCGTCGGCAAATCGACCACCACGGCGAATCTCGCCGTCGCGCTGGCGACGCTCGGCCTCAAGGTCGGCGTGCTCGACGCCGACATCTACGGACCTTCGGTGCCGAAGATCTTCGGCATCACCGGCAAGCCGCGGCTGGTCTCCGGGAGGACGCTGGCGCCGATGGAGGCCTATGGCCTCAAGATCATGTCGATCGGCTTCCTGATCGACGAGGAAACGCCGATGATCTGGCGCGGGCCCATGGTGATCTCCGCCATCACCCAGATGCTGCGCGAGGTCGCCTGGGGCGAGCTCGACGTGCTGGTCGTCGACATGCCGCCCGGCACCGGCGACGCGCAACTGACCATGGCCCAGCAGACGCCGCTGGCCGGCGCCGTGATCGTCTCGACGCCACAGGATCTGGCGCTGCTCGATGCGCGGCGCGGCGTCGCGATGTTCAAGAAGGTCGAGGTTCCGATCCTCGGCATCGTCGAGAACATGAGCTACTTCATCTGCCCGGAATGCGGCCACCGCTCGGACATCTTCGCCCATGGCGGGGCACGGCATGAGGCGGAGCGGCTCGCCGTGCCCTTCCTCGGCGAAATTCCGCTGGCCATGCCGATCCGCGAGACCTCCGATGGCGGCCGGCCGATCGTGGCGAGCGATCCCGATTCCGCCCATGCCAAGGCCTATCTGATGATCGCGCGGCAGGTGATGGCGTCGCTCGAAGGCGGCACGGTGCGCGCTGCGCCACGCATCGTTATCGAGTGACCTGCTCCGGGCCGGCTTGACCTAACCCGCTCTATGTTCCTATTTTGTTCTAAGGCAAAATGGAGCAGACGATGCCGACCAGCAGGGCGCGCCATCTCGGCATTTCCATCGAGCGGCCGGCCGAGGAGGTTTACGCCTTCCTGGCCGAGCCGCAGAACTTCCCGCAATGGGCGGAGGGGCTCGGCCACAGCTTCGACCATGTCGAGGGGATGATCTGGGCGGCGCAGACGCCGATGGGGCCGATGCGGATCGCCTTCAGCGAACCGAACGCCTACGGCATCGCCGACCATGCCGTCATCCCGGCGGACGGGCCGGCGATGCACAATCCGATGCGGGTGATGCCGAACGGCAGCGGCAGCGAGGTCGTCTTCACCCTGTTCCAGCGCAGCATGACCGACGACGAGATGGCCCGCGATGCCGGGATGGTGATGCGCGATCTCGCAGCGCTCAAGGCGCTGCTGGAGCGTTAGAGCCTGACGCCGCTCGTCGCGAATGCGACCTCGACCGGCTTCTGGAAGAAGTCGTTGAGCACGAAGCTCGCTCCGAAGGCCAGGATGGCTGCGACGGCGACAGCGACGACGAATGACTTCATGATCTTCCCCCGGGCGAGCACGGCAGCGATAAGCCGCTCTTATCAGGAGAGATAGCGAGCCGCCGTCGCCGGTTCAAGCCGGCGGGAGGGTGGCGAAAAGCCGCTCCGCCTCCGTCAGATCGTCGGGCTTGTTGGCATTGAAGAACGGATCGACGGGATCGGTCGCCCATTCGGCACTGGCGCAGCCATGGCGCGCAGTCCAGCGGTCGATCTTGCGCTCGTCCTCGACCGTCAGCGCGTGCCGTAAATCGTCGCGCAGCGAGACGGGCCAGAGGCCGATGACGGGATGCGTCCAGCCGCCGGACGCGGCGCAGGCGAGCGGCACATGCTCCGCCTGTCGCGCCGCATGCAGGAGGGTGACGAGATCGCGCGGAATGAAGGGCGTGTCGGCGGCGACGCTCACCAGCCATTCCAGCTCGGGCCGGTGCAGCGCCATCCAGTCGAGCCCGGCGAGGATGCCGGCAAGCGGCCCGGCGAAATCCGGCACGTCGTCGGCGACCACCGGAAGCCCGTAATCGGCGAAGCGAGCGGGGTCGCCATTGGCGTTGATCAACATCCCGTCGCATTGGGGTCCCAGCCGCTCGATCACATGGGCGAGGATGGTGCGCCCAGCGATCATCCGGAGAGGCTTGTCGCCGCCGCCCATGCGCCGGGCGAGACCGCCGGCGAGGAGCAGACCGAGGGTGGGTAGGGTCATGGCGCGGCTGCCTGCAGGCGGCGCATTTCGCGGGCAACGGCCTCGGCCTCTGGGATGCCGATGAAGCCGTCACGCTCGATGGTGTTCGGCCCCTCCGAGTTGCTGATCTCCACGTTGAAGAAAAGGACGTCGCCCAAAGGCGGCTTCGAGGCATTCACTTCGATGAACGGGAGCGTGCGGATCAGGAAGCTCTTCTGCCAGCCTGGGGCTGCAACGATCGTCCGTTGGTCGGTGACGACATATCTCATGCCGGACGCGTCGCGATATCGCCGCAGCGGTTCGCCCAACCCCCATAGGCCCACCCCGAAGAACAGCAATCCGAAGGTCCAGACGAAGCCACCGGCCTTCGCGGCGCCGATCATCCAGAAGATCGAAAAGCCGACGAAGAAGAGCATGAAGGGCACTTTGATCGCCGCGCCTCGCATTGCGAACCGGCGCGGCTCCGGACTGCCCCACCAGATCAGTGTTTCACCCGCATCCAGCAGATCGTCCGGGCGTTTCGTCACGCCCGGCAGCAAAACAGTATCAGTCATCCCCCGCCCCCTTGCGGCGATGGCGCTCGCCTTCCTCCTCGACCCCGGAGGGGTCGGCGTCGAAGACGATGTTCTCCTCGCCCGACAGCGCGACGAAGCGCTTGCCGCGCGCCCGACCGATCAGGGTGAGGCCCGCCTTGCGCGCGAGCTCGACGCCCCATTCGGTGAAGCCGGAACGCGAAACCAGAACGGGTATGCCCATGCGCACCGTCTTGATCACCATTTCCGAAGTCAGGCGCCCGGTCGTGTAGAAGATCATCCGCGCGGGATCGACCTTGTGCCGGAACATCCAGCCGGCGACCTTGTCGACGGCGTTGTGGCGGCCGACATCCTCCATGTAGACCAGCGGCTTGTCGGCTTCGCACAGCACGCAGCCATGGATCGCGCCGGCCTCCAAATAGAGCGAGGGCGTGGTGTTGATCTTCTTGGTCAGCGCATAGAGCCAGCTCGTGCGCAATTCCGCCTTCGGCAACTCGATCTCGTCGATCGCCTCCATCAGATCGCCGAAGGCTGTCCCTTGTGCGCAGCCGGAGGTCAGCGTCTTCTTCTTCAGTTTCTGCTCGAAATTGGTGCGCTCCGGCGTGCGGACGACGACAACCTCAAGCTCTTCGTCGTAGTCGACCGCGTCGACGACATCGCCGCGCTTCAGCATGTTCTGGTTCAGCAAATAGCCGAGCGCGAGATCGTCGGGATGGTCGCCGATCGTCATCATCGTGACGATCTCCTGCGCGTTCAGATAGAGCGTCAGCGCGCGTTCGGTAACGACGCGGGTTTCGACCCGGGCTCCCGTCTGGTCGATGCCGGAGACGGTTGCGCCCAGACGCGGCGCCTGCGGATCGGGCCGGACGAGATAATCGTCGAGGAAGCTCATATCCTGCGCCATCGCGGCTGCTCCAGAGACGATCAGGCGGCGGCGCGCGCCAGCGAAAGCGCCCAGGCCTCGATCGCATCCTGCTCGGCGGGAAGTTCGACCCACTCGTCGCCGGCGAATTCGCGCCAAGCCGGCAGAACATCCTGCCTGACCGCGATCAGCAGCGGCACGCCGGCCATGAGCGCTTCGCCAATCTCCTGACGCAGCCCCTGACCCAGCATCTCCTGGCGGCCGAACTTGTTGACGATGACGAGTTCGGTGCCATCAGCGAGCGATGCGGTCAACGCGGCGCCGGCGGCCGCCAGCCCGGTTGCATCGAGCCTGCAGCCGGAGGATGCGGCGCCGCGGTTCTCGCTGATCGGGAAGCGGGTGCCGCTGGCGAGGTCCTCGAGCGCCATCGACAGGCAACCCGCGTCGCAATCGCCATCATTGTGCTGCACGACGCCGCCGAGGCGCAGCCCCCTCGCCTTCAGGCGCAGCGCGAGATCGGCCATGAACCGGTCGATCTCGAAACCGGAAGCATAGGGAATGGCGGCCAGCAGCGTCATGACGATGTCATCCCATGAAAACGTTCGCCGTGAAAGCGCCGCTGCGGCCGCAGTGTCTTGCGTGCCTGAAAAGCGGCCATGCGTGGCAAGATGCAACCCAAGTGTTGCTCCGGCCCTACAGTCGTGTCCGCAACGGGCCGTTACGGTCTGATCGTCGGCGACATGCCGGCAAAGCCATCGTCCGGTT
This sequence comes from Allobosea sp., assembly GCF_035999205.1. Classification (GTDB taxonomy): domain Bacteria; phylum Pseudomonadota; class Alphaproteobacteria; order Rhizobiales; family Beijerinckiaceae; genus Allobosea. Next base: position 1,001,049 of record NZ_DASYHA010000025.1, read on the forward strand.
TCTTCAAGCCATGTCCCGTCGCCACGCCCAGGCCCCGCTCGATCCCGCCGCTGATGCCGCGCTGCTGTTGCGCCGCATCGGTTTCGGCACGCTCGCGCTCGTCCTGCCGATCGCCTCCCTGGTCTCGCGCCGCGCCGCCGTCGTGCTGGCGCCGATCGGCGTCGTACTGCTGGTGATCGCGGCGCTGATCGAGGATCCGGGCGGCTTCGCCTCGACGCTGCGGCGCGCCGTGCTCAGCGTGCCCGGCATGATCCTGGTTGGCCTCGTCGCCTGGGCCGTCCTGTCCCTGGTCTGGAGCCCCTATACCGCGTCCGCGACCGAGAAGGCCGGCAACCTGGTGCTGGCGGTGGCTCTCGGCTTTTGCGGCACGGCGGCGCTGCCGGAGCGGATGCGCGCCGCAAACCTCAACCTGGCGGCTCTGGGCACCGGCATCGCGGCGCTCTTCGCTCTGGCTCTGGTGGTGGTCGCCAGCCTGCGCCAGGCCGACACGGATGCAGGTGTCGAACGCGGGATCAGCGTCATCCTGATCATGGCCTGGCCGGCGCTCGCCTGGCTGCTTTCCCGCGCACGCGGATTGAGCGCGCTCGGCCTCGCGCTGGTCGTCGGCCTGCTGGCGCTGACCCGATTCGAGGATGGCGAGGCCGTGGCCATGATCTGCGGCGCCGTTGCCTTCGGCGCCGTCAGCGCCAACCGCGAGAAGGCGTCTGCCATCATCGCCGCGACCATCGCCGGGCTGATGCTGATCGCGCCGATCCTGCCGTTCCTGCTGATCCCGATCGTCTCGCGCTTCCCGCAGGGGCTGGGAGAGCTCGCACAGTCGCTTGCGGCCTGGGCGGATGTGATCAGCAGCGCGCCGGTCCAGCTCATCACGGGCCATGGGCTCGACACCGTGCTGCGCGGCAGGGTGATCGGCGCCCTGCCGAATTCGACGCCGACGACGCTCCTCTTCGAAACGTGGTACGAGCTTGGCCTCGTCGGCGCGGCGGCGGCTGCATTCTGCCTGTACTTCGCGATCCGAGCGGCCGGCCGCATGCCGGGCGCGCTGGCGGCTGGTGGCGTCGCCGCCTTCACCACCGCCTTCGCCCTGACCGCGCTGGGCTTCGCAACGCTTCAGCCCTGGTGGCTGATGACACTGGCGGCCGTCGTGCTGATGTTCGGCGCCATTGCGCGCGGGCAGTATCGCACCGACCGGCCGATCGCGCCGCTGCCGCTGAAGCCTGCCGGCGTCACGCGCCCGAAGGCGGGAAACAACGGCGGATAGGCTAACGCTCAGGCGGCCGCCTCGCGGCCGGCATTGACGGCATGGCAGGCGACGCCGTCGATCACCGGCGGGTTCTCGGCCCGGCAGCGGTCGAAGACCAGTGGGCAGCGCGGATGAAACGTGCAGCCGGGGGGCGGCGAGATCGGGTTGGGGATCTCGCCCTTCACGCCCTCGCGGGAATTGCCCGCCATGGCGAGATCAGGCACGGCGTCGAGCAGCATGCGGGTGTAGGGATGGCGCGGCGCCGAGAACAGGCGCGCGCCCTCCGACACCTCGACCAGACGGCCGAGGTACATCACGCCGACGCGCGTCGCCATGTGCCGGACGACGGCGAGATTGTGCGAGATGAAGAGATAGGTCAGCCCGAGCCCTTCCTGCAGGTCGCGCATCAGGTTGAGGATCTGGGCCTGGACCGAGACGTCGAGCGCCGAGGTCGGCTCGTCGCAGACGATGAACTCGGCATTGGAGGCGAGCGCGCGAGCGATCGCGATGCGCTGGCGCTGACCGCCTGAGAATTCGTGCGGGAACTTCTTGCCGTCGTCGGGATGCAGGCCGACCAGGCTCAGCAATTCGCCGACGCGCTCCGCGATCGCTGCCTCGCCCTCGACGACGTCGAAGGCGCGGATCGGCTCGGCGATGATCCGCCCGACGCGCCAGCGCGGATTGAGGCTGGCATAGGGGTCCTGGAAGATCATCTGAATACGGCGGCGCAAGCGCTGGCGCTCCAGGGCGGCCGCGGCATCGTGCATGGAGACGCCGGCGATCGTGACCGTGCCCTCGGATGGCGGCAGCAGGCCCACCACCATGCGAGCGACGGTCGATTTGCCCGAGCCGGATTCGCCGACCAGCGCGAAGGTCTCGCCCTTGCGGATATCGAAGGAGACGCCGTCGACCGCCTTGAGATATTGCCGCGGCGCATGCTCCAGCACGCGGTTGAGCCAGGGCTTGGAGACATCGAAGACGCGCCTGAGATCGCGGACCTCGACGAAGGGCGGCTCGGCGGCGGGTTTGCTGTTCACGCGGCGAACTCCCCTCTGGAACCGGTGAAGGAAGGTTCGTCATAGAGGTGGCAGGCGACCTTGCGATTGCCGACCGCGATCGGCTCCGGCCGTTCGACATGGCAGCGGGCGAAGGCCTGGGAACAGCGCGGGTTGAAGGCGCAGCCCGGCGGTATCGCCGAAAGCCGCGGCATCGAGCCGGGGATCTGGACCAGCCGCTCCGCCTCGCCCTCAAGCGAGGGGATCGCCCCCATCAACCCCTTGGCATAGGGGTGGAGCGGTTGCTTCACCACCTCGCGCACCGGGCCGATCTCGGCGACGCGGCCGGCATACATCACCGCGACGCGGTCCGCCGTTTCGGCGATGACGCCCATGTCATGGGTGACCAGCATCACCGAGGTGCCGCGCTCCTGGCAGAGCTTCTTGATGAGAGCGATGATCTGCGCCTGCACGGAAACGTCGAGCGCCGTGGTCGGCTCGTCGGCGATGATGAATTCGGGCTCGGCGCAAAGTGCGAGCGCGATCACCACGCGCTGGCGCATGCCGCCGGAGAACTCGTGCGGATAGCCGTCGATGCGGCGCTCGGGGGCGGGAATCCCGACCTCGTCGAGCAGGGCGATGGCGCGGGTGCGGGCCTCTGCCGCACTCAGGTTTGTGTGGACGCGGATCGTCTCGATGAGTTGCTCACCGACGCGATAGAGCGGGTTCAGGCTCGTCAGGGGGTCCTGGAAGATCATGCCGATGCGCTTGCCGCGCACCTTGCGCATCGCGTCATCAGGCAGGTTGTCGATCCTGTGCCCCGACAGCACGACCTCGCCGCCTGCTATGCGGCCGGGCGGGTCGATCAGGCCGATGATGGCGGCGCCGGTAACCGACTTGCCGGCGCCGGACTCGCCGACGACGCCGAGCACCTCGCCGCGAGCCACGTCGAAGGAGACGCAGTCCAAGGCGCGCAGGGTGCCGCGCCGCGTGACGAATTCGACCGTGAGGTCGCGGACGGAGAGGACGGGCTTCTCTGGCTCGGCGGACATCGCGCTCACCTCAGCTTCGGGTTGAGAGCATCGCGCAGCCAGTCGCCGAACAGGTTGATCGACAGGGCGAGCAGCACCAACACGAGCGAGGGGAAGAGCAGGATCCACCATTCGCCGGAGAACAGATATTGCTGGCCGAAGCGGATCAGCGTGCCGAGCGAAGGCTGGGTCGGCGGCATGCCGACGCCGAGGAAGGAGAGCGTGGCCTCCTCGATCACGGCGAGCGCCAGGTTGATCGTGGCGATCACCAGCACGGGGCCGGCGACATTGGGCAGGACGTGTTTGAGCATCACCGGCCAGGCCTTGAGCCCGATCAGACGAGCGGCGTCGACATAGACCTTGTTCTTCTCGACCAGCGTCGAGCCGCGCACGGTGCGGGCGTACTGCGCCCAGTTCGACAGGCCGATGGCGATGACGAGCACCAGCAGCGTCATGCGCTCCTGGAGGGCCGGCGGGATCAGCCCGCGCGCCACGCCGAAGACCAGCAGCGCCACCAGAATGGCCGGGAATGAAAGCTGGACGTCGGCGACGCGCATGATCAGCGCCTCGGTGCGGCCGCCGACATAGCCGGCGATGAGGCCCAGGCCCACGCCGATGACCAGCGAGAACAGCACGGAAGCCGCGCCCACCAGCAGTGAGACCCGCGAGCCGTAGAGGATGGCCGAGAAGATGTCGCGGCCCTGCGCATCCGAGCCCAGCCAGAACACCTTGCCGGTGATCTCGTTGGGCTGCATCGGGCGGGAGAAGCCGTCGGAGAGATCGAGCGAGGCGGGATCGAAGGGGTCGTAGGGCGCAATCAGCGGCGCGGCGACGGCGGCCAGCACGAGCAGCAGCGCCATCAGCGTCGCGACGACCGTCACCGGCGAGGAGCGGAAGGAATAGGCGATATCGGAATCCCAGAATCGCGCAATGCGGCCTTGCGGCTTCGACGTTGGAAGCGGGGCGCTGCTCATCGCTCTGCTCCTACTTCGCCATGGCCGGATTGCCGGTCCGCAGCCGCGGATCGAGCGCGACATAGATGAGATCGACGACGAGCGAGGTGAGCACGAAGACGAAAGCGACGAAGAGCAGATAGGCGGACATCACGGGCACATCGACAAACTGCACGGCGTTGACGAAGAGCGCGCCGAGCCCAGGCCACTGGAACACCGTCTCGGTGACGATGGCGAAGGCAATGACGCCGCCGAGCTGCAGGCCGGCGATGGTGATGACGGGAATCATGGTGTTGCGCAGGGCATGGCGAAACTCGATGCGATGCTCGGGGATGCCGCGAGCGCGGGCGAAGCGGATGAAATCGCTTCGCATCACCTCCAGCATCTCGGAGCGGACGAGGCGCATGATCAAGGTAAGCTGGAGGAAGCCGAGCGTCAGCACCGGCATCACCAGCGATTTCAGGCCGCTCGTGGTCAACAGCCCGGTCGTCCACCAGCCGAGCGCGACGGTGTCGCCGCGCCCGAAGGAGGGCAGCCAGCGCAGTTCGACGGCGAAGATGTAGATCAGGCCGATGCCGATCAGGAAGGTCGGGAGGCTGACGCCGATCAGCGAGAGCGACATGACGAGGTTCGCGATCCAGCCGTCGCGCCGGATCGCGGCATAGACGCCGAGCGCGATGCCGACGACGAAGGCGAAGATCGCCGAGAGCACCGCGAGCTCGACGGTCGCCGGCAAGCGCTCCAGGATCAGCGCCGAGACCTTGCGGCCCTGGCGATAGGAGATGCCGAAATCGCCGCGCGCCGCATCCGCGACGAAGCGGGCGAACTGCAGCGGCACGGGATCGTTGAGGCCGAGCCTTTCTGTCAGCTCGGCACGGTCCTGCAGCGTCGCCTCCTGGCCGAGCATGTTGACGACCGGATCACCGACGAAGCGGAACATCGAGAAGGCGATGAAGGCGACGGCCAGCATCACCACAAGCCCCTGCATCAGCGAGCGCAGGATATAGGCAAGCATCGGAGCTACTTTCCCAACACCGTCAGAAAACAACTCTTCACGTCATCCCGGGCGGAGCGGAGCTCGGGCCCGGGATGACGGCGGAGGTTCACGAACGAGGCCGAGGAGGCCTACGACCCCTTGAAGCTCACCATCTTAAGCTTGGGGTTGTTGGCGACATCGACGGGGATGTCGAGCGAGGTGTTCATCGCGTAGCTCAGCGACTGGTGGTGGATCGGCAGATAGATCGTCTCGTCCTTCAGCTTGGCCCAGAGCTTGGCGATGGTCGCATCGCGCTTCGGGATGTCGACCTCCCGCGAAAGCGACTGGATCATCGCATCGACCTCGGCGTCCTTGTAGCCGGTCGCATTCCACGAGCCCTGCGAGCCCGTGCGCGAGTGGTACATGTAGGAGAAGATGTAGTCGGAGTCGTAGGTCGGGACGCCCCAGCCGACGAGATAGAACTCGGTCTCAGGCGGGTTCTTCTGGATCAGGTTGAAGTGGATCGACTTGGATTGCGAGACCAGGTTCACCTTCACGCCGATCTGGCCGAACATGCCGACGGCCGCCTGGCAGATGCCTTCGTCATTGACGTAGCGGTCGTTCGGGCAATGCAGCGTCACCGAGAAGCCGTTGGGATAGCCGGCTTCGGCGAGAAGCGCCTTGGCCTTGGCGTTGTCGACGGCCGGCGCCGCGTCCAGCTCCTTGGTCCAGCCATTGACGAAGGGCGGCATGATCACGCCCGTCGGCACCGACTCGCCGCGCATCACGACGCGCTGGATCGCCGGGCGGTTGATCGCCATGTTCAGCGCCTGGCGCACCTTCTTGTCGGCGAAGGGGTTCTTGCCCTGGACGTCGTCGCCCTTCAGGTCGACGGAGGCGACATCCATGCCGAAGAAGATGGTGCGGTTCTCGGCGCCGGAATTGACCCTGAGCTTCGGCTGGCTCTTGAGGCGGGCGATGTCCTGCACCGGCACGTCCTGGACGAAATCGACCTCGCCCGAGAGCAGCGCCGCGACGCGGGTGGCGTCCTGCTTGATCGGAACGAAGGTCAGCTCGCTCACCTCGAGCGGCACCTTGCCCTTGTTCCAGTATGCGTCATTGCGCTTCATCACCGTCTTCACGTCGGTCTCGCGCGAGACCAGCACGAAGGGTCCAGTGCCGTTGGCGTTGCGGACGGCGAAGTTCTCTTCCTTGTTCTTGAAGTCCTGGGCCTTGGTGGCGTTGTTCTTCTCCGCCCAGCCCTTGCTCATGATGCGGATCGAGGAGGTGTTGTTGACCAGCAGTGGGTTCGGCCCCTTGGTCTTGATGCGGACGGTCAGGTCGTCGACCTTGCTGACCTTCTCGACCGAGGTCAGGTAGCCCTTGAAGTCCGAAGTCGGCTGCATGGCGCGTTCATAGGAGAACACCACGTCGTCGGCGGTGAAGGCACTGCCGTCATGGAACTTGACGTTGGGTTCGAGCTTGAACTCCCAGGTCGTAGGATCATCCGGCAGCACCCGCCAGGAGGAGGCGAGCAGCGGCAGGAGTTTGCCGGCATGGTCGCGCTCGGTCAGGCTTTCATAGATGTGCTGGTTGAGCGAGGTCGTCGGGCCCTCGTTCTGGCCGTGCGGGTCGATCGTCAGGGCATCGCCAGCGGCGGCCCATTTCAGCGGCCTCGCCTCGGCTGTGCCCAGCGCCAGCACCGAAACCCCGAGCAACGCGGCAGCAAACCCGAAAACACGCGATTTCATCGGATGATACCTCCCCTTGCAGGCACCGACAGCGCCTGATGGGAGGGATGTTAGGGGTAGGCTGCGCGCCTGTCACGGGTCTAATGCGCGTAGGATGCATAGCCGAAGGCAGCATGTGCGCGATCTTGCGGCAGGCGTTCGGGATAGGGGCTCAGGCCTTACGAATCGGTTGGGCGGCGCGATCCGGTGCTAGCTCGTTGCTTGGCTCGCCGCGCCGCGCCGTCGGTTTGGACGAAACATCGCGCGCCTTCACCCATAGGCACGCATGTGGTTGGCCCCATGCTCTCGGCGGCTGTCTCGACCTCGGTCTCGAAGCTGTCATTCGGCACCTGTTCGACCGTTTGCGAAATAGAGCCCGCCGAACAGGCGGACAGAAACGCGCAAATGGCGATGACGGACGACAGGGGCAGGATGCGTCGCGCGATGGGGCTCATGGAGCTGTCTTACCCTGCCGGACCCCGCCGCGGAAGCCCACAAGCCGCCGCTGCTTGAACGGACTTCGATGTCTGCCGCGGGCCGTTTGCGGACCTTAGCGCTTCAGCCGCGCGAACAGCACATCCCGGCTTGGGCATCCGGCAAGAGAGCTGACAGCGCGCTGGAACATTGCGGAAAGCCGTCGATTTCGCTGATCGCATCTCGAATGGACCCAGGGGCTTCTTCGTCCGCGATCAGATCGAGCTGGCTTCGAAGAAGCGGCCTTGCTCACGTCTCATCGTCAACCGCTATGGGTCGTGCGCCTGCGGAGAAGACGCCGCGCAGGAAGCCCCGCGACGTTGATCGATCGGCATCCTGCAACAGCACGGTCAGATCGTGCAGGAGCGCCCTGATTGCGGCACGCTCGGAACCATGCTCGGCGATCAGATCATTGATCTCGGCTTCGATTTCGAGCTCGGGCGACAGGTCGTCGGCCTGCTGATCGGCTGGCTGCGCGGACATGGTTTGCGTTCCTTGGGGTCAGAACATAATGAGAACAAACTGGCCATCGGAGTCAAGTCATGGCCAGCGTCGCCCCCGTTCCCCCAACCTTTCAAGATGCGTCGCAAGAACCTCTGCCGGCGAGGACGAGCATCATGCACTCAATGAAGGCGAGCGATGAGCGCGCACCGCCGAGGCGTCGCGGTCATCCACGTCTGGTCGACGACGGGCTCGGTGCGGTCAGCGCGCTGGACGTGCTGGCACGGCACGGCTCGATCCGAGAGTCGTTCGAAGGTCAGCTTCGAGCGCTGTGAGCGGATCCAATCCGAGCGCTAGACCAAAGGTCCCATATCCCAACTCTCAGGCGGCCCTCGGTTGGACCATGTCGAACGCCTCCCAACGACCGGCCCCATATGCTCTCCAACCTCGCCTGCCGGGCGTCTGCACTAGGTCGGAGGGATGACCGCACGGATGAAATGTCGGGCTCCTCGCGGAGATGCCTCTCGCCAAGCGCTACAGGTCCTCGCCGGCGGGAATGACGGGCTGCGCTGCAGAGGGAACATCCGCGGCGACGTGGCAGTTGTGTCATTGCAAGCCCAGTTCGATTGCAAAGCGGCGCTGAAGGCGAAGCACCAACAACAAAATGGCCCCGCTCGTTGAAGCGAGACAGGGCCAAGTTTGGCAGCAGCCGGTCCGTTTCCGGCTGATCTCCGGGGGCTTGCCCCCGACGACAATGACCAAACGTCACGCCGCGCCGGAAGTTGCGGTGCCCATTGTAACAACACCGTGATTGACAGAGGTCCGCTCTGCCGAAGCGAGACCGGGCGGGCCACTCTCGGCGACCACGGCGCAACCTCCGGGCAGTCTCCGAGGGGTCTCACATCCGCCGGATATTTTCGGCGCAATCGGCCGGTGGCGGTCCCCGAAGCGATCTCCGAATGTCGCAGATGGGTCGGATGCCTGACAGCCAAGGGTGCCGGCAGGAACCCCCAACAGGCTCCTGCCGATCTCACAGCCAAGTCAAAGGGCTCTACCGTGGTAGCCCCGCCCCCAACGCGTTACCGCGCCAGATCCGCGATCAGCTTCCGCACGAAATCCACGCCGGCATCGAGTTGCGCCACGGTGATGAACTCGTCGGGCTGGTGCGCCTGGGCGATGTCGCCGGGGCCGCAGACGACAGTCGACCAGCCGGCCCGCTGGAACAATCCGCCCTCGGTGCCATAGGCCACGACATGGCGCGCATTGTCGCCGGTCAGGCGACGGCACAGTTCCTCGGCCGCGCCGTGCTCTTCAGGCGCCATGGCCGGCGTGTCCGAAGTGATGGTGAAGTCGATGCCGGTTTCCGGCGCGATCGCCTGCATCCGCGCCGAAAGATCGGCCATCTTGGCGCGGTAGAGCGCCTCGTACTGTTCGTATTGCTCGCCGGGGATCGTGCGGACCTCATGCGTGAAGCTGCAATCCTCGGCCGTGATGTTGACCGCCGTCCCGCCATGGACGACGCCGACATGGAGCGTCGTGTAAGGCGGCTCGAAGCCGTTGTCGGCGGTGGTGCGCGCCTTGTTCTGCGCCATGGTCTCGCTGTGCCAGTGGATGAGCTCGCCCGCCGCCATCACTGCGGAAACGCCCGCATGCATCTGGCTGGAATGGACTGCATGCCCGCGCACCGCCGTGCGCATCCGCAAGCCGCCCTTGTGGCCGGTGACGACCTGCATCATCGAGGGTTCGCCGACGATGACGGCGGCGGGCTTCAGCCCGGCTTCGACCATCGCCTTGATCAGCACGCGCGCGCCCTGGCAGCCGACCTCCTCGTCATAGGAGAGGGCGATATGGATCGGGCGCTTCAGAGACGCAGCTAGCATCTCCGGCACCAGGGCGAGCGCTATCGCATCAAAACCCTTCATGTCGCAGGCGCCGCGACCATAGAGCTTGCCGTCGCGCTCAGTGAGCGTCCAGGGATCCGAAGTCCAGTCCTGACCGGCGACCGGCACGACGTCGGTATGGCCGGAGAGCACGATGCCGCCCTCAACCTTCGGCCCGATCGTGGCGTAGAGATTGGCCTTCTCGCCATCGGCGCTGTGCGCCAGCGTGCTCTCGACTCCGAGCCCCGCGAGGTAGTCGCGGCAGAAATGGATCAGGTCGAGATTGCTGCGCTGCGATTCCGTATTGAACGAAACCAGCTTGGCGAGCATCTCCTTGGGCGTCATTTCTCGGGGCGTCATGGTCACGAGGCTGTTCTCCAAAAGGCGGCCCAAGGCAGGTTTCATGCCTACGGGCTTCGGACCGATCGTCTGATATATTTTGTAGGCTCCCTCGCCCCTGCTGCCAACGCTACGTTTCCGTGCACAGCGAAGCGCCCCTATAAGGGAACCACGAAGCAAGAGGCGCAGGCATGAACTTCGACGTCACTCTGGGCGATATCCAGGCCGCCGCGGCGCGCATCGCCGGCAAGATCAGGCGAACGCCAACCTTCTACAGCGCCGGCCTCTCGGCCCGGCTCGGCGTCGAAACGGTGGTCAAGGTGGAGAGCCTGCAGCTCGGCGGCTCGTTCAAGGTGCGCGGCTGCTTCAACAAGCTGATGAGCCTGAGCGAGGGCGAGCTGGCGCGCGGCGTCGTCACTGTCTCCGGCGGCAACCACGCCATTGCCGTCGCGCTGGTGGCGAAGACCATGGGCTGCCGGGCGCTGGTGCTCATGCCGAAGAATGCAGCGTCCTTCAACGTCGCGATGGCGCGCTCGCTGGGCGCGGAGATCGAGCTGTGCGAGGATTCGATCGCGGCCTTCGCGAAGGCTGAAAGCTACGCCGCGCAGGGCATGACCAATGTCCATTCCTACGACGATCCGGCGATCATCGCCGGCCACGGCTCGCTCGGCCTCGAGCTGAACAATGATGCCGGCGGCCGGCTCGACCATGTCTTCATCTCGATCGGCGGCGGCGGTTTCGCCGCCGGCGTCGGCGCGGCCATGAAGGGGCTCGATCCGGCGCTGCGCATCCACGGCGTCGAGACGGAAGGCGCGACGACGATGACGCAGGCGCTCGAGGCCGGAAAGCCGGTCGCGATCCGGCCGACCTCGATCGCACGCACGCTGGGCGCTCCCTTCGCGACGGAGCGGACGATGGCCGCAGCGCGCCAGTTCATCGAGGATATCGTGATCGTGCCGGACGCCGATGCGGTCCGCGAGATCGACTGGGTGCTGCAGAACGGGCGGGTACTGCTGGAGCCGGCCGCCTCCTGCGTCGTTGCCGCAGCAGTGGCGCGCAAGGCGATGTTCAAGCCGGGCGAGCGGGTCGCTCTCGTCCTCTGCGGCTCGAACGTCGCGCTCGAGGACATCGCAATCTGGCGCACCCAGTTCTGCCTTTGAGGAAAGCGCTGCCAGCCTCGTCGTCGCGCCACGCCGCGGGCGCGCAGCCGGGTCGCGGCGCCGAGCCTTGACGCTGTGCCCCGTTCGGGCTTCTGGAGAAGGCGCGCCGCCTTGGATCCCTTCGATCCGGCGAGGTCGTCCCGACGGGCCACTGGCGAAACGTGAAGGATGCGAGATGGAAATCCTCGACCACAAGACCCAGCCGCAGGACAAATGGCGCGACGGCGTGATGACCGAGATGCGGGTCTCGGCGCTCGTCCAGAGCAAGCAGCTTTGCATCTTCGAGCAGTTCTGCGAGCCCGGCCTCGGCGCGCCGATGCATCTGCATGCGGTCGAGGAAGTGCTCGAAGTCATGGGCGGCACGGCCGAGATCTATCTGCGCGACCAGACGATGGTCGTCACCGCCAACCAGTCCGTGCTGATTCCTGCCGGTGCCCGCCATGGCTTCAAGAATATCGGCACCGACACGCTGCATGTCCGTGCCACGCTCGCGGCGGCAATCTTCGAGGCATCCTATGACGACCGCAACGAGCTGTCGCGCCGCTACGTTCCCGCCGACGCCTGACCGGCGTCCCTCCAACCTGCATTCCTGAAAGTCCGTCGCCGACGGATCGCTGTTCCGAGACCCGAGGATCCTATGCCCAAAGCCGAACTCATCGCCGCGCTTGCGCCCGAGATCACCGCCATCCGTCGCGATTTCCACCGTCATCCCGAGCTGATGTACGACGTGCAGCGCACGGCCGGGATCGTCGCGCAGAAGCTGACCGAATGGGGCGTGGACGAGGTCGTCTCCGGCATCGGCAAGACCGGCGTCGTCGGCGTCATCAAGGGCAGGAACCAGGGCTCCGGCAAGGTCATCGCCATGCGCGCCGACATGGACGCGCTGCCGATCCATGAGGAAACCAATCTCGAGCACCGCTCGACCATTCCGGGAAAGATGCATGCCTGCGGCCATGACGGCCACACCGCCATGCTGCTCGGCGCCGCCAAGTATCTTGCCGAGACCCGGGACTTCGACGGCACGGCTGTCGTGATCTTCCAGCCGGCCGAGGAAGGCGGCGCTGGCGCCAAGGCGATGATCGACGACGGCATGATGACCCGTTTCGGCATCCAGGAAGTCTACGGCATGCACAACAAGCCTGGGCTTCCGATCGGCCAGTTCGATGTTCGCAAGGGCCCGACCATGGCCGCCGCTGACCGCCTCCACATCAAAATCGAGGGCAAGGGCGGGCATGCGGCCGCGCCGCACCGGGTCAACGATCCGATCGTCGCCGCCTGCCAGCTCGTCACCGCGCTGCAGACGATCTCGTCGCGCAATGCCGATCCGCTCGATTCGATCGTCGTTTCGGTGACGGCGCTGAACGCCGGCGAGGCCTTCAACGTCATTCCGCAGACGGTGGAGATCAAGGGCTCGATCCGCACCCTGACCCCGCAGATGCGCGACCTCGCCGAGAAGCGCGTTACCGAGATTACCGATGGGCTGATGAACGCCTTCGGCATGACCTATAGCTGCGAGTACCATCGCGGCTACCCGGTCACCTTCAACCATGCCGCCCAGGCCGACTTCGTGGTCGGCACGATCGATGCCGCCTTCGGCAAGGGCAAGGTCGATACGAGCGTGCCGCCGACCATGGGCTCGGAGGATTTCTCCTACATGCTGGAGGAGCGTCCCGGCGCCTTCATCAACATCGGCAACGGCGACTCGGCCGGGCTCCACCACCCGGCCTACGAGTTCAACGATGCGGTGATCCCCGTCGGCGTGACCTACTGGGCGAACCTCATCGAAACCGCGATGCCGCGCCAAGCCTGAAAGGTATCCCGGCATGCATGACATCGATTGCCTGGTGATCGGGGCCGGCGTCGTCGGCCTCGCGACGGCGCGGGCGCTCGCGCTCGCCGGCCGCGAGGTCGTTGTGGTTGACGCGGCCGAGGGCATCGGCACGCAGACCTCGGCGCGCAACAGCGAGGTCATCCATGCCGGGATCTACTACCCGCCGGGCTCGCTCAAGGCGCGGGTCTGCGTCGAAGGGCGCAAGCGACTCTACGCCTATCTGCGGGAGCGCAACCTGCCGCACAAGGCCTGCGGCAAGCTGATCGTCGCCACCTCTGCCGCGCAGAAGCCGGCGCTGGAGACGATCATGGCCCGCGCGCAGGCTTCCGGCGTCGATACGCTGCGCTGGCTCGATGCCGGCGAGGCCAAGGCGATGGAGCCGGAGGTGCGCTGCGAGATCGCATTGCTCTCGCCCGAGACCGGCGTCGTCGACAGCCACGCCTTCATGCTATCGCTCCTCGGAGAATGCGAGGCGGCGGGCGGCTCGCTCGCGCTGAACACGCCGATCGCCGGCTGGCGCCGCGAGTCCGACGGCTTCAGCGTCGATTTCGGCGGCGAGGAACCGGCGACCTATTCGGTCAGGACGATCGTGAATTCGGCCGGCCATGGTGCGCCGCGGCTGTTGCACAGCCTTGACGGCTTTCCGGCCGAGCACATCCCGAAGCAGTCCTTCGCCAAGGGCAACTATTTCGCGCTGCTGGGCAAGCAGCCCTTCTCGCATCTGGTTTATCCCGTGCCGGAAGCGGCCGGGCTCGGCATCCATGCGACGATCGACATGGGCGGGCGGGTGAAGTTTGGCCCTGATGTCGAATGGGTCGAGCATGACCAGGATCTCGTCGTCGATCCGGCGCGCGCAGAGAAATTCTATGCCGCAATCCGGACCTACTGGCCGGGCCTAGCGGATGGCGCGCTCGTCGCCGACTATGCCGGCATCCGTCCCAAACTGCACGGACCGACCGAGCCGATGCCTGATTTCCGCATCGACGGGCCGGCAGTCCACGGCGTGCCGGAACTCGTCAATCTGCTCGGCATCGAAAGCCCCGGGCTGACGAGTTCGCTGGCAATCGCGGAGCTCGTCGTGGAGAAGCTGTCGGTCCGCTGATCTCAGATCCGGGGCGCGCCGAGTGCGGCCGCCCAATATGTGAGCCGGTCTTTGAGGGAGCGGTCGCGAAGATAGGGATCGGTCTCCTCCTCGAGCTGCTCGACCGGCTCCAGCACGAAAGTGTCGGCGCCGTGACGCAGCCAGGCCTCCTGCAAGCCGCGGTGGCGATGCGTGCCTTGCTGCAATGTGAACCGGAGGCGGTTCTCGATCTTCTCGAGATTGGGCGCCTGCCCGACCCAGAACTGGCCGCTCGCCAGGCAGCGTATCCGATAAACCCCGGCCACGACCTTGCGTTCCTTGTAGGCGGCGATCGCCGCCTTCCTGTCCAAACCCATCATCGCACTCGCCCAGCTTCATCATTTTCGACTGGACGACAAATATCATCCGGGTATTAATAGGGCAATATTCTACCCGGATCAAAATTCATGACACAGACTCACAGGCCGGAAGGGCCTCACCGCCCTTGCACTGCCTTCCACGGCGACCGCCAACTGGCCCGCGGACCGCTCAGCGAAGTCGCACTTGCGGTTAAGGCAGCAGCAGGCGAGCAGCCGAGCGCACCGATCCTGACGTTCGACGATCAATCCGGCGCCGTCGTCGATCTCGATCTGCGCGGCTCGGCGGCAGAGGTGCTGGCACGGCTGGCGCAGACATCGGAGCCCGCATCAGGCTTCGCGACTGAAATCGACGCGGCCTCGACCGAAACCGGATCGCGCGGACGAGGCCGTCCGAAGCTCGGGGTCGTCGCGCGCGAGGTCACGCTCCTGCCGCGCCATTGGGACTGGCTTGCGACGCAGCCGGGCGGCGCCTCCCCTGCCCTGCGACGGCTGGTGGACGAGGCGCGGCTCCGCGACGGCGGAGAAAGCAGCCGGAGGCTCGCACGGGAGGCCGCCTACCGCTTCATGTCGGCAATGGCCGGCGACCGGGCCGGTTTCGAGGAAGCCTCACGGGCGCTGTTCGCAGGCGATGAAGCGCGGTTTCTGACGCAGGCCGCTGCCTGGCCTGCCGACATCCGCGACCATGCCCATCGACTCGCCTGGAAAGCGGCGCGGCCCGCCTGAACTATCCGCGTGCCGCCTTGAACGCTTCGCTCGCCTCTTTCGCGAGCTGCGTCACGCGCTTCCAGTCGCCGGTCGCAATCGCATCGGCGGGCACGAGCCAGGAGCCGCCGACGCAGATGACCTGCGGCAAAGCTAGGTAAAAGGACAGGTTCGCGAGGCCGACGCCACCCGTCGGGCAGAAGCTCATCTGCGGGAAGGGCCCCGACAGCGCCTTCAGCGCCGGCGGCCCGCCCGCAGTCTCGGCCGGGAAGAACTTGGCGACCGTCCGGCCCGCGGCGACGGCGCGCATGCAATCCGACGCCGTGGCGACGCCCGGCAGCCAGGGCAGCCCGGCCTCCTTCAGGGCGGCATCGACGCTCTCGCTGAAGCCAGGGCTGACGACGGCTTTCGCACCGGCATCCTTGACCTGCGCGACCTGAGCCGGCGTCACGACCGTACCTGCGACCGGCAGCGCCTTCGGCACCGACTTCGCGATGGCTTCGAGTGCCGCAAGCCCGGCCGGACGACGCAGCGTGACTTCGACGACATCGATGCCGCCAGCGACGAGGGCGTGCGCGAGGTCGATGGCGCGCGAGGCGTCCTCGATCACCACGACCGGAATGACGCCACAGGCCTTGAGCCGGGCAATCGCGGCAGTTTCGTCCATCGTCTCGTCTTTCAATCGATTTGATAGGATCGGGGCGGTCTACTCTTTCGCCCAGTAGACGTCGAGCCCCTGCGCGCGCGCCAGCAGCAGATCGACCGGCAACGGCAGGGGGTGCTCGGCAACGGCCGCCAGCACCGCTTCCTTCACAGAGCCGGCGATCAACAGGCTCGCCCAGCCTGCCCCGGTCAGGCGGGCGGGCGACAGCGACAGCCGCGGCGGCAGTCCGGGCGGATGCGCGATGACGATGCCGCTATCGGGTGCCGCGAGAAATGTCGCTTCGCTACCGGGGAATAGCGAGGCAATGTGGCCATCCGTGCCCATGCCGCTGACCAGCAGGTCGAGCGGCGGCGCCTGCGCCAGTTCGGCGCAGAGCACGGCCGCCGCGGCCTCGATGTCGCTGCCATGGCCATGGAAGGAGAGAAAGCCGACCCGCCCATTTTGCAAAGGCGCGAACTGCTCGCGGAACATGCGCTCGTTCGAGGCGACGTCATCGGCTGCTACGAAGCGCTCGTCCGTCGGCATCAGCATCACGTTCTCCCATGGGAGATCGATCGCGCCGAGGGTGGCGAGGAAGTGCGCCGGCGTCGTGCCGCCGGGAACGGCCAGCGAAGCCCTGCCCTGCTCCGCCAGCAGCGCCCGCAGGCGGATCGCGACCGCCTCGGCCAGCGCCTCCGAAGCATCCGGCAGGCTGGCGAAGCGATGCCAGGCGACGGTGCCGCGCGCCTCCATCAGACCAGGTCCGGATCAGCCCAGGAGCGGCCCTCGCGCTCGATCAGGCCGATCGCCTGCGAGGGGCCCCAGGAGCCGGCCACATAGCGATGCGGGTGCGGGGTGTAGTCCTGCCAGCCTGCAATGATCGGATCGACCCAGGTCCAGGCTTGCTCGACCTCGTCGCGGTGCATGAACAGGGTCTGGTCGCCGCGGATCACGTCCGTCAGCAGGCGCTCATAAGCATCGGGCGTGCGTTCATCGAAGGCGGTCGAATAGCGTAGATCGAGCTGGCGCGGCACGACCTTGAGCCGGCCGGAGCCCGGCACCTTCATCATCAGCTGGAGCTGGACGCCGTCATTGGGCTGGAGCCGGATGACGAGGCGGTTGGCATCGAGCCGGTCGCAGGAGCCGCTTCCGAAGATCGAATGCGGCACCGGCTTGAAGGTGACCGCGATCTCGGAATAGCGCTGCGCCATGCGCTTGCCGGTGCGCAGATAGATCGGCACGCCGGCCCAGCGCCAGGTATCGATCTCGCAGCGGATCGCAACGAAGGTCTCGGTGTTGCTGGCATGGCCGAGTTCCTCGGCATAGCCGCGCACGCGCTGGCCGTCGATCTGGCCCGCGACATACTGGCCACGGACGGTGTAGCGCTGGACGTCCGGCCCGACGATCGGGCGCAGTGCCTTCAGGACCTTGATCTTCTCGTCGCGGACAGCGCCCGCCTCCAGCATGTTCGGCGGCTCGATGGCGAAGAGCGTCAGCAGCTGCATGAGATGGTTCTGGACCATGTCGCGCATGTGCCCGGACTTATCGTAATAGCCGGCGCGGCTTTCCAGTCCCACTGTCTCGGCGACGGTGATCTGGACATGGTCGATGTCGCGGCTCGACCAGGAGCGCTCGAACAGCGTGTTGGCGAAGCGCAGCACCAGCAGGTTCTGCACCGTCTCCTTGCCCAGATAATGGTCGATCCGGTAGGTGCGATCCTCCGGCAGGATGCGCGCGACGGCGTCGTTGATCTCGCGCGCCGAGGCGAGATCGCGCCCGAGCGGCTTTTCCAGGATGACGCGCGAGGTCGGCGTCAGGATGCCGGCAGCGGCGAGGTTCTCGCAGATCGGGATGAAGAGGTCGGGCGGCGTCGAGAGATAGAAGGAGCGGACGCGGCCATTGGCCCCCAGTTCCGCTTTCAGCGCCGCATAGGTCTCGGGCTTGACCGCATCGAGCATGACTACGGTGAGGCGCTGCAGAAAGGCGTGGACGTCGTTCTTCGAAAGCCCTTCCTCTGACAGCCGCCTGGCGATCTGCTTCGGCAAGTCCTCGACGTCTTCGGCCTTGCGGACGATGCCGAGGATGCGGCTCTCGCCCGGCAGCACGCCCTCGCGGCTGCGCTGCGCCAGCGCCGGAAAGAGCTTGCGCAAGGCGAGATCGCCACCGGCGCCGAAAATCACCAGATCGAAGGGCGGAACCGGGGTCCGCTCCGGGGCCGTCTCTGGCCGTAACGTGCGATCGGCGATGGCGTCCATGTCTCTTACTTCTCCATGCCCGGCACCAGGCCCAAGCCCGACGGAAAATCCCGGCCCGGCAGTGATTTCCAGGCGACACCTATCAGGACGCCGGGCTTGCGACGAGAATGCGACCAAGGCGCTCGATTGCCAAACGCTTAGATCACAGGGCGGGTGTCACGTGCGGCGCACAGCTCAAGCCTTCGGCGCCCGTCCAGGCGGCGCGGCTCAGCCGCGCCTGAAACCCTCGCTCGCGGTGAGCAGTTGCTGCGCATAGGCCGTCTGCGGGTTGCGGGCCGCCAGCGTCCGCGCCGTCATCTCCTCGACGCCACGGCCGAACTGCATCACCAGCAGGCGCTCGCACATATGCGCCACGACCGCGAGATCGTGGCTGACGAGGATGTATGTGAGCTTTCGTTCCTTGCGCAGCGCCTGCAGCAGATTCAGCACCTCGGCCTGGATCGAGACGTCGAGCGCGGAGGTCGGCTCGTCGAGGAGCAGGATCGAGGGTTCGAGCACGAGCGCACGCGCGATCGCCACCCGCTGACGCTGGCCTCCGGACAGCTGGTGCGGGTAGCGGAAGCGGAAGGAGGCGGGCAAGCCGACCTCCGCCATCGCCCGGCCGATCCGCTTTTCGGCGTCGCCAATGCCGTGAATGGCCAGCGGCTCGGCCAGCGTATCGTCGACCGTCTTCTTGGGATGCAGCGAGCCATAGGGGTCCTGGAAGACCATCTGGACGTTGCGGTAGAAGGCCTTGTCACGGGCCTTCGGCTGCACGCCACCGTCTATCGCGATCATACCGCTCCAGTCGCGATTGAGGCCGGAAAGCACGCGCAGCACGGTCGACTTGCCCGAACCGGATTCGCCGACGATGCCGTAGCTCTCGCCCGATGCGACCGCGAAGGAGAGGTCCTTCACGACGTGGGAATCGCCGAAGGAGACGTTGAGTTTGTCGACCGCAATGGCGGGTTTCGTGCTCATGCCAGCCATGCCGGGTCGCGCTTGAGGGTGGCGAGTTCTGCTCGCGGATGGTCGAGATCAGGCAGGCAGCCGAGCAGCCCCAGCGTGTAGGGATGCCGTCGAGCGCGAGCCGCCTCGTCGGCAAGCTCGGCGGCCGGCAAGGTCTCCATCGCCTTGCCGCCATACATGACGATGACGCGGTCACAGAAGGACTGCACGAGGTGAAGGTCGTGGCTGATGAAGATCAGCCCCATGCCGCGCTGCGTGACGAGATCGTCGAGGATCTTCAGGATCTGGAGCTGCACGGTGACGTCGAGCGCCGAAGTCGGCTCGTCAGCGATCAGGATCTCGGGCTCGGCAATAAGCATCATCGCGATCATGACGCGCTGCCCCATGCCGCCTGAGACCTCATGCGGGTAGAGGTCGTAGACGCGCCCCGGCTCGCGAATCTGGACCTGCTCGAGCATGGCGAGGCTGCGCTCGCGCGCCTCGCGGGCGCCGGCCTTGTGGTGGATGCGATAGGCCTCGGCGATCTGGTGGCCGACGGTCTGCACCGGATTCAACGAGAATTTCGGGTCCTGCATCACCATGGAGATGTGGCGGCCGCGCAGCTTGCGCCGCGCACCCTTGTCCATCGTCGTCAGATCCTGGCCGCGGAACCTCAGGCGATCGGCCGTGACCACGCCGGGATGCGGGATCAGGTCGAGGATTGCGCGCCCGGTCATCGACTTGCCGGAGCCGGATTCCCCGACGATGCCGAGGCGCTCGCGGCCGAGCGTGAAGGACAGGCCCCGAACGGCATGCACGATGCCGGTCGGCGTGTGGAAATCGACGCGCAGATTGTCGAGTTCGAGGAGCGGCTGTTCCATCACCTCACCTCGCATCCATAACGTCGCGCAGGCCGTCGCCGAGCAGGTTGAAGCCGAGCGCGACGACGCAGATCGCGATGCCGGGGAAGGTCGCGACCCACCACTGGTCGAAGATCTGCTCGCGGCCGGCCGAAATCATAGCGCCCCATTCTGGGATCGGTGGCTGGGCACCGAGGCCGAGGAAGCCGAGTCCTGCGGCGGTGAGGATGATGCCGGCCATGTCCAGTGTGGACCGCACGATCAGCGACGGCAGGCACATCGGCACGACATGCTTCATGACGATCCGCCATTGCGAGGCGCCCTGCAGGCGGACCGCCGCGATGTAGTCAGCATTCCGGATCACCAGCGTCTCCGCGCGGGCCACGCGGGCGTAGGGAGGCCAGGCGGTGAAGGCGATGGCGATGACGGCATTCTCCAGTCCCGGGCCGAGCGCCGCGACGAAGGCCAGCGCCAGCACCAGGCGGGGAAAGGCGAGGAAGACGTCGGTGATGCGCATCAACACGGTGTCGACCCAGCCGCCGAGATAGCCGGCGGCACAGCCGATGAGCAGGCCGATCGGCCCGACCGTGACGACGACGAGCAGCACGATGACCAGCGTCACCCGCGTGCCGTAGACGATGCGGCTGAAGATGTCGCGGCCGAGCGAATCCGTACCGAACCAGTAGGTCGCGGACGGCGGCAACAGGCGCTTGTCGAGCGCCTGGGCGATCGGATCATGCGGCGAGATCACCGGCGCGAGCGCGGCGACGACCAGGAGCAGGACAACGATGGCGAGCCCCACCATCGCGGCAGGGTTGCGGCGAAAGGCGAGCCATTGGCGGTAGAGCTGGCCGAGGCGCGCCTGGCGCCGCGAGACCGGGTCGTTCGAGATCAGCCAGTCATGCCAGCTGGTGTGCGCGGTGGTTACATCCGACATCGTCGCCTCCTCAGCGGGTCCGCGGATCGGCGAGGCGGCCGATCATGTCGGAGATGAGGTTGACACCGATGAAGACGGCGCCGACGACCAGCGTGCCACCGAGCACGGCGTTCATGTCCGCGTTCAGCAGGGCGTTGGTCAGGTAGCGGCCGAGGCCGGGCCAGGCGAAGATCGTCTCGGTGAGCACCGAGCCTTCGAGCAGGTGCATGTAGGAGAGCGCGATCACGGTGACGAGCGGGACGATCGCGTTGCGCAGGGCATGCCGCCAGATCACGCCGAACTCCGACACGCCCTTCACCCGCGCGGCGATGACGTATTGCTGCTGCAGCTCGTTGATCATGAAGCTGCGCGTCATGCGGCTGATATAGGCGATGGACAGCAGGCCGAGCACGGAAGCCGGCAGGACGAGATGCGAGAAGGCGTCCCAGAACGCCTCCCACTCGCCCTGCATCGCAGCGTCCAGCATGACGATGCCGGTGACGGGCGTCACATAATCCTGCCAGACGACCGAAATCCGGCCCGGCCCGGAGACCCAGCCGAGCTTGGCATAGAACAGCAGGAGCCCCATCAGGCCGAGCCAGAAGACCGGGACGGAATAGCCGAGGAGCCCGACGATCCGCGCGATCTGATCGGGCCAGCGGCCCTGATAGACGGCTGCGACGATGCCGAAGGGGACACCGAACAGCACGCCGATCAGCGTGCCGAGCGTGGCGAGTTCCAGCGTCGCGGGGAACACGGTCTTGATGTCCTGCGTGACGGTCTGCGCCGTCAGGACGGAGGTGCCGAGATCGCCCCGGAAGACCTTGCCGATATAGATCGCGAACTGGTGCCAGAGCGGCTTGTCGAGCCCGAGATCGAGCCGCGCCTTTTCATAGACATCGGCGGGCGCGCGGTCGCCGACCACGGCCAGGACCGGGTCGATCGGCATCACGCGCGCGATCAGGAAGGTCACGAGCAGGAGTCCGAAGACCGTGATCACGACCGTCGAGAGCTCGCGTGCCGCGATGCGGCTCCAGCCTATGCCCCGTCCGGCCCAGCTTTTGGGTGCTACCGCCATTCAATCAGCCGTTTTGTACGAAATTGCTGCACTGCTGCGCGTCGAATACCAGCCCGCCCGAAAACGCAAGCCCGGCGACGCATCGTCAGCGGCAATTTGCCTCTGGAAAGCAGAAAACCCGCCGCGACCAGGCAGGGCGCGGCGGGTTCGTAACGCCAGGGCGGATCAGCCCTTGGTGATCGGAGCGTAGAAGTTCGTGTCGGAGCTCGGGCCGATGACCCAATCCTTCACGCCCTTGCGCTGCGCGGTGACCTCGACCTGCTGGAACATGATGACGAAGGGCGAGACCTTCTGATGCTCGCGCTGGAGATCGCCATAGACCACGGCGCGCTTGCTCGCATCGGATTCAAGCACGTTCGCCTTGGTGGTCTTGGTCATCTGCGGGATGTCCCAGGTGTTGCGCCAGGCCAGCGTCTTGGACTTCGCGTCCTCGCCATTGTCCTCGTTGATCGCGAAGGTCTCGGCATTGGTGTGCGGGTCGAGATAGTCCGGACCCCACTGGCCGATATAGATGTCGTGGGTACGGGCGCGGTACTTGGTCAGCGTCTGCTTGCCGTCGCCCGGGATGAGCTCGAGCTTGACGCCGGCCTGGCCCCAGGTCGACTGGATCGCCTGGGCGATGTCGGTGATCGGGTTGACCGAGCGGGTATCCATGGTGACCGTGAAGCCGTTCGGCAGCCCGGCCTTGGCGAGCAGTTCCTTCGCCTTGGCGAGATCGAACTTGTAGGGCTTGTCGTCGATCGCGCCGAGGAAGCCGTTCGGCAGGAAGGACTCGTGGTGCTTGTAGGTACCCTCGACGATGTTCTTCTCGATCGAGGTGTAGTCGACGAGGTACTTCAACGCCTCGCGCACCTCGGGCTTCGCCAGGTTCGGGTTCTTCTGGTTCAGACCGAGATAGAGGATGTAGCCCTTGTTGCCCTGGACGACCTGCACGTCCTTGTTGTCCTTGACGCCGGCGAGCTGATCCTTCGAGAGGTTGCGGGCCATGTCGACGTCGCCCTTCTCGAGCAGCAGGCGCTGCGAGGCGGGCTCGGCGACGTGGCGGACGATGACGCGCTTGTTCTTCGGCGCGCCCTTGTACCAGCCCTCATTGGCATCGAGCGCATACTGCTCGTTGGGACGATAGGCGCGGACCTTGTAGGCGCCCGAGCCGGCCGAGTTCAGCTTCAGCCAGCCATTGCCCCAGTCACTGTCCTTCTCGTTCGCCTTGACCAGCTTGGAGTCGACCACCGAGGCGACGCCGGAGGTGAGGCAGTTCAGGAAGAAGGTCGGCGCGAAGGGCTGCGAGACGGTAATGACGACGGTGGAATCGTCCGGCGCCTTGACCTTGTCGAGCACCGTGTCCTTGTTCAAGCCGAACTGGGTCAGGATGAAGCCGGGCGACTTGTTGAGCGTGACCGCACGCTGGATCGAGTAGACCACGTCGGCGGCGGTGAGCGCATTGCCGGAGTGGAACTTCACGCCGGGGCGCAGCTTGAAGGTGTAGGTCAGCTGGTCAGGGCTGACCGTCCAACTCGTTGCGAGCTCGCCGACGATCTTGTTGCCGTTTGCGAGGTCGACGCCGACGAGCTTGTCATAGACATTGGCACCAACTTCCACGCCCGAGAACTCGAAGGCCTCGGCCGGATCGAGCGAGATGATGTCGTCGATCTGCTTGGCCATGACCACCGTGTCCTTCGGCGTCTGGGCCAGGACGGGCGCTGCCATGAGCGCGGTGAAGGCGGATGCCGCGAGCAACTTTGCTACGTGACGCATCGAAATCCCCATCAGTTCAGGTTTGCGGCCGTGATCCCGGCCGTTCGGTCGAATGTGGAACCAATTTGCGGCCTATGTCCAGCAGAGCGGCACCGAAGTCCAGAGGCCGCCTGCTCACTTCTTGTGCACGGCAGGGCTTCCCCGGGTGCAGCGTTGGGCCAGTTGCTCCTTTGCGGGCTTCCCGCGCCTCGCTAACGTGAGGCTGCGCGGCGCTCCGCTGCGCCACGACCTGCAGGTGCTCAGCCCTTGGCCATCATCGCTGCGCTTCACCACGTCACCCACTACCGCTACGATCGGCCGGTCACGCTCGGTCCTCAGATCATCCGCTTGCGGCCGGCACCGCATTGCCGGGCCGCGATCAACAGCTACTCGTTGAAAGTCACGCCGGCCGAGCACTTCGTGAACTGGCAGCAGGATCCGAGCGGCAACTGGCTGGCACGCTATGTCTTCCCCGAGCCGGTGACCGAATTTCGCATCGAGGTCGATCTCGTCACCGAACTGTCGATCATCAATCCGTTCGACTTCTTCGTCGAGACCGACGCCGAAACCTTTCCCTTCTCCTATCCGGACGAGTTGCGGGCGGAGCTCGCGCCCTATCTCGTCACCGAGCCGGCCGGGCCGCTGCTGCAGGCGTTCCTCGCCACGATTCGGCGCGAGAAGACCAACACGGTCAACTTCATCGTCGATCTGAATGCGCGGCTGGCCTCGGGCATCGCCTATGGCATCCGCATGGAGCCTGGCGTCCAGGAGCCGGAGCAGACGCTCCACATCAAATCCGGCTCCTGCCGCGATTCGAGCTGGCTGCTGGTCCAGATCCTGCGCCATCTCGGCCTCGCCGCCCGTTTCGTGTCGGGCTACCTGATCCAGATGAAGGCGGACATCGATCCGCTGGAAGGGCCGCGCGGCACCGACAAGGATTTCACCGACCTCCACGCCTGGGCCGAAGTCTACATCCCCGGCGCCGGCTGGATCGGCCTCGATCCGACATCGGGCCTGCTGACCGGCGAAGGCCATCTGCCGCTGGCGGCAACGCCACATTACCGCTCGGCCGCGCCGGTCTCGGGCGTCGCGAGCTATGCCGAGACCAAGTTCGACTTCGACATGAGCGTGGCGCGCGTCCATGAGGTGCCGCGCATCACCCTGCCCTTCTCCGACGAGTCCTGGCAACGACTCGATGCGCTCGGCGAGCAGGTCGAGGCCGACCTCCAGGCTCAGGATGTGCGGCTGACCATGGGCGGCGAGCCGACCTTCGTCTCTATCGACGACCAGACCGGCGAAGAATGGAACACGGCCGCCGTCGGGCCGACCAAGCGCCATCGCGCCGACGTCATGATCCGCAAGCTGCGCGAGCGTTTCGCGCCCGGCGGCATGCTGCATTACGGTCAGGGCAAGTGGTATCCGGGCGAAAGCCTGCCGCGCTGGGCCTTCGCGCTCTACTGGCGCCAGGATGGTGAACCGATCTGGCGCGATGCGACGTTGATCGCACGCGAGCCCGGCGCACCAACTGGCGGGGACCGCGAACTCGAGGCCGGCGCGACGATCGCCGAGGCCGAGGCGCTGGCGGCCGGCCTCTCCGACAAGCTCGGGCTGGGCGCGGACTTCGTCGTGCCTGCCTATGAGGACACTGGCTACTGGCTGCTCAAGGAGGCGCAGCTTCCCGACAATGTCGACCCGCTCGACCCTCGCCTGGCAGATCCCGAGGAGCGCGCCCGCATGCAGCAGGTCTTCCAGCTCGGGCTCGGCAAGCCGCGCGGCTATGTCATACCTGTCCAACGCTGGCAGGCCCAGGGCGGCGATAGGCGCTGGCGCTCGGAGAAGTGGAAGCTGAGGCGGGGCAAGCTCTTCCTCGTGCCGGGAGACTCGCCGGTCGGCTACCGCCTGCCGCTGGGCTCGCTGCCGGTGGTGCCGAAGGCGGAATATCCGCATATCCATCCGCAGGATCCGATGGAGGAGCGGCCGCCGCTGCCGCGTTCGGCGGGCGGCTTCGGGCCGGCGGCCGACCCGCCCACGCCCGAGGCTCCGATCCGGCCTGAGGCGCCCTCGCCACAGCAGATGTCGCGCCCCGTGGAGGCCGCGGCCGGCTCCGGCGCGCAGGACCGGACCGAGCAGGAGATCGGCGGCGAGCATGTCCGCACCGCGATCAGCCTGGAGATCCGCGACAATGTGCTGTGCGTGTTCCTGCCGCCGGTGGAGCGGCTGGAGGATTATCTCGACCTGATCGCCAGCGTCGAGGAGGTGGCGCGCGAGCGCAACCAGCCCGTCCATATCGAGGGCTATGCCCCGCCGCATGATCCGCGCCTGAACGTGATCAAGGTCACGCCCGACCCCGGCGTGATCGAGGTCAACATCCATCCCGCCCGCAGCTGGAGCGAGGCGGTCGCAATCACCCGCGGCGTCTATGAGGAGGCACGGCAGTCGCGGCTCTGCGCCGAAAAGTTCATGGTCGACGGCCGCCATACCGGAACCGGCGGCGGGAACCATGTCGTGCTCGGCGGCGTCACCCCGCCCGACTCGCCCTTCCTGCGCCGGCCGGACCTGCTCAAGAGCATCGTGCTCTACTGGAACCGGCATCCCTCCCTGTCCTACCTGTTCTCCGGCCTGTTCATCGGTCCGACCAGCCAGGCCCCGCGCATCGACGAGGGACGCCACGACGCGCTCTACGAGCTGGAAATCGCACTGGCGAAGATTCCGCAGCCCGGCGAGCCCGCGATCCCGCTCTGGCTGGTCGACCGGCTGCTGCGCAACCTCTTGGTCGACGTCTCCGGCAACACCCACCGGACCGAGATCTGCATCGACAAGCTCTATTCGCCGGACGGGCCGACGGGCCGGCTCGGGCTGATCGAGTTCCGCGGTTTCGAGATGCCGCCGGATTCCCGCATGAGCCTGGCGCAGCAACTGCTGGTCAGGGCGCTGATCGCGTGGTTCTGGCGCGAGCCGCAAGCGGGCGGACTGGTGCGCTGGGGCACGGCGCTGCATGACCGCTTCATGCTGCCGGAGATGGTCTGGCAGGATTTCAGGGAGGTGCTCGCCGACCTCAACCGCGCCGGCTACGCCTTCGATCCGGTCTGGTTCGAGGCGCAGGCCGAATTCCGCTTCCCGTTCTTCGGCAAGGTCGAACATGGCGGTGTCGAGATCGAGATCCGGCAGGCGCTCGAACCCTGGCATGTCATGGGCGAAGAAGGCGCGATCGGCGGCACGGTGCGCTATGTGGACAGCTCCGTCGAGCGGCTACAGGTGAAGGCGAAGGGACTCGTGCCCGGCCGGCACCTGATCACCTGCAACGGGCGGCGCCTGCCGATGACGGCCGCGGGCACCTCGGGTGAGAGCATCAGTGCCGTGCGCTTCAAGGCCTGGCAGCCGGCCTCCGGACTGCACCCGACGATTCCGGTGCATGCGCCGCTGACTTTCGACATCGTCGATACCTGGGTCGGACGCTCGCTCGGCGGCTGCGTCTACCATGTCGCCCATCCCGGCGGTCGCAATTATGAGACTCCGCCTGTGAATTCCTACGAAGCGGAGGCCCGCCGGCTCGCGCGTTTCGAAGCGATCGGTCATACTCCCGGCGCGCTGGCGATTCCGCCGGAAGAGCGCAGCGCCGAATTCCCGCTCACACTGGATTTGCGGCGTCCCCCCGGATTGTAGAGGTCACCAGACGCAGGCGATGGCATTGCAGGGGCGATCACCATCGACGCGCACCCGAACGGAGCGGCGCAACGCTCTGTTGGCGGGTTATCGGCCGTTGGCAGGCGTGCATGACGAGCTGATCGGCGCGGACGGCCAGGTGCGGCCGCAATGGGAGCCGTTTCTCGCGGAGTGGTGCGCGTTCTCGCCCGACGAGCTGAACCAGCGCTTTGGCCTTGCGGATCGCCATGTCCGCGACACCGGCGTCTCCTATCGCGTCCATGGCGATCTGAACGATGGCGATCCGACTGCGGGCGAACGGTCCTGGCCGCTCAGCCATGTACCGCTCGTCATCACAGGCGCCGAATGGCAGACCATCGCGGCGGGCGTGGCCCAGCGCGCCCGCCTGCTCGGCACGCTGCTGGACGACATCTACGGCCCGGGCGAGATGATCGCCGACGGGCTTTTGCCTGCTTCGGTTGTCACAGGCAGCCCCGATTATCTCCGCCCGCTGCACGGCGCGCCGGGCGGCGGCGCTCTGCAGATCTACGCGGCCGATCTCGGACGCGGGCCCGACGGGCGCTGGTGGGTGTTGCAGGACCGGACGCAGGCGCCTTCCGGTGCCGGCTATGCGCTCGAGAACCGACTCGCCCTGTCGCGTGCCTTCCCGGACATGTTCCGCACGATGAATGTCGAGCGGCTGGCGGCCTTCTTCCAGGGCTTCCGCGCCGGCCTCGTCGCCAGTTCCAGTCGCGTCGAGCCGCGCATCTGCCTGCTGACGCCGGGGCCGCTCAACGAGAGCTACTTCGAGCAAACCTATCTCGCGCGCTATCTCGGCTTCCTTCTGGTCGAGGGCGGCGACCTCGTCATGCGCGAGGGCCGTGTGCATGTCCGCACCATCGCCGGACTCAAGCGGGCCGACGTGATCTGGCGCCGCATCGACGGCGATTTCTCCGATCCGCTGGAATTGAACGCGGCCTCGGCGCTCGGCGTCGCGGGTCTCGTCCAGGCGGTGCGCAGGGGCAGCGTCCATATCGCCAACGGGCTCGGCTCGGGCGTGGTCGAGGCCCGGGCGCTGATGAGCTTCCTGCCGAGGCTCGGCGAGCGCATCCTCGGCGAGGACATGATCCTGCCGAATGTCGCGACCTGGTGGTGCGGGCAGCCACGCGAGCGCGCGGCCGTGCTCGACCGCCTCGACGAGATGAGCATCGCGCCGGCATTCCGCAGCGCGGGCGGCGGCCACGATACCGGCCCGGTGATCGCCGGTGAGTTGCCGGCTGCCGAGCGCGACGCGCTGCGCGCGCGCATCGAAGCCCGTGGCATGGACTATGTCGGGCAGGAGGTGGTGCGGCTCTCGACCATGCCGGTGCTCGAGAACGGCCGGCTGCAACCGCGCCCGATGACGCTGCGCGTTTTCGCCGCCGCCACGCCGGATGGCTGGAAGGTGATGCCCGGCGGCTTCTGCCGCATCTCCGACGAACCCGATGCACGCGCGGTGAGCATGCAGAGCGGCGTGCGCTCCAGCGACGTCTGGGTCACCTCCGACGCGCCGGTCGAGCAGGTGACGCTGCTGCCGACGCCGGACCGAATCCCGATCCGCCGCATCACCGGCACGCTGCCGAGCCGGGCAGCCGACAACCTATTCTGGCTCGGGCGCTATCTCGAGCGGACGGAGGCGACGCTCCGGCTGGTGCGGGCTCTGCTCGGCCGGCTGATCGACACCGACCCGACGCAGGGACGCAACGAGACGTTGCGCCGGCTCGCCAATCTGCTGGTCGCCTGGGGCGCCTCGCCCGGCGGCAAGGCGCAGACATTGCTCGGCCAGGCCTCCGCGGCACTGCATGGGCTGGACCAGTACGGCTCGGCGATCGCCAGCATGCGCGAGGCGCGGCGGACGGCGTCGGTCATCCGTGAGCGGCTTTCGATCGACGCCTGGCGGCTGTTCGGCGACATGCAGCAGCAGCTGACTCTCGAGAACGGACATGAACCGAGCGAAGGCGAGGCCTATGAGATAGCCGACCGCGCGCTGAAGTCGCTGGCCGCCTTCTCCGGCCTGAGTCAGGAGAACATGGTGCGCGGCCCGGGCTGGCGCTTTCTCGACATCGGGCGGCGGCTCGAACGGGGCATCGCGACCTGCCGCTTCGCCCGCCATTTCGCCGAAACCACGGCGCCGATGGACTCGCTCGACGCGTTGCTCGACCTGACGGATTCGCAGATCACCTACCGCTCGCGCTACCTGCTCGGTGCGAGCCTGCAGCCGGTGCTCGATCTGGTGATGCTCGACCCCTATAATCCGCGCTCGGTCGCCTTCCAGGTCGATCGACTCGACACCGAGATCAAGGACCTGCCGTCATTGACCGAGGACGGCATGCTGGAAGCACCGCGTCGGCTGATCCTCAAGCTCGCCGCCGAATGCCGCACGGCGGAAGCCGCACGGCTCGACCGCACCTCGATCCTGCTGTTCGAGCAGCTCCTGATGGGTGTCTCCAGCGCGATCGCAGATCGCTATTTTCTCCAGAACACCGGCCCGGAAGGCTCCAGGCTGACAGGCATCGCGTGATCTACGACGTCCGGCACATCACCACCTACGGCTATAGCCGCCCGGTCCCGTTCGCGCGCTGCATCCTGCGGCTGCAGCCGCGCGACGACGGCGGCCAGCGCGTCGAGAAGAGCGAACTCAGTGTGACGCCGCGCCCGGCCGAACGCGTCGACGGGATCTGCTTCTTCGGCAACCGCATGTCGACCGTGACCATCTCGAAGCCGCACCGCGAGCTCAAGGTCGAGATGCGCGCGCGCGTCGAGGTGCGACGGACGCCGCCGCCCTTCCCCGGCCTGACGCGGACTTGGGAGGAGGTCGGGGCACTCGCGCTGGCCTCCGATAGCCTGGCTCCGGATTCGCCAGCGCATCATCTCTATCCGAGCCGGCTGGTGCCGCCCGTCGCGGCGGTCACGGACTATGCGCGCAGAAGCTTCGCGCCGTCGCGGCCGGTGCTGGAAGCCGCGAGCGAGCTGATGGCGCGCATCCGCGCCGATTTCACCTATGATCCGGAGGCGACGGAGGTTTCGACGCCGCTGGAGGAGGCTTTCCGCGAACGCCACGGCGTCTGCCAGGATTTCGCACATGTGATGATCGCAGGCCTGCGCGGCCTCGGTCTGCCGGCGGCCTATGTCAGCGGCTATATCCGCACCATCCCGCCGCCGGGCGAGAAGCGCCTCGAAGGCGCTGATGCCAGCCATGCCTGGGTCATGCTCTGGTGCGGGCCCGAGACAGGATGGATCGGCCTCGATCCGACCAACGACCTGATTGTTGCCGACGATCACATCGTCACCGCCTTCGGGCGCGACTATGCCGACGTCTCGCCGCTGGACGGGGTCCTGATCGGCCCGGGCTCGCAGAAGGTCGGCGTCGCCGTCGACGTCATCCCCGTCGGCTAGGGCTATCGCGGGACGCTGCCCTGCACAGGAAGCGCTTCCCTTTAATTGGTTGCCATGTCAACTTGTTTCCTGCAGAAGCGCCAGACGGGTGCTCGCCGGGACAATGCATGCGGACGCAGGTCGCCATCATCGGAGCCGGGCCAGCCGGCCTGCTGCTCGGGCAGTTGCTGCACCAGGTCGGGATCGACACAGTCATCCTGGAGCGCAAGAGCCGCGACTATGTGCTGGCGCGGATCAGGGCCGGCGTGCTCGAACAGGGCACAGTCGGCCTGCTCGACCAGGTCGGTGCGAGCGCAAGGCTGCATGCCGAGGGCCTGCCCCATCACGGCGTCGACCTTCTCTTCGGCGAACAACGCCACCGCGTCGCGCTCGACCGGCTGACCGGCGGCAAGCATGTCACCATCTACGGGCAGACCGAGGTGACGCGGGACCTGATGGACCAGCGCGCCGCGCAGGGAGCCGCCACCATTTTCGAGGCCGAGGATGTCGAGCCGCATGGCTTCGACGGTGCCCAACCCTTCGTCACCTATCGCGAGGGCGGCACGTCGAAGCGGCTCGACTGTTACGTCATCGCCGGCTGCGACGGCTATCACGGCATCTCGCGCGCCAGCGTGCCCTCCGAGGCGCTGCGGATCTTCGAGCGGGTCTACCCGTTCGGCTGGCTCGGCCTCCTCGCCGATGTGCCGCCAGTCTCCGACGAATTGATCTACGCCCGCAGCGAGCGCGGATTCGCGCTCTGCTCGATGCGGTCGCATACCCGCAGCCGCTACTACATTCAGTGCCGGCAGGACGAGCATGTCGACGACTGGTCCGACACGCGCTTCTGGGACGAGCTGCGCCGCCGGCTCGACCCCGCGACCGCGGCAGCGCTGACGACGGGCCCGTCTCTGGAGAAATCGATCGCGCCGCTGCGGTCCTTTGTGGCGGAGCCGATGCGGTTCGGGCGGCTGTTCCTGGCAGGCGACGCCGCCCACATCGTGCCGCCGACGGGCGCCAAGGGCCTCAACCTCGCAGCGAGCGACGTGCATTACCTGTTCGAGGCGCTGCGCGAACTCTTCCTCGACAAGTCGGAAGCCGGCATCGACGCCTACTCGCACAAGGCGCTGGCGCGGGTCTGGAAGGCTGAGCGCTTTTCCTGGTGGCTGACGTCGCTGATGCACCAGTTCCCGGAGCAGAGCCCGTTCGAGCAGCGCATGCAGCAGGCCGAACTCGACTATCTCGTCTCCTCCGAGCACGCGATGGCGGCGCTGGCGGAGAACTATGTCGGGCTGCCTTACTGACCAGTGCCGTCAGGCCGCCTGCGCGTCCTGCTGCCGCGCATGCGTCTCACCCCAGGCCTTGAGCGCCATGATCACCGGCTCCAGCGTGCGCCCCTTCGTCGAGAGGCTGTATTCGACGCGCGGCGGCACCTCCGGATAGACGACGCGCACGATCAGCCCGTCGCTCTCCAGCTCACGCAGTTGTGTGGTGAGCATGCGCTGCGTCACGCCCGGCATACGCTTGCGGATGGCGTTGAAGCGCAGCGTTCCGCCCATCAAGTGATAGAGCACGATTCCCTTCCATTTGCCGCCAATGAGGCCGAGCGCGGCCTCGACCGGGCAGCCTTCCGAGCAGAACGGCTCCTGGAAACGCGGCGGCATAACGGTATCCTTTTCGACACTATGAGCGAGAATTGTGCGTTCTTGCGAGGTTTTAGCATAAGGCGCATCTCGCCTGCATCGCAATGCAGGAGAGGTCGCCATGCGCGCCGTCGGATACCGCCAATCGCAAGCAATCACCGCCGAGACCAGCCTGATCGACCTCGAGCTGCCCGCTCCGGTCGCCACGGGCAGGGACCTGCTGGTCCGGGTCAAGACCGTGTCGGTCAATCCGGTCGACACCAAGGTCCGCAAGCGGGCACAACCGGCCGAGGGCGAGGTCAAGGTGCTCGGCTGGGATGCGGCAGGGATCGTCGAGGCCATCGGCCCGGACGTGACGAGCTTCAAGCCTGGCGACGAGGTGTTCTATGCCGGCGCGATCGACCGACCGGGCTCGAATGCAGAGCTGCATCTGGTCGATGAGCGCATCGCCGGGCCCAAGCCGAAGACATTAAGCTTCGCCGAGGCCGCGGCGCTCCCGCTGACCGCGATCACGGCCTGGGAGATGCTGTTCGACCGGCTGCGCATCCGGGACAAGGTGCCTGGCGCGGCCCATGCGGTGCTGATCGTGGGCGGTGCCGGCGGCGTCGGCTCGATCGCGGTGCAGCTCGCGCGCCAGCTCACCGACTTGACCGTCATCGCCACCGCCTCGCGGCCGGAGACGCAGGGCTGGGTGCGCGATCTCGGCGCACATCACGTGATCGATCACACCAAGCCGCTGGCGGCCCAAGTCGCGGCGCTGGGCCTCGGCGCGCCGGGACATGTCTTCTCGACGACGCACACCGACAGCCATCTGCCGGAAATCCTCGAGCTGATCGCACCGCAGGGCCGGCTCGGCTTGATCGACGACCCCGAGACGCTCGACGCAAACCCATTGAAGCGCAAGAGCATCTCCCTGCACTGGGAAATGATGTTCACGCGGCCGCTCTTCCAGACGGCCGACATGAGCGAGCAGGGCAAGCTCCTCGCGGAGGTCTCGCGGCTGGTCGAGGCCGGAACGCTGAAGTCGACGCTAGCGGACCATTACGGCAGGATCGATGCGGCGAACCTCAAGCGCGCTCATGGCCTGATCGAGAGCAACCGTGCGAAGGGCAAGATCGTGCTGGAAGGCTTCTGACGCAAAAGGGCCGCGCCTTGCGGCGCGGCCCTCATGATCTCGATCCCGGAGGATCAGGCCAGGGTGTAGGCCGTCTTGACCGTGGTGTAGAACTCCTTGGCGTAGGCGCCCTGCTCGCGCGGGCCGTAGCTCGAGCCCTTCCGGCCGCCGAACGGCACATGGTAATCGACGCCCGCTGTGGCGAGGTTGACCATCACCATGCCGGCCTCGGCATTGCGCTTGAAGTGCGTCGCATGCTTCAGCGACGTCGTGCAGATGCCCGACGACAGGCCGAACTCGGTGTCGTTGGCGAGGCTGAGCGCCTCTTCGTAATCCTTGACGCGGATGATGTTGGCTACAGGGCCGAAGACCTCCTCGCGCGAGATGCGCATGGCGTTGGTGGTCTCGGTGAAGAGCGCCGGCTGCAGGTAGAAGCCGGGCGTGTCGCGCTTCAGGAGCTCGCCGCCGAAGGCGAGCTTGCCGCCTTCGTCCTTGGCGATCTGGATGTATTTCAGGTCCTGGTCGAGCTGGCTCTGGTCGACGACCGGGCCGATATGCGTGCCGGCCTTCAGCGCATCATCGACGACGACGCCCTTCAGCCGCTCGATGCAGGCCTCGACGAAGCGATCATGGATCCCGGCCTGGACGATCAGGCGCGAAGAGGCCGTGCAGCGCTGGCCGGTGGAGAAGAAGGCGCCCTGAACAGCGCATTCGACGGCGATCTTGAGATCGGCGTCGTCGAGCACGACGAGCGGGTTCTTGCCGCCCATCTCGAGCTGGACCTTCTTCATCGGCGAGGAAGCGATGCAGGCCTCAGCGACCTTGCGGCCGGTCGAGACCGAGCCGGTGAACGAGATGGCGTGCACATCCTTGTGCTGCAACAGCGCCTGGCCGACGACCGAGCCGCGGCCCATGACGAGGTTGAGCACGCCCTTGGGCAGGCCGGCGCGCTGGAGGATGTCGACCAGGGCCCAGGCCGAGCCGGGGACGAGATCGGCCGGCTTGATGACGACGCAGTTGCCATGGGCCAGAGCCGGCGCGATCTTCCAGGCCGGGATCGCGATCGGGAAGTTCCAGGGCGTGATCATGCCGATGATTCCGACCGGCTCACGCGTGATCTCGACGCCGACGCCCGGGCGCACCGAAGGCAGCGCCTCGCCGGCCAGCCGCAGCGCCTCGCCGGCGAAGAAGGCGAAGATCTGGCCGGCGCGACCGGCCTCGCCGATGCCCTCGGCCAGCGTCTTGCCTTCCTCGCGCGAGAGCAGCTTGCCGAGCTCTTCCTTGCGGGCGAGGATCTCGTCCGAGGCCTTCTTCAGGATCTCGTAGCGCTCCTGCGGGCCAGAACGGCTCCAGGCCGGAAAGGCAGCCTTGGCGGCGGCAACGGCGTCATTGAGCTGGTCGACGGAGCCCTGAGCGTATTCGCCGACGACGTCGTTGGTGTTCGACGGGTTGATGTTGCGCGAGGCATTGCCCGACCCGGCCCATTCACCGGCGATCAGGTTCTTGAAGATCTCTGTCATAGGCTGCCTCCCACGGCTTGTCGCATTCGTGGGGGGTTTAGCGCCTTTGACGCCGGAAGACCAATGCCGCTGCGGGATCGCTCGATCCCGTTGGCGCATGATGGCCCGGCGCTCAGAACTCGGCGTCGAGCTCTTCCAGCTCTTCGGGCTCGGCCTTGGCCGCCTCGATCCAGCGCTTGAGAGCCGGCCAGCCGGAGATTGCCTTGCAATAAGCCTGGCTCTGCTCATCGAGCGGGACGTCATAGGTCCGGAAGCGCAGGCAGACGGGCGCATACATCGCGTCGGCCATGGTCAGGGTCTTGCCGAAGAGATAGGGCCCGCCATGGGCCCCGAGGCACTCGCGCCAGATCTCGGTGACGCGGTCGATATCGGCCTGGGCGCCCGCCCAGACCTTGAAGCCGGGATAATGCGCCTTGAGGTTCATCGGCAGCGCCGAGCGCAGATTGGCGAAGCCGGAATGCATCTCGCCGCAGATCGCGCGGCAATGGGCGCGTGCCGCGGCATCCTTGGGCAGGAGCCCCGCCTCGGGCCTGATCTCGTCGAGATAGGCGGCAATGGCGAGCGTGTCCCAGATCTTGATGCCGTCATGCGTCAGGCAGGGCACGAGGAAAGAGGGCGACAGCAGCAGGAGTTCGGCGCGCGCGGAGGGGTCGTCGACCGAAAGCATGTGCTCCTCGATCTCCAGCCCCGCCATGACGCAGAGCAGCCAGCCGCGCAGCGACCAGGAGGAATAATTCCGGCTGCTGATGGTGAGCGTGGCGGCGGTCATGGGCATCGTCCTCGGCCAAGAAGGCTCCAACGTAGCAAGAGATATTCCAAGGCGGGCGCAGCGTAGAAAGATTCTTGCGAAAGACTGATCTTGCGGTGCAGCATGAACCTTGCAGGCAGCCGCCTGACGGCATCGTCGCCGGCAGGCGGCGATGTTTTGCCCGGATCGAGGTCGCAGACTGATGCTCTATCTCGCCTATCAGGCCCAATCCGACTTCATGAATCCGGCCAGGATGCTGGCGCAGGGCGCCCTCGCCACGCTCGGCGCCCGGGCGATGGCAGGCAATCCCGTCGATCTCCGCGCCGCCTCGGCCGCCTACGAGATGGTGACGCGCGCGAGCCTGACCCATGAGCGCCCGTCCTACCACATCGACAGCGTGCGCGACGGCAATCGCGACGTGCCGGTGACGGAAGAGGTCGTGCTCAGCCTGCCATTCGGCAGCCTGCTGCGCTTCCGCAAGGACAGCGACACGCCGCAGGTGAAGGTGCTGGTGGTCGCGCCGATGTCAGGCCATTTCGCGACGCTGCTGCGCAACACCGTCGCAACGCTGCTGCGCGACCACGACGTCTACATCACCGACTGGCACAACGCCCGCGACGTCAGCCTGGAAGCCGGCGCTTTCGGCTATGACGACTATGTCGACACGCTGATCCGCTTCATCGAGACGCTGGGCGACCAGACGCATGTCGTCTCGGTGTGCCAGCCCTGCGTGCAGGTGCTCACCGCAGCGGCGGTGATGGCGCAGGCAGGGAGCGCCTGCCAGCCGCGCAGCATGACGCTGATGGCGGGACCGGTTGACACCCGCATCAATCCGACAGCCGTCAACAAGCTTGCCAGCGACAAGCCGATCGAGTGGTTCCGCAAGAACCTGATCGCTACCGTGCCGTCACGCTATGCGGGCGCCGGCCGGAGGGTCTATCCGGGCTTCGTCCAGCTCGGCGCCTTCATGACGATGAACATGCAGCGGCACATCAACGCCCATATCGACCTCTTCACCCATATGGCGACGGGCGAACTGGAAGAGGCGCAAAAGATCAAGACCTTCTACGACGAGTATTTTGCCGTGCTCGACCTGCCGGCGGAATTCTACCTCGAGACCGTCCAGTGGATCTTCCAGGAGGCCAGGCTCGCCGCGCGGACGCTGACCTATCGCGGCGAGACCGTCGACTGCCGGGCCATCCGAAAGACCGCGTTGCTGACGGTCGAGGGGGAACGTGACGACATCTGCTCGCTCGGGCAGACGTCGGCCGCGCACGATCTGTGCTCAGGCCTCAAGCCGTTCCGCAAGCGCCACCACATGCAGGCCGGCGTCGGACATTACGGCGTGTTCTCCGGCCGCAAATGGGACGGCCAGATCTATCCCATCGTCCGCAACATGATCCTTGCCAACAGCTGAGGCCCGGCAGCCGCCCTACCCGGCCCCGGATCACTTCTCCTTGATCGACAGGCCGTTCTTGCCGACGGAGATCTCGACGCCCTCGGGCTGCTTCTTCTCCTGATACAGCGCGTAGCCGGTTGCTGCGAGACCGGCGACGAGAACCACGACGAGAGCGACGAGCAGATTGCGGGATGCGAGCATCAGGTCTTTCCAAAATTGCAGCCGCAGACGTAGCGGCGCGACCTGAACTGCCGATGTGCCGGATTGTTCCGCGCCGCTGCAGGGCTTCCGAGGCGGATTGTCGCGATTGACAGCCGACCGGGCCGGGACATAGTCGCGGAACGCCCCGCGAGCGTCGGCGTTTCCAGACATGACGAACCGCCGCGACCACATCGCATCAGGAGTGCGCCATGCCGGAAACCGAACTCCAGCAGACAATCTGGAACGCGCTCGAGCGCCGCCCGGTCTGCATGGTGACGACGGCGGCCGACGGCGTCATCAGGACGAGGCCGATGTCCGGCCATGTCGATCGCGACCATCACCGCATCCTGTTCGTAACCCATCGCCATACCGGAGCGCTGGACGAGGCGCTGCGCTCGCCCAGCGTGTCGATCGCGATCAGCGACGAGGACCATAACTTCTACGCCGCCGTGTCCTGCGCGGCAGCCGGCATCGACGATCGCGATCTCATCCGGGCGATCTGGACCCCGCTGACCGGCGCGTGGTTTCCGGGCGGCCCGGACGACCCCGACGCGATGCTGTTGTCGCTGGCCCCGGTCTCCGCGGAAATCTGGAACGGGCCGTCGAGCGGTGTCCTTGTCGCCTTCAAGCTGGCGACGGCCAAGATCCTCGGTCGGCAGCCCGATCTCGGCGTCAACGAGACGATCGACATGCGCTAGGCCGGCGAGGCCCGTCAGCGAGGCGCGCCGGTGCCGGCATCGAGCGGGTCGGCCGCGGCCATCTTGCGCCCGAGCAAGGCGACCGCGAGGCTCGACCAGGCGATCCCCAGGCACCAGCCGCCGATCACGTCGGTGGGCCAGTGAACGCCGAGATAGACCCGGCTGACGCCGATCAGCACGATCATCACCCAGGCCAGCCAGATACAGAGCCGCGTGATGTCGTCCCGGCGCGAGGCGAGGCCGATGAAGCCGGCGATGCTGAGCATCGTCACTGCCGACAGGAAGGCATGCCCGCTCGGGAAGCTGGCGGTGAAGGTCAGTGCGGCGTGCTCGACGATATCGGGCCGCTCGCGACCGATCGCGATCTTGAGTCCGGTGCTGACCAGCGTCGCCGAGAGCACCGTGACAGCCAATCCGACGGCGAGGTGGCGATAGCGGCACAGCCATAATGTCAGGGTTGCAGCGATCGTCATCATGCCGAGCCCGACGAAGCTGCCGAGCGCGGTCACGTCGCGCATCGCCTCGCGAAACCAGGCGGGACCGAGCGGGACCGACGGGTCGCCGCTCTCGCGGAAGAGCAGCACGAGGCTGCGATCGAACGCAAAGCTGCGGCCAGAGGCGATGAAGAACGCGAGCCCGAGAAAAGCGAAGGCAGCGGCCAAGGGGAGGAGAATGCGCGGCTGAAGCAAGGAGGCAGGGTCTCCGGGGCGATGGACCTCGACCGACATAGACACTGCCTCGGCGCTTTCAATGGGCGCGCTCGCGCGCAGCGATTAGCTGAACCGCTCCCGGCAGCAGATTATAGACCAGCGGGCCCGCCTTGCGCTCCACCTCGCCATCGAAGGTGATGTGGCCGCGCCGCTTGTCCCGGCGCGTCAAGGTCACCGCGGATCCCGTGAGGGAAATCAGATTGGCCGAGTTGCGCCATTTCCCCGAAACGACCGACAAAGCGGCCTTGCAGCGTGAGTAGAGCCCGCCAGCATTGAGGATATGAACCTCGAAGACACCGCCGTCCAGACAGGGCCTGCGCCAGTCGGCCCCCTCGAAGCTGTTGACCGTGACCAGCACGGCATCGGCCTCCACCACCCTGCGCTCCGAACCGATCCCGATATCGACGGTGATCGCCCGGGTGAACAGGATCGAGCGCGTCGCGGCCACGAGAAAGGCCACCGCCCGGCTGAACGGAAAGCGGCGGCGCGCGTATTCGCGGTTGCGTGCCATCAGGCTGAAGAAGCCCATGCCCGAGATCGAATGGAACATTCGATCATTGACGCTGCCGACATCCATCACCACGGGCTCGCCCTTGCAGAGCGCGGCGATCTGGTGCTCGAGCGAGCCGGCAAGGCCGAGATCCCGCCCCAGGATGTTCACCGTTCCCAGTGGCAGGATGCCGACCGGTCGCCCCGCCCGGAGCAGCACCGGCAGCACGCCATTGATCGTGCCGTCGCCACCCGCGATCACCGGCACGCTGTCCGCATTCTCGATCGCGAGCGAAAGCGCGTCGTCCAGTTCGCGCGGATGCACCAGCCGGACCTCGGCCGCACAGCCGCCGGCTTCGAACGCAGCCATGATCCGGGCGGCAAAGGCCTCCGGCCCGGCCTCGAGGACCGTTCCGGCGCGGGCATTGACGATCACGGTGTGATGCATGGCGGCACACAGTAGAGGCCGGCTTCGGATCGGGGCAAGCAATGACGCCCCCGATTGCCACGGCCACGGTTGATCGTCAGGGGGCTGCCGGCTCCAGAGGCCGTGAGCTGGCGCGGGTCAATGGCGGCGCCTGCTCCGGAGGGGCCTCCTCGACCTCCTCGGTCGTGACCTCGAAGCGTTGCAGAGTGTGCGGGCCGAAGGAACTGACCATGGCCACATCGGTTGCGTCGCGCCCCCGGGCGATGACGACGCGGCCAATGCGGCGCATATTGTGCCGCGCGTCGAAGCTGTACCAGCGTCCGCCGAGGAAGACCTCGAACCAGGCATTGAAATCCATCGGCGCGGGATCCCGCGGCACGCCGATGTCGCCGAGATAGCCATTGCAGTAGCGCGCCGGAATATTGACGCAGCGGCAGAGCGCGACCGCCAGATGCGCGAAGTCGCGGCAGACGCCGACGCGCTCCTCGAACGCTTCCGCAGCCGTGCGCGTGGGACGGGCGAAGTGGTAGCCGAACGTCAGGTGATTATGGACGAAATCGACGATCGCCTGCACCCGCGGCCAGCCGGCCGGGAGATGCCCGAACAGATTCCACGCCTGGGCCGACAGCTTGTCCGTTTCGCAGTAGCGGCTGCCGAGCAGATAGACCAGCGCCTCGTCCGGCAGACCCGACGGAGGCACCTCGCCGGCCGCCGGATTGACTGGATCGAGCTCGCCTGAGTCGTAAACCAGCCCTTCGGCCCTCAGCGAGATACCGCCGGGAGGCGCGGTGATGCGCCGGCAGATGTTTCCGAACAGGTCGATGAATTGAGCCGTCGCGACCTGCAGCGACGGGTTCAGCAGCGACGTCACCACCATCTCGCCCGGTGCGACGAGGTCATGCCGGCGCGAGGGATGCACATCGAGCAAGGTGATGAGAGGCAGCTCCCGGTCGCAGACGATCTCGATATTGTAGCCGTAGCGGATGCGCATGACGCTCTCATGGGTTCGCATCGAAAGGCTTTCAGCCCTCGATGCCGGACGCGGCGGTCCGGAGCTTGCGGGAGTTACCTGCCGGCCTGAAAAGGCCGCTCGGGGGTCCGTCGACATGTCGGCCGTACGCGCCCTCATAAAAAGGAAGATGCGGGCCTTTCGGCCCGCATCCCGCCGCCACGACGGTTCGGCTGGGGGGATAGCAACCGCCGCGACCAGCAGCTTGGGCTGCCCTACATCATCCAGTAGGGCATCGTGCCGTAGTAATCGTGGACGCGCTTGCCATAGGCTCTGTCGTCCCAGTCGGGTTCGCCCTCGCTGTCATACATGGGCGCCGCCTCAAGCTTTTCCTTGGTCAGCGGAACGACGTAACCTCCGCGATCAGTGTCGAAATCGAGCACGCTCCAGGGAATCGGATGGTACTTCTCACCGAGACCGAGGAAGCCGCCGAAGGACATGATCGCGTAGGCAACCTTGCCGGTCTGCTTGTCCAGCATGACGTCATAGATCTCGCCGAGGTGATCGCCAGCCGTGTTGTAGA
This sequence comes from Allobosea sp., assembly GCF_035999205.1. GTDB lineage: Bacteria > Pseudomonadota > Alphaproteobacteria > Rhizobiales > Beijerinckiaceae > Allobosea. Next base: position 1,042,191 of record NZ_DASYHA010000025.1, read on the forward strand.
CGTCGGTGCCGGCAACGCGCGCGCCGGCAATCAGCGGGTTCTTCATGGGCACAGGCTCTGAGAGCGGTGACGTGTCGTGCAGGGTCATATTCGCTTCCCCAGACAGGAGCAGCAGGTCGTGCTGCGGGATTGCCGGAACAACGCGGCCGCCCCGGGAAGGTTCCGCACCCGGACGACCGAATCTGAGCGAATTGTGAGGGCTTCAGCCAAGCCTTGATGGCATCGCACAAGGCCGCCTGGTGCGGGAAAGGGCCGTGGCTCGGAACTTTTGGGACAGGGGGACGTTGGGGTGGGACGGTCGGCCATGGCCGCGCCAGTGCAAATACCCTATTCTGAGTGCGCGCGGTTATCGCCACGCTCTTCAAGCGCCAAGGAAAACACGATGAAAAAGATCATGATCATCGCTGCGATCGCAGCGTCGCTTGGTGCCTGCACCGCCCATGAGGAACGGACCGCCGGCGGAGCTCTGATCGGTGCCGGAACGGGCGCGCTCATCGGTGGCCTTGCAACCGGGCGCGCCGGGGGCGCAGCGGCCGGTGCCGCAATCGGCGGCGTCGGCGGCGCGATCATCGGTTCTGCCACCTCGCCGACCCGCACCTGCGTGGGCCGTGACGAATGGGGCCGCCGCTTCCGCTACGACTGCTGAACGGCGAAACAGTTCCGGAGCCGTCCTCGGGACGGCTCCCTCAAGCCTGGGCGGCGCGAAAGGCGCGGCGCCCAGGCTTTTTTCGTTTTTTGGGGTGGTCCTCCGACGTAGGAAGGACCGGATCAAACCTGGCCGTAGGGGCCGAAGCGCCCGACGAAGCGATGCCGCGTGCCGGGGTAAAGCAGGCGCACCGCCGTGATCGGCGCATCCTGATTCCAGGTGCGGCGCTCGATCAGGAGGCAGGCCTCGCCGGCTTCGATGGCGAGAAGCCTGGCATCGTCGGGCTCGGCTGGAACCGCGCTGATCGCATGCTCGGCCTGAGACCAGAGACTGTTGCTTAGCAGCCAGTCGCCCGGCGGCGTCTCCCGGAAATCTTCATCGGCAGCAGCCGGAACCGCGGCGAGATGGATCACGCGCTCTTCCAGCACATGCGGCTTGCCGTCGGCGCGATGCAATGTGACGAGATGGGCAACCCGCTCGCCGCGCTTCAGGCCAAAACGCATCGCCAGTTCGGCCGAGGGGCGGCCATCCTCGCGTGACAGCACCTCGTGCTCATAGCGTTGGCCGAGCCGCTCGACCTCCTGCGGAATCGAGAGAATATCGAGCATGGCATGGCTCGCCGGTGGGCTGGCGACGATCGTTCCCGAGCGGCGGCGGCGCGTGATCAGCCCCTCGCGGGCCAATTGCACGAGCGCGCGGTGCACCGTCATCCGCGAGGCGCCGAGCTGCTCCATCAGCGCGTGCTCGGGCGGCACCGAGGTTCCGGGCGGCCAGGAGCCGTTCAGCACGAGATCGCGGATCGCGCGCCGGATCTGATCATAGATCGGCCCGGCGCCATCCAGCTTCACCGCAGCGAGTTGTGTCTGGTTCATGGCGTCTACAGCGCCGCCAAAAGCTTGCGCATGACCACGGCAAAACGCGCCTTCACGGTCGCGCGGGCCGGATGCTGCCCATTCGCTACAACCTGCCGCCCGCCGACGAAGACAGCCTGCACCGGCAGCGCGTTGGCGGCGAAGATCGCACTGTCGAGCGCACCCTCACCGGTCTTGCCGAGAATGGCCGGATGGTCGGCGTCGAGCGTGACCAGATCGGCCCGCAGGCCGGGGGCGAGAGCACCGAGCGCGCGGCCGCAGGCCTGTGCGCCGCCGGCTGCCGCGGCGCGCCAGAGTGCGACGCCGGTCGAGACGTCGGCCTCGGCCATGAGAGCGCGGCGACGATCACGGAAACGCTGCGAGTACTCGAGCAGCCGCAGTTCGGAGCCGGCATCGATCTGGATGTTGGAATCGCTGCCGACGCCATAGCGGCCACCGGAGGCACGGTAGCGCACCCCGTCGAAGATGCCGTCGCCCAGGCTGCCCTCGGTGATCGGGCAGAGCCCCGCGACGGCGCCGCTCGCCGCGATCGCGTCGCGCTCGCCATCGTCGAGATGGGTGGCGTGGATCAGGCACCAGCGCCGGTCGAGCTCGATCGTCTCCGCCAGCAGCGCGACCGGGCGGCGCCCCGTGATCGCGACACTATCCTCGACCTCTCGCATCTGCTCGGCGACATGGATGTGGAGCGGAGCATCCGGCCGCAGGGCTGCGAGCCAGCCGAGATCGTCGAGCGCGACAGCCCGCAGTGAATGCGGCGCGAGGCCGAGCCTGGCATCGGGCAGGTGACGAATGGCGGCGGCGCTTGCCTCGACCAGCTTCAGATAGGAATCGCGGTCATTGACGAAGCGGCGCTGGCCATGGACCGACGGCGCCTGGCCGAAATTGCCGAACCGATAGAGCACCGGCAGCAGAGTCAGTCCGAGCCCGGTCTCCTCGGCAGCTGCCGCGATCGCACCACCCATCGCGGCGATGTCCGCATAGGGACGGCCGTCCCTGTCGTGATGCAGGTAGTGGAACTCGGCCAGCGCCGTGAAGCCGCCTTCCAGCATTTCGACGAAGGCCTGGGCGGCCAGCGCCTGGACGTCGTCGGGGTCGAGCCGGTCGAGGAAGCGGTACATCACGTCGCGCCAGGTCCAGAAGGAGTCCTCGGCCGCGCCGCGACGCTCGGACAGGCCCGCCATGCCGCGCTGGAAGGCGTGACTGTGCAGGTTCGGCATGCCGGGAAGGGTGAGGCCGGCCAGCCGCGTATCGCCGTTGCACGCCGGCACACCCGCCTCGACCGAAGCGATCGCCCCGTCCGAGACGGTCATTCTCACATTGTCGGCGAAGCCGTCCGGCAGGAGGGCCTGCTCAAGATGCAGGGTCAGGGTCACGGCATCGCTCCAATCACCGGATCAAGGCACCGAATATCGCATTCGGCTCCTCGATCCAGCCTTCTGTTTCGCATTGGCTTCTTTCGAAAGCCGCATCCGCTCATCGGCCGGCGATCTAATTGCATATGCAATTACCTCTTGCCATTTGCATATGCAATTGGATAGCATGCTCGTTATCAAAGGATAGTCGAGAGGATCTGACGTGGCGACGATGTCCGGCGAGACTGCGGCCTGTGACAGGCTGTGGAACCAGGCGCGGCTGGCGACGATGTCATCCGCCGTCGCCGCCCCTTATGGCGCGGTCGAGGACGGCGTCGTGGCGGCCCGCGACGGGCGCATCCTCTATGCCGGCCCGCGCAGCGAGGCGCCCTCCTTCCGTGCCGCCGAGACGATCGACTGCGGCGGGCGCTGGATCACCCCCGGGCTGATCGATTGCCACACCCATCTCGTCTATGGCGGCGACCGGGCACATGAATTCGAGCTCAGGCTGAACGGGGCCACGTATGAGGAGATTGCGCGCGCCGGCGGCGGTATCCTGTCGTCCGTGAAGGCGACGCGGGCGGCGAGCGAGGACGAGCTTCTCGCGTCAGCCGACCGGCGCCTGGCCGAACTCGTCCGCGAAGGCGTCACCACCGTCGAGATCAAGTCGGGCTACGGGCTGGACACCGAGAGCGAGACCAAGGTGCTGCGCGTCGCGCGTCGCATCGGCCGCGAGCGCGACGTCACGGTTCGCACCACCTTCCTGGGCGCCCATGCCGTGCCGCCGGAATACAAGGGGCGCTCGGACGACTATGCCGCGCTCGTCGCCGGACCGATGCTCGATGCGGTCGTAGCCGAAGGCCTGGCCGACGCCGTCGACGTGTTCTGCGAGGGCATCGCCTTCTCGCCCGAGGAGACGCGGCTGGTGTTCGAGGCTGCAAAGGCCAGGGGCCTGGCGATCAAGATCCATGCGGAGCAGCTCTCCGATCTCGGCGGCGCCAAGCTCGCGGCGCAGATGGGCGCACTCTCGGCCGATCATCTCGAGCATCTCGACGAGGACGGTGTCATCGCCATGGCCCAGGCCGGCACGGTCGCTGTCGTGCTGCCCGGTGCGTTCTATTTCCTGCGCGAGACTGTGAAGCCGCCGATCGAGCTGCTCCGCAGGCACGGCGTGCCGATCGCGCTGGCGACAGACGCCAATCCCGGCACCTCGCCGCTGACCTCGCCGCTGATGACGCTGAACATGGGCTGCACGCTCTTCCGCCTGACGCCCGAGGAGGCACTGGCCGGCATGACGCTCAACGCCGCCCGCGCCCTCGGAATGCAGGACGAGACCGGCACCCTCGAAGCCGGCAAGGCCTGTGACCTCGCGATCTGGGAGATCGAGCGGCCTGCCGAGCTCGCCTACCGCATGGGCTTCAACCCTCTCCACGCCCGCATCCGGAACGGACAATGACCAGCATCTCCCTGAAGCCCGGACGGGCTTCCCTGACCGAATGGCGCGCGGTGCTCGACGGCGCCGCGACCGCGCTCTCCGACGACAGCGCGCGCAGCATCGAGGCAGGGCAGGCCATCGTCGAAGATATCGTCGCGGCCGGAGCTGTGACCTACGGCGTAAACACCGGCTTCGGAAAACTCGCCAGCGTGCGGATCGCCGACGCTGACCTCGCCACGCTCCAGCGCAACCTCATCCTGTCGCATGCGGTCGGCACAGGACCAGCCCTGCCCGACAGCGTCGTGAGGCTGATCCTCGCCATGAAGGCGGCAAGCTTGGCGCGCGGCGCCTCCGGCGTGCGGCCGCAGGTGATCGCAGCGCTGGCGGGTGCGCTCAAGGCGGACGCGCTGCCGGTCGTGCCGGCCAAGGGCTCGGTCGGCGCCTCGGGCGATCTCGCGCCGCTCGCCCATCTCACCGCCGCGCTGATGGGCTATAGCGAAATCCGGCTCAAGGGCGAGACCCTGCCGGCGGCCGAAGCGCTGCAACGCATCGGCCAGACGCCGCTGACGCTCGGCGCCAAGGAGGGCCTTGCCCTCATCAATGGCACGCAGGTCTCGGCCTCGCTGGCGCTGGCGGCGCTCGTCGATCTCGCCCGCGTCTTCGATGCGGCGCTGGTGGCGGGAGCCCTGTCCGTCGATGCGCTTAAGGGCTCGGACACGCCTTTCGACCCGCGCATCCAGGCGCTGCGCGGCCAGCCCGGGCAGATCCGGGTCGCGAAGATCCTGCTCGACCTGATCGCCGGCAGCGCCATCCGCGAAAGCCATCGCCACGGCGACACGAAGGTGCAGGACCCCTACTCCCTGCGCTGCCAGCCGCAGGTGATGGGCGCGGTCGCCGATCTCTTCGCCAACGCCGCCGCGACGCTTTCCATCGAGGCCAACGCCGTCACCGACAACCCATTGGTACTGGGGCCAGGCGAGATCGTCTCTGGCGGGAATTTCCACGCCGAGCCGGTCGCCTTCGCCGCCGACATGCTGGCGATGGGCATCTGCGAGGTCGGCAACCTGTCGGAGCGGCGCATGGCGCTGCTGGTCGACCCGGTGATGAGCGGGCTGCCGCCCTTCCTCGCGCGGGATGCCGGCCTGAATTCCGGCTTCATGATCGCGCAGGTTACGGCCGCAGCGCTCGCCTCGGAGAACAAGCAGAAGGCCTACCCGGCTTCCGTCGATACCATTCCGACCTCGGCGAACCAGGAAGACCATGTCTCGATGGCGACGCATGGCGCCTTCCGCCTGCTCGACATGGCGAAGAACGCGGCGAGCATCATCGGCGTCGAGCTGATGGCAGCGGCGGAGGCGATCGAGCATCACCGACCGCTGAAGACGAGCGCGCGGCTGGAGCCGGTGCTGGCGCTGCTGCGCGGGCGCATCGCGCCGCTGACCGAGGACCGCTATCTGGCGCCCGACCTCGCCGCGGCAACGGAGTTGGTGCTGTCGGGCGCCGTCGGCAGGGCCGCCGGGCTGGATTGCTTTGCGGAGTTCGGAGCGTGAGCGACATCGTCACCGTCACGCGGGGGCCCTCCCCGCTCATCCTCTCCATGCCGCACCCCGGCACCGGCCTGCCGCCGGAGGTCGCTGCCGCGCTCAACGACCGCGGCCGGCTCGTCGAGGACACCGACTGGCATATGCGGCAGGTCTATGCCTTCGCGGAAACATTCCAGCCGACCATCGTCGAGGCGAGGCTCTCGCGCTTCGTCATCGACCTGAACCGCGATCCCTCGGGCATTTCGCTCTATCCGGGCCAAGCCACGACCGAGCTCGTACCGACCACGACCTTCTCGGGCGAGCCGATCTGGAACACAGCGCCCGACGCGGCCGAGATCGAACGGCGCAAGCGCCTCTATTTCCAGCCCTATCACGACGCGCTCTCGGCCGAGATCGTGCGGGTGAAGGCCGCGAACGGCTTCTGCCTGCTCTGGGACTGCCACTCGATCAAGTCCGTGATCCCGCGGCTGTTTCCCGACACACTGCCGACGCTGAATCTCGGCACCAATTCGGGCGCGAGCTGCGCGCCGGAGGTCGAGGCCGCCGCGGTGAATGCGATGGTCGGCCAGCCGCAGACCCAAATCGCCAATGGTCGCTTCAAGGGCGGCTGGATCACCCGGCACTACGGCCAGCCGGCGAACCATGTCCACGCCATCCAGATGGAGAAGGCGCTGTCCGCCTATCTCGCAGCCGAGGAAGCGCCGTGGCGTTTCGACGATCCGAAGGCCGCCGCGCTCCAATCCGCCCTCTCCGCCATCATCGAGGCCGCGCTCGACGCCGCCGCCAAGCTCGAAGGGAAAGCCCAGTGACCCGCATCGACAACAGCCGCGTCATCCGCAGCCCCAAGGGCACCGAGCTGTCCGCCAAGAGCTGGCTGACCGAAGCGCCGCTGCGCATGCTCATGAACAATCTCGACCCGGATGTCGCCGAGAAGCCGGGCGAGCTCGTGGTCTATGGCGGCATCGGCCGCGCCGCGCGCTCCTGGGAGGATTTCGACCGCATCGTCGCGAGCCTGCGCTCGCTGGAGGCCGACGAGACGCTGCTGGTGCAGTCCGGCAAGCCGGTCGGCATCTTCAAGACGCATGCGGACGCGCCGCGCGTGCTGATCGCCAACTCCAACCTGGTGCCGGCCTATGCCAACTGGGAGCATTTCAACAAGCTCGATAAGGTCGGGCTGATGATGTACGGCCAGATGACGGCCGGTTCCTGGATCTATATCGGCACGCAGGGCATCGTTCAGGGCACCTACGAGACCTTTGCCGAGGTCGGCCGGCAGCACTATGGCGGCAGCCTCAAGGGCAAGTGGATCCTGACCGGCGGCCTCGGCGGCATGGGCGGCGCGCAACCGCTGGCCGCGACCATGGCCGGCGCCTCGATGATCGCCGTCGAGTGCAAGCCGTCGAGCATCGAATTCCGGCTGCGCACCCGCTATCTCGACGAGAAGGCCGACAGCATCGACGAGGCGCTGAAGATCGTCGAGGCCGCCCATGCCAAGGGCAAGGCCGTCTCCGTCGGCGTGCTCGGCAATGCGGCCGAGATCTTCCCGGACATGGTCCGCCGCGGCATCCGCCCCGACGTCGTCACCGACCAGACCTCGGCCCACGACCCGCTGAACGGCTACCTGCCGGCCGGCTGGACGCTGGAGGAATGGGAGGAGCGCAAGGAGCGCGATCCCGCCGGCACCGTCGAAGCCGCCAAGCGCTCCATGGCCGTGCACGTCAAGGCGATGCTCGACTTCCAGACCATGGGCGTGCCGACGCTCGACTACGGCAACAACATCCGCCAGATGGCGAAGGACATGGGCGTCGAGAACGCCTTCGACTTCCCGGGCTTCGTGCCGGCCTATATCCGCCCGCTCTTCTGCCGCGGCGTTGGCCCCTTCCGCTGGGCGGCGCTCTCGGGCGATCCGGAGGACATCTACAAGACCGACCAGCGTGTGAAGGAACTGCTGCCCGACGACAAGCACCTGCACAACTGGCTCGACATGGCGCGCGAGCGCATCCAGTTCCAGGGCCTTCCCGCCCGCATCTGCTGGGTGGGTCTCGGGGACCGCCATCGGCTCGGCCTCGCCTTCAACGAGATGGTGGCGAAGGGCGAGCTGAAGGCGCCCGTTGTGATCGGCCGCGACCATCTCGATTCCGGCTCGGTCGCCTCGCCCAATCGCGAGACGGAGGCGATGAGGGACGGCTCGGATGCGGTCTCCGACTGGCCGCTGCTCAACGCCCTGCTGAACACCGCCGGCGGCGCGACCTGGGTCTCGCTGCACCATGGCGGCGGCGTCGGCATGGGCTATTCGCAGCATTCGGGCGTGGTCATCGTCGCCGACGGCACGCCGGAGGCGGCCAAGCGCCTGGAGCGCGTGCTCTGGAACGACCCCGCGACGGGCGTGATGCGCCATGCCGACGCCGGCTACGAGATCGCGCGCGACTGCGCGGTCGAGAAGGGGCTGAAGCTGCCGGGGATTCTGGGGTAGCACGTCGTCGTCATGGTCGGGCTTGTCCCGACCATCCATGTCTTCGCTGGTCGAGGGCGGGGTTCAAGACGTGGATGCTCGCCACAAGGGCGAGCATGACGGGCGCAATGGAAGGACCGTATCGCATGCGCATCATCCGCGCCGCCGAGCATCGCGTCATGCCGTGGAAGAACGGCGGCGGTACCACCACCGAGATCGCGGTGTCGCCCGCCGGCGCCTCGATGGAGAATTTCGATTGGCGAGTCTCGATGGCCCATGTCGGGCAAGACGGGCCGTTCTCATCCTTCCCCGGCATCGACCGCACGCTTTCGGTCTTGTCCGGCAGCGGCATCCGTCTCGCGTTCGACAGCGAGACGGTGACACTCGACCGCTCGTCGCCGCCCTTCTTCTTCGCCGCCGACCGGGCGGTGGACGGGCTGCTGACCGCAGGCCCGATCGACGATCTGAATGTGATGAGCCGTCGCGGGCGCTGGTCGCACGCGGTCGAGCGGCTGGCGGGGCCGACGGAGCATCGCGTCGCGGCGGAGCGCGGGCTGCTCCTGCTCGTCGCGCCGGAGGGCGGCTGGTCGGTGGACGGCGAGGCGCTTGCGGCCGGAGACAGCGCGCTGGTGGAGGGGCCGGCGGAGATCGCCTGCGCGGCTACGGCGGCCGTAGCCGCGCTCTACGCAATCCGGTTGGCGCCCGCGGCGTAGGCTCACCCGTCATTCTCGGGCGAAGCGACGCTTCGGCCCGAGAATCTTAGGCGGCAGAAGGCGCCGGAGCCTCCTTGTCACGTGATGCTCGGGTCGCCCGGGCATCACGCACCGGCCTACGCGGCGGCCTTCGGCCGCGGCCCGACATAGACCGATTGCGGGCGGATCAGCCGGCCGCCGGCGATCTGCTCGTGGGCGTGGGCGAGCCAGCCGATGGTGCGCCCCATGGCGAAGACGCAGGTGAAGGCTTCGGGCGGGAAGCCGAGCGCCTCCAGCAACAGCGCCGTGTAGAACTCGACATTGGTCTCCAGCGCGCGGTTCGGCTTGCGTTCGCGCAGGATGGCCAGCGCCGCGCGCTCGACCGCCTCGGCCAGAACCAACCGGCCGGCATCGGCGCCGAGCCGGCGGATCGCGCTCTTCAGCGCATCGGCGCGCGGATCTCGCACGCGATAGATGCGATGGCCGAAGCCCATCAGCCTTTCGCCCCGATCCAGCGCCGCTTCCAGCCAGGGCCGCGCATTCACCGGTTCGCCGATGGCGTCGAGCATCTCGATCACCGGCCCCGGCGCGCCGCCGTGCAGCGGCCCCTTCAGCGCGCCGATGCCGGCAAGCTCGGCCGAAACCAGCCCGGCCCGGGTCGAGGCGACGACGCGCGCCGCGAAGGTCGAGGCGTTCAGGCCGTGATCGGCGACGGTGACGAGATAGGTGTCGAGCGCAGCCGCCTGCGCGGCCGAGGGTGCCGCGCCGCTCAGCATGCGCAGGGTGTCGGCCGCTTGCGGCAGGGCCGGATCGGGCGCGACCGGGGCCAGGCCGCGCTGGCGACGCACCGCCGCCGCGGTGAAGGCGGCAGGCGCGGCGAGCAGGCTCAGCACGGTGCCGACATCCTCGCCATCGGGGATCAAGGCAGTCCAGGCGCGCAGGGCCTCGACCGGCGAAAGCTCGCCCGGAAGCGCGGCGCGCAGCACGATCTCGTCGAAGAGCCGTGCGCGGATGCGTCCGAGAGCGACGGCCAGTGCCTCGCCGCGCGGCAGATCGGCCACGAAGCCGTCGAGCATCAGCGAGGCCATCTCCTCGAAGGAGGCGTGCCCCGCCAGGGCGTCGAGACTGTGCCCGCGCAGCACGAGGCGCCCGGCGGCTCCGTCCACTTCGGAGAGCACGGTATGGGCGGCGACGACGTCTTCGAGACCATCGGACATGGGCTGAACTCCTCAAAAGCAATGGCTTGAGGGTTGGCCGTCTCGGCATTAGAATCAATCTTGAACAATATAATCAATGTGTTTGCATGACCGATTGGCTCACGGCTCCGGAGGCGATGGCGCGGCTGAAACTCAAGCCGCAGACGCTTTACGCCTATGTCAGCCGCGGTCTGATCGAGAGCCGTGAGGAGGCCGGCGATTCCCGCCGCAGGCTCTATCGCGCCGAGGACGTCGCGCGTCTCGAACAGCGCAAGGCCCAGGGGCGGCGCCACGCGACCATCGCTGAGGGCGCCATCGCGTGGGGCGAGCCGGTCCTGCCCTCGGGCATCACCACGATCGCGCAAGGCAAGCTCTGGTATCGCGGGCAGGACGCAGAGCAACTGGCCGAGAGCGCCCGGCTCGAGGATATCGCCCGGCTGCTCTGGGATTGCGGCTCCCAGCGCTTTCCGACACTGACCCGGCCGGTCGCGGCGGGGCCGGCACGCGAACGAATGTTCAACGCGATCGCCACGCGCGCAGCGGCCGATCCGGCGACGGCGGGGCGGACGCGCAAGGCGCTCTATCTCGAAGCCGCAGCCGTGCTCGACACGCTGGTCGACGCGGTGGCGGGCGCCCCCGGCGAGGGGCCGATCCATCTGCGGCTGGCCTCCGCCTGGACCTGCGACGCGGCGGGTGCCGAGTTGATCCGCCGCGCCCTGGTGCTGCTGGCGGACCATGAGCTCAACGCCTCGACCTTCGCGGTGCGCGTCACGGCCTCGACCGGCGCCTCGCTCGCTGCGTGTGCGATGGCAGGGCTCGCCGCGCTGTCCGGCCCGCTGCATGGCGGCATGGCCCAGCGCGTCCTGACGCTGATGCGCGAGGCGGAGCGCGAGGGCATCGCGGCGGCAGCCGCGACGCGACTGGCGAGCGGCGCGGCCATCCCCGGCTTCGGCCATCCGCTCTACCCTGACGGCGACCCGCGCGCCCGCGGGCTGCTGGCGGCGTTCTCGCTCCCACCCGCCTACGCCGAGGCGCGACGCGTGGTGACCGGACAGACCGGTGAGGAGCCGAATATCGACTTCGCGCTGACTGCGCTGGCGGCGCATCTGAGGATCGACGAGGACGCGCCCTTCCAGATCTTCGCCGCCGCGCGCGCCACGGGCTGGCTGGCCCATGCGCTCGAACAGGGCGAGACCGGCCGGCTGATCCGGCCCCGCGCACGCTATACCGGGCCGCCGCCGTCCCGGCCGCAGTCAGCCATGTAGCTCCGCGTGATCGGCAGGCCGTCCAGCCGCTTCGCCAGCTGGAACTGGAAGACGACGAGGTCGTCATGCCTGAAGCTCGCTTCCGAGCATGAGAGGTAGAACTCCCACATCCGTGCAAAGCGCTCATCATACATGGAGACGACCTCGGCGCGGCGGGCGAGGAAGCGCTCGCGCCAGGCCTTCAGCGTCTCGGCATAGTGGAGGCGCAACACCTCGACATCGGTGATGACCAGCCCCTCCTTCTCGATCGCGGCGGCCATCTCGGACAATGCCGGGATATAGCCGCCCGGGAAGATGTACTTGGTGATGAAGGGGTTGGTCGCGCCGGGCGGCGTGCTACGGCCGATGGTGTGTATCAACGCGACCCCGTCGTCGGTCAAAAGCTCGGCGAGCTTGCGGAAATAGTCGCGATAGTAGCCGACGCCAACATGCTCGAACATGCCGACCGAGACGATACGGTCGAAGGGCCCGACCATGGCACGGTAATCCTGCAGCCTGAAATCGACCGGCAGGCCTGAATCCGCGGCACGTGCCTGCGCGACGGCGAGCTGCTCATCGGAAAGGGTAATGCCGGTGACGCTGGCATCGGTCTCGCCAGCGATGGTGAGCGCGAGGCCGCCCCAGCCCGAGCCGATGTCGAGCACCCTCTGGCCTGGCTCGATCGCGAGCTTCGCGATGATGTGGCGCTTCTTGGCGAGCTGAGCCTCTGCCAGCGACATGCCTGCCCGTGCGAAATAGGCGCAGGAATACTGCATGTCATCGTCGAGGAAGAGCCGGAAGAACTCGCTCCGCAGATCATAGTGATGGGCAACGTTGCGGCGGGCGAGCGCAGGCGTGTTGTGCTGATGGAAGCGGCGCAGCGCGGTGCGCAGGCCCTCCAGCGTCTTGCTCCAGCCATGTGGACGCGCCTTGTGCAGGCCCGCGATCAGCAGATCGAGCAGATCGTAGAGCGAGCCCTGCTCGACCACGACGCGGCCATCCATCACCGCCTCGCCGAGCGCGAGTTCCGGGTTCAGGGCCAGCTTGAATTCGGTCGACCGGTCAGCGATCCGCATCCGCACGGCAGGGACGGACCCCCGGCCGACCGATTGCAGCGATCCGTCGGCAAAGACCACATCGATGCGCGGCTCCTTCACCAGCCGCGACAGCATCCTGGCGACAAAGGCATGCATGGCTCCACCTCGATGGCAGCGCCCCTTTGGCCGAGAACATGGGTCTCCGCGAACCGGAGCGCAACTCCGGCCGCCGCGCAAGGCAGAACACCGCCCGGCTCATCGCCGATCCGGGCGGCGGGCAGCCTATCGGATCATCCCCATCTGCCGCGGCAGCCACAGCGTCAGCTCGGGAATGAAGGTGATCGCGAACAGCGCCGCGAAGAGAGGGATCAGCCAGGGCAGGATCGCCATGGTGGTGCGCTCGACCGAGAGCTTGGCGACGCGTGAGAGCACAAACAGCACCATGCCGAGCGGCGGGTGCAGCAGCCCGATCATCAGGTTCAGCGTCATGATCAGCCCGAAATGGATCGGATCGACGCCGAGCTTGAGGGCGATCGGCAGCAGGATCGGCACCACGATGGTGATCGCCGCGATGGTGTCGAGGAAGCAGCCGATGAAGAGCAGCAGCAGGTTCACCAGGATCAGGAAGACCCATTTGTTCTGGGTGAAGCCGAGGATGAGGTCGGACAGGATCTGCGCCGTCTGCGACACCGTCAGCAGCCAGGCGAAGATCGAGGCCGCAGTGACGATGAAGAGCACCGAGGCGGTCGTCTCGATGGTGTCGAAGGTCGCCTTCGTCAGGCTGCGCATCGTCATCGAACGATAGCGGACGAGACCCAGGAACAGCGACCAGATCACCGCCGCGGCCGCGGCTTCCGTCGGCGTGAACCAGCCCATGGTCATGCCGCCGATCAGGATGACCGGCGTCATCAGCGCCATCACCGCCGAGAAGTCGAAATAGTAGTCGAGCGCGAGCAGGGCCACGAGCGAGAGGCCGATCGCGAGGTTCACCTCGAGCCCGGCCCAGACGAGCCCATAGGCCAGCACCGGGAAGCCGAGCACGACCGCGACCTCGATGCCGGCGGTGCCGATCTCCTTGAGCGAGAACTTCGAGTCCGAGCCCCAGTTGTAGATCCGGGCGAAGATCGCGACGGTCGCCATCATGAACAGCGTCATCACGACGCCGGGAATGACGCCGCCGAGGAAGAGCGCGCCGATCGAGGTGTTCGACATCATGCCGTAGATGACGAAGGGCAGCGAAGGCGGGATGATCGGCCCCAGCGTCGCGGAAGCGGCGGTGACGCCGACCGCGACTTCGGCCGAATAGCCGTGATCCTTCATCGCCTTGATCTCGATCGTGCCGATGCCGGCGGCGTCCGCGATGGCGGTGCCGGACATGCCCGAGAAGATCACCGAGCCGATGATGTTGACCTGCGCCAGGCCGCCGCGCATCCAGCCGACCAGCGCGACCGCGAAGGAATAGATGCGGCCGGTGACGCCGGCGATGTTCATCAGGTTGCCGGCGAGGATGAAGAATGGGACGGCGAGCAACGGGAAGCTCTCGACGCCGGCAATCATGCGCTGGGCCAGGATGACGTCGGGAACGGAGCCAGACACCAGGATGAAGGCGAGCGAGGCGACGGCCATCGAGATCGCCACGGGCACGCCGAGGATCATCAGGCCGAGGAAGGAACCGAGCAGGATCAGCATGTTGGTCTCAGGCCTCCGAGCCGTCGAAAGCTTCCGGCTTCTCGAGCACGGAATAGCCGCGGCGCCAGTTCTGCCAGGCGACATGCAGCGAGCGCAGCGTCATCAGCGCGAAGGCGAGGACGACCGCATTGAAGATGACCGACTTCGGGAAGTCGACCGTCGTCATCATCTCGTCGGGGATGAGTGAGGCGTATTTGTACATGAGCCAGGTGCCGTAGCCGAAGAAGCCGACACGCACGACATCGACGCCGGTCGCCATGATCCGCCCCATCCGGGGCGACATGTAACGATAGAGGAAGTCGACCTGGATATGGCGCGAGGCCCGCACGCAGAGCGAGGCGCCGAGGAAGACGACGACGACCAGCGCGTAGATCGCGATCTCTTCCGTCCAGGCGAAGGAGTTGTTCAGGACGTAGCGGGTGAAGAACTGCAGGATGACGCAGCCGACCATCACCCAGAAGGCGGCAAGCGTGATCCAGTCCTCGACGCCGTAGCCGGAGAGATCGGCCGGCGGCGGCGCCTCGTCGAAGACGTGAGCGATCTCCTCGCTCGTGACCTGGGTATGGATTTCCGGCGTCGTGTCAGTGGCCACGGCAGACCTCGATGAAATCGGCCGCAGCGGGGCCGTGCGGGGCAGGATGCCCGGCGGCCTAGGCCGCCGGGCCAATCGATGAGCGATTACTTGATCGCCTGGATGCGATCCCAATCGGCCTTGCGGTAGCCGAACTGCTCGAAGGTGACGTTCTTCTGGACGTTGGCCAGGAAGTCGGCCTTGTCGATCTCGGTGACGGTCAGGCCCTTGTCCTTGAAGAACTGCACGAGCTTGACCTCGTCAGCCTGGATCTTCTTGGTAGCGCGGGCGGACGCCTCCTGGGCGACCTCGCTGAAGATCTTGCGGTCCTCGGGCGAGAGCTTGTCCCAGAGCTGCTTGGCAACCACCGTATTGAGGTGGTCGACGATGTGGCCGGTCAGGACAATGTGCTTCTGCACCTCGTAGAACTTCTTGGCCTCGATCGTGGTCAGCGGGTTTTCCTGCGCCTCGACAGTGCCGTTCTGGAGCGCGAGATAGACCTCGGCGAAGGCGATCGGCGCGGTGTTGGCGCCGCAGGCGCGCGGCATGGCGAGATAGGCCGGCACGTCGGGCACGCGGATCTTGAGGCCCTTCATGTCGGCGCAGCTCTTGATCGGCTTGTTCGAGGTGGTGTGGCGCGTGCCGTAATAGGTCACCGAGACGATCTGGTGGCCGCTCTTCTCCTGATAGCCCTTGGCCATGTCCGTGAAGACATCGCTCTTGGTGTAGGCGAGCAGATGGTCGGGGCCGCGGAAGGTGAAGGGGTAATAGGTCACGCCGATCGGCGGGAAGGCGCGCGCAGCAAAGCTCGAGCCCGAGATGATGATGTCGACGGTGCCGAGCGTCAGGCCCTGATTGATGTCGGTTTCCTTGCCAAGCTGCGAGGCCGGATAGACCGTGATCTCGTAGCGACCATTGGTGCGCTTCTTGAACTCGTCGGCGGCCCAGACCGACTCCGTGTGGAACGGCTCGGAGGTCTCGTAGACATGGGCCCATTTCAGCTTGGTCTGCGCCTGCGCCGGCGCGCCGGCGACGATCAGGCCCGCGGCCACGGCCGCCATCGTCAGATAGGTCTTCATCACAATGTCCCTCCCTGGGATCGGTCTTGTTGCTGTGCTTCTTGGGTTGGCGCCTTGCGGACTTCTTCTTGTTCCTGCCTCGGTTCTCGGTGCTTCAGCTCTTCCTGCTTCAATTCTTGCGGGTCAGGCGCTCCGCGGCGGCCGCGCGTCCGGTTTCGCGCCCGCCCGGCCTCGCCTTCGGTGGCCCCTCCCCGAAACTCTGCGAGAAGCGCTCCTGCGAGCGCTGGAGGTGACGGCGCATCGCGGCTTGCGCCCCTTCGCCCGCTCCCGCCGCGATCGCATCGCGAATCTCGCGGTGCTCGGCCAACGCCTCGCGCCAGGACTCGGCATTCTCGAAATAGCTCGCGAGCTGGCGGAAATAGGGATTGATGCGCTGGTCAAAGAGCAGGCCGACGAAGCGCGCCAGCACGGCGTTGCCGAGGATCGAGGCGATCGCGACATGGAAGGAGCGGTCGAGCGCGACGAGCTCGTCGCCGGTCAGTCCCGCCATCTCCATCCGGCTGAGGATGTCGTCGAGCGCCGCCAGATCGCCGGGCCCGGCGGAGGTTCCGACCTCGGCACAGACTGCGCTCTCGACCAGTTCGCGCGCCTTGAGCACCTCGAAGGGGCCCTCCGGCGCCTCGTCGAAGGCCGAGATCAGCGCCGGCTGCTCCGCAGGCCGGTCAACGACATAGACGCCCGAGCCCATCCGGATACGCACGCGCCCCTCGACCTCGAGCGCGATCAGGGCCTCGCGCACCGATGGGCGGGAGACGCCGAGCTTTTCCGCAAGCTCGCGCTCAGGCGGCAGCCGACCGCCAGCCGGATACTCGCGCCGATCGATGAGATGGCGGAGCTGGTCGGCGATCTGGCGATAAAGACGCGGCGACTCGACAGCCTCGAGCGGCACAGCTTGCTCCCGGTTTCCATCCCCTCGGCGCCCGTGATCGGGAGCTCGCTTTGGCCATGTGGTCAGGCCAATTGGAATGAAACCAATCATTATCCCGGCGGGCTGTCAATCGCCCCGCCGGCTTGACGTTAGGCCGGGCCGCTCAATGCGGGCTCGCCATCACCTCGGCGCGGATTTCCTCGACGAGGCGTTCCTTCAGCGCAACGAATTCCGGGCTGGTCTTGATGGTGTAGGGCCGCGGATGCGGCAGATCGACAGCGATGTCGGCCTTTATGCGGCCCGGCCGCGCGCTCATCACCACCACGCGGGAGCCGACGAAGATCGCCTCCTCGATATCGTGGGTAACGAAGAGCACGGTCTTGCGCTCGCGCTCCCAGATGCCGAGCAGCATTTCCTGCATCAATGCGCGGGTCTGGTTGTCGAGGGCGCCGAAGGGCTCGTCGAGCAGCAGGATCTTGGGATCGTTGGCGAGGGCGCGGGCGATCGCGGTGCGCTGCTGCATGCCGCCCGAAAGCTGCTTCGGAAAATGATCGATGAAGTTGGACAGGCCGACGCGATCGGCCCAACTGCGGGCAATGTCCAGCCGCTCGCGCTCGGCTAGGCCCTTTTCGCGCAGGCCGAAGGCGATGTTCTGTGCCACCGTCAGCCAGGGAAACAGCGTGTAGCTCTGGAAGACGAAACCGCGGTCGGCGCCCGGGCCGGCCACGGGGGCGCCGTCGAGCATGATCCGGCCCTCGCTCGCGGTCTCCAGCCCGCCGATGATGCGCAACAGGGTGGACTTGCCGCAGCCGGAGGGGCCGAGGATGGAGATGAAATCGTTGTCACCGACGTTCAGCGAGGTTGGCATCAGGGCGCGGGTCGGCTGGCCGCCGCGCTGGGCCGGGAAGACCTTCCCGACATTCTCGACCAGAAGCTTGCTCACAGTTTCGCCCACGGAAACAGGCGCTGGTTGACCGCCTTGAAGAGGAAATCCGAGACCAGCCCGATCAGGCCGATGACGATGATGCCGAAGATGATCTGCCCTGTGTTCAGCAGCGCCTGGCTGTCGGTGATCATGTGGCCGATGCCGGAGGAGGACCCGATGAGTTCCGCGACGATGACATAGGTCCAGGCCCAGCCGAGGACGAGGCGGAAGATCTCGGCGATCTCGGGCGCCGCGTTGGGCAGGAGCACGCGGCGCACCACGGACGTGTCGGTCGCGCCCAGCGTATAGGCCGCGTCGACTAGGTCGCGCCGGATCGACCCCACCGCAACGGCGATCATCAGGATGAGCTGGAAGACCGAACCGATGAAGATGACGAGCAGCTTCTGGGCCTCGCCGATGCCGGCCCACAGGATCAGCAGCGGGATGAAGGCCGAGGCCGGCAGGTAACGCGCGAAGGAGACGAAGGGCTCGAGGAAGGCTTCGACCGGCTTGTAGGCGCCCATCATGATGCCGAGCGGCAGCGCCACGATCACCGCGAGCACGAAGCCGCCGACGACGCGCCAGATCGTCATCATGATATCGAAGGAAAAGCCGTGCCGGACCAGCAGGTTGTAACCCTCTGCGACCATCGTCAGCGGGTCGGCGAGGAACAACCTCTGGACGTAGCCGCCGAAGGTGGCGACCGACCAGAGCGCCACGAAGAGCGCGAAGAAGGCGATGCCGTAGCCGATACGGGCCGGGGCGGAGACGGGTTGGAGTGGTTTCATCGCGTTCCGGTTCCGGCCAGATGGGCGGCCAGTTCTTTCCAGGGTTCGATCGACCAGAAGCCGCTAGCCGCGCCAGAGGTCGAGGGCAGGACGAAGATTTCGGCTCCGACGAGCTGGACCGGCTGCAAGCCGTAACTTCGCAGCGGACCGAGCACCGCCTGCGCGGCGCGCTTGCCGTTGAAGGCGACGATGCGAGGACGAACGAGCGCCATCCGCGCCATCAAGCCCTCCGCGTCGAAGTGAGCGCTGCGAAGGTCGGTATCGGGCCCCGAGGTCAGCTTGGCGACATCGGTGAGGCCGATGCCATAGTCCGGCAGCGTCGGGAAGGCTTCGGGCGCCAGCCGTTCCGGCGTCAGGCCGATCTCATGCAGGGTTTTCCAGAACTTGTTGCCCGGCCCCGCATAGTAGGCGCCGCGCCTGGCGGAAGCCGCCCCGGCCTGCGTGCCGCAGAAGACGACGCGCAGGCCGGGAACGAGGATGTCGGGAAGGACGGCCAGCCTAGGTCACTCGTCTCGTTCACTTGCCGGCGACGTACTTCGTCTCGACCAGATCCTTGAGATCGGGCTTGGCCTTGATCAGGCCGATCTCGAGCAGGAGGTCGGCCGCCTTGGCCGAGAAGGCCTGCCAATCGCCGGAGAAGAAGGCCTTGTTGCCCTCGGCATCCGACCAGCGCAGGAAGCTCGCCGACTTGCCGAACTGCTCGCCGCTCTGCTTCACGTCGGCGCCCATGATGCCGAAGGCCTTGTCCTTGTCGGCCTTGATCATGTCGAGAGCCTCGAAATAGCTCTTGGTCAGCGCAGCGGCGGCCGCGTCATTGGCGGCGAGGAAGGCCGGCGTGCAGCCGAAGGTGTCCATCACCATCGGATAGTCGAGCGTGGTGGCGATGATCTTCCCGGCATCGGGCTTCTCGCGCACGGCCGAGAGATAAGGCTCATAGGTCATGGCGGCGTCGTTCTGGCCGGCGATGAAGGCCTGCGCCGCGGGGCCGGGCTCCATGTTGACGACGGTCACGTCCTTCACGGACATGCCGTTCTCCTTCAGGAACCAGGCAAGCGCGAAATACGGCGAGGTCCCGGGCGCCGAAGCGGCGACGGTCTTGCCCTTCAGGTCCTTGATCGAGCCGGTGGCGCTGCGCGTCACCATGCCGTCGGCGCCATAGCTCTTGTCGAGCTGGAAGATCTGCTTGGTCTTCACGCCCGCGCCGTCCCAGACGATCCAGGTCTCGACGGTGGTCGCCGCGCACTGGATGTCGCCCGAAGCGATCGCCAGGTGGCGGTCCTTCTGCGGGATCTTCTTGATGGTGACGTCGAGGCCGTTCTTCGCGAAGATGCCGGCCTCCTTGGCGAGGACGAGCGGCGCGAAGCCGGTCCAGCCGGAAATGCCGATATTGACCTTGGTCTGCGCCTGCGCACCGCCGGCGGCTACCAACGCCGCGAGGCCGAGCCCCGCCATCGTTCCGAAACGCTTCAAACCCGTCATCACGACACCTTTCCCCTGTGTGCTGTCCGGCATACCACCGCCTCACGTGGCCAAGCCAGATGCAACCTTCGTTCCAGCCGAGGTTAAATGCATATGCAAATCCGTCAAGCCGTCGATCACCGGCACGCGGGTCAGCAATGACATTCTCTTGTTTGACAGGCGCGGGAACATCCCTTCCCCTGAGCGCCCCTCGAACGACCTGCCTCTTCTTCGCCTAGGAATCCTCAGAATGAATGGTGCCGACCTGCTCTGCGACACGCTGCTCGCCAACAGCGTGGATGTCTGCTTCGCCAATCCCGGCACCTCCGAGATGCATTTCGTCGCCGCGCTCGACCGCAAGCCACAGATGCGCTGCGTACTCGGGCTGTTCGAGGGCGTGGTGACCGGCGCGGCCGACGGCTATGCGCGCATGGCCGACAAGCCGGCCGCAACCCTGCTCCATTGCGGGCCGGGCATGGCGAACGCGCTGGCCAACATGCACAACGCCCGGCGCGCCTGGACGCCGATGATCAACGTCGTCGGCGACCACGCCACCTATCACCTGGTCCATGATGCGCCGCTGACCAGCGACATCGAGAGCCTGGCCCGGCCGATGTCGCATTTCGTGCGGCGGATCACGAGCCCGCAGGATGTCGGCCCCGCCATCGGCGAAGCCTATGCCGCCTCGCTCTCGCTGCCCGGCGTGACCACGGTGATCCTGCCAGCGGATTGCGCCTGGGGCTCGGTCGAGCCCACCGAACCGAAGCCGACACCCGTGCCGACCCTGAAGACGGTTGCAGCGGCGAAGCTCGCCGAGGTCGCGGCCGGCCTGCGCAAGCACGGCGCGCGCGCCGCGCTGATGATGTCTGGGCTCGCGCTGCGCGCGAAGCCGATGGAGATGGCCGCGCGCATCGGCGCCGCCACCGGCGCGCAGGTCTTCGGCCAGATGTCGAATGGGCGCATCGAGCGCGGCGCCGGTCGCGTCGCGATGCCCAAGGTGTTCTACCCCGTCGACAAGGCGCTCGAGCAGCTCAAGGACATCGACTATCTCGTGCTCATCGGCGCGCAGATTCCAGTCGGCTTCTTCGCCTATCCCGGCAAGCCCGGTCGCCTGATCCATGAGGGCTGCGAGGTCGCGACGCTCGCCATTCCCGGCGACGACCTGCCAGGCACGATCACGGCGCTGGCCGAGGAGATGGGTGCAGCGAAGGCGAAGCCTGCCTATATCGCTGCGCCACGCGGCGAGGCCCCTGCCCTGCCGACCGGCACGCTCGACGCCGACAAGGTCTGCGCCATCGTCTCCACCTTGCTGCCAGAGAACAGCATCATCTGCGACGAATCCGTTTCGTCGGGCCGGACGTTCTACGGCGACTGCCACAGCGCGCCGCAGCACGACTACATCCAGCTTACCGGTGGCGCCATCGGCGAAGGGATCCCGCTCGCCATCGGCGCAGCCGTCGCCTGCCCGGACCGCAAGGTCATCGGCATGCAGGCCGACGGCTCCGGCATGTACACCGTCCAGGGCCTGTGGACGCAGGCGCGCGAGAACCTCGACATCGTCACCGTCGTCTTCGCGAACCGGACCTATGCGATCCTGCATGGCGAGATGCGCGCCGTCGGCGTCAACGACTTCGGCAAGAACGCCACGATGATGCTCAATCTCGACCAGCCGGCGCTCGACTGGGTCTCGATGGCACGCGGCATGGGCGTGGAGGCGGCGCGCGCGACGACCGCGGAGGAGT
Organism: Allobosea sp.; assembly: GCF_035999205.1. GTDB lineage: Bacteria > Pseudomonadota > Alphaproteobacteria > Rhizobiales > Beijerinckiaceae > Allobosea. The sequence continues at coordinate 1,063,781 of NZ_DASYHA010000025.1, forward strand.
TCACCAAGCTGTTCAAGGGCGCGCTCGGCCGGAAGGGCCCGTTCCTGATCGAAGCGGTGATCTGATCTCGTCCTTCCTCCCCAGGGGAGAAGGCGGCAGCGCGCAGCGCTGAAGAATGAGGGCGGCCCCGTCATCCGAAACAAGAAAGGGCCGCTTGCGCGGCCCTTTCGTTATCCGTCCCCTATGCAGACACTTCTCCCCGGAGAGGAGAGGGAAGCGGCTCTACTTGAACTTGCCCAAAAACGCATCGAGGCAGTCGCCAATCGCCTCGATGGCATAGCCGCCTTCCTGCACGACGAGCGTCGGCAGGCCGAAGCCCTTCACCTTCTCGCCGATCGTGCCGAAATCGGCCGCATCGAGCTTCAGCACGCCGATCGGGTCGTCCTTGTGGGCGTCGTAGCCGAGAGCAACGATCAGGACGTCGGCGCCGAACTCCCGGATCGCGCGGCCAGCCTTGTCGACGGCGGCCGCCATCTCCTTGCCTCCGCCGCCATGCGGCAGCGGCAGGTTGAGGTTGAAGCCCTCGCCCGGCCCGTTGCCGCGCTCGTCCTCATAGCCGGTGAAGAACGGGTAGTAGTTGGTCGGGTCGGCATGGACCGAGATCGTCAGCACGTCGTCGCGACGATAGAAGATCTGCTGCGTGCCGTCGCCGTGATGGGCGTCGACGTCGAGGATCGCCACCTTCTTGAACTTCGAGCGCAGGCGCTGGGCCGCAATAGCCGTGTTGTTGAGGTAGCAGAAACCCGAGGAGCGGTCGGCGCGGGCGTGATGGCCGGAGGGGCGGCAAAGCGAATACACCGCCTTCTCGCCGGCGAGGATCGCGTCCGCCGCGGTCACCGCCGTCTCAGCCGAAAGCAGCGTCGAGCGCCAGCAATGCTCGCCGATCGGCACCGACATGTCGCCGAGATACCAGCCGAGTTGGCCGAGAAAGCCGGTCGGGCGGCAGGGTGGGCGGACATCCTCGTCCGGCCGGCCGCTCCAATAGGGGAAAGTCGCCGGCCAGACCTCTGGACCGCGCTCGGCCGGCAAATCCTGCCACTTCGCCCAGGCCGTCTCGAGAAACTGCACCAGCCCGGCATCATGGACGGCGAGGACCGGCGCTGTGCCATGCGTGGCCGGAAGCTCGGGCGTCACGCCATGCTTCTTGAGGGCGCCGAGCAGCCGCGCCGTCCGCTCCGGCAGGTCCTTCGGCGCGACCACGCGCCCGAAGCGCATATATTGCTGGGGATCGTGCAGCGACTGGTCGGGATGATAGAAAGCGCGCATGCTGAAGCCATGTCCTTGTAAACCCCGGCACGCCCCCTTGCGTACCGGCCGGGCGGCAGGCTAGCCGCTCGCGCCCGCGGCGTCAGCGCCGATCAACGCCGCACCGCCCTGCTCGCCATGCGCAATCAACGCCGTGAACTCGCGCGCCAATGCCGCGACGTCGAAGCGGCCGGGGCGATACCAGTCGATCGAGCCGTTGAGCGCGCCGAGCAGAAACAGGCGCAGAGCGTCCGGCGAACGCTCGGGCGCGAGGGCTCCCTCCCGCTGCAGTTCGGCGATCAGCTCGCGCCAGACATCCTCATAAGCACGCCGAACCCGGCGCACGCTCTCTGGCGTCGGCGTCTCGCCGAAGGTGAAGACCTTGATGCTGGCGCTGGTGTAGTCGCCATGCCCGTGCAGCGCCTTGAGATGGGCGTGGATCGCTGCCTCCAGCCGCGCGCGCGGACTGGCGCCCTCGGTCGCGGCCAACGCCGCGACGACCGCTTCATGGACGAAGCGCACGCCGTCATTGACGACGGCCTCGACGATCTCCTCCTTCGAGGCGAAGTGGTAGTAGAGGCTCGCCTTGCGGATGCCGACCGCCTCGGCAATCTCGCGCAGCGTCGTCTGGTGGTAGCCGCCCGAACGCAGCAGGCGGGCCGCGGTGTCGAGGATGAGGCGGCGCGAGCCGCCTTCGACGCCCTCCCTCTGGCTCTTGTCGGGAGCTTCGCTCACAGCCGCTTCGCGACCTCTTCCAGCATGACTTCGGTGGCACCGCCGCCGATGGCCTGGACGCGGGCGTCGCGGGTCATGCGCTCGATCGTGCTTTCGCGCATGTAGCCCATGCCGCCATGGAACTGCAGGCAGGCATACATCACCTCGTTGACCAATTCGCCGCAGTAGGCCTTGACCATCGAGACCTCGCGGGTCGCGTCGAAGCCCTGCGCATCGAGCCAGGCGGCGTGATAGACGAGCTGGCGGCCGGCCTCGACCTTGCTCGCCAGCGTCGCGAGCTTTTGGCGGATCGCCTGCTTCTCCCAGAGCGGCGCGCCGAAGGCCTTGCGGGTACGGACATAATCGAGCGTCAGGTCGATCGCGGCCTGTGCCTCGCCGATCGCCATGGCGCCGATCACGGTGCGCTCGTTCTGGAAATTGCTCATGATCGCGTAGAAGCCGCGCCCCTCCTGCCCGAGCAGGTTCTCGGCGGGAATGCGGCAATCCTCGAAGACCAGCTCCGCCGTGTCCGAGGAGCGCCAGCCATGCTTGTCGAGCGCGCGCGAGACCTTGAAGCCGGGCGTGCCTTTCTCGACCAGGAAAATCGAGACCGACTGCGACGGCTTGGCCGCGAGATCCGTCTTGGCCGCGACGCAGTAGAGATCGGCGTGGACGCCGTTGGTAATGAACATCTTGGCGCCGTTCAGGACGTAAGAGTCGCCCTCGCGCCGCGCCGTGGTTCGGATGCCCTTCACATCCGAGCCTGCATCAGGCTCGGTGACCGCAACCGCCACGATCTTCTCGCCCGCGATGATCGCCGGCATAAGCCTGTCGCGCTGCGCCTGGCTGCCCGCATTGGCGATGTGGACGGACGCCATGTCGGTGTGGACCAGCGCCGTGATCGCAACGCCCGAGAAGGTCGAGCGGCCGAGTTCTTCCGCGAGCACGACAGTCGCCAGCGTGTCCATCTCGGAGCCGCCATACTCGGCGGGGAAGCGGATGCCGAAGAAGCCGAGCGAGCCCATCTTGCGCAACACTTCGCGCGGGACGAAGCCGGCTTCCTCCCATTGCAGCGCATGCGGCTTGATCTCGGCCTCGACGAAGCGGCGGACCTGATCGCGCAGCGCTTCGTGCTCCTCGGTGAAATAGGGCGAGCGGCGGGCTCCTTGGTTGAGCTTCTCGACGGCCGACATGGCGTTCTCCCTGCTTGACCGCTGCTTCACGATCTGACTACCTACCGGACGGTAGGTGAATGCGGTGACGAGATCAAGACGCCGTCTGCCTGCCGGAAGAATAGGTCATCCCGGACAAGCCGCGAAGCGGCGCCGATCCGGAATCCATGTCGGAACCGTTCAGGCATGGATCCCGGATCTACGCTGCGCTCCACCCGGGAGGACGGCAAGCGAGAGTCGAGATGTCCGAACCTGCGGCAAACACCTCCCCTCCCCCTCTCGCCGACATGATCGCGACGCTGCGTGAGCGCCATGCCATCGTCGCGCAAGGCGGCGGCGACCGCTTCCGCGAACGGCATGAGGCGCGCGGCAAAATCATGGTGCGCGAGCGCATCGACCTGCTGATCGATCCGCAGACGCCCTTCCTCGAACTCTCGCCGCTCGCCGCCTGGGGGCTCTACCGCAACGAGGTTCCAGGAGCGGGCATCGTCACCGGCATCGGCATCGTCCGGGGCCGTGCCTGCATGCTGATCGCCAACGACGCGACCGTGAAGGGGGGCTCCTTCTTCGCGGAGACCGTGCGCAAGCATCTGCGCGCGCAGGAAATCGCCGAGGAGCACGGCCTGCCTTGCCTCTATCTCGTCGATTGCGGCGGCGCCTTTCTCCCGGAGCAGGACCGGGTCTTTCCGGACCGCGACCATTTCGGCGGCTCCTTCTACAACCAGTGCCGGATGTCGGCGGCGGGCATCCCGCAGATCTCGATCGTCTTCGGCGGCGCGACCGCCGGCGGGGCCTATATCCCGGCGCTGTCGGACGAGGTGATCATGGTCAAGGGCACGGGCCGCATCCATCTCGGCGGCCCGCCGATCGTGAAAGCCGCGATCAATGAGGTCGTCGATGGCGAGGCTCTCGGCGGCGCGGAGATGCACAGCCAGGTCTCGGGCGTCGCGGACCATCTCGCGGCGACCGAGATAGAGGGGCTCGCCAAGCTGCGCGAAATCGTCGGATCGCTCGGCGACACCGGCATGCTGAAGGCTCCACCACATGTGCCGGCGGCGCCTAAATTCGGCCCCGACGATCTCGTCGATCTCGTTCCGACCGATCTGCGCCGGCCCTATGACGTGCGCGAGGTGATCGCCCGCATCGTCGATGACAGCGCCTTCAACGCCTTCAAGCCCGACTATGGCGCGACGCTGGTGGCGGGCTTCGCACGGATCCACGGTCATCCAGTCGGCATCCTCGCCAACAACGGCGTGCTGTTCTCCGAGAGTGCGGTGAAGGGCGCGCACTTCATCGAGCTCTGCGACCAGCGCCAGATCCCGCTGCTGTTCCTGCAGAACATCACCGGCTTCATGGTCGGGACGGAAGCCGAGCGCGGCGGCATCGCAAAGCATTCGGCCAAGCTGGTCTATGCGGTCTCGAATGCGCGTGTACCGAAATACACCGTGCTCATCGGCGGCTCCTATGGGGCCGGCAATTACGGCATGTGCGGGCGCGGTTTCAGGCCGCGCTTCCTGTTCTCCTGGCCGAATGCGCGCATCGCCACGATGAGCCCTGAAGTGGCGGCGAACGTCGTGACGGATCTGCGGCGGCAATCGCTGAACGGCGCCGCCGACGAGGCGGCGATCGCCGCGCTGGACGCGAAGACGCGGGCCCAGTTCGAGGAGCAGAGCGACCCGTATTATGCCACCGCGCGCCTCTGGGACGACGGCATCATCGAGCCGGCCCAGACTCGCGACGTGCTCGGCCTGTGCCTGGCGCTCGCGGCGGGCGAGCCGCGAGATACCGGCCCGCGCCCGGTGTACCGGATGTGATGCGCGCCGTGTTCGAAACCATCCTGATCGCCAATCGCGGCGAAATCGCCTGCCGCATCATCCGAACCTGCCGCAAGCTCGGCATCCGCACGGTCGCCGTGTTCTCCGACGCCGATCGCGAGGCGCTGCATGTGCGCCTCGCCGACACGGCCGTCCATATCGGCCCGGCTCCGGCGCGCGAGAGCTATCTGCGCGCGGACCGGATCATCGAGGCGGCGCTCGCGACGGGAGCGCAGGCGATCCACCCGGGCTACGGCTTCCTCTCCGAGCGGCTCGACCTCATCGCCGCCTGCGAGGCGCATGGCATCACCTTCATCGGGCCGTCGAGCACCGCGATCGCTTCCATGGGTGACAAGATCCGCTCCAAGCAGATCGCGCGCGAAGCCGGCGTGCCGGGCGTCCCGGGCTATGACGGTACCGACCAGGCTCCGCAGGTTCTGCGGGCGGAGGCGATGCGGATCGGCCTGCCGGTCATGATCAAAGCCTCGGCCGGCGGCGGTGGCAAGGGCATCCGCAAGGTCGAGGACGAGGCTGAACTCGACGGTGCGATTGTCGCCGCGGCACGCGAAGCGCAAGCAGCTTTCGGCGACGGGCGTCTGCTCATCGAGAAATTCGTGACGCGACCACGCCATGTCGAAGTGCAGGTCGCTGGCGACCGGCACGGCAACATCATCCATCTGTTCGAGCGTGACTGCTCGGTCCAGCGCGCCAACCAGAAGCTGATCGAGGAGGCGCCCGCGCCGAACCTTCGCGCCGACACACGCGCAGCGCTGCACGACAACGCGCTGCGGCTCTCGCGCACCATCGGCTACGACAATCTCGGAACGGTCGAGTTCCTGGTCGACGCCGAAACGCAGGACGTCTTCTTCCTCGAGATGAACACGCGGCTCCAGGTCGAGCATCCGGTGACGGAAGCGGTCACCGGGCTCGACCTGGTCGAATGGCAGATCCGGATCGCAGCCGGCGAGACGCTGCCTCTTGCGCAGGACAAGGTCACGTGTTCCGGCCACGCCATCGAGGCGCGGCTGACCGCCGAGCGCGCCGATGAGGGGTTCCGTCCCGATAGCGGCATGATCGGGCTCTGGCGGGAGCCCGCGGGACTGCGCATCGACAGCGGCGTCACGACCGGCAGCGTCATCTCCAGCCACTATGACTCGCTGCTCGCCAAGGTGATCGCGCATGCGCCGGACCGTCTCGCGGCCGCGCGCAAGCTCGCCGCGGGGCTCGACCAGATGGTCGTGCTCGGCACTGGCACTGTCAGGCCCTTCCTGATCGATGCGCTGCGGCAGCCCGCCTTCGCCGATGGGCGGGCCACGACCCTGTTCCTCAAGGAAATCTGGCCCGACGGCTGGCAGCCGACACAGGCGGCGGAGCCGGAACTATCCGCCGCCGCAGCAGCGCTTTGGCTCGCGACCGGCCGGACTGCTGCCCTGCCGGAGAGAATTGCCGGCCCATGGCAGTCGCTCGCGGGCTTCCGACTGCTTGGACCAGCGCAGCGGCCGGCCATTACCCATGTCTCGGTCGGCCGCGGCGCGGACAGGGTTCGGCTGCGTGTGCAGAGCCATGACGGCTTCCTGCGCGTGCTCGGCCCGAACGGCTCGCGGGATGTCGCATTGCGGCGCGCGGACGACGGCAATGGCTGGGTCGTTCAATGCGACGGCGTGACATGGCCGGCCCAGGCGCTGCGCGACGGCGACGGCCTGCTTTTGCGCTATCGCGACTTCGAAGGCCGGATCAGCGTGGCGCTGACCATTGAGGCCGAGGCTGCGACACGCAGCGAGAGCAGCGGCCAGGGCGGCAGCTTGCGGGCTGCCATGCCCGGCACGGTGGCGGCGATGCATGTCGCGGAAGGAGACGCCGTGGCTGCCGGGCAGGTTCTGGTCGTGCTCGAGTCAATGAAGCTGTTCATGGAGTTGAAGAGCCCGGCAGATGGCCGTGTCGGGCGGATCGCGGCCACGGTCGGTGCCACGGTCGCCGCCGGCGACATGCTTGTCGAGATCGAGGCTGGCGATTGATGTCTACGCCGCCCCCCTCGCCCACAGCAACCAGGCCGGCGCATCGCGCTTGACGATCGTCCTCAGCCGTGGCGGGAGGTCGGTGCGCTTGTAGACGTCCGAGATGTAATAGTGGTCGAAGTAGAGGCTGCAGACATAGTTGTTCAGCTCGAAGATCGTATAGGTGGTCTGGTGCAACCCCGGCACGGTCATGTCGCCGCGTGGCTTGTCGATGCAGCCGTCGCAGATGATCGGCGCGTCGTCGAGACAGGTGATCGCCTCCTGGAACAAGACGATGCAGTCCTTGGTCTTCGGGCCGATGATGCCGTCGACCGCCAGGCGGCGGCTTCTCGTGGGACCCGCAAGGGCCCGGACCCGGCCACTTTCGGGATGTTGCAGCCAGAGGTTCAGCAGATACTGGACGACCATCACGTCGTCGCGGTTGTTGGCCCGGCCGGGGCCGACGCCCATGTCGACCGTGAACATGTTGCCGAGATCGGTCTCGATCAGCCTCGCCATCACTGCCTCCCTGTCCCAGATGCGGCCGGACCAGTCCGCCGCTGGGATCAGGGATATGCTTGTCGTGACGGCCGCGCTGTTCCGCGCGGAACAGGCGCCTCAGTTCTTTGTCGGGAAGGTCAGCGGCGAAATCTCGAGATGGTCGCGCCTGGCCCAGTCGAGCCCCTGCACCTTTGGCTCAGCGCGGCGCTGAGCCTCCTCCAGCTCGGCGGCGGCGGCGGCATAATCCATGGTCAGGACCTTGCCGTTCTCGACCACGGTCACGCCATCGACGATGACCGTGGTCACAGCACGCTCGCCAGCGGCATAGATCAGGCTGCGGACGGGATCGCGCAGCGGGCGCATCATCGGATGCGTCACGTCGACCAGCACGATGTCGGCCTTGGCGCCCTTGGCGAGGCGACCGATATCGTCCCGGCCGAGCGCCTTGGCGCTGCCGAGCGTCGCGGCATTGAAGGCATCGGAGGTACGCAGGTCATAGACGTCCTCGGCCATCATGCGCGAGCCGATGCAGACGGCGCGCAGCTCCTCCAGCATGTGGTGGGGGTAGGTGTCCGTGCCGATGCCGACATTGATGCCGGCGGCGACATACTGCCCGAAGCTCTGCATCGCGATGCCACGGCGCTGGAACACGATCGGGCAATGGGCGACATGCGTCCCGGTCTCGACGAGGGCGCCCATATCGTCCGTCGCCGGCCATTTCACCGAGGAATGGTGATCGAGGAAGATGCCGTGGCCGATGATCGAGAAGGGCCCGAGCACATCGAGCGATTCCAGCCATTCGACCGGCGTCATGCCGTGGCGCCGGGTGATCTCGTGGAACTCGACGACGCTCTGGGCGGCATGGATCTGGAAGGGCAGCTTCCGCTTTTCGGCTTCGGCATAGCTCGCCTGGATGAGTTCCGGCGTGCAGGTGTCGATCTGCGAGGGCGAGACCATCCCCGAGAGACGGCCTGAATCATCGGCCCCGACCTGATCGAGCAGCTTCATGGCCGAAGCCATCGCAGCCTCGCCGGCCTTCTCGTCCCATTCGTATTTCGCCAGGTGGCCGTTGTCGGTGTACCAGCGTGCCGAGCGGTACATCGGCGAGAACACGGCGCGCAGGCCGGACGCCTTGAAGGTGTCGAACCAGCCATCCCAGGCCACGGACATGTCGACCAGCGTGGTCACGCCCGACATCAACAGCTCGGAGTAGGTCACCTGCGCGCAGGGTTTGATCCCCTGCGCGTCGCAGCGGAACAGCGGCATGAACTCGTACAGCGCCGTGCCGTACATCTTGGCGCTGCCGAGCTCGTCGTTCCAGCCCTTGCACATCGCCTCGGAGGACGGGTGGGAGTGGATGTTAACGAGGCCCGGCATGACCATCTTGCCGCGCCCGTCGATTGTGACGTCGGCCTTGCCCTTGTAGTCCCCGCCGACATGGATGATCCGGTCGCCATCATAGGCGACATCCCCGTCGCGCAGATAGACATGGCCCTTGGCCTTGGCGTCGTAGGCGACGATCCAGCTCGCGTTGCGGATGAGGGTGATCGGCATGAGAGGCTCCCGGCATCTTTTGCTTGTCAGCGGCCTCAGCCGCATGAGGCTCCGTCATCCCGGACGCAGCGAAGCGGAGATCCGGGATCCATCGTAGAGCGCAGAGCCCTTCGATGGATCCCGGGTCGACCTGCGGTCGCTCGGGATGACGCGGTGTTTCCGCGATTAGGCGTCAGCGCACGAACTTCAGGTCCAGGCCCTTGTAGAGCCCGCAACCATAGATGTTGTGGGCCTTGAAGGGGGCCAGGCGGGACGAAGCCGCGATCTTCATCGGCTCGTGGTAGAGCGGCAGCCAGACCGCCTCCTCGTGGACCTTCTTCAGCACCTCGCCATAGGCGGCGGCGCGGTCGGCATCGTTCAGCGCGGTGATGCCCTTGTTCAGCAGGTCGTCCGTCTGCGCGTCCTTCCAGTTCATCCGGTTCGGCGTCGGCGCATTGGCCGAGGGGAAGTAGAGGTTCAGCGCGTCTCCCGCCGAGATGTATGGGAAGCTCATCCCGAACATGTCGAACTCCTGCGTCGCCATCTTGCCCCAGGCGATTGTGGCATCGAAGAGCTGGATCCTGAGGTCGACGCCGACCTTGCGCAGATCGCCCTGGATCGCTTCCATCAGCTTCTGCCAGGTCGAGCCGGTGAAGCCGTAGACGACCGGCGAGAGCTTCTTGCCGTCCTTGGTCCGAAAGCCGTCGGCGCCCTTCACCCAGCCGGCGGCGTCGAGGATCTTGTTGGCCTCGGCGACGTTCGTCTTGATCGGGTTGACCGCCTTGTTCCAGTCCAGCGCCTCGGTCGAGATGTAGCTGTAGGCCGGCTCGACCTCGCCGAAATAGAGATTGTCGGCGATCGCCTTTTGGTCGACGGCCATCACCATCGCCCGACGAACCGCGGTGTCGTTGACGCCTTCCTTGTCGATCTTGAAGCCGACGAAATAGGTCCAGAACGCCTCCTTGGAATCGACCAGCTTGAGGTTCCGATTGGCGCGGATCTGCGACAGTCCCGAATAGGGCACATATTGCGTGACCTGGCTTTGCCCGGTCATCACGGCCGCAAGGCGCGTATTCTCCTCCGGCACGATACGCCAGACGATCTCCTCGATCTGGGCCGCGCCCTTGTTCTCGTAGATCGGCGGGCCCCACTTGTAGGCGGCGTGCTTCTTCAGGCGGAATTCGTTGCGCGGCTTCCAGTCTCCCCAGCAATAGGGGCCGGTCCCATTGAAGCCCTTGACGCCGAAATCAGCACCCAAGGCCTCGACATTGGCCTTGTCCATGATGACGGCGAAGCTCTGAGTGAGCTGGTAGAGCAGTTCCGAGAATGGCGCCGTCAGCTTGTACTCGACGGTGTAATCGTCGGTGGCGACGATGTCGTCGACCTTGCCCGCGCGCCAGCGCACAGGCGAGCGCGTGGCGGGATCGATCCAGCGCTTCATCGAATAGACGACGTCCTGCGCCGTCAGCTTCTTGCCGTCGCAGAAGGATACATCGTTGCGCAGCTTGAAGGTGTAGGTCTTGCCGTCCGGCGACATCGTCCAGGAAGAGGCGATGCCGGGCTTGATCGTCGACATGTCGTGATCGAGCGAGACCAGCGTATCGGCCATCATGAAGATGACCTCGGAGGCGGCGCGCGCCGTCGAGCGGTGCGGGTCGTAGCGGTCGCTGTCGACCTCGCGCACGATGGTCAGGCTGTTGTTGGCGCCCTGCGCCGAGGCCGGCCCGGCAAATGCCGCCAGGCCCAACAGGGCGCCGGCGGCGATGGATGTCAGATGCTTCACGATCGTTCTCCCCTTTTTGTCTTGAAACGAGCGGTCGAGCCTTTGCCTCACTGGTTCCGCATGCGCGGATCAAGCAGGTCGCGCAGGGCATCGCCCAACAGATTGACGCAGAGCACGATGGCGATGATCACCAGGCTCGGCAGCAGCGAGATATGCGGCGCGAAGAACAGGGCATCGCGGCCGAGCGAAGCCATCATCCCGAGCTCCGCCTCGGGCGGGCGCACGCCAAGCCCGAGGAACGACAAGGCCGCACCGATCAGGATGATCTGGCCGAAGCGCAGCGTCATGAAGACGAAAACCGGCGAAAGGCAGTTCAGCGCGAGATAACGCCAGATCAGGATGCGATCGGGCAGGCCCATGGCACGGCCTGCCTCCATGTAATCCTGGCCCATGATGACGATGGCGGCGCTGCGCGTGATGCGCGCCACATCGGGGATCGTCGCGATCGAGAGCGCGATCACGATGGCGGTCAGGCCCGGCCCGACGACGGCGGCGAGAGCAAGCCCGAGCAGGATCGCCGGGAAGGAGAGCAGGATGTCGGCGGCGCGCATGATGAAGGGATCGAGCCGGCGGTAATAGACCCCGAGCAAGGCCACGAGCGCCCCGATGCCGCCGCCCAGCACGATCGAGGCCAGGCCCATCACCAGGGTCAGTCGCGTGCCGTAGAGCAGGCGCGAGAGCATGTCCCGGCCCTGCCCGTCCGTGCCGAGCCAGTATTGCGGCAGGGAGCCTTCGCTCCAGCGCGGCGGGATGAAGGGCCGCCGCGTTGTCTCATAGGGGTCGAAGGGCGCGATCCAGGGTGCGAGCAGCGCTGCACCCACGATGATGAGCAGGATCAAGGCCGCCAGCAGGGCGAGCTTGTCCTTGACGATACGCCGGCCGAAGGCGGCGAGAGGCCGGCTCGGAGCCGGCGTGGAGGCGGCAATGTCAGCCATGCTTTTCCACCCGCGGATCGAGCACGGCATAGAGCATGTCGACGATCAGGTTGATCACCAGGAAGGCCAGCGCCAGCACGAGGATCGCGCCCTGCGCCAGTGGGAAGTCGCTCGCCAGGATGGCGCCGACGGCAAGCCGGCCGACGCCGGGCCAGGAATAGATCGTCTCGGTGACGACGGCACCGCCGAGCAGGTAGCCGGCCTGGAGGCCGATGAGAGTCACGACCGGGATCAGCGCGTTGCGCAGCACGTGGCGCAGCACCACGGCGCGCTCCGACAGGCCCTTGGCGCGGGCGGTGCGGACATGGTCGGCGCTCAGAACCTCAAGCGCCGCCGTGCGGGTCATTCGCGCGATCGGGCCGATGAAGATCAGGCCGAGCGTCAATGCCGGCAGGGCAATGGCGGCAAGCCCGTCGAGGCTCCAGAGCGGTCCGCCGCGCCCGATGAAAGGCAGCAAGCCCCAGTGGTAGCCGATATATTGCATCAGGATCAGCCCGATGAAGAAGACCGGGGTAGAGACGCCGGCGACCGAGATCGCGATCACGATCCGGTCGAGCAGGCGGCCGCGATAGACCGCGGCCAGCGTGCCGAGTGCGATGCCGAGCGGCACGGCCCAGACCAGGCAGGCGAACATCAGCTCGGCGGTAGGGCCGATAGCCTCGCCGAGTTCGGCGATGACGCTGGTGTTGGAGATCAGCGAGACCCCGAGATCCCCCTGTAGAACGCGTCCGAGATAGATGCCGAACTGCACGAAGACCGGCCGGTCGAGGCCGAGATCCTGCCGGATCTGGGCGACGAGTTCGGGCGACGCGGTCGGGCCGGCGACGATGGCGGCCGGATCGGCGGGGACCAGTTGCAGCAGCAGGAAGCCGAAAAGCAGCACGCCGAGCAGCACCGGCACCGACATCGCAAGGCGTTGGGCGACGTGATTCAGCATGGAAGGATGATGCCCGGATTTCTGCGGAAACGCGCCGTCATTCCGGACGCAGCGCAGCGTAGCTCAGCGATCCATCGCAACGCGCCGGACCCCTTCGATGGATCCTGCAGCTGCGCCGCCGACGCGGCTTGTCCGGGTTGACCGTGTGGCTTCCTGCCAAGCTCGACCAATGCCGCCTTCAAAGCCATCAACCTTCCGCCTCGAACACGATCTTGCCGTCGATGATCGTCATGTCGCAGCGGGTCTCGTGCAAGAGTTGTTCCGGCGTAGCCTTCGAGAGATCGCACGAGAAGACGGCGAGATCGGCCGCCATGCCCGGCAGGAGGCGGCCGCGCGTATCCTCGCAACGATTCACATAGGCGCCGAAATCGGTGTAGGCGGCGATGACCTCGTCGATCGTCATGGTCTGGCCGGGCGAGACCACCGTGCCTCGCGAAGTCTTGCGGGTCAGCATGGTGTAGATGTTCGGCCAGATGTTCACGTCGCAGACTGGCGCGTCGGAGGATGCCGCGGGCTTGAGCCCGGCCGCGATCCAGTCGCGCATCGGGTAGCAGGCCTCGACGCGGGACTGCTCCAGTACCGAGAGATAGAGATCGCCGAAATCATAGATGAAGACAGGCTGCGGCACGGGCTCGATGCCGAGCCGGACCATGCGGGCGATCTGGTCGGGCGAATTGAAGCCGCAGTGCTCGATGCGGTGGCGGCGGTCCGGATCGGGATGATCGTTCAGCCCGTTCTCCATCGCGTTCAGCGTCTGCTCGATCGCGGCGTCGCCGATGGCATGGACCGCAAGCTGGTAGCCCTTGGCGTGATAGTCGCGGGTCAGCGCATCCATCTCATCGTCGGTCAGGCAGAAGATGCCCTTCGTCTCGGGTTCACCGAGATAAGGCAGGCTCATCGCCGCGGTCTTGCCGCCGGCCGAGCCGTCGGTGAAGATCTTGACTGGGCCGACGCTGAGCCAGTCGTCACCGGCTCCCGTGACCAGACCGTCCGCGTAGCACTGTTCGACGATGCCGTTGTGCCCGCCGAGCAGGCACATATTGGTGCGGACCGGCAGGCGGCCCGTGCGCTGCGCAGTGCGGTAGGCCGCGACTTCGCGATATTGCGAGCGCATGCCGACGGCCGCATCCATCACGCTGGTGATGCCGAAGGAGTTGCAATAGCGCCCTGCCCGCTCGATCGCCGCGACGAGCTCCTCGTCGGTCGGATCCGGGATGACCTTCTTAACGGCATCGCGGCCGTTCTCGGCCATCAATCCGGTCAGCGAACCGTTGACCTGCTCGATTGCGCCGCCCGCCGGCACCGGCGTGGATTCGGTCACGCCCGCCAGCTTCAGCGCCAGCGAATTGGCGACCGAGAGATGGCCGCAGGCGCGCACAATGTAGACCGGGTTGTTCGGCGCCGCCCTGTCGAGTTCCGTGCGATGTGGATGGCGCTTCACATCGAGCTCGAAATGATCGTACCCGCGCGCCAGGATCCACTCGCCGGGCGTCGCCTGCGCGGCGGCCTTCGCGATCATGTCGAGCAGGCCGTCCAGCGTGCGCACGAAGCGCGGCCGGATGTCGAGCTCCTTCATGGCGAGGCCAAGCGGCAGCAGATGCAGATGTGCCTCGTAGAGGCCGGGCGTCACCATGCGGCCGGCGAGATCGACGACCTTCGTATCCGGGCCGATCAGCGGCTCCATGTCGGCAGGCGTGCCGGTCGCCAATACCTTCCCGGCCCAGAGCGCGACCGCAGTCGCGTAACCCTCCTTCAGCCCCAAATAGACTGGACCATTCCGAAGAATGAGATCGGCTTTAGGCAAGGTCGGCATAGAATTAGTTCCTCCGAGAACCAATTCATTGCACCATTAAATTCTCCGGGCAATCCGCCGCAGCGCAACAAACCCGGCGTGGTCCACAGGGCCGCGCCGGCATCAAGTTTCGAGCCTTGGAAGACCGGCGCGGGGGCGCCGCGCGCTGGTCAGCGCAGCGTCACCTGGGGCGCTGCGGGCCGTGCCTCATTGGCCGGCTGCGGCAGAAGCAGCCAGCCGCCGAGCAGCGCCGCAACGACCAGCCCGAAGCCAAGATCGAGCCAGCGCTCATAGGGCTTGCGCGGCAGGAACTCCGCGATCTGGCTCGGCGCGGTATCCTCGTCCCAAGCTGTCGCTCTAGCCATATCCGCCGCCTCCTTATCGTCGCCGCCTTGACTCATCGGTTCAGCTGAGCGCGCCAACCGACGCGAGCCGGGCAAGGCGGCGGCGGTCGAGGATATTGCCCTCGCGGCGGTAGCCACGCTGGTAGGTCTGGCTCAGTCGGCCGATCGCCTGCTGCCATTGCTGGACGCTCTGGCGATCGGCGCTGGCCTCGGGCAGCTCGATCTGGTCGAAGCCGCAGGCCAGCGCATAGTCGAACTGATCCGGGATCAGCGGCCCTGACGCCCGCAGCGTGCCATCAAAGCCCGCGCGGCGGATGGCCTTCGCCAGGCTGAAGCCCCGGCCATCGGCAAAGGCCGGGAAGGCAATGGCGACAAGCGACAGCCTCGACAGGTAAGGCTCCAGTTCCGACACCGAGAGTGCGTTGGGGATCAGCACCCCGACCTCCTGGCCGGGGGTTACCTGGGTCAGCGCCTCCGGCAGCACCTCGAATGCCACCAGCGCCTTCGGCACATTGCCGATCGCGGCGCCTTCGGTGCGCGTCCAGCCGTTCGTGACGGCGCCCTTTCGATCAAGCAGCAGCATCGGCCAGCTCCCTGAAGGCAGCCTTGAACGGCACAAGCCCGACGCGCTTGACCGTATCGATGAAGCGCTCGCCTGCGTCGCGCTCGCTCTCATAGACCGACACGATCCGCTCGATCGCATCCGGTACGGCCTCGGCGGGGAGGCCTGGCCCAAGAATCTCGCCGATCGCGGCGTTCTCGGTCGCGTCGCCCCCGAGCGTGATCTGGTAGGATTCGATGCCGCGCTTCTCCAGGCCGAGGATGCCGATATGGCCGACATGGTGATGGCCGCAGGCATTGATGCAGCCGGAGATCTTGATGTTGAGCTCGCCGATCGCCGCCTGCCGCTGCGCATCGGCAAAGCGCTGGGAGATCGCCTGCGCGATCGGGATCGAGCGGGCGGTGGCGAGCGCGCAGTAATCCAGGCCCGGGCAAGCGATGATATCGGTGATCAGGCCGAGATTGGCTGTGGCGAGCCCCACCGGAACCAGCGCCTGCCAGATCGCGAAGAGGTCGTCTTGGCGGACATGCGGCAAGACGAGGTTCTGCGCATGGGTCACGCGAAGCTCGTCGAACGAAAAGCGCTCGGCGAGGTCGGCAACGAGGCGCATCTGCTCGGAGGTCGCGTCGCCGGGTGCCAGGCCGACCGGCTTCAGTGAGATCGTAACGGCGGTGTAGCCGGGCACACGATGCGGCGTGAGATTGGTGTCGACCCAGCGCGCGAACTCGGGATTCGCCGCCTTCGCTGCGGCCAACGCCGCGCTGTCCTGCGGGAGCGTCTCATAGGCGGGCGGCGTGAAATAGCTGGCGATGCGCGCGAGCTCTTCCGGATCGGCATTGACCGAGGGGCCGTCGAGCAGGGCGAACTCTGCCTCGACGCGGCGGCGGAACTCCTCCGTGCCGATCTCGTGGACGAGGATCTTGACCCGCGCCTTGTACTTGTTGTCGCGCCGGCCTTCGAGATTGTAGACGCGCATAACCGCCTCGAGATAGGCGAGCAGATCGGCCCTGGGCAGGAAATCGCGTACCGCCTTGCCGATCATCGGCGTACGCCCAAGCCCGCCACCGACGCTGATCTCGTAGCCGACCTCGCCGCTCTCGGTGTGCCTGACGATGCGGATGCCGATGTCGTGCGCCTTGATCACGGCGCGGTCATGCTGCGCGCCGGTGATGGCGATCTTGAACTTGCGCGGCAGGTAGCTGAATTCGGGATGGGCGGTCGACCATTGCCGGATCAGCTCGCAGACCGGGCGCGGATCCTCGATCTCGTCCTGCGCGACCCCGGCGAAGTGATCGGCCGTGACATTGCGGATGCAGTTTCCCGAGGTCTGGATGCAGTGCATCTCGACATCGGCGAGCAGCTCAAGGATTGCCGGGACGTCGCGGAGCTTCGGCCAGTTGAACTGCAGGTTCTGGCGCGTCGTGAAATGGCCGTAGCCGCGGTCGTAGCGCTCGCCGATCAGCGCCAGTTGGCGAAGCTGCCGCGATGACAGCGTGCCGTAGGGCACGGCGATGCGCAGCATATAGGCGTGCAGCTGCAGGTAGACGCCGTTCTTCAGGCGCAGCGGCTTGAACTCGTCCTCGGTCAGGGAGCCGTCCAGCCGCCGGGCGACCTGATCGCGGAACTGCGCGACCCGCTCGCGCACGAAGCGCTCGTCGAACTCGTCATAACGATACATTGCTCACGCGCTCCGGCCGGTGGCGATGCCTTCGCCGGCCTGCTTGCCCAGATCGGGGCGGTTGCTCGGGCCGAGCGTCTTGAAGCGCTCGCGGAAATGCCGCGGCACCGGGCCGGCGGCGGTCAGGTCGACATCGACGAGGTAGGCATCGACGACCTGGTGGGTCGCCAAGGCGGTTGCCGCGAAGCCTTCGAGGCGCTCTGCCGCGGCGTCATCCGTCGCGACGATGGCGAGGCCCGGATCACGCGTCCAGCCAAGACGGCCATCGGCACCGGCGATGGCGAAGACGACATCACCGTCGAGCAGATCATTGGCGAGCAGGATCGCCGGCAGCGGCGGGCGCTTGACCAGAACGGCCATCACAGGCGCTCCAGGCGGCGCGCGACGGCCGCCGCCTCGCGAGTCAGGCGCCGTCTGCCGATGACATCAAGCATAGCCAAGCCGCCGTCCTCCCGTTCTCTATTCCGAACGGAATCTAGGCGAAGGGCCTTCGCGGATCAATTCACATCAAATGGATGTTTTTTCCAAATTTCCCATTTCTGGGAGTGAAATAAACCCCGCCCTGCGCCTGTGCTTTGCAGAGGCGGAAAGAATTTCTCACCCGAGGCGTGCGGCGGCTCAGGCCGTCGCGAAGGCCGTGGCATGGGTGATCTTGACCCGGACGCGTTCGCCGAGCGCAGGGGCGACCTGGCTGGTCAAGTCGAGGTCGAGCCGCTTGGTCAGGCCGGAGACCGCGATTTCCGCGCGCCGCAGCGCGCCGGTCCGGCGGACCTGCTCAACCACGCCAGGGATGGAGAGCGGCGCTTCGTCGACGATCTTGAGGTGGTGCGGCCGGACATAAAGCGCGGCCGGCCCGCCCTGGTTCTGCGTCAGCCCGCCCAGCACCGGCCTGTCGTCGAGGAAGGCCTGGCTGCCGACGATCCTGACCGGCAAGCGGTTGGCCTCGCCGAGGAACTCGCAAACGAAAGGCGTCGCAGGGTGGTCATAGACGTCATCGGGCGTACCGACCTGTTCGAGGCGCCCCTCATGCAGGATCGCGACCCGGTCGGCGAGTTCGAGCGCCTCCTCCTGGTCATGGGTCACGAAGACCGTGGTGTGCCCGGTCCGGCTGTGCAGGTCACGCAGCCAGGCACGCAGATCCTTGCGGATCTTGGCGTCGAGCGCGCCGAAAGGCTCGTCGAGCAGCAGCACCTGGGGCTCGATGGCAAGCGCCCTCGCCAGGGCGACGCGCTGACGCTGCCCGCCCGAGAGCTGGCTCGGATAGCGCTTTTCCAGGCCGGGAAGCTGGACGAGTTCGAGCAAGGTCTGGACGCGGCGCTTGATCTCGGCCGAGTCCGGCCGTTGCGCGCGGGGACGCGAGCGCAGCCCGAAGGCGATGTTCTCGGCCACCGTCATCGTCTTGAACAGCGCATAGTGCTGGAAGACGAAGCCGATGCGCCGGTCGCGCAGCGACAAATCACGGGTATCGACATCGCCGAAGAGGACGCGACCGGCTTCCGCCTGTTCGAGGCCGGCGATCAGCCGCAGCAGCGTGGTCTTGCCGGAGCCCGAGGGGCCGAGCAGTGCGACGAGTTCACCGGGCTGGATGTCGAGCGAGACGTTCCGGAGCGCATGGAAGCCCAGGAAGCGCTTCTCGATGGTTTCGATCGTGACAGCGACGGACATGAGCGTTCCCGCAATCAGTGGTGGCGCGCGGCGGCGATCGCGTCGCCATAGCGCCATTCCAGAAGGGTCTTGAGAGCAAGCGTCACGAGCGCGAGTCCCGCCAGCAGCGAGGCGACCGCGAAGGCCGCGGCGCTCATGTATTCGTTGTACAGAATCTCGATATGGAGCGGCATGGTATTGGTCAGGCCGCGGATCTTGCCGGACACGACCGCCACCGCACCGAACTCGCCCATTGCGCGGGCGTTGCAGAGCAGCACGCCATAGAACAGGCTCCATTTCACATTGGGCAGCGTGATCGAAAAGAAGACGCGCCAGGGCGAGGCGCCGAGCGTCAGCGCCGCTTCCTCGTCGGTCGAGCCGAGCACCTGCATGTGCGGAATGAGTTCACGCGCCACGAAGGGGAAGGTTACGAAGACGGTGGCCAGAACGAGACCAGGCAGCGCGAAGATGATCTCGATGCCGTTGGCCTTCAGGAACGGCCCGAAATAGCCCTGCGCGCCGAAGAGCAGCACATAGACCAAGCCCGAAATCACCGGCGAGACCGAAAAAGGCAGGTCGATCAGGCTTATCAGAAGGCTCTTCCCGCGGAACTCGAACTTGGCGATGGCCCAGGCGGCGGCGATGCCGACCACGACGTTGAGCGGCACGGCAATCGCGGCGACGAGCAATGTCAGGCGGATAGCGGCGAGCGCATCCGGCTCGGTGATGGCCTCGCGATAGGCGGCCCAGCCGCGCGCGCCGGCCTCGACGAAGACCGTGACCAGCGGCAGCAGCAGGAACAGCAGCAGGAAGGCGAGCGAGATCGCTATCAGCAGGAGCTGCACGGCCGGGCTCTCGCCACTGACACGGCTGTCCGCGCGCGGCTTTGTCGCGAGGGCAGGCAGATCGGCTTCGCGCTGAGGCAGGGTCGCGTCAGACATCGCCGAGCCTCCGTCTGGCACGCGCCTGGATCAGATTGACCACCAGGATCAGCGCGAAGGACACGAGCAGCATCAAGGTCGCGATGACGGCGGCGCCCGCATAGTCGAACTGCTCGAGCTTGATCACGATCAGCAGCGGTGCGATTTCCGAGACCATCGGCACATTGCCCGCGATAAAGATGACCGAGCCGTATTCACCGACGGCGCGCGCGAAGGCGAGGACGAAGCCGCTCAGCAACGCCGGCAGCACGGGCGGCAGCACGACCCGGAAGATCGTCCGCAGGCGGCTGGCGCCGAGAAGCGCCGCAGCCTCCTCGATGTCCCCTTGGGTTTCCTCCAGGACCGGCTGAACCATCCGCACGACGAAGGGCAGGCCGATGAAGATCAGCGCCACCATGACACCGAGCGGCGTATAGGCGACCTTGATGTCGAGCGGCGCGAGCAGGCTGCCGACCCAGCCATTGGGGGCGTAGATCGCCGCCAGCGCAATGCCGGCGACCGCCGTCGGAAGAGCAAAGGGCAGATCGACCGCGGCATCGACGAGGCGACGCCCGGGAAACTCGTAACGCACCAGCACCCAGGCGAGGATCAGGCCGAAAACGGCATTGACCGATGCGGCGATCAGCGCGCCGAAGAAGGACAGGCGCAGCGCCGCCAATGTGCGCCGCGAGGTCGCGATCGCCCAGATCTCGGCGGGGCCTGCGCTCGCAGCCTTGACGAACAAGGCCGCGAGCGGAATCAGGACGATCAGCGACAGAGCGGTGATCGTGATGCCCAGCGTCAGACCGAAACCCGGCAGGACACTCGGCTGACGCCAGCCCGATGCTGCGACGCTGGCGGCCATGGCTCAGCGCGCCGGCTTGTAGAGCTGGTCGAAGGTGCCGCCATCACCGAAATGGGTCGGCTGCGCCTTGCTCCAGCCGCCGAAGATAGCGTCGATGGTCACGAGCTCGACCTTAGGGAAATTGGCGATGTCCTTCGGATCGGCCGCCTCCGGATTGCGCGGACGGTAGAAGTTCTTGGCGATGATCGCCTGTGCCTTCGGCGAATAGAGGAAGTCGAGATAGGCCTGGGCCTCGGTCCGCGTGCCCTTGGCATCGACATTGGCATCGACCAGCGCGACCGGCGGCTCGGCCAGGATCGAGAGGCTCGGCACGACGATGTCGAACTTGTCGGCCCCAAACTCCTTCAGTGCGAGGAAGGCCTCGTTCTCCCAGGACAGGAAGACGTCGCCGATGCCGCGCTGGGTGAAGGTGGTGGTGGCGCCGCGCGCGCCGGTGTCGAGCACCGGGACATTGGCGAGCAGCTTGCCAATGTAGTCGCGGACCTTGGCCTCGTCCTTGTTGAAGGCCTTTTCGGCGTAGGCCCAGGCGGCGAGATAGTTCCAGCGGGCACCGCCGGAGGTCTTGGGGTTCGGCGTGATGATCTGAACGCCGGGCTTCACCAGATCGCCCCAGTCCTTGACCGCCTTGGGATTGCCATTGCGGACGAGGAACACGATCGTGGAAGTGTAGGGCGAAGAATTTTGCGGCAGGCGCGACTGCCAGTTCAACGGCAGCTTCTTCGAGCGCTCGGCGACGGCATCGATGTCGCCGGCAAGCGCCAGCGTCAGCACATCGGCATTCAGCCCGTCGATGACGGTCCGCGCCTGGGCGCCGGAGCCGCCATGCGACTGGCGGATCGTGGTGATCTTCCTGGCGTTCTTGGCGTTCCACTCCGCGATGAAGGCGGCGTTGATCTCGCGGTAGAGCTCGCGCGTCGGATCATAGGAAACGTTCAGGAGCTCGGTCTGGGCGCGAGCGCCGGCAACGACACCGAAGCACAATGAGAAGGCTCCGAGAACGAGGCCGGCTTGAACCAGGCGGCGAAATGCGGGGCGGGGCATCGTGCTCTCCGTTGTTGCCAACAGCCTGACCGACTGATCAGGCGTTCTTTTTACAGAACGAAGCGTATGCTGGACCAGATCGACCGACAACTGTTTGAGGCAGCACTGTGTTTCAAAGTTGGCCGGTTCCGGAGAACAGGCTGCTGAAGCTCACCCTCCTTGCAGAAGGCTGATTTTCCTCGCCTGAAACCTGCCGTCTTCCCCCTTCTCGTCTTCAGATCCCGTCGCCTAGAACATTTTCCGGCGCCGGTTGGTTCCGGCTCTGATGTCGGCGCCAGAGGGCATGCGCGGATGCCCACCCCGCTCCGAGCAGGAACGGCCGCAGCAGGAGATCAGCCACCGTCAAAGGCAACGCTATCGCGAGGCTGCCCGTCAAGCCGTAGATGCCGCCGCCTGTCAGAAGGCTCCCGGCCATATTGCCGCAGCTCAAGCCCCAAAGCGCAGCCCGCCGCGGCGACCCGGCCGGTCCTGCCGTGCCGCGGAGCTTCACAAACAGGGCCGCAAGCCGGCTTTCCGGGAGGCGGCCTGCCCCGGCCTGCTGTGGAACGCCCTCCGCGACGAAACCGAATGCGACGGTCTCGTGGCTGATGCGGTCGATCAGGATGAAGCCGCCGAGCTCGGTGCTCTCGGCGAAAGGCAGGGCACCGATCGGCCTGTCGAGATCGATCGCCACCAGGCCGATATCGTTCATCGCCAGCGTCGCGACAGGCGCCTGGGCGAGGGTTTCGATGTCGATGCCGTGATGGAGTGTGCGGACCACCGCATGGGCATGGCTGCTGGCGAGCTTCAGGGCGTAGCTGTTGCCCAGCACGAGCGGCGCCTCGCTGGTCCAGAGCAGCCGCGCCGTCAGATTTCGCCTTACGGCCGGGCGCTGCGCGGCGGCGACGATCAGGTCGCCGCGTGAAATATCGATCTCGTCCTCGAGCGCGATCGTCAGCGCCTGGCCGGCCGAGGCGTGTCCGGCATCGCCCGCCGGCGTCAGGATGCGCGCGATCCGGCTGGTGCGGCCAGATGGCAGGACGGCGACGGCGTCACCCACCTTGAGTTGGCCGAGGGCGAGATTGCCGGAATAGCCGCGGAAACTGGAATCGGGCCGGTTGACCCATTGTACCGGCAGCACCGCGCCAGGATGGGCCACGCTCGCGGGCTCGATCGCGACCGTCTCGAGAAGGTCGAGCAGCGGAGCGCCCTGATACCAACCCATCGACGCTGAAGCGCTGGTAACGTTGTCGCCATCGCGCGCCGAGATCGGGACGAAGCTGATCTGAGCAAAGCCCAACCCGGCGACAGTGCGGCGATAGTCCGAGCAGATGCGCTCGAACACGGCCCGATCGTAGTCGACCAGATCCATCTTGTTGACGGCGACGACGATGTGTCGGACGCCGACGAGCGAGACGATGAAGGAGTGCCGCAGCGTCTGCTTGAGCAGACCGAGCCGCGCATCGATCAGGATCACGGCGAGATCGGCGGTCGAGGCGCCCGTCGCCATGTTGCGGGTGTACTGTTCATGGCCCGGCGTATCCGCGACGATGAAGGAGCGTCGCGGCGTCGAGAAATAGCGATAGGCGACGTCGATGGTGATGCCCTGCTCGCGCTCGGCCGAGAGTCCGTCCACAAGCAGCGCAAAGTCTACCTTGTCGCCCTGCGTGCCGAACTTGCGGGAGTCCCGCTGCAACGCGCCGAGTTGGTCGTCGAAGACCGCGCCGGTCTCGAACAGGATGCGACCGATCAACGTCGACTTGCCGTCGTCGACCGAGCCGCAGGTGATGAAGCGCAGGAGGGAGCGTGGCTGGAGCCCGTCGTCATTGGCCGGGCCGTCTCCTGGCAGCGTCGCCTCGCGGGCACGCTGCCGGGCATTCAGGGCACTCATCAGAAATAGCCTTCCTGCTTCTTCTGCTCCATCGAGCCGGTCCCGTCATGATCGATGATCCGGCCCTGGCGCTCGGAACTCTGCGAGGCCCGCATCTCGGCGATGATGTCGGTCAGCGTGCTGGCGTCGCTCTCGATCGCGCCGGTCAGCGGATAGCAGCCGAGCGTCCGGAAGCGGACCATGCGGGTCTCGACGACCTCTCCCGGCAGCAGCGGCAGGCGCTCGTCATCACGCATGATCCAGGCATCGCCGCGGCGCAGAACCGGGCGCGGAGCGGCGAAATACAGGGGCACGACGGGGATGCTTTCGAGCGCGATGTAGTCCCAGACGTCGCGCTCGGTCCAGTTCGACAGCGGGAAGACGCGGAAACTCTCGCCCTTACGCTTGGCCGTGTTGAACAGCGACCAGGGCTCAGGCCGCTGGTTCTTCGGATCCCAGCGGTGATCGGCGCTGCGCAGCGAGAAGACGCGCTCCTTGGCACGGGTCTTTTCCTCGTCGCGCCTCGCGCCTCCGAAGGCGGCATCGAAGCCGTATTTGTCGAGGGCCTGCTTCAACCCTTGCGTCTTCATCACATCCGTATGGATGCGCGAGCCCGACGAGATCGGGTCGATACCGGCCCTCACTCCGTCCTGGTTGATGTGAACGATCAGGTCCAGCCCCAGCCGGCGCGCCGTCGCGTCCCGGAAGGCGATCATCTCGCGGAACTTCCAGGTCGTATCGACATGCAGCAGCGGGAAAGGCGGCTTGCCTGGCGCGAACGCCTTCATCGCTAGATGCAGCAGCACAGCTGAATCCTTGCCGATCGAATAGAGCAGCACCGGATTGTCGCAGGTCGCGGCGACCTCGCGCAGGATGAAGATCGCCTCGGCTTCGAGCTTCTGGAGATGGCCGGGCGCGATCACGGCGTGGCCTCCGCAGCGCGGACGCGGACGAGCCGACCGTCGCCGCCGACATGCAGACCGCATTCCTTCGCCGCATCCTGCTCCCACCACCAGCGGCCGGCGCGCTCCGGCTCACCGGGCGCAATCGCCCGCGTGCACGGCGCGCAGCCGATCGAAACGAACCCGCGCTCGTGGAGCGGATTGAGCGGAACGTCCTGGAGGTGGGCGAAATCCAGCGCCCGCTCGCGTGACCAATCGTAGAGCGGGCTGATCTTGACCAGGCCGCGCTCGGCATCCTCCTGCATGCAGGAGGTGTCGGCGCGAGCCTGCGACTGGTCGGCCCGCAGGCCGGTGATCCAGCCGGCCGCTCCCTTCAGGGCCTGATCCAGCGGAACGAGCTTGCGCACGGCGCAGCACGCCTTCCTCGCCTCGGGCGAGGTCCTGAAGCCGTTGATGCCCTGATCTTGCACGAGGCGCTCGACATCCTCGGCGCGCGGCAGATGCGCCCGGATGGAAACACCGTAGCGCTCCTCCGTCTGCGCCCAGAGATCATAGACCTCCGGAAACAACCGCCCTGTATCCAGCGTGACGAAAGACACCCTGTCGCCGAACCCGCCGCGTGCGATCACATGCGTCAGCACCTGGTCTTCGAGACCGAAGCTGGTCGTGAACACGATTTTCCCCGGGATCGTCGCGCAAGCTTCGTGCAATCGTTGCTCGACGTCACCGGCATCGGCGCCTGCGCGGCCGCCCACCCCGGCCGAACTGGCCGGCGACGACAGCGGCGAGAACGCCGTCAAGAAGGAACGGCGTTCGGCTGCAACCGACATCGTGGAGTTCCTGACACTGAATGCGCGGCTGCAACAACCGCGGTCAGGATTTTAGCTGACAGCCGGGAGAGAGAGTTTCCGTAGTTCGCTTGGGCCGGGGGACGTTCGTTTCCAGCGCGACAGGATTGCGGAAGGAAGACTGCGTCGGGGCAACGCTTCAGTCGAAGCTCTCCACTTCGTCGGCCTCATCATCATAGAGCATCTTGCCGAGCACGACGCAGCGGTTGATCGTTGCCGTCGTGACGTCGCGTCTGCACCTCTCCCGCAACTTCGGTGTACACGAAGCCGACAGCACGCCGGGGGGAAACCGCCAAGCAGAAAGCAGCGAGGTCCGGCGTTCAGCCCATCCAGCACGTGGGGCGGCGACTCAACATGCGCCCGCCGCCGCGCGAAGCTGCGCTCATCCAGTCGGCGCAGGCCACGCCGCAAGCCGGTCTCGATGACGAAGCACGCATCGAAGGCCTGCTGGGCCTGCTCGCGCGACGGCTCGATCAAGCGGCGCGCAAGGCCTTCGCCACATCCGTCAAGGTGGCCGTCTCCGCAGCACTCACCTGGGTTCCGCCAAACCCCATGAAGCCGCCCTCGCTCGAGGCATTAGCCACCGCCTCCGCTACCTGCGACAGCCACGTCTTGAACGCGGGAGCTTCGGCCGGAGCCTTGGCATCGACGATCGCCGCGACGCGCGTCAGCATCGCCAGAATGCTCTGCTTGGCATCCGCCGGAGACTTGCCGGCGAGTTCGGCGCGAAGCGTCTCTCGTGCCTCACCGCGACCCTCGGAACCTTCCATGTCCGCAACAATCGCTTGCGCGAGCGCGCCTGCCTTACCGTCGCCCTTGGCGCCCAACAGCGCCTGGCCACTGGCCAGGCTCTCCTTGAAGATCCCCCACAGCCCGCTGGGCTCGGCAAGCGTGACCGCCATGCCGGCCATAAACGGGCTACCTAGGATCAGTTTCCATTCGTCGTCCCCAAAATTGGCCTTGATCGCCATAAGCACCTCCTGCGCTCAGCGAGTTCACCATGCAGCGCCAACGGCCTGCCCATCTGCTAGGCTCGGGCCAATGCATCGAGATTGGCCCGCACGCCATCGATCGTCGGCTTGGCGATCTCGGCTACGCCCGGAATCGCAAGCACCTTGTTGAACAAACCCTCCAGCGACGGCCGCAGTGCGGTGATCAAAGTTGCGAGCGCAGTTCGAGCACTGGTGGGCATCTGGTCGACGACCGCCTTGACCTTGTCGAATTGGGTCGCCACGCCCTGCAGCCTTGGCAAAGCTGCTCGCGCCGAGGCCGCATCGGTAATGCCCCTGAGCGAATTTGCCAGCCCATCGACCGCGGATTGAACTTCCGTCCCGATGTTCACGCCGCCCGCAGTCACGTTTTGCAGAGTCTGCATCGCTTGCGTCGCGGTCGAGCCTAGCTGTCCAATGATGGATTGGGTCGACTGCATAGCCTGGCCCGGTATGGTCCGGGCCTGGTCGACGACGGAAGGCGTGTGGCGACCGAAAAACCACCAGCCGACGGCTAGCGCAGCAAGGACCGGCAGCCCCCATCTGAGCCAGCCCGGCATGCCGTCGGCTCTCGCTTGCGAGGTTGCCCGGTCGGCCACGGCGCCCGTCGCGTAAGCGGCGGACCTCGCAGTTTGCTCGACAGTGTTCACGCCGCTACCCACAGCCGTAAGCAGTCCAGCCTTACCGAGCAGGTCGGCGAAACCTGAAGGCAGGGCGGCCGAGATGTTCGACTTTTGGGACGTCAGCATTCGGGCCAGGCCCGCGGCATCCAAGCCCATCGCCGACTTTTGTTGTCCAAGCACCCCCATCACCACCGGTGTCAAAAGGCCTAGCAAGGAGGAACTTGCGCCCCCTGCCAGCCCCGCAAATTTCGAGACCGAACCGGCGAGATTCGACATCGCAGACCCTCCAAGAAGCGAGGAGAGCGAACTCGCTCCGTTCTCTGCGACGGCCTTCTGCTTTGGGTCACCGATCATGCCCGCGAGGCTGTCGAGGATGTCCGGCTTTTGATGCGAAACCGTGTCGAACAACTTCCGCGATCCATCCGGCGTTGCCGCCACACCGGCGAGCGTCGCCAGAACCCCCGGGATAGCGGCGCTGGCCGCCTTACCGACCGATGACTGATCCGTCCCCAATGATGCAGCGATCTTTGAAATCAGATCCGGCGATAAGAACTGCATAATGTCGGCTACGAGATTGGCACTCATGGCAGCGCACTCCGTTAAGGTCTACGCACAAATAATGAAATGCCAGAATTTCCCATGAATTCTGCTTCCACGAGAAATTCAGTTCGCCATCTGCAGGCCATCATTCTCCTTTTAAAATCAATCCGTCCATCGATAGACTTAGATTGATAAACTAATAGCGATGATATTGCGCCTTTTGAAGCGCATTATCTTGCAATCGATAGATTGCAGCTCCCGTCGCTACAGCGCGTTGCGATCGATTTTCTGGCGCGAACTTGAGATACCGCAGCGTTTCGCTCGGAGGCAGGACGCGGAACGACGACCGCGCAGCAATATCGGTATCCGTTAACGCTACACCCCCGTCGGATCGCTCGCAATTGAAAAATCCGTTTGCGCCAATCACGGTGAAGGTCGTCGCACCGCTGTCAGCCTTGGCGAACTGGTCCAGTGCCTTGCTGAGTCCGTTCGACGCCAGACAACAATAGCCGCTTGGCAGCCCCCCGCTCCTGCCTCGGCAAGCGACGAGACCAGATGCTGGAAGGAAGACCGCGTCGAAGGGACGTCAGTCGAAGCTCTCCACTTCGTCGGCCTCATCATCATAGAGCATCTTGCCGAGCACGACGTAGCGGTTGATCGTTGCCGTCGTGACGTCTCGTCTGCACCTCTCGCGCAATCGCGCCGCCTCAGCGCGTATCGTCGCTCGCAGCTCCGGAGAATGGATCGCATAGGCCTCGCTCCAGCCGAGCATCCGCTGCAAGCTCAAATCCCAGTTGAGGCATGCCTGCTGGATGCGGGTCAGTGGCTGCTCGGCGCGGATGGGCAGCGGAACCAGCACGAACCCCACTGCAATCGATATCGACAGACGCCGGCCAGAAAGCATTCGAGCCTCCTCGCAAATTGCGGCTTGTTCTGCGCCTTCTGCTTCGCATCCAGCTAGGATGCTCTGCGCCATCGGCCGGCAAGCATGAGTCGTGCCGTGCCGGTGTCCCTGCCCTAACCCGCAGCCGAGGCGGCGGGGCCGAGTTCCAGCTTGGCGGCCAACTGTTCCGCGAATTTCGCCGCGGCGACCGACAGCGAGCGCCCGTGAAGCTGGCCCATCGCAAAACGCGCCGGAGCAATGTCGCGGGCATCGACCGGGCGCGCGATCAAACCGTCGCGCTCGCGCAAGCTCGCGGGCGCGCCGATCTCGATCTGAAACGTGATCGCATCTTCAAGCCGCACATAGTTTCGCAGGAACTCGAAGGAGTTCGACTCAATCACCGGGGACAGCCTGAACGATGATTGCGAGACTGCCCGGTCGAGCAGCTCGCGTCCGCCATAGCTGCGGTCCGGCAGAGCCAGCGGATACGCTGCACAGTCCCGGAGGCGGATGCTTCCTGTTCCCGCCAGGGGATGGCCATCCCTCATGATCGCCATCAGCCGCTGCTCGGCCGATGCAATGATCTGGAAGCCGACCGTGTTGGACATACGAAAGACCAGCGCCAGGTCAACCTCATAGGCGCCAAGCGCGCGCAGCGCCTCGCCATGGCTCGCCACCCGTACGTCGAACTCCACCAGCGGGAAGGCGCGCCGATAGCTTGCGATCTCGATGGGCAGGAAATCATGTGCGAGTGCGTGGCTGCAGGCGATCGAGACCGTACCCCTCCGAAATCCCGACAGGTCCTCGATCTGCGAACGTAGACGGCCGACATCGGCGAGCTGACTGCGGATATGGCGGATCATCAGCTCGCCGGCCGCATTCAGACGAACGCCACGGGGAAGGCGTTCGAAGATCGGCGTCCCGAGTTCAGCCTCGAGATCCTGAATGCGCCGGTTCAGCGCCGATGCGGTGATGTTCAGTCGCTCCGCCGCCCTGCGAATGGAACCCGCCCGCGCGACCTCGTCGACATAGGTCAGGATTCGGAGATGTCGCATCCGACGTTCTCATGAGCGTTGCAGTTTTCGAAGCGCTCCGAGCAGAAATCAGCACAAGACGGCACCGGTCAAGCCCGCTTAGCTTCTCGCTACTGCAGCAGCCATCGCTCACGACCGAGAGGCCCCCGATGCCGAATTCGCTCAGCCGCCGCCAGTTCCTCGCCGCTTCGGGCTCGGCGGGACTCGCATCCCTGATCGCCAGCCCGGCCCTGGCGCAAACCCCTACCAAGCTCAAGATGGTCCTGAACTGGCGCTATCAGGGGCCGCAGGCCTTGTTCTTCCTCGCACAGGACAAGGGCTATCTGCGCGCGGAAGGCCTCGAGATCGAGATGGACCAGGGCAACGGATCGGGGGCCGCCGTCGGCGCCGTGGCCTCGGGCTCCTACGATCTCGGCTTCGGTGACATCAACGCCCTGATCACCTTGGCTGCCAAGGCGACGGCCGGCTCGACGCCATTGGCGATCGCCGCGCTCTACAACCGGCCGCCCTTCACGATTGCGGTGAAGGCCGACAGCCCGATCAAGACGCCGAAGGATCTGGAAGGCCGCACGATCGGCGGCCCGGCGAACGACGGAGCGCTGAAGCTGTTCCCGGCCTTCGCGAAGCTCGCCGGCATCGACGCCGCCAAGGTCAACATCACCAACATGCAGCCGAACCTGCGGGAGCAGATGCTGCAGCGCGGTCAGGTCGAAGGGGCCTTCGGCTTCGTCAACACCATCCGGTTCTCGGCCAAGCTGGTCAACATCGACCCCGACAAGGACTTCCGGTTCATCAACTACGGCGATTTCGGGATGGACCTCTATTCCAACGCCGTCATCGCATCCCGCAAGCTCGTCGCCGAGAAGCCAGAGGCTCTGCGCGGCCTGCTGCGGGCGTTCAACAGGGGCATCAAGGACATGATCGCCGACTACGACGCGGCGATCGAATCCGTGGCGAAGCGCGAGCCGCTGATCAACAAGGCGGTCGAGAAGGAGCGCCTGATCGCGACGCTCCAGGCCGAGATGAGCCATCCGGAAGGCAAGACGCTGGGCATCGGCGATGTCGACGATGCGCGCTTCGGGAAGTCGATCGCCATCGTTGCCGAGGCTGAAGGGCTGCCGCGTACGCCAGCGCCGGATGAGGTCTTCAGCCGCACCTTCCTCCCCCCGATGGCCGAGCGCGTGACCACGCTGGGTTGAGCCAAGCAGCAACGAGAAGAAGCGACATCATGGATTTGGGTCTGACAAAGCAGGTCGCGGTCATCACCGGGCCGGCGAAGGGAATGGGCGCGGCCGTCACGCGCGCCTTCGCGGCGGAGGGCTGCAGGCTCGTGCTGATCGGCCGGGATGTCGCGGCCATCGAGCCGGTCGCCCAGGAAGTGCGGGCGGCTGGCGGCGAGGCGATCATCGTTCCCTGCGACATCACCGACGGCAAGGCCTGCAATGCGGCGGTCGTGGAAGCGAAGGCGGCCTTCGGCGGACGCATCGACATCCTCGTCAACGTCGCCGGCGGATCGGGCCCGATCGGAAAGACCGGCTGGGAGACGAGCGAGGAAGAGTTCGACGAGATCGTCGATCTCAACATGCGCGGCTGCTTCAACACCATGCGCGCCTGCATGCCGACGATGATCGAGCAACGCGCGGGCAAGATCGTCAATGTCGGCGGTACCTTCGGCATGCGCGGCCGCGCCGGCCGCATGGCCTACTCGGCCTCGAAATGGGGGCTTCGCGGCATCACCAAGAGCTTCGCGCTCGAGGCCGGCCCCTACGGGATCAATATCAACTGCGTGGCGCCCGGCATGGTCGACGGCCCCCGCTTCCGCGGCAAGGTCGTACCCGAGATGGCCAGCCGGCTCGGCATCAGCGAGGAAGCGGCCGTGGAGAAGCACGCCGCCGATTACGCGCTCAAGCGTGTCTCGACCGACGAGGACGTGGCCAATGCCTGCCTCTTCCTGGCCTCTGATGTCTCGCGCCAGATCACCGGGGTCGACCTGCCGGTCGATGGCGGCTGGGCGATGTTGTGAGCCCGGTGATGAGCGAGACGCCCTTCACCGCGGACCTCGTCCTGACCGGCGGCACGGTCGTGACCGGCAAGACACGCTATCGCGCCGACATCGCCATCAAGGACGGGCTGATCGCGCTCCTGGGCAAGCCCGAGACCATGCCCGCGGCGCGCGAGATCGTCGATGTCTCCGGCAAGTTCCTGCTGCCGGGCGCGATCGACATGCATGTGCATTTCCGGGAGCCCGGCTACACCCACAAGGAGGATTGGCGAACGGGCACTGCGGCCGCCGCCATGGGTGGCACCACCACCGTGTTCGAGATGCCCAACACCAACCCGCCGACGCGCTCCGTCGTGGAACTCAGGCAGAAGCAGGAGGCGGCCAGGAAGGCGCATGTCGATTTCGGCCTCTACGGGCTTCTGGCCGAGGACAATATCGACGAGCTTACCGGCCTGATCGAAGGCGGCGTCAATGCCTTCAAATGCTTCATGGGCAACACCTTCGGCAATCTCCCGTCGCCCTCGACAGGCGCGATGCTGGAAGGCTTCGAGGTCATCGCCCCCTCGGGCCTGCGGATCTCGCTGCATGCCGAGACGGCCTCGATCATGGCCTGGCGCCAGCAGCGCCTGATGGCAGCCGGCCGCAACGACCCGCTCGCCCATATCGCGGCGCGGCCGGCGATCGTGGCGGCGGAGGCGGTGGCCAGGGCCGCCGAGCTGGCGGAATGGACGGGCGCGCGGATTCACGTCCTGCACATCTCGTCGGAGGCGGAACTGCGGCCGCTCGCCGATGCCAAGGCGCGTGGCGTCGAGATCACCGGCGAGACCTGTCCCTGCTATCTCCTGCTCGACACCCGCGACTATGCGCGGCTCGGTTCCGTCATCCGCGTCAACCCGCCGGTTCGCGAAGCGTCGGATTCCGAGGCGATCTGGAACGCCCTCCGGAACGGCGTGATCGACATGATCGCGACCGACCATGCGCCGCACACGCCGGAGGAAAAGCGCAAGGAGATCATCTGGCAGGCCGATTGCGGGTTCCCCGGCGTCGAAACCCAGATGCCACTGATGCTGAACGAGGTGTCGAGGGGGCGGATTTCGCTGGAGCACTACGTCCGGATCTCGGCAGAGAACCCCGCAATGGCTTTCGGGCTGTGGCCGGCGAAGGGCCGCATCGAGCCGGGCGCCGAGGCTGACATCGCGGTGGTCGACATGGAGCGCACCGAGACGATCCGCGCCGATGCGCTGCATTCACGCGGAAAGATCACGCCCTTCGAGGGCGTCTCGGTGACGGGTATCCCGATCCACACGCTGGTGCGAGGTCGCTTCGTCCAGCGCGATCGCAAACTCATCGAGCAGACGAGCGGCTGGGGCCGTCAGGTGACCGCAATTCAGCGGATGCCGGCGCCCAACCCGAAGCATGTCGATCAGACGCTGGCCGCCTGCTTGCAGGGACCGGTCGTCGCATCGGGGGCCAGCTCATGAACGCCCAGAATTTCATCCCACAGCATGCCGGTTCCCGCCCGGCCTTTATCGAGTTCGAGCATGCCTCGATCACCTATGGACGAGGCGACAAGGCGGTACAGGCCCTGGCGCCGACCTCATTGCGGATCGGAGAAGGCGATTTCGTCGCGCTCGTCGGGCCGTCCGGTTGCGGCAAGTCGACCATTCTCAAGATGGTCGGGGAGTTGCTGAAGCCCTCCTCGGGCAATGTCTTCGTGGCGGGACGCGAAATCGGCGCGACGCCGATCCGCATCGGCATGGCCTACCAGAACCCGACGCTGCTGCCCTGGCTCAACATCCGCGACAACGTCATGTTGCCGCTGAAGATCGTGCCGCCGTTCCGGCATGATTACCGCGCCAAGCGGAAATCCGAGTTTCGCGATCGCGTCGAGACGTTGCTCGCCCAGGTTGGCCTCGGTGGCTTCGGCGACAAATATCCGTGGCAGCTTTCCGGCGGCATGATGCAGCGTGCCAATCTCTGCCGTGCCCTGATCCACGATCCCGACCTGCTTCTCCTCGACGAGCCCTTCGGTGCGCTCGACCAGTTCACCCGAGAGGAACTCTGGTCGATCATGCAGGACCTCTGGCTGTCCAAGAAGCTGACCGTGCTGCTCGTCACGCACGATCTCAAGGAAGCAGCCTATCTCGCCAACCGCATCTGCGTGATGAGCGCGCGGCCCGGGCGAATCCTCGACGACAGCCTCGTCGACATGCCGCGCCCGCGCACGATCGAGATGACCTTCGAACCGGCCTTCGTCGCGCTGAACCAGCGGCTGAGAGCCATGATCGTCGACGCCCGCGGTGGAGCCGGCATCGTCAACGCCCCGATCCACGCCTGAGGACGACGGCCATGGAGCGCTTCAAGGACTTCATGCGCGACAACGGCGCGCCGGTCGCCCTCATCGTCGGGGTCTTCGTGCTCTGGGAGGTCTTCTGCCTCGTAGCGGGGATTTCGGACATCCTCCTGCCGCGCCCCACCCAGATCGTCGCTGCGCTGATCCGCTATTGGCCGGCGATCTGGCCCCATACCTGGCAGACGCTCTACACCACACTCGTTGGCTTCGGTATCGGCGTCCTCGTCGGGCTCTTGCTCGGTATCCTGATCGGCTCGTCCAGGCTCGCGTTCCGGACCGCCTACCCTCTGCTGGTCGGCTTCTCATCGATCCCGAAAGTCGCCGTCGTTCCGATCTTCGTGCTCTGGTACGGCGCCGGCACGGTCCCGGCGATCCTCACCGCGATGATCATCTGCATCTTCCCGATCGTGGTGAACGTCGCGACCGGAATCGCGACGGTCGAGCCTGAGCTGGAAGACGTCATGAAGACTCTCAAGGCCTCGCGCTGGGACATTCTCTGGAACGTCAGCCTGCCGCGGGCGATGCCGTACTTCTTCGCGGCGCTGAAGGTCGCGATCACGCTCGCCTTCGTCGGATCCGTCGTTGCCGAAACAGTCGCGTCCAACCGCGGCATCGGCAACATGATGATGATCGCTTCGTCGAGCTTCAACGTGCCGCTCGTCTTCGCCGGCCTCTTCGTTCTCGCGGGACTCGGCGTCGCGCTCTACCTGCTCTTCTCACTGATCGAGGCCCGCATCACCGGCTGGGCCCATCGCAAGACCGATCTCGCCACCGGCTGATCCTGTCGCCTATCCGCACCGACGAGAGAGACCGTAGATTGGCGTCACCGCCGGCAGCGCATGGCTGCCGAGCGCGCCTGTGGCTCTAGTTCGCCACGACGCCTGCCGCCTTGATCACCGGCGTCCATTTCTCGATCTCGCTGGCGACCAGGCTGCGCAGCGCCTCCGGACCGGTCTTGGCGGGGATCACAGCACCGATTTCCTCGAGGCGCTTGCGAGTAGCCGGGTTCTTGAGCGCGGCATCAACGGCGGCGGCGAGCCTGTCGACGATCGCCTTGGGGGTGCCCTTGGGGGCGAACATCGCGTTCCAGCCGGACGCGACGAAGGCCGGCATGCCGGCCTCCGCCGTGGTCGGCACGTTCGGGATGGCGGGCGAGCGCTCCGGTGTTGCGATGGCAAAGGCCTTGATGTTCCCGGCGAGGACCTGCGGAACGGTGTGCGGAATCTGGTCGCACATGAAATCGTGCATGCCGGAGATCAGGTCGTTCAAGGCCGGGCCGGAGCCGCGATAGGCGACCTGAGGCGGGCGGACGCCGATCATCGCGGTGAAGAGCAGGCAGCTCACATGCGAGGTCGAGCCCACGCCGCCATGGCCGTTGTTGAGCTTGCCCGGGTCGGCCTTGATCAGCGCGATCAGCTCCTGCAGCGTGTTCGCGGGCAGCGCCTTCTTGCCGAAAACAGCGATCGGCGTATCCGAGAGCTGGCTGACATGCTCGAAATCGGTGACAGGATTGTAGGACAGGTTCGGGTAGAGCGCCGGTGCGGCGCCATGCGTGCCCATCTGCCCGACAAGGATCGTGTAGCCGTCCGGCGCGGCCTTGGCGGCGCGGCTCGAGCCGGTCGTGCCACCGGCGCCGCCGATGTTCTCGATCGGCAAGGCCTGGCCGAGAGTCTGGCTCATGTGCTCGAGCACGATGCGCGCGACCACGTCGGTGTTGCCGCCCGGTGCATAGGGGACGATCACGTTGATTGGCTTCGTCGGATAGGCTTGCGCCATGGCCGGGGCTCCGCCGGCCAGGATCGCCGCCCCCAGCATGGCGGCGAGTTTTGCTTGCTTCCCCATGTCGTCCTCCCTCCAAGAAGCGGCTGGTTTTCCAGCTCGCGCGTTTTCTTGTTTCGCCGCCGGCGCCCTCAGTCGAAGTGAGCGCCTTGGCGGTTCACGGCAGATAGGCTCCGCCGTTCACATGCAGCGTCTGACCCGTTACGTAGCGGGCGGTCGGGCCTGCGAGATAGCGCACCATCGCCGCGACCTCCTGTGGCCGGCCGCGGCGGCCGACCAGCGTCGCGTGGCGCTTGTGATGTTCCGGCTCGGCCGCCGAATGGCCGCCGCGCACCGTGTCGATCAGCCCCGGCGAGACGAGGTTCACCGTGATCTGGCGCTCGGCCAGTTCCTGGGCCAGCGCCTTGGTCAGCCCGTCGAGCCCGGCCTTGGCGGTGACGACATGGGCGCGCTGCTTCGCCCCCGTGTAGGCGGTGAGGCCGCCGATGTTGACGATCGCGCCGGTGCCGCTAGCCGTCAGCGCCTCGAGGGCTGCCTGTGCGCACAGGAAAGGGCCGTCCAGCGTGACGCCAAGCACCTGGTGCCATTGCGCCAGTGTCATCGCCTCGAAGGCGACCTCGCCACGGATCGCCGCATTGTTGACGAGGATGTCTATGCGGCCGAAGCGTGCGAGCGTCGCCTCGACCGCGGCGCGCACGGAGGCGGGATCCGTGACGTCGGCGAGCTGCGACGCCGCCTGGCCGCCCTCGACGGCGACCGCTTCAACCATCTCGCCGAGCCCGGCGTTGTCCGAGAGCGCGACGCCCATCACCGCTGCGCCGCCGGCCGCGAGTTCAAGTGCGATCGCCCGACCGATATTGCGTGCCGCGCCGGTGACCAGCGCGACCTTGCCTGCGAGTTCAGCCATCGTTCAGCCCCGTGACACCGAAAGATCGACGCGGCCACCGGCGGCGATCGCGTCGAGATCGGCCGCGAGCCGCTGCGAGCGGTCCGGCTGCCAGCCGCCAAAGGCGGCGTTGTCGTGGAATTTCCTTAGGATATCGGCGGTGGAAAGCGGCTCATGCGCGCCGCCTCGCATGTGCGGCTGGCGAATTTCGCGCACCGAACCGTCCTTCAGCATCGCCTTGATGTGGCCGCTGAAATTGCGCGGATACTCGTTCTGCGGATCGACGACGTAGGAGACCTTGGCCGCCAGCGCCCGCACGCCGGCTTCCGCCACGCGCTCCTCGGTGAACTGACCAAGCCCAGCACCGCCATCCATGAAGCCGACCGCGATGCAGTAGGGCGTCGAGAACTTCGCCGCATAGGCGTTGGGCGGCGCCTGCTTCAGCGCCAATGGCTCCCAGAGCCGGTGCACCGTGCCTTCTCCAACCTCGCATTCGAGGCTGACAATGTCGTCGGAGCCGACGCCTTGCCTCGCCAGCGCAATCGCACAGTCAACGAAGGGCTGGGTCATCGTCCCGCAGGCATAGGGCTTGAAGGCGAGCGTCTCGAGGATCCAGCTCTCGCCGAGGCTGTCGAGCAGCGGGGCGAAGTCCGGCGTCCTCGATGGGGCGAAGGCACGGTAGAAGCCGTGCTGGCCCTCGATCACGCTCGCGGGGCCGAGAAAACCCGCCTCGGCCATGAAGGCGGCGCGGATGCCGGCCTGCGCCGCCGCCCCGGCATGCAGCCTCTTCGTCCAGCTGCCGTCGGCGAGGTACTCGATGATGCCCGAGGCCAAGCTTCCAGCGATGCCGATCGCATGGGCGATCGCCTTCGGCGGCAGGCCGAGCGTGCTCGCCACGGCGGCTGCGGCAGCCGGCGCGCCGATCACAGCGGTGGGGTGAAAGCACGCCTTGTGGATCGCCTGCGGAGCGACGAGGCTCATCCGGCACATCAGTTCGCAGCCGACCGCGATGCCGCGCACCACGGCCTCCCCGGCAAGCGCACGATGTTCCGCGGCGGCCAGCACAGCCGGCACGATCACCGCGCCGGCATGGATCGGCCCACCCTCGAAGGTGTCGTCGAAGTCCTCGCCATGCGCAGCAGTGCCGTTGACGAGCGCTGCATCATAGGGGCCGAGAGCGATCGCATGACCGATCGCGCTTGCCTTCCCCTGCGAGGCGGTCGACGCCAATGCGGCCCGGACATAGTCGGTGTCGCGTGCGGCGACGCAGAGGCCGGCGACGTCAAGCAACAGCAGGCGCACGGTCTCACGCGCCTTCTCGCTGACATCGGCATGGGCGGCAAAATTGGCGAGCCGCAGCGCGACAGGCTCGTCACGCGTCGCGAACGGAACGATGGGGCTCTGGTGGTTCACGCGTGGGCATCCTTGAGTCTGGCCTGGCGCGCGTCGCGGAATTCGCGGAAGAGCGACAGCGTGACGAAGAGGGTCGAAGCCAGCAGCAGGCCGACCGCGATCGGATCCTCGAGGAAGATCATGTGGTCGCCGCCCGAGAGCAGCAGCGAGCGGCGATAGCTCGACTCGACCATGTGCCCGAGCACGACGCCGAGGATCAGCGGCAGGAACGGGTAGCCGGCGCGGCGCATCAGGTAGCCGACAAGTCCCATGGCAAGCGCGATGCCGAGGTCGAAGAAGGAGGTATTGAGCGTGAAGATGCCCGACAGGATCAGCGCCAGGATGAAGCCGGCGAGATAGGCGCGCGGCCGGTTGACCAGCCAGACGCAGACCGGCAGCAGCAGGATGCCGACGATGATCTGCGCCAGCGTCGCGATGAACGAGCCGAGATAGAGCCCGACCACCACGTCGGCATTCTGTTCGAACAGCCGCGGGCCGGGCAGCAGCCCGTGGATCAGCAGACCGCCGAGCAGGACAGCGGTGGAGTTGGAGCTCGGGATGCCGAAGGAAAGCAGCGGAATCAGCGCGGTGCTGGCGACCGTGTTGTTGGCTGTCTCCGGCGCCGCGACGCCTTCCTCGGAGCCCTTGCCGAATTTCGCCGGCTCCTGCGACCAGCGCTTCGCCTCGTTGTAGGAAAGGAAGGCCGCGATCGAACCGCCGCCGCCGGGCGTCAGCCCTTCGAAGGTGCCGAGTAGGCAGCCGATGAACTGCGAGCGCTTGAGCCGGTTCATCATGTCGAGCGACGGCAGCCGCACCCGCACCTGCTCGTTGACGCCGCCGAGATCGCGCGAGCCGGATTGCACCATCAATTCGCTGACCGCGAAGACGCCGATCATGATCAGCACCGGCTCGACCCCGCCGAGCAACTCCGGGCTGCCGAAGGTGAAGCGCGTCACGCCCGAGATCGGGTCGGTGCCGACGGTCGAGATCATCAACCCGACGACCGCGGCCGCCAGCCCCTTCAGCAGCGAACCGTTGGTCATCGAGGCGATGACACTGAGGCCCAGGATGCCGAGGGCGAAATAGGAGGTCGGCTTGAAGGCGAGCGCGACCCAGGACAGCGGCTCGGTCATCATGATCAGCATCAGCAGTCCGAACAGGCTGCCGATGACGCCGGACCAGAGCGAGATGCCGAGCGCCTCGCCGGCGCGGCCCTGGCGCTTCATCTCGTAGCCGTCGATCACCGTCGCGGCGGCGGAGTTGGTGCCGGGCGTGCGGATCAGGATGGCCGGGATCGAGCCGCCATATTCGGCGCCGATATAGGTGCAGGCCAGCATCACGATCGCCTGCACCGGGGCCATGCCATAGGTGAAGGGCAGCAGCAGCGCCATCGTGATCGAGGCCGAGATGCCCGGCAGCGAGCCGCCGATGATGCCCCAGATCAGGCCAACGATCGAATAGAAGACGATCGGCGAGCCGGTCAGGAGATCGAACGCAATTCCAAGCGAATGCATCGCCGCCTCCTAGAAGAACCAGCCAGTGGGCTGGCGCACGCCGAGGAGCCTGACGAAGATCGCCCAGTAGAGGACGGCGCCGCCGATTGCGATCGCGACCGTCCTCCAGTTCGGCGGAGCGCCTTCGTAGAGCGCGACGGCTCCGATCAGCAGCGCGACCCCCGGCAGGTAGCCGATCACCGGGACGAGCGCGACATAGGCCGCGCCGAAGGCCAGGAAGCCGAGCGCACGCGGCAATGTCGCGCGCGGCTCGTCGTCATCTGTCGGTTCTGCCTCGGGCTTTCCGGCCGGGACGAGCGCACCGGCACGGATGGCGCGTAGCGTCAGGACGAGGCCGAGCCCGGCCAGCGTGATCGCGAGGATGCGCGGCAGGCCGCCCGCCCCGACCTCGTCCGAGAGCGTGCTCTCGGCGATTCCGGCAGTTGCCCAGTAGTAAAGGGCGGCGATAGCGAGCACGGTGATGCCGCCGGCGAGGTCCTTGGGAGCCGATTGGTCGCGCATGACGCGGGTCTTTCCGAACGGATTTCGGGCGTGGCGGCTGAGGCCGTCCGCGGCGTCACTTGAGGACGCCGCTCTCCTTCAGGAAGGCTTCGGTGGTCGATCCGAAATTCGTGACGAAGCTCTGGTACTTGTCGTGCGGGATGAAGTTGGCGACTAGGCTCTCGGCGGAATAGACCTTACGGTAGTCCGGATCGGCCAGAACCTTCGGCACCGTCTCGTCCCAGATCTTCGTGATCGCCGGCGGCAGGCCCCTGGGGCCGGCGAGGCCTCGGAATTTCTCGAGCACGACGGGATAGCCGGATTCCTTGACCGTCGGGACATTCGGAAAGGCCTCCATCCGCTGCGGATCGAAGGTCGCGAGCAGCCGGATCTTGCCAGCTTCGAGCTGCGCCCGAAGCTCCGGGATCTCGCCGACGCCGATGTCGAGCGTGCCGTTCAGCACATTGATCATCAGGTCGCCGCCGCCTTCGTGCGAGACGACCGCCGCGTTGACGCCCGCTGCCTTCTTGAGCTGTTCGGCGGCCTGGCGTTCGAGCGAGGCCGGATTGGCAGCACCCCAGCGGCCGCGCGCGCTCTGCGCCTTCTCGATCACGTCCTTCAGCGTCTTGAAGGGGCCGTCGGCACGCGTGTAGACCACCTCCGAGTCGGTGAAGAAATTCGCCAGCGGCTCGACGTCCTTGTAGCCATGCTGCGTCTTCGAGAGCAACGAGGTGTAAATGTAGGTCGGCGTCGTCGCGTAGAAGACGCTGCCATCGGCCGGCGCGGTCGCCAGCCGCGAGATCGCCCGCGCGCCGCTGCCGCCCTGTACGTTTTCAACGACGAAGGTCGCCTTGATGTATTTCGGCAGGTGCTTCGCCATCTCGCGCAGGAAGACGTCGCTGCCGCCTCCCGGGCTCGAATGGGTGACGAGCGTCACCACCTTGTGCGGGTAATCGACAGGCGTCTGGGCCGCGGCCCGGTCTGCCGAGCAGACCGAAATGCCAGCGGCGACGGCGGCGGCGATGGCCAGATGTCGCATGGTTCCCTCCCTGGGATGATGAAACGGACCGCCCTGCATCGGGGAGGTCTCGTTTGAGCGCCGCCGCGTCGTTGCGCGGTGGCGTGTCCGTCAATGTGCGGCGCGACGCAGCGGCACGGCCGCTTCTGTGGTGTCGAAGACAAGTTGGTCGACCAGCGTCTGGATCTGCGGCAGCCGATCGACCTCCCAGGCCAGCCCAAGCAGCTTGTCCTGCGCGGCCTCGGTGATCGCGCCCTCGGCACACATCCGGAACTTGGCTTCGAGATCGGTGTCGCTGATCGGGTTGTCCGGCCCGCCGCGATAGCGCTCATCGGCCCATTGCACGAGGGTGCGGCCGTCGCGGGTATCCACCTCGATACGGGAGCGGATCTTGTCGTAGCCGCGCGCGTCGATCTCGGGATCGCCGAGGACTTCAGTGCGCTTCTGCATGTCCTGCATCGCGGCGCCCGCAACGAAGGCATCGCTGAATTCATGATGGCTGGCGCGGCGGCACAGCACGATCATCG
The DNA here is from genome assembly GCF_035999205.1 of Allobosea sp. Taxonomy (GTDB): domain Bacteria; phylum Pseudomonadota; class Alphaproteobacteria; order Rhizobiales; family Beijerinckiaceae; genus Allobosea. The sequence goes on from NZ_DASYHA010000025.1 coordinate 1,104,874, forward strand.
AGAGCAGGGCCGGCATCGAGAACTTGGCCTGCAGATGGTTCTGCGCCAGCGGGTAGCGGATCGGCTCGAGGATGTTCTTCCCGGCGAAGAAGCGAATGCGCTCAACCTGCTCCGGCTTGAGATCGTGCTTCAGCACCAGGGCCAGCATCGCATCCATCGACTGGTGGGTCAGGATGCCCGACGGATAGGGCTTGATGCTGATGCCGGGCTCGACGATCGTCAGCGTCTCGCCGAAGCCCTGCGGCAGCTTTTCCTCAGAGACGCCCTCACCCATCACCTGGAAGAAGCCCCAGCTGCCATCGAGCGCGGCGGGATCGGCCGTGAAGCCGCGCGCCGCCAGCAGCGCCGCCGTGACGCCGTTCTCCGAGGCGCGCCCGACATGAAGCGGCTTGGTCATCGTGCCGAAATTGCAGCGGATGCCGGCGGCGAAGCTTGCAGCGATCCCGAGCGCATGCGCGACCTGGGCGCCCTTGAGGCCGAGCAACTTGGCGGTGGTCGCAGCGGCGCCGAAGGTGCCGACCGTGCCGCTCGAATGGTGGCCGCGGCGGTAATGCCGTGGCGTCATCCATTCCGAGATCTTGCATTCGACCTCGAAGCCGGTCTGGAAGGCGAGCATGAAGCGCTTGCCGTCGACGCCGCCGAGGCGCTGCGACATCACCAGCGCAGCCGTCAGCGGCGGCACGGACGGATGCGTCAGCAGCCCGTAGACATGACGCGGATCGTTGGACACCTGCGTGTCGTCCCAGTCATGGGCATGGCCGGCCGTCCCCAGAACCCGCGCCGCGAGCGCGGCCGGGACGCGAGCCTGGCCCTGGCCGATCAGCAGCGCCTCGGCACGCCCCCCGGTCTCCAGCGCGTCGGCGGCAAGCATGCGGACCGAGTCCTCGAGGCCACCGGCGAGGTACAGGCCCAGCGTGTCGATGATGCAGCGCCGACCGATGCGCAGCGCCTCGCTCGACAGGCTGTCGTAGCGCGCCTGCTCGACGAACTCGACGGCGGATGCGGTGACGTGATGGAGTTCGCTCATTGCGCTTCCGGCTCTTGTTGTTGCGACGGGTTCAGTTGGTACGCTGCGCTTCGCCGGCCGCCCTTTGATGGGCGGCGAGCAGGCGCGCCTTGGCGCGAGCGACATGTTCGGCATGGGCGTGCTGCGCCCGCTCCGGATCGCGCGCGGCGATGGCCTCGACCATGGCGCGGTGCTCCGAATTGGAGACTTCGAGGCCGCCGCCCTGGACCAGGCTGCGGGCGCGGAAGAGATGAAGTTTCTTGACCAGCCCGCGATACTGCGCGGCGAGCGTTGCATTGCCGCAGGCATCGATGATGAATTCGTGGAAGGCGAGGTTCAGCGGATAGTAACGGTCGAAGTCACGGTCGCGCGCCGCCGCCTCCATCTGCTCAAGATAGTCGCACAGCTGCGCGATCTGCGCCTCGGTGGCGCGCCCGGCCAGGGTCTTGCCGGCGAGCCCGAACAGCACCGAGCGCACGTCGTAGATCTCGATCGCCTCCTCGATCGCGGGCTGACGGATGAAGACGCCGCGATTGGGGATCAGCTCGACTAGGCCGAGACCTTCGAGCGCGCGCAGCGCCTCGCGGACCGGCCCCCGGCTGGTACCGAAGCGCGTTGCGAGCAGGTTCTCATTGACACGCCGTCCCGGCGCGATCTCGCCGTTGAGGATCGCCTGCTCGATCTCGCGTTCCAGCACGCCAGACAGCGAGCGGGTCTTCAGGATGGTCAGGGCGTCAGCTGCAGCGTTCATGACGACGGACCTTAATCGTCGATCGCAAACTGTCAACAGTTTTCGATCAGCATTTGTGGCGACGAAGTGCGTCTACGCCCGCTCGCCGGATCGCGGCCCATGAGGAACGCGAAACGGTGCTGTCACTGAAATGCTGGAATGACCGCGGACGCCGCAAATGCATCGGGACGATCTCGCAAATCGCAGACTGTCACCGCCGCCCTCCCCTGACAATCATCGCGCATGCGGTGAGGCTGCATGACCCGCGCTGCCTAGTACAGGAGATCCCGCAGGGGCGCGGCGGCCGTTCAAGCGCTTGAGTTGCTTGCCGTCGAGCCGATCGGCAAGCTGCTACAACTGCGAGCCGTTGGGTGTGAGCCAAAACGGCAACTCCACACCGTCCGACAGCTTAACTGCCTTTCCGGAAAGCTTCGCATTTCAAGTTGCGGTGTCAGCTAGGCCCATCTGTTGGCCTCGAACATGTTGGCCTTGTTCAGCAGCCAGCATGCAGAACAACAATCCTGACGACCATCAATGGTCGCGCGCGAACGCCCACGAACAACGGATACGAAAAACCGGCCTCCGGGCCGGTTCACGAGAGTTGGCGAATGCCGAGGTGCGGGATTGTGGTGCCGCTTGAGGGATTCGAACCCCCGACCCCCTCATTACGAATGAGGTGCTCTACCAGCTGAGCTAAAGCGGCGACGGGTGGGGCTGTATCAGCAAGGCCGATTCTTGGCAAGACGAAGCCTGCCATCGGCCCGCTTTTCCCCACCCTAGTCCTTACGCAGCTTTTCCGTCTCCGGCTTCTCCTGGCCGAGCGCCACGATGCCGCGGCGGATGGCGCGAGTTCGGGTGAAGTGCTTGTGCAGGGTTTCGCCGTCGCCGAAGCGGATCGCCCGGGTCAGGACAGCGAGATCCTCGCTGAAGCGGCCGAGCATCTCCAGCACCGCATCCTTGTTGTGCAGGAAGACGTCACGCCACATCGTCGGATCGCTCGCCGCGATGCGCGTGAAGTCGCGGAAACCGCCGGCCGAGAATTTGATCACTTCCGACTGCGTCACCGTCGCGAGATCCTCGGCCGTGCCGACGATATTGTAGGCGATCAGATGCGGCAGGTGGCTGGTGACCGCCAGGACGAGATCGTGATGGCTCGCGGTCATGACCTCGACGATCGCGCCCATGCCCTCCCAGAGCTGGCGCGTGCGGGCAATCGCCGCCTCGTCCGTGCCCTCGGGCGGCGTCAGGATGCACCAGCGGTTGAGGAAGAGACTAGGGAAGCCGGCATCGGGTCCGGAATTCTCGGTGCCGGCGACCGGATGGGCCGGCACGAAATGCACGCCCTCGGGCAGATGCGGCGACACGGCATCGACCACTGCGCCCTTCACCGAACCGACATCGGACAGGATCGCGCCCGGCTTCAGCGAGGCCGCGATCTCGGCCGCGACCGCGCCGCAGGCGCCAACCGGCACGCAGAGCACGACATGGTCGGCCTCACGCACCGCATCGGCCGCGGCCTCGGCGATCTCGTGGCCGAGATCGAGTTCACGCGCCCGGATCCGCACGCCCGCGTCGCGGTCATAGAGCACGACGCGGGCGGCAAGGTTCAGGTCCTTGGCGGCATGGGCGATCGACGAGCCGATCAGCCCGATGCCGATGATCGCGAGTCGACCGAAGAGCGGCTCGGAGCGGCGCGGCGCGAAGCTCTGCTGAGCGAAATTCTGCGAGGCCTGCGCCATCACGCCGCCATGAACTCGGCGAGCGCGGCGACGACGAGGCGGTTGGCCTCCTCGCTGCCGATGGTCATGCGAAGCGCGGCGGGCAGCCCATAGGAACCGACGCCGCGCAGAATCAGCCCGCGCTGCGTCAGGAAGGCGTCGGCCTCCTTGGCGGTCTTGCCGGGCGTTTCCGGGAAATGAATCAGGACGAAGTTGCCGACCGACGGCGTGACGGTCAGGCCGAGCTTCTCGAGCTCCGCCGTGGTCCAGGCCAGCCATTTGTCATTATGCTCGATGGCGGCTGCGACATGCGCCTCGTCGGCGATGGCGGCGGCGCCGGCCTCGATCGCGGCGCCGTTGACGTTGAAGGGACCGCGGATCCGCTCCAGCGCATCGATGACGTGGGCGGGGCCGTACATCCAGCCGATGCGCAGATTGGCGAGGCCATAGATCTTCGAGAAGGTGCGCGTCATCACGACGTTCTCGCTCTCGGCGACGAGTTCGAGGCCCGAGGCATAGTCGTTGCGGCGGACATATTCGGCGTAGGCCGCGTCGAGCACGAGCAGGACATGCGGAGGCAGGCCGGCCTGCAGGCGCTTGACCTCGTCGAAGGGCAGATAGGTGCCGGTCGGGTTGTTGGGATTGGCGAGGAAGACGATCTTCGTCTTCGGCGTCACCGCCGCAAGGAGGCCATCGACATCGGCGGTGTAGTCCTTCTCCGGCACCACCACCGGCTTGCCGCCGGCCGCGAGGATGGCGATGCGGTAGACCAGAAAGCCGTATTGGCTATAGACGCCCTCGTCGCCCTCGCCGAGATAGGCCTTGGTAACGAGCTCCAGCAATTCATCCGAGCCGTTGCCGCAGATGATGCGGGCGGAGTCGAGGCCATAGCGGCCGGCGATCGCCTGCTTGAGCTTGGTCGACGAGCCGTCGGGGTAGAGTTCAAGCTTTCCGGCCAAGCCGGCGAAGGCCTCAACTGCCTTGGGGCTCGGGCCGAGGGGTGTCTCGTTCGAGGAAAGCTTGTGCAGCTTCACGCCGGCAGGAGCTGCCGACTTGCCGGGGACATAGGCCTGGATGTCGAGGACGCCGGGGCGGGGAACGGGACGCGAGGCTGCGGACATGGTGTTGCTCTCTCGGTTCTAACAGCCGCGCGGTCATCCCGGACGGAGCGAAGCAAAGATCCGGGATCCATTCCGGAGCGCTCGGCTGCAGCGCTCGGGCATGGATCCCGGGTCTCTCTGCGGTCGCCCGGGATGACCGCGTCGTGGATTCAGGTCGTTGATGTCATTGCGGCTAGCGAGCGGACTTGAAGGCGAAGCGGGCGGCGTGGCTGCCGATCTCGGAGAAGTCGCTGAGGCCGGCGGGCTCCAATGCCTTGCGGATCGCGGCCTGATCGACCTCGCCGGAGGCTGCGACGAGCAGGGACAGATGCGAGCCGTCGGCGGCCGAGGCCGAGACCTCGGCGAGATGCTGGGCGAGCCCGTGGCGCAAGCCTTCCGACCAGCGCTCGACGCGGGCGGCGTAGAGCACGATCTCGCGCACCGCCGCATCGGCCAGCGGCTTGGCGATGCAATAGACTGGAGTGCCGGCCGGATGGTCAGGCCGCTCGATGAAGGGTAGCCGCGCGATGATCTTGGGCGCGTCCGCGCCGATCAGGTCTCGCCACCAGATGCCCGCGCTGGCCCCCTGGTCCATGCGGAAGATGCCGAGATCGCCGGCAGAATCCGCGACGGCACGGATCACGGCGCGCGCATCCTCATGGGTGACGAAAGGAACCGTGAAGCCGAAATGGAAGCGGGCGGAATCGCGCATCGCCGCATCCCCGCCGGACACGTCGGCATGCACGGCATAATTCGCCTGCACATAGGTGAAGGTCGCGATGATGATGCGCCAGATGCCCTCGATCGTATCGAGCGGCAGCAGGCCCTTATGGCGCAGCGCCAGCCGCTTCATCATGTCCGCTTCGCGGCCGGGCCGGAAGGCGGAACCCGAGGCCTGGGTCTTCTTGACCGAGATCAGCGTCTCGATGATCGAGGAGCGCTCCATCAGCAGCGCGTGCATCTCCGCATCGATGCGGTCGATCTCGGCACGGAGATCGGCAAGAGTGGTCGGAGCGGCTTCGGTCATGATGGCAGCACGCGCTTCTGAGCTGAAGGCCCCAAGATGAGGGCTGAGGCCGGCTAGGCTCTTAGCGTTCCACAAGCGCCTTGGCAAAGCCGCCATATGCATCACTGCGTTGACAGAACGCGCGCATCGCGCCATCGCTAGGGTTCGATCTTTCGAACAGACTGACCGGCAAGACAAACTATCCCGTCAAAGCGGACAAGATGAGCGATTTCTCCTCGAGCCTGGCCGATCCGCTGAAGGAGGCCAACGAGCCCACAAGCGAGGTCGCGCGCTTCGGCCCCGACACGCCGCTGATGATGGATTGCGGCGTCGCGCTCGACCACTGGCAGATCGCCTACCAGACCTACGGTGCATTAAACGCGTCGAAGTCGAACGCGATCCTCGTCTGCCACGCGCTGACCGGCGACCAGCATGTCGCGAGCCGCAACCCGATCACCGGCAAGGGCGGCTGGTGGACGTCGATGATCGGCTCCGGCAAGCCGATCGACACCGACCGCTTCTTCGTGATCTGCGCCAATGTGGTGGGCGGCTGCACCGGCACGACCGGACCGGCCTCGACGAACCCCGAGACGGGCAAGCCCTGGGGCCTTTCCTTCCCGATGGTGACAATCCGCGACATGGTGCGGGCGCAGCGACATCTCATCGACTCGCTCGGCATTGACACGCTGTTCTGTGTCGCCGGCGGCTCGATGGGCGGCATGCAGGTCCTGCAATGGGCGGCGAGCTATCCGGCCCGCGTCTTCTCGGCGCTGCCGCTGGCGACTGCGGCCAAGCACTCGGCGCAGAACATCGCCTTCCATGAGGTTGGCCGCCAGGCGGTGATGGCCGACCCGGAGTGGCGGGGCGGGCGCTATCTCGAAGAGGGCACGCGGCCTTCCAAAGGTCTATCAGTCGCGCGGATGGGCGCGCACATCACCTACCTCTCGGAGCCCGCGCTGCATCGCAAGTTCGGTCGTAAGCTGCAGGATCGCGAAGCGCCGACTTTCTCCTTCGACGCGGATTTCCAGGTCGAGAGCTATCTCCGCTACCAGGGCCTGTCCTTCGTCGAGCGCTTCGACGCCAATTCCTATCTCTATGTCACGCGCGCGATGGATTATTTCGACCTCGCGGCCGACCATGACGGCGTGTTGGCCAAGGCCTTCGCCGGCACGAAGACGCGCTTCTGCGTGGCGTCCTTCACATCCGACTGGCTGTTCCCGACAGCGGATTCACGCGCGATCGTGCATGCGCTCAACGCGGCAGGCGCATCGGTCTCCTTCGTCGAGCTGGAGAGCGACAAGGGCCATGACGCCTTCCTGCTCGAGGAACCGAACCTGTTCGCCACGACGCGCGGTTTCATCGGCGCGGCGGCACGGGCACGGGGGATCTGACGCCATGGCCTTGCCCGATCTGCAAACCAACCGCATCGACCTCAAGCTCGTCGCCGAGATGGTGACGCCGGGATCGCGGGTACTCGATGTCGGCTGCGGCGACGGGCAGTTGCTCGCGCTGTTGGCGGAGACGCGTAATGTCGATGCGCGGGGGATCGAGCTGTCGCGCGAGGGCGTGGCCGACTGCGTGGCGCGCGGGCTTTCGGTCATCCAGGGCGACGCCGATACTGACCTGTTCGAGTATCCGGACGATTCCTTCGACTATGTCATCCTCTCCCAGACCATCCAGGCGACGCGCAATCCGCGCCTCGTGCTGGAGCAGATGCTGCGGATCGGCCGGCGTGCCATCGTCTCTTTCCCGAATTTCGGGCACTGGCGGATGCGCGGCCAGGTCTTCTTCCGCGGCCGCATGCCGGTGACGGAGGCCCTGCCCTACAGCTGGTGGGATACGCCCAACATCCATTTCTGCACGATCCGCGATTTCGTGACGCTCTGCGACACGATCGGCGCGGTGAAAGAGCGGGCGGTCGCGCTCGACGCGGCGGGAGGCCGCGTCGGGGTCAGCGCGCCCTGGTGGTTCTGGAACCTGTTCGGCGCGCAGGCGGTGTTCCTGCTGAAGCGCGGCCCCAATGGCGACGCGGATCAGGCAGCAGGCCGGCGGAACGCGACGTCGTAGAGACCGGCGGGCTGGTAGCAGAAGAACGCCATCGGCCAGCGATGGGTGACGGCGAACTCGGCCGCCGCCCTCTGGACGCCATAACGCCCGAGCCAGGGATCGATATGGGCGAAGTCGTTGAAGGCGAGATAGCCGCCGGGCTTGACCTTCGCAGCCGCCGCCTGCGCATCCCTCAGGCAGCCGGCATAGGAGTGGTCGGCGTCGATATAGACCCAGTCGAAATGCCCGTCCGGAAACGCCGCGATTGTCTCATGAGTGTAGCCGACATGGCGCGTGATGGCGGGGTCGTCCAGTCCCTCGCTGATGAAATGCGAATAGTCGATATCGATCAGGTGCAGCGCGCTCGGCTGGTTGAGACGCATGATGCTCCGCGCAAAATCGCCTCGATAGGTGCCGAGCTCGGCAACGACACCGGCTTGAGGCAGAAGCGACAGCATCGCCTCGCGTGAGCCGCAGAACCGGCAATCATCGAGCAGATCGGCCGGGATTGCCTGGATCGCGTCCACCGGGCCGAGGGAGCGTGCGAGCCTGTAGGTCCGCCTTATCACATCCGGCAGACGGGTGCGGATCTGCATTTCCGTCCGCTTCGCAAACTCACGCAGCAATTCCGTCTCCACCACCCCGGGCCCGGCCTAGGCAGTAGCGCATCGCGTTCCAAAACGCGATGCGCTGCCGGAGCGGAAAGCGTGGAACGCCCGCGGCCCGACGATCGGGCCACGGGCGAGCTAACACGATCAGTTCAGCGGCACACCGGCGGGACGTTTTTCCTTCACCGCCGCGATGTCGCCGAGCATCAGGCTCGATGGACCCACCGTGACCGGAACGGTCTCGCCGTCATGGATCTTGCCGGCCAGCAGCAGCTCGGCCAGCGGATCCTGAACCGACTTCTGGATGACGCGCTTGAGCGGGCGCGCGCCATAGGCCGGATCATAGCCCTTGTCGGCCAGCCATTCGCGCGCCTCCTTCGAGAGCTCCAGGGTGATCTTGCGATCGGTCAGGAGCTTGGCGAGGCGGGCCATCTGGATGTCGACGATCGCACCCATGTCCTGCCGCCGCAGGCGGTGGAACAGGATGATGTCGTCGATGCGGTTCAGGAACTCCGGCCGGAAGGCCTGCCTGACCACGCCCATGACTTCGTCGCGGACCTCCTCGCTGTCGTGCCCCTCGGCCTGGTTCACCAGGTACTCGGACCCGAGGTTCGAGGTCATGATGATCAGCACGTTGCGGAAATCGACCGTGCGGCCCTGGCCATCGGTCAGGCGGCCGTCGTCGAGCACCTGCAGCAGGACGTTGAAGACGTCGGGATGCGCCTTCTCGACCTCGTCGAACAGTACGACCTGATAGGGCCGGCGGCGCACCGCCTCCGTCAGGGCCCCGCCCTCCTCGTAGCCGACATAGCCGGGAGGCGCGCCGATGAGCCGGGCGACCGAGTGCTTCTCCATGTATTCGGACATGTCGATGCGAACCATCGCGGTCTCGTCATCGAACAGGAACGAAGCCAAGGCCTTGGTCAGCTCGGTCTTGCCGACGCCGGTTGGGCCCAGGAACATGAAGGAGCCGATCGGCCGGTTGGGATCCTGGAGGCCGGCGCGGGCCCGGCGAACCGCCGTCGAGACGGCCTCGACCGCCTCGCGCTGGCCGACGACGCGGGAGGCCAGGACCTCCTCCATGCGCAGCAGCTTCTCCTTCTCGCCTTCCAGCATCCTGTCGACCGGCACGCCGGTCCAGCGCGAGACGACCGCCGCCACATGATCGGGCGTGACCGCCTCCTCGACCATGCCGGAATCGTCGCCGCGCGCCTCGATCTCCGCCAGCGTCTTCTCGAGCTGCGGGATCTCGCCATAGGCCAGCTCGCCGGCGCGCTGGTACTCGCCCTTGCGCTGCGCCTGCGCGAGTTCGTTGCGAGCATTGTCCAGCTTCGTCTTCAGCTCGGCTGCGGCGCCGAGCTTGTCCTTCTCGGCCTTCCACTTTGCCGTGATCGTCGCGGAGCGGCTTTCGAGATCGGCCAGCTCGGATTCAAGCCGCTTCAGCCGCTCCTTCGAGCCGCTGTCGCTCTCCTTCTTGAGCGCCTCCTGCTCGATCTTCAGCCGCACGATCTCGCGGTCGATCGAATCCAGCTCCTCCGGCTTGGAATCGACCTGCATGCGCAACCGCGCCGAAGCCTCGTCGACGAGGTCGATAGCCTTGTCGGGCAGGAACCGGTCGGTGATGTAGCGGTTCGACAGCGTCGCGGCCGAGACCAGCGCCGAATCCGTGATGCGGACGCGGTGATGCTGCTCGTACTTCTCCTTCAAGCCACGCAGAATCGAGATGGTATCCTCGACGGTCGGCTCGTCGACGAAGACGGGCTGGAAGCGGCGAGCAAGCGCAGCGTCCTTCTCGACATACTTCCGGTATTCGTCGAGCGTGGTCGCGCCGACGCAGTGCAGCTCGCCGCGGGCGAGCGCGGGCTTCAGCAGGTTGGACGCGTCCATCGCACCGTCGGTCTTGCCGGCGCCGACGAGCGTGTGCATCTCGTCGATGAAGAGGATGACGCCGCCATCCGAGGACGAGACCTCGTTCAGGACCGCCTTCAGCCGCTCCTCGAACTCGCCGCGGTATTTCGCGCCGGCGATCAACGAGCCCATGTCGAGCGCGAGCAGTTCCTTGTCCTTGAGGCTTTCGGGCACGTCGCCATTGACGATGCGCAGCGCAAGGCCCTCAGCGATGGCGGTCTTGCCGACGCCGGGCTCGCCGATCAGGACAGGGTTGTTCTTGGTCCGGCGCGAGAGCACCTGGATCGTGCGGCGGATCTCCTCGTCGCGGCCGATCACCGGGTCGAGCTTGCCCTCGCGCGCCGCGGCGGTGAGGTCGCGAGCGTATTTCTTCAGCGCGTCATAGGCCTGCTCGGCCGAGGCGGAATCGGCCGTGCGGCCCTTGCGGATCGCCTCGACGGCAGCGTTCAGGTTCTGCGGCGTGACGCCGGCGCGTGCGAGCGCCTTGCCGGCCTCGCTGTCCTTCTCGATCGCGAGCGCGAGCAGCAGCCGTTCGACCGTGACGAAGCTGTCGCCGGCCTTCTCGGCGGCCTTCTCGGCGGTATCGAAGACACGGGCGAGGCCCGGCGTCAGGTTGAGGCCGCCCGAGCCGCCGCTGACCTTGGGCAGCTTGGCCAGGGCCGCGTCGGTGAACTGGAGCGCGAGCTTGGAATTGCCGCCCGAGCGGTCGATCAGACCGGCTGCCATGCCTTCATTGTCGTCGAGCAGCGCCTTGAGCAGATGCTCCGGCGTAAACTGCTGGTGCCCCTCGCGCAACGCGATCGTCTGCGCCGCCTGAAGGAATCCCTTGGCCCTATCGGTGTACTTTTCGATGTTCATTGCATCACTCCGCCCACCGGAACGCCCCGTAGCAGCGTGATCCGGTTGCCTTTCGTCAGGATGGAGCTCCCGTTCGGGCCGCCCCTCGCTCCCAGAGATAGGTGTGGCATCCGGGCAACGGAAGGGGGCGGGAACGGAATTGACCTACGTCAAGTCGCAGGCGCACCATGGGGCATGGCAGGGACGCAGCGACAGCAGTCGATCCGCAAGGCGCTCAGGGCGCTGGCTCCCGGGATTCCGCTTGCCGATGCCCAAGCCGTGGTCGCCCTGGCCGAGCGCCGCCACATGAAGGACCTGCCGCCGGCGACCGCGCTCTGGCTCGCGCTCGGCAGCCATGTCCGGCACGTTCACACCGATTACGAGCATCTGTTGGCCGACGGCTACGATCGCGAGGCGGCGCGCTTCTTCGTGGTGGAGGATACCGACGCGGTACTCACGGGCTGGGGCTGCCAGCGCTCGGTCGCCGAACTGCCGGAAATCGAGGAAGAAGCGATCCGGACCCGCATCTCCCGCCGTTGATGGCAACCATCCAAGGATTTCATCGCTTCCGCGGCGATCCTCGCGCTATCCTGCCGGCCCGTCTCGATCCTTAGGCCCTCCGCATGCGCATCGCCTCGCTCTACCGCTATCCCGTCAAGGGCCTCTCGCCGGAGCGCCTGAACTCGGCCAAACTCGAGAAGGGCGCCTATTTCCCGGGCGACCGGCTGTTCGCGATCGAAAATGGCTCGTCCGGCTTCGACCCGGCCGAGCCGGTGCACCAGCCCAAGATCAAGTACCTGATGCTGATGCGCAACGAGGAGCTGGCGACACTGCGCACGCGCTTCGACGATGCCAGCGGCGATCTCGTCATCGGTCAGGGCGGCAAGGAGGTGCTGCGCGCCAGCACGGCAACGCCAGGCGGGCAGGAGAGCATCACCGCCTTCTTCGAAGCCTTCATGCCGGAGGCGTTGCGCGGCAAGCCCCGGCTGCTGCAGGCGCCCTCGGGCTACCGTTTCACCGATTCGCGCTCCGGCTTTGTCTCGATCATCAACCTCGCCAGCGTCGCCGACCTGGAAACCCGCATCGGCGCTCCGGTCGATCCCCTGCGCTTCCGAGGCAACATCATGGTGGAAGGGCTGGAGCCCTGGGCCGAACTGGACCTCGCGGGGCGCGAGCTGACGACGGCATCCGGCGCGAGGCTTGAGGTCATCAAGCGGATCGAACGCTGCGCGGCGACCAATGTCGATCCGGAGACAGGCGCGCGCGACCTGCAGCTCCCGAAGGCGCTGATGACCGCCTTCGGCCATGTCGATTGCGGCATCTACTGCAGGGTCCTGGACGGCGGCCGCCTCGCCGAGGGCGAGCGCATCGAAATCGGCACGGCCCCGGCCACGCTCGGCATCGAATAGGCAACAAAAAAGGGGCCCTCGCGGGCCCCTCTTCTCATCTTGCCGGCACGATGACGGGGATCACTCGGTCGTGCCGTCCGTCTCGGAGCCCAGTGCGTCCATGACCTCGCGCGGCGAACGACGACGGCGCGGGCGCTTCGGCGCGCTCTCGGCCGGAGCGGCCTCCGGAACCTCCTGTGCGACGGCCTCGACAGCCGCCGGTGCCGGCTCGGCGGCGGGCACGCGCACCGGGGTCGTCAGGAAGGACGGCAGCGCCGCGGCGACATCGCCGCCATTGTCGGTATCGAGATCAGCCTCGCGCTCGCGGCGCGGACGACGCTCGGGGCGCGGGCCGCGTTCGGGACGCTCGAAGCGACGTTCGGCCTGCACCGGCTGCGGCGCCAATTCCGGCTGCTCGCCCGGAACCGGGATGTCGGAACGCGGCGCATCGGGGCGCGGAGTGTAACCGCCCTGCGGGTTCTGCCCGCCTTCGGGCCGGTCGAAACGACGCTCGCCACGATCCTGGCGATCATTGCGGTCGAAGCGGCGGTTGTTGCGGTCGTTGTTCTGACGATCGTTGTTGCGCGGCTGACGGTCGAAACGCTGGCCTTCGCCACCCTCGCCTTCCTGACGCTGGCCATTATAGCCATTGCCGTTGAGGCCACCAGGAGCGTTGCGGATCTCAGGCTGCGGGCTGCCCTGCGGGAAGGGCTGAGCCTCGTCGTCGCCACCCTCTTCCTCGCCCTCGTCGGCATCCTCGTTGAAGGCGCGATTCGGCGGGAAGCTGTGGCCGAACTGCTGCGCCATCTGCTCCTGGGCGGCGAGCAGGATCCGATAATAATGCTCGGCGTGCTGGAAGTAGTTCTCGGCCGCGACCGGATCGCCCGACGACTGGGCATCGCGCGCCAGTTGCAGGTACTTCTCCGCGACGTGCTGAGCGGTGCCACGGACTTTGACGTCCGGCCCGTTCGACTCGTAGCTCCGCTGCAGCGGGTTCGGCGCCTTCCGGTTACCACTGTTGTTATTGTTGTTATTGTTGTTGCGGCCGCGCATGCGCCGGTTCTGACCTGGTCTCATTCGCGTGAATCTCGCGCTTCTGTGCTCAAGGCAACCGTGGGGTCATCATGCGCGTTCCGGCGCACAGCGGGTTGCGGCGCTGCACCGGGTAAGAGTGACCTGAAGTGGCGTTACGCCGTTCCTGGTCTTCACGCGCTCTTTCCAAAAAGGGACCTTCAGTCCCATGAGCCGACTGGCGCCTCGACGCCTTCGGTATCCAACCTGGCTTGTCAGTTCCGTCGGTTCACGGACATGTCCGGATGAAACGGCCGGCTCCCGAAGGCATTGCCTGCGGCTCCGTGCTGACGACACCAGCTTCGGCTGGAATGCTGCATAGCGGCTTTTCAGCACTTCTCCAAGCAAAATCGCATGAACAGCCCCGATTATCAGTTCATCGTGAAGATCAGGGCGCGCGGGTGCCCGCCGAGATCGCGGCGCGAACCACGCCAGTCGAAGCCACCAGCGCGCATGAGCGCGATCACGTCCTCTTCCTGCCCTGCTCCGATCTCGAGCACGACGACGCCACCGTGCGCCAGCACAGCTGGCAGCGTCTTCGCGAATTCGCGATAGGGGCCCAGACCGTCATCGCCGCCGTCGAGCGCAAGCCTGGGATCGTGATCGCGGACGGAAACATCGAGCCCCTCGATGTCGCCTGTCCGGATATAGGGCGGATTGGACAGGATCAGATCGAAATGCCGCTCCAGGCCATCCGTCCACGAGCCCTGGCGGAACAACGCCCGGTCGGCCATACCATTCATGGCCGCGTTGCCACGCGCCGTTTCGCAGGCCTCAGGGGAGAGATCGACTCCGAGGCCGGTCGCATTCGGAAATTCGCTGAGGACGGCGATCAGCAGGCAGCCGGTTCCGGTTCCGAGATCGAGCACCGACAAGGGCTCCTGCCGGCGTCCGGCCAGATGAGCGATCGCCGCGTCGACAAGCGTCTCGGTATCGGGGCGGGGCTCCAGCGTCGCCGCCGCAAGCCTGAACGGCAGACCCCAGAACTCCCGCTCGCCGAGGATGCGCCAGACCGGCTCGCCTGCGAGCCGCCGAGCCGCAAAGGCCTCAAGGCGGGCTTCGGCCTCGTAGTCGAGCTTCGCAAACAGATCGGGATCGCGCTCCCCGACGACGCCTTCCATCAACAGTCGCGCATCGAGGGCGGCGCTTTCGCTGCCGCCCTCGAGCAATCGGACTGCCAGGGCTCGCCGCGCATCGGCGAGCGTTCGCGCGTCGCGCGCTCCGGCGGACTCAGGCGTCAGTTGCCCTGCATCTTTCCGTTCATGCAGATCGTCATCTTGCTGCGCAGTGCCGACTTGCTCTCCCGCGCGCCGGCCATCTCCTGCTGGCAAGCCCGACGTGCCTGAGACTGCGTCATCGCGCCCTGCAACTTGGCCGGCTCGCCCGCAGTCATCTTGCGAAACGTCCGCTCCTGAGCCTGCGAGGTGCCGCTGAGGGCCACCGTCACCAGTCCCGCCATAGCGATGCTTGAAAGCAACTTTGTCATCGGAGTTTCCCCCCGTTTGCGTTATCGACGTATCCATAACGCGGGATGGGCGAAGAGGTTTCATCCGCTCTCTCCGGGCATCGCTCAAGCGATTCCCTCCGTCGCGAGCAACCTAGCCTGATGCTCCGCAGTCAGGGCGTCGATGATATCGTCCAGGACCAGCCCCTGCATCATCTCGTCCAGCTTGTAGAGCGTCAGGTTGATGCGATGGTCGGTCACGCGGCCCTGCGGAAAATTATAGGTGCGGATGCGTTCCGACCGGTCACCGGAACCGACCTGGGAGCGCCGGTCTGCCGATCGCTCGGCCTCCAGCCTGCCGCGCTCGACATCGTAGAGCTTCGCACGCAGCAGATCAAAGGCTCGGGCCTTGTTCTTGTGCTGCGAGCGCTCGTCCTGGACCACGACGACGATGCCGCTCGGCATATGCGTCAAGCGCACCGCCGATTCGGTCTTGTTGACGTGCTGGCCGCCAGCTCCCCCGGCGCGCATCGTGTCGATGCGGATGTCGCTGTCGTTGAGGACGATGTCGACGTCGCCGGCGAGCGGCAGCATGGCGACCGTCGCCGCCGATGTATGGATGCGGCCGCTGGTCTCGGTGTCCGGCACGCGCTGGACGCGGTGCACGCCCGATTCGTATTTGAGTCGCGCGTAGACCCCCTTCCCCGAGATCTCCGCAATGACTTCCTTGAAGCCGCCGACCGTGCCTTCGCTCTCGGACAGGATGTCGACGCTCCAACCCTTCTGGGCGGCATAGCGCTGGTACATCCGCAGAAGGTCGCCGGCGAAGAGCGAGGCCTCGTCACCGCCCGTGCCGGCCCGGATCTCGAGGATGACGCCGCGCTCGTCGGCGGCATCCTTGGGCAGGAGCGCGATCAGGATCTCGCGGGCTCGCGCATCGATTTCGAGACGGGCGGCGTCGCGCTCCTCGAAGGCGAGCTCCCGGAACTCGGGATCGGTGGCCGGGTCCTCGATCAGCGTCTCGGCCTCGGCGAGGCTCGCCTGGGCCTGCCGCCAGGTCGCGATGGCAGCGACGACGGGGTCGAGCTCCGAGAGCTCTTTGGCGAGTTCGACGGTGCGTGCCGCCTCGGTGGCCGTATTGATCTCGGCCGTCGCGGCGGCATGGCGTGCCACGATGGCGTCGAGGCGATCCTGCGGGAGCTGAAGGGACATACGAAACTCGAAAGAACCTGGGAAAAGCGAAATCGAAAAAGACGGGCTCGGCCGGCGTCAGGCGCGTCGCTAGACCGGAACCTTGAACTCGGCCGCGAAGGCCGCAAGCTGCGGACGCAGGCTGGTCGCCCCCTCGGCATCCGCCAGCATCCAGTCCAGCCGCTCGGCGAGCTTGCCGGCGTCGAGCGCGCGCAGCATCGCCTTGACGGGACCGATCGAGGCGGCCGACATCGAGAAGCCGCGATAGCCCAAGCCGATTAGCGCCATCGTCTCGAGCGGCTTGCCGCCCATCTCGCCGCAGACCGTAACAGGGCAGTTCGCTTCCGCGGCCGCCTCGACGATGCTGCGCAGCGCCCGCAGCGCAGCGACGCCGAGCGGGTCGAAGCGGTCGGCAACGCGCTTGTTCTCGCGGTCGGCAGCAAAGAGGAACTGCATCAAGTCATTGGTGCCGATCGAGAGGAAATCTGCCTCGCGCACGATCTCCGGCAGCTCGAACAGAAGCGACGGCACCTCGACCATGACGCCGAGCTGGAGGCCAAGCGGCGGAACATGGCCCTGCTTCTCCAGCATCGCCAGCTCGCGCCGGACAATGGTGCGGGCGCGCTGGAACTCGTCCACGGTCGCGATCATCGGCAGCATGATCTTCAGGTCGCGACCGGAAGCGGCCCGCAGCAAGGCTCGCACCTGCGCCCGCAGCAGCCGCGGCTTGTCGAGACCAATGCGGATCGCGCGCCAGCCGAGCGCCGGGTTCTCCTCCTCGACCCGCTCCATATAGGGCAGCACCTTGTCGCCGCCGATGTCGAGCGTACGGAATGTCACCGGCCGTCCGTCGGCCTGGTCGAGCACGGCCGCATAGAGCGCCTGTTGCTCGGCCGTCGTCGGCATGTGCTCGGCCACCATGAACTGCAGTTCGGTGCGGAACAGGCCGATGCCCGATGCCGCCGTCGCCTCCAAGTTCGGCATGTCGACGATGAGGCCGGCATTGATCTGGAGCACGATCGGCACGCCGTCCTTGGTGACCGCGGGCAGGTCCTTGAGCTTGCGATACTGCTCCTGCTTGCGGGCGCGTAGCCGCGCCTTGTCCTTGTAGGCGTTTTCGACATCGGGCTGCGGGCGGATCTGCACGGCGCCGGCCTGCCCATCGACGATGACGGCATCGCCGGACTGGATCAGCGCCGTCGCATTGCCGATCTCGCCGACGGCCGGGATGCCGAGCGCGCGCGCCACGATCGCGATATGGCTGGTCGGGCCGCCCTCCTCCAGCACCAGGCCGCGCAGATGCGAACGGTCGTAGTCGAGCAGCGCCGCAGGCCCCATCGAGCGGGCGATCAGGATGGCGTTCTCGGGCAGATCCTCATGCGGCACGCCGTTCGCCTTACCGGCCAGCGTGCGCAGCAGGCGGTTGGCAAGATCGTCGAGATCATGCAAGCGGTCGCGCAGATAGGGGTCGGTCTGGCGCAGCATCTTGGCGCGCGTGTCGGACTGGACGCGTTCGACGGCAGCCTCTGCCGTCAGGCCCGTCAGCACGACCTCGCGCATGCGGCGCAGCCAGCCCTGATCATGGGCGAACATGCGGAAGGTTTCGAGGACGTCGCGATGCTCGCCGATATGGGCGACATCGCCGCGCTCGATCAGTTCGTCGATCGAGGCGCGCATATGGCCGATCGCCGCCTCGAGCCGCTTGATCTCGGCAGCTGGGTGTTCGGCGATCAGGTTTGTGATGGCGACGCGCGGCTCGTGCAGCACGGCATGGCCGAGGCCCACTCCGTCGGCCAGCGCGACGCCAATGCTGTGGATCGGACGGTCGAGGCCGATCGACGCACCCGGCTGGGCCAGCGATTTGAGGCCGCCGGCCGCGATCATCTCCGCCATGATCATGGCGGTGGTCTGCAGCGACTCGATCTCGTCGTCGCTGTAGAGGCGCGAGGCACGGTTCTGGATGACGAGCACGCCCATCACGGCACCGCCGCGCAGAATCGGCACACCGAGGAAGGAGTGATAGATTTCTTCGCCCGTCTCGGGACGGTAGGAGAAGGCCGGGTGATGCTGCGCGTCCGAAAGCGCCAGAGGTTCTGCTTCGCGCGCGATCAGGCCGACGAGCCCCTCGCCTGCACGCATCGTGGTGAGATGCACGGCTTCGCGCTTGAGTCCTTCGGTGGCGAAGAGTTCGAGCGAGCCGTCCTCGCGCAGGACGTAGACCGAGCAGACCTCAGCGACGAGATTGCCCGCGATCAGGACGACGAGCCGATCCAGCCGCTCCTGCGGTGCGATCGACGCCGCCATCACCTCACGAAGGCGGCGCAGCAGAACGCCCGATCCTCCGTGAGCGCCTCGCATCGATCCCAAATCCTCCGCCTGCCGCCTCAGCCCTCGCGGCCAACGTCCATCGCAGACCAGACACTTGTCCCAGCCGAGTCGCAAGCACCCTCGGCAATTCCGGCCTTCTAGCGAGCGAAGGCCACCCTCGGCAAGGCCCGAGTCCCCGAAGGGAAGGGATAGCCGTCGTTTCGGCCCGTCATGAGTCAAAATTCTCTCGGAGAACCGGCCGCGCAGAAAATGTCATGCGCCGGTCAGGACGATGCCGCCCCCCCGACCATCGTCATGGCGGGCGGCGACGCTTCGGCGGCGAGCTTGCCTGCCGGGGGTTTCCTGGCGGCTGGGCGAGGCACCTTGGCCTTGCTCCGCGCCGTCTGTGCCTTGATCGGCGGCACGATCGTCGGATGTGCCGTATCGGTGCCTGCCAGGGCATCGAGATAGCGCTGCGTCCACCAGCTGATATCGGTCGCTTCGATCGTCGCATAGAGATGCTCGAAGCGGCGGATGCGCTCGGATTTCGGCATGGCGAGGGCAGTCCGGATCGCTTCGGCGACCTCATGCGTGTCGAAGGGATTGACGATCAGCGCCTCGCCCATCTGCTGGGCCGCGCCGGCGAAACGCGACAGCACCAGCACGCCTGGATCCGCGGGATTCTGCGCTGCGATGTATTCCTTTGCGACGAGGTTCATGCCGTCGCGCATCGGCGTCACCAGCCCGACCTGAGCGCGCCGGTAGAAGCCGGCCAGCGCGTTGCGCGAGTAAGCCTTCTTCACGACACGGATCGGCGTCCAGTCGAATTCGCCCAGCGCTGCGTTCAGACGTCCGGCGACCTCGTCGGACTGCCTGTCGAGTTCGGCATATTCCGGCACGTCGGAGCGAGAGGGCGGCGCAATCTGGAGCATGCCGACGCGGCCGCGCTGGTCGGGGTGGCTGCGCAGGAACTGCCCGAACGCCTCGAGGCGCTGGACGATGCCTTTCGAGTAGTCGAGCCGATCGACGCCGATGACGAGCTTGCGTTCGCCCAGCGACTGGCGGGTCGTCCGCAGCGGTGTCGTGGCAGAACGGACGGAGGCCGCCGCCAGCTTGCGGAAGGCCTCGACATCGATGCCGATCGGGAAGGGTTGCACGATCGTTTCGCGGCGCCCGACGCGCACCTTGCGCCCGTCGCTCCTGCCCCCGCACATCGAAACGAGGCCGCCGATCAGGTTGTTGACGTCAATCGAGGTCTGCATGCCGACGAGGTCGTAAGCCGCGATCGTGCTGGCCAGCGTCGCGGCGAAGGGCAGCGCGCCGAAAACCTCCGCAGGCGGCCAGGGGATGTGATGGAAGTAGCCGATGCGGTTGGCGATGCCGCGGCGGCGCAGCTCGGCTGCCAGCGGAATCAGGTGGTAGTCATGGATCCAGATGATGTCGTCTGGCTGCAACATCGCGATCAGCGCCTTGGCGAAGCGGCGGTTGACGGCGAGATAGCCGGCGTAGTCCGACCGCGAAAACTCGGTGAGGCCGAGCCGGTAGTGCATCAGCGGCCAGAGGGCGCGATTGGAGAAGCCGAGATAATAGGATTGGCGCTCCGCCTCAGTCAGGTCAGTGACCGCGTAGGTGACCTTGCCACGCTGCACGACGCTGGGCGCAGCAGCGATCTCGCTGACCCCACCGCTCCAGCCGAACCAGAGCCCACCCTGCTTTTCGAGCGCCTCGCGCAGCGCGACGGCCAATCCTCCGGCGGCGGCCTTTTCGTGACGCTCGGGGATCGTGACGCGGTTAGAGACGATGACGAGACGCATGGCGGGGCGGTTCTCCCTTGGCAGCCCGGGGCCGGAACGTGGCGGATGCCCAAAATTCGACACCGGGGCAGGAACAGAACGCCGCTGAGAGCGTAATGTTTCCATGGACGCGCGCCGATCTTCGGCGACGCGATGTCGGCCTTGCGTTGAAATCGCGGCGACGGGGGCAAGCTGAAGGCAGAATGTGGCGAGTTCGAGAACGTGCCGCACGATTGGCGGCGGCCCTCGCGGATGAGGCTATGAGGCGTGCTCGCGTGCCGCGTTTCCGCCGGCTTTATTGGCCAGACAGGCTGGGATGATGACATTGAGTGAACTCGCAACCGCCAGCGATGCCCGCGACTTGGCTGCGGCCGAGCACGACATCGCGCTGTTTCTCGATTTCGACGGGACACTGGTGGAGATCGCGCCCTCCCCTGACGAAGTGCGGCTCGACCGACGGGTGCCGGCGGCTCTCGATTCCCTGCGCCAGACGTTGGGCGGGGCGCTCGCCCTGGTTTCCGGCCGGCCGGTCTCCTTCCTCGATGCCGTGCTAGATCCGTACCGCTTCGACACGGCCGCGCTGCATGGCGCCCAGATCAGGCTCGACGGCGAGATCCGGTCGCAGTCAGAGGCTCCCGCGGAGATGCGCGGCGCCTTGCGCGATCTCGTGCGTTTCGCCAACAGCAACGTCGGCATCATCGTCGAGGACAAACGCATCTCGGTAGCGCTGCACTGGCGGCTCGCGCCGCAACTCCATGACGAGGCGCTCGACCTGATGCGCGCGATCGCCGCCCGGATGGGCCCGACGATCCGGTTGCAGGAAGGCAAATCCGTTGCCGAGCTGGTTCCCGCCGAAGCCAGCAAGGGCACGGCCATCGCCCAGTTGATGCAGCTTTCGCCCTATGCCGGCCGCCTGCCGGTGTTCATCGGCGACGACATCACCGACGAGCACGGCTTCGAGGCTGTAAACGAGCTGGGAGGGCTCTCGATCCGCATCGGGGCGGGCGAGACCTGCGCGAAGCTTCGCCTGGATTCCCCGACTGTGCTGCGACGCCTTCTTCTCGACGCCGCCGAACGCGGCTGCCTGACCGCCTCCAGTTTCTCGCAAGGATGACGATGACAGTTTCGACGACGGCCGCGGGGCTGCATTCTGCCTCGCTCGACCTCGGCGTGATCGGCAATTGCTCGATCGCCGCGCTCATCGACCGGCGAGCGCGCATCGTCTGGGGCTGCTTCCCGCGCTTCGACCGCGATCCGGTGTTCTGCGCCCTGATCGACAACCAGGCCGAGGATGGCGACGCCATGCCCCGCAAGGGCGTCTTCGCGATCGAGCTCGTCGGCATGACGCGTTGCGAGCAGAGCTATCTTGACAACACCGCTATCCTTTCCTCGGTCCTGTCCGACGACCAGGGCAACGCGATCGAGATCCTCGACTTCGCGCCGCGCTACGTCCGCTATGAGCGCTTCTTCCGGCCGCCGCAGCTGGTGCGCCGCGTGCGCCGGATTTCCGGCCGGCCGCGAATCCGCACCGTGGTCAAGCCCTGCCTCGGCCTCGGCGAGGAACCCGACGAGATCACGCGCGGCTCCAACCATGTCCGCTTCGTCGGCGCCGACCAGACCATCCGGCTGACGACCGATGCGCCGATCTCCTATGTCGTCGACGGCGTGCCCTTCTCGGTCGACCGGCCGTTCTCCTTCTTCATCGGCTCGGACGAGGCGCTGCGCGCGGAGATCGAGCAGACCTCGCGCGAGTTCCTCGACAAGACGACCGATTACTGGCGTGACTGGGTGCGTTCGCTGTCGCTGCCCTTCGAGTATCAACGCGAGGTCATCCGCGCAGCGATCACGCTCAAGCTCTGCGCCTTCGAGGAGACGGGCGCGATCGTCGCCGCGCTGACGACCTCGATCCCGGAAGCGCCCGGCACGCAGCGCAACTGGGACTACCGCTTCTGCTGGCTGCGCGACGCCTATTTCGTCGTCCACGCCCTGAACCGGCTGGGCACGACACGGACGATGGAGGACTATCTCGGCTTCATCACCAACATCGTCGATACCTTCTCCGAGAACGGAGCCGAGCACCTGCCGCCGCTCTACCCGATCACCCGCGAGGGCGCGCTCGTCGAGTTCGAGGCACCGGGTCTTTCGGGCTATCGCGGACACCAGCCAGTGCGCTTCGGCAATGGGGCGGCGACTCAGATCCAGAATGACGGCTATGGCGCCGTGGTCCTGGCGGCGACGCACTCCTTCTTCGATCAGCGCCTGATCCAGCCCGGCAAGGAAGCGCTTTTCGGCCAACTCGAACGCATGGGCGAACTGGCGATCACCTATTTCGACAAGCCCGATGCCGGCCCCTGGGAGTTACGCGAGAAGGAGGCCGTGCACTCGTTCTCGAGCGTGATGTGCTGGGCAGCCTGCGACCGGCTGGCACGCATCGCCGGGACGCTCGGTCGCGCTGATCGCAAGGAATACTGGAAAAGCGAGTCGAAGCGGCTCAAGGCCTTTATCCTCGAACGCATCTGGAACGAGGAGAGGGGCCATCTTGTCTCGACCTTCGGCGGGGCGGATCTCGACGCGACGCTGCTGCTGTTTGCGGAACTCGGCTTCCTGAAGCCGGACGACCCGCGCTTCATCGCCACCGTCGAAGCGATCGGCCGCGACCTGACGCGCGGCGACCTGCTGCTGCGCTATGCGACGCAGGACGATTTCGGCTTCATGCACACCGGCTTCCTGATCTGCGCCTTCTGGTATGTCGATGCGCTCAACGCGATTGGGCGCAGCCAGGAGGCCAAGGAGCTCTTCGGCCGCATCCTGCAGCGCCGCAACAGCTTCGGCCTGCTCTCCGAGGATGCGGATCTGAAAACCGGCGAGCTCTGGGGCAATTTCCCGCAGACCTACTCCCATGTCGGGCTGATCAACTCGGCTATGCGGCTCAGCCGCGACTGGGAAGAGGCGTTCTGAGGCCGGCTGCGTCTCGCGACCTCCTCAGCGCGGCGAGCCGAACCGGAAAGCGATCGGAATCACGCCATAGACCATGGCCAGCACCATCGGGGGCACGACCAGCGCGGTTACGCCGAGCGTCGGCCAACCCTGCGTGATGGGTGCGAGCGCCATCAGCAGGAGGTTGATGGCGGCATAGGCGCCGACGATCGCTACGCTCAGGAAGCGCAGGCGGACGGCAAGGCGCGCGAATGCATTCATGGCTGGAGCTTTCATAAACGAAACGTCCCGTTTCGATTTGCTTGATCTAAACGGACCGTTTCGTTATGTCAAGAGATGATGCAAGCGATCACGCGGCTGGAGGTCGCGAAGCGATGGAACCCAACCAGAAGCGCCGCGCCTCGATCGGCGCCCGGCGCAGCCCCGAAACCGAGGCCGCCGTAAAATCTGCGGCAAGGGGGCTCCTCGCCGAGAAGGGATATGCCGGATTTTCGATCGAGGAGGTCGCCCGCCGAGCGGGGGCCGGCAAGCCGACCATTTATCGCTGGTGGCCCAACAAGGCCGATCTTTTCATCGCGATCTACGGCGCGGACAAGGACGCTGCGATCCCCCTCCCCGATGAAGGCTCGCTCCGCAGCGATCTGCTGCGCTACACGACAGATCTCTGGCGCTTCTGGCGCGAGGACACGGCCGGCCGCGTCTTCCGCGGTCTGATCGCCGAAGCGCAGACGAGTGAAGCCGCACTGGCCGCGCTGCGCTTCAAATTCATGCCCGAGCGGCTCGCCTCCCCCAGAACGATGTTCGTTCGCGCGGCCGAACGTGGCGAATTCGCCGCAGGCGAGATCGACGACCGGCTCGAACTCTGGGTCGGGTTCAACTGGTTCCATGTCCTGACGGACCAGTTGGCCGCGGACGAGCCTTCGCTCGCCCGCAAGATCGATCTGCTCTGCCGCTGAGCCCGACTCACTCCATCAGCTTCGCCGCGCGCATCACCGCAAGCGCAAGCGTCTGCGCGGCGGGCACGATGCTCTCGACCTCGAGGAACTCGTCGGGCGTATGTGCCATGCCGCCGATCGGACCGACGCTGCAGAGCGTCGGACAGCCTTGCGCCGCGGTGAAGCCAGAATCAGCGCAGCCGCCGGTGAATTCCGCGATGGTCGCGATGCCGAAGCCGGCAGCTGCTTCGCGATAGGTCTCAAACAGCTTCTGGGACTCGGCGGTGCCTTCGAGAGGCAGGAACTCGCCCTTGATCGAAAGCTTCGCGCTGGTGTCGGCGACGATCGGCGTCTCGATGATCGCGCGGATGGCCTCGACCAGTTCGCCGCGCTGGGCTGCCGTGACATAGCGCAGGTCGATCTCGCACCAGGCGTTGGGCGCGACGGTGTTGACGGTCTGGCCGCCGCCGATCAGCCCGACATTGACGGTGATGCCCTTGGCGAGATCGGTCAGGCCCTGGAGCTTCGGGATCTTGTGGCCGAGATCGACGATGGCAGAGGCGCCCTTCTCGTAGTTCGCACCGGAATGGGCCGGCTTGCCGATGAACTCGGCACGCATGAAGACGCCACCCTTGCGGCCGCTGGTGACGGACTGGCGATGATCGCGGGCGAACTCGGTGCCCGCCGGCAGACGGCTGGGTTCGGCGTTGAAGACGCAGCGCGCCTCTCGCGCGGCAGCCTCGATGACCGGGCGCGACGAGGGCGAGCCGATTTCCTCATCACTGGTCGTCAGCATCGTCAGCGGGGCCGAAAACCCACCGCATTCGGCAAAGGCTGCTGCGACGAAGGCCTCGATGACGACGCCCGCCTTCATGTCGGCGACGCCGGGCCCATAGGCGCGGCCGTCCCTGATCGTGAAGGGCCGGCGCGTCGGCTCTCCCTTCGGGAAGACGGTATCGCGATGGCCAAGCAGCAGCACCGGGCGCTGGTCGTTGGCGGTCGGGTTCGGCAGGCGCGCCTTGACCGCGTCGCCGTAACGGGCATCCGGAATGACCTCGACTTCGAGGCCGTTCTGGGCATGGAAGCGGGCGATGACCTGCCCGGCCCGGTCGACGCCCTCCTTGTCGCAGGAGCCGGAGTCGGTATCGACCATCTCGCGCAACAGCGCGACCATCGCCTCCTTGCGGTCGGCGAGCCAGGCGATAACCTTGGCTTCCTCAGGCGTCATTGCGCTCATTGTTCGCTCTCATTGTTCCGGACGGGACTATCAGGAGCTTAGACAACGACGACAGCGCCCGGTAGCGCATCGACGCGGCCGGGCCTGCGCAAAAAGCGCGGAGCACGCTATTTCGGCGCCGACATCTTGCGGATCAACGCGTCGCGGGCCGTGCGGGCAGCCGTGCGAACGGTCTCGTCATCGGGGCTGCGCGCAGGCTGCTCGATCGCCTTGGCATAGTATCCCAGCGCTAGCTGGTCGGAGGCGATGCCGGCATAAAGATCGCCCAGGCGCTTGTTGGCCTGCAATGCGGCATCGGACTTGCCCGCCGCCTCCTCGAACGCGCCGATCGCTCCGGGGGCATCGCCCGTGCGCGCCTTGAGCTCGGCCAGTGCGAGCAGGATGCGGACGTCGCCACCTCGCGCGGCGCGCGCCGCCTCAGCTTCAGCGAGCGCCGCCTTGAGATCGCCCTGGCCCGTCAGCGCCTCGATCCTGACCAGCAGGGCATCGGCATCCGCCGGTGCAGCCGCCAGACGCGCGCCTGCATCCTCGGCCGCACCGGCGAGATTGCCGAGACCGAGCCTCGCCCTGGCGCGCAGCAGCAGCAGGCCGGGCTCGGGCGCAGGCGCCGCCAGCGCCGCTGCGGCGAAGCGCTCGGCGGCGTTGAGATCGCCCGTCGCGAGATTGATGCGCGCGGCCAGAGCCTGCCAGCGCGGCTCGTTCGGTTCGATGCGCAACGCCATGGCAATGTCGGTCAGGGCGGCGGGGTTGTCCGCCAGCAAAGCGAGCCGGGCTCGCTCGCCATAGGCCCGCGCCCGGTCGGGAGCCCGCTTGATCGCCTCCGAGAAATCGGCACGGGCAGCATTGGTCTGGTTCAGTTGCAGGCGTGCCAGCCCGCGATGCAGGAACAGATCCGCCATGTATCCCGGCGTCATGCCCGAAGCCGAGGCCTTGAACGGCACAGCGACCGTCTCGTCGATCGCCTTGGTCAGGTCCGCGACGGCTTCGAGCGGACGGCCTGAGCTGGCCAGGGCCATGCCGCGAACGGCGATGGCAGCGATGTTGAAGCGGTTGGCGGCAATGGCTGCCGCCGCGATCTCGCGCGCCGCGGCAGCATCACCACTGGCGAGAACGGCGCGTGCATGCAACGCCTCGCGAACGATGTCCCCGGCTGCTCCATCGCGTTTCCACGCCTCCAGCACGGCCAACGCCTCATCGATATTGCCGGTCTCGATCAGGGCGACCACGAAGTCGTCGTCGTCAAGGAACTTGCGACGATCACCCGTGACCAGCCGCCGGGTCTCGCGCAGATCGGCAAGCGCTGGCTCCGGCTTTCCGGCCATGAGCAGGGCCTCCGCGCGCATCTCGAGGAGATGGGCAGCAGACGGCTCGCCCTCCAGAAGCCGAGTCAGATCGGTAACCGCACTTTCGTAGTCGCCCTTGCCATGCGAGGCGGCGGCTCTCGTCGCGAGGGCATCCTTGAGTTCGTCGGATCCGGCCTGCGCACGACGCACGGCGCTATCGGCATCGGCCCAGGCCCGCTGATAGGGCGTCAGGTCCGAGCCGAAGCGATAATCCGCCATATGCCCCTGCGCGCGGGCGATGGTCGCGACGAGATAATCCGGAGCGGCCGCGACGGCGAGGTCGAGATCGGAGAGCTGCCGCTCATGAGGCTGCGCCTGCGAACGCAGGATCAGCATGTCGGCCTTGGCCAGCGGCGTGGACGCCAACTCGACCAGCCTGTCGCAGCTCTTCATGCGGAGCGGGTCGTCACGCCTGCCGCAGCGTGTCTTCAGTTCGCCCTCGTCGAGATCGGTGACCAGGATCGGCTTGGGCTTGTCCATTTCGACGACCCTCGCCGCATGACGGGCGCGCGAGGCGATGTCGTACTCCATCTTCGCATCGGTGCGGTCGGCCGACTTCACCAGCACCGCACGGGCGGCAGCCTCGCTGCCGGAGGCGAGCATGATGTCCGCCATGACCTCATGAGCGTCGAAGAGGGTTGGATCGAGCCGGATCGCCGCCTCTGCGTCGGACGTCGCACCTGTCATGTCCTTCAGCGCCAGCCTGACGGCCGCGCGCGTCGCATAGGCACGGCCGTATTTCGGCGCCGCAAGCGCCACGGCCTCCGCGTCGGCGAGCGCTTCGGAAAATTCCCGGCGAGCCAGCCGCGCCCGGGCGCGGATTTCGCTCAGGTCGTACTGGCTCGGGAAAGCCTGGAGGCCTTCCGTCGCCTCGCGGATGGCGGCGTCGTAAGTGCCGAGATAGTACAGGCTGCGAGCCCTGGTGATGGCGGCTTCGCTGCCGCGGAAACCGACAGCGCGAGCCTTGTCGATCTGGGCGACCGCATCGCCATAGCGTCCGGTGGAGTAATGCAGCAGGCCGAGCATGTACTCGCTGCGCGGATGCCCCTTCTGCCAGAACAGCCCTTTGCGGATGTCCTCCCCCGCCCCGACGAAATCATTCTGCAGCAGCTTGAGGTAGCCGCGATTGGCATGATTGTCGGCGTCGAAGGGATTCTTGTCGAGCGCGATCGTGAAATCCGCCATCGCGCCCTCCTGATTGCCCAGGCCGAAGCGGATCTGCGCCCGGTCGCGGTAGAGCGCACCGAAATTGGGCGCGAGACGGATCGTCTCACTGTAGTCTTTTTCGGCCTCGGCGAGACGGTTGAGGGCCCAATAGGCCTGAGCCCGGCTCAACAGCGCAGAAGCCTTGGCCTTTTGATCCCCCCGCCCCTTCAGCACGCTCGTGCAGGCGGCGATGGCCCGCTCCGTCTTCTCGGCCTTGCAAAGCGCGATCACATCCGCTTTCTGGGCGGAAGCGGGCGCGGCGGCGAGGGTCGTAGCCAGCAAGACCGTCAACCCGGCCAGCCATCCAATCCGCGAGAACGAGCAGGCCATCGACAACCTCCCTCATGCTCAGCCAGCGTTAGCTTACGCTAGGGCAGCCTAGCACGAGCCGGCACGCAGCGTCATGCCGGCGCGTCGGCGCCCTTCGTCACCGTAGCGGCCTGATGCCGTCGGGTTCATGAGAAAGGCCGGCCTTTGGCGGCCCCGGAGGCGAAGGCGGATTACGATGGTCGCGGCGCTCAGCGCCACCCGAGATCTTCAGCGACGGCTTTCCAGCGCCATGCGCAAAGCGAAGCCCGCGAGCATCGTGCCCATCAGCCAGCGCTGGACCAGCGACCAGAACGGGCGCGTGCGCAGGAAGACCGCGATACCGCCTGCCGCGATGGCGATCATGGCATTGACCGAAAGGCTGATCGCGATCTGCATCGAGCCCAGCAATACCGATTGAGCCAGTACGCTGCCGGCGGCCGGATCGATGAACTGCGGCAGCAGCGCCAGATAGAGCATCGCGATCTTGGGATTGAGCAGGCTCGTCAGGAAGCCCATGCCGAACAGCTTGCGCGGCCGGTCATGCGGCAGGTTGCGCAGCTGGAAAGGCGAGCGACCGCCCGGCCTCACCGCTTGCCAGGCCAGCCAGAGCAGGTAGAGCGCACCGCCGATGCGCAATGCGTCATAGGCATAAGGCACCGCGAAGAGCAGCGCCGTGATGCCGAAGGCGGCACTCAGCATGTAGACGACGAAGCCGAGCGCAACGCCGCCGAGCGAAATCAGTCCGGCCATCCGCCCCTGCGCGATCGATCGCGAGATCAGATAGATCATATTGGGGCCTGGCGTGACCACCATGCCGAGGCAGATCAGTGCGAAGGCGGCGAGCTGGGTCGTTTGGGGCATGGCGCGGCTCCTGGACGCTCCACGCTTCGCAGAAGCCGGTGTCGGCCACAATCACCGCGCGGGCATGGCCGGTCTCCTCCCGTAGCGGAACCACCCTTCGCCAATGCGGGTTGTCTGGCCGGACCCGGCTTCCGGGAGGGGGGATTCTCGATGACGCTGTTCAGCCGCATTCTCTACACGGTGATCGCCTTCGCGCTGCTCGCCGCCGCGATCCTGCTGATCGGCGTCGCGGTCTGGCGCACCGCGACCGGCTACTGGACGGGGGACAACGCGCTCGAAACGATGCTGGACGGCATCGGTCTGATCATCATCGCGGTCGCCGTCGCCGATGTCGGCAAGTTCCTTTTCGAGGAGGAGGTCGTCGCCGACCGCGAACTGCGCCGCCCGTCGGAGGCTCGCGGCTCTCTGACCAAGTTCATGACCATCATGATCGTCGCGCTCAGCCTGGAGGCCCTCGTGCTGATCGCCAAGACCTCGCGCGAGACGATGGGCAACATCATCTATCCCGGACTGCTCGTCTTCCTCGCGGTCACCGCAATGGTCGGGCTCGGGCTGTTCCAGAAGCTCAGCCAGAACGCCACCGCCTCGGTGCCGCCGGACCATGCCGACCGCGAAGTGGACGAGGGGATGAGCCCGCCGCGAAATCGGAAAAAGGCTTCCGCCTGATCGACGTCACGTGCTGCTTCAGCGCGTGACGTCGATCAGCATCAGGTCGGTGTCCTCCGGCCGCGCGCCGGCCGCGGTCAGCATCGCATGCGCCTGACCGCGATGATGCGTCTGGTGGTTGAACATATGGGTCACCAGCAGTGCGACAGGCTTGCGCATCTCGCGCTGCGTCGCGCCGGAGAACCAGGTGAGGTCGCCAGCCAGCCAATCACCGGACAAGCCCGCGGCCCAGTCGGTGATCGTCTGGTCGAAGGCCTTCCGCTCGAGGACGAGATCGTCCCAGGACGCCACCAGATCAGGGGAGTCATGGATACGGACGGCCGGCTTGGGCGTCCCGGCAAAACGCGACAGCCACATCCGATCGGCCCAGAGCAGATGGCAGAGCGTCCCGTGGATCGACTTGAAGAAGGCGCCGCGATCCTGCCGTCGCGCGGCATCATCGAGCATCGCGGCAGCCGCGTAGAGATTGTCGTTCTGCCAGGCGTTGTAATGCGCCATGGTGCGGACATAGCTCGTATCGATCATGGCGCGCTTTCCGGCGACGGGCTTGCGACGAGCCTATCAGATGATGTTGGTCTCCAGCATCGGTCGGCCTGCCAGAATGCGCTCATGACCGAGATCAGAGAGATCGAGCGTGCGATAGGCCCCGAGAAGAATGTGTTCGGCTAGCCCGCGACCGACGGCCGGTGCCTGCTGCAGGCCATGGCCAGAGAAACCGTTGGCGAGATAGAGCCCGCCGACGCCGACCGCAGGGCCGATGATGGCGTTGTGGTCGAGTTCGTTCATGTCGTAGGGGCCGGCCCAGGCGCGGCCGGGCTTGATTTGTTCGAAGGCCGGGATGCGGTGGGCGAGCGCCGGCCAGACCGTCTCCTCGAAGAAGGCCCAGTCGACATCCTCGACGGCCGGGTCGGTCTCGATCCATTCCTCGTCCTGTTCGGGGGTGAGCGGCGAGCAGCTGGCGATGAAGAGCTGGCCGTCGCTGCCGCGCTTGCCTTCGGGACGGCACCAGGAGCCGGTGCGGTCGATCAGCAGCGGGCAGTTGTCGACCTCACCCTTGCACATGAAGGAGAAGACGTAGCGCTTCATCGAGCGGACGGGGATCGTGACGCCCGCCGTGGCGGCGAGCTTCGCGCCATGCGTGCCCGAGGCATTGACCGCCGCGCCGCAGGCGATGCGGCTGCCATCGGCCAGTTCCACAGCGGTGACGCGCCCGGCCTCGACGACATAGCGGGCGACCTCGCCCTGGCGGTATTCAACGCCGAGAGCACGCGCCTTCTTGCGAAACGCTTGCAACACCGCCCAGCCATCGAACCAGCCCTCGCCGCTGACACCATAGCTGCCGCAGGCGACGTCCTCGGTGTTCATCCAGGGGAATTTGCTGCGCAGCATGGCCGCAGCATAAAGCGCGATATCCGCCCCCTCGGCAGCCTGCAGCGCCTGATTGGCGGCCAGCACGGGCGCCCCCTCCTCGCCCGCCAGATAGAGATAGCCACCTTCGTGGAGATCGATCGCCGGCACTTCGCCGTCGACGGCGAGGTGCCGGCCGATGTTGCGGAGGAAATCAATGCCGTGCAGCGAGATGCGGATGTTCACCGCACTCGAATATTGCTGGCGGATCGAGGCGGCCGAGAGGGCCGAGGCCGCGTAACGGTAGGTCGAGTCCTTCTCGACCACGACGACCTTGCCGGTGAAGCCGGGGTCCGCCGCCAGATGATAGGCGACGGAGGAGCCGATCGCGCCACCTCCGCAAATGACGACATCGGCGCTTTCGGAAGACGACATGACCGGTCCCGCAGAATAAGCCGGGCACGCGCGTCGTGACCCGGTTAGTGAACTCTGCGCATGAATGGCGCGGCCGGAGAGACTTGTCGAGTCAGTTCGCCGCGGCGCACTCGCCAAGCAGCCAATCGCGAAAGGCGACCACCGCCGGGAGTTCGGCACGGGCCTCGGGATAGACCAGGTAATAGCCTTCGGATCCCGTAACCGGACGATCGAACGGAATGACCAGGGAGCCTGCGCGCAGCTCCTCCTCGATCAGGAAGCGCGGCACGATGGCGAGGCCGAGGCCGGCAACCGCCGCCTGCGAGACCATCGCGAACTGTTCGAAGCGCGGCCCCATCAGCGCGCGCTGCGGCGGCAACCCCTGCTGCTCCAGCCAGTTCGCCCAGGCGCGTGGCCGCGTCGATTGCTGGAGAAGCGGGCCGCGCAGCATGTCCGCGGGCTCCCTCAGGCCGAGGCGCGCCACCAGCGAGGGGGCGGCGACGGGCACGATCTCCTCACCCATCAGCCGATGCAGCCGTGCCCCGGCCCAGACCGGATCGCCGAAATGAATGGCGGCATCGAGCTGCTCGCGGCCGAAGTCGAACGGCACCAGTTTCGTGGTGAAATTGATGGTGATTCCGGGATGTGCCTCGGTGAAGCGCGGCAGGCGCGGGATCAGCCAGCGCGTGCCGAAGGTCGGCAGGATCGCGAGGTTGAGCACGCCTCCGGCGCCGCGAAACGCCATGGCCGAGACCGTCGCGGCGGCCAGGCGGGACAGTCCGTCGCGGATTTCGGCCGCATAGGCGCTGCCGGCCGGAGTGAGGGTGACGCGCTGGCGCACGCGCTGGAACAAGGCCACGCCCAGCACCTTCTCGAGATGCGCCACCTGCCGGCTGACCGCGCCCTGCGTCAGGCTCAGCTCCTCCGCCGCGCGCGTAAAGCTGCCATGACGCGCGGCCGCCTCGAAGGCGGCGAGCGCCGACAGCGACGGGACCGAGAGGCGGCCGGGGACGATCTCAAATTCCATGATTTTTTCTCATCAAGTCGTGAGAACATATCGGTTGCCCGGGCATGGCGGAAGAGGGCATTGTTCCGATCCTCGGGCGACCTCCCCCGAGCCCTCATCCTGAGGAGCCGCGGAGCGGCGTCTCGAAGGATGATCCAGGCAGCTCCGGAGCCTCGTGGATCATCCTCCGAGACACGCCTGCGGCGCTCCTCAGGATGAGGGCTGTGTTTCATCGACAGCAGTGATCAGGCAGACCAATGACCTCTCCCCTCCCCAAGGACGCGCTCGCGCTGCTGAAGCGCCTCGGCGTCACCGACGCCGCCTTCTCCACGAAGGGCCTCACCGCCCATTCGCCGATCACCGGCGAGACGGTCGCGACACTGCGCGAGACCTCGCCCGCCGAGGCCGAGGCTGCAATCGGTCGGGCGCAGTCGGCCTATCTCGCCTGGCGCAAGGTGCCGGCGCCGCGTCGTGGCGAGTTCGTGCGCCTGCTCGGCGAAGAGCTGCGCGCCGCTAAGACCGATCTCGGCCTGCTGGTCACCCTTGAGGCCGGCAAGGTGACCTCTGAGGGCCTCGGCGAGGTTCAGGAGATGATCGACATCTGCGACTTCGCCGTCGGCCTGTCGCGCCAGCTCTACGGTCTGACCATCGCGACCGAGCGCCCGAACCATCGCATGATGGAGACCTGGCACCCGATCGGCGTCTGCGGCGTCATCTCCGCCTTCAACTTCCCGGTCGCGGTCTGGTCCTGGAACGCGGCGCTCGCCTTCGTCTGCGGCGACAGCGTCGTCTGGAAGCCCTCCGAGAAGACCCCGCTCACCGCGCTCGCCGTGCAGGCCATCGTCGAGAAGACGATGAAGCGCTTCGGCCCCGAGGCCCCGGTCGGCCTCTCGGAAGTGCTGATCGGCGGCCGCGAGATCGGCGACATCCTGGTCCAGGATCATCGCGTCCCGGTCGTTTCCGCCACGGGCTCGACCCGCATGGGCAAGGAAGTCGGCCAGAAGCTCGCCGCGCGCTTCGCTCGCGCGATTCTCGAGCTCGGCGGTAACAACGCCGCGATCGTGGCGCCGTCGGCCGATCTCGACATCGCGTTGCGGGGCATCGCGTTTGCGGCGATGGGCACGGCCGGCCAGCGCTGCACCACGCTGCGTCGCCTGATCGTGCATGAGAGCGTCTACGACCAGCTCGTGCCGAAGCTCGCCAAGGTTTACGGCTCGGTGAAGATCGGCGATCCGCGCGAGGCCGGCGTGCTGGTGGGTCCGTTGGTCGACGAGGCCGCCTATCAGGGCATGCAGAAGGCGCTCTCCGAGGCCAAGGCCGAAGGCGGCAAGGTCCATGGCGGCGAGAAGGTCGATGTCGGCGTGGGCGGCTTCTATGTCCGTCCGGCTCTGGTCGAGATGCCCAGCCAGTGCGGCCCGGTCGAGCGCGAGACCTTCGCGCCGATCCTCTATGTGATGAAGTACAAGTCGATCGAGGAAGCCATCGCGATCCAGAACGCGGTCGGCGCCGGGCTCTCCTCCTCGATCTTCACGCTGAACATGCGCGAGGCTGAGCTCTTCGTCTCGGATGAGGGTTCGGATTGCGGCATCGCCAATGTCAATATCGGCCCGTCCGGCGCCGAGATCGGCGGAGCCTTCGGCGGCGAGAAGGAAACCGGCGGTGGCCGTGAGGCCGGCTCCGACGCCTGGAAGGCCTATATGCGTCGTGCCACCAACACGCTGAACTACGGCACCACGCTGCCGCTGGCGCAGGGCGTCAGCTTCGACGTGGATGCGTGAGGAGTAACGCGTCATTCTCGGGCGAAGCGCAGGCAGACCCGAGAATCTCGTGACCAGATAGCTGGTTTCAGAGATGGTCGGGTCAAGCCCGACCATGACGGCAAACCATAGGGGAGTAGAGACCATGGCCGAAGCCGCCCGCAGCCACGCCGCCAGCCACAAGCTGGCCGAGTTCACCTGGGACGACGCCTTCCTGCTCGACGAGCAGCTGACCGAGGACGAGCGGCTGATCCGCGACACCGCGCGAGCCTATGCGCAGGAGAAGCTCAGCCCCCGCATCCACGACGCCTATCTCAATGAGGCGACCGACCGCTCGATCTTCAACGAGATGGGCGAGCTCGGCCTGCTCGGCGTCACCGTTCCCGAAGAATATGGCTGTGCCGGCGCCAACTACGTCTCCTACGGACTCGTCGCGCGTGAGGTCGAGCGGATCGATTCCGGCTATCGCTCGATGATGTCGGTGCAGTCCTCGCTGGTGATGTTCCCGATCTACGCCTATGGCGACGAGGCGCAGCGCAAGAAGTACCTGCCCAAGCTGGGCTCCGGCGAGTGGGTCGGCTGCTTCGGCCTGACCGAGCCGGATGCCGGCTCCGACCCCGGCGGCATGAAGACCCGCGCCGAGAAGGTCGCCGACGGCTACAAGCTGACCGGCTCCAAGATGTGGATCTCGAACTCGCCGATCGCCGACGTCTTCGTCGTCTGGGCGAAGTCGGCCGCGCATGACAACCAAATCCGCGGCTTCATCCTCGAAAAGGGCATGAAGGGCCTGTCCGCGCCGAAGATCGGCGGCAAGCTCAGCTTGCGCGCCTCGATCACGGGCGAGGTCGTCATGGACGGCGTCATCGTGCCAGAAGAGAACCTGCTGCCGAACGTCTCGGGGCTGAAAGGCCCGTTCGGCTGCCTCAACCGTGCGCGCTACGGCATCTCCTGGGGCGTGATGGGCGCCGCCGAGGACTGCTTCCACCGCGCCCGGCAGTACGGGCTCGACCGCAAGCAGTTCAACAAGCCGCTCGCCCAGACCCAGCTCTACCAGAAGAAGCTTGCGGACATGCTGACCGAGATCACGCTCGGCCTGCAGGGCTCGCTGCGCGTCGGCCGACTGATGGACGAGGGCAAGATGGCCCCGGAGATGATCTCGATCGTCAAGCGCAACAACTGCGGCAAGGCGCTCGACATCGCCCGCCAGGCCCGCGACATGCATGGCGGCAACGGCATCCAGATCGAATATCAGGTGATGCGCCACGCCGCGAACCTCGAGACGGTGAACACCTATGAGGGCACGCATGACGTCCATGCGCTGATCCTCGGCCGGGCCATCACCGGCCTGCAGGCGTTCTTCTGAGCCTGATCGTTCGTCATGCCTGGGCTTGACCCGGGCATCTCGTCCCGAGCGACCTTCCCCTGAGATGGTCGGGCCAAGCCCGACCATGACGTCGAGGCGAAGCCCAAACATGACCACCCCTCCCCTTGCCGGCCTGCGCGTCCTCGAACTGGCGCGCATCCTTGCAGGTCCTTGGATCGGCCAGTTGCTGGCCGATCTCGGCGCCGATGTCGTCAAGGTCGAGGCGCCGGAGGGCGACGACACCCGCAAATGGGGGCCCCCTTTCGTCGAGGGCGAGAACGGCGAGAATCTCTCCGCCGCCTATTTCCACTCGGCCAATCGCGGCAAGCGCTCGATCACGGCCGATTTCCGCACGGCCGAGGGCCAGGCGCTGGTGCGCAAGCTGGCGGCGCATGCCGATGTCGTGGTCGAGAACTTCAAGGTCGGCGGCCTCGTCAAATACGGGCTCGACGCCGCCTCGCTGCGCAAGCAGTTCCCGCGGTTGATCTACTGCTCCGTCACCGGCTTTGGGCAGGACGGCCCCTATGCGCCACGCGCCGGCTACGACTTCCTGGTTCAGGGCATGGGCGGGCCGATGTCGGTGACGGGCGAGCCAGAGGGCGCGCCGATGAAGGCGGGCTATGCGGTCGCCGACATCTATACCGGGCTCTACGCCTCGGTCGGCATCCTCTCGGCGCTGCGCCAGCGCGACGCGACCGGCGAAGGCGCCTATATCGACATGGCGCTGCTGGATTCGCAGATTGCCGTGCTCGGCAACCAGGCGATGAACTACCTCGTCTCAGGCAACCCGCCGCCGCGGCTCGGCAACGCGCACCCTAACATCGTGCCCTATGACGTCTTCCCGGTCGCGGATGGACACATCATCATCGCCACCGGCAATGATGGGCAGTGGCGCAAGCTCTGCGAGGTGCTGGGCGAGGTATCGCTCGCCGACGAGCCGGCCTATATCGACAACCGCTCGCGGGTGAAGAACCGCGTCGCGCTGACTGCGAAGCTGCACGAGCTCTGCCAGCGCTATCTCAAGGCCGATCTGCTGGCCGCGCTGGAGAAGGTCGGCGTTCCCGCCGGCCCGATCAACGACATCGGCGAGGTCTTCGTCGACCCGCAGGTCGTCGCGCGCGGCGTGAAGGTGGATCTGGCGAACGCCACCGCCAAGGGCGGCAGCATCCCGACGGTAGGCTCGCCCATCGTGATGAACGGGGTTCGGCAGGTTTCGCCGCGCCCCAGTCCGCAACTCGGCGAGCACGCCGACGAAATCCTGAGTGACCCGGCCTGGGGAGGGCCGCAGCATGGCTAAGCGCACCGGCGGGCAGATCCTCGTCGACCAACTCCTGATCCATGGCGCGACCGACGCCTTCTGCGTCCCCGGCGAGAGCTATCTTGCGGTGCTCGACGCGCTGCACGACGCCAACCTCAAGGTCACCATCTGCCGGGCCGAGGGCGGCGCCAGCATGATGGCTGAGGCCGCCGGCAAGCTGACCGGCAAGCCCGGCATCTGCTTCGTGACGCGCGGCCCGGGCGCCACCAACGCGTCGCCGGGCGTGCATATCGCCCAGCAGGATTCAACGCCGATGATCCTGTTCGTCGGCCAGATCGACCGCTCGATGCGCGAGCGCGAGGCCTTCCAGGAGCTCGACTACCGCGCCGTCTTCGGCACGATGTGCAAGTGGGCGACCGAGATCGACCAGGCCGAGCGCATCCCCGAGATCATCAGCCGCGCCTTCCATGTCGCGACCTCGGGCCGTCCCGGCCCGGTGGTGATCGCGCTGCCCGAGGACATGCTGACCGACGTCGTCGAGACCGCGGACGCCGAACCCTATCAGGTGACGGAGACCCATCCGTCCCTGCTCCAGACCATCGACCTGCAGAAGCGGCTCTGGGCGGCGAAGAAGCCGGTCGCGCTCCTCGGCGGCTCGCGCTGGAATCCGCAGGCGATCGAGCGCTTCCAGCGCTTCGCCGAGCGCTTCGACCTGCCAGTCGCGGTCTCGTTCCGCCGGCAGATGCTGTTCCCGGCCGACCATCCGAATTTCGCCGGCGATCTCGGCATCGGCCCGAACCCGAAGCTGCTCGCGCGCATCAAGGAGAGCGATCTCGTCCTGCTCGTCGGCGGGCGCCTCTCGGAAATGCCGAGCCAGTCCTACACGCTGTTCGGCATCCCGAATCCGGGCCGGCCGCTCGTCCATGTCCATCCCGATCCGGAGGAGCTCGGCCGCGTCTACCGACCGACGCTCGCGATCAACGCCTCCCCCACGGCCTTCTGCGCGGCACTCGAGACTGTGCATCCGCCGCAGGAGATCCCTTGGGCCGGTGCCGCTGCCGAGGCGCATGAGGCCTATCTCGGCTGGAGCGAGCAGCCCGCGCCGGTCGCAGGCACCTTCCATCCCGGTGAGATGGTGCGCTGGCTGCGCAACCGCCTGCCGGCCGACGCCATCATGTGCAACGGCGCCGGCAACTACGCGACCTGGGTGCATCGCTTCCACCGCTTCACCAAGTTCGCGACGCAGCTCGCCCCGACCTCGGGCTCGATGGGCTATGGCGTGCCGGCCGCGATCGGCGCCAAGCGGCTTTTCCCGGAGAGGACGGTCGTGGCCTTCGCCGGCGACGGCTGCTTCCTGATGAACGGGCAGGATTTCGCGACGGCCGTGCAGTATGATCTCGCGGTCGTCGTGGTGGTGGTCGACAACGGCATGTACGGCACGATCCGCATGCATCAGGAGCGCGAGTATCCTGGCCGCGTCTCGGCGACGACGCTGAAAAACCCCGACTTCGCCGCTTACGCCAAGGCCTTCGGTGGCCATGGCGAGCGTGTCGAGAAGACCGAGGAGTTTGGCCCCGCCTTCGAGCGGGCCGTGACATCCGGCAAGCCGGCGATCATCCACTGCCTGCTGGACCCGGAGGCGATCACCCCGGCGAAGTCGCTCTCGACCATCCGGGCGGAGGCTCTGGCGACGAAGGCCTCACGCGACGCCTGAGCCGGCGCCGCGAAACCACATCCGCCGCAACAGCCCGTCTCGCCAGACGAACTGATGCTGCAGCGCGGCGCCGATATGGACGAGCCCCAGCACGAACAGGCCATCGAAGGCCCGTTCGTGCAGGGCGCGCATCAGTTCGTAGGTCGCCTTGTCTGGCCCGATCGGATGCGGCACCGCAAACCACCCGAAGTAGACGGTCGGAATCTGGATCGGCGCTGCCGAAACCATCAGCAGTCCCGTGACCGGCAGTGCGACCAGGCAAAGATAGAGTCCGGTGTGAACGATCCAGGCTGCATATTGCTGCAGGATGGTGACGCGCGCCGGTGCCGGGGCGGGCAGGATCAGACGCAGAGCCAGGCGCAACGCGACGAAGAGCGCGACCGTCAACCCGACCGATTTGTGCCATTGATACAAGGCGAAACGGCCCAGGAGATCGCGGGTTTCATCGCCCATCAGACGGGCGAGCCCATACTGGAGCACGATCAGGATCACGGTCAGCCAGTGAAGTCCAACGACCGCAGGATGCCAGCGCGGCGGCCCGGCGAACGCCCCGCTCATCGCGAGAGCCGTCCCTTGATCGCGATCTCGACCTGATCATCCACGACATTGACATCGGCCCCGATATTGAAAGCGGAGCGCGAAAAGGCGGCATTGGCGTGAAAGGCCAGAGGCCCGCCGCGTTGGGCGGCGCCGGGATCGCCATCGGCAACAGCGGTGGCCGTCACCGGCCGCGTGATCGCACGGATGGTGAGTTGTCCGCGGATCGCCAGGCTGCCGTCTCCGGTGCGGGAGACGGCGTCAGAGACGAAGGAAGCCACGGGATGGCGGGCCGCATCGAGCATGCTCTCGCCCTTGATGAAGGCGTCGACGAGCGGCGTGCCCGTCTGGAGGGAGCCGGTATCGATCCTGATACGGATCCGGCTTCGCTCGGGTCGCTCGAAGTCCAGCGCCACGACGCCGTCGAATTGCTGGAATCGCCCGGACGCGGTCGGCATACCGAAGCGACGCGCGACGAAGGAGACCTCGGTCGCGCCAGGCTGGACCGCCCAAGGCGCCTGGGCCACCGCCGGAGCGATGATGAGCAGGCCGAGAACAAGGGGCACCGCACGCATCATCGGATCAGACTGCCGCCCGGATAATGGCGTTGCGGCGGCAAAGCGGCAGCCACACGAAAAGGTGAAGCGGGCCCCTGCTGCGTACCGGCCGCCCCTGCGGGTTCGGTCGAAATATATTAACCCCGTCGGTGAACCCGCGCTGAACCATTTGCGACCATCAGACGTTGAACCGACAGCAGGTCGGTGAGCAGAGGACGACGGTGATGTTTGCGCGGCGTGTGGCGGTGTTCGGGATGGTGGCGGCGTTCGCCGTCGCCGGTGCGCCTGGGGCCCAGGCGGCAAATCTGTTCGAAGAACTGGGCCGTGCCCTGTTCGGCGGCGGCCCCCGTCTGCGGGCGACGCCAATCTACGAATATGACGAGCCGATGCAGCACCGTGCCCCGCGGCCGAAGGCTCCCGAGGTCTCCTCGAAGCCAAAGCCTCCGGTCGTCCAGCTCGATCCGGCGAACGATCCGAGCTGGTATCTTAAGGATCCGACGCTGCGGCGCGGCGACATCGTCGTCACCGCGAATGGCGTGATGGTCTATCAGGGCGGGCGCGGCAGCGACGACAACCGCCGTGCCGATTTCACAGCCCTTGGCGGCAAGGACGCCAAGGGCTGGAAGCACCAGCTCGAAGCGGCGGCGGCCAGCGGCCGCAGCTTCTTCGACCCGGTCTCCGCTCCGCCGAAGCCGGCTGTAACGGCTCAGGCCGACACCGCCCCGAAAACCGAGCGTCAGGACACGCCTCGTCGTGAGAAGCCGCGTCAGAAGAGCCGGACGGTGCTGGCGCCGGATACCGTCGGCGTGGATCAAGCTGAACGCTGAGACCGCGCTACAGCGAGACAGCGCCCTCCCCAATCGGGGCGGGCTCAAGCGGCTATCAGGCCTTTCGCACAGCGCTTCCGTCGAAGGTGGAGCGGATCGCTCGGGCCAGCGCCATGATGCCGATCCCCTGGAAGATCAGCTCGATCGCCAGGAAGGTGCCGAGCACCCAGAGGCTGGAAGCGGGCCACTGGAAGAGGATCATGGCGCCGAGCAGCAGCGACAGCAGGCCGGAGATCACGACCCAGGCCCAGAAGCGCAATTGCCGGTTCTGCAGCCCGACGACGACGCGCAGGATGCCGGTCGCGAGCAGCGCCACACCGACGAACAGCGTCAGCGAGGCCGTCGCGGCCACCGGGTTGACCAAGGTGAAGATGCCGACGCCGAGATAGAGCAGGCCGATCAGTGTGTTGAGCAGGACACCGCGCCAGCCCTCGCTGCGAAACGCGCCGAACAGCACGATGACGCCACCGACCAGCATCATTGCGCCGAACCAGATGGCGCTCGCGACGCTGAGCAGCGTCGCGGAGCCCAGACCGACGATGCCGAGCAGGACGAGCGCGGCACCTCCCGCCATCAGCCAGCCCCAGTTGCGACGAAGCGGCACGAGCTGGCTGCCGAGCGAGGGGGCAGCATGCTCGATTGGTGTCTGCTGGCTCATGGCGCGAACTCCCCGTTCGGGGGCGCCGACGACCGGCGCCGCTCTGACGACCTAACGGCAGCATCAGAAGCCCGACGCCGGGCGTGCGTCAATGATCCTCGCGTATGAGCGGCTCAATCGGTCGCGCAGGTGCCCGAAAGACCGGAGGCCGCGGGGCGCGGCATAGTTAGGCGAGCCTCGCGGCGACGAGCTTGCGCAGGTTGTTCAGATCCTTGACGAAGCCGCGAATGCCTTCCGCGAGCTTCTCCGTGCCCATCGCATCCTCGTTCATGGCGAAGCGGAAGGCCTTCTCGTCGAAGCCCAATCGCTTGTTGAAGCCGGAGGCCACCTGCGGCGACGAGGCCGGGGAGAGGCGGCGCGGCAGATCGCCCGTCGCGGCGGCCAGCTCGTCGAGCAGGCCCGGCCCGATGGTCAGCCGGTCGCAGCCGGCCAGCGCCTCGATCTCCCCGGTGTTGCGGAAGGATGCCCCCATCACGACCGTCTTGATGCCGAAGGTCTTGTAGTAGGCATAGATGCTCTTCACCGAGACCACCCCCGGATCGGTCTCGGCCGTGTAGGGGCCGCCGCCGGCCTTGACGTGCCAGTCGAGAATGCGGCCGACGAAGGGCGAGATTAGGAAGGCGTTCGCCTCGGCGCAGACGACAGCCTGCGGCAGGCTGAACAGCAGCGTCAGGTTGCAGTCGATGCCCTCGGCCTGCAGCACCTTGGCGGCCTGGATACCCTCCCAGGTCGAGGCGATCTTGATCAGGATGCGATCCTTCTCGATGCCGCGCTCCTTGTAGGCGGCGATGATGGCGCGCGCCTTGTCGATCGTCGCGGCCGTGTCGAAGGAGAGATCGGCGTCGACCTCGGTCGAAACCCGGCCGGGCACGATCTTGGTCAGCTCGGCACCGAAGGTGACGGCCAGCCGGTCGCAGACCGCATGGACGGCCTTGTCGCCGCTGCCGGCCTTCTTGCCCCAGGCGATCGCTTCGTCGACGAGCCCGGCATAGGCGGGAGTCTCGACGGCCTTCAGAATCAGAGTCGGGTTGGTCGTGCAATCGACGGGCTTGAGCCGGCGCACCGCTTCGATATCGCCGGTATCGGCGACGACCGTGGTCATCTTGCGGAGCTGGTCGAGCTTGGAGGCGGTCATGTCGATCTCGTCACGGTCAAATGCATGGGTGGGGCGGAACGTGGGCCGCAGGATGCGCGGGGTCAAGCTTTCCGGCGGCAGGGCGGCCCTGCATTCCCGCCGAAGGATGAGGCAGGTCTGGCCTGCGCGCCTCGGCAAGCATATGACGTGACCTTCATGGATATGTCATATGCGGAGACTACCGCCAGCGCGAAGCCCGTCGGGGCACGCGCAAAGGAGAGTTTCATGCGTCACAAGGCGCCGATCGCGATCATCACCGCTGCCCTCGCCCTGGGAGCCTTTCCCGCCATGGCGGTCGAAGGCAAGCTCGTGCTCTACACCAGCCAGCCCAACACCGATGCGCAGCAGACCATCGACGCCTTCAAGGCGAAGTATCCGAAGGTCGATATCAGCTTCGTGCGTGACGGCACGCCGCGCGTGATGGCCAAGCTGCGCGCCGAGTTCGAGGCCGGCGCGCCGCAGGCCGACCTGCTGCTGATCGCCGATGCGGTGACCATGGAAGGCCTGAAGAAGGAAGACCGGCTGCTGGCCCATGACAAGGCCGACGTCGCCGCCTATCCGGCCGGCATCCACGACCCGGCGAAGTTCTGGTTCGCTACCAAGCTGATCACCACCGGCATCGTCTACAATACCAAGGCGACGATGAAGCCGACGAGCTGGCTCGACCTGACCAAGGCCGAGGCCAAGAACCTGCTGGCGATGCCGAGCCCGCTCAATTCCGGCGCCGCGATGATACACACGATCACGCTGACCGGCAGCCTGCCGAGCGGCTGGGGCTTCTACGAGGCCCTGCAGAAGAACGGCGCGCTTGCTGCCGGCGCCAATGGCGACATCCTCCGTCAGGTCGCAACGGGCGAGAAGCTCTACGGGATGATCGTCGACTTCATGCCGATCCGCGAGAAGGCCAAGGGCGCGCCTGTCGAGTTCGTCTTCCCGAGCGAAGGCGTTTCGGCCGTCAGCGAGCCGGTCGCGATCCTCAAGGCCAGCAAGAACCCCGAGGCCGCCAAGGCCTTCGTCGACTTCCTGATCTCGAAGGATGGCCAGGCGCTCGCCCTGAAGCAGGGCTATGTCGCGGCTCATCCCGATGTCGCGCTGCCCGCCGGCTATCCCGACCGCGCCGCGATCAAGCTGATGCCGTTCG
This sequence comes from Allobosea sp., assembly GCF_035999205.1. Lineage (GTDB taxonomy): Bacteria > Pseudomonadota > Alphaproteobacteria > Rhizobiales > Beijerinckiaceae > Allobosea. The sequence goes on from NZ_DASYHA010000025.1 coordinate 1,148,235, forward strand.
ACGCCGCCAAGGCGCTGGCGGACGAGGCTGCGTCGCGCAAGCGCTTCAGCGCGATCTTCGAGTGACGCTCGCCGCCCATACCGACTGGCAGGAGAGCAGGCCCCGCCCTTCGTGGCGGGGCCTTGGCCTTCCGGCCGGTCTCGGGCTGCCGGTGCTGGTGGCGGCCTGCGCGATGCTGCTCGGCGGCTGGCCGTTCCTGCGACTGGTCGCGGCCGCGTTCGCGCCGGGCTGGCAGTTCGCGCCGGACGCGGCGCTGGCCGAGATCGGCAGCCGCGCGGCCGTCAATGCGACGCTGCACACGCTCGAAACGGCCGGATTGTCGGCGCTGGGCGCATTGCTGATCGGCGGCAGCGCGGCGATCCTGCTCAGCGTCACCGATGTCCGCGGCAAGCGGCCGATCGCATTCGCGCTCGTCTTCTCGATGATGATCGCGCCACAGGTCGCGGCGCTCGCCTTCCTGAGCCTGTTCGCGCCGCATTCACCGATCCTCGCCTTCATCGGTCTGTCGCCGGCGCCTGGCACGCCGAATCCGCTGCTCGGGCGGGGCGGCATCGCGCTGGTGATGGCGCTGCACCACGCCCCACTCGTCGCGATCACGCTCTGGACCGGCCTGCGCAGCGTGCCGCAGTCCCTGATCGAAGCCGCGCAGATGGAAGGCGCCGGCCCCGGCAGCATCGTCGCGCGCATCCTTCTGCCAGTGCTGCGGCCGCAGATCGCCGCGGCGGCCCTGCTCGCCTTCGTCGCGGGCGTCGGCAACTTCGGCATCCCGGCGCTGCTCGGCCTGCCGGTGAACTATCTCACGCTACCGACACTGATCTACCGGCGGCTGTCGAGCTTCGGCCCGGCCGGCCTGCCCGATGCTGCGGCGCTGTCGATCCTGGTCGCGCTGGTAGCGGGTCTCGGCATCGTCGCCGGCATGCTGGCGACGCGACGCGCTCGCGGCAAGATCGAGATCGAGCGACCGCTGCAGCCCTTCTGGCAGCTCGGCCGGGCGCGACCGTTCGTCACGGGGGGACTTTGGCTCCTGCTCGCGATCAAGCTCGGCCTGCCCTTCCTGGCGCTACTCAGCGAGGCCCTGACGCCGGCGCTCGGCGTGGCGCTGAGCTGGCAGAGCCTGACCTTCGACAAGTTCGCGGAAGTGCTGATCCGGCAGGACGTGACGATGCGCGCCTTCCGCAACTCCTTCCTGTTCGCCGGCAGCGCCGCAGTCATCCTCGCACTGATCTCGATCGCCTTCGCCTATGCGCTGGAGCGGCGCATGGGCAAGCTCAGGCGCGCCGTCGAGGTTGTGATCGAACTGCCCTACGCCCTGCCCGGCGTGGTGCTCGCCATCGCCTGCATCCTGATGTTCCTGAAGCCGCTGCCACTGCTCGGGGTCAGCATCTATGCGACGCCTTTCATCATCCTATTCGCCTATCTGGCGCGTTTCCTGCCGTTGGCGCTGAAGGCGCCGCTGGCCGCGATGGAGCAGATCGAGGCGCATCACGAGGAGGCGGCCAAACTCGACGGCGTCACCCTCTGGCAGATGCTGCGCTTCATCGTAGCGCCGATCCTCGCCCCGGCCGCGATGGTCAGTGCGCTGATGGTGTTCCTCGTCGCCTTCAACGAACTCACCGTCTCGGCTCTGCTGTGGTCGTCGGGCACGGAGACGCTCGGCGTCGTCCTGTTCTCGCTGAAGGAGGCCGGGCTCGCGGGCGAGGCAGCCGCCATCGCGATCAGCGCGTCGGCCGTCATCCTCGCGGCCATGCTGGCCCTCGACCTCGCGGCGAAGCGGCTGCCCGGCAACGTGCTGCCTTGGCGGATCTGACGGATCGGGCAACCCCGCAGGGGACCGCGAGTACAAGGTACCGTTAACCACCCAATGGTTAGAGGTTGGCCATGCGTCAGCCCGGCAACCGCCGTGTGCCGGCTGAGGCGTCTCGACCATGGCGCGCTAGCGCCTTGCAGGACGGTCCCATGAATCAGCGCACCGCGGAACGGCAGCCGCTCTTCCGCCCGCAGGACAAACGCCGGGTCCTCGTCGTCGAGGATTCCAGGACCTTTTCGATCGCGCTGCGCCAGATGATCGAGGCGGAGACTGGTCTCAAGGTCACGAGCTGCGGCTGCCTGAAGGATCTCAGCAACGCCATCCTGCGCGACCAGGAAGGCTATGCAATCGCGGTCGTCGATCTCAACCTCCCCGACGCGCCCGATGGCGAGGCGCTCGACTGGACGGTGAGCCACGGCATTCCGACCATCGTCTTCACGGGAAGCTTCGACACCGCGACGCGCGCCCGCATCATGGAGCGCGAGGTCTTCGACTACGTGCTGAAGGATTCCGAGTTCGCGCTCGGCAACCTCGTCAACTCGGTCAAGCGCGCGCTGACCAATCGCGAGACCCGCATCCTCGTCGTCGACGACATGACGACGACGCGCCGGCTGCTCGGGCAGATGCTGACCAGCCAGCAATACACCGTCGTCGAGGTCGGTTCCGGCGCCGACGCGCTGGCCATGCTGGAAAAGGACCAGGAGATCCGGCTCGTCGTCTCCGACTACAACATGCCGGACATGGACGGCTACGAACTGGCCCGCCGCATCCGCCGGCGCTACCCGGCCGAACAGGTGCGGGTCATCGGCATCTCCTCCTCGACCGACCGCACCACCTCGGCCGGCTTCCTGAAGGCCGGCGCGCATGACTTCATCTCGCGCCCCTTCGTGCTGGAAGAGCTGCAGTGCCGCATCGCCTCGAATGCCGAAACGCTGCTGCGGATGCGCCAGCTCCACGACCTCGCCTGGCGCGACTACCTGACCGGGCTGTTCAACCGGCGCTATTTCTTCGAGCGTGGCCCGAAGATGGTCGCCGAGGCCCGCCGGGCCGGCCAGCCGACCTCCGTCGCGATCCTCGACATCGACCATTTCAAGCTGCTGAACGACGAGCACGGCCATGATGCGGGCGACGATGCGCTGCGCATCTTCGCCGGCCATCTCGGCGAGGCGCTCCAGGGTCAGCCGCACCTCCTCGCCCGACTCGGTGGCGAGGAGTTCGCGCTGCTGCTTCCCGGCCTGAGTGAGAACGAAGCGGCGCTTCTGACCGACGAGGTTCGCGCCGGCGTGGCGGGCCGGAACATGTCGGTCGGCGATCTCACGCTGGGCCTGACCGTCTCCATCGGCCTCACGGAGATGACGGCCGCCGACAGCCTCGACCTGGCGCTGCGCAAGGCCGACCGGGCGCTCTACGTCGCCAAGCAGGCCGGCCGGAACCGCATTCAGGCCTGAACAAGCGCAGGCGCGAGCGGTTCGCCCATCAGCAGGGCCCGGCTCGCCTTGGTCTCGCGCACCACGAAATCGACAATGGCGCGGACGCGGGCGACGTCCTTCAGATCGGCATGCACCAGCAGCCAGAAGGACCGCGTGATCGAGACGGTCTCTGGCAGCACCGGCACGAGGCGCGTCTCGCCCTCGGCCATGAAATGATGGATCACGCCGATGCCCGCGCCGCCGACGACCGCGTTCATCTGGGCCAACACGCTCGAGCTCTGCACCTGGGCGCGCAACCCCTTGGCGACCTCGTCGAGATAGTCGAGCTCCGGCGTGAAGATCAGGTCGTCGATATAGCCGACGATGCGGTGGGCGAAGAGGTCCTCCGGCTTCGTCACCGGCGGCATCGAATCGAGATAGGCCTGCGTCGCATAGAGACCGAGGCGGTAGTCGCAGAGCTTGCGGGCCACGACCTTGCCCTCCTTGGGCGGGGCGAGCGTAATCGCGACATCGGCCTCACGCTTCGACAGCGAGAGCAGGCGCGGCATCGCGATCAGCTGGAGCTCGAGACCGGGATAGGCGGCGGCGAGCCCGGCCAGACGTGGCGCGAGGAAGGTGGTGCCGAAGCCGTCGGGAGCACCGATCCGGACCGTTCCGGCCAGCGCCATGTCGGCGCCGCCGATGTCGCTCTGGATCGCGAGCGCATCGGTCTCCATGTTCTCGGCCTTGGTCAGGAGACGCTCGCCATGGGCCGTCAGCGTGTAGCCCTGCGGCCGGCGCTCGAACAGCTTGGCCTTGAGCGAGTCCTCCAGCGAGGTGATGCGCCGCGAGACCGTGGCGTGATCGGCGCCGAGCCGGCGCGCCGCGGCCGTCAACCGCCCCGAGCGGGCCACGGCGAGGAAAAAGCGCAGGTCGTCCCAGTCGAACCGCTCCACCGCAACGCTCCCCGGTATTTGTGTTTCTGCACGACGCCCTATCCAAGGTCGCTATAGCCGTGCACAAACAGGAATGGTAGGGGAGAGCCGGATTTCGAGACACCACCATTAGTAGGGGAGGACGCGATGCGTCAGGTTGGTCATTTCATCGGCGGCAAGCATGTCGCCGGCACCTCGGGCCGCACTGCCGACATCTACCAGCCGATGGACGGCACGGTGATCGGCAAGGTCGCGCTGGCCTCTGCCGCCGAACTGCGCACCGCCGTCGAGAACGCTGCCGAGGCCCAGCCGAAATGGGCCGCCGTCAACCCGCAGCGCCGCGCCCGCGTGCTGATGAAGTTCCTCGACCTGATCGCGCAGAACAATGACGAGCTGGCCGAGTTGCTCGCCCGCGAGCATGGCAAGACCATTCCGGACGCGAAGGGCGACATCCAGCGCGGCGTCGAGGTCGTCGAGTTCTCGCTCGGCGTGCCGAACCTGATGAAGGGCGAGTTCACCGACGGCGCCGGCCCGGGCATCGACATCTATTCGCTGCGCCAGCCGCTCGGTGTCTGCGCCGGCATCACCCCGTTCAACTTCCCGGCGATGATCCCGCTCTGGAAGCTCGGCCCCGCCATCGCCTGCGGCAACGCCTTCATCCTGAAGCCGTCCGAGCGCGACCCCGGCGTGCCGATGCGCCTCGCCGAACTCTTCATCGAGGCTGGCGGGCCTCCCGGCATCCTCAATGTCGTCAACGGCGACAAGGAGGCGGTCGACGCCATTCTGGACGATCCGGACATCAAGGCCGTCGGCTTCGTCGGCTCGACCCCGATCGCGGAGTACATTTATGCCCGCGGCTGCGCGGCGGGTAAGCGCGTGCAGTGCTTCGGCGGCGCCAAGAACCACATGATCATCATGCCCGACGCCGACATGGACCAGGCGGTCGATGCGCTGATCGGTGCCGGCTACGGCTCGGCCGGCGAGCGCTGCATGGCGATCTCGGTCGCGGTTCCCGTCGGCAAGGGTACGGCCGACGAGCTCGTCAAGCGCCTGATCCCGCGCGTCGAGAGCCTGAAGATCGGCCCCTCGACCGACACCGCGGCCGATTACGGCCCGGTCGTCACCAAGGCGGCGATGGAAAAGATCAAGCACTATGTCGATGTCGGCGTGCAGGAAGGCGCCAAGCTCGTCGTCGACGGCCGCGCCTTCAAGATGCAGGGCTACGAGAACGGCTTCTATGTCGGCGGCTGCCTGTTCGACAACGTCACCAAGGACATGCGCATCTACAAGGAGGAGATCTTCGGACCGGTCCTCTCTGTGCTGCGCGCCGAGAGCTATGACGAGGCGCTGAAGCTCACCAACGACCACGAATACGGCAATGGCACCGCGATCTTCACCCGCGATGGCGATGCGGCGCGCGACTTCGCCTCGAAGGTCCAGGTCGGCATGGTCGGCATCAACGTGCCGATCCCGGTACCGCTGGCCTACTACACCTTCGGCGGCTGGAAGCGCTCTTCGTTCGGCGACCTCAACCAGCACGGCCCGGACTCGATCCGCTTCTACACCAAGACCAAGACCGTGACGGCGCGCTGGCCGAGCGGCATCAAGGATGGCGCCAGCTTCGTCATTCCGACGATGAACTGACGCGAAGCCACGGAGGAGGCCATGAAGCCAGCGCTGCGGATCATCGCAACGTCGCTTCCGGCTTCCTGCGCGCTCGCCCGTCAAGCTCCCGCCGGCGCATCGCGATCTGCCGGCGGCCCTTCCCTATCCCGATCGGAGCGAACAGGCCCTGCCTTTCGTCGCGATTGCGCGCGGCTGCGCGACGGGACTATCTCACTGATCAGGAGGGCCAGCCTTGAACGCCTTCGCTCTCACCGATGACCAGATCGCCATCCGCGACATGGCGCGGGATTTCGCTGCCGATACGCTCGCGCCTCACGCTTCGCGCTGGGACGAGGAGAAGCATTTTCCGATCGAGGAGATGCGCGCCGCCGCCGCACTCGGCATGGGCGGCATCTACATCCAGGACGATGTCGGCGGCTCCGGGCTCTCGCGGCTCGATGCGGCGCTGATCTTCGAGGCGCTCTCGACCGGCTGCCCGACGGTCGCGGCCTTTATCTCGATCCACAACATGTGCGCCTGGATGATCGACCGCTATGGTTCGGACGAACAGCGCAAGGCCTTGCTGCCGAAGCTCTGCACGATGGAACATCTGGCGAGCTATTGCCTGACTGAACCCGGCGCGGGCTCGGATGCCGCGGCGTTGAAGACCCGGGCTGTGCTGGATGGCGACCACTACATTCTCGACGGGCAGAAGCAATTCATTTCCGGCGCTGGCGTCTCCGACATCTATGTCGTGATGGTGCGCACCGGCGAGGCCGGCCCTTCCGGCATCTCGACGCTCGTCGTCGAGAAGGGCACGCCGGGCCTCTCCTTCGGCGCAAACGAGAAGAAGATGGGCTGGAACGCCCAGCCGACGCGCGCCGTGATCTTCGAGAACTGCCGCGTGCCGGTGGCCAACCGGCTGGGTCCGGAAGGCATCGGCTTCAAGATCGCCATGGCCGGGCTCGATGGCGGACGGCTCAATATCGGCGCCTGCTCGCTTGGCGGCGCCCAGAGTGCGCTCGACAAGGCGCTGGCCTATGCCCAGGAGCGCAAGGCCTTCGGCGCGCGCATCGCCGATTTCCAGGCATTGCAGTTCAAGCTCGCGGACATGGCGATCGAACTGGAAGCGGCGCGCAGCCTGCTCTGGCGAGCGGCCGCGGCGCTGGACGCGAAAGCGCCCGAGGCGACAAAGCTTTGCGCCATGGCCAAGCGCGTTGCCACCGACACTGGTTTCGAGGTCGCCAACCAGGCCCTGCAGATCCATGGCGGCTATGGCTATCTCGCCGATTACGGCATCGAGAAGATCGTCCGGGATCTCCGCGTCCACCAGATCCTGGAGGGGACGAACGAGGTCATGCGGATGATCGTCGCGCGCGGGCTCGTCGGCCGGGCGAAGGGGAACTGAGAACTCAGTCCGAAGAGGGGCGGCTCAAGGCCGCCCGTCACGGGTCTACAAGCGAGAGGATACGACCATGACCAGCATCGCCTTCATTGGCCTCGGCAATATGGGCGGCCCGATGGCCGGCAATCTCGTCAAGGCCGGGCATGAGGTGCGCGCCTTCGATCTCGTGCAGGCCTCGAAGGACGCTGCCGCCGAGCTCGGCGTCGTCATCGCGGGTTCGGCGAAGGACGCCGTCACGGATGCCGACGTCGTGATCACGATGCTGCCGGCCGGCAAGCACGTTCTCTCAGTCTGGGCCGACACCCTGCCCTCCGTGAAGAAGGGCGCCCTGGTCATCGACTGCTCGACCATCGATGTCGACAGCGCCCGCAAGGCGCATGCGATGGCCGGCCAGCATGGCTGCCTGTCGCTCGATGCACCTGTCTCCGGCGGCACCGGCGGCGCCAAGGGCGCGACGCTGACCTTCATGGTCGGTGGGGCGGACCAGGCCTTTTCCCTCGGCGAGCCGATCCTGAAGGCGATGGGGCGGCGGATCGTGCATTGCGGCGCCGACGGCAACGGCCAGGCGGCCAAGATCTGCAACAACATGATCCTCGGCATCTCGATGATCGGCGTCTCGGAAGCCTTCGTGCTGGCGGAGAAGCTCGGCCTCTCGCATCAAGCGCTGTTCGACGTCGCCTCGACTTCGTCGGGCCAGTGCTGGTCGCTGACGACCTATTGCCCCGTCCCCGGCCCGGTCCCGACCTCGCCCGCGAACAACGACTACAAGCCCGGATTTGCCTCGGCGCTGATGCTGAAGGACCTCAAGCTGTCGCAGGAAGCGGCGCAGGCCGCCGGCGCCTCGACGCCGCTTGGCGCCGCCGCGACGCAGCTCTACGGCCTTCACAATGCCTGGGGCGAAGGCGGCGCCGACTTCTCCGCCATCGTCAACCTGCTACGCGGCCGGGACGGTGCGTGAAGTCCGCTTGCGCGAGGGCGTGAGGCGGGTTTAGGACGGTTCTCATGAACGACGCCTCCCGCCCGCGCGAACGCTCGGCCCTCACCGGCTTCGCAGTCAACAAGCTCGATCGCCGCGAGGATCTGCGCAACAAGCCCGATGCGGTCTCCGCATTGCGGCATCGCTCGGATACGCGGATCGCGGTCGTCGCTGGCGAGACGCCGATTCTGAAACGCCTCGACGGCGAGGCACTCTCGGTCTGGTTCAGCCATGGCGAGACGCAGCTGCTCGGTGACGGGCTCGAAGAGGCCTTCTTGGGGCTGGCGCCAGACGGCGCCCCGCGCTTCGCGAGACTGCTCGACCGGGCGCAGGCCGAGCCGCTGCGCGAGCGCTCGGAACTCTTCGTCACCGATCTCCGCTCCGTCGCGCTGAAGCGCCTCGTGCCGGAGGACGAGCTTGGCCCGCTCGGCGAAGGCAAGGCCCTGCTCGACTGGCATGCGCGCCATCGCTTCTGCGCCCAGTGCGGCCAACCGACCACGCTCGGCGCCTCGGGCTGGAAGCGCGAGTGCAGCGCCTGCGGCGCCCAGCATTTCCCACGCACCGACCCGGTCGTGATCATGCTCGTGACCCACGGCGAGAGGTGCCTGCTGGCGCGGCAGGCCCGCTTCGCTCCGGGGATGTATTCCTGCATCGCCGGCTTCATCGAGCCGGGCGAAACCTTCGAGGATGCGGTGCGCCGCGAAAGCTGGGAGGAGGCCGGGCTGCGCGTCGGCACCGTCCGCTACATCGCCTCGCAACCCTGGCCATTCCCCTCATCGCTGATGATCGGCTGCATCGCGGCTGCGCTCAACGACGACATCGTGCTCGACATGACCGAACTCGAGGCGGGCCGCTGGTTTTCGCGCGAGGAAGCGCTCCAGATGCTGGAAGGCACGCATCCCGACGGCTTCACCAGCCCGCAGCACCTCGCCATCGCCAACACGCTGCTGAGGGCCTGGGCGGTCGAGGGCGAGAGCGTCTAGCTCAGCTCTCTCGTGCCTGCCGCTGTTTCGATTTGCGCCCGATAGCACAGCTCGGGCCCTGCCCTGATCTCAGGCGGGCGATCGACGATGAAGTCCTCGTAGAGTTTCGAGATCGCGGCCGGATCCGGATGCTCGAGCACGAACGATTCCAGCCTTGCGCCGAGATCGGCCATCGTCGCCATCGAACGCGGCTTGCCTCGCCGGTCGATGAGCGAGGGAAGGACTCCGTCGAGAGGCAGCGAGCCATCGTCAGGGATCGCGAAGTCGAACACCGGCGCGCCAAAGGGGAGAGCGACCTTGCGGCCGAAGAGGGCGCTCCGCCCGGCGAGGACGGCATCGATGGCATGAGTGCGCGCCACCCAGCCCCGCAGGCGCCGACCGGTGTCCCAAGCCGCCCTCAGGCTCTTCTGATCGTCCAGACCGAACCAGCGCGCCCGCCCGGGCGAACGGCCCGCTGGATCGAGGGCCACGATTTCCAGATAGACCGAGCCGCCGAGCTGAAGCAGGTGGTTGTGGCTGCCCATGTACTGATGGCGCTGGCCGAACGGAACATCCAGATCCAGACAGGCTCTGACATGCGCCACGCCCTCGGTCAGGTCAGGCGCGATGACGGTGAGGTGGTCGAGCTGGAGCGACGCGCGTTCCCTGCCAACCACCTGCGTCGCTTGCGCCATGAGAGGAGGCTCCGCCGCTACTCTCCCGCCTCGGCGAAGCTCTCGCGGAAGGCGTTGGCCGGATAGACGCCGAGGATCTTCACCTCCTTCGAGAAGAAGGCGAGTTCGTCGAGCGCGCGCCGCAGCGCCGGATCGTCCGGGTGCCCCTCGACATCGGCATAGAACATCGTCGCCGAAAAATGACCATCAACCATGTAGCTCTCGAGCTTGGTCATGTTGATGCCGTTGGTCGCGAAGCCGCCCATCGCCTTGTAGAGCGCGGCCGGCAGGTTGCGGACCTGGAAGATCAGCGTCGTCACTGTCTTGGCGGCACCCTGGCGGGCGAATTCAGGATATTTCGAGAGGATCACGAAGCGCGTCGTGTTGTGCTTCTCGTCCTCGATGTCCTCCATGAGAATGTCGAGGCCGTAGACCTCCGCCGCGATGCGCGGGGCGATCGCGGCGCGGCTGAGATCGGCTGCTTCCGCGACCTGGCGGGCAGAGCCGGCCGTATCGGCCGCGACCTCGGCCTTGAGGCCGAGCTTGCGGATGATCTTGCGGCATTGGCCGAGCGCATGGATATGGCTCTGCACCGTCTTCAGCGTCGCCAGCGTCGCGCCCTTCACCGCCATCAGGTGGAAGCGGATCGGCAGGAAGTGTTCGCCGATGATGTGAAGGCCCGAACGCGGCAGCAGATGGTGAATGTCGGCGACACGGCCGGCGATCGAGTTGTCGATCGGGATCATGCCGTAACGTGCCGTGCCGTCGGAGACCGCTGCCAGCGCATCCTCGAAGGTCGCGCAAGGGAGCAGTTCGCAATCCGGAAAGACCGCGAGCGCCGCCTGCGACGAGAAGGCGCCGGGTTCGCCCTGGTAGGACACGATCACAGACATGGGCTTCAGGCTCCGGCGTGGGTTCCAAGGATCGCGCGGGCGCGATCCAGATCTGGCGGCGTGTCGACGCCGCGGGGCACGTGATCGATGATCATCGCGTCGATGCGCATGCCGTCCTCGAGCGCTCGCAACTGCTCGAGACTCTCGCGCTTTTCCAGCATGGATTGCGGCAGGCTGACGAAGCGATCCAGCGCCGCGCGGCGATAGGCGTAGATTCCGACATGGTGGTAGAGGGGCCCCTCACCGTACGGCGCCGTGGCGCGCGTGAAATAGAGAGCCCGCAAGCGGGCCGGCGTGACATGGCTGCCGACCAGCTTGACCACGCTGGGCGCGAGCTTCTCTTCATCGTCGGTGATAAGGCCCACGAGCGTCGCGATCGAAACTTCAGGATCGGCGAGCGGGATCATGGACGCCGCGATCGCCACAGGTTCGAGCGTCGGGAAATCGCCCTGCACGTTGACGATGACGTCATGGCGTCCCTGCGGGTCGAGGATGTCGGCCGCCTCCTTGATGCGATCCGATCCGGAAGGGTGATCGTCGCGCGTCATTACGGCACGACCGCCGGCGGCCTCGACGGCCGCGCAGATGTCAGGCGAATCCGTCGCGACCGCGACCGGCCCGATATCGGCCGCGACAGCGCGCCGCCAGACCCGCACGATCATCGGCTCGCCATGGATGTCGGCAAGTGGCTTGCCGGGCAGGCGCGTGGCCCGCAGGCGGGCCGGAATCAGGATCATCGGATCGGACATTGGAATCGGCCAACTCGTGGGTCGATGCGTGCAGCGTGGGTCTTGCGCAGGGCGCCGTTGCAAGCGTCAAAAGGTCTCAAAGCGGAGCGTGCTTATACGAGTTGCAATGAAGCGCGCAAAGCGGTTAAGCAACGCTCGTGTGTCGGCGCCGCGAGGCTCCGGCCTATGCGCTGTATTGCCTCCTGCGTCCTGCGCCGGCGGCCGAGGGTTCGGATACGATGGATATCGAAACCAACAAGATCGCCGGTGCGGCACTCTCCACGCTTCTGGTGGTGATGAGCCTCAACATGGTCGCCGGCATCGTGTTCGCACCGAAGAAGCCCGCCGTGCCGGGCTTCGACCTGCCGAGCGCGGAAGCCAGCGGCTCGGCCGGTGCCGCCGCGGCTCCCGCCGCCGACGAGCCGATCGCAGTTCGCCTCGCCAAGGCCGATCCGGCCCGCGGCGAGAAGGCCATCGGCGCCTGCAAGGCCTGCCACACCTTCGAGAAGGGCGGCGCCAACAAGATCGGCCCGCATCTCTTCGACGTCTATGGCCGCGAGAAGGCCCATGTCGAAGGCTTCGCCTATTCGGCCGCGATGAAGGGCAAGTCGAGCGAGAAGTGGGAGGCCGAGCAGCTCGACGGCTTCCTGAAGAACCCCAAGGCATACCTGCCCGGCACGATCATGGCCTTCGCCGGAATGACCAAGCCAGACCAGCGCGCCGATGTCGTGGCTTACCTCAACACCCTGGCCGACGCGCCGAAGCCGCTGCCGAAGCCCTGAGCGGCTTTCCCCGCAGAGCTGATGAATTCGTGAAGCCGGGCCCAGTGCCCGGCTTTTCCTTTGCCCGGCTTTTGCTTGCGCACGCCATGGTGTTGCCGCCACCATGGCGTCGAGTGTCATGGTTGCGCCCGCTCGCCGGGCAGGCGACATGATTCAGGGCGATTCGCGAGAAGCCCGGCCGACGAGGAGACGCGATACGATGACGACCCGCATCAGCCGCCGCAGAGTTCTGGAAGCCGCTGCGCTCGCGGCGGCGGGAGCGGCGCTGCCGGGCGTGGGCGGGCGCGCCTTCGCCCAGGAAGCGGAGCTGCACGGACTCTCGACCTTCGGCGAGCTCGGACTCCCGCCGGATTTCCCGCATTTTCCCTATGTAAATCCCAAGGCCCCCAAGGGCGGGACGCTGACGATCCAGATCAAGCAGGCCAGCGGCAACCAGAGCTTCGACACCTTCAACACGCTCAACACCTTCGTCCTGCAGGGCGACGGCGCGGCCGGCATGGATGCCTGCTTCGACAGCCTGATGACCGGATCGGGGGACGAGCCCGGCACCCTCTACGGATTGCTGGCGAAGAGCGTCTCTGTCTCGCCGGACAAGTTGACCTATCGCTTCCGGCTCCGGCCGGAGGCGCGCTTCCATGACGGCACACGCGTCACCGCTGCCGATGTCGCCTTCTCGATGAATATCCTGAAGACCAAGGGACACCCCTCCTTTCGGCTGATCCTGAACGAATTGGTCTCGGCCAAAGCGGAAAGCGACGACATCTTCGTCGCGCAGCTTTCGCCCAAGCGCAGCCGCGACCTGCATCTCGTCGTCGCCGGCCTGCCGGTCTTCTCTGAGAAATTCTGGTCGACCCGGAATTTCGAAGCCTCGACTCTGGAGCCGCCGCTGGGCTCGGGCGCGTACAAGGTCGGCCGCTTCGAGCAGGGCCGATTCATCGAATTCGAGCGCGTCACCGACTACTGGGCCAAGGATCTGCCGGTGAATATCGGCGTCAACAACTTCGACCGCGTCCGCTGGGAGTATTTCCGCGACCGGCAGGTGGCGTTCGAAGCGTTCAAGAGCGGCGTCATCACCTTCCAGCAGGAATTCACCTCGCGCATCTGGGCGACGGGCTACGACTTCCCGGCCGTCCATGAAGGCAAGGTCAAGAAGGAGGCCCTGCCGAAGACCGACCCTGTCGGCTCGCAGGGCTGGATCTACAATCTCCGGCGGGAGAAATTCGCCGATCCGCGCATTCGCGAGGCGCTCGGGCTCTGCTTCGATTTCGAGTGGACGCGCAAGACCATCATGTTCGGCTTCTACGAGCGGATGACGTCCTATTTCGAGAACTCGGATTCGAAGGCCGTCGGCAAGCCTTCGCCGGAGGAACTCGCGCTGCTCGAGCCGTTCCGCGGCAAGGTTCCGGACGAGGTCTTCGGCGAGCCCTGGCTGCCGCCGGTCTCGGACGGCTCGGGCAGTGACCGCGCCCTGTTGCGCCGCGCCGACGAGATGCTGCGCGCAGCCGGCTGCAAGCGCGACGGCAATGTCCTGAAGCTGCCGAATGGCCAGCCCTTCGAGATCGAGTTCCTCGACTCGCAGGGCGCGCTGCAACCGCATACCCAGCCCTTCCAGGCTAATCTCAAGCGGCTTGGCATCAACGCCACCTCCCGCATCGTCGACGGCGCCCAATACCAGCGTCGCCTCGACGAATTCGATTTCGACATCATCAGCCGCGCGCTCGGCGGCAGTGCTATCCCGAGCGACTCGCTGCGCATCGTCTATGGCTCGGAAGCGGCCAAGACCCGCGGCTCACGCAATGTCGGCGGCGTCAGCGATCCCGCCATAGACGCGATGATCGAGGCGATCGGCCAGGCCGACAGCTACGCCAAGGTCGTCGTCGCCGCGAAATGCCTCGATCGTCTGCTGCGGGCCGGGCGCTACTGGATCCCGATGTGGTGGAACGACGAGGAATGGCTGGCCTATTGGGACATGTTCGATAGGCCGCAGACCAAGCCGAAATACGGCTCCGGCGCGCCTTCGATCTGGTGGTACAACGCCGAGAAGGCGAAACGGATCGGGAAGGCATAAAGCGGCATGCTGAGCTACATCGCCCGGCGTCTCGCGCTGATGGTGCCGACGCTGTTCGGCATCCTGCTGATCTCGTTCGTTATCGTACAGTTCGCACCGGGTGGACCGGTGGAACGCGTGATTTCGCAGCTCCAGAACCCGAATAGCGGTGCCTCCGACCGCGTCGGCGGCGGCTCCGGCGGCGATGCCGGCGCGCAGGCCGCAGGCGATGCGTCGTCCTATCGTGGCGCGCAGGGGCTCGACCCCGCCTTCATCAAGGAGCTGGAGAAGCAGTTCGGCTTCGACAAGCCGGCTCATGAGCGCTTCACCAAGATGCTCGGCGACTACATCCGCTTCGATTTCGGACGCAGCTATTTCCGTGACGCGCCGGTGCTGCAGCTGATCAAGGAAAAACTGCCGGTCTCGATCTCGCTGGGCCTGTGGATGACGCTGCTCTCCTACGCGATCTCGATTCCGCTCGGCATCCGCAAGGCAGTCAAGGACGGCTCGCGCTTCGACACCTGGACCAGCGCCGTCGTGATCATCGGCTACGCCATTCCGGGTTTCCTGTTCGCGATCCTCCTGATCGTGCTCTTCGCGGGTGGCTCGTTCTGGCAGATCTTCCCGCTGCGCGGGCTCTATTCCGACAATTTCTCGGAGCTCTCCTTCTTCGGGAAGGTCACGGACTATCTCTGGCATATCGCCCTGCCGGTGACCGCGATGGCGCTCGGTGCCTTCGCGACCTCGACCTTGCTGACGAAGAACTCGTTCCTCGACGAGATCCGCAAGCAATACGTGCTGACGGCACGCATGAAAGGGCTGTCCGAGCGCGGCGTGCTCTACGGCCATGTCTTCCGCAATGCGATGCTGATCGTGATCGCGGGCTTTCCGGGCGCCTTCGTGCATGCGCTCTTTGCCGGCTCGCTCCTGATCGAGACGATCTTCTCGCTCGACGGGCTAGGGCTCTTGTCCTTTGAGGCGATCGTCAACCGCGACTATCCGGTCGTCTTCGCCAATCTCTACATCTTCTCGCTGATTGGCCTCATCGTGCATCTCATCACCGACCTGACTTACACCTGGGTCGATCCCCGCATCGATTTCGAGACGCGGGAGACCTGAGATGAGCGACACGCTGATCGATGTGCCGCCGCCCGCCCTGCGCAGTGCGGCCGTGCATGCCCCGCCCGAAGCGAGCCAGGGCTGGCTCAAGCTCTCGCCGATCAATCGGCGCAGGCTGAACAACTTCAAGGCGAACAAGCGCGGCTGGTGGTCGCTCTGGATCTTCCTGACGCTGTTCGTACTGTCGCTGTTCGCGGAGTTCCTGGCGAACGACCGGCCTCTGATCGTGCGCTACAAGGGCGAATGGCTGTTCCCGGTCGCCGTGAACTATCCCGAGGAGAAGTTCGGCGGCTTCCTCGCGACCACCGACTATCGCGACCCGGTCATCGCCAAGGAGATCGACGCCAACGGCTTCGCGGTCTGGCCGCCGATCCGCTACAGCTATCGCACGCACAACCTCGACCTGCCGGTACCCGCCCCTGCCCCACCGACCTGGATGCTCAAGGACGAGCAGTGCCGCGCCATTGCCGAACGGACCGGCGGTACCGGCTGCCGCGACCTCGAATGGAACTGGCTCGGCACAGACGACCAGGGCCGCGATGTCGTCGCGCGGCTGATCTACGGTTTCCGCATCTCGATCCTGTTCGGGCTCATCCTGTGCGGCTTCTCCTCGGTGATCGGCATCACGGCGGGGGCGATCCAGGGCTATTTCGGCGGCTGGACCGACCTGATCTTCCAGCGCGTCATCGAGATCTGGACCTCGATCCCGGCGCTCTATCTGCTCATCATCGTGGCCGCGATCATCACGCCGAGTTTCTTCGTGCTGCTCGGCATCCTCCTGCTGTTCTCCTGGGTAGCGCTCGTCGGTGTCGTCCGGGCCGAGTTCCTGAGGGCGCGCAATTTCGAATATGTCCGCGCCGCGCGAGCGCTGGGGCTCTCGAACCGCGCGATCATGATCAAGCACCTGCTGCCGAACGCGATGGTGGCGACGCTGACCTTCCTGCCCTTCATCCTGAACGGATCGATCACCACGCTGACCTCGCTCGACTTCCTCGGCTTCGGCCTGCCGCCCGGCTCGCCCTCGCTCGGTGAGTTGCTGGCCCAGGGCAAGTCGAACCTGCAGGCACCCTGGCTCGGCCTCTCCGGCTTCGTCGTGATCGCGCTGATGCTGTCGCTGCTGATCTTCATCGGCGAGGCGGTGCGTGATGCCTTCGACCCGCGGAAGACTTTCGCATGACCGCCCCCCTCCTCTCCGTCCAGGACCTCTCCGTCGCCTTCCGCCAGGGTGGGCGCGAGACTCTGGCCGTCGACCGGGTCTCGTTCCAGATCGCCAAGGGCGAGACGCTGGCCATCGTCGGCGAGTCCGGTTCGGGCAAGTCTGTCTCGGCGCTGTCGATCCTGAAGCTGCTGAACTACCCTTCGGCCCATCACCCCTCCGGCAAGGTGCTGTTCGGCGGGCAGGACCTGATCGCGGCCGACGAGGACGCGATGCGCAAGGTGCGCGGCAATGACATCACCATGGTGTTCCAGGAGCCGATGACCTCGCTCAACCCGCTGCACACGATCCAGCGGCAGATCGGCGAGATCCTCGAGCTGCACAAGGGATTTCGCGGCGAAGGCGCGCGGGCGCGCACGCTCGAACTGCTCGAACTCGTCGGCATCCGCGATGCGGCGAGCCGGCTCGACGCCTATCCGCACCAGCTCTCGGGCGGCCAGCGCCAGCGCGTGATGATCGCGATGGCGCTCGCCAACGAGCCGGACCTGCTGATCGCCGACGAGCCGACCACGGCGCTCGACGTCACCGTGCAGGCGCAGATCCTGAAGCTGCTGAAGGAGCTGCAGGAGCGGCTCGGCATGGCGATGCTGTTCATCACCCATGATCTCGGCATCGTCCGCCGCATCGCCGACCGGGTCTGCGTCATGCTGAAGGGCCAGATCGTCGAGCAGGGGCCGGTGGCGGAGATCTTCGGCGATCCGCAGCACGCCTACACGCAGCGCCTGCTCGCCGCCGAGCCGAAAGGCCGCCCTGCCCCCGTTCCCGCGGATGCAGCAACGCTGGTCGAGGCCGGACCGATCAAGGTCTGGTTCCCGATCAAGAGCGGTTTCCTGCGCAAGACGACCGGCCATGTGAAGGCGGTCGACGGCATCGCAGTCAAGGTGCGCGAAGGCGAGACGCTCGGCGTCGTCGGCGAATCCGGCTCGGGCAAGACGACGCTGGGACTCGCCATCCTCAGGCTGATTTCTTCGGAGGGACCGATCGTCTTCCTGGGCGATCGCATCGACGGCCTGTCGAGTTCGGCCGTGCGGCCGAAGCGCAAGGATCTCCAGGTCGTCTTCCAGGACCCGTACGGCTCGCTCTCGCCGCGCATGTCGGTGGCGGAGATCGTCGCCGAGGGGCTGACCGTCCAGGCCAGGCAGCAGAGCTATGCGGAGCGCCGCGAGGTCGTGGCGCAAGCGCTGAGCGATGTCGGGCTGGACCCTTCCGCGATGGACCGCTACCCGCACGAGTTCTCCGGCGGCCAGCGCCAGCGCATCGCGATCGCGCGCGCCATGGCGCTCGATCCGAAGTTCGTCGTGCTCGACGAGCCGACCTCGGCGCTCGACATGTCGGTGCAGGTGCAGATCGTCGAATTGCTGCGCGACCTGCAGGCGCGGCGCAGGCTCGGCTACCTATTCATCAGCCACGATCTGAAGGTCGTACGGGCGATGGCCCATCGCGTGCTGGTGATGCAGAACGGCAAGATCGTCGAGGAAGGTGCGGCCGAGACCATCTTCTCGCAACCGCGCGAAGCCTACACGCAGGCGCTGCTGGCCGCAGCGCTCAACCTCGAGCCGGCCGGAAGCGCCGCCGTGAGGGACTGAACATGGCGCGCGCGATCCTGATCGTGCTCGATTCCGTCGGCTGCGGCGGAGCCGAGGACGCGCATCTCTATGGCGACGAGGGCGCGGACACGCTCGGCCATATCGCGGAAGCCTGCGCCGATGGGCGCGGCGATCGCGCAGGCCTGCGCAGCGGGCCGCTCGCCCTACCGAACCTCGTGCGGCTGGGCCTCGCCCATGCGTATGAGGCTTCTACGGGCCGGCCGCTCGCCGGCGCCGCGAAGCCGGCCATGCCTGCCGGGCAGCACGGCTATGGCGTCGAGCGGAGCCAGGGCAAGGACACGCCATCCGGCCACTGGGAAATCGCCGGCTGCCCGGTGCCGTTCAAATGGGGCTATTTCACCGCACTGGAAAATTCGTTCCCGCGCGAACTGGTCGCCGCCATCATCCGGGAGGGAGAGCTCCCCGGCATCCTCGGCAACAAGCACGCCTCAGGCACCGCCATCATCGACGAGCTGGCAGATGAGCACATCCGGACTGGAAAGCCGATCTGCTATACCTCCGTCGATTCCGTGCTGCAGATTGCCGCGCATGAGGAGCATTTCGGGCTGGAGCGGCTTTATGCGCTCTGCGGCAAGGTCCGCACGCTCGTCGATCCGCTCCGGATCGGGCGCGTCATCGCGCGGCCCTTCATCGGCACGGCCGAGACTGGCTACACGCGGACCGGCAAGCGCAAGGATTTCGCCATCCCACCGCCGGGCGAGACGATCCTCGACCGTCTGGCGGCGCGCCGACGCAAGGTGATCACCGTCGGGAAGATCGGCGACATCTTCGCCCATCGTGCGACGGGGGAAGAGATCAAGCCAATCGGCAACGCGGCGATGTTCGAGGCCGCGCTGACGGCCTGGGAACGCCTGGCTGAGGGCGGCTTCTGCTTCGTCAATCTCGTCGATTTCGACACGGAGTACGGCCATCGTCGCGATGTACCGGGTTACGCGGCGGCGCTGGAAGCCTTCGACGCGATGCTGCCACAGCTGGACGCGGCGCTGCGGCCCGGCGACCTCGCGATCATCACGGCCGACCATGGCAACGACCCGACCTGGCCGGGCACGGACCATACCCGCGAGCACGTGCCGATCCTGGCCTTCGGGCCCGGCATCGCGCCCAAGCCGCTCGGCCGGCGCGAAAGCTTTGCCGATATCGCTGCGACGCTCGGCGATTGGCTCGGGGTCGGGCCGATCGGCCCGGGCCGGGGCTGGTAGAGGGTCAGGCCGCCGCGACGCGCTCGCAGAACGCCGCGACCTCCTCGCGGATGCTGCGCGCCTGGGCGGCAAGCTGATCAGCTGAGTCCTGTACCTGCCGAGCAGCGTCGTGGGCGCCTTCGGTCATCGCCTCGAAGCTGCCGACGATATCGGCGCTGCGCCGCGCGCCCTCGAAGGACATCCGGACCTGATGCGCGATCTCCGAGGTCGCCTCGCCCTGCTGCTGCACCGAGACCGAGATCGCATCCGCAACACGCTCGACATCGCCGATCGCCGTCACGATGTCGCGGATCGCCTTGAGAGACCGCTGCGAAGCTTCCTGCATGGCACCGATCTGTGCGGAAACCTCATCGGTCGCCTTGGCAGTTTGGGCCGACAGGGTCTTGACCTCGCTGGCGACCACGGCGAAGCCGCGCCCCATCTCGCCGGCGCGAGCCGCCTCGATCGTCGCGTTGAGGGCGAGCAGGCTGGTCTGCGCCGCGATACCCCGGATCAGATCCACCACCGCCCCGACATTCTCGCTGTTGCGGGCGAGAATCTCGATCTCGCCACTGGCCTTCCGGGCGAGTTCTGCCGCCGTCGTCGAGCCCTCGGCCGAATGCGAGACGTTCCGTCCGATTTCGGCAATCGAGACTGCCAGCTCGTTGCTGGCAGCAGAGAGATGGTCGATGCCCGACATCGTCTCGGATGTCGCGTCCGATACCATGACCGTCTGGCGCCGGGCCTGATCCGAGGTTCCGATCAAGGCCACGGCCTCTCCCTGCATGACGTCGGCCGAACGATCGAGCACGGCCATCTCCAGCTCCATCTTGGCATGGAAGCCGGCGACAATCTCGCGGAGCGTCTGTGCACGCCGGCTGAGTTCGTCGGCCAGACGCCTCTCGCCTTCGCCCGCAGCCCGCTCGCGCTCGGCAGTCTCGCGGGCCAGCGCTAGGCTTTCCGCATTCATCCGGAACATGCGCTCCATGATCACCGCGATCGTCGCCAGGAACGAGGTCTCCATGATGACGATGACCGCGTGCAGGAGAACGCGCAGCAGACTGCCGCCCTGATAGAATACGGCCGAAGGCAGCACATATTGCAGGACGAGGTGGTGGACCGCCGTCAGGGCGGCGCCCATGACGATAGGGCGCCAGTCGCAGAAACCGGCGAGCAAGGCCAGGATCGCGAAGTAATACATGTGCATGTCCGGCTGCCAGGGGTGACCGGCAAAGCTGAACACCATGATCGAAACCTGTCCGATCAATGTAATGGCCATGAAGAGTTGGGTCAGCGTGGCCGCGCCGCGGGTCGCATAGAGCAGGAGCCCCCCGGCCGCGAGCACGAAAGCCAAGGCGACCGGCAGCAAGCCGTTCTCGCCGCGCAGCCAGAAGGCCAGGGCGACGATGGGCACATGCAGGAAGGCGAGGCCCAACAGGACGCAGGCCACCCGCTGGCGAACGACGTCGAGGGTCCAGGTCATGACGCTGCGGGCTCCGTTGCTGCCGCATCGAGGCATCCGGCAAGGCCGGCGAGCGTCAACACCAGGACAGCGCCTTGCGGCCTGACCGCCGAGGCGGCTTCGACCGGCGCCGCGATCACGACGAAGGACGAACGCCCCGAACGCAGCACCGGATATCCGGCGGAAAGGCTGCGCGTGATGGCCTCGTCGGCCGAGACCCAGGGCGGAAAGACGATGGCGAGGGGCTCCCGCTGCCCCGGCGAGGCGCCCGGCAATGCGAGTGGAGCAATGACGAGACTGGCGAGGAACATGACGCATAGTGCGGCGCGCTCGCGGCCGGACAATGCCCGGTTCGCAGGGGCCTGGATCATCATTCTCGATTCCATGGATTGCCCGAACGCTAGACGACCGCCCGCAGTCCCCCAGCAGACGCGCTCAATTGAAACGGTTTAGGTTAAGGGGTCCTTTAGCGTCGGACCCAGGCGGCGCGTCCCAAACCCGGGCGCGCCTGGCGAGTCGTAGCCAAAGCCTCGACGGCGGCAACGCTGGATTGCAGGAACCCCGCGGCGGCGTCCGCCCGCGCTCAACGGCCCAGCGCAATCACTTATCCGGCTCGCAAAAAACGCAGCCAAGACGGGCGGAATTCGTCGTCACGAGGACACTTGTCGGCGCGATCAACCCATGATTGCAGCGATGTCGCCGGCCAGCCCTGCTGACCAACGCCCCGCGACATCTCGTCGCATAATGTTCCGCCGACTCAGGAGGTCAGGCGAGCCTTGATCCTGCGCATCAGCCCGTCTCGCACCTCGCGATAGGCGTCCATGACCTGGTCGCGCGAACCTTGAACCGCCGTGGGGTCAACCGTCGGCCAGTACTCGACTTCGGCAGCGACCGTTCGCGTGAGGTCCAGCGCCTTGTGATGGGCCTCCGGCGAAAGCGAGATGATCAGGTCGAAGTTGAGACCCTCCCACTCCTCCAACTCCTCGACCGATTTCGGCTTGTGCCGGTGTGCATCGATGCCGATCTCGTCGAGCACGGCCAGCGCGAAGGCGTCGACCTCGCCGCGGCGCGCACCCGCGGACTGGACATAGACCGACTTGCCGAAGAAGTGCTTGGCCATCGCCTCGGCCATCGGGGAGCGCACCGCATTGTGCGCGCAGATGAACAGCACGCTCTGGATCTTGCGCGAGGAAGCCCGCTCCAAGCGCTCAGCCCTTCCAATGCAGCGCGTAGATGAGCGTGAACAGTCGCCTAGCGGTGTCGAAGTCGATCTCGACCTTAGTGGCGAGACGGTCGACCAGGATGCCCGCCGCCTCGTCGTGGAGACCGCGGCGCCCCATGTCGATCGCCTCGATCTGCGAGGGCGTCGCCGTGCGAATGGCGGCATAGTAGCTCTCGCACACCATCGCGTAGTCCTTGACGATCCGGCGGAACGGCGTGAGCGAGAGATGATGGGTGACAACGGGAGAGCCGTCCGCCTCCTTGATCTCGAAGGCCAGTCTCCGCTCGACCAAGGCCAGATGCGCGAGATAGGGGCCGCCGTCATGGCCGGGCAGCGCAAAGCGATTGCGTTCGATCAGATCGTAGATCGCGACCGCGCGTTCATGCTCCTGATCGGCAGAGCCGCCGCCGAGCGACGAGGGGTCGAGCGTGACGCCCAGCAGGCGGTGCTTCGCGGGTGGATCGGCTTGAAGCATCACACCTCCGGTCCCTGTCGCGGCGGATGTGCCGCGCTCAGCGATTCAGCCTGATCGTCACGGAACGGCCATGGGCCTGCAAGCCCTCGGCTTCGGCGAGTTGCGTTGCCGCCGGCGCGAGAGCACGCAACCCTTCGGAGCCGCATTTCAGCAGCGACGTCCGCTTCATGAAGTCGAGCACGCCGAGCCCCGAGGAAAAGCGGGCCGAGCGAGCCGTCGGCAGCACGTGGTTGGGACCGCCGACATAGTCGCCGATCGCCTCGGGCGTGTGGCCGCCGAGGAAGATCGCCCCGGCATTCCGGATCATGCCGGAGAGACGGTCGGGATCGGCCGTCATGATCTCGAGATGTTCAGGAGCCAGCCGGTCGACCAGCGGCACCGCCCGTTCGAGGTCCGAGACCAGCAGGATCGCGCCGAAATCATCCCAGCTCTTCGCAGCGATGGCGGCGCGGGGCAGCGTCTGCAACTGCGCGCGGATCGCCTTCTCGACCTCGTCGGCGAGGCCGGCATCGTCGGTCATCAGGATCGACTGAGCCGAGACGTCGTGCTCGGCCTGGGCGAGCAGATCGGCGGCGATCCAGTCGGGATTGGCGGTGCCGTCCGCGATGACCAGGACTTCGGAAGGACCGGCGATCATGTCGATGCCGACCTGGCCGAAGACCCGGCGCTTGGCGGCGGCGACATAGGCGTTACCAGGGCCGACGATCTTGGCGACCGGGGCAATGCTGGCCGTGCCATAGGCCAGCGCGGCCACGGCCTGCGCCCCGCCGATGCGGTAGATCTCGTCCACGCCGGCCAGATGCGCCGCCGCGAGCACGAGAGGGTTGGTTTCGCCGCGCGGCGTCGGAGCGACCATGACCACACGATCGACGCCGGCGACCTTCGCGGGCACGGCGTTCATCAGCACGGAGGAGGGATAGCTCGCCGTGCCGCCAGGCACGTAAAGGCCGACCGCCTCGATGGCGCTCCAGCGCCAACCGCTCTGGACGCCGGCCCCATCCGTGAACCAGGCGTCCTGCGGCTTCTGGTGAACGTGATAGGCCTCGATGCGGTCCCGGGCGGTCTCCAGTGCCGCGATCTGTGCGGGCGGACAGGCGGCGACCGCGGCGTCGATCTCGTCCGCCGAAACCCGCAACGCCTGCGGCGTGAGCGCGAGCTGATCGAAGCGTTGCGTATAGTCGATGACGGCAGCATCGCCATGCTCACGCACCTCGGCGATGATGTCCGCGACGACGCGATCGACCTCCTCTGAGACCTCCCGCTTGGCCGACAGCAGATCAAGGAACTCGCGCTCGAAGGCGGCGCTGCGGTCGTCGAGCCTGGTCGGCATCGCTCTCCCCGGGGGTGTCTTGAATCTTCAGGAAACGGCTCAGGGGCCGTCCGGGTGCCCCGGCGTCGCCAGCGCCTCCCAGACGGGACCGAGATCCTTCATCTGCGCTTCGATGCACTCGACTTCGAGGCGGATCGCAGCGCCATCGGAGAAATGCAGCGTGACGTCGCCGGCGGGGGTGTCTCGTTCGGCGAAGCCGATCGCCAGCAGGCTCAGCACCTGATCAGGTGCAGCCTTGTCGATCTTCGTGCTGCGCACCGTCAAGACACGGTCGAAATGCAGGGCGGACAGGCGACGGCGGCGCTGGCCTTGCGACACCCCCTCCCAGTCGAAGCGGCGCGCGGCGAGCGCGAAGCGCTTCTCGGCCGGCAGCCAGACGATATCCGCCACCTTCAGGACAGCATCCTGAAGGTGCGTTGAAACGATCGCCAAATCATCGGCGTCGAGCGCGATGAGCTTCAGCGGGTCTGCGGCATCGTCCGACATGGAGGTGTTCTGGCGGGGCCGCCCGCGGACGTCAACCGGAGATGCGCTCGACCTGGCCGCCACAGCGGCTGAGCTTCGCTTCGAGCGCCTCGAAACCGCGGTCCAGATGGTAGACACGGTTGATCATGGTCTCGCCTTCGGCGGCAAGCCCGCCGATGACGAGCGAGACGGAAGCGCGCAGATCGGTGGCCATCACCGGTGCACCGGTCAGCTTGGTGACACCGTCGACATAGGCGGCATCGCCATCGAGCCGGATCTTCGCGCCGAGCCGCGCCAGCTCCTGCACATGCATGAAGCGGTTCTCGAAGATCGTCTCGCGGATGCGCGACGTGCCCTTGGCCTTCGTCATCAGCGCCATGAACTGGGCCTGGAGGTCGGTCGGGAAGCCCGGGAAGGGATCCGTATCGATGTCGACGGCTTCGAGCGCCTGCCCGTTGCGGCGGACCCGAATGCCCTCATTGGTCGAGCTGACCTCGGCGCCGGCCTTGACCAGGACGTCGAGCGCCGACTGCAGCAGATCGGCCCGTGCCCCTTCCAGCATCACGTCGCCGCCGGTCATCGCCACGGCCATGGCGTAGGTGCCGGTCTCGATGCGATCGGGCAGGACGGCATGATGGGCTCCGCCCAGGCGAGAGACGCCCGTGACCACGATCCGGCTCGTGCCGGCGCCCTCGATCTTCGCGCCCATCTTGATCAGGCAGGCGGCGAGATCGACGACCTCGGGCTCGCGCGCCGCGTTGTCGATCACCGTCGTGCCCTGGGCGAGCACTGCGCCCATCAGCGCCGTGTGGGTGCCACCGACCGTCACCTTCGGGAAGACGATTTCGGCGCCCTTGAGACCTTTGGGCGCGCGGGCGAGCGCATAGCCGTTCTCGATCTCGATCTCGGCGCCGAGCTTCTCCAGCGCCATCAGCAGCAGGTCGACCGGCCGGGTCCCGATGGCGCAACCGCCGGGCAGCGAGACCTTGGCCTCGCCCATGCGGGCCAGGATCGGCGCGATCACCCAGAAGCTGGCGCGCATCGTCGAGACGAGCTCGTAGGGCGCGCAGGTATCGACGATCTGGCGGGCCGTCAGTGCGATCGTCTGGCCAGTCTCGGCGGACTGGCCGATGCGCTTGCCGGCGATCGAGCGATCGACGCCGTGGTTCGACAGGATGCGCGAGAGAGCGCTGACATCGGAGAGGCGCGGCACATTGGCGAGCGTCAGCGTCTCGTCCGTCAGCAAGCTCGCGATCATCAGCGGCAATGCGGCGTTCTTCGCGCCCGAAATCGGAATCGAGCCATTGAGGCGCTGGCCGCCGGTGATGCGGATCTTGTCCATCGTCAGGTCCTGCTGAGCCGGCCGGCCGAACGCCGGTGGCACCTGGAAAATTCGGGTCAGGACCGGTTGGGCTCGGCCTGGGCTTGCGGTTCGGGCTCCTGCGCGGACGTCTCTTCCGCGCGACGACCTCGGGCCTGCGCCTTGCGGCGCTTCAGGTTCTCCCGAAGGGCGGCGGCGAGGCGCGCCCTCTTCTCGTCGTCTGCGGCTGTCTGACGGTTCACGGCAACAACTCGGTACCGGGGTTCAACGCTCGGAACACGGCGAATTCGCGGCGCATGGTTAGCCGCATGCACCGATTTGGACAAGCGCGGCGCGGCAGCAAAGGCATGGCATTTGCCATCGAGAGCGCATGGGCTCCCCAGTGTCCGATTGCGGCACAGGTCGAAGGCCAAAAGATGACGTTAGGGAATAAAGCTTAATGTAATTAACCATTTCCACGAGATTCCGTTTACAGTTTATTAACTTCACCTACCTTGTGGCCATCGCGCTTGGCGTGTGGCAACGGGGATCAGCGGCATGTTCCAGTCTTCTGCTTCGGTCATGGACGCCACGCCTGCTGCCGTTCTCGAGAGCTGCGAAGTCATCGATGCGATCCGCCACAAGGCGGGGTTCCTGCCGGAAACGCAGATCGCCTACGAACCCGAGATCAAGACGCTCTGGGTCACGATCCGCCCAGAATTGAAGCCGGTCTTCACGCTTCAGCTCCTCGACAGCCTGGTAAAGATCCAGACCGCGATCTCCGCCCTGTGGGGCGCGCCCGACCAGTATCACCGCGCTCCGGTGCGCTTTCTCGCCTTCCGCGGGGCCGGGCCGTTCTTCACGCTCGGTGGCGACCTCGACTTCTACCTGGACTGCCTGGCCAAGAACGATCGCGCGGCGCTGGCCGAGTATGCGCGCCTGTCGAGCGCAGGCGCCGTCCTCAACGCGAGCGGGTTGAACGGCCTCGTGGTGACGCTGTCGACGATCCACGCCAAGGCCATCGGCGGCGGCATCGATGCGCCGCGCTCATGCAATGTCATGATCGCCGAGGAGCAGGCCTCCTTCGTCTACCCGGAAATCAAGTTCAACCACTTCCCGATCACCGCGGTCGCGATCCTGTCGCGCCGCATGGGGGCGCGCGCCGCCGAGCAAATGCTGCTCTCCGGCGAGGAGATGACCGCCCAGGAATTCATGGATGCGGGCGGGCTGGAGGCCGTCGTGCCGACGGGGACGGGCGAGGCCTGGATCCGCAAATATGCGCATGACTCGCTGCCGATCCATGCCGCGAAGACTGCGCTCTTCTCCGCCTTCAATCGCCGCGCCGGCAATCTCCAGGAGGAACTCGATCATCTCGGCCAGATCTGGACCGACTGCATGCTGAGGCTCAACCCGAGCGCGATCTCGAAGCTGCAGCGGATCGCGCAGACGCAGGACCGCATGCTTTCACGGGTCTATCTGCGGCCCGTATCAGCCGCCTTGCCGCTGAGCGCGTGACCCTGCGGAAGCCGCTTTTACACCCTGAAGCTGCTCTAATCACGAAACATTTACCTCTCAGCCCCTAAATCGTCCAAGCGGCGGGGATTGCGGGCGCTCTCGGCACGCCTTCTCAGCGACCGCCAGGGCAGGATTTGAATGGCGGGCGCGCTCAAGCGACTGTGGAACGCCAGAGCGCGTGATCCGGGCGAAGGTTTCGACCTGCCCGGTTACGCACTGCTGGTCAGTTCGCTGTTTTCTTCGCCGGCCTCGATCATTCCGGGCGGCGTCGCCGGCATCCTGACGCCGTTTCTGTGCTGGATCTCGACCGGCCTCGAGCTGTTTCTGGACCTGACCATCCTCGTCAGCATCGTCGTCCTGCTGCGGCTACTGACCTTCGTCTCCTATCGCAGGACCGACCATTCCCGGGACGGATATCTGGAAACGCGGCGCTGGGACCGGGACTATTTCCTGGGAGCGACCGCGTTCGCCGGGGTGCTCGGCTACAGCTGCTATGCCGCCCTGACCCTGACGGACGACGCCGCAGCCCATATCACGTCTGTTTCGTCGACCATTGCGATCGCGTCCGGCTATGTCTCGCGGAATGCCGGCCGGCCGAAATTCGTCGCGGTGCAGTTGCTGACCTTCTGCGTGCCAATGGCGATCGGCCTGATCCAGGCCCATAACGACTACTACCAGTACATCGGCTACTTCGCCTTTCTCTACGTGGCAGCCAACATCGCCATCACGAACTCCCTGCACCGCAATCTTCTCGCCCTGAGCGATGCGACCAAGCAATCCAAGGCGCTGGCCTCGGCCCTGCATTCTCAGAACCTGACGCTCGACGCCGCGCTCAACACCATGATCCACGGGCTGGCGATGTTCGACCGCGACCTCAAGCTCGCGGTCAGCAACGCGCCGCACCAGGCGCTCTATGGTCTGCCGGAGACGCTTGCCCTGCCCGGCACGCCGATCACCGCGATCGGCCGCTTCCTGGTCGAACGGCAGGTTGTCGCCGCCGGCCAGTTGCGCGACCTGAGAGAGGCGCTGGCCGAAATCCAGGGCACGCAGCAAACGACGAGCCGCGAGATCCAGACGCGTGGCGGCAGGGTTCTGGTCGTGACCTTCGCGCCGGCGGCCGAGGGCGGCGTGCTGATGTCGACCGAGGATGCGACCGAGCGCAAGGCGACCGAGGCGCGCATCGAGCAGATGGCGCGCTTCGACGAGCTCACCGGACTCGCCAACCGGTTCGAGTACAACAGCAACATCGCCGAAGCCTTCGGCCGGCTGGAGCGCACCGGCGAGTCCTTTGCGCTGCTCTATGTCGACCTCGACGGCTTCAAGCAGGTCAACGACAATCTCGGCCACGACATCGGTGACCGGGTCCTGATGGAGACCGCGAACCGGCTGCGCAGCACGATCCGCGACAGCGACGTGCTGGCGCGCTTCGGCGGCGACGAGTTCCTGCTGATCCTGCCTGCCGCGAACCACGCCGCGGTCACCATGATCGCGCAACGCATGATCGACGCCATGTCGAAGGCGTTCCTGCTCGACAACAAGACGGTCTACGTCACTGCCAGCATCGGCATCGCCATGGCGCCGTTCGACGGTGCGACGCCGGCCGATCTGCTGCGTCATGCCGACACCGCGCTCTACAAGGCCAAGGCTGCCGGCCGCAACACGCTGATGTTCTTCAACCCGGCGATGGCCGAGGAGATGCTCGAGCGGCACGAGATCGAAGTCGATCTGCGCAAGGCCTGCGAGGATGGCTCGCTGGAACTCTACTACCAGCCGATCATCGACCTGCGCACAGGCGATATCGTCTCGCGCGAGGCGCTGATGCGCTGGCGCCACCCCACGCGCGGCATGGTTCCCGCCGGCCTATTCATCCAGGTGGCGGAGCAGTCGGGGCTGATCGCCTCGATCGGCGACTGGGCGATCCGTCAGGCCTGCAAGGACGCCGCCGGCTGGGAGGAGAATGTCGGCGTTTCCGTCAACATCTCGCCGCTGCAGTTCCGCGAGCCGCGCCGCATCGTCGAGGCGGTGAAGGATGCCCTGATCGCCTCCAATCTCAGCTCGCGCCGCCTGACGCTCGAGGTCACGGAATCGCTGCTGATCGAGGACAACAAGACGACGCTCGGCGTGATCGACGAGCTGAGGACGCTGGGCGTCACCTTCGCGCTCGACGATTTCGGCACGGGCTACTCCTCGCTGGCCTATCTCTCGACCTACCCCTTCGCCCAGGTGAAGATCGACCAGAGCTTCACCCGGACCGTGCATTCCAGCGAAGCCTCGAAGGCGATCATCGAGGCGGTCTGCCAGCTTGCGCGCCGCCTCTCGATGAATGTCGTCGTCGAGGGCATCGAAACCGAACAGCAGCGCATCGCCGTGCAGCTCCTCGGCGCCCAGCGCGCCCAGGGCTATTTCTTCGGCAGGCCGGAGCCGCTGGCGAGTTTCACGCAGCGCAAGGGCCGCAACGTCGCCTGAGCGCGGCACGGGCACACCGTACCCTCGCCAAAGTGCCCCTTCTCATCCACTTACGGCCAATGCGGTCTTGATTCCGCTCATCTGGCAACGCATCAGCATCCTTGGAATCAGTCAGCAGCCTGGGAGTCAGCATGATCTTGCCCGAACGCCGGCTTCCCTCACGACCTGGCCGGTCAGGCCAGCGTGACGACCAGCCATGGCTCGGCAGGGCGGGAGAAGCGGCGTGAGCCTGGATGCGCCCTCCCCGGCGAAGCCAGCTGCCCTGACGCCGGATCTCTGCGTGATCGGAGCCGGCACGGCAGGGCTGGCCGTTGCGACGGCGGCAGCGGCATTCGGGGTCTCCGTCGTCATCATCGAGCGCGACAGGATGGGTGGCCCGGCCGGTGGCAGCGCGGTGATGGCGCTGGCCGAGGCCGGGGCGCGCGCGCAAGCCATCCGTGACGCGCGCCAGTTCGGCATCGCCGCCGGCGAGGCCGAGGTCAACGACGCCCAGCTTCACGACCATGTCCAGCGCGTCCTGGCCGCGGCCGCTCCCAATGCCTCGGCCGAGCGGATGACGGCGCTGGGTGCGACCGTCATCCGCGGCGAAGGTCGCTTCATCAGCCGCAGCACCGTCGCCGTGGGCGACCAGACGATCAAGGCGCGGCGGTTCGTCATCGCGACCGGCGCCCGCAACACTGCGCCACCGACCCCGGGACTGGATACGATTGCCTGCCTGACCGATGCGAGCCTGGCGACGGCGACGCGCCGGCCCGGACGCCTGATCGTGCTCGGCGGGGGCGCGACCGGCACGGCGATCGCACAGGCGATGGTCCGGCTCGGCAGCGAGGTCGCGCTGATCGATTCCACCGAGTTGCTCGGCGGCGAAGACCCGGAAGCCGTCGCCATCCTACGCCGGGCGCTGCTGCGGGAAGGCGTCGCCCTGCATGAGCGGACACAGGTCCTGCGGGCACAATCCGTCAGGGGCGGGGTGCGTCTCGTCGTCACCCGTGGCGACGACAGCGCCGAGCAGGCGATCGAGGGCGCGCATCTGCTGATCGCGACCGCTCCCGTCCCCGCGATCGAGACGCTCGATCTCGAACTCGCCGGCATCGCCGTCGAGGGCGGCGGCATCCGCGTCGATCGGGGCCTGCGCAGCAGCAATCGCCGCGTCTATGCCATCGGCGACTGTGTTGGAGGTGCTTCGGCGATCATCCGCGGCGGGCATGTCGCAGAAGAACAGGCCCGGCTCGTGCTGCGCAATGCGCTGTTCCGCCAGCCCGGCCGATTCGATGCGGGCCTGGTGCCGCGCCTGACGCAAACCCGGCCGGAGCTTGCCGGCGTCGGCCTGTCCGAAGACGCAGCGCGCGCCAAGGCCGGGGCCATCCGCGTGCTGCGCTGGCCCTATGCCGAAGGCGAACGCGCCCAGGCCGGACGCGAGACCGAAGGTTTCGTCAAGCTCGTCACCGATGCGAAGGGACGCCTGCTCGGCGTCACCATCGTCGGAGCGAGGGCGGGCGAGCTGATCGCCCCCTGGTGCCTGGCGCTCAAGCACGGAATGAGCGCACAGGACATGGCCGAACTCGTCGTGCCGTATCCGGCCCTGTCCGAGGTCTCGAGGCGCGCGGCGACCTCGTTCCTCGCGCCGCTGGCGGCGAAGCCCGTCCTGCGCCGCCTCATCGGCTTCCTGCGCCGTTTCGGCTAGGATCGGCGCCGATGCAGTCCTATGAACCCGATACAAGCCAGCTTTCCGTCAGCCTGCCGCGCAGCCTGACGCGGCTCGGGCTTTCGGCCAAGCTGCTCGCCTTGACGGTCCTCTTCGTCATGCTGGCGGAAGTGCTGATCTACCTGCCGTCGGTCGCCAATTTCCGGCGCAACTGGCTGAACGACCGGCTCGCGGCGGCCCAGATTGCGGTGCTGGTGCTGGAGGGAGCCCCGCAGGAGGGTCTGCCCGAGGGCAGCGAGAACCGCCTGCTGATGGGCGTCGGCGCGCGTGCGATCGCAGCGCGCGTCGGCGGTGCGCGCCGCCTCCTCAGCCTCGACTCGATGCCGCCCGCGGCCGTCTCGCGGACGGTCGACCTGCGCACACTCGGCTGGCTCGACGCGATTGGCGAAGCGCTCGAGACGCTGGTGTTGCCGCCGGCCCAGATGCCGATCCGGGTGATCGGCGAGGCCGTCGGCGGGGCCGATTTCGTCGAACTCGTCATCGACGAGGCGCCGCTGCGGCGTGCCATGCTCAAATTCTCGGGCAATCTGCTGCTGCTCTCGCTGCTGATCTCGGGGCTGACGGCAGTCGCCGTCTATATCGCGCTGAACTGGATGATCGTCGGGCCGATCCGCCAGCTCGCTGCCAATGTCATGGAGTTCGAGGTCGATCCGGAGAACCCGCACCGGATCATCGATCCGACGCAGCGCGCCGACGAGATCGGCGAGGCCCAGCGTGCGCTCGCCCGCATGCAGATGACGCTGGCGGGCGAATTGCGGACCAAGAAGCACCTGGCCGAGCTTGGCCTCGCGGTCAGCAAGATCAACCACGACCTGCGCAATATGCTGGCGGCGGCGCAATTGATGTCGGACCGGCTCGTCGAGACCCGCGACGCCAAGATCAAGCGCTTCGCGCCGCGGCTGATCGCGACGCTCGGCCGCGCCATCGATTTCTGCCAGGCGACACTGGCCTATGGCCGGGCGGCCGAGGCCACGCCCGTTCTGAAGGACGTGGCGCTGCGCCAGCTGGTGGCCGACCAGGCCGACATGCTCGGCCTCTCCGAAACGTCGCAGACGCTTTTCAGCAACGACGTCCCCGCCGAACTGATCGCACCTTGCGACCCCGACCAGATGGCGCGCGTGCTGCTCAACCTGATGCGCAATTCGGTGCAGGCGCTGACCCAGGCCGGGGCCGAGGACGGCCGGCAGCGGTCGCTTGCCGTCAAGGCCGAGCGCGACAATGGCTCGGTGACCTTGCGCGTCGTCGACAATGGCCCCGGCGTGCCCGAGCGGGCGCGGGCGAACCTGTTCCAGGCCTTTCGCGGCTCTGTCACGCCCGGCGGCACCGGGCTCGGACTTGCGGTCGCGGCCGAACTGGTACGGCTGCATGGCGGCGCGATCACGCTCGAACCATCGGATATCGGCGCGGTGTTCAAGGTCACGCTGCCGCTGCGCCGGCAAGCGGCAGCCTGACGGCGAAGCCGGGCCTACTGGCTCGCCCAGATCACGCGGGCCATGAAGGCGATCTCGGAGAGGCCGAGCACGCGGTCGCTATGATCGGGATTGAGCGAGGCAAGCTCGACCGTCTTCGCCGTCTGGCGCTTGAGCTGCTTGGCCAGGACCTCGCCCTCGACCGTCTTGACCACGACGCGGTCACCGCGCCGGACAGTTGCAGTCGGCGAGACGATGATGGTGTCGCCGTCGCGATAGAGCGGCAGCATCGAATCGCCCGAGATCTCCAGCGCATAGGCCTTCTCGTCGGCGACGCCGGGGAAGGCGACCTCCTCCCAACCCGTGCCGACCGGGAAACCGCCATCGTCGAAGAAGCCACCCGAGCCGGCCTGGGCGAAGCCGATCAGCGGAATTGTGCGGACCGGCGCTGCCCCGCGCCGCATCACCACGCTCATGAACTCGTCGAGCGAGGCGCCGGTCGCCGCGAGGATCTTGGCGATCGATTCGGTCGAGGGCCAGCGCTCGCGCCCGTCCGGCCCGACGCGCTTGGAGCGGTTGAAGGTGGTCGCGTCGAGCCCCGCCTTGCGCGCCAGCCCCGAGGCGGTGAAGCCATAGCGCTGCGCGAGCGTGTCGATCGCACTCCAGATCTGGTCGTGGGACAGCACTGTGAAACCCCTGCAGGAGATGTTGCCGTCGGGCGGGGACAGAAATAGGAAATATCCCCTATCATATAAGATTTCAATCTGATTTCTGCGGGAATGCGGATTAAAATTGCCGAACCCTCCTGACAGCCGCTATGCCGTCCGCAATCCCCTCCGGCGAGGTTTCCAGTGCCCCTCATCTACAAGATCTGCCCCGACGCGCTCTGGCGAGAAGCGGAAGCCGCCGGGCGCTTTTCCGGCGCTCCGATCGACCTTGCGGACGGCTACATCCATTTGTCGACCGGGTCTCAGCTTCGCGAAACCGCAGCGAAGCACTTCGCCGGCCAGCCTGGCCTGCTGCTGATCGCGGTGGATGATGGGAGGCTCGGCGAGGCCCTGCGATACGAGCCCTCGCGCGGCGGCGCACTGTTTCCGCATCTCTATGCCACGCTCGACACCAAGGCCATCCGCTGGGTTCAGGCTCTGCCATTGGGCCGGGACGGGTTGCCTATGACTCCGGAGGACATCGCGTGATCGATTCGCTGTTCAACCTCGCGCGTCCGCTGATCCACCGGATGGATGCCGAGACCGCTCATCGCCTGACGGTCGCGGCCCTGGCGGCAGCGCCGGCCCTGCGGCCAAGTGGAGACGATCCGGTCCTCGCCACCCAGGCGTTCGGCCAGACCTTCACCAACCCAGTCGGGCTCGCGGCCGGCTTCGACAAGCATGCCGAGGCGGTCGACGGTGCGCTCGGCCTCGGCTTCGGCTTCGTCGAGGTCGGCGGCGTCACTCCCCTGCCCCAGCCCGGCAATCCGAAGCCGCGGGTGTTCCGGCTGACCGAGGACGAAGCGGTGATCAATCGCTACGGCCTCAACAGCGACGGCATGGAGGTCGTGGCGCAGCGGCTGGCGGCCCGGCGCGCGCGCGGCGGCGTCGTCGGCGTCAATC
This sequence comes from Allobosea sp., assembly GCF_035999205.1. GTDB lineage: Bacteria > Pseudomonadota > Alphaproteobacteria > Rhizobiales > Beijerinckiaceae > Allobosea. The sequence goes on from NZ_DASYHA010000025.1 coordinate 1,182,537, forward strand.
TCGGCGCCAACAAGGAATCGGCCGATCGCGCCGCCGACTATGCGGTGCTGACGCGCCGGCTCGCGGCCGTCACCGACTTCCTGACGATCAACGTCTCCTCGCCCAACACGCCGGGCCTGCGCGACCTGCAGGCAGAATCGGCGCTCGACGAGCTGGTCGCACGGGCGATCGAGGCGCGCGACGAGGCGACCCAGGGCGGCCGCCGCACCCCGATGCTGCTCAAGATCGCTCCCGACCTGACCCTGCCCGAACTCGACGGCATGGTCGCTGTGGCGCGGCGGCGCGGCATCGACGGCATGATCGTCTCCAACACGACCATCGCCCGGCCGGAGAGCCTGCGCAGCGCAGCGAAGAACGAGACCGGCGGCCTCTCGGGCAAGCCGCTCTTCACGGCCTCGACAAAGCTGCTCGCCGAGACCTTCCTGCGTGTCGAGCGGCAGTTCCCGCTAGTCGGCGTCGGCGGCATCGATTCGGCTGCGACCGCCTTCGCCAAAATCCGCGCCGGGGCCGATCTCGTGCAGTTCTACTCGGCGATGGTGTTCAAGGGGCCGGGGCTGGTGAAGACCGTCAAGGCAGGCCTCGCCGCCGAGGCGCGCAAGGCCGGGCTTCCGAGGCTCGGAGCGCTGGTCGGCCGCGACGCAGCTGCGATCGCGCGCGGCGAAGCGCTGTAGGAGCGGTCAGCGACGCGCCGCGAAAAGCCGCGACAAAAGCCAGAGCGGCACGACCAGCAGCGCCCCGGCGATGACCCACTGGCCGACTTCGCGCACCGCGCCGAAGCCGAGATTGCCCAGCGAGCGGATGAAGCGCGCCGCCGCCTCATAGAGACCGCGGGGCGACAGGCCGAGAAAGGCCATCGCAGCACCGACCAGCAGCGAGATGAAGAGCAGGCGCACCAACACGGCGAGCGGCGAGCCGCCGAGAAAGCGTTCGATATTGCCGTTGGCCATGGCCGATCTATCCCCGATACGCACCCATCTGCGCCCCGGACGGTTGAACCGGGGCTGAACGGCTTGTCAACCGGCGAAGCCCCGGCCTCACGAGGTGGCGGAGGCCCCCGCCGTGGCCCAGGCCGTGCCGGCGATCTTGGCGGCCGCGATCACGGCCTGCGTGCGGCTGTCAACGTCGAGCTTGGTCAGGATCGCCGAGACATGGGCCTTCACCGTCGCCTCGGAGACACCGAGTTCATAGGCGATCTGCTTGTTCAGCAACCCCTCCGACAGCATCATCAGCACGCGCACCTGCTGCGGCGTCAGCGTCGAGAGATTGCGGACCATGGTCGCCGTCTCGGCATCGACGGGGGCGTTGAGATCAATGCCCGGCGGCGTCCAGACGCCACCTTCGAGCACGGCCCGGATCGCCTCGCCCATCTGCTCGACATCAGCCGTCTTCGGCAAGAAGCCGAGCGCGCCGAACTCGATGCAGCGACGGATGACGGCGGGGTCGTCATTGGCCGAGACGACGATGACCGGAACCTCGGGGTGATCGGCGCGCAGGAAGAGCAGGCCCGAGAAGCCCTGTACGCCCGGCATGGTCAGGTCGAGCAGGACGAGATCGGCATCGCCGCCGCTGTCTAGCGCCTCCGTCAATGCCTCGAGTGAGCCGACCTCGCTGACATCGGCGCCCTCGATCGCCGTCGAGACGGCCTGCCGCAGCGCCCCCCGGAAGAGCGGATGATCGTCCGCGATCACGATCCGCGTCGAAGGCTGCCGTTTCATGGGAACCATCCTCAATGTCTGCCCACATCCTGCCTCAAGCAGGGCTATGATCTCAAGCAAATCGGCCATGGAGCATCGTGGCCCGCGGCAAAGGCTGTGAACCATCCGGCGTCCGGTAGCAATTCCGACAAATGGCGAGCCCGCCTGGCCTGTCCTCACGAGGGCGGCAGTAGTGCTTCCAGGGCCTCGATGCGGTCGGCCTCGCTGGGAGGCTTGTCCCAGCGGATGCGGCTGATCCGGGGAAATCGCATCGCGAGACCGGATTTGTGCCGCGTCGAACGCTGCAGCCCCTCGAAGGCAACCTCGAAAACGAGCCCGCTTTCGGCGTTGTGCGTGACCTCGCGCACCGGCCCGAAGCGGTTCAGCGTGTGCTTGCGTACATAGCGGTCGAGCTCGAGCAGTTCCTCGTCGGTGAAGCCGAAATAGGCCTTCCCGACCGGCACCAGCTCGGCCGCCCCGCTCTCACCGGCGCGCCAGACGCCGAAGGTGAAGTCGGAATAGAAGGAGGAGCGCTTGCCGTGGCCGCGCTGGGCATACATCAGCACGCAATCTACGAGCCTGGCCTCGCGCTTCCATTTCCACCAATGCCCTTTGGGGCGCCCCGGCAGATAGGGCGATCCGAGCCGCTTGATCATGCAGCCCTCGACCGCCTCGGCATCCGCGCCCGCCCCGGCGGCAGACGGATCGGCTCGCGCGGCGGCCAGCACTTCCCAGGTCGAGAAGGCGATCGGCGGCGAGAGATCGACGATCGGGCTCGCCAGCCTGGCGACGAAGGCCTCCAGCCGCTGCCTGCGTTCCGAAAGCGGCAGATCCCGCAGATCCTCATCGCCATCGACCAGCAAGTCGTAAGCGCGGATATGGGCGGGATATTCGACCAGCATCTTGGCTGTGACGCTCTTGCGGTTGAGGCGCTGCTGGAGCGTGTTGAAGCTCTGCACGCTCTCGTCGCGCCGCACGAGCAGTTCGCCATCGATCGCCCCGTCCTGTGTCAGCGCCTCGACGACATCGGGAAAGGACGCGGCGATGTCCTCGCCGGTGCGCGAGAACAACCGCGTGACACGCGAGCCGTCGGGTCGCATGCCGCTCGTCGCCTGGACGCGGATGCCGTCCCATTTCCATTCCGCCTGGAACTCGGCCGGCTCCATCTTCTCGAAATCGCCATCCTCGATCGGGTGCGAGAGCATCACCGGCCGGAACGGGGCGGGATCGGTCGCCTCCGGCCGCGGCGCCCTGCCTTCGAGCCAGGCGAAGAGCTCCCGATAGGGCGGCTCCAGCCCGTGCCAGACCTCCTCGACCTCGTCGGGCGCGATACCGCCGAGATTAGCGGCCGCCGTCTTGGCGAGCCGCGCCGAGACCCCGATGCGCAGCGAGCCCGTGATCAGCTTCAGCAGCGCCCAGCGCCCGGTCTCGTCGAGCGCATCGAGCCACGAGGCGACGAGGCGCGGCAGGTCCGTCTTGCCGGCATTGCGCAGACCGGCGACGACATCCGGCAAATGCGGAACGTCGTTGGCGCCATGTCGAGCCGGCCACATCAGCGCGACCGTCTCCGAGAGGTCACCGACATAGTCGTAGGACAGCGCGAACAGCACCGGATCGGTGCGCTCGGCGATCAGCGCGCGGATCAGCCCGGCCTTGGCGTTCGGAAAGACCAGCCCACCCGTCATCGCCGCCAGCGCAAGGCCGCGATCAGGGTCAGGCGTCGTGCGGAAATAGTCCGCGATCAGCGCCAGCTTGGCATTGCGGCGCGGCTCATAGGCCAGACGATCGAGCAGCCAGGCGAAGCGGTTCATGCTGTCCCCCGCCGGCCACGGCTCGCCATTTCCTGTTTGCTGCACTGCATCGTTCAGCCGCCATTCATGAACGAAACCTTACCCGCTGAGGGGTACAAGGGAGAGACATGCCGATGCGCGTCGCGATGCGGTTCCTTGCTTTGCCTGTCATCGCTGCAACGCTTTCGGCCGGAACTCCCGCGCAGGCGGCGAGCTTCTCCTGCCGCGAGGCGCCGATCATGCGCTCGAGCGCCACGCTTGCGCCGCTCTCCACCAAGGCTTCGCAGGGCCAGTCGCTCGCGATCCTCGCCATCGGCTCCTCGTCGACCGAAGGCGTCGGCGCCAGCGCCAAGGACCGGACCTATCCGGCCCGCCTGCAGGCACTGCTCGCCAAGGCCTGGCCGAAGTCGCAGGTCGAGATCGTCAATGCAGGCATCGGTGGCGAGACCGCGCCGCAGACCCTCGCCCGATTGAAGACCGCATTGGCCACCCGCCACTACGACCTCGTGATCTGGCAGGTCGGCACCAATGACGCCGTCAAGGGCGGCGATCTCGACGCCTTCAGAGCCATGGTCACGGATGGTATCGCGATGGTGCGCGAGGCCGGCCCGGCGCTCGCCATCCTCGATCCGCAGTTCTTTCCCTCCGTCCGCGATCCGCAGCGCTACGGTGCCTATGTCGAGGCGGTCGGCGAGATTGCCCGCCGCGAGGCGGTGCCTGTCTTCGCCCGCTATGCGGCGATGCGGGAATGGCACCGCACCGACGCCGAAGCGTTCAAGGCGGCGCTTTGGACAGACGGCTTCCATATGAGCGACGCCGGCTATGACTGCCTCGCCCGCGACATGGCGAATGCCATGGTTGGCATGGCCGCACCCGCGCGCCCGGTCGTAACGGCCTCGCGCTGATCGAAAACTAGACGGCCGCAGCATCGGCCGCCTCCCCTACGGGATCGGCCTCGCCCTCGTCGCCATAGCCGACGAGGTGCAGCGGTTTCGCCTTCAATCCCACCGTGCCGCACCAGTGGACGAGCGCCTCGGCCTCGCCATGGGTGACCCAGATCTCGCCAGCGCCGGTCTCCCGGATCGTCGCCTGGAGGTCGTCCCAATCGGCGTGATCGGAGATGATCAGCGGCAACTCCACGCCCTTCTGCCGCGCCCGCGCCCTGATGCGCATCCAGCCGGAGGCAAAGCTCGTCACCGGATCAGGGAATTTGCGCGCCCAGAGATCCTGCGTGGCGCTCGGCGGGCAGATCACGATCTCGCCGCCGAGCGCCTTCCGATCGGCCGTCGCGACCTTCCTGGTCTCGCCAAGGACGGCGCCTTGCGCGAGATAGAATTCCGTCAGCTTCTCCAGCGCGCCATGGAGATAGATCGGGCGCTCGTATCCGGCCTCGCGGATCAGCGCCATCACGCGCTGCGCCTTGCCGAGCGAATAGGCCCCGACGATGTGGGTCCGCTCGGGGAAGAGGCGGACCGACTCCAGCAACTTGCCGACCTCTGCATGGGCCGGCGGATGCCGAAAGACCGGCAACCCGAAGGTCGCCTCGGTGATGAAGATGTCGCAAGCGACGGGCTCGAAGCCGGCGCAGGTCGGGTCGCGCTCGCGCTTGTAGTCGCCGGAGACGACGATACGCAGGCCGGCGCTCTCGACGACGATCTGCGCCGAGCCCAGCACGTGGCCGGCCGGAACGAAGGTGAAATCGACGCCAGCGATCCGTGTGGTCTCGCCGGGCACCGCCTCCTGCCGCTCTCCGGTGAAGCCCTCGCCATAGCGCAGCGCCATGATGGCGAGCGTCTCGCGTGTCGCCAGCACGGCACCGTGGCCGGCGCGGGCATGGTCGGAATGGCCGTGCGTGATCAGCGCCCGCGCCACGGGCCGGACCGGGTCGACATAGATGTCGGCCGGCGGGCACCACAGGCCGGCCGGCGTCGGGATCAGCAGCTCTGACGGGCGCATCGTCCTAGCCGGGTGCGGTCTGGCCAGTGTCATACTCCTCAGATAGACCCGCAGGCATGATCGAAAAGAGCTCCACCGCGCATTTCGCCAGTTCCGGCGACCCGACGCTCGACCGTCGCTATGCCTGGGCGGAAGCCGCGTTCAAGGAGGGCGACGCCCAGGCCGCCGTCGAGATCCTCGACCAGACGCTGGCGCAGGCCTACCACTTCACCGCCGCCTGGCATCTCTACGGGCTGGCGCAGGAAGCGCTCGGCCACAAGGAGGACGCCGCGACCGCCTGGCGGCAATGCCTCGACCTCGACCCCAACGACCATTTCGGCGCGCGGCTCGACCTCGCCCGCATCGGCGCCATGTCTGCCGAAGAGGCGACCTCGGAGAATTTTTCCGGCACCCTCTTCGACACCTATGCCGAACGCTTCGACAGCCATCTGACGCAGGCCCTGCAATACAACGCTCCCGCCTTGCTGAAGGCCGCGCTGGCCCGCATCTGCGACAACGCCCGCAAGCCCTTCCGGTTCGATGCCGTCCTCGATCTCGGCTGCGGCACCGGTTTGATGGGCGAGGCGATCCGCGACGAGACGGGCTTCCTCGCGGGCTGCGATCTCTCGCCACGGATGATCGAGCGGGCGCGGGCGAAGATGCGGGCCGATGGCGATTCGCTCTACGACAAGCTGGCGGTGGCGGGCCTCACCGCCTTCCTGACCAGCCGCCCTGATGCCTGCGCCGACCTCGTCATCGCGGCCGATGTCTTCGTCTATGTCGGCGAGCTCGCTCCGGCCTTTGCCCAGAGCGCGCGCGTCCTGAAGCACGGCGGCCTGTTCGCCTTCACAGTCCAGAGCCATGAGGGTGAGGGCGTCGTCGTCGGGGCGGATCGTCGGTTCGCGCATGCGGAAAGCTGGCTCCGGCAGAGGCTGGAAGAGGCGAAGCTCTCTCCCCTAATGATCGAACCCGCCAGCACGCGTCAGGACCGCGGCGAGGCCGTCCCGGGCCTGCTGGTGGTGGCGCAGCGGCTCTGACAGGTTCAGCCGCGCCGGGCCTTCTCGATCGCGGCGACATCGATCTTGCCCATCTCCATCATCGCGGTGAAGGCGCGCTTGGCCTCCTCACCTCCGGCCGCCATCGCCTCGGTCAGCACGCGCGGTGTGATCTGCCAGGAGATGCCCCAGCGATCCTTGCACCAGCCGCAGGCACTCTCCTTCCCACCATTGCCGACGATGGCGCTCCAGTAGCGATCGGTCTCCTCCTGGTCGTCGGTCGCGATCTGGAAGGAGAAGGCCTCGCTATGCTTAAAAGCCGTCCCGCCATTGAGGCCGATGCAGGGCGTTCCGGCGACCGTGAACTCGACGGTCAGGACATCGCCGGCCTTGCCGGACGGATAGTCCGTCGGAGCGCGATGGATTGCCCCCATGACGCTGTCCGGAAAGGTTGCGACATAAAATCGGGCGGCGGCCTCGGCGTCCTTGTCGTACCAGAGGCAGATCGTGTTCTTGGCAATCGCCATGGCTCTCCCTTTCGCTCCTCTTGAAGCCGTCTCGGCACAGCGGCGCGCCAATGGAATGCTCCCGCGCCGCCAACGTTCCATCCACAATAGCTGAAGGATCATCACGGCAGGCGCGAGGCGGCGGCAACGCGGTCCGACCGCCCATCGGGTCGGGTTCGATGTGGCAGGCCCTCGCATTCCCCTTTCGTTCTCGCACGCCACGCCCTATCTCTGGACGACATGGCCGTGCCCTCCCCGCTCCCACCCGCCTTCACTGCCTGGTTCGCCAGCCGCGGCTGGAGCGCGCGGCCGCATCAGCTCGCGTTGCTCGATGAAGCCCGCGCCGGGCGCTCGACCTTGCTCGTCGCGCCTACGGGTGCCGGCAAGACGCTCGCCGGCTTCCTGCCCTCGCTGGTCGAATTGACGGAGCGGGGCGGCGAGCGCGAGGGGTTGCACACGCTCTACATCTCGCCGCTGAAGGCGCTGGCCGTCGACATCGCGCGCAACCTCGAGGCTCCGATCCGCGAGATGGGCTTGCCGATCACCGTCGAGACCCGTACCGGCGATACCTCGGCGGCCAAGCGCACGCGCCAGATCCAGCGCCCCCCTGACATTCTGCTGACGACGCCGGAGCAACTCGCCCTCTTGGTCTCGCATCGCGATGCCGCGCCCTTCTTCGCGAGCTTGCGCCGGGTCGTTCTCGACGAACTGCATGCGCTCGTGACCTCGAAGCGCGGCGACCTGCTCTCGCTCGACCTGGCAAGGCTGCGTGCCCTGGCTCCGGAGGTCAGCGCGGTCGGCCTTTCGGCGACGGTGCGCGAGCCGGCCGATCTTCAGCGTTTTCTCGGCGGCGCCGAGAGCCCGGCAGGGCTCGTTACGGTCACCGGCGGGGCGGCGGCGCGGATCGGCATCCTGCACACCGAGACCCGCCTTCCCCTCGCGGGCCACACCACAGCCCATGCGATGGGTGCGATCTATGACGCGATCCGCACGCACAAGCTGACGCTGGTTTTCGTCAACACCCGCATGCAAGCCGAGTTCGCCTTCCAGGCGCTGTGGAGCATCAACGACGACAACTTGCCGATCGCGCTCCATCACGGCTCACTCGATGCGCAACAGCGCCGCAAGGTCGAGGCGGCGATGGCGGATGGGCGGCTCAAGGCGGTTGTCTGCACCGCCACTCTCGATCTCGGTATCGACTGGGGCGATGTCGATCTCGTCGTCAATCTCGGCGCCCCCAAGGGCGCAAGCCGGCTAATGCAGCGCATCGGCCGCTCGAACCACCGTATGGACGAGCCTTCGCAAGCGCTGCTTGTTCCATCAAACCGCTTCGAGCTGCTGGAATGCCGCGCCGCGCTCGATGCCGTCGCCGAGGCCGCGCAGGACACGCCCGATGCCCGGATCGGCGCGCTCGACGTGCTCGCCCAGCATGTGCTCGGCGTCGCCTGCTCCGACGGCTTCGATGCGGATGCGCTGTATGACGAGGTTCGCACCGCCTCGCCCTATGTCGGGCTGGCGCGCGAGGACTTTGACGCGGTGGTGCACTTCGTCGCGACCGGCGGCTACGCGCTGCGTTCCTATGAGCGCTTCGCCAAGCTCCGGCAGGACAAGGCCGGGCATTGGCGCGCGAGCAATGCCAGGGTGATCCAGCAATACCGGATGAATGTCGGCACGATCGTCGAATCGACCATGCTGAAGGTCCGGCTCGGCCGGGCACGCGCCGGCAAGCCGGGCCAGCCCTCGACGATCACGCGGGGCGGCCGCGTGCTCGGCGAGATCGAGGAGTACTTCGCCGAGACGATGACGCCGGGCGACACCTTCATCTTCGCCGGCGAGGTCCTGCGCTTCGAGGGCATCACCGAGAACGAGGCCGTCTGCTCGCGTGCGTCTCCCGGCACGGACCCGAAGATTCCCTCGTATAACGGCGGCAAGTTTCCGCTCTCGACCTTCCTCGCAGCTCGCGTCCGCGCGATGCTCGCCAGCCCGAAGGAATGGAACAGCCTGCCCGACGAGGTTTCCTCCTGGCTGCATGCCCAGCGCCTGAAATCGCGCCTGCCGAAGCCCGGCGAACTGCTGGTCGAGACCTTTCCGCGCGGCGGGCGCTTCTATCTCGTAGCTTACCCCTTCGAGGGGAGGCTCGCCCACCAGACGCTCGGCATGCTGCTGACGCGGCGGCTGGAGCGCGCGAAGATGCGGCCGCTCGGCTTCGTCTGCAACGATTACGGCATTGCCTGCTGGGGCCTCGGCGACATGAGCGCGGCGGTCGCGCGCGGCGCGCTGAGCCTCGAGGATCTGTTCGCGCAGGACATGCTCGGCGACGATCTCGAGGAGTGGCTGGCGGAATCGGCGCTGATGAAGCGTACCTTCCGCAGCTGCGCCATCATCGCGGGCTTGATCGAGCGGCGCTTTCCCGGCCAGGAGAAGAGCGGTCGGCAGGTCACGATCTCGACCGATCTGGTCTATGACGTGCTGCGGCGGCACGAACCCGACCATGTGCTGCTCAAGGCCGCGCGCGCGGACGCCGCGACCGGCTTGCTCGACATCCAGCGGCTCGGTCAGATGCTGACACGAATCGGCGGCCGAATCGTGCATCAGCCGCTCGACCACGTCTCGCCGCTCGGCGTGTCGGTGATGCTCGAGATCGGCCGCGAGGCGGTCTATGGCGAGGCGGCGGACGAAATCCTGGCGGAGGCGGAAGCGATGCTGATCGAGGAGGCGATGGCGTGAACGCAGCGGCGATGGCTGCAGGCGCGATGGACCGCCCAGCCTTCATGCTTGGGCAGCTGGCGGTCGTGCCGGACCTGTCGGGCGCGCTCTGGCTGCCCGACGAGCGCACGCTCGTCGTCGCCGACCTGCATCTGGAGAAGGGCTCGGCCTACGCCGCGCGCGGCGTGTTCCTGCCGCCCTACGACTCGACGGCGACGCTTGCAGCGCTTGCGGCCGCGATCAGACGCCATGCCCCGCTGCGCGTGATCGCGCTCGGCGACAGCTTCCATGACCGTGAGGCGGAGACACGCATCGGCGAAGCCGAGCTCGCGACGCTGCGGCGATTGCAGACAGGCCGCGACTGGCTCTGGGTGACCGGCAATCACGACCCCCAGATCAGCCTCGCGATGGGAGGCGACACGGCGGGCAGCATCGAACTCGCCGGCGTCACCCTGCGCCACGAGCCCGATGCGCACGAAACCGGATACGAGATCGCCGGCCATCTCCACCCCGCCGCCAAGGTCAGGATGCGGGGCCGCGCCCTACGGCGGCGCTGCTTCGCGCTATCGGCGAAGCGCTGCGTCATGCCGGCGATGGGCGCCTATGCCGGCGGGCTGAACCTGCGCGACGCGGCATTCCGGCCGCTGCTGGGACCGGGATTCAGCGCCCATCTGCTCGGCGATGCCCGGCTGTTCCGCATCGATCCGCGGCTCCTGCTGCCGGACTGAGCCGACCACGCCGTTTCGTCGCCACGGCACGGCCGGCAAGGGCGAAATGGCGGTCATCCCCATATCGCTGTCACGACGATGACGAGATGGGTTGCGTCCGCGAAGGGCTTGTGGCATCAGGACGCCGCTTCGGAACGACGCCCCCGCTGACCCTCGCCTCAAGGCGACCGCCAGCCACGATGGCCGACGATCCTGCTGCGGTAGCTCAGTGGTAGAGCACTCCATTGGTAATGGAGAGGTCGAGAGTTCAATCCTCTCTCGCAGCACCAGCCCTTATCCAAGAACAGCCAGCGCCTTTCCGCGGCCTCAAGGCAGGTCCGCATCTAGAGCGGCAGATCAACTCACCTCCCGCCAGCCGAACACCCGGCCGTGAATGCCCTAGCGCTCGGGGCCATTCCAGCTTTCCGTACACCGGACCAACTGCAAGCCCTTGTCTGCGGGTGCTCGATGCCGCGCCTGGGCATGAATAGCGTTCGCGCGGACCGAGATGGTTTGGCGCCCCTCGGCCGATCGTTTCGCGCTTCTGATCTCCGCGACAGCGCGGCCCGGGAACAATCTTCCAATCTGTCGTGAAGCCTCACATCGCTCTTGTGAAATCTCACAAAGCGATTCAGACTTCGTCACATGCTCGACACATCCTCTCCCTTCAGCCCCGTCGCGACTGCCCCGATCGCCGAAGCCCGGCTCGATGTCGCGACGCGACGGCTGCGCAAGGCCATCGTCGGCTGCGAGCTGGCGCCGGGCGAATTCATCCATGAATCGGCCCTGGCCGAGCGCTTTGGGCTTGGCCGCGCCAGCATCCGCGTCGCGCTCACGGAACTCGCGGCGGCTCGTTTCGTCAGCCGCCATGCACGCCAGGGATGGCGGATCGCGCCGATCGACGGCGCATTGATCGCGGCCGTCCTGGACGGTCGTCGGCGCCTGGAAGCCTCGCTGGCGGCGCAATCACTGCCCGAGCCGGCCGGTTCCAATGCCGTGGCGCTGCTTGGCATGCTGCGCTCCGTGACCGGGCGACCGGAGCCCGCCGCACTTGCGACCGCCCGGGCGGCGGAGCGCCAGCTGCGGGATCTCATCGCGGCAGGCGCTGGCGCCTTCGCCCGCGACTGGCTCGAGGAGATCTGGGACCATGCCGACCGGATCGTGCGGATGCTCGATGTCGCCGGCCACCCGATCCTGCCCGCCGATCTCGGCGACCTCGTCACCGCCCTGATCGCAGCGGATTCCGAGGCGGCCTCGCGGGCGCTCGCGCGGGAGCATCAGCGTTTCGCCGATGCGCTCGCCCACGGCTTCCTGGCTGCATCCGCGCAGCTTTCGCGTCCGCCGGCCCGCTCGGCCCGCCGGCGCAGCAAGCGCCGCACCGGCGTCACAACCGCAGATCGATCGCCCCCCCTCACGAAGGAGCAGCAGTCATGAGCATTGCCTGGCAGAACTATTCGCTCGCGGCCGCCTGCGCCGCGGCGCTCGCTCTGGGAACGGTCGCGCCGGCGCAGGCCTCGAAGGAGCGCTTCGTCGTCGATCTCGTCAACGAGCCGTCATCGCTGGACCCGCAGGTCCAGTGGAACCCCGACAGCTACTATGTCTACCGCAACATCTTCGACAATCTCGTCACCCGCGACGACAAGGGCGAGATCGTCCCGCAGGTCGCGACCTCCTGGAAGTACCTGTCCGACAACGAGATCGAGTTCGAGCTCCGGCCCGACATCGCCTTCCATGACGGCTCGAAACTGACCGCCGACGATGTCGTCTTCAGCGTCAAGCGCATCACTGATCGCAGCTTCGGCAGCCCGCAGCTCGGGCAGTTCGACAAGATTACCGATGCTGTCGCGCTGTCGCCGACCAGGGTCAAGCTGACGACCAGCGGAGCCTATCCCGCCTTGCTGGCGCAGCTGGTCAAGCTCTCGATCGTGCCCAAGGCGGTCGTCGAGGCGGTGGGCAAGGACGCCTTCAACCTGAAGCCGGTCGGCAGCGGACCCTACAAATTCGAGGGCTGGCAGCGCGGCGTAGCTGTGACGCTCTCGCGCAACGATGCCTATTGGGGCACGAAGGGCCCGTTCCCGAGCGTGATCTTCCGGGCCGTGCCGGACAGCGCGACCCGCCTCGCCAACCTCCAGGCCGGCACCAGCGATCTCGGCGTCACGCTCGACAGCGACCAGGCGGCCCAGCTGAAATCCGCGGCGAAGGCCAAGCCCCTGACAGGACTGACCGAGCGCGTCGCCTATCTGCGCCTGAACACGACCAAGCCCCCCTTCGACAACATCAAGGTCCGCCAGGCGGCAGCTCTCGCCATCGACAAGGAAGGGCTGGTCGACGGCCTGCTCGGCGGCTTCGACAAGCCGGTCGGGCAGCTGCTGACGCCCGCGATCTTCGGATGGGTCGATGGCTTGGCCGCCCCGAAGCATGACCTCGCCAAGGCGAAGGCTCTGGTCGCCGAGGCAGGGCCGGCGGCGAAGGCCGAGATCGAGCTGTCGACGGCACCGGTCTTCGACCAGCGCATCGTCCAGGCCGTGCAGCAGCAGCTCGGCGAAGCCGGCCTCAACGTCAAGATCGCGATGTCGGACATGGCGAGCTACCTCAAGCGGGCCCAGGCCGGACCCGAGGGTACCTCGACGCTGAGCTTCGGCCGCTGGTCCTGCGCCTGCCAGGACGCCGATGGAGTGCTCTTCCCGCTGCTGCACAAGAGCAGCGGCTGGTCGGCTTATCGCAACGCCAAGACGGACAGTCTGCTGGAGGAAGCCCGCCAGACTCTCGACAAGGACAAGCGCCTCGCCGCCTACAAGCAGGTCCACGAGATCGTCGCGACTGAGGCGCCGGTGATCCCGCTCTACCAGGCCGTCGTGATCTATGGCGCGACCAAGAACCTGAATTTCACGCCGACGCCGAACGAAAGCATGTTCCTGAACCGGATGAGCTGGACCGACTGAGCGGTCGCGTCAGCCACTGAAACCGCAGGGCCAGGCGCCGGGAGGAGACCGGGCGCCGCATCAACAAGAAGAGGGGAACGAAAGATGAAGCGAACTCGCCGAATGCTCGCAAGCGCGCTGGTCGCCGCTTGCCTGGCCGTGCCGGGCGGCGCGGCCTTCGCCGCCAAGGATCGCCTGACGATCGATCTCGTGGGCGAGCCGAACTCGCTCGATCCGCATGTCCAGTGGAATCCGGACAGCTACTATGTCTACCGCAACATCTTCGACAACCTCGTCACCCGCGACGACAAGGGCCTGATCGCGCCGCAGGTCGCCACGAGCTGGAAGCAGCTCTCCGACACGCAGATCCAGTTCCAGCTGCGCGACGACATCACCTTCCATGACGGCTCGAAGCTGACCGCCGAGGATGTCGTCTTCAGCGTCAAGCGCATCACCGACCCGAAATTCGCCAGCCCGCAACTCGGCCAGTTCGACAAGATCACCGACGCCGTCGCCGACGACGCCAAAACGGTGACGCTGACCACCAACGGCGCCTATCCGGCCCTGCTGGCGCAGCTCGTGAAGCTCTCGATCGTGCCCAAGAAGGTCGTGGAGGCGGTCGGGAAGGATGCCTTCAACCTCGCGCCGGTCGGCAGCGGCCCCTACAAGTTCGGCGGCTGGCAACGCGGCGTATCGGTGACGCTCGCCCGCAACGACGCCTATTGGGGCACCAAGGCGCCGTTCCCGAGCGTTGTCTTCCGGGCCATTCCGGATGCCGCGACACGCGTCGCCAATCTGATGGCCGGAACGTCAGACCTGGCCGCCAATCTCGATGGCGATCTCGCCAAACAGCTCCAGACCTCGCAGCGCGCCAAGCCTGTGCCGGTGCTGACCGAGCGTGTCGCCTATCTGGCGATGAACGTACAGAAAGAGCCGCTGAACGACCCGCGCGTGCGGCGTGCGATCGCGCAGGCCATCGACAAGCAGGCGATCACCGACGGCGTGCTCGGCGGCACCGAGAAGCCCCTGGCGCAGATGCTGTCGCCGGCCCATGAGGGGTTTGTCGAAGGCATCAAGGATCTCCCCTTCGATCTCGCCAAGGCCAAGGCCCAGATCGCCGAAGTCGGCCCCAAGGCCAAGCAGGAGATCGCGCTGGTCACCGCGCCGGTCTACGACCAGCGCGTCGTGCAGGCGCTGCAGCAGATGCTGGTCGATGCCGGTCTCAACGTGAAGATCGAGATGACCGACATGGGCTCCTGGCTGAAGCGCATGCAGAGTGGCCCGGACTCCATCCCCGTGATGGCCTTCAGCCGCTGGTCCTGCGGTTGCCAGGACGCCGACGGCGTGCTGTTCCCGATCCTGCACAGCGCCAGCGGCTGGGCCAACGCCAAGGACAAGACGATCGAGGAGGCGCTCGAGGCTGGGCGGCAGACGCTCGATCCGGCCAAGCGCCTCGCCGCCTACAAGACCGTTCACGAGCGCATCGCCAGCGAGCACTTCGTGATCCCGCTCTATCAGGCGGCGCAGATGTACGGCACATCCAAGAACCTCGTCTGGACGCCGACGCCCAACGAAAGCATCTTCGTCAACCGCATGAGCTGGAAGGACTGAGCCAGAGTGCCCGGTTTCCTCCTTCAGCGCGCCGGACAGGCGCTCGTCACCATCCTCGGCGTGGCGACGCTGATCTTCTTCGTCCAGCGGCTGACGGGGGATCCGACCTATCTTCTGGTGCCGGAGACCGCGACCAAGGCCGATATCGACGCCCTGCGCCACGCGCTGGGCTTCGATCGGCCCCTCGTCGTCCAGTATCTCGACTTCCTCGCCGATCTCGCCCGCTTCGATCTCGGGCAATCGGTCGTGCAACGCGTGCCGGTCCTGACCATCATCGGCTCGCGCCTGCCCTACACGCTGATGCTGGCGGCGGGCGCCCTCACTGTCGCCTGCGGCATCGGCATCCCGATCGGCATCCTGCTCGCGGTCTTTCGCGACAGTGCCATCGCCAAGGCGGCGGCGGGCTTCGTGCTTGCCGCCCAGAGCATGCCGACCTTCTGGAGCGGCATCCTGATGATCATGGTGTTCTCGGTGTTGCTCGGCTGGTTGCCGCCGTCATCGACGGGCGACCTCCGGCATCTCGTCATGCCGTCCTTCGCGCTCGGCCTGCTGAGCATGGCGACGTTTGCGCGCATCGCCCGCTCGGCCCTGCTCGACGAATTGTCGAAGGATTATGCCCGCACCGCCCGGTCGCGTGGCGTGCGCACGCCGCGCCTGCTGCTGCGCCACATCGCGCGCAACGCCTCGATCCCGGTGATCACGGTCCTAGCGCTGGAAATCTCGAACCTGCTGGCGGGAGCGGTGATCGTCGAG
The DNA here is from genome assembly GCF_035999205.1 of Allobosea sp. Taxonomy (GTDB): domain Bacteria; phylum Pseudomonadota; class Alphaproteobacteria; order Rhizobiales; family Beijerinckiaceae; genus Allobosea. Next base: position 1,198,155 of record NZ_DASYHA010000025.1, read on the forward strand.
ACCGTCTTCGCCTGGCCCGGCATCGGGCAAGTCACGGTACAGGCAATTCTCGCGCGAGACTTCATGATCGTGCAGGGGGTCGTGCTGCTCGGCGCCTTCGTCACGGTGGCGCTCAATCTGATCTCGGACGTGCTCTACAGCGTCGTCGATCCCCGTATCGTCCTGGATGGCGCCCGATGAGTGCGGTTGCAGCCTCCCGTCTGCGCCAAGGGCTCGGCTTGCGCCGCTGGTGGCCGCTGACGATCGTCGCGCTGGTGGTGCTGGCCGCGATCTTCGCGCCATGGCTCGCGCCCTATGACCCCAACACGCAGAATCTCGTCGGCCGGCTGAAGCCGCCCGGTACAGTCTCGCGCGCCTTCCACTACTGGCTCGGCAGCGACGAACTCGGACGCGACGTTCTGAGCCGGATCATCTACGGCTCGCGCGTCTCGCTCGTGGTTGCCTTCGCCTCGGTGATCCTGTCGGGCACGGTCGGCACGACGCTCGGCATGATCGCCGCCTATCGGCGCGGCTGGGTCGAGACGCTGGTGATGCGCGTCGTCGATGTCTTCCTGTCGATTCCGGCCGTGCTGCTGGCGATCATCACCGTCGCGGTGCTGGGGCCGAGCCTCGTCAACGTCATCATGGTGCTCGCCCTGACGCGCTGGCCGCGCTACGCCCGCGTCGCCTACAGCCAGACGCTGTCGGTCGCGACGATGCCCTATGTCCGCCTCGCCGCATTGATGGGCGCGGGCGCGCCGCGCGTGATGTTCCGCCACATCCTGCCCAACATCATCGGTGCGGTCAGCGTCGTGGCGACGCTCGAATTCGGCCTGATGATCCTGTTCGAGGCCGGCCTGTCCTTCCTCGGTCTCGGCGTGCAGCCGCCGACAGCAAGCTGGGGTTCGATGCTCTCCACCGGCCGCAACTACGTCGCCACCGCCTGGTGGGTGGCGACGTTGCCCGGGCTTTGTCTCTTCGTGCTCGTGCTCGCGGTCAACCTGACCGGCGATGCCGTGCGCGATCGTCTCGACCCCCGTTTCCGCTGAGGATGATCTGACCATGTTCGACGACATCAAGGGCAAGCGCGCGCTCGTCACCGGCGCCTGCGGCGTGATCGGCAAGTGGATTGCCGAGACGCTTCACCAGGCCGGCGCGACCCTGGCCCTGACGGATGCCAAGGCTGACGACCTCGCGGCCTTCGCCGGAACCCTGGGCCTGAGCGGCGACAGCTTCTGGAAGACCGCCGACCTCACCGACGAGGCCTCGATCAAGGCCCTGACGGCCGAGATCGGCACGCGCTGGGGAGCCGCCGACATTCTCGTGAACAATGCCGGCATCTACCCGAGCGCCTTCCTGCTGGACACGCCGACCGAAGAGTTCGACCGCATCTTCTCGATCAACCTGCGTGCGCCCTTCATCCTCAGCCGCGAGCTTGCGACGCAGATGGTCCGCAAGGGCGTCAAGGGATCGATCATCAACATCTCGTCGGGCGCATCGCGCAAGATGCGGCGGACTGCCACGGTCTATTCGACCTCCAAGACGGCGCTCGACCGCCTGACCAAGGGCTTTGCCGTCGAGCTGGCCGAATATGGCATCCGCTCGAACGCACTCGAGCCGGGCTTTGCCGCCGGCAGCACGGTGAGCAGCCTGTCGGAGGCGCATGTCCGCAACACGATCGCGCAGATCCCGCTCGGCCGCCCCTCCTCGCGCGCGGATGTCGGCAACGCGCTGCTCTATCTCGCCAGCGACGCCTCCTCCTATGTCACCGGCGCGACGCTGACCGTCGATGGCGGCGGTTCGGCCGGCACGCTCGCGGTCCATCAGGACAAGAAGAGCGCGCTGTGAGGGCCGCGCGATGAATCCGGACTCATCTCCGGCGACCTTCGTCCCCTCGGCCTACGAATGGCCGCAGGGCAAGAGCAGCGCCTTCTGCTTCTCAGTCGATGTCGACGCCGAGAGCCCTTACCAGTGGAACCTACCAACGGACGCGCCGCAAACGCTGGGCCAGATCGAGCAGCGCCTGTTCGGTCCGCGCATTGGCATCTGGCGCATCCTCGACCTGCTCGACCGCTACGGCATCAAGGCGACGATGTTCGTGCCGGGGCTCGTCGCCAGGAACCATCCGGACCTGTTGCCGGCCTTCGTCGCGCGCGGCCACGAGGTCGGGCTGCACGGCTATTTCCATGAGCTCGCCACCGAAGCGGGGCCCGAGGAGTTTGCCCGCGCGCTCGATGAATCTCTGGCGCTGTTCAAGAGCCAGGCCGGCATCGTGCCCAAGGGTTTCCGCTCGCCAGCCTGGGAAATGACGCCGTTCATGCTGGCCGAGGTCAAGCGCCGGGGTCTCTACGATTCGTCGCTGATGGGGTTCGACCACCCCTACACGATCGACGGCGTCACGCAGGTGCCGGTGCTCTGGGCGGTCGACGACGCGATCTATTTCCGCTTCTCCGGCAGCCCGACCGACAGAGCCCCGCCATCGCCGCAGGGCGGAATCCTCGAAGCCTGGCTCGACGAGTGGCATGTCCTGCATCGCGAGGGCCGGATGATGATGCTGACGATCCATGACTGGATCTCCGGGAGGGCCGGTCGCATCCGCATGCTGGAAAAGCTGCTCGATGTCGTTGCGACCTCGCCCGGAACCTGGATCGCCACGGTCGGCGAAGTCGCGGCGCATCATGCCGCCAGTGCCAATGCCGAACGCTTCAGCGTGCCATTGCGCTTGCCCGAGGCGAGCGGTCCCCATCGTTTCAAGGCCCCTCGCTGATGCAGACATTCACCATCCAGAGATCCGCGGTGCAGTCGGAGCATGGCCTCGTCGCAGCCCAGAACCGCCATGCGGCACAGGCCGGCGCTGATGTCCTGTCGCGCGGCGGCAACGCCATGGATGCGGCCGTCGTCGCCGCTCTGGTGCTCAGCACGGTCGAGCCCTGGCTGTCGGGCATCGGTGGCGGCGGTTTCCTCGTCCATGCCGACGGCAAGACAGGCGAGACGGAAACGCTCGACTTCAACGTGCGCTCGGCCGCAGGGCTCGACCCGGCAGACTATCCGCTGGCCGACGCCCAGGCCGGCAACTGGTTCAGCTGGCCTTCGGTGGTCGGGGATCGGAATGTCTCGGGCTATGGGGCCATCTGCGTGCCCGGCGCGATCGCAGGCCTTGCCGCCGCGCTGGAGCGCCATGGCTCGATCTCCTGGGACGAGGCATTGCAACCCGCGATCGAGCATGCCGAGCGCGGGCTGGAAATCGACTGGTTCGCCGCGCTCTGCATCGCGATCGAAGCTCCCGGCCTTGCGCGCGACCCTACGCTCTCCGCGATCCTGCTCGACGACGGCCATGGCCCGAAGGCCGGCGCCGACACGCGCCGCTTCAAGCCGATGACGCTCAAGGCCAAGCTGCTGCGGCGGCTTGCCAAGGCGGGAGCGCGCGACTTTTATGAAGGCGAGTGCGCCGGCCAGATCGCAGCCGATCTCGAAGCCGGCGGCTCGCCACTGCGCTCCAGCGATCTGGCGGCGTATGAGCCGGTCTGGGCGCCAGCGCTGGCGGGCCGCTATCGCGGTTTCGACATCGCCGCCGTGCCGGGTTTGAGCGGCAGCCCGACCTTCTTCGACGCGGCGCAGCGCCTCGCAGACGGGCCGCTATCGCGGGCGACCTCGCCTGCCCAGACCGCCCTGCTCTATGCCACCGCCATCCGGGAAGCCTATGAAAAGCGCCTGACCACGCTTGGCCATGCCGCGACGCCCGAGGCCGGTTGCACATCTCACGTCAGCGTGGTCGATCGCAGCGGCAACATGGTCTCGCTCACCAATACGCTGCTCTCGCGCTTCGGCGCCAAGGTCGCGTTGCCTCAGGCCGGCATCATCATGAACAACGGCATGATGTGGTTCGATCCGCGCACCGGCCAACCCAACAGCATCGCGGCGGGCAAGAAGCCGCTCGCCAATATGTGCCCGTTGATCCTGAGCCGAGGCGGCCGCCCCATGCTCGCGATCGGCGCGGCGGGCGGGCGCACGATCTTCCCGACGATCTTGCAGCTGATCTCGGGAATGGCCGATTTCGGATTGTCGCTGGAAGAGGTGTTTCACCGCCCACGTATCGACGCCTCGACCCCGCGCATCAAGATCGACGCTCGCGCCGAGGCCGATGTCGCGGCGACCATCGCCGGCGCCTTCCCGGTCGAGATCGTCGAGGACACGCTCTACCCCGTGAACTTCTCGATTCCCTCAGCGGTGATGGCGACCGAGGGCGGCGGCTTCACAGGCATGGCCCATCCGACCAGCCCCTGGGCGGCCGTGGTGGCGGCAACCGCATGAGCGCCGCGACCATCCCCGTCCTGGCGATCGACGACCTCGTCGTCGAGATCGGCGGCAACCGCATCGTCGATCATGTCTCGCTGAGCGTCGGATCGGGCCGCATCCTCGCCATCGTCGGCGAATCCGGCTGCGGCAAGAGCCTCACCGCCTTGTCGGTGCTGGGCCTGCTGCCAAGGGCGGCACGCGTCGCAGGCGGCGAAATCCGGCTGAACGGCCGCGATCTGCTGCCCCTCGGCGAAGATGCCTTGTCCGACGTCAGGGGCAACGAGGCCACGATCATCTTCCAGGAGCCCGTGGCTTCCTTGAATCCGCTGATGCGGGTCGGCGAGCAGGTCGAGGAAGCGCTGCGTCTGCATCGCGGCCTCTCGCCTACGGCCGCACGGGAGGAGGCGATCGCCATGATGACGCGCGTCGGCATCCCCGATGCGGCCAGGCGAGCGCGGCAATATCCGTTCGAACTGTCGGGCGGGATGTGCCAGCGCATCATGATCGCCTCGGCGCTGATCTGCCGCCCTGCCCTGCTGATCGCCGACGAGCCGACGACGGCGCTCGACGTCACCATCCAGGCGCAGATCTTGGAATTGATGCGCGACCTGCGCGGGGATGTCGGCACCGCGATCGTGCTGATCACCCACGACATGGGGGTCGTCGCCGATCTCGCGGACGATGTCTGCGTGATGTATGGCGGGCGCGTCGTCGAGAGCGGCTCGGTGGAGGCCACCTTCGCCTCGCCGCGCCACCCCTACACCAAGCTGCTGCTGGCGACGATCCCGACCCTGCATGGCCGCCGCAAGACGACGCTGCGGACCATCGAGGGCATGGTCCCGAGCGCGGATTCCTGGCCCGATGGCTGCCGCTTCCGGACACGCTGTCCGCTCGCGGACGAAGCCTGCCGGGAGGTGCCACACCTGGCCGATGTCGGCCACAACCATGCCGCCGCCTGCTGGCACACGGCCCGGGTCGAGGCGCTGGCATGACGGCAGAAGCGCTTCTCCAGGTTCGAGACCTCAAAGTCCATTTCAAGCTGCGCCGGGGCGTCGGCACGCCGGGCGGCGTGGTCAAGGCGGTCGATGGCGTGTCGTTCGACCTCGCCGCCGGCCGCACGCTGGCCCTTGTCGGGGAATCCGGCTGCGGCAAGTCGACGACAGCCTATGCCGTCATCGGGCTGGAACAGCCGACGGGCGGTAAGGTCCTCTTCGATGGCCGCGACATCACCCATCTCCGCGGTGCGGATCGGGCCCATCTCGCCCGGGACATCCAGATCGTCTTCCAGGACCCGAGCGCCGCACTCAATCCCAAGATGAGCATCGCCGACAGCGTGGCCGAGCCCCTCGCCATCGCGGGCTGGACGCGCAACGACCGTCGCAAGCGCATCGCCGAACTGCTCGACCGCGTCGGCCTTCCGGCCACCTTCGCCGAACGGCTGCCGAGCGCGCTTTCCGGCGGGCAGCGCCAGCGCGTCGTGATCGCGCGCGCGCTCGCCCTGTCGCCACGCCTGCTGATCCTCGACGAGCCGGTCTCGGCTCTCGACGTCTCGATCCGCTCGCAGGTGCTGAACCTGCTGCTGGAACTGCAACGCGACCTCGCCCTCGCCTATCTCTTCATCTCGCACGACCTCTCGGTGGTGCGCCACATCGCCGACGAGGCCATCGTGCTCTATCTCGGCTCCGTCATGGAGCGGGGACCGATCGACCTGATGTTCGAGGCGCCGCAACACCCCTATACCAAGGCCCTGCTCTCCGCGATTCCGCTGCCGGACCCGGTCCAGCAGCGCCAGCGCGAGAAGATCATCCTGACTGGCGACCTGCCGAGCCCGCTCGCTCCGCCACCAGGCTGCCCCTTCATCAGCCGCTGCCCGACCCGCGTCGAGACCTGCGCCACGGCGCGACCGGAACTGCGCCCGACAATCTCGGCAACGGAGGCCGCCTGCTTCCTGACACGGTAGGCCGTGCCGTACCGAGTTCCGCGCACCCGGCGCCTCAGTACTTGATCACGCCGAAGCGCCGGAAGGCTTCGTGGATGCGGTCGGCATAGGCATTGAAGCTCGGATAATCGCCGAGATGAGCCGGGCGCGGACGCGGCAACTCGATCGCGATCTCGTCGACGACGCGGCCCGGCGTCGGCGACATCACCAGAACGCGGTCGGACAAGCCGATCGCCTCCTCGATCGAATGGGTGATGAAGACCACGGTCTTGCCGGTCTCCAGCCAGAGCATTTCGAGGTCGTGGCGGATCTGAGTGCGGGTGATGGCGTCGAGCGCGCCAAAGGGCTCGTCCATCATCAGCACGCTGGGATCATGGATCAGCGCCCGCGCGATCGAGACGCGCTGACGCATGCCGCCAGAAAGCTGCTTGGGATAGCGGTCGACGGCATGGCTGATCCCGAGCTTTGCGAAGAGTTCGAGCGCGCGCTCCCTGGCCGGCTGGAGCGGCAGGTGCCGGATCTCGGCCTGCAACATCACGTTCTCCAGGGCCGTCCTGAATTCGAGCAGGAGGTGGTCCTGGAAGACGATGCCGATATCGGTCAACGGCGAGGTCAGGGCCTTGCCGTCGACCAGAAGCTCGCCGTTGGTGACAGGAATCAGCCCCGCCGCCATCAGCATGAAGGTGCTCTTGCCGCAGCCGGAGGGGCCAATCAGGCTAACGAACTCGCCGCTCCTGATGTCGAGGTTGAGACCATCGACGGCGGTAAAGCCGCCGAAAGTCTTGACGATGCCGCGCCCGGTGATGGACGCGGCGCTTTTCCCCGTGCTGACGGCAAGGTCGGTCACATTGGCCTCACGAGCAGGCGGCGGCCGAGGCCGGCAGCAGTTCGGTGCTGTAGTAGTCGGTGATCGGCTTGTCCTTGGGCAGGCCGAGATACTGGGTCAGCAGGTCGAAGCTGACGGTCCAATTCTTCTCGGGCACCCTGCCGAGCGAGGTCGCGCCCGGTGCGCAGAGCAGCCTGTTGACGACGTCGAACTGCGCCAGCACCTGCGCCTTCTTCACGGCCGGGAACTGCGCCACGACGGCATCCGCCGCAGCATCGGGGTTCTTGCGGGCGGCTTCCCAGCCCTGCAGGCTCGCCTCGACGAACTTCTTGAACAGCTCCGCATCGGCCTTGATCCGGTCATCGCGGGCAATGATCGAGAGGCCGACGGTGGGCACGCCGACATCGCGATAGAAGATGTCGGTGACCTTGAAGCCGCGTTCGCGGATCTGGATCGAGTGGAAATCGGCGCCGCCGAGGATGGCGTCGACCTTCTTCTCCAACAGCGCGCCGACGAAGGCAGCCGGATCGATGGCGATGACGTCGACCTTGGTCTTGTCGATCTGATTGCTGGCGAGGATCGCCTCCAGCAGGATCGTCTGGGCGGTGCCGGGCTGGACGGCGACCTTCTTGCCGACGAGGTCCTTCGGCGAGGCGATGCCGCTCTCGGCCAGCGAGATGATGGCGAAGCCGTTGGTCTGCAGCACCGGAGCGACGATCTTCACCGGCGCGCCCTTGCTGCGCAGCTGCATGGCGGCCGGCGCGTCGGCGAAGCCCACATCCGCCTGTCCCGTCGCGACCATCTGGGCCGTGGTGCCGGAGCCCTTGCCCTCCTCGATCGTCAGGTTGATGCCGGCCTTCTCGTAGAGCCCCATCTGCTTGGCCATCATGAAGCCGGCATTGGGCGCGGCGGCCAGGAAGTTCAGCGTGATCTTCATCGGCTTGCCGGCACCCTGCGCGAGGGCCGTGCTCGCGCTCAGAGCCAGCAGGGTGGCGGCGGTGATCAAACTGCGTCGGTTCATGGTCTTCATCCTCCCAGATATCCCGGTTGATCCCGGGTTGATGGTTTGTGGAGCGTTTCTCAGCCCTTGCGCTGCCAGGGCATCAGCAGGACCTCCAGCCCGTCGACGAGGTAGCTGAACAGGATGCCGACGAAGCTCAGCGCGACGAGGCAGGCGAAGATCAAGGGCATGTCGAGGAAGCTCGTGCCGCGCAGCAGGAGATAACCCAGGCCCGAATTAGCGCCGACGAACTCGCCGACGATCGCGCCGGTCGCCGCGAAGACGGCCGAGACCTTCAGCCCCGAGAAGATGTAGTTCAGCGCCGCTGGCACCCGCACCTTGCGGAAGGTCTGCCAGGGCGTCGCGCCCATCGATCGGGTCAGGTAGAGCACGCGCTCATCCAGCGCGCGGAAACCGGTCATGCTGGCGACCAGCGTCGGGAAGAAGCAGAGCAGAAAGGTCAGCAGAACCTTCGGGAACAGGCCGAAGCCGAACCAGACCACAAAGAGCGGCGCGATCGCGATCTTGGGCACGAGCTGGAAGAAGACGATCACCGGATAGATGGCCTTCTCGAGCAGCCGGACCGAAACGATGATGTAGCCGAGCGGGATCGAGATCACCGCCGCCATCAGGAAGCCGAGCACGATCTCGTTGGCGGTGATCAGCATGTGCTGGAAGATCAGGGCGCGATCCGTCCAGAGCCGCTCGAAGAAGGCGCTCGGTACTGGGAGGATGTATTCCGGAACGCCGGCCATGGGCACCAGCACCTCCCAGGCGAGGAGAAGCACGCCGAAGCTCGCCAGCGGCCAGGCAATCGCCGATGTCCAGGCGGCCAGGCGGCCGGGCGTGACCTCGGACGGAGGGATCGGCCGTGTCGTCGGAGCAGGTGCGGCGTTGTCGGTCATGCGCTGGTTCTCGCCTGGAGTTCGGCTTGCGGCTGTCCCTTGGCGCCGGGCCTCACCGGCGCCTGCATCTGCCGTCGACGCAGTGGCCAGATCGCGGCCATGTCCTGCGCCGCCTCCTGCAGCGCCAGGGCGATCGGGCCACGCCGTTCCTCGGTCATTCGCGGCAAGGGGCCAGCGACGCTGAGCGTGCCGGCGATGGCCGCGTCGGGGGCCGGGCCCGAGCGGAAGACGACGGCCATGGCGACCGTGCCGATCTCCCCCTCCTCGACGGCAAGGGCGACGCCGCGCTTGCGGGTCTCGGCGAGATGGGCGCGCAGCGCATCGACGTCGGACAGCGCATTGGGGCCGGTCCGGTCGCCTGCTTGGAAGCCGCGAGCGCAGACGATCCGCAAGGCTTCCGCCTCCGGCAGGGAGGCAAGCCAGGCCTTGCCGGTCGCCGTGGCGTGCAGGACGATCTCCGTCCCCATCGGCGGGTCATAGCGCAAACCGGCGGTCGCGCCCTGCGCCCGGGCGATCCAGACCAGGCTCTCATCCTCGACCACAGCGAGACGGCAATATTCGCGTGTCCTGTGGGCGAGCGCGTCGAGCACGATCTGCCCGGCATCCGGCAGGCCGCGGAGATCGAGATTGCGGAAGGCGAGTTGGGAGAGTTTCAGGGTCAGCGCATAGGCACCGGTGCCTGCGTCCTGCGTGACGAAGCCGCGTTCGGCCAATGTCGTCAGAAGGCGGTGCGTCGCGCTGGCAGGCAGGTCGAGTCGGCTCGACAGAACGCCGAGGTCCGCCCCGTCGGGCTCGCCCGCCAGCGCCTCCAGCATGTTCAGCGCGCGCTCGACCGCTGCGATCGTCACCGTTCCATCCCTCTGCGTCTCTACCCTGCGAACTTTATTTTTGGAATTGAATTCCAATTCGGAATTGATTTCCGTATATGAGGCAACAGAGGCGGAGTCAACGCGCCTCGCCAAGATGCGCGGGAGGTTGCTGGTGAGCTTGTCTGGAGAGGGCGCGGTCGCGATCTGGCACGACATCGCGCCGGAAGGGCGCGACGAATTCTATGCCTGGCACGGCCAGGAGCACATGCCGGAGCGAGTCGGCATCCCCGGCTTCCAGCGCGGCCGGCGCTATGTCGCGATCGAGGCCGATCTCGAATTCTTCAATCTCTACGAGGCCTTGAGCGTCGAGGTGCTGAAGGGGCAGGACTATACGGCGCGCGTCAACGCGCCCACGCCATGGACGCTTTCGGCGGTGAAGCACTTCCGTTCGGTGGCGCGCTCGATCTGCCGCGTCGCCCATAGCGCAGGCCCGGCCCAGGGCGGGCTGATCGCGACCTTGCGCTACGACGTAGCCGACACGAATGCGGCTGCCCACAAGACGAGCCTCCAGCGCCAGAGCATTCCCGATCTGCTCGCAAAGCCCGGGATCGCGGCCGTGCATCTCCTGACGGCCGACGCCGAGGCGAGCGGCGTTGCCACCGCCGAGCAAAAAGCGCGGGGCGTCGCCAACACCGTCCCGCGCTGGGTGCTGCTGCTCGAAGGCTGGGGCGACGAGGCGGCTTTCGTCGCCACCGCGAAGGCCGAACTCGCACCGGAAAGGCTCGATGCGATCGGCGGCCGGGGCCCCTATTCGCTCGGGCTCTATCGCCACCAGATCACACGGACAAAGACCGCCTGGAGTGCCGGCTGATGGGCGCGACCTATGATCTTTCCGGGCGCTATGCGATCGTCACCGGCGGAGCCGGTGGGCTGGGCCGCGGCATCGCCCGCGCCCTGCTCGACGCCGGCGCCGGCGTCGAGTTGTGGGACAGCAACGCGACTGCCCTCGCCGAGGCCGCAGCTGAGCTGGGGGCCAGCACCCGCATCGTCGACATCACCAATCCGGCCGCGGTCGAGCGCGCCGCCAATGCAGCCTTCTCCGATCACGGCAGCATCGACATCCTGATCAACAATGCCGGCGTGCTCGGCGAGGTCAAACCGATCTGGGAGACCTCGCCCGAGGATTTCCAACGCGTCCTGCAGGTCAACCTCTTCGGCGCCTATCTGGTAACGCGTTCCGTCGTCGGGCATATGCGCCAGCAGGCACCGCGCCCCTCGCGCGTGACCCCGCATCCGCTGCGCGGCCATGTCGTCAACATCGCCTCGATACAAGGCAAGGAAGGCATGGCGCGGGCCTCAGCCTACAGCGCCTCGAAGGCCGGGCTGATGGCGCTAACCAAGAGCGTCGCCAAGGAAACGGCGCAGGAGGGCATCATCGTCACGGCGATCACGCCGGCAGCGGCCGAGACGGCGATGGCGCGGGAGATTTCGGCGGAGCGGCGGGCCGACATCCTCGGCCGGATTCCGATGGCCCGCTTCGTCGAGATCGACGAGGTGGCGCGGATGGTGCTCTGGCTCTCCTCGGACGAGTGCTCCTTCTCGACCGGCGGCATCTTCGACCTCTCGGGGGGCCGGGCGACTTACTGATCATCAGGCTCTATCACCGCCGGCGACGATCATCCTATGGTCGGCGCAGGCAAGGCTGCGCCGGTCCGGTGCCGGCTTCAGGGGACAGGCCATGACGACGATCGATCTCAACTCGGACCTCGCCGAAGGCTTCGGCGCCTATCGCTGCGGCGATGACGAGGCGATGCTCGGAATCGTCACTTCGGCGAATGTCGCCTGCGGCCTGCATGCGGGCGATCCAGAGATCATGGCCACCACCTTTACGGTCGCACGCGAGCGCGGCGTGGCGGTCGGCGCCCATCCGGGCTTTCCCGATCTCTGGGGCTTCGGCCGCCGGCGGATTCCGTTCTCCACTGGCGAGATCGAACGCCTCGTCGCCTATCAGGTCGGCGCGGCGGCGGCGCTCGCCGCCTATGCCGGCCATCGCATCACCTATGTCAAACCGCACGGCGCGCTCGGCAACATCTCCTGCGAGGAGCGGCCCGTGGCGGATGCGATCGCGCGGGCGATCAAGGCGGTCGATCCCAAGCTCTCCTTCCTCGCGACGGCGCTGACCGAACAGGTCGCCGCCGGCGAGGCGGCCGGGCTGCAGGTGCATCAGGAGATCTTCGCCGATCGCGGCTATACCGAAGAGGGACTGCTCGTGGCGCGCAGCCAGCCCGGCGCCATGATCACCGATCCCCAGGAGGCAGCCGACCGCGTCGTGGCCATGGTCACGGAGGGCGCCATCATCACGCTGTCCGGCCGGCGCCTGCCCACGCCGATCCGCTCGGTCTGCGTGCATGGCGATTCCAGCCATGCCGTCGCCACGGCGCGGCGCGTCCGTGAGGCGCTCGAGCAGGCCGGCATCGGGCTCGCCCCCTTCGCATGAGCACCGGACAGGGCGAGCGCCCGCTCTTTCTGGACGCAGGCGAGGCTGCGCTCGTGGTCGAATTCGGCCGCAGTGTCGATCCCGCGATCAGCGATCGGGTGCTGGCGCTCGATGCGGCGCTGGCCGCGGACCCGCCGGAAGGACTGCGGGAACTGGTGCCGACCTATCGTTCGCTGATGATCCATTACGATCCGCTCCGGCTGGAGCGGGCGCGGCTGGTCGCTCTCGTCGAGGAGCGCCTGACAGCGCCGGTCGCCTCGAAACGAGCCGCCGCACACTGGACCGTGCCCTGCTGCTACGATCTCCCGCATGGCGAGGACCTGGCCGAGATGGCGGCGCTGCTCGGGCTCTCCGCGACCGAGGCCGCCGCGATCCACGCTTCCGCCAGCTACCGGGTCTACATGTACGGCTTCTCGCCGGGCTTCACCTATCTCGGCGGCCTGCCCGAGGCGATCGCGATCTCGCGCCGCATCAAGCCGCGCCCTCCCCATGACAGCAAGGTCGTGCTGGTCGGCGGCGGCTTGAGCGCGATCGCCAGCTTTTCGATGCCCACTGGCTGGTATGTCGTCGGCCGCACGCCGGAACGACTCTATGCGCCGGAGCGCGCGGAAGCCTTCCTGTTCGAGCCGGGCGACAGCCTGCGCTTCGAGCCGATCGATGCCTCGACCTTCATGGCTCTCGATGCACGCGCCGAAGCCGGCGAAGTGGTGGCCCGGAGGCAGGCACCATGAGGCCGAGATTGCGCGTCCTGTCGGCCGGACCCGGTGTCACCGTCCAGGATGGCGGCCGGCGCGGCTATCTGCGCTATGGCGTCACCGGCGCCGGCCCGATGGATCCTCTTGCACATGCCATCGCCAATCATGCGCTCGGCAATCGCCCGGATGCCGCCGCGATCGAGGTCTCGCTCGGCGGAATCGAGGTCACGACAGAGGGCGCGCCCGCGGCGGTGGCTGTTGCCGGAGGAGACTTTCAGCTCACGCTGGACGGGCAGGCGCAGCCTTCGGCCCTGGTGCTGCGGCTGGAGCCGGGAGCGACGCTGCGGCTGCGCGCGGGTCCTGCCGGCGTCTGGTGCTATCTCGCCATCGCGGGTGGGCTGGACGTCCCCCAGGTGCTCGGCTCCAGCGCCACGCATACGCGCACCGGCATGGGCGGCCTGAAGGGGCGCATGCTTCAGGCCGGGGATCGGCTGACTGCGGCTCCGGCCGGCAATGGCGACATCGCGACGGGCCGCATCGTCGCGCCCATGCTCGAACGCCAGCCGGACCTGATCCGCGTGCTGCTCGGCCCGCAGCACGACTATTTCGCCGAAGACCAGATCGCGGCCTTCCTTGCGGGCCCATGGCGCATCTCGACTCGTGGGGACCGCATGGCCTGTTTCCTCGAGGGGCCGACGCTCAGCCACAAGCTCGGCTTCAACATTCCCTCCGACGGCGTCGCCAGGGGCGCGATCCAGGTCCCCGGCGAAGGCCAGCCGATCGTGCTGATGGCCGACCGGCAGTCGACCGGCGGCTATCCCAAGATCGCCAATGTCATCGGGGCCGATCTAGGCCGGCTCGCCCAGGCGAGGCCCGGCACGCAGATCGCCTTTCGCGCGGTGTCGCACGCCGAAGCGGTCGCGGCCCTGGCGGAAGAGCGCTCCTTCCTGTCGGGGCCGATCGCGATCGAGCCGCTGACGCGCAACGCCTTCAGCTCGGAATTCCTGCTCGGCCTCAGCCTGGTCGACGGCTGGATCGATGCCCACGGACAAGGCTGACCGCGCGGCCTCGCCTCTCAGGCGGCCTCCTCGATGAAGGTCGCGACGAAGCGGACGAGCTCGCTCTGGCGCGCCGTGCCCGTCTTGGCGAAGAGGCGTTGAAGATGCGTCCGGGCTGTCGTCCGGGCGATGCCCAGCCTCTTGGCCGCGACGACGGTGTCGAGCCCCTTCACGATCAGGCCCAGCATGCGCGCCTCGGTCGGGGTCAGGCCGCAGGCCTCCGCGACCTCATCGACATTGCGGTCGATCATGCGCTGGGGATCGTCGACCGTCAGCACGAACAGGTCCATTCCGACGCCGCCGAGATGCACCGCATCGACCACGATCTGCCGGCCGCAGCGCATGGACAACGAGAGGCGGATCTCTTCCGGCGCGGAACCGGCACAGCGGCGCTTGAGCCAGGTCTGGAGCCGCGCAGAAAAGAGCTTGTCGGCACAGACGAGACGCCCGCCCGAGCCGAGGCCCTCGCGGGCGAGCGCCGCAGCGCCCTGATTGCTGAAGTGGATGCGCAGATCGGCATCGATGATGAAGAGGGGCTTGGCACCCCGGCCCGCATCATCCGAATCCGCATCGGCGTTGCGGGATGGGGGCGCGGAATAGCCCGTCGAGGAGGGAACGGAGAAGCTCATCGTCATGCGAGGAGATTCAACAAGCTGGAGCATCTTCGCTGTCCCTCAAGTAACAGTGCGCCGGACCCGGCCATGACAGGCTCAAGATTCTCCTGTCCCCCTTTGGTCGCGCCGCCTGCGCGGACGGTTCAACGACAACGACAGCGATTGTCAGGGAGCGAGTTTCGGCTTGCGGGAATGGCTAACGCAGGTCGCGTTCCATTGCGCGCGGCCAGCAAGCAAAGCTGATGCAGCCTCACGACACCGCTTCGGACAGGTCAGGCCTTTTCGGCCGGACGGTCCTCCCATCTGGCGAAACGAGATGCTTCAGCCGCCCCCGTCGCGGCGCGGTCAGGCCGAGGTCAGGTGAATCGTGAACGAAAGCGCTCTGCCGCGAAGGGCGCGGAATCGCAGAACGTCGGCACATTCGTCATCATATCCGCCAGCAACCGCCCGGTGACCGGACCCAGCGTGAAGCCATGATGGGCGTGGCCGAATGCGAACCACAGGCCGGGATGCCGAGGCGCCGCTCCGACGATCGGGAGCATGTCGGGCAGGCAGGGGCGCGCACCGCGCCACGGCTCGGCGTCGAGGCGCCGGCCGAGCGGCATTATGCGCCGCGCGATGCGCTCCGCCCGGTCGAGCTGCCAGGAATCCGAGGGCTCGTCGCGGCCGGCCAGTTCGATGCCGGTCGTCAGGCGGACGCCGCGCTCCATCCGACTGAGGACGAAGCCGGCCTGCGCATCGCAGAGCGGACGCTGCAGAGGCGAATACCCCGACTCCTCGTAATGCATGTGGTAGCCGCGCTTGAAGCCGAGCGGGAAGCGATAGCCGAGACGTTCATAGAGATCGGCCGACCAGGGCCCCAGCGCGGCGACAACCTCCTGTGCCCGCCAGATCCCGGTATCGGTGGGGAGACGCCATTGCGCCGCTTCGCCGCTCAAGGCCAGTGCGTCCGCCTTGATCAGGACGCCACCGCGCGCCGTGAACAGCGCCGCATAGGCGCGGGTCACCGCCCCGGGATCGCTGACCGTCACGGGGTCGCGCCAATGCAATGCTCCGGCCACGGCGCCTGGCAGCAGGACAGGCTCGCGGCTGCTCAGTTGCTCGGGTTGAAGCACGTCATAGGCAAGTCCGTAGCCGCGCAGCTCCGCGGCGGCCCGGATGGCCTGATCGAGGGCGCGAGGGGTGCGGTAGAGCTCGATCCAGCCCTCGCCGCGCATCAGCTCTCGTGTACCCGCCGCATCGGTCCATCGCCGATGCTCGTCGATGGAGCGCTCGATCAGCGGCAGGATGGCACGGCCCAGGCTGTCGAGCCGATCCGGTGCCGAATTCCACCAATAGCGCGCGAGCCAGGGCGCCATCCGCAGCAGCGCCGCCGGCCGATAGCGCACTGCGATCGAGCGGTTCGAGGCGAAGGCGGCCAGCGTCGGAAGGTCTCGGGGGAAGGCGTAAGGAACCACCGACGAGCGTTCGATCAACCCGGCATTGCCGTGGCTGGTCTCGGCACCCGGCTCGCCGCGATCGACGAGCAGGACCCTGCGCCCGCGCTCCTGCAGATGCAGCGCCACGCTGACGCCGACGATGCCGGCCCCGAGCACGATCACATCCGCTTGTCGTGTTGCTGTCATCGTCACGCGGCGCAGGCCCGTCCCATCCACCCGAAGCGGGCATGGCGAGAACGAGCCCCAAACGGAAGTCGTTTGCAAGAAAATAAAAATCCTTTGACAGCCTGAAAGAAAAATTTCTTCATGAGTTGCCGCAGGGAGCCCCGATGTCGCACACGCTTCGCCAGAGATTGCAGGCTTGCCTCGCCAGCGGTTCCAAGGCCGACAAGGCGCTGGGCAGCTACATGCTCGCGCAGATGGCGAGCCTGCCCTTCGAGACAGCGGCGAGCCTCGCGGAGAAGGTTTCCGTCAGCGAGCCGACGGTCGGGCGCTTCTGCCGGACGCTCGGCTACAAGAGCCTGAAGGACCTGAAGGGCAGCCTTGCCGAGGAGATAGGCGACCGGCCCTGGCTGATCAGCGACCGCCTGCGCGATTTCCAGCAGCGCAGCCTGGCGGGCGACGACCAGCTCGCACGCAGCCTGCAGCTCGAGATCGCCGGGCTCGTCCGACTCTACGAGCTCGCCCAGAGCGAGGAGTGGAAGCGCGTGGCGCGCCGTCTCGCAACGGCGTCCGCGGTCCATGTCACGGGCTTCCAGACCGAGCGCGGCCTCGCGCAATATCTCGCCAACCAGCTGCAGTACCTGCGGGACGGCGTGCATCTCGCGGATCTAGCTGCCGGCAACTTCTCCGAGCTGCTCCTCTCCGAGGACAAGGGGCGCTGCCTCGTGATCTTCGAGGCGCGGCGCTATTCGCGCATGGCCAAGGTGCTGGCCGAGCAGGCCAAGGCCGCCGGCATCCCGACCACCCTGATCACCGATTCCTTCTGCGACTGGGGCCGTGGGCTGGTCGACGAGATGCTGGTCGTCTCGACCGAGTTCAACCTGTTCTGGGACTCGACCGCCCATATGGCGAACCTCAGCAACCTGCTGATCAACGCGGTCTTCGTCGAACTCGGCCCCGAGGTCGAGCAGCGGCTGAACCGGATGGCCGAACTCTACGGTCGCTTCACCGGCCATGTCGGGGACAGTTCCGGCCCTCTCGGCTGACGGCCACGATCCAAGCCTTTCGCAACATCTCGAAACAAAAGGGGAAGCGAGATGAAGACGATGATGAAGGGGAGCATTCTTGCGCTCGGGCTGGCGACGCTGGCCAGCACCACGGCGCTGGCGCAGGAGGCGACGTTCGTGATGACGGCCCGCCTCGTCGGCGCGCCGACCTACAACCCGATCAAGGCGACGAAGCTCAACACGGCGACGACGCTGATCTTCGACCGGCTCGTCGTGCAGGATGCCGACCAGAGCTTCCATGGCCAGCTCGCGACCTCCTGGGAAGCGAGCCCCGATGGGATGCTCTGGACCTTCAAGCTGAAGCCGGGCGTGAAGTTCCACAATGGCGAGCCGTTCAACGCCAAGACGATCGAATGGTGGGTGCCGCAGTTCAAGGGCACCGAGAACGCCTTCACCGTCGAGGCAATCGACAAGGTCGAGGTCGTGGACGACCTGACCGTACGCTTCCATATGAAGAATCCCGATCCGAACCTGCTGTTCAACCTCGCCAGCTCCTTCATGGCCATACCGGAGCCGAAGGCGTTCGAGCGGCTCGGCGACAAGTTCGGCGTGACCGAGGCGATCGGCACCGGCCCGTACAAGATGCAGCAGTTCACCGTGGGCCAGCAGACCGTGCTGGTGCGCAATGACGACTATGCCTGGGCCTCGAACCTCTCGGCAAACCAGGGGCCGGCCAAGTTCAAGAAGCTGACCTTCCGCGAGATCGCCGAGGAATCGACTGCCTATCTCGAGCTGAAGACCGGCGGCGCCGACATGCTCGTCAACGTTCCTACCGACTTCCTGCCGCGCATCCAGGCAGACAAGGCGGCAAAGCTCCTGACGATCCCCGGCAACGAGCTCGTCTACATGCCGATCAACACCAGCGTGGAACCCTTCAACGACATCAAGCTGCGCGAGGCGGCCGCCTTCGCCATCAACCAGAAGGAAATCCTCGCCAGCCTCTACGGCGGTGTGGGCGCCGTCGCCGACACCTTCCTGATCTCCTCGCTCAAGGAGTCGCAGGTCGATCCGAAGTACAAGATCGCCTACGATCCGGAGCGCTCGAAGAAGCTGCTCGACGAGGCCGGCTGGAAACCCGGCGCGGACGGCATCCGCGCCAAGGACGGCAAGCGTCTCCAGGTCAAGCTCTGGGCGCAGAACGGTACCGAGTTCAAGCGCCTCGCAGAGATCGTCCAGGCGCAGCTCAAGGCCGTCGGCATGCAGGCCGACATCAGCATCATCGACGCCGGCTCGATCAACGCTCAGTACCGCAAGAAGACCGAGCACCAGCTCGCGGTGCGCGCCTATCAATGGACCAATGCCGACATCGTCGACTGGTTCTTCGCCGCGAAGCGCGCAGGCTATCCAAACGTCTCGATGCTCAATGATCCCGAAGCGGAGCGCCTGAACGACATTGCCATGAACAAGTCCAAGACCTGGGACGAGCGCGTGGAGAACTTCACCAAGTACCATGAGTACGTGCTGTCGCAGTACCCGTTCGCCCCGATCTACCAGCCGGTGCAGAGCCTCGCCTACGGCAAGCGCATCACGGTGCCGGAGAAGATCCGCGGGATCGGCTTCTCCAGCCAGTCGATGATCGACATCGCGCCGGCGAACTGAGCCGGCCACGGCCGCACGCGGGAGACACCCTTGCTGCGCTTCACGATCCGGCGGCTCGCCATGCTGTTGCCGGTGTTCCTCGCCGTCTCGCTGGTGATCTTCATGATCATCCATCTCGTGCCGGGCGACCCACTGGAGCATCTGATCCAGGTCGGCTCGTCGCCCGAGCAGCGGGCGGAGATGATCGCCCGCTACGGCCTCGATCGGCCACTTCTGGCCCAGTACGGCACCTGGCTCGCCAAGGTCGTCACCGGCGATTTCGGCGACGCCATCGTGATGCGCCAGCCGGTGGCGAACCTCATCGCCGAGAACATGCCGCACAGCCTCGCGCTCGGCGGCACGGCGCTGGTCTTCTCCACGACCGTCGGGATCGTCACCGGCGTGCTCGCCGCCTCCTTCCGGGACAGCCCGTTCGACCGGGCAGTGATGGGCTTCATCCTGCTCGGCTCGACGCTGCCGAGCTTCTGGCTCGCGCTGCTGATGATCCTGCTCTTCGCCGTGCAGTTCGAGTGGTTCCCGGTCTCGGGCGCACGGAGCTGGGATGCGCTGGTGCTGCCGGCGCTTACCATCGGGATCGGCGGCACGGCGCTGATCGCTCGCGTGACCCGCGCCGCCATGGTCGAGATCGCCAGCCGCGACTTTGTCCGCGTGCTCCAGGCCAAGGGCGTACCGTTCTGGCGGATCCAGCTGCGGCACGTGCTGCAGCAGGCGATGCTGCCGGTGATGACCATCCTCGGCCTGCGCATCGGCTGGATCCTCGGCGGCGCCGTCACCGTCGAATACGTCTTCGCCCGTCCGGGCCTTGGTTCCCTGCTGATCACCGGGCTGGCGCAACGCGACTACCCGCTCGTCCAGGGCTGCCTGCTGATGCTGGCCATCGCGGTCATGCTCGGCACGCTGCTCGGGGATCTGGCCCAGGCGGCCCTTGACCCGCGCCTGCGCGAAGCGATGGGTGTCCAATGAGCCGCCCTTCGCTCGCCGCGCGCATCGCCCGCTCGCCGCGCGGCGCCCTCTGCGCACTCTTCCTCGCCGCGCTCGTGCTCTGCGCGATCTTCGCGCCGTGGATCGCCCCCTATGACTATGCCGCGCAGAAGCTCGCCATGGCCAATACGCCGCCCTCGGCCGCGCATTGGCTCGGCACCGACGAGTTCGGCCGCGACCTGCTCTCGCGCCTGATCCAGGGCGCGCGCACCTCGCTCAGCGTCAGCGTCTTGTCGATAGCGCTCTCCATGATGCTCGGGGCGACGCTCGGCGCCGCCGCCGGCTATTTCGGCGGCCTCTTCGACAAGGTGGTCACCGTCGTGGTCGACCTGACCTGGTCCTTCCCGGAAATCCTGCTGGCGCTGATCCTGATCGCGATCCTCGGGCCCGGGCTGCATTCGACGGCGATCGCCATCGCCATCGCCTATCTCGCCCAGTTCACGCGTCTGACCCGGTCGCAGGTGCTGGCCCTTCAGGGCGAACTCTTCGTCGATGCGGCCGTGACGGCCGGCGCGCGCCCGGCCCGCGTCCTCTTCCTGCATCTGCTGCCCAACGCCATGACGCCAGTGATCGTCGCCGGGATGCTGGCGACGGGAGATGCCATCGTGCTCGAAGCGACGCTCGGCTTCTTCGGCCTCGGTGCGCAGCCGCCGATCCCGAGTTGGGGCGGGATGATGAGCTCGGGCACCGCGCAGATCTTCATCGCGCCCTGGATCATCATCTTTCCCGGCCTCGTCATCGCCACCACCGTGATCGCGATCAACCTGTTCGGCGACGCGCTCATCGAAGCGCTCGATATCCGCCGGCCGCTGCGCGACGGCTGACCGGCCTCCCCTCTGCCAGAACAAAGAAGTGCTTCGAGGAACGCCATGACCTTCACCGTGCTGACCGCCGAGTTCTCGCATGAGAGCAATACCTTCAGCCGTTGCCCGGCCGACTATGCCGCCTTCACGGATCGCGGCGTCCGGCTCGGCGAGGATGCGATCAGCGAGCGCGGCAAGGCCAATACGCCGATTGCCGGCTTCCTCGACATCGGCCGCCCCGCCGGCTGGCGCGTCATCCACGCGATCAGCGCCACCGCCCAGCCCTCCGGCCCGGTGACGCGCGATGCCTTCGACCGCATCGCCGGCGTGATCGTCGAGACCGCGAAGGCCCATGCAGGCGAGATCGAAGGCGTGCTGCTCGGCCTGCACGGCGCCATGGTCACGGAGTTCTGCGAGGATGGCGAAGGCGAATTGCTGGAGCGGATCCGCGCGGTGCTCGGGCCGAAGGTGCCGATCGGCATCACTCTCGACCCCCATGCCAATGTCACCCGCAAGATGACCGAGCTCGCCGACATCGTCGTCTCCTACAAGACCTATCCCCATGTCGACGTCCGCGAGACCGGCAAGCTCGCCGCCGGCATCCTGCAACGCGCCATGGCAGGCGAGATCAGGCCGATGACCTTGCGCGCCGAGCGGCCGATGCTGGAGGAGGTCAATGGCGGGCGCACCGATATCGGCCCGATGGTCGAGCGCATCGCCAAGGCAAAGGCCTATGAGAAGGAGGCGGGCGTCTTCGCCGTCAGCGTCAATGGCGGGTTCGGCAATGCCGATATCCACGAGGTCGGCCCGACCGTGCTTGTCACCTGCGACGGTGAGCACGAGAAGCACCAGGCTTTCGCCGACGCGCTGGTCGAGGACATGTGGCAGCGCCGCTTCGAGGTGGTGACGCCGTTCCTCTCGGTCGAGGATGCGGTCGCGGAGGCCAAGGCCTATGTCGCTGCATCGGGACCGCTGATCATCGCGGATTATGCCGACAACCCCGGCGGTGGTGGCTATGGCGATGCGACGGGATTGCTCAAGGGCATGATCGCGGCCGAACTTGAAGACGCTTGCTTCGGCCCGATCGTCGATCCGGAAGCAGCGGCCGAATTGCGCAAGGGCACGCCGGGCTCGACTGTCTCGGTCCGGCTCGGCGGCAAGGTCGATCCCGAGATCGGCGGCGGGCCGCTTGCGCTCACCGGTACGCTCGTCAGCGTGAGCGACGGCGCCTATATCGGCGATGGGCCGATGCTCGGTGGCCTGCGCGGCAACTGGGGTGCCTGCGCGGTGCTCCGCGTTGGTGACATCGAGATCCTTGTCACGACGATCCGGGCGCAGATGACCGACCTGCAGCAGTTCCGCGCCTTCGGCATCAATCCGGCGGCGAAGCGCGTCGTCGGACTGAAGTCGATGCAGCATTTCCGGGCGGCCTTCGAGCCCATCGCCGGCAAGGTCATCGTCTGCGACAGCGGGGCGCTCTGCACGCCGGACCTGTCGAAGCTGCCCTACAAGCGCGTGCGGCGGCCGATGTTCCCGCTCGACCGGAACGGGTGACGACAAGGGCAAGCCGGCCCTCTCCCTCCCCGCCATGGAGCGGAATTGCAGGGCAAGCCACGACGCGCGGTGTCGGTCAGGCTCCGGCGCCGGCGGTCATGTCGCCGCAGGCATAGAGGGTCTGTCCGGGCCGGGAAGCCCGCTGCGCCCGGCGGGCGCAGCGGTGGTGCAATCATGAGGGAACGCGATCGCCCCCGCTCGCTCAACCATGCCGCGGGCGGTGTCAGATGACGGAGCGTGCCAAGGGGAATGGCCCCATCAGCGCCCATCTTTCAACAGTACCGCCAGCCATGGCCGGGCATGACGGCCTATCGTGTAACACGCGCTCGCTTACCGCGTGGGCTGCCTCGCCTGCCGCGCCTGCTCGGCCTCCCGCATCGCGCGGAAGGCTTCCATATTGGCCTGCCCCTCCTTGATGGCCTCGTTCATGCGGCCATCGTGCATCATCTTGTAATCTTCGTTCTGGACATCTTGGGTACAGCCATTGCTCTTGCTGCAGGCCGATGCCGGGGTCTGAACTGCCGCAACGCCAAGAAGAACGATCGTCGCTGCAGTTCCTACAAGCATTCGTCTGATCATAGTCCGATCTCCTGACCCAACGCGGCAAGCCGCAGAGCGATCCTGATAGCTGCCAAGCCCGATCGATCCGTCGCAGCAGCCAAAGGACACCCGAATGCGGTCTACAGCGCTCTGCTGTCACCCCTATCCAAGAGAGATATGTTACCGATTCAGCCGTTGTATCCTCTGCTCCTGCAACGCAGCCATGTGTTTCGAACTTGAAGGTGCCAGGACGTCGATGGTTCAGCTTCGTCTTCCATCGACCGGCCTTGGGTCGGCGTGTGTCACTGGCGAGACGTTGGCCACCAAGGCACCGGTCATGATGGTGCATGCCTGTGACTGCCGCATGTCGGGACCGAACCATCTCCTGGCCGGGCGGGCATTGATTGAAGCGCAATCCATGATGATTCTCGTTCGGCGGACGGATTGGCTATCGGTGATCGCTCGCGGCGGGCTCGATATCGCGACCAGACGCGGCTAGGACTGTACGCTGGACGCGCCGAAACCAGGCAACACGGGACGAACCATGACTGACGCCTATATCTGTGACTTCGTTCGGACACCGATCGGCCGCTTCGGCGGGTCCCTGTCCGCGGTGCGGCCGGACGATCTCGGCGCCGTGCCGCTGAAGGCGCTGGTCGAGCGGAATCACGGCGTCGATTTCGGTGCGGTCGATGATGTCATCTTCGGCTGCGCCAACCAGGCCGGCGAAGACAATCGCAACGTCGCACGCATGTCGCTGCTGCTGGCGGGCCTGCCCAAGGAGGTTCCCGGCACGACGATCAATCGCCTGTGCGGCTCGGGCATGGATGCGGTGATCGCCGCCGCCCGCGCGATCAAGGCGGGCGAAGCCGAGCTGATGATCGCCGGCGGCGTCGAGAGCATGTCGCGCGCGCCCTTCGTGCTGCCGAAGGCAGACAGCGCCTTCTCGCGCCATGCCGAGATCCACGACACCACAATCGGCTGGCGCTTCATCAACCCGCTGATGAAGGCGCAATACGGCGTCGATTCCATGCCGGAGACGGGCGAGAACGTCGCGGCCGATTGCGGGATCAGCCGCGCCGACCAGGACGCCTTCGCGTTGCGCTCGCAGCTGAAGGCGGTCGCCGCCCAGCAGAACGGTCGTCTCGCCAAGGAAATCGTGCCTGTCCTGATCCCGCAGCGGAAGGGCGACCCGATCCGCGTCGTGATCGATGAGCATCCGCGCGGCGACACCACGCTGGAGAAGCTCGCCAAGCTGCCGACGCCGTTCCGCAAGGAAGGCGGCAGCGTCACCGCCGGCAACGCGTCTGGCGTCAATGACGGCGCAGCGGCGCTGATCATCGCCTCGGAGAAGGCCGCTGCAAAATACGGCCTGACCCCTCTGGCGCGCGTGTCCGGCGGCGCGGCTGGCGGCGTCGCGCCGCGCGTGATGGGGCTGGGGCCGATCCCGGCCACCCGCAAGCTGTGCGAGCGCCTCGGCCTGACGCCGACGGATTTCGACATCGTCGAGCTCAACGAAGCCTTTGCCAGCCAGGGCATCGCCGTGCTGCGCGAACTCGGCATCGCCGAGGACGGCGACTTCGTGAACCCGAATGGCGGAGCGATCGCGCTCGGACACCCGCTCGGCATGTCGGGCGCCCGCATCGCCGGTACGGCGGCGCTCGAGCTGTCGCTGACCGGCAAGCGCCGTGCGCTCGCCACCATGTGCATCGGCGTCGGCCAAGGCATTGCCGTCGCCTTTGAACGGATTTGAGAAAACGGCCGGGAACCGGCACGGTGCAATCAAGCGAGGGATGGATGACGAACAAGATCTATGACGGCCCAAAGGCGGCGCTGGACGGCCTTCTCTTCGACGGGATGACGATCATGTCCGGCGGCTTCGGCCTCTCGGGCAATCCGGAGAGCCTGATCCCCGAGATCCGCGATTCCGGCGTGAAGAATCTGACGGTGATCTCGAACAATGCCGGCGCCGACGGCTTCGGCCTGTGGATGCTGCTGCAGACAAGGCAGATCAAGAAGATGATCGCGTCCTATGTCGGCGAGAACAAGCTGTTCGAGCAGCAGTATCTCGCCGGCGAACTCGAACTGGAATTGAACCCGCAGGGCACGCTCGCTGAGCGGATCCGGGCCGGCGGCGCTGGCATCCCGGCCTTCTACACCAAGACCGGCGTCGGCACCGTGGTGGCCGAGGGCAAGCCGGTCGAGGAATTCGAAGGGGCGCTTTATGTCCGCGAGACCTGGCTGAGGGCCGACCTCGCCATCGTCAAGGCCTGGAAGGCCGATACCGCCGGCAACCTCGTCTATCGAAAGACCGCGCGCAACTTCAACCCGAACATGGCAACCGCCGGCAAGATCACGGTGGCGGAAGTCGAGGAGATCGTGCCGGCGGGGACGCTCGATCCGGAGTCGATCCACACGCCCGGCATCTTTGTCGACCGCGTCATCAAGAGCACGATCAACGAGAAGCGCATCGAGAAGCTGACCGAGCGCAAGAGGGAGGCCGTCTGATGCCCTGGACCCGCGAACAGATGGCCGCACGTGCGGCCAAGGAGCTCAAGGACGGCTTCTACGTCAATCTCGGCATCGGCATCCCGACGTTGGTGGCGAACTACATTCCCGAAGGCGTGAACGTGACGCTGCAATCGGAGAACGGCCTGCTCGGGATCGGCCCCTTTCCCTATGAGGGTGAGGCCGACCCCGACCTGATCAATGCCGGCAAGCAGACGGTCACGCTGCTGCCGAGCTCGAGCTTCTTCTCCTCGGCCGACTCCTTCGCGATGATCCGCGGCGGCCATATCGACCTCGCCATCCTCGGCGCCATGGAGGTGGCGGCGAACGGCGACATCGCCAACTGGACGATCCCCGGCAAGATGGTGAAGGGCATGGGCGGGGCGATGGACCTCGTCGCCGGCGTCAAAAAGATCATCGTCGTGATGGATCACGCCAACAAGGCCGGCGAATCCAAGGTGCTCGAGCGCTGCACCCTGCCGCTGACCGGCGCCGGTGTCGTCGACATGATCGTCTCCGATCTCTGCGTCATGTCCTGCGACAAGGAGAATGGCGGCGGGCTGACCCTGATCGAGCTGGCTCCGGGCGTCACGCTCGACGAGGTCAAGGCCAAGACGGCCGCGCCCTTCGCGGTGGCTCTGGCCCAAGCAGCCTGATCTAAGTTGCCGAGCCGGGTCGGGGCGACCTCATGGTCGCGCCGGGCCGGCCTCCGCCTGTTGTCCTCCTGTCAACCGCCAATCTATGGATCGCGGCTGGCCGGAGCAGGCATGGGGAGCTCCTCGGCGAAGCGCGCCAGCGGCTGGGAGGTCCTCTCGAAGGCGCGCGCGACCCGGCCGTAGCAGGCGCAAGCACGCGCCTCCATCACGCTGCGATCCCGAACCGTCAAGTCGCCGCGTGAATAGCTGATCGCTCCCTGCTCCATCAGCTTCGAGCAGACCATGTTGACGGTTGCGCGTCGCAGCCCGAGCGCCCGCGAGACCGCCGCCTGGGTGAGCTGGAAGGAATGGCCGACCACCCGGTCATGCGCGTGCAGGAGCCAGCGGCAGATCCGCTCCTCGGCGCTGTGCAGGCTGTTGCAGGCCACCGATTCCAGCAGCTGGATGATCAGGCATTTGGCGTAGCGCAGCATGGCGTGGCGCACGCAGGGGAAGCGCGCAATGGCTTCGTCGAGATCTTGGATCGAAAGCCAGGAGGCATAGCCCGGGAGGACGACGCTGGACTGGCTGATCGCCTCGTCCCACCCATCACCAAGGCGATGCCGACGAAGCCCTCATAGCCGATCGCGGCCTTCTCGACGCCGCGTGCATCCTGCATGTCCGCATGCATCGAGACCACGCCGTCATGCGGAAAGATCGCATGAGTAAAGGGAGCGTTGTCCTCATAGAGAACCTGCCCGAGCGACAGGCGTCGGGTGATCAGTCTCGGTTGCAGATACGCCCGCGCCTCCGGCCGCAACGAGAGCAGGACCAGATTGCGGATATCGAAATCACCCTTCAACTGCGGCTCCAAGCATTCGCTCCCGGCATACAAGGGTCACTGCACTGGTCGTTTGGGCGTATCGATGTTGCGCAAGACGCTCCGTACTCGAATTACCTCAGGTCACACAGAAAGCCGCAGCAATGCATGATCCGAAGTGGCCGGCAGCATAGGCGAATCCCGTACTAAAGGCCTTGATTCACGACTCTATTCAGACTTGAAGTATTTGGCAGCCGCGGCGCATGGACCGTTCGGCGCATCCACACATTTCTGCGGCAATCGCGCGCATGAAGGGCGAGCGCCCCAAATGGCGCGCGCCAAGGCGCCAGAATCTTGCGCTCGGAGCGGCAGTCGCCAGACCAAGCCCGACACCATTATTCGCTGGCAAAGCGTCCGGCATGCTGTAAAGCGCGGCGCGGACGTCGATCGTTTGGCTTCGACGCCAAGAGGTGAGCCATGCGCATCGGCGTGATCGCGGACATACACGGCAATGTCGCCGCGCTGGAGGCGGTCCTGGACCGGCTGCAGCACGCTTCGCCCGACATGATCATCAATCTCGGCGATTGCGCCTCGGGCCCGCTCTGGCCGGCCGAGACGGTCTCGCTCCTCAGGGCGACCGAGATGCTGCACGTCCGCGGCAACCACGACCGGGCGCTGGGCGCGACGTCGCCCGAAGGGCTTGGCCGGTCCGACCTCTTCGCGTGGGAAAGGCTCGAAGCCGCCGATCGCGCATGGTTGTCGACGCTGCCGGAAGAGCAGTTCGTCGCCGGCGCGCATTGCTTCCATGCCACCCCCGGCGACGACGAAGCCTATCTGATGGAAAGGGTTGCCGACGGCCGCCTTCTGCCGGACAGCTCAGCCGCCGTCGAGTCCCGGCTTGCAGGCACGCAAGCGCGCCTCGTGCTCTGCGGCCACAGCCATTTGCCGCGCCTGCTGCGACTTCCCGCCGGGGTGCTCGTCGTCAATCCCGGCAGTGTCGGATGCCCCGCCTACCACGACGATACGGCGCCCGCCCACGTCTCGGAAAGCGGAAGCCCGCATGCCCGCTTCGCGATCGTGACGCTGTCGCCCGCGATCACCGTCGAACACCATGCCATCGCCTATGACTGGGACGCGGCGGCGGCGCGGGCGCGCCAGAGCGGTCGGGACGACTGGGCTCTGGCGCTGGCGACCGGGACGGCGCAGGCGTGAGCCTCGAGATCTTCCTCATCGTGCTCGCGGCGGCGGCGATGCACGCCGGCTGGAACGCCTGCGTCAAGGTCAAACTCGACCCGCTCCTCGCCATGGCGATGATCCAGTTCACCGCCGGGATCTTCGCCGTCCCAGCCCTGCTCATGACGGGCCTGCCCAGGGCCGAGGCATGGCCCTGGCTGGTCGGCTCGCTGATGCTCCATCTCGGCTACTGCATCGGCCTCGCCGAAGCCTATCGCCGCGCCGATATGAGCCAGATCTATCCGATGGCGCGCGGCAGCGCGCCGCTCCTGACCATGGCGGCCGCCTTGACGCTCTTCGGCGAACGTCTCTCGCCGCTGCAATTCGTCGCCATCGGACTGCTCGGTGTCGGCATCATGCTGATCTCGGCGCTGGGCCGCAGGCGCGGCACAGCCTTCGATCCGGTCGCGCTTGGTTTCGCCGGGTTCACGGCCGTCATGATCAGCGGCTACACCCTGGTGGACGGGCTCGGCGCGCGTGCCGCGGGTGACCCGCATGCCTATTCGGCCGCCCTGTTCGTGATCGATGCCTTGCCACTCATCGCCTTTGCGGTCCTGCGTCGGGGAGGCAAGCCGGCCCTGACGGCGATGCGCCCGTTCTGGCTGCAGGGTGCGGCCGGCGGCCTTCTGGCGCTCGGCGCCTATTGGATCGCAATCTGGGCGATGACGGTCGCGCCGATCCCGCTCGTCGCGGCGGTGCGCGAGAGTTCCGTGCTGTTCGCGGCTTTGATCGCCTATCTCTGGCTGAAGGAGCCGCTGCAGGCGTCACGGCTGGTCGCCTGCGGCTGCATCGTCGCCGCGCTCGCGCTGATGCGCCTCGCCTGATCTCAGCGTTCGAGAGCGGCTTCGGCGTCGGCCAAGCTCTGGACCGTTTCGAAGAAGCCGCGCACGAGCGGAATGCGCCGACGCTCGGCGCGGCAGGCCGCATACTCGCCCACGGCGAAATCGGCGCCGGTGATGACCAGCCGCTTGAGCAGCGGGTCGGACCTGAACTCGGCCTCGAAGATCACCCCGATGCCGAAGCCGGCAGCGACGGCCTCGCGCACCGCCTCACGCGACTGGACCTCGAGCAGGTTCGCCGGCTTGATCCCCGCTTCCGACAGGCGCGCCTCGAACGTCTCGCGCGTGATCGAGCCGCGTTCCCGCAGCACGATGTCCTGGCCGGCAAAGGCTTCGATCGGGATGCTGTCATGCGGAGCGAGGCGATGCTCGTTCGAGACGAAGGCGACCAGGCGATCCGAGCGCAGCTTCACCGTGTGCAGGCGCGGATCCGAACTCTGGCGCGCCGTGATCGCGACATCAGCGGCAAACTCCATGATCTGATCGACGACCTCGGACGAATTGCCGATCGTCAGGGAGAACGTGAGCCCAGGATAGTTTTCGCGCATCCGCGCCAGCGCGGCCATGACATGGGTCGCGCTGTCGGCCGCGATACGCAGATGGCCGCGCTGCAGCGTCCGCGTGCCCGCCAGCAGTGACTGTGCCTCGTCCTGCGCGGCGAACAGGCGGGCCGTGATGACGAAGAGGCTCTGGCCCAGTGGCGTCAGCTTGATCTGCCGGCCGACGCGATCGAACAGGCGCACGCCATAGGCGTCCTCGAGCGCGCGGACCTGCGCCGACAGGGTCGGCTGGCTGACATGGCGCGCCTTGGCGGCGCCGGTGAAGCTCTCCGCCTCCGCCACCGCATGGAAGGCCGACAGGCCGGAATAGCTGATCGCCATTGCATAGACACTTTCTATGGGTGACATGGATACGATGTATTGGAGCTATGTCAAACCGCAACCTACCGTCTCGTCATGCGCTGCAACGCGAAAAGCGAGATCGACATGGCACAAGCCCGCCGCCCTGCCTCTTCCGAAACCGGTGATCCGCTCCTCCTGACACCCGGCCCGCTGACCACCAGCAAGGCCATCAAGGAGGCGATGGTGCATGACTGGGGCTCGCGCGACGCGACCTTCGTCGGCATCAACAAGGCGGTTCTGGAGGAGCTGCCGAAGATCATCCATGGCGGCGAGGATTTCGTCACCGTGCCGATGCAGGGCTCCGGCACCTTCGCCGTCGAGGCGATGCTGACCACCTTCGTGCCGCGCGACGGCAAGATACTGGTCCTGATCAACGGCGCCTATGGCCAGCGCGCCAAGCGCATCCTGGAGATCGCCGGCCGCGCGGTCGCGGTCCACGAGACCGCCGAGGACACCCCGCCCGATCTCGCCGAGATCGACCGCATGCTGGTCGCTGACACCGCCATCACCCACATCTTCACCGTCCATTGCGAGACGACCAGCGGCATCCGCAACCCGGTCGAGGCGATCGCCGCGCTCGCCAAGCGCCATGGCCGCCGCCTGCTGGTCGACTCGATGAGCGCTTTCGGCGCGTTGCCGCTCGACAGCCGCGAGGTCTATTTCGACGCGGTCGCCGCCTCCTCGAACAAGTGCATCCAGGGCGTTCCCGGCCTCGGTTTCGTCATCGCCCGCAAGAGCGCTCTCGCCGAGACCAAGGGCAACGCCACGACGCTGGTGCTCGATCTCCATGACCAGAATGCCGGCTTCGAGCGCACCGGCCAGTACCGCTTCACCCCGCCGATCCACGTCATCGTCGCCTTCCATGCGGCCTTGCAGGAGTTCTGGGCCGAGGGCGGCGTTGCAGGCCGTGGCGAGCGTTATGCCGAGAACGCCCGCATCCTGATCGAGGGCATGGAGGGGCTCGGCTTCCGCACGCTGCTGCCGGCTGCCAGGCAGGCGCCGATCATCGTCACCTTCCACATGCCGGAGGACAAGAACTTCGTCTTCCAGCGCTTCTACGACGCGCTCAAGGATGCCGGCTACGTCATCTATCCCGGCAAGCTGACGGTCGCCGACAGCTTCCGCATCGGCTGCATCGGCGCGCTCGGTGCGCAGGACATGCGCGCCTTCGTCGCCACAGTGTCGGATGTCCTTGATGAAATGGGCGTCGGCCTGAAGTCGGCCGCGTGAGGAGCCCTGAGATGACAATGCACACGAAGATCGGCTCGGATGTCGTTGCGAACGGTCGCGAATATGCCCGGCCGCAGCGTCCGACGGTGGTGATCTGCATGGACGGCTCGGAGCCGGCCTATATCGAGGCGGCCAGTGCCAAGGGCCTGACGCCGAACCTCGACCGGATCATGAAGGCCGGCGCCAGCACCCATGCCTATTCGGTGATCCCGAGCTTCACCAACCCGAACAACCTCTCGATCATCACCGGCCGCCCACCGATCTGGCACGGCATCGCCGGCAACTTCTTCTATGACCGCGAGGCCAAGGAAGAGGTGATGATGAACGATGCCCGCTTCCTGCGGGCGCCGACCATCCTGGCCGAGTTCCAGAAGGCCGGTTTCAAGGTCGCGATGGTCACGGCCAAGGACAAGCTGCGCACCCTGCTCGGCAAGGGCTTGGACTTCGCCTCCGGCAGTGCGATCGCCTTCTCTTCGGAGAAGGCCGACAAGGCCAACAAGGCGGAGAACGGCATCGAGAACGTACTCGATTTCGTCGGCATGCCGGTGCCGTCGGTCTATTCGGCCGATCTCTCGGAATTCGTCTTCGCCGCCGGCGTCAAGCTGCTGGAGAGCTTCAAGCCCGACCTGATGTATCTCTCGACCACCGATTATGTGCAGCACAAGGCCGGACCCGGCTCGGAAATGGCCGATAGCTTCTACGCCATGTTCGACGGCTATGTCGGCAAGCTCGACGCGCTCGGCTGCACGCTGGTCATCACCGCCGATCACGGCATGAACGACAAGCACCTCGCCAATGGCGAGCCGGATGTCGTCTATCTCCAGAGCCTGATGGACCAGTGGTACGGCAAGGGCACGATGCGCGTGATCCTGCCGATCACCGACCCCTATGTCGTGCATCACGGCGCGCTCGGCTCCTTCGCCACGGTCTACCTGCCGGATGGCGCGAGCCAAGAAGAGGTTGCGGCCCGTATCTCCGGTTTGGACGGCATCGCGCTGGCGGTGACCTCCGCCGAAGCCTGCGAGCGCTTCGAATTGCCGGCCGACCGGATCGGCGATGTCGTCGTCGTCTCGACCCGCCAGAAGGTCATCGGCACCTCGCCGGACCGGCACGATCTCTCGGGCCTGACCGAGCCTTTGCGCTCGCATGGCGGCATCACCGAGCAGCGCGTGCCGATGATCGCCAACCGGCCGATCACGGTGCCCCAGGGCCGCACGCTCCGCAATTTCGACGTCTTCGACGTCGCCCTGAACCTGGTGAATTGAGATGAACGCGACGGTGAAGCCGCCGGTGCGGCGCGAGGCGATGCGCATCGCCGGCAAGCTGGTCACGACCGACGATATGGTCGAGGTCCACAACCCCTATGACAACAGCGTCGTCGGCCTGATCCCGGCCGCCCGGCCCGAGCATGTGCGCGAGGCCTTCGCCAAGGCGAAGGCGTTCAAGCCGAAGCTCTCGCGCTACGAGCGCCAGCAGATCCTGCAGAAGACGGCCGAGCTGCTGCGCGACCGCAAGGAGCTTTTCGCCAAGCTGATCACGGCGGAAGCGGGCCTGTGCTGGAAGGACTCGCTCTATGAGGCGAGCCGCGCCTATGACGTCTGGTCCTTCGCGGCGCAGCTCACCATCAAGGACGATGGCGAGATGTTCTCCTGCGACATCTCGCCGAACGGCAAGGCGCGCAAGATCTTCACGACACGCCAGCCGCTGCTCGGCGTGATCTCGGCGATCACCCCGTTCAACCACCCGCTCAACATGGTCAGCCACAAGCTGGCTCCGGCGATCGCGACCAATAACCGCCTCGTGCTGAAGCCGACCGAGCTGACGCCGCTGACCGCGCTGGCGCTCGCCGACGTGCTCTATGAAGCGGGCCTGCCGCCGGAGATGCTTTCGGTCGTCACCGGCAATCCCTCGACCATGGGCGATGCGATGATCACCGATCCCGACGCGGATCTGGTGACCTTCACCGGCTCGGTCCGCGTCGGCAAGCACATCGCCGACAAGGCCGGCTACAAGCGCATCGTGCTCGAGCTCGGCGGCAACGATCCGCTGATCGTCATGGAGGATGCCGATCTGGACAAGGCGGCCGAACTCGCCGTTACCGGCGCGACCAAGAACTCGGGCCAGCGCTGCACGGCGGTGAAGCGTATCCTGGTGGTCGAGAGCGTCGCCGACGCCTTCTCCAAGCTCGTCGTCGAGAAGGCGAAGAAGCTGAAATGCGGCGATCCGATGGACCCGGAAACCGATGTCGGCTGCGTCATCAACGCCCGCTCGGCCTCGCTCTTCCAGGCCCGCGTCGACGACGCCGTCACCAAGGGCGCCGAGGTGCTCTACGGCAAGCGGGCGGAAGGGGCGCTGTTCCACCCGACCGTCGTCGACAAGATCCCCTATACCTGCGAGCTGGTGCATGAGGAGACCTTCGGCCCGGTCATCCCGATCGTCCGCGTGCCCGACGACATCGCCGAGGTGATCCGGATCTCGAACTCCACCGCCTATGGGCTGTCCTCGGGCATCTGCACCAACCGCTACGACTACATCCAGCGCTTCGTCGCGGAACTGGAGGTCGGCACCGTCAATCTCTGGGAGGTCCCGGGCTACCGCATCGAGATGTCGCCCTTCGGCGGGATCAAGGATTCCGGCCTCGGCTACAAGGAGGGCGTCGTCGAGGCGATGAAGTCCTTCACCAACGTCAAGACCTGGTCCATGCCCTGGACCGCTTAGCGGACCTTCAGTTTTGCCGAGGGCCGGTGGCTCGATCCGCCGGCCGACAATCATTTTGGGAACGACGCACCAGGCGAGTGCCAAACCGTACAAACAGGGGAAGATAACATGAAGAGCTGGCTTGCATCTGCCCTCATCGGCGCTTTCGCTCTCGCAATACCTGGGCACGCCGAGGCCCAACGGACGAAGGTCACCATCTACACCGCACTCGAAAACGATCTGCTCCCGCCGTTCAAGGCGTCGATCGAGAAGGCTGTGCCCGAAGCCGAGGTCTCCTGGGTGCGCGACTCCACGGGCGTGATCACCGCGCGCTTCCTGGCGGAAAAGGACGCTCCCAAGGCCGACATGGTGATCGGTCTCGCGGCATCGAGCCTGCTGCTGTTCGACAAGGCCGGCCTGCTTGAAGGCTATGAGCCGAAGGGCGCCGCCACGCTGAAGCCAGCCTTCCGCCCCGCGAAGGCGCCCCATACCTGGACCGGAACGGCCGCCTATCTCGGTGTCGTTTGCTTCAACACCGCCGAAGCCAAGGGCGTGCCGGCCCCGGTGTCCTGGAACGACCTGCACAATCCTGCCCTTAAGGGAAAGATCGTGATGCCGCACCCGGCCTCCTCCGGCACCGGCTACCTGATGGTCGCGGGTTGGCTCCAGGGCATGGGCGAGGAAGCCGGCTGGAAGTTCATGGACGGGCTGCACGAGAACATTGGCGCCTACCTCCATTCCGGCTCGGCGCCCTGCGTGCAGGCGGCGCGCGGCGAGCGCACCGTCGGCCTCGCGCTCGACATGCGTGGGGCTTCCGAGAAGACCAAGGGGGCGCCGATCGAGGTGATCATCCCGAAGGAGGGAGTCGGCTGGGAGGTCGAGGCCAGTGCCGTCGTCAAGGGCAGTAAGGTCGCCCCGATCGCCAAGAAGATCGCCGACTGGACTGCGAGCAAGGACGCGAGCGAGCTCTATGCCAAGGCCTATGCTATCGTCGCCTATCCCGGCATCGACGCCTCGCCGAAGAACTACCCGGCCGATGCCGAGGCCAAGATGGTGAAGAACGACCTGGGCTGGATGGCCGAGAACCGCGAGCGCGTCCTCGCGGAATGGTCGAAGCGTTACGAATCCAAGGCTGCGCCGAAGAACTGAGGCTGAGAGCGCCCCCTTCCTCTAGGGAAGAGGGCGCGGCACAGCTTATGCAAGCCGGCAAATCATGCGACCGGACGCCCCCTTCCGAACGAAGCAGGGCCGTCCGGTTGAGCGCCCGCGACCCGCGCCACCATCGAGAAGGTCCGCCGCCATGACGTCGTATACGCCCGCCCCGTTTCTTTCGATCCGCAGCCTCGCGAAGAGCTTCGGCAGCTTCGTCGCCCTGCGCGACATCGATCTCGACATTCAGCGGGGCGAGTTCGTCTGCTTTCTCGGGCCCTCCGGCTGCGGCAAGACCACGCTGCTGAGGGCGATCGCGGGGCTCGACCAACAGGATAGCGGCAGGATCGAGATGGGCGGCCGCGATGTCTCGCGCGCGCCGCCCTCCGAGCGAGATTTCGGCATCGTCTTCCAGTCCTATGCCCTGTTCCCCAACCTCACCGTCGCCGACAATGTCGGCTACGGCCTCGTCAACCGGCGGATCCCCGCACGCGACATCGCCCGGCGGGTGGATGAGTTGCTGGCGCTCGTCAGTCTCTCCGACCAGGCCAAGAAATTTCCCGTCCAGCTTTCGGGCGGCCAGCAGCAACGCGTCGCGCTGGCGCGGGCGCTGGCGACCTCGCCGGAACTCCTGCTGCTCGACGAGCCTCTATCGGCGCTCGACGCCAAGGTGCGCCTGCGGCTGCGCGACGAGATGCGCTCCCTGCAACAGAGGCTTGGCGTCACCACGATCATGGTCACACATGATCAGGAGGAGGCGCTCGCCATGGCCGATCGCATCGTCGTGATGAACGGCGGCGCGGTCGAGCAGGTCGGCTCTCCCGAAGAGATCTATCGCCGCCCCGCGACACCCTTCGTCGCGGATTTCGTCGGTCATATGACCTTCCTGGATGCAGTCGTCACCGGGCCGGGCCGCGTGCGGGTCGACGAGCTCGATCTGCTCGTCGCCAATGCGGCCCCCTTCCCCACCGGAACCGCGGTCCGGCTCGCGATGCGGCCGGAGGAGGTCCGCACCCGCGGCGTTTCGAGCGAAACCGCCAACAGCTTCGAGGCGACGATCGGCGACCTGGCGTTCCTGGGCTCGTTCTGCCGGGCCCATCTCGAGCCGACACGGTCGCGCAATACTCGGATCGCGGCAGATTTCTCGGCGAACGCCATGCGTGACCTCGGCATCCAGCCAGGCCAGGTGCGCGCGATCGCCTTTCCGCCGGAGTCGCTCCACGTCTTTGCCGGGGCGGGTCGATGACCGACACAGCGCAGCCCATCGCCATGGCTCCCGTGAATCTGAAGATGGGCGCGGTCCGCCTCAACGAGCGGCATGTCGCCGCCGCGCTGATCTTCGCGCTCTGCGCCGTTCTCGTGCTGATCATCGCACTGCCGCTCTGGGCGCTGCTGTCGAAGAGTCTCGAGGATGCGAGCGGACGTTTCGTCGGCCTGGCCAACTTCGTCGCCTATGTGTCGACGCCGACGCTGATCTCCTCGCTCGGCAACAGCCTCTTCGTCGCCGGCACGACCACGGTGATCGTGATCCCGGTCGCATTTCTCTATGCCTATGCGCTGCGCCGCAGCTGCATACCCGCAAAGGGGCTGTTCTATGCGGCGGCGATGGTGCCCGTCTTCGCACCGTCCCTGCTCTCGGGCCTCGCGCTCATCTATGTCTTCGGCAACCAGGGGCTGCTCAAATCCTGGATGATGGGCGCTTCCCTCTATGGCCCGATCGGCATCATTGCGGCCGAGGCTCTCTACAGCTTTCCGCATGCCGTCCTGATCCTCGTCACGGCGCTGGCGCTCTCGGACGGCCGGCTGCGCGAGGCCGCCGAAGCGATGGGGACGACGCGCTGGCGCATGTTCCGCACGATCACGCTGCCAGGCGCCCGCTACGGACTGATCAGCGCCACCTTCGTCGTCTTCACGCTGGTGATCACCGATTTCGGCATCCCCAAGGTGATCGGCGGGCAGTTCAGCGTGCTGGCGACCGACGCCTATCGCCAGGTCGTCGGACAGCAGAACTTTCCGATGGGTGCCGTGGTCGGCATCATCCTGCTCGTCCCGGCCATCCTCGCCTTCTTCGTCGACCGGCTGGTGAAGCGGCGCCAGAGCGCCATGCTGTCCGCCAGGGCGGTGCCCTATGCCCCGAAGCCGGAGCCGCGCCGCGACACGGCCCTGCTCGCCTTCGTCGTTGCGACGACGCTGGCGATCGTTGGCCCCTATGGCATCGCCGTGTGGGGCTCCTTCGTCACCTATTGGCCGTACAATCTGGGGCTTACGCTCAACAACTACGACTTCGCCGCCTTCGATCCGGCGGGCTGGGAGTCCTATCGCAACTCGCTGCGGCTCGCCTCGCTGACCGCGATCATCGGCACGGCGCTGATCTTCTCCGGCGCCTATCTCATCGAGAAGCTGAAGCTCTATCCGCGGATGCGCGCCTTTGCGCAGTTCCTGGCGATGCTCCCGATGGCTGTGCCCGGCCTCGTGCTCGGCCTTGGCTACGTCTTCTTCTTCAACGCCAGCTGGAACCCACTGGGCTTTCTCTATGGCACGCTGGCGCTGCTCGTGATCAACACGATCGCGCATTTCTACACGGTGGGGCACATCACCGCGCTGACCAGCCTCAAGCAGATCGACGGTGAATTCGAGGCAGTGTCGGCTTCGCTCAAGGTGCCGTTCTGGTCGACCTTCCGGCGCGTGACCGCGCCGATCTGCCTGCCGGCCATCCTCGACATCGGCGTCTATGTCTTCGTCAATGCGCTCACCACCGTTTCGGCGGTGATCTTCCTCTATGGCGCCGAGACCAAGCTCGCCTCGATCGCCATCGTCCATATGGACGAGGCCGGTGCGATCGCCTCGGCCGCCGGCATGGCAACGGTGATCATGCTGACGGCCATTGCGGTGAAGCTCGCTCATGTCGGGCTGGACCGGCTCGTCTTCGGCCGGCTCCAGCGCTGGCGGCAGCGCTAGGCCCGCGGGAAGACCGAGGTCATGCCCGGACAGACGCCGACGCAAACGCTGCTGGCACTCGCGGGCGAGGTCGCGCTGCTGCTCTGGAGCGTCCAGATGGTCACGGCCGGCGTCTCCGCCGCCTTCGGCAGCCGGCTGCGTTCGCTTCTAACGGAGAGCCTCGACAGCCGCTGGCGGGCCTTCGCCGCCGGCGTCCTGGTCACGGCGGGTCTACAGTCGAGCACCGCGACGGCGATGATGATCGCCTCCTTCGCGGAATCCGGACTGATCGCGCTGACTCCGGCCCTGGCCATGATGCTCGGCGCCAATGTCGGTACGACGCTGATCGTCCAGTTCGTCAGCTTCGACACGAGTATCGCGGTGCCACTGCTTCTGCTCGCGGGCTATGTCGGCCTTCGCAGGCTCGGCGGTGTCGCCTCGCGGGAATGCGCCCGCGCGCTTTTCGGGCTCGGCCTGATGCTGCTGACGCTGCGGCTGATGCAGACCACGATGCAGCCGGTCGAGGATTCCCAGACGCTCAGGATCGTCCTCGGGGCGCTCGCGCGCGACCCGGTCGTCGCGTTGTTGCTGGCGGCGGCGCTGAGCTGGGCCGCGCACTCGTCGGTGGCGGGCATCCTGGTCGTGATGAGCCTGGGCGGCGCCGGCGTGATCGGGCTCGAGACGACGCTGGCCATGGTGCTCGGTTGCAATCTCGGAACGGCGATAAACCCGCTCCTGCAGTCGCTGAAGGGTGGGCCCGCGGCGCGGCGCGTCCCGATGGGCAATCTCGCGAACCGTCTCATCGGCTGCATGATCGGCCTTGCGCTGCTGCCGCTTCTCGTTGCGGCATTCGGGACACTCGCGCTGTCGCCGCTCCAGGCCGCCGCCTTCGCCCATCTCGGATTCAACTTGGCGATGGCGCTCGCCTTCCTGCTGCCATTGCCCGCGATCGCCAGGCTCCTCACCCGCGGCTTTCCCGACGCCTCTCCGGAAAGCGATCCGGCGCGCTCACGCTATCTGGATCCCTCCGCGCTCACGACGCCCGGGATCGCGCTGTCGAACGCGACGCGCGAGGTTCTCCGGATGGCCGATGTCGTCGAGGAAATGCTGAGCGTGTCGCAGGAAGCCTTCGCCAGCGACGACCCTGGCAAGGCCCTCCACATCAGCCGCACCGATGACGTGCTCGACAGTCTCTACAATCAGATCCAGCTTTATGTCGGCGCCATTCGCCTCGAGGCCCTCAGCGATGTCGAGGAGGAGCGTCTCGCCGCCCTGCTATCGCTGGCGATCAATCTCGAACATGTCGGCGACATCATCGAGAAGAACCTGATGCAGATGGCGAGCAAGCGCATTCGCGACCAGCGCCGACTGCCGGCCGACAACATCGACCGGATTGCCGAGATGCATGGCCGGCTGCGCGACCATCTGCGCCTCGCGGTCAATGTCTTCATCTCGCAGGACGAGGCGATGGCGCGACGGCTCATTCGCGAGAAGGAGACCTTCCGCGACCTCGAACGCGAGGCGGTCGACCGCCACCTGACACAGATGCGAACGGGCAAGGCGGAGGCGCTCGCCGTCAGCGCGCTGCAGCTCGACATCACGCGTGACCTGAAGCGCATCGACGCCCATATCGCCGCGACCGTCCACGGGCTGCTGGAGCGCCGCGGCCTACTGCAGGGCAGCCGTCTTCTCCAGGCGGCCGAATAGGCGATGGCGCCTCAGGCGAAGACGACGCTCCTGGATTGGGCGCGCAGCCTCGGATCCCGCGACCTGATCTCGACGGGACGGCCTTCGAGAATCTCGAAGCAACGCGCCAAGGTATCGTCCGACAGGCGCCGCATCGCCTCGACCGTGAAGAAAGTCAGATGGGGGAAGAGGATGACGTTGTCGCGGCCGAAGAGCGGGCTGAGCATGTGGCCGGCCTTCGCCAGCGGCTCGACCGAATAGACGTCGAGCCCGACACCGCCGATGCGGTCGGCGAGCACGGCCTCGACGAGTGCCGCCTCGTCGATCAGAGCGCCGCGCGAGACATTGACGAGGATCGCCGATGGCTTGAGGCAAGCCAGCTCAGCCCCGCCGATCAGCCCCCGCGTTGCCGCGTTGAGCACGCAGTGGAGCGAGACGAAATCGCATTCGCGCAACATCACATGCAGATCGTCCACCTTCTCGATGCCGGACGCCGCAAGCGTTTCCCGATCGACATGCGGGTCGTATCCCAGGACGCGGGCACGAAACCCCTGCCCCGCCATGCGCGCCATGCTGCGGCCGATCTTGCCGGCCCCGACGAGCCCGACCGTGGCGCCTGCGATGTCGCGGCCGAGCCAACGCTGCTCCGGCCAGGCCCAGCCATCGGTCGCCATGGCCCGGCCGATCTCGGGCATGCGCTTGGCGAGCGCGATCATCAGCGCGAAAGCGCCCTCGGCGACCGTCTCCTCGGCGTATTCGGGTACGTTGACGACCGGGATACCGCGAGCGCTGGCCGCCGGAATATCGATCGCATCGATGCCGACGCCGTATTTGACAATGCCCTTCAGCTTCGGCGCTGCGGCGATGACACGGGCCGTGATGGGCGTGTAGCACATCAGCAGCAGATCGGCGTCCGCGACCGCCTCGATCAGCTCGGCCTCGTGAATGCCGTCAGGCAATGTCACGAGCTCGACACCGCGGGCCCTCAAGCCGGCATCGATCTCAGGGCATTCGAGTTCTCGATCCGTGCGTACGGCTTTCATGTCGGTCTCTTTCGGTCGCTGGGAGGGCGGCTGCGGCTCAGCCGGCGGCGATGGCCGTCTCGACGATGTCGAGCGCACGGTCGAGATCCGCCTGCGCGATGACCAGCGGCGGCGACAGCGTCAGCACGTTGCCCTGGCTGATCTTGAAGCTCAGCCCTACTTCGAGACAGCGATAATAGACGCGCTCGGCCAACGCGTTGTCGGGCGCCATATCGGCCTTGTCGGCCACGATTTCGACACCGAACATCAGGCCGCGCCCACGCACGTCGCCGACATGACGCGAGCTCTCGCCAAAGGAGCGCAGGCGCTCCATCGCGGCGCCGCCGAGCTCCGCCGCCCGTTCCGGCAGACCCTCCTCGCGGATGATCGCAATCGTGGTCAGCGCCGCGCGCGTCGTCACCGGGTTCTTCTCATGGGTGTAGTGACCGATCGCGTAGTCGCCGGCGACATCCAGGTCGCGCCGGGCGATCGCGGCAGCGATCGGCAGGATGCCGCCGCCAAGCGCCTTGCCGACGACGAGGATGTCTGGCGTCACCTCGTCATGCTCACAGGTGAAGAAGCGGCCGGTCTTGCCGAGCCCGGTCGGGATCTCGTCGAAGATCAGCAGGGTGCCGTGACGGTCACAAGCCTCGCGAACCTGCTTCCAGAAGCCAGGTGCCGGCGGGTTCGGCGTCGCCCGCATCGGCTCGGCGACGACAGCGGCGAAATCGCCCTCCCGCGCCAGCACATAGGAGATCATGCTGGCGCAGGCGCGCGCCGAATCCTCGAGACTGTTGTGGCCATAGGCGCAATGGTGGCCCGCCCAGGGGGCGACATGCTCGGCCCCGGGCAGAAGCGGACCTGCGATGCCGGAGCGGAAGGTCGCCTCGCCGCCGACGCTCGACGCGCCGAAGCCCGCGCCATGGAAAGCATCCCAGAAGGACAGCGTCTTGAAGCGGCCGGTCGCGGCACGGGCCAGCCGCAGCGCTACCTCGACCGCATCCGAGCCGCCGGTCGTGAAGAGCACCTTGCCGAGATCGCCGGGAGCGAGACGGCCGAGCGTCTCGGCCAGTTCGACCGCCGGCTCGCAGGTGAAACGGCGCGGCGCAAAGCAGAGATCGTCGAGCTGTCGCTTGATCGCCTCCTTCAGGCGGGGGTGGCCATAGCCGATATGGTGGACGCTGTTGCCATGGAAATCCATGTAGCGGCGCCCCGCCGTGTCCTCGATCCAGATGCCTTCGGCCTTCGCGATCGCGGTCACGCAGGGGCTGGACAGACTCTGATGCAGGAAGGCATCGGCATCCCGCGCCAACAGGCTGCGCGTGGCGGCGTCGTCGAGCCGCGCCGACCAGGCGCCCCGCGCTGCCGAGGTGTTCGACTCGCCCTCGGTATGCACGATCTTGGCGGAACGAGCTGACATGCTGTGACTCCCGTGGCGAATTCCGACCGTCCGCCCGCTGATACCCCGGCGGGAGGCGGATCACTTCGCGACTGCTTTCGATGCCGGGATCATCGCCGCGAACGCTCCATCTGAAAAATCGTTATTTTCGATTGATCCATAAGTTGTATCGTTGGTCCGACGGCGCCTCCCCCAGGCGCCCGGTATGTCGGAGTCCAGCATGCGCTACGTCCAGCTCCGGGCCTTCCACCAGGTCGCGATGTCCGGCGGCTTTTCGCGCGCCGCGAGCGAGCTGCGCCTGACGCAGCCGGCGATCTCCGATCAGGTTCGGAAACTTGAGGAGGAGTATGATGTGCTGCTGTTCAGCCGGCAGCACCGGCAGATCGCTCTGACCGCAATGGGCGAAAGGCTGCTCGCGATCACGCACCGCCTGTTCGATGCCGAGGATCAGGCGCGGGAGCTGCTCTCCGAGTCGCGCCGCTTGCGGCTCGGCAACCTGCGGCTCGCGGCCGATTCCGTCCATCACGTCCTGGATGTTCTGGGCGCATTCCGCGAGAGCTATCCGGGCGTTCAGTTGACGGTGAGTACCGGCAACACCGAGACGATCGTGGCGCAGTTGCGGAGTTACGAGGCCGATATCGGCGTGCTCGGTGACTTGGCTCCGCACCGCGATTTCGAGTTCATTCCGCTGAACGCGGCGCCGATCATCGCAGTGGCCGCGGCGGATCATCCGATGGCAACACGTCGGTCGCTATCGCTGGCCGAGCTTGCCGACTCGCCGCTCGTGATGCGGGAAGCCGGTTCGCGGACGCGCCGTCTGCTCGAGCAGCGCGCGGCCGAGACCGGCGTCAAACTGCGCTACGCAATCGAAGTCGAAGGGCGCGAGGCGGCGCTCGACATCGTCGCGTCGGGCGCGGGCATCGGCTTCGTCTCGGCCGCCGAACTGGGAGGAGATCGCGGCTTGGCGCGCATCGCCATAGAGGGCGCGCCGCTCCTGATGGAAGAGGCCCTGATCTGCCTGAGCGAGCGCCGGGAAAACAAGGCGATCAAGGCCTTTCTCGACGTAGCGCGCGGCCGATCAGCGAACTAAGCCAACAAATTCAAAGGCTTGCAATGCATATTGTAACGATCGGCTTCTCCCTGCCGCGCAACGCTTGACGTTGTCGACACTAAGATATACGAAAATATATACGACAACGACGAGACGCTGTCGTTGCGAACGCCTTGTCGCGATGGAGCTTGTTCAATGTACTATTTCGCCTACTGCACCTGGCTGAACGACGTCGAAATCAAACGCTACGCGCCTGAAGCCAAGGTGATCACCAAGGGCTATGCGGCAAACCATGCCCTGCGCTTCCACGCGGCGGCCGACCGGACCGATCGCGGCTGGTGCCATTTCCTGAACACAGCCGAGGCCGCGGGCAACAAGTGCTACGGCGTCGTCTTCGAGCTCGATCCCACGCGGTTCGAGGAGGACTATGACGATTTCGAACGCTGCTGCGCGACCATCTACGGCGACGACGGCAAGATGTACGATTGCTGGACCTACCGGCTGATCCGCCCCGGCGTCGCGATGCGCCCGCCGAACTTCTACTGGGAGCACATCCCGGCCGGCCTGAAGCAGTTCGGCTTCCCGCAGGACTATGTCGAGAAGGTCCTGGCGACCTTCGAGGCGGCCGCGCCTTGCCCGCGGGCCGACAGGCCGAACCCGTCCGCGATTCCCGGCAAGGGCGCGGAATCGCGCTGAACGATCGTATCAAGACAATCACAAGGAGGGGATGATGAAGGCGATTGCAGGGGTTTCGGCGGTTGTGCTTTCCGCGTTCGTCGCCCTTGGCACAGGCCGTGCCGGGGCGCAGACTGCGGAGAGCCTGGTTCCAGCCAGTGTCAAGGCGAAGGGAGCCATGACGGTGGGGTCCCAGCAGACCTTTCCACCAGTCGAGTTCCGGGAGGCCGGGTCGCAAGCGGTGACGGGAGCCTCGGCCGAACTCCTGCGCGAAGTCGCCAAGCGCCTGAAGCTGCGGCTGGACTATGTCCAGTCGGAGTATGCGGCGCTCATCCCCGGCATCGAGGCCGGACGCTTCGACATCGCGTCCGGCGGCATTTCCGATACCGAAGAGCGCGAGAAGACGCTCGACTTCGTCAACTACATGCGCTCCGGTGGCGCGATGCTCGCGCTCGCGGCTACCGCCGCGCAGTACAAGTCGATCGACGACTTCTGCGGCAAGTCGGTGGCGA
Organism: Allobosea sp.; assembly: GCF_035999205.1. Taxonomy (GTDB): domain Bacteria; phylum Pseudomonadota; class Alphaproteobacteria; order Rhizobiales; family Beijerinckiaceae; genus Allobosea. The sequence goes on from NZ_DASYHA010000025.1 coordinate 1,242,213, forward strand.
CGTTGCTCGGCTCGCGGGTGATCATGGAGAAGGTCGAGGCGACTTCGGTGGCCTGCGTCGCCGCGGGCAAACAGCCGATCCGCGCCGAGCAGCTGCCTTCCGCCCCCGACGCGCGCATGCAGCTCGATCTGCGCCGAGTCGACGCCTATCTCGGTGACCTTCCGGCGCTGGCCTACCTCAGCAGCCAGTTTCCGGGTCGCTACGGCATCGTCGGCGGAAACTACATCATGACGCCCTACATCACCTCCTGGGGCTTCGGCAAAAAGGCCACGGAGCTCAGGGACGCGGTCAAGACGGGCCTCGACGAGATGCTGGCCGACGGCACCTACAAGGCGATCATGACGAAGTGGGGCCTGGAGGGCGGCCTGCTCGACAAGATCACCATCAACCTGCCCGCCAGCAAGCGATAAAGGGAGAGATAATGGCCACTGTCATGTCCGCAGATCCTGCCTACGCTTCCGCAACGGCGCTGCCGATCATCAGGCGCCGTCACTGGGGCAGCTGGGTCCTCGGCGGGCTGGCGGTGGCCGCCGTCGCCGCGATCATCTGGGGCGGTGTCCGTTCGCGGATTCTCGACCTTGAGGTCATCGGCGCCTACCTGTTCCACCCGGCCATCGTGGCGGGTGCGTTCAACGCGCTCGTCCTGGGCACCCTGGCGCTGGCGATCTCCAGCGTCATCGGGCTCGTCACCGCCCTGATGCGGCTCTCCGGGAACCCGATCCTCGTCGCGCTCTCGTCGACCTATGTCTACCTGTTCCGCGGCACGCCGATGCTGATCCAGCTCGTGTTCTGGTTCAACGCCGTGCCGACCATGTTCCCGACCATCACAATCTCGCTGCCCTTCCTGCCAGGGCCGCTGTTCGAGACGCCGACGACCGTCGTCGTCACGCCGTTCCTGGCGGCGCTCGCCGGGCTTTCCCTGGCCGAGGGCGCCTATATGAGCGAGATCATGCGCTCCGGTATCACCGCCATCGACAGCGGCCAGCGCGCGGCCGCGACGGCACTCGGCATGACAAAGCGTCAGGTCTTCGCCCAGATCGTCGCGCCGCAGGCGGGGCGGATCATCGTGCCGGCCTGCGGCAACCAGTACATCATGCTGCTGAAGTCGACCTCGCTGGCCTCGACCATCGGCTATCCCGAAATGCTGCGCGTGGTCACCGACATCTACTCGTCGAACTTCCGCGTGGTCGAGCTGCTCGCCGTCGCGGCGATCTGGTATCTCGCCCTGACGGCAGTGGCGACCGCCGTCCAGACCGCGCTCGAGAAGAGGTTCCCGCCGCGATGATGATGGAGAACCTTCCGGCCGTCTCCCTGGTCGGCGTCAGCAAGCATTGGGGGCCGGTGGCCGCCTTCCAGGACATCTGCCTGGACGTACCGCGCGGCCAGGTCGTCGCGTTGCTCGGTCCCTCGGGGGCGGGAAAGTCGACGCTTCTGCGCTGCGTCAACTGCCTGGAACCGATTTCCGCGGGGCGCATCTATGTCCATGGCGAGCTGATCGGCTATCGCGAGACGGCGAACGCCCTGCACGAGCTGACGGATGCGCAGATATCCTCGCAACGCCGGCAGATCGGCATGGTCTTCCAGCACTTCAACCTGTTCCGCCACATGACGGCGCTCGAAAACGTCATGAGCGGACCGCGGATCGTCCTCGGCATTTCGCGGGTGGAAGCCAGGAGCCGCGCCGAGGCCCTGCTGGCCAAGGTCGGGCTGACGGCGCGCAAGGACGCCTATCCGGCCCAGCTTTCGGGCGGGCAGCAGCAGCGCGTCGCGATCGCCCGCGCGCTGGCGATGGAGCCGCGCGTGCTGCTTCTCGACGAGCCGACCTCGGCCCTCGATCCAGAGCTCGTCCAGGAGGTGGTCGCGACGATCCGGGCGCTCGCCGAGGATGGCCAGACGATGATGATCGCGACCCACGACATGCCGATCGCCCGCGACGTCGCCGACCGGGTGATCTTCATGGAGGGAGGCGCGATCGTCGAGGATGCGCCGCCGCGCGAGTTCTTCACCAGCCCGCGCAGCGAGCGGGCGCGCCAGTTTCTTGCACGCCTGCTCAACGAGACCCATCAGGAGCGCGACGCGCAATCGCCTGCACGAGAGGACGCCCACCCATGAAGCCGGCAGAAAACGCCATGTCGACGGATGCGCGCACCCGCCTGCGGAGCATGATCCTCGGCGGCGAGCTGCTGCCCGGGCAGCGGCTTGTCGAAGACGAACTCTGCGAGCGGCTCGGGGCCGGACGCACGCCGGTGCGCGAAGCGCTGCTGTTGATGCAGGGCGAGGGCTATCTCACGCGTGAACGGGGCTGGGTCGTTCGTCAGGTCGTGCGCTCCCAGGTCGGCGCCATCTTCGAAAGCCGTGCGGCCGCTGAGGGCGCGACCGCGCGCTTGGCGGCGCGCCGGGTCACCCCTGAGGAGCTTGCCAGGCTGTCGGCCCTGATCGAACAGATGCAGCCGGCGGAGAGCCTGACGCGGCATGAGCTGAACCGCCTGAACGGCCTCTTCCATCAAGCCATCGTCGATGCCGCGGCGAACCCGTTGCTGGCCCAGTTCCACGAGCGCACGCAGTTCCAGTACTGGATGCTGCGCGTGCCGGTGCTGTTCGCCGAACACGAGATCCGGCACTCCAACGAACAGCACGCCGCCATTCTGGCCGCGCTCGCCGCAGGCGACGAAGACACCGCCGAGCGGGCCGCGCGCGAGCATGTCGAAACCACCCGGGCGATCGTCGAACCGGCGCTGCATCTCTAGAGCGGCCGGGAGCCGCCCCTCCTCCGTCACGTCAGCAGGTCACCATGTCAGCTCTGTTCCGCAAGCTTCACCACATCTGCATCTTGGTGAAGGATCTCGAGCGCGCCGAAGCCTATTATGCCGGTCTCGGCTTCGGCCCCTTCTACGACTATCCGAAGAAGGGGCCTTATGTGGAGTTCGATGTCCCGAACCCGGCCGCGTCCGCCGCGATGAAGTATCGCTGCGCCGATCTCGACAACATGCAGCTGCAGCTGTGCATGCCCGGAGATCTCGACAGCCCGCAGCGCCGCTTTCTCGATGAAAACGGCGAGGGCGTCTATCATCTCGGCTTCGAGGTGCCGGATATCGACGCCGGGGTAGAGGCCGGGCGCGCCGCAGGCCTCGGCATCGTCGCTCGCGGCAAGCGGGTCGATGGCGGCGGTTTCTGCTATTTCGACACGCGCGCCGAAGCAGGCACGGTGCTCGAGATCAGAACGGCCTGATCGATGCAGCCTCCCGATGGTCAGCGGCAGGGCTCGGGCCGCCGGGCGGCCCTGCTCCTGGCCGCCATGATCCTCTTCGCCCTGTCGGACGTCGCCGCCAAGCAGCTCGGCGGCGCGGTTCCGGCGGTCCAGATCGCCTGGGCGCGCTACGCCGTCTCCGCGCTGGTCCTCGTCCTCGTTTGCCTCGTTTTCGACGTTCGCGTCGGACGGCCGAAGGCGAGGCGGCACCAGATCCTGCGCGGGCTGGGCATCGTCGGTACGACGCTTTTCCAGATCCTGGCGCTTCAGCATCTGGCGCTCGCCGATGCGACCGCGCTCTATTTCGTCTCGCCCTTGCTGGTGACGCTGCTGGCGGGGATCTGGCTGCGCGAGACCGTCCGCCCCGCTCAGTGGTGCGCCGTGCTGCTCGGCCTGACGGGCGTCGCCATCGTCGCGAAGCCGGGAGGCGACGCGCTCGGCCTTGCAGCCCTGCTGCCGCTTTGCTCCGCGCTGTGCTGGGCGATCGCGATCGTTCGGTCCCGCGTCGCTCTCCGGCAGGATAACGTGGCGACGACACTGGCCTGGTCGACAGGAACGGGGTTGCTGACCCTCAGCATCGCCCTGCTCTTCACATTCAGGTTGCCGAATGGGGTCGAGATATTCTGGCTGGCTGCAATCGGCCTGTCCTGGGCAGCTGCGCATGCGCTGGTCGCCCTGGCCTATCATGGCGAAACTGTCGCCGTGGCGAGGCTTGCGCCAATCTCATACACCTATCTCGTCTGGGCGCTGGCGCTGGGGCAGCTTATGCTTGGCGAGCAGCCAGGGCTTTCGACCCTGGCCGGCGTCGTGCTGATCGTGGGCGCTGGATTGTGGTCGCAGTTTGCCGGCCGCGCCCTGCCGGCGGACGGCGCGGCCCAGCCTCAGCATGACGGGGGGCCGGTCATGCGCCCTGCACGCGCGCCTTGATCCGCCAGGAAGCGTCCCCTTCGTCGCGGCGAAGGCGCCAGGTCTTGGTTTCGATCCGGCTCCGGCGCGCCGTCGCGTAGGCGGGAACCGTCAGCACGGCTTCGTCGCCGTGCAGATCGAGATCGCCGAGCACCGTCACGCCGTCGCTGAACTCGACGAGGGCGCCGGCGGCGCCGTCCTCAGACAGCGTGACCGGGCAGCCCGCATAGCAATGCGTATCCGCAATCACGACCTTCATCAGCCTATCCGCAGCGTGGCGTGCCCCAACCCTCGCACCGTCCGTGCCGAAAGCGTCGAACCGACCGGCAGGCCACGACGGCGACAGGAACCTGCGCCTATTCGGAACCGGCGATGACCTGTTCGAGCAGCGCCATGGCCCTGGCACCTGCGGCAGCGCCAGGCGCCGCTGTCGCCTCGCCCCGTGCGGCCCGAACGAAATCGCCGAGCAGGGCATGGTAGCCCTTGTGGTCCTCGTTGGCTGCGGCAGTGAAGTTCGGCTCCCAGACAAGTGTGTCCTCGCCGTCGATCAGACTCGCATCCGGCTTGGACACCTTGAAGGGCGGATTGCGGAAGTAGCGGACCTCGTGAAGGTTGCGCACCTCGACGCGGGCGTGATCGCCCATCACCTGCCACCACTCCATCGGCGTGCCGCGTGACTGGTGCGTGCCCATGACGAGCGTGCCGATGCCGCCATTGGCGAAGCGGAAATCGACATGCAGCAGCAGCTTTCCGGGCGCCAGCTCGTGCCGCCGCGCGCCGACCGACGCGACCTCCCCCATCAGATGCGGCACCAGATCGAAGTAATGCACGCAATGATGCAGGTAGAAGCCGCTGTAGTCCGGGTCCTTGGTGAAATAGGTCGGCGCGGTCATGTACTCGCCGAGGAAACTGGCCGTCTCCCCGAATGCGTCCGACCGCAGGACGTTGGCGGCGATGCGGTTCGCGGTCGAGTAGCGCTTCATGAAGCCGAGCACGACCGGCACCTTGCGGCGCGCTGCCGCCTCTGCGAGTTCTGCGGCTTGCCGCGCCGTCGGCGCCGGCGGCTTCTCGATGAAGAGCGGCAGGCCGCGCGCGATCCCCGTCAGCCCGATCTCGTGATGCAGGCCGGGGCCGACGGCGAGGCCGATCGCGTCGACATCATCGCGCGCGAGCAACTCCCGCCAGTCGCGCAGGCGGCCGGCCTCGGCGACGCCATAGCGCCGGCCGGTTGCATGCAACCGCGCCTCGTCTGTGTCGCAGAGCGCGACAATCTCGACATCATGCCGCGTCAACTGCGGCAGCAGCATCTCGTTGGCATGGGTGCCGCAGCCGATCCAGCCGATGCGCAGGGCGCCTGTGCGAGAGCCCGTCATGCCGTCCTCCCGGCGAAGGCGAGCGCAGTCTTGAGGAAGGCAATGCTGGCGGCCAGCGGCTCGTCCTCGTTCTCTGTCGGCACGCGCCATTGCGCGAGCGGCGTGCCGGCCCGCTCGTCATTGCGGCGGAAGGGTTCGAGCACAATCGGGCCGCGATAGGCAACATCACGCAGCGCCCGCGCAATCGCCGGCCAGTCGATGTGGCCGGAGCCGACGAAGCCGCGATTGTTCTCGTTGGCCTGGAAATGCACGAGCCTGGAGCCGGCCAGCCGGATCGCATCGGCGAGATCGAACTCCTCCATGTTCATGTGGAAGGTGTCGAGCATCACGCCGGCGGCCGGGCTGTCGACGCGCTCGACGATCTCCAGCGCATGGCGGGTGGTGTTGCAGATGTCGGTCTCGAAGCGATTGAGCGGTTCGACGCCGAACAGGATGCCGGCATCGGTGGCGCGCCGGCCGGCCTGGGCGAGGCCCGCGACGATGGCGTCGATGCGGCGCTTGCGCTCGCTCTCGTCGACCGGGGCTGGCGCGCGGCCGGCAAAGACCAGAGGAGCACCATAAAGCGGCCCGCCGACGACGGTCGCGCCCAGCGCGGCGGCACTATCGACGCAGGATTCGAGATAGGCCACGCCGGCCTTGTGCGCGTCCGCATCGCCGCTGGCGAGGTCGCGGGTGAGGTTGACGCGGGCGGCGAGCACGCAGGCCAGGCCGGCGTCAGCGATGGCGGCGCGCGTCTCCTTGAGGTCGAGTTCCCCGGGCTCCGGTACCAGCAGTTCGACGACGTCCGCTCCCGCCCGCTTCATCCGCTGAAAGCAGTCGAAATGCTCGCGCGTGAAGGGCCGCGCATAGAACATCGAGATCACCCCGATGGCGTTTACAGTCATGACTTCACCGCACCGGCCGTGAGTCCGCCCACGAGCCGCCTTTGCACCAGAAGGAAGAGGAAGGTGACCGGCAGCGCGATCAGCGTGCCGCCGGCCGTGAGAAGGCCCCACTGGATGGTGAATTCGCCGATGAAGAGCTGCAGCGCGACCGTGACGGTGCGCACAGCCTGCCCCGAGAGCATCATGGCGAAGAGATATTCGTTCCAGGAGGTGATGAAGATGTAGATCCCGGCCGTGGCGACGCCCGGCATCACCAGCGGCAGGATGATCAGGCGGATCGCCTGCAGACGGCTGGCGCCGTCGATCGTCGCGGCCTCGTCGAGATCCTTGGGGATCGCGTTGAAGTAGCTCGTCAGCATCCAGATCGCGAAGGGGATCGCGAAGGTCGAGTGGCCCAGGACGACGCCGAGGAAAGTGTCGATCAGGCCGAGCCGCCGCATCATCAGGAAGAGCGGGATGATCAGCAGCACGATCGGGAACATGTTGATGACGAGGAACCCCGTCAGCAGCATCTGCCGCCCGCGGAAGCGGAAGCGCGAAAAGGCATAGGCCGCGGGAATGCTGACGCCGAGGCCCAGCAGGCTGGCGCCGCTCGCGATGATCAGGCTGTTGACCAGGCTGCCGGCGAAGTTCGTGCGCGCGATCAGGTCGTTGTAGTGCTGCAGCGTCGCCTCTCGTGGCCAGTAGTTCAGCGGCCAGGCCGAGAGCTCGGCCTGCGGCTTGAGCGAGGTCAGGATCATCCAGGCATAGGGCGCGAGCGCGAACAGCACGATGAGCAGGACGGGAAGCTCGACCTCGAGCACACGTCTGGCATAGGAGCGGCGTTCGATCATGCCTCGATCCCCCGTGCGGCGCGCCGGACATAGAGGAAGACGACGCCCAGCAGCAGTGCGGTCAGGATCAGGGCGAGGGCCGCGCCATAGCCGAACTCCATGCTGCTCGAGGCTCGCAGGAAGGCGTAGAGCGGCAGCGTATGGGTTGCGTAGCCCGGCCCGCCCCCGGTCATGACCAGGATGACGTCGAGCGAATTCGCGACCCAGATCGTGCGCAGCAGCAGCGCCGTCGCGATCACGTCCGCGATCGCGGGCAAGGTGACGTGGAACAGTTGCTGGCGCGGCGTGGCGCCGTCGATCTCGGCCGCCTCGTAGAGCTCGGCCGGAACGGTCTGCAGTCCCGCCAGGATCGTCACGGCGAAGAAGGGGAAGCCCTGCCAGACCAGCGCCAGCATGATCGCGTAGAGCGCGGTGTCGGGACGCGCCAGCCAGGCGATCGGCGCCGCGATGAGCCCAAAGCGCATTGCGACGTCGTTGATGACGCCGAGATTGAAGTCATACATCCAGGTCCACATCAGCCCGATGATGACGCTCGGCAGCGCCCAGGGGATGATGACCAGCGAACGCGCCAGCCCGCGCCACCAGAAGCTTTGGTTGAGCAAGAGTGCCGCGACGAGGCCGAGCAGGAACTGCAAGCCGACGACACCGACGATCCAGATGAAGGACTGGCCGAGCGAGATCCAGAAGACCTCGTCGCGGGCGATCTTGGCGAAGTTGCCGAGCCCGACGAAGCGCGCATTATCGGGATCGTAGAGCAGATAGTCCTGCAGGCTGAGCCAGATCGTCTGCGCGACGGGCACCAGTACGACGCCCGCCGTGACCAGGAGGGCCGGCAGCAGGAACCAGAACGGCGTTGCGCCACGCCCAAGGGGCGGCAAGCGTCGTTCAGCCGAGGAGAGCGAAGCCACGATACGAACCTGTCGGAGCGAAGGCGAAAGGGGGAGGCCGGAGCTCCGGCCTCCCCCGGTCCCGTCAGCCATGGAAATGCTGCTCGATCGCGCGCATCATCTCATCGGGCTGGATCTGGCCTAGCAGCGCCCGCTGCATGTTGGCCGGCCAGATGCGCGCAATGAAATCGGGCGTCTTGGGCGAGTCCGGCAGCGAAGCGGCGATGGGCAGCGAGGCGGCACTGGCATCGACGAAGCGCTTTGGATGCAGCGTCCAGTCCTTCGCCGCCGAGGTCGCGATCGGCAGCTGGCCGGTGAACTTGTTCAGCACCACATTGTTCTCGGCCGTGGAGAGGAAGGCGCACCATTTGAAGGCCGCCTCGCGCGCCTTGCTCGCGGAGAAGACCGCGTTGGACTCGTCGCCGAAATAGGTCCAGCCCTTGCCGTCGGGGCCGCGCGGGACCGGCACCGCCGAGACCTTGTCGCCGAGCACGCCGACGATCTCGTTGGCCGAGCCGACATGGTGGATGGTCATGGCCGTGCGCCCGGCCTTGAAGCTGTCGACGATCTGCCGGAAGCTGTCGGTCGGCGCCGAGGCCGGCACCACCTTGTCCTTGATGGTCAGATCGACGAACCAGCGATTGGCGGCGAGCGCCTTGTCGCTGACCATGCCGCCCTTCTCGAAGTTCGCCCCGCCGCCGAGGACGAACGGTCCCCAATGGTCGAAGCCGCCGGCGCCGCCGCGCAGGCCGAAGCCGGAGACGTCGGCCTTGGTCAGCGCCATGGCCGCGCTGCGGAAGTCCTCGAAGGTGGCCGGCGGCTTCAGGCCCGCCTGCTCGAACAGATCCTGCCGATAATAGAGATAGAGCACGACATATTGCAGCGGCAGGTAGTACTGCTTGCCGTCGGCGCCCTTGTTGATCTTCCAGATGTTGTCGGCGATGTCGCTGCGCCCGGCCCAGCCGGCGATCAGGTCGTCGAGCGGGGCGAGCGCCTTCATCTGTTGGAAGCGCGCCGCCCAGGACAGCCGCACCATGGCGCAGTCGGGGGCATTGCCCGCGACGATCGCGGCGAAAAGCCGGGTCTGGTAGTCGTTGCCGCCGCCCCAGGGAATGCTCTCGGCCTGGATCTTTATGCCGGGATTGGCCGCCTCGAACTTGGCGACGAGCTCGGCAGGCGAATGCTGCGGATTGTCGAAATGATACCACCAGCGCACGGTGGTCGTGCCCTGGGCGATGGCGGGGCGGGCAAGCGGGCTGGCAAGCGCGGTCGCGCCCGCTAACTTGATGAAAGTCCTGCGTTCCATGGGTGGTTTCCTCCGGCTTTTTTGTTTTTGAGTTGGTCAGCGATGTAGGTGCCGCCGGCCGCGAGCATGGCGCGCGCGGCATCGAGTTCCCGCCACATGCGCAGGCAGCCATGCACGACGCCGGGAACATGATCGAAACGGAAGCGCGCGCCGGCTTCGCCGAGGCGGTGTGCCAGCCGGATCGTGTCGTCGCGCAGCGGGTCGAGCCCTGCCGCGGAGAGATAGAGTGGCGGCAAGCCGGAGAGATCGGATCGGACGGGAGCCGCCAGGCTCGCCGTGCTGTCGGCTTCCTGCCCAAGAAAATTGTTCCAGTACCAGCGCATGTTCGCGCTGGTCAGGAGAAAGTCGCCGCCGCCGAAGGCGGCATGGCTGGCCGTGCCGAAGTCAGGCTCGTAGCAGCCATAGAAGAGTGCGGCTGCCGCCAATGGCGCCAGGTCGTGATCGCGGCGGCGGATCAGCGCGGCCAGCGCCAGATTGGCGCCGGCGGAATCGCCCGCAATTGCGAGGTTTCCGGGCCGGACCGGCTCTCCGAGCCCGCCCTGCTCGACATAATCGATCGCGGCCAGGACATCATCCAGCGGCGCCGGGAAAGGATGCTCCGGCGCGAGGCGGTAATCGATGCCCAGAACGGGGCAGCCGGCTTCGACCGCAAGGCCTCGCATCGTGCCGTCATGGGTGTCGATCGAGCCGAAGGTCCAGCCGCCGCCGTGAACATAGAGGATGAGCCGGGAGAGCTGGCCGCCGTCCGGCACGTAGAGCCGCGCCCGCATGGCATGGCCCGGGCCCGGAATCCTCAGCTCGCGGCTCTCGATGGCGGGTGCGCCGACGCTCCAGGGCAATGTCGCAGTGTCCGATGCCACCCTCGCCTCGGCGATCGGCATGGCACGGAAATCGACCGCCGGCCCTGCCTTCATGCGTTGCAGGATCGTCTCCATCTGCGGGTCGATCCAAGGCTGCATCAGGCCTCTCCGTCGCGCAGGACGATGGTATCGATATGATCGGCGATCGCTTGGGCGAGTCCGGCACCGTCACGCGCGATCAGTAGGTCGAACAGGATCCGGTGACGCCTCGCCGTCTCGAGCAGCGGCCTGCGATGGCCCGGCGCCCAGAGCTTCGAACGGTGCGAATGCAGCGTGCAGCGGGTCAGGATCTGCTCGAGCGCCTCCAGCCCCGACAAGCGGAAGATTGCGAGATGGTAGGCCATGTCGAGCTCGATGAGGGCATATTCGTCGCCATGCTGCGCGACATCCTCCATATCCGCCTGAATGGCCCGCAGGCGCTCGATTGCCGCCGAGTCGAGGTTGAGCACGGCGCGCTGGGCGCCACGGATCTCGATGCGGCGGCGCAGGGCGAGGATTTCCTCGGCCTCTTCGGGATCGAGCCGGGTCACCATGGTGCCGCGGTGGCCCGAGCGCGTCACGAGCCCGTCCTCCTGCAAGCGGAACAGAGCCTCGCGGATGGTGCCCTGGCTGCAGCCATGCTCGCGCGCCATGCCGAGCTCGGTCAGTGCACTTTCGGGACGCAGCTCATTGATCATGATCTGTCGCTTCAGCGACTCGTAGACCACTTCGCGCGGTTTCCGGATCTGGCTGAGGAGGGGCACATTCATCGATATCGATAATGATAATCACAGCAACAGAGTCAAGCGACGATATCATCGGTGGCAGGCCCGAACGGCCGCGACGGCTTGAAAGGGGTGCTCGCGGGCACGCAAGCTGCGCTATCCCAGGGCCATCCGGCCAGGCGGGACGCGGTTCGAACGTATCGGTGGATTGGGATCGGCGCGTGCGGCGCCAATCCCAGATTGCGTAAGTCCGAAAGGGACCAAACTTCGACGGCCGCCAAGGAGAGGCCGTCGCAGATCTCCGCGTTGATCAGGCGACGTCGAAGCGGTCGAGATTCATCACCTTGGTCCAGGCCGCGACGAAGTCCTTCACGAACTTCTGCTTGGCATCCGAACTGGCATAGACCTCGGCCAGGGCGCGCAGGATCGAGTTCGAGCCGAAGACGAGGTCGGCACGAGTGCCGGTCCACTTCACGGCTCCGGTCTTGCGATCGGTGCCTTCGAAGACGTCCTTGGCCTCGGAGGCGGCCTTCCACTGCGTGCCCATGTCGAGCAGGTTGACGAAGAAATCATTCGTCAGCGCGCCCGGCCGGTCGGTGAGGATGCCGTGCGTGCCGCCATCAGCGTTGATGTTGATCGCACGCAGGCCGCCCACCAGCACCGTGAGTTCCGGCGCGGTCAGGGTCAGGAGCTGGGCCTTGTCGACCAGCGCCACCTCCGCCGCCACCTTCGCTCCCGCCTTCTGGTAGTTGCGGAAGCCGTCGGCCGCCGGCTCCATCACCGTGAAGGAGTGAACATCCGTCTGCTCCTGCTTCGCGTCGGTGCGGCCCGGCGTGAACGGCACCGCCACGTCGTGGCCGGCAGCCTTCGCCGCCTGTTCGACACCGACATTACCGGCCAGCACGATGAGATCGGCGAGCGAAACCTTCTGGTCACCGTCGACTTCCTTGTTGAACTGGCGGCGGATCCCGTCCAGCACCTCGATCACCTTGGCGAGCTGGGCCGGCCGGTTGGCCTCCCAATCCTTCTGAGGGGCGAGACGAACGCGCGCGCCGTTGGCACCGCCGCGCTTGTCGCCACCGCGGAAGGTCGAGGCCGAGGCCCAGGCGGTGCCGACCAGTTCGGAGACAGTCAGGCCCGAAGCCAGGATCTTCTCCTTCAGCGCAGCGATGTCAGCCTTGCCGACCAGCGGATGGTCGACCGCCGGCACGACGTCCTGCCAGATCAGCTCCTCCTTCGGCACTTCCGGGCCGAGATAACGCGAGCGCGGCCCGAGGTCGCGGTGCGTCAGCTTGAACCAGGCGCGGGCGAAGGCCTCGGCGAAGGCCTGCGGATTTTCGAGGAAGCGGCGCGAGATCTTCTCGTAGGCCGGATCGAAGCGCAGCGACAGGTCGGTCGTCAGCATCGTCGGCTTGTGCTTCTTCGACAGATCATGGGCGTCGGGAATGACGGCCTCAGCGTCCTTCGCCTCCCACTGGATCGCACCGGCGGGGCTGCGGGTCTGGACCCATTCGTATTTGAACAGGTTCTCGAAGAAGAAGTTGCTCCACTGAGCCGGCGTCTGCGTCCAGGTGACTTCGAGGCCGCTGCCGATGGAGTCGCTGCCGTGGCCGGTCCCGTAGCTGGAGGCCCAGCCGAGGCCCTGCGCCTCGAGCTCGGCCGCCTCCGGGTCAGCTCCCTTGTAGGACTCAGCGGCGGCGCCGTGGGTCTTGCCGAAGGTGTGGCCGCCGCCGATGAGCGCAACCGTCTCCTCATCGTTCATCGCCATGCGGGCGAAGGTCTCGCGGATGAAATGGGCGGCCGAGAGCGGGTCGCCATTGGCGCCCGGGCCCTCCGGGTTGACGTAGATCAGGCCCATTTCGGTGGCGCTGAGCGGCGCGTCGAACTTGTCGAGCGGACGATGCGTCAGCCAAGCGGTCTCGGCGCCCCAGTTCACGTCGTGATCGGGCTCCCAGGTATCCGCGCGGCCCGCGGCGAAGCCGAAGGTGCGGAAGCCCATGGTCTCCAGCGCGACGTTTCCGGTGAGGATGAACAGGTCGGCCCAGGAGATCTGCTGGCCGTATTTCTGCTTGATCGGCCAGAGCAGGCGGCGCGACTTGTCGATGTTGACATTGTCCGGCCAGCTGTTGAGCGGGGCGAAGCGCTGCTGGCCACGGCCACCGCCGCCACGGCCGTCGGCCAGTCGGTAGGTGCCGGCGGAGTGCCAGGCCATGCGGATCATCTGGGGACCGTAATGGCCGAAATCGGCCGGCCACCAGTCCTGCGACTCAGTCATCAGCTTGCGCAGGTCGTTTTTCAGCGCCTCGAAGTCGAGCTTCTTGAACTCCTCGCGGTAGTCGAACGCCTGGCCCAGCGGATCGGACTTGGACGAATGCTGGTTCAGGAGGTCGACGGGCAGCTGGCTCGGCCACCAATCGCGGTTCTGCCGGGTGCCGCCGCCATGGGCGACGGGGCATTTTCCCGCGCTCTCCTCAGTCTTCGCGTTCATGGTTCTCTCCGATCTTGGTTGTGCAATCCGCACGGCTCTCTCGGCGGGGCTGGACCGATGCGCCGGCGCCGTCTGTCCGCCAGGACGGTCGTCAGGACGACGGCGCTCCTGAAGTGCGGAACACCCGCTCGTCCGGCCAATCGCCGCACCTCGCCGAGGCCCGCAGCGACAGCGCAGCGCCAGCTTTCGAAATGCGATGCTGTCGTGCCACCGGCTGCTCCTCGTCCTAGCCGAAGGCCTCTTAGCAGAGCGGTTTCATTATTTTAATTCCGATCTTCTGATTATCACGATAAGCTCAGGTTATGACTAACCTGACTCTCAAGCAGCTGCGCTATTTCGAGGCGCTTGTCCGGCACGGGCATTTCGGCCGCGCCGCCGAAGGCTGCGCTATCTCGCAGCCCGCCCTGTCCATGCAGATCAAGGCCTTGGAAGAGGAACTCGGCGCCGAGCTGTTCGAACGGGACAAGCGCCAGCTTCGGCTGACGAGCTTCGGCGAAGCCCTGTCCCGCCGCACCAACGACATCCTGCGCGCCGTCGATGAGCTTGAAGAGTTTGCGCGGACATCACGAAACGGTCTCACGGGACGGCTGCGCATCGGCGTGATTCCGACCGTCGCGCCCTACCTGCTGCCGGGGCTCATCGGCGAGCTGAGCCGCCTCTATGTCGGCCTCGACATTCATGTGCGTGAGACGCTGACGCCAAAGCTCGTCCAGGAGCTGAAAGAGGGCCGGCTCGACATGGCGATCGTGGCCCTCCCCGTGTCCGAGCCGTCACTGACCGAGATCGCCCTGTTCACGGAGAGCTTCGTCCTCGTTCGCCCGCGCGTGGACGAGGGGAAGCCGGTTCCCAACCCCGACGCGCTGCGCGAGATGCGGCTGCTCCTGCTCGAGGAGGGGCACTGCTTCCGTGACCAGGCCCTCTCCTTCTGCAAGTCCCAGGCGCAGCCCGTGCAGCCGCGCGACCTCTTGGATGCAAGCTCCCTGTCCACGCTCGTGCAGATGGTCGATGCCGGGCTGGGGGTCACGCTGATCCCCGAAATGGCGGTTCCGGTCGAGACCCGCTCGGCTTCGGTCTCGGTCGCGCGGTTCGAAAACCCGCAGCCCTCCCGCACCATCGGCATGGTCTGGCGCAAGACCAGCCCCCTGGCGAAGCAATTCTCCGAAATCTCCCAGGCCGTGCGCCTGTCGGCGGGCGCCTGACAATCACCGCCGCGAGGCGGGTGGAGACGATCAGCGATCGCAATGTGCCTAAAAGTCAGGAATCCGAAGCAATTTTACGTTTCGAATTGAAGCCAACTTGATGGAACGCAGTGCATGGTCGGGACAACCGGTAACCTGCGGGGCGTCATCTTGAGCCGTTATCTCAGCTTCATCTTTCTGATCGCCCTGAGCGTGTTCTTCTTCTCGGCAGCGCGGTCACAGCCTGTCGATCTGGCCGGTGGTCTCTCGTCCGGGAACTCTGTGGCGCGCATCTAACGCGCCGGGTGCGCCAACTCGCCTCTGGCGCCTGATGCGCCGACTTTACAGCCACTGCCGATCCGAAGCTCCCGCCCCCCGACAATCACGAGAGCGTTACGCAGCTTGACATAGCTGATGGTGATTTTTATCCATCCGGTTGGTTATTTTTTATGAGACCGGTATGGGCCGTCATCGAACCATCGACCGCGAAGCACTGCTCGATGCCGCCGACACCGTGGTGAATCGTGCCGGAGCTGCGCATCTGACGCTCGAGGCCGTCGCCGTCGAGGCCGGCATCAGCAAGGCGAGCGTCCTCTACGACTACAAGACCAAGCGGGCCCTCATCCGCGCCGTGATCGAACGGCGCGTGTCGACCGAGATGGCGCGGGTCCAGGCCTGCGTTGCGTCCATCGCTCCGGCTCCCAATGCTGAAATCCTCGGGCGCCTCGCGGCGGCATCCCGCTCCTTCAGCGACGAGGACCGCACGGTCGCGCTCAGCCTATGCGCTGCGCTGGCTCATGACGCGGGTCTGCGCGAACCGATCCAGAATGCCTATCGCGACCAGATCGATGAGGTCGCAAGCCGTTCGACACATCCGCGCGGTGCGATGCTCGCCTTTCTGGCAGCCGAAGGCCTGATGATGATGGACCGCCTCGGCTTGCACAGCTGGCCGCAAGAAGAGCGTGGGCGCCTCCTCGCCGATATCGCCTGGCTCGTCGAACAGACGCCCGGGCCGCGCGACGAGCCCGCCCGGTAGGCCTTCGCATCACCATTCTCCCAAACCCTGTCCGGACATGTCTCGCATGCCATTCCCCCTATCTCCCGTCGGCCGCTGGGCTGTCCTGAGCGTCGCCCTGCTTGTCAGCGCCTGTTCCGAGCAAAAGGCGCCGGCGAACGCAGCTGGCAACCGGCCTCCCACCGTGCTGGGCGTGGTGACGGCCGAGGCGCAGACGCTGCCTGTGACAAGCAACCTGCCGGGGCGGATCGCGCCGACGCGCATCGCCGAGGTCCGCCCGCGCGTCTCCGGCATCGTGGTCGAGCGCGTCTTCCAGCAGGGCAGCCTCGTCAAGGAAGGCGACGTGCTCTACCGGATCGACCCGGCGCCCTTCCGCGTGCGGGTGGCGAGCGCGGAGGCCACGCTGAAGCGCGCGCAAGCGGCCCAGCTGCAGGCGCGCCAACAGTCCGATCGTATCGTCGAGCTGCGCGAGCGCAACGTCGCCAGCGCCCAGCAGCAGGAGACGGCCGTCGCCCAGCTCGCCCAGGCCGATGCCGATGTCGCCGCGGCCGAGGCAGGCCTCGCCGCCGCCAAGCTCGATCTTCAATATTCCGAGGTCCGCGCCCCGATCAGCGGGCGCATCGGCCGCGCGCTGATCACCGAAGGCGCGTTGGTGGGCACCGGCGCCGCCGACATCCTGGCGACGATCCAGCAGCTCGACCCGGTCTATGCCGACTTCACCCAGTCGGCCGGCGAGCTTCTGGCGCTGCGTCGCGCGCTCCAGCTCGGCGCATTGACCGGCGCCAATCCCGGGGCGGCCAATGTCGAGCTGCTCTTCGACAATGGCGAGACCTATCGGCATCGCGGCCAGCTGCTCTTCTCCGAGGCGACCGTGGACGCCACCACCGGCCAGGTGACCCTGCGCGGCCAGTTCCCCAACTCCGACGGCGACCTCCTGCCGGGCATGTATGTCCGCGTCGTCATCGAGCAGGGCACCCAGGCCAATGCGCTCGCGGTTCCCCAGCAGGCGGTGCAGCGCGATGGCCGCGGGCAGGCCCAGCTCTACGTCCTCAAGGACGACGGCACGCTCGAGCTGCGCCCGGTCACCGCCGGGCGCGTGCTCGGAACCCGCCAGGCGATCGACGCCGGCCTGAAGGTCGGCGAGCAGGTCGTCGTTGAGGGCTTCCAGAAAATCCGGCCGGGCGCGCGCTTCAAGGGCGAGCCCTGGAAGCCGGCCGCGGCCGCGAACGGCGCCGCCAAGCAGGGCTGAAGACAGATGCCGAGCTTTTTCATCGACCGGCCCATCTTCGCCTGGGTCGTCGCGATCTTCATCATGCTGGGCGGGCTCATCACGATCCCGATGCTGCCGATCGCGCAGTATCCCAATGTCGCGCCGCCGCAGATCACGATCGGCACCAACTATCCGGGCGCCTCGCCCGAGGAGATCTACCAGAGCGTCACGCGCCCGGTGGAGGAGGAGCTGAACGGCGTTCCCGGCCTGCTCTATTTCGAGTCAACCTCGGAGGCGAACGGCCGCGTCAACCTCACCGTGACATTCGCGCCGGGCACCAAGATCGGTGAGGCGCAGGTCGAGGTGCAGAACCGCATCAGCCGCGTCGAACCACGCCTGCCGCGTACCGTGGTCCAGCAGGGCATGCGCGTCGAGCAGGCCGGCTCGGGGTTCCTGCTCGTCGTCACCCTGACCTCGGAGGACGGCCGGCTCGACGTCGTCGGCCTCGGCGACTATCTCAGCCGCAACGTGCTGGGCGAAATCCGCCGCGTGCCCGGCGTCGGCAGCGCGACGCTGTTCGCGACCCAACGCGCGATGCGGATCTGGATGGATCCGGAGAAGCTGCTCGGCCTGCGCCTGACCGCGTCCGACGTCATCAATGCCGTGACGGCGCAGAATGCGCAGGTCGCGGCCGGCCGCGTCGGCGCGCAGCCGAATCCGATCGACACGCAGCTTTCCGCGACCGTGCTGGTCAAGGGCCAGCTGACTTCGCCGGAAGAGTTCGGCGCCATCGTGCTGCGCGCCAACACGGACGGCTCCTCCGTGCGCCTGCGCGACGTGGCGCGGGTCGAGGTCGGCGGCGAATCCTACAACTTCTCGACGCGTCTCAACGGCCAGCCGAGCGCCGCCATCGGCGTGCAGCTCGCGCCCACCGGCAACGCCATGGCGACCGCGACCGCCGTGCGCGCCAAGATGGAAGAGCTCGCCCGTTTCTTCCCCGCCGGCCTGAAATACGAGGTCCCCTACGACACCTCGCCCTTCGTCAAGGTCTCGATCGAGAAGGTGGTGCACACGCTGCTCGAGGCGATGGTCCTCGTCTTCGTGGTTATGTTCCTGTTCCTGCAGAACTTCCGCTACACGGTGATCCCGACCCTGGTGGTGCCGGTCGCGCTGCTCGGTACCTGCGCGGTCATGTTCGCCGCCGGCTTCTCGATCAACGTGCTGACCATGTTCGCCATGGTGCTGGCCATCGGCATCCTCGTCGACGACGCCATCGTCGTGGTCGAGAACGTCGAGCGCATCATGGCGGAGGAAGGACTGCCGCCGAAGCAGGCGACGCGCAAGGCGATGCAGCAGATCACCGGCGCAATCGTCGGCATCACGC
Source organism: Allobosea sp. (assembly GCF_035999205.1). Taxonomy (GTDB): domain Bacteria; phylum Pseudomonadota; class Alphaproteobacteria; order Rhizobiales; family Beijerinckiaceae; genus Allobosea. The sequence goes on from NZ_DASYHA010000025.1 coordinate 1,260,488, forward strand.
TGGTGCTTACGGCGGTGTTCGTGCCGATGGCCTTCTTCCCCGGCGCGGTCGGCATCATCTACCAGCAGTTCAGCCTGACCATGGTCGTCTCGATCCTGTTCTCGGGCCTGCTGGCGCTGACCCTGACCCCGGCTCTCTGCGCGACCTTTCTCAAGCCGGTCGCCAAGGGCCACCACGAGAAGAAGGGCTTCTTCGGCGCGTTCAACCGCGGGTTCGACCGGGCGACGAACGGCTATGCCGGCATGGTCGGCGCGATCGCGCGCAAGCCCGGCCGCTACATGGTGATCTACCTGGCGCTGCTGGCCGGGCTCGGCTGGAGCTTCATGCGCCTGCCGTCAGCCTTCCTCCCCAACGAGGACCAGGGCTATCTGCTCGTCGACGTCCAGGCGCCGCCCGAAGCCAGCGCCAACCGCACGCTCGAGGTGGTCAAGCAGATCGAGACGATCGCGCTGGCGGAGCCCGCGGTCTCGCGCATGGTCGGCATCGCCGGCTACAGCTTCGCCGGCGCCGGCGAGAATGCGGCGCTCGCCTTCATCACGCTGAAGGACTGGAGCGAGCGCGGGCCGAACGATTCCGCCGCCGCGATCTCCGCCCGGCTCAACGCCAAGATGTCCCAGATCAGGGACGCACAGACCTTCGCGCTGTCGCCGCCGCCGATCTCCGGGCTCGGCAATTCGAGCGGCTTCACCTTCCGCCTGCAGGATCGCGCCGGCCTGGGGCAGGAGGCGCTGGGACTGGCGCGTACGCAACTCCTCAATGCCGCGGCGCAGAGCCCTGTCCTCGCTGGACTGCGCGTCGAGGGCCTGGCCGACGCGGCCCAGGTCAGTCTCGTGATCGACCGCGAGAAGGCCAATACCTTCGGCGTCGCCTTCGCCGACATCAACGCCACGATCTCGGCCAATCTCGGCTCGTCCTATGTCAACGACTTCCCGAATGCCGGACGCATGCAGCGCGTCACCGTGCAGGCGGAAGCCGGGCAGCGCATGCAGGCGAACGATCTGCTGCGGCTGAACGTGCGCAACGCCCATGGCGGCATGGTCCCGCTCGCCGCCTTCGCTACGCTCGAATGGCAGAAGGGGCCGACCCAGGTGGTGGGTTACAACGGCTATCCGGCCGTGCGCATCGCAGGCCAAGCGGCGCCGGGCTATTCCTCAGGCGCGGCCATCGCCGAGATGGAGCGCCTGGCGCGCGACCTGCCGCAGGGCTTCGGCTACGAATGGACCGGCCAGTCGCTGCAGGAAATCCAGTCGGGCTCGCAGGCGCCCTTCCTGATCGCTCTCAGCATCCTCTTCGTCTTCCTGCTGCTGGCGGCGCTCTACGAGAGCTGGTCGATTCCGATCTCGGTGATGATGGTGGTGCCGCTCGGTGTCATCGGCTCCGTCGCGGCAGTGACGCTGCGCGGCATGCCGAACGACGTGTACTTCATGGTCGGGCTGATCGCGATCATCGGGCTTTCGGCCAAGAACGCGATCCTGATCATCGAGTTCGCGAAGGATCTGCGCGAACAGGGCATGCCGCTGAAGGAAGCGACGATCGAGGCGGCCCGCCTGCGCTTCCGGCCGATCCTGATGACATCGCTCGCCTTCACGCTCGGCGTCGTGCCGCTCGCGATCGCCTCCGGCGCCAGCGCGGCAAGCCAGAATGCGATCGGCACGGGTGTCCTCGGCGGCATGATCTCGGCGACGGTGCTGGCGATCTTTTTCGTGCCGGCCTTCTTCGTCTTCGTCATGCAGCTCTTCGGCAGCTCGAAGCCGAAAGGCGCGAAGCAGGACGACACGACACCGCAAGCCGCTGCTGCCGAGTGAGGGGCGGCACGCCGCGCTCCCAGGCCTGGTGCTGACGGCGCTTCAGACGGCACCTGACATAAAAGGCCGCATGCGCATGCCTGCGGCCTTTCGTTTGCCCGCCCGATTGCCATCGTTCCGCCAGCAGGCCGACGGCCGCTTCAAGCCCCTGGCGAAGCTTCGGCAGCGAAGTCCTGCCGCCTGACAAGAGCCGCGCTCCGGGGCAGCCCGCTCTCCGGAGGCGGTTCCGTTAGGCGGCGCAGCATCGCATCTGCAGCATCCCCGTGATTAAATTGTAATCAATGGCTGCTCGCCACCTCCTGCAAGCCGCGAACGCCATGCCGTTAGGTGATGCAACGATCATCGACGCTCAGATTGATTCGCAACGGACGCACGACTAGATGCCAACGGAAGCTAAATATAACGCCAAAAACGCATGAAAATACACGAGTAATTCAATTCAAATTTACTAACAAATTCTTAACATGCCGCCTTGCGTCACGCGATGTTCATATTGGACGCAATCTATACTTCTTTTAAAAATTTAATCCTCTCTATTTCATATAACTTTCACTCTTAACTATATGTATTGACCGTTGATCGGCATGCTCAAATTTAATGCTTTATCCGAAATCTTCGGCAGAATACGAATGACCTATTCTCGTAGCGTAATGTGAGGCATGGCAGATGTTTAACAAGCTCATGCGTGTGGCGTGGATTTTATCTGCCGGCTTGTTCGTCCTGTTTGTGACTCAGCCAATCGGCATTAAACTTCATTTTGCCTTCTCCGTCGTTTCGATTGCAGCCATGATCGCCATTTCATGGCTACGCCTTGGCGGTATCTTTCGACACATATTCCTGGCTCTCGGATCGATCATCATCATCCGCTACGTCTACTGGCGCATCACAGAGACGATACCTGATCCGACGCAAGTCGCAGACTTCATCCCGGGCATGTTGCTTCTCATTGCGGATCTATTCTGCATCACGATGCTGGGCCTTGGCCTGTTCGTGAATGCTCAACCCATCACGCGCAATGCTGCACCGCAACTGAAGGACGAAGAACTGCCGTCCGTCGACGTTTTTGTCCCGTCCTACAATGAAGAGCGGGATCTCGTCGCCACGACGTTGGCTGCGGCGAAGGCGCTCGACTATCCGCATAACAAGCTCAAGGTCTTCCTCCTCGACGACGGCGGGACTGACGAGAAGGTTTATTCCTTCGACCACGCCGTTGCATCGGCTGCGCGTGCGCGCCGTTCCGATCTGCAGCAGCTCTGCGCCGATCTCGGGGTCACCTATCTGACGCGCGAGCGCAATCTCCACGCCAAGGCCGGCAACCTCAACAACGGCCTGGCCCATTCCGCAGGCGACCTGGTCGTCGTCTTCGACGCCGACCATGTGCCGGCCCGTGAGTTCCTGCGCGAGACGGTCGGGCACTTCGCCACCGAGCCCAAGCTGTTCCTCGTCCAGACGCCGCACTTCTTCATCAACGCCGACCCGCTGGAACGCAACCTCCAGACCTTCAAGTCGATGCCCTCGGAGAACGAGATGTTCTACGGCGCGATCCAGAAGGGGCTGGACAGCTGGAATGCGGCCTTCTTCTGCGGTTCGGCGGCCGTGCTGCGCCGTGCCGCGCTGGACGAGGTCGGCGGCTTCGCCGGCGTGACCATCACCGAGGACTGCGAATCCGCGCTGGAGCTGCATTCGCGCGGCTGGAAGAGCCTCTATGTCGACAAGCCGCTGATCGCCGGCCTGCAGCCCGAGACCTTCGAATCCTTCATCGGGCAGCGCTCGCGCTGGTGCCGCGGCATGCTGCAGATCTTCATGCTGAAGAACCCGCTGTTCAACACCGGCCTGAGCTTGCCACAGCGCCTCTGCTACACCTCGAGCAACCTGTTCTGGCTGTTCCCGCTGTCGCGCCTGATCTTCATGATCTCGCCGCTGTTCTTCATCCTCTTCAACCTGCAGATCTACAATGCCTCGCCTCAGAGCTTCGTTGCCTATACGCTGACCTACATCCTGGCCGTCATCCTGATCCAGCATTACCTGTATGGCAGTCTGCGCTGGCCCTGGATCTCCGAACTCTACGAGTACATCCAGAGCGTCTATCTCTTCCGCGCCGTCATGAGCGTGATCGCTAACCCTCGCGCGCCGAAGTTCAACGTCACGCAGAAGGGCAACTCGCTGGCCGAAGACGAATTGTCGCCGCTGGCCTGGCCGTTCTACGCGATCTTCGCCTTCCTGCTGGCGACGCTGGCCTACACCGGATATCGCTACGTGACGGAGCCGGCCGCTCGCGACCTGCTAGTCGTCATCGGTGCCTGGAACGTCTTCAACACCGTCATGGCCGGGCTGGCGCTCGGCGTCGTCTCCGAGCGCCGCGAGCGGCGCAAAATCCAGCGTCTCGAGACCAGCCGCCGCGGCAGCCTGTCGATCGGTGACCTCGAAGTTCCGGTCATCGTCAAGGATGCATCCGTCGGCGGCCTCAAGGTTCAACTGGGCGGCACCGATGGTCGCCAGTTCGGCCAGTTGCTCGCGCCCGGCCGCCACGCGGCGATGATCCGGGTCGAGAGCGAGACAGGCGCGCCGCTGCAGGCGCAGGTGGCGATCACCTCCGCGACCAGCGCCGACGACAGCCGCATGCTCGGGCTGCGCTTCCTCGGCGACGGCGCCGATCGCTATCGCATCATCGCGGATGTCGCCTATGCCGATCTGTCCGCAATGCGCGAGATGCGAGCGGCCCGGCAGAACCGCCAGAGTCTGGTGCTCGGCACCGCCCGAACCCTGGTCTGGGCGGCGCGCGAGGCGATGCGCGGGATGTTCTTCCTGCTGTTCCGCCGCAGCAACCGGCCCGGCGCGGCCGGCCAGCAGGCCGGCGCTACGCCCGCGGCAACGCCTGCACAGACCGGCATGAGCTCGCCCCTCTCCACGGCGCCGGCCACCCAGCCAGCGGCACTGCCCGCGCAGGGCACCAGGCTGCCGGAAGCGGTCGGCCTGGGTGAGTTCAGGCCTGCGACCACCGCCTGAAGCGCCTTCATCGCAATGATCACCGGAGCATCTGCCATGCGTGCGCTGCCCAGCTTCGCCCTTCTGCTCGCGACGACCGGACTGACGGTCGCCGCCCAAGCCCAGACGGCCCCCTCGCCGCTGCATCTCGAGACCTCGCTGCAGGCTCGCCTGGCCCCTCGGCCGGTCGCCGAAGCGAGCTTCCGCCCGCTGTCCGTGATGGACGACGCCCTGCACCTGAACGGCGAGCAAGGGATCGACGAGCGGGCGGTCTTCCTGACCCAGGCCGAGGCGCTGCGCGCAACGGCCTTCCGCATCGCGTATCTCAACGCCGTCTCGAACCTGCCGGACGCCTCGCGCCTGATGGTGCGGGTCAATGACCAGACGATCGGCGAGGTGCGGCTGGATGCAAACGCCGCCGAGGCCACCGCCATCCTGCCGATCCCGCCGGGTGTCATCGTGCCCGGCTATAATTCGGTTCGACTGATCGCGACCCAGCGTCACCGGGTCGATTGCAGCGTCAGGGCCACTTACGAGCTGTGGAGCGCGATCTCGCTGAATCGCAGCGGTTTCGTCGGTCTGCAGCCCACTCCGGCACTGCGCCGCATTGCCGATCTGCCAGCGCTCGCGGCGAGCGGCGCCGAGCGCACGCCGATCCGCGTTCGCCTGGCGAGGACGTCCGACACGGCCGCGATCGACCTCGCGATGCGGGCGGCGAACGCGCTCGTTCTCGCAGCCGGCATTCAGCGACCGATCATCGACGTCGCCGAGGAGCAGGGCGAGGGAGCGGGCATCGATCTTGTCGTCGGCCGCGAGGCGCCGGCCGGTTCGACGCCGCTCGACGGCGAGATGGGCCTCTTCTATCTGCACGACGCAGCCGAAGGCCGCACGACGCTCACGCTCCGGTCGGGACCGGAAGGCGAGCGCAGCCTGCAACGCCTGGTTGAGTTCGCCAATGCGCCGAACCGCATCGGCTCCGAGCCGGGCCGGCGCGCGCTGGCCAACACAGCCGGGCGCCAGGTGCGAGATGGCTCGCAGCTGAGCTTCAGCGAGCTCGGCTTCGAGAGCAGAGCCTTCGACGGCAGCTTCTTCCAGTCCTCGATGCGAGTGAACATGCCGAGCGACTTCTTCGCCGCTCCCTATGGTGCTGCGCGGCTGGAGCTGGATTCGGCCTTCCTAGGTGCCGCGGCCGTCGGCCGGCGGGTCAACATCCGCATCAACGACCAGATCGCCGCCGTGGTGCCGGTCAACCAGGGTGGCTCGTCGCAGATCGAACAGCGCCGCGTCGAGCTGCCGATCCAGATGTTCAAGGCCGGCGCCAACACGGTCACGGTCGAGGCCGACCTCGTCGGTTCCGATCGCGCCTGCGACGCAACCGCCGCCCGCACATCCAATCCGCGGCTGCTCATCGCCGGTTCGAGCCGTATCAATTTCGGCTCGCTGGCTCGCGTCACCGTGCTGCCGAGCCTTTCGGCGACCTTGACCCATGGCTACCCTTATCTCGGCCGCGAGGAGCCGACGACGGTCGCCGTGTCCTCGGCGAGCCCCGCCTATCTCAATGCCGCCATGACTTGGGTCGGCCGGATGAGCGCTGCCGCGCGCACCTCGATGCCGGTGACCTTCCGCTTCGGTCCGCTCGACGATCCCGACACGTCCGGGCTGTTCTTCGGGCCGCCGGGCGAGGCCTCGCAGACATTGGCGCGCTCGATGATGGCCGTCGAACAGACGAGGGCGGCCCAGACCACCGCGCGAGACACCGAGATCGCGAACGCCAGAGCGGCCGCCGACGCGGCGGTCGTGCCAGCGGCGGATGGCAAGATGCCGTCCCTTGCGGAGCGACTGCGCGTCAGCGCCGCCGCCAGCGTCGCCGGCAGCCTGGCGCGTGGAGATCTCAGCCCTGTGGCCGCATGGCTGGAGGATTTCGGCCTGATCGAGCGGGACACGGCACTCGGGAGTTCCGCCGGCGCGTTGCTGACACCTGACGGGCTGACGATCCTGCAGGAAGTCGGCACGCTGCCGCCGCAGAGCTGGCGCAGCATCTTCGAGCGGCAGCCATTGCCGAACATCAAGACGATGGTCCTGGCCGCAAGCCCGGAGGCGCTCGAAGAGCTGATCGCCAAGGCAACCACCGCTCATGCCTGGACCCGCTTCAACGGCGAGGCTGCGCTGCTCCGGACGGATAGCTGGGCGCCGGAGAACCGTGCCGCGCAGCAGCGGCACTATCTCCCGACCGCCTTCCCGTCGCCGGCCAATCTCAGGCTGTCGATCGCCGGCTGGCTCTCCCTGAACCAGAGCTACTATCTCGGCGGCCTGATCATGCTGTCGATGCTGCTCGCCTTCACCACGGCGCTCGTGCTCAAGGGGCGGCGGCCGTGATGGCCCGCAACCCCAGCCGCGCCAGTGCTGCACTGGCCGCGGCGCTGGTGGCCGGGAGCGGTGGCGCCACTGCCGCACCGCAATCGCGTGCCGGCGTCACGGTCGTCAATCAGACCGCGCCCATGCCGTCGGGGCCGCAAGGTGCGATGCTGCTGGCCAAGAACTGGCCGTCATACAGGGCGGCCTTCGTCAAGCCGGAGGGCCGCGTCGTCGACAACGGCAACGGCAACATCAGCCATTCCGAGGGACAGGGCTACGCAATGGTCCTCGCCGTCGCCACGCAGGACCGGGAGGCGTTCGACCTGATCTGGCGTTGGACGGAGCGCGAGCTCTACATTCGCGACGATGGCCTGGCGGCCTGGCGCTGGGAACCGGGCAGCACACCGAACGTCACCGATCGCAACAATGCAAGCGACGGCGACCTGCTGATCGCATGGGCTCTCGGGGAAGCCGGGGCCCGGTGGGACGCGCCCGAATACACCCGGGCGATGAAGCGCATCGCAGCGGCGATCTTCAAGCACAACGTCATCAGCTCGCGCGTCGGTCCCGTACTTCTGCCGGGTGCCGTCGGCTTCGACGCGAAATCGCAGCCGGACGGCCCCGTGGTCAATCTGTCCTACTGGGTCTTCCCCGCCATCGACCGGCTCGAAGTCCTGGCGCCGGAGCACGACTGGCCAGGGCTTCGGCGTTCGGGACTGACCCTGCTCAGCGAGGGGCGTTTCGGTCCGCTGCGGATTCCGCCGGAATGGCTCGCGCTCGGGCCTGAACGGAGTGCTCCGGCGGCCCAGTTCGAGCGCCGGTTCAGCTACAACGCGATCCGAATTCCACTCTACCTCGCCTGGTCGAACCGCGTCTCGCCGGAGCATCTGCGGCCCTTCGTAGCGATGTGGAATCCCACCGAAGACATCGGCCCCTTCATCCTCGACATCGACGATGGCAAGGCCAGCGGTAATTTCGACGGCGCCGGCTATCGCCTGATCTTCGCCCTGGCCCAATGCATCGCGGCCGGCCGGCCGGTTCCGGTGGCGCTGGCGACGGCCAGGAACGAACTCTACTACCCCGCAACGCTCGCTTTGCTCAGCACGCTCGCGATCAGTGAAAGGAGGCCCAAATGTCTCTGAAGTCGCTCGTGATTTCCTCGGTCGCCGCAATCGCCCTGCTCGGACCGGTCCAGGCCCAGAACGCCTTCAAGATCGACGTGCCCCCGCCGCCGCAGCAGCCGAGGGCAGTGAAAGAGGCCGGCCTCAAGCTGCCCCGCCCGGCTGGCGACACGCGCGCCGCACAGGCCGCGCCCGTGAAGACGGTCGACGAGAGCGCTCTGCGCTTCTATGCGAGCCAGGGCGACACGGCCCGCGTCGCCGCCGAAATCCGCCGCCTGAAGACGCTCCACTCCAACTGGCAGCCGCCGGAGGATCTCTTCAGCCACGGTGGCTCGACCATCGACGAGCAGCCCCTCTGGGCACTCTTCACCGCCAAGCGCTATGAAGAGCTGCGCGAGCGCATCGCCGCCTTGCAGGCCGAGCGGCCCGATTTCGTGCCTTCGGCCGACCTCGCCGGCAAGCTGGTGCAGGCCGAGCGGCGCGAAGCGATCGTCATCGCTGCGGACGGCAGGGACTGGCCGCGCGTGATCGAGCTCGCGACCGGTGCCGAGGATCTCCTGGTCTGCCGCGAGATCGACCTGCTCTGGCGCGTCGCCGAGGCCTTCTCCGGCGTCGAGGAGCCGTCCCGGGCCGTCGAGGTCTATCGCTACATCCTGACCAACTGCGACAACAGCCGCGAGCGCCTCGCCACCGTGCAGAAGGCCTCGGCCATTCTGCCGGCGCCGACCGTCCAGGAGCTGATTGCGCTGGGCAAGCGGCGTGGCGCGGGCTCCGAGTTCGATGCCGTCGGGATCGACATGATCCGCCGGAAGGTGGGCCAGGCCTCGAGCGGCGATAGCGCCGAGGCGCCCGATGCCCGCGAACTCAAGCTGATCGAGGCTTCGGCCCGCCGCGGGTCGGCAGATGATGCCGCCCTGCTCGGCTGGTACAACTTCGGGCGCAAGGACTATGCCGCAGCGAAGGAATGGTTCGGGATGGCGACGAAGACGGCCGCCAAGCCGAAGCATGTCGAGGGCCACGTCCTGGCCCTCCGCAACGCCGGTGATCTGGCCCAGGCCGAGGAACTCGCCTATCGCCATCGCGAGGCCGACGCGCTGATCCGCAAGGCCTATGTCGAGATCGTCGCATCCGACATCACCGGACCAACCGCCAAGCCGCTGAGCTCCGACCGGCAGGCCCGACTCGAGGAGATCATCAGCAAAGACAAGTCCGCGCTCGGTGCGCAGGCACTGGGCTGGAGCCTCTACAACGCCAATCACTTCGCGCCGGCCCGCCTGTGGTTCGAGCGCTCCGTCGCCTGGGCTCCTTCAGAGGAAGCCGTCGTCGGCCTCGTTGTCGCCGCCCGCAAGCTGAACGACCGCGCCTCCGCGCTCGCGACCGTCAATACCTACAAGCAGCAGTATCCGGCCGTCGCCTCGCTCGACCGTCTCGGCGGCCAGGACCCGACGTCGCCGCGTTCCGCGCGTCGGGTTGCCGGCGGCCGCATGGCGAACGGCGCAATGCGCGAAAGCATCAAGCTCTACGAGGCCGGCAAGTTCCAGGAGGCCGCCGCGCTGCTCGACAGCCATCAGAAGTCGATGCCTGTGGGCATGCAGGAACTGCGCGCCTGGGCGCATTACAACGCGGCCAACTACAAGGCCGCGGGCGAGATCTTCACCAAGCTCAAGACGATCAAGCCCAGCAAGGCGACCGAGCATGGCGAGTTCCTCGTCGAGATCCAGGCTCGCGGCAATCCGCATCGCTGGTGGTACAACTGAGGCCAATGGCGAGGAGCCCTGCGATGGTCCGCTGGAATCCCACCATGTCGAAGCCGTCTCGGCGTGCGGCCAATCCGGCAGCCCCGTCTCGCGTCAAGCGCTGCGTCGCGGCCTCGGCCCTGAAGTCCGTGCGCGAGAGGCTGCTGGAGCGCTCGCTCCGGCAAGCCGAGCGGCAGCTGCAATCGCTGCGGTCGCTGGCCTATCACGACGAATTGTGCGGCATCTACAACCGCCGCGCCTTCAATGACGAGTTGCAGCGCGTGACCGACATGGCCCAGCGCTATGGCGGCGAGGCGGCGATCGTGATGATCGACGTCGACAATCTCAAGACGATCAACGACCGGCACGGCCATGCGGTCGGTGACATCGCTCTGGTCGCCGTGGCTCAGGTGCTCAAATCGTCGATCCGGTCTTCCGATGTCCTCGCGCGGATCGGCGGCGACGAATTCGCGATCATCCTCCACCACATCGATGAGGCGTCGGCGCAAACGAAGATCACCGACATGCGCGAGCGTGTCGCCGCGACGCAGATCAATACGACGGCCGGCAAGCTCGCCCTGGCCATCAGCGTAGGCCATTCAATGATCAGCGTCGGCCTCGCCGAAGAGGCGATGCGATATGCCGATCACGCGATGTATCGCAACAAGCGCGCGGGCCGAACGATCTACCAGCACACCTGAGGCGGCGGCCGATGGCAGGCGCGAAGCCTCACGAGACGAGGCTTTTTCCGGACACGCCAGCCGAACCGGGGACCGGCGCAGGGCCGCGCCCGGCATACCAGAACGCGTAGCCGAGCCACCCGAAGGCGAGAACTCCGACCAGAGACAGGACATCGAGCATGTTTCAGGACCCGCGTTGACCATCACGAACTTGGCCTGCCGGTGCTAAGATTCCGCCGTTGGCTTGTGTCGCATTTTACGGATCTGCGTTTTCGGCAGAGGAGACGCCAATCGCGTGTGACCGTTCGAAGCGGTCGCCCACCTGAACTCCGGCCTCTGCCAGGCGTCCATCGGAACAGGCCTCCGCAACCTGCGGCGGGGGCGTCAGTACCGGTTCTGCTTGGTGATATCGCGAATCGCGGTCAAGCCGGCGAGCGCCTTCGACGATCCGCTGGCCCGGTGGAGCGCCGTGAAAACCCTGCTGGCCTCGTCGTAGCGGCCGAGATGAAAATAGGACCAGCCGCGCATCAGCATCAGATCGGTGGTTTCGGGAGCAAGGCGCGCACGTTCCGACAGGGTCACCAGCGCGCCGTCGAAGTCCTTAGCATCATACTGGGCATAGAACCTCTCGGAGAGCAGCAGGGTCGAGAGCTCGCGGCGGCGCGCCGGCGCAACGTCGGCGCTTGCCGCCGCGACGCCGGCCTCCGCCGTCAGACCCTGTTGCAGCTTTGCGTAGGTCATGCCGGCCGCTGCGTCGGCCGCGATCTGAGCATTGCCGCTGCGCATGGCAGCCGCGAAGGCCTCGGCAGCCGCAGCGGGGCGCTTCAGGTTCAGCAGGTTCCAGCCCCGCTGTAGGGCTGCTGCGCCGGTCGTGCCATTGCCGCCGCCGGGGCGGGCTTGGGCACTGCGGCGAGGCAGCAGGGGATCGGCCCGAACATCGTCCTCGGAAAGCGGCCTGGCCGCTTCAGTGCGTATGACACGACGCGGCGCCGGGTCGACGAATGTTCGGCCGGGCGGGATCGGCATGGCCTCGTTTGCCAAGCCTGATCTCGCAAGGTCTGACCTCGCCAAATCCGATCTTGCGGCGCCCTGCCCCGCCTGGTCCTGGCGAGGCAGCTCCGGTCCACGCGCATCGCGATTGCGTCGTGGATCGAGCAGGGTCGCGATCCGCTCGGAGCGGCTGCCCCATTCCGCCATGATCGCCCGCAAGCCAGCCAGGTCGCGCAGGCGCTGGCGGGCGAGTGCGAGCCCGTAGGCCGCCGGCTCATAGCCCCTGTCCCAGTCGCGAGCCGTTTCGAACCAGGTTGCAGCCGGAGTGATCTGGCCGGAATTGTAGGCATACCAGCCGAGAGCCGCCGCACCCGGGACGTAACGGTCGGTGCCGACGGTCTTCGCGATCCGCTCGAGGATCGCACGGTCGAGTCTAGGCGGCGGCTCCTGCGTGATCAGGCTCGTCGCGACATCGAGATAGGCCTTGCGGTTGGCCGCGCCGGCTTCGAGCCATTGCGCGCCCAGCGCTTCGGCCTCCTGGTATTTGCGGTTGGCTCCGAGCGCGAGAACCGCCCCTTCCGCCGCCTTGGCTCCACCATTGCGCGCAAGGGCGGTCTTGAACCAGCTCTCTGCCTTGACCGGATCATTGCGGCGAAACGTGTAGAAGCCGAGCAGGATGGCGTCGTCGGGCGTCGTCGCGGCATTCGCGAGGGCCTCGACGCGGCGAATGTCGTCGGGGGACACCACGAGCGTCGTATCCTCGGACGCCCGGCCGATGCGCCGCCGCGCGATCTCGTCGCGGATGCTCGTGAACTCGGATTGCCTCTCCTGCGCGAGCAATTGCTCCGTCAACGGATCCGACAGGGTGGCGAGCGCCTTCTGCATCGTCCCGATGCGTTCGGCCGGCGTATTGCAGTTGCCGAGGACATAGGCATAGGCGTCCCGGGCCCGCTCGGGCTTGCCCGTGTTCACGAACGCCTCGGCCACCCGCCAGAGCGCATCGACATTCGCGCAGGTCAGCAAGGCCGGCGTCTCCGTGCCGAGCCGGATGACCTGTTCCCATTGTCTCGCGTTCGATGCGTTCACCAGTCGCTGCGCGGCCTCGGCGGTGTCGAGCCTCGCCAGCAGATCGTCCGGCGCGCGCCAATTCGGGTCCGTCGTGCTGCGCTGGGCGATCGCCGCCCGCACTTCGCTGATCTTGCCCTCCGCGAAGAGCCTCCACATCCGTTCCAGCTCTGCGTCGCCGGTCTGGACGGGCGACATCAGGTCAGCGGGCGGCTTCCATTCCGGATACAGCGCCCGCAGCCGGGCGAGTTCGGCCTCGAGGCGGCGCGTATCCCCCTGAGCCGCAAAATAGCGCAGTCCGCTTTCGTCGACCGCGGGCGGGCGCTGCGGCTGTTGCCCCGTCTGGGCCGGCGGCGTGGCCGGAGAATTGGGCGCCTGAACGACCTCGACCCCGGCGGACGGCGCATCGGACGTCGGGGTGCCGGCCGCCATCGCCGAGCGCACCGCGACAGGCGGATCGAGCAAAGGATCGGCCTTCTGGCCATAGCGACCGATGGCGTAGAAGACGAGGCTCGAGGCCGCGATCGCCAGGACGACCTGTTTCATAGGCATTGCGGATACCTCTCCCGGAGCATCGAGAGGGACAGGAGGTGCAGGGTCGAGGGGTAATAACCGGTCGGCTGGAAGGTCTTGAGGTCGGCCGGGATCGCCGTCTTGTCCAGCACGCAGGCCATCGCCGCGGCGAGCATGCGGTAGCCGGGGTCGGGCAGCGGTTCGACGGGCTTGCCCGTCTTGACGTCGATCACCGCCGGGCCGCCGGCCCAGGCCTGGCGGAACGGTTCCATCCGCGCCTTGTCGGCCAAGCCGGCGCGCATCAGGTAGAGCGGGATGCGGATCGCATTGTAGCCGAACTGGGCCGGAAACCCATCCGCAGGTTGAGGAATACCCTTGACCGAGAGCCATTCCGGCGCGGGCATTTTTGCCTTTGCGAGCGTGTCGAGCAGTCGCAGGCCGGTCGCCTGCACATGCATCCAGCTCTGGTCGCCCGTGAGTTGCGCCATCGCCGGCAAGGCCTCGAAGACCCAGTAGGACGGGTTGACCACGGGACCGTCCGGCCGGTCCTTCTCCGTGAATCCCGCCGCGGCGGGCATCAACCAGGTCTCGCCGCCGCGCTTCAGCAGGGCGACCTTGGCCAGCGCCCGCGCGATCTGGCGCGCTGCGGTCGTATAGGCCGGCATGTTCCAGCGCGAGCCCGCGCAGGCCAGAGCCTCCGCGATCAGGAGATCGCCGTCGCTGGCGTTGTTGATGTCGGTGACGCGGGGGCTTGCCTTTGGATCCCAGCGCCAGGCGGCCAGCCCGTCATCGCGGATCAGCAATTCGGTCCGCGTAAAGCCGAGGATTCTGGCGAAGCTGGCGCGGTCGCCGGCGAGGCAGGCCAGCAGCAGGCCGTAGCCCTGGCTCTCGCTGTGGCTGATACCGCCATTGACGTCGTCGATCACCCGCCCTTCGGGCGTGACGAACTTCTGCCGGTAGAGCTCCCAGGCGCCTTCGGGCAGTGCGGCCTGGGCGCTGCAAGTGAGGGTCATCAGAGCTGCGGCCATGGTGGCGATGAGCTTGTTCACGCCCGCCTCCCCAGCCGGCCGAGCATCAGCGACGTTCCGATCCCCAGGGCGATGCAGGTTGCCAGGAGCCCCAACGCATAGGTGCCGATGTTGCTCGACATCCAGTTGGCGAGGACGAGGCGCATATTCGCCAGGCTGAAGGGCCGCGTCGCCACGAAGGAGGTGCTGTCGGCGGAGATGACGTGCGTCTCTTCGGCTCCGCGGAAGGACGTGATCTTGCCGGCCATGCTCGCCCAGTTCCCCGGCGAGACGATGCGGGCGATGCTGCTCTCCAGCGTTTCCTCGCGTCTGACGACGAAGGCCGTCCAGACCTGCTTTGTCTCGGGGTCGGCCGCCTGGGCCGCGATCAATTCGGTTCCTTCAGCGGGCTCGTACAGGGTGCCGGCGCGCGACGGAGCGCGCAGCTGGGCGAAGGACAGGTCGAAGGTTCGCTGGAGCCAGCCGTCGAACGCGACGAAATAGCGTGCCAGCGGTCCGCCGAGCGACGTCCGCCAGCGGTCGCGGATCTCGTTGGTCGACGGCGCGATGCCCCCCGAATCTTCCGGGGTCGTCTGGCGGCCCTGGAAGCGGTTCAGCACCGCATCGAACACCGCGGTGCCGTCAGCATCGGGCGTGACCACCACCGCGTCGGCACGCAGCGGCCAGGTCGAGCGCACACTGTCCGCGATGCCGACGCGCGGCAGGATTCCGCTCGGCAACTGGCCGACGGCGGAGACGATCAACGCCGGCCGGTCGCCGACGGATGCCGCGCTCGCCAGCGCATCGATCGACAGCGGGCGCGCGGCGCGCTGGGAAAGCCGCGCCAGAAGCGTCGCGGCGGCGCCGAAATTGGCAGTGTCCAGCCGCCCCATGATGAGGGCCACGCGTGGCGCCACCGAATAGGGAAAACCCGTTCCGGCCGTCGCGGCGAGGTTCGGCTTGACGCCGATCTTGGCGAAATCGGGGATGGACAGGGACGTCGTGTCGAAAAGCGCGAAGCGGTTCTTGCCAGGCAAGGTGGCGCCCGGCCCGCAACTGAGATCGCTCCTGGCGAGCGTGACCGCTTCAAGCCAGATCTCGTTGATGCCGGGCCGGAAATGCCTGAACGGCACCGTGATCGGGAACTGCTGGAACAGGCCGCCCGCGGTGGTGTTGAGCGGCACCGTCGCCGCGACATTGCCGTTGACGAAGACCTCGATGTGGCTGACGCCGGGCAGGACCTCCGCGGAATAGGCGCCGTCGAGGTAGAGCGTCGCCTCGCCATAGGCGTTGGCATAGAAGTCGCCCGGCAGCGCGACGACGGCCCTAACGCGCATGCGCCGCCCGGTCGATTCCTGCGTGGACAGACCGAGGTCGGCGAAGCGCAGGACCTGGCTGTTCGAGATGAACGGCGCCTCCGGCATATGCCAGCTCGCCGTGTCCATTCTCGTCCGGTTCATGTTGGTCGGCCTGGAGACAGGCTCGGTCAGCGCCTTCGCGACGATGCTCTCGATATCCGCCCAGCCCTGGCCGGTGACGAGCAGCGTGGCGGGACCGAGCTTCGGATTGGCGACGAAACCGACGAAGCTCGGAGCCGCAGCCTCGGGCGGAACGGCCCCCAACACGTCGCCGAGTTCGTTCGCCGTTCCGATCACGACCGTCAGCGAACCGGGGCGCGAGCGCTCGGGCAGGCGTTCGGAGACGCGTACCACGGCCTGTCCATAACGGCCTCGCAGCGCCACGGCCTGCGCCACCGCCAGAATGGTGTTGCCGGCGATCGCCCGCGACGCGCTGGGCGCAACGATGTTGATCGTCGTCTGACCACCCTCGTCGCCTCCGACAGCCGGCAGATCGTCGATGGTCAGAGGCCGGAACTGGCGGCCATCGCCACCGCGGAAGCTCAGCTTGGTGCCGGCACCGTCGATCCGCGTCCAGAGTTCATAGGTGGAGGCCACCGTGCAGTCCGTCCGGTGGCGGTGCACCGCCTCGAACCGGATCGTGTTCTGGCCGGGGCGGAGAAGGCCCTTGCGGATCGCCACCGACAGTCGCGCCAGGCGGTCGGAGGAAGCGATCGGCTGCTCGATTACACGCTCGCCATTGATGCGGACCGTCAATCGCGAGGCTTCCGGCATGACGACGAGCGCGTTCTGGAATGCCACATCGACATTCAGCTCGGCGGCGGCCTCGTCCTGGGTCAGGTGGAAAGCCCAGCTCCGCGCATCGCTCTCGCCTTCGAGGGTGACCCGCGCCGCCGGCAGCAACGGCTTGTAGGTGAAGGAGCCCTGCTCAGCCCTTGGCGTGCCGGGGGCCGGCTGCGGCCGCTGAGCCGGCGCCGCTGGAGGAGCCGGCTCGGCCGGAGCAGCCTTCGAACCCGGTTGCTGCTCGGGCGCGATCAGGAACGGGGCCGGACCGGAGGGCGCCGATTGCGCGCGAACACCCTGAACGGGCCCAATCCCGCACAGGATCGGAATGGCCATGGCGGCCAGGAGGGGCAGCGAAACCCGCATCATCTCGCCGCCTCCGCATTCGCGGTGGTCGAGCGCTTCAAGCGGTAGAAGCCGAAGAAATACGACAGGCCGCGGCTCGTCTGGAACAGCGCGATGCGCAGGAAGCGCAATGTTCCATAGATCACGCCCATGTTCTGGCGCCGTGCGTTCTGGAAAAGCGTCCAGCGCTCGGCGTCGGAAAAGGCGAGATCGGCGATCATGCGGCTGTGCAGAGGTTCGCTCGGCAAGTAGCGGCAGCCCAGCAGCGTCCCCTTCTCGTCGGGCGTGAGACGCATGACGCGGACCCCCATCGTGCCACGCGGCATGTCGATCGCCGTCTCGAAGGAGATCTGCGCCTCGCTGCCGACCGGTAAGTCACTCAAGGTCGGCGACATGACGCGCAGGGCGACACCGTCGACGGAGGCATTCTCCGTCATGATCGGCGCGGTCTGTCCGTTGACGGTGATCTCGCCGCGCCGCCTGACCGCGAAGCGTCGGGCCGCGCGTCCCTCCGGACGCTCCGACACGACGCCGAGCGCACAGCCGGCCATCAGGAGGTTGAGGAAGTTCCAGAGACCGACCACCAGCGTGGTGTCGGAATTGTAGGGCTCGGCGATGGTGCGCCAATAGGTGGCGACGACGCCCAGCGCCAGGACCGCGAAGATGATGAAGAAGGGCTTGCCCAGTTCCGAGACGTGTCGCGTCGCCAGCGACTCGTTCTTCGCCGTGACCTTGAAGGTCGGCTTGCTCGGGTTGAGCATGACGGAGACGACGGCCGGCAGCAGATAGACGGACTGGATGAATTCGTAGAGTTCCGAGATCCATGGCCAACGGTAGCGGCCATAGAGATAATTCTGCATCATCAGGTTCACGACCATATAACTCAGAATATAGGCAAAGAACTCGCTTCCGGATGCCGTGAAGATCTGCAACCCGAAAAAGAGATAGAACAACGGCGAAATGAGAAAAATCAGACGCGCGAACGGAAAGAGCCAGAACAGCGCCGACGAGCAGTAGCAGAGCCGCTGCGGCAGCGAGAGGCCGCTTTTGAACAGCGGCCGGTGATAAATCAGGATCTGCATCATGCCCTGCGCCCAGCGGGAACGCTGGCCGATGAAGCTCGCGAAGGTCGCCGGCTGCAGCCCGGCGATCAACGGCTTGTCGACATAGACGCTGTGCCAGCCGGTCGCATGCAGCGTGATCGCCGTCTCGGCATCCTCGGTGATGCTGCGTCCCTGGAAGCCGTTCGTCGTCTCGAGCGCCGTGCGGCGGAGCACGGCTGCCGAGCCGCAGAAGAACGAGGCGTCCCACTTGTCGAGGCCGCGCTGGATGATGCCGTAGAACATCTCGTTCTCGGACGGCATGTCCTTGAAGGTCCGGAGGTTGCGCTCCAGAGGGTCCGGGTTGATGAAGAAGTGCGGCGTCTGGACCAGGAAGAGCTTCGGATCGAGCCCGAAATAGCCCACCGTTTCGGAGAGGAACGAACGGGCGGGCGCATGATCGGCATCGAAGACGACGATCAGTTCGCCCCGGGAATGCGCGATTCCGTTGTTGAGATTGCCCGCCTTGGCGCTGAGGTTGCGTTCACGCGTCAGGTAGGTGACGCCTAGCCCCGCGCAGAGGGCCTGAAGCGTCGCCCGGCGTTCCCTTGCGGCACTGGCCGCGACGAAGTTGTCCGAGTTGCATTTTTCGTCGGTACCACCGTCGTCGAGCAGATAGACCTTCAACTTGTCCGCCGGATATTCCATTGCCAGCGCCGCCGACAGCGTCGTGGCGAGAAGCTCGGGATCCTCGTTGTAGCTCGGCACGAAGACGTCGACGGTCGGCGCCGTCTGCGGATCGATCGGCGGCGTCTTGCGTCGCGGCAGGGGCGTCGCCACGACGAACAGGCTGAGGAACAGCATGCCGATGTTGTAGAGTTCGGCTAGATAGAGGGCCATCGCGGGGATGAAGTCCTCGATCTGGTTCACCGGCGGCAGCGTGCTCGTCGTGCGCCAATAGATGTAGCGCAGCACGATCGCGGTCCCGAGCCCCAATGCGATCAGCCGCCACACGCCATCAGGCCGCAGGAACTTCAGCACGATCATGGCGCTGACCACGATCGCACCGGCGATCAGATGCGCCTGCAAGCTGATCGGCAGGGTGATCATCAGGACGACCACGGCTGCGATCAGGGCCCAGATGATGACATAGCTTGCTGTTCGCATCGGACTTCAGGCCAAAATGACTAGCGCGAGGGGGCAGGAGGCGGCGGGACGGTCGGGTATCCTTCCAAGGGACGATCCGGCAGTGGCTCCAGGGTTTCGACGGGCGGGGGTTGCGGCCGGCTCACGCGCGCGGCCCGCGGACGCACGACCCTCCTCTGCCCCTCGGCCGCATCGGGCCAGGTGGCTTGCGCCGTGGGGTAGATCGGCACGCCGGCCTCGCCGAGGCCGGGCTGAGGCTGCGGCGCATCGCCGATCGGGTTCCAGCCCGGCCGCCTGAGCGAGGCGTTGATCGAATAGCCATAGGCCAGCCGCAGCAGCGCCGTCTCAGACGCGCCCGGCTCGCAGACGCGGAGCCGGATGGAAACGAGACCCGATTGGGGCCGGAAGAAGCTGTCGCCGCTCGCGATCTGCTGCCAGGCGTACAGGCAGCCATCCCCCGTGGCGCTGCGGCCAAAGGCGTACCCGAACGGGCCATAGCGGTTCTGCACGTAGATGGCGCCCGGCGTCATGGCGACGCCCGGCAGGCGCTCCTCCATCTCGCGAGCGATGGCGAAATCCTCGATGCTCGGGCTCGACAGGAGCCTGCCCTCGACCGCGGTGTCATCCGGAACATCCGCCCCCGTCAGGAAGGCGACATCGATCGCGTTCTCGCCCGACGCGCGGCCGCGCGTGGCGAGAGCGATGGTCTGGGCGATAGCATTGTCGTAGTTGCGCTGCGTGACGCTCACGATCGGCGGGCCGCCGACCGGCAGCATCACAAGGGAACGGCTCGGGCTGACCGCAACGGCGCGCGTCGCGAACGACAAGTCGGCATCTGTCAGCCTCTGCCCGCCGCACCCGGAAAGCACGATACCCAGCAGAGCGGCCGTCGTGAGCAGCACGGGCCGCCACCCTATCGCAGAGCGAGCGGGCGTAAGAGCTGGGGCACCAAATGAAGTCATCCGCATGAGGGCCAGCGGCATTGGAGCGTCGTCATGCATTGACCCTTGATTAACAAAGGTTAACGCGGTCCTACCGCGCAATCCCTCAATGAGTTTCGGACCCCCCGACCGAATCAATGATGTCAGTACAGACTATTCGCGCGCCCTCTCCAACCCTCCATTGAACACATGGGGCCAATACCTGAGCGGGACGCGACAACAGTCCGAGGCGAAGCTGACCGCACAGCGACTGCGTCTGTCACAACGCCGGCTCATCGATAAAATGACGGCGGGCCAGCCGGGTGACGAGGCGGAACAAGCGCTACGTCACCCTGCGGCTCGCGGTCCCGGCATGGCCGCCCCCCGGATCTGCCACCCTGCCGAACAGCCGTTATCGGCTCGTGGCGCGCAGCTCCGCCGGCGCGAATGTCGCGAGTTCTTGGAGCAGCAGCGGCCAGCTGCGCAACCCGAGCGCGATCGAGTCGAGGTGGAAGAACTCGTTGGGCGCGTGGACGTCCTCGTCCGGCAGATTGAGTCCGAACATCAGCGTGTCGATGCCGAGCAGCTCCTTGAAGATGGCGGTGATCGGAACCGTCGCACCGAGGCGGACATGCACCGGGTCGCGCTGCCAGACCTGCCGCAGCACGCGCGTCGCGGCCTGGACCAGCGGATGATCGCCCGCGAGCGTCGAGGCCGGCGAGCCCTCCCCCACCCCCGTGAAAGCGATGCGCACGCCAGGCCGAGCGACGGAACGGATATGATCCTGCAAGGCTGCGATCGCCTGCGCGGGATCCTGCCCGGGCGCCAGCCTGATGGTGATCTTGGCGCGCGCCTCGTCGGGGATGACGGTCTTGCTGCCGGCCCCCGTATAGCCGCCCCACATGCCGTTGACGTCGATCGCCGGCCGCAGGGTCAGACGCTCGCGCAGGCTGTAGCCGTGCTCCCCCGCCGCAATGCCCCCGATATCGGCGACAAATCCAGCCTCGTCGAAAGGGAGTGCCGCTGCATCGTTGCGGGCCTGCGGGCTCGGGGGCGGCAGCGCCGCCATCAGGGCGGGGACGGCGATCGCCCCGTTCTCGTCATGCAGCGAGGCGATGATCGCCGCGAGTTCGTGAAGGGCATTGCGCACCGCGCCGCCATAGCGGCCGGAGTGCAGCTCCTTGTCGGCGCTGCGCACGACGAGTTCGAGCTTGGCAAGGCCGCGCGCGCCGACATTGATGGTCGGGACTGTCGCGCTCTGGCGCCCGCCATCGGCCGAGATCATCGCATCCGCCTGCAGCAGCGGGCCGTAGCGTCGCACGATCTCGCGCAGGCTGGGACTACCTGTTTCCTCCTCACCCTCGAGGAAGAGCTTGATGTTGACCGGGCAGCCGCCATGCACTGCCAGGAAGCCCGCCACGGTCTCGATCGCGATCGTGGTCGAGCCCTTGACGTCGGAGGCGCCGCGGGCATGCAGGTTTCCGCCCTGGATCGTCGGCTCGAAGGGTGGCGTCCGCCACAGCGCAAGCGGATCGGGCGGCTGCACGTCGTAATGGCCGTAGACGATGATGGTCGGAGCGCCCGGCGCCCCGAGCCAGGCACCGTAGACCGCCGGGTGACCGCCGCCATCGAGGAGCTGCACATCCGACAGCCCGATCCCGGTCAGCCAGTCGAGCAGGAAGCTGCGCGTCGTGGCCATGCCTTCGGCATAGGCGGGATCGGTGCTGACGCTGGGCAGCCTGAGGAAGGCGGTGAGCCTTTCGAGCACGGCGTCATGGCGCTTCAGAAGGTGGTCGACGACCGGCTCGGCATTCATCTGGGTGTCCTTGACGTTGATAGAGGCAGCACCATGCGCCGGCGTTGATGGCGTCTATTCCGGCTGGATGCCGGCTGCCTTGACGATCTCGGCCCATTTGGCGATCTCGACCCCGACGAAGGCCTTGAGTTCGTCGGGCGTGCTGGTCTCGGGCTCGACGCCGGCCGCCAGCAGGCGCTCCTTCGTCGCCGGATCGTTGACGGCGGCGATCAAGGCTTGGTTCAGTTTCTCGACCGTGGAGCGCGGCGTCTTGGCCGGGACGAAAGCCGCGAACCAGGCGGCCAGGTCGTAACCTTTGACGCCGCCCTCGGCCATGGTCGGCAAGTCGGGCGCGAGAACGCTGCGCCTGGCCGTCGAGACGGCCAGGCCATTGACCTTGCCGGCCTTGATCTGCGGCAGCGTGGTCGAGATGTCGGCGAAGACGAAGTTGATCTGCCCGCCCAGAAGATCGGTGATCGCCTGCGGATTGCTGCGATAGGGCACATAGGTGATGTCGAGGCCGGCCAGCGACTTCAGCATCTCGCCGGCGATGCGCGAGGAACTGGAGCCGGCGCCGAAGGTCAGTTTGCCCGGATTTGCCTTGGCATAAGCGACGAACTCCTGGACCGATTTGGCCGGAACGGCGGGGTGGGTCGCCAGCGCCAGCGTGATCGTACCCAACTTGCCGACCGCCTCGAAGCTGTTGACGGCGTCGTAGGGCACGGTCTTGAGCAGGCTCTGATTGGCGCCATGGGTGGTGTTCGTGGTGATCAGCACCGTGTGCCCGTCAGGCTCGGCACGGGCTACGTTCTGCGCGGCGATGACGCCGCTCGCCCCGGCCAGGTTCTCGATGACGACGGGCTTGCCGAGGTTCTTCGAAACATGCTCACCGAGGATGCGGGCGACCGCATCCGTCGCGCTGCCGGCCGCAAAGGGCACGACGAACTTGAAGGATTTCGACGGGAATTCCTGGGCATTGCCGGCGCCGGCGAGGCCGATGGCCAATGCGCCGGCAATGAACATGCGCGCGATCTTCATGGGTGTCCTCCGCTCTCATTCATGGTTTCGGTACGGCGTCTTGCTGGCCGTTTGGTCGGGCTCAGTCGTCGGGAATCTCGATGTCCAGCAGGGCGGAACTCAGGGATTTGCCGTGAGTGTCGAGCGCCAGGGAACGCGTCACGCCGCCACCGAGCGCCCGCTGCAGCACGAAGTTGAGCGCGCCCAGCGACGGGATCTCGTAGCGGCTGACGCTGCCGCGCAGGATGCCGGCGAAATGCGTCGCCACCCGCTCCGGCGTGACGTGCCGCACGAGGCGCGGATAGTCCGCCTCGTCATAGGCGATCAGCGAGATGCTCGACGTGTCGCCCTTGTCGCCGGTGCGGGCATGAGCGATGGCGCGCAGCTTCATCTCAGCTCTCCAGCACCTGGACAGAAGCCCGGACGTGCTCGCGCGGCAGCAGCGTAGAGAGCACGCCGAGAACCTCGCGGACCTGCCTGGTGACGCCGCCTCCGCCGGCGGGTCCGTTGGTGTAGAGCGTCTCCACCTCGTTGCCGATGCGCGCCGCCTCGCCCGCCGTTGTGGTGCGCCCGGCCACGCGCAGCCGGACCTCGTAGGGTTCGACTCGCCCACCGGCCGCCGGCAGCCCGCGGCCGTGGAGCGCATCGACGCCGATCAGATCGAAGCGCAGCTCGTGCGCGACCAGCCCGATCAACCCCAGCCGCTCGCGCACGATCTCGGCCGCCAGTTCAGCCCGGTCGCGCGCACCGCTGCCCGCATAGGAGATCTGGCCTTCGCCGACGAAGCCTTCGGCAATGCCGAGCGAGACTTTCAGCGCCTCGGGCCGGGCGCGGCCGCTTCCCCCGGTGATGCGGACTCGATCAGGTCCGACCTGCTCGACCTGCGCCCGCGAGAAGTCCGCAACGACATCGGGCGTGAAGTAGCGCTCCGGATCGTGAATCTCGTAGAGGATCTGCTCCTTGCAGGTGGCGGACGTCACGCAGCCCCCGGTGTTCTCGACTTTGGTGATGATGGCCGAGCCGTCCTCGCTGACCTCGGCAAGGGGAAAACCAAGCCGCGCCAGGCCTGGCACCGTCTTGAAACCGGGATCGGCGAAGTAGCCGCCGGTGACCTGCCCGGCGCATTCGAGCACATGGCCGATCAACGTCGCCTGGCCGAGCCTCGGCCAATCCTCGAATGACCAGCCGAATTCATGCATCAGCGGCCCGAGGAAGAGCGAGGGGTCGGCGGCACGACCGGTGATCACGACATCGGCGCCGGCGGCGAGTGCCTGCACGATCGGCTCAGCCCCGAGATAGGCATTGGCGGATACAAGGCTCTCCCCCAGCGTGGCAACCGGCCGCCCGTCCTCCAGGATCCGGCATTCGCCATCGCTCACCGCCTCGGCAACGTCGTCGCCCGTCACGGCCGCGACCTTCAGGCCGAACAGGCCGAGCTCACGCGCTGTCACGCAGACAAGCTCGGCCGCAGCAAGCGGGTTGGCTGCCCCCATATTCGTGATGATGACGGTGCCAGCACGGTGGCAGGCCGGGAGCACCGCGCGCATGCGCGCTACCAGCAGCGGATCGTAGCCGAGACGATCATCGCGCTGCCGCGCTTGCTGCGCCAGCGCGATGGTCCGCTCAGCCAGGCATTCGAAGACGAGGTAGTCGAGCTGGCCATGCTCGGCGAGCTCGACCGCGGGCTCGATCCTGTCGCCCGAATAGCCGGCGCCGGCGCCTATCCTGACCTGTCGCATGTATCCTCCCGGGTGCGAGAGAATGCCGCCGCCAATTCATAAGACAATTGAAATTATTGGATTTCAGCAATAGGAAATTTATATGAATTTCGATGTCCGTCAGCTCCGGGCGTTCATCGCGGTGGCGGAGCATGGCAGCTTCACCCGTGCCGCAATGGTGCTCAATCTCTCTCAGCCGGCCTTGACGGTTCAGGTCCGGGCTTTGGAGGAGGCGCTCGGGCTGCGGCTCTTCGACCGGAACACGCGCAATGTCGCGCTGACGCGCCTCGGTCGCGAGCTTCTCCCGGAACTGCGGCGCATCCTGCGCGAACTCGAAGCGCTGCTCGACCAGACGCGGCAGCTCGCGCGCATGGCCGGAGGGATGGTTCGCATCGCTGTCCTGCCGTCCTTCGCCTCGAGCCTGTTGCCAGACGTGATCGCCGGGTTCCGGACGCTCCATCCCGAGATCGGCTTCACTCTCCGCGACGTGATCGCTAGTGGCGTGGCGGAGCTGACGCTTGCCGAGGAGGTCGATCTCGGCATCACCGGCGGGCCGATCGAAGATGCGGCGCTGGAGCTTCTTATGAGCAGCGTCGACCGGATGCATGCCGTCTTCCCGGCCGGGCACGCGCTGGATGACGGCACCTCGCCCTCCCTTGCGGCGGTGCTACGCCACCCGCTCGTCCTGATGTCGCGCACGACCAGCGTCCGGGCCGTCGTCGATGCCGCGATCGCGGCCGAGGGGCTGTCAGCCGAGGTCGCCGCCGAGGCGACCTACATGTCCACGGCCGTCGGCATGGTCCGTGCCGGGATGGGCATCGCGATCCTGCCCGAGACCGCCATGGAGATCGGGGCGCTGCCGATGCTGCATTCCGTGCTGATCGACGATCCGCGGCTGGCGCGAAGCATCTCTGTGATCAAGCGAAGGGGCCGGACGTTGCCACCAGCAAGCTCAGCCTTCCTGGACCATCTTGGCGTCGCATTCGACGCGCTGGAACGAGGCGCGAGTTGAAGCACGATGCCGCTATGGCGTGCCGGGCGCTGCCGACGGACTGCCGGCCGCATGAGGTCATGGCCAAGTCGTTCCTGCGGCTGCCCCAGCCACGGACGCACCGCTCGATCAAAGCCAGGACGACGCAGAGGCCGATCCCAGCACCGCGAGCGCGAAGATCAGCCGAAGGTCACCAACTTCACCGACCTGCACGCAAAGCGCATATCGAAGAACCTAGCATGAATTTGGGAGTGTAAACGGCCCAGTGAATGGGCTGTAAACGGCGCTCTCTGGAAAGAGCGAAATGATGGCGCGCCCGAAAGGATTCGAACCTCTGACCCTCAGATTCGTAGTCTGATGCTCTATCCAGCTGAGCTACGGGCGCGTATCGCGGCCACAGCGCTTGGCGCCCGGCCCGATGTCGGGGGAGATAGCCGCTCTCTTTCGTCTTGGCAACCCTGAAAGTCTCAGGCCCCCAAAAGTTTTGCCGGCCGCAGGATAGAGCCCCGGAAAAGGCAGGATCGACGCGCTATGGCGGCCGGGATGCGGGAGACCGCCTCTCAGCGTTCGAGCCCGGCCAGGGGCGGCGCCCCCGGCTCCAAGCCTGCTACGGTCTTGCTGCGGGCCTTCGGCAGCTTCTCGGCGATGCCGTAAAGCTGCTCGCGACGGTCCATCTCACGCCAGACATCCTCCGGCGTGATGCCGAGCTCGCTCCACAGCACCACGAGATTGTAGATCATATCGGCGCTTTCAAGGACGGTGCGGCGGCGGTCGCCCTGCACTGCCTCGAGCCCGACCTCGAAGGCTTCCTCGGCGAGCTTCTTGGCCATTTTCGGCAGGCCCTCGCCCGCGAGCCTCGCCGTCCGCGACAGCGCCGGATCGCGCGAGCGCGCCGCCAGAACCGCAGCATGAAGCCGGAGGATCGAATCAGCCATCGCGCAAGGATCGGCACGGCTCATGAGGGTTTGATGACGGCGCCACGGCCATCACGACGGCACTTGCAAAGAAGCGATCGCGGGCATATACCCGCGACATGAGCAGCCCCTGCTATTGCACCGTCCTCCGCGCGGCCATGCGCCGGATCGCAGCGTCCTATGACGTCGCGCTGGAGCCGGTCGGGGTGAACATCGCACAATTCAGCCTGCTCAGGACGGTCAGGCGCGCCGCGCCCGTAACCCTGACGGAACTTGGCCGGTTGACCGAACTCGACCGTTCGACGATCGGCCGCAATGTCCGCGTGCTCGAACGCATGGGGCACCTCGCGATCGGGCGCGGCAAGGACCAGCGCGAGGCCACGGTGTCGCTGACGTCGGATGGGCATCGCGTTCTCGATGAGGGGGCGCCGCTCTGGGAAGCGGTGCAGGGCCAAATCGAGGCCCGTCTCGGCCCTGAGCATGCCGACAGTCTTCGCGCCGCCTTGAACGCCCTCTGACCATGTCTTTTCCGCCCAAATGCGGGCAGATACCCGCAAAGGAGATCACGATGAGCTCGCTCGCTGCTCCCACCGGCCCCGCTCCCGGATTGCCAGCCGCGATGGCGCGGCGAGGCCTGCATTATGGCTGGGTCGTCGCCGCCGTGACCTTCCTGACCATGCTGGTCACGGCAGGAGCGGTCGGCGCGCCAGGCGTTCTGATCGGTCCGCTGCAGCGGGAGTTCGGCTGGGCGACCGCCGACATCTCCTCGGCCCTGGCGGTGCGCCTCCTGCTCTTCGGGCTGATGGGTCCTTTCGCGGCCGCCTTCATGAACCGCTTCGGAGTTCGCCGCGTCGCCAGCACCGCGCTCGGCTTGATCGCGGCCGGCATCTTCGGCTCCTTCGTGATGACCGAGCTTTGGCATCTCGTGCTGCTGTGGGGCATCGTCGTCGGCTTCGGGACGGGCCTGACCGCCATGGTCCTCGGCGCGACCGTCGCGACACGCTGGTTTTCGGCCCGGCGCGGACTCGTCGTCGGCCTGCTGACAGCCAGCAGCGCGACCGGGCAACTGGTGTTCCTGCCACTGCTCGCCTCGCTCACCGAGCGCGTCGGCTGGCGCAGCGCGCTCGTCGTCGTCCTCGTCATGCTGATCGTCGCCGCGCTCGCTGTGCTGACGCTGATGCGCGACCGACCTGCCGATGTCGGCCTCGCCCCCTATGGAGCCGACGAGATCGTGCCCGCACCGTCCCAGGATAGCAGCATGCACGCCATGCTGATGTCGCCGTTGCTGGCGCTGCGCGAGGCATCCCGTACGCACACCTTCTGGGTGCTATTCGGCACCTTCTTCGTCTGCGGCGCGAGCACAAATGGGCTGGTCCAGACGCATTTCATTTCGCTCTGCGGCGATTACGGCATGGCGGCGGTGACCGCCGCGGGCGTGCTGGCGATGATCGGCATCTTCGATTTCGCCGGCACGGTCGGCTCGGGCTGGCTGTCGGACCGCTATGACAGCCGCTGGCTGCTGTTCTGGTATTACGGCCTGCGCGGATTGTCGCTGCTCTACCTCCCCTTCAGCGATTTCTCGTTCTACGGGCTGTGGCTGTTCGCCGTGTTCTACGGCCTCGACTGGATCGCCACCGTGCCGCCGACGATCAAGATCGCGGCCGACCGTTTCGGCGACAAGGCCAATCTCGTCTTCGGCTGGATCTTCGCCGGGCATCAGCTTGGAGCGGCCTTCGCCGCCTACGGCGCCGGCTTCAGCCGCACCGTGTATGAGAGCTATCTGCCAGCCTTCTTCATCGCCGGGGCGCTCTGCCTCTTCGCGGCAGCCTTCTCGATCACGATGCGCGGCACCGCCCTGCCCGCCAAGGCCGTCGCGGCCTGAGCAGCGAAGCGCTTCGCGCACCGCGCGTGAGGCGTCTCAATCTTCGATGAACTGCAGCCTGTGCAGCCTTGCATAGGCGCCGTCGCGGGCGACCAGCACCTCATGGCTGCCGGTCTCGACGATGCGCCCCTCCTCCATCACGACGATCAGATCGGCCTCGCGGACGGTCGCGAGCCGGTGCGCAATGACGAGGGTGGTCCGGTTCTTCATCAGGCGGCCGAGCGCCTGCTGGACGAGCCGCTCGGACTCGGCGTCGAGTGCGCTCGTCGCCTCGTCGAGCAACAGGATCGGCGCATCCTTGAGGATGGCACGCGCGATCGCAATGCGCTGGCGCTCGCCGCCGGAGAGCTTCTGGCCGCGCTCGCCGACAGGAGAATCATAACCCTCCGGCATCGCCATGATGAAATCATGCGCGGCCGCCCCCTTCGCTGCGGCGACGATCTCCTCCTCGCTCGCGCCCGGCCGTCCGAAGGCGATGTTTGCCCGCACCGTATCGTCGAACAGCACGACGTCCTGGCTGACGACGCCGACCTGCGCGCGCAGCGAGGCCAGCGTCAGGCCACGCAGGTCCTGCCCGTCGATCTCGACGCGGCCTTCCGTGGGATCGTAGAGGCGCGGCACCAGCGCAAGCAGCGTCGACTTGCCAGAGCCGGACCGGCCGACCAGCGCCGTCGTCTTGCCGCCCTCAGCGACAAGGTCGATGCCTTCGAGGGCGCGCGCATCATCGCGATAGCGGAAGCGCAAATGCCTGAAGGCGACTTCGCCGGCGCCGACCGCAAGCGGTTTCGCATCCGGCTTCTCGGTGATCTGCGGTTGTTCGTCGAGCAGCGCGTAATAGCGCTTCAGCGAAGCGCCAGCCTCCTGGACGATGGCGTTGAGGTTGCCGAGCGAGCGCATCGGCTGGGCCGCCAGCAGCAGCGCCGAGACATAGCCGGTGAAATCGCCGACCGTCGAGCCGCCCGAGGTGATGCGGACGCCGATCGCCGCCAGCACGCCGGCGACCGCCATGCCACCGCCGACCTCGAGCAGCGGGTCGAGCCGGCCGCGGGCATTGGCCGCCTTCATCTTGAGCGCGCGGATCGTCTCGAAGGCCGCGGCCGCGCGGCGCTCGAGATAGGGTTCGAGCGTATCGGTCTTGGCGGCGCGCGCGCCTTGCAGACTCTCCGTGACAAGGCTCGCCATCAGGCCCGTCTGTTCCTGCTGCGAAGTCGCCATGCGGCGGAGCTTCCGGCCGATCTTGCCGATCGGATGCGCGACGATCGGGGCGATCAGCATGACGACGAGGGTCATCTGCCAGTCGATCCAGAACATCGCGCCGACCAGCGCCACCGCCGTGAGAACGTCGCGCACGGCGATATTGATCAGCCGCGTCAGCGCCTCCTTGACGAAGGTGAAGTCGGTGGTGAAGCGCTGTGTCAGCGAGGCCGGGTTCTCGCGGTGAAGCTGCGCGAGGTCGGCGTGGATCAGATGCTTGTAGAGCGCCGTCTGCATGTCGGCCTCGATCCGGCTGACGACGCTGTTGGTCATCACCGTCTGGGCGAGCAGCGAGAATCCCTTGATCGCGGTGACGATGACGACGACGACCGCGACCGCGTTGACGACGCCGATCTCGACTCCGACCGATTTCGAGACGAGGCGCTCCGCGCGTCGTACGAAGCCGGTCGCTTCCGCCGTCAGCGGATCGGCGAAGGCGTCGAAAGCCGCCTTGATCAACAGGGGATAGAGGCTCGTCGTCGCCGCGATCACCACCACGAGGGCCATGATCATCGCCATCTGCGGCAAATAGGCTTTGACCTGCTCGCGCCAGACGCGGAGGAGAAGCGCGAAAGTGTCGTCGGTAACGCGGCCTATCTTCATGGCGCGCGACCTAACATGGCGCGTCGCGGGTGGCGAGTAGCGAACGCGAGGCGGTCCCATTTGCCATTCGCCCGCGGGCCTTGCCCCGGCCACGAAGCTGTCGTCCCATGGCCGCTACTGATTCAGGAAAGCGCGACAGCCCATGCCCTTGCATCCGCCGGCCCAGGTCGGCCAAAGCTTCGACGAGATCGACACCCCGGCCCTCCTGCTCGATCTCGACGCCTTCGAGCGCAATCTCGTCACCATGGCCGCCTACACGCAAGGTCACGGCGTCAGGCTGCGCCCCCATTCCAAGACCCATAAGAGCCCGGAGATCGCGCTGCGCCAGATCGCCCATGGCGCGGTCGGCCAGTGCTGCCAGAAGGTCGGCGAGGCCGAAATCCTGGTCGAGGGTGGCGTCACCGACGTGCTCGTCAGCAATGAGGTCGCGGGTGCTGCCAAGCTCGACCGGCTGGCCAGGCTCGCCCGCCAGGCGCGCATCAGCCTCTGCGTCGACCATCTCGACGGCGTGCGCGAGGCGGCCGAGGCCGCCGCGCGCCACGACGTCGTGCTCGACGTGCTCGTCGAGATCGATGTCGGCGGCCGGCGCTGCGGCGTCGCGCCGGGCGAAACGGCGGTGCGACTGGCTGAAGCGATCGCACGCAGCAACACGCTGCGCTTCGGCGGCTTGCAGGCCTATCACGGCACGGCCCAGCACATGCGCTCGATCGACGAACGCCGCGAGGCGATCGAGCGCGCCGGGCTCGCCGCGCGCAATACGGTCGAACGGCTGACACAGGCCGGGCTCGCCTGCGGCGTCGTCAGCGGCGCCGGCACGGGGACCTTCGAGATCGAGAGCCAGTCCGGCATCTGGAACGAGATCCAGGCCGGCTCCTACATCTTCATGGATGCCGATTATGCCCGTAACCGGCAGGCCGACGGCACGCCCTTCCGCACCTTCGAGCATGCGCTGTTCATCCTGACGGGCGTGATGAGCAAGCCGGTACCGGACCGCGCCGTCGTGGATGCCGGACACAAGGCGGCGGCGATCGATTCAGGCCTGCCGACGCCCTTCCGGCGCGATGGCGTAGTCTACACCAAGCCCTCCGACGAGCACGGCGTGCTGACGGGTGACCCGATAGCCCTGCCCCATCGCGGCGACAGACTCCTGCTGGTGCCGGGCCATTGCGACCCGACCGTGAACCTGCACGACTGGTATGTCTGCGTGCGCGGGCTCCATACGCCGGACGCCCATGTCGAGGCGCTCTGGCCGGTGGCCGCGCGTGGCGCCCTTACCTGACACCCTGACGTGTTCGCCGAACGCCCCAACGATCCACCAAGTCGGCGGCTGGCGCTATTACGCCGCAGCGATCAGGAATGCGGACGGCCTCAGCGGTTGAGCCGCACGGCGCCGCTGCGCGAAAGGTCGTAGCCGCCGAGTTCGCGTGCCCTCGCCCGCATCGCCTCGCCCCGCATCCAGCCGAGCAGCGTCTGTGTCGCCGGCTCGAAATAGGTGCGGCGGCGCATGGCCAGATCGACATGCTCCCAGACCAACGGCAGAAATTCGAGGCCGAAGGCGCTGGCGATCGCTCGCGAGGCGATCCCGCAATCGGCGCGTCCGGTGCGGATCGCCAGCGCCAGATCCTGCCCCGTCGCGCAGATGCCCTCGGCGACCACCATCGCCTGTTCCGGCACGGCCTCGCGCTCGATCAGGCTGTTGAGCAGGAGTTGCGCGCCGGCCCCCCTCTGGCGCCGGGCGAAGCGCGCGCCCTTCGCGACGGCGGAAGCCAGGCTGGTGATGTCGAGCGGGTTGCCGGGCGCGACCAGCAATCCCTGCTCTCGCCGGGCAAAGCCGATCACCACCGCATCGAAGAGACCGGGCTCGGCCCGGATCGCGGCCGGATTGGCCTCGTCGTTATCAGGCGTGGCGTGGAGATGAATGGCGGCAATCGCCACCTCGCCGCGCACCAGCCGGTCGAGCCCGGCCTGAGAGCCTTCCGCCAGCAGAGCGAGTCCGCAACCGGAGTCGCGCACCACCACCTCCAGCAGGGAATCCTGACTGCCGCCAATGATCGGCGGCGGGCTGACCGGCTGCATCCCGTCCGGTCGCGCCAGCCCCGCTTCCAACCAGCGATCGAGGGCGGCACGGGGGAACAGCCATTTGCCACTGACCTTGGTGCAGGGCACCGCGCCGGTCGCGACCAGCTCATAGAGCTTGCGATCCTTGAGCCGCAGATAGCCGGCCGCCTCTTCCGTGGTGAGGTAGACAGGATCCTGCAAGTTCATGCGCTTGTCTGCGAATTTTCCAGAATTGGCATTTGGTCGCATTGAACTCTAGAAAATACAAGGCTCTGCATCACGACGGAGCAACGGGAGCAGACGGACCTTGGACTTCGGAGCGATTTTCAAGGCGGCATTTGCTTTGATGGTGGGGCTCGACCCTGCCTTCCTGGCGATCGTCGGCCTGTCGCTGCGGGTGACACTGACGGCCGTCCTGATCGCCGCGCTGGTGGGGCTGCCGCTCGGAGCAGCGCTTGCGCTGGCTCGTTTTCCCGGTCGCTCCGCCGTCATCGTCTGCCTCAATGCGTTGATGGGGCTGCCGCCCGTCGTCGCCGGGCTGTTCGTGTTCCTGCTGCTGTCGCGCTCCGGGCCTCTGGGTTCGCTCGGCCTGCTGTTCACGCCGACCGCGATGATCGCCGCGCAGGTCATCCTCGTACTGCCGATCGTGATCGCGCTGACGCGGCAAACGGCCGAGGATCTCTGGGGCGAATATCGCGACCATCTGCGCTCGGTCGGGCTCGAGGGTGTCAGGGCGATTCCGACGCTGCTCTTCGACGGGCGCTTCGCCTTGGCGACGGCACTGCTCGCGGGCTTCGGCCGAGCCAGCGCCGAGGTCGGCGCGGTGCTGATCGTCGGCGGCAACATCGCCGGCTACACCCGGACCATGACGACAGCGATCACGCTGGAGACCTCGAAGGGCGACCTGCCGCTCGCGCTCGGACTCGGGCTGGTGCTGATCGCGCTGACGCTCGCCATCAACGCGGTCGCCTTCGGCGCCAGCCGCATCGGCGCCCGCTATGCGGGGTGAATGCCATGCGTGACATCGTCTCGATCCTGCCGCTGGCCGTCGAAGCCGTCTCCTTCCGCGGCGACGGGCGCACGCTCGTCGATGGTTTGCGCTTCGACATTCCCGCCGGCGGCCTGACCGTCGTGCTCGGCCCGAACGGCGCCGGCAAATCGCTGACGCTTCGGCTCTGCCACGGTCTGCTCGCGCCGAGCCAGGGCCGGGTCCGCTGGGCGGCCAGCATGGAAGGGCGCGCGAAACGCCACGCCATGGTCTTCCAGAAGCCGATCATGCTGCGCCGCTCGGTCGAGGCCAACATCACCCATGCGCTGGCCGCCGCCGGCATCTCCGGCGGCGAGCGCGCCGAGCGGAGCAAGGCTGCGCTGGCGCGCTTCGGCCTGCTCGACAAGGCAGCGCAAGCCGCGCGCCTGCTCTCGGGCGGCGAACAGCAGCGCCTCGCCATCGCGCGCGCCTGGGCATTGCGGCCGGAGCTGCTGTTCCTGGACGAACCGACATCGCAGCTCGACCCTGCCGCGACGCGGCAGATCGAGGAATTGCTGGCCGCCCTCGTGGCGGAAGGCATCACGGTGGTGATGTCGACCCATGATCTCGGCCAGGCCCGGCGCCTCGCCTCGCGCGTGCTCTTCCTGCACCGCGGCAGGCTGGTCGAGGACTCGCCCGCCGCGGCTTTCTTCGCCGCCCCGGACTCGCCCGAGGCCAAGGCCTTCCTCGCCGGAGAGCTGATCTGGTGAGCCATCGAGTTCCCGATGCGAAACGCAAAGAAACCAAACTGACCCAGGAGACGACCATGACGACGACCCGCCGCCTGTTGCTCGCCGCCGGCTTTTCCGCAGCGCTGACCAGCGTTGCGCTCGCCCAGACGACGACCGCGACGCCACCCGCAGCATCCGCGCCGGCGGCCGGCGACAGCCGCTTCATCACCGTGTCGTCGACGACCTCGACCCAGGATTCCGGCCTGTTCGGCCATATCCTGCCGCTGTTCAAGGTGAAGACCGGCATCGAGGTCCGCGTCGTCTCGCAGGGGACCGGACAGGCGCTGGACACTGGCCGCCGCGGCGATGCCGACGTCGTCTTCGTCCATGCGCGGCCTCAGGAGGAGAAGTTCGTTGCCGATGGCTTCGGACTGGAGCGCAAGCCAGTGATGTACAATGACTTCGTCCTGATCGGACCAAAGAGCGATCCGGCCGGCGTAGCCGGAACGAAGGACATCACGGCCGCGCTCAAGGCTATCCAGGAGAAGGGCGCGCCCTTCGTCTCGCGCGGCGACAAGTCTGGTACCCACGCCGCCGAGCTCGCGCTCTGGAAGGTGGCCGGCGTCGATCTCGAGGCAAAGAAGGGCTCCTGGTATCGCGAGATCGGCCAGGGGATGGGCGCGGCCCTCAACACCGCCGGCGGCATGGGCGCCTATGTGCTGGCCGATCGCGGCACCTGGATTTCCTTCAAGAACCGTGGCGAACTCGTCATCGCGGTGGAAGGCGACAAGCGCCTCTTCAACCAGTACGGCGTCATCGCGGTGAACCCGGCCAAGCACCCGCATGTGAAGATCAACGACGGCCAGGCCTTCGTGAACTGGCTGGTCAGCCCCGAGGGCCAGAAGGCGATCGCCGAGTACAAGATCGAAGGCCAGCAGCTCTTCTTCCCGAACGCGACGCAGGCCGGGGCGTGATCAGGTGCGCCGCGCCCTCGCCCTCGGCATCCTGCTGATGTCGGCGATCGCGACCACCCCGGAGGCTCGCGCGCAGGAGCCCGTGCTCCTGCATGCGGCCGGCAGCCTGCGCGCCGCCCTCACCGAGGTCGCGCAGGCCTTCACCGCTCAAAGCAAGCTGGCGGTGAATCCGGTCTTCGGCGCGTCCGGATTGCTGAAGGAACGCATCGCGAAAGGCGAGGCCGCACAGGTCTTCGCCTCGGCCGATTTCGGCAATCCCCGCGCATTGGCGCAAGCAGGCCTGACCGGCCCGGTCGTGCTCTTTGCACGCAACGAGCTCTGCGCCTTCGCGCGGCCCGAAATCGCGCTGACGCGAGAGACCCTCCTGGAGCGGATGCTCGACCCCGCGATCAAGCTCGGCACCTCGACACCGCGCGCCGATCCGTCCGGCGACTACGCTTTCCAGGTCTTCGCCCGCGCCGAGGTCCAGCGCCCCGGGGCCAAGGCTGCGCTCGAAGCCAAGGCGCTGCAACTGACTGGCGGGCCTGCCAGCGTGCCCGCGCCCGACGGGGTCAATACCTACGGACACAAGCTCGCGAGCGGCGAAGCCGACATCTTCCTGGCCTATTGCACGAACGCGGCCCCAATCGCGAAGGAGCAGCCCGGCATCAAGCTGGTGCGCCTGCCGGCAGCGCTCGCGGTCGGCGCCGATTACGGGCTAACCGTCATGAACGGGGCCTCGCCAAACGCCTGGCGCTTCGCCATGTTCATCCTCTCGCAGGACGGGCAGGCGATCCTGGCACGGCATGGTTTTGCCGCGCCGGCGCTGCCGCGCGAGGCAGGCTGAACGGAGAGTGGCGATGGACTGGCAGGCGACGCGACCGGGCGAGACATGCGCCGCCCTGCCCGACCGGCAGGACGCACATCTTGTCTTCATCGGCCGCCTGCGCACGCCCTTCGCCTCGCGCGACCAATGTCCGCGCAGGGGGGATGCGGAGAACGGCCCGATCTGCCGCGTCGAGGTCGACGAGCTCTGGCGCGCCGCGCTCACCGGCATCGACGGTTTCGAGGAACTCGACCTGCTTTACTGGATGCATCTGGCGCGGCGCGATCTGGTGACGCAGACCCCGCGCGGCGGCCAGCCGCTCGGCACCTTCGCACTGCGCTCGCCGGTCAGGCCCAATCCGATCGCCTTGTCGCGCGTGAAGCTGCTCGGTGTCGAAAACGATGCCCTGCTGGTTCGGGGGCTCGACTGCGTCGACGGTACGCCGCTTCTCGACATCAAGCCGCATCATTGCCGGCACGCATCCTCGGTCGTGGAGCGACGCCATGCCTCGGCCTGACCGCCGCCGCGTTCTGGCGGGTCTCGGCGCGGCCATCCTCACCCCGCATGTCGCCCGCGCCGCGACGATCCGCGACGGAGCCGGCCGCGAGATCGCGATCCCGGCGAAGGTCGAACGCGTCTTCCCGGCGGGCCCGCCGGCCGCGATCCAGCTCTACACGCTGGCGCCCGAACTGCTGCTCGGCTGGCCCCGCGCCAACCGCCCGGAGGAACTGGAATTCCTGCTGCCCGGCATCGGCAATCGGCCAGAGGTCGGCCGCATCACAGGCCGCGGCAACAGCGCCAACCTCGAAGCGGTGCTGCAGTGGAAGCCGGACCTCATCGTCGACGCCGGCTCGACCGGACGGACCTATGTCGAGCTGGCCGAGCGTGTGCAGGGGCAGACCGGCATCCCCTACGCTCTGCTCGACGGCCGCTTCGCCGCGATCCCCGACAGCTACCGCATCCTCGGCCGCCTGACCGGCCGCAGTGAACGCGCCGAGACGCTGGCAGGCTGGTGCGAGAACGCGATGGCGACCATCCGCGGGCGGATCGCCGGGATTCCGGCCGAGAAGCGCCCTTCCGTCTATTATGCCCGGGGGCCGCGCGGACTGGAGACAGGCCTCGGCGGCTCGATCAATGTCGAGACCCTCTCCTTCCTCGGCGCCCGCAACGTCGCCGACCAACCGGGCAGCGGACTGGCGCAGGTCTCGCTCGAACAGGTCCTCGCCTGGAATCCGGAGGTGATCGTCACGATCGACCTCGCTTTCTCCGACGCGGTGCGCAGCGACCCTGCCTGGGCCGATGTCAGGGCCGTAAAGGCCGGCCGCGTCCATCTCTCGCCGAAGCTGCCCTTCGGCTGGGTCGATTTTCCGCCCTCCGTCAACCGGATGATCGGTCTCTGGTGGCTGGCGAAGCTGCTCTATCCCGAGGCCTTCCCGGAGGATATCCGCCCGCTCGCTCGCGATTTCCACACGCTGTTCTATCAGGTGACACCGAGCGAGGCGCAGCTCGACCGCGTCCTCTCAGGGCGGAACTGACCGCGGTGCGCCGCTCTGCAATCGGCGGCAACGCCATAGCGCTCTCCCTGCTCGCCTGCGCGGTCCTGCTGGCCTTCGGGCTCGGACGCTTTCCGGTCGGGCCGGGCGATCTCGGGCGGCTACTCTGGTCCGGCCTGAGCGGCCAGCCTTCGGGCCTGCCGTCACAGATCGAGACGGTGATCTGGAACATCCGCGGTCCGCGCGTACTGGCCGCCCTGCTCTGCGGCGCGGCACTCGCCGTGGCCGGTACCGCGTTCCAGGGTCTGTTCCGCAATCCGCTCGTCTCTCCCGATATCCTGGGCGCCTCATCAGGTGCAGCGCTTGGCGCGGTGCTCGGCATCTATCTCTCGCTCGGGCTGTTCGCGATCCAGCTCTCCGCCTTCCTCGGCGGGCTCGTGGCGGTCGGCGCGGTCTATGCGGTGGGGTCGACGATCAGGCGCGGCGATCCCGTTCTGGTGCTGGTTCTCACCGGCGTCGTCGTCGGCTCGCTGCTCGGCGCTGGCATCGGCCTAGTGAAATACTGGGCCGACCCCTACAACCAGCTCCCCGCCATGACGTTCTGGCTGCTCGGCAGCCTCGCCGGCACATCTAAGGCCGATCTCCTGCCACTGCTCGGGCCGGTGCTGCTCGGTTCGGCTGCACTGGTTGCGCTCCGCTGGCGCATGAATGCGATGTCGCTGCCGGAGGAGGAAGCGCAAGCGCTCGGCCTGCGCACCGGCCCCTTGCGTCTTGCCATCGTCGTTGCTGCAACGTTGGTGACGGCGGCGAGCGTCGCGGCAGCCGGCATCATCGGCTGGGTCGGCCTGGTCGTGCCACATCTGGCCCGCTTCCTCGTCGGACCGGACTTCGGCAGGCTCGTGCCGACCGCCGCCGTCCTCGGCGGCGGCTATCTCCTCGTCATCGACACGCTGGCGCGCACGGCGGGGCCCGTCGAGACGCCGCTCGGCATCCTCACCGCCGTGATCGGGACGCCCTTTTTCATCTGGCTGCTGGCCTCGTCGCGCGGAGGCTGGTCGTGAGCCTGTCCGCCGCCGACCTTGCCTATGGCTATCGCGAGCGCCTCATCGGCCGCGATATCGCGTTGTCGCTCGCGCGCGGCGAGGTGCTGGCGCTGCTCGGCCCGAATGGCAGCGGCAAGACCACCTTGCTGAAGACCCTGCTCGGGCTCCTGCCGGCGCGCGGCGGGTCGCTCACCCTCGACGAGAGGCCGCTTTCCGCGCTGTCACCGCCCGAACGGGCCCGCGCGCTCGGCTATGTGCCGCAGGCCCATGCCGGCACCTTCGCCTTCACGGTGCTCTCGGTCGTGCTGATGGGCCGCAGCGCGCATGGCGGGCTGTTCGCCGCACCCTCCAGACGCGACCATGCGGTGGCGCATGCCATGCTGGAGCGGCTCGGCATCGACCGCCTGGCGCAGCGCCCCTACACGCTGATCTCCGGCGGCGAGCGCCAGCTCGCCCTGATCGCACGCGCGCTGGCGCAGGAGCCGGCCTATGTCATCCTCGACGAGCCGACCGCGAGCCTCGACTTCGGCAACCAAGGCCGCGTCATGAGCGAGATCCGGCGGCTGGCTGCGGAAGGGCTCGGCGTGCTCTTCACCACCCACGATCCCAATCAGGCCCTGCGCCATGCCGACCGTGTGATGATGATCCGCGACGGGCAGGCGCTGGCAAGCGGACCTGCGAGTACGTTGCTGACGCCGGAACGGCTCGAGCAGCTCTATCGCGTGCCGATCGAGACGGTGCGCGGCGATGATGGCCGGGTCGCGTTCTTGCCTGGCTAGGCCCGTTTACCGACAGAAATCGGCGCAGCCGGTTTCCCAGAACGGCGCATCGCTGCGCAGGGCCGGCATCGAAGGGCGCGGCTTGCGGCCCGGCAGATCGGCCGGCGTCGGCGCAACCAACTCCCACCAGCCATGGGCGCATTGCGAGCGGAAGGCCATCTGCTCGGCGATCGACGTGCCCTCGCGGGACAACGCGGCGTCGAGCGCCTCCGCACTCGCGGCGACGCGGGCATCATTCGCGTCGCTGGGCGCGTTCGCATAGTCGTGGAAGGCCTCGGTGAAGGCGTCCATCTCGCGCGCGATATGCGGCCAGTCGGAGCGGCCGAGATTCCAGGCATCCATCCATTCGCGGACGACAGTCTCGACCGCCTCTGCCTTCGGCTTGTCCTTCACCTTGCGCGCCGTGGTCAGCATGTGGCGCATCAGCTCGGCGCGGGCATGGAGGCGGCGGGCCTCGATCGCAGCCTCGCGCATGCGGGCGATGGCCTCTGCCGCCTCCTGCTGCAGCGCATCGACGAAATGGGACATGGCAGTCTCCGTCAGGGCAGGGTCGCGAGGCGCGCGATCATGTGCTCGAACAGCTCATGCGCCTCGACCGTCGCGACGACGTGGGCGTTGGGCTCGCGCTTGAGGCGACCATTCCAGTCGATGGTGGTGCGGCCGCGCAAAGGGCCGTCGCCGGTCTCGACCGCGACGAAGCAGTCGCGCCCGGAAAACAGCTCGGGCCAGAGCAGGAAAGCAATGACGCAGGGGTCGTGCATCGGATGGCCGGCGGTGCCGAGCCCGCCCGGGCGCGGCCGCGTCAGCATGCCGTGGATCGCCTTGCCGGCCGCATTGCCGAGCGCGCCGATGCGCTCGATCTGCTCATGGCTGGCGATCGCCTGCAATGTTACGCTAAGCCCGAACATCACGATCGGGCGGCCTGCGCCGAAGACGACGGCTGCGGCATGCGGATCGACGTGCATGTTGAACTCGGCGGCCGGCGTCATGTTGCCGAGCCCGATCGCCCCGCCCATCATCACGATGCGCCTGATCTTCGGCAGGATGTCCGGCGCCAGGCGAAAAGCCAGCGCGAGATTGGTCAGCGGCCCGAGCGGACAGAGCGTGATGCCATCCGCCCGCGCGGCGCGGCAGATCGCGATGATCGCCTCCACCGCATGGCCGGGCGCGGCCTCGCTCGCCGGCGGCGGCAGCCCGGCACCGGCAAGCCCGTCCGGCCCGCAAACGAATTCTGCCGTCTCCAGCGCGACGACCAGCGGTGCCTCCGCTCCTTGATAGACGGGGATGGAGGTCGCGCGGCCGAGATCGCGGATGCGCAGCGCATTCACCGTGGTCTGCGCCACCGGGACATTGCCGGGGACTGTGGTGACGGCGCGGAGATCCAGCTCATCCCTGCTGGCGAAGGCGAGCAGCAGCGCGACGGCGTCGTCTTGCCCGGGATCGGTATCGATGATGATCGGCTCAGCCATGCTCAGGCAGCCCTGGCGTTGCCGGCCATGATCATGTGCGCGATGTCGTCGGCCGTGAGATCGCCGAGCGGCCGGTCGACATATTTGCGGCCCGCTCCCATGATGACGACGCGATCGGCCAGCGCCACCACGTCGCGCATGTTATGGCTGATCAGGATCACCGTGCGCCCATCGGCCTTGAGCTTGCGGATCAGGTCGAGGACGAGCGCACTTTCCTTGACGCCGAGCGCCGCGGTCGGCTCGTCCATGATGATGATCTCGGCGTTCCAGCGCAGGGCCCGCGAGATCGCGACCGCTTGGCGCTGGCCGCCCGAAAGCCGTTCGACGGGGCGCGTCATGTCGGTGACGGCGGCCGAGAGCTGCGACAGATAGCGCTGCGATTCCTCGATCATCCGCTTCTTGTCGAGGATGCGCAGGAAGGGCAGCAGGCAGGGCTTCGTCAGCTCCGAGCCCATGAACACGTTCTGGGCGATCGAGAGTCGCGGCGCCAAAGCGAGGTCCTGGTAGATCGTCGCGACGCCGTGGTCGAGCGCATCATGCGGCGAGCCGAAGGAGACCGGCTTGCCGCGCATGCTGATCGCGCCGGCGCTCGGCTCCTCGGCGCCGGAGATCACCTTGATCAGACTCGATTTGCCGGCGCCGTTGTCACCGCAGATCGCCACGACCTCACCCGGGAAGATGTCGAGATCGACCTCGCGCACGGCAATGACGGGGCCGTAGCTCTTGCCGATGCCACGGAGAGAAAGCAGGGGTGTGAGTTCGGTCATGGACGGCTCGCCGGAGTGCTTGCGCTGCCATAGGGCTCCCCGTCATCCCGGCCGTAGCGCAGCGGAGCGCCGGGATCCATCGTAGAGTGCAACGCCCTTCGATGGATCCCGGATCGGCGCTGCTACGCAGCTTGTCCGGGATGACGGTGGAGCCGCACGAGGTTCACTTCTTCAGGAACTGCTGGACGTTGTTCTTGTCGACCAGCACGGCGTCCGTGAAGAGATAGGGGCCCGGCGTGATGCTCTCCTTCGGATTCTTCTCGACGACAATGGCCTGGACGGCATCCACCGCCTGCTTGCCCATCTCGTCGAAGGGGATCGCGACGGTGGCCATGAAGGTCGAGCTCGGGTCGGCGATGCGCTCGTAGCTCTCCTTACCGCCATCGACCGAGATCAGCGGAATCTGGCCCTTCTTCACGCCCTGCGCCTGCAGCAGGTCGTCGATGATATAGGCCTGGCCGTCGAACGAGGCCCAGATGCCGTTGATCTTGCCCTGGTTCTGCAGCAGCAGCGCCTGCATGCCGGCGCGGACATCGTCACGCCAGCTCTGGGTGCGCGCCATCGAGAACTTGCCGAGTTCCTTCACCGCCTGATTCTCGGCCAGCACCGCATCGAGGATGCGGCCGCGGATGCGCGAGGCGACGTTGAGGTCGAAACGGGCCGAAACGATATTGCCCTGATAGCCTAGCTGGCCGAGCAGATAGAGCGCTGCGTCCGCGCCGACCTTGTATTCGTTGGTCTGGATGTCGAACAGCGCGTGCGGGCTCGCGCCCGACTGCACGGTGATGACC
Source organism: Allobosea sp. (assembly GCF_035999205.1). Lineage (GTDB taxonomy): Bacteria > Pseudomonadota > Alphaproteobacteria > Rhizobiales > Beijerinckiaceae > Allobosea. The sequence goes on from NZ_DASYHA010000025.1 coordinate 1,302,388, forward strand.
GGGATCTTGGCATCCTTCGCCGCCTTGAACTGCGCGTCGGCCTCGACCGGCTTGCCCATGGCGATGATGATGGCGTCGACCTTCTTGGCGATCAGCGCATCGAACTGCTCGGCATGCTTGGGCAGTGCGCCTTCCGAATTCAGCAGCGTCACCCCCCAGCCCTTCGCCTTGGCGGCGGCGGCGGCGGCGTTGGCGACGCGGGCATGCGTCTCCGAGGAGAACTGGAAGCCGATGATCCCGACCTCGAAGGCCTGCGCCGACTGGCCAAGCGCGACCAGCGCAGCCGCCGCGACCAGGATTTTCCTGAACCCGAACATGGTGATGTCTCCCCTCGTCTTTGATCGTTGCGGAACGTCAGACCTTGAACGCCGCCTTCTTCATCGCGCTGGCCGAGAAGGCCACCGAGCCGATGATGATGACGCCGAGAACGATGTCCTGGATGTAATAGGGCGCGCCGAGCAGCACCAAGCCGTTGCCGAGCACCTTGAGCACCAGCGCGGCAAAGACCGTGCCGGGAACATTGGGCTTGCCGGGCTCGAACATCGTCATGCCCAGCAGCACGGCCGCGATGGCATAGAGCAGGTAATCTCCGGCCATGTTCGGCGCGGCCGAGGACAGGTTGGCGGCAAGCAGCGCGGCCATCACGCCGGCGAAGACCCCCGCCAGCAGCAGACCGATGCGCTTCATCCTGGCTGTGGCGATGCCGGCGAGCCTCGCCGCTTCGTCGGCCTCACCGGTCGCAACCATATGCGCGCCGGTGCGGGTCCATTTCACCAGGCCCCAGGCGAACAGCGTCGCGCCTGCCATCCAAAGCACGAGATTGGGAATGCCGAAGGTGTAGCCGCGCGCCAGCCCGGTGAAGCCGACCGGCCAGCGGCCGACGAAGGCGACGCCTTGCGTGATCATGAAGGCGAAGCCCTTGGCGATCGCCGCCGTGCCGAGCGTCATGATCAGCGATGGGATGCGCAGCACGGTGACGCCGTAGCCGTTGAGCGAGCCGAGCACCCCACCCACCGCCAGCGCCGCGCCTACCGCCAATGCCGGCGGATACTGCGCATGCACCAGCCAGCCGCAGACGACCGCCGCAAGGCTCGCGACCTCCGCAATGGAAAGGTCGAGCTCCGCAACGGTGAAGGCGAGCGCAAAGCCGAGCGCCAGGATCGCGAGGAAGCTGGTGTCCTTCAGCACGTTGATGATGTTCATCGAACTGGCGAAGTTTGGCGCGAAGATCAGGAAGAAGACGATCAGCGCCAGCCCGGCGATCGCCGTGCCGTAACGCCCGATCACCTCGCGCGCATCGAAGCGAGCCATGCGCGTCAGGCCCCCTTCGCGATCGTCGAGATGCCGCGGGGAGCGAAGACCGCTCCGGGCAGAAGCAGGCAGGCGATCACGGCAACGGCATCCTCAGCTTCTCCCAAACATCCGGCGGCAAAGCCGCAACGCAGCATTGGCGTATCGACGATGTCCGACGCAACCGCATTCGCGAGGATCGCATGCCGTCCAAGCCGCCGAGCCATGCCACAGGCGCATCAAGAATGCTCCCCGGGGCAAGACACCGAGGGGACAAGGCCGTGAAGCGGCACCGGGTTTCGCCCGAGCGCTGCCAGGTCGGCCGAGATCGGCGCGAGCGCGGCTTCGCTGCGGCGGAAGAACCCGTAGAGCATGTCATAGGCCGCGCGCCGGGCCGGATCGGGCTCACAGCGGCGGGCCACGCTGACGAGTGCGTCCTGGGCCGCCTCCAGCGAAGCGAAGCGGCCGAGCCCGGTCCAGGCGATCATCGCAGCGCCGAGCAGACCGGGTTCCTTCACACTGCCGACGACGACCGGCCGCCCGCAGAGATCGGCCTTGATCTGCGCCCAGGCTGGATTGGCCGCGGCGCCGCCTCCGAAGCGGATCTCGCCGACAGGCGATCCGAGCGCGGCCTCCGCCCGCTCCAGCACGACACGATTGAGGCAGGCGACGCCTTCCAGCACCGCATAGGCCAGATCGGTCGGGCCATGCTGGCGGCTCAGGCCCAGGAAGGCACCGCGCAGGTTCGGGTTCCAGTAGGGCACGCGTTCGCCCTGCAGATAGGGCAGGAAGATCAGCGGCTGCGTATGGCGGCGGCCCGCGAGCAGTGCGTCGATCGTCTCGCCGACGCCGGCCTCGGCCTGGCCGAGCAGGGAGACCAGCCAGTTCGCCGTATCCGCGCCGTTCTGGCTCGGGCCGCCAAGATGCCAAAGCCCGCCCCAGTCGACGGTGATCAGGCCCTCGGCCTCCGCTTCGTCGTGGCCAAGAACGCCCAGGACCTCAGTCGTGCCGGAGATGTTGTAGGCGTATCCGGGCCGCAGGGCGCCGAGCCCGGCGACGGCCGTCCAGGTATCGTTGCAGGCGCAGAACACCGGCACCCCTGCGAGCCGCTCGAAGGGAGCCGGAAGCCCGGGCGCAACCGGGCCGACCGTCTCGCAGGGTCGCAGGATCGATGGGAGGATGTCGGCGGAAAGACCAAGCGCAGCGAGGGCCGCGCCGTCCGCGCCGGGCGCCGCAGATGCGATGAGCCGTGCCATCGAGACCGGATCGCTCGCCTGCCGACCGGTGAGCCGGAAGTTCAGATAGTCCTTCGGCTCGAGCACGCAGGCGAGATTGAGCAGATGCTCGCCTTCCTCCTCGGCCAGCCAGGCGAGGCGGGCCAGCGGATGGAAAGCATTGATGCGCCCGGCCTCGGGATGGCCGTCCAGCTTCGCCCGCAGGCGTCCGGCCGCGCCTTCCGAGCGCGCATCCTTCCAGGTCAGGGCCGGCCGGATTTCGTGCCCATCGCGGCCAAGCAAGACCTGGGTGCGGGTGACCCCGCAGATCGCGATGCCCTCGATCCCGGCAAAGACCTCGGGCGCATCCAGTGCGAGGCGCCCAGCCGCGTCCAAAAGCAGCGCCCACCAGGCCTCGGCCCAAACCTCCGAGCGATCGAGATGGTCATCGAGGACTGGGCCGGCGATGGCGTGTTCGGCCAGGATCCTGCCCTGATCGTCGACCAGTGCCGCACGAAAGCTGCTGCCCCCGAGATCGCAGGCGAGGACGACGCTCATCGCAACCCCGCGGGCGGGAATGCGCTCGGTGAAGCCGGAACGTGACGGCGGAAGGCTGATCTGAGGCGATTCACGAAGCGACTTTCAGGCGATGCCCCTTGGAGCCGCAAAAACCGCCTCGGTGTCAAGGATGTAGCGCCGCTCAGCCGCGGTGGCGCGCCGCCATCAGGATCTCGTCGATGAGACGCTGCGAGGCGAGCGCCTCCTCGCCCGTCACAACCGGGTCACGCCCCTGTTCGATCGCATCGAGGAAATCCGTGATCACGGCGCGATGGGCATCGTGCGGGAAGTCCATGATGTTCGCGCCGCTGCCGGTCGAGCCTTCCGCCTCGACGACCTCCTCCCGGCCATCGAGGAAGGCGAGACGCAACCGCCCACCGATCAGCGAGGCGAAACCCGTCGTCCCGGTGATCTCGATCCGCTCCGGATAGCCGGGATAGGCGGCCGTCGTCGCCACCAGGGTCGCGGGGGCAGCGTTTCCGGTCTCCAGCAAGGCGGAGACATAGTCCTCCGTCTCCATCTGGTGCAATGCCGTGGTGCGGACCTGCGCCGCGACAACACGCGACACGCCGACAAGCGAACGGAACAGGTCTAGCGAATGGACCGCCTGCGTCAGCAGCACGCCGCCGCCATCGCGGGCCAGCGTGCCGCGCCCCGCTTCGTCATAGTAGCTCTGCGGCCGCCACCAGGGCACGCTCAGGAACGCTGCCTCGATGCTGCCGAGTTCGCCGGCATCGAGAGCCGCCTTCAGCCGCAGGCTCGCCGGGCGGAAGCGATGCTGCAGCACCACGCCGAAGACCCGCCCTGTGCGCCGGGCGACATCGACCAGACGCCGCCCGCGCGCGCTGGTCAGTTCCAGCGGCTTCTCCACGAGCACATGCTTGCCCGCCTCGAGACAGCGGGCGGAGACGTCGAGATGGCTCGATGGCGGCGTCAGCACGATCATCGCATCGACCAATGGATCGGCTAGCACGGCGTCCAGATCGGTGGTCGTAGGGAACGGAAACTGCGCCGCGTAACGTTCGGCGCGATCCGCCGACCGGCTCACCGCCCAGCGAACATCGGCGCGACCAGCGAGATCGAGCAGGCTTTTCGAATGGGGCAGCGAAGCGGGTCCGAGCCCGATCACGGCGATGCCGAGCTTGCGTGTCATGATCGATGATCCCTAGGAATGGCCAGCAGGCGGCTTCGCCGGCAACCAGACCGCCCTGGCCTGCGCCTCCAGCGCGAGCCGACAGACGGTGAAGGTGTGGCGTTGTGGCGCTGCCGTCTGGCCGCGTGCGCCGATATCGGCGATCAGGTTGCGGAAATAGGTCAGCGGCTCGCGGGAAGCGTCGATGTGGCGCATTCCCGACTTGTCGACGAGGAAGACGTGGTCGGTTCCCGGCCGGCCGGCGACGTCGACATATTTGCGCAGCTCGATCGTGCCCTCGGTCCCGAGGATCGTGAGCCTGCCATCGCCCCAGGTCGAAAGCCCATCGGCGGTGAACCAGTCGACGCGGACATAGCCGCCAGCCCGGTCGCTGCGCAGCAGGATCTCGCCGAAATCCTGGAAGTCCGGCAGGTCGGCCTCGCCGAAATGCCCGATGCCGGAGGCGACGATCTCCGCCGTGTCGGAGCCGGTGAAATGCAGGAACTGGTCGATCTGGTGCGAGGCGATGTCGGTCAGGATGCCGCCATAGAAGGCCACATCGAAGAACCAGGGAGGCCGGATCACCCGGTTCAGCCGGTGTGGGCCGAGACCGACCGTCTGCACGACGCGACCGATCGCGCCGTCCGCGATCAGCTTCTGCGCCACGATCGTCGCCGGCACGACGAAGCGCTCGGAGAAGCAGACCGAAAAGATGCGCCCGGTTTCAGCGACCGCCGCCTCGACCGCTGCGAGCTGATCGAAGCTCGTCACACCTGGCTTGTCGACCATCACGTCCTTGCCCGCCCGCATCGCCCGGACGGCGAGCGCCGCGCGCTCGCTGGGGATGCCGGCGTAGACGATCAGCTCGATCGAGGGATCGTCGAGCAGACGCTGCGCCGCGACCGGGCGCAACTCGGGAAAGCGCTCGCGGAAGCCCGCGAGCACGCGCTCGTCGCTCGTCGCGGGGTCGAAGCCGGCGCATTCCGCGCCGGCCTCCAGCAGGCCTGCGACCATATGGTAGATGTGGCGATGGTCGAGGCCGATGGCAGCAAACCGCATCGAAGGCGCCCTATTTCGGCGCGTGGCCGACGCCGATCTCCTGGTCCCAGCGCCGGAACGCGGCAACCAGACGCTCCGGTGTCAGCGGCGGCTTGGTCGGCAGGGAAGCGATCAGCTCGTCATATTTCGGGCGACCATATTCGGCGAGCACGTCGCGGCTCTCCTGTGGCGCCATGGCGAGCGTGACGCCCTTCACGGCCGGGCCCGGATAGAAATAGCCCTTGTCATAGGTCCCGGCCTGCGCCTCCGGCTTCAGCATGTACGACATCAGCGCCAGAACCGCCTTGACCTTGTCGGCCGGCACGCCCTTGGGGATGCACATGAATTGCGTGTCGGGAATCCAGTGTGTGTTGGCTAGGACGAAGACCTCCGCCTCCTTCGGCACGATGCCGAGCACGCGCGGATTGATGTCCCAGCCGAGCGTCGAGACGATCACGTCGCGGGTGCCCTCGCCCAGCTCCTTCATCGTCGCAGCGGTGCCCGCGGGATAGTAGTCGACGCCGGTGCCGAGTTCCTTGAGATAAGCCCAGGTCTTGTCCCAACCCTTCATCGGGTCGGATGGGTCGGCATCGCCGAGGATGTAGGGCAGGCCCTGAAGCCAGGTCCAGCCGGGGCCGGAATTGACCGGCCTCGCATAGGTGAAGCGGTTCTTGTTCTGCTTGACATAAGCCAGCAGTTCCTCGGCCGTCTTCGGCACGGTCTTCAGGCGCGCCGGCACATATTCGAACAGCGGCCCCGACGGAGAATAGGCGACTGCCACGCCTTCGTTCTGGCCGAAGTTGCGCTGCATCATCAGCGCCTGCTCGTGATAGACGTCCTCGGCCTTGGGCAGGCTGGCGGTGTGCGACTTCCAGACATCGACCCAGAGGCCCTGCTGGATGCCGTCCGACATCGCGCCGGGGCCGGTCAAGACGAGATCGATATCGACGCGGTTGGCCTCCTGCTGCGCCTTGAGCTTGGCCGGGAGCTCCGGCGAGGGGGCGCGCGAGAAGTTCAGCCGCGAGATGATCTTCGGGTTTTCCTTGGCGAAGCGTTCGATCGCCGCCTGCGTCAACTGCAGGTTGCCGGCGACGTCGATGATGTTGAGCGCGACCGGAGCGGCGGGTGCGCTCTGTCCATAGGCCCGGCTCGCGGCAAGGGCCGTCAGGCCTGCCGCGCCGGCAACCACGTTGCGGCGTGTCAGATTGTTCATGTCGTCTCCCTGGGTCGAGACCTCTTCAAGCCTACGAAATGCAGGCTGCGGGCTCTTAACTGGCATACTAGTGCACCACGAAAGCGCACGTCCAGTGCACCGGGCGCGGGTCGCGCTCGACAATCACGAGGATCGTGGCCGGCTTGAACTCACTCCTGCTGTCGCAGAAGAGCCTCCGTGGCACGGCCAAGCAGCGGCGCTGCGGCGCCGTGGATCTCATGGAGCCGGCTGGCACGCACGCTCGCGAGCCGCGGCATGGCGATGCCATCCATCATGCCTTCCGCGCGCAGAAGTGCGCAGAAACGCTCCCATAGGCCGGCATTGGCGGTGAAGGGGCCGCTGACGGCGATACGGGTCGGAAAGAAGACGCGGCAGGCATTGGCCAGCGCGCGTGCCAGGAGCCGTGCGGCGTGTTCGATCTCAGGCAGATCGGCGAGATCCAGGCTGGCCAACTGCCGCGCCAGACGCGCCTCGTCCTCGGCCAGGTCCGGCCAGTGCGTCCGAAGTGCCGGCAGCAGCGACCAGAGCGCGGCTCCGGTCTCCAGGCATCCCGTATTGCCGCAGCCGCACCGCCTGTCAGCTAGAGCGGACAGGCGCCAATGTCCGATCTCGCCGAAGGATCCCGCCGGCGCGAAGGGGCGACCGTCGACGGCGTAGGACAGGCCGATCCCCCAGCCCCAGTGCAACAGGAGCGTGCCGCCTGCGAACTGATCCGGCTCGCGCACCGCCCGCGCCCTCAGCTCGGCGTCGAGGTTGCGGCAGATCTCCACTGGCCCGGCGATCGGCGCCAGCACGGACGCGACGTCGAGCGCGCGCATCCGCGGCCAGCGCGAGGCCAGCAACCATTGCCCGCGCGGCAGGTCGAGGAGCCCCGACAGCGAAACGGCCGTGCCGGCATGGCTCATGCCCTGCGGCATCGCCGCGAGCAGCTGTCGGGCGAGATCGGCCATAACCGCGGCGATCGCGTCATTGTCGGCCTCGCCGTCGATCGTCACCGCATGCTCGGCGACGAGATGACCGGAGAGATCGACCAGCGCACCCGAGAGCGACTGGCTCGAGACATGGATGACCGACGCCCCGACACGCCGGGTATTGGCGAAGAGCACTGCCGCCGGCCGACCGCGCCCGGCGGTCTCGCCCATGGTCTCCAGCAGCAGCCGGCGAGAAACGAGATCCGCGACGACGCGGGAGGTCGTCGTCGAACGCAGGCCGAGCTGGCGGCCGATATCGGCGCGGGAATGAGCGAGACCGCCGAGCACCAGCCGGTAGACCCGGGCACAATCGCGGTCATGGGCCGCAGCGAAGCCGTTGTCGTCGAAGCTTGCGAGGATCAAGAGCGGCGGCCTCTTATTCGGAACGCAAAGGTTCAAAAATAGCTGTTGCCTTTCCGAACAAGGCCCATAAGCTCTCAAGACGATATAAAAAACAACCACATAGGCAAAGGTTCAAAAATAGCATGGTCGATATCCGCATCGTGCCCGACAAGGTGACCCTCGGCGCCCAGGCGGCCGCGCTGGGCGCCCACGCGATCCGCGAGGCACAAGCCCGCTTCGGCCATGCCAACATCATCGTCGCCACCGGCGCGAGCCAGTTCGAGCTGCTCCAGAGCCTCGTCGCCGCCGAGGGCATCGACTGGACGCGGGTCACGGCGTTCCATCTCGACGAGTATGTCGGGCTCTCGGAGGAGCACCCAGCGAGCTTCCGGCGCTATTTGCGCCTGCGCTTCATGACACCGCTCGGCAACGCGCCGGAATTCGTGCCCGTCGACGGCGAGGGTGATCCGCAGGCCGAGACGCAGCGCCTGAACGCGCTGATCGCCGGCAAGCGCATCGATGTCTGCTTCGCCGGGATCGGCGAGAACTGCCACATCGCCTTCAACGACCCACCGGCCGATTTCGAGACCGAGCAGCCCTACATTGTGGTGACGCTCGACGAGGGGTGCCGTCGCCAGCAATTCGGCGAAGGCTGGTTCCCCTCCTTCGAGGCGGTGCCCGAGCAGGCGATCTCGATGAGCGTGCGCCAGATCCTGAAGAGCGAGCTGATCGTCCTCTCCGTTTCCGACACCCGCAAGGCGCAGGCGACGAAGGACGCGCTGGAAGGCCCGGTCAGCAACCTGCATCCCGCCTCGATCCTGCAGACGCACAAGAACACAGTGCTCTTCATCGATCCGCCGGCTGCTTCGCTCCTGAAGCGCGCCTGAGCAGGGAGCCCGTGATGCGCTCGGCAGGCCTCATCGATCTTCAGGTCAACGGCTTCGCCGGCATCGACTTCAATTCCGGGACGGTGACGCCGGACGAGATCGACCACGCGCTGGAGGCGATGCTCGCAACAGGCGTCACGCTCTGCCTGCCGACCATCATTACCGCCCATCAGCCCGAGCTCGATCAGCGTTTCCGGGCGCTCGACGCGGCGATCGCGGGAAGCCGGCTCGGCCCGCTGATGTGCCCGGGCTACCATCTCGAAGGGCCGTTCCTGAATCCGGCCGCGGGCTATGCCGGCTGCCATCCGCCGGAGGCCATGACTGCGGCCGATCCCGGCCTCGTCGAGCGCCTCGAAAGCCGGCTGACGCGGCCGATCCTGATGGTTACGCTAGCTCCCGAGGTGGCAGGCGCGCAGGCCCTCGCCAGGGTGCTGGCGAAGACCGGGCGCGTCGTCGCGATCGGCCATAGCGCGGCGGATTTCGACGAGGTGGCGGCTGCCGCCGACGCGGGCGCGACGCTCTCGACCCATCTCGGCAACGGCATGCCGCAGCAGCTCCACAAGCTCGTCAACCCGATCTTCGCCCAGCTCGCCGAGGACCGGCTCTGGGCGAGCTTCATCGCCGACGGCATCCACCTGCATCCGAAGGCCCTGCGCTCGCTGCTGCGGGCGAAAGGCTTCGAGCGATCCATTCTCGTCACTGACGCGGTTTCGGCGGCGGCCTCGAAGCCGGGCAGCTATCCCTTCGCCGGCATGAGCGTTGAGCTTCGCGACGATGGCTCCGTGCGCCAGCCCGGCGCGGCCAATCTCGCTGGCTCGGCGCTTTGCCTCGACCAGGCCGTCCGCAACCTCGTCGCCTGGGGCCTGGCCTCGCCGGCGGAGGCGGTTACCATGGCGTCCGATCATCCGCTCGCCGCGCTGCAACCCGCACTCAGCGCACGCGGCCTGAAGCTCGACCGGGGCGAGATCGACTGGTCCGACGACCTCGCCATCACCGGCGCCCGCCTCGACGCGATAGAGCGCCGCTTCGCCCACGCCGCCAGACAGGACGTCCCAACGACGACCTGAACCCTAGAACGCCTGAACCATAAACGGGGAGAACATCACATGAGCCGGAATCCGACAGAATTCGACCGCCGCACCGTCATTGATCGTCGCACCGTCCTGGGCGGCCTGACGGCCATGGCGACGGGAACGGGCGGCGCGCTCGCCGCCTCGCCGCCCCTGCCCTCCGCACCGGTCACGATCAGCGTCATCGATGTCGGCGGCGCGCTCGCGCTGATGCAGCGGGCCTTCGAGGATTATCGCGCCGCCAATCCCAAGCTGGTTTCGCGCATCGCCTTCGTGAAGGCCCCTGCCCCCGAGCTCGCCAGCAAGATCAAGGCGCAGCAGGAGGCCGGGCGTGCCGATCTCGACCTGGTCCTGACCGGAAGCGACGGGCTGGCGGCAGGCCTCGACCAGAAGCTCTGGCTCAAGATCCTGCCCGATTTCAACGACAAGTTCCCGAACATCGAGGCGAACTACGAGCCGGCCGCGCTCAACCTGCACAAGGTCCAGGGCGACGGCTTCGGCGTGGTGGTGAACTACTACCCGTCCGGACCGCTGCTCGAATACATGCCCGCCCGCGTCAAGCAAGTCCCGACCACGGCGGAGGAGCTGCTCGCCTGGGCCAAGGCCAATCCCAACAAGTTCATGTACGCCCGCCCGACCAATTCCGGCCCCGGCCGCACCTTCATGATGGGCCTGCCCTATATCCTCGGCGACAAGGATCCGCAGGACCCCGTCAATGGCTGGGACAAGACCTGGGCCTATCTCCAGGAGCTCGGCCAGTACATCGAGTACTATCCTGCCGGCACCGGCGCGACGATGAAGGAGTTCGGCGACGGCTCGCGCGACATCATCATCTCGACCACCGGCTGGGACATCAATCCGCGCGCGCTCGGCATCGTGCCGAAGGAAGCCAAGATCCAGACGCTGAAGGGCTTCCACTGGGTCTCGGACGCCTTCTTCATGTGCGTGCCGAAGGGCATCCCGAACGACCGTCTCGCCGTCGTCCTCGACATGATGGCCTATGTGCTGACCCCCAAGGCGCAGGCCTATGCCTATGACGAGGGCTATCTCTATCCCGGCCCGGCCGTGAAGAACGTACCTCTCTCGCTGGCACCCGAGGCAAGCCAAAAGGTCATCGCCGAATTCGGCCGGCCGGAATATGCCGATCTGATCGCGAACAATCCCATCGAGCTGCCGCTCAAGCCGGAGAAGATGGTCGTCGCCTTCCGCAAATGGGACGAGCTGGTTGGTTCGAAGCGGGCGAAGTAAGCGGGCAAGTCACACCCCTGTCATCCCGTGCGCGGGGTGACAGGGCGTTCGCGATGATCGACGGCACTGCCTCTAGAAGTCGCTGGCGATCCCCTTGACCTCCCAGTCGTCGTAGCGGACCGGATCGAGCCCGCCCCGGCCGTTGATCTCGCGCTCTCCGGTAAGGCCGGCAGCCTTCGCATCGAGCGCCGCACGCCGAGCCTCCGCTTCGGCCAAAGCCCGCTCTGCTGCAGGGGGGAGCTTGCGGACAGGAGCCGCGACAGGCTCCGGCGCCGCATTCTTCGCCTCGGACTGCTGGCTCATCGACTGTCTCTCTCTTGCAGGATCGGCATCGCCTTCACCACATAAGGCGCAAATCAGGGTTCGGGGAGAGGCATGTCGCCGCGATCCGGGCCAGCGCTCACCGAAGGGGGAAGATGATGAACTACGTCCGCACCGGCATGCTGATGGCCGGCCTCACCGCGCTGTTCGGCGCGGTCGGTTACCTCCTCGGCGGCGGCGGCGGCATGTTGATGGCGCTCGGCTTCGCCGCCGTCACCAATCTCTTCAGCTACTGGAACTCCGACAGGCTGGCGCTCGCCGCCCACAATGCCCACGAGGTCGACGAGCGCAGCGCGCCTGAACTCTACGGCATGGTGCGCGACCTCGCGGCGCGCGCGAACATGCCGATGCCGCGCGTCTACCTGATCGACGAGGACCAGCCCAACGCCTTCGCCACCGGCCGCAACCCGCAAAACGCGGCCGTCGCGGCGACCACCGGCATCCTGCGCACGCTGAGCTATGAGGAGCTTGCCGGCGTGATGGCGCACGAACTTGCCCACATCAAGAACCACGACACGCTGACGATGACGATCACGGCCACCATGGCGGGCGCGATCTCTTCGCTGGTGACCTTCGGCATGATGTTCGGCTCGCGCGACAACCGGCCGAACTTCATTGTCCAGATCCTGCTCTCGGTGCTCGCGCCAATGGCTGCGATGGTCATCCAGATGGCGATCTCGCGCTCACGCGAATACGAGGCCGACAAGCTCGGCGGCGAAATCTGCGGCAACCCGGTCTGGCTCGCCGATGCGCTCGCCAAGATCGCCGGCGGCGTCGCACATACGCCGAACGAGACGGCGGAGGCGAAGCCTGCTACGGCGCACATGTTCATCATCAATCCCCTGACTGGCGGCGGCATGGATTCCCTCTTCTCGACACACCCCGACACCGGCAATCGCATCGCGGCCCTGATGGAGCAGGCCCGGGCCATGGGCATCGGCCCCAATGCGGGTGGCTTCATGAGCCAGGCCTCGCAAAGCCCCTGGGGCGGTACAGGCTCGGGCCATCAGCCTGGGCCGTGGGGCTGATCCGGTGGCGAAGGGAAGCAGGCCGGACGCGCGCAGCCAAGCGCGACCAGACGACTCCGACGCGAGCGATGCCGCTTCGGCTCCGGGGCTGCCGGCGCGCAGGCTCGCGGCGGCCGTCATCGACGAGGTGCTGCGAGCGAAGCTCGCGCTCGACGACACGCATGATCGGCTGGCCCCGGCTTTCGGGCTCGACGCAGCCGACAATGCGCTCGCCCGTGCCATCACGATCACCGCCTTCCGGCGCCTCGGCACGATCCAGGACGCGATCAATGCAAGGCTCGAGCGCGGCAGCCCGCGCAACTCGGGCCCCTTCGAGCCGATCATGGTCGCCGCCGCAGCGCAGATCCTCTTCCTCGACGTGCCCGACCATGCCGCGGTCGACCTCGCCATTCGGCATCTGCACGAAGACGCCCGCTCCTCGCGCTATGTCGCGCTCGGCAATGCGCTGCTGCGGCGCCTCGCCCGCGAGCGCGAGGCCATTCTGGCGGAAGCCGTCGACCCCTTTCTCGACACGCCCGAATGGCTCGCCGAGAGCTGGATGGAGAGCTATGGCGAGGAGACGGCCGCCGCCATCGCTGAAAGCCATCGCGACGAGCCGCCACTCGACATTTCCGTGAAGGACGATGCCGCGGGCTGGGCGGCGAAGCTGGACGGCGTCCTGCTGCCGACCGGCTCGGTTCGCCTGCGCGAGCGGCAGGCCATCACCGGCCTGCCCGGCTTCGACGATGGCGCCTGGTGGGTCCAGGACGCCGCGGCAGCGCTGCCCGTGCGCCTGCTCGCACCGAAGCTCGGCGAGCGCATCGCCGATCTTTGCGCCGCGCCGGGCGGCAAGACGGCCCAGCTTGCCGCGCTCGGCGCTGAGGTCACGGCTGTCGATCGCTCGGGTCCGCGCCTGCGCCGCCTCAGGGCCAATCTCGAGAGGCTCGGCCTCTCCGCCGAGATCATCACGAAGGATGCAAGCCTCTGGGAGGCCGAGCCCTTCGACGCCGTGCTGCTCGACGCCCCCTGCAGCGCCACCGGCACGATCCGGCGCCACCCCGACGTGGCCTGGACCAAGAGTGCAGAGGATCGCGACAAGCTGGTCGCTCTCCAGGCGCGCCTGCTCGAGGCGGCGGCACGGCTGACGCGACCCGGCGGCAGGCTGGTCTATTGCACCTGCTCGCTCGAACCTCAGGAGGGCGAGGCGCAAATCGAGGCCTTTCTGGCAGGCCATCCCGACTTCGCCCGAAAGCCGATCGAGCCGGCCGAGATTGGGGGCCTTGCCGAAGCGATCGACGACAAAGGCGACCTGCGCACCCTGCCCCATCAGCTCCGCAACGAGACGCCCCGCCTCTCGGGATGGAGCGGATTTTACGCAAGCCGCCTGATCAGGCTATGACGATGTGGGGATTCGCATCGGCGGACGGCACCAGGCGTAATGGGTACGGGGCGTATCGGGGCATTGAACGGGTGGTCTGAGCGCAGGGGGTTGGCGCGGGCCGCGATCGGACGGGCGGCCCGGCGGACCCGTGGCCAGATCGTCGGAGTCGCGCGCAAGCTCTGGCCGTTCGGCCGCGCCACGGCGACGCGCCTGCTGTTCGCCCCGCACGATCTGCGCACCTCCGACCCGACGACCGCCGGCGATATCTATGCCGGCTACTACGCCTTCGCCGGGCGGACGCTGCGCACCCATGGCGAATCCCCTTTCGACTGCGAGCCGCCGAGCGAAGCCTGGGCCGAGGCGCTGTACGGCTTCGGCTGGCTGCGCCACATGCACGCCGCCGATACGGCGATCGCCCGCGCCAATGCCCGCGCCCTGGTCGATGACTTCATCACGAGAAAGCGCGACCGCACGGAGATCGCCCGCCGGCCGGCGGTCGCGGCCCGGCGGCTGATCTCCTTCCTGTCGAACTCGCCGCTGCTGCTGGAAGGCGCCGACCATGTCTTCTACGAGCGCTTCGTGCGCCATGTCTCGCGGCTCGCCGACCGGCTGAACCTCGCTCTCGCCGGCGCAGTCGAGGGAGCCGCGCGGCTTAACTGCCTGATCGCGGTCGCCTTCGCCGCGATCTGCCTCGATGGCCAGGATGGGCGAAGGCGGCGGCTGGAGTTCCTGCTTTCCGACGAACTCGACCATCAGATCCTGCCCGATGGCGGCCATCTCAGCCGCAATCCGCGTCTGCTGATCGAGTTCCTGCTCGACCTGCTGCCGCTGCGCGAGACCTTCATGGCGCGCGGCATCGAGCCGCCGCGCGGCGTGCTGATGGCGATCGAGCGGATGATGCCGCATCTGCGGCTGTTCCGGCATGGCGACGGCGCGCTCGCCCTCTTCAACGGCATGGGCACGACCCCGCCCGACCTGATGGCGACGCTGGCCGCCTATGACGATGCGCGCGCGCGGCCGATCGAGCAGGCCATCTATTCGGGCTACAGCCGGCTGTCAGGCGAGCGCAGCGTCGCCGTGATCGAAGCCGGACCGCCCCCGCACGGCGCCCAGTCGGTCGAGGCGCATGCGGGCTGCCTCTCCTTCGAGTTCTCCAGCGGCGCCCAGAGGATCGTCGTCAATTGCGGCACCAGCCGCTACGGCTCGGACGAATTGCGGCTCGCGGCCCGCAGCACGGCGGCGCATTCGACGGTGACGCTCGACGACCGCTCGAGCGCCACCTTCGGCCTCGTGCTCGGCGAGATTCGGATCGTCGCGGGCCCGGCTGATGTCCGTGTCGCCCGGCAGGATGGGGAGACCGGGCAGGAATGGGTCGGCAGCCATGACGGCTACCGCCGTG
This sequence comes from Allobosea sp., assembly GCF_035999205.1. Lineage (GTDB taxonomy): Bacteria > Pseudomonadota > Alphaproteobacteria > Rhizobiales > Beijerinckiaceae > Allobosea. The sequence goes on from NZ_DASYHA010000025.1 coordinate 1,317,459, forward strand.
GCCTCGGCGCCGTGCATACGCGCCGACTGCTGCTCGCGCGCGACGGAGCCACGCTGTCGGGAGAAGACGAGATCACGCTGACGGACAAGCCCGCCGATCTGCCGGCCATCGCCCGCTTCCATCTGCATCCGTCCGTGAAGCCGAGCCTGATCCGGGAAGGGCAAGGCGTCATGCTGGCCATGCCCAATGGCGAGGTCTGGGCCTTCGAGGCTTCGGGCCTGACGGTCTCGATCGAGGAAAGCATTTTCCTCGCCGCAGCCGATGGTCGGCGGCGCAGCGAGCAGCTCAGCGTCGCTTTCGACGCCGCCGCCACCCCACGCATCACCTGGCGCTTCAACCGCGTCGGCGCGGCCGCTCCCGCAACAGGGCGCTTTAGGCCGCCGCCCGAGCCAGGGATTCCGCCGGAGCCGCCACAGGGCGCATGATCCGTCGGCGCATGAGACGCCTGCATCCTGGAACTTTGCTTTGCGTGGCGCAGCGTGATAGCTCGCCCCAACCGCCTGCCTCACAGATCCTGGAATTATCCCGATGCCGACAGAGCTTCGCCGCGTCGAACGCGCCCTCCTTTCCGTTTCCGACAAGACCGGACTGATTGACTTCGCGCGCGCGCTGAACCGGCTGGGCATCGCCCTTATCTCGACGGGCGGCACAGCCAAGGCGATCGCCGAGGCCGGCCTGCCGGTGACCGACGTTTCCGATCTCACCGGCTTCCCGGAGATGATGGACGGGCGCGTCAAGACGCTGCATCCGAAGGTCCATGGCGGGCTGCTCGCCATCCGCTCGCATCCCGAGCATCAGGCCTCGATGCTCGGCCACGGCATCGCCCCGATCGACCTGCTCGTGGTGAACCTCTACCCGTTCGAGGCCACGGTCGCCGCCGGCAAGCCCTATGACGACTGCATCGAGAACATCGACATCGGCGGACCGGCGATGATCCGCGCCGCCGCGAAGAACCATCAGGACGTCGCGGTGGTGGTCGATGCCGACGATTATGCGGCCGTGCTCAGCGATCTGACGGCACAGAAGGGCGCGACCACGCTGACGCTGCGCCGAAAGCTCGCCCAGAAGGCCTATGCCCGCACCGCGGCCTATGACGCGGCGATCTCGAACTGGTTCGCCAACGAGCTCGGCGACACCGCGCCGTCCTATCGCGCGCTCGGCGGCAGCCTTGCCGAGACGATGCGCTATGGCGAAAACCCGCATCAATGGGCCGCCTTCTACCGCACGCCCGGCAGCCGTCCCGGCGTCTCGACCGCGCGTCAGGTCCAGGGCAAGCAGCTCTCCTACAACAACATCAACGACACCGACGCCGCCTTCGAATGCGTCGCCGAGTTCGATCCGGCCGCATCGGCCGCCTGCGTGATCGTCAAGCACGCCAACCCCTGCGGCGTCGCCAGCGGAACCTCGCTGCTCGATGCCTATGAGCGCGCCTTGGCCTGCGATCCGGTCTCGGCCTTCGGCGGGATCGTCGCACTCAACCGCAAGCTGGATGGCGAGGCCGCGAAGAAGATCGTCGAGATCTTCACCGAGGTGATCATCGCGCCGGACGCAGACGAGGAAGCGATCGCCCTGATCGCCGCCAAGAAGAACCTGCGCCTGCTCCTCACCGGCGGCCTGCCGGATGTGCGCGCGCCCGGGCTGTCGCTGCGCACGGTCTCCGGCGGCTTCCTCGCCCAGGCCCGCGACAATGCCGTCGTCGACGACATGGAGCTCAAGGTCGTGACCAAGCGCCAGCCGAGCGAGCAGGAACTCGCCGATCTGCGTTTCGCCTTCCGCGTCGCCAAGCATGTCAAGTCGAACGCCATCGTCTACGTCAAGGACGGCGCCACCGTCGGCATCGGCGCCGGCCAGATGAGCCGCGTCGATTCCTCGCGCATCGCCGCCTGGAAGGCCGGCGAAGCGGCCAAGGCAGCCGGCCTGCCGGAGACCCTCGCGAAGGGTTCGGTCGTGGCCTCCGATGCCTTCTTCCCCTTCGCCGACGGGCTGCTCGCAGCCGCCGAGGCCGGTGCCACGGCCGTGATCCAGCCCGGCGGATCGATGCGCGATGACGAGGTCATCAAGGCCGCCGACGAAGCCGGCCTCGCCATGGTCTTCACCGGCCATCGCCATTTCCGGCACTAAAGGATCTTCGGACGGAGAACGGAGACGGCATGCATACGGTGAAGATCATTGCAGCCGGCTTCGCCTTGCTCGGAGCGCTGCATTTCCTGGCGCGGCGGCTGAAGCTCGGCGGAGGCGACCCGACGGGCTTTTCCGTCAAGCTCTTCCTGCCGCTCTGGCTGGTCGCCTCGCTCGTCAATCTCTGGGTCGGCGTCAGCCGGGCGGGCTATACGGTGCTGCAGGAGATGCCATTCTTCTCGCTCGTCTTCGGCCTGCCGGCGGCCTTCGCGATCCTGCTCTTCATCAAGTTCCGGTAGGACGATGAGCCTCGAATCCGTTCGCGCCTTCTTCGCAGAGCGCGCCCCTGAGATCGCGATCATCGAAACGCCCGAGAGCAGCGCGACAGTGGTCCTCGCCGCCGCCGCCCACGGCGTCGAACCGGCACGCATCGCCAAGACGCTGTCGCTGCGGATCGGGGAGCGCGTCGTGCTCGTGGTTGCGCGTGGCGATGCCAGGCTCGACAATCGCAAGGTCAAGACCGTGCTCGGCGGCAAGCCACGCATGCTCGATGCCGAGGAGGTCGTCGCCCTGACCGGCCATCCTGTCGGCGGTGTCTGCCCCTTCGGGCTCGCCACGCCCTTGCAGGTCTACTGCGACATCTCGCTCAAAGCCTTTGACGAGGTCGTTCCGGCCGCCGGCTCGACGCAGAGCGCAGTGCGCATAGCGCCCGACCGCATGGCTGCGCTGACATCCGCCGAATGGGTCGATGTCTGCCAGGATCCTGTCTGATCAGGACCCGCCCTGACGCGCGCGGTCAGGGCTCGTCCGCAAGCCGCTGCGTCAAAGCCATGGCCGCGTGCGGATTGCGGACCTTGTCGCCGCTGATAACATAGAGAAAGACGTCGCGCGGAACGCTGTCCTTGGCGGCAGGTCCGGCCGTCTCGAGCCCGGCTGGCACCTCGCCCTTCGCCCAGCTCCGCGCCCGCACCACCCATTGGTCGAGATCGGCGTCGGAATAGCCGTTCGGTTCGGCCTCGCGCGTGCCCATGATCCGGGCGTAGACGAAGGGTGCCGTCACGTCGGCGATCTGCGTGTATTCGGAATCGACGGCGGTGATCACGGCGACGCCATATTCCCGCAGCAGGGCAATGAATTCCGGCGTGCGAAAGCTGTCATGGCGGACCTCGACGGCGTGGCGCAGCGTGATCCCGTCCTGCGATTTCGGCAGCAGCTTCAGGAAGGCCTCGAAATCGGCGGGATCGAATTTCTTGGTGGCCATGAACTGCCAGTTGATCGGCCCTAGCTTGTCTTTGAGCTCCGTCAGGCCGCCGGTGATGAACTTCTCGATCGAGGGCGCGGCCTCGGCCAAGACGCGGCGATTGGTGATGTAGCGCGAGCCCTTCAGCGAGAAGACGAAATCGTCGGGCGTCTCGGCTCGCCACTTGGCGAAGCTCTCGGGCTTCTGGGAACCGTAATAGGTGCCGTTGATCTCGATCGAACCCATGCGTTCGGCGGCATATTCGAGCTCGCGCTTCTGCGACAGACCGTTCGGGTAGAAGGTCCCGCGCCAGGGCTCGAAGACCCAGCCGCCGATGCCGACCCTGACCGTGCCTCGTGTTGCCGCCATCTGGGCTCTCCTGCATTCCGCGCGGCGATGGCGAATTCACCAAACTCTGCGCCGCATGCTGCTGACCTTAGCAGTCCGCGCAGGCCGGCTGAACTCGCCAGCGACAAAGCGTGTCAGGAGCGTTCCATCAGGCCTCGATGGCGCAGCCCAGGCGCGCGAGCGCGGCGTCGACCCAGCTCCGGTCGTCCTTGCCCTGTTCAATGGCCAGCATCTTCTTCTCTTCCGCCGCGTGCTTCGCCTGGGCGGCCTTATAGATCGCCTCGGCCTGCTCGTAGGGAACGCAGAGGACGCCGTCATCGTCACCGATGACGAGATCGCCCGGCTCGACCACCATGCCGTCGATCGCGATGGGCACATTGATCTCGCCCGGCCCGTCCTTGTAGGGCCCGCGATGGCTGATGCCGGCCGCATAAATCGGCAGATCGTTCTCGCGGATCCAGGCGGAGTCGCGCACCGCGCCGTGGAGCACGATGCCGGCGATGCCGCGCTTGCGGGCATGGGAGATCATGAGCTCGCCGATCAGCGAGTTGGTGAGATCGCCGCCGCCATCGACCACGACCACGTCACCGGGGGCTGCGAGGTCGAGCGCCTTGTGGAGCATCAGATTGTCGCCCGGGCGTGTCTTCACGGTGAGCGCGGGCCCGGCCATGACGCCGCCGCGATGCAGCGGCCGGAGCGAAGCGCCACCGGCCGTCATGCGCGACATCGAATCGCTGATATTGGCGACCGGGAGCGTGCGGAAGCGTTCGACAAGGCTGGCCTCGACCTGGCGGCGGCGCTTGAGGATGCGAAATCCGATCATGGGATGTCCTTGGCTGTTCGAAGATCTGGGCTGTTCGATATTCGGGAGATTGTGAGCCGGCGGCACGGCCGTTCAGGTCGCGCTGGCCTCCTCCTGGTCGACGCGGGCCTTGCCGCGGCGGATGGCCGGCAGGGCCATGCTGACGAGGAGCAGCAGCGCGATGGTCAGGAAAGCCAGGCTGATCGGGCTCTTCACGAAGATCGAGAGATCGCCCTCCGACAGGAGCAGCGCCCGGCGAATGTTCTCCTCCATCATCGGGCCCAGCACATAGCCCAGCACCAGCGGCGCAGGCGGGCATTTCAGCTTGGCCAGCACATAGCCGAGCACGCCGATTGCCGCGCAGAGATAGACGTCGATCGCGCTGTTGTTGAGGCTGTAGTTGCCGAGGGCGCAGAACATCACGATCGCCGGGAACAGCCAGCGATAGGGGATGCTGAGCAGCCGCACCCAGAGGCCGACGAGCGGCAGATTCAGCGCGACGAGCAAGGCGTTGCCGATGAACATGCTGGCGATGACGCCCCAGAACAATTCGGGGTTGCGGGTCATCACCGAAGGGCCGGGCTGGACGCCGTTCATGATCAGCGCGCCGAGGATCAGCGCCATGGTCGCGCTGCCGGGAATGCCCAGCGTCAGGGTCGGGATGAAGGCGGTCTGCGCCGCGGCGTTGTTGGCGGCCTCGGGCGCGGCGACGCCCTCGATCGCGCCCTGGCCAAAGCGGGACGGGTCCTTCGCCAGCTTCTTCTCGAGCATGTAGGAGGAGAAGGAGGAGATCGACGGGCCAGTGCCGGGCAGGATGCCGAAGAAGGAGCCGATCGCGGTGCCACGCAGCGTCGGCAGGAACGAGGCCTTGAGATCGCTCCAGCTTGGCATCAGGCCGCCGACATTCCTGGTGAAGACCTCACGCGCCTCCTTCTGCTCGAGATTGGTGACGACCTCGGAGATCGCGAAGATGCCGACGGCGAGCACGGTGAAGCCGATACCGTCGGCCAGTTCTGGCAGGCCGAAGGTGTAGCGCTCCACGCCCGAGTTCACGTCGGTACCGACAAGCCCGATCAATAGGCCGACCACGACCATGGCGAGCGCCTTGATCATGTCGCCATGGCTCAGCACCGAAGCGGCGACGAGGCCGAGCACCATCAGGGCGAAGTAGTCCTCGGCGCCGAAGCGCAGCGCCCAGCCGGCGAGCGGGACGCCGAGCGCGACGATCAGCAGCGTGCCGATGCAGCCGGCAACGAAGGAGGAGAGCGCGGCGATTGCGAGCGCGGCGCCGGCCCGGCCGCGGCGCGCCATCTGGTAGCCGTCCAGGCAAGTCACGGCGGAGGAGGTCTCGCCGGGCAGGTTGACGAGGATCGCGGTGGTCGAGCCGCCGTATTGCGCGCCGTAATAGATGCCGGAAAGCATGATGACGGCGGAGACCGGCGGAAGCCCGAAGGTCACCGGCAGCAGCATCGAGATCGTCACCAGCGGGCCAACGCCCGGCAGCACGCCGATCAGCGTGCCGAGCAGCACGCCGAGGAAGCAGTAGGCGAGGTTCTGCAGCGACAGCGCGACGCCGAAACCCAGCATGAATTGGTCGAGGATCTCCATGGCTCAGAAGTTCCACGCGAAGAGGCTGTAGGGCAGCTTCAGCCCCCAGACGAAGACGGCGGCGGCGAAGACCGACATCACCGCGGTCAGGGCGAGCACCTCGAGCGCCTTGAATTCGTGGCCAGCGCGGGCCGAGACGAAGAACAGGGCGGCGAGCGCCGGCACGAGACCCAGCCGCTCGATCAGGAAGCCGAAGAGCACGAGCGAGGCGCTCAGCAGGACGAGCGGCAGCCAGGCCCATCCGCCCTCGACGGGCATGCAATCGCGCAGCCCCCTGACGAAGGTGATGATGCCGAAGCCGATCAGGACGAGACTGAGGATGCGCGGGAAATAGCCCGGTCCCATGTCGATCGTGGTGCCGAACTTGTAGCCGAGCGCGAAGACAAAGCCGAGCGCGCCCAGCCCCATGAACAGCAGGCCGGCAAGGGCGTCCTGGTTCTTGAAGATGCTGGTTCTCATGGTGGATGTCCAAAACGATGTCGCTCGACGCAGTATGGCTGCGCCCGGGAACGACGTCTCAGGATGGATGGGTTGCTCCGTGAGGGCACCGGCGGCGACAGGCCGAGGAGCCTCGGGATGCCGGAGCCATGCTGCCTCGGCATCCCGGCATCCGTCGCTGGCTCAGTCGGCGACCTTCACATCGGCCGTCTTGATGACCTGCGTCCATTTCGGCACGTCGGACTTGATCAGCGCGCCGAACTCCTCGCTGCTGCCGCCGAGCGCCTCGGCGCCGGCCGAGCGCAGCTTGGCCTGGGTATCGGGCTGCTTCAGCACCTTGTTGAGCTCGGTATTGATGCGCGCGACGATCGGCGCGGGCACGCCTGCCGGCGCTGCCAGACCCCACCAGGTCACGGCTTCGGAGTTCTTGAGACCCTTCTCCTCGAAGGTCGGGACATCCGGCAGGTCGGCATCGCGCTTGGTCGCGAAGACCGCGATCGGGCGCAGCACGCCTTCCTTGATCTGCACCATCGCGGAGGGGACCGAGGAGATGTAGATCTCGACGCGTCCGCCGAGCAGGTCCGGCAGAGCTTGGGCCGCGCCCTTGTAGGGGACGTGCCGGAACTTGACGCCCGCGATCTGCTGGATGAGTTCGCCGGCCAGATGCGAGCTCGTCCCGACGCCCGGCGAGGCGAAGGTTAGCTTGCCGTCCTTGGCCCTAGCGGCGGCGAGCAGGTCTTCGACCGTCTTGATCGGCGAATCCTTGGCGACGACGAGCACCTGCGGAGCCGAAGCGACAAGGCCGATCGGCGCGAAATCCTTGATCGGGTCGTAATTGGCCTTGCCGAGGATCGGGTTGATCACAAGGTTGGCGTTCTGGGCGAGGACGATGGTGTAGCCGTCCGGGGCTGCCTTGCCGGCGAGACTCAGGCCAACGCTGCCGCCGCTGCCCGGCTTGTTGTCGGCCACCAGGGTCCAGCCGGTGGCCTCGCCGAGCTTCTGAGCCACGACGCGCGCAACGACGTCGGTTCCACCGCCCGGCGGGAACGGCACGACGAGGCGGATCGGCTTCTCCGGATATTGCTGGGCCGACGCCATAGTTGCCAACCCAGTCAGGGCCAATGCCGCCAGCGCCTTGTAGACAAACCTCATGGTATTCCTCCCGTTTGCTTGTTGTCGTCCGGTATCGTCCGGATCTTCAGATTTCTGCCGAGCGTTTTGGTTCAGCGCTCTAGGCGGCGAGTTCCGCCAGCTTTGCAAGGCTGCCCGCATCCGGCTTCTCGCCGTCGAGCACCGCGATGACATGTCGGGCGGCGATCTCCGCCATCGACTTGGCCGATCCCGCGGTCACACCGGCGATATGCGGTGTCCCGATCAGGTTGGGCAGGGTCCAGAGCGGACTGTCCTTGGCCGGCGGCTCGACCGCGAAGCTGTCGAGCGCGGCCCCGGCGATCCGGCCGTCCTGCAAGGCGGCGCACAGGGCCGCCTCGTTGATGAGGGCTCCGCGCGCCGTGTTGACGACGAATGAGGTCGGCTTCATCAGGCCGAAGCGGCGCGCATCCAAGAGGTCGCGCGTGGCGTTGGTCAGCGGGCAATGCAGGCTGACGATGTCGGCCTCGGCGATTAGGTCGTCGAGTTCGCGTTCGCACTCCGCGCCGAACCGGGCGATCGCCTCGCGGGCATGGGGGTCATGCAGGACGACCGGCATGCCGAGCCCCTGCGCCATCCGGGCGACATGCTGGCCGATGGAGCCGAAGCCGATCAGGCCGATCACCGTGCCGGCGATGTCACGCCCGATGAAGCTCGGCTTCGGCCATCCGCCGGCCTTCACGGCGCCGTCGAGGCGCGGGATTTCCTTCAGCAGCGTCAGCGCCAGCGCGATGGTGTGCTCGGCGACGGCGCGCGAATTCGAACCCATGGCGCGGATCACTGGGATGTCTCGCGCGGCGGCGGCGCGCAGGTCGATATTGTCGACGCCGACGCCGTGCTTGGCGATGACGCGCAGGCGGGGCGAGGCCGCGATGATCGCCTCGTCCACCCTCCCCTGTCGGACGATCAGTGCATCGACCTGCAGTTCGGCGGCGCGCTGCGCCACCTGCTCGCTCGGCGCATAGGCCGGCGAGAAGAAGACATCGACGTCATGGGCGTTGAGGAGATGGATGGCGGTCTCAGCCAGCCGGTCATGCGTAACGAGCACGCGCCTGCCACGAGTGGCGGCCTTGGAATTGGTCATCGGTGCGTTTCCTTGCGGCTGCTTCGCATCCCGCTTCGCAGCGGGTCCGGCGCCTTTCGGGAACACTATTGACCAGTCGCTCGTCACCCGTATGCTGAAATAATGGCATATATCAATGATCTTTTGTCATGAAACATCCGATCGACGGCATCGAGGCGTTCATCCAGATCGCGGAGCTCGGGAGCTTCAACAAGGCGGCTGAAAAGCTGCACGTCACGCAGACCGGCCTGACGCGGCGCATCCAGCGGCTCGAGGCTCATGTCGGGCTGAAGCTGATCGACCGGACGACGCGCACCGTCGCGCTGACGAGCATCGGTCGCGAGTTCCTGCCGGAGGCTCGGCGGATGGTGGATGCCGTCGACCGCTCGTTCGAGCGGCTGAAGACGATGTCACGGTTCTCGACCGGTGACATCACGATCGCTTCTGTCCCGTCGCTGATGTATGGGCGCCTGCCGCGCATCCTGCGGAGTTATGCAACGCGGCACCCCAACAACCGCGTCGAGATCCTCGACCGGACCAGCACCCTCGTGATCGAGGCGGTTCGGCGGCGCCAGGCCGAGTTCGGCCTGCATGTCCAGCCTCCGAACCAGCAGGATCTGCACAACGAGGTCCTCGTCCGCGACCCCTTCGTCGTCTATTGCCGGAACGACCACCCGCTGGCGGGGCGCGAGACCATTGCCTGGGCCGATCTCGGCGGCCACGACCTGATCACGCTCGGCGGAAGCAGCGGCAACCGGCTTCTGATGGAGGCGCAGCTGTCGCGCTCCGGCATCGAGGTCAAGACCAAGTTCGTGGTCGAGTATTTCTCCAGCGCGATCGGGCTCGCTTCCGAAGGGCTGGGCATCGCCATCCTGGTGGCTTCGCTCGTCGAGAACCTCCGCCCCGACCTAGCCCAGATCCCGCTGGTCGACCCGATCGTCGATCGGCCGGTCTCGCTCATCCGGCGGCGCGGCGAAACGCTGACCCCGGCCGCCCAGGCGCTCTACAACCTGATCGTGCGCGAGTTCGGTCCGCTCTGACGAGCGCAGCGCGTCCTAGAGATCACGACGCGTTGGCGCCGCAGCTGCGGATGTCTATCAAGCGGCCCACCACTCGGCCTCCAGTGCGGTGCTACCGCACGCTACTTCGCTGTCGTCTGACCGAAAATTTGCACGGCTGAATGAACCGGTGCGCCGTCTCGAAGCACTACATCGAGAACCTCGACAGCGGTCCAGCGAACGGAAACCGAAATATGAATCGCGTGCCTCCGAATGCCTCCGGAATGACGCTCACAGCCGACCAATTGAAAGCCTATCTCGCAAGGATCGGGATCGACCGGCCCGCTTACCTCGACCTTTCCAGTCTGGCGCAGCTTCACCGCGCCCATCTCATGACCTTCACCTGGGAGGCGCTGGATGCCTTCATGGGGTGGCCATCCTCGATCACGCCGGCATCCGCCTTCGCGAAAATGGTCGAAGGCCGGCGCGGCGGCTGGTGCTACGAGATGAACGGCCTGTTCGGCGCGGCGCTCGATGCGCTCGGCTTCCGGGTGACCCGGCTGTGCGGCGGCGTCAATCGTGAAATGCTGGGCGACGTCGCCATCGGCAACCACCTGACCCTGCGTGTCGATCTCGACCGCCCCTACCTCGCCGAGGTCGGCGTGGCCGATGCGATCGTCGAACCCGTGCCGCTCGCCGTTGGGCCGGTCCACCAGCGCGGCTTCGACTTTTCGATCGTTCCGGCGGAGGGAGGCTGGCTGCGCTTCAACAATCACGCCCAGGGAATCGCTCGCAGTTTCGATTTCCGGGCCGACCACAGCGACGAGGTCGCGATGGGCGCCGCGCATGGGTGGCTCATGCGGGATCCGGGCTCGCCGTTCACCAACGCGCTGGCGGTCCTGCGCCATCATGCCGATGGCTATGTCGCCCTGCAGAACGACCGCCTGCGCCGTGTTGCGGCGGGCCATGTTCGCGAAGAGCTGATTACGAGCGCGGACCATCTCGCGGATACGTTCGAAACGGTTTTCGACCTGTCCGTTCCCCGCCCCGAACGCGTTTGGGAGAAGGTCCAGGCGATCAGCCGCGACAAAGCGGCTTGATGAGCCCGATCCAGGTTGTTCGAGAGGGCTCGCAGCGCGGGTGCCAAAGGCGCAGGGCGTGCACCGAAGGCCAGTAGACGGCGCGTTTTGCAGAGGAGTAGCCTGCTCGGGCAGCGGGTTCCGCCAATGCGGCCGTGCAGGATGCTGTGATTGCACTCGAACCGGTTTCAGGCATGGGACGGATCGCGATCAGGGGGCGGTGGTGGATCGCCTTGGCGGGCGTGCTCCTAGGCTATCTGCTGCTTGCCTATCTCATACTGCCCCTGCTGTGGCGTCACCATGAACGTGAGCCCGGCCTCGCCACCCTGCCGATGGTGACACGCACCTCGAGCGGCATCCCGGGCGACGCGCTCAACGTCGGCTTGGTCGGCAGCAAGGATGATGCCCTGCGCGCGATGCATGCGGCGGGCTGGTATCCTGCCGACCCGATTACATTGCGGACGAGCATCGAGATCGTCGGCAGCGTGGTGTTCGACCGGCCCTATCATGATGCCCCGGTCAGCCCCCTCTACTACGAGGGCAAGAAAGAACAGCTCGCCTTCGAGAAGCCAGCGGGCACCAGCGCGGACCGCCGACACCACGTCCGATTCTGGATGGTCCTCGAGAAGGGAAGCGATGCGCGGCCGGTCTGGCTCGGTTCGATCACGTTTGATCGGGGCGTCGGCCTCAGCCGGGATACCGGCCAGGTGACGCACCACATCGCGCCCGACATCGACGCAGAGCGTGACTTGCTGATGGCGGACCTGGGCAAGGCCGGCATGGTCCAGACCTTCTTCCAGATTTCCGGAGTGGGCCCAACCCTGTTCGGCCGGAATGGCGAAGGGGATCCCTACTACACCGATGGCGAGATCCATATCGCCACATTGGTGGTTGGTGGCATCCGACGTGCCGAGCCGCCCGTGAGCATGCCAGCGCCTCCGCTGATAGCCCTGAAGGATCAGGTCTGGCACGGCGTCAGCGGTGCCTTCGCAGACTGATCGCGGCCCTCAGTTGTGCATACGGCTGCCGGATCGAGGAATCCGGCTCCGATCCACCTGAGGCCGTGGCCCAACCTGATCGCTTAGGCTGCGCTGCACTACGCGCGGACATCGGGAGGCCGCGGCAGGACGACAGCCTTCCGACAGCCTCATTGAGCCAGAGGCCGGGTGCGCGAGACCGCCGCCGCCAAGGAGCGGTGGTTCGTTCTCAGGCGGCTGTACCGTGGCACTGCCAGCAGCGCATTGCGCCATTATAGCGCACCAATCAACCCGCAAACGACCAATCGCATAACGTATTACTCTATTCAGAGTCCGACAATTATGGATATAATTCACATCAAGGACGATATTTCGATGATTTTGATCCGTATATGTTTCTGTTTTCGAAATATAAAGATCAAATTTTCGAATTAAATCTATCGAATATTGCCGATCAAGAACTTGGCAGATCAGGAAGTGGACATGTCGACCGCCGACCCTCCGCGATTTGACGGCGTCCGCTGCCTGATCATGGGCGGCGGCGGCTTTCTCGGTGTCCATCTGGCCAACGCCCTGGCCGATCAAGGCGCCGTGGTCCGGGCGTTCGGGCGGACACCGGCCGATCCGCGGGAGTTGAGCGACCGGGTCCAGTGGAAAAACGGACGGTTCGAGGACCCTGTGGCCGTCGCCGAAGCCGTGCGCGGGCAAGAGATCGTCTTCCATCTCCTGAGCAGCTCGGTGCCGGGAAGCCCCGGCCAGCGCCCGGCCTTCGATCTCGAAACGAATGTGCTCGGCACGTTGCGCTTCCTCGACATCTGCAACGACGCGGCCGTCAGAAAGATCGTATTCGCCTCGTCCGGCGGCACGGTCTACGGTCAAGCCGACAGCCATCCGATCCCGGAAACCGCACCGACCTATCCGATATCGGCCTATGGCGTCGGCAAGCTGGCGATCGAGAAGTATCTCAGCCTGTATCACCACCTCTACGGGCTCGAATATCTCGCCTTGCGCATCGCCAACGCCTATGGCCCGGGGCAATCCATCCTGAAGCGCCAGGGCGTCGTTGCGGCAATGCTCGACCGCGCCCTTGCCGGCAAGCCGCTCGAAATCTGGGGCGACGGAGAGGTTGTGCGTGACTTCGTTCACATCGACGACGTGATCTCGGCCTTTCTCTGGGCCGTGACCTATGACGGCCCGCACCGCGTCATGAATGTGGGATCGGGCGTCGGGCTCAGCATCAACCAGGTTGCGAGCGATATCGAAGCCATCGCCGGTACGGCCGAGCTGGCGAGGACTTATCGTGCCGGCCGGGCCGCCGACGTGCCGATCAACATCCTCGATATCTCGCTGGTCACCCGGGAGACACCGTGGCGGCCCAGGCGCGGCTGGCTCGACGGCCTGCAAGGCACCGCCCGATGGATGACTGCTAGGAGGCACGCGTCGCTTTGATGCGCCCCATTCACGAACCGCAGGAACAGGGCGCCGACAGCTGGACGGGGACGGACATTCGCGCCGCCATCCTCATTCCCGCCTATGGCCAGCCCTGGCTGACCGCCGAGGCGCTTCGATCGGCGCTGGCTCAGGTCACCGACTTCGCCTACGCCATCATTGTCGTGAACGACGGTTGCCCTCATCCGGAAACGGCCGAGGTCTGCCAGACATTTGCTGCGTCCCACCCGGGTCAAATCTTCCATCTCCACAAGCGCAATGGCGGCTTGAGCGCCGCGCGGAACACCGGGATCGAGTTCGCGCTGGCGGCCTTCCCGGATCTGGAAGCCGTTTACTTCCTCGATTGCGACAACCGCATTGGCCCGCATCTCCTGCAGCGGCTTCTGACGGCTCTGCGCAATGCCGATGCGAATGTCGGCTGGGCCTATCCGGACGTCGACAAATTCGGGTTCGCCGAATTCGCCGACACCTCGGGACCGTACTCTCCGCTGGAGCATCTCTTCCGAAATTTCTGCGAGGCAGGCAGCATGGTGTCACGGCGCATGCTCGATGCGTCGATCCGCTTCGACACCGGGATGCGCCAGGGCGTCGAGGATTGGGAGTTCTGGCTGCATGGCCTGGAGCATGGCTTTCGCGGTGTCCACGTGGCCGATGCGGGCTTTGCCTATCGTCGCCGCGGCGAAAGCATGCTGGTCGCGGCCGAGCGGGATTTCGTCCCGATCCTGCGCTACATCCGCAGCCGTCATCCGCGCCTGTTCAATCTCCGCAACGTCCTGGCGTTCGAGGCGGAGGCGCGGTCGCGCTATGCCGTCTATCACCCGGACACTGGCCTGGTTCGGTGCTTCACCGAGCTCAACGACGTCGAGATCCTGACGCGCGACGCCTATATCCGCCGCCTGCTGCGGGCGCAGCTGCGCCCGGCATTCGGCCATTGCCCCGGCCAGCTTATCATCATGAGCAGCGCAGTGTTCGACGCGCTTGTCCCGCAATCGCTGCTGGCGGGCGTGTTGTGGACGCTGGAGTGCGGGCTCACGCGATCGACGTTCGTGGCGTGTTCGCTGCAGGAGCGGTCGCACGCTGACCACCTTCTCGCCTGGACTGCAGCCACGATCGCCCAGGAGCCGACGGACATAGTCCGCCTGCCAGCGGCCGCCATCCATCTTCTGGCAGTTGAGGCGTCGTTCGTCGCCGAGCAGGCAGCATTCCGCAAGCTGGACCTGCACGCCCTGCCCCGACAGCATGGCAAGTACCATCAGGCGATCGAACTCGATCTGGCGGTGGCCGGAGCGCCGATCGGGCCCGAGCCCATCGCCGAGGCCTTTGCGGGACTGTGCCGGGACATCGCCGCGACAGGAGACGAAGCCAACCTGGCCACTTGGAAGTCGGCGGCGCCGAACCGATACCGGCTCCAGACGGCGCTGCCGCGCGACGTCTATCCGGAACTCTTCGATCTGAACTCGGCGTTCGCCTGCGGATCCACCGAAGCACGCCCCCGTGCCGTCCTGGTCCTCGCATCGGCGACGCCCGAGAGCGTCGCAATCGCCGCAAGGCTGGCGCGGGTCTTCGCCGATGAGGGCTGGGAGGTCGATCTCGTGACGCTGAAGAAGGATCTCGCGCTGGCGCCCGAGCACGCGCGCTGCTTCTCGCAGATCGTCGTGTTGCCGCTACCGCAGCTGCTGAGCCGCGTCTGGGCGCGCTCCTATCAGGGGACGAAGATGCCCTGCTTCGACCCGCCGGACATGAACGATGCCGTCGCCACATTGGCCGGCTACCACCGAGCCGTTTCGGTGGATGGCGGGGTCTCGCACACGGTGATGGGCGCTTTGCGCCGCTTGAAAGTGGAGACATGGGCATTGCTTGGGTACTGCGAAAGTGATCAGGCGGCGAGCGAGGCGGTGAACGCATGCTCAGCCTTCGAGCAGGCCTATGCCAGCATCGTCGTCGGCAATGCCGAAACCCTGCGCCTGTGCCGAGCATTTGGCATGCCCGACGCAAAGATGCGCTGCTGGCCTGATCACGGCACCCACCAGGAATTCGAAGAACTGGGGATCAAGCCGATCATTGCAGGCCCATCGACATCGACCACCAGGCAGGCCGTCTGATGATCGTTCAAGCGACAGGCCATGCGTTGCCGCAGCTCTATTCCGCAGAGCCCAAGATCATAGCAGTGACGTCCCCGGGGAAACAGGATGCGATCGCACCTCCGGATGCGGCCATGCGCTGGTATGATTGCGAGCTGATTGGCCCCGACCACTTCGTCCTGAAAGAGGCGGGGGATGCTGCGGACGCGTTGCCGTCGACCTTTCGCCCTCTGGAGGTGCCACCGACGAACGTGTGGGTCCTTTGGGCTCCCGATCCAGTCCATGAGCGCTCCCTGCGCGTCTTGCAGGCGTGGTGGTCGAGCATGGGAGGATCGGAGACGCCGGTCCCGATCGTCGTGGGAAGCAGGGCGGACCTCGACGCAGCCATACTCGAGCGATCCTTGCGCGAGATGCGCAAATCGCAGCACAGCAACCAGCTGTTGATGCGGGATCTGGCGGCGCTGCGGGAAAGTTGGGCCCATCATGTCCGGATCCCACCTGAAGTCGAGGAGCTTCTCGCCACGTTGCGAATGGGGCTACCGCACCTGATCTTCGACAGTCCCACTCCCTGCGATGATGTCGAAATTCCCGGATGCCCCACAGGGCCAGAGGTCGCCGGCACGGAACCGTGCCTGACCCAGCGCTTGCCCGGCTCGGCGCGAGGATGGCTCGGGGTCGATCTTCACGTCGCCGATCCCGGCCGGGGTCCCGGCTCGTTGCATGCGCGGCTTGAGGCCTCCGATCTGGGGGCCGTTCTGGCGCAGTGGCGCGTCCCGTTCGACGCCCTCTGCAGTGGCTGGCTCCCCTTGCGCCTCCGCAGCGCGTCGTCACGGACCTCCCGCTCCCTGACGCTCAAGGTCTGGGTGACAGGCGGCGAGGTGGCACCTCGCCTTTCCAGCAGCCCGACCGGTCTCCTGCACGAGTACCGGTTCGAGCCCCAGCGGCCGGCTCAGCTGGATGGCCGGGCCACCGCCGGCATGCTTGCGATCAAGCTGTGGGGCGGCTTGCCGGGACTCCGCTATTTCGAAGCCGAGGATGCGGTCCAGCCGTCACAGGCCGCGGCGGCCACCGTCTCCGTTCCGGACCTGACCGTCGCCAAGGTCTATCTCACCCGAGAGCAGTCGGCTGCTTACCCGGTGTTCGGGTACATGGGGAGCGGCAACGTTCTCCTGCGACCTCTGAAGACCACGCCATCTGCGGCCGTCATCAGACTGCCAGCCACTCCCGGCCTGACCGAGATTTCCTGCGAAGCCCTGATCGACGACAGGCGCTGCCAGACGCCGAATCTCGGTGCCCGGCTGGTGGTCACGCCGTGCGGGATCGGTCCGGACGATGCCGAAAGCGGCAGCAATGTTCTCGCGGCAACCGAATGGACCGAGTTGAGCGAGCCGCTCGTGCCGTCTCGGTTGATTGCCCGATTGGCGTTGCCACGGAACCAGCCGGTCGACCTGCACCTGTTCACGCGCTTACCCGAGCCGGGTCCAATCCCGCCGCACGCCCGCGTGGTGTTCGGTCGCTTCGAAGTGGAGATCCATGCTGCCGCGGCATGGAGCATGGCAGCCGTACTGGCGGTCGCAGATGACGGGGCGGATCGGCAGTTGGTTATGGCAGCAGCTGAAAGCTGATCGCGATTGTCCAAGACGGGTGCGGCAGCATGACGGGCCAATCCCGGCCGCACCCAGGTGAAGATCTGTGATTAGCACTGGCCCAGGCCGCTCCTGAGTCGATAGATGGGCGCATGGAAACGCGCTTTACGCTCGCTGGGCCTTTTTCATTCCGCCAGGACATCAAGAAGAGCAGCTTCGTTGCGACGGCCGCTCCCGTCGCCGATGAGGCCGCCGCCAGAGAGTTCATCGCCGCGCAGTCCGACCGGGCGGCCAATCACAATTGCTGGGCTTGGCGTTGCGGGCCGAGCTACCGGTTCAACGATGACGGTGAACCGAGCGGCACCGCTGGAAAGCCGATCCTTGCGGCCATCGACGGACAGGCGCTCGACGGCGTCGCCGTCATCGTGACGCGCTGGTTCGGCGGAGTCCTGCTGGGCAGTGGCGGGTTGGTGCGTGCATATGGCGGCACGGCGGCCCAATGCCTGCGCGGGGCCGAGAAGATTGCCCTGATCGAGACGACCTTGGCGATGATCACTTGTGCATTCGGTGATCTGGCGCGCGTTCAGGCGCGGCTGGGCGATCAGCCAGGGGTGCAGCTGCGCGATCAAGCGTTCACGGACACCGGCGCAGTGCTGTCGGTGTCCGTTCCGAAGGCGGAGTTCGATCTGGTGACCCAGTTGGTGACGGACGTGACCAGCGGGCGCGCCGTGATCCGCTGGGACGAATAGTGGCCCGATTTTTCGCCGGCTGCGCCTGCCTTGCGTGGCAGACGCTCAGAACGCGACCTTGTCGGCGCCCTTGAGCTGCAGCACCTCGCGGGCATCGTCCGGCGTCGCCACTTCGAGGCCGAGCCCCTCGATGATCATGCGCGCGGCCCTGACCTGATCGGCATTGGACTTGGCGAACTGCCCCGGCCCCAGCCAAAGCGAGTCCTCCAGCCCGACGCGCAGATTGCCGCCCATCGAGACCGCCATGGCGGCGATCGGCAGCTGGTGCCGGCCGGCGCCCAGCACCGACCACTGGTACTGGTCGCCGAACAGGCGGTCGGCGGTGCGCTTCATATGGATGACGTCCTCCGGATGCGGGCCGATGCCGCCGAGGATGCCGAAGACCGACTGGACGAAGAAGGGCGGCTTTACCAGCCCGCGATCGACGAAGTGCGCCAGCGTGTAGAGATGGCCGCTGTCGTAGCACTCGATCTCGAAGCGCGTGTTGTTCTCGGCGCAAGTCGTCAGGATGTTCTCGATGTCCTGGAAGGTGTTCTTGAAGATCCGGTCCTTCGAGCCCTCGAGATAGGGCCGCTCCCAGTCGTGCTTGAAATCCTTGAACCGGGCCAGCATCGGGTAGAGCCCGAAATTCATCGAGCCCATGTTGAGCGAGGCGACCTCAGGCTTGAAATGCGCGCAGGGTTGAAGCCGCTCCTCCACGCCCATGGTGGGCGCGCCGCCAGTGGTGATGTTGATGACGCAGTTGGAGCGCTGCTTGATCACCTTCAGGAAGGGCTCGAAGGCTTCGGGCGACTGGTCGGGCTGGCCGGTCTTCGGGTTGCGGGCGTGGACATGGACCAGAGCCGCACCGGCTTCCGCCGCGCCGACCGCAGCGTCGATGATCTCGTCCGGCGTCACCGGCAGATGCGGCGACATCGACGGCGTGTGGATCGCGCCGGTGACCGCGCAGGTGATGATGACTTTGCGGTTTTTCGCCATGGCGTCTCGTCCTTTCAGCCTGATCTCAATTGGGGGTGACGGGCGTCACTCCGGCTTGCGTGCCGAACCGCGCTTATGTGCCTGCAGCGCGGCCAGCCTCGTGTCGCGCCACTCGCTCAGATGCTTGACGCGCTCGGCCGATTGCGTGCCCGGCCATTCGCTCATCACGGTCGCGACCGTCTCCGGGCCGAACGGGTCGATGCCATCGGACTCCGGCTGCATGCGCGCGAGCGAGGCGCCGTAGCGCGCACAGTAATCCGGGATGCCACCCGGAGCGTTGAGTTCGATCGTCTCGAACGGCCCCATGAAGGACCAGCGCAGGCCGAGCCCGTCGCGGATAGTCTTGTCGACATCCTCGGCGCTGGCAACGCCCTCGCCGACAAGCCGGAACGCCTCCGCCAGCAATACAGCCTGCAGGCGGTTCAGCACGAAGCCGGGCTTCTCCTTGCGCAGCGTGATCGGCACCTGGCCGGCCTGCTCGTAGATCACCTTGGCTCGTTCGACGATCGCCGGATCGGTCCAGGGCGCGGGCGCGAGTTCGACGATCGGCACGAGATGCGGCGGGTTGACCGGATGCGCGACGAGGCAGCGCGCCCGCCCTTTCAGGCCCTCGCTGAACACCGAGGCCATGATGAAGGAGGTCGAGGACGCCAGGATGGTGGAGGCGGGCGCGAACGCGTCCATCTCGGCGAACAGTTTCTGCTTGGCCTCGATCGTCTCCGGCCCATTTTCCTGGACGAGGTCGGCTCCCTGCAACGCATCGGCCAGCCCCGCGGCGACGCGGATACGAGCAAGCGAGCCCTTCGGGTCGGCGACCAGGCCGTGCCCGGCGAGCTCCTCGAGATTGGTGGCGATATGCGCCCGCGCCGCCTTGGCTGCTCCCGGTGCGACGTCATGCAGCGCAACCTCGAAGCCATGGCTGGCGAAGACGGTGGCCCAGGCGCGGCCGATCAGGCCCGAACCGACGATGGCGATCTTGGTCATGGGGTATCCTTGATGAGGCGCTTTACGTCGGGGATCACAGCCACAGCACCTGCCGCCGGAGCGCGAGGTCCTGGCTCAATGCACGCGACGGGCCGGTATGGACGACGCTGCCGCGTTCCAGCACGACGGTCCGGTCGGACAGGGCCAGCGCCAGGTCGAGATGGTGGTCGACGATCACGATCGCGATCTCCTGCCGCAGTTTGTCAAAGGCCTCGAACAACTCCTCGACGACGGCTGGGGCGAGACCCTCGAAGGGCTCGTCGAGCAGCAGCACCCGCGTGTCGCCGGACAACGCGCGCGCCACCGCCACCATCTGCTGCTCGCCGCCGGAGAGATAGTCCGCCGGGGAATGCCAGCGCTGCTTGATGCGCGGGAAGAACGAGAAGATCTTCTCGTCCTCCCAGCGCGTGCCGTTGCCGGTCAGGCGCTTGAGCCGGCCGAGCTCCATGTTGTCCTTGACGCTCATCCCGGCGAAGAGGCCGCGGCCCTGCGGCACATAGGCGATGCCCGCGCGCGCGATGGCGGCCGGCGCCCGGCCGGCGATGTCGGCTCCGGCCAAGGTGATGCTGCCCGAGGCCGGCGGCGCGATGCCGGTGATCGTCTTGAGCAGCGTCGACTTGCCGGCACCGTTGCGGCCGAGCAGCGCGACGATCTCGTTCTCATGCACGTCGAAGGAGACCTGCCGGAGGATGTGGCTCTTGCCGTAGAAGGTATCGACCTTGTCGAGACCGAGCAGCACGCCATGGCGCGCCGCACTCTGGCGCGGCTTCTCGGCCAGCGCATGCGCGCCGGAGCCGATATAGACCTCCTGCACGCGCGGCGAGGAGCGCGCATCCTCCACCGTGCCGTCCACCAGCACGGAGCCCTCATTCATCACCGTGACATGGTCGGCGATGGCGAAGACGCGGTCGATGTCGTGCTCGACGAGCAGTACCGGCAGGTCGGTGGAGATCGACTTGATCAGGTTGCCGACGCGCTCGCGCTCGGCCGCCGCCAAGCCGGCCAGGGGTTCGTCGAGCAGTAGCACGCGCGGCTTGGTCGCGAGCGCCAGCGACATGTCGAGCAGGCGCTGGCCGCCATAGCTGAGCGAACCGGCTTCGGCGGCCTCGATGCCGCGCAGGCCCATCGTCTCGATCACGGTCTTCGTTTGCGAGTTGACCTCTGACAGAGCGTCCGCCGAACGCCAGAATCCGAAGCGCTCATCGGCGCGCGCCTGCACCGCGAGGCGAACGTTCTCCTCGACCGAGAGCGTCGGGAACAGGTTGGTGATCTGGAAGGCGCGGCCGATGCCGGCCTGGGTGATCGCCTCCGGCGAGAGCCCGCCGATCTGGCGTTGGCGCAGGCGCACCTCGCCACGATCCGGCGCGAACATGCCCGAGATCAGGTTGAAGGCGGTGGTCTTGCCCGCGCCGTTGGGGCCGATCAGCGCATGCAGCCGGCGATCGGCCATGGCGAGGTCGACGCCCTCGACCGCCTTGATGCCGCCGAAGCTCTTGGCGAGCCCGGTCGCGGTCAAGATCGTCCCGTCGCCGGCATCGGCCGGCTTCATGAAGTCAGGCAAGGTCACCGTGCCGGCCTTGCGCTCGGACATCGCGGCATCGCCGACGGCCTTCTTGCGGAAGGGGCGGAGCAGCCTTTCGCCGACTCCCACGAGCCCATCCGGAGAGAACACGATGAATGAGACGAAGAGCAGCCCGAACCAGAACAGCCAGTTCGGCGTCACGCTGGAGAGGTAGTCGCGGAAGATGACGAAGAAGAGCGCGCCCAGCGCCGGCCCGAGGAAGGAGCGCATGCCGCCGATGACGACCATCGCCAGCAATTCGCCGGAGAAGGCGACCGAGATCGGCTCGGCCGAGGTCATCCTGTTGTTGAACAGCAGGAGCGTGCCGGCCAGCCCCGTCAGCGCCGCCGATAGTGTGAACGCGATCAGCTTGTAGCGATTGGTGGCGTAGCCGAGGAAGCGGGCGCGTTGCTCGTTCTCGCGGATCGCGACCAGGACAGTTCCGACCGGCGAGCGATGGAAACGCCAGAGCCCGTAGACCACGGCCATGCCGAGGATGGCGACGAGAACGTAGAAGCGCGAGGCCTGCTCGAAATCGATACCGAGGAAGAGCGGGCGCTTGATGCCGCCGAGCCCATCCTCGCCTCCGGTTACTGCCGTCCAGCGGAAGGCGACGGAATAGGTCATGGCGGCGAGCGCCAGCGTCAGCAGCGAGAAATAGACGCCGCGACGGCGTAGGATCAGCGCGCCGAAGGCGAAGGCGATCAGCCCCACGAAGGCGACGCCGAGCACGATCGGCAGGACGAACTGCCCGGGCATCAGATTGCGCTGGAGCAGGCCGGCGGCATAGGCGGCGAGCCCGAACCAGGCGCCATGGCCGAAGGAAACCAACCCCGTCGTGCCGACGAGGACGTTCAGGGCCATGCAGGCGATGGCGAAGACGACCACCTCCGTGGCAGAGGTCGTGCCGAGCCCGATCGCCTGCATCAGGAAGGGGAGCCCGACGAGGCCCGCGGCGGCGATGAGGAGAGGCGCGAGGTCGCGCTGGCTTTGCGTCATCGCGGCCTCACTCAAAGCGCTGGATGCGTTCGCCGAACAGGCCACGTGGCCGGAACAGCAGGACGAGGAGCATCATCAGGTAGATCACGGCGGTCGACCATTGCGTGTAGCCGAGCCCGATGGTGATGCCCTTGACGAGGCCGACCATCAGCGCCGCCACCACGACGCCCCAGAAGGAGCCGAGCCCGCCGATGACGACGACCACGAAAGCCGGCGTGATGATCTCCTGCCCCATGGCGGGATGGATCGAATAGATCGGCGCAAGCAGCACGCCGGCGAGCCCCGCGAGCCCGATGCCGATGCCCGCCACCGCGACCATGTAGGGCTGCAGGGAGATTCCGAGCGCGCCGACCATGTCGGGGTTCTGCACGCCTGCCCGCACGACGCGGCCGAAGGCCGTGCGCTGGAGCAGGAACCAGAGGCCTAGCACGCAGGCGGCGGCGATCAGCAGCAGCATCGCCCGGTAGCGCGAATAGATGAAGTCGCCGATGAAGATCTGGCCGCGGAGTTCCGGCGGGATCGAGAACGAAAGCGGCGGCGCGCCGAAGATCATGCGGAGAGTCTGCTCTGCGACCATGGCGAGGCCGAAGGTCAGGAGCAGCGAGAGGATCGGGTCGGAGCGGTAGAAGCGCTGGAACAGCCCACGCTCGACGACGATGCCGATGAGCGCGACAAGCACGGGCGAGGCGACCATTGCGCCGCCGAAGCCGATATGGGGCGCAAGCACGATCGTGAGGTAGGCACCGATCGCATAGAAGGCGCCGTGCGCCAGGTTGACGATGCCGCCCAGCGAAAAGATCAGCGACAGCCCGAGCGCGATCAGGAGGTAATAGACCCCGTCGAGCAGCCCGTTCAGCACCTGCTGGATGAAGAGAGTGAGCAAGGTTTGGCTTTCTCGGAATGCGAAGCGAGGAACCGCGCCGTCATCCTGGGCGCCCGAAGGGCGACCTGGGATCCATCACAGAGCGTCGGCGTCCTCCGATGGATCCCGGATCTACGCGGCTTCGCCGCTTGTCCAGGATGACGTCGCGGATGTGGGAAGAGACGTCCCGTCAGCTCATCTTGCAGACGGCTTCGTCGCCGCTGGTTGCGATGACCTCCATGTTCTCGTCCGGGCCGGGCACCGGCGGGGAGGAGGTGAACAGATCCCACTGGTTCTTCACCTGCGCGGCGGGCAGCGCGGTGATCGTGTACATCTCGCTGATCAGCTGGTGGTCGGAGGCGCGGAAATAGCCCTGGCGGGGCTTCATCACGTCGAACTTCGCGCCCTTTTCCCAGTGCTCGAGAATCTTGGGCGTGTCCGTGCTCTTCAGCTCGTTCATCGACTGCGCCATGATCTTCACGGCGATGTAGTCGCCCCAGGCCTGGTTCTCCGGCGGCTTGCCGTACTTCTTGGTGAAGGCCGCGACGAAGGCCTTGGTCGAGGGTGTGTCGATGAGATGATGCCAGACGGAAGGCCAGGTTCCGCCGAAATTGTCCTTGCCGGCGGCCCAGGCGAGCGCCGTGTCGAAGCCGAAGCCGGCGACGGGGAAAGTCAGGCCGAACTCCGAATACTGCTTCAGGAAGTTGGTGATCTGGTTGCCGGCGAGGTTCGAGATCACGAGGTCCGGCTTGGCGGCGCGGATCTCGAGCAGCAGCGCGGAGAAGTCTGTCGCGTCGGTGGGCACAAGCTTGTCGGCAGCGAACTGGCCTCCATTGCTCTCCATGAAGCGCTTCGCGACCCTGAGCAGGTCATGGCCGAAGGCGTAGTCGGCGGTCAGCGAGAACCACTTCTTGCCCTTCACAAGCCCCTGCGCCATCAGCGAGCGGCCGCAGCTCTTCACATACATCGAGTTCTGGTGCTCGACATGGAACATGTAGCGGTTGCAGCTCTCGCCGCGCAGCGCATCCGAATTGGCGCCGGTGTTGACGAAGAGCGTCTTGGTCCGGCCGGCGACCTGCGCGATGGTCAGCGCCGAGGCCGACGAGATCTCGCCGATGATGCAGGCGACCTTGTCGCGCTCGATCATGCGCTCGGCCTTGGTCGAGGCGGTCTGCGGATTGACCGAGTCCTCCTTCAGCGCCTCGAGCTTGCGGCCATTGACGCCGCCGGCCGCGTTGATCTCCTCGACAGCCAGGTCGACGGCCATCACGCCATACTCGCCGAGCGGGCCGAGGAAGCCGGTACGCGGCGTGAGATGGCCGAAGCGGATCGCGTCCGGCGTCTGCGCCAGGATGATCGAAGGGCTCGCGATGAGCCCGGTCGCCGCGCCGGCACCGAGCCCGGCCAGCGCCTGGCGGCGCGAAAGACGGCTCGTCTTCAACTGGTCTGACATTGGCGTTCCTCCCAGAACGATTGCCCCGATTTTCGGGTCGGCTCTTTGGTCAGCGGTCTGATGCCGCTTGTCGTGATCTGTGATCACAGTTAGGTTGGCAGACATGATTGCCCCTGTCCAGCCCTTGGGCGCCGACCTCGAGAATGCTTCCGCAGCGCCGGAACATGATGTCTCGGCGCTCGACGAGATCGGTGCCCTGCAGCGCGAAACGCTCGGTGAGCGCGTCACCGGAGAATTGCGCGCGCTGCTGGTGGCGGGCCGGCTCGCGCCGGGCGAGAAGCTGTCGTTGCGGCGCGTGGCCGAGGCGCTCGGGGTCTCCATGATGCCGGTGCGCGAGGCCGTCAGCCGGCTGGCGGCAGACCGGGCGCTGGAGGTGCTGCCGGGCCGGGCGGTGCGGGTCCCCGTACTCTCGTTGGCGCAGTTCCGCGAGCTCACGCGGCTGCGTCTCGTCGTCGAAGGTTTTGCCGCCGAGGAAGCAGCGCGCCGGGCGACGCCCGACGATGTCGCGCGGATCGAGGTCTTTGATGCGGCCTTCCGCAAGGCGGCCAGCGCCGATCCGCCGGACAGCGCCGGCGCCGTCTCGGCCAATCGGGACCTGCATTTCGCGCTCTACGAGGCGGCCGGGATGCCGAGCCTGATCGAGATGATCGAGCGGCTATGGCTCAAGGCGGGGCCGATCCTCAACATCGACATGCGCGACGAGCCACGTCGCCTCAAGGGTGGAAGCGCCATGCAGGCGCATGCGCGACTGCTGGAGGCGCTGCGAAGGCAGGACCCTGCCGCCGCGCGTGCGGCGCTGGAAGACGACATCGCGGCTGCTGCTGCGCATATTGAGGAAACGGGCCAGCTCAGCGCCTGAAAGCAATCTGGACGGGAGACGCAAGGATGGATTTGCAGATCAAGGGCCTGCGCGTGCTGGTGACGGCCGGCGCCAACGGCATCGGCCGCGCGACGGCGCGTGCCTTCGCGGCAGAAGGGGCGAAGGTCCATATCTGCGACGTCGACCATGCAGCGCTCGCGGAGATGGCAAAGAGCGACCCCGGGATGACGCAGTCGGTCTGCGACGTGTCGGACCGCGCAGCTGTCGGCCGGCTTTTTGAGGAGGCGCTGGCGGCACTCGGCGGCCTCGATTGCCTGGTCAACAATGCCGGCATCGCGGGCCCGACCGGCCGCGTCGACGAGATCGACCCCGCCGACTGGGATTCCTGCGTCGCGATCGACCTGACCGGACAGTTCAACTGCACCAGGCTCGCCGTGGAGCACCTGAAGCAGTCGCAGAATGCCTCGATCGTCAATCTCTCCAGCCAGGCCGGCAAGCACGGCTTTCCGCTGCGCTCGCCCTATGCGGCTGCGAAATGGGGCGTGATCGGCTTCACCAAGGCACTCTCGGCGGAGCTCGGCGAATTCGGCATCCGCGCCAATGCGATCTGCCCCGGCCTTGTCGAGGGGCCGCGGATCCAGAGCGTCATCGCCAACAAGGCGCGCAGCTTCAACGTCTCGCATGAGGAGATGACGCAGCGGCTCTTCGCCGGCGTCTCGATCAAGCAGTTCGTCGATCCGGCCGACATCGCCAAGCAGATCGTCTTCCTGGCCTCGCCCTTCGCCAAGACGATCTCGGGCCAGGAGATTTCGGTCTGCGGCGATACCCGGATGCTGGCCTGATCGGATCAGGCCAGCAATAGCCGTCACCGGGCATTCCGCAAGGAACGGCTGACGAAAGCTGCCGCTTCCCAAAGCACCTGCCGAGGCGCTTTGCTCAAGCTGCCGGCGATCGGAACCACGGATCTACGCCTCAATGATCCGCGCTGTCGGCCAGAGCGATGGGCCGGCGACGCCGGCCCACGGGCAACCGAGTTCCGCCCCAATCCAAGCAACCCATCAAAGCAAACCTGTCGCCGTGCCAGAAAGGCACCGGCCAAAGCAGCGGCGTTGGCTGCGCAGGGGTGGTTCGCTGCCCGTGACCGGGAGCCGTATTCACCGCGCATGGCGGCCTGGCGAAGTTGTCGATGCCGGATGGAGTTCGGCACAATTTATGTGCAGGTGCGTCGCACAAAGCAGGGGGCGCCCATTTTTCCATGTTGCGACTTCCGCGCTTGAGCGCATCCTATCAATTAATAGCAGATGCTGATTCGCCGTGATGTACGCCGTGCTTCGATGTCGGGCGTTGCGGATACTCTAATGCCTGCGTCGAGCCTCGGCATAACCAGATGCAGAGGGCTCATGTACAACGACTCTTTGTTCAACGCCTTCGTCCGCTCCTATGAGGCGCGACGCGAAACGGACATGCCGATTGCGGATTACTTGGAAGCCTGCCGAGGTAGTCCAATGCTATACGCTAACGCAGCGGAACGCCTGTTGGCGGCCATCGGCGAACCTCAGATGATCGACACGGCCAAGGATGCTCGCCTTGGCCGCATTTTTTTGAACCGGACGATCCGGACCTATCCCGCTTTCGCCGGCTTCTACGGCATGGAGGAGACGATCGAGCGCATCGTCTCGTTCTTCCGCCACGCCGCCCAGGGTTTGGAAGAGCGCAAGCAGATCCTCTATCTGCTCGGGCCGGTCGGCGGCGGCAAGTCGTCTCTCGCGGAACGACTGAAGTCGCTGATGGAAGCCCATCCGATCTATGTCCTGAAGGCGGGTGACGAGATCAGCCCGATCTTCGAAAGCCCCCTGAATCTGTTCGATCCCGTCACAATGGGTCCCATCCTCGAGCAGCGCTACGGCATCCCGCAGCGGCGGCTGACGGGCCTGATGAGCCCCTGGTGCCTGAAGCGGCTCGAAATGTTCGGCGGCGACATCTCACGCTTCCAGGTCGTGAAGATCCAGCCTTCGCGCCTGCGCCAGATCGCCATTGCCAAGACCGAACCGGGTGACGAGAACAACCAGGACATCTCCTCGCTCGTCGGCAAGGTCGATATCCGCAAGCTGGAGAATTTCTCCCAGAACGATCCTGACGCGTACAGCTACTCTGGCGGCCTCAATCGCGCCAACCAGGGCATCCTCGAATTCGTCGAGATGTTCAAGGCACCGATCAAGATGCTGCACCCGCTCCTGACGGCGACGCAGGAAGGCAACTACATCGGTACGGAGAACATTGGCGCGATACCGTTTTCGGGCATCGTCCTCGCTCATTCCAACGAAGCCGAGTGGCAAAGCTTCAAGAGTAATATGAACAACGAGGCCTTCATCGACCGCATTTGCGTGATCAAGGTGCCCTACTGCCTGAGGGCCACCGAAGAGCAGAAGATCTACGAAAAGCTGATCGAGGGCTCAGCGCTCAGCGAAGCCGCCTGCGCGCCTGCCACACTGACCATGCTCGCGCGCTTCTCAGTCCTTTCGCGGCTGCGCAACCACGAGAACTCGACGCTCTACGCGAAGATGCGCGCCTATGACGGGGAAAGCCTCAGGGAGACGGACCCCAAGGCCCGCAGCGTCCAAGAGTACCGCGACGCGGCAGGCATGGACGAGGGCATGGACGGCATCTCGACCCGCTTCGCGTTCAAGGTGCTGGCGGCGACCTTCAACCACGACACGATCGAGCTGGGCGCCGATCCGGTTCACCTCATGTACGTGCTGGAGCAGGCCATTCGCCGCGAGCAGCTCTCCGACGAGATCGAGAAGCGCTATCTCGAGTTCATCAAGGCCGAGCTCGCCCCGCGCTATGCCGAGTTCATCGGCCATGAGATCCAGAAGGCCTATCTCGAATCCTACTCCGACTACGGTCAGAACCTGTTCGACCGCTATGTCGATTATGCCGATGCCTGGATCGAGGACCAGGATTTCAAGGATCCGGACACCGGCCAGCTCCTCGACCGCGAACTGCTCAACCAGGAGCTGACCAAGATCGAGAAGCCGGCGGGGATCGCCAACCCGAAGGATTTCCGCAACGAGATCGTCAAGTTCAGCCTGCGCTCGCGGGCGGCCAATGGCGGCAGGAACCCGTCCTGGACAGGGTACGAGAAGATCCGCGAGGTCATCGAGAAGCGGATGTTCTCGCAGGTCGAGGATCTGCTGCCGGTCATCTCGTTCGGCTCGAAGAAGGATGGCGATAGCGAGAAGAAGCACGGTGAGTTCGTCTCGCGCATGGTCGAACGTGGCTATACCGAGCGCCAGGTCCGGCGCCTGATCGAGTGGTACATGCGTGTGAAGCAGGCAGGCTGAGTCAGGCTCGGGAGCAGTCATGAACATCGTCGACCGGCGCCTGAATCCACGTGGCAAGGCCCTCGAGAATCGTCAGAGGTTCCTGCGGCGAGCCAAAGGCGTCGTGCAGCAAGCGGTGAAGCAGTCCCTGGAAGGCCGCAATATCCGCGATGTTCTCGAGGGCGGGGAGGTCAGCCTCCCGGTCGACGGCATGGAGGAACCGAGCCTCCGAAGGGGCCCGGGAGGCGTGCGCGACCATGTGTTGCCGGGAAACAGGAGCTTCGTCGAAGGCGATGTGCTGCAACGTCCGAATGGCGGGGGCGGCGGCAGACCGGACAAGGCGGGCGAGGGTTACGGCGAGGACGCATTCCGCTTCGTCCTGACCCGCGACGAGTTCCTCAATGTCTTCCTCGACGACCTCGAGCTTCCCGACCTAGCGAAGCGGCGGCTCACCGAGACGGAGCAGGACAACCCCGCTCGCGCCGGCTACTCGGTTTCGGGATCGCCCGCCAATCTCGCGATCAACCGCACCACGCGGCTCGCGCTGATGCGAAGAATCGCTCTCGGCCGTCCGCGCACCGAGGTAATCGCGCAGTTGGATGCCGAAATCGCCGCGTGCGAAGACGATGCGCTCCGCCTGGCGCTCGAAGCGAAGAAGAAGGCGCTCGAGGCAAAGGTGCGGCGCATTCCCTACATCGATCCCGTCGATGTCCGCTATCGCCGCTTCGAGAACGAGCCGAAGCCGGTCGCTCAGGCGGTGATGTTCTGCCTGATGGACGTGTCCGGCTCGATGACGGAGCACATGAAGGACCTCGCCAAGCGGTTCTACATGCTGCTCTATATTTTCCTCTCGCAGCGCTATCGCCATGTCGAGCTCGTCTTCATCCGCCACACGGACCGGGCTGAGGAAGTGGATGAGGATACGTTCTTCCACAGCCCCGCGACCGGCGGGACGCTGGTGTCGAGCGCGCTGGAAGCGATGCGGGACATCGTCGCGAAGCGATACCCCCCGGAGGACTGGAACATCTACGCGGCCCAGGCTTCGGACGGCGACAATTCCTATTCAGACGAAGCCGCAACCGGGCGATTGCTGAAGGAGGCGATCCTGCCGGTCAGCCAGTATTTCGCTTATCTCGAGGTTGGCGAAGGCGACCGGGAGTCTTCGTTCCGCTCCGCCATGTGGACGCTCTACGAACGGCTGCGCTCGGAGGGCGCGCCGCTGTCGATCCGCAAGGTGAGTCATCGCAGCGAGATCTTCCCCGTCTTCCGCGAGCTGTTCCACCGCAGCCAGGGACATGAAAGGGCCGCATCATGACGGCTGTCTCGATGGAACGCCTCTTCGATGGGGCGGACTGGAACTTCACCACGCTCCAGCGGATCCACGACGCCTGCGAGGAGATCGCACTCTCCGAGCTCGGCCTCGACGTCTATCCGAACCAGATCGAGGTCATCACAGCCGAGCAGATGCTTGATGCCTATTCGTCCACCGGCATGCCGCTCTTCTACAAGCATTGGTCATTCGGCAAGCATTTCGCCCATCACGAGGCGTTCTACCGCAAGGGACTGAAGGATCTGGCCTATGAGATCGTCATCAACAGTTCGCCCTGCGTCTCCTACCTTATGGAGGAGAATACCGCGACGATGCAGACGCTGGTGATCGCCCATGCTGCCTTTGGCCATAACCATTTTTTCAAGAACAACTACCTCTTCAAGACATGGACCGACGCTGAGGGCATCCTCGACTACCTCGACTTCGCCAAGGGCTATATCGCGCGCTGCGAGGAGCGCTACGGCCAGGTCGCCGTGGAAAGGACGCTGGATGCAGCGCATGCGCTGATGTCCCATGGGGTTCATCGGCATCCCGGAAAGAGCAAACTCGACCTGCGCCAAGAGGAGAGGCGCGAGCGGGAGCGTCGCGCGCATGAGGAACAGATATTCAACGATCTGTGGCGCACCGTGCCGACGGGGCCCAGCAAGAGCGCCTCGGACGCGAGCGTCGAGCTGCGGCGCGCCGCTCTGGGACTGCCGCAGGATAATCTTCTGTATTTCCTCGAGAAATCAGCGCCCCGGCTGCATCCCTGGCAGCGCGAGATCCTGCGCATCGTCCGCCGGATCGCGCAGTATTTCCATCCACAGCGACAGACCAAGGTCATGAACGAGGGAACGGCCACATATGTCCACTACCGGATCATGACGCGCCTGCATGAGCTCGGGGCCATCAGCGACGGCAACTTCCTCGAGTTCCTCAAATCGCATTCGAACGTCGTGTTCCAGCCGGCCTTTGACGATCCGAGGTTCCCGGGCTTCAATCCCTATGCGCTCGGATTCGAGATGATGCAGGACCTCGAGCGGATCGTCACCGCCCCGGAAGATGAGGATCGGGAGTGGTTCCCCGGCATCGCCGGCCGCGGCGATGTGATGGGCGTCCTGCGCGACATCTGGGCCAATTACCGCGATGAGAGCTTCATCAGCCAGTTCCTCAGCCCGCACCTGATGCGGAAGATGCGGATGTTCCATCTCCACGACGACCCCGCGCAGACCGAGGGCATGATGGTCTCGGCGATCCACGACGAGCGCGGCTACCGTCGTATCCGCCGGCAGCTCAGCCGCGAATATGATGTCAGCTGGACCGATCCCAATATAGAGATCGTCGATGTCGACCTCGCCGGTGACCGGCGTCTGATCCTGCGCCACAGCGTCGCGAATGGTTGCCTGCTCCAGGACAAGCCCGTCGCGCAGGTGCTTCAGCATGTCGCCGAGCTGTGGAGCTATGATGTGCAGCTTCGGGAGGTGGACACGTCTGGCACGGTTCTCAAGGAGCATGTGGCCAGCCCCCGCGCAATAACTCGTGCAGCTTGAAGCACACTGCGCGCCGAGTTCTCGAGGGCATAGTCGTCTGATACCGAGGTTCGAGCGAGCTGCGGCCCGATCACAAGGCAACTGACCTGAGACCCTGCTCTTCCTCTAGATTTGAGTAGAGTCCGTCACTCAAGGAGACGGGCGATGCGCCCCTCGCGGTTTCGGGCCTGCGCGTTGCTCGCGAACTGGATCACGTCATCCGCATGCGCGGCCGACCGGACACGATCGTGTCCGACAAGGGTACCGAGTTCACCTCGATGGCGATCCTGCGCTGGTCCCAGCAGACCGGCGTCGCGTGGCACTACATCGCCCCCGGCAAGCCGACACAGAACGCCTTCGTGGAGAGCTTCAACGGACGCTTGCGGAACGAGTGCCTCAACGACACGTTGTTCTCGGCGCTCGCATAGGCCCGCAGCGCCATCGCCTCATGGAAAAGAAGACTACAGCCGAGCCCCTTCGGCAGATCGATCCACGCTGAGTCGAACGGTACGGCAGGCGGCTGCCGGAATCTTCGCCTCTACAGCAGCGTTCAGCAGCCGTGCACCGTCGAGGTGCACGCGAGACCAGCCTCGCGCGCTATCGCGGCGATTTCCTCGATCCTGCTCAGAGGCCAAATCGCCGCACACCAAGGCTCGACGTCTGCTTGACGACGGGCTGGGAGCGCGGAGCATAGCGGCTTTCGGGCCAAATGGCCCCGCGGAGCTGGTTTACGCTAAACATGCCGCGCGCTCCATCGAGAGGATGGGTCACCGCCCAGCTAGGGCGCCCGGCCCGCCGGCCTCGAAATCCATGATATGGAAAGAGCGATTCGAGTATCCATATCCCATAGAAATAGAAACATAACTATAAGGCAGACGGTGCCATCACTCGCAATATTATATAATAATACCGCATTATTACTTATAGAATGTTATTAGATTCCTTTATTGCTTCCATAACGACATTTGTTGATGTGCTGGCGACAAAAGGCAATGTAGACAATTTATCGCCGAGTACCTGCCTATACTTACGTATGTCGCGAGTCCTTACTTTTAATAGGTAGTCAAAACGTCCTGCTATCATGTGGCATTCTTCGATTTCCTTTATTTTCTTGACGCCTTCATTGAACTCCTCCAATGCCGGTTCGCGCGTGTCGGTCAGCTTCACTTCGACGAAGACGATGTGCTCCAGGCCCATTTTGGACGGGTTGATGACCGCCTTGAAGCCGTCAATGTAGCCCTCAGACACCAACCGCTTCAGTCGCAGCTGGCAGGGAGTTTTGGACAACCCGACGCGAGCCGAAAGGTCCGTAATCGACATCCGCCCATCGTCGGAAAGGGCGTCCAGGATCTTGCGATCGAATTGATCTATTTCACCATGCATTCGGAGAATGTGGATCGTTCTGGCTACGATATCAATCTGAATCGGTCGTAGTGAGTTAAAAATCCTCAAAATGAAGTGCAGCCTCCCGGCCCGGATCCGGTAAGATGGACGCGGTTTTCAACCGGGGAGGCCAAGGTGGCCGCAATCGTCAGCATCGCCGATCATCAAAACAGCGCGCCGTTCGAGGCCTTTGCGCCGCCGATCCGACCGCAGAGCGATTTGCGGCGCGCCATCACCGCAGCCTATCGCCGCTCGGAGCCGGAATGCCTGCCGCCCTTGCTGGCAGCCGCCCGGCTGCCCCAGCCGATGAAGCAGGAGGTGGCGCGAACGGCGCGCAAGCTGATCGAGGCGCTTCGGGCAAAGCACAAGGGAACGGGTGTCGAAGGACTCGTGCAGGAATACTCGCTCTCCAGCCAGGAGGGCGTCGCCCTCATGTGCCTGGCTGAGGCGCTGCTGCGCATTCCTGACACCGCGACGCGCGATGCGCTGATCCGCGACAAGATCGCCGACGGTGACTGGAAATCCCATATCGGCGGTGGTCGCTCGCTCTTCGTGAACGCCGCGACCTGGGGGCTCGTCGTGACCGGCAAGCTCACCTCCACCGTCAATGATCGCAGCCTCGCCGCCGCGTTGACGCGCCTCATCGCCCGCGCCGGCGAGCCGGTGATCCGGCGCGGCGTCGACATGGCGATGCGGATGATGGGCGAGCAGTTCGTCACCGGCGAGACGATCGACGAGGCGCTGAAGCGAGCGCGGCCGCTGGAGGCGCGCGGGTTCCGCTATTCCTACGACATGCTCGGCGAAGCGGCGACGACCGCCGCCGACGCACAGCGCTATTATCGTGACTACGAGAACGCGATCCATGCCATCGGGAAGGCCTCGAACAGGCGCGGCATCTATGAGGGGCCGGGGATTTCGATCAAACTCTCGGCCCTGCATCCCCGCTACAGCCGCGCCCAGGTGGGTCGTGTCATGGCCGAGCTGCTGCCGAGCGTGCGCGCACTGGCGTTGCTCGCCAAGTCCTATGATATCGGCCTCAACATCGACGCCGAGGAAGCCGATCGACTGGAGCTGTCGCTCGACCTGCTCGAGGCACTCAGCTTCGATGAGGGGCTCAAGGGCTGGAACGGTCTCGGCTTCGTGGTCCAGGGCTATGGCAAGCGCTGCCCCTTCGTTCTCGACTGGATCATCGATCTCGCCCGCCGCTCGGGCCGGCGCATGATGGTCCGCCTCGTCAAGGGCGCCTATTGGGACGCCGAGATCAAGCGCGCCCAGCTCGACGGCCTGTCGGATTTCCCGGTCTACACCCGCAAAGTCCACACCGACGTCGCCTATGTCGCCTGCGCCCGCAAGCTGCTGGCGGCGCCTGACGCGGTCTTCCCGCAATTCGCCACGCACAATGCACAGACGCTGGCCGCGATCTACCATCTCGCCGGGCCGGATTTTGTTGTTGGCAAATACGAGTTCCAGTGCCTGCACGGCATGGGCGAGCCGCTCTATGACGAGGTGGTCGGCGAGGACAATCTCGACCGGCCCTGCCGCATCTATGCGCCGGTCGGCACTCATGAGACGTTGCTGGCCTATCTGGTCCGGCGCCTGCTCGAGAACGGCGCGAACTCATCCTTTGTCAATCGCATCTCCGATCCGAAGGTGACCATCGACGCTCTCGTCGCCGATCCGGTCGATGTCGTCGAAGCGATGCCTGTGATCGGCATGCCGCATGACCAGATCGCGCTGCCAGACGACCTCTACGGCGCCGATCGCGCCAATTCGAAAGGCATCGACCTCTCGAACGAGGCTGCGCTCGCCGAACTGTCCGGCCGTCTCGCCGGGACCGTGGGTGTGGCCTGGCACGCGATGCCGCTTCTCGCCGACGGCTCGACGGCCGGTACGACTCGGCCGATCCTGAACCCCGCCGACCATGGCGACGTCGTCGGCCAGGTGACCGAGCTCGCCGCCGAGGATGCGGACAAGGTCGCGCGCCTCGCCGCGGAAGGCGGCAAGGCCTGGGCTGCCGTCCCGCCGGCCGAGCGTGCCGCCTGCCTGGACCGCGCGGCCGACCTCATGCAGGCTCGCATCGAGACGTTGATGGGAATCGCGATGCGCGAGGCCGGGAAATCGGCCGCCAACGCGGTCGGCGAGGTGCGCGAGGCCATCGACTTCCTGCGCTACTATGCCGATCAGGCGCGCAAGACGCTCGGACCCTCGCATGCGCCGCTCGGACCGATCGTCTGCATCAGCCCCTGGAACTTCCCGCTCGCGATCTTCACCGGCCAGGTAGCGGCGGCACTCGTCGCCGGAAATGCCGTCATGGCAAAGCCTGCCGGCGTCACGCCAATCATCGCCCATGAGAGCGTGAAGATCTTGCACGAGGCCGGCGTGCCGCGCGGCGCGCTGCAGTTCGTGCCCGGAAGCGGGCGCCTCGGCGCGGCGCTCGTCGCTGCGCCGGAGACGGCCGGCGTGATGTTCACCGGCTCGACCGAAGTCGCCCGCGGCATCCAGGCCCAGCTGGCCGAGCGCCTCTCAGCGGAAGGCAAGCCAATCCCGCTGATCGCGGAGACCGGCGGCCAAAACGGCATGATCGTCGATTCCTCGGCGCTCGCCGAACAGGTTGTCGGCGACGTCATCGCGTCGGCCTTCGACAGCGCCGGCCAGCGCTGCTCGGCGTTGCGCGTGCTTTGCCTGCAGCAGGACATCGCCGACCGCACCCTGCACATGCTGCAGGGCGCGCTCAAGGAGCTGAGCATCGGCCGCACCGACCAGCTCAGCGTCGATGTCGGCCCCGTAATCAGTGATGGGGCGAAGCGCGAGATCGACGACCATGTCGAGCGGATGCGCGGCCTCGGCCGCCAAGTCGAGCAGCTGCCACTGCCGGAGAGCGCGACCAAGGGCACGTTCGTGCCGCCGACCATCGTCGAGCTGAACAGCCTCTCGGATCTGAAGCGCGAGGTGTTCGGCCCCGTCCTTCACGTCATCCGCTATCGCCGCGAGGATCTCGACGGGCTGATCGACGACATCAACGGTTCCGGCTACGGCCTGACTTTCGGCCTGCATACGCGCCTGGACGAGACGATCGCCCATGTCACCGGCCGCATCAAGGCGGGCAATCTCTACGTCAATCGCAACATCATCGGTGCGGTCGTAGGCGTGCAGCCCTTCGGCGGGCGTGGCCTTTCCGGCACCGGGCCGAAGGCCGGCGGGCCGCTCTATATCGGCCGCCTGGTTCGAAAGGCCCCGATACCGCCGCAGCACAGTTCGGTCCATACCGATCCGGCCCTGCTCGAATATGCCGCCTGGCTTTCCGGCAAGGGGCTGAAGGCCGAGGCGGGGGCCGCGCGCGACATCGCCAGCCATTCAGCGCTCGGTCTCGATGTGGAGCTGGCCGGGCCGGTCGGAGAGCGCAATCTCTACGCGCTGCATCCCCGCGGCCGCATCCTGCTCGCCCCGGTGACGGAAGCCGGTCTGCATCGCCAGGTCGCGGCGGCGTTGGCTACGGGCAACCAGCTCGTCATCGATGCGGCCTCCGGATTGCAGGGCTCACTGTCTGGTCTCCCCGCGGCGGCGGCCGCGCGCGTAAGCTGGACCTCGAACTGGGAAGGCGACGGACCGTTCTCCGGGGCGCTTGTCGAGGGCGAGGCAGAGCGTGTGCTGGCGGTCAACCGGAGGATCGCCCAGTTGCCGGGGCCGCTGGTGCTCGTCCAGTCCGCGACGACCGCAGAGCTCGCTGCCGACCCGCATGCTTATTGCCTCAACTGGTTGCTCGAAGAGGTATCGACGTCGGTCAACACGGCGGCAGCGGGCGGGAATGCGAGCCTGATGACCATTGGATGAGATGTAACGTTCCATCCGGCTGCGGAGTTCATGAACGTCGGGAGGCGACGCATGCCTGACCTTATGCCGCGATCGCTCGTCCTGATCGGTGCGGGCAAGATGGGCGGCGCGATGCTGGAAGGCTGGCTGCGGATCGGCATCGATCCCGCCGGCATCAGCCTGATCGATCCCAAGCCTTCCGACGAGATCATCGAACTCGCCGGCGCGGAGGGGTTGCGGCTCAATCCCTCCGCCAAAGACATCGCACCGGCCGAAGTTCTGGTTCTCGCGACCAAGCCGCAAATGCTGGACACGGCGGCGGGGGCGGTGCAGGCCTTCATCCACTCCAACACGCTGCTGATCTCGATTCTGGCGGGCAAGACCCTCGGCGATCTCGCTGCGCGCCTGCCGAATGCGGGCGCGATCATCCGCGCGATGCCGAACCTCCCGGCCGCGGTCCAACGTGGCGTTACGGCAGCTGTCATGGGCAACGGGGTCAGCGCGGCGCAGCGCGCGGCGGCCGACAGGCTGCTCGCGAGCATCGGCAAGGTCGAATGGCTCGACGACGAGGCGCTGATCGACGCTGTGACCGCCGTGTCCGGCTCGGGGCCTGCCTATGTCTTCTATCTCGTCGAGTGCCTGGCAGCAGCCGGCGTCGAGGCGGGGCTGCCGGCGGACGCGGCCGAGCGGCTGGCACGGGCCACGGTGGAGGGAGCAGGAGAGATGCTGTTCCAGTCACCACTGGCGCCCGGCACGCTACGCCAGAACGTGACCTCACCCGGCGGCACGACCGCGGCTGCACTCGAGGTTCTGATGGCTGCAGACGGCATGCTGCCGCTGATGCACAAGGCGGTGGCTGCCGCGAAACGTCGCGCCGGCGAGCTTTCAGGCTAGCCAGCCGCGCCATGCCTCTTGCAGGCGGTCCGGGTGGAGCGACGGAGGTCGGGCGAGCCAGGGCCCTCGCGAATGCGTACAACACGCAGCAGAACCATCGAGCGGCAATGCAGGCACCGCGAGCGGACCGAGACGATACAGGATCGACGACGCCGTCACGCGGCGTCGACCTCTCCGCCCAGATAGAGCTTCCGCATGGCGGGATTGTTCAGCAGTTCCTTGGCGGGAGCGGTGAGCGCGACCTTCCCGAGTGCCAGAACATAAGCACGATCGGCCACGCCAAGCGCCTCGAAGGCATTCTGCTCGACCATGAGAATGCACAGATCGTGCTTATCGCGGACCTCGGCGATGGCATCGAACACCTCGTGCATCATCAACGGCGAGAGGCCTGCCGACGGCTCGTCGAGCAGCAAGATCTGCGGGCGAGGCATCAGGGCACGCACCAGCGACAGCACCTGCCGCTCGCCGCCGGAAAGCGCGGACGCCTTGCGGTTGAGTTTGTTGGCAAGGCCCGGATAGGCCGCCATCAACTCCTCGAAGCGCGCGGTCCGTTCGGATCGGGGTAGCATTGCCGCACCGAGGTTCAGGTTCTCCGCCACTGTGAGCGCGCCGAACACGTTGTCGGTCTGAGGCACATACCCCATCCGGTTATGGCGCACCTTGCGCTGTACCGGGATGCTGGTGGCGTCGGCGCCGTCGATCAGAACCTGTCCGGATCTTGGGATCACGAAGCCGGCGATGGCCTTGAGCAGGGTGGACTTGCCGCACCCGTTGGGGCCGAGAATCGTGACGATCTCACGCGCATGGGCATCGAGGCTGATACCATGCAGGATGTCCGCGCCGTCGCCATAGCCAGCCCGAAGGTCTTTTGCCTCGATCATGCGCTGAGCTTTCCCTTCTCCACGGCCTTGCCGAGATAGGCCTCCACGACGCGCGGGTCGTCCTCCAGCGCGCAGGGAGCGCAAGTGGCGATGATCTCGCCACGGTCGAGCACGACGCAACGGTGGCAGAGATCGCGAATGAACAGCATGTCATGCTCCACAACGAGCATCGCGATGCCCTGGGCGTTGTAGCGATGGAGGATGCGGACCATCTCGGCCCTGAGATTGGGGTGGACGCCCGCGGTCGGCTCGTCGAGGCACAAGATCTGCGGCCGACAGCGCAGCGCGGTCGCGACGGACAGCAGCTTCTTCTGCCCGCCCGAGAGCGACGAGGCAGGCTGATCGGCCACGGCCGACAGCGCGAACGCCTCGATCAGCGTCTCCACCTCGTCGTCGAAACGAAAGCGCTGCAGCGAGCCGGCGAGCGTTGCCGATGTGGCATCGCCGGCCTGGATCACCTCGCGCACCGTCAGCCGCCGCGGCATGGACGGAAGCTGAAACGTCCGCACCAGTCCTCTGCGGGCAATCCGGGAGGACTGCATGTTGGTGATTCCGACGCCATCGAGGGCGACAACGCCGCTATCGGCCGACAGAAAGCCCGAGACGATGTTAAGCACCGTGCTCTTGCCGGAGCCGTTGGGGCCGAGGAGGCCGAGGATCTCGCTGCGGCCGAGCGAGAAGGAGACATCGCTGAGCACCTGATGGGCGCCGAAGCGACGCGACAGGCCGCGCACGTCGAGCAATGAGGAGGATGACGCGGTCATGCTCTGCGCCCCACGCGCTCGGGTAACAGGCCCTGGGGCCGCACCAGCAGGAATATCAGGATGCCGCCGCCGACGAGCAGCAGCCGTGCCGCCGCGACGAAATCGGTGGGCAGCCCAAGGATGTCCTTCACGAACGGCACGAAGGCCATGGCGAACTGCATCAGCACGGCGCCCAGAACGACGCCGGCATTGTTCGCGATGCCGCCGACGATGATCATGGACCAGATCAGGAAGGTATCCGCGGATACCAGCTGATCCGGCCCCACGAATGTGAGATAATGCGCGTAGAGCACGCCCGAGGCGGCCGCGATGATCGATGAGATCACCATGACGCGGAGACGGATGCCGTCGACGTCATGGCCCAGGGCACGCGCCAGCTGGGGCTCCTCGCGCATCAGCTTCATCGCAAGGCCGAAGCGGCTGTCTGCGATCTTCTGGCAAAGCCAATAGGTGAGAACCAGGACCGCGCCAAAGAGTCCGAGGCGTCCGAGACCGTCCCACGGCTTCAGATCGGCGAAGAGCAGGGAAAGGCCGGAGATGCCCTGCGCCCCACCGGTCCATTTCTCATTGGTGACAGTGATGCGGATCACCTCGGCGATCGACAGGGTCGCGATACCCCAGTAGTCGGACGACAGTCGCTTGCCGAGGCGCGCGAGGAATGCCCCGAGCAGGATTGCCATCCCCAGTGCGGCCGCGACGCCACCCATCAGCGGCCAATGCAGGGCATGCGCCAAGGCGGCGCCATAGATGCCGCAGCCGAAGAGCGCAACGAGCCCGAAATTGACCAGACCGGTGAAACCAGCCTGCAGGTTCAGAGCGAGCGCCAGCATGCCGTAGATGCAGGCGATGGAGGCCACATGGATCAGAAAGTCAGACACGGCTCACCTCCGAGACGAACAGGCCGCGCGGTCGGAACAGCAGGAACAGCACAAGGATCACGAATGAGGCGACCGGCGCGTAGCTCGCGGGCAGGAACCAGACCGCTTCGCCCACGAGAAAGCCGAGATTCGTGTTGGTCACGACTGTTTCCGCCGCTGCGATCACGAGCGCTCCCACGATCGCGCCGAGCGCATTGCCCAGCCCGCCCAGGACGGCAGACGCGAAGACCGGCAGCAGCAGGTTGGTGCCCATATCGATGCTCACCGAGCCGCGCAGGGCCAAGGTGATGCCGCCGAGCGCCGCCAGCATCCCCGATACGAATACGACGATGTTCACGATCCGGCGGTTCTCGATGCCGGTCGCCGCCGCGAGAGCTGCGTTGGTCGCCACCGCGCGCATTTCGGTGCCAAGCCGCGTGCGGTGCAGCAACAGCGCGAATGCGGCAAGCGCGGCCGCCGAGACGCCGAGCGTCACGAGCTGCCATACGGTGAAGCGCACGCCGAGAAGGCGGAAAGGCGGCTCGACCGGCAACTGCAGGCGATACGCGATGGG
The DNA here is from genome assembly GCF_035999205.1 of Allobosea sp. Taxonomy (GTDB): domain Bacteria; phylum Pseudomonadota; class Alphaproteobacteria; order Rhizobiales; family Beijerinckiaceae; genus Allobosea. The sequence continues at coordinate 1,358,125 of NZ_DASYHA010000025.1, forward strand.
GCCGTAGACCATGAGGAAGACGGCCATGAGCACCATCGAGAGGGCGAGCGAGCCGATGAGCGCAATCGCGCTGTCGGCTTTCAGCAGCCGCTCGAAGATCATGACGTTGAACATCAGGGCTAGGCCGCCGACCGCAAGGACCGCAACCGCGGCGGCCATGAAGAGCCCGAGCCCTGCGCTCTGCAGCGAGATGGCAAGGAATGCTCCCACGACCGCATACTGTACGATTGCGACGTTGGGGAAGCGGATCAGCGAATAGACGACGCTCAGCCCGACGGCGATCAGGGCGAGGTCGGCCGCCCGCAGGAGGGTGTCCGATAAGAACTGGATCATATGTGCTCTGTGCAGCAAGACGCCGAAAGCGAAACGCCGGCAGCATGCTGCCAGCGTTTCGCCTCGCATCATTCGTAGGCGACGAGCTTCTCGCCATCGACCTTCAGCTTCAGATAAGGCTGAGAGGTACGCTGGCGGTCGCTGTCGAACTTGATCTCGCCGGTAGCGCCCTGAAAGCCCGTCGCGCCAAGCTGGTCGATGGCCTTGAGCACTGCGGCGCGATCGGTCGATCCGGCCTTGTTGATCGCGTCTGCGGCGAACAGGACCGCGTCATGCGCGTAGCCGCCATAAGCCGACAGGAAGGTCTCCTTGAAGGTCGCCTCGTAGTCCTTCTTGTAGCTTTCACCGCCCGAGCCGAGATAACCGACATCCATGCCGATCAATCCCTTCTTGAACTGGGCCGGGGTGTCCTTGTTCATCATGGTGATGAGGACGGAATAGAACGGCTTGTCCTGCGGCAGGCCCAGTTCGTAGGCTTCCTGCATGATGAGCGCGCCCTCGGTACCATAGGCCGTGAAGACGTAGGCGTCGGGCTTTGCCGCTTCGATCTGCTGCAGCTCGCGGCGATAGCTCGGCTGTCCGAGCGTGTACATCACGGTCGTCAGGACCTTGCCGCCCTTGGCCTCGAAGTGCTTCTTGAACTCCTCCGCCACGCCCTGCCCGAACGCGTTGTTCATGGCGAGCACGGTGACGTTCTTCCAGCCATGCTTGATCACGTCGGCTGCCGCAAAATCGGTCGAGACGTTGTCGAGGCCGACCATCGAGTACGACGTCTTTCCGATCTTGCGGACCAGGCCAGAGGTCGACGCCGGATTGATGTGCGGCATCCCTTCCTGCACGAGGTACTGGCCGAGCGGAATGGTGATGCCCGAGGAATACTCGCCGATCACCAGAGGGACCTTGTCGACCGAGACCAGCTTCTTCGCGGCGTCGATCGCCGTCTGCGGCTTGCCGCCGGAATCCTCGACGATCACCTTCAGTGGCTTCCCGAGCACGCCACCGCGCGCATTCACGGCCTTGACCGCAAGCGCGATGCCACGGCGCTGATCCTCGCCGGTCGTGGCGCTGGCGCCCGACAGCGGGATCACGGCGCCGAGCGTCACCTCGTCAACAGCGAAGGCGGGCGTGAAATGCAGCATCGCAGAGAGCGTGGCTGCGCCGATCAACGGCAGAAGCTTTTTTTCCATGGTCCCCTCTTTTTCAGTTTAGAATTCAGCGCCGCAGTCTTGGTGAACTTGCTTACAGTCGTCCGGCTTCGCGCGGATTCTGACGATCCACGTGTAGACGCGCTCTTTTCGGCCCCATGACGGGCCGCTTATATTTTGCACGATTGAAAGTCACTTTTTAGGCAAGTGATTAATTCATGCGCAATTCAATAAGTCTGACGTTTCATCCAAGCGCGATCAAGATCTCGATGAAATTTAACTGACCGTACCATTGTGTATCAAAAAATATATACCAAAACCTGCACTAACTCAGCCAGATACACTAAATTTAATAACCAAATCAGGCAATATCCCTACTTTTGCGAAGATCTTAGGCAATTTTGATAGAGAGAGAGACGGCAACGCCCTATATAAACGGGCAGGCCTTCCGGGTTCAGACCCCCAAAAATTCCGGCTTGTCGTTGGGCCCGCTGCGTCATTGCGCCCACCACGGATTGGCGAAATCGAGCCGCGATCACGGTCGAACTCGGCGGTTCACCCCTCACGCAGAAGCGGGCGAACCGCAGATGCTGGACGCCAAACACAAGGGAGAGGCAGCGATGGCGGCTTATCAGGCCGATCATTCGCGGCGAGCGCAGCGCTCAATTTCGGTCGAGCCGGACCTTAGCGGATCCGCTTCCGCCGTGACTCGATGCGCGAATGCCGCGAGAGTTCAAAACACCGCGGTTCGCTGTCGCGGCAAAAGGATCATTCGCTTTCGAGGAGGCCCCTCGAGCGTGCCGGAGTGGGCTGTGCTCGCTGCCACTCGCAGAAACCTGATGCCTGGACCCTGCTCAGGCGCCCGCGCCGGCACCGTCAAGGTCCGTCCGCTTCGAGGTCTGCGAAAGCCCCGCCTCGCGATACGGAGCATGGCTCGGGGCGGCCGCGCCGGACCGGTCCTGAACGGCTTTACGCGAAATCTCTTCCGCAGCGGCGCTATCCAAAGTTCCGCAGATTGTCCGAGCAGGCCCTGGCCGCAGCCAGCATCGCCTCGACCAGCGCGGCTTCACGTTCCTTGTCGGGGCCATTCAGCTCGACTGTATTGACGCTTGCACTCGCGACCACCGCGCCCCTCGCGTCGACGATCGGAGCCGCAATCGACAGATCGCCTTGGAAATATTGGGATCGCGTGACGCAGTAGCCCTGGCTTCGAACGCGATCGAGTTCGGTTTCGAGCGCATCCCTGTCAACCAGACTCTGCGCGGTGTGCTGCGCGATCTCGGATCGCTCGATGAACGATCTCCTCTCGCTCGGAGGGAGATGCGAGATCATGACGCGCCCCGATGCCATGTAGATCGCCGGCAGCCTTGCGCCGACCCTGATGTTCACCGAGACGATTCGCTTGCTGGGCCAGCGTGCGACCAGAATGATGTCGGTTCCATCCAATTTCGCCAGATTGATCGTCTCGCCCGTCTGGTCATGCAGATCCTTGAGCTGCTGCTGTGTGCCGGCGATCATCGGATCCATGTCGAGATAGCTGAATCCGAATTCCAAGAGCCGGGGCGACAGGGCGTAGGCGCGCCCGCTGGCGTCCTTTGTCAGGTAGCCGAGGGCATGCAGCGTGTGGACGAAGCGCTGGGCCGAACTCTTGTCGAGATCAGCGCGCGCGGCGATCTCGACCTGCGTGAGCGACTGGCTCTCGCGGGTGAAGGCGCGCAACACCGAAAAGGCCTTCTCGACCGATTTGACGAACAGCGGGCTGTCAGACCTTGCCATGAGAGTTCCTAGCGCGCCCGGTAGCGAGGGACGATGTCGATGCAGATACCGATGCGTCTCGGGAGCGGCAACATACTCTTGAAATACACGATCGAGATCGCGGCCGATAATCCCGCATGCCAATCCGCTTGACAAGCGCATTCCGATCGCATGAATTGCATTGCAATTCAAAATCCGCGCATGCGAGCACCAGCCTCGTCATGACGGGTGAAAAACGGGGAAAGCTATGACGGCTTATCGATCGGAGCGGCTGAGCGTTGCGGCGCTTGCCATGTCGGCAACGCTGATGTCGGCGCAGGCGCAGGACATCCGTCTGGAAGGGCGCACGCCGGCTGCGGCGGGTCCGCTGGAGCGGGTGGTCTGGGCCCTGCCGGTCGAGCCCGCCTCGCTCGATCCGGCACAAGCCAACGAGTTCGTCATCGCACAAGTGCTCGCGAACGCCTGCGAAAGCCTGTTCGTGCTGGACCCCGATTTCAAGATTCAGAACTGGCTGGCGACTTCGGTTTCCCAGCCTGATCTGACGACCTACGTCTACGAAATTCGGAAAAACGCCACCTTCTGGGACGGTACGCCGGTCACGCCTCAGGACGTCGCCTTCAGCCTGGCGCGCCATATGGATCCGGCGACGAAATCACGCTGGGGGCGCTATTTTGCGAACGTCGAGGCGATCACGGTTGAGGGCGATCACGGCGTCAAGGTCCGGCTCAAGCAGCCGGACGTGATGTTTCATGCCGTAATGGCCACCTCTGCCGGCGCCGTGGTCAAGAAGGCCCATGCCGAGGCAGCCCAGAACGCGATCGGCACGCCACAGATCCTGCCGATGTGCAGCGGGCCGTTCAAGCTGGCCGCATGGAATATTGGATCCTCGATCCAGCTCGTCCGCAACGACAGTCACTGGAACGCAGCGCTCAAGCCCCTGAGTGCCCGCTTCGAATTCAAGTTCGTCACCGACACAGCAGCGCAGGTGAATGGCCTGCTGACCGGCGAATTGCAGGGCATGTATGGGCCGACCGGAAATGCGATCGCCGGACTCAAGAAGGCGGACGAGAAGGGCCTGCACTACGGGCGCAGCTTCTCGAACTACAATCTGATCCCGAACCAGCGTCCGACTGGTGCGCCTCTCGTCGTCTCGGACAAGATCCGCCAGGCGCTGTCGCTGGCGATCGACCGCGCGGCAGTGGCCAAGAGCGTCTTCGCCGGTGCGGCCTTGCCGACATTGTCGCCCGCACCGAGCGCCTCGCTGAGCTATGGCGGCGACGTGTTCCCGCAGGCGCTTGCCCGACTCGGTACGCCGAAGGTCGACCTAGAAGCCGCCAAGGCTCTCGTCGCGCAGGCCGGGCCGATCAGCCAGCCGATCGTGCTCGCCTATGGCGCGCGCTCCGACTACCAGCTGCTCGCCACGCTCATCCAGGATGCGGGCCGCAAGATCGGGGTTCCAATCGAGCTCAAATCGGTTCCTTACGGCCAATACGTCGCCGGCTTCTTCGATGCGAAGCTGCGTGACTACGACATGCTGATGATGACGAAAAACGTCAACATGACGGAGCCTCTGGACTTCTACTCCGTCTTCACGCCGTCCTTCGATGCGCTGAACTTCGGACGCTATCAGAACAAGGAGGTGATCGACGCCCTTGCCAAGGCGAGGGCTGAAACGGACCCCGCGGCGCGCGCACGGCTGATCGCTTCGGTTCAGGACATCATCGTCAGCGACAAAGCCTGGATCCCGCTCGTCGAGTTCACCAACACGGTCTACATGCACCGCGGCATCACCGGCGCGCCCGCGTCCTATGTTTTCCCCTACTACCCCTGGGCCACCGGGGTCGGGGCGGCCGCCAAGTAGACCTCACTCCAATGACACGGGCCATCGCCTTTCGGACGCTGTCGGTCGCATCGACGCTGCTGGTTTCGTCCTTCATCATTTTCGCGGCGATGCATTACTCGCCGGGTTCGTCCCTTGCGTTCATTCTGGGGGGTGGCGAGAACACCGCCACGCCCGAGCAGATCGCGCTGGTCGAGGCGCAGTTCGGCCTGAAGGATCCGTTGCTTCTGCGCTATTGGCACTGGATCAGCGGTGTCTTCACAGGCGATTGGGGGCGCTCCTATGCCCTTCGCGAGGATGTCTGGCGATTGCTCGGCTCGCGGCTTCCGACGACGCTGGGGCTGATCGGGCTGGCCTGCACGTTGAGCATCGCCTTCGGCGTCGCCGTCGGGGTGCTGGCTTCGATTGCCGGCCGCGCTGCCGGAATAGCCATCACGATCGTCACGACAATCGGCTTCGCCACACCGGGTTTCGTGGCGGCGATCATCCTCGTGTCGATATTCGCCGTGAAGCTTGGCTGGTTTCCCGCGCTCGGCTCGGGCGATGGCTTCGCCAATTCGCTCTGGCACCTTGTCCTGCCGTCGATCGCGCTCGGTCTGACGACATCCTGCGTGATCGCCCGGATCACCCGTGTCGCGATGGCGGCCGAGCTCGGCCGCGAGCATGTCCAGACGGCGATCATCCGCGGCGTGCCGAAGCATCTGATTCTTTGGCGTCACGTCCTACGTAATGCGCTGATCCCGATCGTCACGGTCTCCGGGATTTCGGCTGCCACCATGGTCGCTGGCACGGTGGTCATCGAATTCGCCTTCGGACTCCACGGCATCGGCACACTGCTGATCCAGGCGGTTCAGCAGAAGGACGTTCCGGTGGTCCAGGCGATCTCGATCGTGCTCGTGGGCGCCTATGTCCTCGTCAATTTCGTCGTCGACCTTCTCTATCTGCTGATCGATCCGAGAGTGCGTCTTGCAAACCGCTGAAGCCATCACCGGACCGGGCCGTCTCGCCCGCATCTTGGAGCAACTCGGTGTCGCCGGGACACTGGCCCTCCTGTTGATGGCAGGGGTCTGCCTGGTCGCGATCTTCGCGCCCTGGATTGCTCCTCACGATCCCCTGGAGGTCGACATCGCGAACGCCTTCGGTCCCCCGAGCGCGACCAACCTCCTGGGCACCGACACGCTCGGCCGCGATATCCTGTCGAGGCTGATCTGGGGCAGCCGCACCGCATTGCTTGGCCCGCTCGCCATCGTCGCCCTATCCGGCAGCCTGGCAGCGGTGATTGCCCTGACGGCCGCCTGGAAGCGCGGCTGGGTCGACATGGTCATCAGCCGCATCATCGACATTCAATTCGCCTTCCCGGCAATCCTGCTGGCGTTGCTGGTGGCGGCGGCGTTTTCGAGCGGCTTCTGGCCGGCGGTCGTCGCGCTGGCCCTGGCGTCAGTCCCCCATAAGGCCCGGCTTCTCCGCAGCGAGGCGCTGCGCGAACGCGCACAGCCCTATATCGAGGCGCTCGAAGTGCAGGGCATGTCGGGGCCGAGCATCACTGTCAGACATCTGTTCCCCGCTGTCTGGCCACTCTTCTCGACCCAGCTCATCCTGTCCTTCGGTTATGCGACGATCGAACTCGCAGCGATCTCCTTCATCGGACTCGGCATCCAGGCGCCCACGCCCGACTGGGGGCTGATGGTCGCGCAGGGACAGGCCACTCTCATCCAGGGCGAATTCCGCGAAGCGCTGAGTGCCGGCATCTGCATCGTGGCGGTCGTGACGGCGGTCACGATCATCGGCGACCGGCTGTCCCACAACCACGGCAGGTCGATCTAGTGCTCCTCGACATCAGGAACCTCGTTGTCGAACTGCCTGTCGGCAGGGAACTGCGACGCATCGTGGCCGATGTCTCGCTCGGCATTCGGGAAGGCGAGTCGCTCGCCCTCGTCGGCGAGTCCGGATCCGGCAAATCCATGACGACCAAGGCGATCACCCGGACCTTGCCCGACGGCGCGCAGGTCTCCGGCGAAGTTCTCTTCGATGGCAAGCTCGTCGGCGCGATGTCGAAGCGCGAGCTCGAAACCTATCGTCGCGAGCAGATCGGGCTGATCTATCAAGACCCACGGGCACACATCAATCCAGTCCGGCGGATCGAGGACTTCCTGCTCGAGGGGCTGCTCCTGTTCGATCGCCGGCCCCGGGCAGAGCTGCGCCGTGTGATCAGCGACCTGCTGGCGGAAGTCGGCATCGCGGACCCCGACAGGTGCCTGAAGAGCTATCCGCATCAGCTCTCCGGCGGCATGCTCCAGCGTGTCGCGATCGCCGCGGCGCTGTCTACCGAGCCACGCCTGCTGCTCGCCGACGAACCGACCACCGCGCTCGATGTGACGACCCAGGCCGAGGTCGCCCAGCTTCTCAAGCAGCTGCAGGCCAGGCGCGGACTGGCCGTGCTCTTCATCACGCATGATCTCGATCTCGCTGCGCAGATCTGCGACCGGACGGCCGTGATGTATGCCGGCCGTATCGTCGAGATGCAGCCGAGCCGCACGCTCTACGCCTCGCCGGCTCACCCCTATACGCGCGGGCTCTTGCAGTCCCGACCGAGCGTGGACCGGCGCTATGAGCGATTGCCCACATTACCGGGCAGTCCGACCCCGGCCTATGAAGCGCCGGCCGGCTGCCCGTTCGCGCCGCGCTGCGCGGATCGGATGCCCGTTTGCAGCACGTACGTCCCGCATTTGACCAGGCACGGCCTTGCCGAACTCGCCTGTCATCTCGGCGCCGGCGCGCCCGGAGGCAACTGAGATGCTCGACAGTTCATCGGCCGCTCCGCTCGTGGTTGCCGGATTACGCAAGACCTTCGCCATCGGTGGCGGGTTGCTGCAGCCGCGTCGCGAGATCGTGGCGGTCAACGGCGTCTCGTTCGAGGTCGCGGCCGGCCGGAACTTCGGCATCATCGGTGAATCCGGTTCGGGCAAGACGACCATCGCGCGCATCCTGCTCGGGCTGGAGAGCGCGACCTCCGGCGACGTGATGTTCTTTGGCGAGCGTTTTGCGCGCAGTCGCAGGGCAACCGAACGATTGGCGCACGCCCGGCGCATCCAGATGGTCTTTCAGGACCCCTACAGCTCTCTCGATCCGCGACAGACGATCGGTGACGGGCTGCGCGAGCTCCTGCGCCTCTACGACACCGAACATGTCGATCACGAATGCCAGCAGTTGCTCGACAAGGTCGGCATCAGCCGCGCGCTCGCAGCGGCTTTGCCGCGTCGCCTCTCGGGAGGCCAGCGCCAGCGCGTGGCGATCGCCCGCGCGCTGGCAGCCAAGCCCCGCTTCATCCTGCTCGATGAGGCCGTGGCGTCGCTCGATGTGTCGATCCAGGCGCAGATCCTGAACATGCTCGCGGACATCCAGAAGGATTCCTCAGTCCAGTACATCCTGATCTCGCACAATCTCGCTGTCGTACGCCAACTGACGGACGACTGCATCGTCATGCATCGGGGCGCCATCGTCGAGCGCGGAGCAACCGAAGACGTGCTTGCCAACCCGCAGCACGAATACACCGCGCAACTCCGCAACAGTATTCCAAACCCAGAGAAACCCCTTCAGTGATGGAAGCCAAAACTATGGCTGGCAAGACAAATTCAGTGAACAATGTGCTCATTGTCGGCGGCGGCGTTGGTGGGTTGACCCTGGCGATCGCGCTTCGCGCTGCCGGTATCGCCGTCGAGATCGTCGACATTCAACCCCATCCCTCGGGTTCGGGGATCGGGATCGGCCCAAGTGGCCTGCGGCTGCTCGATCGTTTCGGTCTGGCTGCGAAAATCGTCGCCGAAGGCACCTCGAGTAATTCGATCTTCTATGGCGACGCGGCCGGCCGGCCGATCGCAGACCTCGCCTATGTCGCGAAATCCGGAAACGGCCTGCCATCGAACGTGACCCTGACGCGAGCGGCGCTGTCGGCCGTTCTGCTCAAGGAGGCTCTCGCTGCCGGCGCCCTCCTGCGCGAAGGCATCACCGTCGAGCACATCGCCGAGACCGACGACCACGTCGTCGCGACGCTCTCCGACGGATCGACCCGCAATGTCGACATCGTCGTCGGGGCAGACGGGGCCTATTCCCGCGTCCGCGAACTGGTCTTCGACAAGGATCTGAAGCCCGTCTTTGCAGGCCAGGGCGTCTGGCGCTGGCTCGTCCCGAACGAGATCGACCTGCGGGAGGGCAAGACCCTCAAGGGCAGCCGAACCAAGCTGGGCCTGTTCCCATTGCCGGGCAATACGATCTACGCGTTCCTGATGCTCAATCTCGAGGAGAACGAGTGGATCGACGCCGCACGGACCACCGAGCTCGTCTCGGATTTCATGGCCGAGTATACGGATCCGCACGCCGTCGCCATTGCTAAGACCCTGGCGGAGGCGCAAACCGCCATCTACAGGCCGCTCGAGAAGCTGTTTGTCGCCGGAGACTGGTATCGCGGCCGGGCCGTGCTCATCGGCGATGCCGCCCACACCATGACTCCGCATCTCGCCAGCGGTGGAGTGATGGCGGTGGAAGATGCGATCGTACTGGCCGAGGAGCTGAGCAGCGCGCCGTCTCCGGATGCCGCACTGCGACAGTTCATGTCGCGACGTTATGAACGTGCCAAGTTCATTTTCGAAACGTCGATCGAGCTTTCGCGCCTGGAGCAGAGCAATCAGAGCGGCGCCCCGGACTACCAAAGCATTCGTGGCGAGGCGCTCAGGGTACTGGCTCAGCCGGTCTGATTTGACTTCCGCACGGTGACGCCGCCTTAGCAAACGAAGCGGCGTCACCGCGCTCACTCACGTAAACACCTTACGCTGAATGTCCGCTTCCGGGCAGTGTCTCAATGACTGCTTCTGGCGCAGCACCGCAGAGACCGCGCTCTGCCTCTGAGCCTATCAGAGCACGCGACCGCAGGCGCAGCTGCTACGCTTCCTGCTTCAATGCCTTGCCCAGGGCACGCACGATGGCCTCGATCTGGCCGTCGAGCTCGGCGGGAGGCACGGCAATGAGCTTCTCTTCGAGACCGAGCATGACGATGCCGTGGACGGCCGAGAACAGGGTGCGGCTCAGCAGCATCAGCTCCGGCTCGCTCGCCTGCGGCTGGAGCGCCCGCAGCGGCGCCAGGATGTAGCGAAACATCGTCATCTGCTCGCTGATCGCCCATTCCGGCACCACGGCACCCTCGGCCATGCGGTGCTCGAACAGGGTCCGCCACAGCTGCAGATTCTCGCGCGCGAAGGCGCAATAGGTCTTCGCGATCGCGACGAGCGTGTTGGTCGCGTCGCCGCTTGAAGTCGAGCAGCTGCCGTCCGTGGCCTGGGCGAGCGCACTGTCGAGCCGCGCCAATGTGCGCGAGCCGACGCGCAGCACGAGTTCGTCCATATCCGCGACAAGATTGTAGATCGCTCCGAGTGCACAGCCGACCTCGTTCGCGAGATCGCGCGCCTTGAGGCCGGAGAGACCCTTTTCGGCGATGGCGCCTTCCGCCGCCATGATCAGGGCCTCGCGTTGGCGTTCCCGCCGTTCCGTCGTCTTAACCATGCCGCGCCTCAAACGTGAACGTTGTTCAAAATAATGTTTGAACAACGTTCAGCAATGTGTCATCCCTATGTCCGTGAACAACGTTCATAGCGGAGGACCAGCCATGTTCAAGATGTTTGTGACCCTCTTTCGCGGCGGCGTCGCCGAAGCGGGCGAAGCGATCGCCGACCGCAACGCGCTGCTGATCCTCGATCAGCAGGTGCGGGACGCGACCGCCGCCTTCGATCGTGCCAAGAAGTCGCTTGCGGTGGCGATCGCCCAGGACCAGCAGGAAACGGTCCGCCTCGATGCGACCAGGGCGCGCATCGCCGAACTCGAGCAGCGGGTCGCTGCCGCGCTTGGCGCCGGCGACGACGTCCTGGCGCGCGAGGGGGCCGAGGCGATCGCGACGCTGGAAGCCGATCGCGATTCCGCCAGCGCCGCCCAGGCCCTGTTTGCCGCGGAGATCCTGCGGCTGCGGCGCCACGTCGCCCAGGCTCAGGCGCGGATCGCCGAGCTCGATCGCGGCCGTCGCTTGGCGCGTGCTTCGGAAGCCGTCCGGGATATGCGGCGTGGCCGGACAGAGGAGGCAAGGCCGCATGAGGCGACGCTCGCCGAGGCCGAGCAGACACTTAAGCGCCTGCGGGAACGGCAGACGCAAGCCGATGCCGCCGATCTGGCACTCGAGGAGCTCGACGGTGCGGCGACGGCCTCGGTCACCGAGAAGCTCGCCGCTCGCGGCTATGGCCCGCGCCTGAAGCCGACCGCCGACGACGTGCTCGCCCGCCTGCGCGGCAAGTCCGCTCAGAGCGTCTGATCGCTCCCATCCCCCAGACAGACGGAGATCATCGATGAACCAGAATTCTCAGCCCCACAGCAGCGCTTGGGTCAGCTTCACCTATGCATCCTTCCTCGCCGCCGCCGTCATGGTCGGAGCCGGCATCCTGTTCCTGCCGCTCGACTGGTGGGCCAAGGGCTATCTCGGCATGGGCGTCGTCATGCTCGTCCAATCCTGCGTGACCATGACCAAGACGGTGCGAGACATGCACGAGGCCTCGCGGCTGGTGAACCGCATCGAGGATGCCCGCACGGAGCGCCTGCTCATGGATGTCGGCAAGCCAACGCTCTGAACGTCGCGATCGCGCAAGATTCCGGCTCCCCGGTAAGCGCGACTTAACCGAGAAACAGCATCGCCACTCGCGTGAAACGTTTGCTTTCCCATGGCGATGCAACTCTCCCTCGAACCCGATCGCGAGCCTGCCATGACCGATACCTTGATGCTGAAGCGGCGCTTCGCGCCGTTGTTCTGGGCGCAGTTCTTTTCCGCCTTCAACGATAACTTCCTCAAGAACGCACTCGTCTTCATCATCCTCTACAAGCTTGCCGGCTCGCATGGCGAAGCGCTGGTGACGCTGGCCGGCGGCATCTTCATCGCGCCCTTCTTCCTGCTGTCCGGCCTCGGCGGCGAGATGGCCGACCGTTTCGACAAGGCATTGATCGCGCGCCGCCTGAAGCTGGCCGAGATCGGCGCGGCAGGCATCGCGGTCCTCGGCTTCTCGTTGCAATCCGTGCCGGTGCTCTTCGTGGCGCTGGCGGCCTTCGGCATTATCGCGGCGCTGTTCGGGCCGATCAAATACGGCATCCTGCCCGACCATCTGAAGCGCGAGGAACTGCCGGCCGCGAACGCGTTGATCGAAGGGGCGACCTTCATCGCGATCCTTCTCGGCACCGTCGCGGGTGGCCTGACGGCCAGGGAGGGCGGCAATGTCGCATCGCTCAGCGCACTGATCCTGGTCTTCGCCGTTCTGTGCTGGGTCGCGACTCTGTTCATCCCGAAGACGGCCGCTGCCGCGCCGGATCTCCGGATCGACGCGAATATCATCCGCTCCACCGGCAGTCTGCTCAAGGACCTCTGGGCCGATGTCCGGCTCTGGCGCACCGGCGTCATGGTCAGCCTGTTCTGGCTGATCGGCGCGGTGGTGATGTCGCTCCTGCCCTCGCTGGTGAAGAACGGCATGGGCGGCACCGAGATCGTCGTCAGCGTTTATCTCGGCCTCTTCGCGATCGCCATCGCGGTCGGTTCCGGCATCGGTTCCTTCCTGTCGAGCGGCCGCATCGTGCTGTTGCCCGTGCCGGTCGCCTGCGTGGTGATGGGCCTGTTCGCGCTCGATCTCGGTTGGGCGATCTCCGGCGTAGTGGCACATCAGCCGGCCCGCGACATCGCCGGCTTCTTCGCCGATGGTCTCGCCTGGCGCGTCGGCGTCGACCTCGCCGGCCTCGCCATCGCCGGCGGCATCTTCATCGTGCCGTCCTTCGCCGCGACGCAGGCCTGGGCCCCGGCGCAGAAGCGGGCCCGCATCATTGCCGCCGTCAACGTGCTATCCGCCGCCTTCATGGTCGCCGGCGCCGTCTTCATCGCCTTGCTGCAGGCTGCCGGCCTCACGTTGTCGCAGCTCTTCCTCATTATCGGGACGGGCACGCTCGCCGCCTCAGTCTGGATCTTCAGGACGCTGCCGACCAATCCGCTGCGTGATTTCCTGTCGATTTTGCTGCGCGCCTTCTACCGGCTCGAGATCACCGGCAAGGAGAATATCGCCAAGGCCGGCCCCAACGCGATCATCGCCCTGAACCATGTCAGCTTCCTCGATGCGGCGCTCGCCCTCTCGATGCTCGACAAGGATCCGGTCTTCGCCATCGACCACGGCATCGCCCAGCGCTGGTGGGTGAAACCCTTCCTGAAGCTGACGCGCGCCATGCCGCTCGACCCGACGCGTCCCCTGGCGACGCGCTCGCTGATCAACGCGGTGAAATCGGGCGAGAGCCTGATCATCTTCCCGGAAGGGCGGCTCACCGTCACCGGCAGCCTGATGAAGGTCTATGACGGCGCCGCCATGATCGCCGAGAAATCGGGGGCGATGGTCGTGCCGGTCCGGATCGAGGGGCTGGAGGCGACCGTGTTCTCGCGCCTCACCCGCGAACAGGTGCGCCGCCGCTGGTTCCCGAAGGTGCGCGTGACGGTTCTGGAACCGGTCGCGCTGTCCGTTCCCGAAGAGCTGAAGGGGAAGGCACGTCGCCAGGCCGCGGGAACCGCGCTCTATCAGATCATGTCCGATCTGATCTTCAGGACGACCGATATCGACCGCAGCGTCTTCGAGGCCGTCGCCGAGGCAGCGCAGGTCCATGGCAAGGGTCGCGTCGCGGTCGAGGACCCGATCACGGGCTCGCTGACCTATAAGCGCCTGCTGATCGGCGCCGAGGTGCTCGGCCGCAAGCTCAGCTCCCTCGCCAGGCCCGGCGAGGCGGTGGGCGTGATGCTGCCCAATGCCAATGGCGCGGCGGTGACGCTGCTCGGCCTGATCTCGGCGGCGCGGGTGCCGGCGATGATCAACTTCACGGCGGGTGCGACCAACATCCTCGCCGCCTGCAAGGCGGCTGAAATCAGGACCATCGTGACCTCGCGCGCCTTCGTCGAAAAGGGCCGGATGGGACCGCTGGTCGAGGCCCTGCAGGCGAACGTCTCGATCGTCTATCTCGAGGATGTCCGCGCCGATGTCTCGGGCCTCGACAAGCTCAAGGCGTTCTGGCGCCATGGCCGGCCGATCGTCCCCGCGAAGGGGCCGGACCGGGCCGCGATCCTGTTCACCTCGGGCTCGGAAGGCACGCCCAAAGGTGTCGTTCTGTCCCATTCGAACATGCTGGCCAATGCGGCGCAGGCCGCAGCGCGCATCGATTTCGGCCGCCGTGACAAGGTCTTCAATGTCCTGCCGGTCTTCCACTCCTTCGGGCTGACGGTTGGCCTCGTGTTGCCGTTGGTGTCGGGCGTGCCGGTCTATCTCTATCCCTCGCCGCTGCATTATCGGCTGGTGCCGGAGCTGGTCTACGGCTCAAACGCGACCATCCTGTTCGGCACGGACACCTTCCTCTCCGGCTATGCGCGGGCGGCCCACCCCTACGACTTGCGCTCGCTCCGCTACGTCCTGGCTGGCGCCGAGCCGGTCAAGGAGAGCACGCGCCGGACCTACATGGAGAAGTTCGGTCTGCGCATCCTCGAAGGCTACGGCGTCACGGAGACGGCGCCGGTGCTGGCGATCAACACGCCGATGTTCAATCGCTTCGGCTCGGTCGGGCGGATCATGCCCGGCATGGAAGCCAGGCTCGAACAGGTTCCCGGCGTCGATGAGGGCGGTCGCCTGCATGTGCGCGGCCCCAACATCATGATGGGCTATCTGCGTGCCGAAAACCCCGGCGTGCTGGAGCCGCCGACCGATGGCTGGCACGACACCGGCGATATCGTCACCATCGACAAGGACGGCTTCGTCGCGATCAAGGGGCGTGCCAAGCGCTTTGCCAAGATCGCTGGTGAAATGGTCTCCCTCGCCGCGATCGAGACGTTCGCCGCTGAGCTCTGGCCCGATGCGCTCTCGGCCGTCGCCAGCGTCCCCGATGCGCGCAAGGGCGAGCGCCTGGTGCTGGTGACGGCCCAGCGTGGCGCGACCCGGGCGGCGTTCCAGGCCCATGCCAAGAGCAAGGGTGCCTCCGAGCTGATGGTCCCGGCCGAAATCCTGGTCGTGCCGGCGGTGCCCGTGCTCGGTTCGGGCAAGCTCGACTTCGCTGGCGTCACGCGCCTCGTGCGGGAACGCTCGCCCACTCTGGCGGCCTGATGCCATGCTGCGCTTCTGGCTTACGGCGCTGGCGAGGCCGGCGCTCGATCTGACGCTGACCACCCATCCGGGGCTGGTGACGCGGATCATCGAGCGCCCCGGCGCGACGCTCGACGATGCGGGGCTGGCGGCGCTCGTCGAGCAGTTGCGCAGCGTCGCCTCCCGAACCCTCGCCGAAGGCGCCCTCACCTACGGCGTCTTCTCCGGCGAGCGCGAACGGCTCTCCCGGACGATCGTGACCCTGATCACCGAGAAGGAGAGCGGCCGACCGATCGCCTTCAACGCTCTGGCGCAGATGCGCGTCTCGCTGAACGGGGACGCCCAGGAGGTCACCCATCTCGGCCTCGTCATGGTCGATCCCGACGCGCGCGGCCGCGGCCTGTCCGGCGTGCTCTATGGGCTCACCGTGCTCGTGCTGTTCATCCGGGGCGGCCTGCGCCCCCGCTGGATTTCCAATGTGACGCAGGTGCCCGGCGTCGTCGGCATGGTCTGCCAGACCTTCTCCGACATCTATCCGTCGCCGGATCCTGGCTCCCGGCAGAGCTTCACGCATCTCTCCCTGGCCCGGCAGATCATGCGCGACCACCGCCATGTCTTCGGCGTCGGCCCGGAGGCCGGTTTCGACGAGGTGCGTTCGGTGATCACCGACGCCTATACCGGCGGCTCCGACGACCTAAAGAAGAGCTTCACCGAGGCGACGCAGCATCGCGAGCCTCGCTACAACGAGTTCTGCGCGGCCGAGCTCGATTACGGGCGGGGCGACGACGTGCTCCAGATCGGCCGGATGGATCTGGCTGCCGCGCGCCGCTACCTGCTTGGTCAGGTGCCACGCACCTCCTTGCCCGGTCTGGCTGGCGCCTCCGCCTTCCTGATGCTCCAGCGGATCGTGCTTCCGGTGTTCTACTGGCTCGATGACAGCCGCCGCTACGGCCTGCTGCGCCCGCGCCCGTCGAGGCAGAGATCATGACCGAGCCCTTCGCCTACGAGACCTTCACCACCCGCAACATCGGCTTCGTCTCCCCGCAGGAGCAGGAGCGCCTTCGCGCGGCGAGCATCTTCGTCTGCGGCGTCGGCGGCATGGGCGGGGCGGCGTTCATGGCACTGGTACGGGCCGGGATCGGCCATTTCATCATCGCCGACATCGACCGCTTCGAGACCTCCAACCTGAATCGCCAGGTCTTCGCCAACGCCGACACCCTGGGGCGGGGCAAGGCCGAGGCGGCGGCCGAAGCGGCGCGCCGGATCAACCCCGAAATCGCGATCGAGGTGCTGGGCGCCGAGTGGATCGAGCAACTGCCCGCCATCGCGGCGCGCTGCATCGTCCTGGTCAACGGCATGGACGACGTTGCCGCCGGGGTGCAGCTCTATCGCGACGCCAAGCGCGCGCGGGCTACCGTCATCGATGCCTATATGTCGCCCCTGCCCTCGGTGATCGTGGTCAAGCCGGACGACCCGCGCCCCGAAGAACGGCTCGGTTTTCCGACGCTCGGCAAGGACTGGCGCGCGATCGACGAGGCGGACCGGCGTGCCGCCATGCTCCGCGAGGTCGAGCATGTCATGCTGCATTCGAGTTCGCGACATCATGTCGATCTCGCCATCGCCGCAGAGGTTGCCGCCGGTCGGCGCAGCCGGATGTCGTTCGCGCCGATGGTAATCACGACGGGCATGATGATGGCCTATGAGGCGATCGCGCTCGTCCTCGGCAGGGGGAGCGGCACGGATTGCCGCGGCTGGTTCTTCAACCCGCACAAGCCCGCCGTAGAGCGGCCCTGGCCGGCGCCGATCGCCGCCCTGCTGCGCCCCTTCGTCAGGGCCGCTCTGGCGCGCATGATGGGCCCGTCATGACCTCGATCCTGGTCGCTGATTCCGTCGTCAATGCCTGCGGGACCCTCGGGCTCGGCGTCGCGATGCTCAGCCTTCGCCGGCGCGACTCGCGCGGCGCCCTGACGCAACGCTTCCAATGGGCGCTGGGCCTCGTGATGGCCCTATTCGTGTTGCGCGGCCTCGCCTGGTGGTCGGGCAGCCCCGGCCTCGAACGTCTTGCGCTGGCCTGTGCCGCGGCGATTCCGCTCGGCGTCCTCGCCGTCACCGAAGGGGCGCTGCGCCGCCATGCCCCGCGTCCCGTCAAGCTTGCGGTCCTGATCGGCTCGGGCGTGCTGGTGCCCGGAAGCCTGCTCGGCCTCTCCGATCTGACGCGCCTCTACGATCTCGGTCTGGCGGGCCTTCAGATCGCGACGCTGCTCACCTGCTGTCTGCTGCTGGCGCGGCGCGACAAGGCCTCGCTGACGAAGGCTGAGAACGCCGGCGTCGATCGTCTGTGGCTCTGCATCGTGCTGGTGCTACCGTTCCTGCTGACGGACTTCCGCGAGCTGCTGCCCGACATGCCGGTGCGGCTGGGCGGCCTCGGCGTGCTCGTCGCGGTCGGCGTCGTGCTGATCCAGAGCGGCGGCGACCGCACGCGTCGCCAGGGCTTCGCCCTGCTGGCCTTGCGCAGCGCCATCGCCATGCTCCTGGGCGCCGTGCTGGCACTGGCGAACGGGGCGGGCGCCGCCGAAACCACACGGCTCTGTGCGATCCTGCTCTCCGGCTTCCTCGCCGCCGGCCTGATGGTCGATGCGCTGCGAGGGCTGTTCGAGGCGCACTCGCCCGGCGTCCTGGCATCGATCGCCCAGTCGCGCGGGCAGGATCGCGCCGCGCTGATCGCCGATCTCGCCGCCCACCCGGTCTTTGAGAGCGCCAGGCATCTGCGCGAATCCGATCTGGCGGAGTTCGATCCCGAGATCTTGCGCCCCGCCCTGCGCGACATCCAGGTGCTGCGTGCTGCGCAGCAGCCCTGGCATTGGCCGCCAAACGATCCGGTGGCGGAACGGCTCAGCGCGCTGATGGCGACGCATTCGGCGAGCCACATGCTGGTCGTCTCGACCGAGCCGCTCGAGCTGCTCTTGCTCACGATCCCCGTCGTCTCGGCCGATCCCGCGACCGAAACCGCTCTCGTGCTGGTCCGCCGCATGTTGGCGACCGCCCCTCAGGATCAGCCCGCATGATCGAGATCGTCAGCAACGACCGCCGGAAGGCCTTCGCGGTTACCGGCCATGTCTACGGCCCCAGCAGCCGCTATGTGCCGCCGATGTGGGCCGATTTCGACCGCATGCTCGACCCCGCCCGCAACCCGCTGGTCAAGGACGGCCATGGCCGGTTCGAACTGTTCGTCGCGCTTCGCGACGGCGTCCCGGTCGGACGCATCGTCGCCGCCGTGCATGATGCGTCCAACGCCCGACACGGCACCCGCCGGGCCCAGTTCGGCTATTTCGACTGCGGCGACGATCCCGAGGTTGCGGCAGCCTTGCTCGGCGCCGCCGAGGCCTGGGCGCGCTCGCGGGGCATGTCGGAGATCGCCGGCAATTTCAATCTGACGGCCATGCAGCAGATCGGCGTCATGACCGGAGGCTTCGAGCACGCGCCCTATACCGACATGGTCTGGACGCCGCCACATCTCGTGAGGTTGCTGGAAACCAACGGCTATGCCCGCAGCTTCCCGATGACGACCTTCGAAATCGCGCTCGCCGATATCGATCCGGCGCTGCTGCTCGGCCCGAAGCAGCGTGAGATCCTGGCCGACCCCGAGTATCGCTGGATGCCGATCGATCGGCGCCATTTCGAGGCCCGGCTCGAGGACTCGCGGTTGATCCTGAATGACGGCTTCGACGGCAATCCGATGTTCGTGCCGCCCACCCAGGCCGAGTACCGCTTCCAGGCCGGTGACATGATGTGGGTGATCGACAAGCGGATCTCGACGGTCGTCCACCACAACGGCGAGCCGATCGGGGCGATCATCGCCATCCCCGATCTCAACCCCCTCGTGAAAGCGGTCGGCGGGCGGCTCGGGCCCAGCCTGCCGCTCCGCTTCCTCTGGCATCGCTGGACCAACCGGAGGGCGGTGATCGTCTACCAGTCGGTCGGCCGTGCCGCCCATAACCGCGGCATCAACGGCGCGATGCTGTTCAAGGTGGCGAGCGCGCTCAAGGCTGCCGGCTACACGACGCTCGGCGGCACCTGGATCGCCGACTCCAACGGACCCAGCCTGCGGCAGGCCGAGAAGGCGGGCGCCAAGCCATTGCACCGTCTCCACCTGTTCTCAAAACCGCTGGCCTCCTGAGGATGGCGATGCTCGACCGCCAGCTGCTCGAAGACCTGATCGCGGAAGCCCGGCTTGCGCCCAGCGTCCACAACATCCAGCCGACACGATGGCGCCGCGACGGAGACGCATTGCTCGTTCTGGCCGACGCGGCGTGTCGTCTGCCGGTGGCCGATCCGCTCGGCCACGATGTCATGCTCTCGCATGGCGCAGCGATCGAGGGCCTGAGCCTTGCGCTCGGGCGTCGCGGCCTACGGATCGCGCAGGTCGATAAGGCGACCGAGGAGCAGGGCGACATCGTCGCACGGCTCGTGCTGGCGCGCGGCGGAGAGCCGGATCCGCTCTCTGCCGCAGTCTTTGATCGGGCGAGCTGGCGCGGTCCGTTTCGTCGCGGCGAACCGGACCTACCACAGCGCCTCGCTGATCTGGCTGAAGCCGCCGGCGATCTCATCGTCATCCACGACAAGGCGATCGTCGCGGAGGTCGCCGACCTCGCCGATCGTGCGGCGTTCCACTTTCTCTGCGACGATGCCCATCGCGGCGAGCTGCTGCATTGGATGCGGCTCAGCCGCAGTGATCCCCGTTACGGGCGCGACGGCCTCGACGCCGAGGCGCTCGCGCTTGGTCGGCTCGAGGCCGCCGCCGCGTCGCTGGTTCTCGGACCGCTCTTTCCCATGCTGCGCCGGCTCGGGCTCGCAGCTCCCTTGACGAGCGAGCGCGGGAAGCTGGTTTCCGGAGGCTTCGCCCTGTTCCACCGTCCATCCGGCGAAGATCCATTGGAGACGGGGCGGGCATTCTATCGCGATTGGCTGACGATGGAGAGGCTGGGATTGGCCGCCTGCCCGGTGTCGGTTCTGGTCGATTTCTCCCCTAGCAACCGTGAGCTTGTCAGGCGCTGCGCCCTCCCACCGGATCGTCGGCTCGTGAACGTGTTTCGAGTGGGGAAACCGACACGACGCCCCATCGCACGACATGCGCGTATCGATGTCGGCGAACTGATTGTCTGAAGCACTTTCGCCTGGGAACGATGAGCAGGAAAGGGACGCGGCTGCGGCAAACGCCCAAGCGCGGTAAGCCAACCAGATCAACGTGAGATCAAATCCGGAACCTAGTCGTGGGTGCTCCCGAGCCACGCATGTCCGCCTCGGGGCAGGAAAGCAACGTCGGGAACGAGTACGGATGGCATTGGCCGGATAGCTGCTTCAATGCGAACCACGATGAGCTTAGGCGGTATCCGCCAGCAGCCCCTGATTGTCGGAGGAGTGCAGGAAGTGCAGAAGGTCCGACAACCCCTCGCCAAGCAGGGTGACGTGAGAGCGCATCATCTGCGCGGCCTGTTGGCCGTCCCCGCGCAGGATTGCATCGAGCACGCGTTCATGCTCGGGGATCGAGGAATGCATGCGCCCGGGCTGATAGGTCGTGGCGCGTCTGTACGGCGAGATCTTCAGCGTAAGCCGGCGCAGCTCATCCTGAAGTATCCGGTTGTGGCTAGCTGCCGCCACGAGCTCGTGGAAGACAAGGTTGGCGCTGTAGAATGCTTCGGCATCCTCGGCCGCAGCGGCTTCAGCGCAGGCAATATGTGCGGCCTGCAGGCGCTCGCGCTGCATCGGGTTGATGCGGCGCGCGGCCTGGGCCGAGGCCAGCGCCTCGAGTTCGGCGGCGACGCTGAAGGCATCAAGCAGATCGGCGAGAGACATCTGCGCGACCTGCAAGCCCTGCCGGCCACGCGAAACCACGAGCCCGCTTGCGGCCAGGCGCTGCAGCGCCTCGCGGACCGGCGTACGGGACATGCCGAACTGTTCGGCGAGCTGACGCTCGTCGAGCCGGTCACCCGGCCTGCGGGCGCCGTTGAGGATTTCCTCCTCGAGGCGATGCACGACACCGGCCGAGAGTGACTCGGGCTCGTCGGACACTGTCGATCCGTTCACTCGCGCCATTGCGCGCCTCACCGACTTTCCGCGGAGTAGAACCTGTTGGCGATCGATTCCGCCAGTGCGACCAGCCCATAGAGGAGCAAGCCGCAGATGCAAAGCACCACGATGGCGGCCATCGACACCTCCGTATCGGCGCGCGCCGTGGCGAAGATGATCAAATAGCCGAGCCCAGCCTGTGCCGTGATGAACTCACCGATGATGACGCCGATGATCGCGAGCGTGATCGCGATCTTCATGCCGCTGAAGATGTGCGGTAGTGCCATCGGAAAGCGAACATGGGTGAAAACCTGCCATTCCGTCGCAGTCAGCGAGCGGCACAGTCTGAGCATGCCCCGGTCGACGCTCAAAAGCCCCGCTGCGGTCGCGATGACCACCGGGAAGAAGGCGATGAACACCGAAAACGCGATTCGCGACTGCGAGCCGACGCCGAGCCAAATGATGAAGAGAGGTGCCAGCGCGATCTTGGGAATGAGCTGGAAGAAGATCAGGTTCGGATAGAGCGCCTCGCGCGCCACCGTCGAATAGGTGATGAGGATCGCGATTGCGACGCCGAGCAGCAGCGCGAGCAGGAAGCCGGCCGCTGATTCCAACGTCGTCGGCACCGCATGCATCAACAGGATGTCGTAGCGGGCGACGATGTAGCGGGCGATCGAGACCGGCGACGGCAGGATCACCGACGGGATCTGCGAGACCGTGACATAGAGCTGCCAGGCTCCGAGCACGAGGAGCGCCAGCCCAAGCGGCAGCAGGATGCTGCTGAGGCCAGCGCCTTCGCGGAACCGACTGGCGCCGGAAGCCGGCAGCGTGGCACCTGTCTCGGTACCGATTGTGGCTTTTGCCATGCTCGCGATCTCACTCGATGTTGCTTGCGCCGGCGCCGGCGAGCTTGCTGGACCCCTGGCTGGCAACGGGCTGTCCGTGGCCATGGGCCGCCTCGATGGTGAGGCGCAGCTCGCGGCAGATTTCGGCGAACTCCGGGGTCTCCTCGATCTCGAACCGGCGCGGGCGCGGGAACGGCATCGTCTTGTCGAGGATGATCGTCGAGGGCCGCCCGCCCATGACGACGACTCGATCGGAGAGAAAGGCGGCCTCCCGGATCGAATGCGTCACGAAGATCACGGTCTTGCGATAGGTCTCCAGGATCTCGGAGAGCGCGACGTTCATCTGGTCGCGCGTGATGGCGTCGAGTGCGCTGAAGGGCTCGTCCATCAGCAGGATCTCGGGATCGTGGATCAGAGCCCGGCAGATGGCGACGCGCTGGCGCATGCCGCCTGAGAGTTCACTGGGCTTCTTGTGCTCGAAGCCGGCGAGGCCGACCATCTTGAGCAGCTCATGGGCGCGCTCGCGATAGGCCTCGATCGGCAGTTTGAGGATGCGGACGGGGAACAGCACGTTCTCCAACGCGCTCTTCCAGGGCAGCAGCGTCGCATCCTGGAAGATGATGCCGATGTCGCGCCGCGGCGCCGCGACCGTCGCGCCTGCCAGCATGATGGAGCCCGCCGTCGGGCGCTCTAGCCCGGCGATCATCATCAGCAGGGTCGATTTCCCGCAGCCCGACGGACCGAGCAGCGAGACAAACTCGCCGCGAGCCACGTCGACCGACGCGGAGGCAACCGCCTGGATCGGCGCCTGCCGCGTGAAATAGGTCTTCTGCACGCCGGCCACCGAGACAAGAGGTGTCCCGGCCAGTCCGACATCTGCGTTAGGTGCCAAGCTCAGCATCAAATCATCGCCCCGCGCACAGTCCCGGTTCACGAGCCGACATATTTGCGGAAGGGCGCCGCAGCCTTCTCGGCGGTCGCCAGGTCCGCGGCCGACAGCTTGAGCTTCCCGACGAAGTCATTGGTGAACAGAGCACCGACGTCGGGGCGCACCGCGCCTTCGCCTGCCGCGTATTTCACGACCAGATCGGCCATGGTCGACACCTTGGCAGGGTCAGCCCAGCCGAAGCCATTCTGCTTCACCTCGGGGACGAGGTTGGTCAGGTTCGTAAGACCCAGCCCGATGCGGGCGTATTCCTTGCCGGTCGACGAGATGGCGACCTCGCTATTGGCCTTCAGGAAGATGTCGACCGCTTCGTCGAAGTTGGTCATCGTGAACTGGATCGCCTCCATCGCACCCTGGACGAAGGCCTCGCAGAGCCCCCTGTCCTGCTGCAGGCGCGCCGGCTGGGTCGTCAGAGACTGGCCGTAGAACTCGATCCCGACCGCTGAGAACAGCAGGAAGCGGACATCCGTGCCGAGCGGGGCGAGCGAGGGGACGGTGCTGGTGGCGAAGGCCGAGACGGCATCGACCTGCTTTTCGACCAGCGTGCGCTCGCGAACCTTGCCATCGACCTGGAGGATCTCGACCTTCTTCAAGTCGAAGCCCGCCTTCTCGGCATAAAGCGGCATGAACGGATACTCGCCGGAGGTGACGCTGGCGCCGAGCTTCTTGCCTTCGAGATCCTTCGGCGAGCGGATCGGCGAGCCAGCGAGCACACCGACGCCCATCAGCGCGTCATAGTTGATCTGGCCGATGCAGGTGATCGGCAGTTTCTTCGCGGCCTGGACGATCACGGTTGGCGTCGCCGCCATGCCGAAATCGAAGGTACCGGCACTGACCGCCTGCGCCGCGGCGCCGGAGCCGGAACCGCGCGCGACGGAAACATCGAGGCCGTGGCGCTTCCAGAAGCCCTTGTCGCGGGCGACATAGGCGAAGAGGTTCGGTCCTTCCGGGATCCAGGAAGTCGTGAAGGAAACCTTCCTTGTGCCCTGCGCGATGGCAGGCATGGCGAACGCGCCCGTCGTTGCCGCCGCTGCGGCGGCCAGACCTTTCAGGGCAATGCGACGTGAGATCGGCATCCGGTATCTCCCCTCTTGTTCATTAAAGGGCCAGCTCCCGCCAGCGCCAGCCCAACCTTCTCCGCGTTCCCCGGCGAACGCAAGTTGGATTATGCCAGAATGTTCATTTTGCATACTTATTTGTCAACTATCCATATTTTGAGCTATCGTGCATACGAATTTTGTGCAATCAACCGTCTATAAAATGCCAGACCGGCATTTCATTATACCAAAATCGCGAAGCAGCACGGAGCCGTCATGAAGCCCTTCGAGGTTCGGAACGCCCATTTCGATCGACTGGTGAGCACGCCTGGTCTGCGCTGGATGGGTCAGAACACCAATCATGCGAATCCGCATCCGGCCGTTCTGGCGGCGATGGAGAAATGCATCCGAGACGAGGAGTTCCACATCTACGCACCTCCGGCCGGCCTCGAGGCGCTGCGCAGCGGCATCCTCGCCGATCTGGGGCTGACGGGATTGAGCGCGCTCGTCTCGGACGGCGCCGTCGCCTCGCTTTACCATATCTGCCACAGCCTGCTCGGGCCGGGTGACGAGTTCATCACCACCGATCCAACGTGGAACTGGCCGATGGCCTTCGCGCGAGCCGTGGGCGCGACGGTGACGCAGATTCCGATCTATGGCGAGGAGCTCGGCTACCGCCTCGCACCTGAGCGGCTGAGGGCGGCGATCACGCCGAAGACGAAGGTCATCTACATCGTCGACCCGAACAATCCTCTCGGCTCCGCCTGCACGCCCGAGGAAATCGACGGCATCGTCGCCGCCGCGCGCGAGGCCGGCGCCTACCTGATCCACGATTGCACCTACCGGCACTTCGCCTATCAGCACACGCTGGCCGCGACGCGCTATCCGGAGCGGACGCTGACCATCTACAGCTTCTCGAAATGGCTCGGGCTGGCCGGGCTCCGCGTCGGGGCGGTCGTCGCCCATCCCGACATCGTGGAGAAGCTCTCGGCCGCCCCGCCGAACAATCTCGGATCGAGCATTCTGTCGCAGCGCGCAGCGCTGGCGGGGCTTTCGATCAAGGATGAATGGTTTCCGGGCGTGCTCTCCCAGCAGCGCGCCAACCAGAAGCTGATCAAGGATGCCGCGGACCGCATTCCCGGCCTCAGCATGCCGGTCTTCCCCTCGAACGGGAACTTCGTCGTGCTCGAATGCCAGAGGGCCGGCGTCCGGCCCGAGGCGCTCGTCGCCGCCTATCAGCAGCACGACATCATGATCCGGCAGGGCGCCTACCACACCCCGAATTTCGGCGACCGCTTCATCAAGATCAGCACCACCGTACCGACCGCCTGGGTCGAGGAGTTCGTCGCACTGCTGCCGAGCATGATCGAGCAGGCGCGAGGCCAAAACGAAGCCGTGAAGTTGTTCTGAGCCGGCCGCCGCGCCGCTGCATTCGCATCTGAGGAGACAATCGACCATGGATCTCAAGCTCAAGGGCAAGACGGTGCTGATCACCGGCGCGTCGCAGGGTATCGGCGAGGGGCTGGCCCGTGCCTTTGCCGAGGAGGGCTGCAACCTCCACATCGTCGCCCGTTCGGGCGACCGGCTGAACGCGCTCAAGAGCGAGCTCGAGGCGGAGCATGGCGTCGCCGTGACAGCTCATGCCCTCGACCTGACTGAACCCCGCGCGATCGAGCAGCTCGTCACTGCGGCCGGGGACGTCGACATCCTCGTCAACAACGCCGGGGTCGTCCCCAGCGGCAGCCTCTGGGATGTCGACGAAGCCAAATGGCGCGCCGGATGGGAGCTCAAGGTCTTCGGCTACATCAATCTCACCCGCGCGATCTATCCCCGCATGAAGGCGAATGGCGGCGGCGTCATCATCAACAACATCGGCAATGGTGGCGAGGTGTTCGATCCGGCCTATGTCGCCGGCACGACCGGCAATGCCAGCCTGATGGCCTTCACCCGCGCGATGGGCGGCCATTCGCTCGACGACAACATCCGCGTCGTCGGCGTCAATCCCGGCCCGGTCGATACCGACCGCATTTACAACATGCTCAAGAAGCGTGCGGCCGACTGGCTGGGCGATGCAGGCCGCTACGAGGAGCTGCAGCAGCGCTACCCGCTGAAGCGCCCGGCCCATGTCCATGAGATCACGGACTTGATCGTGTTCCTGGCCTCGTTCCGCTCCGGCTACACCTCGGGCTCGATCTTCACCGTCGATGGCGGCATCACCTCCCGCCGTTCCGTGATCTGAGGAGCGCGCGATGCCTTTCGCCACGACCAGCGACGACGTAAAGCTCTTCTATGAGGAGGCCGGCAGCGGCACGCCGATCATCTTCGTCCACGAGTTCGGCGGCAGCCATTGGAGCTGGGAGCCGCAACTCAACTTCTTCGCCCGGCGCCACCGCTGCATCACCTTCGCTGCCCGCGGCTATCCGCCCTCCGAGATCCCACCCGGTACCGAGAGCTACTCGCAGGCCCGCGCGGCCGACGACATCATCGACGTCTTGAGCGCGGCCGGCATCGAGAAGGCCCATGTCGTCGGCCTCTCCATGGGCGGCTTCGCCGCCCTCCACGCGGCGCTGCGCCATCCCGGCCGGGTGCTCTCCGTCGTCGCGGCCGGCGCTGGCTACGGCGCGGAGAAGGCCCACGAGGACTACTTCAAGGGCATCTCCGAGCAGGTCGCCCGGAATTTCCAGGAGCATGGAGCGAAGGATTTCGCGCCGATCTATGCCGAGGGCGCCTCGCGCGTGCAGTTCCAGGACAAGGACCCGCGCGGGTGGGCGCTCTTCGCCGAACGATTGGGACAGCACGACTCACTCGGCGCCGCGAACACCATGCGCGGCGTGCAGATGCACCGGCCCTCGCTCTACGATCTCGAAGCACAGTTCCGCGCCATGCAGGCGCCGCTCCTGGTCATGACCGGCGACGAGGACGATCACTGCATCCAGCCCGGCCTCTATCTTAAGAGGGTTGTACCGCGTTGCGGCCTCGCGATCTTCCCGAAATCCGGCCACACGCTGAACCTGGAGGAGCCGGAACTGTTCAACCGCCTGCTGGCCGAGTTCATCGCTCAGGTCGAGGCCGGTCGCTGGGGACGGCGCGATCCTCGCGCCAATCCCGCGCAGATCATGCGGACGGACTGAGCATGGCCTCGGCAAAGCCCCTCTCGGCCTACATCGACGGAGAGCGCCTCTGGGCCCGCCATCTGGCGCTGGCCGCGTTCGGCGCCCGTCCCGATGGCGGCGTCGACCGCCCGACGCTCTCGGCAGAGGAGGCGAAAACACGCGCGCAAATCATCGCCTGGGGCCGCATGATCGGTCTCAAGCCCTTTACCGACAGGGCAGCGAATCTGTTCCTGCGCCTTGAAGGGCAGGATCCGAGCCTGCCCCCCGTCGTCGCCGGATCCCATATCGATTCCCAGCCTACCGGCGGGCGCTTCGACGGCGTGTTCGGCGTTCTCGCGGCCTTGGAGACGGCGCAGGCGATCATGGCGCGGGGCGAGCGGCCCCTGCGCCCGGTCGAGATCGTTGCCTGGACGAATGAGGAAGGCTCGCGCTTCGCGCCGGGCATGACAGGCTCCGATCTCTTCACCGGTACCAAGGAACTGGCTCAGGTACTGGCGATCCGTGATGCCGACGGCGTCAGCGTCGAGCAGGCCGTCGCCGCAATTCTCGCCGGCGAGGAAGACGTGCCGCTCCGGCCGTTTCGCCTGCCGATCCATGCCTATGTCGAACCGCATATCGAGCAGGCCTCCGTGCTGGAGCGGGCAGGCATTCCGATCGGGGTCGTCACCGGCATCCAGGGCACGCGGCGCTATCGCATTCGCGTCCGCGGAGAGGCCGCCCATGCCGGCACGGCCCTGCGCAAGGACCGCCGAGACGCGCTGATGACAGCCGCGCGCATGATCTGCGCCATGGACGAGGCAGCGCGGGAGCCAGCGGACACGCTCCTGACCGTCGGCATGCTGCAGGTGACGCCCAACGCGCCCTCGGTCGTGCCGGCCGAAGCCTTCTTCTCCGTGGACCTGCGCCATCCCGACAACGCCGTCGTGGACCGGGTCGACGGCGAGGTTCGCCGGATCGTCGAGGAGATGAAGGGCCCTTGTGCGGTCGAACTGCGGGAGATCCAGCACTCTCCATCGCTCGACTTTGCGCCCGACATCCGCAGCACCATCACCAAGGCGGCGGCAACGCTCGGCATCCCGGCGATGGAGGTCTATTCAGCCGCTGGGCACGATGCCCGCCAGCTCCATTACGTCTGCCCGGCCGGGATGATCTTCGTGCCATGTCGCGGTGGGATCTCGCACAACCCGGACGAATGGGCCGAGCCGGAGCATCTGACCGCCGGAGCCCGCGTACTTGCCGACACGGTCTGGGTGCTGGCCAACCAGAAAGGCGGTTCGCCTGTGTAAAGGGGGCGCAGGCGCAAGCTCCGCCGGTACTTCCATTCAGGGTGCAGGCGCATCCCGCGTTGTCACGGTCATGCGAACAGGCCGACGAAGTTCACCAACAGCCATTGCGAGATGGCGAACCGCTCGTTGCTTGGCCATCGCGTTCTCGACTGGCTGGATCAGTGGTTCGGCCTGCCGGGTCGAATGTCCATGGCCGACCGCTTCCATCGAGCCACCGAGCGACACTCGATGTTTGCTTTCGGGACCAGCACCGATGTCGGCTCCCGGCGCATGTCTCGCGGGCGATCGCCGGGCGCTTGTCCCTTCCGAGACCGAGGGAACGTCCGCGACGGAGCAAGTCAGCGCGGTTCGCCGAATGGTTTGCGCGAGCAACCGCAATCAGACAACAATTTGCACAGCGATGAGATCCTAAGCTCCGATCTGCCGCATCAGTCCAAACATATCCATCAGGATGCGCGTCTCCTTGATGCGCCCGTCCTCAAGACGGT
This sequence comes from Allobosea sp., assembly GCF_035999205.1. Classification (GTDB taxonomy): domain Bacteria; phylum Pseudomonadota; class Alphaproteobacteria; order Rhizobiales; family Beijerinckiaceae; genus Allobosea. Next base: position 1,387,151 of record NZ_DASYHA010000025.1, read on the forward strand.
CAATCACCATCCCCCAAACCGAGACCTGTTTGCCGGAGGCCGGCGCACCAAAGAACTGTCCTTTTTGAGTTGCGGTCCATGTAAACCGCGTGAGCACCTTATCGGCCTCGCCAAGCTGTTCATCTATGGTCCAGTGCATGTCGGGAAATGCAACAAACAGCGCCCGAAGCACGTCCCTCAGACCTTCCAATCCTGGCCCTTGCCCCGGGAATGGCACCTGCTCGACGACGTTGCCAGCGACAAAGTCGCCAGCCGCATCGAGATTGCGTCCGTTGATCACCTCGTCGATGAAGCGGCGAATTACCAGCTTGGCATCATCCGGGCTCATGTTGGCCTCGCTTTTGGACTGCGAAAGACAGAATGTCAGCCGAACGAAGATCGTTGCCAAGATGACGACTGCGATGTTGGATCGGTTCGCGCATCACTGCGACATCATCGAGACCGGCAACGAATTGGCGCTTCAAGAACCGCGCCTGAACGCTCCTGAGATGACGTTGCCCCCTATTTGCCCTCGTTCATAACTGGACTCTGTGCTCGCTTTGGTGCGCTCTGGACCGGGTTGCAAAGTCGTTCGTAGCGAGGCCGCCGAGGCGCGTACGCGGCCGGCGGTTGTTGTAGTCCGTTCTCCATTCCTCGATCAGCCGGCGGGCGCTCAGCAGATTCCGGAACATGCGCTCGTTCACGCATTCGTCCCGAAAGCGGCCGTTCAGGTTCTCGACGAAGCCGTTCTGCATGGGATTGCCCGGCGCGACGTAGTGCCACTCGACCCGGCTGTCTTCCTGCCATTGCAGGATCGCGCGCGAGTTCAGTTCGGTGCCGCTGTCGCTGTCCACCATGAGTGGCCGGCCGCGAAGGACGATGAGCGCATTGAGTTCCCGGACGACGCGCTGGCCGGTTAGCGAGATGTCGACGACGAGCACCAGGCACTCTCGCGTAAAGTCGTCGACGAGCTGGTCCGCGACAGATTTGAGGCTCCAGGTCTGGTTCGGCCCCTGCGGCATGGTCATCGGCGCCCGTGTCCCGAGCGCGCGCTTGCGCCCGTCACGCCGGCGCACCGTCAGCCGCTGCTCCCTATAGAGCCGGAACAGCTTCTTGTGGTTCAGCGCGATGCCGCCCCGCCGCAGTAGGATGTGCAGGCGCCGGTAGACGAACCGCCGCCGCTGACCGGCAAGGGTCTTCACGCGCTCCCGGATCTCCACATCGTCTGATTGCCGCGAGGCATAGCGATCGGCCTTCGGGGCGAGCCCGATCAGATCGCGGGCCCGACGCTGCGAAGCTCTTCTCCTTGACCGCCCAGTCCACGAACGCATTCCGCGATCCGGGCCTCAGGAGTTTTTTCCGAGCGCCTCGCGCAGCGTCGCGACATCCAGCATCGATTCCGCCAGAAGCTTCTTGAGCTTGCGGTTCTCGTCATCAAACGCCTTCAGCCGACGTGCCACCATAGCGACTGCGCCAATTGCAAGAGGTACATCGCTGATCCTGTGCTTGCGGCAGGTATCCACCACCGCAACCCCGGCCTGGTGCTCCTTCAGCACCGCAATGATCTGCTCTTCGCTGAAGCGGCTCTTCTTCATCACCGGTTCCTTCGGACGGATGCCAATTCAAACCGAGGGCGCTTCGAGGGGCGACGGCAACCCCAATCTGGCAGGCCTGTACCGTCCGAAGGTCGAAGCGCTTAAGGGCGCTCTGGACAATGAGGAGGCACGCACCGACGCAGCGATCATCCGCACGCTGATTGTGGCGGTCGTGTTTCACCCTGCAGGCAGGAGCCACGAGATCGCGTTGATCGGGGAGGTCGCACGCATGATTGAGATCACGCTGGGCGCCAACGACAAAAAGCCGCCCTTGGAGGGGCGGCTTTGACTGCCAAAGATCGGGGTTTGGCTTGTTTTGGTTGCGGGGGCCAGATTTGAACTGACGACCTTCAGGTTATGAGCCTGACGAGCTACCGGGCTGCTCCACCCCGCGACAAGGGCTTGAACCGGTTTCCAGGCATTTTTGGGCCTGGTCTTGAG
>NZ_DASYHA010000026.1:0-807807 GCF_035999205.1 Allobosea sp.
GAGGCCGAGCTTCTCGCGCAGCTCGGCCACGGAGGCCGGATCGGGCGAGACGCCGCCGGTCGAGAGCAGAAGCTCCGCCGGGTCGCCCGGCACCATGTGCAGCGCCAGGAAGACGATCGTCGCGACGAGCCAGGCGAGGCCGATCACCGTCGCCAGCTTGCGCGCAAGCCAGGCCGCGCTCATCCGAAATAGGTCTCTTCGAGCATGTTGCCGGAGGAGTTCGAAAGCGCGCCAGGCAGGTTGGTGAAACCCATCACGCTCTTGTCCATGCCGTAGCCCTGCGAACGCCAGGCGAGGCCGACGAGCGGCACCTCCTCGAGGGCGGCGCGCTGCATCTCCTTGTAGATCTCGACGCGCTTGGCCTGGTCGAATTCGGCGCGGCCCTTGGCCAGCGCGGCGATGGTGCGCGGCGCCGCGACCTGGAAGGAGCGGCCATGGGCAGGCGAGAGCGAGGTGTCGAGCACCACGGTCAGGCCGTCAGGATCGTTGTTGTCCGACGAGACGCCATGGATCGCGATGTCGTACTGCCCCTTCGAGCCGCGTGCGACGCGGGTCGACCAATCGGGGAGCTGCAGTTCGCACTGGATGCCGATCGCAGCGAGGTATTGTTGCACGATCTCCGCGGTATCCTTGTGCATCCCGAACTGCGCCGTGGCGAGCAGGGTGGTCTGGAAGCCGTTCGCGTAGCCGGCCTCGGTCAGCAGCGCCTTGGAGCGGGCGGGGTCGTAGTTCCAGCCATGAGCGAGTTCCTTGTCCCACCAGGGCGTACCCTCAACGATCGGGACGCCTTCGAGCGGCTTGCCGCGGCCGAAGAAGGCGACCTTGACGATATCGTCGCGCTTGACGGCATGGGCGACGGCGCGGCGCACGCGAGGATCGTTGAACGGCGGCTTGGTGCCGTTGAAAAGCACGTCCATGAACGGCCCTTCCTGGGTCGTCAATTTCAGGCGCGGATCGGCCTCGACCGCCGCCATCGATTGCCAGGGCACGTATTCGATCATGTCGACATCGCCGGATTGCAGTGCGGCGTTGCGCAGGTTCTCGTCGGCATAGACGACGAACTTGATGCCCTTCAGCTTCGGGAAGCCGGGCTTGTAGAACTTGTCGAAGGCGGCGATCTCGACCGAGGAGCCGCGCTCCTGGCCGACAAGCCGGAAGGGGCCGGCTCCGATGAATTCGGTCGGGGTCGACTTCCGCGACAGGATGAAGGTGTTGTAGTTGGCAAACCAGCTCGGCAGCGTGGCCTGCGGCGTCTTCGTGACGATGCGGATCGTGGCCGGGTCGGGGATCTCGACGCGCTCCACGCTCTGGAACTGCGCCCGCATATAGGCGGTCGACTTCTCGCTGGCGATCTGTTCGATCGACCACTTCACATCGTCGGCGGTGACAGGGTCGCCATTGTGAAAGACGCAGCCGGGCCGGAGCTTGAAGACCCAGGCGCCGTCGCCATCGAGCGACCAGGAGGTGGCCAGCTCACCGCGCAGCTCGCCATTCGACCCGTAGGCGACGAGGCTGCGATGGATCAGCATCTTCACGGTGCCGGCGGAGGCGCCGGTCGAGACCCAGGGCTGCAGGTTCGGCGGGAAGGCGGACAGCCCGTAGCGCAGGATGCCGTTGGCGCGTTGCGCGCGGGCAGGTCCGGAAATAATCGGTAGGGTCGCGAACGGTGCGGCCAGGCCGGCTCCGAGCACAGTGCGGCGTGAGATCGTCATGGCTTTCTCCTCGCTGTCTTCGTTCGCCGGTGCGCTTCTCGCGTCTGTCCGGCGTCCCCGTTCTGGCAAGAAGAGCGCCATTTGCGTCCGGGTGCCAGTCCTCAGGCGCATAAGCGTCATGCGTCACGTATACGCGATGGATTTTTGCTGTCGACGCGGGAAGCGCCTAGACTAAACGGCGAGCGCAGTCGTGCGGAGGTCGCAAAAAGTGAATGTCGTGACACCGCTGCCGGCACAGGAAGCCGAGGGGCGCCCGGCGCGGGAGCGCGTCTACGCCTATGTTCGCGAGCAAATTCTGCGCGGCGTCTTCGCCGGTGGCTCGTTCATCGAGGAGGAAGAGATCTCCTCCGCCATGGGCGTTTCGCGCACGCCGGTGCGGGAAGCCTTCCACCGGCTGGAGGCCGAGCGCTTCATCGATCTGTTGCCGCGTCGGGGCGCGCTGGTACGGCAGGTCACGGCGCAGGAACTCGCCGACCTCTACGAGACGCGCCGGATGATCGAGGGCTACGCGATCGCCCGGATCTGCCGCGAGAAGATCGCGCTACCAGCAAGCATGGAAGAGATTCTCGACCGTCTCGACGAGATCGGTCACGGCGACCATTTCGCCCGGGTCGAGCTCAATCGCGAGTTCCATTTCGTGATGGTCCGTGCGCTCGGCAACGACGTCCTGTCGGAGGTCTACCAGTCGCTGGGTGCGCGCCAGCAGCGCGTCGCGATGCGCGCTCTGGCGGCCGATCCCGGTCGGATCGAGCGCATCCGTCGCGAGCACCGCGACTTCATCGCCGCCTTGCGCGCTCATGACGAGCTTCGCGCCCGCGCCGTGCTCGACGAGCATCTGCGCCCGGTCGCCGGGGTCATCTCGCGGCTGCCGGGCTATGTGCTGACCGACGCCACCGACGAAGTGGCGTGACCCGGAGCTAGCGCCGCCGGTTGGCTGCTGCGGGATCGGCTGCGAATGTCGCGACCGACATGGTCGGCAGGTCGAAATAGTCCCGCGTTGTCGTATAGCCGTGTCCGCCCATGCGGCCGATCGCGTCGAGCGCAGCGGGGTCGACATGGAGGTTGCCGGTATCGACGGTGTCCGCCCGGAAATGCGCGTAGACGACTTCGCCGAGGATGATCTCGCGCGAATTGCCGATGCCGAGCGTCGTGTGGTGGCGGCATTCGAAGGCGGCCGGAGCCTCGCCGATCCAGGGGCAGGGCACCTTGACGCCGGGCAACGCCGTCAGGCCGGCCGCCGCCAGTTCGTCCATCCCCGGCTCGAACGGGGTCGCGCAGATATTCATGCCCTCGACCAGCGCATCGGAGACGATGTTGACGGTGAAGGCGAGGGATTCGCGGACATTGCGGCCGGTATCCTTCTGCGCGCCGGTCGGACGATACTCGACGCCGAGCGCGAGGATGGCGGGATCGGCCGAGAGGCAGTTGAAGAAGCTGAAGGGCGCGGCGTTGACGATGCCATTGGCATCGACCGTCGTCACCAGCGCGATCGGGCGCGGGACGACAGCGCCGATCAGGAGCTTGTAGCGCTCGCGCGGGGTGAGGCTGGCGAAGTCGAAGGTCACGATCTTGGACTTCTCGCCCGCCGGGGCTGTCATGGTCGGTGCGTCGGTCACGGGGGTGTCAATCCTTCGCTGAGGGCATAGGGCGCGAGCACTTCGCGAATGTCGCGCTCGCCGCGCGGCGTCAGCAGGGCCCGCGTCACCACGGCCTGGAGATGATGGTCCATGAGATGCGCGGCGCGCGCGGCGTCGCCGGCACGTAGCGCATCGATCAACTGGCGGTGTTCGGAGACGGCACATTCGGAAGAGTGCGGACGGCCATAGATCGCGAGGATCAGCGAGCAGCGCGACGACGCCTCCTGAACATAGCGCAGCAGGAGGGCATTGCCGGTCATCTCGGCGAGCTTGATGTGAAATTCGCCGGAGAGGCGAATCGATTCCGGCCCGTCCTGCTCGTGGGCCTTTTCCTCCAGCCGGACATGGGCCTCGAGCTCGGCAGCCTGGGCGGCGGTGAGGTTGCCCGCCAATGTCTCGGCGACCATGCGCTCCAGCCCGCGACGGACGTCGAAGACGTCGCGCGCCTCCTCAAGGGTCGGGTAGGCGACCGAAGCCCCGCGATTCGGCTTCAGCTCGACCAGCCCCTCGATGGCGAGGCGGCCGAAGGCTTCGCGCACCAGCGTGCGGCTGACGCCGAGCTGTTCGCCGATCGAATCCTCCGGAAGCTTCATCCCGGGCTTCAGCGCCTGCTCGATGATGGCGCGGCGCAGGGCCTTGTAGACGGACTGCGCACGCAGGCCGGGTTGGCGGGGTTCCGTCATCTTTGCCGACATCTTGGCCCGTTTTTTCTCTGGTTCAGCCGTTCGGGGCTCACTCCATGTCACGGGTTTCGACTCCGCTCCAGTTTTCCGCTTGTCTTCAATTATCGCATACAATACCGTCAATCAATCGCATGCAGTCTTGATTATCAATCGCACACAGCTTGCCAAAAAAGTCGCCAGAGGGGCGCGAAATGCAGCAGCACACAATGGAAATCCGCGAAGGCGCCACTGATGCCGCCTCCGGTCTCGCAGGGGAGATAGCGATGATGAAGCCGGGCCCGACACGTAAGAGCCGCCTGACGCGCAAGAACTGGTTGCTGGCGGCGGTAGCCGCGATGGCGCTGACCGGCGTGGCGGAGGCGAAGACCCTGAAATGGGGCGCGGCGCGCGAGATCGCCTCGCTCGATCCCTATTCCTTCGGCGAGACTTTCACGCTCTCCGTACTCAACCACGTCTATGAGGGGCTGGTGCGGTACACCGGCGACCTGAAGATCGAGCCGGCGCTGGCCGAGAGCTGGGAGACGGTGTCGCCGACGGTGTGGCGCTTCAAGCTGCGCCAGGGCGTGAAGTTCCACAACGGCAACCCGTTCACCGCCGACGATGTCATCGCATCGCTGGAGCGCGTGACGCACGAGACCTCGCCGCTGAAGGGCAACCTGCCGGCCTACAAATCCTCCAAGAAGGTCGACGACTTCACGGTCGAGATCGAGGTCAACGGTCCCTATCCGCTGCTGCTCAACGACCTGACCAACATCTTCATCTTCGACAAGGAGTGGATGGAGGCCAACAACAGCCTGCTGCCGACGGATTCCGGCAAAGGCGTCAAGGGTTACGCCACCGACAACGCCAACGGCACTGGGCCGTTCTCGGTCGAGAGCCGCCGCGCCGACTCCAAGACCGTCTACGTCAAGAATCCGGCGTGGTGGGACAAGCCGCAGCACAACATCGACAAGATCGAGTTCACGCCGATCACCTCCGCCTCGACCCGCGTCGCGGCGCTGCTGTCCGGCGAGATCGACTTCACCAATGTGGCGCCGCTGCAGGACCTGCCGCGGCTGACGGCCTCGCCCGAGGTCAAGGTGCTGCAGACCAACGAACTGCGCTCGGTGTTCTTCGCCTTCAATCTCAAGGACACGCTGTTCGAGAGCGACGTGAAGGACAAGAACCCGCTCAAGGACATCCGCGTCCGCGAGGCGCTCTATCGCGCGATCGACATCGACGCGGTGCAGAAGCGGGCGATGCGCGGCCTCTCGCGCAACACGGGCGCGCTCGTCGCGCCGGCTATTCCCGGCTACGAGCCATCGCAGGATGAGCGCCTGCCCTTCGATCTCGACGGCGCCAAGAAGCTCCTCGCGGCGGCCGGCTATCCGAACGGCTTCTCCTTCCAGATGAACTGCCAGAGCGACTCGCTCGTCAATGAGGAGGAGTTCTGCCAGGCGGTCGCTTCGATGTGGTCGCGCGCCGGGTTGAAGCCCAATCTGAGCCTGGCGCCGCGCAGCCAGCAGGCGCCGAAGCGCGTCAAGGGCGATTTCGACGTCATCTCGTTCGGCTGGGCCAACGAGCCGATGATCGACGCCTACTCCCTGCTGGTGCAGGTGCTGCGTTCGAAGAGCGGCACGGGCGGCGTGTTCAACTGGGGCAATTGGGGCGATCCGCGCATCGACGCGCTGGTCGACAAGGCCGGCGTCGAGCTCGACACGCCCAAGCGCATCGCGATGATGAAGGAAGCGCTGAAGATCGCCAAGGCCGAGCACCTGTTCGTGCCGCTGCACCAGCAGCCGATGGCCTGGGCGATGCGCTCGACGGTCGCGAACACCGTGCAGGCCTCGGACAACAAGCCGCGGCTTTGGCTGACGACGATGAAGTGAGGCGGGCGCAACGTCATGGTCGGGCTTGACCCGACCATCTCGGACACCTGCGCCTTCTTGCCCTGAGATTCTCGGGCCTTCGCTTTGCGAAGCCCGAGAATGATGCCGCCACCGGAGCCCATCCCATGCCGGCCTTCCTTCTCAAGCGACTCCTGAACGCGGCCGGCGTCATGCTCGCGGTGGCGTTCATCGCCTTCCTGATCTTCCGCTTCGTCGGCGATCCGGTCGAGCTGATGCTGAACGAGCAGGCGAGCCAGGCGCAGCGCGACGAGCTGCGCGCGAGGCTCGGGCTCGACAAGGGCTTCGTCATTCAGTTCCTGACATTCGTCGGCAACGCGCTGCGCGGCGATTTCGGCATCTCCTATCGCAACCAGCAGGAGGTGTTCACGCTGATCGCGGAGCGCTTCCCGGCGACGTTCGAGCTCGTGCTGGTCGCGACCTTCCTGTCCCTGGCGGTCGGCATCCCGCTCGGCGTCTACACGGCGATCCGGCGCGACAGCCTGCTCGCCAAGGCGCTGCAGTTCGTCTCGGTACTGGGCGTCTCGCTGCCGAGCTTCGCGCTCGGCATCCTGTTCATCCTGGTCTTCTCGGTGACGCTGCAATGGCTGCCGGCGTTCGGGCGCGGCGAGACGGTGCAGATCGGCTGGTGGAGCACCGGGTTTCTGACACCCTCGGGCCGCAGGGCGCTGATCCTGCCCGGCGTGACCCTCTCGCTGTTCCAGATCACGCTGGTGATGCGGCTGGTGCGGGCCGAGATGCTGGAGACGATGCGGACCGACTTCATCCGCTTCGCACGGGCGCGCGGCCTCACGGCGCGGGCCGTCAACTTCCGCCACGCGCTGCGCAACTGCCTGATGCCGGTGATCACGGTCACAGGGCTCCAGATCGGCAACCTCATCGCCTTCGCTCTGGTCACAGAGACGGTGTTCCAGTGGCCCGGCATGGGGCTGCTCTTCGTGCAGGCCGTGACCTTCGTCGATATCCCGGTGATGGCGGCCTATCTGATCGTCGTTTCCTTCATCTTCGTTTCGCTCAACACGCTGGTCGACCTGACCTACGCCTATGTCGATCCGCGCCTGCGCGAGGATGCGCTGTCGGGAGCCGCCAATGCTCGCTGAGAAGACCCGGACCGCTGAGAAGGTGCAACGCCGCTTGCCGCTCGCCCGCTTCCTCGACAGCGATATCGGCTGGAGCTTCCGGCGCACGCCGGCCGCCTGGCTGTCTGCGCTGGTGCTGGCACTGCTGATCCTGAGCGCGCTGTTCTGCCCGCTGATCGCGCCGCAGAACCCGCATGATCTCTCGCAGATCTTCATCGACAAGGCCGAGATCCCGCCGATCTGGTCGGCGGATGGCGAGTGGCCCTTCCTGCTCGGCACCGATCCGCAGGGCCGCGACGTACTCTCGGCCATCCTCTACGGCACCAGGGTCTCGCTGATTATCGGGTTCGCCGCCGTCATCGTCTCGATGACGCTCGGCGTCACGATCGGGCTGATCGCCGGATTCCATGGCGGGCGCATCGACAATCTCCTGATGCGGCTCGGCGACACCGTGCTGTCGATCCCGACGCTGCTGATGGCGATCCTGGTTTCGGCGATCTTTCGCGAATTGCTGCCGCCGGCCCTGCGCGAGCCCTTTGCCGCCGTCGTGCTTGTGATGTCGATCTCGCTGACGAACTGGGTCCAGTATGCCCGCACCGTGCGCGCCTCCACCATGGTCGAGCGGCGCAAGGAGTATGTGCTGGCGGCGCGCATCATCAAGGTTTCGGCAGTCAGGATCATGGCGCGGCACATCCTGCCGAACACGCTAACGCCGGTGATGGTCGCCGCCACGCTCAATCTCGGCCTCGCCATCCTGTCGGAGGCGACGCTGTCCTTCCTCGGCGTCGGCATGCCGATCACCCAGCCCTCGCTGGGTACGCTGATCCGCATCGGCAACCAGTACCTGTTCTCCGGCTCCTGGTGGCTGGTGGTGTTCCCGTCGCTGCAACTCGGGCTGATCGTGCTGAGCGTGAACCTGCTCGGCGACTGGCTGCGCGACGCGCTGAACCCGAAACTCCGCTGACAAGAAACGCCAAGAGGAAACGCCTGCGATGACCGCCTCCCTGCTGCTGAAGAACGTCCGCCCCTATGCCGGCCCTGCGGTCGACATGCTGATCGAGAACGGCAAGATCGTACGGATCGCGGCCGGTATCGAGGCGCCGGCCGGCGTCGCGGTCGAGGACGGGCGCGGTGAGATCGTCATCCCCGGCCTCGTCGAGGCGCATACCCATCTCGACAAGAGCCTGTGGGGCCTGCCCTGGTACAAGAACGAGGTCGGCCCCAGGCTGCTCGACAAGATCGACAACGAGCGTGAGAACAAGAAGCGGCTAAACATCGATCCGGCCCGCCAGTCAGCCCGGCAGTCGATCCAGTCCTCGCTGATGGGCTCGACCCATATCCGCAGCCATGTCGATGTCGACACCGAGCATGGGCTCTGGGGCGTCGAGGGCGTGATGGCGACGCGCGACGGCTATCGCGACATCATCGACATCGAGCTGGTTGCCTTCCCGCAGTCGGGGCTGCTGCGCCGACCTGGCACCCTGGAGCTGATGGACCAGGCGATGAAGGCCGGCTGCGAGGTCGTTGGCGGCCTCGATCCCTGTGCAATCGATCGCGATCCGAAGGGCCATCTCGACGCGGTCTTCGAGCTCTGCCAGCGCTACGGCAAGCCGCTCGACGTCCACCTGCACGAGCCAGGTGAGATGGGCATCTTCTCGTCCGAACTGATCTGCGAGCGGACACGCGCGCTCGGCATGCAGGGCAAGGTCACGATCAGCCATGCCTTCAGCCTCGGCGCCGATCCGGCGCTGGTCGATCCGCTTATCGAGCAGCTCGTCGAGCTCGACATCGCGATCATGACGACGGGCCCGGCGAGCCGCCCGGCGCCGCCGGTGAAGAAGCTGCTCGCCGCCGGCGTGCGGGTCTGCTCGGGCAATGACGGCATCCGCGACACCTGGGGCCCCTATGGCAATGCCGACATGCTGGAACGAGCCATGTTCGTCGGCCTGCGCAACAATCTGCGCCGCGATGACGAGCTGCGGCTTGCGCTCGACGTCTGCACCACGGAAGGCGCGAAGGTGATGGAGATCGCGGGCTACGGCGTCAGTGAGGGAAGCAACGCCGATTTCGTGATCCTACCCGGCGAGACAGTGGCGGAGGCGATCGTGACCCGCTCGCCCAAGCGTCGCGTCGTCAAGCGTGGCAAGATTGTCGCCCGCGACGGCGTCTCGATCAGGACGGCCCCATGAGCCTGCAACCGGCCAAACGCTCCGAGGGGCGTATCCTGCTGACGGCGCGCTGGCTGGTCGGCCACGCGCGGGGGCGACATCGCCTCTACGAGAATGGCGAGATCGTCTTCGAGGACGGGGTGGTGATCTTCGTCGGCCACGGCTTTCCCGGCGAGGTGGCGAGGCGGATCGACTATGGCAACGCCCTGATCGGGCCGGGTTTCGTCGATCTCGACGCGCTCTCCGACCTCGACACGACGATCCTGGCCTATGACAACCAGCCGGCGTGGAAGAAGGGCCGCGTCTGGCCGCGCAGCTACCTCGAAGCTGGCCCCTATGAGATGTATTCGCGCGAGGAACTGGCCTTCCAGAAGAAGCATGCCTTCGCGACGCTGATCCGCAACGGCATCACGACTGCCTTGCCAATCGCCTCGCTGTTCTATCGCGCCTGGGGCGAGACGGTGCAGGAGTTCGAGGATGCGGCGGAAGCTGCCGCTTCGCTCGGTATCCGTGCCTATCTCGGTCCGGCCTATCGCACCGGGAACCAGCTGGTCGAGGCCGATGGGCGCATCGTCACCCATTATGACGAGGCGCGCGGGCTTGCGGAACTCGACGCAGCCATCGATTTCGCCAAGCGCCATGATGGTGCGGCCGGTGGGCTGATCCGGGGCATGTTCGCACCCGACCGGATAGAGACCTCGACGGCCGAGCTGTTGCGTCGCACCGCCGCGGCCGTGCGCGAGCTCGACGTGCCGGTCCGGCTGCATTGCTGCCAGTCGAAGATCGAATACGATCTCGTGCTCGCCCAGCACGGGATGAGCCCGCCGGAATGGCTGGCTAGCCTCGGCTTCCTGAGCGAGCGCAGCCTGTTGCCGCATGGCACGGTCGTCTCCGGCAGTCGCCTTGTCGATCGCCCTGGGCGCGACCTCGAGATCATTCGCGATGCAGGGGCGGCGATCGTGCATTGTCCGCTGGTCTCAGGCAGGCATGGCAACGCGATCGATCATTTCGGCCGCTATCGCGAGATGGGGCTGAAGATCGGCATGGGCACGGATACGAGCCCTCCCGACATGATCATGAACCTGCAGGTCGGGATGATCCTGGCCCGCACGATGGCCGGCAGCGTGGGTGCGGTTCGCTCCGAAAATTACTATGATGCCGCGACGGTTGGCGGTGCCGATGCGCTCGGACGCACCGATCTCGGCCGTTTGGAGCCAGGCGCGCGGGCGGACATCACGGTGTTCGACCTCGACCGGCCTCATCTCGGGCAGGTCATCGACCCGATCCAGACCATGCTGCTGACCGGCCATGGCCGCGACTTTTCGACGGTCATCATCGATGGACGCTTCGTGATGGAGGAGCGCGTCATTCCCGGCATCGACGAGGCGTCCGACAATGCCCGCGCGCAGAAGCAGTTTGAAGGCGTGATGGCGCGCTACCCCGAACGGACACTCGGGCATCCGCCTGAGAGCGAGATCTTCTCGTCGAGCTACCCGGTCGAGAGGGCAGGGGCATGACCGAGGCCGCGCCGCTTCTCTCCGTGCGCGACCTGCGCATCGTCTTCGACGGCCGCCATGGGCCGCTGACGGCGCTGGACGGCGTCTCCTTCGACATCGCGCCCGGCGAGATCCTCGGCGTCGTCGGCGAGTCGGGGGCAGGCAAGTCGCTGACCGGCACGGCGGTCATCGGCCTGCTCGATCCGCCCGGCCGGATCAGCGGCGGCGAGATCCGGCTCGACGGTCAGCGCATCGACAATCTGCCGCCGGAACAGATGCGCCGGCTGCGCGGGCGCCGGATCGGGGCGATCTTCCAGGATCCGCTGACCTCGCTGCATCCGCTGCTGACAGTCGGCGAACAATTGGTCGAGACGATCACGACGCATCTGCCGGTGTCCGCAGCCGAGGCGCGGGCGCGGGCGCTGTCGCTGCTCAAGGAGGTCGGCATCCCAGCCGCCGAGACCAGGATTGACCAGTATCCGCACCAGTTCTCCGGGGGCATGCGCCAGCGCGTCGTGATCGCGCTCGCACTCTGCGCCGAGCCGAAGCTGATCATCGCGGATGAGCCGACGACTGCGCTCGACGTCTCGATCCAGGCGCAGATCACGACATTGCTGAAGCGCCTCTGCCGCGAGCACAGCACCGCGATTATGCTGGTGACCCACGACATGGGCGTCATCGCGGAAACGGCAGACCGCGTCGCTGTGATGTATGCCGGGCGCATCGTCGAGATTGGGCCGGTCGAGGAGGTGACTCGCCGGCCGCGCCATCCCTATACGGCCGGGCTGATGGCCTCGATCCCGAGCGTCCATGCCCGCCACGCGCAGCTCAACCAGATCGACGGCGCGATGCCGCGCCTCAACGCCATTCCGGCGGGGTGCGCCTTCAATCCGCGCTGCGGACGGGCCCAGTCCTTCTGCCGCGAGCACAAGCCCGGCCTGCCGCAAGGGGCACACGCCGCCGCATGCCATTTCCCGCTGATGGAGGCTGCACATGCGTGAGCAGATGGCCGCATCGACCGACAGCCCTCGTCCTGAGGAGCTGCGCAGCGGCGTCCCGAAGAATGCTTCAGGAGGTTCCGGAGCCTCGGCAGGCATCGCTCGAGGCGCATCTGGCGGCGCTGCTCGGGATGAGGACCTGCGAGGCGAACGCTCCCCGATCCTGACCGTCTCCGCCGCCTCATGTCGCTTCGATGTCTCGGCGCCGGCGCTGACGCGGCTGCTGTCGCGCCAGCCGCGCCGCATCCTGCGCGCGGTCGAGGATGTGTCGTTCACGGTCGAGCGCGGCACGACTTTCAGCATCGTTGGCGAGTCCGGCTGCGGGAAATCGACACTGGCGCGCATGGTCGTGGGTTTGCAGCGGCCGACCGAGGGATCGTTGCGCTTCCACGACATCCGGCGGGCGGACGGCACGGTCGGACCGCCGCGCGTGCAGATGATCTTCCAGGACCCCTATGCCAGCCTCAATCCGCGCTGGCGTGTGGGCGACATCATCGCCGAGCCGATCCGCGAATTGAAGCTTCGCCCCGATGCCGCCGCGACGCAGGAGCGCGTTGGCGACCTGCTCGAGATCGTCGGCCTGTCGCGGGCCGATGCGCAGCGCTATCCGCACGCCTTCTCCGGCGGTCAACGCCAGCGCATCTCGATTGCGCGCGCGCTCGCCACGGAGGCCGATTTCCTCGTCTGCGACGAGCCGACCTCCGCGCTCGATGTCTCCGTGCAGGCGCAGGTGCTGAACCTGATGGTCAAGCTGCAGAAGGAGCTCGGGCTGACCTATCTCTTCATCAGCCACAACCTGTCGGTCGTCCGTCACATGTCGGACCAGATCGCGATCATGTATCTCGGCCGCTTCGTCGAGAGCGGTTCGGCGGAAGAGGTCTTCAGCCAGGCGCGGCATCCCTATACGCGGCTGCTGCTCGACACGATCCCCGATGTCGAGCGGCCCAACCGCAACCGCAAGCCGATGTCGGGCGAGGTGCCGAGCCCGATTGCGCCGCCGCCGGGCTGCGCCTTCCATCCGCGCTGCCCGAACGCCATCGAGACCTGCCGCGTCGAGGCGCCCGCATTGCGGCCCATCGGCGGAGCCATCGTCGCCTGTCATCTGGCCTGAGTCTGCCCGGCCCGAGACGGCACCTATTCGTCGCATAGGAACTGTCTATTAGGCCGCTGGTCCCCTGCGGACCTATGGTCGAGACAGACGGCCCGTGTCGCCATCCTCACGATGGCGACAGGCAGCCGATGCGCCCGAACTGCAAAGCAGGCGGCGCGGCGGACGGGTACGGCGACCATAAAACAGGGGATCTGATCGATGGCACGTTTCGGAATTGCATCGCTGCTGGGCGGCGTTGCCCTCACATTGCTCGGGTTGGCGGCGCAGCCGGCCCTGGCCGGCAAAGCCGACGACACCCTCAACGTCGCCTTCGCGCTCGAGCCCGAGGCGCTCGATACCTACAAGATCGCGGGCCGCGAGGGGCTCATCCTAGCCCGGCACATCTATGACGGGCTGCTCTACAAGGACCTCGACACCGGCGAGATCAAGCCGGCCCTGGCCTCGGCCTGGCGCTTCGTCGATCCGATGACGATGGAGTTCGACCTGCGCGAGGGCGTGACCTTCCATAACGGTGCGAAGTTCAGCGCCGACGACGTGGTCTACACCCTCAACACCGTGCTCGACCCGAATTACGGCACGCGCTTCCGGATCTCGGTGGACTGGATCGAGAAGGTCGAGAAGGTCTCGGACTACAAGGTCCGCATCAAGATGGCGAAGCCCTTCGCCGGTGCCATCGAGATGCTGGCCGACGCGCTGCCGATCTATCCGGCGGCCTATTTCAAGGAGGGCGGTTCGGCCGGCATGGCGGCGAAGCCCGTCGGTACCGGGCCCTACAAGCTCACCGAAATGACGCCCGGCATCCGCTACGCCTTCGAGCGCTTCGACGGCCATTACGCCGGCAGCCCGAAGGGCAAGCCTGCCATCGGCAAGATCGTGGTGCGCACCATCCCCGAGCTGAACACGCAGTTCGCCGAGCTGATGGCCGGAAAGCTCGACTGGACCTGGCGCATTCCGCCCGATCAGGCGGCCCGGCTCGCCAGCCGCGTGCAGATCGTCAACGGCCCGATCATGCGGATTTCCTATGTCGGCATGACCGTGACCGGCAAGGGCAAGGATCATCCGACCAAGAGCCTGCAAGTGCGCCGCGCCATCAGCCACGCGGTCAATCGCGAGGCGATCGTCAAGGCCTTCGCCGGCGGCGCCTCGCAGGTGCTGAACAGCGCCTGCAATCCCAAGCAGTTCGGCTGTGCGCAGGACGTCGTGAAGTACGACTACGACCCTGCCAAGGCCAAGGCGCAGCTCGCTGAAGCGGGCTTCCCCAATGGCGTCGACATCGAGATGGTCTTCGCCGCCATGCCGCGTCCGGTCGCCGAGGCGATCGCGTCCGATCTCGGCAAGGCCGGCATCCGGGTCACGCTGAACGAGCAGCAGTTCGCCGCCGGCGTGCAGAAGTGGCGCGCGGGCGAGCTGCCGGCGTTCTTCACCAACTGGGGCAGCTACGGCACCGGTGACGTCGCCTTCATCATCTCGAACTTCTTCGGCGGCGGTGCCGACGATCTGGTGCAGGACAAGGAGGTCATCGATCTCGTTACGGCGGCCGACCAGGCGCAGGACCGGGCGCTGCGCCAGGAGAACTATCGCAAGGCCCTGAAGAAGATCGCCGATCAGGCGTACTGGCTGCCGATGTACGACTTCAACATCAATTACGGCCTGTCGCAGTCGCTGGTGTTCAAGCCGCATCCGGACGAGTTCGCCCGCTGGTGGCTGTCGAGCTGGAAGTAGGCTTCGCTCACCGGGCGTCGTGGCTCGGCCTTGAAAGCACAGCGTCATCCTGGGCGACCGCAGGTCGGCCCAGGATCCATCGTAGGCGCTGTGCCTTATGATGGATCCCGGAGCAGTGCCGCTTCGCGGCTTGCCCAGGATGACGGTTCGCCCATCGGCTGGCGCTCGCCGCCGAATTCCCAGTCTCGACACAGCCTCTGGACGAAAGCCCACATGCTGCCATTCCTGACCCGCCGCCTGATCGTCGCCGCGCTCGTCGCGCTCGCGGTCTCCGGCATCGCCTTCGGTCTGATGTTCGTGGCGGGCGATCCCGCCGTCGTGCTCGCCGGCCAGGCGGGGCGGGCACAGGACGTCGAGATCATCCGGCAGGCCTATGGGCTGGACCGGCCGTTCCTGGTCCAGTTCGTCAGCTGGCTGGGGCGGGCCCTCGTCGGGGACTTCGGTACCAGCATCTATTTCAACCTGCCGGTCGCCTCGATCATCGGCGAGCGGCTGCCGGTGACGCTGGTCCTCGGCAGCACCGCTTTCCTCGCCGCGATGCTGGTCGCGATGCCGCTCGGCATCCTCGCCTCGCTGAAGCCCGGCGGCTGGATCGATCGCTTCGCTCTGCTGGTCGCGGTGACCGGGCAGGCGATCCCGAGCTTCTGGCTCGGGCTGATCCTGATCGTCGTCTTCGGGGTCTGGTGGGGCATGGTGCCAATCTCCGGCACCGAAAGCTGGCAGGGCTTCATCCTGCCCGTCGTCGTGCTGAGCTACTATGCCATGCCGGCACTGATGCGGCTGACGCGCGCCGGCATGATCGAGGTGCTGGGCGCCGACTATATCCGCACCGCGCGCGCGAAGGGGGCGGCGCAGACGCGCGTCCTGCTGGTCCATGCGCTGCGCAACGCCGTGCTGCCGCTGGTTTCACTGGCCGCGGTGCAGTTCGGCCTGATGCTGTCGGGCTCGATCGTGATCGAGAGTGTCTTCGCCATCAACGGGCTCGGCCGGCTCGCCTGGGAGTCGCTGCTGCGCAGCGACCTGCCCGTGGTGCAGGCGATCATCCTGATCCTGTCGCTGGTCTATGTGACGCTTACGACGGCGGCCGACCTGATCAACGCCTGGCTCGACCCACGCCTGAGGAGCGCCTGATGACGACGCTCGAACTCGATCCAACCGTTCTGCAGCGCCGCCGGGTCTGGCGCCGGGTGCGGCGCGACACCGGCATCCTCCTCGGCGGCGGGCTGCTCGCTCTGCTGATCCTGATCGCGCTGCTGGCGCCCTGGCTCGCGCCGCATGACCCCGTCGCGCAGGATCTGACGCGCCGGCTGCTGCCGCCGTTCTGGCAGGCCGGGACCGATCCGGCGCACTGGCTGGGCACCGATCACCTCGGTCGCGACTATCTTTCGCGGCTGATCTACGGGGCGCGGGTCTCGCTCGGCATCGGGCTCGGCGTCACGCTTTGCGCCGGGGTGATCGGGACGATGCTCGGTCTGCTCGCCGGCTATTTCGGCGGCCGCACCGACATGCTGATCAGCTTCATCATCACGACGCGCCTGTCGCTCCCGATTGTGCTGGTCGCGCTTGCGGCCGTGGCGCTGGGCGGCGCCTCGCTGCAGACACTGGCGATCGTGCTCAGCCTCTTGCTCTGGGACCGATTCGCAGTCGTGGTGCGGGCGGCGACGCAGGGGCTCGCCGGTCGCGAGTTCGTCCAGGCCTCGCGCTCCTTCGGCGCCTCGCACCTATTCCTGATGCTGCGGAGCATCCTGCCCAACCTGCAGAACACGCTGATCGTCGTGGCGACGCTGGAGGTGGCGAACGTGATCCTGCTCGAGGCGGCGCTGTCCTTCCTTGGCCTTGGCGCCCGGCCGCCGACGCCCTCCTGGGGGCTGATGATCGCCGAGGGGCGCGAGCAGATCCTGTTCGACCCATGGCTGATCGCCCTGCCGGGTTCCGCACTGTGCCTCCTGATCCTCGCGGTCAACCTGCTCGGCGACGGTGTACGCGACGCGCTCGATGCAACGCGTTCCTGACCACGACTTCCGGCCGGCGATCCCGGTGAGTGGCCAGGGCGGCAAGCGTCACGGCGGCTGGCTTGCGATTCCTTTCCGCGGGCGCGAAAAGGAGGCTCCGCGAGAGGAGGCCGGCGCGCAGCCGGGAAAAGGGTTCGTGACGGCGAAGCGCCCAAAACTGCATCACCTGAACTGGAACCTCCTGCACACGTTCCTGGTGATCGTCGAGGAGCGCAGCATCACGCGTGCGGCGGATCGGCTGCTGGTGCGCCAGCCTTCCGTGAGTGCTGCTCTGCAGCGCCTGGAGGAGACGCTCGGCGGCCAGCTCGTGCAGCGCGACAGCCGCCGCTTCGTCCTGACCAAGCGCGGCGAGCTGCTGCACAAGGAATGCGTCGACATCTATCGCAGCGTCGCGAGGATCGGTGACAAGCTGTCCGAGGAGCATGACGAGCTGACGGGGCTGGTGCGGATCCAGGTCGTCACCCATGTCGTCCTGCCCGCGCTGGACCGGGCACTCACCCAGCTCAATCGCAATCACCCTTCCGTCACCGTCCGCATCGACGTCGCCAACAGCCACGACATCGTCCGCTCGGTTTCGCAGAAGCTCGGGCCCTTCGGGATCTGCCTTTTGCCGAACCCGCTCGCCGGCTTGAGCTGCCGGCGCCTGCTGCGCGAAGAATTCGGCATCCTGTGCGGGCGCGACCACCCGCTGCATGGCCGCAGCGAGGTGCCGCTGCACGACCTGGCGGACGAGCCCTTCGTCGCCCTTGCCTGCGGGCAGGACGGGGCGCTGGAGCCGATGGTCGCGCTGCGCGAAGGGGTGGGGCTCGGCAGCCGAACGGTCGGAACCAGCCCCAATCTGGAGGAGGTCGCCCGGATGATCGCCGCCGGCATGGGCATTGGCATCCTGCCGCTCGCCTCCGTGCAGGATGCAATGGATGCCGGTACGCTCTGGAACCTGTCCGCCGCGGGCGCCGACCTTGGAGCGGACCTCTACCTGATCAGCAATCCGTCGCTGGAGATGAGCCCGGCCGAAGCTGCCTTCCAGCGCCTGCTCGAGGCCGAGATCGAGCTGGACGAGGCGTCGTCAGCCCCGGATCTCGTGGACCTGTTGCCCGACCCGGCGGCTTAGTTTCTCGTCGGCCGCGGGGAGGCGGCATCCCGGATACACCGGGATGCCTGTCTGAGTGAGGCCGGGCGATCCGGCCGGCGCCCTTCAGACGGGGATCAACTGCATCGGCGCGGGAAGGTAACGGAAGCCGTCGCCCGCCTTCACCAGGTTGCCGAAGCCCGGCCAGGCGAAGTGATAGGACATCACCGGCGTCTTCTCCTCGGTCAGCATCGTCAGAAGCCTGACGCGCGACTGCACGGCCTGCTTTGGATCGCTGTCATAGGCGAATTCGAGGCGCGGATTCTCGGTCAACAGGATGGCGTGATGTGTCAGGTCGCCGAGGAAGGCGAAGGATTTCCCGCCCGAGGCGACCTTGAAGATGTGGTGGCCGATGGTGTGGCCAGGCGCTGCGAGCGCCTGCACGCCGGGCAGGAACTCCTGCTGGTCCTTGAAGAAGACGATGCGGTCGCGCACCGGCAGCAGATTGGCCCGCGCATGCTCGATGAAGGCCTTCAGCGGCGAGCCGAGCTTGCTTTCATCGGTCCAGAAATCGAAATCGACCTGGCTGATATGGATCCGGGCATTCGGAAAAAGCGCCTTGCCGTCAGCGGTGCAGATGCCGCCGATATGGTCGATATGGGCGTGGCTGCAGACGATGTCGTCAATGTCCCCGGGCTTGATGCCGGCCTCTTCCAGGCTTTTCAGCAGGCGCCCGGTGGTCGGGCCGAAGGCCTTCGAGAAACCCATGCCGGTGTCGAACATGACGAGGCGGTCGCCGAAGTTCACGACCGGAATGTTCTGCTCGAGGACGACGTTATCCTTGGGCAGGAAGTTGGTCTCGAGCATGCCGTAGACGGTTTCCTTCGGCACGCCGAGGAAACTGGAGCCGGGATCACCCAATGGCAGCGGACCGTCGGAAACGACCGTGACCTCGGCCGTGCCGAGCATGAAGCGGTAGAAATAGGCCGGTTGGGTCTTGGAAAGCGGCGCCTTTGCAAGAGCCGGGGCACCGAGCGGAAAGGCGGCTCCGGCTGCAAGGGCCGCTGCCGAGCCCAGGAACCCGCGACGGCTGGCGGACGGCAGACGGAACTGGTCGTTCGACATGGCATTTCCTCCTGTGTGCTGTGGGGCCGGCGTTGGCCGCCGGCATGTTGTCGTCGGACGTGCGGGAGCCCGACCAGGCCGCGATCCGCCCGAGCGCGACGATGCACCTGCGTCGGTGCCTGGACCAATATCGGTTCGCTCTAGCGGCCATAACGCAAAGCTGCCGATAGGGCAGGGTGGGTGTAGCCTAGTCACGGCCGCATCGCGTCGCTATGGAGGCGGGCGGCATCCGCACGGTCATTGCGAGACGAAAACGGCGATGGATCTACGCCAGCTCCGCTATTTTGCGGCCATTGTCGAACAGGGCTCCTTCTCGAAGGCGGCGACCAAGCTGCGCGTGGCGCAACCGGCGCTTAGCCAGCATCTTCGCCATATGGAGGATGAGCTCGGCGTCGCGCTCCTGCATCGCGGCACGCGCGGCGTCCTGCCGACGGAGGCCGGCGAGCGTCTTCTGGCCCGGGCCCGCGTCATCCTTGCCGAGTTCGCTGCCCTGCCGGAGCAGGTGCGCGGCGAGGCCGAGCTGCCTGCCGGCGAGGTCCGGATCGGCCTGCCCGGAACGGTGAGCGAACAGTTCAGCGTGCCGCTGATCCAGGCGGCGCGCGAGCGCTACCCGGCCATTCGCATCCGCATCGCCGAGGCGATGAGCGGCTTCGTGCTGGACTGGCTCAGGCGTGGCGATGTCGACCTCGCCATGATCTATTCGACCTCCGACCCGAAGGGGCTGGGGATCCATCATGTCCTGACCGAGGAACTCTGCCTGTTCTCTGCGACCGGAGCCGCCGGCCAGCCCGCGGCGCCCGGAGAGACGGTGGCGATGGCCGATGCCGCCGCGCTGGACCTGATCCTGCCCGGGCTCGGCCACGGCCTGCGCGACCAGATCGACGAGGCGGCAGGGCAGGCCGGTACGACGATCCAGCCGGCGATCGAGATCGAATCCTACAGCCAGATCAAACGGCTGGTGGAGCAGGGCTTCGGCTACAGCATTCTGCCGCGCATGGCCGTCGCGGGGCAGGAGAGGGCCGGTGTCTTCCGGACCTGGCCGCTTGCCCGCCCCTCGCTCTATCGCAAGGTCTACCTGGCCTATTCGACCGAGCGGCCCATGCCGGCGGCGGCACGGGCGATCGGGCAACTGTCCTGGGAGATCCTGCGCGGCCTCGTCGCGGACGAAACCTGGACCGCGACCCTGGGCGAGGATGGCGGGCCGCCGCATCTCTACGGCTGAGCCTCATGTCCGCCCAGGCGGTCGACATCCCCTTTGACATGCTTTGTCGCTTGTAGGCTAGAAAGCGTCGCATTTCGGCGCTTCCCCGCCGCGCTGGACCGAAACTCTAGCGGCAAGATCAAAAGGGGATATCGCAGCCATGAAACACTTCGCCACGCTCGCGCTCGCCTGCGCCGCCGCACTCGCCGCACCGCTTGCCGCCCTGCCGGCCCTCGCCCAGGATTCCCTCGCGAAGATCAAGGAGAAGGGCGTCCTCTCCGTCGGCGTTAAGAACGACTACAAGCCGTGGGGCTTCCTCGAGCCGTCGGGCAAGATCGTCGGGCTCGAGATCGATCTCGCACAGGCGGTCGCCGACAAGATCGGCGTGAAGCTCGAGATGCTGCCGGTGATTGCAGCTAACCGCATGGAGTTCCTCAAGCAGGGCCGGATCGACATGGTCATCGCGACGATGGGCGACACGGCCGAGCGTCGCAAGATCGTCGGCATGGTCGAGCCGAACTACTATGCCGGCGCCACCAATGTGCTGGCTCCGAAGAGCGCCGGGCTGAAGAAGTGGGAAGACCTCAAGGGCCGCAAGGTCTGCGCGGTGCAGGGCGCCTATTACAACCGCCGCGTCACGCAGATGTATGCGCCGGAACTCGTGGTGTTCCCCTCCGTGCCTGACGCCCTGAACGCCCTGCAGGGCAACAACTGCGTCGCCTTCCTCTTCGACGACACGCTGATCGTCTCGACACTCTCGGGCGGCGACGCGAAATGGGCGAATTACGAGATGCCGCTCGTCTCGGAAGATCCGCAGCTCTGGGCCATCGGCATCCGGCTCGAGGATATGGACGGCCCGTTCGGCAAGCTCGTCAAGGAGATGTCGACCGACTGGCACAAGAGCGGCAAGCTGCTCGAGCTCGAGACCAAGTGGGGCATCAAGCAGAGCCCCTATCTGATCGAGACCAACAAGAAGCTGAAGGCTGGCTCCTGACGTCTTGTCGGGCCCTGCCGATGCCGAACCCTCCCCGTCATCCCGGGTTTGATCCGGGATCCATCGCTGGACTGCGCACGCCACGATGGATCCCGGAGCCCCGCGTCGCTGCGTCCGGGATGGCGTGGTGGGTGAGCGCCGCGGCGAGCTTCAACCCATGATCGCTGCCTTCTTCGAGCGCTTGAACGAGACGCAGGGGCTGAACTTCTCGGTCTTCTACGACGCGTTCGATCGCTCCCGCTTCCTGACCGGGCTGTGGACGACGAGTTATATCTGCGTCGTCTCGATCCTCGCTTCGCTCGCGCTGGGCCTGCTCGGCGTCTGGATCGCCGGCAGCGGCTCGCGCCTCGGCCGGCTCCTGGTGCGCGGCTATGTGCAGTTCTTCCGCAATACGCCGCCGCTGGTGCAGCTGTCCTTCTTTTATTTCGCGATCGGTGGGCTTTTGCCGCGGGTGTCGGACGGCTTCGGCGGACAGTCGCCGCTGGTCTCCGGCACGGGCTGGGCGATCATCGCGTTCTCGCTGTTTGCGGGCGCCTTCAATGTCGAGATCTTCCGGGCCGGCATCGAGGCGGTGCCCTCGACCACGGTCGAGGCCGCTGAATCGCTCGGCTACACCCGGCTGCAGCTCTACGTCCATGTCGTGCTGCCGCTCGCCTTCCGCATCTGCCTGCCTGCGCTGAACAACAACCTCGTCAACCTCGTGAAGACGACGACGCTCGCCTACGCCATCGGCGTGCCGGAATTGCTCTACGCGGCTTCGCAAATCTGGTCGGAGAGCTTCAACGTCCGCGAGATGATGAACGTCCTGCTGGTGACCTATGTCCTGCTCGTCGGCGTGCTCGTCTTCGTCATGGGGCGCTGGGAAAAGGCGATGCGCATTCCCGGATACTCGACATGAGGGCGGGCGCAACCGACCTTCCCGTTCTGCTGCCCTATCGCGCGCCGGTGCCGATCGCGCCGACCGGCCTTGTCGCGCCTGTTCTCCTGGGTGGGGTGACGCTGGCCACCTTCGCCATCCTGTTCGGAGCATCTGTGGCCCTCGCGCAGGTTGCCGCCCGCCCGGCCGGCGAGAGCGCCGTCGCGGTGCTGCTGCGCTGGGCCCCGCTGATCTTCCAGGGCTTCCTGTTCAACATCCTGATCAGCTTCCTTTCGATGGCGCTGGGCACCGTCGTCGGCGTGCTGGTCGGCATCGCGCAGGTTTCTCTGATCGCACCGCTGCGCAAGAGCGCCTGGGGACTGACCCAATTCTTCCGCAATGCGCCCTGGTTGGTGCTGCTGTTCTACGCGATGTTCCTGCTGCCCTTCGAGTTCCGGGTCTTCGGCGTGACGATCGCCTTCCCGGCCTGGGTCAAGGCGATCATCGGGCTCGCGCTCCCGGTTGCCGCCAATGTCTCCGAGATCGTGCGCGGGGGCATCCGCTCGATCCCGTCGGGCCAGTGGGAATCGGCCGAAGCACTCGCCTTCACGCGGCGGCAGACGATGTGGATGATCATCCTGCCACAGGCGTTCAAGCGGATGATCCCGCCCTGGATGAACCTCTATGCCATCCTCACCATGGCGACGACGCTGATCTCGGTCGTCGGCATCCAGGACGGGCTGACCATCACCCGAGCGGCGCTCGTCGCCGAGAGCCGGCCGGAGCTGATGATCCCGATGTACCTGCTGCTGCTCCTGATGTTCTTCGCCTATTGCTACCCGATCGCACGGGCAACACTGGCGCTCGAACGCCGCTTCAACGTGAAAGCCTGAACCATGGCGAACCGGCATCAACTGGGCGAGCCCGTGGTGGTCGTTGCTGGCGTCGAGAAATCCTTCGGCGCCTTCGCGGTGCTGAAGGATGTCAGCCTGACCGTGCGACGCGGCGAAACCGTCTGCATCATCGGCCCTTCCGGCTCCGGCAAATCGACCCTGCTGCGCTGCATCAACGGGCTCGTGCCGATCAGCCAAGGCTCGATCACCGTGGCCGGCCGCGAGGTCAACGACCGCCAGCTCGACAAGCTGGCCCTGCGCCGCGACGTCGGCATCGTCTTCCAGCAATACAACCTCTTCCCGCACAAGACCGCGCTGCAGAACGTTATGATGGCGCCGATCCATGTGCTCAAGCAGAACAAGGCAGAGGTCGAGGAGCGCGCCAGGAGACTGCTCGCCAAGGTCGGTCTCTCCAACAAGCTTGCGAGCTATCCCGGCGAGTTGTCCGGCGGACAGCAGCAGCGGGTCGCGATCGCACGCTCGCTGGCGATGAATCCGAAGGTGATGCTGTTCGACGAGGTCACCGCGGCGCTCGATCCCGAAACCAAGAAGGAGGTTCTGGTGACGATCCAGGATCTCGCTGCCGAGGGCATGACCTGCATCCTGGTGACCCATGAGATGGGCTTCGCCCGCGAGGTCGCCGACCACGTCTACTTCACCGATGGCGGCCTAATCGTCGAGCACGCGCCGCCGGCCGAGCTCTTCGGCGCGCCGAAGGAGGAGCGTACCCGGGCCTTCCTCGACAAGGTGCTCTGACGACGCCGTGCCTTGCCAGATCGGCCGGCACGGAGCCGGCCGGAAACACCACCGGTATCTTCCCAGGGAGCGAAACGCGCCATGGCTTCGACCATCCCGCCCGATCCGAAATCCGTGGCCGGCAAGGCCCTGCAGGTCGAGGAGCGTACGCAGCTTCTCGTGATCGGCGCCGGGCCGGCCGGTCTCGCAGCTGCGATCGAGGCGGCCGGGCAGGGCCTCTCGGTCGTTCTGGTCGACGAGAACCCGGTCGCCTTCAAGACGATGGGCGACGAGGTGCCGCTGCACTACGGGCAGGGCATGTCGGGGCTGGCGCGCAACCGCAACGCCATGCTGGAGGCCTTCATTGCCTCCGAGCCTCAGATCGAGATCGCCTTCGAGGCTGGCGTCGATGTCCGTCTCGGCACGAGCTGCTGGGGGCTCTACACCAACGGGCCTTCGGTCAGCTGGTTGCCGGGCCTTGTCGCCGGGCTGAATGACGAGGAGCGTTCCTGGATGCTCCAGGCGGATCATGTCGTGGTTGCCGCGGGCCGCCGCGACATGGGGCTCGGCTTCCCCGGCTGGGAGAGGCCAGGCGTGATGGGCGCGACCGCTGCCGTGTCGCTCGCCACGCGCTATGGCGCGCTTGCGTCGCGCCGGGTCGTGGTGCTGGGGTCGTCGACCGAGGCAGGGACAGCCGCGCTGTCGCTGCGCGAAGCCGGTGTCGAGATCGCGGCCATTGTCGAGCAGGCGGCTGAGCCGCTGGCCCGGCCGGATCTGATCGCGACACTGCAAAAAGCTGGCGTGGACATCCTGACCGGCCATGTCGTGCGCGAGGCCCTTGGCCGCGATGGTGTCGAGGCGGCACTCGTCGGCGCGGTCGATGCCGCCGGCCGCCCGACTGGCGCGGAGCGCGAAATCGCCTGTGACGGTATCGTGCTCGCTGTCGGCGCGACGCCCGTGGTCGACCTTCTCGATGCGCTCGGCTGCAAGGTCGCGTTCCAGGACGAACGCGGCGGCTATGCGCCGCTGGTCGATGCCGACCAGCGCACCAGCCTTCGTCCTGTCTTCGCGGTGGGGGATTGTGCCGGCATCTGGCCGTCGAAGTCACTGGACCGTGCGGTCGCGGAGGCGGAAGGACGGCGCGCCGTGGCGGCGATCATCCGGGATCTCGGGCTCGACGACGGTCGCGCCGTGCTGGACGCTGTCGCGCCCGACGCCGCGAGCCATGACATCGGCGCCTATCGCCTGGCCTGGGTGCGCGCCAGCGTCATCGAGGCAAAGGCCGAATTCCACGTCTGCCAGTGCGAGGAGGTGACCGCGCGCGAGATCCTGGAGGTGCGGCCGCCGCGCTATCTCGACTGGCAGAACGAGCGTCGTAATGACCGTTCACTTGCGGCATTGCTCGGCGATGAGCCGCCCAATCCCGACCAGATCAAGCGCTTGACCCGCGCCGGCATGGGGCCCTGCCAGGGCCGGCGCTGCCGCGAGCAGGTCGCGGCGCTGCTGGCGCTGGGCTCGGCGATGCCGTTGTCGTCGATCCCGCTCGCCGGCTATCGCGCGCCGGTCAGGCCGCTGCCGCTCGCGATTGCCGGCCAGATCCCCGAGCCGCCGGAGCAGGCCGAGCACTGGGACACCTGGTTCGGCATGCATGCGCAATGGCGCCCGTTCTGGGAGGTGCCGGAGTTCTACACGGTCGCAAGCAACGACGCGACCGGGCCCGTGGCGAGCGAGTGAGGTCGAGCATGAGCGAGATCAAGGGAGCTTCCGTCGTCATCGTCGGCGGCGGCGTCACCGGGCTCAGCGCCGCCTGGTGGCTGGCGCGTGGGGGCGTCGATGTCCTCGTGATCGAGAAGGGGATGATTGGCTGGGAGGCCTCGGGCCGCAATGGCGGCGGCTGCTCGCACCATCATTCGCCGCTCTTCCTCGAGGAGCAGCGGCTCTGGCCGCAGATGGATGAACTTCTCGGCTACCCCACCGAGTTCAGCGGCAGCCGTATCCGACTGGCGTCGAGCGAGCAGCAGATGGCGCTCTATGGCCGGGCGCTGTCGAACGCGAAGCGGCAGGGTTTCGACTCAGAGATCCTCGATACGAGGCAGATCAAGGAACTCGTGCCGCTCGCCGGCGACAACATGGTCGGCGGCTATTTCTACAAGTTCGGCGGCCACGCCAATCCGCACCGCACCCTGCAGGGCTATGCCTGGGCGATGCAGGACCATGGCGGGCGCGTGATGCAGCACTGCGCCGTGACGGGCTTTCGGACGGCAGGCGGCAAGGTGACGGGCGTCGAGACCGAGCGCGGCTTCGTGCCTTGCGATCATCTCGTCCTCGCCGCCGGCCCCCAGACCGGCCGGCTCTCGGCCATGCTCGGGCAGGAGGTGCCGGTGGCATCCGCCCGCTGCGAGATGGTCGTTACCGAGCCGCTGCCGCTGATGCCCTATGGCGGCGTCGACGGGAACGGCCTCTATGGACGCCAGACGCTGCGCGGCAACCTGGCCTATGGCGGCGGCCCGCATGAATGGCTCGACATTGCCGGCAACGAGGCTCCGGCCAAGCCGACGACGCCGCTGATGGGCCATATCGGCCGCCGGCTGGCGGAACTGCTGCCCAAGGCGGCGCATGCCCGGATCATCCGCTCCTGGGCCGGGGTGATCGAGAACACGCCGGACGGTCGGCCCGTCATCGACCGGCTCGATTCACAGGCGAATGTCGTGGTCGCGACGCTGTCGAGCGTCGGCTTCGGCCTGTCGCCGGCCAGCGGCCGCGCGATCCGCGACCTGGTGATCGACGGCGCGTGCAGTTTCGCCGACATCTCCTCCTTCAAGCTCTCGCGCTTCGCGCATCTCGAGCCGAACTGGCGCGAATTGCAGGGCTGGCAGGCCCAGGCGGCGGCAGAGTCGATCGTGGCCTGAGCCAGGATCTGGTCAGGCGAGCCTGGCCGTTCCCTCCATCCGCAGGCGTCCGTCGGCGCCCTCGGTCCAGGTCCGTATGCTGCCGTCGTCCTGCCGCTCGGCCTTAACCCGGAAGGCGGTGCCCGCGACCAGTGGGCTGACGCCGCGATAGTCCAGCCTGAGGGTTGAGCGCCCAGCCAGGGTCGCTGCGATGTTGAGCATCAGCGTCGCCTGGATCGGGCCATGCACGACGAGCCCGGCATAGCCTTCCTCCTGCGTCACATAGGGCAGGTCGTAATGGATGCGGTGGCCGTTGAAGGTGAGCGCCGAGTAGCGGAACAGCAGGACCGGGCCGGCCTCGACCGTCCAGCTCAGATCGGCGGGCTGAGGCTCGGCCGTCGGCGTAGCGGGCGCTGCGGCGGGAAGGCTCGAGGCCTCGCGATAGACGATGTTGTGGCGTTCGCGGAGCGCCAGCCCGCGCGGCGTCGAGATCTCGTGATCGACGGCGACGAAGCAGAGCGGCCCGGTGCGGCCGTCCTTTGCGGTGACGTCTCCGATTCGCGAGCGGCGCGTGACGAGATCGCCTTCGCGCAAGGGCGCCAGCGTCTCGATCGAGCCGCCGGCCCACATGCGTCGCGGCAGCGGCACGGGCGGGAGGAAATCGCCCTTGGCGGGGTGCCCGTCGTTGCCGAGGGCGGACATCGGCGCGATCGACGGCGCGAGGCACCAATGCAAGGCGAGTGGAGCGTCGCTGGCAGAGAAGTGGGCGAGGTGCGGCGCAAAGGTAGCGACATAGCTCGCGATCAGACGCGGCGTGACGAGGTCGGAGGCTTCTTCCGTCCTGCCGATCCAGCTTCTGAGGTGGTCGATGTCCATGGCTGCCACTGTGCTCAATACGATCTCGGCATGCCCAGCACATGCTCGGCGAGATAGGACAGGATCAGGTTGGTCGAGATCGGTGCCACCTGATAGAGCCGCGTCTCACGGAACTTGCGCTCGACGTCGTACTCCTCGGCGAAGCCGAAGCCGCCATGCGTCTGGATGCAGGCATTGGCGGCCTCGAAGGAGGCGTCCGCCGCCAGCATCTTGGCCATGTTGGCTTCTGCGCCCGGGTTCTCGCCGGCCTCGTAGAGGCGGATCGCCTCGCGCACCATCAACTCGGCGGCGCGCATATTGGCGTAGGCCTTCGCGATCGGGAACTGGATGCCCTGGTTCTGGCCGATCGGCCGGCCGAAGACCTGGCGCTCCTTGGCATAGGCCGAGGCCTTCTCGATGAACCATTTCGCATCGCCGACGCATTCGGCCGCGATCAGGATGCGCTCCGCGTTCATGCCGGCGAGGATGTAGCGAAAGCCCTTGCCCTCCTCGCCGACGAGGTTCGCGGCGGGCACCTTCACATTGTCGAAGAAAACCTCGGTCGTGGCGTGGTTCATCATCGTACGGATCGGGCGGATGGTCAGTCCGGCCTGCAGCGCCTCGCGCATGTCGAGGATGAAGACCGAAAGCCCGTCCGTGCGCTTCTGCACCTGATCTCGGGGCGTGGTGCGTGCCAGCAGGAGCATCAGGTCGGACTGGGCGGCGCGGCTCGTCCAGATCTTCTGGCCATTGACGACATAGTGGTCGCCCTCGCGCCTCGCGGTGGTGCGCAGGCTCGTGGTGTCGGTGCCGCTGGTCGGCTCGGTGACGCCGAAGGCCTGCAGGCGCAGCTCGCCTGAGGCGATTTTCGGCAGATAGCGCAGCTTCTGCTCCGGCGAGCCGTGGCGCAGCACCGTGCCCATCACATACATCTGCGCATGGCAGGCGGCGCCGTTGCAGCCCTGGCGCTGGATCTCCTCCATGATCACGGCCGCGGCCGAAAGCGGCAGGCCGGCGCCGCCGAATTCCTCCGGGATCAGCGCCGAGAGGAAGCCGCTTTCCGTCAGAGCGGCGACGAACTCGGCCGGGTAGGCCATCTCGCGGTCGAGCCTGCGCCAGTACTCGCCGGGGAAGTCGGCGCAGAGCCTCGCGACGGCGTCGCGGATTTCGGCGTGATCTGAAGACTGATGCATGGGCCTTGTCTGTCGTTGTCTGGCCTAGTGGCCGGTGCTGAATTCAGCTCGGATCGTCTCGTCGTGCTGGCCAAGCGCCGGCACGGGCCGCATCCGCACCCGCTCGCCGTCGACGATCGCGGGCGGCGCGAGAACCTCGACCGGACCGGAGGGGGTCTCGACGGGAAGAGCCGTCGCGGCGGGGTGGGCGATGAGGTCGCCGACGCTGGAGACCGTGCCATAGGCGATCGCGTAGCGGTCGAGCGCGGCGGCAACCTCCTTGAACGGCCGGGTCGCGAGCAGGGCCTGCACTTCCGCATCCACGACATCGCGCTGCCGCACCCGCAGGACATTGGTCGCGAAGCGAGGATCCTCGGCGAGTGCGGCGCTTCCCAGCACCTCGCGCGTCAGGATCTGCCATTCGCGCTCGCTCTGGATCGAGATCAGCAGATTGCCATCGGCGGTGGCGAATACCCCGTAGGGCGCGATCGAGGGATGGGCGAGGCCCAGACGCGGCGGCTCGATGCCGCCATAGCGGCGGGTGAGGTAGGGCACGTTCATCAGGTCGCCGAGCGTGTCGAACAGCGAGAGCTGTATGGACGATCCTTCGCCGGTCTTCGCGCGCCGGAGCAGAGCCTCCAGGATCGCGGCATAGGCAGCTTGCCCGGTCGCGATATCGG
This sequence comes from Allobosea sp., assembly GCF_035999205.1. GTDB lineage: Bacteria > Pseudomonadota > Alphaproteobacteria > Rhizobiales > Beijerinckiaceae > Allobosea. The sequence continues at coordinate 28,973 of NZ_DASYHA010000026.1, forward strand.
CGATCGAGACACCGATCCGCGAAGGTCCGGAGGACTGCGTTCCGGTGATCGCCGCAAGGCCTGATTCAGCCTGTACCAGCAGGTCATAGGCCTTGCGGGTGTGGTGCGGGGTGCCGGGAGCATAGCCGGAGATGTCGCAGGTGATCAGCCTGGGATAGCGCGCGCGCAGCTCGGCCGCGCCCAGGCCCAGCCGCGTGGTGGCGCCCGGCGCGAGATTCTGGATGAAGATGTCGGCCTTGCCCAGCATGGCCTCGACCATGGCACGGTCGTCGGCCTGCTTGAGATCGACGCGGCAGGATTCCTTGCCCCGGTTCAGCCATACGAAATAGGAGGAAAGGCCTTTCGCATAGTCGTCATAGCCACGCGCGAAGTCGCCCTCAAAGCGCTCCAGCTTGATTACCCGTGCGCCGGCATCGGCCAGCTTGCAGGTCGCGGTCGGGACGGCCACGGCCTGCTCGAGCGCAACCACCAGAATTCCCTCGAGGGCGTCAATCATCGTTCCTGCATTCCGTCGGCCATCGCGGCAGACGGGGCGTCGAATGGCCGGCGAAGTCAAATAGGCTTTTGCGATGCGGGCCATAGCGAAATGCTGGCAGTGGCGCGATCTCCATAGGTAATCGCTATGGCCCTCATCGTTTTATCCTACTTGTCCTGATTGGCAGCCCATGCACCCCTCTGCCTCTAGGCAGCGTGCCGCCCAAGAGCGCGCTCCAGAGGAATCCCAGGGAGAGGAATGATGGCAATGAAGGCATCCGCTGCGGTCGCATTCGCGTTGGGGGCCCTGCTGGCGCTGCCAGCGCAGGCGCAGGACAAGCCGAAGGAGCTGGTGGTCGGGATCGCGACCTTCCTGTCCGGGCCGGCCTCAGTCTTCGGCGTGCCCGGCAAGGCCGCGGCCGATCTGTTCTTCGAGGAGATCAACGCCAAGGGCGGCATTCTCGGCGTGCCGGTGAAGCCGGTCTATGTCGACGAGGGCGCCGGCACCAACCAGCTGATCTCGGAATATCGCCGCGTCGTGCAGGATCAGGGTGCGCAGGTGATGTTCGGCGCGATCTCGTCCGGCTCCTGCAATGCCCTGGCTCCCGTCGCCGAGGACCTCAAGGTCGTCAACGTGATGTGGGATTGCGGCACGCAGACGATCTTCGAGGAGGGCAAGTGGAAGTACTCGGTCCGCACCCAGGGCCATGCCGGCGCCGAGATGATGGCGACGCTGCTCTACCTCATGAAGACCAAGCCCGACTTCAAGACGGTCGCGGTGGTCAATCAAGATTATGCCTGGGGCCGTGAATCCTGGGCGCTGCTGCAGGCCGGGCTCAAGGCGTTGAAGCCTGACGTGAAGGTCGTTGCCGAACTCTTTCCGAAGTTCGGCGCGCCCGACTTCTCGACCGAGATCACGCGGCTCTCGGCGCTGCGTCCCGACGTGGTGATCTCGACCTCCTGGGGCGGGGATCTCGATACCTTCGTCCAGCAGGCGGCGGCGCGAGGACTGCTCAAGCAGTCGACCTTTGTGCTGCCGTTGGCCGAAAGCTCGCTGGAGCGGCTGGGCAATGTGCTGCCGGAGGGCGTGATCGTCGGCTCGCGCGGCGACCATTATTTCCTGCACCCGAAGCATAAGAATTCGCCGGAGATGCAGGCCTTCGTGAAGGCCTACAAGGCCAAGACCAGCGTCTATCCGATCTATCCGACCTTCCACATGAACCAGGCCGTGACCGGGCTGGTGAAGGCCTATGAGAAGGCCGGCGCCGCTGCAGGCGGCAAGTGGCCGACGAAGGAGCAGGTCATCGCCGCCTTCGAGGGGCTGGAGTTCAAGTCGCTGACCGGGACGATCACGATCCGCTCGGACCATCAGGGGCTCGAGGACCAGATGCTCGGCACCACCAAGCGCGTCCCGGAATATCCCTTCGCGGTCTACGACAAGATCGCGCTCTATCCCGGCAAGCTCGTGACGACGCCGGTCGGCGAGAAGTCGCTCGACTGGTTCGCCAAGGTGAAGCCGGAGCTGGTCAACGACAAGTCGATCGAGACCTTCGATTATTCGAAGTAGGGCGCTCATTCGCCAGTCGCGGTCATCCCGGACGAGCGGCACAGCCGCGATGATCCGGGATCCATGCCGGAACGGTTCAGGCATGGATCCCGGGTCTCTCATGGGTCGCCCGGGATGACGAGGTCGAGACAATCTCCCGAGAACAGGCCGCAATGCCTCTTGAAATGCTCTTCCTCGCCGCGCTCGACGGCATCGCTTATGGCTCGCTGATCTTCCTGGTCGCGGTCGGGCTGTCGCTGATCTTCGGTGTGCTCGGCGTACTCAACGTCGCCCATGGCTCGTTCTACGCGATCGGCGCCTATGTGGCGGCGAGCGCGGTGCTGGCAGCGGCCGGCATGGGACTGCCGACCTGGCTCGCCTTTCCGCTCTTCCTGATCTCGGCGATCCTCGTCGGCGTCGTGGTCGGCGGCGCCGTCGAGGCGCTGCTGCTGCGGCGCATCTACGGCAAGGAGGAGGTGCTGCAGCTTCTCGTGACCTTCGCCGTCTTCATGATCCTGGAGGATGCACAGAAGGTGATCTTCGGCGTGCGACCGCTCTTCGCCAACGCGCCGATGAACTGGCTCGGCACGGTCGAGGTCTTCGGCATCTACTACACCAGCTACCAACTCATCCTGATCCCATTGGTGGCGTTGGCCGTTCTCGTCGGCCTCAGGCTCTTCCTGCGCCGGACTTCGTTCGGGCGAGCGATCGTGGCGGTGACGCAGGATCGCGAGGCGGCGATGGCGATGGGCATCAACGCAACGCATGTCTACCTCTTCACCTTCATCATCGGGGCCTCGCTGGCGGCACTCGGCGGCGCCCTGTCCTCGGCGACGACCTCGCTGACGCCGGGCATCGGCTCGGGGATGATCGTGCTCTCCTTCGCGGTCGCGGCGACGGCCGGGCTCGGGCGCATCGAGGGCGCAGCGGTCGCGGCGCTGATGATCGGGCTGGGGCGCTCGGCGGCGGTCTATTTCGCGCCGGAGTTCGACGTGCTGATCCCCTATCTGATCATGGTCGCGGTGCTACTGATCAAGCCGGAAGGTCTCTTCACCACGCTGCAGACGAGGAAGGTCTGATGTCGCGCCAGATTCTGATCGGCGCGCTGCTGCTCGTCGCCCTCGTCGTCTTCCCGCTGGTCTCGCCCTGGTCGACGGTCATCCTCACCGTCGCGCTCTGCGAGGGGCTGGCGGCGCTCGGCATCCTCGTGCTGCTCCGGGCGGGGCAGGTCTCTTTCGGGCACGGGCTGTTCTTCGCCTTCTCGGCCTATGTCGTGGCCTTCATGGCGGCGGCAAAGTTCGGCCATGAGGTGCTCTTGCTGGTGCCGATCGCCACCGCGGCATCGGGGTTGGTCGCGGCGCTGGTCGGGCTCTTCATCGTGCGCTACCGGGCGATCTTCTTCGGCATGCTCAACCTCGCCATCTCGATGGTGTTCTGGTCGCTGCTGGAGAAGCTGTTCTCACTGACCGGCGGCGCCGACGGCAAGCGTGTGCCACGCCCGACACTCGCCGGGATGACGCTGGAACGCGAGGCCTTCGAGTTCTGGATGTTCTACATCACGCTGGCGCTCGCCGCCGTCGCGGCAGTCGCGGTCGCGCGCTATCTGGTTTCGCCCGGTGGCAAGGCGCTGGAGGCGATCAAGTCGAACGAGACGCGGCTGGAGTATCTTGGCGTGTCGAGCCGCAAGGTGCTCTACGGCGCCTATCTGCTCTCGGGGCTGCTCGCGGGGCTTGGCGGGGCGATCATCGCGCTGGTCTCCGGCCATGTCACGCCGGAGCTCGCCTATTGGGTCCGCTCGGGCGAATTCGTCTTCATCGCGATCCTCGGCGGGGTCGGCGGCGTCGCCGGGCCCTTCCTCGGGGCGCTGATGTTCCAGATCATCCGCGGCTATGCGGCGGTTTATGCGCCCGAGACCTGGCATGCGGTGCTCGGCGTGATGCTGCTGATCATCATCTTCTTCGCGCCGAGCGGGCTCTACGGCCTGATTGCCGGGCGCAAGCGAGCGCCCGCCGTGAAGGAGGGCGCGCCATGAGCGACTTCATCCTCGAAGCCCGCGATCTCGAACTGCGCTTTGGCGGCGTCCAGGCCGCCAATGGGGCAAGCCTGAAAGTGCGGGCCAATGAGCGCATCGCCATCATCGGGCCGAACGGCGCCGGCAAGACGACCTTCATCAATCTCTGCACCGGCTATCTCAAGCCGCAATCCGGCCGCGTCATCTTCGCCGGGCAGGATGTGACGGCGCTCTCGCCGCGCGCCATCACCCGGCACGGCATCGGCCGTTCCTTCCAGATCCCGCAGCTCTTTACCGACAACACGGTGATGGAGAACCTGCTGCTGGCGCTGAGCGCGCGCGAAGGGACATGGTCGCCGTTCCAGCGGCTCGACCGCCACCCGAAGCGCGAGGAGATGGTCGCACTGCTCGACTCCATCGGGCTGCGCGAGACCGCGGAGCGCCCGGTTCGCGAATTGCCGGAGGGTATGCGCAAGCTGATCGACATCGCGGTTGCGCTCGCGCTCGATCCCAAGCTGATCTTCATGGACGAGCCGACCTCGGGTGTCTCCAGCCACGAGAAATTCCAGGTCATGGATACGCTGACCCGCGCGCTCGACGCCCGCGCCACCACGGCGATCTTCGTCGAGCACGATATGGACGTCGTCGCCCGCTATGCCGGCCGTGTCGCGGTCTGGTCGGGCGGGCGTATCGCGCTCGAAGGCACGCCCGACGAGATCCTGAACCATCCGGAGGTCCGCGAGACCGTGATCGGGGTGGGGGTCTGAGCCATGCTGGAGATCAAGGGACTTTCGGCCGAGATCGAGGGCGTACAAGTTCTGCGCAAGGTCGATTTCGCGCTGGCCGAGGGCGCGACGGTCGCGCTGATCGGCCGCAACGGAGCGGGCAAGACCAGCCTGCTGCGGGCGATCATGGGCTTCATGAAGGTCACGGCGGGGGACATCAGCTTCGACGGCCGGCCGATCCTAACGATGCCGCCGCATGAGCGGCCGCGCCTCGGCATCGGCTATGCGCCCGAGGACCGGCGCCTGTTCTCGAGCTTCTCGATCGAGGAGAACATCCGGCTTCCGGCCGAGGTGATGAAGGTGCCGGCCGCCCAGATCGCCAAGCGCCTCGATGGAATCTACCAGGTGCTGCCCGAACTGGCCGATCTGCGCCACCGGGCGGCGGCCGGGCTGTCCGGAGGGCAGGGCAAGATGGCGGCGCTGGCGCGGGCCTTGATGGTCGGCACGCGCGTCATTCTGCTCGACGAACCATTCCAGGGGCTGGCGCCCGTTCTGGCGCAGCGCTATGCGGCCGCCCTGCGCGCCTTGCGCGACAGCCATCCCGACATCGCCTTGCTCATCACCGAATCCAACCCCAGTCTGTTGCGCAGTTTCGCCGAGCGCGCCTATGCGATCGAGCGCGGCGAGGTTACGGAGGTGGCCGGCGGCCTGGTTGCGAGTTCGCTCGAAGCGGCCGGGCTGCATTAGTTCGCAGAGGGAACATGTCGTCGTCCCGGCGCTCGGCTTCGCTGGGGCCGGGATGCTGTTCTCCCTGACATTGAAAACACCATTTGTCGTATTCGGAGAATTCCCATGACCCAGCACTTCATCAACGGCCGCCATGTCGCTGGCCGCAGCGGCGAGACCATGGCGGTGCTGGCGCCTGCCACGGGCGAGGAGTTCACCCGCATCGCCTGCGGCACGGCCGAGGACATCGACGATGCGGTGAAGGCTGCGCGCGCCGCCTATGAGGGGGCCTGGGGCAAGCTGACGGCGGCGGAGCGCGGCCGGCTGATCTCGAAGCTCGGCCTCAAGGTCCTCGACCATTTCGAGGAACTCGCCAAGATCGAAGCGCAGGATACCGGCAAGCCGATGGCCCAGGCCCGTGCCGATATCGACGCGACGGCGCGCTATTTCGAGTTCTACGGCGGCGCCGCGGACAAGGTGCACGGCCACATCATCCCGTTCCTGAACGGCTACAACGTCAACGTCATCCATGAGCCGCACGGCGTCACCGGCCATATCCTACCCTGGAACTATCCGGCGCAGATGTTCGGCCGTTCGCTCACCGCGGCCCTCGCCATGGGCAATGCGGTGGTGCTAAAGCCGGCCGAGGAGGCGTGCCAGACGGCGCTGCGCCTCGCGGTGCTGGCCTCGGAGGTCGGGTTCCCCGACGGCGCGATCAACATCGTCACCGGCCGCGGCCATGAGGCGGGGGCGGCGCTCTCGGCCCATCACGGAATCGACTTCATGTCCTTCACCGGCTCGCCGGAGGTCGGCAAGATGGTGCAGCATGCCTGCGCCGACCACCTGATCCCGTGCACGCTCGAACTCGGCGGCAAGTCGCCCCAGATCGTGTTCGACGACGCTGATTTCGACGCGGCGGTGCCGATCGTCTGCAAGGCGATCGTTCAGAACACCGGACAGACCTGCTCGGCCGGCAGCCGCGTGCTCGTGCAGGAGCGCGTCTACGACGACTTCATGGGTGCGGTCGCCAAGGAGTTCACCAAGCTGCGAGCCGGCACGCCGGAGATGGACCTCGATTGCGGCCCGGTGATCAACGCCAAGCAGCGTGGCCGCGTCCAGAGCTTCATCGAGAACGCGCGCGAGGCCGGGATCCCGGTGATCGCCGAGGGGCAGATCGCGCAGGGCGTGCCGAATGGCGGCTTCTACGTGACGCCGACGCTGTTCGGAAAAGTGCCGCGCGGCAACCGCCTCGAGCAGGAAGAGGTGTTCGGCCCGGTGCTCGCGGCCTTCCCCTTCACGGACGAGGCCGACGCGATCAAGCTGGCGAACTCGACCGATTACGGCCTCGTCGCCGGCGTCTGGACCAAGGATGGCGGGCGCCAGCAGCGCGTCGCCAAGAAGGTGCGGGCCGGCCAGGTCTTCATCAACGGCTATGGTGCCGGTGGCGGCATCGAGCTGCCCTTCGGCGGCACCGGCAAGAGCGGCCATGGCCGCGAGAAGGGCTTTGCCGCGCTGGAGGAGTTCGCCGTCACCAAGACGATCGTGCACAAGCACGGGTGATCGCTATCACGATGGCCGGGCTCGTCCCGGCCATCTCATGAGAACGCTTCTCGGTCGGAGCCCGGCTCCGCCCGAGAATCGCGTCTGCCGTCACATCATGATGATGTGGCGGATGGTGCGGCCCTCATGCAGGGCGTCGAACCCTTCATTGATGCCGTCGAGCCCGCTCTGGCTGGTCATCAGCTTGTCTACCGGCAGCTTGCCGCGCTGGTAGAGATCGACGAAGCGGGGAATGTCGCGCACCGGGATGCAGGAGCCGACATAGGATCCCTTCAGCGTCCTCTCCTCGCCGACGAGGCGCACGGGCGCGAGCGAAAGGGTGTGGGCCGGGTTGGCGAGGCCGGCCGTGGTGGTGGTGCCACCGCGGCGTGTGATCTGGTAGGCGAGGTCGAGCGCCTTGACCGAGCCCGCCATCTCCAGCCCGTGATCGACGCCGCCCCTGGTTGCGGCGCGGATGGCCTCGACGACGCCGGGATCGCCGGCATTGAAAGTGTCGGTAGCGCCGAGATCGCGGGCGACGGCGAGCTTCTCATCGGACAGATCCACGGCAATGACGCGTGAGGCGCCACAGGCCGCCGCACCCAGCAGCGCGCTCAGCCCCACGCCACCGAGCCCGACTACCGCAACCGTCTCGCCGGCTCGGACCTTGGCGGTGTTCACCGCAGCACCGACACCGGTCAGCACGGCGCAGCCGAAGAGCGCCGCGATCTCATGGGGGATGTCTGCCTCGAGCTTCACCAGCGAGTGGCGCGAGATCACCGCATGTTCGGCGAAGGCCGAGACGCCGACATGGTGATGCACGGGCTTGCCGCCGACGGAAAGCCTGCGTCCTCCGCCGAGCAATTCGCCGACGCCGTTGGCAGCGTTGCCGGGTTCGCAGAGCGCCGGGCGCCCCTCGGCGCAGGGCGAGCAATGGCCGCAGGATGGCACGAAGACCATAATGACACGGTCGCCCTTCTTCAGGTCATGAACGCCCTCGCCGGGCTCCACGACCTCACCCGCCGCCTCGTGGCCGAGCACCATCGGGACGGGGCGGGGCCGGTTGCCATCGATCACCGACAGGTCCGAATGGCAGAGGCCCGCGGCCCTGACCCGGACCAGAACTTCACCGGGCCCCGGAGGCGCGAGGTCGAGTTCCTCGATCGAGAGCGGCCGGCTCTTGGCATAGGGCGCGGAAACGGGGCTGGCGTTCAGGACTGCGGCGCGGATCTTCATGCAGGCATTTCCTCGACGGGCTTCTTTGGTCGGCGTGTCGAATGCCATCGGGCCGCAAATGCGGCGGGCTGTCAAAGACCGTTTCGTGATCCGCGCCATAACCGGCAGGCATCCGTCAGGCGCAGCCGACGCCCATAGGATTTCCGTCTGAGCGGGATCGCCAAAACGAATTGGTCGCGGGCCGCCGGGCCAGCCAAAGATGGCGCCTCCAGAAAATCGAGGAAACATCATGAGACTGCAGGGCAAGACGGCGCTGATCACAGGCGCAGCGCAGGGCTTCGGGCTCGGCATCGCCGAGACCTTCACGCGCGAGGGCGCCCGCGTCGCCGTGCTCGACATCAATGGCGAGAAGGCAAAGGAGGCCGCTGCGGCGATCGGCAAAGGCGCCATCGCTGTCGCCTGCGATGTGGCCAAGGCAGCCAGTGTCGACGAAGCGGCCAAGACCGTGATCGGCGCGTTCGGGAAGCTGGACATCGTCGTCAACAATGCCGGCATCAGCCATCGCAACCAGCCGATGCTCGACGTCAGCGAGGACGAATTCGACCGGGTCTTCGCCGTCAACGTAAAATCGATCTATCTGATGGCGAAGGCGACCGTTCCCCATTTCCGCGCGAACGGCGGCGGCGTCATCCTCAACATCGGATCGACGGCCGGCATCCGCCCGCGGCCCGGTCTGACCTGGTACAATGGCTCGAAAGGCGCGGCCAACCTGATGTCGCAATCCATGGCGGTGGAACTGGCGCCGGACCGCATCCGAGTCAACGCGATTGCGCCCGTCGCCGGCGAGACGCCGTTACTGGCGACCTTCATGGGCGAGGATACGCCCGAAAAGCGCAAGGCTTTCACAGCGACGATCCCCTGGGGCCGCTTCTCGACGCCGCAGGACATCGCCAATGCCGCGCTTTTCCTGTGCTCGGATGAATCGGAAATGGTGACCGGCAGCGTTCTCGCGGTCGATGGCGGTCGCTGCGTCTGAGGGGAGGCGGCTTAGGCCGCCTTGTCCTTCATGCCGCCGTCGGTCAGCCGGTACCAGGTGATGATGGCGGAGACATAGAGCTCGTTCAGCGCATGCAAGGGCAAGGGCTTGATAGGCACGACGGGGAAGGGCAGTCGGCCCCTGTCTCCGCTGGCGATATACTCTGCCATCGCCTTGCCCATGGCGCTCTGCAGGCCGACGCCGCGCCCCATGCAACCGATGTCGACGAGCAGGCCGGGCTCCGGCTCGTGCAGATGCGGCAGGAAATCGCGCGTCAGCGCGACACGGCCGCACCACCGATATTCGAAGGGCACGCCCTTGGCCTGCGGGTACATCTTGCCGATGACGCGTTCGAGATGAGCCCAGTCGGAAGCGTCCCTCGGTTCGCGGAACGGGCCGCGACCACCCATCAGAAGCCGGTTCTGATGGTCCTTGCGGTAATAGAGCAGCAGTTGCCTCGTGTCGGAGGTGACCTGACCCGCGGGCAGGATCGTGCCGGCGACGTTGTCCGATAGCGGCTGCGTGGCGACGATGAAGGTGTTCGGCCGGATTACGGTCTGGCGCAGCTTCGGGATCAGGTCGCCGGTATAGCCATTGGTCGCGACGACGACGCGCGGGGCCGTGACGCTTGCGCCCTGCGCGGTGCGGACGACCCAGTTCGCCCCGTTGCGTTTGAGCGAGACGACCTTGCTCTGCCCGTGCATGCGTGCTCCTGCGGCGAGGGCGGCTTTGGCGAGGCCGCGCGCATAGGCCAAGGGCTGTACGCCACCGGCGCGCCGGTCGATCCATGCTGCGAGATAGCGGTCGGTACCGAGAAGCCCTGCGACGCCATCCTTATTGAGGAATTCTGCATCGACGCCCCGGGCCTGCCATTCGGCGGCGCGGCGCTTTACCGTCTCGGCCATGGCCGGGGTATGGGCTCCCTGGATCCAGCCAGCGCGCTTGTGCGGGACGTCCATGCCGTGTCTGGCGATGAGATCAAAGACGAGATCGGCCGTCGTGCTGACGAAACGCGTCAGCGCCTCGCCCGCATCCGGGCCGAACTTGGCGACGATCTCGCTCGGATCATATTTGATGCCGGGGATCACCTGGCCGCCATTGCGGCCGGAGCCCCCCCAGCCGGGCTCGTGGGTTTCGAGCACAATCACCGAAACGCCGGCCTCGGCGAGATGCAGGGCGGTGGAAAGGCCCGCGTAGCCGGCGCCGATCACGCAGACATCAGCCGTGGCATCGGCTGCGAGCGGCGGCGTCGGTACGGCGGCCGGCGCGGTCGCATGCCAGAGCGAGGGCTGGAGCGGGAATGGTTCGGCCATCGCGGCCTCCTTGGATATTCAGATCGGGCGCAGCACGCGGCGCAGGAAGTCCTGCGTGCGCGGATGGGTCGGCGCGCTCAGCACGTCGCGTGCGGGGCCCTGCTCGACAATGACGCCGCCGTCGAGGAACAGCACACGGTCGGCGACCTCGCGGGCGAAGCCCATCTCATGGGTGACGACGAGCATGGTCATGCCCTCGTCGGCCAGGCTCTTCATCACCTGCAGCACCTCGCCGACCAGTTCGGGGTCGAGTGCCGAGGTCGGCTCGTCGAACAGGATCGCCTTGGGTTGCATGCAGAGCGCGCGCGCGATGGCGACGCGCTGCATCTGCCCGCCCGACAACTGGCCGGGATAGGCATCGATCTTGTTGCCGAGGCCGACGCGGGCCAGCAGTTCGCGCCCCCGTGCCAAGGCCTGCGCGGGAGGCTCCTTCTTCACGAAGATTGGCCCCTCGACGACGTTCTCCAAGGCGGTGCGGTGGGGGAAGAGGTTGAAGCGCTGGAACACCATCGCCATCGCCGTGCGGATGCCGACGATCGTGGGCTTGTCGCGCTCGACGCGCTCGCCGTCGATGGTGATCGAGCCGCCATCATAGGATTCGAGCCCGTTGATGCAGCGCAGGATGGTCGATTTGCCCGAGCCGGACGGGCCGATCAGGCAGACGACCTCGCCCTTCTCGACGTTGGCGGTGATGCCCTTGAGCACCGGGAAGGCGCCGAAGCTCTTGGTGACGCCGGAGATCTCGATCATCGGGCGGCTCATCGGCGTGTTCCTTTGCCGAACCGCGTTTCGAGCCAACTGACGAGACCCATCAGCGGCAGGCACATCGCAAGATAGAGCAGGGCGACGAGCGAATAGACGGTCATGTTCTTGAAGGTCGAGGAGGCGATCAGTGTGCCCTGCAGCGTCAGTTCGGCGACGGTGATGGTCGAGGCCTGCGAGGAATCCTTCAGCATCATCACCATGATATTGCCGTAGGGCGGCAGCACCAATCGGATCGCCTGGGGCAGGACGACGCGGCGCATGGTCAGGCCCCAACCCATGCCGATCGATTGTGCCGCCTCAATCTGGCCGTGGTCGATCGCCTCGATGCCGGCGCGGAAGTTCTCGGATTGATAGGCGGAATAGGCGATGCCGAGGCCGATGATCGCCGCCTGCAGCGCCGTCAGCGCGATGCCGAACTCCGGCAGCACGAAATAGATGTAGAAGAGCTGCACCAGGATCGGGATACCGCGGAGCGTGTTGACGACGATTTTGGCGATCCAGTCGAGCCAGCCGATGCCGGAGACCCGCATCAGGGCCCAGACGAGACCGAGCACCGTCGACAGGGCGAGCGACCCCAGCGCCACGATCAGCGTGAATTTGATGCCCTGCATCAGCAACGGCAGGAACTGCGTGGCGTCCCTCAGGAAGGTTTGCATGGAGGCCTGGCGATCGAAACATGCGTTGGAGGCGTAAGAACCTCAGACCGTCATCCCGGAGCGCCGCTTTGCGGCTTGTCCGGGATGGCGGCGTGGTTCGCGCGGGAGAACCCGGGCGCTGCTCAGGCGAGGCCCCACTTGGCCAGGATCTTGTCGACCGTGCCGTCGGCCTTGAGCTTGGCGAGGCCGGCATTGATCTTCTTGAGCAACTCGCCGTCGCTCTTGCGCACGCCGATGCCGACCGAGCCCGAGATCACCGGCTTGTAGGACTTGACGATGCGGACCTTCGGGAACTGCCCCTGCGAGAGGTTGTAGGCGATGATCGGCAGGTCGAAGACCGCGGCCTGGACGCGCGCCGCATTCACGTCGGCGAGAATGTCCGGCAGGGTCTTGTAGAGTTTGACCTCGGAGAACAGGCCGGACTTCTGGAGAACGTCTACATAGGCTGTGCCGATCTGAACACCGATCGACATGCCCTTCATGTCCTCGAAGGTGACGTAATCCTTCGTGTCGGTCGAAGGCACGATCAGGCCCTCGCCATAGGTGTAGATCGGGTCCGAGAAGTCGATGACCTCCTTGCGGACCGGGGTGATGTACATCGCCGCCGCGACGATATCGACCTTGTTGCCCGTCAGCGACGGGATCAGCGTCGAGAACTGCATGCCCTCGACCTCGACCTTAAAGTCGGAGACCCCCGCGATCGCCTTGATCAAGTCGACCATCACGCCCTCGATCGTGTTGGTCTTGGTGTCGAGGAAGGTGAACGGGCTGCCGGTCGGCGTCGAGCCGACTTTCAGCACGGACTGCGCCTGGGCGGGAAGAATTCCGGCAGCCACGACGCTGCCCGCCAGCATGGACAGAAAAGTCCGACGTTCCATCGCATTGATCCCCTGCTTATTGCGCGCGACTTGCGCGGCGGCCATGATTTTCATGAGCATGAAGATACGAGCATAGGACGATCTTGTCGGCAAGCGATTTCACGTGCATGAAATAGCGGCGACGAATGGAGCCTACATGAGCAGCCCTGCCGCCAAGACGTCTTCCCCCGACACGATGTCCCAGTCCGAGGTCGACCAGGTGATCGGAGCGGGCCTGCGCCGCCTGAGGCGGGAGCGCAGCCTCTCGCTCGTCGATCTGGCTGCACGAACCAATCTCTCGATCGGCTTCCTGAGCCAGATCGAGCGCGGGAAATCCTCGCCGACGCTACGCGCGCTGGTCAGCATGGCGGATGCCCTGGGCGTGGGCCTCGGCGATCTGTTTCCGCCGGCCGGCTCTCCGGGCGACCAGACCGCGACGATCGTGCGCAGCGCGGCGCGCAGCGAACTGCAGATCTGGCGCTCGGGCATCCGCAAGCAACTGCTCACGCCGCATACCGAAGGCTCGAAGCTGGGCCTGTACATCGTCGAACTGGAGCCGGGCGCCAGCACGGGCGACGAACTCTATACCCATGGCGGCGAGGAGGCGGGGCTGGTGATGCATGGCGCCATGGTGCTGCAGGTCGAGAGCGAAAGCTGGACCTTGCAGGAGGGCGACAGCTTCCGCTTCCTGTCCTCGCGCCCGCATCGTTTCGCCAATGCGGCGGAAGGCACGACCAGGGTGCTCTGGGTCAACTGCCAGTAGCTTTGGCCGGGCTCGCCAGAATCGCCTCGACGACCTCCTGGACGTCCAGCGCCTCGTCGAGCGTCGCCAGATGGTGTGGCTCGCCGCGCGCCAGTTTGATCACGCCCTCGAGCTGCCGCTTGAGCGCAAGCGGGCGGGCCTGTTCCTGCGTCAAGGCACCGGGATCGCGCTGCCAGGTTCCGTCCGGCAGGCGGCGCTCGGCGATCGACCAGTCGCAGAGTCGCACTGCGCCCTTGTCGCCCTCCAGCATCCAGATGTTGTGATCGTCCTTCGGCGTCGTGCCGACGCTGCCACTCAGCGAAACGGCGATTTCGCCTGCCTTCAGGCCCGCCTTGATCGCGCGCTCGGATCGGCCGGGTTCGGGGAAGGACGCCGTCGCGACGAGATCATGCAGCGGGCCGACCAGCCGGCGGGTCAGGAACAGGAAATGCGAGACGACCTCACGCGTGAAGCCGCCCTGCGCGGTGCGGTCGAGCCAGCCTGCGGCATCGGCCTGCCAGGGGCGCGGCCAGGTCGCGAAGCCGACCTCGATCGTGACCTTCGAGACCGTCCCGACCTCGCCCTGCGCGATCCAGTCGCGCAGGCTGGCGACCGCCAGCGAGGAGGCGAAGGGGAAGTTGACCGCGCCCCTGCCACCAGCCTGAGTGACGAAGGCACGGGCATCGGCGACGTCGACTGCCAGTGGCTTCTCGCAGAACACGGCCTTGCCGGCGGCGAGCGCCGCCCGCGCGTGCTCCAGATGCGAGGCTGGCGGCGAGGCGATGTAGACGCAGTCGCTCGCGGCGATCAGCGCGGCGGCATCGGGCCGATGCGGCACGGCGGGCAAGGCGGCGGCTATGCGCGCCAATGCTTGCGCAGACGGATCCCAGATGCCCGCGACGCGAAGTATCCCCGGGGGCTGATCGAGGATCGCACGCAGCAGTCGCTCGCCCATGATGCCGGCGCCGATGATGCCGATGGAGAGAGGTCCGGGCATGGTGTGAACTTTCCAGAATCGCGGGCGCAGGAGGCACCTCTCTGCCGCCCTGGGCAGCAGCAGTCTAGGGAAGCCGCGAACTGCCGGCGGGAAAAGGCGGGGAATAGCCCTGCCCTGCTACTTTCCGAGCATAGGGACGCCCTTGTGCCTCGTCGCGTTTTGCCATCATGGTTCGCGCCACGAGGGACAGCAGATCATATGCCGGCTCAGCATGGCATTTGGTGCGGCAAGCCGGGTAGCGCATGGTTTCGGTTGAGCTGAATGCGGTTACGAAGAGCTGGGGCGGTGCCGCCGCGGTGGACGAAGTCAGCTTCTCGGTCGAGGGCGGCAAGTTCGTTGCCTTGCTCGGACCGTCGGGCTGCGGCAAGTCGACAACGCTGCGCCTGATCGCCGGGCTGGAAGAAACCAGCAGCGGCGCGATCACGATCGGTGGGCGCGACGTCACGCATGCCCAGCCGTCGCAGCGCGGCATCGCCATGGTCTTCCAGAACTATGCGCTGTTCCCGCATCTCTCGGTTGCGGAGAACATTTCCTTCGGGCTGCAGGTGCGCAAGGTCCCGCGGGCCGAGCGCGAGGCGAGGGTGACGCGCGCGGCCGAGATTCTGGGATTGAAGGGCCTGCTCGAGCGCAAGCCGTCGCAACTCTCCGGCGGACAGCAGCAGCGCGTCGCGTTGGGACGTGCGATCGTCGCCGAGGCACCGGTCTGCCTGATGGACGAACCGCTCTCCAATCTCGATGCCCAGCTTCGCGTCGAAATGCGCCGCGAGCTTCGGGAGCTGCAGCAGCGGCTCGGCATCACCATGATCTACGTCACGCATGACCAGGTCGAGGCCATGACGATGGCGGACCAGGTCGTGCTGATGCGCAATGGCCGTATCGAGCAGGACGCTCCGCCCGACGAGCTCTACGAGAATCCTGCCAGCATCTTCGTCGCTCGCTTCGTCGGCACGCCGCCGATGAACGTCCTGCCGCTACCGGCCGTGCTCGCGGCGGGCGGCGCCTCGCAGCTCACGCCACCGGCCGGGTTCGATCCGGCTGGCCTTGCCGTCGGCATCCGTCCGGAGATGACGGAACTCAGCGAAGGCGGCATCGCGGCCGATGTTGTGGCGGTCGAATATCTCGGCGCCGACACACTGATCGAGGCCCGCATCGGCGGGCATGGCTTCATCGTCAGGCGCCCCGGCAAGGTGCGGACAAAGCCGGGCGAAAAGGTCTACATCACATTGTCACAATCGGCACTGCACTGGTTCGACCAGGCGTCCGAGCGCAAAGTGGTTCGGGGTTAAGACTCGTCACAAGGGTCGGGCGCGCGAGCCACCTCTCAGGGGAAGGAATGTTGGAATGGACAGGCGTGAATTCATGGGCGGCGCTGCAGCGCTGGCCGGCTCCGTGGCCCTGCCGGGCGTTGCCCGCGCTCAGGCTTCGGAGATCTCGTTCTTCTACCCGGTCGCCGTCGGCGGCCCGATCACCAAGCTGATCGACACCTATGCCGCCGATTTCGAGAAGGCGAACCCGTCGATCAAGGTGAAGCCGATCTATGCGGGCACCTATCAGGAGACGATCGTCAAGGCGCTGACCGCGCATAAGAGCGGCACGCCGCCGGTGACCTCGGTGCTCCTGTCCACCGACATGTTCACGCTGATCGACGAAGAGGCGATCGTTCCCTTCGACGACTTCGTGAAGACCGAGGACGACAAGAAGTGGCTTGCCGGCTTCTATCCCGGCTTCATGCAGAACAGCCAGACCGGCGGGAAGACCTGGGGCATCCCGTTCCAGCGCTCGACCATCGTGCTGTACTGGAACAAGGAGCTCTTCAAGGAAGCCGGGCTCGACCCCGAGAAGCCGCCGCAGAACTGGGCCGAGCACCTCGAATTCGCGCAGAAGCTGACCAAGCGCGACGCTTCCGGCAACGTGACGCAGTGGGGCACGCAGATCCCGTCCTCGGGCTTCCCCTACTGGCTGTTCCAGGCGCTGACGACCGAGGCGGACGCGCTCCTGATGAACCAGGCCGGCGACACGACCTATTACGACAAGCCCGGCGTGGTCGAGGCGCTGCAATATTGGATCGACCTGTCGCAGAAGCACAAGGTGCACCCGCCCGGCATCGTCGAATGGGGCACCACGCCGAAGGACTTCTTCGAGAAGAAGGTTGCCATGATCTGGACGACCACGGGCAACCTCACCAATGTCCGCAGCAACGCCAAGTTCCCCTTCGGCGTCGCGATGCTGCCGGCTCACAAGCGCCGTGGATCGCCGACCGGCGGTGGCAATTTCTACATCTCCAAGAAGGCGACGCCGGCCCAGCAGCAGGCTGCGTTCCAGTTCATCAAGTGGATCACCCAGCCGGAGCGCGCGGCGCAGTGGTCGATCGACACCGGCTATGTCGCGGTGAGCAAGGCGGCCTACGAGACGGAGGCGATGAAGAAGTACGTCGTCGAGTTCCCGCCGGCGGCGGTGGCGCGCGACCAGCTCGAATTCGCGGTCGCCGAGCTTTCGACCCATGAGAACCAGCGCGTCACCAAGGCGCTGAACGACGGGTTGCAGGCGGCGCTGACCGGCACGAAGCCGGCACAGAAGGCGATGGAGGATGCGCAGGTGGAAGCCGAGCGCATCCTGAAGCCCTATCGCTGAGCGCCGGACAACCTCTGGGATGAACAACCGCGCGACCGCCACGGTGCATGGCTGGCTGCTCCTGCTGCCGGCGATGGCCTGCCTTGCGATCTTCACGCACTGGCCGGCGGTCGCGAGCTTCATCGACAGCTTCTACTCGACACCCAAGGCGCGCCGCCCGGCGCGCTTCATCGGCCTCGACAACTACCACCAGCTCCTCGCCGACCCGATCTTCTGGAAGGCGATGTCGAACAATCTCTGGTTCGCCATCGGCACGATCCCGGCATCGATCGCGCTCGCGCTGCTGATGGCGGTGTGGGTCAACGACAAGATCGTCGGGCGAACCTGGGTGAGGATGGCATTCTTCACGCCGACCATCCTCCCGATGATCGCGGTTGCCAATATCTGGCTGTTCTTCTTCACCCCGCAATACGGGCTGCTGGAGCAGATCGTCGGCTTCTTCGGCGGGCGCAGCACCAACTGGCTCGGCTCTCAGGACACGGCGCTCTACGCGATCACAGTCGTCGCGATCTGGAAGGAAGCCGGCTTCTTCATGATCTTCTACCTCGCCGCGCTGCAGGCGCTTCCGCCGAGCCTGGGGGAGGCGGCGGCGATCGAGGGCGCGTCGCGCTGGACCTATTTCCGCCGCATCCAGTTTCCGCTGCTGATGCCGACGACGCTGTTCGTGCTGATCAACGCGGTGATCAACGCCTTCCGCATGGTCGACCACATCTTCGTCATGACGCGGGGCGGGCCCGACAACGCCACGACCCTTCTGCTGTTCTACATCTATCAGGTCGGCTTCGGCTTCTGGGACACGGCCTATGCCGCAACGCTGACCTGCGTGTTGCTGGCGCTGCTCGCCCTCGTCGCCTTCGTCCAGTACGGCATCCTTGAGCGCAGGACGCATTATCGATGAGCGCCCCCGCCGCGCAGCCGGCCGTGCATTCTTCGCGGACCGACCCTTACGCCCCTAAGGGCCTCTCGCTGACGCTCGAATCCACCGGCGCGATCCTGCTCGCGCTGCTCTGGGTCCTGCCTCTGGCCTACGCCGTCTGGGCCGCCTTCCACCCCGCCGAGTTCACGACGCGCTTCGTGCTGACCGCGCCGCTGACGCTCGACAATTTCGCCCGTGCCTGGGCTGCGGCGCCCTTCGCGCGCTATTTCCTCAACACCTTCGTGCTGGTGACGATGATCCTCGCCTTCCAGCTCGTATTGGGCACGCTGGCTGCCTATGCGCTGGCGCGGCAGGATTTCTGGGGCCGCGACGTCGCTTTTGCACTGATCCTGGCCCAGCTGATGATCATGCCGGACGCGCTGATCGTCGAGAACTACCGCACGCTCGCCAAGGTCAACCTGATCGACACCATTCCCGCGATCGCGCTGCCTTACATCGCCTCGGCCTTCGGCATCTTCCTGCTGCGGCAGACCTTCAAGACGGTGCCGAAGGAACTCGACGATGCCGCGCGGGTCGAGGGCGCGAGCCCGCTCCAGGTGCTGATGAAGGTCTATGTGCCGCTCGCGAAGCCGACCTATATCGCCTATGGGCTGGTCTCGGTGAGCTATCACTGGAACAATTTCCTCTGGCCGCTGCTGGTGACCAACTCGGTCGAGTCGCGGCCGCTCACCGTCGGGTTGCAGGTGTTCTCGTCGAGCGACCAGGGCATCGACTGGGCGGTGATCTGCGCCGCGACGCTGATGACCTCGGCGCCGCTGCTCGTCGGCTTCCTGCTGTTCCAGCGCCAATTCGTGCAGAGTTTCATGCGCGCGGGCATCAAGTAGCGCAGGGCGGTCGCGCAGATGAAATTGATCACCTGGAATATCCAGTGGGCGCGCGGCACGGACAACGTCGTCGATCCGCGCCGGATCATCGCCCATGCCCGTGCCATGGCGGATTTCGATGTCCTCTGCCTGCAGGAGGTCGCGGCCAACTTCCCCGATCTCGACGGCAACGACGCCACGGACCAGTTCGCGCTGTTCTCGGCGCTACTGCCGGGCTTCACCGCGATCGAGGGCATCGGGGTCGATGTCGACGACGGCAAGGGCGGGCGCAAGCGCTTCGGCAACCTGATCCTGAGCCGCTACCCGGTCGTGCAGGCGCTGCGCCATCTCCTGCCCTGGGAGGCGGCGGAGACGCGCAACATGCCGCGCGTGCTGGTCGAGGCGATCGTCGCGGCGCCGTTCGGGCCTGTGCGGGTGATGACCACGCATCTGGAATATTCCTCGCCGATCCTACGCGCTGGCCAGGTCGAGGGCATCCGCGAGGCGCATCGCATGGCGGCGTCACGTGCTCGCACGCCACGGGCCGCCGGCCCGCACACCTACGCGCCGACGCCGAACACGGCGAGCGCGGTGCTGACCGGCGATTTCAACATGCGGCCGGACGATGCCTCGCTGGCGCGACTGATGGCGCCCTTTGAGGACGGCACGCCACCGCTGGCCGATCTCTGGCCGGCGCTGATGGGCGATGCGCCCCCGCCGCCCACTGCTTTCATCGTCGACCAGACCTATGGCCCGCCCGGTTGCCTCGACTACGTGCTGGCGACGCCCGATCTCATGGCGCGTGCCCGCAGCATCCGCTGCGATGTCGAGACCCGCGCCTCGGATCATCAGCCGATCCTGGTCGAGTTCGATGCCGATTGAGCGCAGGCGGAGCGCCAGGCGATGATCTTCACGCGGCGGGATCACGAAAGGCTCGAGGGTATCCTTGTCGAGGCCGCGCGACGAGAGGTCATGCCGCGCTTCCGCAAGCTCGCGCGCGAGGATGTCCGCGAGAAGGGTGCGCCCGGCGATCTCGTGACGGAGGCCGACGAGGCGGCGGAACGCTTCATCTATGCCGAGCTGGAGCGGGCTTTTCCGGGCGCGCTGCTCGTCGGCGAGGAGGCGGCGACGCGCGATCCGTCGGTGCTGCGCCGGTTGGCGGATGCAGACCTCGCCTTCGTGATCGATCCGATCGACGGGACGTTGAACTACGCCTCCGATCTACCCCTCTTCGCGGTGATGGCAGCCGCCGTCGTCAAGGGGGAGACCGTGGCGGCGGTGATCCACGATCCCGTTCTCGACGACAGTGCGCTGGCCCTGCGGGGTGAGGGAGCCTGGCTCGCCGGAGGCGGCGGCCGGGTGCGGGACCTGCGCGTCGGGGCCGCGACGGAGCCGGATCGGATGAGCGGCATGGTGAGCTGGCAGTATTTTCCCGAGCCGCTGCGCCAAGACCTTCCCGGACGGTTCCCGGCCTTCGCACAGGTCGCGTCGCTGCGCTGCTGCGGGCAGGAATACCGGCTGGCGGCCGCAGGACGTTGTGATTTCCTGCTCTACGGCATCCTGAACCCGTGGGACCATGCGCCGGGCGCTCTGCTTTTCAGCGAATCCGGCGGCCATGCCCGGATGCTCGATGGCAGCCACTATCGCGTGGACCGGCCATCCACAGGCCTGCTCTGCGCGCCCGATTCGGAGAGCTGGCGGCAGATCAGGGCCATCCTGGCGGCCTAACCGGTTCATAGGCCACGCGCGAAAGCGATGTGCGCAGTCGGTGTTGGCGTTTCATGCGGGAGCGAGTCGCATTGTGCGCGGCGGTGAGGCCGCTAAGATATCGGCGGTTTCCCTGTTGCCGGCCGCGCGATGTTGCCTCCTTTCGTTGGCTGAATGTCTTCAGCATCCTCACTCACCATTTGGTCGCAGCGCTATCGCGGCTGGTTGCTGGATACGGCTCTTCCGCTCTGGAGCAGCACCGGCGTCCGGCAGGAGACGGGCGGCTTCGTCGAGGTGATCGACCAAGCCGGTGCTGCGCTGCCCCTGCCGGTGCGAGGCCGGGTCTGCTGTCGGCAGGTTTATGCCCTGGTGACTGGGGCCGAGCTTGGCTGGCGCGGGCCCTGGCAACAACCGGCGCTGGCCGGGCTGGCGCATTTCCGCAAGCATTACCGGCGCCCGGACGGGCTCTACCGCACGCTGGCTGACCGGGATGGAAACGCGCTCGACGATCGCGCGCTGCTCTACGATCAGGCCTTCATGCTGCTGGCCCTCAGCAGATGCCATCGCATTCTGCCGGACGCCCGCGATGAAGCGCTGGCGATCGCAGCAACGCTGCAGGCGACGATGCGGCATGCGGCCGGTGGCTTCCGTGAGGAGAACGAGACCCCTTTCCAGTCGAACGCCCATATGCATCTTCTCGAAGCCTGCCTGGCCTGGATCGAGGCCGATGGCGCGGCGCTCTGGCGACAGCTTGCCGCCGAGTTGGTCGAACTCGCGCTGACGCGCTTCATCGATGCAGGCAGCGGCGCCCTGCGGGAATGCTTTACGGCGGACTGGACGCCGCATCCCGGCGACAAGGGACGCATCGTGGAGCCAGGGCATCAGTTCGAATGGGCCTGGCTGCTGGAGCGCTGGGCACGGCTTTCGGGCGATATGCGGGCTTCGGCCGCGGCGGAGCGTCTGAACGATGTCGGTGAAATCGGCGTCGATGCAGACCGGAAAGTTGCGCTAGATGCGCTCAATGACGATTTTTCGCGCCGGACCGACCGAGCACGCTTGTGGCCGCAGACCGAGCGGCTCAAGGCGGCCCTGATCCTGGCCGAGCGGGCGCAGGGCGAACGGCGCGCCGAATTGCTGGCGAGTGCGGAGGACGCCTGCGCAGCGCTTTGGCGCTATCTCCAGACACCGATCCCCGGACTCTGGTACGATAAGCATTCGGGGGACGGCGCGTTTGCCGAGGAGCCCGCGCCAGCGAGCTCCCTGTACCATATCGTTGCGGCGATCAGGCAGCTCGACGAGACGGTCGCCGGCCTCGTCGCCGCCGATGATCGGCGTGCGGCGACCGGCTAGAT
This sequence comes from Allobosea sp., assembly GCF_035999205.1. GTDB lineage: Bacteria > Pseudomonadota > Alphaproteobacteria > Rhizobiales > Beijerinckiaceae > Allobosea. Next base: position 50,966 of record NZ_DASYHA010000026.1, read on the forward strand.
CTGGAGGTCGGGCACCGAGGTTGCCAGGGAGGCGATCTGTCGGCCATTCAAACCGACATCAGCGCGACGAGGACCGGTCCCCAGGCGGTCAGGAGAATGTTGCCTATCGCATAGGGGACCGTGTAGCCGAGCGCCGGGATGCTGCTCTGTGCCTCGTCCTGTACGGCGCGCAGCGCTGCCGTGATCGTGCCGGCTCCGGCGCAGGCGCCCAGGACGATCAGCGGATCCATCCTCAGGACGTAGCGGCCGAACAGGATGCCGACGAGGTGCGGAAACAGGGCGGAGAACAGCCCGACGGCGGCGAGACTGATACCAGTCGATTTCAGGCCGGCGACGAAGCTCGGGCCGGCGCTGAGCCCGACGATGCCGATGAACATGCAGAGTCCGACCGTGTCGAAGATCCAGATCGCCGGCTCGGGAATGCGGCCGAAGAAGGGATAGGCCGAGCGCAGCCATCCGAAGATGAGCCCCATGAACAAGGCACCGCCGCTCGCCGTCAGCGTCAGCGGAATGCCCCAAACAACCACCGAAAGCAGTCCAAACAGCCCGCCGAGGAAGATGCCTAATCCGACGAAGATCATGTCCGTCGCCGATGTGCGCCTGTCCGGGTAGCCGATCACGGCGGCGACGCGTTCGACCTCCGCCATCGGGCCCATCAGGGACATGACGTCGCCCCGATTGAGACGAGTCGTCGGGATCACCGGCATGGCGATACCCGAACGTGTCAGCTTGGCGAGAAAGACGCCACGCGCGAACTGGTCGCCGGCCAACTCCGCCAGCGACTTGCCGTCGAACTTGCGGCTCGTGACGATCACGTCGAGCGCTTCGATCGGAATGTCCAGGAGTTCGGGGTCGCTCACCTCGGGGCCGATGAGATCGCCGCGGGCGGCATGGACCTCGAAGCGCGCCATCACGGCGATGACGTCGCCGACCTGGACCCGATGGTTGGAAGCCTGGTCGAACAGGGCGCTGCCGCTGCGGCCGCGCAGCACGAAGACGCGGGACGGCTTCGGCAACGCCTCGAGTTCCGCGATCGTCTTGCCCAGGAGTTGCGGGTTCTCGACCCGGTAGGCGCGCACGTCGAAGAGGCGGGCGGCCGAGGTCACCCCTTCCGCCTCCGCGGCCGATCCGCTCGTCGCGTCGCGCCGCGCGGCTGCGGCCGCACGCAGATCGATCCCCATCAGCTTTGGACCGATCTTCGGCAGGAACCAGACCAGCGCGGCCGTGCCGATCAGATAGGTCACGGCATAGGCGACGGGAATGTTGTTGACGAGTGCCGTGCGTTCGGCCTGGGAGCGGTCGAGCCGCTGGATCGCCTCGCCGGCCGTGCCGATGACGGTCGATTCCGAGAAGGCGCCCGCCAGAAGGCCTGCCGCAGTTCCCATGTCGTAGTTCAGCAGCTTCGCGAACGTCAGCGCGGTGAGCAAGCAGGTAACGCACAGCACGACCGTCAGCGCGACCTGCGGCAAGGCATCCTTCTTCAGGGCGCGAAAGAACTGCGGCCCGACCTTGTAGCCGGTGGTGAACAGAAAGAGGCTGAAGAACACCGCCTTGACGGTGGGCGAGACCTTGATGTCGAGCTGTCCGACGAGGACGCCTGCCAGCAGGCAGCCGACGACGACGCCGAGGCTGAAGCTGCCGAATTTGAGCCGGCCGACCAGGAACCCCAGCGCGACCGTGAGGAAGACGGCCAGCTCCGGGTTGTTGCGCAGGGCCTCGACGACGAATGTCATGGCGCGTCTCGCTCGCCTATCCTGGAATATCCCTGTCGGCCGGTCCTCCCAGCCGACGATCGAGCGAGGCGCGCGGCCGGATCGCTTTCAGCCCATCGTCGGCGTCGGCTATTCGCCGACGCTCCCGGACGGCTTGCCTTTCGATGCAAGCGCCATGTTGTAGGCGTCGAAGGCCTGGCGGTAGCCGCGCGCGACGGCACGCGTCGCCCGGCCGATCTGGCTGTAGACCTCGTCATCGAGATTGGCGAAGGAGACGCGCACCGACCAGTCGGGAGCATGGAAACCGCCGCCGTTCAGCAGCACGATGCCGTGGTCCTCGGCCAACCGGAAGACGATGTCGAGCGGGTGGATGTGCTCCTTCATGTACTTCACCACCTCCGGCCCGACATATTTGTTGGCCCAGAACTCGAAATCGACGAGGCCGTAATAGCGGTCGTGCAGCACGTTCTCGGGCACCTCGATGCCGAGCCCCTCGATCATCCGCTCGGCTCTCGCCCGTACTATGCCCATGCAGGTCTTCTGGTAGAGCTTGGCCTCGTCCATCAGTTCGGCCAGCGAGAACATCGTCATCATCACCTGCTGCGGCAGGGAGAGGCCGGCCGTGTGGTTGAGCGCGATGTCGCGGCTGTCGGCGACGATGCGGTCGATCAGCTTCAACTCGCGCGGCTTGAGCGTGATTGGACCGTAGCGCTTGTCGAGCGTCGCCAGGATCTTATCCGGGTGGGCGGCAATCGCCTTGTCGAAGATGTTCTCGCGATGAATCGCGATGACGCCGAGGCGCCAGCCGGTGCAGCCGAAATATTTCGAGTAGGAATAGACGCCGATGGTGTTGCGGGGCAGGGCGCCAAGCAGGCTGCGGAAGCCCGGGACGAAGGTGCCGTAGACGTCGTCGGTCAGGATCAGGAGATCGGGGCGCTTGGTCTCGACCAGCTTCACGATCTTGGCGATGGTCTCCTCGCTCAGGGCGACCGCATAGGGATTGCCCGGATTCACCACGAAGAAGGCCTTCACCTTCGGGTCTTCGAGCTTCTTCAGCTCCTCGTCGGTGAACTGGAAGCGGTTCTCCTGCGGGGCGGCGATCGAGATCACCTCGAGGCCGTAATCCTCGAGATGCGGCATTTCGAGATAGGGGGTGAAGATCGGCGTCGCCAGCGCAATCGTGTCGCCGGCGTTGAGCAGACGGTTGGCCTTCAGCGACTTGAAGAGGTAGCACATCGCCGCCGTGCCGCCCTCGACGGCATAGAGGTCGAATTGACCGGAGGGGCGCGGCTCGCCGCACATTGCCCACATCAGGTATTCGTGCACGACGCGTTCGTTGTGGACCAGCATCCGGTCCGGCACCGGATAGTTGTCGCCGATGATCGAGTCGACGAGTTCATGGACGAAGGCATCGGGCTTGAAGTCGAACTTCTTGATCGCGAAGGCGACCATGTCCTTGAGGAAGCCGGCGCCGGGGGCGTCCTTATGCTCCGCGAGCCAGTCGCCCAGCCGCGCGGCGATGCCGTCGGCCTTCGGCATGCCGCCGATCCCGGCCGGCTTGTTCATCACGCGGCGGCTTTCGGTGATTGCGAACTGGCCGAGCAGGAAGAAGCCTTCTCGCGGCGTCATCGCCACCCAGTTCGGATTGCCGCGCCCGGCATTGAGCATCGCGATCGAGGAATTCTGCGCCGTCAGCTTGGCGAGCCGTATGAGCTCGTCCTTGATCTCGAAGGGGCTGAGTTTCTCGAAGCTCCGCAGGGTGACAGGATCCATGACATTCTCCTGATCAGAATAAGAACGGACGCATGCGCGGAAGCGCACTAGGTCATCAGCATGATGATGATCATGCCCCAGATGGTGAGGAGCGTGTTTCCAACCGCGTAGGTGACGGTGTAGCCGAGCGCTGGGACCTGGCTCTTCGCGGTCTCGCAGATCATGCCCAGCGCTGCCGTCGTGGTCCGCGCCCCGGCGCAGGCGCCGAGCAGGATCGCAGGATCGAAGCGGAAGACGTACTTGCCGGCGAACATGGCGAGGATCAGCGGAATCGACGTGGCGAGCGCGCCCCAGAGGAAGAGGCCGATGCCTTGGGTCTGCAGTCCCTTGACGAAACCCGGGCCGGCCGAAATGCCGACGACCGCAATGAACATGTTCAGGCCGACCGAATTCATGAACCAGACGGTCGAGCTCGGGATGCGGCCGAAGGTTGGGTGAACCGAGCGCAGCCAGCCGAAGACGAGGCCGGAGATCAGCGCGCCGCCAGCGGTCGACAACGTCAGCGGGGCGCCACCGACCTTGAAGACCAGCGCGCCAATGAGCGCGCCGAGCACAATCGCACCACACATGAAGGCAACGTCGGCGACATCGCTCGGCCGGTCGGCGTGGCCGAGCGTCTTGGCGACGGCGGCGATGTCCTGAGTGCGACCGACAACGGTGAGGATGTCGCCGCGATGGATCACGGTGTCCGGCAGGATCGGGATGCTGACGGCGGTCGCACCGCGAACGATCTTGCGCAGGAAGACGCCGCGAGCCGTCGGCATCTTGGAGAGTTCGGTCAGCGTCTTGCCGTCGGCGTCCTTGCTGGTGACGTAGACGTCGACGCCCTCGGCCTTGAGGTCGAGCAGTTCCGGGTCCTCGACCTCATCGGCATTCTGGCCGATCAGGTTGACCAGTACCTCGCGCGGACCGGCAAGGGCGATGATGTCGCCCGCCTTCAGGACCGTATCCGCGGTGGCATCCTCGATGACTCCGTTGCGGCGGATGCGCTCGACGAAGACGCGGGCATCGGGTACCAGCGCTTCGGCCTCGGCGGCGCGCATGCCGGAAACCTTAGCGTCATCCCGCAGGCGGAAGGCGCGCAGCTCGAAGCGCCGCCAGACCGAGCCGGGGCCGCCGATTTCCTTGCCGCCGCCGAGACGGGCCTCGTAGTCCTTGCAGGCCTGGGCGAGATCGATGCCGAGGAGTTTCGGCCCCCACAACGCCAGGACCATGGCAGAACCGACAGTGCCGAAGATGTAGGTCACCGCATAGGCGACCGGCATCGCGTCGAGCCAGTCCTTGGTCTGCTCGGGCGACAGGCCGAGGCGATTGATCGCATCAGTCGCGAGACCCATCGAGGCGGAGATCGTCTGCGAGCCGGCATACAGGCCGGCGGCGTAGCCCGGATGATAGCCCGCGAGTTTTGCGATGATGACGGGGACGGCGAGGCAGAACACGGTCACGACGACCGCGAAGATCGCCTGCGGCGCGCCATCCTTGGCGATACCGCGGACGAATTGCGGCCCAACGCCGTACCCGACGGCGAAAAGGAACATCAGGAAGAAGGTCGACTTCACATTGGGGGAAATCGTGATGCCGAGCTGGCCGATGATGACGGCTGCGATCAGCGTCGAGGTCACAGCGCCGAGGCTGAAGCCCTTATAGGCGAAGCCGCCGACATAGTAGCCGATCGCCAGCGAGAGAAAGAGTGCGATCTCGGGATAGGTGCGCAGTGTTGTCGCGAACCAGTCAAACATTCCGATCCCCTGTTTCTGTCCAGCTGGCGTCGAACGCCGGCAAGGATGAATTTAACTGCTGGCTGGCTTCACTTCTTCTTGGCGGCCAAGGCGTCGGGCTTGATCAGTTTCAGGCCCTTTGCCTTCTCGTAGCCGTGGATTTCCTTCACATCGAGCTTGCGCATGAAGGTGATCGTTTCATGCGTCACGACCTGGCCGGGGACCAGGATCGGGAAGCCGGGCGGGTAGGGGATGACGAAATTGGCCGAGATCAGTGCCGGACCCTTGTCGATGCGGCGGTCGCAGTCCGGGCTGTTGATCGGCAGATACTCGCACTTCTCTTCCGAATAGGCGCTGAAGAAGGCGGTGCGGATGTCGCCTTCCGGTGTCGTCTTGCCGGCGTCGGTGCGGAACGCGTCGTGGAAGTGGCTGAAATTCGGCAGGTCCGGCACGTCCTTCATCAGATTCTGAACGCGCGCCTCGAATAGCTTTCGCTCGCTGTCGCCGCCCTGACGCAGGCGCGTCTCGATCTCGTTGCAGATCTTGAGCAGGACGCTGATCAGCAGTGCGACGTCGCTGCGCGTGTTGTTGATGTTCGACTGCAGCAGGACCGAATTGCGCGAGGTCTTGTTGACCTGGATATTGTACTGCGACGCAAGCAGGCCCTTGAAGGAGGTGCCGTCGAAGCCGGCCGTGCCGCAGACCAGCGTCATGCGGGTCGGATCGAGGCAGAACTCGTCCTCGCGCATGCTGCGCAGCTGGTCGTCCCAACGTGTCTCGGGATCGAGGAAGTCGACGAAGCCGCTGCTCCTGAACTCCTTCGGCACCATCCCGTCGGCGCCGACGACCTTGAAGTATTTCGAGATGATGGGGTGCGTGGCGACCTCGCGCCGGATGTCGAGCGCGACCTCGATTGCGTTCATCACCAGCCCATAGCCCTCGAGCTCCATTTGCCGGCGGGCGACGTCGAGGCTGGCGATGAGCTGCTGGTTCGGGCTGGTCGAGGCATGGGTGAAGACCGCCTCGTGGAACTGGGCCTCGACCTTGTGGAAGTCGACGTCCCTGACCAGCACCATCGAGCCCTGGCGGATCGCCGACATGGATTTGTGGGTTGAGTTGGTTTGGTAGACGCGCAGTCGTATGGCACGCGGATCGGGCAGGAGGCGCGTGTCCAGCAGCTTCTCGTGCGACGGGTTGGCGCCGAGTTCCTTCTGCTGCTTTTCGTATTGTGCGACTGCGTCCGGCCCCCCGGCCCAGGCCTCGATATCGGCAGCCGCGCCCATGCCGGTGCGCGGGCGCAGGAAGGGCGACCAGCGCGCGAAGCCGAACCAGGCCTCGTCCCAGAGGAAGATCAGGTCCGGCTTGATGGCGAGGCATTCCTCCATCACGCGGCGGGTGTTGTAGATGTGGCCGTCGAAGGTGCAGTTGGTCAGGTCGACCATCTTGACGCGGTCGAGCCGGCCCTCGGCCTTGAGGTCGAGCAGGGCCTTCTTGATCGTATGCAGCGGCACGGCCCCGTACATCGAGTATTCCACCATCGGGAAGGCCTCGACATAGAAGGGCTGGGCACCGTTCAGCACCAGGCCGTAATGATGCGACTTGTGGCAGTTGCGGTCGAGGATGACGATGTCGCCGGGCGCGATCAGCGCCTGCAGCACCATTTTGTTCGAGGTGCTCGTGCCGTTGGTCACGAAGAACACGTGATCGGCGCCGAAGGCGCGTGCGGCGTTCTCCTGAGCCTTCTTGATGTTGCCGGTCGGTTCGAGAAGGCTGTCCAGGCCACCGGTCGTGGCGCTGCTTTCCGCCAGGAACAGGTTGAGGCCGTAGAACTGGCCCATGTCGCGGATCCAGGGCGAGCGGAAGACCGATTTGCCGCGGGCGATCGGCAAGGCGTGGAAGGTGCCGATCGGCCTCTGGGCGTAGAGCTTGAGATTGTCGAAGAACGGCGTCTCGAAACGGGCCTTGATGCCCTCCAGTACGGAGAGATGCAGCTCGAGCGGCTCCTCGATCTGGTACATGACGCGCCGGATCATGGCGGCGCGCGGATCGCCGGCGAGCTTTTCGACGCGACGGTCCGATAGCAGGTAGATGTCCAGCTCGGGCCGGATCGCATGCAGCCCGGCCGCAAGGCGCAGCGCCAGGTCGGCCTCGTCGGCCGTGGCGAGCAGGGGCTGCTGGGCGGCCAGGACGCTGCGCAGCACCGGCGCGTCATGGCGCGACTTGAGCGCGAAGCCCTCATAGATCGCGACCGCGGCGATGTCCGGATTCACGACCGCGGCGCAGACCGCATCCTCCAGGCTGCCGACGAGCACAGTCTCGTAGACGAAGGCATCTTCCGCGCGCCGGAGCCGTCGAAACTCGGCAGCCAGATGCGGCCAGCGCCCGGCGGGGGCCGGCGTCACCGCCAGCATCTCGAAATAGGGCCGGTGGGTCGGTGTCTCACCGAGCGAGGACGGCAGCACGTCGACGGGGTCGGCCAGCGAAAGGTCGACCGCCTGCCATTCCTTGGAATCGTGCTTGTAGTTGCCGGTGATGATTGCGAGCGAGATACGCTTGGCCAGCGCCAGGAAGCCATTGGCATCGTCGTTCTGCAGCCGTTCCCACAGGCCGCCGATCAGCTCGTGGCCAGGAAACGCATGGAACTCCTCGGCCGCGCCGAGATCCTTCAGCGCGGCCTCCACGTCGCCACGGGCCTTGCCGCCGCTGGCCCAGCTGCGCGCGACCGCGTGGAGGTCCCTCCAGCTATCCGTGCGGCCGGACGGTGCCGAGAAGAAGTGGTCGATGGAGCGCGAATCCCGAACTGCCGGAGCCATCTCGAATTCCTTCGCCAAGCCGACAACGCGGCCGGGAGAGGCCGCATCCGCATCGGGAATTTGAGCACAGGCGCGGCTCGCGACGTATTGTCCTCGGGGACAAGTCCCTCCTGTCGATAGTGGGCTATAATGACGGCTGCCCGAGTGTCTCGGTGCGGCCGAAGCGAGGGATCCTCGCTCGTGTGAGTGCCGGGACCTGGTGGGCGGGATGTCCCAAAGGGGAACTCAAGCCATGATCAGATGGATGCTTTTGGGAGCGTCATCGGCGATCGCTCTTCTTGGCATTGCGGCCAGCCCGAGCCCGGCATCGGCTTGCACCAAGAGCACGGGCTGCACCTACGATGTCCTCTATGAGGACTACAAGATGATGCATGACGGCCGGATGGACGAAGCCATGAAGGCGGGACGCGCCAACATGGAAGCGTTCCGCGCGATGCGTGAAGCCGAGCAATCGAACCAGTCGAAGCAGAGCAGGCGCTAGGTTGAGCCGTCCCACGGGTCACACGGCAACTCCGACGTTGCCGGCGTCGGCCTGTGTCGTCATTGTAGACTTCGAGGGCGCCGGCCGGGCCGGGCGCTGACACGGGAGAATGGCATGTCCGTGAGGATCGTGTTGGCATGTGTCGTTGCGGTCGGCCTGGCGCCCCAGCCCTTTGCTCAGACACCGCCTCCACCGACGGCTGCGCCCGCCAGCGTGCCGGCGGGCCAGGGTGAGCAATTGCTGAGCAGTGCTGAACTGGACGCGCTCGTCGCGCCGATCGCGCTCTATCCGGACACTCTTTTGGCGCAGGTTCTGATGGCCTCGACCTATCCGCTCGAAGTGGTGCAGGCGGACAGATGGGTTACAGCCAACAAGAAGCTCAAGGGCGACGCGCTCAAGGCTGAGGCCGAAAAGCAGGCATGGGACGACAGCGTCAAGTCGCTCGTCGCTACGCCTTCGGTGCTCGAGATGATGAGCAAGAACCTCGACTGGACGCAGAAGCTCGGCGACGCGGTGCTCGCGCAGCAACCCGACGTGATGGACGGGGTCCAGCGCATGAGGACGCGGGCCCATGAGAACAAGAAGCTGTCCTCTGGACCCCAGCAGAAGGTCACCGTCCGGCAGGACAGCGGCAGGCAGACGATCGTGATCGAGCCGACCCAGCCCGATACCGTCTATGTACCTTATTACGACCCGGCGGTGGTTTACGGCTCCTGGCCCTATCCGGCCTATCCGCCCTACTACTTCCCCTACACCGGCTATATCGCGGCCGGCGTCGTTGCGACCGGTCTCGCCTTCGGGGCCGGCTATGCGCTCGGGCGCTGGAACAACGGCAACTACTGGGGCGGCAACGTCAACTGGAACAACAACAACATCAATATCGACCGCAACCGCGTGACGAATTGGCAGCACAATCCGCAACACCGCCACGGCGTCCAGTACCGCAACACCAATGTGCAGCAGCGGTTCGCGGGCAACAACAACATACGGGCCGGTGCGGGCGAGCGGATGGACTTCCGCGGACGTAGCGGTGACCAGGTGCTCCGTCCAGAGGGGGGGCGCGGCGATTTCGGCGGCGGCGCACGACCAGACCAACGGCCCGGCGACCGCCCCAATATCGGTGACCGCGGACCCGGTGATCGCGGACCTGGCAATCGCGGGCCCGGAGATCGTGCCGGCGCCGGCAACCGGCCGGACCGCCCTGGCGGGGTGGATCGCCCGGGTGGGGACCGTGCACGGCCCGGAGGTGGCGGCGGACGTGACGGGGCGGCACGGGCCGCGACCCGGCCGAGCGCCGGAGCCAACCGCCCGGGCCCTTCGCGCGACGGTGCCTTCAACACGCAGGCGGGGCGCGGCGCGAACCTGCAATCGCAACGCGGTCATGCCAGCATGGGCGCCCGACCGGGTGGCGGGGCGCGCGCGATGCATGCCGGCGGCCCTGCCATGCGTGGCGGCGGGGCGGCCATGAGCCGCGGGGGCTATGGCGGAGGCGGCCGCGTCGGCGGTGGTGGCGGCGGCGGCCGGGTTGGCGGCGGCGGCGGACGCGGTGGCGGCGGGCGCGGCGGTGGTGGCCGGCGTTCCGACATCCAGCTCAAGCACGACGTCTTGCTGCTCGGCTGGATGGATAACGGGCTCGGCTTCTATCGCTTCGCCTATAACGGCTCGCAACGTGCCTATGTCGGCGTGATCGCGCAGGAGGTCCAGGGTGTCGCGCCCTGGGCGGTGCGCCGCGGCTCGGACGGCTATCTGCGCGTCGACTACCGCCAGCTCGGCGTACCGTTCCAGACCTTCGAGCAATGGAAGGCCTCCGGAGCGCGGTTGCCGGCCGGTAACGACTGGCACTGAAAAGGATCGCCGGCTTCGGCCGATGTCTCAACTGTTGGGGATGCAGTTCCATGATGATGGCATGGCCGGCGGTGCGAACGCTATCTCGCCTGATCTGCGTGGCCGGCCTTGTCGCGACGGCGACGGCCGCGAGCGCGCAGCAAGCCTTCAAGACGCCTGCGGAGGCGGCGACCGCGCTGGTTGAAGCGGCGCGCGGCACCGACGAGAAGCGGTTGCGTAGCATCCTCGGGATCGTCGGGCGCGATACGCTGCATTCCGGCGACGATGTCGCCGATGCGGCCGATCGCAAGCGCTTCATCGAGGCCTATGACAGCCGCCACTCCGTCAGCGAGCAGGGCGACAAGGCGACGCTGCTGGTGGGGCCGGACGATTTTCCGTTCCCGATCCCGATCATGCGCAGCGACAAGGGCTGGAGCTTTGATGGCGTAGCAGGTCGCAGCGAGATCCTCGCGCGACGGATCGGCCGCAACGAGCTGGCCGCGATCCAGGCGAGCCTCGCCTATTTCGACGCACAACAGGAATACGCCGCCAAGGATCGCACAGGCCAGGGACGTGGCATCTATGCGCAGCGGATCGTCAGCCGCGCCGGCGCCAAGGACGGACTCTACTGGGACAGCGCTGCCGGCGAGGAGCCGAGCCCGCTGGGAGAGTTCGCGGCCGGAGCGGCGGCGGAAGGCTACCGGGCCGAGGAGACGCGCCGGCCGTTCCACGGCTACTACTACAAGATCCTGACGCGGCAGGGACCGTCCGCGCCGGGCGGCGCGATCGACTATGTCGCCGGCGGCAGGATGATCGGGGGCTTCGGCCTCCTCGCCTATCCGGCGGAATACGGCCGCTCCGGCGTGAAGAGCTTCATGCTCAATCACGACGGGACCGTCTACGAGAAGGATCTCGGACCCAACACCGGCCGCATCGCAGGACGCATGCAGAGCTTCAACCCTGACAAGGGCTGGGAGAAGGTCGCTCCTCAGAAATAGGCCGGCGCGACTGCGGGCTTCGACAGCGATGGATCACTCTTTGGCTTCCCTCCCAGCGCAGGCGCCGGCGGCTGGCCGGGGTCTCGGGGTGTTCTGGCTTTGCTGCGCCGAAGGCGACAGGTCCCGTCTCCTCAAACACCTTCGGGCCGTCGACATGCGGCAGGGCGGGCGGGCGCAGGTTTTGAGGTCGGTCTACTACGATACCAGGCGGCAAAGGCTGCTTCGCGCCGGCTATCGCCTGTCCGTCCGGACGCAGGGGCGCAAGCGCTTCCAGGATATCGAGGCCCCCGATGGGACGATGCACTCCGTCTCCATCCCCGACAGGACTACGGATGGCGCGGACGGCGCTCCGGGCCGCGCCTCACTCGGCGGCACGCCGCTCGAAGGCATCCTCGGTGACAGCGTGGCGGGGAAGCTGAAGCCGGCCTTCTCCATCGACATCCAGCGCAGTGCCAGCGTAGTCTATCGCGCCGGTTCCAGCATCGCCGCGAGCTTCGACGCGGGTTCGATCGCCGCGGAGGGGATCGTCCAACCGATCTGCGAGTTGCGGCTGGAGCTTGTCGCTGGGGCGCCAGCTGCCGTGTTCGACTTCGCCCGCGAACTCGGCTCGGCCGTGCCGCTGACTCTCACGCTGCGTCCGCCGGGTGAGAGGGGCCTTCGGCTCCTGTCCGCCCGGACCGATCGGCCGGCAGGTGATCATCGGTCCGTCGACATCCACCATGCGATGACGGCCCGGGAGGCTGCCGACGGCATCTGCCGGAGCTGCACGGCGGCCCTGCTCGACAACCTCACGCAATTGTCGTCCGGGGGAGGGCGCGATGCGCTGCACCGGACGAGGATCGGGATCAGGCGGCTGCGCGCGTTGCTATGGTTCCTCAAGCCGGTCTTCGGGACTCAGGCGGCGATCCTGTCCGGTCGCTTGCGCTCGCTTGCCCAGTTCCTCGGAGGCGCGCGCGAGCTCGACGTCTTCTGCGATCAATTGCTGGCGCCGCTCCGGCGGGACGATCCGGATGCTCCCGGCGTGGAAGCTCTGTTCGAGGTCTTCGACCGGCGCCGGCAAGAGGAGCACGAGAAGGTCATGGCTTTCGTTCGATCGCCGGCAATGCTCGATTTCAGCCTCGATATCGTCGATGGCCTCGCCACATTGTCGGTGTCCGAACCGGACGCGGCCGGGCATCCGCCGTGGGGCGAACGCACGGTCGCCGGGTTTGCGCGGGCCCGCCTGCACGGCCGCCTGAGAGCGTTCCTGAAAGAGAGCCGACATCTGCAGCACTGCGCCCCGGATCGCCAGCACCGCATCCGGGTCAAGGCCAAGAAGCTGCGCTATGCCGCAGAGGCCTTCCATCCGGTCCTCGGCGGGAAGCGCGGCCGGCAGCTGACGGCGAGGCTCGTGCAACTGCAGGACCTGCTCGGAGAACTCAACGACGCCCGCGTCAACCGTGCCATCGCGCTGGCCTATGCCCGGGAAAGGGCAGGGGACGGTGGCAACGAGGCGGCGCTGTTCGCGGCCGGACTCGCCGCGGCGACCTGTAGCTTCGAACCCACCGCGATGCTCGACCGGGCTGCCGAGGCAAGAGATGAACTGGCAGCCCTTGCGCGATAATGTCCTGATCGCGTGGCGCGCGCCCCGGGAGAGATGCCCATGATCGAGCGATTGCCAATCGCCGACGGCATGCGGGGCTACAAGCTCGAATGGCTGCGCTTTGACGTGACGGCGGGGCTGGCCGTCGCGGCGGTCGCCATTCCCAGCGCCATCGCCTACCCGGCGATCGCGGGCTTGCCGGCCGAGATGGGGATCTATGCGAGCATCCTGCCGCTGGTCGGCTATGCCATTCTGGGGCCCTCCCGCAAGCTGATGGTTGGCCCGGATGCCGCCACCATGACGGTGCTTGCGGCGGCGCTTGCCAACATTCCGTTCGACACTCCGGCCGGGCGTGTCGCGGCTGCCGCCGCGTTGGCGTTGATGGTCGGCGTCATGTGTCTCCTGGCGGGCCGACTGGGTCTCGGTGTCGTGGCCTCATTCCTGTCCCGACCGATCCTGATCGGGTTCATCTCCGGGATTTCGATATCGATCCTGATCGGCCAGATCGGCCGCTTCACCGGCGTGCGCATCGAGTCGGACGGGCTCGTGCAGCCGCTGCTCGAGATCGTCCGCAAAGCTGACCTGATCCATTGGCCCTCCGTCGCCTTCGGCAGCGTCATGTTGGCGCTGCTCGTCCTGCTGGCGCGCCTGCGCTCGCCTGTTCCGGGTCCTCTCGTGGTCGTGGTGCTCGCCGGCCTCGCCTCGGCCCTGTTCGATCTCCAGGGCCGTGGCATGAAGGTGATCGGCAGCCTGCCGAGCGCCATGCCGGAACTCGCGCTTCCCGACATCTCGCAATTGCCGCTCAAGGAGATCCTGCTCGGTGCTGCTGCGATCTGGCTCGTCGCCGTCAGCTCCGGGCTCGTCGCGGCGCGCAGCTTCGGCGCCAAGGACCGCTTCGAGGTCGATGCCGACCGCGAGCTCACCGGGCTGGGCGCCGCGAACGTGTTCTCCGGACTGTTCAGCGGCTTTCCAGTCACGGTTTCGGATTCGCGCACCGCGATCAACATCGCGACGGGCGGTCGCTCGCAGGTCTCGGGGCTGATCGCAGCCCTGGCGCTGACGATCCTGCTGCTGTTCCTCAACAACGCGCTCAGCCTGCTGCCCAACCCGGCCCTCGGAGCGATCCTGGTCTTCGCCGCCCTGAACCTGATCGATGTCCAGGGCTTCAGGGAAATCTGGCGCGTCAGCCGGCTGGAGTTCGCCTTTGCGCTGATCAGCATGTGGGGCGCCATCAGCCTCGGCGTGCTCAGCGGTGTCGTCATCGCCATTGCCGGCACGTTGCTGCATGTCCTGCTCAAGGAGATGCGCCCGCGTGACGCCCTGCTCGGGCGTATCCCGGGGCGGCCCGGTTTCTTCAAGCTGCATCGAGCGGTGGATGCCGCGCCGGTGCCGGGGATGGTCATCTACATGGTCCAGGGCAGCATCCTGTTCTTCAATGCCGACTACATCTGCGAGCGCTTCGAGACCGTCGCGGACCAGGCGCCACCCGGGACGAAGTGGCTCGTGCTCGACGCCAGCGCGGTTGCGCAGATCGACACGACGGGCGCGGCCATGCTGCGGCGCTTGCGAGGCGATCTGGCCGAGGCGGGAATGACGCTCGCGATTGCGGAGCTTCACAAGGAACCGAGCGAGATTCTCAGGCGCTCCGGCTTCTTCGACGGCCCGGATGCGACGCCCGCCTTCGACGATCTCGAGGATGCGGCGCGCGCGATCGCCGGCCCGAAAGCGTAAACGCTCGCCGGGGCGTCAGGGTGCCCCGTCCTTGTGTGCGAATTCGCGCAGGAGGATGTCGATGCTGACGAGCAGGACCCAGACCGGGAAGACCAGGAAGGCCCCGTCGACGGCATGGCTGCCGATCAGGAGGAAGGCGGCGGCCGCATAGCCGACGAAGGCGGTCCAGCGCCCCGTGATGCCCGTCCGCAGAACGATCGTCGAGGCGGTCAGCAGGAAGACGCTCGCGACCTTCAATGCGTAGATGCTCGTCAGGTTGTAGGCGAAGGCCCGTGCCAGCATGAAGGTGACCGAGCCGGTGAGCTCCCGCGGCAGGGCTCCATGGGTGATCAGGATGGCGCCGATCGCGGCCGCGGCGATGAACAGCATGGCGATGAAAAGCAGGCCGCTGCCCAGGAAGACCGTCGCGAACAGCTTGTGCTCCTGCGCGCCCATCCGATCCCGCAACACCCCCATGAACCAGAGGAAGGCGATGCCGGCGAAGGGTATCAGGTTCAGCGCCAGCGCCACCTTCCAGGCCTGGGCGCCGAGCCACTCGCCCGGATCTCGTGGATGCAGGCGCAGCGTCTGCAGGATGAGCAGGATCGCCAGGAGCAGCAATACGGAGAACAGGATGCCAGCGACGGCCGCGGCCCGCGGCGTCTTCAGTCCTTCCGGAGTGGGGCGGGGGCGCGGCACGATGCGAGCCTCGTCGAAAAGGATGCGGGCTTGCGACGGCCTGTCGGTTCTAACGCGAGTTCGCTTCGAGCAGGCCAAGCCGCTCGGCATAGGAGCCGAGCTCGATCCCCGAGCGAATCTGCAGCTTTTCCATCACCTTCTGGCGATGGGCCTTCACGGTGCGTTCCGTCGTGCCCAGCTCGAAGGCGATCTGCTTGTTCATCCGGCCCTGAACGATGTGTTCGAGGACCTCCCGCTCGCGCCGGGTCAGCCGGCGCAGCCGCATCATCGCCGTGCGCAGCCAGCCCTCGCGCTCGCTGGCGAGACGGTGCCGCGAAATCGCGCGCTCGACCGCTCCGATGAAGTCTTCCGTGGCGACCGGTTTGGTGAAGAAGTCCTCGGCGCCTGCCTGGATCGCCTTGACGCCGGTCCTGACGTCGCTGTCACCGGCGAGAAGGATGACGGGCAGGCTGGACCCGGCCCTGCTCAGCCGGTCGAACAGGTCCGGAACGCCGCGGTCCGCCGACATGATGTCGATGACGAGGCAGCTCCCGTCTTCATTCGCTGGAATCCGCCTGAGGATCTCGTCGGCGCTGCAATAGGCCTTGGTCCGGTAACCGCAAGATTGCAGCAGACGGTCGATCCCGGCCGGAGAGGCGGGGTCGCCGTCGATGATGTGGACAATGGCTGACATGGTGAATCCCCCGATTCCATGTTGTCCGCGCGCTGCGTCCGAGTGATGTCGGGCGCCAGGCCAGTTGTCAGGGCGCCTTCAGCATCTCCGGCGTGCAGCGCTGATATCTTGTCGCGATGCCGCCCTCCGCGGCACTGAAACGATTGAGCCCCCCGCCCTCGGCCGGGGCGAGCACGGCGAGAGCCGACGACGAAGAAACCGTGGTCGTGCAACGCAGGGCCAGGAGGTGGCGCTGGCCGCTCGTCCTGGCGCCGGCGATCCGGCAGGTCGCGAGCGGGGTCGTCAGGCGCTTGCCTGAAATGATGAAAGCCGGCGCGAATGCGCTCGCTGGTCGCCTGAACCCGACATGCGACGCCGATACGAAGACGGTCGTGCAAGCCGTGCCCTCCTCGACCCACGCTCCTTCAAGCGGGCCCGCTTGCGCGAGCGCTTGCGGCGAGACCACGCTCAAGGCGAGAACGAACAAGGTCAGGCGACCGATCATATCATCGAACCCTTCCACGTCTGGTGCCGAGTCTGGTGCCGAGAGCGGACCTCGGCGGCAGCGACCGCGGGGGTGAAAGGGAGCGATGGCTCCGCCGACCTCTCCTGCAATAGGCTTTTCCTGCAACCCGCATTGGCAACCCGCACTCCGCCAGCGCCGGAAATCAACGCCACAATCGCGCAGGCAGGTAGTAATTTACGGTTGCATACGGGCCGCTCTCGATATCGGCGCGACCCGGCCTACTCGCTTCCGGCGGCGAAGCGGGGCCGCACCGGAAACCCGGCCTGGATGGCGCCCCGCAGCAGGATTGCACGGTCCCGTGGAATGAAGTTGCGCTTGTCGAGTTCGCCGTCGAAGTCGTCGAAGAAGTTGGGGCGCAGCTTCAGGAACTGCGCGCGGCTTTGTGCCGCCTCCGCTTGCAGACCCGACCTCGCGAAGATCAGCGCCGCGACGAAATGGTAGATCGAAAACTGGCGCTGATTGGCGCGGCGGATCAGGTCCACCGATCGCGGATCATCGCCTTGCATATAGGCGGCGAGCGCCAGCAGTCCGATGTAGTAGTCGGAGTGGCCCGGATTTCTGGCCAGGGCTTCGTCCAGCATGGCCGCCCCGCGCTCCCATTCGCCCGACTGCGCCAGCCGGCTGCCGAACTCGCCCAGCAGCTCCGTGTCATTGGGATTAATCGCGATCGCCTGCGCACCGAGCTTGAGCGCCTCGGCGGGTTCCCGGCTGAAATAGAGCACCGACATCAGCGCCTGCAGCGCACGGACATTCTCCGGATCGAGGCGCACTGCTTGCTTGGCTGCTTCCCGTGCCCGCTCAAGCGGCTTGGGCGAGCCGGGCCGGCGATTGAGCTGGAAGCGATCCTCGTCGAGATAAAGATAGGCCAGCATCGCCCAGGTCGTGGAATGCTCGGGGTAGAGCGCAACCGCGCGCTCCAGACATTCGCGCATCTGCGCATGCTCGGCGAAGCCCAGCCCCATGCGGTATTGATAGAAGCGATGCGCGCATGCCGCCGCTTCCAGACTCTGCGCGTTGCGCGCCAGCGCCGGTTGCGGTGGGAGGCTGAAGACGACGCCGTAAGGCTGAGCGACCACGGTCGCGATTTTCGAAGCGATGGCCGCTTCGGCCTCGACGCCACCGCTCTTACCTGGCTCAGTGTCGTAGCTGGCCGTCCAGACGATGGCGGAGGTACTGGCGTCGAGCAAGCGTGCGGTCACCCGTACCTTGCCATCCGCGGCGCGTATTCCGCCTTCCAGCACATGGCGGTTGCCGAATTGCTGCTGGTTCGGCGTCGTCGTCGCCTCTTCGGCATCCCTGCTGGAGGTGTCCTGCCGAACGACGGTCATCTCCTTGAAGCGCGCCAGCTGCGTCAGCAACTCGTCCTGCAATCCCGCGGCATAGAGGTCTGCTTCCGAATTGCGCGACACGTTCGCGAACCGCTTGACGGTCAGAATGGGGGCATCGGGCCTGGCCAGTGCCCTGGCCGCTGTCTCGATCCTCGGCGTGTCGGCCGTCCAGGCGATTGCGATCACGCAGGCCAGCGCCGCGGCTATGGCCGATCCAGCCAACCACCGGGGCCTTTGCCGGCCGGCGACCGTGGGGCCGGGGCCGATCTCTCCGGGCGGCGTGAGCGAGGCGGGCTCGTCGCGATCATCGACGGGATTCTCGCGCCAGCTGAAGGTAGGTACGTAGCCGCCCTTGGGTATTTCGATGGCAACCGGAGCGGAATGTCCGTCGAGGAGATAATAGCGTTCGAGCGCGCGCCTGAGACGACCCGCCTCGATCCGCACGACAGGGTCGTTCTGGACATCGAAATTCGCGTCGCGGCCGAAGACCTCGACGGCGATCGTGTAGGCCTTGATGCGCTCCGCCTCGCCGGCCAGCGCCTTGCCGACGACATAGATCAGGAATTGCCGCACACGCTGCGGCACACTGAATTCGGCGCTGGCCAGAATGCGATCGAGTTGCGTGCGCACGTCGATCTCGGTCGGACCCGGCACGCTATGCGTGCAGGTCTCGACGGTCGTCCGCTTCAAACGTTGCCGTTCCATGGACAGCCCCCCGGCCGACATCCACGCGCAAACATAGCGGCAGGGAAGCAATTCTCCCCGTAACATACCGTTATTTACTCCCAATCCTCTGCCCAGGCTAGATAGTTCCGGCATTCCAAGGGGGGCTCGTTTCTATGGATCCGGGCGTTCTGGCTGCCATCCGGCTTTTGCCGAGACACAAGCGAGCCATTGAGGAACTGGTTCTCAGCAATGAGAGCTTCCGCGCCCTGTGCGGGGATCTCGCCGAGGCGGAACAGGCGCTTCGGCGTTGGCAAAGTTCCCGTGCCGCCGGACACGCCGAACGCTGCGTCGAATATCGGCACCTCGTCGACGGGCTGGAGGCCGAGCTTCGGCAAGCGATCCGCGAGCGGGAGCGCCGATCCGGAGACGGAGAACGAGTTTGAACCGAAGTTAACGCGGCGTTGATTTCAACAGTGGGGAGTTTCCGATGTCGAAGCGGATGAACTGGATCCTGGCGCTTGCGCTGGCGGTGGGCATTGCGGGCTGTGCGTCCAACCCCACGGTGACGACCAGCACCGTGATCGTTGCCGGCGTCGGGCCGGTCGAGGTCGAGCAGCTCGATGTCGAGATCGTCGACGTCCAGCCGGCCGAGCGCATCGTGGTCGTCCGGCAGGGCGCTCGCTCCTGGCATGTCGCGGTGCCGGCGGTGTTCGGCAACCTGCAGAACATCCAGCCCGGTGACAGGGTCGAGATCCGGCGCGTCGAGGGCGCGATCCTGGGTGCCAAGCGGGCACGCAAGGGGGCCAAGCCCGGTATCGTCTATACAGAAGCAGTCAGCCAGGGGTCTTTCCAGAACCTGCCGGACAAGTTCGTCGTGCGCACGCTGACGCTGACGGCGCGGTTCCAGGGCTTCGACCCAGCCACCGGCCTCGTCAGCTATGTGGGACCGTGGGGCGCTCGCTCGCTGACGGTGGTCGACCCGGTCATCAAGCAGGATCTCACGCGTCTCCGGCGCGGCGACATGATCGAGCTGACCTTCGCGGAAGGGTTCCACTTCCTGAAGATCTGATGTTGGCCCCGGCTTCATTCGGGCCGCAGCGGGCGGCCCGAATGAAGAGACGAAGCTCAAGCGAGGAGAAAAAGTGATGTCGAGCGCAAGCCAGAATATCGAGGCCGGAAAGCTCGGCGACGAGAGCTTCATGTCGGCGGACGATTTGCGCGCCTACATGACCGAACTCGAAATGGCCAAGGCGTCCAAGATGCTGGGCGCCATGGACAAGGCGGAGGAGGCGCGCAAGAAGCTCGTCGCGACGCTCCGTCAGGAGATCGACGTGACGCCCGAGAAGATCGCGGAGATCAAGCAGAGCCTGGCGAACAAGACCCGCGCCGCGGCCGGGCGCGGCGAGAGCGAAGTCCTCGTCATGCGCTTCCCGAGCGCGCTCTGCACGGACAAGGGGCGGGCGATCAACAATGCGGAAGCCGACTGGCCGACGACGCTGACCGGGCGTCCGCGGCAGGCCTACGAATTCTGGAAGGAGCATCTCCAGCCCGCCAAGTACAAGCTGCGCGCCATGATCATCGATTGGCCGGGCGGCTTGCCGGGCGATGTCGCTTTCTTCCTGAGCTGGTCCTAGCGCCCGATCGGTGCATGCATTGACGTTGAAGGAGGCCGGTGATGAAGGCCAATGCCAGCGAACCCATGGACCGGAAGACCTACGAAAAAAAGCTGCGGGACCTCCATGCCGAGCTGGTCGCGCTCCAGGAATGGGCCAAGCATGCCGGCGCAAAGGTCTGCATCGTCTTCGAAGGGCGGGACGGAGCCGGCAAGGGTGGCGCCATCAAGGCGATCACGGAGCGGGTCAGTCCCCGGGTCTTCCGTGTCGTCGCCTTGCCGCCCCCGACCGAGCGCGAGCGCTCGCAGATGTATGTCCAGCGCTACCTGCCGCATCTGCCGGCCGGGGGCGAAGTCGTGATCTTCGATCGCAGTTGGTACAACCGCGCGGGCGTCGAACGCGTCATGGGCTATTGCACCGAGGAGCAGGCCAAGAGCTTCCTCCAGATCGTGCCGGCCGTGGAAAAGGCGATCGTCGATTCAGGCACGATCCTGCTGAAGTACTGGCTCGAAGTCGGCCAGGAAGAGCAGACGCGCCGCATCGAGGAGCGCATCACCGACCCCAGGAAGATCTGGAAGCTCTCGCCGATGGACCTGAAGTCCTATTCGCGCTGGTATGACTACTCGCGTGCCCGCGACGAGATGTTCCGGGCCAGCGATACGTCCTGGGCGCCCTGGTATGCCGTCCATTCCGACGACAAGCGCAAGGCGCGCCTTGCCATCATCGAACATATCCTCAGTTCGGTCCCTTACGAGGCGCCGCCGAGGGAAAAGGTCAAGCTGCCGAAGCGGCAGAAGCCCGATGGCTACGAGGAAGCCAATTTTGCGCGGAACTGGATCGGCTAGGGCCGGGTGAGTCAGCGCGCGCTCCGATTGCGCGGGCCGGAGAGCGGCGCCATTGTCCATCGACCCGTGACCCTGGGTCACGATTCGCGCAGACGCTGGAGTGTTCCCATGGCCGCTGGCCTTCATCCCCTGGCACCACATCACTTGCCGGCCTTCATTACCGCGCCCGGGGAAACCGACGTCCTAATGATCGTGACCGCGCTGATCCTGCTCGCTGCGGTTCTCGGCGTCGGCCTGCTGTTCCTGCGGCTGCACACCTTGCCTGAGCGCATGGCGCACAAGTCGCAGAAGCTCCAGTTCGAGATCGTGGCCGTGCTCGGCCTGCTCGCCCTGTTCACCCATATCCATCTGTTCTGGGTCGCGGGCCTGTTGCTTGCCCTGATCGACGTCCCGGATTTCTCCGGCCTGTTCGGGCGCATGGCCCATGCGCTCGAGCGGATCGCCGGGATGGCGCCGCGCCGGTCAGAGCCGGTCGATGACGCACCGCAAGAGCCCGCCGCGGCCGATCATGGCTCGAACCAGCAGCAAACGCAGAACCGCACGGAGCCTACCCATGCTTGAGCTCCTGGTCTGCTCTCTGCTCACCATCGTGCCGGACTACCTCTACAGGCGCTACCGGCAGGGCAAACGTCTCGGCAAGGAGATCACCTTCTACTCGGTCTGGTTCGAGCTGAGATGGGGCATCATCTCCTGCATGATGCTGACGATCGGCCTGATCACGGTGATCTTCTACAATCACCCGTCGACGACCTCCGCCACCGTCCTGTTCCGCACCGTGCCGATCGTTCCCGAAACGAATGGGCGCGTCGCCGAGGTCCACGTCGGTGTCAGCGGCGCTGTCGCGAAGGGGGCCCCCCTCTTCCGGCTCGACAGCAGCAAGCAGGAGGCTGCCGTCGAGACCGCTCGGCGCAAGATCGCCGAGGTCGAGGCGGCGCTTGTCGTCGCGCAGGCCGAGATCCTGGCCGACGAGGGCAAGATCCAGGAGGCGAGAAGCCAGCAGAAGCAGGCGCTCGACGAGCTCGAGACCAAGCAGGAACTCCGGCGCCGCAACGACGACATTGTTGCCCGACGCGAGATCGAGCGGCTCGAGAATCTTGTGGCCGGACGCGAGGCCGCGGTGGCAGCCGCAGTGGCGGCAAAGGGCGCTGCACAGACGCGCATCTCGACGCTGCTCCCGGCCGAGAAGGCGAGCGCGGAGGCTGCCCTCGCGCAGGCGCAGACCGATCTCGACAAGACCGTGATCCGAGCCGGGGTGAACGGGCGCGTCGAGCAGTTCACCTTGCGCGTCGGCGACGTCGTCAATCCCTTCATGCGGCCGGCCGGCGTGCTCATTCCCGAGGAGGCAGGGCGGACGACGCTGCAGGCCGGATTCTCGCAAATCGAGGCGCAGGTCATGAAGGTCGGCATGGTCGCCGAGGCGACCTGCATGTCGAAGCCCTGGGTCGTGATCCCGATGGTCGTGACCGGCGTGCAGGACTTCATCGCGGCGGGCCAGTTCCGCAGCGGCGAGCAGTTGCTCGATGTGCAGCAAGTCGCAAAGCCCGGGACGCTGCTCGCCTTGCTGGAGCCCTTGCATGAGGGCGGCCTCGAGGGCGTCACGCCGGGCAGCAGCTGCATCGCCAACGCCTACTCCAGCAACCATGAGCTGATCGCCTCGGGCAAGCTCTCGACCGGGCGCAAGATCGTCTTGCATGCGGTCGATGCAGTCGGCCTCGTGCATGCGCTGCTGCTGCGGATCCAGGCTCTCATCCTGCCGATCCAGACGCTCGTATTCAGCGGGCATTAGGATCTGCCGCGCTGCTTGTGTTTCGAGCGGCACTGACGAGCGGGGGCGTCGTGTTGAGCGGCCCCCCGCCGTCGCGAATGGGCAGAGCTCCGGGGAGCTAGCGCCGAGCGATGAATTGCCCGGATGCGGGTGTGCCGCCATCGAGAACCGCAGATGATCGACAGAGGCCAGCGCGTCGACCGGAGGCACTTGCTGGCCCTGGCCGGATGAGTGTCGTGCACTGGGCGCATTCCCCCAATGCCGTATAGAAGTCAGGTGTTAACATTCCCTTGGCGGCCAGGTTCTAGGCATGGTCTCGTGCCGCTCGAATCGTTCGGGCGGCGCTGCCTGGGGGATTTCGGATGCCGATCGGTCCGAATTATTTCAAAATTACTGTAAAATTTCTTTCGACTGTGAGTGCCGTTGCGCTGGCGCTCGGCTGCGGCGCCACGACCTCAGCCTTCGCCGAGACGTTCTACGTCGGAAACTATAGTCAACTTTTCTCCGCCGTAGCCTCCGCCAATGCGAGTGCGGATGACAGCTCGACCATCATCCTCACTCAGGACATCACGACGACAGGAAATCTGAGTGCACCGTCCAAGAACCTCATCATCGAGACCAACGGCTTCACGATCAATGGCCTCACGGCTGTTCCGAATGCGAGGGCAAGCCTGACGCTGCAAGGCACCTTCCGAGGTACGTCCCAAGCGGGGGCTGGTGGAACCGCCTTCATCCAGGGAACGACGAGCGCTCCAAGCTTCATCACGAACAGTGCCTCGGTGTTCGGCGGCGCCTCCTCAACTGCCGGCGGTGGACTGGGCGCCAATCTGTTCGGGAACGTGGCTTTCACGAACAATGGAACAATCATCGGTGGAAATGGCGTGACTCAGGGCGGTACCGGCCTGCAGGTCAGGCAGGTATCCACGATCTCCAACTTCGGCACGATCCAGGGCGGCGATGCTTCCAGCCTGGGCGGCGGCATGGGCGTCGATCTGGGCGGGCCGAGCGGGTCTGCCTCTTCCTTGACGAACAGCGGCACGATCCGAGGCGGCTCCGGCCCGGGAAATGGCGTTGGAGGGTCGATCGGCGGCGTCGGCGTTCTCGTTCGAATCGGGAACAATCCGATCGTCAATTCCGGGCTGATCGAAGGGACCAACGCGGCTGCGATCTGGGCCAATGGCGCGACCGTCTCGCTCGATGTCGTCAACAGCGGCACGATCCGGGCAGGTTCCGGCCAAAACGCGCTCGGCTGGCAGACAGGCGTCACGCCTACAACCGGCACGCTTACTTTGGACCTCCGGGCGGGCTCCGTCATCGAGGGCAACGTCGTTGCCAATGCAGCCGGCACCGTCGACCTGCTCCGCCTCGGTGGCGATGCCAACTGGACGCTGGACGGCGGCGTCGGCAGTGCCGGCCAGTACCGGAATTTCGACACGCTGGAGAAAACCGGCACCAGCACCTGGACGGTTAGCGGCAGCGGCGACTTCGCCGGCGCAACAAGGATCCTCGCCGGCAAGCTGCTGGTGAACGGCTCGCTGGCGGGCTCGGCGGTGATGGTTGCGTCCGGCGCCACGCTCGGCGGCTCAGGCGCGGTCGGCGCGACCACGATTGCCACCGGCGGCACCATCGCGCCCGGCAATTCGATCGGCACGCTCACCGTGAACGGCGCCTTCGTGCAGGCGGCCGGCGCGACCTACCAGGTCGAACTCGACCCGGGGATGGTGACGTCGGACCTGATCAAGGTGAACGGCACCGCGACGCTGGCGAGCGGCGCGGCGCTGAGCGTCGTGAACTATACCGGGGCGGCCTATGTCCCCGGCCAGCGCTACACCGTCCTCTCCTCGACCGGGCTGACGGGAACCTATGGCCTCGGAGAGCAGGCGCTGACCGCCTTCCTCAGCCTGCGCGACGCTTACGACGCCAACAACGCGTATCTGGCGGTGGTCCAGGCTCGCAGCGTCGGTGACGTCGGCGGCACCCCCAACGAGGTCGAGGTCGGCAAGAGCGTCGACAGTCTGCCCGCCGGCAATTCGGTGCAGACCGGCGTGCTGAACCAGCCAAGCATCGATGCGGCGCGGGCTGCCCTGAACCAGCTTTCCGGCGAGATCCACGCGTCTGCCAGGACCGCCCTGATCGATGAGAGCTGGCTGCTGCGCGCCGCGGTCAACGACAGGCTGCGCGCCGCTTTCGGCAGTGTCGGGGCCGCCCCTATGGCAACGCTCAACTATGGCTTCACGGCAGATCGGTCAGCCAGCGTGAAGGGGGCGATGCCTGCGTTGCGCAGCGAGCTCTTTGCGGTCTGGGGGCAGGGCTACGGCTCCTGGGGGAATGCCGACGGCGACGGCAATGCCGCGAAGATGACGCGTTCGACCGGTGGCGTCCTGCTCGGCGCTGATGCGGCGGTGTTCGACAACCTGCGCTTCGGCCTCGTCGCCGGCTACAGCCGCAGCGACTTTGACGTGACGAATCGGCTCTCATCGGGCGAGATCGACAACTATCACCTCGGGATCTATGGCGGCGGCCGATGGGGCGCGATCAACCTGCGGGCCGGCGCGAGCTATAGCTGGCATGACGTCGAGACGAGCCGGACCGTCGCCTCCGCCTTCCTCGGCGGCAATCCCCGGGCGAGCTACGACGCCGGCACGGCGCAGATCTTCGGCGAGGCGGGCTACCGCATGGATGTCGGCCGCGTCGGACTCGAACCCTTCGCAGGCCTTACCTATGTCCACCTGCGCACGGATGGTTTCAGCGAGACCGGCGCCACATCGGCGCTAGTCGGCCAGGGAGACGACACCGGCGTCGGCTATTCCACGCTGGGCTTGCGCGCCTCGACCAGCTTCGACCTGCAGGGGGTGGACCTGACACTGCGCGGCGGGCTGGCCTGGCGCCATGCCTTCGGCGACGTCGACCCGGCCGTGACGCTGGCCTTCGCCGGATCCAACGCGTTCAGGGTCGTGGGCCTGCCGATCGCCCGCGATTCCGCGCTGGTCGAGGCAGGGCTGGATGTCGCGGTCGGCCGGAACGCGACGCTCGGCGTCGCCTACACTGGCCAGCTCGCCGAGGATGCGCAGGACCACGCCTTCAAGGGCGTTCTGGCCGTCAGGTTCTGAGTTTCGCCCCGGCGGTGGTCTTTTGCCGCCGCCGGGCACCGCCGATGATCGTCCGCAACGCGGCGGCCCGACGCGCCCGGATCCCCGCGGAAGGGAGCGGTCGCGGCTTAACCGATGTGGATCCTGGAAGGTAAGCGATTTCAATCGCTTGTAAGAAGATGGTAGCGGGAGAGGGACTTGAACCCCCGACACGCGGATTATGATTCCGCTGCTCTAACCAGCTGAGCTACCCCGCCCCACAGATCGGTTCACCGTTGAACGGCGATCCGTCGGAGGCCGCGATATAGGGGGAGGGGCAGGGGCTCGTCAAGCCTCTGCAGCAGAGAGCCTGGCGGAAGCGAGCTTGCGCAGCCGCACGACCTTGAAATAGCCGGAGCCGATATGGACCGTCTCATACCGGCCGGTCCTTGCGGCCCAGCCGGTCAGACGGCTGACCTTGAAATCGGAGCTCCAGCCGACGGCGCGCGCGAGCGGGGCGAGCGCGGTCCAGACCGCGGCAAATGGCCCGCCATCGTCGACGAGACGGCTCGAGATGACGATCTCGCCACCGGGCTTTAGCACGCGGTCCATCTCGGCCAGGGCCAGTTCGGCGTCGGGTACGAGGGTGATGACGAACTGCGCGGTGACGGCGTCGAAGCGCTCTGCTGCGAAGCCGAGCCGACAGGCATCCATCACCATCAAGCCGCGAACATGCGTCAGCTTCTGGCTCGCGACCTTGCGGTTCGCGACCTTGAGCATGTCGAGCGAGAGGTCCGCGCCGAGGACGCGCGATTCGGGAGTGAAATAGGCGAGCGTCAGGCCGGTGCCGACGCCGATCTCGAGAATGTCGGGGCCACAGGCGCAGGCTGCCTCGACCGCCTCGCGCTGTGGCCCGGCCAGCAGGCGCTGGTAGATCTTGTCGTAGATGCGCGCCCAGACGGCGTAGACGCGCTTCTGGCCTTCGAGATGGTCGGACACCGGCATGCAGCGGCTCTCGCGGGAGGAAGGTGGCAGGGCCGGCCGGGCCGGCTTCAGGAGAGGGCGAGGGCGGGGGTGGCCCGCGAGGTGGGCAGCGGCAGTTCCGGCCGCAGGATGGTGCCGCCGCCAAGCACGCGGGCGCCCGGACCGGCATCGGCATAGATCACGCAGGCCTGGCCGGGGGAGACACCCTCCTCGTCGTTCGCGAGCTCGATCCTGAGCCCGGTATCGTCGCGCAGCAGCCTCGCCTCGCGCGGCGGGCGCGTCGAGCGGACCCGGACGGCGACGTCGAGGCCTTCCGGCGGCAGGGCGTCCAGTGCGGTCTCGCCGAGCCAGTTCAGATCGCGCAGCCTGATCTCGCGGACGCTGAGCGCTTCGCGCGGGCCGACGATGACGCGGGCGGCGTCGGCGTCCAGGCGAAGTACATAGAGTGGCTCTGGCGTGCTGAGGCCGAGCCCCTTGCGCTGGCCGACGGTGTAGCGCAGCACGCCATCATGGCGCCCGAGGACGCGGCCGTCGAGATGGACGATGTCGCCGGGGCGCGCCGCCCCCGGCTTGAGCCGCTCGATGACGTCGGCATAGCGACCATTCGGAACGAAGCAGATGTCCTGGCTGTCGGGCTTGTCGGCGATGCCGAGGCCGAGTTCGGCCGCCAGCGCGCGGGTCTGCGCCTTGTCGATGCCGCCGAGCGGGAAGCGCAGCAGGTCGAGCTGCTCCTGCGTCGTCGCATAGAGGAAATAGCTCTGGTCGCGGTTCGGGTCGGCGGCGCGGAACAGGCCGCGCCGGCCGTTCGGCAGTTCGCGCCCGACGACATAGTGGCCGGTCGCCAGCGCATCGGCGCCGAGTTCGCGGGCGAGCCCGAGCAGGTCGTGGAACTTGACCGTGCGGTTGCATTCGACACAGGGAATCGGCGTTTCGCCAGACAGATAGCTTTCGGCGAAGCGCTCGATCACCGCGTCGCGGAAGCGGCTCTCATAGTCGAGCACGTAATGCGGGATGCCGATCTGCTCGGCGACGCGGCGTGCATCATGAATATCCTGGCCGGCGCAGCAGGAGCCGGCGCGGTGCACGGCGGCGCCATGGTCGTAGAGCTGCAGCGTCACGCCGATGACCTCGTAGCCCTCGCGCCGCAGCAACGCCGCGACCACGGACGAGTCGACCCCGCCAGACATTGCCGCGACGACGCGCGTGGCCGCGGGCGGCTTGGCGATGTCGAGGGAATTGCGGGGCGTGGTCATGGCAGGCTGCGGGTTCCGGCGTGAAGGCGGGCCATCGCCGGCTCTATACCGGCTTTGAGGCGCGGCGGCCAGCCGCGATGGGCAAAACCTGCCGCCCGGCCCGGGCGGAGCGGCTGATCTTGCCGAAGTCTCCTCGGTGTGTCTCGGCTAAGGCATTGAAATATTTCGCCAGGCCGCTGGCTCGGCATTTGCTGGACAGGTCTCGGCGCGCCCTGCGTCTTCTGGACGAACCCATGTCGATTCAGCCTCTGCCGAATGCCTCTGCCGCCGCTGAGCCTGCGATCTCGCGTCGGCGCGCGGCCGAGCGCGATACGGGAGCCGAGAAGGAGAGCTTCGTCCTGCCGCAGGAGGAGGCTGCGCCTGAGGCTGCCGCGCCTGCGCGGGAGAGCGCGCGGGAGACGGGGCGGGACAGCGCCGAGGCGCAACGCTCAGCCGATGAGCCGGTGACCACGGCAGCGGAGAAGCGGTCCGACACGGCCGCCAAGCCCGCGGCCGAGCAGGCAGCGTCGGAGGCATCGGCCACCGAGACGGTCAAGCCAGCCGGCAAACCCGCCTCGACGGTGACCGCGCCTGGCGCTCAGCCGGCAACGCCCACCCCCGATGTCGGGGCGCTCGTCAGCATCGCGATCGCCACGCAGGCCGAGGGCCAGCCCGCACAGGCGGGCAAGGCTGCAGAATCGGCGGGTGACAAGCCCGATTCGCAGAAGGTCGAGGGAGAGGCGGGTGCGGCTGCCGCGGAGCCGAAAGCCGAAGCCGAAGCCGCGGTCATCGTTCCCGTGACCCAGCCGGTTGTTTTCATTACGCCGGGACCGGTCCCGACGCTGCCGGTCGAGCCGGCGACTGCCGCTGCCGAGGCGGCCGGGGAAGGCGATCTTTTGTCCGGAAAGGCCGGGACGGCCGCCGCTCAAGCGGCGCTGACCGTCATGGCGGCACGCGAGACCCTGCCCGCGGCGGCTTCGGAAACGACGGTGCCGGGCCAGGAGATGGTAGGCGCCGCGGCCTCGCCAGCGCCGAAGAAGGGGCTGCCCGTCGCGACCTCCGAGGCGTCGGCGTTGCCGATCGATGACGGCCAGGTCGCGACGCCCGAAACGGTGGCGGCCGGCACCGAGAAGGCTGTGCCGATCCAGGGCCAGACACAGAGCCAGGCCCCTGCACAGGCTTCAGCCCCAGCCGATCTGAAGCCGATCGAGGCGCTCCAGCAGGCATTGAACCCGATCGATGTCTCGGCGCTGGGGCAGCAGGGAAGCGCCCGACCGGAACCGCTGCGCATCCTGACGACCCCGGACCAGATCGCGGCTCAGACGACTCTCGCCACGCCAACTCAGACCGCCGCAGGCGGCCCGCCGACGCCGCTCCATGTGCTGCCGATCGAGATCGGATTGCGGGCCCTTGCCGGCGCACGCCAGTTCGACATCAGGCTCGACCCCGGCGAACTGGGGCGGGTCGACGTCAACCTGTCGATCTCCGACAGCGGTGAAGTCAGCGCCAAGATGGTCGTCGATCGTGTCGAGACGCTGCACCTGCTGCAGCGGGACGCGCGCACGCTCGAACGCGCCTTCGAGCAGGCCGGGCTGAAGCCGTCCGATGCCGGCGTCGACATCACCCTTCGCGATCCGTCAGACCAGTCCGGTTTCCGCCAGAACCGGCAGCAGGACGAGGCGCCGCAGCGTGCGCGCGTCCTCGCCGCTGGAGCCGAGATGACTGACGACAAACCCATTATCGCGCAGCCCGCGCCCGTTCGCCGCTTCGTGCGGCTCGGCGGCGTGGATATGAGCGTCTGATCAGAGGAGGAGCGCCATGACCGTCTCCAACACCAGCAGCAGCACATCGACGACCACCAATACCAGCACGGTGACGGGCGGAACGTCGATCGCCAATAACTTCGACCAGTTCCTGACGCTGCTGACGACGCAGCTCAAGAACCAGTCGCCGCTCGACCCGCTCGACACCAATCAGTTCACGGCCCAGCTCGTGCAGTTCGCCGGCGTGGAGCAGCAGCTCAAGACCAACGAGACCCTGACCTCGCTGCTCAGCCTGAACTCGGCAAACACGGCGATCAACGCGGTGAACTTCGTCGGGACCGAGATCGAGGCCACTGGTGCCACGACTCAGCTCGCCGACAACAAGGCGGAATGGAAGATCGACATGCCGCGGACGGGCACCGCGATCATCGCGATCAAGGATGCCAATGGTAGCACCGTCCAGACCGTGACGAAGACACTCGATTCCGGCAGCCAAGCCTTCACCTGGGACGGCACGACCTCCACGGGATCCAAGGCGGCGGACGGTCAGTACACCATCTCGATCGAGGCCAGGGACTCCAGCGGCGCGGTCGTGACACCGACAACGACCATCAGCGGCATGGTCGACGGGGTCGACTTCAGCGGCGGGGCGGTGGTGCTCAAGATCGGCGACCTCTCGGTGCCGGTCGAGCAGATCAAGAGCGTCGTCCGCAAGTGATCGCGTCGTGGGCGCCGTGCAGTCCTGCCCGTGAGTGGGCTTCGGAGGAGATGCAGAAAGCCAGCGTCTTCGCCTTAGGCAATTTTTAAAGCCGCAGGCCTATGCTCAGCACAAGTAGCTCTGTTGAGTTGTGTGAGTGTACCATGACCGAGCCTTTGCGACCACGGGTGAAGTACGTGATCGGACCGGACGGAAGTCCGTTGACGATCGCCGATTTGCCGCCGATGAACACGCGCCGCTGGGTAATCCGGCGCAAGGCAGAGGTCGTCGCCGCCGTACGCGGCGGCCTGCTCAGCCTGGAAGAGGCCTGCCAGCGCTACACGCTGACAGTCGATGAATTCCTGAGCTGGCAGATGTCGATCGACCAGCATGGGCTCGCCGGGCTGAGAACGACACGCATCCAGCACTACCGCCAGTAAGCGGTTCATCTAGCGCTGAATTTTTCAAGGCGCCGGTCCTTCGGGATCGGCGCCTTTTCGTCGTTTCGAGGCCGTGGCGGCCGTGTCCCGGGGAGCCCGGCGAGACAATCTTTAACGCCGGCCCGGCAAAAATTAACCAGACGCTAACCATGCACCGGGAAAAACTTGCCTAGTGCGCCGCTTCCATTCCCGGCCACGACGGCTTTGTGAAACGGATAGCGGTGTGAGCGGCATCGTCCAACAGTTCCAGCGGTTCGGAGCGGCGCGCCTGGCGGCCATGCTCGCGGTGACGCTCGCGCTCGTCGGCTTCTTCGCCTTCGTCATGCTGAGGATGTCCCAGCCGGCGATGAGCGTGTTGTTCTCGGATCTGTCGCAGCAGGACGTCAGCGCGATCCTCAAGGAACTCGACACGCGCAACATCAAATATGAGCTGCGCAGCGACGGCCAGACCGTACTTGTCGCAAAGGCGGACGTCCCGCGCCTGCGCCTTGACCTCGCCAGCAAGGGCATACCGGCCGGGGGCGGCGTCGGCTACGAGATCTTCGACAAGGGCGATGCCTTCTCCTCGACCAGCTTCGTGCAGAACATCAACCATCTGCGCGCACTCGAGGGCGAGCTGTCCCGGACGATCCGGTCGATCAGCCGCGTCCAGGCGGCGCGGGTCCATCTCGTCATCCCGGAGAAGCGTCTGTTCGAGCGCGACCGCGAGCCGCCGCGTGCCTCGATCGCGCTGAAGCTCGCCGGCGAGCTCGATGCGGCGCAGGTGCGGGCCGTTCGTCACCTGGTCTCCTCGGCGGTGGACGGGCTGAAACCCGAGCGGGTCTCGATCGTCGATGAGCGCGGCCGGCTGCTGGCCGACGGCGCCCAGACCGACAATGGCCTCGCCGGCCTCGGCATCGAGGAGCGGCAGGTCGGCATCGAGAAGCGCTTGAAGCTCCAGATCGAGGACATCGTCGCCAGCATCGTCGGCCATGGCCGGGCCCGGGTGCAGGTTTCGGCGGCGCTGGACAGCAACCGGATCGAGAGCCGCTCCGAGACCTTCGATCCCGAGAGCCGGGTGGTGCGTTCGAGCCAGAACCGCACCGAGGCCTCGACGACGTCGGAGAATGGCGGCCCCGTTACCGTCGGCAACGAGCTGCCGGGCGCCCAGCAGGGCCAGGGCGGCACGCCGGCGCCCAAGGACGCCTCGCAGAAGAACGAGGAAGTGGTCAACTACGAGATCTCGCGCACGACCCGCACCGAGGTGCTGGAAGGCGGCCGGGTCAAGCGGCTGTCGGTCGCCGTGCTGGTCGACGGCACCTATACGCGCAGCCCGAACGGCGAGGTCTCCTATCAGCCCCGCAGCAACGAGGATCTCGAGCGCATCGGGCAGCTGGTCCGCACGGCGGTAGGCTTCGACGACGGGCGTGGTGACAAGATCGAGGTCGTCAACCTCCGCTTTGCCGAGGCGCCGCCGGCGCTGACCGATCTGGTCGAGCAGAGTCTGATGCAGCAGCTGCTCTCCTTCACCAAGGAAGATCTCGTCCGCTTCGCGGAACTGGGAGTCATCTCCCTGCTGACATTGATCGTGCTGATGGTCGTCGTGCGGCCGCTGCTTAAGCAGGTACTGGCGCCCGAGGCCGGCGTCGGCAGGGCCCTGCCGGCCTTCATGCGCAATGGCGTGCTGGTGACATCGGAGGAGACGACCGGCGATCCGGCCGGATCGCAGGCGCTCGCCACGGTGTCCGAGGGCATGCCGCTCGACGTCGATGCGCCGTCCGAACGCATGCTTGCCGTCGCCCAGATCAAGGGCCAGCTCAAGGCGCAGTCGGTCGAGAAGATCGGTCAGATGGTCGCGCAGAATCCGGCTGACAGCATTGCGGTGCTGCGCACCTGGATCCACGAAAAAGCCGCGGCATGACGGGGCTCTGAAGCATGGCCGAACCACGTTCCATCGCCACGCGAAACTCGGGCGGCCGCGACGTCGGGACGATCGAGGGCGGCGGCATCGGCGTCACCGACATCGCGACGATGACGGGTCCGCAGCGCGCTGCGGTCATCCTCCTGGTCCTGGGCGAGGAGCACGGCCGCGCGATCTGGTCGGATTTCGACGACGAAGAGATCCGCATCATCACCCGCGCCATGGCCGAACTGGGCACGGTCGACTCCGACGACGTCGAGAGGCTGATGCTCGACTTCGTCGGAAAGCTGTCGAGCGCCGGCGCCGTGACCGGCTCCTTCGACAGGACGATCTCGCTGCTCGAGAAGATCCTGCCCGGCGATCAGGTCGCGATGATCATGGAGGAAATCCGTGGTCCGGCCGGGCGGAACATGTGGCAGAAGCTCGGCAACATCGATGCCATCGTGCTCGCCAATTTCCTGAAGAACGAATATCCGCAGACCATCGCGGTCATCCTGTCGAAGATCCGGGCGGAACATGCGGCGAACGTTTTGCGCAACCTGCCGAACGATCTCTCGATCGAGGTTGTCGGCCGGATGCTGCGGCTGGAATCGGTGCAGAAGGAAGCCCTCGACCACATCGAGAACACGCTGCGTACCGAGTTCGTCGCGACGCTGACCCAGACGCGCCGCCGCGACCCGCACGAGATGATGGCCGAGATCTTCAACGGCTTCGATCGTCAGACCGAGATGCGCTTCCTGTCGGCGCTCGACGTTTCCAACCAGGAATCGGCCTCGCGCATCCGCGCGCTGATGTTCACCTTCGAGGATCTGGGCAAGCTCGATCCCGCCGGGCTGCAGACGCTGATGGGGCAGGTCGACAAGGATACCCTGGCGCGCGCGCTCAAGGGCGCCAGCGAGACGATGCGGAACTTCTTCTTCAGCGCGATGTCGCAGCGCGCCGTCAAGAACATGCAGGACGACATGCAGAGCCTCGGGCCACTGCGCCTCAAGGAGGTCGACGAGGCGCAGACCAAGCTGGTCACCTTGACCAAGGACCTGGCGGACAAGGGCCAGATCGTCCTGTCCAAGGGCAATGCGGAAGACGAACTGGTCTATTGATGATGAGCAGTGCCAAGAAATTCACATTCGGCACCGATTTCCGCGAAGGCGGACGGCGTGCGGCGGGCGAGGCGGATATCGCCGCCGCGCGGGCCGAAGGTGTCATTGCCGGCCGCGAGCAAGGACGCCGCGAAGCCGAAAGCCAGATCAACAGCCTGATCGCCCAACTGGCGCGCGCGGCCGAGCGCCTGATCGCGCAGGAAGCGGCCCATGCCGGGGAGGTCGAAGCCCAGGCGGCCTACGTCGCCATCGTCGCTGCGAAAGCCCTGGCTGGCGCGGCCCTGACGGAGCGGCCGCTGGCGGCGCTGGAGAACGGATTACGGGAGTGCCTGTCGCATGCCCGCCACGCGCCGCATCTCGTGATGCGGGTGAATGACGGCGCCGTCGAGGCGGCCGAAGGGCTGGTCAAGCGCCTGGCCCAGGAAATGGGCTTCGCGGGCCGCCTCGTCGTGCTGGGCGACCCTGGCATCGCGCCGGGCGACGGGCGCCTCGAATGGGCCGATGGCGGCTTCGTCATCGAGTCGGAACAGCTGGCGCGGCTGGTGGATCAGGCGGTCGCGAACGCCTTCCCCGGCTTCCGTGCCCCTCAGAATAGGGACGACAGATGAGCCCGGACAACGACCTCAACCTGCCACCGCTGAACCCGGCCGACCTGTCCTTCGACAACAACGACATGTCGGTGGCGCGCTCGGGACCGATCCCGGTGAAGACGGCCGAGGACCTTGAGCAGGTCTTCGACGTGCCGGTCAACGTCTCCGCCGTCCTCGGCTCCTCGAAGATCGCGATCGGCGATCTGCTCCAGATCGTGCCCGGCGCCGTGCTGGAACTCGACCGGCGCGTCGGCGAGGCGATCGACATCTTCGTCAACGAGCGCCTGGTCGCGCGTGGCGAGGTCGTCGTCGTCGAGGAACGGCTCGGCGTCACCATGACCGAAATCATCAAGGCCGACCGGTGATCACCGGCCGACCCGACACGCATTTTCGCAGAAAGGCCTGAGCCATGCGCCTCATCATCGCCGGCGGTCTCAAGGGACAGATCATCGCCGCGGCCAAGATCGCGATGTCGCACGGAGCGGCGGTGACGCATACGGAAGGGCTCGATCAGACGCTCGCGGTGCTGCGTGCCAAGGGCGCCGATCTGCTGATGATCGATGTCGTGCAGCCGGTTGCGGCCTATGTCGCGGCGCTGGAAGCCGAACGTATCCGCACGCCGATCGTGGCCTGCGGCACCTCGACCGATGCGCGCGCCGCGGTTGCCGCGATTCAGGCCGGTGCGCGCGAATACGTGCCGCTGCCGCCCGATCCGGAGCTGATTGCCGCCGTGCTCGAGGCGGTCGCCGCCGACCAGTCGAGCCTGATCTGGAAGGATCCGGCGATGGAGCGGGTCGTCCAGCTGGCCTCGCAGATCGCCCGCTCGGACGCGCCGGTTCTGGTCACCGGCGAGAGCGGCACCGGCAAGGAGGTGATCGCGCGCTACCTGCACCAGAAGTCGCTGCGCAAGGACAAGCCCTTCGTGGCCGTGAACTGCGCTGCCATTCCCGACAACCTGCTCGAATCCGAGCTGTTCGGCCATGAGAAGGGCGCCTTCACCGGCGCCATCGCGCGCCGCATCGGCAAGTTCGAGGAGGCCAATGGCGGCACGCTGCTGCTGGACGAAATCTCGGAGATGGATGTCCGCCTGCAGGCCAAGCTGCTGCGCGCCCTGCAGGAACGCATGATCGATCGCGTCGGCGGCACCCAGGCGGTGAAGGTCGACCTGCGCATCATCGCCACCTCGAACCGCAATCTCGGCGATGCCGTGCGCGAGGGCTCGTTCCGAGAGGACCTGTTCTACCGCCTAAACGTCGTGCATCTGCGCTTGCCGGCACTGCGCGAGCGGCCGGGCGACATCCTGGCGCTGACCGATCACTTCGCCCGCAAATATGCCGAGCTCAACGGCATGCCGCTGCGTCCCGTCGCTGCGGACGCCCGCAAGCTTTTGCTCGCGAATGCCTGGCGCGGCAATGTCCGCGAGCTGGAGAACACGATCCACCGGGCGGTGCTTTTGGCCAAGGGCACTGAAATCGGGGCGGATGCGGTCATGACGCCCGAGGGCGAGACGCTCGGCCCTGCGGCCGGCCGCGACACCGCCGCACGCGCGGCGCAGACGGCAGAGGCCGTGACACGCTCGCTCGTCGGCCACACGGTTGCCGATGTCGAGCGCGAGCTCATCCTCGACACGCTCGACCACTGCCTCGGCAACCGCACCCATGCGGCCAAGATTCTAGGGATTTCGATCCGGACGCTGCGCAACAAGCTCAGCGAATACACCTCTGCCGGCATACCGGTGGCAGAACCCGGCCAGGCGCGCGTCAACGCGCTCTGACCTCAACCCGTTGTCCCGCATCCGGCTGGCCAGCAAGCTGCGGCCAGCCGAGCTGCTGGCGGCTCAATAATAGTAGCGCCGACGATAATAGCGCGGACGATAATAGACGCGTGGACGATAGTAGACCCGCGGGCGGTAGTAGTAGCGCGGGCGGGCATAATAGCGCGGCCGGCGATAATAATAATACTGGCTGAACTCAGCGTCGGTCTCGTCGAGGGCGTCCTTGACCTCGGCCGTCACGGCCTCGTCGTCGTGCGCGGGCGTAGCATCCGGCACTGGCGCGGGCATTGGCGCAGGCTTGGGCTGCGCGGCTTCCGCGACCGCGACGCCGCCAATGCTGGCAGCGGCCATGCCGCCGATCAGGGTCATGATGAATGATCGTCTATCCAAGGCATCCTCCGAAGCTGTCGTTCTCCGCATCTTCCATTGTCTTCATAGAGCGAAAACATGGGCGAGGGGTAATGCATTTGGATGACGCATTGTTCCCTGCGAATGATTCCCGCTCATAGGACCGGGCATGATGTTTCCCGTTCGTGATGCGCGCGGCTGGGCATCCGATGTCCTGCTAGTTTGCGGGCTCGTCGACCGCGTTCAGGGGGCGCGCGACACTTTCCAGCGGCTTGCGTTCGGCCCTGACGGCGTAGCAGGCTGCGATCAGCGCCGCGGCCAACATCAAGACGGCGCCGAACAGATAACCGGCGAAGACGCTGCCGCGCGAGCCCGTGTCGATCAGGATGCCGAAGAGCCAGGGGCCGGCCACACCGCCCGCGCCCGTACCGACGGCGTAGAAGGCCGCGATCGCGAGCGCGCGCATCTCGACCGGGAAGGTTTCGCTCACCGTGAGATAGGCCGAGCTCGCCGCCGCCGAGGCGAAGAAGAAGACGATGCTCCAGCACAGGGTGAGTTGCTGCGCCGTCAGGAGGTCCCGCCAGAACAGATAGCCCGTGCCGGTCAGCAGCAGGCCCGACAGCGCGTAGGTCGCGGCGATCATCGTCCGGCGCCCGACCGTATCGAAGAGGCGGCCAAGGATGAGCGGGC
The DNA here is from genome assembly GCF_035999205.1 of Allobosea sp. Classification (GTDB taxonomy): domain Bacteria; phylum Pseudomonadota; class Alphaproteobacteria; order Rhizobiales; family Beijerinckiaceae; genus Allobosea. The sequence goes on from NZ_DASYHA010000026.1 coordinate 88,257, forward strand.
CGAGGAAGTTGCCGGCGGCGAAGGGCAGGATGAACCAGCCGATGGCCTGTGACGGAACCTGATAGAAGTCGGTCAGGATCAGGGCGTAGGTGAAGAAGATCGCGTTGTAGAAGAAGGCCTGCGACACCATCAGGGCGAGGCCTACGAGCGCGCGCTGGCGGTGGACCACAAAGAGCGCGTGGAAGACCTCGCCGAGCGGTGTCGAGGAACGCGGGCGCAGATGCGTCAGTGCCAGCTTCTCGCCGGCGTTCCAGGTCACGCCGGCACGCGCCTCGATCGAGGCGACGATGGCGGCCGCCTCGTCGGCGCGGCCATGGCTGATCAGCCAGCGCGGGCTTTCGGGTATCCATTGCCGCAGGATCAGGATGCCGAGCCCAAGCGCGGAGCCGATGAAGAAGGCGAGACGCCAGCCGATTTCGGGGTCGATGACGGCCGGGTTCAAGAGCACGATCGCGCCGACGGCGCCGAGCGCCGCGCCGACCCAGAACGAGCCGTTGATGACGAGGTCGACCCAGCCGCGCACGCGGGCCGGAACCAGTTCCTGGATCGTCGAATTGATCGCGGTGTATTCGCCGCCGATGCCCATGCCGGTGAAAAACCGGAAGATGATGAAGCTCCAGAAATTCCAGGAGAAGGCCGTTGCGGCCGTGGCCGCGAGATAGACCAGGACGGTGATGGTGAAGAGCTTCTTGCGGCCGAGGCGATCGGTCAGCCAGCCGAAGAACAACGCGCCGAGGACGGCGCCGGCGATGTAGGCGGCGCCCGCCATGCCGATCTCGGTGTTGGTGAAGCGAAGTGCCGGACTTTCCTTCAATGCCCCGGACACCGAGCCCGCGAGCGTGACCTCGAGGCCGTCGAGAATCCAGGTGACGCCGAGGGCGACGACGACGAGCGTGTGGAAGCGCGACCAGGGCAGCCGGTCGAGCCGGGCCGGGACATCAGTGGCGATCGTGCGTGGCGAGTCCGTTGCAAGCGCTGTCATGCCGGCGTCCTCCCGATGTGCGGGCCTCTGCCTCAGGCCGCTGGCCTCGCTGGCGAAAGGGCGACGCCGGGCCGGCGCCGCCTCGTGATCGAAACCGCCTCAGCGGATGTAGTAGACCCGGCCGTTCCTCACGACTCGGCGCGGACGGCGGTAGACGTGCCGGTGGACCGGCGGGCGATGATGGCGGGGGCGGTGGGGATGGTGGGGGTGATGGCGCGGTCCACGATGGTGCCCGCGATGCTGGCTGAACTCGGCTTCGGCCTGGTCGAGGCTGGCCTTGGTCGTGGCGTCGATCTCAGCGTCGGTCGGAGCCGCCGGTGCAACCTCAGTCTTGGGCGAGGCAGCCTGCGCAATCGCGATGCCGCCGAGGCTCGCAGCGGCAAGACCGCCGAAAAGACTCACTACAAAAGAACGTCTATCCAAGTCTTTCTCCAATAATTCCGGATCGGCCAAATCAAACTTTCCGACCCGCGCCAAGTAGGTCCAGAGATTGAGGCCGTAACGGGGCAGTTCGATAACGGTCCGTTCAGGGAAAGGTTCCCGAGGCCGTTTTTCCGGCCGTCTTAACCACTCGTTCACCATATGCCCGGCAAGAATTGCCGGGTTGTGCGCCCTCCGGCGCAGGGAGCGGGCTGGTCGATGAGCGATGTGACGGCGGGGACGGGCGGTGGCTTCGATTTGAGCCGCGGCGCGATGAACAAGCTGTTCAATCGGCCCGACCTGTTCCTGGCGATCGGCGTCATGGGCATCCTCGTGGTGCTCATCTTCCCGCTGCCGGCCCTGCTGCTCGACCTGCTTCTGGCGCTCTCGATCATCCTGTCGGTGCTGGTCCTGATGACGGCGCTGTTCATCGAGGAGCCACTCGAGTTCTCCGCCTTCCCGACCGTGCTGCTGATCGTCACCATGTTCCGGCTGGCGCTGAACCTGGCCTCGACGCGACTGATCCTGGCGCATGGCCATGAGGGCGCCTCGGCGGCAGGCCACGTCATCGAGGCCTTCGCCAACTTCGTGATGAGCGGCAATTTCGTGATCGGGGTGATCGTATTCACCATCCTGATCATCGTGAATTTCGTCGTCATCACCAAGGGTTCGGGGCGCATCGCCGAGGTCGCGGCGCGCTTCGCCCTCGACGCCATGCCCGGCAAGCAGATGGCGATCGACGCCGATCTCGGGGCGGGGCTGATCGACCAAGAGGTCGCCAAGGTCCGACGCAAGGCGCTGGAGGACGAGGCGAACTTTTTCGGTTCGATGGACGGTGCCTCGAAATTCGTGCGCGGCGATGCGATTGCCGGCCTGCTGATCACCTTCATCAACGTGCTCGGCGGCATCATCATCGGCGTTGCGCAGCAGGGCATGAGCTTTGGCGCAGCTGCCCACAACTACACGCAGCTCACGGTCGGCGACGGACTCGTCAGCCAGATTCCGGCGCTGATCGTCTCGACGGCGGCGGGCCTGCTCGTGTCCAAGTCGGGCGTGCGCGGTGCCGCCGACAAGGCGCTGGGCAAGCAGCTTTCCGGCTATCCGAAGGCGCTCGGCATGTCGGCGGCGGTGATGCTGCTGATCGCGGTGCTGCCCGGCATCCCGATGCTGCCGTTCCTCACGCTGGCCGGCGGTTCGGCTTGGCTCGCGTGGCATTTCGGCAAGCTGGCCAAGGCCAGGGAGGCCGAGGCCTCGATGGCCGCGCCGGATGGCACGCCGCTGCAGGCTGATGGCACGCCGAAGGAGGAGACCCTCAACGACCTGCTCAAGCTCGACGAGCTCAAGATCGAGATCGGCTACGGCCTGCTGCCGCTGGTCAACTCGGCCGGCGGGCAGGACCGCCTGACCGACCAGGTGCGGGCGCTGCGCCGGCAGCTTGCCGCCGAGCTCGGCTTCGTCATGCCGGCGGTGCGCATCGTCGACAACGTCCAGCTCGAGGCGAACCACTACTATATCAAGATCAAGGAGATCGATGCGGGCCACGGCATCGTCTATGCCGGCCAGTACATGGCGATGGATCCGATGGGCGGCAGCGTCAATCTGCCGGGCCATAACGTGCTGGAGCCGACCTTCGGCCTGCCCGCGACCTGGATAGACGGCGCGCTTCAGGACGAGGCGCAGCTGCGCGGCTTCACGGTGGTCGATGCGGCGACGGTGATCTCGACGCATCTGACCGAGGTGCTGAAGTCGCACATGCCTGAACTGCTTTCGCATGGCGAGGTCCAGAAGCTTCTGCGCGAGCTGCCCAAGGACCATGCCGACCTCGTCAAGGAGATCGTGCCGAGCCAGATCTCGACCACCGGCATCCAGCGCGTTCTGCAACTCCTCCTGTCCGAGCGCATCTCGATCCGCGATCTCGCCACCATCGTCGAGGGCATCGCGGAGGTCGCCGGTGGCATCAAGAACCCGCGCGACATCGCCGAGCATGTCCGCATGCGGCTCGCCCGCCAGATCTGCGCCCAGTTCTCGAACATGCAGGGGCTTCTGCCGATCATCACGCTCTCGCCGGCCTGGGAAAGCGTCTTCGCCGAATCGATCATCGGCCAGGGCGAGGAACGTCATCTCGCCATGCAGCCGTCGCGGCTGCAGGAATTCGTGCATCACGTCCGCGAGAAGTTCGAGGATGCGGCCCGCATCGGCGAGATGCCGGCCCTCGTCACCTCCGGCATGGCGCGCCCCTTCGTGCGCCAGATCATCGAGCGCTTCCGGCGCGAGACGCCGGTGCTGTCGCAGGCCGAAATCCACCCGCGCGTGCGTCTGAAGACGGTGGGGACGGTCTGAGCCGGTTCAGCGCCTGACGACGACGACCAGGTAGCGAACGGGCTCGTCGCTTGCATTGGTGAAGACGCAATCGCTCGGCGGGCCGAGCTCCAGGCAGTCGCCCGGCCCGAGCCGCATGCTGGCTCCTCCCTCGATGAAATCGAGCGTGCCTGCGAGAATCCAGATCTGCTGCCGGATGAAGGCGTAAGCGCTGGCGGGATAGCCGATGCGCCCGCCCGGCGGCAGCTCCGCCTCGACCAGTTCGATGCCCGCAGTGCCGGCTGGTGAGATCGCGCGGCGCGTGAAGCCTGTCTCCGGATCGCGCCAGGTCGGCTGCTCGTCGCGGCGGCGCAGGCGCCCGGCGTCCTCCGTCTCCGTGCGCGCCAGCAGGCTCGATAACGTCAACCCGAAGGCACCGGACAGCCGGCCGAGCAGGCTTGCCGTAGGGCTGGCCTCGCCTCGCTCGATCTTGCTGATCATGGCTCGCGAGACGCCGGAGCGTTCGGCGAGGTCGCTCAGGCTCCAGCTGCGCATCTCGCGCTCGATCCGTATGCGCTCGGCGAGCCTTGACGTGAGATCATCCATTATCATAGCGATGTATCTTCTATAGTGGATGATAACGAATGCAAGCCGATATGATACGACCAGCGCGCGAGCCCGACCTTCCCGCGATCCTCGCGATCTACAATGCGGTGATCGCAAGCTCGACCGCTGTCTATACCGAAACCCCTGCGACGCTCGCGGACCGTCATGACTGGCTCCAGGCCCGTAGCGAGCAGGGCTATCCGGTCCTCGTCGCCGAGGAGCGGGGCGAGGTGGTCGGATATGCCAGCTTCGGCGACTTCCGGCCCTGGCCGGGATATCGTCACACGGTCGAGCACAGCGTGCATATCCGTGACGGCCAACGCGGCAAGGGCATTGGCAGCGCGCTGGTTTCCGCCCTGTTTCCTCTTGCGGCCGAACTGGGCAAGCATGTCATGATCGCGGGCATCGACGCGGCCAATGTGGGTTCGCTGCGGATGCATGAGCGGCTCGGCTTCGAGGAGGCCGGTCGCTTCCGCGAGGTCGGACGCAAGTTCGATCGCTGGCTCGATCTCGTGATCCTGCAGCGTTTCCTGTGATGAGCGCTCTCACGGGCCCCCAGCCGACAGGTAGTCGCGTCCTTTCGCGGAACGCCCTGCTGTTCGCCGCCCTGTGCCTGGTCTGGGGGCTGACGTTCCTTCCGGTGAGGATCGCTTCGGCGCATACGTCGCCACTGCTCCTGGCCTCGGCGCGCTTCGTCATCGCCGGCGCGCTGCTGCTCGCCTGGGCCGGGCGCGACGTTACGAAGGTCCCGCCTGCGGCTTGGCCGCGGCTGATCGGCACCTCGCTGCTCGTCAATACGGCCAATTACGCCTTCCTGTTCTGGGGCGCGGCCCACGCCTCCTCCGGCCTCTCCGCAATCGTCAACATGGCGACGATCCCGATCTGGACGCTCCTCGCAAGCCGCATCATCGAGGGACAGAAGATCACCGGCCGGCGTGTGCTCGCGATCGGTTTGGGCTGCTCCGGGCTCGGCTTCCTCTTCGCGCAGCGCCTCATGGGTGCGGGCGGCGCCTCGCGCGATGCGCTGGAGGCTTGGGGGCTGGCCTCGGTTGCCTTCGGAACGCTGTGCTACTGCGTGGGGGCGGTGCTGAGCCGGAAGATCGCGGGGACGATGCCGACATTGACACTCGCGAGCTGGCAGACGGCGATCGGCGCGGTCGGCCTCGTTGCCGTCACGCTGGCGCTGGAACCGGTCGGGATGGAAGAACTCGCGGTTCTGCTGCGCTGGCCGGTCGCGCCCTCGGTGGCATTCCTGGTGGTCGCAGGTTCGCTGATCGGCTTCACGATCTACATCCGGCTGCTGCGGGACTGGGGCGCCTTCGGGGCCGGGCTCTACGCCTTCGTCAGTCCGGTGATTGCAGTCATCGCCGGCGTGCTGCTGCTCGGAGAGCCGTTCGGCCCGAGCGAGGCCGTCGGCGCGCTGCTGATGTTCGCCGCCGCAGCAATAGCGGTGCGACGCTGAACGAGCCTGTTCAGGGCGGCGGTGCGATGCGGGTGTGGCGCTTGAGCTGGTCGCGCTCGAAGGCGAGCACGACTGGCAGCGAGATCACCAGCGGTAGGATGAGATAGAACAGCCGCCAGATCAGCAGCGCGGCAAAGACCGCGGGTGCCGGAATGCCCGGCATCACCGCCAGGAAGACCGCCTCCATGACGCCGACGCCACCTGGAACCTGGCTGAGCAGCCCGGCCGAGAAGGAGAGCAGGAAGGCGCCGAGCACGATCAGGAAGCCGGGATTGCCCTGTTCGGGGAGCGCGAAATAGATGATGCCTGCCGCGCCCGCGAGCTCGAGCGGCGCCGCGAGATATTGTCGGGCGACGATGCGCAGGCGCGGATAGATGACCTCGAAGGTGCCGATGCGGAGCGGCCTGAACTTGAGCCAGGAGCCGATGGTGTAGAGCGCGACGAAGGCGAGCAGGCCCGCACCGATCAGTCGCGCCGTGCCGTCCCCGATCGTGAACCATTTCGAGAGCCGCCCGAGCGGGCGCAGGATCTCGGGTTCATAAAGGAGGACGAGACCCATCAGCAGGATCGTGCCGAAGGCGAAGGTGAAGGAACAGAGAGCGACGAGCACGGCTACCTCGCCGGCCGTCAGGCCCTTCGCCGTATAGGCGCGATAGCGCACCATGCCGCCCGAAAACACCGAGGCACCGATGTTGTGCGACAGCGCATAGGTCACGAAGGAGCAGACTGAAACATAGAACCAGGAGATGCCCTTCTCCTTGCCGAGATGGATCAGGGCGATGCGGTCGTACCAGGCGAGTGCCGCATAGGCGACGAGGGTCGCAAGCGCCGCATGCAGGAAGGCCTCGGCGGGGATGACCGCGATCTTCTGGCCAATGCGGCTGGCGACGATGCGAAGGTTGTCCCAGAGGCTGCCCTGTTCGAGCAGGGCCTCGATGGCGGCATCCGTTCCCGCTTCCGCCTTGAGCTTGTCCCAGAGCAGATCGACCGACCAGACGACCGCGACAAGCCCGATGATCGGCCAGAGATAGTCGAGATAGCGTTTCATGAGATCCGCGGGCTGCGAGGAGGCGTGAGGCAGGCAGACCCGCGAAGATCGGATGAGGATCGCGAACCTTCGCCTGTGTGCCAGCGGGCCGGGGCGAGGGCAAGCGGCGTTGCCGCCGCTTGCCTGCCGGGAGGCGCTATTTGCCGTTCTTCTTCAGCCATTCGCGCATCATCGCGATTTCCTTCTCCTGCTCGGCGATGATGCCGGTAGCGAGCTTCTTCAACTCGGGGTCCTTGCCATGGGCGAGGATGACCTTCGCCATGTCGATCGCGCCCTGGTGATGCGGGATCATGCCGCGCACGAAATCGGCGTCGGCATCGCCGGTGAAGGCGATGTCCATGTCCTTGTGCATCTTGGTGTTGGCGGCCTTGTAGGCCGTGGTCGCGGCGCTGTCGCGGCTCGTGGCGGCCGAAGCAGCATGGCCGGAATGGCCTTGGTGCTGCTGGGCAAGGGCGAGGCCGCCGAGGCTGAGTGTGCTCAGGATGGCGGCGGCGATGCCGGTTGCGAGAATGCGGTTCATTGATGTGTCCTTGAGGTTGCGAGACGATGCCGCGCCGGCTGCTCGGCCTGGCGGAGCCACTCGTCGAGATCGGTCAGTTTCAGATGATGCGTCGATCCGGACGGGATCGCGGAGGTCGCTCGGCTGGCTCCGGCGCGGCCTCGCTCATCGCCAGAACGGGGGGCGGGGACAGAAGTCGCCAGCGTGTCGGCAGGCTCTTGCCATCGAGCGCCGGGGGCCAAGCGAGCAGGCCGCAACCGAGAATGCAGCAGGAGGGCATTGTCGGGCTCTGCTTGCCGGTACTGTCGTCGCTCTCATGGCAGGGCGTCGGTGTCGCCTGACCATGCATCGCGTGCGAGCCGTCAGGCTTCGCGATGGACGGCAATGGGGCGGCCTTACCGGCATGGAAGGCGGAGGCGGCGAGCGTGGCATGCGGCAGGACGGCGAGCAGCATCACCGCCAGTGCCACGACGAGGCGCATCAGCGCCATGCGGCCCGTGCGTGATATCGAAGGATGGCTCTGCCTCGTCATGCCCTGATCTTTCCGCCGCGATCATGTCATGATCGCGGCGTGGCGCATCGCCACTTCCGTGATTCCCGATAACTGCCTGATTCCTGAAATTGACGCGATGACATCGACCCTGACCATCAGCCTGACCGGCACCACCGATCTGCCGCCCGGCAAGATCGCCGCCATCGTGACCTCGCTCGAGATGAGGGCGCAGCCGCCGGTCCGCCCCGATCCTCCCGGTGTCGACGGCTTCGCGCTGGAGCGCATCGGCGCGCCGGACCTCCCGCGCTACCTCGCCATGTATCGCCGGCTCGGCGAGCGCTGGATGTGGTTCAGCCGGCTGGTCAAACCGGCGGGGGAGGTCGAGGCGATTCTCGCCGACACCAATGTCGAGACTTTCGTGGTCCGCTACGGGAGCGCCGATGTCGGGCTGCTGGAACTGGATTTCCGGGTGTCGGGCGAGGCGGAGCTGGCCTTCTTCGGCCTCGACGAGAGCGTACTGGGCAAGGGCGCGGGGCGCTGGCTGATGAACCGGGCGCTGGCACTGGCCTGGGTCAAGCCGATCGCGCGCTTCTGGGTCCACACCTGCACGCTCGACCACCAAAGCGCGCCGGAATTCTACCAGCGCTCCGGCTTCGTGGTGTTCAAGCGCGGCGTCGAGGTCGACGACGATCCCCGGCTCGCTGGCAAGATGCGGCGCGACAGCGTCCCGCATCATCCGATCATCGAATAGCGGCGGGCGGAGGTCATGAGGCGCTTGGGCGCCTGCAAGTTCGGGCTTACAACTCGAACGGACTGCACGCTGCATTCGGCGATCCCGGCCTGCAGCAGGTCGCGGCGCAATACGTCCGGCTCTCGGTCAGGAGCCGCGGCCTGATTATGTCTACTCGCATGTGCGCACGCCGATCGTGCTTCATTGAGGAGGGGGCCAGCTTGACGCAAACCGATACCGAACTCGCCGCCATAAGGGCGATGCTGGCGGCCGGTCCCCGGCCAAGCGATCTTCCCGGTCGCCGCCAGCGGCTGGATGACCTGACGGCACGCTACGACATGCCGGAGGATGTTGTCGTCGAGCCGGTTGATGCGAATGGCGTGAAGGCGGAATGGACCACCACGCCGGCCGCCGACCCTGCGCGCGTCATCATGTTCCTGCACGGCGGCGGCTATGTTTCCGGATCGATCAAAAGCCATCGCCACATGATTGCGCAAGCCGGGCGGGAGGCGGGTGCGCGCACGCTGGCGCTCGGTTACCGCCTGGCGCCCGAACATCCCTTTCCGGCGGCGCTGGAGGATGCGCTGACAGGCTACCGGTTCTTGCTGTCGCAAGGGTTTCTGCCGGCGAACATCGTCATGGCCGGGGAGAGCGCCGGCGGCGGGCTGACGATCGCGACCCTGGTTTCATTGCGCGAAGCGGGCATGCCTCTGCCGGCCTGTGCCTGGTGCAGTTCACCTTGGACGGATCTGGCGATGTCGGGTGCCACGATCCAAACGAAGGCGGCGGTGGATCCGCTGATTCAGGGACCCTATCTGCATGAGCTCGCGGCGGCGTATCTGCAAGGCGGCGATCCGCGCCTGCCAATGGTTTCGCCGATCTACGCGGATTTGCGCGGATTGCCGCCCCTGCTGATTCAGGTCGGCTCCAACGAGACTCTGCTGGATGATGCGATCCGGCTGGCCGGTGTTGCGGCGGCAGCAGACGTGCGGACCACGCTGCAGGTTTGGCCGCACATGATCCATGGCTGGCACCTGTATTACGCACAGCTTGGCGATGGCCGCCGGGCACTGGCGGAGGTGGGGGCCTTCGTGCGCGCCACGCTTCGCCAATGACATTCCTGGTGTCGGCCCGCCGGAGGCCAAGCGCCCAATGGAAAAGCCCGCCGGAGTAATCGGCGGGCTCTCGAATGCCGAACTCTAACGACCGCTCAGGCGCGCGGGCGCAGGCCAATCGAATCCATCATCGCCTGGTCGCGGGCGGCCTCGGCGGCGCGCTCGGTGGCACGCTCGCGGTCGTCGAGGATCTCGACCTTCTTCATGTCCTCGAAGGCTTCCTGAAGCTCGGCCTTGGCCTCGTCGAGCTGGCCCTTCAGGTTGTCGGCGGACTGGCGGAGGTTGTCGCGGCGGCCGAGCGCGGCCTTGGCATAGGTCGGATAGGCGAAATGGGCCGGGTCGGAGATGCCGGCCCGCGATTCCTCGCTCTGGATCTCGCGGTCCAGATCAGTCGCCATGCGGTGAAAATCCGCGATCATCATCTCGATCTGGCTTACCCGGCGGCGCTTTTCGTCCACCTGGAAGCGTTTGAGACGCAAAAGTGTCTCTCGCGACTTCATGTCGTTTCCAACTCCTGATTACGCATTGGCCGAACGCCGACCCCTCGGCGTGCGACCGGAACTCCATACCGCGAGACAAAAAGCACAATGGGGCAAGGAGGTTGACCGTTCCTTACCAAAGAACGCCGCTTTTGATGCATGGGATGGCCGCGCGCGTGCTGCTGACGCGCGCGGACGCGGCGGTCTACTAGCTCTGCCATTGAAACCGACTCGCAGGGCTCTCCTGCGTCGCCCGTGGATTGCCTCCCTTGCCCGCCTTTCCGCGCCTTCCGGAACATGGACTGCTGATCTGCGGCCTCGTCGTCACGCGCATCATCGGCTGGGGCTCGACCTTCTACGCCCTGTCCGTGCTGGCGCGCGACATCCAGCGGGATCTCGGGCTCGACGTCACGGTGGTGTTCGGTGGCATCACGGTGCTGCTCCTGACCGGGGCCGCGCTGGCGCCTGCCGTCGGCCGGCAGCTCGACCGCGAGGGCACCCGCCGGGCGATGTGCATCGGCGCGCTGGCCTGCGCCGCGGGGCTGGCGCTTCTGGGCGTGGCGCAGGGGCCGGTGAGCTATCTTGCGGGCTGGGTCGCCATCGGGATCGGCCATGCCTTCTCGCTGGGGAATGTCGGCAGCGTCACCGTCGCTCATCTGATGGGCCCGCGCACGCGCAGGGTCATCGGGCTGATGATGCTCGCGACGGGGCTCTCGTCGGCCGTGTTCTGGCCGCTGACGGCCGTGCTGGACGCGGAATTTGGCTGGCGCGCAACCTGGTTTGCCTTCGCTGCGATGCAGATCGCCATCGTCCTGCCGATCTACGCCGCGGTCCCGCGCCACCGGCATCCGGCTACCGCGGCTGCCGCAATACCATCGCCTGTCGAGAGCGATGAGGGGCGCGTCCCACCCGCGCATCGGCGTACGGCCTTCTGGCTGGTCGCCATCGCGTTTTCGGCGAGCGGGCTGGTGTCATGGGGATTGCCGCTGCATCTGATCGAGCTGCTGCGCAACGCTGGCATCGGCGAGGCCGAGGCGGTCGGCATCGCCGCCCTCAGCGGGCCGGCGACGCTGCTGGCGCGGCTGGTCGATGCGACCGTCGGGGACAGGCTGCCCGTCGAGCGGACGGCGCTGGCAGGGTTGGTGCTCGGGCCGCTGTCTTGCTTCCTGCTGGTTCTAGCGCCGGGTTCTGCGCTCACCGCGGCGGGCTTCGTGATCTGCTTCAGCGCGGCGATGGGCGTGATTTCCGTGGCGCGAGCGACGCTGCCGCTGGCACTGTTCGGGCGCAGCGGCCTCGGCGCCATGCTCGGCCGGCTGACCGTGCCGCAGAACCTCGCCTTTGCCGCCGCGCCCTTGCTCGTCGCCGCGATGATCGAGCGGTTGGGGCGGGATCTGGCCCTGGTCAGCTCGGCGGCAATCCAGCTCGTCGGGCTGCTGGCCATGGCGGCGCTGGTGCGCCTGCTGGCCCGGCCCTGACGAGAGCGGCATCGGCCGTTCCGAAAGCCGCAGCCGGCTTTTCGAGCCGATGCCCTAGCTGTTCATGATCGCGGCGAGCCGGGCATAGCAGTCCGGCAGGCTGGTCGCGTCGTCCTTGGCCTGTTTCAGGAAGGCTTCGAGCGCGGGATTGAGGCGGATCGCTTCGTCGACCTCGGCCGAGGCGCCCTGGCGGTAGGCGCCGAGGCGAATCAGTTCCTCCATGTCGGCATAGGTCGCGAGCGTGGCGCGTGCCTTCTGGACGACCGGGTAGAAGGCCGGGTCGCTGGAGCGCGGCATTGTTCGAGAGACCGATTTCAGCACGTTGATCGCGGGATAGCGGCCACGCTCCGCGATCGAGCGCTCCATCACGATATGGCCGTCGAGGATGCCGCGGACCGCGTCGGCGACGGGCTCGTCATGGTCGCCGCCGTCGACCAGCACGGTGAAAAGCCCGGTGATGGCGCCGTCGCCGACGCCGGGGCCGGCGCGCTCGAGCAGGCGCGGCAGTTCGGCGAAGACAGTCGGCGTGTAGCCCTTGGTGGTCGGCGGCTCGCCCGCCGCGAGGCCGATCTCACGCATCGCCATGGCGAAGCGCGTCACCGAATCCATCAGGCACATCACCTGCTTGCCCTGATCGCGGAAGTACTCGGCGATCGTCAGCGTCGTCATGGCTGCCTGCTTGCGCATCAGGGCGGGCTCGTCGGAGGTCGCGACGACCACGACGGAGCGGGCTAGGCCCTGCGGTCCCAGATCGTCCTGGAGGAACTCCTGGACCTCGCGCCCGCGTTCGCCGACGAGGCCGATGACGTTGACGTCGGCGCGGGCGTAGCGCGCCAGCATCGAGAGCAGCACCGACTTGCCGACGCCGGAGCCGGCGAAGATGCCCATGCGCTGGCCCAGGCAGCAGGTCAGGAATGCATTCATGGCGCGCACGCCGAGATCGAGCGGCCGTCCAACGCGACGGCGCGAATGGGCCGGTGGCGGGTCGTTGCGGAACGTGAAGAGCTCTTCGCCTTGCGGCAGGGGCGGGCCGCCATCGACTGGCCGGCCGAGCGCATCGACAACGCGCCCGAGCCAGGCCGATGTCGGCCGGATGCCGGGCGGGGCCTTGTCCACATAGGCCGGGCAGCCGCGGCGCACGCCGTCGAGCCCGCCATAGGGCATCACAAGCGCCTTCTCGCCGGAAAACCCGATGACCTCGCAGGGAACGCGGCTGCCGGGTGCGATCTCGATCTCGATGCGGCCGCCAAGGCTCATCGCGCCGATCGGACCGGCGACCTCGACGAGCAGTCCACGCACGGCGATCACGCGGCCGTAGACCGTGACGGAGTCCAGTCCGGCGATCGTCGCGGCGAGGCCGGAAAGGCGATCATGGCCATGCGCAGCGCTGTTCATAATGGCTTCCGTAAACCTTTCATTTACCCGGGTGATTAACACTGTGTTTCGAGGCTGCGTCGCGACGCGGGGCATTTTGACCCCGTTCCACGAAGCAGCCTCCGCGAAAGAGCGATTTCGCGGGCGAATAGCGAAACGATCCGTGTCAAATTCGACTCACCTCGACAAGGATCGTCGTCTTTCTCCCAAGAAGCGCTTGCGCACGGGAATCACGGTTTGTTAACCATTGTGCCCGTAGCGTGTCGCGTGAAGTTTCATCGGGCAAGCGCCTTCCTCGCTCAGGGCCGTGCGGGTTCGGGCGAATCATTAGGTCGGCTTGCCTGCGGGCGAAATTGGGGACGTGGACATGCGGGTTCTGCTGATCGAGGACGATAGCGCGACCGCCCAGTCGATTGAGCTGATGCTCAAATCCGAGAGCTTCAACGTCTACACGACGGATCTCGGCGAAGAGGGCGTCGATCTCGGCAAGCTCTACGATTACGATATCATCCTCCTCGACCTGAACCTGCCCGACATGTCCGGTTACGAGGTGCTGCGCTCGCTCCGCGTGGCCAAGGTCAAGACGCCGATCCTGATCCTGTCGGGCCTCGCCGGCATCGAGGACAAGGTCAAGGGCCTGGGCTTCGGCGCCGACGACTACCTGACCAAGCCTTTCCACAAGGACGAGCTGGTCGCACGCATCCACGCGATCGTCCGCCGCTCCAAGGGCCATGCCCAGTCGGTCATCACGACGGGCGACCTCGTCGTCAATCTCGACACCAAGACCGTGGAAGTCGACGCCGCCCGCGTCCACCTCACCGGCAAGGAATACCAGATGCTGGAGCTGCTCTCGCTCCGCAAGGGTACGACGCTCACCAAGGAAATGTTCCTGAACCACCTCTATGGCGGCATGGACGAGCCCGAGCTGAAGATCATCGACGTCTTCATCTGCAAGCTGCGCAAGAAGCTGGCCAACGCGTCGGACGGCAAGAATTACATCGAGACGGTCTGGGGCCGCGGCTATGTGCTGCGCGAGCCGTCCGATGCCGAGGAACGCATCCCGGCCTGAGGCCGGGGCGGAACAGCCGTCATGCGGCGGTCATGTTCCGGTGCCACAAAGATCGCGGCCTGATCGTCGGATGTACACGACAGGTTGACGGGGACCCCGCCGAGAGGCGGGGTTTTTGTTTGGGCTGAGCAGGGGAGGCGGCCGCTGAGCGTCGGCGACCGCTAGTAGCGGGCACCACCCTGCGCCAGGCGGGGCTCGAGCGGCAGGGTCATGCTCGCCGCATGGGCCGAACGCCGATCGCGAAAGAGCCCGCGATGCTTGCCGTCGGGCACGATCGTCGTGGAAATCCCGATCACGGTCTCGGCTGCACCGAGGACGACCGCCCCCTCAGGCGCCAGGCGCGGCGCAATCAGGCCCAGCACCTTGGCCTTGGTCGGGACGTCGAAATAGATCAGCACGTTGCGGCAGAAGATCACGTCGAACTGGCCGAGATGGCTGTTGGGCTCGAGTAGGTTGTGCTGCTTCAGCTCGACCATCGCGCGCAGCCGTTCCGAGACCTGCCACTTGTCGCCGTTCTGGTGAAAGTGCTTCAGCAGCATTTGGATCGGCAGGCCGCGCTGAATCTCGAACTGGCTGTAGAGGCCCGTGCGAGCGCGTTCCAGCACCTCGGCCGAAATGTCGGTGCCAATGATCTGGACCTTCCAACCCGCGAGGCGGGGCGCCATCTCGTCGAGGATCATCGCCAGCGAATAAGCTTCTTGGCCGGTCGAGACCGCCGCGCACCAGATGCGCAGCGAGCGGCTCGAAGCATTCGAGGCCAGTTTCTCCGGCAGGATCGCATTGCGGAACAGGTCGAATGGTGTGTGGTCGCGGAAGAACAGCGTCTCGTTCGTCGTCATCGCCTCGACGACGGCGTTCTCGAGCGTCGCGTCGCTACCCTGGCGGAGCTGGTGGACGAGCGTCGCAAGCCCGTCGATGCCACGCCGGCGGCAGAGGATGCCCAGACGGCTCTCGGCCAGGTAGCGCTTCTCGGGGCTGAGTGAGAGGCCCGAGCGCAGATGGAGCAGCAGGCGCAGGAAGTTGAAATCGGCTTCCGTCATGCGAGCTGACCCGCACGCACGAGGCCGCGGATCGCGCCGCCGATGTCATCCAGCGGAATGACGGCGCTGGCGTGCTGTGCGCGAACGACCGACCCGGGCATGCCCCAGATCGTGCTGGAGCACTCGTCCTGGGCAATGACAGCCGCGCCGGCCCGACGCAGGGCGCCAGCGCCTTCGGTACCGTCCGCACCCATTCC
This sequence comes from Allobosea sp., assembly GCF_035999205.1. Taxonomy (GTDB): domain Bacteria; phylum Pseudomonadota; class Alphaproteobacteria; order Rhizobiales; family Beijerinckiaceae; genus Allobosea. The sequence continues at coordinate 103,544 of NZ_DASYHA010000026.1, forward strand.
GGTCAGGACGATGCCGAGCGCGGCCGGACCGAGATGGCGAGCGGCGTCGTTGAAGAGAACGTCGACTGCGGGCCGGCAGAAGCGCACGGGCGGGGCGTCGCTGATGCTGGCGGTGATGTGGCCGAGCCGACGATCGATGCCGAGATGGCGTCCGCCAGGCGCGACATAGATCGTGCCGCGGGCGAGGCGCTCGCCGTCGAAGGGTTCGCGGGCGGGAATGCCGATATAGCCGGTGATCTGCTCGGCGAACGAGGCGGTGAAGAGCGGCGGCATGTGCTGGACGACGATCGTCGTCAGGTCCTGCAGGGCATCGCCAATGTCGAAGAGCACCCTGGCCACGGCACGCGGGCCGCCGGTGGAGGCGCCGATGACGAGATAGCGGGGCACGACCGAGACGAGCTGGCGCAGGCTGGTAGGGCCCAGGGAGGTGAAGTCGACGTCGATGTCAGGTGGCAGGGCGCCCGGCCGCACGCGGGTCTGAGCGATGTTGCCGAGCTTGAGCAGGAACTCGCTGCGGAAATCGAGGGACAGTGTCAGGCCGTCGCGGCTCTCGGGCTTTGAGACGACGTCCATGGCGCCCTTGGTCATGCATTCCAGCGCGATGCGCGTGTTGCGCTCGGTCAGCGTCGTCGCCAGCAGGATGCCGGTGTGGGGGCTTTCCTTGAGGATCTGGGGCAGGGCGGTGGCGCCGTCGACGCCCGGCATGTCGAGGTCGAGCACCATCACGTCGGGCTTGAAGCGCCCCGCATGGGCGACCGCGGTCTCGCCGTCGCCGGCGACGGCCACGAGATGAAACTGTCCGCTCTCACCGAGCCAGCGAGCAAAAAGGCCGCGCACGACGACCGAGTCGTCGGCGATCACGACCGTCTTGTGCCTTTGCGCGCTTGCCGGCAGGGGGCTGCTCATACGTCACACATTCCGCTGCGCTGCCAGCCGGTCGCAGCCTTGCTGCGCCCCGCATCCGAGCCAATGCGCCACGGGGCGCTTCCGGTATTCGCTGCTGCCGCAGCCGTGATCAAAGCAGCCCGACCTGATGGAACTTGGAGGCGACGATCTCCTTGTCGAAGGGCTTCATGATGTATTCGTCGGCGCCGGCATGCATGGCCCGCGCGATATGGGCGATGTCGTTCTCCGTGGTGCAGAAGACGACCTTGGGCCGCTTTCCGCCGGGCATCTGGCGCAGTGTGCGCAGGAAATCGTAGCCGTCCATGATCGGCATGTTCCAGTCGAGCAGCACGGCGTCGGGCATCTCGCCCTTGCAGGAATCGATGGCGCGCGCGCCATCCTCTGCTTCCGTGATGCGGAACTGGAGGCCCTCAAGGATACGCCGGGCGACCTTGCGGATCACGGCGGAGTCATCGACGACGAGACAGTACTTCATGGTGAAATCTCCAGATCGGTGCGGCGACGCGTCAAGCCGCGGCAGGCAGGTCAAGTGCGAGGATGGCGTCGACGTCCAGAACAACGAGCAGGCGATCATCGAGGCGGTGCACGCCTGTGGCGAGCGCCGCCCAGCCGCGGTCCAGATGAACCGGGGGTGGTTCGAAGGTTGACTGGTCCAGTCGCATGACCTCTCCGACGGCATCGACGATCAGTGCATAGGCTTCGCCGTCATGGTCGATGCCGACGGCGACCAGTTCGGTCTTGCCTTCGCGATCTTGCCTGAGGGTGACCGGACGGCCGAGGCGCTTGCGCAGGCAGATCGCAGTGACGATGCGGCCGCGCAGATTGAGCAGGCCGATGATCTCGGACGGTGCCCGCGGCACGAGCGTGATGCGGTTGGTTATGAAGACGTCATGCACACGCCCGATCGGCAGTCCGAGCATCTGGTCGCCGATCATCACGGTGACATAGTCGAGCGATTCGAAGGTGCCGACGGGCGCCTCCGTCGCCGCGTGGCGTGCTGCCCGGGGATGCGGGGCCGACTGGTGCGGCGCATCGGTATGCTGAAAGGTCATGCCGCCTCCCTCATGCCGGGGCGGCGCTCCGCCAGTTCTCCGAGTAAGGCACGCCGGTCGAACTTGGCAACGACCTCGTCGATCCGTCCCTGGCCGGCGCGCATATGCAGATCGGGCGTTACCAATGCGGTCATGCCGATGAGACGGAGGCTGTCGCCGCCGGGAGCGTCGCGCAGCGCGGCGGCGAAGGCGAAGGCGCCCTCGATGTCGCCGTCGATGTCGAGCAGGATCGTGTTGACCGCGCCGTCGGCGAGTTGCTGGCGCGCCATTTCGAAGCCGGTGGCGACTGTGATGCGATGACCCGAGGCCTTCAGCACCGGCGTCAGCATCTCGCGCAGGAAGGTCGAGGGCTCGACGAGCAGGATCTGCGCCGTCGCTGACGGGTCGGCGCGATCGGCGGCGGCATGGCGCCAGCCGCTTTCGTGCAACGGCAGGTAATAGGCGAGGTCGATGATGTCCGTGGCGCGGCCGCGGATCATCGCGGAGCCGACGATGCCGCGGTCCTGAGCGGTGGCCATTTCGATGTCGAGCACCTCATCGACGATGTCGACGATCGCGTCGACGGCCAGCGCGGCCGTCATGTCGCCTTCGGAAATGATGACGAGTGGCTGCAGCCCTTCGCTACGCAGCCTCGTCTCGCCGATCGGAACGACCGGGACGAGGCGGTTGCGGTAGTGCAGCAAGGTGCGGCCGCTGCCCTTCTCGAATTGCCCGGCATCGACCTCTTCGAGCCGTGTCACGAGGGAGAGAGGCACGGCCCTGACACCATCGGAGCCGGTCTTGAACACCAGAACGGTGGTCTTCTCGATCGTGGGCGCCGTGGCGGCCGCATGCGTCTCGGCCTGGAAGGCATCGCCTGCCCCGGCGGCGCCGACCAAGCCTGCGATGCCGTTCGGGTCGACGATCAGCACGACCGCGCCATCGCCGAGAATCGTGTTTCCGGAGAAGATCGGGATGTGCCGAAGCTTGCTCGACATCGGCTTGACGACGATTTCCTCGGTGTGGAACACGCCGTCCACCAGGATGCCGAACTGGCGCTCGCCGATCTGCGTGACCACGATGAAACCGTCGTCCGGAGCACGTTCCTGCGTATCCATCAGCCCAGACAGCGCGATGATCGGCAAGAGGCGCCCGCGCAATCGCAGGATCGGTGCGCCGTTGATCTCCTCGATGCGGTGATCCGCGCCGGCTTTCACCCGGACGAGTTCGCGGACCACGATCTGGGGGATTGCGAAACGCTGGTCACCGACAACGACGATCAGAGCCGCCACAATAGCAAGCGTGAGCGGGATCTTGATTGTGATCGTCGTGCCAAGGCCGGGCTTGCTGACGATGTCGATTAGGCCGCCGACCGCATCGACATTGACCTTCACGACGTCCATGCCGACGCCGCGCCCCGAGATCGCGGTGATGCTCTCGGTGGTCGAGAAGCCCGGATGGAAGATGTAGCGGCTGATCTGCGCATCGGACATGCGCTCGATCTCGGCCTCGCTCGCGAGCCCCTGCTGAAGGGCCTTGCGGCGGATGCGCTCGATGTCGAGGCCGCGCCCGTCATCCGCAACCGCGATGGTGACCGAGCCACCCTCGTGATAGGCGGCGACGCGGATCGTGCCGGTCTCGGCCTTGCCCGCGGCCCGGCGCTCGGCCGGAGCTTCGATGGCATGGTCGGCGCAATTGCGGACCATGTGCATCAGCGGATCCTTGATCAGGTCGAGAATCTGCCGGTCGAGTTCGGTGTCCGCACCTTCGGTGACCAGCTCGATCCGCTTGCCGAGTTCGGCGCCGAGGTCGCGCACAATGCGCGGAAGCTTCGACCAGGCATTGCCGATGGGCTGCATGCGCGTCTTCATCACGCCGTCCTGCAGCTCGGCCGTGATCAGCGAAAGGCGCTGCAACGGTGCCTTCAGGCCTGTGTCGTCCTGCTTGCGCGAGATTTCCAGCAGCTGATTGCGCGTCAGCACGAGTTCCGAGACCATCGTCATCAGATGCTCGATGGTGTCGACATTGACCCGCAGGGTGGCAGGGCCGGTCGGCCGGGTCTCACGGGTGCCGGTGTCGTCGCCATGGTCGCCGGCGTCGGTCCGCTCGATGCGACCGTCGCGGCCTCGCTGCGGCTCCGGCGCGTTCCGGAAGACAAGGTCGAGTCCGTCCTCTGCCGGCTTGTCCGACGCAGTCCCGCCGTGGCGGGCGAGATAGGCGGCGACCGGGTCGGCAAGATCGCCCGGCGGCGGTTGCTTCTGCCCCAGCTCGGCCTTGGCATGCTCGGCCAGGTTATGGAGCTCGCGGATCAGATTCTCGTCATTGCCGGGCGGTTCCTCCCCCTTCTCGGCAAGTTCGGAGAGGATGTCCTTGAGGCGGTCAATGGTTTCCAGAATGGCGGTGACCGCGATGGCGCTCACGCTGGCGCCGTCGCGGAACTGCCCGATCACGGACTCCGCGGCATGGGTCAAGGCCTCCAGCCGGGGCAATCCAATGAAGCCGCAGGTGCCTTTGACGGTGTGGACCAGCCGGAAGATGTTGCGCAGGATGTCGCGGTTGTTCGGCTCCTGTTCGAAACGCACGAGTTCCCGATCGACCGTGTCGAGATTCTCGCCGGTTTCGGTCAGGAACTCTTGCAGCAAGTCGTCCATACGGGGGACCACCACTCAACGCGACAACACACTGCATCAAGCTAAGCAGCAGAAGGGTTTATGATCGGTTGAGATTATCGCGACGACCGCCGTTATTCGGCGGTGCGATGCGTTATGCGGCCTTGTTCGCCGTGATCGTGACGGTGTCGCCCTCGATCGCGAAGGTGATGACCATGCCGGCGGCGCGGGCGACCATCCCCGTATAGAGCGGCTGGACCGCGTGGGCGTCGATCGTCCCGGTCTCGGAGCGGCCAGCGATCAGGTCTTCGACATGGGCGGGAATGCGTGCATGCGAGCCCGTCGCGCTGATCGTGAAGCTGCCCTGCTCGCCCTCAACGGTGGCGCGCGAAACCAGCTTGCCGCCGCGCGGTACGGCCTGGGCGGCGAGGACCAGCAGGTTGAGCAGCAGCTTGACCTGGTTCTTCGGCAGCAGGGCGCGAGGTGCTTCCCAATCGAGCGAGAGCTTTTCGTCGTTGAGGAAGCCATTGGCGACATTGCCGGCATCGCCGAGATCGATCATGGCTCCGGCCGAGCCGGCTGCGCCGAAGGCGAGCCTGGCAAACTGTAGCCGGGCCGAAGCGTTGCGCGCGCTCTTCTTGATCAGTTCAAGCGCAAAGTCGCGCATCGAGGGATCGTCTTCCTCCAGCACCTCGAGCGCGTTGACAATGGCGCCGACCGGGCTGATCACGTCATGGCAGACGCGGCTGCAAAGGAGCGCTGCCAGATCGAGCGGCTCGAGCGAGATGGCGGTCATGGTTATGTCCTGGGGTCATTGCTGCGTGGCGCTCGCGGCGAACTGAGCGCCGTTTCCATGAGATATGGTGGCATCTTGGTTTTCATGTGGTTAAGCCCCATTTGACGGCCGGGCGAAGCGAAGGACACGCCAAGGTGATGAAGGCCCAGGAGCAGGTGCGCCAACAGGATCCGCTGATCAGCGACCCGCGCCTTGCCGACTGCAATGATCTGGCGCGGCGGCTGGCGGAAGCGGCGCGGCTCAGCGGGGCCGTCCTGCTGGCGATGCGCGCGGCATGCGATGTGAAGCTCAAGCCGGACGGCTCACCCGTCTGCTCGGCGGACATGGCCGCCGACCAAGCCGCCAAGCGCGAATTGGAGCGGCTCCTTCCCGGGATTCCCGTGATCAGCGAGGAGAGCGTCGCGGACGTTCCCCCTGCGCCCGTCTTCATCCTGCTCGATCCACTCGATGGCACGCGCGAGTTCCTGGCCGGAGGAGACAGCTATTGCGTTGCGATCGCCGTGATCTGCGGCGATAGGCCGGTTGCCGGCGCGATCGCTGCTCCGGCGAGTGGCCGCCTGTGGTTCGCCGGTGAGCAGGCCTTTTCCCAAGCCCTGGCTGCGGACGGCGCGACGATCGGCGATGCTCGCCGGATCGCCGTGCGCCCCCTGCCGGCGTTGGGACCGCAGACGTTGGTCAGTCGCTTCCATGGCGATCGGCTGAGCGATGGCGTCGCATCCGCGATGGGCTCCAGCGCGACGCTGCCGGTGTCGTCGGCGGTGAAATTCGGCCTGATCGCATCCGGCGAGGCCGATCTGCATGTGCGCGGTGGCCAGACGATGGAATGGGATATTGCAGCGGGCGACGTGATCCTGCGCGCCGCCGGAGGCATCGTCCTGACGCTCGACGGGCTGCTGCCGCGCTATGGCCGGACGGATCGCGGCTTCTGCAATCCGCCCTTCATCGCGGCCTCGAGCGAAGCCCTGGCGAGGCGCGCGGTCGCCGCTGCCGCGACGATCTGAGCGGGCCCTCACGCCGCGCGGTCAGCGGGCGATGCTTTGCGCGACACTGCGCCAATTGCCTTCCGCCATCTGAAGCAGGATGGCATCCTCGACGAAGCGGCGACGGTTCTCGGGTGTCCGGAACAGGAACAGCCGCGAATCGATGATGGCGAACTGGCGCGGGTCGCTATCGACGGCGCGCCCGTCGGCGACCGCCGAGGCATCGAAGCCGGCAAAGGCGGGTTCATAGACGTCGGGAGCGTCCCGGAACGCCTCCCGGTTGGCGGCCGAGACGAAGCGCCAGACCACGCCGCGATGAACGAGTTCGTAGTCGGATTGCCCGGCCACGGCGCGCTTTTCGAGCCGATAGGCGATCGGATCGTAGCCGCTCAGCGCGAGGCCCGAATGGATGTCGCGTTGCATCGATTCGCCCAGCGACGGCAATTCCGGCAATCCGGCGGGCAGCCCGGGCGTATCGGCGAAAACGGCACCGGGCAACGCAACCGCCAATGCGCTCAGCACGCATAGGGCCATGGCAAGCCGTTGCTGCCTTGTTGCAGCCTTCATCGCGGGCAAATCCTCAAAACCGTGCTGACGCCGGAACCGGAGCCCGCTCTGCAATCTTCACGGGTTGGATACACTTTCGAGGGTATCAAACTGGTTACGGAACTGGTTCGCATTTGCGCGACATCGTGTCCGGGGTCCGGATTTTCCCGGATGGCCCGGCCTCGGCGTCACTCACCCACCGTTCCGGCGCGATCGCTGCGGGCTGACGGAAGCCCGGGGATCGAAACGTCGGAGCGGACCGTCGGCGCAAGCTGGCGCCCCACCCGGAGACCGATTTCATGACGCAAACCCGCCGTGGCCTCATCAAGGGTGGTCTCGCGCTGACCGCTGCCGGCCTCTCCCAGTCGCCGCTGCCCGCGCTCGCGCAGCAATCCTATGGGCAGAGCCGGTCGTTCTCGCAGAACGAACTGGTCACCTCGGGACACCAGTTCTTCGGGAACGTCTCGCGCGGGCTTGCGCTGGTGGTCGAGGAGGCCGTCAGGCGCTGGGGCGAGCCGAACGGCTATGTCCTCGGCCAGGAGGCTTCGGGCGCCTTCGTCGGCGGGCTGCGCTTTGGCGAAGGCACGCTGTTCACCCGCAATGCCGGTGACCGCAAGGTGTTCTGGCAGGGGCCTTCGATCGGCTTCGATTTCGGTGGCGAGGGCGCACGCACGATGATGCTGGTCTATGGCTTGCCCGCAGTCGAGGCGCTCTACCAGCGCTTCGCCGGCATCGACGGCTCGGCCTACTTCGTCGGCGGCTTCGGCTTCACTGCGCTGAACGCCGAGGGCGTCACCGTCGTGCCGATCCGCACCGGCCTCGGCTGGCGCCTCGGCGTCAATCTCGGCTATCTGAAGTTCACGCCGCAGGCGACCTGGAATCCGTTCTGAGCGTCTTCGCGAGGGGCAAGGCAGAATCGCCCGAAGCTGGGATGAGCTTCCGCAACGAGAGAAGAAGAAGGCGGGCAGGCGAGAACAGATTTCCCCTTTCCGTCGCGATGTCCTAACCTGCCGTCCCCCCGGATGTGGAACCGCACGTCTTGATTGAAGCTATCATGCTCGTCACGCTCGGCTTCCTGTCGGCCAGCCTGCTTGCGCTGGCGGCCGTGCCGGCGCTGGCGCGACGGGCCGACAGGCTGGCACGCAAGCGCGCCGAAGCGGCCTTTCCGCTTTCGCTCGCCGAGATCGCCGCCGACCGCGACCATCTCCGTGCCGAGCTCGCCCTGCGTGCCCGTACGCTCGAGCAGGAGGCCGAACGCGGCTTCGCTGCCAAGGCCGGTGCGATGCAGGATCTCGGCCGAAGGGACATGAAGATCGGCGAGCTCGAAGGCGTCGTGCGCGACCGAGACGGGCGTATCGCCGGATTGGAGGACGACCTCGATCAGACGCGCGGTGAACTGGCCGGAACGCTCGCTGCACTGGCTCGCGAAGCCGCGGCCTTGGCCGAGACGGCCGCGACGCTTGACAAGAGGATCGCCGATCTGGCGAGCGTTGAAAGCACGCTCGCGGAAACGCGCTCGGCGCTGACGGGCACCAGTTCCGATCTCTCGGCCCGGGAGGGCGAGTTGGCGGCGGAGCGCGAAACCCTCGGTCGCACCCAGGCGCTTCTGGCCGAACGAGACGACGAGCTCGCGAAGCTGCGCCAGGACCATGATCAGCTCCGGGTGGCGCAGGTCGAGGACCGTACCAGGATCATGGTGCTTGAAGGCTCCGGGCGCGATCTGACCGACAGGCTGTCCGCGAAGGAGCTGGCCTTTGATTCCAGCCAGGCTGCCCTGAAGGCGATGATCGTCGATCGCGACAGCGAGCGGTTGCGGGCCGATGCGCTGGCGGCGCGAGCGGCACAGGCCGAGGCCGGGCTCGCGGCTGCGGATGCACGCGCCGTGGCGGCTGGCACCGAGGCGGCGAGAATCCAGGCGCTGCTGGCGCAGGAAACGCAAGCGCTCGGGGCGACAAGCGAAGCGAGGCAGGCGATGGAGCAGGAGTTGACGCAGGCGAAGGCGGGGCTCGAGGCAGAGCGCCGACGCGTGTCGCAGGAGGTCGCGGATCTGCGCAAGGACCTGCTGGCCCGCGAGACGCAGCTCGAGGCCGTGCATGCCGAGGTGCAGACGCTGCACGGGGCGTTGGAGGAATCGCGCGCGGAAAGAACCAGGTTGAAGCGCGAGGCCGGGCAGGCCGGCAAGGCGGCCGCTGCCGCAGCCGATCCTGAGACCCATGCCGCGCTGCGCAAGGAAATCATGGCTGTCGCCGAGCGACTGATGACGCTGCCGCCGAAGCGGGAGGCGGCCGAGTAGCGCCGCCTGCTCCCGAACGCGGCGTTCCCCGCTCGCGATCATGCTCCATCGCACTTTCTTGGCATCGGCCTTCTCCGAAATCCGCGTTCCACTTTTCGGGCCGATGCTCTAGGAAAGCGCGCGCTCATGCGTGCGCCGTCGCCGGCCGAGCGGTGCGCGCTTCCGATTCCTATCCAAGATGGCTGCCACCCCGTGACAGAACCCCGCTTCGATCTTCTCTGCATCGGCGAGCCGCTGGGCGAGTTCAACGCGACCCGGGCCGAGACCGGCGCCTTCCAGTTCGGCCATGGCGGCGACACCTCGAACTGCGCCATCGCGGCGTCCCGGCAGGGTGCGAAGGCGGCCTATCTCGGCGCGCTCGGCGACGACATGGCGGGCCGTTCGATCCGCGATCTCTGGCGCCGCGAAGGCGTCGATGACGCCCATGTCTCGACGCATCCGAGTGCGCCGACCGGGCTCTATTTCGTCGATCACGGCCCGAGCGGCCATGTCTTTTCCTATCTGCGTGCCGGCTCGGCCGCGAGCCTGGTCGGGCCGCGCGACTTCCCGCGCGACCTGATCACCTCGGCGCGCATCGTTCAGGCGTCCGGGATCAGCCAGGCGATCTCGGCTTCGGCGTGCGACGCCGTCTTCGAGGCTTTCGCGCTGGCCCGGGAGGCCGGTGTGACGACGGCTTACGACACCAACCTGCGCCTCAAGCTTTGGCCGCTGACCCGCGCGAAGGCGATCATCAACGCAGCCTGCGGCATGGCCGACATCGTGCTGCCGGGCTATGACGACGCGACCCAGCTCACCGGGCTCAGCGATGCTGACGCGATCGCTGATTTCTACCTGCGGCTGGGTGCGAAGATCGTCGCGCTGACTCTCGGCCATGAGGGCTCGCTGGTGGCGACGCCGGATCAGCGCCAGCGCCTCGTGCCGATCAAGGTCGATGCGATCGACGCCACCGGAGCCGGCGACTGCTACGACGGCGCGTTCCTCGCCGAATACATCCGCACCGGCGATGCCTTCGCGGCCGGTGCCTACGCCAATGTCGCGGCCGCGCTCTCGACGCAGGGCTTCGGCGCCGTCGCGCCGTTGCCGCGCCGTGCCGATGTCGAGGCACGCATGGTTCTCGAGGCGAAGAAGGCAGGTTGATGGGCGTTCCGATTCTCGACCAGGCGGGCAAGCTGCTCGCTCGCTATGACGTGGTGATCAGCGATGTCTGGGGTGTCGTGCATGACGGCGTCTGGGCGCTGCCCCCGGCTTGCGCCGCACTGACGGCCTTCCGCGAGCGCGGCGGCGCGGTGGTGCTGCTCTCCAACGCGCCGGCGCCGTCCGGACAGGTCGCCGAACTCCTCGACAAAAAGCGCGTGCCGCGTGGTGCCTGGGACAAGCTTGTGACCTCGGGCGACGTGACGCGCTCGCTGATTGCCGAGAGCCACCACCGCAAGGTCTTTCATATCGGCTGGCAGAGCGACCGCTCGGTCTTTGCCGGAGCCGAGATCGAGCTGGTCGGCGAAGAAGAGGCCGATCTCGTCGTCGCGACCGAGCTCAACGATTATCGCACCGAGACGCCCGAGCAGTATCGCCCGCTGCTGGAGCGGTTTGCGGCCCGAGGCGTGCCGTTCATCTGCGGCAATCCCGATCTCGTCGTCCATGTCGGGCATGACCTGCTGCCCTGTGCGGGGTCTCTGGCCGCGATCTACGAGGAACTGGGCGGCAACGTCGCTTGGGCCGGCAAGCCCTATCGCCCGGCCTATGACCTCGCGCTGGAGGCGGCGCGCACGGCACGCGGCGGCCACCCGGCCGATCCGGCCAAAGTGTTGGTGATCGGCGACGCCGTCCGCACCGATCTGGCAGGCGCCCGGCTAATGGGCTTCGACAGCCTGTTCATCGCCGGCGGCATCCACCGCGACGAGACGATCCGCGACGGAGCGGTCGACAAGGCGGGGCTGGAGAGCGTGCTCGCGGGCCTGGTGGTCAAGCCGGTCGCTGCGATGGGGGCGCTGGGGTAGGCGGCTGCGGTCGCGCTAGACCGGAGCGCCGAAGGTGCGGCTGATCCAGTAGGCCTGATAGGCGAGATGGAGCAGCACGATGCCGATCTGCAGGTTGCGCTTCTTCGACGTGCAGGCGACCAGGCACAGGGTCAGCCCGATCGGTACCTGGATCAGGTAGTCGCGGTTCAGCGCGTTGAAGTAGTCCGCTCCCTTGATGAGCGTGTCGATGATGTCGAACAGGAACGTCAGCGCGAAGAGCGCGAAGAACCAGCGCCTTCGCTTGAGGAAGAAGTCCTCGTAGCTGCCATACTCGCTAATGTTGTCGGGGAAGAGCAGCGCCGAGAGCAGATACAGAAGCACAGCATAGGTAATCAGGAACAGGAAGACGCCGAAGCTCCAGCGATCAACCCGCGACAGTGCGAATTCCCACCACCAGAACAGCACGAGTTCGATCAGGATCGACCCCACCCAGAGCAGATGCAGCGCCGATACCCGATAGCGGCCCGGATGCTGGATCAGCCCGGCGATGCCGGTGAGAAGGCGCGCCATGGCGAGGCCGATCACCATGCCCATGACGATGCGGACATGGGGGAAGAGCTCGTGAGAAACCTGCGTTTCCATTGTGGCCGGGATCACTGGATTGCTGACGCGCGGGCGTGGATTCGCGCGGGGGGTACTGGGTAACAGCTCGGCGCAGGAGCGGTCCAGACGAGCTTGCGACGAACCCTGCTTGGGCTGACCGAAGCGGTCAGCTGCGTCGCGCCCGCAACCGCTTGCCGATGTCCGCGAACAATCCGTGGAGCGGCCTGAAGACAAAACGCACCGTCGAACGGCCGGGCGGTACCTCGACGGCCCTGAACAGCACATTGGCTCGCAGCAGCGGGGCCGGAACGTCGTTCACCTCGACCTGCCACCAGCGGTGCCAGACGTCATTCAGGACGACATAGCCGCCCTGCGGCGCATCGACCTTCAGCGTGATCTCGGTGGTGCCGTAATCGGCGATGCGGACGGAAGCCGCCTGGGGCTGGGCAGCCGATGCCGGGCTTGGCGGCGAAGGCGGCACGGCGCGCTCGAGCAGCACCGTCCGGCGCGGGTCGAAGCCTTCCGGCCATTGCCCGGTCGTCAGGATCGCGTCGAAATCGGCCCTCTCGGCCTTCGGCACCAGCAGCACGCGCGGCAGGGCACGGGGGTTCTCGTAGACATAGGCGTCGGGCGTCCGGGCGATCCGGACGAGATCGCCGGGCTTGAGCGCCTTGTCGATCATTTCGGCAGGGACGCCGGTCGCGATGAAGCGCAGGCCGAGCATGTCGGCAAGCAGAGAGCGATAGCCCGGCATCAAGGCGGAGAAGGTGCGCTGGTCAGGCAAGGCGACGTGGTCACCTGCGCCTGTGGCCTTGCTGTAGAGCCCAAGCCGCAGGGGGTTGTAACCCAGCGTGTTGTCGAGCTTGTGAACGAGGCTGGCATTGGGCCAGTGGAAATCGATGCCGGCGAGCTCGATGCGGTCACGCCGGTCGGGCCCGGCGGTACGGGCGGTCTCGCGCTTCAGCAGCGCGATGGTCTCGTTGGTGCTGTCGGCGCGCAGCACGTCGAAATCCTGAGAGGGTAGGGCGGTGGACTCGCTCGGGCCGTTGTTGACGGAGAGATCGACCACCAGCGTCGCGGCGAGGATGATGGTGGCGGCCAGCCCTGCTCCGCGCAGCGCGAGCCCACGCGCGGCGACGAGGGCACCAAGGCTCAACACGGCGCAGAGCAGGGCCGTCACCAGCGGCACGATAGCCAGGGACAGGCGCCCGACCGTCCAGGCGAGCCAGACCGCCAAGGCGAGAGCGCCGGCGAAGAGCGCGATCTCGACGATGCGTTGCCAGGGGCGCGCCCGTGGGGCGGTGTCGGTCATCACGAGATGGACGAGATAGCCGCCGAGCAGGGCGACGAGCGCGCCCAGGATGAAGAGGGCATCGGCCGGGCGCCGGTAGAAGGCGACGCCGGGTAGCTCGAAGAGCAGGCGGAAGCCCGGCGTAAAGCGTCCGAGCGCATAGATCAGCACGATCAGCGCGGCCAAGCTGAGCGCCACGATCTCGCGGCGCAGCAATGCGCCGCGCACAATCCCCACGGTCAGCACCAGCCCCATCGGGATCAGGCCTAGGTAGAGCTGGCTCATATTGCGGGCGAGATAGAGATCCTGCGGGCCGAAGCGGGCTTCGAAGGCGGGGCTGGGCGCGCCCCAGAAATTGTCGAGTGGGCCGGCTGCGCCATACAGATTGGCGAAGAGGCCTGTCAGCAGGGCGGCGGGGTGCAGCGAGCCCTTGCCGGCGCCGATCAGGTCGATCGCCGGGCGGTTCGATTCCTCGGCCAGGAACGCGGTGAGCAGGATCGGCACTGTGGCGACCAGAACCGCGCCGAGTGTACCCGCGAGCAAGGGCAGGAGGCTGCTGCGCAGGGCCTGCCAGGGACTGCGCGCCATCGCGATCGCGGCGATCACGAGTCCGGCCAGGACATAGACGCCGATCAGCGCGACCTGGTCGCGGCCGAGAACCATGAATCCCGCGACGACGCCGGCCGCGAAGCCATAGGCCAGCGAGCCGCGTTCGAGCGCGCGCGCCACCAGGGCGAGCGTGACGGCGAAGTAGCCGAGGCTGAGGACCTGACCGACATGCTGAATGCGCCAGGCTGCCGCGGCTCCGAAGGCGAAAGCCAGGGCCGCGACCACGGCACCGGCGGGATGCCAGTCGCGGTCGCGGAAGATCACCACGAAGGCGAGTGCGCCCGCGAGCAAGGTGCCGAGCACGGCGCCATCTCCGAGCCTGAAGCCGGGCACCGGTTCCAGCGCTGCGATCAGGGCGAAGGGCGGCGAGAAGATAAGGGATTGCGGATCGGCAACCTGCGGGGAGCCGGAGAAGACGTAAGGCGTCCAGAACGGCGAGCGACCGCTATGCCAGGCCTCGGCGAGGAACTGGAGCTGCGGCTGGAAATGCGCCTTGGCGTCCCAGGGGATCGTGACGATGCCGGACAGCCATGGCCAGGAGAGCGCGAGCCAGGCGATGACGACGATGGCGATCACCCTGGCGAGCGGCCAGCGTGGCGCAGATCCGTGTTGCGGGTCGATGCCGTTCGACATCAGGTTGCGGTGCCTGAAGTCGCCCTGGCGATCAAGGCCTCCGGGTCAGCCAAGGGACGGGCCAGCCCGTTCGATCATCGCCTGCTCAATCTTTGGGGGCAGCCCGCGCCATCAGCGCGTCCATGTCGATGAAATGGCCGGCCCGGTCCCGCTTGGAGGCGAGATAACGGACATTGTGGACGTTCGGCCGCCCGAGGACGCGCTGGGTCGCCGCGACCTCGAGGCCCGCCGCCTTGATCGCCCCGACCTTGAGCGGGTTGTTCGTGAGGGCGGTGACGCTGTTCACGCCAAGCTGCTTCAGCATCGTCGCAGCGAAGTCGAAATGGCGCTGGTCGAGATCGAAGCCGAGGACCTCGTCGGCATCGTAGGTGTCCCAGCCCTGGCTCTGCAGCTTGTAGGCGCGCATCTTGTTGGAGATGCCGTTGCCGCGGCCTTCCTGGTCGAGATAGAGCAGGATTCCGCCCTCGTTCTCGGCCATCCACTGCACGGTTTCGCGGAGCTGGTCGCCGCAATCGCATTTCAGCGAGCCGAAGAGGTCGCCGGTCAGGCAGGCGGAATGCAGACGCACCGGCACGGCGGCCGAGAGATCGGGATTGCCGACGATGATCGCGACCTGATCGCGCAGGCCCTCGCCGCCACGGAAGACGACGAACTCCGTCTCAGGCGCTCCTTCCAGCGGCACCGGGGCACGTCCGACGATCGACAGCGTTGCGGCCTGGGCGGCGCGATAGCCGTTGACGGCGTCGATCTCGACCTCGACCAGCGGCTCGCCGTCGATGAGCTCGGCCGAGACCGGGACAATGATCGCGGCCGGCAGGACGAGCGAAAGCCGCGCCAGTTCGAGCGCGGCATCGTCGATCGCGGAAGCGGGCGCCACGGGAGCGTCGACCTTGCCGTCGATCTTGAGGGCGAGCATCTCGATGCGGGCCAGATCGAGCGTCGGCATCGCCAGGATGCCGGTCTCGGCGCGGTTCTTCCCGCTGAGCCGGCGCAGCCGGGCCGCGCTCAACGCGAGATAGGCCTTGCCGCCCGCGAGATCATCGAGGCGTCCGACCAGATCGCCCTCGGCCAACTCTGCCGAAAGTGCGAGCGCGAGATGCTCGCCCGCTCGCAGAAGCACCGGCCTGCCGGCCCGAAATTCGGAAATGGCCCGATCAACCGCTACGAGGCTCGTCTCGAGCGGGCGTCCGAAAAGGGTACGCGACTGAGGCATCGGATTGTCCGTCAGATAGGGCCTTGTCCAGGAAGGCTTCGGCCCGGCGGGAGGTTAGGCTTATACGTGCGGATCGTCGATATAGATCCGCGCTGCATCATTTTCCACCAAACGTGCTTGAGGCGAGAGCAGTTCCATCGAGCAGAAATTTCGGCGCCCTGCCGTCGAGCCATCCAGATCCGTGGGCAGGCCGTATAGGCTCGCCACCTTGAACGCGGGATGAATGTGGGCATCCATGCGTCGATCCGGCAGTCTCGCAAGCGGGAGAGGGGAATGACGCAGGATCATGACAAGGCGACGATAGCGCCGGGACATGGTGTCTACGGCTCCGCCGCCCGGCACATGCATTGGGCAACCGCCGGCGCCGTCCTCGTGATGGTGCCGCTGGGTCTTGCCATGAGCTATCGCGGCAACACGCTCGACATCTGGGATGGGCTGACCGACGCGCTCTACAGCTCGCACAAGACCCTCGGCTTCCTCGTGCTCTGGCTGGTTGCCGGCCGGCTGACCTACCGGCTGATCAAGGGCGCACCACCGGACGAGCCGACGCTGCTGTGGTGGCACAAGGCCGCGTCGCATCTGGTGCACTGGCTGCTCTACGGCCTGCTGATCGTCGTGCCGCTGCTCGGCTGGATCGGCGTCTCGCTCTACCCTTCACTGACACTGTTCGGGCTCGTCGACCTGCCGGCCCTCGCCAGCCCGAACGAGGAGCTGGCCAAGACTGTTCTGGGCGTTCACGGCAAGCTCGCCATCGCGATGGCGCTCCTGGCCTGCGGGCACATCGCCGCCGCGCTGTACCATCACTTCATTCGCAAGGACGGTGTCCTGCGCCGCATGCTGCCGGGGCTGAAATAGGCGGCGCAAACGCGGTCAGACCGGCCGCGCCCAGAGATCGAAATGGCCGATCAGGGCCGTTGTATTTCCCGCCTTCGCCGCGAGCCAGTCGCCGACGGTCGCCGGATCGACCTGCCCGGTCTCCAGCACGGCATCGGCGATGCCCTGCGCCAGGGCCTGCCTCAGCTCTCCCTGCCTGCCGTCGAGTTGCCAGGCGCTGTCGCCGGTGGAAACTGCGAAACCCGATTTGCGGAAGGCCTCCGCCATGAATTCGGTGGCGTCGGGGCCGGCTGCCGGGCCGAAGCCCTTGTCGCTGCGCTGGTGATGCTTGAACGCTGCCAGCATCGCGGCATCGGCAGGGTGCGACGGCTGCCAGGTCTCGCGCCCGTCATAGGTCAGGACGGTATAGAGCGGCAGGCGCTGGCTCGTCAGTGCCGCGACGAAGCGCTCGATCCAGCGCTTCGAGGCGAGGTCGAACAGGGCGGCGGCCGTGACCAGATCGGGCTGCCAGCCGAGAATCCATTCGAGGTCCTTGTTCAGGTCGGCCTGGCGGGTATCGACCGTGATGATGTGTTCGCCCTTGGCCAGGACCAGCTCTTCGCCCTGCTCGCGTGCTTCGTCGGCCCAGCCAGCAAGCGTCTCGCGCGTGGCTGCGAGGAGGCGGGCGTCGAGATCGACCAGCGTCCAGTGCTGTCGCGCCGGCAGGGCAGCATAGCTGCCGCGCAGGTTCGAGCCCGCGCCACAGCCGAGGTCGACCACGGTGAGCGAGGCCTTGGCCGCGAAATGCGCGCCGACGGCGGCCAGGACCTGCGGATTGCGGGCCGCATGGTCGGCCGGCTCCCGCAGAGCCAGCCATTCGGGTGAGAAACCGCCCATCAACCTACCTTTCGCCCGAGTCCGGGCAGGCAAACGCCGGCGACGATCGCCGCCGTATCTCGCCACCGCGGCAAGGTCGCCGCCGCGGCCCAGGCCGCATCCGCCTGCGCCCTGCGCCGGTCCGGCGCATCAATCAGGATCGCCAGTGCCGTGGCCAGCGCGCCGGCATCCCCCGGAGGAACTTTCAGCGCAACGTCGTCGGGCGCCGTTTCGGCCGCGGCGCCGCCCGTCGTGCAGACGATTGGCAGCCCGCGCGCCAGCGCCTCGGTCAACACCATGCCATAGCCCTCGAACAGCGAGGGCATCACGAAGAGGTCGGTGCGATCATAGGCGGCCGCAAGCGTCGTGTCGTCCACGGCCCCTGCAAGCAAGATGCGGTCCTGAAGCCCTGCGTCCGCGATCTGGCCCGCTAGAGCCCGCATGGTCTCGGGGGCGCGGTCGGTCGCTCCGACGATGGTGAGGTGCCAGTTCCTGTCGCAGAGGGACGCAAGAGCCTCGACCAGCACGTGATAGCCCTTGCGTGGCACGACAGAGCCGACGGCAAGCAGCTGCAGGGGGCCGTCATTCGGGCCGCCGGTCGCGCGCGGAGCGGGATCGACACCGGGCTGGGCGACTGTGATGCGCGCCTCCTCGACGCCGAAATCGGCGGCGAGCAGACGCTTCATCGCCGGGCTCGGCGTCACGACGGCACGGGCATAACGCAGCGCCGCGGTCTCGCGCGCCACCAGCATCTGCGCCGTTTCCGGCGCGAGCCCGGTCTCCAGCCCGAGCGGGTGATGCACGAGGGCGACGACGCGCCCGGCAAGCCCGGCGGCGATGCCCTCGGGAAAGGCGCCATAGGCCAGCCCGTCGATCAGCAGGGTGTCGTCCCAGGGCTGCGACAGGATCGCGTGGCCGGTCTGCGCGAGGTGGGCCTCGGTCGGAAAGGGAAAGGAGCCCGGCAAGGCGAGGTGCCTGGCTTCGATGCCCATTTCGCGCCACTCGGCCAGCAGCCTGCGATCGAAGGCGTAGCCGCCGGTCGGCAGGTCGATGTCGCCCGGAATCGCGAAGGCTATGGCGCTCACGCGAGCGCGCCCTCGTAGCTCGCACGGGCGAGATCGGTCTCGTGCAGCGTCACGCGGATGCGGGCAAGGCCGGCAGCGTCCTCCCCGAGTGCGCCCGACTTCGCCGCATCGGCCATAGCGTCGAAGATGTATTTGCAGAGGAATTCGGTGGTGGTCAGTACGCCCGCAAATTGCGGCAGCGCGTCGAGATTCTGGTAGTTCAGCGGCTTCAGCGTCTTGTTCAGCACGTCGAGCGCGGCGCCGATGTCGACCACGACGTTCTGGCGCGTCAGCCTCTCGCGGAAGAAGGCGACATCGACCACGAAGGTCGCGCCATGCATGTTCTGGGCTGGGCCGAAGAAGGGATCGGGCAGGGAGTGGCCGATCATGATGCGGTCGCGGACTTCGACGGAGAACATGTCAGGGCTCCTGCTGGCCGGCGGCGTCCCGGCCGGCAGATCTCGGCTGTCTTGGCCAGGATGGCCGCGACAGGTCAATAGCGCAGGGCGGCGGTCAGCCCGGGCCAGGAGGGGCTGAGGATCGCGGGAAGTCGCAGGGCCGCCTCGAAGAATGCGATCTCCTCGGTGATCAGGGCGTCGAGCCGGTCGTCCGCCAGCAGCGCCATGGCGGCCTCGGCCCGGCGGGCATGATCCCAGCGCGGGCGTCTCGAAGGCGAGATCCGGCCAACCTGGGACGACGCCAATTGGAGCCGGCGCGAATGGAACGCGCCGCCGAGGGGCGCGGCCACCGATCCCTCGCCGTACCAGCTTAGTTCGACGATACGGCCCTCGATGCCGGCGCAGGCGATCGCCGTTTCGAGGCCGGCAGCGGAAGCGCTGGCATGAAAGACGGTGTCGGCATCCGCCGGCGCGGCGTCGGGTCCGGCGAAGCCGAAGCCGAGCCGCTGCGCGAGCACCTCCCGGCCCTCGTCGATATCGACCAGAGTGACCTCTGCGCCCGGCAACCGCGCCGCCAGCCAGGCGACGAGCAGTCCGATCACCCCACCGCCGACGACGACGATCCGATCGGCCGGGCCGGAACCGGCATCCCAATGGGCGTTCAGGGCGGTTTCCATGTTGGCGGCGAGGATGGCGCGGCGGGCGGGGACGTTCCCAGGCACACGCGTCAGCCTGTCGGCCGGGGCGATGAAGCGATCCTGATGCGGATACAGGCAGAACACCGTTTCACCCCGCAGATGCGACGGCCCTGCCTCCACGACGCCGACAGCGCAGTAGCCGTATTTGATCGGGAAGGGGAAAGAGCCCTGCTGGAAGGGAGCCCGCATGCGCTCATGCTCACAGCCGGGAACACGCCCCTCGAAGACGAGTCGTTCGGTGCCGCGGCTGATGCCGCTCCAGAGCGTGCGGACGAGGCAGTCCTGCGCCCCGGGCTCGGGCAGCGTTTCCGTGTTCAGGGCGCATTCACGCGGCGCCACATACCAAAGTGCCGTCGCCGGTGTGCTTGCCATGGACGAAGATGCCGGCTTTAGCTGCTGCGCCGTGTCGTCTTGCGCCATGTCGCCGTCTCCCGTCCGCTCTGCCAGTCCACCTTGTCCAGGCCCCGCCTTGCCCAGACCGATCGCATGACAGAGACCGCCATGAACCAGCGTCCCGCTCCGACCACGTTCCAGCCGGCGGCGCAAGGCCTCGCAAATCCGGTCCCGGGAATGACACCGGCCGGGCTGCAGTCGGAAGCCGCGCTGGCAAGGCGCCGCCGGCTGGTTCTCGTCCTGAATCTTACGACGCTGGCGGCGCTCCTCTACGGGCTTGCGCAGGTGCTCGGCGCCGGCGGCTGGACTGCTGCGGATGCCGCGATCTTCATCGCCTTCCTGTTCGGCGCGCCCTGGACTGTGCTCGGCTTCTGGAACGCTGTGATCGGTCTCTGGCTGCTGCATGGGGTCAAGGACGGCATGGCGAGCGTGGCGCCCTTCGCCGCCGCTGGCGACGCGCCGACGCCGATCGCGATCCGCAGTGCGATCCTGATGACCTTGCGCAACGAGGATCCCGCCCGCGCCTTCCACCGGCTGAGGGTGGTCAAGAACAGCCTCGACGCCACAGGCGAAGGTGGCTGGTTCGATTATTTCATCCTGTCGGACAGCGACGATCCCACGGTTGCTGCCGTCGAGGAACGGCTAGCTGCGCAATGGCAGAGCGAGACCGGCGGGGGAGGGCGCATCGTCTATCGCCGCCGCATCGACAATGCCGGCTTCAAGGCCGGCAATGTCCGTGATTTCTGCGAGCGCTGGGGCGGCGATTACGAGGTCATGCTGCCGCTCGACGCCGACAGCGTGATGTCGGGCGAGGCGATCGTGAAGCTGACGCGGATGATGCAGGCCTATCCGCGGCTCGGCATCCTGCAGAGCCTGGTCGTGGGTATGCCGAGCCAATCCGCATTCGCCCGCGTGTTCCAATTCGGCATGCGCCAGGGAATGCGGCCCTACACGATGGGCTCTGCGTGGTGGATTGGCGATTGCGGGCCGTTCTGGGGCCACAATGCGATGGTCCGCATCGCGCCCTTCCGCGACGGCTGTCATCTTCCGGTGCTGTCCGGCGGGCCGCCGCTCGGTGGCGCGGTGATGAGCCATGACCAGGTCGAGGCGACGCTGATGCGCCGCGCCGGTTATGAGGTGCGCGTGCTGCCTCTGGAAATGGGAAGTTGGGAGGAGAACCCGCCGACCATGCTCGACTTCGCCAAGCGCGACCTGCGCTGGTGCCTGGGCAACTTGCAATATCTCAAGCTGCTCGACATTCCCGGCCTGCGCCCGATGAGCCGCTTCCAGCTGGTCTGGGCGATCCTGATGTTCCTCGGCCTGCCGGCCTGGACGCTCATGATCGCGCTCCTGCCGCTCAAGGTCATCGAGGATCGCGCCATCGCGGACTATCCGGCGGGATTGGCGATGGGCCTCTATCTGCTGTTCCTCGCCATGTATCTCTCGCCCAAACTCGCCGGATTCGCCGACATCCTGCTGACGAAGGGCGGTGCCACTCGTTATGGCGGGCGTCCACGTTTCATCGCCTCGGTGGTGATCGAGGTTGTCTTCGCCTTCCTGCAGGGCGCGGTGTCGAGCTTCCGCACCACGCTGTTCATGGTCGGGCTCCTGTTCGGCCGCTCGCGCATCGGCTGGAACGGGCAGGCGCGCGACGCCCGTGCCCTGTCCTTCGTCACGGCCTTCGCCGGCCTGTGGCCGCATCTTCTGTTCGCGGCCTATTTGTTCGGGACGCTGCTCGTGCTGTCGCCCGTCGTGCTGCTCTGGTCGCTGCCGCTGACAGCCGGCTATCTGCTGGCGATCCCCTTCGCGATGGCCACCGCCCTGCCGGCTCTCGGGGACTGGTTTGCGCGCTTCGGCCTCTGCGGCATTCCCGAGGATTTCGACGCGCCGGCCGAACTCGTCGCGATCCGGCAGGGGCAGGGCGCATGAACGCGGCGCTCTATCCCAAGGGCACAGCCAAGGCGCTGTCGCGCTCGCTGCGCGTCTATCACGGCGATGCCGCCCGCAATGCCGCTATGGACGCGCTCTATGGCCGCTTCCTTCGACCCGGCGAACTTGCCTTCGACATCGGGGCGCATGTCGGCGACCGCGTCTCGTCCTTCCGCCGCCTTGGTGCGCGTGTCGTCGCGCTCGAGCCGCAGCCGGGGCCGGCGCGGGTGTTGAGGTTGATCCATGGCCGCGATCCGCAGGTGACGCTGGTCGAGGCCGCCTGCGGCGACCATGACGGCTCGGTCACCCTGCGGATCAACAGCGCCAATCCTACGGTTTCGACAGCGTCGAACGCCTTCATCGGCGCGGCGCATGGTGCGGGCGGCTGGGAGGGGCAGGTCTGGGACCACGAGATCGCCGTCCGCTGCACCACACTTGATTCGCTGATCGCTCGCCATGGCCTGCCGACGCTGCTCAAGATCGACGTCGAAGGCTTCGAGGCGCATGTGCTCGCGGGGCTGACTCGGCGCGTGCCGGCGATCTCCTTCGAGTTCACGACGATCCAGCGCGATGTCGCCGAAGCCTGCCTCGCGCTGCTCGAAACGCTCGGTCCCTACCGCTTCAATGTCGCGCTCGGCGAAAGCCAACGGCTCGAGCTGGGCCAGTTCGTCAGCGCCGAGGCGATGGGCAGCTTTCTGCGCGCGCTTCCCCACGCCGCCAATTCAGGCGATGTCTATGCCATCCTCGAGAGCTGAGTTTTCATGACGAATTTCGCCGCCCATCTCCGCATCGCCCTTCTGGTCCTCGCCTGCGCCGGTTCGCCCGCCTTCGCGGCCAGCGATGTCGCCGTCGAAGTGAAGAACGAGTCGGAGCCCGTGCTCTGCGCCGAGAAGGACAATGTCACGATCAAGGCGATCTCGCCCGAGGTTCGCCGATTCCAGATCGAGGCGGCGCATCCGGCCTATATCGCAGGGCTTTTGCGCGACAATTGGGATGCGGACTGGACGGCCTGCGACATGACAGGCGACCCCGTCTTCAAGGCGCCCGTTCCGCCGCGCCGCGTCACCTTCTACGAGAGCATCGAGTACTGGCTGGTCGGCTACACCTTCCCGACCTTCTGGCGGCCGGCGGATACGACATTCAAGGTGGGCGACCGTGTCGAGAAGGGGCTTCATCTCGTCCAGCTCTGGAAGCTCGGCAAGACCGGCTCCTACGAGATGCTCGTCGTCTATCCGCAGGATGGCTACTGGCGCGTGCGGCCGCTGCCGCCGCAGCAGTTGTCGGCGACCGCCTATGGCTCGTCCTTCCTGTTCGGGCCGATCGAGCAGGATGCCGGCCGTCCGGTCGTGAACATCAAGGAGATTTCGTTCGACCCCGCCACCCTGTCCTTCAAGCTCGATTTCAAGGACGGCTCCGCCGGTACGCTCAAGCTGGATTCGGTCGATGAGAACCGCATGGTCCTCGACGCCGTGCTCGGCAAGCCGGTGAGTGGCGGCAAGGCCTTCGTCGCGCTGCGCTCGATGTATGTCACCGAGTTCAACAATGACGTGGCCCGGATCGCCGTCCGCGAGCCAGGCGCCAAGGGCTGGCGCGAGGAATTGCTGATGCCCTTCTCCGGCAGCAAGGCGACGGACATCTGGATGGGTCGCACCACCCACTCGCGCCACAACACCTCCTCGCCCGACATGGTCTTCCGGAATTTCTCGAAGGATCCGAACCCGCCCTCGAAGAAGCCGTGATCGGCGTTTCAGGGGCGTCTTCCGGTCGCTTCGCAGCTTGGCCGGATTGATGCGGCGCGGGGGCGACACGGAACGCACGACTGTCCACGACGTTGCCTCATGACGCGGGCCGCGCATCGCGCTAGCCTTGCGCTTCCTCACCAGCCTTGGGACCGTCATGCCTCGCTTCGCCGCCAATCTCTCGATGATGTTCAACGAGTGGGCCTTCCTCGACCGTTTCAAGGCGGCGTCGGATGCCGGTTTCGCGGCCGTGGAGTTCCTGTTCCCCTATGAACATCCGGCCGAGCAGGTCGGCCTGGCACTGACGGGCGGGGAGCTCGAACAGGCGTTGTTCAATCTCCCGCCGGGGGACTTCGCCAAGGGCGAGCGCGGCATCGCCGCGCTGGCGGGCCGTGAGGCCGAATTCAAGGCAGGGATCGAGACCGCTCTCGCCTACGCCCACGAGACCGGCGTGAAGCGCCTCCACATGATGGCGGGCCTGGCCGATCCGAACGATCCCGTGGCGCAGGCGACCTACCGGGCTTCGCTCGCCCATGCGGCGGATGCGCTGGCGCCGCACGGCATCGACCTGCTACTCGAGCCGATCAACGGCAAGGATATGCCGGGTTATTTTCTCAACGATTTCGACCGGGCGGCCAGCTATGTGCGCGAATCCGGCCGTTCCAATGTCCGGCTGCAGTTCGACATGTATCATTGCGAGCTGATCCACGGCGACGTCGCCGGCAAGCTGAAGGCGCTCTATCCGCTGGTCGGCCATGTCCAGATCGCCAGCGCCAATGGCCGCAACGAGCCCGACAGCACGGGCCCCGACTATCCCAGCCTGTTCGCGCTGCTGGACGAGCTCGGCTATGACGGCTTCGTAGGCTGCGAGTATCGGCCGCGCGCCGGCACGCTCGAAGGGCTCGGCTGGTTTGCGGAGTATCGCAAGCCCGACCATCACAAGCCCAACCCGCTGGATGCCGCGTGATGAGCAACTTTTCCTACCCGGTGCTGGTGGCCGATGTCGGCGGCACGAATTGCCGTCTTTCGCTGGTCGAGGACGCCGGCGCTCCGCATCAGCCGCTGGCGCGGATCGGGACCGGCAGCCATACGACGCCGGAGGCTGCGCTCGAAGCGGTTCTGGTGACATTGACTCAGCGGCCACGCTCGGCCGTGCTCGCGGTCGCCGGGCCGCTCGAAGGGCGCAGCGCCCAATTGACCAATGCGAACTGGCATTTCGACGGGCCTCTGATCGGGCGCGCGCTCGGGTTGAAGCAGGGTCTGCTGGTCAATGATTTCGAGGCGCAGGCAGCCTCGCTCGCCGTGCTCGGTCCGACCGATGTCACGACCCTTGTCGCGGGCGAGCCGGAACCGGACGGTGTGCGGCTGGTGCTGGGGCCAGGCACGGGCTTCGGTGCGGCTGCGCTGATCAAGCGGGGCCGGCGTGGGGTGTTGGTTCCGACCGAGAGTGGCCATATCGGGGTCGGGCCCGAGGATCTCACCGAGGCAAAGATTTGGCCGGCGCTGACGGCGGGACTGCCTCGCGTCACGGTCGAGGATCTGCTGAGCGGGGATGGGCTGGTGCGCTTCCATCGCGCCGTCGCCAGCGAGACCGGGATGCTGGAGCCGGATGTCAGCGCCGCGGATGTCACGACGCTGGCGCTCGACGGCGACCCGGCCGCGCTGATGGCCGTGGTCTGCTTCTGGCGGCTGCTGGCACGGGTCGCGGGTGACCTCGCGCTCGTCTTCAAGGCGACGGGAGGCGTCTACATTTCCGGCGGGATCGTGCCGCGGCTGCTGCCGCTCGCCGATCAGGCGAAGATCCAGGCGGTTTTCAGTGGGAAGCCGCCGATGGAGGACCTGGCAGCGCGCTTTTCGCTCCACGTCGTCACGGCCCATGATGGCGCCGAGCAGGGGCTGGCCGCTATCGCCGCCGCACCGGAGCGCTTCGGTCTCGATGATCCCGCGCGGCTGTGGTTCGCCTGAGAGCCAAGCCCAGCCCCTCTGAAGGCAGACCTATTTGAGGCGCCTGCCCTTCAGCGACTGGCCGACGACGCCGCCGGAGCGGCGGCGCTCGGCGCGCTTCGCCTTGATCGCGTCGGCATGTTCGGGCTGCGGATGGTAGCCGCGCTCCATGATCTCCAGCGAGTACTCCTCATAGGTCAGGCCGAGCGCCTCGGCCTTCTCCTCGCGGCGCAACGCGATGTCGCGCGGCTTCTTCCAGGCCTTGCGGTGGGCGAAGCGCCAGTCAAAAAAACGGCCGATGCTGCCGCTACTGCTCGAGGAGCGGCGCTTGCGCTCCTTCAGCGGCGGGCCGCCGTTATGGCCGATCCCGATCGGGCGGGGCTGGGGCATGGTTCGCGGACTCACGGACGCAGTGGCATCACGATACGGGCCGGGTCGCCCCTGGCAAGAGGACAAGCAAGGGGCATGCCGCGCCTGCGCGCGTGACTCCGCGACCTTGTCGGTCTATCCCGCCTGCTCCCCCTTCACGGACATGCCATGGCCCCCTTGCTCCATCTGCGCGACGTCGCGCTCACCTTCGGCGGACAGCCGCTGCTGGAGGCCGCGGAGATCGCGGTTTCCGCAGGCGAGCGCGTCTGCCTCGTCGGTCGCAACGGTTCGGGCAAGTCGACCTTGCTGAAGATCGCGGCCGGGCTGGTCGAGCCGGATTCGGCCGAACGTTTCGTCCAGCCGGGCGCGACGGTGCGCTATCTGCCGCAGGAGCCGGACTTCACGGGCTACAGGACCTCGCTCGCCTATGTCGAGGCCGGGCTCGGGCCGGGCGACGATCATTATCGTGCGCAGTATCTGGTCAGCGAGCTCGGCCTCACAGGCGAGGAGGATCCCGCGACGATGTCGGGCGGCGAAGCGCGCCGCGCGGCTCTGGCCCGCGTCCTGGCGCCGGAGCCCGATATCCTGCTGCTCGACGAGCCGACCAACCATCTCGACCTGCCCGTCATCGAATGGCTCGAGCAGGAGCTGAAATCGCTGCGCTCGGCGATGGTGCTGATCAGCCACGACCGCCGCTTCCTGACCAATCTGTCGCGCGCCACGATCTGGCTGGATCGCGGCCTGACGCGACGAACGGACCGGGGTTTCGGCGAGTTCGAAGCCTGGCGGGACGAGGTGCTGGCGCAGGAGGAACTGGAGCGCCACAAGCTCGATCGCAAGATCGCGCGCGAGGAGGACTGGCTGCGCTACGGCGTCAGCGCGCGCCGCACCCGCAACCAACGCCGTCTCGGCGAACTGCACGGGCTGCGCGAGCAGCGCCGCAATGCCCGCTTCGCCGTCGGCAGCGTCAAGCTGGAGGCCAGCGAGGCGCAGACATCGGGCAAGCTGGTGATCGAGGCTACCAACGTCGCCAAGGCCTTCGGCTCGAATGTCGTCGTCAAGGACCTGTCGATCCGTGTTGCGCGCGGCGACCGGATCGGCATCGTCGGCCCCAACGGCGCCGGCAAGACCACGCTGATTAACCTGCTGACCGGCGCACTCGAACCGGATTCCGGCACGGTGAAGCTCGGCGTCTCGCTCGAGATGGTGACGCTCGACCAGCGTCGCGAGAGCCTCGACCCGGCGACGCCGCTCGGCGATGCGCTGACCGGAGGCGGCTCCGACCAGGTCATGGTCGGTGAAACGCCGCGCCATGTCATCGCTTACATGAAGGACTTCCTGTTCCAGCCGCTGCAGCGGCGCACGCCGGTCGGCGCGCTCTCGGGCGGCGAGCGCGGCCGGCTGATGCTGGCGCGTGCGCTGGCCAAGCCCTCGAACATGCTGGTGCTGGACGAGCCGACCAACGATCTCGACCTCGAGACGCTCGATCTGCTGCAGGAACTGCTCTCCGACTATCAGGGCACCGTGCTGCTGGTCAGCCATGACCGTGACTTCATCGACAGGGTGGTGTCGAGCGTGCTGATCTCGGACGGCGACGGCGTCTGGACCGAATTTGCCGGTGGCTACACCGACATGCTGGCGCAGCGCGGACGCGGCGTCGGCGCGAAGCTCCGGGCACCGGCGGCCAAGCCGCAGGCCGATGCACCGACCCCGGCGCCGTCCGTCGCGGCGGCTGCCCCGGCCTCGAAGCGCAAGCTGTCCTTCAACGAGAAACACGCGCTGGAGACGCTGCCGAAGAAGATCGAAGTGCTCCAGGCCGAGGCCGCCAAGCTCAATCAGGCGCTCGCAGGCGACCTCTACACGCGCGATCCGAAGCTCTTCGCCAAGGCGACGACCCGGCTCGAAGAGGTCACGCGGGAGATCGCCGGCTTCGAGGAGCGCTGGCTGGAACTGGAGATGCTGAGGGAAGAGATCGGCGCCTGAAATAGGCGGTGAGTGGAGCCCCTTTGTCGAGGACGTCGCGCCATACAATTCCGTATCCGCGCAATGGCGAAAACGCATTTGTTGCTCGAGGCAAATCCCCTCAAAAGTCGCCGCACAGAAGACCACGAGGATACAGCATGAGACTCAAGGGCAAGACGGCGCTGGTCACCGGCGCGGCACAGGGGTTCGGGTTCGGCATCGCCGAGACCTTCGTGAGGGAGGGCGCGCGCGTCGCTGTGCTCGACCTCAATGGCGACAAGGCCAAGGAGGCGGCCAAGGCAATCGGTCGCAAGGCTTTCGCGGTGACCTGCGACGTCGCCAAGGGCAAGAGCGTCGACAAGGCGGTGGCGCGCGTCATCGCGAAGTTCGGGCGGCTCGACATCGTCGTCAACAATGCAGGTACGACCCATCGCAACATGCCGATGACCGAGGTGCCCGAGGATGTGTTCGACCGGGTCTTCGCCGTCAACGTCAAGTCGATCTACCTGATGGCGCTGGCGACCGTGCCGCATTTCCGCGAGCATGGCGGCGGCGTGATCCTGAACATCGGCTCGACCGCAGGCATCCGCCCGCGTCCGGGCCTGACCTGGTACAACGGCTCGAAAGGCGCGGTGAACCTGCTCTCGCAGTCGATGGCGGTGGAGCTGGCTCCGGACCACATCCGCGTCAACGCGATCGCCCCCGTCGCTGGCGAAACGCCGCTGCTCGCGACTTTCATGGGCGAGGATACGCCCGAGAAGCGCGCCCAGTTCCGGGCGTCGATTCCGTGGGGCCGGCTCTCCACGCCGCAGGACATGGCCAATGCCGCGCTCTATCTCTGCTCGGACGAGGCCGACATGGTGACGGGCACGGTGCTGGCCGTCGATGGCGGGCGCTGCATCTGAGAGCGCCCGCCAATCCGCCATCGCGGCCGTCTGACGCGGTGTTCTGCTCTTCCGGTGCTCACGGACCGATGTCCGCTCCGCTCCGGTTCTCGAACACCGCGCCAGCCGACTCACGCTGACGAATTCTCAGACGCTCTCAGGCAGCGCGTCTGACAATCACACCGGCTTCGTATGCAGCGCGATCTGCTGGCGCAGGATGACCGTGCCGTCGAGCTCGAAGCCGCGTTGCTCGAGCGTGATATGGGGCGAGGCGGCATCGCCTTCGATATGGAACAGGTGCCAGGTCGCCATTTCGCCATGGCCGAGCGGGCCAATCGAGGCCGAGGGCACGCCGACGATCGGAACGTCGCGCTCGACGCCACGGCGCCAGGCTACCGAAAACTTGTGATTGTGACCGTGCAAGACGAGATCGGCGCCCTTGCGCGCAAGCATGGTCTCGAACGCTGCGGAATCGACCAGCTCCCGCGATCGCCTGGCACCGCCGACATAGGGCGGATGATGGATCAGCACGACGCGGATCAGGCCCTCGTCGCGGGCTCGTTCGAGCAATGCTTCGGTCCGGGTGATCTGCTCGCGGCCGACTCGTCCTGTCGCCATCAGCGGCAGGGTCGGGATGCCGGTGTTGAGGCCGATCAGCGCGACATTGCCGCGCCGGCGATACCAGGGATAGCCGATGCTGCCATCGTCGCTGGCGACCCAGGGGGCCAGGTGGCTCGCCAGCGCCTTCAGCGACGAGCGGGCATAGGCGTCATGGTTGCCCGGCACGAAGCTCACCGCCTCGCGCGGACCGAGCGTGTCGAGGAAGGCCACCGCAGTCTTGAACTCGTCGGGCAGGCCGATATGGGCGACATCGCCGGTGCAGGCGACATGGTCCGGCAGCTGCGCACGGATATCCGCGACGATCAGCGCCAGGATTTCCATGTCGTGCGCATGGCGACGTTTGCGGCGCCAGTTGACATAGCCTGTCGCACGCTTGCCGATGAGCTGATGCAGCGAAAAGCCCGCCAGCGGGCCGAGATGCGGGTCGGACAGATGCGCGAGCTTGAACACAGCCTAAGCGCTTGCCCTCGCAGGCATGCGCTCGTCAAGCGCGCAGATGCGCCTGCGTCGACGGGACCCGCAGTCCGGGGCGGCTCAGTTGGCCGCGCCGGTCAGTTCGGAAACGATGCGCGAATCGGTCAGGGTCAGGGCGGGCTTCCAGACGTAAGCCGGCTTGGCCTTCAGGCGAGCGATGATGAAAGAGAGCAGCATGACAAAATACCCCAGCGATGAAGCGAGGATATCTGCCTCGTTTGCGGCGCGTTTGTGACGTAACGGAACCGAAAACGAGCATCCGCCATGCGTCAATTGCATAGACAAATCAGCGGCCGGCCGAGGCGGCGGGCATGATGAGGCGTTCGAACGAGGGAGCAGCCGGCGAGGGGCAGGCTAGGCTGACACGGTTCCAGCGGATGCGGAGCAGGGTCCTGCACACCTATTTCCGCTTCGCTCGCGGCATGACACTGGGGGTGCGTGCGGTCGTGCTGAACGAGGCCGGCGAGGTCTTCCTGATCCGCCATACCTACACGCCGGGCTGGCAGTTTCCCGGCGGTGGCGTCGAGGTTGGGGAGACGATGGCCGAGGCCCTCGCCAAGGAACTGCATGAGGAGGCGCGGATCAGCCTGACAGGCCCGGCACAACTGTTCGGCGTCTACTTCAACCGCAAGATCTCGCGCCGCGACCACGTGGCGGTCTATGTCGTCAGAGCGTTTACTGTTGACGAAGCCAAGAAGCCGGACATGGAGATCGCTGAAGCGCGCTTCTTTTCGCTCGCCGCGCTGCCGCAGGGGCTGACGGGGGGAACAAGGCGGCGGCTGGCGGAGATCGTCGAGGGAGCCCCGTCGAGCACCGACTGGTAAGTCTCCCTTGCCGATAGACGTCCACCGGCCGCTCTGCTACAGCGCCTGCACCATGACGAACGGGCACCCGATCTCCCTGCTGCGACGACCGGCGCGCTGAACGCGCTTTCCGGCATGGCCGCGCCTTGCGCTGACCCTGCCTTCATCACGTCCAGTCTTCTGCCCGTCCGCAGGTCCGCCGTCATGACTTCGCTTCCCCTAACCATTCGCCAT
The DNA here is from genome assembly GCF_035999205.1 of Allobosea sp. Taxonomy (GTDB): domain Bacteria; phylum Pseudomonadota; class Alphaproteobacteria; order Rhizobiales; family Beijerinckiaceae; genus Allobosea. Next base: position 134,213 of record NZ_DASYHA010000026.1, read on the forward strand.
GAGCTTCCCGTCGATGCGGCCGCAATCGAGCGCCTGCATGAACGCGCCTTCGGGCCCGGTCGATTTGCACGCACGGCCTTCCGCCTGCGCGAGGGGGTGCCGCCCGATCCGGCCCTGACCTTCGCGGCGCATGTCGGCACCTTCCTGGTCGGTTCGATCCGGGTGACGCCGGTCAATGCCGGCGGCCAAACAGCGCTGATGCTGGGGCCGCTGACGGTCGATCCCGCCTTCGAGGGCCGGGGCATCGGCGCGGCCCTGATGAACCGCTCGATCGAGGCGTCGCGCGCGGCGGGCTACGATCTGATCCTGCTGGTCGGCGATGCGCCGTATTACGCGCGCTTCGGCTTCAGGGTCATCCCGCCCGAACAGCTCGTGCTGCCGGGGCCGGCCGATCCGGCACGGTTTCTCGCGCTGGAACTGGTCGAGGGCGTGCTCGCGCAGCGGCGCGGGGCCGTGACGGTGTTCAGGATCGGTGGCTGAACCGTGCCGTCATGCTCGCCCTTGTGGCGAGCATGCGTACCTTGCACGGCATTCGATCCGCGAAGACCCGGATGGTCCGGACAAACCCGGCCCTGATGCGTGAGGCGCTCAAGCCGTCGCGTCCGGCCGCCGGTTGAATCTCCGGCCGCTCTCACCGAGCCAGCCGGCGACCAGCGCGCCGAAGAGCAGGGCAAGGCCGAGCAATCCGACGAAGAGCGGCGAGATCTGGACGCCGCGCACGATCCCGGAATCGCTGATGCGCAGGCCGATCCAGTCCGCACCGGCAAACTGGCTGCCCGCGCGGACGGGCACGATGCGCGGCACGGTCACGCCCGAACCGCTTTCCTGGCCGATCCGGCGCGAGGAGCCGCCGGTCGCCTCTGCGAGCGCCTGAAGCGCAGCCGGGTTGCTGGCGACCTCCATCAGTTCGCGCGGGTTCTCCGGCCCAACGCTGGCGAAGGCGACGAGATTGTCGCCGGAGATGCGATGCAGGCCGAATTCGCCGCTCGGAATCCGGGCGGTGAACAGGCCGGGACGTCCAGGCTCAAGCGGGACGGAGCGCGACTGGCCATCAGGGCCGGTGATGACGACCGGGGCGGGGTTGTCGCCCAGCGTCTGGCGTTCGACCTCGATGACGCCGCCGCGCGCGACGGCGCGCAAGGCCTCCTCCTCGAGATCCGGCTCCTTCATCAGCCAGTGGCCGAGGCGACGCAGCAGATCGAGATGCGGACCACCGTCGCGGAAACCGCGAGCCCAGAGCCAGGCATGGTCGGACAGGAAGAGTGCGACGCGGCCCTTCTGCTCGCGGGCCAGCATCAGCAGCGGGCGATCTCCCGGCCCGGTCATCACCGGCGAGCCGGTACGGGGCCGGGCGCCGACCATACGCAGCCACTCACCCCATTGCGGCGGCTCGACTTCGGCACCCGGTAGGTCGCGGGTGACGGGGTGGCGCTTGCCAGGCTCGCTGACGCGGGCGCGATAGGCCTCGTCGATCACGGAGCCGTCCGGCACCGCGGGCAGGATCTGGCTGAGCGGCGTTCGAGAAAGCGACTGGGAACCGGCATATTCGGGGCCGGCCGCGATCAGGAGCGCACCGCCCTCGCGGACATAGCGGACGATGTTGTCGAAATAGACGAGCGGCAGGATCGACTGGTTGGCGTAGCGATCGAAGATGATCAGGTCGAATTCCTTGATCTTGACCTGAAACAGCTCGCGCGTCGGGAAGGCGATCAGCGACAGCTCGTTGATTGGCGTGCCGTCCTGCTTCTCCGGCGGGCGCAGAATGGTGAAATGGACGAGATCGATATTGGCGTCGGCCTTGAGCAGGTTGCGCCAGGTGCGCTCGCCCGGATGTGGCTCGCCTGAAACCAGGAGCACGCGCAGCTTGTCCCTGACGCCATCGATCGTGATGACGGCGCGGTTATTGGCGAGCGTCAGCTCATTGTCGAGCGGGGCGGCTTCGATCTCGACGACGTTCGGGCCGCCACGGTCGATGCGCACGGGGACGGAGACGGTCTGGCCGACGGTGACCTCACGGCGCGCGACGATCTCGCCATCGCGGCGGATGGTCAGACCGGCGCGGCCGGTGCCGCCCTTTTCGAGCACGCGCAGGCGCACGGTCTGGTCCTTGCCGACAATCCCGAAGCGGGGCGAATCGACCAGCACGATGCGCCGGTCGACCTCGGCGTTGCGGCCAGTCGTCAGCACATGCAGCGGCGCGCGCAGGCCGAGCGCCTCGGCGTTGGGCGGGGCGTCATGGGCGAGGCCGTCGCTGATGACGATGGCGCCGGCGACACGTTCGGAGGGCACGTCGGCGAGGCTCGCCGCCAGCGCCTCGAACAGGCGCGTACCGTCGCCCGAGCCCTGTGCATCGCGAACCTCGACGATCCGCGTCTCGACATTGCCGATGCCGCGGAGCTGGCGCTCGACCTCGGTCTGGGCGGCTTCCGTCTGCGCGGCACGATCGGCCAGCCGGTTCGAGGCTGAGCGATCGACGACGACGGAGACGACGTCCTTCACCGGCTCGCGGTCCTCGAAGACGAGCGAGGGGTCGGCCAGCGTCACCGTCAGCACGGCGAGCGCGAGCGCACGCAGGATCGCGCTGCGGCCGGCCAGAACGATCGCTGCGCCTGCTGCGAGGGCGGCCAGGACGGCAAGGCCGACCAGCAGCGGCAGCGGGACGAGGGGGGCGAAGGAGAGGCTCCACATATCCTACTGTCCCAGACGCTCGAGCAGGGCCGGGACATGGACCTGGTCGGCCTTGTAGTTGCCCGTAAGCGCGTACATGACGAGGTTGACGCCGGCCCGCAGCGCCATTTCGCGCTGGCGCGGATCGGAGCCCGAGAGCGGCACGAGCGGCTCGCCACGCCGGTTCACGGCCCAGGCCGAGGCGAGGTCGTTCGAGGTGATGACGATGGGCGAGACATTGTCGCCAGCGCGGGCCGGGCGCCGACCATCGGCGCCGGCAGGCGGCAGGATCTCGACCCATGTCGTGCCGGTGTCATAGCGGCCGGCGAAGCCATCGAGGATGTAGAAGGTCTTGGTGAGGACGTGGTCGCGCGGCAGCGGCTCCAGTTCGGGGATGTCCAGCGTCTGCAGCATGCGGCGCAGCTGCTCGCCCTCGGGCGTGGTGCCGCCGCCGGGCCGGGCGCTAATCGCGTCGCGGGTGTCGAAGATCACGAGGCCGCCGCCCTTCATATAGGCTTCCAGCTTGCGCAGCGTCTCGGCGCTCGGGATCGGCCGCCCGGCGACGATCGGCCAGTACAGGACCGGGAAGAAGGCGAGCTCGTCGCGGTCGGCATTGACGCCGACGGCTTCGCCCGGTTCGAGCGCGGTGCGGGCGCCGAGCACGATGTTAAGGCCAGCCAGCCCGGCCTTCGACATGTCATCGACGGCCTTGTCGCCGGTGACGACATAGGCAAGCCGCGTCACCGCCCCGGCCGCGAAGAGCTCGCGCGGGATCGGCGGGCGCTGGTCGGCGGGCGCGGTCGCGACGGCTGGCGGCTGTGCCGGAGTCTGCGCTCGGGCGGGTTCGGGCAGGAACGCCGTTCCGCCGAGCGCCAGCGCCAGCACGACAGCCGCGGGAGCGGCACGGCGGGGCCTGCGGACAGAAAGCCTGCCGCCGAGCCAGAGCGTCGCCAGCGTGTCCGCGACCAGCAGCAGCAGCGCCAGCACCAGAAGCTGCGGACGGATATCGAGAGCGACGGGCTTGTCGACCGGCAGGATCGGGGCGCCCAGCGCGGCGAGGTCGATCGCGCGCAGTGTGTCGGCGGGGTTGAGGGCATTGACGGCGAGCGAGCCGTCGGCCGGGCCATAGATGCCGGGGGGGTGGGCCAGCGTGGCGCGGCCGGCGAAGCTGCGGGCGACGGGCTGGGCGGTGGCGGGCGGGCTGCGGAAGACGCCGTTGCCGTCGAGGACGCGGGTCGGCGAGAGTGTATCCACGCGAGCATCCTCGCCCTGGGCCTCGGCCGGGCCGGTGCCGGCAAGCCCGACGATCTTGCGCAACATCTCGACGAAGAGGCCCGAGAGCGGCAGGTTCGACCAGGTCGTGTCGGCGGTGACGTGCATCATCGCGATCATGCCGTCGCCACGCCGTTCGCCGGTGACGACCGGAGTGCCGTCTTCCAGCGCCGCCCAGGTCTTGCGCGAGAGGTCCGCCTCGGGCTCGGCCAGGATCTGGCGGCTGACGCGAACGTCGTCATTGACGACGACGCCGAAGAAGGGGCTCTCGCGGGTGAAGGGGGCGAGCTTGCGCGGCGTCTCCCAGGAGAGCCCGCCGCCGAGCGTGCGGCCGCCCCGGCGCAGCCGAACCGGTGTGAGGTCGTCGGTGGCCGCGGCCAGACGCGCGCCGGCGAAGCGCAGCAGCACGCCGCCGCGCTGGATGAAGGCATTGATCTTGCCGGCGGTGTCGGCGTCGAGCGCGCCGATATCGGCGAGCACCAGGACAGACAGGTTCTGGGCCAGCAATTCGCCGACCGGGTCGGTCGAGCCCGGACGTGGCTCGCGGATCTCGGCGAAGGGCTGGAGCGCGCGCGAGACGTAGTAGGTCGGCGAGAGCAGGGGCTGGGCCGTGTCCGTTGTCGCGCCGGAGACGATGCCGACGCGGCGGCGCTTGGCCCGGTCGTCGAGCAGGGCGACGGCGGCCGCGCTGCGTTCTGCGACGATCTCCAGCCGCGAGACTGCGTTGCGGACCTCGATCGGCAGGGTCAGCCGCGCTGTCGTCTGCAATTCCGATCCATTGAAGACGAACGGTGCGTCGCCGAGCGGCAGGCCCTTCAGGTCTAGCGCGCGGACCTGGCCGCTGGCGGCCGCCGCCGACGTCGGACGCAGCACCTTGACGGCGAGCGCGCCGGCGAGGTTCTCGGGAGCCGACAGGGCAAGCTGGTCGATCGGGCCGGCATGGATCGAGAGACGCCGAGCATCGGCCTCCTGCTTCAGGCGAGCGAGGAAGGCGGAATCATCCGCCACAGACAATCCGTCCGCGACCCAGACGAGCTCCGCATCCGGCGCTGTGCGCAGGAAGGCCTCGATGCGGGGCAGATGGGCGGAGCGGTCGGGCGCATGCGGCTGCAACGCGAAGGCGCGCAGCCGGTCGAGCGCAGCGCGCGGTTCCGAAAGCGTGATCTCGGCCGGGTTCTCGGCGAGGCCGACGATCGCCACCGGCCTGCCCTCGCGGGCGGCGGCGGCGACGCGCGATTCCGCGACCAGAAGCCGCGCGGGCCAGTCGGTCGCGGCGCCGAAGCCATTGTCGATGAGCAGCAGCATCGGGCCGCGTAGCGGCCCGGCCTCGCGAGGCGGATTCCAGACCGGGCCCGCGACGGCAAGGATCGCCAGCGCCGCCACGAGCATGCGCAGCGCCAGCAGCCACCAAGGCGTGTGGGCCGGCATCTCACGCTTGGCGACGAGGTCGGCCATGATCTTCAGCGGCGGGAAGTCGATCCGGCGCGGTCGCGGCGGCGTCACACGCAGAATCAGCCACAGCGCCGGCAACAGGGCCAGAGCTGCGAGCGCGAGCGGGGCGGAAAAGGCGAGGGGCAGCGAGCTCAGCATGGCTATCTCCCCGTTCCGCGCGCGGCCGCGACGAGGCTGGCGATGCGCAGCACCCCCTCGCTCGCCGGCCGGTCCGTGCGGTGGAGCGTCAAGGTCCAGCCGGCTTTGCGGCAGGCCTCCCTGATGGCGTCGCGATGGGCTTCCAGCCGTTGGTGATACTGCTCGCCCCAGGCGCCGGCATCGCCGACGCGCAGGGACAGCCCGTCCTCGAGATCGAAGAGTTCTGCCTGGCCGGTGAAGGGGAAGGTCTCCTCGATCGGGTCGGCGATCAGCAGGACATGTCCGCGCGCCCCGCTCGACGCCATGGTGGCGATGCGCCTGGTGAGCGAGGCGGCCGGCGATAGGCCATCGGTGATGATGATCGCATCGGCGAGGCGCGGCAGGGGGGCATCCGGCGGCAGGTCTGCCTCGGCGCCCTTCACATCGACCAGGATCGCCTGGGCCAGGGTTTCGACGATGCGGCGCGAGGCCAGCGCTCGCGTCAGGCCGAGATGGCCGACGCGCTCGCCGCCCTCGACCAGCGTCTCGGCCAGCGCAAAGCCCGCGACCAGCGCGCGGTCGACCTTCGACGCCATGGCGAGCGAGGAGGCAAAGCCCATCGAGGCCGAGCGGTCGATCCAGAGCCAGATGGCGTGCGAGGCCTCCCATTCGCGCTCGCGGACGAAAAGATGGCCGTCTCTAGCGGAGCGGCGCCAGTCGATGCGCGAGGAGGACTCGCCCGTCACAAGCGGGCGATACTGCCAGAAGGTCTCTCCCGGCCCGGCGCGGCGGCGGCCATGAATGCCGTGAACGCTGGCCGAGACCCGGCGTGCTTCCAGGATCAGCCGGGGCAGGCGCGCCGCAAGATCGAGCGAGGCGGTGACGACCGGCCTGGCGGGCTGGCGTTCGGCGGACCCGAGAACGCGCGTGCGCAGCATCGCCCTCGGCCCCCTATCCCAGCCGTTCGACGAGCTTGCCGATGATGCCCTCGACGGTCTCGCCATCGGCGCGGGCGGCGAAGGTGAGCGCGACGCGGTGCTTCAGCACGGGGATGGCAAGCGCCACGACATCGTCGACGGAAGGGGCGAGCCGGCCTTCGACCAGCGCGCGGGCGCGGCAGGCCAGCGTCAGCGACTGGCTGGCGCGCGGGCCGGGACCCCAGGCAAGCTTGCCGGTGATCGAGGCATCGCTGCCCTCGCCCGGGCGGGCGGAGCGGACGAGGTCGAGGATGGCATCGACGACGTTCTCGCCGACGGGCAGGCGCCGCACCAGCCGCTGCGTCGACATCAAGGTCTCGGCCGTCATCGCCTGGACCGGCTTGTGTTCGGAGGCGCCGGTGGTTTCCGTCAGGATGCGGCGCTCGGCCTCGCGGTCGGGATAATCGACGTCGATCTCCAGCAGGAAGCGGTCGAGCTGGGCCTCAGGCAGGGGATAGGTGCCTTCCTGCTCGATCGGGTTCTGCGTCGCCAGTACGTGGAAGGGGGCGGGCAGGTCGTAGCGCTCGCCGCCGATCGTGACGTGGTGCTCCTGCATCGCCTGCAGCAGGGCGGACTGGGTGCGCGGGCTCGCGCGGTTGATCTCGTCCGCCATCAGCAGCTGGGCGAAGACCGGGCCCTTGATGAAGCGGAAATGGCGCTTGCCGTCGGCGCTCTCGTCGAGAACTTCTGAGCCCAGGATGTCGGAGGGCATCAGGTCGGGCGTGAACTGGACGCGCCGGGCGCTCAGCCCGAGAACGGTGCCCATGGCTTCGACGAGCTTTGTCTTGGCGAGGCCGGGCACGCCGACCAGCAGGCCGTGGCCGCCGGCCAGCAGTGTGATCAGCGATAGGTCGACGACTTTCTGCTGGCCGAAGATGACCTGGCCGATCTCGGTGCGGGCCGCGCCGATGGCGCCCAGCGCCGCTTCCGCAGCCTCGACGATGCCGGTATCGAGGCTGATCGGCGGGTTGGTCTCCGCCTGACGGACTTGCGCCACCATATCGATCTCCTTCACCCTCGGGTCGCGGCTCGCAGCGTTGGAACCTGTGTCTTGCAACCTTGCAACGGCCTGAGCCGTTCAATGTGGACGGGGCGCCAAGCCGGCTCAAGCGCCGAATGACACGGGTGCACAGAACTCGGCTTCACGATTATGTGGAGTTCAAGGCAGAGGCGGCGATGCAACCAATATGCCGCATGCGGCGCAGACGGGCTTTTCGATGACCGGAACGGGCAATGCGATGGAACGTATGGTCGCAGCGCTGCGGGACGGCGGGACGCGCGGCTTGCCGCCCGTCGAGCGTTGGAATCCCGATTTCTGCGGCCATATCGACATGAGAATCGCTTCCGACGGGACATGGTTCTATCTCGGGACACCGATCGGTCGGCCCGCCTTGGTGAAGCTTTTCTCCTCGGTTCTGAGGCGGGACGGCGACGATTACGTTCTCGTGACCCCGGTCGAAAAACTCGGGATCGTGGTGGAGGACGCACCCTTCCAGGCGGTCGAGATGGCCGTCGAGGGGGAGGGGGCGGAGCGTTCCGTCGCGTTCCGGACGCAGGTCGATGATCTCGTCAGCGTGGGGCCGGAGCATGCGATTCGCTTCGAACGCGAGGCAGGCGACGGGCTCAAGCCCTATGTGCATGTCCGCAGGGGGCTTTGGGCGCGCCTGACCCGCGCGCTGACCTATGACCTGCTGGCGCTGGGCGAGGTCCGTGATGTCGATGGCACGCGGATGTTCGGCGTTGGAGCCGCCGGCCGGTTCTACCCGGCCGTCCCGGCCAGCGAGATCGAAAGCGAGATCTAGAGACCGTGATGCAGGCGCTGAATCTGACGGCCGACGAATTCATTGCCCTGGCGAAGCGGCGGCTGCGGCCGGAGCCGCCTTCCTTCGGCGACGTGATCAGCCGCCCGCGTGGCGACCATGAAATGCAGCCGCAGCCGATCGCGCCTCCCGACGAGAAGGCTGCGGTCCCGGCCGCGGTTCTGATCCCGATCGTGCCGCGCCCGGACGGGCCGACCGTCCTGCTGACGCAGCGCGCAGCAGCGTTGCGCAGCCATTCGGCTCAGGTGGCGTTTCCGGGCGGGCGCGTCGACGCCGTCGACGGCTCGCCGGTCGTCACGGCGCTGCGCGAGACCGAGGAAGAAATCGGCCTGCCGCGCGAGCGCGTCCGAACGCTGGGCTTCCTCGACGCCTATCTCACCGGGACCGGTTATCGCATCGTTCCGGTCGTGGCGCTGGTCGAGCCGCCCTTCTCGCTGGTGCTGAACGCCCATGAGGTGGACGACGCCTTCGAGGCGCCGCTTTCCTTCCTGCTCGATCCGGCCAACCATCGGCGCGAGGGCCGTGAATGGCAGGGCATGTATCGCACCTACTATGCGATGCCGTTCGGGGATCGCTATATCTGGGGAGCAACCGCCGGGATGATCCGCAATCTTTATGAGCGGCTCGCCGGCTGAATCGACTGGACGTCAGGCCCATGCTGCGCGCGATCATCGAAGAGGTCCTGCTCTTCGTCCTGCCCTTCTGCGTGTTCGCGGGGTATCTCATCGTCAACCGCCGCAACCCGCTCGATGTCGAGCATTGGAGCCGGCACGTCTTCTGGCTGGCGATCGTCGGCCTGCTGCTGGCCATCGCGCTCGTCGCTTATGGCGGCTGGACCGCGCCGCAGAGCAAGGGCGCCTATGAGCCGCCGCATATGGAGAACGGCAAGCTGGTCCCCGGCCGCTTCAAATGAGCGCGTCGCAGGCGCGCATTGCCGATTTCCTGGCGAGGCCAGCGCTTGCTTCGGCGCTGGATGCGCTGAACGGGGAGGGTGAGGAGACCCGTGTCGTCGGAGGCGCGGTGCGCGACCTGTTGCTGGGCGAGCCGGTCGGCGATGTCGATCTCGCCACGACCGCCCTGCCGCAGGAGACGATCCGGCGCGGCAAGGCAGCCGGCTTCAAGGCGGTGCCGACAGGGATCGAGCACGGCACGGTGACGCTCGTCCGCGAGGGCACCGGGTTCGAGGTGACGACGCTTCGCGAAGATGTCGAGACCCATGGCCGGCGGGCCACCGTCAAATTCGGGCGCGATTTCGTCGCGGATGCGCTGCGGCGCGATTTCACCGTGAATGCGCTCTCGCTCGGTCGCGATGGCACGATCCATGATCACTGCGGCGGGTTGGCAGACCTCGCCGAGCGGCGCATCCGCTTCATCGGCGACGCGGGGACGCGTATCCGTGAGGATTATCTGCGCATCCTGCGCTTCTTTCGCTTCCATGCCCGCTTCGGGCTTGGCGCTCCCGATGGGGAGGGGCTGACGGCCTGCATTGCCGGGCGCGCCGGGCTCGGCGATCTGTCACGCGAGCGGGTGAGGGCGGAGTTGATGAAGCTGCTCATCGCTCCCGGGGCCGTGGCCGTGATCGAGACGATGGCCGCGTCGGGCCTGCTGATGCCGGTGATCGGTGGCGTGCCTTATCTGTCGCGCTTCGCGGCGGTCGCGTCCGACGGCGACGCGGGCTTGGTCTATCCGGCGTTCCGGCTGGCGGCGCTCACCGTGAGCGTGCGCGAGGATGCGCTGCGGCTGAGGGAGGGGTTGCGGCTGTCGAACGAGGAGTTCGACCGCATCGAGCGGATCGCTGGAGCGCTGGAGCTACTGGCGGGACGCGCGTCGCCTCCGAACATCGCCCTTCTGCGCCACCTCGCCCATCGCATCGGCGATGATGCCGTGGCCGCCGGGCTCGTGCTGCTGGCAGCTCCTGCCGACGAGGCCGGGGCGCGGCGGACGCAGGATCTGATCGCCGCTTTGGGCCGCACACCGCCGTTCCTGCCGAGCGGACGGGACGTCATCGCGCTCGGCGTACCGGCCGGGCCACGCGTCGGGCTCGTGCTGGATGCCGCCAGGCGAGATTGGATCGAGGCCGCTGTTCCGGCGGATCGCGCCGCACAGATGGCTTTCGTCGCGCGCGCGGTCGCCGCACTCCCGGGCGAGCCATAGGCGCCTACGGCCAGCGCACCGTCGGCGGCATCGAGGACAGGATCGAGTCGACATTGCCCCCGGTGCGCAGCCCGAAGATCGTCCCGCGGTCGTGGAGCAGGTTGAACTCGACATAGCGGCCGCGACGGACCTGCTGCTCGTGGCGCTCGGCCTCCGACCAGGGCTTGCTCATATTGGCCCGCAGGATCGGCAGATAGGCCTTCAGGAATGCTTCGCCGACGGCCTGGGTGAAGGCGAGATCGCCCTCCGGGTCGCCGGACCAGACATAATCGTAGAAGATGCCGCCGATGCCGCGCGGCTCGTTGCGGTGCTTCAGGAAAAAATACTCGTCGCACCAGGCCTTGAAGCGCTCGTAGTCGGAGATCGGAGCGCAGCGCTCGCAGGGCTCGCGCATCGCGGCATGGAAGGCGATCGCGTCGGGGTCGTCCTGGCTGCGCCTCGCGTTCAGCACTGGCGTCAGATCGGCGCCGCCGCCGAACCACGGCTTCGTCGTGACGACGAAGCGCGTGTTCATGTGCACGGTCGGCGCATGCGGGTTCCAGGGGTGGGCAATCAGCGAGATGCCGGTGGCATGGAAGCGCGGATCCTCGGCGGCGCCGGGAATTTGGCCAGCGAACTCCGGCATGAAGGTGCCATGCACGGTCGAGACGTGGACGCCGACCTTCTCGAAGACACGCCCGTGCATCATCGACATGACGCCGCCGCCGCCGGGCGCGCCGTCATGGTTGGTCCGCTGCCAGGGCGTGCGCTCGAAGCGACCGGGGACATCGGTCTCAGGCGGGAAAGGGCCAGTCGCCTCGTCCTCGATGGCCTCGAAGGCAGTGCAGATCCGGTCCCGTAGCGTCTCGAACCAAGCCTGAGCGCGCGGCTTCATGGCCGCGACCATGGCAGGATCGGCGGGGGGCGTCTCGACGCGGCTGGGCTGGCTCATGGTTCCGTTCCGTGGCGGGGCGGATAGCCGCCGGTCTGTCTCAGCGCCTCGCCCAATACCATTGCGGCGGCGAGCGCTACATTGAGAGAGCGCAAGCCGGCCTGCATGGGAATATGGACGCTGGCATCGGCCGCCGCATGGACCTCGGGCGCGACACCGGCCGATTCCCGACCGACCATGACGATATCGCCCGGCTGGAAGGCGAAATCGAGATGGCGCGCCGCGCCATCGGTCTCGGCGAGGATCAGGCGATGGCCTGCTGCGCGCCGCCAGCTTTCAAAAGCGGTGAAGGAATCATGGCGCGCGACGGCGGCGCGTTCGAGATAATCCATGCCCGAGCGGCGGAAATGCCGGTCCGAGACGTCGAAGGCAGCGGGCTCGACGATGTCGACCGCGATGCCGAGACAGGCCGCCATCCTGATCATGGTGCCGGCGTTCTGCGGGATGTCGGGCTGGTAGAGGGCGAGACGCAGCATCGGTGTGGTCATTTCGGCTGCTGTCATGGGATGACGGCTGGACATGCGTCAAGACGCTGATCTTCGACGGCCATGCGTCACACGCGCTGGCCTTCGCGGGTGAGGCGCCCCATATCAGGCCGAGTTCGCGTCGCTCGATTTGGTGTCGCGCCCCGTTTTCGTCGCCATGCCGGTCCAGAGGAGGGCGGCCATGTTCACCGCCCTGTTCCGCTGGCTCGAGAGCCGGATCGACGTCTTCGCTCCCTTCAATGAGAGCGAGACTCCGCCGCGCGGCGTCTGGCCCTTCATGTGGCACCACATCAAGGGCGTGAAGGGCTGGATGGCCCTGATCATGCTGACGGGGCTCGGCTTCAGCGGCATAGAGGCGGCGATGTATCTGATGGTCGGCTGGTTCGTCGACCTGCTCACCACCCAATCGCCGGCGACGATCTTCCGCGACCATGGCTGGCTGTTGGCGGGGGCGGCTTTCCTGCTCGTCGTGGTCCGGCCGCTGGTCTATTTCGCCAATCACGCCATCGTCGACCAGGTCGTGGTGCCGCAGATCACCAACCAGATTCGCTGGCGCAACCATGTCTATACGCTCGGCCACGCGCTCGGCTATTTCCAGAACGACTTCGCCGGCCGGCTGTCGGCCCGCGTGATCCAGGCCGGGCAGTCGATCCGCGGCGCCACGATCGAGGTCATCGACGACCTCTGGTACGCGCTGATCTTTGCCTCGGTCGCGATCGGCTTCTTCGGCTCGACGTCGCTCTGGCTGGCGCTCCCCGTTCTCGTCTGGCTCGCGGCCTATGTGACGCTGCTGGTCTATTTCGTACCGCGTGCCAAGAAGCGCTCGGAGGCGAATTCACTCGGCCGATCCTCGACGACGGGGCGGATCGTCGATGCCTACACCAACATCCTGACCGTCAAGCTCTTTGCCCGCGCCGATGCCGAGCGCTCGGCCGTGCGCGACTCGCTGACGCGCTGGAACGCGTCCTTCCTGCATCTGTCGCGGCTGATCACCGGCGTCAGCGTGATCCTGCAGACGATGAACAGCCTGCTCGTCGTGGTGACGGCGTGGCTTTGCCTCTGGCTCTGGAGCCATGGCGAGATGACGCCGGGTGCCATCGCGGCCTCGATCGGCCTGGTGCTGCGGCTGGTCCAGATGTCGAGCTGGCTGATCCATCTCGTGCGCGGCGTCTTCGAAAACCTCGGTTCGGTGCAGGAGAGCATGGAGACGATCGCCCGGCCGCATGACCTGACCGATGCGCCGGACGCCGAGCCGCTCGTGGTCGAACGTGGCGGCATCCGATTCGACGCGGTCCGCTTCAACTACGGCAAGGGCGAGGGGCTGTTCGAGGGGCTCGAGCTCGAGATCAAGCCTGGCGAGAAGATCGGGCTCGTGGGCCCGTCGGGGGCAGGCAAGTCGACGCTGGTGAACCTCCTGCTGCGGCTTTACCCGCTGCAGGGTGGCCGGATCCTGATCGACGGGCAGGACATCGCCCATGTCACGCAGGACAGCTTGCGCGCGCAGATCGGCATGGTGACGCAGGACAATTCGCTGCTGCATCGCTCGATCGGCGACAACATTGCCTATGGCCGGATGGGCTCGACGCAGGCCGAGATCGCCGAGGCGGCGCGCCAGGCTTCGGCGCATGACTTTGTGCAGGGGCTCAGCGATCAGGACGGCCGGCGAGGCTTCGATTCGCGCGTCGGCGAACGGGGCGTGAAGCTCTCCGGCGGCCAGCGCCAGCGCATCGCGATCGCCCGCGTTCTCCTGAAGGACGCGCCGATCCTGATCCTGGACGAGGCGACCTCGGCGCTCGACTCGGAGGTCGAGGCGGCGATCCAGGAACAGCTCACGGCATTGATGCAGGGGAAGACCGTGATCGCGATCGCGCATCGGCTGTCGACCATCGCCGCGCTCGACCGGCTGATCGTGCTCGACAAGGGCCGAATCGTCGATGTCGGCAGCCATGCCGAGCTGGTGGCGCGGGGCGGCCTCTATGCCCGCCTCTGGTCGCGCCAGTCCGGCGGTTTCCTGGCGGAATCGGATCCGGAGAAGCTCTCCGCCTGAGCGCTGGCACAGGCGGAGCTCGAGGTCAGGCGCTCTGTCTGAGCGGGGCCGCGACCGGAGTCGGTCGCACGAGACCCATCTGGTCCGAGGTCCGGAAGCTGGTGACCAGCTTCGTCAAGGTCTCGATCTGGCTGGTTTGCGACATGGCCGAGGCCGAACTCTCCTCGGCCAGGGAGGCGTTCTGCTGGGTCATCTCGTCGAGCTTCGCGACGGTCCGGCTCATCTCCTCGATGCCGCGCGCCTGTTCGACCGAGGCCTCGGACACTTCTGAGACCATGGCGGCAACGCCGTCGGAGGCGCGGACGATATCCTGCAAGGCCTCGCCGGAGGAGCGGACCAGCAGCACGCCCTCGACCACCTGACGGTTCGAGGCGGCGATCAGGGCTTCGATGTCCTTGGCCGCTGCGCCGGAACGCTGCGCCAGCACCCGCACTTCGGCGGCGACGACGGCAAAGCCCTTGCCCGCCTCGCCGGCGCGGGCGGCTTCGACGGCTGCGTTGAGCGCGAGCAGATTGGTCTGGAACGCGATGTCGTCGATGACGCCGGTGATGTCGGAGATCTTCTGCGCCGAGCTTTCGATTTCCGCCATGGCGCGCACCGCCGATCCAACGACCTCGCCACCTTTCTCGGCAATGTCCGTCGCATTGCGGGCCTGCGCGAGGGCTTGCTGGGCGGATTGCGTGGTCAGCTTCACCGAGGCCGCGAGCTGTTCGGCGGTCGAGGCGCTCTCCTGCAGCGAGGCGGCCTGCTGCTCGGTGCGTTGCGACAAGTCGAGAGAGCCGGTGCTGATTTCTTCGCCCGCGCCGCGAATCGCCTTGGCCACGCGCGCGATGCTCTGCATCGTGTCGTTCAGCTTGTCCGACGCGTGATTGAAGTCCGAGCGCAGCTTCTCGTAGTCGGGAGGGAAGGCGGTGGTGATCCGATGGGTCAGGTCGCCGCGCGCGAGGCTGTCGAGACCCTGCGCAAGCCCAGCGACGACGAGCGCGCGTTCGCGATCGATGGCCTCCTGCAACGCTGCGCTCTCCGCCACCGATATCTGTTGCGCATTGCGGGCCCGATCGGCGCGATCGCTCGCCGTCTCGGCCGCCAGCTGTGCGGCTGAAGCTTCGCCGAGTGCCTCGTCTGCCCGCCGGAGCGAATGTTCGGCGGTCGCGAGGGTAGCCCGAATCGTCTGCGCCGCCCAGGCCAGCGTGACGGCCTCGACGACCAGGATCACGGCGTGGACGACGACGCGCCCCAAGGCGCTGTCGCCCGGGAAGACGAGCCCGGGCATGACGACGGCCAGGAGCAGATGATGCACGGCGACGAGCGCCGCCGCTGCGGCGATGACCAGCCAATCGCAATAGATGATCAGCATCGCGAGGGCGGCGAAATAGGCCATGTGGAGGTCGATCTGCCAGGGATGGCCAGCGAGCGCGGCGACGACCAGCGAGACCGCGACCATCAGCGACACGCCGAGCGCGACGCGCGTTCCGGCCTCGCCCCGGTCGAACCAGGCCAGCGCGGTCGCGCAGGCGCCCAGGATGGCGGCGCAGGTACCGATGGTGCCGGGCGCCTTCGCGACCAGCAGGACAGTCGGCACCGCAGCCCAGATCGCGGCGACGATGACGCGGTTTCCGAGCCGCCGGAAGTCAAAAATGGTCTTCGCCATCAGCGTTGAATCCTTGCACACATGGCAGCGCCAGCGGGATCGAGCGAGAAGAGTGCGCCCTGGTCGCTCAGGCGCCGGGCCGCGTCGCCGCCTTCGGCACGAATGATGACGACGAAGGGCAGTGTCCCGGTGGCCAGAACCGCGCCGGCCCGCGCTGCGGCGTCGATGATCTCGCTTTCGCTCCACCAGGGCGGAAACACGCCTGCCGCGAGAGTTGCGTCCAGCGGGCGGGCGGCCAGAACGGGGATCATGACTGTCGACGCGGCCGCGATCGCTGTCGCGGGGAGCCAGGTGGAGAGGCGCATCGTGTCGCGAAACTCGGGCAGAGGACGTACACCGCACAAATCGCGGGAAGTTGGTTAATTTTTCCCTGCCGGCATGGCGTTGCGGCGAAATCGCGCCACTCCTGCGAAAGCGTCAGCGGGCTGTGGCGGGAATGGGGCGCAACAGTAGACTTCGTCCAAACTGCATGCCAAAGAGCGCGGCAGTGACGTGCCGCCGCATTGCGGCCGTTGCGGCGCGCCCCTAAGAGGGGCGCCAGACTGAAATTTCGAGTTGTTCCAAAGCTCGACTGACGCGCAGAGGATTGGATCGTGGCGCACGCGACCGATACGAAATCGACCGAAACCACCCGCCGCGATTTCCTCATGCTGGCGACCGGCGCAGCCGGCGTCGTCAGCCTCGGTGCGGTTGCCGTGCCGCTGGTGATGCAGCTTGCCCCCGACGCGCAGACGGTCGCTGCCGGCGCGCCGATCGACCTCGATCTCTCTCCCATCGCGGAAGGACAGGCGATCAAGCTGTTCTGGCGCGGCAAGCTGATCTTCGTGCGCCACCGCACCAAGAAGGAAATCGACGAGGCCCGCGCGGTCGATGTCGCGACGCTGCCCGATCCGCAGACCGACCAGGCTCGCGTCAAGGACGGCCATGAGCAATTCCTCGTGGTCTATGGCAACTGCACCCATCTCGGCTGCGTGCCGCTCGGCAACTCGCCCGGCGACCCGAAGGGTGACTATGACGGCTGGTTCTGCCCCTGCCACGGCTCGCACTACGATTCGTCCGGCCGCATCCGCAAGGGCCCGGCGCCGCTCAACCTGCCGGTGCCGCCCTACGCGTTCAGCGCCGACACCAAGATCCGGATCGGCTGAGCGATGCGCTCCGCACGTTCCCGCCTGGAAGAGACAGCCCCGAGGCAATCCGCATGAGTGGTCACAGTTCCTACGTCCCGAAGACCGGAATCGAGCGCTGGCTCGATGCGCGCCTGCCGATCATTCGCCTCGCGCATGATTCGGCTGTGTCCTATCCGGTTCCGCGCAACCTGAACTATCTCTGGACCTTCGGCGGCATCCTGATGTTCATGCTGGTCGCGCAGATCGTGACCGGCATCATCTTGGTGATGCACTACACCCCGCATGCGACAATGGCGTTCAATTCCGTCGAGCACATCATGCGCGACGTGAACTATGGCTGGCTGCTGCGCTACCTGCACGCCAACGGCGCCTCGATGTTCTTCGTCGCCGTCTATGTCCATATCTTCCGCGGCCTCTACTACGGCTCCTACAAGGCGCCCCGCGAGGTGCTCTGGATCCTCGGCGTCGTGATCTTCCTGCTGATGATGGCGACCGCCTTCATGGGCTACGTGCTGCCCTGGGGCCAGATGTCGTTCTGGGGTGCGACCGTCATCACCAACCTGTTCTCGGCCCTGCCCGTGGTCGGCGAGACGATCGTGACCTTCCTGTGGGGCGGCTTCTCGGTCGACAATCCGACGCTGAACCGCTTCTTCTCGCTGCACTACCTGCTGCCCTTCATGATCTTCGGCGTGGTCATCCTTCACGTCTGGGCGCTGCACCATGTCGGCCAGAACAACCCGACCGGCGTCGAGGTGAAGAACGTCGCGAAGGACACCGTGCCGTTCACGCCCTATGCGACCATCAAGGACTTGTTCGGGATGGTCTGCTTCATCTTCGTGTTCTCCTATTTCGTGTTCTACCAGCCCAACTTCATGGGCCATGCCGACAACTACATCCCGGCGAACCCCGCCGTGACGCCGGCGCATATCGTTCCGGAGTGGTACTTCCTGCCGTTCTACGCGATCCTGCGCGCCATCCCCGACAAGCTCGGCGGCGTGCTGGCCATGGGCGCGGCGATCGTCGTGCTCGCCTTCCTGCCCTGGATCGACACCTCCAAGGTCAAGTCGATGAGCTACCGTCCGATCGGCCGCCAGCTCTTCTGGGCGTTCCTCGTCGTCTGCATCGGGCTCGGCTGGCTCGGCGCGATGCCGGCCGAGGGCGGCTATGTCGTGGCCTCGCGGATCTTCACGGCGCTGTATTTCGGTTTCTTCGTGGCGCTCTTCGTCGTCGGCCTGTTCGAACGGCCCAAGGCGCTGCCGAACTCGATCGCCGATTCCGTGCTCGGTTCGCTCGAGGGCGCCTCGGGCAGCCGGATGGCCCTCGCAACCGCTGCCGAACCCAACGCCAAGGGCTGAGACGAAACCATGAGCAAGATTTCGCTCCGCTCGGCCGCCTTCGGCCTCCTGCTTGCGGCCCTGCCGCTGACGGCTCAGGCCGCCGGCGACCGCGTCATCCCGCCCTCGCTGAGCTGGTCCTTCTCCGGGCCGTTCGGCAAGTTCGACCGGGCCCAGCTCCAGCGCGGCTACAAGGTGTTCAAGGAGGTCTGCGCGAGCTGCCATGCGGCTTCGCTGCTGCGCTTCCGCAACCTGTCGCAGCCCGGCGGGCCCGAGTTCTCGGCCGGCCAGGTCACGGCCCTGGCCGCGACCTTCCAGATCAAGGACGGCCCGAACGACTCGGGCGAGATGTTCGAGCGGCCCGGCCGCCCGGCAGACGCCTTCCCGTCGCCGTTCCCGAACGAGCAGGCGGCGCGCGCCGCCAATGGCGGGGCCTATCCGGTCGATCTCTCGGTCATCGCCAAGGCGCGGACCTATGAGCGAGGCTTCCCGCGCTTCGTCATCGACATCTTCTCGCAGTATCAGGAGCAGGGGCCGGACTACATTGCGGCGCTGCTGGCGGGCTACAAGGATCCGCCGCCGGAGGGCGTCACCCTGCTGCCGGGCCAGTACTACAACACCTATATGCCCGGCCATCTGATCGCGATGCCGAAACCGCTGAGCGACGGGCAGGTCGAGTACCCGAAGGGTGCCGACGGCCAGCCGCAGGTGCCGGAGACGGTGGCGCAGTACGCCAAGGACGTCACGGCGTTCCTTGTCTGGGCGGCCGAGCCGCATCTCGAGCAGCGCAAGCGCATCGGCCTGCAGGTGATGCTCTTCCTGATGATCTTCGCCGGGCTGCTCTACTATACGAAGAAGAAGGTCTGGTCGCGCATGCCCGATGGTTCGGCCGTGCACTGACCGCACAAAGTATCCAGAGAGGGGCCCCGGAGACGGGGCCCTTTTCGTTTGAGGTGCCCTGTTGCGTTCGCCGCCGCGACCGTTTGATAAGACCTTCACAGAAGCCTGCTTTGCGTCGCGCATTTGACTGGAGAATCACGCATGAGCGAAGCCGTTCTCGGGATCATCGGCGGGTCGGGCATCTACGATCTGCCGGGGCTGACGGACCTGCGCGAGGAGCGTATCGAGAGC
This sequence comes from Allobosea sp., assembly GCF_035999205.1. Taxonomy (GTDB): domain Bacteria; phylum Pseudomonadota; class Alphaproteobacteria; order Rhizobiales; family Beijerinckiaceae; genus Allobosea. Next base: position 153,378 of record NZ_DASYHA010000026.1, read on the forward strand.
CCATGGGGCGAGCCGTCCGACGTGCTGCGGATCGGCCGGATCGGGACGACCAAGATCGTCTTCCTGCCGCGCCACGGCCGGGGACATGCGATCCCGCCTTCGGAGATCAACTACCGCGCCAATATCGACGTGATGAAGCGAGTGGGCGTGACTGATCTCGTCTCGCTCTCGGCCTGTGGCTCCTACAAGGCGGAGCTCTATCCCGGCCTGTTCGTGCTGGTGGACCAGTTCGTCGACCGCACCAGCGGCCGGCCGAGCTCCTTCTTCGGCAAGGGCTGCGTCGCGCATGTCTCGCTCGCCCAGCCGGTCGGTCCGGCGTTGCGGGCGCGCATCGCCGACGCCGCCACGGCCGAGGGGCTGGCCTTCGTCCAGGGCGGTACATTGGTGACGATGGAGGGGCCGCAATTCTCAACCTATGCGGAATCGATGACCTACAAGGGGCTGGGCTACGACCTGATCGGCATGACCGCGATGCCCGAGGCCAAGCTCGCTCGCGAGGCCGAGATCACCTATGCGACGGTGGCGATGGTGACGGATTTCGACTGCTGGCATGAGGAGCACGGGCCTGTCGACGTCGCAGCCGTGGTCAAGGTGCTGCACGAGAACGCCGACAAGGCGAAACGGCTGGTCGCTCGGCTGGCCGCCGATTTCCCGGCAGAGCGCGTGCCCTGTCCGGCCGGCTCCCACAACGCGCTCGACAATGCCATGATCACCGCGCCCGATTTCCGTGATCCCACGCTGCTCGCCAAGCTCGACGCCGTGGCGGGACGCATCCTGAAGGCGGCCTGACGAGATGAAACTCGCCGACACCATCCGCTCGATCCCGGACTATCCCAAGCCCGGCATCGTCTTCCGCGACATCACCACGCTGCTCGGCGATGCGCGCGCCTTCCGTCGTGCCGTGGACGAATTGGTGCAGCCCTTCGCGGGGCTGAAGATCGCCAAGATCGCCGGTATCGAGGCGCGCGGCTTCATTCTCGGCGGAGCGGTGGCGCATCAGCTCTCGGCCGGGTTCGTGCCCGTGCGCAAGAAGGGCAAGCTGCCGCGCGAGACGGTGAGCGTGACCTATGAGCTGGAATACGGCACAGACGAGATCGAGGTTCACAAGGATGCCGTGACGCCCGGCGAGCGCGTGCTGCTGGTCGATGATCTGGTCGCGACCGGCGGCACGGCGGAAGGAGCGGTGAACCTACTGACCCGGCTGGGCGCCGAGGTGGTGGCCGCCTGCTTCATCGTCGACCTGCCCGATCTCGGCGGCGCCGACCGGATCAGGCGCCTCGGCGTTCCCGTCCGCACGCTGGTCTCATTCCCCGGGCATTGAGCCTTATGGGGTCATTGCTCATTGCGAGCGCAGCGAAGCAATGACGGCAAAGGAGGCGGCAGGCGCATGAAAATCCACGGTCAGGCCTATCGCACGATCTGGCTGGCACAGGATGGCTGGCGCGTCAGCGTCATCGACCAGACCCGGCTGCCTTTCCGTTTCGAGACCGTGACGTTGTCCTCCTGCGAGGCGGCTGCCGAAGCGATCCGCAGCATGGTCGTGCGCGGTTCGCCGCTGATCGGAGCGACGGCGGCCTATGGCACGGCGCTGGCGATGCGGGTCGACGCGTCCGACGCCGCGCTGGATGGGGCGCTCGGCCTGCTGGGAGCGACGCGGCCGACGGCGGTCAACCTGCACTGGGCTCTAGACCGGATGCGGGCGGCGCTCGCGTCGCTGGCACCCGGCGAGCGCGTCGAGGCCGCCTATGCGGAAGCCGCCGCGATCTGCGACGAGGATGTCGCGCTGTGCAGGGCCATCGGCGAGCATGGGCTCGAGGTCATCCGCGCGGTCGCGGCAGAGCGCCCGGCGGGCAAGGCCCTCAACATCCTCACGCATTGCAATGCGGGCTGGCTCGCCACTGTCGATTGGGGTACCGCGCTGGCGCCGATCTATCTCGCCCATGACGCGGGCATTCCCGTCCATGTCTGGGTCGACGAAACCCGGCCGCGCAATCAAGGCGCTGCATTGACCGCCTATGAGCTCGGCGCGCATGGGGTGCCGCATACCGTGATCGCGGACAATGCCGGCGGGCATCTGATGCAGCAGGGCCAGATCGACATGGTGATCGTCGGCACGGATCGGACGACCGCGACGGGCGATGTCGCCAACAAGATCGGCACTTATCTCAAGGCTCTGGCGGCGCATGACAACGGCGTGCCCTTCTATGTCGCGCTGCCGTCGCCGACGATCGACTGGAGCCTGTCTGACGGCTTGCGGGACATCCCGATCGAGGAGCGTTCCGCGCGCGAGGTCACGCATCTGACCGGGGTGAGCGAGGATGGCGAGGTGCGGGCCTTCCGTGTCGTCGCTCCCGGCAGCAATGCAGCAAATCCGGCCTTCGACGTGACGCCGGCGCGGCTGGTCACCGGGCTGATCACCGAGCGCGGCGTCGCTGCGGCGAGCGCGGAGGGGCTGGCCCGGCTGTTCCCCGAACGGGGAAGCGGGGCGGCGGGTTGAACGAGGCAGGACGATGAAGGCGAATGAACTCGGGGCCGGGATCGTGGCGGTCGCGCAGGCGATCGACAAGGCGGGCTTCTGTCCCTCGAAATCGGGCAATGTGTCGGCGCGGACGGAAGCCGGCTTCCTGATCACGCCATCGGGCCTGCCCTATGCGCAGACGACGCCCGAGGATCTGATCGAGCTCTCGCTGGGCGGGACAGTGGTATCAGGCAGCCGCAAGCCGTCCTCGGAATGGCCCTTCCATGCCGCGATCTACCGGGCGCGGCCGGAGGCCCAGGCGATCGTCCACACGCATTCGCCGCGCGCGACGGCGCTGTCCTCAACGCGGCGCGGGATTCCAGCTTTCCACTACATGATCGCGCTCTGCGGCGGCGCCGATGTGCGCTGCGCGGACTATGCGACCTTCGGCACGCCGGAACTGGCCGAGAACGCGGTCAGGGCGCTGGAGGGGCGCAAGGCGGTGCTGCTCGCGAACCATGGCGTGATCGCGCTCGGTGGCTCGCTCGCGGGGGCGCACCAGATCGTGGCCGAGGTGGAGAACCTTGCCGGGCAGTATCTCGACATCCTCGCCTCGGGGCTGGAACCCGTCATCCTCGACGAGGAGGAGATGGCGCGGGTCGCCGCAAAATTCGCGGGCTACGGCAAGGTCGGCTGAGGCGACGAGAGCCCCGCGCGCTGGCGTCGGGGCTCTTTGGCTCGCTTCGCGTGCCAATCGGGCTTCGTATCAGGCCTTGGCCCAGGCCGCGTACCAGCTCTTGAACAGCTCGAGCTGGGTCCGGGCGTAGTGCTTCTGGGCTTGGCTCAGCGCGTCCGAGGCGTTGAAGTGCAGCTCGTATTCCGGGTTGCCTTCAAGAACCATCAGATACTTGTAATAGAGAACCAGGTCAGGCCCCTCGTCGAAGCTCGACAGGACGCCGAGCGCGCCATCCAGCTCCTGCGCCTTGCGGCGCGCCGCGACATCGCCCTTCGCAGCCTTCTCGCAGAGCGCGACGAGATGGAGGACGGGCTTGGGCAGCACGTTGCCGATGCCGGTGATCGCGCCGGCGGCGCCGCAATTGACGAAGCCGTGCACGACCTGGGTGTCGACGCCAACCATCAGGGTGATGTCGTCAGACTGGCCGCTGATGTATTCGGCCGCGTAGGTCAGGCTCTTGGCGCCGCCGAACTCCTTGAAGCCGATCAGGTTCGGGAAGCTCGCGCGCAGCTTGAAGAACAGCTCGGCGCGGGTCTCGAAGCCGTAATAGGGGCTGTTGTAGATCACCGCCGGCAGGCCGTTGGAAGCCTCCAGAATTGCGGCGAAATGGGCCTCCTGCGCGGAAGGCGAGGGGCCGCGCGAGAGCACGCGCGGGATCACCATCAGCCCCTTGGCGCCGACATCGCTGGCATGCTTGGCGAAGGCCGCGGCGCGCTGCGTGTTCTGCGCGCCGGTACCGACGATGACGGGCACGCCGGCCTTGGCGAGCCGGGCCACGCCCTCCATGCGCTCCTCGTCGGTCAGGAGGGGCCAGTCGCCCATCGAACCGCAATAGACCACTGCCGACATGCCGGCGGCGATCAGTTCCTGGCCCTTGCGGACGAGCGCGTCGAAATCGGGCGAACGGTCCGCCTTGCAAGGCGTCATGAGGGCCGGAATCGTGCCGACGAAGACATTCGAAGCCATGGTGTTTCCTTTGCGTGTTCTTGGGCTGGCTTGATGGTGGGAAAAATCGGGTGAGTGCGGAGCCTGCGCCGCGTGATGGCTCAGGCTTGGTAGCCGAAGGGATCGTCGACTGAGTGCGCGGGCTGGGTGAACCAGCGCGCGCCGTCTTCGGCCATGTAGGCGATGTCCTCGAGGCGGACGCCGAATTCGCCGTAGATGCACATCATCGGCTCGACCGAGAAGCACATGCCGGCCTGGAGCGGTGTCTTGTTGCCCTTCACCATGAAGGCCTCCTCATGGATGTCGAGGCCAAGCCCGTGGCCGGTGCGGTGGGGCAGGCCCGGCACCTTGTAGCCGGGGCCGTAGCCGGCGGCCTCGATGACGCCGCGCGCGCCAAAATCGACGTTCTCGCAGGGGGCACCGAGCTGGGCGGCGGCAAAGCCGGCGAGCTGGGCGCGCTTCTCCAGATCCCAGATGTCACGTTGGCGCTCGGTCGGCTCGCCGAAGACATAGGTGCGGGTGATGTCGGAGCAGTAGCCGCCGAGCTTGGTGCCCATGTCGATGAGGACCATGTCGCCATCCTGCAGCGTCTGCTCATAGGGTACGCCATGCGGATAGGCGGTCGCTTCGCCAAACTGGGCGGCGCCAAAAGACGTGCTCATGCCGAGCTTGCGATGGGCTTGGGCCAGGAATTCCTTGACCTGCGCCGTGGTGACACCGACCTGCAGCGTGCGTGCGGCGGCGCGGTGCACCTCCATGGTGATGTCCATGGCGCGCTGGATCAGCGCGATCTCGGCGGTCGATTTGAGCTGCCGGCAGGTCGCGGTGATCGAATTGCCATGGACGAAGGAGAAACGGTTGCCGGCCTTGCGCAGGCCATCGGCGATGTAGAACGGCGTCTGGGGGTCGAGCGCGACCTGGCCGCTCTCATAGCCCATGCTGCGGATCGTCTCGATGACCAGCTCGGTCGGGTCCTCATGCTCTTCCCAGCAGCGGACGTCGTCGCCGAACTTCATGTATTCGCGCGTCTTCGGCTCCTCGAAGGCCGGGCTGAGGTAGGCGATCTCGCCCTCGACCGGGATGATCGCGCCATGCAGCCGCTCGCTCAGTCCGAGCTGGATGCCGGTGAAATAGGCCAGGCTCGTCGAGGTATCGAGATAGAGCGCCTGCAGGCCCTGCTCGCGCAGCAGGGCTTGCGCCCTGGCGATGCGCTCCTTGAATTCCTTGACCGCGATCGGCTCGATGCCGTCCGTCATCGGTTTCAGCTTTGCGAGTTCCGCCTCGAAGCTCGAGCCCCCCACTCCGATCGTCATGCCTGCTGTCCTCGTTGATCTGTCTTGAGAAATCGTGGTCGAAAGCGCCGGGTGGTCAGGCGGCCGGCAAGCCGTCCGCGATGCCGGATGGCTGAGCCTCGGCATCGTCGGCATCCTGCAGGAGCTCGAGGAGGTCGTGGCGAACCGCGAGCACATGGTCGAGCGTCAATCGGGCCGCCCCTTCCGCATCGCCCATGCGGCACAGATCCAGCAGTGCCGCATGCTCCCGCTTGGCCCGTGTGGTCGCTCCATCCGACATGGTGAGCTGGACGCGAGTGTAGCGGTCGGTATTGGCGAGAAGGACGCGCACGAGCTCGAGCGTCTGCTGGCGGCCGGCAACCTGGTAGAGCGAGAGGTGGTACTCGGTGTTCAGCTCGCCATAGGCATCGAGGTCGCCTTCGCGGATCGCGGCGTCGTATTCGGCGAGGATGATTTCGGCGCGGGCGAAGTCACTTGGCTGCAGTCGCGGCACGGCGCGCCGGATCAGGTCCGGCTCCAGCATGGCACGCAGGTCGAAGAGCTCGGCGATGTCCGCGGCCGAGAGCGCCGTCACGACCGCGCCGCGATGCGGGTGGAGCGTCACCAGCCCTTCGGCGGCGAGCTGGTGGAAGGCCTCGCGGATCGGGATGCGGCTGATGCCGAACTCCTTCGCCAGCGCGTCCTGCCGCAAGGCCTCACCGGCGGCAACCGAGCCGGAGAGGATGCGCCGGCGCAGCTCCGCGACCGCCGCCCCGGTCATGGTCTGGCGGAACTGCGGCTGCTTCGCACGGGTGGGCAGGGGCGCGATCATGCGGTTTCTCGGTTCTTCGGACCCTCGAAAGCGTGCCTAAAAGACGGGAGATCGCTCCCGCTTGTCAATTGGATAAAATCTCCAATATGCAATTTTTTATGCGACGGAGCGGATGAACCCTCATGCCGGACGCAGAAGGGCCGCCTCGAACGATGCTCCGGCGCCCCCGATGGCTCGGGTGTTCCTGGAACATCGGCCGAGACGGCCCTTCAATGGCTCTGCTGGATGAGGGCTTCAGCTGCCCAACGGAATCCGACCGAAACCCGGACAGGCCAAGCTTGGAGTAATCGTCGTGCTAGGCGAGGTATGCCGGAGGCCGCTTCGCAGGCCTCCGGCTTCTTTCAGGTCGGCGTCGTAGCTTAGCCGTCCTGCCAGCGCTGCTGCAGTGCCGTAGCCGACATCAGGTCGAACGAGAGATCCGAGATCTGCCAGTAGCGCGTGCTGTCCTGCTGGAAGGCCCAGAGGTGATCGTAGATCTTCTTGAAGTTCGGATTGGCGGCCGACATCTCGGCGTAGAGATCCTTGGTGTGCTTATAGCTCGCCTTGAGAATGTCGTTCGGCAGCGGCCGCAATTGCGCCCCGCCGGCGATCAGCCGCTTCAGGGCGGGCGGGTTGAGGGCGTCGTATTTCGCCTGCATGTCGTGGCCGGCGGCCATGGCGCAGTTCTTGAGCACCTTCTGGTAGGTCGGCGGCAGGCTGTTCCACTTTTCCAGATTGATGAAGAAGCTGAGCTCGGCGCAGCCATCCCAGAATCCGGGGTAGTAGTAGTAGGGCGCGACCTTGGCGAAGCCGAGCTTCTCGTCGTCATAGGGGCCGACGAACTCGACTGCGTCGAGGACGCCGCGCTCCAGGGCGGGATAGATGTCGCCGGCGCCGAGCTGCTGCGGCACCACGCCCATCTTCTGCAGGACATTGCCGCCGAGCCCGCCGATGCGCATCTTCAGCCCCTGGAGATCGGCCGCTGACTTGAGCTCCTTGCGGAACCAGCCGCCCATCTGCGCGCCGGTATTGCCGGCGGGCAGGTTGTAGATGTTGAACTTGGCGTAGAATTCGTTGAGCAGTTCGAGACCGCCGGCATGAAACAGCCAGGCCTGCATCTGCCGGCTGTTCGGGCCCCACGGAATCACCGTGCCGAAGGCGAAAGCGGTATCTTTGCCGATGTAGAAGTAGGAGCCGGAATGACCCATCTCGACGGTGCCGTTGGTCACGGCGTCGGCGACCTGCAGGGCCGGCACGATCTCGCCGGTGGCGAAGACCTGGATCTTGAACTTGCCATCCGTGACCGCAGAGACAGCCTCCGACAGATAGGTGCAGGCGCCATAGAGCGTATCGAGCGACTTCGGATAGCTCGAAGCCAGGCGCCAGGTGATCGATGGCGTGCCCTGTGCGATCGCCGGCGATGCGATGCCGGCGGCGGCGCCGACGCCGGCGCCCTTCAAAAAGGATCTGCGCTTCATTGAGTTGGTTTCCTTGGAGTTCGTTTCCTGCCCGGTGCTTCTTGTTTTGACCGCCACCGGTTTGCGGGCAGCTTGGCATGGGTCTTCGACGTGCGACAATGCGCGCGGCTGCATGCCCACCCGGCGCTTCGCCGCCGACGTCGGCGTGTCACTCAGGCGCGTGCGCTTTCCTCCATCAGCTTGACGATGGTGGTGAGAAGCCGGTTCGCCGGCGTGGCGATCCCGAGCTTCGCGCCGGTCCTAACGACGTAGCCGTTGAGGTGATCGATCTCGGTCGTCTTGCCGCGCGCGAGGTCTTGGGCGGTCGAGGAGGACTGGTCGGGCATCGCTGCGGCGAGCGCCAGCACCTTATCGAGGATGTCGTCATCGACCTCGACCCCTCGCTGTCTGGCGACGGCAACGCATTCGGCGACGATTTCCTTCATGCAGGCGCGGACGCCGTCGACTGCAATCATCCGCCCATAAGGAAGCTGCGGAATGGCCGAGAGGGCATTGTAGGCGCAGTTTACGATCAGCTTCGACCAGAGCGCGCCGACGACGTTGCCAGAGATTTCGGTTGGAATGCCGGCCTGTCCGAAAACCTCGGCGATCTCCGCACTCGACGCGCCAGACCCGATGACGAGTTCGCCGCGACCATGATGGCGGAGATGGCCGGGGCCCGCCATTTCCGATGCGACGTAGACGGCGGTCGGAATGACTGGCCGCCCCAGAACTTCCTGCAGCCGCTCGGCATTGTCGACGCCGTTCTGCAGGCTCAAGATCGTTGTCCCAGCAGCGATATGGGGCGCCATCTCCCGGCCGGCCGAAGCGGTATCGCCGGACTTCACGCAGAACAGGACTACGTCGGTGCCGGCGACGCCGGAAGCGTCCGTTGCCGCTGCGACTGGCAGCTTCTCGGTCGACGTACGCCTCTCGAAGACCAGGCCGCGCTCGCGGACCGCATGGACATGCTGGGGCCGGGTGATCAGCGTCACCTCATGGCCGGCCCGGGCCAGCATGGCGCCGTAATAGCAGCCGACGGCACCGGCTCCCATGATCGCGATCTTCATCGATTCGAGCCCTGTCTCAGCGAGAGATGGCGTCCCGGCCAGAGATGGTCGCTGCCGAGTTCGGCCGGGTCGGCGCAGCCGAGATGGATCAGCGTATTCAGGAATTCGGCGCGAAGCATGTCGATGATCGCGGCCGGGCCGTGCGCGAGGCCAAGGGCCGCGACGGCGAACAGGAAGGGCCGTCCCAGCAGGACGAAATCCGCTCCCGAAGCGAGGCTGCGCGCGATGTCGTCTCCCGTACGCACACCGCTGTCGAGGATCAGCTTCAGCCGGTCGCCGCAGGCCTCCCGGATCGCGGGCAGGACCTCGATCGAGGAGGGGGCGGCATCGAGCTGGCGGCCGCCATGGTTGGAGACGACGAGGCCGTCGGCGCCGATGCGCTCGGCCATGACGGCGTCCTGCGGGTTCAGGATGCCCTTGATGACGAGGTGATACGGCCAAGCCTTGCGGATGGCCTCGATCCGGCGCCAGTCGAGGCCGGGGAAGGAGAGCTGGCGCGAAACGAATTCGGCATGGGCGAGCCCGCTCAGCGAGCCCTTTCCGTCGACGAAGTTGGCCATGCCCGGGCGGTCGCCGCGCGCCGCCCGCAGCAGCCAGGCCGGGTGGCGCGCGACATCGAGGACGGTACGCAGCGATGGCCGCAGTGGGATCGCCAGCCCGTTGGTCAGATCGCGGACGCGCCTGGCCGGCACGGGGATGTCGATCGTGACCAGGAGCGTGGTCACGCCGGCAGCGAGCGCCCGCTGCATCAGCCCGGCTGCGATGGCCTCATCCGAGCCCGGATACAGCTGAAACCAGAGATTGTCTTGCGCGATCGGGGCTATCGTCTCGATCGAGGTCGTTGCCGCCGTGGACAGCGTATAGGGCACATTCGCTGCCCGGGCCGCCTGAGCCAGAGCGCGGTCTGTTCCGGGGCAAACCAGATCGGCGAAGCCCATTGGCGCGATGCCGAAAGGAGCGGCGTAGCGACGGCCGAAGATCGTCACCTCGGAATGAGCGGCTGAGCAATCGCGCAGGGCCTGAGGCATCAGGGCGATCTGCTCGAAGCGGGCGCGATTCCGGGCCACTGCGATCTCGGAGCCAGCGCCGCCCTCGATGAAGTCGAAGATCGCCCGGGGCAGGCGCTTGCGGGCGCGCGCGGCCATCTGGGCGGTATTGAAGACGCGTCCGGTCGGCACGGATCGGTTTCTCCCTGGAGGTTCTTGTCCGGCCGCCGTGATCGCGACCTTGAACCTTCTTGCCTACAGGGTAGGGGGCGCTTGCAGAAGCATCGCGGCCGCACAGGCCATCGGCCTGTGACACAGATCGGGAAGTGTCGTCAGGAGGGTGTCCGCTCGATGAAGACACAGCCGTCGAAGCTGAACACCTCCTCGCCATTCTGGTTCACGCCGGTGTTGTGGTGGAAGAACAGCCCCCATTGCGGCCGCGAGGCACTGGCGCGCTTGTCCGTCACCGCCGAGTGATAGGTGATGCGGTCGCCGGCAAAGACGGGCTTCGACCATTTCAGGTTCTTGAAGCCCGGGGAGGGGCCGAGGCGCGGCGCGCGTCCGGGCCCGAAGGCGGCGAGCTGGCGCTGGCGATGCGTCACCATCGTCGCCATCCAGACGGCGGCGGTGTGCCAGCCGGAAGCGGCGAGGCGGCCGAAGGAACTTGCCCGCGCCGCTTCTTCGTCCATGTGGAAAGGCTGCGGATCGAAGGCGCGCGCGAAGGCGACGATCTCGTCGGCGGTGAAGACGCAGCTGCCGAGCTCGAAACGCTGGCCGATCTCGATGTCGTCGAAGAAGCGGGCGGCTTGCGTCGGCTTCAGCGGCGGTTCGATTGGCGAGGCAAAGACCGGCGGGACATAGCGTGGCGGATGGGCGAGCCAGTCGCCTGCGGGCTGCGCCGCATCGGAGCCGCGCCGGCCGAACATGATCCAGTTCGCCTGCTCCAGCACTGGCTCCTCGCGCTGGTTGACGAGTTCGAGCCGGAAGCGGATCAGTCCCATATCCGGGCGCGAGCGCGAGGGCCTGATCTCCGTCACGGTGCGGCGGCCATGCAGCAGGTCGCCGGGCTGGACCGGACGGAGCCACTTCACCTCCTCGATACCGGGCGCACCCATGCCCGAGGAGTTCAGGAGGAAGCTCTCCGCCATCAATCGCATCAGCAGCGAGCAGCTATGCCAGCCCGAGGCGATCAGCGTGCCACCGAAGCTCGCCTTCGCCGCTTCCGGATCGACATGGAAGTCCTGCGCGTCGAAGCGCGAGGCGAAGGCGATGATGTCGTCCTGCGAGACTGCGATGCTGCCGGCCGAGACCGTCTCTCCGACGATGAAATCCTCGAAATACAGCATCGCGTCGGCGGCCTTGCTCGTTAGCGGACTGGCTCAGTTGGCGAAGCGGAAATGCAGCACGTCGCCGTCGGCGACGACGTATTCCTTGCCTTCGAGGCGGAACTTGCCGGCTTCGCGCGCGCCCGACTCGCCCTTGTTGGCGATGTAGTCGTCATAGGCGATGGTTTCGGCGCGGATATAGCCCTTCTCGAAATCGCTATGGATCACGCCGGCAGCGGCCGGGCCCTTGGTGCCCTTCTCGATGGTCCAGGCGCGGGCCTCTTTCGGACCAACCGTGAAGTAGGTCACGAGGTGGAGCAGCGCGTAGCCGGCGCGGATGACGCGGTTCAGACCAGGTTCCTCCAGGCCGACGGCCTCGAGGAAGTCCTTCTGGTCCTCCACGGGCATCACCGCGATCTCGCTCTCGATCTTGGCGGAGACGACGACCGCGACAGCGTTCTCCTCGGCAGCACGCTTCTTTACAGCGTCGGAGAAGCTGTTGCCCTTGTCGGCGCTGGCCTCCTCGACATTGCAGACATAGAGCACCGGCTTGGAGGAGAGCAGGCCGAGCATGTCGAAGGCCCGGCGCTCTTCCGGTGCGACCTGGACGAGGCGGGCCGGCTTGCCGTCGCGCAGCAGCACGAGGCAGCGGTTCATCAGCTCGACCGCTTCCTTGGCGTCCTTGTCGCCGGTCTTGGCCTTCTTCTCCAGCGGCAGCACGCGCTTCTCGAGGCTTTCGAGGTCGGCCAGCATCAGCTCGGTCTCGATGATCTCGATGTCGTTGATCGGCGCGACCTTGCCCTCGACATGGGTGATGTCGCCATCCTCGAAGCAGCGCACGACATGGGCGATGGCGTCGCATTCGCGGATGTTGGCGAGGAACTGGTTGCCGAGGCCTTCGCCCTTGGAGGCGCCGCGCACGAGGCCGGCGATGTCGACGAAGGTCAGCCGCGTCGGGATGATCTCCTTGGAGCCGGCGATGGCGGCAAGCTTCTCAAGCCGGTCGTCCGGCACGGCGACGTCGCCGACATTCGGCTCGATCGTGCAGAACGGGTAGTTCGCCGCCTGTGCGGCCGCCGTCTGCGTCAGCGCGTTGAAGAGGGTCGACTTGCCGACATTCGGCAGGCCGACGATACCGCATTTGAAACCCATGAGACCGATCCGTTGCGGAGCCGCCGGATGCGGGGCTCGTCGATGCGTTGAAGATTTGGGGTCTTATTGGCGTCGAGGCGCGACAAACACAAGATGGCACGGTGCAGACCAGCCATCGGCGGATCACACGAACGTGCGTGGCACGCCTGCCCGCGGGGGCGCAGGACTGGGGGCGCGACCTTCTCCCGGACGATGGAGCCTTGCCGATGCGTTCTCTCGCTGCCGCCTTCTTCATTCTTGGACTGACGGCGGCGGCGCAGGCCCAGTCGCTGACGACGCGCATTCGAGGCGAGGTCGAGAAGGCCGAGGGCAATGCACTTGTCGTCAAGACAGTCGACGGCGCTTCGGCACAGGTCGCGCTGGCTTCCGGCTATGCGGTCGGCGGCGTCGTCAAGGCAACGGCGGCGGATATCAAGAAGGGCAGCTTCGTCGGTGTCGGAGCGCGGCCACAGCTGGATGGCTCGCTGCTGGCGGTGCAGGTCTTCATTTTCTCCGAAGCGATGCGTGGTACGGGGGAGGGGCATCGTCCCTGGAGCGTGCTGCCGGAAAGTACGATGACCAATGCGACCGTGGCCGAGACGGTTTCGCGCGTCGACGGCTCCACGATCATGCTGACCTATCCGGGCGGTGAGCAGAAGGTGACGATCACGCCCGAGGCCAACATCATCATGGCGGTGCCCGCACAGGCGGGGGAACTCGTGGCCGGCGTGCAGGTCGCGATGACGGCGACAAAGCAGGCCGATGGCAGTTTCAGCGCGAGCCGCGTGACGATCGCCAAGGCCGGCGCGCAACTGCCCTACTGAAGCGCGCTGCGCCTCAATCGGTCGCCTTCTCGCCGAGGCGCTTCACGGCGGCGTGGCCGCGAGCATCCATGAAAAGATGCACCTTGTTCTGGAAGCCGGCATCGTCGTGCTTCGCCAGCAGCTCGGCATTGTCGGCACAGGCCGTGCAGAGATCCTCGACCCAGGGCAGCTCGGCTTTGCCGAAATCGTTCAGCACATAGGCGTGGACGAGTTCCTTCAGGCCGGGATGACCGATGCCCAGCCGGACGCGGCGATAGTCGTTGCCGATCGCCGCCGTGGTCGAGCGCAGGCCGTTATGGCCGGCATTGCCGCCGCCGATCTTCACCCTGAGCTTGGCCGGGGCGAGGTCGAGTTCATCATGGAAGACGATCACGTCGGCGGGCTCGACCTTGAAGAAGCGCGCGGCCTCGCCGATCGCGCGGCCGGATTCGTTCATGTAGGTCTGCGGCTTGAGCAGGATGACCTTCTCGGTCCCGAGCGTCGCCTCGCAGGCCTGGGCCTGGAAGCGCGCGCGCCAGGGCGAGGCCCGGTGCCTGCGCGCGATCTCGTCGAGCGCCATGAAGCCGATATTGTGGCGGTTCCCGGCATAGCGGGAGCCCGGGTTACCCAGGCCTGCGAAGATCAGCATGACGAGCGCTTATGACTGGAGGCATTGCTGCCGATAGCAAAACGGCCGGGATGACCCGGCCGTCTGTCGTTCTGTCGCGAGGATGGGGCCGATCAGGCCTTGGCCTCGGCCTCCGGAGCGGCGGCCGCATCGGTGGCCTCTTCCGCCATCGGCGGAACGATGGTCACGATGGTGGCGTCCGAGCCGACCGTCAGCTTGGCGCCCTTCGGCAGCTTGATCACGCTGGCTTCGAGCGAGCCACCGATCTGGAGACCGGCGACGGAAACCTCGAAGAACTCGGGGATCAGCTCCGGCTCGACGGTGATCTCGAGCGAGTGCTCGACGATCTGGACCGCGCCGCCGTTCTTGATGCCGGGGCTGGCGTCCTGGCCGACGACGTGGATCGGAACCTCGACCGTCACGGTCTGGCCGGCAGCGACCCGCAGGAAGTCGACATGGATCGGGAAATCCTTGACCGGGTCGAGCTGGTAGTCGCGCGGGATGACCCGCTGCTTCTTGCCGCCGATCGAGATCTCGAAGATCGTGGTCAGGAAGTGGCCGCCATAGATCATCAGGCGGGTCTTGTTGGCGTCGAGCGCGATCGCTTCGGGAGCGGCGCCCCCACCATAGATCACGGCGGGTGTCAGGCCTTGACGACGAACTGCACGGGCGGCCCCCTTGCCGACCTGTGCGCGCGCCGAAGCCTCGATTTGCTTCACGGCGGTCATGGTATGTCCTTGCTTCAAATGACAAGGCCGCCTGCCGGCGGCCATTTCGTTTCGCGCCCGTGCCTCCAAGGGTGTCAGTCGGGCGCTGGCAGGCTCATAAGCGAAAAGCGCCGCGATCTCAAGCCCGCAGGCGTCGCGGCGCTCAGGCCGCCGCGAGACCGAGCTTCTCGTCGCGCCGGCGCAGCAGGTACATCAGCGGCAGGGCCAGCAGCACCATCCAGGCCTTGCCGATGATCTGGCCACTGACGAAATCGAGGCTGCCGAAGGCGAGCTGCAGGAAGACGATGCTGTCGACCACCAGGCCGACGATGCTGGAGGCGAACACTGCGGTGACAAATCGGCGCTTTTGCAGCGGGGTATAGACGGCGAAATCGGCCAGCTCCGACAGCAGGAAGGCTGCGACCGAGGCGACCACGATGGCCGGCGGGGCGACGAAGGCCGAGATCAGCGCGCCGATGGCGATGGCGCCCAGGCCGGCCAGCGCTCCGAGCCGGCGCTGCACGACGTCGCGCAGGACCAGCGCGAGCCCGATCATCAGCACGCCGCTGGGCGCCTTGATGCCCGGCGCGACCGGGACAAGGCAGGGGCCTTCCGGAACGCAGACCGTGCCGACATTGCCGATCAGCCAGTTCGCTGTCGGAATGGTCAAGGTGAAGAGGGCCAGGGCGATGAACCCTTCGATCTGGCGCTGACGGTCACGAGTCATGGGATGGTCCGCTGTCGTCGGGGGAGGTCAGGTAGGCGGCGTAGCCATTCGCGCGCAGTTCGCAGGCCGGGCAGTGGCCGCAACCATAGCCCCAAGCGTGGTGCGTGGAACGGTCGCCGAGGTAGCAGCTATGGCTGTCCTCGACCACCAGATCGAGCAGGGCTTCGCCGCCCAGCGCCTTGGCCAGCGCGAAGGTCTGGGCCTTGTCGCGCCACATCAGCGGTGTGTGCAACACGAGCCGCCGGTCGAGGCCGAGGCCCAGCGCGACCTGCATTGCCTTGATCGTGTCGTCGCGGCAGTCGGGGTAGCCGGAGTAATCGGTCTCGCAGACGCCGAGGACGATGTGCCTGATGCTGCGCCGGTAGGCGAGCGCGGCGGCGAAGGTCAAGAAGATCAGGTTCCGGCCGGGAACGAAGGTGGTCGGCAGGCCGGTCTCGGCGAATGCGATTTCGCTGTCGCGGGTCAGTGCCGTCTCCGAGATCGCGCCGAGAGCCGCGAGGTCGAGCATATGGTCGGCGCCCAACCGCTGCGCATAGGCCGGCGCGAGGCCCGGCAGCTTGTCGCGGATGGTCTGGCGGCAGGCAAGCTCGACGCGATGGCGCTGCCCGTAATCGAAGCCGACAGTCTCGACCGCATCGAACCGGTCCAGCGCCCAGGCAAGGGCTACGGTCGAATCCTGGCCGCCGGAGAACAGGACGAGGGCGCGGGAGGTCATGGCGAGCGCGTTCCCGCGGCTCAGTCGAACAGGCTGGAGACGCTCGATTCGCTGGCTGTACGCTCGATCGCCTCGCCCATCAGCTGCGCGATCGAGATGACGCGGATATTGCGCGCCACCTTCACCGCCTCGGTCGGCATGATCGAATCGGTGATCACCAGTTCCTTGAGCTTGGAGTTGGCGATGCGTGCCACGGCCCCGCCCGAGAGAACGCCATGGGTGATGTAGGCGTAGACTTCGCGCGCGCCCTGGTCGAGCAGCGCCTCGGCCGCATTGACCAGCGTACCGCCGGAATCGACGATATCGTCGAGCAGGATGCAGGAACGGCCCTCGACCGAGCCGATGATGTTCATGACCTCGGATTCGCCCGGCCGGTCGCGGCGCTTGTCGACGATGGCGAGGGGAGCGTCGATGCGCTTGGCGAGGGCACGGGCGCGAACCACGCCGCCGACGTCCGGCGAGACGACCATGGCGTTCTTGTAGTCGAGCCGCTCCTTGATATCGCGCGACATCAGCGGCGCACCGAATAGGTTGTCGGTCGGGATGTCGAAGAAGCCCTGGATCTGGCCGGCATGCAGGTCGAGCGTCAGGACGCGGTCGACGCCGGCATGGGTGATCAGGTTGGCGACGAGCTTGGCCGAGATCGGCGTGCGGCCCGAGGCGCGCCGGTCCTGCCTCGCATAGCCGAAATAGGGGATCACCGCCGTGATACGGCGCGCCGAGGAGCGGCGCAGCGCATCGGTGATGATCAAGAGCTCCATCAGGTGGTCGTTGGTCGGGAACGAAGTCGACTGGATGACGAAGACATCCTGGCCGCGCACATTCTCCTGGATCTCGCAGAAAACCTCCATGTCGGCGAAGCGCCGGACGGAGGCCTTGGCGAGGGGAATGCCGAGATGGGCGCAGATCGCTTCCGCGAGCGGCCGATTGGAGTTGCCGGCGACGACTTTGAATGATGAAGGCATGCCGGCGAGCACCCTTTTGATCTTGGCTGGGCGAGAGCCGCTCTAAGCTGGCTCAGTTCGCAGGGCTCTTAACAGTGGTGTGACGACGAGTCGACTGTTGCACTGCAAAAACGGCCAGCAAAACCTCGCGGGGCACGCCGTGCCCCTGTGCGCGTGACGCAGGCCGGGCGTCGTCGAACTCTCCCGGCGAGCCAGGACGCGCGCAGCTTCGACTCAGAGCTTCTTGCCGGCCGGTGCCGAGGCCGTCTTGGCCGCGGTCCTGGCGTCCTTGGCGCTCTCGGCCGCCTGCTTGCCGGCAGGCTTGGACTTGTCGCCGGGCAGGACGGTGTCGACGGCCGGCGTGGTCACCAGGAAGCTCGCGATCGCGTCCATCGAATCGGCGGCAGCCTTGGCGACGATGGTCTGGTCGACGCCCGACCATGGGTCCGAGGTGCCGCCGCGCCGGCCCAGGCTCTCGCCCTGGACGCGCTGGGCCCGCTTCTTGGTCTCGTCATAGACGTCCCAGACGAAGGCGAGCGAGGTCTGGCCATCTTCAGTCGGCTGGGCCGTGAGATAGCCGCGCACGCGGAAGCGGGCCGGCTTGTCGCCAGGCACGATCTCCATGCGCCGCTCGGCCGCGGCCTCGCCCAGCAACCCGGCGAAGCGGGTCGTCACGGCATCGGGCGCCCCTGAAATGCTCTGCACCGAGACTGGCACGCCCGGCGCATCGACGCGCGGGCGCGCGGCCGTCGTGGTCTCCTGGCAACCGGCGAGCGCAAGCGCGACGGCCGGCCCCAGGACGAGGCCGCTGAAACGTTCGATCATGACGCCTCCCGCTTGTCTTTGAGCGTACGGGTTGGAGTTCTCTGGTATTCCCTGTGCCAGTCTTTCTAGGCGGAACCGATCGCGAGGTCCAGATCGGCCGGCTCGCGCGCCGCCAAGGCCAGATCGCGCGCTGCGATTGCGGCTTCAGCCATCCTCGCCCATATATCCGGCATGAGGGCCAGAGAGGCCTGTTCCGGAGAGCCTCATGGTCACGACCAGCAGCCGCATTCTCGATGATATCGCCCGCCTTGCCACCGATGCCGCCGGCGCGGCGCAGGGCGTTCGCCGCGAAGTCGAGACCGTCGTGAAGACCCAGATCGAGCGCCTGCTGCGCGATCTCGATGTGGTCACGCGCGAGGAGTTCGAGGCGGTGCGCGAGATGGCGCTGCTGGCGCGCGAGGAGAACGACAAGCTCGCAGCTCGCCTGGCGGCGCTCGAGGCGGCGCAGCCGAAGGTGTGATCTGGCTGTAGCTCTGAGCGGGGAGCGCTACCGACCGGGCGCGGCTCGCAATTGCGCCTGCGAGGCCGGCGCAAGTATCCACAGGCCTATGCTGTGGAAAGGGGGCGCCGGGGATTGAGCCCAGGCCCCGAATCCGCCGAGCGTCACATCGTGTTGGGAGTGTCATACGCCCTGCGCTAACGTCGGTGGAGAAATTGATTCGTCGGTCCAACCTCTTAGAGGCGGATCGGCGGAGCGCGTGATCCGTCATTCGGCGGGCTTCGCGCCTGTGGAGTTGCGTTTCCCCAGTTTCCCGTCGCCGTGTTCCCGTTCTCGAACGAGCCGGACCGCGCTTCCGCGGCTTTCGGCAGTTGGACCCAAGGGCATGATGGATCTCGAACTGGACGCCGAGCTTGAGCGGCCTTCAAACCCCCTCGACCTGATCGAACGGCTGGCCGCCCTCAACAACTGGACTTTCGACCGCGACAGCGACGATGAGCTCTCGGTCTCCGTCACCGGTGGCTGGTCGGACTATCACGTCGCCATCACCTGGCTCGCCGAGGTGGAGGCGATCCATGTCGCCTGCGCCTTCGACCTGAAGGTGCCTGAGCGGCGCCGTGCCGAGGTTCTGCAGCTTGTCAGCCTCGTCAACGAGCAGCTCTGGCTCGGCCATTTCGACCTGTGGAGCTCGGAAAGCGTGGTGATGTACCGCCATGCGCTGCTTCTGTCGGGGGGCGCGGAGCCGACCGACGAGCAGGCGGCTGCGCTGATCAAGGCCGCGATCGAGGCCTGCGAGCGCTATTTCCAGGCCTTCCAGTTCGTCGTCTGGGCTGGGAAGACCGCCAAGGAAGGCCTCGAAGGCGCGATGCTGGAGACGGTCGGCGAGGCCTGAGTTCGTTCGGTTTCATCATGCCCGGGCTTGACCCGGGCATCGTCCCGCGCGTCATGGTCGGGCTTGACCCGGCCATCTCCAACCGGAAATTCTCTGGTCACGAGATTCTCGGGGCAAGCCCGAGAACGACGCCCTTCACCTTGCCGCGAGAATCCGCCATGTCGAACCCCCTGCCGCAATCGCTCGTCCTTATCGGCGCGGGCAAGATGGGCGGAGCCATGCTGGAGGGCTGGCTGCGTATCGGCATGAATCCGGCCGGCATCAGCCTGATCGATCCCAAGCCTTCGGACGAGATGGCGGCGCTGGCGGCCGAGAAAGGGATGGCGATCAACCCCGACCCGCACTCGCTCGCTTCCGTCGAAGTGCTGGTGCTGGCGACCAAGCCGCAGATGCTCGATACGGCGGCTCCGGCGGTGCAGGCATTGATCCGGCCGCATACGCTGCTGATCTCGATTCTGGCGGGCAAGACCCTTGGTGACCTGTCCGCGCGCCTGCCCAACGCCAACGCCGTGATCCGGGCCATGCCGAACCTGCCGGCTTCGGTGCAGCGCGGCGCGACCGCGGCAGCGGCAGGGCCTGGCGTCACCTCTGCGCAGCGTGCGATGGCCGATGCATTGCTCGGCAGCATCGGCACGGTCGAATGGCTCGAGAGCGAGGGCCTGATCGATGCCGTCACGGCGGTCTCGGGCTCGGGACCGGCCTATGTCTTCCATCTGGTCGAGTGCCTGGCCGCGGCCGGCAAGATTGCGGGGCTGCCCGATGACATCGCCGAGCGGCTGGCGCGGGCGACGATCGAGGGCGCCGGCGAGATGCTCCACCAGTCGCCACTGTCGCCGGCGACCTTGCGCCAGAACGTGACCTCGCCAGCCGGGACGACGGCGGCGGGGCTCGAGGTGCTGATGGCGGAAGACGGGTTGAAGCCACTGATGATCAAGACGGTCGCTGCCGCCAAACGTCGCGCCGGCGAGCTTTCGGGCTGAAGGGCCTTTCATAGGCCGCGATCGAAGCCTAGCTTCTTTGCGACTGCGTCGTGAAGGAGAAGTCCCATGGCCCGCAAACCCGTAGCTTCAAGCCCCGAGCCAGTTGCACCGCCGACCGCCAATCCGCGCAAGCAGGTCGTCGAGACGTTGATGCGCCTGGCTGAGACGCGTCCCTGGGACGAGATCGAGCTCCCGGACATCGCCGCCGAGGCCGGGATCTCGCTCGCCAAGCTGCGGGACCTGTTCCCGTCGAAGCTCGCCATGCTGGGCGGGCTGACCCGCCTCGTCGACGAGGCGGTGATGGCGGAGACTTCCGACGATCTCGCCGGCGAGCCGGTGCGCGAGCGGATGTTCGACCTGGTGATGCGCCGCCTCGATGCGCTGGCGCCCTATAAGAGCGCGCTGCGCAAGATCACGCCGGTGATCCGCCGCGATCCGTTGGCGATGGCGGCGCTCAATCGTGGCGCGGTCAATTCCTGGCGCTACATGCTGGCGTCCGCCGGCATTCATACGGAGGATGCCCTCGGCTCGGTTCGGGTCCAGGGCGCGGTGCTACTGATGGCCCGCGTTTCCCAGGCCTGGTTCGATGACGACGAGCCCGAACTGTCGCGCACGATGGCGCAGCTCGACCGTGAACTGAAGTTGGCCGGGTGGGTCATGTCGCGGGTCGAGGACGTGCACAGGCTGACAGCGCCGCTGCGCTGTCTGGCGCGGGCGCTCCACTCCGGCCGGCGCCCGCATGTGCGCCGGCGCGAACGCGGCGGAGCGGACCGGCATGGTGGCGACAACGAGGATTTCGCACCTGCGATTTGATCTCGATCAAGGCAATCATGGCTGAAATGTGTTATCGTTAAGCGACTCTTAGCCAATTGACGCGACTCTGAGGAATCTCCATCCCTCAGGGGTTACGCATGTCGTTGACGAAGAAGCTCGCCACCCTGTCGATCAGCCGTTCATTCGCTTTGATCGCCGCTCTCGCGATTGTCATCTCGGTCGGGAGCGTCGGGCTGACGCTTTACGCTGCGCGCGACGACATGATCGAGCTCAAGCGGGCGGAAATGAAGAATGCGGTTGAGGCCGCGACGTCGACGGTCAATAGCTTTCTCGCGCGGGCGGAGAAGGGCGAGCTGAAGGAAGCCGACGCCAAGAAGATGGCGATCGACGCCATTGCCAATGCGCGCTTCGACAACGGCAACTACTACTTCGTCATCGACTACAATGGCATCAGCGTGTCGCATGCCAACAAGAAGATCGAAACGACGGACATGACGCCGCTGAAGGATGCGACGGGCAAGTTCTTCGTTCAGGACATGATCAAGCTCGCCAAGGGACCTGGCGCAGGGTTCGTCGACTATGGATGGGTCAAGCCGGGCGACAAGGATCCGTCGCTGAAGATTTCCTATGTCACATCCATTCCGAAATGGCAGTGGACGATCGGCTCGGGCCTGCATGTCCATGATGTCGATGCTGCCTTCCTGCGCATGATCGGCGGGGTTGCCACGGTGCTGGTGCCGCTCGGACTCGTCATGTTCGGGCTCGTCTTCTTCCTGAGCCGCCGCGCCTCGGCCATGCTGGGCTCGCTCGCCGGTACGATGAACGGGCTCGCGGCAGGTGATCTGAAGACCGAGATCAGGCATCAGGACCGTGCGGACGATATCGGCTCCATGGCGCGTGCGCTCGTCGTGTTCCGCGATGCGGCTCTGGCCAAGGAGGCGATGGAAGCCGACAAGGCGCGCATGGAGCAGGAAGCGGCCGGCCATCGCGATGCCGCCGACGGCCAGCGCCGGCGCAGCGAGGCGGAGCGCGCCGAGCACGCACGGGTCCAGGAGGGCGTGGTCCATGCGCTCGGCTCGGGCCTCGAGCGTCTCGCGGAGGGCGATCTCACCTACCGCATCACCGACAGCTTCGGTTCCGACTACGCGAAGCTCAAGGACGACTTTAACACCGCGATCGCCAAGCTGCAGGAGACCATGCGGCAGATTGCGACCAACACCGAGAGCATGAAGGCAGGCTCGGTCGAGATCAGCCAGGCGGCGGACGACCTTGCGGGCCGGACCGAGCAGCAGGCGGCCTCGGTCGAGGAAACCGCGACGGCGCTCGACGAACTGACCGCAACGGTGCGCCAGACGGCGGAGAGTGCCCGGCTCGCCAGCCAGGCGACAACGCAGGTCAAGTCCGAGGCCGAGCAGTCGACCTCGATCGTGCGCGATGCCGTGCTCGCCATGGGCGGGATCGAGAAGTCTGCCGACGAGATCTCCCAGATCGTGGGAGTCATCGACGAGATCGCCTTCCAGACGAATCTCCTGGCGCTCAATGCCAGCGTCGAGGCGGCTCGCGCCGGCGATGCCGGCAAGGGCTTCGCGGTGGTCGCCTCCGAGGTGCGTGCGCTCGCCCAGCGCTCGGCCGAGGCCGCCAAGGAGATCAAGGCGCTGATCACGGCGTCCCATGTCGAGGTCGAGAAGGGCGTCACGCTCGTCGGCCAGACCGGCGGCGCGCTGCAGCGCATGGCCGAGGAGATCACACGGGCGACGGCGCTGGTCGCCGAGATCGCCGGCGCTGCCCAGGAGCAGGCGTCGGGCCTTCAGGAGGTCAACACCGCCGTCGGCGAGATGGACCAGGCGACCCAGCAGAACGCCGCCATGGCGGAACAGTCGACGGCTGCCGCCCATTCGCTGTCGCAGGAGGCGGATCGCTTGGCCGCGCTGGTCGCGCGCTTCCAGCTTGGCGGCGACATCGCCGGGCTGAAGGCCATGGCGCGGACGATGCATGCCGCAGTCGCGCCGGCGCCCGCGCCGCGTGCTGTCGCACCGCGGGCCGCGCAGCCGGCGGCCTACTCCGGCGGCGCGGCGACCGCCCGCAAGATCGACGTCAGCGCCCATGACAAGGACTGGGAAGAGTTTTGAGCACTTCATCCAACGCCGCCGAGCCCGCCGCGACGATCAGCTTCGACGATTTCCTCAAGGTCGACATCCGTGTCGGCACCATCGTCGAGGCGGCTCCCTATCCGGAGGCCCGCAAGCCGGCGCTCAAGCTGACGATCGATTTCGGCGGCACGATCGGGCTGAAGCGATCCTCCGCGCAGATCACCCGGCACTACAAGCCGGAGGATCTTCCGGGTCGGCAGGTTCTGGCCGTGGTGAACTTTCCGCCGCGGCAGATCGGCAAGTTCATGTCCGAGGTGCTGACGCTCGGCGTGCCCGATGCCGATGGCGAGGTCGTGCTGATCAGCCCGGGGCTCGACGTGCCGAAGGGCGGGCGGCTGTTCTAGGCCGCGACCGGTCAGAGCGAGGACAGCGGCAACATCGGAGTCGTGGGTGGCGTGAAGGCGGCGCCGAAGGCCGCCACATGCTCGGCCACGATCTCCTCATATTTCGCGACGCTCTTCGGGATCAGCTCCGAGGCTGTCTGCTTCCTATGGTTGCATGACCATAGGGCGAACAAACATCGCGTTCAGTTGGCCGGCAGCTGCCCTACGCGGCCTTCCGGGATCCCGTTTCCAGCGTTGTCAGGGCGAATTCGGGCTTCGACCATCGCAGCGGCAAGGCGCTGTGGCGGCGCCAGCCGCGCGTGACCCGGAAGCGCCAGAGCCGTTCGGCTCCCTCGAGGTCCGCGAGTTCGACTCCGCCCCAGACGATCTCGGTGGTCCCCTGCAGTTGAAGCGTCGTACCCTTTGCGAAATCGACGAACAGCAACGCGGCGCGGGGCTCCAGCAGCAGATTCCCGAGGGTGTTGAAGTAGCGGTTTCCGGCGAAGTCCGGCACCGTCAGCGTGTCGCCTTCGAGCCGCACGAAGCCCCGCATGCCGCCGCGATGTGATAGGTCCACCCCGCCATCGGCGAGGCCGGAGGGCGCGGCGCTGGCGATGAAGAACGTATCGGCTTGCGCGATCATCGTGCGAGCGTCGTCGTCGAGGCCCGCGATGGTTTCGATCGCGCATGGCGCGTCGGGGTTGTCGCCGAGGCGATGGCGGACCTGGATGTATTTCGCGCAATTGCCGAAGCTCTGGGCGACGGACACAGCGAAGCCTCCGCCATCGCGCTTTGCGACCAGCCCATTGGCGCGGTTGCGACGCCGGGTCTCGAACTCGATCCCGAGCAGGCCGATAGGCGCTCCCGGCAGCAATCCTGGGCCAGCGGGATCGTCCGCCGCAGGCAGGGACAGAACCGAGAGCACCGTCGGCGCCGGACTGGTCGCAAAGCCGGGCTGGCCGGTCAGGACCGTGGCCAGCGGCCAGCCTCCCGCATCGCGCACCCCGGCAAACAGCCAGGGCAGTGTGGCGAAGAAGTTGCGATGCTGGTCCGGCATGAACGTCCTGATGCCGGCGCCGTGCGAAGCGAGACCAGCTAGCGCCTGTGCCGCGCGCTCGCCTTCATGGAACGGGGTTTCAGCCATGGGCTGTCCTCTGCGCAGGCAGGGGCGAAGCGGGCATCGGGCTGAAAAAGGGCAGGGCCTCGACGCGCCCAAGCCAGGCGCGCACGGCCGGATAGGGCGAGAGCGGGATGCCGCCCTCGGGGGCGTGGGCGACATAGGAGTAGCAGGCGAGGTCGGCGAGCGTCGGATGCTCGGCAGCGAGGAAGGCGCGCCCGCCGAGGTGCTCGTCCATCCAGGCTAGGACGCGCTGCGCGACGCGTTCGGCCCGGCCGATATCGTCGCTGATGCCGAACTGGTGGATGAGGCGGGCCGTCGCCGGTCCATGCATGACCTCGCCAGCAGCGACCGATAGCCAACGCTGCACAGCTGCTGCAGCTATGGGGTCATCCGGCAGCCAGTCGCTGTCGGGGGCGTAGCGCTTCACTAGATAGACCATGATCGCGTTGCTGTCGGACAGCACGGTCGCGCCGTCCTCGAGCACCGGGATCTGCTGGAACGGGTTGAGCCGGCGGAAGGCATCGCCGCGACGGATATCGGCGGGCGCAGGTTCCAGCCGGTAGGGAAGACTCAGTGCACGCAGCAGAAGCTCGACGCGATGGGCGTGGCCCGAGAGCGGGGTGCCGTGGAGGATGAGGGTGTTGTGGGTCATGGCGTCTCGACCTTAGGCAGGGAGCCACAAGATGGCCGTTTCACCAGGCGCGCATAATTGGTTAAGCTATGAACTCAGAATTTCAGTTGGTGGAATGATCGATGGATCGGCTCGATGAGCTTGCCATCTTCGTCGCGATCGTGGACGCGGGCAGCCTTGCCGGCGCGGCACGGCGGCTCAATCGCTCGCGACCGGCGGTGACGCGGGCTCTTGCATCGCTGGAAGAGCGGACCGGCGCGCGGCTGATCGCCCGCAGCACGCGCCGCCTCGCACCGAGCGACGCGGGCCGCGAACTCGCTATCACGGCGCGACGCCTGCTCGCGGACTACGAGGCCTCGCTGGGGGATGCGGCGGCTGCCCCGGTGCGCGGCCTGCTTCGGATCACCGCGCCGCTGGCCTTCGGCCGCCGCCATGTCACCCCTCTGGTCGCGGAGTTTCTGGATCGCCACCCCGAGGTCCAGGTCGAACTCGTCCTGGCGGATCGCAATCTCGACCTGATCGACGAGGATCTGCACCTGGCTGTCCGGATTGGTTCGCTGGCGAGTTCGCGCCTCGTCTCGCGCAAGGTCGGCGAGATCCGGCGGTTGCTCGTCGCGTCGCCGGACTATCTGCTTCGGCGAGGCAAGCCGGCGACGCCGGCCGAGATCGCGGGGCACGACACGATCGCGAGTGTCGCCGCCAATCAAGGCCTGATCTGGCGCTTCGGCGGGCCCGGCAGTGAGGCGCGCGTCGTCGTGACGCCGCGCTTCATCGTCAACGAGATCGAGGCTGTGCTGATCGCCGCCCGGGCGGGGAGGGGGCTAGCCCGCCCGTTGTCCTATCAGGTGGCGGAAGACCTGGCGTCGGGCGCCTTGCAGCGACTGCTTCCGGACCATGAGCCCCCGCCGCTGCCGGTCCAGCTCGTCGTGCCGGGCGGGCGGCACCTTGCGCCGAAGGTGCGGGCCTTTCTCGATCATGCGGTCGAGCGCCTGCCGAGGCTGGCTCCCATCCACCCCGAATGATTGTCAGACCGGCAGCCGGACCGTCGCCCTCAGCCCGCCAAGCGGTGAATCCGACAGGATGATGTCGCCGCCATGGGCGCGAGCGATATCGCGGGCGATGGCAAGGCCCAGGCCCGTACCGCCGGAATCGACGTTGCGGGCTTCGTCGAGGCGGAAGAAGGGACGGAAGACGTCTTCGCGTTGCTCGGGCGCGATGCCCGGACCGTCATCGTCGACCATGACGATCAGATAGCGTGCATCATGCGTCGCCCGGATGGCGATGCGGTCGCCGAAGCGGGCGGCGTTGGACACGAGATTGGTCATCAACCTGCGGAAGGCATCGGGCCTGATCACCACCAGCGGGTCGCCGACGACCGTCAGCTCGGTCTGATGGCCCTGCCGCTCGGCGTCGGATTTCATCTCCTCCATGAGCGCGCGGATGTCGGTCTCGACGGGGGCTTCGCCGGCATCGCCGCGGGCGAAGGCGAGATAGTCCTCGAGCATGCGGCTCATCTCGTCGACGTCTTTTTCCAGGGCCTCGATTTCCGAGGAGCGCTCGAGCAGGGCGAGCGAGAGCTTGAAGCGGGTCAGGATCGTGCGCAGGTCATGGCTGACGCCGTTCAGCATGGTCGTGCGTTCGCCGACGGCGCGCTCGACGCGGCGCTTCATCTCGATGAAGGCATTGCCCGCGCGGCGGACCTCGCGGGCACCTCGGGGACGGAACTCGGCGTCGCGGCCCTTGCCGAAGGCTTCCGCCGCGTCGGCGAGCTTCAGGATCGGCCGGATCTGGTTGCGCAGGAACAGCACTGCGATCGTCAGCAGGATCAGAGAGGTCCCGATCATCCAGATCAGGAAGATGTGGCTGTTGCTGGCATAGGCAGAGTTGCGCCGCGTCAGGATGCGCATGACGTTCTTGCCGAGCTTGATCCTGATTTCGATCAGGCTGGAACGGCCAACGGTGTCCAGCCAGAAGGGCCGTGCGACCTGCTGGGCGAGCTCGGCTGACAGCGCGGTGTCGAGCAGCGAGAAAAAGGGCCGGGGACCTGGCGGGGGCAGGTCGGTATCAGGGATGATGTCGAGATCCATGCCGAGCCTGGTCGCCGCGATCCGGGCCAGCACGCTAGCATCGGCGTCCTGCGGATAGCTCTCATAGACGTCGATCATCGCCGCGATGTCGGCCGAGACAGCCGAGGACAGGCGCTGCGTCACGGTCTGCCAGTGCCGTTCCATGAAGACATAGGCGATGACGGACTGCAGCAGCACGACGGGGGCGATGACGATCACCAGCGCGCGCGGGTACAGGCCCTTGGGCATATAACGGGCGATGATATGCAGCGGCCGGCCCGCCAGCCGTAGCACGGGCTTGAGCCGGTTGTTGAGATTGGTCTTCCAGCGCGCGACGGCCGAAGCGATACGCCCCAAGCCTGCGCCGAGCGCCTGCGTCAGGCCCCTGCGACGCCTGCCGGGTTGAATCGGTGTCACGTCCGATCCGTGAGAAGGCGGTAGCCGACGCCGCGAACGGTCTGGAGATAGAGCGGATCGGCCGGGTCGCGTTCGATCTTGCGGCGCAGGCGGTTCATCTGGACGTCGACCGTGCGGTCATTGGCAGCGCTGCCCTGTGCCGCCAGCTCCTCGCGCGGCACCACTTCGCCGGCGCGCTCCGCGAGGGCCGTGAGGATCTCGCGCTCGCGTTCGGTGAGGCGGATCGCTTCCTCGCCCTTGCGCAGCTCTCCGCGCGAAAGCCCGTAGAGAAACGGACCGAAACGGACGAAATCGGGCCGTGGGCCGGATTGCGTGGTGTCGACCACGATGGTCCGCTTCAGGATGTTGCCGAGCCGCAGCAGCAGCTCCCGCGGCTCGAAGGGCTTGGCGAGATAGTCATCGACGCCGATCTCGAGTCCGTTGATGCGGTCCTTGCCGTCGGCGCGGGCGGTAAGCATCAGAATCGGCACGGTGGAGCCGGCGCGGAGCCGGCGCGCGAAGTCGAAGCCGTTTTCGCCGGGCATCATGATGTCGAGCACCATGGCGTCGAAAACGAGCCGCTCGAGTCGCAGATCCGCCTCGGCCGCATTGGCGGCGGTCGTCACGCGGTAGCCGTTGTCGCCGAGGAAGCGCGCCAGCAGGTCGCGCAGGCGGCGATCGTCATCGACCACCAGGATGTGGGGTGCTTCGTCGGGGAGCGGCTTGCGTGCCGGCTGTGCGGCCATGTGTCTTTCGTCCTCGCGGGGCTGTGCCCTCGTGTTCCCAGGCAGGCATCATCGCGCGCGGTGGTTGTCTTGCGCTGGCTCCCTACTGCGGCGCAGCGAGGAGGTTCCGCACCTTGTGGCGTTCGGCCGGATCGATCAACCCCGCGAGATAGCGCGCCACCGTCTCCGCCGCCTCCGGCGCGAGATCGCCGAGTGCGGCGTTGATGCGCTTGGCCTGCAACTGGACCAGGCGCAGGGCAAGGTCCTGGCCGGACGGCGTGGCATGCAGATGCCGCTGGCGCTTGTCCTGAACACCGGTGCGCTGCTCGACGAAGCCGGTCTGTACCAGTTCCTTCAGGACGCGGTTCAGGCTCTGCTTGGTGATCTTCAGGATATCGAGCAGTTCGGCTATGGTCAGTCCCGGCCGGCGCAGCACGAAATGCAGGACGCGGTGATGAGCGCGACCGAAACCGTATTCGGCGAGGATGCGGTCGGGGTCGCCGACGAAATCGCGATAGGCGAAGAACAAGAGTTCGATCAGATCATAGGGGACCGCAGTGTCCGGCGAGGTGGGCGCGGCCGCATCGTTCGCTCGGGGCTGCGTCGGGGGCATCGCATCCGTCCTGAAATTTATGTCAGTGATGTTGACATATCTCAGACGGAAGATTACCGGTCAAGCGCGCTGAACGACGGAATATGTCGCAAGACGATGTTGCAGCGCAGTATCATTCCGGCCTTTCGCCTCTGCCGCCATGGTGACGGTGTTCGAGGTGCAACGGATTAACCAGGCCGGACGTGCCAAGAGGAGCACTCCCATGTCAGTCATTCCTTTCGACCAGCGCGACGGCGTCATCTGGTTCGACGGCAAGCTCGTGCCGTGGAAGGACGCGAAGATTCACGTACTGACCCATGGGCTCCATTACGGTTCCTGCGTGTTCGAGGGCGAGCGCTCCTATGACGGCGTGATCTACAAGTGCACCGAGCACTCGCAGCGCTTCCAGAAGTCTGCCGAGATCATGGATTTCACGATCCCCTATTCGATCGCCGAGCTAGACGAGGCCAAGTACCTCTGCCTGAAGGAGAACGGGCTGAAGGACGCCTATGTCCGCCCGGTCGCATGGCGTGGCTCTGAGATGATGGCGGTGTCCGGCATCAACAACACGATCCATACCGCTATCGCGGTCTGGGAGTGGCCGAGCATGTTCGACATGGCGCAGAAGCTGAAGGGCGTGCGCCTCGACGTCGCGAGTTATCGCCGGCCTGACCCGGCCTGCGCGCCTGTTCACGCCAAGGCGGCGGGTCTCTACATGATCTGCTCGCTGTCGAAGCACAAGGCGGAGCGCGCCGGCTATGCCGATGCGATGATGCTCGACTGGGAAGGCAATGTCGCCGAATGCACCGGCGCCAACATCTTCTTCATCAAGGACGGCGTGATCCACACCCCGCAGGCCGACCGCTTCCTGAACGGGATCACGCGCCAGTCGGTGATCGAGCTGTGCAAGAAGCGCGGCTTCGAGGTGATCGAGCGCCGCATCCGCCCGGAGGAGCTGGAAGGCTTCAGCGAGTGCTTCATCACCGGCTCGGCCGCCGAGGTGACGCTGGTCTCCGAGATCGGTCCCTATTCCTTCATCACCGGCAATATGGGCAAGGTGATCATGGAGGATTACTCCGACGCGGTCCGGCCGAAGTCGAAGGCCGCCTGAACAGCTTCGTGATGCTCGGGCGAGGGCCCGAGCATCTCCTGAAAAGATATTCTCGGGTCGGCGCTTCGCACCGCCCGAGAATGATGGCCGCTACTTTTCCTCGCTCCGGAACAGCGTGATCCAGTCGTCGCCGGGGATCAGGCGGCAGATGTCCATCGCGCTGATCTGGAGCACCGCGAAGCGCCTGCCGTTCCAGCCATAGGATCCGGACGTTCCGCAATCGCCGATGCCACGGCCCTTGGCGTAGAACATCACCCTTCCGGATTTCGGGTCGAAGTCGGCGTTCACAAGTTCATTGCCAGAGCCGCCGCGGTTGCTCTCGAACTCGGCAGGTCTCGCTTTGGCGACGTCGCGACCGGGCACGAGCCAGAACTGGGTGGAGACGTTATAGGCGCCGCGCGAGCAGGCGACGACGACGAGCCGGGTCGAGTCGTCCAGCGCAAAGGCGCCGTCGGTGCCCTCCGACATCTCCTCGCAGGAATCCGGCTCGCGCCGGTTCAGTTCCGTGCGCATGGCTTTGACGAGTGCCGCCGCCTGGTCCTTGGCGAGAGGCTTGCCGCTGGCCGGTTTGCTGACGATGACGGGCAGCGTCGGCGCCGGCGGTACGGTGCCAGCCGTGCCCTTGCGGATCAGGGCGGTCGGCGTGTTCAGCCGCCCCTGCTTCTCGTCGATCCAGAGCATGGCCGCGACCGAGCCGGCGAGCGAAAGCTTGAACTGTCGCTGCTCGATCTTTGCCGTCAGCATCGTGGCCTTGCGCGCGGCCGCGATCAGAGCTTCGGCTTCGGTCGGCGCGATCTCGAGCTCTGCGGTCTCGCCATCCATGCTGCTGGCCTGCAGGCGACGCCCGGCAGCCGGGAAGGGAGCGCCGTCGAGCGCCAGATCGACCGAAAACTGCTTCGGGAGCTTCGACGATCGCAGCTTCAGCGCGAGGGTCGGGGCGCCGGTCGGGCCGGCGGGGCGGTCGAGCCGCAGGAAGGCGACCTCGTCATCAGCCTCGTTCGGCAGGGACAGTGCCGTGCAGACCTTGGTGTTGTCGCAGCCGGCGATCCAGTCGCGGAAGGTCTTCATCTCGCCGATCTGGGCCTGTGCCGGCGCAGACAGGGCAAACGACAGGAGCAGTCCGCCTAGCCAGCCTTCAGCTCCAGCGCTGCGCCGCAGCGTCGTCCTCCGGCCTGGCCTCGACCCAGCCGCCGATTGTGCCGTCGGCAAGGTGCTCGCGCTTCCAGAACGGCGCGCGGGTCTTGAGATAATCCATCATGAAGTCGGCCGCTTCGAAAGCGGCGCTGCGGTGGGACGAAGCCGCGATCACCAGCACGATCTGCTCGCCCGGCCTGACGAGACCGTAGCGATGGATCGCGATGAGCCCGAGAAGCGGCCAGCGCGCGACAGCTTCGTCAGCGACGCGGGCGATCTCGGCTTCGGCCATGCCGGGATAGTGCTCGAGTTCGAGCGCGGTCAGCCTGCCCCCCTCGTCGCGGCAGAGCCCGGTGAAGCTGACCACTGCGCCGATGTCGTGCCGGCTCGCCGAGAGCGTGGCGAGTTCGGCGGCGAGGTCGAAATCCTCGCGCTGGATGCGCACCACGGGCGTCATTGGGGGCTCAGCCGCCCGTCATGGGCGGGAAGAAGGCGATCTCGCTCGCGCCCTCGAGGCTCGCGCCCGGTTTGACATGGCTCTGATTGATGGCCGCGCGTACAAGCGTCTCGTCGGCGAAGGCAGCCGCGTAGCCTTCGTCGCGGCCTTTCAGCCAGCGCACGAGGTCGAGCACCGTCTGAGCGCCATCGGGCAATGCGACCCGCTCCTCGGCGAGCCCGACACGCTCTCGTACCCAGGCGAAATAGACCAGCCTGACCATCCGGGTCGTGGCAGCGGGCGCCGATGTCGCGAGGGCCTGCGTCATGGTTCGCGCGTATCCTCCTCGACGAGGTGGCGGATGCCGGCGTTGAAGTAGTCCCAGCCCGTATACATGGTCAGGGCGGCCGCGACCCACAACATCCCGATGCCGATCTGGGTGTTGTAGGGCAGCACCTTGTCGCCCGCGGGACCGGCGACAAGGAAGCCCAGCGCCAGGAGCTGCGCCGTGGTCTTCCACTTCGCGACTTTGCTGACGGGAACACTGACCTTGAGGTCGGCGAGGAATTCACGGAGCCCGGACACCAGGATCTCGCGGCAGAGGATCACGATCGCGGCCCAGAGCGTCCAGCCATGGATCGTGCCGTCGGCCACGAGCATCAGCAGCAGGGCGCAGACCAGGAGCTTGTCGGCGATCGGATCGAGCATGCGGCCAATCGCCGATTGCTGGCTCCAGGCCCTGGCGATGTAGCCATCGAGATAGTCCGTGACGGCGGCGAGCGTGTAGATGCCGAGCGCGAGCCAGCGCATCCAGTCGTCGCGCGGCCAGAACAAAATAGCCACCAGCGCCGGAATCGCCAGGATCCGGCCGTAGGTGAGCAAGTTCGGCAGGGACCAGGGCCCGCGCCGTCTGATGGCATCCGGAAGAATCGTCACGGGAATCACCAAAGCAGCCGGCCGGTGACAGCGTCAACACGCAAAGCCGAGATCACAGTCATGCGCGGCGCAAAGCCGCGAGGGCATTCGAGCCGGCGCGGCTATCGTTTGCTGATGTCGGCGCCGGCCATCTTAGGCATCATGGAAATAATCATGTACCGCCTTAGCCGTGGCGGCATTGACGCCGGGCGTGCGCATGAGGTCGTCGAGCTTGGCGCGCTGGATCGCCTTGACCGTGCCGAAATGCAGCAGCAGCGCGCGCTTTCGCGAGGGGCCGATGCCTGGGATCTCGTCGAGCGGGTTCTTCATCGTGTCCTTCTTGCGCCGGGCCCGATGCGTGCCGATGGCGAAGCGGTGCGCTTCGTCGCGCAGGCGCTGGATGAAGTAGAGGGCGGGATCGCGTGGCGGCAGCTTGAACGGCTCTCGGCCGGCCATGTGGAAGGTCTCGCGCATGGCGTTGCGGTCGGCGCCCTTGGCGATGGCGACGAGCGGGATGTCGCCGGCGCCCAGCCCGGCCATGATCTGGCGGGCAGCCTCGAACTGGCCCTTGCCACCATCGACGATGACGAGATCGGGGCGCGAGGGGAAGGCGTCTTCATCGGGCTGACTGGCCGACGCAGCCGCGGCCTCTGGATCGCTTGCGCCGACGGAGGGTGTTTCTGCTGTTTCCTTCTCCGCTGTGTCCTTCGCCAGTCGCGCGAAGCGGCGCTGCAGCACCTCGCGCATCATGCCGAAATCGTCCCCGGCGATGGTGTCGGATGAGATGTTGAAGGTGCGGTAATGGCTCTTCATGAAGCCGTCGCGGCCCGCGACGACCATGCCGCCCACCGCATTGGTGCCCATGATGTGCGAGTTGTCGTAGACCTCGACCCGGCGCGGCGGCTTCTCCATGCCGAAGGCGGCGCCGAGCGCTGCCAGCAGCGAACTCTGGCCGGCATTGTCGGCGAGCTTGCGGGAAAGCGCCTCGCGGGCGTTCTTGCGTGCGTGCTCGACGAGATCGACTCGTTCGCCGCGCTTCGGGTTCGCGACCTCGACCTTGCGGCCGGCGCGCGCCGACAACGCCTGCGCGATCAGTTCGATCTCCTCGACCGGGTGCGAAAGCAGCACGAGGCGCGGCGGCGGCTTGTCGTCGTAGAACTGGGTGACGACCGAGGCCAGCACCTCGGCCGGGGTGAGGCTGCGGTCGGCGCGGGGAAAGAGCGCGCGGTTGCCCCAGTTCTGCTTGTTGCGGAAGAAGAAGATCTCGACGCAGAACTGCCCGGCCTGCTCGTCGACGGCGAAGACGTCCGCTTCCTCGACGCCTTGCGTGTTGATGTCCTGCCCCGCCTGCACCGCCGACAGCGCCGCGAGCCGGTCGCGGTAGCGCGCCGCCTTCTCGAATTCGAGGTTCTCCGCCGCGTCCTGCATTCGGGCGGAGAGCAGCTGCTTCACGCTGGACGAGCGCCCGGAGAGGAAGTCGCGCGCTTGGCCGGCGAGCGCCTGGTAGTCCGGAATTGAGATTTCGCCGGTGCAGGGGCCGGCGCAGCGCTTGATCTGGAAGAGCAGGCAGGGGCGCGTCCGGTTCTCGTAGAAGGAATCCGTGCAGGAGCGCAGCAGGAAGGCCTTCTGCAACGCGTCGATAGTGCGTTCTACCGCCCAGACAGAGGCGAAGGGGCCGAAATAGTCGCCCTTGCGGTGGCGCGAGCCGCGATGCTTGGCGATCTGCGGCGCCTCATGGTCGCCGGTCAGGAGGATGTAGGGGAACGACTTGTCGTCGCGCAGCAGCACGTTGTAGCGCGGCCTGAGCTGCTTGATCAGGTTGGATTCGAGCAGCAGCGCCTCGGTCTCCGTCCCCGTGGTGACGAATTCCATGTTCGCGGTCTCGGCGATCATTCGCGCGACGGCGTTGGTATGCGCCATGCCGCGGGCATAGGCCGTAACGCGGTTCTTCAGGCTCTTGGCCTTGCCGACATAGAGCACCTCGCCGGCGCGATCGAACATCCGGTAGACGCCCGGCTTGTTCGGCAGGTGCTTCGCGAAGCCGGCGATGACCTCGATGCCGTGCTTCAGCGCGCCGGGCGCAGCCTCACCGAGATCGAGCACGGGAGCGGGCAGGCTCTCCTCGGCCTCCGCTTCGACCTCGGTCTCTGTATCTGGCAGATCGGGCTGGCGTTCGCGATTCATGGCACGCATGTAGGATGCGCGAGGCGTTTCGTCATGTCAGCAGTGTCGATGCGACGCGCCAACGGTCGATGCAGGAGAGGTCGAAGATCATGGTTCCGTCCGAGAAGCAGCAGATCGTCCTGGCCTCGCGCCCCGAAGGGCGGCCGACGCCCGCGAATTTCCGGCTGGAGCAGGCGCCGATTCCGACGCCCTCGGATGGCCAGGTTCTGCTGAGAGTTCTCTATCTCTCGCTCGACCCCTACATGCGCGGGCGGATGAGCGCGGCAAAGTCCTATTCCGCTCCGGTCGAGATCGGGCATGCGATGGAGGGCGGTACGGTCGCGGAGGTGATCGAAAGCCGGCATCCGGGCTTCAAGGCCGGCGACATCGTGCTCTCGCATTCGGGCTGGCAGTCGCACGCGCTGGCCAAGGGCGACGGCCTGCGCAAGCTCGACCCGGCCGCGGCACCGATCACCACGGCGCTCGGCGTGCTCGGGATGCCCGGCTTCACTGCTTATTCCGGTCTTCTCACCATCGGCCAGCCGAAGCCTGGCGAGACGGTCGTTGTCGCTGCGGCAAGCGGGCCTGTCGGTTCGGCGGTCGGCCAGATCGCGCGGATCAAGGGGGCGAGGGCGGTCGGCATCGCCGGCGGGGCGGAGAAGTGCGCCTATGTCCGCGAGGTCTTCGGCTTCGATGCCGTGATCGACCATCGGGCGCCCGACTTCGCCGCGCAGCTGGCGGCGGCCTGCCCGAAAGGCATCGACGTCTATTTCGAGAATGTCGGCGGCAAGGTCTGGGATGCTGTGTTCCCGCTGCTCAACCCCTTCGCGCGCATCCCGGTCTGCGGCCTCATCGCCCAGTACAACAGCAGCGGCGATTTCGAAGGGCCTGATCGCCTGCCTGTGCTGATGCGGCAGATCCTGACCAAGAGCCTGACGATCCGTGGCTTTATTCAGCGCGAATTCGTCGCCGAGCAGCGCCCGGCCTTCGAGCGTGAGATGGCGGCCTGGATCGCGGCGGGAGCGGTGAAGTACAAGGAGGACATCGTCGATGGGCTTGCCAGCGCGCCCGAGGCCTTCATCGGGCTGCTCGAAGGCGGAAACTTCGGCAAGCTGATCGTGAAACTGTAAGGAGGCGCTGGGCCGCGCCGCCGGGCGGTCCGGCGGCCCGCTCGGGGGCTGGTCGCATGTGCGGCGGCTCGATTTGGCCGCAGCGGCCAGAGCAGGCTCCGTCCGGCGCACGCCTCCCCCAGCGATCGTTTGGAGACGGTTTCACCGATCAGGTTGGCGCAACCGGCTTGAAACCGACTCGAACGCCATGTGATTGCGCGACGGATCAGGATACGGCCGGCTCCGGGACGAAATCCTGCACGATCGTGTCGTTCGCGTGGATGCAGACGAGTTCGAGTCGACCCGGGCCGAGATTGACGAATTTGTGCGGGATACCGGCCGGGCCGATGAGGATGGCGCCAGCGCCGGCGCGCACGCTCTGGTGGCCGACGGTGAACTCGGCTTCGCCGGATCGCACCACCCAAGTCTCTGGATAGGGGTGGACATGGAGGCCCGGGCCCTCGCCGGGCGCGTTGTTCACGAGGAAGAACGAGACCTGCGATCCGTGATCGAGCCCATCGAAGCGGACGGTGCCGCTGGTGCCGCTCCGCAGGGTAGCGCTGTCAACGATGTTCATCATGACGAGTTCCCTTCTGCGCCAAAAGCCAGATTTATCTTTGCGGGAAGATATCTGCCGACAAACTATCTTCATGTCAAGATATTTGCTAGGTGCTCGACCGGGCGATGAGGGAGCGGAGCGATGGCCAGCGATCATGTGGAGCGCCTGCGGGGGCAATGGAGCCGTGAATTGCCCGATCTCGACACGACGCCGATGGCCGTGCTCGGCCGGGCCTATCGACTCGCCAATTTGGTGCGACCGAGCATCGAGGCCTGTTTCGCCGGTTTCGGAATCGACCGCGGCGAATTCGATGTGCTCAGCACGCTTCTCCGCAGCGGCGCGCCGTATCGCCTGACGCCGACCGAGCTCTATCGCTCGCTGATGATCAGCTCAGGCGGGCTGACGCACCGGCTCGTTCGGCTGGAAAAGGCCGGGCTGATCCGGCGCGAGAAGTCGCCGGAAGACGGGCGCAGCTTCCATGTGCTGCTGACGGAGGAGGGCGCAGGTCGGACCGAAGCCGCCTTTCGCGCCGACATGGCCAATGAGATGCGCTTCCTGGAAGGCTTTTCATCCGAGAAGCAGGAGGCCCTCGCCGGGTTGCTGCGGGACCTGCTACTCCTCGTCGAGACCGTGGGCGGTGGCGAAGCCTGACAGCGACGCGGCTGGTGCCTTTCCATGATGTGTTGGGCGCCGGCACTGCCATCGCCCTTTTCGCTTGACCCGCCGAAGGGCGCGCGGTCATCACCTTCCGCCCGCCACCGGACGCTACGCGCATGCCCCCACTCGCCATCGCCTTCCCGATGATCGACCCGGTCGCTCTGCAGCTCGGGCCGCTTTCGGTCAAATGGTATGGGCTCGCCTATGTCGTCGGCCTCCTCGGAGGCTGGTGGTATGCGCGCCGGCTGGTGTCCGCCGAAGGGCTGTGGGCCGGCCGCGCCCGGCCGAAGGCCGAGGAACTCGACGACATGCTGCTCTTCGTTGCGCTTGGCGTCGTGCTCGGCGGGCGGCTCGGCTTCGTGCTGTTCTACGATCTGCCGCGCTATCTCGAGCGGCCGCAGGACATCCT
The DNA here is from genome assembly GCF_035999205.1 of Allobosea sp. Taxonomy (GTDB): domain Bacteria; phylum Pseudomonadota; class Alphaproteobacteria; order Rhizobiales; family Beijerinckiaceae; genus Allobosea. The sequence continues at coordinate 190,498 of NZ_DASYHA010000026.1, forward strand.
CGCGATCTGGCAGGGTGGCATGTCATTCCATGGTGGGCTGATCGGTGCGGCTACAGGCCTGTGGCTGTTCGCCAGGCGGCGCGGCTATCCGGCGCTCTCGGTGTTCGACCTCGCCGCCGCCGTCGTGCCGATCGGGCTTTTCCTCGGCCGCATCGCCAATTTCATCAATGCCGAGCTGTGGGGGCGGCCGGCGCCAGATGTGCCCTGGGCCATGGTCTTTCCCGGTGCCGGGCCGCTGCCACGCCATCCGAGCCAGCTCTACGAGGCTTTCGGCGAAGGGCTCCTGCTTTTCATCCTGTTGGCGTTGCTGGTGCGGGCCGGCGGTCTGAAACGCCCGGGGCTCGTCGCAGGCGTGTTCGGCATGGGCTATGCCGTCGCGCGCATCGTCTGCGAGTTCTTCCGCGAGCCTGACCCGCAGCTCGGCTTCCTGTTCGGCCGTTCGGTCGATGCGCTGTCCGGCGGGGTCACGATGGGGATGGTGCTGTCGCTGCCGCTCTTCGCAGCCGGGCTGGCGCTGGCGTTGCGGGCCAGGCGGGCTGCGGCGTGAGCGGCCTGAAGGCGGAGCTCGCCCGCCTGATCGCCGATGAGGGGCCGATGCCGGTCTCGCGCTACATGGCGCTCTGCCTGGGCCATCCGCGCCACGGCTACTACATGACGCGTGATCCGTTCGGCGCGGCAGGCGATTTCACCACTGCGCCGGAAATCAGCCAGATGTTCGGGGAGATGCTCGGGCTCTGGGCCGCGCACCTCTGGCAGGCGATGGGGGCTCCGCCACGGTTCGCGCTGGTCGAGATCGGGCCCGGGCGCGGCACGCTGATGGCCGACATGCTGCGCGCGACGCGGATCGTCCCCGGTTTCCACGAGGCAGCGTCGATACATCTGGTCGAAACCAGCCCGGTGCTGCGCGACATCCAGAGGGCGACGCTTGCCGGCAGGGCCGAGGCGCACTGGCACGATCGGGTCGGGCCGGCGCTGGACGGGCCCGTGATCGTGATCGCCAACGAATTGCTGGATGCGCTGCCGCTCGACCAGTTCGTGATGACGCGGGACGGCTGGCGTGAGCGACTGGTCGGGCTCGATGCGGCGGGCGAGTTGGTGTTCGGACTGGCCGGTGAGGCATTCCCCGATCAGGCATCCTTGCCGGCGGCGGGACAGGAGGGTGTGGTCCTGGAGCAGCCGGCTGCTGCGATCAGCATTGTCTCGGAGGTCGCCGATCATGTCGCGCGGACCGGGGGAGCGGCGCTGTTCATCGACTACGGCTCGCTGCATTCGGGCTTCGGCGATACGCTGCAGGCGATGCGCCGACATCAGTTCGTCGATCCGCTGGCGGAACCCGGCGAGGCGGACCTCACCGTCCATGTCGATTTCGCACGGATGGCGCAGGCGGGGCTGCGCTCCGGAGCCGCGGCCCACGGCCCTGCGACGCAGCGCGATTTTCTGCTGGCGCTGGGACTGGCCGAGCGGGCACAGGCACTTTCGCGCAAGGCGACGCCGGTGCAGGCGCAAGCGATCGGCGCCGCCTTCGATCGCCTGACGGAATGCGACGAGACCGGCATGGGCGATTTGTTCAAGGTTCTGGCGCTAAGCCATCCGGCCCTGCCGGCGCTGCCCGGATTTGACCTTCATCGACTGCCAGAGCAGGGCTGATATCGCTCCCGCCGCCCGAACGGACGACATGATGTTCATCACCTCTCCCGACCTCGCTGCCGAATCCGGCATCCGCCACGCCTTCTTCACGCGCGAGGGCGGCGTCTCGACGGGCATCTATGCCTCGCTGAACGGCGGTCTGGGCTCGGCCGATCCGGCCGAATCGATCGCGGAGAACCGCAGGCGCATGGCGGCGCATTTCAATGTCGCGCCGACCCATCTCGTGAGTCTCTATCAGGTGCACTCGGCCGATGTGGAGGTCGTCACCGGGCCGTGGTCGGGCGACAGGCCGAAGGCGGATGCCATGGTCAGCGTCGCGCATGGCGTCGCTCTCGGCGTCTCCAGTGCCGATTGCGGGCCGATCCTCTTTGCCGACGGCGAGGCCGGGGTCATCGGCGCGGCCCATGCCGGCTGGAAGGGCGCGTTCGGCGGCGTCGTCGCCGCAACCGTGACGGCGATGGAAAAGCTCGGTGCACGGCGCGAGCGAATCATCGCCGTGCTCGGGCCGACGATCAGCGCCAAGGCCTATGAGGTCGGGCCGGAATTCACCGAGCGCTTCAAGACCGAGAATGCGACCTATGCCCGCTTCTTCAGCGCGTCCGAGCGGCCGGCCCACGCGATGTTCGATCTGCCAGCCTTCATCGGCCTGCGAGCCCAGGAGGCGGGCATCGGCCGCTTCGTCGATCTCTCGCTGTGCACCTATGCCGACGAGCAGCGCTTCTTCAGCTATCGCCGCGCGACCCACCGCTCGGAGCCGGACTACGGCCGGCTGATCTCGGCGATCGCCCTGGCCTGACCTGCAGATAGCGGCTTCCCGTCGCGTTTCCAGCGGGAGTTGCATCGACTCGGCGGCGGAGTCATCGTCCCGCGGCCACATCACGTGGCTTTCGGGGGTAGCATGGAACAGATTTTGATGAATCTCGTTGCCGGTGCGATCGGCGGTAACGCTGCAGGAAAAGCCTCTCCAACCTTCGATCTGGGAACGCTAGGCAACACGATCTCCGGCCTCGTCGGCGGCGGCGTGCTCGGCCAGCTCATCCCGATCGTATTGCCGGCGATCAGCGCTGCCGCGCAGGGCGGCAATCTCAGCGTCGGCGGCATTCTGACTAACCTGATCGGCGGCGGTGCCGGCGGCGCGATCCTGACCGCCATCATCGGGGCGCTCAAGAACAAGGCCGCTGCCTGAGGCCGTCATCGACGCGGACGGGAGCCGGCGCGATCGCTCACGGCTTCCGAGGTCCGCGTCGCAGCGATGAAACGGGGGCCCCGGCAAATGGCTGCGGCCCCCGCCAATCGAAGTGCGGTCTTGTCACTCCCTTCTGACCATCACGATTGGATGCGCGCCTTCATCCCGGTGCTTGCCGCGCGAAGCCCCGGCTGACAGCGTATTGCCACGCGAGATCCCAGTCCCTCCAACTGCCGAGCTGCCCGAGCATGTCCCGTTCCATCGACTACTATTTCTCGCTGCATTCGCCCTGGACCTATCTCGGCCACGCCACCTTCCTCGAGATCGCGAAACGCCATGGCTGCCGAATTGTCTATCGACCGGTGCCGCTGCGCGCCGTCTTCGACGAGACCGGCGGGCTGCCGCTGCCCAAGCGCCATCCCGTGCGCCAGCGCTATCGCCTGATGGACCTGCAGCGCTGGCGTGAACGTCGCAAGCAGCCGCTGGTGCTCCAGCCGAAGCATTTCCCGTTCGATCCCTCCCTCGCCGATCGTTTCCTCATCGCGATCGTCCAAGGCGGTGGCGACCCCGGCCTGTTCATGGGCGAAGTCATGGCGGGCGTCTGGGCACGGGACGACGACATGACACGACCCGAGGCGATCGCCGCCGTGGCCCGTGCCACCGGCTTCGATGCGCAGGCGCTTGCAGTCGCCGCCGAAAGCGAGGCCGTGCAACGGCTTTATGAGGGCACGATCGCTGCCGCGGTCGAGGCCGGGGTGTTCGGCGCACCGAGCTATGTGCTCGATGGCGAGGTGTTCTGGGGACAGGATCGGCTGGAGCTGCTCGACAGCGCGCTTGCCAGCGGTCGCGCGCCCTATCGCCCCGATTCCGGGGCCTGACAGGGCTCGCTCAGTCGATGATGTCGGGGGTGCGCCAGCCGAGGTGCTGGCCGCCGTCGACGGCGATCATCTGACCGGTGACCGAGCGCGCCTGAGCGAGATAGAGCACAGCCTCGGCGATTTCGCGCGCATCGATTCTGCGCTGCAGCAGGATCGCGGCGGCTTCCTGTTCCATCGCCTCGGCGCCGTCATGCGGATTCGGCAGTGTCGGGCCAGGGCCGACGGCGTTGACGCGGATGCGCGGCGCCAGCGCTTGCGCCATGGTCTTGGTGGCCGTCAGTAGCGCGGCCTTGGTCAGGGTGTAGGAGTAATATTGCGGCGTCAGCTTCCAGACCCGCTGGTCGATGATGTTGACGACCGCGCCGTTGCGACCGTCCGGAAGCCGGTTCGCCAGCGCCCCGGCCAGGACCGAGGGCGCCCGCAGGTTGATCGAGAACTGCCGGTTCCAGGTCGGAACGTCGATCGCGGTGATGTCGTCGACGAGGAAGCTGGAGGCGTTGTTGACGAGAAGCGTGACCGGACCGAGCGCAGCCTCGGCGGCCGGCATCAGCGCATCGACAGCGGCTGGGTCGGCAAGATCGGCGACCACCACCGCCGCGCGGCTGCCGCGGCGCTCGATCTCGCCGGACAGCGCCTCTGCCTCGGCTCTGGCGCTGCCGCTATGGATCGCGACGGCGTAGCCGGCTTCCGCCAGCCGCTCGACGATGGCGCGCCCGATGCGCCGCGCCCCGCCGGTCACCAGGGCGACCTCAGCCATCGCGCGATTCTCCGGCGGGCGGGAGCGTCGGGCCGTCTTCGGGCGCGCGGCGCTGCAGCCGCCTTTCCCAGTGCTTGGCGACCCTGAGATAGCGATAGAAGGCGTAGTTCATCGCGGTCATGAAACCGTAGACGCCGCGCAGGGCGTGGCGACGGCCGATATAGGCCTTGATGAAGTTCGCCGGGAACTCGGCGACGAGGCGGAAGACCGAGAGCGAGATGCCGCGCTTGTCGAGATCGTCGGCCTGGGCGTCGCTGTAGCCGTTGAGCTTGGCCATTTGCTCGCCGAGCGAGCGCACGGAAAAATGGTGCACCGTGCCCTTGAGGCGGGCGACACGTGCGCCCGCCGCCAGATCGACGCGGTCATGCACCGGCGATGGCGAGTAGCGTCCCTTGCTCTTGCGATAGAGGCGCACCGGCGCGAGCACATAGGCGAAGCGATGCGGGGCGGGCTCGCCCGGGAAGATTTCGGCGATGCGCAGCTCATAGGCGTCCGCGTCGGGCTCGCCATGGGCGAACAGGTTCACAATCTCGGCTGCAAGGTCTTCCGGCACGACCTCGTCGGCATCGAGATTCAACAGCCAATCATGCCGGCACTGATCTTCGGCGAAGCGCTTCTGCTGCCCGTAGCCCGGCCAGGGATTAAAGATGACGCGGGCGCCGAGAGCCTCGGCGATCGCCTGCGTCCCGTCAGTCGAGCCGGAATCGATCACCACAATGTCATCGCTGAGCGCGCGAACCGCCTGGATCGTCCGAGCGATACGGTCCGCCTCGTCGCGCGCGATGATGAAAATCGAAAGGAGCGGCACCCTTGGGTCTCGTCTGCTGTCTGATCGGTCAGGCTTAAGCATGCGTCGGTAGGGGCTGCAAGCAGCCCCGCGGAAAATGTGGCGGGAATGGGAACCTTGCGCGATACGGCGCGTTATTGAATTGGGCTGAAGAGGGGGATGGCAATTCCATTAGTATTCGATTTACCATTCGCCATGCTGTAACAATCATTAATGCGTTTTTACGCATTTGCCTCAGTCATCCTATTCGTGCCTCATTTCTGCCGCGGTTCGCAGAGCAGATGTGCTTCCGCTGCAACAGACAAAGCCGCGCTCTGGTCTTATAACGGTCACATCGAATTCACCCGCCGGGCCAACCGGCAAAGCGACGACCCTAGGAGTTACCAATGAAGAAGTTTCTGCTTTCGAGCGTCGCAGCGCTCGGCATCGTCGCCGCCGGCGCCGCCTCCGCTGCTGACCTGCCGTCCCGCAAGGGTCCGGTCGTTGCGCCGGTCTACGTTCCCGTCTTCACCTGGACCGGCTTCTACGTCGGCGCCAACGCCGGCTACGCCTGGGGCAACGTGAACGCCGGCACGGTGTTCAACAACCGCACCGTCAGCATCGGCGATCTCGACGGCTTCGTCGGTGGCGGCCAGCTCGGCTACAACTACCAGATGGGCCAGTTCGTTCTCGGCCTCGAGACGGACATCCAGGGCGCTGACCTGAACACCGGCTCGAACGCTTTCGGCGATCGTGTCCGCACCGAGTACTTCGGCACCGTTCGTGCTCGCGTCGGTCTCGCCTTCGACCGGTTCCTGCCCTACGTCACCGGTGGTTGGGCCTACGGCAACGTGAAGACCTCGATCGGCGGCCTCGGCTCGACCGACAAGACCCACACCGGCGGCTACGCTGTCGGCGCCGGCCTCGAGTACGCCTTCACCAACAACTGGACCGCCAAGGTCGAGTACCTCTACGTCGATCTCGGCGAGAAGACCGTGTTCAACTCGGGCGTCAAGACCGGCACCGATTTCTCGGTCGTCCGCGCCGGCGTGAACTACAAGTTCTAGTCTGCCTCCCCTCCCGGGGACCTTATGAACCCGGTGGCTTCGGCCACCGGGTTTTTTGTCGTTTGGATCATGGTCTCGCGCCCGGTACGGCGAGACGCTGCTGGCCGCGACCGGCCGGCTCCGGGGGCGCGATGGCTCGAAGACCCCGGAACGAGCGCGTTTTCTTACAAGGCGGCAGGTGTCGGGGCGGATCAGCCCTTGAAGCGGGTCGCCTCGAAGGCCGGGACCTTGACGGCGAAAGCTTCCAGCCAGGCCACGAGGCGCGGGTGCTCGGCTCGCCAGGCGCCGGCGAAGCGCAAGTCGAGATAACCGAGCGCGCAGGCAAGCGCGATTTCGCCGATGCGTGGCTTGTCCGGGAAGGCGGGCGGGGCGGCTTCGAGCGCGGCAAGCGCGCGGGAGACCTTTCCGGCCTGGTTCGCGACCCAGGCAGCGTTGCGACCCTCTTCCGGGCGGAAGCGGGTTTCGTAGACCTGCAGCAAGGCGGCGTCGCCGAGCCCGTCGGCCAGCGCCTGAAGCCGCAACTGCGCGAAGCGCTCGGTTCCGGTCGGGAAGATGCCACCGCCGGCGAGATGGTCGAGGTATTCGACGATGACGCGCGAATCGAACAGGGTCGTACCGTCTTCGAGTACCAGGGTCGGGATCTTTCCGAGCGGGTTCTGCTGCCGGAGCGGATCGGCCGGATCATTGGTATCGGCGGCGACGATCTCGATCCGGTCCAGGAGGCCGAGTACGGACGCAGCGATCTTGACCTTGCGGCCGAACGGGGAGGCGGGAGAGGAGCGCAGGACAAGCATGAATGAGACTCTGGGTCGAGAGCGGGCGGATCAGCCGTCCGGACGGATCGGCTCGCATAGATAGCGCGGGCGCGGTCCTTGGGCGAGGCGTTCCGTCAGGGCCGGCAGCAGGATTTCCGCCTCGCCTGCGAGCGTCCAGGGCGGGTTGACGACCAGCATGCCGGTGGCGCTGAGGCCACCTGCGGCTTCCGGTCGGTCGACGTCGATCTCGAGTCGCAGCAGGCGCCCGATGCCGGCCAGGGTGACGCTGTCGAGCAGGCGCTCGATCGCGCGCCGATCCTTGAGCGGATACCAGAGCGCATAGATGCCGGTCGGCCATTTGTGGTGGGCGGCGATGAATTCCGCTGCCAGCGTCTCGAATTCGTCCTTCTCCTCGAAGGGTGGATCGATCAGCACCAGTCCGCGCCGTTCCTTGGGTGGGACATTGCCGCGCAGCGCGTTCCAGCCGTCGATCGCCAGCGCCTTGCAGCGGTCGTCGCGACTGATGACCTGGACGAGCTTCATGTGGGTCTGCGGATGCAGTTCCGCCGCGATCAGCCGGTCATCGGGACGCATCGCCTGTCGACAGAGCCAGGGGGAGCCGGGATAGGCGTCCGGGCCATAAAGCGCACGCGCGCCGGAGACCGCATCGCGCCACGGCTTGATCAGCGCCTCGACAGCGGGGCCGAGCGGTGAACGGTCGAGCCGCGCGACGCCGTCCTTCCACTCATGCGTCCGCAGCGCTTCTTCCGAGCCGAGATCGTAGCGGCCCGCGCCGGCATGGGTGTCCACGACGCGATAGGGCGTCGCCTTGCCGTTGAGATGGGTCAGGATGCGCGTCAGCACGACGTGCTTGAGGACATCGGCGAAATTGCCGGCGTGGAAGCCGTGACGATAGTTCATCCCGCGCTCTTACGCGGGTTCGGGCCGCCTGTCAGCGCGGCGCGACGACGGTGATGTCGCGCGCGCGGCAGCCGGAGCGATCGACCTCCTGGCACATCCGGAAATCGCGCAGGTCCTTGCTAAGGCAGATTCGGACCTCCTGAAGCACGCCGCGCTTGCAGGCTACTGACATCATGTCGGTGCGCAGGCCTGGATTGGCGGCGACGAAGGCTCGTTCGAGATCGATCGCCGTCCAGCTCTGGTTGCGCTCTGCTTTCGCGAGGGCCGGGGGAATCACGATCTTGTCGCGGGCGCGCCTGACATCGGCGAAATAGTCGGTCGGACTCGAGCCCGAGCAGGTGCCATGCTTGCGCCATTCGTAGCGCGCGAGGCCTTCGGTCGGGAACAGGCCCTTGGCCTGATCGAGCGCGATACGCGAGGGCGTGCGCCCGGCCGGGCCGCATTCGCTTGGATAGCCGCGCTCGTTCTGCGGCCAAAGACCGTGGACGACGAAGCGCAGGCCAACTCCCTCAGCGCATTGCTCGCGGTTGCGGTCGCGATCGCCGTCGAGTTCGCAAAAGCCCGGAGACCAGGACAGGGCCAGGACATAGAAATCGAAATCGCCCGGCTCGGCGCTGCGCTGGCGGTAGTTCTGGGCCTCGGCTGAGCCGGCGGACAGGGCGAGCCAAGCCAGCAAGCCCAGGCAAAGACGGGCAATCCTCACGGGTCGCAGCTACTTCTCGGGACCAGGGCGAGCCATCTGGCAGTCGGGCGCATAGGCGCGATGGCGGTCGAGCCCGCTGACGCACCAGTTGACGTTCCAGGTCCAGCCGAAGAGGCCGAGATTTTCGCGCACCGAGTAATCGACGCGGTGCCAGGTGCCGTCGTTCAGCGAGACCTTGGCGGTGCAGAAGCGGCGCGGAATGAAATCATCGCCCCAAGGCCGGAAGCCGATCGGCCGGATCCTGTCATAGCTGATCGCCTGGAGCGGCCCCCAGAACGTCGCTTCGCGCGAATTGAAGCCGTTCGTGATCTGGCCCAGCACGGCCGGATCCTCGCAGGCCGGCAGGTTGCCATACATCGGGATGATGCGGTTCTCGGCCATGTCGGCCGGATGCACCTGGCGGCGTCCGGAGGCCTCGGCCGAGATGGCGGCTGTCAGGACGGCGAGAGAGGCGAGGGCGGTTCGCAGCAATGCGCGGCGCATGGGCAGGGCCTCGTGCAGAGGGGCGGTCAAGATAACGCACGATGGCGACGGAGTGATCGAGGGTCAAGCCGGATGGGCGGGCTTGGCACCGATCGACGAGCGTTGTGACATTTCGACCCGGCGATGTGCTTTCTGCATGACGGTTGGGCTGGCGCACGGCGGCGGGATCGCAGAAACTCGCCGCCGTTTTCGGGGAGAGTGCCATGGCCACGCAAATTGATGATCCTGCAACGGGAATCGACGATCAGGCGGGCTTGCGGGCCCATATCGGGGCCGTCAATCCGCTGGCCGAGCGCAAGGTTCTGGACCGGCTCGACGGTTTCTGCCGGGACTTCATCGCGCTCTCGCCCTTTCTGGTGCTGGCCACCGCCGACGCGGACGGGCAGGCCGATGCCAGCCCGCGCGGCGACGCGCCTGGCTTCGTGCAGGTGCTGGACGAGCGCAGGCTGCTGATTCCCGACCGGCGAGGGAACAACCGCGTCGACAGCTACGCCAACATCCTCGCTGCGCCCGGCGTCGGCCTAATCTTCATGGTGCCGGGCATCGCCGAGACGCTGCGGGTGAATGGCCGGGCGCGGCTGACACGCGACGCGGACCTGCTCGGGCCCATGACCGTGCAGGAGCGGACGCCGACGCTCGGCCTGCTGGTCGAGGTCGACGAGGCCTTCTTCCATTGCGGCAAGGCGCTGATCCGCTCGAAGTTGTGGGATCCGACCGTGCAGGTCGAGCGCGGCAGCTTCCCGTCGCTCGGCCGGATCGTTGCCGAGCAGACCAAGGCCATCGGCGTCGCCGAGGCTGAGGCGAACATGGAGGAAGGCTACCGGACGCGGCTGTACTAAGAGCCGCGCCGCGTCATGCTTGAGCGCCGCGTAGCGGCGACCCGGAAACCCATTGGCAGAGAGCTCAGGCTGGCGAGATAGCCGGGTCAAGCCCAACCATGACGGCAGGCCCGATCAGAACGAGGCTTCCAGCATCGCCGTATAATCGGCGGCCGTAGCGGGGCGCGGATTGGTCGCGCTGGAATGGTCCTTCGTCGCCGCTTCCGCGATCGCCGGGACGACGCCGCGCGGCACGTCCATCGCGGAGAGCGTGGCCGGTAGACCGAGCCGCGCCGTCAGCCCGGCCAGCCATTCCGCGAGATCGGCATCGGCGGCGAGGCCGAGCACGCGACGGATCTCGGCGTATTTCTCCGGTGCATGCGAGGCGTTGAAGCGCAGAACGGCCGGCAGCAGCACGGCGTTCAGCGTGCCGTGATGGAGCGAAACCTCCTTCAGCCCGCCGAGAGGATGGGAGAGCGCATGCACGGCGCCCAGCCCCTTCTGGAAGGTCAGGCCGCCCTGGAGGGCCGCCATCATCATCTCCTTGCGGGCCTCGCGGTCGGAGCCGTCCTTGACCGCGCGCTCGATGAAAGCTGCGGCGCGCTTCAGGCCATCGAGCGCGATTGCCTCGGCGGGCGGGTTGTCGCGCGGGCTGAGATAGGTCTCGATGCAATGGGTGATCGCGTCCATGCCGGTCGCCGCGGTCAGCCAGCCGGGCAGGCCGAGCGTCAATTCGGGGTCGCAGATGGCGAGGCGCGGAATCAGATGCTGCCCGATAAAGCCGAGCTTGCGGCCGTCCTTCAGCGTGATCAGTGCGGCGCGGCCCACCTCGCTGCCGGTGCCCGACGTCGTCGGCACGGCGATTACAGGCGCCACGGCGGCGGTCACCTTCGGAATACCGCCGAGGATCGCTGCATAGGTCTGGAGCGGGCCCGGATGCGTGGCGAGCAGCGCCACGCCCTTGGCGAGGTCGATCGGCGAGCCGCCGCCGATCGCGACAAGTCCGTTGCAGCCGTGCTGACGATAGAGCGCAAGTGCAGCCTCGACGGCCTCCTCGGTCGGGTTCGTCGGGGTGCCGTCGAAGACCGGGGCTCCCGCGAGGACGGCGCCGAGCGCCTGAACCTTGCCGACGAGCCCGGCGGCGACGATGCCCTTGTCGGCGATGATCAGCGGCTTAGAGATGCCGAGGCCGGCAAGGTCCGCCTCGATGCCGGCGATCTCGCCGAAGCCGAACTTGACGGTGGTGAGATAGGTGATCAGAGCCATCGGGGTATCCTTCGCCTGCGATGCGGAGAGTGTCGCGTAGCCCGTCAGGGCAGATCAAGCACGGGTTTCACGGGCGCCGCCCGGCGTTCGAGGACGAGAAGGGCAAGGCCGGCCGCCACGATCAATGCGGAGCCCGCCAGCATCGCCGGCGTCGGCCAGTCGCCGAAGACGAGCCAGCCGAAGACCAGGGCCCAGACAATCAGCGTGTACTGGTAGGGCACCACGACCGAGGCTTCCGCCAGCTTGAGCGACCGGGTCACGCAGAGATGGGCGACCATCGCGACGATGCCGAGCAGGCCCAGCAGGGCGGTGTCCGCCCATGACGGCGTCACCCAGCCGAAGGGCAGCAGCACGAGCCCCATCAGCAGCGCGCCCAGGGTCTGCCAGGCGACGAGGGTGACGTCCGGCGTGCCGCGCAACTGGCGGCCGGCGATCATCATCCCGGCGAAGAGGATGCTGCCGAGGAGCGCCAGCAGGGCCGGCATCGACAGGCTCGCCCCGGTCGGATTGAGCGCGATCGCGACGCCAGCGAAACCCGCCGCGATGGCGATCCAGCGCCCGGCATCGACGCGCTCGCCCAGCAGGAGCGCCGCCAGCACCGCCGACCAGACCGGCGCCGCGAGCCAGATCGTCATGGTGTCGGCGAGCGGAAGATAGGACACCGCTGCGTAAAACAGCGCGACCTCGCCGGAGCCGAGCGCCACGCGCAGCACCTGCAGGCCCGGACGCTCGGGCCGCAGCGTGCGCATCACGCCCTGCTTGAACACGAAGGGCAGCAGAATGGCGAGCGCGGCGGTGCTGCGCAGCACCAGGACCTGGCCGACCGTATAGGTCGCCACCAGCCATTTCCCCATCACGTCGTTGAGGGAGAACATCAGGATGCCGAGCAGCATCATGCTGATGCCGGCCAGGGTCGTGTTTCGGGAGGGCATGCGTCGCGGGAACCGTTGAGGGCAGGACGAAGGCAGGGAGGTTGCCAATGGCCGAGACTCCGGTCCCGATCAAGCGCGCCGGCCGCGCAGGGGGCAGGCGCAAAGCGCCGCACAATAATTCACGATTGACTTAATTAAGCATATGGTGAAATGTTGGCTCATGGACGCCTTCACTGCTCTCGCCGACCCGACCCGCCGCCGCATCGTCGAAATGCTGGCGCAGGGTGCGCTTTCGGCCGGCGAGATCGGGGAGCGGTTCACCGTGTCGGCGCCGGCGATCTCGCAGCATCTGAAGACGCTGCGCGAGGCCGGGCTGGTACGGGTCACGGTCGCCGGGCAAAGGCGGATCTATGCGCTCGATCCCGACGGCATCGACAGCTTCGACCAGTGGGTCAGGCGCGTGCGCGCCTTCTGGCCCGATCGTCTTGCGGCTCTGGAAGCCGCGTTATCGAAGCCCGATCCGGGCGAGGAGGCGTGATGCAGGCTGCAACGAGCAAGGAATATGGCGAAGTGCTGGAGAGCGGCGCGGTGCGCTTCGAGCGGCTGCTGCCAGGGCCGATCGAGCGGGTCTGGGCCTATCTCACCGAAGGCGAGAAGCGCGCGACATGGTTCTGCGGCGGCGAGACCGAGCCGCGCAGCGGTGGCCGGATCGAGCTGTTCTTCAAGCATTCGCAGATCACCGATGAGCCGCCGCCGGAGAGCCATCGCAAGATGAACGACGAAGGAGCCCTGATGAGCGGCACCGTCACGCTATGGGAGCCGCCGCATCGGCTGGCCTTCAACTGGCAGGGCATGGGCGATCCCGATTCCGACGTCGAGATCGAGTTGGCGCAGGCCGGCGACAAGGTCCGCCTCGTGCTGACCCACCGCAGGCTGGCGACGAAGTCGCGCATGGCCAATGTCTCGAGCGGCTGGCACCTGCATCTCGGCCTGCTGGAGGACCAGCTCACCGGAGCGAAGCCGCGTGGCTTCTGGTCCATCCACGATGCGCTGAAGGCCGAGTACGAGGATCGCCAGCGCGACGCGCCCCTCTGAGACGCGCGCTTGGCAAGGAGGGGCAGGCGCAAGCCGGCCCCTCCTGCTGAGAGACCTCGCGGCCTCAGCTCGCGGGTTGCGGCTGCGGGAAACTCCAGGTGCCGTTCAGGATGGCAGGTTTGGGCCGATAGAGCCTGACGGTGTAGTTCCAGCCCGGCATGGTCGGCAGGCAGTTCGCGACCTTGCCGTCGCAGCCGCCGAACTGGATGGTGATCGCACCGTCGGGATCGCGCTTCGCAGTGAGGTCGTTGAGCGTGTAGGCGTCGTAGGGGTTCTTCTGATAATAGCCCTCGGCGTTGTACAGGCTGACGGACCAGAAGCCGTCGACGGGCACGTCCTTCACCCGCAACTTGTAGACGCTGCTCCCGTCGTTCCCGCTTGGCGTCACGTTGAGATACACGGCGTCCTTGTCGGGATTGCCGCCCCAGCCGGTGGCGGTGCCGATCAGATGGCGGATCGGATCGACTTCGCCCTTGGCGCCGAAGGCCTTCTTGAAGTCCGGGATGGTCGAGCCGAGCGCAAGCAGCGCATCACGGACCTTCTTCTGGCTGGCCTGGTCCCAGTTCGGCAGCGCGAGCGTGCCGGTGCTGCCCTGGCGAACCGCTATTGCGTCCTGCAGGCCGTGCGCCTGCTGCAGATCCTTGGGATTGGCCGGGTCGACGAGCGTTCGGACGGCGACTGCGACGTAACGGGTGCCGACATTCGCCTTCGTCAGGGTGCGCGGTCCCGGTCCATAGAAGACGTTCGGCACATAATGATCCTGGTTGATCACCTGCATCGACATGAAGCGCTTGCCGGCATCCGGGAGCGTGATGGTGACCGGGCCGGCATCGAGGTCGAACAGGGCGCTCGAATAGAGCGTGTCGCGGTTCAGGCGGATGACGAGCTGATGGTCGATGGAGGCTGGCTCGCGCCGATGCGTGAATTTACCGAACCCGCCGTCCTTGGCGATGTTGCCCATGTAGAGATCTGATTCCGCGCGAATGAAGTTGTCAGCGGTGACGGGCAGGGGCGTGGCCGATGCAGTCGCTGCAGCTGCAGCTTGCGCGTGCGCCTGCTGCAATGGCGGCGCCTTCCATTTGCCGGTCAGCGCAGCCTGCCTGGGCCAGTAGAGCCTCATCGCCATAAAGAACGGGCCCTTCGGCGCCGGCAGCCAGTTGGCCTCCTTGTCGGGGCCGGGCGATTCATTCTGGACGTCGAGCGTGATGCCGCCATCGCCGTCTCGCTTCAGCTTCGGCAGCATCGGCGAATTGATCAGGTAGCGGTTGAGCGCATTGGCGTAGAGCAGGCTGGCCGGCAGCTCGTACATGGTCAGCGACCAGAAGGCGTTGACCGGCGGCAGCTGTCCGGGCGCGAAACGCAGGGCGTAGGCCTTGCTCCCGTCGAGCTTCTGCCCGGTGGAATCGACGAAATAGGCCGGGTAGAGCGCCTCCTCCTTGGAGTTGCCGTAGATGCCGAGCACGGCCGCCGACATCCGCTGCAGATAGTCGTTCTTGAGATAGGCGCGCGTGCCGAAACCGTCGGCGCTGGTCTTCTTGCCGGTGTCGAGCTGGGTTTTCTTGAACTCCGCGAAGGTCTTCCAGGCATCGGCGATGCCGTCTTCCAGAGCCTTGCGCGTCTCCGGCGTCAACGCGTTGACGTCGAGCGGCTTGCCGGCCCCGATGCCGATCTTGGCAAAGCGCGCCATCAGGGTTTTCTCGGAGGGATGGCTGGGCGTGAACTGCAGCAGGAAGTTGAGCAGGCTGAAGAATTCCGGCGAGCGCCGTGCCTCCTCGACGCCAAGCGGCTTGCGGGCATCGACCGCGGGAACCGGCTTCGGCGCCGGCTGGCCGAGGAATTGCGACAGCGTCTGCACCTTGTAGCCGGCCTGGATCGCCTTGACCTTGTCGATGTCGGCGGCGTCGAAAAGCTGCGTCCGGTAGAGCACGAAGGCGAAGTCGGTCTCGGAGCGGATGACGTCCTTGATCCCGGCCGGCTTGCTGCCCTTCCAGCCCGGACCTGCAAGCAGATAGCTGCCCGCGCCATTGCCCGTCGCCCGGCTGCCGACATAGGCGAAGTTGTAGGTGTACATGTCGATGAACTGGAGCGAGTAGTAGCGCCCTTTCTCGACCGCGGGGACGGTGATCACCAGCGGTTCGGTGCGTAGATCAGCGCCGAGCTGCGAATAGGGCGTATCCGAATTCGGAGTCTGGATTGCCTTGTCGTCCGGCGTATAGACGCGCGCCGTGTTGTGGAGCGTGTTCCAGGGCGCCTTGAACTCGGGATTGTTGCGGTCGATGAAGTAGGAAAACTGGATCCGATAGTTGTCGACCATAGGGAAGCCGTAGATATAAGCTTCCCTGGCTATTGCTCTTGCTTCAGATGCCGGGATGGCCTGTGCCTTGGCGCTCGTGGGGCCGACGATGGCGACCAGCAATGTCGCCATGAGGAGCGCAAGAATATTCATGGTATTCCTCCCGCATCAATTTCGTAGGCAAAGAGAACGAGGGCGCCGATCCGCCACTGCTTCTCACATCATGGCGCAAGTCCCGGGCATCGCGTGTCGCGCCATTGAATCTGTGGCGCCGTTATCGGGAAACACTTACGTGAACCTCCGGTGCTTTGCCGGTTGGCGGAGCGCGGAGTCTCGGGCTCGGCCGTGGGCGCCGTCAAGCGACCGGGCAGGGCTCCGGCGCATGGCTGCTGCGCTCCTTGATGGGCGGGCCGTCATTAGGTGGCGCTGCCCACCATTCGCGATGCCGCCCGTTGGCGCCACCGGGTCGGGGTCATCCCGCTCCAGCGGCAGAAGGTCTCGGCGAAGACGCCAGGTGAGGCGAGGGCGACCGCCTGGCTGATGTCGCCGATCCGCAGGTCCGTCATTTCCAGCAGCTCGCGGGCGACGGTGAAGCGCATCTCGTCACGAAGCTCTTCGAAGGTCCGTCCCTCCTCACTCAACCGCCGCCGCAGCGTCCGCGGGTGAAGCCCGAGTTTGGAGGCTGCCGTTTCCATGGAGATGTCGCCGGCACAGAGCATGGGCCGCAAGGCGTGGCGGACGCGCTGGGCCGTCTCGACGAGTCGCGCCTGCATCGCTCGTTCAATGCTGTCGAGCGTTTGTCGATGCAGTCCCGGATCGGCGCTGGTGAGCTTGGTCCCTATCGATGTGCCATCCAGGATCAGGCAGGTTTGCGCCTGGTTGAAGCGAACCGGAAGCTTGAGCAGGCGGCCATGGGACGCTGCATTGGCCGGCTGGGATCGGGAGAAATGCGCCTCGACCGGCGCGACGCGACCGCCGGTCAATTGCTGGACCATCCCGATCCCGACGGCGATCACGGCATCATAGAGCTGGGTCGTTCCCGATGAGATCTGATCGAGCGCGCCATAGCCGAAAGCCAGATCCTCGTCGATGCGGTTGAGATAGACGATCGCGCCGCTGGAATAGCCGGGCTGCCAGGTGACGAAGTCGAGCAGGGCGTGATGCAGCGTCGGCGCCTGGCTCATCAGAGCCCCGATCACGCCGTGATGCTGCAGGGTGAAGCGCTGGCCGAGCAGCAAGCCGAGATGAGGGCAGGCGGTGGCCTGAGCCGCTCTATCCAGGATCGAGACGAGATTGCGGAACGGCAGCCGGGTTTCGGTCGTCAGATTGTCGGGATCGAGGCCGCTCCCATCGAAGATCGCAGCAGGGTCGCTGCCGAGTTCCCGAAGCAGGCCGGGCAGTTCGGCCAAGACGCCGGCCCGCTGCATCATCGGTTGGGCTGTGCCGTTCATCGTCACTTTGTCCTCCAAACCGAAGACCGTGCCGTGCGTCTGTCCTAAAGTCACGGCATTCATAACCTAGGGGGAAGCGATGAATCTGACACGGCGCAGCGCAGCATTCGGTGGGCTTTCCCTTGCAGCAGGCGCGGGTCTCGCGACTGCTGCATCTGGTTGGGATGGGTTGATCGTCGACGCCGTCGACAATGTCGAAGCATTCAAGATCGCATCAGACGCCTATGTCTATGGCTATCCGCTCGTCACGATGGAGATGACGCGCCGAGTCATAACCAATGTCGCTGCCCCGCAGGGCACGCGAGCGCCGATGGGGCAGCTGATCAAGCTTCGCTCCTACCCCGACGCATCATTCCGCGATGTCACCGCGCCCAATGCGGACACGCTCTACACCACGGCGTTCTTCGATGTGGGCGATGAACCCTGGGTTATCGAGGCGCCGGACATGCAGGGGCGCTACTTCCTGCTTCCGATGCTGGATGGCTGGACCGAGGTCTTCGAGGTTCCCGGCAAGCGGACCAGCGGAACCAACGCGCAAACCTATCTCATTACCGGCCCGGGCTGGAAAGGCGCCGTTCCAGCTGGCATGAAGCAGCTCAAGTCGCAGACGAGCATCGTCTGGATGCTCGGGCGCATCTACTGCACCGGCACGCCCCAGGACTATGCGGCGGTCCATGCGCTGCAGGACAAGTTCAAGCTCTACCCGCTGAGCGCTCAGGGCAAGCCCTGGACGCCGCCGGCCGGGAAGGTCGACGCGTCGATCGACATGAAGAAGTCCGTGCGCGATCAGGTCAATGAGTTGACGGCCACGCAATACTTCACGCTGCTGGCCGATCTGCTGAAGCGCAACCCGCCCACGCCGAAGGATGCGCCGGCTCTGGCGAAGTTCGCCAAAATCGGGCTGGTGCCGGGCAAGCCCTTCGATGCCAGTGCCATCGACAGCCGCTGGGAGACGAGGCTGCCCAAACTGTCCGTCGATCGCATCATGCTGCATTTCAAGTTCAGCGACGGCGACATCAAGGACGTCAATGGCTGGGGCTACACGGTCAAGGCCGGCAACTACGGCACCAACTATGTCCAGCGGGCGCTGGTGACGGCTATCGGCCTCGGGGCCAACAGGCCGCAGGACGCCGTCTATCCGACCTCATTGAGGCCCTCGACGTTTCATTCCTATGACGGTGCGAACAAATACGTGATGCGCTTCGCGCCTGGGCAGCAGCCGCCGGCGAAAGGCTTCTGGTCGCTGACCATGTATGACGAGAACTATTTCTTCGTCGACAACAAGATCAACCGCTACTCGATGAGCATGCGGACGAACCCCGTTCTCGAGAAGGACGGGTCGCTGGTGATCTACATCCAGAACGAATCCCCGGGAGCAGGCAAGGAAGCCAACTGGCTGCCAGCGCCGAAGGGCAAGTTCCTGCTGATGATGCGCCTCTACTGGCCTGACGAGAAGAAGCCATCGATCATCGACGGGTCCTGGGTAATCCCGCCGGTGACCAGGCAGGCTTGACCGATCGCCGTGGACGTTCATTCTCTGGTGAAAGCTGAGTCTGCGGTCACCGATGGCCGGGAGGCATGCCGTCGGGCGCTTTCTCTCGGGGGAGGTGGGGTGATGAATATCAAGGCTTGCCTGCTGGGATTGTCTGCGGTCGCGTGCTGGCAGGCGCCGGCACTTGCTGCCGACATGGCTGCGCCGCCGAGGATGGTGCAGGCTGCGCCGTCCGACTGGAGCATCGCCGTCACCGGATATGGCTGGATGGCGGGTCTGAACGGCGATCAAGCGCTGTTCGGCCTTCCTCCGGTCAATGTCGATCTGAAGTTTAGTGACATTCTTCCTTCGCTCAACTTTGCCGCTGCGGGCGTCGTCGAGATCAGGAAGGGGAGCTGGGGTTTTCTCGGCGAGTTGAACTACGTCAAGCTTTCGACCCGGCAAACCGGACCGGCGGGCTTCTTGACCGTCAAGCTCGACTCGTCGTCGCTGTTCGGGCTCGCGGCCGGAACCTATCGCGTCGCCGAGGGCGGATGGGGCAATCTCGACCTGATTGCTGGCGCCAAGTTCTTCAACATGTCGAACCGGGTCGCGCTGTTCGCGCCATTTCCGCTGCCTGATCTCAGGGGCGACGACAGCGCCACCTGGGTCGATGCGACCGCCGGTTTCAAGGTGCACCTGAACCTGAGCCCGAGCTGGTTCGCGACAGGGTGGCTGATGGGCGGCGCGGGTGGCTCCGATTTCCACTGGGACGCGCTCGCGGCGATCGGCTATCAGATCGACACGCGCTGGTCGGTGTCCGCGGGCTATCGCGCCATCGGCGTCGATTACCAGAGCGCGCGCTTCAGCTACGACATGATCCAGCATGGGCCGATCATCGGGCTGACCGCACGCTTCTGAGGCCGCGCCGCTGCTCCTGCTGCTGGAGCGCGGTTGCATCATGCGCTCGCTCCGGCCTTGCTCCGGGAGCCTCGCGCGCCGCTTTGGCGTCGTCGGCCGCGCGCACATTCATCTTATGGTGAGAGCCGCAATGTCATTTGACCTTGCGGGCCGCCGCGGGAACGGTCATCGAGGGATTCCTTTCCTTCGGACCGTTCATGCCGATCTCCCAAGCGCTATTCCGCCGAACGAACCTGCTGCTGATGGCGGCGGGGATCTTCGCGCTCGTCGTGATCGTCGTCAGTTCGCTCTGGCTGACTCTGGCGACCGAGCGCAACTTCGAGGATGTCGTCGACGCCCGCGCGGTGCGTAGCGCTTCGGCCGATCTGATGTCGCTGATCCAGGATGCGGAAACCGGCCAGCGCGGCTTTCTGCTCTCGCGTGGCGATCGCGCCTATCTGGCCCCCTATACGGAGGCGCTCGCCAACTACGAGGACCGGTTCAGGCGCGTCGCGGCGTCCGTACGCGAACTGCCTGATGTCGAGCCACAGGTCGCGCAGCTGCGGGCGACCCTCGACGCCAAACTGGCGGAGCTCGCTGCCAATGTCGCGATGACTGAAACCGGGGACTTCCCCCGTGCCGCCGCAATGGTTCGCGAGGGCAATGGCAAAGTTCTGATGGACGCGGCGCGTGCCGGCTTCACACGCATTCTCGAACGCTCCGAGGCCGCGCTGGCGACTGCGATCGCGGCGCAGGAAACGACGGTGACGCGGCTGCGCTGGGTCACGATCATCGGCGCTATCGTCATTCTGGGCCTCGCTGGCGCGGCTGCCTGGACAATCATCGGGTATACAGGAGAAATCCAGGCTGCCCGCCGCGAACTGGAGGGGCTGAACGTCGGCCTCGAAGAGCGGGTGCGCGAGCGCACGGATGCGCTGGTCAAGGCGAACGAGGAAATCCAGCGCTTCGCCTATATCGTGACCCATGACCTGCGTGCGCCGCTGGTCAACATCATGGGCTTCACCAGCGAGCTCGAAGCCACATTCCAGCCGATCGGGGCCTATTTCGATGCCGAAGGCCCCCAGGCCGCCGAGCTGAAGGCCGATGCGGAGCAGGCCCTGAAGACGGATGTGCCGGAGGCGCTCGAGTTCATCCGGTCATCGACGCGCAAGATGGACGGGCTGATCAACGCGATCCTGAAGATTTCACGCGAGGGCAGCCGGAGCCTGAAGCCGGAACGGCTCCAGCTCGGCGCGCAGCTCGAAGCGGCCGCGGCTGCGGTGCATCACCAGGCGAGCGAGACCGGCGGAGGCATCACCGTCGATGCGAAGGTCGACAGCATCGTCAGCGACCGCCTTTCGCTCGACCAGATCTTCGGCAATCTGCTCGACAACGCGATCAAGTATCGCGCGCCGGACCGGCCCCTCGACGTGATCGCGCGCACGCGCAACGGCCGGACCGGCTGGGTGAAGATCGAGATCGAGGACAATGGCCGCGGCATCGCCGCCGGCGACCATGAGCGAATCTTCGAACTGTTCCGCCGCTCGGGAACGCAAAATACACCGGGCGAGGGTATCGGTCTGGCGCATGTGCGCACGCTGGTGCGCAATCTCGGCGGGGACATCACCGTGAAGTCGGAATTCGGAGTGGGGACGACCTTCACGATCCTGCTGCCGGCCGATCTCAGGACAGTGAAGCGGAGCAACCAGTCATGACCAACGCCAAGCCCGTCTTGATCGTGATGATCGAGGACGACGAGGGCCATGCCCGGCTGATCGAGAAGAACATCCGCCGCGCCGGCGTGAACAACGAGATCATTCCCTTCACCAACGGCACGGACGCGCTGGCCTATCTGTTCGGAGCCGACGGTTCGGGAGCGGTCAGCTCCGGGCGCCATCTCCTGATCCTGCTCGACCTCAACCTGCCGGACATGGGCGGCGTCGACATCCTCGAGAAGATCAAGGCGAACGCGCATACGAAGCGTTCTCCAGTCGTGGTGCTGACCACGACCGACGACAGCCGCGAGATCCAGCGCTGCTACGATCTCGGCGCCAATGTCTACATCACCAAGCCGGTCAATTATGACGGCTTCGCCAATGCAATCCGCCAGCTCGGGCTGTTCTTCTCGGTCATGCAAGTGCCCGAGACGCCCTGACGCCGGCACTCGACGTTTCAGATGCCCCATCGCACCATCACCGTCCTCTATATCGACGACGACGCCGCGCTCGGCCGTCTCGTGCAGAAGATTCTCGGCCGGCGCGGCTATGCCGTCGAGCACGTACTCGACGCGGCCTCCGGTCTTTCCCGCATCGAACAGGGGGGCGTCGACGTGGTCATTCTCGACCATGATCTCGGCACGAGTTCCGGGCTCGACATGCTGGCGCAGCTGCGTGCGACCGAAGGTGCTCCGCCGGTCGTCTACGTCACGGCGTCACAGGATCTCGCGATCGCCGTACAGGCACTGAAGGCTGGCGCGGTCGACTATGTCGTCAAGACGATCGGCGAGGATTTCGAGGTCCTGCTGGTGTCTGGGCTGGAGCATTCGGTCGAGCAGACGCGGTTGAGACGGGCGAAGGAAGCGGCCGAACGCGAGGTGCGGGAGGCGCGCGACCGCGCCATGGTGCTGCTGGCGGAGGTCAATCACCGTGTCGGCAACAGCCTCGCGCTGGTGAGTTCACTGGTGCGAATGCAGGCGTCGGCCGTTCAGGATGCCGGTGCGCGCGCCGCGTTGGCGGAAACCCAGGCCCGCATCACCGCGATCGGCAACCTGCACCGCAGCCTTTACACCTCCGACGACGTCCGGACGGTCGACATGTCCGCCTATCTGGAAACCCTCGTCGGCGAACTCGGGCGGTCGATGTCCGCGACGGGGCAGACGCCGACGATCCGCTTCGAGGCGGTGCCGATCCTGACCAAGACCGACAAGGCGGTCTCGATCGGGATGATCGTCACCGAACTCGTCACCAACGCGATCAAATACGCCTATCCCGACGGGGAAGGCGAGATCCAGGTTTCACTGTCGCGGGACGGTGAAGGCGCGACGGTGCTCGTCGTCGCGGATGATGGCGTGGGCTGGTCGGGGCAGGGGCCGGCCACGGGCACGGGGCTCGGCGGAAAGATCATCGGCGCCATGGCGAAAAGCCTGGCGACGAGCATCGAATATGCGCAGCAGCCCCGCGGAACGCGCGCCGTGGTCAGGATCGGGCCTGAGAGCGAAGCGGGGGTGGCTGCGAGCTGAAGCGCACGCCTTGCCGTCCGGCTCGTGGCATCACAGGCTCGCCGCGGCCCGCGCGGCCTGGTCGTACTGGCCCGAGAGCGAGCGCATCGCCGCCGCGATCTCGGACAGGCGCTTCGGGTCGAGGCCCGTGGCGAGCACCGACTTGACCAGCAGCTGCTCCCGGATCTGGGCATAGCGCCGGCAGGCATCCTCGCCCGCGGGCGTCACCGTGACGGTCTTTTCCTTGCCCTTGCGCCCGGATTTGAGGAGCTTGAGCCGCTCCAGCTTCTTGAGCGCGTAGTTTACCAGATGCGTGTCCTCGATGTTGAGGACGAGGCAGATATCGGCGAGACGCTTCGGCTTGCCGCGATGGTTGACGTTGTGCAGCACCAGAACGTCGAGCGGCGAGAGATCGGGCACGCCGGAGGCGGTCATGCAGCGCAGCATCCAGCGCTGGAAGGCATGCACCGTCATGTTCATCGCGAACTCGAACTCCGAGAGGGCCGGCATCGCTCCCGCGGCGAGATGGCCGGAGGAAACGATGGGACCGAGATCGTCGGTGGGCAGTGCTGGATCGGGCATTCCGTCGCTTGTCAGAAGGGGCTCGGGGAGCCCCCTCTCAGGAGGAGGGGGCCGGTGATTGGATGGCCGCCGGACGCTCGAAGGCGATCGCACGGTGGCCGCGGAGGTCAGCGGGCCGAGGGCCTCGCCAGACCTCACATCTTCTTGTAGGCGTCGACGATCGCCTGGCCGTCGGCGCCGGCCTTCTTCAGCCAGTCCGAGGTCAGCGTGTCGCCAGCCTTCTTGAAGCCGGCGGCGAGTTCGGCGCTCGGGGCCTGGACCTTCATGCCCTTGGCTTTGAGCTGGTCGAGATACCAGCCGGCCTTCTCCTGCCACATCTTCCAGCCGCGCTCCTCGGCAACGGCGGCGGCTTTCAGGATCGCATCCTGCGTCGCCTTGTCGAGGGCGTTGAAGGCGGCCTTGTTGACGAAGGTCGCGTCCTTCGGGATCCAGGCCTGCGTGTCGTAGAAGTGGGTCAGCGACTCCCAGACCTTGGAATCATAGCCCGTGCCGCCGGACGACATGAAGGAGTTGACGACGCCGGTCGCCAGCGCCTGCGGCAGTTCCGCCGCCTGGATCGTGACCGACTGCATGCCGAGCAGTTCGCCGAGGCGGGCCGTGCCGACATTGTAGGAGCGCCACTTCAGGCCCTTCATGTCCTCGACCGAGTTGATGTCCTTCTTGGCGTAGACGCCCTGCGGCGCCCAGGGGACCATGAACAGCAGCTTGATGCCCTGGCTGTCGAGCTTCTTCTCCACCGCGGCCTTGGATGCCTTGTAGAGCTTCAGGGAGTCGGCAAACGACGTCGCAAGGAATGGAACGACGTCGATACCGAAGATCGGGTCCTCGTTTTCGTGGATCGACATCAGCACCTCGCCCATCTGGGCCTGGCCGGAGGCGACTGCGCGCTTGATCTCGGGCGCCTTGAACAGCGAGGCGTTGGGATGGACGGTGATGACGAGCTTGCCGCCGGTCGCCGCCTCGACGTCCTTGGCGAAGAGCACGAGGTTCTCGCTGTGGGGGTTATCGGCCGGATATGCGCCGGGCAGATTCCACTTGGTCTGCGCGAAGGCCGGAGCCGAGAAAGCGAGCGCGCTGACGCCGAATGCGAAAGCGGCGCCGGCCAGGCTCCGGTTGATGCTTCTACGATTGATCATGGTGTCATTCCCTCTTTGTTGATTGTTGAAGATATCAGTCCGGGAAAGCGAGCTTCGGCAGGAAGAGCACGATCTGCGGAAAGCTGGTGATGATGACGACGGCGACGTTCAAGAGAATGAAGAACGGAAACGCCGCTTTCGCAATCGTCCAGGTGTCTTTCCTGCTCATGTTCTGGAGCACGAAAAGGTTGAAGCCGACCGGCGGTGTGATCTGCGCCATCTCGACATGGATCACCAGATACACGCCGAACCAGACCAGATCGAAGCCAGCCTCCTTGACCATGGGCAGGACGATCACGGCCGTCAGCACGATCATCGAGATGCCGTCGATCAGACAGCCGAGGATGATGTACATGCAGGTCAGCGCCAGCACGAGCATGTGTGTCGAGAGCTGCTGTCCCTTTACCCATTCGGCCAGCGCAGCGGGGATGCCGGTATAGGCCATCGCCGCCGTGCAGAAGGCTGCGCCCGCCAAGATCAGCATGATCATGCAGGTCAGGCGGGTGGCGCTCATGATGCTCTCGAACAGCGTGCGCCAACTCAGCGTGCCGGTCCACCAGGCCAGGAACAAGGCACCGCTGACGCCCCAGGCGGCACATTCGGTCGCGGTGGCGAAGCCGAGAATGAGCGAGAGGAATACGGCAGCGATCAGCACAAGGCAGGGCATCAGCTTGGCCGACTGCTTCAGCTTCTCCATAAAGGGGATCGAAGGATCGCGCGGCGGCGTCTTGTCCGGGTTGAGCAGCGACCAGATTATGACGTAGCCCATGTAGAGCGCCATCACGAGCACGCCGGGCAGGAAGCCGCCGAGGAAGACCTGCAGCACCGAGACGTTCGCGGTGACCGCGTAGACGACCATCGGTATCGACGGTGGAATCAGCAGGCCGAGCGTGCCAGAGCCGGCAAGCGTGCCGAGGCTCAGCTTTTCGTCATAGCCGCGCTTTGCCAACTCCGGCAGCGAGATCTTGCCAATTGTCGCAACGGTCGCGGCGGACGAGCCCGACACGGCGGCGAAGATGCCGCAGCCGATGATGTTGGTGTGGATCAGCCGGCCGGGCAGCCATTGCAGCCAAGGCGACAGGCCCTGGAACATCTGTTCGGAAAGGCGGGTCCGGAAAAGGATCTCTCCCATCCAGATGAAGAGTGGCAGCGCGGCCAGCGTCCAGCCGCTGGCTGCGCTCCAGACTGTTGTCGCGAGCACCTGGCCGATCGGCACGTCGGTGACGAGCCACATGGCGAGCAGCCCAACCAGGCCGAGGCCGACGGCGATCCAGACGCCGCTGGCGAGCACGAGGACGAGAAAACCGAGAAGAACCAAGGATAGAACAGGCAGACTCATCTCAGACGCCTCCACCCTGGGCGACGCGTTCGACCAGTTCTTCGACGGTCTTGGGCGGTTCGGGTTCGTAAGTTGGCCTGCCCGTTCTCAGGACGATGACGAACTCGTCGACGATCGCGATCAGCAGCGTGCCGAGGCCGAGTACGAGTGAAAGCTGCGGAATCCACAGTGGAACCGAGATCACGCCGGTCGACATGTCGAAGAACTGCCAGGAGTCATAGGCGAGCTTGCCAGTCTGCCAGGTGAAGTAGCCGATGAAGCCTGCCGCGACGGTCAGTGTGAAGAGCTCTGTCCATCTCTTCGGAGCACCATCGAGCCGTTCGAGCAGGAGCCCGACACGGATCATCTCGCCGCGCTTGAAGGTGTGCGCGAGGCCGAAAAACGCCATGGCGGCGAAGGCCCAGCCGGCAAAATCGTCCCCGGAGGGCACGTTGAGATTGATCTCGCGACCTGCGGAAAGCAGCATCATCAACGCGAAGATGACAACGAGGAATAGGCCCGCGATGTAGCCGGCGGCGAGATAAAGGCCATCAAGGGCGCGGCGGATCATCGGCGCGGCCCCTGTGGAATGGCGCGCCACGCGCCTTCGGTTGCCAGGGTTCGTCCTGTCATTGCATCCTCCGTCGCGACACAGTCCGGCCCCTCAGCCATGTTCCGGTCACAATTGCGATCGTACCCGCCGAATCCTGCTTGTCAACAACACATCGACAATTTATCGATGAAACGTCAGCAACGCTCTTGCTGACCCTGAACGAGAAGGATGTGGGGATGTCGTCGTCGCGTTGGGGCTTCTGGATCGACCGGGGCGGGACCTTCACCGATGTGATCGGTCGCGGTCCATCTGGCAAACTCCATGCCAGAAAACTGCTCTCGGAGAATCCGGGGGCCTATCGCGATGCAGCCGTGCAGGGCATTCGCGACCATCTCGGGTTGAAAGCAGGCGAGCTCATCCCTGCCGGGGCGGTCGGCGAGGTCCGGATGGGCACGACGGTCGCGACCAATGCGCTGCTCGAGCGCAAGGGCGACCGCACGCTGCTTGTGACGACGAAGGGTTTTCGCGATGCGCTGCGCATCGGCTACCAGGCGCGCCCCGACATCTTCGCCAAGGAAATCATCAAGCCTGACCAGCTGTACGACGCGGTCGTCGAGGTCGAGGAGCGCGTACTTGCGGACGGTGTGGTCGAGCAGGCGCCCGACGAGACTGCGATCCGCTCAGCCCTGCAGGCCCAATTCGATGCCGGCTTCCGTGCCGTCGCCATCGCCTTCATGCATGCCTATCGCTATCCTGCCCATGAGCAAATGGCGGCGCGCATCGCCCGCGAAATCGGCTTCCCGCAGGTTTCCGTCAGCCACGAGGTCTCGCCGCTGATCAAGCTGGTCGGGCGCGGCGACACCACCGTGGTCGACGCCTATCTCTCGCCGATCCTCGGCCGCTATGTCGCGCAGGTCTCGGAAGAGCTCGACATCGCCCGCACCGGTGCGCGGCTGATGTTCATGATGTCCTCGGGCGGGCTGACGGCAGCGGAGCTGTTCCAGGGCAAGGACGCGATCCTGTCCGGCCCGGCCGGCGGCGTCGTCGGCCTCGCCGAAACCGGCCGCTCGGCCGGCTTCGACCGGGTGATCGGCTTCGACATGGGTGGCACCTCGACCGACGTCGCCCATTTCGACGGCGAGTATGAGCGCGCCTTCGAGACGGAGGTCGCGGGCGTGCGGATGCGCGCGCCGATGATGCTGATCCATACGGTTGCGGCAGGCGGCGGCTCGATCCTTCACTATGACGGCGCGCGCTTCCGGGTCGGTCCGGACTCGGCCGGTGCCAATCCCGGCCCGGCCGCTTATCGCCGCGGTGGGCCGCTCGCGGTGACCGACGCGAACGTCATGGTCGGCAAGCTGATTCCGGCCTATTTCCCGTCGATCTTCGGTGAGAGGCGCGACGAGCCTCTCGATGTCGAAGCGGTGAGGGCGAAATTCGCGACGCTTGCTGCCGAGGTCGGGGACGGCCGCAGCGCGGAGGAGGTCGCCGATGGCTTCATCCAGATCGCCGTCGCCAATATGGCTGAGGCGATCAAGAAGATCTCGGTCCAGCGCGGCTACGACATCACGCGCTATGCGCTGAACTCCTTCGGAGGCGCCGGCGGGCAGCATGCCTGCCTCGTGGCCGATGCGCTCGGCATCAAGACGGTGCTGCTGCATCCGTTCTCCGGCCTGCTTTCGGCCTATGGTATGGGGCTCGCCGAGATCCGCTCGACGCGGACGGCGGCGCTTGACGTCGCCTTGGATCGTAAGGCCCAGGCCGCTGTCGAGGCCGTGGCTGCAGGCCTTGCCGCCGAGACCCGGGCGGAGGTCTCCGGGCAGGGCGTCCCGGAGGGCGATATCGAAATCCTGACCCGTGCCCATGTCCGCTATGCCGGCACGGACACCGCGATCGCTGTCCCCGCAGGCGGGGCCGAGGCGATGAAGTCGGCCTTCCAGACCGCCCACAAGGCGCGCTTCGGCTTCATGGACGAAGCCAAGCCGCTGGTGATCGAGGCCGTCGAGGTCGAGGCGGTCGGCGGCGGCGCCAAGTTCGAGGAGGCGTCCGCGCCCGAGACTGGGGGCGCGCCCGTCGCAGCCGAGACGACGCGCGTCTTCTCGAAGGGGCAGTGGCACGAGGCGGCGATCGTGCGGCGCGAGGCGATGAAGCCCGGCCAGAGCGTCGCCGGCCCTGCGATCATCATCGAGGCCAACCAGACCGTCGTGGTCGAGGAGGGCTGGTCGGCGAAGCTGACGGCCAAAGACCATCTCGTCCTCGAGCGCACCAAGGCGCTCGTGCAGCAGGCGGCCATCGGCACCAAGGCCGATCCGGTGATGCTCGAGATCTTCAACAACCTGTTCATGTCGATCGCCGAGCAGATGGGCGTGACGCTGCAGAACACCGCCTATTCCGTGAACATCAAGGAGCGGCTCGACTTCTCCTGCGCGGTGTTCGACCAGACCGGCGCGCTGGTCGCCAATGCCCCGCACATGCCGGTGCATCTCGGTTCGATGGACAAGTCGGTCGAGACCGTCATCAGGAACAATCCGGTGATCCGGCCCGGCGACGTCTACTGCCTGAACGCACCTTACAATGGCGGCACGCATCTGCCGGACATCACGGTCTGCACCCCGGTCTTCGACGAGGCGGAACAGGAGATCCTGTTCTGGGTGGCCAGCCGCGGCCACCATGCCGATGTCGGCGGCACCGCTCCGGGATCGATGTCGCCGCTGGCGACCGTGATCGAGGAGGAGGGCGTCTATATCGACAATTTCAAGATCGTCGATCAGGGCCGCTTCTGCGAGGACGAGCTTGTCGCGATCCTGACCGGCGCGCGCTGGCCCGTGCGCAACGTCGTCCAGAACGTCAATGATCTGAAGGCGCAGATCGCGGCCAATGCCAAGGGCGTCGCCGAGCTGAGCAAGATGATCGCTTCGTTCGGGCTCGAGGTGGTGCAGGCCTATATGGGCCATGTCCAGGACAATGCGGCCGAGAGCGTGGCGCGTCTGCTGACCAAGCTGCACGACGCCGAGTTCACCTATCCGATGGATCAGGGCTGCGCGATCAAGGTCAAGATCACCATCGACCGTGAGAAGCGCGAGGCTACCGTCGACTTCACCGGCACCTCCGAGCAGCGCCCGGACAATTTCAACGCGCCGGCGCCGGTGACCCGCGCCGCCGTGCTCTACGTCTTCCGCGTGATGGTGGACGACGCGATCCCGATGAACGCCGGCTGCCTGCGGCCGATCAGGATTATCGTGCCGGAGGGCTCGATGCTGGCGCCGCGCTATCCTGCGGCTGTCGTCGCCGGCAATGTCGAGGTGTCGCAGGCCGTGACGAACACGCTGTTCGGGGCGCTAGAGGCGATGTCGGCCTCGCAGGGCACGATGAACAACCTCACCTTCGGCAACGAGCAGTACCAGTATTACGAGACGATCTGCTCGGGCTCGCCGGCGGGGCCGGGCTTCAACGGCACGTCGGGCGTCCACGTCCACATGACGAATTCGCGCCTGACCGACCCGGAAATCCTGGAGACGCGCTTTCCGGTCGTGCTCGAGGATTTCCACATTCGCGCCGGCTCCGGCGGGCGCGGAAAGTGGAACGCGGGCGACGGCACCAGCCGCACCATCCGCTTCCGGACCGGCATGGACTGCGCGATCCTCGCCTCCCATCGCAAGGTCCGG
This sequence comes from Allobosea sp., assembly GCF_035999205.1. GTDB lineage: Bacteria > Pseudomonadota > Alphaproteobacteria > Rhizobiales > Beijerinckiaceae > Allobosea. The sequence goes on from NZ_DASYHA010000026.1 coordinate 220,298, forward strand.
CCCTTCGGCGTGAAGGGCGGCGAGCCCGGCCAGTTGGGCAAGACGCTGGTGCGGCGGCTGTCGGGCGAGGTCGAGGAGCTCAAGCCCTCGGACCAGACCTGGCTGGAGGCCGGCGAGGCGGTGACGGTGATCACGCCGACGGCCGGGGGCTACGGGAAGCGGGAAGGCTGAACGCCTCCCCGCAATTGCCTTACTGCTGCAGCCCCGCGGCCGCGACCAGCGGCCGCCAGGCGTCCATGCCGGCCTTGATCGTCGCGGCGAATTGCGCCGGGGTATTGGGTTCGGGCGCGACGAAACCGAGCTGCTCATAGCGCTGGGCGATCTCGGGCGAGGCGACGATCGCGGAGATCTCGCGGTTGTAGAGCTCGACGATCGCCTGGGGCGTGCCCTTCGGCAGTAGATAGCCGTTCCACCCATTGCTCTCGAAGCCCTTGATGCCGGCTTGCGTGAAGGTCGGCACGTCCGGGAGCGCTGGTGAGCGTCCTGCCCCCGACACGGCCATGACTTTCAACGTGCCTGCGCGGTGCTGCTCGCTGAAGTCGGCGACGGTCGCGACCGCTCCCGACAGACGGCCGGCGAGCACGTCCTGCATCGCCAGCGCCATGCCGCGGAAGACGACCATCTCGACCTTGGCGCCGACCGCCTCGACGAAGCGCAGGCCGGTCAGATGGGACAGGCTTGCCTGGAGCGGCACGGCGAGATTGGCCTTGTCGGAATTCTTCTTCAGCCAGTCGATGAAACCCGCCAGGTCGACAGCTCCCGCCTGCTGGGATGCTGCAACGGCAAGCTGGAAGTCGGCGGCACGAACGACCGGCTCGAAATCGGCAAAGACGTCATAGCTCAGGCTCTTGAAGGTCACCGGCGCGAGCACGACCAGCCCGATGTTGCCGATGAGCACGGTGGAGCCGTCCGGAGCGGCCTTCTTGACCTGCTCGGCGGCGAGCCGGCCCGATGCACCGGCATTGTTCTCGATGATCACGCTGCGGTTCAGGCGCTGCGAGAGGCGCTCGCCGATCAGCCGCGCCATCGCATCCGTCGAGCCGCCCGCGGCGAAGCCGACGATCATGCGAATCGGCCCTGGGGGCAGGTCCTGCGCCGACGCGGACACAGACAGGCCGAGGCCCGTGGCTGCTGCCGCTGCCGAACCGATAAACTGGCGCCGATCCATTCCTTGGTTTCTCCCATCATTTTAGCCCTGCCCCTCTGTCGGAGCAGCGCGCCTTAAGATCATATCGGCCACGCGGCCTGAACCCTTCCGCGGGCGGGACTGCCATGGTCCCATCGCAGGGGCCGAGCTGAGAGGATTGCCACCATGCCCCAGACCTGGATGATCACCGGCGCCAATCGCGGCATCGGGCTTGCGCTGACGATGGAGCTGGTACGCAGGGGCGACCATGTCATCGCCGCCGCGCGCGATCCCTGGGGCGGAGCCTTGGCGGAACTGGCGGCCGAACATGTCGCTGCACTGACCCTGGTGGAACTCGACGTCACCTCCGATGACAGCGTCGCGGCGGCAAAGGCCTCGCTCGAGGGCCGGCCCATCGACGTGCTCCTGAACAATGCCGGGATCTACGGTCCGCGCGACCGGCAGAGCGCGTTCGATATGGACTTCGATGCCTGGCGCGAAGTCTTCGAGGTCAATGTCTATGCGCCTTTGCGGATCGCTCAGGCCTTCCTGCCGAATCTCGAGGCGGGAGCGAGCCGCAAGATCGCGACGATCTCCAGCCGCATGGGCTCGATCGGCAATAACCCGTCCGGCAACATCGCCTATCGTTCGTCCAAGACCGCCGTGAACATGACCATGGTGCTGTTCGGGAACGCTGTGCGCGAGCGCGGCATCACGCAGTTGCTGTTCCATCCCGGCTGGGTGCGGACCGACATGGGCGGCGGGGGGGCCGACATCGCGCCGTCCGAGAGCGCGGCGGGCCTGATCGCCACGATCGATGCCTCCGGCATGGCTGAAACCAACAGCTTCCGCACCTGGCAGGGCGAGACGATCCCCTGGTGAGCCCCGGTCCGTGAACCTGCGGCAGGCCTGCCCCCGGCATGCGCGGGCGGGGACTGGACCCGCCTCAGGTCCTTGCCGCACTCTGCGAACGGTACGCGCCCGAGAAGTGGCGCGATCGAAAGCCGTCTGGCTCAGGAGGGAACGGGATGTCGGAACGCGCAGGATCTCTTGATCTGGAGATGTTGAGGACCAAGCTCTATTCGGCCGTGCTCTCGGATGTGCTGGACGAGCTTGGCTCTCCGAACCAGGCCCTGAAGCCCTTCGTGCGACCTCTCGACGAGGCCTCGATCCTGTGCGGTTTCGCCCGAACCGGCCTCTACATGAAGCGCTATCACCTGCCGGAGGGCCACAACCCCTACTCGCTGGAAATGGACCTGATCGACAGTCTGCAGCCGGGCGAGGTCGCCGTGCTGGGCTGCGACGGGCCGACCGACCGCATCGCGCCCTGGGGCGAGCTTTTGACCACGGCCTCGATGGTGCGCGGCGCGGCGGGCTGCCTGACCGATGGACTGGTCCGTGACATTCGGCGCATCAAGGAGCTCAAGTTCCCGCTGTTCCATGGCGGAATCGGCCCGCTCGACACCAAGGGCAGGGCCGAGATGATGGCCAAGGACGAGCCGATCGAGGTCGCTGGGGCGCGGGTCGAGCCCGGCGACTTCATTTTTGGCGATGCCGATGGCGTCGTCGTCGTTCCCAAGCGCCTGTTCCGCGAGGCGGTGACGCTCGCCCTTGCCAAGATCGAGGCCGAGGACACGACGCGTGAAGAATTGCTGGCGGGGGCGAGCTTGCGCTCGGTGTTCGAGCGTCACGGTGTTCTCTAGCCCGCATGGCCGAAGGGATCGCCGCTTGGCATGCAAGGATAGGTAACCGGCTAATATATTGAACTGTCTTGGTTTTTGTTGGCCCGTTAACCTGCCGTTCGTTCGCGTCTGCGAAACAGCTGCCAACTACGACCAAGGCGGCCTCGACGATGCGTAGACTGGGACTGACGGGGAAGATCATTCTGCTCTTCGCCCTGCTGAGCCTGGCGGCGGGGGCGGGGCTCGTCAGCGCGGTGCGCGGTCTCGGTGACGTCCAGCGTATCGACGAGGAGGCCATCGAGGCTCTCGACCTGGCCAACCGGGCGGCCCTGCTCACGAGCCGGGTGGCCTATGCCTCGCTGCTCAGCCGCTTCGACAACAATGCGAGCGCACGCGATGTCGGGCTCGCGCTCGATCAACTGGACGGCGCGGTGGATCTGGTCGACTCGGCCCGCGCCAACCTGATGTCCTCGCTGCCGCGCGAGATGCTGCAGGCCAACCCGGCGCTCGATCCTGCGATCCGGACCTTCATCGACTTCCAGCGCGATATCGTCGATATCGGCCGGCGTGTCTCGCCGAAGGCGGCTTTGCTCGAGGCCGGGGCCGATGAGGCGCGCCGGAACGTCAGCCAGATCATCGTGACGACGACGGCCATCCGCGATCAGCTCGCCCGCATGGCGGAGGCCGCGAAGACGCGCGGCGCCGAGCTTGCCGCCAGCCTGCGCGAGCGGACGATCGCCATCGCCCTGCTGCTGCCCCTGTCCGGCGGCGTATTGGCCTTCATCCTGCTGAGGCTGCACCTGACCCGTCCGCTGCGCGATCTGATGGCCGCGATTGCGCGGGCGACGTCGTCGAATGAGCTGATCGAGGTGCCCCATCAGGGCCGGACCGACGAGATCGGTCAGTTGGCGCGGACGGTGCGGACGCTGAGCGAAGTCAGAGCGACGCTGGTGACACGGGATGCCGAGGCCGATCTGGCGCAACAGCGCCGGCAGGAGCGGACGCTGGAACTGCGGCGTATTGCCGACGAGTTCGAGCAGCGCCTGGGATCGCTCCTCGCCGAGATCGCCGGTTCGAGCGAGGTCCTGCGCGCAGCCCTGCAGGATTCAGCCGTACGGGTCCATCAGGTTTCAAGAAGCGCCGAGACGGCCGCTTCCTCGGTCGCCGGAGCCGGCGAGGACGCGCAGCGCAGCAGCGAGGCTGCGCTCCGGCTTGAGGCGGTGATCGACCAGATCAACGCCGAGGTCCGCAGGGTTTCCGTCATGGCGACGGGTGCTACGCGGGACGCAGCGGGCACCACGGCGCTGGTCCACCGCCTGACCGACAACGCCTCGCAGATTCGGGACGTCGTCGGGATCATCGAGGCGATCGCGCGCCAGACCAATCTGCTGGCCCTGAACGCGACGATCGAGGCGGCGCGTGCGGGCGTTCACGGTCGCGGCTTTGCCGTCGTTGCAAGCGAGGTCAAGGAACTGGCCGGACAGACCGGCGAGGCGACGGCTCGGATCGTCGCCCGGATCTCGCAGGTCAACGAGGCGCTGTCGCATGCCGCCGAGGCCGTCTCGGCGATTGCGACCAGCGTGGGCGCCGTCGAACAGACCAGCACCGAGATTTCCACCATGGTCGGGTCTCACACCGAGCTGCTCGGCTCGCTCGGCGAGACGGTTTCGCGGATATCGGCCGTCACGGAAACCGCTGCTGGAGCGATGTCCGAGATCGCCATCGCCAATGCCCAGACGGTTGCGCAGGCGGATATGGGCGCGGCCAGCGCGCGGGCGCTCGAGGAGCGTATCGGGACGCTGCAACGGGAAGCCTTCGACTTCGCCAGACGCTTGCGGGCGGCGTGACGGCACCGCGCCTTCGTTCTTCTTCGGTTCTGCTCTTGCCATCGGCGCGCGACTCGTCCCCATCTGCGGCATGATCCCGCTCGTCCCGATCCACACATGACCTGGTCGCCGCAACAGGATGCCGCGCTCAGCGCGGTCGCGCGCTGGCTGCAGGCCGGCGAGCCGCAGCTCTTCCGCATGTTCGGCTATGCCGGCACCGGCAAGACGACGCTGGCGCGCCACATCGCCGAGGCCGTCGACGGCGATGTCGCCTTTGCGGCCTTCACCGGCAAGGCGGCGCTCGTGCTGCGCAACAAGGGCTGCGTCGGCGCGCAGACGATCCATTCGCTGATCTACCGTTCGCGCGGTGTCGACGAGGAGAGCCCGACCTTCGTGCTCAACCGCGAGAGCAATGCCGCCAAGGCCAAGCTGATCATCATCGACGAATGCTCGATGGTGGACGAGGAGCTCGGCCGGGACCTGCTCTCCTTTGGCACGCCGGTGCTGGTTCTCGGCGATCCCGCGCAGCTGCCGCCGGTCAAGGGCGGTGGCTTCTTCACCGAGACCGAGCCGGACATCATGCTGACCGAAGTGCATCGGCAGGCGGCGGACAACCCGATCGTCAGGATGTCGATGATCGTGCGCGAGGGCGGCCGGCTCGATGTCGGTGACTACGGTCCCAGCCGGGTCATCCGCCGCAGCGAGGTCGACCCCGAGTTGGTGATGAGCGCGGACCAGGTGCTGGTCGGCATGAACAAGACCCGGCGCAACTATAATGCCCGGATGCGGCAGATCATGGGCCGGACCGAGACTGTGCCGGTTGCTGGCGAGAAGCTCGTCTGTCTGCGCAACGACAAGAGCAAGGGGCTGCTTAATGGCGGCTCATGGGTCGTGCAGGAGCTGAAGACCTCGAAGAAGGGCCTCGTCACCATGCGGGTGACGCCGGAGGACGACCCCAACGGCAAGCCTGTGAAGGTCTCGGTGCTGCCGAACTTCTTCGACGGCACCGAGGACGAGATTCCCTGGGAGCTGCGCAAGCATACCGACGAATTCACCTTCGGCTATGCGCTGACCGTGCATAAGGCGCAGGGCTCGCAATGGGACGACATCGTCCTGTTCGACGAGAGCTTCGCCTTCCGCGAGCACCGGGCGAGGTGGCTTTACACGGGGCTGACCCGGGCGGCGGAGACGATCACGGTCGTGGTGTAAGGTGGTTCATTCCGCCGCGTGATGCCAGGCGGTCTTCGTCAACCGCCCGTCATCCCGGACGGAGCGAAGCGCAATTGCGCCGCTCGTCCAGGATGGAGGCGTTAATCCGAGACCGACCAGCGGGGATCGATCGCCTACAACGCTTGCGAGGTCGTGCCCTTCGCCACGATCGGCCCCGTCGGTCTGCCTGTCGGAGAGCCGGTCGCGTTTTCGATCGTGATCTCGAAGAGCTGGTCCTTGCCCAGCGGCATCCGGTCGAGCCTGAGCGGTGTCGTGCGAGCGCGATCGATCAAGCCGACCGAGCGCGGGCCGACAGCGCGGTCCCAGAGCGTCCAGATTTCCAGCGCCTTGCCTTCCGGTACGGCGATGTTCTGCAGCGGCACCATCTCGACACGGCCATCGGCGAAGGTATTGACGACCGCAGCCGCTACATTGGTGTCGGTCAGCAGCACCGCGACCATGAGAGGCTGGCGGTTTGCACGCTCGAGCGCGCCGTTCAGCCCGAAGGCTAGCAGGAGCGCCGCCAGTGCACCGGCGAAGGCGGCACCGCGCCAGACGAAGAGGCTGTTCCACCAGTTCGTCAGGGTGTTGCCGGCCTTCGTCGCCTTGGCGCGCCCGCGTTCCGCGGCGGGCAGGATTGCCGCGATCTCGGCTTCGATCCGGGCCCAGAGGCCGGGCGAGGGCGGGATCTGCGGGGCCGTGGCGTCAATCGCGGCAAGGTGGCCGCGCCAGCTTTCGACGGACGCCGCGAGTGCCGGCTCGCGTTCGATACGCTGCTCCAGCAGCGTGCGGTCGGCGCCCTCGACGAGGCCAAGGACATATTCGCCTGCGAGCGCGTCGCGCTCTTGAGGCGTTGCATTCGGATCCGAAGAAGGGCTCATCCGAGGCACTCCTTCAGCGAGATCAGGGAGCGCCGGATCCAGGATTTGACGCTGCCGATGGGCAGTTTCAGCCGTCCGGCGATCTCGCCATGGGTCAGCCCCTGCACGAAGGCGAGCAGCACCAGACCTCGTCGCTGCGGTGGCAGCGCTTCCAGGCAGGCATGCAGCGCCTCGGCGTCGGACAGCTTCGACATGACGGTCTCGGGATCGTCCTCTTCGCTTGCCGCCTCCGCGGCGATGGGAGCATCGCTGGTTTCCGTCCGCTTCTCGTCGCGCAGGATTGAGAGCGAGCGGTTGCGCAGGATCGCATAGATCCAGGTCAGGCCGGCGCCGCGCTGCGGATCGAACCGCGCGGCATGCCGCCAGATCAGGACAAAGGCATCCTGCACCGCCTCCTCGGCCAACGCGCGACGCTTCAGCAGACGCTGCGCCACACCGATCATACGCGGGGACTCGGCGTCGTAGATGCGCCGGAGCGCAGATTTATCGCCCGAGGCGCAGGCCAGCAGCGCCGCCTCGATCTCTCCAGCCTTCTGCGTCGACACCCCGTCCCCCGCCATCCTCGTCTCCTTTTGGCTCCGTCCGCAGCGGCCGAAAGCCAACCCCGATTTACGCGCCGGGTTCCCGTTCAGATGCGCAGTATTTCTTTATTTTTTCGCCCGCATCCGGCGCTCCCGGCCGAGCTTATCCGACCTGAGTGCTGCGGCCACCGAGCGCCCGAGCGGCACCCCTACAACGAATCCGGAGGATAGACGACATGACCAGGACCACACGGCTTGCGCTGATCGCTTCGACCATCCTCGGTGCGTCATTTGCGGCCTCTCTGTCGGCACAGGCCGCCACGCTGGCCGCGCTGACCGGTGACGACACCCTCACCATGATCGACATCGCGACGCATAAGGCCGGCAAGTCGATGAAGGTCACCGGCATCTCCGGCAAGATCGCCGGCATCGATGTCCGCCCGGCCGACGGCATGCTCTATGCGCTGACCACAGACGGCACGATCTACACGGTCGATTCGGCCGGCAAGGCTACGATGAAGTCCAAGATGGACACTGTGCTTTCGGTCAGCGCCATGGCGACGGTCGATTTCAACCCGGCGGCCGACCGCCTGCGCGTGATCGGCTCGGACGGCACCAATCTTCGCGTCAATGTCGATGACGGCAAAACGACTGTCGACGGTAAGCTGAAATTCGCCGAGACCGACATGCACAAGGGCGAGACCCCGATGATCGTTGCCGGCGCCTACACCAATTCAGTGAAAGGCACGAAGGAGACCGCGCTCTACGACATCGACGGCAAGATCGGCGGCCTGCTCAAGCAGGCGCCGCCGAATGACGGCGTTCTCGGCGCGGTCGGCAAGCTCGGCGTGATGTCGAAGGCGATCGCCTTCGACATCGCGACCGCCGCGGACGGAACGAATACCGGCTGGCTCCTCGCGGACGGCGCCCTGCACAAGGTCGACCTCGCCACCGGCAAGGCCTCGATGGTTGGAAAGGTGACAGGGCTCAGCGCGTCGGTGCGTGACGTCGCAGCGCTGCCGGCGATGTGATCAGCCTGATACTGACCGGCCAATCGAGAGCCGCCGCCTCGCGAGAGGCGGCGGTTTTTCTTCGTTTCCGAAGCCAATTCGGGTTCTTCTGGTTCGGTTGATCCGGGAAGCCTTGCATTCTCGCGTTTCGCTTCTGGTTTTTGCCACAGTTCTGCGGCCACTCTGCGCTGGCCCGACGAATATGAGCGGAGGCGACGGCATGGCGAGCCCATCCGATACGCGGAAGGACAGCGTGGGATTGCAGCGCTTCGGCCTCGGCTTCGGGCTGGGGCAGGGCCCGGCGATCAGGGCTGGCGCGCGTGACCGCATGTTGGCCGAGATCGAGCGGCATGCGCTGCCGCAACCGACCGGCCTGCCATTTTCCGGAGCGGCCGAGATTGGCGCCGCGCTCTATGCCTTCGAGGATCGCGAGCGGCTGGAGCGCGAAGCGAGGCGGGCGGCCCAGAACGCGCCGACCCAGGGCGCCGGAACGCAGGTTGCCGCAGCCCAGCCGGCGCCTGCCCCATCCGCGAGCCAGAACCAGATGGCGCCGCCGAAGCCGGCCAATGAGCCCGCCTTGCCCTACAGGACCTATCGTGAGGAGGTGCTGGCGCGCGTGCGCCTCGCGCTCGAGGCCGAGACCGGCTTCGGCGAGCGGCTGGTGCAGTTCTGGTCGAACCATTTCTGCATCGGCGCGACCAAGAGCAACATGACGCGGATCATGGCCGGGGCCTATGAGCGCGAGGCAATCCGGCCGCATGTCTTTGGTCGTTTCGAGGATATGCTGGTCGCGGCCGAGAGCCACCCGGCGATGCTCGACTTCCTCGACAACCGGCTTTCGATCGGCCCGGGCTCGCCGGCCGGAAAGCGACGCGGGCGCGGTTTGAACGAGAATCTGGCGCGCGAGATCCTCGAACTGCATACGCTCGGCGTTTCCGGCGGCTATGCGCAGGTTGACGTCACGAACCTCGCCCGCATCATTACCGGCTGGACGGTGGTCGGCCGGGAAGCGGTGCTGGGATTCCCGGGCTCGTTTGCCTTCAATGCCGGGCTGCACGAACCCGGTGAGCCGCCGCTGCTCGGCAAACCCTATGGCCAGCCGGGCAAGGAGAAGGGGCTAGCTGCCTTCAGCGACCTTGCGCGCCATCCCGCCACGGCCGATTTCATTGCAATCAAGCTCGTCCGGCATTTCGTCTCGGACGAACCGCCGTCCGCGCTGGTGCGCGACCTCGCAGCGGTGTTTCGCCGGAGCGAGGGCGACCTTGCTGCGGTGTCGCGCGCCCTGATCGAGTCGAATGCGGCCTGGGCGGCGGAGGCGACCAAGATCCGCTCGCCGCAGGAGTTCCTGCTCGCTGCCTTCCGCGCACTGGGCCGCAAGCCGGATTTCGGTCAGATCATCGGGCCGCTCAGCACGATGGGGCAACCCTTCTGGCAGCCCTCGGGTCCGAACGGCTATCCTGATACGAACGATGCTTGGGCCTCGCCCGAGGGCATCAAGACGCGGATCGACGTCGCCGCCGGCTGGGGCCGGCAGGCGGCGGGCAATGTGCCCGATCCGCGGGTGCTGGCCGAGGACATCCTCGGGCCGCTGCTCTCTCCCGAGACGCGGCAGGCGGTGGCTCGGGCCGAGAGCAAGCCACAGGCACTGGCGCTGATGCTGATGTCGCCCGAATTCCAGCGGAGGTAGGCCCGATGCTCGATGACGACGATGATTGCGAACGGATGACGCCGTCGCGCCGTGCCGTGCTCGGCGCGGCTGGAGCGCTCTTCGCCTGGTCCTTCGTGCCGAAATTCGCTTATGCGGCGGCGGGCAGCCGCGACCCGCGTTTCCTGCTGGTGGTGCTGCGCGGCGCACTGGACGGGCTTTCGGCCGTGCCGCCGATCGGCGACCCCGAATACGCCGCCTTGCGCGACGACATCGCCTTGACGCGCGACGGGCCTGATGCGGCGCTGCCGCTCGACGGCTTCTTCTACCTGCACCCGGCGATGCCGAATCTGGCGAGACTCTATGCCTCGGGCCAGGCTTCGATCGTCCATGCGACAGCCACCGGCTATCGCGAACGCTCGCATTTCGACGGGCAGGACGTGCTGGAGAGCGGCCAGCAGGGGCCCGGCAAGACGGAGAGCGGCTGGCTCAACCGGCTGATCGCCAGCCTGCCGGCGGGGGAGGGAATTTCCCAGCGCGGCGTGCTCGGCGTTGGCGTGGTGCCGCCGCTCGTCGTGCGTGGCGAGGCGCCGATCCTTGGCTGGGCGCCGCCGCGCATGGCGCGGGCCGGCTCCGATCTGATCCAACGCCTCGGCGATCTCTACGGCCAGCGCGACCCGGCGCTGGCGCGGGCGCTTGCCCAGGCGAACCTGACCGAGGGCATCGCTCAGCGGCGCGGCATCGGTAGTGAGATCAAGGGCGGCGTCGGGCCGGACAGCGCCGAGGGCATGAAGCGCATCGCCGAGGGCGCGGCGGCTCTGGTCGGCGCCGATGACGGGCCGCGCATCGCGGCGCTTGCCTTCGAGGGCTGGGACACACATGCGAACGAGGGCGGGGCCAAAGGCCGGCTGGCGCAGCTGCTCGGCGGCCTCGACGGCGCGCTGGCGAGCTTCGAAACAGGCCTCGCCCCGGTCTGGAAGGACACGGTTGTGATGGTGGTGACCGAATTCGGCCGGACCGCGAAGGTCAACGGCACGGTCGGCACCGATCATGGCACGGGCACGGTTGCCTTCCTCGTCGGCGGAGCCGTCAGGGGTGGGCGGATCATCGCAGACTGGCCGGGCCTGAAGCCGGAACAGCTTTACGAGAAGCGCGACCTGAAGCCGACGACCGACATCCGTGCCGTGGCGAAGGGCGTCGTCTCCGAGCTGTTCGGGCTGTCGGGACCGGTGCTGGCGGAGAGGGTCTTCCCGGGCACTGGTGGCTTATCCCCGGTCGCTGGGCTCATCGTCTGAAGGCTGCCCCCAACTGCGCCGCGCCGCTGCGCATGCGGGCGACCTGCCCGAGTACCTTGAATCTGGCCAGACGCATGAGGCCACGCAGATCGGCAGAGCCGGCGGCCGCAAGGGAGCGTGCAAGCGCAGCCGCTGCCTCGTCGAAGCGACCTTCGTCGTGGAGGACGTTCGACAAGACCCTCAGCATCTCGGGATGCTCCTGCGTCAGCACCACCGCTCGTTCCAACGCCGCGAGAGCTTCCTCGATTCGGCCGGCGAAGCGAAGCTGTTCCGCCAACGTAACCCAGGTGGCATAGGCCGTCGGATTCAGCTCGAGGGCCCGGCGGGCGAAGGCAACGGCGCGTTCCGGGTTGCGGGGACCTGCCGCGCGAGCGAGCGCAACGAAATATGATGTCGAATTCCGACGGTGATCGCGCGCGGACTGCGTCACGTCTGTGAAATCAGTCTCGCCTGCCAGCGTGCGCAGGACCAGCGGAAGAAGCAGGCCGCACTCGCCGAGATAAGTGCCTGATGGATGGCCGGAGAAGGGCAGTGCGATCCGGCGAACTGGCATTTCGCGCGCGATCAGGTCGACATGGCAGCGGTCAAGGCGATGAGCGGGATCGTAGACAACGACCGCAGGGAGATCCGCTGGCAGCGGCCCCGCCAGCTCGGGCTGCCAGTAGATGTCATGCACTGTCGCCGCCCATCGTGTGTCGAAATCTGCCTTTCGCGGATGCAGGCTGTATTGCGGGGAGATCGCCAGCGCGCCCGTCGCGCCGATCATCGACCCGAAGCGCAGGGCTGCGTAGCCGCCCATGCTTGAACCATAGGCCAGCACGCGATGGTAGGACTTGGTGGCTGCGGCGACCGCCGCAACCATGTCGCGCCATTCCGGCTCCTGGTACCAGGCGTTACGCCGGTTGACGACGTGGATCGCGGCGATGCCGGCCGCGGCACAGACCGCTTCGCCGAAGGCCAAGCGGTCGAGTTTGGGTTCGTCCGTGTAGGGATCGAAGGTGACGACGCAGGCTTCGCCCGGCCGCAGCGCGGCCTTGACCAGCAGGTTCCCCGAGCGAAAGAGGGTGTCGGTCACACGGGAGGGCCGCGAGGCGCGGTTGGTACCTCAGGCCCAGGCGCGCTGCTTCAGCTTCTCTTCGAAAGCCTCGATCTTCGGGGCCTTTTCCATGGTCAGGCCGATATCGTCGAGGCCGTTCATCAGGCAGTGCTTGCGGAACGGGTCGATGTCGAACTTCACCGTGCCGCCGTCGGGGCCCTTGATCTCCTGCTTTTCGAGATCGACCGTCAGCGTCGCGTTCGAGCCGCGATCGGCGTCGTCGAACAACTTCTCGAGGTCTTCGGGCGAGACCACGATCGGCAGAATGCCGTTCTTGAAGCAGTTATTGTAGAAGATGTCGGCGAAGCTTGTGGAGATCACGCAGCGGATGCCGAAGTCGAGCAGGGCCCACGGGGCATGCTCGCGCGAGGAGCCGCAGCCGAAATTGTCGCCGGCGACCAGGATCTCGGACTTGCGGTAAGACGGCTGGTTCAGCACGAAATCAGGGTTTTCCGATCCGTCGTCCTTGTAGCGCATCTCGGAGAACAGTGCGGTGCCGAGGCCGGTCCGCTTGATCGTCTTGAGATACTGCTTGGGGATAATCATGTCGGTGTCGACATTGATCACCTTCAAGGGCGCGGGGGTCGAGGTCAGCGTGGTGAAGGGCTGCATGGGAAAACTCCTGATCGACAGTCCTTTAGCCGAACTGCAGGGCGCCGGAAAGGTGGCGCAAGCCCCTGACGGCATTGCATTCGCGTCAAGGCTTGGCGTCAGATATAGGCGATGTAGCGCCCGGCCGCGGCGACGCCGAGCCAGATGACCAGCGATAATGCGGCCGGCACCCGTGCCGCGCGCGCCGTCATGCCCGGATAGCCGCGTTTCAGCGCCCGCTCCATCCAGATCACGTTCAACAGCCCGATCGCGATCAGCGCGAGCTTGATCTGGAAGGAGGGGTTGCGGATGATCGCGCTCGCCTCCGGCGTGAACAGGACGATGCCGCTGGCGAGAAGCACGCAGAAGGCGCCGATCGCGACGGGGCGGAAGCGGCGGATCACCGCCTCCGTGGCGTCCTCTCGCAAGGCACCGAGGATGCGCAGATCCATGACCGCGACGCTGGAGAAGAAGACCAGCACCGCCAGCACGTGCACGACATTGGCGATCGGATAGATCAGCACGGCGTCACGAATGGCCTGGCCGAAGGCCGAGCGCTCGAGCGTGTGCAGGATGGCGATGCCGGCATGCTCCACGCTGGCTCACCTCAGCTCGAAGCGCTTGCCGGCGACCTCGATCCATTCCGCCCGCATCTCGCCTTGCTTGACGCGGCTCGGATAGCCATAGGCGGTGACGGTGGTGCCGACCTTGATCAGGTCCTGAGCGGCGCCGCGCGCCTGCATCCGTGAGGGCGGGGCGAGGGTGAGTTCCCACTCCTTGCCGTCGGCGGTGATGTCGGCATGGACATGCGGGTTGACGAATTCGAGCGTCTTGATCGGCCCGGTCAGCGTCACCGGGTTCTGGGCGTCGTAGGAGCCCCAGCCGTGATGGGCGAGGGCGGCGGCGGGCAGGGCTATGGCCAGGGCGGCGAAGGAGAGGCGGCGCATGGTCGGTCTCCGCGTTCGTGTTCCGGGCCGGAGGTTAGAGCCGTTCGAGGCGGCGTCAATGTTATGGCGATCACAGGATCGCGTTCACGGATTTGTCAGCGCTGTCGGCCAATATCCCCGCGATGATCGGATCCGTCTCCCGTCATGAAGCCCTGAGTGATCTCGCCGCGCGCGAACTGGCGGGCGAGACGCTGCTATGGGGCGGGCAGCCCGATGTGCGGCGCAGCTTCCTCCGCGTCCTGCCGATCTGGCTCTTCGCACTGCCCTGGACCGTGCTGTCGCTCATCTGGGAGTATGTCAGCGTCGCCGGCATGCTCTTCGAGGGCTTCCGGGGCACGCCCTCGGGACTGGCGTGGTTCTTCACGCTGTTCGGATTGCCGTTCCTGCTCGTCGGCTTCGGTATGCTCGGCTATCCATTCTGGGTCGCGCGGCGGGCCCGGCGCTGCCTGCATGCTCTGACGAACGCCCGGCTGGTGACGCTGATCGCGGGGCGGAAGCCCGAAATCCGCAGCCATGACCCGTCGCACATCGTTTCGCTGGTGCGGCGCGATCTCGGTGGCGGCAACGGTGATCTCGAGATCGGCTTCGGATCGGTGCGCGACTCTGACGGCGATAGCGTCGAGCTGAAGGAGAGCTGGATTGGCGTGCCCGACGCGACCGGGCTCGAGACGCTGTTGATCGGGCGGGCAGCGCCCTCCGTCAAAGCTGCGCAGTGAGGAGCTTGAAGCTCGCGAAGGCAAAGAAGGCGGCGAGGACGGCTTCCGCCCGGCGCCGGATGCGGCGGTAGCCGGCGATCATCGGCGCGCTGGAGAAGAGGATCGCATAGCCCTGGTTGATCGCCAGCGAGATCAGCCCGCAACCGATGATGATGGCGTGGACGAGCGGTGTCGGCGCGTCGGGGCGCAGGCCGAGTGCGATGATCGCCGTCCAGCTCAGGATCGCCTTCGGGTTGGTGATGTGCATGAGATAGCCGCGCAGGAAGGTGCGGCGTCCGGAAACGGCGGCCTTCGGTGCGGGCATGTCGACCCGCATGGCCGAACGGGCCGAACGCCAGGCCAGGAAGAGCAGATAGAGCCCGCCGACGATCTTGATGGCGTGGAGCGCGCCGGGATGGCCCGCAATCAGGGCCGAGACGCCGATGGCGGCGAGGATGCCCCATGTCAGGGAGCCGGCGGTAACACCGAGCGCCAGCGTCATGCCGGCGCGGCGGCCGCGCTCCATCGAGGTCGCCATGACCGCGAGATTGCTCGGGCCTGGGCTGGCGACGGCCAGGATGAAGGCCGAGTAGACCAGTGTCAGGGCGGGGAGGTGGCGCGCGAGTTCGTCGAGCATCTAGCGTTCCGCCGCAGCTTCGATGGCTTCCATATCCTCGTCGGAGAAGCCGAAATGGTGGCCGATCTCGTGAACCAGCACATGGGTGACGATGCCACCCAGTGTCTCGTCGTTCTCTGACCAGTAATCGAGGATCGGTCGGCGATAGAGATGGATCGTGTTCGGCATCTGGCCGGTCTGCGGGGCAAAGCCCTGCTGCGGCAGGCCGATGCCCGTGAACAGGCCGAGGATGTCGAAGGGGCTTTCGGCCTGCAGTTCCTTGCAGACATCGTCCTCGGGAAATTCCGTGACGTTGAAGATCACGTCGGCGCAGAGCGCGCGGAACTCCTCGGGGAGGCCGTCGAAGGCCGCTTGTGCGAGGATCTCGAAATCCGCGAGCGAAGGGGCCTTCGCTCCATCCCAGGCGATGTCGGAAGCGGCTGCCGCGGCGGGTTTGATCACGGGAACGCTGCCCATCACCAGACCTTGAGCTGATGGCCGAGCCACCAGGCCAGAACGATCACGCCGACCAGCGATAGGGAGCGACCGATGCGGCGGCCCCAGAGCTCGATCTTGTCGCCCTCGGGCGCGTCGCTGCCGGTGAAGTGATCGGCAGCCCGGCCCATGGAGGAGCCGAGCAGGCTTTCGCTGTCGCGCTTGACGCGGTCGAGCGCCGCCTTGGCCTCGGCGGCGCGGGCGGCTTCGCGGGGATCGTTCGACATGGCGCTCTCTCCCCGCGACGACCCTCAGCCCAGCGTCCTCACATCGACGAAGCGACCTGCGAGCGCGGCGGCTGCCGCCATTTGCGGCGAGACCAGATGCGTTCGGCCACGATAGCCTTGGCGGCCCTCGAAATTGCGATTCGAGGTCGAAGCCGCGCGCTGGCCGGGCTTGAGCTGGTCGGGGTTCATGCCGAGGCACATCGAGCAGCCTGGCTCGCGCCATTCGAAGCCGGCGGCGAGGAAGATCTTGTCCAGCCCCTCGGCCTCGGCCTGCTGCTTCACCAGGCCGGAGCCCGGGACGATCATGGCGTAGTCCAGCGAGCCCGCGATCTTCTTGCCTTCGACGATCTTGGCGACGGCGCGCAGATCCTCGATGCGGCCATTGGTGCAGGAGCCGATCCAGATCACGTCGAGCGGGATCTCGGTCATCTTGGTTCCGGCGGTCAGGCCCATATACTCCAGCGCGCGCTTCTTCGAGGCGCGCTTGACCTCGTCCTCGATCAGCGACGGATCGGGCACAGCGCCCGCGACAGAGATGACGTCCTCGGGGCTCGTGCCCCAGGATACGATCGGCGGCAGGTTGTTGGCGTCGAGCTTGACGATGCGGTCGAAATGCGCCCCCTCGTCGGTGTAGAGCGTTTCCCAATAGCGCAGGGCCTCGTCCCAGGCCGCGCCCTGCGGCGCCTTCGGCCGGCCCTTGAGATAGGCGAAGGCCTTCTCGTCAGGCGCGACCATGCCGGCGCGGGCGCCGCCCTCGATCGACATGTTGCAGACCGTCATGCGGCCTTCCATCGAGAGCGCGCGGATGGCCTCGCCGGCATACTCGATGACCGAACCGGTGCCGCCGGCGGTGCCGATCTCGCCGATGATCGCCAGCGTGATGTCCTTGGCGGTGACGCCCTTGGCGACTGTGCCATCCACCTGGACGAGCATATTCTTGGCCTTCTTCTGGATCAGCGTCTGGGTGGCGAGCACATGCTCGACTTCCGAGGTGCCGATGCCATGCGCCAGCGCCCCGAAGGCGCCATGCGTCGAGGTGTGGCTGTCGCCGCAGACGATGGTGGTGCCGGGCAGGGTGAAGCCCTGCTCGGGGCCGACGATGTGGACGATGCCCTGGCGGATATCGAGCTCGTCGAAATACTGGACGCCGAAATCCTTGGCATTCTTGGCGAGCGCCTCGACCTGGATGCGGCTCTCTTCTTCGGCGATGCCCTTGGAGCGGTCGGTCGTCGGGATGTTGTGGTCGACGACGGCGAGCGTCTTCTCAGGCGAGCGGACCTTGCGGCCGGTCATGCGCAGGCCCTCGAAGGCCTGAGGGCTGGTGACCTCATGGACGAGGTGGCGGTCGATATAGAGCAGGCAGGTGCCATCGTCCTGCCGGTCGACGATGTGGTCGTCGAAGATCTTGTCGTAGAGCGTGCGGGGAGCGGACGTCGCGGTCATGGCTTGAAGCCTTCAGGTCTCGTAGTCGGAACGGGGAAATCAGCGGAGCTTGCGGCTCGTCGCCGGGACATGTCTTCGGTCGGCCTGTCGCCCGCGCAGGGCGCGGGTCTCAGGCGCGGCTAAGGCCGACGAGCGAGGCGGTGAAACGCCCGAAGAAGCGCCAAGGGAGGCGGGAATGGTCGTCGAGCGCGACGAAGTCCTGCGTCGTCGGCAGGGCGGGCAGATGGCCCTCGCCCTGGACGGTGTTGAAGCGCTGGAGCTGATGCACGGCGTGCGACATGGCCACTATGTAGCAGTTCCAATCAAGCCGGACAATCGAGACCGGAGACTTGCGGGACCCTGTGAGGCCACAGGCTTGCGCGTCGGTTGCTGACGTGGCTTCGGCGCGGCGATCAGCCCGGAGACGCGGTGTCGACGCTGACGACCACGGACATGCCGGGGGCGAGCCGCTCTGCCAAAGGCTGGCGCGCATCGATCGCGATGCGGACGGGGAGCCGTTGGGCGATCTTGACGAAGTTGCCCGTCGCGTTCTCGGCGCGGATGACACTGAATTCGGAGCCCGCTGCTGGAGAGAAGCGCTCGATATGGCCGGTCATCGCGGCGTGATGCAGGGCATCGACCGTGAAGCTGACGGGCTGGCCGATCCGCAGGCCGGCGAGCTGGGTCTCCTTGAAATTGGCGACGACCCAGACCTGCTCCGGCACCAGTGCGAGGAGCTGCGTTCCAGCCGCGACGTACTGGCCGAGCCGCGCGCCGACTTCGCCGAGGCGCCCGTCCTGCGGTGCGACGATACGGGTGTTCTGCAGGTCGATCTCAGCGAGCTGGACCGCCGCCTCGGCACCCTCGACGGCTGCCTCGAGCGATTGCCGGTTGACGATCGCGGTCTGCACATCCTGTTTGGCGACGTCGACCGCGGCCTGGCTGGCAGCCAGCGAGGCCCGGGCCTGGTCGAGCGTCATCAGGGACTGGTCCGTGCTGCTCTGGGTGACGACGCCGCGTTCGCGCAGCGGCTCGATCCGGCCCCAGTTCGCCTCGGCGGTCCGCAGCGTGGCCTGGACGCTTTCGACATTCGCCTCGCTCTGGCGGAGGCGTGCTTCGGCGGCTCGGCGCGCCTGTTCGGAGTTGGCGAGCGCGGCGCGCTGGGCTGCGAGCGTGGCCCGGGCCTGATCGCGCTTCTGCGTGAAGATGCGGTCGTCGATCCGGACCAGCAACTGGCCCTGCTTCACCTGTGCGAAGTCCTGGACGGCGACTTCGGCGACATAGCCGGCGAGCTGCGGCGAGATCACGGTGACCTGGCCGCGGACATAGGCGTTGTCGGTCGTCTCCACGCTGCTCGTGAAGGGCGGCAGGCGCCAAGCGTAGAGGATGAAGGCGAGGCCGACGAGGCCGATGGCCAGCGCGACATAGGTCGAAACGGAGCGGAAGAGGCGGGTCATGGTCGACAACGATGGTCAGGCGGCCGCAGGGGCCGGCGCGGTCGCGCGCGATTTCAGATGCAGGATGGCAAGATGGGCGAGAAGCCCGCTGAGGGCGAGGCCGGCGATGAGCGCGATCAGCAGGAAGGCGTCATTGTAGGCGAGCACGGTCGCTTCCCGCGTCGCCTGCTGGGCGAGCAGGGTCACCCCCTCGGCGCGCGTGAGAGCGGAATCGGTGAGGACATGCCCGTAGCCGCCGCCGAGCTGGCCGACGCGCGCCGAGACGAGCGGATCGGACAGGGCGAAGTGCTCCGCCAGCACATGGAAATGGAAGTTCGTGCGCAGCGTGATGAAGGTACCGAAGATCGCCGAACCGAGCAGGCCGCCGATGCTCTGCGTGAACAGGAAGACGGTGATGAAGCTCAGGATGTAGAGCGGTCCGCGTGCGATCGCGGCGCCGAGGCCCTGGCCCATCGCCGCCGGGAGGACCAGCGCGGAGCCGAAGGCCACGAGTGATTGGCTGAGCCAGATGTCGTGCGGCCTGGTCAGGCTGGTGGCGCCGCTGTCGAGCCAGGCGCCGAGCGCGACGCAGGCCAGCGCTGCGGCATAGAAGGCGTTCTCGCGGCCGGGGCGCAGCAGCGCCGCGCAGGTCAGGCCGCCGGCGACGATCGCGCCGAGGATCACGGTGTAGAGCGGCAGGGTCTGTTCGTTCTGGAGACCCAGCGCCTGGAAGAAGTTGGAGGCCCCGACCGACTGCTCGGACAGGACGACGCGCAGCAGGAGCAGGACGCCGGCGAAATGCAGCGTCGTCGGGCTCGTGAGCCAGCGGATGTCGATCAGCGGGCTCTCGCGATGCAGTTCGATGATCGCGGCCAGCGCCAGGCAGGTGACGGCCAGCGCGGCGAGCCAGCCGAGCCAGGGGGCCTCGAACCACCAGTAGATGCGGCCGAGGCTCAGCGTGATCGCGATCGCGCCGAAGCCGATGGCGATCAGCAGGTAGCTGACCACATCGAGCAGGCCGATGCATTTCACGCGCGGCGGCGTTGCCAACGGCAGGGCATAGACGAAGCCGAAGGCCAGCATGGCAAGTCCCATCTCGAACAGGGTCAGGCCATGGAAACCACCATGCTCGAGCAGCCAGGGCGAGATCAGCCGTGTCACCGGCGGGCCGAGCGCGGTGTTGGTCAGCGCCAGCGAGATCCCGACGGAGAGCTTCCGCTTCGGTACCATCGGCTCGATCATGTAAAAGAAGGCGAGCGAGGACATCGGCGCGGCCGCCATGCCGCTCATGAAGCGCACCGCCACGGCCGATTGCAGGTCGTAGACGAAGAAGTTGAGGAGTGCGGCAAGCACGAAGCCGGCGAGGCTGAGCTCCGCGAAATGGCGCAGCCCGTATTGCATCCGGATCTTGATCAGGGCGATCGAGAGGGAGACGTTAGGCGCCATGTAGGCCGCGATCAGCCAGTTGGTTTCGGCGATCGTGGCGCCGAGCTCGCCCTGGATCTGGTAGACGTTGGCCGTGACGAGGTTCTGCCCGATCTGCTGGGTCATCGCCAGCGTCGTCGATGCGAGCATATAGGCGAACGCCCGGGGCAGCGGCATCGTGAACCAGGCCGGCGCAGCCGCAGAGTCGGGGGCCGGTGCGGGGGAGGGCGTGGGCGTGCTCATGGGGCAGCGCTCCGCCCCGCGACGATATTGCGCGAGGTCCGGCGCAGGACGTCGAGGGCTGTTTCGAGCTCCGCCGGCGCGATGCCCTGGAGGATGTCGGCCCGGAGCTCGGCCAGGAATTTGAGGATGTCTTCGGCCTGGGCGCGGGCCGTCTCGGTCAGGAAGACGCGCCTGGCGCGCCGGTCACCCTCGACGGCGCGGCGTTCGATCATGCCCTTCCGCTCGAGCCCATCCAGCAGCCGCACCAGCGTCGGTTGTTCGATGTCGAGGAGGCCGGCCAGGTCGGATTGGGTCGGCCCATCCGCACGCCCGAGCTGCATCAGCAGCCGGGCCCGGGACAGCGTCAGGCCCATCTCCCGGGCGCGCTCGTCGACGAGCGTCCGGAGCTTGCGGTTGACCGCCGCGAGTTCGAACGTGAAGTCGGCCTGGAGATCCGGGAGTGCCATGGGTGCATTTCGATAGCATGCTAATGATTTGCATGCATATAGAATGTCGCTGCCCTGTCGACAACCCGAGGGGTGCGTGATCCGCCATGCTTTCAGTGCATGAGTTGGATTGATGTTGTGTCCTGGCCAAACAAAAACGCGGCCCCGAAGGACCGCGTTCGAATGTTCCAGCGCTGGCGCCAGTCTTACTTGCCGGCAGCCTTGTCGCCCTTGGGGGCCTTGGCCTCGACACGCTCGGCGATACGAGCCGACTTGCCGCGACGATCGCGCAGGTAATAGAGCTTGGCGCGGCGCACCTTGCCCTTGCGGACGACCTTGATCGAATCGAGGTTCGGCGAGAACAGCGGGAAGACGCGCTCGACGCCCTCGCCGTAGGAAATCTTGCGGACGGTGAAGCTCTGGTTGAGGCCGCCGCCGTTGCGGGCGATGCAGACGCCTTCATAGGCCTGAACGCGGCTGCGCTCGCCTTCCTTGACCTTCACGTTGACCTGGACGGTGTCGCCGGGCTGGAAGTGCGGGATCTCGCGGCCTTCGCTGAGCTTGGCGATCTGCTCTTTATCGAGCTGTTCGATGATGTTCACGGGTCTCTCCAATTGCCGTTGTCGCGCTTGGTTGCGCGGGCGTTCGGCACGCTGTTTTCAGTTGAGTGCGCGGGCCATACAGGAGAAGGCGGCGTTTGTCGAGCGGCTGTCGCGGCTAAAGGCTGCGCGCCCTTACGCTTGGCCGGGGCGACGCGTCCGTGCATAGGCTGGGCCCAACGAGAATGACAGCCATCGGGTCGGAAAAAATGCCTCAGGAAAGCAACAGGGTCGCCCTCGTCACCGGCGCCGCGCGCGGCATCGGGCTCGCCACCGCGAAGCGCTTCCTCGCGGAGGGCTGGCAGGTCGCGCTGCTCGACATCGACTGGCCGGCGCTGGAGACCGCCGTTGCGGCACTCGCGCTGCCCGAGGATACGCTGGCGCTAGCCTGCGACGTGTCCGAGCCGGGCCAGGTCGAAACCGCATTTGCGACGCTCATCGCCCGCTTCGGGCGGCTCGACGCGCTCGTCAACAATGCCGGCACCGCCGTGTTCAAGCCGGTGCTGGAGACCAGCCTCACCGAATGGAACCGCGTGCTGGCGGTGAATCTGACCGGCCCGTTCCTGACGAGCCAGCTCGCTGCGCCGCTGATGGCCGATACAGGTGGCGGCGCCATCGTGAACATCACCTCGATCTCGGGTCTGCGCGCCTCGACGCTGCGTGTCGCCTACGGCACCTCGAAGGCGGCGCTGGCGCATCTCACCAAGCAGCAGGCGGCGGAATTCGCGGGGCTCGGCATCCGGGTCAACGCAGTGGCGCCGGGGCCGGTGGAGACGGCCATGGCGCAGGCGGTGCACAGCCCCGAGATCCGCGCCGATTATCGCGACGCGATCCCGCTCGCCCGCTACGGGCTGGAGGAGGAACTGGCGGCCTCGATCTTCTTCCTGTGCAGCGAACAGGCGAGCTACATCACCGGCCAGACGCTGGCCGTCGATGGAGGCTTCGATGCGGTGGGCATCGGACTGGCGACGCTGCGGGGCGAAAGGCGGAATCTGTAAGAAGCCGTCGCTCTGGGCCTTAGTCGCCACGCAAGCCGAGCAGGCCCAGGCCTCGCATCAGCTTCGCCGCCGGTGCTCCATGCATCGGCGGCAGTGCTCCTGGTACAGGTCAGTCCTGCTGCAGGGACCCGCGAAGACGGCCGGAGGCCGGCATCAGCGCAGCGAGGCGGACGTCGCTCGCGGGCGGCGAGACGAATGCGCGCTGGGTCTTCTTTGGCAGGTCGAGGTCGAGCGGCCGGTTGGGCGGCAACGGCGCGTTGCTGACGAGCCGGACGGCCGCACTCGCGGAGGCCGTGACTGCCGGTGCGGGCGCTTCCGAGGCGAAGGCCAGCGGCGCGGCGGCGAAGGAGGTCGGCATCGTCGAAGAGGCGGTAGCGATAGGCGCGGGCGCGGAGACCGCAGCCAGCTGATAGCTCGGCTCCTCGATGCGACGGCGTTCGGGGCGCTCGCCCTTCACGTAGAAGGCGTTGCCGCCTGCCACCGTCACGTAATGCATGTTGGGATAGGAAAAGCGCATGCCGGCCATGTGAAAATGCTTGGCCGATCCGACGGCATCGTGGCGCCGGCCATTCAGGATATCCTCGGCGATGGCCTCGATCTTCGGCAGGTCGCGAGCAGCCATCTGACGCGTGAGCACGCCCGCGGCGAACTGGCGGGGCGCCCCGACGACGCCGCAGATCGTCTCGGGATAGCGGGGCGCTTCCACCCGGTTCATCACGACCGTGCCGACGCTCAGCAGGCCGGCCTCGCTCGACCGATTCGATTCGAAATACATCGCGCGAACGAGGCATTCCTTCTCCCGCGGGTCGGCCTTGGCCAGATCGACAGCGCGTTTGCGGGCCTTGTGGGCCTCCTTCGTCGTGGGAGCGGTCGTCGCAGCGGTCTCGACGGGCGACATGCTGCACGCACCCAGTGCCGGTGCAGCGAGGGAGATCAGAAGCGGGATCGCCTTGCGCTTGTTGCGGCCCATGCCGGGGAACGGGAGAGCCTTGGCGGCGATCGTTGCCCGCTTCATGCGGTCACCTCCTGATTGCGGGATATGGCTTGCCGCGGGTGCGGCGAACCGTCGTCACCGGAAAGGAATCTCGAAAACCTTATCAGAAAGTTAATTTCGAAAGGAAGGGGGGCGATGCTGATGACGCCGGGGCCGGTCGAGACGGGCAGCGCCGAGGCGGTCAATAGTCCCGAAATCCGCGCCGATCGCCCTGCGCTCAGCCGCGCGGCGATGCCGCAAGCATCCGTGCGAGGTTCTGTTCGGAGCGATCCTGCCGCCAAGCCTTGCCGGCCACACCGATACCTTCCGGCCGGATGACCCAGAGGGCACCAGAGTACATTCCGGTGCCGCACGCCACGATCGGTAGTGAGAAACGAATCTCGGCCATCCCGAACTAGGTTCGGTCCCAGCTGTCACGTGGCATTGAGCCTTGTGTGAACCAGCATCCGTGATCGGTGGTGCCGGGTTCAGCTCCAAATTAGTTGACTATTTTTGAATCCGGCGGAAACGGTCTTGACAGAACGTGGCGCAATCCAGCGCTAATGCGGCCTTCCCTTGCGCTCCGATGGATTGCTTATGCCTACGACCTCGCGTTCCCTCCACCAGGCAACGTGGGCGTTGTTGTCGACCGTCAGCCTCGCTGTCATGGCCGCAGCCCCGGCCGCGGCACAGAGCTGGATCGGCACTACTCCCGACTGGAACAACACCGCCAACTGGTCGACAGGTGTGGTGCCCGCCGGGGTTGGCACCACGATCGTCGCCGCCGGCGGCACGGTCTTCCCGACGCTCAGCGGCATCGCGGCGAACGTCAATAACTTGCAGCTCGGGGCTGCCGGATCGACCGCGTCGCTCGCCTTGTCGGCAGGCGCTTCGCTGAGCGCCTATTCCATCGTCATCGGTCAGGCCGCGGGCCAAACCGGCGTCCTGCAGGTGGCCGGGCCGACGACGAAGTTGACCGGCAGTTTCCTGAGTCTCGGCTTCAACGGTACCGGTACCCTGCTCCTGACGGATGGAGCCACTGCGAACTTTTCGGAGACAGTCACTTCGGCCAACTTCGCCGGCAGTGTGAGCACCATGACGCTGTCCGGTGCCAATACGTCGTACTACGCGCGCAACGGCCATGGCATCGGCGTGAGCGGCGACGGCACGATATCGATCCTCGCAGGTGCCCGTGCGGATGACAGCGGCGTCACGCTCGCCCAGAATGCGGGGTCGCGTGGAACAGCGACCGTCAGCGGGAACGGCAGCGCCTGGAATATTCGCGCGGCTCTCGTCGTGGGCTCTCAAGGTACCGCCAATTTCGGCATTTCCGATGGCGCCCGGGTCGCCGTAGCGTTCAACACGCTGGTCGGGCACCAGGCGGCGGGCAAAGGCACTCTCACGCTCGACGGCGCTGGCTCGCGCCTCGATACCAGCGGCTACACCGTCCTCGGCAACTACGGGCAGGGCAGCGCCGTCATCTCGGGCGGCGCCGTGCACCAGACCAACCAGGGCATCATGGGCTGGTATGCCGGTTCGCGCGGCGACCTAACGGTCTCCGGCGAGAATTCTCTGTGGCTGGGCACGACATATCTGATGGTGGGCAATCTCGGCTCGGCCGAGGCGACCTTCGCCAATGGCGGCACGGTGCGCATGACCGCAAGCACCGGGCAGATCAGTATCGCCAACGGTGCCGGCTCGACGGGAACGGTGAATATCGGCGCCGCACAGGGCGCCGCGCCGCAAGCACCAGGCTTCATGCAGGTCGGAACGATCCGGTTCGGCTCGGGTACCGGCAAGCTGGTCTTCAACCACACCGCTTCGGGCTATGCCGTCGATGCCGCCATCGTCGGCAAGGGCACGGTCATTACCGAGAACGGCACCACGATCCTGCAGGGCGCCAACACCTATACCGGTGCGACCGAGGTCCGGGGCGGCACGCTCGTCGTCAACAGCACGATCGCATCCTCGTCGGGGTTGACTGTCGCGGCCGGCGGAACCGTCAGCGGTACCGGCACGCTGCCGTCGATGACTGTGAACGGGACGCTGTCGCCGGGCAACTCGCCGGGGACGATGACGATCAACGGCAACCTGACGCTGGGGCCGACCGCGGTCTATCTCGCCGAGCTGCAGGGTGCGGTCGCAGACCGGGTCAACGTGAACGGCACAGCCGCGCTCGCCGGAACGCTGCGGGTCGTCTCCCTGGGTGGGGCCTACCAGTTCTACTCGCCCTACACCCTGCTGTCGGCCACGGGCGGGCGCAGCGGCAGCTTCAGTCAGGTCGACGCGACCGGCGCTTTCGGCGCCGCCGTCGGCACGGCCGTGAACTACACGGCCACCGATGTGCAGCTGTCGCTGACGCCGAAGCCGCTGGTGCCGATCGTGGCGCCTGCGCCGGGTGTCGTGTCATCGGTCAACGCCTTTTCCGTGGCTTCGGCCATCGATGCGGCGGTGGCGAACGGTGGCAACCCATCGTCGCTGTTCGCCATCTACAACCTGCCGGCGGCTGCGATTCCGGCGGCGGTCAATACCCTCTCGGGCGAGGTCCATACGGCGGCGCCTGCGATGGCGAATGTCGTCTCCGACCAGTTCCTGCGCACCATGCTCGATCCGACCGCCGCCGGCCGGCTCGGCGCAGGTTCGGCCGGGCCGGCTAGCGCTGCCTTTTCCGGCCTCGTGCGCAAGGGCGCGGACCAGCCCGTCGAGCCGTCGCGGCTGGACGCGCCGTTCTACTCGGTCTGGGGCTCTGCCTATGGCTCCTATGGCCGCACCGACGGCGCCGCCCGCATGGGCTCGGCCAGCCGAAGCATCGACGATGCCCATCTGGCAACCGGCGTCGATGTCCGCCTGATGCCGGGGACGGTGGCCGGCATCGCGGTCTCTGGTGGCACGGCGCGCGCCTCGCTGCCGGGCGTGCTCGGCAAGATCGACGCCGACGTCTTCCAGGCCGGCCTGTACGGTGCGACCCAGCTCGGGCCGGTGAAGCTCGGCGGCGCGCTGAGCTATGCCAGGCTCGAGAACGATGTCAGCCGCGGCATCCCTGCCGTGGGCTCCAGCCTATCCTCGTCCTACGCGACGACCGCTTGGAGCGGGCGGCTGCAGGCGAGCACGGCGCTGCTCAGCTGGAACGGCCTCGCCGTCTCGCCGCTCGCGGCGCTCCAGGCGACGCATGCGCGCAGTCCGGCCGTGATCGAGGCGAACTGGATCGGTGGCAACGCCGGGGCGTTGGCGCTCAACAAGCGCAACGACGTCACCGCCCGCAGCGAGCTAGGCGCGCAGTTCGATGCCGATGCGGTGCTGGGTTCGGTCCCGGTCACGGGATATGTCCGTGCGGCCTGGGCGCACTACTTCCAGCGCGATGCGGACCTCACCGCGAGCCTGATCGGGCTGCCCGGGGCAAGCTTCGCCGCGACCGGTGCCGAGGCCGACCGCAACAGTGCACTCCTCTCTGCCGGCCTCAAGGCGAAGCTCAGCGAGCGCATCTCGCTCGGGCTGAACATCGATGGCGAACTCTCCGGCAACAGCAACCGCCTGGGCGGCTCGGCCCAACTCAAGGTGAGCTTCTGAGCGGGCAGGGGATGCGGCGCATGGTGGCGCCCCGGGCGTTTAGCGACCGGTAGCGGACCTGCTGCAATCTGACGAAGTTGCACTATTCGCGCATGAGCCTGCACGCTTACCTCCTGTTCGTCGCCTCCTCCATCGTCCTGGTCCTCGTGCCGGGGCCGGACATGGCCTACATGCTCACCCGCACCGTCGCGCAAGGGCGCAGGGCAGGGAGCATGGCGGCGCTCGGGATCAATGCCGGTGCCTATGTGCATCTCGCCGCGGCGATCGTCGGCCTGTCCGCCTTGCTACTGGCCTCGACCACCGCTTTCACCATCGTGAAGTGGGCGGGGGCGGCCTATCTCTGCTACCTCGGCATCCGCGCCATGCTGAGCCGTGACGCGCTGGTGGACCTCACGGGCAGCGAAATGAGCGGGCGGAGCCTGCGCGCGGTGTTCTGGCAGGGGTTCTGGAGCGATGTGCTCAATCCAAAAGTCGCGATCTTCTATGTCGCGCTCCTGCCGCAGTTCATCGATGCGCAGGCCGGGCACGTCACGATGCAGCTCGTCCTGCTGGGCGTGACCAGCAACGTGGTCGCAATCGTCATCAATCTCGGGCTCGTCGCCGGAGCGGCACAGCTGACGAGCAGGCTACGCCGCAGCGCGCGGGTTGCGCTGTGGCTTCAACGGGCGATGGGCCTGCTTTTCATCAGCCTGGGGGTCAGGCTCGCCGCTCAGAAGGCATAGGCGCCGACGGTCGCTTTTCCTCCAGACCCGTTTCCGCTAGCCGGCCGCAGTCTTCGGCGCCGCTGCATCGCACAAGAACTTTGTCTTGCGCCCCGCCTCCAACGGCGCGAACCTGCCCCCACAATCCCTCTTCGACGGCCGCCCGGTCTCGTCGGGCCGGTGCGACCGCCGCCCGACCGGCGTGGGTACGTCCATCCGTCCCCGCCGGCTTCATGCCGCAGCGGGACTTCGAGGCTCTCGCCTTGCTGCCCTTCGCGGACAGACCCGAAGGAGGACAGCATGCCAATCCCATCCCGAACCGGAGAATCCGCGAACGGCGTGAGACGAGCGGGGCCGCGATGCATCGCCATCGTGGGCCCCTTCCAGAGCGGCAAGACGACCCTGCTCGAGAGCATTCTGGAACGCTGCGGCGCACTGTCGCGCGCTGGAACGGTGAAGACGGGCAACAGCATCGGGGATAGTTCGCCCGAAGCGCGCGCGCATCAGATGAGCACGGATCCCAACGTCGCCAGCGTCGAATTCCTGGGCGAGCGCTATCATTTCATCGACTGCCCCGGCTCCGTCGAATTCCTTCACGAGATGCGCCATGTCCTGCCGGTGATCGACGCCGCGATCGTCGTCTGCGAGGCGGACGACCGAAAGGCGCCGGCGCTCGAACTCGTGCTGCGCGAACTGGAGGAGGCCGATATCCCGCGCTTCCTCTTCCTGAACAAGATCGACACGGCGACGCGGCGCGTGCGCGAAACGATCCCCATCCTGCAACGGGCATCCCGGACGCCGCTGCTGCTCCGCCAGATCCCGATCTGGCTGAACGGGATCGCGATCGGCTTCATCGATCTCGCTCTCGAGCGGGCCTTCATCTACCGGGAGCATGCGGCGAGCGAGGTCGTGCCCCTCGCGGCGGAGGAGGCAGGACGGGAGAAGGAAGCGCGCTTCTCGATGCTGGAGAAGCTGGCCGATTACGACGATGCGCTGATGGAGGAACTGCTCGCGGACATGGAGCCGCCGCAGGACCGCGTCTTCGACGACCTCGCCCGCGAGTTGCAGGATCGTCACGTCGTGCCGGTGCTGATCGGTTCGGCCGAGCGCGGCAATGGCGTGACGAGGCTGCTCAAGGCCCTTCGCCATGAGGCGCCCGATCTGGCCGAGACCCGCGGGCGGATCGGCGTCGTCGCCGATGGCGTGCCGCTCGCCCAGGTGATGAAGACCTGGCATTCCAACCATGGCGGCAAGCTCTCGCTCGCCCGCGTGTTGCGTGGCCGGCTGGCGGAAGGCGATGTCGTGACCTCATCGAGTGGCGTCGAGACGCGCATCGCCGGGGTCGTCGAGCTCAAGGGGCAGGAGCAGCTGCGCCGCCCCGCCGTCGAGGAAGGCGATGTCGCGGCCTTCGCACGGCTCGATGGCGTCGCGACCGGCGATGCGATCGCGCTCGGCAAGCTGCGAGCCCCGCTGGTCAGCACGATCGCGCCGCCCGAGGCCGTGCATGGGCTGGCGGTCGCGGCCAAGGATCGCAAGGACGACGTCAAGCTGACATCGTCCCTGGCGCGGCTTGCCGATGAGGATACGGCACTGGCGATCGAGCAATTGCCGGAGCTCGGTGAACTGCGCCTGGCAGGGCAGGGCGAGATGCATCTGCGCGTCACGCTGGAACGGCTGGCAAGCCGTTACGGCGTGGGAGTGGAGAGCCGTCCGCCGCAGATCGGCTACCGCGAGACGATCCGCGGGCGTGGCAGCGCCCGGGGGCGCCACCGCAAGCAGAGCGGTGGCCATGGTCAGTATGGCGACGTCGTCCTTGAGGTTGCGGCATTGGCCCGGGGAGAGGGCATCCGCTTTGTCGATCGCATCGTCGGCGGCGCGGTGCCGCGGCAATACATCGCCTCGGTCGAGGCCGGCGTGCGGGACTACTGTCGCACCGGACCGCTCGGCTTCCCGCTCGTCGATCTCGAGGTGACGCTGACCGACGGCTCCTATCACACCGTCGATTCCTCTGACATGGCGTTCCGTCAGGCGGCGCGGATCGCGATGGCGGAGGCGGTGCCCCAGGCCAAGTCCGTGCTGCTGGAGCCGATCCTCGCCGTGGAGGTCGTCATCCCCTCCGAGGCGATGTCGCGCGCCTCGGCCATCGTCTCGGCCCGGCGGGGACAGATCCTGGGCTATGACGCGCGGCCGGGCTGGCGCGGCTGGGATCAGATCAATGCGCTGATGCCGGAGGCGGAGATGGCAGGGCTGATCGTCGAGCTGCGCTCGGCGACGTCCGGCGTCGGCTCCTTCAGCGCGCGCTTCGATCACCTCGCTGAGCTCGCGGGCAAGCCGGCCGAGGCCATCGTTTCGGCACATGCCTTGGCGCAGGCGCGCGGCTGAACGGCAGATCCGATCAGGTGGAGCCCTGATCGGCCAATCCGCCTCGCCCGGGACGCCGGCGGCGCTTGCCCGGGCGTCAAATCAGTTTACATGTAAACCTTTAAGCAGATAAGAATTCGGCGGGCGCTTGCGCCCGCCGAAGCTGTTCCGCAGTGTAGGACCACCAAAAAGGACCGGCACGCCTGTTCGACGGGTGAATGCGGGGCGACAGGGGAGGATGATGATGAACGCGAGCGGCGCCCAGCAGGCGAAGCACGATCCGCGGCCCTGGCTGGCGCATTATCCGGCCGCGGTGCCGCCGCAGATCGGCGATGCCGGGACGCTGGCGGATCTGATCGCCGGTGCTTGCGAGAACTATGGCGGGCGCCCGGCCTTCGAGAGCTTCGGCAAGACGATCAGCTTTGCGGAGACGGGAGCGGCGGCGCGGGCGTTCGCAGGCTGGCTGCAGTCCAGGGGCTTCCGCAAGGGGGATCGCGTGGCGCTGATGATGCCCAACATCCTCGCCTATCCGGCGGCGATCTTCGGCGCCCTGATCGGCGGGTACACCGTCGTCAACGTCAACCCGCTCTACACGGCGCGCGAACTCGCCCACCAGATCAATGATTCCGGCGCCCGCGTGCTGGTCGTGATCGAGAACTTCGCCCATGTCGTCGAGGAGGCGAAGCCACAGCTGAAGCTCGATGCCATCGTCGTCGCGACACCGGGCGACCTGATGGGCTTCAAGGGACATATCGTCAATTTCGTCGCACGCCGCATCAAGAAGGTGGTCAAGCCCTTCAACCTGCCGGATTTCGTGCCGCTGAGGACGATCCTGGCGGGAGCCGAGGAGATGTCCCCGGTGACGGTGACGCCGGATGATGTCGCCTTCCTGCAATATACCGGCGGCACGACCGGCGTCGCCAAGGGCGCGACGCTGACGCATCGCAACGTCGCCTCCAATGTCGAGCAATGCGGCCTCTGGCTTGGCTGGGCGCTGGAGCCGCCGCTGGGACGTCGCGATTATCAGCACGTCATGGTGACGGCGCTGCCGCTCTACCACATCTTCGCCCTGACCTGCTGCTGCCTGTTCATGCTGCGGATCGGCGCGAAGGGCTTGCTGATCGCCAATCCGCGCGACATCGCCGGTTTCGTGAAGACGCTGAAGGTGAGCCGGTTCACGCTGATCTCGGGCGTCAATACGCTCTACAACGCGCTCGCGAACCACCCTGAGTTCGCGCAGGTGAATTTCGACGAGCTGCGCTTTGCCGTTTCAGGCGGGATGGCGACGCAGGCCGCCGTTGCCAAGCACTGGAAGCAGGTCACCGGCCGGCCGATCATCGAGGGCTATGGCCTGTCGGAGACCTCGCCGGTCGCCTCGATCAACCGGCCCGACATTTCCGAGTTCACCGGCACGGTCGGCTTCCCGCTGCCGTCGACGGACATCGCCATCCGGGACACCGAGGGCAACGACCTGCCGATCGGCGAGGCCGGAGAGATCTGCATCCGCGGCCCGCAGGTGATGGCGGGCTACTGGAAGCGCCCTGACGAGACGGCCAAGGTGATGTCGCCGGATGGCTTCTTCCGCAGCGGCGACATCGGCGTGATGCAGCCGGACGGGCAGATCCGCATCGTCGACCGCATGAAGGACATGGTGCTGGTCTCCGGGTTCAACGTCTATCCGAACGAGGTCGAGGACGTCATCGCGATGCACCCGGGCGTATTGGAATCGGCGGTGATCGGCCTGCCTGACGAGCATTCCGGCGAGGCCGTCACGGCTTTCGTGGTGCGCAAGGACGATACGCTGACGGCCGATGAACTGCGCCTGTTCTGCAAGGAAAGCCTGACCGGCTACAAGGTGCCCAAGCAGATCTTCTTCCGGGAGAGCCTGCCGAAGACCAATGTCGGCAAGGTCCTCAGGCGGGCTTTGCGCGAGGAGGTCGCGACCAAGGCGTAGCGGGGGCAGCGGACGGGGCGCCGCCTCGGCATCGCCTTCGTGGGCGGGCTGGTCTAAGCTGGGCACGACGACACCGCGCTCCGGCCTCTCCGGCGTGCCCGACGATGCCAACCGGAGAGCGGCTGTTTGCCTCATCCCCTGCTCGACCTGCCGTTGCTGCGCCGCCTCAAGCCAGGCCTCTATGTTCACGACGACGCCGCGCTGAATGCCGAGCCGGCGCTTGAGTTGCTGCGTGATCCGGTCACGCCGATCGACGCCTTCTTCATCCGCAACAATGGCGACGTGCCGGCAATCGAGGCCGGCCGCGACTGGACGCTGACGATCGACGGCGAGGTCGAACGGCCAGCCGTCTGGACGGTTGCAGGCTTGCGCGAGAACTTCGAGACGGTCACCGTCACCGCCGTGCTTGAATGCGCAGGCAATGGCCGCTCGCAATTCTCGCCGGCGACCGACGGGCTGCCCTGGCGACTTGGCGCGGTTGGCTGTGCGCGCTGGACCGGGGTGCGGCTGAAGGATGTGCTCGAGCATGCCGGCGTCCGGCCCACGGCGGTCTATACCGGGCACTACGCGCCCGACCGGCTGATCAAGGATCCGTCGCGGCCGGCCCTGTCCCGTGGCCTGCCGATCGCCAAGGCGCTGAGCCCGGAAACGCTGATCGCCTTCGCCATGAACGGCGAGCCGCTGCCGCGCCTGCATGGCGGACCGCTGCGGATCGTGGCGCCGGGCTTCCCCGGCTCGGCCTGGCAGAAATGGCTCGACCGCATCGCGCTGCGCTCCAGCGAGCATGACGGCGAGAAGATGCGCGGGACGGACTACCGCATGCCGACACGGCCGATGCGGCCGGGCGAGCCGCTCGATGAAAGCCAGTTCGCTGTCATCACCGACATGCCGGTGAAGTCGCTGGTAACCTCGCCCGTGCATGGCTTCACCGTCCCCGTCGGCGGCATGCTGGATGTCTCTGGCTTCGCCTGGAGCGGTGCGATCCCGCTCGCCGGCGTCCGCGTTTCCCGGGACGGCGGAGCCAACTGGGTCGAGGCGGCACTGGAGGAGGGCGAGGGGCCCTTCGCCTGGCGGCGCTTCAGCGCCGAATTCGCAATCGAGCGTGCCGGGCCGCTCGCCGTGCTGGCGCGGGCGCGCGACGTCGAGGGCCACACCCAGCCGTTGGAGATCGCGTGGAATCCGCGCGGCTACTGCAACAACCAGGTTCAGCGCGTCAGCGGCGCTGCGCGGGACGGCTGAGCGTCTACGCCGCCAGCAAGGCGCGTGCGTCCGCCAGGCCTGCCGAGACGGGCAGGATTTCCCCGGCGGCTACGTCGCGAGCGAAGCGGACCAGCGTGAAATCCTCGGCGCGGCCGGTATTGCCGCGTTCGGTCAGGACGCTGAGCGGCCGGCCGAGGCGGGCATCGAGATGCGCGGCGTGGGCTTTCGCGGCGGCGGCGCGCAGGCGGGCCGCCCTCTCGGAGACGACCTCGCCCTGCAGCTGCGGCATGCGCGCGGCCGGCGTGCCCGGGCGCGCCGAATAGGGGAAGGCGTGAACGAAGCTGAGCCCGCATTCGGCGATCAGGTCGAGCGAGCGGGAGAACATCGCCTCGTCCTCGGTCGGGAAGCCGGCGATCAGATCGGCGCCGAAGGCGATGTCGGGGCGGAGCTCACGCATCTCGGCGCAGAAGCGGATCGCGTCGTCGCGGCCATGGCGGCGCTTCATGCGCTTCAGGATCAAATCGTCGCCAGCCTGCAGTGAGAGATGCAGATGCGGCATCAATCGAGGTTCGGTCGCGATTGAAGCACGCAGGTCGTCATCGACTTCGACGGCGTCGATCGAGGAGAGGCGCAGGCGCGGCAGTTCGGGTAGCGCGCGCAGGATCGCGCGAACGAGCCGGCCGAGCGTCGGTGCCGTCCGATTCCCAGAGTACTCAAGGTCGCGGCCATAGCTCGTCAGGTCAACGCCGGTGAGGACGATCTCGCGCGCACCGGACTCGACCAGCCGGCGGCATTGCGCGACCACAGCGTCGGGCGCGAGCGAGCGCGAATTGCCGCGGCCGAAGGGGATGACGCAGAACGTGCAGCGGTGGTCGCAACCGTTCTGCACCTGCACGAAACCGCGCGTCTGCCGGGCCGAGCGGCCGCTTTCGACCGCGCCCAGCATGGTCTGGGCCATGATGTCGCCGACCGCAATCTTGTCGGCGGGAGCGTCGTCCGCTGCCGCCATCAGGCTGTTCGAGCGTGCGAGTCCGATCCAGGTCGCAGCCTGCGTCTTCTCGGCATTGCCGATGACGCGGGCGGTCTCCGGCATCTGCGCGAAGCGCTCCGGCTCGATCTGCGCGGCGCAGCCGGTGACGACGACAGGCCGATCGGGCCGTTCGCGCCGGAGCCGGCGGATCGCCTGCCGTGCCTGCCGCGTCGCCTCGGCTGTCACGGCGCAGGAGTTGACGATGGCGAGGTCGGCGATTCCGGCGGTCTCAGCCTGGCGCCGGATCGACTCGCCCTCGACGATGTTGAGGCGGCAGCCGAAGGTGACGACCTCAAGGGTCATCAGGCGGCGGCCTCGAAGAGTTCGGGGGCGAGCGTGCCCTCCCATTCGAACTCGACTGGACCGGTCATCAGGACATGGCCGTCGCTCTCGCGCCATTCGATGGTGAGATCGCCGCCGGGCAGGCTGACGACGGCCTTGCGGGCCGAAAGCTCGCGGCGCACGGCCGCGACGAGGGCCGCGCAGGCCCCCGATCCACAGGCCTGGGTGATGCCGGCGCCACGCTCCCAGACACGCAGGACGATATGGTCGGGCGCCTTCACGGCGGCGAGTTCGATATTGGCGCGGTCGGGGAAGATCGGGTGATTCTCGAGCAGGGGCCCGATCTGCTCCAGGTTGAAGCGATAGGGATCGTCGACGAAGAAGACCGCGTGCGGATTGCCCATGTTGACGGCGCAGGGCGTGTGCAGGATCGGATCGTCGATCGGGCCGATCTGGAGCTCGAAATGGGCGGTGTCGTGGAACGGCTCTGCCAGCGGGATCTCCTCCCATCCCAGCCTGGGGGCGCCCATGTCGACCGTGAAGACGAGCTCGCTCTCGCGCCGCGCCGGCAGCAGCCCCGCCTTGGTCTGCAAAGTCAGAGCCGTCTTCGCGGGATCGCCCATGGTAGTGTCGGCCAGCATCGCCCAGGCGACGCAGCGGGTGCCATTGCCGCAGGCACCGGCTTCGGAGCCGTCGGTGTTGTAGATCCGGATGAAGGCGTCGGTGCCTGGCGTCAGCGCGTCATGCAGGACCATGAGCTGGTCGAAGCGGGCGCGAGGCTCGGCTGCGATCGCCCGGGCATCGCTCTCGCCGACGCGCAGCTTCGTTCCACGCAGGTCCAGCACCGTGATCTGGTTGCCGAGACCGTTCATCTTGAGGAACCGGCGATGGGCAAGGGCGTTCATTCTGTCACACATCCCATGAAACGCGGCTCTATGACGGAGGTGACGTTAAAAAGCCACCCTCCAGGTCGTTTCTTGCCAGGCTGTTCCTTGGGGTAAGTGGACATTCTATGTTGCGCTGCAAGGGCGCGAATCACTTTCAAGATCGTTTGCAGTGAGCAGGACCATGACGATGCGGCATTCCCGGATTGCTGTTGTGGCGCTGAGCGCTCTGCTGTGCGTGCCTATGGCGGCTTTCGCCCAGACACGCGTCGCGCCACCGACAGCCGTCGAATCGGCGCCGCTGGCGCCGCCACCTGGCGCTGCCGTGCCGGCCCAGGCGCAGCCGGTGCCCAATCCGCCTGCGGCCGTGCCGGAACCCGTTCCAGGGCCGCAACCGGTCCAGCCCGCGCCGGCACCGCAACGACCGGTGACGCCGGAGCCCGTGCAGCCCGCGCCGACGCCGCAGCTGCCGCTCGAGCCGCAGCCCGTGCAGCCGCCGCCGACCTTGCCGGCACCAGGGCCAGTGCAGCCCGTGCAGCCGCCGACACAGCAGCAGACAGGAGTCCCCGACCCCAACGCCACATTGGCCGGCAAGCGCGGCGATCCGAGCGATGTCGATCCGGTCCTGCTCGTCGCCAAGCCGGTCCTGACGCTGTCGGGCACGGCCGGTTGGGACGAGGGCTTCAAGCGGTTGGCGGAGAGCTTCCGCATCCTGCGCCAAGAGGCGGCGAAGGCGCAGCTTCCGATCGCGGGGCGGCCGCTGACGCTGTTCCTGGAAACCGACGACAACGGCTTCCGCTATCAGGCGATGCTGCCGGTCGGGCAGGGGCCGGCCGGCGTGCCTGCCTTGGGCAACGGCGTTCGTGCGGGGATGTCACCCGAGGGGCCGTCGCTGCGCTTTGTCCACATCGCGCCTTATGACGATATCGACTCGACCTATGAGACGATCACCGCCTATCTCGAGGCCAAGAGCATCACCGTGAAGGATGCGTTCCTCGAGGAGTATGTCGGCGAGCTCACGGATCCGGCCGACCCCAATCTCGAGATCAACGTCTACGTCCAGCCGCGCTAGCAGCCAGCCGCGGTCAATAACTCCAGCCCTCATCGTGAGGAGCTGCGCAGCAGCGTCTCGCAGGATGCTCCAGATGGCTGCAGAGCCTCCTGCAGCATCCTGCGAGACGCCATTCCTGACGGAATGGATCCTAAGGATGAGGGCTGAGGAAGCGTCAAACGACGCTAAGCAGTCCAGCTGAGGCCCGGCCGCATCGGCCTGAAGCGCTCCTCGGCCAACCCGGCCTGCGCCAACGCGGTGGCGAGCGCGGCCGGCGGGCGTTCGATGCCCTCATCGGTGAGCTGGAAGGTCCCCCAGTGGTGGCCGAGAGCTTCTTCCGCCTTGAGCGCCAGCATGACCTTCACCGCTTCGTCCGGATTCATGTGGTTGTCCGACATGAACCAGCGCGGCTCATAGGCGCCGATCGGCAGAACCGCGAGGCGGAACGGCCCATACTCGGCGCCAAGGCGCTCGTAGAGCGAGCCATCATGATAACCGGTGTCGCCAATGTGGAAAATCTTCGTGCCGGCCGCCTCGATGACGAAGGAGCACCACAACGCCATGCGCCGGTCGAAGGCGCCGCGCGCCGACCAGTGATAGCTTGGTACAAGCGTGACCGCGACGGAATCCGACAGCGCGAGGCGGACCGACCAGTCATGTGCCTCGGCGGCGGCATCGGGGATGCGGGCCCTGATGATCGTGTCGTTGCCGAGCGGCATGATCATGCGCGGGCGGTCGCGCTCATGCAGGCGGGCCAAGGTCTCTATGTCGAGATGGTCGTAATGATTATGCGTGACCAGCACGGCATCGATACGGGGCAGGTCGTCAAACGCGACGCCCGGCTCGTTGACGCGACGCGGACCGAGGAACGACAGCGGGCTCGCGCGCTGCGAATAGACCGGATCGATCAGCAGGTTGAGGCCTGCGACCTGATAGAGGAAGGAGGCGTGGCCGAGATGGACGATACGGGCGCCTTCGACGGTGGCCGGCGGCTTGTCCTGCGGCGGGGCCGCGTAGTGCGCCGGAAAGGCCTCGCGATCGCGCTTCGAGGTCTGCCATTTCAGCACGTCGGCGAGCCCCTTGGTCACCGGCCTGCCGTCGGTGAAGACGACGCCGTTGAAGTTCTCCGTCACGGGCCCCTGATAATAGGGGTTGCGGGAGCGGGAGATCGAGGCCCAGGCGGCTCCGGTTGTCCCGAGGATGGCGGGGATGCCGATGAGGGAGAGAAGCTTGCGACGGTTCATGGCGGACAAGGTGGGGCTGCGTGGGACAGCGTCAAGCCCCGGCGTCCTCACGCTCGCTTGACCGCGGTCACATGCAGCCAGCGTGTCGGCTCGCCGTCATAGCCGCCGCCGAGGTCTTCGACGAGATCGAGCCTCTGCCAGCGATCTGCGCCATAGGCGCCTTTCAACCAATCCGGCGAGGGATAGTTGTAGTATCGGCCGAAACGGTCGCGTCCTTCCTCGGTGCCGGCCTTGTAGCTGGCGTAGAATAGCCCTCCGGGCTTCATTGCAACGTGAATGCGGTCGAGGACATCGGGCAGGGCGCTGCGCGGCACGTGCAGCAGGCAGGCATGGGCCCAGATGCCATCGAAGGCTTCCTGAGAGTCGAGATCCTCGAACAGCAGCACCTCGACCGGCCTGCCGAGTCGTTCGCTCGCCTGTGCGGCAAGTTCTGGCGAACCGTCGGTCGGTACGAGGTCCAGCCCGCGCGCCAGCAGTTCCACGCTGTCATGGCCACCGCCGCAGCCGAGTTCGAGCACGCGGGCGCCGGAGGGCAGGGCTGCTGCGAATGCCTCAATCCGCTCATGCTCGGCCTCGCGCGAGCGGTCGGCATAGGCTTGCGCCTCGGCGGCGTAGAAATCGAGGGTCGCAGCGTCGCGCGCGGTCATGAACCTTTGTCCGGTCGTCAGCGCGTGCTGGTTCGCATCGCGACGGTCGCGATGCCGGCCCCGATCAGCAGGGCCCCGCCGGTCCGGTTGATGGCACGGATCGCGCGCGGGCTCCTCACGACGGCGCGGGCGCGCGAGGCGACCAGCGCGTAGCCGAAGGCGTTGAGTGCTGCGAGCGTCACAAAGGTCGCCTCGAAGATCAGCATCTGCGTCCAGAAATCCGCCTTCGGATCGAGGAACTGCGGCAGGAAGGCGACGAAGAAGGTGATGCTCTTGGGGTTCAGCGCCGTCACCAGCCAGGCATGGCCGAGCATCTTCAGCGACGAGACGGCGTCCTCGCGCGGCTTGGCATCGAGCGTGCCGCCGGCACGGAACAGCTTGATGCCGAGCCAGACCAGATAGGCCGCTCCGACCCATTTCAGCGCCGTGAACACGGTCGCCGAGGTCGCCAGCAAGGCGCCGACGCCGAGCATGGAGAGCGTCATCGCGGTGAAGTCGCCGAGCGCCACGCCGGCCGCCGTCGGCAGCGCCGTGCGCCAGCCCTGGCCGAGCGCGTAGGACACTACGAGAAGGATCGTCGGTCCGGGAATCACCAGCAGGACAGCGGTGGCGGCGGTGAAGGCAGCCCAGGTTTCGAAGGTCATGGCAGGCTCCGGGATATGGCTGCGGCGAGCCATCCCCAAGGCGACGCGAATGTAAAGGGGGCTTCGCCTCTAGCGGAGCGGCTGCGGGTTCGAGCCGAAATAGGCCACGGGCCCGGTCGGCATCTCGACGCGGCGCTCCCGGTCGCTGGAAACGACGAGCGCCCACCAGGCGCGGTATTGCGATTGCGGGTTCTTGGCGAGCGCGATGCCGAAGCGTGTCGCCTCGGGCATCCGCAGATTGGCGTCATGCCCGCCGGAGGCGCGCCAGCCGGCGAAGGCCTCGGCCGTCGAATAGTAGCCGCCACCGACGTTCTCGGCGATGCGCGCGCCATTGAGGCCGGCGGCGTGAACGCGCGCTGTGAAATTGCCGGCGGCGTCATGGGAGAGCGAGTTCGACGCGGCCATCGCATCGGCTTGGCGCTGAGCCATGGCGGTCAGAGCGGGGTCGAGCCTGACCGGGCCGAGACCCTGGCTCGCGCGATAGGCGTTGAAGATGCGGGTGGCTTCGGCCGGATCGAGCTTGACGGTGGCGAGGCGGTCGGACGCGCCCTGGCTCAGCGGGGTCGTGCGCTGCGGCTCGCCGGCGCAGCCGGCAGCGAGCAGGGCGATCGCGAGCAAGGCGAAGCGAGAGGGGAGCAGGTACATTGTCAACTCTCAGGTGAGGGGGCGATGTGCCGGGTGATCCGGATGGGCAGGCAATGCAACTCTGCGGTGTCAGCCGCGTCCGCCGGCGATGACGCGGCAGAGCGCATCGCGGACGTAACCCTCCGGGGCAACCTGTCCGGCCTGCACCACGAAGGCCGCATCGACTCGCGTGGCCGGTCCACTCTGACGCGCCGTCACGCGCAGATGCTGGGGACGGCCCGAGCCGCTGGTTTCCTGGATCGCGACGACCGAACTTGTCGCGTTGTCGACGCGGATGCCGGCGAAACCCTCGGCAGCAACTGCAGCGGCGAGGTTCTTCAGGACGGCTGTCGGCGCCTTGCCCTTGATGAGGTCCCAGCTGCGATAGGTGATCCCCGTGACCATCGGCACTCCATCGGCCTTGAAGTTGCCCGGGCAGGCCTGCGCCATTGCCTGCGAGGTTCCCAGGACGGCAGCGATAACTCCGAACAAGCAGGTCTTGAGAGCTCTCGTGGTCATCATCGATCTCCGGCCGGGCAAGGGCGTCGTGTATAGCGGAGCATCCGGAGCGCTCAAACCCTGGCGGATGAACGACCGGTTGCAGCGGCTTGTCGGCCCGAACCTTGACTTTCGCCACATTCTTCGGCTTTAACGCGCCATCCGTTTCGCCGACATCGTCGAGACCGCATCCGCCGACCGGGCCGCTTCACGCTTCATGAGCCCGGAGGTCAACGCCCGACAGCGCGTCTGCGCCCTCGGGCGCGAAACCGTTTGGCGGTAGGGTCGAGGCTTTGGCGGCTTCCTGAGGCAAGCAGGCTGGTCCGTATGTTCGGTACTCTGAGCGACAAGCTGTCAGGCATCCTCTCGGGCCTCACCCGCAGGGGCTCGCTGACCGAGGACGACGTCAACGCCGCGCTGCGCGAGGTGCGCAAGGCGCTGCTCGAGGCCGACGTTGCGCTCGAGGTCGTGCGCTCCTTCACCGACAAGGTCCGCGAGCGGGCCGTCGGCGCCGAGGTGTTGAAGTCGGTCACGCCCGGCCAGCAGGTCATCAAGATCGTCAACGATGCGCTGATCGAGATGCTCGGCGGCGAGGGCGAGGGCATCAGCTTCGATGCTGTGCCGCCGGTGCCGATCCTGATGGTCGGTCTGCAGGGCTCGGGCAAGACGACCTCGACGGCGAAGATCGCCAAGCGCCTGACCGATCGCAACAAGAAGAAAGTGCTGATGGCGTCGCTCGACACGCGACGCCCGGCCGCGATGGAGCAGCTCGCGGTGCTCGGCACCCAGGTCGGCGTGGCGACGCTGCCGATCGTCGCCGGCCAGTCCGCGGTGCAGATCGCCCGGCGCGCGATGGAAGCCGGTAGGCTCGGCGGCTACGACGTCGTGATGCTCGACACCGCCGGCCGTGTCACGCTCGACGAGGCGCTGATGGCCGAAGTCGTCGAGGTCAAGGCCGCGACGAATCCCCACGAAGTGCTGCTCGTCGCCGACGCGCTGACAGGTCAGGATGCGGTCAACACGGCGCGCGCCTTCGACGGCCGCGTCGGCCTGACTGGCATCGTGCTGACACGCATGGACGGCGACGGCCGCGGCGGTGCGGCGCTCTCGATGCGCGCCGTCACCGGCAAGCCGATCAAGCTCGTCGGTACCGGCGAAAAGACCGACGCGCTGGAGGATTTCCACCCCTCGCGCGTCGCCAACCTCATCCTCGGCATGGGCGACATTGTCGGCCTCGTCGAGAAGGCGGCGCAGACGGTCGATGCCGACAAGGCCCAGGCCCTGGCCCAGCGCCTCGCCAAGGGCAATTTCGACCTCTCCGACATGCGCATGCAGTTCGAGCAGATGGGCAAGATGGGCGGCCTCGGCGGCGTGATGGGCATGCTGCCCGGCATGAAGCAGATGCAGGGCCAGCTTGCCTCAGGGGTGGGCGACAAGTTGTTCAAGCAGTCGATCGCGATCATCGACTCGATGACGCCGGCCGAGCGCAAGAACCCCGACATTCTCAAGAACAGCCGCAAGAAGCGTATCGCCGCCGGCTCCGGCACTTCGCCGGAAGCGATCAACAAGCTGCTCAAGATGCATCGCGGCATGGCCGACATGATGAAGCAGATGCAGAAGCAGAAGGGCGGCATGCTCGGCAAGCTCGGCTCGATGTTCGGCATCGGCGGAGGCATGGGCGGGCTTCCGGCCGGTATGCCCGACCCGTCGAAGATGGATCCGGCGCAGCTCGCCGAACTGCAGAAGCAGCTCGGCGCGGGCGGTGGCATGCCGGGCCTGCCGCCGGGGGGCTTCCCCGGTTTGCCCAAGGGCGTCACGCCGCCTGCCGGCATGATGCCGAAGTTGCCGGGGCTCGGCGGGATGCCGGGCAGGGGATTGCCGGGGCTTGGGGGCTCCAATCCCTTCGGAGGCAAGAAGAAGTGACCAAGCCCACCGAAATGCGCGTCGGCATGTTCGACGTGTTCAAGCAGGTCAAGGCGCGTCTCGACGAGGCCAACCTGTCCTATGAGACGTCGTCCTATCGCGACGACGCCTTCTCCTTCCTCGTGCATGCGCCGGGAGAATACTGGGAGATCGACGTCCTCGAGGACGGCTCGATCGACCTGGAGATCTTCTCCTCGACCGGCATGAAGGACGATCCCTGGGCCGCCATCGACCAGCTGGTCGAAGACAACAAGCCCTGATTTCACGACTACTCAAGACCTGAAACTGAAGACCAAAACCAAGGAAGAAGAGAATGTCCCTCAAGATCCGCCTGACCCGTGGCGGCGCCAAGAAGCGCCCGTACTACCGCATCGTCGTCGCCGACGCCCGCTCGCCGCGCGATGGCCGCTTCATCGAGAAGATTGGCTCCTATGACCCGATGAAGGCCAAGGATTCGGCCGAGCGCGTCGTGCTCGATCTCGAAAAGGCCAAGGACTGGCTCGCGAAGGGCGCGCAGCCGACCGACCGCGTGCTGCGCTTCCTCGATGCTGCCGGCCTGACCAAGCGCCCGGCCCGCAACAACCCGAACAAGGGCGTTCCCGGCGAGAAGGCCAAGGAGCGCGCCGAGAAGAAGGCCGCCAAGAGCGCCGCCCCGGCCGAAGCCGAGGCGTGATGCGGATCACGGCTTGCGCGTCATTCTCGGGCGAAGCTTTGCTTCGGCCCGAAAACCTCCGGCAGGGGATGCTCGGGTCGAGCCCGAGCATGACGGTGCATGGCCGTTGACGATACGCTCGTGCTGCTCGGCGTCATCGGCGCCGCGCATGGGATCAAGGGTGAGGTCCGGATCAAGACCTTCACCGGCGATCCTCTGGCGATCGCGGACTACGGCCCCTTGTCGGACGACAAGGGGCGCCGCTTCGAAATCGCCGATGTCCGCCCCGCCAAGGAGGTGGTGGTCGCCCGGCTGAAGGGCGTCACCAGCCGCGAGGCTGCGGAAAGCCTGAACGGCGTGCAGTTGTTCGTGGCACGCGACCAGATCCCCGAGCCCGATGACGAGGACGAGTTCCTCCAGGCCGACCTGATCGGCTGCGCCGTCATCGGTCCCGATGGCGCGACGCTCGGCACCGTCACGGCGGTCGAGAACTACGGCGCCGGCGATCTGCTCGACATTGCCCTGCCCGACGGCCGCTCGGTGTTGATGCCCTTCACCAAGGCCTTCGCGCCGCGCATCGACATCTCCGGCCGGCGCATCGAGGCGGTTCCGCCCGAAGGTCTGTTCGAGGCCGAAGATGACGAGTAGTGCGCCTGCTGGAGCCCTGATCTTCGACATGGATGGTACCATCGTCGACAATATGCGCTTCCACGACGATGCTTGGGAAAGCTGGCATGTCGGGCATGGATTGCCCTTTGACAGGGCGAGCTTCTTCACCAATACGGCCGGCATGGCGGTTGGCGAGATCGTCGGTCCCCATTTTCCCGATGTGGATGCCGACGAGGTCGCTCGCCTAGGCGAGGCCAAGGAAGCGCTCTATCGCGAAAGCTATCGCCCGCATGTTGCACCGCTGGAAGGTCTGCTCGCATTGATGGACCGGGCCGATGCCGCCGGCATCCCGATGGCGGTGGCCTCCGCCGCGCCGCCGGCCAACATCGATGTGGTGCTGGATACGCTGGGCATCAGGGCGCGCTTCGCCACGATCATCGCGCCGAGCCAGGGCTTTCGCGGCAAGCCGCATCCCGACCTGTTCCTCGGCGCTGCCGAGCGGATGAAGGTCGCGCCGGAAACCTGCCTGGTGTTTGAGGATGCGCCGCTTGGCGTCGAGGCAGCACGGCGCGCGGGCATGCGCGCGGTCGCGATCCTGACCATGCTGAGCGCCGATGCGTTCGCTGCCTATGGCAACGTCATCGCCAGCGCGAAGGATTTCGCCGCGCTGGACGAGCTGCCGGCGCTGCGCTTTGCTGCGGCATGAGTTTCCGCGCTTCCGTCCTCACGCTCTATCCCGAGATGTTTCCAGGCCCGCTCGGCGCTTCGCTGGCGGGCGAGGGGCTTCGCAAGGGATTATGGTCGCTGGAGACGCATCAGATTCGCGACCATGGCATCGGCCGGCACCGCAATGTCGACGACAACCCGGCCGGGGGCGGGGCGGGCATGGTGCTGCGCTGCGATGTGCTCGCGGCGGCCATCGATGCCGCGGTTCCTGCAGACGACGCGCGCCCGCGCCTGCTGATGTCGCCGCGTGGACGGCCACTGGCGCAACGCCAGGTGCGCGAATGGGTGGCGGGCGAGGGCGTCGTGATCGTCTGCGGCCGCTTCGAGGGGGTCGATGAGCGTGTGATCGAGGGGCGCGGGCTGACCGAGATCTCGATCGGCGACTACATCCTCTCCGGCGGCGAGATGGCAGCGATGGTCGTGCTCGATGCCTGTGT
Source organism: Allobosea sp. (assembly GCF_035999205.1). Lineage (GTDB taxonomy): Bacteria > Pseudomonadota > Alphaproteobacteria > Rhizobiales > Beijerinckiaceae > Allobosea. The sequence goes on from NZ_DASYHA010000026.1 coordinate 264,715, forward strand.
GCGCCTGATTCCCGGCGTGATGGGCAAGGAACTGTCCGGACAGGATGAGAGCTTCGAGAACGGCCTGCTCGAATATCCGCATTACACCCGACCGCGCGAATGGGAAGGCAGGGGGCTGCCCGAGGCACTGCTGTCCGGCGATCATGCCCGGATCGCGAAATGGCGGCGGGCCGAGGCCGAACGCATCACGCGCGAGCGCCGGCCGGACCTGCTGAAGACTCAGGGATAAGCCGCCACCGGCAGCTTCTCGGCAAGCCAGCCGCCCGGGCCGAGCATGCCCCCGCGCACTGACACGACATCGCGCCAGCCGCGGCCGGCGAGCTTGGCGCGCAGCGAAGAGCTCAGCGCACCCCCGCGGTCGATCAGGGCGATGCGCTTGCCGCGATGGTCGAGCCGCAGCCCCGCCAGCCTGACCTCGAAGCCCGGTGTCTCGGCATCGAGCGCGACCGCGCCTTGTGGCAGGCCGGTGTCGCGCCATTCCTCGGGCGTGCGCACATCGATCAGGACGATCCTGCCGGCATTGGCTGCCACGTGAGCTTCACGCGCGCTCAGCGAGCCCTCGGCGGTCTGGCCATGGGCGAAGCCGGTCAGCCCGATCAGCAGCACGAACGGCTTGATGAGCGCTCTCATGGGTAAGCGACGCACCCGCGCCCGCGGGAGCGATGTGGTGTGGCATCGCGGCGCCCCCGTCAGGGCCGGAATCCCGTCTTGTCGGCGTCGGTGATCTCGCGCAGGACGCGGCAGGGTACGCCGGCCGCGATCACGCCGGCCGGGACGTCGCGGGTCACGACACTGCCGGAGCCAATGATCGCGCCGTCGCCGATCGTCACGCCCTGGTTGATCTGGACATGGCCGCCGACCCAGACGGCGTTGCCGATCGTGATCGGCTTGGCGTAGCAGCCGCCTGCGGCGCGTTCGAGCCTGTCGATGGCGTGGTTCGAGGTGTAGAGCCCGACGCGGGGGCCGAACAGCACATCGTCGCCGATGGTGATCTCGCCGCCATCCAGCATGACGCAGTCGAAATTCGCATAGAAGCGCTGGCCGATGCGGATGTTGAAGCCGAACTCGCAGCGGAAGCTCGGTTCGAAATGCGCGCCGGTACCGACGGCGGCGAGGAAGCCGCGCAGCAGCGCCTCGCGCTCCTGCTGCGTCTGGCCGAAGCTGCGATTATAGGCGTCGGTCAGGCCGACAGCGCGGGCGCGGGCGGCGACCAGCTCAGGGGTCAGGTCGTTATACATCCGCCCTGACAGCATCAGGGCGCGCTGCTCTTGCAAGGTCATGCCGTCATCATGCATGGCAGCCGGCGGCATGAGCGGCCGGCTGCCCAAGCGATCAACGCAGCTCGGCGCAGAAGCGCTGGATGCGGCGGCAGGCCTCCTCCAGCTTCTCGTCCGAGGTGGCATAGGAGATGCGGAAGTTCGGGCCGAGGCCGAAGGAGGAGCCGTGCACGGCGGCGACGGCCTCCGCCTCGAGGATGCCCATGACGAGGTCTTCGTCGGTCTCGATCTTCTTGCCGTTCGGCATCGTCTTGCCGATCAGGGCGGAGCAGTCGGGATAGACGTAGAAGGCGCCCTCAGGCTTCGGGCAGACAAGGCCGCGGGTCTGGTTCAGCATGGAGACGACGAGGTCGCGACGGCGTTCGAAGGCCTTCTTGAAGACGGGCAAGTGGTCCTGCGTGCCGTCAAGAGCCTCGACTGCGGCCCATTGCGAGATCGCCGAGGTACCCGAGGTCTGCTGGCCCTGGACGAGGTCCATGGCGTTCATCAGGTGCTGCGGGCCGGCCGCGTAGCCGATGCGCCAGCCGGTCATGGCGTAGGACTTCGAGACGCCGTTCATGGTCAGCGTCCGGTCATAGAGGCCGGGCTCGACCTGGGCCGGGGTCACGAACTCGAAATCGCCATAGACGAGATGCTCGTACATGTCGTCGGTCAGCACCCAGACATGGGGGTGGCGCATCAGGACGTCGGTGAGCTTCTTCATCTCGGCGCGGCTATAGGCGGCGCCGGACGGGTTCGAGGGCGAGTTCAGGATCACCCACTTGGTCTTCGGCGTGATGGCGCGCTCGAGTTCCTCCGGCTGGAGCTTGAACTCGTTCTCGATCTTCGTCTCGGCGAAGGTCGCGGTGCCGCCGCAAAGCGCCACCATCTCGGGGTAGGAGACCCAGTAGGGCGAGACGCAGATAACCTCGTCGCCCGGATTCAGCGTGGCGAGCAGGGCGTTGTAGATGACGTGCTTGCCGCCGGTCGAGACGATGACCTGGCTCGGCTTGTAGTCGAGGCCGTTCTCGCGCTTGAACTTGCGCGTGATCGCCTCGCGCAGCTGCGGGATGCCGGAGACCGGCGTGTACTTCGTCTCGCCACGACGGATGGCGGCGATCGCCGCTTCCTTGATGTTGTCGGGCGTGTCGAAATCGGGCTCGCCGACGGAGAGCGAGATCACGTCCTTACCCTGCGCTTTCAGATCGCGCGCCTTCTGCGTGATGGTGATGGTCGCAGACGGCTTCACGCGATTCAGGGCGTCGGCAAGAAAGGCCATGGGACTGTTCTCCGGGAGCGGACTGGGCTCGCGCCTGGCTGGCGCGCGCGTGGTTTAGGACTCATGGCGGCCCATCGCAAGCCAGAGTGATTGATCATTGCCAGAAGCAATGCGAATTGGAGCGGCAGTCAGCTTGCCCGACGCTGCTCAGACGCGAAGGTGCGTGACGAGACGACCGGCACCGGGCAGGCGTCCGCGTCGTCCTCGCCGGCCATGGCCTCGCGGGTCTGGCGACGCAGCACGGCCTTGACGGCGCCGGCGGTCCAGCGGCCGCGGCCGAAACAGGGGAAGCCCCGTCGGTTCAGCCGGCGCGCGATGTCGGCGGGATCGCCGATTCCGACCGAATGGTACTGGTCGATCAGGGCCCCCGCCGCCGAGAACAGAATGGCGGAGAGGTCCCTGTGCAGCCGCCGTGCCTGACGGTCGGCCATGTCGTCGCGGGACATGTCAGTGTGGGCCTTGGCCAAAGCTCGGCTCGACGCCGTCAGGCGACAGCATCACGGCATTGGCATGGCCACCCTCGAAGAGGGCGAAGCGGATGGCTGCCTTCTTGTCGCGGAAGATGCCCTCCGACAGCCCCTCGAGGTCGCGAGCGACCCAGAATCCAGTTTGCGAGCGGCCGACGAGGAAGAGATGGCTCTTGCAGTCGAGTCGTGTCCGAAGCGCGCGATGCTGGCCCATATCGAGCCGTGCTCTCAGAGGCCTGGCACGTGCAGCCAGACGCGCAACGCAAGCACGCCCGCTACGATGGCCAGGAAGCCAGCGAGCATCGCCAGCTCCGCGAGCAGGGAGTCGGCATCGTTCGTTGTGCTGCTGCGCGTCGTCCGCATCGTGCGGTAGACGGCCCGGGCGCGCCGCAATTCGCGGCTTTGGGCGGGGCCGACAAGCATGGTCATGGGGAACCTCCATCGATGAAGGTGATGTAGGTTTGGACCGCGTAGGAATGCCATTCCGGGCGCAATGCGAAGATATAAAGGCGGTATAGGCGTGTTGCGCCGCTGCTTCGGCGCTGCCATGGCTGCACCGATGGAACCTGCACCTACCGACAAGAGCCCGCCGATCACGATCTATGTCGATGCCGACGCCTGTCCGGTGAAGGCCGAGGTCTTCAAGGTGGCCGAGCGTCATCGCCTGCGCGTCTTCGTCGTCGCCAACAGCTACATGGCGCTGCCGCGCGAGCCATGGATCGAGCGCGTGGTGGTTTCTGGCGGGTTCGACGCGGCTGATGACTGGATCGCCGAGCGGGTCGCGCGCGGGGCGATCGTCGTGACCTCAGACATCCCGCTGGCAGACCGCTGCATCAAGGCCGGCGCCGAAGTCATCGGCCCAACCGGGAAGCCCTTCACGGAAGCCTCGATCGGCATGGCGCTGGCGACACGCGACATGATGGAGGACCTGCGCGCGATGGGCGCGGCGAGCGGTGGGCCGAAGCCCTTTTCGCCGAAGGACCGCTCGGCCTTCCTGCAGGCGCTCGATCTCGCGATCCAGCGCCTGAAGCGCGCGGGTTTCACCGTCGGCTGAAGCATCGGCATGCTGCGCCAAGAGCTTTACGGAGAACGCCTTTCTCCTTAATGGTCCCGGCAAGCCCGTCACAGATCGGGCCGTCCGGGAGGAATCTCATGTCGTTGACCCGCCGCTCCACGCTCGGCCTGATGGCTGGCGCCGTTTTCGCTCCTTCGCTCGTGCGCGCGCAGAGCTTCCCGAGCAAGCCGATCACCATCGTCGTGCCCTATCCGGCGGGCGGGCCGACCGACGCGATCGCACGCTTCGTCGCCCAGGACCTGTCGGGTTCGATCGGCCAGAACGTCGTGGTCGACAACCGGGCCGGGGCCTCGGGTGCCGTCGGCACGCGCGCCGTCGCGCATGGCCCGGCCGATGGCCATACGATCGTCTTCGGCAACAACCAGACGCACGGGAACAACATGTTCCTGCTGAAGGAGCCGGGCTACGACGCGGTCAAGGATTTCGCGCCGCTCGCCGGTGTCGGCGCCTTCGAGCACGCCTTCGTGGTGCGCAACGACCTGCCGGCCAAGGACATCAAGGAGCTGATCGCGCTCGCCAAGGCCGATCCCGACAAGCTCAACTACGGCTCGACCGGCGTCGGGTCCGGCTCGCATCTCGCGATGGAGCTGTTCATGCAGCGCACCGGCATCAAGATGACGCATGTGCCGTTCCGCGGCGCCGCGCCGCTGGTGCAGGAGATCATTGGCGGGCGCATCGACATCGCCAACTCGACGCTGCCGAGCGTGCTTGAGCAGATCAACGCCGGCACCCTGCGCGCGCTTGCGATCGCAAGCCCCGAGCGCAACCCGAATGCCAAGGATGTCCCGACGCTGCGCGAGCAGGGCGTGAGCAACGCCGACGCCGATTCCTGGGCTGCCTTCTTCGCGCCGGCAGGGACCCCCACACCGGTGCTCGATACGCTGTCGAAGGCGATCCTGGCTTCACTCGCCAAGCCGGCCGTTCGCGATGCGATCCTGAAGCTCGGCTTCACCATGAAGCTCCGCGATCCCGTGGCGTTCCGGCCTTACCATCTCCAGGAAATCGCGGTGTGGGAAAACATCATCAAGGCTGCGGGCGTGAAGCCGGAGTGACGGCACTGCCTGCAAGCATCCTGATTTGATGCAGAAGGACGCCCACCTGCCGGGCGTCCTTCGAAATACTGCGATCTTTAACCAATCGCGTTGACCGTACGCAAACCTCTGCCGGCGACAGTGGCGCCCGTGGCAGTGGAGAGCGGCGGTCGATGCTGGGCGGGACAGATGAGCGGGCGGCGGAGCGAGCCTCCCGGATCGTGTGGCGGACGATCTTCGGCCTCCTTGCGGTTGTGCTGCTCGCGGTGCCGTTCACGAATGTGACGATCGAACCGCTGCCGTTCACCGCGCCGTTCGCCGTCGGTCTCGCGCTCGCCGGAGCCGGCCGATACTATGCCCGCCGGCGCTCCGATCCGAAAATCGCCGCCGCATTGGACTGCATGGGCCAAAGCCTGGCGTTCCCCCCCGCGACGGCTCTGGCCTCCTATCTCGTGGTCACGCTGGGTTTCCCGATGCAGGACGCAGCCTTCCACCGGCTCGACCTCGCGCTGGGGCTTGACTGGCGGGCCATGCTGGGCTGGCTCGATCGCAACGCCTGGCTCGCGCCGCCGCTTACCTTCGCCTACAAGACCTACATGCATCAGGGCCTCGTCCTGACGCTGTTGCTCTGCTTCTGCGGGCGCGGCATGGCGGCGCGCAGCATGATCCTGGCGATGATCATGGCCGGGGTCGTGACGGTCGTGCTGTCGGGCCTGATGCCGGCGGTCTCGATCTTCGAGTTTCTCAAGCTCACGCCGGCGGATTATCCTAACCTTCGTCCTGCCGCCGGGCTGGTCCACCTGCCCCATGTGCTTGCGCTGCATTCGGGCGAAGCATTCGTGTTCGACACGAGACAGACGCACGGGATCATCACCTTCCCGTCCTATCACGCTGCGCTCGGGCTCATCATGCTCCTGGCTGCCTGGAGCCATCCCTTGCTGCGCTGGCCATTCTTCGTGCTGAACGCCGCGATGATCGTGGCGACGCCGATCGATGGCGGACATTACTTCATCGATGTGCTCGCCGGGCTGGCGATCGCGGCGCTCGCTCATGTCCTTGCCCGGCGTGTGCTGGCGCCGCGCACGGCCGAACGCTACGAGCCGCGCCCTGCTGCCCAAGCGCCCGCTTTCGCCAAGACCTGACCCGGCTGGGCGCCTTCGTGGCCGCGGGACGCGGCTTCCTCGGTTGGTGCGGCTCGCATGCGTGCCTATCTCCGGTGCACCCTTAATCTGCCGGAGCAGCCAGACCATGCGGATTTCCACCACCATCCTGTCGCTCTGTGCCGCGCTTGCGGCGGCTCCGGCCGTCGCCCAGCAGCGCTTTCCGTCGAGCGCCGGCGATCTCGCCGTCGAGACGGTGGCGAGCGGCCTCGAGAACCCGTGGGGACTGGCCTTCCTGCCCGACGGACGCATGCTGGTCACGGAGCGACCGGGGCGGCTCAGGCTGATCGGGGCGGATGGCAAGCTGTCGGCGCCGATCGCGGGCGTTCCCAATGTCGCGGCGCGTGGGCAGGGCGGGCTGCTCGACGTGGTGATTGATCCCGGCTTCGCCCAGAACCGGACGATCTACCTGTCCTTCTCGGAGCCGCGTGCCGGTGGCAGCGGCACCAGCGTCGCTCGCGCCCGCCTGAACGAGCGCGGCACGGCTTTGGAAGGCACGAAGGTGATCTTCCAGCAGATGCCCACGGTCAACAGCACGATGCATTTCGGTTCGCGGCTGGTGTTCGACCGCTCCGGTGCGCTCTTCGTCACGGTGGGCGATCGCTACAGCCAGCGTGAGCAGGCGCAGAGCCCCGCCAACCATATCGGCAAGGTCATGCGGATCAGCCCGCAGGGCGGCGCGCCCGCCGATAACCCGAAGATCCAAGGCTGGCAGCCCGAGATCTGGTCGATCGGCCATCGCAACGTCCAGGGCGCTGCGCTCCATCCCGAGACGGGCCAGCTCTGGACCGCCGAGCACGGTGCGCGCGGCGGCGATGAGGTCAACACACCCAAGGCCGGGCGCAATTATGGCTGGCCGGTCATCACCTACGGCATCGACTATTCCGGCGCGAAGATCGGCGAGGGCACGACCAAGGCCGGCATGGAGCAGCCGCTGTTCTATTGGGACCCGTCGATCGCACCGTCGGGCGCAGCCTTCTACACAGGGCCGGTCTGGCCGGCCTGGAAGAACTCGCTGTTCGTCGGCGCACTCGCCGGCCAGATGCTGGTCAGGCTCTCAACGCAAGGGGAGAGCGTCACCGGGCAGGAGCGCCTCCTCGCCGATCTTGGCCAGCGCATCCGCGATGTGCGGCAGGGGCCGGATGGATTCCTCTACCTGCTGAGCGATGCGGCCGACGGGAAGGTGCTACAGGTCAGGCCGGCGCGGTAGGGGCGGTCAAATGATCTCGGCCAGTCTCGTGTCCTGCGACAGCACCAGGCACCAATGCGGCTCGAAATCGGCGCCGAGCGGCCAGATCCAGTCCTTGTAGATCTCCAGGAGCCGGCTCTGGTAGCGCTCGAACCAGGCGCGCTGGCAGAGCACGAACTTGGTCGCGCCGACGATGGTCTCGCGGTCAATGACGCAGAGCGGAACGATCTCGGGGTTGGCCTCGAGATAGGCCTGCACCGCGACCATCAATGTCGGATAGCCGGGGTGGAGCATGTCGTCGAGGACGATCAGCCCGCCTTCGGCGAGGCAGGCGGTGGCGAGGGCCAGATCCTTCCACAGCGCCGTGCGCGAATGCTCTCCGTCGATATGGATGAAGCGCAGCCGCGCGCCAGCCGCATGGGCGAGCAGGTCCTTCGGGGCCATCGCGCCGGCATCGCCCTTGATCGTCCGGCGCCGCTCGGGGCCGATTCCGTGCCGGGCGCAGTTGGCCTCGAAGCGCTGCTCGACGCCCGGATCGGGCCACTCGAAGATGTCGAGTGCCAGCGCGATCTCGTCGGGCTCCAGCGCATGGGCGAGCGTGATGAAGAAGCGGCCCTCGAAGGCGCCGATCTCGGCGATCGGGCCCTTCACGCCTTCCTCCGTCTGCAGCCGCAGCAGCCTTGCGCAGATCGCGGCGGCGAAGCGCGAGGACATGCCGACGACGCCATCATAGCCGCCGGCAAGATAGGTCTCGACCGCCGGGTGGCCGGAGGGGGGGATGTTCGCTGGCCTGTCCATCCGTGCGGACCCCAATTGCGCTTGCTCGTGCGGTTGTCAGGCTTTCGCCTGGAAGATGAAGAAGGCGCCCGCCGCGATCAGGGCGAAGCCGATCGCGTGGTTCCAAGTCAGGGCCTCCTTCAGCCAGAACACCGAGAAGCCCGCGAAGACGGTCAGGGTGATGACCTCCTGCATCGTCTTCAGCTCGGCGGTCGAATAGACGGCCGCGCCGATGCGGTTGCCAGGCACGGCCAGCATGTATTCCGGCAATGCGATCATCCAGCTCGCGAGGATCGCGAGCAGGATCGCGCTGCTCTTGTAGCTGAGATGCCCGTACCAGGCGAAGGTCATGAAGACGTTCGAGCCGATCAGCATCAGGACCGGCAGGACATGGGCGGCGGTGATGGAGGGCATGCCGGGGCTTTCGCGAGCGATGGCAGGGAATGCGGTGGCCGTTCTCAGCCGAAGCGCAGTTTCATCATCACGATCATCGAGACGAGGACCAGCGTCAGCGAATTCGCCAGGATGACCGGCCAGGAACCGATCTGAAGCCCATATGTCAGCCACAGCACGGTGCCGAGCGCGAAGAGCGACTGGGTCCAGAGCGAAATCGCGCGGGTGTCGCGGGTGCGCACGGTGCGCCAGGCCTGCGGCAGCCAGGACAGGCTGGTCAGTGCCGCGGCCGCGAAGCCGAGAAATTCGATCGAGGCTGTCGACATCGGCGAATCCAGTGCGAGGTTCATCCTCTTAGTCGGATTCGGCGCTGAGCGCTGCAAATCCGCGATGGTTAACCTCCCTTAACCGCGGCGCCCTAGTTTCGCGTCATTCCTGCGATTCGGTGGAGACCATGCGCGCAACCACATTGGCCTTTCCCCTCATCCTGCTTGCCTCGGCCGCTTCGGCGCAGGGCAATTTCCAGTCCTGCCTGTCGGGCCTGCGCTCGGAGGCCGCCGCCAAGGGCGTGTCGACGGCAACCTTTGACCGCGCCATGGCCGGCGTCGAGCCGGACATGAAGGTGATCGAGGCGATGAACAACCAGCCGGAGTTCAAGACTCCGATCTGGGACTATCTCGGCACGCTCGTCGACGAGGAGAAGGTTGCGGAAGGCCGTGCCATGCTTCGACAACACGGCGCGACGCTGGCGGCCGCCGAGCAGCGCTTCGGCGTCGATCGTCACACCATCCTGGCGGTCTGGGGTGTCGAGAGCGATTTCGGCAAGGCGCGGGGCAAGATGCCGCTGGTACAGGCGCTGTCGACCGGGGCCTGCCTCGCGCCGCGCCGCAACGCCTTCTTCAAGGGCGAGCTGATCGCGACGCTGCAGATCATCCAGCGCGGCGACGTCCGGCCGGAACGGCTGTTCGGCTCCTGGGCCGGGGCCTTCGGCCATACCCAGTTCATCCCCTCGACCTATCTTCGCCTCGCCGTCGATGGCGATGGCGATGGGCGGCGCGATCTCGTCGACTCGATTCCCGATGCGCTGCATTCCACGGCGAACTTCATGGACAAGGCCGGCTGGGTGACGGGCGCGACCTGGGGCTACGAGGTCCGCGTGCCGAACGGCTATTCCGGTCCGACGGGGCGAAATCCCAAGCAGCCGGTCTCGTCCTGGGCAGGGCGCGGCATCGTCAAGTTCGACGGTTCGGCGCTGACCGGCTCCGGCAATGCCGGGTTGCTGATGCCGGCGGGGCGCAACGGTCCGGCCTTCCTGGTCTTCAAGAACTACGACGCGGCTTACAGCTACAACGGTGCTGATTCATACGCGCTGGCCATCTCCCTCCTGTCCGACCGCCTGCGCGGGCGGCCCGGTGTCCAGGGCGACTGGCCGACGGACGACCTGCCGCTCTCCCGCGAGCAGCGCCGCGAGCTGCAGCGCCTGTTGATCGCGCGGGGCTACAATGTCGGCGAGCCCGACGGTGCTGTCGGATCGCTGACGCGGGCTGCGATCAAGGAAGTCGAGGCCCGGATCGGCATGCCGCAGACCGGGAGGCCCGGCGAGAAGGTGCTGCGGGCACTCAAGAGCGGGCGGGTCTGAACCTCCCCAGAAAACGGGTGGCGTCCTCTGCCGCTTCTGGCGAAGGACGGCGTCACTTCCGACCAGGGGCTTCGTACCCTGCAGTCGCTGCAATGGACTGCGCCTTTTCTCGGAGGATCTCCATGAACCGTCGCCTCATCTCAACCGGCTCGCCATTCGAAACGGCATTCGGCTACTCGCGGGCGGTGATCGACGGCGATCTCGTCTTCGTCTCCGGCACGACCGGCTATGACTACGTCACCATGACGCTGCCGGAGGATGTTGCCATGCAGGCGCGCAACATCTTCCGCACTCTGGATGCCGTGCTAGCGGAAGCAGGCTCCTCGCTGGCGGGCGTCGTGCGGGCGCAGTATTTCGTGACCGACCGGAGCTATTGCGAGCCGGTGCTGACGGTCTGCGGCGAGGTGTTCGGCGAAATCCGCCCGGCTGCGGGGATCTACGTCGTCTCCGGGCTGCTCAAGCCGGAAATGAAGGTCGAGATCGAGGTGACGGCGCGGCTGACCCGGACGGCGTGACCCGTCCCTGATTGACCGAACTGGTATATCTCTTGCTCAATTGCAGGATCGCGGCCGCGCGCAAGGTCGCCAAGATCGACCGGATCGAATGGGTTGCACTCACGGAGGCATCCGCGGTGGTCGGTGCGCTGATGCAGGGCGAGGTCGACTGGTACGAGTAGCCGCCCGCCGATCTGCTGCCTGTGCTGAAGGGCAACAAGGTCATCGCGATCGAGAACGTGCCGCTCGGGCTGTTCCTGCTGATGCGCTTCAACCAGATGAAGCCGCCCTTCAACAATCCCGCCATCCGGCGCGCGGTGATGATGGCGATCAACCAGACCGACTACATGGAGGCCGTGGTCGGCAACAAGGATTACTACAAGGAGGCCAAGACCTTCTTCACGCCGGGCGCGCCGATGTCGACGGGGACCGGCGGCGCTGGTGCGATGCAGGGCAACCTCGAGAAGGCCAAGGCCATGCTCAAGGAGGCCGGCTACAAGGGCGAGAAGATCATCCTGCTCGCGCCGGGCGACCAGCCGATCGCGTATCAGCAGTGCCTCATCACAGAGGACCTGTTCAAGAGGCTCGGCATGAACGCCGAACTCGTCGCCACCGAATGGGCGAGCTTCATCGGACGACGCGCCAATCGCGGCCTGGCGGAGCTGGGCGGCTGGTCGTGTTTCCCTACGCTGTGGTCCTGCGCCGACACGCTCTACCCGGCGCTGCATCCCCTGATCCGCGCCAATGGCGGCACGGCCTAGTTTGGCTGGCCTGACGATCCGCAGATCGAGAGCCTGCGCGAGCAGTGGATCGGCGAGCCCGACGCGGGCAAGCAGAAGGAGATTGCTGCGTCCCTGGAACGTCGCGCCTTCGAGTTCGTACCTTATGTGCCGGCCCGGCTGGTGCAACAGCCGATGGCCTACCGCAAGAGCCTGACCGGCATGGTGCTCTCGCCGGTGCAGTTCTTCTGGAACATGGAAAAGAGGGCCTGAGGCGCTGAAAGGGCCGCCTGAAAGACCTGGCCGGGCTGGCGTGCGTAGCGTCAGCCCGTGTTCCTCCGATCGTGCGTCGCGGCTCTGACAGGTCGCGATCCTTGGCAACGAAGCCCGCAAATACCGTTGGCAGGCCGCCCAAGCGGGGCTGGATTGCGGCGATGTGCTTGCCTCGCCTCGTTTCCGACCGTAATCAGCCGCGCAAGGCCGTGACGGCCGGATCGATCCAAGAACAATTCGCGAGGCGACGACCATGGCGACCCACAAGCTCCTAATGCTTCCCGGCGACGGCATCGGCCCCGAGGTGATGAGCCAGGTCGAGACCATCGTCTCCTGGTTCGGCAAGCAGGGGCTGGCCTCCTTCGAAATCGAGAAGGGGCTCGTCGGCGGCGCGGCCTATGACGCCCACAAGCAGGCGATCTCGGAAGGCGACATGAAGCTCGCCCAGCAGGCCGACGCTGTGCTGTTCGGCGCGGTCGGCGGACCGAAATGGGCCGATGTTCCGTATCAGCACCGACCGGAAGCCGGCCTGCTGCGCCTGCGCAAGGAACTCGGCCTGTTCGCGAACCTGCGTCCGGCGATCTGCTATCCGGCGCTGGCCTCGGCGTCGTCGCTGAAGCAGGAGGTCGTCGAGGGCCTCGACATCCTGATCGTGCGCGAGCTGACCGGTGGCGTCTATTTTGGCGAGCCGAAGGAGATCGTGACGCTCGAGGACGGCTCCAAGCGCGGCATCGACACGCAGCTTTACACGACGCCGGAGATCGAGCGGATCTGCCGCGTCGCCTTCGAGCTGGCGCGCACCCGCCGCAACAAGGTTTCCTCATCCGAGAAGCACAACGTCATGAAGACCGGCGTGCTCTGGAAGCAGACGGTCACGGCGCTGCATGCGAAGGAATATGCGGATGTCGAGCTCGAGCATGTGCTCGCCGACAACTGCGCCATGCAGCTCGTGCGCTGGCCGAAGCAGTATGACGTCATCGTCACCGACAACCTGTTCGGCGACATCCTGTCCGACATCGCGGCGATGCTGACCGGTTCGCTCGGCATGCTGCCCTCCGCCTCGCTCGGCGCAGAGGACCCGGCCACCGGCAAGCGCAAGGCGCTCTACGAGCCCGTCCACGGCTCGGCGCCCGACATCGCCGGCAGGGGGCTGGCGAACCCGATCGCGATGATCGGCTCCTTTGCGATGGCGCTGCGCTATTCCTTCGGCGCTGGCGAGGCGGCCGACCGGCTCGAGGGCGCGATTGCCGATGTGCTAGGCTCCGGCACCCGCACCAAGGACATCGCCGCCCCCGGCGCCAACGCCGTCTCGACCACCGAGATGGGCCAGGCGATCGTCAAGGCGCTCGAAGCGCGCGGCTGAGCCTGTTCCGTCATGCTCGGGCTCAGCCCGAGCAGCTAGGTCGCGGAGTGGTACGAGATGGTCGGCTCAAGGCCGACCATGACGCGTCGCCACCTCTCCCGCTCGTGACTTGCGCGTTCAGGGAGGCGGGCGCAGTGTCCCGGCATCTCAAACGGAGCATGTCCGTCGATGCTGATCAAACACCGTGCCGGCTGGGAACTGCCCGAGAGCCAGGCCACGCCGGAAGCCGCTTTCCTGAACCGCCGCAGCTTCCTGGCGGGCGGCGCCGGGCTGATCGCCGGGTCAGCCCTGCCTCTGGGAGCGTTGGCGCAGGGGCCGGATCCGACCGCCGACCTGTACCCGGCCAAGAGAAATGCCGCCTACACGCTCGACCGACCACTGACGGAAGAGGAGGACGCGGCGAACTACAACAACTTCTACGAGTTCGGAACCTCCAAGGACATCGTCGCCTCGTCCAAGCGACTGGTGACACGGCCCTGGACGATCGCGATCGACGGCCTGGTCGAGAAGTCGCTCGAGATCGGCTTCGACGACCTCGTCCGAAAGCTGCCGCTGGAGGAGCGTCTGTATCGCTTCCGCTGCGTCGAGGCCTGGTCGATGGCCGTCCCGTGGACCGGCATTCCGCTGAAGGCGTTCGTCGAATTCGCCAAGCCGCTCTCTGGCGCGAAGTACATCCGCTTCGAGACCTTCCTGAATCCGCGCGTGGCGCCCGGCCAATCGCAACGCTGGTATCCCTGGCCCTACACCGAGGGGTTGACCATCGCGGAGGCAACCAACGAACTGCCGCTGCTCGTCACCGGCATCTACGGCAAGCCGATCCCGACGCAGCATGGTGCGCCGATCCGACTGATCGTGCCCTGGAAGTACGGGTTCAAATCGGTCAAATCGATCACCAAGATCAGCTTCGTCGCCGAGCGGCCGAAGACGTTCTGGGAGGGGCTGCAATCCTCGGAATACGGCTTCTGGGCCAATGTGAACCCGCAGGTCCACCATCCGCGCTGGAGCCAGGCGAGCGAGCAGGTGCTGGGCACGCGCGACCGCAAGCCGACGCTGCTGTTCAACGGTTATGGCGAGCAGGTCGCAGACCTCTACAAGGGGCTCGAGGGCGAGAAGCTCTTCATGTGAGCGCCCGTGGGGCCCAGGCGTGACTGCGAGGAGCGAAGCGACGAAGCGATCCAGGACGGCGTAGATGGCGCTGCCGCCCCTGGATTCCTTCGCGGCGTTCGCAATGACGAGGGTGACGCGTCCATGCGTGCTGGCCTAAGGTGAAGCCATGCAGCACTTCCGCCTCTTCGACACCGCCATCGGCAGTTGCGCGCTGGTCTGGCAGGGCGGGCGGATCATCGGGGCGCAGCTTCCCGAGAAGGACGAGGAGACCGCGCGACAGCGTCTGACACGGCGCTTCCCGCAGGCGAGCGAGGCCCCGCCTCCCGATTTCGCCGAAGCCGCCATCGCCGACATCACGGCGCTGCTCGCCGGCGAGCCGCGCGACCTCTCGCATCTCCCGATCGATCTCGCCAGCGTGCCGGCGTTCAACCGCAGGGTCTATGAGGTGGCGCTCGCCATTCCGCCCGGCGAGACGCTGACCTATGGCGAAGTCGCCGCCCGGATCGGAGAGCCCGGCGCCGCACGGGCGGTCGGCGTCGCGCTGGGGCAGAACCCGTTCGCGCCGATTGTTCCCTGCCATCGCGTCCTTGCCGCCGGCGGCAAGACCGGCGGCTTCTCGGCGGATGGCGGCGTCGAGACGAAGCTTCGGATGCTGACGATCGAGAAGGCGCGGACCAGCCCGCTTCCGGGCCTGTTCGATGCCTTGCCGCTGGCGGCGCGGCCGAAGGCGGGCTGAGCGGGCAGGGAACCCGAGAGGACGGACGAGGTTGCTTTGGCAGACGGTGTCGGCGGCTTGCACGATGCCGCGCGGAGCGCCTAGCTTCCGCTCTAGACCCCCATGCCTAGAGGACCTCCATGGCCAAACCGAAGCTCGCCATCGTCGTCGGTAGCAACCGACGCGACTCGATCAACCGCAAGCTGGCGGAAGCGCTGGCCAAGCTCGGCGCCGAGGCGTTCGAGACCAGCTTCGTTCGGATCGACGATCTGCCGCTCTACAGCCAGGATCTCGAAGCGGAGGGCTCCTGGCCGGCGCAGGCGGACCGGCTCAAGGGCGAGATCGCGGCGGCGGACGCCATTCTGATCGTGACGCCGGAGCACAACCGTTCGATCCCCGCGGCGCTGAAGAACGCGATCGACTTCGCCTCGCGGCCCCACGGCAAGAACGCCTGGGCCGGCAAGCTGATCGCCGTCACGGGAACCAGCGGCGGGGCGATCGGCACGGCGGTGGCGCAGCAGCATCTGCGCATGATCATGACGAATCTTGCGGGCGCCGTGCTGGGCGGGCAGGTCTTCGTGACCTTCAAGGAAGGGCTGATCGACGACCGGCACGAGATCACCGATGAGAAGACCCGCAAGTTCCTGCAGGGTTTCATCGACCAGTTTGCAGGAGTGGCGCGGAAATTCGCATCCTGAGGCAGGCTGGGATCGACCCCGCGCATCGGGCTCGCCCGCGAAGAGCCAAAAAAAGGGCCGGCGTCCCGTGAGGGAGCCGGCCTTGAAAGTTTGAAACATCCGGCTCAAACGCCAAACATCTCAGAGGGGAACGGCTGAAACGAACTCGATGCCGGGAGGAGATAGCAGAGCCCGTTCCGAACAACCGTGATTGCTATATCGGGCAGCAGCTGCCTTTTTGCAATGCAGCATTGCTTGGGTCCGCCATGCGGAAATTGCATGAACTGCGGTCAATTGGCGCGATTTGGTTCTAAATTGTTGATAAATATGCACAGAACGCAGCCGCGACGTCGTGCCGACCGGCGAGATCGTTAAGCTTTGCCGCGTTGTGAAGCAGTCCCGGGCCGCTGTTGCCGTCGTATCATGCAAATGAAGGATGCCGCCGGCTGCAAATGCTGCCAGGCGGCATGCCTCGAATCGAATTTTGATTCGTGAGACGGTGGCGTTCGGCCGCCGGTCAGTAGGTCCAGCGCTGCGCCTTCTGGATCAGGAAGTCGCGGAAGACCTGCACGCGGGCGACCGACTTCATCTCTTCCGGATAGACCAGATAGCTCTCGAGCTGCGGCATCTCGGTCTCGCGCATCAGCTGCACGAGCGGGGAGCCCGTCTCGATGAGGTAGTCGGGCAGTACCGCGATGCCGGCGCCTGAATCGACCGCGCGCTTCATCGCCGTGATGTTGTTCACGGTCAGGTGGATCGGCCGCGGATTGCGCTGGTCGCGGCCGAGCGAGCCGAGCCAGTGCACCGCCGTCAGATAGGAAGGCGAAGTACCGCCGAAGGAGAGGATCCGGTGGTTGTCGAGATCCTCATGGGTCTTGGGTTCGCCGAAGCGCTTCACGTAAGCGGGTGACCCGTAGACGTGGAAGTGCACCGTGAAGAGCTTGCGCTGGATCAGGTCCGGCTGCTGCGGCTGGCGCAGGCGGATGGCGATGTCGGCCTCGCGCATCGACAGGTCGAGTTCCTCGTCGGTGAGGATCAGGTCGACCTTGATGTCGGGATAGAGATCGAGGAACTCGGCCAGGCGCGGCGTCAGCCAATGCCCGCCGAGACCGCGAGTGGCGGTGACCTTGAGTTCGCCAGACGGGTGCTCGCGCGTCTCCGACAGCTGTGAGCGCGTCCGTTCGAGGCGCTGCGTCATCTCGCGCGCCGCCCGCCACAGCAGTTCACCCTGCTCGGTCAGGATCAGACCGCGCGTATGGCGATGAAACAGCGGTGCCCGCAATTCGCGCTCCAGCGCGCCGATCTGGCGGCTGACGGCGGATTGACTGAGGCCGAGAACATCGCCAGCTTTGGTGAAGCTGCCGGACTCGGCGACGGTATAAAAAATCCTGATGCGGTCCCAATCCACCGCGTTTCCCCCGTTATGCGTTTGGCGCATGTTGGGGGTTAAAAACGTTGAACGTCAACGTCTGCGTAGCAAGACAGTGTTCTTTTCACACTGAATCTGGTTACGAAAGCGATCAATTTCTGTGATGGATTGCCGCTTTGTACGTTATTCAGCCGCCTTGAGTTGTTCCAGCTCGGTGGCCTGCAACCAGCGCTCTGCATCAAGGGCTGCCATGCAGCCCATGCCGGCAGCAGTCACCGCCTGGCGGTAATGCTCGTCTGTGACGTCGCCTGCGGCGAAGACGCCGGGCACGTTCGTGTTGCTGGTGCCCGGGGTGACGTCGAGATAGCCGGATTCGTTCATGTCGAGCTGGCCGACGAAGAGTTCCGTCGCCGGCTTGTGGCCGATGGCGATGAAGACGCCATCCGTCTTCAGCTCCGTCTCGGCGCCGGATTTGAGGTTGCGCAGGCGCAGATGCGTGACGTTGGGCGGCTGGGTGCCGCCGCAGATCTCCGCGATCTCGCTGTCCCAGACGACCTCGATCTTCGGGTGCTTGAACAGGCGCTCCTGCATCACCTTCTCGGCGCGCAGTCCGTCGCGGCGATGGACCAGCGTGACCTTGCTGGCGAGATTGGCGAGATAGAGCGCCTCCTCGACGGCGGTGTTGCCGCCGCCGACGACCACGACCTCCTTGTTGCGGAAGAAGAAGCCGTCGCAGGTCGCGCAGGCCGAGACGCCGAAGCCCTGGAATGTCTGCTCCGAAGGCAGGCCGAGCCATTTGGCCTGCGCGCCGGTGGCAATGATCAGCGCGTCGCAGGAATAGGTCTCGCCGCCATCGCCCCAGAGCCGGAAGGGGCGCTGCGAGAGGTCGACGCGGGCGATGTGGTCGGAAACCATGCGCGTGCCCATATGCTCGGCCTGGGCGCGCATCTGCTCCATCAGCCACGGACCCTGGATGACGTCGGCGAAGCCGGGATAGTTCTCGACATCGGTCGTGATCATGAGCTGGCCGCCGGCCTGCATGCCTGAGATCAGCACCGGCTCCAGCATGGCGCGGGCGGCATAGATCGCGGCGGTGTAGCCGGCCGGGCCCGAACCGACGATCATCACGCGGGCATGGGTGTGGGCCATGGTCTGGGTTCCTGTTCCTGCGAACTTCGTCACATACGATGCCTCGGCGCCGATGCAAGCGCACGGGCTCTCATGATCGGGTGATTCCGAGCTGCTGCCTGTGCATAAGCCAGCCCTGGCGCACGGCATCGGCGATGGCCTGCGTCGAATCGACCGGCTCGTAGCGGGCGCCCTCCAGTCGTCCCTCGAAGTGGTGGACCGCACCTTCGCTCTTCAGCGCCTCGAGGAACTTCGCCAGCTTGCCATGGCCGCCATGCGGCTCGAAGACGAGAATCGGCACACCCGTCGCGGTGGCCTCGCCGATCATGTTGGTCGAATCGGCGGTGGTGACGACGGCATCGGCATTGGCGAGCAGCGCGACATAGGGGTTTTCGCCCGAGCCGTCCCACCACCAGCCGCCATGGCGGGCAAAGACGGCGCCGACGGCCTTGTCGAGATCGGGCGTGGTGCGGCGCGAGCGCGAGCCCATCAGCGCGACACCAGAGCGCGCCAGCGCGTCGAGGCCCTCGACAAAGCGGGTGATGTCCTGCTGCCGGAAGGTGTGGTGCCGGCTGTCTCCGCCGACCAGCACCGCGGCGCGAGGAGAGGGCAGGGCCGCAATCGGTGCTGGCGGGGCCAGGCGCGCCTGTGCGAGCCGATCCGGCGCGAGCCGATGTGGCGAGGTGGTGGTCACCAGCACGTTTTCGCCGCGCAGCCTGTCATGGCCGGCAACCCAGATCAGGTCGGCGCTGCCTGCGCCGGTGCGGGGATCCTTCAGGATCACCGTGAAGGTGGCGCCGTTGGAAGCCTTCCTGACGGCGCGGACATAGGGGATCGAGCGCCGACCAGACGCGATCAGGATGTCGGGGAAGGGCGGGCGGATCGGGCTGCCGGGGCGATCGGGACTCTCGGCGGGGTCGATCGGACCGCGCGGCATGAGCCAGGCATAGGGCTTGCGCGGCGCGATGCGCCGGATCTCCGGGGTGACGCCCAGCCGCTCGGCGACGCCGAGGCATTGCACCTCGTCTCCGGCCTTGCCGTCGCTCAGGACCCAGACGGTCGGGGTTGGTTCGGCGGGCAAGGCAGGCTCCTTCCGGCGGGCGACGCGGATTTTCGTCGTGGCTCGCGCCTTGTATCGCCCCGACGCTGCGTCTACACCAGCGCGACCTTTCTCCGGGGCCCCTTGTGCGATCCAAACTCGACGATATCGACCTGCGCATCCTGCGCGAACTGCAGGCAGACGGGCGCATCACCAATGTCGAGTTGGCGAGCCGCGTCGGCATCTCGCCGCCGCCCTGCCTGCGTCGGGTGCGGGCGCTCGAAGAGGCCGGGCTGATCACCGGCTACCGGGCCCAGCTCGACGAGAGCAAGCTCGGCTTCGACGTCGTCTGCTTCGCCTTCGTGCATCTGGCGAGCCAGGCCGAGGCTGACCTCGAGGCGTTCCAGACACGCATCCGCGCCTGGCCCGCGGTGCGCGAGTGCTGGACGCTCTCCGGCGACATCGATTTCGTGCTGAAATGCGTCGCGCCCGATCTCAAGGCCTTCCAGGATTTTGTCGGTGAGCTGACGAGCCTGCCCAATGTGCGCAATGTCCGCACCGCGCTGGCGCTCGACCGGGTCAAGGACGAGCCGATCGTCCCGTTCGCCTGAGACGACCGGATGAGCCTCGTCCTGCGCCTCGCCGGTCCGGACGACCTGCCGGCCATGCTGTCACTCTACACGCAGTTGAGCCCCGGCGATGATCTGCCCAGCCCCGCCGAAGCGGAGGCGACCTGGCGACGCATCCTCGACAGCGACATGATGTCCGTCCATGCCGGAGTTTGTGACGGTGAACTGGTCGCGACATGCGTGCTTGTCGTGGTGCCGAACCTGACCCGGAGCCAGAGGCCGTTCGCGATGATCGAGAATGTCGTGAGCGACGCGCGCTTCCGTGGGCGCGGCTTCGGCAAGCGCGTCGTCAAGGCCGCCATCGATCACGCCTGGGCGGCGGGATGCTACAAGGTGATGCTGATGACCGGCCGCTCGGACCCGGCCGTGCTCGGCTTCTACCGGGCCTGTGGCTTCGTCAGCGACAAGACCGCCTTTCAGATCAGGCGCCCGCCAGGGCAACAGGGCCGCGCTCAGGCGCCGAGATAGCGCTTGATCCAGGCTACGTTGTTCTCGATCAGGGCCACCACCCGGCGCTGGTCGACATCGGGCAGGTACCAGGCGCCGCCGGAGCTCGGATCGATCACCGACAGCACGGGAAATGTCTGAAGCACTTCGCCGCGCGGGCCGAGGACCGTGATGTCACTGTCGAAATTGTCGCTGCTGCCACCGCCGCCCTTCGGCTTGCTGCCGCCGCTGCCGCCGGCATACATCGTCAGCCAGACACCCTTGACCGTGACATGCAGGGTGGTGCCGGCGCCACGCTGGTAGAGCGGCCCCAGCGCCGCGGCGAGCTGGCGCTCCATGGCGATGCGGATGCGCTCGGCGTTCTCGCCCCAGCCCTGCTGGGCGATGCGGGAGGTATCGACGCGGATCTTTCCGATCGCACGCACCTGCGCATTGGCGGCGGAGAGCGGAGCGAGGGCGAAGGCTGCGCCCATCAATCCGAGCGAGAGGAGGTTTCGACGCGTTGTCATCGGTTTTCTCCAGCGATGATGCGGAAGATGTAATCCTTGCGCGACGATTGTCCAAGGCGCCGATTCGCCGGATTGGGTTGGGGCTATAGGCGTGCTTAATGCGCGCCGGAAGAGGGGGAAGTCGCGCAGATGTTCACGGAAATCGTCAAGCTCTGGGTCGTGATCGATCCGATCGGCACGCTGCCGGTCTTTCTTGCCGTCACGGCCGGCTTGAGTGCGGCAGCGGCGCGGGCCGTGGCCATCCGCGGAACGCTCGTCGCCTTCGGCGTGCTGGTGTTCTTCGTCGTCGGTGGGCAGGTGCTGCTGACGGCGATGGAGATCGCGCTGACCTCGTTCGAGATCGCCGGCAACATCGTGCTCTTCCTGTTCGCGCTGACGATGATCTTTGGCGAGTCGAAGCTGGAGGAGGACGAGAAGCTGTTGCGGACCTCCGATCTGGAGCGGGCCGTCTATCCCCTGGCGATCCCCAGCATCGCCAGCCCCGGCGCCATGCTGACCGTCATGACGGTGACGGACAATTCCCGCTTCAGCCTGCGCGAACAGGCGGAGACGGTGCTCCAGGTCGCGGGCATCCTGGCGATCACCCTGGTCCTGATGCTCGGAGCCTCCCGCATCATCGCGCTGATCGGCAATGCCGGCGCCAGCGTCATCAGCCGGGTGATGGGGTTGATCCTGGCGAGCGTCGCGGTCGACGGCATCGTCAAGGCGCTTCGTACGGTGATCGTGGGGTAGGGATTTCGCCTGCATCCGTCATGGTCGGGACAGGCCCGACCATGGCGCTCGCCGATCAGCGGAAGACGATGCTGACGACCTCGTAGGACTTGCCGCCGCCCGGCGTGCTGACCTGCACGGAGTCGCCGACCTTCTTGCCGATCAGGGCGCGCGCGATCGGGGAGCCGATCGAGACCTTGCCGGACTTCACGTCCGATTCGGGTTCGCCGACGATCTGGTAGCTCTTCTCTTCCTCGGTATCGTCGTCGATCAGCTTGACCGTCGCGCCGAACTTGATCGTGTCGCCGCCGGCGAGCTTGGCAATGTCGATGATGTCGGCCCGGCCGATCAGCGATTCAAGCTCCTGGATGCGGCCCTCGTTGAGCGACTGGGCTTCCTTCGCCGCGTGATACTCGGCGTTCTCCGAGAGGTCGCCGAGGGCGCGTGCCTCGGAAATCGCCTGGATGATGCGCTGACGCTGCACCTGCTGGCGATCCTTGAGCTCGGCCTCCAGGGCAGCGAAGCCACCGGCGGTCATCGGAACCTTTTCCATCGTCTCGTCCCATTATCCGAAAGCGGGGACCCGCCAGCAGCTGTTTTGCCGCCGGCGCCCCGCTTCCTGTCATTTGTAGAACTTCGCCGGCCCGCCGATTTTCAGGCTGCGCGCACGAAGTAGGATTGCAGCGACCGTACCTCGAGATCGCCGCTGCAATAGGCCTTGATGCCTTCCGCCGCCGCGATCGCTCCGGCCAAGGTGGTATAATAGGGCACCTTGTGCAAGAGGGCCGTCCGGCGCAACGAACGGGAATCTGCCAGCGCCTGCGGGCCGTCCGTGGTGTTGAAGACGAGCTGGATCTCGCCGTTCTTGATGGCGTCGACGACGTGCGGGCGGCCTTCCAGGACCTTGTTGATCTTGGTGGCGGGAATGCCTTCGTCCTGGAGCAGGCGCAGCGTTCCGCCGGTCGCGAGCACGCGGAAGCCGAGATCGGCGAGCATGCGGACGCTCTCGACGATGCGCGGCTTGTCCTCGTCACGGACCGAGACGAAGACCGTGCCCTTCACCGGAACCTTGGAACCGGCGCCCAGCTGGCTCTTGGCGAAGGCGATGTCGAAGGAGCGGTCGAGGCCGATGACCTCGCCGGTCGAGCGCATCTCCGGGCCGAGCAGCACGTCGACGCCGGGGAAGCGCGCGAAGGGGAAGACCGCCTCCTTGACGCCGACATGACCGAGCGCTGCCGGCTTCAGGCCGAAGCTCGCCAGGCTCTCGCCGGCCATGATCCGGGCTGCGATCTTGGCGATCGGCTGGCCGATGACCTTGGCGACGAAGGGCACCGTGCGCGAGGCGCGCGGATTGACTTCCAGGACATAGATCTCGCCGTCCTTGATCGCGTACTGGACGTTCATCAGCCCGCCGACATCGAGCGCCAGCGCCATCGCCTTGGTCTGGCGCTCCAGCTCGGCGATGGTCGCCAGCGAGAGCGAGCGCGGCGGCAGCGAGCAGGCCGAGTCGCCCGAATGGATGCCGGCCTCCTCGATATGCTCCATGATGCCGGCGATGAAGGCGTCCTTGCCGTCGGCAAGGCAGTCGACATCGACCTCGATCGCGTCCGACAGATAGCGGTCGAACAGCAGCGGGTTCTTGCCGAGAACCGTGTTGATCTGACCGGTCTTGTCGTTCGGGTACTTGGCCTTGACCTCGGAGGGGATCAGCGAGGGCAGGGTGCCGAGCAGGTAATCCTCGAACATCGCCTCGTCGCGGATGATCGCCATGGCGCGGCCGCCGAGCACATAGGAAGGCCGCACGACGAAGGGCAGGCCGAGCTCGGCCGCGATCATGCGCGACTGCTCGACGGAATAGGCGATGCCGTTCTTGGGCTGCTTGAGCTGCAGCTTGTCGAGCAGGCGCTTGAAGCGGTCGCGGTCCTCGGCGAGGTCGATCGCGTCCGGCGAAGTGCCGAGGATCGGGATACCGGCCTGCTCCAGGGCGTTGGCGAGCTTCAGCGGCGTCTGGCCGCCGAACTGGACGATGACGCCGTGCAGCGTGCCCTTCTGCTTCTCGGTCTCGAGGATCTCAAGCACGTCCTCGGCGGTCAGCGGCTCGAAATAGAGCCGGTCCGAGGTGTCGTAGTCGGTCGAGACAGTCTCCGGGTTGCAGTTGACCATGATGGTCTCGTAGCCGGCGTCGCGGAGCGCGTAGCAGGCGTGGCAGCAGCAGTAGTCGAACTCGATGCCCTGGCCGATGCGGTTCGGGCCGCCGCCGAGGATGACGACCTTCTTGCGGTCGGACGGGTTGGCCTCGTCGGCCGCCTTGCCGGCGAAGGGCATGGCGTAGGTCGAGTACATGTAGGCCGTCGGCGAGGCGAACTCGGCGGCGCAGGTGTCGATGCGCTTGAACACCGGGCGGACGTCGAGCGAGCGCCGCAGCGCCTTGACCTCGGCCTCGGTCTTTCCGGCGACGGCGGCGAGGCGCTTGTCGGAGAAGCCCATCGCCTTGACCTGGCGGAAGGCGCCCGGCGTCTGCGGCAGGCCGAACTTGCGGACCTTCTCCTCGGTGTCGACGATCTGGCGCATCTGCTCGAGGAACCAGGGGTCGATCTTGCAGCTCTCATGGATCTGCTCGTCGGTGAAGCCGAAGCGCATCGCCTGAGCGACCTGGAGGATGCGGTCCGGCGTCGGCGTCGAGAGCGCGGCCTTGATCGCGTTCTTGTCGTCACCCTTGCCCATGCCCTCGACCTCGATCTCGTCGAGGCCGTCGAGCCCGGTTTCCAGCGAGCGCAGCACCTTCTGCAAGCTCTCCTGGAAGGTGCGGCCGATCGCCATCGCCTCGCCGACCGACTTCATCGCTGTGGTCAGGGTCGGCTCGGCGCCCGGGAACTTCTCGAAGGCGAAGCGCGGGATCTTGGTGACGACATAGTCGATCGTCGGCTCGAAGGAGGCCGGGGTTGCACCGCCGGTGATGTCGTTCTCGATCTCGTCGAGCGTGTAGCCGATGGCGAGGCGCGCCGCGACCTTGGCGATCGGGAAACCGGTCGCCTTCGAGGCGAGAGCCGACGAGCGCGAGACGCGCGGGTTCATCTCGATGACGATCATCCGGCCGGTCTCGGGGTCGACCGCGAACTGGACGTTCGAGCCGCCGGTTTCGACGCCGATCTCGCGCAGCACCGCCAGCGAGGCGTCGCGCATGATCTGGTATTCCTTGTCGGTCAGCGTCAGCGCCGGGGCGACGGTGATCGAATCGCCGGTGTGGACGCCCATCGGATCGATGTTCTCGATCGAGCAGACGATGATGCAGTTGTCCTTTTTGTCGCGGACCACCTCCATCTCGTATTCCTTCCAGCCGAGCACGCTCTCCTCGATGAGGATCTCGCTGGTCGGGGAGGCGTCGAAGCCGCGCTCGCAGATCTCGATGAACTCGCCCTTGTTGTAGGCGATGCCGCCACCGGTGCCGCCCATGGTGAAGGACGGGCGGATGATCGCCGGCAGGCCGATATCGTCCAGCGCCTCGAGCGCCTGGCCGAGATTCTTGACGTGGTGCGAGCGGGGCGTCGAAAGGCCGATCTTGGTCATCGCCTCGCGGAAGAGCTCGCGGTCCTCGGCCTTGTCGATGGCCTCGGCGGTGGCGCCGATCATCTCGACGTCGAACTTCTCGAGCACGCTGATCTTCTTGCCGTTCGCGTCGGTCAGGCTCTTCTTGTTGAGCGAGAGCGCGCAGTTGAGCG
Source organism: Allobosea sp. (assembly GCF_035999205.1). Lineage (GTDB taxonomy): Bacteria > Pseudomonadota > Alphaproteobacteria > Rhizobiales > Beijerinckiaceae > Allobosea. The sequence continues at coordinate 289,880 of NZ_DASYHA010000026.1, forward strand.
CGGTCTGGCCGCCCATGGTCGGCAGCAGGGCGAAGCCGCCGGGCAGGACGTTGCGCTCCTTCTCGATGATCTTGGCGACGATCTCGGGCGTGATCGGCTCGACATAAGTCGCATCGGCCAGGTCCGGATCGGTCATGATCGTGGCCGGGTTCGAGTTGACCAGCACGATGCGATAACCCTCGGCCTTCAGGGTCTTGCAGGCCTGGGTGCCGGAATAATCGAATTCGCAGGCCTGGCCGATGATGATGGGGCCCGCGCCGATGATCAGGATGGTTTTGATGTCTGTGCGCTTGGGCATGGGGCTCGGCTCTGTCTCGGGCAAGGGCGCGCACCACCTGCCGTCCGATCATGCGAGCGGGCCGGTGCGAGCGCCTGAAATGAATGCTAGGCGCTCGCTATAGAGGGGAGCAGCGGCCGGGGAAAGCTAAAACCGCTCGCCACCGATCTCAGCGCACAGGCTGCGCGGTCTGTTCCATCGGCTCGATCTCCAACGCACGACGGGCGGGCTGCCGGCGCCGGCGCATGGCGATGACGAGGACGGCGAGCGCGGCGATCTCGCAGGCGGCGCCGACAAAGCCCAGCGGCCAGGTGCCGCCATTGCGCAAGGTCTGCTGGCCCAGCGCCGCGCCGGCGGCGATGCCGAGATAGAGCGCGGAGGCGTTGAGCGAGAGCGCCACGACCGTCGCGTCGGGGGCCATCGCGGCGAGCCTCGACATCTGCGAGGGGTGGCCGGCCCAACCCGCTCCGCTCCAGACCAGCATCACGACGGGGATGACGAAGATCGCGGTCGCGGGCGGCAGCGTGACGGCAGCGAGCGAAGCGCCGAAGAGCGCGAGCGCCAGCACGCTCAGCACGACGACGAGGGTCCGTTCCGGACCGAAACGGTCGCTGGCGACGCCGCCGATCTGGTTGCCGAGCGCCGAGCCGATGCCGGAGATGACCAGCGCCGCCCCCAGCCAGGGGCCGGCGATGCCGGCATGGGCGGCCAGGAAGGGCGCGATATAGGTGTAGAGCGTGAACGCGCCGGTGGTCCAAAGCATGGTCGTGGCGAGTGCCAGCAGGATGTCGCCTCGGCGGGCGACGGCCAGCCGCTCGCGCAGCGAGTTGGTGCCGCGCGGCAGGCCGGACGGCAGCTTCGCCAGCAGGCCGGCCAGCGCGAGCGCACTGAACAGCGCGACCAGCAGGAAGGCGAGGTGCCAGCCGCCGAAGCCGACCACTGCCGTCCCAAAGGGCACGCCGAGAATCAGTGCGACCGTCATGCCGCCGGTGACCAGCGCGATCGCCCGGCCGCGCCGCTCGGGCGGGACCAGCGCGACCGCGACCGCATTGGCGGCCGGCATATAGACGCCGGCTGCCAATGCCATGACGACGCGGGCCGCCATGACCAGCGTGAAGTCGTTCGCCAGGGCGGCGCCGAGATTGGCGAGGCCGAAGACCGCCATCGCGCCGGCCAGCACGGTCTTCCGGTCGATGTTGCCGAAGACCGTCGAGAGCACGGGCGAGCCGACCGCATAGGCCAGGGCGAAGATCGTGATCAGCAGGCCCGCCATGTCGATCGAGACCCGCAGGCCCGTCGAGATGGCGGGCAGGATGCCGGTTATGATCAGCGTGCCCGTGCCGATGGCGAAGGCGCCGCCGGCAAGCCAGAGGAGACGGGTATCCATGGCAATGTCCTTGCTTCCCGGGCGAAGGCGCGGGTCGGGCGGCGCCTCGATTAATTTCAATGATCGTTGAATTTAGGGCGAGGCGCCTTTCCGTCAAGGCTAATTTCAATGAATGTTGAATATTGTCAGGAGCGCGGCGATCTCCTATCTGGTTGCGGATGAAACCGGTCTTCCACCCCGATATGGATGCCGTCGAGCCGGCCGCGGTCTTTGCTGCGCTGGCTGATCCGATCAGGCTGGGCATCGTCGTGGCGCTGGCCGATGGCGCCGAGGTCGAGGCCCGTTGCGGCAGCTTCAACGAGCTCGCCTCGCCGTCGCTGCTGACCTACCACTTCACCAAGCTGCGCGAGGCCGGTGTGACGCGGGCGCGGGTCGAGGGGACGTCGCGCCTGATCAGCCTGCGCCGCGAAGAGTTCGACCGTCGCTTTCCCGGCCTGCTCGACAGCGTGATCGAGGCGGCGCGACGTGATCCGAACCTGCCGCGCATTCCCGACGGCCAGCTCTGCCGGGCCTGAGAGGGCCTCCCGGACCACCGGCACGGGGTCCGACTTCGCTGCTTTGACGCGCTTACCCTAGGGTATACCCTCGGACTCTTCGCGATGGTGTCGAGCCGGATCGCGTCAGGCCGGCCGCGCCCCGAACCCGAGGAGCATGGCCATGCGCGCAGCAGACCCTCAAAAACTCAATGCACTGGTCGGGCGTCTCGTCGGAGATATCGGGGTTGCAATCACGGGGGCGCTGGTCGTCCTCGGAGACCAGCTCGGCCTCTACAAGGCGATGGCCGACGGCAAGCCGGTGACGTCTCAGGAACTCGCTGCGAAGACCGGGTTCAGGGAGCGCTATATCCGCGAATGGCTCTCGGGGCAGGCTGCGGCCGGGTATATCGATTACGATGCCGAGACCGACCGGTTCAGCCTCTCGCCCGAGCAGGCGCTGGCCTTCGCTGAGGAAGACAGCCCGGCCTTCTTTGCTGGCGCCTTCGAGATCGTCCAGTCGATGTGGGTCGACGAGCCAAAGGTCGAGACCGCGTTCCGCAGCGGGGCGGGGCTCGGCTGGCACGAGCACAGCAAATGCCTGTTCCGCGGCACCGAGCGCTTCTTCCGGCCCGGTTACAACGCCAACCTGACGGAGAACTGGATCCCGGCGCTGGATGGGGTCGAGGCCAAGCTCAAGGAGGGCGCGACAGTCGCCGATGTCGGTTGCGGGCATGGCGCATCGACCATCCTGATGGCGAAGGCCTATCCGAAGGCCCGCTTCTTCGGCTTCGACTATCACGGCGCCTCTATCGAACGGGCGCGCGAGGAGGCGCAGAAGGCCGGCGTGGGCGACCGCATCGTCTTCGAGCGCGCCTCCGCCAAGGACTTCCCGGCGAAGCAATACGACCTCGTCGCGATGTTCGACTGTCTGCACGATATGGGCGACCCCGTCGGTGCCGGCCGCCATGTCCGGGCGACGCTCGGCAAGGACGGCATCTGGATGATCGTCGAGCCTTTCGCGCATGACAGCCTGAAGGACAATCTCAATCCGGTCGGGCGGATCTTCTACGGGGCGTCGACGATGATCTGCACGCCGGCCTCGCAATCGCAGGAGGTCGGGCTGTGTCTCGGCGCCCAGGCCGGCGAAATGCGACTGCGCAAGGTCGCGCACGACGCGGGTTTCTCGCATTTCCGGCGGGCGACCGAGACGCCGTTCAACATGGTCTTCGAGGCGCGGGCCTGAGCCGGCGGCGACCGATCAATCCGGGGCGTGGAGTGACGGCCGGTCGCGCGGTGCACTGAAGTGCCGTCACTGGGGCATCTGCGCTCTGTCCACAGCGCGGGAGAAACTAGGGGGTTGAGCAATCGGAAAGAAGGTAATGTTATATCATTTCTCTTCTCATCCCGTCGCGGGGCCTTCCAGTGCCATCAATCCTTCCTCAAGCCACCGGCTTCTGCCTCGCCGGTTGCCTCCTCGCTGCCACCGCTCTTGCGCATGATCACGCACCGCTCCGAGGGCGGCTCGTCTTTGCGGACCATGAAAAGCCGCTGATCCGTATCCTCGACCTGGACAGTGGCGAGGTGACGCACAGCTTCCCCGTGCCGAAGCCCAACCCTGGTTTCGCCGGGGTCTCGGGCGGGCGCTATGTCGTCGTGAAGACCGGAGACGAAGCCGGCACGCTGCGCATTCTCGACACCGGGCTCATCGCGGAATCGCACGGCGACCATGTCGATCTCGCCAAGGCAGAGCCAAAGCTCATCGACTTCCAGACGACGGGGGACAGGCCGGCGCATGTCGTGTCGGGGCAGGGGCAGCTTGCGCTGTTTTACGACGGCCTGCGCCCCTGGGAGGGCAAGAGCGAGCCCAGGGCCGTCATGGTCGCGATCGACAGCCTGGCCACGCCCACGCCTCAGAGTACCGTCTGGTCGAGCCCGGCGCCGCAGCACGGCATCGCGGTGCCGCTGAGCGCGCGGCAATGGCTGATCTCGGTGCCCAACCCGGCCTACGCCAAGGGGGACGACCGCAGCGCCTCGTCGCGGCCAAATGGCTTCGAGGTCCTGGAGCGGGGCAAGCCGTCGCAGAAGGCGGACGGCTGGAGGCGGCTGGCCAGCTTCAACGACCCGGCGCGGGCGGATGCTTCCTGCAAGCTCTATCACGGCTATGCGCCGGCGCGCGGCGGGCGGCATGTCTTCGGTTGCGCCGAGGGTGAGGGCGGCGGGCTGCTCGTGCTGTCCGCAACGGGCAAGGGGAAGACGGCTGGGTGGAGCGCGCGCAAACTCGCCTATCCCGACGAGCGCCGCGTCAGCGCGCTCAGGTCGCGCGAGGGCGGACGCCATCTCGTCGGGAATTACGGGCTGAAGGCACCTTACGACGCGTTGCTTCGGATCGATCCTGAGGCCAGGTCGCTTGTGGCCGAAGATGTGCTGCCGGTACCAGGCGGGCAGGCGGCATGCCAGTTCGAGCTGAGTGGCAATGGTGACAGGCTCGCCAACCTGACGCCGGACGGCAAGCTGAGGATCTACGCGGTCGCTCCTGCCTGGAAGGAGCTCGCCTCGTTCGACGCGGTGCCCGCCTTCGACTGTGCCTATGGCGCGAAGACGCCGACACCAGGCCTTGCCGTGACCGGCAACGGCGCCTTCGTCAGCGACCCGACGAACGGGCGCATCCGCGAATACCATCTCGACACGCTGAAGCAGGGGCTCGACCTGCCGGTCGGCGGCGTGCCAGCCAATCTCGCGGGCAGCGACGCCGGCTGAGTCTGAGCACGGTGCGGGGCGAAAAAATCCGTTCGCCCCGCGCTTTCGATGATCTAGGAATCGCGGATGGAGTTTCGCCGCCATTCCCGTCAGGCTCGCCAGCTTGCTGCCTTCGTTCTCGCCGGCGGCATCACTGCCGTCGCGCATTACGCCGTGCTGATCGGGCTGGTCGAGCTTGCCAAGGCCGATCCGGTTCCGGCGACGCTGGCAGGGTTCGGGGTGGGCTCGATCGTGTCCTACACGCTCAACCGCAGGATGACATTCGAGGCGACCCGCAGTCATGGCCAGGCGACCTGGCGCTTCGCACTCATAGCGGCCGGGGGCTTCGTGCTGACCGGCATCCTGATGCATCTGTTCGTGACGCGGGCGGGTCTGCCCTATCTCCCGATGCAGCTCGTCACCACCTGCATCGTGATGGTGTTCTCGTTCCTGGGGCACAAGTTCTTCTCGTTCGCGGATCGGCCTGCCGGCTGAGGGTGCCGCTGGCGTTCAGCGCGCGTACCAGTCCTGCGGGTTGATGCCCTTGCGGGCCATGCCCGGCGGCAGAGCGACCGCGATCGGCTTATGGGATTTGCAGGCGGCATCGAGGCCGCAGGTGACGAATTCCGAGTAATAGGCGCGCTGGCCGGGCGCATCCTTCGTCTGCGCGAAGATGTGGTACTCGCCCGGGGGCAACGACAGGACATAGCGCGTGCGGTTGCGCTGGTTGATCTTCCGGGACGTGCAGGTCAGGCGTTTGGTGCCGATCTCCTCGCCGCAGATTTGCATGTCGGCTGGGATGTAGTCGCTCGGATAGGAGAGTTCGCCCTCGACGGAGCCGTTCGGGCCGGAAGGTGCCGGCGTTGCGGCCGCCTCCTGAACCGGCGAGGGCGACAGGGTCAGCGTCGGTGCGCCGGCTCCTGCAGAGCTTGCGGCCGGGGATGTCGGGGCGGCCGGGGTTGCCGGCAGCGATGCGCGGGAGAGATTTCCGGCCAGAGCGGCGCGCAGCAGGGCCTGCGTATTGGCGTCCGGACGCCCGAAGAAGCGCTCGCGTGTCGGCCAGGCCGCCTTCTGCATCGCGGAAACCGTTTGGCCGGTCTGGTCGATCAGCACGACCAGCTTGTTGTCGCCGCAGTTGTGCGGCTGGCAGAGTTCGGCGACCGTCCATTCCCTGCCGCCGGCATCACGCTGCTTCTGCGGCGACGAGGCGACGCCGCCGAGGCGCGGGATCCAGGAATCCTCGCGGGCGAAGCGTTCACCCTTGAGGGCCTCGGTCCAGGCCGCCTTGATCCAGGCTTCCTTGAGCAGGTCCTGCGGATGCTCCTGCGCGGCCGCGGGGGCTGCGGCCAGCAGCGAGACCATGATCGCGGTTGCTGCGGATCGCCAAGCCTTCATCACCCTTGTCTCCCACCGGTTTCAACCTTCCCCTAGGGTAAGTATCGATGGCTGGGCCGGTGGTTCAAGCGGGGTCGCGTCCCTCGAGCGTCATGCGATAAGCGGCGTGGCCGAAAGTTATGCGCGGATCTGGCTCAGTGATTTGCGTCCCGCTGCCAGATCGGCAAGCAGCCCGACATGGACGTCGAGGGCGTCGATCACCCGGTAGCCCGGGTTTTGGCCGTCGAAGGCGAGATTGAGATCGGTGCCTGCAAGGACGATCGCGTCGGCTCCCGCCGCGCTCATGCGCCGTCCCGCATCCAGGAAGAGTGCACGCTGCTCTGACGAGCACATGCCGGCCACGGCGACATCCTGATAGGTCTGGCCGAGAAGCTCGATTTCGTCATCCAGCGCCATGGCCTTGGTGCGGGCGAGCTGGCCGTAAAGGCGTGTGCGCATCACCACGCGGGTTCCGAGCAGCCCGACCTGCCTGATCCCCTGCTCGACGAAATAGGCATCGAGCGGCGCAACCGCCGAGACGATGGGCAATGGCGACAAGGCGGTCAGCTCGTCCAGGCAGAAATGCGCGCCGAGGGACGACAGGGCGACGCAGTCGCAGCCTGCCGCTTGCAGGCGCTCGACCAGGGGAAGTAAGGCCTGCGCCTGCTCGGCTCGCCTATCGGCGAGGTTGTTACGGATCAGCTCCTGGATGTCGCCATGGACGATGGTGAGCTCGAGCTTCGCGACTCCGCGTTCGGCCGCGGCTGCGGCGAGACGCTGGTAGTAGACGACCGTCGCCGCGACACCTATGCCGCCAATCAAGCCGATATGCATTGGGTCATTCCTCAGAGATGCAGCGAGGGTGAAGGCCGCTCAGGCGGGTTTCGTCCCCTCGAAGGTCATCCGATGCGGGTTGTGCCCGAAATTCGCCGAGCGCGTCACCGGGGCGTAGCCCGCTTTGCTCATCAGCGCTGTGATCTCGTCCTCGCGATAGGTCGAGAGCCCATACTGGGCCCTCAGCTTGCGGTAGTCGGAGAAGGCGGTGCGGACGAGCCCGGCGAGGGCCGCGCCGAGGAAGCCACCACGCCAGGCGAAGGCGAGCAACTGCGAGGCGTCCGTCAGGGGGCTGACATCGGGCGGGATCACATCGGCGACGACGAGCTTGCCGCCGGGCTTGAGCTTGCGCAGCCAGATGGCGAACAGCGCCTCCAGCTCGACCCTGGAAAGATACTGGATGAGCGAATTGGCGACGACGAGATCAAGGCTGGCCTCGGGCAACGCCTCGACTTCTTCCGGCGAGACGACCGCGACATTGGCCTTGGCGCCCAGCATGGCGCGCAGTTTCTCGCGCACGTTCGGCGCCGCCTCGCAAAGATAGAGCTTGCCGCAGGCGCCCGCGACTCGGCCTGCGTCGAGGGCTTCGCCGCAGCCATGATCAAGGACGACCGCGTCCGGCGCTGGGATGTGACCAATCAGGTCGGTCGCGATGCCGCGGTAATGCAGGGTCTTGTGGCGCTGCGAGACATAGATCGCATGCTCGCCGTTCCAGAAGTCGCGCCAGGACATCGTCTCGCCATTCCGCAGGAGCGCGCCGGGATCGTCGGCGCAGGGCCGAGCACTATGCCGCCGGCGAGCCCCTTAGCAAGCTTGGGCGCCTCAAAGCGGCGATATGATGCGCTCGCCATGGCTGTGGATGAAGGTCAGAGCCGCGCCGCGGAACATCGTCCAGGCGGGCACCGGTTGATCTGCGAGTTCATCCGCGGTCGTGGGATTTCCTGCCTGTTTTGCTGGCTCGGCGTCGAGAGCGCCACTCGTCAGAATGCTGTCGGGATCGATCCTAGCTGAGCGGCACAGGGCCCGGGCAATCCGGGTGATTCTCTCGTCTTCCATCGCAGGCTCCGGCTTGGTGCAGCGCCTAAACGCGGATGCCGGGCGATGGTTCCCTGTCTCTCCGCTGTTCATGCTCAAGTCCGCCGGCGCATCGCTGCCGGTCAGCTGCTCACGCTGCGGTGTCGGGCTCGCCCGCGAAGCGGATGCCGATTTCGCCCTTGCCGATCCAGACGATGGTGGCGGGGGTGAAAAACTCCATGTCCTCGTCATGGAGGTGCACATCGAGGGGGAGGGGACGGTCGCTCTGCGGCTTCAGCCTCGCGCCGGTCGCGGACAGGTCGAGAATGCGGCATTCGACCAGGAAGCGGTTCGAACGGTCGAGCAGCTTTGCCATCCGCAGATGCGAACGCCACCGCTTCGATGTTCGCTGATCCATCCCGTCGCACTCTCACCATGGCTTGCCGAATGGGCCTGCCGTCAGGGTACCCTAGGCGGCGAGGATGGAGCGGGGCTGGCGGCGATGGTTCCCACGGCGGAGAAACATGCTCTAAGGTAAGTCGGGATTCAGAGGGCTGAGATGTTCCTGCTACCGCGTTTGCTCAAGAACTTCGTCAGGCAGGGGCGCCTGACCGTGATCACCCCCGACGACAAGCGCCATGTCTTCGGCCCCGGGCCGGGCGAGTTGCCCTTCGCAGGTGTCGTCAAGACGGCGCCTGCCGTGACGGTGCGCTTCCATGACGACAGGATCGAGCGCGAACTCTTCCTCAATCCCGAGCTGGCGCTGGCCGAAGGCTACATGGATGGGCGGATCGATTTCGAGGAAGGCTCGATCCACGACCTGCTGACGCTGTTCTGGTTGCAGCGCAAGGAATTGCGCAAGCACCCGCTGCAGAAGGCGATCCGCAATGTCCGGTTCCGGATCAGGCGCTGGCGGATGCACAACCCGCTCGGCGTCGCCGGCAAGAAGGTCAAGCACCACTACGACATCCCGACCGAGTTCTACAAACTCTGGCTCGACGAGACGATGACCTATTCCTGCGCCTACTGGCACAGCCCCGAAGTCGGGCTGGAAGCCGCGCAGCAGGCGAAGCTCCGGCACATCGCGGCCAAGCTGAAGATCGAGCCGGGGATGACCGTGCTCGACATTGGCTCGGGCTGGGGGCAGCTCGCGATCTATCTCGCCAAGGCCTGCGGCGCGAAGGTGACCGGCCTCAACGTCTCGCCCGACCAGATGGCGGCGGCGCAGAAGCGGGCCGAGGCCGCCGGCGTCGGCGACGGGGTCACCTTCATCAACAAGGATTATCGCGAGCTGACCGGCCGTTTCGACCGGGTCGTCTCCGTGGGCATGATGGAGCATGTCGGCGTCGCGCATTACCTCGAATATTTCGAGAAGATCCGCGACCTGCTGACACCGGACGGGATCGCGATGGTGCATTGCATCGGCCGCGTCGGCCCGCCGGGCTTCACCGGGCCGTTCTTCGACAAGTACATCTTCCCCGGCGGCTATGCCCCAGCGCTGTCGGAGGTCTTTGCGGCGGTCGAACAGACCGGGTTGTGGTCATCGGACTGCGAGTTCTGGCGCCGGCACTATCACTGGACGCTGGAAGCCTGGCGCGAGCGCTTCATGGCCCATCGCCCGGAGGTCGTCGCGATGATGGGCGAGCGCTTCGCGCGGATGTGGGAGTTCTACCTCTGCGCCTGCTCGATCTCCTTCGACATCGGCGGCGACATGGTGTTCCAGCTCCTGCTCGGCCCGCACAAGAGCGCCGTGCCGATCATCCGCGACTACATCACGGATGGAGAGAAGGATCTGGAGGCGCGAGGCTTCTGAGGTCGGGGCGTCGCCGGCCGCGTTGTCAGCCGCGCGCCGCGATCTCTCCGGCGAGCGCGGCGAGTTTCGTCACCGTGTTCCAGTTGCGAGCGGTGCCTTTCACGCCGAGGCGGCGCTCGATCAGGGCATTGGTCAGCTTCGAGCGGCCGACGCCCTCGGCATAGTAGACGAACAGATCGGCGCCGCGCAGTGCAATGGTCTCAGGGCCGGCATAGGTCGACGTGAGGCTTTCGAGCGCGGCGGGCTCGGGCGTCGAAGCCAGCGCGACGTATTGCAGGAACTTCGGATCCTGCCCGGCCGATAGCGGCAGCGGATTGTCGGCAACGGCCCTGTCGAGCTCGTTGCGACTGCGCCCGATCACGCCGGGTGCATAGGGGAAGTCCCGCGCCAGGGCAGCCTCGAGCCGGGCGACTGCTTCGCCGGCGTCGCCGTCATGCGCGGCGACGAGATTGCCGCTCTGCAGGAGTGTCGTGGCATGGCGGAAGCCCAGCGCCTCGGCGATGTCACGCAGGGCTTCCATCTTCATGGTCGTCGCGCCGCCGACATTGACGGCGCGCAGCAGAAAGATCGTCACGGGCATGGCCCCGACTATCGCAGGGCGCCACTGGTGTTGGAAGTCCGCCGCTCAGCGCTTCAGATTGACGATCACGACGCCGCCCAGCGCCATCGCGCCGCCGATGATGCCAAACAGGGTCGGGATTTCGCCGAGCCAGAGGAAACCCATCAGCGTCGCCATCGGCGGCACGCAGTACTGGAAGTTTGCGGCCCGGGCGGCCGGCAGGCGCGACAGCGTGATCGCCCAGGTGCCATAGGCGATCAGGCTCGGCACCACCGCGAGATAAACCACCGACCAGAAGGAGACGGCCGGCGCGATCTGCGCCTGGGCAATGGCTGCGGGCAGGAAAGGCAGCAGCACGAAGCCACCGATTGCCTGGTTCCAGGCCGCGACCGAGAGCGGCTTGTAGCGGGCGAAGAGCGGCTTCTGCACCACCGTGGTGATGGCGTTGCAGAAGGCGGCGCCGAGGATCAGCAGCACGGACAGGCCGATCTCGACGTCGAGGCCCTTGCCGAGCGCGATCAGGCCGATGCCGGCGAAGGAAACCGCCGTGCCGAGCCAGGCGGTCAGGCTGAAGCGCTCGCCGAGGAGCATCATCGCCAGCACGGCGGTCATGATGGGGTTGGTGTTGATGATGAAGCTCGCCGGCCCCGCCGGCACGATGCGCTGACCGAAATTCAGCAACACGGCGTAGGCCGCGATGAAGATCACGCCGCCGACGAGGAAGCGCCAGATGTCGGCGCGCTCTGGCAACTTGGCGCGCGTCGCGACGAGGAAGAGCGCAGCGGCGCCACCTGCGAGCGCGAAGCGCAACGAGGCCATCTCGGCCGGGCCGAAGCCCTCGAGGCCCGCCCGGATCGCCGGGAAGGAGGACGCCCAGGCCGTGACCGTGAAGGGAATAGTGAAGAGCAGCACGCCGCTGAGGGGCGTCGATTGCGAAGGTGCGGGGCAGGTAGTGGCGGAGGTGGTGGCGGTCGACATGGCGGGGTTCCGTCGAAGCTTGCGACCCCGCTGATAGATACCTCGCCGAGCTGATTGACAAACGACCAATTCGCGCATGAGCTGTGAGTATGGATCACAGTTCGACCTTGCCGCCGCTCGAGTCCCTGCGGGCCTTCGAGGCTGCTGCGCGGACCGGCAGCTTCTCGGCGGCCGCTGCTTCGCTGAACCTGACCCATGGTGCGGTCAGCCGGCAGGTGGCGCGGCTGGAGCACTGGCTGGGCCTGCGCGTCTTCCAGCGGCAGGCACGAGGCGTCGCGCTGACCTCCGAAGGGCAGCATCTGCTCCAGCGCACGCAAGAGGCCTTCGCTCTGATCGCCGACACCTCGGATCGCTGGCGCGAGCAGCGCGGTGCGGCCGTGGTGCGCGTCAGCGCGCCGCCCTCGATCTGTTCGCTCTGGCTGATGCCGCGTCTTGAGGCGCTGGAAGGCCCGGAGCCGATGTTGCGCATCGTGCTGCAAGCGGAGCATCGCCGGGTCGATTTCGAGGAGGAAGGGGTGGATCTTGGCATCCGCTGCGGCCGCGGCGGCGCGCCGGGTCGGATCTCGCTGAAACTGTTCGAGGAATGGTGCTTCCCGATCGCTTCCCCGAAGCTCGCCGCGCTCGTCCGGGAGGGCGCGCCGGAGAGGCTGCTGGCGCATCCGCTGATCCATGATTCCGACGCCGCGGGCTGGCGCGCCTGGTTTTCTGCGCAGGGGCTCGACTATCGGCCGCGTCCGCAGGATCGCCGCTTCGACGACTACAACATCGTGCTGGATGCGGCGGCGCATGGGCTCGGCGTCGCTCTGGCCCGGCCGCCGCTGGCCCAGGAACAGGTCGCGAGCGGCCGGCTGGTGCGTGTCGATGAACGGACGGCGCTCAATCCCGTGGCCTACTGGCTCGACCGGCCGATGGGCGCTCCGCGTCCCGCCGCAGAGACGCTGTCGAGGCGGATCGCGAGCGAGGCCGGCGTGACGCCCGAGACGATCGCTGCCTTCCTCGAGGCAGAGGCGCGGGCGAGTTGAGGGCTATCCGAGGCTGTGGCGTGGGCGGGCGATTTCGCCGCGGTGGCTGGCGCGCGCCATCTCGAAGCTGTCGGCGATGCGCCTGGCGCGGATGATGAAGGCGTCCGCAATGTCATCATCGGCGCAGACGGAACGCGCCGTCGCCTCGAACAGCACCAGCCAGCGGTCGAAATGCCAGGGTTCAAGCGGCAGGATCAGATGCGGGCGCATCGGCCGGCCCTGATAGCGGCCGGTGCGTAGCATCACCGAACTCCAGAAGTCGGTGATGTTGGCGATGTGCTCGTCCCAGTCATGCACTGCGCCCATGAAGATCGGCCCGATCAGCGCATCCTCGCGCGCCCGCTCATAGAAGCGCTGCACGAGCGTCGCGATCATCGCATCGGTGATCGCGGGATGGGCGGCGCCCGGCTTGGTCAGGGGATCGTCGGTCATGTTCTGTCGGTCGCGGTTCCGTCTCGGGGCCGGCACGCTAACCGGAGGGCCGGTCCCGGACATTGCGCTATGTCAGATGCGCCCGCCGGGACCACAAGCCCGCATGACTGCGTTCAGCTCCGCAGCCCCGGCGCTTCCTGGCCGGTGCGTGCGACATATTCGGTGTAGCCGCCGCCATAGGCATGGACGCCCTCGGGGGTCAGTTCCAACGTACGGTTCGATAGTGCCGCCAGGAAATGGCGGTCGTGGCTGACGAAGAGCATCGTGCCCTCATACTGCGCGAGCGCGTTGATCAGCATCTCCTTGGTGGCGATGTCGAGATGGTTGGTCGGCTCGTCCAGCACGAGGAAATTCGGCGGATCGTACAGCATCGTCGCCATGACGAGACGGGCCTTCTCACCGCCCGACAGCACGCGGCAGCGCTTCTCGACATCGTCGCCGGAGAAGCCGAAGCAGCCGGCGAGCGCGCGCAGCGAGCCCTGGCCGGCCTGCGGGAAGCGGTCTTCCAGCGCCTGGAAGATGGTGCGGTCGCCGTCGAGGATCTCCATGGCGTGCTGGGCGAAATAGCCGAGCTTGATCGAGCCGCCGAGCGTGACCGTGCCGCCGTCCGGTTCCGTGGAGCCCGTCACCAGCTTGAGCAGCGTCGACTTGCCGGCGCCGTTGATGCCCATGACGCACCAGCGCTCCTTGCGACGGACCTGGAAGTCCAGCCCCTCATAGATCGAGCGGCTGCCATAGCGCTTGTGCACGCCCTTGAGCGTAACGACGTCCTCGCCCGACCGAGGCGCGGGCGGGAAGTCGAAGGCGATGGTCTGGCGGCGCTTGGGCGGCTCGACCTTCTCGATCTTGTCGAGCTTCTTGACGCGACTCTGCACCTGCGCGGCGTGCGAGGCGCGGGCCTTGAAGCGCTCGATGAAGGCGATCTCCTTGGCGAGCATCGCCTGCTGGCGCTCGAACTGCGCCTGCTGCTGCTTCTCCGACAGCGCGCGCTGCTGCTGGTAGAATTCGTAATTGCCGGAATAGCTGGTCAGCGCGCCGGCATCGATCTCGACGATCTTGCCGACGATGCGGTTCATGAACTCGCGATCATGCGAGGTCATCAGCAGGGCGCCGTCATAGCCCTTGAGGAAGGATTCCAGCCAGATCAGGCTTTCGAGATCGAGATGGTTCGACGGCTCGTCGAGCAGCATCGCGTCGGGGCGCATCAGCAGGATGCGGGCAAGGGCGACACGCATCTTCCAGCCGCCCGAAAGCGCGCCGACATCGCCGTCCATCATCTCCGCGCTGAAGCCGAGCCCGTCGAGCACCTCGCGGGCGCGCCCGTCGAGGGCATAGCCGTCGAGCTCCTCGAAGCGGCCCTGAACCTCGCCATAGCGGGTGATGATCTCGTCCATCTCGTCGGCGCGGTCGGGATCGCCCATTGCGGCTTCGAGTTCGCGCAGCTCGGCAGCTACGCTGCTGACCGGGCCGGCGCCGTCCATCACGGCCGAGACCGCGCTGACGCCCGCCATGTCGCCGACATCCTGGCTGAAATAGCCGATGGTGACGCCGCGATCGACCTGGACCTGGCCCTCGTCGGGTTGTTCCTCGCCGGTGATCATGCGGAACAAAGTGGTCTTGCCGGCGCCGTTGGGGCCGACGAGGCCGACCTTCTCGCCGCGCTGGATCGCGGCCGAGGCTTCGATGAAGACGATCTGCTGGCCGTTCTGCTTGCCGATGCTTTCGAGACGAATCATGGTTCCGCGTGGGCTTCCTGCGTGATGTTGCGCTGCAATAAGCCAGGAAGGGCCGTGTTGGAAGGGTGAGGAGCGCTCGCGGCAGCGGGCCCCGGCCCATCGTGCGCCGCATCCAGCGCTGCGGTGATCTCGTGGGCATGGGCGAAGAAGCGCTCTCGCACCGCCCTTGCATGCGGGTTGGCGCGTTCGATCGCATGAAAGACGGCCGGTGCGTCATGACGGACCATCTCCGTCGCCTGCATCAGCAGTTCGAAGCTGCGCGTCGTCATCCGGCGCGGCAGCGGCCCCATCCCGACGAGGATCTTTGCGACGAGGTGGGTCAGGCCCTGGACCATCGCCATGTCGCGGTCATGCGCGTCCGGCGTCGTCAGGATGACGTCGAGCTTCAGCCTGTGGCGCAGGAAGGCCGCGATCCGCCCCGCGTTGCCGCTCCTGATCGGGCAGAGCGCGATCTTGAGCCCGGCGATGCCGTTACGCGCGCTTTGCGGGCCGAACAGTGGGTGCGAGCCGATGATCTCGACCTGGTCGGGCAGGCCGGCGAGCAGCTGGCGGGCGGGCTCGATCTTCACCGAGCCGACATCGAGCACGATCGTCCCGGCGCGCAGATGCGGGCGCAGGCTCGCAATGGCGTCAGTCAGGATATCGACGGGGACGGCGAGGATGACGATGTCGCAAGCCGCGACCTCGGCGATGCCGCCGGGCACGAGGCCGCGGCCGGCCGTGTCGGCCGTGGCGGGGCGTTCAGGATCGAACACCACCAGCGGCAGATGCGGCTGGAGGTGGCGCGCCATCAGCTGTCCGAAGGCGCCGAAGCCCATCAGCCCGATGGAGTGGAAGGATTTCTTGGTGGTCGGCATCGTCTGGTTCCCTGAGAGGGCCGCGATGCCGGGTGACTGCCTGAATTCAACCGCCAGCGCGGCGGTTGAAGCATGAGAATGCGACCCGCCTTATGAGGACGGGGCGTAATAGTTCCGGGCGAGGCAGATGGCCTGGATCATGGGCTGCTTGAAGCGCAGGCGAGGCGCGCTGTCAATGCGGGAGGGGCGGCGAATAGTCGGTCAGCGCCATATGCCGGTTCTCGATCGCGCCGACCATGTCGCCATGCTCGATCGAGGTAACGCGCTTGATCTCGATCCATTCCGGATCGGCCATGAAGCTCTTCCAGGCGCTGGCCTTGGTCGTGGCGTCAGGCCAGGCGAGAATGTAGGCGAATTCGGTGCGCCCGGCGCTGGCCGTCTCCCACATGGCGATGATCTTGAAGCCGTGCCGCGCCATGATCCGCGCGGCATGATCGCGGAAGCGGGCGTGAAAGGCCGCCTTGTTGCGCTCGAAGATCTCGTAGATGCGCAACTGGTGGATCATGCCATGCTCTCTCGCGCACAAGCTCGCCGCGTCGCGGGGATTCAGCCTGCCGTCTTCGCCTTTTCCTTGTCCATCAGCTCGACGAAGCGCTGGAACAGGTAGTGGCTGTCCTGCGGGCCGGGCGAGGCTTCCGGGTGGTGCTGGACGCTGAAGGCAGGGCGGTCGGTCAGGGCGATGCCGCTGTTCGAGCCGTCGAAGAGCGAGACATGCGTCTCGACCGCATGCGCCGGCAGTGAGGCCGGGTCGACCGCGAAGCCATGGTTCATCGAGACGATCTCGACCTTGCCGGTGGTCTTGTCCTGCACCGGATGGTTGGCGCCGTGATGGCCCTGCTTCATCTTCATA
Organism: Allobosea sp.; assembly: GCF_035999205.1. Lineage (GTDB taxonomy): Bacteria > Pseudomonadota > Alphaproteobacteria > Rhizobiales > Beijerinckiaceae > Allobosea. The sequence continues at coordinate 306,225 of NZ_DASYHA010000026.1, forward strand.
GTTTGGCCGCCGATGGCGAGCGCCATCATCTGGTGGCCGAGGCAGATGCCGAAGGTCGGGACCTTCTTCTCCAGCAGCGCCTTGATGACAGGGACGGCGTATTCGCCGGTCGCGGCCGGGTCGCCCGGACCGTTGGAGAGGAAGATGCCGTCCGGCTTCAGCGCCATGATATCGTCGGCGCTCGCGGTCGAGGGCACGACGGTGACGTCGCAGCCGGCCTTGGCGAGGAGGCGCAGGATGTTGCGCTTCACGCCGTAGTCGATGGCGACGACCTTGTGGGCGACGCTCTCGCGCTTGCCGTAGCCGGTGGGCCACTGCCACGGCGTCTCATCCCACTCATAGCGCTGGGCCGAGGTGACGAGCGGCACGAGGTCGAGCCCTGCCATGTCCGGCAGCTCGGCAGCGAGCTTCTTGAGGCGCGGGACGTCGAAGACGCCGTCCGGCGCATGGGCCAGGATCGCGTTCGGCATGCCGTTGTCGCGGATCAGGGCGGTGAGCGCGCGGGTGTCGATGCCGCAGATGCCGACGATATTGCGCGCCTTGAGCCAGGCATCGAAATGCCGGCCGGCGCGCCAGTTGGATGGCTCGGTGACGGCGGCATGCAGCACGACGCCGCGCACGCCCGAGGAGGCGGCGGCATTGACCGTCTCGGTGTCGTCGTCATTGACGCCGACATTGCCGACATGCGGGAAGGTGAAGGTGACGATCTGCCCGGCATAGGACGGGTCGGTCAGGATTTCCTGATAGCCGGTCATCGCCGTGTTGAAGCAGACTTCGCCCGGCGCTTCGCCGGTGGCGCCGAGGCCGAAGCCCTCCAGCACCGTGCCGTCCGCCAGCACGAGGAGCGCGGTCGCGCGCGGTTCGCTCCAGCCGCCTGCGGCGGGGTTTCCTTCGGGTGCGGTCATGTCTATGTCTCGGTCCAGGCCGCGAGAGCGCGGCAATGCATGGGCGACAGCGGGTTTCGCTGAGCGTCGTCTGGAGCGCGAGCCTTAAAGACGCGCTTCCATGCCGTCAATCGATGCGGGCGCAAACCCGCGACACAAAAAGGGAATACCCACATGACCAGCCTGCGCGAGCGCTTCATGCCCGATATGAAGGAGGCGATGAAGGCCGGTGAGAAGGAGAAGGTCGCCGCGATCCGCCTGATCATCGCCGCGCTGAAGGAAAAGGACATCGAGGCGCGCGGCGCCGGCAAGGGCGAGGCCTCGGACGAGGACATCCTCGGATTGCTGCAGAAGATGATCAAGCAGCGTCAGGAATCGATTTCGATCTACGAGGCCAATGGCCGTCCTGAGCTCGCCGCCGGCGAAAAGGGCGAGGTCGAGGTGATCTCATCCTACCTGCCGAAGCAGATGTCCGACGCTGAGGTGAAGGCCGCGATCGACAAGGCTATCGCCGAGACCGGCGCCGCCGCGGTGAAGGACATGGGCAAGGTCATCGGCGTGCTGCGCGGCGCCTATGCCGGCCAGATGGATTTCGGCAAGGTCAGCCCGATGGTGAAGGCGGCGCTCGGCGGCTGATCCCGCCGGAGCAACACTATCCCCGCACGTCCCCTGTGAATCACGGGTGAAAGCCAGCCGCCGATGCTGTCGGCGGTTGGCTTTCGGCTTTTGCAGGTCCACATAAGCTCGATGAAATTCCCGCCCTCCGTCCTTGAGGAGATCAAGGCGCGGCTGCCGATTTCGGCGGTCGTGGGCAAGCGCGTGCGCCTCGCCAAGGCCGGACGCGAGTGGAAAGGGCTCTCGCCCTTCAACGCGGAGAAGACGCCGTCCTTCTTCGTCAACGACCAGAAGGGCTCCTTCTTCGATTTCTCGTCGGGCAAGAACGGCGACATCTTCAAATTCGTGATGGAGACGGAAGGGCTGTCGTTCCCTGAAGCCGTCGAAAAGCTGGCCTCCGAGGCCGGCGTCATGCTGCCGAAGGTCACACATGAGGCGCAGGTCCAGGAGGAGCGGCGCAAGGGGCTGCACGAGGTCGTCGAGCTGGCGGCGCGCTTCTTCGAGGCCGAGCTGATGGGCGAGCGCGGAGGAGCGGCGCGGCGCTATCTCGCCTCGCGCGGGCTCGATGGCGAGGCGCGCACGCGCTTCCGGCTGGGTTACGGCCCTGCCGACCGCTTCGCCCTGCGCGACCATCTCGCCGGCAAGGGCGTTCCGGCCGAACTGATGATGGAGGCCGGGCTGCTCGTGCATGGCGACGAGATCGCCGTGCCCTATGACCGGTTCCGCGATCGCATCATGTTCCCGATCCATGACTCGCGCGGGCGCCCGATCGCCTTTGGCGGGCGGGCGATGAGTGCCGAGGTGTCGGCCAAGTATCTGAACTCCCCGGAGACGCCGCTCTTCCACAAGGGCTCGTTGCTGTTCAATCACCACAACGCGCGCAAGGCCGCGCATGACACCGGCCAGGCGATCGTCGTCGAAGGCTATGTCGACGTGATCGCAATGTCGCTCGCAGGCTTTCCGCAGACGGTGGCACCGCTCGGCACGGCGCTGACCGAGGACCAACTGACGCTGCTCTGGCGGATGGCGGACGAGCCGGTGATCTGCCTCGATGGCGACAAGGCCGGCCGCAAGGCGGCGAGCCGCGCCATCGACATCGCCCTGCCGCTGCTGGAGCCGGGCAAGTCGCTGTCCTTCGCGCTCCTGCCGGACGGGCAGGACCCCGACGATCTGGCGCGCTCCGGCGGCAAGGCCGCGATCGCCGATGTGTTGGGCGCAGCTCGTCCGCTCGTCGACATGCTGTGGACGCGGGAGGTCGAGGCCGGACCGCTCGACACACCCGAGCGCCGGGCCGCCTTCGAGCGCCGGCTGAAGGAGCCGCTCGGCCAGATCCGCGACGAGACGACCCGCAAGCACTATCGCCACGAGATCGACGAGCGCCTCGCCCAGCTTTTCGCCAGCGCGGCTCCGGTGCGGGCCGAGCGTGGTCGCGACGGCGGCTATCAGCGCGGCCGCGGGCAGGGCGGAGGAGGCGGTCGCGGCGGCTTCCGGCCGAATGTCTCGCCATGGGCGGTGGGGCCGCTGAAGGCGTCGAGCCAGCTCGCCCGCTCCAAGATCCTGGCGCAGGGGCGTGGCGAGGATGTGCGGGAGGCCTTCATCCTGCTGGCGCTCGCCAGCCATCCCGGCCTGATCCTGCGCTGCGTCGACGAGATCGCGGAGCTCGCGCTCGACGGCGCTGCGGCCGAGCGCTTCCGGCAGGCGCTGCTCGATGCGGCGATGGAGGGCGTTCTCGATGAGGAGGCGCTGGCCAACCGGCTCGAACAGCCGCGCGTCCGGGAGGCACATGGCCATCTGATGGCGGTCACCGGGCCGGCCGAGCGTCTGAAACTCGCACAAGCAGCTGATCCTGAATCGGTTTTCGACTCAATTCGGCAGGCTATTGTCTTGCATCATCGCGCGCGGACGCTACATAGCGAGTTGAAGGCAGCCGAGCGCGCATTGGCTGACGAAGCGACCGAAGCCAATTTCGCCTGGATCAAGGACGTCAAGGCTCGCCTCGAGACGATCGAGGGGACGGAGGCGATGTCCGGGGACTGAAGGCAGAATGCCCGGTGGTCCTCGTTTCGGCATGCGCGGCGGTACGAGGGTGGTTTACCGTTCATCAACGATGAGCAGTGCCATCTTGCCGAACGTGATTTGGGTGGGGTGAGCGCGCCGGACCTGCGGCCGCGCCGCCCTTTTATGCGTCTGCACATGGCTTTTCGGGGCCGTGGCAGCGCGAGAGTGCGGAGCGCTGATATATGGCGACGAAAGTGAGCGAACGGGACAAGACCGATCAGGTCGCGCCGGAAGCCCCCCCGACCTCCGATGGACCGTTGCTCGATCTGACCGATCAGGCCGTAAGGCGGATGATCAAGCTCGCGAAGAAGCGCGGCTATGTCACCTATGATGAACTGAACGAGGTCCTGCCGTCGGAGGAGTTCACCTCCGAGCAGATCGAGGACGTGCTCGGCCAGCTCAGCGAGCAGGGCATCAACGTCGTCGACAACGAGGATCCGGAGGCCTCCGGCGAGGAGCGCGCTGCGGCGCGCACCGGTGCCAACGGCGCCGATGAGGAAGAGGCCGAGGGCGGCGATCTGGTCGATGCCTCGCGCTCGGCCCTGCCCGTCGAGGTCAAGCGCAATCTCGAGCCGACCGAGCGGACCGACGATCCGGTGCGCATGTATCTGCGTGAGATGGGCTCGGTCGAGCTGCTCTCTCGCGAGGGCGAAATCGCGATTGCCAAGCGCATCGAGGCCGGCCGCGAGGCGATGATCGCAGGTCTCTGCGAGAGCCCGCTGACCTTCCAGGCGATCATCATCTGGCGCGACGAGCTCAACGAAGCCAAGGTCCTGCTGCGCGACATCATCGACCTCGAGGCGACCTATGCCGGCCCCGACGGCAAGAACCCGACCGGGATGGCGGGCGAGGAGGGCGCCGAGGAAGGCGAGCAGGCAGAGACTCCGGAGGGCGAAGCTCCGCCGGAGATGGACGAAGACGACATGGAGAATAACGTGTCGCTCTCGGCCATGGAGGCCGAACTCAAGCCGCGCGTGCTCGAGACCTTCGACTCGATCGCGTCGAACTACACCAAGCTGCGCCGCCTGCAGGACCAGGACATCGCCAACCGGCTGGAGAACACCAAGCTCTCGCCGTCGCAGGACCGCAAATACAAGAAGCTCAAGGACGACATCATCACAGCGGTGAAGTCGCTCTCGCTGAACAACAACCGCATCGAGGCGCTGGTCGAGCAGCTCTACGACATCAACAAGCGCCTGATCGGCCACGAGACGCGCCTGCTGCGTCTCGCCGAGAGCTACGGCGTCGGTCGCGAGGACTTCCTCAAGCAGCATGTCGGCGGCGAGCTCGACCCGAAATGGGTCCTGCGCGTCTCCAAGCTCGGTTCGCGCGGCTGGAAGGATTTCGTCGCTGCGGAGCTGGAGCGGATCAAGGGCCTGCGTGACGAGATCCATACGCTCGCCACCGAGACCGGCCTGGAGATCCAGGAATTCCGCAAGATCGTGCTGATGGTCCAGAAGGGCGAGCGCGAGGCCAGGCAGGCGAAGAAGGAGATGATCGAGGCCAATCTGCGCCTCGTGATCTCGATCGCCAAGAAGTACACGAACCGCGGCCTGCAGTTCCTCGACCTGATCCAGGAAGGCAATATCGGCCTGATGAAGGCGGTCGACAAGTTCGAGTACCGCCGCGGCTACAAGTTCTCGACCTACGCCACCTGGTGGATCCGGCAGGCGATCACCCGCTCGATCGCCGACCAGGCCCGCACGATCCGTATTCCGGTGCACATGATCGAGACGATCAACAAGATCGTCCGGACCTCGCGCCAGATGCTGCACGAGATCGGCCGCGAGCCGACTCCGGAGGAACTGGCCGAGAAGCTGGCCATGCCGCTGGAGAAGGTGCGCAAGGTCCTGAAGATCGCCAAGGAGCCGATCTCGCTCGAAACGCCGATCGGCGACGAAGAGGATTCGCATCTCGGTGACTTCATCGAGGACAAGAACGCGATCCTGCCGATCGACGCTGCGATTCAGTCCAACCTGCGCGAGACGACGACCCGCGTGCTGGCCTCGCTGACGCCGCGCGAGGAGCGTGTGCTGCGCATGCGCTTCGGCATCGGCATGAACACCGACCACACTCTCGAGGAGGTCGGCCAGCAGTTCAGCGTGACCCGCGAGCGTATCCGCCAGATCGAGGCGAAGGCGCTCAGGAAGCTGAAGCATCCGAGCCGCAGCCGGAAGCTCCGGAGCTTCCTGGATAACTAGGAGACGGAGCTTCCTGGCTCGCCCCCTTTGATCAAGATCGAACGCCCGCCTGACCGAGCAACGGAGGCGGGCGTTCTGCTTTTGGCGGCGGGCATGACCGTCTCGATCATGCGCACAGGGCCTCTCCTTCGAATGAAGGATGGGGATCGGCCGGATCCGGGCCAGTCTCGCAGGGGGCGAGGCGTCCGGCCGCGATCCCATCCTTGGCGTGTGATCCGGAGATGCCGATGCTGCCGTACCAATACGCCGCGCTCGAAGAGCGCTTCGCGACGGTTCGTCCTTGGGCGAAGACTGCGATCGGAGACGTCGCCAATCGCTGCGCCATCTGCATGGGCTACACGCTGAAGCTGACGCCGTCTCAGGACGATGCAACGATCCAAGCGCTGACGGCGAAGCATCCTGCAGTCCGGGCCTCTTTCCTCGCGGCGCCGCGTCTGCCGGGGGCTCCCGCCATCGGCGCCGTGCCCGGCTCCGGCTTGCCGGCGCGTGCGCCGAGCCAGCAGTTCTTCATCCGCGCCGCCGAACTGCTGCCGCGCGTGCAGCGCAGCTTCGGCAAGCCCGATATCCAGGGTGTCTCGAAGGATATCTACAGGTCGGTGCTCGGCAAGAAGGGCGTCATCTATCTGGAGAATTGCTACCAGACGCCCGGTGACATCGATAAGTCGTTTCTCTTTTTCCAGATGACGACCGGCGACCATTGGGACCTGTTCAACGGAATCGGCATGGTCGCCGAAGGGCTCATGCTCGCCGGCAACAGCCATACGGGCCAGCTCTACTTCTGGCAGGCGCGGTAGGGTCGCAGCTTGCCTTGTTGAGCGCAGCAACAAAGGGCGCCTGCGGCGCCCTTTGTTCCGTTTCCTATGGCGGAGGAGCGAGTCCTAGAGCGTTTTTGCCAGCGCCACCAACTGATCGAGCGCCGTGGCCCAGCCCTGGTGGAAGCCCATCTCCTCATGTTGCTTCTTGCCGTCGACGTCCTTGTGAATGGCGCGGGCGATATAGAGCGTGCCCTTGGCTGAGGGGGCGATCGAGACCGATCCGGTCATGAAACCGCCACCGAGCGGGCGATAGCCCGGCCCGAGCGCATCGGTGAAGGCGAGGAAGGTCTCCGGGATCACCGCAAGCACGCAGCCGGTGTTGTCGTGCCTCTCGCCATTGGGGCCTTCCATCACGGTACGGAACTTGCCGCCGGGGCGCAGGTCGAGCTCGCATTCCGTGGTCTTCCACGGCAGAGGGCAGAACCATTGCATCAGCAGCTTCGGCTCCGTCCAGGCCCGCCAGATCAGGCGCGGCGGCACCTCGACCTCGCGCTTCAGCTCGAGGTCGAGCGCGGGATCGAAGACGGTCGCATGCGTATCGGTCATCCGTTTTCCTCCTGGTCTTTCAGTTGCAGCACCAGCCGGTCGAGTTGGTCGAGACGCCTGGTCCAGAGCGAGCGCTGCGCCTCCAGCCAATGTTCGGCGGCGGCCAGCGGTTCCGCCTGCAAGGTGCAGGTGCGGACCCGGCCGGTCTTGGCCGTGGTCACCAGCCCTGAATCCTCCAACACCTTCAGATGCTGGAGGAAACTCGGCAGGGCCATCTCGAAGGGCTTGGCCAACTCGCTGACCGAAGCCGGCCCCCGGCCGAGCGCCTGAACCACGGCGCGGCGCGTCGGATCGGCCAGGGCGCGGAAGGTGTCGTCGAGGGTTGGCTGGGTTGCGAGCATGGGGCGATCTAGCAGTAGGATAATACTTAGGTCAATACCTAAGTGTTTGTGTGTGCCGTTCACCGCGCTCCGGCGGGGCAGGGCCTTGCTATTGCGCCCGGCCTGCGCCCTTCTGGCGTACCGCCCGCATGGAGGCCGACGAGATGTCCCCGGAGTTCCTGCTGACCTCGCTGATCGTGGTGGCCTCGCCCGGAACCGGGGCGCTCTACACCATCGCCGCCGGGCTGACGCGTGGTTCGCAAGCCAGCATCCTGGCGGCCTTGGCCTGCACCCTCGGCATCGTTCCGCATCTGCTTGCTGCCATGCTTGGTCTCGCGGCGCTGCTGCATGCGAGCGCGCTCGCCTTCGCAATCGTGAAATATGCTGGTGTCGCGTATCTGCTGTTCATGGCCTGGCAGACGCTGCAGGAGCATGGAGCGCTCAAGGTCGAGACGAAGGCGGATCGGCGCTCGGCCTGGCGCGTGCTGCGCGACGGCGTCGCGATCAATGTGCTCAATCCGAAGCTCTCGATCTTCTTTGTCGCCTTCCTGCCGCAGTTCATTGCCGTTGGGGAGCCGTCGCCTCTGGCGCGCATGCTGGAACTCTCCAGCATCTTCATGGCGATGACCTTCATTGTCTTCGCGCTCTATGGGCTGTTCGCTGCCGCGATGCGCGACAAGGTCGTCAGCCGACCGGTGGTGATGGCGTGGCTGCGCCGCGGTTTCGCCGCAGCCTTCGTGGCGCTGGGGGCGAAGCTCGCGGCCACCGAGCGCTAGAGGCGGGCCGGTGCCCAGCCAAAGCGTCCTGTCGATCGAGACGAAAGGGCCGGGGCTCTACGAGTTCACGGCCCGCGCCCGAGCCTTCGTCGAGCAAGCCGGAATCGGCGCCGGGCTGCTCACGCTGTTCGTGCGGCATACCTCCTGCTCGCTCCTGATCCAGGAGAATGCCGATCCGGATGTGCGTCTTGATCTCGACGCTTTCTTCCGACGGCTGGTGCCACCCGCGGATGATCCGGCGATGGCCTATCTGGTCCATCGCGACGAAGGCCCCGACGACATGCCGGCCCATATCAAGGCGGCGCTGATGCCGGTCTCATTATCGGTCCCGGTGATGAATGGGCGTCTCGTGCTCGGCACCTGGCAGGGCATCTATCTCTTCGAGCACCGGGCGAGGCCGCACCGGCGCGAAGTCGTGCTGCATCTTGCCGCGTAGGCGCTGGCGTGCCGCGCCTCAACGCCTGGCGAAAATGTCAGGCGCCGGCACCGGCTCCCAGGCCTGGCCCGAGGCGACGAAGCAGCTCAGGCCTTGCGGCGTGGTGGCGAACAGCGTCCAGGTGCCCCTGCGGCTGACGAAGAGTTCGAGAACGAAGCCGCCATCGGCGAGGCCGCTGCCGACCGCCCTTTCGCCGAAGAACGTGTTCAGCTGGACGATCACTTGCGTGCGGTCGGCACAGGGCGGGCCCCGCGGCGCCTGGGAGTGCGCGGTGCCGGACAGGCCGAGACCGACCAGGGCCAGCCAAATGATCGAAAGGAGTTTGATGAGTCTCATGACGACCTCCCTGTCGAGGGCGGCCGCGAGAGGCGAAACGGGCGTCGAGGGGCGATGCGGTCGCCCTGGACAGCTTGAATCTGGGGATTCTGCGGCCTGGCTTCAAGGCAGAGGGAAGACAGGCAACGAGCGGGAAGCTGGCTCCCCCCGGCGACGATCCTGCCCTATAAGAGGGCATCGAGACTTCGGAGGTTGCATGTCGTTCCTGAAATCCCTGTTCGGCGGCCGCAAGGCGGCGGAGGACAAGCCGGCTGGCCCCCTGAAGAGCATCGAGCACAACGGCTTCACCATCCATGCGACGCCCTATCAGGAGGGCGGCCAGTGGCAGCTTTGCGGCGTCGTGGAGAAGACGATCGACGGCGAGCTGAAGAGCCACCGCTTCGTCCGCGCCGACCGCTTTCCCGGCGTGGCTGAGGCGACTGACTTCACCCTGGTAAAGGGACAGCAGCTCGTCGACCAGCAGGGCGAGTCGATCTTCCGCTAGCGCTGCATTTCGGCTGCGGACTGCGTCGGGCCCCAGCTGGCCCGACCGATGCCGGGTGGCGCGTATCGCCGGGTCCCGTTGCGCGGCACGCGCTTGTCGCATCGCGTGCCGGCGCCTAATCCTCGTCGCCAGAATGAGAGGCTGCGCCCTGAAAGCGGCCGGACCGAGGAAACATGCCCATCCAGGACCCGGGGCGCTACGCGCCCGATTCATCCTATGCCTGGCTCCGACTGGCGGTCGCGCTGCTGATCGGAACGATGGCCTGCGTCGGCTCCTGGTCGGTGGTCGTCGTGCTGCCGGCGATGCAGGGCGAGTTCGAGACGATGCGGGCCGGCGCCGCGTTGCCCTATACCTGCGCGATGATCGGCTTCGGCGTCGGCAACATCGTGATGGGCCGGATCGCCGATCGCTACGGCATCATGGTGCCGATCGTGATGGGAGCGCTGCTGCTCGCTGCCGGCTATGTCGCCGCGGGGATGTCGCAGTCGCTCTGGCAGTTCGCACTCGCGCACGGGCTTCTGATCGGGATGGGCAGCGCGGCCGGCTTCTCGCCGCTGATCTCGGACCTGTCGCATTGGTTCCGGCGCCATCGCGGGCTTGCCGTCGTCTTTGGCGCCTCCGGCAGCTATCTCGCCGGGGTGTTCTGGCCGCAGATCATCACCTGGGGCATGGAGCATCATGGCTGGCGCGCGACCCATTTCGGCATCGCGGTCGCGACGCTGGTGGTGATGCTGCCGCTGGCGCCGTTCTTCCGGCGTCAACCTGCCGCCGCGACGATGGCCGCCGCCGAAGCCAGCAGCGCCGGTGCGCGCGGTGACCTCGGCCTGTCCGCAGGCCAACTCCAGCTCCTGCTCTGCGTTGCCGGTTTTGCCTGCTGCGTCGCCATGGCGATGCCGCAGGTCCATATCGTCGCCTATTGCGCCGATCTCGGCTATGGCGTCGCGCGCGGCGCGGAGATGCTCTCCCTGATGATGCTGCTCGGCATCGTCAGCCGCATCGGATCGGGCTTCGTCGCGGACCGGATCGGCGGGGTCGCGACGCTCGCGCTCGGTTCGCTGATGCAGGGCGTGGCGCTCTTTCTCTATCTCTGGTTCGACGGGCTGCAGTCGCTCTACGTCGTCAGCGGCATCTTCGGCCTGTTCCAGGGCGGCATCGTGCCGATGTACGCCGTCATCACCCGCGAATACCTGCCCGCCAAGCAGGCCGGCATCCGCATCGGCCTGGTCATGTCGATGACGGTGCTCGGGATGGCCTTCGGCGGCTACCTCTCCGGGGTGATCTTCGATTATTTCAGCTCCTACCGGATGGCCTTCCTCAACGGTCTCGCCTGGAACTTCGTCAATCTGAGCGTGGTGTGCTGGCTGATGATGCGAGGGCGGCGGCGGACGCCCGCCCGCGCTGCCGAGACGGCCGTCTGACACGGCGGGGCGGAGCGAACCCCAAACGATTTCGGTCGGGCGGTGATCCGAGGTGTCGGACTAGGAGGCCGGTGCGCGAAGGTCAGGCCGATACGTGCCGAAGCACCAGACATGGCCTTCCAGGTCCTTGGCGATGAAGTCGCGGCTGCCATAGGGCTGGTCGGTCGGCTCCATGCAGATATCCGCTCCCGCGGCGCGAGCCCGCTCACAGCGCGCGTCGATGTCGTCGGTCGCGATGTACGGTGACGCGGTGGTGCCGCCGAGTTCGGCCGGGCACGAGACGAGCTTGCCGAACTCATTGCCTTCCGCCGAGCCGAGCATGATGAAGCTTGTGCCCATGCGCAGTTCGCCATGCAGCAGCGTCCGGCCGTCCTCGGAGTAATAGGCTGCGTGCTTCTCGAAGCCGAAGGCGTCGATCAGCCAGTCATACATCTTCACGGCATCGGCGTAGCGAAGCGACACGCAGATCATGGGGGGCGTGGGGTTCATCGAGGCCTCCTCCAGCCGGGTTGAGCTTGACGCCAGCCTGCGTCGCGTCAGAACTCGGAGCAACCCCCACGGCCGCGAAGCATGGGCGGGCCGATTCCTTCCACCTCGAACAGGGACGACGCCATGATGATTGAACCCGGCCTGACGCCAGAAGAAGAGCCGCGCGGCAATCTGACGGTCCGCATCAACGCGATGCCGGCCGACACCAATGCCAATGGCGACATCTTCGGCGGCTGGGTGATGTCGCGCATGGACGCGGCCGGCGGTATCGCCGGCGTCGACCGGGCGCAGGGACGTGTCGTCACCGTCGCCGTCGATGCGATGACCTTCATCCGGCCGGTGAAGGTCGGCGACGTGCTCAGCGTTTACACGGAGGTCGAGGCGGTCGGCCGGACCTCGATGAAGATCCATGTCGAGGCCTGGGCGAGGCGCTTTCATACCTCGATCCATGAGAAGGTGACCGATGCGACCTTCACCTTCGTGGCGATCGACGAGGAGGGGAAGCCGCGGCCCGTTCCCAAGCTGCCCGAGAGCTGAGACTTGCCACTGCAAGGCGCGTCCAAATTCCTAACAAGACATGACGCAGCGCTCACGCGCAGTGATTCAGAAGAATCCGCCCGCTTAAGCGTTCTTTAAGCGCATTTGATCGATCTTGGGCGCGAACAAGCATTTCGCCCACCGACAGGTCGCGGCGCAGGCCGGTTCGGGGGGCTTGCCCGTCGGTTTCCGCAGTCGCGGCCCGATGGCGGGCTTTGTTGTGGCCGGCCCTGAAATGCCGGCGCGCAGGCCTCGCGCCAGCTTCGCCCTCCACCGTGTCGCGTTGCATTCGGAGAGCGATCGATGACGAAGGCCAGCAAGCCCGCCCGCCAGCGCAAGAGCACGCGCATCGGCATCGCCGCACGGATCTATGCGTCGCTGGGGCTGATGACGGGCCTGACGATCGTGGGATCGACGGTGGCATGGCTCTCCTATGGCCGGATCGACGCGACCGTTCAGGAGCTGGCCGGGCAGAAGATGCCGATGGTCGAGCTCGCCCTAGAACTGTCCCAGGCGGCGACGCTGTCGACGGCGCTCGCGCCCCGCTTCATGGATGTCGAGAACGTCCAGCAACGCGCCGCGTTGACCAACGAGCTGGACCGGATCGAGGCCCGCCAGTTCGACCTCATCCGGCGGATCACGGCCCTGAGCGGCATCGACATGAAGCCAACCCAGACGGCGGTGGACGAGCTGTCGCGGACGATCAACGAGATCAACGACCTGACCGGCGCCAGGATTCGCAATGCGGCCGCGATCGCGGCATTGCTGGAGAACCTGACCAAGGTCGGCCGGGTGTTCGGCGGCGTGGTCGGCTCGGAAGCCGACGAGTCGCGCTTCAACGTCACGATGGGGATCGAGAGCATCAAGGGGCTTTCCGGCGAGCAGCTGGATGCCGCGATGAAGACCTTGAACGACCGCGATTTCCCGATCTTCGATTTCGCGCGCAAGCTCGAAGCACAGGTCAACGAGCTCATGGGAATGATGCGCGAGACCGCTCAGTCGCCCGACAAGGCCCGACTCGAGCTGGCCCGCGATCGCTTCAATGCGACCGTCATGCGCATCCGCATGGAGCTGACTGCAGCCGAGAGCGCCTCGCCGAACCCGTTCCGCAACCAGACCGTCGAGTCCGTCATCGCAATCGGCGAGGGGAGCTCCGGCATCGTCGAGATGCGCCAGCGCGATCTCGCTACGCTCGCCCAGATCTCGGGCACGCTGAAGGATGTCGATCGCGCCGCCGCGACGCTGCGCGGGCAGGTCGAAAAGCTCGTCTTGGGCGCACGCGGCGAGGCCGTGGCGGCCAGCGCCTCGACGGCGACGCTGATCGAGCAGAGCAAGATGTGGCTCGGTGCCCTCGGTATCGGCTCGCTGCTGATCGCTGTCCTGCTGTCGGTGGCCTATGTCCGCCCGATGATCATCGGGCGCCTGAACCGGTTGTGGACCGCCACGCGCGCCATCGCCGACGGTGCGCTGGAAACCGTGGTCGACACCAAGGGCAATGACGAGATCTCCGACATCTCGAAGAGCGTGCTGCTGTTCCGCGACAACGCCGTGGCGTTGCGTGCCGCAGAGGCCGCCAAGCTCGAGGACGAGGCGCTGGCCCAGAGCCGCCGCCGCGAGATGATGCAGGAGCTGGGAGCGGCCTTTGGCGAGGTCGTCGCGGCCGCTGCCGCGGGCGATTTCAGCCGCCGCGTCCAGGCGAACTTCGCCGATCCCGAGCTGAATGCGCTCGCCGGCTCGGTCAACGAACTGCTCGAGACCGTGCATGGCGGCCTCACCGAGACCTGCCACGTTCTGGCCGAGCTTTCGGCCGGGCATCTCTCGACCCGCATCGAGGGCCTCTACCAGGGCGCCTTCGCCGAGCTGAAGCAGGGCACCAACGGCCTCGCCGAGGAATTCGAGAGCACGCTGGCCAAGCTCTCCGAGACTGTCGCCGCCGTGCGCAGCGCGACGACCGAAATCCTCGACGGCGTGACGGATCTCGCCGAGCGCACCAGCGAGGAGAGCAACGCCGTCTCGATGGCGACGAACCAGCTCGGGGCCTTTGCCGGCACGGTCAAGAAGACCGCCTCGGAAGCCGCCCAGGCGACCGGCATGGCCGAAGGTGCCGAGAGCCAGGCCCAGCAGGGCGAGAAGGTGGTCGCGTCCGCGCTCGAGGCCATGCAGCGCATCCGCACCTCCTCGAACAAGATCTCCGAGGTCATCGCGATGATCGACGAGATCGCCTTCCAGACCAATCTGCTGGCGCTGAACGCGGCCGTCGAGGCCGCCCGGGCCGGCGATAGCGGCCGCGGCTTCGCTGTCGTCGCCACCGAGGTGCGCAGCCTCGCCAAGCGCTCGGCCGATGCCTCCAACGACGTCAAGAAGCTGGTCGAGGCGGCCCATGGCGACGTCAAGGTCGGCGTCGGCCTCGTCGAGGAGACGGCGCAGATGTTCGAGGCCATCGTCGCCTCGGTCAACGACCTGACCGGGCTGATGAACGGGATTTCGCAGACCGCGAAGAACCAGGCGAGCGACGTCTCGGCGATCAACAACGAGATCGACGGCATCGGCACCATGGCGCATCAGAACGCCGCGCTGGTCGAGGAGACCAATGCCGCGCTCGCGCTGACGGACGAACAGACCCGGGCGCTCAGCGAGCACATCGCCCGCTTCCGCTTCCGCGAGGGGCACGGCGTCGAGCAGCCGGCGGCGAAGGCGGCCTGAGGCCGGCACAGCGCATTTCTCTGAGTACCGGGCCTTCCAATCCAACCCCACCGTCACGTGACGGTGGGGTTTTTCGTTTCGGTCGCCGGAAGCCTTGCCCGAGCCATGGCGGCGATGCTAGGCCGGGTGCGGGCCGGTAGCTCAATGGTTAGAGCTCGCTGCTCATAACAGCGCCGGTGCCGGTTCGAGTCCGGCCCGGCCCACCATCTTCGTGGTGCCATCCACGGCCTACGACTTTATCCGCCCAGCGACGTAACGTTTGCCAAGCCGGGCGCGTCACGGCGGACAATGCAGTCCGACGTCTTCGTGCGCACCTGGGACGGCTGCCCCATGCAGGCGGTCGCCGCTGGAGCCGGCCTCCGCTAAGGCCGGAGCGCGCGCGAATAGGTCGCATGCGAATCCGGGCGCAAGCTGTCCCTGAGGACAATACGCCAGCCTCGTCCTTTGTGCTGGTGTGTGAGCACATGCAGCGGCGCTTCTGCCGCGATGCAGCAGGGATGTCGACGGGACGGGCATGCTGGAATTGGCCCTCCCGATGCGGCGATCGAGCTCTGCCGAGCTTTCGCGATGTGATCGAAACAGAAGCGTCGCAGCTCCGGTGCGGCTGACGGTTCGAGGTTTGTGAAAATTCGGAGCACGGCCATGGCGAACGACCCAGCAGATGTCTTCGTTGATGCAATCTCCTATTCGATCGATGCCGGGCAGCGACTGACGCTGTTTCTCGATGCGCTGAGACAGCGCGGCCTTCAGTACGAAGAGCATCTGGCGAAGCTCGCGCCGCATGTTCTGGACTATGATGCCGAACTCGTCTGCGACGGGCGCCAGCTCGCCCGGCCGGTGAACTACATCCTGGCGCACATCGTGCCGCCTCCGGACGTCGTCATCGACGAGCTCAAGCGCCCGTTCGTCATCGTCGATCCACGCGCCGGGCACGGGCCGGGCATCGGCGGGTTCAAGGCGGACAGCGAGATCGGCGTTGCCATGAAGGCCGGGCATCCCTGCTATTTCGTCGGTTTCCTGCCGGATCCAGTGCCCGGCCAGACCATTGCAGACATCGCCCTTGCGGAGGCCACTTTCCTCGAACGCGTCATTGCCCGCCACCCGAAGGCCGAAGGCAAGCCTTGCGTGATCGGTAATTGCCAGGCCGGCTGGGCCGTCATGATCCTCGCAGCGCTGAGGCCGGAGCTGTTCGGACCGATCATCCTGGCCGGATCGCCCCTGTCCTATTGGGCGGGCGTGTCCGGCCAGAACCCGATGCGCTATTCGGGCGGCTTGCTCGGAGGAAGCTGGCTGACGGCGCTCACCAGCGATCTCGGCGCCGGTACGTTCGATGGTGCTTGGCTGGTGCAGAATTTCGAGAACCAGAACCCGGCAAACACGCTCTGGACCAAGCAGTACAATCTCTACTCGAAGATCGACACCGAAGCGGAACGCTACCTCGCCTTCGAGAAATGGTGGGGTGGGCACGTCACGCTGAATGCCGAAGAGATCCAGTTCATCGTCGACGAGCTCTTCATCGGCAACAAGCTGGCCTGCGGGGAAATCCGAACCGCGGACGGAACGTCGATAGACCTTCGCAACATCCGGTCGCCGATCGTGGTCTTCTGCTCGAAGGGCGACAATATCACTCCGCCGCAGCAGGCTCTCGACTGGATCCTCGACCTTTATGGCAGTGTCGACGAGATCCGAGCCTATGGGCAGACGATCGTCTACGCCATTCACGACAAGATCGGGCATCTCGGCATCTTCGTGTCGGCGGGCGTCGCCCGGAAGGAGCACGACGAGTTCGCCTCCAATATCGACTTCATCGACATGCTGCCGCCCGGCCTCTACGAGGCGGTCTTCGAGCCGAAGGCCTCGGCGGCAGACAATCAGGATCTGGTGACAGGCGACTGGGTGTTGCGTTGCGAGGCCCGCACCCTCGACGACATCCGCGCATTGGGCGGCAACGACCTCGAGGATGAACGTCGGTTCGCGACGGCGGCTCGCGTCTCGGAGATTAACCTGTCGCTCTACCGCGCGCTGGTGCAGCCCTGGATCCAGGCGTCGGCCAGCCCTGCCGTCGCGCAGGCGATGCGGAAGCTGCATCCGCTGCGGCTGCAATACGAGCTGTTCGGCTCGCAGAATCCCTTCATGTCCTGGCTCGATACGGCTGCGTCGGAAGCGCGCCAGGGCCGCCAGGCCATCGCCGACGACAATCCCTTCCTGAAGGCGCAGGAAGTCGTCTCGGCTCAGATCGTCAACGCTCTCGACAACTGGCGCATCATGGTCGAGCGCGTCTCCGAACAGGCGTTCCGCACCGTCTACAGCTCGCCGCTCCTGCAATCCGCCGTCGGGATCGACAGCAGCTCGCCACGCCGCCCGCGCAGCGCTGCCAAGAGCAAGCTCCACGCCGAGCTGGTCGCGAAGCGGATCGAGGAGTTGCGCAGCGGCTTCGCGCGGGGCGGGCTGCTCCATGCCTGCGTGCGCGCGCTGTTGTATGTCGGCATGGCCAAGGAAAGCGCCGATGAGCGCGGCTTCGAGGCGATCCGGCGGCTGCGCAAGCAGGGCGAGCATGCCCGCAAGCTGACACTCGCCGAATTCAAGGCGTTGACGCGCGAGCAGTTCTTCATGCTTCTGATTGATCAGGAGGAGGCGCTGCGGACCCTGTCAGACCTGCTGCCGCCTGACCCTGGCCTCAAGGGGGCGGCCCTTGCGCTGATCGAGCAGGCCGTTACGGCACGGGGCCCTCTTTCGGGACCGGCAGCCGGCAGGCTCGATGAGGTGAGGCGCCTGTTCGACTCCGCATCACCGCTCGATGCCTCTCCCCACGGCAAGCTGCGTGTGGCGACGAGGCAGGGGCGCTAGCGACGCCCCCGCTCCCGAACTTCGTCCTTATACCACTGCTGACTGAAAGAGGCCGCAATGACCATTCCCAGCGTCAAAGCCAAGTTGCTGGAGGGCAAGAAGGGTCTGATCGTCGGGATTGCGAATGACAGCTCGATCGCCTGGGGCTGTGCCCGGGCCTTCCGCGCGTTCGGCGCCGAACTGGCGATTACCTATCTCAGCGAGAAGGCGCGACCCTATGTCGAGCCGCTCGCCCGGGAGGTTGAGGCGCCGATCATCATGCCGCTGGACGTGACCGTGCCAGGGCAGGTCGAGGCCGTCTTCGAGCGCATTGCCGCGACTTGGGGCGAGCTCGATTTTCTCGTCCACTCCATCGCCTTCGCCCCACGCGACACCCTGGCCGGACGCGTCACCGACGCACCGCTCGACGGCTTCCTGAAGTCGATGGAGGTCTCGTGCTGGTCGTTCATCCGGATGGCGCAGCTGGCGGAACCGCTGATGAAGAACGGCGGCACGCTCTTCACCATGACCTATTACGGCTCACAGATGGTGGTGGAGAACTACAACATCATGGGGGTGGCGAAGGCTGCCCTCGAATCCGCGGTCCGCTACATGGCCGCCGAACTGGGCCCGAAGGGCATTCGCGTCCATGCGATCTCCCCGGGCCCGCTGGCGACCCGCGCAGCCTCGGGCATTCCGGAATTCGATGCCCTGCTGGACAAGGCCAAGCGGAAGGCGCCCGCGCGCGAGCTGGTTTCGATCGACGATGTCGGCGCCGCGACGGCCTTTCTCGCGCATGACGCGGCGAGGCTGATCACCGGCCAGGTGCTGTACGTCGATGGCGGTTATCACATCATCGATTGACCTGATGCAGGTCTGGATCAGCGGACGAACGCGGTGTGTGGGCCGATGAACTAGACCTGCGTTTCCTTGGGCCTGGTCGAGGGGCGCAGGCGTTCGCGCAAGCTCTGGAAGACGACGTACAGCGCCGGGATCACGAAGATTCCGATGAAGGCGGCCGCCAGCATGCCGCCGAAGACAGGCGTGCCGACATTGCGCCGCGCGAGCTTGGAGGGCCCTTCGGCGATAACCAGCGGCAGCAGGCCGAGGATGAAGGCGAAGGAGGTCATCATCACCGGCCGGAAGCGCAGGCGAGCGCCCTCGGTCGCGGCATGCAGCAGCGGATGCCCCTTTTCCCGCAATTCCTTGGCGAATTCGACGATCAGGATGCCGTTCTTGGCCGCGAGGCCGATCAGCACGACGATACCGATCTGGGCGTAGAGGTCGAGCGTCAATCCGGCGATGACGATCGCCGCGAAGGCACCGAGGATGCCGACCGCCACCGAGAGCAGCACCGGCACAGGGATCGTCCAACTTTCATAGAGCGCGACGAGGAAGAGGTATGCGAAGAGCAGGGCGAAGGCGAGGATCATGCCGGTCTGGCCTTCGGCTCGCTTCTCCTGGAATGAAACGTCGGTCCAGGCGCCGCGATAGGTGGCCGGCAGCGTCTTCGCCGAGACCGCCTCCATGGCGGCAAGCGCCTGGCCGGAGGAGACGCCGGGAGCGGGCGAGCCCTGTACCGTCGCTGCGAGGCGGTTGTTGTAGCGGATCAGCGCCTGGGGGCCGACCACGACCCGCGCCTCGACGAATGAGCGCAGCGGGATCATCTCGCCGGCGCGGCTGCGGACATTGATGCGGTAGATGTCGTCGATCGAGGCGCGGTCCGTGCTCTCGGCCTGGACCTGAACCTGCCAGGTTCGGCCGAACAGGTTCATGTCGTTGACGTAGTAGCCGCCGAGCGAGGCCTGCAGGGCCTGGAAGACGCTGTTGAGCTCGACTCCGAGAATCTGGACCTTGTCGCGGTCGATGTCGAGATAGATCGAGGGCGTCGAATCCGAGAAGGTCGTGAAGACGCGCCGTAATTGCGGGTCCTGGTTGGCGGCGATGACGAGACCGCGCAGGGTGCGCCCGAGCGCCTTGGGGTCGGAGCCGCCCATATCCATCACAACATGGGTGAAACCACCGCCGCTGCCGAGCCCGATGATGGGGGGCGGGGCGATCGGCACGACATTGCCCTCGCGCACCGCCCGGAATTTCTGCGCCAGCCGCGCGATGATGGCGGGCGCGCTGTCCTCCCTGCTGGTGCGCTCCTCGAACGGCTTCAGCGAGACGAGGAAGAAGCCGGAGTTGGGCTGGGAGTAGTTGTCGATGAAGTTGAGGCCGATGATCGTCGAGTAGTCGGCGACGGCCTTTTCGGTCTTGATGATCTCCTCGACTTGCTTCATCGCCGCCGATGTCCGCCCGATCGAGGCCCCGTCGGGCAGCTGCGTCACCACGAAGAAGGCGCCCTGGTCATCCTCCGGCAGGAAGCCGGTCGGCGTGATCCGACCCATGCCGTAAATGCCGGCACCGAAGGCAGCCGTCAGCGCCAGGCTGACGAAGGCGACGCGCACGAGCCGCGCCACAGCCGAGCCATAGCGGTCCCGCGTCCAGTCGATGCCGGCCATGATGCGGCCGATCGGTCCGCGCCGCGGCCCGTGATGCGGCTTCAGCAGCACGGCGCAGAGCGCCGGCGAGAGCGTCAGCGCATTGATTGCGGACAGGACCATCGCAACCGCGACGGTGACGGCGAACTGCCGGAAGAGCTCGCCGGAAATGCCGGGGATGAAGGCGACCGGCACGAAGACCGAGAGCAGGACCAGCGTGATCGCGACGATCGGCGCGACGATCTCGCCCATCGCCTTCTTGGTCGCCTCGGCCGGGGTCAGCTCCGGATGCTCCTCCATTACGCGCTCGACGTTTTCGATGACGACGATCGCGTCGTCGACGACAATGCCGATGGCGAGCACGACGGCGAGCAGCGACACCGTGTTGGCGGAATAGCCGATAGCGTTGAGCACGACGAAGGCGCCGATCAGGCTGACCGGCACGGCGACCGTCGGAATCAGCGTGGCGCGGAAGTTGCCGAGGAACAGGAAGACGACGAGCACGACGAGGACGAAGGCCTCGATCAAGGTCTTCTGGACCTCGTGGATCGTCGCGGTGACGAAGGCTGTGGGATCATAGGTGACCTTCCATGCGAGTCCTTCGGGGAAGGATTTCGCGAGGTCGCCGACCGTCTTCTTGACCTCGTCGAGCGCGGCGATCGCATTGGCGCCTGGCGACTGGTAGATGCCGATCAGTACGGCGGGGCCGCCATTCAGCCGGGTGTCGCGGTCGAGATTGGCTGCGCCGAGTTCGAGGCGCGCGACATCCGATAGCCGCAGCACCGAACCGTCGGGATTGGTCCGGAGCACGATCTTGCCGAACTCCTCGGGTGTGCTGAGGCGGCCCTTGGTCTGGATGTTGAGCTGTAATTGCTGGTCGTCGGAGATCGGCCGCGCCCCGATACGCCCGACGGCGGCCTGGGCGTTCTGCGCCTGGATCGCGCTGATGATGTCGCCGGTGGTGAGGTTCAGGCCGGTCAGGCTGTCGGTCTTGACCCAGGCCCGCATCGAATAGTCCTGCGCGCCGAACAGGGCCGCGTCGCCGACGCCGGGCGTGGAGCGGATCGCATCGAGCAGGTTGATCGTGGCGTAGTTCGAGACGAACAGCGTGTCATAGGCGTTGGTCGGCGCGTAGACGGCGATGACGCCGAGCAGGGCCGACGACTTCTTCTTGACGGTGACGCCCTGGCGCTGTGCCTCCTGCGGCAGCTTCGACAGTGCGATCTGAACCCGGTTGTTGACGTTGACGCTGTTGATGTCCGGATTGGTGCCGAGCTCGAACGAGACCAGCAGCGAATAGCTGCCGTCATTGCCGCTGACGCTCTTCATGTAGATCATCTTGTCGGTGCCGACGATCTGCGCCTCGATCGGCTGCGCCACCGTCTGCTCGACCACCGCCGCCGAGGCGCCGGGATAGGATGTGGTCACCGAGACCTGTGGCGGCACGATATCGGGATATTGCGCGACCGGGATCGCAAAGAGCGAGAGGAGGCCGGCGATCGTGGTAACGAGCGCGATGACGATGGCCAGCCGAGGCCGGTCGACGAAGACGGAGCTGATCATCGGGCTTCAGCTCCGGCCGGCCGGCGGCGTCACGGGCGAAGCCAGGACCGGGATTCCGGGCCGCAGGTTCTGCAGCCCCTCGACGACGATCTGCTCGTTGCCGACAAGGCCCTGGTCGATGGTGACGTAGGCGCCGAGTTCGTTGCCTACCTTGACGCGCTTGACGGCTGCCTTGCCGCCCTCGACCGCGAAGACGTAGGCACCCTGCTGGTCGGCGATCAGTGCCGATTGCGGGATCACCACCTTCTCCTCGGTCTGCTCGCTCTGCACGACAACCCGAACGAGCGCGCCGTCGATGAGCTTGCCGGCCGGGTTGGGCAGCGTGGCGCGCACCAGCACCGTATCGGTCGTGCGCTCGACCGAGACGTCGACGAAATCGACGCGGCCCTTCTGGTCATAGGTCGAGCCATCCGCGAATTTCAGGCTGACGAGCGGGGCGCTGCCGTCCTGGGGCACGGCGCCGGCCTTGATCGTCAGGAACTCGCGTTGGCTGACCGGGAAGGAGACGTACATCGGGTCGCTGCTGACGATCTGGGCCAACACGCCGCTGTCGGGGCCGACGACATTGCCCTTGGTCACCTTGGTGCGGCCGATCCGGCCGGTAATCGGCGCCGTGATCTCGGTGTAGCCGAGATTGATCTGCGCGGTCTTCAGATTGGCCTCGGCGGTGGTCTGGTCGCCCTCGGCACCCTTCTCCTCGGCAATGCGCTGGTCACGCACCGCGACCGAGCCGGCATTGGTTTTGAGGAGTTCCTCGGCGCGCTGCAACTGCACCTTGGCGTTCTGGAGGGTGCCCTGGGCGCGCTCGAGGGCGCCTTGCGCCTGCTCGACGGCGGCCTCGAACGGCGCTCGCTCGATGCGGAAGAGAGGGGTGCCCTCCTTGACGTTCTCGCCGTCCCGGAACAGCACGGCCTCGAGATAGCCGGTGACGCGTGCCCGGACCTCGACGCGGTTGACGGCCTCGATGCGTCCGACGAAATCGGCCGACCTGCCGATGGCGCGCTTCTCGGCGGCGACCGTGCCGACCGGGATCGCGGTGGGAGCCTGCTGCTGGGCGAAAACGAGGGAGCAGGGCTCGAGCGACAGCAAACCGGCCAAAGTGAGGATGCGCAGGCACGAAGAAACGGGCCGCGTGATCGTCGTCTTCGGCCGGCCAAGCTCAGGCATCGCATTTCCCCTGCATGGCTGCGCCGCGGCGATCTGCAGGAGCGCGCGGAAGCAGCATGGGTCGATACTGTGCGTTTTCGCTTGTGAAGGCTACAGTATTATTGCACGCTTGCCTCATTCCGCAGCAGGAGCTTGGGCGATGCCGGTGCTGATGGCGTTTGTTCAGCGCTATGATTATGGAAGTGTCCTTGTCGAATCGGGGTGTCGTGTTTAGAAAATTCCCCTTTATTCAAAACTAAATAAATCGAAATTATAGAATTTCTAATTTCATAATTCTGTTAAAATATTTCTATACAATTAGTATTTTTATATATTCGGATTTGTTTCTTTCATTGTCGATGGCAATCGAAAGCTTTTTATCTTGTGACAATGAAATCTGTGGTTTCCGTATAGAAAACTGTCTGAAATTCGTAAGTTTTTGTCTTGCATTGGGTGCGTCGTCGGTCGTCATTCTCGGGTGATTTCCGCTAACTGGGAGGCAAGTCGTGGCGGCGCTATCGTCGATATTGCATCAATCACCCGAAATCGCCCTGTTTCTGTCTCTGGCGGCCGGCTACTGGATCGGGAAATTCCAGTTCGGAAAATTCCAGCTCGGCGGCGTCGCCGGCTCGCTCCTGGCCGCGGTTCTGATCAGCCAGATCGGCGTCACCATCGACAACGGCATCAAGTCGGTGCTGTTCGCGCTGTTCATCTACGCGGTCGGCTTCGAGAGCGGGCCGCAGTTCTTCCGGTCGCTCGGGCGGCAATCGATCCGCGAGATCGTGATGGCGGCGGTCCTGGCGCTCAGCGGGCTCGCCACGGTCGTCATCCTCGCCAAGATGTTCGGCCTCGACAAGGGGCTGGCGGCAGGCATCGCTGCCGGTGGGCTGACGCAGTCGGCGATCATCGGCACCGCCAGCGCGGCGATCGGCAAGCTGGGGCTCGCGGCCGACGAGGTGCAGCGCCTGCAGGGCAATGTCGCCGTCGGATATGCGGTGACCTACATCTTCGGTTCCTTCGGCGCGATCATCGTCTGCGTCAACATCCTGCCCTGGCTGATGGGCCGCAGCATTCGCGACGACGCCATCAAGGCGGAAGCCGAGATGCTCGCCGGCATCCGCGTCTATGGCGCCGGTGAGCATCCGGCAGCGCCCGATCTGGTCGGGCGCCTGTTCAAGGTGGACGGCGTCGCAGGCCGCTCGATCGCGGAGGTCGAGGCACTCGGCGGGGCGTCGCCCTTCGCCATCGAGCGCTTGAAGCGCGCCGGTTCGGTGATTGGCGTGGAGCCCGACCTCAAGCTTATGGCCGGCGACACGGTTCTCATCGTCGGCAGACGCGCGGGCGTCGTAAGCGTGGCCAGTCAGGTCGGTCCGGAACTGCAATCCTCCGAGGGCATGGATCTGGTCGTGCTCAGCCGCGATGTCGCCGTGGCGAACCGTGATTTCATTGGCAAGACCGTAAGCCAGATCAGGGACGAAACTGCTGGCACCCTGCGTCACGGCATTTATGTGACCGGGTTGCAGCGGGCGGGAAAGCCGCTTCCGCTCGCGCCAGATACCGTCATCGAAGCCGGCGACGTCGTGACGCTCTACGGAACGGCCGAGGATGTCCAGCGCGTGGCCAAGGTCGTCGGTACGCTTCTCGTCGCCAGTGACAAGACGGATTTCGTCTTCCATGGCCTCGGCCTCGTCGTCGGCCTGCTGATCGGCCTGCTGGTCGTGCGCATCGGCGCGATCCCGCTGACGCTCGGCGCCGGCGGCGGCGCGCTGCTCTCGGGCTTGGCCTTCGGCTGGTACCGCAGCCGCAACCTCGCCATCGGCAACATGCCGACTGCGGCCTCGACCCTGCTGCGCGATCTCGGTCTCGCAGGCTTCGTCGCTGTGGTCGGCCTGCAGTCCGGGCACCAGGCCGTCGCCACCATCGTCGAGCACGGGCTGTCGATCTTCCTGATCGGCGTCGTCGTGACGATCCTGCCGATGATCATTACCATGCTCGTGGGGCGCTACATCCTGCACTACGACAACACGGCCATCTTCGCAGGCGCTCTTTCCGGGTCGCGCAGTGCCAATCCCGCCTTCGGCGAGGTGCTCGACAAGGCCGGCAACTCCATTCCGACCACCCCTTTCGCCATCACTTACGCCCTGGCGAACGTGTTCCTGACGCTGCTCGGCCCGCTCGTCGTGGCCTTTGCCTGATCTGATCGAGGAGACGCATAATGGCGACCGACTACAGCAGATACGCGAAGCTCAGCCCGTTCGAGCTCAAGGACGAACTGATCAAGCTCGCTTCGAGCCGCGAGAATCGCCTGATGCTGAACGCCGGGCGCGGCAACCCCAATTTCCTGGCGACGCTGCCGCGCCGCGCCTTCTTCCGACTCGGGCTGTTCGCGACGGCGGAGGCCGAGCTATCCTATTCCTACATGCCCAACGGCATCGGCGGCCTGCCGCAGATCGAGGGCATCGAGGGCCGGTTCGAGCGGTTCGTCGCCGAGAACCAGGGCATGCCGGGCGTCGTCTTCCTTGGACGCGCCCTGAGCTATGTCCGGGATCAGCTCGGTCTCTCGGCCTCCGAATTCCTGCATGAGATGGTCGAGGGCATCCTTGGCTGTAACTACCCGGTGCCGCCCCGGATGCTGAAGCTGAGCGAGGAGATCGTCCGGCACTACATCGTCAAGGAGATGATCGGCGGCTTCATTCCGCCGGGCAGCGTCGATCTCTTCGCGGTCGAGGGCGGCACCGCCGCGATGACCTACATCTTCAACACTCTGAAGCAGAACGGGCTGGTCAAGCGCGGCGACAAGGTCGCGATCGGCATGCCCGTGTTCACGCCCTATATCGAGATTCCGGAACTCGACGAATACGGGCTGGTCGAGGTCAAGATCGATGCCGATCCCGAGAAGGGCTGGCAATATCCGGATTCCGAACTTGAGAAGCTCAAGGATCCGGCGATCAAGATCTTCTTCTGCATCAATCCGAGCAATCCGCCTTCGGTGAAGATGGATGACCGCAGCCTGGACAAGGTCGCGGCCATCGTCCGCGATCATCGCCCGGACCTCTTCATCCTGACCGACGACGTCTACGGCACCTTCGCGGACGATTTCCGCTCGCTGTTCGCGATCTGCCCGCACAACACGATGCTGGTCTACTCCTTCTCGAAATATTTCGGCGCCACCGGCTGGCGCCTCGGCGTCGTCGCGACGCATCACCATTCCGTCTTCGACAAGGCGCTGGCCGATCTGCCTAAGAGCGCCAAGGCGGCGCTGGACAAGCGCTATGGCTCGCTGCTGCCCGATGTCAGTTCGCTGCGCTTCATCGACCGGCTGGTCGCCGACAGCCGCACCGTCGCGCTCAACCACACCGCCGGGCTTTCGACGCCTCAGCAGGTCCAGATGGTCCTGTTCTCGCTGTTTGCGCTGATGGACGAGGCCGATGGCTACAAGGCCGAGCTGAAGAAGTTGATCCGCCGCCGCGAGGCTGCGCTCTATCGCGAACTCGGCGTGGCGCAGGAGGATGATCCGAACTCGGTCGACTACTACACGCTGCTCGATCTCGAGGCCGTGGCCAGGGATCTCTACGGACCGGAGTTTGCAGCCTGGGTGAAGAAGAACGTCAACCCGGACGAGCTGCTCTTCCGGATCGCCGACGAGACCGGCATCGTCCTGCTGCCCGGTCGGGGTTTCGGTACCCACCAGCCGGCCGGGCGCGCCTCGCTCGCCAATCTGAACGAGTATCAATATGCCAATATCGGCCGGTCGCTGCGCGGGATGGCCGAGGAGTTCCATCGCACCTTCGAGAAGGGCGGCGCACCGAAGGCGCCGAAGGACAAGAAGGGCAACGGAAAACCTGCACGCAAGAAGCCGCGCGGCTGACCCTCTGGCGCCGCTCGGCAGGGTTCGGGCGGCGCCGTACGATCCAGCCATGCTGCTGCCGCCACGCGCGCAATCGCGCTGCCGCGACTTGTTCTAGCTCAAAGACGCTATCGGCTACCCACCTATGCTGCCACCGAAAGCCGGGTTCCGGCGGTGGAGAGGATCGGTCGTGGAAGCCGAGAGGACGCCTTATCTGGACGAACGCCTGCCGCGCTATACGAGCTATCCGACGGCTCCGCATTTCGGCGCGGATGTCGATGCCGGCTGCTATGGCCGCTGGCTCGGCGAGCTCGCGCCGGAGACCAGGGCCTCGCTTTATCTCCACATCCCGTTCTGCCGGTCGATGTGCTGGTATTGCGGCTGCCATACGACGGTCGCCCTGCGCGACGGGCCGATCATCGACTACCTTGCAATGCTGCGCCGCGAGATCGACATCGTGGGGGGGCATCTGCGGGCACCGCTCGACGTTCGCCATGTCCATTTCGGCGGTGGCACGCCCTCGATCCTCGAGCCCGGTGATTTCGTCGGTCTGGTCGCGTTGCTGCGGGAACGCTTCGCGCTCCATCGGGAGGCCGAGATCGCCGTCGAGATCGACCCGCGCCGCCTGACGCGGGCCATGATGCAGGCGCTTGGTGCCGCCGGCGTCACCCGGGCGAGCCTTGGCGTGCAGAGCTTCGATCCGCTCGTCCAGAAGGCGATCAACCGTATCCAGAGCGTCGAGCAAACCTCAGCGGTTGTCGGCGGCCTGCGCGCGGCGGGTATCGGCGGTGTGAATTTCGACCTGATCTACGGGCTGCCGAAGCAGACGATGGCGTCCTGTATAGACACCGTCGAGCGCTGCCTGGAGATGCGGCCGAAACGCTTCTCGATCTTCGGCTATGCGCATGTGCCGGACTTCAAGAAGCATCAGCGCCGCATCACGGAGGCCGATCTGCCCGATGGCCGGGAGAGGCAGGCGCAGGCCGAGGCGATGGCGCAAAGACTCGTCGAGGCCGGCTATGTCCGTGTCGGGCTGGACCATTTCGCGCGCCCCGAGGACGAGATGGCTCGT
Organism: Allobosea sp.; assembly: GCF_035999205.1. GTDB lineage: Bacteria > Pseudomonadota > Alphaproteobacteria > Rhizobiales > Beijerinckiaceae > Allobosea. Next base: position 333,783 of record NZ_DASYHA010000026.1, read on the forward strand.
GCGCTCGGCAGCGGCAGCCTGCGCCGCAATTTTCAGGGCTACACCACCGATGGCTGCGAGGCGCTGCTCGGCTTCGGCGCCTCGGCGATCGGGCGGCTGCCCCAGGGGTATATCCAGAACGAGGTCGTTATCGGGCGCTATGCCGAGCGCGTCGGGCTGGGTGAGCTGCCGACGGCGAAGGGCTATCGGCTCAGCCAGGACGACCGGCTGCGCGCGGAGCTGATCGAGCGGCTGATGTGCGATCTTGAGGTCGACATCGCCGCGGTGTGCGCCCGGCATGACGTCGACCCGGGATCGCTTGCGCCTTCGTTGGCCAAGCTCGACAAGCTCTCCCGGGAGGGCATGATCAAGTTCAAGGGCACCCGCATCCTGATGCCCGAGCATGCCCGCCTGCTGGTGCGCAAGGCGGCCTCGGCTTTCGACGCGCATATCGACCAGCCGGCGCGCCGCTTCAGCCGGGCGGTTTGAGGTCTTCCATCCGACCGACCGAAAAGATAGTCCAATCACGCGGGCCGGGATTGCCTTAGCGGCGTAGAGTTCCGAAATCGACTGCGACGGACTGCTGCGCCCATGACCGCTTCGCCCAAGACGGCCTCGCCGAAGACATCCTCTATCGTCATGCTCAATCGCGCCTCTGGCGCGGCCTTGCCCGCATCCACGCCGGGGACGGGGCTCGGGGCAGCCGACCTCTTCGCCTCCGGGCGCGATGTGGCCTGGTCGATCCCCGGCGCGGCGGCGGGCCGCGTCGCATTCGCGGGCACGGTCGAGATCGAAGCCTTCCCGTATACCGAGACGATGATCGTGCTGGCGGGGGCGCTGACGCTGTCGGCGGATGGTGCTGCCGGCGTGACGGTTTCGGCCGGAAACGGCGTGGTCGTTGCACGTGGCACGCGGCTGCGCATCGGCGCGGCGCCGGGCACGCGCTGGGCCTTCTATGCCGGAACGGCGGCGGCCGCGTCCGTGCCGGGTGTCACGCTGCTTGCGGCGGATTCGGCGCTTTCGCCGTCCGATGCCCCGCCGGCGCAAGTCCTGATCGGTCCTGCCCCGCAATGCCGCAGTTTCAATGCCTTCACGGAAGAGGCGTCGGAGCTGCGCGCCGGAGTGTGGGATTCGACGCCCTATGCCCGCATCTCACGCCCGCACAAGGTCAGCGAGCTGATGCATATCCTGGCCGGTTCCGTGGATCTGACCGGAGAAGATGGCACCGTCCATACCGTTTCGGAAGGTGACACGGTGCTGGTCCCGCAAGGCGCGCCCTGTGCCTGGGATAGCCGGGTTCATGTCGCCAAGTTCTATGTGGTGCAGGAGGCTGCCGGCTGATGTCGATTAGCCTGATGCAGGAGGCGACCGCCTTCCGCGAGATCGCCACGAGCGATGCATCAGCCTGTGCAGCGCTGGCGCGCGCCGTCGGTTGGCCGCATCGTGCCGAGGATTGCGAGATGGCGATTGCGCTGGGCCATGGACGCGTTGCGACGCTGGCTGGCGAGGTCGTGGCGGTGGGGCTGTGGTGGCCCTATGGCGACAGCCACGCGACCGTCGGGATGATCATCGTGTCGCCCGAACACCAGGGCGCCGGTATCGGCCGCCGCTTGGTGCAGGAACTGCTGGCCCAGGCGGAGGAGCGGTCGCTGATGCTCAATGCGACGGCTGCGGGCCAGCCACTCTATGAGCGGCTGGGCTTCGTGGCCTGGGGCGAGGTCTGCCAGCATCACGGCGAGGTGCAGGACGTTGCTGCGCCGACGCTCGCGGAAGGAACCGCGCTTCGGGCCGCGACGGCGGCCGACCTGCCGCAGCTGAAGCGCCTCGATCAAGCCGCCAGCGGCCTGCCGCGGGAAGCTTTGCTCGCCTCTCTGCTGGAACGTGGCGAATGCGTGCTGCTGGAGCGTGGTGGCCGGGCCGTCGGCTTCAGCATTCTGCGCCGGTTCGGGCGCGGCCTCGTCGTGGGGCCGGTGATCGCGGAGGATGACGGCGACGCGCGCACTCTGGTCGCGCACTGGCTGCACGGCCGGCGGGGACAATTCATCAGGGTGGATATTCGCGCCAACGCGGCGCTTGCCCGCTGGTTGATCGATCACGGGCTCGGGCCCGCGGGCAGCGTCGTCGCCATGGTTCGCGGCACATTGCCGGTGGCCCATGGGCCGGCGCGGCTCTATGGGCTCTCCAATCAGGCTCTCGGCTGACCGTCAGGATAAGACATGGCACTGCTCTATAAATCGGATCCGGCGCGCGGCGCCGAATGGGCGAAGATCCTGGCGGAGAAGGCGCCGGACCTGTCGTTCCGGATCTGGCCAGAGATCGGCGACCCGAACGAGATCCGCTATTTCTTCGCCTGGATGCCGCCGGACGACCTGGAAAGCCGTTTCCCCAATCTCGAGCTGCTGATCTCGGCCGGGGCGGGGGTCGACCATCTCGATCTCTCGAAGCTGCCCCCCGACCTGCCGGTCGTGCGCATGGTCGAGCCGGGCATCGTCGACAGCATGGTCGAGTTCGTGTCGATGGCTGTGCTGAGCCTGCATCGCGACCTGATCGATTATGTCGCCCAGCAGCGAGCCGAAGTCTGGAAGCAGATCCGCGTGCGCCCGGCCGCGACGCGCCGGGTTGGCGTGCTCGGGCTCGGCATGCTCGGCGAGGCTTCCTGCCGAATGCTGACGAATTTCGGCTTCCAGGTCGCCGGCTGGAGCCGGTCGCGCCGGGCAATCGAAGGGGTCACGTCCTTCGCGGGCGTGGAGGAGCTGCCGGCCTTCCTGGCGCGTACCGACATCCTGGTCTGCCTGCTGCCGCTGACCGACGAGACGCGTGGCATGCTGGATGCGAAACTGTTCGCGCAGCTTCCCCATGGGGCGCGGCTGGTGAATACGGGGCGCGGTGCCCATCTCGACCAGGACGCTTTGCTGGCGGCGCTCGACAGCGGCCAGATCTCGGCGGCGGTGCTCGATGTCGTGACGCCGGAACCGCTGACGCCCGGCCATCCACTCTGGAGCCATCCGCGCGTGCTCATGACGCCGCACGTCGCCAGCATGACGCAGCCGGAGACGGCGATCGACGTCGTGCTGGAGAATCTGCGCCGCCACCAGGCCGGAGAGCCGCTGATCGGCCTCGTCGATCGCAAGCGCGGCTACTGAGCCGGCCTCGCCATCGGACGAGGGCAGGCGGCGACGAAGCACGATCTGCTGCCGGGCCACGCCAATAGGGCAGGGGATGTTATGGCGGGCAGCGAAGGCCGCGCCGATGACGATCCGCGACCGTCTAACCTCTGCGGCGAGGCGGGAGCAGCGCCAGCGGAGGTCGAAGCAGTCCATGCACGAGTCAATGTTGCGCGAGGCCACGTCGCTGCATGAGGCGATGTCCGAAAGCGGGAGTCTTCGATCGCCGGAGCGGGCGAGCGACGGCATCCGGCGCGCACTCGGTCATATCGAGCGCAACTTCACCAAAGCGATCTACCTGGAAGATCTCGCAGCGCTGGCCGGTCTCAGCGTCTGCCGCTTCGTCACCGTGTTCAGGCGGCAGGTTGGGCTGACGCCGCACCGCTTCATCTGCCATCGCCGCATCGGCTATGCGAAGCGGTTGCTGCGCGATGGCGTTCCGATGGCGCTCGCAGCCTCCGAGGCCGGCTTTTTCGACCAAAGCCATTTCTCGCGTCATTTCAAGAACATCTGCGGCATCACGCCTGGCCGGTATCTGCGCGAAAGCAGCCAGGGGCCGAAACGCTGTGCCGAGTCCGGCGCTCGTCTCCAGCCCGCCGCCTGAACGTCCTTACGACAAGTCGACATTCTCCAGCAGGAGCCTCACCGATGACCGTCAATTCGCTCGAAGCGCTCGATCGCCTGCACTGGGTCCACCCGGTGGCCAACTGGGCCGGCCATGAGAAGCGCGGCGTCACCATCATGAAGTCGGCCAAGGGCGCCTTCATCACCGATGCGGATGGCCATGAGCTGATCGATGGCTTCGCCGGGCTCTGGTGCGTCAATGTTGGCTACGGCCATGAGAGCATCGTCGAGGCAGCCGCAGCGCAGATGCGCGAACTGCCTTATGCCACCGGCTACTTCAGCTTCGGCAGCGAGCCGGCGATCCGGCTCGCGGCGAAGCTGGCCGAACTGACGCCCGGCGACCTCAATCATATCTATTTCTCGCTCGGCGGCTCGGATGCGATCGACGGCGCGCTGCGCCTGATCCAGTTCTACTACAACGTCACCGGCCGGCCGACGAAGAAGGCGATCATCTCGCTCGAGCGCGGCTATCACGGCTCGAGCTCCACCGGAGCCGGCGTCACCGCGCTTCCGGCCTTCCAGGCCAATTTCGATTTCCCCAGCCATGTCCGGCATTACGTCGCCGCGCCTTACGCCTATCGCAATCCGACCGGCTCGGACGATGCGGCGGTGATCGCGGCCAGCGTCGCCTCGCTGCGCGCCAAGGTCGAGGAACTCGGCGCCGATAATGTGGCGGCCTTCTTTTGCGAGCCGGTCGTGGGTTCGGGCGGCGTGATCGTGCCGCCGAAGGGCTGGCTCAAGGCGATGCGCGAGACGGCCGCCGAGCTCGACATCCTCTTCCTGGCCGACGAGGTCATCACCGGCTTCGGGCGCACCGGGCCGATGTTCGCCTGCGAGGCGGAAGGCGTGGTGCCCGACATGATGACCATGGCGAAGGGGCTGACCTCGGGCTATGCGCCGATGGGCGCGCTCGCGATCGGCGAGAAGGTCTATCGCGGCATCAAGGACAATGCGCCCGAGGGCGGCCCGGTCGGCCATGGCCAGACCTATTCCGGCCACCCGGTTTCGGCTGCCGTCGCGCTGGAGGTGCTGCGGCTCTATGACGAGGGCGGCATCCTCGCCAATGGGCAACGCGTCGGCGCCTATTTCGAGAAGAAACTCGCGACGCTGGCGGACCATCCCCTCGTCGGCGAAGTGCGTGCGCGCGGCCTGCTCGCCGGTGTGGAACTCGTCGCCGACAAGGCGAGCAGGGAGAAGCTCCCGCGCAGCGTCAAGCTGGCCGACCATCTGTTCGCACGCGGCTACGCCAATGGCGTGATCTTCCGCGCCTTCGCCGACGACATCATCGGGCTAGCCCCGCCGCTGTGCTGCAGCGAGAGCGAGATTGACCTGATTGTGTCGCGCCTGCGCAAGACGCTCGACGACATGCTGGCGCTTCCCGAGGTGCAGGCTGCGCTTGCGACCGCCAAGGCGGCGTGACATCGGCGCGATCCTTGCTTTGCCTGGAGCGGCGAACCGTCTAGGTTCCCGCTACGGCTCTGGTGCGCCCTTGCATCGCGCCGCAGGCGTTGGGGTGAGGCTTTCGTCGTGACACCGGGCGTGCGGCTCGACCGCATCGACATGAAGATCCTGATCGAGTTGCAGAACAACGGCAGGATGACCAACGTCACCCTGGCGGATGCCGTCGGGCTGTCGCCGAGTCCTTGCCTGCTCCGGGTCAAGCGGCTCGAACAGGCCGGCTACATCTCGGGCTATGGAGCGACGATCAACCTGCAGAAGCTCGGCGAGACGATCACGGTCTTCACCGAGGTCACGTTGCAGGACCACACCAAGGAGTACTTCATCCGTTTCGAGACGGCGCTGCGCCGCGTCGACGAGGTGGTGGAGTGCCATCTGGTCAGCGGCGGCTACGACTATCTGGTCAAGTTCGTCACGCGCGGGCTGACGCATTACCAGTCGCTGATCGAGACGCTGCTCGACCGCAATATCGGCATCTCCAAGTATTTCAGCTACATCGTCATCAAGTCGCCGATCCAGAAGCCGGGCTACCCTCTGCCGGTGCTGTTCGACGTCTGAAGCGCGTAGCGCAGCGACAGCGACACGGAGGCTAGGATGGCTGGCGCTGGCAAGACACCGGTCCTCCTGTCCGGAGGCAACCCGCAGATCGCAAAAGGTGACGGGGATGCGCCGGTGCAGGCCTATATCGAGGCCATGCCGGGCTGGAAGAGCGATCTCGGCCGGCGCCTCGATGAGCTGATCGTCAGGACCACGCCCGACCTGAAGAAGGCCGTGCGCTGGAACTCGCCCTTCTATGCGGTCGACGGCAAGGGCTGGTTCCTGTCGTTCCATGTCTTCACCCGCTTTGTGAAGGTGACGTTCCTGCAGGGACGTTCGCTGAATCCGCTTCCGCCGGGTGGCACGGCGCGCAGCGGCGAGGCGCGCTGGATCGACCTCCATGAGGCCGACATGCTCGACGAAGAGCAGATGGCCGCCTGGATCAGGCAGGCCGCGGCGCTGCCGGGATGGGTGCCCTAGGGGCTGGACCCTAACCCAGCGCCTGGGTCGCCAGCCCGAAGGTGCGGGCGGCGCCGCTAGGCGGATGATGCCGGCCGCGGATCATGGGCGTGACCGAATCGAAGATCGTCATGCCGCAGGATTCGAGGAATGCGCCGAAGCGGCCCTGCTCCAGGGCAGTATCGGCACGAAGGAAGCCACCCTGATGCGCGTCGACATGCGGGGCCACCAGCGCGACTGCCATATCGTCATCCTCCGCGACGATGGGGCCGACGACATGGCCGCGTCCGAAGGGCCGACAGAGCGCAAAGCCGACGATCTCGCCGTCCCGCTCCACGGCTGTGCCGACCGAATGCGCAAGAAGTGCCGCGATGACACGGCTGCGGTCGGCGCCATAGGCGCTGGCATCGAGTCTCGAGAGTGCGCCCAGATCTGCGGCGGTCACCGACCTGAGGCCGGGGAAGTCTGGAGCAGCCGCCAGCAGCGCGACGCTCCGCCCCTGATGCTGGAAGATCCGCCCGATCGGCTCGAAGCCGAGCGAGCGGTACAGACGGTAGCCCGCCTTCGTGGCGCTGAGGCGAAGATCGCGATCACCACACTGTGCGAAGATCATTTCCATCAACTCGCGGCCGGCACCCTGCGCCTGCAGGCGCGGCGACGTGATGACCATGCCCACGGTCGCGAAGCTCTCGCCGAAGGTCCACCACATTGCCGAGCCGAGCGCGCGGCCGATCGTATCGCAGGCGACGAAGCCTTGCCCGACGCTCATGACGAGGCGCCAGTCCTCCGGTCGGTGCGGCCAGCCGACACTGATCGAGAGCTGGTGCAACTGGTCGAGATCGGCATCGGCCATCGCCCGAATGTCGATCTCATAGCCGAGCCGGCGCTTTGCCGTTCTGTAAGCCAAGGCGTCTGGCCCCATGCGGAGTGAGGGCGAATTATAGGTGGGGCAAGGCGGTTCGAGAATAGCAAAATTCATACAATACATGGGCTTAGGAACATGCAGGCTGTAGGGGCGAAGCCTCTTGCCGCGCCGGTTTCTCTTCCCCCGAGCGCATGCGAGACGACCAGTCATTTCTCCCCGCTTCCGCCGAGGACCCTCCCGATGAAGCTCGAACCTTACTGGCTCGCCTCCGCGCCGCGCTTCGCTTCGGGCTCTTCGGTGCCAGTGGCGGGCAAGGTCGATGTTGCGGTTGTCGGGGGCGGCTTCACCGGGCTGTCGGCGGCCTTGGCGCTGGCAAAGGCTGGCGCGAGCGTTGCCGTCTTGGAGCAGGGCCGCGTCGTCGGCGAGGCGTCTGGCCGCAATGGCGGGCATTGCAACAACGGGCTCGCGCATGATCTCGGCGGGCTGGCCGCGAGCCTCGGCATCGAGCGCGCGAGCGCGCTCTACCGCGCCTTCGATGCTGCCGTGGACACGGTCGAGTCGCTGGTCGCGCGCGAGGGCATCGATTGCGATTTCACCCGCACCGGCAAGATCAAGCTCGCGGCCAAGCCCGGGCATTTCGCCAAGCTGGAGAAGGGCGCAGAGCTGCTGCAGGCGACGGTCGAGCCCGATCTCGTCGTAGTCCGGCCGGAGCAGACGCAGCGCGAAATCGGCTCAGACGGCTTCCACGGCGGTCTCGTCTTTCCACGCAGCGCCCATATGCATATGGGCCGCTTCGGCGTCGGGCTGGCCGAGGCTGCTGCCCGAGCGGGTGCCGCGATCAATGAAAACGCGGCCGTCACTGGGCTGGAGCGCCTGAACGGGCAAGCGCATCGCGTCGTCACCACCCGCGGGACGCTGGAGGCGAAGCAGGTTCTTCTTGCGACAGGCGCCTCGCGGCAGGGGCCGTTCGCCTGGTTGCGCCGGCGCATCGTTCCGGTCGGCAGCTTCATCATCGCGACCGAGCCGCTGTCGGCCGAGCGGGCGGCCTCGATCATGCCGACGCGGCGCACGGCGACGACCACGATGAACATCGGAAACTATTTCCGGCTGACGCCCGACAACCGGCTGATCTTCGGCGGGCGGGCCCGCTTCGCCCTGTCGAGCCCGACGTCCGACGCGAAGAGCGGGGCGATCCTGCTGGCGCGGATGCTGGAGCTGTTTCCGCAGCTCAAGGGTACGCGGATCGATTATTGCTGGGGCGGGCTGGTCGACATGACTTCGGATCGGCTGCCGCGGGCCGGCGAGCGTGACGGGGTGTTCTACGCGCTTGGCTATAGCGGCCACGGTACGCAGATGTCCGTGCATATGGGACAGGCCATGGCCCGCGTGATGGGCGGGGACACGAAGGCGAACCCGCTGGCGGGGCTCGACTGGCCGGTGGTGCCCGGTCATTTCGGCCCGCCCTGGTTCCTGCCCTTCGTCGGAATGTATTACAAGTTTCAGGACTGGCGGAGCTGAAGGCGCCTGGCGCAGGCACCGAAGTCGAGCCTTGCATCCGACTGATGGCGAGCGGATTCTGCACGCCCGGGATGTGAGGTCGACGATGGTCGCAAGCCATGGCTTCGCCGAGTTTCTGCGCGAGCAGCTTGCTCCGCTCGGCCGCATCACGACACGGCGTATGTTCGGCAAGACCGGCGTGTTCTGCGACGGGTTGATGTTCGGGATGGTCGCGGACGACACGCTCTACTTCCGGATCGATGAGCAGAACCGGGCGGCCCTGGCAGAGGCCGAGAGCAACCCGCCGCTCAGCTACGAAAAGCAGGGCCGCGCCATCGATCTCGCCTTCTGGCGCGCGCCGGAGCGGCTGCTAGACGAGCCCGATGAACTCGTCACCTGGGGGCAGGCCGCGCTGGCGGCGGCGCGCCGGGTCGCTGTAAAGCGGGAGCCGAAGCGCCGGGCCTAAGCAGCGCGCTTCTGCCCGCTCGTCGCCAGCAGGACGAGGATGAAGGAGGCGGCCGTCAGCAGGGTCGAGATCGCAGCGATGGTCGGGTCGATTTCGTCGCGCAGCGCAGTGAACATGCGCTTGGTCAGAGTCTGATACTGACCGCCCGAGACGAAGAGCGCGATGATGGTTTCGTCGATCGCCGAGATGAAGGCGAAGATCCCGCCGGCAAAGACGCTGGCCTTGATCTGCGGCAGCGTCACGGTCAGGAAAGCGCGGAAACGGTTCATGCCGAGGCTTCGCGCCACCATCTCCTGCGTCTTGTCGAAGCTCTGCATGCCGGCGACGACCGAGGTGATGACATAGGGCAGGCCGAGCATGACGTTCGCCAGGACAAGCCCGGTCAGGGTCTGGATCAGGCCGATCTTGGCATAGATGAAGAAGATGCCGATCGCGATGATGATGATCGGCACGATCAGCGGCAGCATCAGCATCATGTGCAAAGAGCGCATCAGCTTCGACTGCGAGTTGCTGATGGCGTAGGCCGCCGCCGTGCCGAGCGGCGTGGCGACGAGAACGGTGAGCACGCCGATCATCAGGCTCATCCGGGTCGCCTGCATCCAGTTCGGATTGCCGAAGTACTCCGCGTACCAGCGCAGCGAGAGGGCCGGCGGCGGGAAGGTCAGGAAACGCGTCGACGAGAACGACATCGGCACGATGATCAGCAGGGGCAGGATCAGATAGATCAGGACCAGGCCAACGAAGGCGCCGAAGAGCAGGCGAGGGAGAAGGGGCTGTTTCATCACTTCTGCCCCAGCATCTTGTCGAGCGGGATGATGCGGCCGACGGCCATGAAGATCGCGAGCACCGCAACCAAGAGCACGACGCCGACGGCGCTGGCCGCGCCCCACTGGTTGTAGAGCTCGACATTCCGGCTCACGACCATCGAGATCATGATCGTGCGGCCGCCGCCGAGCAGCTCTGGCGTGATGTAGAAGCCGAGCGTCAGCACGAACACGAGCGTCAGTCCCGCGACGACGCCGGGCAGCGACAGCGGCAGGAAGACGCGCAGGAAGGTGTGCAGCGGCCCGCCGCCGAGGCTGGCGCCGGCCAGCATCAGTTCGCGCGGGATCTTCTGCATCGTCGAATAGAGCGGCAGCACCATGAAGGGCAGGAGGATGTGGACGGTCGCGATGACCGTGCCGAGCTCGTTATGGACGAGCGCCAGCGGTTCGCTGATCAGCCCGAAGCGTTCGAGCATCTGGTTGGTGACGCCGGTGCGCTGGAGCAGGACGAGCCAGGCATAGGCGCGCACCAGAACGCTGGTCCAGAATGGCAGGATCACGAAGGACAGGATCAGCACGTCCCAGGGCCGCTTCACATGGGCAGCGGCATAGGCGACGGGGTAGCCGAGGATCAGCGTCATCACCGTGACCATCAGCGCGATGCGGAAGGTCAGGCCGAAACTGCGCCAGTAGATGTCCTCGCTGAAGATGCGGCGGTAATTCTCCAGCGTGAAGCCGTTGTCGTAGAAGGACTGGCCCATCAGCCAGCCGACCGGAATCACCACCAGGGCGAGGATGACGAGCACCGCGGGCGAAGCGAGCAGGAGCATCAGTCCCTGCTCGCGGCGCTGGTATCGGAGGGATGGGTCGATGGCGCTCATCTGCGATCCTGCCAGTGCGTATCGAATTCCGGCGCCATTCCGGGCGGAGCGAAGTGGAGGCCCGGAATCCATCGTAGAGCGCGGCGCCCTTCGATGGATTCCGGATCGGCGCCGCTTCGCGGCTTGTCCGGAATGACGCGGTGTCGAACGAGGCCCTACTTCTGCGCGAAGGAGAGCCAGCGCTTCTCGGCGGCCTCGCCGGCGGCAGAGGTCCACCAGGCATAGGACATCAGGGCCTGGACCTTGGCGTTGGCAGGCGCGCTCGGCAGCTCGCCGACGCGGGCGGCCGGGATGACGCCGGTGTCGTAGGCCTTGGGGTTGGCCGGGCCGTAGTCGATATGCAGCGGCAGGTTGGCCTGATGCACCGGATCGACCGCCTCGTTCAGGAACTTGATCGCGATCGGCAGGTTCGGGGCGCCCTTGAGCACGCAAAGCGAGGTGCTCTGCAGGATGCCCTGGTTGTAGGTGTAGGCGACCTTGGCGCCTTCCTTGGTCAACGCGCTGATGCGGCCGTTCCAGGCCATCACCATGTCGACCTCGCCGTCGTTGAGGAGCTGGGCCGACTGGGCGCCGGAAGTCCACCAGACCGTGATGTGCGGCTTGATCTCCTCGAGCTTCTTGAAGGCTCGGTCGACATCGAGCGGGTAGAGCTTGTCGGCCGGAACGCCGTCGGCCATCAGCGCGGCTTCCAGTGTGGCGAGCGGGTGGTTGCGCAGCGAGCGACGGCCAGGAAACTTCTTCACGTCCCAGAAATCGGCCCAGGTCTTGGGCGCGGCGGCCGCGTCGGGGAACTTCTTCTGGCTGTAGCCGAGCACGCTCGAATAGAACTCGTAGGCGACGGAATAGTCGCTGCGATATTCGGCCGGCATGGCGGCCGCGTTCGGGATCTTGCTGAAGTCGAGCTTCTCGACGATGCCCTGCTCGCCGCCACGCAGGCAGAAATTGGTGGCGACGTCGACGACGTCCCAGGTCGGCTTTCCGGTGGCGACCTGCGAGCGCATGATCGGCCAGGCGTCGGGCACGCTGTCCTGGTTGATGGTGATGCCGAGCTTCTTGGCGCTCGGATCGAGGATCGCGACGGTCTGCGCCTTCTGATAGGCTCCGCCCTGCGAGACGAACATGATCTGCTCGGCGGCGAGCGCGGAGAGCGGGCTCAGCAGGGCCAGGGACAGGCCCGCGGCGGCGGCGGTACGAATGGTCAGGCGTCGTTCTGGCATGTCCTTATCCCCTGTTGTTGGATCGGATCTTCGAAAGCTACCGTCCGATCGCGTCTAGAAACTGGTACCAGCCGGCGACCATGCGGACGGCCGGCTCTCGAAGCGGGTAGAACGGGACGCTGCGCATGCGGCCGGCATCGAGCAGGCCGACATCGGGGTGCTCATTGCGGGCGAAGGCGGCGAGATAGCGCCCCATCAGGCTGGACATCGCCACGCCGGCACCGTTGTAGCCCATGGCGAGCATCACCCGGTCGTCGACGCGCCCGACATGCGGGACCGAGTCGAGCGTCATCGCGACGAGGCCGGACCAGCGATAGGCCAGCGGCGCGTCTGCGACCTGCGGGAAGATGCCGACCATCGCCTTGTGCAGGGCGCGGAAGGCGGCGGGAGAATCCGTCTTGCCGAAGGCACCGCGGCCGCCGAAGACGATGCGGTCGTCGACCATCCGGAACCAGCGCATCATGCGCTTGGTCTCGGTATAGGTGCGTCGCGTCGGCATGACGCTGGCGGCGAGATTGGGCGAGAGCTTTTCCGTCGCGATGATCGCGCTGCGGAAGGGTATCAGCGTGCTCTGCCATTCCCGCGTCGCCGGGGTCAGGTCGGAATAGCTGTTGGTCGCAATGATCGCCTGCTTCGCCCGGACCGTGCCGCCGGGCGTTTCGACGACGACGCCGTCGCGCTCGCGGCGCAGGCGCAAAGCGGGCGTTCCGGCATGGATGGGAATGCCGCGCCTCGCCACGCCGTCGGCAAGCCCATGCAGATAGTTGAGTGGGTGGATGCCCCCCGAGCCCGCATTGAGCACGCCGCCGACGAAGCCGGCCGAGCCGGTTTCCTCGCGAACCTGTCCGGCGTCGAGAACGGACATGGTGGTGTCGCCCAGTTCGCTGCGAAGCCATTCGGCTTCCTTCACGGCATAGGCCAGCGTCTCATGGTTATGGGCGGCCTTGACCTGGCCCGAGCGTGTCAGATTGGCAGCATCGATGCCGTAGGTCGCGACCAGTTCCGAGACGATATCGGTGGCTTCCAGCGCGATATCGTACATTCTTTTCGCCATCGGCTTGCCATGGGCTGCGGCGATGGCGGGGAAGGAGATCCGGAACTTGGCAGTGATGACGCCGCCATTGCGGCCGCTCGCGCCCCAGCCGGGGCGGTTGGCCTCCAGCACGATCGAAGAGAGGCCGCCCTCGGCGAGGTGATGCGCCGCCGACAGTCCGGTATAGCCGGCGCCGATGATGACGACGTCGGCCTGCGTGTCGCCGCGCAGTGGCGGCAACTCGCGCAGCGGCGTTGCCGTCGCGCCCCACAGCGAAGGCGCTGCCTCGAGAGACTGCCAGGAAGGCGCGGCGTTCAAGGCTCAGGCCCCGGCCTCGACCGCGTCGGCGAGCGCCTTCAGCGTCGGGAAATGGTAGTCGGGCTTGGTCAGTTCGGGCACGGCGGGCGTGCCGCCGAAGCCCTTCTGGCCCTGGCGCCGCTCGATCCAGCAGGTGGTGTAGCCGAGCGACTTGGCGACGCCGATGTCGTGATACTGGCTCTGCGCGACATGCAGGATCTCCTCCTGCTTGAAGCCATGGGCCGATTGCCGGCCGCGGTTGAAGGCGAAGAACAGCGGATCGGGCTTGGGATGAACAGCCTCGTCGGCGGTGACGCTGTCGTGGAAGGGATTGCCGAGCGTCTGCGAATAGAATGTGAAGGTCGGGCGGTCGGCATTGGTCATCGCGACCAGCCGGAAATGCTTGCGCAAACGGGCCAGCGCCGCGACCGAATCCGGGAAGGCCGGGTGCTGCAGGATGGCATACTGGAAGGAGTCGGCCGAGGCCTCGTCGGCGGGCAGGCCGAGCTCCTTGGCGAGATGGATGTAGACCAGCTTCATCACCTCGCTGGAGCGCTCATAGTGCTTGGCGCGGCCGTCGAGATAGGGCGCGAAGATCTCGTCGTCGCTGAGGGCTGCCGCCTTCGAGCCGCCGATGCGGCGCACCGCGTTCAGGACGCCGGTCTCGAAGTCGATCAGCGTACCGACGACGTCGAATGTGAGAACCTTGAAGTCTTTGAGAGCCATGATGCGAATTCTCTTCTGGCTGTGCGGGTCTGGTGTTCGGTGCAGATCGTTCAGCCCCCCGCCTTCGACACGACGATCGTGTCCTGCGGGTGGATGCTGATCTCGACGCGCTCGCCGATCGGGGGGATGCGACGGGCGGCTTCGTAATGGCTGGGCTGGCGCAGGCTCAGAGGCGTACCGTCATCCAATGCGAGGAAGACGCGCAGGCTTTCGCCCTGGAAAACGATGTCGGTGACGCGGGCCGAGAAGCGGTTGCGCTCGGCCGTCCCCGTGCCGTCCTCGATCAGGAGCTTCTCGGTCTGCACGGCGAGAACCAGATCGCCGCTCGCCGGCAGCGGGCGGGCCGTCCGGATCGCGGTGCCGGCGAGCGAGACGCTGTCCTGGCCGATGCGACCGACGGGCAGCAGTGTCGCCTCGCCGATGAAGCTGGCCACGAAGGCGTTGGCGGGGTGGTCGTGCAGGCGCTCGGGCTTGTCGATCTGGACGAGCTTGCCGTCCTTCAGGATCGCAACCCGGTCGCTCATCGTCAGCGCCTCGCGCTGGTCGTGGGTGACGTAGATGATCGTGGCGCCGAGCCGCTTGTGGAGCTGGCGCAGCTCGATCTGCATGGTCTCGCGGAGCTGCTTGTCGAGGGCCGAGAGCGGCTCGTCCATCAGGATCAGGCGCGGCTCGAAGATCATGGCACGGGCGAGGGCGACGCGCTGGCGCTGGCCGCCGGAGAGCTGGCCGATGCCGCGTTCCTCGTAGCCGGCAAGGTCGACCATCGCCAATGCCGCGCGAACCTTGTCGGCATAGGTTGATTTCGGCAGGCGACGCGCCCGGAGCGGAAAGGCGACGTTCTCGCCGACGCTCATATGCGGGAAGAGCGCGTAGTTCTGGAAGACGATGCCGATGTCGCGCTTGTGCGGTGGGGTGAAGGTTACGTCCCGCCCGCCGAACAGGATCGAACCGGCGGAGGGCTGGACGAAGCCGCCGAGGATTCCGAGCAGCGTCGTCTTGCCCGAGCCCGACGGGCCGAGCAGCGAGACGAATTCCTGGGGTGCAATGTCGAGCGAGACGTCGTCCAGTGCCCGCACCGATCCGTAGACCTTGCTGGCCGATCTGACCTCGACGCGTTCGCCGCCACTTTTCGCCATTACCTGCTCCCGTTGCGATACAGCGACATCGCGCAAGAGCCCGCTCCGATCGGATTGCGACGCAATCAGATCGGAAAAAGCGGTCTCTCCACTTCAATTCAGAGACGGATTCACCGATCAGATTGTCATCTGATCGGATCCGGCTCTGGCCGCGTGGGCAAAGACCGATTCCAGACCAGGCCATAAGTCGATCTTATGTGGCGCCGGCGATGGATCGATCCGCTGCCCGGCAGCGCGGACCTCTGTCGTGTCCGTCGCCGCAAGCTGTATTCGACAAGGGCATCAAACGGGATTTTCGGCGGCTACGGCAATTGCCAAATAATCAGTCAGATCATAACCTCATGTAATGTCAGACCTGCGCCGCATGGTGTCCTCCAGCAATGCGCTGTTCGTCTTCGAAGCGGCCGCGCGCAGCGGCAGTTTCACGCGTGCGGCCGACGAGCTGAACGTCACCCAGCCCGCGGTCAGCCGGATGCTCTCGCGCTTCGAGAGCTATCTGGGCTTGCGCCTGTTCGAGCGGGGCGGGAAGGGCGCGGTGCTGACGCCGGAGGGAGAGATCCTCTACCGCCGCGTCGCGGACGGCTTTCGCAGCATCGAGGCGGGCCTGCGCGAGGTGGAGCAGCTTCGCGGCGGCAAGGAGACCGTGACGATCTCGGTGTCGTCCGCCTTCACGACGCATTGGTTGATGCCGCGCATGGACCGCTTCCAGCAGCGCTTTCCGAGCGTCGACCTGCGCTTCCAGATGATCGCCGGATCGCTGCGTGGCGCCGTCGAGAACGTCGATCTGGGCATGCGCTTCGTCGCTTCCGACGAACCGGTCCCTGCCGAAGCCCTGGTGGTCCATGAAGTCATGCTGCCGGTGTGCAGCCCCGGCTATCGCTGCGAGCCGGGAGCGATCGAGCAGGCGGCCAGCGGCAACACGGTGATCCAGCTGACGGACTCGCCGTCCGACTGGGCGAACCAGTACGCGCCCTTCGCCACCGGGCGGTCGGGGGCCATCAAGGCGCTGACCTTCTCGGATTATGCGGTGGTGGTGCAGGCGGCACTGCTGGGCCAGGGCATCGCCTTCGGCTGGATCACCGTCGTCGCGCATGCGCTGATGTCGGGGGCGCTCGTCCCCGCGGCCGATCGGTTGACGGTCGGGGAGCGGATCTGCGTGCTGCTGACGCCGCGCAACCGGCCGGCGCGGCCGATCGTGCGCGAGATCCGCGACTGGATGATCGCGGAGCTCAAGGCGGAGATCGCGGCGATCGACAGGCTGTATCCGGCGCTGGCGCTGAAGACGGCGGTGGTCTGAGCATCTCAGCCGCCGATGTCGATCAGCACCGTCTTGTGCCTGAGGTTCTGCTCCACCGCCTGTCGGCCGAGATCCTTGCCGATGCCAGAACTCTTGTAGCCGCCGGTTGGCAGGATGAAGTCGAGCGTGCGGCTGTAGCGGTTGATCCAGACCGTGCCGGCCTTGAGCGCGCGCATCGCCCGCAGCCCACGGCCGAGATCGGCGGTGTAGATGCCGGCGGCAAGGCCGTATTCGGGGTGGTCGGCCAGCGCCAATCCTTCCTCCTCCTCGTTGAAGCCCTGGATCGTCAGCACAGGGCCGAAGACCTCCTCGCGGACGGCGGCCGTCTCGGCAGTGACGTTGGCGAGCAGGGTCGGCTGGTAGAAGGCGCCGCCATGGCCTTCGATGCGGCTGCCGCCGAGGAGGCATTGCGCGCCCTGACGGGCGCTTTCGGCGAGGATGCGGTCGATGCGCTGCGCCTGGATCTCGGAGACGATCGGCGCATAGCCGGTCGCGGCCTTCCAGGTCGGGCCGGGGATGACCGCGGCGAGCTTCTTCCTCAGCCGCTCGACCAGTTCGGCCATGACGGCGCGCTGCACGATCAGCCGCGAGCCGGCGACACAGGCCTGCCCTGCATTGGCGAGGAGCGAGCCGGCGATGCAGGTTGCTGCCTTTTCCAGATCGGCATCGGCGAAGACGAGCTGCGGGCTCTTGCCGCCAAGTTCGAGCGTCACCGGCTTGATGCCACTTTCGGCGGCGGCTTTCATCACGGCGACGCCGGTTCGGGTCGAGCCGGTGAAGGAGAGCTTGGCGATATCGGGATGGCGCGACAGGGCGTCGCCGGTCACGGCGCCGTTACCTTGCACGACGTTGAAAATGCCGGCGGGAATGCCGGCCTCGACGGCGAGTTCGGCGAGCCGCACGGTCGAGAACGGCGTCAGCTCCGAGGGCTTGAGCACGATCGCGTTGCCGGCGGCGAGCGCGGGCCCGACTTTCCACGAAGCCATGCTGAGCGGGAAATTCCACGGCGTGATCGCGCCGACGACGCCATAGGGCTCGGAGACGATCATGCCGAGATGGTCGGCGCGGGTGGCGGCCACGTCGCCGCCGAGCTTGTCGGCCCATTCCGAGAAGAAGCGGATGCCTTCGGCGACACTGGCGACGTCGCCGGTGACGGCCTGGGCAATTGGCCGTGTCGAGCCCAGCGCCTCGAGCCGGCCAAGTTCGAGCGCGCGTTCCTCGATCAGCTCCGCCCAGCGGCGCATGGCGCGGGCGCGTTCGCGCGGCGGCTGCGTCGCCCAACCGCTGCGCGCCAAGGCTTGGGCCGCGTCGGTCACCGCCCGGTCGACCGTATCGGCGGTGGCGACGGGCAGATCGGCATAGTCGACGAGGTCGGAGGGCCGGGCGACCGGGAGGCGTTCGCCGGTCGCGACGACCTCGCCGCCGATGTAGTGGCCGGTCGAGAAGGTGATCGAATCCGGCGCGAAATCGTTCATTGCCTCAGAGCCCGACGAGAGCCGGCAGGCCGCCGATGTCCTTGATCTCGGTATAGCCGTAATAGGGGTTCGCCGGCTCGTGGCCGCGGTTTACCCAGACGCGCTTGCCGATCTTCATGTCGTGGGCCGTCATCAGGTCATAGCGGAAGCTGGACGAGCAGTGCATCACGTCCTGGGGCCCACAGCCGAGCTGGTCGAACATGTATTCGAAGGCCTGCATGCGGGGTTTGTAGGCCTGCGCTTCCTGGGCGGTGTAGGCGGCGTGGAAAGGCGCCCCGAGCTTTGCGACAGAGTGCGGGATGAGTGCCGTCATCGAATTCGAGAGCACGACGAGCGGGATTTCGTCGGCGATCTTGGCGAGGCCGGCGGGCACGTCCGGATGCGGACCCCAGCTCGTGATCTCATCGACGATAAGCTGGGAATCGGCGCGGTCATAGGCAACGCCCTGCAGCTTGCACGTGCGCTCCACCGCGTTGTGGACGACGTCCTGATAGGGCTTCCATGGGCCGAGGATCTCGTCGAGCCGATAGGCGCTGAAATCGGCGACGAAGGCGTCCATCTGTTCGGGCGAAAGGCGCGTGCCATAGACGCGGCGGGCGGCCGGCCCCATCTCGAAATTGATCAGCGTGCCGTAGCAGTCGAAGGTGATGAATTTCGGCCGCCAGGTGCTCATGGGTCCGCTCGCATTGTTCAGGGGCGGGCGCTGCCGCCGACTGGCCAAAGCTAGCCGCGCGGTCCGGCGGCGGGCACGCATTTGCGGGCTGCTCGCCCAAGTTTATGCCGATCGTGCCGGCCTCGGCAGCACGGATTGCCGCGGCAGACCTGGACCGTTTGCCTCAGGAGGCCAAGGCGGCCTCGACGCCGGCCGCGACGGCGAAGAGGGAGGCGTCGCCGCCGGTCTCGCCCATCAGCATCAGCCCGACCGGCGCCTCACCCGGCCGCTGGCAGGGCAGGCTGATCGCGCAGCGGTCAAGGAAGTTGCCGATGCTGGGATTGCGCAGCAGCAGCGCGTTGAGCCGGAAATACTCAGCATCCTCGGCCAGTTCGTCGATGCGCGGCGCGACGATCGGGCAGGTCGGCATCAGCAGGGCGTCATAGGGGGCGGTCAGCGCGTTCATCGCTGCAATGATACGCCGGCGCGCCGACGCCAGGGCGACATAGTCGGCCGCCGTCATGCTCGCGCCGAACTCGATCCGGCTGCGGACGCGCGGGTCATAGAGATCACCCTTCGCCGCGAGGAGGTCGCGGTGCCAGTCATAGGATTCCGGCCCGGGGAAGCCGCCGCGGCGCTGGGCGGCGACGAGATCGAGCAGAGGCTGGAATGAGACCTCGACGAGATGGGCGCCCTGGGCGCTCAGCAGGGCGACCGCACGCTCGAACGTGGCGGCGACGGTGGCGTCCATGCCGTCGCGCATGATCTCCTTGGGGATCGCCAGGCGCAGACCGGCCAGCGGCCGGGGCGTTGGCAGCGCCGGTGCCTCGCCGGCCAGGATCGCGTCGACGATGGCGCAGCAGGACACGCTGGCACCGAGCGGGCCGAGCGAGTCGAGGCTTCCGGAGAGCGGGACGACACCGTCGAGCGGCACGCGGTTGGCCGTCGGCTTGTAGCCGACGATGCCGCAGAGCGCGGCGGGGATACGGCAGGAGCCGCCGGTGTCGCTGCCTAGTGCGACCACCGCCATGCCGTCAGCGACCGCTACGCCGGAGCCCGAGGAGGAGCCGCCGGGAATGCGGCCGGAGGCGCGGTCCCAGGGGCTGAGCGGCGTGCCGTAATGCGGGTTGGCGCCGATGCCGGAATAGGCGAATTCCGTCATGTTCGTTCGGCCGATCGGGATGAAGCCCGCAGCCAGCATGCGTGCGATCGTCGGTGCACTGGCCTTTGCGGGCGGGGCGTCGGCCAGGGCGCGCGAGCCGGCCATGCTGCGCTCGCCGGCGACGTCGAAGAGGTCCTTCACCGCGAAGGGGATGCCAGCGAAGATCGAAGGCGCGCGGCCAGCGCGGCGCAGGGCGTCATAGGCATCGGCCGAGGCGCGCGCGGCATCCGCGGAGACGGAGATGAAGGCGCGAGCGCCTTCTCCAGAGGTGTCGGCGATCCGGCTGAGACATTCCTCGACCAGAGCGCGCGAGGTCACGACCCCCGTCGCGAGGTCCTCGGCACAGCCTTGCACGGTCCGCAGCATGATCGATTCTCCGCCTTCGCTCAGGCTACCGGCTTATCGCCGCCGCCTCGCGAAATCCATGCATGCCGACGCATGGGCCACCGGCCTGCTCACATCAGGCCGGGCTCGCCGAGATCGGTGCCGTCGACGAGGCGGCTGTAGCGATAGGGGTGGGGATCGACGATCGGAGCGTCACCCGCGACGATGTCGGCGGCGAGGCGCCCGGCGGCCGGGCCGACGCCGAAGCCGTGGCCGCTGAAGCCGGCCGAGACATGCAGGCCCGGCAATTTGTCGATCGCCGAGATCACCGGCACCCAGTCCGGCGTGAAGTCGATCAGCCCGCCATATTTGTGCATGATCTTCACATTGCCGAGCTGCGGATAGATCTCGCCGATGCGCTTGAGCGCGAATGAGATCAGCTTCTCCTGCGGCGGCGGGTCGAAAGTGCGCATGCGCTCGAAGGGGGAGACACTGTCATTGCTCCAGCGCATCAAGGCTTCGGGGCCGGCGAAGAAGGTCTTGTCGGCGCGGATGGTCAGGAGCTTGTGGCGCTTCTTGAAGGTGCGCCAGAACGGCTTGGCGTACATCATGCCCTGCGGGCTGAGCCGGAGCAGGCCGCGCCCGCTGATGCCGATCGTATAGCCGCCGTCGAGGCGCCGCCTGAAGGTGACGTCCGGCGTCGAGATGCCGCCCGTGGTGATCTCGGGTGCAGGCGCCGTGAAGAATGAGGTCGACTGAACGCCGGCGAGCGGCATGTCGATGCCATGGTGGCGGCAGAACATCGAGGTCCAGACGCCGCCCGCGACGAGCACCGTGCTGGTCTTGATCGTGCCCTTCTCGGTGACGACGGCCGAGACGCGCCCGGCCGAGGTCTCGAGCCCGCGTGCCGCGCAATCCTGGTGGATGGTGACGCCCAGCCTGCGAGCGGCTTCCGCAAAGGCCGGGACCGCGAGCGCCGGCTCCGCCTTGCCGTCGGTCGGAGAGTGAATGCCTCCGATCCAGTTCTCGGTCGAACCCGGCGACATCGCCTTGGCCTCCGCGGCCGAGAGCACGCGGCTATGCATCTGCATCTCGCGAGCCTTGTCGACCCATCCCGACCAGGCGTTCAGATCCGACTGCTTGGTGGTGACATAGACCAGGCCGGTTCGCCGGAAGCCGGTGTCGGCGCCGAGTTCCTCGTTCAGCCCGTTCCACATCTCGACGGCGCGCTGGGCCAGCGGCAATTCGCGCAGGTCGCGGTTCTGCTGGCGGCACCAGCCCCAATTGCGGCTCGATTGCTCGCCCGCGACATAGCCTTTCTCGACCACGGCCACGGAATGGCCCTTCTTGGCGAGATGGTAGGCGGCCGTGATGCCGGCGATACCGCCGCCGATCACGACGACATCGGCGGAGGGAGGCAGCGTCTCGTCGCTGTGGACGCGGGTGACCGGAGGAGACATCGGGTTTCCTGAATCCTTTGGCGAAGCTCGGCTGCAAGAGCCCGATATCACCCCATCCCCGCAGAAGCCTATGCCGAAGGCGCAGGGTGAATCGGCATATTCCACGGGCCTGTTGCAGGCGATCGGCGTTCGATACCGCGACGATGGCGGGGCCGATCCGGCGATCGCAGATATCAGGCGGCCGTTGCTACCACTTGGGGAACCTGCGGATAGTCGCGCCGGACCGCGGCGAAGGCAGCCGGGACATCGTTTGCGTTCCGATCGTCGCTGATTGCGGCGAAGACCTTCGTCTTGACGAAGAAGCGCCAGTGCACCGGCAGTGCTGCGAGGAGCCGTGTCAGGGCGTCGTAGTTGCGTGCGTGCCAGACGCTCTCGAAGGCATCGCGCTCCGGGCCGAAGTGGAAATGGGATCTGTGGACGGCTTCGCGCATCGTCGCCCGCAGCTTGGTCGTCGCGTCGGCATCGACCGCGCCGTCGCACAGGACGACGCCGTAGCGATCCTTCGCGGCCGCATCGCTGACATAGCCGCGCTCGACATCCAGGCGCACGCGTTCGGGCTCGCGGTCGAGCGGGCAGCCCCGGCCGCCGCCGCCAGGCGAATGGATGTGGATGACGTCGCCCGGTTCGGCGATGGCGATGTCGGTGTTGCCGAGCACGCGCTCGTTGGCGGCGCCGGGATTGATGATGAAGTTCGAGGTCTCGGCCGATAGCCCGCCGAGCGTGCCCCAGGGGCGGAAGATCGAGCGGTCACGATTGCGCACGGTGATCCGCGAGTTCGGCGAGAAGACCTTGAACTCCATGACGGTGGCGAGCCCGCCACGCCAGCGGCCAGCGCCTCCGGAATCCGGCAGCAGGCCGTAGCGCACGAACTGGATCGGCACCTCGGTCTCGGTGATCTCGATTGGCGTGTTCTTGAGATAGGCGGCGTCCGCGCCGGACCCATTGGGGCCGTCGCGGTGGGGCATGCCGCCACCACCGCCGACCACCGGGTTGATCGCGGCGATGACGCTGCGATGGGTGCGCTCGTCGGTGGTCATGACGTTCACGATCGAGCTCGAGCCCGCTGGCGCGGCCGGCATGCGCTCGGGTACGGCGAGGCTGAAGGCGCCGAAGATCAGGCTGCGCAGACGCGCGCAGGTCAGACTGCGCATGCCCACCGCCGCCGGGAAGGCGGGGTTCAGTACCGTGCCTTCCGGCGCGATGCAGGTGAAGGGACGGGTCAGACCGGAGTTGAGCAGGAGCTGCGGGTTCAGCGTGTAGAGCACATAGTAGACGCCGACGAGCAGGAGGGTGTGGCGCGGATCCGAGCCTGTAGGGACGTTGAGCGAGGAGCCGAGCTGCGGGTCCGAGCCGGTGAAGTCGAGGATCGCCTCGTCTCCCTTGATGGTGAGCTTCAGCGCCAGCCGGCAAGGATTGCCGTCGACGCCGTCCTCATCGGCGTAGTCCGAGAAGAAATACTCGCCATCCGGCATCGAGCGCAGGACTTCGCGAGCCTGATGCTCGGCATAGTCCATCAGCCCGTCGAGACCGTCCATGAAGCCCTTGGCGCCGAACTTCTTGACCATCGCCAGGATCTTGCGCTCGCCGGTGTTGAGCGCGCCGGCGAGCGCCTTGAGGTCACCCATGTTGAGATGCGGCTTGCGGACATTCATCGTCATGATCGACAGCACCTTCTCGTCGAAGGCGCCGTCGCGCATCAGTGTCATGGGCGGGAAGCGAATGCCTTCCTGATGGATCTCGGTCAGCGAACGCGAGAGGCTCGCGGGGACCGCGCCGCCCATATCGGTATTGTGGACATGGCCGCCGACGAAGCAGACGATCTCGCCGTCATGGAAGATCGGCTTCCAGAGATGCGTGTCCGGCGCATGGGTCGCGAGATAGCCGCTATAGGGGTCGTTGGTGAAGGCGATGTCGCCCGGCCGGTACTCGTCGACGAGGTCGATCGCACGGTTGTAGTTCATGCCCGGATACCAGGTCGCGCCGAGATCCATCGGCACGGCAACGACGCGGCCGGTCCGGTCCATTACCATCACGGTGAAGTCCTCGGTCTCCTTGACGAAGGTCGAGTGGGCGGTGCGGTAGAGCGTGTAGGCCATGTTCTCGGCCGCCGCCCGGCAATGGTTCGCGAGAACCTGCAAAGTCACCTTGTCGACCATGATCAGGCCTCCGAGCGCAGGATGAGGTGAAGGTTGAGCCAGGCATCGACCTCGGCGTCGAACCCTTCGGGAATGCAGACGGTGGTGTCCTGCTGCGCGACGACGGCGGGGCCTTCGAAGCGATGCCCATTGCGCAGGGCGTCGCGGTGATAGAGCGGGACTTCGCGCGTCGCGCCGTCGAGCCAGACCTCGATCGTCCGCTCCGGCGTCGCTGTTGCGGCCGGCGTCACCGCCGCAGGCGTCAGGTTCGGGCGGGGGGTGGCGCCGCTGACGACGAGGCGCAGGTTGACGATCTGCACCTCGGCGGCAACGTCGTTGAAATCGTAGATCGCCAGATGCTGGCGATGGAAAGCCTCGGTGATCCTGCCGAGATCGCCTTCTGCCAGCCATCCTTCCAAGAGCGCGACCTCGATCTCGAAGGACTGGCCGTGATAGCGCATATCGGCGGTCAGGGTCTCGACCACCGGGCCGGTGAACTTCTGATCGCCGCGGATCCAGGCCTGTCCATCCGCCTTCAGCCGGGCCAGCGCTTCGCGCAGCGAAGGCAGCGACTCCGGCACGGCGGCGGCGAAGACGGTCTGGATGAAATCGCCCTTCAGATCGGCGATCAGCCCGCCAAGCGCGCTGACCACCCCCGGCCGGTGCGGCACCAGCACGCGGGGGATGCCGAGCTCGCGGGCCAGGAAGCAGCCGAGCATGGGGCCGGCGCCGCCAAAGGGCATCAGCGTGAAGTCGCGCAAATCGACGCCATAGCGCGCGACGAGCTTGTTGACCTCGACGAACATCTCGGAGACCGCGACGGCGATGATCGCCTCGGCGGTGGCCTGCGGCGTCTGGCTGAGCTTCGTGGCGAGTTCGCCGATCACGGTGTCGGCGCGGGCGCGATCCATGCCGATCTGGTTGTAGGCGAGGGGAGTGTGGCCGAGGAAGCCGCTTGCCGCCATCGCATCGGTGACGGTGGCACGGGTACCCCCGCGTCCGTAGCAGGCGGGGCCGGGCGTCGAGCCGGCGCTTTCCGGGCCGACCTTGAGCACGCCGAAATCGTCCGCCCAGGCGATCGAGCCGCCGCCGCTGCCGATCGAGGTGACAGACACCGAGGGCAGAAAGAGCGGGAAGTCGCCGACGACCTCGCCGGTGCCGAATTGCGGCTTGCCGTCGATGATGAGGGCGAGGTCGGCGCTGGTGCCGCCGATGTCCAGCGTCAGGATGTTGCCGATGCCGGCCTGCTCGGCGAGCCAGGAGGCGCCGATGACTCCCGATGCCGTGCCCGAGAGCAGCATGTTGACGCAGGCGCGCTTGCCGGTCTGTGCGTTCATCACGCCGCCGTTCGACTTGGTCAGCATCGGCCCGGCCGGCACTCCGCGCGAGGCGAGCGCCTTCTCCAGTGCCGTCAGATAGCCGGCGACGCGGGGGTGGACATAGCCGTTCAGGATCGCGGTGGTGGTGCGCTCGTATTCGCGGATGACAGGCCAGACCTCATTGGTCGTAAAGACGAAGAGTTCTGGCGCCAGTTCCGCGATCATGGCGCGTGCCCGAGCTTCATGGGCGCCGTTGCGATAGGCATGCAGGAAGGAGACGATGATGCCGTCGACGCCCTTGGCGCGGATGGCGGCGACGATGGCCTTCAGCCCGTCCTCGTCGAGCGGCTCCGCGATTTCTCCGCTGGCGAGCTGGCGCTGGCGGACGCCGAAGATGCGGTCGCGCGGGATGAGCTGCTCGGGCCTGGCGCAGAACAGCGAATACATGTCGGGCATGCGCAGCCGCGCCAGCTCGATGACGTCCTCGAAGCCGGCCGTGGTTATCAGCGCGAGCCGGCTGCCTTTGCGCTGGATGATCGTGTTGATGCCGACCGTGGTGCCGTGGACGAAGGAGGCGACCTCCTGCGGCGCGACGCCATGGCGCTCATGCAGGAGGCCGAGGCCGTCGAGCAGTTCCTTGCCCGGCTCGTCCGGCGTGGTCAGGACCTTGATGGTCTCGAAACGGTTGCTCCCGGTCTCGAGGGCGCAGAAGTCGATGAAGGTGCCGCCGATGTCGACGCCGATACGCCAGCTCATGGTTCGCCTGTGTGCGTGATGTCGGCGCAGTGTTGGGCTTGGCGGCGGCCGGCGTCAAAGAGCAAAGCTCCCGGATCGCATAAGTCACGCTTATGGATTTGGGCCCTTGGGTTGGTCGAGGCCGAGTTCGCGGCAGGCGGTGCGAAGATGGCTGCGCAGCAAATCATGGCTGCGCGACAGCGGCCGGCGGGCGCTGGTGAGCAGGCAGAGCGGTAGCGAGACCTCGGGCAGGAAGGGCCGTGTCACCAGCCCAGGAAAGCTGTGCCAGGGCAAGAGCCCGTCGACCACCGCGATGCCGAGGCCCTGCTGGACGAAGGCCAAAGCGATGATCGAGACGTCGATTTCCATCTCCGGCTGGAAGTCGATGCCCTCTTGCCCGAGCGCGGCGCGCAGCAATTGGCCGGGCAGGGAGGTCGCGCGGTACGAGATCAGTGTCTCGCCGTCGAGATCGGCGGCAGCGATGGCCTCCCGCCCAGCGAGGGGGTGGGCGGCCGGGAGCACGCAGACGATGCGGGTGCGGCCGATGATTTCGGTGTCGATCCCCGGCACGCGCTCGTCTGTCATCGCGATGCCGAGGCCGGCCTGGCCGCTGTCGAGCATGCTCATGATGATCTCGGCTGGCACGACATAGGAGAGGATGCGCATGTCCGGATGGGCGCCGCGGAAATGGCGCAGCGCCTCCGGAACCAGCGACAGGGAGGGCGGCGCCGAGGCGGCAAGGCGCACGATCCCGGCTTTGCCGTGGCGGAGATCGCCGGCGCGGCGGCGCAGAGCTTCGAGATCACCGAAAAGGCGCTCGACCTCGGGGTAGAGCTCTTCGGCCTCGGGAGTCGGGATCAGCCTGCCCTTGACCCGCAGGAAGAGCTTGAAGCCGAGCTCGTCCTCAGTGTGCAGAAGAATCTGGCTCAGCGCGGGCTGCGACACGTTCAGCGCCTCGGCCGCGCTCGTCAGCGTGCCCAGGCGCATCACCATCCTGAAGACTTCGATCTGCCTTGCGCGCATCGCTGTTCCATGGGCTCGCGACTGCCGCGCGGCTCGGCGATAGCACCGCCGGATTCGCGTCGATGCAAGGAGCGGCCATCTCGCCGCTTAAGAATGCGTTACGCCCGCAACATGGGCGATCTCTGTAATGGTGAATAATTGAGCATGTTTGATGCTCATGCATACATGATGCGTGAATTTTTTCAGCCGTCGGAGCGAGCTGGCGGGAATATGCCAGCAAAAACAAGGCCCTGCGGTTGGCATGCTCCCTGCTAGGTAAAAACCCGTCGCGCCATGGTGGCGCCGGGAGCGCGCGATGCTTCGCCGTCAAGTTTTCGTGGGGACACCGTCGTCCTGGTTCCCATGCGGGCCGCTGGGCCGGCTGACGGCCTGCGACCGGCGGCACGCGGCATGCATGGACCGCCGGTCCGTTCCCTCGCCTCACTCCAACCCTGCGAAACACAAGGACCATCGTCGATGATCACGCGCCGCACAGCTATCGCAGCAGGCCTTGCTGCTCCCTTCGTGGCGAAGGGCAGTGCTCAGGCCCAGGCTCCGGGTCGCAACGAGACGCTGCTGCTCGTGCAGGAATATGGCCCCAACAGCCTGGACATGCAGGGCATCGGCTCGTCGCAGCCGGTGAACGGCGTCGCGTTGAACTGCTATGACCGGCTGCTGCGCTTCAAGCCGGTGCCGATCCCGGGCGGTGGCGGCAACACGATCTCGATGGGCGAGCTCGAGGGCGAATTGGCGGAAAGCTGGCAGGTCGCCTCCGACGGCATGAGCTGCACCTTCAAGCTGCGCGACGCCAAGTTCCATTCGGGTCGCCAGGTCACGGCCAAGGACGTCAAGTGGTCGCTCGACCGCGCCTGCACGATCGGCGGCTTCGCCACGACGCAGATGAATGCCGGCTCGCTGGAGAAGCCCGAGCAGTTCGTCGTCGTCGACGACAAGACCTTCCGCGTCGACTTCGTCCGCAAGGACAAGATGACACTGCCGAACCTCGCGGTCACCATCCCCTTCGTGTTCGATTCCGAGCTGGCGATCGCGAACTCGGGCGGCGATCCGCACGCCAAGGAATACCTCAAGAATAACATCGCCGGCTCGGGCGCGTACAAGGTCGAGAGCTGGAAGCCCGGCGTCGAGACGATCTATGTCCGCAACGACGCCTGGGCCTGCGGAAAGCTGCCGCAACTGCGCCGTATCATCGCGCGCGACATCGCCTCGCCCTCGACCCGCCGCGCGCTGATCGAGCGCGGGGATGCCGATGTGTCATACGGGCTGCCGCCGAAGGACTTCAAGGACCTGCTCGACGCCGGCAAGATCAACGTCGTCGGCGTTCCGATCCCGAACGGCGTCTGGGGCTGCTATCTCAACACGCAGGTCGGCCCGTTCAAGGATGTCCGCCTGCGCCAGGCCGTCGCCTGGGTGATGCCCTATGAGAAGATCAAGCAGGCCGCGTTGTTCGGTCGCGGCGTTTCGATGGACGGCGGTACGACGCCGAAGGTCGCCTGGCCGCAGCCCTTCCCCTACACCTCGGACACGGCCAAGGCGAAGGCGCTGGTCGACGCTGCAGGCGGGCCGTTCTCGACGACGCTCTATTTCGACGCCGGCAACGCGACCGTCGCCGAGCCGATGGCGGTGCTGATCAAGGAAGCGCTGGCAACGATCGGGATCACGGTCGAGATCAACAAGGTGCCGGGCGCGAATTTCCGCACCGAGATCGCCAAGAAGACCAATCCGATGGTCCTCAACCGCTTCGCCGGCTGGCTCGACTACCCCGACTACTATCTGTTCTGGACGATGCACGGCAACAATTCGATCTTCAACATCGCCGCCTATCAGAACCCGGCACTGGACAAGCTCGTCGATGCCGCCCGCTTCGCACCGGACAAGGCCTCCTACGACGCCAATGTCATCGACTTCATCAAGCTGGTGAACAGCGAGGTGCCGATGGTGCCGATCAACCAGCCGACCCACGACGTCGCGCTGCAGAAGTCGATCGGCGGCTACCAGTTCCAGCCCTGCCGCGAGCCGGACTTCCGCTATCTCAGCAAGGGCATGGTGTGACGCTGATGCGCTGAAGAGCGTCATGCTCGGGCGAAGACCCGAGCATCTCCGGACTGAGATTCTCGGGTCGGTGCTCCGCGCCGCCCGAGAATGACGGACAGGTCGAACGCCATGATGGAGGCTTCCCCATGCTGCGCATGATCGGCGCGCGGTTGATGACGACGATCCCGTCCGTCATCGGCGTGATCATCGTCACCTTCCTGCTGACGCGGGTGTTGCCGGGCGATACGGCGGCTTACTTCGCGGGACCTGCCGCCTCGAACGAGGCGATCGCCGAGATCCGCAGCAAGCTCGGGCTCGACCAGCCTCTGCCGGTGCAGTTCGTCTCCTATGTCGGCGCGCTGCTGCGTGGCGATCTCGGGACGTCGCTGACGACCGGCCAGCCGGTGACGGCCGATCTCGCAGCGCGGCTTCCGGCTTCCGGCGAATTGACCCTGGCGGGCTTGCTGCTTGCGATGATGGTGGCGCTTCCGCTCGGCGTTCTCGCGGCCGTGAGGCAGGGTTCGTGGATCGACCATCTCTGCCGCATCGTGGCCACGGCCGGCGTTTCGCTGCCGGTGTTCTTCACCGGCCTGCTCCTGGTCTACGTCTTCTACTTCCGGCTCGGCTGGGCGCCGGCGCCGCTCGGGCGGCTCGACGTCTTCGCCTCGGAGCCGGCGCGCGTGACCGGATTCTACCTCGTGGACTCGCTGCTGGCGCGCGACGGCGAGACCTTCCGCGCCGCCTTCGCGCAGATCATGCTGCCCGCGGTGACGCTGGCGATCTTCTCGCTGGCGCCGATCACCCGCATGACGCGCGCCTCGATGCTGGCGGTGCTCGGCGCCGATTTCGTGCGCACCGCGCGGGCGAGCGGTCTCTCCAGCCGCAAGGTCATCGGCACCTATGCCTTCCGCAACGCGATGCTGCCGGTCGTGACCACGCTCGGCATGGTGTTCTCCTTCCTGCTCGGGGCCAATGTGCTGGTCGAGAAGGTCTTCGCCTGGCCGGGCGTCGGCTCCTACGCGGTCGAGGCGCTGATCGCCTCGGATTATGCGCCGATCCAGGGTTTCGTGCTGACCATGGCGATCATGTACGTCGCGTTGAATCTCATGATCGACGTGCTCTACGGCGTCATCGATCCCCGCGTCAGGCTGGAGGGCTGAGGATCATGAACGACATGACCAAGGTCGAACCGCCTCCCGCCCTGCGCTTCGAGGCCCCGCCCTCCACCAGCATCTGGGCCCATGCCCGCCATATCGTCGCCGAGAACCCGGTCACGGGGCTCGCCTTCGGGCTGTTCGCACTGATCGTGCTGGCGGCGATCCTGGGGCCGTCGCTCGTGCCCTACGACCCGTTGGCGAGCAACACCAACGCCGCCCTGCAGGGGCCGAGCGCCCGGCACTGGTTCGGCACCGACCAACTCGGGCGCGACATCTTCAGCCGGGTCATCGTGGCGACTCGGCTCGACTTCACCATCGCCGTCTGTTCCGTCGCGCTTGTCTTCGCCATGGGCGGGCTCGCCGGCGTGATGGCGGGCTTCTATGGCGGCTGGGTCGACAAGCTTGTCGGGCGCATCGCCGATACGATCATGGCCTTTCCGCTCTTCGTACTGGCGATGGGCATCGTCGCGGCGCTCGGCAACAGCGTCACCAACATCGTCATCGCCACGGCGATCATCAATTTCCCGCTTTATGCCCGCGTCGCCCGTGCCGAGGCGAATGTCCGGCGCGAGGCCGGCTTCGTGCAGGCGGCACGGCTCTCGGGCAATTCGGACTGGCGGCTGCTGCTGACGCAGATCGTGCCCAACATCATGCCGATCATGGCGGTGCAGATGTCGCTGACCATGGGCTACGCGATCCTGAACGCGGCGGGGTTGTCCTTCATCGGCCTCGGCGTGCGCCCGCCGACGCCGGAATGGGGGATCATGGTCGCGGAGGGGGCGAGCTTCATCGTCTCCGGCGAGTGGTGGATCGCCTTCTTCCCGGGGCTGGCGCTGATGACCGCGGTTTTCTGCTTCAACCTGCTCGGCGACGGCGTGCGCGACCTCGTCGATCCGCAGCGACGCAATTGAGGGCGATGCCGTGATTCCTGTACCGCT
This sequence comes from Allobosea sp., assembly GCF_035999205.1. Lineage (GTDB taxonomy): Bacteria > Pseudomonadota > Alphaproteobacteria > Rhizobiales > Beijerinckiaceae > Allobosea. Next base: position 364,594 of record NZ_DASYHA010000026.1, read on the forward strand.
CCTCGACATCCGGAACCTCACCGTCGAGTTCGCGACGCGCCGCGGCACGGTCAAGGCCGTCAAGGCGATCGACATCAGCGTCGGCAAGGGCGAGACGGTCGCTATCGTCGGCGAATCCGGCTCCGGCAAGTCGGTGACCTCCTATGCGGTGGTGCGCATCCTCGACCGGGCCGGCAAGGTCGCGGAGGGCTCGATCACCTTCTCCGGCATGGACCTCGTCAGCGCGCCGGAATCGCAGATGCGCGATCTGCGCGGGCGCGAGATCTCGATGATCTTCCAGAACCCGCGCGCCGCTTTGAACCCGATCCGGAAGGTCGGCAAGCAGATCGAGGACGTGCTGCTCGAGCATGTCCAGGCGACACGCGCGACAGCACGCGAGAAGGCGATCGAGGCGCTGGAAAAGGTCAAGATCGCGCGGCCGCAGGAACGCTACGACGCCTATCCCTTCGAGCTCTCCGGCGGCATGTGCCAGCGCGTCGTGATCGCGCTCGCGCTCGCCTGCCAGCCGCAGCTCCTGATCGCGGACGAGCCGACGACAGGCCTCGATGTGACCACCCAGAAGGCGGTGATGGACCTGATCGTCGAATTGACGCGCGAGCGCGGCATGTCGACGATCCTGATCACGCATGATCTGGGGCTCGCCGCCGCCTATTGCGACAAGGTCGTGGTGATGGAGAAGGGCGTCGTGGTCGAGACGGCGGCCGCCGGCGAGATCTTCCGCAATCCGCAGCACCCCTATACCCGCAAGCTGATGAAGGCGACGCCGCGCATCGGCATGAGCCTTCGCGACCTGCTGCCGGATGCGCCGAAGGCGCAGCCGGCGCAGGCTGCAGTGCCGCGCTCCGCGCCTGTGCCAGGGGCCGAGCCGCTGATGCGTGTCGAGAACCTGGTGAAGGAGTATCCAAGGCCGGCGACGGGTTCCCTTCTCGCCAAGCTCATGGGAAAGGCCGAGCCCGAGAAACCGGCCTTCCGCGCGGTCGATGGCATCAGCTTTACCGTCGCCAGGGGCGAGACACTTGGCCTCGTCGGCGAATCCGGCTGCGGCAAGTCGACGACCTCGATGATGATCACCCGGCTGATCGATCCGAGCGCTGGCCGTATCATCTTCGACGGTATGGACATCGGCGCGATCCCGGCCAAGCAGTTTGCGGCCTCACCGCACCGCCGGCGCATCCAGATGGTGTTCCAGGACCCGACCGATAGCCTCAATCCGCGCTTCACCGCCGAGCGGGCGATCGTCGACCCGATCCTGCGCATGGGCTCGATCTCCGGGCGCGATGCGCTGCGGGCGCGCTGCGAGGAGCTGGCGCGATTGGTCGGGCTGCCGGTCGAATTGATCGATCGCTTTCCGCACCAGCTTTCGGGCGGACAGAAGGCGCGCGTTGGCATCGCCCGCGCCATCGCGCTCGATCCCGACCTCGTCATTCTCGACGAGCCGACGGCAGCGCTCGACGTCTCCGTGCAGGCGGTCGTGCTTAACCTGCTCGAGGAGCTGAAGGGCCGGCTCGGGATGAGCTACCTCTTCGTCTCGCATGACCTCAACGTCGTGCGCCTGCTCTGCGACCGGGTGATCGTGATGAGGACGGGCGCGATCGTCGAGCAGGGCACGGCCGAGGAGGTGCTGGGCGACCCGAAGGCGGAGTATACGAAGGAACTGCTGACGGCGATTCCGCATCCGCCGCTGTGAGCGCCCGCGCGGACTGGAGACAGACGATGAAGATCAATGACCCCGCCGTTGTGGCTGAAGTCGAGGCCGCATTCATGGCTTATGAGAAGGCGCTGGGCGAGAACGATGTCGCGGTGCTCGATGCATCCTTCAAGGATGCGCCGGAGACGATCCGCTACGGCATGGCGGAAAACCTCTACGGCTTCGGCGAGATCGCGGCCTTCCGCTCCGCGCGCTCGCCCGTGGGGCTCACGCGGACGATCGAGCGCACGGTCATCACCACCTATGGCAATGACATGGCGACTGCCAACACCTTGTTCCGGCGCGAGAGCATGGCCGGAAAGGTCGGCCGCCAGAGCCAGACCTGGGTCAAGTTTCCGGAAGGCTGGCGCGTGGTCGCCGCGCATGTCAGCGCGATTGCCGAATGAACGCTTCCGTCCGATGATCCCGCCGTCGCGCCCTGCCGTTCCAGCGGCGCGCCTTCGACGTCTCGAGTTCAGTCTTCATGCCGCGCCACGCCGCCATCGTCCTGACGCCTGATCCACCCGCCGCAAGGCTGACGCGCACCGAGGCGTTGCGGCTGCAGATCGCCGACGAGATCGTCTCGGGTGTGCTGGAGCCCGGCATGCCACTCGACGAGCAGGATCTCGCGGCCCGCTTTGGGGTGTCGCGGACGCCCGTGCGCGAGGCGATCCGTCAGCTTTCAGCTTCCGGACTTGTCAGCGTGCGGCCGCATCGCGGCGCGGTCGTCGCCCTGCCGACGCCGGCCCAGCTCAACGACATGTTCGAGGCGATGGCCGAGCTGGAGGCGCTTTGCGCCGGGCTCGCTGCGCGCAACATGACCGTGCCCGAGCGTTGCGGGCTCGAGACCTTGCACGAACAACTGCGCGTCCTCGTGCATGAGGGCGATCCGGCGAGCTACCACGAGAAGAACGAGGCCTTCCACGCCGCGATCTATGCCGGCTCGCACAATGGCTACCTGGCCGAGTTGACCCTGATGACGCGCATCCGCGTCGCGCCGTTCCGCCGCGCCCAGTTCCGTGCGACGGGCCGGCTCGGTGGCTCCTATCAGGAGCACGACCTGATCGTGCAGGCGATCCTGCGCGGCGACCAGACGGCGGCGAACGAGGCGATGCGCGCCCATATCGGCATCGTCAGGGACGCGTTCCGGAGCTATGCCGGGACGCGATGAGCGGCGGCTCTGATCGCCAGCCCCATCGTCAGCCCGCCCTTGCCTGGGCCGCAACAAAGGCCCTCCAGCCGCCGAATTCCGTGACGTCGCGGGCTCCCTCGGTCGCGATGGTCTCGCAGAGAAAGCCCTTGACCCGCGTGCCGTCGGCCAGAGCCAGCGTGCCGATGCCGAGCGGCGAGGGGATGCCGGCGACGAAGCGGCCGAAGCCTTCCGGCGGCAGCGACCATACCTCCAATGCGATTGCCGCACCGCCTTCTCCCGCCCGGATGAGGCCCGGGCGGGCCGGCGGACCTCCCGGCAGGGCGAAGAGACGGTAATCCTGCGTCGTCATGGTGGCGCGGAGGAAGGTCCCTCCGAGGCGTGTCAGTTCGCCATTCAGCGGCATGCCCGAGAGATGCGCGCCGACGACGGCGATCTCGATCGCATCCGGCGCGGCCCTGACCGGAAGCGCTGTCGGGGACGGATAGGGCAGGTCGGTCGCTCCCAGGGGGAGGTCGGCGGCTTCGTGAAGGGCGCGGCCGAAGCCGGCGAGCACTGCATCATGTCCGGAGGGGGCGATCAGCGTGACGCCTGCGGCGGTGCCGTCGAACGCCAGGCTGACCGGCACGGCGAGCGCGCACATGTCGAGCAGATTGACGAAATTGGTGTAGCGACCGAGCAGCGAGTTCATCCCGATCGGGTCGGCGGCCATTTCCGCAAGCGTCACCGGCCGCGGCGCAGTCGGCACCATCAACGCGTCGATGCCCTTGAAAGCGGCTTTTGCAGCCAGCGCCAGTTCCGCGACGCGATAGCGCGCGGCGAAGGTTTCGGCCGCGTCCGGGAGCGGCTTGCCGGCGATGACGGTGCGGATCACCGGCAGGATGGCGTCCGGATCCTTGTCCAGCAGGTCGCGAATCGCCAGGAAACGCTCGGCGACCCAGGGGCCCTCATAGAGCAGCCGCGCGGTCTCGTAGAGCGGGGCCATCTCGAGCGGAACGATCTCGGCGCCGAGGGCCAGCGCGCGTTCGATCGCCAGCGCGAAGCTCTCCTTGGCATCGGCATCGCCGGCGAAGTCGAGATCCTCGGGGCGGGGCACGGCGATGCGGGTTTTCGGTGGAACGGCACCGGGGTGGCCGAGGGGGACCGGACGCGAGAATGGGTCGCTCCCGTCCGGACCGGCGACCACATCGAGCACGGCCCAGGCATCCTCGACTGTCAGCGCGAAGACCGAGACGCAATCCAGGGTGCGGCAGGCGGGGACCACCCCCGCGGTCGGGACGACGCCGAGGCTGGGTTTCAGGCCGACGATGTTCTGCAGTCCTGCGGGGACGCGACCGGAACCGGCCGTGTCGGTACCGAGCGCCACCGGCACGATCCCGGCCGCGACCACGCTGGCGGAGCCGGAACTGGAGCCGCCGGGGACGAGATCGGCACGCAGCGTGTTGAGCGGAACGCCATAGGGTGAGCGCGTGCCGTTCAGGCCGGTGGCGAACTGGTCGAGATTCGTCTTGGCGATGATGATCGCCCCTGCGGCCCGCAGCCTGGCGACGACGCTCGCGTCCCGCGCCGGCTGATAGGCGTAGGCTGGGCAGGCGGCCGTGGTCGGCAAGCCCGTGACGTCGATGTTGTCCTTCACAGCGACGGGGATGCCCCAGAGCTTGCGGCCGAGCGGGCCTTCCGCCTGCAGCCGCTCCGCTTCCGCCAGGACCTCGGCCTCGGGGCGCAAGGAGATGAAGATTGCTGCATCGCCATGGGCGAGGTGGCGGGCGTAACAGGCCGCGACGGTCTGCGGGATGGTGGAGCGGCCGTCCAGATGGTCGGCAAGGATGCGGGTCAGCGTCGGCACTATGCCCTCTCAATCGGCATGCCCATGAAGCGGGCATATTTTTTCAACATGCATACAAAGATTATGCAACGAACCGCCAACGATGTGGCTTGGCGTCTCGCGGCGAGCGGAGCCGCGTCGAAGCTGAGATTTCGATTCCGCAGGATTCCATTGCGATCCCAATGATCTGAATGGTGTTGCTGAGATCTCGATTCCGCGCTCGTCGCATGACTCCGTCTCAGGCATGGCCCTTGCAAAGCCTGTTCCGTTCGTCCGCGATCGGGGGCGCTTGCCGTGAGCCGCTTCGATATTCCAGCCCAGCCCTTCCCGCTCAGCGTGGATTTTGCGCGGACGGCGCTCGTTATCATCGACATGCAGCGGGACTTTCTGGAGCCAGGCGGCTTCGGGGCTGCGCTGGGTAACGACGTCTCCCGGCTGGTCGCGGCCGTCGAGCCCTGCCGGGCGATTCTCGCGAGAGCGCGGGCCGCCGGGATGTTGGTGATCCACACGCGCGAGGGTCATCGCCCTGACCTGTCCGACGCGCCGCCGGCCAAGGTTCTGCGCGGCCCGGCCGAAAAGCGCATCGGCGCCTGCGGGCCGATGGGGCGCATCCTGATCCGCGGCGAGGCGGGCCACGACATCATTCCCGCGCTCGCGCCATTGCCGGATGAGCCGGTCATCGACAAGCCCGGCAAGGGCGCCTTCTACCAGACCGATCTCGACCTGATGCTGCGCAATCGCGGCATCGAGACGCTGATGGTGACGGGCGTCACCACCGAAGTCTGTGTCCATACCACCGTGCGCGAGGCCAACGACCGGGGCTATCGCTGCCTCGTGCTCGGCGATGCCTGCGCCTCCTATTTCCCGGAGTTCCACGAGGTCGGCCTGCGGATGATCGCGGCCCAGGGCGGGATCTTTGGCTGGGTTTCGACAACGTCGGATGTGCTGGCGGCGCTCGCCGCCACGGAGCGGGCCGCCTGAGCGCGGCGAGGGAGGGGACATGGCGACGACCACGACGGCGACGACGACCTCACCGAAACTCTGGACCCCGGGCGACTGGAACGCCCTGTTCGGCTTCGGGACAAACATCCTGGTCAACCTGCTGGTGCTGACCGGCCTGCTGCAATTCGTGCTGAAGATGCCCTCCGAGATCGTCTTCGGCCGCATCCTGCCGGCGCTCGGGCTGATGATGTTCCTCTCGACTGGGTACTACGCCTATCTCGCCTGGAAGCTCGCGAAGGAGACCGGGCGCGACGATGTCTGCGCGCTCCCCTCCGGCATCAGCGTGCCGCATATGTTCGTCGTCACCTTCGTCATCATGCTGCCGATCGCGAGCATGACCGGTGATCCGATCAAGGGCTGGGAGGCCGGCCTGGTATGGGTCTTCTTCCAGAGCTTCATCCTGATGCTTGGCGGTTTCATCGCGCCGTACATCCGCAAGATCACGCCGCGCGCCGCCCTGCTCGGCACGCTGGCGGGTGTCTCGATCGCCTTCATCTCGATGCGGCCGGCGTTGGAGATCTTCCTCACGCCTGCGATCGGTCTGGTCTGCCTTGCGATCATCCTGGTGAGCTGGTTCGGCGGGCTGCGCTATCCGCGCGGCATTCCCGCGGGGCTCGTTGCGATCGCCTTCGGCATGGTCGTCGCCTGGGGCGGGGCCGCCCTCGGGCTCGATGTCGGAGGGCTGTCGCTGGCCAAGCTCGGCGCTGCCTTCACGAATTTCGGCTTTTCGCTGCCCTTGCCAGCCTTCGACCACGTCTTCTCGGGCTTCAGCTATCTCGGGATCATCCTGGTCACGGCGATCCCCTTCGGCATCTATGACCTCGTCGAGGCGATGGACAATGTCGAGAGCGCGGAGGCGGCGGGCGACCATTACCCGACCACGCGGGTGCTGACGGCCGACGGCGTCGTCTCGCTGATCGGCTGCCTGATGGGCAACCCCTTCATCAACGCGGTCTATATCGGCCATCCCGGCTGGAAGGCGATGGGCGGTCGCATCGGCTATTCGGCCGCGACCGGAATGATCGTCATCGCCCTGTGCTGGTTCGGCATCATCGCGCTCTTGCTGGCGTTGATCCCGATCGTCGCGATCTCGCCGATCCTGCTCTACATCGGCATGCTGATCGGGGCGCAGGCCTTCCAGACCACGCCCGCGAGCCATGCTCCGGCGATCGTGCTGGCGATCACGCCGCATCTCGCAGCCTGGGCGAAGGTCCTGATCGACGGTGCACTCGGGGCGGCCGGCACCAATGCGGCGGCAGTCGGCCTCGACAAGATGGCGAATATGGGCGTGCTCTATCACGGGCTCGAACTGATGGGCGGCGGCGCGATTTTGTCGGGCCTCGTGCTCGGCGCCATCGCCGTCTTCGTGATCGAGAAGCAGTTCATGCAGGCGGCGGCCTTCGCTGCAGCCGGTGCTGTTCTGACCTATTTCGGGCTGATGCACGGCGAGGCGATCGGCATCGGCAAGGGGCTGGGCGTGACGCCCTCGATCAGCCTCGCCTATGCGATGGTCGCGGGGTTCCTCTATTACTGCGCGAAGGCGCTGGCCGGCGAACCCGCCATCAAGACGATGACCACAGAGCCACACGCCAAGCTGGAGCCGGCCGAATGAGCAAGTCCGATGCGGGGGGCGGCTTCGACGCCGCCCGCCATCTCGATGCGATGGCGCCGGCGCTCGGCCTGACGATCACCGCCGAGCAGCGGCCAGTTGTGCTGCAATTCATCGCCATCGCGCAGGCAATGTCCGAGATCGTGCGCACCGCGCCGCTCGACTCCGCCTCGCTCGAACTCGCGCCTGTCTTTCGGCCAGGCGCTCCGCGTGGAGACGCTTCGTGAGTTTCGACGTCTTCACGCCGGCCCACCGCATCGCGACCGAGATCAGGGAAGGCGGGCTTTCCGCCGAAACGGTGACCGGGGCCTTCCTGGCCCGCATCGACAAGGTCAATCCTGTCGTCAATGCCTTCACCGACGTCACCGCGCAACGTGCTCTGGAGCAGGCGCGCGGCATCGATCTGGCTCGCGCGGCGGGCAAGGCGCTCGGCCCGCTGGCCGGCGTGCCCTTCGCCGCCAAGAACCTGTTCGACATCAGGGGCCTTCCGACCAAGGCGGGCTCCAAGATCAACCGCGACCGCGCTGTGGCCACGCGCGACGCGGCGCTGGTCGAGCGGCTGACGGCGGCGGGCGCGGTTCTGCTCGGCGGGCTGAACATGGGCGAGTACGCCTATGACTTCACCGGCGAGAACGCCCATGACGGGCCAGGCCGCAATCCGCACGACCCGGCGCGGATGGCCGGAGGTTCCTCCTCGGGATCGGGTGCTGCCACGGCGGCCGGGCTCGCGCCTTTGTCGCTGGGCTCCGACACCAACGGCTCGATCCGGGTCCCGGCTTCCCTCTGCGGCGTCTTCGGGCTCAAGCCCACCTATGGCAGGCTTCCGCGCACCCGCAGTTTTCCCTTCTGCGACTCGCTCGATCATCTCGGGCCGTTCGCGCGGGACGTCACCGATCTGGCGATGGCCTATGACCTGCTGCAGGGCGCTGATCCCGAGGATCCCCATTGCGCGCAGCTGCCGGTGGAGCCGACGCTGACCTCGTTGCAGCGCGGGGTCGGCGATCTGCGGATCGCGATCGCTGGCGGGCATTTCTCGACGGAGGGGATGCCGGAGGCGGAAGCGGCTGTCGCCGCCGTGGCGAGGGGGCTCGGAACTACCCGGACGTTCGAACTGGCGGGAGCCGGCATTGCGCGGGCCGCCGCCTTCCTGATCACCAATGCCGAAAGTTCGACCTTCCATCTCGACCGCCTGCGTCAGCGGGCTGACGACTTCGATCCCGAGACGCGGGACCGCTTCCTGGCGGGAGCGATGCTGCCGGCGGCCTGGTATGTCCAGGCGCAGAGGGCGCGGCACTGGTTCCACGACGAGATGTTGAAGGTCTTCGCCGATGTCGACCTGATCATCGCGCCAGCGACGCCCTGTCCGGCGCCGCGCATTGGGCAGAAGGTTCTGGAGCTGCGCGGCGAGACCGTGCCGCTGCGGCCCAATCTCGGACTGTTCACTCAGCCGGTCTCGGCGATCGGCCTGCCGGTTGCAGCGGTTCCGGTGTTCGGAATGGGCCTGCCGATCGGCGTGCAGATCATCGCCGCACCCTGGCGCGAGGATCTCTGCCTGCGGGCCGCATTCGCATTGCAGAAAGCCGGAGTGTGCGAGGCGAGGGCACCGGGCTTGTGATGCCGGTAGTCCTCATGCCCCGCCGATGAGGATGCCGGCCGCCAGCACGAGGCTTCCGCCCAGCACGATCTGGAAGGCGGCGCGCAGGAAGGGTGTCTCCATGTAGCGGTTCTGGATCCAGACGATGGCCCAGAGCTCTACGAACACCACGACCAAGGCGATCGCCGTCGCCGTCCAGAAATGCGGGATGAGATAGGGCAGGGCGTGGCGAAGATCGGCGCCAGCGTCGAGACCGAGCCGTCCATCAATCCGGCGAGGCCGGGCTGGACCCAGGTGAGGACCAACTGGCGCTTGGCGGCGAGGTCCTCCTGCGAGCGGCTCTCGCCACCGAGCTTCTCGGCGGTCAGGGACTGTGCCTTCGCTTCGTGCCCCGCTTCAGCTGCGGCCAGAGTCCCGAGCAGCGTGCGTGTGTCGACATCGGTCGAGCGGCCGGCGGCTGCGACATAGAAATCCCGCGCCTGCCGCTCCATGTCGGCAGCTTCCTGACGAATGCGCTCGAGCCCGAGGTTCTCGACGAGCCAGATCGGCTTGCGGGCGTAGAAGTCGGCGACATGCTCGCGGCGGATCGGTAGGACGACGTCGCCGAAGCGCTGCCGATAAAGCGCGAGCAGGCGCTGGCGGTGGCCGTCCTCCTCCTGCGCCATGCCGTCGAAGATCGCCGCCGAGGCGGGGTAGGCCGCCCGCAGCGTCTGGGCGTAGGTCGCATAGATGCGGCCGTCCTCCTCCTCGGACGATATCGCGAGAGCGAGGATCTCCTTTTCGGAGAGGTCGTCGAAGCGGCGCTTGCCGCCGAAGCTCGGCAGGGAAAAGCGAGAGAGCATGATGGTATCTCTAATTTAGAATGATTCTAAATTAGAGATTGCCCTTCCACTCCGCAAGAGCGGCGACCGCGCCTGGACTGCGAGAGCAACAAAATGCCCGGCCTTGCGGCCGGGCATCGTGATCTGCGTCAAGGTGCGAGGGCTCAGACGGTCAACTTGCCGGCCTTGGCTGCGGCGTAGCGCTCATTGACCTTCGCCCAGTTGACCACGTTCCACCAGCCCTTGAGGTAGTCGGCGCGGCGGTTCTGGTACTTCAGGTAATAGGCGTGTTCCCAGACGTCGTTGCCCATCAGGACCATCTGCTTGTCCATCAACGGACTATCCTGGTTGGGCTTGGCGAGCAGCGCGAGCTTGCCGGATTTGTCGACGGTGACGAAGACCCAGCCTGAGCCGAAGACGCGCAGGCCCGCGCTCTCGAAATCGGCCTTGAACTTGTCGAAGCCGCCGAGGTCCTTGGTGATCGCGGCCGCGACATCGCCGGTCGGCACGCCGCCGGCCCCCGGCCCCATGATCTCCCAGAACATGCTGTGGTTGGCGTGCCCGCCACCGGCATTCCGGATCACGACGCGGACGGCTTCCGGCAGATTGGTGATATCGCCGAGGAGCTCGTTGATCGGCTTGGTGGCGAGCACGCCATTGTCCTTGGCGGCGGCATTCAGCCCGGCGATGAAGGCGGCATGGTGCCGGGTGTAGTGGATATCCATCGTCGTCGTGTCGATATGCGGCTCCAGCGCGGCGGCCTCGTAGGCGCGCTTCGGCAGCGAGAACGGCCCGGTGGGAGCGGCCGGCGCGGCGGCCTGGGCCCAGACCTTCGGAGCGGCGGCGACGGCGATGGCGGCGGCGCCGAATCCGAGCAGTGAGCGGCGGGAGAGGGGAGATGCGGCGATCATGGGATCCTCCAATGGCGGCGTCGGGTGCCGCCTTACCCTAAGGTTATGCGGGAAGCGCGTGGGCGGATGCAACGGGTATGCGGCTTGGCCGACCTCGTACTTCGGGAACGACGCGACTTTCGTGGCCCGTCGACATAACAGGACGCTGTGCGGTTCGACGAATGGCCGGGAATTCTCCAGAAAGTTGCATTAACGCTCGATTTACTGCGTTTTGCTAGCGTCCTGATCGAATTACCGAGGCCCGAAAAGGACCCGCCGATCATGCATGCGCTCGCGCTGAAGGCCCTTGAGCCGGCCAATGAAGACAGGCCGGCCGAAGCCTCCGCCGAGGCCGCCGTTCGCGAGATCGCAGAACGCTTCGGCAAGCTCGGGGTGGAGATCACCGACATCTCCGGGCGCATCGGCGATGTGACACGGCAGCTCGAAGGCCAGACGGACGGCCTCCATCGGGTCGTCACTGCGGTCGAGCAGGTGTCACGGGCCAATCGATCCATTCAGCAGGCGGCCGAGGGCGCGCAGACGACCGCATCCGTCGTCCGCAACGGTCTCGAGCGTGTGACCGGCGCGGTCAAGGTCGGCCTCAACGCTGCACAATCGGACATCGAGGCCCTGTCGCAGGGCGCACAATCGCTTTCGGAGGCTTTGGCCCAGGCTGTCGCCGATGCCCACAAGGTGCGGGCGTCGAGCGATGCGATTCAGGCGATCACGCGCGAGATCCAGCTGTTGTCGATCAACGCCGGCGTGGAGGCGGCGCGCAGCGGCGCAGCGGGGCGCGGTTTCGCGGTGATCGCGGCTGCGGTCAAGCACCTTTCGGAGCAGACCCGCGAGGCCACAGCGCTCAGCTCCAAACAGCTCGAGGCCCTGGTCAAGTCGGTCGACCTGCTGGCGAGCAAGAGCGACGAGAATGCCGCGACGGCGCGGCGTGCCCGCGACGAGAGCCAGTCGATCTCGCAGCAACTGGGCGAACTCGACAGCTTCGGTCGCTCGGTCGTCGATCTCATTGGTGATATCGACGCGATCTCGAACCCGACGCGGGAAAATGCAGTCGCCTTCGCCAAGGTTGGCGTGGACCTGCGGGCGCTGGTCGATGGCGTCGACCAGTCGAGCGAGAACCTCGAGCGCGCAGCCCAACGCGGCGATGCGCTGGTCGCGATCAGCGAGGGGATCCTGGGCGCGATCGCCGCCTCGGGCGTGCGGACGGCGCAATCGGAACTGATCGCCACCGCGATGGAGACCGCTGTCCGGATCGGCGGGCTGTTCGAGCAGGCGCTCGACAGGGGCGAACTGACGCTGGCCGACCTCTACGACGAGTCATACCAGCCGATCACCGGTACCAATCCCGTCCAGCACATGACGCGCTTCGTTGCCCTCTGCGACCGCGTGCTGCCGCCGATCCAGGAGGCCCTGCTCACGTCCAACCGCCGCATCGTGTTCTGCGCGGCAGTGGACCGCAACGGCTTCCTGCCGACGCACAACCGCAAGTATGCCCAGCCCCAGGGCGTGGATCCGGTCTGGAACAATGCCAATTGCCGCAATCGGCGCATCTTCGACGACCGGACCGGGCTGGCGGCCGCGCGCAACCGCAAGCCGTTCTTGCTGCAGACCTACCGGCGCGACATGGGTGGCGGCCAGTTCCTGGTGATGGAAGACCTCTCCGCTCCGATCCTGGTCAAGGGTCGGCACTGGGGTGGCTTCCGCTTCGGCCTCAACGTCTAATCCAGCCAGAGTTTTGCGTTGCGTCGGTTTCAGGTTGAGTGAGTTGTCGAGCCCCGCGTCATGCACATAGCGCCGTCATTCCCCAATCTGTCGGTGCTCCTGATCGACATGAGCCCGCATTACCGACGCATCGTCCGCACGATGCTCTATCAGGCCCAGCTCAGCCGGATCTTCGAGGCCTCGGATCTGGCTTCCGCCGCGACGATGTTCATCCAGAAGCAGCCGAACATCGTGATCCTCGACTGGGACCTGCCGGACAATGGCAGCACGAAATGCCTGGCGGCGATCCGTTCCTTCAAGACCTCGCCCTTCGCGAAGGCGCCGGTCCTGGTCATGATGGAGCGCCCGGACAGGCGTTCGGTCGTGCAGGCTGCGAAACTTGGGGCTCACGAGATCATCACAAAGCCGATCTCGCCCAACAATCTCTGGGTGCACCTGTCAGGCATCATCAACATCCCGCGCAAATATCGCGAGGCGAGCGGCAGCATCTCGCTCGTGCCTCGCGCGATTAGCAACGCGATCTTCTGAAAGAGCGATCCGCGGCCGCTTCCGGATGTGCATGGTGCTCGGCGGACATCGAAGTGCGTTTCCGCCGCGCTGCCGCAGAGGGCCGATGCCGCATCGCGGCATAACCCGGCACTTCCTGCCATCGCTTCGCCCAAAACGTTGACGCCCGGTGCCCTGGTTAGGGAAATTTTTACCAGTCCGCCCCGATGTTGAGTGGCGCAATCCTGGGTCAATTCGCCGTGGTCATCACCGTCTCGCTCCCCAACTTTCTGGGCCGCTCCGAAGCGGCAACCTTCCGGAACCAGTTGCTCGTCGCGCTGGAGCAGAAGGAAAGCATCGCCGTCGAGTGTGCCGAAGCCGGGCCGCTGCCCAGCCTCTGGGTTCAACTGCTGCATTCGGCTGCGGTCAGCGCCAAGGCGCGCGGGCTGTCGGTCTCGCTCAAGGCTGCGTCGGTAGAGTGCCGCGATTCCCTGCGCGCGATCGGCTTCGACTCCGCTCACAGCGCTCTCGTTCTGGAGTGATATGAATGCGCATTCTAGCGATCGACGACACCAAGACATTGCTCAGCCTGCTGAGCCTGACCCTGCGCAATGCCGGCCATGAGGTGGCGGAGGCGGAGAACGGCGAGGACGGGTTGGCGAAGTTCGACCAGTTCAAGCCCGATCTCGTGATCACCGACCTGAACATGCCGTTGATGGACGGCATCGAGTTCACCCGGGCCTGCCGGGCGCGGCCTGCCGGCCAGAACACGCCGATCATTGTGCTGACCACCGAAAACGGCGCTGAAATCAAGGCGGAGGGCCGGCGCGCCGGCGCCAGCGCCTGGATGGTCAAGCCATTCGAGCCCAACACCCTGCTCGGCCTCGTCGCCCGCTACCAGAACTGAGGCTGTCGTCAATGGATCCGTTGGCCGAACTCAAGCAGACCTTTTTTCAGGAGTGCGAAGAGCTTCTGGGGGCGCTCGAACAGCGCCTCCAGGCGCTGGATGAAGGTTCGACCGATCCCGAGGACGTCAACGCCGCCTTCCGGGCGATCCATTCAATCAAGGGCGGCGCAGGCGCATTTGGCTGCACCGAACTCGTCTCCTTCGCGCATGTCTTCGAGGCCTCGCTCGATCATCTGAGGTCGGGCCGGGTCGCGCTCGAGGATGCGCCCTTCGCGCTCTTCCTGCGCTGTTCGGACGCGGTGGCCGATCTCGTTTCAGCGGCCCGCAACGATGAGCCCGCCCGGGCGCGCCCTGATCTTCTGGAAGCGCTCGAGCAGGTCGGCAAGCCAGCCGGTGCCGCAGCGCCGGCGCCTGCCGCTCCGGCGCCCGCGCCCGCTCCGTCTGCTCCGGCTCCCGTTGCCTCCGCTCCTGCCGCTCCTCCTGCCGCGTCGGCGAATGACGCCCCGCTCGGCGTGGCCGCGCTCGGCAACCTGATCGCGATGGTCGAGGCTAAGACCGGCATGGGCGCGCCCGCTGCCGACCTCGGCTGGGACGACGAGCCTGCCGCGAAGGTCTCCCCCACCAAGCCCGGCCGTGACGTCGTGCTGAGGATATCGCCCGAGAGCGACCTGTTCCGCCGTGTGATCGAGCCGCGCGTGGTGTTCGCCTCGCTGCCGGCCGACGACATCGTCTCGATCACCTGCGACCTCAGTCATGTGCCGATGCTGGAGACGATCGACGTCTCCGATTGCTGGATGCGCTTCGTCGTGACGATGCGTACCGAGCTGTCGATCGAGGAGATCTGCAGCCGCTTCGATTTCACCCTCGCCACCGAGGAGTTCGAGATCGAGGTGCTCGCGGACTCGGCAGCGAACGACGATGCGCCGGTTGCGGCTCCGGTCGCCGCTGCTCCCGTCGCCCCGCCGGCCCCCGAGGTGCCCGGCTCCGTCGCGGCCGATCTTTCGGCCATCCTGGCCAAGCTCGGCCCCGCTTCGACGACGACGGCCGAGCCCGACATCCGGCCGGCCGCTCCGGCTCCCGTCGCCGTGCCGGCCCCGGTGGCCGTCGAAGCGCCGGTCGCCGCGAAGGCTGCGGCTCGCGCCCCGGCCAACGACGCTGCCGCCGCGCGCCAGCGCCAGGCCGTCAGCGTGCGCGTCGACCTCGACCGCATCGACAAGCTGATGAATCTCGTCGGCGAGATCGTCATCACCCAGTCCATGCTGGTCGAATGCGTCCGCTCGCTGCCCTACGACGTCTACGCCAAGACGGCCGAGGGCATCCTGACGCTGTCGCGCCAGACGCGCGAGCTGCAGGACCATGTCATGGCGGTCCGCGCCCAGCCGGTGAAGGCGGTGTTCCAGCGCATGCCGCGCCTGGTGCGCGAGCTCGCCCAGACGCTCGGCAAGGAAGTCCGCCTCGTGCTTGAGGGCGAGAACACCGAGGTCGACAAGACGATCATCGAGGAGCTGGCCGATCCGCTGACCCACATGATCCGCAACTCGATGGATCATGGCCTCGAAACGCCGGAAGACCGCATCGCCGCCGGAAAGCCGCCAGAAGGCACGATCAAGCTGATCGCGGAGCACCGCGCCGGCCGCATCGTCATCTCCGTTACCGACGACGGACGCGGAATCGGCCGCGACAGGCTGCTGGCGAAGGCCAAGTCGCGCGGTCTCGTCGGCGCCGACGAGAAGCTCGCACCCGAAGAGATCGATCAGCTCATCTTCGCCGCCGGGCTCTCGACGGCCGAGGCCGTCAGCGACATCTCGGGCCGCGGCGTCGGCATGGACGTGGTGCGCCGCAACGTCGAATCGCTCGGTGGCCGCATCTCGGTCGATTCCGAGCCGGGCAGGGGCTGCAAGTTCACGCTTGCCCTACCACTGACGCTCGCGGTGCTCGAAGGCATGGTCATCCGCTGCGGCGACGATCGCTACGTCATCCCGATCGCCAGCGTGATCGAGACGCAGCATCTGGCCTCGACGCCGATCGAACACCTGACCTTCGGCCAGGAGGTACTGCGCTGGCGCGGCGAGATCACGCCGTTGCATCGCCTTGGCGCCCTGATGGGTTCGACGGGTACGCCCAACGAGAACATCATCATTATCGCCGAGACCGAGCGCGGCGATAATGTCGGCATTGCCGTCGATGAGATCGTCGGGCAGCAGCAGGTCGTCGTGAAGAGCCTCGAGGGCAATTACGGCACGGTTCACGGCGCATCGGCCGCGACCATCCTGGGCGACGGCCTCGTCGCACTGATCCTCGATGTGGACTCCATGCTTCGCCTCGCCGCTTCGAGCGAGCGCCACCCTGCAACCGAAATGAAACTGGCTGGATGACCATGAGCGTGCAACTCGGCGAAAAACACTTCTCGTCGGCGCAGCCGGAATCGGCGGCGCGCCGGATCGTCACCTTCAAGGTCGGTGACCGGACCTTCGGCATCGATGTCGGCATGGTCCGTGAGATCAAGGGCTGGCAGGCGACGACCCCGCTGCCGCATGCGGCTCCGCATGTGCGGGGCGTGCTCAACCTGCGCGGCGTGATCCTGGCGGTCTACGACCTGCGTACCTCGATCGGCCTCGGCACCACCGACGCGACCGCGACGCATGTCATCGTCGTCGTCGACATCGAGGACAAGGTCGCCGGCCTGCTGGTCGACTCGGTCTCCGACATCGTCGACGTGCCGGTCAGCGCGGTCCGTCCGGCGCCCGATCTGGAGCGCGACGAGCACGGCCTGATTGAAGGCCTCGTGCTGCTCGACACCGACATCGTGGCGCTGCTGGATCTCGCTGCCGTCATCCGCGACGGCGGGGCCGAAGCGCCGGCGCGGCTTGCCCGCGCAAGCTGAGCGCCGAACAGGACCAGGGCCCGAGGAGTCGCGTTGGGAAAAGCGCGGGCCAGAAAAGAAACGACACCATCAATGGGCAGCGTCCCCGGTTCCTCCCCGCGACTCCCCTTCGAGCTTCCGCTCCTGCTCGCCGCCACCGCCCTCGTCGCAGGGGGAACGGCGGGCGGCCTTGCCTATCAGGCCGCCCTGGGGCGACTGGATGGGGCGTCGCTGCTTGCCCTGAGCGCAACTGGACTTGGTGTCGCCGGAGCGGCGATCTGGGCCGCGGCCCGGTTGATCCAGCGCCCGGTTTCCGCACTGCGCATCGCGATGGGGCGGCTCGCTGCCGGTGAGGACATGGCCGTTCCAGGCACCGATCGCGGCGATGAGATCGGTGAACTCGCGCGTGCGCTCAAGGCCACGCACGATTCCGGCGTCGAGGCCGCCCGCATCCGCTCCGCGCTCGACGGCTGCCGCACCAGTGTCATGGTCTGCGACGCGCAAGGCCGTGTGGTCTATGTCAACAACTCCCTGCTCCGCTTCTTCGGGGAGGCGCAGGAGGATTTCCGCGCCGCCTTCCCCGGCTGCTCCGCCAAGGACATGCTGGGCAAGGTCATGGAGAGCATCCAGGGCCCGGCAGGGCTGCGCCAGAGCCAGCAGCAGGCGGTCCGCTTCGCTCTCGGACGCCGCACGGTGGCGCTCTCGCTCTCCCCGGTGATGCATGCCGACGGCCGCCGGCTCGGCACCGCGGTGGAATGGCTCGAGCTGACCGACGAGCTCGCCGCAGCCGCGGAGGTCGCTGACGTGGTCGCGGCCGCCGTCGAGGGCGATTTTTCGCGGCGCGTGCCGGTCGCGGGCAAACCTGATGCGCTGCTGCGCATCGCCGAAGGCATGAACGAGATCAACGCGCTGGTCGAGAACGCGGTCGGCGAGTTCACGACGGTCGTGGGCGGGCTGGCCGAGGGCGACCTGACCCAGCGCATGACCGGTAATTACCGGGGCCGACTGGCCGAACTGAAGTCCAGCCTGAATGCGGCGCTCGCACATCTCGGCGAGACCGTCGCGACGATCCAGGGCACGGCCGGCAATGTCGCGCGGTCTGCGACGGAGATCGATACCGGGGCCGGCGACCTCGCGGCCCGGACGGAGCAGACCGCGGCCAATCTCGAGGAGACGGCAGCGACGACAGAGCAGCTCGCGGCTTCGGTCAAGCAGAGCGCAAGCCGCTCGCGGGAGGCGACCGAGCTCGCCAACGAGGCGATGGGCGTCGCCCAGGACGGCAAGGACGTGGTCGCGCAGGCCGTCGGCGCGATCGAGCGCATCGAGACCTCGTCGGAACGCATCTCCGAGATCGTCTCGGTGATCGACGACATCGCCTTCCAGACCAACCTGCTGGCGCTGAACGCCGCCGTCGAGGCGGCGCGAGCGGGCGAGGCGGGGAGGGGCTTCGCCGTCGTCGCCTCCGAGGTGCGTGCGCTGGCGCAGCGCTCCGGCCAGGCGGCCAAGGACATCAAGGGGTTGATCGTCAGCTCCAACGAGCAGGTCGGCGAGGGCGTGCGTTTCGTGCGCTCGACCGGCGATGCACTCGAACGGATCGTGGCGGCGGCGGGCAAGGTCTCGACGACCGTCGCGGAGATCTCGCGAGCGACTGCCGAGCAGGCCAGCGGCATCGACGAGATGAGCCGCGCTGTCGCCCACATGGACGAGACGACGCAGCAGAATTCGGCCTTGGCCGAGCAGAGCGCGACATCCGCGACGGAATTGATGACGGAGATCGCGGCGCTGCGGCGCCTCGTTGCGTTCTTCCGGGCCGATAATGCCGTCGGCCGCGACAGCCATGCCGCTCCGACGCCGCTTCGCGTGGCCGTCGAGCCGGCCCGACAGACGCGGCCACCAATTCCTGCGGCAGCCCCACGGCCGGTCCCGCGGGCCAACGAAGCGCGCCGGTCGGAGCCGGCGCCGAAATCCTGGCAGGAACCACGCCGGCGTGTCGCCAGCGGCGGGCGTGCAGATGACTGGGCGGAGTTCTAGGAAGAATGTCGAGATCCAGCGCCGCCGTGGTCCAGCCCCAGTTCGCCGACGTCACGCTGACGCGCGACGACATGGGTTTCATCTCGAAGCTCGTCTATGAACAGGCGGGCATCGTCATCCGCGAGCACAAGGAAGCGATGACGCGCGGCCGGCTGGCGCGCCGCGTCAAGGCGCTGGGTCTGAACTCCGTCGCCGAATACTGCGCCTTTCTGAAGACGCCCCAGGCTGCCGACGAGATCCCGGAACTGATCAACGCGGTCACGACCAACCACACCTCGTTCTTCCGCGAGCGCCACCATTTCGACCATCTGCGCAAGGATGTGCTGCCGCGCCTCGTGCAGGAGCGCAGCGGACGCCGGGGCCGCATCCGGATCTGGTGTTCGGCGTCTTCCTCCGGCGAAGAGCCCTACAGCATCGCGGCGGTCTCGCGCGACGTGCTGGGTTCACGCAGCGACGTCGACTTCAAGATCCTCGCCACGGACATCGATACCGATATCCTCGTGAAGGCGGAGACGGCCGTCTATTCGAGCGAACAGTTCGACCGGCTGCCGTCCGACATCAAGCCGCTGTTGAAGCTGGATGGGCATGCCGGCAGGGGCGAGTGCCGCATCAGCGACGACCTGCGCCGGATGATCGCCTTCAAGCGGCTCAACCTGATCGACCGCTGGCCGATGAGCGGCCCGTTCGACGCGATCTTCTGCCGCAACGTCTTCATCTACTTCGACACACAGACCAAGGCCTCGATCCTCGACCGCTTCGTCACGCTGCTCGCGCCCGGTGGATTCCTTTATCTCGGCCACTCGGAATCGCTCCCACAGCCTCATCCGCAACTGCGCCTCATCGGCCGTACGATCTATGAGAGACTTCCATGAGCGTCGCGCGTTCTTCCCGTCGCTATTTCGATCCCCGCTTCGAGGCGACGATCATCACGGTCGCCCCCGGCGAGCACGAGATCACCTCCGCCAGGGACGAAATCGTCGCGACGGTGCTGGGGTCCTGCATCTCGGTGTGCATGCGCGATCCCCATAATGGGGTCGGCGGCCTCAACCATTTCCTGCTGCCGAAGAGCAATGGCAGCGCGGATGCGAGCGCGGGCGAGCGCTATGGCGACACCGCCATGGAAGTGCTCATCAACGGGCTGCTGAAGCGCGGCGCCAAGCGCAGCAATCTCGAGGCCAAGGTCTTCGGCGGGGCGCGCGTACTGTCGGGCGCGACCATGCTGGCGATCGGCGACGGCAACATCGCCTTCGTGACCGAATTCCTCAACCGCGAGGGCATTCCGACCGTATCCAAGGATGTCGGCGGAACGCGCTCGCGGCGCATCCACTACCAGCCTTCCACCGGGCGGGCCTGGGTCCAGCATGTCCAGTCGAGCCAGAAGAGCACCGAGCACGAGCAGGAAGTCGCCTATCTCAACCGCCTCAAGACCCAGCCTGTGGCAGGCGAAGTCGAAATCTGGTGATGAGCATGATGAACAGCTCCGCAGGTCCGGTCCGCGTTCTCGTCGTCGACGATTCCGTGCTGATGCAAAAGCTGATGACGCAGATCATCGACGGAGCCCCGGGCTTCAAGGTGATCGGCGTCGCCGGCAGCGCCGAGGAGGGCTGGGACGCCATCCAGGAACTGCGGCCCGATGTAGTGACGCTCGACCTCGAGCTGCCCGGCCGCCACGGCCTGAAGCTGCTGGCGCGCGTCCTGAAGCAGGACCCCTTGCCGGTCCTGATCGTCTCGGCCTTCGGCGGTCCGGGCGCTGATAACACCATCCAGGCGCTCGAGCTCGGCGCCATCGACTTCATCGAGAAGCCCGACGGCTCGACCAATACGCTGGAAGGTTTCATGCGGCATCTGGTGGGCGCACTGCAGCGCGCCTCGGCCAGCCGCCGGATGTTCGCCTCCCGTCGCGAAGTCGCGCCAGCGCGCGCAGTGGCGCCGCGCGAGCCGGCCCGGGCCGGCGGGCGGGCCTCTTTCATCGCCATCGGGGCATCGACCGGCGGCGTGCCGGCGGTTCAGGTCGTCATGCGCGACCTCGCACATCTGCGCTTGCCGATCGCCGTCGTGCAGCACATGCCGCCCGGCTACACGGCGAAGTTCGCCGCGAGGCTTGCCACCGCGACTGGACTCGACGTCCGCGAGGCTAGTGACGGCGACCGGCTGAAGCCGGGCATGGCCGTCGTGGCGCCGGGCGGGCCGCGCCATCTCGAGATTGAGGAGCGCCGGGGCGAGTTCGTCTGCGTGCTGCGGGAGGGCCCTCTGGTGAGCGGACATTCTCCCTCCGTGGATGTAATGTTCCACTCCGTAGCCCGCAGCATCGGGCCGCAGGCGGTCGGAATCCTGCTCACGGGCATGGGCCGAGACGGCGCTGAAGGTTTGTTAGCCATGCGCAAAGCGGGCGCCGAGACGTTAATTCAAAGTGGGGAAACCTGCGTGGTAAACGGGATGCCGAAAGCGGCATTCGAGATCGGTGCCGCCGACCGGGTTGTCGCGCTTGATCAGATCGGCGCTGCCGTCAGCAACCTGCTCGGCGAGCGAGCCCATCTGCGCACCGCATAAGGAGAGCGTGATGAAAGCGAGAAGCGACTATCGGATCCTTGTGGTCGACGACCAGAAGAGCATGCGCGGCCTCGCGACCTATTTCCTGAAGCAGATCGAGTTTCAGGACATCGACGAGGCCGAGAATGCTCGCGAGGCCCTGATGAAGATGCAGACCAAGCGCTACGACCTGCTTCTGCTCGACTGGAACATGGACGGCATGAGCGGCATCGACCTGCTGCGCGCCATCCGCTCGGTGCCCGAGCTGAACCAGATCAAGATCATCATGGCGACCTCGGAGCGCTCGGTCGACAAGATGGACGAGGCGACGACGAACGGTGCCGACCACTACGTCGTGAAGCCCTATGAACTGCGCGACCTCGAAGTGCGCGTGAAGAAGGTCCTGCAGCTCAGCTCCTGAGCTCGACACGCCGGCATTGCCGGCCGGATGGTGCTTCGCTCCATGATGATCGCCCCGGGCCGGAAGGCTTCCGGGGCGCATCTGTCTTTGCATCCCAGTCGTAGAAGGGATCATGATGCAGTATCGGGCGGGCGAGGCTCTTCCGATGACGACGGAGGGACGGGCGATGGCGGTGCAACGTCGGGAACTTCTGGGGATGCTGGCGGGTGCTGGCGTGGTGTCGCTGATCGGCCGGGCTGCAGACGCCCAGGGGGTGCCGCCGGCATCGCCCTTCGTCTTCGCCCGAGCTGGAGGCGGTTCGTTGTTGCTTGCCGACTACCGGGACCGGCCCATCCTGATCGTCAATACGGCGACGAATTGCGGCTTCGCCGGCCAGTTCGGCACGCTCGAACAACTCTGGCAGCGTTACCGAGAACGCGGTCTGATGCTGATCGCCGTGCCGAGCAACGATTTCGGTGGCCAGGAGCCGCTCGAAGGTGCAGCCATCGCCGAGGCCGCGCGGCAAAGCCATGGCGCGACCTATGCCTTCGCGGAGAAGACGGTGGTCAAAGGCCCCGACGCGCATCCCTTCTATCGCTGGGCCGCTGCGCAGCGTCCGACAGAGACGCCGCGCTGGAACTTCCACAAATATCTGGTCGGCCGCTCGGGCGAGCTGGTGGGCGGGTATTCGTCGATGACCGATCCGATCGGTCCGCAACTCGTGCGGGCGATCGGGCAGGAATTGCAGGCGGGCTGAGCGCCGCCTGCATGAGATGGGATAGGCGGCTGGCATCGTTCTCGCTAAGCCGCTCGGGTCGCCACGCCTGCCTGCCGAGGTTTCCATGTCCCGCATCCTGACCGTTGCCGCAGCCCAACTCGGGCCGATCCAGAAAGCCGAGACGCGCGGCGAGGTCGTTGCCCGAATGATCGCGCTGATGGAGGAAGCCGCGGCGAAGGGCGCCGACTTCATCATCTATCCGGAACTGGCGCTGACGACCTTCTTCCCGCGCTGGTACCATGAGGACCGCGTCGAGGCCGATCCATGGTTCGAGGCAGCGATGCCGAATCCGGCGGTCCAGCCGCTCTTCGAAAAGGCTCGCGGATACGGCATGGGCATGAGCTTCGGCTATGCCGAGCTGACGCCGGAAGGCCGGCATTTCAACAGCTCGATCATCGTCGACAAGTCCGGCGCGATCGTCGGCAAATACCGCAAGGTCCATCTGCCGGGCCATGTCGATTACGATGACAGCCGCTCGCACCAGCACCTCGAGAAGCGCTATTTCGAACCGGGCGATCTCGGCTTCCCGGTCTGGCGGACGATGGGCGGCCTGATCGGCATGTGCATCTGCAACGACCGGCGCTGGCCCGAGACCTATCGCGTGATGGGTCTGCAGGGCGTCGAGATGGTCGTGCTCGGCTTCAACACGCCATCTGTCAACTCGCAGAAGGGCGGCGAGGGCCTCGAGCAGCGGCTGTTCCACCACCGGCTTTCCGTGCAGGCCGGCGCCTATCAGAATTCCTGCTGGGTCGTCGCCGTGGCCAAGGCCGGCGACGAGGACGGGCATCACCTGATGGGCGGGACGCTGATCGTCAATCCCGACGGCGAGATCGTCGCCGAACTGGAAGGCGAGGCGGATGGCGTCATCGTCCATGCCTGCGATCTGGACGATACGCGCTTCGGCAAGGAGACGATCTTCGACTTCAAGCGCCATCGCCGGATCGAGCATTATGGATCGATCACCTCCCAGGTCGGCGTGGTCGAGCCAGAGTGAGGCACTGGGCGCCGGGCCCTTCGCTACGCGCAGGCCGGAAGGAGCCGCTCACGCCTTCGGCTTCTGTCCCGGCCTGAAGGCGACGATCACCGCCGGGTCGGTCTCGATATAAGGGCCCTCGATCAGGTCGATGCAGTACGGGATCGCCGGCATCACGGCGTCGAGGCATTCGGCGATGGCGCGGGGCCGGCCGGGCAGGTTGACGATCAGGGAGCGACCGCGAATGCCGGCGGTCTGGCGCGAGAGGATCGCGGTCGGCACCTTGGCGAGGCTGACCTGGCGCATCAGTTCGCCGAAGCCTGGCATCGGCTTTTCGATCACGTCCTCGGTCGCTTCCGGCGTGACGTCGCGTGGCGCCGGGCCGGTGCCGCCGGTGGTGACGATCAGGCAGCAACCTTCCTCGTCCGCCAGCTGGACCAGCGTCCGTGCGATCAGCGCGCGGTCGTCGGGAATGACACGGGCGACTGCGGTCCAGGCCGAAGCCAGTGCCTTGTCGAGATAGGCGTTGATAGCAGGGCCGCCTTCGTCTTCGTAGACGCCGGCCGAGGCGCGGTCGGACACAGTGACGATGCCGATCCTGATCGCGTTGCTCATGCCGAACGTTCCTGCCCTGATGTCGGGGGGAGATGTGGCCGATCCGCCGGATATTCGCCACTGAATTCTGGGCTTCAGCGCCGCAATCGTGCCCGGGCCCTGCGCAGGACCTGCCGCAGCCGCGCCGCTGCCCGCGGGAGATCCGGCGAGGCGTTGCCGAGGCCGATGAGGACATTGCCCATCAGGCGGCGTTCGCCCCAGACATAGGTGCCGGCATCGACGCCATCGCCGGCTCCGCTGTCGAAGAAGAGCGGTGGCGTGCCGGCGAAATCGGCCTGCAGCATGGCGATGGTCAAGGCACGGCCGGGCGAATGGCGGGCTTCCGTTTCGTCGTAGGCGATCTTGAGGAAATGCCGGGTGCCAGCGCTCTCGATCAGCAGGCCCATAGCGAGGGGGCGATCGTCGAGCAGCAATGTGTCGATCTGCAGTGCGTCGGCGGCCGCGAAATGCGTGGCCAGGCTGTCGAAATAGGCTGAAGCCTGCGGCAGTCGGGCGATCGCTGTCCCCGCCTTGCCCTTCCAGCCCGCCGCTTCCAGCGCCAGGAAATCGGAGAGGGCTTGCCGCGCCGCATCGCCACGGCGCCGTCGGAAGGTCATGGCACCGTGGCGGGCGACGGCGCGAAACTGCTGCATGCGCTTCTTGTAACCGGAGCCCAGTGAACGGCGGAGGTAGCGCTCGGCGTCGTCGCCCGGTTCGGGCCGCATGACGGGTCGCTGCCAGCGTTCATAGCTGCAGAGAACGCTGCCGGTGACGCGGCAGGCCTCCTGCAAGGCTTCGAAGGACGGCCCCTCGAGCGGCAAGAGCGACAAGGCCAGGGTGCGCGGCAGATCGCCCGAGGCGAGGAGATGGCGCAGCATCGCCTGGATGACGTCGTCGGCCTGGTCGCGATCAATGACCGGCAGGGACGAGACCTCGTAGAGGGGCAGGATTGGCGCGGTGAGCGTGGCGGAGAAACCCGTGCGCCAGTCGCGCTGGCGGCGCAGCGCCCAGAGCCCGGCGAGCCGCTCGGAGCCCAGTGCCTCGCTCAGCCATGCCGCCAGGATGACGATCCGGTCTTCCGGCACGACGACCCGGGCGGCTGCCACGGCGGCCGGTGACATATGCGGGTTTGGTTCGAGCGCGCGTCCGGCAAGTTCCGCGAAGGCCGGGCCGTAGCCGGCATAATCGGCGGGTCGGATGCGTCTGACGACGATTCCCGTGTTCAAGGTGAATGATCTTCCCGACGGTGGCGCCGAATCTCGCCCCGCAGCGAGAGCACGAAGGCGATGACCTGCGCCGTGGCGCGGTATAGCTCCTCGGGGATCTGGTCGTCGAGTTCCACAGCCGACAAAGCCTGCGCCAGCACGGCGTTCTCCTCGATCGCGACGCCATGTTCACGACCGGTCTCGACGATGCGCTGGGCCAGTTCGCCGCGACCCTTGGCGGTGACGCGCGGTGCGCCCTGGCCATCATATTCCAGCGCGACGGCGATCTGGCGAGGAGAGGGGCGGTCGGGGGGAACGGTCATGACATGCGGTCGAGAAACTGGCCTGCGGTGGGCTGCGCGACGCGCGGCTGGCCGGTGTGGATGTCGATGGTACCGTTCTCGAAATGCGCATCGGCCAATGCCGCCTCCAGGCCGCGGGAGGCTCCGCGCAGGACCTTGCTGGTTTCTTCCCGTTCAGCCCAGAGCGTGATCCCGACGCTGCGGCCCTGCAGCGTGACGACACCCTGCAGTGGCCCCATCGGCTCGACGTCGAGGGCGAAACGTACGCGCCAGAGCGGGCCGGCCACGCCATCGGCATCGCGTCGGGGCGGCTCCTTCTCGATCTGCAGCGGCAGCATCGCGGCGCCGTTGTGGAAGGCGAGGGGGAGTTCGGTCAGCCAGCGCTGGCCCTGCTGCGCCTCAGCCCGGGGGCCTTCCGGCGGCAGCGAGGCATATTGCGCGAGCTTGATCCGATCGAGCGCGGCGTCGGTCTGCTCCAGCAGTGTCTCGATGATGGCGAGCGGCTTCTCGCCGGCGGACAGGCTCGGCTCCGCAATCGGCTGCGGGACAAGTGCGCCGTCGCGCCGAGGCGGGGCCGGCCTGGCCCCGGTCTCCGGCACGGGTTGCAGAGGCGCGGTGGCGATGACTGCCTTGCCGACCGCTTCGGCCTTGGCGGGTTGCGGCGGCGAAAGCGCCTCGAGCAGCGGCGCCAGGCTGGCGCGCAGCGTTTGCAGGCTGGCCTTCAGATCGCCGCCCGGGGGCGGCGTGCGGCCTTCGGCCTGATGGCTTTCGAGGAAGAGCCCGGAGTTCTGGACGGCGGCCTTCAGGACGGATGCTGTCATCGGCTGGCGTTCGACCGGGATGGTCTGGCTGAGAACGCGGTCGATCAGCGTCAGCAGGGGCTTCGGCAGCGCGATGGCGACCGAACCATTGGCGAGGGCCCGCATGTTTGCCAGCAGCGGTGCGAGACTGTCCTGCCGCGCCAATGCCGGTCCGAGCGACGGGCCGGCCAGAGCGCGCGGCGAAGCCGCCTGATTGGCGGTCGCCTGTGGGGTGGGCGAGGCCTGCATCGCCACCCCGGGCGTGGTCGT
Organism: Allobosea sp.; assembly: GCF_035999205.1. Taxonomy (GTDB): domain Bacteria; phylum Pseudomonadota; class Alphaproteobacteria; order Rhizobiales; family Beijerinckiaceae; genus Allobosea. The sequence continues at coordinate 391,047 of NZ_DASYHA010000026.1, forward strand.
CGTGACCCGCATTGTGGCGGGCTGTGCCGTCGACGGGATCTGCGATGGGGTGGTCGGAGAAAGGCCCGACGCAACAGGGGACGAGACGGTGCCGGGGGCTGCCTGGCCCGGTGAGGGCGCGGCCATCGTGGTCGCCGCTGGCACTGAGGGGGCCATCGGTGCCGTCGTCGCGACCGTCGCGGGCTGGGTCGATGAGGCGGGCGACAGCGCGGGCTGCGCGGCCGGAGTGGCAGGCGGGCGGATCTCGACGAGCGTCGCCTTCAGTCCAGGGCCGGGCTCGTCGGGGGCGTCGATCTTCAGAAGTAGAGTGGCGCCGGGCTGCAAGGCGGCCTGCCTGGTGGTGGGGCCAGCGAGCACGAGCGCGATCGTCTCATTGCCGACCTGCGCCGTCGCGGTGCCGTCGCCGGCCAGCGCGAGCAGCCGTGCCTCGACCGTCTTGCCCGGCGCGAGCTCGCTCGCCGGCGCAAGGGCTTGCAGCAAGGTGGCAAGGGTCTGGCTCTGGACGAGCGTGGCGAGGTTCATCGGCTCCGGCCGCGAGGAAGATGCCGAATCCTGGCACAAGAGATTAAGGATTCTCTTTGCGCATGCTGGCTGCCCAAGGCGGCGGGGGCAGAAGGGCGCGCGCCCTGCAGGGGGCGGCTGCGCGCGGCGTGCTGGCGCCTGGCGTGGCGCTGGGGCAGGCTCGCCGACGGCAGGGCCGGACAGGGTGTGGTTCGGCCGCTCGATGGGGATGGAGAGTTTCGATGGATTATCGCCAACTCGGCCGGTCCGGCCTCAAGGTCTCGCCGCTCTGCCTGGGCACGATGATGTTCGGCGGCGCGACCGACGAGGCCGGCTCGCGCGCCGTCATCGACCATGCGCGCGGGGCCGGCATCAACTTCATCGACACGGCCGACGTCTACAATGAGGGGCGTTCCGAGGAGATCACGGGGCGCGCCATCGCGGCGAACCGGCATGACTGGGTGCTGGCAACCAAGCTCGCCAATCCCATGGGGGAGGGGCCCAACCGGGTCGGGCTCTCGCGCAAATGGGTGCTGCAGGCCTGCGACGACAGCCTGCGCCGGCTCGGCACGGACTTCATCGACATCTACTACCTCCACAAGGAGGATCATGCGACGCCGCTGGTCGAGACGGTGCGCGCGATCGGGCAGCTCGTGCAGCAGGGCAAGATCCGGCATTTCGGGGTCTCGAACTACCGTTCCTGGCGGGTTGCCGAGATCTGCCGGCTCTGCGACGAGCTCGGCATCGACAGGCCGGTGGTCAGCCAGCCCTATTACAACGCGATGAACCGCATGCCCGAGGTCGAGCACCTGCCCGCCTGCGGCTTTTACGGGCTCGGCGTCGCCTCCTATTCGCCGCTGGCGCGCGGCGTGCTGACCGGAAAATACGAGCCCGGCCAGGCGCCGCCGGAGGGCACGCGCGCCGGCCGCGCCGACAAGCGGATCATGCAGACCGAATGGCGCGAGGAAAGCCTGGTCATCGCCCAGACGATCAAGCGCCATGCGGCCGCGCGCGGCATGACGCCGATCCAGTTCGCCGTCGGCTGGGTGCTCAATAACAAGCTGCTGACGGCGGCGATCGCCGGGCCGCGGACGATGGAGCAATGGCAGGCCTATCTCGCCGCACTCGACATCACCTTCACGGCCGAGGACGAGGCGCTGGTGAACGAGCTCGTCCCGGCGGGCCACCCGTCGACCCCTGGCTACAGCGATCCGGCCTATCCCGTCGAAGGCCGGCCGAGCCGGACCGGCGCCTGACGGCGCCACTGACCGCCGCCGTGCAGGAAAGGCGATTGCCTTGCAGGGGCGGCGCACCTAACTGAGCAAGTCTGCGTCGGGCGGCGGCGCCGAGCTGGAAGGGGAGTGGATGGCAGTCGAGGGCGTCACGGGCGATCTGATCAAGGTCGTCAGCCTGCTGGGTGCCGGCGTCGTGGCCGTGCCTCTGTTCAAGCGCCTCGGACTCGGCTCCGTCTTGGGCTATTTCACTGCGGGTCTCGCCATCGGCCCCTATGGCCTCGGCCTCTTCTCTCACCCGGCATCGGTGCTGCACGTCGCCGAGTTCGGCGTCGTGATGTTCCTCTTCATCATCGGTCTGGAGATGCAGCCATCGCGGCTGTGGAATCTCCGGCGCGAGATCTTCGGACTCGGGGCGGCACAGGTCACGCTCTGCGGCGCGCTGCTGACCGGCGTCGGCTACGCCTATGGCCTGCCGCTGCCGGCCGCCTTCATCGCCGGCATGGGTTTCGTCCTGTCCTCGACGGCAGTCGTCATGCAGATGCTGAACGAGCGCGGCGAGACCTCGACGCCGCAAGGCCAGCAGGCGGTCTCGATCCTGCTGCTCGAAGACCTCGCCATCGTGCCGCTGCTGGCGGTGGTCGCCCTGCTCGCGCCGTTCAAGGGCGATACCGGCAGCGGCTGGCTTTCGTTCGGCATCGGCGTGGCGAGCGTCGGGGGCCTCGTGCTCGCCGGACGCTACCTGCTTAACCCGATGTTCCGCCTGCTGGCGCTGGCCCATGCGCGGGAGGTGATGACCGCCGCAGCGCTGCTCGTGGTGCTTGGGGCTGCGCTGGCGATGCAGCTCGGCGGCCTTTCGATGGCGATGGGCGCCTTCCTCGCCGGTGTGCTTCTGTCGGAGTCCAGTTTCCGGCATCAGCTCGAAGCCGATATCGAGCCGTTCCGCGGCATTCTGCTCGGCTTGTTCTTCCTGGCCGTCGGCATGTCGCTCGATCTCGGCGTCATTGCCGCGCAGTGGCGCCTGATCGCGCTCGCCGTGCTCGCCTTCATGTCTGTCAAGGCGCTCGGCATCTTCATCGTCGCCAAGCTGTTCCGTTCGCGGACGCGGGAGGCGGTCACGCGGGTCGCCCTGTTTTCGCAGGGCGGCGAATTCGCCTTCGTGCTCTATGGCGCGGCGCTTGCGGCTGGCATCTTCGACGGTCAGGTCAACGCCATCGCCAGCGCGACCGTGATCATCTCGATGGCGCTGACGCCATTGCTGGCCATCGCGCTCGACCGCTTCATGCCGCCGGAAGAAGCCTCGCTCGATGGGGTCGAACTCGCCGAGGGGTTGAACGGCCGGGTCCTGATCATCGGCTTCGGCCGCTTCGGGCAGGTCGCGAGCCAGGCATTGCTGGCACGTGGCTTCAGTGTCTCGATCATCGAGGTCGATGTCGAATTGATCAAGGCCGCCGCCGATTTCGGCTTCAAGGTGCATTATGGCGACGGCACGCGGGCCGAAATCCTGCACGCGTCAGGGGCCGAGCGGGCGGAGGCGATCCTGGTCTGCGTCGAGGACCGCAACACCGCCGACCGCATCGTCGCCGTGTCGCAGGAAGCGTTCCCTCACGCCAAGCTGTTCGTGCGTGCCTTCGATCGCGGCCATTCGATGGACCTGATCCGCGCCGGCGTCGAGTACCAGATCCGCGAGACCTTCGAATCCGCGATGGCTTTCGGCACGGCGGTGCTGCTCGGCATGGGCGTGCCGCAGGACGAGGCGGTGGAGATCGCCGAGGATGTGCGGCGGCGCGATGCGGAACGGCTCGACCTGCAGGTCGCCAGCGACATCTATGCCGGCGTCAATCTGATCCGGGGCAACGCGCCGATCCCGGCGCCGCTGACCAAGCCGAAGGCCGCCGGCCGGGTCCATGGCAATGTCCCCGACGACGTGGGCGATTTCTGATCGCGGATGGCTGCGGCCTAGTTGAGAACGCAGAAGCCGCCGACCACGACCTCGCTGCGGCACCAGATCTTGGCGCCGTCATTCACGGAGAGCTTCATCAGGGTCGGCGCCGGGGCAGGGGCCGCTTGCGATGCGGTGGCTGGCGGGAAGGGGACCCGTGCCGGGGCAGGTTCGCCGGCCTTCGCCGTACCAGCGGCCGCGCCGCCGACTCCCGGCACGACGACGAGGCTTCTGCTCTTGCCGCCGGATGTCGAGGTCTCGGTCGAGGAGGGCTTGGAACTGCTCTTGCCGCCGAACCGCATCTTCGCGGCCTCGGCGCTGGCCGGCAGCAGGAGGGCGGTCGAAAGGCAGGCGATCACGAGCGCGCGGTTCATCGCGGAGCTTCCTGATGGACGATCGGAGGCCTGACAGAATGCCGAAGTCCCAGGCTACCGCAACGGAAGTCCGGGATCAGTCTGACCGGGAGCTTAACGCGATTGCGCGCTGCCGCATGAACGCGAGGTCAATGGCCGGGCAGGACGATCACGGTCGGGCGTGCCGGCAGGCCCGCCTTGGTCACCGTGATCACTGGCTGCTCGCGCCGCTCGACCGGCCAGAGCTCCTGCGAGCGGGTGAGGAAACGGTTCAGCGTTCCGCCGCCGAAGAAGTGCATCGGGATCATCACCCGCGCCTGCAGCGATTTCAGCACCTCAAGCATGCCCTCCTGATCGAGGGTGTAACTGCCATCGACCGGGAACAGCACGACGTCGACGCGGCCAAGCGCACGCAGATGGCCGGGCTCCAGTGGATGGTGGAGATGGCCGAGATGAGCGACGCAGAGCTCGCCAATCTCGAAGACGAAGATCGAGTTGCCGTCGAAATCCGTCGATCCGGAATAGGAGCGGATATTGGTGGGCACGTTGCGGACACGCAGGTCGCCCATGGTCACGTCGTGCTTTGCCGCGCCGGCGCCCGTCGGGTCCCAGCCGGGCAGGACCTGCTTGATGGCCGGATCGGGATTGCGCGAATTATGGGTCGAATGGGCCTTGTTCATCGTGGCGATGTCCGGTGTCACCGGCGGCCGGATATAGTCGTTGTAGTCGGTCGCGGCCTTCACTCCGCCTGCGGTTTCGATCAGGAAGGTGGCATGGCCGACAAAGGTGAGCCGCACCTCATCTTTTGCGAGATTGGTCCGCTCGAGATTGGCACGCTGGATCGGCAGTCTCAGCGAGGCCATGTCAGGACGGCAGCCCGGCTCATCCGACTGGGCGCTGGCGGGAAGCGTGCCGAACCAGGCGGCAATGAGGGCGATCAGGCCAAGGCGGAGGGCTCTCGCGGACGTCGTTGCTCGTCGCATGCTTCTCCTCCTGCGGTCCTCGGCCCGGCCAGTCTGATGCATGGTCCGGGCCGAAGGGAAGCTGCGCCGTGAGGCGATGTCATCTTTGTGAAATCGCCTCGGCCGTCAGGCGTCAGTCCTTGGCGAGGCCGAGCTCCTTGAGCACGCCGTTGCCACGTTCGGTGAAGGTCTTCACATAGGCGGCGAATTCGCCGGGCTTGTCCCAGACCGGCGTGATGCCGCGGTCGGCCATGGCCTTGCGCACCTCCGCCCGCTGCAGGGTGCGTTCGGCCGCGTCGAACAGGATCTTGCGGCGGTCGGCCGGGATGCCCTTGGGCGCGGCCAGCGCGAACCAGTTCTGGTAAGTCCAGTCCAGCCCAGCTTCCTTGGCGCTCGGTACGTCCGGGAAGTTGGGGTGGCGCTCCTCGGTCATCAGCAGGATGGTCCGCACGCGCCCGGCCTCGAGCATCGCCTTGGCCTCGATCGGCGAACCCGTAAAGACCGTGATCCCGCCGGCGACGAGGTCGTTGAGGGCCGGTGCGCCACCATTGCTGGGCACCCATTTGACCGTATCGGGCGGAAGCCCGGCCGCTTTCAGCAGGCCCCCCGACGCGATGTGCCAGGAGCCGCCGACACCGGTTCCGGAACCCAGCATCGAGCCTTTCGGGCTGTCCTTGGCAGCCTTGATATAGTCCGCGATCGTCTTGATGGGGCTGTCCGCCTTGACGGTGACGCCGGCGGGGATGAGCGAGACACGCGAGAAGGCGTCGACGCTGTCGATCGTCAGTTCGCCCATGCCGAGCGATTTGAAGAAGGAGATCTCGGGGCTGATGCCGCCGATCGTGTAGCCGTCGGCCGTGCCGGTCGCGATGGCGGTATGGCCTGTGATGCCGCCGCCGCCGGTGCGATTGACGACATTGACCGGCGTCTTGAGTTCGACTTCCAACCCGTTGGCGACGATCCGCATCACCGCATCCATGCCGCCGCCGGCGGCCCAGGGCACGATCAGCTGGATCGGACGGTCCGGGAAGGCCCAGGAGGGGCCGGCCGCCAACAGCATTGCCGCCGCGCCGAGCGCGGCCTTCACGATGAGTTTCATGGTCCCTCCCCAGGGATCGGCCACCTCTTCAGGCCGGTGGTCTGCTCGGGAGAGTAGGCAGCTTTGAGATCGATCTCAAGATATGCTGCATACAGTGTTCGGTGCTCAGGCTACCGGCGGGACATGTTGCAGCGGAACCGCTAAGGCTGCGCGGGAGACGTTCAGCGCAACGGAACTGGAAAAGCCGGCGATGAGTCACGCCCCTCTCACGCGCCGTTGCCTGTGCAGCCTTGCCGTTCTTCCCTTGCTCGATGCGACGTGCTTCGGCCGGGAAAGCCGCTCCGCGAGCTCGCTCGGTGCCGGCACCGATCTCGCGGCCGAGCATTTCCGCACGGAGGGCCTCGCGGCGCTGATCGTGACGCGGGACGGGCGGAGCGTCGCGAGCCTCGGCGACGATCGGCTCAAGGTCGATGTCGCCTCGGTACGCAAGAGCCTGCTCGGTGCGCTCTATGGCATCGCGATCTCCGAGAAGCGCATCGATCCTGCCGCGACGCTGGCGCAGCTCGGCATCGACGATTTGCCGCCCGGCCTCACGGATGCGGAAAAGCGCGCGACCGTGCGCGACCTCCTGAGCGCGCGCTCGGGCATCTATCATGTCGCTGCGCATGAGACGGCCGAGATACGCGCGCGGCGCCCGGGACGCGGCAGCCATGCCGCGGGAAGCTTCTGGTTCTACAACAATTGGGATTTCAACGCGCTGGGCACGATCTATCGTCGGCTCACGGGCGAGGACATCTTCGAGAGTTTCGGCAGGCGTATCGCGAGGCCGATCGGCATGGAGGATTTCGTGCCGGGTGACGGCCGCTATGTCCGGGTGCCGCAATCCCTTCACGAAGCCTATCCGTTCAAGCTCACGGCACGGGATGCCCTGCGGTTCGGGCGGCTGGTGCTCGATCGCGGGGCATGGAACGGCCGACAGGTCATTCCCGCCGAATGGATCGACCAATCACTGAGCGAGCAGGCCGCCACGGATCGCGGCGATCTCGGCTACGGTTATCTATGGTGGACCCTGCCGAGGGCTCGCTTCGGCGCGGGAGCTGGCTTCGCCGCAGGATTCGGCGGGCAGTTCATTGCGGTGGTGCCGGCGCGACGGCTCGTCGTGGTGCAGACCGCGCCGCATCCCAGAGCCAGGACGGGCCATACGAGGCGTTTCGTCAGGTTCCTCGATGCGCTCGGCCATGCCTAGGCCGGCCCGGCCGGGGGCAGGGGCTGGTCATGGGGCGCCCGCACAACCGTGACCCGGGCATCCGCCAGACGCCGGAACAGCCGCCGGCGACGGATGAGCGGAACCCAGTCGTAGAGGAACATTTCGGCCGGCCGCCAAATCACGACCCAGCCGATGATGATCAGGCTCTCCTGAAAGATGCGTGCGAAGGGGCTGTCGAACCGCTTCGTGACGAGAAAACTCAGGAACAGGCAGGTGCCGAGGCCGGCGAAGCCGATCAGGAAGGCCAGCCGGCCGTCGCGAAAGAGGTCTCGCAGTGCCAGGTTCTCCGCGCGCGCCTTGGCGGCGAACCAGTTCTTCACCGCGGCTGCGAGGTCAGGCTTGGGCTTGTCGGGCCGCTCCGGCGACTGGAGGTGAATGACGATCGCGATCGGCTCGTCCTTTGGCAGCTCCTGCGCCCACTCGACGATGTAGCGCTCGGCATCGGCATCGATGTCGCCCTCGCGGAAGGGGAAGGGGTCGAGGGTGTTGAAGAGCTGGGCGCTGTCGCGCAACCTCAATTCGATCGGCGTCTTGCCGCTCGCATCTGACACGTCGGATTCGCCTCGAACAATTGCGCCTGGGCGCATTATTCAGGCTGTCGGCACCGGCGCAATCGTCATCGCTCTGGCTGCATGCCGGTTGCGGCTGCGGCTGTGGGTCGCTACATACGCGCCAGATTTCCCGAACCTTGTGACCATCAGTCCGAAAGCGGAGCCGGCTCGCTTATGTCCCGTCAGTTCATCTACCATATGCGCGGCCTGTCGAAGACCTATCCGGGCGGCAAGCAGGTTCTCAACAACATCCACCTCTCCTTCTATCCCGACGCGAAGATCGGCGTGCTCGGCGTCAACGGCGCCGGTAAATCCACGCTGCTCAAGATCATGGCCGGCATGGACAAGGAGTGGACCGGCGAGGCCTGGGTCGCAGAAGGCGCGCGCGTCGGCTATCTGCCGCAGGAGCCGAAGCTCGACGAGAACCTGACGGTGCGCGAGAACGTCATGCTCGGCGTCGGACCCCAGAAGGCGATCCTCGACCGCTACAACGAGCTCGCCATGAACTATTCGGACGAGACTGCGGACGAGATGACCAAGCTGCAGGACGAGATCGAGGCCAAGGGCCTCTGGGATCTCGATTCGAAGGTCGACCAGGCGATGGACGCGCTGCGCTGCCCGCCCGACGACTGGCAGGTCGACAAGCTCTCGGGTGGCGAGCGCCGCCGCGTCGCGCTGTGCAAGCTCCTGCTGGAAGAGCCCGAGCTCCTGCTGCTCGACGAGCCGACCAACCATCTTGACGCCGAGACCACCGCCTGGCTCGAAGGCCATCTGCGGACCTATCCGGGGGCGATCCTGATCGTCACCCACGATCGCTACTTCCTCGACAACGTCACGAGCTGGATCCTCGAGCTCGATCGTGGCCAGGGCATCCCATATGAGGGCAATTACTCGGCCTGGTCAGTGCAGAAGCAGAAGCGTCTCGCCCAGGAGGGCCGTGAGGACGCCTCGCGGCAGAAGATGCTGGAGCGCGAGCAGGAGTGGATCTCGGCCTCGCCAAAGGCGCGCCAGGCCAAGAGCAAGGCCCGCATCCAGCGCTATGACGAGCTGGTCCAGAAGGCCAACAACAAGGGGCCGGACACCGCGCAGATCATCATCCCGATCGCCGAGCGGCTGGGCAACAATGTCGTCGATTTCGAGGGGCTGTCGAAGGGCTTCCAGGACAAGCTCCTGATCGACGATCTGTCGTTCAAGCTGCCGCCGGGTGGCATCGTCGGCGTGATCGGCCCGAACGGCGCCGGCAAGACGACGTTGTTCCGCATGATCACGGGCGTGGACAAGCCCGATGCCGGCACGATCAAGATCGGCGAGAGCGTCAAGCTCGGCTATGTCGATCAGAGCCGCGACTCGCTCGACGACAAGAAGAACGTCTGGGAGGAGATCTCGGGCGGCAACGACATCATCTATCTCGGCAAGAAAGAGATCAATTCGCGCGCCTACTGCTCCGCCTTCAACTTCAAGGGCGGCGACCAGCAGAAGAAGGTGGGCTCGCTCTCTGGCGGTGAACGCAACCGCGTCCATCTCGCCAAGATGCTGAAGTCGGGCGCCAACGTCCTCCTCCTCGACGAGCCGACCAACGACCTCGACGTCGATACGCTGCGTGCGCTCGAAGAGGCGCTGGAGGATTATGCCGGCTGCGCCGTGATCATCAGCCACGATCGCTGGTTCCTCGACCGCATCGCGACCCACATCCTCGCCTTCGAGGGCGACAGCCATGTCGAGTGGTTCGAGGGCAATTTCGCCGATTACGAGGAGGACAAGAAGCGTCGCCTCGGCATCGACAGCACCATCCCGAAGCGCATCCAGTACAAGAAATTCTCGCGCTGAGGCATCGATCGATGAAGGACCAAGGCCCCGCGGCTCCCGCCGCGGGGCCTTTTCGTTGCGCGGGTGCACGCGCGGCATGCGTCGCGCGGGGTGGCTAAAGTGACGGCACTCTGGTCAAAGATGCGGCGCTTTGACCGATCCCCTTAAGCGGGGCTTAAGGCGAAGCTTCTAGAGATGTCCCGCGGTCTCGACATAGTAATGTCGTGGCCTTGAAGCAATTGTTCTGTGTCTCTCCGCTCTGTCATGGGCGTCAGTGACTGTACTGCGAAGGTTCGTTATGGATAGCCGGCAAATTCAGGGTATGGTTCAGAGCGTCAAGGACGGGCAGATTTCGCGCCGTTCCTTTATCCAGAGGCTGGCCGCGGTCGGAATCACCGCGCCGATCGCCAGCCAGATCCTGGCCTGGAACGACGTCGCGATGGCCAACGCCACGCTCGAATACAAGCCGACCAAGGCTGGCGGCGGCGGCCCGCTGAAGATGCTGCTCTGGCAGGCGCCGACGCTGCTCAACCCGCATTTCGCCTCGGGCACCAAGGACCAGATCGCCTCGCGCGTGTTCTACGAGCCGCTCGCCGGCTGGGACAAGGAAGGCAACCTGATCCCGCAGCTCGCTGCCGAGGTGCCGACGCGCGCCAATGGCGGCCTCTCAGAGGACGGGACGAGCGTCACCTGGAAGCTGAAGCCCGGCGTGAAGTGGCATGACGGCAAGCCGTTCACCGCCGATGACGTCGTCTTCACCTGGGAATACGCCGCCGATCCGGCGACCGCCGCCTACACCTCGGGCGCCTACAAGGACATCAAGGTCGAGAAGGTCGACGACCTCACCGTCAAGGTGATCTTCGCCAAGCCGACGCCGTTCTGGGCCGACGCCTTCGTCGGCACCGTCGGCATGATCATCCCGAAGCACCTCTTCGCCGACTTCAAGGGCGCCAAGTCGCGTGAGAACCCGGTCAACCTGAAGCCCGTCGGCACCGGTCCCTACAAGTTCACCGACTTCAAGCCGGGCGACATCCTCACGGCGACCCGCAACGAGGAATACCACGTCGTCAACCGCCCGCATTTCGACAGCTTCGAGATCAAGGGCGGCGGTGATGCGGTCTCGGCGGCGCGCGCCGTGCTGCAGACCGGCGAATACGACTACGCCTGGGACACGCTGGTCGAGGACGAGGTCCTCAAGCGCATGGAGACGGGCGGACGCGGCCGCACCAGCGCGGCTCCCGCGGGCGACATCGAGTTCATCACTCTGAACACGACCGATCCGTGGACCGAGGTCGATGGCGAGCGCTCGAGCATCAAGACCAAGCACCCGACGCTGTCGGACCCGGCGGTGCGCCAGGCGATCAACCTGCTGATCGACCGCGACTCGATCCAGAAGTTCATCTATGGCCGCGCCGGCGCAGCGACGGCGAGCTTCGTCAACGAGCCGAAGCAGTTCAAGTCGACGAAGCTGAAGTACGAGTTCAGCATCGAGAAGGCCAACAAGATCCTCGACGAAGCCGGCTGGAAGAAGGGCTCCGACGGCATCCGCGAGAAGGATGGCAAGAAGCTCAAATACGTCTACCAGACCTCGATCAACGCCCCGCGCCAGAAGGTCCAGGCGATCATCAAGCAGGCCTGCGGTCGGGCCGGCATCGACCTCGAGCTGAAGTCGGTCACTGCGTCGGTGTTCTTCTCGTCTGACGTCGCGAACCCCGACACCTACACCAAGCTGTACACCGACATCGAGATGTACACGACGACGCAGCCGCAGCCCGATCCGGAGCGCCTGCTCAACCAGTTCGTCTCCTGGGAGGTCGCCAACAAGGAGAACAAGTGGCTCGGCCGCAACGTCTCCCGCTACACCGATCCGGCGGCCGACGAGGCCTACCGGGCTGCCCAGAAGGAGCTCGACCCTGCCAAGCGCGCCGCGCTCCTGATCAAGGTCAACGAGATCTTCTGCGAGGCCAACGTCATCCTGCCGATCCTGTCGCGCAAGAAGGTCGTCGCTGCGGCGAATGCCCTCTCGATCGATCACAGCGGCTGGGACGTCGACACCTGGAACCTCGCGGCCTGGTATCGCAGCTGAGCTCCGGCGGCCCACCGCGCGATCGCGCGGTCGGCCGCAGGTGGCCAAAAGAAGAAGGGCCCGGCGGATGCGATCCGCCGGGCCTTTTTCATGCGCTTCCGTTCAGTGAGGAACCGAAGGCGGGAGCCGGGGATCAGGTCGCCAGCCGGGCGATCGCCCCTTCGCGCCCGCCGACGAGGATGCGCTCGTCGACCTGCTTGACGTCGCGGAGGCCGCAGAGCGCCATCGTCACATCGAGTTCCTTGCGGATGATGTCGAGGGCGAGCGTCACGCCCTTCTCGCCCATCGCGCCGAGGCCATAGAGGAAGGCACGGCCGATGAAGGTGCCGTGCGCGCCGAGCGCCAGCGCCTTGAGGACGTCCTGGCCCGAGCGGATGCCGCCGTCGAACAGTACTTCGATGCGGTTGCCGACCTGCTCGACGATCTGCGGCAGCGCCTCGATCGAGGAGAGCGCGCCGTCTAGCTGGCGGCCGCCATGGTTCGAGACGATCAGGGCGTCGGCTCCGGATTGGGCCGCAATCTCGGCATCCTCAGGGTCGAGAATGCCCTTGATGATAAGCTTGCCGCCCCACTGATCCTTGATCCACTTGACGTCGTCCCAGTTCAGCTGAGGGTCGAACTGGCTGGCGGTCCAGGAGGAGAGCGAGGACATGTCGGCGACGCCGGTCACATGGCCGACGATGTTGCCGAACTGCCGGCGCGGCGTGTCCAGCATCTTCAGGCACCAGCGCGGCTTGGTCGCGAGATTGATCAGATTGGCGATGGTCGGCTTCGGCGGGGCGGAGAGGCCGTTGCGGATGTCCTTGTGGCGTTGGCCGAGGATCTGCAGGTCGAGCGTCAGCACCAGGGCCGAGCAGCCGGCCTTCTTGGCGCGCTGGATCAGGCGGGCGATGAAGTCGCGGTCCTTCATCACATAGAGCTGGAACCAGAACGGCGTGCCGGTGTGGTTGGCAATGTCCTCGATCGAGCAGATGCTCATGGTCGAGAGGGTGAAGGGCACGCCCGCCTTGGCAGCGGCCCGGGCCGCCAGGATCTCGCCGTCGGCGTGCTGCATGCCGGTCAGCCCCGTCGGGGCGAGCGCGACCGGCATCGCGACCTTCTGGCCGATCATCGTCGATTCCAGCGTCCGGTTCGTCATGTCGACGGCGACGCGCTGGCGCAGCTTGACCTTGGCGAAATCGGTCTCGTTGGCGCGGTAGGTGCCTTCGGTCCAGGCGCCGGAATCGGCGTAGTCGTAGAACATGCGCGGCACGCGGCGCTTCGCCAGCAGGCGCAGGTCTTCGATGGTCAGGGGTTGGGCCATGGTCTCGAGCCTCGTCGCGTTCGGTCACCCGGCGGGGTGACTCGCATGCCGCTGGCCCATGCGCAAGTTCCGCCTGCGTCGCACCCGTTACGAGACGCCCATGTACCGCCCGGGCTTGTGGTTCATGCCGAGCACCGCGTTGAGAACCAGCGTCCCCAGAAGGGAGACCGCCAGCCGGTCGAGCGGCAGGACGAAGAGGGCGCAGGTGAAGATCGCGGCATCGATGGCGAGCTGGACCCAGCCGGCGCGCCAGCCGCGCTTCTCCTGCAGGAAGAGCGCCAGAATGTTGACCCCGCCGATGGCCGTGCGGTGGCGGGCCAGCGCCAGCAGGCCCAGCCCCATCGTGCTGCCGCCGGCCAGCGCGGCATAGACCGGCTGGATGGCCGCGATGTCGAGCCAGAGCGGCGTCGCCTGCACGAGAAGGGAGACGAGGCCGACCGCGACGAAGGTGCGCAGCGTGAAGGCCAGCCCCATGCGCCGGAATGCGAGCCAGTAGAACGGCAGGTTGATGACGAAGAAGAGCAGGCCGAATTCGAGGCCGGTCGCATATTGCAGCAGCAGGGCAAGCCCGGCCGCGCCGCCGGTCATGATCATCGCCTTGGAGAACAGCGCGATGCCGATCGAGACCATCAGCGTGCCGAGCAGGAGTGCGAGCGCGTCCTCATAGAGCCGGTGCCGCTCCAGCGACGAGGCGAGAGGCGCGGTGGTCTGCGGCATGGCGTGTGGGTCCGATTCAGAAGGCGTTCAGGCGATAGCTGCAATGCAACCGGTAAGCCAGCCTGCCCGGCCTCGAGGTTGAGCCGGCTGGTTCATTCCTGTAGGGCGGCGGTCGACATCCGTCATTGATTTCATCGTACTGATCCTCGCTCCCGCCTTCTCGCTTCCCCGAAAGATGCACTCCATGACACTGCGGCTTGCCGCCACGCTTCTCGCCTGCTGCCTCGCCATTCCGTCCCTTGGGACGCGCACATCGGCGCAACAGCCGCCCGCACCGCAGGCGGTCGGGTGGAAGACGGGCCGGGAGGCAACCGCGATCGAGCGGCGCATCGACGGCCTGCTCGGACAGATGACGCTGGAGGAGAAGGTCGGTCAGCTGCATCTGTCAGGACGGGGCGAAGGCTTCGACATCAACCAGGTCAGGGCCGGCCGCATGGGCGCGGTGATGAACTTCGTCGTGCCAGCCGAGGTGCTGGAGGTACAAAAAGCGGTTCGCCAGACGCGGCTGAAGATTCCGCTGATCATCGGGCTCGACGCCGTCCATGGTTTCTCGACCTATTTCCCGCTGCCGCTCGGCCAGGCCGCGACCTGGAATCCGGGGCTGATCGAGGAGGCGGCCTACTGGACCGGCCGGGAGGCTTCCGCCGCCGGCATCAACTGGACCTTCGCGCCGATGGTCGACATCTCGCGCGATCCGCGCTGGGGCCGGGTTCTCGAGGGCGCGGGCGAGGACGCCTTTCTCGGCTCCGTCGTCGCGGCGGCGCGCACGCGTGGCTATCAGCGCGGCGGCGTCGCCGCCTCGGTCAAGCATTTCGTCGGTTATGGCGCCGCCGAGGGCGGGCGCGACTACAACTCGACCTGGATCCCGACGAGCCAGCTCCACGACCTCTTCCTGCCGCCGTTCAAGGCTTCGTTCGAGGCCGGCTCGATGACGGCGATGGCGGCGTTCAACGCTCTGAATGGCATTCCGGCCACGGCCCACAGGGGCATGCTCACCGATCTGCTGCGCGGGAAATGGGGCTTCAAGGGCTTCGTTACCTCCGATTTCGGCTCGATCACGGAGCTTCGCCTGCACGGAATCGCCAAGGACGACGCCGAGGCCGCGCGCAAGGCGCTGCTCGCTGGCATCGACATGGACATGATGGGCGATGTCTTCCACAAGCACCTCGCCGCCGAGGTCAAGGCCGGCCGCGTCCCGGTGAAGGCGCTCGACGAGGCCGTGCGACGGGTGCTGCGGGTCAAGTTCCATCTCGGCCTGTTCGACAAGCCCGACGTCGATCCCGAGGCGGCCCCGGCGCTGATGCAGACGCAAGCTGCACGCGATGTGGCGCTCAAGGCCGCGCAGGAAGGCGCGATGCTGCTCAAGAACGCCGACGCGACCCTGCCGATCAAGCCGTCCGTGAAGTCGATCGCTGTCATCGGCGCGATGGCGCGGCCCGAGGACGAACGCGTCTGGACCGACCCTGCCGGGCTGGGCCGGCGCGTCGTGCAGGCGCTGCCCGAGGCGCTGATGGAGCGGCTGCCTGCGGATGTCGCCGTCGCCTACGAGCCCGCCTTCACCAAGGCCTGCGGCACGGAGTTCGCCGACAAGGAAGCGGCGGTGCGCGCCGCGGCTGCGAGCGACCTGATCGTCGCCATGCTCGGCGAGGATTGCGAGTTCATGGGCGAGGGCGCCTCGAGGACCAAGCTCGACCTGCCCGGCGTCCAGCAGGAACTGCTCGCGGCGCTGGTCGCGACGGGCAAGCCGGTGGTGCTGGTGCTCGCCACGGGGCGGCCCCTCATCCTGAGCTGGGCCGACAGCCACGTCGCGGCGATCCTGCAGACCTTCCATGGCGGTACCGAGGGCCGCACGGCCATCGCCGACATCCTGACCGGCAAGGTCAATCCGTCGGGCCGGGTGCCGATGAGCTTTCCGCGCTCTGTCGGTCAAGTCCCCGTCTATTACGACCAGCTCCCGACAGGGCGGCCGCAGAAGATCCGTCAGCGCTATGAATCGATCTACATGGACGAGCCCAACGAGGCGCTCTACCCGTTCGGCCACGGACTCTCCTATACCCGCTTCGCCTATGCCAATGCGCGCGTGTCGCGGCCGAGCATCCCGCTCAACGGCGCGGTCGAGGTTTCGGTTGATGTGACCAATGCGGGCGAGCGTGATGGGCAGGAGGTCGTGCAACTCTACATCCGCCAGCCGGTCGCGACCCGCTCGCGGCCGCTGCGCGAATTGAAGGGCTTCGACAAGGTCATGCTGCGAGCCGGCGAGACCCGTACCGTGCGCTTCCGACTGGAGGCTGCGCGGCTTGGCGCTCATGACGAGGTGGGGCGCTATACGGTCGATCCGGGCGAAGTCGAGATATATCTTGGAGGGTCATCCCGGACTTCGGTCATGACGCGCTTGCTTCTGACAAAGTCTTGATCATCAGGCTAGCTTGCCGGCTTCTTCTTTGTTCTCGACAAGCATGAAAATTCGGTCAATCCTTCAAAGGCGCGACCAATGGACGCTTGTATCCGTCGGCCGCGAAGACGCTAAGGCTTCCAAAGGATGCGGCGATGGCGACTGGCACCGTCAAATGGTTCAATACCGAGAAGGGCTTTGGTTTCATTCAACCCGCTGATGGCGGCAAGGATGTGTTCGTGCACATAACTGCCGTAAAGGAAGCGGGCCTGATGACGCTGACAGAAGGCCAGCAAGTCTCGTTCGAGCTCAAGACCGAACGCGGCAAGACGGCGGCGGGCTCACTGCAGGTGAGGTGAGCCTATCGGCATAATGAGCCCAGCGCGTGCGCCTTGCTCGCGCGGCCAGCGGTTGCGTGTTGATGGCGTGCCCCTGGCGGTTCTGCCGTGGTGCGCCATCCCGCGAAGGGCGCGCTTGGGCCAGTTGTCGGTTGCTGTCCTTCTGGTCGAACCTTCCCTGATTTCAGGGCAATCTTGTGAGTGATCCCGGTCTGGGTCGCTCGCGTTACAGGAAGCCATTGGGTCTCGCCGGCCGCGCAAGGCGAACAGAGGCGAGCTCGTCGGGCCGGGCATCGCTTCGGGCCTGAGAGCGGGGTGGCTCTGCACAAGGCATGGCCGCGCCAGCACCTTCGACTGCGGCGCTAGCGTGCGAAGCGCTTCGCGCCGGCGACGCAGGCCGCCACAGCGACTGACACGGCGAGCATCTGCCAGCTCACGGTCTCGCCCAGCAGGAGCCCGGCCAGCGCCAGGCCGAAGAAGGGCTGCAGCAGCTGCAATTGTCCCACGGCGGCGATGCCGCCCTGTGCCAGGCCGCGGTACCAGAAGACGAAGCCGATCAGCATGCTGAACAGCGAGACATAGGCCAGACCCATCCAGGCGGGCTGGCCGGTTTCGGCGAAGGAGGCCGGAAGCAGGCTGAGTGCGAGGCCGGCCGTAACGGGCAGCGACAGCAGCAGGGCCCAGGAGATCACCTGCCAGCCGCCGAGCCGGCGGGACAGGGCGGCGCCTTCGGCATAGCCGAGGCCGCAGAGGGTGATCGCGGCCAGCATCAGCAGGTCGCCGGTCGGCGAGGCGGTGAAGCCTTGCGCCAGGGCGAAGCAGGCGACGAGGCCGCTCCCAAGGCAGGAGAACACCCAGAAGGTCGGGTGCGGGCGCTCGCCGCCGCGGACCACGCCGAAAAGCGCGGTGGCGAGCGGTAAAAGCCCGATAAAGACGATCGAGTGCGCCGAGGTGACGTGCTGAAGCGCGAAGGCCGTCAGCAGCGGAAAGCCGATGACGACGCAGAGAGCCACGACCATCAGTGGCAGCACGTCGCTGCGTTGCGGTCGCCTTTCCCGGAAGGCCACCAGCAGGGCGAGCGCGACCAGGCCCGCGATGGCGGCCCGGGCCAGGGTGAGGAAGACCGGGTCGAAATCCGCGACCGCAACGCGCGTTGCGGGGAGGGAGCCGCTGAAGATCAGCACACCCAGAAGGCCGTTGATCCAGCCACTCGTCATCTTGTCCATCGTCGGGTTCCGCCTCGCCTTCTGCATCGGTTGGCGGTGTGAAATTCTCCAGAGACAGTTCAGTACAGTTCGGACAAACTGTACTGGCAATGGAGGCCGTACGGATGGGTCCGAGTGCGCTGACGGATGGCGATGGCGGGACGCGCGTCGGCCTTGTCATGCAGGCTCTCAGGGCGCGTATCGCCGGGCGCGTGCTGGCTCCGGGCGCCCGCCTGCCGTCGATCCGAGCCTTTGCCGAGACGATGGCGGTTTCCAAATCGACGGTCGTCGAGGCCTATGATCGCCTTGCGGCCGAGGGCGTGATCCAGGCGCGCCGCGGCTCCGGCTTCTATGTCGTGGGGCATGCGCAGCCGTTTTCGGTCGCCGATCTCGGGCCCAGGCTGGAGCGCGCGGTCGATCCGTTCTGGGTCTCGCGGCAAACGCTCGATGCCGGCGAAACCGTGCTCAAGCCGGGCTGCGGCTGGCTGCCGGCGGACTGGCTGCCGCAGGATGCCTTGCGTCGCGCGCTGCGCACGGTGTCGCGCGCGCCGGCCGAGACGCTGGCGGATTATGGTACGCCGCTGGGGTCGTTGCCGCTCCGGCAGTTGCTGGGCCGGCGACTGGCGCTGCACGGAATCGAGGCCATGCCGGACAGCATCATGCTGACGGAGTCCGGCACGCAGGCGCTGGATCTGGTCTGCCGCTTCCTGGTCGAGCCCGGCGACACGGTTCTCGTCGACGACCCCTGCTACTTCAACTTTCATGCGCTGCTGCGCGCCCACCGCGTCCGCATCGTCAGTGTGCCTTATACGCAGCATGGGCCGGATCCGGTCGCGTTCGAGCAGGTCCTGACGGAGCAGCGCCCGCGGCTCTACATCACCAACTCGGCGCTCCATAATCCTACGGGTGCGACCCTCTCCCCGGTCGTGGCGCATCGGGTTCTGAAGCTTGCCGATCAGTTCGGGCTGACGATCGTCGAGGACGATATCTTCGCCGATTTCGAGCTGGAGCCGGCGCCGCGTCTGGCCGCCTTCGATGGGCTCGACCGGGTCGTCCAGATCGGCAGCTTCTCGAAGGCGCTCTCGGCGTCGGCACGCTGCGGCTACATTGCGGCGAGGCGCGACTGGATCGACGGGTTGATCGACCTGAAGATCGCAGCCTCCTTCGGCACCGGCCGCCTGGCGGCGGAGATGGTCCTGACCATCCTGAAGGACGGCAGCTATCGCAAGCACATGGACGGCCTGCGGTCGCGTCTCGCCCGCGCCATGGGGGAGACGTCGCGGCGGCTGCGTGCGATGGGTGTCGAGCCCTGGATCGAGCCGCGTGGCGGCATGTTCCTGTGGTGCGCGCTGCCCGAAGGGTTGGATTCGTCGGTGATCGCCCGGCAGCTGCTCGCCGAGGGCATCGTTCTGGCGCCCGGCAATGTCTACAGCCTGTCGCAAACGGCGGGGCGGTTCCTTCGCTTCAATGTCGCGCAATCCAGCGATCCGCGCCTGTTCAGCGCGCTTGGGCGAGCCATGGCAGCGGGCACGCGACATGGCCGCGCCGGCACAGTTTGAACTTGCGCTGGTGTGCTGTCTGACATAAAGATATCTTTATATCTTTTTTCATTCACGCGGAGTCGCACGCTTGCGCCAGCCGACCACGCTCTCCTCGGATGTTCTTCTCGCCGGCCTGCGCGCCGCGGGCGAGGAGACGCGGCTGCGCATCTTGGCGCTGCTGTCCGAGGGCGAGTTATCGGTGTCAGATCTGACCGACATTCTCGGCCAGTCGCAGCCGCGCATCTCGCGCCATCTCAAGCTTCTGGCCGAGGCCGGGCTGGTCAGGCGCTCGCGCGAGGGCGCCTGGGCCTTCTTCCGGCTCGACGAGACCGGAGCTGGCGGTGCCTTTGCCGCGTCGCTGGCGGCCTGGCTCGACCGGTCCGATCCGGTGCTGGCGGCGGATCGCGAGCGGCTTGCCGCTGTGCGGGGAACGCGAGCCGAAGTGGCGCAGACCTATTTCGCCAGCGTCGCCCGCGACTGGGATCGCCTGCGCCGGCTGCACGTGCCTGATGATGCCGTCGAGGCGGCGGTCGAGGCGGCTGTCGGCGATGGGACGCCGGGCAGCATGCTCGATCTCGGCACCGGCACGGGCCGCATGCTGGAGCGCATCGCGCCGAAATTCGGCCGGGCTGTCGGCGTCGACGCCAATCACGCCATGCTCGCCGTGGCGCGCGCCAATCTCGAGAAGGCGGGGCTGTCGCGTGTCGAGCTGCGCCAGGGCGACATCTATGCGCTGCCGTTTCCGCGCGGCGCCTTCGATCTCGTCATCATCCATCAGGTGCTGCACTTCCTCGACGATCCCGGCCGCGCGGTGCGCGAGGCTGCGGCGATGCTGAGCCCCGGCGGGCGGCTGATCGTCGTCGATTTTGCGCCCCACGAGATGGAATTCCTGCGCACCGAGCATGCCCATCGCCGGCTGGGTTTCTCGCAGGCGCAGATCGCCGGCTGGTTCGCGGAGAGCGGGCTGAGCTGTGACATGTCCGAGGAAATCACGATGGCCGGGGGTGGCTCCGGCCAGTTGCCGGTGATGCTCTGGCGGGGCAGGGACCGGCGCGTCCAATCCGATCCGGTGCAGCGTCAGAACAATCTAGAGGTGGCCTGATGAACGCGTTTCGCCCCAGCCGGCATGGCTCCCGCCGCCCGAAGGTGTCCTTCGAGTTTTTCCCGCCCAAGACGGAGGAGATGGAGGTCACGCTCTGGGAGAGCGTGCGCCGGCTCGAGCCGCTCGGACCCTCCTTCGTCTCGGTGACCTATGGCGCCGGCGGCTCCACGCGCGAGCGCACCCATGCCACCGTCAAGCGCATGGTCGAGGAAACCGGCCTCAAGCCGGCGGCGCATCTGACCTGCGTGTCGGCGTCCCGCGACGAGGTCGACGAGGTCATCCGCGCTTACTGGGATGCCGGCGTGCGCCACGTCGTGGCGCTGCGCGGTGATCCGGCCGGTGGGCTCGGCACGGCCTACGAGCCGCACCCGCAGGGCTATCACCAGACTTCGGACCTGGTCGCCGGCCTCAAGCGCATCGGCGATTTCGAGGTCACCGTCTCGGCCTACCCCGAGAAGCACCCGGAAGCGGCGTCGCTCGACGCCGACATCGATGCGCTGAAGAAGAAGGTCGATGCAGGCGCGACGCGTGCGATCACCCAGTTCTTCTTTGATAACGACGTCTATTTCCGCTATCTCGACAAGGTTCGGGCTGCCGGGATCAACATCCCGATCCTGCCGGGGATCGTGCCGGTCCAGAACTTCAAGCAGACCGCCAATTTCGCCCGCAAGACCGGGGCGAGCGTGCCGCAATGGCTCGCCGACCGCTTCGAGGGGCTGGAGGACGACGCGGCGACGCGCCGCCTGGTCGCGGCCGCTGTCTGCGCCGAGCAGGCGCTGGACCTGATCGACCGCGGCGTTGGCGACCTGCATTTCTACACGATGAATAAAGCCGACCTCGTCTATGCGATCTGCCATCTCGTCGGGGTCAAGCCCGAGAAGGCGGCAGAGCAGGCCGCCGCGGCGGCGTGAAACCATAGCCAAGTGACTGTGCGGGCCGATCCGGGTTCGATGAAAGCGTAACGATGACCGACTTCACCCCCACCCCCGTCGACGGCGCCGAGATCGAGCGCGCGCTGCGCCAGTCCGCTTCCGAGCGCATCCTCGTGCTCGACGGCGCGATGGGCACCCAGATCCAGAACCAGAAGTTCTCGGAGGCCGATTTCCGGGCCGAGCGCTTCAAGGGCTGGAACCACGACCTGAAGGGCAACAACGACCTTCTGGTTCTGACCCAGCCCGAAGCGATCCGTGACATCCACCTGGCTTACTTCCGGGCCGGCGCGGACATCGTCGAGACCAATACCTTCTCCTCGACCCAGATCGCCCAGGCCGACTACGGCATGGAGGCATTGGCCTATGAGCTGAACGTGGAAGCTTCGCGCGTCGCCCGCGAGGCGGCCGCGATCGCGCAGAAGGAGGACGGCCGCCGCCGCTATGTCGCCGGCGCGATCGGCCCGACCAACCGCACGCTCTCGATCTCGCCCGACGTCAACAATCCCGGCTACCGGGCGGTGACCTTCGACCAGGTGCGTGATTCCTATGCCGAGCAGGTGCAGGGACTGATCGATGGCGGCTCCGAGATCATCCTGATCGAGACGATCTTCGATACGCTCAACGCCAAGGCCGCGATCGTCGCGACCGAGCAGGTCTTCCGCGAGCGGGGCATCCGCCTCCCGGTGATGATCTCCGGCACGATCACCGACCTCTCCGGCCGGACGCTCTCCGGGCAGACCACGGAAGCCTTCTGGAATGCGGTGCGCCATGCCGCGCCACTGACCATCGGGCTCAACTGCGCGCTCGGTGCCCGCGAGATGCGCGCCCATATCAAGGATCTTTCGCGCGTCGCCGACACGCTGATCTGCGCTTATCCGAACGCCGGCCTGCCGAACGAGTTCGGCCTTTACGACGAGAGCCCCGAGGCGACGGCGGCGATGCTCGCCGAATTCGCCGATGCCGGGCTCGTCAATGTCGTCGGTGGATGCTGCGGCACGACGCCCGGCCATATCGAAGCCATCGCCAAGGCCGTGGCCGGCAAGGCGCCGCGTTCCGTGCCGGCGATCAAGCCCTATCTGCGGCTGGCGGGGCTGGAGCCCTTCACGCTCGACGAGACCATCCCCTTCGTGAACGTCGGCGAGCGGACGAATGTCACCGGCTCGGCCAAGTTCCGCAAGCTGATCACCAATGGCGACTATGCGGCGGCGCTCGACGTGGCGCGCGACCAGGTCGCCAATGGCGCGCAGGTCATCGACATCAACATGGATGAGGGCCTGCTCGATTCCGAGAAGGCGATGACCGAGTTCTGCAACCTGATCGCCTCTGAGCCGGACATCTCCCGCGTGCCGATCATGGTGGACTCGTCCAAGTTCCATGTCATCGAGGCGGGGCTGAAGACGATCCAGGGCAAGCCGATCGTCAATTCGATCTCCATGAAGGAGGGCGAGGCGGCCTTCCTCGAACATGCCCGGATCTGCCGCGACTACGGCGCGGCCGTCGTCGTGATGGCCTTCGACGAGAAGGGCCAGGCCGACACCTATGAGCGCAAGATCGAGATCTGCTCCCGCGCCTACAAGCTCCTGACCGAAGAGATCGGCTTCCCGCCGGAGGACATCATCTTCGACCCGAACGTCTTCGCGGTGGCGACGGGTATCGAGGAGCACGACAACTACGGCAATGATTTCATCGAGGCGGCCAAGACGATCCGCGAGACGCTGCCACATGCGCATATCTCGGGCGGCGTCTCGAACCTGTCCTTCTCGTTCCGCGGCAACGAGAAGGTCCGCGAGGCGATGCACTCGGTCTTCCTGTACCACGCCATCAAGGTCGGCATGGACATGGGCATCGTCAATGCGGGCCAGCTCGGCTCCTATGACGATCTCGACCCGGAGCTGCGCGAACTCTGCGAGGATGTCGTCCTCAACCGCCGCAAGGACTCGACCGAGCGCTTGCTCGACGCGGCGCCGCGCTTCAAGGGCGATGGCTCGGTCGCCGTATCCGGCAAGGATCTCGCCTGGCGGGAACTGCCAGTCGAGAAGCGGCTCGAACATGCGCTGGTCAACGGCATCACCGCCTTCATCGACGCAGACACCGAGGAGGCGCGGCAGAAGGCCGAGAAGCCGCTGCACGTCATCGAAGGGCCGCTGATGGCCGGCATGAACGTGGTCGGCGACCTGTTCGGCGCCGGCAAGATGTTCCTGCCGCAGGTGGTGAAGTCGGCCCGCGTGATGAAGCAGGCGGTTGGCTATCTCATGCCGTTCATGGAGGAGGAGAAGCGCCTCAACGGCGGCTCCGAGCGCGCCGCTGCCGGCAAGGTGCTGATGGCGACGGTGAAGGGCGATGTCCACGACATCGGCAAGAACATCGTCGGCGTCGTGCTCCAGTGCAACAATTACGAGGTGATCGACCTCGGCGTGATGGTGCCGACGCAGAAGATCCTCGACACGGCGCGCAAGGAGAAGGTCGACATCATCGGGCTGTCGGGCCTCATCACCCCCTCTCTCGACGAGATGGTCACGGTTGCGACCGAGATGGAGCGCGAGGGCTTCGACATTCCGCTGCTGATCGGCGGAGCGACGACGAGCCGCGTCCACACCGCGGTGAAGATTCATCCGAGCTATGAGCGCGGCCAGGCCGTGCATGTGAACGACGCCTCGCGCGCCGTCGGCGTCGTCTCCAGCCTGCTCTCCAGCGAGCAGAAGGGGCCCTATGTCGAGGGCGTCAGGGGCGAGTACGCCAAGGTCGCAGCCGCCCATCGCCGCTCCGAGGCCGACAAGCAGCGCCTCCCGATCGAGAAGGCGCGCGCCAACGCCTTCAAGCCTGACTGGGCGGGATACCAGCCGCCGAAGCCGAGCTTCTTGGGCACCCGGACCTTCCGGACCTATGATCTCGCGGATCTCGTGCCGGTGATCGACTGGACGCCATTCTTCCAGACCTGGGAGCTGAAGGGCCGCTTCCCGGCGATCCTGGAGGACGAGAAGCAGGGCGAGGCGGCGCGCGCGCTCTGGGACGACGCGCAGGTGATGCTGAAGCGCATCGTCGAGGAGCGCTGGTTCAATCCGAAGGCGGTGATCGGCTTCTGGCCGGCCAATCAGGTCGGCGACGACATCCGTCTCTACACCGGCGAGAGCCGCTCCGAGACGCTCGCCACCTTCCATGGGCTGCGCCAGCAGCTATCGAAGCGTGACGGCAAGCCCAACATGAACATTGCCGATTTTGTCGCGCCGGAGGGCGTGGCGCCGGATTACATCGGCGCTTTCGTGGTCACGGCCGGCGCGGAAGAGGAGCGGATCTCGGAGAAGTTCGCGCGGGATAACGACGACTATCGCTCGATCATGGTCAAGGCTTTGGCAGATCGCTTCGCGGAAGCCTTCGCCGAGCGCATGCACCAGCTTGTGCGCAAGGAATACTGGGGCTATGCGCCCGACGAGTCCTTCTCGAACGACGAGCTGATCCGCGAGGAATATCAGGGCATCCGTCCGGCGCCGGGCTATCCGGCCCAGCCTGACCATACCGAGAAGGCGACGCTGTTCTCGTTGCTCGAGGCGGAGCGCCGCGTCGGCGTCAAGCTGACGGAGAGCTTCGCGATGTGGCCGGGATCCTCGGTTTCCGGCCTCTATCTCTCGCACCCCGACGCCTATTACTTCGGCGTCGCCAAGGTCGAGCGCGATCAGGTCGAGGATTACGCGGCGCGCAAGGGCATGCCGATCCACGAGGTCGAACGCTGGCTCGCCCCGATCCTCAACTACGAGCCGTCGGCCTATCGACTGGAAGCAGCGGAGTGACAATCCGCAAGGCGACGGTTGCCGACCAACCGCGCATTCATGCGATCCGGATGGGCGTGAAGGAGAACGTGCTCTCCGATCCGTCGAAGGTGACCGACGAGGAGGTTGCCTGGTATCGCGAGCAGGCGATCTTCCTCGTCGCCGAGGAGGACAACGAGGTCGTCGGCTTCGCCTGCGGCAATCACCTGAGCGGATTGGTCTGGGCGCTCTTCATCGATCCCGGCCATGAGGGCCGCGGCCATGGTCGCGCGCTCCTCGACGAGACTCTGGCGAGGCTCAAGGCCGCCGGACACTCGCAGGCGCATCTCAATACCGGGGGGGGAACGCGCGCCGAGCGCTTCTATCGCCGGCATGGCTGGCGCGACATGGGCTACGACCTCGGCGGGCAGGTCGTCTTCGTTCGGTCGCTCTGAAGGACTTCCTTGCGGCAACGCCATGGCGAGGCTGCGCCGCTGCAACGGCGTCGGCATTGAAGCCGTCGTTGCGCTGCAACATCTTGGTGGCACCCCACGGATTCACTTCCACAGAGGCTTGCCCATGACCAAGATCGCCATCGTGTTCCACTCCGGCTATGGCCACACCAAGAAGGTCGCCGAGACTGTCAAGGCCGGTGCCGCGTCGGCCGGCGCCATCGTCGATCTCGTCGCGATCGATGCCGACGGCAATCTTCCGGAGGCGGGCTGGGAAACGCTCAAGGCGGCCGATGGCATCATCTTTGGCGCGCCGACCTATATGGGCATGGTCTCCTGGCAGTTCAAAAAGTTCGCGGATGCCTCCAGCAAGCCCTGGTACACGATGGACTGGAAGGGCAAGGTCGCAGCCGGATTCACCAATTCAGCGACGCTGAACGGCGACAAGGGCTCGACGATCGCCTATCTCGCGACGCTGGCCGCCCAGCACAAGATGCTGTGGACCGGCACGGGCATGCACCCGTCCAACGCCAAGGCCCATGGCCGCGATGATCTCAACCACCTCGGTGGTTATCTCGGCCTGCTCGTGACGTCGCCGTCCGATGCCGGCGTCGACGAGATGGTCTCTGGCGACTTGAAGACGGCGGAAGCCTTCGGCCGGAATGTGGCCGATGTCGTGAAAAGCGTGAAGGGCTGAGTGCCTTAAGTTTCTCGCTGTGTTGCTGGCGGGCCGCGATCCGAACAGGGTTGCGGCCTTGGCATCAGCCCACGAGTGCCGACGCCATCACAGGCTTCGCGACCATGCCGTCGAACACCCGGACGCGGTTGTTGCCCGCCGCCTTGGCGACATAGAGCGCCGCGTCGGCCTCGGCGAACAGGGTCTTCGGTTCGTGCCGATGAGCCGGTTTCAGGATGGCCGCGCCGATCGTGACGCCGATCTCTATGGGCATCGCGTCACGCGGCACCGGGCGGGCGAGCAGTCGATGCGCCCCTTCAAGCGTCGCGGCCAGGCCGGCGTGTCCGCCCGGAACACGCAGCAGCAGCGCGAATTCGCAGCCGCCGATGCGTGACACCAGGACGGCGTCCGGGAACAGCCGCGCGAGCCGTTCGCCAAGGCAGCGCAGGCATTCATGCGCGCCAGCATGGTCATGCTCTTCGCGGAGCGCCGCGAAATCATCGATGCAGAGCACGGCCAGCGCAAAGCCATGCGAGCCGTCGGCATGGCGGCTGAGTTCGCGGGCCGCCGTCTCGAAGGCACGGCGGTTGGCGAGCCCGGTCAGCGGGTCGTTGCCGGCGAGCGTCACGAGCCCGTCCCACATCCTCTTTTCGGCAGTGATGTCCTGCTTGGAGCCGAAAATGCGGACAGGACGCCCATGCTCATGGTTCACGCCGACGCGCAGGCGCATCCAGCGGCTCTGGCCGCCGACCCGAAGCTGGCAATCGAGGGCAAAGCCCTTTCCTGTCTGGATGGCAGCCGCACGCCGCTTCTCCATCTCGCTCCGGCTTTGGCTCTGATAGATGTCGAGCGTCGCGGCGCGCTGCAGCTTGGAGCCGCGCGGAAGGCCGAAAAGGTCGTAGACCTCGTTCGTCCAGGACAGTGTCTGATTGGAAAGATCGCAGGCCCAGGCGCCACCCGGTGCGAGGGCCGCCTGATCGTAGAGGCGGCCGGCGACGAGAGTTGAGCTTGGCGTCGGGCTCAAGGCATGGTCCCCGGCGAGAGCGGTTTCGACCTCTAGAGCCGAGGCTATGAGCGATCCGTTAAGCGATCCTTGCCGACCTCGCGCGGGCGGCTCCTGTCACTCCCGCCTCAACGCCTCGATCGGGTCGAGCCTCGCGGCCTGCCTTGCGGGGTAGAAGCCGAAAAAGATGCCGATCATGCCGGACACGCCGACAGCGATCAGAATTGTCTCGATCGAGACAACGGATGGCCAGCCGGCCACTCGCGCAATCGTGAGCGCCGCGCCGATGCCGAGAGCGATGCCGACCGCGCCGCCGATGGTGGCCAGTGTCGTCGCCTCGATCAGGAACTGTGCCAGCACGTCGCGCTGCCTTGCGCCCACCGCCAGCCGCAGGCCGATCTCGCGCGTGCGCTCGGTCACCGAGACCAGCATGATGTTCATGATGCCGATACCGCCGACCAGCAGCGAGACACCGGCGACCGCTGCCAGCAGCCAGGACAGCGTGGTCGCCGCCTGGGTCGCGGTGTTCGCGATCTCGGTCAGGTTGCGGACGATGAAATCGTCGTCCTGGTCGGCCATCAGGCGGTGGCGCTGGCGCAGGAGGGCGCTGGTCTGCTCGATGCCGGGGGCGATGGCATCCTCGCTGGCGAACTTGACCATGATCGTCTGGACCGAGCGGTCGCGGGCATAGTTGCGGCCGACGATACGGCGCCGGCCGGTGTCGAGCGGCACGAAAATGACGTCGTCCTGGTCCTGGCCGAGCGCCGACTGCCCCTTGGAGGCCATCACGCCGATGACCTTGAACGGGACATTGCGGATGCGGAACAGCTGGTCGATCGGATTCTGCTCGCCGAAAAGATTCCTGGCCACGGTCTGGCCGATGATGGCGACGATCTCGCCGCGGCGCAGCTCTTCCGGTTCGAACAGCCGGCCCTCGGCTACGTCCCATTCCCGCGCCGTGAAGAAATCGAGGTCCGTCGCGGTGATCTGCGTCGACCAGTTGGTGCCGGCATAGACGGCCTGGGCGCGGGTGACGAGAACGGGCGCCGCGGCGACGACGTCGTCCAACTCCTTTGCGATCGCAACTGCATCCTCGTCCGTTAGGGTGGAAGACGCGCCCGCGCCGAGCCGCACGCCCCCTTGCGTGACGTTGCCGGACTGGATGATGGCGAGGTTTGCGCCGAGCGACTTGATCTGCGAGGTCACCCTTGCGCGCGCGCCGGAGCCGATCGCGACCATGGCGATGACGGCCGCGACGCCGATGATGATGCCGAGCATGGTCAGGGCCGAGCGCAGCGCGTTTGCGCCGATGGCCGAGAGAGCGGAGCGGATCGCCTCCAAGATGCTCATGCTGCGTCCTCCGCGGCGGGCTCGGGCTGCTGGGCGCCGGCGTCGATCGCGGCGAGTGCCATGCGGGCATCGGCGGGGGCCTGGCGCTTATCGCTCAGGAGCTTGCCGTCGCGAAAGCGGATGACCCGACGGGCATGGCGCGCGACCTCGGCGTCATGGGTGACGAGCACGACGGTGACGCCGTCGCGGTTGAGGTCCTGGAAGAGCGCGAGGATCTCGAGCGCGGTCCGGCTGTCGAGCGCGCCGGTCGGCTCGTCGGCAAGCAGCAGCTGCGGCTCGTTGACGAGCGCGCGGGCAATGGCGACGCGCTGCTGCTGGCCGCCGGAGAGCTGCATCGGGCGGTGATGGGCGCGCTCGGCGAGGCCGACGCGGCCGAGCGCGGCGAGTGCCCGCTCGCGCCGGTGCTTGCGGTCGGCCCCTGCATAGACCATCGGCAGTTCGACATTGGCGCAGGCATCGACACGCGGCAGCAAGTTGAACTGCTGGAAGACGAAGCCGAGCTTGCGGTTGCGCAGTTCGGCGAGGCCATCGCCATCGAGCGTCTCGACCGAGACCCCGTCGAGCCGATAGTGCCCGCCGGTCGGCCGGTCGAGGCAGCCGACCAGGTTCATGAAGGTCGATTTGCCCGAGCCGGACGGGCCCATCACGGCGACGAGCTCGCCGGCCTCGATATCGAGTGAGACATGGTCGAGCGCGGTGACGCGACCGGAATCGAGATCATAGACGCGGGACAGGTCGCGGGCTTCGATCAGAGGCATGGCGCGCTCCCCCCTTTTATTCCCGCTAAACTGCCGCGTGCCGCGACGGAACGCTGGCGCGGACCGTGACCGCGCACCGCCATCAGAACAGCCGCGGGCCGCGGACCGGCGGTCCGCCCGCCGGTGCCGTGGAGGTGGCAGCACGAGGGCCGCCGCCGGTGATGACGGCCTGGCCATCCTTCAGATCGCCGGAGACGAGCTCGGTATAGGCGCCGTCCGTCGGCCCCAGCATCACCGGGACCGCCTTGGGCTGGCCGTCGTCGCCGAGGACATAGACACGGCCGGGCGTACCCTGTGCCGGGGCAACGCGACCTTCGCGCATCATCGCCTCGAACTTGGCCTTGCGCTCCGGGTCGAGCACGGCCGCGACCTTGGTGATCATGTCGGTGCGGGTCTTGCGGAAGGCGGCGCGGCGCTCTTCGTCGGAGAGGCCGGCCATGGCCTCGCGGAAGCCGGCACGACCGTCCTGCATGACCGCTGCAATCGCCTGCTTCTGCTCGGGCGTCGGCTGTAGCTCGGTATCGATGCGCTCGCGAAAGGCCGCCCCCTGTGCGCCGCCGCGGCCGCCTTGACTGCCAGCTTGTCCTGGGCCCTGACCGGGCGTCGCGCGCGGAAGCGCCGCCGGGGCGGTCGAGACGGCGGCTCCGGCCGGACGGAAGCGCAGCGCCGCATTGGCGACGCGCAGCACGTCGCGGCGATCCTCGGTGACGACCTGGAGATTGGCGGTCATGCCCGGCAGCAGCGCCATGTCGGCGTTCTCGACGCGGATCACGCCGGTATAGGTGACGACGTTCTGGATCGTCTGGGCGCCGAGGCGCACCATCTCGACGCGACCCTCGAAGTTGCGGTTCGGATAGGCGTTGACCGTGAAGCTGGTAGGCTGGCCCGGTTTCAGCCGGCCGACATCGGCCTCGTCGATATTCGCGTAAATGTCGATCACGCGCAGATCCTGCGCGATCTGGAACAGGGTCGGCGACGAAAGCGAGGCCGCGACAGTCTGGCCCAGGTCGATCTGGCGCTGCACCACGACGCCATCGACCGGCGAGCGGATGTCGGTGCGCTGAAGATCGATCAGGATGTCGTTGAGCTTGGCTTCGCGGCTGCCGATCAGCGCCTCGCCGGACTGCACCTGTCCTTCGGCGAGCAGGATGTCGGCATCGAGCCCGTTGAGTTCGGCCTTCGCCGAGGCGATCTGGGCCTCGCTGGAGGCGAGCGTCGCCGTCTGGATCTCGACCTGCGTACGCGCCGTGTCGAGCGTCTGCTGTGAGCCGGCGCTGCGGTTGAAGAGTTCGTTCTGGCGCTCGAAAGTGCGCTTGGCGTCGGCGAGCTGGGCTGCCGTCCGGTCGCGCTGCGCCTCGAGATCCTTGACGGTCGAATTGGCTTTCACGCGGGTTGAACGGGCGCGGTCGAGCTGGGCGCGCTTGACGACCAGATCCGCTTTCGCCTGTGCGACATCCGCCTGGGCGGCATCGCGGCGGGTCTTGATCTGGTCGCTGTTCAGGCGCGCGACGATCTGGCCCGCCTTCACCTGCGAGTTGTAGTCGGCCAGGATCTCGACGATCTGGCCGGAGAGCTGCGAGCCAACGAGGACGGTCGTGACGGGGGTCAGCGTGCCGGTCGCGCGCACCGCCGCGGTGATCTGCCCGCGGTCGACCGGAGCGGTGCGGTAGGCCATGTCATTGGCTGGACCACCAACCGGGCGCAGCGTCCAGTAGCCGGCCGCCAAGACGAGGGCCGCCAGTCCAGATCCGATCAACCACTTGCGCAAAGGTCATCCCCATCCTCGCGCAGGCGAGGCAGCCTGCGTCAGCATCCGCAGCATGCCAGAAACCGTTGCGGGCAGCGAGTTAACTTATTGCAATGTTGCGGATAAGTCGGTCGTTCGGCGGTCGGCGCGCGCATCGAGGGTGGTTCGCGTGACGAGCGAGAGCCGCACAATGCTCGCCGGCAGCGCGCGCTGCTGCGGCCCATCCCACCCTTCGGGCGTTGCATCGCATGACGCTCTCGGTCAAGCTCACGGCCTGTGGCGCTGGCTGGGGTGTCATTTCCGTGACATTGTCAGATGGGCTGAGAGCGGTTGGATGCATCGCCGTCGGCTCAGTGGTCGGCGTCACGGGCCTCTGCATGCTCGCCGGCGGGATCCAGCTGACCACGCTGGGTGGCTCCTGGTATTTTGCGTCGGCGGGGCTCGGCCTCGTGGCTGCGGGCTTTCTCATTGCCAGGCGGCACCCTGCGGGGGCGGCGATCTACATGATCGTCTTTGCCGCGACCATCGTCTGGTCGCTGTGGGATGCGGGACCAATCTTCTGGCCGCTGTTCTCGCGCCTGGTCATGCTGGCGGCGCTCGCCGTCCCGGTCCTGTTGCTCGCGCCGGCCTTTCGCAGTAGCGCGCACCCCGCGCCATGGCGCCTCGCATATGGTGCCGCGGCTGCTCTGGTCGTTGCCCTGGCGGCTACGCTGTACCTGGCATTTCAGCCGCATCCCTCCCAGACGGCGGATGCGGCGCCCGCACCGCGTCCCGGCCGAGCGACGGGAGCGGTCGAGGGCGGCGACTGGCGCTACTGGGGGCGCACGCCGTCCGGCACGCGTCATGCGCCGCTGGACCAGATCACGCCGGGCAATGTGACCGGCCTGGAGATCGCCTGGACCTACAGGACCGGAGAGATCCCGAAAAACGACCATCAGGCGCATGTCGTCACGCCGCTCTACGTGAATGGCGCCCTTTACGGCTGCACGCAGTCGAGCCGCCTGTTCGCGCTCGACGCGGAAACCGGAAAGCAGATCTGGGTGTTCGATCCGAAGACCGGCGAGAGCGTTTTCCCCCGCTGCCGCGGGGTCGGTTATCATGACGAACGTGCAGCGGGTCCGATCGACGGGCAAAGTTCGCAGGCGATGCCGGCCTGCACGCGTCGGATCATCGCAACCACGATCGATGCCCGCCTGCTTGCCGTGGATGCGCTGACGGGGCTCAGCTGCAGCGGCTTCGGGGAGAACGGCACCGTCAGCCTGCGTGTCGGCATGGGGCGGAGCAGGCCCGAATTCTACTTCCCGACCGCGGCGCCAACGGTCACGCGCGATCTCATCATCGTCGGCGGCCTCGTCTGGGACGATCAGGAGCTGGGCGAGCCGTCGGGGGTCGTCAGGGCCTTCGACGTGCGCACGGGCGCGCTGGTCTGGGCCTGGGATCTCGGGAATCCCGCCATCACCGGCCTGCCGCCCGAGGGCAAGAGCTATACGCCCGGCACCCCGAATGTCTGGTCTACGCCGGCCTTCGACGAGGCTTTGGGCCTCGTCTACCTGCCCACCGGCAACGCGACGCCGGATTTCTGGGGTGGGCACCGGACGGAGGCGGATGACCGCTATTCATCTTCGGTGGTGGCGCTGGACATCGCCACCGGCCGCGAGCGCTGGCGCTTCCAGACTGTCCGCCACGATCTCTGGGACTATGACGTACCGTCGCAGCCCGCGCTCTACGACGTTCCGGACGGCAAGGGCGGTACCATTCCGGTGCTGATCCAGACCACCAAGCATGGACAGATCTTCATGCTGGACCGGCGCGACGGTCGATCCGTAACAGAGGTCGTGGATCGGCCGGTGCCGCAGGGGGGCGTCGCAGACGAGCGGGTTGCCGCTACGCAGCCCTTCTCGATCGGCATGCCCGCTCTCGGGGCGGAGCCGTTGAGCGAGCGGCGCATGTGGGGGCTGACCCCTCTGGACCAGATGGTTTGCCGCATCCGCTTCCGCCAGGCGCGCTACGAAGGCACGTTCACGCCGCCGAACGAGCGCTGGACCATTCAGTATCCGGGATGGTTCGGTGGCGCCAATTGGGGCTCCAACGCCATCGCAGAGAACCTGGGGTATCTCATCGTCAATGACAGCCGCTTCGCGATGATGCACCGGCTCGTCCCTCGCGCAGAATACGATGCGAGGATCGCGGCCAGCGGCGGCCATGGTGGCGGCAACCCGCAGCGCGGCACGCCCTGGGGGGCCGATCAGAACCGGTTCCTGTCGCCGCTGCGGATTCCCTGCCACGAGCCACCCTATGGCACGATCAACGCCATCGATCTGGCCACGCGACAGCTGGTCTGGTCGATGCCGCTGGGCACGATCGAGGAGACCGGCCCGCGAGACATCCCCACGCGCTTGCCCATTCCGATCGGCATGCCCAGCCGCGGCGGGCCGATCACCACCTCGTCCGGCGTTGTCTTCATCGCCGCGTCGCAAGATTCCTACCTCCGGGCGCTGGACGTCCGGACGGGGCGCGAACTCTGGAAGGGGCGCTTGCCGGTTGGAGCGGAGACCACGCCGATGACCTACATGTCCCCCAGCGGCAGGCAGTTCGTGATCATCAGCGCCGGCGGACATTCGGCAACGCCGGCGAAGGGCGACTACGTCGTCGCATTCGCGCTTCGTCGATAGCGCCGGACGGAACGATGCCTGGCTCGCCACCGCCCGCGCGCAACGAGCGGGTGTCAGGCGGTCCGTGCCCTCTGCGTCGTCGCCAGCAGGTCGCGCAGGGTCGTGATCGTCGAGGCGTCCGCGACGCCGTCGACCTTGTCCTGGCGCCAGTGGCGCTGGAAGGCCGCGACCACCGCCTCAAGGCGCTCGTCATAGATGCCATCGACAGTGACGCCGTAGCCCAGCATCGCGAACATCGCCTGCAACGCCTCGACCGGCTGTCCGCTGTCGCCGCGCGCGAAGAAGCGGCCGCCGCGGATGGGCGCCGGTTCGCTCCAGAGCCCGACGCCACCTTCGGCGAAATGGCGCCAGGGAAATTTCTCGCCCGGATCGATCTTGCGCCCCGGGGCGACGTCGGAATGGGCGAGGACTCGCTCGGGCGGGATCGACCAGCGCTCGCAGATGTCGCGGCAGAGGTTCAGTGTCGCGGCAATCTGCTCGGGCGGGAAATCGGGGAGGCCGCCCGGATGGCCGGGATTGGCGATCTCGATGCCGATCGAGCAGGAGTTGATGTCGGTCTCGCCGGCCCATTGCGAGGCGCCTGCGTGCCAGGCGCGACGGCCTTCGGGAACGAGCTGAAGCGTATGGCCGTTCTCGAAGACGAAGTAATGCGAAGAGACCTGCGAGACCGGGTTGCAGAGCCATTGCAGGGCTTCGCCGGCATCGGGCATGCCGGTGTAGTGCAGGATCAGCATGTCCGGCCGGCGCGCGGGTGCGTGCTCGGCGGGCGTGCCGTTGCCGGACTTGCGATCGCCGTGATTGGGGGAGGGGAAGACCTTCGTCGCGAAGCGGCTGTCGGGCGTGTTCGTCGGACTCATGCGGGCTCCGGGAGCCCGATGGCGAGGCCACGCTCCTTCTCGATGGCGTCCCATGCGGCGTTGATGGCCGACAGGCGCTTCGTGGCGATCGTCACCGCCTCCTCCGGCAGGCCGCGCGCGATCTCGCGATCGGGGTGGTTCTCCGCGACCAATTGGCGATAGAGGCGCTTCAGCTCTGCATCGCTCATCTCGCGGCTGGCGCCGAGCACGAGATACGGATCGTCGGGCCGGCGGGCGTGACGCGCCTCGATCCTGGCGAAATCGGCCTCGCCGATGCCGAAGATGCCTGCGACGTCGTGCAGATAGGCATGCTCCGCCTCGTGGATCGCGCCATCGGCGGCGGCGATCAGGAAAAGCCCGTCCAGCACGTCCTCGAGCAGGGCCGGCTCGTCGCGGAAGCTCTCGGCGATCTGGCTGGCATAGGCCTCGAAGCCCGCGCTGGTCTGCTTGGCGAGGTCGAACAGCATCTCGATGCGCTTATGCTGGTCGGGCGGGACGATGACGATACGCTCGAACGCCGCGACCTCGTCGCGCGTCACGACGCCATCGGAACGCGCCATCTTGGCGGAGAGCGCCACGAGTCCGGTGGTGAAGATCAGCTCGCGCGAGGCCGGGCCGAAGGGGGCTCCTTCGCGGTCGATGAGCATGTGGCCGGCAAGGGCGCCGACCAGCGCACCGAGCGGGCCGCCCAGCGCCAGCCCGAGGCCGCCACCGCCCAGCGCCCCCCAGAATGTTGAAACCATCGTGCAGGCGTCTCCGGGCCTAGTGCGCTGACATGATAGCGGCGTGGGACAGGGCAGGACAGCCCGACACGGTCGCAGCGGTCCGCTTTTCTGATTGGAGAGGCAAATACGTCGAGAATGCGGCGAAAGTCGTAAGCCGGCGTCAATACCGCAGATCGCCGGCGCGGCACGCCGTGCTGATTTGCGATTTACATGGGCAATACTTGCAAGCAAGTTATCGTATATCCGAATCAATGTAATAAAATCTGACCGATTTCGCGACGGCGGAGACAGATTCTCGTCACATTTACTGATCAATTGACTGTCGCTTCCAGCCATTTCCCAGACGGAAGGTTCAGTCGATCATGCGATATATCTGCAGCGGCGCTGGTGCCGCCCTCGCGATTTGCCTCGCAACCCTGCAGCCGGCTCTGGCCACCTCGGCCATGGTGAATGACGAGACGGACATCCGTGCGCTCATCGTCCGGGATGCGGAGATCCGACGCGCGAAGGAGGCCGGCGAAGCCGGTGCAGACAGGGCCGGTACCGCGGCCGCCGCTTCGACAACCGCCGCCGCGGGCCATGCGAAGGCCGGACGCCCTGTCGCGCTCGCCGCACCCGCGGGATCTGACGGGCTGAGGGCGCTGGTCGCGCGCCATGCCGCTGCCAACGGCGTACCGTTCTCGCTGGCCGATGCGATCGTGCGGGTCGAGAGCCGCTACAATCCCCGCGCCTCGCACGCCGGCAATTACGGCCTGATGCAGATCCGCCACCAGACGGCGCGTGGCATGGGCTATTCCGGCGGCGCCGGCGGGCTGCTCGATGCCGAGACCAATGCGCGTTACGCCATGAAGTATCTGGCGATGGCCTATCGTGCCGCCGGTGGCGACACCTGCCGCACCATCATGAAGTACCAGAGCGGCCACATGGCAGAGCGCATGAGCGGCGCCAACCGCACCTATTGCGCCAAGGTTCGCACGATCACCGCGCGCAATTGAGGCTTTCGCGCCGCCTCGGCTTGACGCGGCGCCTGGGAACGCGCACTAGCCCCGCCGCCAGTCGGCCGGACGGCCGCTCTCGTTCGCGAGGGAGGAAAGTCCGGGCTCCACGGAAACACGGTGCCGGATAACGTCCGGCGGGGGCGACCCCAGGGAAAGCGCCACAGAGATCGAACCGCCGTGCGCCTCGGCGCGCGGTAAGGGTGAAAAGGTGCGGTAAGAGCGCACCGCGGACCCGGCAACGGGGACGGCATGGCAAGCCCCACCGGGAGCAAAACCGAATAGGGACGATGCTTCCCGCGCGAGCGGGGAGGGGCTTGTTTCTGAGCCTTGTCGTCCGGGTTGGTTGCTCGAGGCGCGCAGCGATGCGCGTCCCAGAGGAATGGCCGTCACGTCGGGGGAGCGATCCTCCGGCCATCCAGAACCCGGCTTACAGGCCGGCTGGCACCTTGCAAATTCTACTCCGGCGGGCATCTGAAGCGACTTTCTGCGCTTCCGGTGCTCACGGACTTGATGTCCGCTGCGCTCCGGTTCTCGAAAGCCGCTCCAGCTGCCTCGCCGGAGCGAATTTGCGGTCGCACTTGCCTGAAGGACGCTCAAGCGATCAAGCGACCTTCAGCTCGACCGGGATGTTGCCGCGCGTCGCGTTAGAATACGGGCAGACGATGTGGGCCTTCTGGACGAGGTCCTCGACCACGGCCTTGTCGACGCCCGGCACCGAGATGGTGAGCTTCACCTCCAGGCCGAAACCACCGCCATCGTCGCGCGGGCCGATGCCGACATCGGCACTGACTTTCGCATCATCCGGGATCTTCACCTTCTCCTTGCCGGCGACGAATTTCAGCGCGCCGAGGAAGCAGGCCGAATAGCCCATGGAGAAGAGCTGCTCGGGGTTGGTGCCGTCGCCGCCGCCGCCGCCGAGTTCCTTGGGGGTGTTCAGGACGACCGAGATGTTGCCGGTGTCGGTGGCGGCCTTGCCTTCACGGCCGCCAGTGGCCGAGCCATGCGCAGTGTAGAGGATCTTCATCGGAAAGCTCCTTCGGTAAGGGGGCGGCAAGTGTCCCGGATGATCCGGAGAGCGACCGCCGTGCCCCCGGGGTTGCGTGAATGATTTAGATCGTGCACAATCTAATTGTCAACGATCTAAATCCGATTGTTCACGGAGAGGTGATTGCGCGGCTGCCCCGGTTCTGGTTTTCCGTCGGGGCAGGTGCGGTCGATGTGGCTGCGAGCGAACAGGGAAGCGATGGCGGCGAAAAAAGTTCCCGAGCGGCGTGAGCCTCGGTTGGAGGAGCAGCTCTGCTTCGCGGTCTATCAAACCGGGCACGCCTTCACGCGGATGTACCGCTCGATCCTCGTCGATCTGGGGCTGACCTATCCGCAGTATCTGGTGATGCTGGTGCTGTGGGAAGGCGACGGTCTGTCGGTGAAATCCTTGGGCGAAAGGCTGGCGCTCGACTCCGGCACGCTGACGCCGCTGCTGAAGCGTCTCGAGGCGTCGGGCCTGATCCGCCGCGAGCGCAGCCGCGAAGATGAGCGGCAGGTCCTGCTGCGTCTGACCGAGGCCGGCGAGGCATTGCGCGAGAAGGGGGCTTGCGTGCCCGAGGCGATGGGGCAGGCCATCGGCGAGGCGGTTCAGCCGGGCGGGCGGCTGCTGGCTGACCTGGAGGCGCTGCGCGCTGC
Source organism: Allobosea sp. (assembly GCF_035999205.1). Classification (GTDB taxonomy): domain Bacteria; phylum Pseudomonadota; class Alphaproteobacteria; order Rhizobiales; family Beijerinckiaceae; genus Allobosea. The sequence goes on from NZ_DASYHA010000026.1 coordinate 428,977, forward strand.
GCTGCTGAAAGCCGCCGGCCAGGACTGAGCATCCAAAAAATATTTGCTCTGGAAACGACGGTGGCTTGCTTGCCGCGGGGCGCTGATCTGCGCCTGTTGCCCCGAAATTGCGCGCGGTTACGGATACTTAACCTTAACGAGCTGTGATGCTTCGACGCTCTTGCAGGCATGCTCCCGCGTGCCCGATTCCATTGACGCCCATAACGCCCCATGCTATCCCAAATCATCCCGTCGAAACCGGCAGGCGACAGTCAGATCAGGGTCCGTGTGCCGCGCGGATTTCGGTCGACCCTCTCGCTTTGCCTGCTTCGACGGGAGGCCTCGGCCCCGCCTGAGATGTGGCCTGGCAGGTGGGTGGAGAGCAGGCCGGGAGGCGGCGTTGACGGACCGCTTCGTCTCGAATTTCACCAATCGGCTGGACGCCAAGGGGCGCGTCTCGATCCCGTCGAGTTTTCGCGCCGTGCTGGCGAAGGACGGCTACGAGGGGCTCTACGTTCATCCCGCGCTGGATCTGGCGGCCTTCGATGCCGGCGGACATGCGCTGCGTCGAACCATCGACGATATTCTCGCACGCTTCTCGCCCTTTTCGGAGGAATGGGAGTCGCTGTCGACGGCGCTGAACGGCACGTCCGAGGTGTTGAAGGTCGATCCGGAGGGGCGCATCATGCTGAGCGAGGCGTTGAAGGCGCATACGGGGATCACCGATGCCGTCACCTTCGTCGGGCATGGTCACAAATTCCAGATCTGGGAACCCGAGCAGTTCCGGGCGCATCTCGATGCGGCGCGGGCGAGGCTGCGCGACGTGAAGCGCGCGTTCGGATCGCAGATGCTCGCTCCGGGCGGGAGCTCGGGCGCATGACGAAGGCTGATGATCGGAAGGGTGGCGCTGGCGGCGAGGCCGAGGCAGCGCACGTGCCCGTGCTGCTGGCCGAGGTTCTGGCCGCGCTCGTGCCGAAGCCGGGCGGCCGCTATCTCGACGGGACCTTCGGTGCCGGTGGCTATTCCCGCGCGATCCTCGATGCCGCGCCCGGCGCGACGCTGCTTGCGCTCGACCGCGATCCGACGGCGATCGCAGGCGGAGCTGGCCTCGTCGCTGCGATGGCCGGTCGCCTGACGCTGTCGCAGGCGCGCTTCGGCGAGCTGGCGACCGAGGCCGAGCACTTCCGGATGGTGCCGCTCGACGGCGTGGTGCTCGATATCGGCGTTTCGTCCATGCAGATCGACCAGGCCGAGCGCGGCTTTTCATTCCGTTTCGACGGGCCGCTCGACATGCGCATGGGCCGCACGGGCCGAAGCGCCGCCGACTTCGTCAACGAGGCGGAAGAAGGCCAGCTCGCCGACATCTTCTACCATTATGGCGAGGAGCGTCGTTCGCGGGCCGTGGCCCGCGCTGTGGTCGAGGCCAGGCGCAAGGCGCCTCTGACGACGACGAAGCAATTGGCCGATCTCGTTGCGGGCATCGTCTGGGCCGAGCCCGGCGGTCCACATCCGGCAACGCGGGTGTTCCAGGCACTGCGGATCGCGGTCAATGACGAGCTCGGCGAGCTGGTTTCGGCCCTGCATGCGGCCGAGGCCGTGCTCGCGCCCGGCGGGCGGCTCGTCGTCGTGACCTTCCACTCGCTGGAAGACCGCATCGTCAAGCAGTTCCTCGCCGAGCGTTCGGGGCGGGCACCCGCCGGCTCGCGCCATGCGCCGGTCATCGCCGTGGCGCAGCCGACCTTCAGCCTCGTCAGCCGTGGCCCCGTCACGGCTTCCGAGGCGGAGATGCGGAGCAATTCGCGGGCGCGGCCGGCGAAGCTCAGGGCGGCGGAGCGCAATGCTGCCCCGGCACGTCCGGCCGATCCGGATCTCGTCGCCCTCGCAGGCATTCCCGCAGCCCAGCCCCGCCGGAGGACCTGAGCGTGATCAAGCTGCTCCATGTCATCGCCATCGGTGCGCTCGTCTCCTCGGCGCTCTACGCCTACACGATCAAGTACGAGACCACGCTCGAGGCCGAGCAGCTCCAGAAGATCAGGAAGAAGGCCCAGCGCGAGCGCGACGCCATCGCCGTGCTGAAGGCGGAGTGGCAATACCTCAACCGGCCCGATCGCCTGCAGGCGCTGGCCGACCGCCATCTCGATCTCCAGCCCTTCTCGGTGTCGCAGGTGGTGCGGATCGCCGACATCCCCAATCGCGGGCCGAAGGTCGATGCGATCGGCCGCAAGCTCGAAGATCTGGGCCTCGGCATTCCGACCGAGACCCCCAAGGATCCCAAGGATCGCAAGGCGAGCGCGACCACGCCGGGAGGCCGTCCATGAAGCCGTCGATGAACGAGGCCCAGGCACAAGCGGCAGCGGCGCAGGACAGCGCAGCCGAAGGCGAGGCCGCCCCGCGGGCCCGCCGCTTCGCCATGCTGCGCGACGTCTTCCGCATGAGCGGCGAGAAGAGCCAGCCGCGCGTCGGCCTGGTGATCCTCGGCTTTTCGGCGCTCTTCCTCGCCATCACCGGCCGTCTGGTCATGCTGGCGACGCTCCCGACGGAACAGGTCGGCCTGCGCCGGGCGACGTCAAACGCGATCTCGGCCGCGAGGCCCGACATCGTCGACCGCCATGGCAACGTGCTCGCCACCGATATCCGCACGGTCTCGGTCTTCGCCGAGCCGCGCAACATCCTCGACAAGGACGAGGCGACGGAGCTGCTCACGGCCGTCCTGCCGGACCTCGACGCCAAGGAGCTGCGCGACAAGCTCGGCACAAAGAAGGGTTTCGTCTGGGTCAAGCGCGAGATCACCCCACGCCAGCAGGCCGAAGTTCACCGGCTCGGCATCCCGGGCGTCGGCTTCGTGCCCGAGAACAAGCGCGTCTATCCGAACGGCACGGCTGCCGCCCATGTCCTCGGCTTCGCCAACGTCGACAATGTCGGCATCGCCGGCATCGAGAAATACATCGACTCGCAAGGCCTGCAGGACCTGAACGGCGCCGGCCTCGCGACCCAGGCTTCGGATCTCAAGCCGATGACGCTGTCGATCGACCTGCGCGTCCAGCATGCGCTACGCGACGAGCTGGCCAAGGGCATCGAGAAATACAAGGCGATCGCGGCGGCAGGCGCGATCATGGACGTCAACACCGGAGAGATGATCGCGCTGGTCTCGCTGCCCGATTTCGATCCCGGCAATCCCGTCGACGCGCTCGAGAAGGACCGCATCAACCGGATGAATGTCGGCGTCTACGAGATGGGCTCGACCTTCAAGGCGCTGACCATCGCGATGGCGCTGGACGCCGGCAAGGCCAACATCAATTCGAGCTATTCGACGGCCGGCGGCATGATGCGCTTCGGCCGGCAGGTCATCAAGGAATACCATGGCACCGGCCGCACCCTGACCGTGCCCGAGGTCTTCCTGCACTCGTCGAACATGGGTTCGATCAAGATGGCGCTGTCGGTCGGCGTCGAGGGCCACAAAGCCTTCCTGCGCAAGATGATGCAGCTCGACCGGATGACGACCGAGCTGCCGGAAAGCGCGGCCCCGATCGTTCCGCAGCGCTGGGGCGAGATCAACACCGCGACCATCGCCTTCGGCCATGGTCTCGCCGTGGCGCCGCTTCAGGCGATGGCGGCCGTGGGCGCGCTGGTCAATGGCGGCACGCTGATCACGCCGACTTTCCTGAAGCGCTCGGAGGAAGAGGCGAAGCGCCTGGGCATCCGCGTGATCAAGCCCGAGACCTCGGAGGCAATGCGCTTCATCATGCGGCTGAACGGCGAGAAGGGCTCGGCCCGCAAGGCCGACATCGCGGGCTACTTCGTCGGCGGCAAGACCGGCACGGCCGAGAAGGTCATCAACGGGCGCTACGCCAAGAACAAGAACTTCACGACGTTCACGGCGATCGCGCCGTCAGACAAGCCGAAATACCTATTCCTCGCCATCTATGACGAACCCAAGGGCTATGCCGAGAGCGGCGGCTACTCGACCGCGGCCTGGAACGCCGGCATCACCACCGGCAAGGTGATCGAGCGCACGGCGCCGATCCTGGGCCTGCCGCCGCGCTTCGAGCCGCCGGTGGCGCCGTTCCCGCTGATGGCGCGGCTGGGGGCCTGGGGGACGCGTTGAGGATTGCCGGGCGCCGCATGAAGGACACAAGCGGCCGCCATTCCGTACAACCCGCATCAGCGCATCCGATCCGGATCCCGTCATAGGAGGCCATGGCGCTTTATGATGGATTCCGGCCCTTCGCTTCGCTACGCCCGGACTGACGGCGTCTTGGTGAATTGAGGACGAGCTTTTGACCCTGGTTTCTGCATGAGCACGCGCCCCCTGACGCTCGACCTGCTCTTCCCCGGCCTGTTCGCACCCGTGGCGGCCCGCCCGATCACCGGCGTGTCCTTCGACAGCCGCAAGGTCCAGCCTGGCGAGGTCTTCGTCGCGCTTGCCGGCGCCAAGGCGGATGGCGCTCGCTTCATCGCAGATGCCGTCGCCAAGGGTGCGGTCGCCGTGGTTTCCGGACAGGCGCGCCCGGCCGACCTTGCCGCGAACGTCGCCTTCGCTCAGGTCGCGGATCCGCGGCTTGCCCTGTCGCGGGCGGCGGCCGAGGTTCATCCGCGCCAGCCCGGCACGATCGTGGCCGTCACAGGCACCAGCGGCAAATCCTCCGTAGCCGACTTCACCCGCCAGATTTTCCAGACTCTCGGGCATGAGGCGGCAAGCCTCGGCACGATCGGCGTCGTGACCGCGAAGGGGGCCGATTACGGTTCGCTGACGACACCGGACCCGCTGTCGCTGCATGCCTCGCTCGACAGGCTGGCCCGGGAGGGCGTCACGCATCTCGCCATGGAGGCTTCGTCCCATGGCCTCGACCAGCGCCGACTCGACGGCGTCAGGCTGAAGGCGGGAGCCTTCCTCAATCTCGGCCGCGACCATCTCGACTATCACCCGACGGTCGCCGACTATCTCGCCGCCAAGATGCGGCTCTGGGAGTTGCTGCCCAAGGGCGCTCCCGTGGTGATCAACCGCGACGAGCCGTTTGCGGAGGAAGCCGCGCAGGCGGCGACAGCCGCCGGCCATCCGCTGATCGGCATCGGCCGCAAGGGCGAGACGATCCGCCTGATCGAGCGCACGAGGGAAGGCTTCTCCCAGCGCCTCACCGTGGCTCTGGATGGGCGAGAACTCGTCGTTTCGCTGCCGCTGATCGGGGATTTCATGGCCGGCAATGCGCTGGTCGCCGCGGCCCTCGCCATGGCGACGGGCGAGGACGCGGAGGCCGCGCTGCGGGCAATCTCGGGGCTGACCGGCGTGGCGGGGCGGCTGGAGCGCGTCGGCGAGGCCCAGGGGGGGCTCGTCGTGGTCGACTATGCCCACAAGCCTGATGCGCTGGCCGCCGTGCTCTCGACCTTGCGTGGCTATGCGTCCGGGCGCTTGATCTGCGTCTTCGGCTGCGGCGGCGATCGCGACACCGGCAAGCGCCCGCTGATGGGCGCCATCGCGGCCGAGAAGGCCGATATCGCCATCGTGACCGACGACAATCCGCGCAGCGAGGACCCCGCCGCGATCCGGGCGCAGGTGATGGCGGCATCGCCGCGCCTGCGCGAGATCGGTGACCGTGCCGAGGCGATCAAGGCAGCGGTGCGCATGCTCGGTGCCGGGGATGTTTTGGTCGTGGCCGGAAAGGGCCATGAAACCGGCCAGATCATCGGCGACCGAACCTATCCCTTTTCCGACCAAGACGTGGTGCGGACGGCAATTGCGGAGATCGCAGGATGAGCGCCCCTCTCTGGAGCGGAGACCAACTGATCGCTGCGCTCGGCGCGCGGGCTGAAGGGGCAGTCCCCGCGGCTGTGACGGGCATCTCGATCGACACGCGCACCTTGGAGCCGGGCGACGCCTTCTTCGCGATCACCGGAGAGGCCCGCAACGGGCATGACTTCGTCGCCGCTGCGCTGGAGAAAGGGGCTGCTCTCGCGGTCGTCGACGAGGCGCATGCGGCGCAGTTCGCCGGCAAGGGCGCGCTCGCGATCGTGCCCGACGTTCTCAAGGCGATGGAGCGGGCCGGCAGCGCACGCCGCGCCGAACTGAAGGCCGGCATCGTCGCCGTCACCGGCTCTGTCGGCAAGACCGGGACCAAGGACGCGCTGCGGCTCGTCCTGTCGCGCCAGGGCAAGACGCATGCGCCGGTCGCCTCCTACAACAACCACTGGGGCGTGCCGCTGACGCTCTGCCGCACCCCCGCCGACGTGGATTATGCGGTCTATGAGATCGGGATGAACCATCCCGGCGAGATCCTGCCGTTGGCGAAGCTGGTTCGCCCGCAGGTCTCGATCATCACGACGATCCAGCCGGTCCATCTCGCGGCCTTCGAATCGCTGGAAGGCATCGCGGAAGAGAAGGCCGGCGTGTTCTGGGAGCTCGAGCCGGGCGGCACCGCGATCGTCAACGCCGACATCCCGCAGGCCGAACTGCTCGAGCGGATCGCCAAGGCGGGCCCGGCCGGCCAAGTGATCCGCTTCGGCGAAAGCGCGGACGCGGATGTCCGGCTCATCTCATGTGCCCTCAAATCCGACGTCTCGACGGTCGAAGCGCTCGTGATGGGACAGCCCGTGACCTATCGGCTGGGCAGCCCGGGCAAGCACATCGTGCTGAACTCGCTCGCCGTGCTCGCCGCCGTCAAGGCGTTGGGCGCCGACCTCGCCCTGGCCGCACTGGCGCTCGGCGATCTGCGGCCGCCGGCCGGGCGCGGCGCACAGCAGAAGCTGGAAGGGCCGGGAGGGCCCTTCACGCTGATCGATGAGAGCTACAACGGCAACCCGGCCTCGATGCGCGCCGCGATCGAGAATCTTGGCCGCATCCCGATCGCCGGGCGCGGTCGCAGGATCGCCGTGCTAGGCGACATGCTGGAACTCGGGCCGTCGGGTGGCGCCTTGCACAAGGGGTTGGGCGAAGCGATCCTGACCAACCACGTCGATGCCGTCTTCGCCTGCGGGCCACTGATGCGCGAACTCTATGACAGCTTGCCTTCGACCCTCAGAGGGGCTTATGCCGCGCAGGCGAGCGGGCTCGAGCCCCTCGTGCTCGATGCGATCCGCGGCGGCGACGTCGTCATGGTCAAGGGCTCGCTGGGGACGCGCATGGGGCCGATCGTCAAGGCGGTCGTGGCGCGCTTTCCAGCTCTGACGGCCGAATAGTCCGGCATTCTGTGACCCGGCGGGGTCGAGGAACGCTGTACCTGTTGCTTTGTCGCGTTTTCGTCACGCGAAACGGTGCCCACTTCGCTCGAAGGCGCACGAGAACAAGAGACCGAAAATCAGATGCTCGTCTGGCTCGCCGACTTTTCCAGCACGTTCCCGATCCTGAACGTCTTCCGGTACATCACCTTCCGGGCCGGCGGCGCCACTGCGACGGCCCTCCTGGTCGTCTTTTTCTTCGGTCCGGCGGCAATCTCGTGGCTGCGGATCAAGCAGGGCAAGGGCCAGCCCATCCGCACCGACGGACCGCAGACGCATCTCGCCAAGCGCGGTACGCCGACCATGGGCGGGCTGATGATCCTCGGCGGCCTGCTCGTGGCAACGCTGCTCTGGGGCAATCTGCGCAACCCTTATGTCTGGATCGTGCTCGGCGTCACCGTGAGCTATGGCGCGATCGGCTTCTACGACGACTTCCTGAAGGTCACGAAGCAGTCCCACAAGGGCTTCTCCGGCAAGGCGCGCCTCGGGCTGGAGATGGTGATCGCGCTGATCGCCTGCTGGTTCGTGATGCAGCTCGGTCCGCCGGCGATCGCATCGGGCTTTGCGATGCCGTTCCTGAAGGAACTGGTCATTCCGCTCGGGATCCTGTTCCCGCTGGTCACGGCCTTCGTCGTCGTCGGCGCCGGCAATGCGGTCAACCTGACCGACGGGCTCGACGGGCTCGCGATCGTGCCGGTGATGATCGCGGCCGCCACCTTCGGCTTCATCTCCTACCTGACCGGTAATGCGATCTTCGCCAACTACCTCCAGATCCACCATGTGCCCGGTGCGGGCGAGCTCGCGGTGGTGTGCGGTGCGGTCATCGGCGCCGGCATCGGCTTCCTCTGGTTCAATGCGCCGCCGGCCCAGATCTTCATGGGCGACACGGGTTCGCTCGGCCTCGGCGGCCTGCTCGGCGTCATCGCCGTCGCGACCAAGCATGAGATCGTCCTGGCCATCGTCGGCGGCCTGTTCGTGATCGAGGCGCTCTCGGTCATCATCCAGGTCTTCGTCTACAAGCGGACCGGCAAGCGCGTCTTCCTGATGGCGCCGATCCACCACCATTTCGAGAAGCTGGGCTGGACCGAGCCGCAGGTCGTGATCCGCTTCTGGATCATCTCCGTCGTGCTCGCGCTGATCGGTCTCTCGACGCTGAAGCTGCGCTGACCATGACGCCAGTCACCGCTTTTTCAGGGCGCAAGGTTGCGCTGTTCGGGCTCGGCGGGTCGGGCCTCGTCACGGCCCGCGCGCTCGCAGCCGGAGGTGCAGAGGTCTCCGCATGGGATGACAGCCCGGCCAGCCGTGACAAGGCCGCCGCCGAAGGCATCGCGGTCGTCGACCTGGCGTCGGTCGACTGGGCAGCATTTCACAGCCTCATCCTGGCGCCGGGCGTGCCGCTGACCCATCCGGTCCCGCACTGGACCGTCGACAAGGCGCGCGCGGCCGGCATCGAGGTCATCGGCGACGTCGAGCTGTTCTTCCGCGAGCGCGGCAAGATCGCGCCGGGCGCGCCAGTGGTCTGCATCACCGGCACGAACGGCAAGTCGACGACGACGGCGCTGATCGCCCATGTCCTGCGCTCGGCCGGGCGCGACGTGCAGATGGGCGGCAATATCGGCACGGCGGTTCTGGCACTGGAGCCGCCGGCCGAGGGACGCGTCCATGTCGTTGAATGTTCGAGCTACCAGATCGACCTCGCGCTCTCGATGGCGCCGACAATCGGCATCCAGATGAACCTGACGCCGGATCATCTCGACCGGCATGGCAGCTTCGAAAACTACGGCGCGATCAAGGAGCGGCTCGTCGCCGGCTCCGACATCGCGATCGTCGGCGTCGACGACGAGCCGTCCAAGCAGATGGCGCGGCGGCGTGCCGCCTCGGGGCTCCCGTTGGTGAGGATCAGCGGCGAGCAGCCGCTCGACGACGGCGTCTTCGCCGGCGTCACCGCAAATGGGGGAGCGCTGGAAACGCGGATTGTCCAGGTGCTCGACGGCAAGCCGCGCATCGTCGCGAATCTTGCGGGGATCGGTAGCCTGCGCGGCTCGCACAATGCCCAGAACGCGGCTGCTGCCTTTGCGGCCTGCTTCGCGCTCGGGCTGTCGGCGGACGAGATCGCGGCGGGCTTCAAGAGCTATCCCGGCCTCGCGCATCGCATGGAGGAGATCGGCCGCATCGGCCAGGTCGTCTTCATCAACGATTCCAAGGCGACGAACGCCGATTCAACCGAGAAGGCGCTGACCTCCTTCCGCGACATCTTCTGGATACTCGGCGGCAAGGCCAAGGATGGCGGTATCGAGTCCCTGCGCCGGTATTTCCCGAACATCGCCAAGGCCTATCTGATCGGCGCGGCCAGCGACCTCTTTGCGGCGACCTTCGACGATGACGGCCGTGTCACCTATGAGCGCAGCGGCACGCTCGACGCTGCGGTTGCACATGCGACACGCGATGCACAGGCGCATGGCGGTTCGGGTGAGATCGCGGTGCTGCTCTCGCCGGCCTGCGCCTCCTTCGACCAATTCCCGAATTTCGAGGTGCGTGGTGACGCCTTCCGGGCGCTGGTGAAGGCGCTGCCGGGGTTCGAGCCGTTCGGCGTCAAATGACGGTGTGATCGGCGGCCATTCGTCTCCCGTCTTCGAATGGCTCCCAGGGATTCGATACCGTCTCGCTCTCCGAAGTCCGAATGCTCCTGGCGAGGTGACGCCCTAGCGTCGCATGGGGTCGCCCTTTTCGGCGATGAGGTCGATCCATGCGTCCGCCTCGATCATCGCCTGGACCGTCTCGCGCTTGAACGGGACTTTGCGCGTGACTTGGTCGGTATCGCGCAAGCCGAAGAGCGTGAGGCCAGCGGCTTCGAGCTCGTCCAGAAAAGCAAAAGCGTCCTGCCCCATATTGAGATACCGTCGCGGTGCGAATTCGATGATGAGTGCGATCCGTTCGGCGGCCGCGACGGTGCGCTTCATCCCCTGCCAAGCATGGTATTCGTACCCCTCGATATCCATCTTGATGATCGTCGGCACGAGGCGCCGACCGTACTGAGCGCTGATCTCCTCCAGAATGTCGTCGAGCGGGCGAACCGTGACGATGTCCGCGGCGCGGCTGCCGTCACCAAAGCTCGGCACCATGGAAGCGGAGCCCGACAGCAAGTCACAATGGCCCAACAGGCCATCGGCTTCGGTCGCGCCGATAGCCGCGTCGCTCACATGGCAGATCCGCTGGAAGCCGTTGGCGATCACGCTCTCCTGGATGAAGGGCAGAAGCGCCTTTTGCGGCTCGAACGCCACGACGAAACCGTTTGGCTTGACGAGCTCGGCCGCGAGGATCGTGAAATATCCGACATTGGCCCCGATATCGATGAAGACGTCTCCGGGCTCCAGAACATGGGCGATGTATCCGGAGTTGTCGGGCTCCCATGCTCCAGTCGTCATGATCGAAGGCCCGACATCCAGGGTATCGCCCGGAAGGACGATGGTGTTGCCGGTCCAGAGGCGTGACAGCACGCGGCCGCGGCCGAGATAGACGCCTGTGAGCCCATGAGGCGTTGGCGGCGCAGTGCGAATGACCTTCCTGGGTTCCGAAGGTGGCTTGGCGCCCATTCGAGCGCGACGAGACAACCACTTTCCAAGAACCACCGAACGCCCCCCGACTTGAATGCCTGCGCCCTTGCCGCGGCTTTCTCGACCGCTTCGGCCAAGTGCCGTCGACAAGCGGATTAACACGAATTTTCGGACCATCCATGTTTGCCAGCCGAGTGCGCAGCATGAGCTCCAGCAGATCCATGCCGGCGGCAGCGGAGCTCCGCGTCGAGCCAGTCACGGGAACCCGCCGCGTCGCTGCTCGCGACCAGATGGCTCCGGCTATGGCCAAACGTATGGGGAGCCCTTCTCGGCTACGATATCAACGCCGCCGTCGGTTTCGATCATCGGCTGAACCGTGTCGCGCTTGAACGGCAGCTTGCGGATGCCCTTTTTGCTCGGGTGAAGGGTGCTGAGGGAAAACCCGGCCGCCTCCAGCTCGTCAAGGAAGTCCAGCGGATCCAGGCCCTGCCGGAGATAGCGCCTCGGTGCGAACTCGATCAGGAGCGCGAGGGGCTCAGCCGCATCGACCGTCCGCTTCATGCCCCGCCACGCATGGTATTCGTAGCCCTCGATGTCGAGCTTGATGACTTTCGGCACGATCTGTCGGCCGTGTTGGGCGCCGATCTTCTGAAGGGCGACGTCCAGCGGCCGTCTGAAAGCCACAGCTTGCCCACCCAAGTCCCACCCGGCGTGAGCGGCAGTCGCTCGACGCAGGGTTTGGCGAATGCCGACGCTGCCGCAGGTTCTGAGCCGCCGGCCCGCGCGTATCAGCCAGCGCGGAACCCAGAAGCCTCTGCGGGGCATGGCTTCGGCCGGGGGCGCGATCGGCCGCGCCGGCTTTGGAGCATGGCGGCCATTCGCGCTCGAACTGGCCCAAGCGCGTCAAATGCGACATGGCTGCAGGGCGACCGGCTGGCTCGGTACGCCTACCGAGTGAGGATCGACGATGACCATCGCCCCGAATTTCGACGAGCAGATTGAGCGTCGCGGCACCCATTCGGCCAAATGGGACATGATGGAATCGATCTATGGCGTTCCGGCTTCCAGCGGCATCGCGATGTGGGTGGCGGACATGGACTTCCGGCCGCCCGCCTGCGTGCAGGCCGCGCTCGAAGGCATGGCGGCACATGGCCTCTACGGCTATTTCGGCGATGCCCGGGCCAATCACGACGCTATTCGCTGGTGGATGAAGAACCGCCATGGCTGGGACGTCGAGTCGGAGGCGATCTTCACCACGAACGGGCTGGTCAACGGCACGGCGCTTTGCGTCGACGCCTATACCAAGCCCGGCGACGGCGTCGTCCTGATGACGCCGGTCTATCATGCGTTTGCCCGTGTGATCGCGGCGGCCGGCCGGCGCGTGGTCGAGTGCCCGCTGGCGATCGAGGATGGCCGCTATGTTCTCGACATCGCCGGCTGGGACGCGCGGATGACGGGCAGCGAGCGGATGCTAGTGCTGTGCTCGCCGCATAATCCGGGCGGCCGCGTGTGGACCGGCGACGAACTGCGCGAGATCGCGGCATTCTGCGTCCGGCACGACCTCATCTTGGTCAGCGACGAAATCCACCATGATCTCGTCATGCCAGGCCACAAGCACATCGCCATGCCTTTGGCGGCGCCGGAGATCCAGGACCGGCTGGTCATGATGACCGCCTCCACCAAGACCTTCAACCTTGCCGGCTGCCATGTCGGCAACGTCATCATTGCCGACAAGGCGCTGCGCGCGCCGTTCCAGGCCAGCCTCAATGCCCGGGGCGTCTCGCCCAACGCGTTCGGCATGGTCATGGCGACGGCAGCCTACAGCCCGGAGGGCGCGACCTGGGTCGATGCCCTGGTCAGCTATCTCGATGGCAACCGCCGGCTGTTCGAGGAAAGCCTCGCTACGATTCCGGGCCTTCGCCCGATGGCGCTCGAAGCGACCTACTTGGCCTGGATCGATTTCGCCGGGACCGGCATGGAGGCGGCCGAGTTCACCGCACGGGTGGAGAAGCAGGCGCTGATCGCGGCCAATCACGGGCCGAGTTTCGGCGCCGGCGGCGGTTCCTTCCTGCGCTTCAATCTCGCGACGCCGCGTGCGGTCGTGGCGGAATCCGTTTCGCGTCTGAAGCAGGCCTTCGGCGATCTGCAGTAGCGCTGGCCCGCTTCGGAATCATTCCGTTAACCCTTCATTGACAGAGTGATTCGGATTCGCGGCGCTTCACCTGCGCGCTGCCTGCTCTGGAGCCCCCGTCATGGTTTCGCGCGCCGAACCCTCTCTCAGCGGCCGCTGGTGGTGGTCGATCGACCGCGTCATCCTCAGCGGTCTCGTCGCGCTGATGGTATCCGGCGTCGTGCTACTGATGGCGGGCGGCCCGCCCGTGGCGGAGCGGCTCGGTCTTTCGACCTTCCACTTCGTCAACCGGCAGGCGGCCTATCTCTTCATCGCGATGACGATCTTCATCAGCGTCTCGTTCATGACACCGCGCCAGGTTCGTCGGGCGGCGCTGCTGATCTATGTCGGCTCGCTCGCCATGGTCGTGGCGACGCTTTATCTCGGCGTCGAGGTCAAAGGCGCGCGGCGCTGGCTGACGCTCGGCCCGCTCGGCTCGGTGCAGCCTTCGGAATTCATCAAGCCGGCCTTCGTCGTGCTCGCTGCCTGGGCCTTCTCCGAGGGGGGGCGCCGGCCCGACCTGCCGGGCACCTGGCTTGCCTTCCTGCTGCTGCCGGCGACGATCGCGCCGCTCGTGCTGCAGCCTGACTTCGGCCAGACCATGCTGGTGACGCTCGTTTGGGCCGGCCTTTTCTTCGTCGCCGGCCTGCACTGGTTCTGGGTTCTGGGGCTGGGCGGGGCGGGGGCCGTCGGCATCCTGATCGCCTACCAGCTGGTGCCGCATGTGCGCGCCCGCATCGAGCGCTTCATGGACAAGGGCTCGGGCGACACCTTCCAGATCGATACGGCGCTGGAGAGCTTCGCCCAGGGCGGCTGGCTCGGGAAGGGGCCGGGCGAAGGCACGGTGAAGCGCATCTTGCCTGATGCGCATACCGACTTCATCTTTGCCGTCACGGCCGAGGAGTTTGGCATCGTCGTTTGCATCCTGCTCGTCATGCTGTTCGCGCTGATCGTGCTGCGCTCGCTCAGCGTGGCGCAGAAGGCCGAGGATCCGTTCATCCGCCTTGCCGTCACGGGGCTCGCGCTGTTGTTCGGGATCCAGGCCTCGATCAACATGATGGTGAACCTGCACATGATGCCGGCGAAGGGCATGACGCTGCCCTTCGTCTCCTATGGCGGCTCCTCGCTGATCTCGCTGGCCATTGGCACCGGTTTCCTGTTGGCCCTGACACGCAAGCGGCCGCGAGCCGTCGATTTCGGCCGGTTCAGGAACTGACGCGATGGGGCAGGGCAAGCTCGTCATTCTCGCGGCCGGGGGCACGGGCGGGCACCTGTTTCCCGCCGAGGCGCTGAGCCATGTGCTGCGCGCACAGGGCGTCAGGGTCGTGCTGATGACGGATCCGCGCGGGGCCGAGTTCGCAGGCGACTTTCCGGCGGATGCCGTCATTCCCGTGCCGTCCGCGACACCATCCGGGCGTTCGCTGTCAGGGAAGGCCCGCGGCGTGCTGGATATCGCCAAGGGGGTGCTGGCGGCGCGGCGCGCGGTCAAGGAAGCAAGGCCCGCGCTGGTCGTGGGGTTCGGCGGCTATCCGACGGTTCCGCCGGTGCTTGGCGCGGCGCTGGCCGGCGCCAAGACGATGATCCACGAGCAGAATGCCGTCGCCGGACGGGCGAACCGCTTCCTGTCCCGCTGGGTGGACGCGATCGGGACCGGCTTCTCGCAGGTGGGCGGCCTTTCACCGGCGGCGGAAGCGAAATGCAGGCATGTCGGCAATCCGGTCCGGCCTGCCGTGACCGCTGCGGTCTCGCCCTATGGCCGGCCGGATGCCGGAAGCTTCAATCTGCTGGTGTTCGGCGGCAGCCAGGGCGCCCGCATCATGGCCGACATCGTGCCGCCCGCGATCCAGCTCCTGAGTGCCGAGGAGCGGGCCCGGCTCTTCATCACGCAGCAGGCGCGAACCGAGGATTTCGAACGGGTCAACGGCATCTATGGACAACTCGGCGTCAAATCCGAGATCGCGCCCTTCTTCAAGGACCTGCCGGCACGGATGGCGCAGGCGCACCTCATCGTCGGGCGTTCGGGCGCGTCGACGGTGGCGGAGCTGACGGTCATCGGCCGGCCGTCGATTCTGGTGCCGTTGCCGGGCGCGCTCGATCAGGACCAGGCTGCCAACGCTGCCTTCCTCGAGACGGCCGGGGGAGCGATCCGCATCCTGCAGCCGGAGTTCACGCCGCGCCGGCTTGCAAGCGAACTTTCCGGGCTGCTGAAACAGCCCGAACACTTGACGGTCATGGCGGGGAACGCCAAGAGCGCCGGAATTCCGGATGCCGCCGACCGTCTCGCCCGCCTCGTCATCGACGTGGCCGGCTCCTAGACCATCTTGTTGCCACGCGCTTTCGTCACGCGAGCCGGTGACCACTTGGCTTGCAAACGCTTTAGAGACACCAGGGATCGTTGAACCATGAAGCTGCCGGTCGAACTCGGCTCCATCCATTTCGTCGGCATCGGCGGCATCGGCATGTCGGGCATCGCCGAGGTGCTGCATAATCTCGGCTACAAGGTGCAGGGCTCGGACGCCTCCGACGGAGCCAACGTCAAGCGCCTCGCCGACAAGGGCATCAAGACCTTCGTCGGCCACAAGGCGGAGAATCTCGGCGAAGCCGAGGTCGTCGTCGTCTCGACCGCGATCAAGCGCGACAATCCGGAGCTCGTCGCAGCCCGCGAGAAGCGCCTGCCGGTGGTCCGCCGCGCCGAGATGCTGGCCGAGCTGATGCGGCTCAAGACCGCGGTCGCCGTCGCCGGCACCCATGGCAAGACCACGACGACCTCGCTGGTCGCGACGCTGCTGGAGAAGGGCGGGCTCGACCCGACCGTGATCAATGGCGGCATCATCAACGCCTACGGCACGAATGCGCGCATGGGCGAGAGCGACTGGATGGTGGTCGAGGCCGACGAATCGGACGGCACCTTCCTGAAGCTGCCGGCGGATGTGGCGATCATCACCAACATCGACCCCGAGCATCTCGACCATTTCGGCACCTTCGACGCGATCAAGGCGGCCTTCCGCAGCTTCGTCGAGAACCTGCCCTTCTACGGCTTCGCGGTGATGTGCATCGACCACCCGACGGTGCAGGGGCTGGTCGGGCAGATCACTGACCGGCGCATCATCACCTATGGCGAGAACCCGCAGGCCGATTTCCGGTTGATCGACATCGACCTGTCGGGCGGCCAGGCAAAGTTCACGCTCCTGATCCGCGACCGCAAGCGCGGCCGCGACGAGGTGATTCGCGACCTCATCATGCCGATGCCCGGCCATCACAACGCGCTCAACGCCACGGCGGCCATCGCAGTCGCCTATGATCTCGGCGTGCCCGTCGAGAGCATCCGGGCGGCGCTGGCCGGCTTCGGCGGCGTGAAGCGCCGCTTCACCAAGACCGGTGAGTGGAACGGCGCGCTGATCTTCGACGATTATGGTCATCACCCGGTCGAGATCGCCGCCGTGTTGCGGGCAGCGCGCGCCTCGACCAAGGGCAAGGTCATCGCCGTGGTTCAGCCGCATCGCTACACCCGGCTCTCCAGCCTGTTCGACGATTTCGCCGCCTGCTTCAACGATGCCGACACGGTGATCGTCGCCGACACCTATGCGGCTGGCGAAGCGCCGATCCCGGGTGCCGATCGCGATTCGCTGGTCTCGGGCATCAAGGCGCGCGGCCACCGTCATGCGCTGCCGCTGGAGAGTTCCGACAAGCTTGCGGGAATGGTGGCCGAGGTTGCCGGGCCGGGCGATTACGTCGTTCTGCTCGGCGCCGGCAATATCACGCAGTGGGCCTATGCGCTGCCGGGAGAGCTGGCGGCGCTGAAGGGGTGAGCCTCGCGGATTGATCCTTCTCCCCTCGCGGGAGTTCGGTTAAATCGGTGATCATGACCTTCCCCGACATCACTCCCGCCATCCGCGCGGCCGCGCCCGAGCTTCGCGGCCGCCTGCTCGCCAATGCCGAGCTCGCGCCGTTGACCTGGTTCCGGGTCGGCGGGCCGGCCCAGGCGCTGTTCACTCCGGCGGACGAGGCCGATCTGGCCTATCTCCTGTCGAAGCTGCCCGAAGGCATCACCATCACGGTCGTCGGACTCGGCTCGAACCTGATCGTGCGCGACGGCGGCATTCCCGGCCTCGTGATCCGGCTCGGCGGCAAGGCGTTCGGCGAGATCGCAATCGAGGAGGGCGACCGGCTGCGCGCCGGGACGGCCGTCCCTGACGTCAAGGTGGCGCGGGCCGCCGCGGATGCTTCGCTCGACGGGCTCGCCTTCTTCCGCGGCATTCCCGGCTGCATCGGCGGGGCGCTGCGGATGAATGCCGGCGCCCATGGCGGCGAGACCACCGATGTCCTGGTCGAGGCGCGCGGCGTCACGCGGGCCGGCGAGATCGTCACTCTAAGCCATGCCGATATGGGCTTTGCCTATCGCAGCAGTGCCGAGGCAACGCATGGCATCATCTTCACCTCGGCGCTGTTCCAGGGCCGA
Organism: Allobosea sp.; assembly: GCF_035999205.1. Taxonomy (GTDB): domain Bacteria; phylum Pseudomonadota; class Alphaproteobacteria; order Rhizobiales; family Beijerinckiaceae; genus Allobosea. Next base: position 446,348 of record NZ_DASYHA010000026.1, read on the forward strand.
CCGGGCGACCGGACCGAGATCCAGGCCGAGATGGACCGAGTGACCGCGGCGCGCGAGGCGGCGCAGCCGATCAAGGAGCGCACGGGCGGCTCGACCTTCAAGAACCCGCCCGGCGGCAAGGCCTGGCAGTTGATCGACGCAGCCGGCTGCCGCGGCCTGCGCGTCGGCGGGGCGCAGGTCTCGGAGATGCACTGCAACTTCCTGATCAACACGGGCGGCGCGACGGCGGCCGATGTCGAGGGGCTGGGCGAGGAGGTCCGGCGCCGCGTGAAGGATCACTCCGGCTACGATCTGCATTGGGAGATCAAGCGGATCGGCGTGGCCGCCTGAGCACGGTCCGCCAGTGATGCGTCCCGGCGTACCTGCAATCCGGCGAGGGTTAACGGCCCGTTAACCATGTTCGACCGAGGGTCGCCCGATCAAATCGGTCGGGGACCTCGATGACGAAACACGTCGCAGTGCTGATGGGCGGATGGTCCGTCGAGCGGGAGGTCAGCCTCAGCAGCGGCACGGCCTGCGCAGCGGCGCTGGAAGGCGTGGGCTACCGGGTCACTTGCGTGGATGTCGGCCGGGACATCGCCGAAGTCCTGGCGAAGTTGAAGCCGGACGTCGCCTTCAACGGGCTGCATGGCCGCTTTGGCGAGGACGGTACGATCCAGGGCGTGCTCGAGATCCTGCGTATCCCCTATACCCATTCCGGCGTGTTGGCCTCGGCGCTCGCCATCCGCAAGGACAAGGCCAAGATGGTGGTCCAGGCCGCCGGCGTGCCGGTGGCGCATGGAATCAATGTGTCGCGCTTCGAGGCGGCCAAGAAGCACGTTCTGCCGCCGCCCTATGTGCTCAAGCCGGTCGACGAAGGCTCGTCAGTCGGCGTGGTAATCGTGAAGAAGGGGCGCGAGCATCCGCCCCAGGAAATTGCCCGTCCCGACTGGCCCTGCGGCGAGACGATGCTGGCCGAGACGTTTATTTCCGGGCGGGAACTGACCTGTGCCGTGATGGCGGGCAAGTCGCTCGGCGTGACCGAGATCCGGGCCGCCACGGGGGAGTTCTACGACTACGATGCGAAGTACACAAAAGGTGGTTCGATCCACATCTGCCCGGCTCAAATTTTACCAAAAATTTACCAGCAGATCGAAGAGTGTGCGTTAACGGCGCATCAAGCAATCGGGTGCCGGGGCGTGAGCAGATCCGACTTCCGCTACGACGACGAGACCGACACTCTCGTCTGGCTGGAAGTCAACACACAGCCCGGCATGACCGAGACCAGCCTGGTGCCCGAATTGGCTGCCCACGCGGGCCTTAACTTCGGTGAGCTCGTCAAATGGATGGTGGAGGACGCCTCCCTCGATCGGTGAAGACAGTGGCGGCGGTGGCTGCCTCGCGTCTGCCGGTCCCGGCTCCCGGGCCGCAACTGCTCGTTGGCGAGCGGACCGGACGCTGGCTGCGCCGTTCGCGCCGCAGCGCGGTCGCGGTGCCGCTGGCGCAGCGCCTGCCGCGGCGTCTGGGCACCTGGCTGGCACTGGGCTTCCTCGGCCTCAGCCTCGGCTGCGGCACGGTGCTCGGCGGCCATGTCGAGACGCTTCGCGAGAATTACGGCGAGCCGCACCACATGCTGGCCCGCCTCGTCGGCTTCGGGATCGATCGCGTGACCATTTCGGGCATCGCCGAACTCTCCGAAGTCGAAGTGCTGGTCGCGGCGGGGATCGACGCCAAGACCTCGCTTGCCTTCTTCGATGCCGACCAGGCCCGCAAGCGCCTGGAGGCCGCTCCGCTGATCCGCGAGGCGACCGTTCGGAAACTCTATCCAGGCGAAGTCGCCATCACGCTGGTCGAGCGCGAGCCCTTCGCGCTCTGGCAGGTGAAGGGTGAGCTCTTCGTCATCGCAGCAGACGGGACCGTGATCGACAAGATGGACGACGGACGCTTTGCCCACCTGCCGCTCGTCGTCGGCGCGGACGCCAACAACCGGGCGCGTGAATACGTCGCGCTGCGCGCCGAGGCCGGCGCGATCGCGCCCCATATCCGCGCAGCGACGCTGGTCTCGGGCCGGCGCTGGACGCTCAAGCTCGACAACGGGATGGATGTGCGCCTGCCCGAGACGGAGGCCGCCGCCGCCGTCAAGCGTCTCGCCTCGCTCCAGGCGGATTACCGGATCCTCGACAAGGACCTGCTGGCGATCGATCTGCGCCAGGCGGACCGCGTCGTCATGAGGCTGACGGAGGAGGGGGCTGCCGCCCGCGCCGACCAGCTCAAGAGCAAGACCAAGAAGAAGGGAGGCGAGGCGTGAACCACGTCACCTCCCAGGGCCTGACCCCGCGGATGCGTCCGCTCTCGTCGCGCAAGAGCGCGACGCTGTCGATTCTGGATATCGGCACGAGCAAGGTCGTCTGCCTGATCGCCGAGCTGAACCCGGCCGAGGCCAATGAGCGCCTGCGCGGCCGCACCCATGTCGCGCGCATCATCGGCATCGGGCACCAGCGCTCGCTCGGCCTGAAGGGTGGCGCGATCATCGATCTGGAAAGCGCCGAGCGCGCGATCCGTGCGGCGGTCGACGCCGCCGAGCGGATGGCGAAGGTCGAGGTCCAGTCGGTCATCGTGAACCTCACCGGCGGACGCATTGCCTCGCAGCACTATGCGGCCAGCGTCGATCTCCGTGCCGGCTCGGTTGGCGATGGCGACGTCAAGCGCGTGCTCGCCCATGCCGCGACCCATGCGATCCGCCCCGGCAAGGCCGTGCTCCACGCCCTGCCGACGGGCTATGCGCTCGACGGCGTGCCCGGCGTGCTCGATCCGCGCGGGCTGATCGGCGGCAAGCTCTCGGTCGACATGCATGTCGTCGCGAGCGAGGCCTCGGCCGCACGCAACGTCATGCTGGCAGTGGAACGCTGCCATCTCGAGGTCGAGGCAGTGGTGGCGACGCCCTACGCGTCGGGTCTCTCCGTGCTGGTCGACGACGAGGCCGAAATGGGCGTCGTCGTGGTCGACATGGGCGGAGGCACCACCAGCCTCGGTGTCTTCTCCGGCGGGCACCTGATGCATACGGACGCGATCGCGGTCGGCGGCAACCACATCACCATGGATGTGGCCCGCGGTCTGTCGACCCGGGTTTCGGCGGCCGAGCGCCTGAAGACGCTGCACGGCTCCTGCATTTCCAGCGCTTCCGACGAGCGCGACATGATCTCGGTGCCGCAGGTCGACGACGACGAGCGCGACACGCCGAACCATCTCGCCAAGTCGCATCTGGTCCGGATCATCAAGCCGCGCGTCGAGGAGATCCTCGAACTGGTGCGCGACCGGCTGACCCAGGCCGGGTTCTCCGCCCAGGCCGGGCGCCGGGTCGTGCTGACGGGCGGCGCCTGCCAGCTCACCGGCCTGCCCGAGGTGGCGCGGCGCATCCTCGGCGGCCAGGTCCGCACCGGTCGCCCTCTCGGGATCAAGGGCTTGCCCGAGGCCGGCAAGGGCCCGGCCTTCGCGGCTGCCGTCGGCCTGCTGGTCTATCCGCAGGTGGCGCATGTCGAGCATTTCGAACCCCGCGCCGGCGCGGCCTATTTCGCGACCGGAACGGACGGCTACTTCTCGCGTGTCGGGCGGTGGCTGAAGGAAAGTTTCTGAACAGGGCGCGGAAGCAGAGGCGGCTTTCCGCGGCAGGTTCAAGATCTGTGTGAGTACCGGCCCCCAGGGGCCACGGCGTCGAATGTAGCAATCGGGACGGCTCCCGCCAGGCGCCGGACAAAGGATCAAAAGAGGCAACCATGGCGATGAATCTGCAAGCCCCGGACATCCGGGAACTCAAGCCCCGAATCACGGTGTTCGGTGTCGGTGGCGCGGGCGGCAACGCGGTCAACAACATGATCGAGGCCGGTCTCGACGGCGTGGATTTCGTCGTGGCCAACACGGACGCGCAGGCGCTGGCGCTCAGCCGCGCCTCGCGCATCATCCAGATGGGCCTGCAGGTCACCGAGGGTCTCGGCGCCGGCTCGCAGCCGGAGGTCGGCCGGGCCGCGGCCGAAGAGGTGATCGACGAGATCCGTGACCATCTGGCGGGCGCTCACATGGTCTTCATCACCGCCGGCATGGGCGGCGGCACCGGCACGGGCGCGGCTCCGGCCATCGCCCGCGTCGCCCGCGACATGGGCATCCTGACCGTCGGCGTCGTCACCAAGCCGTTCCAGTTCGAAGGCCATCGCCGCATGCGCATGGCGGAGGCCGGCATCGGCGAACTCAACGAGGCGGTCGACACACTGATCGTCATCCCGAACCAGAACCTCTTCCGCGTCGCCAACGAGACGACCGGCTTCGCCGACGCCTTCGGCATGGCCGACCAGGTGCTCTATTCGGGTGTCGCCTGCATCACCGACCTGATGGTTCGTCCCGGCCTGATCAACCTCGACTTCGCCGACGTGCGCGCCGTGATGCGCGGCATGGGCAAGGCGATGATGGGCACCGGCGAGGCGCAGGGCGAGAAGCGTGCGCTGACCGCAGCTCAGGCGGCGATCAATAACCCGCTGCTCGACGACGTCTCGATGAAGGGCGCGCGCGGCCTGTTGATCTCGATCACCGGCGGGCGCGACATGAAGCTCTACGAGGTCGACGAGGCCGCCACCCGCATCCGCGAGGAGGTCGATTCCGAAGCCAACATCATCGTCGGCGCGACCTTCGACGAATCGCTCGAGGGCGTGGTCCGCGTCTCGGTGGTGGCGACCGGCATCGACAAGCCGATCACCAGCCAGGCCGAGGTCGACGAGACCGAAGCCCGCATCGCCCAGGTTGCCGAACGGCTGAAGGCCGAGGCCCGCCTGCGCACCGCGGCTCCTGCTCGCCAGGCCCCGCCGGTCCCGATGCCGGCGCCCGTCGAGCAGCAGCTCGAGATGCGTGCGCCGGTCCAGATCGAGACCCAGAGCCGCGCCAGCCTGTCGGAAGACATCCGCATCGAGCCCGCCCAGCCGCCGCGTCCGGTGATGACCGCCGCGCCCGAGCCGATGATGATGCCGGCCGAGCACGCACCGATGCTGGAAGACAGCTTCATCCCGCCGATGCCGGAGCGTTCCGTGGTCCGCCCGACGCGCATGCCGCGGATCGAGGATCTGCCGATGCCGGCCCAGAACCAGATCGCTGCGAATCGCGGCGTGCAACCGGCGCCGGCAGCGCCGAGCCCCGTCGACCAGAAGCGGATGTCGCTGATGCAGCGCCTCGCTTCCGTCGGCTTCGGCCGCAAGGATGAGGAGATGCAGGAGCAGCAGCCCGCGCCGGTCCGCCAGGCTCCGGTCGCCCCCGCGATCCCGCAGGCGCCGAGCGCGGCCCATGCCGAATACATGCGCCGCCCGGCCGCTCCGGCTGCCCGTCCGGCGCAGGGCCAGCTCGACCAGCTCGGCCGCACTGCCCCGAATCGCTCCAGCGAGGAGGATCACCTGGAGATCCCGGCGTTCCTGCGCCGGCAGGCGAACTGAGACCGGAGCCTACCTTCACGGTTTTGTAACACTCCCCGGCGCACTCTATGGCGCCGGGGATTTCCTGCATCTGAAAGCCTAACGATTCCAAACGATTGCGCCGGCCTGAGCCAACGCCTCGAAGCTGTAACAGAGCGTAAGAAAGCGTGATTTTGTGAGGCTGCCTCAAAAGCTTATGTTGCAGCTGCACCACGGAATACAGGAGTCGGGCCTCAACCTGCTCCCCGCTTCAGAGGCATCGCCGACGACCCGCCCTTCACTTGTGTGAGCACATGAAACGGCAACGTTCGCGATCAGGATTGGATACCGGAATGAGCTTCGATCGGCAGACCACCCTGCGCGCCCCCGTCACCTTGACCGGAATCGGCGTCCACTCCGGGGCTCCTGCCACGATCTGCCTGAAGCCTTCCAGCGCCAATTCCGGTATCGTCTTCCTCCGCAAGGGCCTCGACGACGGTCCTGCGCAGCTCATTCACGCCAAGCACACCAAGGTGAGCGCGACCGAGCTCTGCACCGTCATCGGTGATCGCGCCTCGGCCTCCGTCGCCACCATCGAGCATCTGATGTCGGCCTGCGCCGGCCTTGGCCTCGACAATGCGCTCGTCGAGATCGACGGCCCGGAAATGCCGATCATGGACGGCAGCGCCGCCGAGTTCGTCGCCGCGATCGAGGCGACGGGCGTCGTCGCCCTGTCGGCCGCACGCCGCTATATCAAGATCCTGCAGCCGGTCCGCGTCGAGAACGGCCGCGCCTTCGCCGAGCTGGTCCCCTCCGAGGCCGGCTTCCGCCTCGATGTCGAGATCGATTTCGACACGACCGTGATCGGCCGCCAGCGCAAGGTCTTCGACCTCGAGCCTTCGGCGTATTCCCGCGAGATTTCGCGCGCCCGCACCTTCGGTTTCATGCGCGACGTCGAGCAGCTCTGGAAGGCCGGCTTCGCGCTCGGCGCCTCGCTCGACAACACCGTGGCGATCGGCGACGACAAGGTGATCAACCCCGAAGGCCTGCGCTATGGCGACGAGTTTGTCCGCCACAAGGTCCTCGACGCGATCGGTGATCTGGCGCTGGCCGGTTATCCGATCCAGGGCGAGTTCCGCTCCTATTGCGGCGGCCATCGCCTGAACGTGCGCATTCTGGAGGCTCTCTTCGCCGACCGCGCCAATTACGCGATCGTCGAGGCCGAGCCGGTCTATGCTGCGCCGCGCGCCGTCCAGATGGCTGCGGCCGCGCCTGCGGCTTTCGCGCCGGATGTCCACTGAGCGAAGCTCGGCTGAGCCGCTCGCGCCTTCCTATCGCCGGGTTTCTGTCGAATAGACGACGTCACCGCCGTGGGCTCGTGCTTTCGGTAGTGGCGCGGTTGCGGCGTCTGAGGTAAGGCATGCATCCCCATGAAGCGGGGACGATGATCAAGAGGACGGACGACGTGAGCGGCATGCGGCTGAACAATCCGACATTCAAGCGCGCCGAATCGATGTGGAAGGGCACTGCCCTGGCCCTCGGGATGGCCTTGATGCTTGGCGGCTGCGACACGGTCTCGGCGCTGAACCCCTTCGACCGGCCGGAGGTGTACAAGCCAGAGGTCACCGAAGTCGTCCCGGCCGACAAGCTCTACAATGAGGGGCTCGCGCGCCTGCAGAACGGCGACAGCGAAGGCGCGGCCAAGAAGTTCGACCAGATCGACAAGGAGGCGCCGTTCTCGCCCTACGCCAAGAAGGGCCTGATCCTCGCCGCCTATACCAACTACCAGGCGTCGAAGTGGGAGGAGACGATCACCGCCTCCAAGCGCTTCATCGCGCAGAACCCGGCAAGCCCGGACGCTGCCTATGCGCAGTATCTGATGGCGATGTCGTATTTCAACCAGATCCCGGATGCGACCCGCGACCAGGAGCGCACCGCGCTCGCCATCGCCGCCTTCGAGGAGCTGATCGCGAAGTACCCCAAGTCGGAATATGTTCTCGACGCCAAGGAGAAGCTCCTGGTGGCGCGCGACCAGCTCGCCGGCAAGGAGATGAATGTCGGGCGCTTCTATCTCGAGAAGCGCAACTACACCGGTGCGGTGAACCGCTTCCGTGACGTCATCATCAAGTACCAGACCACCCGCCATGTCGAGGAGGCGCTGATGCGCCTGACCGAGGCCTATATGGCGATGGGCATCACCAACGAGGCGCAGACTGCGGCGGCTGTGCTCGGGCACAATTTCCCCGAGAGCCCGTGGTACAAGGATGCCTATGCCCTGCTCGAGAGCGGCGGTCTGCAGCCGCGCGAGGATCGCGGTTCCTATATCAGCCGCGCTTTCCAGGGCTTCTCGCGCGCCGTCACCGGAATCGTCGGATTCGGCAGCCGTAGCTGATCTGTTCCTCATGAGGGTCGCTTGCGCATGCCCTGCTTCCTGAGCCTGCGCTGACCCCATGCTGGTCCAACTGGCGATACGCGACATCGTCCTGATCGACCGTCTCGATCTGGCGTTCCGCGATGGTTTGAGCGTGCTGACCGGCGAGACCGGTGCCGGCAAATCCATCCTGCTCGACGGCTTTGCGCTGGCGCTCGGCGGGCGCGGCGATGGTGGACTCGTGCGTCATGGCGAGGCGCAGGGACAGGTCAGCGCGGTCTTCGACCTTCCGGCTGCGCATCTGGCGCGCAAGCTCGCCCAGGCGCAGGAGATCGACACCGACGGCGACCTCATCCTGCGCCGGGTGCAGTATGCCGATGGACGCACCCGTGCCTTCGTCAACGACCAGCCCGTCAGCGTCCAGATCCTGCGCATGATCGGGGCGGCGATCGTCGAGATCCATGGCCAGCATGACGACCGGGCGCTGACCGACCCGGCCCAACACCGGATGATTCTCGACGGCTTCGGTGGGCTTGAGGAGCAGGCCGAGGCCGTCGCGGCCTCGAGCGAGGCACTGAAGCGCGCGCGTCAGGCCCTGCAGACCCAGCGCATCCGCGTCGAGGCGGCCCGCAAGGAGGCCGATTTTCTGCGCCACGCCGTTGCCGAGCTTGGCAAGCTCGCGCCGAAGGCCGGCGAGGAGGACGAACTCGCGGCGGCGCGCCAGGGTATGATGCAAGCGGAGAAGGTCGCGCGCGACCTGATCGACGCCTATGAGGCGGTCGGGGGGCAGGGCTCGCCGATCGCGGCGCTGTCGGCCGTACTGCGCCGCCTCGAACGCCGGGCCGGGCAGGCCCCGGCCCTGATCGACCCTTCGCTCGCGGCGCTCAACACGGCGATCGTCGCGCTGGAAGAGGCCGGCGAGACGCTGTCGGCCGGCATGCGCGCCGCCGAATACGATCCTCGCGAGCAGGAGCGTGTCGAGGAACGGCTGTTCGCACTGCGCGCTGCTGCGCGGAAATATGACGTGCCGGTCGAGGGGCTGACCGTGCTGGCCCAGAGCATGGCCGGCGATCTCGCGGCGCTCGACGAGAGCGAAACCTCGCTGGGCCGCCTCGAGGAGGAGGTCAGGCAGGCGGAGACGGATTTCGTAGCGCTGGCCGACACGCTGTCCAAGGCCCGGCATCAGGCCGCTGCGAAGCTCGATGGCGCCGTCAGGGCCGAATTGCCGCCGCTGAAGCTGGAGCGGGCGCGTTTCATCACCAAGATCGACAGCGACGAGAGCGCGCGCGGGCCGGAGGGTTTCGACCGCGTCGAGTTCTGGGTCGAGACCAATCCGGGCACCCGGCCGGGACCGATGATGAAAGTCGCCTCCGGTGGCGAACTTTCGCGTTTCATGCTGGCGCTGAAGGTCGTGCTGGCCGAGCGTGGCTCGGCGCCGACGCTGGTCTTCGACGAAATCGACACCGGCGTCGGCGGGGCGGTGGCCGACGCCATTGGCGAGCGGCTGGCGAGGCTTGCCGGCAAGGTGCAGGTGATTTCGGTGACGCATGCCCCGCAGGTCGCGGCGAAGGCGGCGCAACATTTCCTGATCGCAAAATCGGCGCTGGACGGCGACGCCGCCTCGCGGACGGTGACGCGGGTCTCGGGGCTGGAGGATCAGGCGCGGCGCGAGGAGATCGCGCGCATGCTGGCTGGCGCGAGCATCACCGAAGAGGCGAGGGCAGCCGCCGGGCGCCTGCTGGAGGCGGCTGGAGTCAGAGGCTGACGCCGTCAGTCCGGCATCAGTTCGAATCCGTTTCCGCGCGTGCCGACCGTCGCGAAGCCCTCGATATGCCCGCCCGATACGATCCAGCCCTGGCTGGCGGCACGGTCGAGGATGTCGCGGCGTGTCCGCGCTGCTGCCGCGCCGTCGAGATCATAGACGATGCCGATGTCGGGATCGCCTGCCTGGAGCGACGAGAGATGCAGGGCGTCGCCCCAGAGCAGCAGGCTGCGCGTCGCGTCGCCGATCAGGTAGCCGCTATGGCCATGGGTGTGCCCGGGCAGGGCGATCAGCTCGATGCCTGGCAGAACGGTTCCCGGGTCGACGCTGCGCAGCCGCCCCGCATAGAGCTGCTGCAGCGTTGCGGCGATGTCGAAGCCGCCTTGCCGGTCCTTTGGCGTCGTGGCGCGCTTCGCTTCGTCACCGAAAAAGGCGAGGTCGGCCGCGGGCACGATGATCTCGGCCTCGGGGAAATAGGGCTTGTCGCCTGCGACAAGCCCGAGCGCGTGATCGCCGTGAAGATGGGTGATCAGGATGCGCCGGACCTGCCCGGGCTCGACACCGCGATGCTGCAGGGCGGCTCGGGCGTAGCCATAGGCTTCGCCCCAGGCGGTGCCGGTGCCGGCATCGACCAGGGTGATCCCGTCGGGGCCTTGCAGCAGGAAGGCGCTGACGGGAATGCGGATCTTCGGATGGCCCCAGCGAGCGATCGCGTCACGGCGCGTCGCCTGGCCGGAGGTGTGCGTCAGGACTTGGGAGGGAGCTTCGAAGAAGCCGTCATGGAGGATCGATACATCATATCGGCCGAAGCGGCGCGGCGGTTGGTCCATGCGATTCCTCTCCGGCTCATGCCCGTCCGGATCAGAGCGCAGGGGGCCGGTTCGTGGCAATGCCACGGAAGCGGTGGCGCCATGCGGGTCAGCGCTGCGGGATGAACTGCGCGTCGCTGATGGTGAAATTGCCGCGTGCCTGCGCGACGGTGAATTCCAGAGCGCCGCGGCATCCGGCCGGAGCTGCCGCCGCGCCGGCCTTGGCGCAATTGCGTTCGAGATAGGTGATCGTGTCCATCGGCATGCCACCATCGTCAAGGTGTACTCCGGTGCTGGCATCGCTGGCGAGGCCGCCGCGCGACATGGCGAAGCCGGAGATGGTGACGTTCTCGACGCGAACGAACAGCCCTGCAAGTTCCGCCCGGCGCTGCTTGACCTCTGCCAGCGTCATCATGTGCGCGCCGTCCTGGGCCTGCGCCAGCCCGCTTACCGCCATCAACACCGCAACAATTGCCAGCCGCATCCGCGTCGCTCTCCTCGTCAGGGGCGGCGAAATCGCGCGATGGGGCTGAGTCGTCAAGACCGCTCCGGGCATGAGCCGGTGCACTTTCCGCATCCTTCGCCGTAACAGTTTCTTTCCGCTGGCTTTTGCGCTAAGAGCCGCTGCAATCGATGGCTGCGCTCACGCCCATCGCCCGACATCCTGCGCCGTCTTTCCCCTGCGCCGTAACTCTAGGCCCGACACCCCATGTCCTTTCTGACCACGAGCCCGCCGCTCGCGCGCGCGCTCGCCGAACGCAATTACTCCGACCCGACGCCGGTGCAGAACGCCGTCCTGGAGGACGCTGCCATCGGGCGCGATCTCCTGGTCTCGTCGCAGACCGGCTCCGGCAAGACCGTCGCCTATGGCCTCGCCATCGGCTCGACCCTGCTCGGCGAGGAGGAGGCCTTCGGGCGCGCCGGCCAGCCGCTTGCGCTGATCATCGCTCCGACGCGTGAGCTGGCGCTCCAAGTCCAGCGCGAGCTCGCCTGGCTCTACAAGCATGCCAATGCCCGCGTCATTGCCTGCGTCGGCGGCATGGACCCGCGCCGCGAGGCCGCCCTGCTCGACGAGGGCGCGCATATCGTCGTCGGTACGCCTGGCCGTCTGCGCGACCATATCGAGCGCCATCGCCTCGACGTCTCGGCGTTGAAGGCCGTGGTGCTCGACGAGGCCGACGAGATGCTCGATCTCGGCTTCCGCGACGATCTCGAATTCATCCTCAAGACCTCGCCGGAAGATCGCCGCAGCCTGCTGTTCTCGGCGACGCTGCCCAAGGCGATCATCCATCTCGCCAAGAGCTACCAGAACGATGCGCTGCGCATCGAGGTCGCAGGCGATGCGCGCGGCCATGCCGACATCGAGTACCGCGCCATCCGGGTCTATCCCAAGGAGGTCGAGCTCGCCGTCGTCAACCTGCTGCGCTTCCATGATGCCGCCTGTTCGCTGGTGTTCTGCAACACCCGCAACGCCGTGCGCCATCTCGAGGCAATCCTGCTGGAACGGGGCTTCTCGGCGGTGGCGCTGTCGGGCGAACTGTCGCAGAGCGAGCGCAACTCGGCGCTGCAGGCTCTGCGCGACGGGCGGGCCAAGGTCTGCGTGGCGACCGACGTGGCGGCGCGCGGCATCGACCTGCCGGGGCTGACGCTGGTCATCCATGCCGAGCTGCCGAACGACCCGGAGGTGATGCAACACCGCTCGGGCCGCACTGGGCGCGCCGGCAACAAGGGCACCAGCGTTCTGCTGGTGCCGCCGTCGCGGCGCCGCAAGGCGGAGATGCTGCTGGGCGAGGCGAAGGTCGAGGCGGTCTGGGCCGGCGCCCCGACGCAGGAGGAGATCCGCGCGCTCGATCAGGAGCGTCTGCTCAGCGACCCGATCCTGACCGGGGAACCGGGCGAGGACGATGCAGCGATGGTCGAAGCCTTGCTCAAGGGGCGTTCGGCCGAGGAAATCGCGGCTGCGCTGGTGCGTGTCTATCGCTCGCGTCTGCCGGCGGCCGAAGAGGTCGGCGATCCCAATTATGCGCGCGACGAGCGCCGCCCGGCGCGATCGCGGGACGATTATGCCCCGCGTGAGGGCTCGCGCTTCGGCGAGGGCCGCGAAAATAGTCCGCGTTCGGACGGGCCGCGGAAGGCGGGCCCGCGCGGCGATACGGTCTGGTTCCGCCTGAGTGTCGGCCGCAAGGACGGTGCCGATCCGCGCCAGCTGCTGCCGATGCTGTGCCGCCGAGGCAAGATCACGCGCGACGAGGTCGGCGCGATCCGCATCTTCGACAAGGAAACCAAGGTCGAGATCGATGCCGATGTCGCCGAGCGCTTCTATGAACTGGCCAAGGCAGTCGACCGCGACAAGATCACGATCGAGCCGGTGACCGGCGAGGAAGAGCGCCGTCCGGCCAAGCCCTTCGCCGAGAAGGCGAGCCATGCGCCCTCAGCCTATGGCAAGCCGGAGCGGAGCCGTCCCGAGCGCCATGGCGCGGAGGAACGTGATGCGCGCCCGGAGGCACGTGCCTATGAGAAGAAGCCCTACGAGAAGAAGGCTTATGATCGCCAAGCCTATGAGGGTGGCGAGAAGAAGCCATATGAGGGCAAGAAGAAGGCCTATGAAGGCAAGTCCAAGCCCTTCGGCGCCAAGCCCTATGATCCGGTGAGCCGCGACCGCGAGCAGCTTTCCGACCCGAACGTCTCGTTCCGGTCGGGCACCAAGCCGCATGCCGAGAAGCCCTATGGCGAGAAGAAGTCCTTTGCGGGCAAGCCTTTCGGTGCGGGCAAGTCAGGCGGCGGCAAGGCCTTCGCAGGCAAGCCTTTCGGCGCGAAGTCCGGCCCGCGTGACGGCGACACCCGCCCGGCGGGCAAGCCGTTCAAGGGCAAGAAGCCGCGCCGCGACGATCGCTGATTGTCGGGCGCGGCGTCAGGCATCTGGCGGTCTCTGTCCTTCCTTAGCGTCGGCTGCGTCTCAGCGCAGGCCGAGGAAGGACAGGATGGCGAGCACGACGACGACAAGACCGACGAGATAGATGATACTGTTCATGGCATAGCCCCCGCTCTGTGGGCGGGCCTGTCGGCCCGCTTGCAATGGAGTGTCGTCCGATGGACGGACGTCGCTGATGCCAAGTGAACCTCGCTTCGCGGTGAATGTTCCCACGGCACCGCCTCGTGCAGGCCGGCGGCCCGGCTCAGCCGTCGATGACCTTGCGGTAGAGATGCCAGGTCGCATGCCCCAGAACCGGCATGACGACGACGAGGCCGACCAGCATCGGCAGGCAGCCCAGCACCAGCAGGCCGGTGACCATCAGTCCCCAGATCATCATCACGCGCGGGTTCTTCTCGACCGCCGCGACCGAGGTGCGGATGGCCGTCGCAACGTCGACCCGCCGGTCGATGATGTGCGGGAAGGAGGTAACCGAGATCGAGAAGGCCAGGATTGCGAAGAGTAGGCCGACGGAGTTGCCGACGATGATCATGATCCAGCCGTTGAAGGTGGTGAAGACGGCCCGCAGGAAATCGGCGGTGGAGACGTCAGCCGGGAGACCGAGGAGACCCCGATAGATCAACCAGGCCGAGATCAGCCAGGCCATGAACAGCCCCGTCAACATGGCGCCGAGCAGCAGGATCTGGCTGATCGCTGGCGAGCGCAGCAATGCGAAGGCGTGTTGCCAGGAGGTATCGAGTTGGCGTTCGCGCCGGCGGCTAATCTCATAGAGGCCGATGGCGGCGAAGGGGCCGAGCAGCGCGAAACCGCCGAGCAGCGGGAAGAGCAACGGGAAGATGTTGAAGCTGACGGTGAGGTGCGCCAGCAGCACGCCGCAGATCGGGTAGATCAGCGCAACGAAGGCGAGATGGCTGGGCTGCGCCTTGAAATCCTCCCAGCCGAGCCGGAGCGCGTCCAGCAGATCCGCCGTGCTGATGGTCAGGATGCGCGGCAATGCCGGGGCGGCGGCTCGCGGGGCGTCGTCGAAGTGGCTGTCGAGGTTGGCCATGGCGTGTCTCCCGGTTGCGGCCCGGTTCGCCTTGGCCTTGATCCTTGGGGTCAACGGCCGGTAGGCGTCGAGCTTCCAATTCCCAATCCGGGTACTATACGCGAGATCGCGGCGCTTGTCGCAGGGGCTGCAGAAACGAATGCGCGAGCCGGATGGGCGATCCTGCTGACCTTCCCCGACACGGGCCTGTCGCTTATGACAAGGCCATGAGCGAACCAGAGCCGAATCCGATCGCCGAATTGACCGCCCGCCAGGCCAAGGTGGAGCACAAGCGACTGGCGGCCGCCGTCGAGGCGGCGGACATCGCCTATCACCAGAACGACGCGCCGACGATGGACGACGCCGCCTACGACGCCCTGAGGCGCCGGCTGGTCGCGGTCGAGGAGGCGTTTCCGGAGCTGAAATCGGCCGGTTCCGTCAGCGGCAAGGTCGGCGCGCGTCCGGCCGGCAAGTTCGCCAAGATCCGGCATCGCGTGCCGATGCTCTCGCTCGACAATGCCTTCTCCGACGAGGCCGTGGCGGAGTTCGTGCAGCGCGTGCACCGCTTCCTCGGCCGCAAGGATGAGGAGGCGATCGCCTTCACCGCCGAGCCCAAGATCGACGGGCTGTCGCTCTCCCTGCGTTACGAAAACGGCGCGCTCGTCCATGCCGCGACGCGCGGCGACGGCGAGGAGGGCGAGGACGTCACCGTCAACGCCCGCACGATCTCCGAGATTCCGCAGAGCCTCGCCGGGGCGGATGTGCCGGAGGTCGCGGAGGTGCGCGGCGAGGTCTATCTGGGCCACGCCGACTTCGCGGGGATCAACGAGCGCCAGCGCGAGAAGGGCCTTCCCGAATTCGCCAATCCGCGCAATGCGGCGGCCGGCTCGCTGCGCCAGCTCGACGCTTCGATCACAGCCTCAAGGCCCTTGCGCTTCTTCGCCTATGCCTGGGGCGAGATGCCGGTCCTGCCGGCACCGACCCAGTTCGGCGTCGTCGAGGCCTTCGGGCGCTGGGGCTTTCGCGTCAATCCGCTGATGAAGCGCTGCGAAAGCGTCGCGGAACTGCTGGAGCGCTACCGCCTGATCGAGAGCCAGCGCGCGGGGCTCGGCTACGATATCGACGGCGTCGTCTACAAGGTCGACGACCTCGCGCTGCAGGCCCGGCTCGGCTTCGTCTCGCGGGCGCCGCGCTGGGCGATCGCGCACAAATTCCCGGCCGAACTCGCGACCACAGTGCTGGAGGCGATCGAGATCCAGGTCGGCCGGACAGGGGCGCTCTCGCCTGTGGCTCGCCTAAGGCCGGTGACGGTCGGCGGCGTCGTCGTCACCAATGCGACGCTGCACAATGAGGATTACATCCGCGGCTTCGATTCCAAGGGCGAACGTATCCGCGACGGCGAGCCTCCGGACATCCGGGTCGGCGATACGGTGACGGTGAAGCGCGCCGGCGACGTCATCCCGCGCGTCGCGGCGGTCGATCTGGCGAAGCGGCCGGCAGATGCGTCGCCTTACCTCTTCCCGACGCTCTGCCCTGCCTGCGGCAGCCATGCGACGCGCGAGATGAACCCGCGCTCCGGCAAGGAGGATGCGGTGCGTCGCTGCACCGGCGGGCTGATCTGCCCGGCGCAGGCGGTGGAGCGGTTGAAGCATTTCGTCTCGCGCGACGCGCTGGACATCGACGGGCTCGGCGACAAGCAGATCGAGTTCTTCCATGCCGATCCCGATCTGCCGGTGAAGGAGCCGGCCGACATCTTCACGCTGGCGGCTCGCGACCAGGCGAACTTCAAGAAGCTCAAGGACAAGGAGGGTTTCGGCACGCAGAGCGTGGCGAAGCTCTTCGCCGCGATCGAGGACAGGCGGACGCCACCGCTCAACCGCTTCATCTTCGGGCTCGGCATCCGCCATATCGGCGAAACCAATGCGCGACTGTTGGCCCGCCATTACGGTTCCTTCGATGCCTTGCGCTCCGCTGGCGTCGCGGCTGCCGATGCAGCCTCCCCGGAGCGGCACGAGCTCGATGCGATCGATGGGGTCGGCCCCACCGTGGTCGAGGCGCTGACCGAGTTCTTCGGTGAACCGCACAATCAGGAACTCCTGGACCGGCTGCTGGCACAGGTGACGCCGCAGCCTCTGGAAGCGGTGGCGTCGGTCAGTCCGGTCGCCGGCAAGATCGTCGTTTTCACCGGCGCGCTCGAGCGGATGACGCGCGACGAGGCGAAAGCAATGGCCGAGCGGCTCGGCGCCAAGGTCGCGGGCTCGGTTTCGACGAAGACGGACTTGCTGGTGGCAGGGCCCGGCGCCGGCTCGAAGCTCAAGGACGCCCAGAAGCACGGTGTCGAGGTGATCGACGAGGCCGGCTGGTTCGACCTCGTCGGCGGTTGAGGGCCTATTCCGCGGCGGCGGCTGGCGGCGCGAAGAGCCTCGCCGGCTGCGCCTCACCGGCCGCGCGGATTTCGCTCGGCGCGGAGCCGATGATGCGCTTGAAGGCGCGGCTGAACGAGGCTTCGGAATCATAGCCGAGGCGCTGCGCCACGACGGCGATCCGCAGCTTGTCGCGGGCAAGCCATTGCCGGGCCTGATGCATGCGGACCTGCGCGACATAGCGCGCCGGCGTTTCGCCAACGGCGCCGGCGAAACGTTCGGCAAAACCGGAGCGCGAGGCGCCCATCAGCTTCGCCAGGCTCTCGACGGTCCAGTCGGTTTCCGGATGGGCGTGGATCGCCGCCAGGACGCGGCCGATCAGCGGGCAGCGTGCGGCCGCGATCCAGCCCTTGGCTTCGCCGCAGCCACGCTCGACCCAGGTCCGCATGATCGTCGCGGCCAGCACATCGGCGAGCCTCGCCAGAATGCCGCCGGCGCCGACGCGGTCCATCGCGACCTCGCGGCCCATCGCCTCCAGCAGATGCGGGATGCCGGGCTCATGAGCGACGACCTCGCTCATTCGCATCATCTCCGGCATCAGTCGCAAGAGCGGGTGATCGATATCGACATTGAAGGTCATGCTGCCGCTGAACAGCAGGGTGTGTTCGCCGTCGCCGCCGCCCTCGACGTCCAGCACGTCGCCACAGCGCTGGCGAACCTTGCAGGTGCAGGGCGGCGAGGGCTCGACCTCGGGGGAACTTGCCAGCACATGCGCCGCGCCACGCGGCAGCAGGACGGCATCGCCGTCGCCCAGTTCCAACCACTCCCCGCCGGACATTCTGAACCAGCAGCCGCGTCGCGAGATGAAATAGAAGCGTGCCTCGCGCCGCTCCGGGAAGGCGATAGACCAGGGTGCCGCCATCTGGCAGCGGCTGTAGTCGACGCCGTCGAGCCGGAGGCCGCGCAGCATGTCGGTGAGGTGATCGGCGGGTGCTGTCATCGCAGTGATGGACGAACGGACAAGTTATCCGGATTTTATAGCATGGAAACTCCAGAAGGTCACGCCCATCTTGCGGCGACCTCATGGAGACCTTTCATGTCAGATTCCGCATCCACCGCCGCTCTCACCTTCGAAGTTGTCCCCGAGGAGGTCCGCGACAGGCCCGCCTGGGCCGCAATCGGCTCGCTGACACTGGGTGTCTTCGGGCTGGTCACGGCTGAGTTCCTGCCGGCGAGCCTCCTGACGCCGATGGCTGCCGATATCGGCGTTTCGGTCGGTGCCGCCGGGCAGGCGGTGACCGCGACCGCCGTGATCGGCGCGATCGCCGGCCTCGCCACGGCGATCGTGACGCGCGGGATCGACCGGCGCTTCGTCGTTTGGGCGCTGACCTCGATGCTGATCGTCTCCAGCGTCCTGGCGGCGCTCGCCGATAGTCTGCCGACGCTCCTGTTCGCTCGCGTCCTGCTCGGCATCGGGCTCGGCGGCTTCTGGTCAATGGTGGCGGCGACCGCGATGCGGCTCGTGCCGGCCAGCGCCCTGCCAAAAGCGATGTCGCTGATCTTCGCCGGGGTTTCGGTGGCGACGGTGAGCGCCGCCCCTGTTGGCGCCTATATCGGCGATCTCTTCGGCTGGCGGGTGGTCTTCTGGATCACGGCGATCGTCGGTGTCGCGACGCTGCTGGTGCAGATGGCGGTGCTGCCCCGCCTGCCGGCGCGCGGCGCCGCGGATGTCGGCACGCTGATCAGGCTGCTGGGGCAGCCGAGCGTGGCGCTGCCGCTGATCGGCATCGTGGTTGTCATCTCCGGGCATTTCGCGGGCTTCACCTATATCCGCCACTTCCTGGAGCAGGTCCCCCGGCTTTCCGTCGAGGCAATCTCGCTCGTCCTGCTTGCCTTCGGCGTCGGTGGCTTCTTCGGCAATCTCGCCGGTGGCGCGATCACGGCGCGCAGCGCCAAGGCATCCGTGGTCTTCGGAGCTGCGATCATCGCGCTGATGGGAGCGAGCCTGCTGCTGTTCGGCAGTTCGCCTGCCGCCTCGGCGGCTGCGGTCGGCCTCTGGGGCTTCGCGTTCGGAGCGCTGCCGGTCGGTTTCCAGACCTGGATCGTGCGGGTCGTGCCGGAGGAAGAGGCGGAGTCGGCGGGTGGCTTGCTGGTCGCGGCCTTCCAGGTTGCGATCGCCAGCGGCGCAATCTTCGGCGGCCTGCTGGTCGACGGCTTCGGCGCTCCCGGCGCGGTCGCCTATGCGGCCCTGGCGACGCTGATCGGCGGGCTCGGCGTCCTCGCCTTCGGGGCGCGGAGCCCGGAACGGGTCGGTGGAGGCGCCGTCTCGGCCGCTCACTGACGCCTGGGACGTATCGGGCGCGTGATGCGCCCGATCACTTTTCTTCAAGACACCCGGCCCGTGTTCCGGTCTAACCTCGCGCCATGGACAGCGTCAGGCAAAGCGAGACATTGGGGATCCAGCCGCTGCAGACGGGCGAGCGGGCGGAGCTGTTCCTGGCTCGCCATTTCGACAGCCTGGAATGCCTGAGCGCGACCTTCGCCAAACATGCCTACGCCCCCCATGCCCACGATACCTATGTCGTGGGCACCATCGAGACCGGCTGCGAAGCCTGGACGGTGCGCGGCGAGCGGCATTATGGCGGCCACGGCGATGTGACCTTCATCAATCCGCTCGAGGTCCATGACGGTGAGCCGATCGGCGAGGGCTACAGCTACCGCATGACCTATCCGGCGGTCGCGCTGATGCAGGAGATTGCATCGTCGCTGGCCGGCTGGAACGGCGGCCAGACTCCCTTCTTCCCCAAGGCCTGTGTGCATGATCCGGAAGGAGCCGCACTGCTGTCGCGAGCCCACCGAGCAATGGAAGCGGGCCAGGATGGGGCGGGGAGGGAGGCCTTCGGCGGCGAGGAGCTGCTGCTGCGCGCCTATGCCCATTGCCTGGTCAGGCATGCCGGGCTCGCAGCCTGCTCGATCGGACGGGAGGCCGGGCCGGTGGCGCGCGCGTGCGAGCTGATGGAGGCGCGCCACGACGAGGATCTCTCGCTTGCCCAGATCGCCGGCTCGGTCGGATTGCCGCGCCACCATCTCATCCGCGCCTTCCGCCAGGAGACGGGCCTCACACCCCATGCCTTCCTGATCGATATCCGGGTGCGGCGGGCGCGGGACCGGCTGCGTCTCGGCGAGGCGCCGGGCGATGTCGCCGCTGCCACCGGCTTTTGCGACCAGGCGCATCTGACGCGGGCGTTCAAGGCGAGGCTCGGCGTGACGCCGGGCGCGTTCCGCGCCGCTCACCTCTCCTGAAGGTCAATTTGTGATGTCCACGTTGTGGGACGATGCCCGCCGGGGATTCGGCGATATTTGGCCGGCGATGCTGGCGGCGGTACCGATCGGACTGCTGTTCGGCGCTCTCGCAGCGGGCAAGGGGCTTTCGCCGCTCGAAGTGATGATCATGGGGGCGCTCGTCTTCGCAGGCGGGGCGCAGTTCGCCGCGGTCGAGCTCTGGGCGACGCCGGCGCCGATCGGTGCGCTCGTCTTCTCGACCTTGCTGATCAATGCCCGGCATGTGCTGATGGGGGCTTCGATCGCCCCCAAGCTCCAGGGATTCTCGCGCGGGCAGAAGCTGCTCGGCCTCTACTACATGGCCGACGAGAACTGGGCGCTGGCGGAGAAGCGCGCGCGGACGCACCGGCTGACGCCGGCCTATTGGTTCGGGATGCTGGCCCCCTTCGTGGCCTGCTGGATCACGACCTCGACGCTCGGCGCCATCGTCGGTGCCGCGCTCGGCGATCCGCGCCGTTTCGGGGCTGATTTCGCCTTCACCGCCCTGTTCATCGCGCTCGTTGCTGCCTTCTGGAAAGGACGCGTAACCTTCTGGACCGTCGCAGCGGCGGGCCTCGCCTCGGCGCTGACCTATCGCTTCGTCGGCCCTCCCTGGCATGTGCTGGCCGGCGCGCTGTGCGGGCTGGCTGCGGCCTGGATTGCGGCGGGCGATCGTGAAGGCGCCGTTGCGGAGCCCGCCAAGCCATGAACCTCGTCCGATGAAGCTTGCCCCATGACCGTCGATCCTCTCAACATGCTTGCTATCCTCGGCATGGCGATCGCGACCTACGTCACGCGCATCGCGGGCCTGGCGCTGGCGGGGCGCCTGGATCTGTCACCGCGCGCGCAGGCCGCCTTCGACGCGATCCCGCCCGCCGTGCTGGTCGCCGTCATCGCGCCGAGTGCGCTGGCGACCGGCTGGGCCGAGACGGCCGCAACCGCCGCTGCGGCGCTCGCCGCGACGCGGCTGCCGCTGCTTGGCGTCGTGGCGGTCGGTGTGGTCGCCGTGGTGGGCTTCAGAGCGCTTGGCTGAACTCACTCCCGGATGATCGGATTGACCGCGACGACCATGCCGCGGCCGTTCACAATCAGCCTGTATTGGCGCGACAGGGCGACCCTGAGCTTCGGCTCGGCGACGGCGATCCTGGCTTCGATGTCGGCCGAGCCCCCACTGCCCGCCTTGCGCTGCAGCACGATGTCGCCCGTCTTGATCGAGAGGATCTGGTACCGGGCCCAGTTCTCGCGCGAGATGTTCGTGCGCCAGTAGCTGCAATCCGTCCGGAAGGCCCGGTCGTTGAACAGAGTCTGCGCTTCCTGATAGCTGATGCTGCGATCGACGACATTGATCAGCTTGTATTCGAAGTGGTCGCTGAAATTGGCGTTCAGGCCGACATTGACGAAGATGTTCCTGATCCCGCTCAGGGCGCCGGCTGCCTCGATGTTCTGGCTCAGATCGACATCGCCCTGCATGACCTCGACGGGCTGGATGCCGAGCCGGTCGAGACGGATTTCGCAGAGCCGCTCCAGATTGACGGGTCGCGACGGGTCGTTGGTCGCCGTCTCGCGCGCGAAGTAGAGCGAGCCGACATTGATTCCGGCCCGCACCGGCCGCAATTCGCGTCCGCCGCTGTAAGGGCTGGTGTTGATCGGCTGTGGCGATGCGCAACCCGCCGCCAAGAGTCCGAATATCGTCCAGATGACACGCCTGACCATCGTCCGCCCCCCAATGCTGGAGAGAACGGTAATTCTACTTATGGTTGTGTCAATATCATTTCACATCCAAAGAGCGTGTTCGGCGCGAGGTCGCGTCAGATCATGCCGCCGAGCCAGCACCACAGCCCTGCCGCGGCGAAGGCGAAGGCGGCGAGGAACATGTGGGCGTCGCGTGGAAGGTCTGGCATCGGACATCTCCTGTTCGGGAGCCGGTGCATAATCGTTGCCATGTGACAAACGCGCGACGGGTTATTGAAGGTGACCTCGGCATTCTAGAAATGCATAACAGGGAAATACCCCACCGACCCGCCATAGGGTCTCACAGCGGCAGACAGGCCTGCTCCAGCCAGATCTTGGCATCGCCCTCGACCAACGGCGCGAGATTGCTCCAGACCTGAGCGTGATAGGCGTTGATCCAGCCGATCTCGCCGTCATCGAGCAGCTTCAGTTCGAACAGTGCGCGCTCATAGGGGCACCAGGTGATGGTCTCGAAGCCGTAGATCGTGCGGTCGCCACCGGGGATGACGCGCTCCTCGACCACGATCAGGTTCTCGATGCGGATGCCGTACTCGCCCTGCTTGTAGTAGCCGGGCTCGTTGCTCAGGATCATGCCGGGTTCGAGCGGGGTCGTGCCGAGCTTGGAGATGCGCTGCGGGCCTTCATGCACCGACAGGAAGCTGCCGACACCATGGCCGGTGCCGTGGTCGAAATCGAGCCCGGCCTGCCAGAGCGAGAGCCGCGCCAATGCATCGATCTGGGCGCCTGAAGTGCCCTTGACGAAGACGGCGCGCGAGATCGCGATGTGGCCCTTGAGGACACGGGTGTAGCGATCGCGCATCTCGTCGCTCGGCGCGCCTACGGCCATGGTGCGGGTGATGTCGGTTGTGCCGTCTTCGTATTGGCCGCCGGAATCGACCAGGAGGATACCGGGCTCGACCTTGCGGTTGCTGGCCTCGGTCACGCGGTAATGCGGCAGCGCCGCGTTGGGGCCGGCGCCGGCGATGGTGGTGAAGGAGACGTCCTTGAGCAGGCCAGTCTTGGCTCTTTCCGCTTCCAGCGCAGCCACCGTGTCGATCTCGGTCAGCTTGCCGCCGGTCGCCTCGCGCGCCAGCCAGGACAGGAAGCGCACCATGGCGGCGCCGTCGCGCAGATGGGCGTTTCGCGCTCCCCTCAGCTCAGCCTCGTTCTTGCGGGCCTTCATCAGCGCGATCGGGTCGGCGCCGGCATCCGGAGTGCCGCCGGCCTCACGGATCAAGGTCGCAAGGGCGGAGGCAGCGGTGGTCGAATCGAGGCGTACCTTGGCACCGGCGGCACCCAGTGCGGCGAGCTGGGCTTCGAGTGCGGCAGGAGGGGCGATCTCGCCAACGGCGCCGATGGCATCGCCGGCTTCGTTGGTGACCTTCTCTGGTGCGAGGAACACGGTCGGGCGCCCCTCGCGCGGGACGATGGCGTATCCGAGCGGCAGCGGTGTGTGTTCGACGTCTCCGCCGCGGACATTGAAGGTCCAGGCGAGGGCGTGCGGATCGGAGACGACCAGCGCATCCACCTTGGCCTTGGCGAGGGCCTCCTGGATGCGGGCAAGCTTGCTCGCCGTGTCCTCGCCGGCGAATTCGGCCCGATGTGCCTTGACCGGTGCGCTGGGAGGCGCGGGGCGATCGCTCCAGAGCGCGTCGATCGGATTTGCTTTGACCGCGACGAGCTTGCCGCCGGCAGACACCGCGGCTTTCTCGAGCCTGGCGACGCCGTCGACGGTGTGCAGCCAGGGATCGTAGCCGAGCTTGCCTCCTGCCGGCAGGTTCTCCTCGATCCAACGATCGAGCGGAGTATCCTCCATGCGGGTCGGCGTGACGACACGGGTGTCGGTCTGCTCGGCCGACTGGATCGTGTAGCGGCCGTCGACGATCAACGCGGCCTTGTCCGCCAGCACGACGGCATTGCCGGCCGAGCCGGTAAAGCCTGTCAGCCAGGCGAGGCGGGCCATATGCGACGGGACGTATTCACCCTGATGCTCGTCGGCGCGCGGCACGACGAAGCCGTCCAGTCCTTGTTGCGCCAGTGCCTTGCGCAATGCGGCGATACGAGGTGCGACCTGCGAAGGGTCGCTTGGCTCGGAAAAGGACTGAAAGCGGCAGGCGGAATGGGCAGCAGCAGGCGATTCGGGCATCGGGGCAGGGTCCGGGGAACGATTTGCCCATCGTCGCGGCTCTCGCGAGCGAAGGCTAGCCCGAAAGGGAAGCGCGGCAGTTATTCGTGCTTGCGAGCGCCGCCGCATATCGAAGCGGTTTGCCACTTTGCCATGCAGTGGTTGCCATTCCTTAACGCAGATCAAGTTTGCCCATGCGTCAGATGCATATCTCGCATCTGCGAAATCCTCTTCTCGCACGTGCGAAGAAGTACCACTTTGGTCGCATAAGAGAACGAGGAAGCGACCGGGACTGTCCTTCGTTTCGTTTAGAGGAGATGGATCCCTATGACCTATGTGCTGAATGACGCCTCGGTCCTGCCTGCGGCCGAGATGACGAAGACCGCCAAGACCGCCGATGGCAAGGGTTTCTGGCAGCGCCTGTACGCTGCGATGATCGAGAGCCGCCGCCGCTCAGCCCTGCGCGAACTGCGCGCCTACTCCTACCTCATCAATGAGTCGGAGATGGTGATGGGCGGCCTGCCGGGCGCAACGGTCTCCGCCGACGTCGCCCTGCCGTTCAATCGCTGAGCTTCGCCTTTCTCACCTGCGTGACGAGCGCGCGGGCTTCTCTTCCCGATTTCGCCGCCGGCCTTCGCCCGGTGGCACAGACAGGACAAAGATCATGATCGCCATCATCAAGCATGCCATCGAGCGGGTCGTCGACGCCGTCAATTTCGCCAGCGCCGTGTGGCACGATGCCCGCGCGATGCAGGACGAGGCCGAGGCCAAGTACGGCCACATCGGCTTCTGATCCGACGGGCGCGCGAGCGCGCCTGCCGAGCGTGGATGTGAATTATCGAAGGTGGCGTGGCCTTGGGGCCGCGCCGCCTTTTTTCATGACCAGCGTCGCCCAGCCCTCGCGGAGCGACTGGCTGGCGAGATAGAGGCCTTGATGCCGGTAGGTCGAGACGACGCCGGCGACATCCATGGCCAGCAGGCCCGACAGGATGACCGTGCCGTCCGGCGCCAGCACGCGCGCGATCGAGGGGGCCAGGCGCTTCAGCGGACCGGCGAGGATGTTGGCGAAGACGAGGTCGAAATGGCCTGAGCGGTTCGCCTTGGCATGGCGCAGGCCCGGCGCGACATAAAGATCTAGGGCATGGGGAGCATGGTTGACGCGGGCATTATGCGCTGCGACCTCGACGGCGATCGGGTCGATGTCGCCGGCGACCACCTTGCGCCTGCTCTGCTTCGCCAGCGCGAGCGCCAGAATGCCCGTGCCGGTGCCGACATCGATGGCGTTGCGCGGGCGGCGGCGCTTCAGTTCGGCGTCGAGAGCAAGCAGGCAGCCGGCGGTGGTGCCGTGATGGCCGGTGCCGAAGGCGAGTGCGGCCGGGATCTCGATGCCGACATCGTTGATGCGGACCGCGTCGCGATCGTGCTCGCCATGGACGAGGACGCGTCCGGCGCGGACGGGCTGCAGCCCCTCGAGGCTGGCGGCGACCCAGTCCTGCTGGTTCACCGTCGCGAAGGGCGTGGCGTCGACGACATCCCCGACGATCGGCCGCAGCAGGTCGCGTACAGCCTCCTCGTCCGGATGCGTGGCGAAATAGATCTCGACCTTCCAGGGTGCGTTGAGCGAGAGCGTCGTGACGCCGCTCTCGATCTCGAAGGCCGAGATCGCCGTTTCCGTCGGGTCGAAGACCTCGCCCAAGAGCTCGGTCAGCGCGCGCGCCTTCTCGCCCGAGGTTGAGAGTTCGAGGACGGTCGCGACCGTCGATGGCAGGAGACCTTCACGCATGGGCTGCGGATTAGCAGGCGCGGGAGGCATTGTCATGACCCGCTACTGCGAGATGCTCGGGCTTCGCCTGACCATCTCGGAAACCAGCGTACTTGTCATGAGCTTCTCGGGTCCGCGCGATGTGCGGCCCGAGAAGGACCGGGGTGCGCCTCAGTGGTCCCGGGCGCTCAGCGCCGCGAACATCTGCGCGAGGTTTCCGTTCTCCGCCGCGAAGCGCAGCGGCTTGCAGCGTTCGACGATGACCTCGCCCGATTCCGGAGCGGCTTCGAGGATCGCCATCACCTCGGCGATGAAGTCGGCCAGCGGCATGGCGTCGGGGTCGACAGCCTGCTGCGGGCCGAGAAGCTCGGTCTGCACATAGGGCGGCGCGATCTCGATGACCTCGACAGATGTCGCCTTCAATTGCTGGCGCAATGACATCGACCAGGAATGGATCGCCGCCTTGGTCGCGGAATAGGTCGGAGTCGCGGCCAGCGGCACGAAGGCCAGACCCGAGGAGACGGTGACCACAGATGCGCGTGGCCGCGCCAAGAGGTGTGGCAGCAGCGCCGCCGTCAGCCGGATCGGCCCGAGCAGATTGGTTGCGATCGTCTCTTCAGCGGTGGCGAGGTCGATTTGCTGCTCCGGCCGCATGATGCCGGCATTGTTGATGACGACATTCAGCGCCGGGAAGCGTTCGGCGACCTCTTTTGCGAACGCTGCGATATCGGCCTTGTCCTGGATGTCGAGCAGCATCGACCGCATGCCGGGGTTGGCCTCGGTGACCTCGTCGAGCACGCTCTCGCGGCGCCCGGCGATGATGACGGTGTTGCCCTTCGCGTGCAGCGCCTCCGCGAGCGCGCGGCCGATGCCGGAGCCGCCGCCGGTGATCAGGATGGTGTTGCCGGAGATGTTCATGGGCCCGGTCCTTTCAGTTTCGCGCCGTTCTGGGTTGCGCCGAACTCAGTTAGGCCTGATGCTCTCCAAGCGAAAGAAGGCACCTAAAAGTTCTATAGATACCAAAAGGAGAGCGTAATGCGGATGATCCGGGATGCCGTTTCGGCCATGCAGGAGCAGGGACGGCTGTTCCACCCCGATGTCAGCCCGGGGGTCGAGGAGCTGGTTCGCGACGTGATCGGGCAGATCGCCGACAAGTGGACGATGCTGATCCTGGAGGCGCTAGAGGAGCACGGCACGCTGCGCTTCACTCAGGTGGGCCGGATCGTCGGCGGCATCAGCCAGAAGATGCTGACCCAGACGCTGCGGCAGATGGAATGCGACGGGCTGATCACCCGCACAGTGCATCCGGTCATCCCGCCGCATGTCGACTACACGCTGACCGAGATCGGCCGCGAATTGACGGCGGCCTTTTGCGGCGTCTGGGTCTGGGCGGAAACCTATCACACGCAGGTCGAGGCGGCGCGGAAGGCGTTCAAGGCGCGGGAAGGGCGGTGATGCCCGGTTATCCAGCTCTTCGCCGCGCCCGGGATGGCTCGCTGATCGGCGGCGCCTAGCCCGCCTTCTGCACGAATGAATCCAGCACCATCTTGCGCCCGGCCTTGTCGAAATCGACCGTCAGCTTGTTGCCGTCGACGCTGGCGACGGAGCCGGGACCGAACTTGACGTGGAAGACGCGTGCGCCTTCGCCATAGGCCGATGAGCCCGTCGACTTGGCCGTGAGTTCGCCCTCGATCAGCAGAGGGCCGCGCTGGCGCGAGCTACCATATCCGCCCGATCCGAAGCCGCTGCCGCTTTCCGAGAAGCCGGAGCCGCCACCTCTCGCCTTGTTCTCCTGGGCGCGCTGCCAGCCCGGTGTGTTGTAGCTGGAACCGAAACTCTCCATGCGGTCGAAGCGCGAGGCGCCGTAGCCGCCCTGCGAATAGTTGGTCGCGGCCTGCACGACTTCGACATGCTCCTCCGGCAGTTCGTCGATGAAGCGCGAAGGCAGGCTCGACTGCCAGAGGCCGTGGATGCGGCGGTTCGAGGCGAAATAGAGCTTGAGGCGCTTGCGGGCGCGAGTCAGGCCGACATGGGCGAGACGGCGCTCCTCCTCCAGCCCGGCGCGGCCGCTCTCGTCGAGCGCGCGCTGGTTCGGGAATAGCCCTTCTTCCCAGCCCGGCAGGAAGACCGTGTCGAATTCCAGCCCCTTGGCGCCATGCAGGGTCATGATCGAGACGCGCCGCGTGTCGCTCTCGCCGGAGTCGGCGTCCATCACCAGAGATACGTGTTCGAGGAAGGCCGGCAGGTCCGGGAATTCGTCGAGCGAGCGGACCAGTTCCTTGAGGTTTTCGAGACGCCCGGCAGCGTCCGCCGAGCGGTCCTTCTGCCACATTTCGGTGTAGCCGCTCTCTTCGAGTACCAACTCCGCGAGCTCGCCCTGCCGCATGTGCTCGGCCCTGGCCGACCAGCGGGCGAAGGCCTCGACCAGCTCGCGCAGCGCGGTGCGGGCCTTGGGCTTGAGCTCGTCGCTCTCGACGATGGCGCGGGCCGACTGCAGCAGCGAGAAGCCCGTGGCGCGGGCATGGTTGTGCAGGATCTGCACAGTGGCGTCGCCCAGCCCGCGCTTGGGCACATTGACGATGCGCTCGAAGGCGAGGTCGTCCGAGACCGAGACGACGCAGCGCAGATAGGCCATGGCGTCGCGGATTTCGGCGCGCTCATAGAAGCGCGGACCGCCGATGACGCGATAGGGCACGCCGGTCTGGACGAAACGCTCTTCCAGCTCGCGCATCTGGGCGGAGATGCGAACCAGCACCGCGATCTCGGCGAGGTTCTCGCCTTTCGCCTGCATGGCCTCGATCTCGTCGGTGATCAGGCGGGCTTCTTCCTGGCTGTCCCAGGCGCCGGTGATGGTGACCTTCTCGCCTGCCTCGTCCTCGGTGCGCAGCGTCTTGCCGAGGCGGCCCTCGTTACGGGCGATCAGCTTGGCGGCGGTGGCGAGGATATGTCCGGTGGAGCGGTAGTTGCGCTCCAGGCGGATCACGACGGCGCCCGGAAAGTCCTGTTCGAAGCGCAGGATGTTGTCGACCTCGGCGCCGCGCCAGCCATAGATCGACTGGTCGTCGTCGCCGACGCAGCAGATGTTGCGGCGGCCCTGTGCCAGCAGGCGCAGCCAGAGATACTGCGCGGTGTTGGTGTCCTGGTACTCGTCTACGAGGATGTAGCGGAAGCGCTCGTGATAGCTCTGCAATACGTCCGGACGCTCGCGGAAGAGCGTCAGGCAGTGCAGCAGGAGATCGCCGAAATCGACGGCGTTCAGCGCCTTCAGTCGATCCTGATAGGCGGCATAGAGCTTGCCGCCCTTGCCATTGGCGAAGACGGCGGCCTCGCCCGGCGCGACGTCCTTCGGCGCCAGCCCGCGGTTCTTCCAGCTATCGATGAAGCCCGCCAGCATGCGGCCGGGCCAGCGCTTCTCGTCGATGCCCTCGGCCTGGATCACCTGCTTCATCAGGCGGATCTGGTCGTCGGTGTCGAGGATGGTGAAATCGGCACGCAGGTCGAGCAGCTCGGCATGGCGGCGCAGCAGCTTCGCCGAGATCGAGTGGAAGGTGCCGAGCCAGGGCATGCCCTCGGCAACCGGGCCGACGAGATGGGCGACGCGCTCCTTCATCTCGCGCGCGGCCTTGTTGGTGAAGGTGACGGCGAGGATCTGGGAAGGGAAGGCGCGGTTCGTCGCGATCAAATGGCCGATGCGGGTCGTCAGCACGCGGGTCTTGCCAGTGCCCGCGCCGGCCAGAACCAGCACGGGACCATCGGTGGCCTCGACGGCCTGCCGCTGCTCCGGGTTGAGGCCCTGAAGATAGCCCGCGCTCGGCACGGCCGCGGCGCGCGCCGCGAGGCCGCCGGGGCGGGGCAGGGGGGCCGAGTTGGTGCCGTGGTCTGACAAGTGCACAGTGCCTGATCGTGATTCGTTCTCGCGTCAATATAGGGTGTCGAGCCGGATAATGCGCGTCACCCGGCGTCATGTTTCCACCGGGATTGTCCTCGGTTGCGTGCTGACGCATGGTCATGGGGCTCGCAGCGATGCTGCTTTACGACAGGTATTGCCTCATGAGTCTTCGCCGCCAGATTCTTGTCGGTGTGTTTGGGATCGCCCTGCCCGCGCTTGCGAGCGCACAGCCCAAGCCGGCGCCTGACCCGCTGCGGGATTGCGAAACCCTCGCCCTGGCTCAATCGAAGAGCGAGGGCGGCACGCTCAAATCGATCAGGATCGAGCGCGGCGACAGCCTGCACGAGAACCGCTACGACAGGAAAGTGGGCAGCCAGTACGTCTCGTCCGAATACATCGCCTGGGCCGCGATCGAAGACGCGGACGGCAAGCGCCGTGCGCGGATCGTGTGCCTGCACACCGGCACGGTCGGCAACAAGGCGGTATATGTGCTGGAGGTTCCGAAATAGCAGGCGCTGCTTGTTGCGAGGCGGCTTTCGTGGCTCTCGCAGCATGCGTCGGCATGTCGCCCGAGTGGGAGCGCGGTCATGGCCAGGACTGCCGATCGTGGATTCGTCCACGAGGTGACCAATCAGGTCCCCGTGCTGGCGGATTACGACGCCTTTGCAGCTGATCCGGTGCTGCGGGCGGCGATCTCCGCCTTCGGCGCGGATTGGGCAGGCGAGCGGCTGCACGAGGCCGGGCGCTGCGTCGGCTCTGCCCATGTGCAGGAACTGGCGCGGCAGGCGAACCGCTTCACGCCGGAACTGCGAACGCATGACCGCTTCGGCAACCGCATCGACCAGATCGCCTTCCATCCTGCCTGGCACGAATTGATGGGGCTCGCCATCTGCCAGGAGGCGCATGCGCTCGCCTGGAACCAGCCGCGGCCCGGCGCGCAGGTCGCGCGTGCGGCGCTGACCTATATGTGGACGCAAGGAGAAAGCGGCATCTGCTGCCCGATCAGCATGACATACTCGGCGATCCCGCTGCTCAGGCAGGACGCGGCGCGCTGGGCGGAATGGGGCGCTCTCGTCTCGTCAAGCCGGTACGACGCGCGTCAGGGACCGGCGGCGGCCAAGACTGGCGCAACCGTGGGCACTGCGATGACGGAGGTGCAGGGCGGCTCGGATCTACGCCAGACGCAGACGGTCGCCACGGATAATCGCGACGGAACCTTCTCGCTCACCGGGCAGAAATGGTTCTTTTCGGTGCCGCATTCGGACCTGTTCTTGACACTGGCGCGGACGGGCGCGGGGATCTCCTGTTTCGTGGTGCCGGGCTGGCTGCCGGATGGAGCGCGCAACGGCATCGCCATCCAGCGGCTCAAGGACAAATGCGGCAACCGCTCGAATGCCTCGTCGGAGGTCGAGTTCCGTGGCGCCATCGGCCACATGCTGGGCGAGCCGGGGCGGGGTCTGCGCACCGGCCTTTCGATGAACCACAACAGCAGGCTGGACATCGCCGCCTCCGCCGCGGGACTTATGCGGCAGGCGGTGTCACTGGCAGCGCATCACGCCGCGCATCGCCACGCCTTTCAGCGCGTGCTGATCGACCAGCCGATCATGCAGAACGTCCTCGCCGACCTCGCCATCGAGGCGGAGGCTGCCGCCTGGCTCGCCTTCCGGCTCTTCGCTGCCGTCGACCGGCAGGAAGCGTCCGAAAGCGAGAGGTTGCTGGCGCGGATCGGTGCGCCGATCGCGAAGTACTGGCTGGCCAAGCGCGCGCCGGCCGTCGTCGTCGAGGCGCTCGAATGCCATGGCGGCAACGGCTTCATCGAGGAGAACCCGATGGCGCGGCTCTATCGCGAGGCGCCGCTGAACTCGATCTGGGAGGGCTCGGGCAACGTCATCTGCCTCGATGTGCTGCGGTCGCTGGAGCGCGAGCCGGGGACGCTTCCGGCGCTGCTCGGCGAACTCGGCGAGGCCAAGGGGGTGGACAGGCGTTTCGATGCGGCGCTGACGGCGCTCAGGGACGAAATGCCCGAGCTGACGCGCCATGAAGGCCAGGCGCGTCGGCTGGTCGAGCGACTGGCCGTCATGCTGCAGGCGGCCCTGCTGCTGCGTTATGCGCCGGAGCGCGTCGCAGACGCCTTTGTCGCGAGCCGCATCGAGGGCGCCTGGTCAGGGCATTTCGGCGATTTGCCTGCGTGGATCGATTCCGGCGCGCTGGCTCGGCGGGCAGTGCCGGAGCTGGCGTGAACTCCACCCTCATGCTCGCCCCTTTTTTGCGAGCTTCCGCGTCTTGAACGGGGATCGCGACCAGCAAGGAGGCGGATGGTCGGGACAAGCCCGACCATGACGACGCCGATCAGCCTGCCGTCGCCGCCGGCTCGAAATCCATCGCGACACCGTTGATGCAGTAGCGCAACCCGGTCGGCGGCGGGCCGTCCGGGAAGACGTGGCCGAGATGGCCGCCGCAATTGGCGCAATGGACCTCGGTGCGGATCATGCCGAACTTGTGGTCCTCGCTGATGCCGACCGCGCCTTCGAGCGGCTGGTCGAAGCTTGGCCAGCCGGTGCCGCTTTCGAACTTCTTGCCGGACTGGAACAGGGGTTGGCCGCAGCCGACGCAGGAGAAGGTTCCGGCACGCTTCTCATAGTTCAGCGCGCAGGAGCCGGGACGCTCGGTGCCATGGCCACGCAAAACGTTGTACTGCTCCGGCGTCAGGCGCGCGCGCCATTCGGCATCGCTGAGTTCGTAGGGGAAATGCTCCTCGGCTGCCTTGGCGCCGCCGAACATGCTGCTCAGTCCCATGCCGTCCTCCGTGATCTCTGGGGTCCGGCCGCAGATATGGGGCGCGGGACCCAAAATTGCAGCCCCCGCCCCGTGCGGCGGGGCAGGGAGTGCCACGCGCCGCACGTTGCCCGTGGTCGCGAGCGGTCAGGCGTTGTCGCTGGCAATCGCAGCGATGACCGCGTCGGTGACCTGCCGGGTTGTCGCCTTGCCGCCGAGGTCCGGCGTGTGGAAGGCCGGGTCGGCAGTCACGCGCTCGATCGCCCGCATCAGCCGGGCCGAGGCGGCGGGCTCTCCAAGATGGTCGAGCATCATGGTCGCCGTCCAGAAGGTGCCGATCGGGTTGGCGATGCCCTTGCCGGTGATGTCGAAGGCCGAGCCGTGGATCGGCTCGAACATCGAGGGGAACGCGCGCTCGGGATTGAGGTTGGCGGTCGGCGCGATGCCGAGCGAGCCGGCGAGCGCAGCAGCCAGGTCGGACAGGATGTCGGCATGGAGGTTGGTCGCGACGATGGTGTCGAGGCTACCGGGCTTGATGACCATGCGCATGGTCATGGCGTCGACCAGCATCTTGTCCCAGGTCACGTCCGGGAACTCGCTGGCGACCTCGGCGGCGATTTCGTCCCACATCACCATAGCGTGGCGCTGGGCGTTCGACTTGGTGACGACGGTCAGCAGCTTGCGTGGCCGCGACTGCGCCAACTTGAAGGCGAAGCGGATGATCCGGGTCACGCCTGCGCGCGTCATCATCGAGACGTCGGTCGCGACCTCCTCCGGGAAGCCCTTGTGCACGCGCCCGCCGACGCCGGCATATTCGCCTTCCGAGTTCTCGCGCACGATCACCCAGTCGAGCTCCGGGCCGGACACGGAGCGCAGCGGCGAGACGATGCCCGGCAGTACGCGGGTCGGGCGGACATTGGCGTACTGGTCGAAGGGCTGGCAGATCGCGAGGCGCAGGCCCCAGAGCGTGACGTGGTCGGGAACGTCTGGCGCGCCGACGGCGCCGAAGAAGATCGCGTCGTGGTCCTTGATCTGCTCGCGGCCGTCGGCCGGCATCATCAGCCCGGTGCGCTTGTAGTAGTCCGAGCCCCAGTCGAAATGGTCGAAGGCGAAGCCGAAGGAACCGTCGCGCTTCGCCAGCGCGTCGAGAACCTCGATGCCGGCGGCGATGACCTCGACGCCGATGCCGTCGCCCGGAATGGCTGCGATGCGGTGCGTCTTCATCTTCGTCTCCCCCGAAAGCTGACTTCAGTGTCGTCTTTGCGAGCGATCTCTCTGCAAGTCAAGAATCCATTGCAGCTTCCATGGAAGTTGGTAGTGTCAGCGTCGGAGGTGCCAATGGCGGCGCGGAGCAAGGCAATCGAGCAGGCGAGCGAGCGGGGTACGAGCCTCGTCGACAGCGCCTACGCAGCCCTGAAGCAGGCGATCCGGGAGAGCGTCTTCGCGCCGGGCTATCAGGCCTCGGCGGGCGAGCTGGCGCTGCGGCTCGGCGTCAGCCGGACGCCGGTGCACGAGGCGGCGCTGCGCCTGCAGGAGGAGGGCCTCGTCCGTATCCTGCCGAAGCGCGGCATCCTGATCTGCGCCTTGGCGCCGCAGGACATCGCCGAAATCTATGAGGTCCTCATCGCGATCGAGGCGGGGGCGGCGGAGCTCTCGGCCAGAATGCCGGAGCCCGCCCGCATCGCATTGGCGGATGAACTCGACCGCGCGACGGATGCGATGGGCCGGGCGCTGGCGACCGGCGATCTCGATGGCTGGGGCCGCGCCGACGAGACTTTCCATCGCCTCCTGGTCGAGCGCTGCGGCAACAGCCGCTTCCTGCGCATCATCCAGACGGTGAACGACCAATCACACCGCGCCCGCATGCTGACGCTGCGGCTCCGGCCGCGCCTGCCGTCGTCCGAAGCCGAGCACCGCGCCACCAGCGATGCGATCCGGCGGGGGCTCTCCGGGCTCGCTCGCGAGGCTGCACGTCGGCACCGCATCCGGGCGCGCGACGAATTGCTGCCGCTGATCGAGAGCGTGGGGCTGCGGCACATGTAGGGGCTTCAACTGTCGAAGACCGCGATCAACGCGGCAAACCGAAACGGAGGAAATCGATGCGTCGTCTGATCCAGGCTCTCGGGGCCGCCTTTGCCATGTCCGGCTTGGCCGTGGCCGCAACTCCGGTTGCCGCACAGAGCTATCCCTCGCGTCCGCTCACCATGATCGTGCCCTTCGCCGCCGGTGGGCCGACCGACGTGATCGCGCGGATTGTCTCCGACCACATGTCCCGCACGCTCGGGCAGTCGATCGTGGTCGAGAATGTCGCCGGCGCCGGCGGGACCACCGGCTCGCTGCGCGTCGCACGCGCGACGCCCGACGGCTACACGGTGATGATGGGCAATCTCGGTACGCATTCGGCCTCGGTTGGGCTCTATCCCAACCTCGCCTACGATCCGCGCACCGATTTCGCACCGGTCATCAACACGGCCGGCACGCCGATGCTGATCTCGGCGCATAAGGATTTCCCGGCCAACACGCTGCAGGAACTCGTTGCGCTGCTGAAGGCCGATCCGTCGAAGTACAACTGGGGCCATGGCGGCATCGGCTCGACTTCTCACCTGACTTGCGTGTTCTTCCACCATCTGATCAAGGCACCGGTCCAGCAGGTGCCGTTCCGCGGCTCGGGCCCGGCGATGAATGCGCTGCTCGCCAAGCAGCTCGACTATGTCTGCGACCAGACCGTCGGCATCGTGCCGCAACTGACCAACCTCAAGACCTATGTCGTCGCTACGCCGACGCGGCTCGACGTGGCCAAGGAGGTGCCGACGAGCCAGGAGGGCGGCCTTCCGGAATTCCAGGCCGTCGGCTGGAACGCCATCTTCGCGCCGAAGGACACGCCGAAGGAGATCGTCGACAAGCTCAACGCCGCGGGCCGCGCTGCGCTGGCGGATCCGGGCGTGAAGGCCCGGCTGCTCGAGCTCGGCTGCGTCATTCCCGACGATGCCGGCCAGAGCCCGGCCGCGCTCGGAGCCCATGTCCGCGCCGAGGTCGACAAATGGACGCCTGTAATCAAGGCGGCCGGCGTCACGGCGCAGTAGCGGGCTGAGGCGCGGGCGTCACCCAACCGTCACGCGACTCCACTAGTCGGCTCGCCATCGCAAATGGCGGGCGAGGGCCAAGGTGACGCAGCAGCTGACGCAGACGGCACGCACGGTCCGCCGCACGACGACGATGGGCCTGACCACCGCGGTCCATCGCAGCAAGCCCCTCTCGAAGGCGGGGCTCCTGGAGCGTATGTTCACGCTGGCCTTCTCGGGGCTGGTCTATCCGCAGATCTGGGAAGACCCCGTCGTCGACATGGAGGCGTTGCGGTTGCGGCCCGACGACCATGTCGTCGCGATCGCGTCGGGTTCCTGCAACGTGCTGTCCTATCTCACGGCAGACCCGGCGAAGATCAGCGCGATCGACCTCAACGGCGCCCATATCGCGCTCGGCCGGCTGAAGCTCGCGGCGCTTGCGCGCATGACGCGGCATGACGAGTTCCTGCGCTTCTTCGGACAGGCGCAGACTCCGGCCAACGTCGCGTACTACAACCGCGAGATCGCGCCGCATCTCGATGCGGTCTCGCGTGGCTACTGGGAAGGCCGGGGACTCGACGGGCGTCGCCGCATCGGCATGTTCGCACGCAACGTCTACCGCTTCGGGCTGCTCGGACGCTTCATCGGCGCCGGTCATCTGCTCGGCCGGGCGCTGGGCTGCGATCCCCGCAAGATGCTGGAGGCCCGCGACATGGCCGAGCAGCGCGTGCTGTTCGAGCGGCATCTCGCTCCGGTCTTCGACAAGCCCTTCGTGCGCTGGCTGATCCGTCAGCCGGCCTCACTCTACGGGCTCGGCATCCCGCCGGCGCAATACAAGGCCCTCGCCGCCGACGGTTCGGACGGCATCCGCGGCGCGTTGCGCGACAGGCTGGAGCGGCTCGCCTGCGGCTTCGATCTCAAGGCCAACTACTTCGCGCGGCAAGCCTTCGGCCGCGGGTACGAGCCTGGAGCCGAGGCGGCGCTGCCGCCTTATCTGCAGCGCGAGCATTTCGAGCGGGTGAGGGCTCGTGCGGGCCGCGTCTCCTATCACCAGAGCGCGGTCACGGTCTTCCTCGAGGCACAGCCCGCCAAGAGCTGCGACGCCTTTGTGCTGCTCGACGCGCAGGACTGGATGAACGATGCGGATCTGACAGCGCTGTGGACGCAGATCACCCGCACGGCGAGATCGGGAGCGCGCGTCATCTTCCGCACGGCGGCCGACGAACGCCTGCTGCCGGGTCGCGTCCCGGCCGAAATCCTTGACCAATGGCGCTATGACGAGGCGCAGAGTCGGGCGCTTTGCGCGCGCGACCGCTCCGCGATCTATGGCGGTTTCCATCTCTATGTGCTGCCGGAGGCCGCGGCGTGAGCGCGGCGGCGCCCGAGCGCGGCGCGGCCGGGCTGATGGATGCGATGTATCGCCATCAGCGCCACATCTACGATGCCAGCCGCAAGTTCTACCTGCTCGGGCGCGATCAACTGATCGCCGGGCTCACCCCCCCACCGGGCGGAACCGTGCTGGAGATCGGCTGCGGCACGGGGCGCAACCTGATCGCGATCGCGCGGGCCTACCCGGCTTGCGCCTGCTATGGACTCGACGTTTCCAGCGAGATGCTGACGACGGCGCGGCAGTCAGTCGAGCGCGCGCGCATGTCCGACCGTATCGTGCTGAGGCAGGCCGACGCGACGGCGTTCGATCCGCAAGCGCTGTTCGGCCAGCCGGGCTTCGACCGGATCGTGATCTCCTATGCGCTCTCGATGATCCCGCCCTGGCGCGGGGTGGTCGGGGAAGCTGTGCGGCGGCTGTCGCCGGGCGGGGAATTGCACATCGTCGATTTCGGTGACCAGCGGGACCTGCCGGCCCCCTTCCGGGCGGTGCTGAACCGATGGCTGGCGCTGTTCCACGTCACGCCGCGTGCCGATCTCGCAGCCGCGCTGGATGACGCCGCGCAAGCCGCGGGCGCGAGGGCAGATACGGTCTCGCTTCATCGCGGATATGCCACCCTGGCGAAGCTGCGTCGCGCCGCCTGAGCACGGCGACGCATCTGCCATGCTGGACGCTGCGCGCGGCTTCATGCTAGCGCCGGTGAATGAGCCAAGAGGCCAATACGGACGCGCAGCCCGAAGGCGGAGGCCTGCGCGACCGGCTGCGTCAGCTCTTTCACGGCCGCTCGCCGCTCGCCCTGCGGTTCCAAGCTGCCGCGGCGATCATCGATCTCCTGATTATCGCGTTCTTCATCGTGTCGCCGATGATCCGCGACCGGCCGACCTTTCTGTGGATCGACTACTCGATCGCGGCGATCCTCCTGATCGAGATCGCCGCCCGCATGCTTGGGTCGTCCAATGTGCCGCGGCTGCTGCGCCAGCCGACCATGCTGCTCGACTTCTTCATCCTTGCGACGCTACTGGCGCCAGAGACGCTGGAGAATTTCGGCTTCCTGCGCATTCTCCGGCTGTGGTCGCTGTCGCAGCGCGGCTGGATCTGGGCCGAACTGCGCGAGACGCGGCTACGGGCATGGGAGGATGCGGCAAAGGCGGTATTCAACCTCACGACGTTCCTCTTCGTCGTCACCGGCTTCATCTACAGCTTCTTCTTCGCTGACCGGCCAGGACTCGAAGGCTATGTCGATGCCTTCTATTTCACGGTCGCGACGATGACGACGACCGGTTTCGGCGACATCGTCCTGCCGGGCGTCGCCGGCAAGCTGATCTCGATCGTGGTGATGATCGTCGGCATCACGCTGTTCGTAAGGCTGGCGCAGGCGGTGTTTCGGCCGACGAAGGTGACGTTTCCCTGTCCGCAATGCGCGCTGCAACGCCATGAACCCGATGCCGTGCACTGCAAGGCATGTGGCCATGTGCTGCGGATTCCCGATCACGACTGATCAGCGGCGCCTGTCCCGCGCTCGACCGCGCGGGTTTGCGTCAGTGCCGGGTTTCGGTTTCGGTCTCGCGCTCGCCGGTCATGCCCTCGACGGTAATCGCGGTCTTCTGCGGCATGCCGATTATCCGGCCGATCGTCGCGGGCAGCGGCATCATGCTGTGGGCCGCCTTCATCAGGGCGAGATTGGCGAGGATGTCGGCGGGGAAGGGGTGGACCTTGCGGTTGGTCAGGTCGACGTGAAGCGAGAGGTTCTCGCTGGTCGCAGCGAGCCAGCCCTCGGACGCGTGGCGCATTTCGAGGTAGTAGTGCAGCCGCTTGTCGTCGAAGGCGATGAGCTGGGCCGTGATCCTGACCAGGTCGCTCTCGGTCAGCTCACGCTTGTAGAGGATGTGGCATTCTGCCGCGAAGGTCGAGGCGTGGCGCGCATCGACATAGTCCTGGTTCAGCCCGACCAGCGAGAACACCTCGTCCACGGCGCGGTCGAACAGCACATGGTAATAGGCCATGTTGAGATGGCCGTTATAGTCGATCCACTGGGGTTCGACCCGCATCGCCGACGAGACGAAGGGCGCAAAAAACAGCGCCGGGGCGCGGATCTCATCTTTCATGGCCGCCTCCCTTACTCAAAGCCACATGGTACGCGAATCCACATGGGCGCGGATGTCACTCCTGCGATCAGGGCATGGTCGTCGCTACCAAACCGCATCATTGCGGCTGCCCTTTGCGTGTCGGCATGGTCTATCATACTGCGTAATCACCAGCCGTCAGCCCGGCTGGGCGACGTTTGAACCATCTAGCGTCAGGCTGCTGCCCGGATCGTGAGCGATCATGAAACCGGACTGGTCGAAGTCTAAGCTCCAGAACCGGATGTTGACAATGAGTTTGCCTGCTGCCGCCTCGCATGAGACCCCCGCATCCGCCGCAAAGCTGCCG
This sequence comes from Allobosea sp., assembly GCF_035999205.1. Taxonomy (GTDB): domain Bacteria; phylum Pseudomonadota; class Alphaproteobacteria; order Rhizobiales; family Beijerinckiaceae; genus Allobosea. The sequence continues at coordinate 485,499 of NZ_DASYHA010000026.1, forward strand.
CCGTCGCCGCAAGCCGTCGCAGCCGTCACGCAGGCGCTCGCGGCCTCCTTCGGCAACAGGCTCGTCACGAGCCTGGCCGTGCGCGAGCAGCATGGCCACACGCTGACCTGGATCGCGAACCAGCCGCCGGATGCCGTTGTCTTCCCGCAGAGCACGCAGGAGGTCTCCGAGATCGTGAAGCTCTGCGCCGCGCATGGCGTCCCGGTCATCGCCTTCGGCACGGGGACCTCACTGGAAGGCCATGTGAATGCGCCCTTCGGCGGCGTCTGCATCGACATGAGCCAGATGAAGGAGATCGTCGCCGTCCATGCCGAGGATCTCGACTGCGTCGTCCAGGCCGGTGTCACGCGGAAGGAGCTGAACGAGCATCTGCGCGACCAGGGTCTGATGTTCCCGATCGACCCCGGCGCCGATGCCTCGATCGGCGGCATGGCCGCCACGCGCGCCTCCGGCACCAATGCGGTGCGCTACGGCACGATGAAGGACAATGTCCTCGCGCTGACCGCGGTCATGGCCGATGGCTCGATCGTCAAGACCTCGACGCGGGCGCGCAAGACCTCGGCCGGCTACGACCTGACGCGGCTGCTCGTCGGCTCCGAGGGCACGCTTGGCATCATCACCGAGATCACGCTCAAGCTGCACGGCATTCCCGAGGCGATCTCGGCCGGCATCTGCCCGTTTCCCTCGGTCAAGGCCGCGTGCGACGCCACCATCATCACCATCCAGTCCGGCCTGCCGGTGGCGCGCATTGAACTGCTCGACGAGGTGATGATCCGCGGGGTCAACATTCATTCCAAGATCGGCCTGCCCGAGACCGTCATGCTCTTCGTCGAGTTCCACGGCACGGATGCCGGCGTGAAGGAGCAGTCCGAGCGCTTCGGCGAGATCGCGGCCGAGTTCGGTGGCGGGCCGTTCGAATGGGCGACCAAGGCCGAGGACCGCAGCAAGCTCTGGCAGGCGCGCCACGACGCCTACTGGGCGGCAAAGGCGCTGCGCCCGGCCGTCAATTCGGTTGCCACCGATGTCTGCGTACCGATTTCCCAGCTCGCGGACTGCGTCGAGGAAACCAAGCGAGACATCGAGGCGAGCGGGCTGATCGCCCCGATCGCCGGCCATGTCGGCGACGGCAATTTTCATACGCAACCGCTGGTCGACCTGAACGACCCGGAAGAGGTGGCCCGGGCCGAAGCCTTCATCGATCGCCTCGTCAAGCGCGCGCTGGCCATGGGCGGCACCTGCACGGGCGAGCACGGCGTCGGCCAGAAAAAGGGCAAGTATCTCGAGGCCGAGCATGGCGCGCCGGCATTGGCCGTGATGCGCCAACTCAAGCGGGCGCTCGACCCGCAGAACATTCTCAACCCCGGCAAGATCTTCGTCCCGTAGTCGCGCAAGGCCGGCCGGTCGTCCGATCTCGACCGGTTCTCTGTGGAGATTGGCCTGATCCTGGAAAATGTCGTGATCTCGCCGCGACTTGGCGGCATGATCACGACACACCCACATGACGAGGATAAAGCGGGACGTTGCGTGAAACCCTGACAGTCCTGGCCGGCCTGCTGGTGCTGGCGCTGCTCGCGGCCCTGATCGGGCCGGGCTTCGTAGACTGGCGCGGCTACCGACCCCAGTTCGAAGCCCGGCTCGCTTCCGCAGTCGGCGTCGAGACCAGCATTTCCGGCGGTATCAGCCTGCGGCTTCTGCCGTCGCCCAGGTTGACGCTGCAGGATGTACGCTTTGGTGGCCGGAGCTCTGAGGTGAGCACGGCGGCTGTCGAGTCGCTGACGGTCGAGCTGGCGCTGTCGGCCCTGGCGCGAGGCGAGTTCCGCATCGCCGAGGCGAAAGCCGAAGGGGCGGTCGTCTCCGTCGCGCTCGATGAGGCGGGCACGATCCGTCTGCCGACGCAGACCGGCGCCGGCCTGCCGGTGCAGACCAGCCTGGACCGTCTGGCCGTCAGCCGTTCGATGCTGGTCTGGCGGGAGCCCGGCAAGGAGCCTCTGACGATCGCGCCGATCGCGGCCGAGGTCTCTGCCGTAAGCCTGTCCGGGCCCTGGCGGATCGAGGGCGAGGTCGCGGGCTCGTCGCTGCGCGTCACCACCGGCGCGCTCGAGGCGGATGGCCGGCTGCGGGCAAAGGCGTTCGTCACCGGCGAGGACCTCCAGCTCAGCTTCGATGGCAACTTCCTGCTGCCGGCTGCGGCTGGCGGCGGCATCGGTCTCGGGCTCGACGGTGCCTTCACGCTGTCACCGGGCGGGGCGCTCGCCCTGTCGGGCAAGGTCAGCGGCGGCAGCCGGCAACTCGACCTGGCGAGCCTGGTGCTCGATATCGCCGGCGGCGCGGCGCGCCTGGAAGGCGAGGGGCAGTATCTCCCGGCGACGGGGAATGGCTCGCTGGCGCTGCGGGCACGCCGGCTCGATGCCGATGCCCTGGCCGGAGCATTGGCCGAGCGGGCCGGTTTCGAACGTGCCGTGCAGACGCTCCCCGGTCACTTCGACATTTCGCTCGATCTCGACCAGTTGATCTGGCGCGGCGAGGATTTTTCCGCTTTCGGCTTGCGCGGGCGGCTGGATGGCCAGGGCCTTGCCGATGCCACCGCTTCCGTGCGGATTGCGGGTGCACTGCTCGGAGCGAGCGGCGCCGTCGACGCCAATGGTGTTGCGGGCAAGCTTAATCTTCAGGCTGCGGATTCGCGACGGGTCGGCCTCGTTCTGGCCCGGGCGGGCTTGAACCCGGCGCTGGCCGACCTCGTTGCAGGGCTCGGCCAGATCGATGCCGAAGCGATCGGCGCCTGGGATGGCGGGCGCATCGGTCTGCAGCGACTGATGATGACCGGGTCCTCCGGCGTCCGGCTCGAACTCTCCGGCGACGTTACCGCGGAGCGCTTTGCCGCCAAGGCCGCCCTGCACGGCTTCGACCTCAACACCCTGCCGGCCGGGGAGAGTTTCGCCGGTCTGCTCGGCGCGCGCGACCTCGCGCTCGACCTGAGCCTGACGAACGCGCGCTTTCGCAATGCGCCGCCCGGCTCGGCCAGCCTCGATCTGCGCCGCGAGGGCACGAACTGGCGCCTGAGTCGGCTGGGTATCGACGGATTCGGCGGTGTCGCCGTCTCCGGTTCGGGCGCGCTGCTGGCGGAGGGCGGCGAGATCTCCGGCCGCATCCGCGCACCCCGCTTCGAGACGATCGCCGCGCTGGCCGGGCCGCTTCTGCCCGAGGCGACGAGACAGGTGCTCGGACGTGTCGGCGACGGGCTGTCTCGGCTCGACGCCGGCTTTCGGCTGACGCGTGCTCCGGCGGGAGATACCGGGCTGACTGTCGACGGCTCGGCACAGGCAGGACGCCTGTCGCTGACCGGGCGGCTCGATGGCGGAGGACACTGGACCGGCGCGAAGCTGCGGTTCGAGCTGGCGGACCGGCGCCAGGCGTTTCAGGCGCTCGGCCTGCCGGCGCCGCGACAGTCCGGCCCAGGCGAACTGGTCCTGGAGCAGGGAACAGGGCGCCTTGTCGGCACGTTAGCCGGGCCCGGCCTCTCCATCGTGCTGGAGAACGAGGCACGGTCGCCGCGGCTGGCGATCCAGGCCGACGATGTCGGCCAGATCCTGCCGGAGGGGGCATCTCGACTGCTGCCGGAGGGGCTTCTCGATGCCCATGCCCGTATCGGTTTCACGCCGGAGAGCGTTTCGTTCGATGAGCTCGTGGTCAATCTGGGCGGTACTTCGGCGCGCGGCAGCGTCGCCTTTGCTCGCGAAGGTGGGCTGACCGGCCGCATCGCGGTTCCGGGAACCGATCTGCGCGCTCTGCTGGGCTCGGCCCTGGGCGCGGGGCCTTCCGGCGCTACGAGCTGGTCCACGACCCGCTTCAACGCGCCAACGGGATTGCCGGCCTTCCAGCTCGCAATCGAGGCGGGGTCGCTCCTGGCGACCGAAGGCGTCAGCTTGCGCGACGCGCGGTTTACCTTGCGCGCGGATCAGGACGGGTTGCGGCTCGACGACCTGACGGCTGCCTATGGCGGCGGCCGCGTCGGCGGTCGTTTTTCGACCCGACGCGAAGGGGGGCTCGCCCAGCTTGCCGGCCGCGTCAGCCTCGAACGGGTTGATCTCGCCCCGCTGACGGGCGGTGCGCTCGGTGGCAAGGTTTCAGGGCAGTTCGAGGCCGGCGGTTCGGGAGAAAGCCCGGCGCGGCTGATTGCCGGGCTCGGCGGATCGGGCAGCCTGACCTTCACCGATGCACGCCTCAGCCGCTTCGACCCCGCCGCCTATGCGCGCGTCATTGCAGCTACCGGCGAGGATGCCTCCGAGAGCGATACATCGCGTCTGCAGCAACGTCTTCACGAGGCCCTCGAACGCGATTCCTGGGCGTTGGGCAGCGTCACGGTGCCCTTCACGCTGGCGGGCGGCCTGATCCGGCTGCAGCCGCTGAGTTTCGAGCGCGGTGGCCTGCGCAGCGAAGCCAGCGGCATCGTCGACCTGCGCGCCCTGAACCTCGATCTGCGGCTCGGCGTGAGGCCGATCGGCCCCTTGCCCAAAGGCTGGCCGGCGGATGCGCCGCAGGTCGGCATTGCCTGGCGCGGGCCGCTCTCGGCGCCGCGCCGCGAGGCGGATGTGAACGCGCTCTCGAACATGGTGGCGGCGCGGGCGCTGGCGCGCGAGATCGAGCGGGTCGAGGCCTTCGAGGCGGATGCGCGCGAGCGTGCCGCGCATTCGCGGAGGCTCCGGGCCGAGCGCGAGACGCGGGAGAACGAGCGCAGGCTCGCCGAGTTCCTCAAGGCGGAGGAGGAGCGCCGCATCGCCGAAGAGAAGCGGGCCGAGGAGCGCCGCATTGCCGAAGAAAAGCGGGCCGAGGAGGCGAGGCGTGCCGAGGAAGCGCGACGGCTGGCCGAGGAGCGCCGGGCGGAGGAAGCGCGCCGTGTCGAGCAGGCGCGGATCGAGCAGGAGATGCGCCGCCGGATCGAGGCGGAAGAGCGGGCCGAGCGCTTGCGGGCGGCGGCCGAACGCGCCGCGGCCGAGCGGGCGGCGACGCAGCAACAGCAGCCCGGGCCACTGATCCTGCCCGGTGCGCCGCGCGCGAACTTCCCCGACGCCGTGCTGCAGCCGGCCCCGCCCCTGGCGCCGCCGATCGACATCCAGCCCGTGCCGCGGCCCTTGTCACGAGGGGCGCAGCCGAACTGAGGCGTCTTCGCAATCTGATTCAGCTCGTTGCGAGATCGATTCAGGCGGGCGGCGCAAGTGGCTGCCGGAGAATCGTTTTCGGGGCCGGCGGTTGTGGCTTGATTCCGCCCTTGATTACGCGCCGGCCGCCTTCGCCCGGTAATGCGCCAGCACGTGCAGCCGTAGCGCCGAGGACAGGTTGACGGCCTCGCGCCCCGAATCGACCGCTGCGATCAGCGCTGCGACCGTCAGCCCTTGGGCCGCGGCAATCTCCTTCAGGGCATCCCAGAAGGGTTCCTCGAGCGAGACGCTGGTGCGGTGTCCGGCAATCGTCAGCGAACGCTTGCGTTCTGCGCTCACGGTTTGGATTCGCCATCCTCGCCCGGCAGGCGATGGCCGTCGAGCGTGCGCGCGGCCTTGTCGCGCTCAGCCTCGGTCAGGCTGCGCTCGGCCTTGCTACGGCCGAAGCTGATCCGGTTCTGCTGCGCCTGATTCTCGGCATCCTGCCTGGCGCGCTGCTTGCGGGCGCGCCGGAGGTTGATGATCTCGGCCATGGTGTTGGTCCGATTCAGGCCGGGCCGAGCATGCGCTCGGGCCTGACCGTGGCATCGAAGAGTGCGGCGTCGACGCCGGCGCGGAGGGCCTCCTCGCGCAGCGTCGAGCCGTTGTGGTGGGCCGCCTTGGCGATGCCGGCGGCCTGGTCGTAGCCGATCGCCGGAGCCAGCGCGGTGACCAGCATCAGCGAGCGCGAGAGGAGCTCCTGGAGTTGCGTCTCATTGGCCTCGATGCCCTCGACGCAGTTGACGCGGAAACTTTCGGCAGCATCGGCCAGCAGCCTGACCGATTGCAGGAAGGCGGCCGCGATCACCGGCTTGAAGACGTTGAGCTCGAAATGTCCCTGGCTGGCGGCGAAGCCGATCGTGGTCTGGTTCCCCATCACCTGCGTCGCGACCATGGTGAGCGCCTCGGCCTGGGTTGGATTGACCTTGCCGGGCATGATCGAGGAGCCGGGCTCGTTCTCCGGCAGGCTGATCTCGCCGAGGCCCGAGCGTGGCCCGGAGCCCATCAGGCGGATGTCGTTGGCGATCTTGAAGAGGTCCGCAGCGAGGGCGGCGAGGGCGCCATGGGAGGCCGCGAGCGCGCCATGGCTCGCCAGCGCCTCGAATTTGTTCTCGGCGGAGCGGAAGGGCAACCCCGTCAGAACGGCAGCTTCCTTGGCGAAGAGGGCCGCGAAATCCGGATGGGTGTTGAGGCCGGTGCCGACGGCGGTGCCGCCCTGCGCCAGCGCATGAAGTCCCCCGAGCGACGCCTCGATCCGGCCGATGCCGAGGTGGAGCTGCATCGCATATCCGGAGAACTCTTGGCCGAGCGTGACGGGCGTGGCATCCTGCAGATGGGTGCGCCCGATCTTGACCAGGTTCTTGAAGGCCTCGGCCTTCTCGGCAAGCGCCTTCTCGAGCAGGCGCAGCGCCGGCAGCAGGGAGCGAGAGACCTGCAGCGCGGCAGCGATGTGCATCGCGGTCGGGAAGCAGTCGTTGGAGGACTGGCCGCGGTTGACATGGTCATTGGGGTGGACAGGGCTCTTGGCGCCGAGGCCGGCACCGAGCAGTTCATTGGCGCGGTTGGCCAGCACCTCGTTGACGTTCATGTTCGACTGGGTGCCCGAACCGGTCTGCCAGATCACCAGCGGGAAATGGCCGTCGAACTTGCCGGCGAGCGCCTCGTCTGCGGCATGCCCGATGGCTCCGGCGACGCGCTGGTCGATAAGGCCGAGCCGCGCATTGACATGCGCCGCCGCCTTCTTGACCAGGACCAGTGCATGGATGAGCGGCAGCGGCATGCGTTCGCGCTCGCCGCCAATGCGGAAATTCTCCAGCGAGCGCTGCGTTTGCGCGCCCCAATAGCGATCCGCGGGGACGGCGATCGGGCCGAAGGAGTCGGTTTCGGTGCGGTGCTCGGAAGTCTGGTGCGCGGACATGGGCGGCCTGCTCGTTCGAGGGGCTGCCGTCAGCGGCGATGCGCGTCCGGAAAAGCCCGGTGAGGTTCTTGCCGGTCGGGCTTTTCGGGTGGGTCAGGTCTTCTTGCGGAAGGAATCGAGGCTGACGACCTGTGCGCCGCCGCCGTCTTCGCCGGGGGCGGCCTCCGGCTCGCCGGTGCCGGCTTCGTCGGTGCCGGATTTGGCGGCCTTGGACCCGCCCTTGCCCTTGATCGCGGGAACGCCGGCGGATGTGGCCTTGACGGGCAGGGCGACCGGCGCCGGCGGGGCCTCGCTCGGTTCCGAACCCGCCCCGCGGGTCTTGGTGCCGGGAGCCGGATCATTGGCGGAGGCGCTGTCGGCGGTGTCCTGCGTCTCGAATTTCAGCCCGAACTGGACGGAGGGATCGAAGAAGGTCGTGATCGCGTCGAAGGGGATCAGCAGCCGCTCGGGGACGCCCGAGAAGGACAGCCCGACCTCGAAGGCATGCTCGCTGACGCTCAGATCCCAGAACTGATGCTGGAGCACGATCGTCATCTCGTCGGGATGCTTGTCGCGCAGCCGCTGGGAAACGCGTACGCCCGGTGCCGCGGTGCGGAAGGTGATGTAGAAGTGATGATCGCCCGGCAGGCCATCCCGCCCAGCCTCGGTCAGAATCTTGCGCACGACCCCCTTCAGTGCCTCCTGCACCATGAGATCGTAGCGAAGAACATCCTTTGACATCGGCTCGGGGCTTCCACTTTCAGTATCCGGACGCATTGCCGGTCAGGCCATCAAAAAAGTGGAGGCTTCTGTTGCCAGGCGCCTCCGGGCCCCGCCTTACGTCGCTAAACGGAAGGACTTAGGTTTGGGAACCAGCACCGCTTACGCGGCGACAGCAACCCGAGCATTGTTGTCGTTGGCAACTATGCGTTAGCCCTATAACGGCGGAACCATACCGGGCAAAAGAACGGCCTTTACACTCTCGTCGATCCTATTTCGCCCCCGCCGCAACCCTGCCACGAAGTGGCCTGGCCAGCCCGCGGTCCAAGATCCCGCAGGCCGCCCCGAAGCTTGCGCCGCAGGGCTGTGGTGGAGGCGCCGGGTACCGCCCCCGGGTCCGAAAAGCTTATTCCGACGCTCGTTTATCGCCATAGCCGATCTTGCGAACGGCACGGTCAATATAGGGGCTGCGTGGCCGCGGGGAAAGAGAGGAAGGATGCATCGCCGGCTTATTTCGGAGTACGCCTCTTTTTCAGTCGAGGACACTGCCGTCATGCGCGTGGATGTCGAGCGCCTTCTCATTCCCCGCACGATCGCGCCCGGCGACCTCCCAAAGCTCGCCTGAGAGCACGATTTCCTCGATATGGTCGACGCCCGCGCGCCAGGCGATCTGGCGCGCGGATTCCTCCGAGACCCGGGGGGCCTTGGCCTGGGTGGTGGCGACGACGCTGTGGCTGCGCGCCTTATGCTGCGGCGATTCAGGTGCGACCGGCGGCGCGGTGTCGGCGCCAACGAAACCTGTTGCCAGCCAGGCCGCTCCGGCAAAGACAGCAATATGTTTCACTGTCCCCTCCTGCTTCAGCGAAGGTGGCAGGAGGCGCGACGATTGTGGCGGGCCGAGTGGCGAGAGCTGTCGCAATCATTCACATCGGCTCCCGATCACGTGATCGGAACGTGCCGGTCCATGGCGGGTCCGCCAAGCCAGCCCAGTCAAAGCAGGCCGCCAGAGCGATCCGCTCATGTGGATTCGGTCATGGCCTGGCTCCAGCGGAGGCGGGGCGATCCCTCTGCATCTTCATCACCGTCCCGTCCGTCGCGTTGAGATCGATCTCGATGGTTGCGCCCGTGCTGTCGCGGCCCTCGATCTCCCATTTTCCGTCGTCGAGCTTGATCTCCTCGACGCGCACGAGCCCGTGCTCCTTGGCGATGCGCCGGGCATCGTCCAGCGAGATCGCCGGTTCGCCGGGACGGATCGGGGTCGGTAGCTGGGTCTGGGCGTGGAGGAGGCTCGCAGGGGCGCCGAGCAGGGCCGATAGCAGCAGGGCGCGGGCGGCGGTGCGGATCGTCATACAGGATCTCCTGCTCGGGAGGATGCGAAAGGGTTCGTCAAACAACCGATTGGCAGCTGGGTCGGTTCCGAATGCTGACAGGAACGGGGCGGCCGACAGTTAGAAGAAAACGGGGGATGCCGTTTGCGACGGGCGCGCCATTGCGGAGCGCCATCGCTATGGTGGCGCCGTTTCGACCGGGATTCGCTCATGCGCCAGTATCACGACCTGCTTCGACGCGTCCTGGACGAGGGTGTCCGCAAGGATGACCGCACCGGGACGGGCACGCTCGCCGTGTTCGGCCACCAGATGCGCTTCGACCTGAACGAGGGTTTCCCGCTCGTCACCACCAAGAAGCTGCATCTGAAGTCGATCATCCATGAGCTGATCTGGTTCCTGCGGGGCGACACCAATGTGCGCTACCTGCAGGAGAACGGCGTCACGATCTGGGACGAGTGGGCCGACGAGAACGGCGATCTCGGCCCGGTGTACGGCCGGCAGTGGCGGTCCTGGCCCGCGCCGGCAGAGGACGGTTCGTCGGGCACGATCGACCAGATCGCCTGGCTGGTGAACGAGATCAGGCGCAATCCCGATTCGCGCCGGCTGATCGTCTCGGCCTGGAACCCGGCCGACATCCCGAAGATGGCGCTGGCCCCCTGCCATTGCCTGTTTCAGTTCTTCGTCGCCGACGGCAAGCTGTCCTGCCAGCTCTATCAGCGCTCGGCCGATGTCTTTCTCGGCGTGCCATTCAACATCGCGAGCTATGCGCTGCTGACCCATATGGTGGCTCAAGTCACGGGTCTGGGCGTCGGCGAGTTCGTCCACTCCTTCGGCGACACGCATCTCTATGTGAACCATCTCGACCAGGCGAAGCTGCAGCTTTCGCGCGAGTTCCGGCCGCTGCCGACACTGAAGCTCAATCCGGCTGTGTCGCGGTTGGAGGATTTCCAGTTCGAGGACGTGACGATCGAGGGCTACGACCCGCATCCGGCGATCAAGGCGCCGATCGCGGTATGAGCCTCACCATCCGCCCGGCTCGCCCGGACGAGGCCGGGCTCGTGCTCGATTTCATCAAGGCGCTCGCCGAATACGAGCGGCTGGCGCATCAGGTCACCGCAAGCGAAGCCGAGATTGCCGACGCGATCTTCGGCGCGAATCCGCGCGCATTCTGCGACATCGCCGAATGGGATGGCGAGCCGGCCGGCTTCTCGGTGTGGTTCTATACCTACTCGACCTTCAGCGGCCGGCACGGCATCTGGCTGGAGGATCTGTTCGTGCATCCGCATCTGCGCGGCAAGGGCATCGGCAAGGCGCTGATCGCGGCGCTTGCCAAGCGCTGCGTTGCGGAGGGGTTGCCGCGCCTCGCCTGGTGGGTGCTGAACTGGAACGAGCCCTCGCGCGTGTTCTACCGGTCGATCGGTGCGAAGGCGCAGGACGAATGGACCGTGAAGCGGCTCGACGGCGAGGCGTTGAAGCGTCTTGCGGAAGGGGGCTGAGCGATGGTGCAGCTTCCCGTCGTGGTGATCGCGGCGATCGCCGACAACGGCGTCATCGGCGACGACAACCGGCTGATCTGGCGGCTCAAGACCGATCTGCGCCATTTCCGCAGCCTGACGATCGGACGCCCGGTACTGATGGGGCGCAAGACCTTCCTCTCGATCGGCAAGCCCTTGCCGGGCCGGGAGACGATCGTCCTGACACGTGATCCCGGCTTCCGGCCCGATGGCGTCCATCTGGCGCATTCGCTGGAGGAAGCACTCGCGACCGGGCAGCGGCTCGGCCTGGGCCTGGGCGCCGATTCCGTGACGGTCGCGGGCGGCGCGGAGGTCTATCGGCAGGCGCTGCCGCTGGCCGGCCGGCTCGAGTTTACGCAGGTCCATGCGACGCCCGAAGGCGACGCCCTGTTTCCCGAATGGGACGCCTCGGCCTTCGTCGCAGAGGCGCGCGAAAACCACCCCGCCGGCCCCGATGACGAGCATCCGTTTACCTTCGCGACGTTTCGCCGCCGGGTCTGAGCGGCTTTCCGTTGATGTTGAAGGCCTTGCGTCGTTGACGAATCCATGGCCCATGCCCAAGTCAGCCCAGCACGCTCCGGCTGTGGGCGCTGACAAACGACCGCCATTCGCCTATTGCAGGGCTGGTCGGCAGAGAAAGGGAACGGCGCAAGTATGCCTTGGAGCAACCAGAGCGGCGGTGGCAATAACGGGGGCGGACCCTGGGGCCAGCGCGGGGGAAGCGGCGGCGGCGGTGGCGGCGGCCCCTGGGGCGGTGGCTCCGGCGGCGGCAATAGCGGCCCGCCCGATCTGGAGGACATTCTGCGCCGCAGCCAGGACCGGCTGAGGGACATGATGCCGGGCGGCAATCTCGGCAGCCGCGGGCTGATCTTCGGCATTCTCGCCCTGATCGTGATCTGGCTCCTGACGGGCTGGTACATCGTCCGTCCGAACGAGGTCGGTCTCAATCTTCGTTTCGGCAAGTTCATCGGCAAGACCGGCGAAGGCCTGAACTACAACTGGCCTTATCCGATCGGCAGCGTGATCAAGCCGCAGGTGACGAACGTCATCACGACTGAGGTCGGCTTCCGGACCGTCGAATCCGTGCGCGCCTCGCGCCAGTCCGACGTGATCGAGGAAAGCCTGATGCTTACCGGCGACGAGAACATCGTCGACATCGACGTGATCGTGCAGTGGCAGATCGATCCGGCGGCGCCGGAGAACTACGTCTTCAACATCCAGGATCCACCGGGGACTGTGAAGGCCGTCGCCGAGAGCGCGATGCGCGAGATCATCGGGCGGCGCAACATCCAGCCCGTGCTGACGACCGATCGCTCGGCAATCGAGACCGAGGTGCGCCAGCTCATGCAGGAGACCCTCAACAGCTACAATGCGGGCGTGCAGATCCGCCTGGTGCAGCTGCAGAAGGTCGATCCGCCGCAGCAGGTCATCGACGCCTTCCGCGACGTCCAGGCGGCACGCGCCGACCAGGAGCGCCTGCGCAACGAGGCGCAGACCTACGCCAACCGCGTCGTGCCGGAATCGCGCGGTCGCGCGGCCCAGCTCGTCCAGGCGGCCGAAGCCTTCAAGGAGCAGACGGTCGCCGAGGCGCTTGGACAGGCGAGCCGCTTCAACGCGGTCTATCAGCAGTACAAGAGGGCCCCGGCCGTGACGCGCGAACGTCTCTTCCTCGAGACGATGGAGCGCGTGATGGGCGGTACCGACAAGGTGATCATCGATAGCTCGGGCACAGGGCAGGGCGTCGTGCCCTATCTGCCGCTCGACCAGTTGCAGCAGAGGCGTCCCGTTCCGGGCGCCCCGCAGACGGGAGCTGTCCGATGAACGGCGCCATCATCCGCATCGGCCTGCTCGTCGTCCTCGGCATCGCGGCCGTCGTCTTCTACGCCATGACCTTCGTGGTCCAGCAGACGCAGTCGGCTCTCGTGCTGCGCTTCGGCGCCGTGCGCAGCGTCGTCACCGAGCCCGGCCTCTATTTCAAGCTGCCGGCGCCGTTCGAGCAGGTGACCCTGCTCGACAACCGCATCCTCGATCTCGACCTGCCGGCGCAGGAAATCATCGCCTCCGACCAGAAGCGCCTGGTGGTCGATGCCTTCACGCGCTATCGCATCTCCGATCCGCTGAAGTTCTACCAGGCGGTCAACAACATCCCGCGCGCGAATTCGCAGCTTGCCTCGATCGTGAACGGCAATGTCCGCTCGGTGCTGGCCGATGCGAGCTTCACCTCGATGGTCCGCAACGACCGTGCGCGGCTGATGAACCGCATTCGCGACGAGGTGAACCGCGAGGCCGCCCGCTTCGGCATGACGGTGGTCGATGTCCGGCTGCGACGCGTCGATCTGCCGGCGGCCAACTCGGCGGCGGTGTTCCAGCGCATGCAGACGGAACGCCAGCGCGAGGCAGCCGAAGCTCGCGCGCTCGGTGCCCAGCAGGCGCAGGAGGTCCGGGCTCGGGCCGACAGGGAGTCGACCGTGATCGTCGCCGAGGCGCAGCGCCGCTCCGACGAGATCCGCGGCGAGGGCGAGGGCGAGCGCAACCGCGTCTTCGCCGAAGCCTTCGGGCAGGACGAGGAGTTTTTCACCTTCTACCGCTCGATGCAGGCCTATGAGGCCAGCATCAAGGCGGGCGATACGAAGATGGTGCTGTCTCCCGATTCGCCGTTCTTCCGGTTCTTCAACGGACCGAATGCGCCCCGGCGCGACGCGGCTCCAGCCACGCCGGCGACGCCGGCGCCGGCCCGGCCCTGATTCAGCCATAGGCGCCGCGTATGTGGGATTTCATCGCGGCGCTGGGCCTTGTTTTCGCGATCGAAGGCATCCTGTTCGCAGCGGTGCCGAACCTCGCCAAGGACGCGCTTCGCAGCGCCGCCGAGACACCGCCCGACCGTATGAGGCTGATCGGCCTCGGCTCGGCGGTGCTCGGCGTGTTGCTTGTCTGGCTCGTGCGCGGCTGACGACACGGCAGGTGCACGCGATCGTGTTAGATGCCATGATCGTGTGTCGACCTTCCGCCGCAATTCGAGGTTCAATCTAGGTCGGGTTCTCGCGCCGCGCGGCTCGCCCGAATTTTCTTTCACGAGGACACTGATGGCAAATAATCTCGCCTCTGCTTTCGGCTCTCCGGCTTCCGCCTCGCCCTCCCTGGCGTCACGCGCGCGCCGGGCTGCGCTGGTGGCGAGCGTCGGGGCGCTTTCGCTTCTCGCCTCTCCGGTCATCGCCCCCGCTCAGACCGCCTCGGCGCCTGTCCTCGAAGGCCGGGTCTCGCTGGCCGATCTCGCCGAACGGGTGATGCCGGCCGTGGTCAACATCGCGGCGGTGACGACGAGCGACACGCGCGGCCGCACCCTGCCGCAGCTGCCGCAGCTTGGCCCCGACACGCCCTTCGGCGACCTGTTCGAGGAGTTTTTCAACCGCCGCGGCCAAGGCCAGCAGGGCCAGGGCCAGCAGGGTCAGGGCCAGCCGCCGCAGCAGCGCCGTTCGCAGTCGGCCGGTTCCGGCTTCGTCATCGATCCCTCAGGAATCGTCGTCACCAACAATCACGTCATCGGCGACGCCAACGAGATCACGGTGATCTTCAATAGTGGCCTGCGCCTCAAGGCTGAGGTGATCGGCAAGGACGCGAAGGTCGATCTCGCAGTGCTGCGGGTGAAGCACGACAAGCCGTTGCCCGCGGTCAAATTCGGCGACTCCGACAAGATGCGGATCGGCGATCCGGTCATGGCGATCGGCAACCCGTTCGGCCTCGGCGGCTCGGTCTCGTCGGGCATCGTCTCGGCGCGCAACCGCGACATCCAGCAGGGGCCGTACGACACCTACATCCAGACCGACGCCGCCATAAACAAGGGCAATTCGGGTGGGCCGCTGTTCAACATGGCGGGCGAGGTGATCGGCATCAACACCGCGATCCTGTCGCCGACGGGCGGCTCGGTCGGCATCGGCTTCGCGGTGCCGTCGGCGCTTGCCAGCAACATCGTCGACCAGCTCAAGGAGTTCGGCGAGACCCGCCGCGGCTGGCTCGGCGTGCGGATCCAGAGCGTCGACGATGCCACCGCCGAGGCCCTGGGTCTCGGCACGGCGCGCGGCGCCCTCGTCGCCGGCATCGACGACAAGGGCCCGGCCAAGCCCGCCGGCCTCGAGGTCGGCGACGTCGTGACCAAGTTTGACGGCAAGGAGGTCAAGGATTCCCGCGACCTGCCGCGCATCGTGGCTGCGACGCCGGTCGGCAAGGACGTGCCGATCACGATCATGCGCAAGGGCAAGGAAGAGGTGAAGACGGTCAAGCTCGGCCGCCTCGAGGATGGCGAAAAGGTCCAGCCCGCGTCGGTCAAGGCGCCAGCCGAAGCTGCCAAGCCAGCCGTGACCACCGCGCTCGGCCTCGAATTCTCGCCACAGACCGAGGAACTCCGGAAGCGCTATTCGATCAAGGACGGCGTCAAGGGCGTGGTCATCACCAAGGTCGATCCCAATTCTAACGCCGCGGACAAGCGCGTGCTCGTCGGCGAACTGGTCGTCGAAATCGGCCAGGAGGCGGTGAATTCGCCCGAGGATGTGACCAAGCGGCTCGATGCCCTCAAGAAGGAGGGCAAGAAGTCGGCCCTGCTGCTGGTCTCGAACGCACAGGGCGAGGTTCGCTTCGTCGCCGTTTCGATGAACTGAGCCTCGTCTCGGCATTCGTCATGCGAGGGCGGCCCATCCTGGGCCGCCCTTTTTCGTGTCCGGATCGGACAAACAACCGATATGCATGGGCCGCCGCGCGCCTGGAGAGACAGGGGCGCTGCGGCTGCGACGGAGAGACGAGATGAAACTGACCGACATTGCCTTCGTCACCACCGACTGGTCGACGGTACCGGCGGAGCGGCATGCCGGTGAGGTGGGCGAAGCGATCTGGCGCACACAGTATTTCGGGCCGGAGGAGAACCGCATCCGGGTTCGCATGGTCGAGTACACGCCGGGCTATGTTGCCGACCACTGGTGCTCCAAGGGCCACATCATCCTGTGCCTCGAAGGCGCGATGGACACGACGCTGGAGGATGGGCGCGTGATGCCGCTCAGGGCCGGCATGTCCTATCAGGTCGCTGACGGCGCCGAGGCGCATCGCTCCAGTACCGTGACCGGCGCGAAGCTGTTCATCGTCGACTAGGCATCGGCCGAAAAATGCTGCGCGGCTTTCGGGCAGGCCGATGCAATGAGGCCGGGATCAGCGGACGATCTCGGAGCCCGCATAGCCCTGGGCGTAGAGCAGGGCGGTGAGGTCGGCATGGTCGAGCCGGGCATCGGCAGCGGCGGCGACCGCCGGCTTGGCGCGGAAGGCGACACCGAGTCCAGCTTCGCCGAGCATGGCGAGATCGTTGGCGCCGTCGCCGACGGCCAGGGTCTGCTCAAGGCCAAGGCCACGGCGCGCGCGCAGTTCGATCAGGGCATCGAGCTTGGCCTGCTTGCCGAGAATCGGATCGGCGACTTCGCCGCGCAGGATGCCGTCATCGGCCAGCAAGATGTTGGAGCGATGCTCGTCGAAGCCGATCGTCGCGCTGATCGGGCCGGTGAAGACGGTGAAGCCGCCGGAGACGAGGGCGGTATAGGCACCGTTTGCGCGCATCGTCATGACGAGCGCCCGGCCGCCCGGCGTCAGCGTGATGCGCTGCTCGATGATCTCGTGGACGACAGCGAGCGGGACGCCCTTGAGCAACGCGACGCGCTCGCGCAGCGCCGGCTCGAAGGCGATCTCGCCGCGCATCGCGCGTTCGGTGATCCCGGAGACCTTTTCCTTCAGACCGACATAGGCGGCGAGTTCGTCGATGCACTCCTGCCCGATCATGGTCGAGTCCATGTCGGCCAGGAACAGCGCCTTGCGCCGTGTCGCGGCCGGCTGGACGATGATGTCGATCGGCGCCGCTCCGAGCAGCTGGCGCAGATCCGCTTCGAGCTTGCGCGCATCGCCGGCTTCCGCGAAGAGGTCGGCAGCGATCTCGCCATCGAGCCGCCCGCTGCGCAGGATTCCCGGCAGGCTGGCAGAAAGATGTTTCAGCAGCCCGTCGTCGAGCAGGGCCTGTCCATGGGCGGAAACCAGTGTCGCGACGAGCATGTGAAGGGCCGGATCAGGTGATGATGGACGGGGCGGAGATCAGGGCGGTGCTCATCGCAGGTCCGACCGCGAGCGGCAAGTCCGCTCTGGCGATCGAGATCGCGCGACGCCTGGGCGGCACCGTGGTCAACGTCGATTCCATGCAGGTCTATGCCGATCTCAGGGTCCTCTCGGCACGCCCGACGCCTGAGGAAGAGGAGATCGTGCCGCATCGGCTCTACGGTCATGTCGACGGCGCGATCAATTATTCGGCGATGCGCTATGCAGAGGATGTTGCGGGCGTGCTGTCGGAGCTTGGCCGGACCGGCTCCCTGCCGATCCTGGTCGGCGGCACGGGCCTCTACTTCAAGGCGCTGACCGACGGCTTCTCGGCGATCCCGCCCGTGCCGGAGGCGGTCCGCTCTACCTTCCGGGCGCGCGTCGACGGACAGGAGACGGGCCTGCTTCACGCCGAGCTCGCGCGCCTCGACCCGGTCATGGCGGAACGGCTCAGGCCCACGGATCGGATGCGCATCATGCGTGCGCTCGAGGTTCATCTTGCCACTGGGCGGTCGATCGCCAGCTTCCAGGGCGAGCGCCATCCCGGGCCGCTGGATGCGCTGCCGATGCTGAAGCTCTTCATCCACCCGGAGCGCGAGGAGGTGCGCTCGCGCATCGACCGGCGCTTCGAGCAGATGATCGCGCAGGGCGCGCTGGACGAGGTCGCGGCCTTGCGCGAGCGCCGGCTCGACCCGCTTCTACCGGTCATGCGGGCACATGGCGTTCCCGGACTGATCGCCCATCTCGACGGTGAGATCGGACTGGACGAGGCCATCGCGCGCGGCCAGGCGGATACGCGCGCCTATGCCAAGCGGCAGGTCACCTGGTTCCGGCATCAGATGGCGGGCTGGCAGGCAGTCGCTCCCGAGGGCGCGCGCGAGGTTGCGCTGCGCGCCCTTGATGCCGGGCTGTGAGCGGTCAGGCCGCGACCGAGACGTCGGGATCCGAGATCCGAATACAGCTGCGGCCCTCGTTCTTGGCGCGGTAGAGGGCGCGGTCGGCGCGCTCTACCAGGGCCGCGAGCGTCTCCGGGCTGGATCGCGTGGCGATGCCTAGGCTGGCGGAGACCTGCAGCGCCAGCGTCTCGGAGACCGGCAGGCGGCGGGAGGCAAGGGCATCCTCGACCCGCAGCGCGATGCGCAGCGCCGCATCGAGGTCGGCGCCGGGCAGCAGGATGGCAAATTCCTCGCCGCCGAAGCGGCCGACGAGATCGCGCTCTGTCCGGACCAGGCCGAGCAGCACATCGGCGAAAGCCCGGATCACCGCATCGCCGGCCGGATGGCCGTAGCTATCATTGACCGACTTGAAGTGATCGAGATCGACCACGATCAGCGAGATGTCGCTGCCGCTCTGCTCGGCGTCGAGGATCGCCGCATTGGCCTTCTCGCTGAAGGAGCGGCGATTGAGCAACGCCGTCAGCGGATCGGTTTCGGCCAGGCGGCGCAGTTCCTTCTCGCGCTCCTCGCGCTGCTCGATATCCTGCGAGAGGGCGCGGCGGGTGGCCCGCTCGCGGCCGATCTCCAGAGCGAGCGTCGCGGCACGGCTCTGGAGGGTCTGGTTGGCGACGATCAGGTCGGTCACATCCGTGATCGTCAGGACGAGCCCGTCGCCGAGGGGCGCGACTGCAATCTGCAGCCAGGCGGTCTGGCCCTTGGCCGAGTAGCAGGTCTCGATCATGTCTGGGCGGCGCAGGTCGAGCGCATAGAGGCAGCGCCGCCAGACCATCGGATCGGCCAGGAAGGGCAGGGAGATCCTGGCGTCCTCGTCGAGAAGTTCGCCATCGGGGCGCCTCGCGAGCGCGGCGGCGCGGCGGTTGGCCGTGATGACCACGGTCCGCTCGACGCGGCCGTCGAGGTCGCGGACGGCGCGCAACGCCACGATGCCGGATGGCGAGGTTTCGAGCACCGTCCTCAGCATCTCCTCGTGGAACTGCAGCGGCCGGCTGAACGCGATGACATAGCGGCTGCCATCCGCGGCCGTGGCCGGCATGAGCAGGCGCTCCCAGAGGCAGACGCGGACGGTCGCTTTCGACCGATGGACGGTATAGGTCGGTTTGCCGCTGGCCAGGGTCTGGTCGCAGCAGGCGATGGTGAAACGTGCCACCTGCGGCGTCATGCCCGAGACGCGCTCGCTGAGTCGGCTGGCTCCGGTATAGCGAATGATCTCGCGGCCGTAGTGGATGAAGGCGTAGTCACCGTCGCCGGTCGGAGCGAGGACCAGGAGGTCCGCGCCGAAACGGGGCATGACCGCGGCGAGGAAGCTCTCATAGAGGACGCGGCCGTCGCCGTCGCGGTTGAGCAGGAAGTGCTGCAACAGGTCCGCCACTTCCGGCGCGTGGGCGCGTGCAGCGATGTTGTCGGTGTGAACTTCCTGGTACATGGTCGTCCTGTAGCGAGCGCGGCGACCGTAACAACCCGAAGTTGAAAAAGGGTTCCACTGCGATATCGGATTTGCTGCAGTGCCGTCCTGGAGCGGGGCTGCATCGTTGTCATGGTTTGCGCTTGACCACCGCGCCGGGGTCGATTAGCGTCCCGCAACATCTGCAAAGGGTCGAGGCGCGATGCGCAAGCTTATTATCGTACGGGTGCGCTGGTAGGGGCCGGTTCTGAAACGAACCGCGTCAACCCCGACGCCAGCGCACGTCCAGGCCCCACGAGGGCCTTTTTTATTGCCCGTTTTCGACCTTGACCCCAACCGAACTGCCGCAGGAGACCGTTATGAGCGAGATGATGACCGGTGCCGAGATGGTCGTCCGCGCGCTTCAGGACCAGGGCGTCGAACATCTGTTCGGCTATCCCGGTGGCGCCGTGCTGCCGATCTATGATGCGCTGTTCCAGCAGGACAAGGTCAAGCATGTCCTCGTCCGCCACGAGCAGGGCGCCGTCCACGCCGCCGAGGGCTATGCCCGCTCGACCGCGGGCAAGGTCGGCTGCGTGCTCGTGACCTCGGGCCCCGGCGCGACCAACGCCGTCACCGGTCTGACCGATGCGCTGCTCGACTCGATCCCCCTCGTCGTCATCACCGGCCAGGTCCCGACGCATCTGATCGGCTCGGACGCCTTCCAGGAATGCGACACGGTCGGCATCACCCGCTCCTGCACCAAGCACAACTACCTGGTGAAGAGCATCGCGGACCTGCCGCGCATCCTGCACGAGGCCTTCTACGTCGCCTCCAATGGCCGCCCGGGCCCGGTCGTCGTCGACATCCCGAAGGACATCCAGTTCGCCAGTGGCTCCTACAGCCGGCCGCGCGACAACCAGCACAAGACCTATCGCCCGACGGTCAAGGGCGACCTCGGCGCGATCAAGGCGGCGGTCGCCCTGATGGCGAATGCCAAGAAGCCGGTCTTCTATACCGGTGGCGGCGTCATCAATGCCGGCCCGCACGCTTCCGCGCTGCTGCGCGAACTCGCCCGGCTGACCGGCTTTCCGGTCACCTCGACCCTGATGGGGCTCGGCGCCTTCCCGGCCGCCGACAAGCAATGGCTCGGCATGCTCGGCATGCACGGCACCTACGAGGCGAACCTCGCGATGCATGACTGCGACGTCATGATCAACATCGGCGCACGCTTCGACGATCGCATCACCGGCCGGATCGACGCCTTCTCGCCGCGCTCGAAGAAGATCCACATCGACATCGATCCGTCCTCGATCAACAAGAACGTCAAGGTCGACATCGGCATCGTCGGCGACTGCGCCCATGTGCTCGAGGACATGGTCCGGATCTGGCGCGAGACCTCGCCGCAGATCGACAAGACAGCGCTGACGGCGTGGTGGACGCAGATCGACGGCTGGCGTGCGCGCAAGAGCCTCGCCTACAAGAAGTCGGATTCGGTCATCAAGCCGCAATACGCGCTGGAGCGGCTGCACGCGCTGACCAAGGACCGCGACACCTACATCACGACCGAGGTCGGGCAGCACCAGATGTGGGCGGCGCAGTATCTCCAGTTCCAGGAGCCGAACCGCTGGATGACCTCGGGCGGCCTCGGCACGATGGGCTACGGCCTGCCGGCGGCGATCGGCGTGCAGATGAAGCATCCCAAGGCTCTCGTCATCGACGTCGCCGGCGAGGCCTCGATCCTGATGAACATGCAGGAGATGTCGACGGCCGTGCAGTATCGGCTGCCGGTCAAGATCTTCATCCTGAACAATGAGTACATGGGTATGGTGCGCCAGTGGCAGGAGCTGCTGCATGGCGGGCGCTATTCCGAGAGCTACTCGCAGTCGCTGCCGGACTTCGTGAAGCTGGCCGAGGCCTATGGTGGCCACGGCATCCGCTGCGACGACCCGGCCAAGCTCGACGACGCGATCATGGAGATGATCGAGACGCCGAAGCCCGTGATCTTCGACTGCCTCGTCGCCAAGGAAGAGAACTGCTTCCCGATGATCCCGTCGGGCAAGGCCCATAACGAGATGATCCTGCCCGATTTCGAGGGCGACACCGGCGAGATCATCGACGCCGAGGGCAAGCAGCTCGTTTGATCAAGCAGCGTCGTGCTCGGGCTTGTCCCGAGCATCTCGGGCAGGATCGGAGCTGCGTCCTGCCGTGGCTTCGTGAGCCGCTGCGCCCACGAATGAAGACTTCGGCATGACACGGGGACAGGGCATGACGACAATCGGCCTGATCGGCGGCACGAGCTGGGAATCGACCGCGGTCTATTACCGCCTTCTCAATGAGGGCATCCGTGCGCGCCGCGGCGGCCTGCACAGTGCCGAGATCCTGTTGCACTCGCTTGATTTCGCACCGCTCGCGGCACGGATGACGGCGGGCGACTGGGACGGCGTCGGCGATGTGCTGGCGGCGAGCGCGCGCCGGCTCGAGCGCGGCGGTGCCGACTGCGTCCTGCTCTGCACCAACACCATGCACAAGGTCGCTGACTGCATCGTCGCGGCGACGCGACTGCCCTTCCTCGATCTCGTGGATCTTACAGCGAAGACGATCGCCGGCTCCCGATCGCGGCGGCCGCTGCTGCTCGCCACCGGCTTCACCATGGAGCAGCCTTTCTACCGCGAGCGGCTGGCGAAAGCTGGGCTGGCGCCGATCGTTCCGGGCGAAGCGGACCGGGCCGCGGTGCACCAGATCATCTTCGCCGAACTCTGCCGGGGCGTGGTTTCACCGCAGTCGAAGGAGCGGTTCCTCGAGATTATCGTCCGGGCGACGGAAGAGGAGGGCGCTGACGGCGTCATCCTCGGCTGCACCGAGATTGGCCTGCTGATCTCGCAAGCCGATGTCACGCTGCCCGTGTTCGACACGACGGCGTTGCATGTCGAGGCCGCGCTCGACTTCGCGCTCGCCGCAGAAAGCCAGGCCGCATGAAACTCGTCATCGCCAACAGGAACTATTCTTCCTGGTCGTTGCGGCCCTGGCTGCTGCTGACCGAATTCGGGATTCCCTTCGAGGAGGTGCTGGTGCCGTTTGGCCCGACCTTCGACGACCCCGACTGGAAGCGCGCGATCTCCGCCTTCACGCCGGCCGGCAAGGTGCCGGCGCTTGTCGATGGTGACATCCGGGTGTGGGAGTCGCTGGCGATCATGGACCATGTCGCCGATCTGTACCCCGATCTCGCCATCTGGCCGCGGGATCCCGTTGCGCGGGCGATGGCGCGCTCGATCTCGGCCGAGATGCATGCCGGCTTCCAGGCTTTGCGCGGCGCCTGCCCGATGAATCTCGCCTGGGTCCATCCGACGCGCGATCGCGGGCCCAAGGTTGCTGCCGATGTCGCGCGGATCAGCACGATCTGGCGTGAGGCGCGGGAGCGCTTCGGGGCAGGCGGCCCCTTCCTGTTCGGTGCATTCACGGCGGCGGATGCGATGTTCGCGCCGGTGACGGCGCGCTTCAGCGGATACGGCATAGTGCCGGATGAGATCAGCACCGCCTATTGCGCGGCGGTTCAGGCGACGCAGGGCTTTAAGTCCTGGCGCGCAGGCGCTCTCGCCGAGCCGTGGATCATTGCCGAGGACGAGGTCGACGAGCCCGTCCTGACCGATTTTCGCCCCTCTCTCAGCCGCAGCCGAGTCTCCTCATGAACACGTCGACGCACTACCCGAACGCCCCCGTCGCGCAGCCTGTCGCCCGTCACACCCTTGCGGTGATCGTCGACAACGAGCCGGGCGTGCTCGCTCGCATCGCCGGTCTGTTCTCCGGCCGCGGCTACAACATCGAGAGCCTGACGGTGTCCGAGACGGAGCACGAGAAGCATCTCTCGCGCATCACGGTCGTGACCTCCGGCACGGCGAACGTCATCGACCAGATCAAGGCGCACCTCGACCGGCTGGTGCCGGTGCATCGCGTCGTCGACCTGACCCTCCAGGGCGAGGCGCTCGAGCGCGAACTGGCCCTGGTCAAGGTCGTCGGCAAGGGCGAGCACAGGGTCGAGGCGATGCGGCTGGCCGCTGCCTTTGGCGCGCGCACGCTCGACGCCTCGCTGACCTCCTTCGTCTTCGAGCTGACCGGCTCGACCGAGGAAATCGAGCGCTTCATCAAGCTGATGACGGTGGTCGGGCTGACGGAGGTCTCGCGCACCGGCATCGCCGCGATGAGCCGTGGACCGGACGCGATGTGACTGCCGGTCGATGGCACCTGAAACGCTCAACATGGTTGCGCTGGGGCTGGGCATCGCCGGCTTCGGCTGCTTCGCTTGGCCGATCCTGCAGCGCTTGAGCGGCAAGGCCGCACCAGAAGTGCCCGGCAGCGGCAAGAGCTTGCGCTCGCCGCTGTGGTGGGCGGGATTCATCCTGACCATCGCTGCTATCTTTCTGCAGCGCATGGCGAGCCAGCAGGCGGGTGGCCTCTAGATTCGCCTGCCAAGCCTTCGACAGTGGGCGGATGGCCGCGGTACGAGATCCTTCTTGCCGGCGCGATCCGCCTGCGCTAGAGAGCCGAACCGTAACGTACGGTACGGCCAATCACTCGACCCTCGGCGATCATGTCGGCAACGCGAAATACAGCGGATACGGAAGAGCCGACGGCCCGCCAGCAGGCCGTGCTCGATGCCGTTCTGTCGCTGATGGTGGAGGAGGGCGACCAACTTACCATGACCGCGGTGGCGCGCCGGGCTAGCTGCTCGAAGGAAACGCTCTACAAGTGGTTCGGCGACCGTGACGGGCTGCTGACGGCGACCGTGCGCTGGCAGGCCGCACGCGTCCGGGCCGGCCGCTACGATCGGCCGACGCTCGACATCGCCGCCCTGCACGATAGCCTCAAGGGTTTCGCGGCGACCTGGCTCACCGTGATCTCGAGCCCGACCTCGATTGCGCTGAACCGCCTCGCCATCGGCGATGCGGCGTCGCGCAAGAGCAATCTCGGCCGGATCGTCCTCGAGAATGGGCGCTTTGCCATCGCGGAGCGGCTGCGGCCCGTGCTCGAGGCGGGTCGCGAGGCGGGGCTGCTCGCCTTCGACGACTCCGAGACGGCATTCCGCACCTTCTTCGGCCTTGTCGGCCGCGACGTTCAGATCCGACTCCTGCTCGGCGACAGCCTCACGCTCGGTCGTGGCGAGATCGAGCGTGACGCTGCCCGGGCCACCGACCAGTTCCTCGCACTTTACGGGCGGAAGACAGCCGCGCCGGAAGCCTGAAGAAACCACCCAGACGACCCAAGGAAGGACACCTCACATGCGCGTCTATTATGATCGTGATGCCGACATCAACCTGATCAAGGGCAAGAAGGTCTGCATCGTCGGCTACGGCAGCCAGGGCCATGCCCATGCCCTCAACCTGCGCGATTCCGGCGTCAAGGACGTGGTCATCGCGCTGAAGGCCGGCTCGCCGACCCGCAAGAAGGCCGAGGAGGCCGGCTTCGCGGTGATGACCCCGACCGAGGCCGCCAAGGTCTCCGACGTCATGATGATGCTGACGCCGGACGAACTGCAGGCCGACATCTATCGCGACGAACTGCATGCCAACATGAAGCAGGGCGCGGCGCTGCTCTTCGCCCACGGCCTCAACGTGCACTTCAACCTGATCGAGCCGCGCAAGGATCTCGACGTTCTGATGGTCGCCCCGAAGGGCCCCGGCCACACCGTTCGCTCCGAGTATCAGCGCGGCGGCGGCGTGCCGACCCTGATCGCGATCCATCAGGACGCGACCGGCAACGCCCATGATCTCGGCCTGTCCTACGCCTCGGCCAATGGCGGCGGCCGCGCCGGCATCATCGAGACCAACTTCAAGGAAGAGTGCGAGACCGATCTGTTCGGCGAGCAGGTCGTCCTCTGCGGCGGTCTCGTCGAGCTGATCAAGGCCGGCTACGAGACGCTGGTCGAGGCCGGCTACGCCCCCGAAATGGCCTATTTCGAGTGCTTGCACGAGGTGAAGCTGATCGTCGACCTGATCTATGAGGGCGGCATCGCGAACATGAACTACTCGATCTCGAACACGGCCGAGTATGGCGAGTACGTCACCGGCCCGCGCATCATCACCGCCGAGACCAAGGCCGAGATGAAGCGCGTTCTGGCCGACATCCAGTCGGGCAAGTTCACCCGCGACTGGATGCTCGAGAACAAGGTCAACCAGACCTCGTTCAAGGCGACCCGCGCCCGCTACGCCGCCCACCCGATCGAGGAAGTCGGCGCGAAGCTGCGCGACATGATGCCCTGGATCAAGGCCAAGGCCCTCGTCGACAAGACCAAGAACTGAGGCCTCGGGTCCAGGCCGCTACTCGCCGTTTGAATCAACTCCTTGCGGAGTTGATTCAGGAGCGGTCTGCAAGACTCTGATCTGGAACGATTTATCAAGGCGGGCGCAGCGATGCGCCCGCCTTTCTGCATTCGCGCATGACGGCGTCCCAGCTCGGCCGGAACCGATCCCGCAGCGGCGCGTTTTGGTCGTCAGGAAGGGGCACAGGGAGCGGGCACATGACATGGGATCATGAGAGAGCCGACCAGCGGCATCGCCATGGGGTGGAGCGAAACCGGTCCGATGCGAAAGCCTCCCGGCGAGAGGCGGCCGAAGAGTTGGGCGTGGACTGGGCGTTGCTGAGCGCGTTGCTGGGCGGATTGGCCCTTGCGGCGTTCTTCAACACGTTCGTCGGCTGATCCCGGGCCGAGGGGTCGCGGGTACGCGGAGAAACGGATCATGAGCATCGAGGCGGAAGAACGCGCCAAGGCGCAGAGTGAAGGGCCGGCCGGAGGCGACAAGGTTCCGCCGATGCGGGCGCAGGATCACAGCGATGCCGATCCCGCGGTCGAGACGCCGGTCGAGGCACGGCAGGGCTTCCTCGGCGCGCCGGTGCTGATGGTGCTGGTCGGTGGGCTGGCGCTGGCGATCGTGGCGTGGATCGCAGTGGAGATGCTGACCTATTGAACCCGCATGCCGGCCCTCTGGGCACGGAGCGGAAGTGGACATTCCCTGGCTGAGATTGACGCGGTTGCCGATCAGAGATGGGAGGTAGCGATGCAAGTCTTGAAGGTCATCGATGGACCGGTCGCGGCCGGTGTGGGTTTGGCGCTCTCGCTGGCGCTGTTGCTGGCGGTAATCCTCGGCCTGGCCTGAAGCGCCGTTATCGCGACAGCATGCCACCCTGTGTCGCCATTTCGGCGAGACGGCCGGCTCCGTAGATCAGGGCGAACCCCCAGGCTGCCGAGGCGGTCCAGTTCGCGATCTGGAACGGCCAGAACGGCATCTTGACGATGCCGGCGACGATCGCGATCACCGCGCGCAACGGCCCGAAGAAGTGGCCGATCAGAATGCTGGCGACACCCCATTTCTCGAAGAAGGCGTGGCCGCGCGCCAGCAGTTCAGGCCTGTCCTTGAAGGGCCAGTGGTCATCGACACGCGGGCCGAGTTTCTCGCCGACCCAGTAGGAAATCCAGAACCCGAAGCCGGAGCCCGCCGCGGCCGCGATCGCCAGCGGCACGAGATTGAGGCCCGACGCGCCGGCCACCGCACCGAATGCCGTGAAGAAAACGGTTGCCGGCACGAGCCAGGAGAGGATGGCGACACATTCGCAGAACGCGATCAGGAAGACGATCGGGATCGCCCATTCCTGATTGGCGCGCATGAATTCGACGAGCGCCTGCATCCAGAGTTCGAGTTGGGCCATGACTGTCCTGGTCGCTTCGTGTCTGGTCGCGTCTTGCCTGGCCGCCCGAGCGGAAGGCTGTGGGCTTATCGCCGCCCGGTCCGACCATTGCAACCGAAGCATGGTCGCAGCAGGGCGTACGGCAGATGCCTCAGCCGAAGGATGGCTTTGCCTATCCCGGCCGATGGCTTAGTCTCCCCGGCAACGACGAACACTAGGTTCGGCCGGCGCCATCAAGAGCGCCCGACGCCGACGGGGAAACGGGTTTCATGGAGTTGCAGAAGCGCCCGCATGGCGATGCGGGAGCGATGGATTTGCCGTCGCAGACATCATCGGCCTCGCAGCCTGCCGCGGTCGCGCTCGGCGGGCTCGACATCACCTTCCATCTCGATGGCGGCAATCGCTACAAGGCGGTGACGGGCGTCGATCTGAGCGTATCCGCTGGCGAGTTCGTCTCGGTCGTCGGTCCGACCGGCTGCGGCAAGTCGACCCTGCTCAACGCTGCGGCGGGGCTCTTGGTGCCTTCGGCCGGGACGGTCACCATTTTCGGAAAGCCGCTTTCGGGGCTGAACCGGCGGGCGGGCTACTTGTTCCAGGCCGATGCGCTGATGCCCTGGAAGACGGCGCTCGACAACGTGAAGGTCGCGCTAGAGCCGATGGGAGTCTCCGACGCGGAGGCCGACAGGCGGGCGCGGGACTGGCTCGCACGCGTCGGCCTGCGCGCCTTCGTCGATCGCTACCCCCACATGCTCTCGGGCGGTCAGCGCAAGCGCGTGGCGCTGGCCCAGATGCTGATCCGCGACCCCGAGATCCTGCTGATGGACGAGCCCTTCGGGCCGCTCGACGCGCAGACGCGGCAGATCATGGGCAATCTCCTGCTCGACCTCTGGTCGAAGGACCGGAAGGCGCTGATCTTCGTGACGCATGACCTCGAGGAGGCGATCGCGCTGTCCGACCGGGTTGTGGTGATGTCGGCAGGCCCTGCCGCCGGCATCGTCGCGGATTACCGGGTGCCGCTGCCGCGCCCGCGCGATATCGCCGAGATCAGGCTGGAGAAGGCCTTCCACGAGATCCACCGTGACATCTGGGCCTCGCTGCGCGTCGAGGTGCAGAAGGCCTATGCGATGGGCGAGGGCAAGGATCTGGTCGAGGGGGCGACGCGATGAGCCGGGTGAAGCTTCTCGTCCTGCAGGCGCTGGTGATGGTCGTCGCCCTGGCGATCTGGCATCTCGTCACCACCACTGGCCTGTTCGGTGACGTCAAGACGACGCAGTTCTTCTTCTCGACGCCGGGCGATGTCCTCGCCCGCACCTGGAAGCAGCTGACCGGCACGGATATCTACTGGCATCTCGGCATCACGCTGACCGAGACGGTGCTGGCCTTCGTCATCGGCTCGGCAGCAGGTATCCTGTTCGGCTTCGTCTTCGCGCGAAACGCACTGCTGGCGGCGGTGTTCGACCCCTATATCAAGGCCGCGAACGCCCTGCCGCGCGTGGTTCTGGCGCCGATCTTCGCGCTCTGGTTCGGGCTCGGCATCTGGTCGAAGGTCGCGCTCGGCTTCACCCTCGTCTTCTTCATCGTCTTCTTCAATGTCTATCAGGGCGTGCGCGAGGTCTCGCCGACGGTGCTGGCCAATGCCCGCATGCTCGGCATGAACGAGCGCCAGCTCTTCCGCCATGTCTACTGGCCGTCTGCCCTGACCTGGATGTTCTCGTCGCTGCACACCTCGGTCGGCTTCGCGCTGGTCGGCGCCGTGGTCGGCGAATATCTCGGCTCGTCGGCCGGGCTCGGCTACAAGATCCACGAGGCCGAGAGTGTCTTCGACGTCACCGGCGTGTTCTCGGGGATGCTGATCCTGGCGATCTTCGTCATCCTGATCGATTCCGTCGTGACCATGGTCGAGAAGAAGCTGCTGGTCTGGCGCCCGGGGCAGAGTTCGACGACGACGTAGTCGCCGAAGCCGGGCAGGGCGGCTTACCGGCTCATTTCAGCGACGGCGCGTTGCAGCGGCGCGGGCGAAACCTGGATCGGGCCCTCGAACGGGGCATCCATGTCGACGATCAGGTAGATCGCCCCGCCGATGAGGGCAGAGGCTGCGATGAAGCCGCTGACGATCACGGCGTTCCTCGGCGCCCGGAAGCCGAAGGTCGCGAAGATCAGGACCAGCCAGGCGACGAGCATCAGCACCAGCGGCCGCGGGATCGAGCCCTCGGCCTGTTCCACCAGCGCCCAGCGCAGTTCGAGCACCTTGCGGTACTGCTCGCGGATGTCGTTCCAGATCGAAAGCTGCGGCTCCCTGCTCGGTGCCAGCGCCCGCAAGCCGGTTTCGACCTCCTCGAGCAGCCGTTCGTTGGTCTTGTCGGAGTGCCCGCCTTCGACAGTCCAGCCGCTGGCGGCGCGTTCCGTGTAGGAACGGAGCTCCCGGCGCGCTCCGCTCGCCTCGGGCCCATAGAGAAGCAGCATCCTGTCGAGCAGGATCAACTCGGTCGCGTAGCTGTGCACGTCGCGATTGACCGCGTCGAACCTGCCCTTGGCGGATGAGATCATCAGGCCGAGGACGAGCGACGTCATCACGATGAAGATGTTGGCGATGAGCCGCACGACGGCGTGGGTGTCGTCCTGGCGCTGATGCGGCGGAAGCCGTTCATAGGAGAACAGGGCGCCGAGCGACGCACCGACCAGGCAGAGGAACACGAAAATCGCAATGCGAACTTCGTTCATGGCCGGACCTTTTGCGCGCAGGCCGCAGGCCGAATTGGCCGACGTGCCGGAAGCGCTGCTATTTCTCGGGTGGACGCAGGATTCTTGCTCCCGCTGCTCGATCTCGCCTATGTTCATCGGGAATGCGCTCTCCAGAGGCGCAAACCAGTTCAACCGGAGGAATACCCATGATCCTTTCACGCCGCGCGGCGCTTGCTGCGCTCGCGCTTTCCACCTCGCTGGGCTTTGCGCCCCATGGCGCGCTCGCGCAGAATGCCGAGAAGCCCAAGCTGACGCTCGGCGTCGGCGGCAAGCAGCTGCTCTATTATCTCCCGCTTACCGTCGCCGAGAAGAAGGGTTTCTTCAAGGATCAGGGTCTGGATGTCGAGATCAATGACTTCGGCGGCGGCGCGAAGTCCCTGCAGGCGCTGGTCGGCGGGTCTGTCGACATCGTGACGGGCGCCTATGAGCACACCATCCGCATGCAGGCCAAGGGCCAGGATATCCGTGCCGTGGTCGAGCTCGGACGCTTCCCCGGCATCACCATCGCGGTGCGCAAGGATCTCGCCGACAAGGTCAAGTCGGCTGCGGACTTCAAGGGGCTGAAGATCGGCGTCACCGCGCCGGGCTCCTCGACCGCGCTGACGGCGCAATACGCCATGGTCAAGGCCGGGCTGAAGGCGACGGATGCGCCGATCATCGGCGTCGGCGCCGGCGCGAGCGCAGTCGCTGCGATCAAACAGAAGCAGGTCGACATCATCTCCCATCTCGATCCGGTGACCTCGAAGCTGGAGCAGGACGGCGATATCGTCTCGGTGATCGACACCCGTACCGAGGCCGGCACCAAAGCGCTGTTCGGCGGCTCGAACCCGGCCGCGGTGCTCTATCTCAAGAATGATTTCGCCGAGAAGAACCCGGTCACTACGCAGAAGCTGGTCAACGCCTTCGTCAAGGCGCTGAAATGGCTCGAAACCGCGAAGCCTGAGGATGTCGCCGAGCTCGTTCCGGCCGAATATCATCTCGGCGACAAGCCGCTCTACCTGCAGGCCGTGAAGAACTCGCAAGAGAGCTATTCACGCACCGGCATCTCAACGCCCGACGGGATGAAGAGCATGTATGACGCGCTCAAGCTGCTCGATCCCGAGCTGGCGTCGTCCAATGTCGATCTGAGCAAGACCTTCATCGATACGTTCGCCAAGAAGGCGGCAGCCGGCTCCTAGCATCTCGACTTCTCGCAGCCGCTCGGTCAAACTCGGTCTATTCCCAAAGGGAAACCTGCCCAAGGAGAGCCGAGATGATCGAGCGCGCTGCGATCGAGACCTTGCTCAAGGACGCCTATGCGGCGCGGGTGCAAGGCGACCTCGACAAGGTCATGACCTATTTCCATCCGGAGTGCCGGTTTCATTTGATGGGGGCGCCGGATGTCGCGCCCGCCTGCAATCCGCAAACCGGCTGCGATGCCGTCCGCGCCCACATGGCGGGGCTGATCGGAACCTTCGCCTTCTCGAAGTTCGAGATGCTCGGCCTGATCGTCGAAGGGGAGCGGGTCGCCCATCACTGGCGCGCGGACGTCACCTTCGTGCCGACCGGGAAGACCCAGAATTTCGAGGCCTTCGACATGATCACCTTCGAGGATGGGAAGGTGCGTAGCCTGACGCAGTTCACCGATACGGCGAGCGTCATGCGGCTCAGCCTGTCCTGAGCCGGCTGGTCGCACCCATCCGCTTTCGATTTGCGATCGGGCAGGGCTAGCGGCTAGACGTTGCCTTCCCGCCGCAAGCATGGCCGCCCATGAACATCCTCTCCATCCAGTCGCACGTCGCCTATGGCCATGTCGGCAACGCCTCCGCCGTCTTCCCGATGCAGCGCCTCGGGGTCGAAGTCTGGCCGATCCATACGGTGCAGTTCTCGAATCATACGGGATACGGCGCCTGGAAGGGTCGGGTCTTCGACGGGGGAATGATCGAGGAGGTCATGGAGGGTATCGCTGAGCGTGGCGTGCTGCCCTCCTGCGACGGCGTGCTCTCGGGCTATATGGGCTCGGCCGATATCGGCCATGCGATCCTGCATTCGGTGGAGCGGGTCCGCGCCGCCAACCCGAAGGCGCTGTATTGCTGCGATCCGGTGATCGGCGACGTCGGGCGCGGTGTCTTCGTGCGGCCGGGTATCCCGGAATTCATGCGCGAGCAGGCGGTTCCGGCGGCGGATATCGTGACGCCGAACCAGTTCGAGCTCGAACTGCTCACCGATATCGAGATCAGGACGATCGCGGATGCGCATCGCGCCGTCGAGACGCTGCGCGATGCCGGGCCGAAGGTCGTGCTGGTGACGTCGCTCTCGACTGACGAGACTCCTGACGATGCGATCGACCTGATGGCGGCGGATGCGCGCGGGGCGTTCCGCGTCCGCACGCCCAAGCTCGACGTCAACGTCAACGGCGCCGGCGACGCGATCGCAGCGTTGTTCTTCGTGCATTACATGCGGGAGGATTCGGCCGCGGCCGCGCTCGCCAAGGCCTCGGCCTCGATCTATGGCCTCCTGAGACGGACAAGGGACGCGGGCTCGCGTGAAATCCTGACCGTCGCGGCGCAGGACGAATTCGTCACGCCTTCGCATCAGTTCGTGCCCGAGCAGCTCTAAGCGCGATGAGGCTGCGCGTCGGCACCTTCAATGTCGAGAACTTGTTGACGCGCCATCGCTTCGCGACCGGCGAGCGGGGCGACACTTCCGCGGCGATGTCGCTGTTCCATTTTCCGCGAAACGACGAGCGGGAAGCCGTCGAGCGGTCCCTGGCCGTTGCCCTCGAGGACGACAAGCGCCAGATGACCGCGCTCGCGATCGCCGAGGCGCAGGCCGATCTGTGGATGCTGCAGGAGGTCGACTCGCTGGCGAGCCTGCAGGCATTTTTCGCGAACTACGTTCATCGCATCGCGGACCATCGCTACGGCCATTTCACGCTGATCGACGGCAATGACCGCCGCAGCATCGACATCGGCTTCGCCGCCCGCCGCGACCTGCTGGCACCGCAGCGGATCTCGGTGCGATCTCACAAGGATCTCAGCTTCGCCGAGGCCGGCGTTTACGATCATGACCTCGCCACGCTCGGGATCCCGCGCGGCGGCCTGGTGTTCGCGCGCGACTGCCTGCAGATCGACCTTGATCTCGGCGACCGCGGACTGACGCTGTTCGGCTGCCATCTCAAGTCGATGAACAATGGCCGTGACGACGGGCGCCAGGCGACACTGCCGGTACGCCGCGCTGAGGCGCGGGCCGTGAAGCATCTTGTCAGGCAGCGCTTCGGCGAGGGCTGGCGCGAGGCGAACTGGATCATCCTCGGCGATCTCAATGCCTATCGCTTCGGCCTTGGCCCGCTGGCGGAGCGGATCGACGAGGGTGAGAGCGGGATCGAGCCGCTGCTCGACGATTTCGCCATCGACCCGATGGAGAGCTTGCCCCAGCATGAGCGCTGGACGCATTTCCGCCGGTTCTGGTCGGAGGAGCGCGAGCGCCTGGTCGAGACGCATATGCCGCTCGACCATATCCTGCTGTCGCCGGCTCTGGCGGCCGCCAATCCCAAACCCACGATGCAGATGATCCGCCGGGGGCTGCCTTACCGCGTGCCTCTAGACCCGCGTGAAGCCGACCGCTCGATGGCGCGGCTTGCGACCTGTGCGGACCGCTATCCGCGCGTCGGCTGGGACAGACCGAAAGCCTCCGATCACTGCCCGGTCACCATCGATCTCGCAATACCGCAGGAATGACCCTTATGGCCCGCCGCTTCGTTACCCTCGACGTCTTCACCGCGACGCCTCATGCCGGCAATCCGCTGGCGGTCGTGCTGGACGCGGAGGGGCTCGATACCGCCGCGATGCAGGCGATCACGCGCGAGTTCAATCTCTCCGAGACGGTGTTCGTGGCGGGGGCGGCGGAACGCGGCCATCGCGCATCACTGCGCATCTTCACGCCCGGCCGAGAGCTGCCCTTTGCGGGGCATCCGACCGTCGGCGCCGCCGTACTGCTGGCCCTGCGCGATAGCGCGGAGGGCAGGGGCGCCGACGTGATCGTGCTCGAGGAGCAGGTCGGCCCGGTGCCCTGTGCCGTCTCCGTGGCGAGTGCGCGGACCGGCCATGCGACCTTCACCTTGCCGCGCCTGCCGCAGGAGCTGGAGCCGCCGGCCGGGCTGCCGCTGATCGCCGGAGCGCTCGGGCTCGACCGCCGCGAGATCGGCTTTGACCGGCACGTGCCGAGCGTGGTCTCCGCGGGCGTGCCCTTCACCTTCGTACCGGTATCGAGCCTCGAGGCGCTGGAGCGCGTGCGCCTCGACACGACACTATGGTCGCAGGCGATCAGGCCGGCCGACCAGCCCAATGCCTTCGCCTATTGCCGGCAGGTCCGCGATGCCGGCCACGACTTCCATGCCAGGATGTTCGCTCCCGCCATGGGTGTGAGGGAGGATCCGGCGACCGGATCCGCCGTCGCCGCTTTCGCAGATGTGATCATGCGCTTCGAGCAGCCCGGAGACGGTGACCACCGCTTCACGGTCGAGCAGGGCTATGAAATGGGCAGGCCGTCTCAGATCACGCTGGAGATGAGCGTCCGCAAGGGCGCGCTGGTGTCGGCGCGGATCGGCGGATCGGCGGTCGTCGTCAGCGAAGGCGTGCTGCTGTGAGCGCGGGCGTCGAGAACGGCAGGATCGTCCAGCTTTCCCGCGTCGAGGCGCAGGTCGAGGCTTATGACTGGCATTTTGCACGCGAGAACGGCGAGGACATCGAAAGGCACTGGGCGCATATCAGCAGCGGCAAGCCGGCGATGTTCAACGGCAGGGTGATGTTGCAGCACCGTGCCGCGATCCGCGGCGGCGTGTTCGAGGCCGGGTATTTCGAGACCGACTACGCCGCCTTCATGACCTGGCGCGATCGCGGCCACCCGGGGCCCGTTATCCGCAACGGCTTCGCCATGGCTGCACTGCGGGCCAATGACGGCGCCTTTCTGTGCGGCAAGATGGGCGATCACACCGCCAATGCCGGCAAGGTCTATTTCGCGGCCGGCACGCCTGATCGCGAGGATGTCCGTCCCGACGGCACGCTCGACCTCGCCGGCAGCGTCATCCGCGAGCTGGGCGAGGAGACGGGCCTGCGTCTCGACGAACTCGCCGTGGGCGAGGCGTGGACCGCGGTGATCGAGGAGGGGCGCATCGCCTTCATGCGGGAGGTCGCGATCGATCTGCCGGCCGCGGACGCGCGGGCGCTGATGCTCGAACGCATGCGCGATCTCGAGGAAGAAGAGCTCTCCGACATTGTGATCGTGCGCAGTCTCGCCGAGACGACGTCACTCGACATGCCGCCCTTCATGCGGCGCTATCTCGCGCATATCTTCGCTGGCGACTGACCCCGCCTGCCTTTCGAAAGCAATCCGATGACCCCTGCCGAAACCGTCCATCCGGAAGCGTTGCCTCTCCCGTCGGAAAACCCCTTCGCCGCGCGCTGGGAAACGCCGTTCGGATTGCCGCCCTTCGCGGCGATCCAGCCGGAGCACATCCGACCCGCCTTCGACGCTGCGCTCGCCAAGCACAAGGACGAGATTGCGGCGATCACGGCCGATCCGGTGGCTCCCGATTTCGCCAACACGATCGAGGCGCTCGAGCGGGCCGGCCGGGCCATGTCCCGCGTCGGCGGCGTCTTCTACAACCTGACCGGTGCCGACACGAACGAGGCGCTGCAGGCGATCGAGCGCGAGATGTCGCCGATCACCTCGCGGCACTGGTCGGCGATCATGATGGACGAGGCGCTGTTCAAGCGCGTCGATGCGGTCTTTGCGCAGCGTGACGGGCTCGGGCTCGATGCCGAGCAGGCTCGGCTCCTGGAGCGCACCCATCGCGGCTTCGTCCGCTCGGGCGCGCAATTGGGCGCCGAGGACAAGGCGAGGCTGGCTGCGATCAACGAGCGTCTCGCCGGCCTCGGCACGCAGTTCAGCCAGAACGTGCTGAAGGACGAGTCCTCCTATGCCCTGATCATCGAGGACGAGGCGGGCTTGGCCGGCCTGCCGGCCTTCCTGCTGGCGGCAATGGCGCGCGCTGCGGCCGATCGCGGCCATCCCGGCAAGCATGCAGTGACGCTGTCGCGCTCGATCATCGAGCCCTTCCTGACCTTCTCGACGCGCCGCGACCTGCGCGAGGAGGCATTCGTGGCCTGGAGCAAGCGCGGCGAGAACGGCAACGAGAGCGATAACCGCGCTATCGTTGCCGAGATGGTGACGCTGCGGGCCGAGAAGGCCAGGCTCTTGGGCTTCGCCACCTTCGCGCATTTCAAGCTCGACGACACGATGGCGAAGACGCCGCAGAACGTGCGCGACCTGCTTGAGCTGGTCTGGACCCCGGCCAAGGCCCGCGCCGCCCAGGAGGCAGAGGACCTTGCCGCGCTGGCACAGGCGGAGGGCGAGAACGGGCCGATCCGTCCGTCGGACTGGCGCCACTATGCCGAGAAGGTGCGGCAGCGGACCTATGCGCTCGATGAGGCCGTTCTCAAGCCCTATCTCCAGCTCGACCGCGTCATCCAAGCGGCCTTCGACGTCGCCGGCAAGCTGTTCGGGCTCGCCTTCGAGGCCAAGCCGGAACTCGCCGGCTATCACCCGGATGCGCGCATCTGGGAAGTGAAGGAGGCGGCGAGCGGTCGGCATATCGGCCTGTTTATCGGCGATTACTTTGCGCGCGCCTCGAAGCGTTCGGGAGCCTGGATGAGCGCTTTCCGCGGCCAGCGCAACTTCGGAGGCGAGGTCCGCCCGATCATCGTCAATGTCTGCAACTTCGCCAAGCCGGCCGAGGGCAAGCCGGCGCTGCTATCGATCGACGATGCGCGCACGCTGTTCCACGAGTTCGGCCATGCCCTGCACGGGCTGCTCTCGGACGTGACCTATGGCTCGCTCGCCGGCACCTCGGTCTCGCGTGACTTCGTCGAACTGCCCTCGCAGCTCTACGAGCACTGGTTCCTGACACCCGAGGTCATGAAGGCCTATTGTCTGCACGCGGAGACCGGCGAGCCGATTCCCGATGCGCTGATCGAGAAGATCAAGCGGGCACAGACATTCAACCAGGGCTTCGCCACGGTCGAATACACCTCGTCGGCCCTGGTCGATCTCGCCTTCCACTCATTGGAGGAGCCGGGCGAGATCGATCCGCTCGCGTTCGAAAAGGCGGAGCTCTCGCGGCTCGGCATGCCCGCCGAGATCACGATGCGCCACCGCACCCCGCATTTCAGCCATGTCTTCTCGGGCGACGGCTATTCGGCCGGCTATTACAGCTATCTCTGGTCCGAGGTGATGGATGCCGACGCGTTCAACGCCTTCCTGGAGGCCGGCGACGTGTTCGCGCCGGAACTGGCGAGCAAGCTCAAACGCTACATCTATTCTGCCGGCGATACGCGCGATGCAGCCGAAGCCTACACGCTGTTCCGCGGCCGCCTGCCGACGCCGGATGCGCTGCTGGCGAAGCGGGGGCTGGCGGCCTGACGACCGGCGTCATGCTCGGGCACGACCCGAGCATCTCCTGAGAGATTCTCGGGTCTGCGCTTCGCGTCGCCCGAGAATGACGTAACGTGACTATCCGGGATAGCCGAACCTCGCCTTGGTCGCCCTGATCTGCCCAATCGCGCCGCCATCATTGCCGGCGGCGCAGGTCGAGCGGGCGGTCGCGATCTCCGACGAAACGCGCGTGTGCACGCCCTTGGTGGTGTGGCCGGTGGCGAGATCGTTGTCGATCACGGCCTGGAAGCGGTCGACCTCGCCGGCGCAGCCCGAGCCGGTGGGCATGCGGAAGGTATTGGGGGTGACGCCGGTCGCTGCCTGCTCCGGGGGAGGGGCCGGCGGGGTGTTGCCCGAAGGAGTCTGGCAGGCCGAAAGCGAAAGTCCGCAGCCGAGCGCGAGCAGGGGCAGGAGGCGGGAAGAGATCGGCATCGGGGTGCTCCGCGGCGAGATGGCCGGGACGATGCCTGATTCTCGGGCAGCGCGAAACCGCGTCGCCTCAGGGCATGACGACGTTGAAATAAGGTGCGGTCGGCTTCTCATTCGGGCCGACGAGCGTCGGCACCGCGTTTCTCACCGGCTTCAGGCTCTTGAGATAGCCGGCGAGGGCAGCTGCGTCGGCATCGGTCAGCCTGCCGTAGTTCTCATAAGGCATCGCCGGTGCAAGCATACGCCCGTCCGGCCGTACGCCGGTGCGCACCGCCTTGACGATATCCGCCTGCGACCAGTTGCCGAGGCCGGTCTCGCGATCCGGCGTCAGATTGGGCGGATAGAAGATACCCAGGCCCGGAATGCGGAAGCCGACTTCCGAGCCACCGAAGGCGCGGCTGAAATCCGGCTTGCCGAGAAACTTGCCCGGCGTGTGACACCCCGCGCAGTCCATGATGGTGGCGAGATATTCGCCGCGCCGCACGGCGTCGCCCGAAGCCTGTGCCTGCGCAGGGACGGGCGAGTGCGAGGTCAGGGCGAGCATCAGCAAGGTCGTCGCGACAGGCAGGCGCATCGTCGTCCCCCTTCGTCGTGACCATGCCTCCCGGGGCAGGGCCGAGCACAGTGTCGTGATGACGCAAGGTAATCTTATGAGGAGGGGCGTTCCAGTCTCGATTTCGAGAAAATCGTAACTGGTCAGCCTTCGTGCAGGAGGAAGGCGGCTGCGATCGTCATCGCAAATGAGGCGCTGGCTGCCAGCCAGATTGCGTCGAGGCCGATCAGGCGGTGAGCGGCTGCGCCCGCGACGGCACCCGAGAGCAGGCCGAGCCAGAGCAGGAAATGCCGCAGGAAGGCCAGCGGCGGGCCTCCGAGCATGGCGCCGGCGATGCGCTGCCCCATCTTCACCAGCGTCCCGGTCATGTAGGTCAGACCGATTGTAACCTCGCCGTCGCGCTGGAAGACGGCGTTTTCGGAGCCCATCGCCACTGCGAGCAGGCAGACGGCGGCCATGGTGAAGCCGCTGGTGTCGAGCCCCGCCGAGGCGACGAGGCAAATCGTCACGAAGGCGAGCACCGCTGGCGGCCGGTGCCGCCCCGCGGCGTGGCCGACGAGGGTGCCGAGCACGACCCCACCGACGAAAAGGGCGAGGATACCGGCGGCCAGCGCGATGCCGCCGCCATGGCCGCCCGCGAGCTCGATGCCGAGCCGGGTCGTGTTGCCGGTCATGAAGGACACGAAGAAGCCGCCGAGCGCGATGAAGCCGAGCGCATCGATATAGCCCGCGAGGCCCGAGAAGCAGGCGGCGAGGATGATCGCCCGGCGGTCGTAACGCATCATTGCGGCTGGTCCGGCGGCGGCCGGAGGGAAGGGCGGGCGCACTCCCGGGCCTTGAGTCGCGCCGGCGTCAGCATAGGATTTTTGTGCCGCTCTTCATAATTCGCCGGCGCATGCGGAC
Organism: Allobosea sp.; assembly: GCF_035999205.1. Taxonomy (GTDB): domain Bacteria; phylum Pseudomonadota; class Alphaproteobacteria; order Rhizobiales; family Beijerinckiaceae; genus Allobosea. Next base: position 524,387 of record NZ_DASYHA010000026.1, read on the forward strand.
ATATGCTTGCGCGGCAGGGGCGCTTTCGGTTACATCGTGACGAGCCTCGTAAAGGATTGCCCGTGGTTTCGACCGCCGCCCATGTCCGGATGAACGCCCGCGCCGCCGCGCGGACGGTCCGCATGCGCGCCTCCTCGACCCCGCTCCTTGGTCTCCTTCTTCTCCTTAGCCGCCCCTGAGGGCCGGCCGGGCATGCATGCCTGGGCGCTCAGGGGAGTGACGAGAACGACCTTCCAGACATCAGGCGCCCTGCATCCGACGAGAGCGGCGCCAAGGCTTTCAGGAACAAGACCATGACCGAATCGAACCGGGCCCACGCCACCGGCAGCTCCTCCGCAAAAGACCGCGTCCTGATCTTCGACACCACGCTGCGCGATGGCGAGCAGTGCCCCGGCGCGACCATGACCTTCGAGGAGAAGCTCGAGATCGCCGAGATGCTGGACGCGATGGGCGTCGACATCATCGAGGCCGGCTTCCCGATCGCGTCGGACGGCGATTTCGAGGCGGTGTCCGAGATCGCGCGCCGCAGCAAGCGCTCGACGATCGCAGGCCTGGCACGCGCCATCACCGCCGACATCGCCCGCGCCGGCGAGGCCGTGCGCCATGCCGGCCGGCCGCGCATCCACACCTTCGTCTCGACCTCTCCGATCCATCTGGAGCACCAGATGCGCAAGAGCGAGGCAGAGGTTCTGGAGATCATCACCCGCACCGTCGCGCAGGCCCGCAACCTGGTCGAGGATGTCGAATGGTCGGCAATGGACGCCACGCGCACGCCGATCGAGTATCTGTGCCGCGCCGTGGAAGCAGCGATCAATGCAGGGGCGACCACGATCAACCTGCCCGATACGGTCGGCTACGCGACGCCTGACGAATACCGGACGATGTTCCGTCAGGTGCGCGAGCGCGTCCCCAATGCCGACAAGGCGATCTTCTCGGTGCATTGCCATAACGATCTGGGCCTGGCGGTCGCAAACTCGCTGGCCGGCGTCGAAGGCGGCGCGCGGCAAGTCGAGTGCACGCTGAATGGCATCGGCGAGCGCGCCGGCAACGCCGCGCTGGAAGAGGTCGTGATGGCTTTGCGGGTGCGCGGCGACGTGATGCCCTATGACACCGGCATCGATGCGACCATGCTGATGCGCGCCTCCAAGACGGTCTCGAACGCCTGCTCCTTCCCGGTGCAGTACAACAAGGCGATCGTCGGCCGGAACGCCTTCGCCCATGAGAGCGGCATCCATCAGGACGGCATGCTGAAGAACAACACCACCTACGAGATCATGACGCCGGCCTCGGTCGGCGTGACCAAGACCTCGCTGGTGATGGGCAAGCATTCCGGCCGCGCCGCCTTCCGCTCCAAGCTGAAGGAAATGGGCTACGAGCTGGGCGACAACCAGCTGGAAGACGCCTTCACTCGCTTCAAGGCGCTCGCCGACCGCAAGAAGCATGTCTATGATGAGGACATCGAGGCGCTGGTCGACGACAACATCGCGACCGCGCATGACCGGGTGAAGCTCGATTCGCTGACGGTGATCGCGGGCACGCGCGGCCCGCAGCGCGCGACCATGCGGCTGGACGTCGAGGGGCGTCTGGTCACCGAGGAGGTCGAAGGCAACGGACCGATCGACGCCATCTTCAACGCGATCAAGACGATCGTGCCGCATGAGGCGACGCTGGAGCTCTATGACGTCCATGCGGTTACCGAAGGCACCGATGCGCAGGCCGAGGTCACCGTGCGGCTGACGCATGAGGGCTTCTCGGTCACCGGCCGCGGCGCCGATCCGGATACGCTGGTCTCCTCGGCCAAGGCCTATCTGGTCGCGCTGAACAAGCTGATGGCCAAGGGCGTCCGCCTGCACGCGCAAGCCGCGGCGGAGTAGCGCGGACGACCACGTCATGCTCGGGCTTGCCCAGAGCATCTCCTGGTCGAGATTCTCGGGTCTGCGCTTCGCTCCGCCCGAGAATGACGCGAATGCCCCCTGATTCCAGTGGATGACCGCGCCATCATCTGGCGCGGCTTCCGAACTTGCCTTCATCCTCTCCGCAGAGCGGCGGCCGTCCGGCCGCCACGGGCATGCGGGGAGCGACCGGCGATGGCGGGCTATTTTCCAAACTGGACCTTGAAGACTTCCGGCGCGGTGATGCCGGATGAGCGGCTTCCCGTCGCGCAGACCTTCATCGCCGGGCTGCAGCATGTCGTCGCCATGTTCGGCGCGACCGCACTAGCGCCGATCCTGATGGGGTTCGACCCCAATGTGGCGATCTTCTTCTCCGGCGTCGCGACGCTGCTGTTCTTCGTCATCACGCGCGGGCAGTTGCCGAGCTATCTCGGCTCGTCCTTCGCCTTCATCGGCGTCGTGATCGCGGCGACCGGCTATGCCGGCTCCGGCCCCAACGCCAATATCGGTATCGCCCTCGGCGGCATCATCGCCTGCGGCGCCCTCTATGCGGCGATCGGCCTGCTCGTGCAGGCGGTCGGCACGGCCTGGATCGAGAAGCTGCTGCCGCCGGTGGTGACCGGCGCGGTCGTGGCCGCGATCGGTCTCAACCTCACCGCCGTCGCGATGAACATGATCTCGGCCAGCGCCTACACCAAATGGATCGCGCTGTTCACGGTCATCGCCGTGGCCCTCGTCGCCGTCTATGGCCGCGGGCTTGCCCAGCGGCTGCCGGTGCTGATCGGCGGGCTTGCGGCCTACATCGTCTATGCCGCGACGGCTTCGAGCTTCGGCGCGCCGCCGGTCGATTTCGGGCGCATCGGCGCGGCCGCCTGGTTCGGGCTGCCGAACTTCGTTGCCCCGGTCTTCGATGCCAAGGCGATGGCCCTGATCGCCCCGGTTGCGATCATCCTGGTCGCGGAGAATCTCGGGCACATCAAGGGCATTGCCGTGATGACCGGGCGCAATCTCGACCATCTGATCGGGCGCGGCTTCATCGCCGACGGTGTCGCCACCATGATTGCGGGCTCGGGCGGTGGCACGGGCGTCACCACCTATGCGGAGAACATGGGCGTGATGGCGGTGACCCGCGTCTATTCGACGCTGGTTTTCGTCGCGGCCGGCCTCATCGCGTTGGTGCTCGGCTTCTCGCCGAAGTTCGGCGCGGTGATCGGCACGATTCCCGTGGCCGTGCTGGGCGGTCTCGCCGTCGTCGTGTTCGGGCTGATCGCTGCGACTGCCGGGCGAATCTGGGTCGAGAACAAGGTCGATTTCTCCGAGCCGAAGAATCTTCTGACGGTTGCGACGGCGCTGATTCTCGGCGCGGGCGACCTCAAGCTGCCGATCTTCGGCTTCGAGCTCGGCGGCATCGGCACCGCGACCTTCGGCGCCATTGCGCTTTATCACCTGCTGAACCGCAAGACGGCCTGACCAAATCAGGCCCGCCGAAAATGTTTTCGGCGGGCCTCACATATTTCTGTCACAGGTGGGTGGACAGGCCCGGGTCGCTTTGCTACATCGCCGCCTGCCTGACGCGGCCGACGCCGCTGACCGGCGGCGCTTCGTGGCGTATGGGTGATTAGCTCAGTTGGTAGAGCAGCTGACTCTTAATCAGCGGGTCGTAGGTTCGAGCCCTACATCACCCACCACGACCCTTCCTTGCGGACATCGTTGAAGAGTCTGGCTTCGGATGGCGCCCCATTCGGGGTGTCGTGTTTCCGGCCTCTGGCTGCCCGCATTGCCGCGCCATGACCGCCCGTAGCGATCATCTCTTCGAGCACGCGCTCGCGACCGTCGCAGTTCGCGGCTTGAGGCCATTTGCGCTGCCGACAAGCGCGGCAGGTGGCCGAATGGATGAGATGCTTGCCGGCTTGTGCCGGCCATAGCCTTCCTATAACCGAAACGCGCAACAGCCCCGCGTCGAAAGCGGGCGCGCACGTATTTGGGAGCACCGAAGTGAAGGGACTACTCCGGCTCAGCAGTGTCATCGACACGGTGAACACCCAGATCGGCAGGAAAGCGGCCTGGCTCATCCTGCTGGCTGTCATCGTCGCGACGGTCAACGCCATCATCCGCAAGGTCTTCAACGTCTCGTCGAATGCCTGGCTTGAGCTGCAGTGGATGCTGTTCGGTGCGGTGTTCCTGCTGTGCGCGTCCTGGACGCTGAAGGTGAAGGAGCATATCCGCATCGATATCGTGAACAGTGCGCTGCCCAAGAAGGTCCAGCAATGGATCGACCTGATCGGCCACACGCTGTTCCTGATGCCGTTCTGCTTGCTGATGGTCTACCATTCATGGCCGTTCTTCCTGCGCTCCTACGCCATCAACGAGCAGTCGCTCTCCGCTGGCGGCCTGCCGCAATGGCCGGCCAAGGGGCTGGTCGTCATCGGCTTCGTGATGCTCGCCTTTCAGGGCGTTTCCGAGATCATCAAGCAGATCGCGATCATGCGCGGCGACCTCGAGGACGAGGAAACCCTGAAGGGTCATGCCGCCGCGGCCGAGGCCGAAGCCCAGCGCCTGCTCGACCAGGCCAAGGAACAGGGGCTCGCCTCGTGAGCAACGCCAAGGACGTTCGGACACCCGCCATGACCGCTTCCCGCCTGCCGCGCCTTGCCGGCCTCCTGCTCGCGCTCTCGCTCGTCGCCTTCTTCGGCCTCCATACCGGCGATGCCCATGCCGCCGGCCTCGGCGACTTCCTGCGCGTCAATATGGCGCCGGTGATGTTCGCCGCGCTGGTCGTGTTCCTGCTGCTCGGCTATCCCGTCGCCTTCGCGCTGGCCGCCAACGGCCTGCTCTTCGCGCTTGTCGGCATCGAACTTGGCCTGTTCCAGGAAAACTTCCTGCAGGCGCTGCCGGAACGCATCTACGGCACGATGAACAACGACGTGCTGCTGGCGATCCCGTTCTTCACCTTCATGGGCCTCATCCTCGAGCGCTCGGGCATGGCGGAAGACCTGCTCGATACGATCGGCCAGCTTTTCGGTCCGATCCGCGGTGGTCTCGCCTATGCCGTCATCTTCGTCGGCGCGCTGCTGGCCGCTACGACTGGCGTCGTCGCGGCCTCGGTCATCTCGATGGGCCTGATCTCGTTGCCGATCATGCTGCGCTATGGCTATGACCGGCGCCTGGCGTCGGGCGTGATCGCGGCCTCGGGCACGCTGGCGCAGATCATTCCGCCTTCGCTCGTCCTGATCGTGCTGGCCGACCAGCTCGGCCGCTCTGTCGGCGACATGTATGAAGGCGCGTTCATTCCCGGCCTCGTGCTCTCTGCGCTCTATGCCGGCTATGTCTTCCTCATCACCATTGTCTATCCGAAGCGCGCTCCGGGCCTGCCGCCGGAAGCCCAGACGCTGCGCGATGCCGACGGCAAGACACGGCGGCTCTCGCTGCTGGTCATCACGATCATCGCTTTCGGCCTCGCCTACGCCTACATGAAGCTGTTCACCAAGGTGACGGCGGGCGCGGACTTCGTGATCCTGACGATGTCGATCGCCGTCGGTGTCTCCTTCGTCATTGCTCTAGCCAACAAGCTGCTGGGGCTGAATTTGCTCTCGCGCATGGCCGAGCAGGTTGTGTTCGTGATGGTGCCGCCGCTGGCGCTGATCTTCCTGGTGCTGGGCACGATCTTCATCGGCGTGGCGACGCCGACCGAAGGCGGCGCGATGGGCGCGGCGGGCGCGATCCTGCTGGCCTATGGCAAGAAGCGCATGACCTTCGACCTGCTCAAGCAGGCGACGGAATCGACCGCCAAGCTCTCGGCCTTCGTGCTGTTCATCCTGGTTGGCGCGCGCGTGTTCTCGCTGACCTTCTACGGCGTCAACGGCCATATCTGGGTCGAGCACCTGCTGGTCGGGCTGCCGGGCGGCGCGACGGGCTTCCTGATCGTCGTCAACGTGATGGTGTTCCTGCTCGCCTTCTTCCTCGACTTCTTCGAGCTGGCCTTCATCATCGTGCCGCTGTTGGGGCCTGCCGCGGACAAGCTCGGCATCGACCTGATCTGGTTCGGCGTCATCCTTGGCGTGAACATGCAGACCTCGTTCATGCACCCGCCCTTCGGCTTCGCGCTGTTCTTCCTGCGCTCGGTCGCGCCAAAGGACAGCTATCGTGACAAGATCACCGGCAAGATGATGGAGCCGGTCACCACGGCCCAGATCTACTGGGGTGCCGTGCCCTTCGTGGTGATCCAGTGCATCATGGTGGCACTGGTCGTGATCTTCCCGTCGATGGTGATGCACTACAAGGCGTCCGCGGTGCAGCTCGATCAGAAGTCGATCGACAAGCAGTTCGACTCGATCCAGATCCCGGGAATGGGCGGCGGTTTGCCAGGGCTCGATCTGAGCGCGCCCCCCACCTTCAAGTAGGGCACCACACAGCTCCAACGCATGCGACGCCGGCCTCAGGGCCGGCGTCGTCGTTTGGGCTTGGCTTGTGCGGCGGGTGGGAGCGGCGGACCTTTCGGCACGGCGAGGCGTTGTCCCCGAAAGAGGATGAGCCTGATGACAGTGACCATCGATGCCGCCGATCCCGGTACGCCCGCAATTCCGACGCCGCCGCCCGAGGCTCCGCCGCTGATTCCGGGAGAGGTGCCGCCCGCGCCCCCGGTCGAATCGCCGCCGGCCGATGAGCCGCCTGGCATCCCGACCGAGCCGCCGCCGGAACTGCCGCCCGAGAAGCCGCCGGAGGCACCCCCGGCGACACCCTTCGACCTGCCGCCGGATCGTGGCCCGCGGCAGCCGCAGGAGTAAGGATCAGACCGGCGGGGCGTTGCCGGAGCCGATATCCCAGTAGAGACCCGCCATCAGGCCGAGCGCCTCGCGGGCGATGGCGACGGGCAGGTGCTCATCTGGCGCGTGCTGCGAGCAGCCGGGGTAGGAATGGGGCACCCAGATCGTGCGCAGGCCGAGGATCTCGGCGAAGATGTCGTTCGGCAGCGAGCCGCCGAGATTGGGCAGCAGCGCCGGCTTCTTCTTGGTGCTGGCGGCGATGGAATCGATCGCGAAGGTCACCCAGGGATCCTCGGGGTCGAGGCGGGTCGCGCCGAAGCGCTCGGCGCCGGGCATGATGATCTCGACCATGGGGAAACCGTGGCGGTCGAGATGGCGGCGCATCGCCGGCACGACGTCCTTCGGATCGATGCCGACGACGAAGCGTAGCGCGACGCGCGCCCAGGCGCTCGGCGGCACGGCGTTGACCGGCGTCTCCGGCACGCCCGACTTCATCGCCAGCACGTCGAAGGAGCACCAGCCGAAGACCTGTTCGGCCGGCGACAGGCCGGGCTCGCCCCAGTTCGGGTCGATCTGCGGGCCATCGGGGCCGCCGTCGATGACGCAGTCGGCGACAGCCTCGCGCACGGCGCGGGGCAATTCCTTGGGCACCCATTCATGGATGCGGATCTGGCCGGTGGGAGAGGTGATCGAAGCGATGGCGTGAGCGAGCTGGATCGCCGGATCCGAGAGGATGCCGCCCCAGTTGCCGGAATGGTGCCCGCCCTCGCGCGCCACGATCTGCAGGTCGAAGGTGATGACGCCGCGCGCGCCGAGGAAGACGGTCGGCCGCTCCGCATTGAGGCGCGGGCCGTCCGAGGCGATCAGCACGTCGGAGCGGAACAGCTCGGCCTCGTCGGCGCAGAGCTCGCGCAGGCCGGGCGAACCCGATTCCTCGCCCATTTCGATCAGGTACTTGGCGTTGAAGCCGAGCTTCCCGCGTGATTCAAGAACGGCGCGCAAGGCGTTGATGTTGATGACGTGCTGGCCCTTGTTGTCGACCACGCCGCGGCCATACCACCGGTCGCCGCGCTCGGTCAGCGTCCAGGGCGAGAGGCCTTCGCTCCACTGCGAGTCGAGGCCGCGGATGACGTCGCCATGGCCATAGCCGAAGATCGTCGGCAGCTTCTCGTCCTCGATGCGCTGGGCGAAGAGGAAGGGGCCCTTGGCCTTGGGATGGGTGAGGATGCGACATTCGAAGCCGAGGCCCTCGAAGAGCGGGCGCATCTCGTTTTCGAGATAGTCGCTCAGGACCGGTGCGCGATCGGGGTTCTGGCTTTCGGTCGGCATCGCGATGAGCCGCGCGAGATCGCGCTTGAAGGCGCCGGTGTCGAAATAGTCCTGGGCGTGCGCGATGGCTTGGGCGCGGGTCATGGAAGCTCGCTATCTCTTGGTCGAACGGAATCGAGGCGATCGTTGCCGATGCTGCCGGGCATTGATACTGGCATGGCCATGCACGGATCGGCCACGGGATATGTCGGGCAGGGGGTACGCGCCTGATGACGGGCGGACCCGGCTTCATGGTGCCGCATGCGCACCAGCTCGTCGCGCGTGACGCTATCCTGGCCGCGCGTGCGGCCGGGGCGCCGGGCTTCCTGCTTGGCGACCTGACCGGACTCGGCAAGACGCTGTCGGCCTGGCTCGCGCTGGCCGCCATGCCGGAACAGGACATTCTTGTGATCTGCCCCAAGGGTGCGATCCCGCAATGGCGCCGCACGATCGCGCTCTCCGGGCTGCCGGCGAAGCGCGTCACGCTCATGAATTTCGAGAAGACCAAGTCGCTGCTGGCACCGCCGACCGATTCGAAGAAGCGCTCGGTCCGGGCGAAGAACAACGAGCTGGCCAAGCATGGCGTGCCGAAGCGGGTCTGGCCGCTGCTGGTGATCGACGAGGCGCACCGTATCCGCAATCCGAATTCGCAGCAGGGCCTCGTCTGCCGGCAGATGGCGGCTGCTGCCGATTTCACGATCTATATGAGCGCGACGGCAGGCCAGTCGCCGCATGAGCTCTCCTATCTCGGGCCCTTGCTGGCGCGGGCGGCAGGCATGCCGACCGCGGACCTCGACGGTTTTCGCGTCTTGATGAAGCGATTGAAGATCGGCCGCGCCAAGGGACGCTGGAAGAACTGGAGCTGGGAGCCGAACGAGGCGGATCGCAAGGTCATGTCGGAGCTGCTCTATCGCGGCGCCCATGCGATCGGTCTGCGCCGGCGCCCCGAGGAGATCGCCGGCTGGCCGGAAGTCCAGCGCGAGCTCGCCCCGGTCGCGCTCGATCCGGCCGCCCGCAAGCTCTACGACGCGACGTGGCGCGAGTTCCGGAGGGAGCTCGGCCTCGCCGGAGGCTCGACGCGCAAGCCGCAGGGCTGGGCGGCCGATCTGCGCTTCCGCCAGAAGGCGAGCCTGCTGCGGATTCCCGGTACGGTCGATTTCTGCGACGATCTGCTGGGAAATGACGAACAGGTCGCGATCTCCGTCGCCTTCCTCGAGACCAGCGCGATGCTGGCCGAGGCGTTGCGCGGGCACGGCTGGCGCGTAGGCGAGATCAATGGCGAGCGCTCTGGGGCGGTCAATGAGGAGACGCGCATCGCCTTCCAGACCGGCCAGCTCGACGCCGTGATCTTCACGGTCACCGAATCCATTTCGCTGCATCGCGGCGAGATGGCGGGCGGCGAGCGCGAGCGATCGCTCGTGATCCACGACATGCGCCACAGCGCGATCCAGCTCCAGCAGATCGAGGGGCGCTGCCATCGCGACGGCCAGCACGCGACGATCTTCTATGCCTATGCCGAGGATACGGTCGAGGAAGCGGTCGCAGGCACGGTGATCCAGCGTATGGCCGCGATGGAAGGTTTGGCTGGAGACGACACCCGCATGCTCGAGGCGATCGCGGGTATCGTCGAGGCGCGTGCGGCGGCGTGAGCGCGGAACGAACTGTCGGCGCTGCCTCGCGCTCGGAGCTGAAAGTGCCGGGCGCCGCTATTGCTTCGTGCTGCCCATTTCCTCGCGCGCACTCTGGCCGATCTGCTTGGCGCTGGTCACCGCTGAATCGGTGAGGCCGACGACACTCGTCCAGATGCTGCGTGTGTAGTGGCCCTGGTGGACCACGGCGTCATAGCCGATCGCGATGACCGCGATGATCAGCAGGATGCGCATCTATCCCTCCCTTGCTCGCCTGGCAGGAAACGCGGAGGGCTCGCGGCCGGTTCCCGGCCGGATGCCAGGCGGGGAACTGCCGCTTGGTTGACCCGCCCGGCGCTCCGGTGTCCCTTGCGGCGGGAGCAAATGAGGGCTGCATGTTCGAGGATCTGAAGGGCAAGCGCGTGCTGGTCACCGGCGCGTCATCGGGGTTGGGGGCACATTTCGTCCGGCTGCTCGCGGGGCAGGGGGCGCATGTCGCGGCTGCGGCGCGGCGGCGCGAGCGCCTGGTCGCACTCGCCGAGGCCTGTGCTGACCTGCCGGGCAAGGTGGTGCCCGTGGTGCTGGACGTCGCCTCCGTTGAAGCGACCTCGGCTGGCCTGGAGGAGGCCCGTGCCGCCCTTGGCGGGCTCGACGTGCTCGTCAACAATGCCGGCGTCGCCGATACCGCGCGCGCACTCGACCTCACCGAAGCGCAGTGGGACGCCCATCTCGACGTCAACCTGAAAGGCTGCTTCTTCGCGGCCCAGGCGGCGGCGAAGATCATGGCGACGCAGGCGGAAGGAGGAGCGATCGTCAACATCGCGTCGATCCTCGGCGAGCGTGTTGCGGCCTCGGTCGCTCCCTATGCCATTGCCAAGGCCGGGCTGATCCAGATGACCAAGGCGCTGGCGCTGGAATGGGCGCGCCACAAGGTCAGGGTCAATGCCCTGGCGCCGGGCTATGTGATCACCGATCTCAACCGCGATTTCTTCGCGACGGAGGCGGGCCAGGCGCTGATCCGCCGCGTGCCGATGCGACGCGCGGCGGAGCTGTCCGATCTCGACGGGCCGTTCCTGCTGCTCTGCGCCGATGCCTCGCGCTTCATGAGTGGCGCCGTGGTCGCCGTCGACGGAGGGCATCTGGTCAGCGGGCTGTAGGGCGCATCGACTTGCTCGGGCTCGAGCCGAGCATGACGCCCTCAATCGCGCATGATCTCCTTCAGGCGCAGCAGCGATATCTTCTCGACCTGCCCGAGCGCCGTTTCGAACTCCGCCTCCGGCGTGCTCTTCAAGCGCGTCTCGAAGGCCGCGAGGATCGCGTCCTTGTTCGCGCCGGCCACCGCCATGATGAAGGGGATGCCGAAGCGCGCCTTGTAGGCCTCGTTCAGCGCGGTGAAGCGGACGCGTTCGTCGCTGGTCAGCCGGTCGAGCCCGGCCGAGGCCTGTTCGCCGATCGATTCCGCCGTCATCTCGCCTGCGGCGGCGAGCTTGCCGGCGAGGTCGGGGTGGCCGTGCAGCAGGGCCTTCAGGCGCTCGGGCGAATTGGCGCGCAGGACCTTGACCATCGCCGCATGCAGCGTGGCGGGATCGTCGTGCTCCGCGGTGATGCCGGCTTCCCAGGTCGCTTCGGCGACCCAGGGCGCGTTCTCCCAGATGCGGCCGAAGACCTCGATGAAGAGCGCTTTCGGAACCGCGGAAGGGCGATAACCGCCGACCGGGGGGTGGTGTCGGATCCAGTGCCTGGCGATGTCGAGCCGCGTCGCCACCCAGACCGCTTCATGGCCTTTCACGTAGTCTAGGAACCGCGCCAGTGCCGCTGCGCGGCCGGGCCGGCCGACGAGCCGGCAATGCAGGCCTATCGACATCATCTTCGGAGCTGTCGCGCCCTCGGCATAGAGCGTGTCGAACGAGTCCTTCAGATAGGCGAAGAACTGGTCGCCGCTGTTGAAGCCCTGCGGCGTCGCGAAGCGCATGTCGTTGGCGTCGAGCGTGTAAGGCACGGCGAGCTGCGGCCCCCTGGGACCGCTCAGCCAATAGGGCAGTTCGTCGGCATAGACGTCCGCCGTGTAGAGGAAGCCGCCCTCCTCCATGGTCAGGGGAATCGTGTTCTCGGAGGTGCGACCCTGGTAGCAGCCGAGGGGACGTTCGCCGGCGAGCTCGGTCTGGATGCGGATGGCCTCCAGTATATCGGCGCGCTCGCGCTCCTTCGGCGCGTCACGATAGTCGATCCATTTCAGGCCATGGGTGGCGATTTCCCAACCGGCTTCCTGCATCGAGCCGACGATCTCGGGATAGCGGGCAAGGGCGCTCGCCACGGCGAAGACCGTGACCGGCATGTTGCGCTCGGTGAACATCCGCCAGAGCCGCCAATAGCCGGCGCGAGAGCCATACTCGTAGATCGATTCCATGTTCATGTGGCGCTGGCCGGGCCAGGGCGCGGCGCCGACGATCTCGGAGAGGAAGGCCTCGGAGGCGGCGTCGCCGTGTAGGATGTTGTTCTCGCCGCCTTCCTCGTAGTTGACCACGAACTGGACCGCGACCCGGGCTTCGCCGGGCCAGTGCGGATGAGGCGGCGTGCGGCCATAGCCCTTGAGATCGCGCGGATAAACAGTGTCGGTCATGGCGTGCGGCGCTCGCAGATTGATTCAGGTCGAAATGGTAACGTGTTGGCGCAAAATGGAAATGCGGTGTCTGTGATGGCGGGCGAGGGCCAAGGCCGGCCCTCAACTGCCGCGATAGGTGGTGTAGCCGAAAGGCGAGGCGAGCAGCGGCACATGGTAGTGCCGCGCGGTGTCGGAAATTCCGAAGCGCACCGTGACGATCTCCAGGAAGGCGGGCTCCGCCAGCGCGACGCCCCGGCTGCGGAAATATGCGCCGATGGCGAAGTCGATCTCGTAGACGCCGGGCCTCGTCGCCTCGGGCGTCAGCAACGGCTTCTCGGTGCGACCGTCGGCATTGGTGACGGTCTCGACCAGCGTCTCGGGCGCGCCGTCACCAACGCGGCGCAGCGTGATCGCGACGTTCGCCGCCGGTACGCCGCCATGGGTGTCGAGGATATGCGTCGTCAGTCCGGCCATGTCTGTCCTTGTCCCGCCTGCCTGCTGCCGTGGAACGGCGCTTGCGTGTTCCGCGACGCCAACCGTAATTTGGCCGGCGCCGAAGTCCACCGGCAGGAACGTGCCTGCAAGCTTCTGTCCAACTTCAGCTGTCCCCGTCACGACCGGAACCCGCGATGCTCGACGCCTATCTGATGGAATGGGGAGGCATGCTGCTGCGCTGGCTGCATGTGATCACGGCGATCGCCTGGATCGGCTCGTCCTTCTTCTTCATCCATCTCGACGCCTCGCTCAGGCCGGCCGCGGACATCCCGCCGGGAACGGGAGGACGCGCCTGGCAGGTCCATGGCGGCGGCTTCTACGAGATGCGCAAATACATGGTCGCGCCGGCGGTGATGCCGGCGGAGCTGACCTGGCACAAATGGCAGAGCTATTGGACCTGGATCTCCGGCTTCTTCCTGCTGGTCTGGGTCTATTACGCGCAGTCGGAGCTTTACCTGATCGATCCCGCCGTGATGGCGCTGTCGCCGCTGGCGGCGGGCGCGATGGGTGTCGCGGCCCTGGTCCTCGGCTGGCTGTTCTATGACTGGCTCTGTCGCTCGCCGCTCGGTCGCAACGACGTCGTGCTGGGCGTGCTCGGCTTCGGCTACGTCGTGGCGGCGAGCTGGGCTTTTGCCTCGGTGTTCTCCGGGCGCGGCGCGCTGATCCATACCGGCGCCCTGATGGCGACGATCATGACCGCCAATGTCTTCTTCAACATCATGCCGGGCCAGCGGAAGGTGATCGCGGCACTGACGGCAGGCGAAACCCCGGACCCTAAATACGGCAAGGCGGCCAAGCAGCGCTCGACGCACAACAACTACATCACCCTGCCGGTGCTGTTTCTGATGCTGTCGAACCACTACCCGGTCACCTATGCGAATTCGAAGGTGATTCCGGCCCTGGTCGCCCTGATCATCGTGGCGGGCGCGCTGATCCGACATTTCTTCAACATCCGCCATGCCGACCATGCGAAGTCGCCCTGGTGGTGCTGGGCCGTGGCGCTCGTCGCGCTCTGGCTTGCGTTCTGGCTGGCGATGGCGTCCTCGCCCGGAGGCCGCGAGCGGCTCGGGCTGGCGCCCTTGCCCGACGCCAGGCCCATCCTGCTGGCGGGAGCGAAACTGCCCCCGGCCGAAGTCGCCAACATCATCACGGGGCGCTGTGCCATGTGCCATGCGCCGGAGCCGTCCTGGCCGGGCATCCAGATTCCGCCCAAGGGCGTGCTGCTGCACGAGCCCGAGCGCATCGCGACGCAGGCTCGCGCGATCCGGGCCCAGGCGGTGATGACCCATGCGATGCCGCCCAGCAACCTGTCGGGCATGACGCCGGACGAGCGCCGGGTTCTGGCTGCGTGGCTGACGCCCGGGCGCTGATCTCCGCGATCGCCGTTACCGCCTTTTGACCTTGTTCGCACCAAGCTGAACGCCTGTGCGAATCCATTCAGTTTCGGTTCACCTGCCGGTCGCCATGGTCCAAGCACTGACAGGCTGGAGGCTGGCTCCACTATCCGGAGCCGTCCTGCCCTGAAGGGGGACCGGGGGGTCCGTTGAACGTGTTCTTGAGGAAAGCCGCCGGCTATCGGCTGGCGGCTGTGGCATTTGTTTGTGTCTGGGCGGTGCTGTGCTGGCCATGGCTGTCGGGTGCGGTCACCATTCCGTTCGACGCCAAGGCGCATTTCCAGGCGCAGATCCAGTTCCTGGCGCAGGCGCTGCACTCGGGGCAGTCGCCGTTCTGGACGCACAACGTCTTCGGCGGCTCGCCGCAGGTGGCCGACCCCCAGTCGCTGATCTTCTCGCCCGCGCTCATCCTCGCGCTGCTTTCGCCCTCGCCGAGCTTCCGCGCGGTCGACGCCTATGTGCTGGCGCATCTGCTGGTCGGCGGGCTGGCGCTGATGATGTTCTTCCGCGACCGCAACTGGCATCCCGTCGGTGGGCTGCTGGCGGCGCTGGTCTTCGCCTTCGGCGCCTCGGCGGCCTGGCGCGTGCAGCATGTCGGCCAGATCGCCAGCCTTGCCTTCTTCGCACTGTCCTTCTGGCTGACCGCGCGCATGCTGCAGCGCTCGTCGATGCTGACCGGCGTTTTCGCCGGTTTCGCAGCCGGGATGATGGTGCTCGAGCCAGATCAGGTGGCGCTACTCGGGGCCTATATCCTGATCGGCATGGTCGTCGGCCACTGGCTCTCGGGCGGCTGGGCCGCCCTTCGCGCGAGCCTGCCGGCGATCGGCGTGGCGAGCGTCGTCGGTGCCGCGACGATCGCGCTGCCGCTGATCTGGACCTGGCTCTTCGCCGAGGCGACGACCCGTCCTGCGATCGACCTGACGGAGGCAGGGCGCGGTTCGCTGCACCCGGTATCGCTCCTGACCGCCTTCTTCGGTGATCTCTTCGGCGCGCAGGATCCGAACGTCGATTTCTGGGGCCCCTACAACAATCCGAACTGGGCCAAGGAGCTGTTCCTGTCGCAGAACATGGGACAAGTCTATTTCGGGGCGCTGCCGGTGCTGCTGCTGATCGCACCGGGCCTGACCCGTGGCTGGCTCTGGGACAGAGCCGTGCGGCCGCTGACGCTGCTCTTCGCCTTCATGGTGCTGTTTGCGCTCGGCCGCTACACGCCGGTCTTCGACCTGGCCTACGACTATCTGCCCGGGGTCAAGGTGTTCCGGCGCCCGGCCGATGCGACCTTCCTGGTCGGGGCGCTCGGCGCGCTGTTGTCCGGCTATGTGCTGCATCGCATCCTGACCGCTGAACCCGGCACCTCGTTCCGGCGTGATCTGCTGATCGGCGCCGTCGCCCTCCTGCTGATTGCCGGGGTGGCACTGGGCGTCTCGCAGGGCGCGGGGCATCTGGCCGATGCCGGCAAGCCCGTCGCGCTGGCGCTGGGCTGGTTCCTGGCTGCGGGCGCCGTCATCCTGGCGTTGCAGCGCTGGCGCGGCGCGGTCGGGCCGGTTGCGGCGGCCGTTCTGATCACTGGCGTCGTCGCCGCCGATCTCGGCGTCAACAACGGCCCCAACGAATCGACGGCCCTGCCGCCGCAGCTTTACGACGTGCTGCGCCGGGAGACGCGCAACGAGACGGTGGCGGTCCTCAAGCAGTTGACGGTGCAGCCCGCGGGATCGCCGCGTCGTGACCGCATCGAGCTGCTCGGCATGGGCTTCGAATGGCCCAACGCCGCAATGGTCCATGGCTTCGACCATACGCTGGGCTATAACCCCCTCCGACTGGCTGATTTTTCGGAAGCCGTGGGCACGCGCGACGGCATCGCCTCGCCTTCGGAACGCAAGTTCACGCCGCTGTTTCCGTCCTATCGCTGCCGCCTCGCCAACCTGTTGGGGCTGCGCTACATCGCCTCGCCCGTCCCGATCGAGCAGGTCGACCACACGCTGCGCGACGGCGATCTCCAGCTGATCGCGCGGACGAAGGATGGCTATATCTACGAGAATCCGCGCGCCCTGCCGCGCGTGCAGTTCGTCGGCGGCTGGGAGCTCGCCGATTTCGACGGGATGAAGCAGGGCGGCAGCTGGCCGGAGGTCGATCCGCAACAGGCCGTCCTGCTCGAGGTCGAGCCGCCGCTGGCGACACCGGAAGGGCCGGTTGCCGCGAAGGCCGACATCAAGCTCACCCGCTACGAGAACACCGAGGTCGAGATCGAGGTCACGACGGCGGCTGCCGGCTTCGTCGTGCTGAACGACATCTGGCATCCCTGGTGGCGAGCCGAGATCGACGGCGCTGAAACGGAGATCCTGAAGGCGAACGTGCTGTTCCGGGCCGTGCAGGTCCCGGCCGGCACCCACAAGATCCGCTTCAGCTTCCACCCGGTCGCCGGCGCTCTGGCGGAACTTCGCGAGCGTGTCAGCCCGGCGCCGGTCGAGGACGATGCGCCGCTGCCGCTGCCGCCGCTGCCTGAGGAGCCACTCGTCGCGCAGACCGGGACGCTGCTTCCCTCCATGCTGGCCCAGCCGTCGCAGGCGGTCCGGGACTCGCTGCGTCTCGGCCCGGCGCCGGCGATCGTCGCGCGCGACCTGATGTCTTCGGCCCTGGCCCACTGACCGCGCGAGTCCGTCTGATCATCTGAAAGGGCATTGCCCGCCCCTCCCGCGGGGCAGGCATTTGGGGCGGGCGTGGCTCAGGCGCCCGTCTCGGCCACGAGGCCGGCCGCCGCGATCCCGGCGAGGGCCGCGGCCTCGTCATTGTCGGAGGTGTCGCCGGAAATGCCGATCGCACCGAGCACGGCGCCGCCGGCATCGCGGATCAAGGCGCCGCCTGGAACGGGCACGAGCGAGCCGCCGACGGCATGGGTTGCGGCCTCGATGAAGTAGGGCCGTTCCATCGCCATCTTGTGCAGAGCCCGCGAGCCGATGCCGAGCGCCACCACGCCATGCGCCTTGCCGAGCGCAATCTCGGCGCGCTTCAGACTGGTTCCGTCCTGTGCGACCACGAGCTTGGGCGCGCCGCGCCCGTCGAGGATGGCGATGGCGAGGGGCTTGAAGCCGGCGGCAGCGGCATGGGCGATGGCGGCCGACATGATGGTCTGGGCCTGTGCGAGCGTCAGCATGATGGACTCCGATTGATCTGCGGTCAGAGCTTCTGCCAGCCCTGACGCTGCTGCGAAAGGCGCCGGGCGGAGAAGGAGCTTGCGCGGAATCGCACAATGGCGCCCGCGGCGATGCGAAATTTCAGCCGATCACGTTTCATGTCTTGCACTTGTCGTTGCGACAGGGGTTCATGTGCGTCCCAACGCAAGGAGGACACGTCATGGGTCTGTTCAGTTTCATCAAGGAAGCGGGAGCCAAGATCTTCGGGTCAAGCCCGGCGAAGGCTGCGACGCCCGAGGAGATGCAGAAGGAACTGGCCGGACATGGTCTGCCGTCCGACGTTGCGATCTCGATCGACGGCGACAAGGTCAAGGTCTCCGGCAAGGCGGTGTCCACCGAGGAAGCCGAGAAGATCATTCTGGCTCTCGGCAACACCGTCGGCGTCGCTTCGGTCGAATCCGATCTCGCGGTCACCAAGGAGGTTCCCGCCGCGGTGTTCTACACCGTTAAGAAGGGCGACACCCTCTGGAAGATCGCGGAGGAGCATTACGGCAAGGGGCAAGGCGCGAAATACACCGAGATCGTCAAGGCCAATACGCCGCCGGTGAAGAATCCCGACCTGATCCTGCCGGGTTGGGTGCTGCGGATTCCGCCGAAGGCCTGAGCTGTCGGGCCTCGCGCCCCGGCGACGAAGAAGCCGCGCCTTCCGGGGCGCGGCTTCTTCTGCGACAGCTGCTCGTGATGCCAGCGGCGACCGGCAAGGTCTTGACGGGATTGGTTGCCTCAGCAACGATCTTGTCCAGCCGTCGGTGAAAAAGAAGCGAGCCTGGCTGACCGTGGCGGAACTCCGCCGCCGGCCATGCTATCGTTCGGTATGCCGCGGAGCGGCCTTTCCCCTGTGGGGTGGGCGTCCAAGACAGTCGCGAAAGTGGGATTGTTCGCAAGCATTGTCCCTGGGGAGGGAAATCATGACATTCGATCGCCGTCGTTTTCTGACATTGGCCGGCGCCTCCGTGGCCGCGCCCGCCGTGTTGCGCGCCACCCGTGCGAATGCGCAGGAGGTGACGCTGAAGATGCACCACTTCCTGCCGCCGGTCGCCGTCGGGCATGCGAAGTTCCTGAAGCCCTGGGCGGACAAGGTCGCGGCCGAGTCGAACGGGCGCATCAAGATCGACATCTTCCCATCAATGCAGCTGGGCGGCACGCCGCCGCAGCTCTTCGACCAGGCGCGTGACGGCGTCGCCGATCTGGTCTGGACGTTGCCCGGCTATACGCCAGGCCGCTTCCCCGGCCTCGAGGCCTTCGAGTTACCCTTCATCGCCAACAAGCGGGCGCTGCCGAATTCGCTCGCCCTGACCGACTATGCCGAGCAGAATCTGAAGGACGAACTCAAGGACGTCCAGCCGATCTGCCTGTGGACGCATGATCACGGCCTGATCCACGCCAACAAGCAGGTCAAGACGATGGAGGACCTCAAGGGGCTGAAGCTGCGCTTCCCGACGCGGCTCGCCGGCGAGGCGCTGAAGATGCTCGGTGCGAACGCAATCGGCATGCCGGTACCGCAGGTGCCTGAATCGCTCGCCCAGCGCGTGATCGACGGCTGCGTCATCCCCTGGGAGGTGGTGCCCTCGGTCAAGGTCCAGGAACTGGTCAAGTATCACACCGAGATTCCGGGATCGCCGACCTTCTATGTCGCGACCTTCGTGCTGGCGATGAACAAGGCGAAGTACGCCGCCCTGGCTCCCGATCTGAAGGCGGTGATCGATCGCAACTCGGGCGCTGCAGCCGCTGCCATGGCTGGCAAGGTCTGGGACGAGCAGGCGATCGTGGTGTCCGACATGGTCCGCAAGCGCGGCAACACCATCACCGTGATCGAGGAGGCGGAGGCCGCTCGCTGGCGCAAGACCACCGAGCCGGTGATCGAAGGCTGGCTGAAGACGGCGAAGGAGAAGGGGCTCGACGGCGAGAAGCTGCTCGCCAATGCGAAGGCCGCCCTCGCCAAGCACGAGAAGGCGGCCTGACGGACACGATGTCGAGCAAGGAAGAGGAAGCTGCGCCGTCCGGTTTCGACTGGGCGGTGAGGGCGGTTGCGCTGCTTGGCGGCGCGCTGCTGGTCGCCTTGTCGGTCGTGGTCGTGGTCAGCGTCACGCTGCGCAGCGACCTCGTCGGCAGCGCCGGGGTTCCCGGCGATTTCGAGTTGGTGCAGATGGCGACCGCCATCGCCGCCTTCTGTTTCCTGCCCTGGTGCCAGCTCCGCCGCGGCAACATCTTTGTCGATACCTTCACGCTGAAGCTGCCGCTGCGCTGGCAGCGTCGCATCGATGCGCTCTGGGACATTGTCTACGCCCTGGTGATGGTGCTCATCTCCTGGCGGCTCGCGGTGGGTGCGCGTGCGGCCTACGCCACGGGCGAGAACAGCATGGTGCTGCAGGTACCGAGCTACCTGCCGATCGCGCTCTGTTCGGTATTGGCGGCGCTCGTGGCAGCGGCAGCGGCCGTCAGTGCGCTGCGTCTGATGAGGGCCTCGGCGTGAGCGGATTTTCCATCGCCGTCACGGGCTTCGCGGTGATGCTCGCGCTGATGGCGCTGCGCCTGCCGATCGGCCTCGCCATGATGCTGGTCGGTGGTGTCGGCTATGTCCAGCTCAACGGGCTCGATCCGTTTCTGAACTACATCCGCACCACCCCCTACCAGATCTTCGCAAACTACACGCTGTCGGTGATCCCGCTCTTCGTCCTGATGGGCGCCTTCGCCGAGCGCTCGGGGCTGGCGGGGGACCTGTTCAAGGCGGCGTCCGCCCTCGTGGGGCATCGTCGCGGCGGACTCGGCATGGCCGTGATCGGCGCCTGCACCGGCTTCGGCGCGATTTGCGGCTCGGCTGTGGCGACGACGGCGACGTTTTCGCGCGCCGCCCTGCCGGAACTGAGGCGCTATCGCTACGATCCCGGCTTCTCCTGCGGCGTCGTCGCGGTTGGCGGGACACTCGGGATTCTGATCCCGCCTTCGGTCATCCTGGTCGTCTATGCGATCTCGACCGAGCAGAACATCGCCAAGCTGTTCAAGGCGGCGCTGATCCCCGGACTGATGGCGGCTGCGTTCTACTGCGTCACGATCGGGCTGATGACACGGCGAAACCCGGAGCTCGGTCCGGCCCAGCCGCGTGTCGCCTGGCCGGATCGCCTGCGGCCGCTGCTCGGCATCATCCCGGCCATGACGGTGGCCCTCGTCGTCGTCGGAGGCATCTATGGCGGCGTGTTCACGCCGACGGAGGGAGCTTCGGTCGGCGCCTTCGTCATGCTGCTGATCGGCCTGCTCCGCGGCACTCTGAACCTGTCGGGCATCGGCGAGGCGATCCTGCAGACGGCCGAAACCTCGGCCATGATCTTCGCGATCCTGCTTGGTGCAGAGGTCTTCAACGCCTTCCTGGCTCTGACGCAGGTGCCGACGGCGGCGGCGGAGATGATCGCTGCATCGGGCTGGGCGCCCTATACGGTGCTGGTCGGGCTCCTGCTGTTCTACATCGTGCTGGGCGGCGTCATGGACGAACTCGCGATGATCCTGCTGACGCTGCCGGTGTTCTTTCCGATCGTCACCGCACTCGACTTCGGGATGGCGCCGGACGATGTCGCGATCTGGTTCGGCATCCTCGTGCTGATCGTCGTCGGCATCGGCATGACCTGTCCGCCGATCGGGCTCAACGTCTTCGTCGTGTCATCGCTGGCGCGCGACGTGCCGATTACCCGGATCTATCGCGGCGTGCTGCCCTTCGTGTTGTCCGATGTCATCCGGCTCGGCATCGTGGTGGCATTTCCAGCCCTCACGCTCTATCTGGTAAAGCTGCTGGACTAGGGTACAGGCCCTTGGAGCGTCGGAGCTGCCGCATTGACCGTGAACGATCTTGACATCGACGACATCAAGGCCGGTCTTTCAGACGGGTCCATCCTCCTCGTCGATGTCCGCGAGCCGCATGAGTTTGCTGCCGGCCATATTCCGGGCTCGGTCTCGCGCCCGCTCTCACGCTTCGACCCGGCCGATCTTCCGAACGAGCCCGGCAAGCGCATCGTGATGTCCTGCGCCGCCGGTGTCCGCTCGCTGCGGGCACTCGAATTTGCACAGTCGGCTGGCCTCGATATCGACAGCCATTATCTCGGCGGCTTCCGCGACTGGGTCATGCAGGGCGAACCTGTCGAGCACTGACGGTTTCGGCCGTTTTCCGCCTTGCGCCCGGCGCATCGCGGCACGCCTCTTGCCGGGGCTGACGCCACCTCGATCCTGTTCCAGTCTTTCATTCGACTTATCTGAAGGATGTTCGGCGATGCGCCCCATGAAATTCGGATTCGGACAGCCCGTGCGCCGGGTCGAGGACCAGCGCCTGACCACCGGCACGGGCCGCTACACCGACGACACCGCGGTCGATGGGGCGCTCCACGCCTTCGTGTTGCGCTCGCAATATGCCCATGCGACCTTTGCGATCCGCGATAAGGAGACCGCCCGCAGGATGAAGGGCGTCAAGCTCATCCTGACCGGCGAGGATGTCGCTGATCTCGGCGATCTGCCCTGCAAGGGGCTGATCCAGGAGGTCTCCGGCGAGATGGTGCGGCCGCTTCCGGTGCCGGTGCTGCCGACCGATACGGTCCGCCATGTCGGCGAAGCCGTCGCCTTCGTCGTTGCCGAGACGCTGGCGCAGGCGCGCGATGCGGCTGAGGCGATCGACATCGAATGGACAGCGCTGCCCTCGGTCACCGGCATCGAGGAAGCGCTCGACCCGAAGGCCCATCGGGTCTGGCCCGACCGGCCGGGCAATGTCGCCTTCGAGGGCCAGCAGGGCGACAAGGCCAAGACCGACGCAGCCTTCGCCAAGGCCGACCGCACGGTTTCCGTGACGATCGTCAACAACCGGCTCGCCTCCAACTACATGGAGACACGCGCCTGCATCGCCGAATACGACAAGGCGACGAAGCGCTGGACGCTGACGCTCGGCAGCCAGGGCAGCCACGGCACGCGCGAAATCCTCGCCGACTACATCCTCAAGGTCGACCAGTCGCGTATCCGCGTCGTCACGCCCGATGTCGGCGGCGGCTTCGGCACCAAGATCTTCATGTATCGCGAGTATCCGCTGACCATGGTCGCGGCCGAGAGGCTGAAGCGCCCGGTGCGCTGGGTTGCCGACCGGACCGAGCACTTCCTCGCCGACACCCATGGCCGCGCGAACCTCGCGACTGCGACGATGGCGCTCGACAAGCGCGGCAAGTTCATCGGCCTCAAGGTCGATCTCGCCGCCGAGATGGGGGCCTATCTCTCGCAGTATGGACCCTTCATCCCATGGGTCGGCACCACGATGACGCCCGGCTGCTACAACATTCCGGCGGTTCATGTGCGCTTCCGTGGCATCCTGACCAACACGATGGCGGTCGACGCCTATCGCGGCGCCGGTCGCCCGGAGGCCGCCTATCTGATCGAGCGGCTCGTCGATGCCATCGCGCGCGAGACCGGCAAGACGCCCGATGCCGTGCGTGCGCTGAACTTCGTCAAGCCGGGCGAGATGCCTCACAGGACGCAGACCGGTCCGGTCTACGATTCCGGCGAGTTCGAAGGGCATATGCGCCGGGCGATGGATGTGGCCGACTGGAAGGGTTTCAAGACCCGCCTGAAGGCCGCCAACAAGGCCGGCAAGATTCGCGGCATCGGCATGGCCAGCTACATCGAGGCCTGCGGCGGCGGCGGGCCCGAGAGCTCGACCGTGATCCTCGAGAAGGACGGCATGGTCACGGTCCTGATCGGCACGCAGTCGAACGGGCAGGGCCATGAGACCGCCTATTCGCAGCTCGTCTCTCAGCATCTCGACATTCCGATGGACCGCATCCGGGTCGTGCAGGGCGATACCGACAGGGTCGAGACCGGTGCCGGCACGGGGGGCTCGCGTTCGATTCCGGTCGGAGGCGCCGCGCTCGACAAGGCGACCTCGATCCTCTCCGACAATCTGAAGCAGCTCGCCTCCGAGAAACTGGAGGCCGGCGTCGGCGACCTCGAGATCGCGGATGGCGCCGTGCGCGTCGTCGGCACCGACAAGGCGCTGGGTCTCGCCGCCATCGCGGCGCTGCCGGGCGCGACGCCGGCGAAGCTCAGGGTGCATCAGAGCTGGGAGCCGCCGGAGGCGACCTATCCTAACGGCACCCATATCTGCGAGCTGGAGATCGACCCGCAGACCGGCGGTACCGAGATCGTCAATTACGTCGTGGTCGACGATTTCGGCATGACGCTGAACCCGATCATGCTGCAGGGCCAGGTTCATGGCGGCGCGGCGCAGGGCATCGGCCAGGCGCTCATGGAGGAGATCAGGTTCGACGCGTCCGGGCAGATGCTGACAGCGACCTTCATGGACTATGCGCTGCCGCGCGCCGTCGACGTGCCGAACTTCCATTTCGAGACGCGCAATGTCCGCTGCGTCACCAATGCGCTCGGCGTCAAGGGAGCGGGCGAGGCGGGGGCGATCGGCGCCTGTCCGGCGGTGATGAATGCGATGGTCGACGCGCTCGACCGGGCCGCCGGCATCAAGGCTATCGACATGCCAGCGACGCCGCTGAAGGTGTTCAACGCTCTCAAGGAGGCCGGTTACCAACTTTGACGCAAGGACTCCCTTGCATCGACGCAAGACCGCTCACGCGAATGCGACTTGGCGGCGACAGCATGATCGGTTGATCTGGAACAGTTCCAATCGGCGCCGCACCGGCGACCGAAGCCTTGAGGATGTTTCATGATCCGTACCGCTCTCGTCGCCGCCATTCTCGGCCTGGGTCTGACGGCCGTCGTCGCCGATACCGATCCGATCTCCGAACGCCGCAACGTGATGAAAGCCGTCGGCGCCGCTACGCGCGACGGCGCGGCGATCGCCAAGGGCGAGGCCCCGTTCGACGCCACGAAGGCGCAGGCCATCTTCAAGGTCTATGTCGACGCCTCCAAGAAGATGCCCGGCCTCTATCCCGACAGCGCGAAGACCGGCGGCGACACCACGGCAGCGCCGAAGATCTGGGAGGACCAGGCCGGCTTCAAGGCTGCCTTCGTCAAGTTCGAGACCGACGCCGGCGCCGGCGCCTCGGCGAGCAATCTCGACGGCTTCAAGGCGGCTTTCGGCAACGCGACCAAGAATTGCGGCGCCTGCCACGAGGCCTATCGCATCAAGAAGTGATGCCGGCGGCAGGACCTGACGGTTCTGATGCCTGAGAGCAGGTGGAAGGGCCCTCGCGCCGTCCGCCTGCTTTGCCACGCCCGGGAGCTTTCGGGTGCGCTTCGCGTTATCAAGAGATTCGGATTGCGGGGCCGGTCGGTGCCGCCAGGATGAGCTCGGGAGAAAATCGACATGCTGCGCCTGCGCCGTCTGCTGGTCACCCTCGTCCTGCTGGCGGCCGTTGGGTTCGGAGGCTTCTATGTCCTGACCGATCCGCGCATCGTCTCGCCATCGCCGGAGATTGGCGCACTTGCCGCGCCTGACATCGAGAACGGCCGGCTGCTCTTTGCGGCCGGAGGCTGCGCCTCCTGCCACGCCACCCCCAACCAGGACGACAAGCTGAAGCTCGGCGGCGGCCTTGCGCTCGGGTCGCCCTTCGGCACCTTCCACGCTCCCAACATCTCGCCGCACACGCGCGACGGCATCGGCAACTGGGGCGTACAGGATTTCGTCGATGCGATGGCGGCGGGCGTCTCGCCGAAGGGCCAGCACTACTATCCTGCCTTTCCCTACACCTCCTATCGGCTTATGCCGCCGAAGGCGCTGGCCGATCTCTTCGCCTATATCCGCACACTGGCGCCGGTCGAGGGACGCGCTCCGGCGCATGACCTGCCGTTTCCCTTCAACATCCGCCGCGTCGTCGGTGGCTGGAAGCTGCTCTTCTTCCAGGGCGCGTCGTTCGTGCCCGACCCGTCGAAGAGCGAGGCGTGGAATCGTGGCGCCTATCTGGTGAACGGCCCCGGCCATTGCGCCGAATGCCACTCGAACCGCAACGCGCTCGGCGCCATCGTGCAGGCCACGCGCCTCGCCGGAGGGCCGGACCCTGAGGGCAAGGGCTGGGTGCCGAACATCACCCAGCATCCCGATGCGCTCGGCAAATGGTCGAAGGAGGAGATCGCGGAACTCCTCAAGACCGGCTTCACGCCGAGCTTCGACAGCGTCGGCGGCACGATGGCGGCGGTGGTGCGCAACATGGCGCAGCTCCCGGATGCGGACCGGCTGGCGATGGCGGAATATCTGAAGTCGCTGCCCTCGGTGCAAGGTCCGGCCCGGCCGCCGGCCAAGGCGCCCTGAAGCATCGGGTCGAAGGTCGCAGGCGTTTGAGCCCCCGGTGATCGACATCAACGGCGTCGCGACGGCGTCCGAGCCGCATTGTGCCCGGCTGCCGGCGAGCCTTTGGCGCAAGCAAAAAGGGGGCGGAATGGCGGGCTGAGTGAGGGTATCTAGGCTGCCCTGGCGGCTTGCCCAGGCTGCGCCATCTCGATGCGGTTGCGGCCGAGCATCTTGGCCCGATAGAGCGCGCGATCGGCTGCGGCCAGGAGCGTGGCCAGATCGACCTGCTCGCCGCTGGCCTCGGCAAGCCCTATGCTGACGGTCGCGGGAATGCCGAGCCCGTCGGGGCGCACGGCCATTTCGGCGAAGCGCTGGGCGATCCTTTGTCCGATCGCATGGGCTTCCACGCCTTTCCTGTTCGGCAGCAGGATCGCGAATTCCTCGCCTCCGAGCCGGGCGCTCATGGCGTCGGCCCCGGCGATCTCGCGAGCGATCGTCGCGAAAAGCTTGAGGACGCGGTCGCCGGCTTCGTGGCCGTAGCGGTCATTGATGGCCTTGAAGTGATCGAGGTCGAAGGCGAGCAGGGAGTGCGCGGCGTCCTTCGCGGTGCCGCTCAGGCGCCTGGGAGCAAGCTCGAAGAAGCCCTGGCGGTTGTTGAGGTCGGTCAGAAAGTCGGTGCGTGCCGTCGCCAGGAGATTGGCTCGGTCCTCCTCCCGCACGAGTGCCAGGAGCGACATCGACATCGCGACCGTGAACAGCACCGCCTCGTACATCGTGATTTCCGCCGCGAGCGCGAGGACGCTCTCGCCGTAGATCGAGGCGATGACCGGAACGACGAAGGTGCGGGCGGCGTAGAACAGGGCGTGGCAGGCGAAGACGGCGACGGCGATGGGGCGGGAGCGCAAAGCCTGCACGGTGCGGCTGCACAGCAATGTGAATGCGGTCGAGCCGGCGACGATGGCGATCGGGAACGCACTGACATGATTCCAGAGAAGTCCGACCGCGCCGACACCGGCGACGAACCAGGCGATGCCGATGGCGGCCAGCAGGCCGAGGATCAGGGCCGGGTGCAGCCTGCGACCGTCCAGCGCCAGGGCTCCCTGGAGCATGAGGAAGTAGCCGAGCATCATGACGATGTTGGTGATGGCGGGCCCGGCCATGCCTGGGAAGGCATGCCGGTTCATCGCGATGACGCAGCCAACGGCAAAAGCGAGATAGGCAGCCGCCCAGAGGCCGAGTTCGCGCGCACGCTGGGCCTGTGCCTTGCGCTCCCACAGGGTCATGATGGCGGCGATGAGCGCCGTTCCGGTGGTCAGATACCAGAGGGTTGCGAGATCCATCGGTATCGTCGTCAGTGCTGCCAGCGTCCGGCTTCAGGCATGATCCACTGCTCCCAACACGCCCAAGCCAGAGATCGATCTAGCCGCGAGAAGTTAACCTCAGCTTGCGCGAAGGCGTGATCGGGACGGAGGAAGATGGGAGCGGTGGTGAGCGGTGCCGCAGCTGGCGGCTACTCCATCACCGCCGCCTTGAGGATGCAGACCATCAGGGCGGTGCCGGGCTGGTCGCCGACGCAGCGGACGACGTGGCGGCGGTCGCAGCGGTAGCGCAGGGTCTCGCCGGCCTTGGCGCGCTGGATGATGTCGCCGACCTCGACCTCGAACTCGCCCGAGGTCACGGAGAGGGATTCGATCGAGCCGCGCTGATGCCCTTCGGAGTCGAGTTCGCCGCCGGGCTCTGAGCTGACATCGTACCATTGCAGCCATTCGACCGTCTTTATCCAGCCGATGATGGCGAGGCGGAGCTTGCCGTCCTCCGAGAGCAGGATCGGCGTGTCGGCCCGGGCCGTCTTCTCGATGAAGGGCTCTTCCTCGCCGCTGGAGAGCACGCGCTCGATCGAGATGTCGAGCGCCTGGGAGAGCCGCCAGATCGTCGCCAGCGTCGGGTTGGTCTCGTTGCGCTCGATCTGGCTGATGATGGACTTGGCGACGCCGGACTGTTCGGCAAGCTCCGAGAGCGAGAAGTTGTAGGCTTTGCGAAGGCGCTGGATCGTCTTGCCGAGCTGGCCCGAGATGACCTGGGCCCCGGAGTCGAACTCGCGTCCGCCGCGCTCTTTCGTCTCGATACCCATCCTGCTCGGCCTGCCTCACATGTTGCGTCGTTTGCGCAAGCGAACGATCGTTTGTCTCACCGGACAATGCTCCTTCCGCGCCTCAGGAGCAAGCTGTGACTGTTGCAATGCGCACAGGGCATGGCCGTGTGCGTCAAGACTCAGGTGCTGCGGGTCGAGCCGACCTCGCGCTGCTTGCGGTTCATCAGGCCGAGGCGCTGCTCGCGGAAGATGACATAGATGCCCGAGGCGATGACGATGGCGGCGCCGATCAGGATCGTACTGACCGGCCACTCGCCGAAGAGGAACCAGCCGATCAGGACCGCCCAGATCATCGTCGAATACTCGAAGGGGGCGATCAGCGAAGCGTCGCCGAAGCGGTAGGCCTGGACGAGCAGGATCTGGCCGAGGCCGCCGAGGATGCCGATCGCGACCATGAGCAAGGCGTCCTGCAGATCCGGCATGCGCCAGCCGAAGGCCAGGGTGACAAGGCCGAGCGCGCTGGTCAGCAGCATGAAGTAGAACACGATCGCGCCGGTCGGCTCGGTCTTGGTGAGGAGGCGCACCTCAATCGAGGCGAAAGCCGAGCAGAAGGCGCCGAAGAGGCCGAGCGCCGCGCCGAGTGCCGGTCCCGCCTGCAAGCCGTGGGACAGCGTGCCGCCCGAAAGATGCGGCGAGAGCATGATCAGCACCCCGACGAAGCCGATCGTCACGGCACTCCAGCGATAGATCCGCACGCGTTCCTTCAGCACGAGGGCGGCAAGCACCACAACGCCCAGCGGCGCAGCGTAGCCGAGCGCCACCGCGTCCGAGAGCGGCAGGAACTGGAGCGCGGCAAAGCCACAGAACATGCCGGTCGAACCAATCACGCCACGCTTCATGTGGCCGCGCAGGTTCTTCGTCTTGAGGGCGCCTGGAAGCTCGGAACGCCAGGCCAGCCAGATCAACAGCGGGATCAGCGCAAAGAAGGAGCGGACGAAGACGAGTTCGCCCGTCGGATAGCGGGCAGCCGCCGCCTTGATGCCGGCCGACATCAGCGTGAAGGCCAGCGCCGAGAGCAATTTCAGGCTGATGCCAAGGAGAGGGGACAACGGACCGGCACGCTGGGAGGACAAGGCGACGGCAGACGCCGCGAAGGCCGCCTTAGAACATGTCCAGTCACGCTCTCAAAGCGTGAAGGCTGCAACCCCGATCAGCGGCCGGCGGGAGGCCGGCCGCTGATCGGGGGCGTCTGACTGGCGCGACTCAGAAGTTGCCGCGGAAGGCACCGCCGTCGATCAGGAAATTCTGGCCCGTAATGTAGCCGGCATGGGCGCTGGCGATAAAGGCGCAGAGCTTGCCGAATTCATCGGCCTCGCCGAAGCGGCCAGCCGGCACGCTGTCCCGACGCGCCTTGGCGATCTCCTCGATACCCACGCCCTTGATCGTCGCCATCTTCGTCAGCCCGCTCTTCAGCCGGTCGGTGTCGAACATGCCGGGCAGGATGTTGTTGATCGTGACATTGGCATGGGCGACCTCGCGCGCCACGCCGGAGAGGAAGGCGGTGAGCCCGGCGCGGGCGGCCGAGGAGACGTCGAGTCCGGTCAGCGGCGTCAGCACGCTGGCCGAAGTGATGTTGACGATTCGCCCGAAGCCCCGGGCCATCATGCCGTCGACGACGCGCTGCACGAGTTCGAGCGGGGTCGCCAGGTTCTGGACGACGCCTTCCAGCAGCGCCTCCCGGGAGACGTCGCGAAACGGCTTCGGCGGAGGCCCGCCATTGTTGTTGACCAGGATGTCGGGCTCGGGGGCTGCCGCGAGGAGCGCGTCCTGCCCGGCGCGAGTCGAGACGTCGGCGACGACGGTCAGCACCGTCGCGCCGGTGCTGGCACGAATCTGGCTCGCCGTCGCCTCGAGTGTCACGGCGTCACGGCCATTGATCACGACGGTACAGCCGGCCTCGGCCAGCGCCTGCGCGCAGCCACGGCCGAGGCCCTTGCTGGAGGCGCAGATAATGGCCGTGCGGCCCGAAATTCCCAGATCCATGGCATTCCTCCAGAGGCTTCGCGCTTTCGCCCACAGACAGACCACGGATCGTTCGTTCCGTCATCAAAGCGCAACGCAAATCAGACACATGCCGGACGCATCGCAACAGGATGGGCCGGGCGGCATGGGCGACGAGGACGACGCGAAGCAGGTTCGCAGCATCTTCATCTCGGATCTCCACCTCGGCACGCGCGGGGCGCAGGCCGATCTGGTCCTGGAATTCCTGCGGGCGTACGATGCCCCCCAGATCTATCTGGTCGGCGACATCATCGATGGCTGGCGGCTGAAGAGCGGCTGGTACTTCCCGCAATCGCACAACGACGTCATCCAGAAGCTGCTGCGCAAGGTCCGCAAGGGCTCCAAGCTGATCTACGTCACCGGCAACCACGACGATTTCCTGCGGGATTTCACCGGGTTGCAGTTCGGTGGGATCACGCTCGTCGACGAGGTCGTCCACGAGACGGCCGACGGCAAGCGCCTGCTCGTCATCCATGGCGATCTGTTCGACCTCGTGGTGCGCAACGCCAAATGGCTCGCCCTGCTCGGTGACTGGGCCTACACGATCGCGCTGGCCTCCAACACGGTCGTCAACAAGGTGCGCCGGCTGCTCAACCTGCCGCATTGGTCGCTTTCGGCCTGGGCGAAGAACAAGGTCAAGAACGCGGTCAACTATATCGGCGAGTTCGAGACCTGCCTGGCGGCCGAGGCGCGCCGGCACGACGCCGACGGCGTCGTCTGCGGCCACATTCACCATGCCGCGTTCCGCGAGATCGACGGGCTGACCTACATCAATACCGGCGACTGGGTCGAAAGCTGCACCGCCTTCGTCGAGCATCATGACGGACGCTTCGAGCTGATCCGCTGGCCGCAGGGCCGCCTGAAGGGCGAGACGCCGGTTCCGGTCGTCGTGCCGACGCGGCCCGTCGCCGTGCCGACGCTCGTCGAGGCTGCCTGATGCGCGTGATGATCGCGACGGACGCCTGGCGTCCGCAGATCAACGGCGTCGTGCGCTCGCTGGAACGGATGGCAGAGGCAGGGCCGGATTTCGGCGTCACGCCGAAGATGCTGACGCCGGAAGGGTTCGCGCAGGTCGGTCTGCCGAGCTATCCCGATATCCGCATCGCCTTGACGACGCAGCGTGCCGTGGCCGAGCGGATCGCCGATTTCGGGCCCGACCACATCCATATTGCGACGGAGGGACCGATCGGCTGGCTGACCCGGGCGGCCTGCCTCGCCCAGAAGCGGGCGTTCACGACGAGCTACCACACCCGTTTCCCGCAATATGTCGCGGCGCGCTGGCCGATCCCCGAGAGCTGGAGCTACGGCTTCCTGCGCCGTTTCCACGGGCCGGCTGCCGCCGTGATGGTCTCGACCGCATCGGTCGAGACGGAGCTGCGCCAGCACGGTTTCGAGAAGATCGTGCGCTGGGGGCGTGGCGTCGATCTGTCGCTGTTCCATCCGCGCCCGCACAGCGTGCTGGACCTGCCACGCCCGATCTTCCTCAGCGTCGGCCGCGTCGCGGTCGAGAAGAACCTCGACGCATTCCTGTCGCTGCGGCTGCCGGGCAGCAAGGTCGTGGTCGGTGACGGGCCGGCGCGCGCAGATCTGCAGCGCGCCTTTCCCGACGTTACCTTCCTCGGCACGCGCGAAGGCGAGGAGCTCGCCGCGATCTATGCATCCTCGGACGTCTTCGTCTTCCCGAGCCTGACCGACACCTTCGGCATCGTTCTGCTGGAGGCGGCGGCGAGCGGCCTGCCGGTCGCGGCCTTCCCGGTGCAAGGCCCGCGCGACGTCTTCGCCGGCAGCGGCGCCGCGATCCTGAACGAGGATCTTCGGACCGCGGCGCTCCAGGCTCTGCGCGTCCCGCGAGAGATCTGCCTGGAGCTCGCGGCCAGCCATAGCTGGCGGCGCAGTGCGGCGCAGTTCTACGGCCATATCCGGCAGGTCGCCGGCCAGAATGCGGGCCGGCTTCCGCGCAACGGGGCGGCCGTGGCGCCCGGGCCCAGTGTCACAGCCTTCGCGAACGCGCGTGCCGCGGAAGAGTCGGGGCCGCGGCGTCTGCCGGCTTGAGCTCGGCACGGAAGCCGTCGCGCCTCTCATGGACCGAGGCGATGACGAGGCCCATCGGCACGCCGAGGCCGACCAGCGCCGCCTCCGACAGTTGAAGGCTCGCTTCGATCGTCTCGGGCACCGCATCGTTGACGCCGATCTTGTAGAGATGCCGGGCATGCTCCGCATCGCGGGCGCGCGCCACGATGACGAGGTCGGATCTGAGCGCGCGCGCCGCCTGCACCGTGGCATCGACCGCGCGGGCGCTATCGATGGTCACGATCAGAGCCGTCGCGTCGTCCAGCCCGCACAGGCGCAGGAAATCCGACCTGGTGGCGTCGCCGTAATAGGCGGGCCGCCCGGCCCGCCGCTGGGCCGAGATCAACGAGGCGTCTGAGTCGATCACGATATAGGGCTTGCCGTGCTCCTCGAGCATGCTGCCGACCAGCTGGCCGACACGGCCGCAGCCGACGACGATGGCCCGCGCCGAGTGGTCGTCCGGCGGCAGGACCGTCGCCTCCTCGGGCAGCACGACGGGCACGGCGAGCTTCGCAGCCAGCGCCGCGGCCAGGCGCGCCAGCAGCGGCAACGCGATCATGGTCAGCGAGACGCCGGCCAGGACCAGGCTCGCGGCCTCCTGGCCCAGCAGCTTGGCGCCGACCGCGCCGTTCAGCAGAACGAAGGCGAATTCGCCGCCGGGCCCCACCATGATCGCAGTTTCCAGCGCCGTCGCCTTGGACAGCCGGAAGACGCGGGCAAGCGTAAAGATGATCAGCGATTTCGTGGCGAACAGGCCGATCGCGATGCCCAGGATGGCGAATGGCTGCGCAGCGATCTGGGCCGGGTTCACGCTCATGCCGACGGTGAGGAAAAAGACGCCGATCAGGAGCGACTTGAACGGGTCGATCGTCGCCTCGATGGCGCGCCGATACTCGGTTTCGGCGAGCAGGAGACCGGCGATGAAGGCGCCGAGCCCCATCGACAGGCCGGCCGCGGCGGCGATCATGCCGGTCCCGATGGCGATCAGCAGCGTCGCCGCCATGAAGCTCTCGGAGGAATCGGTCGAGGCGACGAGGCGGAAGAGCGGCCTGAGCGCCAGTCGGCCCACCAGGACGATGATCGCGATCGCCGCGACAGCCTGGAGCAGGGCCTGGGCCAGGCCAGCGAGTAGCGAGCCGCCGCCGTTCTGCGCGCCGAGCACACTGACCAGGAAGAGCAGGGGCACGACCGCGATGTCCTGGCAGATCAGCACGGCGAAACTGGCGCGTCCGGCCGAGGACATCATGCGCCTCTTGGCCGACAGCAGCTCGACCACCATCGCCGTCGAGGACAAGGCCAGGCCGAACCCGATGATCAATGCCGCCGCGGCAGGCTGGCCCAGCATGAAGGCCGCCGTTCCGATGATGCCGGCCGAGAGCGCGACCTGGCCGAGCCCGAGGCCGAACACCAAGCGGCGCATCGTCAGGAGCCGCTCGAAGGAGAGTTCGAGCCCAATCACGAAGAGCAGGAAGGCCACGCCCAGTTCAGCCGTCCCGGCCAAGGCCTCCGGGCTCGAGACGGTGATGGTGCTCAGCAGCGGGACCGAGGAAACGAGGCCGCCCAATCCGAATGGGCCGACGAGGGCGCCGCAGGCCATGAAGGCCACGACGGAATTGACCCGCAGGGACTTGGCGAAAGGCACGATCACGCCCGCCGTCGCGAGCACCACGGCAGCGTCCTTGTAGACGGAAGGATCGACGGTTCCGGCCAAGGGAATGCCTTGCGATTCGAAGCGGTCAGGAGCCTGTGGACTGTGCGGTCTGGGCGGCGGCAACACAACCGCCAAACCGTTGCGGCGCGCGGAAATTCGCCTTTCCGGTCGAGGTCTTAGGTGGGGCGGCCTGCGCGGAGCCTGACGGTGGAGGTTTCCTGTTGGAGCGATCCTGGGCTAGCCTTCCGCGATCATCCCGCAGAAGGCCTTTGCATGCGTTTCGCCGGTACCGAGAATTATGTCGCCACCGATGACCTCACCGTCGCGGTCAATGCCGCGATCCGGCTGGAGCGGCCGCTGCTGGTCAAGGGCGAGCCCGGCACCGGCAAGACCGTGCTGGCGGAGGAGGTCGCGGCCGCGCTGAAGGCACCGCTGATCACCTGGCACGTCAAATCGACGACCAAGGCCCAGCAGGGGCTGTACGAGTACGACGCGGTCAGCCGCCTGCGCGACAGTCAGCTCGGCGACCCGCGCGTCTCCGACATCGGCAACTACATCAAGCGCGGCAAGCTCTGGGAGGCCTTCGCCTCGCCCGAGCGTCCGGTGCTGCTGATCGACGAAATCGACAAGGCGGACATCGAGTTCCCCAACGACCTCCTGCTCGAACTCGACCGCATGGAGTTCCATGTCTACGAGACCGGCGAGACGATCCGGGCGGCGCGGCGGCCGGTGATGATCATCACCTCCAACAACGAGAAGGAACTGCCGGACGCCTTCCTGCGCCGCTGCTTCTTCCACTACATCCGCTTCCCGGACGCGGAGACGATGCAGGCCATCGTCGAGGTGCATTTCCCCGGCATCAAGAAGAGGCTGATGGAGGAGGCGCTGAAGCTGTTTTTCGAGGTGCGCGAGGTGCCGGGCATCAAGAAGAAGCCCTCGACATCGGAGTTGCTCGACTGGCTGAAGCTGCTCGTCGCCGAGGACATCGGCCCCGAGGTGCTGCGAGAGCGCGACCCGCGCAAGCTGATCCCTCCGCTGCACGGCGCGCTGCTCAAGAACGAGCAGGATGTTTCGCTGTTCGAGAAGCTCGCCTTCATGGTCAGGCGCGAAAGCCGCTGACGATGCCGCCTCTCGCAAATCTCTCGGTCTCTCACTAGGTTCCATTGATGCGACGCCTCATGCTTCTGCGCCATGCCAAGTCGAGCAGGCCCGCCAACACTCCCGACCGCGACCGGCCGCTGGCGGTGCGCGGGCGTGAAGCCGCTCCCGTAATGGGGCGCTACCTTGCCGACGAATTGTTGCTGCCCGATCTGGTCCTGATCTCGCCGGCCAAGCGCACGGTCGAGACCTGGGAACTGGTGCGGCCGATGCTGCCCGAGCGTCCGGGCACGCATTTCGAGCCGCGCATCTACGAGGCGCCGCCCGAGCGCCTGCTGAAGGTGGTGCAGGAGGCCGAGCCCGCCGTCCGCGTCCTGCTGATGATCGGCCACAATCCCGGCTTCGAGGAGCTTGCCGCCAAGCTCACGGGGCATGGCGACCGTTACGCCGCGGCGCGCATGGCCGAGAAGTATCCGACCTGCGGCCTTGCCGTCCTGGATTTCGACATCGAGGACTGGCGCGATCTCAGCCTTCGTTCCGGCCGGCTCGACCGTTTCGTGACCCCCGCTTCGCTCGGCGAAGGGCCGGACGATTGATCCGGGCGGCACGCCGGTGAGCCAGGGTTCCTATCTCGACGAGGCGCGCAATGCGGCGCTCGCCTTCGGAGACAGCCTGCTGGGGATGGCGCGACCGCGATTGCGGCTCGGCGTCACCGGCCTGTCGCGCTCGGGCAAGACGGTCTTCACCACGGCCCTGATCCAGAACCTGATCGAGGGCGCGAAGCTCCCCGTCCTGAAGGCCGCGACCGAGGGTCGGATCTCGCGCGTGCGGCTCGTGCCGCAGCCCGATCCGGACATCCCACGCTTTCCCTACGAAGCGCATCGCGCGGCGCTCAACGGGGCGGAGCGGCGCTGGCCGGATTCGACGCGGCGGATTTCGGAACTGCGCGTCGAGATCGACTACGAGCGTGCCGCCGGCTGGTTCAAGGGACCGGCGACGCTGACGCTCGACATCGTCGATTATCCAGGCGAATGGCTGCTCGACCTCGCGCTGATCGGACAGGACTACAAGACGTGGTCGCGCCAGGCAGTCGGGGATGCACGCAAGGCCCATCGGCAGGCAGCGGCGGCCGAATGGCTGGCCGATCTGCCGCAGCGCGACCCGGCGGGGCCGCCCGACGAGATGGCGGCGGAGGCCGCGAGCGACCTGTTCAAGGCCTATCTCGCCAGGCTCCGGGCCGATCCCGAGGCGGTGGCGGTGACGCCGCCCGGGCGCTTCCTGATGCCGGGCGATCTCGAGGGCTCGCCGGCGCTGACCTTCGCGCCGCTCGATCTCGGCCATGACGCCGAGCCGCGACCCGGTACGCTCGGCGGGCTGATGGCGGACCGCTTCGAGGCCTACAAGCGCGTCGTGGTGGCGCCGTTCTTCCGCGACCATTTCGCCCGGCTGGATCGGCAGATCGTGCTGGTCGACGTGCTGGCGGCGCTCGACGCCGGCGCGCCGGCGCTGGCCGATCTCGAGACTGCGCTCGGCCAGGCGCTCGCCGCCTTTCAGGTCGGGCGCAATTCCTGGCTCACGAGCCTGTTCGCGCCGCGGATCGAGCGAGTGCTCTTCGCGGCGACCAAGGCCGACCATGTCCACCATTCGAGCCATGACCGGCTGGCGGCGGTGATGTCGCATCTGGTCAGCCGCGCGGCCTCCCGCGCGCAGGGAGCCGGCGCCCGCGTCGAGGCCATGGCGCTCGCTGCCGTGCGGGCGACGCGCGAGGTCCGCATCAAGCAGGGCCGCGAGGAACTGCCCGCGATTGCGGGCGTGCCCGAAGCCGGCGAGGCCATCGATGGCGAGGTCTTCGACGGAACGGCCGAGGCTGCGATCTTTCCGGGCGAGCTGCCGGAGCGCCCGGAAGCGGTCTTCGATCCGCAGGCGCGCTGGCAGATCCGGGCGCCACGGTTCCGCCCGCCGCTCATGGTGCCCGATGCTGGTGGCCGCACCCGGCCGCCGCCGCAGATTCGCCTCGACCGCGCGCTTGAGTTCCTGATCGGGGACAGACTGGCATGAGCAAGGCTCCGCGCGCGATCAGGCTGGATCCGGCCAGTCCGGACATGGCGGGGGACGAGATCAGCCGCGAGGGCGGCGTCGCGATCCTGCCGGAAAGCGAGCCGATCGACGCGGCCGAGACGACCGTTGTGCCGGTCGCGCGGCGGCGCTGGTCGTGGGGCGGCCTGTTCATCGCCGGCCTCTCCGGCTTCCTGACGCTCTCGATCGGTGTCTGGGCCGAGCGCACCATCGTTTCGCTGATGAACCAGAGCCCGGTGCTGGGTTACGCGGCGCTGGCCTGCGCCGCCGTGGCCGCGCTGGCGCTGCTCGTTATGCTGGCGCGCGTGCTGCGCGACATCCTGCGCGAGCGCAAGGTCGAGGCGCTGCGCCTGCGCGCGACCAGTGCTCTCGCCGACAGCGACCTCACCGAAGCAAGGGCGGTGACCGACGAGCTCACGCAGCTCTACGCGTCGCGGGCGGACACGGCGAAGGGGCGAGCGCTGCTCGCCGACAGCCTGCCGCAGCTCTTTGCGGCGCGCGATCTTCTGACGGTGACCGAGCGCAGCCTGATGACGCCGCTCGATGCGGCGGCCCAGGCACAGATCGCGCAGGCGGCACGGCGCGTCTCGCTCGTCACGGCGGTCAGCCCCCGTGCCCTGGTGGATGTCGTCTTCGTGCTCGTCGCCTGCGCGCGGCTGCTGCGCTCCATCGCGGGCATCTATGCTGGCAGGCCCGGCACGCTCGGCCTGCTGAGGCTGGCACGGCAGGTGCTGAACCACCTCGTCTTGACCGGCGGCATCGCTGCGGGCGACGCCGTGATCCAGCAGGTGGTGGGGCAGGGCCTGGCGGCGCGGCTCTCGGCCAAGCTGGGCGAGGGCGTGATCAATGGCATGCTGACCGCCCGGATCGGGCTGGCGGCGCTGGCCGTCTGCCGGCCGCTGCCTTTCGTCGAGGCGCCGCCGCCGACATTGGCGGATGTCGCCGGCGACTTGGCCTCGTGGCGCGGCAGCTCAGAGCAGGCAACTTCCTGACCGGCCCGGCCTTTGGCGGCCGCGCTTAGGCAGAATCTGCCGGGCAGGGCTGAATCTGCCCGGCGAAAACCACCGCGAAACACCTTCTAAACCATTCAAGGCGCTGAAATATAAGGCCCCGCCTCATGGCATGGGCCGTGCAATCTTCGCCTCGAAAGTGTGGCTGCCCTTGGGGGGCGCCGGTCGAGGTGAGGGTTTCATGGGTGTCTTCAGCGCGTTGACGACAGCGGTTTCGGGGATGCAGGCGCAGTCCTATGCGCTGGAAAACATCTCCGGCAACATCGCCAATTCCCGCACGGCCGGCTTCAAGCGGGTCGATACGACCTTCTCCGATCTGGTGCCGGATTCGGCACTGAACCGGCAGATCGCCGGCTCGGTCGCGGCCTTCAGCCAGGCGACGAACTCGATCCAGGGCGATCTGAGCGCGACCCGCATCGAGACCAACGCCGCGATCAACGGCGACGGCTTCTTCGTCGTCGACCAGCGCCTCAACGGCGTCGGCTCGAATATGCAGTTCGCCAACAGCAATCTCTACACGCGGCGCGGCGATTTCGATTTCGACGCCAATGGCTATCTGGTCAACGGCGCGGGCTACTACCTCAAGGGCCTGAAGATCGACACGGTGACGGGTTCGCTGATCGGCACCCAGCCCGAGGTCCTGCGCATCACCAAGGAGCAGTTCCCGGCGAAGGCGACGACCTCGATCGAGTACCGCGCCAACATCCCGGCCTTCCCGGGGACCAATAACGCCGACGCGACCGTCCCTGGTTCGGAACTGCTGAGCCCGACCGGCTTCACAAGCAACCCGCTCTCCACCACCCAGGGCGGCACGGGCATCGTCATCGGCAGCGAGATCACTAACTTCTTGAGTCAGTCGATCCCGGGCGGATCGGTCACCGTCTATGACGCGCTCGGCAAGGCGACCAGCGTCGAACTGCGTTGGGCCAAGACCACCAACGCCTCGGCCGGCCCGCCGGCGACGGTCGACACCTGGAACCTCTTCGTCGCGGAGAACACCGGCGCAACCGGCGCAGCGACCGCCTACCGCAACGCCAATATCGACGTGACCTTCGATTCGACCGGTCAGATGACGGCGCCTGCCTCTGGAAACATCACGCTGCCGACGATGACCATCGCCGGCACGACGATCACCGGCATCAACGTCACCACGGGAGGCAATGGCCTGACCCAGAACGGCGACGTCAGCGGCCAGATCGATGCCCGCTCGATCCGGCAGGACGGCTATACCGCCGGTACGCTGGACCGCGTCTCGGTCTCTGCCGATGGCCAGGTGATCGGCACCTTCAGCAATGGCCAGGTCGTCGCGCTGGCGCAGCTCTCGGTGGCGCGTTTCAACGCCGACAACGCTCTGAAGCGGCTCGATGGCGGAGCCTTCGAGGAGACGATCGAGTCCGGCCCGCCGATCATCGGCCTCGGCACCTCGCAGCTCATCGGCGGCAATGTCGAGCAGTCGAACACCGACATCGCCGACGAGTTCTCGAAGATGATCGTCACCCAGCAGGCCTACTCGGCCAACACCAAGGTGATCACCACGGCGCAGGAGATGCTGCGCGACGTCTTCAGCATCATCCGCTGAAGGCTTCGCTGCAGGGTCTGGGTGCGGCCCAGAAGGGCCGCTAGGGCACGCGCCGATCAGATTGCGAAGCAATCCGATCGGACCACGCGTTCTCTATCAAGAGTTGAGAGGCGGATTCACCGATCAGGTTGATGCAACCTGATCGGATCCGGCTCTCGCGCGACAGGAGCTGGAGATGGGTCTCAGCACGTCCCTCAATACGGCGATCTCGGGGCTGAATGCGACGCAGGTCGGCATCGGCGTCGTCTCGCAGAACGTCTCCAATGCGGGGACGACGGGCTATGTCCGTCGCGCCGTCTCGACATCGGACAGCCTGAGCGGGCTGACGGTCGGCACGCAGAGCACGCAGGTCCAGCGCCTGCTGGACAAGATCGTCCAGCATCAGCTCTGGCAGGAATCCGCCGGGGCGGCCTACACCTCGACGCGCGCGAACATGATGTCCAGCGTCGACAAGCTCTATGGCGCGCCCGGCAGCGCGACGGCGCTCGACACGGTCTACAACGGCTTCACCTCCGCGCTGCAGGCGCTGCAGAACGATCCGTCATCCTACAGCCTGCGGACGGCCGTGCTGGACTCCGCGAGCCAGCTCGCCTCCCGGCTCAACACCTTGTCGGACGGCGTGCAGGCGTTGCGCTCACAGGCGGAAAGCGGCATCGCCAGCGCCGTCACGCAGGTCAACAACCTGCTCAACGCACTGACGAATGTGAATGCCCGCATCGTCGGAAGCCCGAACGACGCGGGCGTCGCCGGGTTGAAGGACCAGCGCGACCTGATCCTGTCGGAGCTGTCTCAGTACATCGACATCAAGACCAGCGAGGACGCGCGCGGCTCGATCAGCGTCGTCACCGGATCGGGCACGCAGATCTTCGATGGTCGCCCGGCGGTCACCTTCGGCTTCGACGAGCATTCCGGTCTCGGGGCAGACGACCAGTGGAGCTCCGATCCGACCCAGCGCGGCGTCGGCACCATCACCATGACCACCAGCTCTGGTGGCGTGATGGACGCGATCGCGAACAAGACCTTCCGCTCCGGCGAGATCGCCGCGCTGGTGGAGATGCGCGACAAGACGCTGGTTCAGGCGCAGGCGCAGCTCGACGAGATCGCGGCGCAGATGTCGCGGGCGCTGTCCGATCGCGAGATCGCGGGCACGGCCGTCACGGCGGGCGCAGCGACCGGGTTCGAAGTCGACCTCGCGGGCCTGCAGTCCGGGAATACCGTCACGCTCGACTATGCGGTGACGCCGGGCGGCCAGACGCAGCGCTTCACCTTCGTGCGCGTCGAGTCGGCCGCATCGCTGCCCCTGCCGGCATCGGCCAGCGGCGACGCCAACAACCGCGTCATCGGCATCGACTTCTCGGGCGGCCCGGCCTCCGTCGCGGCGCAGATGCAGGCGGCGGTCGGCGGCGGTTTCACCGTCTCCAACACCGGCTCGGTTCTGAGCATCGTCGATGACGGCGCCGCAGGCACCCGCGACGTCAAGGCGCTGACCTCCCGTCCGACCGCCACGACCTTGTCCTCGGCCGGCGGCAGCGCCGAGCTGCCCTTCTTCGTCGATGGCTCCGGGAACGCGGTCTATACGGGCTCTTACGAGAACGGCTCGCAGCTCGTCGGTTTCGCGGGGCGGATCACCGTCAACCCGGCGCTGATCGCCGACCGCTCCAAGCTCGTCACCTTCGACACGACGACAGCACAGGGCGACGTGACGCGCCCGCAATTGCTGCTGGAGCGGTTGACCCAGAGCCAGCGCGCCTTGACCAACCGCACGAGCACGGACGGCTCGACCGCGACGACGAGCGCGACCGTCTCGAGCCTGGTCCAGCGCGTCGTCTCCTCGCAGGGACAGGCGGTCGAGACCGCCCAGCGGCTCGATGAAGGGCAGCAGGTCGCGCTGGCCGCGGTCCAGAGCCGCTTCCAGGAAACCTCGCAGGTCAATGTCGACCAGGAAATGGCGACGCTGATCGAACTTCAGAACGCCTACGCCGCCAACGCCCGCATCATCTCGACCGTCAAGGAGATGATGGACGTCCTGATGAGAGTGTGAGCGCGCCATGACCATCACATCCTACGGCACCGGGGCCTATCGTGCCGCCAAGCCCAACAGCTTCGTCTCCAACCGGGCCGAGCTGACGGATCTCGAGCGCCAGCTTGCGACCCAGCAGAAGGCCGAGAGCTACGGCGACCTTGGCATGGATCGGCGTACGAGCCTCGACCTCAACGCCAAGGTCTCGACGCTCGATTCCTGGCTCAGCGGCATCGCTCTCGCGAACGTCAACCTCAAGCTGTCCTCGACGGGGGTCGAGACCTTCGCCAAGCTGACGGCCGAGACCGTCAACGACACGCGCTCGAACAGCTATGTGGCGAGCTCGACCGGCCGTTCGGCGCCGCAGGTGCTCGCCGAGGAGAAGTTCAAGCAGACCCTCGACATGCTCAACATGTCGGTGAACGGGCGTTACCTGTTCTCGGGGAAGACCTCCGACATCCAGCCCACGGTCAGCTATACCGAGATGATCGAAGGGGACGGGGCTGGCCGTGCCGGTCTCAGACAGCTCATTTCCGAGCGCAAGCAGGCCGATCTCGGTGTCGCAGGGCTCGGTCGCCTCGTCACGGGTGGCGCTGCGGCGACGGCGACGATCGCCGATGAGGCCCCGGCGCATCCATACGGGTTCAAGCTCGCGGGAGCGACCAGCAGCACGGCCGCGCTGACCTCGACCTTCACTGCCGGTCCGCCCGCCGACGTTGCGGTCACGGTGGCGAGCCAGCCGGTCGCGGGCGATACGCTGCGCATCGTGCTCGACCTGCCGGATGGCTCGCAGGAGGAGATCGTCCTGACGGCCCGCGCGCCTGGAACCGACGGCTCCGACGCCACCACCTTCGAGATCGGCGCGGACGTCAACGCGACCGCTGCCAATCTGCGCAACTCGATCAATTCCGCCGTGACCAAGGAGGCGGCGACGACCTTGTCGGCCGCATCCTCGCAGGTCGCTGCCGCAAACTTCTTCGCGGGCAGTGTCAGCAATCCGCCGCTGCGAGTGCCGGGCCCGCCCTACGATACCGCTACGGCGGCGCCGGTTGCGGGTACCGCCGCCAACACCGTGATCTGGTATCAGGGTGATGACGGCAGCGACCCGGCCCGCTCGACCGCGACGGTCCAGGCGGACAAGGGGCAGACGGTCGGCACCGGCGCGCGCGCCAACGAGGAGGCGTTTCGCGTCGGCCTGGCGCAGTTCGCGATCATGGCGATCGAGACCTTCCCGGCCAGCGACCCCAATGCGCAGGCCGGCTACGAGGCGATGACCTCCCGCGTCGGCGAGAAGCTCGGCTTCGGCGGCAGCGTCCAGAAGCCGGCCGAGATCATCACTGAGTTCGGCTCGGCGCAGACAGCGCTGGCCCGCGCCAAGGAACGCCACGACAGCACCAAGAACTACCTCACGACGGCCCTCGCAGGCGTCGAGAACGTGACGACCGAGGAGGTCGCGGTGCAGATCCTGGCGCTACAGACGCGGCTGCAGGCGAGCTACCAGACGACGTCGATTCTCTCGCAGCTCTCGCTGACGAACTATCTCTAAAGGCTCGCTTCGCGCACAAACGAAAGGGGCGTCACCGGCAACCGGCGACGCCCCTTTCGTTTTGATGGGATTTTGCTGGAAGGGCTCAGCGGTTGCGCAGGCCGGCAGCGATGTCGCGATTGATGCCGACGAGGACGCGAAGCCCCTCGGGAGCGGGGTTGGCAGCAATCCTGAAGGTCTGGTTGAAGATGAAATTGGCCAGGCTGAGGATGTTGGTCTTGATTCCGACCGGCAACGGGTTGTCCTCGGCCACGACAGCGGAGACCAGCAGCGTCCAGAGCTTGCGATTGTAGTTCAGCGCCTCGTCAAGATCACGATCCGCGAGTGACCAGTCATCAGAAATGGCCTGAAGACGAACGGCGGCCTTGATCAGAAGGGAGGCTTCGAGTTCTCGGGGAGAGACGACCGCCTGATTGGCTCGGGCGGCTGAGGCGTAGGCGTTAAACCCGTGTTGCATTCTCGATGAGTTCCGCTTCGTAAGCGATCAGCTTCTTGGCTGCCTTCAGAGCTTTGTAGAGATCGCTGCTTAAGATGCGGTTATTAATCTCATGAATATGCGGCAGGGAGCTCGGCGCAGCCTGGACGAAGTCCCGGACAAGCTCGAAATAGACCTCGTGCTGGTGCATTGGGTC
This sequence comes from Allobosea sp., assembly GCF_035999205.1. GTDB lineage: Bacteria > Pseudomonadota > Alphaproteobacteria > Rhizobiales > Beijerinckiaceae > Allobosea. Next base: position 567,713 of record NZ_DASYHA010000026.1, read on the forward strand.
CTGGGCCAGATACATGAGCTGGATGGCGAGGTAGATCTTCTTGGCCGGCGTGTCGGCGGTGTTGGCGGTGAGAATGTCCTTCTCGCGCAGGATCGGAGCGTCGCCCTCGATGAAAAACCGCGTCCGCTGCTCGTCGTTGCGGATCACCACCTGGCCGATGATGATGCGCTCGCGCGGCTTGAGCTCGACCTTGAGAGCCATGTTCGTCTGAGCCTTCTGGCTGGGGGAGGGACGTTGGCGCGCCGTCTTCGGCCGGATCAGCCGAAGAGCCGGAGCACGCCCTGATCGGCCTGGTTGGCCAGCGAGAGGGCGGTCTGGGAAAGCTGCTGGCGCGTGTTCAGCGCGAGTAGGCTGGCGCCTTCGGCGTTCGGATCGGCCAGAACGAGGTTGTCGGCACCGGTCGTCAGCACGTTGGTCAGTTCCTTGGTGAAGTCCTGGCGGGTCTGGGCGACCGAGAGGTTCGAGCCGAGGGTAGACGACAGCGACTTGAGCGAGGTCAGCGAGCTGGTCAGGGCCTCAGTGGCCTTGTCGAGGTCGAGGTCGTTCTGGAAGTTGAAGAAGCCGGCGAGCTGAGTATTCGTCGCCTGGACGATGCCGAGATTTTCCGATGACAGGGTCGAACCCTGAATGTCGAGCTTGGTCTGGTTCGTGCCGGTCTTCTCGTTGAAGACGATCGAGAGACGGTCGCCCTGCAGCAGATTGATGCCGTTGAAGCTCGAATCCTCGGCAAGCTTGTCGATCTGGTCGCGCAGGTCGTTGAACTGCTGGATAAGGTTCGAACGGACGGCCGACGTGATGTTCGACGAGGTCAACTGGGACGTCGCCAGCACGGCATCGGCTGCGAGGAAGCCGATCGCGGTATTATTGCCGCCGCCCTGGGCCGAGGTGATCGCGTTCGCGGCGGAGGTCCCGGAGCCGAAGCCGAATTCGACCGTCTCGGAGCCGGTGCCCTTGACGTTGAGCTGGCCCTTCTCGTCGACGAAGGCGGTGGCGATGCCCGACTTGTTGATCTCGTTGACGACGTCGCGAACGGTCTTGTTGGCGGCGTCGAAAGCGATTTCGTAGGTCGTGGTGCCGGTGGTGATCGACAGCGCCAGCGAGGTGTTGGCGACGGCGATACCGAGGTCACCCGAGCTGGATGCGGTGGCAGCGTCCGCTGTAGCCGCCGTGCCGCCGGTCAAGTCGATGACCGACTTGTCGAGCGCGATGTCCTTGAGGCTCTTCGAGGTCACGGCGGCTTCCGTTGCGGAGGCCAGAGCCGTACCGGCCTTGGTCGGACGGTTCTGCGCGGCGTCGGCCTGCGCCTGCTTCACGGTCGACTGGAGCGACTGAACCAGCTTGGTGATGCCGTCGATGCCCTTGGACGCGGCCTGGATGGTCTGGATGCCGTTGGAGATGCCGTCAAGCAGCCCAGTGAGCTGGCTGGAGCGATCGTTCAGCGACTGGGAGGTGAAGTAGTTGACGGGGTTGTCGATGGCCGAGTTGACGCGCTTGCCCGTCGCGAGCCGGTTCTGGATCACGCTCTGCTGGGCCGTGGTCTGCTGCAGGGTGAGCAGGTTGTTGCGGACGCCGCTCGAGAGAATTGTATTGGCCATCGTCGGTCCCCTGGAGACGCGATTCGCGCGCCTGTCCGGATTGATCTGGACCGATAATCCCCCGTTAAGGATAACAACTGGTTAATACGAGAGCCCGGAGCCGGTCCGTGTCCGGCTTCAGGTCCAATGGTGGCAGGGGGGCCTTCATGAAGAAAGGCGGCGGAGCCATGGGCCCCGCCGCCTTCTTGTCTTCGGCCCACATCCTGTGGGCTGCCCGCTTCTGCGGACGAAGGATCAGAACAGACGCAGGACAGCCTGGTCGGACTGCGAGGAGAGCGACAGAGCCGTCTGCGAGAGCTGCTGACGGGTCTGGAGCGAGAGCAGGTTGGCGGCTTCCTCGTTGGCGTCGGCATTCACCAGGTTGCTGGCGCCGGTCGAGAGGACGTCGGCCAGATCCTTGGTGAAGTCCTGGCGGGTCTGGGCGACCGACAGGTTGGCGCCGAGCGACGAGGAGAGCGACTTCAGCGAGGTGAGCGCGCCGGTCAGCGCTTCGGTCGCCTTGGTCAGGTCCGCGTCGTTCTGGAAGTTGCTGAAGCCGGTGAGCTGCGTGTTGGTCGCCTGGGTGATGCCCAGGTTGTCCGAGGTGATCGTCGAGCCCTGGATGTCCAGCTTCGACTGGTTCTTGCCGGTCTTCTCGTTGAACTGGATCGAAACCTTGTCGCCCTGCAGCAAGTTGACGCCGTTGAAGCCGGCATCCTTGGCGAGTTCGTCGATCTGCGTGCGCAGGTCGTTGTACTGCTGGATGAGGTTCGAGCGAACAGCCGAGGTGACGTTCGACGAGGTCAGTTCGGAGGTGGCCAGCACGGCATCGGCGGCAAGGAAGCCGATGTTGGTATTGGCGCCACCGGCCTGGGCGTCGGTGATGGCAGCGGCCGCTGTAGCGCCGGAGCCGAAGCCGAAGTCGACCGTCTCGGAGCCGGTGCCCTTGACGTTGAGCTGGCCCTTCTCGTCGACGAAGGCGGTGGCGATGCCCGACTTGTTGATCTCGTTGACGACGTCGCGAACAGTGACGTTGGCGGCATCGAACGAAGCTTCGTAAGTCGTGCTGCCGGAGACGATCGAGAGCGCGAGCGAGGTGTCGGCGACGGCGATACCCAAGTCACCCGAGCTGGAAGCTTCGGCGGCGTTTGCTGCGCCGGCCGTGGGCGTGGTCACCGACGTGACGTCGACGATCGACTTGTCGAGCGCGATGTCCTTCAGGCTCTTGCTGGTCACAGCGGCTTCAGCCGCGGTGGCGAGAGCCGTACCGGCCTTGGTCGGGCGGTTCTGAGCCGCGTCGGCCTGGGCCTGCTTCACGGTCGACTGGAGCGAACCGACGAGCTTGGTGATGCCGTCGATGCCCTTGGAAGCCGCCTGGATGGTCTGGATGCCGTTGGAGATGCCATCCAGAAGGCCCTTCAGCGAGTCCGAACGGCTGTTCAGCGACTGGGCGGTGAAGTAGTTGACGGGATTATCGACAGCCGTGTTCACCTTCTTGCCGGTGGCAAGACGGTTCTGAACGGCGGCAGCCTGGCTGGTGATGGTCTGGAGCGAGGCGAGCGAGGAACGAACGCCGTTCGAGATAGCGGTAGCCATAATCGTAAACCCTTCTGGTTTGGTGCCTTCTGGCAGTCGCGATCATTCTGGCCGCGACCCGAGGACCATTGGTCGCCAGCCCGTAACAGGAGGTAAATTTCCGAGGTCGAATTCGGCGCTTCAGCGGCCGGTTCGCAGAGTGGTTAACGAGACGACAAGAGCCGCGGAGAGGTGCCCAAACGGCAACGCGCCTGAACGCCGAACGCCCGCGCGAGGCGGGCGTCCGGGCATCGTCGGCGCAAGTGGGAGGAGGGTTGGTCAGGCGATCCGTTCGATCTGCCGGTGGTTCATGTCCTCGGCCTCGCGGGCGCGCTCGGTCAACTCGCGCGAATACATCCGCAGCTTGAGCAGCGTTTCGTCGGGAAGCTGGAAGACCGTCTCTCCGGTTTCGCGGTCCTTCTTCTGGAGGACCACGGCGCGCGTGCTCGGATCGATGACGAGGCGGCGCTCGAAGACCTCGCCGATCTCCTCGTCGCGCTGGCTCTGCTGCTGCTGCCTTGCAGCGCTGCGATCCTCGAAGGCCTGGCGGCTGCGGGCGTCCCGGGCCCGGGCGTCGCGCTCCTGGGCACGCACGTCGAGCTTGACCGCGTCGCCGGCCTGGGCCGACTGCACGGTCTTCTCGGGCGCAAGCTCGACGCTAACGCTGCCATGCGCAGCGACGATGTCGGCGCGGCTGACGAGGGGTAGGCCTCCGACCGGCGCCGCCTTGGGCGCGTTGCCAAAATCCATGTTCCACTCCTTCTGGAGTCGGGCACAGCGGAAGCGGCCGCTGCATGCCGTACGCATCGGACAGGGCGGACCTATCCAATCATGGGCATTCTGGCAGGCAACATCGAATATGACGTAAGGGAATTAGCTAAAAATTGACGAATGCTGCCGCGACGCTCAGAGGCGCCGCGACACCATCAGTGGCCCCGCGTTCGGCCGGGCGAAGGCGCCGGCACCGACCGTTGCCGTCGGGCCATAGCCGGCCGCCTTGGACGGGCGGTTCGCATCGGCGGCGAGATCCCGGATGATCGACTCGGAGACGGCGCGGGCGGTTGCCAGCACGATCTGGTTGGTTTCGATCAGGGCCTGGAAGGACACATGCGCGGCCTTCAGGCGCTGCACCTGCTCGGGGACGAAGCGCGCCAGCGCGACCGCGTTGAGCTTCACCTGCTCGACGCCGCGCATGTAGACGCCCGCAAGTTCCGTCTTGCGCGGTTCGCGCGTCAGGGCTTCGGGCAGGCGGCCGGCTCGCACGAGTTCCGTTTCCTCGCCGACGAGGTGGGACAGGGCCGAAAGCGCCTCGAGGACGCCTTCGACCAGCGTCCTGGCCTCGATTGCACTGGCGATGCGCGGGCGCTCGTCGAGAACGCGTCTGGCAAGCGACATATTACGCTCCGCCGCCCTGAGCCGGACCGGCGGACTGCTCCTGGACCTTCAGCAGGTCGCGCAGAATCGTATCCGACAGACCGATGCCGCCGGCCTTCTGGATCTGCTTGGCGTATTCCTGGGTGAGCTGCGACTTGTAGACGTCGCCGCCGATGCCGTTATCGCCGAGCGGACCCTCGCTGCCCTGCGGCGACGCCATGACCTGCTGCGTGAACTGCTCGAGAAACATCGTCTCGAAATCGTCGGCCTGCTTCTTGGCCTTGGCCTTGGCAGGGTCGAGCGCGTTGGCGATGCCGTTGACCAGGCTGCCGGCGGCGTTGAGGGCCAGCTTCGCGGCCGGTAGCGCAAGAGTCGGACTCATCACATCACCTCGATTTCGGCCTGCAGGGCGCCGGAAGCCTTGATGGCCTGGAGAATGGAGATCAGGTCACGCGGGCCGATGCCGAGCGCGTTCAGCCCGTCGACGAGTTCGGCCAGCGTCACGCTTTCCTTGACCAGGGCGAGCTTGTTGCCGCCCTCGGTGTCGACCTTCACGTTGGTGCGGGGCGTCACCACGGTTCTGCCGCGCGCAAATTCATTGGGCTGGCTGACCTGCGGATCCTCGGTGATCGTGACGGTCAGGTTGCCCTGCGCCACCGCGACCGTGGACACTCGCACATCCTTGCCCATGACGATGATGCCGGAGCGCTCGTCGATGACAATGCGGGCGAGCTGGTCGGGCACGATGCGGAGCTGCTCGATATCGGTGAGCATCCGGATCATATTGCCCTGGAAGCGCTGCGGGATCTGCAGAACGACCGTCGAAGGGTCTGTGGGCTCGGCCGCGTCGCCGCCGAGGAAGTCATTGATCGCGGCGGCCATGCGGCGCGCGGTCGTGAAGTCTGGATTGCGCAGCGACAACCGCAGCGTCTTGAGCTTGTTCAGGGCGAATTCGATCTCGCGTTCGACGAGACCGCCATTGGCGATCCGGCCGACCGTCGGCACGCCGCGAGTGATCTTGCTGGCGTCGCCCTCGGCCGAGAAGCCGGCGATCGCAACCGGGCCCTGCGAGACGGCGTAGACCTCGCCATCGGCGCCGAGCAGCGGCGTGACCAGCAGCGTGCCGCCCTGCAGCGACTTGGCGTCGCCGAGCGCGGATACGGTGACGTCGAGCCGCGTGCCCTGGGTCGCGAAAGGCGGCAGGTTCGCCGTCACCATCACGGCCGCGACGTTGGCGGTGCGCATGTTGGCGCCGCGCGTGTTGACGCCGAGACGCTCCAGCATCGCCGTCAGCGACTGCTTGGTGAAGGGGGCGTTGTTGAGCGTGTCGCCGGTGCCGTTGAGGCCGACGACGATGCCGTAGCCGAGGATCTGGTTCGAACGGACGCCCTCGACGGAGGCGAGGTCCTTGATGCGGGACAGCGCCTGCGCCGGGCCGGCCGCCATGGCGAGGCCGAGCGCGAGCAGAGCGGCCAGCGGCGTCACCAGGGATTTCAGGGCGGGCATGCGGAACATGGTCTCACCGGCAGGAGGAAATGGTCGGATATCCTCCTGCGATCCCCGTGCCAGACGTCGAAAAATTGAAAACGCTGTTTTATCAGTTGTTTGCAGATTTCGGTCAGGCTCGGATCTGCCCAGTGCCGGCTGCCGATAATGCCGGGGCGGCAGTTTGTGCCGGGTGGTTTACCGTCTGTTAACCATGCCGGCGCGAGGGTCCGACGAGCGAACAAGCGAGGCGCCCATGATCAGGATCGACCAGCGCGCGCCCATCTCCAACGCCGGCCCGGCAGGTTCCGCGAGGCGCTCGGGGGGCGCCGCATTCACGTTGCCGACCAAGGAAGGCGAGGCGGCTGCGCGCAGTGCCGGCGTCAGCGCGTCGGGCCCACTCGACACGCTGCTCGCGGTCCAGGCCTATGAGGAGCCCCACGAGCGCAAGAAGCGCCAGGCCAAGCGGGGTCATGATTTGCTCGACGGCCTCGATCGTCTGAAGGCGGCACTGCTCTCCGGTTCGGTACAGACCTCGGAACTCGAGCGATTGAAAAACATGCTCGAGCTGCGCCGCGAGACGACCGACGATCCGCGTCTCGATGACGTGCTTGCTCATATCGAGCTGCGCGCCGCGGTCGAACTGGCGAAGCTCCGGCGCTGACAGGTCCGTCAGGCTTGGCGCGGCCGCGGAACCACATATGCGGCGATGCGCGCGATCTCGGCGGGGCGGAAGCTCTTCAATCGGGTCAGAAATGCGTTGATGCTGTCGCCATAGCCGCGATGGCTCACCGCAAAGAGCATGACGCCGCGGCCGGGCAGCGGCAGGTAGCGATAGCCATTCCACTCCGCGATGCTTCGGCCGTCATCGCTGCGGCCGCCGATGAGGAAATCGAGAAGCACCTCCCCCAAACTTTCCTTTCGGAGAAGCTGCATATTGAAGAGTGGATCCTGCCCGCGGCGGCCGGACAATGACGAAACCTGGGCCGAGACGGCGCCCCTGACGTCGACGGGGCCGTCCAGCACCTCGATCAGCAGCATGCTCTCATAGGAGCCGGGCGCCTGTCCCGCTGGCAGATACTCCTGTTTGACGTAGCCCGGCCGCGGAGCCGAACTCCAAGCGAGGGCAAACGGCTTGTCACCGAACATGATCGGGCCCGGAATAGCCAGGCGGTCGATCGGTTGCGCCCAGGCCGGCCGAGCCAGAAGCACCGCGGGTAGAACGGCGAGAGCCGAGCGGCGGCTCAACCTATCGAATGAACTGCTCGACATAATCCGCGCCCAGCCCGTTCGCGGCATAGTGAGCCCGGCATTTCTCGAGCCGGGTGAAGACGTCGTCATAGCCCAGGCATTTGCCGTCCGGATCGACATAGATCATCGCGCCGTTGACCTGGAACATTGTGATCATTTCCTCGACATCGGGGTCGACCACCAACGTATGCGTTTCGCCCGGCGCCTCGTAGACATAGGCGCCTTCGGTCGCGACCCAATCGTGCTCAAGGTAGCGCCACTTGCCCTTCAGCACATAGCCGTGGACGGGCAGGGGGTGGCGATGGCGCGAGAGCACGCCCGCCTTGCGCACCTTGAGCAGGTTCATCCAATAGCCGCGCGTCACGCAGAAGAGCAGGGGGCGGAACCAGACATTGTCGTCGACCGGCACCCAGACCCGGTCGTCCTCAGGAATGACGTTGGGGACGACCAGTTCCGGCGGGGAATGCTGCGGCTGGGGGTGGCGGTAAGGCGTCCAGCGCTCTTCCTTGGTGGCCTCGACGGGCATCGGGCTGGCGGACGTCACATTCACAGGGTTCATGGCGCATCCTCTCCGGTCTTGTTCTTCGCGAACCGATTCAGGCGGTTCGCAGATTGATTCAGTCCTGCTCGCCAAGTCCCTGGTGCAGAATCGTTTTCAGACCGCGAGGTAGCCACCGTCGACCGGCAGGATCGTGCCGGTGATGAAGGCCGCCGCATCGGAGAGCAGGAAGGCGATTGCACCGCCGACATCGCCGGGCTCACCCCAGCGGCCCATCGGCGTACGCGCCAGGATCGGCGCCGAGCGGGCGGCATCTTCGACCAAGGGCTTCGTCAGTTCCGTCGCGATCCAGCCCGGCGCGACGGCGTTGACGCGGATGCCGTCCGTTGCCCAGGCGGCCGCGAGCGATTTGGTGAGCTGTCCGATCGCGCCCTTGGAGGCGGCATAGCCCGGCGCGAAGGGCGAGCCGTGAAAGGTCAGCATCGAGGCAATGTTGACGATCGCGCCGCCCGCCTTGCCCTCGGCGTTCGCCGCAAGCTTGTCCTTGGCGGCGAGGCACATCCGCATCGTGCCGTTGAGATTGACCTCGATGGTCAGGCGGAAGGCATCGATCTCGAACTCCTTGCCGCCGCGCTGGATCATGCCGGCGCAATTCACCAGCGCATCGAGCCGCGGGCAGGTGGTCATGATGGCGGCGACCTGACCGTCACTGGTGACGTCGAGCTGCGCGTGCCGGATCGCCGGATGGGGCGGGGCGGCGGTGACCTCTTCGACGGTGAGGCCGGTGGCGAGGACGTCGTAGCCCGCCTTGGCGAGAGCGAGCGCGGCGCCCTGGCCGATGCCACGGGTGCCGCCGGTGACGAGGGCGAAGCGAGCGGAGTTATCTGTCATGGCGCGAGACTATCGATGCGCCGAAGGGACGGAAAGAGCGATCGCCCTGCATTTCAGGGCGTCGGCAACTCCAGCCGCAGCAGGGCTGCGGCGTTGGTCTGGAAACTGTTGCCGATGAGCGGCACCTGCCGGCCGAGATTGAGGTCGAGCGTGGTGCGCCAGGGCATCGAGAGCGGCTGCGTCAGGTCGGCGAGGACTTTCACCCGCGGTGTCATGTTTGTCGCGAGACCATTCTCGACCGCGAAGGTGTAGTTGCCGGCCAGCGCGATCTCCGTCGTCAGCGTGACGATGTCGAGCGGCTGGAGACGGTAGCCGAGCACGGCCTCGGCATTCTGCCCGGCGCTGCCCGAGGCCTGGAGATTGCCGCCTGTGGCCGCGCTCCAACGCAGGTTGGCGTCTCCAGCCGAACCGCGGCTGACGTTCCAGTCTAGGCGGGTGTCGTTGCGCTGCCAGCCGCCCTGGCCGGTGACGATGGCGGTCGAGACGGAGAGCTGCTCGGCGCCGAGCTTCACCCCGACGGCTCGCTCGCTGGCGGCTGGCAGCGGCGAGGCAGCCGGGCCGAGCCCTCTGCGGATCGCTGTTGCGTCGATCTCCGGACGGGCGAACCCATTCCGTTCGGCACGCTGTCTCGCGGCATCTTGCTTGTTCAGGGTGGGGGCCATGAAACTCGGCGTCGCGAGCACGGGATCGGGGGGCGGCGGCGGCGCCTCCCAACGTGGAATCGGCGCGAAGAGGCGCGTCTCGCTGCCATCATCGGCCGCCATGTCCGGCCGGTCCACAGGCGCTGGCAAAGCCTGTTCGGCTCGCGCGAGTGCTGCCGGCCCGGCGACGAGCATCAGCATGAGGCCAGCCCGACCGAGGAGGCGGACGGCAGCGAGAGAGTGACAATACGGCAAGACGATCGTCCCCGTTGCAACGGTGGCGAGCGATGCAGGGTGAATGCGCAAGTCGACGTTTTTGCGGCAGCGCAGCATCGACTGAGGCGCAAGGCGTGGCTGTCGTCCAAAAGCCGCCCTTCCTTCGCGGCGCTTTACCCGCTAGGAAGCCCCCCAACCGCCTGCGGCCGCGCCGCCGCAGGCCGGAACCATTCCAGTCTGGCCAGAAGCAGGGGTCGTTTCACATGAGCAAGATCAAGGTCGCCAACCCGGTCGTCGACATGGACGGCGACGAGATGACCCGCATCATCTGGCAGAAGATCAAGGACACGCTGATCTTCCCCTATCTCGACCTCGAGCTCGACTATTACGACCTCTCGGTCGAGAACCGCGACGCGACCAACGACCAGGTCACGATCGACGCAGCCAATGCCACCAAGAAGCATGGCGTCGCCGTGAAGTGCGCGACGATCACGCCGGACGAAGGCCGCGTGAAGGAATTCAACCTAAAGCAGATGTGGAAGAGCCCCAACGGCACGATCCGCAACATCCTCGGCGGCGTGATCTTCCGCGAGCCAATCATCTGCAAGAACGTGCCGCGCCTCGTGCCGGGGTGGACGCAGCCGATCGTGATCGGCCGCCATGCCTATGGCGACCAGTACCGCGCCACCGACTTCAAGTTCCCGGGCAAGGGGACGCTCTCGATCAAGTTCGTCGGCGAGGACGGCAATGTCATCGAGAAGGAGGTCTTCAAGGCCCCTGAGGCCGGCGTCGCGATGGCGATGTACAACCTCGACGAGTCGATCAAGGACTTCGCCCGCGCCTCGCTGAACTACGGCCTGATCCGCAAGTACCCGGTCTATCTCTCGACCAAGAACACCATCCTCAAGACCTATGACGGCCGCTTCAAGGATATCTTCGAGGAGATCTACCAGGCCGAGTTCAAGGCGGAGTTCGACAAGCTCGGCATCACCTATGAGCACCGCCTGATCGACGACATGGTCGCCTCGGCGATGAAGTGGTCGGGCGGCTATGTCTGGGCCTGCAAGAACTACGATGGCGACGTGCAGTCCGACACCGTGGCGCAGGGCTTCGGCTCGCTCGGCCTGATGACCTCGGTGCTGATGACGCCCGATGGCAAGACTGTCGAGGCCGAGGCCGCGCACGGCACGGTGACCCGCCACTACCGCGAGCACCAGAAGGGCAAGGAGACCTCGACGAACTCGATCGCCTCGATCTTCGCCTGGACCCGTGGCCTCGCGCACCGCGCCAAGCTCGACAACAATGCCGAGCTCGCCAAGTTCGCCTCGCTGCTGGAGAAGGTCACGGTCGACACCGTCGAGGCCGGCGACATGACCAAGGATCTCGCGCTGCTGGTCGGCGCCGAGCAGAAGTGGCTCTCGACCACCGGCTTCCTCGAGAAGGTCAGCGAGAACATGCGCAAGGCGATGGCCGCCTGAGGCGCGAAGCCGGCTTGCCGGCCGTCACGCCCGAATGACATGGTTCGCCATGGACGAACGCCCGGGAACGTTCCCGGGCGTTTTTCGTTTCGATCCCGCCGAGGGAGCGGGCAGGGAGAGGCGGGCGATGGCTGGTGACGGAATCACGGGCGGATGCCAGTGCGGTGCCGTGCGCTATCGGATGGCGGCCCCGCCCGAGAGGACGGGTATCTGCTTCTGCCGGATGTGCCAGAAATCCTCCGGAAACTACTTCGCCGCGCATTCCTCGACGACCGAAGCCAACCTGACCTGGACGAACGGCGAGATCGCCGTCTTTCGCTCCTCCGAAGCCGCCGAGCGCGGCTATTGCCGCGATTGCGGCACGCCCCTGACCTATGCACTGCGTGGCTCAGGCCGGATCTCGGTCACATCCGGCAGCCTCGACGACCCCTCGGCCTTCCCGCCGAGCACGGCCTATGGCGTGGAAGGGCGGCCGCCCTGGTTCGATGAGGTGTGCAGGCTGGAAGGCCCCCGCACCGAAGACGACATTCCCGCCACGGAGCTGCCGCGCTTCCGCTCGCGCCAGCATCCCGACCACGACTGAGGCGGCCGTTCCGCGCCTCTATTCCACCACAAGCGGCCGTCGCGCGAGGATCCGCAGTCCCGAGACCGGGGCGTCCATGACGTAGCGAAGTTCATAGAGGCCGGGCTGATCCGGTGCCTCGAGTCTCGCTTCGACGTTCTCGACCGGGAAGAAGGACGGGCCGCTGGCCTCCGGCGCAACGTCAGAGGCCACCAGCACCACCCGGTCGCGCTCGCCATTGGGGCCGATGCCTCGGACGGGGAAGTCTGTGCCGCGCTTGACGCGATCGGGCGCGGCCAGCGTTGCCTCCGGAGGCGTCGTGACCAGCGGCTGTGCAACCAGGATTGCGGGCGCGCCGTCCTGATCCCTCGTCAGGCGCAGCTCGTAGCCGCCGGGCTCTCCGGGGACGGGAAGGCTGACGGACGCCCTGCCGCCGAGTTCGACCACGACGATGGCGGCAGTCGGTGGATCGGTCGGTCGAGCAATGGCGACCCGCGCGCCGGGTGGCGCCCGGCTGACCAGGACGCTCAGGATCGAGCCTGCCATGAGGCTGCGCGAGGCGGAGATCGCAGGGCCCGATGGCTGCGGCGGCCGTTGCGGGCGCTGCGCCTGAGCCGGGGACCAGGCCGTAAGCGGGGCCAACAGCAGCGCCAGCCCGATGAGCGCGCGCCGTCTCATGCCCGCGCCAGCGCCCGGATATGGGCGGCAAGCTTGGGGCTGCGCGCCGTCAGAGCCCGAAAGTCGATCTGGTCGAGAACCAGGAGCTTGGTCGGAGCGGTCGCGACGGCTGCGTTCACGCCGGAGGAATGACTGGTGATCGCGACGTCGTCCAGGGTCAGAGCGCCGAAGAAGTGGCCCTCGTCCAGTTTCTCCTGGCCATCGGGCAGAGAGATTTCGACCTCGCCGCTGGCGACGAAATAGAATGCCTGAAGCGGTTCGCCTTCATGTGTCACCACCACCCCGTTCCTGACGGTCCGGGCGCGTAGGAACTGCATCACCTCGGCAATCTCGGCCGCGTCGAGCTGGCCGAACAGCGGCACCCGGGCGATCATGCTCCAGGTCACGACGAATTCGCGGCGGTGGATCTCCTGGGCGAAGGCCGTCGCGACGATGCCGACGGGCAGCGCCAGCATGACGAGGCCGAGCACGGCGGTGACGGCGGCGACCGCCTTGCCCGGCGCCGTGATGGGGAAGGCATCGCCATAGCCGACCGTCGTCAGGGTGATGATCGACCACCACATCGCGTCGGGGATCGTGCCGAACTTTTCAGGCTGGGCCTCGTGCTCGACGAGATGCATCAGGCTCGCCGTCATCAGCATGACGCCCATCAGCACGACGAAGCAGGCGAAGAGGGCCTTGCGCTCGGCGGAAAGTGCCGCCGCAAGCGAGGCCATCCCCGGCGAGTAGCGCCCGAGTTTGAAGAAGCGGAGCAGCCGCAGCAGGAGCAGGACCTTCAGTTCGCCGAGGCCGAAGAAGGCAAATGCGAGGGGCAGCGTGGCCAAGAGATCGATGATCGCCGGTGCCGACATGGCATAGGCGAGCCGCGCGCGGGCAGGACTCAGCGAACGATAGCGCGCATGCTCGGGTGCGACCCAGAGGCGGGCGAGATATTCCAGCGTGAAGATGGCGAGCGAGGCCGCTTCCAGGGCCTGGAAGGCAGGGCCGAAGCGCTGAGCCAAGTCCGGGATCGATTCCAGCACGATCGCGACGACATTGACGCAGATCAGCAGGACGAGGCCGTGATGGATCCACCGCGCCACGGCGTCGTCGCCGGCGCCATGATCGATCCAGAGGTGAAGCTGGCGCCGCCATCCCGCGAGAGAAGCGGCGCCCATGCGCGCCTCAGCCCATCGCCGCGGCGACGGCATCGAGCGCAGCCTGCGCCTTCGTGCCGTCGGGCCCGCCGGCCTGCGCCATGTCGCGCCGCCCGCCGCCGCCCTTGCCGCCGAGCTGCTCGGAGCCGGCCCGCACCAGGGCGACCGCGTCGAAGCGCTCGGTCAGGTCGGCGGTGACGCCGACGACGATGCCGGCCTTGCCATCCTCGGCCACGCCGACGATCGCGACGACGCCGGAGCCAACCCGCGCCTTGCCCTCGTCGACCAGGCTCTTCAGGTCCTTCATCTCGACGCCGGTGACGGCCCGCGCCAAAAGCTTCGCGCCGCCGATCTCCTGGATCGGATCCTCGGACGCGCCGCCGCCGCCCATGGCGAGCTTCTTGCGGGCATCGGACAGGTCGCGCTCGAGCTTACGGCGCTCCTCGATCAGTGCGGTGAGGCGGTTGCCGGCCTCAGCGGCTGGGACCTTGAGCAGGCTCGCCAGCCCGTCGAGCAGGCGCGACTCCTCGTTGAGGCGCAGGCGCGCGCCATTGCCGGTCATGGCCTCGAGCCGGCGCACGCCGGCTGCGACGGCGCTCTCACCGACGACACTGACGAGACCGATATCGCCGGTGCGTACCGCATGGGTGCCGCCGCAGAGCTCGACCGAGAAGGCGCGGCCGCCCGGGTTCGTTCCCATCGTGACGACGCGAACCTCCTCGCCATATTTCTCGCCGAAGAGGGCGCGGGCGCCTGAAGCGATCGCCTCGTCGACGCTCATCAGCCGGGTCGTGACCGGCTCGTTCTTCAGCACGATCGCGTTGGCGATCTCCTCGACCTCGCGCAGCTCCTCGTCGCTGATCGGCTTGGGATGCGAGAAGTCGAAGCGCAGCCGGTCGGGCGAGACGAGAGAGCCCTTCTGCGCGACATGGTCGCCGAGGACGAGCCGCAGCGCCTCATGCAGCAGATGGGTCGCGGAGTGATTGGCGCGGATCGCGCTGCGGCGGGCATGGTCGACGACGAGCTCGACCGGCTGGCCGAGCTTGAGCTCGCCTTGCTTCACCGTGACGGCATGGGCGAAGACGTCGCCGAGCTTCTTCTGGACATCGCTGACCTCGACGACCGTGTCCGCCGCCCGGATCGTGCCGGCGTCGCCGATCTGACCGCCCGACTCGCCATAGAAGGGCGTCTGGTTGACGGTGACGAAGCCGCTCTCGCCAGCCTTCAGCGACTGGACCTCGGCATTGTCGCGGATCAGCGCGGTGACGACACCTTCGGCGGTCTCGGTGTCGTAGCCGAGGAACTCGGTCGCGCCGACGCGGTCCTTGAGCGGGAACCAGAGCTTCTCGGTCGCGGCTTCGCCGGTCCCGGCCCAGGCGGCGCGCGCCTTGGCCTTCTGCTGCTGCATCGCCGCATCGAAGCCGTCGGTATCGACCGAAATGTTGCGGGCGCGCAGCGCGTCCTGCGTCAGGTCGAGCGGGAAGCCATAGGTGTCGTAGAGGGTGAAGGCGACGTCGCCTTTCAGGCTCTGGCCCGCGACCAGATCCTTCGCCGCGTCGTCGAGCAGGTTGAGGCCGCGCGCCAGCGTGGTGCGGAAGCGGGTCTCCTCGAGCAGCAGCGTCTCGGTGATCAGCGCCTCGGCGCGCAGCAGCTCGGGATAGGCACGGCCCATCTCGCGGGTCAGAACCGGCACCAGCCTGTGCAGCAAGGGCTCCTTGGCACCGAGCAGCTGGGCGTGGCGCATGCCGCGGCGCATGATCCGGCGCAGCACATAGCCGCGGCCCTCGTTGGAGGGCAGCACGCCGTCGGCGATCAGGAAGGCCGAGCAGCGCAGATGGTCGGCGATGACGCGATGGCTCGCCTTCATCGGCCCGTCGGAGGCGACCGATGTCATGTCGGCGATGGCGCTGATCAGAGCCGCGAACAGGTCGATCGAGTAGTTGTCATGCGTGCCCTGGAGCACGGCCGCGATGCGCTCGAGGCCCATGCCGGTGTCGATCGAGGGGCGCGGCAGGTTCGTCCGGACGCCGCCGGCCGCTTCCTCATACTGCATGAAGACGAGATTCCAGATCTCGATGAAGCGGTCGCCGTCCTCGTCGGGCGAGCCGGGGGGGCCGCCGGGGATATGGTCGCCATGATCGTAGAAGATCTCGGAGCAGGGGCCGCAGGGGCCGGTGTCGCCCATGCGCCAGAAATTGTCCGAGGTCGGGATGCGGATGATCCTGCTGTCGGGCAGGCCGGCGATCTTCTTCCAGAGGGCGTGCGCCTCGTCGTCCTCGGAATAGACGGTGACGGTCAGCTTCTCCTTCGGCAGGCCGAATTCGCGCGTGACCAGCGTCCAGGCGTGGGTGATCGCCTGTTCCTTGAAATAGTCGCCGAAGGAGAAGTTCCCCAGCATCTCGAAGAAGGTGTGGTGGCGGGCGGTGTAGCCGACATTGTCGAGGTCGTTGTGCTTGCCGCCGGCGCGAACGCACTTCTGCGCCGTGGTGGCGCGAACGTAGGGGCGCTTCTCCTGGCCGGTGAAGACGTTCTTGAACTGCACCATGCCCGAATTGGCGAACATCAGCGTCGGGTCGTTGCGCGGCACGAGCGGGCTCGACGGCACGATCTCGTGGCCCTGGGACTTGAAGTAGTCGAGGAAGGTCGACCGGATATCGTTGACGCCGCTCATCGCTGTTCGAACTCTTGCTTCATCGGGCTTCCGTCCGGGCCGGGCCGGCGGTTTCAAGCGTTCTAGTGAGGCCGCTTGCCGCTGTCGAGAGATTGCGGGCTGCCAACGTCTTGAGCCGAAACGAAAACGGGCGGCCGATGGGGCCGCCCGTGCTTCTCAGGACGTCATTCTCGAGCGAAGCGAAGCGTAGACCCGAGAATCTCTTGCAGGCGATGCTCGGGGCAAGCCCGAGCATGCCGCCTGCGGGAACGGCTCAGGCCTCGCCCTCGTCGAGGTCGTCGTCCGTCGGTGTCGCCTGGTCGAGGATGCGGTCGGCCACGAGGCCGGAATTCTGCCGGATTGTCGCCTCGATCTTGGCCGCGACCTCGGGATTGGCCTTGAGGAAGGACTTGGCGTTCTCGCGGCCCTGGCCAAGGCGCTGGCTGTCGAAGGAGAACCAGGCGCCGGCCTTCTCGACCATGCCGGCCTTGACGCCGAGGTCGATCAACTCGCCGACCTTGGAGATACCCTCGCCGAACATGATGTCGAACTCGACCTGCTTGAAAGGCGGCGCGACCTTGTTCTTCACGACCTTGACGCGGACCTGGTTGCCGGTCGCCTCGTCACGCTCCTTCAGCGTGGAGATGCGGCGGATGTCGAGGCGGACCGAGGCGTAGAACTTCAGCGCGTTGCCGCCGGTCGTCGTCTCGGGCGAGCCGTACATGACGCCGATCTTCATGCGGATCTGGTTGATGAAGATGACCATGCAGTTCGACCGCGAGATCGAGGCGGTCAGCTTGCGCAGCGCCTGGCTCATCAGACGGGCCTGGAGGCCGGGCTGGACGTCACCCATCTCGCCCTCGATCTCGGCGCGCGGCGTCAGGGCCGCGACCGAGTCGACAACCAGCACGTCGATCGCGCCCGAGCGGACGAGGGTGTCAGTGATCTCCAGTGCCTGCTCGCCGGTGTCCGGCTGCGAGATCAGAAGGTCGTCGAGATTGACCCCGAGCTTGCGGGCATAGACCGGATCGAGCGCATGCTCGGCGTCGACGAAGGCGCAGACGCCGCCCTTCTTCTGGGCCTCGGCGATGGTGTGCAGCGCCAGCGTGGTCTTGCCGGAGGATTCGGGACCGTAGA
Organism: Allobosea sp.; assembly: GCF_035999205.1. Lineage (GTDB taxonomy): Bacteria > Pseudomonadota > Alphaproteobacteria > Rhizobiales > Beijerinckiaceae > Allobosea. The sequence goes on from NZ_DASYHA010000026.1 coordinate 584,860, forward strand.
TCTCGACGATGCGGCCCTTGGGCAGGCCGCCGACGCCGAGCGCGATGTCGAGGCCGAGCGAGCCGGTCGAAATCGTCTCGATCTCGATCGCCTGCTGGTTCTTGCCCAGCCGCATGATCGAGCCCTTGCCGAAGGCGCGCTCGATCTGGGAGAGCGCCGCATCCAGCGCCTTGGCCTTGTCCATCGAGGAACCTTCCACCAGCTTGAGATTCGCCTGACTCACGATTTGCGCTCCTTATGGCAGGGGCGCAGGGACATCTCAATCCGCGCCGGTGAATGCAGATTGGTCATGGTTTGTTCCTGTTCGCAAGTTCTTTTTCTGTTCTTGTTTTGCGAGCCCTGACAGGAGTTGTCAGGAGTGTCAGTTGCATGCGTCAGGAGCGCTTGGGTTGAATTGTTCTTGGCTCGTCATGCCTCTTGCGCATGTCGAGTGAGCTTCATGTCGTTGGCGCAGCGTTCCACATTCTGTTAATTGCGCCGCCTCCCTGCGAATTTTTCGAAAGTTTCGTTTCGTGTCCTCTCCATCCCAATCGGCGCCGGCCAATTCGCCGCGCCGGGTGCTGTTCGCCAGCCTGATCGGCACTACGATCGAGTTCTTCGACTTCTACATCTATGCGACCGCCGCGGTGATCGTGTTCCCGAAACTGTTCTTCGCCGCTGGCGACCCGACCTCGGCGATGCTGCAGTCCTTCGCGACCTTCGCGATCGCCTTCTTCGCCCGGCCGATCGGGGCGGCGCTGTTCGGCCATTTCGGCGACCGCGTCGGCCGCAAGGCGACGCTTGTCGCGGCGCTGATGACGATGGGGCTGTCGACGGTGGCGATCGGGTTGTTGCCGACCTATGCGCAGCTCGGCCTCGTCGCCCCGCTGCTGCTGGCGCTGTGCCGGCTCGGCCAGGGGCTCGGGCTCGGCGGCGAATGGGGCGGGGCGGTCCTGCTCGCGACCGAGAACGCGCCTCCCGGCAAGGAGGCCTGGTACGGCATGTTCCCCCAGCTCGGCGCGCCGATCGGCTTCATCCTGGCCACCGGCAGCTTCCTGCTGCTGGGGGATGTCCTGAGCGATGAGCAGTTCTTCACCTGGGGCTGGCGGATTCCATTCATTGCCAGCGCGCTGCTCGTCTTCATGGGCCTCTATGTCCGGCTGAAGATCAGCGAGACGCCAGCCTTCCAGAAGGCGCTGGACAAGCATGAACGCGTGCGCGTGCCCCTCGTCAGCGTTTTCGCACAGCACAAGCTGCCCTTGCTGCTGGGCACGATCGCGGCGGTGGCGACTTTCGTTCTCTTCTACATCATGACGGTGTTCTCGCTGAGCTGGGCGACGACCAAGCTGGGCTATAGCCGCAACGTCTTCCTGCCGGTGCAGATGGCGGGCGTTGTGTTCTTCGGCCTGGCGATCCCCGGCTCGGCCGTGATCGCCGATCGTTTCGGCCGTCGCTGGACGCTGATCGGCACCACGATTGCCATCGCGCTCTTCGGCTTCCTGGTCGCGCCGCTCTTCGTGCCCGACAGCGTTGCGAGCGTGCTGTTGTTCTCGGTTATCGGCTTTGGGTTGATGGGGCTGACCTATGGCCCTCTCGGCACGGCGCTGGCCGAGATCTTCCCGACCGCGGTGCGCTACACCGGCGCCTCGCTCACCTTCAACCTGGGCGGCATCGTCGGCGCCTCGCTCGCGCCCTATATCGCGACATGGCTGGCGACCCATTACGGCCTTGCTCATGTCGGCTACTACCTGTCGGCGGCCTCGGTGCTGACGATCCTGGCTCTGCTGGCGATCGGCTCACCGGTCCGCGACACCGCGGCCTCGCCGGCTGCCGCCGCGCACTGAGCGCGGGACTGGGTTCAGAGCTTCGGCGGCAGCTGCAAGGCGCCGCCGAGGCGTTCCAGTTCTAGCGTGTAGCAGTAGAGCGAGAACAGGATCGCGATCAGCACGGCGCCCCGCCAGGCGATGGCGAGCGGGGCGAGCGCCAGCTCCGGCGCGTGGCGCAGGAAGTAGACCGAGAACAGCGCACCGCCGAAGATGAAGCCGAGCCGGCTGGCGAAGGCGAGGAGATGGCCGAGCGGGATGTTCCTGTAGCTCGCGGGCACCGGCACATTGCGCAGGCGGTACCAATAGCAGGCCTGGCCGAGCGCAGCGGCGCTCACGATCGGGATCAGGGACCCAGGCTTGGCGGCGTTGTGCGCGCCGATGTTCTCGATCAGGAGGCGAAAGCCGGCATGGATGTTCGCGAGCACGACCGCGGCGCAGGCGGTCTGTGCGCCGAGCAGCAGAGCGTAATGCAGCAGCTTGCGGCCGGTCATGGCGTGCGGCCCATAGGATTGGCTCCCGCCCAGCCCAGTCCGCATCGGCCGGACGTCCTGCTCACCCCATCGCCGCCTTCACCGTCTCCACGAGCTGCTTCATCGTGAAGGGCTTGGGCAGGAACTGGAAATCCTCGCCCTCGGGCAGGTTCTTGCGGAAGGCCTCCTCGGCATAGCCGGAGACGAAGACCACCTTGGTCGCGGGGTTGCGCTTGCGCAGCTCGCCGAGCAGGGTCGGACCGTCCATCTCGGGCATCACCACGTCGGAGACGACGAGGTCGACCTTGCCGTCCTCGGCGAGGAAGAGGTCGAGCGCCTCGACGCCGGAGGCCGCCTCGTGCACCGTGTAGCCGCGCGAGACCAGCATGCGGGCATTCAGCGCCCGCACCGCATCCTCGTCCTCGACGAGCAGGATGACGCCGGCACCGGTATGGTCGGCTGCAACCTTCTTCGGCGCCTCCTTGATGGCGACCTCGGCAGCGATCTCCTCCTCGCTCGGCACGTGGCGGGGCAGGAAGATGCGGAAGATCGTGCCACGCCCGACCACGGAGTCGCAGAAAACGAAGCCGCCGGTCTGCTTGACGATGCCGTAGACCATCGACAAGCCGAGGCCCGTGCCCTTGCCGACCTCCTTGGTGGTGAAGAAGGGCTCGAAGATCTTGTCGAGATGCTCGGGCGCGATGCCGGTGCCGCTGTCCTCGACTTCGAGCAGGACGTAGTCGTCTGCGGGCAGGGCGGCATGGCCGAAGCCGGCACAGTCTCCGACCGCGACATTGCGGGTCCGTACGGTCAGCTTGCCGCCGTCGGCCATGGCATCGCGCGCATTGACGGCGAGATTGACGATGACCTGTTCGAGCTGGCCGAGATCGGCCTTGACCGGCCAGAGGTCGCGGCCCTGGCGGACATCGAGCGTGACCTTGTCGGCGACGACGCGCTTCAGCATCAGCGAGAGGTCGGAGAGGACATCGCCGAGTTCGAGCACCTGCGGGCGCAGCGTCTGGCGACGCGAGAAGGCGAGCAGCTGCCGCACCAGCGCCGCGGCGCGATAGGCGTTCTGCTTGATCTGCATGATGTCGGGGAAGGAGGGGTCCGTCGGCCGGTGGCTGGCCAGCAGGAACTCCGAGGCGTTGATGATGACCTGGAGCACGTTGTTGAAGTCGTGCGCGATGCCACCGGCGAGTTGGCCGACAGCCTGCATCTTCTGGGCCTGGTCGATATTGTCCTTGAGCTTGCGCTCGGCCGTGGTCTCGAGCGCGTAGATGATCGCGCGCTCGCCGTCGGCATCCTCGCTGGCCGCGACCGGCGAGAGATAGAGCCTTGCCGAGCGGGCCTCGTCGGAAGCCAGCGTCAGGTCGAGCGGTGCGATCTCGGAGCGGCCTTCCATGGCCTCGGCCAGGGCGCGGTCGAGCCCGCCATCGGCCGCGACGAGATCGTGGATGGTGCCGGGTTGCGGACCGGGTTGCGGGCCGGCTTGGGTCAGGCGGGCGAAGGCGGCATTGGAACGTAGGATCGTGCCGGCGCGGTCGACGGTCGCGATCGCCATCGGCGTCGAATGGAAGAAGCGTGCAAAGCGAATCTCCGCCTCGCTGCCGCCGTCGGTGCCGGCTTCGCCCGGCGCACGATTCAGGACGAGGGTGCGCGACGGCCCGGCGCGCCCGTCGCTGCCGAAGGCGACCTGGTGATGCAGGCGGACCGGGAGCGGGGCCCCGTTGCGGCGCTTCAGATCGACGTCGAGCACCTCGATGCGGACATCGCCGGGCTGGCCACGGATGGCCTGAACGAGGGCGGCCGCCCCCGGCGTGGCGATGTCGTCGAGATGCAGACCGCCGGAGCCGAAGCGGGCGAGGTCGAAATCGAGCCAGCCGGAGAGCGTCGCGTTGAGATAGGAGACCTCGCCATCGGCGTCGATCGAGACGAAGCCGGCCGGGGCATGGTCGAGATAGTCGATCGCGTGCTGGAGCTCCTGGAAGGCGTTCTCCTGGCGCTCGCGTTCGGGTGTCACGTCCGACACCGCCCAGAGCGTGGCCGGCCGGCCGTCGCGGCGCACGGGCGAGACCTTGATCCGGTACCAGCCGACGGCGCCGCGGCCGTTGAGGGCGGGCTCTAGCCTGATCTCCTCGGCGAGCCTGCGGTTCTCGCGGGCTGCGGTGGCCAGGCGATAGATCGCCTCGGAGACCTCGGCGCGGCCGGTGAAGAGGCTGCCGACGGGCCGCAGGTCGCTGGCGCCGCGGGCACCCGCCAGGGCGAGATAGGCCTCGTTGGCGTAGACGATGCCGTTCTCGCCCTCGGTCACGACGACGCCTTCGTCGGCGCTGTCGACGATCGTCTTGGTCAGGTCGTTGCGGGCGGCCCGGCCGGAGAACTGGATCAGACCGACGGCAAAGGCGAAGAGGCCGAAGACGCCGACGACCGAGAGCAGCGCCAGGAGCCCGAGGATCAGGGGCTGGGCCCATTCATGAGCGATGAAGCCGAGCGCGATCGCGGCGCCGACGAGCAGCCCCGCGACGAGCAGGATGATGCCGATATGGCCCGGCTTGTCGGAGCGATCGATCGCAGTCGTGGTGCCGCCCATTGCGGTGTGGTCCGTCCCGTTGCTGCCGAGCCGCCGCGATGGCGGACTCGCGCGCGTAGTCAGATGCGTGATGCCGAAAACCGGTTCCCACTTTTCGATATCACGCTCAAGCGAGTTAGGCGCGCCGCCCCTTCAGGCGCAAGACGTATCCGATCACTTCGGCCACCGCCTGGTAGTGTTCGACAGGAATTTCTTCGTCGATCTCCACCGTGGCGTAGAGAGCACGCGCCAGAGGCACGTTCTCGACGATCGGGACGCTGTGCTCGCCGGCAACCTCGCGGATCTTCAAGGCGACCGCGTCGACGCCCTTGGCGAGGCAGAGCGGCGCCGCCATGCCGGGCTCGTATTGCAGCGCGACGGCATAGTGGGTTGGGTTGGTGATGATCACGGTCGCCTTCGGCACGGCCGCCATCATGCGTCGGCGCGAGCGCTCGGAGCGGATCTGGCGCAGCTTCGCCTTGACCTCGGGATTGCCTTCCGAGTTCTTGTATTCGTCCTTGAGCTCCTGCTTCGTCATCTTCTGGCGCTGGTACCAGGTGAAGCGCTGCCAGCCGAAATCGCCGAGCGCGATGATGGCGAAGAGGGCGAGCGCGCTGGCCATGAGCTTGATCGCAAGGACGAGAGTGGCCGGCAGCACAGCGGCGACATTCATCTGCGCGAAGCCCTCGAGCCGGTCGTGCTCGGCCCACAGCGTCGTCCACAGCACCGCGCCGACCAGCCCGGTCTTGGCGAGGCCCTTGGCGAAATTGACCCAGGCCTCCTTACCGAACATCCGCTTGGCGCCCGCCATCGGCGAGATCCGGCTGAATTTCGGCATCAGCGGGTCGAAGGTCCAGAGCGGCTTGTGCTGTATCATCGCGCCCGCCAGCGCGGCGCAAAGGATGAAGGCAAAGGGCAGGCCCAGCGCGGCAAAGCCAGTCATGACGCCCTGCTCGGCGACATTGGCGAAGGACGCGCCGTCTGAGGGAACCTGATGGGCATTCATCAGGAAGGCGCGCAGCGAGAGCGCAGCATCGCGGGCCGACCAGCCGGCGCCGACGAGGAGCGCCATGGTGAAGCCGCAGAGCACGAAGAAGGTGCCGATTTCCTGCGATCTGGGGATGTCGCCTTTCTCGGTGGCCTGATCCAGCTTTCGCTGTGTCGGCTCCTCTGTTCTGTCCTCGTTGTCGGCATCCTCTGACATGTTCCGTCAGTTCCCCGTGAACTGGCGCAGGAAGCCGCCGAGGTCGTTGAGGAAGACGCTCATCATCACGCCGACGACGGCGAGCAGCACGAGCATGCCGCCGAGGATGGATGCCGGCACCGCGAGGAAAAAGACCTGGAGCTGCGGCATCATGCGCGCGAGCACGCCGAGGCCGAGATTGAAGAGCAGGCCGAAGACGATGAAGGGGGCCGAGATCTGCACCGCCAGCGCGAAGCCTTGCGCTGCGGCGCGGATCGCCAGGGTGACGACGTCGCCCATCCCCGGCACGCCGCCGGGTGGCAGCACGCGGTAGCTCTCATGGATCGCGACGATGGCGACATGATGCAGGTCGCTGGTCAGCACGAGCGTGATGCCGAGCATGGTCAAGAGGTTGCCGATGGACGGATTCTGGGTTCCGCCGGTCGGATCGACCGTCATGGCGAAGCCGAGCCCCATGGTCTGCGCCACCAGCGTGCCGGCCGTCTGCAGGCAGGCCATGACGAAGCGGGCGCAGACTCCAATGACAAGGCCGATCAGAATCTCGCTCAGGAGGAGGCTGACGACACCGGGCGTGTCGGGCGGCAGCGCCAGCAGCGGGCGCGCCATCGGGACCATCATCAGCGCGATGAAGAAGGCGAGCGAGAGCCGGGCGCGCGAAAAGATGAAGCGCTCGCCGATGCCCGGCATCAGCATGACGAGCGTCCCGACGCGCGCAAAGACGAGCACGAAGATGGCGCTGATCTCGGGCAGGATCGCGATCTGCATCGTGCCGCCGGCACTCCGCCGCCATTCCGGGCGCCGCAGGGCCGGGGCATCGCCGATGGCGAGCGCGGGTTGCAGCAGAATCATTCGCCCGTGGCGATTCGGACGGCGACGCGTCCCATATACCCCGCCAGCGCATCTCCCATGAACGGCAGAAACAGCATCAGCGCGGCGAAGACAGCGAGAATCTTCGGCACATAGACCAGGGTCTGCTCCTGGATCTGGGTCAGCGCCTGCACCAGCGAGACAGCCAGGCCGACGATGAGCGCGACCATCATCAGCGGCCCACCCGCCTTGAGAAACACCATGATGCCGTCGCGGGCGACGTCGAGGATGGCTCCGGAAGTCATGTTCTCGTCCTGAAAAGCCGGATCAGACCGGCATGCGCATGATTTCTTCATAGGCCGCGATGACGCGGTCGCGGACTGCGACCAGCGTTTCGATCGCAGCCTCGCTCTCGGCCACGGCGGTGACGACGTCGACGACGTCGGCGCGCCCGGTCGCGACCGAGGCGGACTGCATGTCGGCCTTGCGGCCGGCATCGGCGGTGGCCTCGAGCGCCTTGCCGATCAGGGCCGAGAAGTCGGTGCTGCCCGATTGGGCCCCGGTCGAGGAGAGCGGCTTGCGGAGCAGATTGCCCGCGCCCAATCCCTGCGTCGATGCATAGGCGCCGGCGGCGAAGCTGGAGGTGGCCATGGCGAACGCCTCCTTCAGGCGCGCAGGATGTCGATCGTGCGCTGGATCATCCGGCGCGTCGACGAGATCAGGTTGAGGTTGGCTTCGTAGCTGCGCTGGGCCTCGCGCATGTCCATCGTCTCGATCAGCGAGTTGACGTTGGGCATCTTGACGTTGCCGCTGGCGTCGGCCGTGGGGTTGCCGGGCTCGAATTTCGTCTTGAAGGCGCTGTTGTCGCGCTGGACGCGGCCCATATCGACGACCTGCGCCTCGAGCTCGCGGTCGAAGCGGCGCTGGAAGGTCGGGATCTTGCGGCGATACGGATCGGCGCCCGCCCGCTCGGGGCCCGAATCGGCATTGGCCATGTTCTCGGCGATCACGCGCATGCGGCCGGACTGGCTGCGCAGGCCCGACGTCGCCACCGAGATGCTCTTGAGAAGATCCATCCTACCTGTTCCTTCCAGCGCGGGCCGTCAGGCCCGTCAGCAACTCAAGCTTGCTAGCGACCCTTGCCGATCGCGATCTTCATCAGGCCGAGGCCCTTGCTGTAGAGCGACGCGGCGAGCTGATAGTCCGACTGGTTCTGGGCAACCTTCGTCATCTCGTCCTCGAGATTGACCGCGTTGCCGTTGGGCGTCGTCTCGAATCGCTGCGCGCGCGCGCTGTCGAAAGTGCCGAGGCGGCCCGCCAGATCCATATGTCCCGCGCTGGTCTGGACGAGGCCGACGCTCGCCTGGCCGGCGGCGCCGATCGGCGGCTGCTTGATGTCCATCGGGCGAAAGCCCGGGCTGTCGGCGTTGGCGACATTCTCGGCCAGCACCTTTTGGCGCGTCTGATGCCACTGCATGCGGGTCTTGAGCGCGAGCATCAGGTTTCCGCCTGTCCCGAGGGCAGTGTTCGCCATGGCCGTGACCCTCCCAGTGCCGGCGTGACGCCGCAGTCCACTGGGTAAATATTGCCGGGTGCATGGTTAACGAGCGGTTAAGATCGCGGGTTTCGCCGATCCGGTTAACCACACGTTCACCATGTTTCCTGAAAGCGCGGGCGCTATGCTATAGCCAGCGTGTTCAACGTCAGGTTGGACTTATCGGCAGCCGGGGCCCGGTGCGCCGCCGCATATGAGGCAGACCTTGCAGAGCTTGTTTGGCTTCGATCTTCCGACCGCGCAAAAGTGGGTCATCGCTTTTGGCGTCATCCTGGTGCTGCTTGTGCTGCTCGGCCTGTTCGCGCGGCAGATCAAGGACGGCCGGCTGCGGCTCAAGGGGCAGGGCGGAGGCCGCACAAGGCAGCCCAGGCTCGGCGTGGTTGACATCCACGACCTCGACCGCCAGCGACAGCTCGTGCTGATCCGGCGCGACAATGTCGAGCATCTGATCATGATCGGCGGGGCGTCCGACGTCGTCGTCGAGACCAACATTGTGCGCAGCGGCGCGCGCGCCGCGATTCCGGCCCAGGCCGATCTCGGCATGCCCGAGCGGCCGCTGCCCTTCGATACGCTGGTGCCGCAGGAGCCGTTGCGCCCCGAGCCCGCCGAGGATCCGCGCCGCGGGGCGCCGCCGGCTCCGGTCGCAACGGCGCCATCGGTCATCGAGCCGCCAGTGCCGCCGGCGCCACCGGCGCCGCCGGTTCGGTCGGCCCCGCGCGGGACGCAGACATTCACGCAGGCCGAGGCTGCGGTTGCCGCGGCGGCGGCCGGTGGCATCGCCGCCATCGGCGGCGCGGCACTGGCGCGGGGGCAGGCGGCCCCGCCTCCGCCGCCGGCGCCTGCGGTGCCGCCTCCGAGCTTCACGCGCGACCATGCGCCCGCACCTGCGGCCAGCGTCGGCGAACTCGACGACATGGCCCGACAGCTCGACGAAGCGCTGAAGCGCCCGTTCTCGGCGGTGCGTCCGTCGCAGGGGCAGGCCAATATCTCCGCTGAGTCCGGCGTGGCCGTCTCGGCCGCCGAGCCCGCTCCGTCCAAGGCCGAACCGCAGGTGGAGCCGCCCCCAGCCGTGATCGTGCCGCCCGCGCCCGTCGCAGCGGGCCCCGGCCCGCGGGTGGTGCCGCTGGATGTCGAGGCGGAGCTGGAGATGGCTCTGGGCCTGAAGCCGGAACGGATCACGCCGAAGCCGCCGATCGCCGCCCCGCCGGTGTTTGCACCGTACAGCGCGCCTGCGCCGAAGCCGTTCGAGCCCGCACCGGTGGTGGTTCCCGAGCCTGTCGCCGTGGCGCCTTCCCCGGAACCCGAGCCCGAGCCAGAACCCGAGGTCGAGACCGCGCCGGAAGCCGTGGCGCCGCAACCGGGCGAGGATGAGTCCGAGGTGATCGCCGCCGAGCAGCAGGCGGACGAGCAAGAGCTGGACACCGTTCCGGAGGAGCCCGCGCCGGAGGAGCCGAAGCCTGCTCATTCGGCCCCCGAGCCCGAGCCCACGAAGCCGGAACCCGAGCCCGAGCCGAAGACGATCGACCCGTTCTCCGTCGATGCCATCGAGGCCGAGTTCGCACGACTGCTCGGGCGTGATCCGAAACCTCGCTCCTGAGCGGCGCGATCGACGGGATCGATCAACAGGATTCTGCCGGCGCGGCGCTCTGACGGTGCCGAGCCGGTTGCCGCTGGACAAGAGCCGGCCTTAGCCTCGCACCGCCCGATCATCTGAGTCGGGCGCAATGACGGCCGTGCGCGTGAACCTGACCAGCACTCCTGCGAAATGGCGTCGCCGCGCGCGGAGCGTATGGGGCGTTCCGGCTTGCCTGGCGTTGTGGGCCGCGCTGCTTAGCGTACCGGCCGGGCCGGCACTGGCGCAGACGCTATCGCTTGATCTCGGGCAGGGCGGCGGCGTTGCCGAGCGTGCGCTGCAGCTGATCGCCGTCATCACGGTCCTGTCGCTGGCGCCGTCGATCCTGATCATGGTGACGTCGTTCACCCGCATCGCGGTCGTGCTGTCGCTGCTGCGCTCGGCGCTCGGCACGCAGACCGCCCCGCCCAATGCCGTGATCATCGGGCTCGCACTGTTCCTGACCGGGTTCGTGATGGCGCCGACGCTGCGCGAGGCCTATGCCAATGCGGTGGCGCCGCTTGTCGCCGGGCAGATCCAGCCGGCCGAGGCCTATAATCGTGGCGTCGTGCCGTTCAAGACCTTCATGCTGCGCCATGTCCGCGAGAAGGATCTCGCGCTTTTCATGGAGATGTCGCGCGAGCCGCCCCCGGCAACGCCGCAGGAGGTGCAGATCCATGTGCTCGTGCCGGCCTTCATGATCTCGGAGCTGCGCCGTGCCTTCGAGATCGGCTTCCTGCTGTTTGTGCCCTTCCTGATCATCGACCTCGTCGTCGCGTCGATCCTGATGTCGGTCGGCATGATGATGTTGCCGCCGGTGACGGTGGCGCTGCCGTTCAAGCTGATCTTCTTCGTGCTCGTCGACGGCTGGGGGCTCGTGGCCGGATCGCTGGTGAAGAGTTACGGCGTCTAGGTCAGCACGCCGGAGCGTATCAGCTTCGTCCGGGCGCGGCCGCTCCCGGAGCCTGGGGCGCAGCGCCTGTCACGGCGGGCGTCGGGGCGGGCGCCTGTGGCGCGGCCTCGGGTTCAGGTGGTGTGGCCGGTGCATCCGACTTCCTCTGGCGCATCGCGGCTGAATAGGCCGGGTAGCGCTCGCGATAGGCCTGCATGAAGTCGGATAGGGTGTCGGCGCCCGCCGCTGCCGCGGCGCGGGCCATTTCGCGGATGTCGGATGCCCTGGAGCGGTTGGCGCCGGTGACGAAGGCGAAGGTGCGCGCGTCGCTGCCCTGCGCCATCTTGGTTGCGAACTTGCTGCGGAGCCGGTCGAGCGCCAGTCCCTCATCGGCCATGACATAGGAGATCGCGGCCCGCATCACGTCCGCGCGCGCGCCATCGCTGAGCGGCGCCTGGCCGCGCCAGGCCTCGTCGAGGATGCGCTCATGCGTCTCGCCCGCCTCGCGCCAGCGCCGCCCGGTCCAGAAGATGTCGGCGCGGAGGCGATCGACCTCGGCACCGCGCTCGCCCTCGAGCAGCTCAAGCGCCTGGTCGGTGCGCGACAGGTCCGACAATGCCTTGACCTCCAGCAGCAGCCGGGCGCGCTTGACGTCGGAGGGCAACTCGAGCAGTCGCGTCGTGCTCAGGGCGCGCAGCGCCTCGGCAGGCTTGCCGTTCATCAACTCGACCATGGCGAGCCGTGCGGCGACGGTCGAACGGGCCGCGCCGGTGAGGCGTCGTTCGATCTGATAGCGCAGGATGTCGCTGGCCTGATCGAGCAGGTCGAGGCCGATCAGGCGGTCGGCGAGCAGCCGAGTGATCTCATCGCCGCGCCGGCCGATCGGGAGGAACTCCCTGAAGTCGTAGAACAGCGCCAATGCGTCGATCCGCGGGAGCTGGTCGAGCCCGCCGCCGCCGAACAGGTCGGCGAAGCGCTGCGCAGTCTCGTCCTGCAGGCGCCGCGTCAGGGCATGGTCGGGGAAGGTCTCGGTTGCGCGACGCGCGATCTGGAAGGCATCGCGCCAGCGCTGCTGGTCGGCATAGACGCGCCCCAATTCGCCGAGGGATTCAATCTCCAGGTCGCCGCCGCGCCAGATGATCGAGACCGTCTCGAGACGCGCCAGGGCTTCATCCGGCGAGATATCGGAGCGCTTCTCGGCCTGGACGAGGCGCACAGCCCGCAATTGCGCCTCGGCTGCCACCGGCCGGCTGCGGGCCTCGAAGAGCGGTCGGTAGCCGACGAGGGCATTGTCCGGCCGGCCGCTGACATCGTCGAGCATGGCGCGGAGCAAGGCGAGGTGTTCCTGATCGACCGTTTCGGTTGGCAGGCCGGCGAGGGCCTCGATTTCACGCTCGGCGATCGTCATATCGCGCATGGCCAGCGCCGCGCGCGCCTTGGCTAGACGCAGTTCCGCCTGCAGTTCGGGCGGATAGCGATCGAGGAGGGTTTCGGCGCGGCGGAAGCCGAGCAGGGCCTGGGCATTGCGGCCACGGCGCTGATCGACGAGCGCGCGCCACAGGCCGGTTTCGGGATCGTCCTTGATCGGGGCCGCTTCGAAGGCCGTGGCGGCCTCCTGATGCCGGTGCATCTGGGCGGCGATCAGGCCCTTCAGGAAGAGCGCCTCGCGGTTGGACCGCATCGCCGGGTCGTCGGCCATCAGGCTCTGCAACGGACCCTTGGCCTCGGACAGCAGGCCGTTGGCGGCGTAGAAGCGGGCGAGGGCGAGGCGGGTCTCCGATTTCCGGGACCGGGACGCGCCGATGATCTCGCGCTGGAGCGCCCGCTCATGCTCGCGCACCGTGGGGACGATCAGCTTGCTCCATTGCTCGGGGTCGAGCAGGGGTGCCTGCGGCTTCGCGGCCTCGGCCTCGGTATCCTTCGTCTGCGCGGGGACATCGAGCGTCACCGTCAACCCGGCCGGCCGGCCGATGCGGATCTGTTCGGTGCCGGCCCGGACGACGACATCGTCGGAGCGCGGACTGACGGCCAGTCCGTGCGCGGTCGGCAGCAGGGCGAACTCGACGAATTGATATGGCTTGGACGTGACGCGCGTCGGCCCTGTCGCTGTGGCGACCGCGACGGGCAGGCCCGAGGGACCCGCTTCCAGCCAATGGACCCCGGTCATGCCGCGCAGCGGCACGGCGACGATCGTCTGCCCCTGTTCGTCCATGGCGCGGGCCGGCACCAGCGGCTCGGCCGGCTTGCCGCCCTTCTCGCCGAAGTCGAGCGACCAGGTCGTGCCATCGTCAAACAGGCGCGTCAGCGGTTGGCCGGCGAGGCGCAGCCGTACCAGGGCGACTTTGCCCTCGCGGGTCACGCTGGCATCCTCGATCAGTTGCGGCAGGAGGCCCTTGAGCGCGGCCGGATCGATCGTATCGCGGGTGTCGAAGACCAGGGTTGCCATTCCGGCCTCGACGAAGCCGGCGGCGCCGGTCTGTCGAGGAAAGCGAAAGTCGAGCCTTGTCCCGACGACGGCGACCTTCACCGCCTGCGGCGTCGGATCGACCGCGGGTGGGGCGGTCACTGCGGGCGTCGGCGCGGTCGGCGGTTCCAGCGCCGGCTGGCTCGCGCTCGCCGGGACGGTCGCCGGCTGGGCCGCAACGGGCTGGGGGGCGGTCGGCGCTGCCGTCGCTGCCGCAGCGGTGAGCGCGCCGACCGGATCGACCAATGCGGCTGCGGACAGTTTGGATGGCTTCAGCAGGTCGACGACGAGACCGTCCTCATCGCGGAAGCTGCGGAACTGCCAGTCCTTGGGCAGTGCGAGCGCCAGTGTCGTGCTGGACTTGCCGACATCGTGGGAAACGAGCCGCACGCCGCTAGGCAGCGCGGTCCGGATCGCACTGGGCTCGACCGTCATCGGCTGGTTGAAGGACAGCGTCAGCACGTCGTCGGCGAACACGGGCGTCAGGGTTGCCTCTGGCGGCGCTTCGAAGACCAGCCGTTCGAGTGTCGGCAGGCTCGCGCTGCGCACGCCTAGCGTCTTGCGCTGCTCTTGTGCCAGGCGCGCTGCCTCGCGGCTGCGGGCCTCCGCGGCACGCAGGCGCTCCGAGATCTCGGCGAGGACTTCGGGCGGCGGGCCAGGCAGGACGCCCGTCCAGTTCTCGGGCAGGATGTCGATGAAGGCGCGCTCGCCTGCCTCGATCAGGTTGGTGCGAAAAGGCCGGGTCAGAGCCAGCCGCATGCCGCGGCCATCGGGATCCACGCGCGCGATGGAGATATAGGCCGGCAGTTCGCGGGCGATCTTGGCGACGTCGACCTTCACGCTGCTGCCGAAGGCGACCACGAGCACGCCGTTGGACACGCGGATGCGTGTCGGCGTGGGTTCGTCGAAGGTCAGTGACAGGCGCCCGAAGCCCGGCGGCATGACGTCGCCGCGCAAGGTTGCGTCGGCGGCGAGCGCTGGCGCGCCGAGACCGGCGGCGACCGCGAGGGCGGACAGCCCGATGCCGAAGGCGAGGGAACGCGGGAGACGCAAAGCCGGACACTCACGCAACACGACACTGCCGGAACAGGCAGACGAGCCTGCACCGATCGTCGCGACGTTAGCGCGTCAAGGATAATGCAGAGTTAAAGGCGCGGGTTTCCGATCAGCGCCTCGGGGCGGGCGCGATCGCCGGCAGCTCGGTGCCGGGCAGGGTGGTCGGGTCGACCGCGACACGCTCGACGGCCGGGCTGCGCGCCATGGTCGCCAGCGCCACCGTGAGCTTCTCGGCCCGTTCGGGCGCCATCGCTGCGAGGACTTCCGACATCTTGCGCGGATTCATCTGCTGGACGACTGGCACGAGGATGTCGAGGCCGAGCCGGTCGAAGACGCGGGCGGCGTCCTTCGGCTTCATGGCCTCGTACATGATGACGAGGTTCTTGATCGCCTTGGCCTCTTCGCCCGCCTGCTTGCTGGCAGGGCCGCCTGCCTTGGTCTCGAGCTCCTTCAGGTCGCCGACGCGGCTGTCCAGCTTCTTCTCGGCGGTATCGAGCAGGCGCTCGCGCATTTCGAGTTCGCGCATGCGCGCATCGATCGCCTCGCGCCGCTCGCCCAGACGCTCGAGCAAAGCGCGCTCGGCGGGCGAGACCGGCGCAGCCACACCGTTCATGACGCCGGCCTTGTTCAACGGATTGGCGGCGCGGGCGGCTTCCTCCTTCGCCGCAGCCTCTGCCTTCTCCGCTTCCTTCTTCGGATCGGGCGCGGGCACGGAGCCGGTCGTCTCGGGATCGCGGTATTGGATGTCGGGCGAACGCGCGTGCGCGGTCACCTTGGCGAGGCCCCAGACCTCCTTCTCCGGCTTCGGCAGGGCGGCGGAGGTGATGGGCTGCGGCGCCGGCACTTTGCCGGGGTAGGGCTCCGCCATCCAGGCAAGCATCTTCAGCGCCAGGAGACCCATGGCGCCGAGGATGACGGCCGGAAGCAGGCGGGGCCGTTCGATCACGCAGCCTGACCCTCAAGGCGGCGGGCGGCGCGAGCCCGGATCGCGGCGGCGGACTGGGCGGCGGTCGTCAGGCGGGCCATCGGCGTTGCCTCGGCCGCGGCTGCCTGGGCGACGCCCGTGTCGCCGGCCGATTTCGGCGCAACCATTGTGGCGGCGCTGACGATCTGGCCGATGCGGTCCATGACGACCTGGCCGGCCTCGATCTGGGCGGCGAGATCAGCGGCGTAGCGCTCGGCGGTCTGCAGGCGCTCGGCGAGGGTGCGGTCGCAATCGCCGAGCGTCAGCTTGAGGCCGGCTATGGCGCGTTCGGCCGTGTCGGTCGCCGCGATCAGCGCGCCGACGGTCTGGCGCATGCCGGCTTCATCGGCCTTCAGGCGCTCGATCCGTTTGGTCAGGACGAAGCAGGTGATGATCGTGGCCACGAGCAGGCTGGCAACCAGCACATCGGCGATGAGAGTGATCGTCATGCTGGGCGCCTTGTCAGGAGGGTTGGCCAAGATGGTTGGTATCGAAGGCCGCCATCGTCGTCTTGGAGCGCCGCAGCGGGCTGACGATCTGGACGGCGATCTTGTCGTCGACCCGGCCGATGCGCCCGTCGCTGACGACGAAGTCGCCGCAGCGCAGCGAGACCGTCGAATCCGGGCGGGCATCGAACATCAGCGTGTCGCCGATCTCGAGATTCATCATCCGCTTCAGCGGCATCTGCGTTTCGTGGAGGACGCAGGTGACCGGCACCTCGGTCTGCCAGACCTCGGTCGCGAGATGGCTCTCCCAGATCGGGTCGCGGCCGAGCTTCTCACCCATGAAGCTTTCGAGCAGCAGATCACGGATCGGCTCGATCGTCGCATAGGGTAGGAGGAGGTGGAGAGAGCCGCCGCGCCCTTCCATGTCGAACTTGAGCTCGACGCGGATGGCGGCGTTGGCCGGGCGGGAGATCGAAACGAAGCGCGGGTTCGATTCGATCCGGTCGATCGTGAAATTGACCGGCGAGAGCGGCTTGAAGGCAGCCTCGGCATCGCCCAGCACGAGCGAAATCACGCGTCGGATGACGCGGATCTCGATCGAGGTGAAGGGGCGGCCATCGATGCGCGGCGCGGCCTGGCCACGCTTGCCGCCGAACATCGTGTCCAGCACCGAATAGATCAGCGAGGACTCGATCGTGACGAGGCCGAAATTGTCCCACTCCTCGGCCTTGAAGACCGAGAGCAGGGCGGGCTGCGAGATCGAGTTCATGTAGTCGCCGAAGCGCACCGAGCGGATGCTCTCGAGCGTGACCTCGACGTTGTCGGTGAAGAAGTTGCGCAGGCTGGTGGAGAGCAGGCGGACCAGACGCTCGAAGATGATCTCGAGCATCGGCAGGCGTTCATAGGAGACCGACCCTGAATCGACGATCGCCTGGATGCCGTTGCGGCCATCCTTGTCGTCGCCGAGGGAGAAACCGAGCATCGTGTCGATTTCTTCCTGGCTCATCAGGCGGTCTGTGCCGCCTTCCGATTCACCTTCCTCCTCGACGATGTCGGGCATGGTGGCCCATTCGGCCGCCATGCTCTCCGGGCTCAGGGGCGCGTCCTTGGGCGGCGCACCGGCATTGTCGCGATCGCTCGTGCTCATGGGCCTGTCGTCGCTTCCAGCTTGCTAGGCAGAATCCGGCCGGTCACTGAACCAGCAGTTCCTTGAACAGGACGGCGTCGACCTTGGCGGGAAAGACCGTCATGTTGACGCGGCGCAGCAGCTCTTCCTTGAGGCGATACATGCCTGCCGAGCCTTCGAGGTCGGAGGGACGCAGCTCGCGCATGAACACCTGGAAGGCGTCCTCCACGCGCGGCAGCAGCGGCTTGATCTCGTCAGAGACCTTCGCGTCGGCGGCTTCGAGCACGACCTTGATCTTGATGATCGGTTGCCTGTCCTGCTGCGGGCCGGCGGTGATGCCGATCATCATGTCCTTCATCTCGATGAAGGAGACCGGCTTCTTGACGTTCTTGGCAGCCTCGGCTGCGGCGATCTGTTCGGGCGAGGGCTTCTTGAGGAAGAACCAGCCACCGCCGCCGGCGGCTGCCAGCAGGATGACGCCGCCGACGATCATGATCAGCTTCTTCTTGCCGCCCTTCGGCGCTTCCTCGCCAGGAGCGCCTTCCTCTTTGGTCTTGGGCTTCTTCGCCATCGCCTGAACGCCTCGAAATCCGCGCGGCCAGCGCGCCTGCGCGGACCGTGGGAGCACCCTGAACAATCACGGTTAACGCCTCGTTAAGGAGGGCAATTTCTGCCGGGTCGATCTTGCCCGGCGGTTCAGGACTGCAGGGCTGTCCGCGACGCTGGAATTCATAGATAATAAGTTAAATCAACTACTTGATGGAATTAACCATGCTGGCACGCTGCTTGCGGAATGGTTTCCGTGGCCGCTGCGCTGGGGAGCGTCGAAGCGGTCGCGGAACAGAATCGGGAGACTGCCGTGGAGAACGCGCTTCTCGTCGGCCTGTCGCGCCAGGTGGCCCTGGCGCGTGAGCTGGATGTCATCGCCAACAACATGGCGAATGTCGGGACCAACGGCTTCAAGACGCGCTCGGCGCGTTTCAACGAATTCGTCATGCCGATCGCCAGCGCCGAGAGCTTCAAGCCGAGCGACCGGCCGCTGTCCTATGTCATCGACAAGGGCACTCCGATCGACCTGTCGCAAGGCGTGATCGAACGCACGGGCAACCCGCTCGACGTCGCGCTGCGCGGCGACGCCTATCTCGTCGTGCAGACGCCGAACGGCGATCGCTACACCCGCGCCGGTTCGCTCGACATCAATGCGCGCGGTCAGCTCGTGACCCAGTCGGGCCAGCCGGTCATGGGCGATGGCGGGCCGATCACCTTCGGCGCCAACGAAAGCAACGCCCGGATCGCCGCCGACGGCACCGTCTCCACCGATCAGGGGCAGCGCGGCAAGCTCCGGATGGTGCGCTTCGCCAATCCGCTCGCACTGGCCAGCGAGGGCACCAATCTGTTCGCCTCGACGGCCGCGCCGCTGCCGGCGGGGCCCGAGGCTCGCCTCGAGCCGGGCGCGATCGAGGGCTCGAACGTCAAGGCGGTGATCGAGATGACCCGCCTGATGGAGGTCCAGCGCTCCTATCAGAGCACGGCCAACATGATGTCGAAGACCGACGAACTGCGCAGCAAGGCGATCGCCCGCCTCGCCGACCAGCAAGCCTGAACGGGCTAACGGAGCCAAACCCATGCGCGCCCTTCAGACCGCCGCGACCGGCATGATGGCCCAGGAACTCAACGTCCAGGTCATCTCCAACAACATCGCCAACGTCCGCACCACCGGCTACAAGCGCCAGCGCGTCCATTTCCAGGACCTGCTCTACGAGAACTATCGGCGCGCCGGTTCGGCCACCTCCGACCAGAACACGCAGGTGCCGGCCGGAACCTTCGTCGGCGGGGGCGTGAAGACGGTGTCGACCGGTCGCGTGATGACCCAGGGCAACCTGACGCCCACCGAGAAGCAGTACGACATCGCGATCCGGGGCGAGGGCTTCTTCCGCGTCCGCCTGCCGGATGGGCGCACCACCTATTCGCGCGACGGGTCGTTCGACCTCGACTCGCAGGGCCAGCTCGTCACCCGCGACGGCTATCAGGTCGAGCCCGGCATCACGATCCCGAACAATGCGACGAGCGTGAGCATCAATGCGCAGGGCACGGTCGAGGTCATGCTGCCGGGCCAGACAGCACCGCAGCAGCTCGGCCAGATCCAGCTCGTGCGCTTCGTCAACAAGGTCGGCCTCGAATCGATCGGCGACAACCTGTTCATCGAGACGGCGGCCTCAGGCCAGCCGATCGAGGGCTTCGGCGGCGGCGAGGGCTTCGGCACGCTGCAGCAGAACTATCTCGAGGAAGGCAATGTGCAGGCGGTGACGGAGCTGTCCTCCCTGATCGCGGCGCAGCGCGCCTACGAAATGAACTCGAAGGTCATCACCGCCGCCGACCAGATGATGTCGGCGACATCAGCGATGTTCCGCGGCTAGGTCGAAGGTCAGGCATCATGATCCGCTCCGTCCTCTCCTTGTCCGTCCTGCTCCTGGTGGCGCCGTCGGCGCTCCACGCCCAGCCGCGCACCGCCGCCCAGCCGGGCGTTTCGGTCGCGGCGCTGTCGGCAGGCCAGACCGTGACCGCTCAGCCCGCGGCGCCGCAGGCTCCCCGCAGGCTGCAGCTGCGCACCGAACTGAGCCTGGCACGCGACCTCGTTGGCTTCGGCGACCTGATCACCGGCCTCGGCGCGGAAGCCGCCGCGACGCCGGCCTTCCGGGCCCCTGCGCTGGGCGAGACCGGTACGATCCAGGTCGCACGCATTGTCGAGGCCGCCCAGGCGGCGGGCATCATCCGCTCCGCGAGCGAACTCGAAAGCAACGGCTCGGCCCAGGTCGTGGTCACGCGCGCGGCGCGGCGGATCACGGCCTCGGATATCGAGGCGGCAGTAAAGACCGGGCTTCAGGAGCGCTACGGCATCGATGCTCGCGCCTTCGCCCTGGCGATCGACGGCGGTGCGCCCACGATCGCGGTCGAGCCGGAGCTGACCGGCGACGTCGCCGTCACCGATCTGAGCTATGACGCCCGCGCGCGGCGGCTCCAGGCGCGTGTCTCCGTGCCGGGCAGCATGGCGATGCGCCTGAAGCCGGTCCGCATCGGCGGCCAGCTCGTCGAGACGATCGAGGTCGTGGTGCCCAAGCGGGCGATCGCGCGCGGCGAGACGCTCGACAAGGCCGATGTCGTTGTCGAGCGCCGTCCGCGCGACGGCCAGGTTGCCGATCTGCTCGGCGATCCGCGCGCCGCCATCGACAAGGTGGCGCGGCGGGCGCTGATGGCCGGCCTGCCGCTGCGCGCCGGCGACGTCCAGCGCGAGGAGATCGTCGCCAAGGGCGACCTGGTTACCATCGTCTACGAAACCAAGGGCCTGACCATCACCATGCGCGGCCGGGCCGGAGAGGCCGGCGCGATGGGCGATGTCGTCACCGTCACCAACCCTCAATCCAAGCGCGTGCTGCAGGGCACGGTCAGCGGGCCCGGCCGGATCTCGGTCCAGGCCGCCTCGGCCGGCCGCATCGCCAGCGCCCAGTAATCTCGTCGCGGAAAGCAAGCCATGACCAAGATGACCCTCCTCAAGCTCTCCGGCGTGCTCGTCGTCGGTGCCACTCTCGGCGCCTGCGGCGCAGCCGACCGGCTCGCCAATGTCGGCGCGGCGCCGGCGCTCTCGCCGATCGAGGATCCGACGGCGGCCAAGGGCTACAAGCCCGTGCAGATGCCGATGCCGCAGATGGAGCATGCCTCCTTCGCACCGAACTCGCTCTGGCGCACCGGCTCGCGCGCCTTCTTCAAGGACCAGCGCGCCCGTCAGGTTGGCGACCTCGTCACCGTCAAGGTGAAGATCACCGACCGGGCCCAGCTCGAGAACACCACCAAGCGCAGCCGCAAGAACGGCGAGGATTTCGGCGCGTCCCGGATCATGGGTTTCGAGAACAAGCTCGACAAGTTCCTGCCCGACGGATCGAGCGCCGGCGAACTGCTCAAGCTCGATTCCGAAGGCTCGAGCGAAGGCTCGGGCTCGGTGCGCCGGGCCGAGCAGCTCGCAACCAACGTCGCCGCCGTGGTGACCCAGACGCTGCCGAACGGCAACCTCGTGATCGAGGGCAAGCAGGAGATTCGCGTCAATTTCGAGGTGCGGGAGCTGATCGTCGCCGGCGTGATCCGGCCCGAGGACATCGAATCCGACAACACCATCGAATCCGCCAAGATCGCCCAGGCGCGCGTCGCCTATGGCGGCCGCGGCCAGATCACCGATGTCCAGCAACCGCGCTACGGCCAGCAGGTGATGGATATCCTGCTGCCCTTCTGAGCCCCGCTACTCCCCCAAACCCGGTCGGCGCGGAACGCTCCCCGCTTTCCCCGCGCCGCAACCGGCCGGCGGTCTCTCCCGAGCCGCCGCATCTCCCGGCCGCCCGCCACGCTCCCCAAGCTCAAAAAGGTTGGCGGCCCGAAGCCCCGCGTTCTCCCGACGCGGGGCTTTTCGCGCGTGCGGAAGAGGGGCGGGAAGGTGGGGTGGTGGGAAGGCTTCCGCGAGTGGGCGACGGACGCTGCGTCCGGCAGCCCAACAAGTGCGGAGCTGCCGGATTCTCGTGCCGGCGGGTGCTATGGCACGACCTCGAAGTCGGGCAATTTCCAGCTGCGGTCGAAATAGGGCTTGTCGGGACCATAGAACCTGAAATAGGCGAACCAGGCCTTCTCGGGGATCGTCTCGATCCAGTTGTTCTCCCAGCCCTCAGGTGCCTTGGGACCGACATAGAGATTGACGCTGCCGTCCGGGTTCTTCCGCAATTTCTCGTTGCGCGACGAGATGTCGGCAACCTGCGTCTTGTTGTCGAGTTGGACGCGGTTGTAGGTGTCATAGAGCGTGAGCGACCAGAAATTCTTGGCCGGCACGTTCGGTGGCACATGCAGGCGATAGGTCTTGCTGCCGTCGAACCACTTGTCGTCCTTGTCCTTGTAGGCTCCGAGATAGGCCGAACCCACTCCGGGCGTCTTCGTGATCATGCCACTGGACGAGGTGACAGCTTCGTAGAAGTAATCGGTGCGCTCATCGAGTTCGGTATAGCCGGGCTTCTCCTGTCCCGGATCGAACATCAGCACATAGGCCCACTTCGCGTCGTCCCTGTAGTAGGAGTCAGGAAAGCGCTTGGCGTAGGAGATGTTCATGGACATCAGCTCGCCCATCAGTGCGCCATCAGCCAGCAGCTTCCTGATGCGATCGCTGGGCTTGAACGGCTTGCCCTTTTCGATGCCAAGCGGCGCCAGCATCGCCATGATCATGCGGTCACGCTCCTGTACCGGCTCCTGCTGCATGTACTCGTCAAAGCGCTGCCAACTCGATCCCCCGCGGCTGAACCTGG
Source organism: Allobosea sp. (assembly GCF_035999205.1). GTDB lineage: Bacteria > Pseudomonadota > Alphaproteobacteria > Rhizobiales > Beijerinckiaceae > Allobosea. The sequence continues at coordinate 607,166 of NZ_DASYHA010000026.1, forward strand.
GACCAGGTCTTGCCATTGACACCTCGCGTCTTCTGCGCGGGCGGATTGTTCCGCTGGGCATAGGGATAGATTCGGAAGCCCTTCTGGACCTTCGCAACATTGTCCGCGCCGGCGTCGAGCACACGGACGCCCGCGAAAAAATTGTTGGTCGTGACGGGCACGACGAAATAGCCTTTGGTGTTCGCTGGCGGTTTCTGACCGGGGCCGACCAGCAGGAACTTGCCGCCCTTACCCTTGTCCGGGCCGACCTGGCCGAGATCCGACATGGGCCGCTGCCAGAAGTCCATGATCATGCCGCCCATGCTGGCGGCAGGCACCTCGACCACGACCGGCCCCTTCTGGAGGTTGCCGAAGGTGATGACGTAGGGGGTGGTAAGGTTGGTGGTGAGAATGCCGATCTTGTCCTTGAACGTGGTGTAAAGAACCGTCTCGTTCTCAGCGGCACCGATCTCGTTGAGATGGGCATGCTTCCATTCAGCCATCGCGACGAAGGGGATCGCCCAGATGTAGGCCTGCGTCGCGCGCTGGAAGTCCATCTGGTCGTAGATGCGGCGCTCTTCCTGGGCGTTGGCGGGTAGTCCGAACTGGAGCTTGAGATCGCCGATCGGCGTTTGAACCGTCTCAACCGGGGCAGCGTGAGCCGCAGTTGCTAGTAGGCCTGCGAGCGCAAAGGCCGCCAAATTTGTGCTTTGTGGTGCCACAGCAAACACTCCCGATCATCGGTGCGCACAATATGCTGGCTGGAACCCCCCGTACGTCTTCCGCCGCACGAGGAGACGCTATCAGCAACGCCCGGTCTGGCAAGCCGATGAGAGCGACGAAAGCCCTCTTGAGCGGGGGGAGAAGTCGTGCTCGAGCGGCGCGATGGAGCCCTCTCCCGGGAAGGGGGCTCTCCGCGTCCTCGTCCGAGAGAATGGAGAATAGCCGTCGCCTCTTCGCGAAGCGCGTCGCGCAAAAAGAGCCCCGCTCCTTGCGGGGGGCGGGGCTCTTTAGTAGGAAAAAGATCCGAAGTAGGAAAAAGATCCGAGGCTGATGGCGCGGAATGGCCTCTTTGCGCGTAGGTCGGGCGGGCGTCGCCCGCTCAAGCCCGCAGGACGACGACCTTCGTCTTGACCGGCGTCTGCTGGTACAGATGGATCATGTCCTGGCTGAGCAGGCCGACGCAGCCGCTCGTGACGCCCGAGCCGATCGATTCCGGATCGCTGCTCGCATAGATCGTGTAGAGCGTGTAGGCGCCGTTCTGGTAGAGGTGCAGCGTGCGGGCGCCGAGCGGGTTTTCGAGGCCGCCGGGCATGCCGCGGGCCCAGACCGCCACCTCGGGCTGGCGCTTGATCATCTCCTTCGGCGGCGTCCAGGTCGCCCATTCGGACTTGCGCCCGACATAGGCGTCACCACTCCAGCGGAAGCCGTCGCGGCCGACATTGGCGCCGTAGCGGGTGGCGTTTCCGTCGCCTTCGATGCGGTAGACGTAGTAATTGCCGGGATCGACGATGATCGTGCCAGGGGCTTCCTTGGTCTCGTAGCGCACCGTCCGGCGGAAATATTTCGGATCGACCTTGCTGATGTCGGCCGCCGGAATCGGGAACTTCTCCTCGGGCACCGGGCCGTAGAGCTTCTGCGCTTCGGCGACGCTCATGCCGTCGGAGGTCACGCAGCCGCCCAGTCCCACTGCACCGAGACTGGCGGCAGAGCCGACCAGAAACGACCGGCGATCGAGACGTCCCGCCCGACGCCCGTCCATGGCGATTTCGCCCGTCCTGCCGGCTTCGGCCTTGCCATTGTCGATGATCATGATTTTCGACTTTCCATGCACTGCTGCCGGACGGGCCAATGCCCCGGCATACACCCACTGAACGCCAATCTCGGCCGAGATTGCCGCCAGACCGTCCGGCTGGCAACCCGGGTCCTCGCGACGCGGTGAATTCCGCGCCCCTCAAAAAAAAAGGGCCCCGCTCCAGTTGGGGACGGGGCCTCTCGAATGTTGTGACGACCGCCCAAGGCTCAATCGTCGCGGAAGACCCGCTCGTTGCGCTCGTGGCGTTCCTGGGCTTCGAGCGAGAGCGTCGCGATCGGGCGGGCTTCGAGGCGCTTCAGCGAGATCGGCTCGCCCGTCTCCTCGCAGTAGCCGTAGGTGTTGTCGTCGATCCGGGCGATGGCCGATTCGATCTTGGAGATCAGCTTGCGCTGGCGGTCGCGGGCGCGCAGCTCGATCGCGCGGTCGGTCTCGGACGAGGCCCGGTCGGCGATGTCGGGATGGTTCTCGCTTTCGCTCTGCAGCGTGACGAGCGTGTCCCGGGCTTCCTTGAGGATCTCTTCTTTCCAGGCCAGCAGCTTGCCGCGAAAATATTCCCGCTGCCGGTCGTTCATGAACGGCTCATCGTCGGTGGGCTTGTAGTCCGCGTCGAGGGTGATCTGCTTCGACATAGGCGCACTCTCTGATTGTCGTTCCCCAGCGCCCACCGACCTTGCCGTAGGAGGGCCGCCGATTTGGCGCCCTTATAGCGAGGGACCCGTCCCGGAACAATCGGCTTGGCGGAAGCGTCCAACGCTATCCGCGAAGGCGCCGTTTTGCCCCCGCACGGCCGGGTAAACGGCCCTCAGCGCATCCTCGCCAGTGCCGCCGCGATGTCCGCCTCGACCAGCCGGGCGATCGGCTGGCGGTAATGCGTGTGGTCGAAGAACTGATTCGGGTTGCGCAGCTCCGGACGATCGGTGCGCCAGTCGATCAAAGCGGTCCGCGGGCGGCGCTCCGCGATTCGCCGGAAGGCCTCCCGACAACCCGCATCTGCCGCGGCATCGGCACTGCCGGGAATGGGCAGAACCTTGTGATAGACCGGGGGCCTGACGAGGATCAGCGCCGTTCCCGGCACCGTGTTCATCAGGGCCTCGAGCGCGTCGGCCGCGGCATAGGGGCCTGTCGCGTTGCCACCACTGCTCTCGCCGGGCGTTTCCAGTTCGGCCCGCTTCTTGGCATCGCGGTCGTAGCCCAGCGAGACATAGTTCTCCTCATAGTCCCAGTAGCCGTCGGGCCGCGCCCGCGCGCCCTTGCCGGTGGCGAGATAGGTGATGCGACGCTGGAACTCCTCCAGCACGTCGAAGCGCAACAGTCCGGTGAGATACTCGGCAGAATCGCGGCTGTAGAGCCAGAACGGGAAGGGCTTGGCGTTCGGCATCGCCGGATCGGGCGTGCACCACAAGGCGTCGACGCCGACGATCACCGCCTGCGCCGGTTCCTTGCGGTTGCGCAGGAACCAGTCGATCAGAACCAGCCCTTCCTTCGGGCCGGATGCGGGGGCGATCAGCGAGACGAAGGGGATGCCCGTCCGCGCCCGCAGTTGTTCCGGCGAGAGGAGCTGCACGTGGGAATTGCCGAAGATAGCGGCACTGAAGGCCGGGTCGCGCCCGCGGCTGGCGGCGGCTGTGCGTGGTCCCTGCGGGCGCACGCCCTCGGGCAGGGAGAGCGGGGTGCGGCCGGTGCCGTAGGGGTCGATGAGGTAGGCCAGCGCGAGCGTGCCGATCAGCAGCGAGGCGGCCGCGACCGCGAAGGTGCGAACGAACCCGCCCCAGGGCGTGGGGGGCGTGCGTGCGACCTGCGGCGCCTCGCGCTCAGAACTGGAAGTAGATGAACTCATAATTGGCGTCTTCGCCGATCTTGAAGAGGATGAGGACGAACAGAGCCGCAGCGATCACCGCAACCCAGCGCGAGGGCGGCAGCCGGTTGACCAGCGCCCATGCGGTCGGCCCGATGATGGCGAAGGCCGCTGCCGGGAGCAAAGCGCGCCATTTGAAGCCGCTCCCGATGGGCGCAAGGCCGAACAGACCCTTGTAGATCGTGAGCGCCGCATCGAAATTCGATGCCCTGAAGAGGACCCAGCAGAGCGTCACGAACAGGAATGTCAGGAGCCAGCCGAGCAGGGCCGGCATCGGCCATCCCGCCCGCCGCCAGAACAGAGCGACGATGAGCGCCAGCCCATGGGCCGCGCCCCAGGCGACGAAGGTGAGACCGGCGCCGTGCCAGAGGCCGCCGAGCACCATGGTGGCGAAGAGCGCCCAGACCTGGGTCGGCAGGCCGCTGCGCGAACCGCCGAGCGGAATGTAGAGGTAGTCGCGCAGGAAGCGCGACAGCGTCATGTGCCAGCGGCGCCAGAAGTCCTGGATGCTCGTCGAGCGATAGGGCGTCTCGAAGTTCTGCGGCAGCACGATGCCGAAGAGCAAGGCGAGGCCGAGCGCCATGTCGGTGTAGCCGGAGAAGTCGAAATAAATCTGGAAGCCGAAGGCTAGGGTGCCTTGCCAGGCCTCCGCCATCGACACGACCTTGCCGGTGGCCGCCGCGGCGAAGACGGGATTGGCGTATTCGGCCAGTGGGTCGCCGAGCAGGACCTTCTTGGCGAGGCCGGCGGTGAGCAGCAGGAGGCCCTGGCCGAAGCGCTTGGCGGCGTCCTCCCGCAGATAGGGCCGCTCCTCGAACTGGTGCATGATCTCGCGCCAGCGCACCAGCGGCCCGGCCAGCACCTGCGGGAAGAAGGCGATGTAGAGCCCGTAACGCACCAGGTCATAACGCGGAGCCTGCCCGCGCCTGAGATCGGTCAGGTACATGACGTGGTGGAAGGTAAAGAAGGAAATGCCGAGCGGCAGGGCGAGCTCGATCTTCGTTGTCGGCAATCCCGGAATCAATCCAGCGAGATCGGCGAAGAAGTTGAAGTACTTGAACAGCGCCAGCAGCAGGAGGTTGACGACGATGGCGACGGTGATCAGCGCGCCTGCCCGGGTCTTCTGGAAGGCTTCCGCGATTATCCAGTTCAGCCCGATCGAGATCACGAGCAGCGGCAGGAAACGCCAATCCCACCAAGCATAGAACGCCAGCGACAGCGCCAGCAGCAGCGCAAGGCGCCATTGCGGCGCAAAGCGCTCGACCAGCCAGTGCAGAGCGAGCGCGAGCGGCAGGAAGGCGAGCAGGAAGGCGAAGGAGTTGAAAAGCATCTGGCCGACGGTGCTGCGGGAGCGCTCGCCTTAGAGGATTCTGCCGCGAAAGTCATGTCGCAGGGGCGTGATGTCGCAGCCGCGGACTGCCGCTCAGGCGTCGAGGCCGAACTCGCGAGCGAGCACCTTGTAATTGCGCAGCCGCAGGTCGGGATCGTCGAGGAAGTCCTGGACCATGAATTCCTCGGCGCCGGTGATCTCGGCCATGCGCCGGAGCCTGGCCTTCACGCTCGCCGGCGTGCCGACGAGAAAGGCCGGCCAGTCCTCATTCCCGGCCCGGACCATGCCGCCCATGATCGCGATGGCTTCGTCGAGCGTCGGCAGGTTCTCGACCATGATCCGCTCCGGGCTGCGCCGCAGCTTGAATACCGCCCGCACCGGCATGGCGAGGCGCTCGGCCTCGTCCTGCGTCTCGGCGATGATGACGCGCACGGCGATGAAGGCCTGCGGCCTGGCGATGCCGGCCGCGTGCGGGGAGGGGCGAAAGGCCCCGCGATAGGCCGCCATCGAATGCGGTGCCTGCTCCGGTTTGTGGAAAGCGCTGCAGGCGAGGCCGAGGCCCAGTGTCGCGGCGCGTCGCGCGCTCTCTTCGCTGACGGCCAGAATCCAGGGCAGGGGGCCGGGCGACTCGTCCCGCATGATGCCGATGCCGCGGAATGGCGAGGTTGCCGGCAGGTCATTGCCGAGCCAGCCGATCAGTTCCTCGACGCGTTCGGCCTGATCGTCGGGGATGTCGGCGTCACGCAGTCGCCTCAGGGCCTTGTCGGCGAGGGGGCCGGCCGTCGCGCGCCCGATGCCGACATCGATGCGGCCGGGAAAGAGCGCGTTCAGCGTCCGCATCGCCTCCGCCACCTTGTAGGGGCTGTAATGGTTCAGCAGGACACCGCCGACGCCGATGCGAATGCGCGACGTGGCCCCGGCGAGCGCGGCGGCGAACACCTCCGGGGCCGGATTGGCCTCGAAGGCGACATCGTGATGCTCGACGATCCAGTAGCGGGTGAAGCCGAGGCGCTCGACCTGCTGCGCCATCATGATGGCGGTGCGCAGTGCGCCGCCAGAGGTCGAGCCCTTCGGGATGACGAGCGGGTCGAGGATCGAGAGTTTCATGCGGCCGGCCGGGTTGGCGAAGAGGAACGCCGGCCCGACGGCCGGCCGGATCAACGGAAAGAGGCGCCCGCCAGTGGCAGGCGCCGTAGAGGTCACTTCAGGGTGAAGGCCGAGGGCGCGATCAGCTTCGCCTTGAGATCCAGCGCCTTGGCCTTGGGCAGCATCGCCGCTTCGATCATGAAATCCTGGTCGGCGGCGAGGTTGGCGACATCGGCGTCGGTCATGACGGGGGTGAAATCGTAAAGCGGCAGCTGGGCCCGGGCGTCCTCGAGCGAGATCTTCTGTTCCTTCGCCGCGATGGCCAGCGCCTCCTCCGGGTTCTTCGCCATGAAGTCGAGCGCCTTGTGGTGGGCGGCGAAATAGGCGGCGACGAGGTCGGGGTGCTGTTCCAGGAAGGCGGTGCGGGCGCCGATCACGGTCGTCGGCTTGATCAGGCCTTCACCGCTGGTAAGGGCGCGTCCGCCGGCTTTCTCGACCAGCGTGACGTTGGCGCCGGCCAGCGTCGCGACATCGACCTGCCCGGCGAGGAGCGCGGCGCGCGCGGCCGGCAGATCCATGTTGATGTATTCGACATCGGCCAGCGTCAACTTCTGCGAAGCCAGCGCGGCGACGAGCAACTGGTTGAGCACGGTGCCCTTCGGTCCGGCGATCTTCTTGCCCTTGAGGTCGGCCAGCTTGGGGAGGCCATCGGCCCGGGTCATCAGGAAATAGGCCTTCGGCGAACGGGCGTAAGCCGCGACGATCTTGAGCGGCACGCCATTGGCGGCGGCAAGGATCGCAGAGGTGCCGCCGAGCACGCTGGCGATGTCAATCTCTCCGGCAGCGATCGCCTGAGTCTGCTGCGCGCCAGAGGTGATCTCCGGGCTTTCGACCTTGATACCGAAGGGAGCGAAGGCCTCGTCCAGGTACCCCTTCTCGCGCATCACGATCGAGGGGACGTTGAAGGGCGCGGTGACGTAGGTGATGCGCACGGTCTTGGGCTTGTCCGCGGCTGCGGCCGGGCCGAGCAGCAGGGCGATCGCAAGGCCGATGGAGGCGAAGAGTTTCATGACGGGCTCCTGTGAAGGGTCAGGCCGGGCCGGCCGGGGCAGATGAGGGAGCTTGCATCAGCCGCGCGAGGATGCGCCGGCGATGCAGGTTGGCTTCTGGGGCCGTCGGATCGCGTGGGTGCGGCAGGTCGAGAGTTTCATGGCCGACGACGCGCCCGGACTGCATTTCCAGAACCCGCTCGCCGAGCAGGACGGCCTCCTCGACATCATGCGTCACGAAGACGATGGTCGGGCTGCGGCGCTGCCAGATCGCGACGAGTTCGTTCTGCATGGAGCGGCGCGTGAAGGCGTCGAGGGCGGCGAAGGGCTCGTCCAGCAGCAGGAGCTGGGGTTCCAGCACGAGCGCGCGGGCGATGGCGACGCGCTGCGCCATGCCGCCCGAGAGCTGGCTCGGCATGGCGCGGGCAAAATCCGCGAGACCGACCAGCGCCAGCGTGTCGGCGCAGCGCTGCTCGATCGTGGCTTGTGGCAGCCGGCCGCGCAGGCCGAAACCAACATTTCCGCGCACGTCGAGCCAGGGCATCAGCCTGGCTTCCTGGAAGACGACTCCAATGCGCGGCGGGCCGTCCTCGCTGCGCCGGATCTCACCTTCGCTCGGCGTCTCCAGCCCGGCGAGGACGCGCAGCAGGGTGGTCTTGCCGCAGCCGCTGCGCCCGACCACCGTGGTGAAGGAGCCCGGCGGAAAATCGAGCGTCACATCGGCGAGGGCCGTGACCTCCGCGCCGTCGACGCGGTAGCGCCGGCCGATGTTCGCGAGCTCAAGCACGGGCCATCTCCAGATCGCCCGCGAGCCAGGGCGCGGCGCGGCGGATCGCAAAGCGCAGCAGATGGTCGGCGAGGAGGCCGAGCCCGCCGATGACCAGGATGCCGGCCAGCACGATGTCGGTGCGCGCCAGGTTCTCGGCGTCGACGATCATGTAGCCGAGGCCGGCCGAGGAGGCGATCAGCTCGGCGCCGACGAGCGCGCGCCAGCTGTAGCCTAGGCCGACGCGCAACCCGACGACGATGGCTGGCAACGCCGAGGGCAGCACGATCCTGAGCATCATCTCGGCGCGTGAGAAGCCGCAGACGGTGCCGACATCGATCAGCTTCCTGTCGACGGCGGCGAAACCGCCGCGCACGCCGAGGAAGATCGGGAAGAAGCAGGAGAGGATGATGATGCCGATCTTCTGGGTCTCACCGATGCCGAGCCAGAGCATCAGCAGCGGCATCAGGGCCAGCGGCGGGATCTGGCGCAGGAATTCGAGCAGCGGCTCGAGCGCAGCGCGCAGCGGCCGGCTGAGCACGAAGAGCAGCGCGAGCGGGACCGCCAGCGCGATCGCCAGCACATAGCCGAGCGCCACGCGTCGCAGGCTGACGAGGCTGTGCCGCAGGAGTTCGCCGGAGGCAAGCAACTCGCCCGTCGTTTCGGCCACCGTGGTGGGGCTCGGCAGCAAGAAGGCGCTGACCCAGCCGGAATGGCTGGCCAGCCACCACAGGCCGATGGCTGCGGCAAAGACTGCGATGGTAATCGGGCGAGGCAATGGAGTGAGCCAAACTAAAACGGGCGGCTCTTCAATAGAACCCCTCACTCGAATGGCAAGTAGTGGCTGATAGCTCCAAATGTCGCAGTTGTTATTTAAAAATATTCTAATTGCAATCTATGAGCGCTAAGATCTTGCCGGTCTTATGTCCTCCCATGATCGGCCTCGTGTCGATCATGGGGGGCGAGGGGAGGCTCGTCGGGAAAGGCCTGGAGAAGGGGCAAGCCCGGCTGAGCGGGTCGACGCCTGACTTATCCCGAGCGCTCAGAGCGGGATGTTGTCGTGCTTTCGCCAGGGCCGCTCGACGCTCTTCGTGCGCAGCATGGCGAGCGCGCGGGCGATGCGGCGGCGGGTCGAGTGCGGCATGATCACCTCGTCGACATAGCCGCGCTCGGCCGCGACGAAGGGGGACATGAAGCGATCCTCGTATTCCTTGGTCTGGCGGGCGATGGTGTCGGCGTCGCCGCCGCGGAAGATGATCTCCACCGCGCCCTTGGCGCCCATCACCGCGATCTGCGCGGAGGGCCAGGCGTAGTTGACGTCGGCGCCGACATGCTTCGAGGCCATGACGTCATAGGCGCCGCCGAAAGCCTTGCGCGTGATGATCGTGACCAGCGGCACGGTGCATTCGCTATAGGCAAAGAGCAGCTTGGCGCCGTGCTTGATCAGGCCGCCATATTCCTGCGCCGTGCCTGGCAGGAAGCCGGGAACGTCGACGAAGGTGACGATCGGGATCTCGAAGGCGTCGCAGTAGCGAACGAAGCGGGCAGCCTTGCGTGAGGCGTCGGAGTCGAGCACGCCGGCCAGCACCATCGGCTGGTTGGCGACGATGCCGACGGTGCGGCCTTCGACACGGCCGAAGCCGGTGACGATGTTGCCTGCATAGGCCGCCTGGATCTCGAAGAAGTCGCCCTCGTCGACCGTCTTCAGGATCAATTCCTTGATGTCGTAGGGCTTGTTCGGATTGTCCGGAACGAGTGTGTCGAGGCTCATGTCGACGCGATCAGGCACGTCGAAGGACGGCCATTCCGGCACGCCGACCGTATTGTTGGCGGGTAGGAAATCGAGCAGGCGGCGGACCTGCAGCAGCGCCTCGACATCGTTCTCGAACGAACCGTCGGCGACGGAGGATTTCGTCGTGTGGACCTTGGCGCCGCCGAGTTCCTCAGAGGTCACCGTCTCGTTGGTGACCGTCTTCACCACATCGGGGCCGGTCACGAACATGTAGCTCGTGTCGCGCACCATGAAGATGAAGTCGGTCATCGCCGGCGAATAGACGTCGCCGCCGGCGCAGGGGCCCATGATGACGGAGATCTGCGGGATCACGCCCGAGGCCGCAACGTTGCGCTTGAAGACCTCACCATAGCCGCCGAGCGCGGCGACGCCCTCCTGGATGCGAGCGCCGCCGGCATCGAACAGGCCGACGATTGGCGCACGCATCTTCAGCGCCATGTCCTGGATCTTGATGATCTTCTGGGCGTGGGTCTCGGAGAGCGAGCCGCCGAAGACGGTGAAGTCCTTGGAGAAGACGAAGACGGTGCGGCCATTGACCGTGCCCCAGCCGGTGACGACGCCGTCGCCGGGGATCTTCTCGGCCTTGTCCATGCCGAAATCGACGCAGCGCTGCTGCACGAACATGTCGAACTCCTCGAAGGAGTCCTTGTCGAGCAGGAGCTCGATGCGTTCGCGCGCCGTCAATTTGCCGCGCTTGTGCTGGGCTTCGATACGGCGCTCGCCGCCGCCTTTGCGCGCGCCTTCGCGGCGAACTTCGAGCTGGTCGAGAATGTCTTTCATGATGGACGCCCCGGAGCCGACGAACAGTGAACCGGCTTCCGGATTAAGGGGCAGGCCGCGCGCTGTCCATTGCTCGAACGTCGGAAGGGGGATGGGGGATTTTTAATAAGGATAATTGACATCCTTAAGGATATTAAATATCCGTAATTACGGGCGACGGATGGGCCGCCCGAGCAATGAGGAATGGGGAAGCGTGATGACGCAGCGTGTCGAATACGGCCGGCTCTCGGCCGATCTCTTCAAGAAGTACGCGGAATTTTCGATGGCTCTGAAGAAGAGCGCGATCGAGCCCGGTTTGCGCGATCTCGTGAACATCCGCGCCTCCCAGCTGAATGGCTGCGCTTTCTGCGTGGATATGCATGTGAAGGAGGCGAAGCTCGCGGGCGAGCGCGAGCTGCGCGTGCACCATGTCGCGGTGTGGTGGGAATCGCCGCTCTTCAGCGCGCGAGAGCGCGCGGCACTGGAATGGACGGAGGCGCTGACGAAGCTCGCCGATAAGGGCGTTTCCGACGAGATCTATCTGCGTGTCCGCGAGCAATTCGACGAGAAGGAGATCTCCGACTTGACCTTCGCGGTCATGGCCATCAACGGTTGGAATCGGGCGAGCGTCGCCTTCCGGGCGGTTCCGGGCTCGCAGGACGCGGCCTATGGACTGACCAAGGCAGGCCTCAGCTGATGCAGCTCAAGAACCAGGTCGAGTGGGCGCTGCATTGCAGCGCGATCCTGGCGGGCTTGCCCGCCGGCCGCTACCTGGCGACCAAGGCGCTGGCGGAGCTCCACGGCGTCCCGAAGGAATATCTGTCGAAAGCCCTGCAGGGGCTTTCACAGGCGGGGCTGGTCGAGAGCACGCTGGGGCCCTCAGGTGGCTACCGGCTGGCGCGAGCGCCCGCCGGGATCAGCTTCCTTGACATCGTCGAGGCGGTGGAAGGCAAGGGGCGAACCTTCGCCTGCACCGAGATCCGCCGCAACAATCCCTGCCGGCCCGCCGGCCTCTGCGACAGCAAGCCCTGCGCGATAGCGCGGGTCATGTGGGAAGCGGATCGCGCCTGGCGGGACAGTCTCGCCGGCGTCAGCCTCGCGGATCTGGCGGTGACACTCAAAGAGGACATCCCCGCCGAGTTGTGGCGGAAGACCGGGGAATGGGTCGCCGAGCGAACCTAGCCGGGCTTGGTCGGGTCGCCCAACTCGGTGTTGAGCCGGACGGCTTCGGTGATCAGCGCGGCGACGGTCCCGGTACCGACGGCATCACCTTCACGCAGAACGATATTGGCTAGCTCGAACTTGCCGCCCGGTTTCAGGCGCGGCTCGATCCCGCGCAGGCGCTTGCCGCGCCAGAAGCCGAACAGGACGCGCTCGGCCTCCGCCCGGATCAGGCAGAGGGGACCATTCGAGACATAGACGAGATTCGTCCATTTGATGCGCTCCTCGAGTGCCGCCGCTGCGAGCACGTCGCGGCGCAGCTGTTCGACAAGGGCGAGTTGCCACCCGGTCAGTGCGGCGACATAGGCGTCAGGCGAAGCGGCAGTGGGGCCCATCATCGCCATCGCCGTCCCCCTTATCCCCGTGCGAGCAGCAGGGCGGCCGCGTCGAATTCGGCGCGGCGGATCGCGCGGCGCTCGGCCGCCTCCTCGTCCTGGCCCCAGATGCCGATCTGGTAGTCCTCGTCGAGATGGGCGGCGGCCCAGACGGCATCCGCATCGCGCAGGCCGAAGGCGAGCGCGAGCATCAGGATGGTCGAGCCGGTCAGCGTCATGACGTTGTGAGCGCCAGCCAGCGCAACCGGGGCGGAGATCTGCCCGACATGTCGGGCGACCGCGTCGAGGGTCTGCTGCGGCTGCTGCGCGAAGACGACGCCCTCCGTCAGCAGGAAGCGCGCGCCGATCCTGGTCTCGACGTCGTGCCGGATCGGCTCCCAGACCGCGTTCTGCAACGCGACCAGCTCCTGCGGCTCGCCGGCGCGGTAGCAGAGCGCGTCGCTGCCGGCATAGCGCACGATCTCGGCGCGCACGGCCTCATGCTGGTCGGCGACGCCGTCCAGCGCCGAATTGACCAGCCGGGTCATGGGCATCCGGGCGGGGTCGATCCGCTCACCTTGCGCCTGCCATTCGGCGGCCAGCGCCTCGGCGACAGGCTGCGACGAGACGGCCAGCGGGTTGCGGGCTGGGGTGCGGGCCGTGCGCCCGTCGAGCGCGACATGGAACAGCCCGTCGCGCTCGGTGACGCCGGCGGTCTCATAGAAGCGCTTGGGCAGGGCATTGCGCATCGCGGATTGCGCGGCGGCGACGGGATCGGGCTGGCGCTGGCCGGCGGCGCCGAAGCGGGCAAGGAAATCGTCTGTGGACATGCCCGCGCCTCTAGCATGCACGGCGCGCCGCGTCAGCCGCCGAACCTGTCGCGCCAGGCCGGTTTGGCCTCTGCGGAAGGGAGGGCCGTTGCAGCATGGACGCCGCGTGCCACGGCACGGGCCAGCACGTCGGCGGCCGTCGAACAGAGTTCGGTCAGTGCGAAGGCGTCGGACGGCGCACCGCTATGGCCGGTCGCCGCCGCGAAGACGACGTCTCCGTCGAGCGCCGCATGGGCGGGGCGCAGCGCGCGGGCAAGCCCGTCATGGGCGGCAAGTGCCAGCCGCTTGCATTGCGCCTTGGTCAGCACGGCGTCGGTGCACACGAGCGCGATCGTGGTGTTCTGGCCGGTGCCCCCCTTGAAGCGCAGGCCGAGATGGTCCGGCGCGATCTCGGCAGGCCAGCCGATGCCGCCGAACTCGTTACCTTGCTCGTAGGGTGCTGCCCAGAAATGCGGGCTATCGCCGATCGTGGCGGTGCCGACCGCGTTCACCGCGACCAAGGCGCCAACGATCTGGCCGGTGGCGGCGCGGGCGCTGGCCGAGCCAATGCCGCCCTTGAGGGTCGCCGTCGTTGCGCCGAAGCCGGCGCCGGCGGTGCCCAGCGAGAAGTCGGCACCGGCCGCCGCTGCCGCGAGGTGACCCAGCCCGCGATAGGGGGCTTCGGCCGCTCCCTTTGCCCAGGGCTTGTCGCCGCCATTGAGAAGGTCGAACAGGATCGCCTGCGGTACGATCGGAACACGCAGCGAGCCGACGGGAAAGCCGCGTCCCTGGCTGGCGAGCCAGGCCATCACGCCATCGGCTGCGGCGAGCCCCCAGGCCGAGCCGCCCGACAGGACGATCGCGTCGGCATGTTCCACGGTCATCTCGGGCTCGAGCAGGGGCGTCTCGCGCGTGCCGGGCGCGCCGCCGAGGACCGCGACCGAGGCGACGGTCGGGCGCTCGAAGAGGGCGACCGTGACGCCGGTCGCGGCGGCGCTGTCATGGGCCTGCCCGACGAGCACGCCACGGACATCGGTGATCAGATTGCGCATGGGGGAAGCCGAAGGAGCTGGAAACACAAGGGCGCTGGCTCGCGCGCAGCCGGCACATTACGATCTTTTCATGCTTGCGCCATCATGGGGTCACCGCCCTGTGCCCAGTCTGGCGTCATCGCGAACCGGCTTCGAGACCCGCTCAGCGACCGACGACCCGATGCCTCCATGGGAGATCTCGCATGAAACATATCGCACTCTTCGCAGCGACCTCCGCAGCTGCGCTCGCCGCGACCCTTGCGATCGCCCAGCCGCAACCGCTGCCGCCCGCGGGCGCCGATCGCGACAGCTCGCGCCATGAGCGTTCGGAAAGCCGCGAGCAGCGGCGCGGGGAATGGCGCGAGCAGCGCGCCCAGCGGATGCAGGAGCGGCTCAACGAGCGCCTCGCCAAACTGCGCACCGACATGAAGCTGAAGCCGGAGCAGGTGCCGCTGTTCGACACCGTCGAGGCCCTCGTCAAGAAGCGGTCCGAGGAGCGCCGCGCGGGCTGGGCCGCGATGCGCGAGCAGCGCGAGACCTTCCGCCACGCCGACATCATGGAGAGACTCGACATGATGGCCACCCGCCAAGCGGACCGTGCGACCCGGTCCAAGCAACTCGCCGATGCTGTGCGCCCGCTATGGGTCACGCTCAGCGACGAACAGAAGACTGTGGCGCGCCGCGCCGTGCGCGAGGCCATGGCCGAGGGACGCGACATGATGCAGCGGATGCGCGAGCGCATGGACGAGCGTCGTGGCGGCCGGGACCAGGACGACGAGGAGCGTGGCCCGCGCCGCTGGCGCGAGGACCGTGGCGATCGCTGGGACCGCCGCGGCTGAACACGGCGGGTTCTTTACGGACGGACAAGGGCGGCTCGCGCGAGCCGCCCTTTTGCTTGTGCGATCAGGCGCCGCGGGATCAGGTGCCGACGGCGTCCGTGACGCATTTCTTGGTGAAGCTCGTCTTGGCCGCGCCGGAGAGTTTCTTGTCGGCTGCCTGCTTGTCGCAGGCCGCGCCGGCGTCCTTCTGGCACTTGGTCAGGAAGCTGGTCTTGGCTGCGCCGGCGAGCTTCTTGTCGCCAGCCTGAACGGTGCAGCTCTGGGCATGGGCGAAGGTGGAAAGGCAGCTCAGCGCCACGGCCGCTATCAGGGTCTTCATCATCGCTCGTGTTTCCCGACTCGTGATTCCCAAGGTTGGGTACCCAAGGGTTAGCGCGGCGCGGGCGAAGGGCAAGCGGCATTTCCGCGGCGCTCCGCCATCATTCCGCCTCATGCCCTAATGTCTTGGGAAACAAAGCGGAAACGGCGATTCACCCTGCCTGTTCAACTTCGATTCATCTGTTCGCGTTTACGGTTCGGCAGTGAATGCGAATCAAAGGCGGGCCATGAAGGCGACATGGTTGATCTGGGGTATGCGCGGCTTCATCGGCCTCGTATTCGTGGCGAGCCTGTTCGGGCCGTATGCGCTGTCGATCCTGATCGGCTGCCTGGGGCTGGGCTGCTACTATTTTCGCGACGAGGTCGGCTCGCATCTGTGAGCATAGGCGCGCCGTAGTTCACCTCTCGCGACGCAGGGCTTGATCCAGCGCAAGAGCCGGGGCCCCGGCCGCGTGTAGCTGGATCGGCATGGTCTCCAGCGGCTTCATCCTCGGGCTCGCGCTTCTACTCGCGACGCCCGGCCCCACCAACACCTTGCTTGCGCTGGCGGGCGCGACGAGCCGGCCACGCGCGGCCCCGATGCTGCTCCTCGCCGAACTGACCACCTATCTCGGCACGGTCGTGGCCCTGGGAGCACTGGCCACGCTGATCGGAGCCCGGATCGAGGGCCTGCGGCCGTGGCTGCAGGCGGCCGCTGCCCTCTATCTTCTCTGGGTCGCCGGCAAGATGTGGCGCTGGCGGCCCGATCTGTCGGGTGCCGGCCAGGTTCGTCCCTATCATGTCGCAACGACGACGCTGCTGAACCCCAAGACGCTGATCATCGCCTTCGTGCTGATGCCGCAGGGCTGGAGCGGCGACGCCGCGATTGCCGCCGCGCATCTCCTGGCGATGTCGGTCCTGATTCCGGTAGCGGGGACTGCATGGTTCGGCGGTGGGCGAGCGCTTGCGGTGGTCGCCGGCACGGGGCGCAGGCTGCTCCTGCCGCGGGTTTCGGCACTTCTCCTCGGCCTGTTCGCGATGCTGTTAGCGGGGCGTGCGCTCGCCGGGTGGTGAGCTCCACTGATCGATCGAACGTCAGAGATGCGGTGTGCGATCGGGGCATTATTACTGCTGCTTCCCCGGTCTTGTAGGGGCTGACGCCCGACTGACGAGAAGAGATTGGTTGTCGTTTCACTCAGATCCAGAATCGTCTGATGCATGACGGCCTTTTGTTCATCGCCAGAGCGACGATGGCCGCGAGACATCTTGGACGATATCAGCAGGGGTTGCGAGAGCTCAGCAAGGATGCCATAAAAGCCTTAGGGTGTTCCGCTTCGATCGGTTGAGCGGGCAGGATTTGCGCAGGTCGGGCCGCCAGTGCGGAGAGCCTGCGCCCGTGACACGCCCTTTTTCCACGCTTCGTGAATTTCTGCGCGGTGAAGCCGCAGGCGGCCTTGTGCTGATGGGCGCCGCGCTTCTCGCCATCATCGTCGCGAACTCCCCCCTCGCGCCGGCCTATTTCGCCGCATTGAAGCTCTATCTCGGCCCCCTGAGCCTGTTGCATTGGGTGAACGATGCCCTGATGGCGGTCTTCTTTCTGCTGGTCGGATTGGAGATCAAGCGCGAGGTGCTGGACGGCCAGCTCTCGAGTTGGAGTCGCAGGACGTTGCCCGGCGTGGCGGCGCTCGGCGGCATGATCGTGCCGGGTCTCATCTACGTCGCGTTCAACTGGTCGGATCCCTCGGCTCTGCGGGGATGGGCCATTCCCGCGGCGACAGACATCGCATTCGCGCTTGGCGTCCTGTCCTTGCTCGGGTCGCGCGTGCCGGTTTCGCTCAAGATTTTCCTGGCGGCGCTGGCGATCATCGACGATCTCGGCGCAGTCATCATCATCGCCGTTTTCTATACGGCCCAGCTGAACGTCTATGCGCTCCTTGGCGCACTCGTCGTGTTGGGCGTTCTTCGTGCGCTCAACGCATCCGGCTGCGATCGCTTGGCACCCTATCTGGCCTTCGGTGCGGCGTTGTGGGTGCTGGTCCTGATGTCCGGCGTGCACGCGACCATCGCCGGCGTGCTGCTCGCACTGACGATCCCCATCACGCCGACGCCTGGGAAGCCGGAGGCCGACCACGCGACATCGCCGTTGCACCGACTCGAGCACGCGCTGCTCATGCCGGTCGCCTTCCTGGTCGTGCCGATCTTCGGCTTCGCCAATGCCGGCGTCTCCTTCGGCAACGTCACCTCCGCGGTGCTGGGCGATACGCTCGCGATCGGTGTCGCCGCCGGCCTCGTTTTCGGAAAGCTGATCGGCGTTTTCGGAGCCGTCGCCCTGATGGTCCGGGTGGGGTGGGCCGAGCTGCCCTCGAACGCAACATGGGCCCAGATGCTGGGCGTCGCGCTGCTGTGCGGCATCGGCTTCACGATGAGCCTCTTCATCGGCCTGCTGGCATTCGAGGATCCCGCGATGCAGGACCGCGTCAAATACGGGATTCTGGCCGGCTCCGTCGCCGCCGGCTTGGCGGGATACCTCGTCCTGCGACTTCAGGAGCCATTACGGCAGGGCCGCCCGGCCCCAGCCGCCACATGACGGGGACACGCATGATCTATCTGGGAATTGGCTTGCTGCTGGCCGCTTTGGCACTGCTCGCGGTATTGCGGCCGAATGCGGATGGCGACTCTCATCCGGTCGTCTCGGGCGTCACGATTTCCGCCCTGTTTCCGACGGCGGTACTCGGGCTGATCACGTTCGGCGCCGCGATTCTGCTATCCGCATTGTTCTCGTGAGGCCCACCATTTCCGGTGTGAGACATTGCGCATGCGAAGGCCTTGGGCCGGAGTGATCCCCGCGAACATCGTGCTATCCAGCACCGGTCGCGCCTGCGTTGATCCTCGGGAGCAGCCGAGGTTGCGCCTCGCCAACGGAGACAAGCGACAATGCCTTTCGAATGCACGGTTCCCGCAGTCGCCACGGTTCTGGCCGAGGACGAGCGCGCCAAGATCACACGGTGGGATTTCGAGCCCGGCGCGACGACGGGATGGCATGAACACGGGATGGACTATGCCGTGGTCATCATGACGGATGCCGTCATGGCCTATGAGGTGGACGGCGTCGTGACCGAGAAGGAGGTCAAGACCGGCGACAGCTACATTCGCCCGAAGGGCGTCAAGCATGACGTGAAGAATGCGGGGACGACGAAGCTCAGCTTCATCGAGATCGAGACGAAGCGGTAGCCAGGCTTCTCGCGGGGGGCGTCGGCGGACCGGAGCGACAGCTCAGCCAGACTAAGCCAGGCGGGCAGCGTCGGCTGGAAACAGTTCGGGGGATGGCGATTTCTCGCCATCCCCCGAATTCTTGCGGGCGAACGGGCTTGCGACCCGTTGCCTCCGATCAGCGCGAGTAGAACTCGATGACCAGGTTCGGTTCCATCTGCACCGCGTAGGGCACGTCCGTTAGGGTCGGGGTGCGGGTGAAGGTGGCGGTCGACTTGCTGTGGTCGGCATCGAGATAGTCCGGCACGTCACGCTCGGCGAGCTGGGCCGACTCGATGACGATGGCGAGCTGGCGCGAGCTCTCCTTGATCGCGATCACGTCGCCCGGCTTGACCTGGTAGGACGCGATGTTGACGCGCTTGCCGTTGACCGTGACATGGCCGTGGTTGACGAACTGACGGGCGGCGAAGACCGTCGGGACGAACTTGGCGCGGTAGATCACGGCGTCGAGGCGGCGCTCGAGCAGGCCGATCAGGTTCTCGCCCGAGTCGCCCTTCAGGCGGATCGCCTCGGCGTAGTAGCGGCGGAACTGCTTCTCGGAGATCGAGCCGTAATAGCCCTTCAGCTTCTGCTTGGCGCGCAGCTGCGTGCCGAAGTCGGACGGCTTGCCCTTGCGGCGCTGGCCGTGCTGGCCGGGGCCGTATTCGCGGCGGTTGACCGGGGACTTCGGACGGCCCCAGATGTTCTGACCGAGGCGGCGGTCAATCTTGTACTTCGCCTCATGACGCTTCGACATATCGCGTGTCCTCTGTGGTTCGCGAGTTGAGGACCGCGCCCTCCTGTCCCCTCGCGGGGCGACAGATCCAGCTTCCGAAGAAGAGCGGATCACGGGTGCGGAAAAAGCCACGCGGCCCCGTGAGGAGCCGCGCGACGCCGGCTTACAACCACTTGTGGCGGCGTTTGTCAAACTGGAAGGCGAGAATCCCGCGTCAGTGCGTCAGTGGGATCGGTTCGATGACAACCTCGGCCAGCCCGTAACCGGCGAGCGCGATGCGCAATGGGCCGGTGATGCCGGTGCCGGCGGTGAAGACTGCAACGGCCTCGTTGGCTCCGGTCCGGTCGGGCGACGGGTCCGGACCCAGCAATTGCACGACGCGCCGGGCGATGGCCGGCGCCGGGTCGATCCATTCCACAGGCCAGGGCGCGAGGCGCCGCATCCGCTCCAGCAGAAGGGGATAATGCGTGCAGGAGAGGGTGACGACGTCGGTCCGGGCGCCGCTGCGGGTAACGAAGCAGGGCGCGATCTCGGCGGCGACGGCCTCGTCGTCGACGAGGTCGCCCTTCAATGCGGCCTCGGCCAGGCCGGCGAGCCTCGTCGAGCCGACCAGCGTAACGTCGCAGCCGCCGGCATAGTGCTCGACGAGTTCCCGCGTGTAATCGCGTGCGACCGTGCCGGGGGTGGCCAGTACCGATATCAGGCCGGATTTCGTCAGGGCGGCTGCAGGCTTGATGGCCGGGACCGTGCCGACGAAGGGAAGCGCGAAGCGGGCCCGCAAGGCCGGCAGGACCAGCGTCGAGGCGGTGTTGCAGGCGATGACGACGAGATCGGGATGGAAGCGCGCGACGAGCCGCTCCATCACCGACAGCACGCGCGTGACGAGCTCATCTTCGCGCAGGCCGCCATAAGGGAAGCCAGCATCGTCGGCAGCATAGACGATATGGGCACCGGGATGGGCCTGCATCGTCCGCGCCAGCACGGTGAGGCCGCCGAGCCCTGAATCGAAGACGAGGATGGTTGGGGTGTGCCGCGGCAGCATCGTCGCCCGATACGCCGTTCCGGCCAGAAGATCGACCTGCATGCGCCTGAGCCCGCCAGGGTGAGGAAGGGTAGGATTGCGCCAGAGAGGGGTTAAGGGATCGTCAAGATCGTGTTGCGGGTGGATCTTCAATTTAATTGACTCGGTCCATTATTTCGACGAAGGATCCGGTCGAGGGAGACCTTCCGATGACCGATCATGCCGTGGCGGCGCTGCGTCGTTTCAACCGCTTCCACACCCGCTTTGTTGGCGCGCTGGGCAGCAGCCTTCATGGCTCCGGCTTCACCCTCACCGAGGCGCGGGTGCTTTACGAGCTCGCGCAGCGTGATGGCTGGCTCGCGGGCGAGCTGGCGCGTGATCTGGGGCTCGACCCCGCCTATCTGTCGCGAATCCTCAAGCGGTTCGCTGCGTCGGGATGGCTCGAGCGCCGGCGTTCGCCCGAGGACGGTCGTGCGCTGAGACTGTGCCTGACGCAGGCGGGCCGCGCCGTTTTCGCGCCGCTCGACGAGGCTTCGCGCAAGGAAGCATCGGGCGTCCTGCGGAAGCTCGACGCTGCGGGCCGCGACCGGCTGGTCTCGGCGTTGGGCGAGGCCGAGGCGCTGCTTTCGGGGGCTGAGGCCGGTGCCGCTTCGCGCATGGCGATCCGTCGGCACCGCCCCGGCGACATCGGCTGGGTGATCTCGGCCCATGGCCGGATCTATGCCGAGGATCATGGCTGGGACATCAGCTTCGAAGGCTTCGTGGCCGAGATCGCGGCACAGTTCCTGCGGGACTTCCAGCCGGAGCGGGAGTGTTGCCTGATCGCCGAACTCGATGGCGCGCCCGTCGGTTCGGCCTTCGTCGTGCGGGAGAGCGACGAGGTCGCCAAGCTGCGCATGGTCATCGTGGACCGGCCGGGCCGGGGGCTGGGGCTCGGCAAGGCCCTGGTCCGCGAGGCGATCGCCTTCGCCCGTTCTGCCGGCTACCGCCGCATGGTTCTGTGGACCAATGACATCCTGCACGCGGCGCGCGCGATCTACATGGCGGAGGGCTTCAGGCTCGTCGCCGAGGAGAGGCATCATTCCTTCGGGCAGGATCTCGTCGGGCAGAACTGGGAGCTAGCGCTCTAGCAGGCGCGTACCGGGGGAAGTGCTGACGGCACTTACGCCTTGATCCTGGCCACTGCCGCGGCCGCGGTGCGCCCTGCCAGGGTGGCGCCGCCGACTGTCATGGCGCCGCCGCCGGCCGTGGCCTCGCCTGCGATGAAGATGCGTCCGCCGATCGGTTCGGCCAGCTGTTCGCGGGCAGCAGCGCGGCCAGGCAGGCAGACGGAATAGGAACCGCGCGAGAACGGATCGGTCCACCAGGCCGGAAAGGCCATCTCCGTCACGGCCTTGCCGATGTCGGCGCCGACCATCTGCGTCAGCAGTTCGGTGACATGGGCACGGGCGGCCTCGGGTCCGGCGACGGAGAGTTCTCGGGCATAGTCGCCGCCGCAATAGGCGATGACCAGGTCCTTGCCTTCCGGGAACATGTCGAAATTCATCAGGCGGCTGGGCGAGCCGGCTTCGAGAAAGCTCGTGCCGGGCGCGATGCCGAAGCGCTCGCCCTCGACCTTCAGAGCGATCTTGGTCAAGGCGCCCATGCCGAGGCCGTCCAGCGCATTGCGGGTTCGGGACGGCAAGGCGGGCGTGAAGCGGATCGTGCCGGCCTTGAGCACGCCGACGGGAACCGTGACGATGCAGGCATTCGCATGCAGCGTGCCGGCCGGCGTCGTCACCGCGACATCCGGCCCGTCCCAGCGGATCGCGCTGACCGGTTGGTTCAGGCGGATATCGAGTCCGGCTCCATGGCGGGCGACGAGGTTGCCGTACCCCGACGGCACGACCAGGTCATCGCCCGCCCAGAGGCGCTGGTAGTCGCGCGCGGAAATGCGGTCGGATTCCTCGCCGATGGAGAGCAGCAGGCCGGACGACGCGATCGGCGATACGTCCGGGCCGAGATCGCTGAGAAGATCCCGGATCGAGAGATCGCGCCGGGAGAGGTCGGCCGCGTCGAGACGGCGGTCGATCTGGCCGAAGGCGCCGCGACGCCTCTGCCGGTCGGCCTCGGGCATGGGCTTGCCGCTGGCAAAGACCTGAAAGCCGCCGCCCCAGGATTCGTTTCGCGTCTCAATGCCGAGTTCTCGCGCAATCCGAACCCAGGGGTTGCGCTCGGCCCAGTGGATGAACATCGCCCCGGCGTCGTAGGACGGGCCGAGTGAGGCGTCCGTGAAGGCGCGGCCGCCGACGCGGTCCCGGGCCTCGAGCACGATCGCCTTGCGTCCGGCGGCCTTGAGATCATGAGCGGCGGCAAGCCCCGCGGCGCCGGCGCCGATGACGATGACATCGACGTCGGCTGCACGGGCATTGCGCGCCGGTAGCGCCAGCGCCGCCGCCATCGCACCTGATCCTGTCAACATCGTCCGGCGGTCGAGCATGCGTGGGGCCCATTCTGCGCGCCCATGTTGGGCTCCTCTCCTTGCGATGCAACAGGAAGGTGTCGGGCATCGGGCAGGCTGCGATCACGAGATCGGGAGGCGCGACGAGCCGCGCTGAGGGGTCTCATATTGGATCGACGCTATAAAATCGCTTTGATTAGAATAATTCTACTACTGTGTTGTTCGTGCACCGAGTCGATTTCTTCGTATTTCCGATGATTGACAGTTATCGAGTCGCTTCATATCCGAATAGTGCCTTACCGGAGCGCGTAAGGTCTTGTTTGTATTCATTTTAAACTACTGAGATGCGGTTGCCGTTGCGGGCCGCGCCGAGAAGGACGGATTGGGACGATGGGGATGCATACCGGCAGGCTGCGCGAGGGGGTTGCCCTCGGAACTCTGATGATGGTCCTGCTGGCATCGCCTGCCGTCGCGCAGCAGCAAAGCCGCGCGCGGCCGGCGCCCGTCGTGCAGGCCTCGGACGCGCCTGTCACGCTGGACCAGATCACGGTTCAGGGTGAGGGCGGAGCGGGCACCGCTCTCGTCGAGGGGCCGACCACGACCCGCACGACGCGTGAGCAGCTCGACCGCCAGCAGGTTCAGAGCCTGTCCGACCTGTCGAACCGCGTCGAGGCCGGTATCACGTTGAACCGGCAGACCAATTCGCTCAACATCCGCGGCCTGGACGGCTCGCGCGTCCTGACGACGATCGACGGCATCCGCCAGTCCTTCCTCGTCGATACGCGCATCAACCGCGGCGGTACGACCGCCTTCGATTTCGACTCGCTCTCGACGCTCGACCTGCTGCGCGGCCCCAGCGGCGGCGCCACGCTCGGCGCTGGTGCGCTCGGCGGCGCGCTCGCCGTGCGCACGCTCGATCCCGAGGATCTCATCCGCAACGGCCGCAACTTCGGCGGCCTCGCCAAGACCGGCTTCGACACGACCGATCGCGCCATTTTCGGCAGCGCGGCCGTGGCCGGGCGCTGGAACAACACCTGGGCCCTGGTACAGGGCGGCTTCCGTACCGGTCATGAGATCGACAATCGGGGCAGCGACAAGACCGTCGGCGCTGCCCGCACCGAACCCAACCCGACCGATTTCGACCAGTACAACTTCCTGGCGAAGATCCATCAGTACTCGAACGATCAGGCGCATCGCTTCGGGCTGACCGCGGAGACGTTCAAGCGCTCCGCGCGGATCCAGAACCGGGACAACTCCGTCTCGCTGACCGGCAATTTCCGCCCCGGTGCCTATACGACGGGCGAGGACGTCGAGCGTGACCGGGTTTCGCTGAGCTATGACTACAAGCTGCCCGGCTCCTTCTTCGACGAGGCCCATGCGCAGCTCTACTGGCAGCGGCTGAAGCGCAACGACCTGACCAACGCGTACCGCTTCACCAGCATCGTTGGGCCCTATTCTCGCAACAACGAGAACGAGGAGAACGCCTACGGCTTCAACGGCCACGTCATCAAGAACTTCAGTACCGGCATGCTCACGCACCGGCTGATGGCCGGAACCGAACTGCGCATGACCGAGCTGGAGCAGTATTCGAAGGGCTATGACAACTGCCCGGCCCGGCCGGCCACGGGCAGCTTCACCGGCGCCTTTACGACCTGCAACAACATCCCGTCCAACCAGGCCGAGCAGCCGAAGGTCGACGGCCAGCTCGCTGGCTTCTTCGTGCAGGACGAGATCGGGATGCTCGACAACCGTCTGCGGGTCACGCCGGGCGTGCGTTACGACTGGTATGAGGAGAAGCCGAAGTACACGCCGGAGTATTTCGTGGGCCTCTCGCGCCCGACCGGCCTGCCGCCGGCGTCGAGCGATTCCGCCTGGTCGCCGCGCGTCCGGCTCGAATACGACATCGTCAAGAATGCAGGGCTGTTCAAGGACGTGACGGTGTTCGGGCAGTGGGCCAAGACCTTCCGTCCGCCGACGGCCAATGAGCTCTATGGCAGGTTCGGCTCGGCGACGACCTATCTGCGGACCGGAAACCCCGACCTGCGGCCCGAGATCGGCAACGGCATCGATGTCGGCTTCCGCTTCGGCGACAAGGCTTTCGGCGGTTCGGTGACCTATTTCCACACCAACTACCGCAACTTTATCGAAACCTATCAGGTGGCCCCTCCCGGCTTCCTCGGGCTCTACCCGCAGGGCGGCATCACCAGCTTCCGCAACGTGACGAAGGCCGAGATCCAGGGCATCGAGGCCAACGGCCAGTACGCCTTCTCGCCGAACTGGCTGATCCGCGGCTCGTTCGCCTGGACACAGGGCAAGAACAAGGACACCGACACCTACCTGAACTCGATCCCGCCGATCCAGGGCATCGTCGCCATCGCCTATGCCACGGATAACTGGGGTGCCGAGGTCTCGACCAAGCTGGCGGCCGCGCGCAACGACGTCGCCGCGACGACGGGCGCCAATGCCGGCTTCAAGGCGCCGGGCTATGCGCTCTTCAATGCCACGGCGTGGTGGAAGCCCATGCCGCAGGTCGCGGATCTCGAGGTCCAGGTCGGCGTCTACAACATCTTCGACCGCAAGTACTGGGATGCGGTCAATGTCCCGACCGGCGCGCTCGCCCAGGCTCGCGACTACTACACCGAGCCGGGTCGCACGGTGAAGGCGACCGTGAAGTACCAGTTCTGATCGGCCGCGCTTCGCGACGCTGCCATGGGCCGGCCCCGCAAGGGGCCGGCCTTTTGCATTCTGGCTGACCTTGTCGCCTTCTATGCAAGGGGGCGGGCATGATGGCGAGCAGCCAGTCGACTGGCCGCCGCCCAGTCGATTGCCGTCGGGAGCTGGGAACCATCCGGAGTTGCACCATGCCGATCACCATCACCGCCTTCGAACGCTCCCCTGATCGTGGCCAGGGGCTGGCGCGTGACATGCGGGTCCGCTGGGCGCTGGAGGAAGTCGGCCAGCCTTACGACGTGCGCCTGCTGTCGTTCAAAGCGATGAAGCAGGAGCCCCACCTCGCACTTCATCCCTTCGGGCAGATTCCGACCTATGAGGAGGGCGATCTTGCCCTGTTCGAATCGGGGGCCATCGTTTTCCATATCGCCGAGCGCCATGCAGGGCTGCTGCCGACCGAGCCCAACGGCCGGGCGCGCGCGATTACATGGATGTTCGCTGCCCTCAACACCGTCGAGCCGCCGATCTTCGACCGCTCGCTCGTCAACATCCTCGAGCGTGATCAGCCCTGGTACGAGCAGCGCCTGCGTGCGCTGGACGGCATCATTCGGAAGCGGTTGGGCGATCTGTCCAGCCACATGGGCGATGCCGACTGGCTCGATGGCGCGTTCAGCGCCGGTGATCTCTTGATGGTGACCGTGCTCCGCCGGTTGCATGGGTCGGGCATGCTGGAGGAGCATCCGAACCTCGCCGCCTATGTCGCCCGTGGCGAAGCGCGGCCCGCCTACAAGCGTGCCTTCGACGCGCAACTGGCTGTTTTCACCGCGGCGTCGGCAGGCTGAGACGAGGCTGGATCAGGTGCGCGTTGCCACGCGGCTCCGTGCTAATCGCCGTCGACTGGCTTTGGTACACGCAGGCGGCGCGGGCCTTCGGTCAGCGACTTGAAGACGCCGCGCAGGGTGCGGGCTTCCTGCTCGGTCATTTCCAGCCGATGCAGGATGTCGCGCAGGTTGGCGGTCATGATCTGCTTCTTGCCCGGCGGGAAGAAGCCACAGACATCGAGTTCGTTCTCGACATAGTCGAACATCGACAGCACCGTCGCCCGGCTGGCCGGGGGCGAGGGGTTGTTCTCGCGGAAGGGCGGCTCGCCGCCGCTTGCCTTGAACCATTCATAGCCGGCGAGCAGCACCGCCTGGGCGAGGTTGAGCGAGGCGAAGGCCGGATTGACCGGGTAGGTCAGGATCGCGTCGGCGAACGAGATCTCCTCGTTGTTGAGACCGATGCGCTCGCGTCCGAACAAGATGCCGACGCGCTCGCCCGAACCGATGCGGTCGGCGATCGGCGGCATCGCCTCTGCCGGGGTCAGCACACGCTTCATCTGGCCGCGCTCGCGAGCGGTCGTCGCCAGGACGTAGTTCAGGTCGGCGATGGCCTCGGCCGCGGTGGTGAAGAGCCGGGCGTTCTCGAGGATATGGGTCGCG
Organism: Allobosea sp.; assembly: GCF_035999205.1. Taxonomy (GTDB): domain Bacteria; phylum Pseudomonadota; class Alphaproteobacteria; order Rhizobiales; family Beijerinckiaceae; genus Allobosea. The sequence continues at coordinate 633,706 of NZ_DASYHA010000026.1, forward strand.
CCGGAGGCGGCGGAAGTCGCCCCCTTCTTCAGGCCGCCGCCGGTCGGCCAGCCGTCGCGGGGGGCGACGAGGCGCATTTCGGAGAGGCCAAAATTCGCCATCGCGCGGGCGCACATGCCGATGTTCTCGGCCATCTGCGGCTCGACGAGGATGATGACGGGGGCAGGGGCCTCGACGGGCGGGCGGGTGCGGTCGGTACCGGAGCCGGTCATGATGATGAACTGAATCGTATCGGCTGGCCTCGCGCGGCGTTCCCGGGCGGAGCGCAGCGCAGACCCGGAACCTCAGGCCGGAAAGAGATCGTCGGGTCAAGCCCGACGATGACGAAGGCGGTCTCAGCCAGCCGCCTTTTCGACGGCGCGCATGACGCGCAGCGTGTTGCCGCCGGCAAGCTTCTCGAGATTCTCCTCCGACCAGCCGCGGCGGATCAGCTCGGCGATCAGGGCAGGGAAGACGGAGGTGTCTTCGAGCCCGTCGGGATTGATCCAGCCGAAGAAGTCCGAGCCGACGCCGACATGGTCGTGGCCGATGCGCTCCGCGAGATAGTCGAGATGGTCGCAATATTGCGGCAGCGTCGCTTTGGGGCGCGGGCCGGCCGTGCGTGCGATCTCGGCTTCGGCCTTGGCGCTGTCGATCCCTTCCGGCGTCTTGCCGTACTGATCCTTGGCCGGGCGGTGCCAGTCGCGCGAGGCCTGGCTGATGAAGTCCGGCACGAAGGTCGCCATGACGACGCCGCCATTGCCGGCGACACGGTCGAGCACGTCGTCGGGGACGTTGCGCGGATGGTCGCAGAGCGAGAAGGCGTTGGAGTGCGACCAGACGACCGGCGCGCTCGTCACGTCGAGCGTGTCGTGCATCACCTTCGGCGAGACATGGGCGAGATCGACGATCATGCCGAGCTTGTTCATCCGGCGGATCACATCCTTGCCGAAGGCGGTGAGCCCGTCATGCCTCGGCGCGTCGGTCGCTGAATCGCACCAGTCGGTGGTGTCGTTGTGGCAGAGGGTCATCAACCGGACGCCGAGGTCGTAATAGGCGTCGAGCGCATCGAGCTGGTTGTCGAGCGCCGAGCCGTTCTCGATCGTCATGATCAGCGCGATGCGCCCTTCCGCCTTGGCGGCGAGGACATCCGCCGCGCCAAGGCCGGGACGGAATACCTTGGCGTGGCGCTTCAGGATGCCGCGCATGAGCGCGATCTGGGCGAGCGCAAAGCCGGCTGGGCCCTTCTGCTTCGGGGGGACATAGGCCGCGAAGAACTGGGCGGCGAGCTTGCCAGCCTGCATGCGCGGGATGTCGGTGTCGCCCTCGGCATGGACCTTGCCCAGGTCATAGACGCCGACATCGCCCCTGGCCTCGCGATGCTGCCGGATGACGAAGGGCAAGTCGTTGTGCCCGTCGATCATGGGAGCGCGATCGAGAAGGGCCAGCGCCGCAGCGTAGGCGTTGTCCTGAACGGGAGGGGAGGCGAGAGCCATGGCGCAACCTTGCGTTGGAATCGTGAGCGGCGCGGATCGTGGCAGGTCGTGAAGCGCAAGGCGAGGGCGCGCGGTGCAGGGCTGTCATCCCGCACGCGCTGCGGCACGGAGTGCTGCTGCGCGGATGCGTGGCCGCTCGCGATCGAGAGGCGCTCTGACGTCACGAGGTCCCGTGTCAGCGCAGCAGCGTCTTACGCTGCGTCGCGCACGGGATGGCGCCGGCTCAGCCGAAGCGTGCCGGCGAGAACGGGGCTGGATCGACGAAGACCTTCTGCCCCGTGACCATCTCGGCGACCATCCGGCCGGTGACGGCGGCCAGCGTCAGGCCGTGATGGGCGTGGCCGAAGGAGAACCACAGGTTCTTGTGCTTCGGCGCCGGGCCGATGATCGGCATCATGTCGGGCGTGCAGGGGCGCCGGCCGAGCCAGGGCTCGGGGTCGAGCCGCTCAGCCAGCGGGAACAGCGCGCGCGCGATCGGCTCGGCCCGCTCGAGTTGGACCGGGGTCTTGGGCGCGTCACGCTCGGCGAACTCGGCGCCGGTCGTCAGGCGGATGCCCTGTTGCATCGGCGCCAGGAAGTAGCCACGCTCGGTGTCGAGCACCGGATGGTTCAGCACGGCATTGCCCTTGGGCTTGTAGTGCATGTGGTACCCGCGCTTCACCGCCAGCGGCAGGTGGTAGCCGAGCTTGCGGCTCACGACATCGGCCCAGGGGCCGAGCGCGACGACGACGTCCCTGGCCTGCGCCTTGGTCCCGTCCGCAAGCGTCACGCTCCATTCGTCGCCCTGCTGCGTGAGCGTGCCGGCATCGCCGAGCGCGAGCTTGCCGCCGAGCTTCTCGAACAGCACGACATAGGCCTTCGAGAGGCCGAGCGGATCGATCACGGTGACCGGATCGGTCCAGTGCAGACCGCCGACCAGGCTGGCATGGTCGAGATGCGGCTCCTCGGCGCGCAGCGTCGCCATGTCGAGAGGCCTGTAGTTCAGGCCGAATTCCCGGTTCCAGCGCGCGGCCTCGGCAAGGCGCGTCTCCTGCTCGGCGGCGGTGCGGAAGACCTTCATCCAGCCCTTGCGCCGCAGCAATGCGGTCGCGCCGGCCTCCTCGGCGAGGGCGTCATGCTCGGTGACGCAATGCTCGATCAGCTTCGCATATTTGTGGGCGATGGCCTCGTGCTGCGAGGCGCGCGAATGCATCCAGTAGGAAAACAGGAACGGCGCGAGCTTGGGGATCGCGCTCCAGTGGTAGGACGCGTCGATCGTGTTGTTCATCGCGTAGCGCAGCAGCGCGCCGAAGTCATGCGGGAAGCCATAAGGATAGACGCCTTCGCGCTGGATCAGCCCGGCATTGCCGTAGCTCGTCTCTTCGCCCGGCCCCCGCTTGTCGACGAGCAGGACGGAGCGGCCGGCCTTCTGCAGATGCAGCGCCACCGAAATGCCGACGATGCCCGCACCCAGAACGATCGTGTCCGTCCGCATGACCTACTCCTGCCAGTCCCAGCTTTCGCAAAAATAGCCGTTTGCGCCGCCTTGTCAGCGCCGCGGCGCCTTTTTGCGCGGTTTGGCCTGAAGTTTCGCAAGATTTGCGCCAAGATGCCCTGATGCCTGCCTGGCAACCGGCAAAGCATGGCCTCGACGCAATTTCCTGCCGGCGCAGGGCGGGTCTGTTGCGATGGCGGGTGACGCAGGGGTGGCGATCGGCCAGTGTCGGCCTCCTTTCGGGACGAGTCGGGCCTTTCCATGCTCACGCGCATCGCTGCTTCACTGGCCGCCGGCCTGGCCTGGCTCGGGCGCTACGGCACGCAGGGATTCGCGCTTTCGATCTTTCTCGGCCTGGCGCTGCCGCAGTTCTCCGCGGCGGCGCGCCCGGTGCTGCCGGTGACGATCTTCTGCTTCACCACCATCGTCTTCATGCGGGCCGATCTCGGCATCATCGCCGGTTTGCTGCGCCGCCCGGGCAAGCTGATCCTGACCTGCCTCTGGATGGTTGGCGCGCCCGTCGTGCTGATCGGGGCGGCGCTCCTGGTCCTGGGGCGCGATGCGCTCGATCCCGGCCTGCTGCTTGGCCTCGCCATCATGGCCGCGGCGCCGCCGATCATGTCATCGCCCGCGGTTGCGATCCTCTATGGTTTCGAGCCGTCTCTGATCATCGCCGGAGTCATCATCACCACGATCGCGAGCCCGTTGGTCGCGCCGATGCTGGTGGAGCTTCTTGCCGGGGCCGCCGTACCGCTCGACCGCTGGGTGCTGACCCTGCGGCTGCTGTTCTTCGTGGGCGGCGGCATGGCCTGTGCCGCAATCCTGCGGACCTGGCTAGGATCGTCTCGCATCAAGGGGATGAAGGCCAATCTCGATGGCTTCGGCGTACTGATGTATTTCATCTTCGCCATCGCGGCGATGGACGGCGTCACCCGGGCTGCGCTCGACAATCCGACCCGCGTCGCGGGTTTTCTCGCCTGCGTCTTCGGCGTGTCAGTGGTCGGGCTGGCGGCCAGCTATGTCGCCCTGCGCTTCCTGCGCCGATCAGAGCGCTTCATGGTCGGCTATGGGGCCGGTCAGCGCAATATGGGCATGATTGTCGCGGCACTCGGGGCCGGCGTGCCGCCCTCGACCTTTCTGTTCTTCGCGCTGGCGCAGTTCCCGATCTACCTGATGCCCTGGTTGCTCAGCGGCCTGGCGAGGCGGATTCGCCGGGCCGAGGCGGCTGCTGACGGCGCCTGACGGCGGCGTTTGCGAAGCTGGCTCCGTTGCCATCGGAGCCATGCGTCATGATCACCCTCTATTCCGGACCGCTGAGTCTGTTCTCGCGCAAGGTCGAGATCGCCCTGCGGGAAAAGGGGTTGCCGTTCGAGCGGATCGTGGTCCCGTTCAACCAGACGACGGGCTATGATCCGAGGCATCCGGAGGTCGTCGCGCTCAATCCGAAGAAGCAGGTCCCGATCCTGAGCGACTGCGGGCTCGTGCTCTACGATTCCACCGTCATCCTCGAATATCTCGAGGATGCCTATCCGGAGCCGCCGCTCTATCCCGAGAGCCCGGTCGACCGGGCGCGTTGTCGGCTCGACGAGGTCTATGCCGACGAGATCATGTTCGCGAGCCTGCGGCTTCTGATGCACCGGACCGAGCCGCCGGCGTCCGACCCGATGCGGCGCGCCGCGCAGGAGGCCGACGCGCTGATCGGCGAGAGCCAGCTCACCGGGCACTACGCGGTGCTCGAGGACAAGCTGGCCGGCCGCGACTTCTTCGGTGGCCTGCTGTCGGCTGCCGATGTCGCACTGTTCATGTCGGTGCTCTATGCGCTGCGCCTCGGCGGTCCTTCGCTGGACGGGTTCGAGGGGCTGGCGCGCTGGTATGAGCGGCTGAAGCAGCGCCCGGCCTTCGCGACGGCGGTGGCGGAGATGATCGAGGCTGACAGGCGACTCTCCTTCCCGGTCAAGGTGCGCTCGGCCTGAGGCGCCGGTTGGCTGCCAGATCTTTTTGTTCGTTGCATCGCTTTTCTGCGGAAAACGCGTTCCCATTTTCCCGCGCGATGCTTTAAACCGCGCGGCATGAGCACTCCCATCCGCATCGCCCCATCCATCCTCTCGGCCGACTTCTCGAAGCTCGGCGAGGAGGTTCGCGCGATCGACGAGGCCGGCGCCGACTGGATTCATTGCGACGTGATGGACGGGCATTTTGTGCCCAACATCACCTTCGGGCCCGACGTGCTGAAGGCGATCCGCCCGCATACGAAGAAGTTCTTCGACGTGCACCTGATGATCGCGCCGGTCGATCCGTACATCGAAGCCTTCGCCAAGGCCGGCGCCGACCTGATCTCGTTCCATGTCGAGGCAGGCCCGCATCCGCATCGGACGCTGCAGGCGATCAAGGCGCAGGGCAAGAAGGCCGGCATCGTGCTCAACCCCGGCACGCCGGCGAGCCTGGTGGAGCCGCTGCTCGATGATCTCGACCTGATCCTGCTGATGACGGTCAATCCCGGCTTCGGCGGACAGAGCTTCATCCATTCGGTCGTGCCGAAGATCGCCCAGGTGAAGGCACTGATCGGCGAGCGCCCGATCTGGCTCGAGATCGACGGCGGCGCGACGACGGACACCGCGCCGCTGGCGGCGAAGGCCGGCGCCGACGTTTTCGTGGCGGGCTCTGCCGTGTTCAAGGGCGGGCCTTCCGCCTATGCCGGCAATATTTCCGCGATCCGCAAGGCGGCTGAGGCCGCCCGCGGGGCGTGGGTTTGAGGTTTTGGTAAAGCCCTCATCCTGAGGAGCGCTCATTGCGGAGCGCTCCTCAGGATGAGGGCTCGTGTGGTGACAAGGACGAGACGATGATCCCGCGCTATTCCCGCCCCGAGATGGTCGCGATCTGGGAGCCGCAGACGCGGTTCCGGATCTGGTTCGAGATCGAGGCCCATGCCACCGACAAGCTGGCCGAGCTCGGCGTCGTGCCGAAGGAGGCCGCCGCGACGATCTGGGCCAAGGCCAAGGACGCGACCTTCGATGTCGCCCGCATCGACGAGATCGAGCGCGTCACCAAGCATGACGTCATCGCTTTCCTGACGCATCTGGCCGAGATCGTCGGGCCCGAGGCGCGCTTCGTCCACCAGGGCATGACCTCGTCGGACATTCTCGACACCACGCTCTCGGTGCAGCTCGCCCGCGCCACCGATATCCTCATCGCCGATGTCGATGGTCTGCTTGGCGCCATCAAGCGCCGCGCCTTCGAGCACAGGCTGACGCCCACGATCGGCCGCTCGCACGGCATCCATGCCGAACCGGTGACCTTCGGGCTCAAGCTCGCCCAGGCCTATGCCGAGTTCGACCGCTGCCGCGCGCGCCTGGTCGCGGCGCGCGCCGAGATCGCGACCTGCGCGATCTCGGGCGCCGTCGGCACCTTCGCCAACATCGATCCGAGCGTCGAAGCTTACGTCGCCGAGAAGATGGGGCTGACCGTCGAACCGGTTTCGACGCAGGTCATCCCGCGCGACCGGCATGCGATGTATTTCGCTACGCTGGGCGTGGTCGCCTCCAGCGTCGAGCGGCTGGCGATCGAGATCCGGCATCTGCAGCGGACCGAGGTATACGAGGCCGAGGAGTTCTTCTCGCCCGGCCAGAAGGGCTCGTCGGCGATGCCGCACAAGCGCAACCCGGTGCTGACCGAGAACCTGACCGGCCTCGCACGGCTTGTGCGCGGCATGGTCGTGCCGGCGCTGGAGAACGTCGCGCTCTGGCACGAGCGCGACATCTCGCACTCCTCCGTCGAGCGCATGATCGGCCCGGATGCGACGGTGACGCTCGATTTCGCGCTGGCGCGGCTGACCGGCGTCGTCGACAAGCTGCTGATCTACCCGCAGAACATGCGCAAGAACCTCGACCGGCTCGGCGGCCTGCACAATTCGCAGCGCGTGCTGCTGGCCCTGACGCAGGCCGGCGCCAGCCGCGAGGAGAGCTATTCGCTGGTCCAGCGCAACGCGATGCGCACCTGGGAGCATGGCGAGGACTTCCTGACCAACCTCAAGAAGGACAAGGACGTCACGGCGAAGCTCTCCGATGCCGAGCTCGAGGCGATGTTCGACGAGGGCTACCACTTCAAACATGTCGACACGATCTTCGCGCGGGTGTTCGGGGCGAGCTGAAGGGCTGGACTTCGCAGGCGGCAGAGCTATCTACGCCTGATGAAAACCTCCGATACCGACATCCTGATCGTTCCCGGCTTGTCGGGTTCCGGTCCCGATCACTGGCAGAGCCGCTGGGTGGCCAAGCTCACCACGGCGCGCCTGGTCGAGCAGGAGGACTGGTACAAGCCCTCGCGCCATCTCTGGGCCGAGCGTATCGTCCAGGCGGTGCGTGCGGCGACGCGGCCGGTGGTTCTGGTCGCCCATTCGGCGGGCGTCAGCGCGGTCGCGCATGCGGCAGAGCATCTGCATCCGGGCGAGGTCGCCGGCGCCTTCCTGGTCGCGCCAGCGTCCGAGCGCGCCAAGGGCGCGATCCCCGGCATGGCGGCAGATTTCATTCCCCATCGGCGCGAGATCCTGCCGTTCCGCAGCGTGCTGATCGCCAGCACCAACGATCCCTACTGCACGCCCGAGGAGGCCAGGGATCTGGCTTCGGTCTGGGGTTCCGAATTCGTCGATGCCGGGGAGAGTGGGCATATCAATTCCGAGTCCGGACACGGCCCCTGGCCGGACGGGCTCCTGCGTTTCGCGGGCTTTCTCAGGAGCTTGACGGCGGTTCCGCAGAAGCCGATTCAGGGCTGAGGCCAGACGGCCTGCGTCCGCGGGCGAGCGTCGGCCTTCGACCCATTGCTGACCTTGAAGCTCAGTCCGCTCGCTCTTCAAATCGGTCGGAATTGATCGCCGAAACCGAAAGTGTTGTTGATTGCGGCTATCGCTAACGCCGATGTTAGCAACGCACATGCCCATATTGCGCGGCGGCGTCCCCGACCATCCGGCGCATTTTTGATGGTGGCTAGTGTCGATAACCACGAGCCCGCCAGCCAAAGCGGCAGAGAAATCAAGAGGAGCAGCCAGAAGCCAAGTTCGTGGGCTCCCGTTGGCACTCCGTTCAAGGCTTCTGAGGCACTGAGGGGCAACATGTATCCGATGATTGCCCCAGCTAGGATTAGGAAGCCGACAGTGGCGCTAACGCTCATCGCGCAAAGAGCAGCATTTCGAAATCGGATCACGGGAACCCCGTAGCATTATCGACGTGACCGTAAGCCTGAAGCCACTATCAGGCCAACGACCGCTTCCGACCCAAATCTGACTCAAGTGTCAGCCTCGCCCTCTCGCTCGGCTCCAAACGAAAACCGCCCCGGATCACTCCGGGGCGGTCTCGCTTCAGGCCTGTCTGGGATCAGGCGTCGAGATCAATTCTCGACGTAGGTCACCTTGCCGTCGGCACCCTTCTTCCAGGTGTAGACGGTGTAGTCCGGACGGGTGATGTCACCCTTCTTGTCGAAGGAGATGTCGCCGATCACGGTCTTGACCGGCTGGCCGCCCTTCAGCGCTTCGGCGATCTTCTTGGGATCGGCCGAGTTCGCGCGCTTGGCGCCTTCCGCCATGATCTGCACCGCTGCGTAGCTGTACAGGGTGTAGGCCTCGGGCTTGAAGTTCTTGGCCTCGAACTTCTTGACGATGGCGGCCGCCTCGGGACGCTTCTGCGGATCCGGCGGGAAGGTCATCAGCGTGCCTTCGACGCCGGGGCCGCCGATCGTGGCGAACTCGTCGGTGGTGATGCCGTCGCCGGAGATCAGCACGGCGTTGACGCCCTGGTCGCGCATCTGGCGGACGATCAGGCCGCCTTCGGTGTGCAGGCCGCCCCAGTAGACGAAGTCCGCGCCGACCGACTTGATCTTCGAGATCAGGGCCGAGAAGTCCTTCTCGCCGGCGTTGATGCCCTCATAGAGCACGTCCTTGATGCCGGCCTTGGTCAGGCCCTTGCGGGTCTCGTCGGCGAGGCCCTGGCCATAGGTCGTCTTGTCGTGGACGATGGCGATCTTCTTGTCCTTGAAGTTCTTGGCGACATAGGCCGCCGCGACTTCGCCCTGCTGGTCATCGCGGCCGCAGGTGCGGAAGGTGTTCCAGAGACCGCGCTCGGTGATCTTCGGGTTCGTGGCCGAAGGCGAGATCATCAGGATGCCGTTCTCGGCATAGACTTCGGATGCCGGCATGGTGACGCCGGAGTTGAAGTGGCCGACCACCCACTTGACGCCGTCGCCGACGAACTTGTTGGCGACCGAGACGCCCTGCTTCGGATCGGAGACGTCGTCGCCGACGGTCACGGAGAGCTTCTGGCCAAGCACGCCACCGGCGGCGTTGATGTCCTCCACGGCCATTTCCGTACCGTTCTTCAACTGCGCGCCGAAGGCGGCGTTGGGGCCGGTGATCGGGCCGCCGACGCCCAGCTTGATCTGAGCATTCGCCACGCCGGAGAAGGCGAGGACCGCGCCGAGCGCGATGCTGCTCAACAGCAGTTTCTTCATGAGATGAGACTCCCCTGCATTATGCACTATGTACGGGCTGGGTGATCCGCCCGTCTCGGCGCGTGGTGCCACCGTGAAACGCAGTCTTGCGCTTTTTCCGGTGTGTGTCACGTGACAAGCTCTTAATGGTTTTTGGTCCTTTAGACGGGCTTTCCGGCACTTTCCCGGGCCTTCCAGGAGAAGGGGCCGGTGCGCTCGTAGAGCCAGCGATACTGGGTCGTCATCTGTCGGGTAAGGTTGTAGCGCCAGCCCGCGAAGCCGAACGCCATCAGCACGATCACGTCGACGATGTAGTAGTGCAGCGTCAGCAGCGTCGCCTCGAACAGCGCGAAATGGATGAAGCGGACGAACAGTCCCAGCACCAGCATGTAGATGATGAGTTGCCAGATCGGGCGCCAGGTCTTGGCAATCGCACGGCCTGCCATCCAGGCGAGCCAGCCGCCCATGATCACGCTGACCAGCAGGAAGAGCCAGGCGCTCGGTTCTTCGTAGAGGATGCCCTGCATCTCAGTGCCTCCCGCCTTCGAGATAGGCGGCGCGCACCTGCGGGTTGGCCAGGAGTTCCTGGCCGCTGCCGCTCATGGTGACGACGCCATTGACCATGACATAGCCGCGATGGGCGAGCTTGAGCGCGTGGAAGGCGTTCTGCTCGACCAGGAAGACCGTCAGGCCCTGCGTGCGGTTGAGCTCGCGGATGGCCTCGAAGATCTGCTTGACGATCAGCGGGGCAAGACCGAGCGAGGGCTCGTCGAGCAGCAGCAGCCTGGGTCGCGCCATCAGGGCGCGCGCGATCGCGACCATCTGCTGCTCGCCGCCGGAAAGCGTCCCGCCGCGTTGCTGCAGGCGTTCGCGGATGCGCGGGAAGAGCGTGCAGATCCGTTCGAGATCCTCGTCGAAATGGCTGAGGTCGCGCAGCGCGGCGCCCATCTGCAGGTTCTCGAACACCGTCATGCGCGGGAAGATGCGGCGCCCTTCAGGCGATTGCGCGATGCCCAGCCGCGCGATCTCGTGGCTCGGCATCTTCGTGATGTCGCGCCCCTCATAGGTGATCGTGCCCTCGCGCGCCTGCGGATTGCCGAAGATCGTCATCATCAGGGTGGATTTGCCGGCGCCGTTCGCGCCGATCATGGTGACGATCTCGCCTTCGCGGACGTCGATGTCGACGCCTTTCAGCGCGATGATCTTGCCGTAGTAGGTCTTGACGCCGCGAACGGCGAGCAGCGACGGGGTCCCGGTCTGGGGATGGGCTTCGGTCACGCGATTCCGACCTCCGCTTCGACGGTCGCGACTTCCTCGTCGTCGACCCCGAGATAAGCTGCGATCACGCGCGGGTCGGCCTGGACCTCTGCTGGCGTCCCGTCGGCGATCTTGGTGCCGTAGTCGAGCACCACGACATGATCCGAGATTTCCATCACCACCGACATGTCGTGCTCGATCAGCAGCAGCGCCGTGCCGATGTCCTTGCGGATCGACAGCAAGAGCGTGTTGAGATCATGGCTTTCGCGCGGGTTCAGGCCCGCGGCCGGCTCGTCGAGGCAGAGCAGCACCGGGTCGGTGCACATGGCACGCGCGATCTCGAGCCGGCGCTGGTCGCCATAGGGCAGATCGGCGGCGGGATCGTCGGCGCGGTCGATCAGGTTGATCTTCTCCAGCCAGAACTTGGCCTTCTCGATCGCCTCCTTCTCGCGGGCCTTGTATCCGCCGACGCCGAGCACGCCGAGGAAGGTGTAGCCCGAGGCGATCATCAGCGGGTTGTGCTGCGCGACGAGGAGGTTCTCCAGCACGGTCAGGCCGCCGAAGAGGCGGATGTTCTGGAAGGTTCGCGCGACCTTGGCGTGCCAGCTGATCTTGAAATCCGGCATCCGCTCCAGGAGGTAGCTGGCGCCGGAATCCTGCGTCAGCGTGATCATGCCCTCGGTCGGCTTGTAGAAGCCGGTGATGCAGTTGAAGACCGTGGTCTTGCCGGCCCCGTTGGGGCCGATCAGCGCCGTGATGTCGCCCTTGCGGGCCTCGAAGGAGAGGTCGTTGACGGCGGTCAGACCGCCGAAGCGCATGGTGACATGCTCGACCCGGAGCAGGGGGGCGGCGGTGGCAGGAGCTGGCGTCATCAGCCGTGGCCCTCCTGAACCATGTCGGCCGAGATCGCCTTCTTCTCCTTCAGGAAGGCGGTCGGCTCGCGCGTCGAGATCAGCCCGCGCGGCTTCCAGATCATGATCACGACCATGGCGAGACCGAAGATCAGCATGCGATACTTCGTCGGGTCGAAATCATTGCCGAAGATCGCCTTGAGCCATTCGAGTTCGCGCAGCAATTCGGTCCCGCCGATCATCGCGATCGCGGCGATGGCGCAGCCCCAGAGCGAGCCCATGCCGCCGAGGACGACGATCGCCAGGATGATGGCCGATTCCATGAAGACGAAGGATTCAGGGCTGATGAAGCCCTGCCGCGCCGAGAAGAAGGCGCCGGCGACGCCGCCGAACATGGCGCCGATCGAGAAGGCGGTGAGCTTCGTGCTCGTCGTGTTGATGCCGAGAGAGCGGCAGGCGATCTCGTCCTCGCGCAGGGCTTCCCAGGCGCGCCCGACCGGCAGGCGTCGCAGTCGCAGCGTCACGAAGGCGGTCAGCAGTGCCAGGCACAGGATCAGGTAGTAGAGGAAGATCGTTCGGTAGAGCGGCGAGAACTCCAACCCGAACACGGCGGCGAAGCCGGTGTCGCTGGCGTTGAAGGGGATGCCGAAGAAGCTCGGGCGCGGAATGCCGGAGATGCCGGCATAGCCGCCGGAGAAGTCGACCCAGTTGATCAGCACGAGGCGGATGATCTCGCCGAACGCCAGGGTGACGATGGCGAGATAGTCGCCGCGCAGGCGCAGCACCGGAAAGCCGAGCAGCATGCCCCAGAAGGCTGCGAGGATCCCCGAAAGCGGCAACAGGATCCAGAAGGACAGGCCGAAATTCTTGGCCAGCAGCGCGTAGGAATAGGCGCCGACGGCATAGAAGGCGACATAGCCGAGGTCGAGCAGGCCGGCGAGGCCGACGACGATGTTCAGCCCCCATCCCAGCATCACGTAGATCAGGATCTGGACGCCGAAATTGTCGATCCATTTCAGCGCGCCGCCCCAGCCCGCCAGATTGATCGCGATGATCGGGAAGGTGACGAGGAAGCCGAGGCCGAACAGCGAGAACTTGCGCGAGTGGCGCTGGAAGAAGGCGAAGGTGCCGTGCGGCAGGAAGCGCACGAGCGACTTGCGCTCCGACTTGGTCTGCTGGCGCAGGACGACGAGGAAGCGCCCGACGAAGACGATGGCCACCGCCCAGGCGACCGCGCCCCAGCGCGGGTCCAGCACCAGGACGTTGTCCATGTTCTGGCGCGTGCCCCAGGCGATGATCGGGATGCACAGGCCCAGGGTGACGAGGGCGGCGAAGCCGGCTTCCTTCACGGCCGCGGCAAGGTCGAGCCTTGGAGCGGTCGTCGAGAGCGTGGTGGTCGCGGCGGGGCGGTTCATCGCTTCAGACCTTCTCGACTTCGGGCCGGCCGAGAATACCCGAGGGCATGAAGACGAGAACGATCGCCAGGATGCAGAAGGCGGCGACGTCCTTGTAGTCGATGGTGAAATAGGCCGACCACATCACTTCGATCAGCCCGATCAGCAGGCCGCCGATGACGGCGCCGGGCAGCGAGCCGATGCCGCCGAGCACGGCGGCCGTGAAGGCCTTCACGCCCGGAACGAAGCCGTCATGGAAGCTGACGACGCCGTAGAGCACGAGGTACATGACGCCGGCGACCGCCGCGAGGGCCGCGCCCATGACGAAGGTGATCGAGATCGTGCGGTCGACGTCGATGCCGAGCAGGGCAGCCATCTTGCGATCCTGCTCGCAGGCGCGCTGGGCGCGGCCGAGAGGCGTCTTCTGCACGATGTACCAGAAGGCGGCGAGTAGCACAGCGGTCGTCGCGATGATGACGATCTGCTTGTAGGAGATCTGGACCGAGTAGGTCGCGCTCTCGATCAGAGTGATCGACTTGTTCAGCATCGGCGGGATCGACTTGTTGCGCGGGCCCTGCACGACCTGGACGAAGTTCATCAGGAAGATCGACATGCCGATCGCCGAGATCAGCGGGGCGAGGCGGAAGGAGCCGCGCAAGGGCCGGTAGGCGACGCGCTCGATCGTCCAGTTCCAGAGCGAGGTGAAGAACATCGCCAGGGCCAGCACGATGACCAGCGCGACCACGATCAGCCCGGCCCCGAACCAGGCGGCGATCAGCATGAAGAAGATCAGCGCGATGAAGGCCGACAGCATGAAAACGTCGCCATGCGCGAAGTTCACCATGCCGATGATGCCGAAAACCATCGTGTAGCCGATGGCGATGAGGCCGTAGATCGACCCCAAGGTCAGCCCGTTGATGAGCTGCTGCAGGAAGACTTCCATTGACGACGCCGACCCCTCGAATCCGCTCCCGTTCTTGTCATCGGCATGACGCCGACGCATGCGGGATGCGATCACCATGCAGAGCTACCAACGCCTTGCGCTTTCGACAATCGCGCCGGGCCACAAAACTGTCAAAAGCAATCTGCTGTGAACTGCCTCGGAATTGGGCAGTATTCTCTGCGGCGGCGCGCCGATTTCGCGCAAGATGGTTGTGTTAGGGGCAGGCGCGAGAGGCCCTCCCGGCAGAAAATGCGTTCCGGCGTTTTCTTGCAAACGGGGAGTGCAACGCTGGATGGCGCTCCTTCCGCCCCCTGCGGGCAGTCCCGACCCGCACTTCCGCCGCGCGTGCAGGACGAAAAAAGGGCCCATGAGGGCCCTTTTCATCCTGCCGTTGCCGCGCGGAGTTCAGGCCTTGTCCGTCACCAGAAAGCCGTGGGCGAGGGGGTCGCGGTCATCGATGAAGATCGTGTTGTAGCCGGTCATGCGGGCCCAGCCCTCGATGGAGGGGATGATCGCCTCGAACGGGCCGACCTGGGCCGTGGCTTCGACCCGGCCGCGGAACATCGTACCGATAATGCTCTCATGGACGAAGTCGTCGCCGACCTTGAGCTTGCCCTGCGCCGCCCATTGCGCCATCCGCGAGGAGGTCCCGGTGCCGCAGGGCGAACGGTCGATCGCCTTGTCGCCATAGAACACGGCGTTGCGGGCATGGGCCTCGGGCTTGGTCGGCTCGCCGGTCCAGAGAATGTGGCTGAGGCCGTTGATCGCCGGGTTCTCCGGGTGAACAAACTGGTACTTCGCGTTCAGTGCCGCGCGCAGCTTCGGGCTCCAGCGCTGGATGTCGGACGGCTGAATGTTGGCGATGTCGCTGAAATTCTGCTGGGGATCGACGATCGCATAGAAATTGCCGCCATAAGCGACATCGACGGTGACCTCGCCGAGCTCCTCGATCTCCGCGGTCAGGCCGGTCGCGTGGAGATAGGAGGCGATGTTGGTGATGCGGACGCTGTCGACATAGTCGCCATTGCGCGTGTAGCGCGCTGTGACCAGCCCCGCCGGCGTATCGATCCGCAGCACGCCTTCCTCCCGGGGCGTGACGAGGCCGCGTTCGAGCGCCATCGTCACGGTACCGATGGTGCCGTGGCCGCACATCGGCAGGCAGCCCGAGGTCTCGATGAAGAGGAAAGCGATGTCGGCATCGTCGCGCGTCGGCGGGTAGAGGATCGAGCCCGACATGACGTCATGGCCGCGCGGCTCGAACATCAGGCCGGTGCGGATCCAGTCATACTCCGCCAGGAAATGCGCGCGCTTCTCGACCATGTTGGCGCCCTTGAGCGGCGGGGCGCCGCCCGCGACCATGCGGACCGGATTGCCGCAGGTATGTCCGTCGACGCAGAAAAAGGTGTGGCTGCTCATGGTGTTGGCCTTGCTGGCTGAGAATCCGATTCCGCTGCGGCACGGCAGCGTTCGATGAGAATCCGGGCCGCTTCGGCCGCGGAAAGCTCGCTGACGTCGAGTTCGACGAGCGGCAGGCCCTGGGCCCTGAGCAGGCGGTGCCTGGAACGCAGGCCGTCGAGCACGGACTGGCTGGTAAGCTTGTGGCGCTCGGCACGGCCCGGCGCCACGAGACGCTCGGCATTGCGCTCGGGCGAGCAGTCGAGCACCACCGCAACGAGCATCGCACCACGCGTGTTCGTCAGCGTGCGATATTCCTCGAAGACGCCGCTGTCATAGGGGTCGTCGGAGAGGGCGTCGGTCAGGATCAACGGCGTCCCCGACTTCATTCGACACAGGTGGTCGAAGATCGCGGCCCGCAGCGCCAGGCGCAAAGAGTTATGCAGTGGGTCGCGCCGGTCGAACAGCACCTGGGCGGGGTTGATGATGGTGTGGTTGTCGAGCAACCGCGCACCCATCTCCCGCGCCATCTCGCGGGCGATCGTCAGCTTGCCGCTGCCCGGCCAGCCATTGATGTGGATGATCAGGTCGCGCTCGGCCATCCCACCCTCAGAATCGGCGCGGGCTGAAGGGCGCGAGATCGATCGCGGGAGCGCGGCCTGCGATCAACGCCGCCACAAACTCGGCCGTAATCGTCGATTGTGTCATGCCGTAGTGGCCGTGACCGAAGGCGTAGACGACATGGGGGTTGCGGCTGGCGGCGCCGATCACCGGCAGCGAGTCCGGCAGGGAGGGGCGAAACCCCATCCAGAGCGTGCCGCTGTCGAAGGCCGGCAGGCCGTCCACGAACCGGCTCGCCTTGTCGTAGAGGATCTTCGTGCGGGCGTGGTTGGGCGGGGCTTCCAGCCCACCGAACTCCACGGCGCCACCGATGCGCAGGCCGCTTTCCAGCGGCGTCATGACGAAGCCGTGGCCTTCGAAGCCGACGGGCCGCGTGGTCAGCCCGGTCACGCCCGGGAAGCTGACATTGTAGCCGCGCTCGGTGTCGAGCGGCACCTTGTCGCCGAGCGCCGATGCCAGCGGCTTCGACCAGGCGCCGGCTGCGACGACGGCGCGATCGACCACGCGCTGGAAGCCGTCGCGGCCGATCAGGGCAGGGCGCTCGCCGGTCGAGATGTTGACCACCTCGGCCTTCTCGAAAGTCGCGCCGCGGGCCAATGCTGCCTCGAACAGAGCCAGCGTGAGCTGGAGCGGATCGCTGATGTGGGCGGTGTCGGGATGGAAGGCGGCGCCGACGAACTTGTCCTTCAGCGCGGGCTCGAACTGGCGTAGCTCGGCAGGGCCGATCATCTCGACCTTGATGCCGAACTCGGCCTGGCGCTTCGCGATTCCGCGGGCCTCCTCGAAGGCGCCGGCCTCCGTGAAGACATAGAGTCCACCCTTGCGGTGGATATGGCTCTCGAGGCCGGTGCTCTTCGCACGGGCGAGCCAAGCCGGCAGGGCCCGCTGCTGCAATGCGCCGATGCCCTGGATCGAGCGCTCATAGGCGTCCGGCCGCGCGGCCAGCACGAAGCGCGCGAGCCAGGGCAGGAGCTTGGGGAAATAGGCCGGGCGGATCGCCAGCGGGCCGAGCGGGTCGAGCAGGAATTTCGGCACCTGCCTGAGTATCTTGGGGCTTGCGATCGGCAGGATGTCGGTATGGGCGATCCAGCCGGCATTGCCGCGCGAAGGGCCGAAGCCCGGCCCCTCCTTGTCGAGGACCAGGACCTCGTGACCCTCGTCAAGCAGGGCATGGGCGATGGCCGAGCCGACGATCCCGGCTCCGACGACGGCGACCTTCATGTCAGGACCCTCGTCATGGCAGGGCAAGTGGCGACAGGGCGAGTGGCGAGGGAGCCGGGTTCGACATCCCAGTGCATGCTGCCGATCGTCTCGTCATCCAGCCGGGCGGTCGGAATGGCAGGCAATGTACAGGCGAAGGCCATTTCGCTCTCCGGTCCAACAGAGGCGGCGCGGCCCCTCTGACAGCGCCTCGTTGTGCATCAGCCATCTGCGGAGGTCGAGGCCTCCCCAAGCCGATAGGCCCCCCGGCTCGTTCATGGCAGAATGCGCCGGAGGCCATGCGTTTCGTACAATGCGTCTTGCGCGGCGGCCCGTTTCGCTTGCAGATTGCAGGCGTGGCGTCCAATCGCGATATGACAGGGTTGATATATCAATGCCTCTCGGTGCGTCAATCCAAGAGCGTGGGCGGGGAGATGGGGCATGAATCTTCGTCCCGCGGCCGCCATGGATTTCGCTGACGAGAGTGCTCTGCCGGCCCACGGCCCGGGAGCGCCGAGTCTGACGGAGATCGCCTATCGCAGGCTCGAGGAGGCAATCGTGACGCTCTCGCTGCGGCCGGGAGCGGTGCTCACCGAAGCGCAGATGATCGACATGGTCGGCGTCGGGCGGACTCCGGTGCGCGAGGCGCTGATCCGCCTGGCGCAGCAGGGGCTGGTCGAGGTGCTGCCACGCAAGGGCGTCGTGGTCGCCGGTATCAATGCGATCGACATCGTATCGGCACTCGATGCGCGCGAGGTGCTGGAGCGGCTGATCGCAGGGGATGCCGCCAAGCGGGCAAGCCCGCGCGAGCGCATCGCCATCGTGGAGAAGGCGCGGGCCATGCGCGAGGCCGCCGCCAGCGGCGATGCCAACGCCTATATGCGGCTCGACAAGGAGCTCGACGCCGAAGTCGCGGTGGCGGCACGCAGCCCTTATGCGACGCGCGCCGTCGAGCCGCTGCAGGCCCTGATCCGGCGTGCCTGGTACCATTTCGAGCGACAGGACGACCTGATGCCGGCGGCGAGCCATCACGTCGCCTTCGCCCAGGCGCTGGCGACGGCCGATCCCGCCGCGGCGATGGCTGCCAGCGATGCGCTGATGCTGCATCTGCGCAACGGATTGCTGGCGACGCTCGACCGAGAGTGATGCCGGTTCTGTTAGGTCCGACATTCGTTGATATATTTGATCTCGGTGATGGCGCTGCTGGCGCAGGCCCGTCCTGCTCCGGCGATTCTGGCTTTTCCGGTCGGCAGTCTCTACATGAGCGGCGAACCCGCTTTCGCTGGCCAGCCGGAATCCGATGACAGAACTCGTTCAACCCGTGCGGCGGGCCGCGCCCGATGCACCGCTCTATCGCGACGCGATGGCGCGGGTTGCGAGCGCGGTCCATATCGTCACCACGGTCGGGCCCGGTGGCCGGATCGGGCTGACCGCGACGGCGGTCGCCTCCGTCTCGGATACGCCGCCGACCGTGCTGGTCTCGATCGCGCGGCCGAGCCGGACGCTGGCCGTGATCGAGGCAAGCGGGGTGTTCTGCATCAACACGCTGCCGGGCGGCTGCGAGGACCTGGCCGAGATCTTCGCCAGCCGGCGCGGTATCGATGGCGAGGCGCGTTTCGCCTCGCGCCACTGGAGCAGCCTCGCGACCGGTGCGCCGGTCCTGGCCGAAGCGGTTGCCGCCTTCGACTGCCGGCTGGTGGCCGC
The DNA here is from genome assembly GCF_035999205.1 of Allobosea sp. Lineage (GTDB taxonomy): Bacteria > Pseudomonadota > Alphaproteobacteria > Rhizobiales > Beijerinckiaceae > Allobosea. The sequence continues at coordinate 652,494 of NZ_DASYHA010000026.1, forward strand.
GCATGACATCGCGACGCATCGCGTCCTGATCGGTGAGGTCGTCGGCCTCGGTGGGGCCGGGGCGCAACCGGCTGGGGCAACGAGCCTGATCTATCGGGGGCGGCGCTTCGAGGCCGTCTGAGCGGCGTCGGTGCTTGCAATGGCTTTTCCCGAAGGCCGCTTTCCACTTGTTGGGCCGATGTCCCAAGTAGTCGGAAGGTTGTCGCGATCGAGTGGCCTTGGGGAGGCTTGCTCCTCGACCGAAAGACGTAATAGCTTACGCCGGAAGATGCCGTAACGGGTCAGCTTCTCACGGGCGGCGGTATTGAGGTTCGCTTTGGCGCAACGATTTCGGTGGGCCTAATAGAGTGGCTGGAGCTGATCGATTGGCAGTTGGATTTCAGATGATCTTTTCAGTTTATATCTGAAGTCAAATATCTGGAGCTAGTTGTTTCTGAGGGATTTGGTTTATTTTTATCGAATAATTTCATTCAATTAATATGTATCGTTGCGTCTCTTTTAGATTGGGTGGTCAATTATGGACTTCCGGCATCTAAGATTGAAGTTGTTTTATTTTATGCTCGGCCCCATTTCGGCGCATTATCGCCGAAAGCGGATGCGCAAATTCTGCAGTGTTTTCCACCTGGACCATCACCCGGCGATTCTGGATCTCGGCGGTCAGCCCACCATCTGGGACACAGTGGTCGAGCCACTCGACATTGTTATTCTGAATCTGCCCGGTAGGGCCGAGACGCTGCATCCCACGCATCACAATATAAAATATGTCGAAGGTGATGCTTGTGATGTCGTCGGCATTGAGAAGAAAGAGTTCGATATCGTATTTAGCAATAGCGTGATCGAGCATGTCGGAAATTCCGATTTTCGCGCTCGATTTGCGAGTGAAGTGCGTCGACTGGGCAAGTCTTACTGGGTGCAGACCCCGGCACGATACTTTCCGATCGAGCCCCATAACGGCATGCCGTTCTGGTGGTTCTGGCCGCAAGCCCTGCGCGCGGCGACGATCAAGAGATGGAAACGAACACTGCCGGCCTGGACGGAGATGGTGGAGGGAACAGATATCGTCTCCCGGGAAGAGATGCATCGTCTCTTTCCCGAGGCCGAAATCTATGTCGAGCGGGTTTGGGGCATTCCCAAATCCTACACCGCCTTCTCGGTCACATAGCCGTCAGGCCTTCGCCGCTTCTGCTTCCATTTCGGCGAAGACGCTGGCTGCTTCCTTGAAGGCATGGTTCGCGGCTGGGACGCCGGCATAGATCGCCGTCTGCAGCAGCACTTCCTTGACGTCGTCGCGGCTGAGTCCGTTGTTGATGGCGCCGCGGACATGGATGCGGAATTCGCCCCAGGCGCCGAGAGAGGCCGCGATCGCCAGCACGATGATCGAACGCTCGCGCCGGGGCAGGCCCGGCCGGTTCCAAATGTCGTTCCAGGCGGTGCGGGTGATGAACTCCTGCCACTCGCCATTGAAGTCGGTGAGGCCGGTGCTGGCCTTGTCGACATAGGCGCCGCCGAGCACGGCTCGGCGGGTCTTCATGCCCTCGTCGTAGCGGGTCTTCTCGTCCATGGCGGGCTCCTCAGGCTTTCAGGAAATCGAGCACGGCGCCGGTGAAGGCCTCGGGCTGCTCGAGATTGGAGAGATGGGCGGCGTTGAGCTCGACCGTGCGCGAGCCCGCGATGGCGTCGGCAATCAAGTGGCCGGCGGCGGGTGGCGTCGCGGGGTCGAGCTTGCCGATGATGACGAGCACCGGGTTCGCGATGCTGCGGATCGTCTCGCGCTGGTCCATGTCGCGAATGGCGGCGCAGCAGGTGGCATAGCCGATCGCCGGGGTGGTGGTCAGCATCTCGCTCACCTTCACCACCGTCGCGGGCTCGGTCTCGCGGAAGCGCGGACTGAACCAGCGTTCCAGCACGCCTGGGACGAGGGCGGCCATGCCGCGGCTGCGCGCGATGTCGATCCGGTCGTTCCAGAGCGATGGCGGTCCCATATGGGCGGCGGTGTTGGCGAGGACGACGCGGCCCATTCGCTCGCGCGCATTGGTAGCGAGCCACTGGCCGACCATTCCGCCTTTCGAGACGCCGCACCAATGCGTCTTCTCGATGCCGAAATGGTCGAGGATGGCGAGGGCGTCCTGCCCGAGCCTGTCGATGCCGAAGGACCTGTCGGTCGCCACGGAAAGGCCATGCCCGCGCGAATCGTAGCGCAGGATGCGGAAGGCCTTCGCCCATTCGGCGATCTGCGGATCCCACATCGACAGGTTGGTGCCGAGCGAGTTCGACAGCATGAGCACCGGTGCGTCGGCCGGGCCGTCGAAGCGGATGTTGAACGGCTCGCCCGCAATGGTCTCGATCGGCATCGGCGGTCTCCTTGTCTCGTCGTCTTTCGCCTATTCGGCGGTGATCTTGCCGTCGCCCGAAAGCATAAGCCAGCGACCGGCGAGCGCTGCCTGCGCCGCTGCCGGCAGCCGTAGCGCGGGCGGCGTCGGCCAGCCCATCTCCCGCGCGACCACCAACCCCAGCAGCAGGATGGCGTCCGGCGCATCCATCAGCAGAGCGGCCGGCGCCTTGCCGGCATGGACAAGCTCGAGCAGCACGGCCGAGGCGGAGGACGAGCCGATCGTGCCCGGCAGGGCCAGCACGGTGCCGGCGATAGCCTCGCCGCGTTGCGGGTGGCGTGCGTCGATGATGGTGCCGGAGCGGGGATCGACCCCGCCCCAGAAGCTGATCGGCGCGGTCAATGCGAGGCAGCGTCCTGAAACCTGAGGTCCGGCGATCAGGACTTGAGCATTCAGGGGCTGGGCGTTCAGGACCATGCCTGGCGCTCCCTGACGAGGCGGCCGGCGACGGCGCTCTCGACGCATTCCGCCAATGAGCCATAGGTCACGGCATAGCCGGTCGTTCCGGGCGCGTAGTGGGCAAACTTGCCGGAGTTGGTCATCAGCACCGCTCCTGGAATGTCGGGCAGGATCGGGGTCACGACCACACAGGTGTCGACGACGAAGATCACCCCCGCGCGTTCCAATGCGCTGCGCCGTCCCTGCGCCTCGAGAGGGCGCTGCACATGACGCCCCGTATTGGCGTAGAGCGGCACCTTGAGCTTGCGCCCGGCGAGGAGGCGTTCGACCTCGTCGATCTCGGCCAGGGAGAGGTGCGGCGAGCCGATCGCGACCGCATCGACGCGCTCCGTTGAGCCGGCGGTCGAGAGCCCGGCAAGGGCCTGCTGCACCAGATCCGGCGTTAGTGTCAGAGTCTCGCGGGGTGGCAGGTGGCCCAGAGCCGTGGCCGCGTCCGGCGCCTCGGGGGTGACGCCGGCGACATGGAAGAGCCCGACGCCCCCGGCCGAGGCCGAGGCTGCACCCAGGGCCTTCAGGCGATCCTCGGTCGTGCAGCCCTGCAGGCCGTCAATGACCGCGACCGATGTACCGGCCGCGCGGCCGAGGATCGTGCCGAGGACGGGGTAGAAGACGTCGGAGGCGCGCAGGCGCGGGCTCAGCCCGTTCGTGTCGATCAGCAGCGTCGCGATGCGGTTCTCGGGCCGGTGCAGCCCGTAATCGGGCGCGACGCCGGCGATGGCGCAGGCGATGTCGAGGAAGTCGCCATAGCGATTGGTGCGGGCGCCCAGCACCGAATTACAGAAGACGACGGCATTGGATTCGCCCCAGGCGACGTCGCTGCCGAGAGCAGGGCGATGGCCGGCCTGATAGGGCGCGCAGGTCCAGGAGGGCTCGCAGCCCATCGCCTCATAGGCGCGCATCATCCGGGCGGCCATGTCGCGCTCATGTGGCGGCAGGCGGATCGCCGCGCAGCCAGCGGGCGCCAAGGCGCCGACATTCAGCGTCGCGCGAACGGCGACGCGGGCGCCGCCCGCGACCAGCCGTTCGGCGAAGAGCGTGCCGGAATCGCCGTGATAGAGCGCGCCGTCGATATGGGCGGAAGCGATCGGGATCAGCCGCGGCGCACCCATCAGGCGCGCGGCCTCGGCGACGATGCGCAGCGCCATGGCGGCGGCGTCGTTGCTGGCCGCTATGGCATGCTGCTGCGTCGTGAGTTCAACCATCGACGGCCCTGTAATCCCGCGCTGGTGCGGGGGGAACGGGCCGCGGGCGCTGCTCGCAACGAGCCAGAACGCGGTCGATGATCGCGTCGGAGGCGCCGCGATAGGTCGATGGGTCGAACAGCTCCGCGAGGGCGACGGCGTCGATATGGTCGGTCACCGCAGGAATGTCGGTCAGGACGTCGCGCAGATGCCGCTGCTCCGCCAGACAGGCACGGCTCGCCTCTTCTAGAAGATGATGCGCCTGCGCCTTGCCCAAGGCCGCGGCGAGGGCGACCGAGACGCGCTCCGACATCACCAGCCCATGCGTGACCTCGATATTGATGCGCATGCGCTCGGGAAAGACCTGAAGCCCTTCGATCAGGGTGACCGTCTGCGCCAAGGCCGAGCCGGCGATACGGAACAGCTCCGGCAGCGTCGGCCATTCGGCATGCCAGCCGCCGAGCGCACGTTCGTGCTCATGCGGCATGGCGGCGAGCAGGGTCGAGACCAGGCCCGGCGCACGCTGTGCCGCGGCCAGGATCAGCGTGCACAGCACCGGATTGCGCTTATGGGGCATCGCCGAGGAGCCGCCCTTGCCCGGTGCGGCCGGCTCGGCGAGTTCGCCGATCTCTGTCTGAGCCATCAGGGCGACATCGCGGGCGATCTTGCCGAGATTGCCGGTCAGGATGCCGAGTTCGGCGGCGAGCCGGACGATGCGATGTCGCTGCGCGTGCCAGGAGATGCTCGAGGCCGGCGCTCCCTGGATCAGCGCCGTGAACTGCGCCTGCACGCGTTCTGCGTCGCTTTCGAGGGCTGCGAGCGTGCCAGCAGCTCCGGCGAACTGGACGACCGGCGTCGTGAGCATCTCGTCGAGGACGCGCCGGCTTTCTAGCAGCGGATCGAGCCAGAGTGCAGCCTTGAGGCCGAACGAGATCGGCACGGCCTGCTGCAGGAAGGTGCGGCCGATCATCGGCGTCGCGCGATGCTCTTCGATGAGAGCACGCAGGAAATGCGCGATCCGGCCAAGCCTGAAATCGATGATCTCGAGCGCGTGGCCGATGACATAGGCATAGCCCGAATCGATCACATCCTGGCTGGTTGCGCCGTAGTGGACCCATTTGGCATGCTCGGGCGCGGCTTCGGCAACGCGCGCCGTCAATGCCTTGACCAGCGGGATCGCAGGGTTGCCCGCGAGCGTAGCGGCTCTGCCGAGCGCGGCGATGTCGTAGAGGCGAGCGTCGCATTGCTGCGCGACCGCCATGGCGTTCCCGGCCGGAGCGAGGCCTTCGGCCTCGAGCGAATGGGCGAGTTCCGACTCGAAGTTGAGCATGCCCTGAAGCAGCATCTCATCGCCGAGGATCCTGGCCATTTCGGCATCGACGAAAAGCTCGCCGAACAGGCCCGATGCGTCGGACGTCATTGGGTGGCGTGCGCCATGCGGCGGCTGGGGTCGGTCGTCACGCTTCGTCCTCTTGTGCCGATCGGCGCTTTCCGCTCATGGATAGGCGCGACAGCCTTGGATAGACCCGAGGCGTGGCCGGCTGCAACAGGAGCCGGATGGTTGCGGCAGGGATCCGAGGGAGTGGCGCCATGGCGATGACGATGAATGGCGAGGTGACGTTGCCCGCGACCAAGGAGGTCGTCTGGGCCAAGCTCAACGATGCTGAGGTGCTGAAGGCCTGCATTCCCGGCTGCGAGCAGCTCAGCAAGGATGACGACACGCATTTCTCCGCCGTGGTGAAGGTAAAGCTCGGGCCGGTGAAGGCGAGCTTCAAGGGCAAGGTCGAGCTCGTCGATCTCGATCCGCCAAACGGTTACCGCATCCAGGGCGAGGGCGAGGGGGGCATCGCGGGCTTCGCCAAGGGCGGCGCCAAGGTCACGCTGAGCGATGCGGACGAAGGCCAGACGTTGCTGCGCTACGATGTCGAGGCACAGGTCGGCGGCAAGCTGATGCAGCTCGGCTCACGGCTGATCGATTCGGTCTCGAAGAAACTCGCCGACGAGTTCTTCGCCAATTTTGCCAAGGCGGTCAGCGAAGGTTGAGCCGGGCCTGCTTCTGATGCCGGCCAGCGAGGGCTGACCGGCCTCAGCTTGCGCGGCGCAGGCTCTCGAGGGCTGCGCTGACGGTGGCCTCGGCGGCGCCGACCTGAAGCGCGATCTGGGAAGCGACCTGGGTCGCGCGTTCGATCGCCCTTGTCGTTGTCTCAAGGCTGTGGCCAACCGCCTGGGCGCTGGCGATCGTGTCATCCGAGCAGCCGGCCACGTCCGAGGCGTCGTGGGCTATGCCAGACGTGACCAGGCTTTGATGGGCGACCGCGTCGGAAATCGCTTCCGCATCGCCCCGGATTTCGCCGATCGTCGTGCTGATCGAGGCGGCATGCTCGCCGCAGGCCGCGGCGCTCGCCGAGAGTTCGTTGATCTGGCGCGAGATCTCCTGCGTCGCACTTGCCGTTTGCGTCGCCAGCGACTTCACCTCCGAGGCGACGACGGCGAAGCCGCGCCCGGCCTCTCCGGCGCGCGCTGCCTCGATCGTAGCGTTGAGGGCGAGCAGGTTGGTCTGAGCGGCGATGTCCGCGATCAGGCCGAGCACTGAGCCGATGCTCGTGGTCGATTCACGCAACTGTGCGATCGCGTTGTTCATCGCCTCGGCATCGCCGACGGCGCGTGAGGCGATGGCGACACTTTGGCGGGCACGGTGGCCGATTTCGCCGATATTGGCCGACATTTCCTCGGTCGCGGCCGCCGTCTGGCGGGCGCGGTCGCGCATCATTTCCGCTGCCCGGGTGACGTCGAGAACCTGCGCTCGGATGAAGGCGGTGGCGCCTGCGGTCTCGTCGGCGGAGCTGACGAATTGCTCGACGGCGCCGCTGATCGAGGCATCGAGCGTGCCGATCCGCGACTTCAGCATATGCGCGGCGGTGTCGAGCGCCTCGCCGCGATGGCGGGCCTCGGCCGCTTCGAGCGCCTGGTCGAGCGTGATCGCCGTGTTGATGTCCATGACGAGGACGTTCTCGATAATCTCCATATCTCGCGCGAACCGACGGGGAGAGAGCAGGGACGTCAGGCGCGGTTTCGCGGCGATCGACCTGAAGACGGCTCCCGCAATCGAGACGCGCGATCGGGTGCCGACTTTGATGGCGCGCTCGAGCGTGCATACGCGTTCCATCGACTCGAAATACTTCTCGTCGAAATCGCCATCGAAGATCAGCCGGAAGTGCTGCTCCGTGATCGCGTAGATGTCTTCGGATAGGGGCGTAATATTGTCCTTCAGTCCGGGATGGATCTGGCGGCCATAAGAGAACGCCTTGGCGACGATGTCCTCGATGACGAGATCGACATGCTTGCGATAGCCGCGCAGAGCTGCGCGTTTTTCCGCGCCGTAGCCTGTCGAGCCCAAGCGTCGCTCGACCTGTTCGGAAATCGACGTCAAGATCGGCCCCCGTGCCGCCGGCAAAAGCACTTCGCCGAACCGAGGCACTGTGACCAGCCTCCGTTAAGATTCCGCCAATGTGACGAGCGACGCGGTTTCTCCGATCCTGTCCGGCGTCGCCGGGGCGTGATGAAACACCCGCGAAACGCTGCCAAACAGCCGGTCTTCCCTCTTCGCCTCCCGCTTGACCGCGGAAAAACGCGGGTCCACAGTTGGTTTAAAGCTGTTCCAAGGAGAAGCTGGCGCCATGCCGCGAGCCTCCGCTCCAGCGCAGCGTTCGGTTATGTCACGAGCCGGGCGTCAGACCCGGGTCACAGGAGGAAGACGATGGCCACCCTCTCCATGACGGTGAACGGCAAAGCCGTCACTGCGACGGTCGATCCGCGTACGCTGCTGGTGCAGTTCCTGCGCGAAAACCTGCGCCTGACCGGCACCCATGTCGGCTGCGACACCAGCCAGTGTGGTGCCTGCGTCGTCCATATCGACGGCAAGGCCGCGAAGTCCTGCACGACGCTGGCGGTCTCGCTCGAAGGCGCCTCCGTGACGACGATCGAGGGGCTGGCCGCAAACGGGGCGCTGCATCCGATGCAGGAAGCCTTCCGCGAGCATCATGGCCTGCAGTGCGGCTTCTGCACGCCGGGGATGATCATGTCCGCCGTCGACATCGTGAACCGGCGCGGCCACAACCTCGACGAGAAGACGATCCGTGAGGATCTCGACGGCAACATCTGCCGCTGCACGGGCTACCACAACATCGTCAAGGCCGTTGCCGCCGGAGCCGAGGCCATGGCCGGGCAGGGCATGGGCACGAAGGAGCCGCCGCGCCAGGCTGCCGAGTGAAGGCCTGCGAGTGAGATGCCGCGGGCCGCGCCATCGGCGCAGGCCTGGTCGTGAGGTCATGACGTGCCCGCCAGAGGCGCGCTGAGGGAGGGAAACACCATGTCGGCAACCGGAATCGGCGCCTCGGTGCGGCGCAAGGAAGACCATCGCTTCATCACCGGCCAGGGACGCTACACCGACGACATCAACCGGCCGGGCCAGGCCCATGCCTATTTCCTGCGTTCGCCGCATGCCCACGCCACGATCAAGTCGATCGACACCAAGGCGGCTGCGAAGATGCCGGGCGTGCTCGGCATCTATACGGGTGACGATCTCGCGGCCGACAAGGTCGGCGGGCTGATCTGTGGCTGGATGATCCACAACAAGGACGGCTCGCCGATGCGCGCCGGTCCGCACCCGGCGCTGGCGCAGGGCAAGGTGCGCTATGTCGGCGATCATGTGGCGGTCATCGTCGCCGAGACTCTGGCGCAGGCGCGCGACGCGGCCGAGGTGGTCGTGGTCGATTATGCGGTGCTGCCGGCGGTGGTCGACACCGCCAAGGCGGCCGGGGCCAAGACGGTGGTGCATGCGGAAGCCCCCGACAACACCGTCTTCAACTGGCATCTTGGCAACAAGGACGAGACCGAGGCCGCCTTCAAGAAGGCGAAGCACGTCACCAAGCTCGACATCGTCAACAATCGGCTCGTGCCGAACCCGATGGAGCCGCGCGCCGCGGTGGGCGACTACGACGCCGGCGACGGCGTCTTCACGCTCTTCACCACCAGCCAGAACCCGCATGTCGCCCGGCTCGTGCTCTCGGCCTTCATCGGTATCGCTCCCGAGAACAAGCTGCGGGTGATCGCGCCCGATGTCGGCGGTGGCTTCGGCTCCAAGATCTTCATTTATGCCGAGGAGACGGTCTGCGTCTGGGCTGCGAAGAAGGTCGGCCGGCCGGTGAAGTGGAATTCCGACCGTACCGAGGCCTTCCTCTCTGACGCGCATGGCCGCGACCACGTCACCCATGCCGAACTCGCGACCGACGCCGAGGGCAAGATCACCGGCTTGCGCGTCAAGACAACAGCCAATCTCGGTGCCTATCTCTCGACGTTCTCGTCCTCGGTGCCGACCTATCTCTACGCTCCGCTGCTCTCCGGCCAGTACGACATCCCGGCGATCTATTGCGAGGTCGACGCGGTCTACACCAACACCGCGCCGGTCGATGCCTATCGCGGGGCGGGGCGGCCGGAGGCGACTTTCGTGGTCGAGCGCCTGGTCGAGGTCGCGGCGCGCGAACTCGGCAAGGATCCGGCGAAGTTCCGTATGCAGAACTACGTCAAGAAGTTCCCGCACCAGACGCCGGTCATCATGATGTATGACGCCGGCAATTACGGCGCCTCGATGAAGAAGGCGCTTGAGATCATCGACTACAAGGGCATCGGCAAGCGCAAGCGCGACTCGGCCCGCGAGGGCAAGCTGCGCGGCATCGGCTTCTCCGCCTATATCGAGGCCTGCGGCATCGCGCCCTCGGCCGCGGTCGGCTCGCTTGGTGCTGGCGTCGGCCTGTGGGAATCGGCCGAGGTCCGGGTGAACCCGATCGGCACGGTCGAGGTGCTGACCGGCTCGCACAGCCACGGCCAGGGCCATGAGACGACCTTCGCGCAGCTGGTCTCGGACCGTCTTGGCATCCCCATCGACAATGTCTCGATCATCCATGGCGACACCGACAAGGTGCAGATGGGCATGGGCACCTATGGCTCGCGCTCGGGCGCGGTGGGCATGTCTGCGATCGTCAAGGCCGTCGACAAGGTCATCGCCAAGGGCAAGAAGGTCGCCGCCTATGTGCTGGAGGCCGACGAGGCCGATATCGACTTCGCGGACGGGCATTTCTCGGTGAAGGGCACCGACCGCAAGCTCGATTTCGGGTCGTGTGCGCTGCAGGCCTATATCGCGCACAAGTTCAACGGGCAGGATCTCGAGCCGGGGCTGAAGGAAGGGGCGTTCTACGACCCGACCAACTTCACCTTCCCGGCTGGTGTGCACATCTGCGAGGTCGAGATCGATCCGCAGACCGGCGTCACGAAGATCGACCGCTGGGCGGCGGTCGACGATTTCGGCAATGTCATCAATCCGATGATCGTCGAGGGCCAGGTCCATGGCGGCATCGCACAGGGCGTCGGCCAGGCCCTGCTCGAAGGCGCGAAATACAACAGCGACGGGCAGCTCGTGACAGCGAGCTTCATGGACTACTGCATGCCGCGGGCCGACGATCTGCCGTCCTTCCAGGTCGGCATGACGGTGACGGCCTGCCCGTCCAATCCGCTCGGCATCAAAGGCTGCGGCGAGGCCGGTGCCATCGCCGCGCCGCCTGCCGTCATCAATGCCATCACCGATGCGCTCGGCCATGAGGACATCGCCATGCCGGCGACGCCGCAGGCCGTCTGGCGCGCGGCGCAGAAGAGCGTGAAGAGAATGGCAGCGGAATAGTTTTTGCTCGTCATCCCGGCCGGAGCGAAGCGCGCAGGGCCGGGATGAACCCCGCAGATTTCAGCAAGGGATCATACCCATGTACGCCTTCACCTATCACCGCCCGGGCTCTGCGCGTCAGGCTGCGGGCCTCCTCGCCAAGAAGGAGGATGCCAAGATCCTCGCCGGCGGCCACACCCTGCTGCCGACGATGAAGCAGCGTCTCGCGGCTCCGAGCGCATTGATCGATCTCGGCGCCTGCGGCGATCTCAAGGGTATCGCTCGCAAGGGCCGCACGGTCGTAATCGGCGCGATGTCGACCCATGCCGAGGTCGCGGAATCCGCGATCGTCCAGGAGGCTATCCCCGGGCTGGCCTATCTCGCCTCGCATATAGGTGATCCGCATGTGCGCCATCGCGGCACGATCGGCGGCTCCGTCGCCAACAACGATCCGGCGGCGGATTACCCGGCGGCCTGCCTCGCGCTGGGCGCAACGATCGTGACCAACAAGCGCAAGATCGAGGCCGACGACTTCTTCACCGGGCTCTATGAGACGGCGCTGGAAGAGGGCGAAATCATCACCAAGGTGGTGTTTCCGGTCGTCTCCAAGGCGGGCTATGCCAAGTTCCGCAATCCGGCCTCGCGTTATGCGCTGGTCGGCGTCTTCGTCGCCAAGCGTGGCAGCGACATCCGCGTCGCGGTGACCGGGGCGGGCGAGGGCGGTGTCTTCCGCTGGCCGGAAGCGGAGACGGCCCTCAAGGCGCGCTTCGCGCCGAAGTCGCTCGAGGGTCTCAAGGCCTCGTCCAAGGGCATCAATGCCGACATGCATGCCGATGCGGAGTACCGCGCGCATCTGATCGGGGTGATGGCGAAGCAGGCCGTGGCCCAGGCGACGGGCAAGTAGCGCCAGCACGCAAGGGTGGTAGCTCATGGCCGGGCTTGACCCGGCCATCTCGTTTGGCGCCTTCTGCCCGTCGTTCAAGAGATGCTCGGGGCAAGCCCGAGCATGACGCGAGTTGTCATGCCCCAATTGCTCCCGACCTCCATCGACGCGACGCTCACCCTGCTGCAGAGCCAAGGCTATGTCGCTGATCGCGCGCTGGCGACGGTGCTCTTCCTGGCCCTGAAGATGAAGCGGCCGCTGCTGCTCGAAGGCGAGGCCGGCACCGGCAAGACAGAGATCGCGAAGGTGCTCTCGGCTGCGCTCGGGCGAAAGCTGATCCGGCTGCAATGCTATGAAGGGCTCGATCTCGCCTCCGCCGTCTATGAGTGGAACTATGCCGGGCAGATGATGGCGATCCGCCTGGCGGAAGCCGGCGGCGCGACCGGTGATCGCGAACGGCTGGAAGGCGACATCTTCTCGCAGAAATACCTGATCAAGCGTCCGCTGCTGCAGGCGCTGGAACCACAGGAGGGCGGCGCGCCGATCCTGCTGATCGACGAACTCGACCGCACCGACGAGGCTTTCGAGGCCTTCCTGCTCGAAGTTCTCGCGGATTCCCAGGTGACGATTCCGGAGCTCGGCACGGTGAAGGCGGCCGAGCCGCCGATCGTGATCCTGACCTCGAACCGCACCCGCGAAATCCATGACGCGCTGAAGCGGCGGTGCCTCTATCACTGGGTCGGCTATCCCGACGCAGGCCGCGAGCTCGCGATCCTGAAGGCGCGTGCGCCGCACGCCCCGGCGAAGCTCGCCAGGCAGGTGGTGTCCTTCGTGCAGGCGATCCGCAAGGAGGAGCTGTTCAAGGCGCCGGGCGTCGCCGAAACGTTGGACTGGGCGACCGCGCTCGTGGAGCTTGATGCGGTCGCGCTCGACCCCGCGCTGGTCTCGGACACCCTCGGCGCCCTGCTGAAGTACCAGGACGACATCCAGGCGATGCAGGGCTCGAAGGTGAAGGAGCTGCTGGACCAAGCGAAGTCAGAAGCGAAGGCCTAACCGGCCGGCCTCTGGCCCTGCGCCAGATCAACGACGGCGCGCGCGATGGCGGCTAACAGCTCTGGCGGGATGGGCGGAGGAGCGATCATGTACAACGATCTCAAGGCGGTCGAGGCGGTGACCTGGACCTATCTCAATGGGCTCTATGAAGGCGATGTCGCCAAGCTCGAGCACGCCTTTCACCCGACCAGCGCGCTGACCACCGCCGATGACGAGGGGCTGATCCGGATCGTGCCACGCGATGAATGGCTGGCCGCAGTGGCCGCGCGCCCGTCGCCCAAGGCCGCGGGCATGGTGCGCGGCGACCACATCCTGACGATCGACATCGTCGGGCCGACGCTGGCATTGGTGAAGGTGAAGTGCCAGATGCCGCCGCGCTACTTCACCGATCTGCTCTCCTTCGTGAAGGTCGAGAGCAAATGGCAGATCGTGCAGAAGGTCTACATGACCGAGATGGGGCCGTGACCGGCAAACTGCCCGAGAACATCGCGTATTTCGCCCGCGCCTTGCGGATCGCGGGCCTTCGCGTCGGTCCCGGCGCGGTGGTCGAGGCTGTCGAGGCGCTGGCCGACGGAGCGCTCGGCGAGCGCGAGGACGTCTACTGGGCGTTGCATGCGATCTTCGTGAAGCGCCACGAGGACAGCGCCGTCTACGACCAGGCCTTCCGGCTGTTCTGGCGTCGGCGCAACCTGATCGAGAAGATCATGGCGCAAATGTCGCCGGTCTCGCCGGGCGCCGACAGCGCGCCTCAGAAGGAGGAGGCCGGGGCGCTTCGGGTGGCCGAAGCCTTCGCACCGCCGAGGCGCGAGGAGGATGCGCCGGTCGAGCTGACCGAGCTGACGGCGCAACTGACCGTGTCCGATCGCGAAACGCTGAAATCGCGCGACTTCGCCCAGATGAGTGCGGCCGAGATCGCGCGGGCCAAGCAGCTGGTCTCGGAGCTCAGCCTTCCCGACGATTTCGTCGCGACACGGCGCTTCCAGGCGGCTCATCAGGGCGCGCGGATCGATCCGCGCCGGACCTTCCGGCGCTCGCTGCGGGGCGGGGGAGGCGCGATCGACCTCGCCTTCCGCGAACGGGCCGAGGTGCATCCGCCGATCGTGGCGCTGGTCGACATCTCCGGTTCGATGGCGGAGTATTCGCGCATCTTCCTGCACTTCCTGCATGCCGTCACCGAAAAGCGTCGGCGCGTGCATTCCTTCGTCTTTGGTACCCGGCTGACGAACATCACGCGGTCGTTGCGCGCTCGCGACCCGGATGAGGCGCTGGCGCTGGCCGGCAAGGCAGCGCCCGACTGGGAAGGCGGCACGCGCATCTCGACGGCGCTCCACACGTTCAACCGGGTCTGGTCGCGGCGCGTGCTCGGGGGCGGTGCGATCGTGCTGCTTTTCACCGATGGCCTAGAGCGCCATCTCGATGGCGAGCTGGCCTTCGAGATGGACCGGCTGCACCGCTCCTGCCGGCAACTGATCTGGCTGAACCCGTTGCTGCGCTTCGATCAGTTCCAGGCGCGCGCCAGCGGCATCCGGGCGATGCTGCCCCATGTCGATTCGTTCAGGCCGATCCACAACCTCGCGGCGATGGCCGATCTTTGCGCCGCGCTCTCGCCGGAGGCGAGCCGGGCGAGCGATCCGCGCCAGTGGCTGAAGAAGGCCGGTTAGGCTGGGATCTCGGACCGCTCGAAGCGCCCATGCTTCAGGAAATGCCGCGTCTGCGCGATCGCCTCGCGGTTGCGCATGATCAGCGGGTGGGTGGCGTGGATGGTGATGTGATCGGCCATGCCGGCAACCTTGGTGCGCTCGACCGAGACCCGGCCGTCATTGGCGCCGGCCAGCATCAGCGACCCGATCGGATAGAATGAGCGATCGCCGGCAATGACGCCGAGCGGATAGTCGACACCGCCCAGGACCTCGCAGAGGGCTTCGGGTCGCTCCGTCCCCAGTTCCGAGCCCGCCGGCCCGAAGAAGGCACGGAAGAGCGCGTTGTTCCCGAGAAGGTCGGCAATCTCGCTGCCTTCGTTCGGCGGTGCCAGCATTACGACACGGCCGAGCCGTTCCGGGCGGTGGCGGTTGACATAGGCGCGGGCGACCAGGCCGCCCATCGAATGGGTGACGAAATGCAGCTCGCCGTCGAGTTCCGCGCCGAAGCGCACGACCGGCTCCCGCATGAATGCGACGATGTCCTCGATATTGTGGCTGCGGGCGGGATAATCGAGGTTGAGCGTGCGATAGCCGTCTGCCTGCAGGGCATTTTCCAGAGCTTCGAGAGAGCCCGAGCGCCGTGCGATTCCGTGCAGAAGGACGATGCCGTCCTGCCTTGCCGGATCTTCTTTTAGGTGTTCTCTCGCCATGTCCCGCCTCGCCGACCTGAGCGATAGCGAGATCGTCATCGATGGTCGAGGCGCGAGCCGTGGATTCGCGCCATGCATGCTCGAAAGCTGTGGCGGTCATGCTTAAGTAGATGCGTCAAAGCGGCGATCTGCGCATATTCTGAGAGCGTGGCCGCCTGAGGCAGGATCGATGGGCACATGATCAGCACGGACACGGACATCCTCGCGACTGCGGAAACCTGGGCCAGGGCCGGTCGTTCGGTGGCGCTCGCCACGGTGGTCGAGACCTGGGGCTCGGCGCCCCGCCCGGTCGGCTCGCATCTCGTGATCGACGGGGAGGGCAACTTCCAGGGCTCGGTTTCCGGCGGCTGCGTCGAGGGAGCAGTGGTCGAGGAGGCGATCGACGTGATCGCCGACGGGCGGGCCCGGACGCTCGAATTCGGCGTCGCCGACGAGACCGCCTGGAAGGTCGGACTGTCCTGCGGCGGCCGGGTCAGGGTCTTCGTAGAGAAAGTGAACTGATGGCCTCCTGGGAAACGCTTTTCGCCTTCGCGACAGTGACCATCCTCGTCGCCTATTTCCCCGGCCCGGCGCTGCTCTACACGGCGGCGCAAACGATCTCCCATGGCCGGCGCGCCGGCTTCATGGCGGCGCTCGGCATCCATCTCGGCTGCTATGTCCATGTCATGGCTGCGGCCTTCGGCTTGTCGGCCGTATTCAAGCATGTGCCGGAGCTCTATCTGGCGGTGAAGATCGCCGGCGCGCTCTATCTGGTCTGGCTCGGCATCGGCATGATCCGCTCGCAGATTGCGGCCGCCCAGCAGCCGATCACCCCGCCCAAGACGGTGAAGCGGGCGCTGCTCGATTCCTTCATCGTCGAGATCCTGAATCCGAAGGTCGCGCTGTTCTTCATCGCGCTGCTGCCGCAGTTCGTCGATCCCGCCGGCTCTCTCCCGGTCTGGGCGCAGTTCCTGATCCTCGGCACGGTCGTCAACTTCGCCTTCTCTTCCGCCGATATCGTCACCGTGTTCGGTGCATCCTCCGTGATGCGGCTGATGAAGAAGACGCGGGCCGGCTTCGCCTTCGGTCGCTGGCTTGGCGGATCGCTGATGATCGGGCTTGGTCTCAAGCTCGCCACCGACAAGGGCTGAGGCGATGGATCTCGCAGTCCTGGTGACGCTCAATGCCGAGCGCGCGGCGCGTCGCGCAACCGTGCTGGTGACCGATGTCGCAAGCGGTGCGCAGCGGCTGGTGAAGGCTGCGGACATCCCGGCCGATCCGCTCGGGGAGACGCTCGACAGGCAACTGCGCACGGCCAAGAGCGCGATGGTCGAGGCCGAGGGGCGGCAGCTCTTCCTGACCGTCCAGGCGCCGCATCCGCGCGTCATCGTCACCGGCGCCGTGCATATCTCGCAGGCGATGGCGCCGATGGCGAAGTTGCTCGATCTCGATCTCGCCATCATCGATCCGCGCACCGCCTTTGCCACCCCGGAGCGCTTTCCGGAGGTCACCCTGCTGACGCAGTGGCCGGACGAGGCGCTGGCGACGCTCGGGCTCGATGCGTATACGGCCTTCGTGGCGCTGACGCATGATCCCAAGATCGACGACCCGGGGCTGGAGGCGGCCTTGCGCTCGGACTGCTTCTATATCGGCGCGCTGGGCAGCCGGAAGACGCATGGCCGTCGTGTCGAGCGTCTCGCGGCTGCCGGCTTCGACGAGGCTGCGACCGGTCGCATCCATGCGCCGATCGGGCTCGATATCGGCGCCGTCTCGCCGGCTGAGATCGCGCTTGCGATCCTCGGCGAGATCGTCTCGACGCTGCGCGGTCCGCGACGGAAGCCGGCATGAAATTCGGGCCTGTTCCCGTCGCGGAAGCGGCCGGCTGCATCGCCGCCCATAGCGTGCGTGCCGGCGCGGTGATCGTGAAGAAGGGCGCTGCGATCACGCCCCAGGATGTCATGCGGCTAACGGAGGCTGGGCTTTCGGAGCTGGTCGCGGTCAGGCTCGAAGCCGGGGACATCGGCGAGAATGAGGCCGCGACTCGGCTCGCGGCGGCTCTGGCTGGGCGCGGCGTCGTGACGGAGGCTGCCTTCACCGGGCGGGTCAACCTGTTCGCGGCGACAGCGGGCGTGCTGACGATCGATGCCGGCGCGATTGACGGTCTCAACCGCATCGACGAGGCGATCACGGTGGCGACGCTGCCGCCGATGAAGCCGGTCGTCGCCGGCGAGATGGTCGGCACGGTCAAGATCATTCCCTATGGCCTCCCGGCGGCGCTGGTCGAGCAGGCGCTCGCCACTCTGGAGGATCTGAAGCCGATCGCGATCGCGCCCTACAGGCCGTTGCGCGTGGCGGTGATCTCGACGCTGCTTCCGGGCCTCAAGCCCTCGGTCGTCGACAAGACGTTGCGGGTGATGGCGGATCGGCTGGAGCCGGCCGGGGCCATGATCACGTCCGATCTTCGCGTGCCGCATCAGGAGGCGCCGCTGGCACAGGCGATCGGCGCGCAGGCGGCTTCGGCCGATCTCGTGGTCGTCTTCGGCGCGTCCGCCATCACGGACCGCCGCGACGTGATTCCGCAGGCGCTGCTGGAAGCGGGCGGACAGATCGAGCATCTCGGAATGCCGGTCGATCCGGGCAACTTGTTGCTGATCGGCGAGCTGGCGGGAAAGCCCGTGATCGGCGCGCCGGGCTGTGCGCGGTCACCCAAGGAGAACGGCTTCGACTGGGTGCTGCAGCGCAGCCTTGCCGGCATTCCGGTCTCTCGGGCCGACATTCAGGCGATGGGGGTGGGTGGGCTTCTCATGGAGATCGTCTCGCGGCCGCAGCCGCGCGCTCCGTCGCATCTGGAGGCGGCGCCCGTGGCCGGGATCGTGCTGGCGGCCGGCCGCTCGACGCGCATGGGCGAGGCGAACAAGCTGCTCCAGAGCGTGCGCGGGAAGCCGATGGTTCGTCACGCGGTCGAGGCGCAGCTCGCCTCGCGGGCCCGGCCGGTGATCGTGGTGACCGGACACCAGCACGAGGCGGTCGTGGCGGCGCTCGCCGGTCTCGATGTCGAGCTCGTGCACAATCCGGAATTCGCCAGCGGCCTCGCCAGCTCGGTCAAGGCTGGGCTCGCGGCCTTGCCGGCAGCCGCGGCCGGTGTCGTCGTGTCGCTCGGCGACATGCCCAACGTCACGGCCGGCGTGATCGACCGTCTGGCACAGGTCTTCGCCGAGCGCAGCGAGGCGCTCGCCGTGGTGCCGACGCTGCTCGGCCAGCGCGGCAACCCCGTGCTGCTGGCGCGGACGTTGTTCGACGAGGTCGAGAAGCTCGGCGGCGACCAGGGCGCGCGCCGGCTGCTCGATGCGGCGGGCGATGCCATCGTCGAGGTGCCGCTCGACGATCCTGCCATTGCGCTCGACGTCGATACGCCCGAAGCGCTGGCGGCGTTGGAGCGCTGATCCTTCAGCGCTGCCAATGCAGGCCGAGCGTCGCATAGGCCTCCGACGGGCGGTCGCTCGTGCTTTGCCAGCCGCCGGAGATGCGCCAGCTCAGTCCGAGGAAGCGCAGGCCGGTCAGGTGCAGGCCGAGGCGGAGCTTGCTGTAGTCGCTTTCGCGATAGGCCTCGACTTCGGGGCCGAGATAGAGACCTCTCTGCGCCAGGTTCTGGGGCAGGAGCCAGCCGGGCGCGACGCGGCCCCAGACTCGGCCATCGATCGTCGAGACATAGGCGCTGGCGTGCAGCATGGTATCGGGCGTTGGTGTCATCCAGAGATCGCCGTGAAGGCGAGCGCCGTAGCGATGCGTGACAACGGTGACGAGCGGCTCGTCGCGCAGTTCACTCTCATAGTCCGGGCCGGCATAGAGCGACAGAAACGTGTCACCGATGCGCCATTCATAGCCGATCAGTACCTGCGCCTCGCTCTTGTAGGCGGTACCGTGGGGGCGACGGGTTCCGGTCTGCTCCTGGGAGCCGCCGACCTTCAGCAACGCGCGGAAGCCGCTGCTGGCCAGCCCGCCGGTCAGCGCCTTCTTCACGCCGATGGCGGCGAAGGTCTTGGTCGGCCCGGCTTCGAGTGAGCCGAAGATGACGGTCGAGAGCGGCGTGCGCTCCTCGGTCGTCTCGTCCTCGGCCATGGCCGGAGAGGTGAGCGGGCAGGCGAGCAGGATCGCGGGCACGGCAGCCCGCCTCGCGGCTCTAGCGATCCACGCCCCATACGCCACTCACGCCCCCCGGCGCGGCGGGTCCAGCCGGACCACCGCTGACGCAATTGCAGCAGGCTCGACGCAAGCTTGCAAGTTTTTGTTAACCAGGCAGGCGCAGCATCGTCGTGAAAATGCTAAGCTTTCATCGTGGGCCTACGACGGGAGAGAGCAAATGGCCGACACCGACTTCATGCGGCAACTGGCCGGATACGGCCTGACGACGGCGACCATCCTTTATCGGATGCCGGATCACCAGAGTGTCCTGCAGAGCTACATCTGGCAGCAATATGATCTCGCACCGCGCTTCCCGGTGCTGCACGATTTCCTCGCCTTCTGGAAACGCGAACTCGACGGTCCCCTGCATTCGGTGACGATCGCGCATTCGCGGCTGATCCGGCCGGCTGAAATCGTCAGCATCAACGGTGTGCTGACGCTGCACTGAACGTCCCTGCTGCGTCGAAGCGCAGGGGGCCTCGGCGAGGCTGCTCCTCCTTTTGCGCGTGATGCGCCTGCGCCAGCACTGCTTGTTGCGCGACGGCGCTGCGTGTTAGGCCGCTGCTCCTGTCACGGCCCGGCCTGATCCCTTGTCATCACCCTTGCGCACCTCCGGACTCCTGATGGCGCTCGCCGCCTTGCCCGGAGAGCGCATCGCGGTGGGGTCGATCGTCGCCGCGCTGAAGGACCGCGTCTACGGCCTGCTCGTCGTCCTGCTCGGCCTGCCGAACTGCCTGCCGATGCCGCCGCCGATCCCGCTGGTCTGCGGCCTCGTGCTTGCCTTCGTCGCCGTCCAGATGCTGGCAGGCCGCGTCATGCCCTGGCTGCCCCAGGCGCTCCTGGCGCGCAGCATCGGCAAGCCCGTGCTGACGCGGGCGGTCGACCGGGCGGTGCCGCTCCTGATCAGGCTCGAGCGCTTCTCGCAGCCGCGGCTGACGATGCTGGGTGGCGCCTACGCCATTCCGGTGCTCGGCCTGGTGATCCTGATCCTGGCGCTCGGCCTCGTCGTCGCGGCGCCGTTCATCGGCCAGATCCCTCTCGGCCTCGCGGTCTGTCTCGTCGGTCTCGGACTGGTGGAGCGCGATGGGATACTGATCATTGCCGGCGCGATCTTCGGTGCGTTGGGGCTCGCACTCAGCGCGGGCTTCGCCTACGCGATCTTCAGCGGCATCCACGGCCTGTTTTTCTGAACACAGGCGCGGGACAGGCAATCTCCGCTCAGGCGGCGGCAAGCACCTTGGCGAAGGGCTTTTCCTGCGCCAGCAAATCGTCGATTTCGTCGGCCGTGACGCCCTTCGAGAACAGGAAGCCCTGCAACTCGTGGCAGCCGATCGCCTGCAGGAAGCGATGCTGCTCGGCCGTCTCGACACCCTCGGCGCAGACGCGCAGCCCGAGCGCCCGCCCGAGATGCGCGATGGAATGGACCAGGATGGCGGATTCGCCGGTGGTCTCCATGTATTCCAGGAACGAACGGTCGATCTTGATCTTGTCGAACGCAAAGCGCCGCAGATAGATCAAGCTCGAATAGCCGGTGCCGAAATCGTCCAGCGCCAAGCCGACGCCATGGGCGCGCAGGTCCATCATCGCGGCTTCGGCCGCATCGGCATCGTCGACGACCACGCCCTCGGTGAGCTCGAGTTCGAGCTGCGCCGGATCGAAGCCGGTCTCGTCGAGGATGCGGATGACGTTGGCGACGAAGTCCTTGTGCCGGAACTGGATCGGCGAGACGTTGACCGCCAGGCGGATGCCTTCCCAGCGCTTGGCCTCCACGCAGGCCTGCCGCAGCACCCATTCGTTCAAGGGGACGATCAGGCCGCGTTCCTCGGCGATGCCGATGAACTCGGTCGGCGGAACCATGCCGTGGACGGGATGGTTCCAGCGCACCAGCGCCTCGACACCGACGATCGTCGCGCCGTCGACGGAGACCTGTGGCTGGTAGTGCAGCACGAGTTCGCCGTCCTCGATGGCGCGGCGCAGATCCTCCTCGACCATGCGCTTGAGCGCCAGCGAGCGGTTCATCTGCGCCTCGAAGAAGGAGTAGCGGTTGCGGCCGCCATTCTTCGATTGATAGAGCGCCGTATCGGCCAGCTTCAGCAGGGTTTCGCGATCGGTCGCATCCTGCGGCGCGAGCGCGATGCCGATCGAGCAGCCGATCGTCGTCGCCACCCCCATGATGATGAAGGGTTCGGTCAGGCTCTCGAGGATGCGCTCGCCAAGTGCGGCGCATCCCGCGGGAAAGTGCCCGTGGGTCTGGATGACGCCGAACTCGTCGCCTCCGATGCGCGCCACCGTATCGCCGCTGCGCACGACCTTCGACAATCGTTGCGCCACCTGGCGGATCAGCTCGTCGCCGGCGGTATGGCCATAGGTATCGTTGACCGCCTTGAAGCGATCCAGGTCGATCAGCATGACCGCGAGACCGCCGCCGGAGCGGTCGAGCTGTGCCAGCTCCTGGTCGAGCCTGATGTCGAAGGTGCGCCTGTTCGGCAGCAGTGACAATTCGTCCTGGCCGGCCAGGCGCTGGATCTGGCCTTCCCGGAGCGCGATCTGATGGGCGGCGCCGTGCAGGCGATGGACGATGAAGGCGAAGATCGCGCTGAACAGCAGCCCGACGCCGGCCAGAGCCCAGACGAACTGTTTCAGCATGGCGTCGCCGGGCCGCTCGGGCGACCAGCTCAGCCAGGCGTGGACGGTCCCGTCGGCGGCCGGGATGGCACGTCGCGACAGGGGATCGGCCGGCATCTCGCGGACGATCCGGATATCGGCCACGCGGTAGCGCTCGGACAGATCCTCGAGCATCGAGCTCGTGACACGCCGATAGCCGATGACCTTGATGGGGCCGAGCAACTGCCTGACGAGAGAGCCCGGGCGATGAGGGACGTCGATCATCATCATGCTGATGGCTTCGTGACCATCATGCGTCAGCGACCAGGAGGCGGTGCCGGGGACGCCGCGCGGATCGGGAATCTTGCGCATCGGAGGGCTGCCGGGCACCGACATTCCCGGAAGGGCCCCGCTGAAATGCTTCAGCCCTTCATAGCCGGCTTGTCCGGCCGGAGCGTCGCCCTCGATGCCGGCAAAGACCAGGCCCGATTCCGAAACGATGTAGGCCCCGTCGAACTCGAGAAAGCGGCTGCCGAGCCGGGTGAAAGCCGCTTGAAGCGTCGCCAGGGGAGAGGGGCCGGAGATGGCATTCTGCAGGTCGCCAGCCGCGGCCAGGCTCTGGAAGCGCAACTCGCGCAGGCGCACCTGGCTCTCGATCGCAGCTTCGACACGTTCGCGCTGACGTTGCGCCTCGAGACGGTTCGCGTCGCCAATGATCGCGACGACGATCGCGCCGGCCGCCGCCATGACCATCAGAAAGGCGCAAGCGAGGGTTGTGACCGTGCTCTTCAGCATCCGCGCGGAAGCATCTGCGTTGGTCAACTTCGCGGCGAAAGGCGACGGCATTAGCAGTCCCAAGGGGGTACCATTGGGCCGGAACATCGCAGGGGAATCTTGATATCCCGTTGACGCATTTAAGCATCATGGACTTTTCTCAGCCCGATCCAGAGCGCACTTCCGGAGTGCGTCAGCTGCCTTTCGGCTCGTAAGGAGGCCTTGGAATCGCCGTGTGGGCGGCCCGCAAGGCCGCCGACCAGCGCTCGCGCAGGTCGTGGAAATAGGGCTCGCCGGCTTCGATGCGGCGGTTGAGTTCCGGCTCGTCCGCGTCGCGGCGCATCACGATCAGGTCGATCGGCAGGCCGACGCCGAGATTGGAGCGCATGGTCG
Organism: Allobosea sp.; assembly: GCF_035999205.1. Classification (GTDB taxonomy): domain Bacteria; phylum Pseudomonadota; class Alphaproteobacteria; order Rhizobiales; family Beijerinckiaceae; genus Allobosea. The sequence continues at coordinate 675,454 of NZ_DASYHA010000026.1, forward strand.
AATCCATCGAGATCAGGCCGATCTTCAACGCGTCGTAGAGATGCGTCTTGTAGGTGATCGCGCGGTCGAGGATGGGCTTGCCGTATTTGTGCTCGCCGATCTGGAGAAAGGGCGCGTCCACGCCGCACTCGATGAAGTTGCCGGCGCCGTAGATCATGAAGAGCCGCATCGGCTGGCCCTTGATCTGGCCGCCGAACAGCATCGAGACATCGAACTTGACGCCTGCATCCTTCAGGGCCGGGCCATCCTCGGCGCGGACATGGCGGATCGCGCGGCCGACCAGCTGGGCGGCGCGGAACATCGAGCTCGCGCCCTGCAAGCTGTCGATTTCGCCGGTCTCCGGATTCGGTAGCCCTTCATGCAGCAGGCTGACGACGGATTGCGTGACCGAGAGGTTGCCCGCCGTCATCAGTCCGAAGGTCCGGTCCCCCGGCCAGGAGAAAACGTGCAGCTTGCGGAAGGTCGAGATGTCGTCCAACCCCGCATTGGTGCGGGTGTCGGCGATCATCACGAGCCCGTCCTGCACGAGGATTCCGGCGCAATAGGTCACGGGGCTGGTCCTGTCTTCGTATCGAGCGATGTCGGCATCTGCCGGCGTGTCGTCGCATATCGCCAGCGCGCCCGCCAGCCATTCGACGGGGCTACTGGCGCCGTGGCGGGCAAGGCTACTGGTTAGCGAAGCGCCCACCCGCCTCGCGCGCGCTGATCAGTACGGAGAGCGCCTCGCCGTCGCCGCCCTTGCGCGCGCCGCGCACGGGCGCGGCATCGGCAAAGTCGAGTCCTGCCGCAACGCGGACATGGGTGTCGATCGGGCACAGACCATTGGCGGCGTCGAAGCCGATCCAGCCATACTCGTCGAGATGGACCTCGGCCCAGGCATGGGCGCCGTTGGCATGGGGCAGGTCGGCGGACTCAGCGACATAGCCCGAGACGTAGCGGGCCGGCAGGCCGAGATGGCGGGCGCAGGCCATGAAGATATGGGCGATGTCCTGCGGGATGCCCTCGCGTGCGGCAAAGGCAGCCGCCGCGCCGGCGCCCGTGCGCTCCCCCGTCTCGACGCAGGCCGTCTCTGCATGCAGCGCCTCCATTAGCGCATGCATCTGGGACAGCGGCGTGCCGGCCTTGCGCACGGACTCGACGGCGAAGCCGCGCAGCGCCTCGTCCGGGCTCGTCAGCAGTGTGTCGCGGCGGAAGACGTCGATGGGAACGCGCTCGATCGTTCCGCGCACGACGCCGGCGAGATCGTTGGTCTCGATCAGGCCATCGACCTGGATCGCCATCTCGGCGATCGGGCCGTCGGCCTGGAAGGTGTGCACGATGTTGCCGAAGGGGTCCTGCGTCGCGCGCAGGCGGCCGTCGGTATTCGGCTCGATGCGCCAGGACATGACGTGCTGGCCGTCATGATCGCGCGGGGTCAGCCGCAGAATCTGCGTGATATGCCGGGCGGGCTCGACATAGGCGTAAGCGATCGAGTGGGAGATCCGGATCCGCATGGTTGCGCAGGTTGTGAGGGGCTGGTTCGCGTCTCTGTGTCTTCTAGTCGCCGCCGCCGCGTGAAGCGAGCCCGTGACGACGGTTCATTGCAGATACTGTTCGAAGATAGTGTTGCCCAGACGGTTGTTCTCGGTGATGAAGTCTTCGATGAACTGATGCAGCCCGTGCTGGAAGATGTCGTCGATGCTGGTGCCCGAGAGGTTCGCCAGCGTCTTGCGGGCCTGGCGCTGGGCGGGGCCCTGCCGGCCATAGGCGTCGCCGAGCAGGTCCAGGAAGCGCGAGATGTTCTCGTAGCAGGCGGCGAGGGAGCGCGGCATGCGGCGATTCAGGATCAGCAGGTCGGCGATCAGCAGCGGCTTGACTGCCTCGCGGTAAACCCAGTGATAGGCCGTCAGCGCCGACACCTCGCGCAGCACCGTCGTCCACTGGAAGTAGTCGAGCGAGCCGCCGACTTGCTCGTTGGCAGGCAGCAGGACATGGTATTTCACGTCGAGGATGCGGGCGGTGTTGTCGGCACGCTCGACATAGACACCCAGCCTTGAGAACCAGTAGCTGTCGTCGCGCAGCATGGTGCGATAGGCGGAGCCGTCGAAGACGAGCGAGACGTTCTTCACCCAGTCGAGGAAGCCAGCGAACTCCTCGCGGTCCATGCGCTTCTTCTCGAAGCGCTGCAGTTCGAGCCAGGCGCCGTTGAGCGCATCCCACATCTCGGAGGTCAGCGCCGTGCGGACGCCACGCGCATTCGAGCGGGCGAGCGCCAGGCAGTTGCGGATCGAGGACGGATTGTCCGGATTGAAGGTCAGGAAATCGCAGACATTGCGCTCGTTCGCCTCTCCATAGGCCCTGGCGAAGGCGTCGTCGCAGCCGGCGGTCGCGACCGCGCTCTGCCATTCGCTGCCGGCGCCGCCATAGGACGAGGGCAGGTTGGAGAGCCGCATGGTCGCGTCGAGAATCCGGGCCAGATATTCCGCCCGCTCGACGTAGCGGGAGACCCAGTAAAGGCTGTCGGCGGTGCGCGAGAGCATGGTCAGATCTGGCCTTTTCGCGACGAGGCGGGCTGCATCCGGTGAGCGCGGCAGCGGGGAGGCGGGGCCGGTGTCATGCATCGAGCACCCAAGTGTCCTTGGTGCCGCCGCCCTGGCTCGAATTGACCACGAGGGAGCCTTCCTTAAGGGCGACGCGCGTCAGCCCGCCCGGCACGCAGGAGATGCCATTGGCGCCGGAGAGCACATAAGGCCGCAGGTCGACATGGCGCGGCGCCACGCCCGAGGCGACGAAGGTCGGGCAGGTCGAGAGCGCAAGCGTCGGCTGGGCAATGAAGCCTTCGGGCTGGGCCTTGAGCTTGCGGCGGAAGGTTTCGATCTGCGCCTTGTTGGCATGGGGCCCGACGAGCATGCCGTAGCCGCCCGAGCCGTTGACCTCCTTGACGACGAGCTTCTCCAGGTTGTCGAGCACATAGGCATTGGCCTCGGGCTCGCGGCATCTGTAGGTCGGGACGTTCTTCAGGATCGGCTCCTCACCGGTGAAGAACTTCACGATCTCCGGCATGTAGCTGTAGACCGCCTTGTCGTCGGCGACGCCGGTGCCGACCGCATTGGCCAGCGTGACGTTGCCGGCCTTGTAGGCGCCGATCAGCCCGGGCACGCCCAGCACCGAGTCGCTGCGGAAGACGAGGGGATCGATGAAGTCGTCATCGATGCGGCGGTAGATCACGTCGACGCGCTTCGGGCCCTGCGTCGTGCGCATATAGACGACGTCGTCCTTGACCAGCAGGTCCGATCCCTCGACGAGCTCGACGCCGAGCTTGTCGGCCAGGAAGGAGTGCTCGTAGAAGGCCGAATTGAACTGCCCAGGTGTCAGCAGGCAGATATTGGGATCGGACGGCGCCTTGCGCGGCGCCACCGAGCGCAGTGTGGCCAGAAGCTGATCGGGATAGTTGTCGACCGGCGCGACCCGGTGCGTGGCGAAGAGCTCGGGGAAGAGCCGCAGCATCACCTCGCGGTTCTCCATCATGTAGGAGACGCCGGAAGGGGTACGAGCGTTGTCTTCCAGCACATAGAAGGTGTCGGCATCGACCCTGACGATGTCGATGCCGGCGATGTGGCAGTAGATGCCGTGCGGCACCTGGAAGTCGACCATCTCGAGCTGGTAGCAGGCGTTGCGGTAGACCAGATCGGGCGGGATGACGCCGGCCTTGAGGCATTCCTTGGGACCGTAGACATCGGCCAGGAACATGTTGAGCGCGGTCACGCGCTGGCGCAGGCCGGCTTCGAGCTTGGTCCATTCCGGCTTGGTCAAGACGCGCGGGATGATGTCGAAGGGAATCAGGCGCTCGGTCGATTCCTCGTCGCCATAGACCGCGAAGGTGATGCCGATGCGGCGAAAGAAGAGCTCCGCCTGGCTGCGCCTGAGCGCCAGCATCTCGGGCGGCGCTTCCTTCAGCCAGCGGTCGAGCGCGTCATAGGCCGGCCTCAGTTCGGCTCCCGAGCCGGTCATCTCGTCGAACGCGACCATGCAGTCTTCTTTCCCCATTTTCAGCAGCCTATGCGCATTCGCAGGCGTTCGGGAAGGGGGCCGATGGTCAGGTGCGCGCCGGGCTCTGCCTATTGCGTGGGCAAAAACACGCGGTCGGCCTCGGCAATTGGTCGCATGGCTGCGCGTGCGGGCCGGGGCGGTCGGTGATCAACCCCGCTCTGCAAGCCAGAGCTTGAGCGCGACGGCGTTGTTGTGTTCCTCGTCGCGCGCTGCGTACAGCAACGTCACCGGGCCGGCAGCCAGCCGTTCGTCGAGGACTTCGAGCGCGGCCCTCGCCGGCGCGGCGCCGAGCTCGGCGGCATAGGCAGCACGGAACGTGTCCCAATGCTCCGGCTGGCCGTGGAACTGCCGCCGCAGGTCGTCGCTCGGTGCGATGTCCTTGAGCCAGAGGTCGATTCGATCTTTCGAAACGCCGCGCGGCCACAGCCGGTCGACCAGGATGCGCGTGCCGTCCGTTTCCGCCCGCGGTTCGTAGACACGCTTGAGCGAAGGCTGCGTCATATCAGGCCGAGTCCGCGAAAACTGGCATGGCCGTCACGACCGACGATGACATGGTCATGGATCGCAATGCCGAGAGTCTTCGCGATATCAACGAGGTCGCGCGTCATCTTCACATCGGCACCGGAGGGCGTCGGGTCGCCCGAGGGATGGTTGTGGACGAGAATGACGGCCGAAGCCGACAGCTCCAGCGCCCGGCGCATGACCTCGCGGGGATAGACTGGCGTGTGATCGACCGTACCGGTCTGCTGGACCTCGTCGGCGATGACCGCATTCTTCTTGTCGAGGAAGAGAATGCGGAACTGCTCGCGCTCGGCGAAGGCCATCGTCGTGCGGCAGTAGTCGAGCACGGCAGACCAGGACGACAGCACTGTGCGCTTGGCGACGGCGCCCCGGGCCATGCGCTGCAGCGCCGCCTCGACAATCTTGAGGTCGAGTGCGACACCGGCGCCGACCCCCTTCACTTCGGTCAGGCGCGCGGCCGGCGCGCCCAGCACCTCGGCGAAGGAGCCGAAGCGCCGTATCAGCTCCTTCGCGAGCGGCTTGACGTCGCGCTGCGGAATCGAGCGGAACAGCAGGAGTTCCAGCAGTTCATAGTCGGGCAGGGCATCCGTGCCAGCTTCCTGGAAGCGGGCGCGAAGACGCTCGCGGTGGCCATGGTAATGCGCCGGCTCGGGAGGCGGGGCGACAGCAGCTGCCTGAGACGGGGCGGAGGGCGGTGCCGTTCCGGCATCGCCGAACAATCCGGGCGCGGGCGGCGCGGAACGTGTCCGGCGCTTGCCCGCTTCCGCCGTCATTTCGCGGCGAGCGGATTGTCGAAGCCGGCGGGCGAGAGCGTGAAGATCTCGCAGCCGGTTTCGGTCACACCGATCTGATGTTCGAACTGCGCCGAGAGCGAGCGGTCGCGCGTCACGGCCGTCCAGCCGTCGGAGAGCACCTTCACGCCGGGTTTGCCGAGATTGATCATCGGCTCGATGGTGAAGACCATGCCGGGCTTCAGCTCGATGCCTTCGCCGGGGCTTCCGTAATGCAGGATATTCGGTGCATCGTGGAAATGCTGGCCGATCCCATGGCCGCAGAAGTCACGGACCACCGAGCAGCGCTCGGCCTCGGCGTAACGCTGGATGGCGAAGCCGATGTCGCCGGTGGTGTTGCCGGCACGCACGGCCTTGATGCCGCGCAACAGGCATTCATAGGTGATCTCGACCAGCCGCTCCGCCTTGCGCGGAATTTCGCCGACACCGTACATCCGGCTTGAATCGCCGTGCCAGCCGTTCACGATCAGCGTGTAGTCGATGTTCAGGATGTCGCCCTCGCGCAAAGGCTTGTCATCGGGAATCCCGTGACAGACGACATGGTTGATCGAGGTGCAGATCGACTTGGTGTAGCCGCGATAGAACAGCGTCGCCGGAAAGGCGCCGTTGTCCATGGCGAACTGGAAAGCGAGGTCGTCAAGGCGCTGCGTGGTGACGCCCGGCTTGACGTAGCTCCCGAGCATGTCGAGGCCTTCGGCCGTCAGGCGGCCGGCCTTATGCATGGCCGCGAAGGCCTCGGGTCCATGAATCTTGATGGCGGGCTCGCGCATGCGCGTGCGCCCAGTTGTTTCGTCAAATGTCATCTGGCTTCGTCAAAGGTCATTTTCGCCGCGCAAGTCCTCGCCGACCATATCTATTGGGTTTGGTCCGGCGCGCAAGGGACCTGGAGCAGCCCGGACCGCGGCGTGATCGCCCGGCTGGCGCCGGGGCGCGGCCGGGTGTATCAGGCTGGCGCAATGGCCATCATCGAACAGTCTCAGGCGGAGGAAAAGCCTTACGGCACCTTCGCGCCTCGGCGCGGGCTCGCGCGCATCATCGCCTGGACGCGCCGTGCGTCCGACACTTTCCTCGGGCGCAAGATCGCCTATGCGCTGCGCCGGCTCGGGCTGCGCACCCTCGAAGGCCGCCCCGTCGACATCGAGTCGCTAGGCGCGCGGATGCGGCTCTATCCCGATGGGAATGTCTGCGAGAAGCGCGTCCTGTTCACGCCGCAGTACTTCGACACGCTGGAGCGCGGATTGCTGGCCGAGCGCCTGCGCGACGGCTTCCGCTTCATCGATATCGGCGCCAATATCGGAGCCTACTCGCTGTTCGTGGCGGCCAAGGCCGGCCCCAGCGCGCGCATCCTTGCGGTCGAGCCGCAGCCCGAGGTCTTCGCGCGGCTCTCCTTCAACATCGCCCAGAACCCGTTCGGGACGGTCAAGGCAGTCGCCTGCGCGCTGGCCGACAAGCCTGGCGAACTCACGCTCTTCATCGATCCGACGAACCGGGGTGAATCGAGCGTTCGCATCCTGCGCTCCAGCGTCGGAACGGCGGTGCGGGTGCCGGCGATGACGCTGCTCTCGCTCGTGCAGAACGAGGGCTATGAGTGGCTGGACGCGATCAAGCTTGATGTCGAGGGAGCCGAGGACCTGATTCTGGAACCCTTCCTGCGCGACGCGCCGGAGAGCCTGTGGCCGGGCTTCATTATCATCGAGGATTCGCGCCAACGCTGGCAGAGCGACCTGCCCGCGCTACTCGCGCGCAGCGGCTATACGCTGCTGGCCCAGACGCGCCTCAACCTCGTCTATGAACGTAAGGCCAAGCGGGGCTGACGCAGGCCTCGCCGGCGCCTTGCGCCATGCATGACCGCAGTGCCCCTAGCGCCGCTTGAGCCGGCGCCTGCAAACCCCTAGCTCTAGTCGCTGAGCGGCGGCGCGAAGATCGCCCGCCGCCGGAGCCAGGAGCCGGGAATGACCGCGAACGACCAGACATCCGCTCCGGCGATCGTCACAGCCGCGATCCTCGTCATTGGCGACGAGATCCTGTCCGGCCGGACCAAGGACAAGAACATCGGCTACATCGCCGAGTACTTGACCAATATCGGCATCGAACTGCGCGAGGTCCGCATCGTCGCCGATGTCCAGGAGGATATCGTTGCGGCCCTGAACGCACTCCGCTCCCGCTATGGCTATGTCTTCACCACCGGCGGCATCGGGCCGACGCATGACGATATCACAGCGGATTCGGTGGCGGCCGCCTTCGGCGTCTCGATCGACCATGACCCGCGCGCCATCGCAATGCTGTCCGAGCGCTTTCCGCCCGACCAACTCAACGAGGCGCGGCTGCGGATGGCGCGCATTCCGGCCGGTGCAGACCTCATCGCCAATTCGGTCTCGAAGGCGCCGGGCTTCAATATCGGCAATGTCTATGTGATGGCCGGCGTGCCCTCTATCATGCAGGCGATGCTCGACGTCGTCGCGCCGACGCTGAAGACCGGCGTCAAAATTCTCTCTGACACGGTCCGGGCGGGACTGCGCGAGGGCGACATCGGAACGGCGCTGGCCGAGGTGGCAAGGGCCCATCCGGATGTCTCAATCGGCTCATACCCCTTCTTCTCGGAAACGGGACCGGACACGAATGTGGTTGTGCGGTCGCGAGATGCCGAAAAGTTGAGTGCGGCGATGGTTGCTGTCACAACCATGCTGCAATCCGAGCGGGCAAAAGCGGAACATCTTTAGGCTATATAATGCAACCAAAGCGAGAATTATACAACTATATCCTTTGTGATCGGTAATTCTATTTTATTCGAGCGCTGAATTCATTTAGGTAAGGCTCAATTTGGCTTTGAGTATTATTTATTGATATGTGTATTATTTGGTTTTCGAGTAATTGAAAGAATTCATCAACCACTTTGGCTCAATCTCGACTGGTCGTTGATTCGATTTCGGGCGCCGTCGCATAGCGGTGCACCCTCCTCGGAGCGGGCGGCGGGTCGTCGAGACAGCACACGTCGATGCGGTCTCATGCCAGGGGGTACAGATGGGCTTCTTCTCGAATCCATTTGCCGGCCGTCGCTCGGGAGGACAGATCGCCGCGATCAACCGGTCGCAGGCGGTCATCGAGTTCGGTCTCGACGGCCGGATTCTCGATGCGAACGAGAATTTCCTCGCGGTGACCGGCTATTCGCTGGCCGAGGTGAAGGGGCAGCACCACAGCCTGTTCATGCCACCCGGCGAGGCCGATACCGCCGCCTACAAGCAGTTCTGGGCCGATCTCGGCCGGGGCGAGTTCGTGCGCGGCCAGTTTCTGCGGCACGGCAAGGGTGGGCGCGAGGTCTGGATCCAGGCGAGCTACAACCCGATCATGGGAGCGAGCGGCAAGCCGGTCAGCGTCGTCAAATACGCCTTCGACGTGACCGAGCAGAAGAATCACCAGGCGGATCTCGAATGCCAGCAGCGGGCCATCGACAAGGCCCAGGCCGTGATCGCGTTCGACCTGACCGGCAAGGTGCTGCACGCCAACGAGAACTTCCTGGCGGTGCTCGGCTACACGCTGCCGGAAATCGTCGGCCAGCATCACCGCATGTTCGTTGATCCCGTCGAGCGCGAGTCGGCTGCCTACAAGGCCTTCTGGGAGCGGCTTGGCCGCGGTGAATACGAGGCGGCGCAGTATCGCCGCATCGCCAAGGGCGGCCGCGAGGTCTGGATCCAGGCGAGCTACAACCCGGTTATGGATGCGCGTGGCCGGCCCTACAAGGTCGTGAAGTTCGCCACTGACATTACGGCGAGCTTCAAGGGCAAGCAGCTGGAAGCGGCCGTCCAGGAAACCGGCGCAGTCATCGCGCGGGCCAAGAACAAGGACCTGACCGGGCGAGTCGGGCTCGACGGCAAGAGCGGCGAGGTCGCGTCCCTGTGCAGCGGCGTCAACGACCTGCTCGACACGATGGCTGAAGTCGTCGGTTCGGTGCGCGAGATTTCCAGCCGCATCGACGGGGCTTCGAACCGGATTTCCGCCGACAGCGCGCAATTGGCCCAGCGGACGGAGGCGAATGCGTCGAGCCTCCAGGAGACCGCCGCCACGACCGAGGAGCTCGCGGCTTCGGTCAAGCACAGCGCCGGCAATTCCCGCATGGCGGTCGCGCTTGGCCAGGAGGCGAGCCATGTCGCGGAGCGGGGCGGGGCGATCGTGAGGGAAGCGGTCGGGGCGATGGAGCGCATCGAGAAGGCCTCGTCGGGCATCTCGGAGATCATCGCGATGATCGACGAAATTGCCTTCCAGACCAATCTGCTGGCCCTCAACGCCGCCGTCGAGGCGGCGAGGGCGGGCGAGGCCGGCCGTGGTTTCGCCGTCGTCGCCTCCGAGGTGCGGGCACTGGCCGCTCGCTGCAGCGAATCCGCCAGCGGGGTCAAAGCGCTGATCGCCAATTCGACGCAGCAGATCCAGGCTGGGGTCGGGCTGGTCAAGGATGCCGGCGTGACGCTCGGCGAGATCGAGGAAGCGGCTTCGAAGGTCGCCGCTACGGTCAACGAGATCTCGGCGGCGACGACCGAGCAGTCGAACGGCATCGAGGAAATGGCCCGCACGGTTGCGCATATGGACGAGTTGACGCAGCAGAACGCGATGTTCGCCGATCAGAGCGCGAAGGTCGCGCAGGATCTGCAGCGCGATACGGCGGCTCTGAATGGGATGGTCGCGTCCTTCACGCTCGATCGCGCCGCCGGGCAGGGCTTGGCGGCTCGCGTGACCTCCGAGATCAGGACGCAGTCGCCGCATCTCGAGCGGGTTCCGGCCGTCGCGTTGCGTTCCCCCGTTTCGCCGAGGCGTCACGCCGCAGGTGGCGACACGGCGGGCTGGGCGGAGTTCTGAGAGGTTCAGGAGCCGCTTTCAGGGGATGGCGGGCGCGCTCCCTCTTGCCAGCGCGCCGTCGATAGGGTTTTCGGACTGATCAGGGGCGCCGTTCGTCAAGGAACACTTGGCCCATCATCAGCCGGAGCCGACATCATGGCCGAACCGACGTCCAACAAGGCCTTCCCGGTTTCCTGGGACCAGTTTCATCGCGATGCCCGGGCGCTCGCCTGGCGGCTAGCGGAGAAGGGGCCGTTCGAGGCGATCGTCTGCATCACCCGCGGCGGGCTGGTTCCGGCCGCGATCATCTGCCGCGAACTCGGCCTGCGGCTGATCGAGACGGTCTGCGTCGCGAGCTACCACGACTACAAGAACCAGTCGGAGCTCAAGGTCCTCAAGGACGTCGCGCCCTCGATCAAGGCGATCGGCGACGGCAAGGGGCAGGGCGTCCTCGTCGTCGACGACCTCACCGACACCGGCAAGACCGCCCGCGTTGTCCGCGAGATGCTGCCCAACGCGCATTTCGCCACGGTTTATGCCAAGCCGGCCGGCGTTCCGACGGTTGACACCTTCGTGACCGAAGTCAGCCAGGACACCTGGATCTATTTCCCCTGGGATATGGGGCTGTCCTATGTCGAGCCGATCGCCAAGGATCACAAAGGCTGAGATCCGCGAGGGCTAACGGCTCGGGGCAGGGCGCTCAGCGCGCCCTGAGCGCCACGCTCATCCCCGCGATCACCAGCAGCATGCCGGCGATCTCAACGGCAGAGGGATATTCGCCCAGCAGCAGGATGCCGGCGAGCGCCGTGACGACCGGGTTCAGCGGCAGGAACAGCGTCGCGCGGGCGGCTCCCAGCAGCTGCACCGCTTTCGTATAGAGAAACAGCGCGGCGACGCCGACGAGCGCACCCTGATAGATCGCCTGCAGCGCAATCGCCGGCCAGGCCACATCGCCGAGCCGCACCGGCATGGTCAGCGCGAAGACCGGCAGGACGATCAGCGAGAGCAGGCAGGTCGCGATCGTGACCTCGACGGCGTCCGTGCCCCAGCGCCGCGCCAGCAGGCCGAAGACCGACCACATCACCGCATTGGCGACGAAGAAGAGATCGCCGATCCAGGCGCTGTCCTGCGCCCCTTGCGGCCGGAAGGCCTGCCAGGCGAAGGCGGCGATGCCTGCCAGCACGAGCGCGAGCCCGAGCATGCGCCGGGTGCCGGGACGCTCGCGCGTCACGGCGAAGACGAGCGCGACCGTCATGACAGGAATGAGGCCGGGCACGATGACCGAGGCGTGCAGGGCTGGCGCGAAGGCGGCGCCGGCGACCAGCACCAGCGCGTAGGGCGCTCCGGCGAGCGCGGTCAGGATGAGCGAGCGCCGCCAGCCGAGCCTGCCGAAGGGGAAGGGCCTCATCCGTCGCAGCGCCAGCGGCATGAGGATCGCAGAGGCGACGACAAAGCGCAGGATGGTGACGTCAGCTGCGGTCATGCCATCCGCAACCGACTGACGCGAGACGACGGCCTGCACGCCCCAGATCAGACTGGTCAGCAAGCCGCAGCCGATGCCGAGCCAAAGGTTGCGGCGCGCCGTCGCGGCAGCAGGGGAGGCGGATATTGTCACGATGGGCCTGCGCGATGTGGGGTGGCCTGGGCATGATCTACCGCTGCCCGGTGGCCGCTCCTATGGCGCGCAGAGGCGCCGCTGGGCAAGGGGAGACGGCCCGCGCCAGCGTGGCGAGTGCAGATGCCCGATCGGTCCGGGAGCGGGATTCAGCTCGCGAGGAAGCGCTCGGCGGCGCGGTGCAGCACCTGCAGGCCCAGGGCGAGGTCCTCGTCCCGCGTGTCCTCGGTCCAGTGATGCGAGATGCCGCCGATCGAGGGCACGAAGAGCATCGAGGCAGGCATGCGCCGCGCCAGGACCTGCGCGTCATGGCCGGCTCCCGATGGCATGGTCTGCCAGGCTGCGGGGGCGAGCTCTTCCGCTGCCTGCGACAGCGCCTCCATCATCCCCGGGTCGCACAGCGCCGGCACCATTTTCGAAACCGGCGTGAGCGTGATCTTGCAGCGCTCGCGGCGGTTCGCCTCCTGCACCAGCGCGCGCAGGCCTGTCTCCAGCCGCTCCAGCACCGGCACCGAGACGTCGCGGAACTGGAAGAGGACCTCGGCACGGCCGGGAATGATGTTGGGCGCGTCTGGATCGAGGCGGAAGCGACCGGTGGTCCAGGTCGTGCGCTCTCCGCAGATGCGCGGAAACTCCGCGTCAATCGCCGCGAGCAGCCGCACGGCGCTCAGCCCGGCATCCTTGCGCTCCGCCATGGTCGTGCCGCCGGCATGATCCTGCTGCCCCTCGACGACGATCCGCCACTGCCAGATCGCGACGATGCCGGTGACGACGCCGAGCCGCAGCCCTGCATTGTCGAGCTGTGTGCCCTGCTCGATATGCATCTCGTAGTAGCCCTTGTGCCGACCGGGCTCGAGCAGCCGGCGCGGCAGGCCCTCGAGCCCGGCGGCGCGCAGGGCGTCGCGCATCGGCGTTCCGTCGGTGCGGTTGCGGGCGCCGTCGATGGCCTCCTCCGAAATTTCGCCGATCAGCGACCGGCTGCCGGGCAGGCCGATGTTGAAATGGCCTTCCTCATCGGCGAAGGCGCAGACATCGACGGGCAGCCCCGCGCGCGCCAGTGCAATGCCGGCGACGACGCCGAGCGCGCCGTCGAGCCAGCCCGCCTCGTTCTGCGATTCGATATGGCTGCCGACGAGAAGATGCGGGCCATCGCCGCGATGTCGCCCATAGACATTGCCGATGCCGTCGATCGAGGCGTCGAGCCCACACTCGGTCAGCTTCGCGACGAGCCAGCGGCGGGCCTGCATGTCCTGCGGCGAATAGGTTGGGCGGTGGACTCCGGTCTTGAAGGTTCCGATCCCGCGCAGCTCGTAGAGGTCCCGCAGGAAGGCATCGGTATCGACCGGAGGCATGGCTGGATCGCTTTCAGGGAGGACATCGGAAGGGCAAACAGCGTGGCGCCGCTACGAGGCCTGCCACTTCACCTTGCGATGGCCCGTCGAGCAAGACACATGCCGCCGGCCGGGCTGGACCGGCTTGGCAAACCGGCCCGGAACTTGCCTCATGCGAAGGCAGGGAGGCGGGTGCCATGAACGACAGGGCGGAAGCTCCGATGGCGGAAGACGTGACCGTGGCGCTGGCCGCCAGGCTCCGGGACGAGATCGCGCAGGCGCGCAGCGATTCGCGCGAGGATCCCTTTGGCAATCCGGTGCTGCGGGTCACGCTCTGGCTGACGCGCCGGATGGACCGTGGCGAGCTCACCGTCGCGGCCGCGCAGGAACTCGTGCGGTTGCTCGGGCGGGAGGCGTTGCGGCAGCGGGCCGGGCGAGTCGCGGCCTATGTCGGCATGGAGGGCGACGGCGAGCCGGCCTTTGCCGCGCTGGCCGAGCAGATGGTGACCGAGGCGGCGAAGCAAGCCGATCCCTTCGAGAGTTTCAGGGAGGCGGTCGAGCGCGTTCGCTTTGCCGCAGTCTTTACCGCCCATCCGACCTTCGGCATGAGCCGGAAGCTGGCACATGCGCTGGCGGCGCTCGCTTCCGGCGATTCGGCCGGCGACAGCGTGATCGAGCAGGCGACGCTCTCTTTTCGGCCTGATGCGCGCATCACCCTGCAGGACGAGTTCGAGCAGGCGCGCTTTGCGGTCCGTCACGCGCGCGACGCGATCGACCGGCTCAACGAGGCCTTGCTGCGCGCGGCCAGTGGCCGCTGGCCCGAGCAGTGGCAGCGCCTCGTGCCGCGACCTGTCACCCTGGCCTCCTGGGTCGGCTGCGACACGGACGGGCGCACCGACATCGGCTGGTGGGACACGCTGCGCTACCGGCTGGAATCGAAGCGGGGCCAGCTCGTCCGCATCCTGGAGAAGCTTCCGGCGGTGCCCGCCACGGCCGAGGTGTGGGATCTGGTGGGGCAGGCACAGGCCGCCATCGAGCGGCAGCTTGCGCTGGCGCCGCCGATCTCGACGCAGCCCAGCCTGCCCGCTCTGCAGGCCTTCGCGCTCGCGCTGGTCAATGAGCGCGAAACGGCGCTGCCCGAGGCGTCGCGGCTAATCGCGGCGCTGGACGAAGCGCTCGCCAAATCCGACGACGACCACGTCACCATGGCGCTGTGTCTGGTCAAGGCGGGCTGCGTCGCCCATGGCGTGTCGATTGCGTTGCCGCATTTCCGGCTCAATGCCTCGCAGCTCCACAACGCCATGCGCGCCGTCATTCCGCTCGACGAGGAGCCGACCCAGCCGGCGCAGCGCCGGGCCTTCCTTTCGGCGGTCAACGCGCTGCTCGGCAAGGTCCAGCCGATCGCGGTCGATTTCGGCGCGCTGGCGGCGGAGCGCGCCTCGGCGACGCGGATGCTGATGACGATCGCCCAGATCGTGAAGCATGTGGATGGCAGCAAGGCGGTCCGCTTTCTCGTGGCCGAGACCGAGACCGGCTACACGCTGCTCTGCGCGCTCTGGCTCGCGAGCCGCTACGGCATTGCCGACCGCGTCGAGATCTCGCCGCTGTTCGAGACCTCGGATGCTCTGGAGCAGGGGCCGCGCATCATCGACGAAGCGCTGCGCAGCCCGCATTTCCGCGCCTATCTCAAGCGCCACGGACGCTTCTGCATCCAGTTCGGTTACTCCGATTCCGGCCGCTACATCGGGCAGATCGCAGCGACCTACTGGGTCGAGCGGCTGCGCATCCGGATCAGCGAGCTTCTGGTGCGCTACGATCTCGCCGATGTCGAACTGGTGATCTTCGACACCCATGGCGAGTCGGCGGGACGCGGCGCCCATCCGGCCAGCCTGACCGACCGCCTGGCCTATCTCGAACCGGCCTGGGCGCGGCAGGCGTTTGCGAAGGCAGGCGTTCGGACTGTGCGCGAGACCAGCTTCCAGGGCAGCGACGGCTACATGCTGTTCGGTACACGGCAGCTCGCCGGCGCGACGGTCGGCCGGATCGCGGAAGCCGTGCTCGGCCCGGCCAACCAGCCGGTGTCCGACCCAATCTATGACGAGCCGGATTTCGCGACCGAGTTCTTCCAGACCGTGCGCGAGGAGATGACCGCGCTCGTGGACGATCCCGGCTATGCCGCGCTGATCGGCACCTTCGGCCCGTCGCTCCTCGACAAGACCGGCTCGCGACCGGCGGCCCGACAGAGCGATGCCGGCGGGCCGACGCGCATCCGCCATCCCCGCGAGCTGCGCGCGATCCCCAACAACGCGATCCTGCAGCAGCTCGGCTGGCTGGCGAACAGCGTCCATGGCATCGGCCAGGCGGCTTCACGCGCGCCAGACCTGTTCAACGCGATGCGAGAGCGCTCCGACCGTTTCGACCGGGCTTACCGGCTGGCCGAACATGCGATGGCGGCAAGCGACCTCGACGTGCTGCGCGCCTATCTCGATACGCTCGACCCCGGTAGCTGGTTCGACCGGGCGCGGCGCACGGCGAAGGAAGGCCGCCGCGACGAACTGCTCGCCGTCGGCGATGCGCTCTCGCGGTTGGAACTGGCGCCGGCGCTGAGACGGCTGTTCTGGCGGCTGTCCTCGGATGCGCTGAAGCTCAGGACCGCTGCTGGGGAGACCCCGGAGATGCCGGTCAGGCTGGTCGCGCTGCATGCGATCAGGCTTGCGGCGATGCACGCCATCTGGCTGCGCGCTAGCCATATCCCGGATTTCCGGCCCCATGCCGGGCTGACGCGCGAGGCGCTGCTGGAGCGGCTGCTGCGACTCGACGTGCCGGCTTGCCTGGCCTTGCTGGGAGAGATCTTCCCGCTCAAACCCGACCCGACGATCGGGCTCGATTTCGGTGAGCCGCCCGGACCGCGCGAGGCTGGCACCTATGAGGCGCTGCATCGCGATGTGATCGCGCCGATGCGGGAGCTGTTCGACCTGCTACGGGAAATTTCAGGGGCTATCCAGCACGAGATCGGAGCGTTCGGCTGAGGATCAAGCGCGTTTCCGCGCATCGTTTCATTGCAACGTCAGCATATTGGCTTAAGTCAGGGGCTAAGAGGAACGCCTGCCGGGAGCCGAGCCAAGCATGGCCGACGCCGATCGAAACCTGCCCGTCTTCGATGAAGCGGGCGCGCGCATCACTCTCTTTGCGGCACTGCTGCAGGCGGTCTCGCGCCATGGCAAGGGCCGGATCGCCGTCGAGGACGCCGAGCGCAAGCCGCTGAGCTACGGCAACCTCGTGCTCGGGGCCCTGGTGCTGGGACGCAAGCTGGCGGCCCAGACGACGGAGAGGGAGCGTGTCGGCGTGCTCCTGCCGAATGTTCAGGCGATGGCGGTGACGCTGTTCGGACTCACGGCCTTCGGGCGCGTGCCAGCGTTGCTGAACTTCACGGCGGGGGTCAAGAACCTGCGGGCCGCCGGCGAACTCGCCGAGCTCAGGACGATCGTGACCTCGCGGCGCTTCGTCGACCAGGCCAAGCTCGACGATGAGCTTGCCGCCTTGGGAGAGGGCAGGCGGATCATCTATCTCGAGGATCTGCGCAAGCAGATCACCAGTCTCGACAAGGCATTGGGCGTGCTGGCGAACTTCGCGCCCGGGCTGGCGATGCGCCGCTACCAGGCCCGGCCCGACGAGCCCGCCGTCGTGCTCTTCACCTCCGGCACCGAGGGCAAGCCCAAGGGCGTGGTGCTGAGCCATGCCAACCTGGTCTCGAATGCCCGCCAGATCTTCGCACTCGCGGCGGGATTCCTGTCCGAGCGGGACATCGTCATGAACCCGCTGCCTGCCTTCCACTCCTTCGGCCTGACGGCAGGGCTGCTGATGCCGCTGCTCAGCGGCATGAAGGTCGTGCTCTATCCGAGCCCGCTGCACTACAAGCAGGTGCCTAAGCTGATCGGCGAGACCGGCTGCACCTTCCTGTTCGCAACCGACACGTTCCTTCAGGGCTATGCTCGCGCCGCCGACCCCGACGATCTCAAGAGCGTGCGTTACGTCGTGGCCGGCGCTGAGCGCGTCAAGCCGGATACGCGGCGCCTGTGGGAGCCCTACGGCACCACCATCCTCGAAGGCTATGGCTGCACGGAATGCTCGCCGGTGCTGGCCTGCAACACGCCGGTCGCGATGCGCGAGGGCAGCGTCGGGCGGCTCCTGCCCGGCATCGAGGCGCGGCTCGAACCGGTCGAGGGCATCACCGAGGGGGGCAAGCTCCGTGTGCGCGGGCCCAATATCATGGCCGGCTATCTCAGCGCGGACGAGCCAGGCAGGCTCCTGCCGCCGGATGACGGCTGGCACGACACTGGCGACATCGTCACGCTCGACGACGGCTTCGTCGTCATCAGGGGGCGGGCCAAGCGCTTCGCCAAGCTCGGCGGCGAGATGGTGTCTCTGGCGGCGGTGGAAACGATGATCGCCGGGTTGTGGCCGGACCAGAACCATGTCGTCGTGGCGCTGCCGGATGCCCGCAAGGGCGAGCAACTCGTGCTCGTCACCGAGAAGCCCGATGCCGAACGCGGCGCGCTTCACGAAACCGCCAAGGCGCAGGGCTTCCCGGAGCTGTGGATGCCGCGCGCCATCCTCGTGACCAATTCGATTCCCGTGCTCGGCAACGGCAAGATCGATTACGCAGCGACGCTGGAACTCGCCAAGTCCCGGCGGGCGCTGCTGTAAAGCCACAATCATGATGATGTTGCACCGCATGATCGTGACCTCCGCCGCTTCGCTCCTGCTGGGCCTGCGGGCCGCCGCGCTGGCGCCCGCTTTCTTTCTGGCCGCTCCGGCCGATCTCGCGGCGCAGACGCGAGGGGCGGTCCAGGGCGCCGTCTATGAGCGGCGCGACGAGTGCATTGGAGCCGGCCTGCTCACGGCCGAGCAATGCGAGTTCGCCTATCGCAACGCCCGCGCCGAATTCGAGCAGAAGGCTCCGCGCTACGCCTCGCGCGCGTTGTGCGAGCGCAGCCACAAGCGCTGCGGCGCGCAGATGGTCACGGCCGGCGGTTGGGAGAGCTTCGGCAAGGGCGGCGCGACCTATGTCCCGCGCTTCATCGCGGTCCGCGTGACCGGCGAGGGCGCGGCGCGCCGGGCCTGGCCGGTGATCGAGGGAAAGGGCGGCACCGTATTTGCCGGTCGGCCGGTGACGGAGCTTCAGGACAAGGTCGCCGGCCGGCAGGGCACGGTCGGCCTCGCCGCCTCGCGCGGGCATGGCCATGGCGGGCAGCAGCCGAGCGGACCTTACGTGAAGCGAGGCGACCGCGACGACACGGTACGCGTGCCGATGCAGCAGAAGCCGATCGGCTCGGATGTGGCGCCGGGCCTCTATGTCGATCCGGACGGAGTCGAATGGTACAAGCCCGCGCGGCGGAACTGAGCTTCTGCCGATAAGCCGCTGCGGCGCTTGCGCATTGCCGGTCCGCCCGCTACCGCTCTCCATCAGGCGGACGTGGCGAAACTGGTAGACGCAAGAGACTTAAAATCTCTCAGCCGCAAGGCTATGCGGGTTCGATCCCCGCCGTCCGCACCATCCTCTTCGAGCCGAGGTTTAGCGCTCGGAACGTCTCCTGAAGATCACGCTCAGGTTGTTCGCCGCCATCTCGATCACCTCCGGCGCACCGAAGCCCGCTGCCGCTGCCAGCGCCGCGACGTCTTCCAGTTCGCGCAAGCCCCATTCCGGATCACGCTCGCGCAGGCTGGCATCGAACGCCGCGTTGCTGGGCTCCAGCGGGCGATCCGGGCGTTTGAACGGGCCGTAGAGGATCAACGGCCCGCCCGCCGGCAACAGCCGGCCGGCATGGCGTACCAGGCCCTGTGCCGCCGACCAGGGCGCAATGTGGATCATGTTGATGCAGAGGATCGCATCGGGGGCGCAGGAGGGCCAATCTTCGGCGGCGGCGTTGATCTGGAGGGGCGGCAGGATGTTGTTGGCGCCGCGCTGCGCCGTCCACGCGCTGATGCTGGCGAGCGCGTCGGCGCTCGGGTCGCTCGGCTGAAAGGCGAGGGCGGGCAGCGCGGCGGCAAAATGGACCGCATGTTCGCCGGAGCCGCTGGCGATCTCGAGCACCGTGCCGGTCGTCGGCAGCACCTCGCGCAGAACCGTAAGAATGGCGTCACGGTTGCGGGCGGCGGCAGGTGCGCGCAGGCGCTTGTCCTCCAGCGGAGGCTGCTTCGAGGGTTCCCACGGCGTCGCTCTGTCTTCGGTCATGCTCGCGGCATCCTCGGCGCATGCTCGGGGCATCCTTGCACCCTCGCAAATTTTTTGCGCTGAGCCATCGCCATAACCGTGGCATCCGCTATAAGAAAGGCTCGAAGCGGGCCGCCAACAGTGCGGTCTTGCATGACACGGACTGGTTTTGTTAACCGAAATACTGATCGTCGTGGCCCTGACCGTGATCAACGGTCTGCTCGCCATGTCGGAACTCGCGGTCGTCTCGTCCCGTCCGGCCCGACTCAAGGTTCTCAGCGATCAAGGCAACCGGGGCGCCACCACCGCAATCCGCCTCGCCGACAATCCGGGCCGCTTCCTCTCCACCGTGCAGATCGGCATCACGCTGGTCGGTGTGCTCTCGGGCGCCTTCTCGGGCGCGACCTTGGGTTCGCGGCTGTCGGAATGGCTGATGACACAAGGGCTTACGCCGGCGATGGCGGACGGCGTCGGCGTCGGCGTCGTCGTCGTCGCCATCACTTACCTGTCGCTGATCGTCGGCGAACTCGTGCCCAAGCAGATTGCCTTGCGCGATCCCGAGCGGGTCGCGGCGCGTGTCGCGCCGGCGATGTCGCTGCTCTCCAAAATAGGTGCGCCGCTGGTGTTGCTGCTGGATGTGTCGGGCAAGGCGGTCCTGGCTTTGCTCGGCCACAAGGGCGAGCCCGAGGAGAAGGTCACGGAAGAAGAAGTCCGCACGATCATCGCCGAGGCCGAGACCGCCGGCGTGCTGGAGCGCGACGAGCGCGAGATGATCTCCGGCGTGATGCGCCTCGCCGACCGTTCGGCACGGGCGCTGATGACGCCGCGCCGCGAGGTCGAGGTGATCGACCTCGCCGACAGCGCCGACGAGATTCGCGAGCAGCTGCGCGCCACGCGCCGTTCGCGCCTGCCCGTGCAGGAAGGCGAGGCGGATTCGATCATCGGCGTCGTCGTGGTCAAGGAGCTGATCGACTTCCTCTCCGTGGGCGAGAAGCACGACTTGCGCGAGCTGGTGAGCGAGGCGCCGGTAGTGATGGATACAGCAGGCGCGCTGCATGTCCTGCGCGAGATCCGCTCCTCGCGGGTCCATATGGCCCTGGTCTTCGACGAGTACGGCCATTTCGAGGGCATCATCACGCCCGGCGACGTGCTCGAGGCGATCATCGGCGCCTTCCAGGAGGAAGAGGAAGACGAGCCGCCAATCGTCACGCGCGAGGACGGCTCCTGGCTGGTTGCCGGCTGGATGCAGGTCGATGAATTCTCGCATGAACTCGGGATCCATATCCCGCGCGATGCCGATTTCCAGACCGTTGCCGGCTTCATCCTGGCCGAGATGAACCATCTGCCCAATGTCGGCGAAGCCTTCGAGAAGGGGCATTGGCGCTTCGAGGTCGTCGATCTCGACGGCCGACGGATCGACAAGATCCTGGTCAGCCGGATCGACTGAGCCCGCCACATGCTGCGTTGACGGGCACCGGAGCGTCGTGATCTAATCCTCGGCAAGGGGTTCAATCGCGACGACCCCGTGAGGCTTCGGCCCAAGGCTCGCGTCCAATATCCTCGGTCTCAGGATGGACGCTCATGTCTTCCAACATCTCGATCAGCGCTGCCCAACTGTCCCGGCTCGTCGGCCTGCCCGATGCGCCCGTCATCATAGATGTCCGCATTCCGGAGGATGTCGCGGCAGATCCGCGCCTGCTGCCTGCCGCGGACAAGCGTTCCCATGGCGATGTCGCGGCATGGGCGGGCGCTTATGCCGGCCGGCGCGTCGTCGTCGTCTGCCAGCGCGGCCTGAAGCTCAGCGAAGGCGTGGCCGCCTGGTTGCGCCATCATGATGTCGCCGCCGAAAACCTTGCCGGCGGGTTCGAGGCCTGGCGAGACGCCGGCGGCACGCTGGTTCGCAGCGATGCCCTCCCGCCGCGCGATGCCTCCGGGCGCAGCGTCTGGGTGACCCGGACGCGGCCGAAGGTCGACCGGATCGCCTGTCCTTGGCTGATCCGGCGCTTCGTCGATCGCGAGGCGGTATTCCTGTTCGTCTCGCCCTCAGAGGTCGCGGCCGTGGCCGAGCGCTTCGATGCGACACCGTTCGACATCGACGGCGTCTTCTGGAGCCATCGGGGCGAGCGTTGCACATTCGACATCATGATCGAGGAGTTCGGGCTCGCCGGCCCGGCCCTCGACCGGCTGGCCGCGATCGTGCGTGCCGCCGATACCGCCACGCTCGAGAACGTTCCGCAGGCGTCCGGATTGCTCGCCGCTTCGCTGGGGCTGTCACGCATGTTCAGGGATGATCTCGCACAGCTGGAGGCAGGCATGCTGCTCTACGACGCGTTCTATCGCTGGTGCCGTGATGCGAGCGAGGAAACGCACAACTGGCCCGCTGGGCCGGCGACGTCATAGGGGGCCGCCATGACCGTCATGACGACCGACGGGGGCATCGACGTCCCCACGACACTGCCGACGCTGTCCGAGGCGACGCGCGTCTGGGCGCGCATCGGTCTGCTCTCCTTCGGGGGACCGGCCGGGCAGATCGCCCTGATGCACAAGGAGCTGGTCGAGGAGCGCCGCTGGATCGGCGAGGAGCGGTTCCTGCATGCGCTGAACTATTGCATGCTGCTGCCTGGCCCGGAGGCGCAGCAGCTCGCGGTCTATATCGGCTGGCTGATGCACCGGACCATTGGCGGGCTGATCGCCGGGCTGCTCTTCATCCTGCCCGGCGCGCTGGTGATGCTGGGTCTGAGCATCCTCTATGTGCTCTACCGGCATGTGCCGCTGGTCGATGGCCTGTTCTTCGGGGTCAAGGCCGCGGTGCTGGCCGTGGTGATCGAGGCCGGGCTCAGGATCAGCCGGCGTGCGCTCAAGAACAGGGCGATGGTGGCGATCGCGATCATCGCCTTCGTCGCGATCTTCCTGTTCAAGGCGCCGTTTCCGGCGATCGTCCTGGCTGCCGGCATCATCGGCTGGATCGGTCACCGTTTCGCGCCCCGGCTGTTCGGGGCGCAGGCCGGTCATGGCAAGGCGGGTCCCGACGTGACAGGTATCGTCGATGTTCTGTTCGCGCGTGGCGAACTCGCCCATGTGCGGCCGAAGCGCGCCAAGGCGCTGCGGACCATCGCGATCTGGCTGCCGCTCTGGCTCGGGCCCGTGCTGCTGCTTTGGCTCTGGACCGGGGGCGGCAGCGTCTGGACGCAGCTCGGCAGCTTCTTCAGCACGATGGCGGTAGTAACGTTTGGCGGGGCCTATGCGGTGCTCGCCTATGTCGCTCAGGCCGCCGTCGAGACCCATGGCTGGCTGCTTGCGGGCGAGATGATCGACGGGCTCGGTCTTGCCGAGACCACGCCCGGCCCGCTCATCCTGGTGCTGCAGTTCGTCGGCTTCCTCGCCGGGTTCCGCGCGCCTGGAGACCTGCCGCCCTTGCTGGCGGGCAGCCTCGGGGCCCTGTTGACCTTGTGGGTCACCTTCGCGCCGTGCTTCTTCTGGATCTTCCTCGGCGCGCCCTATGTCGAGGCGCTGCGCGGCAACCAGGCTCTCTCGGCGGCATTGGGGGCGATCACCGCGGCCGTCGTCGGCGTGATCATGAATCTCGCCTTGTGGTTTGGGCTGCACGTTTTGTTCAGGCAGGTGCGACCGCTGGAGATCCTCGGCCTCTCGCCGGATTGGCCCGTGCTCGCCTCGCTCGACTGGCGGGCGGCGCTGCTGTCAGCGGCTGCGATGGTCGCGATGCTGCGCTTCAAGGCCGGGATGATCCCGACGCTCGCGGCCTGCGCCATCGCAGGCGTTGTCCTGACACGATTTGCGCCGTGACGACGGCGCTCAGCGGCGGGGCGGCTCGCCCTGGTCGATGATGCGGTACTCGGCGTCGATGATCTCGACGTGCCCGGCCTGACCGCGCTGCTGCGGAAAGGGTGCGGACGGGTCGATCCCTGCTGCCTTCATCTTGCTGCGCAGGCGCCAGACGGCGATCGCACCGGCCACGGCGACGACGGGGATGAGGATCAGGGCGAGGCTCGCGGCGATCAGGAACAGCACGATGCCGACGGCGAGGCTCGCCGCCATTGCGAGCCAGGCGGCCCAGCGTGGCATTTGGGCGGTCCGGCCGCCGAGCTGTTCGTAGAGATTGACGCGGATCATGACACCTTCATCCGATTGCAGATCATCGGAAGCTAGGTACGAAATGCGGCGAAGACGAGATCACCCAAGGTCAAGTCTTCTGGATTTTCACGCATCGCGCCAGTCGTAGAGCCAGCCATAGCGCTTGCGCAGCCCCTCCGCGCCGAGGCGCCGCAGGCCGATGTCGCGCCCGATGTTCCAGGGCCAGCCGAGATGGTAGGTCCGGCCATTGCTGCGGCTGGCTTCCTGGACGCGCGCCGCCCGGGCCGCCCGCGCTGCCGCATAGGCCGCCATCGCGGCCGGGACGCCGGGTGCGCCCTCGGCCTGCAGTCGCTCCGCCAGCAGACGGGCGAGAACGGCGGCATCCTCGATCGCGAGCGAGGCGCCCTGCGCGAGGAAGGGCAGGACCGGATGGGCGGCGTCGCCCAAGAGCGCGATGCGCCCCTTTGCCATGGCCGCGGGCTTGCGGTCGAACAGCGACCAGACCTGCCAGCCCTTGGCCGATGACACGAGCTCCCGCAGCGCCTGCGAGCCGCCGGCGACATGCTCCGCGAGGACCTGGGTATCGCCGTCGCGCGACCAGCCCTCACGGGCCTGCTTCGTCGGCCGGATCACCACCACATTGGTCTCGCGGCCGCCTGCGACCGCGTAATGGACCATGTGGCGACCCGAGCCGAGATGCAGGCTGACGCGTGGCTTCTCGGCCTTCGAGCCGGGCGCCAGCGCGCGCCAGGCCTCGTAGCCGGTGAAGACCGGGGGGGAGGTGTCGCCCGTCAGGTCGCGGACCTGCGACCACAATCCGTCCGCGCCGATCAGGCCAAGCCCCTGGATGGTCTCGCCATTGCCGCTCTGGCCGGTGAGGGCGACCGAGACGCTGGTCTCGTCCTGGGCGATCTCGTGCACGGCCCGCCCGACCATGAGGCGGATATTCGGCATGGCGCGGGCGGCATCGAGCAGCACTGTGTGCAGGTCGTTGCGCTTCAGCATCCGGAACGGCGTCGGCAGCCGTTCGGGATGCTGCGGCATCTCGAGCAGTTGGGTGCCGTCGCTCCAGCGGCGGATCAGCAGGCCGTGCGAACTGACGCTGACGCGTTTCAGTGGCAAGGTCAGGTCCAACTCGTCGAGCACGCGTCCGGAATTGGGGCTGATCTGCAGGCCGGCGCCCAGTTCGCCGAAACCGGTCCGCTTCTCGATGACGGTCGCGGAGATGCCACGGTGGGCCAGGGACAGGGCCATGGTCAGCCCGCCGATCCCGGCGCCGGCGATCAGAAAATGAGGAGCGGACAAAGCGGAAGGCCTTCAGCACTTGGTTCAGATTGGGCGCGGGGGCCCCTCAGAACCCGCGCCGCGGATGCGGTTCCAGGCTGTACGGCCCGTTCTCGGGCCGGATTCCCTCAGGCCGCCTTGGACGTTTCGTGATGCGCGCATTCCGGCGGCGAGCAGGCGCCGGCCTTCAGCGAGGCGTCGTACTTGAACAGCGTCGAGCAATAGGGGCAGACGATCTCGTGGTCCGAACCCATGTCGAGATAGACATGCGGGTGGTCGAAGGGCGGCTTGGCGCCGATGCACTTGAACTCATGCGCGCCGACATGGATGACGGCTACGCCGGTGTCGTTGTGGAAATGCGGAATGCCGTGGTCGGCCATGTGCGTCGCTCTTAGCTCGTGATGTGGCCGCAAACTATCGCGCCAGGCGGCCCAGCGCCAGTGCGCGATTGCCTCAGCGCGGCTTCGATGGAGGCCGACAGGCCTGGGCCAGCTCGGTCATGCGCGTCCGCTCGGTTTCGCTCAGGCTGTTGTCGCGGACCTTGGGCCACAGGCTCTCGCGCTTCAGCGAATCGACCGTGCAGGCACAGAGCGGCTCGCATTCATTGCGATCGAAGCCGCCCTGCGCGCAGCTTCGCTGGCATGCCTGCATGAAGGGCTGTTCGTCCGCGACCGGCCGCATCGGCATGATCTGCAGGGCAAGCATCAGCAGGCCGATGAAGACGGGCTGGTGGACGAGATAGACCAGCAGGCTGTGGCGACCACCCCAGACGACGAGCCGTGCCGGCAGTGCCTTGGCCCGCCAGCCGGCAAGCGCCGAGCCTTCGATCCATGGCAGCGCCAGCCGGGCCAGCACGATTCCGCCGAGCACGCAGCCGAACCAGGGGAAGACCGGCACGAAATCGGCCGAGACCAGCGGGGCCCTGGAGAAGCCGAGCCAGGCCAGCCAGGGCTCGTCAAGCAGCGGGTAGGCGACGAACCGGGGCAGGGCGAAGGCGATGATCGCGGAGGCCGCCACGACCAGCACGGGCAGACGCAGGAAGGGAAGCGCCAGCACGCTCGCCAGTGCGACGTGATGCAGGATGCCGAAGAAGATGAAGCTCGATCGCATCGCGAAGAAGGTGGCGATCGTCACCACCGCGGCCGCGCCAGCGACCATGGCGAGCCGCTTCAGAAAGGCGCGGCGGTTCAGGCCCTTGCGTGTCGCCAGCACGAGGCTGACACCGACCAGCGTCAGGAAGGAGCCCGCGATCAACCGTGCGAAAAGGCGCCAGCCCGGTTCGTTCGGTACGTCGACGTCGGTCAGGCCGAAATCGGCGAGATCATAGGCGAAGTGGAAGACGAACATGGCGAGCAGCGCGAAGCCGCGCGCCAGATCGACGAATTCGAGGCGCGAGCGGGAAGGGGGCCGCGCTGCGGAGGAAGCGGCTTCACTCATGACGTGATCGGGCTCATGTCCGCCTTCATAGGCAGCTTGCGCCGGTGCGGCTACCCAAACCACGCTCGACATGGCACTGGGAGGCTTCGCCATTGCCATCACGACGGTTCGCCATGCAGAGCTTCTCATCCGACGGCGTCACGCTCGCTTTCATCGACCTCGCCCCGACGGGGGAGGTCGACCGCCACGAGACGATCATTCTCGTCCACGGCTTCGGCTCCAGCCACATGGTCAACTGGGTCAACACCCAGTGGACGAAGACGCTGACCCATGCCGGCTATCGCGTCGTCGCGCTCGACAATCGCGGCCACGGCCAGAGCGAGAAGCTCTACGACCCCGCCGCCTATTCCTCGCAGGTCATGGCCGAGGATGTGCGCAGGCTGATGGACCACCTCGACATCCCCCGCGCCTTCGTCATGGGCTACTCGATGGGGGCGCGGATCTCGGCGCATCTCGCGCTGGCGCATCCGCAGCGGCTGAAGGGGCTGCTGCTCGGTGGGCTCGGCATCCATCTGGT
Organism: Allobosea sp.; assembly: GCF_035999205.1. Lineage (GTDB taxonomy): Bacteria > Pseudomonadota > Alphaproteobacteria > Rhizobiales > Beijerinckiaceae > Allobosea. Next base: position 702,113 of record NZ_DASYHA010000026.1, read on the forward strand.
CGAGGGTGTCGGCCTGCCGCTGGGCATCGCGGATGCGATGGAGGCGCCGTCGCTGGACGTGCTCACCGACCCGATGCAGCGGATGTTCCGTGCCTTCGCTGATGCGACGAAAAGCGATCTCAAGGCACTCGCGGCCTGCATCCGGGGCTCGCGCCAGACCTTGAGCGTGGCCCAGGTCGGCAGCATCGCGGTGCCGACGCTCGTTAGTGTCGGCACGAAGGACGATGTCGCGGGCTCGGGGCCCGAACTGGCGGCGCTGATCCCTGGTGCCCAATCCTTCGACGTCGAGGGGCGCGACCACAACCTCGCCGTCGGCGACAAGAGCCACAAGCAGGCCGTGCTCGACTTTCTGTCGCGTTTGTGAGAATGATCGCGCTGTTTGGTGGCAATATGGAAAAGCGTGCGACGCCAATGTGTTGTCGACGGCAGCTCAAAGACTGAATCCGCCGCCTGCCACGTTGAATCAACTCGGCCCTGCAATCACCTTTGGTGCGAATGCCGCATCCGGTGCTAGTGTTTGCATCGCCGAACGACTTTTCCGGAGAACAACCATGTCGTCAGGGCGTTCCGTCGCCGAGGCACGCGATCATGCGACCGGGCTCGATCGTCTCGATCCCGTTTGGTCGCGGTTGCGGCGCGAGGCGGAGGCTGCGGTCGCCGCCGAGCCTTCGCTGGGTGGCCTGATCGTCGCCTCCGTGCTCAACCAGCCGAGCTTCGAGGCTGCGGTGGGCCATCGCGTCGCCGTGCGGCTGGGGCATCCGGCCGTTTCCGCCGACCTGATCGAACAGGCCTTTGCCGAGGCGCTGGCCGCGGATGAGACGGTCTCGCAGGGCATGCGGGCGGATGTGCTCGCCGTGCTCGACCGTGATCCGGCCTGCTACCGCGTCCTCGAGCCCGTGCTCTTCTTCAAGGGCTTCCATGCCCTGCAATGCCATCGCCTGGCGAATTGGCTCTGGCGGCAGGACCGCCGGGACTTCGCGCTCTACCTCCAGAGCCGTTCCTCGGAGGTCTTCCAGACCGATATCAACCCAGCAGCCAAGATCGGCAAGGGCGTCTTCCTCGACCATGCCACCGGCCTTGTCGTCGGTGAGACCACGGTGATCGAGGACGATGTTTCGATGCTGCAGGACGTGACGCTGGGCGGCACGGGCAAGCAGGGCGGCGACCGCCATCCCAAGATCCGCAAGGGCGTGCTCATCGGCGCGGGTGCCAAGATCCTCGGCAATATCGAGATCGGGCAATGCGCCCGGGTCGCGGCCGGCTCGGTCGTACTCTCGGCCGTGCCGCGCAACAAGACGGTGGCGGGCGTGCCCGCCAAGGTCGTCGGCGAGGCCGGCTGTGCCGAGCCGTCGCGCTCGATGGACCAGATCCTGTCGGGCGACAGCGGCGCTTACATCTGACCGGGCACAGGCCCGCCGCTGCCGTAAGCTGCTGCGGCGGCGGGCTTCTCCCGACAGCCGCTACGAATTCAGGTAGCGCTCCGTCATCTCCGCCTGCAGGGCCTCCTTCGCCACCAGCAGGCCGCCGCCAAGCCGGACCGATTCCACGCGGCCATCGGCGCCGCGGTTCAGCGTCACCGTTTCGCCGGGGCTGCTGAAGCCCGAGGCTCGCGCGATGCGCCCAGTGTCCTGCGTCTCGAAGGCGATCTCGGGAGCGTCCTGGAACGGCTCGAGCAGGGCCGGATTCGCGACGAGAACCTTGCCGGACATCGCCACCAGATCGTTGCAGCCCCACAGGGTCCACCAGCGGCCACTCCAGTCGGCGCGGTCGGCGGAGGCCGGGCCCTCCTCCTTGAACCGCCGGAGGATCGAGACGACGCCGTCGAGCCAGGGGTGTGCCAGGCCATCGATGGCGTTGGTCAGCACGGACACCGTCAAGTCCTGTTCGGGGAAGACGGCGGTGCGGGTGATGAAGCCCTGGAAGCCGCCGGAATGACCGAACCAGCGCCAGCCGCCCCGGCCGCCGGAGATCGTGCCGAGCCCGTAATGCCGGCCGAGCACGCTCTCGTCGTCGGCCCAGTGGCGGCGGCTCATCTCCCGGCGCGATAGGGGGGACAGGATGCTGGTCGATGCCGTGGGCGCGAGCTGCGCGAAATAGCGCGCGACATCGGCGGCGGTGGCGACGAAACCGGCGGCTGCGTCCATGGCATGGCCGGGGTTGTCGGCGGGAATGACGATACGCCGGTCCAGCGGCTGGCGCCCGCTATGGCCCTTCGCCATCGGCCTCGCGCCCCAGCCCTCGATGCCTGGCGTGGTTTCGAGGAGCCCGGCGGCGGCCACGACCTCCTGCGCGATCCATTCGGCATAGGGGCGCTCGGTCACCGCCTCGATGACGAGTCCGAGCAGCGCGAAGCCATGGTTCGAGTACTTGAAGCGCTGCGAGGCCGGCAAGGGTGGCGGTGCGGAGAGATCGGCCAGCAGGGTCGCCTTGTCCAGATAGGGGCGGCGGTCGGTGAACTGCCCGCTATCGGGCCCGTCGCGTGTCAGACCGGCACTGTTGGAAACGATCTGGCGCAGCGTCGCCGCGGCAATCTCGGGGTGCAGACCCGGCACATAGGTTCCGACAGCGTCATCGAGGCGAAGGCGCCCAGCCTCCGCCAGCTTCAGCAGGCCGGCGGCGGTGAAGCTCTTGGAATGGGAGGCGATGCGGAAGCCGTGGCGCGGCGTCAGGGCTTCGCCCGTCGCACGATCGGCCTGTCCGAACGCCGCCTCGAGCATGAGCCGGTCGCCCTGTGTGACCGCGATCGCGACGCCAGGCTGCAGGTGATGCTGATGCTGGAAGGCGAGCCAGGAAGAGACGTAGTCGAGGGCGGGGGCAAGCCAGGTCGTCATCGCCGGAATCCACAGTCAGCGTCGGGAGCGGTACTATGGCCGCCGGCGCGCCGGGCTGAAACCCCGGCCCGGAAACGACGGGCATGCGGCACGCTCACCGCCAAAGCTCGCTCCGGTACCAGACATCCGTGGGACCGCTTTTGCTTGCCCTCCCGGGCCGGTCATGGCATCGCTCCCGTCAACCGATAAGGACCGACACCGTGGACAAGACAGAACTCGCCAAGCTCGAAGGGTACCTGCGACGCACCTTCGCCAACCATGCCATCAGCGTTCGCGCGCGGATGAAGAAGACCGATTCGGCCGAGGTCTATCTCGGCGAGGAGTTCATCGGCATCATCCATGTCGACGACGAGGATGGTGACCGCTCGTTCAACTTTACGATGGCGATCCTGGACGTCGACCTGGAAGACTGAGCCCGCCATTCCCGGGACGTTGCTGCGGAGGCCGCCGAGCGCGGCCTTCTGTGTTCCGGTGCCTCGCGGACGTCGATCCGCGCCGCGGGGCCGGAGACTGCGCTCAGCGCATCATGCCGTCGATGGTGCGGCGCACGCCGCCGAGCATCAGCTCCCAGTCGGCGATGATGCTGCGCGGGAAGCGGATGTTCACATCCATTCCGCGATGCCGGAACGTGACACGGCATGGCTCGTCCAGGTCGGATCTGCCGTTGTCGAGCGGGCAGCGCGCGGCAAAGCCGCGACCATCCGGCACCGAAACATAGAGTTCGTCGTTCTCATAAGGCGAGCCCTTGCGAAAGCCGCGCACGACGAGTCCACCCGGGTTGGACCAGACGGTCGGCGTCAGGAAGCGCGCATAGACAGACAATTGCGTCTGCGGCTCGTTGACCTTGTCCTGCGGGGTCAACGTCACGAGCAGCCGCTGGCGGTTCTGGGTCTGCGACGGGCCGACCTGGGCCGGGCCGAAGCTCGGCCAGTCGAGGCGCAGGCGGACCATGCCGACGAGCCTGCTCGAATCGTCGGGCTCTGCACCTGTCAGATTCTGCGGCACCATCAGCGCGATCGAGCCGATCCTCGCCGGCTGGACGACGGGTTCGCCGTCTTCGGTCCGATGCGTCAGGTAGAGCGCCAGCCCGGAAGCGAGCGCGCCGGCAAGCATGATCGCGATGGCCGTCTTGAACAGGGCCGCGTCGGCGCGCGGCAAGGGCGGGGGCGGCCGTTTCAGACGCGAGCGGACCAGTGTCGTGAGGCCGGCCCCGGGCAGAGCGGGCTGGCTCTGCTGGGCGTGCAGGGATGGCTCGGCGACGAGATCCTGGGGATGATATGCGGTCACGGCGATGCCTTCGGAAATGCTGCCGCTACTGAAGCATCAGCGCGTTAACGGCCCGTAAACCATGCCGCCGCGCGGGTTTGCCTGGAGGTTGGGCATTAACCATCGGTTCAGGCTTTTCTTCACACTTCGTAAACCATGCGGCAGGGTCCGGCGCTATCGCCCGCGGGAGCCAGAAGCCCTTGACGATCGAACCTGCCGCACTCGAGGCGATCCAGTCGCTGTTCATCGGCTTCGCCTTCGCGGGCCTGCTCGCCAGCGCCTTCGAACTGTTTACGGCGCAGCGGGCCGATTTTCGCCTGCTTCAGGCGGGCGGGTTGTTCGCGGTGGCGAGCGTGCCGGTCGTGGTCTTCAGCGCGCCATTCCTGATCGTGCGCAACACCGTACGCGGCCGCCGGATCGAGGGCCGGCCCTTCATGTTCGTGATGCTGGCGGCCATGATCGCCTCGGTCTGGAGCATCGCCTGCGGCCGGATCGTGCTCGATCTGCTGCAGATGCTCAGCTCTTGACGGCGATGCCTTGAGGCGGTCACTCCTGCCGGGCCCGCCTCCCGGAAGGATGCCGACATGCCGCTCTACTCACTCGACGGATTGAAGCCCGAGACGCCGCCGGCGGGGCAATGGTGGCTGGCGCCAGATGCCCATCTGATCGGCAGGGTCCGCATCGGCGTCGATGTCGGCATCTGGTTCGGCTCCGTCCTGCGCGGGGACAATGAGTGGATCGAGATCCGCGCCGGCAGCAACATCCAGGAAGGGTGCGTGCTGCACACCGACATGGGCTTTCCGCTCGTGCTCGGCGAGGGCAGTACGGTCGGCCACCGCGCCATCCTGCATGGCTGCATCATTGGCGAGAACAGTCTCGTGGGCATGGGCGCGACCGTGCTGAACGGCGCCAGGATCGGCCGCAACAGCCTCGTCGGCGCCAATGCGCTGGTCACGGAAGGCAAGGAGTTTCCCGACAATTCGCTGATCGTCGGCTCGCCGGCACGCGCGATCCGCACGCTCGACGAGGCCGCGGTCGCCGGCATCACCGGCACGGCGCGCGGCTATGTCGCGCGCTGGAAGCAGTTCGCTGCAGGGTTGGTCAGGCTCGACTGACGCGCCCTCTCGTGCGGTGCTTCTACCCCTTGAAGCAGTGCGGGCCGGCCCCCCGGGGAAGGGAGCCGGCCCTATGGCGAAACCCGGTCTGGGGACGGGTGGGTGGGGACGTGACCAAGTCTCGCCGTCCATCAGGAGAGGCCATGGCCTCTCCGATCTCGTCGGGCCGATCGCCGGAATGAGGGCGATACGGCCGTCTCTCCGCGACCTCAGCGAACCGAGGCGACCGTCGATGTCTGTGCGCCGCCGAGCGAGGTCCAGCCCGTCCGCAGCTGCGACTCGCGCTTGACGTAGACGTAGCCGGTCTGGCTCCAGGGCAGGACGGCGTTGCGCTTGTTGTCGAGGATGAAATCGCCGCGATCGGTGCGGACCATCAGCACGGCGTGGCCGGCATTCTCCTCGTCGATGACGACGGTGATCAGCATGGCGCGACGCGGCACGCCGGTCTCGGCGAGGCGCTTGCGCTTCAGCAGCGCATAGTCCTCGCAATCGCCCTTGCCGTCCTCCGGCAGGTCCCAGCGATCGACCACGCCCCAGTGTTCCTGGTCGGTGACCGCCTCGATCTCGCGATTGATACGCTGGTTGAGCGTGACGAGGGTCTTCCAGAGCTTTGGCGTCATCTCGACGCGCTCTTCCTCATTCAGGTTGACGCGGCATTCCGCCGGCATGCGCTTGCAGAGATCCGTCCAGGCGTAAGGCGCCCGGGCGTCGCCCGAGACGTTCGCCGGTGCGCTGGCGACCGGAATGCCGGCGCCGGACTGCTGTGCCTGGGCTGCGGAGGCGCCGGCGGCGACCATCAGAAGCGCCAGAGCGGTACCCATGAAGCTGCGGTGTCTTGAAGGCATGTCGTCCCCTTTCTGTCCCTGGGGTGGACGATGCCGTCAGCGCATGGATTTGAGTTGAAATGAAAACGAACAATTGTAGCGAATTCGCCAGTCTACTCTGGTCGCTCTTCTTAGCATAAATCGTGGCACAACGTTTTGTCGTCAAATCGGGTGGCAGAATTCAGGGGCTGTTAATTATGGCTTCGTTCCAAATAGAGATTGATTAACCACTGCTTGGTGCAGCCGATTCTTGAACGAAAGCCCCTTTTCCGGTCGTGCCGTCGGGCGTTGTGTGAGGTGTCTGCACATCCATGCCGAGCAATTCCGCGGCGATGGCGTCGGGGTGCGGGAACATGAAGTCTGGGCCGAGCGCCTGCAGCGCGGCGGGGCTGGTGAAACCCCAGCTCACGGCGCCAAAGGCCATGCCGGCTTCGCTGGCAGCTTCAAAATCCCTGATCTCGTCGCCGATGCAAAGGCATTGTCTGTGCTCGATGCCGGCGCGCTTTGCGATCTGGCGGAATTTCGTCGTCTTGCCGAACAAGCCGGCGCCGCAGGCGAAATGTGCGAAGGTTGCCGCCAGCTCGCTGCCGAGCGCCCGCCGGATGTTGCCTTCCGAGTTGGAGCTGACGATGGCCAGGACGAAGCCTTCGCGCCGGAGCTCTCGCAGCATGGTGTCGATCCCAGGAAAAACCGGGACTGGCTGGTCGTCGCTGGCCGCCAGCTGACGCATGTGGCGGGCAATGAAGGGCAGCTTCCACCGTGCTACGCCAAGATGAGCGATGAGCTGCCGCGCGCTGTGCCCACGCAGCGCCTCGACTTCGTCCGGCGCGATCCTGCGGAAGCGGTAGCGGTCGGCGACGCCGTTCAGGACGCGGGCGAACCATGGGAAGGTGTCGGCCAGGGTGCCGTCGAAGTCGAAGATGATCAGCTTGTACGGCGTGGCCGGCATTCGCAGCGCTCCGGAAGAGCTGCTGGCTATGGCGGCTGGCGGCGGCCCGCGCAAGCATGCTCTGCCGAAACGCGCGGGATGGCCCCGGCGGGTGGGCTAGGGGATGGCCCGGAGGCTCAGAGTTCCAGGTTCTCGTCGAGCAGGTCGGCCGAGAGCGGGAAGCGGAACTCCGCGGCGAAGCCGCCGTCGAAGCGGCGCACGATCTTGGCCGGCGTCGAGCCGATCCGGACCGGCGTGTTCATCGGCAGGTCGAGATCGGTCGTGAATGCGGTGCCCGACAGCGAGATGTCGATGAGCCGGACGACATGCTCGGCCCCGTCCTCCATCGTGACGATCGCACGTGGATTACGTGGGATGACTCGCTCGTGTCGCCTATCCTCGGGCAGGCCGAGTTCCTCGCGATTGGCGAGCCAGGTCAACTGCGCCGTGAACTTCTCCCGCTTGCGGCTGGTCGCGGTGATGGTCATCGCGAAGCCTTCCATCGTCGTGCGCACGCAGGTGCCTTCGATGCGGCCGAGATGTTCGAGATAGACGATGACGCGATCGCCGGGGTTGGCCCGGGCCGGCGCGGCGAGGTGAACGCCGCCGGGGGAGATGTCGATCGTCTGGCAGGGATATTCCATGCGATTGGGCAGCATATAGCGCCCCAACAGCACGACCTTCATACGATGATGCCGCCTGCGCTCAACAGTGCGTGTAGCCGTCCGGGGCGTTTGGAGAGCGCTCAACATCAAGGGTCAGCCTGTTTCGGGCCGATCCTATAAGTCCTCTGGTTAACGAGCGGTTAGTCCTTCAGGCCCGGCCACCCGGCAGAACCATGAACTTGGGCGGTTGCGAACGCATGGCGGGCTGGGGTTGCGGGCGCAGGCCGACGCCCGGCCAGAGCATGCGCAGCGAGATCATGCGCATCGATTCGAGAGTGTCCAGGCCGAGCCATTCCGGCGTCGTGGCGGCCGATAGCGCGCCGAGCATGCGCGCATGCGTACGGCCGCGATAGCGCAAGGGCAGGAGCAGCAGCTCGAGATAGGCGGGGGCGCCACTATGTGTCTCGCCGGCCAGGCCCGCGACCGCGCCGGCACTCTCGTCCATCACTGTCTGCGTGAGGCGGCGCATCTCGGCCTGCGATTCGACATCGGGCCAGAGCGCCGTGAAGGCGCGCCCGCGCAATTCATGGCCGATGAGGGCACAGAGCCGCGTTCCCGCAAGCCTGAAGACAGGTCCGATTGGTTCATTCTCCAGAACGAAGGTATCGGCCAGCGCGTGACGCAGCGCGCCCGGCTCTATCTCGCCACGCTCCGGTGCCGCCCGTTCGCCCCGAAGAGCGTCCCAGTAGTCGAAAACCAGGCGCGTGCTCGTGTTTTTCATTCCGTTACCCAATGCTGCCCGGCTCGCCTTCCGCCGAAGCCCCTGCGTCCCGGAATGGAGCAGAAGCGTCAGGAGGAGGGACGAATCAGTCCTTCATGATTCGAAGGACGCAGGCGCCATACCGTCTTGCCATGTGCGCTCCTGGCTGTTCGGGTGAACGGCGCGTTAGGGTTAACGAAAGGTTGCGTTTGTGGATAACCGATTAAAATGCTTATCAAATTGTACGTGATTTGCGGGGCTTGAACCTGCATCCGGAGGGGCCGGCGGGGACGTGACCGCGGCGTGCGATGTTGGCCATCGCAACGTCCGCAACGCCGGGGGAAAAGGGGAGCGCCGCAAGGCGGCTCCCCTTTTTCGTTGAGGCCGGCGGGTGCCGTCGCTTGCCACGGACGGTGGCTTCGGCAAGGGTTGCGGCGCATGTCCCACGTTCCCTCCAGTCCTCCTTCGCCGTCACCACGCGAGCCTGCCGTCAACCTGCCGGCCTCCGTCGTCTGGCTGATCGTGGCGCTGGCGCTGATACAGGGCGCCCGCTCGCTGCTCTCGGACTATGACGACTATATTCTGATGTCCTGGTTCGCCTTCGTTCCGGCACGGCTGAGCCTCTGGCTCGCGCCGGACCGTCTCGACGAGATGGTCAGCGCGGTGGCGACATCGACAGCCGGACAGGAGCTGGCGGGCCGGTTGCAGCTGGTCCGGATCCTGCTGGCCGATGGCGGCCCCAGGCTCTGGACGCTGCTGAGCTACGGGCTGCTGCATGGCTCCTGGGTCCATCTGATCACCAATGTCGTCTGGCTTGCGGCCTTCGGCAGCCCGGTGGCGCGCCGGCTCGGCAGCGGGCGCTTCCTGACCCTGATGGGGCTCTCGACCATCGGCGGCGCGCTGCTGCACTGGTTCTCGCGCGAGCTCGACGTGCTGCCGCTCGTCGGCGCCTCGGCTGCGGTGTCGGGGGCGACCGCGGCTGCGATTCGCTTCGTCTTTGCGCCGGGGCTGCGCTTCGGCTCGCTGTCCGACGATGCGGTCGTCCGCGCCATTCCCGCCGAGCCGATGGGAGAGCTGTGGCGCAATTCACGCGCCTTGCTGTTCATCGTGGTCTGGTTCGCGACGAATATCCTGTTCGGAGCGGGACTGGTGCCGATCTTCGGCGAAGAGACGAGCATCGCCTGGGAGGCCCATATCGGCGGATTCCTGACCGGGCTCCTGCTGTTTCCCTTGCTGGACAGGGGCGCGTTGCGCCGCTGAGCGCAGCCCGCCCGCGGAGCTTGCCCGCGTCCTCGTCTTCCCCCACACTCGCGACATTCGCTACGTTCCCGAGGCCCTCCCGGCAGGTGATGTTCGTCGGCGGCAGCGGGGATCACGGTGATCCCGCGCGCCGCATAACGGCGCCACCGCACGGAGGATGATGCCATGAATGTCGAGCAACTGCTGGGAGACAAGGGTCGGGAAGTCATTTCGGTCCAGCCGCATCGCACCTTGGCCGAAGTGATCAGCACGCTCACCGAACGGCGCATCGGCGCGGTGGCGGTGATGGGTGCAGACGGGGCCCTGGTCGGGATCCTGTCCGAGCGCGACATCATCCGGGCGCTGGGCGAGCACGGCGCCGCGGCGCTCGAAAGCGCCGTTTCCCGCGTGATGACGTCGAAGGTGGTGACCTGCCGCTACCAAACCAGCGTCGATGAGCTGATGGAGTTGATGACATCCGGCCGCTTCCGCCATGTCCCGGTCGTCGAGAGCGGTCGCGTCGTCGGCATCGTCTCGATCGGCGACGTTGTGAAGCACCGCGTCGCCGCCATCGAGGCCGAAAGCCGGGCGATGCGCGACTATATCGCAATGGCCTGACGGTCTGCCGCTTCAGGCCGAGATGCGGCTGCCGGCGATGGCGGCCTCGATATCTTCGAGCATGCGTCGCGTCGCCTGGCGGCCGAGTTCGATGGTCTCTTCGGCGCGGTGGAAGTCGAAGAGGCCGGTGCGGGCAAGTTTTGGGCCGATCATGACGTCGGGCGGATCGCCCGCAAGGCGCGAGCGCGAGATCCGGTCCTGGGTGATGTTGAAGGCATCGATCATCACCCCGGCCAGGCCGGGCCGGGCCTCGTTCGAGCCGCCGACGAGTTCGCGGACCCGGCGCGCCGCACCGGTGATGCCCCCGAGCCAGCGCGAGGTCGGCTGGACGTCGATCTCCGGAACGACCTCGGGATCGGGCTCGGCGATGTGGTTCTGGATCGTGGTGCCGCGGCCCATGAGCTCGCTGTTGAGGTTGACGCAGATCACGACATCGGCGCCGAGCGCCCGCGCCGCTGTGACGGGTACCGGATTGACCAGCGCGCCGTCCATCAGCCAGCGCCCGCCGAGCTTGACCGGGTCGAACACGCCCGGCAGCGCATAGGAGGCGCGCAACGCCTCGACCAGCGGCCCCTTGGTCAGCCAGATCTCATGGCCGGTGCCGAGTTCGGTCGCGATCGCGACGAAGCGCATCGGCAGTGTCTCGATGCGCTGATCGGCGAGATCGCGCTCGAGCAGCCGCTTCAGGCGGCCGCCGCCGATCAAGCCGGCTCCGCCGATATGGAAATCCATCAGCCCGACGACGCGGCGCTTGGTCAGGTTGGTGGCGAACTCGGCGATCTCGTCCAGCTTGCCTGCGGCAAAGCAGCCGCCGATGACGGCGCCGATCGAGGTTCCGGCGATCACGTCCGGCCGGTACCCGGCCTCGTTCAGAACCTCGAGCACGCCGATATGGGCCCAGCCACGAGCCGCGCCGCCGCCCAGCGCCAGTCCGATCTTGGGCCGGCCGTTCGGCGCGGGCGTTTCCACGCTCAGCTCGTTCATCGGCGTTCTACCTCCGCCAGATCCGTTTGCGCCAAGCCCGCCTTCGCCAAGCCCGCCTCCGCCCAATCCAAGGGCTCGCCGCGCGACACTTTCCCACAACATGGGCCGGTCCCTCCGGGGAGACCCAAGCGTCGCAGGCTTCCATGATCAAACCGTCACCGCCGGTACAAAGGTTGCCGGTACCGGTCGCATTTGACGGAAAAATGAAAGCTTGGTGAAGGCTTTCTCAATTGCGGCGATCGGCCTCAGCCAAAGGCGAGGGGCCTTGCGGCATCCTCGCGCAACGGCTTGACGCGATAGAAGCAGGAGTGGCGCCCGGTGTGGCAGCAGCCGCCGTCGCCCGCCACATTTACCTTCAGCCAGAGCGCGTCCTGGTCGCAATCGACCCGCATCTCGACGATGGTCTGGATCTGGCCGGAGGTCGCGCCCTTGTGCCAGAGCTCGCCGCGCGAGCGCGACCAGTACCAGGCTTCGCCGGTCTCGATCGAACGCGCCAGTGCGTCGGCGTTCATATGGGCGACCATCAGCAGCTCGCCGGTGGCGGCGTCCGTGGTGACGCAGGTGACGAGGCCGTTGGCGTCGAAGCGCGGGCTGAGCGTCGTGCCCTCCTCGAGGGCCTGCTTGTCCGGCGCAGTGGGAAAGGGCGGCATGGAAGGCTCCGAACGAAAAAGGGCGCATCGCGACGATGCGCCCTTGTAGTGCCGGCGGGTCTGTCGGCCAAACGCAAAGCAACGGGCTACAGCCCAGGGGACTTCACCATGGTGAAGAAGCGAACCTGCTCGGCCGGATCCCTGAACAGGCCGGTATACTGCGTGGTCAGGGTGGTCGAGCCCTGCTTCTGTACGCCGCGCATCGACATGCACATATGCTCGGCTTCGATCAGCACGGCGACGCCGCGTGGCTTCAGCGCCCTCTCGATGACCTTGGCGATCTGGGCGGTCATCGTCTCCTGCGTCTGCAGGCGGCGAGCGAAGACATCGACGATGCGGGCGAGCTTGGAGAGCCCGACGACGCCCTTCGACGGGTAGTAGCCGATATGCGCCTTGCCGACGAAAGGCACCATGTGGTGCTCGCAATGCGAATAGAACGGGATGTCGCGCACCAGGACCATGTCCTGATAGTCCTCGACCTCCTCGAAGACACGGTCGAGGATGTCATCCGGATCGTCGGCATAGCCCTTGTAAAATTCCTTGTAGGCCTTGGCGACGCGGTGGGGCGTTTCGCGCAGGCCCTCCCGCGCCGGATCGTCGCCGGCCCAGCGGATCAGCGTGCGGACGGCCTCTTCGGCCTGTTCCTGCGTCGGCTTCTTGACCAGAAACTTGTCTGCGGAGGGGCCGATCGCCCGCTCGACGGACAAGGACTTAACCACTGGGTTCACGTGGTGCCTCCCGTTACCATGACACGCTCGCGGTCGTACAAGCCCGCATCGGCCTGCCACGCGAATGCTGCGACAAGTTCGTCCTCGAAAAGCCGCGACGAGGGATGCTCTCCCGCCGGCCGACCTTCCATCCTATATTGGCGACGAGCGCCGGTCATTCCAAGGCCGGTGGAGAGCACGACATGCTGAGCGACGTCTACAACAAGCGCATTCTCGAGCTGGCCGCCAATATTCCTCTGCTGGAGCGCCTACCCGCTCCCGACGCCACGGCCAAGGCCCATTCGCGACTATGCGGGTCGACCGTGACAGTCGATGTCACCATGGATGGCGATGTCGTCACCGGCTTTGGGCATGAGGTGAAGGCCTGCGCGCTCGGCCAGGCCTCGTCCTCGATCATGGCTCGCCATGTCGTGGGCTCGACCGCCGAGGAACTGCGCCTGGTCCGGGAGCAGGCCCGCGCCATCCTGAAGGACAATGCCGAACCGCCCACCGGCAAATGGTCCGATCTGTCGGTGCTGGTGCCGGTGCGCGACTACAAGGCGCGCCACGCCTCGACGATGCTGACCTTCGATGCCGTCGTCGACGCCATCGGGCAGATCGAGCAGAAGCGGCGCGAGCCGCAGGCGGTCGCTTGAGAGTTTCAAGCGTGCCTGGGGCAGGGGCGACCTATTTCAGGCCGAGTGCCAGCCGGGTTTCGGCCTTGGTCTCGTCGAAGCGAGCCCGGAAGGCGCGGTCGGCGAGGAGCGCCTTGGCCACCGCACGGCCGGCCCTGTCACCTGCGGCGAGATCGCTGCGGTAATGAAAGCCGCAGACGAGGCGGCTCTCATTGTAGTCCTTGACGCGCTCCTCGAATTTCGTGGCGAGTTCCGGCGCGGCCTCGGTGAGGAGTTCGGCATAGAGCGCGGCCGTCGCCGCATGGCCCGCCGGAAAGGAGGTGCCGTCGGGGCGTCCGCCGGGGCATGGCTTGACCCTTACCTTGCTCCAGGCGGAGAAGGGGCGCGTGCGGTTCGTCATCCGGCGCACGCTGAGCAGCACCAGGCTGAGTTCGACCTGCGCCTCCCGGAACAGCAGGCGGACCTCACGGTGCTCGTTTCCGGCGAAAGGGATGCCGGCGCCTTCGAGAAAGCGGGCGAGCGTCTGGTACTGGTCGGCGATCGCAGCCTTCTCGCGCTCGGGCGTGCGGGTCGTCGAGATCTGGATGACCTCGTCGAACTCGGCTTTGTGCTCGGGCGAGTTCATCGCCGGGGGCAGCCCGACGATGCGGGCGATGTCGACCTTGCCCGGCTCGAGCCAGAGCAGATTGGTGCGATGCTGAGCGCTCGCGGCGGCAGGCAGCGACAGCAATCCCGCCGCCAGGCACAGCGCGGCGACGCCATGGCGGAACGGAAACGGTCGCGGAACGGGGCGATGCATGGCGAATCTCGGCTCTGATGACGAGCGCGATGAAAGGGCATCGCAGCGCGGCTTGTCACGTCTTTTCGCGCAGGCGGCGCATTTGAAGCAGGCGCCGCGACGCGGCGCTCACTACGCCATCCGCGGCTACCAGCTCAGCCTGTCGATGCTGATCGGCCGGCATTGCCGGCACTGGCCGAGCTGTTCGGCCTATACCGACGAGGCGATCCAGCGCTTCGGGCTGTGGCGTGGCGGCTGGATCGGTGTCGCGCGGATTTGCCGCTGCACACCGCTGGGGACGAGCGGAATCGACCTCGTCTGCGAGGAGCTGCCCGAGGGCTCGCGCTGGTACCGGCCCTGGTCCTACGGGCGCTGGCGCGGGGTGAACGCGCCGGACGCCGACTAGTCGACCGCGCTGGCGCTGGTCTTCAAGGCCGTGCGGCAGCCTTCCGAGAGCTTCGGCAGGTTGTCCTTGAAGCAGGCTGCGATGCGCCCGCCGCCGGGCTGTACGCCAGGGCAGTGGGTTGCGATGTCCTTGGCGCAGGCGTCACGCAGCGCCGTGCGATCCTGGGCCAGAAGCGGCTGCGCGGCGAAGGCGAGGGCGGCTGCGAGGGTGAGGGCTCGGATCACGGCGCGGGTCTCCGGTGGCTTGAAACGTGGCGGCAGGCTGCATCATGCCGGCGAGACCTTGCCGAGCGGTGAGGAAAACACGACGAAACCGACAGGTTTTGCTGCGCTTCGTCCTGAAGCGATTGCCTGTGGCCCCATGCTCGTATAGGCGGGGCGCCTCGGTGGTGTCCTCACCCGGATACGGACATCTCCGCGCAAGCTCGTCCGAGTATTTGCCCAACCTGTATCCGGCCTTGTCTTACGGGGCTCGTATCCCCGAGTGAGCAGGACATCCGATCGATGACGATCTCCCTGACATTTCCCGATGGCGCCAAGCGCGAGTTTCCTGCCGGAATCACCGGAAAGGAGATCGCCGGCGGCATCTCGCCCTCTCTCCTGAAGCGCACCGTCGCGATGGCGCTGGATGGCGTCGTTGCCGATCTCGGCGATCCGATCGCGAAGGACTCGAAGATCGAGTTCCTGACGCGCGAGGATCCGCGCGCGCTCGAACTGATCCGGCATGACTGCGCCCACGTCCTCGCCGAGGCCGTGCAGGAGCTCTTTCCCGGCACGCAGGTCACCATCGGGCCCGTCATCGAGAACGGCTTCTTCTACGATTTCGCGCGCAACGAGCCCTTCACCCCGGAGGACTTCCCCGCGATCGAGAAGAAGATGCGCGAGATCATCGCCAGGGACGCGCCCTTCACCAAGGAAGAGTGGAGCCGCGACAAGGCGAAGACGTTCTTTGCCGACAAGGGCGAGACCTACAAGGTCGAGCTGGTCGATGCGATCCCGGCCGACCAGACGCTGAAGATGTACGCTCAAGGGGCGTGGATCGACCTCTGCCGCGGCCCGCACATGACCTCGGTCGGCAAGGTCGGCAACGCCTTCAAGCTGATGAAGACCGCCGGTGCCTATTGGCGCGGCGACAGCAACAACGCGATGCTGACGCGCATCTACGGCACCGCCTTCGCGAAGCAGGAAGAGCTTGATGCCCATCTCAAGCAGATCGAAGAGGCGGAGAAGCGCGACCACCGCAAGCTCGGCCGCGAGATGGACCTGTTCCATTTCCAGGAGGAGGGGCCGGGCGTCGTGTTCTGGCACTCCAAGGGCTGGCGGCTGTTCCAGGAGATCCTGACCTATATGCGGCGCCGGCTGGCGGCCGACTACGAGGAGGTCAACGCGCCGCAGGTGCTCGACAAGTCGCTCTGGGAGACCTCGGGACACTGGGGCTGGTACCAGGACAACATGTTCGCGGTGAAATCGGCCTCGGCCTTCGAGAATCCGAACGACGCGACGAAGGACCAGAAGGTCTTCGCGCTGAAGCCGATGAACTGCCCCGGCCATGTCCAGATCTTCAAGCATGGGCTGAAGAGCTATCGCGATCTGCCGATCCGGCTTGCGGAATTCGGCAATGTCCACCGCTATGAGCCTTCGGGCGCGTTGCACGGGCTGATGCGCGTGCGCGGCTTCACGCAGGACGACGCGCACATCTTCTGCACGGAGGAGCAGCTCGCGGCCGAGTGCCTGAAGATCAACGACCTGATCCTCTCGGTCTATGAGGATTTCGGCTTCACGGAGGAGTTGGTCATCAAGCTCTCGACGCGGCCCGAGAAGCGTGTCGGCTCCGACGCGCTCTGGGATCATGCCGAGGAGGTGATGCAGAACGTGTTGACGACGATCGCGACGCAGTCCGGCAACCGCATCAAGACCGAGGTCAATCCGGGCGAGGGCGCCTTCTACGGGCCGAAGTTCGAATATGTCCTGCGCGACGCCATCGGTCGCGACTGGCAGTGCGGCACGACGCAGGTCGACTTCAACCTGCCGGAACGCTTTGGCGCCTTCTATATCGGTTCGGATGGCGAGAAGAAGCAGCCGGTGATGGTCCACCGCGCGATCTGCGGCTCGCTGGAGCGCTTCACCGGCATCCTGATCGAGAACTTCGCCGGACATTTCCCGCTCTGGCTCGCGCCTGAGCAGATCGTGGTCGCGCCGATCACCTCCGAGGCCGATGCCTATGCCGAGGAGGTCACCATGGCCTGCTTGTCGGCTGGCCTGCGCGCGCGTGCTGATCTGCGCAACGAGAAGATCTCCTACAAGGTCCGCGAGCATTCGCTGGCCAAGGTTCCGGTCATCCTCGCCGTCGGCAAGCGCGAGGCCGAGGAGAAGACCGTGACGGTGCGCCGTCTCGGCAGCCAGGCGCAGACCGTGCTGACGCTCGACGCCGCCCTCGCGGCGCTCGGCGAGGAGGCGATGCCGCCGGATGTGGCGCGTGCGAAGGCGGTGCGGGCGGCGCGCTGAGGGCTCCGTCGTGCCGCCACGGGCGCTGTTCTCGGGCGAAGCGAAGCGTAGACCCGAGAATCTCCGGACGGAGGTTCTCGGGGCGAGCCGGAGCATGAAGCGCGCTTTGCGACCTCTCGCCAAAGCCGGCGTCGCCATGCCAGATTGTTGGCGATGCTGACAGGCTCCTATCGCAAGCGGCTCGATGCCGATCTGACACGCTGGGTCGGGGAAGGGCTGCTCAACGCGGATTCCGCCAGCGCCATCCGCCGCTCGGTCGCCGCCGAGGGCGGTTTCCGGCTGCCCGCCCTGCTCGGGCTCTTCGGCGGTCTCTTGATCGCAGCGAGCGTCGCCGCCTTCGTGGCGGCGAACTGGGAGGCGATTCCGCGACTCGCGAAGCTGGCGATGATCCTGATTGGCGTCATCTCGGCGCTCGGCATTGCCGCAAGGCTGGACAGCAGGGGATCGTCCGCCGGCGCCGATGCGGCTGCGACCTGTGGCGTGCTCGTCTTCGCGGCCGGGATCGCGCTGATCGGCCAGATGTACCATTTGCCGGCGGACTGGCCGGCGGGAGCGCTGCTGGTGGCGCTCGGCGCGCTTGGCGTCGCCTTCCTGCTGGGCTCGAACGGCGCACTCGTCGTCGCGTTGGTGGCGCTCTGCGCCTGGAGTGTCGGGCGCTGGCAGGAGAGCCAGGGCGCGATCCATCTCGCCTTCTTCCTGCTTTATCTCCCGGCATCGTGGATCGCTTTGTCGCGGAGCAACCGGCTGGTGCATCATCTGGCCGTGCTCGCGCTCGGGCTCTGGCTCGCCTTGTTGCCGGGCGACTGGATGAACAGCCGCTTCGACTACGGCCTCCTCGCCTATGCGCTCGCCGTTTCGGCTGCATTTGTCGCGCTCGGTGGATGGGCGCTCGACCGCGGCGGGCCGGCCCTGCTGACCTGCTGCCTGCCCTGGGGGCTGCTCGGGCTGGTCCTCGTCCTCGATGTCGAGCTGATCCGCATCCTCGATGTGCGCGAGTCGCGTGCCGGATCGGCGATCTGGTTGAACTACGTCGCCTATGCCGTTGCCATCCTGGTGATTGCGGGCCTGGCTGCGCTGGCACGGGAGAAGCGTTTCGCCTGGCCATTGGCTATCGCCTTGCTCCTCGGCCTGCTGGTGCCGCCGGTGTTCTGGAGTGGCGCCGTCGTCGGCCTTGCCGGCAAGGTGATCGTGGCCAGCCTGGTGCTGGCGGCGGCGATCTGCCTCGTCGTTGCGGGCGTCACCGGCGGCGTCAGGCGCCTGACGCTGGCCGGTTCGGCGATGTTCGGGCTCGCGATCCTGATCCTGCTCTGGCAGACGATCGGGACACTGCTCGACCAGTCGCTGTTCTTCCTCGTGGCGGGCGTCGTCCTGCTTGGCCTGGCGACCGGAGCGCGACGGCTGTTCGCGCGGCTTTCGCGTCCGGCCGGGGAGGTCGCATGATGCGCGTTCCTTCCGCCGACCTGCTGATCAGGAAGGTGCCGCTGCTCTGGCGGACACTTGCGGCGATGCTGCTCCTGACCGGCGGGCTGCTAGCTCTGGTCGAGAGCCGGGCCGGCATTCTGCGCAACGGAGCCGAGGTGCGGCTCAAGACCGTCCCGGTCGATCCGCGCGATCTGTTCCGCGGTGATTATGTCGTCCTCGCCTATCCGATCAGCACGGTGGAAGGCCCCGCTGGCGGCGAAAGCGGGTTCAAGCGCGGCGACGCCGTCTTCGTCACCCTGACGCGTGATGCCGAGGGCTTCGCGCGCGCGACCGCCGTGGCCCGGAGCCGTCCGACGGTGTCGGGCAGCGATGTCGTGATCGCTGGCCGCGTCCAGTCGACGGGTGCTTGCGCCCTGAATGATGCAGGCGAGACCGATTGCGCGTCCGGACGGCGACGCCTGCGGATCGCCTACGGACTGGAGAGCTATTTCGTGCCGCAGGGCGAGGGGCGTGCGATCGAGACCACGCCCCGTGCGCGGATCGAGGTGGTCGCGGCTGTCTCCGCCGGTGGCGAGGCCGCGATCAAGCGCCTGCTGATCGACGGCAAGCTCGTCTACGCCGAGCCGCCCTACTAGGGGCGCAATTCTTCGTCATTTCACTTCCTCACCTTCGTGTGCTCGTGCCGCCGGATATGGGCGGGCGGTCGCTACACAGGCTTGTGAAACGAAGCTTGATGACGCGGCGCCGCCTCTGCTTTATGAACAGCAGATGAACGGACCCGACAGATTCCGTTCATGTTCGGGAACCTCTGCCGATGCGGCTCGTTCCCCTATCTAGCCTCGGCCAACCCATTCCGGATGCCATTCGTGACGCAGGCGCTTTCCCGATTCCTGTTCCTGGGCCGCGGCCCGGAAGGTGCGCCGCCAGCGGCGCAGCGGGATGCACGCATCGATGTCATCCGCGGGCTGGCACTGCTGATCATCTTCATCAATCACATGCCGGGGAACGTGATTGCCGGCTACATGCCGCATAATTTCGGCTTCTCGGATGCCGCCGATGCCTTCGTGCTGCTCGCCGGCGTCTCGGCGACGCTGGCTTATGGCAACCTGATCGAACGGCGTGGCCTGGCGGTCGGCGCGCTGAAGATCGGCGCGCGGGTCTGGACGCTCTACATCGCGCATATTGCCGTGTTCATCATCGTCTGCGGGGTTGTGGCAGCCGCGGTGACGCGCACGCAGAACCCGCTTTATGTCGAGGCGATCAACATCCAGCCCTTCTTTTCCGACACGTTCGAAGCCCTGATCGACGTGCTGACGCTGCGCTACCAGCCGTCCTATCTCGACATCCTGCCGCTCTATATCGTGCTGCTGGCGCTGTTCCCGGTGATCTATCTGGCGGTGCGCATCAGCCCGCTCGGAACCCTTCTGGTCTCGCTCGCGATCTGGCAGGCTGCGCTCTGGCTCGGCCTGAACTTCACCAACGTTCATGCCGCCGGCTGGTTCTTCAACCCCTTCGCCTGGCAGGTCGTCTTCACCCTCGGCGTGATCCTGGGCTGCGCCACGCAACGCGGCATCGCCGCCCCGCGCCTGCCCTGGCTCGATGCGCTGGCGGTGGCTTTCCTCGTCTGCGCCTATGTTGCGAAGACCTCGTCCGGAAATCCGATCGGCATCGCGCTGCTGAACGATTGGTTCGACTCGGTTCAACTCGGTTCCGACAAGACCAACCAGGCTTGGAGCCGCCTGCTTCATGTCGCGGCGCTGGCCTGGCTCGCCATGCGCTGGCTGCCCGCCGGCGAAGGAATGCTGCGCCATGCCGTCGGTCGGACGCTCGCGGTGGTCGGACGTCACTCGCTCGATGTGTTCTGCACCGGGACGGTGCTGGCGATCACAGGCCAGATCATCCTGGCCGAGACCGGCTTCGCCCTGGGGCCTCAGTTGCTCGTTTCCGCGGTGGGCATTACATTGCTGGTCGGATTAGGGATGTTTTTGACGTGGTACCAGTCGATCACACTCTCCGGCGCAGCAGATGCGTCCGCAGCCTCGCGGCGGGCGTCGGCGCAGCCGCACTGACCCTCCTGGCGGGGTTGGGCGGAGCTTCGGCCAACCCTGCGCTACCTGCCGCAAGCACGGATATGCGCTGCCGCTCCGGGACGGTGCAGACCGCGTTCCAGCCCGTCCTGCCGGCCGCCAGCAAGGCGTTGCGCGAGACGGGCAAGCTCACCATCGTCGCAATCGGCTCCTCGACGACCGCCGGAGCCGGGGCCAGTGCCGAGGACAGGGCCTACCCCGCCGTGCTGCAGGACGAACTGCGCCGGCGGCTGCCGAATGCGGATGTCACCGTCATCAACAAGGGCGTCGGCGGCCAGTCGGCCTATGAGATGCTGCTGCGGATGGATGCCGATGTGGTCGAGCTCAAGCCCTCGATCGTCATCTGGCAGACCGTGGTCAACGACGTGATCAATCACGTCAGCGAGGACAAGCTCGCGAAGATTCTGCGCAAGGGCATCCTCAAGGTCCAGGCTGCCGGCATCGACATGGTGATGATGGACCTGCCGTGGCTGTCGCGAGAGGGGCGCTATCCTCGTTATGACGAGTACCGTGCGATCCTGAAGAAGACCGCCGACGAACAGGGCGTCTCGATCTTCCCGCGCTATGGGATGATGCGGGACTGGGCTCGCTCGAAGCGCTTTACCCCCGAAGAGCTCGTCGGAATGGACGGGACGCATATGGTCGATGCCGCCTATCGCTGCCTCGCCATCCGCCTCGCCGACGGCATTGTCGGTGCCCTGACCGGCGCCAGGCCGGAACTGGCAGTCAGTCCCAGACCGACGAACTGAGGGGCGGCCAGCCCCCGCGCCGCCAGAATCCGCTTCGGTAGCGGTGGGCAGCCCTGCAGCTTGTCGGGATGGTGGAGGGGGCGAGCCGAACCGGACGGGAAAACCTACTTCGCCGCCAGCACCTCGATGTCGCGGTCGAGGCCTGATTCGACCTTGAAGTCGCGGGAGTGGACCTGTCCCTCCTGCCGGGCGATCAGCACGTAGTCGCCTTCCGCCAGGATCACCTGCGGGAAGGCGCCGATCGCCTCGCGGATGACGTCGCCGCCCGGTGTCAGCACGCTGAAGGCGGTGCCGGCGAAGGCTTCGCCGCCAGGAGCTGCGACCAGCTTCAGCGTGACGCGGGCGGCGCGGTGATGCAGCGTCGCATCGGTGACCTTGCCGGACTCGACCTTCACATCGGCACGCTGGATCGCGTTGGAATCGCCATAGGTCGAGACGACGTGATAGGTGCCCTCCGGCAGGCGGATCAGCTCGCCGCCCTTGGCGTTGGCGATGAGGCGTCCTTCCGAGTTGCCCTGCAGCGGGACGAAGATCTGGAAGCTGAGCTGGGCCGGCGCGATCGGCGCATCGCCGATCGAGCCCGCGAGGGAGAGCCCGCCGGCGCTGATCGAGATCTGCTCACGCAGGCCCATCGGGCCGAGCGTGACGCGCTTGGTGCCGCTGGCGAAGCCATAGGCGGCATGCAGCAGATAGGTGCCGGGCTCGAGCGAGAAGAAGGGCTGGGCGTCCGTCGAGCGTGCCACGATGCGAGGCGGTGAACCGTCGGCGGTCTCGCTCAGGACGCGCCAGACGAGGCCGGAGCGGATCGGCTTGCGGTCGCTGGCGAACTGCGCCGTCAAGGTCAGGGAGGCGAGAGGCGTCGTCTGGGATTGAGCGGGCTGGATCGACGGGGGGGCAGCGTCGTTGCCGAGCGCCGGCGCCTGCATCGCCGGCTGGACCTGCGCCGAGCCGACAACGGGATCCAGGGCGAGCGCGATCGCGAGCAGGCTCGCGGCAAGCCGGCGCCGTCCTTCAAACCCGTCCAATTCAAGCATGCTCACAGCCCTCGGTACCCGTGCGTTCACGTCTCAGCAGGCTCGCTTGTCCTCATCATGGCGAAACACTAGGTCTGTGACGGTTCCTCGCATCCGGATGCTTCATGACCGATACGCTCTCCCTCCTCAAGCTGCGCCGCTCGGTGCCGCCGCAATTCCTGACCGCGCCCGGTCCCGATGCCTCGCAGCTCGAGGAGCTTCTGACGATCGCCTCGCGCGTGCCCGACCATGGCAAGCTGGTGCCCTGGCGCTTCATCGTGTTCTCTGGCGAGGGCCGTGCCAAGGCCGCCGAGGTGGTGGCAGCGGCGTTTCGTGCGCGCAATCCCGAGGCCCGGCCCGAACAGGTCGAGTTCGAGCGCCAGCGCCTGCTGCACGCGCCGGTCATCGTCGCCGTGGTCTCGCGGGCGGGGCCGCATGTGAAGATCCCCGAATGGGAGCAGGAGCTGACCGCCGGGGCCGTCTGCATGACCATGCTCGTCGCGGCGCAGGCGATGGGCTTTTCGGGGAGCTGGCTGACGAACTGGTTCTCGTTCGACCGCGGCGTGCTCGATGCATTCGGGCTCTCGGCCAGCGAACGCATCGCCGGCTTCGTCCATCTCGGCACGGCCACATCCGTCCCCTCCGACCGGGATCGGCCGGTTCTTGCCGATATCGTCAGCCACTACGGAGCCTGAGGCCATGATCTATTCGCCGGCCCTGCAGGACCATGGCCTGTCGCACGACCCGTTCAAGGCGATCGTCACGCCGCGTCCCATTGGCTGGATCACGGCGATGAGCGCCAAGGGCGAGATCAATCTCTCGCCCTACAGCTTCTTCAACGCGGTCTCGACGCGGCCGCACATCGTGATGTTCTCCTCGGAGGGCAAGAAGGACGCGATCGCCTTCGTCGAGGAGACCGGCGAATTCACCTGCTCGCTGGTGACCAAGTCGCTCGCTCATCCGATGAACCAGACCTCGGCGCCGCTGGCGCGCGGCACGAGCGAGTACGGCCATGCCGGGCTCGAGATGGCGGCATCGAAATTCGTCAGGCCGCCGCGCGTCGCGGCGAGCCCGGCCGCGCTGGAATGCAAGCTGCTTTCGGTGCAGCAGCTCGTCGATCTCGACGGCAACAGTGTGGAGCGCTGGATGGTGCTGGGACAGGTCGTCGGCATCTTCATGGACGACGCCTTCATCCGCGATGGACGCTTCGACACCGCCGCGGCCCATCCGATCGCGCGCTGCGGCTATGCCGATTATGCCGAGGTCGACCACCTGTTCTCGATCCAGCGCCCGCCAGGTGGCTAGGGCGGTGGTGCTCGCTCAGGCCCCTGAGGGGGCCTTCACGCGATAGTCGCCGAGGGGGGCAAGCGCCGCGTTGATCGCGGCAGCGTCGAGCGCCGCGCCCTCGGGCAGCGTCAGCCGCGGCGGATCGAGCGTGACCGTCGTGCCGGGAGCGAGCCTCGTCGCGGCCTGCTGGACCCGCGAAAGGCAGCCGCCGCAATGCATGCCCGAAACCTCAAAAACCCGAGTCATTGGAATCGCCTCCAGCGGTTCATTCAGCCAGCTTCTGAGCGCGTGCCTTGACGCGCTTTGCCCTGATGAGATGGGGACGATCCAGCATTTCGCCATCCAGCCCGATCACGCCGACGCCGGGATTGGCATCGAACAGGGCGATGATCGCCTCTGCCCGAGCCAGGGCCTCCGGAGAGGGAGCGAAGATCTCGTTGATCGGTGCGACCTGATCTGGGTGGATCGCCATCTTGCCGGCGAAGCCGTCGCGCCGTGCCGCAAGGCATTCGGTACGAAACGCCTCGGCATCGCGGAAGGCCGTGAAGACGGTATCGATCGCATCGACCTGTGCCGCGGCCGCGGCGAACAGCGTCAGCGAGCGGGCAAGGCGGTAGGGATCGGTATAGGTGCCGGACTCAAGCCGGTTGGTCTCCGCGCCGAGATCGGCCGACAGATCCTCCGCGCCCCAGGTCAGGCCGGCGAGCCGGTGTGTCGCGCCGGCATAGCTGCCCAGGCAGAAGATGCCCTTGCCGGTCTCGGTCGCGATCGGAATGATCTTGGTCGCGCCATCCGGCAGGTCGCTCTCCGCTTCGCGTACGGCGATCTTGGCGGCGAGGTGGCTGACATCGGTGCCGCCCTCCGATTTCGGCAGCATGATCGCATCCGGCGCGCCCGGCATGACCGCGTCGAGATCGGCCTCGGTCAGGCCGGTGGACAGTGCGTTGATGCGCACGATCAGGCGGGGGCGCCGGGGCAGGGCGCGCGTCGCCTCCAGGAAGGCACGGGTGATCTCGCGGGCCTGCGGCTTGGCGTCGAGTGCGACGGAATCCTCAAGGTCGAGGATCAGCGCGTCGGCGCCGCTGTCGAGGCCCTTCTGCTGTTTGCGGGGGCTGTCGCCGGGAACGAAGAGAAGCGAGCGCATGAGGGGTCAGACCGCGACGGTTGCAGGCGCAGGGTGGCGGCGCATGAAGGCCTGCCGCCGGCACTGCGCGACCAGCGTGCCGTCCTGCTTGTAGGCGCGGTGGTGGAACTCGACGATGCCGGCATCCGGGCGCGAGCGTGATTCGCGCTTGGCGACGATTTCCGTGGTGCAGTTGATCGTGTCGCCCTCGAAGAGCGGCGCTGGGAAGGTGACGTCGGTCATGCCGAGATTGCCGATCGTCGTGCCGACCGTCGTATCGTTGACCGAGATGCCGATCATCAGCCCGAGCGTGAACAGCGAGTTCATCAGCGGCTTGCCCCATTCCGTCTCGGTTGCGCAGAAATGCGCATCGATATGAAGCGGCTGCGGGTTGAGGGTCATGTTCGAGAACAGCATGTTGTCCATCTGCGTCACCGTGCGGGTGAGCCCGTGCTCGATGATGGCGCCGACCTCGAAATCCTCGAAATAGATCCCGCCGCGCTTGTGGCGCTTCAGTTCAGGCATCGACATCCTCCGTCACGCTGTCGCGGCAGTTGGGCCGCCTTCGATCGCGTCGCATTCGGACAAGCCGGTCCGGCTGCGAAGCGCGGTCGCTTCCAGGAGTCATAGAGCATTGCCGATGCAAAAAAACGGTTCCGCATCTTCGCGCAATGCGCCGGCGATTCCTCCCGATTAACCGTTCGCTTACCATAATCGGGCCACTCTCCACACAGCGCCGCAACGTCATGCGGCAGGCCGCTGGCGGCGGGTTCGCCTGAGAGTCTCGATGTTCCTCTTCACCACCCCGCAGACGCGAGAAGCCCAGCCGGCCAATCCGGTCGTCAGCGCCATCCGCGACGGCGCGGCGAAGACGGGAGCAGGCTTCGACTATCTGCTGAAGACGGCGCAGCGGGAATCCTCGCTGGAGCCCGACGCCAAGGCCAAAACCTCGAGCGCGACCGGCCTGTTCCAGTTCATCGAGCAGACCTGGCTGTCGATGGTGAAGCAGGAAGGGCCCAAGCAGGGGCTCTCCAGCTATGCCGACGCGATCAGCGATACGGGTGGCCGCCTGACGGTCGCGGACCCCGCGGCTCGCGAGAAGATTCTCGAGCTGCGCAAGGACCCGCAGGTCGCCGCCGTGATGGCGGGTGCCCTGACCCAGAAGAACCGCGAGCAGCTCACGACCGCGCTTGGCCGCCAGCCCCATGCCGGCGAGCTCTACATGGCGCATGTGCTCGGCGCGCGCGGCGCGTCCGATCTGATCAAGGCGGCAAGCAACGACCCGACACGCAGCGCGGCGAAGGATTTTCCAGAAGCCGCCGCAGCCAATCGCGGCATCTTCTTCGACAAGACCGGTCGGGCGCGCAGCGCCCAGGAGGTCTATGGCGTGCTCGCCGCGAGCCATGCCAACACGCAGCTTGCGGCGGCGACAGCGACGTCGGCCAAATCCGCCGCGGCTCAGGGGGCGAGTGCTGCGCACGGGGGCGACAAGCCAGCCGAGATCGCGGCGGCGCTCCAGCCCGGCCGGGCCAAGGGGCTGATCGGCCTGTTCTCGACCGAAGGCTCGCGTGGGCCGGTTTCGCCGGCCGTTGCCAATCTCTGGGCGACGCCGCGTGCCGATGGCACGCGAACGGCCTCTCTGGATGCTGCCGACCGCTATTTCCCGCGCCAGACGAAATCCGACGCGACGGCGACGGCTCCGACGGCGTCGGATGCCGCCGCAGCCAACGCGTCGACCTCGAACGCGCCGGCCGCCAAGGTGGTCAACGCGCCGTTGCCGCCCTCGCGGCCGGTCGAGCTGACGCAGCCCACGGCTGCCGCCCAGGAGCGGCCGGCTGGTCGGTCGCGCCGTGCGCCGCTCGATCTCTCCTCCTTCATGACACAGCGGAGTGGCACGTGATCGTTCGCCGCTTTCTGCTCTGGGCCCGCACCGCCAATGCCGAGGATCGCGCGAGCGGCGCGGCCGCTCTGGCCGGGGCCTATCTGCGCTCCGGCATGGCCGATGAGGACCGCGCCGAAGCAGAGACCGCGCTGGTCGCGCTGATCGACGATCCGTCGCCGCGTGTGCGTCGCGCCATCGCCGAGGAGATGGCATCGGCGCCGCGCGCGCCGCGCAATCTCGTTCTCGGGCTGATCGCGGATCAGAGCGATGTCGCCGCCCTCATGCTGGCTCATTCGCCCGTGCTGACCGAAGCCGATCTCGTCGACGCAGCCGCGATCGGGGATGTGCTGGCCCAGCGCGCGATTGCGATGCGCCCGGCTCTCTCTGCTGGCGTCAGCGCGGCGCTGGCGGAGGTCGGCGGTGAGGAGGCGCTGGTCACGCTGGCGGGCAACCGCACCGCCGATATCGCGGATTTCTCGCTGGAGCGCATGGTCGAGCGGGCCGGGGATTGCGGTGCCTTGCGCGAAGCGCTGCTGGCCCGCGCCGATCTGCCGGTCGGGTTGAGGCAATCGATCGCCGCCAAGGTCTCGGACGCTCTGGCGAGTTTCGTGACGGGCTGCGGTTGGCTGACGCCGGAGCGGAGTGCGAGGCTCGCGCGCGAATCGACCGAACGCGTCGCGGTCGCGCTCGCCGCGGGGGGCGAGGAGAGCGACGCGCCGGCCATCGTCGACGTGTTGCGGGTCACCGGGCGGCTGACGCCCGGCCTGATGCTGCGCTCCCTGCTCAGCGGAGAGCCGGCTCTGGCGGAGGCGGCATTCGTTGCCTTGTCCGACCTGCCGCCGCCGCGTGTCGCAGCGTTGCTGCGCGATCGTCGTGGCGCGGGCCTCAAGGCGCTCTACCGCAAGGCAGGCTTGCCCGATTCGCTCCAGCCCGCCTTCACCGCCGCCATCATGGCGCTGAACGCGCGTGGCTTCGATGCCGGTGGGCGGCGGAGCGGACTCGACCGTTCCTTGCTGCGCGAAGTGCTGATCGCCTGCGAGGCGCTGGACGGCGCGGGCACTGAGGCGCTGATGGGCCTGCTGCGCCGCATGGATGCGGAGGCTGCGCGCGAGGAGGCGAGGGCTATGGCGGACTCGCTCGCCGACGACGCCGCCCTGGCCTATCTCGTCGAGGCCGATCCGGCCCTGCTGGTCGAACTCGACATCGAGGATCTCAGGCAGGCGGCCTGAGCGGCTGCTTCCGCCAGTTGATGCCTCCGCGCAAGGGCGCCTGCCCGCGAAGCCGGGCCTCGTGCCGGTTCAATACCCGAACTGTTCGCGCAGGATCCGCTCGTCGAGGCTGTGGCCGGGGTCGTGCAGCATGACGAGATCGACGGTGCGGTCGATCTCGATCTCGACACGGACGACATTGTCGATCTGGACGTGGTCGGCCACCGCGCTGACCGGCCGCTTCTCGGCCTCCAGGACGTCGATCGTCACCTTGGCTTGATCGGGCAGGAGCGCGCCGCGCCAGCGCCGGGGGCGGAAGGCGGAGATCGGCGTCAGCGCCAGCAGCGGCGCATCCAGCGGCAGGATCGGGCCATTAGCAGAGAGGTTGTAGGCGGTCGAGCCGGCCGGTGTCGCCAGCAATACGCCGTCCGCGACCAACTCGCTCAAGCGGACTTGACCGTCGATCGAGATCCTCAGCTTTGCCGCCTGGTAGGAGCGGCGCAGCAGCGAGACCTCGTTGATCGCCTCGGCGCGAACTTCGTTGTCGTCCTTGTCGATCGCGTTCATCGACAGCGGGTGGACGACGCTGCGTTGCGCCTCCGACAGCTTTTTGCGCAGGCCGCGTTCGCGGAACTCGTTCATCAGGAAGCCGACGGAGCCGCGATTCATGCCGTAGATCGGCGTGCCCGTACCGATGAAGCGATGCAGGGTCTGCAGCATCAGGCCGTCGCCGCCGAGTGCGACGATGACGTCGGCCGTCGCTGGGTCGGCATTGCCGTAGCGCTCGGTCAGCTTGGCCAGTGCGGCCTGCGCCTCCGGAGTCTCGCTGGCGACGAAGGAGATGGCCTGGAAACGCTCGGTCATCACTGGTCCTGAGGCGGCGCGCCATGGCGGCGCAGCCGTGCCTTAGCATGGGCGGCGGGCGGATCGCGAGCCGGCAGCGACGGAAAAGCGCCGGCGCGGCCCGACGAAAAAGGCCGGGGTTGCCCCCGGCCTTCTCGTGTCTGCCGCTATCGGTGCGGCGTCAGATCGCGGTGCTCCACTGCACCGGCACCATCTCGAAGCCGCTGCCGGACTTCGCGATATAGCCGGTCGCCGGGAAGGGGGCGTGGTAGAAGGCGACCTGCATCCTGTCGGCCGAGACCATGTCGAGCAGCTTGCGGCGTGTCGCGGCGGCCTGCGGGCCGTCCATATCGAAGACGGCCGACCAGTCGGGGTTGCGCACGAAAAGGGCAGGGTGGTTGGTCGTATCCGACATGACCATCAACTTGCCGGCGCCCGAGGCCACCGCGAAGACCGTATGGCCCGGCGTGTGGCCCGGCGCGGCGATCGCGGTGATGCCGGGCAGGATCTCCTTGCCGGCCTCGAACTGCTTCACGTCCTTGGCGACGGGGCCGAAGACACGGCGGACGCCTGCGAACGCGCCCTTCATCGCCTCGGGGGCGGCGCTCGCTTTGGCGTCATCCATCCAGAAGGCCCATTCCGCCGCCGGCACCATGACCTCGGCGTTGGGGAACAGCGCGGTTCCGTCCTTCAGGCGGAAGCCGTTGATGTGGTCGCCGTGGAAATGGCTGAAGACGACGGTTGAGACATCTTTGGCATCGAAGCCGGCGGCCTTGAAATTGGCCGCCCAGGCGCCCGAGGTCGGTGCGCCCGAATCACCGTTGCCGGTGTCGATCAGCGTGAGCTTGCCGCCATGCTGGATCGCCAGCGTTGTGAAGGTGATGTTGAGGGCGTCTGCAGGCAGGAACGATTCCGCCATCGCCTTCTTCACGTCGGCGAGTTCGGCGTTGCGGACGAAGCCCTCGAGCGGCCGGCGGGCGAAGCCGTCATTGATGGCGGTGATGGTGATGTCGCCGACCTTGTAGCGATAGAATCCGGGGGCCTGGTTCACGGGAGCTCCTTGCGCATAGGCCGGGCTAAGCCCAGGCAGGTCCAAAGTGGCGGCAGCGGCGACCATGCCGGCGCCCGCGATCACGCCGCGGCGCGACAGGTTGAAATCGGTCATATGGCTTTCCCCTCAGCTCGGCTGATGCCTGCGCGAGACCCTAGCGGGCGGCGCGCCGGGTTCAATCGCCGCGCGCCGTCGCACAGTCACGGCGGAGGTCAAGTTTTCGTGAGCAGCGGAGTCTGGCGCGCGAGGGGGGCGTCACCGGCTGCCTGGACCAGCCTCGCTGCGGGCGAAGGCGCGCAGCATTGCCGCACAGAGAGCCAATGCGCCGATCGTGCCGCTCGCCGAGCATTCGGCGACGAGCGCTTGGAATACGGCGCTG
The DNA here is from genome assembly GCF_035999205.1 of Allobosea sp. Classification (GTDB taxonomy): domain Bacteria; phylum Pseudomonadota; class Alphaproteobacteria; order Rhizobiales; family Beijerinckiaceae; genus Allobosea. Next base: position 732,007 of record NZ_DASYHA010000026.1, read on the forward strand.
TCCTCATCGGCGATGCACTGCAGGCTCCAGCGCCAGTCGGGCGCCTTCTGCCGCAGCAGCCCGACAGCGACGTCGATATTGCCGCTCACGGTGCCGAGCGCCTTCCAGAGCGAGCCCTGCAGGTAGATGCCGCCCGCCGGCGCCCGCCGGCTGACCAGATGCTTCGGCTTGCGGCGGACGGTGAAGCCCAGCGCCTCATAGATGTCAGCATCAAGCGCCCGGTCCGGCTTGGCAGTGGCTTCGCAGCGATCGGCGAGGGCGAGGAGATGTTCAGGTTCTTGCATTCTGAGCGTGTTCTGGGCCGGCGATCCGCTTGATCGCTGCGTCGGTCAGGCAAGATACAGGCCGAACTGCCCCCTGCACAGGTTGCGGCAAGCATATCGAGGGTTCGTGCAGGGCGGACGGACGGGGTGGTGAGATGGTGCCGGCGGAGAGGATCGAACTCCCGACCTTCGGTTTACAAAACCGCTGCACTACCGCTGTGCTACGCCGGCCCGTGGGTCCCAAGTTTCGGCCCCTACTCGGTATTTGGTGATCGCTGCGCCACCCAGGCGCATGACCCGCTTCCCCCGCTCGGCTGGCTGCCTGCGGCGTCGCGTCGGTAGCGGTTACCAGCCAGGGCCTCTCAGGGCAAGATCATCGGTCGGCCGGCTGCCGCGAAAGAAGAGGCCCCGCCTTCGGAAAGGCGGGGCCCGGTCGTCTTACGGAACTGCGCCGTGGCTCAGTTGTCGTAGGTCATGATATCGCGATCCTTGGTCTCCGGCACGAAGAGCAGACCGATGACGAAGGTCGCGAGAGCGAAGATGATCGGGTACCAGAGGCCGTAGAAGATGTCGCCGGTGCCGGCCACCATCGCGAAGGAGGTGGCGGGCAGCAGGCCGCCGAACCAGCCGTTGCCGATGTGATAGGGCAGCGACATGCCGGTGTAGCGGATGCGGGTCGGGAACAGCTCGACCAGCGCCGCCGCGATCGGCCCGTAGACCATCGTGACGTAGACGATCAGCACGGTCAGGATCGCGATGACCGTCAGCGACTGGCCACCGAAGAGCGCGCCGAAGAAGCCGGTCTTGACGATGCGGGCGTCGCCCGGGGCGGGATAACCGGCCGCAACCGCTTCCTTGGCGATCGTCGCCGCGAAGGTGGCGTCGATGGCGACGTCCTTGCCGTTGACGGTGACCTTGGCAGGGGTTCCCGCCGGAGCCGGCGCCTGGGTGTAGACGATGGCCTGCTGGGCCAGCGTGCGGCGGGCGATGTCGCAAGGCTGCGTGAAGGTACGCACGCCGACCGGATCGAACACCGAGCCGCAGGTGGCGGGATCGGCGACGACCTGGACCTTGACGTTCTCATGCGCCGCGGCAAGGCCGGGGTTTGCCGCCCGGGTCAGGGCGCCGAAGAGCGGGAAGTAGGTCAGCGCCGCGATCAGGCAGCCGGCCAGGATGATCGGCTTGCGGCCGATCTTGTCCGACAGCGCGCCGAAGAAGATGAAGCCGCCGGTACCGATGATCAGGGCCCAGGCGATCAGCACGTTGGCCGAGTAGAGATCGACCTTCAGGATGCTCTGGATGAAGAACAGGGCGTAGAACTGGCCGGTGTACCAGACGACGGCCTGGCCCATGGTCAGGCCGAAGAGGGCGATCAGCGCGATCTTGGCGTTCTTCCACTGGCCGAAGGCCTCGGAGAGCGGCGCCTTCGAGCCGGTGCCCTCTTCCTTCATCTTCTTGAAGGCAGGGGATTCCTGCATCTGGAGACGAATCCAGACCGAGATGGCAAGCAGGAAGATCGAGAGCAGGAACGGAATGCGCCAGCCCCAGGCGGCGAACTCGGCCTCGCCCATGTTGACGCGGATGACCAGGATGACGATCAGCGAGAGCAGCAGGCCGAGCGTCGCGGTGGTCTGGATCCAGGAGGTGTAGAAGCCGCGGCGGCCGACCGGGGCGTGCTCGGCGACATAGACCGCCGCACCGCCATACTCGCCGCCGAGCGCCAGGCCCTGCAGCATGCGAAGCGCGATCAGGATGACCGGCGCGATCCAGCCGATGGAGTTGTAGCTGGGCAGCAGGCCGACCAGGAAGGTCGAGGCGCCCATGATCACGATCGTGACCAGGAAGGTGTATTTGCGGCCGATCAGGTCACCCAGGCGGCCGAAGAACAGCGCGCCGAAGGGGCGGACGAGGAAGCCGGCGGCGAAGGCCAGCAGTGCGAAGATGGCGCGGGTGTTGGCGTCGAAAGCCGAGAAGAAGTGCGCGCCGATCATCACGGCGAGGGAGCCGTAGAGATAGAAGTCGTACCACTCGAAGACGGTGCCGAGCGACGATGCGAGAATGACGCGCTTTTCTTCCTTGGTCATGGGGCGTGGCGCGGTCTTCGCCCCCGGTACGTTTGCAGCCATGCTCATGGCGTTGTCTCCCCTGCGATTTCCCCGACAGCGGGACGATCCGCGCTGCCCTTTGCCTGGCTCGCTTTCTGACGGCGCGATGCCAGCATGCTCGTCGCTCAAGTCCGCAGACTCAGCATTCCGATCCGACGCGAAGTGATGCGCGCGGGGCGACCAATCGGCAATCAAGCACTTCGTCTAAGAAACCGCCGCTTTTGGCCGGATATTGCAGTTGCGAGCATGGTTGCGGCCCATTTTCCGGTGGGGCCGACTTTCGTATGATTGTCGATGCGGCCGGTTGGAACGGCTTCCCAATGCGGCTGATCTGCTTATACTGCCTGCTCGGAGGCCTTCAGATGCGGATGAGGAGGAGCGCCATGTCGCGCACCGGAACGATTCGCCTCGGCCTGCTCTTGGCTGCATTGTTGATGCCGATCGGTGTGGCGGAGGCCGCAGGGCCCGGAAGCGGCTTCTTCGCGAGCGCGCCGAGAGCCGTGAACGTGGCCTCCCGCGGCGTCCACCACCTGCCCGGCATTCGTCAAAGGCTGTCTCCCGGCGTTCAGCACAGACTTTCGCGCGGTCCCTGGATTCGGAACGATGGGGCTCGCGTCCATGACGAGCGCTTCGGGCGCCGGCACGACCGCGGCCGTTTCACCTCGTTTGGCTATGTCGGTCCCTGGGCCTATCCGGGCTATTTCGGTCCCTGGCCTTATCCGGCCGGCCAGGGTTCCGCATACGCAGCGCCGTCCGATGATGACGGTCCGCAGCGCTCGATCGATCCCAATTCGTTCGAGTTCATGCCGGCCAGCACGGGAATCGCCCGCGCGCCGACGCCGCAGCCGACGATCTATCGGCTCGAGGGGCGCCGCGACCGCCCGGCGACGCGCGTCATCCGGATCGGCGATCCGGAGCCGCGGCAGATCCGCCGCAGCCGCTTCGCCCATGCCGAGACGGGCGCGCTGCTGCTGATCGTGCCTGGCCGCTGAGCGTGGCTCAGCGGCGCCGGCTGGCGGCGTAGAGCGCGATGGCGGTGGCGTTGGAGACGTTGAGGCTGGTGATGGCGCCGGGCACCTCCAGCCGTGCGACCTGATCGCAGAGTTCGCGCGAGCGCTGGCGCAGGCCCTTGCCCTCGGCGCCCATGACCATGACCAGCGGCCGGGTCAGCGTGACGTCGTCGAAGGCGACGTCGCCGTCCGAATCGAAGCCGATGCGCTGGAAGCCGCGCTTGCCGAGCTGTTCGAGCGCATCGCCGAGATTGCGCACGGCGATCAGCGGTACATGTTCGAGCGCGCCGGAGGCCGATTTCGCCAGCACGCCGGTCGCGGCCGGCGAGTGCCGGATCGTGACGATCACCGCGGCGGCGGCGAAGGCAGCGGCCGAGCGCAGAATCGCGCCGACATTGTGCGGGTCGGTGATCTGGTCGAGCGCCAGCACCACCGCATCGTCGGGCAGGCTGTCGAGATCGGGCGAGGGCAGGGGATCGCAGACGAGATAGAGGCCCTGATGGACCGAATCGGGTGTCAGCAGTCGGTCGATCTCGGAAGGGCGCACGATCTCGGCCTGGAGCGGCAGGTCGCCGACTTCCTCCTGCAGCCGCTTCAGGCCGTTCTCGGTGGCGAGCAGGCGACGATAGCGCCGGTTCGGGTTGCGCAGCGCCTCGATGACGGGGTGGACGCCGTACAGCACCGCCTCGTCGATATCGCCGGGGCGATGGTGCAGCGTGCCGTCGGCGCGCCGCGGGCTCGTTTGGCGCGGCCGACCGCTTCGGTCCGGTCTGGGTCGAAACGGCGCGGGCATTGGGTTTCTCCTTGGTCGCGGGCGCATGCCCTGACATGACAAACTTAGCTTGGCCAGTAGGGAATTGCCTTTTGAATTCCACATGACCATGGGGCAGGCGGCTTTTTGCCGTTGACAGGGCGCGGCCCCGTCACCATAAGTCCGGCCGCGCCTGTCGCCGTCACGCAAGTGACACGAGAGATCGCCTGCGGCCTGGCCGCAAGCGGCGCGGGCGGGGGAATGTCCCGAGCGGCAAAGGGGGCGGACTGTAAATCCGCTGGCTATGCCTTCGCAGGTTCGAGTCCTGCTTCCCCCACCATCCCAATCAGAACTGTGAAGTCACGTCGCGCCAGGCGGCACGGCTTCGCAGTTTCTTCTCGGCGCCAAGCCGCCCTTTCCAAATTTCCAGTCTCTTCCACGACGATGGCACGGTCCCATCGGACCGGACGATCTTCGTGCGCCTGATCAGACCGCGGGTCCCGTCCCGTCGGCCGTCGCCTCGTCCTGAACCAGGGCCACGCGGTCGAGTTTCGGGGTGATGGTGTCGAGCAGGGGCAGGGCTGCCGCGCCGAGCGCCGCTGTCAGGCGCCCTGTCGCACCGCGCTGTACGCGGGGGATCGTTCGGCCCGGGCGGTTGGCGACGGAGATCGGCTGCGGCGACATCGCGGCGATCAGTGCATCGATGACGCCCTCGGGCATGCCGCCGCCGAGAATCACCGTCTCGGGATCGAACAGATTCTCCAGCATCGCGATGACCGGCGCGAGCAGCCCCGCAGCCTGCTCGATCCAGCCGAGGAGGGCCGGGTGCCCCTGACCGTAGAGCTTCGTGATCTCGTCGGGCTCAAGATTCGCGACCCCAGCCGCTCGCAATGTCTCGGTCAGCGCGTGGACCGAGGCGTAGCGCTCGAGGCAGCCCTCTTGACCGCAGGCGCAGGCGAGGCCGCGCAATACCACCGGGATATGGCCGATCTCGCCGGCATTGCCGAAAGCGCCGCGATAGGGCTGGCCGGCGATGATCACGCCGAGACCCAGGCCCGCGCCAAAATAGATCTGGCAGAAATGCCGAAGATTGCGCCCGAGCCCATGCAGATGCTCGCCGACGGCCGCTGCCGTCGCGTCATTCTCGATCGTCACGGGCGTGCCCAGCGCCTCGGTCAGGAGCTGTCCAGCATCCTGCCCTGCCCAGCCGGGCAGGGGTGACGAGCCGACTGAGCTCATGCCCTCGACCTCGAAGGGACCCGGCATCACCACGCCGCAGCCGAGCAGGCGCTTCGGCAGGCCGGCTGCGCCGCGTGCCTGTGCCAGTTCCGTCGCGGCCAGCCTCTGGACACCCTCGATCGTCACATCGCCGAGCGGCGCGATGCGCTGCGCCCTGATCTTGCCCGCGAGATCGACGAGCACCGTCGTGATGTGGTCGGTGGCTATCTCTACCCCTGCGGTCATGCCGCCATCGGGGTTGACCGCGAGCTCGACCGGGGGCTGGCCGCGCGCCGTACGCCGCCGCCCCTGTTCCACCAGGAAGCCTTCCGCAACCAGCTCCGCGACGATGTTCGAAACCGCCTGGGCCGTCAGCCGCGTCAGCGCGGCGATGTCGGAGCGGCCGAGCAGGCCGTGCTGTCGAACCGTCTCCAGCACGACGCGGCGGTTGTGGCTGCGCGTCCGTTCCGGATTGGTCCCCACGGCGACGCTGCGCGAGGGCGGAGGTGACGGTGGCTGACGGTGATGAGGCATGAGTGGCAGGTGAGCTTGCGGAAGGTCAGCCTGCGCCGGCAATTAATCCAACTCAAGTGAATTAATCGGTTGACAGCGAGGTGACGGCGGGATGACGATCATGGCCGAGCGTCCTCAATGCCGGGCTCGATGGCTGCGGCAGGGGCAGGGCGTCGCCAGAACAGGGGAGAGGGTCATGCGCGGCTTTCGCGGAATGCTGTTGGGTCTGATGGTTTCTGTCGGCGCGATCGCCGGCGCGAAGGCCCAGACCGTCGAGATCGAGTACTGGCAGTACGTCTTCGACGCGCGCGTCAAGGCGATGAACGAGCTGATCAAGCGCTTCGAGGCCGCCAACCCGACCATCAAGGTCAAGCAGACGACCTTCCCCTACGCCGACTACCAGACCAAGATCGCCGCGGCGATGCCGGCCGGCCAGGGCCCGGACGTCGTGCAGCTCTTCTATGGCTGGCTCGACAATTTCGTCGGCGCGAAGTTCATCCAGCCGCTGCCACGCGACGCCTTTCCGCCGGCGATGATCGAGAAGGACTTCTATCCGATCGTCTCCGCGATGAAGCGTGACGGCGAGTATTACGCGCTGCCGACCGCGGTGCGTTCGCTCGCGCTGTTCTACAACAAGAAGCTGTTCCAGGAGGCCGGGCTCGACCCGAATACGCCGCCCAAGACCGTCGAGGAACTGCTCGACATGGCCAAGAAGACGACCAAGCGCGACGGCGCCGGCAACATGCTCTCCGCCGGCATCACGCTCGATTTCCCCGGCCAGGACTATCATTGGTGGCGCGAGACGCTGCTGCGCCAGAATGGCGGCCAGCCTTATAGCGACGACAACAAGACCGTGACCTACAACAGCGAGGCCGGCGCCAAGTCGCTGAACTGGTATGCGGATCTCCAGCGCACCCACAAGGTCGGCCAGGTCGGCTTCATGGACGAGGGCCAGGCCGCCTTCCGCGCCGGCCGCGCCGCGATGACCATCGACGGCTCTTTCCGTCTCGGCGCCTTCGGCGGCATCAAGGCCTTCGAATGGGGCGTCGCCGAGCTCCCGGCCTCGGCCGACGGCAAGAAGGCGAATTTCGCCAGCTACTGGGTCAACGCCATCACCACCAAGCCGACCGGCGAGAAGCTGGAAGCTGCCAAGAAGTTCCTCGCCTTCGTGACCACGCCCGAGGCGATGCAGCTCTGGCTCGAGACCGTCGGCGAATTGCCGGCGCGCAAGGAAGCAGCCGAGACCGAGAAGAACCTGAACCACCCGGTCTACGGGCCGTTCCTCAAGGCGCTCGGCTATTCGCACGCCACGGTCTTCGTCGACGAGATGGCTCAGCGCCAGGTCTCGCTCGACATGATCAACCGCGTGCTCCTGCAGAACCAGGATGCCAAGGCGGCCCTCGCTGACGCCGCCAAGGCCGAGCAGGCCATCCTCGACCGCTTCTACAAGAAGTGATGCGGACCGGACGCCGGATCGGGTTGTCGCGATGAACGTCTCTTCGTCTCGTGTCGATGCGCGGTCCGGCGCCCGCCTCTGGTCGGGCCTCGGCATGCGCCAGAAGCAGGTCCTCTGGGCCTGGTCGTTCCTGGCAGTGCCGGTGCTGTTCTATGCGGTGGTGCGCTTCTATCCGACGCTGGAAGCGTTCTGGATCGCCACCACCAACTGGAACCTGCTGACCAAGCCCTCATTCATCGGGATGGCGAATTTCAAGCGGCTCATGGCCGATCCCGTGTTCTGGCAGGTCTTCCGCAACACGGCGCTCTATCTCCTGTTGGGCACCCCGATCAGCCTGCTGCTCGCCTTTATCATCGCCTATCACCTCGACCGGGTGCGCTTCCTGCACGGCTTCATACGGGCGCTGTATTTCCTGCCGTTCCTGACGACGGCAGCGGCGATGGCCTGGGTCTGGCGCTGGTTCTACCAGCCGGTGCCGATCGGCCTGTTCAACAACATCCTGGCCTGGCTCGGCATCGCCCAGCAGCCCTTCCTGCGCTCGACCACGCAATCGCTGCCTGCCGTTCTGGCGCCTGCCATCTGGGCGGGGCTCGGCTTCCAGGTCGTGATCTTCATGGCCGGTCTGCGCGCGATCCCGACGACCTATTACGAGGCCGCCCGCATCGATGGCGTCTCCAACTGGACGATCCTGCGCCGGATCACCCTGCCGCTGCTCAAGCCGACGATCGTCTTCCTGGTCGTCTTCTCGTCGATCGGATTCCTGCGGATCTTCGATCAGGTCTACAACATGACCAGCCAGACGAGCAGCGATCCCGGCGGGCCGCTGAATGCGACCAAGCCGCTCGTGCTGATGATCTACCAGACGGCCTTCTCCTCCTTCGACATGGGTTATGCCGCGGCCCAGACCGTCGTGCTCTTCCTCGTGCTGCTCGCCGTCTCGCTGCTGCAGCTCCGGCTGCTGAGGGACCGTTGATGAGCGCTCTTGCATCCCCCATGGCGCTGCGCTTCGAGCCCGGCCGCGTCATTGCCTGGCTGCTGCTCTTCGGCGGCGGCCTGCTGATGGTGACGCCGCTCGCCTTCATGTTCGCGACCTCGCTGAAGGATTCCTCCGAGATCTACGATCTCGCCTTCTTCCCAGCGCATCCGACGCTCGAGAACTACGTCACGGTGCTGTCAGACGGCCGCTTCCTGCGCTGGTTCCTGAATTCCTTCGGCATTGCGACGGTGGTGACGCTGTCCAACGTCTTCTTCGACAGCCTCGTCGGCTACACCCTGGCCAAGTTCCAGTTCCGCGGTCGCTATCTCGTCTTCATCGCGATTCTCTCGACGCTGATGATCCCGACCGAGATGCTGGTCATCCCCTGGTATGTCATGGCCAAGAACTTCGGCTGGCTCGACAGCTATTGGGGCATCATGTTCCCGGGCATGATGACGGCCTTCGGCACCTTCCTGATGAAGCAGTTCTTTGAGACAGTCCCGAACGATTTCCTTGAAGCCGCGCGCATCGACGGCCTCAACGAATTCGCGATCTTCTGGCGCATCGCGCTGCCGCTGGTGACGCCCGCGCTCTCGGCGCTCGCGATCTTCACCTTCCTGAGCAACTGGACCGCCTTTATCTGGCCGCTGATCGTGACCACGAGCAAGGAGCTCTACACGCTCCCCGTCGGCCTCACGAGCTTTGCGGTGGAATCGCAGGTCCAGTGGGAGCTGATCATGACCGGTGCCGCGCTCGCGACGCTGCCGACGCTGACCGTCTTCCTGCTGCTCCAGCGCTACATCGTGCGCGGCGTCGTGCTCGCCGGGCTCAAGGGCTGATCCAGATGACCAAGCATGACGATCCCAGGGCGCGCGACGCGTCCGTCTTTCCCGATCCGGTCTACAAGGAGACCGTGCTGCGCCCGCTCTTTGACGGGGCGAAGACGCACCATGTCGAGGGCTTCCGCGCCATCGACCGCGCCCATCTCGTCATGCTGGCCGAGACCGGCATCCTGCCGCGCGCAACCGCAGGCCGGATCGCCCGCGCGCTGTCCGAGATCGATGCGCAGATCGACCCGGCCGCGTTGAGCTACACCGGCGAAGTCGAGGATTTCTTCTTCCTGATCGAGGCGGAGCTGAAGAAGCGCCTGCCTGCCGACGACACCGGCCGCCTCCACACCGGCCGCTCGCGCAACGACATCGACCACACCCTGTTCAAGCTCGCCCTGAAGCCGAAGCTGGACCGGCTCGCGGCCAAGCTGCGCGCGCTGATCATGGCCACGCTTGGCCTCGCCGAGCGCGAGAAGGCGACGCTGATCGTCGCCTACACGCATGGCCAGCCGGCGCAACCGACGACCTTCGGGCATTATCTCGCTGCTGCCATCGAGGTGATGCTGCGCGATCATGAGCGGCTTGTGCAGGCGCGCCAGCTGCTCGATCTCTCGCCGATGGGGGCGGCTGCGATCACGACCTCCGGGTTCCCGCTCGATCGGGCGCGCGTCGCCCATCTGCTCGGCTTCTCCGCGCCCTTGCAGAACTCCTATGGCTGCATTGCCGCAATCGACTACGTCACCGCGACCTACTCGGCGGTCGAGCTCGTCTTCCTGCATCTCGGCCGGCTGATCCAGGACCTTCAGGTCTGGACGGCCTTCGAGGTCGGCCAGCTCTATGTCCCCAACGCCTTCGTGCAGATCTCCTCGATCATGCCGCAGAAGCGCAACCCGGTGCCGATCGAGCATCTGCGCCACCTCGCGTCGCAGAGCGTGGCGCGGGCGCGGCTGGTGCGGGACGTCGTCCACAACACGCCCTTCACCGACATGAACGACGCCGAAGGCGAGACCAACGAGGCCGGCTACCAGGCTTTCGCCACCGGTGAGCGCGTGCTCGATTTGCTGGCGGCCCTGCTGCCCTCGATGAGTGTCGACGGCCGGAGGGTCGCCGAGAACATCCGGCGCTCCTGCATCACCATCACCGAGCTCGCCGACACGCTGGTGCGCCAGGAGGGCCTTTCCTTCCGCGCGGCCCATGAGATCGCAGCCGATGTGGCGCGGGCCATCGTGGCGAAGGATGGGGACCTGCCGCGCGACGGTTTCGGGCCTTTCGCCGAGGCGTTCCGCAGGCATGCCGGCCGCGAGCCGGCTCTGACGCCGGGCGAGTTCGCGCAGGCGGTCTCGCCCGAGCATTTCGTCGCCGTGCGCGAGCGTTTCGGAGGTCCCGGACCGCAGGCGTTGGCAGCGGCACTGGCGAGCTATCGCGAGGCACTCGACGCGGCCGAGCGCGCGGCGACGGCGGTTGCGGCGCGCGAGGCCTCGGCGCGGCATGAACTCGATGCCGCCTTTGCTGATCTGATGGGAGCGGCCTGATGGCTGGAATCGAGCTTCAAGGCCTGGTCAAGCGCTACGGCAAGACGCAGGTCGTCCACGGCATCGATCTCACGATCGCCGATGGCGAGTTCATCGTCTTCGTCGGTCCGTCCGGCTGCGGCAAGTCGACGACGCTGCGCATGATCGCGGGCCTCGAGGAGATCGACGGCGGGACGATCTCGATCGGCGGGCGGGCGGTGAACCGGCTCGAGCCGAAGGAGCGGAACATCGCCATGGTGTTCCAGAACTACGCGATTTACCCGCATATGAGCGTCGCCGAGAACATCGGCTTCGGATTGTATACCTCCAAGCTCGACAAGGCCGAGAAGCGTCGCCGCGTCGAGGAGACCGGGCGCATCCTCGGGCTGGAGGCGCTGCTGGAGCGCAAGCCTTCGGCGTTGTCGGGTGGCCAGCGCCAGCGCGTCGCCATCGGCCGTGCCATGGTGCGCGATCCCGCCGCCTTCCTCTTCGACGAGCCGCTCTCCAATCTCGACGCGCAGTTGCGCGCCCAAATGCGTCTCGAGATCAAGCGCCTGCACCAGCGCCTCGGTCGCACCATCGTCTTCGTCACGCATGATCAGGTCGAGGCGATGACGCTGGCCGACCGCATCGTGGTGATGCGCGACGGCCGCATCCTGCAGGTCGGTGCGCCGATGGAGCTCTATGAGAAGCCGGCCGATGTCTTCACGGCGCGCTTCATCGGTTCGCCGACGATGAACCTGCTTCCGGCGAAGGCTGCGACGTCGGCGGGGGCCACGACGCTCACCCTCGGCGACCAGGCGGTTGTCCTGCCTTCTGCCAGGGGGCCAGTCCCGGCCGACCTCCTCGTCGGCGTTCGGCCGCAGCAATTGCGGGTGCTGGCCGCAGATGAGCCGGCCGACCTCGTCCTGAGCGGCGCCGTGGCTGTGATCGAGCCGCTGGGCTCCGAGACCTTCGTGCATGTCGAACATGGCGGGGGTCTCATCCTGGCCTCGGCTTCCACCAAGACGCCGCCAGCCGTGGGCGAGACCGTGCGCCTTGGTGCGCCCGTCTCGGCACTGACCCTGTTCGATGCCGCGAGCGAGCGCGCGCTATGAGCGCGGAACGACATCTCGTCGTCAGTATCGGTCGGCTCTATTGCGACATCGTCTTCCGGGGCCTCGACGCGCTGCCGCAACTCGGCGAGGAGCGGTTCGCGCGCGAGGTCTCGGTGGTGCCGGGCGGCGGCGGCTTCATCACGGCGGCACATCTGGCCTCGCTCGGCGCGTCGGCGGCCTTGCTCTCGCGCGTCGGCACCGACCCGCTCTCCGATGTGATCGCGCCTGCTTTGGCCGAGAGCGGCGTCGAGCTGCGCTGGCTCGAACGTGCGCCTGACGCCGGCCCGCAGCCGACGGTGGTGATGGTGCAGGGCGGCGAGCGCGCCTTCCTGTCCCGGAGAGCTGGCACCGCCCGCCCCGCGACGTTGCAGGCGGCGCTGGCCGATCCTGCCGTGCGCCACCTTCACATCGCCGAATTCGCAACACTCGCCGAGATCCCGGACCTCGTCGCATCCGCCAAGCAAGCCGGCCTGACGATCTCGCTCGATCCAAGCTGGGACGATGCCTGGATCCGCGACCCCGAGCTCGTCCGGCGCGCTGCCGGTACCGACATATTCCTGCCGAATGCGGCGGAGGCACGCGCCATTGCTGGCTGCGAGGACCTCGATCAGGCCGGCCGCAGGCTCGCACAGCACTTCCCGCTGGTCGTCATCAAGGATGGCGACCAGGGTGCACGGCTGTACGGGTGCGAGCCGAGCCTCGCTCTGCCGGCGCCACAGGGCGGGCCGGTACTCGACACAACGGGGGCAGGCGACGCTTTCAACGCCGGCTTCCTGACGGCGTGGCTTGCGGGCCGGTCGCCGGCACGCTCCCTCGCGGAGGGGATCGCATGCGGCACCCTTTCGGTTCAGGGTGTAGGCGGTGCCGGCGTCAGGCTGTCGCGCGAGCGCGTCGCCGAAATCAGCCAGGACCTGCTCGCAAACCATGATCGCGTCGATGCCTGAAGCCCTTCTGACCCGCGAAGCCGCCGAAGCTGCCGATATCGCCGCCGGCCAGTTCGCGGCCAACTCGGAGACGGTGGAAGCGCTGGCGGAACGCCTGCGCCGCAAGCCGCCAACTTTCGTGGCGACATGCGCACGCGGCTCGTCGGACCATGCCGCGACCTATGGCAAGTACCTCATCGAGCGCACGCTCGGCCTTCCGGTCGCCTCGCTCGGGCCGAGCCTCGCCTCGGTCTATGGCGGCAGCCTCGATCTCTCGGGCGCCCTCTTCATCGCGGTCTCGCAATCCGGCCGCAGCCCCGATGCGCTGCGGCTGACGGAAGCGGCGAAGCGCGGCGGCGCGCTCGTGGTGGGCTTCGTCAACGACGAGGCGTCCCCGCTTGCCGAGCTCGTGGACGTGCTGGTGCCGCTCCATGCCGGAGCGGAACAGAGCGTTGCTGCGACCAAGACCTTCCTTGCGACCTGCATCGCCTTCCTGCATCTCGTCTCGGCCTGGAGCGAGGATCCGGCGCTGCGGTCCGCCCTGGAGCGGGCACCACGGCTTCTCACCGAGGCTGGCGCTTGCGACTGGTCGACCCCACTGGCTGCTTTGCGTCAGGTTTCTAGCCTCTATGTCATCGGCCGCGGACTCGGGCTGGGCATCGCCCAGGAAATGGCGCTGAAGTTCAAGGAAACCTGCCGTATCCACGCCGAGGCCTTCAGCGCCGCCGAAGTGCTGCATGGGCCGATGGCTCTTGCGGGCCCCGGCTTTCCGGTGCTTGTGCTCGATCCGGCGGATGAGGGGAGTGAAAGCACGCTCTCGGTCGCCGCAGCCTTTGCGGGGTTCGGCGGCGCCGTCGCCTATGCCGGCGAGGGAGCGCCAGCCACCACTGCCTTGCCGATGCCGCCCGACGTTCCCGCCGCGCTGGCGCCGCTGGTTCAGGTGCGCGCCTTCTATGGCGGTGTCGCTGCGCTCGCCGTCGCCCGCGGGCTGGATCCCGACAGGCCGCCGCATCTCCGGAAGGTCACGCAGACCCTGTAGATCGAGGTTGTCCGCTCGCGAGGAAACGCTTGGCGAGAGTGCCGCTGTTTCCAATCGCACTGGATTGTTTTACCTGCGTATCCGAGCAAAATCAGCGAGGGATGCAGGTCAATGGCCAGGCCGTCGGATGCCCGAAAAGATCAAGAACTGATCAATATCCTGACCGCCAATGCGCGCATTCCCTTGGCGGAGGTCGCAAAGGCACTCGGGGTTTCGCGTGCGACCGTGCAGGGGCGCCTTAGCCGGCTCGAGCGGGAGGGGGCGATCGTCGGCTATACGACGGTGCTCGGCAAGGACGACGCGCACAACACCACACTCTCGGCGATCATCATGGTCGAGCTCGAGGTCAAGCAGCAGGCCAACGTGATCGCGTCGCTGCGGAAAAGATCCGAGGTCATTCAATGCTATACGCTGAGCGGGCCTTTCGACCTCTTCGTCAAGATCCGCTGCACGACCTCGACGCATCTCGACGAAATCATCGACTGGATCGCGGAGATGGAAGGCGTTCGCCGCACGACCTCCTCCATCCTTCTGGCCCGCAAGTTCGAGCGGTGATCGGCCAGCGGAAGCTGGCGCTCCAAGCTCCCCGGAGCGGGCGCGCGCCCGGGGCATTTATAGTTTTCCTATAAAATCGCGCATTCCCCCTCATAATGCGCTGATACTCCTGCGCAGTTCGTCGTTCTGAAACTTTATGCCGCCGCCGGGCTCCCGAATAACCAAAGGGTGAGACCGGGGAGAGGGACACCTCGGGGCGGTGAATTCGGAGACGGGACGATGAAGACGGAAACCAAGCGCACCGCAGTGCTCGGCGCCGGGCAGATTGGCGTGATCATTGCCGGAATGCTCGCCAAGCAGGGCCATCAGGTCACCCTTGCCGACGCGGCGCCGGACCAGCTTGCCCTGGCGGCGGGGCAGGGCTTTGCGACCGAGACGGTCGACGCGTCCGATCTCGAGCGGCTGCGCGTCTTCCTGACTGATCGCGACATCGTCGTCAGCGCCTGTCCGTATTTCCTGAACAAGGGCATCGCCCGCATCGCGGTCGAGACCGGGACGCATTATTTCGACCTGACCGAAGATGTCGCGACGACCGCCTACATCAAGGAAATCGGGGGCGGTGCGAATGTCGCGCTGGTGCCGCAATGCGGGCTTGCGCCGGGCTTCATCTGCATCCTGGGCGCCGACATGGCGGCGCGCTTCGACACGGTGAAGACGATCAAGATGCGCGTCGGCGCGCTGCCGCTCTATCCGACCAATGCGCTGCGCTACAACGTCACCTGGTCGGTGGACGGGCTGATCAACGAATACTGCAATCCCTGCGAGATCGTCTTCGACGGCCAGCCGATCCTGGTGCCGGCGCTCGAAGGGCTGGAAGGCGTGATGATCGACGGCGTCGCCTATGAGGCGTTCAACACCTCGGGCGGGCTCGGCACGCTGACCGAGACGCTGGCCGGCAAGGTCCGCGACATGAGCTACAAGACGCTGCGCTATCCCGGCCATGCCGAGATCATGAAGCTCCTGCTGCGCGGCCTCGATCTGGCTGGCGACAAGGAGACGATGCGGCGCATCCTCAAGCAAGCCGCGCCCTTCACGCGCAAGGATGTGGTCGTGATCTTCGTCACCGGCATCGGCGAGAAGGCCGGGCGCCTGGAGGAGGACAGCGTCGTCCTGCGCTATGACGGCAACGAGGAGATGAGCGCGATCCAGCTCACCACCGCCGCCGGCTGCGTCGCCATGGTCGAGCTTTTCCTGGCTGGCAAGCTGCCGCAGGCAGGATTCGTGCGGCAGGAGGACGCTTCGCTGCGCGACTTCCTCGCCACCCGGGCGGGCTCGCGCCTGGCGCAGGAAACGCGCGGCGCCGACCAGGCCAAGCTCGATTTTGCCGAGGAAACCCGAAACGCCGCTTGATCCGCGCGCGCTTTATCTATCAAGAGTTTAGGGCGGGATCCTGTCAGGTTGATTCAACTTGGCCGGGTCCTGCTCCAGCAAGCCGCGGACTCGCCGCGGAGGAGCCAAGCAGCGAGAGGGGATCATCCGCATGGCCGAGCTCCAGCGTGTCTATCTGATCACCGGGGCGGCGAGCGGCATCGGGCGGGCGACCGCGCGGCTGCTGGCCGCGCCCGGCATCGGGCTGATGCTTCACACCCGTGGCAATGCGGAGGGGCTGGATGACGTCGCCTCTCATGCACGGGAGCGGGGGGCGAGCGTCGCGACCTGCCTCGGCGACCTCGGCGAGGACGGCGTCGCCGAACGGGCGGTGGCGACAGCGGCGGAGGCCTTCGGCAGGCTCGACGCTTTGATCCCGGTTGCGGGCGCGGCCTATCGCGGCGGCCCCATGGCGATGCTCGACGACGATCTTCGCCGGGTGATGGACGAGGCGGTGATCGCCTTCCTGCGCCTTGTGCGCAAGGCCAAGCCGCTGCTCGCGACGGCGACCGATGCGCGCGTCGTCGCGACCTCTTCATTCACCGCACATGTCCTGCGCAACGATCTCGATGCGTTCGCGGCCACGGCGACCAGCCGGGCGGCACTGGAGGCGCTGGTTCGGCTCCTGTCGCGCGAGCTGGCGGCGGACGGCATCACCGTGAATGCAGTCGCGCCCGGCCTGATTCGCAAGGATGAGGGACGCGGCAGCAAGCTTTCCCCCGAGGCAATCGCGCGGATGGAAGGCATCATTCCAATCGGCCGACGCGGCCGGCCGGAGGAGGTCGCGGCGGTGATCGCCTTCCTGGCCTCGCCGGCTGCCTCCTACGTCACCGGCCAGGTCTGGCACGTCGATGGCGGGCTCACGTAAGCGGCCTCGGCGTCAACGTCTTCGCGAGCACTGATACGGACCAATCCGCGTATCCGGCCTCCGCCGTGGTCAGAAGGGCGATTGCCCTCCCGGCAAAACCATGCCCTATTTCCCTCGCTGTCGGTCGAAATAGCGCCAGGTCAAGCCTGCACGGGGGGTGGATGGTGTCGAGCAGAGACAAGTACAAGCATTGGCATTCGGCGGCCGGTCCGCTCTTCGCCCTGGGTGTCGCGATGACGCTGGGCGGTTGCCTATCCGGCGGCGACGAAACGCGAGCGGGACAGACACAGGTGGCATCTGCGATCATGGCGCCGACCAATATCGGGCTCGACAAGCTGATCGGGAGCTGGGGCATCGCCTCCTTCCACACAGAGAAGGATCGCAAGCGCACCGAGGCGCAGGCCAAGGCTGGCTGCAATCAGCCCTATGTCATCAAGAAGGGCCCGGATGACGGCGTCATGATGCATGTCGCCGACGATGCCAAGATCTACGAGCTCCGGCTCAAGGCCGGTCCGGGCGGCAGAACCTTCCTCGGCTTCGAGGCGCCTGCCGGCGATCCGCAGGATCGCGAGATCCTGTCGGCCACGGATTCGATGCTGGTGATGCGCTTCGTCGATCCCGATGCCAATCGCCGCTACGGCACCTTCATCTATGCGCGCTGCCGTTGAGTTTGGAGAACCGATGATGACACGTTGGACAACCCTGCCGGCATTCGGACTGATGGGTGCGGCGCTGGTCGCGGGCCTTTCGATGGCATCGCCCGCCTTCGCGCAATCCCGGCCGCCGGCGGCGATTCAGGAGACTATGGACATCGGCGACGAGCCGGGCCGCGTCTCCACCGAAGAGGTTTCCATTACCGAAGGGCCCTATGCCCGTCAGATGGTGCTGTTTCGGTCCAATGAAGCGCCGGGAACCGTGATCATCCAGTCGGCGGAACGCTTCCTCTACATCGTGCAGGGGAACGGGCGTGCCCTGCGCTACGGCATCGGTGTCGGCCGCGAGGGCTTCCAGTGGTCCGGGCAGGTGCAGATCAGCCGCAAGGCGGAATGGCCGGATTGGCGTCCGCCGCCGGAGATGCTGCAGCGCCAGCCCTATCTGCCGCGCTTCATGGCCGGTGGCCCCGGCAACCCGATGGGCGCCCGCGCCCTTTATCTCGGCTCGACCGTGTTCCGCATCCACGGCACCAACCAGCCGGAGACCATCGGGCAGGCGATCTCGTCGGGCTGCTTCCGGCTCGCCAATGGCGATGTCGCCGATCTCTACGAGCGGGTGCCGCTCGGGACAAAGGTCATCATCCGCCACAAAGCCACATTGTAACGCAGGCGCCACCCGCGCAGCCGATGCCGGGCAGGCCAGGCCATGAGAGGACATGTCATGTCGAAGGCTTCACGTTTTCGCCTCCGTTCGCTCGGCCTCGCCGCCGGCGTGCTGGCGGTTGTCCTGTCGGCGCCGGCAGGGGCCGGCACGCTCGAGACGGTCAAGCAGCGGGGTACGCTCTCCTGCGGCGTCAGCGAGGGACTGAACGGCTTCTCCGAGAAGGATGCGCAGGGCCGGTGGGCCGGCTTCGACGTCGATTTCTGCCGTGCGCTCGCGGCGGCGGTGCTGGGCGATCCGCAGAAGGTCACCTTCACCCCGCTCACCGCCAGCCAGCGTTTCGATGCGCTGAAAGCTGGCCAGGTCGACCTGCTTTCGCGCAACTCCACCTGGACGCTCGGGCGCGAGGCGGAGCTTGGCCTCGCCTTTGCCGGCATCACCTATCATGACGGGCAGGGCTTCCTGGCGAAGCGCGCGCTCAAGGTCGATGGCGCGCTGGCGCTCGACAAGGCGAAGATCTGCGTCGAGGCCGGCACGACCACCCAGATCAATCTCGCCGACTTCTTCCGGGCCAATTCGATGACCTATGAGGAGAAGGCCTTTCCGAAGTCCTCCGAAGCCTTTGCTGCGTTCGAGTCAGGGCAGTGCGATGTGCTGACCCGCGACCAGTCCGCGCTCTATGGCGAGAGACTGAAGCTCGCCAAGCCCGCGGATGCGATCGTCCTGCCCGACGTGATTTCGAAGGAGCCGCTGGGGCCGGTTGTCCGCAGCGACGATTTCCCCTGGTTCACCGTGGTTAAATGGGTGAATTTCGCGCTGATCAACGCCGAGGAACTCGGGATTTCCGCGACGAATCTCGACGAGGCCCTGAAATCGCAGAAGCCCGATGTGCGCCGGTTCACCGGGGCCGAGGGCGGTTTCGGCAAGGCGCTCGGGCTCGATGCCGATTGGGCGGTCCGCGCGGTCAAGGCAACCGGAAGCTATGCCGAGATCTATGAGCGCAATCTCGGCACCGATACCAAGCTCGCCATCCCGCGCGCGCTCAATCAGCTCTGGAACACGGGTGGCGTGCTCTACGCGCCGCCGATGCGCTGAGGCGTGGCGGTCGCCTCGGCTCAGGGCCGGTTTTCGGTAAGCTCGTCTGTGGCGCCGCGCCGATAGAGCGCATTGGCGCGGTTGAGGTGGTCGGACATGGCCTGTGCCGCCTCGTCCGCGTCACCCGCCGCGATGGCGTCATAAATGCGCTGGTGCTCCTGCAGCGTCAGCCTCTCGGCCCCGGGCGCACGCACCAGCGTGCGGTAATAGGCGCCCAGCCAGGTCAGCATCGCCTCGACGATCGCCGGGAAGACCGGGTTGCCGCTCATCACGGCGATCTGGCGATGGAAGGCGATATCGCTCCTGAGGAAGTCATCGAGGCTGGCTTGGCGATGGTCGTCGAGCCTCGCGCGCAGCAGGGCCAGGGCGTCTGCATCGACCCGTTGTGCCGCGAGGCGCGCAACCCCGGCCTCCAGGAGGATGCGGGCCTCCTTGAGATGCTCAAGGGTCCGCGGCTCGACGCTGAGGAGATAGCGGGCGGCCTCCGCCATCTGGCCGACCATGGCCTCTGCGGTGGGCAGCAGCACGCGGGCGCGCTCGCCATGGCTGATGGTGACGATGCCCGAGCGTTCGAGTTGCTGCAGCGCCTCGCGGATCGCGGGCCGGCCGACGCCATAGGCATCCATCAGCTCGCGCTCCGAGGGCAGCTGCTCGCCCGGTGTGAACTCGCCCGCATTGATGCGCGTCATCAGGCGATCCAGCACCTCCTGGTAAAGCTTGCGGCGCGGGATCGGCTCTGTGCTCATGGCGTTACGGGCTCGCTCATTCGGTCCATCAGGGCAGGTTGGCCGGGCCGCCCGCCCGGACGGCCGAGAAATAGTCGGCGCCGCCGATCTGGCCGCCTTTCAGCGCCAGTTCAAGTCCATCGCGGGGGCTCTCGGCGGCATAGGCGCGGCACAGGGGCGAGCCCGGCGCGATCTCGGCGATGGCCGACAATGCATCGACGCCAAGCGCCAGAGTGGCGTGGCCGGAGGTGTCTCCGCCTGCGATGAGGGCGCGGGAGAGACCTGATTGGTCCAGCACGGCGCCCAAGATCGCGCCGAGACCCGCGCCGATCCTGTCATTGACATCCGCCATGCTGGCGCCGGCGCTGTTGCAAGCCTCGGACAGGGCCGGGACGGCCGGATCGTCGGGGCCTAGCGCGGTGAAGACCAATGGCGATGCG
Organism: Allobosea sp.; assembly: GCF_035999205.1. GTDB lineage: Bacteria > Pseudomonadota > Alphaproteobacteria > Rhizobiales > Beijerinckiaceae > Allobosea. The sequence continues at coordinate 752,064 of NZ_DASYHA010000026.1, forward strand.
CCGCGGCCGAGCGCGACGAGCGCGGCGGATGTCGCCTGGCCGCATTCGGCCTGCCACGCCGCTGCATCGACCGCACGGGTGGCATCCAGCCGGATGGGGGCAAAGCCGTGGGCCTGCGCATGGTGAATCTGTCCTGCCGTCACTGGTGAACAGGAGCCCGAGACGACGGCGATGCGCTCGACCGGGTTCGCCCGTAGGGTTGGCGGGGAGCGCGGGATCAGGCCGGCCTCGCGCCAGTAGGCGACGAGCGCATATTCGATTCCTTGCGACCCAGCGACGAAACGGCAGGCCTCGCGGTTGCGCCAGATCAGGCTGCCTGCGGCGGCGAGGCTTGGCTCGTCTGCCCCGTCGAACAGGATGACGGGCGCGTCGTCGCCTTGCTGGGCGGCCAGAGCCGAGTGCGCCTCGCCCCGCTGGAGCGCCGGGAGGTCGATCAACCCAATCCGCCGTGCGGTCTGGCGCGCGAGGTGGCGGGCGAGATCGGCCTCGTCCATCGGGGTGACCGGGTGGCGCGCCATGACGGGATGGCGGTCAAGCCTGTGGCCGGTGCCGGCGACGACTGCGAAAAGATTGCCGAACAGCTGGTAGCGGCCGATGGCGGGCGCTGCGACGACGAGCGGCACCCATTCCGGGGCCAGCGCGGCGACGCCTAGATCGATGGCGCGGCCGATCGAACCGATCTGCGGTGCGGAATCGAAGGTCGAGCAGACCTTGTAGTGGATCAGCGGTGCGCCGATGCCGGCGAGCGCCTCGTAGATCGGCGGCAGCTGCTCATCCATCCATTCCGGGGATTTCGAGCGGGCGATACCGGCGATGCCGATGCAGCGCCGATCCGCGAAGGCCGCCAGCCGCTCGCGCGATGGCGGGCCGAGGAACATCACCGAATCCAGCCCGGCGAAGCTCATCACCTCCATCACGGCAGCCGAGCCGGTGAAGTCGTCGCCGTAGTAGGCGAGCAGCGGGCCGGGCGGCAGCGCCTCCGTCATCGATAACGGCCCAGCGCTGCGGCGAGGGCTGGACTGGCCTTGGCCTTCTCATTGAGAGCCACGCCAGCGACCGCCGCGTCCCAGGCATCGCGCAGGGCGGCAACGCCGGCGGCGGGGCCGTCCGGATGGGCGAGGATGCCGCCGCCAGCGGCGAAGATCAGATCGGTCGTACCCAGCGCGCGCCAGGTTCCTTCCGCCTGGCGGATGGTCTGGCCGGAGGAGAAGACCGGCATGATGGCGTCAGCGCGGTCGGTAAAGAGGGGCGCGAGGCATGCCTTCGCCGAGGCGATGACGCTGTCGTCCGGTTCGCTGAACTTGTTGGCGAGGCCGTTGACATGCATGTGGTCGGCGCCCGCCAGCCGCCAGAGCTTGTGCCAGGCGGTGTAGTCCCAGCCCAGGGCCGGGCTGCGTGAGAGATAGCCCCAGCCATTGCGATGGGCGTGGATCGGCAGTTGCGAGAAGCGACCGAGTTCGATCATGCCGACGAGGCCGACCGAGTTCAGGCTCGCCATGACGCAGGTGCCGCCGGCGCGCAGGACATGGTCATGGCGGCGCTTCATCTGGTCGAGATCGCCGGTCAGGTTGAAGGCGACCATGGTCTTGCGGCCGCTGCGATCGGCCTGGGCCTCGACCACGCGCATCACCGCATCGACGCGCGCCTCGAAAGGGCAGAGCGCGCCATCGGACTGCAGCTCGTCATCCTTGATGAAGTCGATCCCGGCGCGGCACAGCGTATCGACCAGCGCCGCCGTTTCCTCCGGCCCGAAGCCGACGCTTGGCTTGATGATCGTGCCGATCAGCGGACCGCTGGCGACACCTGCAAGTCGCCGTGTGCCGGCGATGCCGAAGCGTGGCCCGGCATAGGCCTCCGCGAAGGCGTTGGGCATGCGGATGTCGAGCAGCTTCAGGCCACTGACCTGCCGCAGCTCGAAGAGATTGCCGGCGACGGTCGCAACGAGGTTCGGCAGCGAGGCGCCGATAGTCCCGATCGGCCAGGACAGCGTAACCTTGGCCCGCCGATATCCATCCTTCGGGGCCGGCATGTCCGAGGTCGCGCCGGGCAGGGCTCGCCCGTCGGCGCGGTCGAGCAGTTCGAGGCGCTCGACGCGCGCGGCGGCACGCGCGGTCAGCTCGGGCGTCTCGCCGGGCACCGCGATGAAGGTGCCGCTCGACTGCTCGCCGGCCATCGCCTCGGCGGTACGGCGCGGGTCGCCCGGCGTCTCCAGCCAGTAGTCCGCCTCGACGCGCTGCCCCGTATCCACGGTCGTCTCCATCTCATCAAGCTCATGATGTCATCATACCAGATTGACAGCATGAAACGCGCATGGGATCAACTCATCATACCAGTTCAAGCCGATATGGAGATGCGAGATGACGGTGGTCGCCCTGTTCGGTGCCGGTGGAAAAATGGGCATGCGGCTCGGCCGCAACCTCGCCAAATCCCGCTTCACCACGCGCCATGTCGAGGTCAGCCCGGCTGGCCAGGAGCGGGTCCGCGAGGCCTTCGGGGTCGCCTGCGTCGATGCCGACAGCGCGATCCAGGGAGCCGAGGTCGTCGTTCTGGCCGTGCCCGATACGCATGTCGGGGCGGTGGCGACGACGCTGCTGCCGAAGCTCGCATCGGGCACGATCGTCGTCATCCTCGACGCCGCCGCGCCCCATGCCGGCCATCTGCCGGAGCGGGCGGACATCACCTATTTCGTGACGCATCCCTGCCATCCGCCGATCTTCAACGACGAGACCGACCCGGCCGCCAAGGCGGACCATTTCGGCGGCATCGCCGCCAAGCAGCATATCGTCAGCGCGCTGATGCAGGGGCCGGAGGAACATTATGCGCTGGGCGAGGAGGTCGCGCGGGCGATCTGGGCGCCGGTGATGCGCTCGCATCGCGTCACCGTCGAACAGATGGCGATCCTCGAGCCGGGGCTGTCGGAAACCGTCTGCGCGACGCTGCTGGATGCGATGCGCGAGGCGATGGAGGAGGCGATCGCCCGTGGTGTGCCGCGCGAGGCGGCGCGCGACTTCCTGCTCGGCCACATGAACATCCTCGCGGCTGTCACTTTCGAGCAGGTTCAGGGCGTGTTCTCGGACGCCTGCAACAAGGCGATCGTCTTCGGCAAGGAAACGATCCTCAAGCCGGACTGGAAGCGGCTGTTCGAGCCGGAGGAGATCGCGGCCAGCGTCCGCCGCATCACCTGAGACTTGTCGGTCTTCCCAAGCCCTTGACCTTCCCATCATGGGAAGCCCCATCTTGCCTTCCTATCTATAGGGCAGGGTTTGGGCATGGGTCTGGAAGGCGAGATGGTTGTCACCGAAGCAAGGGCGGTCAGCGAGGTCAAGGGCAGTGCACAGGCGGCACGAATCGTCATTCCCGTCGACGGGATGAGCTGCGCGTCCTGCGTCGGGCGTGTCGAGCAGGCTGTCTTGGCCGTGCCCGGTGTCGAGGCTGCCGCCGTCAATCTCGCGACCGGCCGCGCCAGCATCACGTTTGGCGAGGGCGGCGCGACGCGGCCCCTGCTCGATGCGATCCGCAAGGCCGGATACGAGCCGCGGGAGGAGACGGTCGACCTTGCCGTCGAGGGCATGAGTTGCGCCTCTTGCGTCGGTCGAGTCGAGCGAGCCTTGAAGGCTGTTCCGGGCGTTATCGACAGCACTGTCAATCTTGCCACCGGCCGCGCCCATGCGCGCTATGTCGGCGGTGCCGAGACGGTCGCCGCGATGAGCGCGGCGCTCGCTGAGGCCGGCTATCCGGGCAAGCCCATCATCGATGCCGCCGTGCAGACCGACCGCGACCGGGCGGTGCGGGAGGCGGAGCTGGCCGGATTGCGGCGCGCCCTGATCGTCGCCGCCATCGCAACGCTCCCGATCCTCGTGGTCGAGATGGGCGCGCATCTGTTCGACGGGCTGCACCATTGGCTGGCCGGCTCGATCGGCGAAGCCAATGTCCGCATCATGGCGTTCCTGCTGGCGAGCCTCGTCCAGTTCGGGCCCGGGCTGCAATTCTACCGCAAGGGCTGGCCGGCGCTGTTGCGCGGCGCGCCGGACATGAACTCGCTGGTCATGCTGGGGACGACCACGTCCTATCTCTATTCGGTGGTCTCGACCTTCATGCCGGCGCTGCTGCCGGCCGGGCTCGACTACACCTATTTCGAGGCGGGGGCGGTGATCGTCACCCTGGTGCTGTTCGGACGCTATGCGGAAGCCCGTGCGAAAGGACGCACCGGCGATGCGATCCGCCAATTGCTGACGCTGCAGGCCAAGACCGCGCGCACCCTGCGCGACGGGCGCGAACAGGATGTCCCCGTCGAAGAGGTCAGGTTTGGTGACGTCATCGTGGTCCGGCCGGGCGAGCGGCTGCCCGTGGATGGCGAAGTCGTCGACGGCTCGTCCTTCGTCGATGAATCGATGATCACCGGCGAGCCGATCCCGGTGCAGAAGGAGGCTGGCGATACGGTTATCGGCGGCACGGTCAACAAGACCGGCTCGTTCCGGTTCCGCGCGACCAAGATCGGCGCCGACACGCTGCTGGCCCAGATCGTCCGGACGATGGAGGCGGCGCAGGGCTCGAAGCTGCCGATCCAGGCGATCGTCGACAAGGTGACGATGTGGTTCGTGCCGGCGGTTATGGCCGCTGCACTCCTGACCTTCCTCGTCTGGATGGTGTTCGGGCCGAGCCCGGCGCTTTCGCTGGCCATCGTGAATGCGGTCGCGGTGCTGATCATCGCCTGCCCCTGTGCGATGGGGCTGGCGACGCCGACCTCGATCATGGTCGGCACCGGCAAGGCAGCCGAGATGGGCGTCCTGTTCCGGCGCGGCGAGGCTTTGCAGGCGCTGCGCGACGTCACGATCATCGCGCTCGACAAGACCGGGACGATCACGAGAGGTCGTCCGGAGCTCGCCGATATCGTCGTGGCGGACGGCTTTGCCGAGGATGAGGTGCTGCGCCTCGTCGCGGCGGCGGAGGCGGCTTCGGAGCATCCGATCGCCGAGGCCGTCGTCGCGGCGGCGCGGCAGCGCGGGTTGGCGGTCCCGCAGGCGAACGACTTCGCGGCCGAGCCGGGATTCGGGGTCTCGGCGATCGCGGAGGGGCGGGCGCTTCTGGTCGGGGCCGACAGGCTGATGGCGGAGAAGGGGATCGACATCTCGACCTTCGCGGCGGTGGCGGCGAGGTTGGGCGATCAGGGCCGGTCGCCGCTCTATGCAGCGATCGACGGGCGGCTCGCTGGTGTTTTCGCGGTGGCGGATACGCTGAAGGATACGAGTCCCGAGGCGTTGCAGGCGCTGCGGGCGCTGGGCATCCGTATCGTGATGATCACGGGCGACAATCGCCGCACGGCCGAGGCGATCGCCGCTGGCCTGCCGATCGACGAGGTGTTCGCTGAAGTCCTGCCGGCCGGCAAGGTCGAGGTGATCAAGCGGCTGCAGGCGGGTGGGGGCCGTGTTGCCTTCGTCGGCGACGGCATCAATGACGCCCCGGCACTGGCTCAGGCCGATGTCGGCCTCGCCATCGGCACCGGCACGGACATTGCCATCGAGAGCGCTGATGTCGTGCTGATGTCGGGCGATCTGCGCAATGTAGCGAATGCGGTCGCGCTGTCGCGGGCGACGATCCGCAACATCGCCGAGAACCTGTTCTGGGCCTTCGGCTATAATGCGGTGCTGATCCCGGTGGCGGCGGGCGTGCTCTATCCCGCCTACGGCATCCTGATGTCGCCGATGTTCGCCGGCCTCGCCATGGCGCTGTCCAGCGTCAGCGTGGTCGCCAACGCCTTGCGGCTGAAGCGTTTTCGCCCGCCGCTCGCGGCACATGCCAGCCGGGAGGCCGGCGCGCGGCCGGTCGCGTCCACCGGGCTGCGTCGATCGATCCAAGAAAGTGCTTGAACCTGTAGTCACTACAGGGATTATGGTCCGGACCGGTTCGAGACACAGAGCACCGGTGACCCATGACCAAATCCGACGATCGCGGCGTCCATCACGACCACAGCCCGGGTTCATCCTGCTGCAGCGGGCATGATCACGCGCAGGTTCAGGCCGCCGGGCAACCTGCCGCGGCGGCCGTGGAAGCCCCTGGATCGTGCTGCGGTCATGATCACGGCCACAACCACGGCCATGGGAGGGCCCATGACCTTGCTGAGCCCGCCGCGGGATGGGCTTCGCTCGCGGCCGGCGCCCTGACCTGGCGCGTCGAGGGCATGGATTGCGGGAACTGCGCCAACACGATCCGCACTGCACTCGAGCGCCTGCCGGGGGTGTCGGACATCCAGATCTCGATCACGAAGGAGACGCTGGCCCTCGTGCTCGACGAGCGGCTGACCCCGCCTGCCGCGATCGAGGGCCGGATCGGGACGCTCGGCTACAAGCCCAGCCGTCTCGAGCCCGCGCCGGGCGGCGCGCCGCTGGCGAAACGCGAGGCGCCCGCCGCATGGTGGCGCCAGGTCAAGGGCCGTCTCGTGATCGTCTCGGGTGGGCTGGTCGTGCTGGCCTACCTGGCCTCCGTCGTCGCCCCCGGCTGGCATGAGCCGCTTTTCGTTGCCGCCAGCCTGATCGCGGCGGCGCCGGTGGCGCGCCGGGCCATCGCCTCGGCCCGCGCGGGAGCGCCATTCACGATCGAAATGCTGATGACGATCGCGGTTGTCGGCGCGCTGTTCATCGGCGCAGCCGAGGAGGCCGCCATCGTCGTATTCCTGTTCTGCGTCGGCGAGGTCCTGGAAAGCGTCGCGGCCAACAAGGCGCGTGCCGGCATCCGCGCGCTCGGCGATCTCGTGCCGCAGACCGCATTGCTCGAAGTCGATGGACGCCTCAGCGAGGTGCCGGCGGCCACGCTCGCCATCGGCCAGATCGTTCTGGTGCGGCCGGGCGACCGCATTCCGGCCGATGGTACGGTGATCGAGGGGCTGTCCAGCGTCGACGAAGCCTCGATCACCGGCGAATCCGTGCCGCGTGCCAAGGAACCGGGTTCCGAGGTCTTCGCTGGCACGATCAACCATGACGCCGCCTTGAAGATTCGTGTCGAGCGCGCCTCGCAGGACAACATCATCGCCCGCATCGTCGCGCTGGTCGAGGAGGCGCAGGACGCCAAGGCGCCGACGGAACGCTTCATCGACCGCTTCTCGCGGCTCTACATGCCGTTCATCGTCGGCCTCTCGGTGCTCGTCGCCGTCCTGCCGCCGCTGTTGGCGGGAGGCGACTGGAGCGAGTGGCTCTATCGCGGCCTGGCGCTGCTGCTGATCGGCTGTCCCTGTGCGCTGGTCATCTCGGTTCCGGCCGCCGTGGCCTCGAGCCTGGCCGCCGCCGCCCGCCGCGGCTTGCTGATCAAGGGCGGTGCCGTGATGGAAAGCCTCGCGGGAATCCAGGCTGTCGCTTTCGACAAGACCGGCACGCTGACGTTGGGCAAGCCGGCGGTGACCGATGTCGTGGCGCTGGTTGGCGGAGAAGGGGAGGTGCTTTCGCTGGCCGCAGCGATCGAACGGCACTCCAGCCATCCGCTGGCGGCAGCCATCGTCGCGCGCGCCGATGCCGACGGCCTCCTGGAAATCGAGGCTGAGGATGTCGCTGCAGTGCCCGGCAAGGGCATGGCCGGCACCATCGCGGATCGCGCCGTCTTCGTGGGCGCACCACGCCATGCAGCTGACTGGGCGCCACTGTCGGCCGACGCGACGGGCGCGATCACGCGGCTGGAGGGCGAGGGCAAGACCGTCGTGGTCGTCGTCGATGGCGCGCGAGCCGTCGGTATCGTGGCGCTCCTCGACGAGCCGCGCCCGGATTCGGCTGCCGCGATCGCGGCGCTGAAGGCACTCGACATCCGCCCGATCATGATGACCGGCGACAACCAGCGGGCGGGCGCGGCGATCGGCGTTGCGCTGGGCATCGAGACGAAGGCGGAGATGCTGCCCTCCGACAAGGCCCAGGCGATCAAGTCGATGGCCGCTTCAACGCGCATCGCGATGGTCGGCGACGGCATCAACGACGCGCCGGCGCTGGCCAGCGCCCATGTCGGCATCGCGATGGGCTCCGGCACGAGCGTCGCGCTCGAGGCGGCCGATGCGGCCCTCCTGCACAATCGTGTCGCGGATGTCGCCGCGCTGATCCGGCTGGCGCGGGCGACGATGGCGAATATTCGGCAGAACATCGCGATCGCGCTCGGGCTGAAGGGGCTGTTCCTCGTCACCACGGTGATCGGCGCGACGGGGCTCTGGGTCGCGATCCTCGCCGATACCGGCGGCACTGTTCTGGTCACCCTGAATGCCCTGCGGCTGCTCGGCTATTTCCGCGGCGACAAGGCGTCGCGCGGCGCGTGATGCACGAAACTCGGGGGCGTCTGCGCGCGACGGGTTGACTTCCGTCCGCCGCTGGGGAATTTCGGGGGAGCGCGGGTGTAGCTCAATGGTAGAGCAGCAGCCTTCCAAGCTGAATACCCGGGTTCGATTCCCGGTACCCGCTCCAATTTTTCCCTTTATCGGCAGTGGCATGACGGGGTGTCTTCTACCCCGTTCCAGCTTTCCCGACTGCAGATCAGGTGGGGATTCCCAACTCTTGTTCGACGCATGTGCCGCCGCGGCAGTCCGTGCGGCCGATTCGGCCGGAGGCGTCGACGCGCCGGACGATGCCGGCGCGGGTTGCCGGCGCCACTCGCAATGATAGGCTCCCCGGCGTCAGCAGGGAGAGCGGCATGAAGGTGGCCGGGGCGATCGCGATGCTGTTGCCGATCGGCATCGGCGGTGGCGTCGAGGCGCGGGAGTTGGCGGGCCGCTTCGGTTATCTCGGTGAATGGGATGTCGCTGCGGTGCTGTCCGAGGAGAAGGCCGGCGGAGCCTCGGCTGCGGAATTCGCGGGATCGCTGCTGATGAAGCACAATGCGGTCTGCGGGCCGGGCGAGACACCCGAGAAGGCCGGCCATATCCGCATGAGCGTGCGCGGCAAGCGCTATTCCGCGCAGATGTCGCTGGCCGGCTCGTCCTGCTCGTTCTCGGGCACGCTGTCCGAGACGGCGCATACCTTCGTGACATGCGGTGGCGAGGGGCAGATTCCGCTGCGGCTCTGGTTCAAGGAGCCGGGCTCGGCAGCTGCCCGCTAGGGTTCGCGGACCACCCTGAAACCGTTGGTGTAGAACCGCACATCGGCCTCGTACTTGAAGCGCGCGGCCGAGCGCAGATAGCGCGGGTCGTTGTTGAAGGAGCCGCCGCGCAGCACGCGCTCGCGGCAGCCGGGGGCGGTGAAGGCGCTGCCGTCGCGTGGCGTCGCGCGGTAGCTGTCGCTCCAGCAATCGGCGACCCATTCAGCCGCGTTGCCGGCCATGTCGTAGAGCCCGAAGCCGTTGGCCGGGTACTGGCCGACCTCGACCGCCTGCCGGCGCGTCGGATCGTTGCAGCCGACGCAGTTGGCTCGCTCCTTCACCATGGTGGCGCCCCAGGGATAGATCGTCGTGGTTGCGGCGCGCGCGGCATATTCCCATTCCGCCTCGCTCGGGAGCCGGTATCTGCGACCGGTCTTGGTCGAGAGCCAGGCGAGATAGGCGTTGGCGTCGTTCCAGTGCACATCGGTGACCGGGCGCTTGCCACGGCCGAGATTGCGATCGTTGGGCCGATGCGTGCAGCCACCCTGATCGACGCAGGCGTCCCACTCCTCGAAGGTGACCTCGCGCACGCCCATGTAGAAGCCGTTGCGGATCGCGACGGCGTGGACGGGCTTCTCGAACTCGTAGAGCTCGTTCGCCCCCATCTCGAATGTTCCGGGCGGGATCAGCGTCAGTTCCGGGCAGCCCTCGCAATCGCGCACGGTCCTCGCCGGGGAGGAGGCTGGCGACGAAGGCGCGGAGGCCGGCGGCCGAGCAGGCTCGCGTACCGACGCGACGGGGGCTGACGGCGCCGGCTGCGGTGCGGGCGCTGGCTGAGGTGCGGCGACGGCAGGCTGCCTGGCCGCATATTGCTGTTCGCGCGTCTTGGCCAGCCCGGCGAAGCGGCCATTGGGATAGGCGTTGAGATAGGCGCGGTACTCGGCCGGATTCTCGCTCGAGCGGATCGATTCCCAGAAGGCGAGCTCATAGGCATCCTGCCGCGCGGCCGGCGATTCCATCGGCGGCAGCGGGATGACCGCCCGGCTTGTCTGGGCGATCTGGGCCGGGCGCGCGATCGGCGTGACGACCAAGCCGGCCGGCGGCTCCGAAGAGATCCAGACCTGCTGGCCGCGCCGCGTCACACGTGCCACCGCCTCGCGAGTCCGCGTCAGGGCGGCCGTCATATCGAGCCCGGGCGTGCGGATCGCCTTGACCCATTCGTCGACTGCCGGGTTGCCGCGGGCGCCGGCATCGGTGGCCGTGCGGCCGGGCGCGGCGGTGAACATCACGCTGACAGCGTCCATGCGCTCGATCGCGACCAGACCCTTGGACTGGCCGGCGAGCTCAGCTTCCCAGGGATTGTCGCGGCTGGCATCGATCACGACGAGCGCGCTCGCCGGCCTCGCCACGATGAGCGCGTCGAGCAGCATGTCGAGATCGACGGCCGCCTGGGAGATCTCCGAGGCGGAGCGCAGGCGCGGATCGACGGGCACGAGGAAGTTGCGGCCGCGCAACTGCACGGCATGGCCGGAATAGAACACGATCGCATGGGCGCCGTGCCTGAGCTTGCCGGCGAAGGTCGCGATCGCATCCTGCAGGCCGGGGCCATTGGCATCCTCGGCGACGACGACGTCGAACTCGCCCTCGCGCAGCGCTGCGGCCACGGCGCGGGCGTCGGATGCAGCATCGGCCACCGGAGCCAGTGGATAGGCGGTATTGCCGATGACCAGCGCGACACGGTCCGGCCGGGCGGCGCCATCCTGCGAGAGGCCGGGGGCAACGACCAGCAGCAGGGTGCAGAGGGCGAGCGACAGATGGCGCAACCAGGACATGACGCTCTTCATTCCGCTCGGGAAGCTCCTCGCTCGAATCGTCATCACTTCAACGAACATAGACAGTGATCTTGCGCGACATCACCGGGGGATCATGCGGGACGTGGTTATGGTCCCCCAGCAGAAGCTGCAGGGTATGCTTGCCCTTTGGCAGGGTGACGACCACCTCGGTCTGGCCGTTGCCGAGATGCACATTGTTGTAGTCCGCCGGGATCGGCTGGTCGGGCGGGCCGGGATCGGTGTCGATCAGCAGGTGGTGATGGCCGGTGTTCGACCATTGGGTTCCTGCCGGCGCGACGCCCATCTCCTTCAGCCCCATGCGAACCGTGAAGCGCTCGGGCACGCGCAATCCGTCCAGCGGGTAGTGGAAATAGACCTGAGCGCCCTTGGGAGCGGGCTGGCGCGGCGCGGCTTGGGCCCAGGCCGTGCCGGACAGAGGCAACAGGGCAATCAGCGCCAATCCCGCGACGCTGCGATGGGCCGGTCTCGCAACGCGGTCACGCATCCGGTGAGGCAGGGAGTGATGCAGGTTCATCGACGCCTCACCGGTCGCTTGCCGCCCGGCGCCACCAGCACAGTGATGCGCTCGGACATGATCGGTGGATCATGCGGCACGTGGTTCTCGTCGGCGAGGATGAGCTGAAGCGTGTGCTCGCCCATCGGCAGCGTGATCTTGCGCTCGGTCTGGCCGCCGCCGAGATGGATATGGTTGAGGTCGGCCGGGATTGCCTGGTCGAGCGGCGGCGTCGGCGCGTCGATGATGAGGTGATGGTGGCCGGTGTTCGCCTTGGCGACGCCGGCCGGTGCCACGCCCATGTTGCGCAGGCCGAAGCGGATGGTCGTGTTCGGGAAGATCGCATCGCCGTCGCGCGGATAGACGAAGTAGACGACCGCGTCATTGGGCGCGGGTGTCAGCGCCGGCTTGCCAGTCGCCGGGCCGGCGGGGGAGGCGGGCTGGACGGCGGAGGCGACCTGCTGGCCCTCGACCACCCGCACCTTGATGCGCGGCGACATCAGTGGCGGATCATGCGGGACATGGTCGTGGTCGCCCATCAGCAACTGCAGCGTGTGCTCGCCGGGCGGCAGCGTCAGCTCGGCCTCCGTCTGCGCGCGGCCGAAATGCAGATGGTTGAAGTCGCTGGGAATCTCGCGGTCGAGCGGCGGCAGCTCTGTATCGACGAGAAGATGGTGGTGACCGCCGTTCGCGCTCTTCGTCCCGGCCGGGGTCAGGGATACGCCCTCGGCGCCGAAGCGGATCCGCGAACGGGTCGGGATCGTCGCACCATCGGCCAGATCGACGAAGAACACCCGGGCGCCCGGCGCCGCGACCGAGCGCGGTTTCTCGTCGGCCTCGGCCGTCACCTCGATGGTGATTTTCTCCGACGTGACCGGCGGGTTGTGCGGGACATGGTCATGATCGGCAAAGAGGAGCTGGAGCGTGTGCTTGCCCGGGGTCAGCGCGATCTCGGCCTCGGTCTGGCCGCCGCCGAAGTGGATATGGTTGAAGTCGCTCGGAATCGGCTGGTCGAGCGGGGGCAACTCCGTGTCGATCAGGAGATGGTGATGGCCGGCATTGCGCTGCGGCGGGCCGGCCGGGGCGACATCCATTCCGGTCAGGGCGAAGCGGACCGTCAGCTTGCCGGGAACGCGGGCATTGTTCGCCAGGTCGATGAAGCCAAGCCGGGCATTGGCTGGCGCGGGGCTGCGCGGCCGCGCCCTTTCCTGGGCGAAGGCAGGCTCGGGCAGGGCCGTGGCGAGCGCTCCGAAACCCCATGCTAGGACGGCCGGCACGAGGCAGAGCCGAACCCTTCGCATCGGCTTGTCCCTTTCACGCATTCCAGTCTTGCGAAAAGCTATCAGTGCGGTGTCGCAGGGGCAAGTCGAATAGCCCGGATCTCGACAACTTGAACGATGCCAGTCACGCGCGGAACAGCTTGCGCGGACTGGATTTTTGCAAGGTGTTGCGCTAGCTTCACCTAAGGAAGGACTTCATGAGCCTCGTCGCCAGATTCTGTGTGCTGATCGGTCTCGCGATGCAGCTGCTGGCGGTGCCGGCGGCAGCAACCGAACGTCGTGTGGCGCTCGTGATCGGCAATTCCGGCTACAGCAACGCCCCCGTCTTGCCCAACACCGTCAACGACGCCCGCGACATGGCCGCAGCGCTGCGCAAGGTCGGGTTCGAGGTGGTCGACGGCGTCAATCTCGACAAGCGCGGCATGGACCAGGCGGTGACGCGCTTCGCGCGCCTGGCGCAGGATGCCGATGCTGTGATGTTCTACTATGCCGGCCACGGTTTTCAGTTCAACGGCGAGAACTATCTCGTGCCGGTCGAGGCGCGGGTCGAGGATGAGGTCAGCGTCCAGTACGAGACGACGCGGCTCAACGACGTCATGACCGCCCTGAACTTCTCCAAGGGCGTCAAGATCATGGTGCTCGACGCCTGCCGCAACAATCCGTTCGTCAGCCAGCTGGCCAAGCGGCAGGCGACGCGCAGCTTCTCCGTCGGCAACGGCCTCGCCCCGGTTGCCCGGGCGCAGGGCATGGTGATCGCCTATGCCACGCAGGCGAACGACGTCGCGGCCGACGGAATCGGCCGCAACAGTCCTTTCACCGCCGCGCTCGTGCGCGAGATCGAGCAGCCCGGCCTCGAGGTCGCGACGATGTTCCGGCGTGTCCAGAAGAGCGTCTATGACGCGACGAACGGTCGGCAGACGCCGGAACTGTCGCTGTCGCTGTTGGGCGACTTCTATCTCAACCGGGAAGAGACCGACAGCGACGTCTGGCGCCGCATCCGGGCGAGCGACGACCCGGCGGCGTTCAACGCCTTCATCCAGCGCTATCCGACGAGCTTCTTCACGATCGATGCGCGCACGCGGCTCGACCTGATCGAGCGCCGTGCCGCGGAGACGCAGGAGCGGGATCTGCTGGCGCGCGAATTCGCCGAGCGCGAGCGGGCCCTGCTGGAGCGGGTCGAGCGCGCCGAGAAGGTCCGCCAGCAGGCGGCGACCGATCTCGCAAAGCGCCAGAACGAGGCGGCGCCGGCCGCTGCCGTCGCCCAACCAAATGCGCCGACGCGACCGCAGGTGCCGGCCGCAGGGACGCTCAGGCCGGCGCCAGTTCCTGTCCAGGAGAGGGCCGAGCGCGAGCGGCTGGCCGAGGAGGTCGCGCGGCGCGAGCGCGAACTCGCCTCGCTCGAAACCGAGAAACGGCGTTTGGCCGATGAACGCCTGATGCTCGAACAGGCGATGGCGGCGCGGATGGGTACGCTGACCATGTCCGCGCCGGTCCAGCCCAGCCTCTCGCTGAATGCCCCGCCACCGCCGACCGAGCGTTCCCTGAACGAAAGGCCGACTGCGGAGGCGGCCGCGCCCGCTCCCGTCGTCGCCCCCCGGCCGCAGACGGTTCGGACGCAGAATCCGCGCGCGCCGAGCGCCGCGATGTGCAGCGAGATTTTGCTGCGCGCGCAGCTCGGCGAACTGACGCCCCAGGCGAAGGAGCAGTTGCAGCTGTGCCGCTGATCGCCCGATCGCCATGTCCTTCCGACGTCGGAGCGTCGCATCCGGCCCCCCGGCCCGCTGACATGACTGGCAGATAACCCATGTGGTCGATGTTTCGCCTTTGCCGTGACGCTCGCCGGCTTCGCCTTCTGCGAATCCTGACCGCATCGGCTGCGATGGTCGGCTGCTTTGCGGCTCAGGCGCAGCCGGCGCCGCCGACGCCAGTGCCCTATCCGGAGGCGCTGCAACGGGCGGCGAACGACCTCTTTGGCAAGGCCAATCTCGCTGCGGATCGCGTCGAACTGGTGATAGACCCGCTGATCGACGCGTCCTCGGGCGCACAGTCGGCCGGTACGCGCGCGATGCAGCAGACGCTGATCGAGATCGTCCGGAAATCCTATCCGCGCTTCGTCGTGCAGCCCTTCAGCTCGGAGGTTTTGGCCCGCGACCCCGTGGTGCTGGTCGGCACGCTGACGGCGATCAACAACCAGGGTGGCGAGGGGCCCCGCGACGCCTTCCGGATCTGCCTGACGCTGGCGGACCTGAAATCGCGCACGGTGGTGTCCAAAGGGGTCGCGCGTTCGACGCTCGACAATGTCGATGTCACGCCGACGCAGTACTATCGCGACGCACCGGTCTGGGCGAAGGATCAGGCTACCGATGCCTATGTGAAGACCTGCCAGGGCACGCCGCTTGGCGGCGGGCTCGATCCGGCCTATGTCGACCGCCTGACCGCCAACGCCCTCATCAATGACGGTATCGCCGAGTACGAGGCGCAGCGCTTCCGCGAGGCGCTGGCCTTCTACCGCACGGCGCGGCGGCTGCCGGGCGGCGACCAGCATCGTGTCCGGGTCGGCACCTATCTCGCCAGCGCCAAGCTCGGGCGGCGCGATGATTCCGTTGAGGCTTTCGGCGATCTGGTGGATTACGGGCTGAGCACCGACCAGTTGATGGTGAAGCTCTTGTTCCGGCCGGGCACGACCCAGTTCGTCGATAACCCGCAGACGACAGAACCCTATCCGATGTGGCTGAGCCAGATCGCGACGCGCGCCAAGCAGAAGGGGGCTTGCCTCGAGATCGTCGGCCACACCTCGCGTACCGGCATGCCCAACCTCAACGAGCGGCTGTCCGTTTCGCGGGCGCAGTTCATCATGGACCTGCTGCTGACCGGCATGCCGGACGGCCGCAACCGGATGATTGCGACCGGCCGCGGCTTCAAGGAGAACATCGTCGGCACCGGCAAGGACGACGCCAGCGACGCACTCGATCGCCGGGTGGAGTTCAAGGTGATCGGCTGCTGAGCCTGGGCATGACTCCGGCGCTTTTCAGCGCACTCCTTCGAATGGATGAGGCGCGACGCCCGCCGGCGGGCTCCCATGCAGCCGAGCCCATTCAGGGACGACGAGGCACGCGACGCGGATGAACGACACGGCCATCAATCCTTACGACGCCGTCGCCTATCCCGGGCATTCCTTCGCCCAGACCCACCCGGCCCGGCTTGCGACGATCGCGCATTTCCACGGCATGGAAGCGGCTGGGCCGGAGGCGATGCGCGTTCTCGAACTGGGCTGTGGTCGCGGCGGCAATCTGATCCCGATGGCGGCGCAGTATCCGGGCAGCCGGTTCGTCGGTATCGATCTCAGCGGAAGCGCGATCGAGCACGCCCGGTCCGCCAGTGCCGAGCTCGGGCTCGGCAACCTCGAGTTCCACCATCGCGACATCATGGATGTCGGTTCGGAACTCGGCCGGTTCGACTACATCCTGGTTCATGGCGTCTATTCCTGGGTGCCGGATGTGGTGCGCGAGAAGATCATCGCGCTCTTCGACAAACTGCTTTCGCCACAAGGCATTGCCTATGTCAGCTACAATGCACTGCCGGGCTGCCGGATGCGCGATCTCGCACGCGACGTCATGCTGTATGCGACGCGCGACATCTCCGGCCCGGAGGAGCGTGTCCGCGTGGCCCGCGCCTCGCTCAAGGCCTTCGCCGAGGCGAGCGACCCACAGACCTTCCACGGCGCGGCGCTCAGGCAGCGGCTCGAGCAGCTCAACGACACGCCCGACAACGTCCTCTACCATGACGACCTGAATCCGGGAGCGCGCGCCTTCGCCCTCCACGAGGTACTGGGCGCAGCCGAGCGGCACGGACTGCAATTCCTCGCCGAGGCATCCTTTCCCAACATGTACGGCGCTGCGAAGGGGCCGGCCCAGGCCATGCTGGCCGGCATCCCGGTCGAGGAGGCGGTGTTGCGCGAGCAGACGCTCGATCTGCTGATCGGCCGCGCTTTCCGCGAGACCTTGCTCTGCCGGCAGGGCATTCCGCTGCGCCGTGGCATCAAGTCCGGCGCGCTGAAGCCCTATTACGTCGCGGCCCATGTCCGGCTGGTCGAGCCGGCGGACGGAGAGGAGTGCAAGCCGGGCGTCGACCGCTTCGACTTCGGCGAGGGGGTGCGGCTGTCCGTCGATCTGCATCTGTGCAAGGCCGCGTTGCGCCGGCTCGGCGAGATCTGGCCTGCGAGCGTCGCCTTCGACGAACTCGTCGCGCTGGCGGTGGCGGATGTCGGCGATGAGCTCGGTCCTGATCTCGACGCGCAGGTCGCAAGGCTGGACGAGGCCCTACTGGCGATCTTCAGGTCGGGCCTGCTCGACGTCAAGCTCGCGCCGCCGCCGCTGACGACCGTCATCGCCGAGCGTCCGCTGGCGAGCGAAGTGGCGCGCTGGCAGGCGACGACGACAGGCGAGGTGACCGACCTGCGCCATCGCATGGTGAGGCTCGATGGCGTCATCGTGCGCAAATTCGTCTGCCTGCTGGACGGCTCTCGCACGCGCGAGCGCCTGTTGAGCGATCTGAACGCCTTTCTCCACGAGGCACATGGCTCGGGCGCGGATGTCGACGACCTGCCCCGGCGCGCCACGGCCGAGGAGATTGCTGTTCATCTCAAGGACGTAGCGAGGCTGGGCCTGCTCCATGGCTGACGGGTAGGAGGCGACATTGTCCCGGCGACGCCACGCGCGTATCCTGAGGCTTCGGCAGGCGAGGCCGCCGATGCTCCGCGCGCGTGAGGCCGGCCGGGTCGAGGCTGGCCGATGAGCGAACGCTTCAAGCAGTTCCAGGCCGTATTTCCCGAAGAGGCCTGCCTCGACGCGCTGATGCGCGCGCGCCATGGCGGCAGCAGCTTGACCTGCCCGGCCTGCGGGCGTCCGGCGACGTTCGAGCCGCGGCCGAAGCTGCGCGCCTTCGCCTGCAATCACTGCAACTACATGATCCAGCCCGGCGCCGGCACGGTGCTCGACAACCGCCGCACGCCGCTCCAGCTTTGGTTCTTCGCCCTCAAGATCATCGCGGAACAGGGCAGCAAGGCGGCTCCCGGCCTGATCGAGCGGGAGGCGAAGGTGCCGGCGATCACCGCGCGCCGGCTGGTCGACGAACTCGTGGCGCTCGAAGCCGAGGGAAATGGCTGGTTCGAGGCGGTGCATCGCCGCGTCGCCGGGGACAGGGGAGCGCCCGCAGCGGCAACGGCCGCCAAGGTCTCCAGGGTTGCAGAACCCCCCGGGCAGGCGAGGGCGACCAAAGCGAGGTCGGATAGCATTGAGGCGGCCGTTGGAAAGCCTGTGCCGCCAGCGTTCGGGGCAGCGCCGACGGCGCGCGGCGGGATGTCCGGGCGGATGATGATGGTCGGCGTCGTGGCGGGTATCGGCTGCATCGCGGCTGCGGTCCTCGGAATTGCACTGGCCAAGCTCAGGCAGGAGGAGACGCCGCCGGATCCGGAGATGGTCGCGATCCTGGCTGCGCCGGCCTTGCAGGCGGCTGCACGGCCGTCGCTGATCCTCTCTTCGGTCGAGAGCGATCTGGAAGCGGCGCGGCAGGCGACGGAGTTCGCCATCAACAGCGATCCCACCCTGGCGGAGATCAAGGAGCAGGTGTCGGTTCCGCAAGAGGTGCCGGTGGTCGCCCTAGCGCTGCCGCCATCCAATATCCTGCTGGTGCCGCCAAAGCTGTCTCCTGGGCAAGCGGGGCCGGGACCTCGCTCGCAGATACCGAAGGCACCGATCACCAGCGGCGGTGACCCGGAGCAGCTCCTGACCTTCGGCCCGATCCGCATTCGCCGGCACCTCGTCGAGACGATCGTGCGGGCCGGCAAGGTCGTCGGCGCCGACCCGACGCTCCTGATGGCGGTCGCGGACAAGGAATCCTCATTCTCGACCTCGGTCCAGGCCAAGACCTCCTCGGCGACGGGGCTCTACCAGTTCATCGAGCAGACCTGGCTCGGGGTCGTCAGCGAATTCGGCGCCAGGCACGGGCTCGCGGCCGAGACGAAGCTGATCGGGAAGAACGGCAAGCAGTTCTTCGTCTCGGACGCCGCCGAGCGCCAGCGCATCCTCGACCTCAGGCGCGAGCCCTATCTCTCGGCGCTGCTAGCCGGCGAGATGCTGAAGCGCGACACGCTTCGTCTGGAGAAGGCGATGGGGCGCCATCTCACCGGCGGCGAGATCTACCTGATCCATTTCCTTGGGCCGGATGCCGCCCAGACTTTCATCGAGACGATGGAGGAGAAGCCGGACATCAAGGCGGCCGACCTGCTGCCGCGTCCCGCCCAGGCCAACCGGCCGATCTTCTATGCCGAGGCAGGCGGCGAGACCAAGACGCTCTCGGTCTCCGAGGTCCACCGGAAGTTCAACGAGATGATCAAGGTCCGGCTCGACCGCTACAGCGCCGTCAGGCCGGGCGGGGCGCAAGCCGGCAATCGTCCGCCGGCGAAGAAATGACCGACGACTTTTCGAGACCTGCCGGTGTTGCCGGCAGTGCAGCACCTGAAAGGAAGACCAGGATCATGGCCGTAAACCGTTTCGAGCAGGTCGACGAACCGCAAGCCGATGCGATCACCCTCAGCCTGAGCGCGCGCGACGGCGAGACCTTCGGCCGCATCGCCTGCCCGGCGGAGTTGGCCGGGGGGCATCTCGTCAATGATTTCGTCAGCGACGAGATGGAGCCGAAGGAGGCCTTCCGTTCGGCCATCGGGCTCGCCAACGAGATCAAGGCGCCGATCGTGGTGGAGGATTCGCAGGGTCTCTGGCAGGACGAGTGGGGTGTGCTCTACCGCGAAGACGACTGAGCGGCGGATGTGGCGCCTGTCCCCCAGGGGACAGCGCGCCTGCGGGCGCGCCTCTAGTGATGGTGGTGACGGCACGAGCCGTCGCCGGATCACCCGAGGGCGCCATGGTCAAGATCGTCGAAATCGACAATAGCGGATACCAGCACAGGCTGAGCGTCGGCATGGGCGTCGGGCCCGGCCGGGCGAACAACCGCGACGACGTCACGCTGGTCCAGCATCTTCTCAATCTCTGGCTGCAGCATCCGTCGAATGTGACCTTCCGCAAGGGCAAGGGCACCGCTGCCCGGCCCCTGGCGACGGACGGCATCATCGGCCCCAAGACGAAGGCGCAGATCCTGATGTTCCAGCGCGCGATGAAGGCGCGCGGAACCGCCTGCACATGCGACGGCTGCATCGACAAGATGCCGAACTACACGAACAGCTACAACGGCAAGCTCTATACGATCTATTTGCTCGACGAGGAGGTCTACAGGCTGCACGACCTCAGCGTTGTGGACATGCGCAACTTTCCGGACTTTCCGAAGGCGCTGCTCAGCGTCGTGAATGCTGAAATGGCCCGGGTTTTCCCAGAGTTCTTCAGCCCGGCCGCCTGAATTTCACTCGATCCGGAAATACCTCACGCCAAGTCCAAGCTTGCTGCCCTGGCGCGCCACGTCCTGTTTCAGGCTGGCGAAGAAGTCGCTCGAGGGCGTCGGGTTGGGGCCCGACAGGGCCGGCAGCGGCGCTTCGCTGACAAAGGTCAGGACAGTCTGCGGGCGCGGCGCGCCGCCGGCCGCCGACTCCAGCTTGAGATTGAAGTTGGCGCGACGGCCGTCGCGCCGGAGATAGCTCCCGAGATTGTAGACGAGGCCGTCATCGCCGATCAGCACGACGGCGACGTTGCGGCCGCCCTCATTGTCGATCGTGCCGCTCAGCACGTCGCCGCTCTTCATGTTGAAGGCATTGATCTGCAGCCGCGGCGTGCGGTCGATATTGTCGCCGAGCTGGCGCAGAAAATCCGCCATAGGGCACTGCGCCGCCGTGATTGGGCGCAGGTGAATCTGCGCCTCGAAGCCGTGCGCCGCCTTGAAGGCGTTGTCGAAGGTGACGAAGGGTTCGGTCGCATTGCCGAAACCTTCCAGCACGACGCGCCGCTCCGACAGCTCCGTCGGCCAGAGGAAGAAGCAGGGCCCGCCCTCGTAAGTGGCGACATAGCGCTGGATGCGCTCGGCCGCGGTGCGGGGCGGCTGTTCCGTCGCGGCCGAGGGCGGCGGCTCGCTGCGGCCGGCACTGGCCGGTGGAGCCTCCGGCCGTGACGACGGCTGTTGCGGTGGGGGCGTCGGCGTCGCGGGCGGCCTTGGCGCTTCGGTGCTCGTGGGCTGCGGCATGCGCGGATCGGGCAGGCTCGGAGCGGCGGGCTGACTCGGTTCCGGCCGCGGAAGCGGGGCCGGCGGCGTTGTGGTCATGCCGATCTGAGGGGTCGGCTGCGGCGTCGCAGGCGGGCTGGCCGGCGGTTCCGACAAGGCCGGAGGCGGGGTCACCGAAGGCGGAGGAGCCGCCGAGGTCGGCGGCGTTGCCGGCTCGGTCAACTCCGGCGGCTTGCTCTGCGCCTGAGCGGACGGCTCCTGGCGTGTCTCGGAGAGAGCCGGCGGCGGGCTGCTCGGCGGGCGCTGCTCGCGGCCGAGGAGCGTCCAGCCATAGAAACCGCCGGCGGCGATGAGGGCGATCGCCGCGACGCCGGCCAGAGCGCGCAGCGGCAGGCCGCCGCTGGGCGCCGGCCTGGCGGGGGCGCCCTTCGGCTGCCAGGCGGCAACCTCGGACATGTCGGCGAAGCGCTCTGCCGGGTCGGCCGCCAGCATCTTCGCCAGCAGCGGGCGGATGCGCGCATCGACGAGCGAGAGATCGGGCACGCGGCGGCGCTTGTCGAGGATCTGGACCTGGGTGCCACCCATGTCGAGCGCCTTGCCGGTCAGTGCCTCGGCCAGGACGAGACCGAAGCTGTACATGTCGGAGCGGCCGGTGACGTCGCCGCCATAGAGGCCGAGCTGCTCGGGCGAGACGTAGTTGTATTTGCCGGCGAAGCCGGAGCCGATCACCGTGCCTTCGCCCAGGATGCTGGAGCGGGCGATGCCGAAATCGATGAGCTTGGCGCGCGCCAAATTGCCGCCGGGCAAGATGATGTTGTCCGGCGAGATGTCACGGTGGATGATGCCGAGCAGGTGGGCGGCATGCAGGGCGGGTGCGATGCGCCGGCGCAGCACATCCGCCTCCTCCAGGCTGAGTGGACCCTGCTTGATGCGCTCCGACAGAGGCTGCCCGTCGACGAACTCCATCGCGAGATAGGGCGCCTGCGTCACCGGATCGATGGTGAACACGTAGTAGCGGACGATCGCCTCGTTGTAGAGGTTGTGGAGCGCTGCCGCCTCACGCCGGAACAGCGCCAGCGCCGCCTCGTCGCGTGCCATTTCCGGGCGGATCATCTTGATCGCCACGGCGTCTCCGGTCTGAATGGCGCGGCCCTTGTAGACCTCGCCCATGCCGCCGACGCCGATCAGGCGCTCGATCTCGTAGATCCCGTTCAGCGTCGTGCCGACGGAGACGGCACCGGCGCGCGGCGCAATGACGGTGCGCTCGGAGTCGCTCATGGCGTGTCGTTCCCCTGCATGCGCATATTGGGCATCCACTGCGTGTTCCGGGAATCGTCCTGATGATAGCGGACGATGATGACCGTGACATTGTCGCGCGCGCCACGCTGCAAGGTCAGCGCCAACAGGGCGTTGCAGGCCTGTTGCGCACCGGCATCCTCGACGGCGCGCAGGATCTCGTCGTCGGCGACATGCTCGGTCAGGCCGTCGGAGCAGAGCACGAAGACGTCTTCGCTTTCGATCTCGCCCGAGTCGAGATCGAGCTCGGGCATGTCGTGCACGCCGATGGCGCGGGTGATGACGTGGCGGCGTGGCGAGTTCCTGGCCTCGGCCGGCGTGAGCACGCCGCGCTCGACCATGTCCTGGACCTCGGTGTGGTCGCGCGAGATCTGCGCGATCTGGCCGGCGCGAATGAGATAGATGCGGCTGTCGCCGGACCAGACGCAGGCGAAATGCCGGTCGTGGACGAGCAGGACCGCGAGCGTCGAGCCCATCGGGGCACCGCCATTGTCGGCGATGCGCTGGCGCAGCTCGGCATTGGCCTCGAGCACGCCTTCCTCCAGCCGTGCCAGCAACTCAGGAGCCGACTGGGTTGCGCCTATGCGCTCGATTGCGGCCGCCACGGTCGCGCTGGCCAGAGCGCCGTTTTCGTGGCCGCCCATGCCATCGGCCACGGCCCAGACGCCGAACTCCGGCCGTACGACCAGATTGTCCTCATTGGCGCTGCGGACGCGGCCGACATGGCTGACCGCGCCGGTCTCGAAAGGGGCGGTCGTCCGGCCGAAGTCGTTCATGGTGCGGCTCGCCGCTGCTGGAGGAACGCATCGAACCGTCCGGTCAGCAGGCCGCTGAACAGATAGGGATCGGGCAGGCCGTGGCCGACCAGGGCGAGCGGCTCGAAATTCTCGCCGCCCACAGTCCAGAAACAGGTTGCATGCGCATAGGCGCGGGCATGGTCCTCGACGCGCAACGCCGCCAGCCGCTCGGGAAAGCCGGAAGCCGAAAGCGCGGTGACGATGGTACCGTCCGAGAGGCGCACCATGTCGGTCGGGGGAGGGGCGAGCAGCGCGTCGCTGGGCATGCGCAACTGGCCCAGGCACTGAGCGACGCTGTCGAAACTCGATTCAGCGTCGAGTGCCTGAAGCAGGAAATCCTCGATCTCGCCGAACCACGCATCCTGCGGGTCCAGCTCCGGGTGCGGGATGGCGCCGCCCGGCTCAGCCATGGCGAAGGCGGTCAGCGGGAAATAGCGCCCGACGCCGTCGACCGAGGGCATGAAGGCGCCCGCGACCGTCTGGCCGCAGAAGGCCTGCCCGATCCAGAAGCGCCAGATCGGGGCGTTCAGGAAAGCCTGCTGCCAGCCGCCGGCGAGTTCGAGACGGCTCGCGGTCAGCCCGCCCTGGAGCCAGGCCTCATAGACCTTGAGGAAGGTGGCGGGCGCGTTCACGGCGATGAAGTCGCGCTTGCCCGGCAGCTTTCCGAACAGGCCGCATGCCATCGCCTCAGATCCCCGTCGGACAGCGGATCTCCCGCAAGGCGGGCAGGATCAGCGGGTTCTTGAGCGAGCCGACGCCGAAAGAATACCCGACCTGCCGGCCGCCGGCCGCGAGCGTCAGCCCGACATTGTCGCCCTGCTTGAGCACCGAACCGGCATCAAGCAGGCGGAAGAAGGACCAGACGCCGTCCTTCTCGAACAGCTTGACCTCGCCCGAGGGCGCGCTCGGTCCGCTGGAGAAGAAGCCGCCGCCGAAGGCGCCGCCAGCACTGCCGCCGCCGAGCGTCAGCGTGATCGCGGTGCGGCCGATGCCGGCGCCCGGCCACATCACCGGCGCAGGCGTGTTGACGCCCTGCTGGCTCTGCACGGTGAAGCCGTTGATCTCGAGCTTGGCGCTGGCCGCGTCGGCCGAGAGCGCGGTCGGCACCACGATCATCTGGAAGGAGGGCAGGTTGCCGCCGGTCGGGAAGAAGGCTTCCTTGATCTCGCTGGCGCGCTGGAACTCGCGGAGCGTCGTCGGCGAGAGCGCGCGGGCGACGCGGCTCTCGACACGCCAGTTCCACTGCGCCTTGGAACTGTCGACATAGGGTTCCAGCCGCTCCTTGTAGAACTTGTCCATGATGCCGCCGGGCGCGAAGAGCCGGGCGAAATCGGCCAGCGGCACGTCGCGCGCGCTCGCCTTCACGAAGGGATAGCGGTTGCTCAGGATCTCCGTGCAGACGCGGCTGACCTGATCGCCCAGAGCCTGGCGCAGCAGGGCGACGGTCGCGCCGGTCGCGTCGCCCTCGAAATCGTTGACGGCAGAGACGACCATGGCGCCGAAGGGCGCGGGATAGCGCGAGGAGTTCGCGCGCAACGACGCGATCAGCGGCACGAGCGCGGCATTGGCGGCTGCCGATTGCGCTGGATTGGTCGCGGCGATGGCAAGGTTCTGGTTGATCTCTGCGAGGATCTGCAGGAGCTGGTCGACCGGTCGGCGGCCGAGATCGCCCTCGACCAGGACATGGAACGGCTTGAACTGGCTTTCGATGTCGGCACCGAGCGCCTCGTTACCGCCGCCGCCGAGGACGCGCTCGACACCGGGTGCGCTGAGCGGAAGGTTCGTGCCGAGCCGGCTGAGCGCATCGCTGGCGCGCTTCTCAAGGGCGTCGGTCGCAGCCTGCGCCGCCGCCTTCTTCGCCGAGGGGCGTTCCTTGGTGAGCTGCGTTTCGTCGCGGACGGATTCGAGGATCTGCTTAAAGGGCGAGGTCGGCGCGGCCATGGCGCTCAGCGCGACATATTGCGGCTTGTCAGCGTTGAGCGGGCGCAGCTTGAGGCGCGCGAGCGTACGCTGCCAGGCGGCGACGTAGTCGCGGCTGTAGAGCTTCAGAAGGTCCTGAAACAGCGTCGCGTATTGCGCGATGATGGCCTGCTGGTCGACATTCTCGCCCAGCACCCAGCGCTCCTTCTCGATCCGGTCGCCGATATCGCCGAGGCGGTCGACGAAGGCGTTCTGGAAGCCGTCATAGGTGTAGAAATAGGGCACGCGGATCGCGTCGAGATCCTCGCCGGCGACGCCTTCGAAAGCCAGGCGGACGTCGGAGCCACCGCGTCGTGCGGCGACCCAATCCTTCTGGCTCTGCGCGCGCGCCTGGGTGCGCAGCAACTCATAGGCACGCTCCGCGATGCTGAGGCGGCGCAACGTGCGCTGGCTGTTCTCGATCAGGGACTGGTTGAGCTTGACCAGAGGCTCGGTGTCGCCGTCGTCGAGATCAAGCATCGCGACGAGGTGCTCCTCCAGCGCCTCGCGGCCCTTGGCGTTGGCGGCGCCGGGGAACAGGTTCTCGGCCCAATCCAGCCGCATCCAGGCGGTGACGAGATCGCGGTCGAGCTTTGCCTGCCCGCCGACCATCATGTAGACCTTCAGCGCCTCGTAGACGAAGCCCGGATTGTTCTGGTTGGCCTCGAGCTGTTCCTCCAGGCGGAAGATGATCCGCGAGCGCAGCATCCGTTCCAGCGCCTGCTGGTAGGTGATCTCCGTCGCGGTCTGGAGCCGGTCGCGCTGGCTGAGGCCGAAGGTGGCGGAGACCGGGGTCGGCTCTTCACGGGTCGCGTAGCCCGCCGGCATGTGGCGCAGCTTGTGTAGCAGCGGCAGCACGCGGCTGAAGTTGCGGTCCGAGATCGTGGTCTCCTGCAGCACGGGGGCGGCGCTGCTGCGATAGTCGGAGAGGCCGTAATTCGTCGCAGTGATGAGGTCGCTGTTGCGCGAGAAGCTCATCCACCACAGGCCGAGCGCGACCAGCGAAACAATCGCGACAGTGGCGAAGCCGGCGACGCGCAGCATCGTTGTCCGGCGCGCGGCGCCGAGATCGGTCGAGACCCAGCCGGCCTCGCCGATGATCACCTTCTGGATCAGGTCGGTCAGGAAATAGCTCTTGCCGCGGCCGGAATAGGCGCCGGCGCTGGCATGGTCGCTGCCGAAATTGCGCGAGAGCGCCCCGATCAGCTGGTCGATCGGCGTTCCCTCCTGCGTGCCGGAGGTGAAGTAGAAGCCACGCAGCGTCGCATTGGCGTGATAGCGCGTCGGCTCGAAGACGCGGCCGAGGAAATCGACGATCGAGCGCTTCAGCGTCGCCATCTGGCTCGGGAATCCGAAGATCTGGGCGCGCGCGGTCGGGTTGGCCTCGTCCTGGAGCCGGTCGGGCAGGCGTTCGTTCAGCCGCTCGATCAGCGCGTCGTATTCGGGCGCGACGTCGCCGATCATGTTGCGGGTCTTGTCCGTGGTCTGGAAGGAGTGGCCCCAGACCATGCGGCGCTGTGGCTCGGACAGCGAGCCGAAGAACTCGTTGAAGCCGGCGATCAGGTCCGACTTGGTGAACACGGCATAGACCGGGAAATCGACCTTCAGCCGCTCGTTCAGCTCGAGCAGGCGGCTGCGAATCGCGTCGGCGTGGGCGGCGATTTCCTCGGGGCTCGAGGTCAGCAGGTCCTCGACGCTGATCGCGACCATGACGCCGTTGATCGGCTGGCGTGGCCGGTTGGCCTTGAGCAGGTCCAGGAAGGCGAACCAGCTCGCCTTCTCGGCCTTGGTGTCGGTGTCCTGCGTGGTGTACCGGCCGGCGGTGTCGATCAGCACCGCTTCCTCGGCGAACCACCAGTCGCAGTAGCGGGTGCCACCGACGCCAGCGATGGCGGCGGGTGTGGCGCCGCCGCGGGCGAGGGGAAACTTCAGCCCGGAATTGACCAGCGCCGTCGTCTTGCCAGCGCCGGGCGGACCGATGATCACATACCAGGGCAGGTCGTAGAGGTAGTCGCCGCCCTTCGTGCCGCGGGCACGGCGCAGCGTCGCCAAGGCGTCGTGCATGGCGCCGGAGAGGGCCGCGGCATCGCCGGTCGATTCCTGCTGCTGTTCCAGCGCCTCGGTCAGCGCAGCGGTCGCGCGGCGGCGGCGGATCACGATCACGGCGATCCAGGCGAGCGCGCCGAGCGCCAGCAGGACGACGAGGGGCAGGCGCACCCAGACCGACTCGAACGGCCTGACCTCGCCGACGGCAAGGAAGGGCGCGCCGAACCAGACGAGCAGGGCGAGCGCCAGCGTTCCCAGCAGTATCGCGCCGATCCTGAGCCAGGTCGCGAGGTTCATCCGCTTGAGCCTCCGTCAGACGTTGCGCTGGATCACGATCTCGACGCGCCGGTTCTTGGCGCGTCCTTCGCGGGTGGCGTTGGGGGCAATCGGGACGTCGGCGCCCTTGCCCTCGAAGCTGATCCGATCGGGCTTGCTCAGCTTCGTCTTCAACAGCTCGCCCACCGCCTTGGCCCGGGCCTGCGAGAGCTCGACATTCGAGGGGAAGCGGGCGGTGCGGATCGGGACGTTGTCCGTGTGGCCGAGAACCTTGACGGTACCGCCCTCGGTTTCGAGCACGGTCGCGATCCGCTCGATCAGTGGCCGGAACTCGTCGCGCACGGCGGCCTGCCCCGGCTCGAACAGGGTGATGTCGACGAGTCTGACGATGATCACGTTGGGCGTGACCTGGCAGACGATCGGCGGCTGTACCGCGCCGCAGACCTTGGGCGGCACGGGCGGCGGCGGGAGTGGCGGCGGCGGCGCCGAGAAGACCTTGCGGACGATGCCGAGCTCACCCTTGGGGTGGACGGAGAGCAGGGCCGTGGCAGCGGCTTCCGCATTGCCCGAGAGCAGGAAGCGGAAGACGAAATAGAGACCGAGCACGGCGACACCTGCGAGCGCCGCGACCGACCAGACCGGGACCTTGAAGCGCGCCACCTGAGAGGCGATCGCCTGGCCTCGCCAGCGCGGCGACAGCTCGGCGTCGGGCTGCTTCACCCGCCGCAGCGTCTCGAACAGGTTGCGCTGGATCATCTGCAGATTGGCGGCGCCGCCGGAAGACGTGCGATGGATGCCCTGGAAGCCCAGCGCCAGGCAGGCATGCATCATCTCGAGCAGGTCGTAGTTCACCGACGGGTCGGCCTTGGCCCGGTCGAGCTCTTCGAAGAAGCGCACGCCACCGACACGCTCGCCGAAGAAGCGCGAGAGCATGCTGTACTGCGTCCAGACATGCCGGTCCTCGCCCGGGATGTTCTGGACGATGTCGTCCGCCGCCGCGCAGAGGATGTATTTGGCAGTGCGCGTCTGTTCGGCGGAAACGCCGGCGGCACGGACCTCGTGCTCGAAGGCCTCGATCGTGTCGGTAACCTGTCCGAGCAACTGCGCTGGCGGAGCACTGCTCAAGGATGAGCGCAGACGCCCCAGCAGCAGCAGCAGCGGCCCGGCGGCGCGCAGCAGCGGGTTCGCGTTCGGCGTCAGCAGCTGCTCGCGCCCCGGCATCGGCCCGCCCGAGACGGGTGGAGGCGGTGGCGCCGGGCGCTGCGGGATCGGCGGGGCGGCGGAGAGCCATTCCTCGCCTGTTCCGGGAACGCCGGGCGAGGCGACCGGCGGCGGCGCATAGGGCGTCGGCGCCGCCGGCGCCGGTTGCGCCGGGCGGGAGGGCAGGGGCGCACGGCGGCCGGCCGGGTTCGGCCTGATGATGGTTCGGTCGGAACGGCCGAACGGATCGGAGGGCGAACCCGGATCGCTCATCGCCTGCCCTCGAGCACGGCCCAGAGCTCCAGTTCGAGATCGGGCCAGTCACCGGAGAAGTGCATGCCGATCGAACTCGCCGTCGAGAATTCGGGCCAGAGCGGCGAGGTCCGGTCGAGATAGAAATAGACATGGTCCGTCAGCGCGCGGATCTGCGGCGGCGGCGTCGGCAGGTGGACGAGGCTGATGCCCGGCAAATGGGCGTGCACGATCTCGTTCATCTTGGTGTTGGGGCCGACCTTGAAGAGCTGCGGGAACTGCGCCTGGATCTCGGTGAGCGGGCGACGCGCCGCGACTTCCAGTACCAGTGTCGCGTTGCGAACGAGGCTGCGGTCGCGGATCGTCGACATGAAGGCGTTGGGCGCGCGCTCGGTGATCTCCAGACGGATGGCGCGGCGGCCGAGATTGGCCGAGAGGAAGTCCTGGATGTCACGCACGACGGGCGTGAAGCAGGTTTCCAGATCGTCATGGTCATAGGCCGGATAGTCGCGGGCGCGCCGCTCGGCCGTGGTGAAGGTCGCGAGTTCGCCGGCCAGCGCCACGAAGGTCACGAAGAGCCGCTCGGGATGGACATAGCGCGACTGGCGCAGATGCTTCAGCACCGGGATCTGTCGGTTCAACAGCTGCAGCATGAAGTAGTCGGCGCTCTGCAGGCCGCCGCCGGCGGTCGGGTCGGCGGCGTAGCGGGCGAGTTCCTCCAGCTTGTTGTCGATCCAGCCGATGACGCGGTCGAGCCAGCCTTCGATCACCGGATAGGCCGAACAGACGAGGACGGGCGGCGCGAATTTCTCGTCGAACAGGATGGCGCGGTCGCGCACCTCGAGGATGCGCCCGAGCGCGAGGCCGACATAGCCGGCCTTGGCGGTCTTGCGCAGTTCCAGCGTCAGGCGCGGATGGGCGATGTCGATCTCCTCCTCGATCCGCAGCGAGGCGGTCGAATCGATCAGCATCTCGGTCGCGGGAACGAAGCGGCTGGCGCTGCCGTTCAGCGCGTCCTCGACCTCGCGGGTGTTGGCCGAAGCCAGCGGCAGCGACAGCCAGACGATCTGGCCGGCGGCGTTTTCTGGAACCTCGATCGCCAGCGGCAGCGGGCTGTTGTCGGGCATGGCGAAGGGCGTGCCGTCCGGCATCACGCCGACGGCGCGACGCAGGCCGATCCGGCTCTGCTGGGCGAGATCGCGGTCGATCTCCAACACCGAGAATCCCCATGGGTAAGGGGTGACATGCCGGACGCGGTTTTCCAGCAGGTTCTCAAGATACCGATCGTTCTGCTGGAAGTGATGCGGCCTGAGAAACAGCCCTTCCGACCAGACGACCTTGCTGTACCACGACATCCGGGTCTCGCTCACTCAAAGGCATGTGGGCAACCTTATACGGGTCACCAACAAGCGTCACCAAGTGAATGCTAGGGCGCAGGAAACCGGCCGCCGTCATCAACTTGAATGATGCGCCGTTGCGCGATCGCGGGCAGTCGATCAGGATCGAATCCGTTGCCAACATGAACATGGATGGCTGCACCGACTGCGGCCGCGTCCCGATGGCGGCGATCAGCAGGAGCCGACGATGCCGACAGGTCCAGCCGCACGAATTCTCGACATGGTGCTGCATCCGCTGCCGGGCATCCTCCAGCCGGGACCGGGGAGTCCCAATGTGCTGATCGGCGGGCTGCCGGCCTGGCGCGGCGTCTCGGCGGCTGCTGCGGCCGCGATCCAGGCAGCCCGACAGGTTTCGGACGCCGTGATCACGACGGCGGAGGCCGCGACGCTCGCAGCCGCAGGCACACCGGGAGCACCCGCGGCCAAGGCTGCGGAGGAGACTGCGAAGGCCACTGCGGCCGCCAGCATGGGCTCGATGATCACCGGCGCCGCGGGCGGTGCCGACATCCACAATTGTCTGACGCTCCTGCCAGCGCCGCCGCATGGGCCTGGCGTCGTCATCGACGGCTCGCAGACCGTGCTGATCAACAACCTCTCGGCCTGCCGGGTCGGCGATACGATCATCGAGGCGGTCGGGCCGCCGAACAAGATCACGATGGGCCTGACCACGGTGATCATCGGCGGCTGACGGGGGGCGTTGTTCCCGCATCGGCTTCGCCCGAAAACCGCATGCCACTTTTCGGGCCGATGCTTTAGGACGAGCGCGGCGCGGGCAACTCCGCCCCGCCCCAGTTCAGCAGAGGATACCGACCATGGCCATCGAACGCATCGGAGTGACGCAGCGCTGGTGCGATGCCGCGATCTTCAACGGCATCGTCTTCCTGGCCGGCCATGTCGCCGAGAAGACGGAAGGTCGCCCGCTCGGCGAGCAGACGACGGAGGTCCTGGCGCTGCTGGAAGAGACGCTGGAGGCTGCCGGCAGCGACAAGACGCGCATCCTGAGCGTCCAGATCTTTCTCACCGACATCTCGAAGATCGCCGAGATGAACGCCGTCTGGGATGCCTGGGTGCCGGCCGGCACCGCGCCCGCCCGCGCCACCGTCGAGGCCAAGCTCGCCTCGCCCGGCCACGACATCGAGATCACGGCGGTCGCGGCGAAGCTTGGTCTGTGACCGAGCCATCGCGCCGTGGCTATTTCCCGCCGCGGTCGTAGCATTCGGCGAAATAGAGCATGAAGGCGTCGACGAGGCCGTCCTCATAGGGGGCGGTCTTGGCCTCCCAGCGAGCGACATAGGAATCCCACATCTTCGCCTTGCGCGAGCCGAGCAGCGAATCGAGGCCGCGCTCCTGCGCCGTGCTCTCGGCGATCGCCTGCGGGTCGAGATCCTCGACCAGCATGCGCAGGGCGTGCTGCATGGCTGAATAGGTCTTGATCTGGTGGGCCTTGAGGTCGCGGAAACTCTCGTCGAAAGCCTTCTGCGCGCTGAGATAGCCGCTCTTCGGCTTGCCGAAGATGAGCTGCAGCGCGTCGTCGACCGTCGGTGAGAATTTCAGCGGGTTGTTGTCCTGCGCCTGGATCATCGTCTGGTTGGCGCTGCGGGCGATGCGCTTGCTCTCGGCGCGGGCGGCGAGCAGCTGCTTCAATTCGATCGCGACGAGACGCATCAGGCCGCCGAGCTGCTCGGCGAAGGCGCCGGGATCCTGCCAGCCGAGCGCATCGGTCGAAAGTCCAGCGCCCTTGGCGAAACGCTGGACGAACTCGGCGGCCGAGATCGCGGGCATTCCTCCGGGCATCGGCACTGGCGCGAAGGGCTGAGGCGGTGGTGGCGCGTAGGGCTGCGCCGGTGGCGGGTCGATCGGAGGCAAGGGCGCGATCGGCGCGGCGGCTTGCACCGGCGCGGCATCGCTCCAGGGATCGCCCGGCGGCAAGTCGGCGGTGATCGGCCGCCGCGGCGTCGGGATCGGTGCCACCGGCTCCACAGCTGGTGGGGGCGGCTCCTGATAGGGGGCCCAGGCGAAGTCTTCG
Source organism: Allobosea sp. (assembly GCF_035999205.1). Taxonomy (GTDB): domain Bacteria; phylum Pseudomonadota; class Alphaproteobacteria; order Rhizobiales; family Beijerinckiaceae; genus Allobosea. The sequence goes on from NZ_DASYHA010000026.1 coordinate 784,141, forward strand.
CCGCCGGCCTGTGGTGCCGGCTGGGACGGCGGAGGCGCGGCCGGTTCCTGATTCGGGGCCGGGATGTCCGCAGCCCAGTCGATGAAGCCGTCATGGACGGGGCGATGCCGGCTTGGCGGCAGCAGGTCGCGACGCGGAATCGGTGGGGCTTCGTCGCCGCTCGACGCCCAAAGCGATTCGGGCTGCGCAGCGAAGGCCGGGACGGCCGCGGGGGCGGGTTCCGGCCGGGCGGCGTCGTTGATTGTCACCGCGATGATGTAGTGGCCGATCTCCAGCTTGTCGCCATGCTGGAGCCGGTAGGGCGACTGCACGCGCTGGCTGCCGCCATTGACGTAGGTGCCGTTGGTCGAGACATCGCGGAGCCAATAGTTGCCGTCCTGGAAGCGGACCTCGCAATGGCGGCCGGAGATCGCGCGCGTCGGATCGGGCAGCGACCAGTCGAGATGCTGGTCGCGGCCGATATCGAGACCGCGGCCTCCGCTCAGCGTGACGCTAAGGGGCCCGCCGTCGGGTAGCGCAGTCTCGTTCTCGATCGTCAGCGTCAGCGGCATCGTGCGAATTCCGGAGAGGACCCAGTGCCCGCACGCCCATGCATGCGACGATGCCGGACTTTGCTGCGGGGGCGCAGGCCCGGCGGGTGGCGCTCAGGATCGGGTCTTGCTGGCGTCGTCATCGGCCAATCGAATGCATGCTTCGATGCAGTTGCGCAATGCGGCCTGATGCTCTCGCCCGGAAAGCCGGCCCAGCGCGGTCAGAACCGCGACGCGTGCCATCTTCGCCGTCAGGTCGGGCGGGCAGGGCACGGCATGGGTCGCCACCATGCTCCCGCCCGAATAGCCGGCGGCGAAGGCGACCCAGGTTCCGGCAAGGGCCGGATCGCCCTCATCGGCCAGGGCGAGCGCCGCCCTGCGGGTCTCGTCGCGTGGGTCGCGAACCCAGGTTTCGGCTGCAACAAGGCCGTCATCCTGCCGAGTTCCGGGGGACTGCATCGCGCGCAGCGACTGTGCGGCCCACCAGACCGCCTCGCGGCGCGGCAGGACGAAGGCGCAGAAAGCGATAGCCTCGGCCGGCGCCGGACCTTGTGCCAGCCGCTTCAGGAAGGCCAGCGGATGCTCGGTCGTCGGTTTGGTGGCGACGACCTTGCGGAGCGAGGGGAAGGTGTCGAACACCTCCTGGGCGGTGCTGAAGCGCAGACGCGACATCGGGATCTCAGTTTATCTTGACCATGCCGCCATTGATGATGACGACCGCGTCGCTGCGCACCTCCGTCTTGGCGACGCTGGTGATCACGATGGTCGGCGAGGAGATCTCGATGCTGGTCGGCAGCATCTTGATCGTGCTCTGGCCGACCGTGAGGTTGATGGCATCGCGGGCCTCGACATCGAGCTTTCCATTCTGGATGTCGAGCTTGTCATTGCCCTTCTTCAGCGTGGTTTCGCGCGAATAGCCGCCATCCTGGTAGTCAGGGCCGATCTCGCGTGTCTCCTTGCTCTTGACGAGGACCTCGTGGTCCTTCTCGGCCTGCATGCTGAAGACTTCCTGGCCCTTGCGGTCCTCGAACTTGATCTCGTTGTAGCAGTCGGAAAAGCCGGCGCCGTCGGTCGATTCCGATTTCAGGCCGGACTGGGTCTTGTTGTCGGGCAGGGCATAGGGCGGCTTGTGCTGGTCGTTGACGACGGTTCCGGTGACGAGGGGCAGGTCGGGATTGCCCTCCAGGAACTCGACCACGACTTCCTGGCCGATGCGCGGGATGACCTGCCCGCCCCAGTTCTTGCCAGACCACATCTGCGCGACGCGGGTCCGGCACGAGGTGGATTCATCCTCGCGGTCCCAGTGAAAGCGCAGATAGATCCGGCCGAACTCGTCGACGTCGATGTCGCCTTCCTCGCCCTGGTTCCTGTCGCCCACGACCTTGGCGGTGTGCGGGCCGTAGACCGTCGGGCGCGGGGTCAGCAGAGGGGCCCGGAAGCGCCGGTCGCTCTTTTGGAACTCGTAGGTGCCACCATAGAGCGATTCATCGCCGCTGCCCGAGCGATAGCTCTGTCCGGTAAAAGAGTGGCTCGCCCGGACGACGAGGTACTCGATGTTCTCCGTGCTCGTCTGATGGGCGGAAAGCTTCATCAGCGCACCCGGATGCAGGCTGGGCGCGTCACCGGCGGCGAAGCGGCGATCGTCCTGGGCCTGCTTGGCCTGCACCCGGACGCGGGCGAAATGCTCGCCCTCGCCCCGCTTGATGTAGCTGCGGGGATAGTCATAGGCCTCATAGGATTTCGCCTTGTCGAAGCCTTCCTCGGCGCGGGCCGTCAGGTCGGAGCCGGATTGCTCGAAGTCGTAGTCCTTCAGCGCAATCTTGCCGGTCTGTAGCCGCCTTATGGTCGACCAATGCGTCATGTGTTCGATGTGGCGCGGCAGGCGGCTGGTCACCGGCATCAGCGGATAGGCGGTTCCGGCACCGGCGAAGGTCGGCTGGGCGGCAGCTTCGATCGGGTCATGCGAGGAGCGTGAATCCGAGAGCACCAGCTTGTGGTCGCCATCGACATGCTTGAAATAATAATAGATCCCGTACTGCTCCATCAGCCGGAGCACGAAGTCGAGATCGGTCTCGCGATACTGGACGCAGTAGTCGATCTTCTCCAGCCCGTCGCTGGTGCGGTCGTCGAAGCTTGCGGTCTCCTCCTTGGCGAAGATCTGCTTGATGATCTCGATCGCGGTCTTGTTCTTGAAGATCCGGCAATCTGCGCGCTGCGAGAGCAGCCAGAGCCAGGGCCGCAGCGTGAATCGGTAGAGATACAGGTCGTTTTCTTTGCCCTGCCACTGGGCATCGACCAGCGTGCCGTTGAAGATCCGGTGGCTGCCGTTCTTCAGTGTCATCTTCACGGAGCACTTCTGGCTCATGATGCTCTGAAGGTCGGCGTTCTCAGTCTTGCTGCTGGCCTCTATCTGAAATGTAAACAATTCGCTTAAGGCTTCTTGAGCTTCAAAGCGCACAAGTGAAAATACATCTTTACCCATGGGGGTATCGAACGAAGCAGTTCTTTGAAACTGTCGAAGATCGGAGACCATCAACGAAACCTCACGGCTGTAGATGCTATTTTGATATTGACGTAGCGGATGGCGTGAGGCATATTTTACGCCTTCAATCTTTAACCGCCCGCGTTAAGCTAAACGGGAGGGGGACCATGCGCAAGCAGCCCGCGAATACAGCCGTCGCCATCCTTTCCGTTGGTTTTTATGTATTGCAGGCGCTTTCGGCGCAGGCGCAGACCTACAAGGCTGACGATATCGTCAAGCATTTCCAGCCGGCGGCGCCGCAGACGAGTCCCACGCGCGGGCTGTGCATCGGCACCGAGGCCGACTGCAGCAAGGCCGGTCACCAGGTGAAACCGGCCACGACGGCGGCCTTCGACCTCGTCGTGCGCTTCAAGTACAATTCCGACGTGCTCGAGCCCGATGCGAGGATCAATCTCGACGAGTTCGCCAAGGCTCTGAAGACCCCGCAGCTCGCCTCCAGCAGCTTCGTGGTCGAGGGGCATACCGATGCCTCGGGCACGCCGGCCTATAATCGCGATCTGTCGCAGCGGCGCGCGCAGGCGGTGGTGCGCTATCTGAGCGAGCGAGGCATCGATACGGCCAAGCTCGCGGCGCGCGGCTATGGCCAGGACAAGCCCGTCGTCGCCGATCCGTTTGCCGGCGAGAATCGCCGCGTCGAAACGCGGCTGAAGAACGATTGAGCGATCCCGACGCGCCCGCTGGGCGGATTTCCCTGCGGTTGAGCCGCTGAATGCGTGACCGGTGAGGGCCATGGCGGCTTTGAACTTTGCTGAATACGCGGACGCGATCTCCGGCGACGAACCGTGCGGGCCGGACCTCGAGGACGATGCCGACTTCATGAACGTCACGGCGCGGCTCGAGGTCGCGCTGCCGGCGCAGTACTTCAAGCGCGATCACGACGGGCGGCAGGTCGCGTTCGACCGCAGCACGATCGAATTTCCGGCCGCTTTCTCGGATATCGGCAAGCTGCTCGAGCGCTCGCGTGACCTGCGTGTGCTCGTGCTGGCAGGCAAGCTCGCGATCCTCAACCGCGATGTGACGGCCTTTGCCGGCTGCCTAGCGACCATCGCCGCCCTCCTGTCCGAGCACTGGGAGGAGGTGCATCCGCGCGCCATGGATGGCGATTTCATCATGCGCGAGGTTGCGCTGCAGAGCCTGGACGAGCTGCCGACGGTCGTGCTGCCGCTGCAGCATGCGCCGCTCTTCGTCAGCCGGCGCATCGGCCCCTTCGCCTTCAGGAGCCAGCTCGTCGCCAGCGGCGAGACCAAGCTGGTCGACGGGGAGCAGCATCCCGACCAGGGTGCGATCCAGGCGGCGCTGAGCGAGGCGGATATCGACGATCTCACGGCCACGCTCGGGCGCGCTCGCGCGATCGGCGATGCGCTCGACCGGATTCGCGCGATCTGGCTGGAGAAGGTCGGGGCCGATCATGCGCTCAGCTTTCCGCGCCTGTCGGCGCTCGTTGGTCAGATCGTCGCCTTCCTCGATGCCGCGGTGGCGCGTCGCGTGCCGGGGCATCAGGCGATGCCGGCGGTGCCGGCAGCCCCAGGCGCAGTCGCGCCAACAGGCACGAGCAACCTTGCTTCGGGTGCGTGCGGCAACATCCTTCAAGTGAAGGATACGCTGGCCGCCTGCCTCGCCTATTTTCGCCGAATGGAACCTTCGAGCCCGGCGGTCCTGCTGATCGGCCAGGCACAGCAACTGATCGGCAAGTCCTTGATCGAAGTCATTCAGATCATGTTCCCGGACCATCTCAGCAGCGCGGTTCTGGAGATCGGCGACAGGCCGCGTTTCCGGCTGCCGCTGGAGCGTCTGAGCGTGCCCGAGGATGCTGCGGAGGAAGAGAGTTGCGAGACGAGTTCCTATGAGGAGGAGACCTCCTACGAGGACAGCTCGGACGACGAAGCTTCTGATGCATCTGCGGATGAGGGCGAGGCCGAGGCCGATGACGTCAGCGATGCCGAGACCGTCGAAGAGACGGTCGCTGAACCTGCAGAGGAGCGGCGAGCCGCTCCGGCGAAGGCGGCCCTTCCGAGGATCGAAAGCCGCGCCGACGCCGTTGCGGGCATGAAGGCGGTCGCGGCGTTCTATCGCCAGATCGAGCCTTCACATCCGACGCCGCTGCTGATGGACAAGGCCTGCTCGCTCGTTCAGCAGGATTTCATGGCGCTTCTCGGCAACATCCTGCCCGAGGTGGCGCTGGTTCCGGACGCCGACAGCTAGGGCAGTTTTTTGTAATCCGCTTGAACCCAGCGTCACACTGGCGCGACTATATCGGTGGAGACCAACAACGGTTACGATGTCACGTTACGTCGGCGTGGCGCGATTGCAGAGGGGCTGGCAACATGGCCGGAGATTCAGGACAGAAGTTCATCCGCCGCAACAGACCGCCGCGGGTCCATATCACCTATGAAGACCCGTACAACGCCGAGCAGAAGATCGAGCTGCCCTTCGTCATGGGCGTGATGGCCGATCTCTCGGGCAACGCCGCGGGCGTCGAGAAGCCTGAGATCTCGCAGCGCAAGTTCCTTGATTTCGACATGGACAATTTCGACCAGCGCATGGCTGCGATCGAACCCGGGGTCGCCTTCAACGTGCCCAACAAGCTCGGCGATGGCGGTGACAAGCTGTCGGTGGCGCTGAAGTTCTCGAAGTTCGACGATTTCAACCCGGCTGCCGTCGCCCGCCAGATCCCGGCTATGGCGAAGCTGCTGGAGGCGCGCGAGCAGCTCGCCAATCTCGTCCGCTTCATGGACGGCAAGATGGCGGCAAGCGATCAGGTCAAGGCGCTTCTCGCCGATCCCCAGCTGATGGCTGCGCTCAAGGACAAGCTTGCCGACAAGCCGTCCGACGGCACGGCGGCCGAAGTCAACAAGTAAGCAAGCGAGGCGGCAATGGCAGCGGAAGCACAATCCCAGCAGCCCGGCGGCGCAGCCGCCGAGACCCGTGATCTCGATGAGTTCGCCTCGGTCCTGAAGCAGAGCTTCAAGCCCAAGACCGAGCGTGCCGCGACCGAGGTCGAGGCCGGCATCGCGACCCTGGTCAACCAGGCGCTCGCCGACCAGTCGCTCATCAAGACCGACGTGCTCGACACGATCGAGGAGATGATCGCCCGGCTCGACGCGAAGCTGACCGAGCAGATGAACGAGGTGCTGCACGCACCGGAGTTCCAGCAGATCGAGAGCGCCTGGCGCGGGCTGAACTATCTGGTCTTCAATTCGGAGACCGACGCACAGCTCAAGATCAAGGTGATGAATGTCTCGAAGAACGAGCTTTATCGCAACCTGAAGACCTATCCCGGCGCGCGCTGGGATCAGAGCCCGCTGTTCAAGCAGGTCTATGAGCAGGAGTTCGGTCAGCTCGGCGGCCAGCCCTTCGGCTGCCTGATCGGCGACTACCACTTCAGCCATGTCCCGACCGACGTGCAGCTGCTGCGCGACCTCTCCAAGGTCGCGGCCGCCGCCCACGCCCCGTTCTTCGCCGGTGCCGATCCGACGCTGATGAGCATGGACTCCTGGACGGAGCTGTCCAACCCGCGCGATCTCAGCAAGGTGTTCGACACGCCCGACTATGCGGCCTGGAAGGGCCTCCGCGACGCGGCCGACTCCCGCTATGTCGGCCTGTGCCTGCCGCGGGTGCTCTCGCGGGTGCCTTACGGCGCGAAATCGGAGCCGGTCGAGGAGTTCGCCTTCGAGGAGGACACCGACGGTCACAAGGGCGAGAAATACGCCTGGATGAACGCGGCCTATGCAATGGCCGTCAACATCAACCGCGCCTACAAGGAGTATGGCTGGTGCACGCGCATCCGCGGGGTGCAGTCCGGCGGCGAGGTGCTCAACCTGCCGACCCACACCTTCCCGACGGATGATGGCGGCGTCGACCTGAAATGCCCGACCGAGATCGCGATCAGCGACCGGCGCGAGGCGGAACTGGCCAAATCCGGCCTGATCCCGCTGATCCATCGCAAGAACACCGACAAGGCCGCCTTCATCGGGGCTCAGTCGCTCTACAAGCCCAAGGCGTTCTCCGGCCCCGACGGGGTCGCGGCGACCGCTTCGGACAACCTGTCGGCGCGGCTGCCCTACATGTTCGCGGTCTCGCGCTTCGCGCACTATCTGAAGTGCATGGTGCGAGACAAGATCGGCTCCTACAAGGAAAAGGAGCCGCTGCGGCGCTGGCTGCAGGAGTGGATCACCGACTATGTCGATGGCGATCCGGTCAATTCCAGCGAAGAGACGAAGGCGCGGCGCCCGCTCTCCGATGCGCGCATCGACGTCTTCGAGGACGAGGAGAACCCTGGCTACTACTCGGCCAAGTTCTATCTCCGGCCGCACTTCCAGCTCGAGGGCATGGATATCGGCTTGAGCCTGGTCTCACGCCTGCCAGCTCCCAAGACGTGATCGTCACCTGACCAGCATGTGACGTCAGCAACCAAGACCTTCAGCGCTCCGGGCGGTCGAGCCCGGGCGCGTAGGAGAACTGCGTCCAGTATTCGGGTTTCACCGAGACATTCACCTTCACTTCCAACCATTGGAGATGATCATGGCTACCGACTTCCTTCTCGAGATCGACGGCATCAAGGGCGAAAGCCAGGATTCCAAGCACAAGGACACGATCGAGGTCGATTCCTTCTCCTGGGGCGTCAGCAACGCCGGTTCGCATGCGGCGGGCTCCGGCGGCGGCGCCGGCAAGGCGAGCTTCCAGGACATCCACTTCACCTCGTCCGTCGGCAAGGCTTCGGCCAACCTGGCGCTCTCCTGCGCCACCGGCAAGCACATCACCAAGGCCACGCTTTTCGTCCGCAAGCAGGGCGAGAACCAGCAGGACTACTACGTCCTGACGCTGGAGGACCTGATCGTGTCGAGCTACCAGTCCGGCGATGCCGCCGGCGGCTCCAGCGTGCCGACCGACCAGTTCTCGTTGAACTTCGCCAAGATCAAATACGAGTACAAGGCCCAGAAGAAGGACGGCTCGCTCGACGCGCCGGTCACGATGACCTGGGATCTCAAGCAGAACAAGAAGTGACGTCACGCGCAGGCCGGTGTCGCGAAGGTGGCGCCGGCCTGCCGCCTTTCGGTGGTCGTTGCGGAGAAGCGCCGCGGCGGCCATCGTGCTTGTGTCCCCGCCGGTGGCGGGTTCCGCCGATGACCGAGATGCGATCCGGGGTGCCATGAACGGTCTGATCCGATGAACGGCCCGATCTCGAGGAAGCGGCTGCGGCCGCCATTGATGTTCGCCTTCCGCGAGGCGCATCTCGAGAAGGATGCGAAGGTTGCGCTCGACCTGCGCGACGAAGGCGGCGAACGGGTTCTGGCGAACCGTCGCGCCGCGCCGCGCGCCGCCATCACCGAGCCCAAGCTCCGGCGCGAGATCGCGATCGACCTCGAAGGTCTGGTCAATACGATCAACCTGGCCTCGTCCGTCGATCTGTCGGAGTTCGAGCATGTCGGCCGCTCGATCCTCAACCACGGCTTTCCCGACCTGGCCAACCGCACCATCGACGAGCACCGCGTGGATCTGATCCGCGAGGACATGATTGCCGTCCTGCTCGGCTACGAACCTCGGCTGATCCGCGAGTCCGTTGCCGTCGAGCGCGACGATTCGCTCGACCGGGCCGAACTCAAGGTGCGCTTCCTCGTGCGCGCGGACCTCAATTGCGAGCCGCTCAACGTGCCCGTCCAGTTCGTCGCCGATCTCGAACTGGATACCGGCAAGATGGCGATCAGGAGCCGCTAGGAACGATGAACCAGGAGTTCCTCGACTTCTATAATCAAGAGCTCCGCCTCTTCATGGAGCACACGAAGGAATTCGCCGAAGAGTATCCGGGCATTGCGGAAAGGCTGGGTGGCCTTGTCGGCGAGCGCATGGATCCGATGGTCGCTGGCCTGCTCGAAGGCGCGGCCTTCCTGGCGGCGCGGGTGCAACTCAAGCTGAAGCACGAATTCCCGGAATTTACCAACAACCTGCTCGAGCAGCTCATCCCGAACTACCTCGCGCCGACGCCGTCGGCGCTGCTCGCGGGGATCAGGCCACCCTTCTCGGATCCCGGCCTGCGCGAAGGCATGAAGATCCCGCGCGGCGCCTACATCGACGCGACCTATCTCGAGCGCGAACGGCGCGTCGCCTGCCGCTACCGCCTCGGCGCCGACGTGACGATGTGGCCCTTCGACATCGCCGCGGCGGAGTACATTCCGGCGCCGGGGCCGCTCCAGGCGCTGGGCCTGCGGACCGACCACCGGGTGCTCTCCGGTCTGCGGTTGTCGCTGACGCACAGGACCATGGCAGACCCCGAGCAGGAGCCTTCGGCCGCCCAGGCACTGAAGACGCCGACGAGCTGGTTCTCGGGCTGCCGCTGCAAGGACCTGACCTTTCATCTGCTCGGTTCGGAAGCCGATGCGGTGGCGCTCTACGAGCAGCTCTTCTCGGACTGCGTCGGCATCTATTTCCGCCATCTCGACGAGTTCGGCGACCCCGTGATCACGCCAGCCGAGGGCTGTTCGTTGGAGCAGCTCGGCTTCTCGGAAAACGAGGCGCTGCTGCCGGCCGATACCCGCGTCTTCCGCGGCTTCGACCTGTTGCGCGAACTGTTCTGGTTCCCGCGCAAGTTCCTCGGCTTCAAGCTCGACGGACTCGCGCGGATCATGCCGAAGCTCACCGCCAAGGCGGTCGATGTGATCTTCGTCTTCGACGAGGTGAACACGCGGCTCGCTGCGGCGGTGCAGAAGCAGATGTTCGCGCTCTATGCGGCGCCCGCAATCAACCTGTTCGAAAAGACGGCCGACCGGATGCCGGTGAAGAGCAACCAGCACGAGTTCCATGTCGTGCCGGATCGCAGCCGGCAACTCGACTACGAGCCGCACAGCATCCTCTCGGTCCACGCCCATTACGTCGGCGGGCGCGAGAAGCAGCCGGTGCATCCGCTCTATTCCTCGCCCGAGGGCGCCTCGCCGACCCATGGCCTGCTCTATACCCAGCGCCGGCTGCCGCGCCGCCGCTCCGTCGCCGAGCGGCGCACCGGCCGGTCCTCCGACTATACCGGCACGGACATGTTCATCTCGCTGGTCGAGCCTGCGGGCGTCGGCGACACCATCTCGGTGGCGGAGCTGAGCGTGCGCGCGCTCTGCTCCAACCGGCACCTGCCGGAGCATCTGCCGACAGGCGAGGGCGGCGCCGATTTCCGCCTGATCGACAATGTCGCGCTCGAGGTGGCCTGCCTGTCGGGGCCGACGGCACCGCGCGAGCCGATCGTCTCGCAATTGCGGCTGCGTTCTGAGACGGCAGGGACGGGCGTCGTGACCTGGCGGCTGATCAACCTGCTCAGCCTGAACCATCTCGGTCTCGTCCAGCGCGGCGCCGGGCACAATGGCGAGGCCTTGCGGGAACTGCTCGCGCTCTTCGCCGATCTCGCCGACAGCGCCACCGAACGTCGCATCCGCGGCATCAAGAGCGTCGATAGCCGGCCAGTGGTGCGGCGGTTCCCGCAGCGTGCCGGCACCGGGGCGGCGCGTGGACTGGAGATCACTGTCGTGCTCGACGAGAAGGCCTTCGAGGGCTCGGGCGTCTTCCTGCTCGGCGCGGTGCTCGACCGCTTCTTCGCCGAATACGCGGCCATGAACCACTTCACCCAGACGGTGATCCGCACCGTCGAGCGCGGCGAGGTGACGCGCTGGCCGCCGCGGGCCGGAGCGAGGCGCATCCTGTGAGCGAAGGCGCAAGTCCAAACCAGAGCCAAGGCCTCCAGCGCGAACCGAGCTATGCCGAACAGCTTCAGGACGAGCCCTGGCGCTTTGACTTCTACGCGGTCATGCGGCGGCTCGAGCGCAGCTTCCCGGAGCGGGCGCGGATCGGCGACGTGGCGGCGCGGCGCGACGAGTATGTGGCGCTCGGCGAGCAGGCCTATCTCGACTTTCCGGCTTCGACGATCGCGGAGGCGGATCGCGACCTTCAGGGGCGGCTGCGGCTCTTCGTCAAGTTTCTCGGCTTGCTCGGGCCACAGGGCGCGCTGCCTCTGGCGACGACCGAGGAGAGCTACCACTGGCAGCTCCTGCGCGACGACGCCTTTCCGCGCTTCCTCGACATCCTGAACCACCGCTTCCTGCAGTTGTTCTACCGCGCCTGGGCGGATTCGCGGCCGGTCGCCCAGCATGACCGGCCGGATCTCGACCGCTTCGCGGCCTATGTCGGCAGCCAGATCGGCGTGGGCTCGGGTCCGTTTCTCAAGCGCGACACGGTGCCGGATGCCGAGAAGCTGGCGCATGCGGGCCTGATCGGCGCCCAAGCGAAGTCGGCCTCGCGGCTGCGCGGGCTGCTCGCCGGGTTGTTCAAGGCTGAGGTCGAGATCGAGCAGTTCGTCGGCATGCGGCTGGTCTTCGATCCCGCAGACCGTACGCGGCTGGGCGGTAGCCATTGCACGCTCGGCGGCGACGCGCTGCTGGGCGCCAGCGTCTACAGCGTCGAAGACAAGTTCCGAATCTGCATCGTCGCGCGGAATCTGGAGGAGTTCGAGCGCTTCCTGCCAAATGGCGATCGCTGCGAACCGCTGGCAGACGCCGTCTTCCTCCACCTCGGCGAGCAGTTCGAATGGGATGTCGAGCTCGCTTTGCCGGTCGGTGAGGTCAAGCCAGCCCGGCTCGGGCAGTTCGGCAATCTCGGCTGGACGAGCTGGATGTCACCGAACTGGGATGCCTCTGCCGGTGCCCTGCGCCGCGACGCCCGTTTCCATCCCGCCGAGCGCATGCGCCAGAAGCGCAGCCGGCACCTCTGATTTTCGTCTTCCAGGGAGACCACCATGGCCGATATCAGCCTTGAAGCCGTTACAGGAAAGCTCAACAGGGTCGGCTATGAAGCCTTCATCCAGGCACTGCGGCAGGCCAAGGGGGCCGGTAACCGCAATGTCGAGCTGGCGCATTGGCTTGCCCAGATCCTGCTGCGGCGCTCGACCGATATCGGGCTGACGGCGCAGCACTACAGCCTCGACATGGCCAGGCTCGCGGCGGATATCGGCGGCGTCATCGAGGGCTTCCGCAAGAACGAGACGGAGATGCCTGGCGTCGCCAACAACGTCGTCGACGTGCTCGACCGCGGCTGGCACTACGCCACGTTGTTCTTCGGCGAGACGCAGATCCGGACCGGACATGTCCTGGTCGCGGCATTGAAGTCGCTCGAACTGCGCCGGGCGCTGACGGCTATCTCGAAGGAATTCGGCAAGATCCCGGTCGAGGAGCTGGCCGCCGGCTACGCCAAGATCTGGGAGGGCTCGGAGGAGGAGAACCTGCGGCCGATGGACGGCTCGGGGCTGCGTGCCGCCGGTACGCCGGGCGCCGAGCAGGCCGAAGGCGCGAAGGGCACGACCGCGCTCGACCGCTTCTCGCAGGACCTGACTGTCAAGGCACGTTCCGGCGCGATGGACCCGATCCTCGGCCGCGACGACGAGATCCGCCAGGTCATTGACGTGCTGATGCGGCGACGCCAGAACAATCCGATCCTCACCGGCGAGGCCGGCGTCGGCAAGACGGCGGTGGCCGAGGGCTTCGCGCAGCGTGTCGCGGCCGGCGATGTGCCGCCGCCGCTCAAGGGCGTGCGCGTCGTCGCGCTCGATATCGGCCTGATGCAGGCCGGCGCCTCGATGAAGGGCGAGTTCGAGCAGCGCCTGCGCTCGGTGATCGACGAGGTGCAGTCGTCGCCGACGCCGGTGATCCTGTTCATCGACGAGGCCCACACGCTGATCGGCGCGGGCGGCGCGGCCGGCACGGGCGATGCCGCCAACCTGCTGAAGCCCGCGCTGGCGCGCGGCACGCTGCGCACCATCGCGGCGACGACCTGGTCGGAGTATCGCCAGTACTTCGAGAAGGACCCGGCGCTGACCCGGCGCTTCCAGCCGGTCAATATCGACGAGCCGGATGTCGCACGCTGCTGCACCATGCTGCGCGGGCTGATCGGCCCGATGGAGAAGCATCACAAGGTGCGGATCTCGGACGCGGCGATCGTTGCGGCGGTGACGCTTTCGCATCGCTATATCCCGGCCCGGCAGCTTCCCGACAAGGCGGTGAGCCTGCTCGATACCGCTTGCGCCCGCGTTGCCATCAGCCAGAGCGCGACGCCGGCCGCGATCGAGGACGCCCGCGTCGGCATCTCGGCCTTGGAGCAGGAGAAGGCGGCGCTGACCGCCGACCAGGACCTCGGCAGCGAGACGGCGAAGCGCCTGGGGGAGATCGACGCCGAGATCGCCGAGCGGCAGGACAAGCTGGCGGCGCTGGAGACTGCCTGGGCGAGCGAGCTGGCGATCGTCGAGGAGATCAAGGCGCTGCGCGCCAAGCTCGGCGAGAAGGCTCTGGATGCGGCTGCCGATCCGAAGGCCGCTATCGCGCAGGGCGTCGCCGCCGGCGAGGCGGGGGAGGCGCCCGAGCCCGCGCCGGAAGCGCCGGCCGATTCCGCTCCTGCGGTCGATCCAGCAGCGACGCGCGCGACGCTGGCCGAGAAGTTCGCGGCGCTGGGCGGCATCGATCCGGCGCAGCGGATGATCTATGCCCATGTCGACGAGCAGTCGGTCGCCTCGGTCGTGTCGGACTGGACCGGCATCCCGGTCGGCCGCATGGTCGCCGACGAGATCGAGACCGTGCTGAAGCTCGCGGAGACGCTGAACAAGCGCGTCGTCGGGCAGGATCACGGGCTGTCGATGATCGCCAGGCGCATCGAGACGAACCGCGCCAAGCTCGACAATCCGAACAAGCCGATCGGCGTGTTCATGCTCTGCGGCCCCTCCGGCGTCGGCAAGACCGAGACGGCGCTGGCGCTGGCCGAGCAGCTTTATGGCGGCGAGCAGAACGTCATCACGATCAACATGAGCGAGTTCCAGGAGGCGCACACCGTCTCGACGCTAAAGGGCGCGCCTCCCGGCTATGTCGGCTATGGCGAGGGCGGGCGGCTGACCGAGGCCGTGCGGCGCAAGCCCTATTCGGTGGTACTGCTCGACGAGATCGAGAAGGCCCATCCCGACGTCCACGAGCTGTTCTTCCAGGTCTTCGACAAGGGCGTGATGGAGGACGGCACCGGAAGGCGCATCGACTTCAAGAACACGCTGATCATCCTGACTTCGAATGTCGGCACCGACGAGATCATGCGGATGGCGGCGAACCCGGCCGAGCGAGCCGATCCCGAGGCGATGGCGGTGGCGCTGCGGCCAGCCTTGCTCAAGGTTTTCCCGCCGGCGCTGATCGGGCGCCTCGTCACGATTCCCTATTATCCGCTTTCGCCCGACATGCTTGGCGGCATCGTCCGGCTGCAGCTCGGCCGCATCGGCAAGCGCATCCGCGACAATCACGGCGCGAGCTTCGTCTACGACGATGCGGTGGTCGCGCACATCGTGGCGCAGTGCAACGACCCGGATTCGGGTGGGCGCATGATCGACAACATCGTCACCAACTCAATGCTGCCGGCGCTGTCGCGCGCGATCCTTGGCCTCCAGCTCGAGAAGAAGCCGCTGACCGAGGCGCGGGTCTCGGTCGAGAAGGAGGCCTTCGCCTACGCCGTGTCGTGAACCGGCCCATGCCCTGCACCGACCAAGGGCTGCCGAGCCTCGCGACAAGGGACTGACGATGGCCTTCTCCGAATATGCCGACTGGTGGGACAAGCAGAAGCGGGAAACCGAGAAGATCCTGGGCGAATGGGTTGAGGACAACCCGCAATGGTGGGCCGTAACGGTCGCGACCGGCGTGCAGACCTCGATGGATCTGGGCGCCGGCTTCGTCGACGTGCTGCGCTTCGGGCAGGGAATGGCTGAAGGCGGGCTCGCCGGCGTCGGCAAGGATGCGCTCCGGCTGCTGGCCATCCTCGGGCCCTTGGGCAAGGCAGGCGGAGTGCTCTCACGCCTGATCCATCTGCAAAGGATCCGCTTCGCCGTGCAGGTCCAGGGCGTGACCGGACCCTGCACCTTCCAGGCTATCAACAACGCCACAGCGATCGCGCGCGGCAAGAGCTACTTCATCACCCTGAAGGAGATGGCTAAGGCCGTCGGCCGGCCTCTCAAGTCGATCGGGCGGGACCAGGCCGGCGACGCCATCCTCGGCGCGCATGTCAAGCAGGGTCTGGACTTCATGACCTCGCAGGGCATCAGGGTGACCCAGCTCCAGGCGAAGTCGATCCAGGGCGTCACGCAACTCGCCAGGGCCGAGGACGGTGTCGTCGTGTTCGCGATCCGCTGCGTGACGACGAAGGGCGAGCCGATCAAGCACACCGTCATCGCCGTCCGGGACGTGCTCGGGCGCGTACGTTTCGCGGATTATGGCGGTCGCTATCACGCCACTCTGGAAGGCCTCGTGGACAGCCTGGGCTACGGGTCGGTCAACAGGGCCGGCATCAACCTGATGGAGGGGCAGGCCATCGGAGCGGTCAAGACCATGGGCATGACCGGCCTGATGGAGCGCGGGATCGAGCTGTTCAAGGGCGTCGCCTTCGTCATCGAGGGCATGACGGCGATCGAGACGAGCGAGGGAGTCGACTTCGCGGTGCCGGTCGTCGTCGCGGCGACCTCCGCACCGGCCAAGGCCGATCCGGCGCCGCCGGAAGTGGTGAAGGGGAGTTTTGACGCCTTCAAGCAGCGAAAACAGGGCAAGACCGTGATCAGGCTGCCGGAAATCGTGATCAAGGCGGGCGGAAAGGCTGCGCCGCGGGTCGCACTCCTGACCGGCGTCCAGTTCCGCCTGAACGCTCTGGGCTTCGGAGCCGGGCCCGTGGACGGCATCAAGGGGCCGAAGACGACGAAAGCCGTCAAATCCTTCCAGAAGACCTATCCGCCGCTCGCCGTGGACGGTGTGCCCGGGCCGAGAACGCAGGAGAAGCTGGCAGATGTCTGCGGTTTCTAGCCCCCGGCCGGGGCCGCCTCCGCTCTGGTTGCGGCGCGTCGCCTTCCGATAGGGTATCGTGCGTGTGTCCTTCGTTTGACGGACCCCGATCGATCCGTCGCCATGCGTCGTTGCATCGACGGATTGTGGGAGCTCGTTCAGGGAGCGGCGGATGTTGCAGCCCGCACGATTGAAGAGCCGGGCCGGTCCCCCGGACCGGCCACCCAGCTCCGGCGAGCCGATGCGCCAGACCGGGCCGGGCAGGCGTCGCCCGTCGCGGGTCGGCAAGGTCGGGCGCGCGATGGTGCTGCTGACCGCGGTCGTCGGAATCTGTTGGAGCGCGGCCGCGACCTGGCTGCTGGTCCGGGAAAGGTCGATCGTGGCCGCGCTGCAGCAGGAGCAGCAGGTCCTCCAGGCGAGCTATGACGAGAAGATGCGGGCGTTGACGCGCCGCCTCGTCAGCTCGATCGCGACGCAGCGGGCGCCCGGCGCCGCAGCAGGCAGCGGCGGGGACGACCAGCTTGCCGACTTGATTGCGCGCCAGATCGAGCTGGAGGCACGGCAGAACCTGCTGGGCACCCTGACCGGCCAGGCGGTAGCACCGGTGCTGCCGCCGAGTGGGGCACAGGCGCCGGGCGGAGCGGGCGGGTTCGCTGCCAGCGACCCGTTCCAGGGCAACATCCTCGAACGCATCAATCCGGCGGTGGTCGCGCCGCAGAAGCGCCAGGTCGCAACGGCGCTACGCGCGGAGGAGCTGTTGCCGCTGGCGGAACGCGTCGCGGTGCTGCAGCAGTCGCTGGACCGGATCGAGACTGCGCAGGGCCAACAGCTTTCGGCCCTGGGGCTGCGCCTCGTCGGCCGCGTGCAGGAGATCAGGGCGTCGCTGGCCGATCTCGGGCTCGATGTCGCCAAGGTCCGGCTGCCGCCGGCGCGTCAGGCGATGGGCGGCCCCCTGATTCCGCTTTCAGTGACGATGCGCCCGGGCAGCTTCGAGCACAGGGTCATGCAGCTGGGCGAGGGGCAGTCGCTTTTCAGCCGCTGGCGGGAGCTCGCCAACATCGTGCCGTTGCGTCGCCCGCTCGAGGGCGACGACAGCACCACCAGCAATTTCGGCATGCGCACGGATCCGTTCACCGGCGCACCCGCGATGCATGCCGGCATGGATTTCCGTGGCGAGACTGGCACGCCGATCCGGGCCACCGGGGGCGGCAAGGTGTTGAGGGCCGAGGTTGCCGGCGGCTACGGCAATATGGTCGAGCTCGACCACGGCAATGGGCTGACCACGCGCTACGCCCATCTCAGCGCCTTCGACGTCAAGGCGGACCAGATCGTTCCGCCCGGAACGATCATCGGCCGGCTCGGCTCGACCGGGCGCTCGACCGGCCCGCATCTGCACTATGAGACGAGGCTCGCGGGCGAGGCGAGCAACCCGCTGAAGTTCATCGAGATCGGCAGCAGGCTGTCGCAGCCGGCGCTGCCTGCGGGGGTGCGGTAGGGCTTGCCGTCATTGCATCGCCAGGCGCGCAATGGCGGCTTTGCTTCGGAATGGCGTCTCAGGCCACGTCGGCCGCGCGCTCCGCCATGAAGCGCTCGAGCACTTCCTGTTCGCTCGTCGTGAACCTCAGGCCGAGCTTGCTGCGCCGCCAGAGCACATCAGCGGCGTGCGTGGCCCATTCGGCCTGCATGAGGTAGCGGACCTCGCGCTCGTAAAGGTCGGCACCGAAATGGAGGCCGAGATCGTCGACGCTGCGCGCGCCTTCGAGAATGTCGCGCGCCTTCGTGCCATACGCGCGGACCAGCCGGGTCACCGTCTTGCGCGCCAGCCAGGGATGGGAGGCGGCGAGTGCATCGACCTGCGCCGCGAAACCTTCGACCGGAAAGTCCCCGCCGGGCAGGATGCCAGTGACGGTCCAGGCCGGGCGGGCGGCCCAGTCGGCATGGGGGGCGAGCTTCTCCAGCGCCGATTCCGCCAGGCGGCGATAGGTCGTGATCTTCCCGCCGAAGACCGAGAGCAGCGGGGCCTGGCCTTCGGGCGCGTCGAGCGTCAGGACATAGTCGCGCGTCGCCTCCTGCGCCTTGGACGCGCCGTCGTCATAGAGCGGGCGCACGCCGGAATAGGTCCAGACCACCGATTGCGGTGTCACCGGCTCGCGGAAATATTCGCTCGCGGCGGCGCAGAGATAATCGATTTCTTCCGGCGTCGCCTTCGCCCCGGCCGGATCGCCCTTGAAGTCGCGGTCGGTCGTGCCGATCAGGGTGAAGTCGCGCTCATAGGGAATGGCGAAGACGATGCGGCCATCGCCATTCTGGAAGATGTAGCAGCGGTCGTGTTCGTAGAGCCTGGGCACGACGATGTGGCTGCCCTGAACCATCCGGACCGCTGCCTTGGTATTCGAGCGGACGACGCCGCCCAGCACCTCGCCGACCCAGGGGCCGGCGGCGTTGACGAGAGCTTTGGCCAGAACGGGCGTCCGGGTGCCGCCACTTTCGGCGGTGATCCGCCAGAGGCCATTCTCGCGGTCCGCCGCGACGACGCGGCTGCGGGTGTGGACTGCGGCGCCCCTCGCGGCGGCATCCATCGCGTTCAACACGACGAGGCGCGAATCCTCGACCCAGCAATCGGAGTATTCAAAGGCCCGTGCACGATCGTCCTTCAGGGGGCGGCCAACCGCGTCCGTCGCGAGATCCAGCGTGCGGGTGGGCGGCAGCTTCCTGCGGCCGCCGATATGGTCGTAGAGGAACAGGCCGAGCCGCAGCAGCCAGGCCGGGCGCAGGCCCTTGTGATGCGGCAGGACGAAGCGCAGCGGCCAGATGATGTGAGGCGCGATCGCCCAGAGCCGCTCACGCTCCATCAGCGCCTCCCGGACGAGCCGGAACTCGTAATGTTCGAGATAGCGCAGGCCGCCATGGATCAGCTTGGTCGAGGCAGAGGAGGTCGCGCTGGCGAGATCGTCTTTCTCAAACAGCACGACGGAGGCGCCGCGCCCGGCCGCATCGCGCGCGATGCCGCAGCCATTGATGCCGCCGCCGATGACGGCGAGATCGTATGTCGGCTCAGAATCGCTCATGGAGGCATCAGGCCTTGAAGATGGTCGCGGCCGCAAGCCCGTGGCAGGCACGGGCGCGTCATCGCGGTCGGATATCGCAGACGGACCGGTGCCGGCAAGGACTTGTCCTTGGCGGGGGCCAGACGTCGATGCTTGCCACGAGCACGAGCATGACGGCGATGGTTCGCGCATTATACCGGTGAGGGCTGGCCGGGCGAGGATTCGGGGTTGGGAACGACGCGGAGATGAAGGGCGAGGCTGGTTCCCTGCAGCCACTGGCCTGGCGCAAAGCGACCGAGCGCATGCTCGCCGGATTCGAGGCCGCCTTGCGGAACATCGGCGCGGCGATCCTGGCCGTGCTCTTTCTCGTGGTGATGGCGGCGGTGATCCGGCGCTATCTGTTCGGCGGCGGCTACGTCTGGTCCGACGAGCTGGCGATCTGGCTGCATGTGGCGTTGATCGCCACGGCTGCGCCGCTCGCCGTCACCGGTGCGCTGGCGATGCGGCTCGACGTTCTGGTGCGGCTTTTGCCGCCCGGCTGGCGCCGGCTCGCGGATGCACTGGCCGGAGGGATCGCCGTGCAGGGCGCGCTCGTGCTCGCGGTCGGCGGGGCGGGCGTCGCCAGCCTCGTCGGCGGCAGCTCGACGGTGCTCGGCCTGCCGGAATGGCTGCGCTTTGCGATCTTCGCCTGCGGCGGCGGGCTGACCGTGCTTGCCCTCACGTTGCGCGCGGTGCTCGATCGCGGCTGGTCCGATGCGCTGGGCGCCCTTCTGCTTGGCGCTTGCTTCTACGGGCTGGCTCAGCTTTCGAGCGGCTTCACCCTGGCGACGCCGAGCCTCGCGGCGGCGATGCTGGCCGCGGGCGGCCTGCTGCTCGGCGCGCCACTGCCGCTCGCCCTGCTCGCGGGGGCGTCGATTGCGGGCGCTTTCGGCGCCCTGCTGCCGGAACCGGCGATCGTCCAGAACACTGTCGCCGGTGTCTCGAAGTTCCTGCTGCTGGCGATCCCGTTTTTCCTGCTGGCGGGCGAGTTGCTGACTTCGGGCGGGCTGGCGGAACGGCTCGTGCGCTTCGCCGCGGCCCTCGTCGGGCATCGCCGCGCCGGCCTCGCCCAGACGGCGCTGGTCTCGAGCGTGCTGTTCTCGGGCGCGTCGGGTTCCTCCGTTGCGAATGCGGCCTTCGGGGCGAAGGTGATGGCGCCGACGCTGGTCGCGCGCGGCTATCCGCCGGCGCATGCGGCGGCGATCGTCGCCGGCGTCTCGATGCTCGACAACATTATCCCGCCCTCGATCGCCTTCCTGCTGCTGGCGACGGCAACCAACCTGTCGATCGGGGCGCTGCTGGTTGGCGGCTTCGTCGCGGGTGGCGTGCTGGCGCTGGCGTTGGCCATCGGCATTCACCTGACGGTGCGCGACGTCGTCGATGCCGCACCGAAGGCGAGCGCCGGCGAGCGGGCGGCGAGCTTCATCGGCGCCCTGCCGGCGATCGGGCTCGGCGTCGTCGTGGTCGTCGGCATTCGCTTCGGTGTCGTCACGGTGACGGAGGCTTCGGCGCTGGCCGTCGCCTATGCGCTCGTGACCTGCCTGTGCCTGCGCAGCCTGAATGGCCGCGGCGTCCTCGCCGCGCTGCGCGGCACCGCGACCGAGGCGGCCGCGATCGGGCTGCTGATCGGCGCATCGGCGCCGTTTGCCTTCCTGCTGGCGCTGGACCGGGTCTCCGAGCTGATGGCCGGGCTGGTGACGGCGCTCGGTGGCGGGCCCTATGCGGTGATGCTGCTCGCCAATCTCGTGCTGCTGGTCGCCGGCCTTTTCCTCGACATCGGCGCGGCGATCCTGCTGCTGGCGCCGCTGCTGCTGCCGGTGGCGATCGCCGCGGGGCTCGATCCGATCCAGTTCGGCGTGATCCTCGTCGTCAACCTGATGATCCACGGATTGACGCCGCCGCTCGGCATTCTCGTCTATGTCGTCAGCGGCATCACTGGCGTGTCGGCCGGTGCGGTGTTCCGGGCCGTGCTGCCGCTGCTCGGCATGCTCCTGGTTGCGCTGTTCGTGCTATCGCTGGCGGCGGCGGCCTGGCCATCGCTCGCGCCATCCTCGCTTGCCCTCTGGCTCAAGGCGCTGTTCTGATGCGCGCGGATCTGCCTCTGCCGCCTCGGCCTCCCGCCATCCGCCTGGACCAAGCCCTGCCATGACCGTCACCGATATCGCGACGCGGACCTATAACCATGGCTGGCGGCTCGATCCGATCATCCGCAGCCTGCTCGACACGGATTTCTACAAGCTTTTGATGCTGCAGATGATCCGGGCCTTCCATCCGGAGGTCCAGGTCACTTTCTCGCTGATCAACCGCTCGAAGCATATCCGCCTGGCCGATCTCGTCGACGAGGAGGAGCTGCGCGCGCAACTCGACCACGCTCGCAGCGTGCGCTTCTCGAAGAAGGAGCTGATCTGGCTCGCCGGCAACTCGTTCTATGGCCGCACGCAGATGTTCTCGCCGGAATTCATCGCCTGGCTCGCCGATTTCCAGCTCCCGGAATACGAACTGCGCAAGGTCGACGGGCAGTACGAGCTGCATTTCGAGGGGCCCTGGACACATACGACGATGTGGGAGGTGCCGGCTCTCGCCATCATCAACGAGCTCAGGGCCCGGCGCGTCATGGTCGGCCAGAAGCGCTTTTCGCTCGACGTGCTCTATGCCCGAGCCAAGGCGAAGATGTGGGACAAGGTCGAGCGCCTGCAGAAGCTGCCGAATCTCAGGTTGTCGGATTTCGGCACGCGGCGGCGGCACGGCCATCTCTGGCAGCGCTGGTGCGTCGAGGCGCTGAAGGAGGGATTGGGGCCGGCCTTCAGCGGCTCGTCCAACGTGCTGCTGGCGATGGACAACGACCTCGAGGCGATCGGCACCAACGCGCATGAATTGCCGATGGTCCTGGCTGCGCTCGCTGACAGCGACGAGGAACTGCTGCAGGCTCCTTACCGGGTGCTCGACGAGTGGCGCCAGGTCTATGGCGGCAATCTGCTGATCGCCTTGCCGGATGCCTTCGGGACCACCGGGTTCCTGCGAAATGCGCCGGACTGGGTCGCGGACTGGACCGGGTTTCGGCCCGATTCGGCGCCGCCGATCCCGGCCGGCGAGGAGATCATCGCCTGGTGGCGCGAGCGCGGGCGCGATCCGCGCGAGAAGCTGCTGGTCTTCTCCGACGGGCTCGACGTCGATGCGATCGAGCGCGTCTACCGGCATTTCGACGGGAAGGTCCGCATGGCCTTCGGCTGGGGCACGGACCTGACCAATGATCTGGTCGGCTGTTCGCCCGACGGCTCGCGCGCGCTCGATCCGATGTCGCTGGTCTGCAAGGTCTCGAAGGCGAACGGCCGCCCGGCGGTGAAACTCTCCGACAATCCCGAGAAGGTTTCAGGCGAGGGCGGTGCAGTGGCGCGCTATCGCAGGGTGTTCGAGGTAAAATGACGTAACGTAACTAATGTGTGTTGCCATTTTGTTCCGAATGCGCGATGCTGATCGTGGGTTGGGGAACTCGACATGGCGCGCTTGCTGGTTGCGCTTTTCATGGTTTTGGCAGCGTTCGCTGCGACCGGCGCTGCGACCGGCGCCGCGAACGCGCAGACGCTCGGACGCGAGCGATTGAACGAGGCCGGCGCGCTGAGCCACGACGACATGGCCGCGCTGCTGAGAGGCCTGCTGACCGGCCGGGCCGATGTCGGGGCGCTACGGGTAGAAGCCGGCGACATCGTCTTCCACGCTGCCGGTCGGGATGTCCGCATGGGGCTGGCGGCACTGAGCCGTCAGTTCAACGCGTTGCCGAATGCCAGGGCGCGGCAGGATGCCTTCGATCAATTGACGCAGCGCGTCGCGGAAGCCGTGGCTGGACGACCGGCGCCTAAGACCGAGGCGGAGACCAGGCGGTTCACTGCAGCGCTGCTGCCCGTGCTGAAGAATCGCTCGTTCATCGCGCAGTTCGCGGAGATGGCGCGCCAGCGCGGCTCGCCCCATGCCAGGCTGCTGCATGTGCCGCTGTTCGGTGACGTCATTGCCGCCGCGGCCCTCGACCTGCCCAATGTCACGCGCTTCGTCGCGATGGGGGAGGGCGGCGGTCACGGGATGAGCGACGCCGACGTCTTGCGTGCAGCCATCGACAATTGGACCCGTCGCGTCGACAGGCTCGAACTCCACGCGGTGGGCAATCTGCGCGCCTTCCATTTCGGCACGGGTGTCTACAACGCCTCGATCCTGGTGCTGCCGAATCCGTGGGAGAAGGTTCCTGATCTGCCGCGAAACGTCGCCTTCAGCGTCCCGTCGCGCGACATTCTCGCCTTCGCCGATGCCGACGATGCCGAGGCAGTCGCCGCGTTGCGGGCGCTGACGAAACAGCCCGATAAGGGCTTCCCGATCAGCAAGCAGATCTACAGGCTCAGCGAGAAGGGGCCGGTGGTCATTCCCTAAGTGAGGGCGCCTGTCGGGATCGCGGCCGACGTGGCGCGCACGGCAATGACCGCAAACCTTGCATCCGGCCGGAAAACCCCCTAATGCGACCGCGCTTTCCGGCCGCGTAGGGCCGTTGTCAGGAACAGGGTGTCATGGCCAAAGAGAAATTTGCGCGGACGAAGCCGCACTGCAACATCGGAACGATTGGTCACGTTGACCATGGCAAGACGTCGCTGACGGCAGCGATCACGAAGGTTCTGGCCGAGTCTGGCGGTGCGTCGTTCACGGCGTAT
>NZ_DASYHA010000027.1:0-60742 GCF_035999205.1 Allobosea sp.
CCTCAGCAGAGACAGGCATTCGGCCGAGCAAGTCGGCGTCACAGCCTGGCGTTCCAGTGAAGCGCAGAAGAGGCGCCGCTCAGCGGCGGCGCCGTCTCGATGGGCGGTTTATAGGCGGACCCCCCGGACCAAGTCAACAGCGATTTTTCAAAAAAGTGACGACCGGTCCCGCCCCGGCGCTTCCACGAGCCGGCTTCCGACCGATTTAGGCCTGCCGGAGCGCGCTTTTGGGCCTCTCGGCGGGCATTTCGGCCGAATCCGAAAATTTTCGAATCGTCGAATTCGGCTACCGGCATCCATAGCGGCTGGGCGCCGACAGTTTTGTGACGTCAGCCGGCCCGGTTGAGCCTGCCGCCTGTGAGCGGACTTGGGACGCCCGTGGTCGAAGGCAGGCTGAGCGGCAGCCCCTTCACCGATCGGATGGCGAGATAGGCGAAGAGCTGCGCCTCGAGGGAGTCACCATCCCAGCCTGCAGCCTCCACCGGCTCGACCGGCACACCGAGTCGCTCCGCGAGGCGGTTCATGAAATGGCGATTAAGCCGGCCTCCGCCACCGACAAGCCAGCGCTTCGGCGCTTGCGGCACGTGGCGTAGCGCTGCGACCAGGCTTTCCACGGTGAAGGCTGCGAGCGTCGCCGCGCCATCGGCGTCGGAAAGCGGCTCCGTGATCTGGGCACGGCGATGGAAATCATTCCGGTCGAGCGACTTTGGCGCCGGCCGGTCGAAGAACGGATTGTCCATGAAGGTGGCGACAAGCTCCTCATGGACGCGGCCACTCGCTGCCAACTCGCCATCGGCGTCGAAGGGGCGCCCAAGCCGGCGCAGCACGAAATCATCGAGGATCGCGCTGGCGGGCCCCGTGTCGAAAGCGATGACGGTGTCGCCGTCGATATAGGTGACATTGCCGACGCCGCCGAGGTTCAGCACCATGACGGGCTGTGCCATGCCCTGAGCAAGGGCGCGATGATAGAGCGGCGCGAACGGCGCGCCCTCCCCGCCCGCGGCGACATCGGCATAGCGGAAACGGTCGACCGTCGGGATGCCGAGCGCCGCGGCAACGGCCGGACCATCGATCAACTGGCGGGTGAAGCGCTGCTGGGGCCGGTGATAGACCGTCTGGCCATGGAGCCCGACGAGATCGATATCGGCCGGATCGTGGCCGTGGTCGGCGATAAAATGCCGGACCGCGGCGAGGTGGTCGGCCGTGACCGCCGCCTCCAGTTCGGCCAACGGCTCGGTCAGTGCGCGCTCGGGCTCGGCTATCAGCGCCTGAAGCGCCCGGCGCGTCTCGTCGCGATAGGGGTAGGATTGTCCGGCACCGAAGCTGACGGCATCGCGACCGTCGCTGGTGACGAGCGAGACGTCGATGCCGTCCATCGAGGTGCCGCTGATGACGCCGATGGCGGTGAGGCTGTCCTGCTGAAGCCGGTCCATCTGAGCTCGCTGCGGCCCGTCCCTGAGGCGTCGTGGAGGCCGGCCTATTCGCCGGGCTGGGCCCCGTCGTAGCCGCCGATGATGACGAGATCGACCTGGCCGACTTGGGCAAGGTGCTTCACCGCCTCCTGGTATTCAGGTGAAGCGTAGCAGGCTCGCGCCGTCGCTTCGTCCTTGAACTCCAGGACGACGTTGTGCTTGCGGCCCGCGCCGCGCGCGAGCTTGTACTCGCCGCCGCGCACCAGGAACTTCGCGCCATACTTCGCGAAGGCGACCGCATTCAGGGCGCGGTAGCGGGCATATTCCTCCTCGTTCTCGACATCGAGCCGAGCGATCCAATAGCCCTTCGCCATCCTCACGCCCCCTCGACCGCAACGAGGTCGATCTCGCCGGCGCCCTCGCGCAGCTTGCGGGCCTCGGCATATTCGGGAGAGAACAGATAGGCCCGCGCCGAGGCGAAATCCGCGAACTCGATGACGACGTTGCGGGCGCGGCCTTCGCCCTCGCCCACCGTCATCTGACCACCGCGTACGATCGGCGTGCCGCCATAGATTTTCATCACTTCGGAGGCCTTCGCCGCATAGGCGCCCCACTTGGTCGCGTCGGTGACCTTGGCGCGGCCGATGACATATCCCTTGGGCATGAGCGTATCCGTCTGCTGGAGCGGGGTGCGCGAATCGCGTTCCTGCGAAGCTTATGAGGCCGCCGCGATCTCGTCCATGATCGCAGCGGCCGCGCCGCGCGGGTCGGCCGCACGGATGATGGGGCGCCCGACGACGAGATGATCGACCCCGGCGCGGATCGCCTCGCCCGGTGTCAGGGTGCGCTTCTGGTCGCCGGCGGCACTGTCGGCGGGGCGGATGCCTGGCGTGACGATGACCATGTCGCCGCCGATCACGTCGCGGACGATTGCAGTCTCGGCGGCCGAACAGACGATGCCGTCGATACCGGCGGTACGGGCCTGTTCGGCGCGCAGGCGCACGAGATCGCGCACGGCGAGCCCGTAGCCTGCATCGCGCAGATCGCCATCGTCATAGGAGGTCAGGGCCGTGACGGCGAGCAGCTTCAGCGCGGCATCGCCGCGGCCCTCGACGGCGCCGCGCATGGTCTGGGGGTAGGCGTGAACAGTCAGGAAGGTGACCCCGAGCTTGGTCAGCGAGTCGACGCCTTCGGTGACGGTGTTGCCGATATCGTGCAGCTTGAGGTCGAGAAAGACCTTCTTGCCTTCGCTCGTAAGCTGCCGGGCGAGATCGAGCCCGCCGGCGAAGGCGAGGCGATAGCCAATCTTGTAGAAGGTCGCGCCGTCACCCAGCGTCGAGACGATGCGGTAGGCGTCCCAGATCGTCGGCACATCGAGGGCCACGATCAGCCGATCGCGCATGTCGTTGATCTTCTGCATCATCGCCCCTCCGCTGCCTGCGGGGAAGGCGCATGATTCGAGCGCGGTTGCAAGCTTCGCGGCCTTCAGGCCGCGTCGGACAGCACCTGGGCGAAGACCTTGGCCCAGACATCCGGCGTCTGCGCGCCCGAGACCGCCAGCTTGCCGTCGACGATGAAGAACGGCACGCCGGTGACGCCGACCTGGGCCGCATGAGCCTCAAGCCCGACGATGGTCTCGCGCAGCTCGTCATTGGCGAGTTCGTCGCGCGCGGCCTGCTCGTCGAAGCCCTGCTCGACGGCGATCTGGACGAGCGTCTCGAGGTCGCCGATGTCGCGGCCGTCCTGCCAATAGGCCTTGAACAGCGCCGCCTTCATCTCGCCGCCGCGCTGCACGGTCGAGGCAGCCGCGACCAGCATATGCGCCATGCGGGTATTGACGCTCTTCTTGACCGCCGCCCAGTTGAAGGTGACGCCGCTTTCGAGCGCGGCTTCCGACAGGCGCAGCTCGATCTCGCGGCGCTTGCCGGCGCCGAACTTGGCGTCGAGATACTGCGTGCGATCCATGCCTTCGGCCGGCATGTCCGGGTTCAGCTCGTAGGGCAGCCAGGTGATGGCGACGCGCTCGGTCAGCCCATTGCGGGCGAGCGCGGTCTCGAGCCTAGCCTTGCCGATGAAGCACCAGGGGCAGGCCAGATCGGAGACGATCGCGATCGGCAGTTTCTCTTGCATGTGCATGTCCTTCGCGGTTCGCCGCCTGTCGCCTTCAGCCCGGTGGATAGCGATGCTGCTCGCCATGGCGGTCCTCGGCGAATGCCTCGGCACCCGGCGCCTCGCAGGCCGAGAGGAAGGTCGGGCCGACAGGGATCTTTCCCGCCCCGCCGGGGATGTCGAGGATATAGGTCGGCTGGCACAGGCCGGACAGATGGCCTCGCAGGCTTTTGACGAGAGCCTGCCCTTCCTCCAGCGAAAGGCGGAAGCGCGCCGTACCGGGCGCGAGATCGGGATGGTGGAGATAATAGGGCTTCACGCGGTTCTCGACGAAGGCGCGCATCAGGGCGGACAGCGTCTCGACATCGGCATTGACGCCCTTGAGGAGGACGCTCTGGCTGACCAGGACATGGCCGGCATCGGCCAGCGTCGCGAGGGCGGCGCGAGCGGCATCGGAGAACTCGCGCGGATGATTGGCGTGAACAGCGACATAGCTCGCCTTGCCAGGGATACGCAGCGCCCGCGCATAGTCCCCGGTGATCCTGCCGGGATCGACGATCGGCACGCGCGTGTGCCAGCGCACGACCTTGATGTGCGGGATCGCGGCGAGGCGCTTGGCAACCTCTCGGATACGACGGGCCGAAAGGATGAAGGGATCGCCGCCGGTCAGGATGACCTCCCAGATCTCCGGATGGCCGGCGAGATAGGCCAGCGCGGCATTGAGCTTGTCACCCGTCAGCGCGTCGCCGCCGGGCCCGACCATCTCGCGCCGGAAGCAGAAGCGGCAATAGACTGGGCAGGCATGAACCAGCTTAAGGAGCGCTCGGTCGGGATAGCGATGAACCACGC
Source organism: Allobosea sp. (assembly GCF_035999205.1). GTDB lineage: Bacteria > Pseudomonadota > Alphaproteobacteria > Rhizobiales > Beijerinckiaceae > Allobosea. Next base: position 4,371 of record NZ_DASYHA010000027.1, read on the forward strand.
CTTCGACCGGCGAATGGGCCTCGTCGCCAATCGGATCGGCGATCTCCTGCGGCAGAGTCACGCGTTCGGCGGAGTCGGGGACGAACTGGCGCGCGATCGGATCGGCAGCATCGGTCGGATCGATGAGTTCGACCATGGCCGGCGTCACCGAAACCGCGTAGCGCGCGGCCACAGCCTGCAGCGCCTCGCGCTGCTCCGGCGCGGCCAGACCTGCATCGATGAGCGCGTCGACGCTGCGCAGCGGCTGGCCGCCGGGGAGCTGGTGAAGGGTCATGCCCCTCCCCTGCCCGGTTCCGCGACCGGCGTCCAGAGCACGTCCTCGATACGGCGGGCGCCGGTGCAGAGCATCACCAGCCGATCGAAGCCAAGCGCGATACCGCTCGCCGGCGGCATCGCAGCGAGTGCGGCGAGGAAATCCTCATCGATCGGATAACGCTCGCCATAGATGCGCGCCTTCTCGTCCATGTCAGCCTCGAAGCGCCGGCGCTGCTCGGCCGGGTCGGTCAATTCGCCGAAGGCATTCGCCAGCTCGACGCCGCAGGCATAAAGCTCGAAGCGCTCGGCGACCCGCGGATCGCCGGGCTTGGGCCGCGCCAGCGCGGCCTCGGAGATCGGATATTCGCACAGGATCGTGGCGCGTCCGCGACCCAGATGAGGCTCGACCTTCTCCGACAGCACGCGGCTGAAAATGTCGGACCATGTGTCGTCATCGGCCACGCGGATGCCGGCCTCGATCGCATCGGCGGCAAGCCCGCCGCGATCGACGTCATGATCCGCAGTCACGGTGCGGAGCAGATCGATTCCGGCGTAACGGCCGAAAGCGTCCTGCAGCGTCAGGCGCTCGGGCTCCGCGAAGGGGTCGGCCTCGATGCCGCGCCAACGCAGCACATCGACGCCCGCAGCCCGTGCAGCTTCCGCGAGCAGGGCGGCACTGTCGCGCATCAGCGTCTCGTAATCTTCGCCCGCACGGTACCATTCCAGCATCGTGAATTCGGGATGATGCAAAGCGGTCCGCTCACGATTGCGGAACACGCGCGCGAAATCGAAAATCCGCGCCTCGCCCGCCGCCAGCAGCTTCTTGGCTGCAAATTCCGGTGAGGTGTGAAGATAATAGGGATGCGGCTGCGCGGCGTTGTCGATCAGCGTGGTGGCGAAGCCGTGCAGATGCGTCTCGTTCCCGGGCGAGACCTGCAAGATCGCCGCCTCGACCTCGACGAAGTCGCGCGCTTCGAACCAGCGCCGCAGCGCCGCCTTGACGCGCCCGCGCGTCAGCAGCGCCGGGCGTCGGTCGGCATGGATGTCGGGCCGCCAGAGTGGCGTGACGGAGGAACTCATCGAATCTCGGGCCGGATGCGTCGGAAAGCTTTCGTTTCGCGCGTGGATGCGGTAGTTGCGCGGCGATCGAATTCGCATAGCGCGCGGGCGCGCCGCGCACCAGAAGGACATTCACGTGGTCAAGGTCATCGCCTCTTCCGTCCGCAAGGGCAACGTCCTCGAAGTCGACGGGCACCTGTGCTCGGTTCTCTCGGCCGAGAGCTTCTTCCCCGGCAAGGGCACCCCGACGACGCAGATCGACATGCGCCGCATCGCCGACGGCGTGAAGGTCACGCAGCGCTACAAGACGACCGAGCAGGTCGAGCGCGCCTATGTCGAGGACCGCGACTTCACCTATCTCTATCAGGACGGCGAACAATACGTCTTCATGAACCCCGAGACCTACGACCAGATCCATGTCGATAAGGATGTGGTCGGCGACTCCGCCCCCTATCTCCAGGAAGGCATGAAGGTCTCGCTCTCGGTGTTCGAGGACAAGGCCGTGGCGATCGAGCTGCCCCAGCGCGTGACTCTCGAGGTCGTCGAGACCGAGCCGGTGACGAAGGGCCAGACGGCCTCCTCCTCCTACAAGCCGGCGATCCTGTCGAACGGTGTGCGCAGCGCGGTTCCGCCGCATGTCGGCGTCGGTACCCGCATCGTCGTGATGACGGCCGACGGCTCCTATGTCGAGCGCGCGAAGGATTGATCTCCGGGCGCAGAGCGCCGTGGAGAAATCTCCTCTATAGCTTCACGCAGCGGGCCCTTTCCGGGCCCGTTGTCGTTTCGAGGATCCCGCCATGTCGCTCACAGTCCAGGCTGCCGCCCTTTCCGGCTTCGTACAGACGCTTCGCGCGCTCGACGCCATCATCGACAAGGTCGTCGAGCAGGCAGAGAGCCGCAAGATCCAGCCGGAGGTCGTGCTGACCGCGAGGCTCGCACCCGACATGCTGCCCTTCACGCGGCAGATCCAGCTCTGCTGCGACTTCGCCAAGAACACGGTGGCGCGGCTTTCGGGCGGCGACAACCCGCGCTTTCCGGACGAGGAGAAGAGCTTTCCCGAGCTGAAGGAACGCATCGCCAAGACGCTGGCCTTCATCGCGGCGGCCGATGCAGCCGCCCTCGATGCGGGACTTTCCCGCGACGTCACCTTTCCGCGCGGCCCCTCGGCGACGGTGACGATGAAGGGCGAAGCCTATCTCACGCGCTTCGCCATCCCGAACTTCTATTTCCACGCCGCGACTGCCCACGGCATCCTGCGCCATAACGGCTTCCATATCGGCAAGCAGGATTTCCTGCTGGGCGTCTTCAACGCCTGAGACGACGCAAGTCGCCCCGATGCAGGGGACCGTGTCCTTCGTGATCGAACGTGCCACTCCCGGCGATGCCGGGGAGATCGCCACGCTCTATCTCGCATCGCGGACTGACGCCCTGCCCTATCTGCGCCGCTGCCACAGCGACGCAGAAGTGCGCGACTGGATTGCAACCGTGATGCTCGCCACTGGCGAGACCTGGGTCGCGCGCCAGGCTGGCCTCATCCTCGGCTTCGTGATGCTCGAGGGCGAAGAACTCGAGCAGCTCTACCTGCTGCCCGGTCAGTTCCGTCGCGGCATCGGCTCGCATCTGCTGGCCAAGGCCAAGGAACGCAGCCCCGCCCGGCTCGGCCTGTTCACGTTCCAACGCAACGCGCCGGCGCGCGCCTTCTACGAGCGCCACGGCTTTCGTCTCGTCGCTCTCGGCGACGGCACGCAGAATGAAGAAGGCGAACCCGACGCGAGTTACGAGTGGCGCAGCTCATTTTCGCCAGAGGCCTTGTAATCGGAACGAGCCCTCCCCATCTCGGTCTCATCGGCGATGTCGAGGGCGTTCCACTGTCCTCCGTTGCCGCGAAAGACGGCCATGAGCCGAACGTGTGACGCCGGATGTACGCGCACCGTTCCGCTGCATGGCCGTTGGCGTTTTCAGGCCCGTGGCACAGGCGCGCGTCGCCGCGCCGCTCAGCCCTGTAGGAACGGATTGTTCTGCCGCTCCTCGCCGAGCGTGCTCGCAGGCCCATGCCCCGGCAGGAACTGGACGTCGTCGCCGAGCGGCACGAGCTTGGACTTGATGCCGGCAATCAGCGTCTCGTGGCTGCCATAGGGAAAATCGGTGCGGCCGACCGATCCGGCGAAGACCGTGTCACCCGCGAGCAGGAAGCGCAGATCCTTCTGGAAGAAGGTGATGTGGCCGGGCGTATGGCCAGGCACATGCTGAACCGAGAAGCTGACATCTCCGACCGAGATCTCGTCGCCCTCTACGAGCCAGCGCGACGGCGTGACCGCCTTCATGTCGAGAATGTCGAAGCGCAGGCCCGATTTCGGCAGATCGTCGAGCAGGAACTTGTCGGCCTCATGCGGCCCGATGATCGGGATCGAGAGCTTTTCCGCCAGTTCGGTCGCGCCGCCGGCATGGTCGAGATGGCCGTGGGTCAGCCAGATCGCAGCCGGCGTGACGCCGATCTCCTTCAGCGCCCCCTGGATCACCCCGACATCACCACCCGGATCGACGATCACGGCCTGCTTCGTGCGCGTGCACCAGATGATCGAGCAGTTCTGCTGGAAAGGCGTCACCGGGACGACGGCGACGCCGAGAGGCGATTGCGGCTGATCGGTCATTGCGTGTGTCCTCTGCTTGCGGGTGTCCGCCGATCGCAATGACGGGAGGCGGGGTTCAGCGCTTGCCGCCGCAGCGATTGGCGAGCAGCGCGCGGTAATCGGCCAGTTCGGAATCCATCAGAGCGACATTCTGTGCGCGCTCGTTCCCGCTCTGGCAGGTCGCGAAGATGGAGCGGGCATTCTGCAGGAAGCCGACATGCTCGCGCCAGGTCCGACACTGCGTCGCCTGGTCGGCACTGGCCACGGCGGTCAGACGCGATTGCTGGCGGCGCAGGCCGGCCTCGTTCTGGAAGAGGTCGCGCGAGCAGGTCGCCGGGCGGTTCTGCGCCGGGGCGGGCTGCGCGATCCCGAGCAGCGCGAGGGCGAGACCGCCGAGGGCAAGGCTCCTCATCCGAGGTTGAGCTCCTTGAAGAAGTCGTTGCCCTTGTCGTCGATGACGATGAAGGCCGGGAAGTCCTCGACCTCGATGCGCCAGACTGCCTCCATGCCGAGCTCGGGATATTCCAGCAGCTCGACCTTGCGGATGCAGTCCTGGGCGAGACGGGCGGCTGGGCCGCCGATCGAGCCGAGATAGAAGCCGCCATGCTTCTTGCAGGCTTCGCGCACCGAGGCAGAGCGATTGCCCTTGGCGAGCATCACCATCGAGCCGCCGAAGGACTGGAACTGGTCGACGAAGGAGTCCATTCGGCCAGCGGTCGTCGGCCCGAAGGAACCGGAGGCAAAGCCCTCCGGCGTCTTGGCCGGGCCGGCGTAATAGACCGGATGGTTCTTCAGGTAGTCGGGCATGCCCTGCCCGCTTTCGAGCCGCTCTCGGATCTTGGCGTGGGCGGAATCGCGGGCGACGATGATCGTGCCGGTCAGCGAAAGCCGCGTCTTCACCGGATACTTCGTCAGCGCCGCGAGGATCTCGCTCATCGGCCGGTTGAGGTCGATCTTGACCACGTCGCCGCCAAGCGAGGCATCCTCGACCTCGGGCATATACTTCGCCGGGTTGGTCTCCAACGCCTCGAGGAAGATGCCGTCCCGGGTGATCTTGCCCTTGGCCTGCCGGTCAGCCGAGCAGGAGACGCCGAGCCCGATCGGCAGCGAGGCGCCATGGCGCGGCAGGCGGATGACGCGGACGTCGTGGCAGAAGTACTTGCCGCCGAACTGCGCGCCGACGCCGAGCGACTGGGTCAGCTTGTGGACCTCCTCCTCCATGGCGAGGTCTCGGAAGGCGTGGCCGAGCGGGGAGCCCTCGGTCGGCAGCGCATCGAGATACTTGGTCGAGGCGAGCTTGACGGTCTTGAGGTTCTGCTCGGCCGAGGTGCCGCCGATGACGATGGCGAGGTGGTAGGGCGGGCAGGCGGCCGTGCCGAGCGTCAGGATCTTCTCCTTCAGGAAGGCGATCATCCGGTCCTTCGTCAGCAGCGAGGGCGTCGCCTGGAAGAGGAAGGTCTTGTTCGCCGAGCCGCCGCCCTTGGCGACGAAGAGGAACTTGTAGGCGTCCTCCGCATGGCCCTTGCCCTCGGCATAGATGTCGATTTGCGCCGGCAAGTTGGTCGCGGTGTTCTTCTCCTCGAACATCGACAGCGGCGCGACCTGGGAGTAGCGCAGATTGCGCTTGAAATAGGCATCGGCGACGCCTTCGCCCAAGGCCTGCTCATCCTCGCCGTCGGTCCACACCATGCGACCCTTCTTGCCCATGATGATCGCGGTGCCGGTGTCCTGGCACATCGGCAGCACGCCGCCGGCGGCGATGTTGGCGTTCTTGAGGAGGTCGTAGGCGACGAACTTGTCGTTCGAGGTCGCCTCGGGATCGTCGAGGATCTTGGCGAGCTGGGCGAGATGACCCGGGCGCAGCAGATGGTTGATGTCGATGAAGGCCTGTTCGGAGAGCTTGCGGATCGCCTCACGAGAGACGCTCAGCACCTCGCGGTCGCCGATCTTCTCGACCGAAACGCCTTCGCTGCCGAGCGCGCGGTAGGGCGTCTTGTCCTCGCCGAGCGGAAAGAGATCGACATGGGTATAGGCCATCAGCGGCACTCCGGCATTGAACGGCGTCCCTTCCGCCCAGCGGGCAGAAGGATCGCCGGATCGAATAGACGATGTTGCGATCTGGTCAAATGAAAGAGACCGCGATGGGCTCAGGGCCAGCAGCGCTTCCAGCGCTTCGGGCGCGAGGCCAATGCCGAGCTCAGGCTGCCTTCGCAGCCGATTCAGCGAGGATGGCGTAGATCGCGGCGGGATCGCGAATGCCTCGGATCTGTTCGAGCACCGAGGGGTTGCGCAGCACGCGGGCGACGCGCGCCAGCGCCTTCAGGTGATCGGCACCAGCGCCTTCGGGGGCGATCAGCACGAAAATGATGTCGACGGGCTGGCCGTCGAGGGCGTCGAAATCGATCGGCTTTTCGGCGCGCGCGAACAGGCCGACCAGCCGGTCGATGCCCGGCATGCGCCCATGCGGGATCGCGATGCCGTCGCCGATGCCGGTCGAGCCCAGGCGTTCGCGCTGCAGCAGCGACTCGTACAGCTCGCGCTCGGGCAGGCCTGTCGCCAGCGCCGCGTGCTGGGCCAGTTCCTGCAGCGCCTGCTTCTTGCCGTTGGCCCGCAGCGGCGAAATCACCGCCGCGGGTGTCAGGAGATCGATCAGCGTCATGCGCCAGTCCATGCATGTCCCATGCCGCGCTCGGAATGACTGCGGCAGGGTCCAGGTTCGGGGTCCGCGCGGAACCCCGCCAGACCTACGACAACGACGCCGGCGGATCGATCCAGCCGATGTTGCCGTCGCGGCGGCGGTATACGACGTTCATCCTGCCATTGCCAGCATGGCGGAAGATCACCACCGGCGCGCCGGTGAGGTCGAGTTCCGCGACGGCGTCGCCAACGGTCCTGACATGCAGGGATTTCGTCGTTTCGGCGACGATCACCGGGTTGTCCCCGGCCCCTTCGTGCTCGATTTCCTCGATTTCCTGGTCCGGGGCCGCGATCACATAGCTGGGGATTTCGACACCCGCATCGCGACCATTCGCCGATGCCGAGCGATCCTTGAGCCGCCGCTTGTAGCGGCGCAGCCGCTTCTCGATACGCTCCGCCATCTTGTCGAGGCTGGCATAGGCATCATGCGCGGTGCCCGAGGCCTCGAGCGTGATTCCCGACGACAGATGCAGCACGCCGTCCGTCTTGAAGGCCGTACCATCCTTTCCGACGGTGACGTGTCCCTGATAGCCGCCCTCGAAATATTTGCCGAGCGCAGCGGCGACGCGGGCCTCGGCCTGCCCACGCAGGGCTTCGCCGACATCGAGATTCTTGCCGGAGATTCGCAAGCTCATGGAGTGCTTCCCCTAGTTAGCCATGGCCAGGAGATCGGCCATCTCTAGGAGCTAAGAACTGGCTACCGGGTATGTCAATGATATGGCTCAAACAGGCGAGGCTGTGCGCCCGCCGGCTCAGCGTCCGCCCATAGCCATGGCGACCTTCTCGCGGCGACGCTCCATCGACGACGGGATGCGCAGGGATTCACGATACTTCGCGACGGTGCGGCGCGCGATGTCGATGCCGCCAGCCTTGAGCCGCGCGACGATCGCATCGTCGGACAGCACATCGGCCGGCTCCTCGTCGTCGATCATCTGGCGGATGCGGAAGCGCACGGCTTCCGCCGAATGGGCCTCGCCATAGCCGGTCGCGGCGATCGCAGCGGAGAAGAAGTACTTCATCTCGAAAACGCCGCGCGAGCAGATCAGATACTTGTTCGAGGTGACGCGCGAGACGGTCGATTCATGCATGCCGATGGCGTCGGCCACCGTCTTGAGGTTCAGCGGACGCAGATGCTCGACGCCATGGGCGAAGAACCCGTCCTGCTGGCGCACGATCTCGCTCGCCACCTTCAGGATGGTGCGGGCGCGCTGCTCCAGCGAACGGGTCAGCCAGTTGGCCGTCTGCAGGCACTCCGCGATGAACGCCTTGTCCTCCTCGCTGCGCGCCGCCTTTGAGACCCGCGCATGGTAGGTCTGGTTGATCAGCACGCGGGGTAGCGTGTCGGGATTCAGATCGACCAGCCAGGAGCCATCGGGGGCAGCGCGGATGAAGACGTCCGGCACCACCGTCTCGGCCGCCGCACCGCCGAAACCGCGGCCGGGCTTGGGATCGAGTCGCCGAACCTCGGCGACCATATCGGCGATATCCTCGTCATCGACGCCACAGAGCCGCTTGAGCGCGGCGAAGTCGCGCTTGGCGACGAGGTGGAGATTGGCGACGAGGATCTGCATCGCCGGGTCGAAGCGATCCCGGTCGCGCAGTTGAATGGAGAGGCATTCGCAGACATCGCGCGCCGCGACGCCCGAGGGATCGAAGCTCTGGACGATGCGCAGCACGCTTTCGACGCGGGCGACCGAGACGCCCAACCGCTCCGCGACGTCGGGGACGGCCTCGCCGAGATAGCCGGAATCATCGACGGCATCGATGAGGTGACGGCCTATCAGGCGCTCGGCTGGATCATGCACCGCGAGGTCGAGTTGGGTGCTGAGATGTTCGTGCAGCGAAGTCTCGACGGTCAGCCCGCTCTCGAAGCCATCCGGCCCGTCCTCGAAGGAGCCGCCGGAGCCGCCATAGGCGCCGCCGATGATGGGGAGGCTGTCGGCTCCGCGTGTATCCAGTCGCGCGACGCTCGGCTGCTCGCCCTGGAAGACGTTGTCGAGCCCGGTGCCGAGCCGGCTTTCCATCCCCTCCTGGCTGTTCAGGCTTTCGGCACGGGCATAGGCCTCGGGATCGGCCGCGTGGGCGTTGTCGCCACCATCGGCCTGGAACGGACCGTCCGACGCATCGTCGCGTTCCAGCAAGGGATTGCGTTCCAGCTCCCCCTCGACGAAGTTCTGCAGTTCGAGATGCGACAATTGCAGAAGCTTGATCGCCTGCAGCAATTGCGGCGTCATGATCAGGGACTGGCCCTGACGCAGCTCCATGCGAGGCATCATCGCCATTGCGGCATCGACCCTTTCGTGCCAGCGCGCCAATTCGGCACACTTCTTGCTAAGAGGTCAGACTAGCGCCGTCCAGCGAGCGCGTCAAAGGCTTGCCCTGTCATTGAGCAGGGAAATTTTTGCGCCGCAACATGAGACTATGGTTGCAGCCGCAATGGCCGGAACCAAGCCCCGATGGCGCGCTGCGAAGCCGATTACACCCGGAAAGGGCGTCGCGCACCATGCCCTGGCTGCGCGCGGCAATCACCGGGAATGCGTGGCGTAGCGTCGCGGCACTCGCTCAGAGCCGGAAATCCTCGCCGAGATAGACACGGCGGACATCCGGGTTGGCGATGATCTCGGCCGGCGACCCCTCGGTCAGCACACGGCCGGAATGGATGATGTAGGCGCGATCGACGAGGCCGAGCGTCTCGCGGACGTTGTGGTCCGTGATCAGGACGCCGATGCCGCGATCGGTGAGCTGCCGCACCAACGCCTGAATGTCGCCGACCGCGATCGGATCGATGCCGGCGAAGGGCTCGTCGAGCAGGATGAAGGAGGGCTTGCCGGCGAGCGCGCGCGCGATTTCGCAACGGCGCCGCTCGCCGCCCGAGAGCGCGATCGACGGCGCCTTGCGCAGGCGCGCGATGGTGAACTCCTCGAGCAGCTGGTCGAGCTGGCGCTCGCGCTCCTTGCGGTTCGGCTCGACGACCTCGAGAACCGCGCGGATGTTGTCCTCGACGCTGAGGCCGCGGAAGATCGAGGCCTCCTGTGGCAGGTAGCCGATGCCCAGCCGTGCGCGCTGGTACATCGGCAGCTGCGTGATGTCGTTGCCTTCGAGCGAAATCGTGCCGAGATCGGCCGCGACGAGGCCCGTGATCATGTAGAAGATCGTGGTCTTGCCGGCACCGTTGGGACCGAGCAGCCCGACGGCCTCGCCCTGGCGCAGGTGCAGGCTGGCATCGGTCACGACGGTGCGGCCGCCATAGCTCTTGCGCAGGCCGCTAACCGCCAGGATGCCGGGGCCACCGATCGCGGCGGCTTCCGAAGCGCCGATACCGACGACACCTTCATGACCGCGCCCGGATCGACCGAACAGGCGATTGAACATGCCTGCACTGCGCGGCTGGGTCGTCGGCACTTCGCGGGCGGGCACCGTATCGGATTGAGGCATGTCGGAGATCGTCACTGCGGGTGCTGTGCCTGGTCTGGAGAAAGGACGGCGGGATGCCCGCGGAGCGTGCGAAACCGGCTCAGTTGGTCGGCGTCGCCGGCTTGGCGGGCGTAGCCCCGGCCGCGGGCTTGGCACCGGCTTCGGTCGAGTTCGGCACGAAGAAGCCCTGAACGCGACCGCCCTTGTTGGTCTCGACATTGGCGACGCCGGTGACGGTGTCGTAGGTCAGCTTCTCGCCGCGCGTGATGTTGGGGCCGTCGTTCAGCGCTACATTGCCCGTCATGATCACCTTGTTCGCCGCGCGATCGAAGACCGCGTTGTCGGACGTCGCCGCCTGCGTCTTCGAGACGACGGTGACAGGCCCCTTGCATTCGATACGCTTGATCGACGAGTCGTTGGACTGCCCGGGCGCCGCGACGGCGGCAGCGGGGGCCGCAGGCGCGGCCGGCGCGCGCGCTGCGCCCGCTCCGCCCTGCCCGCCGCTGCGCCCCTCGTAGAACACGGTCATCACCGTGCAGCGCACCGTCGTCTCGCCCTGGACGGCGACGACGTTGCCGCTGAACACGGCGCGGTTCTCCTTGTCGAGCACGTCGAGCTTGTCGGCGTCGATCTTGATCGGCTCCTTGCTGTCACCACCGAGGCCGCCGAGCGGCGAGCTTGCCGCGCCGCTGCCGCCGCGCGCGCGTCCCTGCGCGAACCCGTCCTGCTGCGCGCCGACGAGGATGGCGCCCGCGACCGCCGCGAACAGGGCGACATGCCGGGAGACGGCGCCGACGCGGGCGAAGCCGAAGTGGTTCATGGCTACCTGCATTGTCACTCTCCCGTCCTGTTCGGCTGCTTGTCCGTCGGCGCCGCCTCGCCAGCGGGGGCGGTGCGAACCGACTGAAGCAATTCCAGCTGCGGCGTGCTGCCTTCCCGCTCGGGCCCCGCGATGGTGCCGGCCGGCGCATTGGGAATATAGACGCGGACCCGGCCCTGGAAAGCGATCAGCGCGCCATTGTCCTTCACGTCGAGCGCATCGGCATCGACCGTGTTCGTGTCGATGCTGACCTTGACCGGATCCTTCGAGACCACGGTCCCGCCCTTGAAGTCGACATCGGCCGTCTTCATGCGGATGTCGTAGCCGCCCTCGGTCTTGATGCGGACATCGTCCACGAGCCGCAGCTTTTCCTTCTGCGTATCGAAGTGCCCGGTCTTGGCGTTGACGGTGACCCAGCCCTCGCGCTCCATCTGCAGCCGCGCCGTCAGCGTCTGCAGTTCGACCTGCGTCGGGTTACGGATCTCCTGGAGAGCCGCTTCGGCCGTCACCTCATAGGGGCGGTTGTCCTTGCGATAGCCCGAGAGGCGAGGCGTATCCATCTTCACCTTGCCCCCGGAAATCCCGACCGCCCCGAGCGACACGTTGGCGATTCCGCGCAGTGGGCTGAAGAAGGGCGCTACGATCAGGACCAGCACCGCAACGACGGCGCCGATCGGAATGGCGCGGCGCATGAAGCGGACGAGTATGGTGTGCCGGCGTGCGGCGCCAAAGGCCGCCTGACGGCGCGCCAGCCTCTTGGCCTCCCCGCTCCCGTCAGGGCGGGCGGCCCAGTCATTGGTTGTCACAGCCACAGTCATGCCCCGCGCAATGGCAGTTTCTAACGGCTTTTTCGTGTCATCCGGCGCGCGCCCTCGCACCGGCCAGCCACAGCCAGACTGACGCAAGAAGCCTTAGAATTTGTCAAGTATGCGCAAAGATATCGGTCTCCGGCCAGCCCGCCAGATCCAGCTCGGCGCGGAAGGGCAGGAAGTCGAAGCAGGCCTTGGCGAGATCGCGACGCCCCTCGCGGGCCAGCATCGTCTCGAGCCGGCCATGCAGCGCATGCAGATGCAGCACATCCGAGGCCGCATAGGCGAGCTGGGCATCGCTCAGTGTGTCGGCGCCCCAATCGGAGGATTGCTGCTGCTTGGAAAGCTCGACCCCGAGCAGTTCCCGCACCAGATCCTTGAGGCCGTGCCGGTCGGTGTAGGTGCGGGTGAGCTTTGAGGCGATCTTGGTGCAGTAGACCGGGCCGGTGACGACGCCGAAGGCCTGGCGCAGCACGGCGATATCGAAGCGCGCGAAATGAAACAGCTTGAGGACCGAGGGATCCTCCAGCAGCCGGATCAGGTTGACCGGGCGCTCGCCGCCTTTCGGGATCTGCACGACATCGGCCGTGCCGTCGCCGCGCGAGAGCTGGACCACGCAGAGCCGGTCACGATGGGGATTCAGCCCGAGCGTCTCGGTATCGATCGCGATGCTGGCGCCAGCGTCAAAGCCGTCCGGCAGATCGCCGCGATGAAAACGGATGGTCATGTCGCAAACCTCGCTCGGGCTCCGGCGCCCCTCAAATCCGACATCGGGCCCGACCGCTCGAAGCCCAAGTCTGGGCGAAGCCCCAAGTCTCGTCTGCGGAATGCCAACACCTGTAGCCGCAGCTAGCGGCGCGGCGCCCGGCATTCAAGCCTTTTCTGCGACGCACCCGACCCAGGCGCGTTAACCCTTTATTCACCATATCCTTCCAGCCGCGGCCCGGGCATGCCAGATTGGCGACATCGGAGACTGCTCGATGTCACTTTTCCGCCTGCTCACAGACTTTGACGGACGTATCGGCCTCGGCCGCTTCTGGCTGGGGAGCGCACTGGTGGCGTTCGCCCTGCTCGGCGTCCGGCAGACGGCACCGGCCCTGTTCTATTTCGAGGCCGAGAAGATCATTGCCTTCGCCCAGGCCTTCGCGTTGTTCCCCTGGGCGGCGCTGGCGGCCAAGCGTGCCGCCGATCGCGGCAGCGCGCCGCTTTACGGAATCCTGCTGGTCTGCGCGATCGTCCTGCCCGGCCAGCTCCAGCCCTGGCTGCCCTATGCCTGGGCGCCCTCGCTCGAGACGGTCTCCCTGATCGCCTGGCTGTTCGCCCTCGTCGATCTCGGCCTGATGCCTTCGGCGCTGGGCGGGGAACCGCTTGCGGCCGATGGCGCCGATGCTAAAGCGGGGGCATGGACACCACCGCACTCTCCGACCTCGATCCCCTCGACCCCGTTGCGCTGACTCAGGCGCTGGTCCGCTGCGCTTCGGTGACGCCGCATGAGGGCGGCGCATTGGCGCTGCTCGGCTCGGCGCTCTCAAACGCGGGCTACAGCGTCGAGCGGCCCGTCTTCAGCGCGCCAGGCACGCCGGATGTCGAGAACCTCTATGCCCGGATCGGCACGGAGGGACCGGTCTTCGCCATCGCCGGCCACACCGATGTCGTGCCGGTCGGCGATGCCGCGGCCTGGACGCGGGATCCCTTCGGCGGGACCGTCGAGAACGGCATCCTGCATGGGCGCGGCGCCTGCGACATGAAGGGCGGGCTCGCCGCGATGGCAGCGGCCGCCCTGCGCTTCCGCCGTGAAAACCCCGAGGCTCCGGGTTCGATCGCCTTCCTCGTTACCGGTGACGAGGAAGGCCCCGCCGTCAACGGCACCGTCAAGCTGCTCGAATGGGCGCATGCGCGCGGCCAGCGCTTCGACCATTGCCTGCTCGGCGAGCCGACGAACCCGTCCTCGATGAGCGACATGATCAAGATCGGCCGGCGCGGCTCGCTGACCGGCCGGCTGACCGTCAATGGCAAGCAGGGCCATGTCGGCTACCCGCATCTCGCCGAGAATCCGATTCGCGGCATGGTCCGGTTGTTGGCGGCGCTCGACGCCACGCCCCTCGACGCCGGAACCGAGCATTTCGATCCGAGCAACCTCGAAGTCACGACGCTCGATGTGGGCAATCCCGCTACGAATGTGGTGCCAGCGCAGGCGAAAGCCGTCTTCAACATCCGCTTCAACGATGTCTGGACACCGGCGACGCTGGCCGCGGAGATCGAGCGGCGCCTGCACGAGGCGGCCGGTAACGCCGTCCGCTACGAGATCAGCTTCGAGCCGACCAATTCGGTGGCGTTCCTGACGCAGCCGGGCCCCTTCGTCGCGATGGTCGCCGACGCGGTCGAGGCCGAAACCGGGAAGCGCCCGGCCCTCTCTACGACGGGCGGCACCTCGGATGCGCGCTTCATCAAGAATTATTGCCCGGTCGTCGAATACGGTGTCGTCGGCCAAACCATGCATCAGGTCGATGAACAGGTCGCCGTGGCTGACCTGCTGGCGCTGGAGCGGATCACGTATCGGCTGCTCCACGATTATTTTGCAGTGCAGCATGGCTCTTGACGCTTCGGCCCGGCGGGTCGATAGTCGTCTTAGACGAAAGTCTAAGGAAGCGAACGATGAGGCTTGCTGCTGACGACGTGGCGCGCTCGCTGCGCGGCTCATGGCACCTGATGACGCGCGGCTCCGAGGCCCTCGAGGAACTGGACCTGACGCGCGAAGGGTTCTGGCGCTCTTTCGCCGCCTTCGCGCTGATGCTGCCCGCGACGATCGCGATCCTGGCGGCTGTCCGCCTTCTGGCCGGCCTGCCCAATTCGGCCGGCTTGTTCGCCTCCCCCAGCCTGACCATGGCCGTGATCGGCGCCGAGCTTCTCGCCGTGCTGGCGGTTCCCGCCCTGCTGATCGGGCTGGCGCCGCATCTCGTGCACGCGCCGCGCTTCACCAGCTTCGTCATCGCCTGGAACTGGGCCGGCATCGTCTCGGCCAGCCTGATCGCCGTGCCGGCCGCTGTGTTTGCGATCGGCTGGTCGTATCCGAGCCTCGCTGGACTGCAGGCGCTCGCCTTCGTCACGATCGTCCTGCGGCTGCGCTACTGCGTGGCGCGGGCCGCCTTCGGGCCGGAGAGCCGGCTCGCTGCTCCGATCGTGCTGGCGAGCATGGTGGCCGACTACAGCGTCGTGCGGCTCTTCGGACTGCTGCCGCTCTGAGGCACCGCCGCTGACGCCGTCTCGATCAGGCGTCTGCCGCGCTTCTAGTAGTCCACCCCGGCCAGATACAGGCCACAGGGCGGCGCCAGTGCCGCGCATTGCGAACGGTCGCGTGCCGCCAGGACCTTGCCCAGCTTGTTCTCCGGCCAGCGCCCCGCCCCGACCATCTTCAGGCAGCCCACGATCGAGCGGACCTGATGATGCAGGAAGGAGCGGGCATGAGCATAGACCACGATCTCGTCACCCTCGCGCCGGACATCGAGCCGATCCAGCGTCCGCATCGGACTGTTGGCCTGGCATTCGGCGGCGCGGAAGGTGGTGAAGTCGTGATGGCCCAGCAGCGCCTTGCCGGCACGGTCCATCGCCTCGTGATCGAGCTTGATCGGGACATGCCAGAGCCGGTCGCGATCGAGCGCCGGCTGAGCGCGCCGGTCGAGGATGCGATAGATGTAGTAGCGCCGCGTCGCCGAGATCCGCGCGTCGAATTCGTCGGAAACCGCCTGGGCGCTGACGACCGCCACTGGCAGGCGCTTCAGGCGGGCATTGCTGGCGTCGCGCACCACATCCGTGCGCCATTCCTTGTCGAGATCGACATGGGCGACCTGATGGGTGGCATGGACGCCGGCATCGGTGCGCCCAGCGCAGTGCAATCGCACCGCATGGCCGCAGAAGGCCTCTATCGCCTCCTCGATGCTCTGCTGGACGGAGGGCCCGTTGAGCTGGCGCTGCCAGCCCGAGAAGGGCGTGCCGTCATATTCGATCACGAGCTTGTAGCGCGGCATCAGAGCTTGGCGCCGGCAGCGAGCCGCGCGCCTCGAAGGAACTCGATTCCGCTCATCGGCCGCCCCCCGGCGCGCTGGACCTGGAGCAGCTTCACCGCCCCCTCGGCACAGGCGACGGTGCCTTCGTCGTCGAGCAGCATGCCGGGCTCGGCCGCCCCACCCGCCAGCGCCGTACGCAGGACCTTAAGACGCTCGGCCCCCTTGCCGAGATCGATCTCGGCGAAGGCTCCGGGAAAGGGCGAAAGCCCACGCACGAGATCATGTACCTGCCTCGCTGGCCTCGCCCAGTTCAGCTTCGCCTCTGCATTGCCGATCTTGGCGGCATAGGTGACGCCGTCTTCGGGCTGCGGCGTGAAGTGCAAGCCGCCCCGGCCGAGCGCCGCGAGAGCACGCACCATCAGGTCGGCGCCGAGCGGCGCGAGCTGGTCGTGCAATTCGCCCGCAGTCATGTCCGGGCCGATCGCCAGCCGCTCGACCATGCCTACCGGGCCGGTATCGAGACCCGCCTCCATCTTCATGACGCAGACGCCGCTTTCGGCATCACCCGCCATCACCGCGCGCTGAATCGGTGCCGCGCCGCGCCAGCGCGGCAGCAGCGAGGCATGCAGGTTGAGGCAGCCGAGCTCCGGCAGATCGAGGATCGCCTGGGGCAGGATCATGCCATAGGCGACGACGACCGCGACGTCGGCCTGGTGCGAGGCGATCTGCTCCGCGGCCTCCGGCGTCTTCAGTGTCCTGGGCGTGAAGACCGGGATGCCGAAGCGCTCGGCCGCCTTGTGCACGGGCGACGGCTTCAGCTCCAGCCCGCGCCCGGCCTGGGCAGGCGCGCGCGTATAGCAGCTCACGACCTCGTGGCCCTGGCCGATGATCTCGGTGAGGGTCGGCACCGCGAAATCGGGGGTGCCCATGAAGATGACGCGCAGACTCATACGCTCGATGCTACCTCAGAAATGCGATGGTCCCGGGCGACCGCTGGGAGACCCGGGATAAAGATCAACAATGCGAGCGCTGTGCCTAGCGCCGCGCCGCCTGCTTGGCGAAACGCTTGGTGACGCGCTCGCGCTTGAGGCGCGAGAGATGATCGATGAACAGCACGCCGTTGAGGTGGTCGATCTCGTGCTGCAGGCAGGTTGCCAGCAGCCCGTCGGCCTCGATCTCCTGCTGCTTGCCGTCGAGATCGGTGTAGCGGACCCTGACCGAAGCCGGGCGCTCGACCTCCTCGTAGTATTCCGGGATCGAGAGGCAGCCTTCCTCATAGACGCTGCGCTCCTCGGACGACCAGGTGATCTCGGGATTGATGAAGGCCATGGGATTGCGCGGCTGCGCGTCGCGCTTCTCCTGGGCGCCCTCGCCCTCCTCTTCGCCCGCCGCCTCTTCCTTCTCGTCCGGCGCGCGCTTGGCGACGTCGAGCGTCACCACGCGCTTGGGAATGCCGATCTGAATGGCGGCGAGGCCGATGCCCGGCGCATCATACATCGTCTCGAACATGTCGGAGACGAGCGTACGGATCTCGGGCGTGATCTCCGCGACCGGGGTCGAGACCAGGCGAAGCTGGGCGTCGGGCAGGATGACGAGAGGGCGGATGGCCATGAAGGGATTTCTGCGCAGGATTTCGTGATGAAGGGGCGACATAAGCCCTTGCACGCACCGGGTCAAACTGTTCCGCTTTCGTTCGAATTCATTCACCCGAATCGGCTAGGATCGCGACATGAAAGAGATCGCCTTCATCCTGCTCGACAGGCCGGTGACTTGGGCCGAGGCCGCTTTCGGCTTCGCGGCCCTTTGCCTCGCGCTGCTCCTGATCATGTCGCTGTCGTCATGGCGCGCCGGCCGGGGCCGCGCACTGGAAGCCGCCATCGCCGCGGAGCGCGCCCGCGAAATGGACGACAAGGTCGCCGAGTTGAACCGGCTCCAAGCCGAAATGACCGGGCGCATGCAGTCCATGGCCGAGATCCTGTCGACGCGGCAGGGCGACCTGGCACG
Organism: Allobosea sp.; assembly: GCF_035999205.1. Taxonomy (GTDB): domain Bacteria; phylum Pseudomonadota; class Alphaproteobacteria; order Rhizobiales; family Beijerinckiaceae; genus Allobosea. Next base: position 22,063 of record NZ_DASYHA010000027.1, read on the forward strand.
GCTGGTCGCCGACCGGATGGATGGCCTGCGCCAGCAGGTCGGGTCCGGACTGGAGCAGAACGTCCGCCAGACCACCGAGAGCCTCGGCAAGCTGCAGGAGCGGCTGGCCGTGATTGACAACGCCCAGAAGAACCTGACCAGCCTGACCTCGGAAGTCGTGACGCTGCGCGACGTGCTCTCCAACAAGCAGGCGCGCGGCGCCTATGGCCAGGGCCGGATGGAGGCGATCATCCGTGACGGACTGCCGAGCGCCTTCTTCGCGTTCCAGCCCCAGCTTTCCAACGGCAAGCGGCCGGACTGCCTGGTGACGCTGCCGGGCGACGGGCGCGGCCTCGTCATCGACGCGAAGTTCCCGCTGGAAAGCTTCACGCAGCTCCGCGAGGCGCGCGGCGACGATGCCAGGAAGGCCGCCGGGTCCCGCGTGCGCAACGATGTCGGCGTGCATGTAAAGGACATCGCGGAGCGCTATTTCCTGCCGGGCGAGACGCAGGACATGGCGCTGCTCTTCGTGCCGTCGGAATCGATCTACGCCGATCTGCACGAGCATTTCGACGACGTGATCCAGAAGGCCCATCGCGCCCGGATCATGATCGTCTCGCCCTCGCTGCTGGCGCTGGCGATCCAGCTGATGCAGTCGCTGGTGCGCGATGCGCGGATGCGCGAGGAGGCGCAGGTGATCCAGGCCGAGGTCGGCAAGCTGCTCGCCGACATCCGGCGCCTCGGCGAGCGGGCCGAAAAGCTCGACCAGCATTTCCGCCAGGCGCAGGAGGACGTCTCCGGAATCCGCACCTCCGCGACCAAGATCACCAGCCGCGGCGAGCGGATCGTGGCGCTCGACTTCGACGAGGCCAAGGCCGAGCCGACACTGCCCTTCGCGCAGGGCCTCTCGCTGAAGAATGCGGCGGAGTGATCAGGCGGTCTTGAGCGCCGCCGAGAGTTCCGGCTTCACGTTCAGCGTCTGGAACACCACGCAGTAGCGCTCGGTCAGCTTCAGCAGCGAGTCGAGCTTTTCCTGGGGCGCGTCGGTCTCGACGTCGAAGAAGAGGCGGATCGCCTTGAAACCGACCGCCGCGTCCTTGGCGACGCCGAGCGTGCCGCGGAAGTCGAGATCGCCCTCGGCACGGACGACACCCTTCTTGAGTTCGATCTCGAGCGCCGTCGCGACGGCCTTAAGCGTCACGCCGGCGCAGGCGACCAGCGCTTCCAGCAGCATGTCGCCGGAGCAGAGTTCCGCGCCCGAGCCGCCCGTCGCCGGGTGCAGACCGGCGAGCGCGATGGCACGGCCGGTCTCGACCTTGCAGGCGATGTGCTGGTCGTCGAGCTCGCCCTTGGCCTTCAGCGTGATGACGGCCGCGTCGGGGTTGTTGCGGTACTCGTCCTTAAGTGGCGCTTGCAGGGCGCGGAGGGCTGTAACGTCCATGGCATTTCCTCGGGTCAGGCTTTGATGTGATTGCCGTCTTGGTAGCGACTGTCGCGGCCATCCGCTACCACCACATCCCCGCGGTCTCGCTCGCCTTCTGCTGATGCGGGGCCTCGTCGCGCAAGGAACGGTCGAGGCTGCGCAGCACCTCGCGCTTGGCCGCCTCGAAGGCTGGCGAAAGATGGTCGCGCGGCCGAGCGAGCGGGTTGTCGAACTCGTCGAAGATGCGACCGGGCCTGGGCTGCATCACCACGATGCGGTCGGCCAGCGTCACCGCCTCCTCGACGTCATGCGTGACCATCACCATGGTCGGGCGGCTTTCGGCCCAGAGCGCCAGCAGATGGCCGTGCAGGCTCGCGCGCGTCGTCGCATCGAGCGCGGAGAAAGGCTCGTCCATCAGCAGCAGCTTCGGCCGCGTGACGAGCGCCCGAGCGATCGCGACGCGCTGCTGCTGGCCACCGGAGAGTTCGCGCGGCCAGCGCCCCTGGTGACCGGCGAGGCCGACGCGGACCAGCGCATTGGTCACCAGCCCCTCGCGTTCGAAGGCGGAGAGATGCGACAGGCCGAAGCCGACATTCTCGGCGACCGAGAGCCAGGGGAAGAGGCGCGGCTCCTGGAAGATGACGCCAACATCGGCACGCGGTTCGGTGATCGCCTCGCCATTCAGCAGGATGCGCCCGGCGCTCGGCCGGTCGAGGCCGGCGATCAGCCGCAGCAAGGTGGTCTTGCCGCATCCTGAGCCACCGACCAGCGCCAGGATTTCGCCCGCGGCGACATCGATGGTGATGGCCGACAGCGCCTGCGTGCCGTCGGCATAGGTTTTCGACAGGGTCTCGAAGCTCAGCATCGAGGTGGCTTTCAGAGTTTGTCGCGCGCCGTGTCCTGCCAGGCGAGAACCGGCCGCGTGAGGGCGACGAGCAGCCCGTCCGCCAGCTTGCCGAGCACGGCGAAGCTGATGATGGCCGCGATGATGGTGTCGGGGCGGCCGAGCTGCTGGCCGTCCACGAGGAGGTAACCGAGGCCTTCGCTCGCACCCATGATCTCGGCCGCGACCACGAACATGAAGCCGAGGCCAAGGCCCGAGCGCAGCGCCGTGATCCAGGCCGGCAGGATCGCCGGCAGAAGCACCCGACGCGCCATCGCCAGCCGGCCGAGCCGGAAGACGCGACCGACCTCGACGATCTTGCGGTCGATGCCCTGAATCGCGGCGGCCACGCCGAGATAGACCGGGAAGAAGACGCCGACGGCGATCAGCGCAACCTTCGAGGCCTCGAAGATGCCGAGCCAAAGGATGAAGAGCGGCACCCAGGCGATCGAGGGGATGGCCCGCAAGGCCTGGAGCGTCGGATCGATGAGGCCGCGCGCCACCGGCAACGCGCCGGTGACGGCACCGAGCAGCGTGCCCGCGGCCGCACCGAGGCCGAAGCCCGCCGCGACCCGCCAGAGCGTCGCCGTCGCATGCGTCAGGAGTTCTCCAGAGACGGCAAGCCCCCACAGGGTCCCGCCGACGACACTGGGCGGCGGCATCAGCCGGCCATTGGCAAGTCCTGTCCTGACAGCGAACTCCCAGAGGATCGCCAGCAGCACCGGCAGCACGAAGCCGGCAAGCGCGAGCATCCGGCGGCGCGGTCGCCGCGAGTGGGCCGTGGCGCCCGGCTCGCCGATCTCCGCCGTCTCGATGCCGAGCGCGCTCATCCGGCCCGGTTGCCTCAGTTGGTAGCGGCGAAGCGGCGGTCGAGCAGATCGTCGACCACGGCCTTCACGTCCGTGGTCGCGGGGAGCACGCCGGCTTCCTTGAGGGCGAGGCCGGCGGCAATGATCGTGTCGGCCTGGGCCTGGCCGATCGCCGAATGGGTCAGCTCGGTACGGGTGAGCTGGCGCTCGATCACCGCGTCCGACAGCTTGGTGTAGGCAATGAGAGTCTTCTTCAGCTCAGCCGGATTGGCCAGCGAATAGGCCCTCGCCTCCTCATAGGCGGCCAGCACCTTGCGCACGAGCGCCGGATTGTCCTTGGCGAAGGCATCGCGGACATTGAGCACGCCCCAGGTGTTGTCCTCGGCCTTGCGGTGGAACAGCTTCGCCCCGCTCTCGACCTCGGCCGCAGCCATCAGCGGGTCGAGCCCGGCCCAGGCATCGACATCGCCACGTTCCAGAGCGAGGCGGCCATCGGCATGCTGCAACAGGACGAGCTTGACGTCCTTTTTCGTGAGCTTGGCCTCGGCCAGCGCCCGCACCAGGAAGATGTGCGGGTCGGTGCCACGCGTGACCGCGACGCGCTTGCCCTTGAGATCGGAGACCTTGGCGATCTCGCTCTTGGCGCCGGTGACGAGAGCGGTCCATTCCGGCCGCGAATAGACATAGATCGACTTGATCGGGTTGCCGTTGATCTTGCCGATCAGGGCGGCGGCGCCGGCGGTCGAACCGAAATCGAGCGAGCCGGCATTGAGGAATTCGAGCGCCTTGTTCGATCCAGCCGACTGGACCCAGCGCACGGTGATGCCGTCGGCAGCAAGTGCCTTTTCGAGGATGCCGCTGTCCTTCAGCACGAGGCTGACAGGATTATAGGTCGCGTAATCGACCCGGATCTCCTTGGGAGCCTGGGCGAAGAGCTGCGTGCTCGCGAAAGTGATGGAAGAGGCGAAGCCGGCGACGGCGAGACGGCGGGTGATGCTCATTGGTGGTCCCTTTCGATGCGCGAAGGGGACCGGGCTGCGGACACGCACCCGTACCCCACGCTTTAGCTGCACTTGTTTCGCGCCCGCAAGCTGGTGGCTCAAATCGGCGCGTATTCGACTTGTAGGTCCGTTTGTTCTGTATGTCAAACAGCACGACACACGGCGTTTAATTCAATATTTCACATACCTCACTTGTTTAATTAAAGCGCTTTGCGAATCCCCTCCACATGCTAACCAGCGACATCGGCGCCAGCGCCGAGAGACGCTAACAATCGAGGTCAGGCTTGGTCTCATCCGCTGCCGATCAGCCGGTGCTCGAACTCGACCAGGTGCTGGAAAGTCCCCAGCGCGCCGTCGCCCATCTGCTCGAGCGGGCGCGGGGCCGCAGCACCGCCGATACACGCAACCTTCTCGTCGGCGGGCTGCGCCATGTCCTCGACGAGGGACACGCCTCGGCGCGCGAACTGCTCAAGCGCCCGCGCCATGGATTGATCTGCGCCCAGCATCTGTCCGCGGTGATGGACGGCGTGGTCGGCTGCCTGCATGTCGCGGCGACCGAGCATTTCTATCCTGCCCTGAACCCGTCGCAGTCGGAGCGCATCGCCGTCGTCGCCGTCGGCGGCTATGGCCGGGGCACGCTGGCGCCAGGCTCGGATGTCGATCTGCTCTTCCTGTTCCCGCACAAGCAGACCGCCTGGGGCGAGAGCGTGGTCGAGGCGATGCTCTATCCGCTCTGGGATCTGAAGCTGAAGGTCGGCCATTCCGTGCGTTCGGTCGATGATTGCGTGCGCGAGGCGCGCGCCGACATGACGATCCGCACCGCGCTGCTGGAGGCGCGCTTCATCGCCGGCGACGCACTGGTGTTCCACGACATGGTGCGCCGCTTCGGCGCCGAGGTGGTCGAGGGCACGGCGCCGGCCTTCACTGAAGCCAAGCTGGCCGAACGCGAGACGCGCGTGCGCCGCGCGGGAACGTCACGCTATCTGGTGGAGCCGAACGTCAAGGACGGCAAAGGCGGCCTGCGCGACCTCAACACGCTGTTCTGGATCGCGAAATACGCCTATCGCGTCAACGACGTCCGCGATCTGGTGACCGCCGGCCTGTTCGACCGCAAGGAACAGCTGATGTTTCAGCGCTCGGAGGAATTCCTCTGGCGCGTGCGCTGCTGGCTGCACTTCATCACCGGCCGGGCCGAGGAGCGGCTGTCGTTCGACCTGCAACGCCAGGTGGCGGCCGCGATCGGCTATGCCGGGCGCAGTGGGCAGGCTCCGGTCGAGCGCTTCATGAAGGCCTATTTCCTCGTCGCAAAGGATGTCGGCGACCTGACCGCGATCGTCTGCGCGGCGCTGGAAGCGCGCCAGCAGAAGCCGCGCGCCTCACTCTCGCGCCTGCTCGGCTCCTTTGCCAAGCGCAAGCGCGTGCGGGCGCTCGGTCACCCCGATTTCACGCTCAAGAGCCAGCGGCTCAATGTCGTCGACCCCGGCGCCTTCCGGCGCGACCCGGTCAACCTGCTGCGGCTCTACGAGATCGCGAGCCGCGACGACCTGGCCATCCACCCGGATGCCAGCCGCCTCGTGACGCAGTCACTTCCGCTGGTGACGCCGGAGCTGCGCAACGATCCCGAAGCCAACCGGATCTTCCTGGAAATCCTCACGGCACGGCGCTCGCCGGAGGCCGTGCTGCGGCGGATGAACGAATCCGGCCTGCTCGGCAAGTTCGTGCCCGATTTCGGGCGCGTCGTGGCGATGATGCAGTTCAACATGTATCACCACTATACCGTCGACGAGCACCTGATCCGCTCCATCGGCGTGCTGGCCGAGATCGATGCGGGCGTGCTCGAGACCGAGCACCCGCTCGCCAACGAGATCATGCCGACGATCACCAATCGCCGCGCCCTTTACGTCGCCCTGTTCCTGCACGACATCGCCAAGGGGCGGATCGAGGACCATTCGATCGCCGGAGCCCGGATCGCCCGCAAGCTCGGGCCGCGCTTCGGCTTGACCGAAGGCCAGACCGAGACGGTCGCCTGGCTGGTCGAGCACCATCTCGACATGTCGACCGTCGCGCAGAGCCGCGATCTCGGCGACCCCAAGACGATTGAGAGCTTCGCCGCGACGGTGCAGACGCTCGAGCGGCTGAAGCTCCTGCTCGTACTCACCGTCGCCGACATCAAGGCGGTCGGGCCCGGCGTCTGGAACGGCTGGAAAGGCCAGCTCCTGCGCACGCTCTACTACGAAACCGAGATCGTGCTGGCCGGCGGCCATTCGCTGATCGAGCGCAAGGCGCGCGTCGAAAAAAAGCAGGATGCCCTGAAGGAGCGGCTCGCCGACTGGGACGAGGCCGCGCGCGACGCCTATCTCGCCAGGCACTATCCCGCCTACTGGATCAAGGTGGACGTGGCGGAGCAGGAGAAACATGCGCGCTTCCTGCGCCGCGCGGAAGAAGAGGGCCGCACCACCGCGACGCTGGTCGAGACCGACCAGTTCCGCGGCGTGACGGAATTGACCATCCTCGCGCCCGACCACCCTCGCCTGCTCGCGATCATCACCGGTGCCTGCGCCGCGGCTGGCGGCAATATCGTCGACGCGCAAATCTTCACGACCACCGACGGGCTCGTGCTCGACACGATCTCGGTCTCCCGCGCCTTCGAACGTGACGATGACGAGTTGCGCCGGGCCGAACGGATCGCCGCCGCAATCGAGCGCGCGCTCAAGGGCGAAATCAAGATCGCCGACCTCGTCGCCCAGCGTCGTGCGCCGCCGCCGCGCGGCCAGACCTTCCAGGTCGCACCGGAGGTCATCATCGACAATGTTCTGTCGTCCCGCCACACCGTTCTGGAGGTCGCCGGGCTCGACCGGCCGGGCTTGCTCTACGACCTGACCACGGCGATCGGGAAGCTCAACCTCAACATCGCCTCGGCGCATATCGCAACCTTCGGCGAAAAGGCCGTCGACGTATTCTATGTCACCGACCTGACCAATGCGAAGATCGTCTCGACCGCGCGCCAGCTGACGATCCGGAAGGCCCTGCTCGACGTGTTCGGCCCCGATGGCGAGAAGGCTCCCCCGACAAAGAGCAAGGTGCCCGCGCGAGCTTGATTTAAGCCGGCATAAGCCCGATATCGGCCGGGAACACGGTCGCGCCTCGATGCCGCGATCAGAACTTTGATGGAAGCCGAGAGCCCCGCTTCCGCGAAACCCGGTTCGCCGGTCTCGCGCAAGGCTCTCGATATGGAATGGATGACGCGATGACGCAGAACCCTGCGACGGAAAACCCGAACGCCGAGCCCGCCGTCGACGAGACCGCCCCTCAGTCCCCCGAGGAGATCATCCAGGCCAATTTCGCCCGGATCGAGGCCGAGCGTGACGATCTCAAGGACAAGTTGCTGCGCACGCTGGCCGATATGGAGAATCTGCGCCGGCGCACCGAGCGCGAGATTGGCGACGCCAAGGCCTATGCAGTGACGAGCTTCGCCCGCGACATGCTCGGCTCCGCCGACAACCTGCGGCGAGCGCTCGAAAGCCTGCCGGAGAGCGCCCGCGCGGCCGAGGAGCCGGCACTCAAGGCCCTGACCGAGGGCGTCGAGCTGACCGAACGGGACCTGCTCAAGACGCTGGAGCGCCATGGCGTGCGCAAAATCGATCCGCAGGGCGAGAAGTTCGATCCCAACCTGCACCAGGCGATGTTCGAGGCGCCCGACGCCGAGATCGCCAAGGGCCTCGTCTCCAAGGTCGTCCAGGCAGGCTACAAGATCGGCGAGCGCGTGTTGAGGCCAGCCCTTGTCGGCGTATCCGCCGGGGCGCCGAAGCCGCAGGCGACGAACGGTGAAGACGCTTCCTCGGGCGGCCACTAAGCTGTGATCGAGGCGGTCGGCGTCGCCGTCTTCGCTCTCACCGGCGCCCTCGTCGCCGCCCGCAAGGGCATGGATCCGTTCGGATTCATCCTGCTTGCGACCACGACCGGCGCCGGCGGCGGCACCATGCGCGACCTCGCGCTGGGCCGGCCCGTCGGCTGGGTCGAGGCGCCGCTCAACGTGCTGATCTGCGCCACCGTCGCGCTGCTCGCCTGGCTGATTGCCTATCTGCGGCCGGGGCAGCTCGATGGCTGGAGTGCCAAGCGCGTGCTGCTCTGGGCCGACGCGTCGGGGATGGCGCTCTTCGCCGTTTCGGGCACGCGGATCGCAATGGCTGCGGACGTCCCGCTGATCTCTGCGATCGCGCTCGGCGCCGTCACCGCCTCCTTCGGCGGCATCATCCGTGACATCCTCGCCGGCGACCGCGCCATGGTGCTGTGGAGTCGGGATTTCTATGTCACCGCCGCGACAGCCGGCGCCGGCGCGACGGCGCTTCTGACCCATTTCGGCTTTGGCCCAGCCGTCGTCATGCTCGGCGGCCTTGCGGCGGGCTTCGGGCTCAGGGCCGGCTCGATCCTGTTCGGCTGGTCCTTCCCGCGCCTGCCCGGCGACGGCTCGCGCTGATCGCCTGGGGATCCGGCCTCAGCGGGCGGGTCTGGTGACCCGCCGCAGCGTCAGATTGATCCGCCCGCCCTGCGGCAACAGCCCCGAGGAGCCGGCGAGGATGCGGTCGATGCCGTGATAGGCAAGCCGCGCCTCGCCGCCGAAGAGCAAGGCGTCGCCCGAACCGAGCTTCAGCGATTGGGTCTTGCCGCCGCGCTGCGTGCCGCCAATGCGGAAGACCGCGGTGTCGCCGAGCGAGAGAGACAGCACCGGCGCATCGAAATCCTGCTCGTCACGGTCCTGATGCAGGCCCATCTTGGCGCTGGCTTCGTAAAAGTTGACCAGGCAGGCTTCGGGCGGATGGGGATAGCCCGCCAGTTCCTGCCAGGCCCGCGACAGCACGGCCGGGAGCGGCGGCCAGGGCTCGCCGGTGACGGGGTGCAACGGCTGATAGCGATAGCCTGCTTCGTCTGAAACCCAGCCCAGGGACCCGCAATTGGTCATGCGGACCGAGAAGGGCTTGCCGGTCTTCGGCATGCGCGGCAGGAAGAAAGGCGCCAGCCGCGCCACCTCGCGCAGATCACCGACCAGGGCAGCCTGCGCATCAGCGGCGAGATAGCCCGGCCAATGGACGACGCCGGGCGCGACGACGAGCCGGTTCATCGCGATGGCCTTACAGGGAATCGAGGCCGAGCACGTCGGCCATCGAATAGAGGCCGGGCTGGCGGCCCCTGCCCCAGAGCGCGGCCTTCACCGCGCCCTGTGCGAAGAGCCCGCGATCCTCGGCGATGTGGGCGAGCTCAAGCCGCTCGCCGGCGCCCGCGAAGACGACCTTGTGGTCGCCGACGACCGTGCCGCCGCGCAGCGTGGCGAAGCCGATCGTGCCCGGCACGCGCGCACCGGTATGGCCGTCACGAACCGCGACACGCTCCTGCGCAAGATCGACCTCGCGCCCCTGCGCCGCCGCCTCGCCAAGCAGGACGGCGGTGCCCGAGGGCGCATCGACCTTCATGCGGTGATGCATCTCTACGATCTCGATGTCCCAATCCGTGCCCAGCGTCGCCGCGACCTTGCGCACGAGCGCGGCCAGCAGGTTGACCCCGAGGCTCATATTGCCGGAGCGGATGATCGCCGTGTCGCGCGCGGCTGCTTCCAGCTTCGCCAGATGCTGCGGTTCGAGCCCGGTGGTCCCGACGATATGGGCGATGCGGGTGCGGGCAGCGAGTGCAGCGAAGGCGACCGTGGCATCGGGCGTCGTGAAATCCAGCACCCCTTCCGCGGCGGCAAAGGCGGGTGCCGCGTCGTCGCTGACGAGCACGCCGCTTGCGGGCAGGCCGGCCAGAACGCCGGCATCCTGCCCGATGGCGGGAGAGCCGGGCCGTTCGATCGCAGCCGCCAGCGCGCAGCCCGGCGCCTCATGGATCGCTTTGACCAGCATTCGGCCCATGCGCCCGGCAGCACCGACGACGACGAGACGCATATCGGACATGGCGATAGACTCCGGCAGACGGGAATGAAAGCGAGCCAGCCGCGGTGCCCTTCCCGACCGGCGCCGCGCCGTCCGCCTATAGGACGGATCGCAGCCTCGCGACACCCGAAACCGCGCAACGAAAAACGGCCGGGTCGCCCCGGCCGTTTTCCATCATATCGTCAGCCTTGGTCAGGCCGCCTGCTGGATGCCCGAAAGCTTCCAGGCACCGCCGCGCGAGCGCACGAAGGTCCAGTGCTCCGTGACCTCCTGCGGAACCGTCGCGTTGCCGTCGACGACCTTGCCGCTGGAGCGCTCATAGAGCGCGTTGATCAGGCTGAAGCGCATCGCGACGGTCGCGAAGTCGAAGCCTTCCTCGGTCCAGGCTTCCGAAAGGTCGCCCTGCAGCAGCTTCACGTCGGAGACGCGGTCGACCAGGCCCTTGCGGGCATTGGTCGTCAGGTCCTCGTCGAAATAGCCGAACATCTCGGGCGTGACGCGATCGCGAAGGCCTTTCTCGTCCTCGTTCGAGTAAGCCGTGTTGATCTCACCGAGCAGGCGCTCGAAGGCATTGAAATCCTCGCCAACGAGTTCGATCGGCGTGGTCTGCGGCACGGCGGCCGGACGGCCCACACCGCCACCCATTGCGCCCATGGCGCCCATGCGGGCGTTGGGCTGCGGCTGGTAGGCTTCGCGCGGCAGCGGCGCACCGGCGCCGGCGAGCTGAGGCTCGGAGCGGCGACGGAAGAAGCGCAGCGCCAGCCAGATCGCGCCACCGATCAGGGCGATCTGCAGGAGGAAGCCGAGGATACCGGCCATCGAGGCGAGGCCGCTGAAGAAGCCGGAACCGGACAGCAGGCCGAACAGGCCCGCGCCAAGGAGGCCAGCGCCCAGACCCATCATCAGGTTGCGGGCCATGGAGGGCCGTGCAGCCTGGGCCGCGGCGGCAGCACCGGCGGCGGGAGCAGCCTGCGACGCCGACGGCTGCGCGCTGCGCTGGAAGGGCTGTGCGCCATTGGGCGCGGTGTTCGTCGGGGCCGGCGCGGATTCAGTGCGCGAGCCACGGCTGCCAAAGCTGCCCTTGCCACCACCGGGCCGCGCTTCGGCCAGCACTGGAACGAGAATCAAAGCGCCTGCGAGCACAGCGACGAAACGACCGTGACGGGCTAGCGAAATCAGAGACATGGTTCCTCCCGGAGCCCCCCTTGGGCTCTCTTCCAGGGAATATGGGCCATCTGCGCCGTCTCCGCAAGATCAAGCCAACTAAGCGTCTGCGATATAACAATAATCTGAAAATATAACGAAACTGGGCGAACGAACCGCCCTGTGCTAGACTGCAGGTCTTGCCGATGCATGTGTCCTTCCGTTCTGCGGGAGCGAACGATGATCGCTGTTGCGCCCGGGCTCCGCGAGACAAGACGTAAACCATCCAGAACTGCCGCAGCGTTCTGGAGCGCTCTGTCGGCCGCGCTCATGGTCCTGCTTCTGTCTTCCCCGGCGGCAGGGGTTCATGCCGGAGAGCCCGCCGTCGCGCTGGAGCCGCCGCGGCTGGCCCAGGCGCCCGAACCGCTCTGCTTCTGCTGGAACGAGGGCCGCAAGATCGCCGAAGGCTCAGCCGCCTGCATCCGTACGACGCAGGGACGTCGCTTGGCGCAATGCGGCCGCGTCATCAACATGATGTCCTGGCAGGTCACCGAGACGCCCTGTCCGGAGAGTTGAACCGGCGACTGGCGGAAAGCAGGCCCGGAAAAGCGAACGCCGCCGGGACGATGTCCCAGCGGCGCTTAAGGCTCTTGTGGTCTTCAGCGACTTCAGACTGACGTCCGTCAGAACGCTCCCAGAACGATCAGCATCATGAAGGCGAATGCCGCACCCATGATCAATCGGTCGAGACGTAGCGTGAGGTTCATCACACTCTCCTGTGTCATTGACCTGACACAACGCTAGCAGAACTGGCGGCGGCTGCAAGGGGGCGAGCATGTGGCGCGATCGCGGCCGAGCGAAGAGTATCCTTAAACAAGGGTTAAGCCATTGATGAGCTTTGGGGATAAGCTCGTCTATACGCCTGCCTCGACAAGCTTTTCCAACCCCTTCGCCACAGCAATGACATGGTTATCGTTGCCGAATCCAGCGATGATCTGGATGGTCGCCGGCAGGCCCCTGGGACCACGCATCAGCGGGATCGTCGCGCAGGGCACGCCGAGCAGCGTCCAGAGCCGGTTGAAGCGGGAATCCCCGGTCGATCCGAGCGTATCGGGCGCCTCGCCCGGGGCGGCATAGCTCACCACCACATCGACTTCCGAGAAGAAGCCACGGGCGGCGTCGCGGCCCCGCCGCGACTGGCGGCGCGCCTCGTCATACTGCTCCGGCGTGGTGGCACCAGCGGCGTCGAGATAGGCGCGCAGCTTGGGCGGCAGGAGGTCGCGATGATGCGCATATTCCCAGGCGAGCGCCTGCGTCGCCTCATAGTCCTGCAGCGGACCGTGCGCCCGGAAGGCTTCCGCCAACGCCGCCGCCCCTTCGAGCGGGACGAGCACCGCGCCAGCCCCGGCCGCAAGCTCCTGGAAGCGCTGCAAGGCCGCGGCCGAAGCCGGCTCCGGCGCGCCGGCATAGGCCTGATGGTGGATGCCGATGCGCAGCCCCGACAGGCTGGCGGCAGAAGCATCCATGTCCGGGCGGCCTGAGATCGCCGCCAGGGCCAGGCCGACGTCATCGGCGCTCGCGGCCATCAGACCGAGCGTGTCGAGCGACCAGGAAAACGGCTTCACCCCGACCGTCGGCAGGAGGGCATAGGAGGGCTTGATCGCCGCGACCCCGCAATAGGCCGCCGGCCGGATCACCGATCCGCCAGTCTGCGTCCCCAGCGCGAGCGGGATCATGCCGGCGGCGACGGCAGCTGCGGATCCGGCCGAGGAGCCGCCGGGGCTCGCCGTCGCGTCGTGCGGATTGCGCGTCGGCGCCGGGTCGAGAAAGGCAAAGGCCGTCGTGTGCGTCTTGCCGGCGACGGTCGCGCCGGCCGCCTTCAGCGCCATCACGATCGGCGCGTCGGCGCGCGGCTGCCAGCCGTCATAGATCGGCGAGCCCATGCGGGTCGGCAGGTCGGCCGTCTCGATGATGTCCTTGACGCCGCAGGCAATGCCGGCGAGCGGCCCGGTGCCGGGCAGGAGCGCGTCCGGCCGGCTCGCAAAGGCCTGGACCTGCGGCTCCCGTTCCGCGATGCGCGCGGCACTGAAGGCAAGGGCGTCCGCTGCAGTGGTCTTGCCGCTTTCGATGCGGCTCAGGATCTCGCGCAGGCTCTGCATATCACTCCCCGATGACGCGGATGATCAACCCGGTCGCGCGGCGCGCAACGGGAATGGCGATGAATGCGGTGGCGGCAGCGCAGGGCCAGGCGATCGCGAAGGCCGCCAGCCAATGCCGGACGAAATCGGCGGGCAGGCCCAGATTGAGCCAGGTGACGAGGGCCGTCATCAGGAAGGCCATGATGGCCGACATCAGGACCGGAAAGATGAAACGCGCCTTGCCGGTCATGAACCGATCTCCTGTTGCGGAAGCGTGAGCTCTTCCGCTCTGTCGCATGCCGAAAACCCACGGCGCCAGTGACGTTTCGGCCCTGCGGGGATGCGTCGGCCGGGCACCGGGGGCGCATGGTCGTCCACCCTGCCTGACCGATTTCATGACGTTGGGACAGGCCAAAGAGGCCCGTTAAGCGTTCGTTAACCGCGGCGCCAAAGTTAATCCAGCTGTGTCGCCGCGGGCTCACCCGGTTGAGAAACCGTTCACGAAACGGGTCGCATTTGATCGGTCATGCGACGCGTTCACCTCGCCCTCATCGCCCTCGGCCTGCTCGGCGCCGGCCTTGCCGGCTGCGGCAAGTTCCAGAAGCCGCAGCGTGCCGCCTGGCGCGACCAGGCCGAAGCCGCCTGCCTGTCCTCACGCCAGGTCCAGCTCTCGGCCTATGTCAGCCTGCGCGACAAGCCCATCGACGGTCCCGGCACCTGCGGCATGGAAAGGCCGCTGAAGGTCTCGGCCTTCGCCAATGGCGGCATCGGCCTGACCAGCAACGCCACGCTATCCTGCCCTGTGGTCGCGACCACCGACAAATGGCTCGCCGACGTCGTGCAGCCGGCCGCCATGAACGTGCTCGGCGCGCAGGTCATCGAAATCAAGGCCGGCTCCTATTCCTGCCGCGCCATGAACAACGGCAGCGGCACCAGCCGCACCTCGGAGCACGCCTACGGCAATGCCGTCGACGTGTTCTCCTTCCGCCTGAATGACGGGCGAAACATCACGGTGAAGGATGGCTGGCGCGGCTCTCCCCAGGAACAGAACTTCCTGCGCGAGATCTTCGTCGGCGCCTGCGAGCATTTCTCGACCGTGCTCGGCCCGGGCGCGGACATGTTCCACTACGACCATTTCCACATCGATCTGGCGCGCCATTCCAGGGGCCGCCACATCTGCAAGCCGATCATCAAATACACCCCGAACTACAACCTGCCGCCGCCAGACCCGGCACGGCCCTATTCGATGGCGCAACCGAAACTGCGCGACACCGCACCGGCCATGGTCGCGGGCGGCGCCCTGCTGCGCCAGCCGAGCGGCGGCATGCGCCCGCCCGGCGCGGTCGCCAACGCCGGCGCCTACCCGGTCGCGAACCATGCCGGACAGGGGCTGGAGGCCCAGCGCCGCTTCCTCGAGGAGTACGACAACCGGCCGCTCAACCCGCCGCGCGCGAACCGCTCGTCAGGCGGCGGGTATCAGCCACAGTCGCTGCCGAGCGAGCAGCGCGGCCCGCTGATGCTGCCGGGCTCGGTGCCGCCGACGGAGGAGATGATTGTCGGCGACGACGAGGGCACCGGCGTGCTCGATCAGGAGGGCTACGACCAGGCCCAGCCCGCGATCACACCGCAGCGCGACCCGTTCGCCTATCGCTCAGGCGGCGCGCCACAGCGTCGCTGACGGCGGCTCAGCGCGAGACCAGCACCTGCCGGCACTCCGGCGGCAGGGCATCGAGCGACATCGGCGGCTTGGGTTTCGGCGGGGTCTTCGGCGGCGGCTTGGGAGGCGCGAAGATTGCGGCGCGCTGCCGCTCGATCCAGCCGGAGAGCTCCTCGCCGCAGCCATCGCCGAAATTCGGCGGTTCCTGGCCGCTGCAGCTCGCCATCCCGGCCGGGCAGCTCATTCGGATGTGGAAATGGTAGTTGTGGCCCCAGATCGGCCTGACCTTGTTCAGCCATGAGCGGTCCGCGCCGGCCTCGCGGCAGAGCGCGACCTTCAAGGCCGGATTGACGAAGATGCGCTCGACCCGGGGCTCGCTGGCCGCGGCCTTGATCAACTTGGTATGGGCCGGCGTCCAGTGCTTCGGATCGACGTCGCGCCAGTCGGCCCGGGCCATGTTGACCGCCGGCATGTTCTCGCGGGCGTCGCTGTCGAGGCGGCCTCGCGGCATCGGCGTCAGCCAGAGATCGGCATCCAAGCCGATCTGATGCGAGGCATGGCCGGTCAGCATCGGGCCGCCGCGGGGCTGCGAGATGTCGCCGACGAGCAGGCCCGGCCAGCCATTGATCCGGGGCACCTCGCGGGCGAACTCCTCGAGATAGTCGATCAGCACCGGGTGGCCCCAGTTGCGGTTACGGGCGAGCCGCATCACCTGCCAGCTCGGCCCGTCGATCGGCAGCGCCGTCGCCCCGGCGAGACAGCCGCGCGCATAGGAGCCGATCGCACGCGCCTGCATGCTGGCCGGCGCCGTCTTCTGGCCGAAGAGTGAGCGGGCCGCCTCCGGATAGGCCGCGATGTTGGCGGCGCGCCGTTTCGCCTCCTCCTCCGCGGTCGATTGAGCCCGCACGGCCGCCGGCAGCAGCACCGTGATTAGGAGAATGGAGGCGGCGATGATGGGGCGATTCAGGGCGAACATCGCCGCAGAATCGAACCTGCCGGGGACAAAGGTCAAGCGCGAGGGTGACGAATTGCCGATGGACAAGGCGCCGGTGAGCCGGCAGCCTCACAGCGGATGAGAGCCGGACGATCAAGATCCGGCCCGATTGGGGAAGGACAACGCATCATGACGGATCTCAGGATCGACCGCCGCGCACTGCTTGGCGGTCTCGGCGCCACGCTGGCCGCGCCCGGGATTGGCTTGGCGCAGGCGCCCTGGCCGCAGGGCCGCACGCTGAAGCTCGTCGTGCCGTTCCCGCCTGCCGGCGCGACCGACGTGCTCGGCCGGCTGGTGGCCGACAAGCTCGGCCAGACATGGGCGACCAATTTCGTCGTTGAGAACCGCGCCGGCGCCGGCGGCAATATCGGGACCGACGTCGTCGCCAAGGCCGAGCCGAACGGCGACACGCTGCTGATCGTCTCGGTCGGCATGGCCACCAACCAGTACCTCTACGCCAAGCTCAACTACGATCCGGTCAAGGATCTTGCCCCGATCACCATGGTCGCGCTCGTGCCGAACCTGCTCGTCGTCAACAAGGATCTCCCGGTCCAGTCGGTCGCGGAGCTCGTCGCCTATGCCAAGGCCAACCCCGGCAAGCTCAGCTATGGCTCGTCCGGCATCGGCACCTCCGTGCATCTCTCGGGCGAGTACTTCCAGAAGCTCACGGGCACGAAGATGGTTCACGTGCCCTATCGCGGCACGGCGCAGGCGACGCAGGACCTCATCGGCGGGCGCATCGATCTGATCTTCGACAACATCACCCAGGCGCTGCCGCATGTTCGGGCCGGCACGATCCGCGGCCTCGGTATCACGACGGCCAAGCGCTCAGCCGCAGCGCCGGAATTCGCCCCGATCGCCGAGACGGTGCCAGGCTTCGACGTATCCTCATGGTTCGCGCTGTTTGCGCCGGCCAGGACGCCGCAGGCGATCATCGACAAGATCCAGGCCGACACCAAGGCGGGGCTCGCCGACCCGGCGTTGCGCGCCAAGATGGACACGCTTGCTGCCGAGCCCGTCGGCAACACTCCCGCCGAACTCGCCGCGTTCCTTCAGTCCGAAATGAAGAAATGGGGTGACCTGATCAAGGAAATCGGCGCGAAGGCCGAGTAGCGGCCCGCCCGCCTGGCGCGCGGAACCCGCTGCGCGCGCGCGGCGTTCCCCTCTGCATCCTGTCGCATCGACAGATCAGTGCAGCGTTCAGAGGGGTTCCGCCATGTCCACGCTCGTCATCGTTCTCCTAGTCATCCTGCTGCTGGGTGGCGGCGGATACTATGGTCACCGCTCCTATGGCGCGACCGGCCTTGGCGGCGTGCTGGGGCTCGCCCTCGTCATCGTGCTGGTGCTCTGGTTCCTCGGCGCGCTCGGCGGCGCGCCGGTGCGCGTCTGAATTCGGCAATGCCTTCAGCCTGAGAGCCTCTCCCGGCTCTCAGGTAAGGGAGCGGTTTTCCCAGACCGAGATCGCGGCCGCGAGATCCTCGAGCGAAACCCCGACCGACTTGAACAGGGTGATCTCGCCCTCCTCCGCCCGACCCTCGATCCGGCCATGGCACAGGTCGGTCAACGTTCCGGCGATCCGCTCGGCGGAATAGCTGCCCTCATCGATGCCAATGGCGACGTCCCCGCCCTCATCGATCGCCTTCTTGGAATCGACCACGACGCGGGCGCGTTCGAGAGCATCGGCATCGGCCTCGCGCATCTGCATCGTGAAGGCGCCGACGAGGTCGAGATGCGCGTCACGCTTGAGCCAGCGGCCATGGATCAGCGGCTGGGTCGCGTTGGTCGCGCAGGAGATGATGTCGGCGGTCCGCGCTTCGCCTTCGAGATCGGTCACCGCCCGCGCCTCGATGCCGTCGCCGGCGAGTTCCGCCACCACGGCCTCCGCCGCCTCCGGCCGCCGGGCCCAGATCGCGATCTCGGTCAGCGGGCGCACCGCGCGATGCGCCTTGATCAGAAAGGGCGCGAGGCCGCCGGCGCCGACCATCAGCATCCTGGAGGCTTCCGGATTCGACATGTAGCGTGAGGCCAGCGCCGAGGCGGCGGCCGTCCGCCACAAGGTCAGCCGATTGCCGTCCATCACCGCCAGCGGCTCGCCGGTGCGCCCGTTCATCAGCAGATAGGCGCCCATGACGCCGGGCAGATTGCGCGCGCCATTGCCGAAGAAGACCGAGAGAATCTTTGTACCGATATAGGGCGTCTCGGCGTCCTGCGTGCTCCAGGCGGGCATGATCAGCAGCACGGCGTCCTCGCCGGGCCGCTCGATCTTGTGGTTCGTCCGCGGAGGGGTCACCGGTTCGCGGCGAAAGGCCTCGGCAAGGGTATCGATCAGGCCGGGAAAGCTGAGCGCCGTATCGATTTCGGCATTTCCGAAAAGGCGCATCAGCCACGTCCGTTGGTAAGAGCCGGCAAGGCGGAATCCGGAACCGCGGCGCGCAGCGCCTGCGTCTCCGAGCGAAGCGTCTCGGCCTCGCGCCGGTTGCGACGGGCGGCCTTGCGATACTTGCCCTGGGCCAGCCAGGAGGCCAGCCCGCCAACCAGGACACCGGCTGCGAGCGCAGCCAGCACGACGGCGAAAAGCGGGATGTCGAAGGCAAAAACCGGCGCATCACGGCTGATCGGATCGAAGGACACCCGCACGGGCGCGCGGTTGGCCACGGAAAACAGCACGATCGCCAGTGCGATCGGCACCAGGATCAGGGCCTTGAAGAAGGATTTCATCGCTGTTCCTTTCGGCAGCTTCCCGACGGGGCCTCGGGCTCAGGGCGAGCGAACGCGCCCCGCCGGATGAGGTCCGTCGCTGCCGGGCTCACGCCTTGTCGTTCAGCCGCAGGCGCAGTTCCTTGCCCGTCTTGAAGACGGGAACGAACTTCTCCTCGACCTCGACGGCATCACCCGTGCGCGGGTTACGGCCGACGCGGGCGGAGCGCGCCTTGCGCGAGAATGCACCGAAGCCCCTGAGCTCGACCCTGTCGCCGCGCGAGAGCGCCTTGACGACCTCGTCGAGGATCGCCGTGACGATATTCTCGATATCGCGCTGATAGAGGTGGCCATTGCGCTCGGCGATCCGTTGAACGAGTTCTGATTTTATCATCGCTGCAATATAACCGCTTGTATCAACGTCACTTTTCGATCGCAGGCTGCCAGAGCGCCATGGGCGCGTCAAGCCGCAAACCGAGCGGCTGCTCGGCGGCGCGGGCGAGGATCGCAGCGAGGCTGTCGAGCCCGGCAGCACGGGCCATCGCCTCGCCTGTACTCCACAGCCCATAGGTGGAGGACTCGCTCCGGCGGCGCCAGTCGCGCACGCGCAACCCCTTGGCGACGCCCTTCTCGCGTTCGAGCCAGGCGATCGCCTCCGGCTCGCCGCCGATCTCGTCGATCAGCTTGAGCGTGGCGGCCTGTCCGCCGGTATGGACGCGCCCGTCGGAGACGATGGCGACCTCGGGCTCGGCCAGCTTGCGGCGCTCGCGAACCAAGCGCTTGAACCAGTCGTAATTGTCGTCGACGACCCGCTGGAGCGCGGCCCGCGCTTCCGGCGAGGTGGGCTCGAAACCGCTGGGCGCCGCCTTGAGCGGGCTCGACTTGATCGACTCGACCTTGACGCCGACCGTGTCGAGGAACTGCGCGACGTTCGGGACCTGGAAGAGGACGCCGATCGAGCCGACGAGCGAGGTCTGGCGCGCCACGATCCGGTCGGACCCGATGGCGGCGATATAGCCGCCCGAAGCCGCCAGTCCGTCGACGACCGCGACCATCGGCTTCTTGGCCGAGAGCTTGCGCAAGGCGTCGTAGAGCGCTTCGGAGCCGCTGACGGTGCCGCCGGGGCTGTCGATCCGGATCACCACCGCCGAGGCGCGGCTGTCCTCGAGCGACTTGATCAGGTCGAGCGTGCGCCGGTCGCCGGAGATGAAGCCCGAGATCGTGACGCGCGCGATATGGGCCTGGCTGATCGAACCGGGCGTCTGCCCGGTCCAGGCGAGGCCGGCGACGACGGCCGCGCCGAGCACGCCAGCGGCGGCGAGGAGGCGCCAGAGCGTCACCTTGCGGCGCAGGCTGCGACGGTCGGCGAGCAGATCGGCATCGGACGACATCTGGGCGCTCCTGAGAGATCAGAGCCGAAGAACATGGCGCGGCTCGAAACCGGTTTCCGCTTTCGGCAGCATGTTCCGGGCCCCGTGGTGTAGCCTCGCGCCGGAGCCGGAGCAAGACGAAGCGCAGCCGTCAGGCCGCGACCGAGGGGCGCGACCTGTCGAGCGCCAGCAATGCGAGCCCACTGGCAACCGAACGGAAGGCATCACCGATATGGATGCGGCCGGCACCGAAGCGGCGATCGAACAGCGCCCGCACGGCCGGGACATGCGAGGTGCCCCCGGTCATGAACACCGCCTCGATCGCCCCGGGCGCCACATCGGCCTCGACCAGGGCCTTGTCGAGCGCAGCCTCGATGGCGCCGACATCGCCTGCAATCCAGCCATCGAAATCGGCGCGGGTGATGGTGCGCTCGATCTTGACGCCCACCTGGTCGAAACGCAGCACCGTCTCGTCGGCGGCCGAGAGAGCGATCTTGGCGGCCGAGACGGCGCGGTAGAGTTCGTAGCCGAGATCGTACTCGATCACGGTCAGAAGATCCTCGAGCTTTCCGGGCTCGACCGCGTCGCGGATCAGCGCCTTGAGTTCGGCCATGGTTTCCCGGCTCTTCATCAGCGAAAGCTTGTGCCATTGCGCGAAGGCGGCATGGTAATGCGCCGGGACCGGCAGGAGCTTCTCGAAGGAGCGGTATTGCGTGCCCTTGCCGAGGCGGGGCGAAACCGCATGCTCGATGATGCGGTAGTCGAAGGTGTCGCCGGCGACGCCGACGCCGGCGTGGGAGAGCGGGATCGCCTCGAGCCGCCCGGCGGCGCCGGGCTCGAAGCGCATCACCGAGAAGTCCGAGGTGCCGCCGCCGAAATCCGCGACCAGCATGGTCTGCGGCTGCTTCAGGTCGCGTGCGTACCAATAGGCGGCACCGAGCGGCTCATAGGCGAAATCGACCTGGCGCATGCCGGCCTTGCCGTAGGAAGCCGCCAGCCGGCCGAGCGCGAGCTCCTCATCGGGGCGCTCGCCGGCGAAGACGACGGGTCGGCCCGAGACCAGCGGCGTGCCTGCCAGGCCGTCGAGATCGGCCGTAAGATCCGACAGGAAGACGCCGATCAGGTCCTCCAGCTTGAAGAGCTTGCCGAACAGTCGCGTCTCCTGGAAGGCGCGGCTGGAGAGATGGGTCTTGAGCGACTGCAGGAAGCGGTGCTCGGTCGTCATGCCGAGCGCCATGTCGAGCGCATCGGGGCCGCTGACATGGGCGATCGAGGTCTGCGGCGGGCGCCCCTCGCGCCAGAACATCAGCGCCGAGCGATAGGCATCGACGGCGCCCTGCTTCGTCGCGAACGAGCGGGTCGTCACCGAGCCATTGGCGTTGGCCAGCGCGACGACGCTGTTGGTGGTACCGAAATCGATGCCGATCGCCGCGGTGGTCATGGTGTTCTCCTGACGTGATGAATGACGGCCTAGAGCCGAAACAAAAGCCCGCGCGGATTGCTCCGCGCGGGCTGACTTGGATTTCCGGCCGCATGCGCGGCCGAAGGATCACTTCTTGTCGCCGGCCTTCTTGAGGGCGGCGCCCAGGATGTCGCCAAGCGAGGCGCCGGAATCGGCAGAGCCGAACTGGGCCATCGCCTCCTTCTCCTCGGCCATCTCCAGGGCCTTGATCGAGACCTGGATCTTGCGGGCCTTCTTGTCGAAGAGGACGACGCGGGCGTCGACCTTCTCGCCAGCCGCGAAGCGCTCGGGGCGCTGCTCCTGGCGATCGCGGGCGATCTCCGCGCGCTTGATGAAGGTGGTCATGTCGGTGCCGGCGATCTTGACGTCGAGACCGGCTTCCTTGACCTCGATCACCTCACAGGTGACGACCTGGCCCTTCTTGAACTCGCCGGCATCCACGAAGGGATCGCCGCCGAGCTGCTTCAGGCCGAGCGAGATGCGCTCCTTCTCGACGTCCACATCGAGAACGACAGCCTGCAGCATGTCGCCCTTCTTGTATTCCTCGATGACCTGCTCGCCCGGACGGTTCCAGTCGAGATCCGAGAGGTGGATCATGCCGTCGATGTCGCCTTCCAGGCCCAGGAACAGACCGAACTCGGTCTTGTTCTTGACCTCGCCCTCGACGATCGAGCCGCTCGGGTGGGTCTCGGCGAAGACCTCCCACGGATTCCGCAGGGTCTGCTTGAGGCCGAGCGAGATGCGGCGCTTGACCTGATCGACCTCGAGGATCGCGACGTCGACTTCCTGCGAGGTCGAGACGATCTTGCCGGGGTGGACGTTCTTCTTGGTCCAGGACATCTCGGAGACGTGGATGAGGCCTTCGATGCCCGGCTCCACCTCGACGAACGCGCCGTAGTCCGTGATGTTGGTGACGCGACCCTTGAGGCGGGCGCCGACCGGATAACGGGCGGCGATGCCATCCCACGGATCGGCCAGCAGCTGCTTGATGCCGAGCGAGATGCGGTGCGTGTCCTGGTTGATCTTGATGATCTTGACCTTGACCGTCTGGCCGATGGTTACGACCTCGGACGGATGGTTCACGCGGCGCCACGCCATGTCGGTGACGTGCAGCAGGCCGTCGATGCCGCCGAGGTCAACGAACGCACCGTATTCGGTGATGTTCTTGACGACGCCGTCGATGACCTGGCCCTCTTCGAGCGAGGCGACCAGCTCGGAGCGAGCCTCGGCGCGGGTCTCTTCGAGGACGGTGCGGCGCGACACGACGATGTTGCCGCGGCGGCGATCCATCTTGAGGATCTCGAAGGGCTGCGGCTGTCCCATCAGCGGGCCGACGTCGCGGATCGGGCGGATGTCGACCTGCGAACGCGGCAGGAAGGCCACGGCGCCGTCGAGGTCGACGGTGTAGCCGCCCTTGACGGTGTTGAAGATGACACCCGAGACCTTCTCGCGAGCTTCGAAAGCCTTCTCGAGCTTGACCCAGCTCTCCTCGCGGCGAGCCTTGTCGCGCGAGATGACGGCTTCGCCGAGCGCGTTTTCGATCCGGTCCAGATAGACCTCGACCTCGTCGCCGACCTTGATGTCCTGGTCACGGCCGGGGCCGTTGAATTCCTTGAGCGCGACGCGCCCTTCCGTCTTCAGGCCGACATCGATGATCGCCATGTCCTTCTCGATGGCGACGACGAGGCCCTTGATGACGGAACCTTCGAGGGCTTCGTTACGGCCGAAGGATTCCTCGAGCAGGGCGGCGAAATCCTCGCGGCCCGAAAAGCTTTCTACAGCTGACATGTATTCTCCTGACGCCGGCCGCGTATCCCGCGGATGTCCGGCAAGCGCCCGATTGGGTTGGTGTTGCAGGCCGGATGCTCCCGTCGGCGCCTCTCCCCGAGGCTTGTCGCCAAGCCCGCGCCTTTCGACGCCGGGCACAGCGAACGGCGCAAGGCCGCCGGTTTTACATCCGCATCCGAACGATACGCTCCAAGCACGAAACGGGAGCCGGCCTCAAAGACCGCCCCCGGCTGTGATCGATCACGGCCCTTCGGACAGGGGCGATGTAGGCGAAAACGAGGCGCAGAACAAGGGGGACGCCCGCCTGGACTTGCGCAGTCGTTGCTGGCCCGCGATCCTCCGGGCCTGTCGCCGTGACACCCTGCGGACAGCGAGGACGCGACCATGACCGACGATGCCGAAACGCCCGCCGACACCAAGCTGACCCGGACAAAGCAGGCCTGGGCGCGGGCCGGCAAGTTCCTGACCGGGCGCGTGGCACGGCCGGAAAGCGAACGGCTGCCGCCGGGCCAGCATCTGGTCAAGGATTGGCCGGTGCTGGATCTCGGCCTGCAGCCCGAGATCCAGCTCGCGAGCTGGACGCTCGACATCGACGGCGCGGTCGAACAGCCCCTGCACTGGCGCTGGGCAGATCTTCTGGCGCAGGAGCAGACGCGCGACGTTTCGGACATCCACTGCGTGACGACCTGGTCGCGCTATGACAACCACTGGGAGGGCGTCTCGACGCGCACGCTCCTCGATCTCGTCCGCCCCAAGCCGGAAGCGGGCTTCGTGGTGCTCCATTCCTATGACGGTTACACCACGAATCTGACGCTGGAAGACTTCGCCAGCGAGGACGCCATCCTGGCCCATGGCTGGGAAGGCAAGCCGATCCCGACCGAGCATGGCGGACCGCTGCGGTTGGTGCTGCCGAAACTCTATTTCTGGAAGAGCGCGAAATGGCTGAGGCGGATCGAGTTCACGCTCGCCAACCAGCCGGGCTTCTGGGAGGTCCGCGGCTACCATGACCGCGGCGACCCCTGGCGGGAGGAGCGCTACAGCGATGACTGAAGCGGGACGGCTGGAGCCGCCGGCCGCTTCCCCAACGTCGCCCTTCATGCAAGGTTGCGCGCCGGGTTTCGCCTGCGCTTGAGGAGCACGCCATGGGCTGGGTTGTCTTGGGGCTGATCGTAGCCGTCGTCATCTACCTGATCATGACCTATAACGGCCTCGTCGCGATGCGACAGCGGGTCAACCAGGCCTTCGCCGACATCGACGTGCAGCTCAAGCAGCGCCACGACCTCATTCCCAACCTGGTCGAGACGGTGAAGGGTTACGCCACCCACGAGAAGAGCACGCTCGATGCGGTGATCGCGGCGCGCAACGCCGCACAGGGTGCCACCGGCGTCCATGACAAGGCGGCAGCCGAGCAGCAGCTCTCCGGCGCGGTAGGCCGGCTGCTGGCGCTCGGCGAGGCCTATCCGGACCTCAAGGCGAGCGCGAACTTCCAGCAGCTCCAGGTCGATCTCGGCAATGTCGAGGACAAGCTCGCCGCGGCGCGGCGCTTCTTCAACAATGCCGTCAGCGAGTTCAACGCCGCGATCCAGGCATTTCCGGCGGTGTTCTTCGCGCCGCAGATGGGCTTCACGCCACGCGAATTCTTCGATGTCGGCGAGACCGTTCGCGCACAGATCGAGGTGGCGCCGAGCGTCAAGTTCTGACGGCCGGCCGAGAGCGGCCAAGGGGCAGCGGCTAACGGGGCAGCGGTGATGCTGGGCCAGGCCTTCGGGCTTTACAGCCACATGCGCAACAACCGGATCAGGTCAGGCTTCCTGATCGCGGGGCTGTTCGCGCTGGTCTATCTGACCGTTTGGGGGCTGCTGCTCGTCGCCTACGGCTATGGCGGCGTGCCACGCGGCCGCAGCGCCTTCGGCGAGGCCGGCCGGCAGTTCTGGGCCTGGCTGCCCTTCACCACGCTCGCGGCCGGCGCCTGGGTCTTCATCGGCTTTCGCATCAATGTCGGGCTGATTAGCGCCATGGCGGGCGCGCAGGGCCTGTCGCGCGAGGACAATCCCAAGCTCTACCGCATGCTCGAGAACCTCTGCATCTCGCGTGGCCTCACCGTGCCCAAGCTCGCCATCATCGAGAGCGAGGCGCTCAACGCCTTCGCGAGCGGCGTCAACGACAAGCAGTTCACCGTGACGGTGACGAGCGGCCTGCTGGCGCAGCTGAACGACGCCGAAGTCGAGGCCGTGCTCGCGCATGAGCTGACCCATATCCGCAATGGCGACGTCAGGCTGATGATCATCGCGGTCGTCATTGCCGGCATCGTCTCGCTCGTCGGCGAGATCGTGTTCCGGGGCCTGGCGCGCAGCCGGCTGCGCGTGTCCTCCGACGATACGAAGAAGGGGAATGCCATCGCGATCCTGATCGGCTTCGCCGTGATCGCGCTGTCCTGGTTCCTCGCCGTCCTGATCCGTCTCTCGCTCTCGCGGTCGCGGGAGTACCTGGCCGATGCGGGCGCCGTCGAACTGACCAAGAACCCCGATGCGATGATCTCGGCGCTCCTCAAGATCGCCGGGCGCGCCGACATCGAAGGCGTGCCATCAGGCGTGATGGACATGTGCTTCGAGAACGATCCCGACGATTTCGCGGATTTGTTCTCGACGCATCCTTCCGTCACCAAGCGCGTGCAGGCCCTGGTCGAGACGGCGGGCGGGCGGATGCCGGCGATGCCGCCTCATCCGCCGCGCATCGCCGAACGGCAGGACCTGCCGACCATGGTCGAGGAATCGGTCGCTCACATTGATCCGGCCGCACGTGGACCATGGGCGCAACCGCCCGGCGGAGGCAGCGCAAGCCCTTAGATGGGCAAGCTCCTAAATGGGTAGGACAATGCGGGGTGACCGACCCCCCAACATTGCATTAACCTTCCCATAGGGAAGAGGGAGGTTGATGGTGAACAGCATGACGGCACTCCTGGTCGGCCTAGCCATACTTGCAGCGACGCTGCACCCCGCCATCGGACAGGATGGTTGCACGGCCGCGCGGAGTTCATGCTCGCAGATGAATGCATCCTGCGAGAAGACCTGTCAGGGCGCCAGCAACAATCCGAGCGCCTGCATCTCGCGCTCCTGCTCGGCAACACTCAACACCTGCAAGGCGACCGGTATCTGGAAGCCTGCTGGCAGCGCCGGCTGCTGGAAGACGAACAACCGAAGCTGAGGCTTTGGCTGCCTCGCTTTACAGCGTGATCAACGGCCGTGGCGGGACCAGTCGAGCGCCTCCTCGAGCCGATCGTCGCCCCAGAACAGCTCGCCATCCTCGGTTACGAAGGTCGGCGCGCCGAAGATGCCGATCGACTTGGCGTATTCGATTTCAGCGCGCAGCCGGCCCTTGACCTCCTCGCTGCGCGAGGCCGGAAAGGCCACGCCCGGATCCGCGCCCGCCTGCCTGAGCGCTGCGCTCAGCACCGCCTCCTCCGCGATGTTGCGCCCCTCGCAGAAGGCGGCCGAGAACAGCGCCTTGGAGAAGGCCGGCAGCCATCCGGCCTCGCGCCCTGCGAGCGCAACGCGCGCAGCCACGAGCGAGTTCTGCGGAAAGGGGTTTGGCTTGACCAGAGGAAGGCCGGCCCGCGCCGTCTGCCGCTCGAGATCGCGCCACATGTAGCGGCCCCTGCTCGGGAACAGATTGAAGGGCGAGGTCGACCAGCCCTGGGCAGCGAAGATCGGCCCCAGCAGGAAGGGCCTCCAGCGGAGATTCACGCCGGCTGCCTCGGCCAGCGGCTCGATCCTCAGCGCACTCAGGAACGAATAGGGCGATGCGAACTCATACCAGAAGTCCAGCACAGGACGATTCGGCATTCAGCCTCCGAAGTCGGTCTTCAAGGGTTGAGTCGCGCACCCGAAGCTTCGGCTTCGGATGGCCCGACCGCAAGGGCGAGAGACATGTCCGCGCGATTGCGATCGGCGCCATCAACACCGATCCATCACGCGAAGACGCGAAACCGATCAGAAGGTTCCGATTGCGTCGTTTCGATGCCTGCGATAGTGCGCCATTGCGTTCAAAAAGCGGCCCGCTGGGCCGGACTGTCGCCGCAGCAGGAAGATGACCAAGATGACCGAGAAAAGCGTGAAGAAGGTCGTGCTCGCCTATTCCGGCGGCCTGGATACCTCGATCATCCTGAAGTGGCTGCAGACCACCTATGGCTGCGAGGTCGTCACCTTCACCGCCGATCTCGGCCAGGGCGAAGAGCTCGGCCCGGCACGCGACAAGGCCCTGCTGCTCGGCATCAAGCCGGAGAACATATTCATCGAGGACCTTCGCGAGGAGTTCGTGCGCGACTACGTCTTCCCGATGTTCCGGGCGAACGCCGCCTATGAGGGCGTCTATCTGCTGGGCACCTCGATCGCCCGCCCGCTGATCGGCAAGAAGCTGATCGAGATTGCCGAGAAGGTCGGGGCGGACGCCGTATCCCATGGCGCCACCGGCAAGGGCAACGACCAGGTCCGCTTCGAGCTGACCGCCTATGCGCTGAAGCCCGACGTCGTCGTGATCGCGCCCTGGCGCGAATGGGACCTGCGCTCGCGCGAGCAGCTGATCGCCTTCGCCGAGCAGCACCAGATCCCGATCGCCAAGGACAAGCGCGGCGAGGCACCCTTCTCGGTCGACGCCAATCTCCTGCACGCCTCGTCCGAGGGCAAGGTGCTCGAGGATCCGGCGCAGGAGGTGCCGGACTACGTCTATTCGCGCACGATCTCGCCGGAGGACGCTCCGGACCAGCCGACCTACATCACGATCGATTTCGAGGGCGGCGACGCCTCCGCCATCGACGGCGTGAAGATGTCGCCCGCGACCCTGCTGGCCAAGCTCAACGAACTCGGCCGTGCCAACGGCATCGGCCGGCTCGACCTCGTGGAGAACCGCTTCGTCGGCATGAAGTCGCGCGGCATGTACGAGACGCCGGGCGGCACGATCCTGCACACCGCCCATCGCGCCATCGAGTCGATCACGCTCGATCGCGGCGCCGCCCATCTCAAGGACCAGATCATGCCGCAATATGCGGAGCTGATCTATAACGGCTTCTGGTTCTCGCCAGAGCGCGAGATGCTGCAGGCGCTGATCGACAAGAGCCAGGAATTCGTCACCGGCCAGGTCCGCCTCAAGCTCTACAAGGGCGGCGTCCATGTCGTCGGCCGGTCGAGCCCCTATTCGCTCTACGACCAGGACCTCGTCACCTTCGAGGAAGGCGCCGTCGCCTATGATCACCGCGACGCGGCCGGCTTCATCAAGCTGAACGCGCTGCGCCTGCGCACGCTCGGCCAGCGCAAGAAGAAGCTGGGCCTCTGATCACGCCACCACGGCCTGCCGGGATGCCCAGATGCATGCCGGCAGGTCGAACCTCCCGGGCTTCCGCGCGTTGAGCCTGCACCGAACAACCGAGTGCACCGCATGACGCGCCTGACGAACACCGTCGCCCTGCTGACCGCCGCCCTACTCGCCACCCCTGCCCTCGCCCAGACGGCCGGCCCGACGTCAGGTGCTCCCTCCGAAAAGCCGGCCTCGCCCGAGATCGCCTCCTGCAAGGCGACCGCGCTGCGCACGATCTCGGCCCGCGAGCCCGAGATCAAGGACATCTATATCGACGAGGACGGGGCGACGGTCGCCGTCTCCGAAACGAAGGTCGAGGATACGCCGGTCACGCGCATTGTCATGGCCGAGGCCTATCTGCGAACCGACCGCTCGGACAAGCCACGTCGGTTTCTCTGCCTTATCGGCGAGAAGGGGAAGGTGCTGCTGACCTTCTTCACCGCCCGATAGCTCGGTTCGGCCGGGCCGCAGTCTATATCGGTCGCGGTCAGGGCTGATCGACGACCCTCGTCGCAGGGCGATCGCGGCCGTCAGCCAACTCCTCGTGCCACTGGCCGTTCTCGTCCTGATAGACGATCCCATCCGTCTGGCCCGCGAGCGTCTGGCGCGCGGCTGCAGACGTCGCCGCCTTCAGCGCGGCGTCATGCGACCGGAAGGTTTCCGACAAGGCCGAGCCGACCTTGTACGCCCAGCCGCCATCGTGTTCGACGATTTCGTACCTGACCATGACCATTGCGTTCTCCCTGCTCGACAGGAGAACCGCGGCGCGCGCTCGACGGTTCCCCTACTCGGCATTGCCGGCATCGGCGGCACGCAGGCCGTCGAGCACGGGCATTGACGTGATGTGGTAGCCGGCATCGACATGGTGGATGTCGCCGGTGACGCCACCGGAGAGATCCGAAAGGTAATATAGCGCCGAACCGCCGATCTCCTCCAGAGAGACCGACTTGCGCAACGGCGAATTTGCGCGCTGCCAGGAATACATCGCGCGCGCATCCGAGATGCCGGCGCCGGCAAGCGTCCGCACCGGGCCGGGCGAGAGCGCGTTGACGCGAATGCCGCGCGGACCGTAATCGCCCGCGAGATAGCGCACGCTCGCCTCCAGCGCGGCCTTGGCGACGCCCATGACGTTGTAGTTCGGCATGATCCGGGTCGAACCGCCATAGGTCAGCGTGATCATGCTGCCACCCTTGGGCATGCGCTCGGCTGCGCGCTTCGCCACCTCGGTGAAGGAGAAGCAGGAGATCACCATGGTGCGCGAGAAGTTTTCGCGGCTGGTGTCGGCGTAGAGCCCCTTGAGCTCGTTCTTGTCCGAGAAACCGATGGCGTGGACGATGAAGTCCAGCGTGTTGCGCTCGGGATCGCCGCCCCAGACCTCGTCGAGCGCGGCGAAGGCCGCATCGACCGTCGCAATGTCCTCGACATCGCAGGGCAGGACGAGCTTCGAGCCGACGCTTTCGGCCAGCGGCTTCACCCGCTTGCCGAGGGCATCGCCTTGATAGGTGAAGGCCATCTCGGCGCCATGGGCGTGGAGCGTTTTCGCAATGCCCCAGGCGATCGAGTTCTGGTTGGCGACGCCCATGACGAGGCCGCGCTTGTTGTGCATCAGGGGGAGCATTGAATTATCCCGGAGATCAGCAAAGGCTTTGAACGAAAAAGACCGGCTCGGCACGGTCGGAAGAAGGGACGGACGCGCCGGACCCGAACCCGCATCAGAGATGCTTCCCGACCGCTGCCGCGGTGTCCTTGGATGCGGCGATCGGCACGATCTCGAAGCGGGCGAGATCACTCCAGGACAGCACCCATTCCTGCAGCAGCGCGACGTCGTCGCATTGCATCACCTGGAAGCAGCGGGAGAGGTCCGCTGCGATCCAGCTGTCGACATAGGTCAACCCTTCCGGTGCCATCCGCCCACGCTCGCGGAAGCGACGATAAACGTCCTTCACCCGTGCCTGGTCGAAATGCTCGATCACCATGAAGAGCATTGCGTGGCGCCTCAGGCTTCGAGCTTCTTCATCACGATGGTGGCGTTGGTGCCGCCGAAGCCGAAGGAGTTGGAGAGCACGCAGCCGAGGCCGGCATTGTCGATGCGCTTGCGCACAATCGGCATGTCGGCGAAGGCCGGATCGAGCTCGTCGATATGGGCGCTCTCGCAGATGAAGTCGTTGTTCAGCATCAGCAGCGAGTAGATCGCCTCCTGCACGCCGGTGGCACCGAGCGAATGGCCGGTGAGCGACTTGGTCGCGGAGATCGGGGGGCTCTTGTCGCCTGCGCCGAAGACCTCGCGGATCGCCTCGATCTCCTTGCCGTCGCCGACGGGTGTCGAGGTGCCGTGCGGGTTGATGTAGTCGACCTTGGCCTTGACGCCTTCCAGCGCCATCCGCATGCAGCGCACCGCGCCCTCGCCGGAGGGGGCGACCATGTCGTAGCCGTCAGACGTCGCGCCGTAGCCGACGATCTCGCCGTAGATCTTTGCGCCGCGAGCGCGCGCGTGCTCGAGTTCCTCGAGCACGACGACACCGGCGCCGCCGGCGATGACGAAGCCGTCGCGGTTGGCGTCATAGGCGCGCGAGGCCCGCGCGGCGGTCTCGTTGTAGTCGGTCGACATCGCGCCCATGGCGTCGAACAGCACCGACAGGGTCCAGTCCAGCTCCTCGCAGCCGCCGGCGAAGATCACGTCCTGCTTGCCCCACTGGATCAGCTCATAGGCATTGCCGATGCAGTGGTTGGACGTCGCGCAGGCGGAGGAGATCGAATAGTTGACGCCCTTGATCTTGAACCAGGTCGCGAGCGTCGCCGAGGCGGTCGAGGACATGCCCTTGGGCACAGCGAAGGGGCCGACCTTCTTCGAGGAGCCGCTCTCGCGCGCCTTGTCATAGGCGTCGATCAGGGCGCGGGTCGAGGGGCCACCGGAGCCCATGATGATGCCGGTGCGCTCATTGCTGATCTCGGCGGGCTCGAGGCCCGCATCGACGATCGCCTGCTCCATCGCGACCTGATTCCAGGCGGAGCCGCCGCCATGGAAGCGCATGGCGCGGCGGTCGAGCACCGTCGAAGGGTCGAGCGAGGGCACGCCGGCGACCTGGCTGCGGAAGCCGTGCTCGGCGAATTCGGGCATGAAGGAGATGCCGGACTTCGCCTCGTGCAGGGAGGCGAGCACTTCCTGCGTATTGTTGCCGATGGATGAGACGATGCCCATCCCGGTGACCACAACGCGTCTCATGCTTCTATCTCCGGCTCTATAAGGCGCCGGCAGGCCGCTCTGGGCTCCGGCGCTTCGATCTCGTTCCCGCGCAAATGGACCGCGCGGGCTATCGACGCAAGGTCGCGCCGCTGCTTTTTCCTCAGGCAGCGTCCGGCTTGAACAGGCCGACGCGCATGTCACTGACCGTATAGATGCGCTTGCCGTCGGCCTCCAGCCAGCCATCGGCGATGCCCAGGACGAGCTTCGACTTGAAGACGCGCTTGAACTCGACGCCGTAGACGACCTGCTTGACGCTCGGAAGCACCTGGTCGGCGAACTTGACCTCGCCGACGCCGAGCGCACGGCCACGGCCGGGAAGGCCGAGCCAGCCGAGGAAGAAGCCGGTGAGCTGCCAGAGCGCATCGAGGCCGAGGCAGCCCGGCATCACGGGATCGCCCTTGAAATGGCAGTCGAAGAACCAGAGATCCGGCTTGATGTCGAATTCGGCGCGCACGAAGCCCTTGCCGTTCGGGCCGCCATCCTCGGCGATCTCGGTGATGCGGTCGAACATCAGCATGGGCGGCAGCGGCAGTTGCGCGTTGCCCGGCCCGAACAGCTCCCCGCGACCACAAGCGAGGATCTCCTCGTAGCTGAAAGACGATTGCCGCTGCATACCCAGTCCGCTCCATTCCGGCCGCTCTGCAGCGGCGATCTCAGCGCAGTGCCTAACACGCCGCCATAGCGAAACGAAAGGGCGGGGACGAAGCCGTTTTCGGCATGCGGGACCCGTGACAGACCTGGGGAAGCTTGCGAGCACCTCCTCGAAGCCTTACATCAAATCTAATCAAGCGCAGGCACCGAGGCCTGCGCAGCCACTTGAGCGAGGCCGGACCAGCAGCGATGAGCGATCTGATTTCCCAGAACGAGGGCTATGGATCGACCGTGCGGAAGGGCTGCCCGTTCCACGATATCCGCGAAAGGCTGCGGCGCGTGGGCCTGCGCCCGACGCGCCAGCGCGTCTCGCTCGGCTGGGTTCTGTTCGCCCGGGGCGACCGGCATATCAGCGCCGAGATGCTCTATGAAGAGGCGATGAAGGAGAAGATCCCGGTCTCGCTGGCGACGATCTACAACACGCTGCATCAGTTCACCCAGGCCGGTTTGCTGCGCGAACTGGCGATCGACGGGGCCAAGACCTTCTTCGATACCGACAGCAGCGAACACCATCATTTCGTCGTCGATGGCGAGAACACTGTGATCGACATCCCGGCCGAGGCGGTCGATGTTGCGGCCCTGCCGGAGCCGCCAGCAGGATACGAGATCGCCCGCGTCGACGTCGTGGTACGGCTGCGCAAGATCGCGGGCTGAGCCCACCCCATCGATGGTGTCCGGGATGGCACGAGCCACCTTCGACAACCGTTCCAGGACGATTTCGCGCCGCAGCCTGACCGGGGCGATGGCGCTTGGGCTCCTTGCGCCGTCCGATCCCGCGCTGGCCGCCCCCCGAACGCTGCGCGGCAGCGTATCCTATCGCGAGCGGATGGCATTGCCACGCGGAGCCATCGTCGAGGTCAGCCTGCTCGACGTCTCACGGATGGACGCGCCGGCCGATACGATTGCGCAGACGCGGGTCCGCGGCAACCGTATGCCGGCGCGCTACGTGCTGCGTTTCGATTCTTCCAGGATCGTGCCGCGGCGCAACTATGCGCTCCAGGGCCGC
The DNA here is from genome assembly GCF_035999205.1 of Allobosea sp. GTDB lineage: Bacteria > Pseudomonadota > Alphaproteobacteria > Rhizobiales > Beijerinckiaceae > Allobosea. The sequence goes on from NZ_DASYHA010000027.1 coordinate 55,581, forward strand.
ATCCTGCTCGGGGAGCGCCTGCTCTTCATCAGCACCGCACGGCACAGCGTCTTCACCGGCGGCCGCGACCAAACCGATATCGAGGTCCAGCGCGTCCAGGCCACCACCGCAGCGGGTCCTGATTCTCCCGCCGGGCGCTGGCTGCTGGAGGATCTGCGCGGCGCCGGCGTCATCGACCGATTGCAGAGCGTTCTTCAAATCGCCCCTGACGGCCGCGTCTCGGGTAGTGGCGGCTGCAACAGGATGTCCGGGCGTGCCACGATCGACGGCGCGCGGATCAGCTTCTCGCCACTTGCGGCGACACGGATGGCCTGCACGCCTGCTGCCATGGACCAGGAAAGCCGCTTCTTCGTCGCGCTGGGCGAGGTGCGAAGTTGGAAGATCGACCAGCGCCGGCGCAAGCTCGCCCTGCTGGGAGCTGCCGGCCAGGCGCTCCTCACCTTTTCGGCGCTGTAAGAACTGTTTGCGGGCAGCGGCCGCTCAATCGACCTTTTCGTTGGGATAGACGCCCCAGAGCCGGTCCTGCCGGAGATAGCCCTGCGAATTGGCGACGCTGATCCTGCACCAGGAATTGGCGCAGGAGGTGACGTTGGCGATGACGCCGGGCTGCAGCCGCGCCACCACGGGCGAGTTGTCATCGGCTTCCTTGCGCAAGATGAACATCTCGTCCTTGACCTTGGACCAGGGCGCGATCAGCGCGGTGCGCCGCCCCGAGAGCAGGCTGTGCAGGACCCAGCCTTCCGAGCCGTCGGCATCGCGCACGCGCCGCCAGGTCTCGAATTCCGCGACGATTTCCACCGGCAGGCCGGCGCGCTGGTAGACCCAGCGAGTCCGGTGCTCTTTGGATGGACCCTCGCGCAGATTCACACGATCGGTCTTCAGACTGACATAGCGCGGCACGGGCAGTCCGGTCACCGAACCCGCCTGGAGGGCCTGAGCCTGTGCGCCCGTCCCGGCCGCCGACGCCACGAGCAGCGCCAGCCCGACCAGAACGCCACATCTCGACAAACCCGCCATCCGTCCGATCTCCATCTCGAAAGCCGCCGTAATCGCATCTAGCACCCAGCGAAGGGTCATGTTGTCATCCGTCGCCACGCCACTTAGAGATCGGGCGAAGCCGAGCGATCACGCCGTCCTCATTCCTGAAGCCCCGCGGTTAATGGGGGGTTGAGGCCAAAAGGCGGCGGCCGCGACGGACCGCGGAGGAGGAGTCGTCGATGTCGAAGAAGAAGCCGCTGGTCGTCGTCACGCGCAAGCTGCCAGCCGTGGTCGAGACGCGCATGCGCGAATTGTTCGATGCGCGCCTCAATGTCGACGATACGCCGATGAGCCAGGCCGCGCTGGTCGAGGCGGTCAAGACCGCCGATGTGCTGGTGCCGACGATCACGGACAAGATCGACGCCGCGCTGATCGCTCAGGCCGGCGACCAACTCAGGCTGATCGCGAATTTCGGCAACGGCGTCGACAATATCGACGTCGCCAGCGCTGTGCAGCGCGGCATCACCGTGACCAATACGCCGGGCGTCCTGACCGACGACACGGCCGACATGACGATCGCGCTGATCCTCGCCGTAGCACGGCGCATCGCCGAAGGCGCACGCGTCATTCCGGATGACGAATGGGACGGCTGGTCGCCGACCTGGATGCTCGGGCGGCGCATCACCGGCAAGCGGCTCGGCATCGTCGGAATGGGACGAATCGGCCAGGCCGTGGCGCGCCGCGCCGCCGCCTTCGGCCTCTCGATCCACTATCATAACAGGCGCCGCCTCGATTCCCGCATCGAGGAGAAGCTCGACGCGACTTACTGGGATTCGCTCGACCAGATGCTGGCGCGGATGGACATCGTCTCGGTCAATTGCCCGCACACCCCGGCGACCTACCACCTTCTCTCGGCGCGACGCCTCAAGCTGATGAAGCCCGACGCCATTCTGGTCAACACGGCGCGCGGCGAGATCGTCGACGAGACGGCGCTGTCGCGCATGCTCGAGGCGGGCGAGCTCGCCGGGGCCGGACTCGACGTGTTCGAGAGCGAGCCCGCCGTCAATCCGCGCCTGCTGAAGCTCGCGCGCAATCATCGTGTCGTCGTGCTGCCGCATATGGGATCGGCCACGCATGAGGGCCGCGCCGACATGGGCGAGAAGGTCATCGTCAACATCAAGACCTTCATGGACGGCCACAAGCCGCCGGATCGCGTGCTGCCCAGCATGCTCTGAGGCTCAGGCATCAGTCCGAGGCACGCAGCTCCTTCACCAGGCCGGGCCATTGCGCGAAATCGTCGATCACCGCCAGCGCGCCGGCCTGCGTCAGGCGCGCCGCGCTGCGCTGTCTGTCATGCGAGACGCCGGTGAAGCCGACGACCCGCATGCCCGCCGACCGCGCCGCCAGCACGCCCGGTACCGAATCCTCGATCACCAGGCAATTCTGGGGCCTCGCACCCATCTCCGCGGCCGCATGCAGAAAGACATCGGGGTGAGGCTTGCCGCGCGCGACCTGCGAGGCGGAGAAGACGTGCGGATCGAACAGGTCGATCAGCCCGGTGATGGTAAGATTGCGGCGCAGCGGCGCCAGGCTGGTCGAGGATGCGACGCAGCGCCGACCGCCGATCGCATCGAGCGCCTCGCGCACGCCCGGCAGGGCGCGCAATTCGGCTTCGAGCCGTAGCGCGACGGCGTCCTCGATGCCCTGCTCGAAATCCGGCGGCAGGGTGCGGCCATGCGCCGCTTCGATGATCTTGACGCCATCCGACCAGGGGATGCCGACGATGCTGTCGACGTAATGGTCGAGCGTCCACTCGGTCAGGCCGAGCGCGTGGCAGGCGGCGAGGCTGACTTCACCGTAGAGTGTCTCGGTGTCGATCAGCGTGCCGTCGCAGTCATAGATGACGAGATCCGGCATGGTCGGCTTGCCTGCGCCTGCAGAAGTCAGCCAGCGCGAGCGGTGTCGAACTGCCCGGTCTTGCGGAAGCGCCAGAGATAGGACGGCACGACCGCCTCGACGGAGACGGGCTCGATGCCCAGCGCCTCGAAGCTATGGCCCTCGGCGACGGCCGCGTCCGACACGACATTGTCGCTCTCGAGCAGCGTGACCTGATCGCGCGTCAGCATCAGCTCGCCCGGCAGCAGTCCCAGCGTCAGCGTGTTGACGATCTCGAGGAGACGCGCCTGGAGCCGCGCCAGCCCGAACGGCAACGAGACAAGCAACGGCTTGCGATCCGTCACCTCGCAGATATAGGCGACGAGCTCGCGGAAGGTCTTCACCTCCGGGCCGCCGAGCTCATAGATGCCGCCCGCGACGCCGCCATCGACGGCGCGCGCAACCGCCTCCGCGACATCGCCGACGAAGACCGGCTGGAATTTGGTCTCGCCGCCGCCGACCAGCGGCAGCACCGGCAGCATGCGCGCCAGCGAGGCGAAGCGGTTGAAGAAGCCGTCCTCAGGACCGAACATGATCGACGGCCGCAGCACCACGGCACCCGGCACCGCTGCCTGCATCGCCGCCTCCCCTTCGGCCTTGCTGCGGGCATAGAGCGAGCGCGAATCGCGCGCAGCGCCAATGGCCGAGACATGGACCACCCGGCCGATGCCGGCTGCGGCACAGGCCTGCGCGACGGCGCGTGCGCCATTGGCCTGAACGGCAGCGAAGCTCTGCCGGCCGCCCTCCTGGAGGATGCCGACCAGATTGACGACCGCGTCCGCGCCCTTGACCGCGGCCGCGACCGAAGCGGGATAGCGCAGATTCGCCTGGACCGCGTGGACCTGGCCGACGACGCCGAGCGGCTGCAGGAAGCCGGCGAGATCCGGCCGGCGCACCGCCACGCGGACGCGATAGCCGCGCTTCGCGAGAGCTCGCACGACGTGGCGGCCGACAAAGCCGGAGCCGCCGAACACCGTGACGAGCTGCTGGCTCGGAGGGGACAGATCGATCGCCATGGTCGGCTTGCCTCGCGGACGCTGAATATTGGAAGGCTCCTAAAGCATTTCACCCCGCTCTGGAAAGGCGGTTTGCCGCAGGTCGGGTGAGCAGCATGCTCGACGCGGCCCGCCTGCCCAGCCGGAAGGCAACCGACGCCCCAAAAAGCAGCAGAAAAGCCCCGCGATTCACGTCACTTTTCTCGGATTTCAGCGATGTTCGCTTTATGTCCGCGGTAAGCTTAACGTGACCTTCAGTCATGGCGCTTAAAAGCCGCCGGATCGATCGCTTTGATACGCCGGGGGTGCATGATGAAGTCAATTCGGGACAAGATTCTCGGTCTGATCGGCATTGTCGCGATCGGCGCGATCATCGCGCTCGCAGGAGCACTCGTCGGCATCTCCGCGCTTCAGACGATGAACCGTCAGGTCGCGGATCAGGACGACATGGCGCTGGCCACGGAACGCCTCAACGTCGTCGTGAACCAGCTCAGCGAGGATTCGCGCCTGGCCTATATGGCGCGCAACCCCAACGAGGCGAAGAACGCAGCCGCGGCGATCGAAAAGGGGCTCGCCCGCGTCGATGAGAGACTGAAGATCTTCCTGGCGACGGTTCCCGCCAACGAGCGCGAGCGGGCCGACAAGGTCAGCAAGCTGATCGCGGAGTTCGTCGCGACCCGCGCCGAAACCGCTCGATTGGCCCAGGAAGTTTCCGGCCGCGCCGCCGATGCCTGGGGCAACAGCGAGGCCAGCCGGCGCAACCGGGCCGCCCTCGTCGAGGAGCTGTCCGACTTCAGCCGCTTCAACGAGGAGGCGGGCGAAGCCGCCTCCGCCGAGGCATCTGCCTTCGCCGGCAAGATGCGCATCGCGCTGCCGATCGCCCTGCTGGTGCTGCTGGGGCTCTCGATCGCAGGCGCCGTGGCCTTCTCGCGGCGCGCGATCATCAAGCCGCTGCTCGATCTCGGCGCCGTGATGGATCGGCTGACCGCCGGCGACACCGGCATCGATGTGCCACACACCAAGCGCGTCGACGAGATCGGGGCGATGGCGCGTGCGGTCTCGGTGCTGCGCGAGAGCAGCGAGCAGGTGGCGCTGCTGCAGCAGCAGGAACAGGCCGCCGCTGCGGCGCGTCTGGCGCGGGCGCAGTCGATGGAGGCGGTGGTCTCGGATGTCGGCGAGGTGGTGGCGGCTGCGGCGGCGGGAGATTTCTCGGCGCGATTGAAGATCGACGAGGCCGACGAGCAGATGCAGCGC
>NZ_DASYHA010000028.1:0-59679 GCF_035999205.1 Allobosea sp.
TGCCGTCATAGACGGAGAGCTCGAGCATCTTCGGATCGACCATGATCAGCCGGCACTGCTCGGGCTTGAGCCGGTAGAGCAGCGACAGGATCATGGTGTTGATCGCCACCGACTTGCCCGATCCGGTGGTGCCGGCGACCAGAAGATGCGGCATCTTGGCGAGGTCGACGATCACCGGCTCGCCGCCGATGGTCTTGCCAAGGCCCAGCGCCAGCTTGTGCTTGGAGCTCTCGAAATCCTGGCTCGCCAGCAGTTCGCGCAGGAAGACCGTCTCGCGCTTGGCGTTGGGCAGTTCGATGCCGATCGCGTTCTTGCCCTGCACCACCGCGACGCGCGCCGAGATCGCGCTCATCGAGCGCGCGATGTCGTCGGCCAGGGAAATCACCCGCGAGCTCTTGGTACCGGGAGCCGGCTCGAGCTCGTAAAGCGTCACCACCGGGCCGGGGCGGACCTGCGTGATCTCGCCGCGGACGCCGAAATCTTCCAGAACGCCCTCCAGAAGCGTGGCGTTCTGCTCCAGCGCGTCGGTCGAGATCGCGTTAGCCGGCAGCTTCTTGGGCTCGGCGAGATAGGTCAGGGGCGGCAGCTCGAACTCTTCGCGGTCGAGCAGCGACGGTTGGGCCTCGCGCTGCATGCGCTTGCCCGGCTTCGGCGCGGGCGGTGGTGCCGTCACGCGCGGGGCGTTCAGGTCGCGCAGGTCCTGCGGTTCATCATCATCCAGGTCGAAGGGCGCGTCGAAATCGGGCTCGGCCGCCCGGCCGCCGCGCGGAGACGGCAGCGGAGCCGGATCGAAGGCGGGAATCGTCGGGCGCGCGGCGGGCTCGCGCCGCGGGCCATCCTGGAACTGCGGCTCGCGGCGGACGCGGCCCGCGGCGGGAACGGGCTCGCCGCCATGTCCACTGCCATGTCCTCCGCGATGGGCGCCCTGGGCCGCGGCCGCTGGCGGTTGCGGCAGGCGGCGCAGGATCATGCCGCGCAGCGCCATCGCGCCATGCGCGAGCCAGCCGATCAGGATTACGGCGATGCCGGGCTCGTCCTCGCGGCGCTCCTCACTCTCGGACCAGGATTCGTCCGCATCGTCGCCATCGACGATCGGGTCCTCGTCGCTGACGAAGCCGAAGCCGGCGGCGGCCGTCACGGCCAGAATGGCGATGCCAGCATAGAGGAAGCCGACGAGGCCGCCGAGCGCATTGCCCGCGATGCCGGCGATGTTCCGGGTCCCGAACAGCAGGCCGTCGCCGATGACGCCGCCCATGCCGGTGGGCAAGGGCCAGCGCGGCGTCGCCGGAAGGGCGCTGCCGACGGCAGCCGTCGCCGCAATGCCGATGACCCAGAGCCCGAGCTTGAGGGCGCCGCGGTCGAAGAGATGGAAGCGCACCAGCCTGAGCGACCAGATCAGCGGCGGGAAGAGCAGGGCGATGACGCCGAGGCCGATGAGCTGCATCAGCAGGTCGGCGACCATGGCGCCGGGCCGGCCGAGCCAGTTCCTGACCGCGCCGCTGGTCGCGTTGTTGAGGCTGGGATCATCGACGGACCAGGTCGCGAGCGACAGCGCGACCGCCGCCATCACGGCCAGCAGCGCAAGCCCGGTCATCTCGCTGGCGCGACGTGACAGGAACTCGCGCACCGGATCGGGCAGGCGGTCCATCAGCGAAGAGGAGCGTCGAATCGTGCGCATGCGGGGTCGGCCGTCATCCCTGGGGCTGCGGGCCGTGTCGCATCGGCCATCGCGATCAGGTTAGGAAGCCGAGGTTAAGACCCGCTTAACCTTGCGCGCTCGTCGCCTCTGCAGACGTCGTCCATCTCCAACAAAAATCCCCGGCGGTCGCCCGCCGGGGAGTGTTTCACGTGTGACGCCGAGCGTTCCGATCAGTCGTGATAGGCGCGCTCGCCATGCTCGGCGATGTCGAGGCCCTCGCGCTCGGCATCGGGAGCGACGCGCAGACCGATGATCACATCGACGATCTTGTAGAGGATCAGCGAGCCGACGCCGCTGAAGACGAGCGTGAACAGCACCGCCTTGACCTGGGCCATGAACGCCGTGCCGAACTCGTAAGCGCCGACAGCCAGTTCGCCGGGCTTCGAGGTGTAGTCCGGGATGCCCGCGCCGCCGAGGTCGACATTGACGAGGATGCCGGTGGCCAGAGCGCCGAGGATGCCGCCGACGCAGTGGATGCCGAAGACGTCGAGCGAGTCGTCGTAGCCCAGCGCGTTCTTCACGGTGGAGCAGAAGATGAAGCAGATCGTGCCGGCGACGAGGCCGAGCAGGATGCAGCCCATCGGGCCGCCGAAACCGGCTGCCGGCGTGACGGCGACGAGGCCGGCGACCGCGCCCGAGACCATGCCGAGCATCGAGGGCTTGCCCTTGACGGCCCATTCGACGAACAGCCAGGCCACGGCCGCCGCCGCCGTGGCGACGAAGGTGTTGACCATGGCCAGCGCGGCCGTGCCGTTGGCTTCCAGGTTCGAGCCGGCGTTGAAGCCGAACCAGCCGACCCAGAGCAGAGCGCCGCCGATGAGGGTCATCGTCAGCGAGTGCGGAGCCATCAGCTCCTTGCCGTAGCCGATGCGCTTGCCGAGCAGGATGCAGCCGACGAGGCCGGCGATGCCAGAATTGATGTGGACCACGGTGCCGCCAGCGAAGTCGAGCGCGCCCCATTTGAAGAGCAGGCCGGCATCGGCGTTGACGGCGTCGAGGGCCGTCTGGGCCGCGGCCTTGCCGTCAGCACCGGCCTCGGCCAGCGCCTTGGCGGCGTTGCCGACCACGTCCGGGCCACCCCAGTACCAGACCATGTGGGCCATCGGGAAATAGATGAAGGTGACCCACAGCACGGTGAAGAGCAGCAGTGCCGAGAACTTCATGCGCTCGGCGAAGGCACCGACGATCAGCGCCGGCGTGATGCAGGCGAAGGTCATCTGGAAGGCCAGATAGACATATTCCGGGATCACGACGCCGTTCGAGAAGGTGCCGACGGTCGTGGTCGCGTCGACGCCGCGCAGGAACGCCTTGGAGAAGCCGCCGACATAGTCGTTCAGGCCGCCGCCATTGGTGAAGGCGAGGGAGTAGCCGTAGGTCACCCAGAGCAGCGTGACGACGCTGACGATGGCGAAGACCTGGGTCAGGACGGAGAGCATGTTCTTGCTGCGGACCAGGCCGCCGTAGAACAGGGCAAGGCCCGGGATGATCATGAGCAGGACCAGCACGGTCGAACTCATCATGAAGGCGACGTCGCCCTTGTTGGGCACGGGCGCGGCAGGGGTCTGCGCGAGTGCGGTGCCGGCGGCGGCAAGCGCCAGCGCGACAAGCCCGACCCGGCTAACGGTCTTGAAATTCATCTGTGAAAACTCCTCAGGAAGATCGCGTGCTCAGAGGGCGTCGCCGTCGGTCTCGCCGGTGCGGATGCGGACGGCTTTCTCGATCGACGAAACGAAAATCTTGCCGTCGCCGATCTGGCCGGTGCGGGCCGCAGCGGTGATCGCCTCGATCACCTTGCCGACGAGCTCGTCGGCCACGGCGACCTCGATCTTGATCTTCGGCAGGAAGCTGACGGCGTATTCGGCGCCGCGGTAGATTTCCGTATGCCCCTTCTGTCGGCCGTAGCCCTTCACCTCGGTCACGGTCAGGCCGTGCACGCCGATGGCGGTGAGCCCGTCGCGCACCTCCTCCAGCTTGAACGGCTTGATGATAGCCATCACGATCTTCATTGCTGGGTTACCCCGTTTTCGCCGCCCGGAAGTCAGCCCCGGCGATCTCGTTGCGCCTCGCGCGCCTGGCAGTCGCAGGCGTCGGCCACACCCAATTCAAGGCGCGTGCCAACTGGCCCGGCGGGGTGGCCGGGTTCGTGGTGGGATCGGATTCGTCGACCCGGATGTGATTCGGGGAGCAGCAGTCTGCTCAGAAGTTGAGCGACTGATTAAATCGGCATCAATTGCCTATTTGATGATCAGCTTAGGTCGGGACGCGGCCGGACCAGGCCTTCCTGGGCGACCGAGGCGACGAGCCTGCCCTGCCGATCGAAGACCAGTCCGCGCGAAAACCCACGCGCGCCCGAGGCGGAGGGACTGTCCTGCGCGTAAAGCAGCCAGTCATCGGCGCGGAACGGACGGTGGAACCAGAGCGCGTGGTCGAGGCTCGCAGCCTGGATCTGCCCGTCGAACACCGTCGTGCCATGAGCGATCAGGCTGGAATCGAGCAGCATCAGGTCCGAGGCGTAGGCGAGCACCGCCTGATGAATCGCCGGCTCGTCCGGCAAGGCCTCCATGGCGCGGATCCAGACGTTGAAGCGCGGCGCCATCTTGCCGCCGCCGTAGTAGCGCTCGAGTTCGACCGGCCTGATCTCGATCGGCCGCTCGCGCTGGTAATAGGCCTTGATCGGCGCGGGCATGCTCGGCGCGCCGCTCAGCATTTCCGCACGCCCCGGCAGTTCCTCCGGCATCGGCACCTTCGGCATCGGCATCTGGTGGTCGTAGCCCGGTTCCTCGACTTGGAAGGAGGCTGACATGGCGAAGATCGCCTCGCCCTTCTGGATGGCGAGCACGCGCCGCGTCGTGAAGGAGCGGCCGTCGCGCAGGCGGTCGACCTCGTAGACGATCGGGATGGTCGGGTCGCCGGCGAGCAGGAAATAGGCGTGCAACGAGTGCGGCTGGCGGCCCTCCACCGTCTTGCAGGCAGCGTAGAGCGATTGCGCGATGACCTGCCCGCCGAAGACGCGCGGCCAGGTCGACTTCGGGCTGCGACCGCGGAACAGGTTGCGCTCGAGCGGCTCGAGGTCGAGAATCGACATCAGGGAGGCGCTGATCTGGGACATGGTCGCAAGGCTCTAGGTTCTTGTTAGACGCATTTTCTTCGCGCGAACCGGTATCCACTTCGCTCGAAAATGCTCCAGCGGGCGGATTGACGGTTCGGCCGGACGTATCGCATCAGCACCGACGCCTCGCGAGCCGTCAAGCCGGCTTGGTCGAGCCCGGAATGCGCAGGAGGAATTAGCATGGCCGTCTGGTCGGACACCCGCGATGCGATCGTGATCGCAGGGGGCGGCATCGCCGGGCTCTCGCTCGCGCTCGCACTCAAGCAGGCGCTCGGTTCCGGATATTCGATCATGGTCGCCGATCCGGCGCTGACCAAGACCTCGCGTCCCGATAACCGGGCCTATGCGGTCGCGGCGGCGGCACGTGCGATGCTGGGCGCGCTCGGCATCTGGGACGTCATCGCCGCCACCGCCCAGCCGATGACCGAGATGATCGTTTCCGACAGCCGCAGCGGCGACGTCGTGCGTCCGGTCTTCCTGACCTTCGACGGCGAGGTCGAGCCGGGACAGCCCTTCGCCTATATGGTCGGCAGCGCTGCCCTGACGGCCGCATTGACGGATGCGTGTGATGCGGCGGGCGTGGTCCTGCGGGCCGAAGGCGTGGCCGGTTTCGACAGTGGCGATACGGGTGTCACGATCAGGTTCGCGGGCGGCGAGGATCAGGTCGCCCGGCTGCTGGTCGCTGCCGATGGCGCGCGCTCGAAGCTGCGCGAGCAGGCCGGCATCGGCTGGGTCGGCTGGGATTACGGGCAATCCGGACTCGTCGCCACGATCGCGCATGAGCGCCCACATGGTGGGCGTGCGGTCGAGCATTTCCTGCCGTCGGGACCCTTCGCCATTCTTCCGCTGACGGATGGCGGACGGTTCGGGCATCGCTCCTCGATCGTCTGGACCGAACGGGCCGAGAATTTGCCGGCGCTGCTGTCGCTCGACGAGATCGACATGCTGGCCGAGATCGAGCGGCGTTTCGGCCTCGAACTCGGCGAGATTGCACTGGAGAGTCCGGTTTCGGCCCATCCGCTGGGCTTCGGGGTGGCACGGCGATTCGTGGCCGAGCGCCTGGCGCTGCTGGGCGATGCCGCGCATCTGATTCATCCGATCGCCGGCCAGGGCCTCAACCTCGGCCTCAAGGACGTCGCGGCGCTGGCCGAGACGATCGTCGATGCGGCCCGCCTCGGGCTCGATCCGGGTACCGCCGATGTGCTCGAAGGCTATGAGCGCGCTCGCCGCTTCGACACCGTGGCGATGGGCGCCGTCACCGACGGGCTCAACCGGCTGTTCTCGAACGATGCCACGCCGCTCAGGCTGGCGCGCGATCTCGGTCTGGGCCTCGTCGATCGGCTGCCGGCGTTGAAGCGCTTCTTCATCCGCGAGGCCGCTGGCGTGGCGGGCGCGCCGCCGCGACTGATGCGGGGCGAGGCGCTATAGGGCGCTTCTGGCTGCACTCACAACATGCCAACCTCCCGGGTTCTCCCCGGGACGTCGCGGAGTTCAGCGTCCTGCCATCGATCCGGGATCGGCGTGGTTCACCGCTTGCCCGGGCAAACGACGCGTTTCCCGTGAAACATCGGCGCGATCGAGTGGTCCTCACTCCTCCAGCTGGCGCGCCTCTTCCGGCAGCATGATCGGGATGCCGTCGCGGATCGGGTAGGCGAGCTTTGCCGCGCGGCTGACCAGCTCCTGCCGGGCCGCGTCGTACTCCAGCGTCGTCTTGGTCAGCGGGCAGACCAGGATTTCCAGCAGCTTGGGGTTGATACGGGCGGTGGCTTCGGCTTTGGAATCGGTCATCGCATGGGTTCCGTCGGGTGCGTCGTCTCAGCCGCCTGACTGTAGCAGGTTCTTGCGCGGCAGGTCGGCGAGCATGCCGGCCGCGACCATCAGCTTCGGCAGCGACAGGCCCGAAGCGGTGATCGCCTGGACCGTGCTGCGGGTCCGGTCCGCATCGTCCTTGCGCTCATCCTGCCAGGCATCGAGCGTGCCCTTGCCGCCTTCCCCTGCCGCGATCTCGCGGGTCAGGCCGGCATGCGCATCGGTGAGGGTCTCGATGGCGCGTTCGCGGGCGAGACGCTCATAGTCGTCGGTGGCCGGCACGGCGGCCGCCGCAGCGGCCAGCGCCGACAGGCCGAAGATCGAATCGACGCCGAAATGAATCCGGGCGACGTCGCCGATCTCGCGTCTGGCCTGCCCGGCGATGTCGACGATGTCGGTCGCCTGGGCCAGCGCGAGCAGGCTGGCGATGCGGGAGGCCAGGGCTTCTGGCACGCCCTCCGATGTCAGCACCGCAATGCGGGCCTGGCGGGCCTGGGCCGCGGCCTCGGGAAGCAGGTCGCCGAGGTCGGCGGCGAGGGCTGCGACGCCTGCGGCATAATGGGCTACGGTGGGTTCGATTGAGCCGGGCCGGGCCACGCCGCGGCGCAGGAACCAGCCCATCCTGTCGGTCACCAGTTCCTGCACGGCGGCATAGAGGCCGAGCTGGGTCTTGCCGGGCAGCTTCGCGTCGAGCGCATCGATCGCGCCGTTGAGCGACATCACGTCGAAGGAATCGCGCGCGATCGCATAAGCGGCGGCGATGGCCGGCGCCTGCGCATGGGTCAGCGCCGAGAGCACCGGCACCAGCGCCGGGCCGCCGCGGTTGACGATCGCGTTGGCCAATTGCGTGGCGACGATCTCGCGGCGCAGCTTGTGGCTCGCGATCTCCGGCGCATAGCGCTCGCGCAGCGCCTGCGGGAAGTAACGGACCAGCTCGCTGTTCAGATAGCGATCGTCGGGAACGTCGGACTCCAGCAGCGCGTCATGCAGCGAGAGCTTGGCATAGGCCAGCAGCACCGCTAGCTCCGGCCGGGTCAGCCCCTCGCCGCGCTTCTCGCGCTCGGCCAGAATCGCGTCACTCGGCAGGTATTCGACCGTGCGGTCGAGACGGCCCTGAGCCTCCAGCGTCTGCATGAGATGGCGCAGGCCGGGCGTTGCGGCGACGCCCTGCGACTCAGTGAGCGAGAGGGCCAAGGTCTGCAAGTAGTTGTTGCGCAGGACGAGCAGGCCGACCTCATCGGTCATCGCGGCGAGCAGCGCGTTGCGATCGTCCTCGGCGAGGCGTCCGTCCTTCACGGGCGCGGCCAGGGCGATCTTGATGTTGACCTCGACGTCGGAGGTGTTGACGCCGGCTGAGTTGTCGATCGCGTCGGTGTTGAGCCTGACGCCCTTACGGGCGGCCTCGATGCGGCCGCGCTGGGTGACGCCGAGATTGGCGCCCTCGCCGATGACGCGGGCCCGGACATCGCCGCCGCTGATCCGGATCGCGTCGTTGGCGCGGTCTCCGACCTGCGCGTCGCTCTCGTCGGAGGCGCGGATATAGGTGCCGATGCCGCCGAACCAGAGCAGGTCGACCCGGGCCTTCAGGATCGCCGTCATCAGCTCGGGCGGCGAGACCTCCGGCTTGTCGATGTCGAGCAGTTCCCGCAGCGCCTTGGTCAGCGGAATGCTCTTGGCCTGCCGCGAGAATACGCCGCCGCCCGCCGAGATCAGCGACTTGTCGTAGTCCTGCCAAGAGGAGCGCGGCAGGTCGAACAGGCGCTGGCGCTCGGCGAGCGACCTGGCCGGATCGGGCTCGGGATCGAGGAAGATATCGCGATGGTCGAAGGCGGCGACGAGCTTGATCGCGGGCGAGAGCAGCATGCCATTGCCGAAGACGTCGCCCGACATGTCGCCGACGCCGGCGACGGTGAAGGGCGTGGCCTGGATGTCGATGTCGACCTCGCGGAAATGCCGCTTCACCGCTTCCCAGGCGCCGCGCGCCGTGATGCCCATCTTCTTGTGGTCGTAGCCCTGGCTGCCGCCGGAGGCGAAGGCGTCGCCGAGCCAGTGATGCTTCTCTAGCGAGAGCGCGTTGGCGGTGTCGGAGAAGGTCGCGGTGCCCTTGTCGGCGGCGACGACGAGATAGGGGTCGTCGCCGTCATGGCGCACGGTGTCGGGCGGCGGCACCACGATTTCGCCGTCGAGGTTGTCGGTGAGTTCCAACAGGGTCCGGATGAAGATACGATAGCTCTCGGTGCCCTCCGCCAGCCAGGCTTGCCGGTCGGAGGCTGGCGGCAGCTGCTTCGGCACGAAGCCACCCTTGGCGCCGACGGGCACGATGACGGCGTTCTTGACCTGCTGCGCCTTGACGAGGCCGAGCACCTCGGTGCGGAAATCCTGCGGTCGGTCGGACCAGCGCAGGCCGCCGCGCGCGACCTTGCCGAAGCGCATATGGACGCCCTCGACGCGCGGCGAATAGACGAAGATCTCGTAGAGCGGGCGCGGCAGAGGCAGCGAATCGAGCTTTGCGCAGTCGTACTTCATCGAGATCGTGCCGCGCGGATGCCCGTCCGGGCCGATCTGGAAGAAGTTGGTGCGCAGCGCCGCGTCGATCAGGTTGACGAGGCGACGCAGGATGCGGTCCTCGTCCAGGCTGGTCACGGCGTCGAGGGCCTCCTCGATGCCCTTGCGTGCCGTCTCGGATTTCCTGGCGCGCTCGGATTCGCCAATGCGCGGATCGAACTTGGCGGTGAAATAGGCGACGAGGCCGGAGGCAATGCCGGGATGGTTGGCCAATGCGTCGGCGATGTAGCCCTGCGCATAGGGGGCGCCAACCTGGCGCAGATAACGCCCGAGCGCGCGCAGCAGCGCGGCTTCGCGCCAGGCCAGGCCCGCGGCTAGGACGAGCTGATCGAAGCGGTCCGATTCGGCAAGGCCGCGGAACTGCGCCATCAGCGCGGCCTCGATGGTGGGGTCGAGGCGAGCGATGTCGATCTCGCTGTCGTCGGCACGCTCGAGCGTCATGTCGTGCAGCCAGACCCGGGCGCTCTCGGTCGCGCTGCCGTCCGTCGGCTGCGGCGTGATGTTGTAGGTGCGCTCGTTGACGACGCGGAAGCCCATGTTCTCCAGAACCGGCACGCGATTCGAGAGCGAGATGGCGGTGCCGCGGGAGAACACCTTGAGGTTGGCGCGCGTCGGCGGGTCGCCCTCGCGGCGATAGAGATCGACCGCGCGGGCGCGATCGGCGCTCAGCTTCTGCAGGATGTCGATGTCATCGAGCGTCTCGGCGGGCGAGAAGCGGTCACGATAGGCGGCGCCGAAGGCTTCCGCATAGCGCTCGGCCAGCTGCCTTGCGGCCGGGCCGGCCCGTTCCTGGTCGAGCACCTCCTTCAGGCCGTCGCTCCAGGTCCGCACGATCGCGGCGATGCCGGCTTCGAGCGTCGTGCGGTCGACCCTCGGGGTTTTGCCCTCGTCGCGGCCGATGATGTAGTGCGTGCGGGCGAGCGGGCCTTCCGGATAGGCCGGATAGGCAGCCGAGATCCGGCCCTGATAGATGCTGGCCAGGAATTCGCCGACGCGGCGGCGCACCCGCGTGTCGTAGCGATCCTTGGGGATGAAGACGAGGATCGAGACGAAGCGGTCGAATTCGTCGACGCGCGCCAGCGCGCGGATGCGCGGCCGCTCGGTCAGTTGCAGGATCGAGAGCGCGAAATTCTCGAGTGTCCCGGCGTCGATCTGGAAGAGCTCGTCGCGCGGATAGGCATCGAGCACGTTGATCAGGGCGCGGCCGGAATAGCTTGCCGGGTCGAGGCCGATGTTCCGGGCCACGCGCGCCACCTTGAGGCGCAGATAGGGAATGGCGAGCGCGCTGCCGGTATAGGCGTTCGAGGTCAGAAGCCCGACGATGCGCAATTCGCCGTCGAGCCGTCCGTCCGCGGTGAACAGCTTGACCCCGACATAGTCGAGATGGACGCGCCGATGCACCCGGCTCTTGACGTTCGCCTTGGTGATGATCAGCGCCTGCGGCTTGGCCAGGAAGGCGCGGATCTCCGGCGTCACCGTGACCATTTCGCCATTCTTGCGCAGCACCTTGACGCCGGGGTCGCGCAGGATGCCGAGGCCGGAGCCCTCGATCGGATCGGCGGCCGCGTCGCCATTGGGGAAGCGGTAGGCGCGGATGCCGAGCAGGGTGAAATTGTCGCCGGCGATCCACTCGAGGAACTGCAGGGCCTCGTTGACCTCGTCCTCGGGCAGCGGCGGCGGATTGGCGCGATAGGCCTGGATCACCTCGGTGATGCGGCCGCGCATCGCCGCCCAGTCCTCGACCGCAAGCCCGACATCGACATAGACGCGCTCCAGCCCGGCGCGCAGGCGATCGCGGGCCTCGGCCGAATCGATCCGCTCGAGATGGATCTGGATCAGGCTTTCGCGGCGCGTGCCCTCCGGAGCGCGGCCGGCGGCCTCGCCGGCCAGCGAGATCAGAGCGCCGTCGGCAGCGCGCGCGACGGCGAGGATCGGGTGTGCGACGAGACGAGGCTCGTAACCCTGCTCCGCCAGCTCGGCGAGCGTCGAATCGAGCAGGAAGGGCTTGTTCTCGTTGACGACCTCGAGAATCGTCAGCTGATGCTCGCGGCCCTCGGCATCGAAGCTTTCGTCGCGGAAGCGCAGGTTGATCGTGTCGGGACGACGCGGCGCGGCGAGATGCTCATAGGCGGCAGCGGCGGCCCGAGCCAGCAGCTCCGGCGGCAGCGCCTCGAGATCCTCGGCGACGGCTCGGCCATAAAGCAGGCGCGGAAACTCGGCGGGCATCGGCCCGGACAGGTTGGCGGTGGCGGCCTCGATGGCGGATACCGCCGCAGCCGCGGCATTGCTCAAGCGTTTCCCCATGGTCGACCCCTGTTATTTTGCCGCAGCGATGACATAGGCTGTGCGGCCTTTCAATCTCGGCGCGGCGCAGGGCGACGACCCGGACGACACGACAGGACCTAGCATGGCGACGAAACATGACAAGCCGAAGCCCGGAGAAAAGCCCGCGCGGCAGGACGCCCATGCATCTGCGACGGCGCTCGACCTCAAGCCCGGCACGCTTTCGGCCGAGAATCAGGCCTATTTCGACAAATGTCTGGAGAAGCTCGGTTTCGTGCCGAATGTGCTGGTGGCCTACGCGCATGACGACGCCAAGCTCTCGGCCTTCGCGGCGCTCTACAACGACCTGATGCTGGCGCCGTCAGGCCTGTCAAAGCTGGAGCGCGAGATGATCGCGGTCGCGGTCTCCAGCGTGAACCGCTGCTATTACTGCCTGACGGCCCATGGCGCGGCGGTTCGGCAGCTCTCGGAGGATCCGGTGCTGGGCGAACTGATGGCGATGAACTATCGCGCGGCGGAGCTGTCGGCGCGGCACCGCGCCATGCTCGACTTCGCGGTGAAGCTGACCGAGGCACCGCATCTGGTCGGCGAGGCCGATCGCGCCGCCCTGCGCGGCGTCGGCTTCACGGAGCGCGATCTCTGGGACATCGCCGCGGTCGCGGCCTTCTTCAACATGTCGAATCGGATGGCGTCGGCGGTCGATATGCGGCCGAACGCCGAATATCACCGGCAGGCGCGCTGAGGACCGACGCAGGATCGCCCTGCCGAGGGACGGGCCGGGACAAAGAAAAACGGCCGGCGCGATACGCCAGCCGCTGAGTTGGCCTCGAATTGAATGGCCCGGCTCCATCACATCCCCGGGGGGCTGGGGGGCTGACAAACCGGAGATCGACGAAACCGGGCCGTCGAGGCAACGAAGCCATTCGAGCGAAGCAAGAGGGCAGGCGCTTGACCTGAACAGGGCAAAAATGCGGCAGCAGTGACGAAGCCGTGATCGGCGGGCGCGCCGCCTCCGGTGAGGTGGCCCGGCTTGCTTGCCAGCCCGACCTTGCGGGAGCATCATCGCGCTCTCAGCATCAGAGCGGTCCCCGGGGACCGCGGATCGGGAGGCGCAATGAGCGATAGCGAGACGCCGCAATCGCAGCCGATGGCCGGGGTGATCCCCTTTCCGGGGGTATCGAAACCGGCCGCAGTCACCTTCGACCGCCGTGAGCTCTCGGAACTGCTCAACCTCTATGGCCGCATGGTCGCCGCCGGAGAATGGCGCGACTATGCGATCGACTTCCTGAAAGAGAAGGCGCAGTTCTCGGTCTATCGCCGGTCTTCCGAAGTGCCGCTCTACCGGATCGTCAAAGATCCCGCGCTGGCCAGGCGCCAGGGCGCCTATTCGGTCGTTGCCGCGACCGGGCTGGTGCTGAAGCGCGGCACCGAATTGTCGCGCGTGCTGCGCGTGCTCGACAAGAAGCTCAGCGTGGTCGGCTGATCAGCCAAGATGGCCGCGGGCGCCCGGTGCCGTTCATGGCATCGGCGGCGTGCCGTCTCCCTCGCCCAGCTCCTTCTGCATCAGCATCTGGTCAAGCCAGCGACCGTGCTTGAAGCCGACCTTCTCGGCGACGCCGATCAGGCGGAAGCCGGCGCGCTCATGCAGGCGCCGCGACCCGACCGAGGCGCCGGTACCATCCCCGATCACGGCGATCATCTGGCGAAAGCCACGGGCGGCGCAGTCTTGCATCAAGGCGCCCAGCAGGGCGCTGCCGACACCGGAGCCTTGCGCGCCCGGCGCGATGTAGATCGAATTCTCGACGGTGGCGCGGTACGCCGGCCGTGGCCGGTAGGCGCCGGCATAGGCGTAGCCGAGGAGCACGCCGTCGCGCTCCGCGGCGAGATAGGGATAGCCGCCGGCGAGCACGGCCTCGAACCGTCGCAACATCTCGGCCTCGTCCGGCGGCGCGATTTCCCACGAGGCGGTCCCGTGCAGCACCGCATGGGCGTAGATTTCGGCGATGGCGGGAATGTCGGCGGCAACGGCCGGGCGGATCGCAGGCTTGGTCATGCCCGGATCATGCGCAATCGCCGCGCCAAAAGAAAAGCCCCGGCCGCAAGGCCGGGGCTCGCTAAGCCCGATTTTGGGCCGATCAGATCATTCGCTGCGGTTGCCGAAGAGCGAGAGCAGCATCTGGAACATGTTGATGAAGTTCAGGTAGAGCGACAGGGCGCCGTTCACCGAGAGCTTCGCAGCCGATTCCGCATCCAGGTCGGAATAGAGATACATCTCCTTCAGGCGCTGGGTATCCCAGGCGGTCAGGCCGGCGAAGACCAGGACGCCGATCGCCGAGATGGCGAAGGACAGCGCGCTCGACTGCATGAAGAGGTTGACCACCGAGGCGATCACGAGGCCGATCAGGCCCATGATCAGGAACGAGCCCATGCCCGACAGCGACTTCTTCGTGGTGTAGCCGGCAAGGCTCAGCGCTCCGAAGGCCGCAGCCGTGATGAAGAACACCTTGGTGATCGACTCGCCGGTGAAGACGACGAAGATCGACGACATCGACACGCCCATCACCGCCGCGAAGGCGAAGAACATGGCGCGTGCGGTCGAGGAGCTCATGCTCTCGGCCTTGAACGAGAAGAACATGATGAAGGCGAGCGGGGCCAGCATCACGACCCATTTCAGCGGGCTGAGATAGAGCGCCTGGCCGAGCGGCGTCAGCGCCGTGACCTTGCCGGTCTGCGAGACGCCGGCGATCGCCAGCATCGAGATGCCGATCGCGGCGAGGCCGGTGATGGCCAGGCCGATCGACATGTTGTTGTAGACGCCGAGCATGAACGAGCGCAGGCCCTGATCCATCTCGACGGCGCTGGTCTGCTGTGCGCGGCCGGCACCCCAGACTGGAGCATTGCGGTCGAAGTTGCTCATGGAGCGAGTTTCCCCTGACAGTGATTCCGAAGACGGCATCGCCCGGGGCGATGGCCTGTCGTCGCGCACAATCGTGGCGATGCCCGGGAATATGAGGGGCTTTGCCGGTTCTTACAAGGGGTCGGCATGGTTAAGGCGCCAGCGTTTATAGAAACGCGGCGCCCAGACCATGCAAATTTACCCGCGTTTAATGTCTATCGCGAGTCGTCGATAGATAGTCTTTATAAATTCCGCAGGTGAGAAGCCGGTGCTTTCGATAGTATTTTTACCGTGCCGGCGAGGCCGAACAGGACGGTAACACCAATCGCGGCAGTCGCGGCCAGTAATGCGCCGGTCGGGTCACTGACGAATTCGATCTTCATCACTTGCGTGACGACGCCCCAGCCCGCGAGAGCCCCCGCGACAACGCCGAACAGCGCCGAGACGAGGCCGATCGCGGCGTATTCGAGGGCGTACGACGAAAGTATAAAGCGGCGTGTGGCGCCGAGCGTCTTCAGGATCATCGCGTCGTAAAGTCGCGCGCGCTGCCCGGCCGCAAGCGCGCCACCCAGAACGAGTAGGCTGGCGGCGATGGCGAGGCCGGATGCGCCGCGAATGGCGGTGGCGAGCTGGCCGACGATGGTGTTGACCGCCTCGAGCGCATCCTTGACCCGAACGGCCGTCACGGAGGGGAACTCGACGGCGAGCCGGCGCAGCAGCGCGGCGTCCGTGCTGCCCGCGCCGTCGGGCGCCGGCGCAATGGTGGCGAGGTTGGTATGGGGTGCGCCGGCGAAGGTGTTGGGGGAGAACAGCATCACGAAGTTGATGCCGAGCGTGCGCCATTCGACCGCGCGGAAATTGGCGACGCGGGCGGTGATGTTTCGCCCGAGCACGTTGACGGTGAGCTTGTCGCCGATCTTCAGCCCGATGCCGGCGGCGTTCTGGGCATCGAAGGAGACCAGCGGCTCGCCGCGATAGTCGGCTGGCCACCACTCGCCCTCGGCGAGCTTCGAGCCCTCGGGCATCTCCTGCGAATAGGTGATGCCGCGGTCGCCATCGAGCACCCAGGCGGATTGCTCGGAAGCCTTGATATCCTCGGCCCGGACGCCGTTCACGGAGACGATCCGGCCGCGCATCATCGGCACGCGGGCGAGCGTCGCGCCCGGGCGCTCCTCGTGCAGGACCGCGTCGAAGCGGGCCGCGTCCGCATTGGGAATGTCGAGGAAGAAGAAGCTCGGCGCCTTCTGGGGCAGGGCCTGGGTGAGCTGACGCGTCAGGCTGGTGTCGATGAAGGCTAGCGCCGAAAGCAGCGCGACGCCCAGACCGAGCGAGAGCACCAGCGAGGGCGTCAATGCGCCGGGGCGATAGCTGTTGGCCAGCGCCATGCGCAGCGAGGGATTCTTCGGCCGCGGCGTCCGTCGGGCGAGCGCCATCAGCCCCGTGGAGACGGCGCGCAGCAGCACGAAGATGCCGACCATCACGCCGATGTAGATCAGCGCGATGCGCCGGTCATAGGCGAAGGCGAGCGCGACGCCGACGAGGCCGCCCAGCGCCAGCAGGCAGATCGCGAGATAGATCACCCGTGGCCGGCGCGCATCGGGCTCGATCTGGTCGCGGAACAGGGCCGAGACCGGCACGTCATGGGCGCGGCCGAGCGGCAGGATCGCGAAGACCAGCGCCGTCAGCAGTCCGTACAGCGCCGCGACGCAGAGTTCGCCGGGCGCCAGCGTCGGTTCGAAGGGAACGGGCAGCACCGATTGCAGTGCGGCGCCGAGTGCAAAGGGGGCGGCCGCGCCGAGCGCGAGACCGATGCCGGTGCCCAGCCCTGCGACCAGCATGACTTCGGTGAGATGGATGGCGACGACGCGGCCGCCGGTGGCACCGACCGCCTTCATCGTGGCGAAGTCGAGCTTCTTGGCCTCGACGAAGCGGCGCACCGCATTGGCCACGCCGACGCCGCCGACGAGCAGCGCCGTCAGGCCGACCAGGGTCAGGAACTGGGTGAAGCGCTCGAGATTGCGCTGGAAGCCCGGATTTGCGTTGGCGCGCGAACGGATCTCCCAGCCGGCATCGCGCTGCTCGGTTCCGGCGGCGGCGATCAATGCCTCGAGCGCCTTGTCGTCGGCCGCTTGTGGCGGCAGCGAAACGCGATAGGTCCAGCGTACCAGACTGCCGGGCTGGAGCAGGCCGGTGGCGCGCAAGGCCTCCTGCGACATCAGCAGGCGCGGGCCGAAGCCGACGCCGGCGGCGATCTTGTCGGGTTCGGAGACGAGATTGGCGCGAAGCTGCACCCGTGCGCCGCCGACCATGATGATGTCGCCGGGCTTCAGATCGAGGCGGCCGAAGAGGACGGGGTCGGCGACCGCGCCGAAGACGCCCTGCCTTGGCGCGAGCAGCTCCGTAATCGGCGCCTGGGGCTCGGTGACGAGCTCGCCGATGGCAGGGTAGCCCGCATCGACCGCCTTGATCTCGACCAAGGCGGTGCCCTTCTCGCCGGCATTCGCCATGCCGCGCATCGTCGCGATGGTGGAGACGGTGCCCTTGCCGGCCAGGAAGGCGAGTTCCGGGGGCGTCGCCTCGCGATGGATCAGGCTGAAGGCGGCGTCCCCGCCGAGAATGCGCCGGCCTTCGCGTGCCAGCCCCTCGGTCAGGCCGCGTGAGGCGGAGGCAACGGCCGCGATCGTCATGACGCCGAGCGCGAGGCAGGCGATGAAGACGCCGAAGCCACGCAGGCCGCCGCGCAGATCGCGCCAGGCGAGGCGAAGCGCGAGCTGGAAGCCGGATATGCCGGATGGCGCCACGGGGGCGGGTTTGACGGTTCCGTGCATGCTCAGGCGACCGCTGCGTCAGCGCTGGACGAGGTCGGTGCATCGATACGCCCGGCGCGCAGGCGCACGGTGCGGTCGCAGAGCGCAGCCAGAGACAGGTCGTGGGTGACGAGGACGAGCGTCGCGCCACGCTCGCGCCGCAGCGCGAAGATCAGGTCGACGATCGAGCGTCCGGTCGTCTCGTCGAGATTGCCGGTGGGCTCGTCGGCGACGAGGATCGCCGGATCCGGCGCGACCGCCCGGGCAATGGCGACACGCTGCTGTTCGCCGCCTGACAGCTGCGCCGGGTAGTGGTCCATGCGATGTCCCAGTCCGACATCGCGCAGCTCGGCCTCGGCGCGGGCGAAGGCGTCGCTGGCGCCGGCCAGCTCCAGCGGCAGGGCGACGTTCTCGCGTGCCGTCATGGTGGGAACGAGATGGAAGGACTGGAAGACGATGCCGATGTGACGGCCGCGGAACACGGCGAGCGCATCCTCGTCGAGCGCGCCGAGGTCCTGGCCAGCGACCTTGACGCTGCCGGAATCGGGGCGCTCCAACCCGGCCATCGTCATCAACAAGGTGGATTTGCCGGAGCCGGAGGGGCCGACGAGCCCCGTCGCTTGGCCTGCGGCGAGCGACAAAGAAACACCCTTGAGGATATGGACGCGGGCGGCGGCACGCCCCAAACTAAGTTCGACATCCCGCAATTCGATCGCCGGCTGCTCTGTCGGTGGGACGCGCACTTCGCTCATCATCCAATGATCCTGCCTTCGATATCCATCAGCGTCCCTGCTCGCATCCGATCACGGCCCGAGCGGGGCAAAACGCCGTCGCGCCCCACAAGCGGGCGATATGGGCGTGCCCCGGCGCTTGTCCAATCTCTTTGCGCCGCATTTCTACTCTGCTGCGCTCTGTTTCCGGTGGCGAGCATGTCTCAGACCTTGGCCCAGACACCGCCACAAGCGCCTGCACGGACGCTGAAAATTGTGGCGCTCGGCGACAGTCTGACGGCTGGCTACAATCTGCCGGCCAGTGCCGCCTTTCCGCCGGTTCTCGAGCAAGCGCTGCGCCAGAAGGGTATCGCTGTCGAAATCGTGAATGCCGGCGTGTCGGGAGACACGGTGCAGGGCGGGCTCGAGCGGCTGGACTGGTCGGTCGCCGACGGCACCGATGGCGTCATCCTCGAGCTGGGCGCCAATGACGCGCTGCGCGGACTCGATCCGGCGACCACCCGCAAGGGGCTGGAGACGATCATCACCCGGTTGAAGGAACGCGGCATCCCCGTGCTGCTCGCCGGCATGTATGCGCCGCGCAATCTCGGCGCGGATTATGCTACGCGCTTCGACAGCATCTATCCCGAGCTTGCGAAGAGTCACGGGCTGGTGCTTTACCCGTTCTTCCTGGAAGGCATCGCGGGCGACCGCGCGCTCAACCAGCCTGATCTGCTCCATCCCACGGCCGAGGGCGTCCGCGTCATCGTCCGCAACATCCTGCCCACGGTCGAACGCTTCCTCGCGACGCTGCCGGCCAAACCCTGACGAGCCTGTCGGCCCGCCAGCCTTTCCTCTGCCCATCTGCTGACCGTGCGCCTCCCGCCGGCCGCTTCCGGAGTTGCATTGCCATGGAATATCGTCGTCTCGGCCGCACCGATCTCGAGGTCTCGGTGATCTGCCTGGGAACCATGACCTGGGGCGAGCAGAACACCGAGGCCGAGGGCCATGAGCAGATGGACTATGCGCTCGACCAGGGCGTGAATTTCTTCGACACCGCCGAGCTTTACTCCATTCCGCCGAAGGCCGAGACGCAGGGCTCGACCGAGCGGATCATCGGCAGCTGGTTCAAGGCGCGCGGCAACCGCGACAAGGTCATCCTCGCCTCGAAGATCTGCGGGCGCGGCGGCAACACCTGGTTTCGCGACGACAAGAGCCCGACGCGGGTCACCCGCAAGCAGATCCGCGAGGCGGTCGAAAAGAGCCTGAAGCGGCTGCAGACCGACTATATCGATCTCTACCAGATCCATTTCCCCGAACGGCCGATGCCGTGGGGTTCGAACCCGACGCGGTTCTCCAAGGCGGCGTTCGAGCGCCCCGATGACGAGACTCCGGTCGCCGAGCAGCTCGACGCCTTCGCCGAGATCGTGAAGGAGGGCAAGATCCGTCATCTCGGGCTCTCCAACGAGAGCGCCTGGGGCACGATGAGCTTCGTGCAGGACGCAGCACTGCGCGGGACGCCGCGGGTCCAGTCGATCCAGAACGCCTACAACCTGCTCAACCGCACCTTCGAGACGGCCTTGGCCGAGGTCGCGATGCGCGAGGATGTCGGCCTGCTCGCCTATTCGCCGCTGGCGCAGGGCTACCTGACCGGCAAATATCTCGATGGCGCGCGACCGGCCGGGGCCCGCACCACGCTGTTCGACCGCGGCCAGCGCTACCAGACCGCCGGCTCCGAGGATGCGATCAAGTGCTACATCGCGCTCGCTCGCGAAGCGGGGCTCGACCCGGCGCAGATGGCGCTGTCCTTCGTCAATGCGCGGCCCTTCGTGACCGCCAACATCATCGGCGCAACGACGATGGCACAGCTCAAGACCGACATTGCCTCAATCGCGGTCAAGCTCTCGCCGGAGGTGGAGGCGAAGATCGACGCGATCCATCAGCTCGTCGGCAATCCCTGCCCCTGAGGACAGGCGTTATCCGCGGGCTTGGTCCGGGCATCTCTTGCAGGAGATGGCCGGGTCGAGCCCGGCCATGACGGGTGATCCGATCGATCGCTGTTGAAGAAGGCGGCAGGTGCCCGGCTTTTCGTCTCGCCAGAGTCACAAAAAGCTGGCACTGATTCGTCATGCCGAGGCTGTTCACAGCTCTGGAGATTCCCGCCGAGGTCGCCTCGGCGCTGACGCTGCACCGCGGCGGGCTGGCCGGGGCACGCTGGATCGAGCCGGCCGACTACCACATCACCTTGCGCTTCCTCGGCGATGTCGACCGACGCACCGCCAATGACCTCGACGAGTTCCTGGCCGATATCCGCAGCTATCCCTTCGAGGTGACGCTGGATGCGCTCGGCAGCTTCGGCGGCGACAAGCCGCGCGCCGTCTTCGCGCGGGTGCAGCCGACGCCCCGGCTCAGCGAGCTGCAGGCCGATCTCGAGCGGCTGACGCGCCGGCTCGGCCTGCCGCCGGAGGGGCGCAAATTCGTGCCGCATGTGACGCTGGCGCGCTTGCGCGACACCTCGCCGATCGATGTCGCGCATTATCTCAGCCTGCACCCGATCATCCGCCCGATCAGCTTCACCGCGAGGCGGCTCGCCTTGATGTCGTCGCGCGACTCGGTTGGTGGCGGGCCCTATGTGCTGGAGGCGGCCTATCCGCTCGGACCCTCCTATCCGAACCGGCCGCTGCGGGGCGAATTCCAGCGGAGATGACGATGCCCAAACGCCTTGGTCCGGAGGCTCGCGATGAAGCGCTGACGACGCTGACCGGTTGGAAGCTGGTCGAAGGGCGCGAGGCCATCACCAAGCGCTTCGTCTTCCGCGACTTCAGCGAGGCCTTCGGTTGGATGACACGAGTCGCGCTGCTGGCGGAGTCGATGGACCACCATCCGGAGTGGTCCAATGTCTACCGCACCGTCGAGGTGACGCTCTCGACGCATGATGTGGGTGGCCTGACGGAGCTCGACGTGAAGTTGGCACGCGCCATAGACATGATCGCGGGCTGACGGGCAGTCAGCGCCTCGCGCGCCAGGCGGCCAGAAGCCTCGTAGCCGGCGCCGGCAGGCGTTTGACCGCGCTTTTCAATGTCGGCCGCAGACGCTGCAACCCGAGACGACACAGCAGGCGGCCCTTCAGGGACAGGGGCAAGGCGAGATCGGCGACCGGAGTGCTGCCGTCGGCATGATCCAGCTTGTAGGAATCCGCCGGGCCGAGCAGATCGAAGATCGCGCTCCCGCGCGCTTTCGCCATCGCGAAGCTGTGATGGATGAGGATGCCGCCGACGCCGCCCCGCTCGTGATCGGGGTGTGTCGCGATGACATGGCCGAAGCTCGCACCCTTGCAATCGAGCGAAAGGTCGATGCCGATCGCGGTTCCGTTGCAGCGAATGGCGGTGATCCGAAGCGGCGAGGAGCCGGACGTGTCCCCGGCGAGATCCCGAAAGAATGCAGCGAAGCGCGAGTCGGAGACCGCAGGTGCGATGATGCCGTGACGTTCCAGCGCGACCTGCTTCATCGCTATGGCTTCCAGCGCCAGGCTCATCGCCTCCTCACCAGGGGGGACCATGTCGAAAGAGAGCGGCCCGCGCTCGGCGAGCCGGCGCAGCCGCCTGCGATGGTTCGAGCGTTCGCGCGCCGCATAAGCCTGGCTCGGGCCGTCAGGCCCGACCCGGCAGGCGAGATCGGCGAAGGGTGCCAGGATCCGTTCCGAGCAGCTTGCTCCAACAAGCAGGCCAGATTGGGCCAGTGCTGAGTCGGCGCGGAGCTTGCGGGCCTCGAAGAGATCGGCTCGCAATGAACGGACGCCGCGCCAGCCCGCGCGCATGAGCGTGGCTTCGTCTGCGCCCTGCTCGGCCATCACGTCGCCGAACTGGGCGATGGGCAGGCCCATGAAGCGCAGCGTGTCGAGGCCGAGGCGGCGCTGGCGGACCAGCGGCCAGATCATAACGAGTCGGCCCTCTCGCCGCAGCGTGACGATGCTCAGCCGCGTCCGCGCATCGAGATAATGCGTGGCCCAGTGGCGCAGGACCGTATGGCTTTGAAAAACCTGATGCGGCCTGGCCGCGCGCTCGAACAGGGCGTCCCATTCCTCGCGCAATGCGAGAAAGGCATCCAGCCGGTCGATCACTCCAATGCCGATCGGGGGCTCGGCATCACGCACGGCTCGGCCCGCGCTACCCGTGCGCAACGTATCCGCGAGATGTGCCGCCGCAGACGTCACGAGGCGCGCGCTTGTCGCATATGCGCGAAAAGTCGCTTCAAGCCGGCGGATGGAAAGCGGGCAAGATAGGGCAGCAGCAGCAGCGGATGGCGCGCTGCGAAGGGCGCGTCATGCTCGACCATGTGGCGGATGGCGAGCACCGGGAACGGTGAGCGCAGCGGGCGGAAATCCGGATTCCACAGGCCCGGCGCCTCCGACTGCGCGTACATCAGCCCGATCATGCGGTTGCGCGACAGGGAATAGAACTTGTGACCATCCTGCACCCGCCGCAGCATGGCGATGCCGTCCTCGCCGGCACAAGCGGGAAAGCCGATGATCACCGTGCGGAAATGCGCCATCGATGCCTTGGTCGGTATCGTCTCGAGCTCAGCGAAGCCGGCGCGAATCAGGGCGAAGGTTTCGGCTTCGTCGGCGGGACCAGCATTGCTCACCACCATGCGCACGGCGTCGAGATTCGCCGCCTGCCGGGTGAAGGGGCAGACGGCGCCGGTGCGGCCGAGATCGGTATGCGGGCTCATCAGATAGCCCTCGACCCAGCCGATCAGCGTCGCGAGCGCGCCGTCAGGTGCAAGGGCGGCCTCGGCGCGCGCCGCTTCCATGTTCAGAAGCGCCTTGCCAGGATCGACCGCGATGGTGTGCGTTTCAGCCATGGCTCTCTGCTCCGGCGCGACCGGAAGCGAGCTCTAGCAGAGCGGTCTTAGGGAAGCGTTGCGCGGGCCGGGCCGAGGAGGCGCCTCGGGATTAACCCTCTGCTAAGTCTGGTTCCCAGCCACAGGAGCGTAGCGCCGTTTCCATATGCGGCGGTGGCGGAGCCTTGATGCGGATCGCGGGCTTCTTGCGGTAGAGCGGGATGGCGATGGCGCGGGCGTGGAGCTGCAGGCCCGGGCCGCCCTCACGCGGCGCGTCGCCATAGATCTCGTCGCCGAGCATCGGCCAACCCGACGCCGCGCAATGCACGCGGAGTTGATGGGTGCGGCCGGTCAGCGGTTCCAGCTCGAGCCAGGCGAGCGGGCCGGTCCCGTCCTGCCCGCGTCCCATCACGCGATAGCGCGTCTGCGAGGGCAGGCCGTCGGGATCGACCTTCATCCACCAGCCGCGATCGGGCGCGCGCTTGCCCAAAGGCAGGTCGATCAGCCCCTCGTCGGCATCGGGACTGCCCCGCACGATTGCCCAATAGGTCTTGTCGATCCTGCCATCGCGAAACATCTGGTTGAGCTCGGCCATGGCGCGGGGATGACGGCCGAGGATGAGGCAGCCGGAGGTGTCCTTGTCGAGGCGATGCGCGGCTTCGGGCCGGCGTGGCAGGCCGAAGCGCAGCGCGTCGAGATGATCCGTCAGGACCGGGATGACGCGCCGCTTGGCCTGGGGGCCGCGATGCGAGGGCAGGCCCGCCGGCTTGTCGATCACCAGCATCATCGCGTCGCGATAGAGCAAGGGGAACGGCAGCGGCGGCTCGTGGCGTGACTCCAAGGCCTCGCCGGGGCGGGAAATCTCTGGTCGATCGGGCGCTGTCATGGCATTGCGCTATCGAAGCCTACCCTGTCGCGCAAGCACGAGCCGCTGCGCGGCGAGGCCACGGGAAGAATGATGAGCGAGAACGAACCGAAGAAGCGCGGCTTCTTTTCGAGATTGTTCGGCAGTGAGCCGGAGCCTGTGGCGCCTGCGCCCGCCGCGCTGCCGGTGCCTGTGGAGGCGCCGGCCGAGCCACCGCTTGAAGACGCGCCGATCGCGCCCGAACTGCTGACCGGCGAGGTTGCGCCCCTGCCCATCGCGATGCCGGAGCCGGCGCCCGTGCAGGCCGAGCCGGTGATGGCTCCGCCCGTCGTTGCCGCGCCGGAGCCGAAGCGGAGCTGGTGGCGCCGGCTGACCGAGGGACTGTCGCGGACATCCTCGGCGCTGACGACCGGGATCACCGATCTCTTCACCAAGCGAAAGCTCGATGCCGGCACGCTCGAAGACCTCGAGGACATCCTGATCCAGGCCGATCTCGGGCTCGCCACCGCGGCCCGGGTCGCTAAAGCCGTCGGTGAAGGCCGATACGACAAGCAGATCGAGCCGTCCGAAGTGAAGGCGATCCTGGCCCGCGAAGTCGAGGCCATCCTGACGCCGGTCGCGCTGCCGCTTGCGATCGACGCCACGAAAAAGCCGTTCGTGATCCTGATGGTCGGGGTCAATGGCTCCGGCAAGACGACGACGATCGGCAAGCTCGCCGCCAAGTTCCGGGCAGAGGGCAAATCCGTGATGCTGGCGGCTGGCGATACCTTCCGTGCGGCGGCGATCGAACAGCTCAAGGTCTGGGGCGAGCGGACCGGTGCCGAGGTCGTTTCCGGCAACCAGGGCGCGGACGCCTCGGGGCTTGCCTTCGAGGCGCTGCAGAAGGCCAAGGCCGCGGGCACCGATGTGCTGCTGGTCGATACGGCCGGGCGGCTGCAGAACAAGGCCGGCCTGATGGACGAGCTCGCCAAGGTGGTCCGCGTCATCCGCAAGCTCGACCCCGAGGCGCCGCATGCGGCTTTGCTGGTGCTGGACGCCACCGTCGGCCAGAACGCGGTCAGCCAGGTCGAAGCCTTCCGCGACACCGCTGGTGTCACCGGACTGGTGATGACCAAGCTCGACGGCACGGCGCGTGGCGGCATTCTCGTGGCGCTGGCGGCGAAATTCGGTCTGCCGGTGCATTTCATCGGCGTCGGCGAAAGCGTCGACGATCTGGAGCCGTTCTCGGCGCGCGACTTCGCGCAGGCCGTGGCGGGATTGGGAGAGGCGGCGTGACGAGCGACAATGGTGCGGACACCGCCGAGGCCGTGACGGAGCGGACGCTGACGACCCGGAGCGTCCACCCGCTGCTCAAGCTCGCGCTCGAATTCGGGCCGCTGGCGATCTTCTTCTTCGCGAATTCCTATGGCGACCGGCTGTTCGGCGTGGCGAGCGACCGCCGCATCTTCGTCGCGACCGGCATCTTCATCGTGGCGTCGCTGGTGGCGCTCGCCGCCTCTCGCGTGCTGATGGGCTATCTGCCGCGAATGGCGATCGTCAATGCCGTCGTCGTGACGGTGTTCGGCGGGCTGACGATCGTGCTCGACGACGCCTTCTTCATCAAGGTGAAGCCGACCATCGTGAACGCCCTATTCGGCAGCGTCCTGCTGGGCGGCCTCTGGTTCGGTCGCTCGCTGCTGGCGCTGGTGTTGGATACGGTGCTGCAGCTCGACGAGGCAGGCTGGCGCAAGCTCACGCTGCGCTGGGGCCTTTTCTTCTTCGTGTTGGCCGCGCTGAACGAGGTCGTCTGGCGCACGCAGACCCAAGATTTCTGGGTCGCCTTCAAGGTCTGGGGCGTGATGCCGCTGACCATGGCGTTCGCTCTGGCGCAGACGCCGCTGATCCTGAAGCACGAAATCAAGCCGGCGAAGGCCGCCGAATAGCGGAGCCTTGCCATTTGGCGTCGCATCTCCCATTTTATGCCAAATGGGAGGTCCGCCATGAGCGCATTGCTGCCGGTCGATACGGCTGCCCCTGACTTCGCGCCCGAACCGATCTCCGATGCGGAAGCGGCCGCGATGCTTCGCGCCGCCGTCAACCTGTTCCGGCTCTGGCGGCTGACCGACGAGCAGGCCGCGACGCTGCTCGACCTGCCAACGCGTAGCTACAGCCGCTGGAAGGCAGGCCAGATCGGCCGCATCTCGCGCGACGGCAAGGCCCGTCTCTCGAATCTGATGGGCATCCACAAGGCGCTGCGGATCATCTTTGGCGAGCCGCAGCGCGGCTATGACTGGATCCAGGCAGCCAATGCGGATTTCGGCGGCCGCTCCGCGCTGCAGGTGATGCTGGGCGGCGAGCTGACCGACCTGATGCGCGTCCGGCGTCATCTCGACGCCGAGCGGGGCGCATGGTGACCGACCCGGCCGGCATTCCCATCAGCCAGATCGATTGGCGGGGAGCGGTGCGGATCATCCGCAGCGTGTTTCCGCCGATTGACCTGTTCGAGGACATCGCCGACCCGGCCGACTGGCCGCTCCTGCTCGCCGCCGAACAGAAGACCAATCCTCGCCTGATGGAAGCGGTCGGCAATCTCGATCTCGTCCCGCCGGGGCGGCGGGTGGCCGGGCCCGGGGCAAGCTGGCTGATGGCTCCCTTCACCCATGTCAGCCCGGATCGTCCAAGTCGGTTCTCGGCCGGGCGCTTCGGCGTGCTCTATGCCGGCGATACCTTCGGCGTCGCGCTGTTCGAAACGATCCACCACCATTCACGCTTCATGGCCGCGACGCGGCAGCCGCCGGGCTGGACATCGCAGTTCCGCGAGATCCTGATCGACGTGAAGGCGAGGTTGCACGATCTGCGTGGGCGGGACGTCGAGACGGCCGCCTTCCTGCGCCCGGACGATTACTCGGAGAGCCAGCCGCTTGGCGCCGCGTTGCGCGCTTCCGGGTCCGACGGGGTGGTTTATCCGAGCGTGCGGCAGCCCGGAGGCCACTGCGTCGGGCTGTTCTATCCGGATGGCGCCGCGAACCCGCTGCAGGGGCGCCATCTCGATTATCACTGGGACGGCGAGCGCGTGGACCTCTATCGCGACCGCAGCGCCAACACGGTCTACCGCATCGTGCAGGAGGATGACGGGATTTAGGACGGGGCTGCCGTTCAGGGCTTGGCTGCCTGCATCCGCGTGACCTTGTACGGCTCGCCCCTGACATCATAGGTCGTCCATTCGCCGACCTGCACGCCCTCGTCGAAATGGCCGGAGCGCAGTCTGGTGCCGTCCTTGCGGAACCATTCCCAGTAGCCGGTCGGGACGTCGTCGATCGTCTGGCCCCTGGCCCAGAGGCTGCCGTCCCTGTGAAGCTTCTCGAACGGTTTCGCCCCGGTCATCGAGCCGCGCCTATTTCGGCGCCATGCGCAGCGCGCCATCGAGCCGGATCGCGCTGCCGTTCAGCATGTCGTTCTCGACAATGGTTCTGACGAGAGCCGCATATTCGGCCGGCTTGCCGAGACGCGATGGGTGCGGCACCGAGACGGCCAGCGAAGCACGAGCCTCCTCGGGCAGGCCGTCGAACATGGGCGTCTCGAACAGGCCGGGCATGATCGTCATGACGCGGATGCCGACGGAGGCGAGTTCGCGGGCGATCGGCAGCGTCATGCCGGCGACGCCGGCTTTCGAGGCGGCATAAGCGGCCTGGCCGATCTGGCCGTCCTCGGCTGCGATCGAGGCCGTGCAGACGAAGACGCCGCGGCCGCCATCGGCCGTCACCGGTTCGAGAGCTGCCAGCGACGCGGCCGATTTCGCGATCAGGCGGAAGGTCCCGGTCAGGTTGATCGCGACCGCCTTCTCGAACAGGGCGCTGTCATGGGCGATCAGCTCGCCCGTCTCGCGCTTCTTCGAGACGATGCGGCGACCGGGCGCAATGCCGGCGCAGTTGACCAGGACCCGGGCGACGCCATGGCTGGCGCGCGCCGTCGCGAGCGCCTGATCGACGGACGTCTCACTCGTCACGTCGCACGCAACGAAGAGGCCGCCGACCTCGGCGGCGACGGTCTCGCCGCGCTCGGCATTGAGGTCGAACAGCGCGACCTTGGCGCCCTGCCCGGCCAGCATGCGCGCTGTGGCCTCGCCGAGGCCCGAGGCGCCGCCGGTGACG
The DNA here is from genome assembly GCF_035999205.1 of Allobosea sp. Taxonomy (GTDB): domain Bacteria; phylum Pseudomonadota; class Alphaproteobacteria; order Rhizobiales; family Beijerinckiaceae; genus Allobosea. The sequence goes on from NZ_DASYHA010000028.1 coordinate 27,716, forward strand.
ATGGCGGCGATGGAGGAATCGAGCTGCATCGGGCGTGTCCTGATCGTGTCGGGTGCAGAGAAGCGTTTAAGGCGCCGGCCGGGCCGCTCCAAGCCGGATTCTTCGCACATGCCGATTGGCAGGGCTCTTGTGCGGGGTTTCCCGCAGGGCCACATCTTTCGACATTGCGGCCAGGGCTCCGACCGGGGAATCATGCCGCCTTCATCACCAGCCCTGAGGAGGGGCAGAATGAGCGACGGTTTCACCTCCCGCTTCACAGCGGAAGAGATGGCGGCGATCCGCAAGAGCCTGCGCGACGAAGCACGCTTCGGCTCGGAGTTCCTCGTCCGGCTGAAACGCGTGGCGAAGCGGATTCCCTTCTCGGAAGATCTGCTCGCGGCCTGGTTCTGCACGCGCGATCCGGCGACCCCGCGGCGTGTCCGGATGACGCTGCTCGCCGCGCTTGGCTATTTCGTGCTGCCCGTCGACGCGCTGCCCGACATCATGCCGATCCTCGGCTTCACCGATGACGCCGCGGTGATCGCGGCTGCTCTCGCAGCCGTGGCGGGCTCGATCACGCCCGAGCATCGCGAACGGGCCCGGAAGGCCATGGCGGAGCTCTGACCTCAGAACGTCAGGATGACCTTGCCCTTGGCCTTGCGGTCGCCGATCAGCGCATAGGCTTCGACCCAGCGCTCGAGCGGGATTTCGGCATGGACATGGGCGCGGATGTGGCCGCCTGCCGCCCAGCCCAGAAGCCGCTCCATGTTGCGGCGCTGGGCGGATGGCTCGCGCCGCACGAATTCGCCCCAGAACACGCCACGCAGGTCGCAGCCCTTCAGCAGCAGCAGGTTCAGCGGGATCTTGGGAATGGCGCCGCCAGCGAAGCCGACAACGAGATAACGTCCCTCCCAGGCCATGGACCGGACGGCCGGCTCGGCCAGATCGCCGCCGACGGTGTCATAGAGAACATCGACCCCGCGCCCCTTGGTCAGCCGGCGCAGGCCGGCCCGGATGTCCTCGACCGAATAGTCAATTTCCTCCTGCGCACCGTGCTCGCGGGCGAGTTCGAGCTTGTCGGCCGAGGAGGCGCAGGCAATGACGTGGGCGCCGAGCAGCGCTCCGATCTCGACAGCAGCGAGTCCGGCTCCACCGGCGGCGCCGAGAATCGCCAGTGTCTCGCCGCCTTTCAGCGAAGCGCGCTGGACCAACCCGTGCATCGCCGTGCCGTAGGTGACGAAAAGCCCAGCGGCCTGGGCATCGGCCAGGGCGTCGGGCACCCTGACGGCGCTGGTGGCCGGGACGACGACGCGCTCGCGGGCCGCGCCATAGCCGAGCCAGGCGGCGACGCGATCCCCGACGTGCCAGCCGAGGACGCCTTCGCCGACCGCGGCGACCGTTCCCGCGCATTCGGCAGAGGGAGAGAAGGGCAGGGCCGGCTTGGTCTGGTAGCGGTTCTCGATGATCAGCGTGTCAAAGAAGTTCAGCGCTGCCGCCTTGACCGCGATGGCGATCTCGCCGGGGCCGGGCTGTGGTTCGGGGATGTCGCGGATGACCAGCGTCTCGGCGCGCCCGTGGCTCTCGCAAAGCAGTGCCCTCATCGTCGCGTCACCCGTCGCGCCCAGCTGCACCTTGCGACCGGCTCCGCAAGCCGCAGGATTTCCGGCCCGAATGTGGCACGGGCTCCGGCCGAACGAAACAGCCTCGCGGGCGCTGCGGGCATTCGCATTTTCGCCAGGATCGTGACACTCTATGCGCCTGCCTCCCGCCATCGCGCCCACTGCAGGTGTGGTAAAGGCAGTGTTAAGATTTTTAATGACTGATGGCGGTCCATGAATATCTCATACCTCCGCACCGGCGTCGCCGCCTCGCCCCGCCCGACGATCCTGCTCGCCATGCTGGCAGCTTGCGTGGGCATCGCTCTCACCTCCTCGGCCGCGATGGCGCAACGGGCCAAGCCCGCCGCGGCAGCTGCACCGGCTGCGGCCGGCCAGGGCCAGGCGATGCTGCTCGAGACCGCCGGAAAGTGGCAGGCGTTCTCGTCGCAGCAGGGCCGTGCCAAGGTCTGCTACGCGCTGTCGAAGGCGGAAACCCGCCTGCCGGCCAATCTCAAGGATGTCGAAGGCCTGCTCTTCGTCGCAACCCGGCCGACCGAGGGCGTGCGCAACGAAATCAGCTTCGTCCTGAACTTCGACCTCAAGGAGGATGTCGAGCATCAGGCGCTGATCGGCTCCGAGCGCTTCGCCCTGGTCGCCAAGGGCCAGAACATGTGGCTCAAGAATCCGGCCGAGGAGCCGCGCATGCTCGATTCGCTGCGCAAGGGCTCTGCGCTCGAGATCAAGGGCACGTCGAAGCGCGGCAATGCGACCGCCGACAAGTATTCGCTCGCGGGCATGAATCAGGCCGTGAAGCGCGCCGAAGACGCGTGCAAGTAGCGCTGCGCCGGAGTTCGCGCAGCGCGGCCGCCTGACGCGGTATCGAGCGCTTCAGGTGCTCACGGGCGCATGCCCGCTCCGCGCCGGTTCTCGTCCATCACGCCAGTTACCTCAGGCTGGCGAAGCTGAGCGGCAGCCCTGCTGTCGCGCCGTGGCTGCCATGATTTCGCGGCTGGGCGTTCTTGTGCTATGAGCCGCGGATATTCGGGCCGTTGATGCCCGACCCGAGCCAGAGTTCCGATGACCGTTTCCGTTCTTGAACCCGCCGCGCCAGCGGCCGAACCCGTTTTGCAGCGCCGTTCGCTGGTCGGGCGCACGCGCGCCGGGCTTGCCGAGGCGCTGGCCGAGATCGGCGTGCCGGAGAAGGAGCGGCGCATGCGCGTCGGCCAGCTCTGGAACTGGATCTATCACTATGGCGTGCGCGATTTCGCGGCGATGACGACGATCGGCAAGGGGCTGCGCGCCTCCTTGGCCGAGCGCTTCACCCTCGACCTGCCTGAAGTCACCGCCGAGCAAGTCTCGACCGACGGCACCCGCAAATGGCTGCTCCGGATGGCACCGACCGGCCCGCGCGACCGCGGCGCCGAGATCGAATGCGTCTATATCCCCGAGGTCGACCGCGGCACGCTCTGCGTCTCCAGCCAGGTCGGCTGCACGCTGACCTGCACCTTCTGCCACACCGGCACGCAGCGCCTCGTGCGCAACCTGACGACCGAGGAGATCGTCGCGCAGCTGATGGTCGCACGCGACCGGCTCGGCGATTTCCCGAACCGCGTCGCGCCGGACGGCGCTTTCGTCCCGAATGACGGCGGACGCTTCGTCTCCAACATCGTCTTCATGGGGATGGGTGAGCCGCTCTACAATTTCGACGGCGTGCGCGAGGCCATCGACGTCATCTCCGACAATGAGGGGCTTTCGCTCGGGCGCCGCCGCATCACAGTCTCGACGTCCGGTGTTGTGCCGCAGATCGGCCCGCTCGGCGAGGAGATGGGTACGATGCTGGCGATCTCGCTGCATGCGGTGCGCGACGATCTGCGCAACGAGCTCGTTCCGCTCAACAAGAAGTATCCAATCAAGGATCTGCTCGAGGCCTGCCGCACCTATCCCGGAGTGTCGAACGCGAAGCGGATCACGTTCGAATACGTGATGCTCAAGGGCGTGAACGACAGCGATGCCGAGGCGCGCGAATTGGTGCGGCTGCTCAAGGGCATTCCCGCCAAGATCAACCTGATCCCGTTCAACCCCTGGCCCGGCACGAAATACGAGTGCTCGGACTGGGATCGGATCGAACGCTTCTCCGAAATCGTCTTCCGGGCCGGCTATGCCTCTCCGGTCAGGACGCCGCGCGGGCGCGACATCCTCGCCGCCTGCGGCCAGCTCAAGAGCGAGACCGAAAAGCTCTCCGCACGCGCCCGGCTGATGCTGGAACAGGGCGACGCGGCCGACAGCGGCGTCGCCGGCTGATCGCCATGTTGCGCTGGCTCCTGTTGATCCCGTTCGCACTCGTCATCGCGATGGCTGCCGGACTCATCGCGATGATGGTCGCGAGCGTCGTCTCGCCCGGGATCGCGCTGCTGATCGGTGGCGGCTTCGAGCGCCTGCTCGATGCTCTGTTCGGACTTGCGGAGAGCGGCATCGATCCCGGCCCGACGGCTGTGGCGGCCTTCTCCCTGCTCGGACGGCTCGGATTTGCGATCATTGTCGCGCCGGTCGTGCTGGTTGCAGTCGGTTCGGAGCTGTTCGGCCTGCGCAGCGGCCTCATCCAGAGCGGGCTGACCGGCTTGCTGGCGGCGCTGCTGCCGCTCGCCATGCTCGGGCTGTCGCGCACGCCGACCGGTGCCGAGGTGCAGATCATCGGGGCGCTCGTGCTCGTCGGCGCGGCGACGGGCTTCGTCTACTGGCTGATCGCGGGGCGCGGAGCGGGCGGGGAACGGGCCGCCGCCTGATCTCGCGCGCGGCTCGGCTCAATCCCCGATCGCGACGCCCTCCCGACGCCCATCCGCCCCGCCGACGAACCCCTCCGGCGTCTTGATGATGGCCTGGATGCCCGAAGTCATCTCGAGCAGGCGGACTTCGTGGCCCTTGGCCTCCAGCGCGGCTTTCCAGGCTTCGGCCTCCGTGCCCTTCTCCAGCTCGGTCGGGCCGTTGCGGCTGCCGAAATTGCCGAAGTCGACAGCGGCCTGCGGGTCCATCTTCCAGTCGAGCAAGGCCACCAGCGTCTTGGCGACGTAACCGATGATCTGGCTGCCGCCGGGTGAGCCGACGACGGCGTAGAGCCGGCCGAACGCGTCGAAGACGAGGGTCGGTGCCATCGAGGAGCGCGGGCGCTTGCCGCCCTCGACACGGTTGGCGACCGGCTTGCCGTCCTCCTCGGGCAGGAAGGAGAAATCGGTCAGCTCGTTGTTGAGCAGGAAGCCGCTGGCCGTCATCAGCCGCGCGCCGAAACCGTCCTCGATCGTCGTGGTCATCGAGACCGCATTGCCATCGGCGTCGACGACGGAGATGTGGCTGGTGCCGTTCTCGAAGCCGTCGCTGGGGGCCAGCAGCTGCGCGCGCTTGTTCGGCGGCTCGCCGGCCTTGGCGCGGCCCATCGAGCGCTCGGGACTGACGAGTTCTGAGCGGGAGCGGATGTAGTCGCGGTCGATCAGGCCGGCGAGCGGGATGCCGATGAAGGCGGGGTCGGCGAGAAAGAGATTGCGGTCGGCGAAGGCGAGGCGACCGGCCTCGGAGAACCAATGCGCAGCCTCCGTGCCGGGGCCGAGGCGGGCGAGATCCCTGGTTTCGAGGATGCCGAGCATCTGCTGCACCGCGACCGCGCCCGAACTCGGCGGGCCCATGCCGCAGATGCGCCAGACGCGATAGGCCCCGCAGACCGGCTCGCGCTCCTCGATCTTGTAGGCGGCGAGGTCGTCCAGCGTGATGTCGCCGGGATTGGTCGCATGGCTGGTCACCGTCGCGACGATGTCGCGGGCAATCTCGCCGGAATAGAAGGGCTGTGCTCCCTGCTGGGCAACTGCACGCAAGGTCGCGGCGAAGGCCGGATTTCGCAGGGTCGTGCCGATGGCCTTCGGCTTGCCGTCGGCTTCGTAGAAATAGGCGGCGGCGCGAGCGTCCTTCGCCAGGCTCTTCTCGCCGGACAGGAGCCCGTTCAGGCGTGGCGAGATGGCAAAGCCGTCCTCCGACAGCTTGATGGCCGGGGCGAGCACGTCTCGCCATGGCAGGCGGCCCCAGCGCCGATGCGCCTCCTCCAGCAGCTTGAGCGTGCCGGGCACGCCGACCGAGCGGCCGCCGACGACCGCATCGACGAAGCGCATGGGCTTGCCGTCCGGGCCGATGAAGCGATCGGGCCTGGCGGCGCGTGGCGCGGTCTCGCGGCCGTCCAGCGTGACCAGCCTCTTTCCGGCCTCGTCCCAGTGGAGCAGGAAGGCGCCGCCGCCGATGCCGGAGCTCTGCGGCTCGACGAGGTTCAGGACGAGCTGGATCGCGATCGCCGCATCGGTCGCGCTACCGCCTGCGCGCAGGATGTCGCGCCCGGCGCTGGCGGCGAGCGGATTGGCCGCTGCCACCATAAAACGCTGGGCGGTGCCATATGTCTTGGCCGTGCGCCCCGTGGCGGCTTCCGGGGCTGGTGCGAGGGCCTGTGCGCCGGCCGGTCCGGCCGACATGGCTGCAACCAGCAGGGCGAGGGCGAGAGGCCGCAGCGGGATGTGCTTGCCCGAAAACGAGAGCATGGTCCGAACTCCTCACGGACGATCCTGCCGACAGACTAGCGCAAGCGTCGGCCCGCGCCAGTTCTGCATGGAGGCGCTTCGAGGTGGGCAGCCGGCATTCGACCGGTCGGTATTCGTCTTGGAGCGGGCGGCGCGGGGAGCTAAGGTCCGAGCCGTCGTTTCCCGAGACACTGCCAAGGGGGCCCCGGCATGTCATTCGCTCCGTCCACGATCCTTCGCCGACCTCTTGCCGTTGCAGTGGTCGCCCTGCTGGGGCTGGCGCTGGCCGGCTGCGGCATCAACAACGTGCCGACCCTGGAAGAGAAAGCCAAGGCGAGTTGGGGCGAGGTGCAGAACCAGTATCAGCGCCGCGCCGACCTGATCCCGAACCTGGTCGAGACGGTGAAGGGCTATGCGGCGCAGGAGCGCGAGGTGCTGACCGCCGTTGTCGAAGCCCGCGCCAAGGCGAGCCAGGTCAAGGTCGATGCCTCGACCATCACCGATCCGGCCAAGTTCAAGGAGTATCAGGACGCGCAGAACCAGCTCACGGGAGCGCTCGGGCGGCTCCTCGTCACGGTCGAGCGTTATCCCGAGCTGAAGTCGAACCAGAACTTCCTTGCGCTGCAATCGCAGCTGGAAGGCACGGAGAACCGCGTCGCCGTGGCCCGGCGCGACTACATTCAGGCTGTGCAGGCCTTCAACACCGAGATCCGCACCTTCCCAGGCATGATCTGGGCGCGTCTCTTCTGGGGAGCCAAGGCGCTCGAGAGCTTCACTTCGACGGCGGGAGCCGAGAGGCCTCCGACGGTGAAGTTCTAGCGATACATGTCTCACATGGGTTCGGGGCGTGCGTCATGCTCGGGCTCGACCCGAGCATCTCTTACAGGAGATTCTCAGGCCTGCGCTGCGCTTCGCCTGAGGATGAAGGCCGTATTGCTCGCGCTGCTGATGGCCTTGGCCGCTTCGCTCGCCCTTGCCGCCGAACCGACCTACCCCCCTCTGACCGGCCGAATCGTCGACGGCGCCAACCTGATTTCGCCTGAAGCGCGCCAGCGCATCGAAGGCAAGCTCAAGGCGCATGAGGACAAGACCTCCGACCAGCTCGTGGTCGCGACCGTGCCTTCGCTGCAGGATGTTGGGATCGAGGATTACGCTAACGGGCTCTTCCGGTTCTGGAAGCTCGGCCAGGCCAAGACCAATAACGGCGTGCTGCTGCTGGTCGCACCGAACGAACGCAAGGTTCGCATCGAGGTCGGCTACGGGCTCGAGGGTGCACTGACCGACGCGCTCTCCAAGGTCATCATCACCACGGCGGTCGCGCCGAAGTTCAAGGCCGGCGACTTCGCCGGGGGCATCGAGGGTGGCGTCGACGCCATCCTCAGCATTCTCGCCGGCGATGCCGAGGAATGGCAGAGGCGCGCCAGCGTCCGCAGCGATGACGCCTCTGTCGTCGACGTGATCGCGATCGTCTTCGTGATGCTGATGGTCTTCATCCTCATCGCCGCCTTCATGAACGAATCCCGCAGGGGCGGCGGCGGGCGGCACCACCGGATGCGCAATGGCCGCTGGGTGACGTTGCCGCAGAATTCCGGCTGGAGCACCGGATCGGGATGGAGTGGCGGCGGCGGCTGGAGTTCGGGCTCGAGCTCAGGCGGCGGCTTTTCGGGGGGAGGCGGGTCGTCGGGCGGCGGCGGCGCCTCGGGAGACTGGTGATGGACGAGCTCGACCGGGATGCCATCGCCGAAGCGGTGCGGCAGGCGGAGGGCCTGACCGCGGCCGAGATCGTCGTAGTGATCGATCATGCCGCGTCGAGCTATCGTAACGTGCCGGTGGTGGTAGCGCTTTCGCTGTCGCTGCTGGTGCCCTGGCCGTTGCTGGCTATGACGACCATCAGCGCGCCACGCATCTTCCTGGCCCAGCTGGTCTGCGCCGCGCTGCTGCTCGTGGCGCTGCTCTGGTACGGCCGCGGCGGCCGTTTCGTGCCGGGTTTCGTCAAGCGCGGACGTGCCCATGACGTGGCGCTGCGGGAGTTCACCGCGCGCGGCCTGACGCGAACGCGCGGGCGCACGGGCGTGCTGCTCTATGTCGCCATTCAGGAGCGCTACGCCGAGATCCTCACCGATATCGGCATCGAGGGCCGGGTCGATCAGGCGGTCTGGGACGGGATCATCGAGTCGATTCTTACCGCTGCGCGCGGGGACCGGCTGCGGGACGGGCTGATCGATGCCGTGCGTGCGGTTGGGGCGGTGCTGGCGAACCATGCGCCGCGCACCCCCGATGACGTCGACGAACTGCCGAACAAGGTGGTGATTCTCTGAAAGGTCGCTTCGGCTTTGGATCGGCTTCTTCCGAAAGCCGCGTTTCAATACCGGGCCGATGCTCTAGCGTGGGCTGCGCGCAGCACCCAGGATCGCGCCCGGCATCATGCCGTATTTGCCGGCCTGCTCCGCCTGGACGATCACGACATAGCTGTCGGCCTCCGGGGCTTGCGTCGTGGCGAGCGGGGTCGTCAGCGTCGCCTCCTTGCCGTCCCAGTCGCCGATGCGCGTCATGCCGCGCACGACATTCGCGTAGGAAACGGTCTTGCCCTGGTTCTCGCCGCGCGTGATCGGCACCGTGACCATGCGCGTCGTTGCTACGATCCAGACGCCGGCTGTCCGCTCGACGGGGCCGTCCAGCGGCGCAAGTCGCACCTGTAACGTACCGGCCTCTTCCTTGAGGCCGATCTTCGCGACAAAGCCGGTCGCCGACGGCTGCTTCGCCCCGCGCTCGATTTCGCCCCTGTCGGAGCCGACGACATGGGAAACGCCGTTGATCACGGCCTGGGGCGTATAGACCTGTCCGTCGCCGCGCGCCTTGGCATAGAATTTCTGGCGCTTGGCGAAGCTGTCCTTCCCGAGCGTGTCCTTCCAGCCGAGATAGTCCCAATAGGTCACCGGCAGGGTCAGGGCGATCATGTCCGGATTCTTGGCCAGCTCGACGAAGAGCGCATCGGCTGGTGGGCAGGAGGAGCAGCCCTGGCTGGTAAAGAGTTCGACGACCGCCTTGGGCTGACGCTCGGCCGGATCGGCGCACACGACGACCCCGCCCAAAGCAAGCAGGGCGGCGGTAGCCGAAAAGAGCTGCGCGAGACGGATCATCATTTCAACTCGGCGAGATTCTAGATCTCAGGCGTTACCAAAGCGCCTAATCCCTCTCACTTGGAAATCACGTTGCCTTGAAAACCGGGGTGCGCGCAACCGCCATGCCGGCATCGGCGGCGGCCGCCGTGATCATGTTGGGTCGCCAGCGCCGGTGCATCCAGAGCCATTGCTCGGGGTGCTCACGAACCCAACCCTCGACGACCGCCGTCATCATCGCCATGGCACCGTGGACATCGATCTCGCCGGAGGCGTCGCGCGGCAGGTCTAGGGCGGGCGTCAGCTCCAGGCGAAAGCGCTGACGGGGCAGGCGAATGACGCGCACGCCATGCACCGGGCATTCGAAGCGGCGGGCGAACTTGCCGAGGATCGGATTGGTCAGGGCCGGCCGGCCCATGAAGGGCACCACGACGCCGCGGGTGAAATGCTGGTCGATCAGCATGCCCAAATGGCCGTTGCGCTCCAGCACGCCCTGCATCGCGAAAGCGGCGCCCTGCCGAGCGGCCTCGAGCCCTCCCATCGCGCCGGAGCGGATCTCGTGGACCACGCTGGCGATGGCCGGGTCGTTGGGTGCGCGGAAGACTGCGGTGGTGTCGAGCCCATAGGCCTCGGCGCAGATCGCCGGCAGTTCCCAATTGGCGAGATGGGCGGAGAAGATCAGGCCCGGCTTCTCGTCGTCCTTGAGCGCGACGAAATGCTCGATGCCATCGACCTCGACGCGCGAAGGCGCATCGGGGTTGAGATGGTCGTAGTCGAACAGCTCACGCAGATGGGCGTATTCGGCGGCGGTCCGGCCGAGATTCTCCCAGGCGCCACGTGCGATGCGGCGCACTTCGGGCTCCGGCATGTCGGGAAAGGCGGCGCGGATATTGGCGAGCGCGACGCGGTTGACCGGGATCAACGGGCTTGCCGTCCGCAGCAGCCAGCCGCCGAGATCGCTCGCCTTCTCCGGCCCGAGCAGGCGCAGGAAGGCGAACAATGCCCGGACCACGCCGATCATCACAAAGGCGCCGGCGCGCGCTGCGTACAGTTTCAGTCTTTTCAAGTTCGGCCCGGCCCCATCTCGCCCGCATGGCCTGCGAGGCCGGGCTCAAAGCGGCGAATTGGGGCAGGAACGCGAATTCGTCAAGTTCGACGGCGGTCCTGCCCGCTGCAGCATGCCGTGCGTTGGGTTTCAGAAGGTCACGATGACCTTGCCGAAGACCTGCCTTCCTTCGAGGCGCGCCAGGCCTTTCTCGAAATCCGCGAGCGGAAACACCGAATCGATGACGGGCTTCATGCCGCCGGCCATCTTTTCGAGTGATTGCGCGATGTTTTCGATGCGGCAACCGAAGGAGCCGGTGATCCGGTATTGCTGCTGGAAGAGCTGCATCAGGTTCATCGTGGTCGAGGCGCCCGAGGTGGCGCCGCAGGTGACGAGCCGGCCGCCACGCTTGAGGCAGAGCAGCGAGCCATTCCAGGTATCGGCGCCGACATGCTCGAAGACGACGTCGACGCCCTTGCGCTTGGTCAGCTGGCGGACCTCGCCCTCGAAGCGCTCGGTCTTGTAGTTGATGACGTAATCGGCGCCGAGCTCCTTGGCCTTGCGGCCCTTCTCGTCATCGCCGACGGTCGTGTAGACCGTGCAGCCGATCGCCTTGGCCATCAGGATCGCGGCGGTGCCGATGCCGGAGCCGCCGGCATGGACCAGGACCGATTCGCCGGGTTCGAGCTTGGCATTGTCGAACAGCATGTGCTGGACCGTGCCGAAGCCGATCGGCGCGCAGGCGGCATCCTCGAAGGAGACGCCTTGCGGCGCCTTGATGACGAGGCGGGCTTCCCGGTTCAGCAGTTCACGGGCGAAACCGTCGATATGGAAGCCCATGATGCCGGCGACGTTCTCGCAGAGATTGTCGCGCCCCTCGCGGCAGGCCTTGCAGTGCCCGCAGGTATCGGCACCATAGGCGGTGACGGTGTCGCCGACCTTCAGGTTCGTGACGCCCTCGCCGACGCAGACGATCTCGCCTGACGCCTCGACGCCCGCTGCCTGCGGCATCTTGCGCTTGGCGAAGGCCATGCCGCGGAAGCCCCAGATGTCGAGATAGTTCAGCCCGATCGCGCGGATGCGGATCTGGACTTCACCGGCGGCAGGCGGCGGCGGCGGATCGATCTCTTCGAGACGGAGATCGCGATCGCCATGGAGCTGGAGGGAACGCATGGGTCTTGTCCTTTCGGGACAGGCTGATCAGCGATGGACGCCCAGATGCGCGGTCACGCCGCCATCGATCGGAATGACCGTGCCGGTGATGTAGGCGGCGGGCTCGCTCATCAGGAAGGCGGCGAGGCCTGCGACCTCCTCCGGCCTGGCGAAGCGCCCGGCCGGGATCTGGCCCTGCATCTTGTCGCGATAGGCGGCATAGGGCGCCATCATGTCGGTATCGACGAAGCCCGGCGCGATCACGTTGACGGTGACGCCGCGCTTGCCGGTCTCGACCGCGAGCGTCTTGGCATAGGAGATCAGGGCGCCCTTCGAGGCGGCATAGGCCGCGTTGCCGGGATTGCCGCGCAAAGCGGCGACCGAGCCGATCGCGACGATGCGCCCGGCGCGGGCGCGGATCATGTTGCGCATCAGGCTCTTGGCGAGGCGGGTGAAGGCCCAGAAGTTGACCTGCATCGCCGCTTCGGCCTTGTCCTGAACCATCATCGCGGCGAGCGAATCATAGGGCTGGCCGGCATTGTGGATGAGGCCGAAATAGCTTTCGCCTTCGCGCTCCTCGCAGAAAGCGTCGAGCGCGGCCTTCTCGGAGAGGTCGAGCGGAAGGGCGTTGATGCTGCGCCCGGGATGGGCCTGCGCGATCTCGGTTGCCAGGGCGAGAGCCTGCTCGCCCGAGCTGCGATAGGTGAAATCGACGTCGTGGCCGGCCGCGGCCAGGGCACGCACGATCGCCGCGCCAACTCCCTTGGCGCCTCCGGTGACAAGAATGCGGGTCATGAGCGCGCAGGCTCCGCCGTCAGCACGAGGCTGGTGTTCTGGCCGCCGAAGCCGAAGGAGTTCGACAGGACCGTGGTGACCTTGGCGTCGCGCGCGACATTCGGCACGACATCGAGCGCGATCGCCGGATCGGGCGTGTTGTAGTTGATCGTCGGCGGAATGCGACCATGGGCGATGGTCAGGAAGGAGATCACTGCCTCGACTGCGCCGGCCGCCGTCAGCGTGTGGCCGAGCATCGACTTGTTCGAGGACATCGGCAGCCTGGCCATGCGCTCGCCGAAGACGGCGGCGCAGCTCATCGCCTCCATCTTGTCGTTTTCGGGCGTCGATGTGCCATGGGCATTGATGTAGTCGACGTCGTCGGGCTTCAGGCCGGCATCGTCCAGGGCGTCCTGCATGGCGAGGATGGCCGGCTTGCCGTCCGGGCTCGAGCGGGTGCGGTGGAAGCCGTCGCCGCGTTCGCCGCAGCCCGCGACGATGCCGAGGATGGTCGCGCCGCGCGCCAGGGCGTGGTCGTAATCCTCCAGGACCAGGGCGCCGGCGCCCTCGCCCATGACGAAGCCATCGCGATTCTTCGAGAACGGCTTGGCGGCGCCTTCCGGCGGATCGTTCTGGGTCGAGAGCGCGGACAGCAGCGAGAAGCGGATCAGCGCCTCGGCATGGATCGAACCGTCCGTGCCAATGCAGAGCGCGGCCTCGGTTTCGCCGCGGCGTATTGCCTCGACCCCCATCTGGATCGCGGTCGCACCCGAGGAGCAGGCGGTCGAGAGCGAGATCGGCGAGCCCTTGGTACCGAAGGCGTCGGCGACATGGTCGGCGACGGTGCCGAACAGGAACATCTCGTGCATCGGCTTGTGTTTCAGGGTCGCCGCCTCGCGCAGCAGGCCGTCATAGTCGACCTCGCCAGCGACGGCCGCTGCCAGCTCCTGCTTCTGCGGCCATTCCATCTCGACAGGAGGCACGGCCATGAAGAGCTCGCCCGGAAAGTCGCCGGGTTGGCCCAGTCCGCTCTGGCCGACGGCCTCCTCGGCGGCCAGCATCGCGAGCTTCTCCGAGAGCTCGGGCGCGGAGAAGGGGCCTTCGAACAGGAAATCGACGGTGCCGCCGATCGTGGTGCGCAAGCCTTGCGTCGGGAAGCGTTCGATCGCGTGAATGCCGGACTTGCCGGCCGTCAGAGCCTCCCAATTGGCCTCCTTGCCCTGGCCGAGCGAGGTGACGATGCCGAGTCCGGTAACGGCGACGATCGGGCGGCCCTTGGAGTCGCGGTGCGGGGAGGTCTGGTTGATCGCGTTCATGGAAGCGTCCTCAGGCCGTGACCAGATGGGCTGCGCCCTCGCCGCGCCAGTGGCCTGCGCCGGTCACGATGGCTTCGCGCGCCTGCCCGGCCGACAGGGCGGCGGCGGCGAGCGCGACCGAGACGGGGAAGGCGGCTTCGAGGGCATGGCCGACGAGATCGCCGGTCGCGATGCGCTGTGTCTGCGGCAAGGTGGCGATGGCGGCGGCTTCTTCAGCCGTGATGCCGGCGGCGCCCGACGCGGCGGAGATCGCCAGCACGCCGGGCGAAACCGGACCGAGATCGGCGAGCAGGCCGCGCAGAGCCGTCTCGACCGAGCCAGGCTGGCGCTTCGAGCGGGCGGCGACGACCTTGCCGAGCCTGGCATGGACATGGGCGCCGCGGGCAGCGGCGCGCTCGGCTGATTCGAGCACGAGGAAGGCGGAGGCGCTGCCGGTGATCAGGCCGGGTGCGTCCTCGCGGGCAAAGACCGGGACGAAGTCACCCTTGTGGAGATAGCCGCCCAGTTCGAGTAGCAGCAACATGTCGCGGCGCTCGGCATTGTAGGAGCCGCCGACCAGCATAACTTCCGCCTGTCCCGAGGCGATCCGGGCATGGGCGGTGCGGATCGCGTCGACGCCGGCCTGTTCCTCGCCCATGAAGGTGCGCGACGCGCCGGTGATGCCGTGCACGATGGCGATGTTGCCGGCCAGCAGGTTCGAGAGCTGCGCCAGGAAGAGGGTCGGGCGCAGATCGCCCATCAGCCGTTCATTGAGGAAAGCGCCAGGAGCGTTGGCGTGGCGCAGGCCGGAGAGGATGGCGCCGTCGACGGCATGGTCGCGCTCGCCGCCACCGGCCGCCACGATGACCTGCAGCGTCGCCTTGGCCTCGGCATCGTCCTTGAGCCCGGCGCCGTCGAGCGCGAGGCCGGCCGCATAGACACCGAGGCGCTGCCAGGGCTCCATCTGGCGCTGGTCGGACTTCTTCGGGATCTGCCGGTCGAGTTCGAGAGGCTTGAGCGCATGCACCGGATAGGGCGCGAAGCTCGTCGTATCGACGACGGGCGCGGCCTTGGCCGCGAGCGCCGCCGCATGAACGTCGAGACCCTCGCCAAGGCTGGAGGCGAGGCCGATTCCGGTAATGACGACGTCGCGCTGCATGATCAGGCCTGTTCGGGAGCAAGGCCGATGGCGGCGAGGCGCGTTTCCATCAGGCCGCGCATGTCGGCGGGGAAGGGCATCAGCCGGAAGCGCAGCTCCGCGTCGCAGATCGGCTTGCCGGCGATCGCGATCTTGGCCTTGGTCGCGGCGTAGCCGGAGCCCTCGATGACGAGCTCGGCGGAGATGTCGAGCACGGCGTCCGGTTCGACGAAGGTGCGGAAGCGCGCTTTGTCGACGGTCATCAGGAAGGGCATCTGCGTCAGCTTGTTCAGGGCGAGCAGGAGATAGCCAGACGCTTGAGCCATGGTTTCGGTCAGGAGCACGCCGGGCACCAGCGGGTGGCCGGGGAAATGTCCCTCGAAGACAGGGCTGGCGTCGGCAGCCGGAACGGTCGAGCGCGTCACGATGCGCTTCTCGTCCGGCTCGAAGGCCAGGACCTTGTCGATCATGTCGAAATATTCGAGGCGCATGCGCTTCCGATCGTCGATGACGTGCGTCGCAGCCGGCTCCGGCGCGGCTATGCTCTAACGGCTGAGGCCGTTCCGCTCAAGATCGCCCGCCTTGAACGGCCATAGCCCCCGTCCCGAGGAACCGCCGTCGGCGCCTCGGGAAAGGGGCTGGGGGTATCGCTGTGGTCTGGCTCAGGCCGCTTTGGCGGCGACGAGGTCGTCGATGCGCTTGCAGAGATTCTCAAGCACGAAATACTGCTCGGCCGGGGCCTTGCCCTCGTTCACTTCCTGCGTCCACTGCTCGAGCGGCAGCTTGATGCCGAAGGCCTTGTCGATCGCGAAGGCGATGTCGAGGAAAGCGAGCGAGTCGATGCCGAGATCGGCAATGGCGTGGCTCTGGGGCGTGATCTTCTCGCGAGGAATGTCGCAGGTCTCT
Organism: Allobosea sp.; assembly: GCF_035999205.1. Taxonomy (GTDB): domain Bacteria; phylum Pseudomonadota; class Alphaproteobacteria; order Rhizobiales; family Beijerinckiaceae; genus Allobosea. Next base: position 43,269 of record NZ_DASYHA010000028.1, read on the forward strand.
GAAATGATTCCGGCGACCGTCTCGAAAGTGGCGGACATGCGGGTGCTCCCGTCGTGATGATGGAGGCGGACGACATCCGGGCGCGGGTGTTAGCCCTGCGCCTGCCCCAAGCCCCCCGCCAAAGGATGACTGTGACGCCCCCTTACACCGCGAGGGGGAAGAGGACAACCTTGCGCGCCGACACGGGCGTCATGACCGAGGCTGGCCCGGCCATGTCCGGGACGCGCTTCTCTCGAAAGAAATCCCGGGTCCGCGCAGGCGCGGCCCGGGATTGACGGCGTTATGGCCTACGCGGCGATGCCGCGCAGGACGTAGTGCAGGATGCCGGCGTTCTTGAAGTAGTCGATCTCGTCCAGCGTATCGATGCGGCAGAGAATCGGCACATTCTTCACCGTGCCGTCGGCATAGGTGATCTCGGCTTCCAGCATCTGGCGCGGCTTCACCGTCGCGAGGCCCTTGATGGAGACGGTCTCGTCACCCTTCAGGTCAAGCGAGGCCCAGCTGGTGCCTTCCTGCAGGGTGAAGGGGACCACGCCCATGCCGACCAGGTTCGAGCGGTGGATGCGCTCGAAGCTCTGGGCGATCACGGCCTTGACGCCGAGCAGGTTGGTGCCCTTCGCGGCCCAGTCGCGCGACGAGCCGTTGCCGTATTCCACGCCGGCGAAGATTACCAGCGGCACCTTCTCCTGCTGGTAGCGCATCGAGGCGTCGTAGATCGGCAGCTCTTCCTTGGACGGGTAGTGGATGGTGTAGCCGCCCTCGCGCCCGTTCGGGCCGAGCATGTGGTTGCGGATGCGGATATTGGCGAAGGTGCCGCGCATCATCACCTCATGATTGCCGCGCCGCGTGCCGTACTGGTTGAAGTCCGCGACCGCGACGCCATGCTCGGTGAGGTAGGCGCCGGCGGGCGAGGCCGCCTTGATCGAACCGGCCGGGGAGATGTGGTCGGTGGTGATCTTGTCGCCGAACAGGCCGAGGATGCGCGCACCCTTGATGTCGGTGACCGGCGCCGGCTGCTTGCCCATGCCCTGGAAATAGGGCGGGTTCTGCACATAGGTCGAGGCGTCGTCCCAGGCATAGGTCTCGCTGGTCGGCGCGTTGACGGCCTGCCAATGCGCGTCGCCCTTGAAGACGTCGGCATATTTCGTCTCGAACATCTGGCGGGTGACGTTCTGCTGGATGAAGGTCTGGATCTCCTTGTTGGAGGGCCAGATGTCCTTCAGGTAGACGTCCTTGCCGTCCGAGCCCGTGCCGATCGGCTGGGTCGTCAGGTCCATCTGGACCGAGCCGGCGAGCGCGTAGGCGACCACCAGCGGCGGCGAGGCGAGGTAGTTCGCCTGCACATCCGGCGAGACGCGGCCCTCGAAGTTGCGGTTGCCGGAGATGACGGCGCCCGCGATCAGGCCCTTCTCGTTGATCGTCTTCGAGATCGGCGCCGGCAGCGGGCCGGAATTGCCGATGCAGGTGGTGCAGCCGAAGCCGACCAGGTTGAAGCCGAGCTTGTCGAGATCGGTCTGGAGGCCGGACTTGGCCAGATATTCGGCGACGACCTGCGAGCCGGGGGCCAGCGAGGTCTTCACCCAGGGCTTCACCGTGAGGCCCTTGGCGACCGCATTGCGAGCGAGCAGGCCCGCCGCCATCAGCACCGAGGGATTCGAGGTGTTGGTGCAGGAGGTGATGGCGGCGATGACGACGTCACCATGGCCGAGATCGAAATCCTCACCCTCGACCTGCACGCGGCGGGCGATCTCGCCGCCCTTCTTGTAGTCGGTATCCATCGCGGCGGCGAAGCCGGCCTTGACGGCCGAGAGGTCGACGCGGCCCTCGGGGCGCTTCGGGCCGGCCATCGAGGGCTGGACCGAGCCGAGGTCGAGCTCGAGCGTGTCGGTGAAGACCGGATCGGCCGTCTCGCGGGTGGCGAAGAGGCCCTGAGCCTTGCTGTAGGCCTCGACCAGCGCGATGCGATCCGACTTTCGGCCCGTCGTGGTCAGGAAGTCGATCGTCTCGGAATCGACCGGGAAGAAGCCGCAGGTCGCACCGTATTCCGGGCCCATATTGGCGATGGTCGCGCGGTCGGCGAGCGTCAGATTGTAGAGGCCGGGGCCGAAGAACTCGACGAACTTTCCGACGACGCCCTTCTTGCGCAGCATCTGCGTGACGGTCAGCACGAGGTCGGTGGCGGTGATGCCTTCCTTGAGTGCGCCGGTCAGCTTGAAGCCGATGACCTCGGGCAGCAGCATCGACTGCGGCTGGCCGAGCATCGCGGCTTCCGCTTCGATGCCGCCGACGCCCCAGCCGAGAACGGCGAGACCGTTGACCATGGTGGTGTGCGAATCGGTACCGACGACGGTGTCGGGATAGGCGACCTCGACCTCCTTGCCGTCGATGACCTCGTTACGGGTCCAGACGGTCTGGGCGAGATATTCGAGGTTCACCTGGTGGCAGATGCCGGTGCCGGGCGGGACGACGCGGAAATTGTCGAAGGCGCCCTGACCCCATTTCAGGAACTTGTAGCGCTCCTCGTTGCGCTGATACTCGAGCTCGACATTCTGCGCGAGCGCCTTCGGCGTGCCGAACTCGTCGACGATGACCGAATGGTCGATGACGAGATCGACGGGCACGAGCGGGTTGATCTTCTGCGGGTCGCCGCCGAGCGCCTTGACGCCGTCACGCATCGCGGCGAGGTCGACGACCGCGGGAACGCCGGTGAAGTCCTGCATCAGCACGCGGGCCGGGCGGAAACCGATCTCCTTGCCGGCCTTGCCCTTGTCGGTCAGCCAGCCGACGAAAGCCTCGATGTCGGCCTTGTAGACCGAGCGGCCATCCTCGAAACGGAGCAGGTTCTCGAGCAGCACCTTCATCGAGAAGGGCAGCTTGGAAATGCCGGCCAGGCCGTTCTGTTCGGCGAGGGGCAGGGAGTAATATTCATAGGTCTTGTCGCCGACAGTCAGTGTCTGGCGGCATTTGAATGAGTCGAGCGAAGCCATGCGGGCTGATCCTGATAAGGGGTTGCGGTCGCGAGCCGACAGACGCCTTGCGGTATCGCCGGATCGAAGGCCTAATGCGCATGACGCGCGCGCCGCCCCGGGAGTGCCCGAGCCCCGCGCCGGATCGGCGTGCGGCGTAGCCACGGGTTCTATAGAGCAATTCCAAGAAGCCCGCTACATGAACGAAGCGCATCCCAGACCTGACCTGACGCCCCGGAAGACGCTTCGGCCTTGACGCAATTTTCGTTCCCGAAACTCGCCATCGAAGCCGGAAATCTCGCCTGCCGCCGCGGTGGGCGCCTGATCTTCGAGGGGCTCGCCTTTCGTCTGGGCACCGGCGAGGCGATCGCGCTGACCGGGCGCAACGGTGCCGGCAAGTCGAGCCTGCTCGCGATGCTGTGCGGGCGGCTGCGGCCTGACGCCGGGACGATCCGGATCGACGGCGCGCCCGAGATCGCGCCGATTGAACTCAGCCATGTCGTCGGCCATCGCGACGGGCTGAAGACGGCGCTGACCGCGCAGGAGAACCTCGCCTTCGCGCAAGCCCTCCTCGGCGACGTTGCGCTTTCGCCGGCGGAGGCGCTGGCTGTCGTCGGGCTGCCGCATGTCGCGGCGCTGCCGGTCGGCTATCTTTCCGCCGGCCAGCGCCGGCGCGTCGCACTGGCCCGGCTCCTGGTGTCGCGGCGGCCGTTCTGGCTGCTCGACGAGCCGATGTCGGCGCTCGACCTCGCGGCGCAGGACATGCTGAGCGGCCTGATGCGGGCGCATCTGGCCGACGGCGGCGCGATCCTGGCCGCGACGCATGGCCCGCTCGGGCTGGACGGTGCGCGCGAATTGAGGATCGGCCCGTGAGCCGCGCCTTCCTTGCGATACTCCGGCGCGATCTCGCTCTCGCCTCGCGCGCCGGCGGCGGCGGCGAACTCGCGCTCGTCTTCTTCCTGACCATCGTCGTTTTGGTGCCCTTCGCGCTCGGGCCGGATCTGAATCTGCTCTCGCGAATCGGGCCGGCCATCCTCTGGCTCGGAGCGTTGCTGTCGATGCTGATCGGCCTGGACAGGCTGTTCCAGGCGGATGAGGAGGATGGCTCGCTGGACCTGATCCGCGCATCGATGCTGCCGCTTGAGCTCGCCGTGCTGGCCAAGGGGCTGGCGCATTGGTTGACGACGGGGCTGCCGTTGGCGCTCGCGGCGCCGCTGCTCGGGCTCCTGGTCGCGTTGCCGGGCGAGGCGATGCTGCCCGTCGCGGCGACGCTGCTGGTCGGGACGCCCGCCTTGAGCTTCATCGGCGCGGCCGGCGCCGCGCTGACCGCCGGTTTGAGGCGTGGTGGGCTGATCCTGCCCGTGCTGGTCGCGCCACTGACGGTGCCGGTGCTGATCTTCGGCGTCTCGGCCGCGAACGCCGCACTGGGCGGGACGATCCCGTTCAGCACGCCCTTTCTGATCCTGTGTGCGCTGTCGCTCGCCGCGATCGTCATTGGCACGCTCGCCGCGGCAACGGCGTTGCGGCAAGGCGAATAAGCGCCGGAATCGATCAGATATCGGCCGCTTCAGGCCGATGTGATCTCGCGGGCCTCGGCATGCTGCGGGCCGAACTCGACCGCGCAGCCATATTGATTGCCGAGCCGTGCGACCGCCGCGGCGATGTCTTCGAGACGGATTTCAGGAACGGGATGCTTGCGGCGGATCGCTTCCGCTGTCGCGTAGACGTCGAGGATGCGGGATTCGTTCGTCTGCGAACGGATGGCCATCTCGACCTCGCGCTGGATTTCGGTCGACAGACGCTCGGGCATGGCTAGTCCTCCTCGAAACGCGGCCACACTATCCGATCCGTTACGAAAAGCAAGGTCGAAATGACCAAATCACTAACAATATCAATTAGTTAGTAGTTTGCGTCAACGCCCGCTCAGCCGCTGCTCCATCATCATAGGCATAAAGCCACAGGCACTGTCGGTCTTGTTTCTGCACAAAATGCGCTTACGTTGCCACTTACTCATTTGGCGGTATCAGGCAGGGGCCAACGGATGGCGGAGCTGGAACGGGCCGAGCGTCTCCAAATCATGTTGAGTCCGAGTGAGTTGAGGGCGCTGGAGGATTTTCGCTTCGACAAGCGGATGCCCAGTCGCGCAGCGGCTGTACGGGAGCTTCTGCGCCGCGGGCTTGCAGCTGAGGGCTTTGCCGTCGCGGGCGAGGGCATCCGCTCGCAGGATTTCGGCGTGGTCGACCCGATCGAGAAAAAGGGCACGTCGGGCAGCGAGGCGTGAGGCCAGGCGTCCGCGATGTCGCATGGTCCGCAAGCACATTGCTGCCGAAGGCGCGCATTGATAAAGCTGCGGCGGCAGCTGTGGGGGCAGCCCCGAGCATGATGCGATGACATGGCTGGCCTGATCGATCTCGCGAATCCGACGCGCTTCATGCGCCTAGCCGCCCTGTTGCTGCCCTGGCTTGTCGGCGCGGCCGCGGTGTTGCTGGCGGTCGGCTTCTATCTTGCCTGGTTCGTCGCCCCCGCCGACTACCAGCAGGGCGAAACCATCCGCATCATGTTCGTGCATGTGCCGGCCGCCTGGCTCGCACTGATGTTCTATTCGGTGATGTCGCTCTCGGCGCTCGGCACGCTGGTCTGGAGGCATCCGCTCGCGGACGTCGCGCAGAAGGCGGCCGCGCCGATCGGTGCAGGCTTCGCGCTGATCTGCCTTCTTACCGGCGCCTTCTGGGGCAAGCCGATGTGGGGCACGTACTGGGTCTGGGATGCGCGATTGACCTCGGTGCTGGTGCTCTTCCTGATCTATCTCGGCATCATGGCGCTGTGGCGCACGCTGGACGAGCCCTCGCGAGCGGGGCGCGCGGTCGCGATCCTGACCCTGGTCGGTTTCGTCAACGTGCCGATCATCAAGTTTTCGGTCGATTGGTGGAACACGCTGCATCAGCCGGCCTCGGTCCTGCGGATGGGCGGGCCGACGATCCATCCCTCGATGCTCTGGCCGCTGCTGATCCTCGCCACGGGCTTCACCTGCCTGGCGCTGGCGCTGCATCTCGGCGCGATGCGGGCCGAAATCATGCGCCGGCGCGTGCGGACGCTGACGATCCTCGAGGCCGAGCGGCTCGACCGGCTCGCGACCCAGGGTTCGCCGGCATGAGCAGCCTCGGGCCGCATGCCGGCTTCATCCTGGCGTCCTACGCCGCCGTGGTCGTCGTGCTCGGCGGGCTGATATTGGCCGTCATCCTCGATCATCGGGCGCAGAAGCGGGCGCTGGCGGATCTGGAGCAGCGCGGCGCAGGCCGTCGCTCGGAGCGGCGAACCTCATGAGCCAGGTCGATCATCAAATCGAGGACCCCGTGGAGGAGGCGCCTCGCCGGCGTTCGCCGCTGATCTTCCTCGTGCCGCTGATCCTGTTTGGGGTGCTGGCGCTGGTCTTCGCGGCGGGCCTGTTTTCCGGCGACAAGAGCAAGGTGCCGTCCGCCCTGATCGGCCGGCCGGCGCCTGCGATCACGCTGACCGCCCTCGAGGGGCTGCAGCGGGATGGACAGCCCGTGCCCGCCTTCGGCATGGCCGATCTCGCGGCGGGGCGAGCTACGATCGTCAATGTCTTTGCGAGCTGGTGCGCACCGTGCCGGGTCGAACACCCGTTCCTGGTCGCGCTCGCGGACGCGCCGGCCGTGAAGGCGGGCAAGGTCGCGGTCGTCGGGCTGAACTACAAGGACGAGGCCGAGAACGCGCGGCGCTTTCTCGGCGCGCTCGGCAACCCCTATTCCGCCGTCGGCGTCGATCGGGCGGGACGTGCAGCGATCGAATGGGGCGTCTATGGCGTGCCCGAGACCTTCGTCATCGGGCCGGACGGACGTATTCTTGAAAAGCATGTCGGGGCGCTGGACGCGACCTCCGCCGGCAAGCTCCTGGCGCGGGCGACGGCTGCCCGCTGATCAGGCCGCTTTCAGGCAGCCTTCTTGCCGCCCACCAGGCTGGCGAACAAGCCGCGCCCATCGGTGCCGCCGGTCAGCGAATCGATCAGATTCTCGGGGTGGGGCATCAGGCCGAGCACGTTGAAGCCGGGCGAGTAGATGCCGGCGATCCCGTTGAGCGAGCCGTTGGGATCCGCCTCCTTCGTGACCTTGCCCTGGGCGTCGGCATAGCGGAAGGCGACGAGCCCCTCGCCCTCGAGCCGCGCCAGCGTCTCGGGATCGGCGGTGTAGTTGCCTTCGCCATGGGCGATGCAGACATCGATGACCTGACCCTTGGCATAAGCGCTGGCAAAGGGGGTATCGTTGCGCTCGACCGTCAGGTGCTGGCGGCGGCAGACGAATTTCAGATCGGCATTGCGCATCAGGATGCCCGGCAGGAGCCCAGCCTCGCAGGCGATCTGGAAGCCGTTGCAGATGCCCAGCACATAGCCGCCGCGGGCGGCATGGGCGCGAGTCGCGTCCATGATGTGGGCGCGCCCGGCAATGGCGCCGGTGCGCAGGTAATCGCCGTAGGAGAAGCCGCCGGGCAGCACGACGAGGTCGGTGCCGGCAGGGAGCTCGGTGTCGGCGTGCCAGACATGGGCGACGCTCGCGCCGGCCTGCTTCAGCGCCTTGGCGACGTCGCCGTCGCGGTTCGAGCCGGGAAAGGTGATGACGGCGGCTTTCACGGGCGGATGCTCCTGGGCTTGCGGTCGCGGCGGCGGGCGGCGTGGACGATCGTCTTGCGGGCCGAAGCCCGGATCACACGCGCGGGCTCAGGCGCCGATCTCGACGCGGTAGTTCTCGATCACGGTGTTGGCGAGCAGCTTCTCGCAGGCATCCTTGAGCGCGCTTTCGGCGGCAGCCTTGTCCGCGCCGGCGAGCTCGATGTCGAAGACCTTGCCCTGGCGGACCGAGCCGATGCCGTCGATGCCGAGGGATTTCAGCGCACCCTCGATCGCCTTGCCCTGCGGATCGAGCACGCCGGTCTTGAGGGTGACGGTGACGCGGGCTTTCATGGGGATCTCCGGACGAGCGTTGTGGGGGTGCCTTAGCGGCGAATCGGCTCAGGCTCAACCTTTTCGCGCCGTTTCACGTGAATCAGCGGCTGCGCCATGCGGCCACCGCATCGCGACGCGCTGCCTCGGCGTCCTCGGCGACGGCCAGCGCGACGACGAGGCGGTCGCCTTCGCGGCCGCGCAGGATGGCGGTCGTGGCGCTCTTGCCGGACGAGCCCTTGGCGCGGATTTCGACCAGGATGCCGGGGACGCCCTCTGCTTCGAAACGCGAGACGGTGGTGGTGCTCTTGGCCGGTCGCTTCGACCCGGATTTCGGGCGGCTGCGCTGGTCATCCTCCGGAGGCTTCGAGAACAGGCGGGCGAGGCTCGCCGGGTCGGCCTTGAGCGCCTGATCTATTTTCGCGGCTTCGCTGCCCGAAAAGGCGATGACCGAGGCGAAGCCCTGCCTGATACAGGCGTCGCGCGGACAGAACACCATGGTCCGCGCTTCGAGGCCGTCATTCAGGACCCAGGTTCCGATCGGCAGGGGCTCCCAACCCTGCGACGCCGGCAGTTCCGCCATGCCGAGGCCGAACTGGCTGGCGCAGCCGGTCACCAGCAGGGCTAATCCGGCCAGCAGGGACGCGACATGGAAACGGGAGCGCAGGCGCTCCCGTTTCCATGTCGGCGATGACGTCATGCCGGAGCCCATAGCGCCGGTCGCTTGGCTTACTGGACCAGCCGGGGGCCGGTCGGGCCGGCCTTCTCGTTCTCGCCGAGAATGCCGAGGCGGCGCGCCACTTCGGTATAGGCCTCGATCAGCCCGCCCATGTCGCGGCGGAAGCGGTCCTTGTCGAGCTTGTCCTTGGACTTGATGTCCCAGAGCCGGCAGGAATCGGGGCTGATCTCGTCGGCGACGACGATGCGCATCATCTCGCCTTCCCAGAGGCGGCCGCACTCCATCTTGAAGTCGACGAGGCGGATGCCGGCGCCGAGGAAGAGGCCGGAGAGGAAGTCGTTGACGCGGATGGCGAGCGCCATGATGTCGTCGATTTCCTGCGGCGTCGCCCAGCCGAAGGCCGTGATGTGCTCTTCCGAGACCATCGGGTCGTTCAGCGCGTCATTCTTATAATAGAACTCGATGATCGAGCGCGGCAGCTGCGTGCCCTCTTCGAGCCCGAGCCGGGTCGAGAGCGAGCCGGCGGCGACGTTGCGCACGACGACCTCGAGCGGAATGATCTCGACCTCTCGGATGAGCTGCTCGCGCATGTTCAGCCGGCGGATGAAATGCGTGGGGACGCCGATATCGTTCAGGTTCGAGAAGATGTGCTCGCAGATGCGGTTGTTGAGCACGCCCTTGCCGTCGATCACTTCGTGCTTCTTGGCGTTGAAGGCGGTGGCGTCATCCTTGAAGTGCTGGATCAGCGTACCGGGCTCGGGTCCCTCATAGAGGACCTTCGCCTTGCCTTCGTAGATGCGACGGCGGCGATTCATTGGGATGTACCGTGGCTTGAGGAAATCCAAAGGTCGGCCTTTCTCTGGACGCAGGTTACCCTGCGGCGGGATCTGGGCCCCTGATCAACCGGTACGGCATGAATCCGCGCTGATTCCGATCTGGTTTGGAATCAGCGTAGACCGCGCGGCCGCCCGGCTCAATGTTCAGGCTAGCGTCGAGGCCGCCTGATTGCCCGCTATATGGCCCTTCTGCACTGCAAACGCAACAAACCGGTCCGGGTTTGGTGCGGCAGCGCCCCTCCCTCGCTCCGCAATCCGGACTGGCCTCGCGTGGCGCGGCATCCTATATGGCAGCGATATGCCTTCCCGAGCCCTTCCAGGCCGTGCCCCGCGAGAGGACTTAACCGCATGACCACCTTCGATCAGCGCAAGGATGCCTTCGAGAACAAGTTCGCCCTCGACGAGGAGCTGCGCTTCAAGGCGACGGCGCGGCGCAACAAGCTGCTCGGCCTGTGGGCCGCCGAGAAGCTCGGCAAGAGCGGCGCCGACGCGGAAGCCTATGCGAAGGCGGTCGTGGTTGCCGATTTCGAGGAAGCCGGCGACGAGGACGTCGTGCGCAAGGTCAAGGGCGATTTCGCCAGTGCCGGCGTCGGGGTCTCGGATGAAGAGATCCGGCGCGTGATGACGGACCTGCTGATCAAGGCGGCCGAGGAAATCCAGGCCGGCCGCTGAGCCAGACGAGGCGAGCGATACGGCTCGCCTGAAAAACGCAGGGCGTGATTGAAGCGGGCGCATGGGCGCCCGTTTGCATTTTTGCCCCGGCCCGGTCCAACGTGGTGCACCCGCCTCGCTATCCCAAGTGCGGGCCTGCAACGGATGAAACGCGCCATGGCCACACAGACCGTCCTGTCCTCGCTCGCCGACCGCCTCGCCAAGGGCGACACGATCGTATCGGCCTGGTGCGGCCTGCCCGAGCCGGGCATCGCCGGCCTGCTGGCACGGGCGAATTTCGACGCCGTCACGCTCGATATGCAGCATGGCCCGATCACGCTGGGCGAGGTCATCAGGGCCGTGCCGCTGATCAACGCCGCCGGCAAGCCGGCGCTGGCGCGCATCGCGGTCGGCGAGTTTCAGAATGTCTCGCGCCTGTTCGATGCCGGCGTCTCCGGCGTGATCGCGCCGATGATCAACACGATGGACGACGCCCGAACCTTCGCGGCGTACTCCAAGTATCCGCCGATGGGCGAGCGGAGCTGGGGCAGCTATGGCGGGCTCGGTGCCTCGGGCCTCGACCAGAACGGCTATCTGCGCGAGGCGAACCGTTTCTCGCTGTCTTTCGCGATGATCGAGACGCGCGAGGCGATGGCGATCCTCGACGACATCCTGGCGCTCGACGGCATCGATGCCGTCTTCGTCGGCCCCTCCGATCTCTCGATCGCGCTGTCGGGCGGCAAGCAGGTCAATGCGCTCTCGGGCGAGGTCGACCAGGCGATCCGCCATATCATCGCGCGGGCCTCCGCGGCGGGTAAGCCGGTCGCGATCTACGCGCAGTCCGGCGAGCGCGCCAAGGCCTTCCTCGACATGGGCGCGAAGCTCGTCACCGTGATGAGCGACAGCGCCTTCCTGCGCAGCGCCGCCGATGCCGCGCTGAAGCTGGTCGGGCGCTGAAGGCCTCTTCGCGGCGCCGGAGCGTCAGGCGTTGATGCCCTCGCGGGACTTGAGCGCCGCGTAATAGGCCCAGAGCAGGCGAGCGGCGACGCCTCGCCAGGGGCGCCAGCCCTCCGCCAAGGCCTCCAGTTCGATCGCCCGCGGTCGCGCGGGCAGGCCGAAGGCGACCCGCGCCGCTTCCTGGATGGCGAGATCGCCGGCCGCGAAGCCGTCGCGATGGCCAAGGCAGAACAGCAGATAGATGTCCGCGGTCCAAGGCCCGATTCCCGAGACCGCGGTCATCCGCGCATGGACCTGCTCGGGCGTCGCCGTTTCCAGCGTCTCGAGGGCGAGCTCCCCCCCGGCAATGGCGGCGGCGACAGCGCGCATGGTGCGCTGCTTCGGCCGTGAAAGGCCCGACAGCCGCATTTCGTCGTCCGTGGCGGCGAGGACGCGCTCCGGCGTCAGCGGAGCCAGCACGGATTCGACGCGCGCCAAGACTGCGCGGGCGCTCGCGACCGAGAGCTGCTGCGAGACGATGATCGCGGCAAGCCCGGCAAAGCCGCCGTCGCGTCGGCGCAGCGGGGGAACGCCGGTCCGATCGATGATTGCGGTCCAATGCGGATGGAGCAGGCGCAGCGCCGCCATGCCCTCCTCGAGATCCGCATTGCAGGTGATTCTGTGCATCATGCGCTCAGCAAGACCAATCCATCGTCGAACGGCGACAGGAGCGCTGCCGTCCCTGCCGGATTCGTCGCTTGGCCACTATCGACTCCGATTCTAGACAAGGCGCATGGCGTCGTCTCCTTCCGAATCCGCGCGGCCGGTCCTTCGCTTCGCGCCCAGTCCGAATGGACGGCTGCATCTCGGGCACGCGCTGTCGGCGTTGACCAATGAACGCTTCGCGGCGCGGCTGGGTGGACGGCTGCTGCTGCGCATCGAGGATATCGATCGCGAGCGCTGTACGCCGGCGCTGGAGCAGGCGCTTCGCGACGATCTCGCCTGGCTGGGAATCGGCTTCGAGCCGCAGGTCAGGCGCCAGTCGGAGCATTTCGACGATTATGCCGTCGCGCTCGACCAACTCCGCCGCCGAGGCCTGCTTTATCCCTGCTTCTGTTCGCGCCAGCAGGTGCGGATAGCGGTGGCGGCGCAGGAGGCAGCATCCGGTCGGGTTTGGCCGACCGACCCGGATGGCGCACCGCTCTATCCGGGGACCTGCCGTGCCCTTGGACCGGCGGAAGCCCAGGCGCGTATCGCGGCCGATGAACCGCATGTGCTGCGCCTCGACATGCAGCGGGCCCTGGCGATTGCGGGCGACGACATTTCCTATGTCGTGATCGACGAGGCGGGGCAGGGCCGTGCCGTGCAGGCCCGGCCGGCGCGCTGGGGCGACGTCGTGCTGGCGCGCCGGGAGGTTCCGACCAGCTATCACCTGTCGGTCGTGGTCGACGATGCGCTGCAGGGCGTGAGCCATGTCGTGCGCGGGCGCGATCTCGAGGCCGCAACCGACATCCATGCGCTGCTGCAGCGGCTGCTCGGCCTGCCGACGCCGCTCTATCACTTCCATGAGCTGCTGGCCGACGAGACCGGCCGCAAGCTCTCGAAGAGCCGACAGTCTGAAAGCCTGGCGGATCTGCGGACGCAGGGCGCCACTCCGGCGGCGCTCCGCAGGAGGCTCGGTTTCGCTTGAGCGGGGGCGGCTCAGCCGACGCCGAGCCAGTTCAGCCAGGCTGCGGTGGTGAAGAGCGAAATCAGGGTTGAGAGTGTGATCGCGCTCGAGGCATCGGCAATGCCCTGCCTGTAGCGCTCGGCGAAGAGATAGGCGTTGATGCCGCAGGGGCAGGCGGCGAAGAGCACGGCGACACCGGACCAGTGGGCCGGCATGTCGAAGACGCGGGTCGCCAGCAGATAGACGATCAAGGGGTGCAGGCCGAGCTTGAGGGTGCTGAGCGCGACCGGCAGGCCGAGGCCCGATTCCAGCCCATAGCGGCGCATGCTGATGCCGAGGCTGATCAGGGCGCAGGGCACGGCGGCATTGGCGATCAGGTCGATCAAGGTCCAGAACGGCGCCGGCAGCTGGTCGACGACGGGGCGGGCGAGCGTGCCGAGAATGATGCCGATGATGATCGGGTGCGTGAAGAGCCGCCGAAACAGCATCGCCATCGAGGCGCTGCGGCCTTCCGCCAGCAGCGTCGCGATCGTCATCGTCACCGGCAGGTGGACGGCCAGCAACAGGCCGAGCGGCACTGCGCCAGCATCGCCATAGGCCTTCAGGATCATCGGCACGCCGACGAAAACGGTGTTGGACTGCGCGGCAGCGAAGCCCGAGACGACGAGCTCCGGCCCCTTACGCGCGAAGAAGCGGCTCGCGATCAGCATGGCGAGCGCCCAGACGATGGTCAGCCCGGTGAAATAGGCGATCCAGTAGCCCCAGGGCTGGGTCTGCGGAATGTCGGCCTTGGCCAGCGTCCGGAACAGCAGGCAGGGCACCGCCAGCACGAATACGAAATCCGAGAGGCCTTCGCCGGTGGTCTCGCGCAGCAGCCTCGTCCAGCGCGCGACATAGCCGAGCGCGATCAGGCCGAAGACGGGCAGGACGACGAGAAGGGCGGCGAGCATGGGCGCGGCACCGGTGCGACGAAAGGATGACAGTCTGGCGGTGTGCGGTTAGAGCCCGGATGTCAAGCCGTGAGAGCGGGCCGGGGCGCCCTTTGGGCTCCCGCCATGCGCTCAGCGCAACTGTGCGACCGTGCCGCCGGCGCGCTCGATCAGGCCCTGGATCTCGTCGCGCTGGCGCTTGAACTCGGCCAGGGTCGTTCCCTGGAGTTCGCGGCCACGGGGCACGCGGATCTTCATCGGATTGACGAAGTTGCCGTTGACCTTGACCTCATAGTGAAGATGCGGACCGGTCGAGAGGCCGGTCGAGCCGAGATAGCCGATGACCTGACCCTGGCGGACTTTCGCGCCCGGCTCGATGCCCTTGGCGAAGTTCGACTGGTGCGAATAGGTCGTCACATAGCCGTTGGCGTGCTGGATCACCGTGTGCTTGCCATAGCCCGAGGACCAGCCGGCCTCGAGCACGGTGCCGTTGCCTGCGGCCAGGATCGGCGTGCCGATGCGATTGGCCCAGTCCACGCCGGTATGCATCTTCGAATAGCGCATGATCGGGTGGTAGCGCATGCCGAAGCCCGAGCGCATTTCTGCATCGGCGATCGGCTTGCGCAGCAGGAACTTCTTCAGCGACTTGCCTTCCTCGTCGAAGTACTCGATCAACCCGTCCTCGGGCGCCTGGTAGCGGAAGACGCGGCGCGTCTCGCCGCCAATGGTCAGCGACGCCGAGAGAATCTCGCCGCGCTCGCCTTCGTCGTCTTCGGTGAAGATGACTTCGAGGTTGTCGCCGCCGCGGACGCGCTGCTGGAAATCGAGGTCGTAGGAGAAGATGCGGACAAGCTCGTCGATCATCGGCCGAGGCAGGTCGTGCCGCATGCCGGTTTCGTAGAGGCTTTCATAGAGACGAGCGCCGCTGCCGCCCTCCTCATCATCCTCCTCATCCTCGTCGGTGTTCTTCCGCTGCGGCCGCTGCGGGCTGGCCAGCTCCTGCCTCGGCAGGTTGACGGATACGAACTGGCCCCTGTCGTTGATGGCGACCGTGCCGTCGGGCTGGCCGTTGGTGAGAAGCGAGACGCGGACGATCTGGCGCGGGTCGCCCGGATTGAGCGCCGGAGCGTAGAGAGCCTGCAGCACCTGGCCGTCGGGAAGGGCCGCCGTGCGCACCCGGCCGCCGAAGGCCTGCATCATGCCGCGGATCTGGTCGGGCGCGGCGCCGGCGCCGCGCATCACGGATTCGAAATTCTCGCCACGCTTGGCCAGCAGCAGCTTTTCCTCGACGAGCGGCTCGCGCGAAGCGGCGATTGGTGTCTTGGGTGCGTTGGTGACGTTCTCGGGAACGACCCGGACCTCGATCCCCGAGAAACGCGTCGTGTCGGCCGGGGGCGCATAGGAAAGCAGATCGCTGCCGGGGCTGGTCACATTGCCCAGGGTACGGCTCAGCATCAGCTGCGGCGGAATCGGCAGGGGGCGCTGGCGCCCGGTCGCTGCAAGATTCGCCCGCTCCTCCTCGATCTGGGTGATGACCTCGGCATCGCCGAGCTGAGCCTTGCCCGGCGCGATCACGATATCGGCCAGCTCACGCTTGACGATGGTGACGTCGGCATCGGGCATTTCGAGGATCGGTTCGGCATAGCGCTCATTCGGCTGTCCGCCTTCGGCGAAGAGGCGCAGCGGGTTGAACGGCGGGATGTTGGTGGCATAGACGCCCGTGGTCAGCGACAGGCTGGAGGCGAGCCGTACGAAGGGGCGGACTCGAATCACTTCTCGGTTGCCGACGCGCTGTGACATCGGGGCTCGCACGGAATGGCGCGCGGCCATCACGGGCTGATCGGCGACGAGCTTGTCGGCCTTGCGGGCGCCGCCGCCGTCGCCGGCCGCGGAAGAGGCCCGGGCCGCCACCGTTTCCGGCTGTTCCGGAAAGCTGGTGTCACCACGCATCGCGACCAGGATCGCGGCGCCGAGAAGCGCCGCGCCACACGAGCCGACCAGGGCGCAGGCGGCGAGCCAGCGCAGCGAAACGCCGCGCCGGTCGAGCGGTTGCTGGCTTGCGCCAGCGGGCTGGATCGGCGGCTCGATCCCGAGATCGACCAGCAGCGCTGCCGCCTCGGGGGCGAGCGGCTCGGCTGGTGTGTTGAACTCGGGGTGGGCGTTCATCGTGAGGCGTCTTGGGATCCTGAGACGACGATCCCGGGCGCGATGAGCCCGGAAGCATTCTGAGCGAACGAGCCTCGGCGCTGTGTCCTTGGCCTGAGAAGCCGGACAACGGCATTCCCGATGGGCGGCCCTCCTTCCGGAAGGCGTCCTCCGAGACCATGCCTGTGTCCCCGGCTGGAATCAATCCGGATGCCGGTCTGGGAGCTCCTGTGGCCGGCGAATGCGGCTGTTTGCGGGCGCGGCCTCGTCTCGACACCGGCCGGGACGAATCCGCTTTTGCCGGACAGGCCACGAAGCGGCGCTACGAGTGTAGCGTCAGATCGCTTCATTCCGGAGCTGCCCAGGGGCTGAGGACCCGCGGAGGAGTCCCGAGCACGTTATAACCCGCCGCCCGACGCGCGCGCACGTATATAGAAGTCCGAAATCCCGCAGAAATGCCGGCAAGGAGGGGTGTCGCGAAGATTGTCGAAAAACTTTCAAAAAGGCTGTTGACTTGGTCCGGGGGGTCCGCCTATAAACCGCCCATCGAGACGGCGCCGCCGCTGAGCGGCGCCTCTTCTGCGCTTCACTGGAACGCCAGGCTGTGACGCCGACTTGCTCGGCCGAATGCCTGTCTCTGCTGAGG
>NZ_DASYHA010000001.1:0-4093 GCF_035999205.1 Allobosea sp.
CTCGGCAGCCTGATGCCGCCGCCGATATCGATCTCGCCGGCCGGCGCCTGATCGCACTCCCACATCCAGACCATGATCGCGACGATGGCGCCGACGCCGCAGAGCCCGGCGAGGACCACGGCCTTCACCGTCAGCAGCAGGAAGAAGCCGGCGGTGAAGACTGCCGCCGCGAAATGGGCATAACCCGGCCCGGTCAGCCGCATCACGTATTGGGGTTCGGCCTCCACCGGCGAGGTCACGATGGTCTCGCGCCCGCCGGTCGCGGTCCGCGGCAGATAATGCGACCCCGCCTCGACCTCGCGGGCGAGCCCCGGCTGATCCCAGAGCGGCTCGCGGCTGCCGATCCGTGGAACGCTGCGCGTGCCGAAGCCGTGATTGGGCAGCCATTCCAGCGAGCCGGCCTGCCAGACGTCTCCGGCCGGCTCCCCGGTCGTCAGGCGGATGTTGCGCGCTACGTCGACGAGGAAGACGAGGATTCCCGCCGCCAGCATGAAGGCGCCGAGCGTCGAAACCAGATTGAGCGTCTCCCAGCCCATCCCGGCCGGATAGGTGTAGACGCGCCGCGGCATGCCGATCAGCCCGGTGATGTGCATCGGCAGGAAGGCGATGTTGAAGCCGAGGAAGATCAGCCCGAAGGCCCAGCGCCCCAGCCGCTCCGAGAGAGGCCGCCTGCTGAAGGCCGGCACCCAGTAGTAGATCGCCGCGAAGAGCGGGAAGACCATGCCGCCGAACAGCACGTAATGCAGGTGGGCGACGACGAAATAGGTGTCATGCGCCTGACGGTCGAAAGGCACCATTGCCACCATCACGCCGGTCAGCCCGCCCAGCGTGAAGATGATCAGGAACCCGATCACGAACAGCGACGGTACGGTGATCCTGAGCCGCCCCGCGGCGATGGTGGCGATCCAGGCGAAGACCTGGATGCCGCTCGGGATCGCCACCGCCATGCTCGCAGCCGAGAAAAAACCGAGCGAGCGCGCCGGGATCCCGGTCGTGAACATGTGGTGGACCCAGAGCCCGAAGGAGAAGAAGCCGACCGCGATCAGCGCCACCACAATCAGGCGGTAGCCGACCAGCGGTACACCGGTCATGGTCGGCACGATCATCGAGACCATGCCCGCGGCCGGCAGGAAGATGATGTAGACCTCCGGATGGCCGAAGAACCAGAAAAGGTGCTGCCAGAGCAGCGGGTCGCCGCCCTTCTCGGCGATGAAGAAGGGCCAGCCGAAGGCACGCTCCAGCTCGAGCAGGATCGTCGCGAGGATCACGGCCGGAAAGGCGAAGACGATCATCCCGGCGAAGATCAGGAGCGTCCAGGCGAAGATCGGCATCCTCGTCAGCGTCATGCCGGGCGCACGGGTGCGCAGCACACCGACGATGATCTCGATCGCGCCCGCGATCGCGGAGATCTCGATGAAGCCGATGCCGAGCAGCCACCAGTCGGCGCCGATCCCGGGCGAGAAGCGCTCTCCGGTCAGCGGTGGATACATGAACCAGCCGCCATCGGGCGCGGTGCCGAAGAACAGCGTGCAGAAGAACACCAGCCCGCCGACGAAATAGGCCCAGAAGGCGAAGGCGCCGAGCCGCGGGAACGGCAGGTCGCGGGCCCCCAACATCTGCGGCAACAGCAGGATGCCGGCCGCCTCCACCGCCGGGACGGCGAAGAGGAACATCATCACCGTACCGTGCATGGTGAAGATCTGGTTGTAGGTCTCCGGCGAGAGGAAATCGTTGCCCGGTACCGCGAGCTGCAGCCGGATCAGCAGGCCGAGGATGCCGGCGAGCAGGAAGAACAGGAAGGCCGTCGCGATGTAGAAATAGCCGATGACGGTGTTGTTGACCTCGGTGATGACGCGCCACCCGCGCGGTGAGCGCCACACGGCCTCGAGCTGCTCGCGCTCGCCCTCCGGCCGCGGCAGCTTGGACGGCAGCTCCGCCGCATCGTCAAGGAGGTGGGCGGCGGAAGCGGTCATTTCAGGCTCGCGAGATAGGCGGCGAGCGCTTGCCGCTCCTCGCCCGAGAAGATGGCGAAGGGCGGCATCAGGCTGCCCGGCTTGACGGCGGCCGGCTCAGCGATGAAGCGGGCGATGTTCTCGGCCGTGTTCGGCAGGGTCGCGGCGGCCAGGAACCTCCGCCCGCCGATGCGGGAGAGATCCGGTCCGATGGTGCCAGCGGCCTGAGTGCCGCGCACCGCATGGCAGGCGTCGCAGCCCGAGGAGTGGAAGAGGGCAGCGCCACGCTCCACGACCGTTCCGTCAGGCCCGGGCGGACGCTCGGCAGCGGCGAGCCAGGCGTCGAATTCGGGCTGTGGCATCGCGACGATCTCGAGCGACATTTGCGCATGGGCCGTTCCGCAATACTCGGCACACTGCCCCCGATAGATCCCTGCTCGCTGGGCCTTCAGCCGCATCCGGTTGGTCCGTCCTGGAATCATGTCGAGCTTGCCACCGAGGCTCGGCACCCAGAACGAGTGGATCACGTCCGCTGTGCGCAGCACAAACTCGACCTCGACGCCGACGGGGATACGGATCTCGTTGGCCTCGGCGACCGGCTTACCGGCTCGGCCATCATAGGCGATCCGCCACCAGAACTGCTCCCCCGTGACCTCGACGCGCATCTCCGCGGGGCGCGGGCTCGCGATCGTCTCGCGCATCAGCCAGAGCCCGTAGCCAAGCAAAGTGGCGAGCGTGAGCGTCGGAAACGCGATCCCCCAGAACCGGATCGCCCCCTCGGCCCGCAACCGGCTCCGCAGCTGCTCCGGCCCGGCGATCGCGAGCCAGAGTGCCGCGAGAACAATAGCGAAGATCACGGCTGCGCCCGCGAACAGGATCCAGCTGAGCAATGCAACGCGCTCCGCCTCCTCACCGGCCGGAGCTAGCGCCGACTGGCGTTGACAGGCCGGCAGGATGAGCAGGCCAACGCAAATCACGAGAGAGCGCAGAAGCGTCATCGTCCCGCCAGCCCCGCCGGCGGCACGCTGGCGAAATAAGCGGCTAGGTCGCGCGCCTGCTCGGCCGTCAGCCGCCGGCCGATCGGCGCCATGATGCGCCCGGTCGGGCTGCGATTGTTGAGGCCGCCCCGCCAAGCGGCGAGCTGGCCCTCGAGATAGCGAGACGATTGCCCGGCCAAGCGCGGAAAGGCCGGAGCCGCCTGCTCGCCATGACAGCTCAGGCAGGCGGGCACGCCGCGGCCGCGATCACCCTCGCGCGCCAGCCTCTCGCCTCGCGCCACGGCTTCCGGATCCGCCCACTCGGCGATCGCGGGCCGCGACAGGCCGGCGTAATGGGCAGCGAGTTTCCTGATTTCGCCTTCGGTCAGCCCGGCGGCGGCGGTCTGCATCACGCCGCTGTCGCGCACCCCGGCCCCATAGTCGCGCAGCGCGTTCTCGAGCATCGCGGGCGGCTGGCCGTGCAGGACCGGCACAAGCCGGCTCGCCGGGGCCGTGCCATTTCCGTGGCAGCGCGCGCAAGCGCCGACCGCCTCCTGATCGCTGCCGCTCTCGGCTATCTCGCCGCCGCTCGGAGCATCTGGCTCGACCTCGCCCAGCGCCAGCGCGCGGTATCCGGACCGGTCGAGCCCGGGCATTCGGCGCAGGAAGGCGACCACGGCCCAGATCTCGTCGTCGCGCTCCAGCGATGGGAAGGCCGGCATGCCGGCGTATTTCAGCCCGTGCTTGACGATCCAGAACAGCTCGCCGTCCTTCCAGCCTCCGACCTTGTCCTTCAGGTCGGGAGGCGGTGGCAGCATCTTGGCGGCGACGGGGCTGATGGGTGAACCCGGCGCGCCATGACAGTAGGCGCAGCCTGCATGGTAATGGCCCGCGCCGAGGCGAATGCCGTCTTCGTCGAGCTGTACTGGCAGGTTCATGTCCGGGGCGTGCGCCCTGACCGAGTTCTCCATGCCGAAGCGCAGGAGGAGGTCGACGACCTTTAGATGCCCGCGGCTGGCGGCGATGTTGTAGGCGCCTGACCAGGCAAAGAGCAGCCCTGCCGCCGCGAAAACCAGGAGGGCCGCAGCGACGGTCAGCGCGAGCTTGCCGGGCGTCGCCAACGTCCAGCCGGCGATCCGCCTAGCCCGCGCGAGCGGAGACATC
>NZ_DASYHA010000009.1:0-18240 GCF_035999205.1 Allobosea sp.
GCCTCGCCGGAGAAGCCCGCGGCCGGGGTGAAGACGACCTTGCCCTGGGCGTCGAGCAGGACGGTGCCGCCGCTGAGCGCCGCGACCGACAGGATCGTGAGCGCATCGCCGTTCGCATCGCTGTCGTTGGCGAGCAGCGTCGCCGGATCGATCGCCAGCACCGCGCCATAGGCTGTGCCGAAGCCGCTGTCATGGCCAGCCACAGGCGCCGCGTTCGGCGGCGGGGCGTCGGCGATCTTGCGCAGCGAGATATCGTCGAGCGCGGCGCCATAGCCGTTGAGGTTGGCTTCGGTGCCCTGGAAGATCAGTTCGTTCGTGCCGTCGCCCGTGCCGCCGACGACGTCGACCGTGATCGCCTGCCAGCTGTTCGTCGGCACGCCCTCATAGACGAGCTGCCCGCCCCAGTAGACGCGGATGCCGTCATCGGTCGTCCTGGCGTCGGCGTCGGCGATGAAGAAGCTGAGCCGGTAGGTCGCGCCCGCCTCGACGCCCGCCACCTTCTGGACCAGCCTGGCGTTGTTGCCGTTGCCGTCCATGTCGAACCAGACCTTGCCGTCCTTGGCGCTGACGCCGTTCTGCGTGTCGAAATGCAGCTCGGCGCGTCCGCCGGCGGCGGTGTTGGTCTGGGTCCAGCCGGCGATGACGCCGCTGTCGTTGCGATAGCCCCAGTCACCGCTCCAATTGCCGTTGTTGGCGCCGGTCAGGTCCTCGAAGCTGCCATTGACGATCAGGTTGGGGCTCTGGTCGATCCAGACCATCGAGACCTTGTCCAGCGCCACGCCGGCGCCATTCGGGCTCACCGTCGTGCTCGCGAATTCGAGCTTGTTGGAGCCGTCACCGGCACCGCCGACCACGTCGATCGTGATCTCCTGCCACTTGTTCTTCGGGATGCCGGTGTAGATGATCTGCCCGCCCCAGTAGACCGTGATGGTGTCGCTGGCCTGGGCGGTGTCGGTGTCGGCGATCGCGAAGCTCAGCCGGTAGGTCTCGCCCTCGGTCACGCCGGCAACGGTCTGGACCAGCCGCGCGTTCTTGGGCGCGCCCTCCATGTCGAACCAGTAGGTCCCCTCGACGGCGCCGATGCCGCCGACGGTGTCGCGATGCACCTCGGCGCGGGTGTCGCCCGTATTGACCCAGCCGGCGATGACGCCGGCGGGATTGGTGTTGCGATAACCCCAGCTGGCGGCGTCATCGGCTCCCGTCAGGTCCTCGAAGCCGCCATTGACGATGAGCTCGGGGCCGACCGCGGTCGACGGCGCGATCGTCAGGCTCAGCATCGCCGTATCCGTGCCGCCATAGCCGTCGCTGACGGTGAAGGTGAAGCTATCCTGCCCGATGTAGCCGGCAGCCGGCGTGTAGCGGTAGCTGCCATCGGCATCGATCTCGACCGTGCCGTGCGAGGGGCCCGTGGCGAGCGCATAGGTCAACGAGACGTCGCCATCGGCATCCGTCGCGGCCAGCTGGCCGTCGATCGGCTTGCCCCGGGTTCCGCTCGCCGTGCCGTCGAGGGCGTCGGGCGCCGTGTTCTGCTCGGGAGCCGTACCGGGCTCCGTGAGCTTGACCAGGCGCACATCGTCGAGCGCAGCGCCGTAGGTGTTCAGGCCGGTGCCGGTGGCGATGAATTCGAGCTTGTTCGATCCGTCGCCTGAACCGCCGGTAACGCGGAAGCTGAGGGTCTGCCAGGGATTGGTCGGGATGCCCTCATAGACCAGCTGACCGTTCCAGACGACGCGGATGCCGTCATTGGACAGCGCGGTATCGGCATCACCGAGCGAGAAGCTCAGCACATAGGTCGCGCCGGCCTCGACACGGCCGACCTGCTGAACGATGTGGGTGTTGGTGTTGTAGCCGTCCATGTCGAGCCACATCCGGCCGTCCTTGGCGACGACCCCGTTGGGCGAATCCCAATGCTGCTCGATGCGGTTGCCGTTGACGTCGGTCCAGCCGGCGATGATGCCGTTGGGGTTGCGATAACCCCAGTCGCTCGGGCCGTTGTTGCCGGTGGATGCCGAGATGTCCTCGAAGCTGCCATTGGCGACGAGGTCGGTGCCGATGACGATGCCCGGCACGACATTGAAATTCACGCTCGTTTCGATGACGCCGCCGCGGCCGTCATTCACGAGGACACTGAACGCATCCGCGCCCGCGAAGCCGGCCTCCGGAACATAACGGTAGTTGCCGTCAGCGTTGAGGACGAGCGCGCCATGGGCGGGGCCGTCGAGGAGGCTGTAGGTCAGCATGTCGCCATTGGCGTCAGTCGCCGCGACCTGGCCACGATAGGAAAAGCCCTGGCTGATCACGAGCGCGTCGTCATCGGCTTCGGGCGCGGCGTTGCCGGGCACGGGGAGGACCGCATCGGCGAGCTTGACGAGATGAACGTCGTCGAGCGCGGCGCCGAAGCCC
Organism: Allobosea sp.; assembly: GCF_035999205.1. Classification (GTDB taxonomy): domain Bacteria; phylum Pseudomonadota; class Alphaproteobacteria; order Rhizobiales; family Beijerinckiaceae; genus Allobosea. The sequence goes on from NZ_DASYHA010000009.1 coordinate 2,404, forward strand.
GTCCCCATGCCCTCGAAGATGAGCTGGTTCGAGCCGTCCCCGGCCCCGCCCTTGACGATGAAATGCAGGTCGCTGCCGGCCCCGGACGGCACACCTTCAAAGAGCACCTGGCCGCCCCACGTCACGCGCACGCCGTCATCGCCCGTCGGCAGGTCGGACAGCGAGAAGCTCAGACGGTAGGTCGCGCCGGTCTCGGCATCCTCGATCCGCTGCGAGAGGACGCCGCCCTCGAAATCGCCCTCGGCGACGAGGTCGGTGCCGAGCGCGATCGTCGAGGGGGTGGCGAAGGCAGGCGCAGTGGCGAGCACGTCCTCAAGGCCCGGCAGCAGGGCCGCGACCTCGGTATCGCTTCCGTCCACGGCGAGCGCCGCAAGCTCGGCGCCGCTCAGCGTGAAGCCGTCGGCCGTGGTGATCGAGGCCGGCCGATGCGCGGCGTCGACGCCGTTCAGCAGGACGATCGCGTCGCTGCCGGAGCGGATGATGAGGTTGCTGCCGTCACGGATCACGCTGACCGAGACCGGCGTGATGCCGTCGAAGAGGATCGTGCTTGTCGAGTCGAGCGAGACGAGGTCGATGCCGTCTCCGGCGCGGAAGACCACCTGATCGCCCGTTGCGACGATCACGTCGTTGCCGGCGCCGCCGCTGAGCACGTCGCTGCCCGAGCCGCCAGCGAGATAATCGTTGCCCGAACCGCCAATGAGCCGGTCGTCGCCGGCGCCACCGAACAGCAGGTCGTTGCCGGCATCGCCGTAGAGCACGTCATTGCCGTCACCGGCGCGCAGGATGTCGTCGCCCGAAATGGCATAAATGACGTCGGCGCCCTCGGAGCCGTTGACCACATCCCATTGGGTCGAACCGAAGACCGCCTTCGCCCCGGCGATCTCCGCAATGCTTTCGCGGGCGAGCTTGGTGTCATCGACGAAGATCGCGTCTACGCCCATGTCGACGTATTTCTGGACATCGGCCTTGGCGCCGAGGATCGTCCAGGTGACGACCTTGAGGCCGGCCGCATGCGCCGCCGCGACATCCGCCGCGGTGAAGGAGTTGACCGCGGGCGCGACCATGTCGGCGAAGGTCGCGATCGCGACGGGGTCGCCGATGCCGCTGCGCAGATAGGCCAGCGGAATGTCCACGCCGTATTGCGGCATGATCGTATCGTGCAACTGCTGCAGATTGGTCGGGCTGAAGCTCTGGATCACGACCAGATCGGGATCGGTGAAGCCGTGCTCGACCAGCACCTTGATGACGGCCTCGCTGGTTGCGTAGCTGGTGTTCTTGGTCTCGGGAACGATGCCGATGGCGCGCCCGGTCTCGACCGACATCGCCTTGGCGAGCTCGATGACCTCGCCGAAGGTCATGAGCGCCGGCTCGATCGCCTTGGCCTCCGCATAGGTCAGGTTGGCGTAGTTGTGGTCATCATGGCTGGCGACGAGGACACCGTCCTTGGTCAGGTACAGGTCGGGCTCGATGAAGTCGGCGCCCCAGTTCACGGCCCAGCTGTAAGCCTCGACCGTATGGTCCGGATAGGGATTGCTGCCGCGATGGGCGAGAAGAACGATGTCGGACATGAGGGTGACTCCGAAGCGCAAAGAAGAGGGTCACGGTCGCGACATCGCGGCCTGAGCAAGTTGGACGGTTCAAGGTGAAGCGGCCTGCCGGGAGGCACGGTTGCACCATCCGGGAGCGTCCTCGGACACCCCCGGATAGCGCTCTGGCGCATTTCCGCTCGATCAGACGAAGCGGAAGTCGTCGACGTGGAGCGAGCCCAGCTGCACGCCGCTCAAGGTCAGCGCGTTGCTGCCGTCGACGGCGATGACGACGTCCGACCCCACCTGCGTCGCATGTGAGATCAGCGTGTCGAAATCAGCGAAGACGTCGCTGCCGAACTCGATGACGTCCTCGCCGCCGGCGAAGTCCGTGATCGTGTCGCGGCCGAAGCCTGCGGCGAAGACGAAGCTGTCGTTTCCGGAGCCGCCGGTCAGGATGTCGTCGCCCGCGCCGCCATCGAGCACGTCGTCGCCCGAGCCGCCGTTCAGCACGTCCTGGCCGAGGCCGCCGAGCAGGACGTCGTCGCCGGAGCCGCCGGAAACATCGTCGTTGCCGGCGCTGCCATCGACGAGATCGTCGCCCGAGCCGCCCTTCAGCGTATCGTTGCCGAGGCCGCCGAACAGCGCATCGTCACCGGCGCCGCCATTCAGCGTGTCGTTGCCGGCGCCGCCGTCGAAGCTGTCGTCGCCATTGCCGCCGGTGACGACATTGTCGCCGTCGCCGAAGGACAGGTTCTCGATGTTGGCGAAGGTCTGGATGCCGATGCCCGCTCCGGCGACACGGCCCGAGGCCATGTCGACATAGAGGGCGCCGCTGGCGGCCGACAGGTCGAGGGTGTCGTAGCCGTCGCCGCCGTCGACATAGTCGTTGCCCGGACCGGCCTTGATCACGTCGTCGCCAGCGCCGGCATAGATCGTGTCGTCGCCCGCGCCGCCGCTGATGATGTCGTTGCCCGCGCCGCCATGGATGGTGTCGTTGCCGGCCTCGCCGTTCAGCACGTCGTTTCCGTCGCCGCCGTCGATGAAGTCGTCACCCGCACCGGCATAGATGGTGTCGTTGCCGGTGCCGCCGCGAACCGTGTCGTCGCCGGCGTCGAGATAGATCTGGTCGTCACCCTCCTCGCCGTCGATGTCGAAATCACCCCAGGAGGTGGCGGTGACGAGATCGTTGCCTTCGCCGAGCAGGATCCTGCCTTCAACCGAGGCGCCGACATAGAGGTTCAGGTGGTCGTCGCCGGCGCCCATGTCGATGGCGGAGCCCCCGGTGGCCTTGATCAGCCCGGAGTTGCCGAGCTTGTCATTGCCGCCGCCCATGGAGACGCCGCCGATGATCCGGCCGCCGCTGGTGTTGATGATCTCGTCGGCATAGCCGCCGACCAGATTGATCGCCTCGTTACCGCGCAGGTCGAAGCGGGCAGCGTCCGTGGCCGAGACGTTCTCGGGGCCGTGGCCGTCGCCCTGGATCAGGCCGCGATTGACGATCAGGGTCGCGCCCAGCGCGTTCGCGTTGCTGGAGTTGTCGACCTGGATGGCGCGGCCATAGCCGTAGATCTTGCCCGTGCCGTCGTTGACGATGGTGCCGCCGCCGACCGCGATGCCTTCCGAGACGTTCGGCTCGCCGTCGTGATAGCCATTGGCGCCGAGCCCTTCGACGGTGCCTGTGTTGAGCAGGTAGACGAGCCCGTCGACGTCGATCGCGTCGCCGTCGCTGTCCGCGAGGCCGGCCGAGCGGCCCTGCATGACGCCATGGTTGGTGATGTTGACGCGGTCGGCTTCGGTGCCGTCGTTGTCGATGTTCACCGCCGAGCCATTGCGGCCGATGATCGTGCCTTCATTGAGGACCGTGACAGCATGATCGCCGGTGATGGCGTGGCGCGCACCGTCCAGCAGACCGCCGGCACGGTTGTTCACCTTGCCGCCGGTGTCGCTCTGGAAGTCGATCAGGTCGCCACCGCCAACAGCGCCGGCCTCGGCCGCGATCGTGCCCCAGTTGTTGACGGTGCCGTTCTGGCCCGGCCGGATCACGTCGGTGTTGGTGCCAAACTGGCGAATGACACCGCCGGCGAGGTTGTTGATCGTGGCGCTGGCGCCGTTGGTGTCGAAGTCGCGGAAGTCGAGCACACGCCCGTTGGCCTCGATCAGACCGGCATTGTTGACGACGATGCTGGCCGTGGCCGCACCGGCCTGGCTCGGATTGAGCGCGCCGCGCAGCGTGCCGCCGGCGAGATTGTCGATCGTGAGCGAACCGGTTGCGCCGGCGCTCGTCTGTAGCAGGCGCCCGGACGCGACTTCGATCAGGCCGGCATTGGTGAGCACGGCGTTGCCGCCGCCCGCCCAGGTCACGGCATTGCTAGCGACGGAGAGCTTGCCGCCGGCACCAATCCCGACCTTGTCGTTATTGTCGATAACGATGCCGGAGGTGACGGTCGCTCCGTTGCGGATGGCGATCTCGTTGTAGGCGGCGCTGCCGGCAACCGACCAGCTGCCGCCCTGGACCTCGAGCCGCTCGACGCCGGTCGATGCGGCGAGCGAGCCGGTGCCGGAACCGAGGAGCTTGATGATGTCGTTGGCCGCCCCACCATCGACGATCGTGGCGGCGCCGGCGCCGGCCTTAACCTCGATGCTGTCGTCGCCTTCACCGCCGATTGCAGTGTCGCCGGCGCCGACGACGATGCGATCATTGCCCGCGCCGCCATTCAGGACGTTGGCCAGGTCGTTGCCGATCAGGACGTCGTTGCCCGCGCCGCCAACGACGTTCTCGATCCCCTGCAGGGTGTCGGTGCCGATGTCCTCAGAGGTCGCCTTGCCGGTCGGCAGGTCGACCGTCACGCCGGTCGTCTCGGCCGAGTAGTCGGCCGTGTCGATACCTTCGCCGCCGTCGAGCAGGTCATTGCCTTCGCCGCCGACCAGCGTGTCGTTGCCGTCCCCGCCGAGCAGGAAGTCATCGCCCAGGCCACCGACCAACCGGTCGTTGCCGTCGCCGCCATGCAGCGCGTCGTCGCCTTCGCCGCCGTCGATCTGATCGTCGCCCGCACCGCCACGCACGAGATCGTCGCCCGCGCCGGTAACCACGATGTCGTTTCCGGAGCCGGCATCGACGACGAGATCGTCCTCGACCTTGCTCGCATCCAGGCGGTCGTCGCCGGCCCCGAGCCGGATTTCGCCATAGATGTTGGAGCCCTCGAGCAGCGTGACGTTGTCGTTGCCGTCGCCCATGTCGATGGCAACGCCGTCGAGGCCGATGATCGTGCCGGAATTGACCAGCGTGTCGTCGCCGCCGAGCATCGAGACGCCGCTGAACAGCACTTCATCATTGGTGAAGCTGTCATTGCCGTCGCCGAACGGGTTGGTCGACGTGACGACCTCGGCTGCCGGCGCAGCGTCCGAAGCCGCCTCCTCTGCCGCAAGTGCCTCGGTCGCCATGCTGGCGCTGAAGGCCGAGACGCTGCTGCGCGCCGCGCGCCCGCCATCTCCGGCGCCGGTGTCAACTGCGACATTTGCCGCACGGCTGAAGACGGGGCTCGAGGCCGGCGTCCCGAGATTGATCGCGGGATCGATGAAGTCGTTGTCGAGCGTCGTGTCGATCAGGCCGGGATTCGTCGAGCTTCCGCCGATGGACTGCGACGAGCCGACGCTGCCCGTGGTTTCCGGATCCTGCTGCGCTTCGACGGCGCCCGCGCCCAGCCCCTGAACCGTCACGGTCTCGCCCGCATCGATGTCGCGGTCGGCCGTCCAGGTCCAGCTTGCCGCGCTCCCGCCGAACTCGTCCGAGCCGTCCTGCCGGATCGTGATCACGTCGCCTGCGAGCACGGGTTCGAGGACCCGGAACGTGACGCCGCCACCGGCGTCAGGGCTGGTTCCGACAAAGCTGACCGTACCGACTGGGCGCGCCATAGCAAAATTCCTTTAGGTCAAGACAGGCAGGCCACAGCCCCGCAGGGCCGCAGCCAGGCCCGCGAATGACCGGGCCTCGGCGCGCTAAAGAATTGCTGACGATGACAGTGATTTAACGGTTTTTTAACCGAGTCCTTTTTTTCGACGGCCACCGAGTGCGAGGCGGCAGCTCGGCGTTACTGGCGTGCGTGTCGGCCGCCGACGTTGTCCCGATGGTCCGGCTGAACTGGTGCGCCCACCTGCACGGGTGAGGCTGGAATCCGCTCGGGACCGGTGCTCGAGGTGCGGATGCGGCTGCCAGCATCTGTGGGAAAGAGCGCTGCATCGCTATGCTTTGCCGGCGAACGGCAAGCAGTTTCACCGCAGTGTCATATGCGCTCCCTAACGCTTCGCGCCGCTCACCGACGGCACGCGGCCATCAGGCCGGTCGTCGGCGAGCGAATTCGCGGAGGTCTCGGCTTCAGGATCCCCTCGGGAGGCCGCGGACTCGTCCAGTTCGGTTTGCATCCGGGAAAACGGCCCTTGCTTCCAAAAACCTCCAAGAACGCCGCGAGCGAAGCGCTGGCTTCCTGCCGCTCGGCCTTTCTCGCCGTCGCCCTGTTCTCCGCCCTCGTCAACGTGCTGATGCTGGCGGGCTCGATCTACATGCTGCAGGTCTACGACAGGGTGCTGCCCTCGCGCAGCGTGCCGACGCTCGTCGCGCTGTCGCTCATCGTCGCGGCGCTCTACATCCTGCTCGGCGTGTTCGACTGGCTGCGCCAGCGCATCCTCAGTCGCATCGGCGTCGAACTCGACCGCAAGCTCGGCGGGCCGGTGCTCGGCGCGATTATGGCCGGGCAGGTGCGCGGGGCATCTGGCGGCAGCCAGCTTTCGCGGGATCTCGACAGCGTTCGCGGCTTCCTCGCCGGGCTTGGCCCGACGACGCTGTTCGACCTGCCCTGGATCCCGCTCTATGGCGGGCTCTGCTTCGTGCTTCATCCCTATCTCGGCTGGACGCTGGTCGCCGGTGCCCTGATCCTCACCGTGCTCGCCCTGTTGACGGAGGTCATGTCCCGCCGGCCGAGCGCGGAGGTGGCGCGTTCGGGCAGCGAGCGCTCCGCGCTGATCGAGACGGCGCGACGCAATGCGGAGGTCATCGGCGCGCTGGGGATGGGCAAGCGCATCACGCTCCTGTTCGAGCGAACCAATGACCGCCATGTCTCGGCCAGCCTCGGTGCCGCCGACATCACCAGCAGCCTCGGCGGCATCTCGAAGGTCATCCGCTTCATGCTGCAATCGGCCATGCTTGGCGTCGGCGCCTGGCTGGTGATGCATGACCAGGCCTCGTCCGGCGTGATGATCGCCTCCTCGGTGCTCAGCAGCCGCGCGCTGGCGCCGATCGACCTCGCGATCAACAGCTGGCGGCCGTTCATCGGCGCGCGGCAGGCCTGGCGCCGGCTGCAGGCCGCGCTGACGGATGATGCCACGGAGCCGGCGACAGCGCCCGAAAGGCCGACGCGGCGTGTCGTGCTCGAGCATGCCTTCATCGCGCCGCCTGGCAGCCAGACCGTGACGGTCAAGGATGTCGGCTTCACGCTGGAGGCTGGCCAGGGGCTGGCGGTGATCGGCCCGTCGGCCTCGGGCAAGTCGACGCTGGCGCGCAGCCTGGTCGGCGTCTGGCCGGTGCAACGCGGGAGCCTGCGTCTGGATGGCGCGACACTCGACCAGTGGCCCGAAGAGGTGCGCGGCGAGATCATCGGCTACATGCCGCAGGACGTTCAGCTTTTCGCCGGAACCGTGGCCGACAACATCGCCCGCTTCGATCCCGCGATGAGCGAGGACGCGGTGCGGGCCGCCGCCAAGGCCGCCGGCGCCTATGAATTGATCCTCGGTCTGCCCAAGGGGTTCGAGACGCCCATCGGCGAGGCGGGCGGCATCCTGTCCGGCGGACAGCGCCAGCGCATCGCACTGGCGCGCGCGCTCTACCGCGATCCCTTCCTCGTGGTGCTCGACGAGCCCAATGCCAGCCTCGATGCCGATGGCGACGCCGCCCTGACCGCCGCGATCGCCGGCGTGCGCGCTCGCGGCGGCATTGTCGTCATCGTCGCCCACCGCCCTTCGGCGCTCGCCTGCATCGACCTCGTCCTGATCATGGCCGATGGCCAGGTTCAGGCGTTCGGGCCGAAGGAGGAGGTCCTTCGCAAGAGCCTGGCGGCCAAGCCCGCCGCGGTTGCGCCCACGCCCTCCAACCCCAGGATCATGGTGGCAGCCGATGCGCGCGGTTAACGAGAACATGGCGGGCCGCATCCCGTCGCCGTCAGGCACGGCTCCGGCGCCGGGCAAGCGCCCCGACCCGCGCCGCGACATCCGCCGCGCGACGCTGTTCGGCGTGGCGACCATCGCGGTGCTCGCCGGCACGGTCGGCCTCTGGGCGGCGACCGCGCCGCTCTCCGGCGCCGTGATCGCGTCCGGCAAGGTCGTGGTCGAGAGCAATGTCCGGCGTATCCAGCACCCTTCCGGCGGCGTGGTCGCGGAGATCCGCGTCAAGGAGGGCGACCGGGTCAAGGCCGGTGACGTGCTGGTGAGGCTCGACGAAACCAATGCGCGCGCCAGTCTGGCTCTGATCGAGATTGAACTGACGCGCTTCCTGGCGCGCAAGGCGAGGCTCGAGGCCGAGCGCGACGGCGCGGCCGAACTCGAGCTACCCGCAGAGCTCGGCAACCGCTCCCACGAGCCGATGGCCATGGCAGCCGTCGCCGGCGAACAGCGCCTGTTCCGCAGCCGCCGCGCCGCGGCCGAGGTCCAGCGCTCGCAGTTCCGCGAACGGATCGCCCAGTCGCATGAGGAGATCAGGGGCCTGGCCGCTCAGATCGAGGCGCGCCGGACGCAGGCGAACCTGATCAACCAGGAGCTCGACGGCGTCCAGAAGCTCTACGACCAGAGCCTGGTCGCGATCTCGCGGCTGACCGCGCTGCAGCGCGAAGCCTCGCGCCTCGTCGGCGAGCAGGGCAGCCTGACCTCCGATACCGCGCGCGTGAAGGGCCGGATCGCCGAGGTCGAATTGCAGATTATCCAGATCGACGAGGATCTGCGCCGCGAGGTCACCGCCGAGCTGCGCGATGTCGACGGCAAGATCGCGGATCTCTCCGAGCGCCGCGTCGCGGCACGCGACCAGCTCGACCGGATCGAGATGCGTGCTCCGCAGGATGGCCTCGTGCACCAGCAGATCGTGCATACGATCGGGGGCGTCATCGGCCCGGCCGAGCAGATCATGCTGATCGTGCCGGAATCCGACGGTCTCGTGGTGGAAGCCCGGGTCGAGCCGACGATGATCGACCGCCTGCACATCGGTCAGCCGGCGATGCTGCGCTTTCCGGCCTTCGACAGCGCGACGACACCGGATCTCAAGGGCAAGCTGATCCATGTCTCGGCCGATTCCAGCACCGACCAGCAGACCGGCGCGACCTTCTACACCGTGCGCCTCGCGATCGACCGCTCCGAGCTGAAGCGCCTCGGCGGCAAGACCCTGCTGCCCGGCATGCCGGTGGAGACCTTCATCCAGACCGGCACGCGGACCGCCTTCGCCTATCTGGTCAAGCCCTTCGAGGACCAGCTCGCGCGCAGCTTCCGCCACTGAACGCGAGCCCGCAGGAATGCGCCGCCAGGCGCGACCTGGCACCGATGCAGGTCAGTGGCGATAGCTGAGCGACGCGGCTTGGCGGCGCGAAGCGATTGCGGATGGTGGAGAAGCTGGCGACAAGGCGTTGTCGGCTTTCCGGCCCTCAAAATCCGGCCCGATGCGCTTGCTGTTGCGCGGGGCGTGCGGACGACATTCACAAGAAGCTCACATGAACCTCTTTCCTCGACCGATGCTGTGCGCTCTCCCCCGCCGCCCAGAAACCGTCGTCGAGGCTCGCTCGCGCCGCTGCGCCGATGAGCGACCGGCGGCCCTCCCGGCACCTGTGATGCCAAATGCCGGACATGATTCAGCTGAAAATCCGCCCAAGCGCCCGCCAAATTCGCCGGCTGAACGACGAACTTCCGTCGGCTGCACACCTGATCCAGGGCGAGTCCTGGGTCGCTCCTGCACGCTTCCAGATCATGGCGAGGCCCGTTTTTCGGTTTCGCGTTCAGGATCGCTTAACCGTCGCACGAGCGTCACAGGGCGACGCTATCGCAGTCACATGAACATGAACGGCTTTCATTTGAACATCGCGATGGGCTCGGACGGGCGGCAGATGGCGATCGCCGAAATGCTGCGCAGCAGGGACTTCATCAGCGTCGAGGAGCTGGCGACGCATTTCGCCGTCGCCACGCAGACGATCCGCCGCGACCTGGTGGCGCTCTGCGATCAGGGTGTCGCCAGGCGCCGCCATGGCGGCATCGAGAGCCTGACCCGCAGCGGCAATCTCACCTTTAAGGATCGTCGCGTGCTGAATCGCGAAGCCAAGCAGAGCATCGCAGCCGCCGTCGCGAGCCGGGTGAGCGACGGAGAATCGATTTCGCTTGGCATCGGCACCACCACGCAGTTCGTCGCCGAGGCCCTGCTGTCGCACCGTCAGCTGAAGATCGTGACGAACAACCTGCCGCTCGCGGTGATGGTCGGGCAGAACTCCGATTTCGCGCTGGCGATCGCCGGCGGCGCGGTCCGCGGCGGCGATGTAGACGTCTGCGGCCCGACGGTCGACGGCTTCTTCGCGTCCTACAAGGTCGACGTCGCGATCTTCGGCGTTGGCGGCATCGACGAGGACGGCTCGCTGCTGGATTTCTCCGAGGAGGAGGTGCGTGCCCGCGAAGCGATGATGCGCAACTGCCGCAGGTCCTTCCTCGTCCTCGATTCGTCGAAGTTCACGCGTCCCGCCCATGTCCATGGCGGACGCATCGATCAGGTCTCCGCGGTGTTCTGCGACGCAGAACCGCCGGCCACCATACGGCAGATGCTGGACCAGTCCGGCGTCCAGTTCGTCAGCAGTTCGGAGACGGCCGTGAGGCCTTGAGCACGCGCCGATCAGATTGCGCAGCAATCCGATCGGATCACGCGTTCTCAATCCATTGTTTAGAGGCGGATTCACCGATCAGGTCGTTCCAACCTGATCGGATCCGGCTCTAACCCAACGAAAAGAAGCTGCGCCCGGCCGGGCGCGGCTCGCAATCAAGAATCCGTTCTTCACGCATGCCCGCAGCGGACCCGCTGCCGGGAACGATCGACTGTTGCCTGCTTCTGGAGATGAGTCATGGCTGACCAGCCCGTTCTTTACGCCCATCGCGGCACCAACCCCTACACGGACAACGAGACGGACGCCTACAAATGGGCGTTCAAGTACGGGGCGGACTTCATCGAGATCGACCTCCGCCTGACCAAGGACGGCGAGCTGGTCAGCTACCATGACGACCTTCCGGGCGGCATCGCGAACATGACCTATGCCGAGGTGAAGGCGGCGGTGCCAGGCATCATCACCTTCGACGAGATCATCGCGCTGACCAAGCAGATGGAACTCGAGACCGGCCGTAAGCTCGGCATCCTCGTCGAGACCAAGAGCACCGGCTATTCGACCTATGACGCCATGCTGGCCGATCTCGTTGCGGCCGACTTCGCCGATCCGGAGCGCATCGTCTTCCAGACCTTCGCGACCGACCACAAGGTCCTCCGCGACCTGATGGACAACAAGTACGACGTCGACTTCCCGCTCGTCTGGCTGACCGACAACATCACCGACGCGAAGATTGCCAACGCCACGAACCCGCAGGGTACGATGGGCGAGCTCGATGGCCTCGCGCCCCAGATGGCGCTGATCAACAAGGACACCGTCGCGGCCGCGCAGGCTGCCGGCCTCAAGGTCAATGGCTGGACGGTCGCCGGCACGGAGGCCGATGTCCAGAACGCCCTCAATCTCGGCGTGGACGGCATCATCAACGACAACACGCAGCTCGCCCGCCCGGCGCTCGAAAAGCTCCTCAACGGTCGGACCGTCGTCTATGGCACGGACCAGGGCAGCGAGATCAACGGCGGCACCGACAAGGATGTCATCTACGCCATGTCGGGCGACGACATCGTCCGCGGCGGCGTGGGCGACGACCTGCTCTATGGCGATGCTGGCAACGACCTTCTCTTCGGCGGCGCCGGCAACGATGAGCTCGTCGGCGGCTCGGGGTCTGACTATCTCGAAGGCGGCACGGGTTCGGACATCCTCACCGGCGGCGCCGGCAACGACGTCATCGTCGCGACGGGCGACAAGATCGTCTTCCGCACCGGCGACGGCATCGACCTCGTCTCGCTCGACGCCACCAGCACGATCGTCTTCGACGGCGTCACCCCGGCCAGCGTCAGCGTCATCCGTGACGGCAACAACCTGATCATCCGCGCCGGCAACGACGCGCTCGTCCTGCTCAACGGCGTCGATCCGGCGCATCAGCCCGCTTCCATCACGACCACCGATGGCTTCACGCTGACCGGCGCCGAGCTCGCGGCGCTCGCCGTGGACGGCACCGATGCCGAAGTCGCGGCCGTGCTGCCCGGCCTGCAGGACGTGCTGGCGAATGCGCCCGCCTTCGCGATCCCCTCGACGGTCACGGTCGGCACCGACCTCGTCGCCGCCGGCGATTTTCCTGAAGGCACCCTTTCCTACGACATCCCGAGCGTCGAGAGCGGCGCGGTCTATCGCCTGAGCTTCTCGCTGGCCGATCTGCCGACGGGCAATGACGGCGTGCGCGTGCTCTGGGGCGGCCAGGTGGTCTATGAGGGTATCCCCTCTGCCGCAGGCGACAAGCTCCACTTCATGCTCAAGGGCGGCGCAGGCAATGGCTCGAACGATCTGGTCTTCGAGGGCGCGGGGGGCAGCTTCGCGGCCACGCTCGATGACTTGCGCCTGGTGAAGGTTGCCGATCCGGTCATGCCTGTGCCGGGCAACGTCGCGCCGGAGACTGAGGACACCGACCTTACCACCAGCCAGAACGTCGCCTTCAACGGCAAGGTCGTGGCCACCGACGCCAATGGCGACCAGCTCACCTATAGCCTGGGTGACGGCCCGGCCAACGGCACGCTCGTCTTCAACGCCGACGGCACCTACAAGTACACGCCGGCCGCTGGCTTCTCCGGCACCGACAGCTTCAGCTACCTCGTCAACGACGGGCATGGCGGGATCGTCGAGTCGGTCGTTAGCTTCAATGTCGCGCAGGGCATCCTTCTCGGCACTGACCTGATGGTCAACGGCAGCTTCGAGGACCTCAGCGAATCCTCCGGCAACAACGGCGCGAACGACTGGGGCTACCGCAACCAGGACGGCCAGATCGTCGGCTGGACCAACGTCAACAACAAGCGCATCGAGCAGCACTGGGACAACTATGGCGGTATCGTCGCCAAGGATGGCCGGATCTGGATCGACATGGACCATTCGCAGACGGGCACGACCGTCGACCGGATCGGCCAGTCCATCGCTCATGTCGAAGAGGGCGCGACCTACAAGGTGAGCTTCTCGCTCTCAGACTCCGACAGGAACAACTACGACGACGGCGTGATCGTCCTGTGGAATGGCGAAGTCATCTTCGACGGCCTGCCGCCGCAGACCAGCGCGAGCTGGACGACGCTCAACTTCGAGGTGAAGGGCGGCTCCGGCAACGGCACGAACCGGCTCGAATTCATCGACAAGGGCGTGACCGACTCCTGGGGCGCAGGCACGGCGCTCGACGACGTGCGCTTCGTCAAGATCGCGAATGCCGGTGACATCTTGCCGGCCAACCAGGCACCCGTCGCCGTCGACGGCCAGGCCCAGGGTATGAAGGATACCCTCATCACCGGCCAGCTCTCGGCTTCGGACCAGGATGCCGGCACCGTGCTGATCTACAGCCTCGCCGAAGGCCCAGCCCATGGCACGGTCTTCGTCTACACGGACGGCACCTACCGCTATACACCCACGGCCGGCTTCAGCGGAGCCGACAGCTTCACCTATCTCGTCGATGACGGTCGCGGCGGCAAGGACACCGCAACCATCGACCTGACCGTGAAGTCGTCGACCTCGCAGATCGCGATCGGCACCGACCTCATCATCAACGGCAGCTTCGAGGACATCAGCGAGTCCAGCGGCTACAATGGCGGCGCCGACTGGGGCTACCGGAACCTCGACGGCCAGATCCTCGGCTGGACGAATGCCAACTTCAAGCGCATCGAACAGCACCTCGACAACTACGGGGGCGTCGTCGCCAAGGACGGCAAGTTCTGGATCGACATGGACGGCGCCGGCCAGACGGCCCGCAACAAGATCGGCCAGACGATTTCCTTGGCTGAGGAAGGCGCGACCTACCGGGTCAGCTTCTCGCTCTCCGACTCCGATACCGGGCGCTTCGACGACGGCATCGTCGTGCTGTGGAACGGCGAGGTCATCTTCGACGGCCTGCCGCCGCAGACAGGCGCGAGCTGGGTGACGCTGAGCTTCGAGGTTAAGGGCGGCTCGGGCAACGGCTCGAACCGGCTGGAGTTCATGGACACGGGCGTCAAGGACTCTTGGGGCGCGGGCGTGGCGCTCGACGACGTCCACTTCGTCAAGATCGCCGATGCGGGCGACGTACTGCCGGTCAACCACGCTCCCACGGCCGCGGACAGCGAAGTCGCGGGCCTGAAGGACACGCTCGTCACCGGTCAGGTCTCGGCCTCGGATCAGGATGCCGGTGCGTCGCTGATCTTCAGCCTCAAGCAGGGCCCGTCGCACGGCACGGTCTTCGTCTATTCGGACGGCACCTATCGCTACACCCCCGCAACGGGCTTCACCGGCGAGGACAGCTTCACCGTGCTCGTGGATGATGGACGGGGCGGCAAGACGGAAGCGACCGTCAGCCTGACCATCGCCCCGCCGAACGCGGCTCCTGTCGCGGGCAACGACAGCGGCTTCGGCACGGCCTATGGCGCGGTGCTGGCGATCGATCCGGCGACGCTGCTCGCCAACGACAGCGATGCGAACGGCGATGCGCTCGCGATCCTGTCGGTCGCGGCACTCAGCGGCGGCACCGTCCTGCTCGACGCCCAGGGCAAGGTCGTCTTCACCCCGGCCGCGGGCTTCTCCGGCGAGGCTTTGTTCAGCTACACCGTCTCCGACGGCAAGGGCGGCACGGCGACCGCGACCGTCACCGTGACGGTCGCGCCCTATGTCCCGGTCGGCACGCCCGGCGATGACGAGCTTGCGGGCACGGTCGGCGACGACGTGATCCAGGCGGGCGACGGCGACGATATGGTGCGGGCCGGGGCCGGCAACGACACGGTCGAGGGCGGCGAAGGCGATGACGAGCTGCATGGCGAGGCCGGCGACGACACGCTGGTCGGCGGCGCGGGCGACGACGAGCTCGTCGGCGGCGACGGCGACGACGTGCTGAAGGGCGGGGCCGGCGACGATCTCCTCGACGGTGGCGAGGGCATCGACGCGGCCGACTACTCCGACGACACCGCCGGCGTCACGGTCAACCTCGCTGAGGGCCTCGCCTCGGGCGCGGAGATCGGCGTGGACGAGCTCATCTCGATCGAGACGGTGATCGGCGGCGCCGGCGACGACGTGCTGATCGGCGATGACGGCGACAATCGCTTCGTCGCCAGCGCCGGCCATGACCTGATCGACGGCGGCGCGGGCTTCGACACGCTCGACCTCTCGGCCGCGACCGGCCCGGTCAGCGTCGACTTCGCCGGCGGCAAGGCCTCGGGCGCGGGCATCGGCACGACGAGCTTCGTCAACATCGAGAAGCTTCTCTTCGGCACCGGTGACGACGTCGTCACCGGCGGCAATGGCGACGACGCCTTCGATGGCGGCGCCGGCCACGACACGCTGAAGGGCGGCGCCGGCGACGACAGCCTCTGGGGCGGCGCGGGCAACGACACGCTCGACGGCGGCTCGGGCCATGACGCGGTCTATGGCGGCACCGGCAACGACGTGATCAAGGCCGGCTCGGGCGACGATCGGGTCGAGGCCGGCGAAGGCGACGACAGCGTCGATGCCGGCTCGGGCGACGACATCGTGCTCGGCGGCGCCGGCCACGACGTCATCGACGGCGGCTCGGGCGACGACCGCATCGAGGGCGGCGCGGGCGACGACAGCCTGACCGGCGGTTCCGGCCATGACGTCTTCGTCTTCGCGCAAGGCTTCGGCAAGGACACGATCACCGACTTCAGGACGACGGGTGCGAGCTCGGACGTGCTCGAGTTCTCGATCGGCCTCTTCGCCGATTTCGACGCGGCGATGGAGGCGGCGGATCAGCTCGGCGCCGACACGGTGTTCACGATCGACGCCGACACCACGCTGACGCTGAAGGGCGTCCAGCTCGCCAGCCTCAGCCAGGACGACTTCCGCTTCGTCTGAGCCGGACACCCCGACATCCACGCCAAATCAAGAGGGCGCCCGAAAGGGCGCCCTTTCTTGCCTCCAGGATCCCCCGCGGATGG